>NZ_BSQG01000042.1 GCF_030268225.1 Nocardiopsis ansamitocini | reverse complement strand
AAACGAAAAGTCACCCAAACCTTCGACAGCAAATCAACCGAATACTTCGAACAATCCATCAACCAATTCACCGCAGGCGAACGCGACTACGTCGGAAAAGCCGCCGAACTCGCCAAAGACATCCAAGCATACGCACGCAACGCCGCGAACCAGGTCGAGTACGCCAAATGGATGATCATCGGCCAACTCATCCAACTCGCCATCGAAATCGCCTGGGCCATCGCCATGTCCTACTGGACATTCGGCTCCTCACTC
>NZ_BSQG01000041.1 GCF_030268225.1 Nocardiopsis ansamitocini | reverse complement strand
TGGTGGCCTGGCCGTGGACGAGTTCTTCGTCGTAGTCGAGGCCGTAGCGTGCGGCGAGGGCGGTGAGCCAGGCGGCTAGGGGGTCTTCTTGCTGGTCGGGGGGCTGCTCGCCCATCCGCCGCAGGAACAACCCCCGCATCCGCCCGAGGGTGTCGACCCCCCAGAGGAAGCGGACGTGGGCGGCCCCGCAGGCCCTGGCCGCGATCGCCCCCGCGAACGTCGTGGGCTCCCAGATCACCAGGTCCGGACGCCACTGGCGGCACAACGCCACCAGGTCGTCGACCATGGGGTCGTTGACCATGCGCCACCACCACGGCACCACCCGCCGGTAGCCGTCCCGGAGGTACTCCCAGGAGATCTCCTCGGCCGGATCAC
>NZ_BSQG01000040.1 GCF_030268225.1 Nocardiopsis ansamitocini | reverse complement strand
CTAGTGTGTCCAAGACCCCAACACTCAAGAAAGGCACTGTGATCACCAACCACTATTGCTCAGAAATCAACGCCTGACACCCAGCAAAACGTGTGTCCTCTCATCATTGCACCCCCGGGGGAGAATGTTATCTCTCATAATCAAAGATTATTGGCCTCTAAAGGGAGAAATGCACCGACGTGGAGGAGGAAGAAGGACAAAGGTCGGTTCCTTAGCAGGTGCAATCGCTGAAATCCCAGTAATAGATCAATTATTGGCGGCCTAGAACGGGGCTTGGAATTCAAATATGGTGAAAAACAAATCAAAAAGTAAAAGAACGAAGGTGAATGGTTGGGGTGAGCACTAGTGGTTGGTGATCACAGTGCCTTTCTTGAGTGTTGGGGTCTTGGACACACT
>NZ_BSQG01000039.1 GCF_030268225.1 Nocardiopsis ansamitocini | reverse complement strand
GGAGTGTTTGAGGAGGGGTGCGACGCTCTTGAGTTGTTGGATTTCGTTGGTGGGGGCTGCGGTGAGGGTGTTTTGGGAAGAAGCGAAGTTTTCTAGGTCGACCGGGCGTTGGTTGTTCCAGTCGGCAATGACCTGGCTGAGGAATCTGGTTTTGTCGGCGGAGCTTTCGAGTCGTTTTGTTTTTCCGGTGTTGTTGAGGTCCACTTTCGGGTGGAAGTTTTTGTCTTTGGCGAGTTGGGTGAGGGTGTTGTTGTTGTAGGCGTCGAGGATTTTCTGGATGGTTCGATCGCCGGAGTGTTTGAGGAGGGGTGCGACGCTCTTGAGTTGTTGGATTTCGTTGGTGGGGGCTGCGGTGAGGGTGTTTTGGGAAGAAGCGAAGTTTTCTAGGTCGACCGGGCGTTGGTTGTTCCAGTCGGCA
>NZ_BSQG01000038.1 GCF_030268225.1 Nocardiopsis ansamitocini | reverse complement strand
TCGATGCCGAAGCCGGGGTCGAAGCCGGTGTTGAGGTCGGTGGTGATGTCGTGGGCGAGGGTGGCCCAGTCCATGGAGTCGTCGGGGGTGAGCCAGGACATGTCGTCGGTGTCCATGGCGTGGGTGTAGTCGGTGGTGAGTGCGGGGTCGATAGGGGTGTAGTCGGTGGAGGGGCCGGGGTCGTCGGTGAGGAAGGAGGGCCCGGCGAGGTCGTCGTTGGTGGGTGAGGCGAGGCCGAGGGTGTCGAGGTCGTAGTAGTCGGGGTAGCCGTAGGTGCTTTGGGCGGGGTCGGTCCAGTCGATGTCCATGTCGTTGGGGTCGGGGGTTCCGGCCATGTTGACGTGGAGGTCGTTGGCGCCGGTGTGGGTGGCCGCTTCGGGAGAGAGGGCGTCCCTCGTAGCGGTCTGGTTGGTGGTTTCCCCGTTGGTGGTGGT
>NZ_BSQG01000037.1 GCF_030268225.1 Nocardiopsis ansamitocini | reverse complement strand
TGGCGGGGGGCGGAGTCGAGTGAGCGGCCGACTTGGTCGACGAGGACGTTCATTTCGTAGGCGATGAGGCCGACGTCGGATTGTTCTTCGGCGATGAGGGCGAGGCAGGCGCCTTCGCCTGCTGCGGTGACGAAGAGGTAGGCGTGGTCCATTTCGACGACGGTTTGGCGTACGGCGCCGCCGTTGAATTGGCGGCCGGTGCCGCGGGCGAGGCTTTGGAAGGCGGAGGCGACGGCGGAGAGGTGTTCGGCGTCTTCGGTGGTGAGTTCGGTGGATTTGCCGATGAGGAGGCCGTCCGCGGAGAGTACGATCGCGCATTTGGCACCGACGGCGCGTTCGACGAGTTCGTCGAGGAGCCAGTCCAGGTCCCGGGGGGCGTTGTTCGTCACGGTGTGTTGGAGTCCTTGTCGGTGTGGTGCTCGGTGTCGTTGGTGCGTTGTTGTTGTCCGGCGAGGCGACCGCGTCGGGTGCCCTGCTG
>NZ_BSQG01000036.1 GCF_030268225.1 Nocardiopsis ansamitocini | reverse complement strand
CCGCCGGCGATCACCGCGAGGATCAGCTTGGGCTGGGCCAGGATGTAGGGGAAGTAGATCTCGTGGATGCCGCCGAAGAAGTGGATGATGATCGCACCCGGGGCGGTGGCACGGCTGATCTTGGGGCCGAAGAACCAGCAGGCCAGCAGCACGCCCAGGCCGGGGCCGGGGTTGGTCTCGATGAGGAACTCGATGGCCTGGCCGGTCTCGGCGGACGAGGCGATGCCCAGCGGGCCGAAGACGCCGTGGTTGATGGCGTTGTTGAGGAAGAGGACCTTGGCGGGCTCCACGATGATGGAGACCAGCGGCAGCACCTGCAGGTCCACCAGGAACTGCACGCCCGAGCCCAGCGCCTTGGTGATCGCCTGCACGACGGGGCCGATGGCCAGCAAGCCGACGATCGCCATGATCATGCCGAGGATGCCGGCGCTGAAGTTGTTGACCAGCATCTCGAAGCCGGACTTGATCCGCGGCTGCACCACGCCGTCGAACAGCTTCATCAGGTACGCCGCCAGCGGACCGATGATCATGGCGCCCAGGAACATCGGGAT
>NZ_BSQG01000035.1 GCF_030268225.1 Nocardiopsis ansamitocini | reverse complement strand
TACCTGGCCGCGGAGCAGGTCGAAGGAGGAGTGCGTTCGAAGTGTCCGCCAGAACCCGTGGTCGCGGCCCACGGGCACGAAGGGCAGTCCGGCGCCGGTGACCACACCTTCGAGTTCGGGCTGGCTGGCCACCCGCACCTCGTGCCCGGCGGCCCGCAACGCCCACACCACCGGCACCAGGTTGAAGAGGTTCGTCTTCTCGGCGATGGCGGCGATGACGACGCGCATGGGCTGTGCTCGTTTCCTGAAGGGCTGGACAGGACGGTTGCCGCGACCCTTGTCGGGCGCGAGGCGGCAGGGTCGGGAGGATAGGCGAGCCGGGCGGTCCGGGGCCAGAGCAGGGGGGAGTCGAAGGCACAGCCGAGTGCCGGGCTTGTCCGGCCGTGTACCGCTGACCTATCGTTCGCCGCGGTGAGCGCTCGGGCCTGCGGGCCCGTGACCTTACGCTCGCCGACCACGGTGGACAGGCGGAAGGGGAGAGCGTGCGCGTTCTGGTCGTCACGGCAGCCGAGAAGCCGCACTTCCTCGGGATGGTTCCGACGGCATGGGCCCTGCGGGCGGCCGGGCACGAGGTGCGGGTAGCCAGCCAACCGGAGCTGGCCGACACCGTCACCGGCGCCGGACTGCCCTTCGTGCCCGTGGGCCGCGACCACGGGTTCTGGCGGATGATGCAGACCTATTCGCTCTACGGCCTGCTCGAACGCGACACT
>NZ_BSQG01000034.1 GCF_030268225.1 Nocardiopsis ansamitocini | reverse complement strand
AAAATGCGCCTCGGCCTCTTCGTCGTCTCCCACCTCGCCCAACGCCACAACATCAAAGTCCGCCTCCGCGCCTCCCCCTACGGCGGCGTCCAAGCAATCGTCCTCCTCCCCACCACACTCATCACCGGTATCGAGCAGGAGCAGACGAAGCGATCGGGTGGTCGCCTCCGTCTCACGAGCGCCCCGGCGGCTGCGAAGTCCGAGAACGATCGGGAGGCGCCGCGGCTTACCGCGGCGCCGGTGGTGAACAAACGTCCCGTGAACGGCGACGTCCTCAGCCGTGTCCCGGTACAGGAGCGGCCTCCGGCCGCCAACGGCCGTCCCAGGGGCGCCCACGCGTCCCACGAGCCGGAGCGGCTGCCCCGCCGTGAACCGGGAAACAACAACGCCCCCGTCAAGTCGGGCGCGCTCCCGACCGGACCCCGTCCGGTGCCCGCTGTACCGCCCGTTTACACAAGAACTCCGGACGGGCGGCGCGAACTCCCCAGACGTGTCCCCCAGGCCAATCTGGCCCCGCAGCTCTACGAGGCGCCCGAGGACGCCAAGGGACCGACCGCGGAGAACGACGCGGAACGCTGCCAGCGGGTCCGCCGCACGATGTCGGCGTTGCAGCAGGGCACCCGACGCGGTCGCCTCGCCGGACAACAACAACGCACCAACGACACCGAGCACCACACCGACAAGGACTCCAACACACCGTGACGAACAACGCCCCCCGGGACCTGGACTGGCTCCT
>NZ_BSQG01000033.1 GCF_030268225.1 Nocardiopsis ansamitocini | reverse complement strand
AAAATGCGCCTCGGCCTCTTCGTCGTCTCCCACCTCGCCCAACGCCACAACATCAAAGTCCGCCTCCGCGCCTCCCCCTACGGCGGCGTCCAAGCAATCGTCCTCCTCCCCACCACACTCATCACCGACGAAGCCCCGGCCCTGGAGGCCGCCCCCGCGGCAAAGAACCCGGTTCTTCCGTCGCGTTCCATCACCCGCGGCTCCACCACACGACCGCTGCGGGTCGCAGCGCGCGTGCCCGCCGGTGCGCGAAACACCGAGGACCAGGCGACCGAGGGTGTTTCCGACGAGGACAAAGACGCCCTCTCCACCGGGCCGACCGCGGGGTCCACGAGCCCCCTGGGCCTGCTGCCCCGCCGCGATCCGGGAGCCAACGCCTTCCCCGGCCACCAGCCCGAGATCACAATGGTGAAACCGGCCCCCGCGGCCGAACCGGAGCAGGACCTTGAACCGGAGCAGGAACCGGTGGGCTACGACATCCGGCCGGAGCTTCCTCGGCGTACTCCCCAGGCCAACCTGGCCCCACAGCTGCTCGACGACAATGCCCCCAGCACCCCCGAGCCACCGGCAGACGAGGACGCGGAGCGCTCCACCAGACTGCGTCGCACGATGTCGGCGTTCCAGCAGGGCACCCGACGCGGTCGCCTCGCCGGACAACAACAACGCACCAACGACACCGAGCACCACACCGACAAGGACTCCAACACACCGTGACGAACAACGCCCCCCGGGACCTGGACTGGCTCCT
>NZ_BSQG01000032.1 GCF_030268225.1 Nocardiopsis ansamitocini | reverse complement strand
GGCACGCAGGAGTTGGCCGACCGGCGCCTGCCCGCCCTCATCGACCGCCTCGGCCGCAACGAACCCGTCGACCTCCACACCGAAGTCCCCGACCTCGACGTCGCCAACGACGAAATCGGCGAAGTCGCCCAATCCTTCAACGCCGCCCAACGCACCGCCGTCCAAGCCGCCATCCAACAAGCCCAACTCCGCGAAGGCGTCAACCGCGTCTTCCTCAACATCGCCCACCGCAGCCAAACCCTCGTCCACCGCCAACTCCGCCTCCTCGACAAACTCGAACGCGAACAAGAAGACCCCGACCAACTCACCGACCTCTTCAAACTCGACCACCTCGCCACCCGCTCCCGCCGCAACGCCGAAAACCTCCTCATCCTCGGCGGCCAAAGCCCCGGACGCACCTGGCACCACCCCATGCCCCTCATGGACGTCCTGCGCGGCGCCATCTCCGAATCCGGCGACTACACCCGCGTCAAACGCCAACAAATCGCCCGCGTCAACCTCACCAGCACCGCCGTCGCCGACGTCATCCACCTCGTCGCCGAACTCGTCGACAACGCCACCACCTTCTCCCCACCCCACACCCACGTCCACCTCAAAAGCGAACAGGTCCCCAACGGCGTCACCATCGAAATCGAAGACCGCGGCCTGGGCATGAAACCCGACGAATTCACCACCGCCAACCACCTCCTCACCACACCCCCCGAATTCGACGTCATGCGCCTCAACGACAAAATGCGCCTCGGCCTCTTCGTCGTCTCCCACCTCGCCCAACGCCACAACATCAAAGTCCGCCTCCGCGCCTCCCCCTACGGCGGCGTCCAAGCAATCGTCCTCCTCCCCACCACACTCATCACCG
>NZ_BSQG01000031.1 GCF_030268225.1 Nocardiopsis ansamitocini | reverse complement strand
CGCACCCTCCGGAGGGAACCCCCGTGCCCGATCTCGTCATCCGGCCGCTCGGCGTCGGCGAGGACGCTCTTTTCGACTCCCTGCCCGACCCCGGCCTGGTCGGCTTCGCCGCGTTCGGCGACACCTACGCGTCGATGGCGGCGGCCGGTGAGTACCGCCCCGACTGGAGCTGGGTGGCGCTGCGCGAGGGCGTGGTCGTGGCCCGCGCGGCCTGGTGGGGCGGGCCCCAGGACACCGAGCCCAAGGTGCTGGACTGGTTCGACTTCACCGACGCAGAGGCGGCCGTGCGGCTGCTGGCCGAAGCGCCGTTGCGGACCCAGTACACGTTGAAGCTCCCGCCGGGATGGCGTCACGACCCCCAGGTCAAGAGGGAGGCCGACGTTCGCGTCGCGGCCGCGCGGGCGGCGGGGCTGCGGCCGTTGGTCGAGCGCTACCGCTACCGCTGGACCCCTGAGTGCGGTGTCCCGCGGCGGCCGGGACGGTTGGGGTTTCGCCCCGAGCCCGACGACTCGGTGTTCTTCGAGTTGTTCCGTCGGATCAACACCGGGAGTCTGGACGCCCATGTGCGCAAGACCATCGAGGAGTCCGGTCTGGAGGCCTCCGTCCAGCAGGAGATGGACTACCTCCTGTGGATGCCCTCGCCGCGGGAGTGGTGGCGCGTGGCCTTCGCCGGGGACGAGCCGGTGGGCGTCTCCGTGCCCAGCCGCAACTACGGCGACCCGCTGATCGGCTATATCGGTGTGGTGCCCGAGCATCGGGGCAACGGCTACGCCTACGACCTGCTTGTCGAGGCCACGCACCTGCTGGCGGCCGAGGGCGTCGACCGGATCGTGGCGGGCACGGACGTGACCAACACCCCGATGGCCGCGACCTTCGCCAGGGCCGGCTACCCGGTGG
>NZ_BSQG01000030.1 GCF_030268225.1 Nocardiopsis ansamitocini | reverse complement strand
TTGGACCCAGGTGTCTGTCGGGGTGCGTAGCCACATTCCCTCGGCCAGCTCACCGGCCGCCACCCACTCGCCGAGGTCGGCCACCCAGAACTCGTGGTTGGCGGTGGCCACCACCGGCTCCCCGACCGCGCCCTGCGCGCCATCGGAGCCCTCTGAGCCCTCCGATTCCTCCGCGTCTCTTTCGACGGGCGCGCCCAAGGGGTTGGGTGCCTTCTCACTGGCCGGGTTGACCCAGACCTCGACCATCCGCTTGGCACCGGTGCCCACATGCGTGGCCACCACCTCGCGCGCACCCCCCACACCGGCTTCCGGGTCGGCGGCCACCACACTGGCACCAACACTCAACGACGCGATGGGCACCGATGACCCATCGGCCAGCAACACCGGCGTGGCGGGCACGAAACTGCACGTGCGCCCAGTACTTGGCCCCGATCTGGACGACGCCCCGCCCGAACCACTGGGGCGCGAGGACGAACCCGATCCCGCACTGGGTTTGGGAGCCGGCGCCGGACGCGTGGGCGGGCGCACCGGCGGCCTGGGCGTACTCGGGCGAAACCGGTTGACGGTGCTGCGTACCCACGGCATCGCCCGGGAGCCGACCGCACCCGCGATACGACCACCGATCGCGCCGCCGGCCCAACCGAACGCACCCCCCAACGCGGTGGCTCCCAGTGCCCCGGTGAAACTGCGGT
Source organism: Nocardiopsis ansamitocini (assembly GCF_030268225.1). GTDB lineage: Bacteria > Actinomycetota > Actinomycetes > Streptosporangiales > Streptosporangiaceae > Nocardiopsis_D > Nocardiopsis_D ansamitocini. The sequence continues at coordinate 424 of NZ_BSQG01000030.1, read as the reverse complement.
TCCTGCGCGGTGTGCTGAGCCGGTAGCCGACCCAGCCCGACACCGCGCCGCCCAGGATCGCGCATCCGGCCGTGCCCGCGCCCACGGTCAGCGCCGAGCACGCCGCGCCTACCGCGATGCCCACACCCGTGGAGATGATGGTGTTGCGGTGCTTCTTGACGAACCTCTTCGTGCTCCGGTAGGCGGACTTGACGGTCTTCTTCGTCTTCTTGTACGCCGACTTGACGGTCTTCTTGGTCTTCTTGTACGCCGACTTCGCCGTGGACTTGGCCTTCTTCCACACCGACTTCCAGAACAACCCGTCGGGGTCGGTGTAGGTCATCGGGTTGTTGTTGGCGTAGATGTAGCCATTGATCTGCTGGGCGTCGTCGAAGTCCAGGATCGGATCCGCGGAGACGAACCGACCGATCGTCGGGTCGTACTC
>NZ_BSQG01000029.1 GCF_030268225.1 Nocardiopsis ansamitocini | reverse complement strand
GGTGGTGTTGTTGGTGGTGTTTTCGGGGGTGGGGGCGTTGGTGAGGTTGATGTCTCCCATGCTTTTGATGGCGTTGATGGTGGTGATGCCGCCGATGGTGGCGATGTGTTGGAGGGCTCCGGTGGAGGCGCCTGCGACGGCGGACATGCCGGAGGCTTTCCAGCCTTCTTCGGTGAAGGCGAGGTTGGTGAGGCCTTCTCCGACGTAGCCTTCGATGGCTCCGGAGGCGGAGACGACGCCGAGGTCGCGGAAGCGGTGGGCCCAGGTGGTGCCGTAGTCGTGGAGGGAGCGTGCGAGGGCGGTGGGGATGGTGTCGGCGAGGTGGTTGCGGGTGTTTTGGGGGAGGGGGGTGTTTTTGAGGAGGGTGTCGAGGTCGGTTTTGAGGGTGGGGGTGGGCCAGTTTTTGATGTAGGTGTCGGCGTAGTCGCTGCCGAGTTGGCGGGCGTTGTTTCTGCCGAGTTGGGTGGTGAAGTGTTTTTCGAAGACGTCGGCGGTGTCGTTGCGGAATTTGTTGGCTGTTTTGGGGTCGAGCCAGCCGGTGTCGTTGCGCCAGGGGGCGATGAATTGGTTGCCGTTGTTGCTGAATGTGTTGGTGAGGTCGTTGTTGAATTGGTTGGTGACGCCGGTTTCGGGGTCGGGGGTCTGGTCGGGTTTTTCGAGGTTGGTTGGGGTTGGGGTGGGGTCGGGGGTGGGTTTGGGTGTGGGGAAGGGGGGTGGGCCGATGTCGTTGGGGTTGAGGTCGGGGGTGTTGCGGGTGTTGATGGTGGTGATGTTTTTGTTGAAGAGGTGGCGGAGTTCTTTGGAGATGAGGGTGTCGATGCCGGTGGAGAGTGCGGAGGAGATGAGTCCTTCGATGAGGGCGCCGGCGGCGGCCATGCGGGTGAGTTCTTTGTCCCAGCCGTCGCGGTTTCCTTGATCCATTTGGATGCGTTGGATCAGCAGGTCCATGGTGACGCCGAAGAGTTGGGCGATGAAGAGGTTGCCCAGGAGGTTCCACACCAGCCAGTTGAGGATTCGTCGGATGGCTTGGTGTCGGACGAATTTGAAGAACGCGATCCAGGCGAGTGAGGAGCCGAATGTCCAGTAGGACATGGCGATGGCCCAGGCGATTTCGATGGCGAGTTGGATGAGTTGGCCGATGATCATCCATTTGGCGTACTCGACCTGGTTCGCGGCGTTGCGTGCGTAT
>NZ_BSQG01000028.1 GCF_030268225.1 Nocardiopsis ansamitocini | reverse complement strand
AACACCCTGCGCACCCAACCCCGAACGACTCACCACCACCAACCGCCGCACCCCATGCACCACCACCAAATGCCGCACCACCAACCGCCCCAACACACCCGTCCCACCCGTCACCAACACCGTCCCCGGCAAAACGGTCGGTGCGGTTTCCTCCACCGCGACCCGCGCCAACCGGGGCACGTGCACCAGGCCACCGCGCACCGCCATCTGCGGTTCGTCGACCAGGGGCAGTGCCGGCAGCGCACGCCACGAGGCGGTGTCGTCGTCGGCGTCAACGAGCACGATCCGATCGGGGTGCTCGGCCTGAGCCGAACGCACCAACCCCCACACCGCCGCAGCGGCCGGATCCACCGGCTCGGACCCCACGGCCACCGCGCCTCGGGTCACCACCACCAGGCGCGTGCCCTCCAGTAGCGGTTCGGCCAGCCAGGCACCGACCGTCCGCAGCACCCCCGCGGCAGGGCCGGAGTTCGGGTCGTGGGTGTGGGCCGTGCCGGCTGCCTCGACGAAGACCACTGCCGGCACGGCCCCGTCCGCACTCGCCGTGCGCACCACTGTTTCGACGTCGGTGAACACCTCCGGTGTCGGGCCGGTGAATCGGCGTCCCGTTCCCAGCACGGCCCACGTCCGCGTCTGCTCGTTCGCGTCGGGCTCCGTCGGGTCGCCCCATTCCACGCGGAACAGCGAGTCGGCAACGGTGTCGCGGGAACGCGCCAACCGCTCTGCGGAGATCGGCCGGAACACGAGGGAGGCGAGCGAGGCGACCGGGGCGCCGGTCCCGTCCGCCAGGGTGAGCGATACCTCCCCAGGGCCTACGGCGACCGCGCGGACCCGAAGTTCGACGGCACCCGTCGCGTGCAGGGAAAAGCCGTTCCAGGCGAACGGCAGCAGCACGCTGCCCTCCTGGGGGGCGACGTCCTGGTCTGTGCAGAAGGTGCTGGCGTGCAGGGCACATTCCAGCAGCGCCGGGTGGAGGCCGAAGTCGGCTGCGTTCTGTTGCCCGGCGTCGGTCAGACCGATCTCGGCGAAGACCTCGTCACCGCGGCGCCAGACCGCCCGCACTCCCTGGAAGACAGGCCCGTAGTCGAGTCCGGCGTCGGCGAACGAAGCGTAGAGGGGGCCGATGTCAACGGGGGCCGCACCGGGGGGAGGCCATTCGGCAAGTTCGGTGTCCGGGACGGGAGTGGTGGGGGCGGTGGCCAGGAATCCGGCTGCGTGGCGGGTCCAAGGAGCTTCGGGAGGTGCGTCCTCCGGCCGGCCGTGCACGCTGACCGGGTACCGCCCGGAGGCATCCACGCCCTCGACCCGCACCTGGACGCGCACCGCTCCGTGGGCGGGCAGGACCAGTGGGGCCTCGGTGACCAGTTCCTCCAGGACATCGCAGCCGACCTCGTCTCCGGCGCGTACGGCCATCTCCACCAGCGCGACGCCGGGGACCACAACAGTGTCGAAGATGGCGTGGTCGGCCAGCCAGGGGTGGGTGCGCAACGACAGACGACCGGTGAACAGCACTCCGCCGGTGTCGGGGAGGCGCACGACGGCGCCGGCGAGGGGGTGGTCGGCCGCGTCCAGGCCGAGGCCGCCGGCGTCGCCCGTGCCGGGAGGTGCCTCCAGCCAGTAGCGCTGGCGGTTGAAAGCGTAGGTGGGCAGGTCCACCCGCCGCGCTTCGGGAAGCAGTACCGTCCAGTCGACGTCCACACCGCGCACATGGACCTCAGCCAACGAACACAACAACCGACGCAAACCACCGTCATCACGCCGCAGCGTCCCCGTGACCAAGGCCCGGGAGGTGTCTTCGTCCCCCT
>NZ_BSQG01000027.1 GCF_030268225.1 Nocardiopsis ansamitocini | reverse complement strand
ACCGTCCAGTCGACGTCCACACCGCGCACATGGACCTCAGCCAACGAACACAACAACCGACGCAAACCACCGTCATCACGCCGCAGCGTCCCCGTGACCAAGGCCCGGGAGGTGTCTTCGTCCCCCTGGACCAAGTCGTAGATGCTGGTGGTCAACACCGGATGCGGGCTGACCTCGATGAACGCCCCGAACCCCTCTTCGGCCAACCCACGAATCGCATCGGCGAAGCGCACCGGCTCACGCAGGTTCCGGAACCAATACCCACCGTCCAGAACGGAGCCGTCGACCCGCTGCCCCTGCACCGTGGACCACATCCCCACCGCCCCCGCCCGCGGTGCGACGTCCGCCAACCCCTCCACCAGCTGCGCCCGGATCTCCTCCACATGCCCGGAATGACCGGCGAACTCCACTCCGGGCAACCGCCAACGGAGGATGCCCTCCCGGGACAACTGTCGCTCGAAATCGGTCAACGCATCGGCGTCCCCCGCCACGGTGACCGACTCGGGACCATTCACCGCAGCCAGCCACAAACGCCCGGCATAAGCCGACAACAAACCCTCGACCCGCTCCACCGGCGCCATAACAGTGACCATGGACCCCCGACCGACCAGATGCCGCGCGATCAACCCACTACGCACCACCACCACCCGCGCCGCATCCTCCAACGACAACACCCCCGCCACACACGCCGCCGCCACCTCCCCCTGCGAATGCCCCACCACCGCCCCAGGCACCACACCCACCGACTCCCACAACCGCGCCAACGCCACCATCACCGCAAACGACACCGGCTGCACCACATCAACACGATCCAACGAAGGCGCCCCCACATCCCCCCGAACCACCCCCAACAAATCCCACCCCACCAACGGATCAATCACCCCAGCACACGCACGCAACGCCTCCGCAAACACCGGAACAGACTCATACAACTCCGCCCCCATCCCCACCCACTGCGCACCCTGACCAGGAAAAACAAACACCACCCCCCCACACACATCAGCACGCCCCACCACCACCGACCCCAACCCCAACCCAGACCCAGACCCAGACCCAGACCCAGCAACCACACCCAACCCCGCAACCGCCTCCCCCCCACCAGCAGCCACCACCACCGCCCGATCCACCAAAGACGCACGCGACGTGGCCAGGGAATACGCGGTATCCACCAAAACCGGAGCCACCTCCCCCTCCGCAACCAACCGCTCCTCCAAATGAGCAGCAAGCCGAACCGCCTGAGCACGCAACCCCGCACCCCCCCGCCCCGACACCACCAACGGCAAACAGGCCGGCAGAACGACAGGGGTGGGGGGTTGCGGTGCCACCGGCGGTGCCTGTTCGAGGACGAGGTGGGCGTTGGTCCCACTGGCACCGAAGGCCGATACCGCGGCCCGGCGAGGACGCCCCGTGTCCGGCCAGTCGCGCTGCTCGACCAGAAGCTCCACCGCGCCCGCCGACCAATCCACGTGCGGTGAGGGTTCGTCGACGTGCAGAGTGCGGGGCAGGACCCCCTCCCGCATGGCCATGACGGTCTTGATCACCCCCGCGACCCCCGCCGCCCCCTGGGTATGACCGATGTTGGACTTCAACGACCCCAACCACAACGGCTCACCCGAACGACCCTGGCCATAGGTCGCCAACAACGCCTCGGCCTCGATCGGATCCCCCAACCGGGTCCCGGTGCCGTGTGCCTCCACCGCGTCCACATCGGCGGCGGACAGACCGCCGCTAGCCAGCGCCGCACGGATCACCCGTTCCTGCGACGGAGCGTTGGGCGCCGTCAACCCGTTCGACGCACCGTCCTGGTTCACCGCGCTGCCGCGCAGCACCGCCAACACAGCGTGACCGTTCCGCCTGGCCTGCGACAACCGCTCCAGGAGCACCAGGCCGATGCCCTCTCCCCAGCCGGTGCCGTCGGCCGCGGCCGCGAACGCCTTGCACCGGCCATCGGCAGACAGCGCACGCTGCCGGGAGAACTCGATGAACGTGTCAGGAGTAGCCATCACCGTGGCGCCGCCGGCCAGGGCCATGGAGCACTCACCCCGACGCAACGCCTGCGCCGCCAGATGAATCGCCACCAACGACGACGAACACGCCGTATCAACCGTGATCGCCGGCCCCTCCAGGCCCAGCGTGTAGGCCACCCG
>NZ_BSQG01000026.1 GCF_030268225.1 Nocardiopsis ansamitocini | reverse complement strand
CCAGGGCCATGGAGCACTCACCCCGACGCAACGCCTGCGCCGCCAGATGAATCGCCACCAACGACGACGAACACGCCGTGTCAACCGTGATCGCCGGCCCCTCCAGGCCCAGCGTGTAGGCCACCCGGCCGATGGCGGCGCTGCCGGAACTGCCGGTTCCCACGTAACCCTCGAAGTCGGCGGGGACGGGGTGCAGGCGGGTCCCGTAGTCGTTGCTGATCACTCCGCCGAAGACTCCGACGTCGCTCCCGCGCACCGAGGACGGGTCGATCCCGGCACGTTCGAACACCTCCCAGGCCACCTCCAACAGCAACCGCTGCTGGGGGTCCATCGCCACCGCCTCACGCGGCGAAATCCCGAAGAACGCAGGGTCGAAGAAAGCCATGTCGTGCAGGAACCCGGCTTCACGCACGTAGGAGGTCCCCGCGTGGTCGGGGTCGGGGTCGAACAGGGTGTCGAGATCCCACCCGCGGTCGGTGGGAAACCCCGAGGCGGCGTCCACCCCATCGACCACAAGCCGCCACAGGTCCTCCGGGGACGCCACACCCCCCGGGAAACGGCACCCCATGGCGACTACCGCCACCGGTTCGTTGACTGCGGCGAAACGCTCGTGTTCGCCGCGCAGCCGCTCGTTCTCCATAAGCGAAGCGCGCAAGGCCTCGACCAGCTGCTCGTGAGAGGTCGCCATGGGTATGCTCCGATCGGTTCGGTGCCGTTACGGGGGAAGATCGTCACGACCGTGGGGCCGCCATGGGGTCTGATCAGTTGCCGATGCCGCGCAGGGCGTGGCGCACCAGGTCGTCCGCGTCCATCGCCTCGATACCCCCGCCGCCGGTGCTGTCCGGTGCCGGGGAGTCGGTGGCGGTCTCGGTCAACCGCACGAGCGCGTCGAGCACGCCGGCTTCCCTGAGGCGGTCCAGGGGTACGGTCGCCAGTACCCGGCGCAGGCGCTCCTCATCGGGTGCGGCCGACTCGTCGGGAACGGTGGCGGGAAGGAGTTCGTCGCGGATCCTGGCCGCCAGTGCTGTCGGGGTCGGGCAGTTGAACACGACGGCGGCCGGCAGGCGTACCCCGGTGGCCTCCACCAACCGGTTGCGCAGTTGCACCGAGGTGAGCGAGTCGAATCCCATGTCGGTGAAGGCGCGGTCCGCACCGATCGGGTCGGAACCGGAGCCCAGCACCGTGGCGGCCTGGGTCCGCACCAGGTCGAGCAGAGTGCGGGTACGCTCGGCTTCGCTCAGTCCGGCGATGCGCTCGGCCCACGACTGCGGCACGATGGACACGGTGCCTGCCGCGCGGCGCACGGGGCGCACCAGCGCGCGCAACAAGGGCGGTACCTGTCCGTTGCCGGTGAGGGCAGCGAGGGTTGCGGGGTCGGCCTCGACGGGAACCAGCACCGGCTCGTGCAGCCGCAGTGCGGTGTCGAACAGGGCGAGCCCCTCCTCTGCGGTCATCCCCGGCAGACCGCCGTTGGGCGGGGAACCGTGATCCGCTGCCCGGTGGACGCGCGCCGCCATCCCGTCGTCGTGCTGCCAACGGCCCCAGGCCAGCGAGAGCGCGGGGAGCCCCTCGAACCGGCGGCGTTGCGCCAAACCGTCCAGGAAGGCGTTGGCCGCAGCGTAGTTGCCCTGACCCGCACCTCCCAATGTTGCGGCCAGCGAGGAGAACAGTACGAACATGCGCAGGTCACAGCCGCGGGTCAGTTCGTCCAGGTGCAGCGCCGCATCGGCTTTGGGCGCGAAGACGGTCGCGAGACGCTCAGCGGTCAGGGAGGCGAGCATTGCGTCGTCCACCACTCCGGCGAGGTGCACTACACCCGTCAACGGGTGGGTCTTCGGCACCGCGGCCAGCAGCTCGACGACCGCCTCGCGGTCGGAGACATCGCAGGCCACCACGTGTGCCGTGCAGCCGGCCTCTGCCAGTTCAGCGACCAGCTCGGCGGCCCCGTCGGCCCGGGGACCGCGGCGGCTCGCCAGCAGCAGTCGCCGTACCCCGTGCGTCGTCACGAGATGGCGGGCCACCGTCCGCCCCAGTGCCCCGGTGCCTCCGGTGAGCAACACGGTCCCCGCAGGATCCACCGACGGCCGGTCGTCGGTGGGGGGTTCGGTGATCCGGGCAAGACGCGGCACCAGGACAGCGCCTTCTCGTACTGCCACCTGCGGCTCCCCGGCGGCCAGCGCGAGAATGGCGTCGTGGTCCGCATTGTCGCCGTCGCTGTCGACCAGGGTGATGCGGTCGGGGTGTTCGGTCTGGGCCGAGCGCACCAGGCCCCATACCGCCGCGGCGGCCGGGTCGACCGGTTCCGCTCCCACGGCCACCGCACGGCGGGTCACCACCACCAGGGGCTGTGGTCCGGGTTCGGCCAGCGTGCGGTGCAGCCGGGCCAGGACATCGGCGACGGTCGCGTGCGCGGCCTCGGGAGAATCTCCGTCGCCCAGGGCCTCGATGAGGATCGGCGTGGCCCCGGGCGGTAGCGGGGTACGTGCCGGTGGAGCGTCCCAGCGCACACGCAGCAGCGTGTCGGGGACGGTTTCGCGCCCCGGCGTGAGCCGGTCGGTCGGGATGGGGCGCGACGTGAGCGACGCAATCGAGACCACCGGGGAACCGGTCGCATCCGCTGCCTGCACGGTGATCCCGTCGGCGCCGTCCGAGGCGAGGCGCACCCTCAGCATCGGGGCACCCGTGGCGTGCACCCGCACCCCCCGCCAGGAGAACGGCACCCGGATGTGCCCTTCGACCTGCTCTTCGAGTCCGCTCAGCGTGATGGCCTGCAAGGCGGCGTCCAGCAGCGCCGGGTGGACGCCGAATCCCGCCGCGGACGACGCGGTGTCGTCGTCGAGGGCGACCTCGGCGAACAGTTCGTCCCCGCGCCGCCAGGCTGCCCGCAGTCCGCGGAAGGCGGGCCCGTAGTGGTAGCCGGCCCCGGACAGGTCGGGGTAGAAGTCGTGGACGTCCAGCTCCTGTGCGCCGGACGGGGGCCATTGGGCGTGGTCGAAGGGGTCGACGTCGGTGTCCGGGGCCAGGGTCGCCGTGGCGTGGCGCACCCACTCCGTTTCCGGAGGGGCGTCTTCGGCGCGGGAGTAGACGCCCGCGGTACGACGGCCGGAGTCGTCGGGGCCCTCGACCATGACCCGCACCCGCACGCCGCCCTGGTCGGGCAGGAGCAGGGGGACCTCGTTGACCAGTTCTTCCAGTAGTGGGCAGTCCAGCTCGTCGGCGGCACGGACCAGCAGTTCCAGGAGCGCGGTCCCGGGGACGACGGTGGTGCCCGTGAGCCGGTGGTCGGCCAGCCAGGGGTGGGTCGCGGTGGAGAGTCTGCCCGTGAGCAACAAACCACCAGACCCGGGCAGATGGACCGCGGTGCCCAGCAGGGGATGGGATGCCGACTCCATGCCGAGGCCGGCGGCATCGGCCGCGGGTGGTGGGGTGGTGGGCCAGTAGCGGTTGTGTTGGAAGGCGTACGTAGGCAGAACCACACCCCCACCCCCACCCACCAACGGACCCCAATCCACATCCACCCCACCCACAAACAACCCACCCAACCCCC
>NZ_BSQG01000025.1 GCF_030268225.1 Nocardiopsis ansamitocini | reverse complement strand
CGCTGCTGGGGGTCCATCGCCACCGCCTCACGCGGCGAAATCCCGAAGAACCCCGCATCAAACCCCGCCACATCCTCCAAGAACCCACCCACACGCACATACGAGGTCCCCGCACGATCAGGATCAGCGTCGAACAACGCCTCCAGATCCCACCCACGATCAGTGGGGAACGCGGAGAGGACCTCACCGCCTCCCGCCACCAGTCGCCACAGGTCCTCCGGAGACGCCACACCCCCCGGGAACCGACACCCCATCCCCACGATCGCGATCGGCTCGTCGGTTGGCCTGCTCTGACGCGGTGCAGCGGCAGGAGCGGGGGCCGCACCGGTGAGTCCCGTTCGCACGAACCGGGCCAGGGCGGTGGGCGTGGGGTGGTCGAACACGATGGTTGTGGGCAGGCGCAGTCCGGTGGCCGTGTTGAGCCGGTTGCGCAGTTCCACCGAGGTGAGCGAATCGAACCCGCTCTCCTTGAACGCGCGGTCGGCGGGAATCGCATCACCGCCGGAGTGGCCGAGGACGGTGGCTGCCTGGCTGCATACGAGGTCCACCAGCAACTGGTCGGCGTCGGCGTCGGAAAGCACGGCGAGGCGCGCCGCCAATCCGGTACCGGTAGCGCGCTGGGCCGCGGCAACGGGCCGGGGGCGTCGGGCAAGACCGCTCAGTAGTACGGGGACGGGTTCCGTGCGGTCGGCACTGCGCAGGACGCCGAGGTCGAGTCGGGTGGGGACGAGTACCGAGACGTCGCTGCGCAGGGCCGCATCGAACAGCGCCATCCCCTCGGCAGAGGTGAGCCCCACCATCCCGCCGCGTCGGGTGCGCCGATGGTCGGTCTGTCCCAGGTGGGCGGTGAGTCCGCTGGTCTCTTCCCACAACCCCCACGCCATCGACACACCCGGCAACCCCTCAGCCCGACGACGCTGCACCAAACCATCCACAAACGCATTAGCCGCCGCATAATTAGCCTGCCCCGGATTACCAAACACCCCCGAAGCAGAAGAAAACACCACAAACATCGAAAGATCACAACCACGAGTCAACTCATCCAAATGCACCGCAGCGTCAGCCTTGGGACCAAACACCCCACCCAACCGCTCCGGACCAAGCGAAGAAAACACCCCGTCATCCAACACACCCGCCAAATGCACCACCCCCACCAACGGATGCTCAACCCCAACCCCCGCCACCACCCCCTCAACCACCCCACGATCAGAAACATCACCCACCACCACATCCACCACAGCCCCCAACCCCGAAAGCTCAGCCACCCACTCCCCAACACCCTGCGCACCCAACCCCGAACGACTCACCACCACCAACCGCCGCACCCCATGCACCACCACCAAATGCCGCACCACCAACCGCCCCAACACACCCGTCCCACCCGTCACCAACACCGTCCCCACCGGATCGAGGGAATGGGGAACGGTCAGCACCACCTTGCCGATGTGGTCGGCCCTGCTGATGTGACCGAATGCCTCGGGGGCGCGGCGTACATCCCATGTGGTCAACGGCGGGAGCTGGAGCGCCCCCCGCTCGAACAAAACGAGCAGTTCCGACAGCATCTGCGCGATCCGGTCGGGACCGGCCTGACGCAGGTCGAAGGCGCGGTAGTCGGCCCCCGGATGCGCGTCCGCGACCTCGGCCCCGTCGCGCACATCGGTCTTGCCCATCTCCAGGAACCGGCCGCCCCTGGCGAGCAGCCGCAACGAGGCGTCGGTGAACTCGCCGGCCAACGAGTTGAGCACCACGTCCATCCCGAGACCGCCGGTTGCCGCGAGGAAGTCCGAGCCGAACCGCACCGAGCGTGACGAGGCGATGTGTGCGTCGTCCAGGCCGAGCTCGTGCAGGGCGGCTCGTTTTCCCGGGCCTGCGGTCCCGAACACCTCCGCACCGAGGTGGCGCGCCAACCGAACGGCGGCCGTTCCGACTCCGCCGGTCGCGGAGTGGATGAGCACGCGGTCGCCCGGTCCGACTCCCGCCAGATCGCGGAGGGCGTAATAGGCGGTGAGGTAGGCGATCGGGACCGATGCCGCCTGTGCGAACGACCAGTCGGCGGGGATGGCGGCCAGCAGCCGGTGGTCGGTCACCGCGACGGGGCCGAACGCGCCGAACGTCTGGTCGAAGGTTCCCATCACGCGGTCGCCGGGGGCGAGGCCGGAAACGTCCGGCCCGACTTCCAGGACCACACCGGATGCCTCACCGCCCAGCCCGCTCTGGCCGGGGACCATGTCCAAGGCCACCAGGACATCGCGGAAATTCACCCCTGCGGCGCGTACGCCCACCCGGACCTGCCCTCGGTCCAGTGGGGCGAGCGCGTCGGGAGCGGGGATCAGGGTCAGGCCGTCGACGGTCGCGGTACCGGTGGGGGCCAGGCACCAGGCCGGAGCTCCGGCCGGAACACACAGTTCGGGGGCCGGTTCGGCCCGCACGAGTCGCGGTGTCCACGCCTCCCCTGCCCTGAGCGCGAGCTGCGGCTCACCGGTGGCGACGGCGGCGGCCAGGGCGGCAAAAGAGACGTCGCGGCTGTCGCGGTCGAGGAGCGTGAACCGATCGGGGTGTTCGGACTGGGCCGAGCGGACCAGTCCCCATACGGCGGCGACGGCCGGATCGACTTTCTCGATGGGGTGCACGGCCATCGCGCCGTGGGTCAGTACCACCAGGCGTACCGCGTCCAGGCGCGGCTCGGCCAGCCAGGCGCGAAGCGCCTCCAACGCAGCGGCCGCGGGACCGGTGGTCGCCCCGGGCCGTGCACCGATCTCGATCAGGGCGGTACCGGGCACCGGCCGCCCGCTGTCCAGTGCGGTGGTCAGGGCCGGTACATCCGGGTACGTGGCGGGGGCGTCCGGCAGCGTGGCGGCACCCACGACCGCCCAGTCGGAGAAGTCGGGTGCCTGGGCAAGCGCGTGCCGACTCCATTGCACCGTGAACAGTGCGTCGTCGGGCGCGGTGCGACCGGGGTCCAGGCGGGAGCGCTCGATGGGGCGGGTGAGCAGAGAACCGATCGAGGCGACGGGGGTGTCCGCGTGGTCGGTGAGGAGCAGTTCGACGGTATTGGGGGCGGTCGGCGTGCAGCGGACGCGCAGTTCGGTGGCGCCGGACGCGTACAGGGTGACGTCCTGCCAGGCGAAGGGCAGCAAAATACCGTCTTCGGGGGATTGTGGCGAGGACGCGCAGAACGTGCTGGCGTGCAGGGCGGCGTCCAGCAGCGCCGGGTGCAGGCCGAACGCGGTGGCATCGGTATGCCGGTCCTCGGGAAGCGCGACTTCTGCGAGAACCTCGTCGCCGAGGCGCCAAAGCGCGCGCAGGCCCTGGAACGCGGGACCGTACACGTAGCCCGCCTCGGCCTGGCGCTGGTAGAAACCGGTCAGGTCGACCGGTTCGGCACCGTGGGGCGGCCACGGTCCCGTGGTCTGGGGGGGAACGGGGTGGACGCCGCCCAGCTGGCCCGAGGCGTGCCGGGTCCACGAGGTGGCGCCCGCGGACTCCGGTCGGGAGTGGACCTCGACCGAGCGGCGCCCCTCGGGGTCGGGGGCGGCGACAGTCACCTGGAGCTGGACGGCTCCGTGGTCGGGCAGGACCAGTGGAGCCTCGGTGACCAGTTCCTCCAGGACATCGCAGCCGACCTCGTCTCCGGCGCGCAGCACGATCTCCACCAGGGCGGTTCCGGGCAGCAGTACTGCCGTGCCGACCGTGTGGTCGGCCAGCCAGGGATGCGTCGTGCGGGAGATCCGACCGGTGAACAGCGATCCACCGTCGGCGGCCAACCCGACGACCGCGCCCAAGAGCGGGTGGTCGGCGGGAGCGAGTCCGATCCCCGATGCGGCCCCGGCAGCGTTACGGACGGAACGGTCGAGCCAGTAGCGCTGGCGGTTGAAAGCGTAGGTGGGCAGGTCCACCCGCCGCGCTTCAGGAAGCAACACCGTCCAGTCGACGTCCACACCGCGCACATGGACCTCAGCCAACGAACACAACAACC
>NZ_BSQG01000024.1 GCF_030268225.1 Nocardiopsis ansamitocini | reverse complement strand
CCACCGCACCACCCCCAACGCACCCCCCCACCTCACCACCACCCAAGCCCACCAACTCCTCCACGCAGCCACCGACCACAACCCCACCCTCACCCAGGTCTACGACGCCTGGCACACCCACACCCACACCACCAAACCAGGCACCCGACTCACCCGCGCACTCCTCACCACCTGGACCAACAACCCCACCACCAACCACATCCTCACCACCACCAACCCCAACCCCGAAAACACCCTCCGAACCCACCGCCCCCGAACCCAGGCCCCAACCAACCCCTCACCCGACAAAGCCCTCAACTTTAAAATAAAGCAAATAAAAAACTTCACCCCAATTCTCAAAGAATTTGGCAACCAAAGCGTCAATAGGATTCTTAGCGCCTACCAAAATAATACTCTCAATCAACTCGCCAACGATAGTACATTCCACTCAGGCAACGTTCCTGGCGACAAAAAACAATACTTTGAGAGCTACGAGAGCAAGGTAAAATTTCTCCACGAGATTGCCACTGACTGGAATAAACAACGCACCACTAATTCTATCCTCAGAACAATACTCCCCAACTCCGCAACACCCCCCGTACTGAACAACACTTCCGAACTCTCGACATCTTCAAATCACAAAATAAAACAACTTAAAAATTCCGCACCAATCCTCGAAAAAATCAGCAACCAGTCTATCGAAAATATTCTTGACTCCTACCAGAGAAACACTCTGAAAGAACTGGTCAAAAACAAAAAATTCCACCCAAAGATTGACCTTTACAACACTGGACACAGAAAGGAAATCCTTAACACCAAGGACAGGACCACACTCCTCCACCAGGTCGCCGTCGACTGGAACGCCCAACGCGCCAGCGATCCCGCACTCCAAGCCATCCTCCCCTCCCCCGCCACGCCTCCTAAGCCCGATCCTGAAACCGAACGCCTCAAAAGCGCCACTTCAATCCTCAGGGATTCTGGCGAACAAGTTGTTAAAATAATTCTTGACGCCTACCGCAACAACACCCTCGCTCAACTCGCCGAAGACTCGAATTTTCAGCCGAGAACCGGAATCGACGAAACAGGAAACAAAAAACGCCTCGCCGAGCGCACCGAAAAAGCAGCATTCCTCCACCAGGTCGCCACCGCCTGGAACACCCAACGCCAAACCAACACCGCACTCAAAATCATTCTCCCCACCCCTGCGAAACCCCCTGCGCTCGACGCCCTCCTCTCGCCGGACACCGGGGAAAGCTCCACCACCTACGCCGGGCCGTCCATCTACACCGCGCTCACCCACACCGGCCCCACCCCCACCCCGGGGATCGACCCCACCGCCCCCGCCACCACCGGCCGTTCCCCCATCGAGGCAGCGCAGCGTGAGGTGGCCGCAGCCAACACCGCCGTGGTCCGCTACGAAACCACCCTGGAAAACACCCGCATCGACCGCGGCCTCTTCTACACCGACCTGGGCTACCTCGGCTCCATGGTCGTAGCCGCACAACTACGCCTGGACGCAGCCCACGCACAAACCCGCCTCGCCCAAGCCGAAACCCTCGACGCCCACAACGACACCCCCCTCGCACAAAACCGCGCCAAAACAATCACCGAACACGCGGCCGCAGAAACCCGCACCGCACAAAACGACCTCGACACCGCACACACCGCCTACCAACAAGAAGGCGGCACCTACACCCCCGACAACACCCCCACCACCACACTCATCCCCACACCCACACCCACACCCACACCCGCACCCGGCCAGACCACCACCAACGGGGAAACCACCAACCAGACCGCTACGAGGGACGCCCTCTCTCCCGAAGCGGCCACCCACACCGGCGCCAACGACCTCCACGTCAACATGGCCGGAACCCCCGACCCCAACGACACCTACTGGACCGACCCCGCCTACTACGACCCCAACTACTACGACACCGACACCCTCAACCTCGCCTCGGACAGCAGCGAGAACTACAACCTCCCCTCCTTCCTCACCCGCGCTGAGGAAACAACCACCCCCTACAGCACCACCCCCCAATACAGCACCACCCAATACAGCACCACCCAATACACCGGTCTGAACCAGGCCATGGACTGGACGACCCCCGCCACCAGCTCCACCCCCACGTACACGACCTGGCCTCCGTCCAGCACCGACTTCGGCAGCAACCCCACCGGCACCTACCTCACCCAACCTGGCCCCAGCGCCCTCCGCTCCACCTACATCAGCCCCGATCCCAGTGCCACCATCCAACAACTCAAAAACACCACCCCCATCCTCAGCAGCACCAAAAGCCAAACAGTCCAAAAAATCCTCGACGCCTATAAAAACGGAACCCTCACCCAGCTCGCCCAAGACACCACTTTCCAGCCACGAGTCGACCTCTATGGAATCGGAGCAACAAGACAACTTCTCAACTTCGACGACAAAAACGCGTTCCTCAATCAAGTTAGGGATTCGTGGGACGCCCAACGCGTGAATAACCCCGAACTCAACGCCCCCCCGCCCACCCCCGCTGCCAGCATCACCAGCCAGGAACTCAAAAACGCCGCACCAATCCTCAAAAGCACCAGCGACCACACCGCCCAGATCATTTTCGACGCCTACAAGAACAGGACCCTCACTCAACTCGCCCAAAACAAAACCTTCAAACCACGAGTCGATCTCGACGGAACTGGAGCAAAAAAACAACTTCAAAGCTCCACCGATAAAGCACGATTCCTCAATCAGATCGCAACCGCCTGGTACGGGCAACGCGCGAACAACCCCGGATTCGACGTCCCCCCGCCTGCCCCCGCTGCCACGCTCTCCAGCACTACCAAGACTTCCAGAACCTCCGGCGCCTCCAGCACCACCAGAACTTCCAGAACCTCCGGTGCTTCCAGCACGGCCAGCACCACCATTCAACAACTCAAAAGCGCCACCCCCATCCTCAGAAACACCCAAAGCCAAACAGTCCAAAAAATCCTCGACGCCTACCGGAACCGCACCCTCACTCAGCTCGCCAAAGACAGGAGTTTCGAACCAAGCGCCGAACTCGATAGAAGCAACAGCAAAAAAACACTCAGAAACTTTACTGAGAAAAAAGCTTTCCTCGACCGAGTCGAGGCCTTTTGGAATGCCCAACGTTCCAGGGACTCCGCGCTCGACGCCCTCTTGTCGCCGGACACCGGGGAAAGCTCCACCACCTACGCCGGGCCGTCCATCTACACCGCGCTCACCCACACCGGCCCCACCCCCACCCCGGGTATCGACCCCACCACCCCCGCCACCACCGGCCGCTCCCCCATCGAGGCCGCGCAGCGTGAGGTGGCCGAGGCCAACCTCGCCGTGGTCCGCTACGAAACCACCCTGGAAAACACCCGCATCGACCGCGGCCTGTTCTACACCGACCTGGGCTACCTCGGCTCCATGGTCGTAGCCGCACAACTACGCCTGGACGCCGCCCACGCACAAACCCGCCTCGCCCACGCAGAAACCCGCGACGCCCACAACGACACCCCCCTCGCACAAAACCGCGCCACAACCATCACCGAACGCGCGAACGCAGAAACCCGCACCGCCCAAAACGACCTCGACACCGCACACACCGCCTACCAACAAGAAGGCGGCACCTACACCCCCGACAACACCCCCACCACCACACTCATCCCCACACCCAGCCGAACCACCGACACCACACCCGACCAGACCACCACCACAGAAACCACCAACCCGACCGCTACGAGGGACACCTTCTCCCCCGAAGCGGCCACCCACCCAGGCCCCAACGACCTGCGCGTCAACATGATGGGATACGGCGCTACCCCCATCCACCCTCACCAGGTTTCACCCCAGGTCAGGGACAACGTGGCCGCAGCCCTCGCCAACTCCCCGGCCACCCTCCCCAACCTGCGCACGTTCGCCTACCCCCTGCTCAGCGCTTACTACGACCGCTCCTTCAGCAACGTCTCTCTGAACGACATCGCCGCGCGCTTCACCCCACCCGGCCAGGACCCCCAGAAAAACGCCTCGGCCATCACCCATCAGTGGAATCGTTGGCATCAAAGCGGAGACCTGTTCCGCGCCCTCAACACCCTCAGCGCCAACAACGTCCCCGTGCCCGACAACGCCTGGACCGCCCTCACCCCGCCTCCGCCAGCCGTCACCTTCCCGCCCGAGAGGTCCCACCCCTACGGCTCCGGTATGAATCACGCCCACCGCTTCGCCGACAACAGCGAAGGCGGCTTCTGGTCCATCAGACACCTGGAAACCACCCCCCAGGGCCAACGCATCCAAGACGTCGCATCCGCCGACGAAGTCCAGTCACTACGCGCCTACGCCCGCGACGACTTCGACCAGATCAACAGCCTGCTGCGCGGCACCCCCACCCACAGCACCCCCGACGACCGCGCGCGCTATCTCCACAACGTCGCCAACCTCGACGCCCTCACCACCCGCGTCCCCGTCAGCCAAGCCTTCCTGGCCCAACGCGGCGTCAACTCCGACTACCTGTTCAACGTCTTGGGCCTGGACGAGACCGACCCCGGCGCACTGGTGGGCACCGTGCACACCGAACCGGCCTACATGTCGCTCACCATGGGATCCCGTAGCCCCCTCGAACGCGACGCCTACCTGATGGTCCGCGTCCCCGCGGGCGCCCCCGGCCTGAGCACCATGCCCTTCGTGGACACCCAGTCCGGGGAGAACGAGTTCGGCGGAGCTCGCGGTTACACGTTCGTCGTCCACGCCGCCTACCAGCGCGAAGCCGTCCAACCCGAATCCGGCGACACCATGCCGCTGTGGTTCGTCGAGATCGAGCTCGTGCCCACCGGCTGGACCCCGCCCCCCGGATGGCAACCATCCCCCCTGGGCGACGCCGAGACCGGTTACCAGCAAACCCCCGGCAGCGACGACTCCGACAGCGACGGCTCCTACTACAACGGCAGCGCACAGGTCTACACCGCACAACTCCCCGACTTCGACCCAACCAGCCGGCCCGCACCCGAGACCGGCCCCGCCACGACCCCGGTCGAGCGGGCACGCGAAGCGGTCGCACGAGCCAACGCCGACCTCCTCCGCCACGAGACCACACTCCACGAACAGCGCGTTCGCAACGACTGGC
>NZ_BSQG01000023.1 GCF_030268225.1 Nocardiopsis ansamitocini | reverse complement strand
GCCGCACCGATACGAAGAGCGTGACACGCGGGCCTGGCCCGCTGGGAATGCTTGTAGACGGTTAAGCGGTTGCTTTTTGAGAACTCAACAGCGCGTGTTTATTTACTTACAGCCAAGTTTGTTTTGGCTCCCGACCATCACATTGTGATGGTGAGGGATTCCTTTGATTGAATGTCAGTTTGATGTTCAGTCAGGGTTGACGCCATCTAGGTTTCCACGGTCTTCGGGTCGTGGTGGTAGACCTTAATGGAGAGTTTGATCCTGGCTCAGGACGAACGCTGGCGGCGTGCTTAACACATGCAAGTCGAGCGGTAAGGCCCTTCGGGGTACACGAGCGGCGAACGGGTGAGTAACACGTGAGTAACCTGCCCCCAACTCTGGGATAAGCCGAGGAAACTCGGTCTAATACCGGATATGACACGCTCCTGCATGGGAGGGTGTGGAAAGTTTTTTCGGTTGGGGATGGACTCGCGGCCTATCAGCTTGTTGGTGAGGTAATGGCTCACCAAGGCGATAACGGGTAGCCGGCCTGAGAGGGCGACCGGCCACACTGGGACTGAGACACGGCCCAGACTCCTGCGGGAGGCAGCAGTGGGGAATATTGCGCAATGGGCGAAAGCCTGACGCAGCGACGCCGCGTGGGGGATGACGGCCTTCGGGTTGTAAACCTCTTTTACCACTCACGCAGGCTCCCAGTTTTCTGGGGGTTGACGGTAGGTGGGGAATAAGGACCGGCTAACTACGTGCCAGCAGCCGCGGTAATACGTAGGGTCCGAGCGTTGTCCGGAATTATTGGGCGTAAAGAGCTCGTAGGCGGCTAGTCGCGTCTGCTGTGAAAGACCGGGGCTTAACTCCGGTTCTGCAGTGGATACGGGCTGGCTAGAGGTAGGTAGGGGAGACTGGAATTCCTGGTGTAGCGGTGAAATGCGCAGATATCAGGAGGAACACCGGTGGCGAAGGCGGGTCTCTGGGCCTTACCTGACGCTGAGGAGCGAAAGCATGGGGAGCGAACAGGATTAGATACCCTGGTAGTCCATGCCGTAAACGTTGGGCGCTAGGTGTGGGGACTTTCCACGGTCTCCGTGCCGTAGCTAACGCATTAAGCGCCCCGCCTGGGGAGTACGGCCGCAAGGCTAAAACTCAAAGGAATTGACGGGGGCCCGCACAAGCGGCGGAGCATGTTGCTTAATTCGACGCAACGCGAAGAACCTTACCAAGGTTTGACATCACCCATGGACTCGTGGAGACACGGGGTCATTTAGTTGGTGGGTGACAGGTGGTGCATGGCTGTCGTCAGCTCGTGTCGTGAGATGTTGGGTTAAGTCCCGCAACGAGCGCAACCCTTGTTCCATGTTGCCAGCACGTAATGGTGGGGACTCATGGGAGACTGCCGGGGTCAACTCGGAGGAAGGTGGGGATGACGTCAAGTCATCATGCCCCTTATGTCTTGGGCTGCAAACATGCTACAATGGCCGGTACAGAGGGCGTGCGATGTCGTAAGGCGGAGCGAATCCCTAAAAGCCGGTCTCAGTTCGGATTGGGGTCTGCAACTCGACCCCATGAAGGTGGAGTCGCTAGTAATCGCGGATCAGCAACGCCGCGGTGAATACGTTCCCGGGCCTTGTACACACCGCCCGTCACGTCACGAAAGTCGGCAACACCCGAAACTTGCGGCCCAACCCTTCGGGGAGGGAGTGAGTGAAGGTGGGGCTGGCGATTGGGACGAAGTCGTAACAAGGTAGCCGTACCGGAAGGTGCGGCTGGATCACCTCCTTTCTAAGGAGTCATTGAAGCCGACTGTTTTTCCTATCATGGTCGGTTGACTCGAGAGTGGAACCGATGCTGGTTGCTGATGCTGGTGCCTTCGATGGGTGCTGGTGGGTGGCTGGAGTGTTCGGTCTTGGTTGTTGAGTGGATGAACTTTGCCCCTGGTTTCCTAGAGCTGGGGGGCGCGCTGTTGGGTATCTGAGGAAGCAACCGATACCGGCTTTCTTCATCGTTGAGGGTTTGGTCGTGCGAGTGTGCCGGCTGGGCTTGGTGGGGAGGGTTGGTGGTTGTTTTCTGGTGCCGCCTCAAAGAACTCTTGGTGAGGTTTTTTTCTCGTTGAGTGGTGTTTGGGTTTGCGGGTGGTGTTTTGATTTGTGAATAGTGTGCGCGAGCATCTTGTATCTGTGGTGGCCAAGTGATAGTGGCACACGGTGGATGCCTTGGCATCAGGCGCCGATGAAGGACGTGGGAGGCCGCGATAGGCCACGGGGAGCTGTCAACCGAGCTTTGATCCGTGGGTGTCCGAATGGGGAAACCTAGCCCGAGTTGTGTCGGGTTGCCGCTACCTGAATGTATAGGGTAGTTGGTGGTGACGCGGGGAAGTGAAACATCTCAGTACCCGCAGGAAGAGAAAACAATAGTGATTCCCTGAGTAGTGGTGAGCGAAAGGGGATGTGGCTAAACCGTGCGCGTGTGATACCCGGCAGGGGTTGCGTGTGCGGGGTTGTGGGATGTGCTGTGTTCAGTCTGCCGGCTGGGCGCGATGATGGTCTGATTAGCCGAAACTGGTGGTAAACGGTACCGGAGTGGGTGAGAGTCCCGTAGGTGAAGATCAGGTCTAGTCGTTGGTGTATTCCCGAGTAGCGCGGAGCCCGTGAAATTCCGTGTGAATCTGGCAGGACCACCTGCTAAGCCTAAATACGTCCTGATGACCGATAGTGCACTAGTACCGTGAGGGAAAGGTGAAAAGTGCCCCGGTGAGGGGTCGTGAAATAGTACCTGAAACCGTGTGCTGTCAAGCCGTCAGAGCCTGGACTCCTTGTGGGTGGTGGGTGATGGCGTGCCTTTTGAAGAATGAGCCTGCGAGTCATGGTGTGTGGCGAGGTTAACCCGGGTGGGGTAGCCGTAGCGAAAGCGAGTCTGAATAGGGCGTTTGAGTCGCATGCTGTGGACCCGAAGCGGAGTGATCTACCCATGTCCAGGGTGAAGCGGAGGTAAGACTTCGTGGAGGCCCGAACCCACCAGGGTTGAAAACCTGGGGGATGAGGTGTGGGTAGGGGTGAAAGGCCAATCAAACTCCGTGATAGCTGGTTCTCCCCGAAATGCATTTAGGTGCAGCGTTTCGTGTTGCTTGCCGGAGGTAGAGCTACTGGTTGGCTGATGGGCCCTACAAGGTTACTGACGTCAGCTAAACTCCGAATGCCGGTTTAAGTTAGCGAGGCAGTGAGACTGCGGGGGATAAGCTTCGTAGTCGAGAGGGAAACAGCCCAGATCATCAGCTAAGGCCCCTAAGCGTGTGCTAAGTGGGAAAGGTTGTGGAGTTGCTGAGACAACCAGGAGGTTGGCTTAGAAGCAGCCATCCTTTAAAGAGTGCGTAATAGCTCACTGGTCAAGTGATTCTGCGCCGATAATGTAACGGGGCTTAAGTACACCGCCGAAGCTGTGGACTCAACACTTTTGTGTTGTTTGGTAGGGGAGCGTCCTGCACGAGGTGAAGCTGCGAAGTGATTCTGTGGTGGATTGTGTGGGAGTGAGAATGCAGGCATGAGTAGCGAAACCAGTGTGAGAAACACTGGCGCCGATTGACTAAGGGTTCCTGGGGCAGGTTAATCCGCCCAGGGTGAGTCGGGGCCTAAGGCGAGGCCGACAGGCGTAGTCGATGGATAACGGGTTGATATTCCCGTACCCGTTCATACGCGTCCAATACTGAATCCTTTGATGCTAACCACCACTGAAGCTCATTTTCGCCTTCGGGTGTTTGTGGGTGGAGGCGTGGGATCCGATTGGGTAGTAGGTAAGTGATGGGGTGACGCAGAGGGGTAGCTCTACCGGGCGATGGTTGTTCCCGGGTCAAGCGTGTAGCCTGGAGCATAGGTAAATCCGTGTTCTGTGAAGGGTGAGGCGTGACGTCGAGGCGTTGAGCTGAAGTGAGTGATCCCGTACTGTCGAGAAAAGCCTCTAGCGAGTGTGTGGGCGGCCCGTACCCTAAACCGACGCAGGTGGTCAGGTCGAGTAGACCGAGGCGATCGGGTGAACCATGGTTAAGGAACTCGGCAAACTGTCCCCGTAACTTTGGGAGAAGGGGAGCCCTGTCTGGTGATCGAGTTTTCCTCGTGAGCTGGGTGGGGTCGCAGATACCGGGGGGAAGCGACTGTTTATTAAAAACACAGGTCCGTGCGAAGTCGTAAGACGCTGTATACGGACTGACGCCTGCCCGGTGCCGGAACGTTAAGAGGACTGGTTAGATACTTTTGTGTCGAGGCTGGGAATCTAAGCGCCGGTAAACGGCGGTGGTAACTATAACCATCCTAAGGTAGCGAAATTCCTTGTCGGGTAAGTTCCGACCTGCACGAATGGCGTAACGACTTCCCCGCTGTCTCAACCATGGGCCCGGTGAAATTGCACTACGAGTAAAGATGCTCGTTTCGCGCAGCAGGACGGAAAGACCCCGGGACCTTCACTATAGCTTGACATTGGTGTTTGGGATGGTTTGTGTAGGATAGGTGGGAGCCGGTGAAGCTGTCACGCTAGTGATGGTGGAGGCGTTGGTGAAATACCACTCTGACTGTTTCGGGCATCTAACCTGGGACCGTGATCCGGTTCGGGGACAGTGTCTGGTGGGTAGTTTAACTGGGGCGGTTGCCTCCTAAAGAGTAACGGAGGCGCCCAAAGGTTCCCTCAGCCTGGTTGGCAATCAGGTGTTGAGTGTAAGTGCACAAGGGAGCTTGACTGTGAGACGGACGTGTCGAGCAGGTGCGAAAGCAGGGACTAGTGATCCGGCACCGGCGTGTGGAAGCGGTGTCGCTCAACGGCTAAAAGGTACCCCGGGGATAACAGGCTGATCTTCCCCAAGAGTCCATATCGACGGGATGGTTTGGCACCTCGATGTCGGCTCGTCGCATCCTGGGGCTGGAGTTGGTCCCAAGGGTTGGGCTGTTCGCCCATTAAAGCGGCACGCGAGCTGGGTTTAGAACGTCGTGAGACAGTTCGGTCCCTATCCGCTGCGCGCGTTGGAGACTTGAGAAGGGCTGTCCCTAGTACGAGAGGACCGGGATGGACGAACCTCTGGTGTGCCAGTTGTCCTGCCAAGGGCATGGCTGGTTGGCTACGTTCGGGAAAGATAACCGCTGAAAGCATCTAAGCGGGAAGCTTGCTTCAAGATGAGGTCTCCCACCACTTCGAGTGGGTAAGGCCCCCTAGAGACGATGGGGTTGATAGGCCGGATGTGGAAGCCTTGTGAGGGGTGGAGCTGACCGGTACTAATCGGCCGAGGGCTTGTCCATCGCAGATGACTGGATGCTCGCGCACACTATTCGTTTTTGGCTGGCTGCCTTTTTGGTGGTTGGTTTTCCGTGGGTTTCCCGCGCTCGCCTGGTGTTTGGGGTGGGTGGTTGGGTGGAGGTTTACGGTGGTCATAGCGGGAAGGAAACACCCGGTCCCATTCCGAACCCGGAAGTTAAGCTTTCCAGCGCCGATGGTACTGCCTCCTTGCTGGGGTGGGAGAGTAGGACGCCGCCGTAATTGATGTTGGTTGGGCTCGTTTGGTTGCCTCTTGTGGGGGTGGCTGGGCGAGCCCTTCCGCATTT
>NZ_BSQG01000022.1 GCF_030268225.1 Nocardiopsis ansamitocini | reverse complement strand
AGGGGGACGAAGACACCTCCCGGGCCTTGGTCACGGGGACGCTGCGGCGTGATGACGGTGGTTTGCGTCGGTTGTTGTGTTCGTTGGCTGAGGTCCATGTGCGCGGTGTGGACGTCGACTGGACGGTGTTGCTTCCTGAAGCGCGGCGGGTGGACCTGCCCACCTACGCTTTCAACCGCCAGCGCTACTGGCTCGAAGAACTCCCCGCCCCCGCGGCCGGTACCCCCGCGGACCAGGCCGACGCCGCTCTCTGGGCCGCGATCGAGCGCGGCGACACCGACGAGGTCGCCAGGGAACTCGCACTCGACGACCACTGCAAACGCGCGTCGTTGGACGAGGTCCTGCCCGCCCTGTCCGACTGGAACCGTCGCCGCCGCGAACAGGCGCTCCTCGACTCCTGGCGCTATCGCGTCACCTGGACCCCCGTCGCGGACCCGCCCCCACCCGCGGCCCTCGGACACTGGGCGATCGTCTCCCCCGAGAACGCCGCCCCGGTGGCCACCGTCCTCACCGACGCGCTGACCGCGTCGGGTGCGCGGATCACCCTTCTCACGATCGATCCGCTCGACCTCGACCGGGCAACCCTGGCCCGTCGCCTCGACGACGCGGCAGACGCAAACGCCCCTTTCGACGGTGTCCTCTCCCTGCTGGCCCTCGCCCCCGGCCACCATCCCGGTCTGCCTGCGCTGCCCACCGGCCTCGCCGCCACGTTGGCCCTCGTGCAGGCCGCCGAAGACCTCCGGTTGACCGCGCCGCTGTGGTGCGCAACCCAGGGGGCGGTGTCCACCGGCCCCGGCCCCTCCCGTACCGATCCGGTGCAGGCCGCCGTCTGGGGATTGGGCCGCGTCGCCGCGCTGGAACACCCCGGACGCTGGGGCGGTCTCGTCGACCTCCCCGACGACCCCGGTGACACCGCACTGCGCAGGATGGCCGCGGTCCTGGCCGGCACCACCACCGAGGACCAGGTCGCGATCCGGGAATCGGGGCTGCTGGCCCGCCGGCTGGTACCGGCCCCGACGCGTGATACCGCACAGCGCCGATGGCACCCGCGCGGCACCGTCCTGGTCACCGGAGGCACCGGCGGAGTGGCCGCGCACGTCGCGCGCTGGCTCGCCGCCAACGGTGCCGAACACCTGGTCCTGGCCAGTCGCCGCGGCCCGGAGGCCGAGGGGGCCGCCGACCTCGCCGAGGAACTGGCTGCCCTGGGCGTCGACGTCACCTTCGCCGCCTGCGACGTGGCCGACCGTGACTCGGTCGCACGGCTCCTGGCCCAACTTCCCGACCGGCACCCCCTCACCGCGGTCGTGCACGCGGCCGGTGTCGCCTGGCCGGAAGCGCTCGCGACGACCGGACCGACGGAGGTCGCCGACGTGTTGGCGGCCAAGGCATCGGGCGCGGCACACCTGGACGAATTGCTCGGCGACATCGACCTCGACGCGTTCGTGCTGTTCTCCTCCAACGCCGCGGTCTGGGGCAGCGCCACCCAGGGCGCCTACGCCGCGGCCAACGCCTTTTTGGACGCTTTGGCCGAACAGCGCAGGGCGCGCGGACTGACCGCGACCTCCGTCGCGTGGGGTGCCTGGGACGGAGGGGGGATGTCCACCTTCTCCGCCGACGTCCGGTCGGGGCTCCAACGATCGGGTCTGACGCTCATGGCCCCGGAAGCGGCGGTCCGCGCGCTCGTCCACGCCGTCGGACACGGAGAAACGTGCGTCACCGTCACCGATGTGGACTGGTCGCGGTTCGCCCCACGGTTCACCGCCATGCGCCCCAGCCCACTCCTGGACAACATCCCCGAGGTGCGCCGCATCCGGGAGGAATCCGCCCCCGCCCCCGCGGCCGAATCCGAGGGGGCCGGACGTGAACTGGCCGCCCGGCTCGCCGGCCTTTCACCCGCGGACCGGCAACGTACCCTGCTCGACCTGGTACGCACCGAGGCAGCCACGGTCCTCGGTCACTCCGGCACCGCCGCGGTCCCACCCGACCGTGCCTTCGGAGAACTGGGGTTCGACTCCCTGACCGCGGTGGAACTGCGCAACCGGCTGATCAGCGCCTGCGGGGTTCCGCTGCCGACCACCGTCGTCTTCGACCACCCCAACCCGGCCGCGGTCGCCGACCTGCTCCGCACTCTGCTGGCGCCTGCCGCGGATGGTCGGCCCCCGGTCCTGGCGGAGCTGGCCGCACTGGAGACGGCACTCGCGGGAGCGACCCCCGACGCCCCGCTGCGTGCACAAATCACCGCGCGCCTGCGTTCGCTCGCCGCCCGTTGGGACGGCGAGACCCCGGGCGACGACCTCGACCTCGACCTGGCAACCGATGACCAGGTGTTCCAGCTCATCGACAGCGAGTTCGGACAGGCGTGAGAGACCGCGGTCAGGCGCTTTGCCTGCCCGTCCCAGCCCGCGAGTCAGGCGACCGTTCGCCGGCTCTTCACCCGGTCACCTTTTCAGGAGCTGATCTGCCATGGCGGACGACCAGAGGCTGCGCGACTACCTCAAACGCGTTCTCGCCGACGCCCGCCTCACCAAGAGGCGGCTGCGCGAGATCGAGGCCGACCAGCACGAGCCCATCGCGATCGTGGCAATGGGCTGCCGTTACCCCGGCGGTGTCACCTCACCGGAGGACCTGTGGCAGCTGGTGATCGACGAGACCGACGCGATCTCGGAATTTCCCACCGACCGCGGCTGGGACCTGGACGGTCTCTACGACCCCGATCCCGATCGTCCGGGCACCTCCTACGTTCGCGAAGGAGGCTTCCTGTACGACATGACCGGGTTCGACGCAGACTTCTTCGGCATCTCCCCGCGCGAGGCAGTGGCGATGGACCCCCAGCAGCGGTTGCTCCTGGAGACCTCGTGGGAGGCGTTCGAGCGGGCGGGGATCGATCCCTCCTCGCTGCGCGGACGCGACATCGGTGTGTACACCGGCGTCGTCTACCACGACTTCGCCACCCGGCTGCACCCCGTGCCCGACGAACTCGAAGGCTACATCGGGACCGGCATCGCCGGCAGCGTCGCGTCGGGCCGAGTGGCCTACGTACTGGGACTGGAGGGCCCGGCGGTCACCATCGACTCGGCCTGCTCGTCGTCCCTGGTCACCATTCACCTGGCCGCTCAGGCGCTGCGCCGGGGCGAATGCTCCATGGCGTTGGCCGGCGGCGTCACGGTCATGGCGCTGCCCGGCGCCTTCGCGGAGTTCTCCCGGCAGAGGGGCCTGGCACCGGACGGGCGGTGCAAGTCGTTCGCCGCGGCTGCCGACGGAACCTCCTGGTCGGAGGGGGTGGGGGTGCTGCTGCTGGAACGGCTCTCCCACGCCAGGCGCAACGGTCACGAGGTCCTGGCGGTGCTGCGCGGATCGGCCGTCAACCAGGATGGCGCCTCCAACGGATTGACCGCGCCCAACGGGCCCTCCCAGCAGCGAGTGATCCGTGCGGCACTGACCGATGCGGACCTCGCCCCGGCCGACGTCGACCTGGTGGAGGCGCACGGAACGGGCACGACGCTCGGTGACCCGATCGAAGCCCAGGCGTTGCTGGCCGCCTACGGGCACGACCGCTCCGGCGACCCGTTGTGGCTGGGGTCGCTGAAATCCAACATCGGCCACGCCCAGGCCGCGGCCGGGGTGGGCGGGGTGATCAAGACAGTCATGGCGTTGCGGGCGGCGACCCTGCCCCGCACCCTGCACGTGGACGAGCCCTCGCCACACGTGGACTGGTCGGCCGGGGCGGTGGAACTGCTGACCCGGTCACGTCCCTGGCCGGAGACAGGGCGGCCGCGCCGTGCCGGGGTCTCGGCGTTCGGGGTCAGCGGCACCAACGCCCATCTCATCCTCGAACAGGCTCCGGAACCCGACGGGTCGGACCCGTCGGCCCCCGCAGGAGCAGAGCCCTCGGCGGTGAAACCCGACCGTCCTGCCGTCCTACCGCTGGTGCTGTCGGGGCACGGAGAACCCGCGCTGCGCGCACAGGCCCACCACCTGGCCGCCCACCTCGGCCGGCGGCCGACGGACGATCTCGCCGACACCGCGTACTCTCTCTGCACCACCCGCGCGGCCCTGTCGGAGCGGGCAGTGGTCCTCGCCGTCGATCACGACGAAGCCCTGGCCGGACTGGCCGCGGTGGCCAACAAAGAACCGGCTCCGGGAGTTGTACGGGGAACGGCCGTAGCCGATCCGGGTGTGGTGTTCGTCTTCCCCGGCCAGGGGACGCAATGGGCGGGTATGGCGGTCGACCTGCTGGACGCGTCGCCGGTGTTCGCGGCGTCGATGGCCGATTGCGAGCAGGCACTCGCCCCGTTCGTGGACTGGTCGCTGACGGATGTACTGCGCGGTGACGCCGCGCTGTTGGACCGGGTGGACGTGGTTCAACCTGTCCTGTTCGCGGTGATGGTCTCCCTGGCCGCGCTGTGGCGTTCACACGGCGTCGAGCCCGCGGCGGTGGTCGGGCACTCCCAAGGGGAGATCGCCGCCGCCTGCGTCGCCGGTGCACTGTCGCTGCCAGATGCGGCCCGCGTGGTGGCGTTGCGCAGCAAGGCCCTCCTCGCGCTGTCGGGCCGGGGCGCCATGGCCTCGGTCGCCGTGTCGGAGTCCCGCGCCGCCGAACTGCTGCGCCCGTGGGCTGAACGGTTGTCCGTCGCAACGGTCAACGGGACGGAGTCTCTGGTCGTGTCCGGGGAGCCCGACGCCGTCGACGCACTCGTCGACGCGTGCACCGCCGACGGCATCCGCGCCAAACGCCTTCCCGTCGACTACGCCTCGCACTCGGCCCAGGTGGAGCAGATTCGCGCCGAGCTGGACAACGTGCTCACCGGCATCACCCCGCACAGCAGCGACATCCCCTTCTACTCAACGGTGAGCGCACAACGCATCGACACCGCGCTCCTCACCCCCGGTTACTGGTTCGACAATCTGCGGCACACGGTGCGCTTCGCGGAGACCACCCGCCTGCTCGCCGCACAGGGGCACGGCGTGTTCGTGGAGTGCAGCCCGCACCCGGTGCTGACCGCATCCGTGCAGGAGACGGCCGCCGACGCCGTCTCCGTGGGCTCGCTGCGCCGGGACGAAGGCGGTCAGGAACGCTTCCTGTCCTCCTTGGCCGAGGCATACGTCCATGGTGTCGCCGTGGACTGGACGACGCTGTTGCCCGGGGCGCGGCGGGTGGACCTGCCCACCTACGCCTTCCAGCGCAGGCGCTACTGGTTCGACATGGGCGCCGCCGCGGGCGACATGGCCGCCGCAGGTCTGGCAGCCGCCGACCATCCGCTCCTGGGCGCGGTCGTCGCGCAGGCCGACGACGACAGCGTGCTCCTCACCGGAAGGCTGTCCACGGCCGCGCACCCGTGGCTGGCCGACCATGTGGTCACGGGCACCGTGCTGCTACCCGGCACCGCACTGGTCGAGCTGGCCGTGCGCGCCGGCGACGAGGTCGGGTACGCCGTTCTGGAAGAACTGGTGATCGCCGCGCCCATGGTCCTGCCCGAGCACGGGGCCGTACGCGTGCAGGTCCGGGTGGACGAACCCGACTCCTCGGGCCGGCGCCCGGTCAGTGTGCACTCCCGCCCCGACACCGCGGAGGCCGCACGCGGATGGGACCATCACGCCGAGGGCTTCCTCCGTGCAGCGGGGACCGAACCCTGCCCCCGGCAGGAGGGGGAGTGGCCGCCGCCCGGCGCCCGCCCCGTGGACCTCTCCGGCTTCTACCACGATCAGGCCGAGGCGGGATACGCGTACGGTCCGGCCTTCCGGGGGCTGCGCGCGGCCTGGCAACGCGACGGCGAGATCTTCGCCGAGGTCGCGCTGCCTCCCGAACACCAAGGAGCCGCGCGGCATTTCGGCGTGCACCCGGCGCTGCTGGACGCCGCCCTGCACGCGGGGGCGCTGAGCCCCCGGCGCACGACCGCTGCTGACGAAGGGGTGCTGCTGCCCTTCGCCTGGAACGAGGTCACCCTGTACGCCACCGGTGCCGCAGCACTGCGGGTCCACCTCGTCCCCAGCGGGGACGACGCGGTCGAACTGAAGATCTTCGACCCCTCGGGCGAGCCCGTGGCCGCGGTGCGATCGCTGGTGTTCCGCCCGATCCCCGAAGCCGGAATCGGGGCGGACGGTGCTGCCGCAACCGATGCGCTGTTCGCCATCGCGTGGACCCCGGTGCCCCTTCCGGCCGGGACGGCCACCGCGGAACCGGTGGTGATCGAGGTCGCCCCGCCCGACCCGGGCAACGATGACCGGGCCGTACCCGAAGTGCACGCTGTCGTCGCCGACGTCCTGTCCGCGCTACAGGACCGGCTGGCCGACCCTGACGAGTCGGCTCCTCTGCTCGTGGTGACGCAGGGGGCGATGCCGGCCACGGGCGATACCGATGTGCGCGATCCGGCCGCTGCGGCGGTGTGGGGGTTGGTGCGTTCGGCTCAGGCCGAGCACCCCGATCGGATCGTGCTCGTTGACGCCGACGACGACACCGCCTCCCGTGCACTCCTCCCCACGATCGCCGAGTTGGGGGAACCGCAGGTGGCAGTCCGTGCAGGAGCACTGCTCGTGCCTCGGTTGGCGCGGGTCGCGGTGGAGGGTGCCGTCCCGGAGTTGGACCCGGTGGGGACGGTGTTGGTGACGGGTGGGACGGGTGTGTTGGGGCGGTTGGTGGTGCGGCATTTGGTGGTGGTGCATGGGGTGCGGCGGTTGGTGGTGGTGAGTCGTTCGGGGTTGGGTGCGCAGG
>NZ_BSQG01000021.1 GCF_030268225.1 Nocardiopsis ansamitocini | reverse complement strand
GGCCTGGGTTTCGCGCCCACAGGGTCGCTGCGGCCAAGCCCAAAGCCCTTGCGTGTTCCCTGCGCTCCGCTGCTGTTCCCAGTGGATCGACTGGATTTTCCGTAACTCTCCGCGCCTCTCATGACGGACACGCAACGACCAAGCGTCGACACCTCTGTTGTGGGAAGGCGAGTGGCCCGCCGTTCGGTGCTCCGCGCGCGGGCGCTCGTTCCCGAAGCCGAACGGAAGGGTGGCCGGATTCGGACAGCGGGTCATGGGACTTTCCGGTGACCTTCGGTTTGAAGGCCCCAAAGCCAGCTCAGAGCGTTAAACCAGAGATTTCGCCCTCTTCGCTGCTCGACCACTGTGATGTGAAACCGGCTGGAAAGCTTCTGAGGCTTCCGCTACTTTTAGCTCGAATTTAGAAAACCGCCGGGTTTGTCCGGTTCGGTTCGGGTGTTGTTCTACGATGCTGGATCGGATGTGCCCATGCGCGTTGTGCGCTTCAGTGCTGCCCTGATGGCGTCTGCCCTGGTGGGGGGACTGCTTTGCGCTTCCCCCGCGACAGCGGAGGAGGCGCGTTCCTCGGACGAGCGGGAGGCGCTCGCCGAGGCCGCCGACACGGGAGAGCGCGTCGAGGTCGAGACGCTGCGCGCCGAGCGGCGCGAGGTCTACGCCAACGCGGACGGCACCTTCACCGCCATCGAGCACACCCAGCCGGTGCGCGTCCTGCGTGCCGGCGCGTGGGTGGACACCGATGCCACGCTCGTCGAGCACGCCGACGGCACGATCGGCCCCAAGGCCTCCACCGTCGGACTGTCGTTGTCCACCGGCGGGAGTGGACCGCTCGCCCGGCTGTCCCGGGCGGGCAAGGTCCTCGCCCTGGACTGGCCGGGCGAACTCCCCGAGCCCCGGATCGGAGGAACCCGGGCCGTCTACGAGGCGGTCCTGCCCGGGGTCGACCTGATCCTGCGCGCCGACGTGGACGGTGTCTCCCACGTCCTCGTGGTCGAGAGCGCCGAGGCCGCCCAGCACCCCGATCTCGCCCTGATCCGTCTGGCGATCGACGCCTCGGGCGTCGAGGTGCGCGAGCGGCCCGAGGGCGGGCTCGAAGCCGTCGACACCGGAGCAGGGGGAGCGGTTTTCGAGGCCCCCGTCCCGTTGATGTGGGACTCGGGCGCCGTGGAACAGAGCGAGCAGGACGCCGGAGCCACCACCGCGCAGCGCGCTGTGGTCGAGGCCGAGGATCCCGACCTCGTCGAGGGCCCCTCCGAGAGCTCCAAGCTCGCCGAGGTCGGCGTCGAAGTCGCGGGGGACGACCTCGTGCTCACCCCCGACGCCGACCTGCTCGGCGCGCAGGACACCGTCTATCCCGTCTACATCGACCCGGTGTGGAAGACCGCGACCCGGTCGAGTTGGGCGATGGTGTCCAGCGGCTACCCCAGCCAGAAGTTCTGGAAGTTCGCCGGGAAGAAGGACGAGGGCACGGGCCGCTGCCCCCAGCTCAGCGGAGACCCCTACTACTGCAACGGGGTGGGCACCAAGCGCGTCCTCTACGGCCTCCCTACCTCGGCCTACCACGGCAAGCAGATCCTGTCGGCGGAGTTCGCGGTCACCCTGCGTCACACCTACAACACCACGGCCAAGCCGGTCAGGCTCTACCGCACGGGCGCGATCACCTCGTCCACCACCTGGAACAACCAGCCGGCCTGGAGCTCGCTGCTGGACACCAAGAGCCCGAAGAACACCGCGGGCTCCTGTACGACCACCAACCAGAACGCCCGGTTCAACGCCACGGCCGCCGTCACCCAGGCGGCCGCCGGCAAGTGGGCGACCACCACCTTCGGTCTGCGCGCCGACAGTGAGTCCGACTACACGCAGTGGAAGCGGTTCTGCGACAACGCCCAACTGGAGGTGCGCTACAACACCGCGCCCACCCTCCCCAAACAGTCCGACCTGCAACTGAGCCCCGGAGGGGCCTGCGTGTACGGGGCGAGCCGCCCCTACGTGGACGAGCCGCCGCGCATCTCCGCCTACCTGCGCGACCCCGACCACTCCTCCGCCAACGTCGAGCAGGTCCGCGCCCAATTCCGAGTGTTCTGGAACAACGCCGCGGGAGTGGAGCAGCGCCGCGAGTTCACCACGTCCTACAAGGCCGCGAACTCCCGTTTCTACTACCAGATCCCCGCCGACATCCCGCAGAACGTCGTGATCGGCTGGATCGTGCGCGCCCACGACGGACACTCCTGGTCGGGATGGAGCTGGGACGGTGACCAGACCCGGTGCCAGTTCGTCTACGACGCGACCAGCCCGGCCGAACCGGTGATCCGGTCCACCGCCTACCCCGACGACGACAAGTGGCACGACGGGGTGGGCTCCTACGGGAACTTCACCATCAGCTCGCCCTCCACCGATGTGGTTGCCTACCGTTACGGGGTCAACACACACCCGTCCACCGCCAACACCCTCACCCCGACAAGGGCCGGTGCGAGCGTCGCCCTCGAATTCGTCCCCGAATATGAAGGGCCGCACAGTCTCTACGTCGAGGCCGTTGACGCCGCAGGGCGGGTGAGTACCCGCGCCAACTACATGTTCCTCGTCAGTGCCGGCCGTCCCGCAGCCCCGCACTGGCCGCTCAACGAGGCTTCGGGATCGTCTACTGCGGCCGACACCGGTGCGGGCGAGTGGTACTCGCCCACCCCCGCGCCGGCCGGACCCGGGGTCTCCTTCGGGACGGCAGGGCCGGGCGGCCCCGGCAGCCCCGCCGCGCTTTTCGACGGGACAGAGGACGCCTACCTGAACCCGGACCGCGCCTACCTCGGGCTTCCCGAGTCTTCCTTCTCCCTGGCGGGATGGGTGCGCCTCGACGCGACGAACCGCGACCAGACGGTACTCAGCCAGGACAGCGGCGAAGACGTGGACTTCGTGCTCGGCTACGCCAAGAGTCACGACGGATGGCAGATCACCTTCCCCGACTACCGGAGCTCCGGGAGATTCACCGTCGCCGCTCCCGGCAGTGCGGTCCAAGGGGTGTGGACGCACCTGGCCGTCGTCAACGACGACCGTCGAAGACACGCCACCCTCTACGTCAACGGCCGCAAGGCAGCCGAGGCATCCTTCCGGCCAGGTCAGGGCGGTAACGGCGGCCATAGCGCTATACAGTCCCCGGACGGCTCCGTCGCCCCAATGGCATTGTGGAGCGAGGGACGCATCGGGCGCACCTTCGTCGATGCCGAAACTTTCGGAGACCATCTCCACGGGGCGCTCTCGGACCTGCGTGCCTTCGACAGGCTGATCACTGCTGACGAGGTCCACACCCTGTACAGCCTGCCCACCGAACGCGTCGCCTACTGGCCGCTCAACGAGGTCGAGGACGGAACCAGTCCGGAGGCGAACGAGGGGCAACCACTGGCCCTGTCCGGTGGAGCGGAGATCTTCCAGGGCGACGACTTCGGCGAGCCCGCGCTGATCGGCAGCGGTCACCTGGTGCTGGACGGAACCGACGGACACGCGTTCGTCCCGGCCGCGCCCACCGCGACCGACGGAAGCTTCACCCTCAGCGTCCGTGCACGGCTTGCCTCGGCTGCGCCTGAGCAGCCGATGACGGTGCTGTCTCAAGCGGGGCAGAACCAGAACCAGCTGGAGCTCGGCTACAGTCCTGATCTCGGTCGCTGGGAACTGGCGCTGACCGACTCCGACGGGGCAACAGCCGAAACCACCACCATCGGCTACGACACGACTCAGCCCAGCTCGGAGTACAGCGGGGACCATCTCGCGGTGGTCTACGACGCCTTCGCGCGTGAGATCCGCTTCTACGTCAACGCCCAGCTCGCCGGTAACACCGCCGTCGCGCACACCTCCTGGGCAGCCACCGGGCCACTCAGCCTAGGACGCGCGCTCAGTTCCGGTGACTGGAGCCAGTACTTCTCCGGTGCGGTGGACGATGTCCGTGTCTACGCCGGCGCCGCCGACATCACGACGATCGGGCTCCTGTCCCTGATCGAGGAGCAACCCGACCTCTGATCCCCGGGCGGCCCGGACGCCGGGCCGCCCCCACTTCTCCCCACGTTCCAGCGGTACCCCCGCTTCCCCCAGTGAGGAATCCGATGACCACCCCCGCCCCCCTCGACAGGCGTGCCCACGGCAGGACCGCGCGCCTCGCGAGCGCCGCCATGGCCGTGATCATGCTCGTCACGCTCACCGAGGCGATGCCGCCCAGGCCCGACTGGCTCGACGACGAAGCACCACCGATCGAGGACCTCGGCCCAGCGGTCGTCGGCAGTGACGCGAAGGTCGAACCGCGCGTCCCCGGTGAGGAGCACGAGGCCGCCGTCACCGGGCCGGCCGACGTCGCCTGGCCCACCGCCGCCGTCACGACGGTCGAGGTGTCCGAGTCGGGAGCACCGCGTCAGGGCAGGGTCTTCGCCCCGGAGGGCGGGGCCGCCCCCCTCCCCAGGCAGGAGCCCGGCCCCGTGTCGGTCGGCGGACTGCCGGTCACCGTGCGGCCCGCCCCCGGGGCCACCGGGGACGGGCCGGAGAAGGTGGACGTCGAGGTCATGGGCCAGGACGCCGCCAAGGCAGCCGGGGTCCAGGGGTTGCTGCTGCGGGTCACCCGTGCCGACGGGGACCCCCGACCCGCTGGCGTGGAGCTGTCCCTCGACTACTCCGACTTCGCCGACGCCTACGGCGGTGACTTCGGGGCACGGCTCGACTTGGTCCGCCTGCCCGCGTGCGTGCTGGACACCCCGCAGTCGGGGCTCTGTTCCACACCCCGCCCGGTCGAGACCGGCAACGACCCCGAGGAGCACACCCTCACCGCGCAGGTGCTCGCCGACCCCGTGTCCCGGTCGCGCGCCCCGTCGCCGTTCACCGCCGAGCCGTCGGCCGCCCCTGCCGTCTACGCACTGGCCGCTAACGCCTCCTCGTCCCAGGGCAGCTACTCCGCCACGCAACTGGCGCCCTCCTCCAACTGGGACGTGTCGCTCTCCTCCGGCGACTTCTCCTGGAACCACCCGGTGGAGGTGCCGGGCGTCCCCGGCGAACTCGAACCCGCCATCGACCTGGGCTACTCCTCCCAGGCCGTGGACGGGCGCACCACCGCGACCAACAACCAGGGGTCCTGGGTCGGCGAAGGCTTCTCCTACGAGCCCGGCTACATCGAACGCAGCTACAAGGCGTGCGCCGACGACGGTCACAAGACGCTGGGCGACCAGTGCTGGGGCACCGACAACGCCACCATGATGCTGGGCGGTTCCTCGGGCGAGCTGATCAAGGACGACGCCACCGGTCGTTGGCGGCTCAAGAGCGACGACGGTTCCAAGATCGAACGCCTGACCGGCGCCGTCAACGGCGACAACGACGGCGAGTACTGGCGCGTCACCACCGTCGAGGGCATCAAGTACTACTTCGGGTTCAACCGCCTGCCGGGGTGGAGCAGCGGCAAGGAGGAGACCGCCTCCGCCTGGACCGTCCCCGTCTTCGGAGACGACAAGGACGAGCCCTGCAACAAGAGCACCCTTGCGGAGTCCTGGTGCCAGCAGGCGTGGCGCTGGAACCTCGACTACGTCGAGGACCGGCACGGCAACGTCATGTCCTACTACTACGGAAAGGAGACCAACCACTACGCCCGCGAGGCCAAGACCGACCGCAACGGTACCGCCTACACCCGTGGCGGCTACCTCAAGCGGGTCGACTACGGCCAGCGCGCGGGCGAGGTCTACAGCACCACCGCACCGGCGCGCGTCACCTTCACCGTCGCCGAGCGCTGCCTGGAGACCGGCAGCTTCGACTGCGCCCCCGCCAAGCTCACCGCGGCAAACGCCACCCACTGGCCCGACGTCCCCTTCGACCTCGACTGCAAGGCCGACACCAGGTGCGCCTGGGCGCAGACCGCGCCGTCCTTCTGGACCACCAAACGCCTCACCGACATCACCACCCAGGTCAGCACCGGCAGCGGTTACGCCAAGGTCGACTCCTTCGCGCTCAAGCACCTGTTCACCGACAACGGCGACGGCTCCAGGACGTTGTGGCTGTCCACGATCACCGAGACGGGGCACGTGGGCGGCACCCAGAGCCTGCCCGCCATCGAACTCGGCGGCATCCAGCTGCCCAACCGCGTCGACAGGCCCGGGGACCACATCTCCCCCCTGAACCGCTTCCGGCTCTCCAACATCTACACCGAGACCGGCGGCCAGATCACCGTCAACTACACAGGCGGTGAATGCACCCCCACCACCCTGCCCACACCGGGGGAGAGCACGGGGCGCTGCTACCCGGTCAAGTGGAGCCCGCCGGGCGCCGAGAACCCCATCACCGACTGGTTCCACAAGTACGTGGTCACCGAACTCATCGAGGAGGACCGCACCGGCGGTGCCCCCGAGGAGTACACCCGTTACGAGTACCTGGGCGACGCCGGCTGGCGCCACGACGAGCCCAACGGCCTGACCGACGCCAAGCACCAGACCTGGGGGCAGTGGCGCGGTTACGGCAGGGTACGGGTGCGCAGCGGCGGAGCCCAGAGCATGACCGGCCGCACCGAGCACACCTTCCTGCGCGGACTGCACGGCGACAAGAGGCCGGGCGGCGGGACGCGCAGCGTCACCGTCACCGACTCCACCGGCACCGAGCACACCGACCACGACGACCTCGCCGGCTTCGAACTGGAGGAGATCGACTACAACGGCTCGGCCGTCGTCGACAAGGACGTCAACGTCCCCTGGCGCCGGCACACCGCCACCCGCGTCGAGGACTGGGGCACCAGCCGGGCCACCTTCCAGCGCAACGCCACCGAGCGCTCCTTCACCGCGCTGGCCTCGGGCGGGTGGCAGGAGACCAGGTCCACCACCACGTTCGACCCCGAGACCGCCCGCGAGACGATGGTCCACGACTTCGGCGACGTCTCCACCACCGCCGACGACCAGTGCGTACGCACCACCTACGCGGACAACACCGCCGCCGGGATGCTCACCCACGCCTCCCGGGTGGAGATCGTCGCGGTGGGCTGCACCACCACGCCCGACCGCGCCACCGACGTCCTCTCCGACATGCGCAAGCACTACGACGGCCAGGGCTTCGGCGCCGCCCCCACGAAGGGCGACGTCACCAAGGTCGAGAACCTCGTCTCCCACGACGGCACCACCCCGACCTATCTCACGGCCGAACAGACCTCCTACGACCGCTTCGGCCGGGTCCTGGAGATGCGCGACAGCGCCGGCCTCGTCACCGAGACCATCGCCTACACCGAGACCAACGGCCTGACCACCAGGATCGTCGGCGAGAACGCGCTCAAGCACCGCACGACCATGGACCTGGACCCCAAGCGCGGCGTCCCCGTCGCGGAGGTCGACGCCAACAACCGCCGCATCGACCTCGCCTACGACGCCCTGGGGCGCCTCACCCAGATCTGGCACCCCGACCGCTCCAGGAGCCGCGGCTATTCTCCCAGCCAGCGCTTCGAGTACCTCATCAGCAAGGACGCGCCGGTCGCGGTCAAGAGCGAGGATCTGCGCAACGACGGGTCCTACGAGCCCGCCTACGAGATCTACGACGGCTTCCTGCGCCCCCGCCAGGTGCAGACCAAGGGGCCGGACGGCGGGCGGCTGGTCACCGACACCTTCTACAACGCCATCGGCGAGACCGCCAAGACCAACGACGTCTACTACGCAGAGGGCGCACCCTCGGCGAGCCTGCTGACCGTCGTCAACGGCAGCGTCAACGGCCAGACCAGCTACACCTACGACGGCGTGGGCCGGCCCACCGCGGTGATCCAAAGCGTCTCCGGCGACGAGAAGTGGCGCTCCACCGCCTCCTACGGCGGCGACCGTGTGCACGTCACCCCGGTGCAGGGCGGCATCCCCACCACCGTCATCACCGACGCGCGCGGCCAGCAGACGGAGAAGCGCCAGTACAAGGGCGCGACCCCCACCGGGGCCTACGACGCCACCACCTACACCTACACCCGGGCCGGACAGCTGGAGTCCGTCACCAGCCCCGCCGGCCAGACCTGGCGCTACCGCTACGACCAGCGCGGACGCAAGATCGAGGCGGTGGATCCCGACGCGGGCACCAGCACCTTCAGCTACGACGACTTCGACCAACTGGTCTCCACCACCGACGCGCGGGGCGTCACCGTCTCCAACGCCTACGACCTGCTGGGACGGCTCACCGCGACCTACGAGGGCAGCATCGCCACCGGCACCAGGCTCACCGCCTGGGAGTACGACACCCGCCTCAAGGGGCAGCTGTACATGGAGACCCGCCATGCGGGAGGGGAGCAATACCGCATTGCGGTGACCGAGCGCGACGACCTCTACCGTCCGACCAGGACCGTCTACGGGATCCCCGCCTCCCAGGGGGCGCTCGCCGGCAACTACACCTTCACCGCCACCTACAATCTCGACGGTACGCTCCGCGGGGTGGGGATGCCCGCTGGAGGCGGGCTGAAGGCCGAGGCGCTGCTCTACGGTTATGACGACCTCCAACGCCCCACGACCATGCGCAGCGCGGAGGGCACCTACGTCACCAGAACCGACTACGCCCAGACCGGTGAACCGCTTCAGTACCAACTCTCCAGCGGCGGGCCCACGACCTGGCTGACCTACAACTACGAGAAGGGCACCGGTCGTCTTCTGCGCTCCCGCGCCGAAACCCAGGCCCCCGGCTCCGACAAACTCGATATCCGCTACGGCTACGACGACGCGGGCACCGTCCAGTGGGTCTCCGACACTCCTGCCGGCGGGGTCTCCGAGACCCAGTGCTTCGAGCACGACTACCTGCTGCGGATGACCCAGGCGTGGAGCACCGGTGAGACCGGCGACGACGTCTGCGCCACCCAGCCCACCACGGAGACCGTCGGCGGTCCGCAGCCCTACTGGCACTCCTTCACCTACGACGTCTCCGGCAACCGCCTCACCGAGACCATCCACGGTGTCGGTTCGGCCGCGGCGAGCGCGGCGGCCCAGCAGACCGCTCCTTCCGCAGAGGCGGAGCCCGCACCGGAGGCAGAGGCGTCGGCGCAGCCGAGCCCCAGCCTCTCCCCGCTGCCCCAGACACCTTCCCCCTCCGTGCAGGAGACCGCCGGTCCGGTACCCGTCCCCGCCCCGGAGCCGGGCCCCGCGCCGGCGCCCCAGTCGGGCCCGGTCCCCGAACCGCGACCGCTTCAGTGGGCCGCCCCCGGTGCCCCCGAGGATCAGGAGGCCGCGCCTGAGGCCACCGCACCGGAGGCGGAGCAGTCTCCCGCCCCCGTCGGCGACGTGGAAGAGGCTCCGACCGACGGGCAGGAGGGCGAGCCCGCCGCAGCCGGGGAGGAGCAGGAGGGGGAAGGCGCCGACGAGGCCGCCACCGCTGCCGCCGCCGACAGCGCCGACACGGTCCGCACCTACAGCTATCCCCAGGGCGGCCAGCCGAACACGCTGTCCCAGGTGGTCGAGGAGACCCCCGGCGGCGACCGCCTCTACCGCTACGAGTACGACGAGTCCGGCAACACCGTCAAGCGGGTGATCGCGGGGGAGGAACAGGTCCTCACCTGGACCGCCGAGGGAAAGCTGAACACGGCCGACACGGCCGAAGGACGGATGTCCTTCGTCTACACCCCCACCGGCGAGCGGTTGGTCCGTACCGACGCCCAGGCCACGACCCTCTACCTGCCGGGCATGGAGCTGCGCTCCGAGGCCGGTGCCGTCAGCGGTACCCGGTACTACACCCACAACGACGAGACCGTCGCGGTGCGCACCCAGGCGGACGGGCTCACGTTTCTGGCAGCTGACCACCACGGCACCGCCGAGCTCGCGGTGGACGCGACCACCGGCGAGACGGTGCGCCGCCGCTTCACCCCCTTCGGCGAGGAACGCGGCGCGACCCAGGATGTGTGGCCCGACGACAAGGGATTCCTGGGCAAGGTCGTGGACGCCTCCACCGGATTGTCGCATCTGGGCGCGCGT
>NZ_BSQG01000020.1 GCF_030268225.1 Nocardiopsis ansamitocini | reverse complement strand
TGGGTCGTTGGTGAGGGGGTTGGGTGGGTTGTTTGTGGGTGGGGTGGATGTGGATTGGGGTCCGTTGGTGGGTGGGGGTGGGGGTGTGGTTCTGCCTACGTACGCCTTCCAACACAACCGCTACTGGTTGGACCTGCCCACCGGCGCCACCGGCGACGCAGCGGTCGCCCTCGGTCTGACCAGTGCCGATCATCCCCTGCTCGGTGCGGTCGTCCACCTGCCCGAGACCGACGGTTTCCGCTGCACCGGACGCCTCCCCGCGGTGGCCGCACCCGCACCGGGCGCGCAGGAGGTACCGCCCGTATTCGCGGAGGCCGCCCTCGTCGAGGCGCTCATCCGAGTCGGGGAGCGTACCGGCTACGGAACCCTGGACGATCTGGTCATCGAGGAACCCCTGGTACTGCCGACCAGGGGAGCGCTCGTGCTGCACGTCTCCGTGAGCGGCCCCGACGACTCCGGCCGCCGCACGGTCGAGGTGCACACCCGCGCCGAGGGGGCCGACGACCTCCCATGGACCTTCCACGCCACCGGATTCCTCACCGCCACGGCCGCCGACCCCGGGTTCGATTTCGCACAGTGGCCGCCCCCAGCGGCGGAGCCGGTCGCCCGACCCGAGGTGCGGTGGGCACCGGGGCAGGCCCCCGAAGGGCTGCGCACGCTGTGGCGGCGCGGGGACGAACTGTTCGCCGAGGTGGAGCTGGAGCCGAGCCCCCAAGCGCCCGCAGCCGCGCACTCCGCACTGCTGACCGATGCAGTGCGAGTCGCCGGTCTTCTCGCCGAACAGGGTTCGCAGCCGTTCCCCGATCGGATCCTGGTGCCCTTCGCGTGGAGTGGTGTCGCCGCGTACGCCGGTGGCGCGGCCCGGTTGCGGGTACGGGTGGCGCCCGGCCCCGACGGCGGCGTCGCCCTCCAGGCCGCCGACACCGCGGGGGCCCCGGTCCTCGCGGTGCGGTCCCTGGCGTTCAGGGAACTCGCCCCCGACCGGTTGCGAGCGGCACGTACCCCACTGCACGACACCCTGTTCCGCCTGGACTGGACACCGGTCATCCTGCCGCTCGGAAACGGTGCGCCGACAACGGCCCCCGCACCCGGCGCCGACGCTGCCCGCACCGCCCTGCGGTCCGGGACGGCGCCGGTCGTCCTCCTCGCCGAAGGAGCCATCACGGTCCCGGGAGAGGCCACCGGACAGCGTTTCGGGGAGCCCGAGGAGCTTGCCCGGGACCTGATCGCCCGTCTCGACGTGCCGCCGAGCGTCGATGGACCCGCGACGCCGCAGGCGTCCCCTCCGATGCTGGTGCTGACCCGGGGGGCCGCGGTCACCCGCGGTGGCAGCGAGCCCGTGGACCCGGTTGCCGCCGCTGTGGGCGAACTCGTCCGCGCGCATTCGGCAAACGGCCCGGGACGGGTTCTCCTGGTGGACATCGACGACGAGGACGCCTCGTGGTCGCTACTCCCCACCCTGCCGGAACTGGCCGAGCCCCGGGTCGCCGTGCGCGCGGGGCAGGTGCTCGCGCCCCGGCTGGCCCGCCTGGCCGAACCCCCGGTTGCCGATGCGTCGACCGGGACCGCCCTCACCGGGACGGTGCTCGTCGCCGGCGATCCAGCGGGACTGGGCGGTACCGTCGCCCGCCATCTCGCGGCTGCCCACGGTGTGGCCACCCTGCTCCTGGTGACGGGTCCCGGTACCGACCCGGGCCAGGTCCGGGAACTCGCCGCCGATCTCGCCGCGTCCGGAACCACTCTCGAACTCGCCGCGTGCGATCCTGCCGACCGAACCGCGCTGGCGGCTCTGCTCGCGCAGGTCCCTTCCGACCGTCCGCTGACCGCCGTACTGCACGCGATGGAACCGGTCACCGCAGACGAGGGGAAGGAGAAGGAAACGATACGTCCCGCGCGAGTGCGCGCGGCGCTTCACCTGGACGAACTGACCCGTGAGGCAGGTCTCGGGGCATTCGTGCTCTGCGTCCCGGCGGAGCGGCTCCTCACGGAGCCGGACGGTGGGTGGGCGCCCGCCGACGCCTTCCTGACCGCAGTGGTCCAGCGGCGACGGGCCGTCGGACTGCCGGCGGTCGCTGTCGGGCTCGGTCCGTGGAAGGGCGTACGGGGCGGCGACGCGGTCCCGGCCCCGGGGGCGCCGCGCGCTTTGTCGGACCAGGAGGGTACCGGGGTACTGGACGCCGCTCTGCGCACCGACGAGACGCTGTTGGTGGCGCTTCGCCCCGACCTGACCGGCCGTCGCGCCGGAGCCGTCGAGGACGTCGTGCACCCGCTGCTGCGGGGGCTCGTCCGGCCGAGGCAGCGCGACGCGGAGAACGCCGCTGTCCGGGACGACTCGCTCGCCGTGCGCCTGGCCGGGATGGCCGAGGCCGACCAGCATCGTGTCCTGCTCGACCTGGTGCGCGACCAGGCAGCCGCGGTCCTCGGGTACGCCGGGGGCGCGGCCGTGGGCGCGGACCTCGCGTTCAAGGAGGTGGGGTTCGACTCGCTGACGGCGATCGAGCTGCGCAACCGCCTCGGCGCGGCCACCGGGCTGCGACTCCCCGCGACGCTGCTCTTCGACCATCCCACCCCCGCCCACCTCGCCGGGACGTTGCGGGAACGGTTCGGAGCGGGAAACCCGCAGGCCGACACCTCGGCCCTGGCCGAACTGGACCGGTTGGAGACGACCCTCCGCGGACTCGGCCCCGACCGCCGGACCCGTGACGCGGTCGCCGGACGTTTGCGCGCCCTGCTCGCCGACTGGGGGCAGGAGGAGAACGTGCGGACCGATGCGGACACCGTCGACGTCGCGGAGAAGATCCGGGAGGCCAGCGCTTCGGAGGTTCTGGCATTCATCGACGACCAGCTCGGCCGCTCCTCGCGCTGAGCGTACTGCTCCCACCGCTTCGCCTGTCGTGCAGCGCGGTGGGGGCTTTCCGTGTCCCGGCCACGGGCCGGCTCAGCCGTCGGCGGGGATCCGTGCGCGCCACGCGCCCCTCAGCAGGCGGAGCCCACCGGTCGCCGGCACGATGACCCGCGCGCCGCGCAGCGGGAGTTCGCCGTGCTCCACCCAGTAGTCACGCACCCCGTCGAGGAGGTCCCACAACCGCCGCGGTCCGCCCTGATGGACTTCGGCCGTTTCGGAGCCGGGTGCGCGGGCGCGGGCCCACGACCCGTCCGCGTGCACCATGAGCGCGGTCCGCACACCGTCGTCCTCCCGGTACCGGTGGACGATCCCCGGGCATTCCACCTCCAGCATCGAGTACACGTCCCACGCCTCCTTGACGTTGAGGACCGGGTAGCGGCCCGCGCCGATGTCCTCGCCCGGACGGGAGAGCGCGGCCTCGAACGCCGCTGCCACGGGTGGGTAGTCCGGTCCGGACCGCGCCGCCATGAACCCGGCCCGCTCCCATTCCACCCGGCCGTACAACCGCCCGTCGTCGTGCTTGGTGGCGGTGATGAGCATCGTCGTTCCCGCGAGAGTGGTGACCAGTCGCCCGCCGGTCCGCAGCGCGCTCACCCACGACTCCGGGATGGTGGGCATCCCCACCATCGACACGATCCGGTCGTAGCGGCCGGGGAGGCGTCGGGTCGCGTCGCACACGACCGCCTCCGGGTGCAGCCCCGCGTCGGCCAGGCGCCGAGCCGCGGCCTCGACCAGGTAGGGGTCCACGTCGATCGTGGTCACCTGCCTGCTGCCGAAC
Organism: Nocardiopsis ansamitocini; assembly: GCF_030268225.1. GTDB lineage: Bacteria > Actinomycetota > Actinomycetes > Streptosporangiales > Streptosporangiaceae > Nocardiopsis_D > Nocardiopsis_D ansamitocini. The sequence continues at coordinate 7,409 of NZ_BSQG01000020.1, read as the reverse complement.
CGTGTGGCCAGCAGCGCCGCACCGTATCCGGAACCGGTGGCCACGTCCAGGACGTCCATGCCCGACCCGATAAGGGCGAGGTCGTACATCCGCACGACCAGGCTGGGCAGCGTCGCCGACGACGTGGCCGCACCGTCGGGGCGCTCCGCGGCGTCGGCGTGGTCGGCGTGCACCGACCCGACCCGGGTGACGACGCTGCGGTCGGCGTAGGCGTGTTCCAGCCACGATTTTGGCGCCCCGGCCCCGGCGTGCAGCTCCCACCCTTCGGCGGTGGGGCCCCACCAGTTCGGGACGAACCTGTGCCGCGGCGTGGCCAGGACGGCCTGTCGCCACGGAGAGCCGGGCGGGGCGATCCGGTCGGCGAGCAGGGATGCCCGTTGCTGCCAATCCATGCTGTCCTTTTCTTCTACGGGAGGTCGGGGTCGCAGTAATCGGCCGGCTGATTCTGCGGATCGCAGTCGTTGGAGTCCTGCGGGGGACAGCTGTCGTCAGGGGCGCACCATCCGGTGCGCGGCGCGTTCCGTCCCGCGATCGCAGCACGGTGCCCGGCCATCCGCGGCCCGGCCAGGATGTCGTGGAGCCCCCGTTCGCGGACGTTGCCCGCGGTCATCCACGCCGCCATCACGCACGGGACGACGTCCCCGGACGGCAGGACCGCGGCTGCGGAGTCCCCGCACCTGCCGCACAGTTCGCCGAGGGCGGGTCCGTCCGCGGGCGGCTGCGCGGCCCGCCCGAAGGCGCGGACCCGATCGGTGCGGATCTTCTTCTCGGGTACACCGAGGGAGACCAGTTCGGCACGCGCCTGCTCCGTTTTCTGGCCGGGGAGCACGTTCACCAGGCCCACCCGGATCGGGATGTCCCGGCGCACCGCCTCGGCGATGTTCGCGCGGGTCCGGGAGTGCACCGCGGGGCGACCGGTGATCGCGGCGTGCTCCCTGGGGTCGGGGGAGTAGTAGGAGGTCGCCAGGGACACGCGGCCGCACCCGTAGAGGGGCCACAGCTCGGAGGCGACGTGCACGAGGTTGGAGTACACCTCGACGTGCAGTCCCTGGTCGACCGCGTACCGGACGAGCGACCGGAAGCCGGGATGGCTCGTGGGTTCCCCTCCGATGAACTGGACGGTGTGCACCCCCAGGTCCGCAGCCTGGTCGAGCACAACCATCCAGTCCACGGTCAGCATTTCGCCGTGCCCCAGTCCGGGGCCCGAGCGGTTGTAGCAGTGCCCGCAGCTCAGCTGGCACTTGCGGGTGATGTCGAGGGCCAGGAAACGAGGGGGTCGAGCCGTCACAGAACTTCTCCGAGCAGTGCGTAACGAATGCCCACCCGACAAGGACGACCGGGACGGCCTCGGGACAGATCTTCCCCGCCGACACCGAGCAGGCTCCCGTCATCCCCGCGTGCGCGGGGAACACCTCAACAGGCACTCTGCCGGTCGGCCGTCCTTGCTTCCGTCGCCCGGGCACGGTAGTCGCGCAGTCGTGCCGGACGGCCGTCCGCCGTTGTTCGCCAAGGTCTGCCCGAGTCTTGTGTGCGGATGGTTCGACCGTAACCCGGAGAGCGTGCACTGTCAGGGGAAATGGCTGATTGCGGCCACGGGTTCCCGTTGCGCGGCCCACACGGTGCGAGAGCCGGTCGACCCGGTCGATCGTCCGGGCAGCGCCGTTGGGCACCGCCGCCTCCTGCGACTTTCCCCGGGCATCTCCCAGTGGGGTCCCCATCAGGGCCGCTGCCCCGGACCCGGCCGAAGGAATGGGCGCCCGGTGGTCGTTTGGTGGATGGCGGATGGGAATTGCACTCTTTTCAGTGGTGGGCCGATCCGTATGCTGGTGGGCGACCGACGATTTGGTATTTCAGTGCGGTTTTTCGGCGGGAGATTAAGGTGCTTCTCGAAAGAGATGGGCACGTAGCTTTCCTGGACCGGTCGCTTGCTGATTGCGAGGCCGGAAAAGGGCGTGGTGTCCTTATCGGCGCCCCGGTCGGCTGCGGGCGCACGGAACTGGCCCGGGTGTTCGCCGAGCACGCGCGCTACCGCGGTGCGCGCGTTCTGACCACGGACTGCTCTCCCATGGAACGAGCGCTCCCCTTGAGTGCACTCAGTCAGTTGCTGCACGACAAGGCGCTTTCCGGTCCGCTGAGAAGTCGTGTGGCCCGGCTCCTGGACGACGGTGCCTCCCTGGCCGGTGCAGACCCCGATTCGGTCGGACCGGAAATGGCGCGAATTTTCCATGGAATATTTCTTGTCCTCCTCGGGATTTCCGACGACAATCCTCTTGTCCTAATTGTCGACGACGCACATCATTCCGACGAGGCATCAATGCGCTGCCTCCTCTATTGTGTTCGTCGACTTCGGTCGACGCGCGCCATGGTGGTCATTACCGAAGTCGCGCGGACAATGCCCGGCCTCTCCCCGGTGTACTCCGAATTTCGTCAACAGCCCCATTGCGGCAGCATTCTGTTGCCGCTGCTGTCCTCCCAGGCGGTCGGGGAGCTGGCGGCTGCACGACTCGGTGCCACCACCGCTTCCGCTCTCGTCACCGCCAGCGGCGGCAACCCCCGGCTCCTGCACGCCCTCATCGACGACCAGGCAAGCAACACCGGCGAGCACTACCGCCATGCCGTGCTGCGCTGCCTGCACCGCGGTGGTCCCCGAATGCTCGACATCGGCCGAGCACTGGCCGTGCTCGATACCGGAGCCGAGGCCGTGGACCCGGGCGAACTCGCCGGTCCCGGTCCCGGCGCACCCATCGTCGAGGCCATGACCGCTGCGGGACTCCTCGCCGGCCGACGGTTCCGCCATGACGAGGCCCGTGCCGCCGTTCTCGCCGACCTTCCGCAGAGAGCCCGGGCCGAGCTGCACACCAGGGCCGCACGCCTGCTGCACGCCCGGGGCGCCCCCGCCGAGGAGACCGCCCGACATCTGGTTCAGGCCGACACCCCACCACCCCCGTGGGGCGCTGCGGTGCTGGCGGAGGCGGCCGACCAGGCTGCGGCCGACGGCGACGCCGTCCGAGCCCTCGCCTGCCTGGAGGCCGCCGACCGCTCGCGTGCCGATTCCGACGCCTCCGTCGCTGCCGCCACAGCCGGGCTCGTCCGGGCCGGATGGCAGGTCGATCCAGCAGCCACGGTCCGGTACCTCGCCCCGTTGGGCATTGAACTACGGGCCGGTCGACTCCAGCCCTATGACAGTGTCGAACTGGTCCGCCAATTCCTCTGGCACGGCCGCACGGCAGAGGCCGCTGCGGCGCTCGCCCACCTGCGCGGCCAGGCGTCGACGTACGACGAACGCGATGCCGCCAAGCTCCGTGACCTCGAAGGATGGCTGACGTTCGCTCATCCTCCCCTCGGCAACGGTCCGCACACCCCCGCCCCCTCGACGGAGCGCGCCACCCCGACCCCGCCCGAGGCCGACCCCTGGCTGCCAATGGCGGCCGCGATCGCCGAACCATTGCGCCGTGGTCGCCCCCGTACCACCGTCGACCGGGCAGAGGCGGTCCTGCGCGAGGCCGAGGACGCTCGCGCCAACACCTGGTCCGTCGAGTCCGTGTTGTTGGCCCTCCCGGTCCTGCTGTGCGCGGATACCGTCCAGGTCGCCACCGCCGGCCTCGACCGGCTGCTGGCCGCGGACGAAGGCCGCGCTCCGACCCGCCGGGCCGTCCTGCACGCAGCCCGTGCGCAGGCCGCCCTGCATGAGGGCGACCTGCGCACCGCCGCCGACCACGCACGCACAGCACTGACGCGGTTGCCTCCGCACGGGTGGGGAACAACCGTCGGGCTCCCACTGGGGGCGCTCATCCTTGCCCTGAGCCGGATGGGCGACCACACCGCCGCCGCGGCGCTGGTGGCCCGGCCGGTGCCCGAGGCGCTCTTTTGCAACCGTTACGGCCTGCACTACCTCTACGCTCGCGGGCAGCACCACCTGGCGGCGGACCGCGGCCATGCCGGTCTCGCCGACTTCCTGGCCTGCGGCGACCTGATGCGCGGCTGGGGAATCGACCTGCCCGGCCTCGTGCCCTGGCGGATCGGGGCGGCCGAGGCGTGGCTGTGCCTGGGCAACCCGCACCAGGCCCGACGGCTCGTCCACGAGCAGCTCACCCGTCTGGACGCCGCCGACTGCCACGCCCGCGGCCTGTCGCTACGGCTCCTGGCGGCGGTCAGCGCGCCCGAACGCCGGCCGCAACTGCTCACCGAGGCCGTGGACATCTTCGAGGACCAAGGGGATCGCTTCGAGCTCGCCCGATCGGTCGCAGACCTGGGTTGCGCCCACCACGCACTGGGCCAGCGCAAACACGCGCGAATGATGGCACGCAGGGCCTGGCACCTGGCAAAGGTGTGCGGCGCCTCGCCGCACTGTTTGGGAGCGTTCCCCGACTCCGATTCCCTCAGCCGCACGGTGCCGACCGCCAAGAGCTCGGCAGGGATCGACTCCCTCACCGGATCGGAACGCCGTGTCGCCGCTCTCGCCGTCGTGGGTTACACCAACCGGGAGATCGCCGGGAAGCTCTTCGTCACCCCCAGCACGGTGGAGCAGCACCTCACCCGGGTCTACCGCAAGCTCGACGTCCAGGACCGCAGGGACCTCCCAACCGAACTCCACGCCGATCTGGCGCGCACGGCATGAGCCCATTGGGCTGTGCGGGCGCCACCCCAACGAGAAGAGGCCGGTCGGCATGACCGACAAAGACACCCTTGTCGACTACCTGAAGTGGGTCACCGCCGATCTCCACCAGACACGGCAGCGGGTGACTGAACTAGAGTCCCTGGCCACGGAGCCGATCGCGATCGTGGGGATGGGGTGTCGGTTCCCGGGGGGTGTGGCGTCCCCGGAGGACCTGTGGCGACTGGTGTCACAGAACACGGACGCCATCTCGGGGTTTCCCACCAACCGGGGATGGGACCTGGACGGCCTTTACGATCCCGATCCCGATCGCCTGGGCACTTCGTACACGCGGGAAGGAGGCTTCCTGCACGACGCCGATCTCTTCGACGCGGGGTTCTTCGGGATCTCGCCGCGCGAGGCGGTGACGATGGACCCCCAGCAGCGGTTGCTGTTGGAGACCTCGTGGGAGGCGGTGGAGCACGCCGGGATCGACCCGTCGTCGTTGAAGGGCAGCGACGTCGGCGTCTACACCGGGGTGGTCTACCAGACCTACGCGTTTCGCCAGCGCGTCGCCGAAGAGTTCGAAGGATTCCTCTCGGTCGGCAGCGCCGGGAGTGTGGCGTCGGGTCGGGTGGCCTACACGCTGGGCCTGGAGGGCCCGGCCGTCAGCGTGGACACCGCCTGCTCTTCCTCGTCGGTGGCGATTCATCTGGCGGCGCAGGCGTTGCGTCGGGGTGAGTGCTCCATGGCCCTGGCCGGCGGCGCCACCATCATGCCGCTGCCAGGGGTCTTCGTGGAGTTCTCCCGGCAGCGTGCGCTGTCCCCGGACGGGCGGTCGAAGGCGTTCGCGGCCGCGGCCGACGGCACCGGCTGGGGAGAGGGAGTGGGGGTGCTGCTCCTCGAGCCGTTGTCGCGGGCGTTGAAGAGCGGGCATCGGGTGTTGGGTGTGGTGCGTGGGAGTGCGGTGAATCAGGATGGTGCGTCCAATGGGTTGACGGCGCCTAATGGTCCGTCGCAGGAGCGGGTGATTCGTGCGGCGTTGGCGGATGCGGGTTTGTCTGCTGCTGAGGTGGATGTGGTGGAGGCGCATGGGACGGGGACGCGTCTTGGGGATCCGATCGAGGCGCAGGCGTTGTTGGCGACCTATGGCCAGGACCGTGATCCGTCCTTGCCGTTGTTGTTGGGGTCGTTGAAGTCCAATATCGGTCATGCCCAGGGGGCTGCCGGGGTGGGCGGGGTGATCAAGGCCGTCATGGCCATGCGCGAGGGGGTCCTGCCCCGCACTCTGCACGTCGACGAACCCTCACCGCACGTGGATTGGTCGGCGGGGGCGGTGGAGCTTCTGGTCGAGCAGCGCGACTGGCCGGACACGGGGCGTCCCAGGCGGGCGGGGGTGTCGTCGTTCGGGGTGAGCGGGACCAACGCCCACCTCGTCCTCGAACAGGGCGACCCGGTACCCACCGCCGTTGCGGCGGGTCCCCAGGACGCCCCGACCACCACCGTGCTCCCGCTCGTGCTCTCCGGACACGGAACCGACGGACTCCGTGCGCAGGCCGACCGCCTCGCCTCCCACCTGGAGCAGCAGCCGACTCCGGCTCTTGCGGACGTTGGCCACGCACTGGCCACGTCGCGTGCGTCTTTGCGGGATCGGGCGGTGGTGGTGGCCGCTGATCGGGAGGAGGCGGTTGCGGGGTTGGCGGCGTGTGCGCGTGGGGAGTCGGCGCCAAATCTGGTGACGGGGTCTTTTGTCGGGGGTTCTGTTGGTGTGGTGTTTTCGGGTCAGGGGTCGCAGCGGTTGGGGATGGGGCGGGGGTTGTATGAGCGTTTTCCGGTGTTTGCGGGGGTTTTTGATGAGGTGTGTGGGGAGTTTGGGGGGGTGTTGGGTGTTCCGTTGAGGGATGTGGTTTTTGGTGGGGATGGGGGGTTGTTGGATCGGACGGTGTTTGCGCAGGCGGGGTTGTTTGCGGTTGAGGTGGCGTTGTTTCGGCTTCTTGAGTCGTTTGGGGTGCGGGCGGGGTTTGTTGGTGGGCATTCGGTGGGGGAGTTGGCGGCTGCTCATGTGGCGGGTGTGTGGTCGTTGGGTGATGCGGTGCGGGTGGTGTCTGCGCGGGGTCGGTTGATGGAGGGGTTGCCTTCGGGTGGGGTGATGGTGGCGTTGGGGGTGTCGGAGGCTGAGGTGGAGGAGGTGGTTGCGGGGGTTTCGGGGGTGTGGGTGGCGGCGGTTAATGGTGATTCGTCGGTGGTGGTGTCGGGGGAGGAGGGTGCGGTTTTTGGGGTGGTGGAGGTGTTTGCGGGGCGTGGGGTGCGGTGGCGGCGGTTGCGGGTGAGTCATGGGTTTCATTCGGGGTTGATGGAGCCGGTGTTGGGTGAGTTTCGGGAGGTGTTGGAGGGGGTTTCGTATGGGGTGCCGCGGGTTGGTGTGGTGGGGAATGTGTCGGGTGGGTTGGTGGGTGAGGGGTGGTGTGGTGCGGGTTATTGGGTGGAGCAGGTGGTTGCTCGGGTGCGGTTTGGGGATTGTGTGAGGTCGTTGTTTGGGGCGGGGGTTCGGTCGTTTGTTGAGGTGGGTCCGGGTGGGGTGTTGTCGGGGTTGGTGGGGGAGGTGTTGGGGGGTGTGGGTGGTGTGGGTGTGGTGTCGTTGTTGGGCGGTGGTGGTGAAGGTGGTGGTGGTGAGGGTGGGGGTGAGGTTGGGTCGTTGGTGAGGGGGTTGGGTGGGTTGTTTGTGGGTGGGGTGGATGTGGATTGGGGTCCGTTGGTGGGTGGGGGTGGGGGTGTGGTTCTGCCTACGTACGCCTTCCAACACAACCGCTACTGG
>NZ_BSQG01000019.1 GCF_030268225.1 Nocardiopsis ansamitocini | reverse complement strand
GCCTGGCACACCCACACCCACACCACCAAACCAGGCACCCGACTCACCCGCGCACTCCTCACCACCTGGACCAACAACCCCACCACCAACCACATCCTCACCACCACCAACCCCAACCCCGAAAACATTTCCAAATTCCAACAACTCAAAAACGCCGCACCCATCCTCAAATACTCCACCGACCAAACCATCCAGGCCATCCTCGACGCCTACCGCGACAACACACTCACCCAACTCGCAAAAAACAGAAAATTCCAACCGAGAGCCGACCTCGACGGCACCGGAAAAAACAAAAGACTCCAAAACTCCGACGACAAAACCGCGTTCCTCGAACAGGTCGCCGCCGCCTGGAACACCCAACGCGATACCAACCCCCAACTCAACACCCTCCTCCCCACCTCCACCGAACTCCCCGAAACCACTTCCGGACTCCAACAACTCAAAAACGCCGCACCCATCCTCAAGAGAGTTACCGACCAAACCATCCAGGCCATCCTCGACGCCTACCGCGACAACACACTCACCCAACTCGCAAAAAACACGAAATTCCAACCGAGAGCCGACCTCGACGGCACCGGAAAAAACAAAAGACTCCAAAACTCCGACGACAAAACCGCGTTCTTCGAAAAGGTCGCCGCCGCCTGGAACACCCAACGCGATACCGACCCCCAAATCAACACCCTCCTCTCCACCTCCACCGAACTCCCCGAAACCACTTCCGGACTCCAACAACTCAAAAACGCCGCACCCATCCTCAAGAGAGTTACCGACCAAACCATCCAGATCATCCTCGACGCCTACCGCGACGACACACTCACCCAACTCGCAAAAAACAGAAAATTCCAACCGAGAGCCGACCTCCACGGCAACGGCAAAAAACTACTCCAAAAATCCGCCGACAAAACCGCGTTCCTCGAACAGGTCGCCGCCGCCTGGAACACCCAACGCGATACCAACCCCCAACTCAACGCCCCCCTCCCCAAACCCGCCATATCCCCCGAAAACATTTCCAAATTCCAACAACTCAAAAACGCTTCACCCATCCTCAAACACTCCACCGACCAAACCATCCAGACCATCCTCGACGCCTACCGCGACAACACACTCACCCAACTCGCAAAAAACACGAAATTCAAACCGTTCGCCGACCTCGACGACAACGGAAAAAAACGACTCAACAACTCCGCCGACAAAACCGCGCTCTTTGACAAGGTCAAGGCTTCGTGGAACACCCAACGTTCCAGGGACGCCGCGTTCAACGCCCTCTTCTCGCAGGGCACCGGGGAAAACCCCACCCACAACCAAGCCGGCGGCCCCTCCATCTACACCGTGTTCACGCAGACCGGCGGAACCCTCCAAACACCCCCCGCGCCGGACCCGGCCCCGCTGGAACAAGCCCGCCAGGACGCCGCGCGGGCACACGCCGACCTCCTCCGCCACGAAACCGCACTCCACGAACAGCGCGTCCGCAACAACTGGCCCGAAACCCACCCCCAGGTACAGGCCGGCCTCCTGGAAACCGCGCGACTGCAACGCATCGCCAACCAGGCCGACGCCGCCCTGCACACCGCATCCCAGACACACACCACCAACACCGAACCCGACTCGGCGGTTCAGGCGACGCAAGACAGCCCCACCCTCCACGTCAACATGGCGCGCACCGACCAGGACGACACCGAAGGTTCCCTGCCCCCCGAGCAGGAAGAAGCGTTCACGACCCGTTTCACCGAGGCCCGGACCACGGCGGACTCCTTCAACCAGCGGATCACCCGGGCGGACAGCGCCCGCGCCACCGCTGAAACCACCGTGGGACAGCGAGAGATCGCCGCGAAGAGTGCCCAGGACGCGACGGCTGAGACGACAGACCGGCTCACGGCGGCCGAGGAAGCGGTCACCGCCGCCCGCCACCACCGGGACGCCACCGCCAAGCGCCGTGACGAGGCGGTCGAGAAGGAGAACGAGGCCCGCGACGACCAGGAGACGTTCGCGGACCGCGCACGGCGGGCCGAGGAGTCCGCGCGGCTGCGGGTCACCGAGCGGCAGGACACGCTGGCCACCGCGCGCGCCCGGGTCTCCACCCGGGAAAGCGAACTCGCCGCCGCCGAGGACCGGCTCGCCGCCGCCGAGGACCGGCTCATCGCCCGGCGGACCGAACGCACCGAGGCGGTCCAGCGCGCGAACGAACGCGCGAACCGCACCACTGACTCGAGCAACCGCAGGAACCGGAGCGGCAGGAGCGAGCGCGGCAGCCGGGAACCCGGCCTGGCCGACGCCTACGACAGGCTGTGGGACGCCAGCACCCGGTTGACAGAGGCCCGGGGAGAGGCCCGAGTCGCCACCGACCGGCTCGCCGAGGCCACCCGCGAGGCGGGCACCGCGCAGACGCGGCTCCAGCGGGAGGAGCGCCGGGTCGCCGACATCTCCGCGCGCGAGCAGCGCGGCCGCGATCGGGTGCAGGAGGAGCTGGACCGGGCGCGGAACACGGCCGAACGCGCCGCACGCGACCACGCGCGCGCCCAGGCCCACCTGGTGGCCCGGGAACTGGATCAGCAGGACGCCGCACGCGAGGACCAGCAGGCGTACTCCAGGGCCTACCAGGAGACGGTGCTCCACCAGCAGGCCGTCGTGAAGGCCGCCGAACTCCGCGCGCAGGCCGCCGAACTCCTGCGCGACCGCACCGCGGCGCGGGAGGAAGCCCTCCGCATCCGCGCCGAACACGAGGCCGCCAAGGCGACGGCCCTGGAGAACGCCCGCGACGTCGCCGGAATCCGGGCGGAAGCGGCCCGCCGGCAGGCCGAGGCCGCCGAACGGGCACCGGTGCCCGAGGGGGAGGAGGCCGCCCGCGCCCAACGGGTCGAGGACCTGCGCAACGCGGCCGAGACCGCCAGACAGAAAGCCGTAGACCTGCGCGAACGCGCGGAAGAAGCGCGCGGGGAAGCCGCGTCCGCCCAGGAACTGGTGACCCAGCTCCACCGTGAGCTGCTCGACCGCCGCGAGGCGGCCGCCCGGGCCACCGCCGAGCACCTCACCGCGAGACAGGAGTACGACGGTCGGTCCGAGGAGCGGAACCGGGCGCAGAATGGACTGGCCGCGCGCAAGGCGGCCATCATCGCGGAGCACCAGCAGACCCAGCGCGACGAGGGGGCCGCGGACCAGCTGTTGGAGTCGCTGGGCGTCGACCCCTCGGACGCGGACGCCGCCGCCGTCGACTCCGGGGCCTACCCGCGCCGCCTCGACCACATCCTGGGCAGTGAACTGCTGGAGCACCAGCGTGTCCTGCTTCGCCCGGGCGGCGACGGCACCCGGGGCTTCGACCACGTGCTCGACCACGTCGCGGTCGGTCTGCCCGACGGTGCCCGCGAGACGTTCCGCACCGAGTTCAGGAAGAACCCGTACCCGTTCTTCGGCAAGCGCGGCAAGGCCATCCGCATCGGCGACCAGACCGCGACCCTCCGGTTGTCCTCCGACGAGAACCACTGGGTGCGGACCGGCAGTCTGCCCGCCTCCGGCCGCTCCACACCGGACCTGTTCAACAGCGACACCGTCGGACGGAAGACGGCCCACTCCGAAACGGTGGGTGAGAAGACCAGCCGGAGCCTCGGCGGATCGGTCTACATCAACCCGCTGCTGGTCGAGGGGGACGGCGGCGTCCGGATCGGCCCGGCCATCGTCCCGATGGCGCAGATCTCGACCAACCAGCCCTCGACCAGTGAGACCGTCAAACAGGACACCGCCGTCAAGAGCGAAGCCGTCATCGGCGGGCGGGCGGTGGGGTACAGCACCGACCTGCGCATCACCCTGACCGTGCACGACGACCAGCCGGACAACGCCCAGGCGGGCGACGACCAGGCCGCCGCGTTGGACGACGTCACGACCGCGGTCGTCGCCGACGGCCTGGCCATGACCGTGGAACTGGGCGACCGCGCCTCCGCGGCCCCCGACCGGATCGTGCTGCGCGATCCCTTCGACCCCGAGACCCGGCCGGAGGCAGGTACCGAGTTCGCGACCGGCAACCCGGGAATGCGCCTGGGCGGGGGGCACCCGGCGAGTGTCGGCGACATCCGGCACGGACGGCGCGGCACGCGGGGTGCCCGGCTCGCAGACTGGGTGGTGGACCACCTGAACCAGCCGCGCCCCCGGACGCGGTTCGAACGGTTCAAGGACGCGGTGATCCCCGGTTTCATGCGCGGCCCCCGGACCGACCCCCGCCATTCCGAGGCGACCCGCGAACTGCTGTCCGAGGAATCGGTGCGCGACCACCTCTCCACCATGACCAGGGGCCCCGTCCACCTGGAGGTCCGCGACGACACCGGGCATCCGCGCGTGGTCAAGATGTGGTCGGTGCCCACCGAACTGAACCGGCTGCCCGACGCCCCCGCGAAACTCGATCTGCCGAACACCGTCACCTCCACCAAGGAGATCGACTCCACCTACCTGCGCAGCAGGTCGTGGGCCCTCGGGTTGGGCAGCGGGTTGATCGTCCAGGTGGTGAACAACATCTTCCGGCTGGACATCCCCACCTTCGACTACCGCTACGACAACAGGTTGACGACCGGGGACGGACGCACCAGCGGCGGCACCACAGGCAAGATCACCCAAACGGGTGACACCGCGATGTACGACGTCAACCGGACCTTCTACCTCCAGTTCGACGGCGAGGACACCCCGCACCGCTTCACCGGCGACGCAGTGGAGATCCTGGGGGTCGACGACGCGCGCCTGCTCGCCGACCCCGACGCCGACCGGGGCGACGCCCTGGCCCGACCCGACCACACCCCCGCCTACCCCCACCTGGGCTCCGACCGCCCCGACCACTTCGGCGGGACCCCGATCCGCGGCATCACCTGGGCGGACGGAAGCCAGTACGACACACCCGCCGCCGACGGCGACGGGCAGGCCCCCGCGCCCCGCACCCTCTTCGAGGCCTACGCACAGCAGGTGCTCGACGGGATCGCCCGCAAGTACCCGGGCATGGTGGTGCCCGACCTCTCCCGCGCACAAGCCGACTACGCGCTGCGCCCCGACGGCTCCTCCCGCGAGGGCGCGTTCTTCACCCGGGAGAAGCGCTTCCAGCGCGACCACGCGGTGGCGCTGTACAACACGGCCAAGGTCCTGGAGCAGATCTCCGAGGCGAACCTGATGGGGCGCCCCACCGACTGGATCAACGACGGCATCGACATCGACCTGATCGACACCGCCCTGCTCAACCCCGACGTGAGCAACCTGGACCGGCGCGACCCCGGCAAGGAGGGGTGGATCCCCCCGGAGACGGTCACCGTCCGGTTGACGGCGACCCCCCGTGACCGGGAGTTCGGCGGGACGGTCACCAAGAACCACGTCTCCACCACGGGAGCCGACGCCACTGGACGGCGGCGTATCGAGGAACGCGAGAGCGCCCACTCCTGGACCGCCCGGGTGCGTGCCGTCTTCCGCGACCTGGAGCACCAGGACCCGCGTACCATGGCCCGTTTCCAGGCGGGCGGCGGCGTGCAGGCCCAGTACAAGACCGTGTCCACCACCGGCCTGGAGACCGGGGTCAGGGACATCACCGAGGCCGCGTTCGCCGACAAGGGCGACACCGACGTCTGGCGCTACGGCCTGGACCTGCACGCCGAGATGGGCAAGTTCCGCAAGACCGACGACCTCGGCCCCGACGCGCGGGCCGAGGCCGCCGGAAAGCGCACCGGGTACGACGGCCACCGGGTGGACCTGCTCACCGACGCAGCCGGCAACCCCGTGCGGCTCCAGGGGCGCATGGAGATCGAGAGTCCCGCCAACGACCACCCCGAACCCGGGACCCCGCCGCGCGCGCAGAGCCCCGACCAGGAGCAGGGGACGTCACTGGACCTCACCCCCGCCCAGGTCAGGAACATCATCGCCGGCGAGCACCCGCCGGTCGCCGACGCCCGCCAGCCGGAGGCCGCGGCGCTGGACACCATCCCCACCTTCACCGAGGGGATCAGCACGCGGGCCGGCGACTCCACGCTGCGCCAGCGCCTCCACACCATCCTGGACAGCGCGCCCGGCCTCCAGCGCTTCCTCAAGAGCCGGGCCGGGCACGGGTTCTACCCGACCCACTACTCCAACGAGGGCCTGAGCGCCAACTCGGCGAAGCTGTTCTCCGCACCGGGGCACCGGTCGCGCAACTGGATGCGCGACTTCATGCACAGCGGCCGGCACACCACCGCCCTGCACGCCGAACGCACCGGGGTCGTCTTCCACGACCCGCGCACCGACTCCACCCTCAAGACCACCTCGGGGCACAGCACCACCGTCTCCATCAGCCAGGGGACGAGCAGGACGCGGGGCATCGAGGGCGAACTGCGCGGGGTCGGCAACCCCAACCCCTCCATCCAGGAGCTCAAGGACGCCCAGAGCGACAACGACCCCAACAAGGGCAAGCTCCGGACCACCCAGGCGAACCGCCCGGCACCCCAACTGGTCTGGAACTTCCTGAGCAAGGCGTGGACCACGGGGACCTCGGCCCCGCGGAACGCGGCCTTCACCAGCAAGACCAGTTTCACCCCGCAGGGCGGGGTCCGGCCCTACACCGCCGACCTGCTCCTGACCCAGTCCGCGGAGATCCGCCGCGACCTGGACCTGGCGGTGAACGTCCCCCGCGCACCCAGGAGCGGGGACTACCGGGGCCTGCAGACCACCATCGAGAACGCCGAGTTCGGCTACGCACCCCTGCACTCCCTCTACCACCAGGGCCTGGTCAACGACCGTTACCACGACGACAGGGTCGGCCCCCAGGACAACCCCCGGCTCGACGCCCGGAACTACCGGGTGCGCCCCGGGTTCGAGGGCCAGGGCCAGCACCTGGGGACCTCTCCCCGGGTCCCCGACGCCCTCGGCGGGAGCGCACCCGGCACCCCGCCGTCGGCCGGCGGCCGACTGGCCGACCGGCTCCGCCGGGACAACTACGTGCTGACCGGCCGCAGCCGCGAAGCGCTCCTGCGCGAGATCAGCGCCCACCTGACCACGCGCGGCACCCCGACCTCCGTTCCCGTCCGCCTGGAGGCCCAGACGAGCCGCCTGTCCTCACGGGCCGAACTGCGCAACCAGACGCGCGAGGGCTCGGTGACGGTGGAGACCGTCCGCGGCCCCGCCCGGGTGGTCCAGCTGGGCGGCAAGGCGCTCACCGAGCACGAGAACTCCCTCAGCGCGTCCTCGGGCACCACGAACAGCTCCACCACGACCACCGGCACCCGCGCCGAGATCATGCCGATGATCCCCACCCCCACCCCCGGGGGAGGGCGGCCCAAGGACCTCCCCGACGAACTCGACCCGAACCGCTTCACCAGCGTCGGGCCGGCACCCGGTGTCAACGCGTCCTCGTCCAAGACGACCGCCCTGACGGAGAGCGAGACGTCCTCCCCGTCGTGGACCACCGAGCTGACCGGGCCCTACGGCATCGTCGAGACCCCGGCGCACATCCGGCTGACCGTGGAGTACGGCAGGCACCGCTTCACCGTCGAGGGCGACCACTCCACCGTCAAGGAAGCCTTCTTCTCCGGCTACCTCGTCCCCGACTCCGACACCGCGGCCGTCCCCGACTCTCCCGCGCCCCAACGGCACGACGCACCCGCGCGACTCGACGGAGCCATCCGCGCGTGGCGGGAAGGCGTCCTGGGGGAGGCGGAGCCGCCCCCCGCCGCGCACATCGCCCCCCTCACCGTCCAGGATGGCGGCCGCCGGGTCCTGGACGCCTCCTACGCCGCCCTGGCCACCGCGAACGGTTGGCGCCACACCGGACCGCTCACACCCGCGGCCGTCGCCTCCGCCAAAGCCTTCCTGGTGGACAAGGCCAAGCTCGACCCCGCCAACGACCCCATCGCCTCCGGTGTCAACGAGGACTCGCTGAAGGTCCTCCTCGTGGACGCGGCCTCCGGTGACGGCAGCTCCATGGTCGACGCCGGGCGCACCAAGTGGACCCTCGGCGCGTTCCCCGACACCCGCCGCGCCACCGTCATCGACGTCGCGGTGGACTCCGCCCTGCGCGACTCGACCAGCCCCAGCACCAGCCGGTCCGAGAACACCACCCAGTCCTCCACCGGAGGGGCCTCGTTGCCGGTGCGCCCGGCCGGGTGGATCGGCGACCCGCCGAGCAGCACCCCCGAGCACGGTGTCGCCCTGGGCGGCCACGTCGGGCCGGCCGCCGAGGCGTCCAGGTCCGCCGGACGCACCGACGAGCGCACCGACAGCGCGCCCACCGACTCCCGGGCATCCGGCTCCAAGCGCTCCTACCTGGTATCGGTGCCCACCACGTGGGCGGTCGCCGCCGAGCGCCCGCACCGCGAGGTCGCCGGGATGGGCCGGGCCACCGGGCACGGGATGGCCACGGCGGAGTCATTCGTGACCTCGTGGATCAGCGAGGACGACGCGCGCTCCCTCGGCCTCCTCGACGGCGAGCGGACCGACGCCGAGGCGTGGGACAGGGTCGCCACGGCCCAGGAGGAACTGGCCGAGGCGGAGAAGGCCTACTACGAGGAGCGCGCCCGGCTGGTGCCGCTCGTCGCCGAACTCGCCGCCGCCCCCGACAGCCGACGGGCGCGTGAGGACTACGACCTCCAGGAGGCCGTCTTCACCGACGCGCGAACGGACTTCGAGGAGAAGTTCGCCGCGTGGCACGACGCCCACGAACGGGCCCGCAACGGTTTCCCCGGCACCGGGCCCGAGCAGGGGCCGGGCACCGGGCCCGAGCAGGGGCCGGGCACCGGGCCCGAGCAGGGGCCGGGCACCGGGCCCGAGCAGGGGCCGGGCACCGGGCCCGAGCAGGGGCCGGGCACCGGGACCGAGCAGGGGCCGGGCACCGGCCGGGGGCCGGGCACCGGGACCGACCAGGGGCCGGGCACCGGCCGGGGGCGGACCGGCAGGCCCCCCCTGCCCTCCATCCCGGAGTCCTCGACGAACCCCGCCGCCTTCCGCTCCGAGGCGGACGTCCCGTCCCCTGACGCCCCCGCATCTCCGACCTCCCCCGAGAACGCAGACAGGGCCTCCGAAGCCGAAAACAGTCTGTGGTCCGCACTGTCCGCACTGGAAAACGAAAACGGGTTCACGCCCCCTCGATACGTCTCCCTCGTCAGGGAGAACATTCCTGGAACCATTTCAATGGACGAGGTGCTCGGATATCTCGAGAACTACTACCAGCTCCACCAAAAGAACCGGTCATTCGATTCCGTTTTCGACTCGCCCGCTGAGGAACAATCCACGCTCGCGCTGACCGACCACCTGCGCGAAAACGGCGCACTGCGCCCCGTCATGGAATCGTTTATCTCTCAAATCGGGCACCGGAAACCACTCACGGAACAGGCATGGGACTCCCTGGTCAACCCCGCCCGCAATTCCGCACCGATTCCCGACCGGCTTCTCACCGCATTCGGCAGTGAACCCGGTCAGGTAAAGAGATTCACCGTGGGGGGCGACTCCACCTCCTTCGGGGCATCCATACGACAGCTTGAGGCGAACCCGGGTTCCCCAGAGAAGACGCGGCATCCGCGTCTGGAGTGGAACCGCACCACCACCACGGACAACGGCCGTACCGTCGACGCGGTCGAGGTGGTGCTGCGTCTTCGACGCCGGTTCCCCTGGTCCTCCGAGGCCGAGTCCGTGGCGAAAGCCGAGCAGGCCCTCGTGCGTTCCCTCGAAGACACCATCAACAAGGGCCGCACCGTCACCGACTCCCACGGCACGACCCATAACCTGCCGTACACGTTGCGTGACGCGGCTCCCAACGACCAGCGACAGCCGCTGGGGCCCTCCCCGGTCCTGCGTCTGCGGGTGGAGATCACCGACCCGGGCACCGACGGCCCGCCGGCACACGCCGACCTGGAATGGAGCCGTGTTCCGCACCGGTTCGGCGCACAAACCCACGAGGAGGCCGCACCCGAGATCCTCGCCTGGTTCGGGCTGACCGAATCCGGGGAGTCCCAACTCGCCCGAGAACTCGACCAGGAGCGCAAGGAACAGGACCGGAAAGCCCGGGACAACGGGAGGCAGGGCACGGAAGGCGACCGGACGGAGCGGGCCGGCAGCCGACGGACCCCGCCACCGGCACGGGTCACCCCGGTCTCGCTGGCCCGGCTGTCCGAGCTGACCGCGGGCCTTTCGAGCCCTCCTGCCCCTGTGCACTCCGACCTCGTCACGGTCGGGCGGTGGGAGGACAACCGCAGCACCGTGCCGGTGACCACGATCGGGGTGGACAGGACATCAGGGACGTCCGGCGTCGACGTCTCCTTCCGCGACCCCAAGCGGACCACCGTGGTGGCGCGGCCCCTCGACACGGAACTGAAGAAGGACGACGAGGTTCCCGTCACGATTCCCGGGCAACCGGGCGAAGGTTCGGAGGGTTTCTACCCCGCGAGGCTTGAGACGTACGCGAACTCCACCAGCATCGACGTACAGCTCGTCCCCGTCTCCCCGGCCCGGACCGCTACGGGTGAGGGGGGCACGCAAAACCCGGCGACGGCGCCTCCCACCCACGTGGCGGAGGTGACGATGCGTCTGCGCTTCGACACCGACAAGCTCGCCAAGGCCGCCACCGCCCTGTCCACGAAGGCGGACAAGAAAGCTCCGAATCCCGCGGACGTCCAGCAATACGTCGCCGAGCAAAGCCGCCAAGCCCTGGCGAAGACTCAGCAGGCCCTCGACACGGTCGTCAACTTCCGGCACCGCCTGTCGAACGCGGACGGCACGCCCGGCCCGCAGCTGCACTTCCGCATCCTGGACGCCGACACCGACACCGACACCGACACCGGAACAACGAACGGAGGAGTCACCTGGCTCCCGTCCGACGCGAAGGGGGGAGTCCCTCGGAGCAACTCCGGCAGCTGGGCGGTGGACGCGACAGCCGGGGTGCTGGCCCACGAAGCCCTGCACCGGGCATTCGGGTTCGTCGACAACTACCGGGAGAGCGCCAAGGACCTGGCCGGCGGCAGCGTGTTCCGCACCCGGGCCGGTTCCTCACGCGTGGACGGGGCCCGCAACAACATCATGGGCGGCGGGGCGAACACTCCCGTCTACGGCCTGCGCAAGCACCACCTCGACGTAATCGGAAACCTCCTTCGCCCCGCCCTGGAGCGTCCGGTGGACGGCGTCGGCGGCCCCATGCCCTACACCGCCCCCCACCGCATCGCCGACCTCACCGTGAGCGAACTCGGCGGCCTCCTCGACGGACTCGACATCCACGGGAACGGGGACGCCCCACGGAGCGCGGCCTCGATTCTCACCACGTACCTGGGCAAGGTGTTCAGCGGTCTGACCGTCCCCGTTGATGCCGCCGGGTGGGACCCCGCCTCCGCCCTCACCGCCTACTACGACCACCACGTCCGCGGCCAAAGCCTGACCCACGTCAGCGAAGGATCCAACCCCAGCCGCGACCACACCCCCGCACAACGCGAAACCGCGCTCACCACCATCTGGAACACCTGGCACAACGCCGGACTGCTCCAACCCGCCCTCGACCGACTCACCACCCTGGGCATCACCACCGACCCAACCGGATCGACCGCCACCGCACCGACAGCGCCGGCACCGGCACCGTTCAGGACCGACTCCGACCCCTGGCAGGACTCCCCAGCCCCCGCCCCCAGCCCGAACGACGACACCAGCGACCCCGACGCCATGAACGTCGACTGGACCGACCCCGACACCATCGCCTACAACGACCCCGACTACTACGACCTCGACACCCTCGACCTCGCCTCACCCACCAACGACGACCTCCCCCTGCCCTCCTTCCTCACCGACGACCCCGGCCCCTCCACCGACCACACCCACGCCATGGACACCGACGACATGTCCTGGCTCACCCCCGACGACTCCATGGACTGGGCCACCCTCGCCCACGACATCACCACCGACCTCAACACCGGCTTCGACCCCGGCTTCGGCATCGACCCCACCCTCACCACCACCGACACCGCCTGGGCCACCTTCGCCACCGGCACCGGCTTCAACCCCACCGACACCTACCTCGCCCCCACCACACTCACCACCCACGACACCACCACCCCCGAACCAACCACCAACCCCACCAACGACACCCTCTCCGACTCCTCCGATAACGAGGCCGCCGCTCAAACCCCGCGCCCCGACAAGGGCAAGAACCGCGCCACCCAACCCCTCTACACCGCACCACCCCACCCCTTCACCCCCCAAGAAACCGCCGCCCTCACCCACAACAGCTTCACCCTGCCCCCCAACACCCCCACCGACCTCGACACCGCCTGGGCCCTCTACCAACACCACCACCAAGGCCACACCCCCCACACCCTCACCAACCACAACTTCCACCCACCAAAACAAAACCCCAACACCCTTAGGTGGACGGCCACCCCCAACCCCACCTACGGCGACAAACGCGCCTGGCTCGAAGAAACCTTCACCACCTGGGAAAACAACCCCACCACCCGAGCCATCCTCACCACCCACAACACCAACCCCGACCACCGCACCACCACCCCCGACACACCCACCCACCTCACCACCACCCAAGCCCACCAACTCCTCCAAACAGCCACCCACCACAACCCCACCCCCGCCCAGGTCTACGACGCCTGGCACACCTACACCCACACCACCAACCCAGGCACCCGCCTCACCCGCGCACTCCTCACCACCTGGGAAAACAACCCCCACACCCAAACCATCCTCACCACTTCCAGCACAGAAACCCCGAGCACCCTCAATCCTGCCAAAATCCGACAACTCAAAAACTCCACACCCCTCCTAAAACACGTCACCGAAAAGCCCATCCAGAAAATCTTCAACGCTTACAAAAACAACACCCTCAAGCAACTCGCCGAAGACCAGACCTTCTACCCGATAGTCGATCCCGAAGGAAACGGAAACAAAAAACGACTCACCACAACCGGCGAGAAAACCGCGTTCCTCGACAAGGTCACAGCAGACTGGCGCGGCAACCCCACCCTCCGCACCCTCCTCCCAACTCCCAGCACAGAAACCCCGACCGCCCCCAGCACAGAAACCCCGACCGCCCCCAGCACAGAAACCCCGACCGCCCTCAATCCCGCCCAGATCAAACAACTCAAAAACGCCACTCCCATCCTCAAACACGTCGCCGACAGAACCATCCAAAAAATCTTCGACGCCCACAAAAACGGCGCCCTCCCACAACTCGCCAAAGTCAAAAATTTTCAACCGAAAGCCGACCTCGAAGGAAACGGAAACCAAAAACCACTTCAAAGCTCCGCCGAGAAAACCACATTCCTCGAAAAGATCGCAGCAGACTGGCACGCCACCCCTGAACTCCGCCCCCTCCTCCCCACTCCCAGCACAGAAATCCCGACCGCCCTCAATCCCGCCCAGATCAAACAACTCAAAAACGCCGCACCCATCCTCAAAAAAACCAGCAGTCGAATAGTTCAGAGAATCTTCGACGCCTACCAAACTAAAACTTTCCAAAGACTTTCTCAAAGCAAAAATTTCTACCCGAACGCCATCCTCGACAGCACCGAAAAAAGCAGACAACTCAGAAAATACGAAGATAAAAAAATCTTCTTCGACCAGGTCGAGGCTTCGTGGAATGCCCAACGTTCCAGGGACTCCGCGTTCAACGCCCTCTTCTCGTCGCACACCGGGGAAAGCTCCACCACCTACGCCGGGCCGTCCATCTACACCGCGCTCACCCACACCGGCCCCACCCCCACCCCGGGTATCGACCCCACCACCCCCGCCACCGCCGGCCGCTCCCCCATCCAGGCAGCGCAGCGTGAGGTCGCCGCAGCCAACACCGCCGTGGTGCGCTACGAAACCACCCTGGAAAACACCCGCATCGACCGCGGCCTCTTCTACACCGACCTCAACTACCTCGGCTCCATGGTCGTAGCCGCACAACTACGCCTGGACGCCGCCCACGCACAAACCCGCCTCGCCCAAGCCGAAACCCACGACGCCCACAACGACACCCCCCTCGCACAAAACCGCGCCACAACCATCACCGAACACGCGGCCGCAGAAACCCGCACCGCCCAAAACGACCTCGACACCGCACACACCGCCTACCAACAAGAAGGCGGCACCTACACCCCCGACAACACCCCCACCACCACACTCATCCCCA
>NZ_BSQG01000018.1 GCF_030268225.1 Nocardiopsis ansamitocini | reverse complement strand
TAGGTGTCGCCGAACGCGGCGAAGCCGACCAGGCCGGGGTCGGGCAGGGAGTCGAAAAGAGCGTCCTCGCCGACGCCGAGCGGCCGGATGACGAGATCGGGCACGGGGGTTCCCTCCGGAGGGTGCGAATGGTCCCGGCACGCTTTCTGACCGGAAGCGGGGCGTGCGATCGTCTCGGTCAGGTGTTCCCGCACCGAGCGTTCCGGAACGCGCCGAGGCTCCTGCGGTGGGCACTTGCCGGCAGGCGTGCCGGTCCCCGGAAGCAACTTTTGATTGCGGGGCCCGCGCCCACCCGGACCGCAGTCGTTGCGCCTGTGCCTCGGAGGCGCGGGGAGCCCGCCCGTACGACAGTGATGACCACCTCGCCCGCTTGGGAACGTCGCGTTCCGTCCGACACCCCGGATTCGGCTGAGGACTCTCTCGACGGCCACGCACGCACCGCCAGCGGACCGGAAGCAGAACGCGAGGCCAACCGGTTCGCCGGTGCTTTCCTGATGCCGCGTGCCGACGTCGTGGCACGGATGCCGATCGGCCCCCAGGTCGACCAAATCCTCAAGGCCAAGGGAATCTGGCGGGTGTCGGCCATGGCGCTCACCCACCGTCTGCATGATCTGGAGATGCTCACCGACTGGCAATACGGATCCACCTGTCGCCGACTGACGGAGCTGGGATACCGGTCGGGTGAACCCGACGGAATCAACCGTGAGACCTCGCAGGTGCTGCCCAAGGTCTTCGCGCTGCTGCGACAGAACGGTCAGAGCGCGGCCAGAGTGGCCGCCGAACTGCACATCCCACTTTCCGAACTGAACGCGCTGATGTTCGGGCTGTCCTTCACCGCCCGGACCGGGGCGGGACACGGCAACGAGAACACCCTCACCGCCAAACCCGCGCTCCGCGTCATTCGCGGTTTCGGGTCCTGAGTCCGGCCCTCTCCTCCCGTGGCGTTGAAAAACCGCTCGGCAACGCCTCTGTGGACGGATCGTGGCGCCTCGGCGGACAGTGGCCGAGAGCGGCCACCCACCCTCCTCCTCGTTGTCCACAGACGCGGAGTGGCCGAGCACCGGGTGTCACCGGAAGCTTCTATCCTGACTGCGCAATCAGTACGCGCCTCCTCCCCCACCGGCCCCAGGACCGCCCGAGACGCGCCGTGGCACCCGCGACGAGAAGGCGACCATGACCCCGCAAGAGTTCGAGAAGTTCCTCAACGGCCCGGTGCCCGACGCCTCGACGTGCAGGGACGTCCCTGAATCCGCACTGCGTGGCGACGAGTGCGACGTCCAGACGGCTTACGGCGACGGTCCGTCGCTGTACTGCGGCGGCCCCAGAACGGAGGGCTACACCGTATGCCGGTTCCACCTGTTCCAGACGGCCGTTGAAGGCGGTCCGATCAGCGGTCTCGTCCGAAGAAGGGACGGAAACGGCGAGCAACCTTAAAGGAATGCCTCCTGCCGATCAATAGTCGGGGCCGGGCCGTTTCGCGGCGCACCGACGCCGCCTGATTCGCGCATTGACACATGTCCAACCCCGGCCTGGAATAGGCCCTCTCAGCGAAAACCGAGTGATCGGGGTGGCGCGTGGGTTCGGAGTGGGTCGGTTCGGCGGTTTCGGAGTTCGGTTCACAGTGCGCCGCGAAACTCCGGGAGGGGACCGGCCAGCCCGAAGCCGCGCTGCGCGGCCCCGTCGAAAAGCTCCTTCGCACCGCCGGGGAACACCTCGGGCTCGCCGTGATCGCCCACGACGAGACCCGGCACTCCCCCACCGCAACGCGTCCCGACTTCGCGATCCGGGTGAACGGCGAGGTCGTCGGACACGTCGAACTGAAACGGCCCGGCACGAACCTCGATCCGCAGCGCTTCACCGGCCACAACCGGCGTCAGTGGGAACGGCTCCAGGACCTGCCGAACCTGCTCTACGCCAACGGCACGGCCTGGCGGCTGTACCGGCGCGGCGAGCTGATCGCCGACCTTCGATTCGACGGTGACCTCACCGACCCGTCCGCCGCTCTCGTCCCCCGTGGAACGGACGTAGCGGCGTTCTTCCAAACCTTCCTGGGATGGGCGCCGCCGCCGATCACCACCGCCCGCCACCTGGTCGAGGCAGTCGCGCCCCTGTGCCGCCTCCTGCGGGAATCCGTCCTGGACCAGCTCACGATCGAACAGCGGGCGGTCGCCGCCGGAGCCGACCGCGACGAACAACCGTTCTCGGTGCTCGCGCGCAGTTGGCGCGGGTTGCTGTTCCCCACCGCCGGCGACGAGCTGTTCGCCGACGGATACGCGCAGACCCTCACCTTCGCACTGCTGCTGGCGCGCACCGAGGGCATCGACGTCACGGCGCTCTCCCCGCACCTGGTGGCGCAGCGCCTGGGGGCGAGCAGCACGCACTCGCTCATGGGCCAGGCGTTGAAACTGCTGTCGGAGAGCGCGGTCGACTCCTTCAGGATCACCCTGGACCTGCTGCGGCGCGTGGTGGGAAAGGTCGAGTGGGAGCCCATCTGGGAACGGCGCGACGACGC
Source organism: Nocardiopsis ansamitocini (assembly GCF_030268225.1). GTDB lineage: Bacteria > Actinomycetota > Actinomycetes > Streptosporangiales > Streptosporangiaceae > Nocardiopsis_D > Nocardiopsis_D ansamitocini. Next base: position 23,698 of record NZ_BSQG01000018.1, on the reverse strand, counting down.
CTACCTGCACCTCTACGAGTCGTTCCTGAGCGTGTACGACCCGGCGCTGCGCAAGCAGTCCGGGTCGTACTACACCCCACGCGAGGTCGTGGACACGATGGTCCGCCTGACGGGGGACGTCCTGACCACGCGGCTCGGTGCGGCCGAGGGGTACCTGTCGCCGGGGGTGACCACCGTGGACCCGGCCATGGGCACCGGGGCGTTCCTGCACTCGGTCATCGACCACGCCGCCCGCCAGGCCGCCGAGTCCGACGGCCCGGGCGCGGTGGGCGCGGCGATCGGTGACCTGAGCGAACGGCTCGTCGGCTTCGAGATGCAGATGGGGCCCTACACCGTCGCGGAGATGCGCACGGTGGACCTGCTCAAGGGGTACGGCGCATCCCTCCCAACGAACGGACTCCGCCTGTTCGTCACCAACACCCTGGACGACCCCTACCAGGAGGTGACGGCGCTCCCGGGACTGGCGTCGCTGTCGCGGTCGCACAAGCAGGCGAACAGGGTGAAGGCGCAGACCCCCGTCACGGTGGTGATCGGCAACCCGCCCTACCGGGAACGCGCCGAAGGGGCGGGCGGGTGGGTGGAGAGCGGTTCCCCCCAGACCGGCACCGCCCCGCCCCTGGACCTGTTCCGCGCACCGGGGAACGGGCGGCTGGAGTACGTCCTGAAGAACCTGTACGTCTACTTCTGGGCGTGGGCCGCCTGGAAGGTGTTCGAGGCCCACCCCACGGATCGGCACGGCGTCATCTGCTTCATCACCACCAGCGGATTCCTCAAGGGGCCCGGGTTCAAGGGCATGCGCCGCTACCTTCGGCGGACCTGCTCGGAGGGGTGGATCGTCGACGTCAGCCCCGAGGGGATGCGCCCAGACGTGGCGACCCGGGTGTTTCCCGGTGTGCAGCACCCGCTGGCCGTCGCCGTGTTCGTCAAACGCGCCGACACCGCCCCGGACGTGCCGGCCGCCGTCCGCTACACGAAGGTGACGGGTCGGCGGGAACAGAAGTACGAACAACTCAAGGCGCTGACGCTCGACGGGGACGAATGGCAGGCGGTCCGCACCGGCGCGGACGCGCCCTTCCTTCCCGCCGCCGAATCCGCCTGGGACGACAATCCCGCCCTGGACGACCTGTTCTGCTGGACCACCCCCGGCGTGAAACCGAATCGCACCTGGGTCTACGCACCGCACCCCGACCTCCTCGAACGGCGGTGGCGCGAACTGGTGGCCGCTCCCACGGAAGAAAAACGGAAAGCACTTTTCAAAGAGACCCGTGACCGAACCCTGGAAAGCGTGAAGGAACCGCTCCCGGGGACCGTTCGACGGGACGTACCGCTGGGCAGGGACCAGGGCCCGTGCCCCTCCCCTCGCCGTGTTGCCTACCGGTCTTTCGACCGGCAATGGCTCATACCCGACAGCCGCGTCATCGATTTCGCGCGCGCGGACCTCTGGGCGGGCGGCCCCAAGGCAGGACAGGTCTTCCTCTCGGAGCAGCACTCGCAGGCCATCCGCTCGGGGCCGGGGCTCAGCTTCGCGACTCTGCTTCCCGACATGCACCATTTCAAGGGAAGCGAAGGCGGCCGGGTCCTCCCGCTCCTGCACCCCGACGGCTCCGCCAACCTGGCACCCGGACTGCTCACAGCGCTCTTTGACGCCACCGGCCTGACCATCGCCGCACACGACCTGGCGGCGTACATCGCCGGGGTCGTCGCCCACCCGGCGTTCACCGAGCGGTTCGCCGAGGAACTGGTGACGCCCGGCGTCCGGGTCCCGATCACCGCTTCCCCCGCGCTGTGGGCGAACGCCTGCGCGATCGGACGCGACGCGGTGTGGGCGGCCACCTACGGCACGGCCTTCGTGGACCCGGCCGCCGGACGGCCGGAGGGAAGGATCGGCTTCCCGTCGGGGGACCCGAGGCAGCCCAGGAACCTCTCCCCCATCGGCACCGGCCTCCCCGAAACGGTTTCCTACGCCCCGGCCCCGGACGGACAGGGCCGCGTCCGCGTCGGGGAAGGGGAGTTCGGCCCGGTCACCGAGCGCATGTGGTCCTACGACGTGGGCGGCATGAACGTCATCGGCAAGTGGTTCTCCTACCGCAGGGCGAAACCCGGGGGAAAGAAGAGCAGCCCTCTCGACGAGATCCACGTGGAGTCGTGGCCCCGGGAGTGGATCACCGAGTTCAACGAACTCCTCACCGCGCTGCGCCGCGTCACCGAGTTGGAGACCGCCCAACGCACGCTCCTGGACGAGGTGCTGGCGGGGCCGCTGGTCACTCTCGCCGAACTGCGGGGCAAGGGGGTGCGGTTCCCCGTGTCCGCCAAGGACCGCAAGCCCCGCCACAGCCTCGATTCCGTGAGCCAGGAGGGGATGTTCGGCTGAGCCCCGGAACCTCACCGCGAACCGCGCGTCGGCTTCGGACCGCGACACTTCCGGATCGACGAACGCAGGCGTTAACGTCGACAGCGCAATGAGGAAACCACGACGGAAGAAGCGTCGCACGATGACACGGGAATGGTCACCGACTCTCCCGGCCGGAGGCATCGCCCTGGCCGGGCTGTCGATCGTGGGCGACGGCAAGGACCTGGAGATGCGCGTCGACCGGCCGGGACGGACCCGGCTGGTGATCCCGCTCTCCGACGCGGGGGTCAGCACCGGGGAGGGGGTGACGCTGGACGTCCGGCGGATCGACGACCGGTCGCTGTCCCTGGTCTACTCCGCTCCCACCGGGCTTCTCCTGACCGACCTGCACGTCCGGTGGGACGAGGACGAGTGGACCATGAGCCTGCACGACGTCCTGGCCACACTGTTCGGCACCGTCCGTCCCGACTCAAGCCCCTCGCCCCGGTTGGACGCGTGCGTCAGGGCAGAGGTCTCCTTGAGCGCGGGCCTCACCGACCGGCGGACCGAAGAGCAGGGACAGGCTTAGGCGCCAACGGGGAAGCCCTTCTGCCCGGACGCGGTCCCGACCTCGTGGAGGAGTGAAGGAACGGCGCGCATCGGCCCAGCGTGTGCGGCCACCAGCTCGAATGGGAAGTCCGCGCACCCACCCGGGGGTGGACACCGGATGCCGACCCGCAACCGTGGCCGAGTATTCAGCGAAACCAGCCGCTCCGGGCCACTCACGGCACCATAGGGCGACGTGCGGTGGAACGCCGTACGCACCACGGCCATCGGGAACGGCCGCTTCACGGCCGAGGTGGACGCGGCCTTCGCGGAAGTGCGGCCGCCGGTCTTGACGATCAGGATCGATGCCCGGGGATCGCTGTTCGGAGGCCCGCCATGAGCGAGTCGACGACCGGAGCCTCAATGCCCGTGCGCGTGCGCAACTCGGTGTCGCCGAGCCGCCCCCTCACGATTTCCAGCTCTTCGACGATGGCTTCCAACAGGGGAGCCTCCAACGAGAGAACGACCGACCCGCCGTCCGCCCTCTCCAGGTGAATCGACTCACCGGACCGAAAAACCAGTTCGCGATCACCTCCCTCGGCGGCACCTTCGACCGTCCGGCGGAAAATCCCGCGCAGCCCGGGAAGAATTTCGACCAGTTCTTTCAGATCCGATTCGAAAGATTTTCTTGCCACCTGGTATCCGGAAACATTCGGGGACTCTTTGACGAGGCCGAAGAAAGCAGAAAATCCGTCGGACGTGAGCCGAACCGATGCCTCCACCCCACCCCGCCTCCGGTCGAATTCCTCTCGACTGAGCCCATCGAAGCAGACATCTTCTTCTTACGGAACCAGAGACAGTCTTTCGAGCGAACCGGACGACCGCCGAAGACGAGTTCGGCAGTTCCCTCCAGACAGGTGCGAGCACCCCAACACGTCAATGCGGAAAACTCGCCGCTCCGTACGCATAAGCAGGCGAGACGGACATCAGCGATGCTCAGAAAAAGACGAACGAAGCATTGGTTCCTCGACCTCTCCCGAGATCCATCCCAGGACAAGCTTCCTGTTCCGCCTCACCGAAGGGAATGCCTCTCGAAACGCACGAAAAAACAGGCCAGAATTGGTCGAGACGTACCACCCCTCAGCTCGCACATGGATCAGCACATCAAGAGCCGACATGCCGGCCGCTTTCATGCGGGCAATCTCGCGCTTGTCGTCGTCGAACCGGGATTTCGGCTCGATATCGACCCCGTATGCTTCTCGAAACTCGATACAGAAATCCTTTGAAGCGTAAATCGGCGTCCTTCGCAGCCACCATCGGTCTTCAGGAAAACCCAGAAAAGATTCACAGCGCAAGACGACTCGCACCCGGGAGTCGGATTCTTCGATTTTCCCTGCAAGACGTCTTGCCGCATCGTAACCTTCCTCTTCAAGCCTCGGAAGGGTTTCGGCAAGCCGGGTCCGCAGCGTCAGGTCATTGTTGTAATCATCGACATCCCACGGAAAACCATCAAGGCAGTCTTCGGAGAAACTTTTCCAACGCCTCAGTGCTTCAACCGGCCCGATAGGTTCTCTCCAGCCCGATTCCAGGAACAACACGGAGAACGCTTCGTCGAAATCAATAGAACTCGACAAAGAAATCCTACCTCTGACTCTCGTTGTCCATGTAAGCAATCGGATCGTCCGGCCGGAAGAAGTTCGTTATCTTTCCGTTCTGCATAATTCCGAGCCTTCCAGTCGAGGTGTCCAAGCGGAGAATCGCTCCATCTCCAGAACGGACAACTTCTCTTACCCCTTCCCCTTTGGGGCCGCACATCAGCGCGCATGCATCCTGCTGATACCGGTCGAATCCATCGACGCCATTGATTTCATCCTGATATTCCGGCATGTCGGGATCTTCACCGGGACGCTTCCCGTCTCCAAATACGTGCTTGTCGTATTTTTCGTCGAGCTTGGTCATGTCCCAACCACAGTCGCCGTTGTCGTTGTGGACGAGTATCGGTGTCTGTCCGGCGACGACGTGGTAGGTGTGCAGGTCCTCAACGGTGAGGTTGTGGACCTGCTGGTCGGCGACCGTGCGAGTTTGCACCGCGTCGGCTTGGGCCCAGGTGCCGGTGGAGGTGCGCAACCACGAACCCGCCTCCAGGTCGGCGGCGTCGACCCACTGGGCGAGGTCGGGGACCCAGAAGGGGTGAGCATCAGTGGCGGTGATGGTCGCGGTGTGGCCGTCGGTGTCGGTGATCGTGATGTCGACCAGGGTCTTGGCGCCTGAGCCCTCGATGAGGTGGGTGACCGCGCGCGGTGCGCTCTCACCGGTGAGCGGGTCGGTGGCCACCACGAAATCACCCACCTCCACCGCTTCGATGGGTGTGGTCGAGCCATCGGCCATGAGCACCAGGGTTGCGGGGATGAAGCTGTTGGGGCCCCGGGGGCACGAGATGGCGTCCTGGTCGCGGCTCCCCCCATCCGAATCCGAATCGGAGTTGGAGTCGCGGTTGTTGCCGCCGAGGCCGAAGGCCCGGTCGATCTTCTTGCCCCAGCCGAGGAAGGGGATGAACCCGATCAGGGTGTCGCCCACGACCTGGGAACCCGCGTGCAGCCGCTCGCCGTCGTCCCAGTCGGCCTGGGCCTCCTCGCTGACGAAGAGGTCCTTGACGAACCCCCACGGGTCGCTGGTGGCGGCGTCCCAGGTCCCAGTCACCCCGCCCCACACCGAGTCCCACGTGTCAGAAGCCCACTGCCCGGGGTCGTTCCACAGGTCACCGGCGCCGTTCCAGAGTCCTACCGCGCCGTCTTTGACGTCGCCCACGAAGCCCGCGCCGGAGTCCCACAGGCCGCTGCCGATGGCCGAGCCCTTGTCCCAGGTCCAATCCCAGGCGTCGGTGAGGAAGTTCCCCCCACCACCACCATCGTCGTCGTCACCGTCGTTGTTGTTGTTGACGGGGGTGAGTACCGGCGCGCCGCCCTCAGGGGCGTCGTGGCGGGTTTCCAGTGCGGGCACCGTGGCGGGTGAGGACCCTTCGGGTTGGGCCGCCTCGGGGGTGGTGTGCTCAGCGCCCAGGGCGCGGTCCACGGCCTGGGTCAGGCCGGTGCTGACCTGGGTGCCCACATCGGTGAGGGCCAGCGCGGCCACGATCGCGGCCACCAGCAGGAACACGCCGGCGTATTCCAGGGCCGAGGCGCCGCGGTCGGGGTCATGGATCCGTCTCAGCACAAGCCCCTACCCCACAGCATCCGCGCGCCCCTGGCCGGTGAAACCCAAAAGGTGAACGGTAGCAACCAAACGAGAGCGAAAGGGCGGTCGCGGGGTGGCCGCAACCGGACGCCCCCCAACCACTCCAGGCAACCGACCACTACACCCGACAAGCCACCAGCACAACTGAAGAAACCCTGCCCCCACTGGCAGGTCAGTCCGAGAAAGAGCACTGAAGACGTCGAGGTTCTGGGTCCCCTCCAAAACGAGGTTTTACCTGGAAAATCTGCCGACGAAGGCGAGCAAGCGGAGTCCAAGTCCTGACCGATTCGCGTCACTCACGTCTTTCTCCAGGAGGAGTCAAATTTCACGGGATTCACGATTTCTGACCGCTTCGGCGTCCCCCAATGGGGTATTGGCGATCCAACAGGAAGCGCCCTGCGGAAACCAGTCAAGTCTGTCCAGATCTTCTACGACTCGAAGAAGGGCCCCTTCTGCATCGTCAACGCTTTCCGGCCACGACTCGAACCCGCTTTCCCCGAGTTCTCCAACCGTCACCATTCGCCCTTCGAGAAGCAATCTTAAAATCCTGATTGTCGCATTTCGAAGATCTTCTTCGCTCTCCTTTCCCTCTCGCTTCACCAAGGATATAAGTCCATCAATTGGAATCCAATCATCTAATCCTTCATCTAATATTTCAGCAATTATCTCCTCGTCACTCATTTTCTACATGCACTTTCAGTCGGGTTCTATCCGGCAAAAAAATATCTATCGTCTCCCCTCCGGACCTTGATGCGGTCCGCCATTGAATTCTTGTGCCATCGGGGAGCATATAAACATCGGGAACCTTACTGCTCGGCGATTCAATTCTTTCTGCCCCCTCGGTCCACTGGTCAAATTTTATGCGCAGCTCTTCTCCCGTGTTGACCATCCTGACGCTGCTCTGTCTCCCCTGGGGCAAAGACTCGAAGTCAGCAGCCCACTCCCCGCATCCGTCGTTGTGGACGAGGATGTCCACCCCACCGACGGCAATGTAATAGGTATGCAGTCCGGCAACGGTGAGGTTGTAGACCTGCTGGTCGACGACCGTGCGCACCTCCACCGCGCTTGCCTGGACCCAGGTACCGGTGGAGGTCCGCAACCACGAGCCGGGCTCAAGATCAACGGCGTCAATCCATTGCGCCAGGTCGGGGACCCAGAAGGGATGGGCATCGGTGGCGGTAATCGTGGCGACGTGACCATCAACGTCGGTGACAGTGATGTCGACCAGGGTCTTGGCCCCCGCACCCTCGATGAGGTGGGTCACCGCGCGCGGCCCGCTCTGCCCCGTGAGCGGATCGGTGGCCAACACTTCGTGCCCCACCTCCACGAGTTCGATCGGTTTGGTCGAACCGTCGGCCATGAGCACCAGGGTTGCGGGCACGAAACTGTTGGAGCCCCCGGGACACGAGACACCGTTCTCGTCGCGGCGCCCCCCATCCGAATCCGAGTCGGAGCGTCCAGAGCCCCCTTCCCCCGAGCCGGGGGCCTGGCCTTCCGATCCGGGACCGTCGGGTGCGCGGGGTGCTCCCGGCCCTTTGCCCAGCATCTTGAGGATGCGGACGGCCAGCCCGGCACCGGGGATCGCCCAGGTGCCGACCTCCCAGAGGCCGTGCCCAATGATCGCGGACCAGTCCTTGTTGTTCCACGCGTCACGCAACTCGTCGCTGAACAGCAGGCCGACGGGGTCGTTGGCGATCGTGTCGATCAGGCCCTTGAAACTGTCGAGCGGGTTGGTGGTGAAGGCGTCGACGATCCCCTCAAGGTCGTTGAGGACGCTGGTGCCGAACGCCCCGCCCCCTCGTCCGAGGCGGTCGAGGAACACGTCCCAGGCGCCCTCCTCCTCTTCGTCGTCCCGGATATCGGGAAGGGCGTCGTTGAGGAGCGGGCCGTCGCTGGCGGGCACGATCCGGAAACCGGGATCGTCCCCGGCCGGCCCGGAGCCGCCGGAGTAGGTGACCTCGCCGTCCGGCCCCACCGACGCCTGGGGCAGGGGCGCTGCGGCCGCGGGGGCGTCACTCGCCGTCCCCCCGTCGGCCGGGAAATCGGGCTCGTCGAAGACCTGGTCGACGCCGGAACGCACACCGGAGCCGATGGCCTGCGCGATCCCCGCGTTGGCGAGCATCGCGACCATCGAGGCGACCAGCACGATCAGGGCGGCGTATTCGACGATTCCCGCGCCGCGTTCGGGGTCGTGGATCGTGCGGAGCACGGGCGTGCTTCACCGGCCTTGGGGGTGGGGCGGGCAGGGGGTCAGGGAGAACCGTTGGGGGTGGTCAACCGCGCAGGTGCTCGCGGGACTCGCGCCTGAGCACGAGCACCAGGACGAGGATCGGGAGGATGATGCTGGTCAGTCCTTGGATCTCCCCGTTGCCCAGCCGGCCGATCCCGGTGAGGATCAGGAACGCCTGGAGGACGACGATCCCCCAGAACAGTCCGGCGCGGCCCTTGGGCATCCGGAGCCCGAAGAGCAGCGCCAGCACCCCGGGCAGGGCGAGGTAGAGGAGCGCGCCGAACGTCTCCGCGCTCAAAGGGAAGATGAGGAGTCCGCCGACGACCGTCAGCGCGGTGAGTCCGGCGTAGACGAAGAGCAGGATTCGCACTGTCTTCAACGCGCCTGGTAGTGGAGCTCGCACGGTCCTCGTCCCGTTTGTCGGTGAACATTCTCGAAGGCAACATAACTCAGTGGATGGAACCGGTCTCCCGGCGCGAACGGCGCCCCTGGGGCGATCCGCGACACACCCTTCAGATCGCCGAGGGCGCGTCCCTGTTCTGACCAGCACGAACAGGGCTCGCCCGCCCGCCCCGAACCGCGCGGAACGGTCGAAACAGGCATACCCGCTGACCGCTTCCGGCCTGCTGAGGCGGGTGTCCGATGCGCCGTTCCCGTCCCGTGCGGGGGCGCGGCTGCGGTGGCCCCCTGGTGGGTCGGCAGCTGTTCGGGAGCGGCCGACCCACCAAGGGGCGTCAGGCGAGCAGGGTGGCGCAGTGGTGGGCGAGCGCACCGAGAGCGGCGGCCACGGGGTGGCCGGCCAGGACCCACCACCGGGTGCGGCTGCGGGGCCGACGGGGTTTGCGGTGCCGGGGCCCGGCGGGCGGCCGGGCCGGAATCGGTCGGGGGCCGGTGCGAGACCCGGTGCGGCTGTTGTCGTGGAGACCACTGCGGGCGGAGTCGCCGGTACTACGACCGGTGCTGGGATCGGGACCGTTGCCGGAGGTGGCCCTCGGGCGGGGTACCGGCCCGGGGCGCGGTCCGGCGGGGGCGGCCATCCAGCCGGGGAGGGCGCCGTGGTCACGGCGGTAGGCAACGCGGGGATTGTCACGGAGCTGGTCGAGGAGGTCGCGTTCGCGATTACCGGGGCGGCCGGGATCGGCCCGATGCTCCGGTTGCCGGATCGTGGCGGCGGAGCGCGCGGGGTGTGGGCGGTGCCCGGAGGCGGCACTCGGCCCGGGACGGGTGGGCGCGGGCCGCCTGTGGACGGACCGGCGTGGAGCACCGTCCCCGGTGGGCGCGGCCGTGGCCGGGGGAACCGGCCCGGTGACGGGGTGGGCGAAGCGGTGGCCGTGCGGTGCCGCGAGGATCGCGCGCACGCCTTCGGCAAGCCGGGCGCGCAGCGGGTCGTCCTCGGCGCGGAAGGGCACGGGACGGGATGCGGTGGACGCGGTGCTCATCGGGTCCCCTCCGAAGCGGTGGTGTCCTGCGCGGGGCGGGTGCCGGTGGTCGCGGGCAGGGCGAACTCGGCCCAGGTGACGGTGCCCAGCGCGAAGCCCAGGGGCGAGGCGACGACGGGTCGGGTGCCCCACGCGGTGGCGAGGGCCCCGACGATGAGCAGGCCCCGGCCGTGTTCGGCGTCGTCCCACTCGGCCGGGGTGCGCCGGTGCGGGATCTCCGGGAGGGTGTCGTCGGCCCCGTCGTCGATGACGGCGACCCGCACGGCGGTTGCGGTGGTGGACAGGGTGCGCACGACGCGGCCGTCGTGCCCGCCGGAGCGGGTGTGCGCGACGGCGTTGGCGAACGCCTCACTGACGCACAGCACGACCTCTTCGGCGAGTTCGGCGGGGACACCGGGCAGGGCGGCGAGGTCGGCCGCCAGGTCGGCGCGCACGCGGGCGGTGTGGGCGAGGGTCCCGGGGTAGACGCGCGCGGGCCGGTGGTGGTCGTGGGCGGACGCCGGGGCGGGGGTGTGCGGCACAATGGTCATGTCGGCATTTCCTTGTGGTCAAAGGGTTGTGGATGTCGGCCGTGCTCTGGGGGTGCTGCAACACCCGCCAGGGCTTTTTCGTGCGCCGGGTCGTGCCCGGTAGGGGTGAGGGCTCGCGGCCGGGAGCCGGGTACAGCGGTGGGACCGGCGGGCTGAGGACCCGCAGGAAGGGGGAGCGGCTGCCTCTCCTCCGCCGATCCGGGGCTTGCGCGGTCGACGGGTGGAGGGGGTGGTCAGTCGCTGCCGCAGACCACGGTGCGGCTCATCAGGACGCGGGCCCCTTCGGGCAGGGGCGCGGTGTCGCCGTGGTCCAGGACGCGCAGCCAGACGTCGGTGCGGGGCGAGTAGAGGTCGTGGCGTTCGATGGCCTCCCACAGGTCGTGGGGCAGCGGAGCGCAGTAGCAGGCACAGTGCTGGTTGAGCCCGGCATAGCGGGGCGAGCGCTTACCGGCCAGCGAGATACCGGTGTCCTCATCGACCTCGCCGCCCTTGACCACCTGCACGGTGGTCACCGAGACGACGACCCCGTCGGGGAGGGTGATGGTCATGCCAAAACTCCTTGATCGGTGAAGGGGGTCGGCCGTGGCCGTGCCCTGGGTGGGGTACGACATCTGTCAGGACTTCTGGATGCCCCGGACACCAGCGTTTCCGGAAAATGGAAGGCTCGCGACCACGGGTCTGGAGCAGTACCGCCTGAAAAAGGCCGTACGCGATGGAAGCGAACAGATCGCCTGGACAAGACGACTCTCTGTGCTCGGGCAAGAACGCGCGGGCCGGAACGAAACCGATCCAGGCTGTCGGTTGTTCGATGCCGCCGACTCTTGCCGCGACGGGCAGAATCAACCGCTTCCTTCGGTGTACAGGCACGACGTCCCCCAGATGCCGAAAACAGAGGCGCACCGCCACTGGCCGATGTATCGTCTCATCAACTAGGACCATAGTAACTATGAACTTCATAGTTTTGAAGTCGTAAATATTTATGGGCAATATGTCTGATTCCATGATCGCGTGTTCGCACTAGCATCGAGTGAGCAACCGCCAGTCCCACGGCGAACAGGAGTGCTATGGCCGCGAAGCAGCCGCCCTTCCCCACCATCGGGAAGCGTCAGTTGGCACGCGAGTTGAGACGACGCCGAGAGGTCGCCAGACTGACACTCGATCAGGTGGCCACGAGACTCGACTGGGCCAAAACCAAGGTCCACAACTACGAAAACGGCCGCTGGACTCGCGGCAACCTCACCGATCTCCGAGCTCTTCTCGACCTGTACGAGGTCACGGACCAACGCCTGCGGGAATCACTGGAAACGCTTATGCGCGAGGCGAAGAAAAAGGGATGGTGGGTTCAGTACGGCGACGCTTTTGATGGAGCCCTGCCTGCTTTCGAAGACGAGGCATCGCAGATCAGCACATACGAACCCGAGTTCATACCTGGACTACTCCAGACTCGGGAATACACAACAGCAGTTTTGAGCAGATACCCTTTCATCCCTGCCGCTGACGTCAAGCAGAAGATCGAAGCCAGGATTCAGCGACAACAGATCCTGACACGCGGATCGCCACTCACTTCGGTATTCGTGATCGAAGAAGCCGCGATCCAGCGCCTCATCGGTTCACCCGACGTTTTCAAAACCCAGTTGGAACACCTGATTGGCGTAGCAGAAGACACCGACAACACCGCCTCAATCCAGATCATGCCGCTCCGGTCCGGCCTCCACGCGGGCATGGGAGGATCGTTCGTTATCCTGGACTTTGCCGACGACTACGATCTGACGATCGTCTGCACCGAGGCAGCCAGCCGCAACGCCTACCTTGAGAGCAAAGAGGAGGTGGCACTCCACCGGACCCGGTTTACTTATGCTTGCGGAGCAGCACTTTCACAAGAACAATCCATTCAACTGTTTAAGAGTCTTCTTAAACAGCACGCCTGAAACACAGCGAAGGCCAATATTCATGCATCAGCCCTCAGCCCAACACACAGCAAAGTTCCGAAAATCTAGCCACTCCAGCGCTTCCGATAACTGTGTTGAGGTCGCTGACTGGCAGACCGGCTCAGCCATCCGCGATACTCAACACCGCGAGCACGGCGCACTAAGCTTTCCCGCTGCGGAGTGGCGCGCCTTCATCACCAGTGCCAAGGACAGCGCCCTCTGAGTAAACGACAAACGCCCTCGCTCCCACCGTCGATACGATGACGGAGGCCGCGGACAGCGCTTTCGGGGACCACCGGCGGTGTCGCGACGCGGCCCGTCCCGTTCCTCCCCTTCCCCGAAATTATTGACGGCCCGGTCCTTTCACAGTCGGCCGCGACGACCTCTGGCGTCTACCCCATGACGAGAAGACACCTCGGACCGTTCTCTTAGCCGGCGCCACGGCCACCGTGGAACAGGTCACCGGACAACCCGCCCGGGAAGGCACCGGAAGCGCCCCTCCCCGGTCTCACCCAACCGGTTCCACCAGTCCGGGCCCGTTGTTGCGGACCGACCCCACGGCCGGGCCGACCCTGCGGGGCACCAGGTGCGGAGCGGGGATGGCGTCGACGAGGCCCCGCACCTCCTCCTTGTCGGTGACTCCGGGGTCCAGCCAGGCGTCCACCATGTCCGGCGGCACGATCCTGGGCGTGCGGTCGTGGATGTGGCCGAGGGCGTCGGTGGCTGGCCCGGTGAGGATCGTGCAGGTCCACAGCCACCGGTCGGGGTCGTCGTCGGCCTTCTCCGGGACGGGCCACCGTTCGTACAGTCCGGCGAACGCCAGCACTCCCCCGTCCTCGGGGTGCAGGTAGTAGGGGACCTTGGTGCCGCCGGCCGTGGACCACTCGTAGTAGCCGTCGGCGGGGACCACGCAGCGGCGCCTGGCCGCAGCGGCCCGGAACGACGGCTTCTCGGTGACGGTCTCGCTGCGGGCGTTGATCATCCGGGAACCGATCCCGGGGTCCTTGGCCCACACCGGGACCAGGCCCCAGCGCACGTCGCGCAGCAGGCGGCGGGGGGCCGCGCCGTCGGGCCCCTCGGCCAGGTCGAACACGACGCGCACCGACTGGGTGGGCGCCACGTTCCAGGAGGGACGCCACCCTCCGTCGATCCGGTCGTCCACCTCGAAGAGGGCGACGAGGTCTTTGTCGTCCCGGGCGCTCACATACCGTCCGCACATGGCTGCGGTCCTACCCGGGGCGCCCCCGCGCACACGCGGGCCCCCGCCGCCCGCGCCGGACGGAGCCGACATCGCCCTCCTGTCAAGGACAAGGTCCCGGTCAGGAGCGCAGTGCTCGCTCCTGACCGGGACCGTCCTGTTCGCGGGTGGGTCAGCGTGTGGAGTGCACGGCCTCCCCCAGCTTGTCGATCTCGCGCTGGGTCCCCCAGAACTTCACGAGGACCTCGCGCCGCGGCCGTGGCCCGAAGTAGCTGCCCAGCAGGAACAAGGTCAGGGCGACCGCCGAGGACGTGGCGATGGGGAACATTCCCAGCGCCAGTTCGGGCACCCAGAAGTTCACCACGGTGTACCAGGACATGCCGCCGATCATGCCCAGTGCGGCGCCCAGCGCGTTGGCCCGCTTCCAGTACAGCCCGAGCACGAGTGGGAAGAAGAACGCGACCTCCAGCCCGCCGATCGCGTAGATGATCAGCAGTTCCAGGTAGTCGGGCGGGTCCATGGCCAGGTAGAGGACCAGGCCGGTCAGGCCCAGCGTGGTCATCGAGGTGATGGTGGAGGTGCGGCCGTCGCTGACCCGCGGGTTGACGTAGGTGACGTAGAGGTCGCGGATGATGGTGCCGCTCACGACCAGGATCATCGCGTCGACGGTGGACATGACCGCGGCCAGCGGCGCGGCGAACAGGATGCCGGCCACTCCCTCGGGCAGGACTTCGATGATCGTGGTCGGCAGCGCGAGGTCGCCGACCGCCATGTCGGGCTGGTAGAAGCGCGCCACCATGCCCATGGTGAGGAAGCCCAGGGTGATGACGGTCATGACCAGGGGGCCGACCTTCATCGCGGTGTGCACCGACTTGGAGTCGCGGTAGCTCATCGCGCGCACCGCCAGGTGCGGCAGGACACCGAACATCAGCCCCAGTTGCAGGGAGTAGGAGGCGATCATCATCGGGGTGAAACCGGCCGGTCCGGGCAGGGTGAACAGTTCCGGGCTGGTGCTCATGACGTGCTCGTTGACCGGCCCCATGCCGCCGGCCGCCACGAGCAGGGCCACCCATACGACCACCGCGCCCGCGACCATGATGATGCCTTGGAGGACGTCGCTGACCGCGTCGGCGAGGAATCCTCCGAAGGTGGTGTAGATGGCGATGACCACAGCGAGGGCCACCAGCAGGAACGTGTAGTTGGCGCCGGTCGCGGCCTGGAGGAGCCGGGTGCCGCCGACGAACTGCGGAACCATGTAGGCGGTCAGGAAGACGACGATGCCCAGCGAGCTGAGGATGACCACGAACGGGCTCTCGTAGCGGTGGCGCAGGACGTCCACGATGGACAGCGCGTTGAGCTTGCGGCCGAGGATGGCGAACTTCTTGCCCAGGACGGCCAGTGCGATGAAGGCCGTGGGGACCTGGAAGATCGAGACGAGGATCCAGCCGTAGCCCTGCCCGTAGACGAGGCCGGGACCGCCGATGAACGTCCCCGCGCTGGCCGCGCTGGCCAACAGGGTGAACATCAGCAGCAACCAGCCCAGCGAGCGGCCACCCATGTAGTAGTGCTCGGTCTTGGCCCCTTCGGCGACCTGCCGGCGTTTGCGGTAGCTCCACCAGGCGATGACCATGAGGAGGACGACGTAGACCAGGATCGGGATGATGACGCCCCAGCGCATTGGGACTACCTTTCTGCCGGTTCTGCCGGTTCGCCGCCGTCGGCGGAGAGGGGGACGTCGGTGAAGTACCGGTGGACGAGGAAGTAGGCGATCGCGGAGAACGCGAAGCAGGTGACGGGAACCGACCAGAAGAACCAGGTCGGGAAGCCGAGGATGAACGTGAGCTCGTCGGCGCTCTTGTTGCCGCCGAGAATCCAGGCGGTCGCGGTGACCGTCACGGTGAAGGCCAGCCAGTAACCGAGTGCGATCATCAGCTCCTTGCCGGCGACGCGGTAGCGGGGGTCCTCCTCGAAGGACGCCTCAGGCGACGTGACTTCGGTGTCCGACATTGCGGCTCCTATTCAGTTCAGGACCGGGTGAGCGGCCGCCGGGCGAGTCCGGTGACCAGGGCCGAGACCAGGGGGATGCGCTGCTGGGTGGCGGGGAGGTCCACCCATTCGTGGACCGCGTGCGGCCCGCCGCCCACGGCGCCCAGGCCGTCGAGCGTGGGGACGCCCAGCGCGGCGCAGATGTTGGCGTCGGAGATGCCGCCCACGGCGGTGGACTCCGGGGGCGGCTGCCCGAGTTCCGCCGCGTGTTCGGTGACGCGTTCCAGCAGGGCGGCCGCGGAGTGCTTCTCCATGGGCGGCCGGTTCTTCCCGCCCTCCACCACGACGTCGACTCCGCCCTCGGTCGCTGCGAGGTCGCGGATGCGGTCGTCCACCCGTTCCTGGTCGGTGACGGTGCCTGCGCGCACGTCCAGGTGGAGTTCGGCGCGGTCGGGAACGGTGTTCACCGTCTGCCCCGCGCTGGCCAGGGTCGGGGTGACGGTCACCCCCCGATCGGGGACGTTGAGCCGGACCGATTCCGCGACCAGGCCGGCCATGCGCACGAGTGCGTTGCGGCCCTTGTGCGGTTCCAGTCCGGCGTGCGCGGACCGGCCCTGGAAGCGCAGCGTGTAGATCGACCATCCCTTGCGGGCGTGTTTGAGCGCGCCGTTGTCGCCGGCCCCCTCCAGGACGAGCGCGGCCTGGGCCGCGCGGGCCTCCTCTTCGATGAGCTCCCAGCTGGCGCCGGACCCGATCTCCTCGTCGCCGGTGACCAGGAACGTCACCGGAACGTGCGGATCGAGGCCGGCGAGTGCGTACAGCCCGACGAGTAGGCCGGCTTTCATGTCGAACACGCCCGGCCCGGTTGCGCGCCCGTTGTCGACGGTGAAGGGGCGGTCCAGGGCGGTACCCAGCGGCCAGACGGTGTCGCGGTGCCCCAGGAGGAGCACGCGCCCCGGTGCGTCGGCCGGTCCCGCGCGCCACCTCAGCGCCGAGGGGCCTCCGGGCAGCGGAATGCGTTCCGGGGCGATTCCGGTGATCCGTTCGCCCAGCTCGGCGAGCCGGTCCCCGCACTCCTCGACCGCGGGAAGGTCTGCGGAGGGCGACTCCGTGTCGACCAGCGTCTTCAGCGCCGCTGCGAAGTCGTGGTTCATGGACGGTCCTCCTTGCCGTTGACGTAATGGACAGTGTCAGGCAGGGATGACCTGGTCGTAATGATCCGTTGGTATGAAGAAGTGCATGGAGCTTGTCGTCCACGACAAGGGGTGTACATGCAGGGTCCACGGTTGAGCACGGTTGTCGACGCACTCGGGGCGACGGTTCTCTCGGTGTGGGCGGACGCGCCGGAGGGAGACGTGCGCTGCGCCGACGTCGTGATCCACGAGGAGTCCGCCGAGTTCGCGGCGGGTCCGGGAGACGTGCTGCTCGCAGTGGGGGTGGACGCCGAGCGGGCGCTGCTGCTCCTGGAGCAGGCGGCCCGGTGCCAGGTCGCGGCGGTGGTCGTGCGCAGGTCCGCCGCATTGAAGAAGCAGTTGAGTGCGCCCGCGCGCCGAGCCGGCGTCGCCCTGCTGGGGTTGTCCTCGGACATGGGGTGGGCGCAGTTCACCGGCCACCTGCGCGGTCTGCTCAGCACGACCGGCGCGGACCTCGACGGCGAGTCCCCCGGGCCGCCGTCCCGGGCGCTGGCCGACTTCGCCAACGCGCTGTCGGAGTCGGTCGGCGGGTCGGTGATGATCTTCAACCCCCAACAGGAGGTGCTGGCGTTCTCCCGCCTGGCCGAGTCCGACGACCCGATGCGGCGCCAGGCCGTGCTGGATCAGCGGGGACCGTCCTGGTACCGGTCCCGGTTGCGCGAACGCGGCGTGTACCGACGGTTGTGGCGCAGCGACGAGGTCGTGGAGATTCCCGCCGAGGTCGAGCAGGGGGTGAGCCGGCGCATCGCCGTCGCCGTGCGCTCCGGTGAGGAGATCCTCGGATCGATCTGGGTGGCGGAGCGCGGCGCGGAACTGGTTCCCGACGCCACGACCGTCCTGCACCGCTGTACCTCGTCGGCCGCCCAACACCTGTCCCGGCTGGGCGCGCGGACCCAGACCCGGCGGCTGGCCGCCGAGGCGGTGGCCCGCCAATTGCTCAGCGGCGACTCCGACGACGAGGCCGTCGAGTGGCTCGACATCGATCGCGGCCAACCGGCGGCCGTCATGAGCTGCGTCTTCGTCGACGAGCACCCGCACGATCCGCGACGGTTCGCCGATCTGCTCTCGGTGCATCTGCCGGCGCTCGGCTGCGTGGCGGTGCCGGTTCCGGCGCGGGGCCGGGTGGACGTCCTGCTGTGCGGGTTGGCCGGCCGGGACTGCACCGTACTCGCCGCGGCGGTCCGCGAGATCGTGGAGCGCGCGAGCGCGGTGCTCGGTTCGGAGGTGGTCGCCGCGCTGGGGCCGATCGTGGCGGATGTCGCGCGGGTCCCGGAGTCACTGGCGGAGGCCGGCCTCATCCTGCGCGTGTTGGGCTCCCGGGGGATCGACCGCACCTGCGTGGTGCGCTCCGCCGACGTGCGCGCCGCAGTGGACGTTCTCGCCCTGGCCGACATCGTGGGCAGCAGTCCGCGATTCAGCAGCGGTCCCGTGCCGGAACTGTTGGCCTACGACCGCGCCCACCACAGCGATTACACCGCCAGTCTCTCGGCGTACCTCGACTCCCTGGGTGACGTCATCGCCGCCGCGCGGGTGCTGCACGTCCACCCCAACACGCTGCGGTACCGGCTGCGCAGGATGCACGCCATCTGCGGAATCGATCTCAACGACCCGGAGGAGCGTCTCATCGCCGCGCTGCACCTGCGCGGGGCCGGTTTGGACCATGCGACAACAGGGAGCGCCAAAGGTCGGACCGCGGTCTGAATACCCGGACGGCCCCCGCCACGGATACTGACGGTATGAGTACCGCGGCACGCCTCAAAGAGCACGCGTGCGCCGCGATCGAGCGCAATGCTGCCGAGATCGAGGCGTTCAGCGAGGATGTCATGCGCCACCCGGAACTCGGTTTCGCCGAGTTCGCAACCGCCGCGCGCTTCGGTGCCCGGCTGGACCGGCTCGGGCTGCCCGTGCGGACCGGACTGGCGCGCACCGGCGTCAAGGCGGTGATGCGCGGACGCGGCCCCGGTCCGTGCGTGGCGCTCATCGGTGAGCTGGACGCCGTGAGCCTGCCCGCCCATCCCCTTGCCGACCCGGCGACCGGCGCGGCGCACGCCTGCGGGCACAACGCCCAGTTGGCGTCGGTGGCCGGGGCCGCACTGGGCTTGTCGGAGGTCATGTCCGAACTGGACGGGACGGTTGTGCTCCTGGCCGCCCCTGCCGAGGAGATGGGCGATGCCGGCCGGTACTTCGACACCGCACCGCACGAGGGCGTGGAGTTTCCGGTCGGCAAGGCCGAACTGTTGCGCGTCGGCGCCTTCGACGACGTGGACATGGCGTTGCTGGTGCATTCGGGACGCGGGGGCGGTCCGCGCTTCTCCGTGGGCGACTCCCTGAACGGGGCCGCTGTCGTGCGCGCACGGTTCCACGGCCGCTCGGCGCACGCCGGGTCGAGCCCGTGGCTGGGGGTCAACGCCCTCAAGGCCGCGACCACGGCCGCCCACGCGCTCGATGCCCAGCGCGAGACTTTTCCCGACGACCACGACGTGCGATTGAACTACCTGCTGTCCGGCGACGACGGAACCCTCGGCTCCGTCCCGGCGGTGGCGACCTTGCAGGTCATGGCCCGATCACGATGTACCGACGGCTTGCGGGGGGCCGTGGCCGCGGTCACCCGCGCGGCACGCGCAGGGGCGCTCGCCCTGGGGGCACGGGTCGAGATCGACACCCTGTTGGGTTATCTGCCGCTGACGTCGGCGCCGGCGCTGGACGACATCGTCGAGCGCAATGCCCACCGGGTGGTCGGCGCTACGGGGGCCACGCGCGGGCGGCACCTCGGTGCCTGCACCGACATGGGCGACCTCGGCCATGTCATGCCGGTCTCCCACCCCTACTCCGGGGGCGCGGTGGGCGGCCACCACAGTGTCGACTACCGGGTCGAGGACCACCGCGCCGCGGCGGTCGAACCGGCCCGCTACCTGGCGGACACCGTCATCGACCTGCTCGCCGACGGCGCTTTCGGGGCGCGGCGCGTGCTGCGGGAGGCGGGACCGCGCATGTCGGTGCCGGAGTATCTGGCGCTTCGCCGGGCGATGAGCAATCACGAGATCTGGGAGGACGCGTGAACCGCACAGTACTGGTGACCGGGGCGACCGGAGGGATCGGTGCGGCCGTCGCGTGCCGCTTCCTCACCGACGGGGCGTCGGTGGTCCTCAGCGACCTGGACGAGGAGCGGTGTGCGGAGCTGGCTGACCGTTTGGACGCACCGGGGCGCGTCCAAACGGTCGCGGCCGACATCTCCGGGACCACGGCGGCGCGTGACTGCGTTCGGCGGGCGTGGGAACTTGCCGGGGGGTTGGACGTCCTGGTGAACGCCGCCGGGATCTATCCGAGCCGGCAGTTGCTGGAGATGGACGACGCCGAGTGGCGCCGTGTGCTGGGTGTCAATCTCGACGGTCCGTTCGCGCTGGCCACGGAGTTCGCCCGAATGCTGGTGGCGGCGGGGCGGCCGGGTGACATCGTCAACATCACCTCCGGCGCCGGGGAGCGTGCGCGTCGCGGGGCCGGGCACTACTGCACGTCGAAGGCCGGGCTGACCATGCTCACCAAGGCATTGGCCCTGGAACTGGCCGAACACCGTATCCGGGTCAACGCGGTATCCCCGGGGTTCATCCCGGTGGACAGCGACATCAATCCGCTGCGCACGGAGTATGTCGACGCGATCGAGGCCGCGCGCCCCTGGCCGCGGTCGGGCACACCGGCCGACGTGGCCTCGGCCGTGTCCTACCTGTGCTCCGCGGATGCGGAGTGGGTCACCGGGGCTGCGCTGAGCGTCGACGGAGGCGCGGGGGCGGGGAGTGCCGCGCTCCCGCTGTCCTGACACCGGACGGGGCGACTTCTCCTGGACTTTCGTGGCCTGTGGTGCGGCCCGGTGGAACGAATCGAAAAGCGACAAATAATTACATAACACACAAAAGCCCCAACGAGAGGAGGCGGGATGCCCGCCGGTTACGTCTGCCTGACCTTCGACTTCGACGCACTGTCGGTCTGGGTCGACCGGGGCCAGCTCACCCCCACCCCCCGCTCCCGGGGCGAGTTCGCGGCGGTGGCGGTGCCCCGGCTGCTGGATCTGCTGTCGCGCCGCAATATGACGTCCACCTGGTTCGTTCCCGGACACACCGCGCACACCTATCCGGAACTGTGCCGCGCGATCAGCGACCGGGGACACGAGATCGCCCTGCACGGTTACGCGCACGAGAACGTCGCGACGATGACCGAGGAGGTGGAACGGGATGTGCTCGACCGGTCCATCGCAGCACTCACCGAGGTCACCGGGGCCCGGATCCGCGGATTCCGCGCACCGGCGTGGGACCTTTCCGAGAACACGGTGACGCTGCTGAACGAACGGGGCCTGCGCTACGACAGCAGCATGATGGGCCACGACTACGCTCCCTACCGGTGCCGCACCGGTGACCGGGTGGACGCCTCGGGCACCGTGTGGGGAACCCCGACCCCCCTGGTGGAGGTCCCGGTGAGCTGGACCCTGGACGACCTCCCCCACCTGGAGTTCCTGACGTCGCCGACCCGCACCCTGCCCGGACTGCGCGACCCCGCGGAGATGTTCGCCAACTGGGAACTGGACCTGCGCTACATGCTGCGCGAGACCGAGCAGGGGGTACTCACGGTGACCTTTCACCCGCAGGTGATCGGCAGGGGGCACCGGTTGCTGCGCCTGGAGGAGTGGCTGGACCGGATCTCCGCGCACGACGTGGAGTTTCGCACGGTCGCCGAGATCGCGGACCTGGTGGCGGACGGCACGGAACTGGGGCGCCCGAAGGGCAACGGCCCCTCCCACTGACCGACGGCGCCTCCGGCCCGACTGTCCACGCGGCCGGGGGTGCCGTCACAGCCGGCCGGCGACTCCTCGGGGCGACCGACGGCGCACCGCGGTAGTGCCGTACCGCGGCGCGGGTGGGGCCGCACCCGTCCGCGACGCCGCACAAAGTGCCGTCACCGGGGGTCCCGGACGCACTCCCGGACGTCGTCGAGGAGTCGCGCCAGGGCGAGGGTGTCGGCGGGGTCGTGCCGGCGCGGCCCCACTCCCCGCACATCGGCGGCGAACGCGTCGAGGGTATTGCGGAACTGGTGGTCGGCTTTCAGGACCCGTTCCCCCGCCCCGTCGGGCCCCTGTATTTCCAGCACCGGGGCCAGGGTCTCGGGCGGGGTGAAGGCCCGGTCCAACCGGAGCGCGCCCTGCGCGCCCCAGTGGTCGTAGGTGTTGCGGTAGTGCATACCGAACCCGAAGGCGAGCTGTGCGGTGGCGCCGTCGGGAGCGGCCAACAGGACGCTTCCGCCCAGGTCCACACCGGTGTGCTCGTCGTAGCGGAGCGCGGCTCCCTCGACCCGCAGGTCCGGACCGAAGAAGTACTGCGCCGCGCGGAGCGGGTACACCCCCACGTCGAGCAGGGCGCTGCCGCCGAGCTTGAGATCGTTGCGGATGTCGTCGGGCTCGCGCGCGGGCACCCCGAACTCGCTCATGAAGGCGTGGACGCGACCGATCGCACCGGCCGCCAGCAGCGCACGGACCTCCCGATGCTGGGAATGGTGGGGGAAGGTGAAGTTCTCCGCGAGTACGAGGCCGTGGCGTTCGGCCAGGGCGACCAGCTCCGTCGCGGACGCGTATCCCGTGGTCAACGGCTTCTCCGACAGCACGTGCCGCCCGGACAGCAGCGCACTGGTGATCCACTCGTGGCGCAGCCCGACGGGAAGCGGCAGGTAGACCGCATCGATGTCGTCGCGATCGAGCAACCGCGCGTAACCGGTGACCGCCTCGCAGTCGAAGCGGCGCGCGAACCGGTCGGCCTTGTCGGGGTCCCGGCTCGCCACGGCCACCAGTTCCACGGAGCGGGTCGCGGCGACGGCGGGCAGCGTGCGCCGCCACGCGATGTCCGCGCAACCGAGCACTCCCAACCGCACGGGTGCTTCTGCGTTGTCGAGCCGGGTCATCGTGGTTCTCCGTTTCCTGAACGCTGGGCGAGCGGCCCGGGCGGGCGGCCGGTTCCCCCGACGACACCGGCCGGGACGTGGTTCCCCTTCCCGCCAGGGGCGGGACCGGACCGTTCCCGGGCCAGCAGGCACAGCTGTCCGACAACCTCGCCCGGAGCCGGCATCCCGAGCATCTCCGCGCTCAACCGCCTGCTTCCCTGCGCGAACGTCCGTTCCGTCAGCAGGCGCGCCACGTGTTCGCGCACGTTCTGACCGGTCACCTCCTTTCCCGGGATGGCGAGCACGGCCCCCTGGGCCGCGAGCCGTCGGGCGAGCAGCGGATTGTCGAACCAGCTCGGCACGATGAGCTGGGGCACCCCCGACACGAGTCCGTTCAGCACCGTCCCCCAGCCCCCGTGGCTGATCATGGCGTCGCAGGTGGGGACGAGGGCGTGGAGGGGGACGTAGTCGACGAGGCGGACGTTGCCGGGAACAGGACCCAACGCCTGCTGCTGCTCCGCGGGGAGGGTGGCCACGATCTCCGCGTCGAGTTCCGCGAGTCCCGCCACCACGTCCCCCAGGGCGACCCCCTCCTCGCCTTTCGCCCGCTCGCTCACCGTCGTCCCCAGGGTGAGGCAGATGCGGGGTCGGTGGGGTGGGGTGCGCAGCCAGTGGGGGACGACGGCGCGCCCGTTGTAGGGGACGTAGCGGGTGGGCAGGTAGCGCACCCCCGGCGAGCCGTCCACGCGCAACGACGGCGGGACGGACTCCACGGTGGCCTGGCCGTGGACGAGTTCCTCGTCGTAGTCGAGGCCGTAGCGTGCGGCGAGGCCGGCGAGCCAGGCGGCGAGGGGGTCCTCCTGCTGGTCGGGGGGCTGCTCGCCCATCCGCCGCAGGAACAACCCCCGCATCCGGGAGAAGATGTCCGCGCCCCACAGGAAGCGGACGTGGGCGGCCCCGCAGGCCCTGGCCGCGATCGCCCCCGCGTAACTGACCGATCCCCAGATCACCAGGTCCGGGCGCCACTGGCGGCACAACGCCACCAGGTCGTCGACCATGGGGTCGTTGACCATGCGCCACCACCACGGCACCACCCGCCGGTAGCCGTCCCGGAGGTACTCCCAGGAGATCTCCTCGGCCGGATCACCCGCCCGACCGAACGGCGG
>NZ_BSQG01000017.1 GCF_030268225.1 Nocardiopsis ansamitocini | reverse complement strand
GCCTACGACCTGCTTGTCGAGGCCACGCACCTGCTGGCGGCCGAGGGCGTCGACCGGATCGTGGCGGGCACGGACGTGACCAACACCCCGATGGCCGCGACCTTCGCCAGGGCCGGCTACCCGGTGGCACAGGAACGCATCGACCTGACCTGACGACGATCTCGGCGGGTGACACGCCGACCAGCTCGGTGCGCCACCCGCCGATCGTCCCTCGCCGGGACGGCAGCCCCGGCCGGCCCCTCACGCCATGGCGGGTTTGAGCACGACCTTGGTCCAGCCGTCGTCCCGTTTGTCGAAGTGCTCGTAGGCCTCCGGCGCCCGCTGCAACGGGAGGTCGTGGGACACGATGAAGGACGGTTTGGCACGGCCCTCGTGGATCAGGTCGCGCAGCCTGCGGTTGTAGGCCTTCACCGGTGCCTGACCGGTGCCGATCCGCTGGCCCTGGAACCAGAAGGAGCCCATGTCGAAGGGGATCCGACCGTTGCGTTCGAGTTCGCTCGGAGAGCCGGGGTCGGAGGGCAGGAAGATCCCGACCACGCCGATGCCACCGGTGAACCGCACCGATTTGACCAGGTTGTTCATGGTCATCTCCGGGTGCTCGTCGCCCCGATGGTCGTGGGCCTGGTAGCCGACGCACTCGCAGCCGCAGTCCGCGCGCCGGCCCTCGGTGTGGTCGAGGATCTGTTCGACCGGATCGCCCTTGGAGTCGTCGACGGGGATCGCCCCCATCTTCTCGGCCAGACGCAACCGGTCCGGGTGGCGGTCGACCACCATGACCTTCGAGGCGCCCTGGAGCATCGCGGAGTACGCGGCCATCAGCCCCACGGGCCCGGCGCCGTAGACGACGCAGGAATCCCCGGGGCGCAGTCCCGCCAACCGGGTGGCGTGCCAGCCGGTGGGGAAGATGTCGGACAGCATGACGTAGTCGTCTTCCTTGTGCTCGGCGTCCTCGGGGAGCCGCAGGCAGTTGAAGTCGCCGAACGGTACCCGCAGGTACTCCGCCTGTCCGCCGTCGTAGGGACCCATCCCGGCGAAGCCGAACGCCGCCCCCGCGACGGCGGGGTCGGGGTTCGTCGTCAGACAGTAGGAGGTCATCCCGTCCTCACAGTTGCGGCAGAACCCGCAGCTGATGTTGAACGGAAGGCACACCCGGTCGCCGACCCGGATCCGCTCGACGCCGCCGCCGACCTCCGCGACCACCCCGAGGTTCTCGTGCCCCAGTACCCGGCCTGGTTCCAGGTCGGTGCGGCCTTCGTACATGTGCAGGTCCGAACCGCAGATGTTGCTGGTCGTCACCTGCACCAGCACATCCGTCGGGCGTTCGATCCTCGCGTCCGGCACATCCTTGACAACGACGTCCCGGGAACCGTTGTACACCAGCGCTTTCATGGTTCTGCCTCATTCGAGGTGGATTCGGAGTCGCGTTCTCGCCCCGTTACGCATCCCTTACCGAACCACCGGAGAGGCTAAAACCAAGTCGGGGTAGAGCCCCGTGCCAGTCCGCGTCAACGGCGTTCCGTCGTCGGCCGGTACGGGCCGTAGCGAGTCGGACCGGGAGCAGCTGGAAGTGTGGTTCTGGTCCGACTGCGGGTGCGGTAGCAGGCTGCCCATCGGTGGATGGTGGCGGAACCGATCTCCGAAGCGTTCGGCGGTCCGAAGAGAGGCGCCCGGCGGGGACAGGGGCGCATTCGAGTGGTGAGCGGGGGCCTCCTGGTGGTCGGTTCGGAGGCGGTGTTCCGTGTCGACACCGAGACCCTCCTCGTTCGTGTCTGGCGGGCGTCACCGATTTCAGTGGTCCGCTTGCGTCTGGACTTCTCGGCCGTCGGGGAAGTCCATCGCTGCCTGTTTGAGGACCTTTGAGGAGATGGCGTCGGCGTGGTTGCGGCTGGAAAGCTCCACATGCGTCCCGCCATGACATTCGGTGAGTAGCGCAAGGTGAATGCGTTCGACACCGCCCGGGTTCGGTTCCCTCGAGAAGGCCGAGGGTGAGGAGGATAGGGTGGGCAGAACGGCAGTGACCTTCTCAGCCCGCTCGATTCACTCTGGGCTACGAGAGTGTGCCCCGGCAGAGGGGTCGCACAACTTCTCCAATGGGACAGGCGCATCTCACCACGATTCCCCCTCCACTCTCGACGGTCCTGAAGACAATGGGCCCGATCATCGTGGAGCCGACTTCGAGGACATCGGTGGTTATCGGAGCCGGCGTCGTCGACGAAGTTGCTGCACCCGCATCTCACTCGGACGTCCCAAGCAGCCCGGCGATCATCGACGCCTAAGCGGTCGACACTTCCACAGCACCGGTGTTTTCACCTCAGTGGTCAGCGCACAGTTGAGGTGCCCCGAGGCTGCGGCCGTGCTACTCGAGAGATCTCCATGAAGCTGTATGGGGATCCCAGTTGCCCTGGGCCGTTCCGTGGAGGAGCGGGTCGAGGAACAGGGAGACCGCAGCGAGAGCCCGATCCAAAGTGTCGGCGGGTAGTGCCAGGGCACGTGCAGCCTCTGCGGCGTAGCCGGGTTCCCACAAGCTGCGGTCCGGAACGGAGAACTCTCGGGGGAGTACCAAGACCCTGCGCTCAGCCTCTGAGTACAAGGCGTTGCGTTGCTCATCGGCGGACAGGGCGGCCCGGTTGACGATGGAGACGATGTCGACGAGGTCCTTGAAACGTGTGGAGGGACGTCTTTCAGGGCCGTGCCGTTCGAGGATGGCACAGGTTTTGTCGGCGATGTGATCGACCAGAGGGTAGGCGCGATACCCGGAGCGCTCCAGACCGGGGACGTCAAGGGGAGGTAGCGGAGGGATGTCTTCGGCGGTGCCGGTCATGCGAATGTTCTCGGCCACGACGTCCACATGGAACTTCGTCCACACTGTTGCACCCAAGCGGGAGGTCACGGGTATGCGTACGCCGTTGGCTCCGTCGGAGATGGGCGTCGACCGTCCTGTCTCGAAGTGAAACCAGTCTCCTATGTTCTGTGCGGCCGCTTCTCGAAGATCACGCTCGGCTGCTTCCCGGTTGGTAGCCCGGTAGAGGTCGATGTCGACGGTCCGCCGCACCGCGAGCTCTCTGGCCAGCAGGGCAGTCGCTCCCTTGACGATCCAGTTGTCGTCGACGAGGTAGAGCCGAGCGAGCAGGCGATCGTAGGCGAACTGGCGCTGCAACTCGGGCAGCGGCCACGGGCCATTGGGGCGAGCTTGCGAACGCAGGCGGTCGGTGAGAGCTCGGCGGAAGGCCGTGGGGGTCTTGTAGGGCAGTGTCATGACGGTGGGTTCACGGTTTCCGTGTCGGAGATCTGGTTGAGCCAGAGGTCGCGTTCCGGGGCGGCGGCCAGATCGAGGAGCCATCGGAGCAGGGCGGGACCGTCTTCTCGGCGCAGGCCGAACCGTCCTGCGTGTGAGGACAGGGCGTGGGCCATCGATGTGGGGTCGTCGTCATCGGCGCGTAGGGCGTCTGCCGCGATATGCCCCACCGCCCCTGGGTCCTCATGAGCGGACAGCAGGTCTGAGACGATGCGCCGTGGTCGGGTCACCGGCAGACCGTCAAGGGTGGTCCAGTCGGTGTCCGAGAGACTGATCCGGTGTATTCGCAGTTCGGGGCGTCGGGATTGTC
This sequence comes from Nocardiopsis ansamitocini, assembly GCF_030268225.1. Classification (GTDB taxonomy): domain Bacteria; phylum Actinomycetota; class Actinomycetes; order Streptosporangiales; family Streptosporangiaceae; genus Nocardiopsis_D; species Nocardiopsis_D ansamitocini. Next base: position 26,072 of record NZ_BSQG01000017.1, on the reverse strand, counting down.
TGCGTTCGGGCAGTGTGAACTCGTGGACGTCGGCGGGGAGGTGACCGAGTCCGTAGAGCGAGGCGGCCGAACGGTGGGAGACGACGCCTTCCCGTGCACTGCGTTCCCAGGCCGGTGTGTCCGGGGCGAGTTGCAGCCATGCTGCCCGCAGATCCAGATGGTTCGGCGGCGGGCTACCTCTCAGGCGGTAGACCCCGTGGGCTACTCGTTCCAGGGCGGCCGCGTTCGAGGCGTGACGGGCGAGTGTACTCCAGGCCATTCCTGTGGCTTCGGCCTGACGGCGGGTGAACAGCCCCCACTGCTCTTCCGCCAGGTCGGTGAGTGAAGCCATCGTTGTCGCGTGTGGCATGCCTGCATTCTATAGTCCCTTCGCTATAAATTGCAGTACTGGTTCTCATTGTGTGCTTCGAAAGTGCCATCTGCGCTATGCAATGAAGTATCTCTGGGGCGGTCCTTGTGCGAGTAGGGCATCGAAGTGCGAAGCGGTTGCGGTGCGATCCCGGAGGATCGACTGGTCCACCACCCGCGGGGACTTCGGCCGGGCGAAGGCGTTGATGGGCCTGTGCGAGGGGAACCCCGGTCATGGGTACGGCTATGGCGGGTGCCCTCATGGGCGCGGGTGAGATCGCGCGGCTTCGGGGGAGGGGCCGAGTGCGGTCGCACGCTCGCCCGGCCACTGATTCCCTTCCGGGGGCCGGAACCGATCTCCTGGACGTCGCGAAGTGTGCGGAGGAGACCCGGGCCGAGGAGCCGGCCGCCGTGCCGGTTCGCATGGAGCAGGGCGCCGCGAGAGAGTAGCGGGGACGACGTCGCGGAGACGGTCCACGCCTTGGGCGGAATCACCCGTGTGCTCGGTGGTGCGGGCGTGAAGAGGCAAGCCGGGGCCGTATCGGGCGGGGTGCGGGCGTAATGTCCGACGGTGCACAACAAAAAGTGCGGGCCGAGATGAGACTCGACCCGCACCGGAAGACCCACGCTTCCCGCGAGGGAAGGATTTGTGTCCGAGGGGGGACTTGAACCCCCATGCCCTTAACGGGCACTAGCACCTCAAGCTAGCGCGTCTACCTATTCCGCCACCCGGACAGGTGGTGTCGGCGCCTCAGCGCCGGACAGGTCAACCATAGCAAAACTCTGGGGTGGCCAGTACATCGATTTGCCCGAGGCGGGAGTATGGAGGGAACGGAAGCAGACAAGAGGAGCGCGGTCGTCATGACACAGCAGCAGGGCGGGCTCGGTGCGGCGGAGGCAGAGGTCGCCGACCTCTGCCGGGAGCTCATCGCCATCGACACCTCCAACTACGGCGACCACTCCGGTCCGGGGGAGCGGGTGGCGGCGGAGTACGTGGCCGGCAAGCTCGACGAGGTCGGCGTCGAGTCCACGATCTACGAGTCGCACCCGGGCCGCTCCAGCCTGGTCGCGCGGATCGAGGGCACCGATTCCAGCCGTCCCCCACTGCTGATCCAGGGGCACCTGGACGTGGTGCCGGCCAACGCCGAGGACTGGACCCACCACCCCTTCGCGGGGGAGATCGCGGACGGCTGCGTCTGGGGCCGCGGAGCCGTGGACATGAAGGACATGGACGCGATGGCGCTGGCCGTCGTCCGCCAGCGCCTGCGGGAGGGCCGCAAGCCCCCGCGCGACGTCGTGCTCGCCTTCCTCGCGGACGAGGAGGCCGGCGGCTCCTGGGGTGCGCACTGGCTGGTGCGCGAGCACCCCGAACTGTTCGCCGACTGCACGGAGGCCATCAGCGAGGTCGGGGGCTTCAGCTTCACCGTCGGCGACAACCGGCGGATGTACCTCATCGAGACGGCGGAGAAGGGCCTGGCGTGGATGAAGCTCACCGCGCAGGGCACCGCGGGCCACGGGTCGATGGTCAACAACGACAACGCCGTCACCGAACTCGCCGCCGCCGTCGCCCGTCTGGGGCAGCACGAGTTCCCGCTCCGGCTCACCAAGACCGTCCGCCTGTTCCTGGAGGAGGTGTGCGAGGCGTTCGGCATCGAGTTCGACGAGGACGACGTCGACGCCACCGTCGCACGGCTCGGTCCGATCGCCAGCATGATCGGCGCCACCCTGCGCAACTCGGTCAATCCCACGGTCCTGGCCGGCGGGTACAAGGCCAACGTCATCCCGGGAAGTGCCACCGCCCAGGTGGACGGGCGTTTCCTGCCGGGCCTGGAGGAGGAGTACTTCGCCGAGATCGACCGGCTCCTGGGCCCCAAGGTCACCCGCGAGTTCATCCAGCACCTGCCGGCGGTGGAGACCGAGTTCAGCGGGGGCATCGTGACGGCCATGTCCGACGCGCTGCTCGCCGAGGACCCCGGTGCCAAGGCGATCCCCTACTGCCTGTCGGGCGGTACCGACGCCAAGGCGTTCGCGCAGTTGGGCATCCGCAACTTCGGTTTCGCGCCGTTGCGGCTCCCCCCGGAGCTCAACTTCTCCGGGATGTTCCACGGCGTGGACGAACGCGTTCCCGTCGACTCGCTCCAGTTCGGTGTGCGGGTCCTGGACCGGTTCCTCGACCTGAGCTGACCGGTGCGCCGGGGCGGGGGAGAGCAGGTGCACCGGCCGTCCTTCCCCCGTCCCCTGCGCGGGGCAGTTGCCGTTCGGCTGTGCACAACCGGGCTGTTCGGGGCGTTGGTTCCGAATTGTCGGGGTGATTGAAGCGGCTTCGTCGACGGGTGTGCGCCGGGCGGAAAAGTTTCTCCGCGGATTTGCGATTTTGGTTGTCCCAGGACTTCGCTGTGGTGCTAGCGTTACTTTCAGTTCGGAAGCAGTAGCTCTCCGTTGCTAGAAAGTGCGGTTAGCCGCACCGAGACCATGTTGTCGCACACGAGGGGTCACCCATGGTGTTCACGGACCGGAAGCGGCGGGATCTCCCCGCTCGCACGGTTCGTCACTCCGTGAACCCCCTGCTCGCCCGTGTCCTGGCCGTCGGTGGCATCGCCGCCGCGGGGTGGCTGCTGGGCGGGGCGGGTGCGGCCCTGGCCGACGACATCCCGGCGCAGTCGCCGGTCGAGTTGTCGGCCGTCACCGGAAACGTCCAACGGGTCGCGGAGAAGTCCCTTTCCACCGATGGGGTCGCCCGCCGGTTGGACGAGTCCACGCGTCCCCTCTCCGGTTCCTCGCTGTCGGAAACGGCATCGAGCGCCGGAGAGACCGCGCGCCACACGGTCGAGAACACGGCCGACGGCGCGGGCGGCATCGTGTCCGGAACCCTGAAGGCCGGCGAGAAGGTCGGCTCCTACGCCGATTCCTCGCTGATCTCGGGTGAAGGCGCACTCGCCGAAAGCATCTCCGCCGGCCTTGCCCGCCCCGCGGAGGAGATCAAGGACGGACTGCAGAAGGTCGTCAACGACGTTCCCGTGCACCGTTCGCTCCCCGATCTCGACCTGACCGGCCTTCCCGCGCTTCAGGCCAAACCCGAGCAGTCCGCTCCGGTTGCTCCCGAAAGCGAGAAGTCCGACCGCGCCGACCAGGACGACCTGGCCGCGCGCGAGTCCCGGGCACCCGCGGCGTCTCGCGTCGCGTCCGCCCACGGCGGTATCACCGCCATCGACAATCACGCCGTTGCCGCCAGCCGTGCGCTGGTCGGCAGCACTCTCTCCGCGGAGAAGTCCGACTCCTCCGCCGACTCCGCCAAGCCCGGTGACAATCCGTGGCGGCCTGGAGCCGACTCCTCCACCGGAGCCGTCTCCTCGTCCGGGGCTCCCAGCCCTGCGGCGGCGGGTTTCCTGGTGCACCGCGCCGACTCCCAGCGACTCATCGTTGGATTCGCCGTTCTGCCCGGGGACCCCACCCTGGTCGTTCGTGACGCCACGGACGACCCTTCTTTCTCGCCTGACTAGTCCACTCCCTCAGGCCGCCGGGATGCCCGCGCCTGAGCCTTGGTGAGTGCGTCCGCTCCGGACGCCTGGACACCGGCAGGCTCTCGCTCGAACCCATCTCCGTCCGGCCTGCCCGGTAGCGCTGCTGATCGCTGCCCGGGCCCGTCGGTCCGCTCAACCACGCTTTCCACCACACCGAAGGAAATGATCATGCACGGAAAGAAGCGAAAAACGGCTTTTGCGGCTCTTGTCGCCACCGGCTTCTTCGCAGTAGCCCCCCTCGCTCACGCAGACGTCACCACCAGCGGAAACGGATCGATCGGGGGCGGCAACCAGATCGTCGCCGACCTGGACGCACCGATCAACATCTGCGGGAACGCGATCGCGATCCTGGGGATCTCGGGGGCCTCCTGCTCGGGAAGCGGAGCCGCGGTCGTCGACCCTCCCGAGAAGCCCGAGCCGCCCGCTGAATGCGAGGACTCCGGCTACGGCGAGTGCGAGCCCGGAGAGCCCCCCACCGAGGAGCCCCCCACCGAGGAGCCTCCCGGATACGAGGAGCCCCCCACCGAAGAGCCTCCCGGTGGCGAGGAGCCCCCCACGGAGGAGCCGCCCGGCGGCGGTGGCGAGGAGCCCCCCGGATACGAGCCTCCCGGCGGTGGCGGCGAAGAGCCCCCCGGCGGCGGAGGAGAGCCCCCTTCCGAGAACCCGGAGAACCCTGATGAGCCGACCGTTCCCCAGTCCTCGGAACCCGGAACCCCCGAGAATCCCGGCACAGCGACCCGGCTCCCTGTGACCGGAGTCCAGCTGGTGGCCCTGCTGGGGATGGCGGGCAGCGCCATCGTCGCCGGTGCCGGCGCCCTCTTCCTGGGTCGCCGCCGCCGCGGAACCTCCAAGTAGTCCAGGCCGGCCTCGGCTTCCGGCATCCAGCCGGAGGCTGACGTGAGTCCCGCGCCGCGACCGTTCGACGTCGCGGGGTTCACGTCAGTCACTGCCCCTCCAGGGCGGAGCTGACCGGGCGTGCACGACCGTGCGCATCCCGCGTGGAGGCGCTGCGCGCCCCCCTCTCACCCGAGAGGTCCGTACCAACCAGGTGCGCACCGAGGGTGGTCCCCGGCCCGAAACGGCCGCTCCCGCCAGGAGCGAACCGCCACGGCCCACACGATTCCATCTCATCTTGTCGTTTCATACGAAAGGAACACCCCACATGCGTAAGTGGGTTCGCACCTCCGCGAAGGCAGCACTGCTGACCGCCGGTTTCGTCGCACTGGGCACCGGTGTCGCCATGGCCGACACCGGCGAGATCGAGACCTCCGGCAACGGTTCCGTGCTCAGCGGCAACCAGATCGTCGCCAACGCCGACGTTCCCGTGAACGTGGCGGGCAACGCCATCAGCGCCGTGGGCGGCGTGGCGGGTGCCTCCGCGGAGGACACCGGCGCGGTCGTCCTGGACCGCGGACGCGGCGAGGTCGAGACCTCCGGCAACGGTTCCGTGCTCAGCGGCAACCAGATCGTCGCCGACCTGGACGTTCCCGTGAACGCCTCGGGCAACGCCATCGCGGCTGTGCTCAGCACCGCGGGCGCCTCCTCCGAGGACACCGGCTCGGCCGTCGTGCACCAGCGTGGTGGTGGTGACGAGATCGAGACCTCGGGTAACGGCTCGATCCTGGGCGGCAACCAGGCCGTGGTCGACCTGGACGTTCCCGTGAACGTGGCGGGCAACGCCATCAGCGCCGTGGGCGGCGTGGCGGGTGCCTCCGCGGAGGACACCGGCGCGGTCGTGTTCGACCGTAGCCGCGACGAGATCGAGACCTCGGGCAACGGTTCCATCGCGGGCGGCAACCAGCTCGTGGTGGACGGCGACGTTCCCGTGAACGTCTCGGGCAACGCCATCTCCGCCATCCTGGGCGTGGCCGGCGCGGCCTCCGAGGACACCGGCTCCGCGGTCGTGCACACCAGCGGCTGGGGCAAGAGCCACGACCACGACCACGGCTACCGCACCTCGCAGCTGGCCCCGGTCGACACCGCCACCGTCACCGGTCTGATCAACACCGTCAAGGACGTCCGTCCCGCAGAGCTGGGCGCCAGCAACCTCGCCGCCGGCCCCGTGCAGCACCAGCGTGGTGGTGGTGACGAGATCGAGACCTCGGGTAACGGCTCGATCCTGGGCGGCAACCAGGCCGTGGTCGACCTGGACGTTCCCGTGAACGTGGCGGGCAACGCCATCAGCGCCGTGGGCGGCGTGGCGGGTGCCTCCGCGGAGGACACCGGCGCGGTCGTGTTCGACCGTAGCCGCGACGAGATCGAGACCTCGGGCAACGGTTCCATCGCGGGCGGCAACCAGCTCGTGGTGGACGGCGACGTTCCCGTGAACGTCTCGGGCAACGCCATCTCCGCCATCCTGGGCGTGGCCGGCGCGGCCTCCGAGGACACCGGCTCCGCGGTGATCGAGACCGGCCGCAGCCACCAGGCCGCCCCGGTCCTGGCGCCCGAGGAGACCTCCCTGTACAAGAAGGGCATGGCCGCCGGCGACATGATCACCCGTCAGGCCGAGCAGCTGTCCGGTCTGCCCAAGCTGGGCCTGATCGACGGCATCAAGGTCGCCGGCGTCTAGCCGGTCCCATCAAGCGATCCCGACGGCGTCGGGCCGGACCCGTTCCCGGCCCACGTCCTCGGGGCCCGATGCGCGGGCTCGCCCCCCGACTCTGCCCAGGCGTCTTCCTTTCGCGGTGGACCGGCGTTCTGGAACGAGACGGTCGGCGAGCGGGGCCGAACGCCCGCTGGTGTCTTCCTTTCGCGGTGGACCGGCACCGGCGGCGTAATCGGCCACCGGCATCACATCGAATAATGACGAGTCCTCCCGGGATCCTCCGGGAGGACTCGTTCGTGTCGGTCGGGCGAGAACAACCTCACCACAGGGTTATGTGAGCGAAATCACAGTGTCCTCATCTGGCGGATGATCTTGCGTCGTAGGGTCACGCGTCGGCTGCCGTCCAGATACACCCGAACCCGCGCCAGTTCCCACCTGCCGTACTCGGCGTGGTCGGTGAGCGCTTGGCGCGCGGTGCTACGGGAAGTGCCGCGCGGGAAACGAAGCTCCTGGTACTCGTACTCAAGCATTGCGCTTATTCTGCGACTGCTGATGGGTGTTGTGCCATAGCGTTCAGCAACGGGGATGATCAACACATGACTTTTGTCGGGGTCGCCGCTCAGGTCCCCGATCCGGCACACCGACGAGACTCGCGCGACGCGAGACCCGCGCCGTCGGTTACCGTCAGTTGCGGATGCACCGACAGCTCGCGCATCGCAGGACGAGCGCGCAGACGACGCAAGGCTTAGACGTAGGGGAAGAGCGTGCCAGCCAAGAAGGGCAGCGCCGGTAGCAACGGCTCGAACGACACCGCAGGCGCCGGGGGCAACCGACTCGTCATTGTCGAGTCGCCGGCCAAAGCCAAGACGATCGCCGGCTACCTCGGCCGGGGCTACGTCGTGGAGTCCAGTATCGGTCACATCCGCGACCTGCCCACCAAGGCCGCCGAGATCCCGGCGCGCTACAAAGAGGAGTCCTGGGCACGCCTGGGCGTGAACGTCGACCACGACTTCGAGCCGCTCTACGTCGTCAACACCGACAAGAAGTCGCACGTCAAAAAGCTCAAGGACCTCATGGCCCAGGCCGACGAGCTCTACCTCGCAACAGACGAGGACCGCGAGGGCGAGGCGATCGCCTGGCACCTGCGCGAGGAGCTCAAGCCCAAGATCCCGGTCAAGCGCATGGTGTTCAACGAGATCACCAAGGACGCCATCCAGCACGCCGCGAGCAACACCCGCGAACTCAACCTGCGCCTGGTGGACGCCCAGGAGACCCGCCGCATCCTCGACCGGCTCTACGGCTACGAGGTCTCGCCGGTGCTGTGGAAGAAGGTCATGCCGAAGCTGTCGGCGGGCCGGGTGCAGTCGGTGGCCACGCGGCTGGTGGTCGAGCGCGAGCGCGAGCGCATGGCGTTCACCGCCGCGGAGTACTGGGGACTCAAGGCGGTCTTCGACGCCCTGATCGGCTCGTCCCCGGACACGCCCTCCTCCTTCCCCGCCGCTCTGGTCGCCGTGGACGGCGCCCGCGTCGCGCAGGGGCGCGACTTCACCTCCGACGGGGTGCTGCGCGCCCCCGAGGGCCTACTGCACCTGGACGAAGAGGCCGCGCGCGCCCTGGCAGCCCGCCTGGACGGCGCGGACTTCGCGGTGCAATCGGTCGAGCGCAAGCCCTACCGTCGCTCCCCATACGCCCCGTTCCGCACGACCACCCTCCAGCAGGAGGCCTCGCGCAAGCTCGGGCTGTCGGCCAAGCAGACCATGCAGGTCGCCCAGAAGCTGTACGAGAACGGCTACATCACCTACATGCGAACGGACAGCACCACGCTGTCCGCCAGCGCCGTGGCCGCCGCACGCGACCAGGCCGCCCGTCTCTACGGCAGCTCCTACGTGCCCGACAAGCCGCGGGTGTACGCCAGCAAGGTCAAGAACGCCCAGGAGGCGCACGAGGCCATCCGCCCGGCCGGTGACTCCTTCCGCACGCCCGCCGAGACCGGGTTGCGCGGCGCGGAGTTCCGTCTCTACGAGCTCATCTGGAAGCGCACCGTCGCCTCCCAGATGAAGGACGCGGTCGGCGAGTCGGTGACCGTCCGGGTCGCCGGCGTCTCCAGCACCGGCGAGCGTGCGGAGTTCAACGCCACCGGCAAGATCATCACCTTCCACGGCTTCCTCAAGGCCTACGTGGAGGGCTCCGACGACCCCCAGGCCGAGCTCGACGACCGCGAGCGCCGGCTGCCCCCCGTCGACGAGGGCGACGCGCTCAAGGCCGAGAGCCTGGAGGCCGAAGGGCACAGCACCCGGCCGCCGGCCCGCTACACCGAGGCGTCACTGGTCAAGGAGCTCGAAGAGCGCGAGATCGGTCGCCCTTCCACCTACGCCTCCATCATCGGCACCATCCTGGACCGCGGCTACGTGTTCAAGAAGGGCTCCGCCCTGGTGCCCTCCTTCCTCGCCTTCGCCGTGGTGCAGCTGCTGGAGCGCCACTTCGGCAACCTCGTCGACTACGACTTCACCGCGCACATGGAGGACCGGCTCGACGACATCGCCCGCGGCGACGCCGAGCGGGTCCCGTGGTTGCGCCGCTTCTACTACGGGGGCGACGGCGAGGCCGGGCTCAAGGAACTGGTCGGCGACCAGCTCGGCGAGATCGACCCCAAGGAGATCAGTTCCTTCCCGCTGCCCGGCACCGACATCATGGTGCGGGTCGGGCGTTACGGCCCCTACCTCGACCGCGAGGGCCAGCGGGTCAACGTGCCCGAGGACCTCGCGCCCGACGAGCTCACCAAGGACAAGGCCGAGGAACTCTTCGCGCAGCCCAGCGGCGACCGCGAACTGGGGACCGACCCCGCCACCGGGCGGGCGGTCGTCGCCAAGAACGGGCGCTTCGGTCCCTACGTGACCGAGATCCTGGAGGAGCCCGAGGCGCCGGCCGCGACCGACGCCAAGCCCAAGACCCGTACCAAGAAGGCCGCCGCGGTCAAGCCGCGCACCGGGTCGCTGCTGAAGTCGATGTCGCTGGACACCGTCACCCTGGAGGACGCGCTCAAGCTGCTGTCGCTGCCGCGGGTCGTCGGTGAGATCGACGGCGACGAGGTCACCGCCCAGAACGGCAGGTTCGGCCCGTACCTGAAGAAGGGCACCGACAGCCGCTCGCTGGAGACCGAGGAGCAGATGTTCACGGTCACCCTCGACGAGGCCAAGGAGATCTTCGCCAAGCCCAAGCAGCGCGGCCGCCGCGCCGCCGCGCCGCCCCTGCGCGAACTCGGCGAGGACCCCGAGACCGGCAGCCCGATGGTGATCAAGGAGGGCCGCTTCGGCCCCTACGTCACCGACGGCCAGAGCAACGCCTCGCTGCGCAAGGGCGACGAGGTCGAGTCGATCACCGTCGAGCGCGCCGCGGAACTGCTGGCCGAGCGCCGCGCGAAAGCGCCGGTGAAGAAGGCCCCGGCCAAGAAACCCGCCGCGAAGAAGCCCGCCGCCAAGAAGGCTCCGGCCAAGAAGACGACGAAGAAGACGTAACAGGGCTCGTCCCGGTCGGGTCCGGTCCGCGGTGGTCGCGGACCGGACCCGACCGTTTTTCGATCGATGCGCGGACGCGGTCCCCCGCGCGTCGACGACCCGTACCCCGACAACGGCCCCGGTCCGGCGCCGGCGGTCGGGCCCGTGCCATGCTCGCTCCAACGAACCGGCAGGCACCGGTCATCACCTCCCCGGAGCGCGGTGGCGACCGGCCCGGTCCGCGCACACGGGATATGACACGGATCGCGTTTGAAATGTGGGGGACGAACCTGCAGGAAAGCGCCAATGTTCTTGCCAGGTATGGGATAACCGGCCGTCCGGAAATAGTGCGGACTCCCCAACCGTCGCTACGCTGATCGCCATGAGCAGACCCGGACCACTCCAGACACCCACCGAGTCGCAGAGCGTGCTGTCGAGCAGGCCCTTCCGGCGACTGTGGACCTCGCTGGCGCTGTCCAGCCTCGGCGACTGGCTCAGCCTGCTCGCCCTCGTGTCGCTCGCCGCCATCCTCACCCAGGACAGCGGCCCGACCGCCCAATACTTCGCGATCAGCGGCGTGATCGCCCTCAAACTGCTGCCCGCCGTCCTGCTCAGCCCGGTCGCGGACGCCCTCACCGATCGCCTCGACCGGCGCCTCACCATGGCCGTCGCCACCGTCGTCCGGGGTCTGCTCTACCTCTCGATCCCGCTCGTCGGCCGCCTCGACTGGCTGCTCATCGCCAACTTCCTCGCCGAGTGCGTCGCGCTCTTCTGGGGACCGGCCAAGGACTCCGCCGCCGCCGACCTGGTCCCCCAGGACAAGCGTCGTCAGGCCGACCGGGCCGGTCTGCTCGCGGCCTACGGCTCCGCGCCGGTCGCGGCACTGCTGTTCGCGGTACTGTCCGCGCTCAGCCTGACCCTGGGCGGACTTCTCCCCGTCCTGGGCGCGACGGCAGCCGACCTCGCGCTCTACGCGGGCGGCGTCACCTTCCTCGTCGCGGCCTCCGTCGTCTGGGGCGTCCCCGTTCCCGAACGCACCGACCACGACGAGGAGGACGGCCAGCGTTCCCTGCCGCGCGTCCTCTGGGACGGCGTGCGCTTCTCGGGAACCACGCCGCTCGCGCGCGGCCTGCTGCTGGGGATGCTCGGCGCGTTCGCCGCCGCCGGAATGGTCGTCGGCGTGGCGCGTGTCCTCGTCGCGGGCCTCGGTGCGGGCAACGCCGGCTTCGCGGTGGTCTTCGGCGCACTGTTCGCCGGCGCGCTCGTCGGCCTGGCCACCGGGCACAGGCTGGTGCGGCGGATCAGCCGCCGCCGGCTGTTCGGACTCGCCCTGGGAACGTCCGGCATCGCCCTGCTGGTGGCCGGTTTGGTCCCCGACCTGGTCCTGACCGCGGTCCTCGTCGCCGTCGCGGGCCTCGGCGCGGGTGCGGCCTGGCGGATCGGGCTGACCCTGCTGGGCGACGAGCTCGAAGAGGACATCCGCAGCCGCACGTTCGCCTTCCTGTATGCCGCCGCCGGGGTCAAGCTCCTGGCCGCGGCGGTCGTCGCCCCGCTGCTCGCCGCGCTCATCGGTTCGCACACCCTCGCCGTGGGCACACTCGCCTACGACTTCCGCGGAGCCGACGGCGTCCTGCTCATCGCCGCCGTGGTGCTGCTGGTCGTGGCCTTCGTCGCCCAGCGCCAGGTCGACGACGAACGCGACGTGTCCCTGCTGGCCGAGGTCACCGCGGCGTTGCGCGGCGCCCCCGCGCGCCCCGACCCCGCCCTGACCACGCACCGCGGACTCTTCCTGGTCCTGGAGGGCGGGGAGGGCGCCGGCAAGTCCACCCAGACCCGCCAGCTCGCCATCTGGCTGCGCGAGGAGGGGTTCGACGTGTTGACCACCCGCGAGCCGGGCGCCACCAAGGTCGGCATGCGACTGCGCGCGCTGCTGCTGGACAAGGAGAACACCGGAATGTCGCCGCGGGCCGAGGCGCTGCTCTACGCCGCGGACCGCGCCGAGCACGTCGACTCCGTGATCCGTCCCGCACTGGAGCGCGGTGCCATCGTGATCAGCGACCGGTACGTGGACTCCACCCTGGCCTACCAGGGAGCGGGCCGGGAACTGGTCGGCGACGAGATCAAGGCGCTCAACGGCTGGGCCACCGGTGAACTGGTCCCCGACCTCACCATCCTGCTCGACCTGCCGGTGGGGCAGGGGATGCAGCGCCACGGCCGCCCGGCCGACCGGTTGGAGGCCGAGCCCGACGAGTTCCACGAGCGCGTCCGCAAGGGGTTCTCGGCGCTGGCCGAGCGCGAGCCCGAGCGTTACCTGGTGCTGGACGCCCAGGACGCCCAGGCGACCATCACCCGGGCCATCCGGCGCCGGGTCCGCCCCCTCCTGCCCGACCCGGTGCCCGGGGACGCGGAGGAGATCACCGGAATGATCCCCATCATCCGCGACTGATCCGGCGCGCCCGCTCCCGCCCGCCCCGTGGCCAGGCCACGGGGCGGGCGTCTTCGGGTAAAGGGCACGATCACGTCGTGACGATCGCGTGGAGCGCGCACCCGATGTCCTCCGGGACTCCTATGCTTGGCGACGATGAGCGTCTTCGACGACCTGGTGGGCCAGGACACGGTAATCGAGCAGTTGGCCTCGGCCACGCGAGCGGCCGACACGCTGCTCGCCGGTGGCGACGGCGCGGGGATGACGCACGCCTGGCTGTTCACCGGCCCGCCCGGTTCGGGGCGTTCGGAGGCCGCCCGGGCCTTCGCCGCCGCGCTGCAATGCCCCGACGGAGGGTGCGGGCACTGCGAATCCTGCCACCAGGTGCTCACCGGTACCCACGCCGACATCCTGTACGTACGGCCCAGCGGCCTCAGCTTCGGCGTGGACAAGACCCGCGACCTCGTCCTGCGTTCGGCGTCCAGGCCCACCGGCGGCCGGTTCCGGATCGTGCTGTTCGAGGACGCCGACCGTGCCACGGAGGCCGCCTCCAACGCGCTGCTCAAGGCGGTGGAGGAGCCCTCCCCGCGGACCGTGTGGCTGCTGTGCACGCCCACCGCCGAGGACCTGCTCGTCACCATCCGCTCCCGCTGCCGCCTGGTGACCCTGCGGACCCCCACCACACAGGCCGTGGTGGACGCGCTGATCAGCCGCGAATCGGTCGCCCCCGACCTCGCGGCCGAAGTGGCCCGTGCCGCCGCCGGGCACTACGAACGCGCTCGCGGGCTGGCCACGGACCCCGCCGCCCGCAAGAGGCGCGAGGAGGTGCTGGCCATCCCGGCCCGCCTGGACGGGATGGGCGCGTGCGTCACCGCCGCCGCCCGCCTCTACGAACTCGCGGAGGCCCAGGCCAAGGAGACCACGGGTGCCCTCAACGAGAAGGAGACGGCCGACATGAAGGCCGCCTTCGGGGAGGGCTCCACCGGCAAGGGCGTCGCCAAGGCCGTGCGCGGCGCCGCCGGGGCGCTCAAGGACCTCGACGAGCAGCAGAAGCGCCGGGCCACCCGGATCAAGCGCGACACCTACGACCTCGCCCTCATGGACCTCGTCGCCTTCTACCGCGACACCCTCGCCGTCCAGATGGGTGCGCGCGTGCAGTTGCCCACGGGCGACCGCGAGTCCGACCTGCGCCGCATCGCGAACGGCTCCACGCCGGAATCCACCCTGCGCCGCATCGACGCGATCATGGAGTGCCGCCGCCGCATCGGCGCCAACGTGCACCCCCAGATCGCCATGGAGGCGATGACCGCCGCGCTGTACCTGGGATGACCGGGGCATCCGCCCCGGTGCCCTCGGGCGCCGCGCATGACATGGAACGGGAAACCGCCGCGGCGCGCCGGTGACCGGGCCGATCCGGACCGACCTTTGAGAGTGGGAGTCCCGTGAAGACGACGGTTGGGATCGCCGGTGCGCTGGCGGCCGTGCTGTTCGCGGCAGCGTGCGCGTCGGGCGGTTCGGAGGGGGGCGGCCCGGCACAGGAGCCGCTCGCGGCCTTCTACGACCAGGAGATCTCCTGGTCGGACTGCGGATCGGGTTTCGAGTGCGGGACGTTCGAGGTGCCGCGTGACTACACCGACCCCGATGGCGCGCGCCTGGAGATCGCCGTCAAGCGGCTGCCCTCCGACGGCGCGGACCGGATCGGGTCGCTGGTGATCAACCCGGGCGGCCCCGGAGGCTCGGGCATCGGCTACGTCAGCGCGGCCACCAGCGTGCTCAGCCAGCAGCTGCGCGACCGCTTCGACGTCGTCGGCTTCGATCCGCGCGGAGTCGGCCAGAGCAGTCCCCTGTACTGCCTGGACGCGGGCGAACTCGACGACTACCTCGGCCTGCAGGTGGCGAGCCGCGACGGCGACGGCGACCTCGCCGAGGTGACCGACGCGGGCCTGGACGAACTCGCGGAATCCTCGCGCGGGTTCGTCGAGTCCTGCCAGGAGCGCTCGGGCGACCTCCTGCCGCACGTGGGGACCGCCAACGTCGCCCGCGACATGGACGTGCTGCGCGCCCTGCTGGGCGACGACGGCCTCAGCTACCTCGGCAAGTCCTACGGCACCACGATCGGCGCCTACTACGCCGAACTGTTCCCGAACCGTGTGCGCACCCTCGTCCTGGACGGAGCGGTGGACCCCGACATGGACCAGCTGGAGGGCAGCGTCCAGCAGGCCGACGGCTTCAACACCGCGCTCACCGCCTTCGTCGAGGACTGCCTGACCCAGTCGGACTGCCCCCTGGCCGACGGCCCGGACACCACCCCCGAGGAGGCGGTCGACCGCCTCCTCGGGCTCTTCGAGGAGGCCGCCCGCGAGCCGTTGAGCAGCAGCCTGGGCGACGGACGCGAGGTGAACCGGCCCCGCCTGGAGTCCGGTGTCCTGGCGGCGCTCTACAGCGAGTCGTACTGGCCGAAGGTCCGCTCGGGCCTGACCGACGCCTTCGCCGGCGACGGGACCGCGCTGCTCAAACTCGGCGACATGCTCTACAGCCGGGGGGACGAGAAGGCCTTCGAGAACTCCACCGCGGTCCTGGTCGCGGTGAACTGCGCCGACCGCGTCAGCCCGCGCGACATCGGGGTCTACCAGCGCGCCGCGGTCAAGGCCGGGGAGGACTCCCCGGTGTTCGGGCCGGCCCTGGCGTGGAGCGCGCTGCCGTGCGCCTACTGGCCCGAGGACGCGATCGCCCCGCCGCTCGTGCTCGACGGGGACGGGGCGCCGCCCATCCTGGTCGTGGGGACCCTGCGCGACTCGGCCACGCCCTACCGCTGGGCGCAGAACCTGGCCGGTGACCTGGAGTCGGGCGTGCTGCTGACCTGGGACGGCGACGGCCACACCGCCTACCGGGTCGGCGACCGCTGCGTCGACGAGGCGGTGGACACCTACTTCCTGGAGGCCGTACCGCCGTCCGAGGGCGCTGTCTGCGACCTGTGAACCGGCCGGGGCGGGGGAGTGGCCCTCGCCCCGGCCGGTTTCGGGAGGGAGCGGGTGGAGGGCGCGTGGCCGGACGGGGCGGCTGCCGTGGCGGGGCGTGCGTTTCACCCATGCCAACAGGCACGCTAGAATGATGACCGCCTCGCATGAGGCCAAGCCGCCTTAGCTCAGTCGGCCAGAGCGACGCACTCGTAATGCGTAGGTCAAGGGTTCGATTCCCTTAGGCGGCTCAGAGGAACCCCAGGTCACGTAGTTCGTGGCCTGGGGTTTTCTGTTGCTCGGGATGTGACGTGTCAGGCGCAGAGCCCTCATCAAGGACTCAGACATCAAGCTGTCCCCGCGCTGGCCTGGGCTGGTGGTCAGCAGCAGGGGACGCCTGCGCTGACCGGCGAGCAGGTGGATCGTGATGGTCACCCTTCCCCGGGAGCGCCCCAATGCTTGGCTACCGTCCGGTTTCTCCCGTGCCGTGTCCCCTTCTTCGCTCCCACTTCCAAAAAGCAGCCCCTAGAGCTGAGGAATAATGTCGATATCACGAGATTCTCCCCAATTCTCGACGCCAGGTAGGATCAGGTCATGACCAGTCGAAACTCGACGACCCGGTCCGAGCTCGTCTACGAAAAGGTCCGCAGGGAGATCCTGTACGGCACGCTCCCACCCGGTTCCCGCCTGCGTTTCGTCGATTTGGCCAACCGCTTCACCGTCAGTCAGTCGGTGGTCCGCGAGGCTCTCATGCGTCTGGCCGAGCAAGGCCTGGCCGTGGCCCTGCCGCAGCAGGGCTTTCGAGTCCGCACACTGGACCTGGCCGACCTCCACGAGATCACCGAAGCCAGGATCGAGATCGAGGGCCTGGTCATACGCCTTGCGATCGCGCGCGGCGACCTTCAATGGGAATCCTCGGTCATCGCCGCGCACCACATCCTCGCCCAGACCTCCATGATGACGGAGACCGGGAAGACCAACGAAGCCTGGGCCGATGCGCATGAGGCGTTCCACGCAGCGATCCTGCAAGGCTGCGGGAACGGAACCCTCCTGTCCATCGCTACGTCTCTACGCGAATCCGCTTCGCTCTACCGCTGGTGGTCCGGGTCGATCACCCCGGACCCCGACCGCGACGTCGCCCTGGAGCACCGACAGATCCTGGACGCCGTGGTCGCCCGGGACGAGATGACCGCGATGTGCCTGATCGCCCAACACATCCAGCGCACCACCGACGCACTGAGCGCAGCAGCCGCTCCTCTCGAAGTGCACAACTGATCTTCGAACACATCCACGCGACGCAGGCCGGTCTGCTCCAGGCGCGGAAAGGTTCTGCCGGACGGAGTCAGCGACCACGGCCCACCGGGGCCCACACCTCTGGGTACCGGTCTCGCGCAGGACGCGCTTCTGCGCGTTCGGTGGCCGCCTTCGGCGGCTGGTTCACGCAGCGGGCATATCCGGCCACCATGAACGGTGCCGCGGAACCCGGTGCAGAAATGCCACGAGTTCCGCGGCACCGGGCTCGCCAGCACCGGGTTTCACGGACCCACGATCGGTGCGTCCTCCTCGCCGGGCGGGCAGGGGAGGCCGATGGCCGCGCTCCCGGGAACGGACGGATGAGGGTCGACGGGCTGTGCACCCTCGCGTGAGGAGGTGTCCGCCCCCGGTGTTCGGCGCGGGCGGTCGCCTGGTGGCGGAGGTGCCCACGGAGGCAGAGCCCGTCCCGGCGGCTTGCCCGTGAGGACAGCACTCCGACGGCACGAACAGCCGAGGCGTGGGGGCTTGTGCGGCTGTCGGCCGACAACGAGTCGCACTGTGCGTCCGGCCCTCAGCGCGTCGTGGCGCGCCACGCGTTGTTGCTGGTGTGGTCACCGCCGAGCCAGCGGGCAAGGTCGGCGTGTGCCGTGCGGAGCCGTTCGGCGTTGATGCGCTCCATGTCGGGGTGGTCGACGGTGAACTCCAGTTGCAGCCCGTTCGGGTCCACTGTGTAGAGCGAGACGCAGTAGCCGTGATCGACCACGAACGTGCCGGGTTCCGCGTAGCCGGCCTCGGTGAGGCGCTCGCGGATGGCGTCCTGGGTCTCCTGCTCGACCTTCAGGGCGACGTGGCGCATCGGAGTGGGGGCGATCTCGGTATTGAATTCCTGCTGGGCCCGAGAGTCGCCCATCTGGAAGAAGGCCAGGGCGCTGCCGTCGGCCAGACCGTAGAAGGTGTGGGACAGCGCGTACTCGCGCCCGTTGATCGTCTCGATCTCGGTCCAAGTGGCGGTCAAGGGCAGGCCGATCACGTCCTCGTAGAACTGCCGGTTGACTTCCTGGTCGTCGACTATCCAACCGTAGTGGTGCAGGCGCAGCGGTAGTTGCGTGCTCATGGGATGGCCTCCGTCGGTCAGATGGAAAGGGACTGCTGTGGCTCGTCCTGCCGGGGCGCGGTGCGAGAGCAGGGGAAACCCGCGCCGTTCTGGACGCCGATCGTGCGCGGTCCGTTGGGGGCGTCGCCGGCGGCTGCGCCACGGTTGCGGTGTCGGTCTTGCGGTCCGGATCATGCGGGCTGCGCGTGGTGAAAACGACAGCGGCCCGGGTCCGGCGGTCAGTTCGACTGCCGGAGCCCAGGACCTCTCACCCCTGAGGTCTCCGACTGCGCCCAACTCTAAGGACCAAATTTCGAGAAGGCAATAAATTCTCTAGATTTTTGTGAATCTCGGCGATTGGGTCGCCTGTGTGCTTCCCGCAGGGGAGGACGGTGCGCTGTGGCCGCCCCCGCAGCCGCGACGCCCGAGGCTCCCATTCCCCGGCCGACGCCGGCGCGCGGTCGCGGGGCAGTGGTGAAGTCCTTCCGAGCGCCCCCGGCCGCATCACAGGGCCCCGGCCCCGTCCGGTCCGGCACGAGGGACCCGGCGTTCCACGCCCCGCCGCGTCAATCCCGGGCGCCGGCCCCCCGGGTGCTTAGGGTCGGGGGATGGGCATGCTCCTGATGCTGGTCGCTCTGGCCGCGGCGGTCCTGGTGCTGGGCGCCGGGGCGGCCGCCGTGCGGTGGTGGCCCCGGGGGCGCGTCGACGGGCCCCCGCCACTGCCCCCGCTGCCGACCGCGCCGCCACCGGCCCCTGAGGGGATCGGCGGCTACTGGCCGGTCGAGGCCCCCGCCGCGGAGCCGGGACTGCATCCGCGCACGCTCGCCCGGGTCCGGGCGATGCTGGAGTCGGGCCGCGACGGCGACGCCCTGCTGGCGGTCCGGGAGGACACCGGGCTGGGCCACGACCAGGCCCGCACGCTGGTCGAACTCGTCCGCCAGGGCCGCATTGGCTGATCGGGGAGTATGAAACCCCCAAACCTTCCGCAAAGCGGACACCTCGGCTATGGACGGGGCCGCTGTTGTTTCCTAGCGTCGGTCGCTATGGGGGTCGGGGCAGCGGGGCGGGCACACGTGTGCCGCCACGGCCCGGACGCGTCCGGGAAGCGGCCCGTCGGGGCCGGGAACGAAGGTGCGCATGGCCGGTCGAACCGCGTCGAACAGGCCGCCGGGACGGCATTCACTCAACGACGACAACCATCCTCGTTCCGAGGCGGAGCAGGCCCGGGCGCGGGTCGCCGCCGACAGCGGCAGGCACACGCGGACCCGGAGGGGGTCGCGTCCCGCGACGCTCTCCCCGTTCGCGATCGCCCCGGGCTCGACCTCCATGCCGAGCCCCGTGCGGGTGGTGGGCCGGGTGCTGCCCCGCCTCCTGCTCGGCGCGGCGCTGGCCGCGGCGGCCCTCTACGCGATGTTCTACGCCCTGGACCGTCGCTACTACGGGGTGTTCGCGACCGTCCCCGAGGCCGTCGGCGCGGGGACGCAGTCACTGCTGGCCCGGGTCGTGCTGGCGTTGGCCCTGGTGGTCCCGGTGCTGGTGGTCGTGGCCGCGCTGGCCGCCACCGTCGCGGCATTGACGGGTAAGGGCGGTCGGACGGGACGGTTCCTGCGCGCGGCCACCGGCGACCGCCGGGTGCGGGCGGTGGTCGCGGCGCTGGTGACCGGTGCGGCTCTCGCCGGCATCGTGGCGGGGCTGGCGCCCACCCTCGGGGCGGTGACCGTCGTCGTGATCGGGGTGCTCCTGACGCTTCTCTGCTACCGTCCCGCCTACCTGCTCCTCAAACCGGGTTCGGCCGGGAACCTCCTCGTTCCGGCCGTCGTGGCCCTCGCCGTCCTCGGCGTGGGCGGAGTGGTGGTGGGGGCGGCCGACCGGGAGGCGCGCGAACTGCGCGCCAGCGGTCGGCCCGGCCCGGTCTCGGCCCTGCTCGGCGTGCCGCCGCGCCAGGTCACCGCGGTCGACGTGCGCGCGGGGCGGGGAGCGCCCGTCGCGGACGGGCGCACGCTGGTGCTGCTCGGCGCGGCGAGCGGTTCGTTCACGCTCTACGACTGCGCGCGTCAGGCGACGTTCAGCATGCCGGTGGGGCAGGTCGTCCTCGCCCGCGCAGCGGGGGGTTCGGCGGTCGCCACCTGTTGAGGCCGACGGCTAGGACGCCTGCGCGGGGCGTTCGGGCGACCGGCCGGCCAGCGTCGCGGCGATGCGGTCCAGGGACAGGTCGAGCACCCCGGCGAGCGCTGCCACGGTGAAGAAGGCCGGGGTCGCGATCCGTCCGGTCTCGATCTTGCGCAGCGTCTCCACGGAGACGCCCGCGTCCAGCGCGACCGCCGCCATGCTCCGGGGACCGCGCGCCGCGCGCAGCAGTCGTCCGAGGCGTTCGCCGCGCTCGCGTTCGGCCTCGCTCAGGGGAATCCGCACCATGACGTTATAGTAATGCCGGTATTTCTATTGGATCAGTGAAGGGGCGACATGGTCGAGCTGAGAACACCGGGGGAGATCGAGGCGATGCGCGCAGCGGGGCGCGTCGTGGCACGTGCGCTGCGCGCCGCCCGGGACCGGGCCGCGGTGGGCGTCACCCTGCGCGAACTCGACGAGGCGGCGGCCCAGGTCATCACGGAGGAGGGCGCCAAGCCCCTCTTCCTCGACTACCATCCCGCGTGGGCGCCGACCCCCTTCCCCGGTGTCATCTGCGCCAGCGTCAACGACGCCGTCGTGCACGGCATCCCCACCGATGACCGGCTGGCCGACGGCGACCTCGTCAGTATCGACTGCGGCGCGCTGCTGGACGGGTGGAGCGGCGACGCCGCCATCAGCTTCACCGTCGGCACGGCCGACCCGGCCGACACCGCGCTCGTCGAGGCCGCCGACGGCGCGCTGTGGGCCGGGATCGCCGAGGCCAGGCCGGGAGGGCGCCTCGGCGACATCTCGCACGCCATCGGCAGGGCCGCGCGAAAGGCCGGCTATGCCCTGCTCGCCGACCACGGCGGCCACGGGATCGGGCGCACCATGCACGAGGAGCCGTTCGTGGCCAACGACGGGAAGAAGGGCAAGGGCATGCGACTGCGCACCGGCCTCGTCCTGGCGCTGGAGCCGATGCTCATCGCCGGCGGAAAGGGCGCCTACCGCCACGATCCCGACGGGTGGACGGTGCGCAGCGCCGGCGGCGGCCGGGCCGCGCACGTCGAGCACACCGTCGCAGTCACCGAGGACGGTCCGCTGGTGCTGACCGAGCCCTGACCCGGCCACCGTGCCGTCAGGAACGGTGCAGCACGTCACCGAGGCGGGGGAAGGCGCGCAGGTAGCCCTCCAGCAGGGTGCGGGCCGTGCCCACCGAGCCCACCAGGGGGTGGGTGGCGAAGGCGCGCAGCGCCGCGGTGCGCGAACCGGTCGCGACGGCGTCGAGAACCTCCCTGTCCACCGATTTCACCGTCCGCACCAGGGCGTCCTGGTGCGGGGTGAGCGCGTCGACGGCGAGGGGGCGGGCCCCTGAGGAGTCGACCAGGCAGGGAACCTCCACCACCGCCTCGGAGTCCAGGCCCCCGAGCGCCCCGCGATTGCGCACGTTCACGATCAGCCGGGTCGGTTCGTCCAGGGCGATGGCGCGCATCACGGCGAGGGCCACCTGCTCGTAGCCGCCGCCGTCCAGGTCGGCCTCCTCGCGTTCCACCCCGCCGGCCGCGCTGCGGTTGGCGGCCATGTAGGTCTCCTCCCGCTCCAGGCGGGTGCGGTCCCACAGGGCGTAGGCCGTCTCCGGGTGCGCTGCCGCCGCGGGGTAGAAGTCGCGCTGTTGGTCCACCAACTGCTCACCGCGCGTGGACCCGCCGTCCCGGGCCGAGCGCGCGACCGCCTCGTGCGACTCGTGGGCCATGTAGTAGTAGTGCAGGTACTCGTTGGGCAGCGACCCCAGCGCGCGCAGCCACTCGGCGCCGAACAGGCGCCCCTCCTCGAACGAGGTGAGGGCCCGTTCGTCGGCCAGCAGGTCGGGCAGCCGGTCCCGCCCGCCGGCGTGCAGGCCGCGCAGCCACCCCAGGTGGTTCAACCCGGCGTAGTCGACGTGGACCCGCGCCGGGTCCAGTCCCAGCGCACGGGCCGCGCGCCTTCCCAGGCCGACCGGTGAGTCGCAGATCCCCACCACACGATCGCCCAGCACCCGCGCCATCGCCTCGGTGACCAGGCCCGCGGGGTTGGTGAAGTTGACGACCCACGCGTCGGGGGCCAGACGCCGGACCGCGTGGGCCACGCCGATGGCCACCGGCAGGGTGCGCAGTCCGTAGCTGATCCCACCCGCGCCCACCGTCTCCTGGCCCAGGACGCCCGCGTCCAGGGCGACGCGTTCGTCCAGAACCCGTCCGGCCATCCCGCCGACCCGGATCGCGCAGAACACGATGTCGCATCCGCGCAGTGCGGCGTCCAGGTCCGACTCGGCGCGCACCGTCAACGGCGGTTCGCCGTGCACCGCCCGGTGGGCGTCGCGTTGGCGGTCCAGGACCGCGCCGATGGCGGCCAGTCGCTGGGCGTCGTCGTCGAACAGCACGATCTCGGTGACAGGTGCGTCGGCGCGCACCGAGTCGGCCAGGAGCGCCCGGTGCACCAATGGGACCCGGAATCCGCCTCCGCCGAGGATGGTCAGCCGCACACTCGTTCCCTTCCCTCGCCCGACTCGCGCCTCCCACGGTAGTGCGCCGCGCCTGCCGGGGTCGCCCCGCAGCGCGTCGTCGCAAGTCACGCGCTTCACGGCAGCGTTATCGGCGCCACCGTGCCACGGCGGGAGACTACGCTTCAAGTCCTATCCGACCCCGGGAACGCGCAGGAGCCAGCATGGCCGTGGAAGAGGAAGTACCGGTTCGGGATCAGGCGACCGAGTACGACAAACTCGAATCGACCCCGATCGTCGGCGAGCACCGGGACATTCTCGCCGGGGCCCGCGAGCCCGACGGCCCGGCCATCGATCTCGCACTCAGCGGCACGGTCTTCTTCGACATCGTCCTCACGGGGCTGGCCGCCTCCCCCGCCAGCGGTACCGAGGTCGGCGCGGACGGCATGGGTTCCTGCCCCGGTGGCGTGGCCAACCTGGCCGTGGCGGCCTCCCGGCTGGGGTTGCGCACGGCGGTGGCGGCGGCCTTCGGCGAGGACGTGTACGGCGACTTCTGCTGGGAGACGCTGTCGGCGCAGGAGATGGTGGATCTTTCCGCGTCCAGGCGGATCGCCGACTGGCACTCCCCGTTCACGGTGTCCTTGGCCTACCGCGGCGACCGCAGCATGGTCACCCACGAGCACCCGTCCCCGGTCCCCGTCGCCGACATGGCCCGCCACCTGCCGCGGGCCAGGGCGGGTTTCGTCAGCCTCAGCGCCACGGGAGGGGTACCGGAGTGGGCGCTGGAGCAGGCCGCCCTGGGCACGCTGTTGTTCGCCGACGTCGGCTGGGACGACAGCCGCCAGTGGTCGCGTTCGGTGCTGGAGCAGTTGAGCCACTGCCACGCGTTCATGCCCAACGCGATCGAGGCGATGTCCTACACCCGCACCGGGAGCCCGGCCTCGGCGTTGTCCGCGCTGGCCGAGCACGTCCCGGTGGCGGTGGTCACCGACGGCCCGCGCGGTGCGCTGGCCGTCGACCAGACCACCGGGGAGCACGCCGCGGTCGAGGGGATCGTGCTGGACGCGGTGGACACCACCGGAGCAGGGGACGTGTTCGGGGCCGCGTTCATCGTGGGCACTCTGGCGGGGTGGCCGCTGGAGCAGCGGTTGCGGTTCGCCAACCTGTCGGCGTCGTTGTCGGTGCAGCACACCGGGGGCTCCCTGTCCGCGCCGGGGTGGGCCGACATCGCTGCCTGGTGGGGGCAGCTCCACGCCGCGCGCCACGACGCGGCGCAGCGTCGACTGGCAGCCGACTACGGGTTCCTCGGTGACCTGGTGCCGCTGCCCTGGCGTCCCACGGCGCAGCGCCGTGCCAGCGCCACCATCGGGTTGCGCCACTAGCCGGGTGCGGGTGCGCCGGAGCCGGTCGGCGCACCCGGGGCGGAGCGGTGTGCGGCCGTCAGAGCGGAACCTGCACGCAGGCCAGTCGGTCGCCGGCGGTGCCGGCCTTGCCGGGTTCGGTGTGGGTGTGCTCGGCGTGGATGACGACGGACTGGGCCTCGCCGGGGCGCACCTTCCAGTCGACGTCGCTCTGCGCCGAGCCGCCACCGTCCGCGTCGGTGTGCAGGTCCAGCCACACCTCGTTCTCCGGGTTGGCGTAGGCGGGGTCGGTGGAGGGCTGGTTGGGGTCGGCCTTGTCCTGGTAGTGCGGACCGGAGTCGTTGGGGTCGGCGCCGCAAGGGGCGGTGTGCAGGTGGACCCCGTAGGCGCGGTCGGGCTCCAGCCCCTTGGCGATCAGTATGAACCGGGTTCCCTCCCCCTCAGGCTCCACCTCGATCTGCACGGAGGAGCCCTCGGGCACCGCCGGGTCGTAGGTGGACGCCTTGGCGGTGGAGTCATAGGTCTGGAAGACCTCCGACACCGAGACGGTCGGGGAGGCGCTCGCGTCGACCGGTGCCGCCGCTGTTGTCTCCTCCGCGTCCTGCATCAGCGATTCCTCGTCGACCGGCTGGCATCCCGCCAGGATCAGGACCGATGCGGCCGCGGACACGGCGGTTCGGGTGATGCGCACGGGGTTCTCCTCGGTTCGGCGACAGGCTCCGCGCGCAACGCTACCCAAGGTGTGCGGGTGAATACCCAGAGTGTCTAAAAAGTGGGCATGCTCGATGTGTGCTTGACGGCCGTCCCCGTTGTGGGCTTTGTGGGATCGCGGGCGGCCTTCGGTGCGGACAGAACCTGCCGCTTTCCGTTTCGTGGCACGGCGTGTCGGGCGATGGCCAGGGAGAGGCCCCGCTTGCTCCCGGGTTGGGTCGTGTGGCTTATCGTCCACTCAAGGTGACTTCGTGGTTGCGGATGGCGGACATTGGCTAGCTGAACCACAAAAAAACCACGTAAACACAAAAATAAGTTGCATCAGCCCTTGTGTGCCATGCGTCACCCTTCTAATATCAACCAAAACCACAGTGAAACACAGGTGATCCCACATGTACGCAGAAGAACGCCAACGGCTGATTCTCGAGCGTGCCCGCCGGGACGGCCGTGTCGACGTCGCATTGCTCGCCTCGGAGTTCGAGGTGACCTACGAGACGATCCGCCGCGACCTCACCGCTCTGGAGCGCCACGGCGTGCTGCGCCGGGTGCACGGAGGGGCGATACCGGTGGAACGGCTGGGGTTCGAGCCGACCCTGACCGTTCGGGACTCCGTGATGACCCAGGAGAAGGAGCGCATCGCCAAAGCGGCTCTCATGGAGCTGCCCGACGACGGTGCGATCCTGCTCGACGCCGGCTCCACCACGGGCCGTCTCGCCGAGCAGCTCCCCACCGACCGGGAACTCACGGTGGTTACCAACTCCCTGTCAATAGCGTTCACCCTCACCCCGCGCACCAACATCAACCTGATGCTGTTGGGCGGCCGGCTGCGGACCCGTACGCAGGCGACGGTGGACAGCTGGGCTCTCCAGGCGCTGGAGGAGACCTACGTAGACGTCGCCTTCATCGGTACCAACGGCGTCTCGGTGGAGCGCGGGCTGACCACGCCCGACACCGCCGAGGCCATGGTCAAACGGGCCATGATCCGCTCGTCCAGGCGTGCGGTTCTGCTCGCGGACCACACCAAGGTCGGCAACGACCACTTCACCAGGTTCGCCACCGTGGACGACTTCGACTGCCTGATCACCGACAACGGTCTGGCGGACGGACTCGCCGATGAGATCGGTGCGCTGGGTCCGAGGGTTGTCATGGTCTAAGCCCTCGAACCACCCGCTTGACGGAGCTCCCTGACCCCGGGCCCCACCCGCACACAACCGAACAGGGGCGAGGCACACAGCCCCGCCCCACCCCGCGGCGCCGACACCCCGAGCGCCGCCTCCCCACCGCAAGCAACGGCACGCCGATGGTTCTCCTCAGCGCTGCCTGAAAGCCTCCCAGGAGGTCGTAAGTGTCCACCTCAGAAGCCCCCTCGAAGTTCACCAACAGTCGGGCGGTGATTCAGCGTTTCGGCGGCCACCTCGCCGGCATGGTGATGCCCAACATCGGGGCGTTCATCGCCTGGGGCCTGATCACCGCGCTGTTCATCCCCACCGGCTGGTTCCCCAACGAGACCCTTGAGGCCCTCGTTGGACCGATGATCAACATCCTGCTCCCGGTCCTCATCGGTTACACCGGTGGACGCATGGTCCACGACCAGCGCGGCGCCGTGGTCGGCGCCATCGCCACCATGGGCATCGTGGTGGGCGCCGACATCCCGATGTTCCTGGGCGCCATGATCATCGGTCCGCTGGCGGCGTACCTGATGAAGCTGTTCGACGGCGTGGTGCAGCCGCGGATCAAGTCCGGCTTCGAGATGCTGGTCAACAACTTCAGCGCCG
>NZ_BSQG01000016.1 GCF_030268225.1 Nocardiopsis ansamitocini | reverse complement strand
CTCCACCGGAGCCCTCCAACACATCGCCACCATCGGCGGCATCACCACCATCAACGCCATCAAAAGCATGGGAGACATCAACCTCACCAACGCCCCCACCCCCGAAAACACCACCAACAACACCACCCCGCCCAACAACCCCGACAACACCCCTCCCACCGACAGCAACAACGGCAACAACACCCGCGACCAGAACAACAATGGGGAAAACGGGGACCACGCCACCCCCGACATCACCATCAACAACCCCAACACCACGGAAAACACCACCGAGGGATCGCAGAACTCCGGCAACGGGACCCGCACGCAGAGCGCCCCCACCCCAACACCCGCCAACCGCTCCGAGCAGTCCGCTGCCGAGACCGCGGGCGCCCCCGCCCCTGGGGAAACGTCTCGGAACAACACTCCCCTCCCGAACGCCGACGACTCGGACACGTCCGACGACTTCTCCCTCTACGACGACGTCCCCGGTCCCGCCCCCCAGGCCCCGGACGCGAACCGCTCCTGGCAGCCGCCCCCCGAGTTCGTCCTCGACCCCAAGAAGGACAACGGCTTCCTCCCCGGCCCCTTCCTGGAGTCGCTGAACAACCCCTACGCGGACACGCCCTTCCCTTTCTCCGCCCTGCCCGGGTTCAGCGCCGAACCGATCACCGTCAACGTCCTGCACGACATCACCACCACCGGCGGCGGCCTCCAGGCCCCCCTCGTCACCCAGCAGCCCCCCGCCCCGGTCGTCCCCACCCCCCCGCAGCCCAGCACCGCCCCCGGCGGCACACAGAACCAGCAGACCTCCGGTGGCCAGCGCAGCGGGGACGGCGACCGCTCCGCCACCGCCACTCCTCCGCCCGCCGCTCCCACGAGCCCTCCCCCCGTTCCCACCGTCCAGGGGAACGCGGGCACTGACCCCTCCTCCGTCACCACCGAGGGGGGCGAGCCCCGGCCCCGCACGAGCGACGGCCCTCCCGCACAGGACCAGCGCACCGCGACGGAGAGCGGGCAGACCACCCGGAGCACCCAGGAAACCCCGGCCACCGAGGGCGGTACCACCGGCACGGAAGGGGACCGGACCGGAGCGGAGACCACCGGCACCGATCCCCAGCAGCCGGGCGACGACGGCCCGCCCGGACGGGAGTCCTCGGACTCCGACCGCACCGTCGAGCCCTCCGTCCCCCTCCCCGTGTCCCCGGAGATCCAGGCCAGAGTCGACACCCTCCAGGAACGCCGGCAAGAGGTCGAGGACCTCAACACCGCCTACGGGGAGGCCGCCGCCACGCGCGACCGCACCCAGCAGGAACTCCTCGCCGCCGCCTCCAGGGCCGACGAGTCCGCCGACGCGGCCGCCCACTCCGCCTCGGTGCGGGACCAGGCACGCACCGAGGCGGAGACGGCCCGTTCGGACTGGCAGAACCGGGTCGATCAGGCCGACTCCCGGGTCGAGGCCGCGCAGCAGCGCGCGACGGACTCACGGGAGAGGGCCGACGAACTCGGTCGGCAGGCCGCCGCCTCCGACCGGGCGGCCACGGACGCCCGGGAGGCACTCGCCCACGCTCCGACGGAACGCACGCGCTTGCGCGGCGAGGCCGCGGGGCTGCGGGGCGAAGCCGATCAGGTGCGCGAGACCGCCTCCAGCCGTGCCCGGGAGCTGCGGGCCGAAGCCGTCCAGGTGCGCGAGGACGCCTCCAGGAACTCCCGCGAACTGCTGGCCCGAGCCGAACAGCTGGAGAACGACGCCGACCGTGCCCGGGAGCTGCGGGCCGAAGCCGACCAGGTGCGCGAGACCGCCTCCAGCCGTGCCGGGGATCTGCTGGTCGAAGCCGACCAGGTGCGCGAGGACGCCTCCAGGAACTCCCGCGAACTGCTGGCCCGAGCCGAACAGCTGGAGGACAACGCCGAAGCACTCGTCCCGAGCCTCAGCCAGGCACTCAAGGAGGCCGGCGACAAGGCGGCGGCCGACGCCCGCGACCAGCGACGGGCCGAACGCGCCGCCGACCGGGACGAACGCCGCCACAGCGACCAGCGGCGGGCCTACGCGGACACCGTCTCCCGGCGTGACCGCGAAGTGGCCGCAGCCGAGAGGAAAGCGGAGTCCGCCCAGCGGGACCTCGACCGCGACCAGCGCAACCAGAAACGCGACGAGCTCGACCTCATCACCGCCGGCCAGGCCCACAACGAGTCCTTGCAGAAGGCCGTCGAACTGGGCAGGCAGACCCTGGACGCCACCTCGCGGCTGTGGGACGCCCACCTGGACCACCTCAGGACGGTGAGCGACCACACCGAGCTGGCGGCGCAGGCGACGGGCGCACGCGCCGAGGAAGCCCGGCAACTGTCCGAGGAGAAGGGCGCCGAGGCCGAGCGGCAGCGGGAGAAGATCACCCGACTCGAACAGGAACGCGACTCCCTCCCCCAGGACGCCCCGGACCACACCGCGCAGCGCGAGCGGATCGACCAGCGGTTGGCCGAGGAGCGTGCCACCGCCGACCGTCTGGAGCAGGAACACCGGGAGCTCTCCGAGCAGAGCCGACGCGCCGAGGAGGAGAACCGGGTCCACGAGACCACGCACCGCTCGGTCATCGACGCCATCGACGACGCCACCGCCAAGAAGGAGAACACCGAGACCGAGGCCGAGCGGCACCGGAGCGCTTTCGCCGAGGACGACGGCCGGGTCAGGGCCCTCGGCGACCTCGACGGCGACCGCCGGCGGCTCTCGGAGGAGATCACCCGGCTCGAACAGGAGTCGGGCCGTACCCGCGACGACGACCGCGGTACCTACACCCGTTCCCTGGACCACCTGCTCCCCAGCGAACTCCTGGCAGACCGGCGGGTCACCCTGAACACCGGCGGGGAGCAGGGCCGCAGCGGCTTCCCCGCGCTGCTGGACCGGTTCGACCAGCAGCTCCCCCAAGCGTTCCGCGATGCCTTCACCACCGCCTTCACACAGGACAGGCGCCCCTTCTTCAACAGCGGCGGGCACACCGTCACGGTCGACGGGCGTTCGGCGACACTCCGGCTCACGTCCAGCGACAACCAGTGGCGCCCCCTCGCCGGAATCCCCGGGAAAAACGATCCGACCCCCGGCCTGTCCGACTCCGACTCGGCCGGGAAGACCGTCATCCACCAGGACGGCCGTACCGCGGCCACGCACCGGGCCGCGGGCGTGATCGTCTACGTCAACCCGCTCGTGCCCATCCCCACCGTGAACGTCTCCGTCGGCCCCGCGTTCCTCGTCTCCCTCCAAGCGGGCCTGGGCCTGCCGTCCTCCTCGGAGATCGTCGGCAGGGACACGGGGTCCACGAGCAAGGCCGCCGTGGGCGGACGCGCGGTGGACTACACCGCCGACCTGAGCGCGGAACTGGTTCTCGCGCCGGAGACCACCGAGCAAGGCGCCCCCTCGGAGACAACCGGCGAGGAGCGGCAGGGCGTCGGCCTGGAGACCCGCCAGACCGCGACGGTCCCCGACGGCCTGACCATGACCGTCGAACTCGGCGACCGCACCTCCACCGCCCCCGACCACATCGTCCTGAACGACCCGTTCCAGGACACGCGGACGTCGGACGGCCCCGCCGGCAACGCCGGAATCCGCCTCGGCGGAGGACACGTCGCGTCCGTCGACAACATCCGCCTCGCCCCCTCCCAGGACGGCCCGTCCGAGGCCGGGGCCGGCCGGGACCGGCCCACGATCGCGGACTGGGTGGTCGACCAGCTCAAACCGAAGCCGGAGAGCGGCAACAGACTGGCGCGCTTCACCCGGAAGGTCGTCGACCGGCTGCGGGGCAACGACTGGTCGAAGGCGTCCCACGAGATCCAGACGAAGCTGTCCACGGACTCCTTCCGCAAGAGCATGAAGACGATGACGAAGGGACCGGTCTACCTGGAGGTCGCGGACGGGGCCGGCCGGGAACGCGTCATGACCGTGTGGTCGGTCCCGACCGAACTCACCCGCCTGCCCGACACGCCGGCGAGCCTGAACGTGGAAACAGGTGTGAACTCCGACAAGGAGATCGAGAACACCTTCAAGCGCAGCGATTTCTTCAACCCCGGCATCGGCTTCGGGTTCATCGCCCAGTTGTTCTTCCACCAGCTGCGCGCCGACGCGCCCATGGTCGACTACCGCCATGGCCGTGAGCGTTCCACCGGAACGGTCCAGCTGGCCAAGGGGTCGCGCAACCGGGTCACCCACTTCGACGACGCGGCGATGTACGACGTGGACCGCACCTACTACGTGCAGTTCGACGGCGAGTCCACCCCCCACCGCTTCACCGGGAGGACCACCGAGGTCCTGAGCCTGGAGGACGCGCGCCTGCTCGCCGACCCCGACGCCAACCGCGCCGACGCCGACGCACGGGTCGACCACCTCCCCCCCTACCCCCACCTGGGTCCCGACCGCCCGGAGCACTTCGGCGGCACCCCGATCCGCGGCATCAGCTGGGAGGACGGCAGCCAGTACCGGAGCACCGCCGGGGCCGGGCAGAGGAGGGGGAGCACCGACCCGGCGACCGAAACCAGCCCGCTGTCCCGACGGACCACCCAGGGCACCGAGGCCTCCGGGCGGACGGACCCCTCCACCTCCGAGCAGGCACCCCCGCCCACCGGTCCTCCCCGCACGGTCGTCCAGGAGTACGCCCACCGGGTCCTCAGGGGGATCGCGCAGGAGTACCCGGGGCTGGTCATCCCCGATCTCTCCCGGCTGCCCGCCGACTACGC
Source organism: Nocardiopsis ansamitocini (assembly GCF_030268225.1). Classification (GTDB taxonomy): domain Bacteria; phylum Actinomycetota; class Actinomycetes; order Streptosporangiales; family Streptosporangiaceae; genus Nocardiopsis_D; species Nocardiopsis_D ansamitocini. The sequence continues at coordinate 29,818 of NZ_BSQG01000016.1, read as the reverse complement.
GCTGCGTCCCTCCACCGTCGACGAGGGCACCACCCCGTCCCGGTTCACCCGCGAGCGGCTTCTCCGTCGCAACCACGAGATCGCGCTGTACAACACCGCGCAGATCCTGGAACAGATCTCCGAGAGCAACCTGAACGGCCGCGCCGACGAGTGGGTCAACGAGGGCATCGACGTCCACCTGTTCGAGACGACCTTCGTCAACCCCGACCTGGCGAACTTCAACCCGTGGAACGCCGACAAGCAGGGATGGATCACACCCGACATCATCACCGTCCGGCTCGGCGCCACCCCCAGCGACCGCCAGTTCGCCGGGACCGTCACCAAACACCACACGGAGACGAGCGGCGGAGGCGCCAAGGGAAACCGCAAGCTGGAGGAACACGAACGCAGCCACCGCGTCCGCGCCCGGGTGCGCGCGATGTACCGGGACATGCCGAACCGCGACGCGCGGGGGATCGCGCGCTTCCAGGCGGGCGGCGGCGGCCAGCTCCAGTACCAGTACCAGACCGCGACGGGTCTGGAGACCGAGACCAAGATGAAGAGCGCGGGGACGATCACCAACAAGGGTGACACCGACATCTGGCGCTATTCCCTCGACTTCCATGCGGAGATGGGCAAATTCCGCAAGACCGACGACCTCCTCCCAGAGGCGCGGGAGGCCGTCGCGAAGAACCGCCCCGGATACGACGGACACCGCGTCGACCTGCTGAAGGACACTCCGATCCAGGGGCGGATGGAGCTGGAGAGCCCCGCGCAGAACGACCCCCGGGCCGACGCTCGGCACGCTTCGGACCCCGGACAGGAGCAGGCTCCTGCCTCCGGACGCAACTCCCCGGTGGACGACGCCGAGCCCACCGCCGTCCCGGCGGCGCGTGTGCGCGACCTGATCAACGGCGCCCGGCCGCCGCTGGGCGCCGACCAGCGGAGCCCGGAGGCGGCGGCGCTCGACTCCGTTCCCACCATCACCGACGGCATCACGACGCGGGCGGGCGGGACGACCCTGCGCCAACGGCTGTACGGCCTGCTGGCGGACGCCCCCGGTCTGCAGAACTTCCTCAAGAGCGCCGCCGGCCACGATTTCACGTCGACCCACTTCTCCTCGGAGATCCTGGGGGGGACCCGGGACGCCGGGAAGGCCGGCCCCGGGCACCGGGCGCGCAACTGGATGCGCGACTTCATGTTCAGCGGCCGGCACACGGCGGCCGTGCACGCCGACCGCACCGGTGTGGTCTTCCACGACATCCTCCCCTCCGGGAAGTTCACCACCGAATCCGCTCGCAGCAACGGCTTCGCCAGGAGCAAGGGGGCGTCACACTCCTTCGGCGGCGACCTGGAGATCCGGGGCACGGTCAACGCGAACGAGCCCGCGCGGGACCTGAAGGCCGCCAACAACGGCAAGACCAGCCCCAGCACCGTGAAGGTCCCGGTCCCCCAGGTCAGCGTCAACCCGGTCAGCGGGGACAAGACGTGGTCCAAGGGCGCCTTGGGCATTCCGGTCTATGAGCAGAAGACGAGTTTCACCCCCCAGGGCGGGGTGCGGCCCTACACCGCCGACCTCCGGCTCACCGAGTCCACGGAGGTCCGCGACGAGTACGACTTCGTAGCCAACGTCAGCCGCCCGACACAGGACAAGCACTACCGCGGCAACCAGACCGACGCCCCCGGCGCGGAGTTCGGTTTCGCCCCCCTGCACGCGCTCTACCACGCGGACCTGGTCAACGACGCGGTCGACCCCGCGACCGGGCAGCCCACCACCCAGCCCAACCCCGAACTAGGCGCGGACCGGTTCCGGGTCCGCCCCGGCTACGAGAGCCACGGGCACCACCTCAACAGCACCCCCACTCCCCCCGCCGTAGCGGCGGACTCGACGGTTGACCCCGCCACGGCCGACTCCACCGGGGTGAAGCTCGCAAACGAGCTCCGCGCCGACAAGTACGAGCTGACCGGCCAGAGCCGGGAGTCGGTGCTCGGGGAGATCTCCGCGCAGATCACGCACAGCACCGACACCCCTGGGACCGTCGCCGTCAAGCTGCGTCCCATCGGTTCCCGGATTCCCCTCCGCCTTGGCCTGACCAAGCACGGAACGGTGACGGTCGAGGCCGTGCGGGGGACCCCCACGGTCGTCCAGCTGGGCGGCAACGGCAGCCTCTCGCACGAGCAGTCCGTGAGCGACGGCCGATACGTGACCAAGGGGACCTCCAGTTCGTTCGGTGTGCGCGGCGAAGGCTTTTACCACCCGCCGGGGCCCCATCCCGACGCCGACCACGAGGGGAACTACCCCGCGCAGCTGGTGCAGCCGCGCGTGAACCACATCAGCCCGGTCGCCGCGGGGGGAATCGGGGTCTCCACCTCGGAAAGCTCCATCACCGGCCCCACCGAGAACAGCTCGTGGACCACGAAGCTCGACGGTCCGTACGGTGTCACCGAGACCCCGACCCACGTCCGGCTCACCATGACCTACGGTGACCGGAGCATCACCGTTGAGGGCGACCACAACTCCGTACAGGACGCCTTCGCCTCCTCCTACCTCGACCTGGTCGACCAGGACACCGCCTCGGACGGGGCCGAGGGAACCGGGGCCCGCGACGAGGCCGACGGCACCGGCACGCGCGACGGTGCGGAGGCCCCCCAGCCGACACCGACACCGACACCGACCAACGTGGTCGACCCCACCGGGAGCTGGCGCGACGACGCCGACGCGTCCACCGCGAACCGGGCCGCCCGGGTGAACAACGCGCCGTTGAACATCCAGGACCAGGGTGCCGCCGTACGCGACGCCGGCTACGTGGCCCTGGCCAAGACCTACGGGTGGGACCACACCGGCCCCCTCACCCCCGAGGCCGTAGCCGAGGCGAAGAAGTACGCGCTCGAAAAGGCGGAGATCGACCAGGGCAACGACACCGTCGCCGCCGCTCTCGGCGACATCCCCCTCAAGGCCTTCTTCGGCGACGCCACCGACCTCTCCAGGAGCGACGGCGCCCGCCTGGTGGACATCGACACCGCCCGCGCCATGGACACCGCGACCACCAACTGGACCGTGAAGGCGCGTCCCGACTTCGACCGGGCGACGCTCGTCGACGTCGCCGTGGACTCCAGCATCACCGCCCCCAGCGCACGGGACGACCTCTCCCTGAACCTGGTGTCACGGTCCTTCTCCGCCGGCCTCAACTTCGGCGCCCGTCCCATCGCGTGGCTGGCCGAGAACGGCGGCGGGCCCGGGGCCCCCGCCCCCGGCGCCAATCCCGGAGGATCCGGGGTCGACAACAGCACCAGCCTGCCGGGCACCCTCCTCGTGGGAGGGCCCGTCGTCGGTGCCGAGAGCGCCCAGGGCGCCATCCGCATCGACGGAACCAACGAGTCCGGGCGCCCCGTACCTGGCCCCGACACGGCCTCCAAGCGCTCCTACCTGGTGGAGGTCCCCACCCACTGGCTGGTCGGCGCCGAGCAGACCGGGGCGGCCTTCGCCGGTATCGGGAAGGCGACGACCCGGGGTGCCGCCGAGACCGAGAGCACGGTCACGATGTGGCTGGACCAGGACGACGCCCGGCGTCTCGGCCTCCTCGACGGCGACCGGCTGGACGCCGACCGCTGGGACGGCCTGGAGAAGGCACAGCAGGACCTCGCCACCGCCGAGAAGGACTACTACGCCGAGCGGGCGCTGCTCCCGAACCTGGTCAAGGACGTCGTCGCCGATCCACGGGACACGGCTGCCCAGGACGCCTACACCGCCCAGCAACGGAAGTACGACGACGCCAAGGCGAAATTCGAGACGGCGTTCACCACCTGGGTCGAGGCCCGCCGCGCGGCCCTCGACAGCCTCGACCAAAATCCTTCCCCCAGGACCGATGCCACTCCCGGCGACGACCGCCAGGGCGACGGCAGCCGGGACGGGGAGAACACACGGTCCCGTCCCGAGGAGCCGCCGACGCCCGACCCCCGTCGCGCAAGCGAGGTGACCCGTCGGTTCTCGGAGGCGTTGACGCCTTCGTCGGTGGACTCCGACGCCTTCAGCCAGTTCGTGTCCCCGAGCCGCATCGACGCGACCCTGACCGAATGGCAGCGGGACCCGAGCGTCCAGGTCAATATGGCCCGCGTCCCGGACCCCGGCCTCGACCCCACCGGTCGGCCCGCACCCGAGAACACCACCACCCCAACCGAGCGTTCCCCCATCGAGGCCGCGAAACGCGAGGCCGCTGCGGCCCAAGCAGCCGTGATGCGCTACGAGACCACCCTGGAAAACACCCGCGCCGCACGCGACCTTCCCCCCACCGACCTGGGCTACCTCGGCTCCCGCGTCATCGCCACACAACTGAACCTCGACGCCGCACACGCCCACACCCGCCTGGCCACCGCACGCCTGTACGACACAGACAACAGAACACGACGCCAAGAAACCGAAGACGCCTACAACGCGCTGGACGCCGCCCAAAACGACCTCGCCCAAGCACAAACCGCCTACCAACAAGCAGGCGGCACCTCCACCCCCGACAACACCCCCCACCACACCCTCACCCCACCCCCCAGCCGGCCCACCGACACCACCCCCGACCAGACCACCACCGGGGAAACCACCACCGACCAGACCGCTACGAGGGACACCCTCTCCCCCCAAGCGGCCACCCGCACCGGACCCAACGACCTGAGCGTCAACATGGCCGGGACCCCCGACCCCATGGACATCGACTGGTCCAACCCCGCCAACTACGACCCCAACTACTACGACCTCGACACCCTCAACCTCGCCTCACCCACCAGCGACGACCTCGTCGGCCCCTCCTTCCTCATCAACGCCGCTGAGGAAACAACCACCCAGTACAGCACCGCCCCCTACAACACCACTCAATACAGCACCACCCCCCAATACAGCACCCCCCAATACAGCACCACCCCCTACAGCACCGCCCCCCACACCGGTCCGACCCAGGCCATGGACTGGACAGCCCCCGCCACCAGCTCCACCTCCACGCACACGACCTGGCCTCCGCCCAGCACCTTCGGTATCAACCCCACCGACACCTACCTCACCCAACCTGGCCCCAGCACCAACTTCCACGACGACACCGCCAGCCAAACCCCGCGCCTCGACAAAGGCAAGAACCGCGCTACCCAGCCCCCCTCCACCCTCACCACCATCGAGCAGCTCAAAACCGCCGTACCCATCCTCAAAAACACCCAGCCAAGAACAATCCAGACCATCCTCGACGCCTACAACAACAACACCCTCACCCAACTCGCCAAAGACCATACCTTCCGCCCAAACGCCGACCTCAACGGCACCGGAGAACAAAAACAACTCAAAAGGACCGCCGACAAAACCAGACTCTTCGACCAGATCGTCGCCTACCTGGAAAGCCAATACCCGACCAACCAAGAAACCTCCACAACCTCCCACACCCCCACCACAACCCCCCGCACCCCCATCACCATCGAGCAGCTCAAAACCGCCGTACCCATCCTCAAAAACACCCACCCACAAAACGTCCAAAAAATCCTCGACGCCTACAACAACGAAACCCTCACTCAACTCGCCAAAGACAAAAACTTCCGCCCACACGCCGACCTCAACGGCACCGGAGAACAAAAACAAATCAGAAGTTCGGCCGACAAAGCCAGATTCCTCAACCAGGTCGTCGCCTACCTGGAAAGCCAATACCCGACCAACCAAGAAACCTCCACAACCTCCCACACCCTCACCACCGCCCAGTACCTCAAAACCGCTACACCCATCCTCAGTCACATGAGAGAGCGAAAAGTCCAAAAAATCCTCGACGCCTACAACAACAACAAACTCACCCAACTCGCCAAAGACGACACTTTCTACCCGAAAGTTGACTACAGGGGCACCGGAAAAACAGAACGACTCCAAAAATTCGCCGACAAAGCCAGATTCCTCAACCAGGTCAAGGCTTCGTGGGACGCCATCTTCTACCCGGATACCGGGGAAAGCTCCACCACCTACGCCGGGCCGTCCATCTACACCGCGCTCACCCACACCGGCCCCACCCCGACCCCGGGTATCGACCCCACCACCCCCGCCACCACCGGCCGCTCCCCCATCCAGGCCGCGCAGCGTGAGGTCGCCGAGGCCAACACCGCCGTGGTCCGCTACGAAACCACCCTGGAAAACACCCGCATCGACCGCGGCCTCTTCTACACCGACCTGGGCTACCTCGGCTCCACAGTCGTAGCCGCACAACTACGCCTGGACGCCGCCCACGCACAAACCCGCCTCGCCCACGCAGAAACCCTCGACGCCCGCGACGACACCCCCCTCGCCAAAAACCGCGCCACAACCATCACCGAACGCGCCCAAGCCGAAACCCGCACCGCCCAAAACGACCTCGACACCGCACACACCGCCTACCGACAAGAAGGCGGCACCTACACCCCCGACAACACCCCCACCACCACACTCATCCCCACACCCGGCCAGACCACCACCAACGGGGAAACCACCAACCCGACCACCACCAGGAACACCCTCACCCCCCAAGCGGCCACCCACCCAGGCGCCAACGACCTCCACGTCAACATGGCCCACACCCCCGACGTCGACTTCTCCCAGTGGTTGACCGAGGAAGCACTGCGAAGCGACTCCTCCAACCAGGAAACCGACTCGGACGCGATGAGCACCGACTCGGACACCCCCGACATCCGCGAACAACTCGCACCCGCCCCTCTGTGGACAGGTACCACCGAAGAGCCCGGCGGAGTCGGAATGGCCGCCACCCTGCGCTTCACCGACAACGACGACGCCGTCAACTGGGCCATTACCGCACTACAACCCCAGGAAGGAACCCTCCCGACCAACGAGAGCGAAACCGTCTTCCGATACACCCGCGACGACTACGACATGGTCCGAGAGGGACTACTCGACGGAACAGTCGACGAGGGCGACGAAACCCTCTTCCTGGAAACGGTCGCCGATATGGACTCGGCCGTCACCCGGGCCCTCCTCCCCGAGTCCGTCCTCCTACACCGCGCTGTCGGCGAACTCGCCATCCGCGGCATGGGCGCCGACCTCAACGACCCCGCCTCCATGCAAGCGCTGGTCGGCACCGTCCACACCAATCACAACTACCTCTCCACCAGCGTGGGCAACAACTCTCCGGCCGAACGCGACCTCTACGCCGTGATACGCGCACCCAAGGGCCTGCCCGTCCTGGACGCCATGCCCCACTCCCAACACGGCTACGACGAACGCGAACTCATCATCCCCCGAGGCCTGGACGTCCTCTACCACGCTGCCTACCAGCGCGAAGCGTTCCCCAGCGAAAGCAGCGAACCACGCCCCCTGTGGTTCGTCGAGGCCGAGATCGTGCCCACCGGCTGGACCCCGCCCCCCGGATGGCAACCCGCCCCCCTGGGCGACGCCCACCAGGGCTACCAACAACCCCACAACCAATCCTCCGACGAGACCTCCGACTCCGACGAGTCCATGAGCGAGGCCCCCTCCTCAGACAACGACGTCCAGGTCTACACCGCACAACTCCCCGACTTCGACCCAACCAGCCGGCCCGCACCCGAGACCGGCCCCGCCACGACCCCGGTCGAGCGGGCACGCCAAGCGGTCGCACGAGCCAACGCCGACCTCCTCCGCCACGAGACCACACTCCACGAACAGCGCGTTCGCAACGACTGGCCCGAAACCCACCCCCGGGTCCAAGACGGCCTCCTGGAAACCGCACGCCTGCAACGCATCGCCGACCAAGCCGAAACCACCCTCCGCAACACCACCGACACCGCACCACCCCAGCACGACGGCCCCAACGACCTGCGCGTCAACATGGCCCACACCCCCGACGTCGACTTCTCCCAGTGGTTGACCGAGGAAGCACTGCGAAGCGACTCCTCCAACCAGGAAACCGACTCGGACGCGATGAGCACCGACTCGGACACCCCCGACATCCGCGAACAACTCGCACCCGCCCCTCTCTGGACAGGTACCACCGAAGAGCCCGGCGGAGTCGGAATGGCCGCCACCCTGCGCTTCACCGACAACGACGACGCCGTCAACTGGGCTATGACCACGCTGGAACCCCAAGCAACCGGTCTGTCCCCCACCGCGAGGGACGCCGTCACCCGCTACACCGGCGACGACTACATGACGGTCCTGGACGGCCTGACCGACGGAACCGTGGAAAGGGGCGAGGAAAACCTGTTCCTGGAGCTGGTGTCCGGCCTGGACTCAGCGATCTCCCAAGCCACGCTCCCCGACTCCGTCCTCTTGCACCGCGCCCTTCGCGAAGGTTTCATCCAACGCCTGGGCGCAGACCTCAACGACCCCGCCTCCATGCGGGCACTGGTGGGCACCGTCCACTCCGACAACAACTACCTCTCCACCGCCGTGGGCAACAGCTCCCCGGCCGAACGCGACCTCTACGCCGTGATACGCGCACCCAAGGGCCTGCCTGTCCTGAGCGCCATGCCCTACTCCCGACACGGCTACGACGAACGCGAACTCATCATCCCCCGAGGCTTGAGCCTCCTCTTCCACGCCGCCTACCAGCGCGAAGCCTTCCCCAGCGAAAGCAGCGAACCACGCCCCCTGTGGTTCGTCGAGATCGAGATCGTGCCCACCGGCTGGACCCCTGCCCCCGGATGGCAACCCGCCCCCCTGGGCGACGCCCACCAGGGCTACCAACAACCCCACAACCAATCCTCCGACGAGGCCTCCGACTCCGACGAGTCCATGAGCGAGGCCCCCTCCTCCGACAACGACATCCAGGTCAACACCGCACAACTCCCCGACCCCGGCCTCACCCCCCTCGGCCGACCCGCACCCGAGACCGGCCCCGCCACGACCCCGGTCGAGCGGGCACGCGAAGCGGTCGCACGAGCCAACGCCGACCTCCTCCGCCACGAGACCACACTCCACGAACAGCGCGTTCGCAACGACTGGCCCGAAACCCACCCCCGGGTCCAAGACGGCCTCCTGGAAACCGCACGCCTGCAACGCATCGCCGACCAAGCCGAAACCACCCTCCGGGATGCGTCTCAGACCGTTCCCCCTCCTGGACGGCGTCCCGTTGACGACGACCAGATCTCGGCTTTCCCTCTCACCGTCGACGACTCCAATGGTCGTTTGGGCGAAGCCCTGAGTTCTTATCAAGACGCGCGTACCGCCACCGACGACGTCCGGCAACACACCGCCACCGCCCGCACCCACGCTCAGAACGCGCTGGACCTGTTCCACGTCAACCCGCACACCTACCAGCCATCACCGGCGCAAACACCGACCCACAACGCCACTCCCAACGCCAGGCGCATCTTCGACCAGCTCACCACCGCCTACGAGGACCGGGCACGTCTGGAAACCCTGCGCGGCACCCTTCCCGCCGCAGAAACCGCCCACGCCGCCGTCCTGAACACCGAAATCCAACGCCTCACCACCCACATCACCCACCTGCACAACACCTACAGCGCCCACAGCAACGGCAGCAGCGACGCGACCACCCCCTTCGCCCGCCGCGGCTTCAGCCCCACCGCCCCCTTCCCGGACTCCCCCGAATCCCTGCGACAAGCCCAACACCACACCGCCGAGGCCGTCACCGCGATCGAAGCCGCCAACGGAAGCGATATCGAAGCCGGTCTCCAGTTCGCCTTCGCCGACGACGCGACCGCCACCACCCTCACCCAGCTGGGCATCACCCCCGACGTCACCGAACTCACCCCCCTGGCCGCCGACGCCGAGACCGCCGAACGCGAAGCCCACAGCCAACTCACCGAAAGCAACCAGACCCTCGCCCAACGCCGCGCGCTCCTGGACCACCTCACCACCACCCAACAGGGCACCCCCGGCGAGATCACGGCCCTGCAACGCGCCGTGGACGAGGAACAACAACGCAACGCCGGCCTGCTCACCGCCTACCAGAACATCGGCATCGACGGCACCGACTCCGATGCTTCGGTCTCCGACGCCGGAACGGTCGCCACCGTCGTGACCGATGCCGGGGGCCCGCCCAGCCTTCTCACCGACCAGGACCGTGCGGCCTTCGCCCCGCTGCGCGACGCCGCCGCGCATATCCGCGACTTCCAGCAGGCAGAGGCACTAGGCCCCCAGGGCGCCACCACACGCCAGGAACTCCTCGACCAGGTCACCACCCTCATCAACACCCCGCCCCAAGACCTCTCCCCCCACCTGGCCCCCGCCCACACCGCGGCCGCGGCCATGCTGCGCGACTACGCCGCCCACCTCGCCCAACTCGCCGCCGCCGCCACCACACGCCAAGAAGTCGGCCAGGCCCTGGTCGAGTCGATCCAGGCCTACGTCACCAACCCCAACGGCGACCATCCCGCCCCGTTGCGTGGCTACTTCGGCCACGCCCGGCAAACGGCCCAAACCTTGGGCTTCGATCCCTACACCCCCGCCGGCGATTTCGCTCTCACCCTGTCCCTGAACGATTTCCGCGAAAACCTCCACAGGACAGCGGAGCTGAACGGGCGCGCCCACGCATTCAACGCTTCGCGCGAAGCAGTCACTGCCCTGGGCATCGAAGCGGTCGGGCTGAGAATGGCCTCCAACCTGGTGCAGCGCGAAATGCCGCAGGCACGCGAACTGTCCGCCGCTGTGGACAGACGGATCGAACAACTGCGGGAAGTCAGGGACCAACTCAGCGAGCACAACGCTCTGGAACGCGATCTTCGACGCGAGGCCGAGAGCGCAAGGAACACGGCCAGAAACGCGCGTGCCGAGTTCGACCAGCAGTGGCGCGCCGTCGAGGACGCCTACGACGAACTCGACGCTTTGCTCCCCCCCGAATACCGCAGCGAGGCCGACACCGAATCCCAGACCGACTACGCCGTGCTGGCCGACCAGGCCCGCCAAACAGCGGACGAGATCCGCCACGACGCCGAGCAGGCACACACCCGATCCGACGAGGTCCTGGTCCGGCTCGCCGACACCCAACAACAGCTCGCCGCCGCCCGAAAAGAACTCGCCCCCCTCACCGAACAGCTCAACAGAGCCTACGGACAGCTCGGCAAGATTGGGTTCGCCTTCCCGACCGCGCGTTCCTTCCAGCAACAGCAGATCCAACAGCTCCAACAACAAACCGGCCCGGTCGAACAACGAGTCGAGTCCCTGGAGCAACGAGTCCGTGAGATCGAGGGTGAATACGACGGGCTTCGCGCACAGACACGTTCTCTGACCGCGGAAGCCTCGCTTCACCAGACACGCGCCGACGCACTCCACCGCCACCAGGAATCCGCATCCCGGGCCGCTATGGAGGCCGACCAGCAGCAAACCGCACTCCGCGAAAGGATCGACACCGCGACGAGAAGGCTCGACGCGATCGAGGCAAACGTCCGTGACCATGAAAAAAGCGCCGCCAACTTCGAGCGAGAAATCCAGCGGCACCGCAACGACAGCCGGATCCAATTCGCCGCGTTGGTGCGGCTTCTCGGGGACTATGAGGGCGACCCCACCAGCATCGACGCCGCGCGAACGTTCCGTGACCGCTACCTCGCCGAGCGGAACCTGCGCCAGCAGCTGGGCGGAGCAGAAGGACACCGACGCGAGGTGGCCTTCGCCCTGCCCGTGCTCGGCCAACGCAACGAGCTGCACCAATGGCACCGCACCACCACCGACTCCGACGAGACCTTCCTCGATCAGCGGTGGAGCCAATCCGATAGCCTGAGCCACGCCTACGCCGCAGCCGTGCGGTACGTCATGGCCCCGATCGCCTCGCCCGAAACGATCGCCGCGTTCCTCAACCCCCCGGACGAACAACGCATCAACCAGGCCCGGTTCCACTTCTCCGAGGCACGGACAGAACAAGCCAGACAGGCAGAAGCGGAAACAGAACGCCAGGAAGCGGCCGCTTTCAACGAGGGCCGGCCACCTTCCTACTCCGAGGCCCAGCGTGGGGACCTGCCCCCGGCATACGAGCCCCCCACCGCCCGCCAGGCCGAGGAACGCGGCCGTCTCCTGGCCCGCTCCCGCCACACCATCGACGCCCTGCACCGGCAGGTCGAACGCGCCGGAGAAGAAATCACGGAACTGGTGTTCGTCGACGGCGGATTCGACTCCCCCGCCTACCAGGACCTGCTCACCCGGCAAGCCGACCTGAACCAGCAGATCCAACGCGACACCGACGCCTACGAACGCGCGGCACGCGAGCTGGCCCAGGACATGAGGACCGAACGCTCCCCCGTCCTGCCGGTGCGGCCCCTGCCCTCCCTGGCATCAATCCCCCTCGAGCTGCGCACTCTGGCGATGAACGACTTCAACGCCGCCGTCCGGCTCAACGACCGCGCCGCCGACTACCGCACCTGGGCCAACACCGCCACCGCCACCGGCTTCCCCCGCGAAGCCGCCTGGCTCACCGACCGCGCCCAACGCCTCCAAGACGAAGCCCAGCACTTGCGCGAACGGGTCGGCCAGAGCACCCCCTACCAGTTGCACCCCGACCAAGAGGAAGCGCTGGGAATCGCCCGAACCCTGCGGATTCCCGGCCGCGCCTTCCCCGGCCTCGGGGAACCTCCGGTCCTGGCCCCCAACGCGGTCCACGACGCCTACCAGCAAGCCATGCAAGCCGGCCGCAACGCCTCGGTGATCCAGGCCCTGGCAGACGCCGCGCAAACCCCCGGGTTCGCCCTCCCACGAAACACCGACCTCGACGCCCAAGACCTCCCCGACATCGCCGAGGGCGCACGGGAAACAGCCCGCGACATGGCCCAGACCTACCTGGTCGAGGCCATGGCCCACACCCGCCGCCAAAACGACACCCTCCACGTTCCCGGCTCCACCGGCCCCTCACGCACCCCCCGCAACACCCGCGACCGCACCCTGCAAGCCATCGACCAGCTCACCGAGCAGAACCGCTCCCACGCGCTGCGCCTGGCCCAAGTCCTCAACATCAACACCGACTCCACCACCTCGCTGCCCACACCGCCTCCCGGCCACGACTCCCCCCAGATCCGCGCGGCCCACGAACGCGCCCTGCAAGCCGACCGCGAGGCCTCCACCATCGAGCGCCTGGCTCAGCACGCCCGCGGACACGGAGACCCCGGCCTCCAAGCCGAGGCACAACCACTGGACAACCTCGCCACCACCCTGCGCAACAACGCCGCGATCACCTACATCACCGGCGTCATGACCAGTGCGAACCAACGCGCCACGGACCTCGAGGCGCAAAGCCGCCTCGCCGAAGCCCGCCAGCATCGCCACACCCAGACCCAGGCCGCACTCGCCTTGGCCCGGGTAATGGGCATCGACTACCGCCGGCCCGATCATCTCGCCCACCCCCCCGCGCTCGACGCCCCGCAGGAACTGCGCTGGGCCTTCGACGAAGCGGTGGAAAGCGACCAGCGGGCCTCCACTATCCGTGCGCTCTCCAACAAGGTGGAAACAGAGAACGTCCTGCCCGGCCTGAACAACCACACAGCCGGAATCGACCACATTCTGGACACTCTGGACCAAAACGCCACACAGGACTACAACCGCTACCTGCGACAAATAGCCTCGAACGCCCTCGGCCTCGGCGACGCCATGAACCTGGACTCCACATCGCCCCGGCGAGAGGACTCCGACGAAGACATGGACGACTCGGGCTCCGACGAGGACATGTCCGACGCCCCCGCACCGGCACCGGACGGCGTTACCCGGGTCCACCTCACCCAACTCCCCGACCTCGGCCCCACCCCGACCCCGGGTATCGACCCCACCACCCCCGCCACCACCGGCCGCTCCCCCATCCAGGCCGCGCAGCGTGAGGTGGCCGCAGCCAACACCGCCGTGGTCCGCTACGAAACCACCCTGGAAAACACCCGCATCGACCGCGGCCTCTTCTACACCGACCTGGGCTACCTCGGCTCCATGGTCGTAGCCGCACAACTACGCCTGGACGCAGCCCACGCACAAACCCGCCTCGCCCAAGCCGAAACCCTCGACGCCCACAACGACACCCCCCTCGCACAAAACCGCGCCACAACAATCACCGAACACGCGGCCGCAGAAACCCGCACCGCCCAAAACGACCTCGACACCGCACACACCGCCTACCAACAAGAAGGCGGCACCTACACCCCCGACAACACCCCCACCACCACACTCATCCCCACACCCACACCCACACCCGGCCAGACCACCGCCCCGCCCATCACCACCACCCCCGACCACCACACCGCCATCCAGGAATGGCAGAACAACCCCACCACCCACGTCAATCTGGCTCTGGCCGAGGCTCCTCCCACAGAGGACGGTTGGAACACGCCGCCCAAGGCGTGGGAGTCCCGACAGGGTAGCCAGGGAATGCGCTCCGGACGGGCCCCCTTCTCCGGGACCGAGGGCAACGCGTGGCTGCGGAACGACTTTCCCGTTCCACCGCTGACGAACGACCAGACCGCGTACGTCCGGTGGTACCGGGCCGAGGGCAGCGACGTAGTGAACAAGGCCCTGCAAAATCCGCCTGCTTCCCCGACCCGGTCGCTTGCCACAGCCGTACGCGCCATCGACTCGGCCATCGCCGCCTCCTCCCTGCCGGAGCCGGCCGTCCTCTACCGGGGATACAACCCCGACTTCGCGGCCCGTCTCGGCGTGAGCGTCAACGACGAGCAGGGCATGCTCGGCCTCGTCGGCAGGACGCACACCGAACCCGGCTACATGTCCGCGTCGACACGCGTGGACCCCACCTACACCAACCGCCGTATCTACACGGTCCTGCGCGTCCCCGAGGGCTACCCGGCGCTCAACGCCGAAAAGACCGTCCGCAACGGCCAGGACGAGCAGGAGGTGTTGGGCAAGCGTGACTACACCATCCTGTTCCACTCCGTCAGCAGGCGTCCCGACCCCTACGGGATGAAGTCCTGGCTGATCGAGGCGGAGATCGTCCCCAACCACTGGACCAAGCCGGACGGCTGGCGGCCCGACCCGTACGGGCTCACCATGGACGAGCACGGCAATATGCGGGCCGACTCGGGCCCGACCGGTCCGTTCGACCTGACGGTCTACACGGCCCGGATCGAGCAGTCCCTCCCGGTTGACGGAACACCGACCCAGACGTCGGCCGAGCGTCCCGTCACCCCGGTGGAGGAGGCCCGTTCGCGGGTGGCGGCCGCCCAGGCACGGGCGGTGCGCTACGAGACCGATCTCGAAAACTTCCGCAACAACTTCGCGATCTCCCCCGACGATCCGGCTTACCTCGGGTCCCGGGCCGTTGCCGCGCAACTGCGCCTGGACGCCGCTTACGCAGAGGCCGACCTCGCCCGAGCGCGTCTGGACGACGCGCGGGGCAGTGCCACCGGGACCCGGCTCGCGCGCGAAGAGACCTCCCGCGCGCAGATCGAGACCCGTGTCGCCACCACCGACCTCGTCGATGTCCGCCGCGCCTACACGGAGCACGGCGGCACCTGGAGCGACCGGAGCACGCCCGAGCGGCTCCTCCTTCCCTTGCCGGCCGAGACCGTTACCGGTGATCACGGCGTGTCCGTGCCGCGGGCCATATCCGATGCGCAAGGGATCGACGCTCCGTCCACCAGCGCGGATACGCCTTTCGTCTTCCCGGTCACCATCGAGCAGGACACGGAAAACTCCGTTTCCGATTCCGACTTCGAGGGCGAGGCTTGGGAAACACGCTCGATCTTCCCCGACCCCGAGAACCCGGACGACTTCTTCGGGGCCCAGGACTCCGTCGGGAACGACGACGCCGGGATCGCTGCCGGGCGGCAGACCGACCTCCACCCGGCCTTCTCCGTGCTCCGCGACGCAGACGCGCTGGTGGGTCGGATCACCGAGGCCCTGTCCGAAGTCTCGACCACTACCGCGGACAGGGCGAGGGATCTTCTCGCGGAACTCGACGGCCTCCTTTCCAGGAACCTCGCAGCAGCGG
Source organism: Nocardiopsis ansamitocini (assembly GCF_030268225.1). Classification (GTDB taxonomy): domain Bacteria; phylum Actinomycetota; class Actinomycetes; order Streptosporangiales; family Streptosporangiaceae; genus Nocardiopsis_D; species Nocardiopsis_D ansamitocini. The sequence goes on along the minus strand of NZ_BSQG01000016.1, from coordinate 13,988 downwards.
ACACATTCGCGACCCCGTTGGTGAGCCACCGGGACCTGGCGGAAGCCTGGGGACTGGGCGCGAACGCCCTCCGGGCCTACGCCCACCACCTCGTGGAGACCTCCGCACAGGCCCAGCGGACCGGAACGGAAGACGGGGGATCCGCACCGACCGAGCAGGCGCTCCCGCAGACGGTCCGGGAATCCGCCCACAGGCTCGCCGAGCTGCTCGGCTACCACGCGACGGAGTCAGCTCTGGGCGACCCTCGGCTGAGCACACTTCTCCCCTCCGCGCGCGACGCCCACATCGAGGCTGCTCAGATCTCCCGCGAACTCCACGAACTGGATGCACAACGCGCGGCGCTGACCTCCGTCGGGTTGTCCAACACCCTGTCGGGGCTCGGTGACCGGAACTCCCTGTTCCAGAGGACGACCGACGCCTGGACGGAGGTCGACCGGCTGAGCGCAGCAGTGACCGGTCCCGGTGCCACGCTGGCAACCTCCGGCTCTCAGGTGGACCAGCTGATCTATTCCGCCGATCAACACCTGTGGGACGCGCAGGAAGCCTTCCAGCAGGCGCGGGTCCACGAGCAGACCCGCACCGACCTCCGGCAGGAACTCACCGACCTCCGGAAGGAACTCGCCGGCCTTTCCACCGTTCGAAGCGGTGAGGAGGGGGCAATCACGGCCCCCAGCCCCGAGGAGCGTTACACGCCCTCGACCGTCCAGGAGACGCGTGAGCGGGCTCGCGCCCTCGACGAAGAGGCACGAGAACTCGCGGACCGCGCCGACAGGGCGTTCGGCGAGGTCATGCAGGCCTCCACACCGTCCGCGCACACCGATCGTCTGAGGATGCTCTACCCCCAGCTCCGTGACCAGGTGAGAAGCCTGCGTGCCGAGGCCGCGCTGGAGAACGCCCGTGCCGACGCCATGGAGCGCGCGTTGGACGAACGGCCGACGACACCGATTCCCTCCTCGGCAGAACGGGAGGACAGGCTCCGGGAGCGGATCAGGGAGGAAACCCAGAAGGCGAAGGAACTGCGCGACGAGGCCAAGCGCCTTGCGGAGAAGAGCGAAGCGGATCGCGAGGAGGCGCAGAAAACGCGGGACGCGATGGCCGACGACGTCAGGCGACTGGCGGAGGCAGCCGGCATCGACTCCGGCGACCACACCGCCATCCGTTCGCTCTGGGAGCAGCAGAGCGACCTCCTCGACGTTCTAGTGGAACAGCAGAGGTACTGGACGGAACAGATGTTCGCCGTCAACAACACCGCGGGCCAGCCGGAGGCCCTCGGCCAATGGCGCACCCACATCGTCCAGGAGAACCTGGGGTTCGTGGAGGGCAGGATCCACGCGAGCCGGGGAGCCATGGATGCCTATGCCCAGGTAATGGCGCACTCCCTGTTCACCGGTACCGCTCCGGGAACCCTTGGGCTGCACGCCATGGGGGATCATTACCCTCCGGCGGTCCCTAACGGTTCCCTCGACCCGGTTACGGGGCTGCCGATTCGGCTGCCCGACCCGCCCCCCCTCTACAGCGCCGCTCCGCCGGTTGCGCCCGAAACGCCCGACACCACCGAAACGCCCGCGACCGCCGACACCACCGAAACGTCCGACACCACCGAAACGCCCGACCCTCCGCGTCCCCCCAGCTACATCGAGTTTCCCACCCTGGGCGCGATGGAACGGCGCGGCGTGGATCTGGCCCGTATCCGCCACGAGATCGAGGCCCTGCGCACAAAGATCGGAAACACCGACGAAACGGCACCCATCACCCTCCGCGACGGGATCGCCACCCGACCGGCCCCGCCGGAGAAACTGCTCGAACGGCAGTGGGAGAGGTACCGCCACGCGGCCCGCCAGCGCGCAGAGGTACTCGGCACCACACCTCCCCCAGCCGGGCACTCGGGGCTCCCTCAGGTCCTGAACAGTCTTCCCGAGAAGGAGCGGCTGGCCGTCCTGGACCACCGGGCCTTCGCAGACGCACGCCGCCACCAGGTGGTGGAACTCAGGTCCTGGGCGGAGGACTCCCGCACGACCGGTTTCTTCAACGAGGCCGACTGGCTGACCACGGAGGCCGACCGGGTCGAGCAGGAAGGGGCACAGATCGAGCGGGAGCACCGCACCGCGAACCTGATCCGCTCCTTCACCGACCAGGCGGAGCTGGAAAGGCGAGCCGACGAATTGGAGGCGCGCCCCGCCGCTTCCCCCGAGCAGGTCCAGGAGACACAGGAGGCCCAACGGAAATCCGAGGAACGCAAAGATCACTTCTGGCAGTACGCCATGGAACTGGCCGACCTCCTCGGTCTGAGCTCCCCGGCCATCCCGGAAGCGATCGTCCAGATCCGCCCGCGCGAGGGCAACTCGGACGGTATCCGCGTCCGCTACCAGGGGATGGAGCAGAACTTCCGCGAGCTGGAAGCGTTCGCCGGGTTGTCCAGGCAAGGGAGGGAACAGGGTTTCCTCAGCACCGAGCAGGCGGACGCCTTCGACCGGATGCAGCGAGGGGGCACCGCGAACCAGAGGTTTTTCGCCAAGCAGTACCTGGCGGACGCGCTCACCGACCTGCGGACGCAGTTGTCCGTCGCGCATACCGCGATGGCGGACCCCCAGCTGTCCGACCGTCTCTTCCAGGACTACCGGTCCTTCGCCGCCGCGACCGCCCGCTACCTCGATGTGGCGTCCAGCAGCCAGACGCACCTGCCGCCCGGTCCGCCGCCGGCTGGAGACGCCCCGCAGCAGGCTCACGGACTTTACCTCGACGCCGTTCGCCTGTCCGAGGAAGCAGCACTCGTCGAGGGCCTGAACCAGACCGCCGCCGGTGGCTCACTGCTGCTCTCCGGCGAAGGGTCCCTGCTCCCCGACGCCGCCTCGACGGCCCGCGACCTCGCCGAACAGGCCGTCCTGGACTACACCCGGATCACCGCGCCGAACGGCGACGGTACCGGAACGGATGTCCCCGGGCGTCGGGCGGCCATGACCCGTGTCGGTGCCTGGGCCGCAGCGCTCGACTCGCAGGCGCAGACGCTGAACACCCGTTCCAGGGAGGCCCTCGCTCAAGGAGCGTCCCAACAGGGCCGGCTGTTCAACTTTCAGGCGGTACAGGCGACGAACGACGCCCCTCGGTACTGGGACCTCTACCTCCACGAGGGCCTGGGGCTGGCCCCTCTCCTGGGGATCGAGCCCCGAAGCGAAGGCGTCACCGATCTCGGTCCGGAGCCCGGGAACGACGTTCCGGGAACCGTCCGGGCCGCGTATGACAACGCCCGTGTCGCGGACTCCACCGCCGACGTCTTCATGCAGCTCGCCGACGATGCGGGGAGCGCGGGGAGCCCGCTCTCCGGCGAAGGCGAACGGCTCGCGAACATGGCCCGGCTTCTGGAGCAGACGGCCCAGGCCCAGACGAACTCGTACCGGGAACTGGCCACCGGCGTCTCCGACGCGCTCGCCGACCTGCGTGACCACCAGACCCGCACCGAAGAGGCGGCGGAGCGCGGAGAGGACCGCGGAAACGACTTCGGCTACCGGCAGTCGGCGCGATCGCTCGCCCGTCTTTTGTCCCTCGACCCTGTCGACTCCGCGCTCCTCCCCCACCCCCCGGCCTTCGCGCCCTTCGACGGTCTCGACGACAGTCGTCGTGACGCCGAACAGAGCCGCGAGGAAGCGGCACTGCTGACCGCCCTCGCCGACCACGTTCGCGGCACGACGGTCCTCTCCTCCCACGAGGCAGAGTTCCTGGACGGCGCCGTCCGGGAGGCCCGCCAGGCCGCCGAGGAGACGGCACGGGAGCACGCCGGACTGGAGGCCCAGGTCAACATGGGCCAGAACGAGTCGATCGACCTCGTGCGGCACCGGGCACGCCTGGACTACGACCGCACCCGGATAGCCGTGCTCGGACACCACGCCGACCAATTGCGACAGGTCGGTGAGGAGGCGGAACAGCAGGGCTACGGACCCCTGGCAGCCCTGCTCGACGACGAAGTCCAGCAGGTCGAGGACCATACAGAGCGGTTGTGGACGGACTACCGACGCGAAGCGCTCGAACTCGCACGGACGCTGAACGTCACCCCGGTCCCCACCCTGCTCCCCAGCCCCGCTCCCGCACCGGAAGGCCCCCCTGCCCTGCGGGAGAGCCACACGGGCGTGACCCGTTCCGTGGAGGAGGCGGCACTGCTGGAGGGGCTCGCCTCCGCAGCCCGCGAGGACGGCTCCCGGCTCGCCAACGAGGCCGACCAGCTGGAAGCCGCAGCGAGCACCTCCCGCCAGATCGCCGAGACGATCGCCCGCGACCATGCCGCCCTGGAGGCCGAGACGGCCGTGCGGGGCCGGGACGACGACGGAGCGCGCCGAGAAGGGGCCTACCTCGCCCACGACCGCACCCGGGCCGCCGAGCTGGAGGCCCTCGCCCAGCGACTGCGCGACCAGACGCACGGTACGGACGGCTCGGGCGCGCCGTCACGCCTGGAACACCTCGCGGAACAGACAGCGGCGCAGATGCGGCGCTCCTACCGCTCCCTGGTGCTGGACCTGGCACGCACCCACCGGATCGCCGGCGATCCCACCGCGGTCCGGGACATCCCCGATCCCTCTCAAAGCGCGTCCGAGAGTGTGACGGCAGCCTACGAGCGCGCCAGGAACACCGCCGGGGAGGCCTCCACCATCGAGGCGGTGGCCGAGGCCGTCCGCGACGGCGGACTCCCCTTCGCCGAGGAAACGGGCGCGATCGGCGACCTCGCCGCCCGCGCCCGGACCGAGGCAGAGGAGGCACTACGGGCCTACACCGAGGCCGCGCAGAGCGAGGAAGGCGGCCGACAAGGCACCGAGCCCTCTCAAGGCGGAGAAGAAGGACAGCAGAACCACGACGTCCAGGTCATGACCCTCCGCGCTGAGGAAGGGGGTCATCAGCACACCGCGCCCGCGGCCCCGGACTCGACCGCGTTCGACCGGGCCCGCAGCGACGCCGGCCGGGCACACTACGACCTCGTCCGCCACGAGACGGACCTCCGGGACCAGCGCGCCCGAAACGGCTGGCCCGACACCCATCCCGAGATCCAGTCCGGCCTGGAGGAAGCCGCGCGGCTGCGCTTGGTGGCCGCCGAGGCCGACACGGCCCTCGACGCCGCCAGGCAGGAGTACATCGCCGCCGGCGGACACCCCGACCTGCCCAACGCTCCGACCGCGCCCCTCCCCATGGACGGTGCCGTCCGTTCACCGCTCGTCTTCCCGGTCCACCTCGACCAGGGGGCGGACGAGACCTCGTCGGAGTCCTCCGACGACGACCAGGGAGCGGAGCCCGAGTGGCGTCTGGACTCCGACTCCGAGGACGACCGGCCGCGACTGACCGCGTGGCCCCCTACCTTCCACAACGCTGGCGCGATCTTGTTGGACTCGGAGGCCTCCGACGACGGCAGCGACGCGGAACCGCGCACCGCCCTCCCGGTGGCGGACGCGTCGGCAATCGCGGGCCTCCCCCCCGCCTTCGCGGAGCTCGTCCGGGCAGACCGGCTGATCGGCGAGATCACGCTCGCCCTGTCCACGGGGCAGCAGAACGCGCAGCCGCGCTCCCGGGAACTCCTCGCCCAACTCGACTCGGTCATCCGCCACGGCCGCACCCTCACGGGCGACCTCCCGGCGTCCTCAGAGGGCCGGAACCTGGCGCGCATCTGGGAGCTGGGGACGAACGCGCTCCTGTCCTACGCCCATCACCTCGTGGACACCTCCTCCTCGAACCTCGCCCAAGCCTCCAGTCAGGACGACGGTGTCTTCGGAAGCACCGGGCGTCCCCTTCCCGGAGAGTTCCACGACCGGCTCCGGGAACTCACAAGCGCTTTGCGGATCGACGAGTCCATGCCCCTCGTCGGAAGCGACCTCGCACACAGCTCGGCCTACTCCGAAGCCCAGACCGTCCACCGCACGGCGGCCGAGGCCAACCGCGCGTTCCACGAAATGAACGCGCGGCGTGCCGCCCTTCTGTTCCTCGGCCTTCCACGCACCGCTCTCGCTCTCGACAGTGCCGTACACGACCTCCGCGAAGAAGGTCAGCAAAGTCGAGCGCTTCTCAGGGAACGGGTCAATGAACTCATCGAGGGCAGCGGGCAGAGCCGGACCCTCAACGAAAAGTTCCGGAGCCTGCGCGCCGACTCCGACAAACATCTGTGGACGGCCCAGGAACAGCTCCAGGAGGCGCTGGATCACGAACAGAGGGTGAAGGACCACCGGGCGGAACTCGCCGGACTGGACGAGGAAGCCCCGAGAACTTCTCCGAACGAAACGGATCTCGACGACCGCACCCGTTCCATACTCGCCGAACTGGAAAAGAAGGGGGAAGGCCCGGGAACTTCTCCGGCCGGAGCCGATCGCGGCTACTACACCCGTTCCATCGCGGAGGTCCGCGACCGCATCTCCGGTGCCGAGCGACTCGCCAGGCAACGCGAGAACGACGCCGACGCCCTGCTCGACCAGATCCTGGACGCCCACAAGCAAAGGGCCGTGTCCCGCGACGCCCGCGAACACGACCAGGCCGCGCTCAACACCCTGACGGCCCGCAGGAGCCAACTGCTCGTCCAGGCGATGACCGCCGACCGGCAGGCCCGGCAGCACCGGAACGACGCCGACGCACTGCTCAACCAGGGTCAAGAGGGCCAGGAACGAGCGGACCGCTCACAACGCGTCTTCGACGCCCCTGCGGAGGACGAGTACACGCGGGCAATCGATCGGGCGCTGGAGTCCGACCTGCTGGCCCGGCAGTACAGAGCAGAGGCCGGGGCATTGTCCGGCCGGATCCAGGAGGCCCAGGAACGAGCGGACCGCTCACAACGCGTCTTCGACCGCGCCCAATCCGCGCTCGGCCGTGTGGAGGAGAGCTACGCGCGCACACGCGACCAGGTGCGTTCCCTGCACAATGCCGTAGAACTCGACCATGCCCGTGAACGGGCCCTCGACCGTGAACGTACGGACCGTCTGAATACAGAGGACCTCTCCCACGACGAACGCGCCGCCTACCTGAACGAACAAATCGGGTTTGAGGAGAGGGCAGCACAACGGTCCCGCGAAGACTCCCGGAAGAGCCGGGAAACGGGCGAACGGCTGCGGGATGAGGCAGACCAGCTCGCGCCGCCCGAGTTCCTGAGCCAACTGGTGTCGACGCTGAGCCAGCAACCCCAGCAGGACGGGCACCCCCAACAGGACGTCCGGATCGAGCAGGGGCGGATGCTCCGGACGATGTGGGAACGAGAGAACGCGCTGCTCGAGGCGCTGGTCGAACGCTACTCCTACGGGATGGACCAGCGCGGGGACCTCATGAACGACGAGGAGCTGCCCCAGACCGTTCAACAGTGGCTGCTCACGACGGCCGACAGGGACCTCGAGGTTCTCGACGCCCGGATCATGCTGAGCCAGGCAACGCTCGCCCTGTACGAACAGGCGGTCGAATACAGCCTGTCCCCGGTCGCCGAAACAGGCACCCTGGGACTGCACGACACCGGTGAGCAGTACCCGCCGCTCCTGCCGGAGGGGAGCTTTGCTCCCTTCTCCGAGACCCCGATCCGTTTCCCCGAACCGCACCCGCGCTACGAGGCCGCACCGCCTCTTTACATCGGCGAGCCCCCGGCACCCCCGGCATACCAGGCAGCGGAAACACCGGAGCAACGGGGACGGTTCCTGGCCGGTGCCCGTCGCCGGATCGACGACCTCCGCTCACAGACCGAGAAGACCGCCGCCGAGGTCCGAACCCTCGACGAGTCCGCTCCTGAGTACCGGACCGCCCGTCAGGAACTGGAAACGCGGCTGGCCCGGTTGAGGGACGAGTCGGCCCAACAGTGGAACCACTACCGGTACGGCGCCCGCGAACAGGCCCAGGCACTGGGCACCACTCCCTCCCTCCGTCCGGCCCCCGAGTTTCCCGAGGCGTTCGAGTCGCTGCCGCCCAAGCAACGGCTGGCCGACATGGACTTCATCCAGAACAGGGTTCGCTCGGACAACCGCGTGGCCGAACTGCGGTCGTGGGCCAAGGACGCGCGGACCACCGGCTTCCCGCACGAGGCACAATGGCTCACCGCCGAAGCCGAACGCGTCTCCCAGGAAAGGGAGGAGGCAGCGTGGACGCACTACACGACCAGCCTCGAACGCGACTACGCGGACCAGGTGGAGCTGAGCGCACAGGCCGACCGGTTGCTGGATTCGGACTCCGACTCCCCTGACTCCGAGGCACTGGCCAGGCAGGCAACGGAGCGGGCCGACGACCGCCAGCAGCACTTCGTGGCGCACGCCCTGGAGTTCGCCACGTTCCTGGGTCTGGACGACCCGAGCCACGCGATCATGGTCCTCGGGGACCGGCCGCCGTCCTCCGCCCGTTCCTTCGCACGCCTCACGTACGACGACGCCAAGGACGCCATCAACAATGCCGCGGCGCTCGACGCGCTCTCGAAAAACCTCCGTGGCGACGGACGGCTCTCAGCGGAGACACTGGGGGCACTTGAGCGGAACGCCTCGAAGGGAAGAGAAGACGCGCAACAGGATCTCCTGACGTACCTCAAGGAAATCCTGGACCACCCTGGCAAGCAGACGGCCTCTTCCGGCCACGCGGACGGGTACCGGCCCCTGGTGTTGAACGCCGTTCGCTACCTGGAGGTCCCCCGGGACACGACCGCCCTCCTGCCCGCAACGGGGCCCGAACCCGCTCCCAGGGCGCACCGGGACATCCGCAACGGCTACCGGAAGACCGTGCGCGCCGTCGACGAGGCGGCCCTGCTCACCGGCTTGGAGAACGAGATCTCCGCCGGCCGGACTCCCCCTCTCCACCGACAAGAGACGATCGGCGAACTGGCCCAGACCGCCCGGGAGACCGCGGAGGCACAAGCGCTCGAATACTTCCTCATCGCGGGCGGGACCAGCGGTCTGGACCACGCCGAGGCGGGGATGAACCGTACCGCCGTCCGCGCCACCGAACTCCGCGCGGAGGAACAGCGGCTGCGCAGGGAAGCGGACGAGGTGCTCTCCGGCAAGGACGTCGCCCTGCCCTCGGACCTCGCTCAGCAGAGGACCCTCACCCGGAGGGCGGACAACGCCGCCGCCGCGTCCAGGAAACGATGGGAAAAGTACGAATCACTCGCGCTCTCTCTGGCCGACATGCTCGAGATCGAGGCGGACCGCTCCCTGGAGACTCCCGACCGGGTCGCCTCAGCATGGGTCCGCGACGCCTACGACAGGGCGAAGGGCGGGTACCACCGCTCTGCCCTGCTGTCGACCCTTGCCAGGACAGCCGCCGAGGACGACGACTTCCCCTTCCCGGGAGAGGCCGCACACATCGCCGAGGCGGCTCGGCACGCACGCGATCGAGCCGACGACTCCATCACGGTCTACCGTTCGGGTGCCTCCATGGCCAGGAACCGCGTCCGGGCCGAGAAGGCCGAGAGCCGTGGCGACGAAAAGGCTGCGGAGAAGGCAAACGACCGGTACTACAAGGAAGCGCTCAGACTCGCGCGTGCCCTGCACCTCTCCCCGTCGCCGGAACTCCGCCCGAACCTCGGACGACCAGCCGAAGGCGACGACCGGGTCGTCGATGCTTACCAAGAGGTCATGCGGGAAAGCGAGGAAGCCGCGCTGCTCACCGCACTCGCGTCCTCGGCGCGCGAGGGGGCGTTCGTGTTCCCCGACGAGGCGGAACGCATCGAGGGCTTGGCTTACGAGGCTCTGTGGACGGCCGAGGACACCGCAAGGGAATATGTGATCCGGACGGCTCTGGCCCTCCCGGAGAACGAGTACGAGTCGGCCGAACTGGTGCGATTCAGCACGTTCCTGTCCCACACCCGCACCAGGGCAGACGAACTCGGCTTCACCGCCGAGCGGCTGAGGCAGTTGCGTCTCCGCTCCGGTGGCCGGAAGTCATACGAGGCCGAGATCGAGAACGCCGAAAACCTCACCCGTGAACTGCGGGAAGAGTACCGGGAGCAAGCGGTGCGGCTCGCGGAGGAACTGAAAGTCACCCCCTCAGGTCTTTACCGCCCGCACCCACTTGCTGTCGTCAGTGAGGCAGACCAAGGGCTCAGGGAAAAGCGCGAGGCCGCCGCCGACGCGGAGAAGAACGCGAAGCTGCTGACCGGTCTTTCCCAGGCGCTTTCCCCCTCCAACGCCAACAGGCCGGCCCTGTTCGCCGCGGAGTCAGAAATGATCGCCGCTCTCTCCACCACGGTCCGCGGGGAAGCCGAAGGAAAGGCTCAGGAGTACAACGAACTGGTCGAGCGGTCGGCGGCGCACCGCGACAACGGCGCCCTCGCCACGGCCGACCTTCCCGCGCTGCGCGACACCCTGCCCGACCTCATCGCCGCACACCGGTCCGACTCGGAATCCGGCTCGGAATCCGACGTCCCCGCACCCTTCGAGTCGGACCGGCGGGAAACCCCCTCAGGGGAGCAGCCCGAGACGGCAGACGCCCCGCGGCCGACCGACGAATCCGGCCGGGTCACCTCCGATCCGCAGGTGCCGACCGGCTGGCCACAAACCAAGCCCGGCCTTACGAAGACGATCTCCCCATCGCAATTCGCCTCGCTGATCACGAACCACGTCCCCGGGGGCATGTCCATCACCGCGGCGGCCGACCACCTGGTCCGCTACTACGAGGTGCACCACGGCAACAAGTCCTTCGACACCGTCTTCTCGTCGAGGGAGGAGGAAAACCTGACGCTCGCCCTCACCGACCGCCTGCGCGAGGCCGGTGACCTGCGGTCCGCCCTGGAATGGGTCATGAAGAGCAAGCAGCTCGCCGCCCCCGACAGCCCTCAGGCGTGGGACTCCCTGATCAGTCCGACGAAGAACACGGCGGTGGTCCCGGACCGCCTCCTTCTCCAGGCCTTCGACAGCACCCCCGGGCAGAGCATGGGGATCGCCATCGACGACGGTTCCGCCGCCCTGCACGCGTTGCTGACCCAGCGCCAGGGCGATACCGCACCCATCCACCCCCGTGTCGAGTGGAACCACACCCCCGGCGGCTTCCACGGCACCGACACGATCGAGGTCGTGATCCGGCTGCGCCGCTCCCCGGCGACCGGCCAACGGGACGCCGCGATGGTCTCCCGGGCCGAGCAGAGGCTCGTACGCTCGATGGAGGACGTCGTCAACGGGGGCCGCACCGTCACCGACTCCCACGGCAAAACCCACACCCTGCCCTACACCCTGCGCGACGCCGCCACCAACGCCCAGCAAAGCCCACTCGGCCCCAACCCCGTACTGCGCCTGCGCGTGGAGGTCGTCGACCCCGGTGTCGACGTCTTCTCGGTTCACGCGGACCTGGACTGGTTGCCTTCCTCCGAGGTTTCCACCGCTACCCCCGGCCTCGCGACCGGCGTCCCCGACTTCCTTTCCTGGTTCGGCCTCACCGAGTCCGGCGAGTCCCAGCTCGCCCGCGAGCAGAAGAACAAGAACAACACCGGCCAACAACAAAGCGCCACGGTTGTCCCGCCCCCCGCACGGGTCACCCCGGTCTCGCTGGCCCGGCTCTCCGAGATCACCGCCGGACGCCCCAGCCTTCCCGCGCCGGTCCACACCAACCTGGTCCGCGCGAACCGCTGGTCGGACAACCGGGCCTCAACACCCGTGACCACCATCGGTGTGAACAGGGACACCGATGCCTCAGGCATCGACGTCTCCTTCCGTGAGCCGAAACTCGGAACCACGATCGCGCGACCGGCGGACCCCACCGCCACGGGCGAGCGCACCGTGACGGTGCCCGGCCGTCCCGATGGAGCAGACCAGCCCTTCCGTCCCCCGTCCATCCGGACCTACGGCAACTCCACCCAGGTCGAGGTGCGGGTGGTGCCCATCACGCCCGCTGCCGGGACGACGGGGTCCGCCACCGACGCGGGCACGGCCGGGACCGCGGCGCCCACCCACGCGGCCGAGGTCACCTGGCGCGTCGCCTTCGACACCGGCAAGCTCGAGCAGGCGTTCACTACCTCCTACAGCAAGGAGCACAACGACTTCCCGAGCAACGACGACGTCAGGGCACACGTCGACGCCAAGACGAAGGACGCCCTGGCCCGACTGCGAAAAGACATCGACACGGTCGTCAACTTCCGGCACCGCCTGTCGAACGCGGACGGCACGCCCGGCCCGCAGCTGCATTTCCGGCTGGAGGACGCCACCGATTCGCCCGACGGGGACCCCGTGCACGGCACCGTCGTCTGGCTGCCCACCGGTGCCAACGGCACGGTCCCCCGAAGCAGTTCGGGGAGCTGGGCGGTGGAGGCGAACGCCGGGACTCTCCTGCACGAGTTCCTGCACCGGGCCGCCGGGCTGCCCGACAACTACGGGGAGAACGTCAAGGACCAGGCAGGGGGCAGTGTCTTCCGTACCCGGGCCAGTTCCTCACGGGTGGACGGCGCACGCGACAACGTCATGAACGCCGCCGCGCTGTCCCCCATCTACGGCCTGCGCCAGCACCACCTCGACCGCATCGCCGCCCTGCTGCGCCCCGCCCTGGAGCGCCCCGCAGAGGGCGTCGGCGGCCCCATGCCCTACACCGCCCCCCACCGCATCGCCGACCTCACCCGGGACCAGCTCGGCACGGTCACCGCCGGCCTCACCGTCCCCGTTGATGCCGCCGGATGGGACGCCGCCTCCGCCCTCACCGCCTACTACGACCACCACGTCCGCGGCCAAAGCCTGACCCACGTCAGCGAAGGATCCAACCCCAGCCGCGACCACACCCCCGCACAACGCGAAACAGCGCTCACCACCATCTGGAACACCTGGCACAACACCGGACTCCTCCAACCCGCCCTCGACCGACTCACCACCCTGGGCATCACCACCGACCCCACCACACCCGCCACCGCACCGACGGCGCAGGCGCCGACACCGGCACTGGCACCGTTCAGGACCGACACCGACTCCTGGCAAGACTCCCCGGCACCCGCGCCCAGCCCGAACGACGACACCAGCGACCCCGACGCCATGAACGTCGACTGGACCAACCCCGACACCATCACCTACGACGACCCCACCTACTACGACCTCGACACCCTCGACCTCGCCTCACCCACCAACGACAACCTCCCCCTGCCCTCCTTCCTCACCGACGACCCCGCACTCACCACCCAACCCACCCCCATCGACCCCGCACTCACCACCGACCACACCCACGCCATGGACACCGACGACATGTCCTGGCTCACCCCCGACGACTCCATGGACTGGGCCACCCTCGCCCACGACCTCAACACCGACCTCAACACCGACTTCGACCCCGGCTTCGACCCCGGCTTCGGCATCGACCCCACCCTCACCACCACCGACACCGCCTGGGCCACCCACGCCACCGGCACCGGCTTCAACCCCACCGACACCTACCTCGCCCCCACCACACTCACCACCCACGACACCACCGGCGACTCACCCCGCGACAAAGCCGCCTCCGACGACATCTACGCCCCCTCCGACGCCCTCTCCGACTCCTCCGACGACATCTACGCCCCCTCCGACGCCCTCTCCGACTCCTCCGACGACGAGGCCGCCGCCCATACCCCGCGCCCCGACAAGGGCAAAACCCGCGCCACCCAACCCCCCTTCACCGCACCACCCCACCCCTTCACCCCCGAAGAAACCAGCGCCCTCACCCAAAACAGCTTCACCCTGACCCCCAACCGCCCCACCGACCTCGACACCGCCTGGGCCCTCTACCAACACCACCACCAAGGCCACACCCCCCACACCCTCGCCACCACCCACCGCCTCACCCTGCCAAAACAAAACCTCGACACCCTCAGGTGGACGGCCACCCCCAACCCCACCTACGGCGACAAACGCGCCTGGCTCGAAGAAACCTTCACCACCTGGGAAAACAACCCCACCACCCGAGCCATCCTCACCACCCACGGCGCCAACCCCGACCACCGCACCACCCCCAACGCACCCCCCCACCTCACCACCACCCAAGCCCACCAACTCCTCCACGCAGCCACCGACCACAACCCCACCCTCACCCAGGTCTACGACGCCTGGCACACCCACACCCAC
>NZ_BSQG01000015.1:26880-35636 GCF_030268225.1 Nocardiopsis ansamitocini | reverse complement strand
CTCCACCGGAGCCCTCCAACACATCGCCACCATCGGCGGCATCACCACCATCAACGCCATCAAAAGCATGGGAGACATCAACCTCACCAACGCCCCCACCCCCGAAAACACCACCAACAACACCACCACCCCGCCCAACAACCCCGACAACACCCCTCCCACCGACAGCAACAACGGCAACAACACCCGCGACCAGAACAACAACGGGGAAAACGGGGACGACGCCACCCCCGACATCACCATCAACAACCCCAATAAAACCCCCACCCCAGAAACCACAGCCGAAAGAAGCAACAACGACGTTTCCCAGAGCGGGATGGAGAAAGGGAACGGGAATGGCCGAGAAAACAGCAACAACCGTTCAGCAGACCGTGAGGAGTTCACCCCCGGTTCACCGGACGACACCGGCCCCGAGGCGCCTGCTGGTAACCACCGCACGTACAGCACCCCGGTACCGGTGCCGGTCGAACGCACCGGGCCGCCGGTAACCGGGCCCACCGAGCCGGCCGGGTCGTCCCAGGCAACCGTCCACGACGCCCCCGCCCCGCCGGCAGCCGAATCCGACCCGTCCGACGGCTCCTCCCTCTATGACGAGGCCCCCCGCTCCAGGCCCGAGACCCCGGACGCGAACCGCTCCTGGCAGCCGCCCCCCGAGTTCGTCCTCGACCCCAAGCAAGAGGCCGGATTCGATTCCGACTCGTTCGTCAGGGCGCTTCTCAACCCCGGACGCGACCCGCTCGATCTCTTCGCCGACCTGCCCGGGTTCACCAATGAACCGCTCATCGTCAACGTCCTGCACGACATCACCGTGACCGGGGGCGGCCTCCAGGCCCCCCTTGGCGGACAGGAGACCCCTGCCCCGCTCGTCCAGGCTCCTCCGTCGACGCCTCAGGCGACGACCTCCCAGACGTCCAACGGGCAGGGATCGGACGCCACCGGCCGGGCGGAACGGACAGGGGGCGGGTCCGAGGGCACGCCGCGCACCCGCCCCGTGGGCGAGCGCGGGCTCCCCTCCGGGTCCGCCTCCGTGCCCGCCCCGCCCCTCGTCCCCACGGAGACCGGCTCCGACCAGCTGTCCGAAACCGTGCCGTCCGCTTCGGAGACGGCGGTGGGCCCCGCACCCCGGGACGTCCCGGAGCAGGAAGCCCCCTCGACCGACCCCGCGCACCGATCCGATGCGGCCCCCGAACCGACCCCGGACGCCGGTTCGGACCTTCGTCCGGCCGGGGAGAGGGATCGGACCGGCCCACCGTCGGTCCCGGCCACCGAATCCTCCGCGCCCCTCGCGCCCGATATCGACCTGCCCAACCGTTTGGTCCCGTCGCACGGAACCCTGGACGACACGGACGACCTCGCCATCAGCCCCCTCCCCCACCCCACGGACACCGTCGACACCCGGACCACCGACGGCGGCGTCCGTCGACTGGACTACATGATCACCTCGGAGTGGATCGAGTCCTACGGTGTGCGGACGGACATCGACGGGATCTTCGAGACGGTCGGCGACACGCTCCCGACGCAGGTGGAGGCCGATTTCAGGAAGCAACTGGAACGCGACTCCCGCCCCTTCTTCCAGCCGGAGGGCGTCACGGTCGCCGGACCCGACGGCCGGGGTTTCACGCTGCGGCTGGCCTCGGTGGACAACCGGTGGACCGCCGGGACCATCCCGGGGGACCGGTCCCTGTCGGCCACGGCGCAGTACAAGGGACTGCACGAGGCACAGGAGCAGAACGGGCGCTCCGAGTCCGGGATGCACGGTTCCGCCAAGCGCGTGGGGGCGTCGTTCTCCGGCCACCTGCTGGCGACGGGAGGAGTGGCGCCCCTGCCCGGGTTCCGGATCAACGGGGGCGTCGGGTCGAGCAGTTGGCAGCAGTCCGGCGGAGACGGCCGAACGGCCACCCGGACCACCGAGATGGTCGGCGCCGGGGCCGACTACCGGGCTGCTCTCGACATCCGGCTGGAGACGACCGGGCCCTCCGGCGGAAACGAGACCTCGGCGCAACTGCCCTCGGGGGTGCAGTTGACGATCATGGGCGGCCTCAGGCCCCCGTCGTCCCCCCCGCGCACGATCTCCTTCGCCGACGCGTTCGATGCATCTCCCCGGAACAGGGTCGTCCCCCGACAGTACGGTCGTTACCTGGGCAACAGCCATCCGATCTGGATGCGCTACACCTCGGCCCCGACGGCCGGCACCGACTCTTCGGGAGGAACTGCCGCCCCGAGGGACCCCGGCCAGTGGCTCGCCGATCGCCTGGGCTACGACACGGTCGCTCCCCCTCCCGGCCCCGGCAGCAGCCTGCGCAGCCGGATCGCCTGGCAGTGGAAGAAGTCCGCGGCCTACGAGCGCGGCCAACAGCTCCGTTCGGGCTTCACGCCCAAGAAGATGGCGAACTACCTTCCGACGATGACCACCGACCCCGTGACGCTCCTGGTGCACGACGCGGAGGGAAATCCACGAGCCGTCACCTTCTGGTCCCAGCCGGTGTCGATGCGCACCATCCCCGACGTCCCCGACAAGTTCACCATCAAGCACACCGACAGGTCCGCCAAGGACACGAGCATCTCGGCCGCACGCACCGATGGCCTGACGGTCCGCCCGGGGTTCGGGTTCCTGGAGCGGGTGGCCGCCGACCTGGTGCGATTGGAGATCCCGTACTACGAGTACAGCTACACCAGGGAGAAGACCGAGAGCCGTTCGCGTGGGACCTCCGCGTGGAACTCCCCGCTCTTCCACAGCTCCGACACCACCGTCTACGAGGTGGACCGCAGGATCGCGGTCTGGGTCGACGGGGAATCCGAGCCCACCTTCTTCGATGCCGCGTCGATCGAGGCGCTGACCTCCCAGGAGGCGCGGGTGCTCGCGGCTCCCGCGTCCAACCGGCCCGACCCGACTTCTCCCGACGTGGTGCTCGACCCGTTCCTCGACCGGAACCGGATCGTCAACTTCGGCGACGCCCTGGTACGCAACGTCACCTATCCCGACGGGGGCGAGGTTCGGCAGCGAGAGGGCCGTCCGGTAACGGTGTTCCGCGAGTACGCGCACGAACTCCTCACAAGGATCAACAAGCAGTACCCGGGGATGGTCCTGCCGCACATGGCGATTCCGGGCGCGGCACAGCCGCGAAACACCCACACGGGATGGAACCATCGGCGCAACCACGACGCCGCGGTACGCAACACGGTGCGGGTGCTGGAGGCGGCGAGCCTGAACGGCTTCCGCTTCCAGCGGGACGAATGGGTGTCGCACGGTGTCGAGGTGAAGCTGGAGGAGACCAAGAAGTACCCCGGGTGGAGCGATGTGCGCAGACCGTCCCTGCGCTCGCCCGACCACGTCTCGCTGTGGCTCACCGCGCGGGTCGCCCGCCCCCGCGCAGGGGCCGACCTGGCGGACTCCAACACCGGCAGTGGCACCGGCGCGGCGGCGAAGCAGCAGAACCGCGTGTCCAAGATCCGGACGCACGCGCACGAGCTCCGCGCGGCGGCGATGTGGCGACAGGTGATGCACACGGACGCGCGGGGCTACCCGGACCACACCGCCGGAGCGGGGGCCCGACTCGGCTGGGAGAGCCGACGTTCACGCAACCACACGTTCGGGCGGTCGGTCACCGGCGAGCACAACGTCAAGGACAAGGGGGCGAGCCAACAGCTTTTCTCGAACGTGGTGTTCGGTGCACGAATCGGCGCCGGCAGCGACCTGGTCCCGTGGCCCTCCCGGGTACGCCCGCGCGGCTCCGACACTTCGACGGACCTCTTCACCGACAGCGGGGTTGCCGGGCGGGTCGAACTGCACACCGTGCGCAACCGCCGGCCGATCCCGATGGACCCGCCTCTTCCGTCGGGTCCGCTGCGCCCGCTCGCGCAGCGCGATGCCGAGTCGCCCGCCGCCGGGAGCCGGCAGGAGGTGAGCAGGCTCGCGGGCGCCCCCGCCAAGGACCTGTTCCACAAAGGCATCCGTTCCCGCATCGTGGGCCTTGAGGACGTGCGGGCCCGCGAGGCGCAGATCCAGGAAACCCCGGCCCAGGAGACCCGGACCCGCCGTACCCGAGCCGAAGACACCCGAACCCAAGAAGCCCGAGCCGAAGAAGCCCAGGAATCCGACGCCGGGTTGGAGATCGTCCAGACTCCCGGGGCTCGACGGCTCATGGAGACGTTCAGCAGTCCCCAGGCGCTGAACCCGGTCATCGCCATGACTCCCGAAGGCTTCCCGATCAGTGTGCTGTCGCACACCTACGCCGAGCTCGACCAGGACCACTACGCCTTCGCCAACTCGATGGGCAACGGCCGGGGGACGGCCCTGGCCATCGCCAACTACCTGGCGCCGCAGACCCTGGCGGCCGTACCCGAGATCAGCGGCAATCTCGGGAGCCGGCTACGGGTGCAGTACGACGACGGTGTCCTGCCCACCCGGACCAGGACGACTCTGAGCACCTGGTACGTCCCGACCCGGATCGTCTCCTTCACCCTGCGCCCCAAGGCCACCGTGGAGTCGTCCCAGACGGTGGAGACCAGTCTCGGTTACGGCACCTCCAAGAGCTCCTCCTACTACTTCGCGCTGTTCGCCGGCTACGGCGGCAACCCCAACCCGACCGACAGCGGACCGACCGCCTCCCCCGACGACGCGACGCGGCCGGTCATCCGTCCCCGGGGCGAGGTCCGGTTGGACGTCCACGGCCGGGGAGCGCGAGGCTCGGAGTCGTTGACGTTCCGGATCAAGACCGAGGTCAAACTCCAGGGACCGGCGTTCGCGTACGTCACCGACGGGGTCATCGGCCAGGCCGTCGAACGCAAGCACGACTTCAACTTCCTGCTGACCGTGCCCCGGTCGCCCTCGACCCACGGCTACTCGGCGTGGCTCGCGTCGGTGGAGAGCTCCCGCAAGGGGCTCGTCCCGGCGCTGTGGGCCTACACCGACGGGCTGGTGCCCGACCTGATCGCGTGGAATCCCGACGGGACGGTCGGGAGGGTCGGCACTCAGCCCCCTCCGGCCGCGCCCGCGGCCACGATCACCGCGTTCGACGGTTTCGCGGACAAGGGGTACCAGTCCAAGCCGATCGATCCGCAGGAGGCGATCGAGGACCTGGTGGCCGACCTGAAGCGGGCCAACCTCGAACTGACCGACTGGAGCCGGGAGGACTTGTTCCAGCAGTTGTCGTCCAACCTCAACCGCGGCCTCGGCGACCTTCCCCCATTGCCCGTGCGGATCCGCCCCGTCGACTTCGTGCACACCCGCCGGGGCGGGCGGGAGGAGCAGGGCGGGACCGCAACCGTGTCCGTCCCCGAGAACAGTCGGTCGCTGCACGCCAAAGGGTGGTCGAGTCCCGCCCACATCACGGTGGAAGTGGTCCGGGGCGCCTCCCGGACCAGCCAGATGGGCGGGCGCATGGAGTTCGTGGAGAAGGTGAGCGTCACCGACGGGGCGTCCAGGGGGACGTTCACCTTCAACGGGCTGTCGGGCGGCGCTTCCGTGGAGCTCCGATTCCCTCCCTCGTACCCGGGCTCCGACGAACCGGGGCCGCAACCGCAACAGCGGCCGGTGGGGATGGGGCCGGAGTTCGGCTACCAGGGCCGCCGGCTGACCGGTGACTCCTGGTCGGCGGGTGAGTCCCGCGAGCTCTCCCACGAACGGGTGCTGTTCAGCCCCTACGCGGTGGTGGACACCGACACGGTCCTGGTCCTCACCCTGCACACGGGGGACGGCGCCTACCAGGGCATGAGCGGTGCCGGCCAGGTCCAGAACATCTACCCGACGCCCTATCTCACGATGGGCGGGGACGCCGCCGGGGCCGCGCCCTCGGCCCCCCGGGTGTTTCGCGACTCCATCGGACTCCGTGCGCCGAACCGGGAGACCGCGGTGCAACGGTGGGCCGATGAGCGGGCACGACAAGGGTCCTACGTTCAGACGTCCGAGGACACCCGGCTCACCCCGGTCGGGGTGAACGGCGGGGGCACAGCGGTGTTCGACGCCGCGTTCGCCGCCGCGGCGATGGCCAACGGGTGGCGGCCTCCGGCTACGGACCGGCACCCGGACCACGGCCTGTCCCCCGCGAGCGTCGACGCGGCCAAGGGGTTCCTCAACGGCAAGGGGGACGGGTTCCTGATCAGCCCGTTGAACTTCGTCACCGGCGAACTCGTCCTCCAGGGGCTCACCGCGGCGGCGCTGGGGGCCCCCGGGGGAACCGAACTGGTCAGGTTCGGGGAGACGACGGTGAGCCTGAAAGCCCTCGTCGACCCGACGAGCGTCACGCTGCTGTCCGCAAGCGAGGAGAGCCGTTCCCGGGACGCGGAGCAGGGCGCGTCGAGCGGTTCGTCGGACCGGCAGGAGGCTGGGGGGCACGGCGGCGCCAGCGGTTGGCGCGGGGTGGTGTCCTCGCGCGACCAGGACAGGATGCACGAGAACACCGGCGGGACGACGATGCTGAACATCGCCGACGACGGGGGCGTCTCCTCCGGGGTGAAGGACACCTCCGTGGCGCAAGGCCCCGGGTCCAGACGGCTCTTCCTCGTCTCGGTCCCGACGACCTGGTTGGCGACGGCCGAGGCGCCGGGGGCGGTGTCGGCGTTCGGCCCGACCCATCACCTGGCCTCCGTGGAGGCCGACGCCCCGCTGACCCTGTGGATCGGTGAGGACGAGGCGCGTTCCCTCGGCCTGGACGTGGACGCGCCGGAACTCGTCGCGCTCGCCGGGGCCGAAGCCGTGTTCGGGAAGGCCGACCTGGATTACCTCCAGGCGCGGGGGGCCTTGAACGAGCTGGTGGGCGGGCGCGACGCACGCGCGGACGACCCCTCCTACCGTGCCGAGTACGTCGAGGCGGAGCGGCTGCTGGGCGAGGCCGACGCGGAGCGGACCCGGCTGCTGCGGGAACTGGAGGAGGCACTGGAACGGGCCCGGACGGCCACTCGGACGCGCGTGGTGCCTGCGGCGGGCGACGAGACGGGCCCCGGTCCGGCACGCCCGGCTCCCAGCGGGTCGGGCCGGAGCACCCCGGTGGAGGTTCCGCGACCGGAGGAGCGGCCCCGGCCGGAACGCTCCCCGCTGCCCCCGCCTCCCGCATCGGGTCCGCGCACCGGCGAACCGTCGGTGGCTCCCGTCCCCTCCCCCGAGAACACGGGCCTCCCTGCGGCCCGCCCCGCCCCAGCCCTCGCACCGATCGTCGAGGAGGAGGGGAGCGCCGGGATCACGGAGGTGCGGGGGCCGGCGGACCCGCGTGATGAGTCGGAGATCAGACAGGAAGAGCTGAACAGCATGTTCTCCGCGCTGCTGAACAGTGGGCGCTGACGCGGGGACCGGACGCTGTGTCGGGGCCGCGCGCTCCGTGGACGGGGCGACCCGTCCGGCCGTCGCGCGGGAAGCGACCAGGCTCCCCCGGGAGCGACGGCCGGACGGTTTCCGGTTACTGGAGAGGGTCCTGCGGGAGGGCGGTGTACCCGAACGCGGCCAGCCGGTCGCGCACGTACTCCGGGCTGCGCCCCGTCTTCTCGGCCGCCTCCAGGACGTGGTTCGGGGGGACCTGCTGGTCCACCGCCCGCCAGGGGTAGCCGCCGTTCAGGTCGCGGCTGACGATTTGGGCGTCGTCCGGTTCCAGCGTCTCGGGCAGCTCCCCCTGCGGCAGGTCGGCGTAGCCGAGCAGCGCCAACCGGTCGCGCACGGACGCCGGACTGCGCTCCAGCGCACTCGCCGCCCCGAGCACATGCGGCAGCGACACCTCGTCGTAGACCTCCAACCAGGGGGCTTCGCCGTTCAGGTCGCGGCTGGTGATCCGGGCGTCCCCCGGCTCCAGCTTCTCGGGCAGCCCTCCCTGCGGCAGGTCGGTGTAGCCGAGGATCGCCAACCGGTTGTGCACGTACACCGGGGGGATGTCCGTCTGCTCGGCGGCACGCAGGATGTGGCCCAGCGGTATTTCCGCGTTGGTGTCCAGCCAGGGGAAGCGGCCGTCGAGGCCGGCGCTGATGATCCGGACGTCGCTCGTCCTCAGCGTTTCCACGCGTCCCCGGAAGGGCAGGTTGTCGAGTCCCAGTTCGGCCAGCCGGTCGTACACCTCCACCGGGGGGCGTTTCATGGCGACCCCGGCGGCCAGGAGATGGACGAGGGTGACCGTTTCGTCCTCGTTCAGCCAGGGGAGGCGGCCGTCGAGGCCGACGCTGACGATGCGGAGGTCGTCGGGGGTCAGGGCCTCCACGTCGTTGCGGGACGGCAGGTCGGTGAACCCCAGCGCGACCAGCCGGTCGTACGCGAGCACCGGGCTGCGGCCCGTCCTGCTCGCGACGCGCAGCAAGTGGATCAGCGCGACCTCGTCGTCGACGCCGGAGAGAGCGCCTCCCCCGTCCGGTCCGCTCTCGACGAGCGCGAGGTCCTCCGGCTCCAGTGTCTCGGGGAGTCCGCCCTGCGGCAGACCGGTGAACCCGAGTTCGGCCAGCCGGTCGCGGACGTACGCCGGGCTGCGCCCCGTCCGCTCGGCGGCGCGGACGACGTGGCCCAAGTCCACTTCGTCGTCGGTGTCCAACCAGTGGTCGTCCTCCGGCGTGGCACCGGCAAGGAGAAGATCGTCGGGCTGGCCCGCCTCGGCGGCCGTCCTGTCGGGGATCCGGGTGTATCCGAGTTCGGCCAGCCGGTCGCGCACCTGTACGGGGCTCAGCTCCACGGCCTCGGCGGTGCGCAGCAACCGGATCAGCGATACCGGCTCCCCGGTCTCCAGCCAGGGGCTCTCACCGTCGAGGTCGGCGCTGACGATGCGGAGGTCGTCCTCGCTCACCTGCGC
>NZ_BSQG01000015.1:0-26785 GCF_030268225.1 Nocardiopsis ansamitocini | reverse complement strand
TGCGCGGGAAGCTCCCCTTCCGGCACATGGCCGTACCCCAGCTCCGCCAACCGGGCGCGCACCTGCTCGGGGGTGCGCTCCACAGCGTTCGCCGCCGCCAGGACGTGCACCAACGACACCGGCTCCCCGGTCTCCAGCCAGGGGCTCTCACCGTCGAGGTCGGCGCTGACGATGCGGAGGTCGTCCTCGCTCACCTGCGCGGGAAGCTCCCCTTCCGGCACATGGCCGTACCCCAGCTCCGCCAACCGGGCGCGCACCTGCTCGGGGGTGCGCTCCACAGCGTTCGCCGCCGCCAGGACGTGCACCAACGACACCGGCTCCCCGACCTCCAACCAGGGGCTCCCGTCATCGAGGTTCTTGCTGACGATCAGTACGTCGTCGGGTTCCACCGCCTCGGGGAGCGGCCCCTGGGGAAGCGCGGTGTACCCGAGTTCGGCCAACCGGGCGCGTACCTGGTCGGGGGTGCGCTCCACGGCGTTCGCCGCTCCCAGCAGGTGCGCCAACGGCACCTCGGCGTCGAGCGCCAGCCAGGGGGCGACGCCGTCGAGGTCGACGCTGGTGATCCGGGTGTCGTTCGGATCGGGGAACTGGAGCGGGGTGGTCATCGCTGGCCTTTCGGGACGGGGCTGCTCGGGAGGTGGAACGGCACGGATCTTCCGTGAGGATATTCGGCGGCCGGGCGGGGAACGGGCCCGGCCTGCGCGGGTCAGCGGGGGGGCGTACCGCCTGCCTCCGGGTGGGTGGCCTCTCGGACCTCGTAGCCCAGTTCGGTGAGCCGGGAGGCGACGTCGGCGGGGCTGCGTCCGGTGAGGTCGGCGCTGCGCAGGATGTGTTCCGCCTCCAGAGGGTCGGTGAGGTGGGGTTCCACGGTCCTGAGGAGCCCGATGTCGTGGGGGTCGGCGGAGGCTGGGAGCCGGGCCCGGAAGTGCAGGGGGTGTCCGAGGTCGATGAGCCTGCGGGCGATCTGGGCGGGGTTGCGGTAAGTGGCCAGGGCCGCGGCCAGTACGTGGGCGAGCCGGGTCTGGTCCCGGGCGTCCAGCCAGGGGGGTGCGGAGTCCAGGTTCTCGCTGAGGACGAGGACGTCGTGGACGTCTGGGGTCTCGGGCAGGGACACGTTCCGGGTGGTGACTCCCAGCACGTCCAGGCGGGCCACGACCTGGGCCGGGGTGCGGCCGCTCAGCTGCGCCGCCCTGAGGACGTGCCCGGTGCCGGCGTGGTCGCCTGCGCCGAACCAGGGGCCGTCGCCGTCCAGGGCGCGGCTGAGCAGGAGGGTGTCGCGGGCCTCCGGAACATAGGGCAGCCGGTACCCCAGTTCGACGAGGCGGGTGGCGACGGCGTGGGGGCCGCCTTGGCGGGCCGTCCGCTCCGCGACGGCGAGGACGTGTGCCGCTCCCACCTCGTCGGCCCGGTCCAGCCACTGGCCCCAGAACCCGTCGCGGAGCAGGTCGAGGTCGCCGGGGAGGAGCGCCCCGGGCAGCGCATGGGCCCCCTCGACGGGGTAGCCCAGTTCGGTGAGGCGGCGGGCGACGTCGGCGGGACCGCGTTCCAGGCGTTCGGCCGTCCGCAGGATGTGCGGCAGGGGCACGGGGGCGTCGACGGTAAGAGGGGGGACGTTCAGCTCGCCGACGTCGACCATGCCCACGTCATGGGCGCCGACTGTGGCGGGCAGCGGCGTGCGGGGCAGTTCGACGTCGGGGTAGCCGAGCGTCTCCAGTCTCGCCACGGTGTCGGCCGGTGGACGGCCGGTGGCGCTCGCGGCCTGGAGGACGTGCCTGAACGGGACCTTCTTGCCGACGTTGAGCCAGGGGGCGCGGCCGTTGAGGTCGCGACTGGCCATCAGCAGGTCTTCGGGGTGCACCGCGGCGGGCAGGGCCCCCTGCGGAGTCCGGGTGTACCCGAGGTCGGCCAGCCGGTCGCGCACGTGCTCGGGTGTGCGGTTCATCGCCTCCGCGGTCCTCAGGACCCGGATCAGCGGCACCGGTTCGTCCGTGGCCAGCCACGGGGCGCAACCGTCGAGGTCGCGACTGGCCACGAGGAGGTCGTCGGGATCGGCCACCGCCGGGAGGTATCCCTGCGGCACCCGGGTGAAGCCCAATTCGGCCAGCCGGTCGCGGACCTGCGCCGGGCTCTGCTCCGTGCGGTGCGCCGCCCACAGGATGTGCGGGAGCGGCACCGGTTCGGCGGCGTCCAGGGAGGGGCCGTCCGGGTCGAGGTCGCGGCTGACCATGAGGTAGTCGTCCGGTCCCGGCTCCACGGGGAGGGGCGGGACCGCTTCGACGAACGCGGACATCTCGGAGCGCTCGAAGGGGAGGAAACCGCCTTTCTCCATTTCCATCGCCGGGAGGGCGGGCGAGATGTCCGCTCCCGTGCCGGGAAGCGCGGACGAGAATTCCTGGGGCAGCGCGTCGGCCAGGGGGACCGCCCC
Source organism: Nocardiopsis ansamitocini (assembly GCF_030268225.1). Classification (GTDB taxonomy): domain Bacteria; phylum Actinomycetota; class Actinomycetes; order Streptosporangiales; family Streptosporangiaceae; genus Nocardiopsis_D; species Nocardiopsis_D ansamitocini. The sequence goes on along the minus strand of NZ_BSQG01000015.1, from coordinate 24,360 downwards.
GTTGGTCTGGGGGAATTCCACGCCCCCCGGTTTGCGGAAGGGCGAAGAGGAGACATGTTCCGTCGTGACGGAGAAGGCCGAGAAACCGCCCACCGGGATGCAGCCGGTGTCGTCGAGGTCACCGCAGTCGTCTGGTTCGAACAGGTCGGACATCGCAGGCCTTTCGGAGAGCCGTCGGCTTGACACGGGGACAGAAGGGGCGGGTCGAACAAAAGGGACAGGTGGAGGCTACTCCGCCACCGCGATGTAGCGCCCGCCCCTGGCGGGGTCGTCCTCACCCGTACGGCCGAAGACGTGACGGCGGTCACGGGCCTCGCGGTCGCTGAGGTCCACCCGCACGCCCGACGGCTCCAGGGCGCCTCGCACCCGCAGCATCATCTCCTCGCTGAGGAAATGATGGGAGAGGTCGAGTGCGGACAGGTGGGCCAGCGACTGGCCCTCTAGCAACGCCCGCGCGCCCGCGTCCGACAACGCTCCCATGGACAGGCTCAGCGACTCCAGGCGCTCTACCACCGGCGCGGTCGCGAACGCCTCGGCGATCTCGTCCTGGATCATGCTGTTCTGCACCCCCAGATGGCGCAGCGCCGGTTTGCCGTGTCCCGCCAGCAGCGGGGCGAGCTGCTCCACGGTGGCCCCGCCCCCGTAGCACTCGTCCCCCAGCCACAACTCCAGGTACTCCAACGCGGGCAGCTCGGCCGCGGCGACGTCCGCCACCACGTCCGGAGGCAGCCCGCCCGACTCCAGGCGCAGAACGCGCAGCCCCTCATGGCGTGCGGCGGGGAAGGCCAGGCCCTCACCACCGCGCACCCGCAACTCCCGCAGGCCCGGGAACGCCTCCAGCAATGGGGCAAGGTCTCCCTGGGCCAGCCAGGAGATCTCCGACTCCATGGGGGTGAGATCACCCAGGAACAGCGCTTCCAGGTTGACCAACCGCGAACGCTCCCCGACAAGTACCCGCACCGTTTCGTCGGGATTGCTGTCGTCGTAGCCGTCGTACCAGCCCTGACCGAAGACGAGCGCCCGTACCTCCTCCAGTTCCACGGTCGCGCGGAAACCGCTCCAGCTCTCCTCCCTGCTGAAAGGGGACTCCTCGTGTCGCCAGTCACTGGCCAACCGCCAGGCGACGGCCCCCGCCCCGGGCTGCTCTCCGGCTGGCGTGGACGGCGAGAAGGCGTGCACGGGCAGACCGTGGAAATCCTCGGCGTGGTTGTTGATGCAGTCGTCGGCTGACAAAACAGGGCTCCCGGGAGGAAGGGGGCGGGACGGTGATCCACGTTCTACCGTCCCCCGCTGACATCGGGACGGGTCCCGTTTGCGCTCCTTGGACCCGCTGTGACCATTCTGCCCCCCTGACCGGCACTGGGGCGATCGAGAAACTCTTCGCGCATCACGCGAGCCACACCGGCCACTGTTTTCCAGGAGAATTCGGCGCTCCGCCCCGAACCGGCCCGGAACACCCGTACGCTTCTGGCCGAGCACTCGACATCGAAGGAGCCGGCATGACCCGGATCGGGATCACCGGTCACTCGAACCTCGCGGCCGACAGCGTCCCCCTGGTGCGGGAGGCCCTGACCGAGGCTCTCTCCCCTTACAGCGACAGCGGCCTGGTCGGCATCTCGTGCCTGGCGCGCGGGGCCGACCAGCTCTTCGCCGAGGTCGTGCTGGAACTCGGCGGGAGGCTCGAAGTCGTCCTCCCTTCGGTGGACTACCGCGAGGCCAAGGTCGAACCGCACGACCTGGAGCGGTTCGACACCCTCCTGATGGGTTCGGTCCTGGTCCGGTACATGCCGCACAGGACGGCTGGGCGGGACGCCTACGAGGACGCGAACGAGGCGGTCCTGGGCGGGATCGACCGGCTCGTCGCGGTCTGGGACGGCCGCCCCTCGGGGGGCAGGGGCGGCACCGGCGACGCGGTCGGGACCGCGCGAGGGCGGGGCGTCCCGGTGGACGTCGTCTGGCCCGACGGTGCTCGACGGGAGTGAGCGGGCCGGGGCCGAGGAGGCACCGGGGCCGCCCTCTCAGAGCGCGTCGCGCTTGGCGGTGGCCAGGAAGGCCCGCCACTCCCCCGAGGAGAAGGCCAGCGCCCCGAGGTCGCGGTTCTGGGTGTCCCGCACGGCGGAGACAGCGGGAGTGTTGGCGACCTCGACGCAATTGTTGCTGCTGGGGTTGCTGTAGCTGGATTTCTTCCAAGCTTTGGCGGCGAGGTCCATGTTCTCCTCAGATCTGACATGCACGGCTCAAGCGACTAGCCGCTCAAGGAAATCACGAGAGTCTTCGACCGACATGGCGCTTCCCTGCGTGCGGCTGAAAATCAGCCTATGCCGAGCGATCTCGTGGTCCGAATCCAGGTAGAAACCGTCTTTGTGGGTCTCCAGGTAGACAACACTGCCCGCTGCGTCGGTGCCGTCAAAACCAAGCAAGGTGAAAGGGATACCAGCAGCCGCGTGTGCTCCAGCGGAGAAAGGAAGGACCTGGATGTCGATCCTGGGCCGTCGGGATAGGTCGATGAGGTGCTGGACCTGTTCCTTCATGGTCTCCGTCCCTCCGATGGCACGACGGATGGCGGCTTCGTCAACAACCGCCATGACCATGGGTGGCTGTTCCCGATCCAACACGGACTTCTGCCGTTCAATACGAACCTCAAGGCGTTGCTGGACCTCACTGTTCGTGTGGATCTCAGCGGAAGAGCGCATCAACGCGGTCATGTAGTCCCTGGTCTGAAACAGGCCGGGGATGAGCGCGATGTTGTAGTCCTGAATCAGCGTCGCCTCCGCCTCCAGACTGATGAACGCTCCTGGCAACACATCCTTGTACTGAATCCACCAGGGGACCTCCTTACGAGAATCCTGAGCGATCTGGATGAGTTCCTCAGCAACTGCCTCATCGGCGCTGTAGATCCGGCACAACGCCATGATGTCGCCAGCTTTGACCCGCTGAAAGTCGCCTGCTTCAAAACGCTGAAGCTTCGCCCGGCTCCATCCCAGAAGCTTCCACGCCTCGTCCTGGGTGAGCCCTGCCTGTTTGCGCAGTCGCTTCAACTGGATGATCAGGTGCCGCCGTCGAACCGGCATCCCGGTGGCCATAGCGCTCCTTCGTTCGAGGGGATCGAAAACATCCTAGAGCCAACGCCTCAGAACTTCTCAAAAAAGACTTTGAGGCATATTAAAATAAAGCTCTTCTTTTTTGAGGCGGCCTCATTTACTGTACTGTCAAAGCAAGTACAGACGCCGCCGTAAGGCGGTTCAGACCTGGAGGTGTCTGCATTGCCTGCGGCCCCGTCTCCCTCAGCCTTCTCACCCGTCCGCTGGGAACCCCGCATCTACCCCGGCTCCCTTGACCAGGCGTCCCGGGTCCGGACCGACGTCCGGCGGGATCTGGCCGCGTTCCCGGACTCCGTGGCCGCCGACGTCGCACTCGCGGCGAGCGAGCTTTTCGCCAACGCCGTGGAGTACACCGCCTCCTCCGGCGAGAACGGCGAGGCCGTGCGCGCGCTGCGCCTGAGCGCCCCCGACCGGTTGCGCCTGGAGGTCACCGACGGCGGGTTCACCGAGGCCCGCCCCGCGATCCCCGCCCTCACCGGCACCGACTGGTTCACCGCCGAGCGCCACCGCGGCCTGCTGATGGTCTCCGCAATCGCCCTGGACTGGGGCTACTTCCCCGTCTACGAGCACCCGAGCCTGAACCTCGGCCTGGTGGTGTGGGCCGAGTTCGGCCTCGACCCCGCCCAGGTGCCCAGTGGCCTGGACCGTTTCATCCACACCCGCTGACCAACCGACACCCGCTGACCACCCGGCAGCGGCCGACATTCGAGGAGGCACCACCGTGTCCACAGCGACCACCCTGGGCAACCGAACAGCCACGGACGGCAAAAAGGGCGGTGGCGAACCAAACACCCGGGACACCCAGGACGCCGAACTCGCCGCGCTGATCCGCCGGTTGGCCGCCGTGCGGCCCGAGATCGCCACCGGGTGGGCACCACCCGCGCGCCCACCCCGCCCCGCCGAGCACTTCGCCCCCGCACCCCGCCCGCGTCCACGGCGGGCGAGCGCTCACCGCCGCCCCACCCGCGAGGACTTCCCCGTGGACCGCGCCGCCCTCGACACCGTGGCCCTGCTCCGGGCCTCCGCAGCGGGCAACCACCGCCCCGGGGACTACTGGCCCCGGCACACCGACGCGCGGCGCCGCCACCGCGATGCCCGGCGCACACCCCTGCACCGGACCGCCCGCCACGCCGCCCGGCTGCTGCGCGCCGCCTGCACCGCGACCGGGGCGATCACCCTGGCGGCGGTGATCGTGAGCGGGATACTGCCGGACGGGTGGCCCTGGTGAGAATGCTCGACCGCCGTTCGACGCGACCCGGCCGAAACCAGGCGTGCCCCGCACCGCCGCGAGCACGCGCCCCCTCGGCCGGCCTGAGGAACGCACGCGCAGCACCACGACATCCACGTCCGAGGTTCGACCCGCTTCGTCGGTTGTTCACCGGCCGGGGAGGCGGTTCCCGCCTCCGGATGGATAGAGTGTTCGCGATTCGACCGATGCCTGATCGTTCGTACGGGTTTCCCCGACGGTCGCCCAGCGCGAGGGCAGGCCCCGAACCAGCCTGGACGCGCATCGCGCCCCGCCCGGGACGGGTGGCGGACGTTTCGAGGAGCACGGCGGGAATCCGACCGGCACAGCCCCAGCCCCGTGCGGGGCGAGCGTGAGAGGGAACATGGTGACGGAACGCATCGCACCTGGGCCGAACCGCGGGCGGGGAGCCGCGCGCCCCTTTCTGGCCTGCGCCGCGGCGGCCCTGCTCACCCTGGGGGCACCCGCCACCGTACTCGCCGACGTCGTCGATCCGGGCCCTTCTCCCGGCCCCGACGCCTCCTCCCCCTCGCCGTCCGCCTCTCCCTCCGCGCCCTCTCCGTCCGCCTCCCCCTCCGCCTCCGAGGCGCCCGCCGCCCTCGCCCAGATCACGGCGGCCGTGACCGGTGACGACCCCTGTGTCGAGGACAGCACCGACGTCGTGGACCAGGAGTCCTGGGCCCACCGCTCACTGGGGCTGTCCCAGGTCCACGAACTGCACGAGGGCGCGGGCGCCACCGTCGCGGTCCTGGCGACATCCGTGGCGTCCGGCGGTCCCGCCCTGTCGGGTGCGCTGGGCGACACCGGTTCGGCCTCCGACTGCCTCGGGTTCGGCACCTTCCTGGCCGGGATCGTCGCCGCGCGTCCCGCCCCGGACAGCGGGTTCGTCGGCGTGGCCCCGGGCGCGAACATCGTCGCCGTCGCCACCGGCGCGCAGCAGACCGGCATCACCCTGCCCGGCGACATCGCGTCCTCCATCACGACCGCGTTGGCCCGGGACCCCGACGTGATCCTGGTGGGGAACGCCGCACCGACCGGCTCCGAGGAACTCGACTCCGCCGTCGCCGCGGCCCGCAGCGCGGGCGTACTCGTCGTGGCACCGGCGACCGCCTTCATCCCCGACGGCCCCTTTCCCGGGTACCCCGCCCAGGACCCCACCGTGCTGAGTGTGGCGGCGCACCAGCCGACCGGGGAGCCCGTGCTCGAAGAACCCCTGGGCCTGCCCGACGGGGAGGTCGCCAGGGTCGACCTGATCGCGCCGGGACAGAAAGTGCTGGGGGTGGGGCCGGGCGGCGGGCACTTCGTGAGCGACGGCGACGGCGTGGCCGCGGCGTTCGTGGCCGGGACGGCGGCGCTGCTGGCCGCCGAGGAACCCGACCTCACCGGTGCCCAATTGAAGGACCGGTTGATGCGGACCGCCTACCCCTCCCCCTTCGGATCGATCGACCCGTTCACGGGGAGCGGCCGGGTCGACCCGATGGGCGCACTGACCGACGACCCGCAGGGCGCGCTGAACGTCGCGAGGGGCGAGCGGTTCGTCGCGGACCCCTCCCCCCGGGGGAGCGTGCAGATGACGCCGCCGGTGGTCGTCGCCTCCGTTTCGGCCTTCGTCATCGTGGCGCTCGCCCTGGGCGCGGTGGTGCTGCGCAGGGGCCGCGGACGCGAGTGGCGCCCGGCCGAGGCCGGGGAAACAGTCGAGGTCGATCCGCGCGACCAGCACGGGTTCTCGCCGATTCCCGCCGCTATCCTGCGGTGGCGAAAATGAACGACGCCGACGCGGCGAGCGACAGCACCGTGCGCACGTGGTTCCAGGCGGTCCACTCGGTGAGGTAGCGCCTCCAATAGCCCTGGTCGGCGCGGTCGTCGGCCAGGGCGTTGTTGCGCGGCACGTTGGCCGCCGCCGTCACCAGGAAACCGGCGAGGGCGAGCCCGCCCCCCACGAGCGCGGGGGCCGCGTCGGAGGCTCCCCACACGGTCAGGCCCCAGACGGCGGTCCCCACCGAGAGCACCGTCGTCCCCAGGAACAGCGTCATGAACACCGGGGTGACCGCGGCGGTGTTGATCGAGCGCATCGCCGCCATGCCGGTCTCGGGCGGGAGCGCGGCCAAAGCCTTCATCACGAAGGAGGAGAAGGCGAAGAAGACCCCGGCCACGAGGCCGTTGGCCAGCGCGCAGAGGAGCACCAGGGCGTATTGGGGTCCGTCGGTCATGGGTCTCTCCGCAGGTTGTCGAACGGCCCGGGCGGGCCCTGGTACTCGGGGCACCGACACCGTCGGCACGGAAGCGATACGCGCGCCTCCGGACTCCTGCGCGGCCCCGGGGCGACGCTGGAGACGGTGGCCGCAGGATAGTCGCACAGGCGGCAGCGCGGTGGCCCTCGGCTCCGCATTCAAGCGCGTGCGCGGCGTCGGCCCGAGAGGGCACCGCGCACACGCCCCCCAGGTGACGCGACCACAAAACGGCCGCACGGAGCGGGGGACCGTGTGCTCGCCACCGGTCACACGCATCGGTCGCGGCGGTCCCCCGTTCGTCCGGGTACTGGACGCGCGGGGGACCGCCCCGGAACGGGAGACGGGGCCCACGGCAAAGCCCGGGAGAGGCGGCGGAGCTGCCCCTGCCTCCCGTGCTGCTTACGGAGCCTGTTCCTCCACGGCCTGCTCGACGGTCTCCTCGACGAAGCCGAGGTACTCGGGGTCCAGGTCCAGCCAGGAGGGTGCGTCGGCGTCGCCCTGGACGCGCTCCGGCCGCTCCGGCAGCTCCACCTGCTCGGGCGGAGCCGGCCGCTGTGCCAGGACCACGGTGTCGCGGCCGTCGAGCTCCAGGAACACGTCGAGGTACGTCGTGATCATCGCGTGCGCCTCTCGGGCGTCCAGGCCGTACTTCGCCACAACCCGCTCCAGCAGCGGGTACGGGACGGGCAGACCGCGCCCGGCCGGGTGGGCGTAGACCTCGTTGGCGGTGGGGGGACCGTGCATGCTGCGCTCCTTGCGGGGGATTGTCCTGGCGGACGGGGTGAAGCGGGCGAGGTCGAGAATACGGGGCACGGCCGGCCTGCACGAACGGCACGCGACGGGATCGTCGGGCCGCGCGCCGCCCGGTGCCGGGAGAGGGCCGCACCGCGCCGCATCCACCGGGAACGCCGTGGGAACCGGACGGAGAACGGTTCCGCGACGCGACCCCGCGGGACGTGGTTCGGCGAGATCTCCGCCCCCGCCTCCCGGCGCGACCCCCTGCTCCGGATACCGCCCGCCGCAGCCCGAGCGGACCGTGCTCAAAAAATTGACAGCGTGAATTCGCAGGTCAATCCGCCAAAGCGGTGGCCGTTCGCAAGCCGGACCGGTTTTGCGCGAGACGCCCCGGGCACGACCGGGCCATGGTCGCGGCGGGGCACCACCGCCCCTCGCACCGGGTCCGCACCCTCAGCGGAACCACGGAGGTTCTGCCGGATCCGACAGGAAAGGAGACCCCCATGGCGCGCACCACTCAGAGGATGACCGCCCTGCTCGCCTCCGGAACCCTGGCGGCAGGCATGGGCCTGGCTGGAGCGCCGCTCGCTTCGGCCGACGGCCCCGACACATCCGCCCAGGTCCTCGCCGCCAACGAGGACGCGCAGTGGCCCGAGTACAGGCAGAACACGATGGGCTGGAACCTCTCGGTCGCCAAGTTCTCCCTGTGGGAAATCGGCTACTACGAGCCCTCCGCCACCCTCGACGACCGGTTCGGTGAGAAGGAGGTCGAGGCCCTCATGGACTACCAGCAGGCAACCGACCTGAAGGTCACCGGAGTCCTCGACGCCAGGAGCTGGGAGTTCCTGAGCGAGGACGTCGGGGTGCTCTCCCAGGGCGACACCGGTCCCGCGGTGAGCGCGGTCCAGGTGGCCTTGCACGAGAAGCACGGGTACGACCTGAGCGGAGACGGCTACCAGAGGTTCGCCCCCGAGGCCGGGACGTTCGGCCAGGCGACCCACGACGCGGTGGTCGCCTTCCAGGAGGACGCCGGGATCGACGCCGACGGCGAGGTCGGCCCGATCACCTACAAGGCGCTGGTCGTCACCCAGGGCAACGACTGACCCCCCGCCTGGACGAGCCGGAGGCCCCGCCGTGTACGGCGGGGCCTCCGGCTCGTCCGGGGGCGTCCCGCCCACCCGTGGGAGCGCTTCGCGGCGGACGCGTCGGCGTGTCCGGCTCCGCGCGTCCCGCCCCGCACAGCTACGGGCCGGCGGGACGGGACGGCGCTAATCGTCGTGGTTCGCCCCCTCCGCGATGGCGAGCTGCACCTCGATGGGGTCGCGTCGCGCGATCCAGATGGCGCGCCCCGGCGGGAGCTTCTGGGCGCGGACGTTGCCGAACAGCATCCCCTCCGAGGGCGGCGTGGAGAACATGATGCTGGGGGTGTTGGAGTCGATCATGGTGCGGATGACCGGGTCGGTGGAGGCGCGGTTGAAGCCTCCGGCCGCGTGCACCAGGATCAGGTGCATCCCGATCTCGGCTCCCTGGGACAGCAGCGGCAGCAGCGGCGCCAGCGGGCTGGGGCCGCTGCCCATGACCATCTCCAGGTCGTCGATGACGATGAACAGCTCCGGCCCCTTCCACCAGTCGCGCTTGCGGATGCGGTCGGGGGTGATGTCGGGGCCGGGCAGGCGCTCCTTCATCGCCTGGGCCGCCGCGACCATCATCTCCCGGGTGCTGTCGGCGGAGACGGCGTACCCCAGCTGCATGTCCTTGGGCACCGCGTCGTAGAGCTCGCGGCGCTGGTCCACGAGCACCACCCGGGCGCTCGCGGCGTCGTAGTTGTCCCGGATGGCGTTGGTGATGTGGCGCAGGGTCGTGGTCTTGCCGGTCTCGGTGTCGCCGACGAGGATGAGGTGCGGGGTGGCGGAGAAGTTGTGCCAGAACGGGCGCATCCCCCGGCTCTCCAGGCCCAGTGCGACCTTGAGCCCGCCGTTGTCGGTGCGCTCGGCCCCGGGCATCTCCGCCGCGTCGAGTCGCACGGGCAGGGTGCGCACCGGCGGCGCGGAGGGCCGGTCCCCCCATTCCGCCTTGACCCGCTCGATGATGTCGGTCATGCCCACCGACGCGGTGACGGAGTCGGTGTCGCCGTCCGCGCGGGGCAGGCCGGTGAGGAAGTGGTACTTGTCCTCGGTGAGCCCGCGCCCCGCCACACGGGGCACGGTCTGCGCCTTGCGCATGTTGATCATGGAGTCCACCGGGTCGCCCATGCGCAGCTCGAAGCGGGTGACCATGAGGTCGCGGAGCCCCGACTGGAAGTCGGCCCAGCGCGGTGAGGCGACGACGACGTGAATTCCGTAGTTCAGGCCGCGCTGCACGAGCTGGAGGATGGGCGGGACCAGGTCCATGAAGTCCTGGCGGATGGTGGCCCAGCCGTCGACGATGAAGAAGATGTCGCCGTAGGGCTGGTCGGCGAACTCCCCTTGCGCGCGCCGCCGACGGTAGGTGTTCATGGAGTCGATGCCGTTCTCCGCGAAGAACGTCTCGCGCTGGGCGAGGATGTCGCCCAGCTCCATGACGGTGCGGGTGATGCGCCGGCCGTCCATCCGGCCGACGACGCTGCCCACGTGCGGCAGGGTGCTCAGGGCCTGGAGCACGCCGCCACCGCAGTCGATGCAGTAGAACTGCACCTGGGCGGGCGTGTTGGTCACCGCCAGTGAGGTGATGAACGTGGCCAGCAGGGTGCTCTTGCCGCTCTGCGGCCCACCGGCGATCGCCACGTGGCCGCCCGCGCCGGAGACGTCCGCGAGGAGCGGGAGCCGCGTCTGCTCGAAGGGGCGGTCGATGAGTCCGAGGGCGATCTTCAGGCGCCCCGTGTCCGACCAGGCCAGTCCGCCCTCGGGGACGAGGACGCCGACCATCCGCATCAGCTCGTCCACGAGCGGGGGCGTGCCCAGCGGAGGCAGCCACACCTCGCGCGCGGCCATGCCCTGCCCGTGCATGCGGTCCAGGGCGATGGCGAGCAGGGTCTCGGCCTCGTCGTCGACGGGCTGTTCCTCGACCTCGACCTCGGGGGCGCGGCCGGCGACGTAGCCGTCGAGGAAGGGCACGACCTCGCCCACGGCGGTCAGCTGGCGCGCCGTCCGTCGCTTGACCTGGTGGGCGCCGGAGACGTAGGCGGCCTTGAAGCGGGTCAGGGTCTCGGTGTCGCTCTTGAGGTAGCCGTTGCCGGGCGCGGGGGGCAGCTGGTGGGCGTCGGGGACGCCCAGGACGCCGCGGCTCTCGATGGCGGAGAAGGTGCGCAGCGCCACCCGGTAGGACAGGTGGCTCTCCAGCTGGTGCATGCGGCCCTCGTCCAGGCGCTGGGAGGCCAGGAGCAGGTGCACGCCCAGGCTTCGGCCCAGGCGCCCGATCATCACGAACAGGTCCATGAAGTCGCGGTGGGCGGCCAGCAGCTCGCTGAACTCGTCCACGACCACGAACAGCGTGGGCATCGGCTCCATGGAGGGGTCGGCCAGGCGGCCCTTCTCGTATTCGTGGATGTTGGTGAAGTTGCCGGCGGTGCGCAGGTGTTCCTGACGGCGGATGAGCTCACCGTGCAGGGCGTCCTGCATCCGCTCCACCAGCGTCGCCTCACCGGCGAGGTTGGTGATCAGCGCGGAGGTGTGCTGGAGGCCGTCCAGGCCGATGAAGGTCGCACCGCCCTTGAAGTCCACGAGCACGAAGTTCAGCGCCTCGGGCGAGTGGGTCAGCGCCAGCGACAGCACCAGGGTGCGCAGCAGCTCGCTCTTGCCCGAGCCCGTCGCACCGATCAACATGCCGTGCGGGCCCATGCCCCCCAGTGCCGACTCCTTGAGATCCAACTCCATCGCGGCGCCGTCGCCCGCGACGCCGATGGGCACCCGCAGCTTGTTCTCCGGGCGCAGTTCCGCCCACATCCCGTAGACGTCGTGCTGGTAGAGGTTGGGGATGCCCAGCAGGGTGGTGAGCTCGAAGTCGGTGGTCAGCGGCTCGGTTACCTCGGTCGCCACGCTGACCCGGTAGGGCGCGAGCAGCCGCGCCAGGCTTTCGGCGCGCTTCCCGGTGAACACGTCGGGCCGTCCCAGCGGCGTGGTGACGTCGCGTCCGCTGTGGTCCTCCGAGATCACCTCCAGCAGGTCGGGGGCGACCTTGAGCGCCAGGGTGTAGGGCTCGTGGTCGGGCGGCAGCGGGTCCTGGACGTCGATGACCACGGCGTTGCGGTAGCCGCCGCCGGTGAAGCGCGAGCCGACGGGGACCTGTCCGCCGTCGACGACGATGACGGTGTAGGGCTCGTCCCTGCTGGGGACCGCGGCGGGGTCGAAGCGGGGCCGGTCGGCGAGGTCGTTTCCGATGAGACGCTCCAGCTCCACCGCGTCGGGGGAGAACAGCCGCACCGCTCCGGCGCCGTCGCGCTGGGTGGGGTGCTGGGAGTGGGGCAGCCACTTGACCCAGGACCAGATACCGCGGTTGGCGTCCGACGCGCAGACGGCGACGCGCAGTTCGTCGTGGGTGTGGAAGACCGCGAGCTGCCCCAGGATCGCCCGCACCATCGAGCGGCACGCCTCGACGTCGCCGCGCAGCGAGACGTGGGCGTAGCCGCGCAGGTAGACCGACACCGGCTGGTCGCCGACCGTGGAGTAGGCGTTGATGAAGCGGCGCAGGGCGTGGGCGCTCAGGGGCTCCAGGTCCTCGACCGGTTTGGTGGAGAGCGGGGTCATGGTCATGCTCATCGCCTGGTCGCCCACTGCGAGGCGGACCTCGGCGAAGTCGTCGTCGGCGACCCTGCGCTCCCACAGCCGCGAGGTCCGCACGATGGACCACAGCGCCTCGGGGGGTGGCGCACGCCACAGCATGGCGTCGCGCTGCTCGGTGACGACCTCGCGCAACCGGGTGCGGCTCTGGGCGAGGTAGCGCAGGTAGTCACGCCGCTCCCCGCCGAGCTTCTGGCGGCGTTCGATGATCGTACGCAGGTACTGACCGAAAAGCATCATTACGGCGCCGGTGAGCATCATCCCGCCGGCGATGTAGGGCATGAACGCCGACCCGCCCCCCATGCCGGGGCGGATGAGGATCATCAGCATCGCCATCGAGGTCATGGCCATCGGCAGGTACATGAAGACCGAGGAGATGCTGGACTGCGCCTCCGGCAGTTCCGGGGGTTCTTGCAGGCTGAGCTCCCCGGAGGGCATCTCGGGGCCCGGCCTGCGCGGCGGCCTGCGGATGAGGATCGTGTTCACGGGGCGGCCGCCTCCTGGGGACGAAAGTGGACGACGTGCGGGGATGGGGGCCATCATCTTGTCATCAGTCGGACACAGGACGACAAGCCACAAGTAAAAATCTAGTGATACAACATGAACCAACATGAAAAACAATGTGATAAAAGCGTGATAGTAAACTTCTGGGCACAGGGTCCGAAAATCGGCGAGACTTTTGTGGCCCTCTGCAATCCCCTTCCCCCCTGCAACGAGTAGGCGAACGGATGAGCGACTCCACGGCAACGGATCTGTGCCGGCTCATGATCAGGGCACCAGAACGCTCTTTCGAGATCGCGGCCCCCTGCGACGTCCCCCTGGCCGAGCTCATCCCCACGTTCGTCCTCTACGCCGAGGGCGACGAGGGCGACGACCTCGACGAGGCCGGGCTCGAACACGACGGATGGATCCTCCAGCCCCTGGGCGGCGACGTGCTGGAGGAGGAGGAGACGATCGACTCCCTCGGCCTGGTCGACGGGGAGACGCTCTACCTGCGCCCCCGACGGGACCAGCTGCCGCCCATCCACTTCGACGACCTCATCGACGGTGTCGCCAACGGGATATCCGAGCGCGCCGACGCCTGGCGCCCCGCCTTCACCCGGGGCCTCACGCAGTCCCTCGCCCTCGCCCTGATCCTGACCGGGCTTGCCGTCCTCGTCCTGGGCGGGACCGGCGGGCTGACCGCGCTCATCGCGGCCACCTCCGCCGTCCTGATGCTGCTGGGCGCCTGGGCGGCGTCGCGCGCCATGGGCGACCTCGTCGCGGCCACCGGGTTCGCCGGGGCCGCGGTCCTCTACATGGCGACGGCCGGCGCGGTGATCTCCGCCGGGGAACCGGGCGAGGCACTGCTCGGGGCCCGTATCCTCGCCGGCTGCATGGCCGGCGCGGGCGCGACCGTGCTGGGCCTGGCCGCCGTCGCGGGCTCGGTCCCCTTCTTCAGCGGCCTGGTGATCGTCCAGGTGTTCGGCGTGATCGGCGCGCTGTCCCTGCTCTTCATCCCGGGCGGTACCGTCGCCGCGAGCGCCGGACTGGTCGCCGCCCTGGCGCTACTGCTGGGCACCTTCGCCCCGCAACTGGCCTTCCGGTTCTCCGGTATGCGCCTCCCGGCGCTGCCCTCCACCCCCAAGCAGTTGCAGGACGACATCTCGCCCTACGCCGCACGCGGCGTCCTGGACCGGGCCGCGCTCGCCGACCAGTACCAGAGCGCGCTGTTCGCCTCCACCGGAGCGGTCCTCACCGTGTGCCTGCTCCTGATCGCCCCGGTCGAGGGGTGGGTGTCGACCACGCTGTGCGTGATCCTGTCGCTGGTGATGCTGTTGCAGAGCCGGGGTCTGGGCAGTGCCTGGCAGCGGGCCTGCATGGTGGCTCCCCCCTGCGTCGGGTTGATCGCGCTGTTCCTGTCCGCGGTGTGGGACGCCGACATGCTGGGCCGGCTGCTCGGCCTGCTGGCCCTGTTCTCCGTCGCCACCTCCCTGGCGGTGGTGTCCTGGACCCTTCCCGGCCGGCGGGCCCTGCCCCACTGGGGCCGGGCGGCGGAGATCATCCAGTCGATCATCACCATCGCCATCGCCTCCCTCGTCCTCGGGCAGTTCGGCGTCTTCGGCGCCCTTCGGGCGATCGGGGGCTGATCCGTGCAGTCACGTCGCGACCGGGTCCAGGCGCACACCTTCATGGTGGGGCGGTTGGGCACGGCCATGCTCGAAGGCGACCCCAACGCCGTGGACGCGCCGATGCGGCGCACCCGGACCGGAAGCTTCATCGGCCTCGCCCTGTCCGCACTCGTCTGCGTCGGCTTCCTGGTGTTCGGGCTGATCTTCCCCGGCGGCGCCAACAGCTGGCGCCAGGACGGCAAGCTCATCGTGGAGAAGGAGACCGGGGCGACCTACCTCTACGCGGGGGGCATGCTGCGCCCCGTCGCCAACTACGCCTCCGCCAAACTCATCCAGGGCAACAAGCTGAGCGTCAGCTCGGTGTCCATGGCCTCGTTGGAGGGCGAACCCAAGGGCGGCCCCGTGGGAATCCCCGGAGCCCCCGACTCCCTGCCCGACGCGGAGGAGGCGGCCGCCCAGGTGTGGCGGCTGTGCGCCGTCCCGCCCACCGCCGACTACCCGCCCCGCACCTCGCTGACCGTGGACGCCGGAAACCCGTCCACCCGGATCGCCCACGACATGGCGGTCCTGGTGTCGTCCCCCGACGGGGATCACCATCTGCTGTGGCAGGACACCCGGCTACGCCTGGACACCGGCAACGGCGCGCTGGAGGCGCTGGGCTACGGAACCAGTCCGGTGCTCCCGGTGACCGCGCCCTTCCTCGCCTCGGTCCCGCCCGGCCCCGAGCTAACCGCCCCGGACGTGGCCGGGCTGGGAGAGGACGGACCGGTCCTGGGCGGCCGGCAGACGGTCGTCGGGCAGGTCTTCGTGGTGCCGGGCGAGGGCGACGAACGCCAGCACTACCTGCTCGGCCAGGACGGGCTGTCCCCCCTCACCGCCACCGACTCCCGGCTGCTGCTGGCCAACTCAGACATCAGGGACGAGGCGTACGGCGGTTCCGCCCCCACGGCCGTGGAACTCCCGGCCGGCGAGGTCCAGGGCAACCTGGCCGCGGGCAGCGAGGTGGGGCGTCCGAGCGACTCCCCCGTCCCCGGCACCCCGCCGGCGCTGTTCCCGGTGGAGCTGGAGACCCCCTGCCTTCAACTCGGCGGCGACGGTTCGCTGGAACTCGTCACCCACCCCGTGGACGGCATCCGGGCGTGGCCGCCCCAGGAGACCCCCTCGATCGCCCCCGGCTGCCCCACCCCCGAGCTGATCGGGATCGCCGCAGGCGGCGGCGGGCTGGCGGCGGGCCGCCCGGCAGGCGGTTCCACGGCCACCCCCACCTACTACCTGGTCACCGACTCGGCGGCCAAGTATCCCGTCCCCGACGCCGACACCGTCTCGGCGCTCGGGTTCGATCCGGCGGCGGCCGTGGAGGTACCGACCTCGCTGTTGAGGCTCGTACCCACCGGGCCCCTGCTCAGTCCCGCGGCGGCCGCACTTCCGGTCGCGCCGTCCGCACGGGTGGAGAACACCGACTGCCCACAGTAATCCGACCGGAACCCCCGAAAGGAGAACCGCCATGTCGCACAACGACTTGTTGCAGACAGAGCAGGCCAATGCAACGGCCCGCGCCGCCATGGAATCGGCCTACAACACCTGCAACCGCTCCTACCAGTTCGTGGACGGCATCCGCGACAACGTGCGGGTCAACTGGGGCGGCGCGGCGTCGCGCACCTACCTGGAGGCCCTGGCGCTGTGGCTGGAGGAGCTGCGGCTCATCACCAACGGCATGAACGAGATGGTGGGCGCGTTCGGCGGCACCGTGCAGGAGATGGCGCAAATGGAGGACCAGGCCATCATGGAGGGGTCGAGCTGGCTCAAGGAACTCAACCCGAACCAGGCCGGCTGAGTCCTCTTCCCCTTCCCCTGCGCCCCGACGACCCCGGCGCGAACCCGGTGGACGCGCGGCTCGCCCTCGCCTCCCCCGATCGACGAAAGGCATACCGTGTCCGACTTCAACATGACATACCAGGGCATCGTCAACAGCGGTGACATGCTCCGCCAGGAGACCCAGACCGTGCAGAAGGCGGTCGAGGACCTTGCCCAGCAGATGCAGTCCGTGCGCGCCAACATGGACGGTGTGACCGCAGACCAGTACGACGCCAAGATGGCGAAGTGGAACCTGAACCTCCAGGACATGAACATCCTGCTGGGCAAGGCCCAGATGTCGCTGAACAAAATCCTCAGCGACTACCAGCAGGGCGACCACCGCATCGCCACGCGGCACTGGTCTCAGCAGTAGTAGTCGTCCGGAGTCCGGGTCGGGGCGGACGCGGGAGAAACAGGAAGCGTCCGCCCCTTCACCTCTGCCGTAGCCGACACAGGGTCGAGTGAGAAGGTAGCCGAAGGTGCCAGAGCTGCACGAGATCATGAACATCTTCGCCGACAAGGAGGGCGGCGGGAGCCACCCGCCCATGCCCGAAGGAAGCACGATCACCGGCGAGCACTGGCTCACCGACGGCTACTACAGCTTCAACACCTACGGAGACATTTCCGGCGGCCGGTGGAAGCACATGGAGATCTGGTGGGACTGGGTGACCACCACCACCCAGTACTACGGCACGTACGGCGGCGGTACCGGCTCCTACCAGTCGTCGAAGACCGACCACGCCGGCTACATGCTCAACAAGGGGTTGTGGGAGGGCGATGGCTCTGCGGAGAAGAAGTTCAACAAAGCGCTGCGGGACTTGACCAACGTCGCCCTGCTCGGCACCAAATATGCGTCCACCTCGTACAGCACCCAGACCCACTGGGACATCGCCGTGGAGATGTCGAAGGTGGACGACTTCCTCGACGAACAGCAGAAGCTGCTCCTGAAGAAAGCACTCGAACTGCGGGACCCCGAAGCGGGGTTCCAAGGAAACGCGGCGAACATGCTGGCCAACCACATGTTCAACCTGGGCAGCAGACTCGCCGAGCTCTCGGGGAAACTGCACATCTTCCACAACGCGGTCAACGACATCCGCCCCGGCATCGAACCGGCGATCCTCGCCCTCGCTCAGGCGGTCACCCAACGCGAGCAAGGCCCCTACACGTCGCTGCACAAGATCATCTACGACTGGTACTACAGCGGGGTGAACGGTTCCCAGACGTTCAACCAAAGCCGCAACCAGTTCGACATCGCGTACAACTCGGATGGTGCCCGGGGGATCATCGGCGACGGCATCACCGACGCGGGGGTGAACGCCGAACTCCACCGGCGTTGGAACCTCGGGCTCGAACCGGTGAAGACCGCCGCCGACGCGCTCTACACAAAGATGCAGAGCCATTACAACTCCATGGCCAACACGATCAGGCCCATCCCCGCACCCAAGGGCCTGAACCTCCCCAACCCAGAAGCCCCTGGTGGCGGGGGCGAGAATGGCGGCCCCGGCCCCGGGGACATCAACATCGACATCCCCGAGATCAAGATCCCGCCCCCGCCCGAGATCAAGATCCCGCCCCCGCCCGAGATCACGACAGAGGGCCCCGGCGGCGGAAGCAACCTCCCGCCCCCGCCCCCGCCCGAGATCACGTCGGAGGGCCCCGGTGGCGGAAGCAACCTCCCACCCCCCACCCTCATGTCCGAGGGTCCCGGCGGCGGCATGGGCGGCGGCCCTCTTCCGCCACCCACCCTGATGTCCGAGGGTCCAGGTGGTGGAGGCGGCATGCCCCCGCCCAGCAGCATCGGCGGCCCCGGCGACGGCATGGGCGGAGGAGGACTCGTGCCCCCGCCCAGCAGCATCGGCGGCCCCGGCGACGGCATGGGCGGAGGAGGACTCGTGCCGCCCCCCAGCAGCATCGGCGGCCCCGGCGACGGCATGGGCGGAGGAGGACTCGTGCCGCCCCCCAGCAGCATCGGCGGCCCCGGCGACGGCATGGGCGGAGGAGGACTCGTGCCGCCGCCCTTGATCCCCCCGCCGAGCAGCATCGGCGGCCCCGGCGGCGGCATGGGAGGTGGCCCCGGCTCGCGTTTCACCGGTCCGGGAACGGAACGGCTCGAAACCGATCCGGAGACCGGCCTGCCCATCAACCCCGCCACCGGGCGGCCCTTCCCGGTGGACCCTGCCACCGGGGTCCCCTACGACCCCGACACCGGGCTGCCGATCGCGGTGGACCCGGCCACCGGGCGGCCCCTGCCGATCGACCCGATCACCGGCGAACCCATCGTCTCGGGCGGCCCCGGCCCGGGCGGCCTGGCACTGGACCCAGACACCGGCCTGCCCATCAACCCCGAAACCGGCCAACCCTTCCCCGTCAACCCCGACACCGGGCTCCCCTACAACCCCGACACCGGACTCCCCGTCCTCGTCGACCCCGACACCGGCGTCCCCTACCCCGTCAACCCCTCCACCGGGCAGCCCTACGACCCCTCGACGGGAATGCCGATCGCGCTGGACCCCGACACCGGGCAGCCCCTGCCGATCGACCCGATCACCGGCGAACCCATCGTCTCGGGCGGCCCCGGCCCGGGCGGCCTGGCACTGGACCCAGACACCGGCCTGCCCATCAACCCCGAAACCGGCCAACCCTTCCCCGTCAACCCCGACACCGGGCTCCCCTACAACCCCGACACCGGACTCCCCGTCCTCGTCGACCCCGACACCGGCGTCCCCTACCCCATCGACCCCTCCACCGGCCTCCCCGTGGACCCGGCGACGGGTAATCCCGTGGGAATCGACCCGATCACCGGCGACGCCGTCGTCTCGGGCGGCCCCGGCCCGGGCGGCCTGGCACTGGACCCAGACACCGGCCTGCCCATCAACCCCGAAACCGGCCAACCCTTCCCCCTCGACCCCGACACCGGGCTCCCCTACAACCCCGACACCGGACTCCCCGTCCTCGTCGACCCCGACACCGGCGTCCCCTACCCCATCGACCCCTCCACCGGGATGCCCTTCGACCCCGAGACGGGGAACCGGATGGGGTGGGACCCCGACACCGGGCAGCCCCACCAAATCGACGCCGCCACCGGCCTGCCCATCGACCCCGAGACCGGTTTGCCCGTCACCACGGGGGGAGCAGGTTCCGGGAGCGGGCTCACCCCCCCTCCCACGTATACGCCGCCGCCCCTTCCGGAGTTCCCCGACCTCACCGGCGGGGGCAGCGGCCCGGGAAGCTCCCTGGACCCCCCGCCGTCCCAGGCCCAGGCCGGCCCCGGCGGGGGCAGCGGTCTGGGGGCCCCTCCCCCGTATTCGGCGGTCGGCGGGCCGGGCGGGGGCTCCGGCCTCACCGCCCCCTCAGGCCCCGGAGGCGGCGGGGACGGTGACCGTTCCTCGCTGTTCACCACGCCCGAGGTCCGCGAGCGTGCGGGAGGCTCCGCCGGAGAAGGCGGCTTCATGCAGCCACCTCCGTCCGCCCCCGGCGGTGGCGGTGGCGCCATGAGTGGAATGGCCGGCGGCATGGGCGGGATGGGCGGCGGTATGGGCGGTATGCCCCCGCCCATGATGCCGCCCATGGGCGGCAACCAGAACAACCAGGAACGCAACCGCTCCACCTGGCTTTCGGAGGACGAGAAGGTCTGGGGCACCTCGGGGACGGGCAACAAGTCCGTACTCGGCCGACCGGTGCCCGGGGACGAGAAGAAGAAGGGCGGCACCCATGAGCACGTCAATGCCCGAACAGGCGGAGCAGGCGCTCGCACAGCTTCACAGGAAGATGGCGGAGTTCGGGGAGGTAAGCGCAAACCTGGAGTCGGCAATCGAAGAGGTGGTGTCCAAAGACCGGCTGGTGGGA
The DNA here is from genome assembly GCF_030268225.1 of Nocardiopsis ansamitocini. Classification (GTDB taxonomy): domain Bacteria; phylum Actinomycetota; class Actinomycetes; order Streptosporangiales; family Streptosporangiaceae; genus Nocardiopsis_D; species Nocardiopsis_D ansamitocini. Next base: position 4,482 of record NZ_BSQG01000015.1, on the reverse strand, counting down.
GCGAAGGTGAACGCCAAGGGGGAACTGGTTGAGCTGAAGTTCCACACCCAGAAGTACCGGCAGATGGCACCCGCCGAACTCTCCGCCGCCGTGGTGGACGTCATCGAACGCGCCCGCCGCCAGATGGCGGTCAAGGTCACGCAGGCCTACGCACAGTTCGCCCCCGAAGGCGTCGACATGGACGCCATCGCCACGGGGTCCTTCGACCCGGGCTCGATGCTCGGCAAGTTCGACCTTCCCCATCTTCCTGGCGCCCCCGCGCCCAGCCCGATCGACCGCCAGTAAAGGCCCGAGGAGCCGACCATGACCGAGAACCGGATAACGCCTGTCTCAGGATCGTCCGAGGACCAGGACGACCAGTCCGCGCAGACCGTGCTGCGCACCGTGTCCGGCATGGCGCCCGTCGCCGCCTCGTCGGTCGACTTCTCACCCGACACCGGCACCGTCGACGTCGACCACGGCGAGGGCACGGTCACGCTGGACACCGGCGACCGCCCGGTCTCCGTCGACCCCGACACCGGGACCGTCACGGTGAACCCCGAAACGGCACCTTTCGAGGAGGCCGGGGACGCCACGGCCGCGATGGTCGAGGAGGCCGTCCGGCAACCGCTGAACAAGCAAGGCGTGGTCACCAAGGCCACGACCGGTCCGCCTGCCCAGGGCGCTCCGGGCGCTCCCGGTGCGGAGGACGGGGAGGCCCGGGAGTCCACGCTGGAGCTGCCCGTGGAGCAGGCCCCCGCAGAAACGGTGCAGGCCACCCCGGTGGACACCGCGACCCTCTTCTCCGACGCCCTGCTCCCGCAGTCGGGCACGGAGCTGTCCACCCCGCTCTCGGCCGGCGAGCCGATGTCCATGACCCCGATGCTCCAGTCCGAAATGACACCGGTCATACCGGCGGTGAAGGCCGAGCCCGTGATCCAGGGCGTCCCGGCCGTACAGGCGGAGTCGAGCGAGGGTGTCGTCACCGACCCGGTTCCCACGGACGGCGAGCCGGTCGCGGCGACCGTCTCCGTCGAGGACGGCGAGCTGGACCCGGGCGGGTTCACCATCGACCCCGACACCGGGCTGGTCACGATCCGGCACGCGGAGGGCACCGTGACCCTCGACCCCGGGGAGAGCGGGGTGGAGTTCGACAAGCAGAGCGGTGAAATCGTCGTCGAGCGCCCCGCCGAGGGCTCCGTTCCCGCAGGGGACACCGTGCCCGCCGGCCAGATCACGGTGGACTCCGAGACCGGGCTGATCACGATCGGCTACGGGGACGGCACCCTCACCGTGGATCCGGTGACCGGTGAGGTCAGCCTCGAATCCGGCAGCTCACCGGTCTCGATCGACCCCGAGAACGGACAGCTCACCCTCGGCGACCGTGACGCGTTGGGCGACGGGAACACCGTCCTCGGCGACGGCGAGGTCGTCGACCTCGGCGACGCGCTGGTGCACCTCGACCCCGAGACGGGCCTGATCACCGTCGAACACGCCGGCGGCACGATCACCGTCAACCCCGAGGAAGGTGCGGTCGGCGTCGAACTCGGGGACGGCCAGATCAGCATCGACCCCGAGACCGGGGCGGTCACGGTCACCCAGCCGGAACAAGCGGAGAACGTCCGCGACGAAGCAGGCGACGGGAACGGCGGGACACCGCCGTCGGAGGAGAAGGCCGGCGACCCGGACCCCGGGATCGAGACCGTGGGGCATTCCCCGGACGCGGTCCCGAGCGGCTCCGGTGGAGCGGTCCCCAGCGGCTCGTCCGGCGCGGTCCCCAGCGGCTCCGAGGGCAAACCCGTCGCACACGACGACGAAGACGGCAAGGGCGAACCCGACCAGGACGCCAACGAAACCCCCGCCACCGGCGACCACGCAGGCCCCCCGAACACCGGCGGAGGCGGCGGCAACCCCGGCGGCGGTCCTGGAGCGGTTCCCAGCGGCGGCCCTGGAGCGGTCCCCAGCGGTTCCACCGAGGGCAAGCCCGCCGTCCCCGCGAACAAGGAAGAGGGCAAGGGCGAACCCGACCAGGACGCCAACGAAACCCCCGCCACCGGCGACCACGCAGGCCCCCCGAACACCGGCGGAGGCGGCGGCAACCCCGGCGGCGGTCCTGGAGCGGTTCCCAGCGGCAGTCCTGGAGCGGGCGCGGGGGCGGGAGCAGGCGCGGAACGGGTCAGCACCGACCCCGACACCGGCGAGGTCACCGTCCGTTACGGCGACGGCGAGGACGGCGGCGAGGTCACCCTCGACCCCGGCAACGGGACGGTGGACGTCGATCCCGACACCGGCGAGGTCGTCATCACGCCGGAGGGGGCCGAGCCCGGCGACACCGACGGCCAGATCAGGGTGGACCCGGACACCGGCCTGATCAGCATCGACCACGCCAACGGCACCACGACCGTCGACCCGAAGACCGGCGAGGTCAGCCTCGACTCCGGCGACGCGCCCGTCTCGATCGACCCGGACACCGGCAGCCTGGTCGTCGGGGACCCCAAGGACCTGGACAACTGGCCGCCGGAGAAGGGCGAGGGCGGCGGTACCGAGCTGGGTGCCGGCGACGCGGCCGTCCGGGTGGACCCGGAGACCGGTGAGATCACGGTCGAGCGTCCCGACAGCGGTCCGGTCACCGTCGACCCCGAAGAGGGCGCGGTCGGCGTCGACCTCGGCGACGACCAGGTGACCGTCGACCCCGAGACCGGGACGGTCGACGTCACCCCGCCCGTGACCCCCGGGGGAACTCCCGGAGGAACCGGTGGAGGGGCCGGTGGGGACGGTCCTGGGAACGGGCCTGAAATCGACCAGGTCAACAACCCCGCCCCCTCGCCCGGCGGGGGAAACACCCCGGTAGACGAAGAAGGCGACAACCAGGAGACGGTCGAGGGGAACGATGCCCCCGGCCAACCGGATGGAAGCGGTCCTGGGGGCGGTGGCCCCGGGGGCGGGCCGGTCGGTGGGCCGGTCGGTGGCCCCGGAGGACGCGGCGACGAGCAGGAAGAAAGCGGGGACGGCGGGGGCGACTCCCCAGGAGGACCGCCGGCTCCGTCCTTCTCCGAATCCACGAAACCGGAAGAAGGCGGGGAGACCCCGCTCGAACCGGTGTCAGGGACGCAGACTTTCACCGAGGGCGACGGCAGCGACTCGGATTCCTCTATAGAGGACCCCGACCTCCAGGCGGGGATAAGGGCACAGGCACCGGACGCCACTGTCACTCCGAACGAAGGCTCCTCCGGCGGGGAAGGCGGGGAGACCCCGCTCAAGCCAGTGGAATCGACGCAGGTCTTTCGTGAGGAGGACGAGGAGGACGAGGAGGACGACGAAGACGACGAAGACGACGAAGACGAGGAGGACGAGGAGGACGACGAAGACGAAGACGAAGACGAAGACGAAGACGAAGACGAAGACGACAAGGATGAAGACAAGGACGATAAAGACGATAAGGACGAAGACGGTTCCGGTGGCGGTGGCGGTGGCGGTGGCGGTGACGGCCCCGGCTCCATCAAGCAGGTCAAGGTCGACTTCGCCAAGGTGAAGGAATTCCAGACCGAGTTCGTCGACAACATCGAGACGAAGGTCGACGGCATTCTGGAGAAGATCCTCAAGTACGAGAACACCAGCGCCGACCACATCCTCGTCGGCAACGGTTCCATCCTGGAAGAAGCCGCCACTCTCAAGAGCAAGGTCAACACGCGTCTCGGCGAGATCTACGCCCGGCTGACGGAGATCCGTGACGAGATGGAGACCATCTCCAACAACCTGTCGGACAGCATGACGTCGTTCATCGTGCTGGAGGGGGAGCAGGAGATCACCGCGGAGCAGCTAGCATCGATTCTCGGTACCGGGGGCCCGAGCGGGGGCACCCCCAAACCGCCCGGCTACGAGGACGGCGTCGTCACCCCCGGGCCGCCTGCATAATCCCTGTCCCCTCGAACATCGCACCGGAACGCAACGAAAGGAAACGATCCCGTGGCCACGAACAACGACGGCTTGGCCGTCTCACCGGCCGAAATGGAGCGGATGGGCCAAGAGTTGCGCGCTCCCGGCGATATGATGCTCGAACTTACCGAGCAGACCAATCGGCAGGTCGAAGCCCTGGGCGAGCCGTGGGGCCGGGAAGGCGATATCGCCAAGGCGGCAAAAGAAAACCTCGTGCCGATGCTCAAGATGTTCAATGAACTCGGCCCGACCCTCGCGAAAGCGTTTTACCACGCCGCAGACGAGACCGTGAAGTCAGCGCGAATGTTCCAGGCGTCCGACGAGGCAGCCCAGGAATCCGCGCAGGACTTCCTCCGCCCCATCGGCGATTACGACAGCAACTACAACCCCAACGACCACGGCAACTACGGTGGCCGTCACGGGACGAAGTGAGTTAGCACCATGGGTATGGAGTTGCCTGACGAGCTGGTCAACCTCTTCTACGGACTGACCGGCACCAAATGGCCCGACGCCGACGAAGACAAACTCCGCGCACTCGGCGACGTCTACTCCACCACCCAATACATC
>NZ_BSQG01000014.1 GCF_030268225.1 Nocardiopsis ansamitocini | reverse complement strand
GCCAGGCCCGCGTGTCACGCTCTTCGTATCGGTGCGGCGTTGTTTCCGCTTTGTTGTGTTCCCGACTTTATCAGGGTGTTTGTTCCGGCGCAAATCCGCGCTTTTCGCAAACCCTTGATGAAGCTGGGAGTGGAGTTTCCCTGCCCGGTTTCCCGTGCATTTCCGCTCCGTTGCGCCTCCACTTTATCGCGGTCTTGCGATCCCGCCAAATCGGCGTGGTGCAAGCTTTGCGACTTTAAGAATTCAAGTCCCCGATTCTCATTTTGCCTACACCGGAATTCCTGACGACAAAGCCAGAATGGTGAAGCACCCGAGACAGGGGCGATGAGATCGCTCCTGCTGCAGATGGGAATCGGAGGAGCGGATGCCGAAACATCCTCTTCAATCCGTGGAGTCCGGACCCGGCTGCTCCCACTCAGATGAGGGGCTCAGTTCCCGGAAGACCGTGTTCTTTTCAAGAGTACCCGCCCGAAGTCAATGCTTCGACCGGAACCTTCCGGAAAAGAGTGCCGCCCCGAGTGGATCCGACGGACCCGGTTCGTGGCGACTCGGAGAACACTACCCGACCCCCGGAGGACCCCGGACCGCGTTCGGCAAGAACCCGGCGACCGCTTGCATCGCCCGGATCCATCATCATCACTTTGGCTACACAGAGTGCCGTTTCGTATCAATCACGTGACGTCTACCATCGAACTATTGCATCAAGTGACCTCTTGATTACGATTTGTGCATCGTTAACGAGTTCGTAAAGGAGGCCGCATGGCAGTGACCAAGCAGCGCCCGGCGAGTTGGCGGCTCATCGGTCCCGGCATCGTCGTCGCCGCCACCGGCGTCGGTTCGGGAGACCTCGTCGCCACCCTCATCGCGGGCGAACGATTCGGCTACACCCTTCTCTGGGCGACGATCGTCGGTTGCCTGGTGAAGATCTCGCTTGCGGAAGCAACCGGACGTTGGCACCTGGCGACCGAGCGGACGATCTTCGACGGCTGGAGCAGTCTGGGTCGCTGGACCCACTTCTACTTCGGCCCCTACATCGTCATCTGGGGCTTCGTCTACGGTGCGACTGCGATGTCGGCGACCGCCCTCCCCCTCAACGCGCTGTTCCCCGTGCTGCCGGTCTGGGCGTGGGCGATGCTGGCCGGCATCGCAGGACTGGTGTTCGTCTGGTTCAACCAGTACCCGGTCTTCGAGAAAGTCATGACCGCGTTCATCGGCCTGATGTTCGTGACCGTGGTCAGCTTGGCGGTCATCCTGCTCCCGAACCTGGGCAACATGGCCACCGGCCTGGTCCCCACTCTTCCGCAGGGGTCGACCATCTACACCTTGGGACTCATCGGCGGTGTGGGCGGCACCATCACCATGGCTGCCTACGGCTACTGGGTGAACGCCAAGGGGTGGCGCGACGCCACCTGGATCAAGGTCATGCGCTGGGACAACCGGGTTGCCTATGTCATGACCGGTATCTTCGTCATCGCCATGCTGGTGGTCGGCGCAGAGCTCCTCTACACCGCCAACATCGCGCTGGTCGAAAGCGACCGGGGACTGCTGGACCTCTCGGAGATTCTGCGCGAGCGCTTCGGCCGGCCGATCGCGGTGCTGTTCCTGATCGGCTTCTTCGCCGCGGCCTTCTCCTCGATCCTCGGGGTATGGCACGGCGTGAGCCTGATGTTCGCCGACTTCCTGGGACATCTCCGCGGCAAAACGAACCGCCCGGTGGAGGAACGCGAGGAGAGCGTGGAATTTCGCGGCTACCTGCTGTGGCTGACGTTCCCGCCGATGGCGCTGCTGTTCTTCGACCGACCGTTCGAACTGGTCTTGCTCTACGGAGCCCTGGGCGCGTTCTTCATGCCGTTCCTGGCACTGACGCTGATGTGGCTGCTGAACTCCAGCCGGACGCCGGCCGAGTGGCGCAACGGCTGGTTGAGCAATACGGGCCTGGCACTGGCGGGCCTGCTGTTCCTGATCGTCAGCGGCAACGAACTGGTCGGGATGGTCTCAGGTCTGTTCTAGGGATGGACAGGAGGGCGCCCCGGCCCTCCCCGGGGCCGGGACACCCGATGCTCACCCGAGTTCCCGCAGCTTCACTGCGAGGGAACGAAAAGCGATGCCCCGATGGCTGATCGCGTTCTTCTCCTGCGGGCTCAGCTCAGCGGCGGTGCGGCTGTGTCCCTCCGGGACGAAGACCGGGTCGTAGCCGAACCCGTTGGTGCCGCGGGGTTCGGTGGTGAGAGTTCCCCGGAAGGCCCCCTCGACGACGTGCTCCTCTCCCGAAGGCAGCACCAGGGCGGCCGCGGAGACGAACTCGGCGCCGCGCCGCTCTTCGGGAACATCGGCCAACTGGTCGAGGACGAGAGCGAGGTTCGCGGCATCCTTGTCCCCGGTGGCGGAGCCGAACCTGCCTGACCAGCGTGCCGAGAGCACCCCGGGCATCCCGTTCAGCGCGTCCACGCGCAGCCCGGAGTCGTCGGCGACCGCAGGCAGGCCGGTGTGGGCGGCGATGGCCCTGGCCTTGAGCAGCGCGTTACCGGCGAACGTGCTCTCGGTCTCGGCCACGTCCGGTGCTCCGGGATGGTCATCGAGGCCGACGACGTCGATGTCGAGTCCTGCCTCGGCGAGAATGGCCCGCATTTCGGGGACTTTTTTGGCGTTGTGCGTGGCGAGTACCAGCGTGCTGATCCGGCTCATCCCGCGAGCGCCTTCTTCTGGATGTCGGTGAGTTGCGTGCACCCGCCGACCGCGAGGTCGAGCAGGGAGTCGAGCAGCGCCCGGTCGAAGGGCGCGCCCTCCGCGGTGCCCTGAACCTCGATGAATTCTCCGGTGCCGGTGACGACGACGTTCATGTCGGTCTGGGCGACGGAGTCCTCAAGGTAGTTGAGGTCGAGGCGGGGCTGCCCTTGGATGACGCCGACGCTGACGGCGGCGACGGAACCGGTCAGCGGATTGTTCTTGAGGTTGCGACGCTTGCGCAGGTACTTGACCGCGTCGGCGAGGGCGACGTAGGCACCGGTGATCGCCGCGGTGCGGGTCCCGCCGTCGGCCTGGAGGACGTCGCAGTCGAGGGTGATGGTGTGCTCGCCCATCGCCTTGAAGTCGACGACCGCGCGCAAGGAACGTCCGATGAGGCGGGAGATCTCGTGGGTGCGACCGCCGATCTTGCCCTTGACTGACTCGCGGGCACCGCGCGTATCGGTGGAGCGGGGCAGCATCGCGTATTCGGCGGTGACCCAGCCCTCTCCCGTCCCGCGCTTCCAGCGGGGGACGCCGTCCTCGACTGTGGCGGCGCACAGGACGCGGGTGTCGCCGAATTCGACGAGGGCGGAGCCTTCCGCGTGCCTGAGCCAGTTGCGGGTGATGGTCACGGGGCGGAGTTCGTTCGGAGTACGTCCGTCGGGTCGAGGCATGCGATCGAGCCTATCCGGGCGAACGGCCGTGCACCGCCGTTCGGGGTGTCACCATCCGCAGCCGGTCGGACGCGTCCGACCACGGGGGAAGCGCATCCGGGATGGAATCTCCCCTTGCAGGAAGTCGGGACGGCGGGCAGGGGTGCCACGATAGGGGAACCGCCTGCGCGTCGCCCCGTCCTCATCTGGCGCGGGGCGGCCGTCTTTGCCCACTGATCGCGAGGACCTCGCCACCATGAACCTGAACCCGTGTGCCCCGATGGCGAGCGCGCTCGTTACCGGTGTGCTGACCGCCGTTCTGACCGGCTGCGGCTCGACGGCTTCCGGAGAGCAGCCGCCGGACGAGCCGTCTGCGACCGCAACGGCATCGGGTCGGCACGGGGAGGCGCTACCGTCCGCGTCGGCGTCACCGGCGCGGGAGCCGTTGGCCCAGGGGCTCCCGCAGGCGTGCGAGGGGTCGGCCGCCGCCGACGCGGCGGCACCCCACGTTCGGGGTCTACCGTTCGGGGAGACCGCCGAAGGTTCGGTACTGACCTGTCGCTGGGGGAAACCAGACACCGGCAAGCGATTGTTCGTGCAGTTCCAGACGGGTGAGACGTTTGCCGATCCGGAAGGGGCCGATCCGGAGGCGGAGGCGACGATGGGTCTTTACACGACGCCCGTGACCGACGCACTCGGCGGCAAGCTGCAGTACGTGGACCTTGGCACACAGGGACGAAATGCTGTGCTGTACCTGCCGGGGGTCAGCGTGGCCGCGACCTCGGTGGGGCTGGGACTGGCCCAGGAGCAGCTCGTGGAGATCGTTGTGGCCGGAGCTGGCGACCTACCGGCCTGACCGGCTCCGCGGCTGCTGCGTCAGCGTGTCGGGGCGGTGATCATGTGGACGTCACCGCTTTGTGCCAGACCGAGAGGGCCGTTGTAGGTGCCGCGCGCCTCGGCGAGGGTGCGCTCGTTGTCGTTCCAGGGCACGAGGTGCGTGAGAAGCAGTTTGCGTGCACCAGCGCGACTGGCGTGCTCGCCGGCCTCGCTTCCGGTGAGGTGCATGTCCTTGGGATGTTCCTTGTGGTCCTGGAAGGACGCCTCGCACAGGAAGAGGTCGGTGTCGCGGGCGAGTTCGACGAGCTCGTCGCAGGCTCCGGTGTCACCGGAGTAGGCGAAGGAGGAGCCGTGGTGTTCCAAGCGGATCCCGAACGCTTCGACCGGGTGGTTCACGTGGTCGAAAGCAGCGGTGAAGGGACCGATTCCGCGGCGGCCCGGCGCGATCTCGCGAAAGTCGAAGGTCTCCCTCATGCCCGGCCGAGGGTCGAGCCCGTAAGCCTCCGCCATGCGCTCGGCGACACCGGGCGGCCCGTAGACAGGGATCCGGGGCTTGGGGCCACCTTCGGGGAAGGTCCGGGCGACCCAGTAGGAGCACAGGTCGAAGCAGTGATCGGCGTGCAGGTGGGAGAGGTAGACCGCGTCGATGGCGTAGATGTCGGTATAGCGCTGGAGCGTACCGAGTGCTCCGTTTCCGAGGTCCAGAAGCAGCCGGAAACCGCCGGCCTCGATCAGGTAACAGGACGCGGGGCTGGTCGGGCCGGGGAAGCTCCCGGATGAGCCGATGATGGTGAGTCGCACGTCGTCTAAGCCTTTTCGGTGAGTTGGCTCCGGAGACCGCGGCTCAGGGCGCTGTCTCCAACTTTTCCGGGTGGATACGGGTCTACCCCAATGACCGGTACGGCGGTACGCATTGTGGCTGGCGCCTCAGGCGATGTGAATCACACGTGAGGCGATCACACAATCCACCTTATGCCGTATTGCCAGGTCAAAGTATTCACTGCTGGTCTTTTCGCCCGCCTTTGGCGCACCTGGTGGGAAACGTGTCACATCGACGTTCACCGTCCGATCCGGGCGAGCTGGCGGCTTTGGGCGACAAGGCGGCCTTTGACGTCCCACAGGTCGACGTTCTCGTCGAACCAGCCGTCCGCGACCAGGTCGGCACGGGCGTGGAAGGCCAAGGGCCCCGGCTCTGGCAGTGCGCGCAACTGCCAGGAGAGCTGCACGGTGGGAGCCCAGCTCCATGAGGAGAGCACGCTGACCACAGGCGGGAGGGCGTCGACGGCGAGGGGGAGGAAGGTGAGGGGGTCGGCGACCGGTCCTCCGTCGACCGCACTGAGGTCGAGGTGGCCCCGCAGGTCGGGACCCGTGGCAGGCTCCTGCCCCGCCAGTGCGGCATAGGAGTCGGGGGCGAAACGCAGGTCGATCCGGTCGGCGAATTCCATCGCGGCGGAGGGATCCGCGCGCGGGTCGAAACTCCGGCAGCGGCCGATGGGCGCCACCTCTGCCGGGACCGACTCGTAGTCGGGAACGGCTTGGCGGTCCAGGGTCGCGGTAGCGACCGTGCCGGTGACGATGGCTTTGCCGTCCTGCTCGAGGCCGATCCGCACGGTCGTGACCGTGCGCCCCGGTTTGAGTACCTCGGCATGGACGAGCGCCCGGCCCGGCCCTGCGGGGCGCAGGAACGTGTAGGAGGAGGAGACCGCGTGAAGGTGGTCGGATTCGGCGAGAACGGCCCGCTGGAGGACGGCCATGAGATAGCCGCCGTTGAGCGCCGAACCGATCAGGTAACCGGAGTCGAGGTCGGCCGCATAGTGACCCTCGTCGGTACGCCGCACGGTGGTCGCGTCGTCGAATCGCGTCATGCGTTCCATTGAAGCGAACGGGCGGAGGGGCACCGCGGGCAGGGGTGCCTTGGCCCGATGGGGGATGGCCAAGGGACGCAGGTGCGTGCCCCGCGTCCCTTTGCCGGGGTGGCGGTCAGGCCCAGAGTTGGCCGTCGAGCCGGTCCTCGGCTTCCTCCAGCGTTCCCTCGTAGGCACCGGTGGAGAGGTACTTCCATCCGGCGTCGGCGATGATGAACGCGATGTCGGCGCGTTCCCCCTCCTTGGCGGCCTTGGCCGCCATGCCCAGGGCCGCGTGCAGTGCACCCCCGGTGGAGATGCCGGCGAAGATCCCCTCCTTGTCGAGGAGTTCTCGGGTGCGCTTGAGCGCCGCCTCAGCGGGCACGGAGAAACGCGTGGTGAGCACGGTTTCGTCGTAGAGCTCGGGGATGAAGCCCTCGTCGATGTTGCGCAGGCCGTACACGAGCTCCCCATAGCGGGGTTCGGCGGCGACGATCCGCACCCCGGGACGGTGCTCGCGCAGGTAGCGCCCGACCCCCATCAGTGTCCCGGTGGTGCCCAGGCCGGCCACGAAGTGCGTGATCTCGGGGAGGTCCGCCAGGAGCTCGGGCCCCGTGGTCTCGTAGTGGGCACGGGCGTTGGCGGGGTTCCCGTACTGGTAGAGCATGATCCAGTCCGGGTGCTCGGCTGCCATCGTCTTGGCGACTCGGACCGCCTCGTTGGAACCGCCTTCTGCCGGGGAGTAGTGGATGGTGGCGCCCCACATCGCGAGGAGCTGGCTGCGCTCGGCCGAGGTGTTCTCCGGCATGACGCACACCATTTTGTAGCCGCGCAGGCGGGCGACCATGGCCAGCGAGATCCCGGTGTTTCCCGACGTGGGTTCGAGAATGGTGCAGCCGGGGCTGAGCAGGCCGTCCTTCTCCGCCTGCTCGATCATGAAGAACGCGGCCCGGTCCTTGATCGACCCGGTGGGGTTGCGGTCTTCGAGTTTGGCCCACAACCGGACCTCGGGGCTCGGGGACAAACTCGGCAGGCCCACCAGCGGGGTGTGGCCCAGGGAGTCCAGAAGGGAATCGAACCGCATGGCGGTCAGCGCATGCCGCCGGCGACGGCCGGCAGGACGGTGACGGTGTCGCCGTCGGCGACCGGGGAGTCGATTCCACCGAGGAAGCGGACGTCCTCGTCGTTGAGGTAGATGTTGATGAAACGGCGCAGTTGACCGTTGTCGACGAGACGGGCCGCGATACCCGGGTACTTCTTGTCAAGGTCGGTGATGAGCTCGGAGAGGGTGCTGCCCTCGCCGTCGACCGCCTTGGCCCCGTCGGTGAGGTTGCGCAGGATGGTCGGGATGCGGACCTCGATGGCCATGAGCGTTTCTCCGTAAGAAGTCTGTGTGCGATTGACGGCGGGCCCGTGGGCCCGCAATATGCAACGTGTGCGGTCGCGCGCGGATTCCGCGGGCGCTGGTCCGGGCAGGTCAGCCCGCGCCGGTGATCTCGACCGGTTCCTCGGTGACGACTCCGTCGATGATGCGGTAGGAGCGGAACTCGATGGTGTCGGCGTCACGGGTGGAGACGAGGACGTAGTGGGTCTCCGGCTCGGAGGCGTAGCTGATGTCGGTGCGCGAAGGATAGGCCTCGGTTGCCGTGTGGGAGTGGTAGATGACGACGGGGACCTCGTCCCGGTCGTCCATCCCGCGCCAGACCTTCAGCTGCTCCAGAGAGTCGAACCGGTAGAACGTGGGCGAGCGCTCGGCGTTGACCATCTGGATGAACCGCTCGGGCCGGTCGGAGCCCTCCGGGCCGGCGACAACACCGCATGCTTCGTCGGGGTGGTCGCGGCGGGCGTGGGCGACGATCTGGTCATAGATCGAGCGATCAATCCTCAGCATGGTCCTTAGCGTAGCCGAGCAGATATTCCTACCCACCCGCTGGGTATGACTAGTGTCGGGCGGGTGCGGCCTCCGTGTTCACTCGCCCGTCAACGCCCGGAGCAGGCTGTCCTGCAGGCCGGTGAGCCAGCTGTAGACGCTCAGCGCGCCGGCCTTCTCGTCGGCGGCCAGTTCGTCGTCTAGTTCGACCGCGGGCATGTCGTCCTTGATGCCCAGTCGGGTGGCCAGGGCGAGCCGAACGTCATTGAGGACTTTGAGCCAGGCATGCGCGTCTGCGAGGTCCAAGGTGATCTCACCGCCCCTGGGCGGGATCTGGTCGAGGACGCCCTGGGCGTTCTCTCGCTTACGTCGACGCAGGTCGTCTTCGGTATAACGGCGAAAATCCCCAGCGGCCTCCGCGTCGTCGGAATAGGCGTCGGGGAAGAGCCGCGCCAGGACCGGGTCCTCGGGTTTGACGCTGCTGGTCCCGATCCCCACGAGTGCGGCGAAGTCGTCCTGCGGTTCAGGCGCCTCGACGAGCTGGAGGACGAGTGCGGCCATGGAGCGCAGCAGCCCGGCCTCGCCGGCGTCGATCTGGATGAACGCCCCGCCCCTGGGTGCGCTGTGAAATCCGGTGGTCATGATCTGTGGGAAACCCCGTTGTCCTCTGGTGTGCCGTCTGCGTTACCGGTCGTGCTGGAGCGTGGCCCACAGACCGTAGTCGTGCAGGATCGTGACGTCGCGCTCCATCTCCTCACGGCTGCCGCTGGAGACGACGGCCCGGCCCTCGAAGTGCACGTCCAGCATCAACTTGTGCGCTTTTTCCTTGGAGTATCCGAAAACGGTCTGGAAGACGTAGGTGACGTAGGTCATCAGGTTGACGGGGTCGTTCCAGACGATCGTGATCCAGGGTAGTTCTGGTCGGACGTCCTCCTCCGGCACAGGATTGTCGAGCTCGACCGGCATGGTCGTCATGAATCGATCACCTTCTCTGGCCGCGGCGCTGCCGCCTCGCGGGGACGTACCCGCGCCGTGTCGTCCCATCCCCCATGGGGTGGGACGTGGGCGGATAGACATACCCTGTTGATTTTGTTCCCGATAGGCACAAACTAGGGTGGGGTGTCATGACCGAGTCCCGGAGCACTGCGCTCCTCACCGACCACTACGAGCTGACCATGTTGCAGGCGGCGCTGCGCAGCGGCGCCGCGGAGCGCCCTACGGTCTTTGAGATGTTCGCCCGACGGCTGCCGGAATCCCGGAGGTACGGCGTCGTCGCCGGAACCGGGCGATTTTTGGACGCGCTTGAGCGGTTCCGGTTCGACACCCCGACTCTGGACCATCTCGCCGACGCCAAAGTCGTGGACGACCCTACCCTGGAGTGGCTGTCGAGTTATCGGTTCTCCGGAGACATCTGGGGTTACGCCGAGGGCGAGTGCTACTTCGCCGGCTCCCCCATCCTGGTGGTCGAGGGCAGTTTCGCCGAGTGCGTGGTACTGGAGACCCTGGCGCTGTCCATCTACAACCATGACTGCGCGATCGCGGCCGCGGCCTCGCGGATGGTATCGGCCGCGAACGGGCGCCCGATGATCGAGATGGGGTCGCGGCGCACCCATGAGGAAGCCGCGGTGGCCGCGGCACGAGTGGCCTACATCACCGGGTTCGCCACCAGTTCCAACCTGGAGGCGGGACGGCGCTACGGGGTGCCCACGGCAGGCACCAGCGCCCACTCCTTCACCTTGCTCCACGACAACGAGCGGCACGCCTTCGAGGCGCAACTGACGGCGCTGGGAGCGGGTACGACCCTGCTCGTGGACACCTATGACGTGGTGCGTGCGGTGCGCACCGCGATGGAACTGGCCGGCCCTTCTTTGGGAGCGGTGCGTCTGGACTCCGGTGACCTCGGCGTGCTGGCATCGGAGGTGCGCAAACTGCTCGACGAGCACGGCGCGACCGAGACCCGCATCGTGGTGACCAGCGACCTGGACGAACACGCCATCCAGGCATTGGCCGTGGCGCCGGTAGACGGCTACGGGGTGGGTACCTCTCTGGTTACCGGCTCGGGTACCCCGACCGCATCGCTGGTCTACAAACTGGTGGCCCGCGCGCAGGGTGATGACCCGACGAGTCCGTTGTCACCGGTGGCAAAGCGATCGGTGGGCAAGCCGAGCAGGGGTGGACGCAAGTGGGGAGCGCGCCGCCTCGACGAGCACGGTCAGGCCGGCGCGGAACTGGTATACGACTACGAACCGGAGCTCGGCCGGTTGGAGCGGCCGCTCTTGGTGCCGTTGGTGGCGGGGGGCGAAACCGTGGGCCGTGAGACGCTGGGGGCGGCGCGCGAGCGGCACTCCCGTGCTGTCGCCGAGCTTCCGATGACTGCTCGGCAGATGTCACGTGGTGAGCCCGCGATCCCCACACTTTTCGAGCAGAGGGCGCTGACCTAGCAGCCCGCGAAGGGACGTCGAGGACCATGAAGGCACTGATCGTCGTGGACGTGCAGAACGACTTCTGTGAGGGCGGCGCACTCGCAGTGCCTGGTGGGACGGACGTGGCCTCGGCCATCTCCGCCTACATCGAGGCCAAGCATGCCGACTACGCACACGTCGTGGCCACGCGCGACTACCACGTGGACCCGGGATCGCACTTCTCCGAGTCGCCGGACTTCGTGGACTCCTGGCCGCCGCACTGCGTGGCGGGGACTCCCGGCGCACAGTTCCACCCCCGGTTGGAGACCGACGCGGTGGAGGCGGTCTTCGACAAGGGTGCCTACACGGCCGCCTACAGCGGGTTCGAGGGTGCCACCGCCGAAGGCAACGGCCTGGCCGACTGGCTGCACGAACGCGACGTGACCTCAGTGGATGTTGTGGGGATCGCGACCGACCACTGCGTGCGGGCCACTGCGTTGGACGCCGCGCGTGCCGGGTTCGACGTACGGGTCCTGCTGAGCCTGACCGCCGCGGTGGCCCGCCCCACTGCCGAGCGTGCTCTGGCCGAACTGTCCGAGGCGAAGGTCGTCCTTGAGGGCGAACCGGTCATGGCCTAGACGCTTCGCTGTTTTTGTCCTTGCGACGAACGGGGCCGTGACCCGAACCGGTCAGGTCACGGCCCCGTTCCACGGGCAGATGCGGGTCGGCTAGTCGATGCCGATGGCGGTGCGGACTCCGGAGAGCACGCGGCGACTGCGCTCCCTGGCACGGACTGCCCCCGCGGCGAGTACGTCGTCGAGCTCGCTGCCTGGCTCCATCAACTGCTCGTAGCGCTCCCGTTTGGGCGCGACCTCGGTGTTGATCGCCTCGAACAGTTCGTTCTTGAGCTCTCCCCAGCCCATGCCGCCGGCCTCCAGGCGCTTTCGGACGTCAGCGGCCTGCTCGGCGGAGGCGAACTGGGTGAGCAGCTGGAACACGACGGAGGAGTCGGGGTCCTTGGGTTCCTCGACCGGAACGCTGTCGGTGGGGATGCGCCGGACCAGCTTCTTGAGCTTGTTCTCCGGCAGGAAGAGCGGGATGTGGTTGTCGTAGGACTTGCTCATCTTGCGGCCGTCGATGCCGGGCAGGACGCTGGCGTCGCCCTCGGGGTAGACGCCCTTGGGGACGGTGAGTGCGTAGCCCTCACCGAACAGATGGTTGAAGGAGCCGGCGATGTCTGCGGCGTATTCGACGTGCTGGGCCTGGTCCCGGCCGACCGGGACGAGGTCGGTCTCCATGATGAGGATGTCCACGGCCATAAGGATGGGGTAGTTGAACAACCCCATGTTGACCCCGGAGTCGAGGTCGGCGACACCGGCCTCGGCGTTGCGGTCGCGCACGGCCTTGTAGGCGTGCGAGCGGTTCATCAGGCCCTTGCCGGTGACGCAGGACAGGACCCACGCGAGCTCGAAGGTCTCGGGGATCGCGGACTGGCGGTAGAGCACCGTGCGTTCGGGGTCGAGCCCGCAGGCCAGCCAGGTGGCGGCGACCGAGCGGATATTGTGCCGCATCACTTCGGGATCGCGAACGGTGGTGAGGGCGTGATAGTCGGCGATGAAGTAGTACGCGTCGTAGTCGCGCGCCGCCTCCAGTGCGGGCTTGAGTGCGCCGAGGTAGTTGCCCAGGTGCGGCTCACCGGTGGGCTTCACACCGGTCAGATAGGTCTTGGTCGCTGCCATGCCGACAAGCGTATCGGTGCCGGCTGCCCTTCCCCGTCCCCCGAGGAGGCCGGCGCCACGTGTCCTGTGGCCGGGCGCCGGCCCGCTCATGTGCGGAAGGCCGTCCAGGCAAGGGTCATGCGTTCGGCCTGGCCCGGCGTGAACTGGTTGAGGCAGGGGTCGTTGCTGTAGTTCATGTAGTTGTGGATGGGGTCCGTACCGGCCTTGTCGGGGCAGGTGTCGCGGCCTTCGGGGCAGCCGGTCGCCTGTTCGCGCTCGAACGGCGTGTCCTCGACGTAATCCCCCGGCTCGTCGCAGCCGTTCTGGAAGGTGTGGAAGAGCCCGAACCAGTGCCCGGTCTCATGGGTGGTGGTGTGTCCGAGGTCGAAGTTCTCCCGACCTCCCCCGGGAACCGTTCGGTAGTCGATGGTGACCCCGTCTGCCTTGGGGTTCTTCTTGTAGTCCTGGGGGAACGTGGCGCGGCCGAGCAGGCCGGTTCCCAGGTTCACCGAGTAGATGTTGAGGGTGCCGGCCCCGCCCTGGCGCAGTTCGGTCTTGGCGGAGTCTTCGAAGGTGGCGAAGTCGGAGAACCAGCGGTCGTTGACCGTACGACTGACCCGGTCGAGGACGAACCGCAGTCCGGTGTCCACTCCGCCGTACTGTCCGCCGAATGCCTTGTTGATGACGGCGATCTGTTCGGTGATCGTCTCCGTCGAAAGATCTCCCGTGCCGTTCTCGGCGGAAATGACGTGGAAGACGACCGGGATCGTGACGGGGTTCTGCGGGTCGGGGGACTTCTGCGGGACGGCCGCCGCCTGGAGTTGGCGGTCGAGTTCGGCCGCGTCCTCGGGGGTGAGTGTGTTGGGGTCGTGCACGGCGACGTCGGAGACGCGGGCGGCGCTGTGCCCCGGTGCGCACAGTCGCTCCCGTGCGGGGGCGTCCGGCATCGCCAGGAGAGTGACCAGAGCGGTGGCACTGGCCACTAGTCCGCCGCAGGTGGACAGGGTGCGCCAGAGGTTCCCATTCGTCTTCATGACTACGGAATGTAACTAATCTGCGACGCAGATCCGGTGCGTTCCCAGCGCAAGTCTCACTATTTCCCGCGAGGGAAGTTCCACCCGACGGATCTTTGGCAGATGGGGGCCTTGACCAGGGGTGCGCTAGGAGCGGTTGCGGGAAAGCCACCTGCCGACCCGGGCGCCCGCCGCGACGATGCGGACCACCGCTCCCAGGAGCAACCACATCACGGCGAATCCGACGAGCAGGGCGCCGATACCGAGCAGCACCCAGGGTTGGCTGGCGGTACTGGCCTCGAAGGCGACCGGAGCGTCCAGGCCGACGATCTCGCCCCGGACGACATAGGTGCCGAACAACGGCGCGGGCAGGTCGACCGCGACGTCGTAGAACGCGACCTGGCCGGGTTCCAACCGGTGGATCCGCGGCGGGTAGACGAGCCCGGTCGGAGCCGTGTCCCGGCCGACCGCGATGCTGACAGCGGGGTCCTCCACCGGTTCCAGGCCGGTGTTCTCGATGGTGATCCGGACGACGCGCTGGGTGGGGACGCCCAGCCAGGCGGGCCACCCGCTCCACCAGTCGCCGCCCTCCGGGAGGAAGGCCGCATCGGTGACGGTCAGCATCCGCAGCACGCCGGCTGGATTGAGGGTGTCGAGACGCTCCTGCTGCTGTTGGGGGGTGAGGGTGGGGACCCCGTCCAGGGCGAGTGGGACATCCACCCGGTAACGGCCGGTGACGTCGGAGACCTGCACCACGCAGGGGCATGCGGTGGGCGGCTCGCTGAGCGTGAGGACGCCCGCCCCGGCACCGGTTGCATCGGCGACCACGGTGACCGCATCGGAGAACGCACAGTCGGCGGAGCCGACGTAGTCACCGCCTCCGCACACCCGCACGGTGGTGGTACCGATGGGCCAGGCCGACAACCGCACGACGACGGTGTCTCCGACGCCACCCGAGGCACTGTCCAGGCTCACCTGTGGTGCGGGCGGGGCCCCCTGTCCCGTAGGCGTGGTGTCGGCGGCCACCGGAGGGGACAGGGCGAGGAGCGTGGACACGGCGAGGGCGAGAACGGCGATGGGCCGGTGGCGCGCCACTGTCAGGCGTCCTTGCCCGGATCGGCGGGCGTCGCGGCGGACTCCTCGTGGATCCCCGGTGGTTTTTCTGCGCCCTGTTGGGCGGTGGCACGGGCGACCGCCTTGTCGATGGCCGCTCGCATCCGTTTCTTGCGCAGGCGTCTTTGGACGGCGAGCACTCCGAGGAGCAGGGCGGCAGCGGCGACGAGGACCCAGGGAACGGCCCACGTCGACGCCGAACGAACGACCGGCGTGGTGTCCGCCAGGTCGGTTGCCTGGGGAGCGGCCTTGGGGGTGGCGGTCACCTCTCCGGTGAGCAGGAAGACGGGGTAGAGGTCGGGGATGGTCTGGACGTACTCGTAGCTGGTCCCGGGCAGCATTTCCGGGATCTCCCCCTCGACGGCCTCCCCCAGTGCGATACCGAACGGCGCCTTGGCCTGGACCGCGCCGTCGGCTGCCAGCCGCAGGTTGCCGGCGTTGCGCACCTGGTAGCGGATGGTGGCTTCCCCAGCGGCGAAGGGGTTCCACCAGGTGTGGCCGTAGTCGACAAAGACCGCCTCGACCTGGAGTCCTGCGCGCACGGGGCCGTCGACCCGGAGGTAGACGCGCGCTGCGATGCGGCGGTCCACCTGGACGAGCTGTCCCTGGTCGTTGACGGCGTCCTGGGTGATGGAGGTGACGACGCCGGCCGCGTGGTCGCCGGGCTCGGCGTTGTCAGGCACCGTCATGGTGAAGGGCACCAACTCCGTCGCGCCGGGCTCGACGGTCAGGGTGGCGTCGTCGGAGGTGAACTCCAGCCAGGTCCCGGCCTCGTCGGGTTCCTGATCGGCTGCGTCGAGGGCGAAGGAGCCGTCAGGGGTGTTGAAGGCGTCCGCGCCGTAGACCGCGAAGGTCATCGGATCGGTGCCGTAGTTGGTGACCGCGGCCCAGTCCTCGATGACCTGGCCGGGGATGACGTCGTAGACGAAGTAGCTGCGTCCGGTTTCGCCGTCCTCGTTGGACGGGGCGACCGACCAGCGGAAGCTCTGGTCGTACTCCGGGCCCCGGGCCTCCCCGTTCGGGGAGGGCGACGGGCTGGGGAGGGGATCCGCGTCCGCGGGCGGGGCGATGGCGAGAAGGGCCAACGACAGGGAGCCGACCGCGCCGAGGCGTGCGTATCGGGTCGGGCGGTGGGCTGACACGGAACGAACTCCAGAAATAGGTTAGGCAAACCTAAAAGACAAAAGGGATAGTAGCTGGCCGGATGCCCGTCGGGTACCCCGGAGGGCACGATGCGGCGCCTGCGCTCCGGTCAACTCAACGTCAGGGTGAGGACTCCGGCGTAGAAACCGGCGCCTGCTCCCGCCGGGACCCCGAGTTCCAGCCCCGCATCGCAGCCGAACAGCCCAGCGCTCGCCCCTTCCCGTCCCGCACACAGGGTCCGTGGAACCGCGAGCCCCTCCCCCGGCGGCAGGTGCGCCCCTGGGCGCACCTCGGAGGGCAGCGCTGTGGCCAGGTCGGAATCGAGCACGACCGCGCTGGGCGTCCAGCCGAGAAGGTCGGCGTCGATGACACCGCCGTCGCCGCTGCGAAAGTCACTCGACTGGCCGACCAGGCTCCATCCGGCATTGGTGCCGCGCAGGTCGGTGACGATGGCGGTGTTGAGCTCCCCCACGGCGCTCTGGTTCAGGGCAGTGCCGGGCAGCCCGCTGCGGTCCAGGTGCACGGGGGTTCCCGCGACCGACATGGTCAGGGGCCCGCGGGTGATCTGAGCGGTGATCAACTGGTCGGCTGTACCTGTCGCGGTTTCCCTGGGGGCCGGGCCGGAAACCGCGGGCGGTGCCTCTGCGGTTTCGGGATGCGCGGGTACAGCTGCCCCGCCCCCCTGCTCGCCGGGAAAGGGGTCGGGCCCGGCCCCCTCGGATCCGGGAGGCGGACTCGGGAGGGCCCCGGGGGTGGTCGCACTCTCGGGGGGCCGCCATGGCTCCGGGCTCGGAGGCGGGTCGCCCCCCACCACGAGCCGCACCCTGTCCGGCTCCTCCTCGACGCGGTAGACGACGCCCTCAGCGTCGATCAGGAAGACTCCCGCCTCGCTGGAGCGCATCGCGGCCGGGTCCAGTTCGGTGGGAAGTTCGTGGACCTCGGTGGAGTAGGCGGGGGCCGCGGCCTCCTCCGCCTCGGCTCCGACCACGACAGGCGCGGGCGGGCGGTAGACGACCAGCATCGCGGCAGGCTCGGCCGGGTGCACTGCATAGAGCGAACCGTCCGGCCCGACCGCGAAAAGATCGGGGACCCCGGTCAGCGGCGCCTCGGCCAACGGCACCAGGACCGAAGCGGCGCCATCGGGGTCGGCAGGGGGGTGGACGGCGAACAGTCCTTGGCGGGGATTGCCCTCCGCGGCCGGTTCGGACCGCGCTCCGGGCTCGGCGAACACCGGCTCCGGAAGGGAACCGGCCGTCTCCGGCAGGCGCAACAGGTACCCGGCACCGTCGACCGGGTGGAAGGCGTAACGATCCCCTTCGGCCGCCCCGACCCCCGGGAAGGGGGACCGGTCCTCGGCGTGGGCTGCCGGCAGCTGTCCGGCCAGTCCCAGTACCAGCGCGGTTCCCACCACCACAGAGGAGGCGTGCCGCCGGTGCGGGAGGCGAGAGAAGAACATGACCTGTGCCAATGGGTGCGGGTGACGGACGTGGGCAGCGGGCGCGAAGGGCGCTGCCCGAACGGCTTCGGGTCGCGGAGACGTTCGGGCAGCGCCGACTGCACGCAGGTGGATCAGCTGAGGGTGAGGGTGAGGGTGGCCGCATACGACCCGGGAGCCACATCAGCCGGAACACCCAACTCAAGCCCCGCACCAGCAGTGAACGTCCCAGCCGAAGAACCAGCAGGAGAACCCGCAAGCGTACGAGCAGAACCCAACCCCTGCCCCGGCAGCACAACCGCACCAGGCGCCACCCGACCAGGAACACCCAGACCGTCATCCACCACAGCAGCCGAAGGCGTCCACCCCAGATTGCTCGCCGCAATCGAACCGGTCGCACCAGCGAAGTCACTCACCTGACCAACCAGATTCCACCCCGCACCCGTCCCACGCAGATCCGACACGGTCGCCGTGTTCAACTCACCCGACGCCCTCTGGTTCAACCCCGCACCAGAAACCGCAGAACCCGTCAGAACAACCGTGTCCCCGGCAACCGACAACGTCAACGGACCACCGGCAACCTCGGCCACAATCTCCTGATCCGCACTCACCCCACCCGGAACCGGACCGGAACCCGGACCGCCGTCGACGGTCGCGGAGAAGCCGATCGGGTCGAGTGCCGTGCCCGCGGTGTAGAAGCCGGCGAAGGCGGGCGCCCCCTCTTCCGTCAGGGTGGCGGCAACGGGGGCCAGCGTGAGGGTGCCGCCGCTGAGCACGGGCGCACCGCCACCGAGGTCGAGGTCGGCGAGGTTGGTGTCGGGGAAGTCCTCGACCTCGCCGCTGGACAGCGACTTGCTGGTGAGGTCGGCGTAGAGGTCGCCCTGTCCACCGGAGATCTCGACACGGACGTTCTCGATGGCGAGCTGGAGCAGCCCGCCGTGGCCGTCGTAGGCGACCTTCCCACCGAAGGCGACCGTGGTGTCACCGGTGACGGAGTCGTAGGAGCCGGAGACGACCGGCCAGTTGTAGGTGCCGTCGGAGTTCTGGGTGACACCGTCGGTCAACGTGGTGGTGCCGTGGGCGATGGGGCCGTTGATGTAGTTGCGGAACGACAGCTTCACGCCCCAGTCGGCGTCGCCACCGGTGATGGCGGTGGATGCCGCAGACGCCGGAAGCGCGGTCGCGCCCACGGCAAGGCCCGCCGCGGCGAGGACCGCGACGGCCCCGCGCGTGATGCGGTGAGTGCCCAGGTTCATGTGTCTCCTCGGGTGGCTGCCCCGGCTCGGCGTACCAGCGGGGCAGGGGGATGGGGGTGGGCGCCGTTCTCGTCATGCGCCCCGGGGATGCGCTGGACGGGCTCGACAACGAAACCCGCAGGCAAGGAAAGGCTAACCTAACATCAGGAGATTGGGAAGTTTTCACGACACAACGTCGATAAATTTCCCGCCCCCCGTTTCCACCGGCCCGGATCAGCTGAGGGTGAGGGTGAGGGTGGCCGCATACGACCCGGGAGCCACATCAGCCGGAACACCCAACTCAAGCCCCGCACCAGCAGTGAACGTCCCAGCCGAAGAACCAGCAGGAGAACCCGCAAGCGTACGAGCAGAACCCAACCCCTGCCCCGGCAGCACAACCGCACCAGGCGCCACCCGACCAGGAACACCCAGACCGTCATCCACCACAGCAGCCGAAGGCGTCCACCCCAGATTGCTCGCCGCAATCGAACCGGTCGCACCAGCGAAGTCACTCACCTGACCAACCAGATTCCACCCCGCACCCGTCCCACGCAGATCCGACACGGTCGCCGTGTTCAACTCACCCGACGCCCTCTGGTTCAACCCCGCACCAGAAACCGCAGAACCCGTCAGAACAACCGTGTCCCCGGCAACCGACAACGTCAACGGACCACCGGCAACCTCGGCCACAATCTCCTGATCCGCACTCACCCCACCCGGAACCGAGAAGGAAATGGGCACCCAGACGTCCTGCGCACGATTGTTGATGTCGGTGTGATCGTTGAAGACCGCCAGGTAGCACTGCTGGGCGATGCAGTCCACGGGATCGGCGCCACGCGGGGTGTACTGACCGGCGAGCGTGATGGCGACCTCGAAGCCGCCGTCCTCGTCCGCCCCACCCCGGAGCCACTGGGGATTGCCGTAACTGGAGGGATAGGAGTCCGCCGACTGGGGTTCGGCGGTCTGGGCGACATAGAAGCCCTGCCCCGGCGTGAAGCCGGTGCCGTGCACGATGACCTGCTGCCCCTGGGGGTCGAGGCCCACCGTCTGGGAGACGGTGAGGCCGGGGGCGGTGTCGGCGTGGGCCGAACCGGCGGCGAGGGCGAGGGGCGCGGCGAAGAGCGTGCTCGCTCCGATCACCGCTGCGAGCCGCATCGGGCCACGTTTGCGCTGCATAGGGTCCTCATCTCGGTGGGGGACGTATCCCGGGGAAGACAGGGTGGATTCGACCCGGGACAGAAGGCGCGGCCGGAAACGACACGGACGCCAAGTGAAGTGAGGCTAACCTTATTCCAAAATGGTCGATATATGCACCCTTTGACCGCCATTTGGCGACAACTTGTCACAAAAAATCGCCCGGCTACGGTCCGTCCCTGCTGGGCAGGGCGTGGACCGCAACCGGACGAGGCCGGGTCATGACAATGGCGCCTGGGGCCGGTACACCGGCTCACCGGGTACAGGGGGCCGGCGAGCGGGAACGGGCGCGGGGCCTTCGCTTCCGCTCGGTACGCCGCACAGCCCTCACGAGCCGCCGGGCTAGTCCCCCCCGACCGCCCAGGCACGAAGCTTGGCGATACGGCGGCGGACCTGATCGGGGGTGGCCTGGGCGATGGGCGGACCACCGCAGGCACGACGGAGTTCGGTGTGGATCGTGGAGTGCGGCTGCCCGGTGCGATGGTGCCACGCGCCGACCAGCCCGTTGAGCTCCTTGCGCAACTCGGCCATGACCTCGTGCGCCGGAGCCTCCTCGGGTTCGGGCTTGGGGGCCTTGATCCGACTGGTGTACTGCTCGGACTTGCGTTTGCGCAGCAGCTTGGCCACCTGGTCGGGCTCCAGCAGTCCGGGCAGTCCGAGGAAGTCCTCCTCCTCGGGCGAGTCGGGCGACCCGCCGCCGAACTCCCCGCCGTCGTAGAGCGCCCGATCGAACTCGGCGGCGGACTCCATGGTCTCGAAGGGAAGCTCGTCCCCCGCATCGGGGGTGTCGCGCTTCTTGCGCGCCTCGTCGATCAGGTCTTGTTCAGGATCGAACCCGTCCTCGTTCATAGGACGGTCCAGCGCGTGGTCGCGTTCGCGCTCCATCTCTCCGGCGTATTCCAGCAGCACCGGCACCGAGGGCAGGAACACCGAGGCGATCTCGCCCCGGCGGCGCACCCGCACGAAACGTCCGATCGCCTGGGCGAAGAACAGCGCCGTACTGGTGGAGGTGGCGTAGACGCCCACCATCAACCGGGGGACGTCCACCCCCTCCGACA
Source organism: Nocardiopsis ansamitocini (assembly GCF_030268225.1). Taxonomy (GTDB): domain Bacteria; phylum Actinomycetota; class Actinomycetes; order Streptosporangiales; family Streptosporangiaceae; genus Nocardiopsis_D; species Nocardiopsis_D ansamitocini. The sequence goes on along the minus strand of NZ_BSQG01000014.1, from coordinate 92,490 downwards.
CCATTCGGACCGCGATCATCCACCGGTCGTCGGATGCGGCGAACTGGCTGATCTTCTTGCTGGCGGTGGGATCGTCGGAGAGGATGACAGTAGCGCCGCGCCCGGTGATCTGGCGCAGGATCCGCGCGTAGGCGCGCGCCGTCTCGTGATCGGTGGCGATGACCAGTCCGCCGGCGTCAGGGCTGTGCTTGCGGACTTCGCTGAGCCGACGGTCGGCCGCGGCCAGGACCTTCTTGATCCAGTCGCCCTTGGGGTCCAGCGCAGCGCGCCATGCCTGCGACAGCGCATCGGAGGTCAACGGTTCGCCGAGCCGGGCGGCCAACTCGTCGCCCGCCTTGGTCCGCCAGCGCATCTCACCGGAGTAGGCCATGAAGATGACCGGACGGACCACCCCGTCGGCCAGGGCCGGGGCATACCCGTAGCTGTAGTCCCAGGAGCAGCGGCGCACGCCGTTGTGATCCTGGACGTAGTCCACGAAGGGGATCGGATTGACGTCCGAGCGAAAGGGCGTGCCGGTCAAGGAGAGCCTGCGTGCCGCGGGGTCGAACGCCTCGCGCACGGCCTCACCCCAGGACAATGCGTCGCCGGCGTGGTGGACCTCGTCGAAGATGACCAGGGTGCGGCGCGCCTCGGTGCGGTTGCGGTGCAGCATCGGGTGCGCGGCGACCTGGGCGTACGTGATGGCCGCGCCGAGGAAGTGCTTGCCGAGCGGCCCCTGTCCGTTCTTGAACTCAGGGTCGATGGGGATGTTGAACCGGGCCGCGGCCTCCGCCCACTGCTTCTTGAGGTGCTCGGTGGGGCACACCACGGTGACCGAACGGACCACATGGCGGGCGAGCAGCTCACTGGCCAGCGTCAGCGCGAACGTGGTCTTTCCGGCGCCGGGGGTCGCCACTGCGAGGAAGTCCCTCGGGTCGCGCCGGAAGTACTCCGTGAACGCCTCCCGTTGCCAGGTGCGCAGGCCGCGCAGGCGATCGGTGCTGGTGGTCTCGACAAGCGTCATCGCACGAATCCTCGGGTATTCACTTGCTTGAGGGTATCCGGACCCGGCCCGTGAAGCGGCGAAGGCCGGGCGGCGTGCCCGGCCTTCGCCGCACTGCGATCCAGGTCACTGATCCGGGGGACCGTCCGGAGCCGGGGCACCGGCGCCCCCGTCGACGGTGACATCGTTGAACGGGAGATAGGGGTCGGCCCAGGGGAAGACCACGTACCACAGCAATGCCGCGACCCCCGCGACCAGCCCCAGGAAGATGAGGGCCTTCACGGGTCCGGGGCCGGGGAGAATGTGCCAGATCAAGCCGTACACGCGTGCCTCACCCCTCCTGCTGGTCGTCAGGGGCCATCTGGGCGATGTTGTCGGGCATGCCCTGGTCCTTGGATCGGGTGTCGGTGAGCTCGGCGTGCACGATCAACCGGTGGGAGTTCTGGAACTTGGGGTGGCAGGTGGTGAGGGTCAGGTACGCCTTCTCCGGATCGGTGGTGGCCTCGGGGTCGAAGGGGTCCGGCGCGGTGACCTCGACCGCGTCCGGCAGGACGATCTCGTTGGAGACGACCTTGTAGGTGTAGAAGTTGTCCTTGTCCTCCAGGACGATCTCGTCCCCGTCGACCAGTTGGTCGAGGTCCCAGAAGACGGCGGCGACTCGGTGGCCGGCGATGGAGTAGTTGCCGGGCTGTCCCGCACGCGCGGAGGGCACCGCGCCTTCGGGGGTCCAGGACCTGGGGTACCAACCGGGTCCGTACCTGATGTCGTCCGGCTCGACCCCGCTGACGACGACCCACGCCTGGTCGGTCTTGGGAATGTACATCCGACTGTTGGCCGACCCTGGCAGCGGTTCGGAGTCGGGGCCGACCTCCTCGGGCTGCTCCCACTGCTCGGCCATGGCCTGATCGAGTCGGCCCTGTTCGGCATCGGTCTGGAACTGCTTGCCCCAGATCTGGAACGCGGCGAAGAACAGCATGATCAGGCCCGCGGTGAACAGCAGCTCACCGATGGTGCGAACCGCGCCGCGCACGATGTCACCGCTGCTGCGGACCCGCCGTCTGGTCGGTGCGGCGCGGCGACGGCCGCCGGAGCTGCGCCGTCGCCGCCCACCGCGCCGTTCGGAAGTGGAAACCATATGTCCTACCCGTCAGGGGTCGCCCCGCGCCGGAGTTGGTTACCTCATGGGCACGACCAGCGGAACACCGGTGCGCGGATGCGACAGGATCTCGATCTCGTATGAGTAGACGTCGCTGAGCAATTCCGCGGTGAACACCTCCGCGGGAGGCCCAAATGCCGCGATTTCTCCACCGGAGAGTACCGCGACCTGATCAGCATAAGCAGCCGCGAGGGCTAAATCGTGGAGAACCACGACAACCGCGTCGCCGGCGCGTGCCCGGTCGCGCGCGATACGCAGCACCAACTCCTGGTGACGGATGTCGAGGGCGGCGGTCGGCTCGTCCAGCAACATCGTCTGGGCCTGCTGGGCGAGGACCCTGGCCAGCATGACCCGCGCGCGTTCTCCCCCGGACAGGGAGGGGAAGCGCCGCTGAGCGAACCGGGTGACGTCGGTCAGTTCCATCGCCTCGGCGACCACTCGGTCGTCGTCGCGGGCGGCAGCGGTGGTGGCCCAGGGGGCCCGCCCCATGTGCACCACGTCCACCACGGTGAACGGAAAGCTGACGGCGGAATGCTGTGGCAGGACGGCGCGGCGGAGTGCGAGCTCGGCCGGAGTCCATTCGGCCAACGGGCGTCCCTGGACCTCGATCGCTCCGGAGTCGGGGGCGACGTCGCCGGTGAGGACCGACAGCAGTGTGCTCTTTCCCGCCCCGTTGGGCCCTACCAACGCCAGCACCTCGCCCAGGCGGACGTCCAGGTGGACCCCGTCCAGAATCCGCTGTGTTCCGTAGGACTTGACCAGGTCGGTGCCGCGCAGGGCGGTCGCGCCCCGGCCGCCGCGTTCGGGGAGTTCCCCGCGGCGCAACCCTGACGCCGCGGCCAGCGACCGAAGCGATCTCGTGAGCGCGTTCACGCCCATCCCCCCTGTCGGGACCGGGTCCGGCGCAACAGCCAGAAGAAGAAGGGGCCGCCGATGAAAGCGGTGATGATGCCCAATGGGACTTCCTGGGGGGCCACAACGGTGCGCGCGACGAGGTCGGCGCTGACCAGGACCAGCGCCCCGCCGAGGACGCTTGCCGGAAGCAGGACCCGGTGCCCTGGCCCCACGATCATCCGGACCATGTGCGGCACGACCAGCCCCACGAAGTTGACGATCCCCGCGAAGGCGACGGCCGAGGAGGTGAGCAACGCGATGACCACGATCAGCGCGAGTCGCAACCGCTCCACGTCCACCCCCAGATGTCGGGCCGCGCTCTCGCCGAGGGCGAGGAGGTCGAGCCGACGGGCGAAGAACGGGGCCGCGACGATCCCGACGAGGGCGAAGGGCAGCGCCGCCAGCACCTTGGGCCAGGTCGCCGCTCCGACGCTGCCCATCTGCCAACTCGTGATGGAGCGCAGTTCGGCATCGGCGGAGAAAAAGGTGGCCGCCCCGATCACCGCGCCGGCGACGGCGTTGACCGCGATCCCGGTGAGCAGCAGGGTGACTACCTCTGCCCGGCCGCTCGCGCGGGAGAGGGCGTAGACCATCATCGTGGTCGCCATGCCCATGACGAACGCTGCGCCGATGACCGTCCAGTAGCCGAGGACGGAGACCCCCAGGGCGATGACGATGACCGCGCCGACCGCGGCACCGGAGGAGACGCCGATGACACCGGGCTCGGCCAGCGGGTTGCCGAAGACGCCCTGCATCATCGCGCCGGCCAGGGCCAGCGTGGAGCCCACGATCATGGCGAGGACGACACGGGGGAACCGCACGTTCCACAGGACCTGTTCGCCGACGGTGTCGGGGACAGGTCCTGCTTCGATTCCCAGGCGGTGCAGGATGGAGCCGATGATCTCCATCGGCGCAACGGAGTAGGCACCGATCCCTGCTGCCAGCAGTGACATGACGACCAGTGCCACGGCGAGGAGAAGGATAAGGAGCCCTCCGCGCACGGCGGCCGCACGACGGGCGTGCGCGCCCTCGCGCGCGGCACGCGGAGCGCCCTCGGACGGTGGGGCGGTGCTGCCCCGGTCGGTGAGGGTCACGCGCCCTCCCCCTCGTACAGGGCGGCCAGGTCGTCGCCCATCGCCTTGAGCACCTGGGGGGTTCGGGGGCCGAAGCTGAGGAGAAGGCCGTCCTCGTAGTCGATGACGCGCCGGTTCCGGCCGGCCGGGGTCTGGGCGATACCAGGGATCTCGACGATGCCGTCGAGGCCGCCCACGGAGTCGAGGCCCTTGCTCATCACGAGGATCACGTCGGGCTGGGCGGCGATCAGCGCCTCGGTGGTGATGGGGCTGAACGCCTTGTCCAGGCCCGACTCGGTGCCGGCGTCCTTCGCGCCCAGTTCCGCCAGCAGTGCGTCCGCACCCGATCCGGGGCCGCCCAGCAGATAGACACCGGCGCTGCCGCGCAGGTAGAGGAAGGCGATCGTACGACCGCTCGCGGCGTCGGGAACGGATTCGCGGACGTCGGCCATCTGCTGCTGGGTGCGCTCGACGAGCTGCTCCCCGCGTTCGGGGACTCCCAGGAGTTCGGCGATCTGATTGATGCGGGGGTACATCTCGTCCAGGGACCACACCTGGTCGACGATGACCACCGTTACACCGCTGGCGCGCAGTTGCTGAACTGTCTCGTAGGGGCCGGTCCAGGTGTCGGCGAGGATGAGCGTGGGTTCCAGGGCGAGCACTCCCTCGGCTGAGACCTCGTGCCCCTGGGAGACGACCGGGAGATCGGCGGCCTCGTCGAAGGTGGCGGTGACGTCGCGGCCCACGACGTTGTCGCCCAGGCCCAAGGTGTAGACGACCTCGGCTATGGCACCGGTCAGCGGCAGGATGCGGCTGACGTCGGCGACTTCGACCTTCTCGTAGGAGTCCTCGGTGTCGCTGGTGCGGTACTCCACCGGGACGATCGAGTCGACGGTGACGGGAAGTCGGGGCTCCGCGGCCCCCTCCAGTGGCTGAAGGCGGTTCTCCGCGAGGTCGGGTATGACTTCGGAGGCCGACGGTCCTGGTGCCGCGCACCCGGCGAGCAGCAGGGCGGGAGCGAGCACAGCGGCCGTGAGGACTCGGGGTCCGCGACAAACGGCCCGGGGCGGGACAAGATCGCGTAGAGACATGAAAAGCCTGTTCCAGGGAGTGCGGACGGCAGGACGGTGGCGCGACCGATCCCCAGCGGCCTCACGGCGCCAATGATTATGACAACACGTCGTCAAATCGTTGACAATGAGGGACGGCAATGATGCACTACCGAACAGAAGAGCTTAGGTTAGGCTAAGCACATTGAAGTCAGGCTAGCCTAACGCCCCCCGAACAACCAGCAGTGGACAGCTACGCCATTCGATGCCCTTTTCATCCGCATATACCGGTATTGCCGGCGGGCCTCCTGGCCATCGATCGCCGCCGCCCCCGTCCGGCACCGCGCTCCTATTCGCAACGCGGTTCGCAGAAGGTCGACTCCCATGACGCAGACAGAGTTCCCGCTCACGGCCGTGCGCACGGCCGTGGCAGCGCTGCTCGCGGCAGCAGCCGTATCGACGGCTTCTCCCTCCCTCGCAGCGGACGGAACCGACGGGCCGTCCCTCACCGTGTCCACGACAGAGGACCTCTCGGCGGACGGCGCGACCGTGACCGTCACCGGTTCGGGGTTCGACACGTCGCGCGGAATCTACGTCGCGCTGTGTGACGTCTCCGGCTCGGAGAGCGGAAGCACCACGCCTCCGACCCCGTGTATCGGCGGGGTGGACATGGAGGGCGCCAGCGGCTCCTCCGCATGGATCTCCTCCAACCCCCCGCCCTACGGCGAAGGACTGGCCACCCCCTACGACGGCACCGGCGCCGACGGCGGTTTCACCATCCAGCTCACCCTGCGCGCCAAGGACGAGTTCACCGACTGCCTCGCCGACGGCGTGCAATGCGCCGTCATCAGCCGCAACGACCACACCCGCACCAGCGACCGCGGCCAGGACGTCTTCGTCCCCGTCACCTTCACCGACGACGCGGGTCGGTCAACCGGTCCTGCGGAGCCCGCCGATACCGCGCCCCCCGCACCAGCGGAGGAAACAGGCTCCTCCGTCCCCACAGCGGCGCTGGTCGGGGGGTTTGCCGTGTTGGTCGGCGCCACCGTCGCCGTACTCGCCGCCCTGCTGCGCCGACGCTCCCGCCGCTGACATCTCCCCACCCAGTAGAAAGTCCGAACGTGATGACCCGACCCTTCGCACCCGGCGGGCCTGCCCGCCCGGGCCGCCGCGCAGCGGTGCTGCTGGCCGGCGGGCTCCTGCCCGCGCTGGCGGGCCTGTGCCTCATCGGAGCCCCGGCAGCATTTGCGCTGGACACCACGCCCGGGGCACCTTCCTCACAGCCCGGCACCGCCCCCGTGGTGACCCGGGCCGACAAGACGTCCGGGCTGGATCCCGAAGGCGAAGCGGTCACCGTGACCGGAACGGGCTACGCCCCGGGAAGCATCGCGACGGTGGCGACCTGGGCAGTGGACAACGCAGCGGAACTGTCCGACGAGGCCAACACGGTGACCGCAGCGGTCACCGAGAACGGCTCGTTCAGCACCACGATCACAGTGGGCACCGAGTTCGCCGACACGGCCGGACTGGTACCGGCAACCACACGGTTCGAGCTGCGCTCCGCGACGGCAGCCGCAACGGACCCAGGGCACCGGTCCCTCTCGACCGCCACGGCTACTGCCTCCGCAGAACCGCTCGTGCAGCTCAGCAGGCTGCCCCTGACCTTCGCCGCTCCTCAGGCAGTCGTCGCCCGACCGCAGACCGGTGCGGGGGCCGCACCGCAGAACGCCGCTCCGGCCGATGTGAGCAGCGGGTCCGGGTCAGCGAAACTGACCGTGTCGAAGACGTCGGGGCTGAACCCCGAAGGCGAGTCCGTGACGGTGACCGGTTCGGGTTACGACACCGCCAAGGGTATCTACGTGGCCTTCTGCGACACCGCGAACGCCGGGGCCTCTTCCCCGCCCAGTCCGTGCGTGGGCGGGGTGGACATGGAGGGCGCCAGCGGCTCCTCCGCATGGATCTCCTCCAACCCCCCGCCCTACGGCGAAGGACTGGCCACCCCCTACGACGGCACCGGCGCCGACGGCGGTTTCACCATCCAGCTCACCCTGCGCGCCAAGGACGAGTTCACCGACTGCCTCGCCGACGGCGTGCAATGCGCCGTCATCAGCCGCAACGACCACACCCGCACCAGCGACCGCGGCCAGGACGTCTTCGTCCCCGTCACCTTCACCGGCCAGGACGGCGGTGGTGGAACGGGCGGCGGTACGGGCGGCGGGAACGACGGTGCCGGTGCGAACGCGACGCCTCCCGCCGGTGGTTCCTCGGCCGGTGGTTCCGGGGCCGGTGGTTCCGGGGCGGGCGGCGGAACCCTGGCCAAGACCGGCCTGGACCTGCTTCCCTTCGCGCTTGGAGCGACCGCACTGGTGGGCGCCGGACTCGCAGCGATGATCCGTTTCCGCCGCGGCGCAACCGCAGCGGGCTGACCCCGCCCCTTGCGGTCCCGTGCCCGGTGCCCCCGCCAGAAACTTTTCGGCGTGCGCACCGGGCACGTCCCTCCCCCGAAAGGTCGCACCCGCTATGGACCGGCCCCGGCCTCACCAGCCCTGGCCGATGCCTCGGCCGTCACCGGGGGCAACGGCACGTGCGGGGTGAAGGAGTCCTTTCGCAGTTACATCAGCGGCCCCATCGCCAAGGATGAAAGCACGCCCACCGGCGGGGCGACGCGCGCCACCGACGGCACCTTCGTGTTCCCGGTGCTCTCCGGCGAGCACGATGTCGCCACCGGCGACACCACCGTCTCGTTCGGCGGCGGGGTCCTCTTCCAGGGGCACGACCACGGTGGGGGCGCGCCCCTGTTGCAGCTGACGCTGCGCGAACCGCGGGTGGAGATCGTCGGCACCACCGGGACGCTGTCGGCGGACGTGGTGAGCAAGGCCCTGGACGCGGGAGAACTCGTCGACTACCCCGACGTCACTCCGGCCGCGTTGGACCTGTCCGGGACCACTGCCCGGTAGGACGACACCACCAGCAGCGTGACCTGGACGGACGTTCCGGCCACGCTTACCCCCGAAGGGGTCCCGGCCTTCGCGGACTTCTACGCGGTCGGCGACCCTCTCGGCCCGGTCACCATCCAGGTGTCGGGCGACGGCCCGGACGAGGACGGGGGCAGCACCGGCGATGGCTCCTCAGGTGCAGCGGGCGGGGACGGCGCACAAGCGTCCGGCAGCGGCACCAACGTCAGCGGCGCGCTGCCCTCGACCGGGCGGGACCTGGCCCCGTTGACGCTGGGCGCGCTCGCGCTGCTCGGTGCGGGCGCGGCGGCCATCGTGCATGCGCGCCGTGAACGCACTGCCTGAACGCGAACCGGTACGCGGACGGGGTGGGCACCTGATGGTGCCCACCCCCGTTAGCGCGTCATCTCCTCGTAGATCTTCTTGCACTCGGGGCAGACCGGGAACTTCTTGGGATCACGGTTGGGCACCCACACTTTGCCGCAGAGCGCGATCACCGGTGCGCCGGTGACGGCGCTCTCGGTGATCTTGTCCTTCTGCACGTAATGGGCAAACCGTTCCCGGTCGCCGTCATCATGCGAAATATCCGGACGCGTCTCGCTGTCCGGAAGCACCTTGTTCACAACATCCATGGTCATTGTGCCCTCGCACCTCCTCGATCAGCATCCACGGTATCCGGGGGACGGCCCCGATCAGTTCAGCGTCGGGTCCTCGGGGAAGGTCGATACCAAGGCGAGATCCCCTCCCTGACGACGCAGTACCCGCGACCACAGGCCCTCTGGGCTGCTGCTGAACACGTCGTCCGCGGTAGCGGGAAGGACGTACCAGGCGCCCGCTTCGATCTCCGCGGCGAGCTGCCCCACTCCCCATCCCGCATACCCGGCGAAGACGCGAAGCCTGCGCAGTGCGTCGCCGAGGATCTGCGGCGGGGTCTCCAGGTCGACGGTTCCGATACCGGTGGGCCAGACGGCGGTGTCCATGTCGTTCAGCGACCGCCAGCCGGGCGGGCCGGCCGCAGTGGGCACCGCCAGTGCGACCCCGGCCTCGGCGCCGACCGGCCCTCCGGAGAACATCACCGCCGGCTCGCTGGCGTATCCGTCCCAGCCGGTGAGGACCTCACCGACCCCGAGTTCCAGCGGCCGGTTGACGATCACCCCGAGGGACCCTTCGACCGTGTCGTCGTCGATGACGAAGACGACGGCACGGCGAAAGCTCGGGTCGGCCAGCAGCGGACTGGCGACGAGCAGGACCCCGGTCAGGCTCGGCAACTCCATGCCAGACCTCTTACCCACTGGAGCGGGTTAACCGCGGCGCGGACGACCGGGCGGGCGCGCCGCGGCGGTGGTCACCCTTCTTGAAGTGCGACGTCACGCACTGCGGTGGCCACGCGCTGGGAGAGGCCGGCGTGGAAGACGCTGGGGATGATGTAGTGCGGCCCGAGCTCGTCGTCGGTCACCACCTCGGAGAGCGCGTTGGCGGCGGCCACCATCATGTCGGAATTCACCGTGTGGCTCTGGGCGTCCAGCAGGCCGCGGAAGACCCCCGGGAAGACCAGGACGTTGTTGATCTGGTTGGGGTAGTCGCTACGGCCGGTGGCCACGACCGCGGCGTGGAGGTGCGCGATCTCGGGGTCGACCTCCGGGTCGGGGTTGGCCAGCGCGAAGATGATCGAGTCCTCGTTCATCTCGGCGATGTCGTCACCGTCGAGCAGGTTGGGGGCCGAGACACCGATGAACACGTCGGCCCCGCGCACCGCGCCCTTGAGGTCGCCGACGTAGCCCGCCGGATTGGTGTTGGCCGCGATCCACTCCAGGTTGGGGTCGAGGTTGCCGCGGCCGGAATGCACGGCACCGTGGACGTCGCAGACGATGACGTCCTTGGCCCCGGCGTGCATCAGGAGTTTGAGGATGGCGGTACCGGCGGCTCCGGCACCCGACATGGCGATGCGGACCTCGGAGAGGTCCTTGTTCACCACGCGCAGCGCGTTCTTCAGCGCGGCGAGCACGACGATCGCGGTGCCGTGCTGGTCGTCGTGGAAGACCGGGATGTCGAGCAGCTCGCGCAGGCGGGCCTCGACCTCGAAGCAACGGGGGGCGGAGATGTCCTCCAGGTTGATGCCGCCGAAGCCGGGGGCGATGATCTGGACGGTGCGCACGATCTCGTCCACGTCCTGGGTGTCCAGGGCGATCGGCCAGGCGTCGATGTCGGCGAACCGTTTGAACAGGGCGGCCTTGCCCTCCATGACGGGCATGGAGGCCTCCGGGCCGATGTTGCCCAGGCCCAGGACGGCGGAACCGTCGGTGACCACCGCGACGCTGTTGCGCTTGATCGTCAGACGGCGGGCATCCTCCCGGTTGGCGGCGATCGCGGAGGACACGCGCGCCACGCCCGGGGTGTAGGCCATCGAGAGCTCGTCGCGGTTGCGCAACGGCACCTTGGACTTCATCTCGATCTTGCCGCCGAGGTGCATCAGGAAGGTGCGGTCGCTGACCTTGTGGACGGTGACGCCCTCGATCGAACCGAGCGCGTCGACGATGGCTTGCGCGTGATCGGTGTCGCGGGCCGCGCACGTGACGTCGATACGCAGACGCTCGTGGCCCGCGGAGTTCACATCGAGCGCAGTGACGACTCCCCCCACGTGCTCGACCGCGTTGGTGAGGCTGCTCACGGCACTGCCGTGTCCGTCGAGCTCCAGCCGGACCGTAATCGAGTAGGAAACACTGGGAAGGGTGGCCACGTAAAGCTCCTCGTTTTCACGGATTGACCGCGCATGGACAGGCGTCATCGCCATCGTGTCACCGGCCCCGCCCGGCCCGCGCGCCGTCCGATGGCAACGGGGCACGGCGGAACCGCCGCTGACATCCCGTTGTCGCCGGATTACAAATGATTCCAGGCGCTGTGAAGAAGTGTGCGTGTTTCACCCGGGTGAAAATCACCACAACATTGCGGACCGACCGCGATCAGTTGGGGCGAGCACGCTCCCGCGCCAGGCGCTCGATGATATCGACACAGGTCGAGTGGTCGACGAGGGTGGTGTCCAGGAGCAGGTGGTAGAACTTCGGGTCGGTGGCGTCCGCCCGGTAGAAACGGCGCACGTACGCGGCCCTCGCCCGGTCGTTGGCATCGAGTTCACGCGAGGACGGCGGCCGCCAGTCGTCGGCCTCCTCTGCTCCGCGCATAAGGGACTCGGCGCAGCCGGACTCGCTCATTTCGACCGCGCGCTGCAGCCTGCGGTCTTTGGGACCGTCGAGCCGCACGTGCAGGGCGCCGGGATGGTCGGCGAGCACGATCGCGGCCGCCCGCCCCAAAATGACGCCGCCGTTCTCCCCGACCTTGGCGATGACCCGCTCGGTGTGCTCGACGAACTCCTGGTCGTAGAGCAGACGGCCGTCCGCGTCGGTGGCACCGATGAAGGTGGCGTCGATACTGCCGAGGGTGACACTGGGCAACCGCGCCGCGCTGGCCAGGAGGCGGTCCAGCCCGGTAGGCGCACGGTCATCGTGCTCGAGGGCGTCCTCCAGGGAACAACCGATCTGCTGGGCGACACGGCCGGGGATGGCGCGGTCGAGGAAGGGGACACCGAGTCTGGCCGCCACTGCGGGGCCGATCAGACTGCCGCCCGCGCCGTAGGTCGCTGAGATCGTCACGACGTGCGCCATCCGGCCCTCCCCGGCTCTTTTCGCTCCCTACCCCAGGGTCTACCCCCGTGCCGCGCGAATTAGCCGAAAATCCGCGAGTGCAAAGCGGCACGGAGGTATCTCCGGGGTCGGCGGCGACCTAGAACAGCGCGGCGGTCAGCGCACGCCGGGCCTTGGCGACACGGGGGTCACCCGCGGGCAGAACCTCGAAAAGGCCCAACAGGTGGCGGCGGGCGGCGTCGCGGTCGTCGCCAGCGGTGCGACGCACGGTGTCCACGAGACGCTGGAAGGCGTCGTCGAACTTTCCGCCGTACATGTCGATGTCGGCGACCTTGCACTGGGCGTCCACGTTGCCGGGGTCGTCGGCGGCGGCCGTGCGCACCGCACCGGCGTCGAGGTCCTGGAGTCGGGCGACCAGACGCACCTGGGCCAGACCGAGCCGGTGCTCCTCGTTGCCGGGGTTGGCCTCCACCGCCTTGGCGTAGACGGCTTCGGCGCCGGCGTAGTCACCGTTGTGGACGGCGGCGGCAGCCTCGGCGCGCACGGGGTCCTGATCGGGCTGCTGCTCGGCGGGCACTTCGTTCCCGTCCCCGGCCTCGCCGACGCCGGCGTAGTCCTCGGGCAGGACACCCTGTTGGCGCAATGCTGCGAAGACCTGGGTGAGCAGATCGCGCAGCTGCTCCTCGTTGGCCGCGCCGGCAGCGATCGGCTGGATCTGGCCACCGATGGTGAGGTAGATGGCGGGGACGCCCTGGGCGCGCAGTGCCTGGGCGAGCTGGGGACTCGCCTCCGCGTCGACCTTGCCCAGCAGCCACTGGCCGCCGGCCTCGACGGCCAGCTTGTCCAGGGACTGCTCCACCTGCTTTGCCTCGCCCGACCAGGACGCCAACAGGACCAGGACCACGGGAACCTGGAGAGAGCGTTCCAGAATGTCACTCTGGAAGTTCTCCTCGGTGACATCGATCGCATAGGGGTTGGCGGTACCCGAGGCGGTCTCGGCCTGCCGCTTGGCCTCGCGCTCCAGGGCTGCCTTACGCGCCCCTAGGTCGACCGCACTGTTCATGGAGAAATCCGAAGGCTGCATGCCTTCCATCCTGCCGTATGCCGTGTGGACACGGTGAACCGTGCTGCGTCGGGGTCGGAAATCGGCCCGTTGTCCACCGCCCGGGCCGGCGAATGGGCAGACCTGGACAAATACCAGATATGCCGGTCGACATGACACGACCCGCCGGGTGCTCCACCGACGCGCGGAACGGTCCCGCCCCGGGCGCTGTGCCGGGACTCACGCCTCGGCGGGAAAGTCCCCGAAGCCGACCCTCAGGTCCTTGAACAGGCGGTGGATGTGCCGGAGATCGTCGTCGGAGTAGCAGTCCAGGCCGAAGTCCATCGCCAGGAGGTCACGGGTGGCATGCTCGACGACCTCTCTGCCCGGGTCGGTGATCTCGGCGAGGGTGCCGCGGCCGTCGCTGGGGTTGGGCTTGCGCCGCACGAACCCCTGGCGCTCCAGACGGTCGATGGTGTTGGTGACGCTGGTCGGGTGGACCATGAGACGCTCGCCGATCTTGCCCAGCGGCAGCGCGCCCGAGGAGCTGAAGGTGAGCAGCACGAGGGCCTCGTAGCGGGCGAACGTCAGCTCGTAGGGCTTGAGCGTGGCGTCCAGTTGGCCGATCAGGATCTGCTGTGCCCGCATGATCGACGTGACCGCGGCCATCGCCGGGGACGCGCCCCACCGACCGGTCCAGTTGTCGTGCGCGCGCTCGATTGGGTCGAAGGGAAGATTCAGCGGGTTACCCACCCGTCCACTCTATCGATATCCAGCAGGCCGCCGCGGAAGCATCATCACGTCAAGCCCTGACGGTGGCCGGATCCGGCCACGCGGTTGATGTCGGTCACACATCGCCGGGAAATCCCAGCTCGCATACCCGTACCAGCAACAGCCGCACCGACGGCCGGGCCCGGCCAGGAACGAATGGCCCGCGCTGGAATATTGACCCCTTCTGAAATTATTAGTTAAGTTTCCTAAAAATTGGTCGCCGATGGCTCGGGGCGCAGTTTTCTCCTGGCCACCGCCGGGGTCGGGGACGTACGCGGTTCGCGGCTCCGACCGACCACGACACTCGCACTCCGCTTTAGATCGACCCTCCGGTCCATCACGCGCACCGTCCGATCCGGCAGGCCGCCCGCGGGCACCGCCCGCGAAATTCCTGCCAATCCCCCGCACCTGCTCATGAAGTGGGAGACGCACAACCGTGAGAACCACCAACAGACGGGGCTGGCTGGCTGCCTGCGCCACCGGTCTTCTTCTCGCCTCCACCGCAGTGGTCGCGCCCCCCGCCCTTGCGGCGACCGGCGTCACCGTCGTCTACAGCGAGGGCTCCCACTGGGGGTCCGGTTACAGCGGCCAGTTCACCATCAACAACTCCGGCGCCACCGCGCTCAGCGACTGGAACATCGCGATCACACTCCCCTCCGGAGTGAGCATCAGCAGCCTCTGGAACGCGCAGATGGCCCGGTCGGGCGCCACCTACACACTGACCCCTCCCGCTTGGGGTGCCAGCGTGCCGGCGGGCGGCAGCTACAGCATCGGCTTCAACGGAGTCGGCGGGAGCAGCGGCGCGACCCAGCCGACCGGCTGCACCGTCAACGGCGACCCCTGCGACGGGACTCCCGGCACCCCCGACTCCGAGGCGCCCAGCAAGCCCGGGGGCCTCACCTCGTCCAACGTGACCTCCTCCGGAGCCACGCTGAGCTGGACGGCGGCGACCGACAACGTCGGGGTGACCGGATACGAGATCATCAACGCCGAGGGCAACGTGGTGCGCAACGTCGTGGGCACCACGACCAGTGCGACCGTGGGCGGCCTCACGCCCGACACCTCCTACGCGTTCCGGGTACGCGCCTACGATGCGGCCGGCAACAAGTCCGAGGCCAGCTCGGAGATCTCGGTGCGCACGCTGGCGGGTACCACCAACCCGCCCGACCCGTCCGCGGGCGACCGGCGCGTGGGCTACTTCACCCAGTGGGGTATCTACGACCGCGGCTACCTCGTCAACAACATGGACGACAGCGGCACCGCCGAGAAGCTGACCCACATCAACTACGCGTTCGCCAACATCAGCCCCAACGGCGAGTGCTTCATCGTCAACCAGGCCGGACAGGGCGACGCCTGGGCGGACTACGGGCGCTCCTTCACCGCGGCCCAGAGCGTCAACGGCCAGGCCGACTCCTGGGACCAGGACCTGCGAGGCAACTTCAACCAACTGCGCCAGCTCAAGGAGAAGCACCCCGACCTGAGGGTGAACATCTCCATCGGCGGCTGGAGCTGGTCCAAGAACTTCTCCGACGCCGTTCTGACCCCCCAGTCGCGCGAGCGCCTGGTGGACTCCTGCATCGACCTGTACCTGCGCGGCAATCTGCCGGTCTTCGACGGCGCCGGTGGCCCGGGCTCCGGTGCGGGAGTGTTCGACGGCATCGACCTGGACTGGGAGTGGCCGGCCTCCGCCGGCTACGAGGAGAACGTCTTCCGCCCCGAGGACAAGCAGAACTTCACCGCCGTGGTGAAGCTCTTCCGCGAGAAGCTGGACGCACTGGGCGCCGAGAACGGGCGCGAATACGAGCTGAGCTCGTTCATGCCGGCCGACCCCGAGAAGGTCGGGGTCGGCTACGAGGTCCCCCAGATCATGGAGGACTTCGACTTCATCACGCTCCAGGGGTACGACTACGTCGGGGCATGGCAGAACAGCACCAACCACCAGTCCAACATCACCGCGGTTGCCGACAACCCGGACGAGAACATCTACAGCAGCGAGATCGCGCTGGACGCCTGGACCTCGCGCGGCGCCGACCCGGCCGACATCGTGTTGGGCGTGCCCTTCTACGGTCGTGGCTGGACCGGTGTGGCCCCCGGCCCCAACGGCGACGGACTCTTCCAAACCGCCAGCGGGCCGGCCCCCGGTCCTTATGAGGCGGGGATCGAGGACTTCAAGAACCTGAAGAACCTCTCCGGCTACACGCTGCACCGCGATGCGGGAACAGCGTGGCTGTACAACGGCACCACCTGGTGGCAGTTCGACGACGCCGTCTCCATGACGGAGAAGGTCGACTGGGCCCGGGCCGAGGGACTGGGCGGGGTCATGATCTGGTCCCTGGACGGCGACGACTCCAACGGAACCCTGATCACCGCCATCGACACGGCCCTGGGCAGCTAGCGATGTAACAGCCGTCGATGGTGCTCCCGGGAGGACCAGGGCGAAGGCCCCGCGAAAGCGGGGCCTTCGTCGTTCCCGCGATTTTCGTGTGCCCGGCAGGCAACGAGGGCCGCGGACAGCGGTCACCGGAGGGGGAAGGGCCCGCGATTACCCGGAGCAGATTTGCCGCGACACTCTGTTGACCCTCCCGGAGTAATTAGTTAAGTTTCTTAATAGAAAGTGTCGCCCCGATGCCCCCGCATCCGGGAAGCGGCACACGGACCTTTTCCCGGGTGCGGCATCCGCCCCCGGTTTCCCAGGGCGGCGGACCCGGTGCGGCGGGTCCGCCGCCCTCTTTTCGCTGCGGGAGCACAACCGTCCGACCGGCGTCAGGGCGCGGGCACGGAGAACAGCAGGGCGTCGCCCTGACCGCCTCCCCCGCACAACGCTGCCGCTCCCAGGCCGCCACCCCTGCGGCGCAATTCGTGCACCAGGTGCAGCGCTATCCGCGCCCCCGACGCGCCGATGGGGTGCCCCAGGGCGATCGCCCCGCCGTTGACGTTGACGATGTCCTCGGAGATGTCGAGGTCGCGCACCGACTGCACGGCGACACTGGCGAACGCCTCGTTGATCTCGACCAGGTCGAGATCGGTCACCACTCGGCCCGCCTTTGCCAGCGCGTGCCTGATCGCATTGGCGGGTTGGGACTGCAGCGAGTTGTCGGGCCCCGCGACGTTGCCGTGCGCGCCGATCTCAGCGAGGATCTCGCATCCCAGTTCCTCGGCCCTGGACCGACTCATCACCACGACCGCGCAGGCGCCGTCGGAGATCTGGGATGACGAACCCGCGGTGATGGTGCCCTCGGCGTCGAAGGCCGGACGCAACCGGGCGAGGGACTCCCGGGTGGTGTCCGCACGCACCCCCTCGTCGGTGTCGACGACCACCGGGGCACCCTTGCGCTGGGGAATCTCCACCGGGACGATCTCGTCCTTGAACAGTCCGGCCGCGATCGCGGCGGCGGCGCGCTGGTGGGAACGCGCGGCGAAGGCGTCCTGCTCGGGACGGCCGATCCCCAGACGGGCGTTGTGGCGCTCGGTGGACAGGCCCATGGGCTCGTCGTCGAAGGCGTCGGTGAGTCCGTCGTGCGCGGTGGCGTCCAGCACCTCGATGGAACCGTACTTGTAGCCCTGACGCGCCTTGGGCAACAGGTGTGGAGCGTTGGTCATCGACTCCATTCCGCCGGCGACCACCACGTCGAACTCGCCCGCGGCGATGAGCTGGTCGGCAAGCGCGATGGCGTCCAGGCCAGACAGGCAGACCTTGTTGATGGTCAGGGAGGGCACGCTCATGGGGACCCCTGCCTTGACCGCCGCCTGGCGGGAGGGAATCTGCCCCTGCCCGGCCTGGAGGACCTGGCCGAACACGACGTAGTCCACCTGGTCCCCCGCGACCCCGGCGCGCTCCAGCGCAGCCCTGATCGCGGTGGCCCCGAGGTCCACTGCCGCGAGGCCCGAGAGCGATCCGAGCAGCTTCCCGATCGGTGTGCGCGCGCCGCTGACGATGACGGATCCAGGCATTGCACAGCCCTCCATGTGTTGGTCTCCACCTGGTCTGACACCATACATAGACGCGGTTCCACTACTTTCCCGGGAGGTTGGACCCCATGCTCACCCGCATCGACCACGTCGGTATCGCCTGTCACGATCTGGCGGCCACGACGGCTTTCTACCGGGACACCTTCGGGTTCGAGGTGGCCCACGAAGAGGTCAACGAGGAGCAGGGGGTGCGCGAGGTGATGCTCCGGGTCAACGGCACCGACGACGGCGAAGCGAGTTACCTGCAACTGCTGGAACCGACCCGTGACGACTCGCCAGTAGCCAAGTTCCTCGCCCGAAACGGCGAAGGGGTGCATCACATCGCCTTCGGGACCTCGGACGTGGCAGGCACGGCGGGGGCGATCGGCGGGCACGGCGTGCGGGTGCTCGACGCCCAGCCGCGCGCCGGGTCGATGGGATCCCGGATCGCTTTCCTGCACCCGAAGGACTGCGGCGGTGTCCTGACCGAGATCGTCCAGGCGTCCGATCGGCGCTGAGCACCGTTCACCTCCGGTGGGCGGTGCCGGCTTCCACCGCCCGCGCACGGACGGGGCAGGCCCGCTACGACGGCTTCCGTCGCACCGCACGGCTCCACGCGTCAGCAGCCGAAGGGCTCTCCCCAACCGGCCTCCTCGGTTCCGGACAGCCATAATTGCCAAATATGTAATGGAACCGTCATCTTTCACGTCCCCCCACGTCTGGCAGGCGCAGAGGGGATGAAAACCTGAGTTCTGTACCCAAACCCTCTACCGACTGCACGGTAGCTTGATAAAGTCTGCTAGCCGCCAAGGTCTCTTGGTGCGTCCCCTAGCCCCCGCCGATTCACGCTTTCGGATCGAGTTGGCCGCGAATCAGGTCATCGCCTTCGTATACGGCAGCCCGTATCAATGAAGTGAACTCGACCACGCGATTTCTCGTCGCGGAGTACGCTCCCAGGGAGCAACCGCCGGATTGAGGCGTGATCATCGTGGCCTCAGCCGGACGCTGTGACGCCAGTACCCCAACTCGAAACGAAAACATCCGTAATGTAGCCGTCTCGTCACCTGTTCAGGATTCCGCCACATGTCGTCCGATATTGACGCCCAGCTCAGCAACTTCTTCGAAGACAACAACCAGCCCCCCGAGTTCGACGTCGTCCTGCGCGGCTTTGATCGGAACCAGGTCGACACCTACGTCGCTCAGCTCAAGAGCGACGGCCGACAGGCGCGGGAGGAGGCCGACAAGCGCCGCAAGGAGCTCTCCGACCTCAAGCGCCAGCTCCAGGAGCAGGAACGCCCCACCTATTCAGGTCTGGGCGCGCGCATCGAGCAGCTCCTGCGTCTAGCGGAAGAGCAGGCTCAGGAACTCGTCCAGGGCGCGCACGCCGACGCCAACGACGTCGTGGCCCGCGCCAAGGTGGAGGCCGCAGAGATGCGCGCCGCCGCGGAGAACGAGGCCACGGACCTGCGCGCCAGCGCGCAGCGCGAGTCCGACGAGATGCGCAGCTCGGCCGAGAACGACGCCGAAGAGGTCCGGACCTCCGCGCGTCGCGAGGCCGACGACCTCACCTCGACCACCGAGCGCGAGGTGCAGAAGAAGCGGTCCACCGTCGACCACGAGATCGCCGAGAAGCGGGCGACCTTCGAGGGCGAGATCGCCAAACTGCGCACCACCACCGAGCGTGAGTGCGCCCAGGCACGCGCCTCGGCGAAGCGCGAGCGCGACGAGACCATCCAGGCCGCCAAGCGCCAGGCCGACGAGATGCGGGCACAGGCCCAGCGCGCCACGGAGGAGAGCGAGGCCAAGCGCGCCCAGGACGAGGCCGAGTTCGAGATCCAGCTCGCCAGCCGCCGCGAGGAGGCCGAGCGCCAGGACGCCGAGCGCCTGGTCGCGGCACAGGCCGCCACGCAGAAGCTGGTGTCGGAGGCCGAGGAGCGCGCCGCAAGCGCCGAGCAGCGCGCCACCAAGGCCAGCTCGCAGGCCGACCAGACCCGCCGCGATGCAGAACAGCACGCCAAGCAGGTCGTGGCCAACGCCAAGAAGAACGGCGACCAGTACCTCGCCGAGTCCAAGTCCAAGGCCCAGCACCTGGTCAGCGATGCCAAGGCCGAGGCCGACCGGATCATGACCAAGGCCCAGCAGGAGGTGGACGAGCTCACGCGCCAGCGCGACAGCATTCAGTCCCACCTCCAGCAGTTGCGTCAGCTGCTGGGCGGCGGCGGTGGCGGGGACTTCTCCGCCGCTGTGCCCCCGGCCCCGGCTGCGCCGCAGGTTGCTCCTGCCGCAGAGGAGCCGCACGCGATCGAGGCCAAGTCGGCGTCTCGTCCGCCGGCCGGCGCCCAGAAGCAGCCCGTAGCCGCCAAGTCCGGCAAGGGCTCCGACGACGAGGACTGGTGGCAGGAGTAGTAGACGCCGCCGGCTCGACAGCCGTACAAAGAAAGGAGCCCGGTCCGTGGACGGATCGGGCTCCTTTGTCGTGTAGTCCCGCCTCGCCCTTTGGGGAAGGGAGGGCGTGGTCAGGACGCGGGCGGGGAAGGTTTGCTCCGCAGCAAGCGAACCCGCCCTGTACCCTGTGCGACACCGCGAACGCGGTGAGCCACGATATGGATACTCCTGAAGGTTAGGCGCATCCGGGGCAGAACGGAACGCTTCCCCCCAATCAGTCTTGATTTTTTGCCCGCTGCGCGAGCATTTCCGACTCCGGAACTCGTCCTGGACCGGCCGGTGTACTCCGCGACGGCACGCTCGGGTCCGTCACCACAGCGTTTGGAACGACGACTACTGCAACGTGTCCTTCTCGTAGGGCCCGTCCCACTCGGTGGGCAACGGGTGGGCGGTGGGCGCAACCCGTCTGGTCACCTCGTTGAGCACGGTGCGCACGTAGGGCTCTCCCACCCACAGGTGCTTGGCACCGTCGACCCCGATGACCTCGGCCTGAGGGACCCGGGCGAAACGCTTCTCGGCCTCGGCCGGGCGAAGGTAGTCGTCGAACTCGGGAACCAGGGCCACCAAAGGTTTCCCCGAGTCCGCCCAGACGTCCAGGTCGGCGTCGACAGCCCGGTGCAGAGGTGGCGACAGCAGGATCGCGCCCACGACCTCCGGGTCGCACCCCCATTTGAGCGCTAGTTCCGTGCCGAAGGACCAGCCGACGAGCCAAGGGGCGGGCAAGCCCTCGAACTCGGTGAACTCGATGGCCGCGGCGACGTCGTAGCGTTCGGACTCGCCCTCGCCGAAGACACCCTCGCTGGTTCCGTGCCGGGACGTCGTCCCCCGGGTGTTGAAGCGCAGGACCGCGACGCCGGCCAGCGCCGGCAGCCGGAAAGCGGCCTTGCGCAGCACGTGGCTGTCCATCATGCCCTGCGCCGTGGGCAGGGGGTGCAGGCAGACCAGCGTGGCGACCGGATCGGCCTCGGCGGGAAGCGCGAGTTCACCGACCAGGGCCAGACCGTCGGCGGTGTGCAGTGTGACGGGCCGGCGCCGGGCGGGCAGCACCGTACTGGCGCGGATGTCCATGGTTCCTCGGATGGTTCGGGGTCGGGTGGGGCGGTCAGTACCGCGGATGGCGGACCGAACGATGTGCGCGTTTGTCCCAGCAGGAACTGTGCCAATGGCGTCGGTCGTCACCGTCGCCTGCAGAGGACCACGCCACCACGTGCGGGACTCCCGGGGGGATCTCCTGGTAACAGCCCGGACAGCGATACGCCTTGGCCGCGGACGAACCACTGATCCGCCGGGTGACCCACTCACCGTCGGGGCCGCTCTCGCGGCGTTCTCCCCCGGTGATGCGTTCCATGAAGGAGGTCCCGTCGTCGGGCTTGGGTGAACCCCCTTTTCGGCGGCGGGGGGCGTTGCGGCGCGGACTCACCCCCCAAGCCTAAGAGAGAGTCGCCCCTGCCCCGACGCCCGAACCTGCGGCCCCAGGTGCAACCGCCGGATTGGTGGAAGCCGACAGCGATCCCGTTGCGCCAGGGGATCAGTTGTGGTCGCGCAGGGTGTCGCGCCCCTTCTGCACAAGGTGGAGCAACAGCGGCGCCGGGGCGAAGGAGGAATGAAGCCCCATGTGCGCGGACTCGGCGAGAACGCCGGTGACCCATTCGACACCGCGTCCGTCCAGGAGTTCGACGGGCCCCTGGGGGTAGCCACAGCCCATCCGCATCGCGGTGTCCACCTCGTCCGCGCTGGCGTAACCGTCGCCCACCATGCGCAGCGCGTCGTCGATGTGCGGGGCGAGCAGCAGCCCGGCGATGTCGAGTCCGGTGGCACCGTCGCGGACCCGATCGGCCAACGGACCGCCGGGCAACGCTTCGGGGTGCTGTTCCGGGCGCGAGTGGTCGTAGAAGCCGCGGCCGCTCTTTCGTCCGAGCAGTCCGGCGGCGACCATGCGGCGCAGTAGCGGCGCGGCCGCGTAACGCGGAGTACGGAACTCCGCCCACAGTACGTCCATGACGGCCAGACATACGTCGAGGCCGACGAGGTCGATCAGTGCGAGCGGACCCATCGGCAGGCCGACGGCCTTGGTGATGGCACCGTCGATCTCCTCGCGGGAGGCGAGTTTGCGCTCGTAGAGTCCGACGGCGTCGTTGAGATAGGGGACCAGCAGCGCGTTGGCGACGAATCCGGCGCGGTCGGTGACCGCGACCGGTGTCTTGCCCAATCGTTTGGCGACTTCGGTGGCCACGGCCAGTACGCCGGGTTCGGTGACGACCGTGCCGACGATCTCGACGAGCCGCATGACCGGGGCGGGATTGAAGAAGTGCAGCCCGATGACTTTTCCGGGCCGGTTGGTGAGTGCGGCGATCTCGGTGACCGAGAGCGATGAGGTATTGGTGGCCAGGATGGCACCGGGCGGCAGGACCCGGTCGAGGTCGGCGAAGACGTCCCGTTTGACGTCGAGCCGCTCCGGAACCGCCTCGATGGCGAAGTCGGCGTCGGCAAGGTCGTCCCGCGAGGTGGTGAGGGTGACCCGGTCGAGAACGGTCTGCCGCTCGGTGTCACTGAGCTTGCCCTTTGCCACTGCCTTGGCGAGGGAGCGTTCCAGGTGCGTGCGCCCTCGCTCCAGCGCGGCGTCATCGACCTCGACACCAGTGACGTTGAAGCCCGCCCGGGCAAAAACCTCGACGATGCCGGAGCCCATCGCTCCGAGCCCCACCACTCCGACCTTGCTGAATTCCTGGACCATGCGGCCCACCATAAAGGGTTGATCCCAGCGGGCCGGGACACCGCCCCCGTCGCACGCTCCTGATCGGTCACGCCGGTGAAGACCCACGAGGGGCACCGGAGGGGGTCCGGGCTGTGGAAAGCTTGCCGTTATGCGTCTTGTCATCGCTCGCTGCAAAGTGGACTACGTGGGCAAGCTGTCGGCCCACCTGCCAATGGCGACCCGCCTGATCATCCACAAGGCCGACGGATCCGTGTCGATCCACGCCGACGACCGTGCGTTCAAACCTTTGAACTGGATGAACCCGCCCTGCACGGTACGCGAGGTCGCCGGGGACGACGGTGGGGCCGTATGGACCGTGACCCACGGAAAATCCGGGGAGAAGCTCGTACTGACCATCGAGAAGGTCCTGCACGACACGTTCCACGAGCTCGGGGTGGACCCCGGCCTACAGAAGGACGGCGTGGAGGCCCACCTCCAGGAGTTGCTCGCCGAACACATCACCACGCTCGGCGAGGGCTACACCCTCGTACGCCGGGAGTTCCCCACCGCGATCGGTCCGGTGGACATCCTGTGCCGTGACTCCGCGGGTGCGACCGTGGCCGTGGAGATCAAGCGTCGGGGGGAGATCGACGGGGTCGAACAGTTGACCAGGTACCTGGAGCTGCTCAACCGTGACTCCACCCTCAAGCCGGTTCGGGGGGTCTTCGCCGCCCAGGAGATCAAGCCGCAGGCGCGGGTCCTGGCGACCGACCGTGGGATCTCCTGCGTGACCCTGGACTACGAAGCCCTGCGCGGAACGGACTCGGACGTCATGCGTCTGTTCTGATCGCCCGGTACGGTTCTCGGTTGGACAGCGCCCTGTTCCAGGCGGCGGGGAGACCCGCTGTCCTGCCCCGCGCCGGTCGCCATGGGCGGTCCGTCAGCAGCGCAGGTCCGCGGTCCGGAGGGCGTACGGCACGGCGCATCAAAATGCCTCCCCGGGTGGCCGCCTGTGGCCGCAAGGTGTGCACTCGGGTCCGCGCGGCTGCTGTCCGACAAGGTCGGGCGGCGGCCGGGCCCCCGAACCGGGCCCCTGAAGCGGCGGCGACGCGTCTCAGGGACGGGTCAGGGGAGTTCCCTGTTCCCTTCCCGGTCAATCGGGGGAAGACTCACAATATGGTCGATGCCATGAATGACTCCCCCGTCCCCGGACCGAACCAGATGCGTGCCTCCGACGCCGACCGCGACCGGGTCGCCGCGCGACTGCGCGACGCCCTGGCCGAGGGCCGGATCACCCCGGACGAGCACTCCGAACGGTTGGATTCCGTCTACAACTCCAGAACCCTGGGCGAACTGGTGCCAATCACCAGTGATCTTCCCGCCGTCCAGGACTCCTCCCTGCCCGATCAGCGCGCCTTCGACTCACCGCGGCCGGTCTACGGCCGGACGCGTGTCACCAACGGCTCGCCCAGCGGGTGGTTCTCGCTGGCGCTGATGGGCGGGGCCGAGCGCGGCGGGAACTGGGTGGTCCCGAAGACCTACCACGCGCTGGCACTGATGGGCGGCATCGGCATCGACCTGCGCGAGGCACGGTTCGCCGCCCAGGAGACAACGATCGTCGCCAACGCGCTCATGGGCGGCATCGAGATCGTCGTCCCCGACGACATCGAGGTCCGGGTGAGCGGAGTGGGGATCATGGGCGGTTACGGCGCCGAGGGGGAGGCCCCCAGCAGCGTGCTCGAACCCGGCACACCGGTGGTACGGGTCATGGGCGTGGGGCTGATGGGCGCCGTTGTGGTGATCCGCAAAAAGCGCAAGCACCAGAAGCAGGCCACGAAAGAAATCGAGGAATAGCTCCGGCGTCCGCCTCAGGACCGTCAACTCGATATCGACGGCAACCGTCTATAGGACCATGCCTTGACCTGCCTTAGGAAGATTTTGGCTGGATGTGGCAACCGTCCGCTTTCTCCTTGCTCTGCGCCACGGGCAGGTGACAAGCTGCACTCCGACCCCCGCACCGTTCGCGTCTATACCGTTACCCCAGGTAGGCGGACGCGCTATTGAGGAGGACGATCGTGCGCACATCATCGGGCCGATCCCCGCGTAAGGCCGGCACGGCCAAGCGAAGACTCGCCGTCGGCGCTGCCGCAGTCATGGTGCTCAGTCTGGGCAGTGCCCCCGCAGCCCAGGCCACCACCCCCGTGGACGAAGCGCAGCTGCCGACGCTGGTGCGGACCGCCGCCATCAAGCAGCACCTGCAGAACCTGACGACGATCGCCGAGTACAACGGCGGCAACCGGGCTACGGGAACTCCCGGGTACGACGTGGCGGCCAAGTATGTGATCGACCAGCTGAAGCGAGCCGGATACCAGCCGGTGAAGCATACCTACGAGTTCTCCGAGTGGGTCGAGAACAGCGAGCCCGTCCTCGCCCAGACCGCTCCGGAAGCCGTCGAGTACGCCTCCGGTCTGGACGCCGACTTCTTGGCGATGTCCTACTCCGGCTCAGGGGACGTGACCGCACCGGGTGTCCCGGTCAACGCCGACAGCGCCACCAGCGGTTGCGCGGCGTCGGAATTCGCCGGCTTCCCGGCCGGGGCGGTCGCCATCGTCAAGCGCGGTACGTGCCCCTTCTCGCAGAAGGCGACCAACGCGGCCGAGGCCGGCGCCGGGGCGGTGATCGTGTTCAACCACGGTGCCACCACCGACCCCAGCGACACCGGACCGATCAACGGCACGGTGACCGACCTCGCGGACATCCCGGTCCTGGGCGCCTCGCCCGAGGTCGGGGCCGCCCTCGTGGCCGCGGGCGACGAGCTCGAACTCCGGGTGCGGGTGGACGCGGAGATCGTGACGTCCAACTCGTACAACATCACCGCAGAGACCAAGGGCGGTAAGAAGGACAACGTGGTCGTGGTCGGCGCCCACCTCGACGGCGTCGAGGAAGGGCCCGGGATCAACGACAACGGCAGCGGCGTGGCGGCGATCCTTGAGGTTGCCAAGCAGCTGCCCAAGCTCGGCACCCCTGAGAACAAGGTGCGTTTCGCCTTCTGGGGCAGCGAAGAGGTCGGGCTGGTCGGCTCCACCAAGTATGTGGAGGCGTTGAGCGAGAAGGAACTGGAGCGGATCGCGCTCTACCTGAACTTCGACATGATCGGCTCGGAGAACTACGCCCGCCTGATCTACGACGGCCGTGGCGAACTTCCCGGCTCGGTGGCTCCGCCTTCGGGATCCGGAGCGATCCAGCGGACCTTCGAGAACTACTTCTCCGCCAAGGGACTCGTGGCAGAGCCGACCGAGTTCAGCGGACGCTCCGACTATCAAGCGTTCATGCTGGCCGGAATCCCCTCGGGCGGACTGTTCAGCGGCGCCGACGGAATCAAGACCGAAGCGCAGGTGGCGCACTACGGCGGCACCGCCGGGGTGCAGTTCGACCGCAACTACCACACCCCCGACGACACCATCGAGAACATCAACTGGGACAGCGTCACCGAGTTGAGCGGCGGGATCGCCTACTCGGTGGAGACGTTCGCGCAGAGCACCCTCCCGGTGAACGGCGTCGCGCCGTTCAGCCTGGGCACGCAGTCCAGCAGCGGTTTCGACCGCGTGGGCTCGTACTGGGTCCGTTGACGTCGACCGCTCGACGCTCTGCCTTTGCCGGCGGAACCGAATAAGCAGGTTTGCGTGACCGCGGCGGGATCTCCCGCCGCGGTCACGCGCGTTTGGCGCGGAAGGCCGGGTAACCGTTGCGTATCGGGCCGTCATAATCGAGCAGCCTGGTGCTACCGTTAGAAACAGGCCGGCTACCGTTCGTAGTAGTTGCAGGTCATTGGCGTGATTTCGATGTAGTCCGGTGTGGTTTCGGGGGCCACCGGAACCGGTCGAGGCAATCGCGAGACGACCCAGCTACGACGACCGACGGCCCGGGGTGGACGGCGCGGGCCCAACCGAACCGTCCACCCCAAGACGCCACCGCTACTCGCGCAGCGACTCGACATCGGAAACCAACACCAGGTGGGCATGCATCGCCGCCGCCGCACGCTCCGCGTCGCCCTCCCTGATCGCGTCGGCGATCCGCTCATGACCGGCAAGCGAATCAGCGGGCCGCCCCGGCTGCGCCAAGGACTCCATCCGGGTCTCGGTGATCATCGGCGCGATCTCGTCCATCATCCGACCGAGCAGCCTGGAACAGGCGGCCTGGGTGATCGCGGCATGGAAACGCTCGTCGCCCAATTCGCCGCGCCCGCCATCGGCGATCTCGGCGCGCATGACGTCGAGGGCGGCATCGATGGCGACGATGTCGGAATCGTTGCGGCGGCGCGCCGCGAGTTCGGCGAGCTTGACCTCCAGCGCCTGGCGCGCCTCGATCACCTCTGCACGCCGGTTGCGCCGATCCCGCAGCAGGGCCAGGACCTGCTCCTCGGCCACCGTACGTCGCACGATTGCCCCGTCACCATGGCGCACGTCGATGACACCCTGAACCTCCAGCGCGACCAGCGCCTGACTGAGCGACGCCCTGCTGACGCCCAGGGTCGCCGACAGCTCTCGTTCCGGTGGGAGTCGATCCCCGGCAGCGAGCCCGGCTTCTCGCATGTACTCGCACAAACGCTCGACAAGCTGTTCGTAGAGTCGGGGGCGGACGAGGCGACGGGGGGAAGGGCTGGCGTTCACTACGTCGGACGCTCCATTTTTACCGGCGGGATATTGACAGGACATGCCAGTGGAGTATTGGCTAGGCCACTGAGCCAGTAGCTTGGATCACATTAGCCGGTGCCTGGACTCACACCCCACGATCCTCATTGAACGGCCACGCAATGTCACCTGAGATCATCTCCATTGTCGCCCTGGCGGCCATGTTCGTCATCGCAACGGTACTGCCCATCAATATGGGCGCACTGGCCTTCGTTGCGGCCTTTCTCCTGGGCACGCTGGTGCTGTCCATGGACTCCAAGGAGATCCTGGCCGGCTTCCCCGGAGACCTGTTCCTGATTCTGGTCGGGATCACCTACCTGTTCGCGATCGCACAGAACAACGGGACAGTGGATCTCCTGGTCCGCGGGGCCGTACGCCTGGTCGGCGGCTGGGTGGCAGCGATCCCGTGGGTCATGTTCGCCATCACCGGTGTGCTGACCGCGATGGGGGCCCTGGGACCCGCGGCGGTCGCCATCATCGCCCCGATCGCACTCGGCTTCGCCGCCCGCTACCGGATCAACCCTCTTCTGATGGGCATGATGGTCGTCCACGGGGCACAGGCCGGCGGTTTCTCCCCGATCAGCATCTACGGTGCGACCGTCAACGGCATCGTCGGCGGTACCGACCTGGACAGCAGCCCCATGACGCTCTTCCTGGCCAGCATGTTGTTCAACACCGTCATCGCCCTCATCCTGTTCATCGTGCTGGGCGGACACCGCCTCATCGGGGTGCACTCGCGCGAGTTCGAGACCGTGAGCGTCGGCGATCACTCCCCCGGTGCGGAACGACTAGCGGTACGGGGCCACGGATCGGGCGCCTACCAGGGCGCGGAGCCCGGCGCCGACGAGCAGCCGAACGGATTCCGATTCGAACAGCTCATGACCATCATCGGCCTCATCGCCCTGGGTGTGCTCGCCCTGGGCTTCAAGATGGACGTCGGCTTCGTCGCCATCACGGTCTCCGTCGTACTGGCCGTCATGTTCCCCAAGGCCCAGAAGGGCGCGGTCAACAAGATCAGCTGGTCCACCGTCCTGCTGCTGGGCGGTGTCCTCACCTTCGTCCACGTGATGGAAGAAGCCGGGACCATCGACTTCGTCGGCAACAGTGTCGCCGGCCTGGGGGCCCCGCTGCTGGTCGCCCTCCTGCTGTGCTACATCGGCGGCGTGGTCTCGGCATTCGCGTCCTCCACCGCCATCCTCGGTGTGACCATCCCGCTCGCAGTGCCCTTCCTCCTCGCCGGCGACATCGGCGCCGTCGGGATGATCGCGGCCCTCTCCGTGTCCTCCACCGTCGTGGATGTCAGCCCCTTCTCCACCAATGGCGCGTTGGTCCTGGCCAACGCAAAGGGCATCGATCCCGATCGTTTCTACAAGCAGATCCTGGCCTACGGTGCCATCGTCGTGGCCGCGGGGCCGCTTCTCGCCTGGGCCGTGATGGTCCTCCCGAACTGGCTGTGACCGACCAGACAGAGACGAAAGCCGGTGAGGAACATGGCCAAGCGGCAGAGCGCCCGCGAACTGATCGAGCGCACCCTGGACCCGGGGTCGTTCACCTCGTGGGACACCGACCCCATCGACGTCCGCCCCGGAAAGGGGTACGCGGCCGACCTCGCCAGGGCCCGGGAACGCAGCGGGTGCGACGAATCGGTGCTGACGGGTGAGGGGCTGCTGCGCGGGCGCCGAGTGGCGATCGTCGCCAGTGAGTTCACCTTTCTGGCCGGCTCCATCGGTGCCGCCGCCGCCGAGCGCCTGGTCGTGGCGGTCGAACGGGCCACCGAGGAGGGACTGCCGCTACTGGCCGCCCCCGCCTCCGGCGGAACCCGCATGCAGGAGGGAACTCTCGCCTTCCTGGCGATGGTGAAGATCTCCGCGGCCATCGCCGCGCACAAGGCCGCCGGGCTGTCCTACCTGGTCTACCTACGCCACCCGACCACCGGTGGGGTGCTGGCCTCGTGGGGATCGCAGGGACACGTGACGGTCGCCGAACCGGGCGCTCTGATCGGCTTCCTCGGCCCGCGCGTCTACGAGGCGCTGTACGGCAAGGAGTTCCCCGAAGGCGTCCAGGTCGCCGAGAACCTCTACCGCAGCGGACTGGTGGATGCGGTGTTGGAGGCCGAGCACCTGCCGGCGATCGCCGACCGCACCCTGAACGTGCTGTTGGCCCGCCCCCGCTCCCTCGCCGACACCCCCGAACCGGGTCAGGAGCACATCCCCGACATCGCCGCCTGGGACTCCATCGTGCGCTCGCGCCGACCCGACCGGCCAGGTGTGCGCAGGCTGCTGCGCCATGCCGCCACCGATGTCGTCCCGCTCAACGGCACCGGTGACGGGGAGTCCGACCCGGGACTCCTACTCGCCCTGGCCCGTTTCGGGAAGGCGCCGTGCGTACTGCTGGGTCAGGACCGCAACCGCCAGAGTGTCGAGCACCCCATGGGTCCGGCCGCGCTGCGCGAGGCCCGCCGGGGCATGCGCATCGCACGTGAGCTGCGGCTGCCCCTTGTCACCCTGATCGACACCCCGGGGGCGGCCCTGTCCAAGGACGCCGAGGAACGCGGCATGGCCGGGCAGATCGCTCGCTGCCTGGCCGAACTGGTCACTCTGGAGGCGCCCACCGTGTCGGTGCTCCTGGGGCAGGGGACCGGTGGTGGGGCACTGGCGCTGATACCGGCCGATCGGGTCATCTGCGCCCAACACGCCTGGCTGTCCCCGCTGCCGCCCGAGGGCGCGAGCGCCATCGTCCACCGGACCGTGGACAGAGCACCGCTACTGGCGGCCGAGCAGGGGGTCCGCTCGGTGGAACTGCGCGCAAACGGCATCGTGGATCGTATCGTCGCCGAACACGACGACGCCGCCGACGAACCCGAGGCGTTCTGCCGGCGCCTCGGCGCCGCACTGGAGTACGAGCTGACCATCCTGTTCCACCGTGAGCAGGCCGCTCGGCTGCGCGCGCGACACGACCGGTACCGCCGGCTGGGGCTCTGAGGCGGACTCGATCCGGGAGGCACCCGCCTCAGTGGAACGTCGTCCGACA
Organism: Nocardiopsis ansamitocini; assembly: GCF_030268225.1. Taxonomy (GTDB): domain Bacteria; phylum Actinomycetota; class Actinomycetes; order Streptosporangiales; family Streptosporangiaceae; genus Nocardiopsis_D; species Nocardiopsis_D ansamitocini. The sequence goes on along the minus strand of NZ_BSQG01000014.1, from coordinate 62,122 downwards.
CGCGCTCAGGAACCACCGCGCCCCGTTCCTCGTGAGGAACGGGGCGCGGTGGTGCAAAGGGCTCGGCAACCGCGTGTCACCTCGCCCAGTGGAAGACGTCGGCGGTCGCATCGGTGACGCGCACCGGTGTCCGGCCGTAGGAGACGACCCGGATGCGTACGCGGCGCCCCTTGGCAAGATCGCCTTTCCAGGAATAGGTGAAGTGCCCGCTGCCCCCTGCCTGCACCGGGGAGTCGATCGGCCGGTTGCGCACCGGCTGCCAGGCGTCCCCCTTCTTCTCGTACTCGACGGCGCGCAGTTGGAACTCTTCTCCTGCGGCCAGACCTTCGACAGTGACCCCGACCGAGAGGTCGTAGAGGGCTCCGTTGGGTTCGTCCACACCGACCAGGGCGTACAACTCGCCGGAGATGCCGTCGCGTTCGGTGAACTGGAGCGACGCCCACTGGCCGGGGGCGAGCGGCTGGGCGGTCGTCTTTTTGAACAGGTGATGGCCGGGCACGTCGTCCTCCTGGAGGGTCGGGGTGGGCGGCTTGGCGAAGGTGCCGTCGATGACCAGTGCGTATGCGCGTTCGCCGGGGCACGAGGTGGAAATGAAGTCACGGTGGCCCAACACCGTGCCGCCGATGGAGGACCGCGGCTCCATCAACCACTGGCGGAGCTGACGCACGGCGTTGACCTGGCCGTCGGTGATGACGTCGGTGGGGCCGGTGGCCAGGGTGACCGAGTAGTGACTGGAGTTGCCGCCGGGTTGGGCGGCCTGAACCCGGAACAGCCCGCGTCCCTCGATGACATAGGCGTGCGGGCATGCCATCCAGGAATATCCGATGTCGGCCCAGCCGCGACTGGGCCCGGTGTGAAAATCTCTCGTGCGCCGCCAGTAGGCCAGGCACTCCTCATGTGCCTTGGCGGCCAAACGCTGGTTGCTGGAGTCGTAGTGGATGACCAAGCCGGACTTGGGGTCGGCCGCCTGGGCCGGGCTCTCCCCCCAGCCCAGATCGGCTCGGGACACGTACTTCTCGGGTCGGGGCACCGCACCTCCAGAAGCTGAAGAGCCCCAAAGGGAAGGGACTCAAGGTGTTGACCGTGCCTGCGTCAGCGGTGATGCGCCACGTTCACCTCGTCCGGTTTCGCACCGCTGTGTTCTCGTCCCGCACGGCAGGCGGTACACGGACACCGGGGCGAACGGTGCCCGTGGTGTCGTGTTCCACCTGACACGGAGAAAACTGTGACCCAAAGTCGGGAATCAACTACTCTCCGCACTCTTCCTACGATGCCTGGAGAAACGGATTCCCGCATGGTTTCTCTACAAAATGGCCGGTCGCAAGCCGGTCGCAACGGGAACGTCTCTCCCGGCGACAGACGAGGACCCCAGCGGGGAGCACCACCGCTGCCACCGGAAGAGACCAGAGCGGGGCCGGCTCCCCAGAGGGGCGGTCCGGGTATCGCCCCGTGCCGGCCCTGCGTCTCCCCTAGCTAGGGTGAGCCCCATGACCAAACGCGATACCGACAAGCCCGTGGTCCTGTCCACGATCTATACCCGGGGCGGCGACGACGGCTCCACCTCACTGGGGGACATGAGCCGTACGGCCAAGACCGACGCACGGCTGGCCGCCTATGCCGACGTGGAGGAGGCCAACGCCGCAATCGGTGTCGCGCTGTCGCTGGGCGAGGTTGCCGACGACGTACGGGCGCTCCTGTCCCGGGTCCAGAACGAGCTCTTCGACGTGGGCGCCGACCTCTGCACACCGGTGGTTCCCGACCCCAAATATCCGCCGCTTCGCGTCGAGGCCGCCTACATCGACCGGCTGGAGGAGGCGTGCGACCACTACAACGCCGGCCTCACCAAGCTGCGCAGCTTCATCCTTCCCGGTGGCCCCCCGATCGCGGCGCTGATGCACACCGCACGGGTGGTGGCCAGGCGTGCGGAGCGGACCACGTGGAGCGCGATCGAGGCGCACGGCGACTCGGTGAACCCGCTGACCGCCAAATACTTGAACCGGCTCTCGGACCTGCTGTTCATTCTCTGCCGAGTGGTGGCAGACGGCGACGAGGTGCTCTGGAAGCCGGGCGGACAGCGCGACTGACCACCGGCAGGCACGCTTCCGGCTCCGGTCGTCGCGGGCCGGGGGCTACCCCTCGGTCAGCAGCGACTCGACGGACTCGACCTTGCTGGTCAAACCGTCGGTGACTCCGGCGCGGATGTCGGCCTTGAGAACCAGGGTGACCCGGCCCGCGCCCTCCCCCGCGGCCTCGGTTGCGCGTTTGACGACGTCCATCACCTCGTCCCACTCTCCCTCGATGCTGGTGAACATCGCATCGGTGTGATTGGGCAATCCGCTCTCGCGGACGACCTGGACGGCTCTGGCCACGGCGGGGGCGACGGATTCGCCCTCGCCCAAAGGGCTCACGGAAAACGCGACGATCATGGGTCCATCGTAGTCGTCGAGGTCCTCGAAAGGCCGGTGAAGCGCCCGGGCCCGGCTCAGTCCGCCTGCCAGATCGTGCCCGGTGGCATGGACTCCAGCCAGGACAGAAATCCGGTCAGTGCACCCTCGCTCATTGCGAGTTCGTGGACGGCTTCCGTGGGATCGGAACCGTCCGCCGCACTCCAGGCGACCTCGATGACGACGAGATCGTCGGTCAGTTCACGCAGGTCCTCGCCCGCGGGAGCACGTCGGCCGACAACGACGAGGCCGCGGCGCGACAGCTCTGCTGTCGGCCGCGGCCACAAAGAGAAGATGCGATACCAGCGCAGTTCCTCGCTGCCGTAACGGGCACACCCCATCCGCCATGGATGCCGGCCGCCCGTTGCTGGACGCAGGTAGCACTCGACCGCACCGCCGCCACGCTCCAGGGCGAAACGGCGCACGGTCACTCCGAGCAACGCCACGAGGGCCAGGGCGAGCAGCGTGAAGAACAGCCATTCGGCTAGATCGAACCACGTCGCGCTGTTCAGCTGCTCCCCCAAAGTCTCCCCGGCACGCCGTCGGTCAGGCGGCCTCTCCCGCTGCCCGCAGACGTCCGCGGGCCCGGGCTGCACGCGCACGCGCCTCGGCGTCCTCAAGGCCGGCGGCACCGGCCTCGGTCAGCGCGGTCTGGGCACGATCGACGTCGATCTCATCGGCGAGTTCAGCGATCTCGGCCAGGATCGAGACCCGGTTACCGGAAGCGACGGAGATGAACCCGCCATGCACGGCTGCGCGGATCTCACCGTCGGCCTTCGCCCCCAGCACACGCACCACAGCGCCCGGCGCGAGCAACGCCAGCACCGGCACGTGTCCCGGCTGGACACCGATCTCGCCGTCGACGGTCTTGACGATCACCATGTCGCCCTCGCCGGCCCAAAGCTCACGCTCGGGCGAGACGAGCTCAACGAAAAGCTTCTTCGACACTGCCACATACTCCTCAGGTAGAGGGCTGTTTCAGCGGAGAACGGGGGCCGCCCGGCGCGATACGCGACCGACCGGCACCCCTGTCCCCGCAGCTACTAACCCTGCAGCGTCTTGGCCTTCTCGACGGCCATCTCGATGTTGCCGACGTCGAGGAACGCCTGCTCGGGCAGGTGGTCGTACTCACCGTCGCACAGGGCCTTGAAGGAGGCGATGGTCTCCTCCAGCGGCACGAACACCCCCGGGTTGCCGGTGAACTTCTCGGCGACGAACATGTTCTGCGACAGGAAGCGCTCCAGGCGCCGCGCACGGTTCACGATGATCTTGTCCTCTTCGGACAGCTCGTCGATACCGAGAATGGCGATCTGGTCCTGCAGGTCGTTGTTGCGCTGCAGGATCTCCTTCACCCGCTGGGCGACGTCGTAGTGCTCCTGACCCACGTACTGCGGGTCGAGGATGCGCGAGGACGAGGCCAGCGGGTCCACCGCCGGGTAGATGCCCTTCTGCGAGATCGGGCGGGAGAGCTCGGTCGTCGCGTCCAGGTGGGCGAAGGTGGTGGCCGGCGCGGGGTCGGTGTAGTCGTCCGCGGGCACGTAGATCGCCTGCATCGAGGTGATCGAGTGGCCGCGGGTCGAGGTGATCCGCTCCTGCAGCAGGCCCATCTCGTCGGCCAGGTTGGGCTGGTAACCCACCGCGGAGGGCATGCGGCCCAGCAGGGTGGAGACCTCGGAACCCGCCTGGGTGAACCGGAAGATGTTGTCGATGAAGAGGAGCACGTCCTGCTTCTGAACATCGCGGAAGTACTCCGCCATGGTCAGGGCGGACAGGGCCACCCGCAGACGGGTGCCGGGGGGCTCGTCCATCTGGCCGAAGACGAGAGCGGTGTCCGGGAGGACCTCCATCTCGCCCATCTCCAGGAAGAGGTCCGTGCCCTCACGGGTCCGCTCACCCACACCCGCGAAGACGGACACGCCGCCGAAGTTGCGGGCGATACGGGTGATCATCTCCTGGATCAGCACGGTCTTGCCGACACCGGCACCACCGAACAGACCGATCTTGCCACCACGCACGTACGGGGTGAGCAGGTCGATGACCTTGATACCGGTCACCATCATCTCGGTCTTCGACTCGAGCTGGTCGAAGGCCGGGGCCTGGCGGTGGATCGGCCAGCGCTCGGTGACGTTCAGCTCCGCGAGGGAGACGTCCTGGGGCTCGCCCAGGGTGTTGAAGACGTGTCCCTTGACGACGTCGCCGACCGGAACCGAGATCGGTTCGCCGGTGTCGCGGACCTCGGCACCCCGGACAAGACCGTCCTGGGGGGCGAGGCTGATGGTGCGCACCAGGTTGTCGCCGAGGTGCTGGGCAACCTCTAGCGTGATCGTCTTGGTCGCGCCGCTGAGCGTGACCTCGGTGTGCAGGGCGTTGTAGATCGGGGGCAGGGAGCCGACGGGGAACTCCACGTCGACGACCGGGCCGGTGACCCGGGCGATGCGGCCGGTAACAGTACCGGGCGCGGCCGTCCCTTCAACAGTCGCAGTCACTTCTCTTACTCACTCCCCGCGCTGGCACCAGCGAGCGCGTCAGCGCCGCCGACGATCTCGCTGATCTCGTTGGTGATCTCCGCCTGGCGGGCTTGGTTGGCCTGGCGGGTCAGGTTCTTGACAAGCTCTTCGGCGTTGTCGGTCGCGGCCTTCATGGCGGCGCGACGCGACGCCTGCTGCGACGCGGCCGACTCAAGAAGCGCGAAGTAGATCCGGTTCGTCACGTACTGGGGAAGCAGCTGGTCCAGCGCCTCCTCAGGTGAGGGCTCGAACTCGTACAACGGCACGGGGCCGCCCTGCGAGGTCTCGAGCTCCTCCGCGTCGACCTCCTCGACCTCCAGCGGAAGCGCCCGGTAGGCGCCGGCCCGCTGAGTGATCATGGAGACGAACTCGGTCGAGACGATGTGGATCTCGTCCACACCGCCCTCCGCGGTGTCCTGGATGAACTTGTCCATCAGGGCCGCGCCGATTTCCTTGGCGTGCTGGTAGGTGGGACGCTCGGTGAAGCCGTCCCACGCACCCGCCAGGGGCCGCTCACGGAAGTTGTAGAAGCCGATGCCCTTGCGTCCGACCATGTAGGTCAGGACCTCTTTGCCCTGCTCGCGCAGAAGCGTGGAGAGACCTTCGGCTTCCTTGATCGCATTGGTGGTGTATCCGCCGGCAAGACCCTTGTCGCTGGTGATGACCAGGACAGCGGCCCGGACCGGATTCTGTGCCTCGGTCAGCAACGGGTGGTCGCTGACGCGAGCCGCCACCGCCGAGACCGCGCGGGTGATCTCCCGCGCGTAGGGCCCGGCCGCCTCGGCCGCGCGCTGTGCCTTGGTGATGCGCGTGGCGGCGATCAGCTCCATCGCACGGGTGATCTTCGCCATCGACTTCGTCGAGCGAATCCTCCGGCGGTAAACGCGAAGCTGTGCACCCATGGGTTACTTCCCGCCGGTCTTGGCGACCTTGATGGTCTCCTGGCCGACCTTGCTCTGCTCCAGCGCCTCGGTCTCTTCCTCGCTGCCGAGGATGGAACCGGAGGTGGTCTGGAAACCCTTCTTGAACTCCGCGATCGACTCGGTGATCGTGTCGATGGCGCCGTCCTCGAGCTTGCCGCTCTCACGGATGCCGTCGAGAACCTTGCCGTGCTCGCGGCGCAGGTAGTCCAGGAACTCGCCCTCGAAGCGGCGGATGTCCTCGACCGGAACGTCGTCGAGCTTGCCGGTGGTACCCGCCCAGATGGAGATGACCTCTTCCTCCATCGGGAACGGCGAGTACTGGCCCTGGCGCAGCAGCTCCATGAGGCGGGCACCGCGCTCGAGCTGAGCCTTGGAAGCGGCGTCCAGGTCCGAACCGAAGGCGGCGAACGCCTCCAGGTCGCGGTACTGGGCCAGGCCCAGGCGCAGCGTGCCCGAGACCTTCTTCATGGCCTTGGTCTGCGCGGCGCCGCCGACTCGCGACACCGACACACCGACGTTGATCGCCGGGCGCTGACCCTGGTTGAACAGGTCGGACTCCAGGAAGACCTGGCCGTCGGTGATGGAGATGACGTTGGTGGGGATGTAGGCCGACACGTCGTTGGCCTTGGTCTCGATGATCGGCAGACCGGTCATCGAACCCGCGCCCAGCTCGTCGGACAGCTTCGCGCAGCGCTCCAGCAGACGGGAGTGCAGGTAGAAGACGTCACCCGGGTAGGCCTCACGGCCCGGCGGGCGGCGCAGCAGCAGCGAGACCGCACGGTAGGCCTCGGCCTGCTTGGTCAGGTCGTCGAAGACGATGAGGACGTGCTTGCCCTCGTACATCCAGTGCTGGCCGATGGCCGAACCGGTGTAGGGGGCGATGTACTTGAAGCCCGCGGGGTCCGAAGCGGGAGCCGCCACGATCGTGGTGTACTCCAGCGCGCCGGCCTCGGCCAGCGCACCGCGCACGCTCGCGATGGTCGAGCCCTTCTGGCCCACCGCCACGTAGATGCAACGCACCTGCTTGGTGGGGTCGCCGGACTCCCAGTTGGCCTTCTGGTTGATGATCGTGTCGATGCAGACCGCGGTCTTGCCGGTCTGGCGGTCACCGATGATCAGCTGGCGCTGGCCACGACCGATGGGGGTCATCGCGTCGATGGCCTTGATGCCGGTCTGCAGCGGCTCGCCGACCGGCTGGCGCTGCATGACCGTGGGTGCCTGCAGTTCGAGCTCGCGACGCTGTGACGTCTCGATCTCACCCTGGCCGTCGATGGGACGGCCGAGGGGGTCGACCACGCGGCCCAGGTAGGCGTCGCCTACCGGCACCGAGAGAACCTGACCGGTGCGGCGCACCGGCTGGCCCTCCGCGATCTTGGTGAAGTCACCGAGGACGACGACACCGATCTCGCCGATCTCCAGGTTCTGGGCGATACCCAGAGTGCCGTCCTCGAATTCCAGCAGCTCGTTCGCCATCGCAGAGGGAAGGCCACCGACGCGGGCGATGCCGTCACCGGAGTAGGTGACGGTCCCGATCTCCTCGCGTGCGGCGGCATCCGGCTCGTACGATTGGACGAAGCGCTGCAGCGCGTCCCGGATTTCCTCCGGTCGGATCGTCAGCTCCGCCATCTCACGTATGTCCTTTGTTCTCCGTTACACGGCCAACCTGCCGGCGCCGCGTAGCTCTCGTCGCGCCGGTTCGGAACCGACGCCGTGCGTCTTCGGTGATTCGTCAGGTCAGCCGGCCAGGCGCCGCCGGACCTCGGCGATGCGCCCGGCGACGGTGCCGTCGATAACCTCGTCGCCCACGCGGATGGAGAGCCCACCCACAATTTCCGGGGCGATTTCGATGTTGAGGTGGATAGCCCGCCCGTACACCCGGGTGAGTACCTCCTGCAGTTTGGACTGCTGGGGAGCGCTCAGGGGAACTGCGGTGCGCACCACGGCGATGTAGCGCTTGGCCCGCTCGGCGACCAACTGGCCGAAGTGGTCCAAACCCTGCTCAAGGGTACGTCCCCGCGGCCGGCTCACGGCTTCGGTGACGAGCGCGAGCGCTGCGGCACTGACCTTGCCCGAGAGCAAGTTCTCCACCAGGGCCCGCTTGTGCCCCACCCCGACGGCGTCGTTGGTGAGTGCGGCGCGCAGTTCTGGCTGGGCTGCGACGATCCGGCCGAACCGGAACAGCTCGTCCTCGAGCTCACCCAGGCGCTGGTCGGCCGCCAAGCCGGCGACCGTGGCGAACACGGCCACCTGCTCGGCGGCGTCGACCATGTCGCGGCCCGTGGACCACTTTGCCTGGACGATGTCGCTGGCCACGAGAATCGTGGCCGGCGACACCTTCGACTCAAGGAGGGAGCCGATCAGCCCGGACTTGCTCTCAGGGGTCCTTGACTGGTCGACCAGCCATCGACGCAGGGAGCGCTCTCCGTGCAGGAGAGCCACAACCTCGAAGAGCTCGTGTCCCAGCGTGGCGGTTTCGGTCGAGGTCAGGACGGCGTCGAGACGCCGCGTCACCTCTTCCAGCGAAGCTCGACTGAGTCCGCGCATCAGCGCACCTCGGCTTGCTGGGTGCTCTGGTCCTGCTCCAACTCGGCGAGGAACCGGTCGATGACCCGGCCCTGCGCGGCGTTGTCGGCGAGAGTCTCGCCGACGATGCGGGTGGCGAGATCGGTGGACAGCGTCCCGATCTCGGTGCGCAGCTGGTGCAGGGCGTGCTGGCGGTCGGCCTCGATCTGGGCGTGCGCCGCTTCGATGATGCGGCGGGCCTCGACCTGGGCCTCCTCACGCGCCTCCGCCAGGATGGCGGCGCGCTGCTCACCGGCCTTCTGCAGCTCTGCCGCGTAGGACCGGTGGGCTTCCTCCAACTTCTCCCTGTACTGCTGGCGCAGCTCTTCGGCTCCCGCCTCCGCCTGCTTCGCCCGCTCGATGCCGCCCTCGATGGAGTCGGCGCGTTCGTCGAGCATCTTCGTGATCCGCGGGACGGCGTACTTGTACACCAGCACGAAGATCAGAACGAAGGCGATGAGGCCGAAGACGAGTTCATCGATGTGAATCCGCAGAACGTTCTCTTCGGCGGCCAAGCCCAACATGGTCAGCGCCCCTTCACGTTCGATTGCCTACTTCCTTCGCCGGTTCGCCTTAGATGGCGAACGCGAGAACGAAGCCGAGCAGCGCAAGGGCCTCGATCAGCGCGAAGCCGATGTAGATGTTGGTCTGGAGGGGGCCGCGGGCCTCGGGCTGGCGGGCGATGGCCTGCATGCCCATACCGAACACGATTCCCACACCGATGCCGGCACCGATGACGCTGATGCCATAACCGATGACGTTCAGGCTGCCTTCCATGGACTTCTCCTTGAAGATCATGGCCACACTGGGCCAGTTTGGGGGTCAAGCGCACCCTGGACTGGACGCGCTGGATGGTCGGTGTCGGGAAAAACGTGGCACACCGGCCTTACGGCCTAGTGCGCCTCCTGCGCCTGACCGATGTACAGCGCCGCGAGCAGCGTGAACACGAAGGCTTGCAAGAACATGATCACCAGCTCGAAGGCTGTGAACACGACGAACGCCAGCAACGAGGCACCGGAGAACAGGACCGAGATGGTCCCGAACAGCGGGCCCGCGGCGGGGTTGAACATGTACCAGCCGGCGGCGGCGAAGGTCGCGAGCAGCAGGTGCCCCGCGAACATGGTGGCGAACACACGAATGGCGTGCGTCGCCGGGCGGATCAGGAAGTTCGAGATGATCTCGATGGGGACCAGGAGCGGCAGGATCCAACCGGGGGCACCGGAGGGCACGACCGCGCCCTTGAGGTACTTGCCGACCCCGCCCTGCGAGCGGATCCCCACCACGATGAACGTGACGTAGACGACCAGCGCGATACCTACCGGGTAGGACAGGTTGCTGGTGACCGGGAGCTGCAGGAACGGGATGATTCCCATGATGTTCATGGCGAACACGAAAATGAACAGCGAGATCAGGAGCGGGAGGTACTTGTCCCCCTTCACCCCCATCATGGGCCGCGAGATCTGTTCCCGGATGAACAGGAAGAAGATCTCACCGATGCTCTGGCTGCGGTTGGGGACCAGCGACTGCTTGCGCGAGGTCCACCACAGGAACAGCAGCGCCAGGCCGGAGGCCACCGCGAGCAGCACCGCGTACTTGGTGATGCCGCTGGTCATCGGGATGTCGTAGTCGACCCAGGGGGACGGGAAGAAGATCCCGACGGAGGGGGCTTCGAAACCGGGACCTCCTGGCGTGAACAGACCACCACCGCCCTCGGCAGCGAGGTTGAGCGTGTCAGCACTCACGGCGAACCCTTCCGTCGTGAATCAAGAGAGACTGGTCAGTTCCGAGCGGACCGGCAAGGGCGGTCTGCGGCGGCTTCTTCGCCCGCGTCACACCGGACCCGTGGCGGGTCTCGGTCGCGGGCGAAGGAGGGGTGACACCTAGTGTCGGGGGTGCAGCCTGGCGAAGAGCATGTACATCGCCAGTCCGAGTCCGAACAGGATGCCGATGGGGAGGAAGAGCGCCTGGTGATCCGTTAATCGGTCGACCAGCCAGCCGGCGCCGCCCCACACCATCATGCCGGATATCAGCAACGACAGCGTGCCGACCCCGTCGATCGGGGTTTCTTCCGGTTTGCGCGACTCGCTCATCTCGCTCCGGAAGATAGCAGGATGCAACGGGGGGATGCTTGGCGGGGTCCATGAACCTGGCCGCGCCGACCGCGGGGGTCACGCGTTCTCATGCTTTGGCTCCCCGCCGGGGGAGGTGGACACGGACTCCGGCTCGACGTGAAGGGTCGTGGAGGTGGCCAGGACGTAGGTGTGTCCCCCCAGCCAGGCGACCACTCCGAGCAGCGCGGTGACGGCGAACGCCGTCATGTCCATCCAGGCCAGGGAGTCGACGCCGCGCAGCAGGACCAGCGCGACGGCAAGCAGCACCGCCTTGACCAGGAACGCCCCCATCATGGCGGGCATGAAGAGCTCGGGGTTGCGCTTGCTGATCCGGGAGACGGCAACCGCGCTGCTGCCGAAGAAGAGGAGGAGAAGGAGAAGCGCGGAGAAGGCTCCGGCCGCTCCGGCCGTACCCGAGAGCAGGGCGAAGAGCGCTGTGGCGCCGACTCCGATGATCAGTGTGGGAATCGCGGCGCCTCGGAGAATCCGGGCGTCGTGTTCCTGCATGAAGAAGCTCCGGTGCTGTTCAGTGGGGTGCTTGCTCGTGAAAGCTATCACAAGGTTTTTAGCACCAGATCCGGGGGCACCTTTACCTCTTGCCTACAAAACGCATGGTGTGCCGAAACACCGCCGGATTCGGTACCGATGTCGGATGCCTCACGCGGGTGTCCCCCATGGCTCCCACTCGCTGAGCTGCCTGGAGGGCCGACTGCCTTCACCACCGGGGTCACCGCTGGTCCACGGCGCCGGGGCCGCCCTTTCGTGCGCGGGCCTGTCGCGCCCGGAGCACAGCACGCCGTCGGCGCAGCCGCGGCAGCGTGATCAGGCCAAGCGCACAGATGGCTACCAATGTGGTAACGGTCAGCACCATCAGCGGCGCGTCGAAGATCGACAGCGAAACCGCGGCGAACGAGATGATCGCCGCCCAGAGGTACATGAGCAGGACGGCACGCGCGTGGGAGTGTCCCAGTTCCAGCAACCGGTGGTGCAGGTGCTTCTTGTCCGGGGCGAACGGCGATTTTCCGGCCAGTGTCCGACGCACCACCGCCAGAACGAGGTCGGCCAGCGGCAACGCCAGGACCAGCAACGGAAGCATGATCGGCAGCATCGCGACGAGCCCGCTGGCGTCGAAGCGCGTCACCGAGTTCGCCTGGAACTCGCCGGTCACCGTGATCGTGATGGAGGCCAGCAGCAGGCCGATCAGCATCGACCCCGTGTCGCCCATGAAGACCTGGGCGGGGTTGAAGTTGTGGATGAGGAAACCGATGCACACCCCGGCCAGGATGATCGCGATCATCGCCGGGTAGGACTGGCGGTCGAACCCCTGGTCGACGGCGACCACGTAGTAGTAGGCGAAGAAGGCGAAGGCCGAGATCGCCACGATCCCCGCTGCCAGACCGTCCAGGCCGTCCGCGAAGTTCACGGCGTTGATGGTGACCACGATCAGCAGTACCGACATCACCGAACCGAGTTCCGGGCCGAGGACCAGGGTGGTACCGGGTAATGGCAGCCACAACAGTTGCACGCCTTGCCACACCAGGATGCCGGCCGCCGCCACCTGTCCGGCGAGCTTGGGGACGGCCGAGATCCCCCACCGGTCGTCGACGATGCCCAGCAGGGTGATCATCCCGCCGGCCAGCAGGAGACCGCGCCACCACGTCTGGTCGAAGAAGATCTCCTGGAGGTGGGGCAGCTGTGCCGAGATGAGGAGCGCTGCGGCGAATCCCCCGTACATCGCGATCCCGCCCAGTCGTGGGATCGGTTCGGTGTGCACGTCGCGGTCGCGGACCGGCGGGACCGCCCCGAAGGCGATCGCGGCACGACGCACGAAGGGGGTCAGCAGGTAGGTGACCGCCACGGCGATGACGAACGTCAACGCGTACTCACGCACGGCTTTGCAGAGACCTTCCGGTTGCGCGGCCGCGCCTATGGCGCGGCATGCGACGGGTGGTGGATGGCCACGACGGTAGCACTTCTGGAGCATCCCGGAGACGCTGACGGCATGTCCGATACTCCGGTTGCGTTCCGCCGGTGTCAACGGATTCCCGTTTTCTCGGGATCCGCCCTCCGATGGAACCGCCCCTGCGCCGCCGTCCGGCCCCCGAGCAGACCCCAGGGGGCACGGCTGCCTGTTCCTGAGCAGAGAGACGGCCTGCCCGCTCCCTGAGGCCCCTCCGCCCGAAACAAGCCACGCCCCGGACAGGAAACCCGGGACGCGACACGTCCGCCCCTCGCGGCACGATGCCCAGCAACGAGGGCCGGTCCGTCACCCGACCGTCAGGACGACCGGAACGACCGAAGACGTTGTTCCGATCGTCGTACTCCACGCCCGGCCACGGCCCGTAAACAACGGGCCCTACGACGACCGGCCCCGCATCCCTCGGTTGGGCGGTGCTCCTCGGCCGTGGCTGCTGTCCGGCCGGCACGCGGCCCCGGTCGTACAAGGGGGTGTCCAGGGCGGCGGAGTCGGCCACCGCTGTCTCCCGACAGTCGCGCATCGAGAAGCTGCTAGGCGTCCGGTTCGGGGGCGGCGGGGCCTTGGCCGCGATCTGCCGGAGCGTCGGGCTCGGAGGTTTCCTTGGCCTCGCCGGGCGCCGGACGGGTGGTCTTCAGCTCTGCGATGACCGTTCCGCACACGGCGCGCAGCCGCTCGATGGGGATGGCACCCGAGCGCAGCACCCGCGGTACCGCGTACGTCAGATCGATGATGGTGGAGGGCAGTTCATCCGCGCACGGACCGCCGTCCAGGTAGACCGCAACGCTGTCTCCCAACTGTTCGGCGGCGTGAGCCGCTGTGGTCGCGGCGGGGTTCCCGGAGGCATTGGCACTGCTGACAGCCATCGGACCGACGTCCTTGAGCAGTTCCAGCGCGACCGGATGCATGGGCATCCGAACCGCGACCGTGCCCTTGGTGTCACCGAGGTCCCAGGACAGACTGGGGGTGGCCGCACACACGATGGTGAGCGGTCCCGGCCAGAATTCCTCGATCAGGTCCTGGCCGTGGTTGCCGAGGTCCTCGATGAGCGCCTGCGCGGCACGCACCGACCCCACCAGCACGGGGGGCGGCATGTCCCGGCCCCGGCCCTTGGCCGCGAGCAGCCCGGCCACCGCGCTGGGGCTGAAGGCGTCGGCACCGACACCGTAAACGGTGTCGGTGGGCAATACCACCAACTCCCCCCGACGGACGGTGGAGGCCGCGTCGGCGATCCCCGTCTTGCGCTGTTCCTCGTCCCCACAGTCGTAGCTGCGGCTCACAACGTCACCTCGGTTCGTCCAGGTCAGTCATCGGCGCGGCGGGCGACCACGAAACGGTCGCGGCGGGCCAGGTCCTTGTGGTTGAGCACGTCCCGCCACCCCTGTTCCTCGGGGAACAGCCGGGGGATGTCGATGCCCTGGCCGTCGCCGTGCTCGATCCCCAGGTATCCCCCGGGGCGCAGCAGCCGACGACCGACACCCTCCAAGGTGCGGATCATGTCGAGTCCGTCCGCGCCGGACCACAGCGCCGGTGCGGGGTCGTAGTCACGGACCTCGGGCGGGATCTGCTCGGCACCATCGGTGGGAACGTAAGGCGGATTGGTGATCAGCAGATCGACCCGGCCGGCGAACTCTGCAAGACAGTCGCGCATGTCGGCCCGGTGGGCGGTGATGCGGTCGGCGTGCCCACTGTCCTCGATGTTGCGCCTGGCCCAGGCGAGCGCGACGTCGTCGAGTTCGACCGCGTGCACCCTGGAACGCGGCACCTCTTGGGCGATGGAGATGGCGATCGCCCCCGAACCGGTTCCCAGGTCCACCACGAGCGGGTCGGCTACATCCATGGCGCGCAGTACGTCGATGGCCCAGGAGACCATGATCTCGGTCTCGGGCCGGGGCACGAAGACGCCGGGGCCGACCCGGAGCTCCAGGTAGCGGAAGAACGCCCGGCCGGTGATGTGCTGCAGCGGTTCCCGGGCCGCACGCCTGGCCACGCACTCCCAGTACCGGGCGTCGAAGTCACCGTCGGCGACACCGTGCAGCCCTCCTCGACGGACGCCGTGCACGAAGGCGGCAAGTTCTTCGGCGTCCGTGCGGGGCGAGGCGACGCCGGCTTCAGCAAGCCGCAGGGTCGCCCGCGCCACCTCGTCGAGCAGGAGGTTCACTGCTGTGCGGCCTCCAGCCTCTCCTTGGTGTCCGCGTCGATGAGCGCGGTCAGGACCCCGGTGAGGTCGCCGTTGAGCACCTGGTCGAGGTTGTAGGCCTTGTAACCCACCCGATGGTCGGAGATGCGGTTCTCGGGGAAGTTGTAGGTGCGCACCCGCTCGGAGCGGTCGACGGTGCGGACCTGGCTCTTGCGTTCGGCCTGGGCCTCTGCGTCGGCGCTGGCCTGCGCCTCGGCGAGCAGTCGGGCGCGCAGCACCCGCATCGCCGACTCCTTGTTCTGCAGCTGGCTCTTCTCGTTCTGGCAGGAGACCACGATGCCGGTCGGCTTGTGCGTGATCCGCACCGCGGAGTCGGTGGTGTTGACGCTCTGCCCACCGGGGCCGGAGGAACGGTAGACGTCGATGCGCAGGTCGTTCTCGTGGATCTCGACCTCGACCTCTTCGGCCTCGGGTACGACCAGCACACCGGCGGCGGAGGTGTGGATCCGCCCCTGGGACTCGGTGACGGGAACGCGCTGCACGCGATGCACGCCGCCCTCGAACTTGAGCTGGTTCCACACGCCGTGTCCTGCGTCGGCACTGGCCTTGGCCTTGACCGCGATCGTGATGTCCTTGTAACCGCCCAGGTCGGAGTGGGTCGCGTCGATGACCTCGGTCTTCCAGCCCTGCCGCTCGGAGTAGCGCAGGTACATCCGGACCAGGTCCCCGGCGAACAGGGCGGACTCCTCACCGCCCTCGCCCGCCTTGACCTCCAGGATGACGTCCTTGTCGTCATTGGGGTCGCGCGGGATGAGGAGCTGGCGCAGGCGGTCGATCAACTGCTCGCGCTGGCCGGTGAGCTCCTTGGCCTCGGCTGCGAAGTCGGGGTCCTCGGCGGCCAGTTCGTTGGCGGCCTGGATGTCGTTCTCGACCTGCTGGAGCTCACGGTAGGTGCTGATGATGGGGGTGAGCTGGGAATAGCGCTTGGCCAGTCTGCGCGCCTGGGACGGATCGGCGTGCACGGCGGGATCGGCGAGCTGCTGTTCCAGCTCGTAGTACTCGCCGAGAAGATCGTCCAGCTTCACTTGGTAGTCCCCATCGAAAGCGTCGGTTCGAAAAACCGCGCGGTCTTTCCCGCGCGGCCCGTATCGACGGCGCCGGACCGCAGGAGCGGTCGGCGCCGTCGCCGGCTCGAACGCTACTTGCGCTTGCCGAAGCGCTTCTCGAAGCGGGCCAGGCGGCCGCCGGTGTCCAGGATCTTCTGCTTGCCGGTGTAGAACGGGTGGCAGGCCGAGCAGATGTCGGTACGGATGCTGCCACCGGTGGCGGTGCTGCGGGTCACGAAGGTGCTTCCGCAGGTGCAGGTAACCGTGGTCACGTTGTAATCGGGGTGAATGCCAGCTTGCATCGTGGATCTCCTCGCTAGGTGCGGTCGCCGGACGCACGCGCGCAGCGATGAACATCCCGAATGGACGGGGGCATGCGCGAACCGGTACCGCGGCGGTCAATACACCAGTTTGCCAGACCTTCAAACCGCAATCGTCCAGCGTGTATTCCGCACCCCTGGTCCTACCCCGCGGAGGAGCCCCTTCCGGCCTCGCCGGGCGGCGCCGAGGGGGCCTCGCTGGGCGGAGCTGACGGGACCTCGGGACGCGGGCCTCCCGTCTCCGGTGGGCACAGGGCTGTTTCGATGACGCTCCAGGCGGGCGCGTCGGGGTCGGCGTCGAAACGGGCCTGGAACATGGTGAAATGCCGGTCCTCGCTGTGCACGGTCCATGTCCGGTACCCGGGGATGTGTCCCGAGTGCATCCATACCTGGACTCCGCAGGAGAGCCTTCGCTGATGGGGGCCGAGCCCGTAACCGTAGCCCTGCTGCGGGCTGAGGCCTTGCACGGTGAGCATCTGGGCGAGTTCGGGGGGATCGAGAACCTTCCCGCCCAACAGTTCGGTGTAGAAGTGGTTGACATCGGCGACGGTGGAGACGATCTGCGCGGTCCCGTACCAGCGCGTCGGGTTGAACTCGGTGATCTCGGCGGGTTCGGGCTCGGCGCCGGGAAAGGCCCGCACGGGGAGGTAGGCGTGCAGAACCGGGGCGGGCATGTCGACGGTCGAGGGGATGAACGTCTGGTCCAGTCCCAGCGGCTCCAGGAGTCGGCGGCTCACCTCCTGGTCGTAGGGAACCCCGGTGACCTTCTCGATGACCATGGCGACGAGTACGTAGTTGGTGTTGGAGTAGCCCCCGCCCTGGCCGGGTTCGAACACGAACTCGTGCTCGTTGGCGATGGCCACGAGCTCCTCGGGCCGCCACTGCCGATCCGGAGTACCGAGCACGGGCGGCATGGACCTGCTGAAGCTGTAGATGCCGCTGGTGTGGCTCAGGAGCATCCGAAGAGTGACCTCGTCACCACGGTTGAGCAGCCCGGGGAGATATTCCTCGACGGTGCCGTCGAGCTCGACCCGCCCCTCTCCGACGAGTTCGAGCAGAACCGTGGCGAGGAAGGGCTTGGAGATGCTCGCGATGCGAAAATGCGCGCCTTGATCGATGGGCGCCCCGGTGGCGCGGTCGGCCGTCCCCGAGGTCCCGGTCCAGACATCGGAGCCGCCCGGCCCCGTGACCACGAGCTCGGCCACGACACCGCTGGAGCCTTCGGTGACCACCTCGTCGAGTCGTTCCTGGAGAGAAGCGCGCTCGTCGGCCGGAATCTGCGGCGGGTCGGGCGCGAGGGGGGCCGCCGCGGCTCGACCGACCGGTGCCCATCCGATGTCCGTCAGCTGGCATCCCTGACTCAGCGTCAGCAACACGGCAGCCGTCAGCGCGGCGCCTGCAACCGGTATCCGGCGATTAGTCTCCATTGCCTGACAATTCGATCATGGGTCGCGCACTCTATTGACCACCGGGGCGTCCCCGCACCGGTGGCCGCACGACGCCCGGAATAGGCGCGCACACGACAAAGGAGTGCCCCTCCCGAGATGGGAGGGGCACTCCTTTGCTGCCGGCGCCTGAGGAAGCTAGTGCTTGTTGGGGCCCGCTGTGGTCTTTTGCACCTCGAGAAGGAACTCCGCGTTGCTCTGTGTGCCCTTGAGCTTGTCCAGAACGAGTTCCAGTGCCTGCTGGGTGTCCAGGGCGTGCAGCACTCGACGGAGCTTCCAGATGATGGTGAGCTCTTCGCCCGACATCAGGATCTCCTCCTTACGGGTGCTGGAGGCGTCGACGTCGACGGCGGGGAAGATCCGCTTGTCGGCGAGGCTCCGGTTGAGCTTGAGCTCCATGTTGCCGGTGCCCTTGAACTCTTCGAAGATCACCTCGTCCATCCGCGAGCCGGTCTCGACCAGCGCGGTGGCCAGGATGGTCAGCGAGCCGCCGTTCTCGATGTTGCGGGCCGCTCCGAAGAACCGCTTGGGCGGGTACAGCGCCGTGGAGTCGACACCACCGGACAGGATGCGCCCGCTCGCCGGTGCGGAGAGGTTGTAGGCACGTCCCAGCCGTGTGATGGAGTCCAGCAGGACTACCACGTCAAGGCCCATCTCGACCAGGCGCTTGGCACGCTCGATGGCGAGCTCGGCGACGGTCGTGTGGTCCTCGGCGGGACGGTCGAAGGTCGAGTCGATGACCTCGCCCTTGACCGTGCGCCGCATGTCGGTGACCTCTTCGGGGCGTTCGTCGACCAGGACGACCATGAGGTGACACTCGGGGTTGTTCTCGGTGATCGCGTTGGCGATCGACTGCAGCACCATCGTCTTACCCGCCTTGGGCGGGGAGACGATGAGTCCGCGCTGCCCCTTGCCGATGGGTGAGATCAGGTCGATGATGCGGGTCGTGAGGATGTTGCCCTCGGTCTCCAACCGCAGGCGCTCCTGCGGGTAGAGCGGAATGAGCTTGGAGAACTCCGCGCGACCGCGCGACTGGTCGGGCGACATCCCGTTGACGCTGTCCAGGCGCACCAGCGCGTTGAACTTCTCGCGGCGCTCGCCGTCGCGGGGCTGGCGCACCGCACCGGTGATGGCGTCGCCCTTGCGCAGACCGTTCTTGCGGACCTGGGCCAGCGAGACGTAGACGTCGTTGGACCCGGGCAGGTAGCCGGTGGTCCGCACGAACGCGTAGTTGTCCAGGATGTCCAGGATTCCGGCGACCGGCAACAGGACGTCGTCGTCGGAGATCACCGGCTCCGGTTCCTGGCGGTCTCCGCGACCGCGACGGTCCCGACGGTCCCGGCGACGTCCGCGCCCTCTGCGTCCGCCGAACTCGTCGTCATCATCGTTGTTGTTACCGCCGCTGTTGCCCCGATCGGGGCGTCCAGCGTTCTGGGCCTGGTCGTTGCCGCTACCGCCGCTGTCGCGGTTGGTACGGCGCTCGTCACGGCCGTCACGGCCGTCACGGTCGCGGCCGTCACGGTTGCGGCGGTTGCGCTGACGCTCCCTGCCGCCGCCCTGGCCGCTCTGGCCGGACTGGCCCTGGTCGGAACCGGTGGTCTGGGTATTCGATGTCTTGGTCACGCCGCTCGCGGGGGTAGAGGGATCAGTGCCATCGGCGGGCGTCTGCTGCTCGCCGGAGTCGTCACCGCGCCGGCGGGACGACCGACGGCTGCGGGAGCGCTCGGAACGCTCGGCCTGCTCGGGAACGGCGCCGCCCGCCTGTGCCTCGGCCTCTGCGGCGGGAGCCCCGCTCTTGGCGGCCTCCGGCGCCGATGCGGCATCGGTACTGGCGGACTTCTCGGCACCGCGGCGCGCAGCGCCGTCGGTGGACTCGACCTTAGCGGCCGAGCCCTTGGTTTCGGCGGTCTTCGCCGATTTCTGGGACTTGGCAGCCTGGACGGGTCCGCCCTGCTTGCTTTCGATGGCGCTGATGACGTCGTTCTTGCGCATCCGCCCGGTGCCCGTGATCCCGAGGTCCGACGCAAGGCGCTGGAGCTCGGTGAGCTTCAGCGCGGACAGCCCGGTACCACCGGAACGGCCGCGAGACCGCGTTGACGTGCTCTTACCGGCCCGAGGCTCGGTGTCGCCGACGTCCACGCTGGACGGGGTCGTGCTGTGCGTACTGACCGCCGCGTCCGGGTGGAGTTCGGTGGTGTCGCTCACTAAGGGTCCTTCCCAAGGAGCGGGCTTAAGGCCGTCGTCGTGACTAGATCGGCCAGCCCGATGGTGCGAACCGGCAGGGCCGGGTCAGGCGTGCCCAACGTGGATGCCGGGACCGTTGATGCTCAACGGGCCCTTTTACCCGATCGCGGCGGGCTCTGGGGACAGCCAGACGTTGGGGCTATGGGCTCGATGATGCTGCCCGCATGCCATCTTGGTCATTCCTGCACGAGGAAAACGAGACTTCAGTGGAGTGGGCAGAGCCACGGGCGCGCCGTGAACTCGACACAGTGACTGCCGTGCGAAGCGCTTGCGGGAAAGAGACCACTTGCGCGTGATACGCGGAAAACACTGTGGCGGATGAGCACACGCCCCGCAATGGGGCATCTGGTGCTTCACCTAGCCTAACATCACCGGAGCCCACAGCTATTCCTCGACACAAGTCTATGAACGGGGAGAAGTGACACGCACCCCTGCCTGATCGATTCTTAAGGGGCGTATGTGCCAACCAGTACCCGTTCGACCCTGGATTGAATCAACCAGATCGAGACTGATTTGATCACGATCGCCGTACGCTCCCGACTGTGCACCCGCAACTCCGTGTTCAGCGAGGTCAGCGAGCACCAGGACCGTGGGCCCGGCTCCGGAGACAACCGCGGCGAATCCACTGGCGCGCAAGGATCGGATGAGTTGGACGCTCTCGGGCATGGCCTCGGCGCGGTATTCCTGGTGCAGCCGGTCCTCGGTCGCGGGAAAGAGAAGTTCGGGGTGGCCGAAAACGGCCGCGGTCAATAGCGCGGCGCGGCCCGCCGAGAAAGCAGCGTCGGCGTGCGGAACCGATTCCGGGAGCAGTCCGCGGGCGCGCTCGGTGGACAGACCGCCGTCGGGGACGCACACGATCGGCCGGATTCTGGGCGAAGGAGCGGTGGACAGCGCGTGCCACCCACCGTCTCCACGCCAGGCGACCGTGAACCCGCCGTAGACACACGGCGCGACGTTGTCGGGGTGGCCTTCGAGGTCGGCCGCCAAGGAGAAGATCCAATCCCGGTCGACCCCGTCGGGCTGTTTCTCGTCGCGGCGTCCGAGCAGGGCGGCCCCGGCCGTGATCCCCGCGGTGATCGCCGAGGAGGACGAGCCCAGGCCGCGGGCGTGCGGAATACGGTTGCGGCAGTGCAGGTCGATGCCGGGCATCCGCTCCCCCGCCGCTTCGAAGGCGGTGCGCAGTGCGCGTACGACGAGGTGGGATTCGTCCAGGGGGACGGTGTCCGCTCCCTCCCCTTCCACCGTCACCACGACGCGGTCGTCAGCGCGGACGGTCGCCTCGATCTCGTCGTGGAACTCCAGGGCCAGGCCAAGAGCGTCGAACCCCGGCCCGAGGTTCGCGCTGGTAGCGGGAGTCTGCACGGTCACCGTCGTGCGGTACGGCTTGGACATTGGGCTGCTCCGGGAAAAGGGGGCGGCGCGAACGGTGTCGAACCCGCGCGACAGTCGGTGCGGCGAGGGTCGGGACGGTCGCGTCCCGACCCGAGAGGCGGGACGCGACCGGTTGCTTACGAAGGATCGCCGGTCAGGCGAGGCCGAGCGCGGCAGCGGCGGAGGCGGCATCCACCGGAACGGTGACCGCGGAGGAAGCCCCCGCCAGTGCCCAGTCGGGGTCCTTGAGCCCGTTGCCGGTGACCGTGCAGACCACCCGGCTGCCCCGGGCCACCTGGCCCGCCTCGACGGCCTGGAGAAGGCCGGCCACACTGGCAGCGGAGGCGAGCTCGACGAAGACGCCTTCCTCCCCTGCGAGCAATCGGTAGGCGGAGAGGATCTGCCGGTCGGTGACGGCGTCGATCCGACCGTCGGACTCGTCGCGGGCCTTCTCCGCGAACTGCCAGGAGGCCGGGTTTCCGATCCGGATCGCGGTGGCGATGGTACGCGGCTGGACGACCGGGGCCCCGTTGACGATCGGCGCCGATCCACTGGCCTGGAAACCGAGCATCCGCGGCAGCCGTGTCGAGTGGCCGTCGGCCGCGTACTCCTTGTAGCCCATCCAGTAGGCGGTGATGTTTCCGGCGTTTCCGACGGGCAGACAGTGGATGTCGGGGGCGTCACCCAGCGTGTCCACGATCTCGAAAGCCGCGGTCTTCTGTCCCTGGAGGCGGAACGGGTTGACCGAGTTGACCAATGCCACGGGATAGTCGACCGAGAGCTTGCGGGCCAGTTCCAGGCAGTCGTCGAAATTGCCGTCGACCTGCAGCAGCTTGGCTCCGTGCACCAGCGCCTGGGCGAGCTTGCCCATGGCGATCTTGCCCTGAGGGATCAAGACCGCGCAGGTCATGCCCGCCCGCACGGCGTAAGCGGCAGCGGAGGCGCTGGTATTGCCGGTGGATGCGCAGATCACGGCCTTGGCGCCCTCTTCGGCCGCCTTCGTGATGGCCATGGTCATCCCACGGTCCTTGAAGGAACCGGTGGGGTTGAGTCCCTCGACCTTGAGGAAGACCTCGCAGCCGGTCAGCTCCGAGACCCGCGTGGCGGGTACCAGCGGGGTGCCCCCCTCAAAGAGGGTGACGACCGGGGTGTTCGCCGTGACGGGAAGACGGTCGCGGTATTCCTCGACGATTCCTCGCCACGCCCGTGCCATGCTCACGACGGGGCCCTTTCGAGTGGTGAAGCGTAAGTGGGTGCGGCGGTCAGGAGGCGGTCCGGCGCTGGGGCGCCGCCGGGTCGGCGGCGCGGTGCGCCCGGGCTGGCCGGGTGGGGCGCGGCCTCGTGATCCCCACAAGTCTAGGCCCACCCGCGTCCGGCACCGCATCCGACCTTTCGCGTCTCAGCAGGTGGAACGGCTGACGCCCGGGTTGCACCGGATCGACCGTGGCTAGTGGTCGCTGAACGTCTCGACCCGCATCACGCTGGCGACTGCGCGCACCATGTCGTGCGAGCGCAACTCGGCGACGGTCGCCGACAGCGCCGCGTCGGGCGCGGTGTGGCTGACGAGGACCAGTTGGGCGTCCTCACCGGAGCCTTCCTGACGGACGTTCTTGATGGAGACCCCGTGGTCGGCGAAGACATCGGCGACGCTGGCCAGGACGCCCGGGCGGTCGGCAACGTCGAGGGAGACGTGGTAGCTGGTGATGGTCTGCCCCATCGGGTGCACGGCCAGACCGGTGTCCTCCTCCCCTTCGGCCACCGAAGTGTTGGCGAGCCGGTTGCGGGCGACCGCCACGAGGTCGCCCAGCACCGCGCTCGCGGTGGGGGCCCCGCCCGCCCCCGCACCGTAGAACATGAGGCGCCCCGCGGACTCGGCCTCCACGAATACCGCGTTGTACGCCTCTGCGACGTTGGCCAGCGGGTGCTCGCGCGGCAGCATCACCGGGTGGACGCGGACGCCGATGGAGGTTTTGTCCTCGGCGCGCTGGCAGATCGCCAAGAGCTTGACGACGCAGCCCATCGCCTTGGCACTGGCGATATCGGCGGCCGAGACCTCGGTGATCCCCTCCCGGTGCACGTCGGCGGCCGTGACGGGGGTGTGGAAGGCGAGCCGGGCGAGAATGGCGGCCTTGGCCGCGGCGTCGAAGCCCTCGACATCGGCCGTGGGGTCGGCCTCGGCGTAACCGAGGGACTGGGCCTCCTCCAGCGACTCGGCGAAGCCGGCGCCGAGCCGGTCCATCCGGTCCAGGATGTAGTTGGTGGTGCCGTTGACGATGCCGAGGACGCGGTGGACACGGTCGCCGGCCAGGGAGTCGCGCAGGGGCCGCAGCAGCGGGATCGCCCCGGCGACGCTGGCCTCGTAGTAGACGTCCACCCCCGCGGCGCGTGCCGCGGCGTGGATGGTGGCGCCGTCCTCGGCCAGCAGTGCCTTGTTGGCCGTGACCACTGACTTGCCCGCCTTGATGGCGGCCAGGATGAGCGAACGGGCAGGCTCGATTCCACCGATGACCTCGACCACCAGGTCGATGTCCTCCCGGGTCACCAGACCCATGGCGTCGGTGGTGAACAGCTCGGGATCCAGGCCCGTCCCGCGTGCGCGCCCCAGACGGCGCACAGCGATGCCTCCGATCTCCAAAGACGCGCCGATGCGCGCCTGGAGTTCGCCGGACTGCTCGTTCACCAGTCGGACTACTTCCGAGCCCACAACGCCGCAACCGAGCAGCGCCACCTTCAGTGCCATAAGGGGGTGACTCCCACTTCTTCACTCATGTCCGCGTTCGTTCTCCTCGCCCCGGTCGGAAGCGGGGCTCCCGGGCCTGTTTCCCGGGCAGGGTCAGCCTACGTCCAGCCGCAGGAGGTCATCCTCGGTCTCCCGCCGGATCAGGGTTCGCGCGACGCCTTCACGGACCGCGACCACGGCCGGACGGGGCAGGTGGTTGTAGTTGCTGGCCATGGAGTGGCAGTAGGCGCCGGTCGCGGCCACGGCGACGAGCTCGCCGGTGCGCAGGTCCGCGGGAAGGTGGAGGTCGCGCACCACGATGTCACCGCTCTCGCAGTGCTTGCCGACCAGCCGCGACAACATGGGGTCGGCGTCGCTGTCGCGCGAGGCGAGCACGCAGGTGTACTCGGAGCCGTACAGCGAGGTACGGATGTTGTCGCTCATCCCGCCGTCGACGCTGACGTAGGTGCGGATGCCTTCGACGTCCTTGATCGTGCCGACCTCGTAGAGGGTGACCCCCGGAGGTCCGGCGATGGCGCGGCCGGGCTCCACCGCGATACGCGGCATCGGCAGGTCGTTGGCAGCGCACTCCCTGGCGACGATGCCGAGCAGGCTCTCGGCGATCGTCTTGGGCTCCAGCGGCCGGTCGCCGGGAAGATAGGCGATTCCCAGGCCTCCGCCGAGGTCGAGTTCGGGCAGGAAGACGCCGTGTTCGGCGTGGATCCGGGTGATGAAGGTGCTGAGCCGACGGGCCGCGACCTCGAATCCGGCGGTGTCGAAGATCTGCGAGCCGATGTGGGAGTGCAGGCCGACCAGGTTGAGGTGGCCGGAGGCCAGAAGACGGCGCACCCCCTCTGCTGCGGCGCCGCTGCTCAGCGCGAGGCCGAACTTCTGGTCGTCGTGGGCGGTGGCGACGAACTCGTGGGTGTGCGCCTCGACACCGGTGGTGACGCGGATGAGGACGTCGGGCACCCGGCCCTGCTCAGCGGCGATTCGCTCCAGGCGCTCGATCTCGTCGAAGGAGTCGACGATGATGCGCCCCACCCCGACCTCGACGGCCCTGGCCAGTTCGGCCTCGGACTTGTTGTTGCCGTGCATTCCGATCTTGGCCGGCGGGAAGCCCGCGGCAAGCGCAACGGCGAGTTCGCCGCCGCTGCACACGTCGAGCTTGAGGCCCTCCTCCAGGACCCAGCGCGCCACGGCCTTGGTCAGCAGCGCCTTGCCGGCGTAGTAGACGTCGGCGTCCGCGTCGCTGAAGGCCAGGCGGTAGTCGCGGGCACGGGCACGGAAGTCGTCCTCGTCCAGCACGAACAACGGGGTCCCGTATTCGCGGGCGAGCTCGCCGACTCCGACGCCGCCGATGGTGATCTCGCCGTCGACCCGCTTGGCCGTGCGCGGCCACACGTTGGGGTCGAGTTCGGTGAGGTTGCGGGGCGGACTGGGCGGGTGCTCCTCGGGGAGCACATCCGCGTGGCGTTGTCCGGCGGGGTGGGCGTTGCGGCTCATTGGCACGACTCTCGGAATCGAAACGACAGGGTGATGCGTGCGCTCTCGGACGGATGCGTGGTTCGTTCTCCGTACCGGACGCGCGTGGGCGACCACGGAGTACTCACGGCCTTGTGGGCGCGGGCACTCCGATGAGGAACAGTCCGACGCGCAGCACACCGGCGGTGGCCTCGCAAACGTCGAGGCGGGCCGCGGCGGTCTGGGCGCACGCGTCGGCGTCACGGTGAAGGGTGTCCCCCGTGATGGCGTCGCACGACTCCCACCACTCATGGTAGGCAGCGCTGAGCTCCTCCAGGTATCGCACCAGGATATGGGGTTCGCTACGTCGCGCGGCGGCGGCCAGTGCGGCGGGACCGTCGAACAGGGTCGAGACGAGGTCCGCGGCGGCCGGTTCGGCGAGGGCCGCCGCAGCCACGGGATCGCCGAAGTCCCAGCCGCCCGGGGGGCGTCCCGACGCCGGCGCCCAGAGGTCGCGGGTGGCTCGGGCGTGGGCATGGGCGTAGCGAACGGCGAAAGCAGGGTTCGCTCCGACTGCGCGCGCCCACGTCCCCGGCGCCCAGGCACTGGGAAGTGCGGGGAGCCCCGGACCGGTGGCCTCGTCCGGGCGGACCCGGTCGGAGGGGCTTCGACAGAAGGAGAACCGGGCAGCGGCCTCTCCGATTACGGCGAGCAGCTTCGCAGAGGCGCCCTGTGGGTCGGGGGCGTCGATGTAGCGGTCGCGCCAACCGGTCCCTTCTCCGGCGCCGGAGGAGGGCGCCTCGACTCCGTGTCCGACCGCCGCGGCGATGCGCAGCCGCGCGTCGGCGCGGGCGAGGTCGCGCGCCGCGGCTAGGTCACCGGCCTGCGCGAGGTCGCGCAGCGGCGGCTGGGCCGACCGTTCGATCGCCGGTTGGGGACCGCCGCCCGCGAGATAGCTCCAGGGGTCCGCGGCAGCGGCGACGACCGGCCCGAGCCGGGACGTGGGGGTGAGGGTAAGGGTGAGGAAGGCTGCGCCCTCCACCCCGGAGCCGGCCACCGCAGGGTTCTCGCGCAGAATCGCCGCGGCACGGACGGCGAGGTCGGCGGCCGACCGGCGAAACGGCCCGGCGAGGCGCAGCGGCAGACTGCTGGCGTAATCGGCACCGGAACCGGGGCGGGCCCGGCGCGGCTGCGCAGGAGGCAGTCGCTCGGTGGGGACACCGAGCGCGGCGGCACAGCTCGCGCGCAGGAGGGCGTCGACCCCGGCGGGTGTGCCGAGCGGCGGTGCGAGCCGGCTCACGCCGCTCGGGATGCGGCTGCGAGGTCGCGCACGATCCTGATGAGCTCCGCAGGATCGAACGGTTTGGTCAAGAAGGCGTCGACCCCGATGTCGGAGCCGCGGCGCAGGTCGGTCTCCTGGGCGCGCGCCGTGATGAGCACGACTTTCACGTGACGGGTCTCGGCGTCGCGCTTGAGGCGCGCGGCGGCCTCCCACCCGTCGAGCCGGGGCATCATCACATCCAGCGTGACCACCTCGGGCAGCACCTCCCGTACCTGTTCCAGGCAGTCCTGCCCGTCCACAGCAGTGTGCACGTCGAACCCCTCCAACCTCAGGTTCAACGCGATGAGCTGTCGTATCACTTCATCGTCGTCAACCACGAGCACGCGTCCACTGGCTTCAACCACGGGCGTGACACTAGCGCTCAAACGACCGGTGGCGCTGGCGGATGCCCAACCCGGTAGGAGCCAGATCGCACAACCCGCCTCGACACCCTGCTAGAGTCGTAACCGAACTGAGCCCCCTTAGCTCAGGGGATAGAGCAACGCCCTCCGGAGGCGTGTGCGCAGGTTCGAATCCTGCAGGGGGCACTCGAAAACCCATACCGGCCAGCGGATGCCCATAGCGTCCGCTGGTTTTTTCTTGCCCGCTCTCTTCTTGCGCACACCCGGTCCGCGCATTCTTGCGACCGTTGCACCGACGGCCGGGAGCGACCGCGACGACCACAATGGTCCCGGACCGGCAGGAGCCCACCCCTTCAGCACGCACGAAAGTGATCCCCGTCACCGGGAGCAGTCGTTGTGGGCGCCGGCAAGGTGGCTGCCGCGCACCGCACCCGCCGGCGATCGGTTCGACACCGGAAGAGGGCGTCCACCCGGGACTGCCCGCGTTCCTGCCGGTAGTCGCGGTGAGCGTGCTTCTCCTGCTGCGAAGACATGCTTTTCCCAATTTTTCCGGAGACGCTGTCGGCTGCGGTGGTGTCCGCGACCCGCAGGGGCGCCTCGGCCGCCGGCGTCTTTACCGTGCCGTACTCGGAAATACGTCCCGGACAGCGGCTTCGCCCTGGCGGACGCTCCCTGGGCAGCGGCGGAGTGTGCGTCACGAGCAGCCTCGGCGCGACGGGCTCGACCGGAGCCGCCCTTTGGCCCGTCGTCTCGGTACGGCAATGGGGTGCATCCCGGTTTCCTCACCCCCTGACGGCTGCCGGACGGCCGGGTAGGCTCGAAATTACCTCTTACCGCGCGGGGCGTCCGTTCCCCCCGCGAGCCGGACATCCGCGCCTTCCAGCGCCGCGGTGACGGTCTCCCCCTGTTGGAGGCGTCATAGGTCCGCGAACGAGAGGAAGAATCATGGACGAGCGGTTATCCGGACTGAGACGAGCGGCATCAGCGGCCGGCACGCGGGACCGGTCGGGCAGGAGCGGCAGCGATTTCGCCGAATTGTCCAGACGGGTGAACGGCGCGGGGCTCCTGAAACGACGCCCGTGGTACTACACCGCCCGGTTCATCCTGGTGGGCGCCCTCTTCGTCGGTGGCTGGACGGCATTCGTGCTGATCGGGGATTCCTGGTGGCAGATCCTGGTCGCGGCCTTCCTGGCAGTGGTCTTCACCCAGATGGGCCTGCTCGCCCATGACCTCGCGCACCGCCAGATCTTTCGCACCCGACGCCCCAGCGCCATCCTCGGCCGGGTGGTGGGCAACCTCGGCATCGGTATGGGTTACGGCTGGTGGATGGACAAGCACACGCGCCACCACGCCAACCCCAACCACGAGGACCTCGATCCCGACGTGGCCCCGGACGCGCTGGTGTGGTCCGACGGGCAGGCACAGCGGAGCCGGGGGGTGCCCCGGCTGTTGGGACGGTGGCAGGCCTACCTCTTCTTCCCGCTGCTCACTCTGGAGGGAATGAACCTCCATGTAGCCAGTGTCCGCGCGCTCTTCCGTCCCTCGCTGAAACAACGATGGATTGAGGCCGCGCTGCTGTTCGCCCACTTCGCGCTCTACATCGGTGTGC
Source organism: Nocardiopsis ansamitocini (assembly GCF_030268225.1). Classification (GTDB taxonomy): domain Bacteria; phylum Actinomycetota; class Actinomycetes; order Streptosporangiales; family Streptosporangiaceae; genus Nocardiopsis_D; species Nocardiopsis_D ansamitocini. Next base: position 33,499 of record NZ_BSQG01000014.1, on the reverse strand, counting down.
TGCTGCTGGTGCTCTCCCCGCTCAAGGCCCTGGTGTTCCTCGCCGTGAACCAGGGGCTGTTCGGCATCTACCTGGGGTGCGTGTTCGCACCCAACCACAAGGGGATGCCGACCCTGACCCGCGAAGACGAACTGGACTTCTTGCGCAAGCAGGTTCTGACCTCGCGCAACGTGCGAGGCGGCCGATTCGTGGACGCGGTGCTGGGCGGGCTCAACTACCAGATCGAGCATCACTTGTTCCCCAGCATGGCCACCCCGAACCTGCGCCGGGCGCAACCGATCGTGCGCGACTACTGCGCCGAACTGGGCGTGCCCTACCAGCAGACCGGGATGATCGACTCCTACGCCCAGGCCCTGCGGCACCTTCACCGGGTCGGCGCCCCGATCCGGAACGGCCTGCGCTCCCCGGCCCCCTCCGGCACCGGACGGCCCGATTCGCCAGGTTCCAAAGACACGGGGACGAAGACCGCCTAGACCGGTGCCTTCTCCCAGAGCAACCGGGTCGCCGAGCCCGGGTCCTCGATGACGGCCGGGGTCGGTTGGTCGAAACGCATGATGTGGCGGGTCCGCGGGTTCCACTGGGTCCAGCCGGGATCGCCGGTCGTGGCGAAGCGAATCCAGGCGTCGTGCATGGCAGTGGCCAGCTCACGGGGGGCGTCCGCGCCGACCAACCCCTCAAGGGCGGTCAGGGTGTCGAAGACGAAGCCGATCTCCAGCGCGTGGCAGGCGCCGAGCCCACCGCCGAGAACGGGGGTACGCCAGGCGAACTCGTAGCCGAACGTGCGCGCGGGAGCGTTCGCCCGCGCCTCGGCCACCCGATAGGCGGGAATGCGGTACGCCTGGTCGGTGATGACAGCGGCGAGGATGTCACCGGGGTGGTCGCTGCGGCAGGAGGTGGCGTAGACACGGACTGCTCCGGGATCGAGGCCGGCCCTGGAGAGGTGTCCGTCGAGGCGCTCCTCGGTGACGTGTGCGAGGAGCCCGTTGGCGACCAGGAGCAGCCGGTACTCGTCGCTGTTGGTACCGATGAGCAGGTCGACGTCGCCCCCCGCCCCCGCGGCGATGGCGTCGACCGGACGGGCGGGCACGAGGTTCCCGTCGACGACGGGGGCGAAGGGCAGCGGCAGGGAGCCTCCCGCGATCCGCTCCCCCCACACGGCGGGATCGGGCTCGGCCATGGCTTCCTTGGCCACCGCCGCCTGGGCCTCCAGTAGCGCCGCTACGGGCACGCGGCCCAATGCGGCGGCTGTGGGCTCGGTCCCCAACCGCTGGGCGAGGACCCCGGTGACCGTGGCGGCGTCGACCGGGTCGACGACGGTGGACCCGGCACCGGACTGGGCGGCGGCCCGGTGGAACAGGCCGCGTGCCCTGGGCATGGACAACAGCGTGCACACGCTCATCGCGCCCGCCGACTCCCCGAAAACGGTGACGTTGGCGGGGTCGCCGCCGAAATGCGCGATGTTGTCGCGCACCCACTCCAGTGCCGCGATCTGGTCGAGCAGCCCCAGGTTCGCCGGGGCGTCGGGGAACAGGCCGAAACCCTCGACGCCCAGCCGGTAGTTGAAACTGACCGCGACCACGCCGTCCCGGGCGAAGGCCGAACCGTCGTAGGCGGCTTCCGCACCGGAGCCGTTGGTGAACGCCCCTCCGTGGATCCACACCATGACGGGGAGCCCTGCGGCATCAGGGGCGGGGGTCCACACGTTCAGGTTGAGGTAGCCCGTACCGGGGACGGTCCGTTCCGGGAAGATCTCGGCGATACCGCCCGGGTAGGGGGCGCGCGGCGCGGTCGGGCCGAAGGCGTCCGTGGCGCGGACTCCCTGCCAGCGTTCGGGGGGTCGTGGGGGCCGGAATCGGTCGGGCCCGACAGGCGCGGTCGCGTAGGGGATTCCCCGGAACACCGACACGCCGTCGGCCCGGGTCCCTCGGACATTGCCGCGCGTCGTGGCCACGACCTCCACGGTCACCCCCTGTTTAACCGAAGTACTCGTTTCTTCCTACGTAGCCGAAGTGACGGCTGTCAATAGTCGGGAAACCGTTTGGTGGCACTCCCGATCCACGGATGCGCCAGGGCCGTCTCCTCGACCAGAACGCCGTTCGGCATGATGACGTTTGGTGGCCACTGGTCATCACGGACACCGCAGCAGGAACCGATGGAGGCGACAATGAGCACGTCGGCACCGACAGCAGCCCAGGCGCGCAAGGCATGGGCAGCGCTCGAACCTGTTCACACGATGATCTACTTCGCGCCGGAGGCAAGCGCGGCGTACGAGGCGATCGGCCTGGAGCCGACGGTCATGGGGTACTTCGCGTCACGCTCGGCGCCCCTCGGTGCGGTGGGCGCCGGACCGGTGACATCGGCCTTCTACAACTTCAACCCCGTCCTTGTCGCCGAGGCCGTGCCGCGGGCGTGGACGCTGGCCTCTCCCCGAACCGTGATCAGGACCAGGGTGAAGGCGGCGGACACCGCCCTGCGTTCGATGGCCGAGGAGAAGGTCCTCTTCTCCGAGGGCCTCGCAGAGGCCGCGGAGCTGGCCCGCACGGCGGCCCTGGAGGCCGGCCGTCACTCCCAGGGCCGCACCCTGTTCGGGGCGTACGCGGAACTGGAGTGGCCCGAGGAACCGCACCTGGTGCTGTGGCACGCCCAGACCCTGTTGCGCGAGTTCCGCGGGGACGGGCACTTGGCGGCGCTCCTACTGGCCGGCCTCGACCCGGTGGAATCACTGGTGACCCACGCAGCGACGGGCCGGGCGAATGCCCGGGCGCTGCGTGTGACCAGGGCCTGGAGCACCGACGAGTGGGCCGCCGCCACCGACCGGTTGGCGGCTCGGGGCATGGTCGCATCGGCCTATGACGGCTCCACCGTGCTCACCGAGGCCGGGCTGGGGCAGCGCGAGGAGATCGAGGCACACACCGACTCACTGGCCCTGGCGCCCTATGCCGCGCTGGGCAGCGCGGGGTGCGAACGGTTGATCACCCTGGCCGCGCCGCTGGTCTCGGCCATCGTCGCCGCCAAGATCCTGCCGGGCACCCGGCGCCGCTGAGCGCAGCGGGCCCGCGCCCCTCGATCACCCGGGAATCGTCGCCCTCTCCCGCTCCCCGCCGCAGGTCCTGAGGCAACGTCTCAGGGTGTCCGTCCCGCGGCGGGGCCGCCGGGGTTTTCGTCCCTTCCCACAGGTGGCCCCTTGCGCGCTGCCGGTATCCCGAACTCTCCGTATGGCGCCGCTCACTCCCCTGTCCGGCGATAGCGGGCAACTCTCCCCTCTCGCCACTTCGTTCTCATCAAAACCTGGGGTAACAGAGCATTCTCCTAGTCTCGCGAATCCCGGCCTGAGACACTGGGAACCGCGGTCACCTGGTCAAACGTGCCCCCTTTGCGCCAGAAGTCGGCAAATCCGCCATCCTGCGCGAGAAAGCGCGCGGTGCGAAACACCCGCGCAATGTCGACGTCCCCCGGCCAGAGCCCCGCTGTATCCCAGCGGCGGCCGGGAACGGGCCGCACAGCCGCTGCCGCGAGTACGGCGCACCGAGCCGACCGGCTCGCACCAGCACCGCCGGTCGGCGTCGACTGCTGCCCGCCACCGGCGTACAGGGCAGTGACCTGGACGAAAACGTCCCACGAACGGTCGTCGCCGTCCTGGCCACGGCGGCTGTCCCCCGCCCGGGGAAGCTCATCCCAACTCAACGGCGTAAGAGGGCGCCCAATCGTGGTGCTCCTGTCACAGATGTGAAACGAGGGGCCCATGCGAGTGCGACAGACCAGCAAACGCGGAGTCGGCGCATACAACGAAGACCGCGTCGCCGCGGCCGGGGAGTGGGCGTTCGTTCTGGACGGAGCGACCGCGCCGTCCGGCGTGGAGAGCGGCTGCATTCACGGCGTCACCTGGCTGGTGGACCGGCTCTCCGAATCACTGCAGGCCCTCATGGACACCGATATGTCCCTGGCCGACGTGCTGGCGTGCGCGATCTCGCGTGTGCGGTACGCACATGGCGGCCACTGCGACCTGGCCAACCCTGACAGTCCCTCGGCGACGGCGGCGTTGGCACGGCACAGCGACCAGGGATTGGACTATCTGGTGCTGGCCGATTCCGCCGTGCTGTTCGCGCTGGAGGACGGTGGCGTCCGCGCGGTCAGCGACACCCGGGTGGACCGGCTGCCGGGAGGCCGCCCCTACCCGCGGCAACTGGTGCGCGCCTCCCGTAACACCCCGGGGGGCTTCTGGGTGGCCAGCACCGCACCGGAAGCAGCCTACGAGGCGGTGACGGGAACGGTCCGGACCAACGAGTTCGCGCTGTTGTCGGACGGCTGCACCCGGCTGGTGGAGTACTACGGCCACAGCTGGGAGGCGGTGTGGAACCATCTCCGGGTGCGTGGGCCGAAGGCACTCGTGGACTGGGTCCGCGCAGAGGAACGCAGCAAAGGCGTCCCTCTTGGCAAAGTGCACGACGATGCCACCGCGCTGCACGCCCGCCTGGCCGCGCAGCCCGTCCGCAGTCTGGCGCCGCTCGGCGGCTGAGTACTGCCCTTCGACGCACCCGTCGGCATCCGATGTGGCGCTGCCCAGGGAAACCGTGTGGAATGAGTACCGTGGCACGCGGACGACTACGCATCTACCTGGGCGCTGCCCCCGGTGTCGGCAAGACCTACGCGGCGCTGGGCGAGGCCCGCCGGCGCCGCGAGCGGGGCGCCGACGTCGTGGTCGGCCTCGCCGAGACACACGGGCGCGTCCAGACGGCCGAGCTGCTCGATGGGCTCGAAGTACTGGCGCGCCGCGTGGAACGCAAGGGGGCCGTCGGTGAACTGGACCTGGACGCGCTGATCGCACGCCGTCCCGCGGTCGCGGTCGTGGACGAGATCGCCCGCACCAACTCCTCCGGCTCGCGCAACGCCAAGCGCTGGCAGGACGTGGAGGAGTTGCTGGACGCCGGAATCGACGTGATCTCCACGGTGAACGTGCACCACCTGGAGTCGCTCACCGACGTGGCGCAGCAGATCACCGGCGTGTACCAGCAGGAGACCGTGCCCGACGACGTGGTGCGCCGCGCCGACCAGATCGAGCTGTGCGACATGTCCCCCACTGCACTGCGCAGGCGAATGTCGCACGGCAACGTCTACTCCGCCGACAAGGTGGACGCGGCACTGTCCAACTACTTCCGCGAAGGCAACCTGACCGCACTGCGCGAACTGGCGCTGTTGTGGGTGGCCGACCGTGTGGACGAGGGATTGGCCCGTTACCGGGGCGCGCACAACATCCGGCTGACCTGGGAGGCCCGAGAGCGGGTGGTGGTGGCGCTCACCGGCGGCCCCGAAGGGGAGACGTTGATCCGACGGGCCGCCCGGATCGCCGCCCGGTCTCCCGGAGGCCGCCCCCAGCCCAGCCAGCTCATGGCGGTGCACGTGGTGTCCAGCGACGAACTGGCACGCACCCCACCGGAGACGCTGAGGGCGCAGCAGCGACTGCTCTCCGAACTGGGCGGCGGATATCACCAGGTCATCGGCGACAACGTCGCCGCTTCGCTGTTGGAGTTCGCGCGGGGCGTCAACGCCACGCAGATCGTTCTCGGGTCGTCGCGCAGGAGAGGGTGGCAATACCTCTTCGGTCCCGGAGTGGGCGCCGTGGTATCGCGTGACGCCGAAGACATCGACGTGCACATGGTGGGCCACGAGCATGCCGGCCGCGGCCGGGGGCCGCTCTCGATTCTCGGAGGCGGGTTGGGTCGCAATCGCACCGTGTGGGGCTGGCTGCTGGCCGTGGTTCTTCCGGTCGTGGTGACCCTGGCGCTGCGCGTCCCACCGCTGAACCTGCTCGACACGACGACCAACATCCTGCTGCACCTGCTGGTCACCGTTGCGGTGGCACTGGCCGGCGGTCTGTGGCCGGCCCTGTTCAGCGCGACGTGGAACACGGTACTGCTCGCCCTCTTCTTCAGCGCGCCCTCGGGGACCCTGACGGTTCCGCTGCTGGACAACGCCGCCGCACTGGTCGCATCGGTGATCGTGGGGGCAACCGTGGCGGTTGTGGTGGATCTGGCCGCGCGACGCTCGGCCCAGGCCGCGCTCGCCCGGGCGGAGGCTGGCGCGCTGAGCCTGTTGGCGAGCAGCGTCCTCGATGGCGACGAACCGGTCCCCGCCCTCCTGGGGCGGGTCCGCGAAACCTTCGGGCAGCGTTCGGCCGCCCTGCTGGAGCAGGGGGAGAACGGCCAGTGGCGAGTGGTCGACTCGACCGGACCGGAGCCGTGCACCGATCCCGGGCAGGCCGACGCGCTGGTGTCGGTGAGCGACTCCCTGGCGCTGGGACTGCGCGGACACGTCCTCCCGGCGTCGGACCGCCGGGTCCTGAGCGCCTTCGCCACAAGCGTGGGAATCGTGCTGGAGCGCCAGCGCCTGACCCGGGACGCGGCGGAGGCGCGTCGTCAGGCCGCGGGCAACCGGATCCGGACGGCTTTGCTGGCCGCCGTGTCGCATGATCTGCGTACCCCGTTGACCTCGGTCAAAGCCAGTGTGTCCAGCTTGCGTGCGACCGACATCGCACTGGACGAGGCCGACCGAACAGAGCTGCTGGAAACAATCGAGGAGTCCACCGATCGGCTGAACGGGCTCATCGACAACCTGTTGGACATGAGCCGCCTACAGACCGACTCCGTGTGCCCGCAGTTCAAGGAGGTAGGGCTGGAGGAGGTCGTCCCCAGGGCACTCATCGGAGTCCCCCAGGAGCTGGTGTCCGTGGACGTCCCCGAGCAGCTGGCCCGGGTGCGCTGCGACTCCGGCCTGCTGGAGCGGGCCGTGGCCAACGTGGTGGAGAACGCGGTACGGCACAATCCGGCGGGGGCGGCACCGGTGCGGGTCTCCGCCAGCGTCCTCGGGGCGATCGTGGAGCTGCGCGTGGGCGACCACGGCCCCGGTGTCCCCGACGAGTCCAAGGAACGGATCTTCGAGGCGTTCCAACGGCTGGGCGACACCCCGAGGGGAACCGGAATCGGATTGGGGCTGGCCGTGGCCCGCGGCTTCACCGAGGCGATGGACGGCTCGCTGGTCGCCGAGGACACGCCCGGCGGAGGACTGACGATGGTCTTCGCACTGCTTACGGGCGATGCGCGCCCCGTGTCCGGGAGCGACTGATGCGGATTCTGGTCGTGGACGACGACACCCAGATCGTGCGCGCCATGCGCATCAACCTTCGGGCACACGGCTATGAGGTGGACACGGCGGCCGACGGCGCGGGCGCGTTGGCCTCCGCGAGCAGGTGTCCTCCCGATGTCGTGCTCCTGGACCTGGGCCTGCCCGATATGGACGGGATGGCGGTGATCGAGAGGCTGCGCGGTTGGTCCACGATGCCCATCATCGTGCTCTCGGCACGGCATTCCGCCGCGGAGAAGGTCCGGGCGCTGGACGCCGGAGCCGACGACTACGTGACCAAGCCCTTCGGCATGGACGAGTTGTTGGCACGGATGCGTGCGGCGGCACGGCGCGCGGCCCCGGTGGCGGAGGCCCCCATGGTGCGTACAGCGGCGTTCACGGTGGACCTGAACGCGAAAAAGGTGCTGCGCGCGGGGCAGCCGGCAACGGAGATCCGGTTGACTCCCACCGAGTGGCACATCCTGGAGATCCTCGTCCGCAACAGTGGTCTGCTGATCAGTCAACGACAGCTGCTGCGCGAAGTGTGGGGCCCCGCTTACCAGAGCGAGACCAATTACCTGCGGGTCTATCTGGCCCAGCTGCGCCGCAAGCTCGAACCCGACCCTGCCCGACCGCGTTACCTGATCACCGAGGCGGGGATGGGGTATCGATTCGAGAAGAGGGAGTGACCGTTGACGTCGGTCGCCTCAGGGGCACGTGCGCGCTGTCCGGCAAGGGAACCGTCCCGGTCCTCGGAGGGCCGCTCCTGTCCGCGGGGGAAGGCCGGCCCGCCCGGGGCCGGGCGGCTCGGCGGGATCCGGTTCCTCCAGCGCTACGACTCGGCGAGCTCGACGACAGCGGCGTATTCCGGGGTCGCGGTCTGCTCCTTGTCGGCAAGGCCGACGGCGAGTAGTGGGGCGAGGGCCCGGCACCAGTCCATGAGGCGTTTGGGCGGCACACCGATCGCCGGGGCGAGGATCTCGACCCGCTCCCGCACCTCACCCACCGACGCCGCACGCCACACCGCCCAGTCGACGGCGTCGGCGGCCGGGTCCCCCACGCATCCGCGCGGATCGACGGCGACGAGACCACGCTCCGGCCCGCCCACCAGGACGTTGCCCGGGTGCAGGTCACCGTGCAGGGGAACGACGTTCTCCCTGGCGCAGGCCAGTGCACGGGCGAGCGCGTGCCCGTGGTGGACCATCGACGCGGGGACGACTTCGGCGGCCGGTCCTTCTGCGCGCCTGCGCTCCCAGAGCTCGAAGACGAAGTTGATCCGGATATCCAGCGGATACATCTCCCGCAGCACCGACTCAGGAGCAGGGACGGAGTGCAGTTCGGCGATGAGCTCACCGATATCGGTGAGCGGCGGGAGCACACCGCCCTGAGCGATGCTGTCACCCGGTTCGATGGCCTCCATGAGCAGACCGCCACGGCGGGGATCCACCCGGTAGACGTCGGGCACCCTCCGGGTGGGCGCCCACAGACCGAGGGTGCGACCCTCCATAGCGATCAACGCGGGGTCCGGGGACAGCTTGAGGATGGCCGCCGAACCGTCGGACTGTCGGCAGCGCACCACCACCGAGGTCTGCCCGTGCGGGGCCGCTCCCAGAAGGGTCAGCTCCCAGTCGTCGGCCAACTCCTGGGCTCGCGCCGGAAGGCCTTCGAGCCAGTTGAGCGCCCCTGCACCGAATCTGCGAACGATCCGGTCCCGCTGCCCACTGTCGATCAATTGCGCTGCGACGTCGTTCATACAACCCACCCTGTGACCTCTCCGTACCAGTACCCCTGCTTCCCCGTCTTGGGGAAATCACGCACGTCACCGGGGTTCGGCTTGACGTACGAACCATCAGTGACCTGGTCAGCGCGGCGGAAATGCAGCCGTGTACGCGCGAGCCCCCGGCCCGGACCGGCCCGTACAGGGCGACCGGTGGGTACGCGGTGGTTCGGCGGGCCCACTCCGGCCCCTGCTCGTTCCTCAACGGCGTGGCACCGGTCCGCGTCGCCTGCCGGAAGATCGGGGCTGCGGAAACCGTGCACCGGGTCACGGCCGGCTCCTGTCCACGGAACCGGGCGCGTCGTCGTTGCCGTTTGCACGCGACGGGTCCGGCTCGGTTCGAGCCGGACCACGCGGGGTACCGCGTGCTTTCCTCTGGCGAGGGCGCGGCGCTGATCCCCGGTCGGCGTTCCCATGACCGACCGAAGCACGGGGTCAGGCGGCAAGCCTGGCCTTCGCCGCACGGTGCTGTGCCAGCAGGGTGTCGATGACGACCGGGGAGGGCCCAAGCGGGGCGGTGACGCTCGTGGCACCGATGTCGCGAAGGCGGTCGAGGTCCGCCCCCTCCACCAGCTGCCAGGTGGCGACGGCGACCCGCTGGTGGCCGTTGCGGCGCAGCCGGTCCACGGCATCGGAGACCGAGGGCGCCCAGGCGTTGAGATAGCCGATCTGGACCGGGGCCTGGACGCGGCGGCTCAGCATGCGGGCGACATCGGTCACCTGGCGGCGGTCGTCGTTGCCGGGGCCGGCGTCGGCCGCGAGGACGACACCGTCCCCGGAACGCCAGCCCGCGGCACGCAGTCGGCCCACGAGCTTGGCGACGATCGAGGGGACCGCTCCCAGCGGCGCGGTTGCGCAGGCGTCGAAGCGGTCGGCGATGTTGAGCTCGGCGAACAGTTGTGCGCTGGCCATGTCCCCGCCGGCGAGGAAGGCGGGGACCGCCACCAGGGGACCGTCGACGGCCTCCACCGTCGCCTGGAGTTCAGCACGAGTACCAAAGGCCGTCAGCACGGGGGCCTCCCCGCGTTCGGCTACAGCGTCGGCCAGGTCGCGCAGCGCCTCCTTGCGATGCGCGTCACGTGAACCGTCTGCTACGAGAACCATGGTCGGGACCATATCCGCCTCCTCCAAAACCACCGAGTACCCCTGCTCGTTAATGCCGAGGCTAATGAGCAGGGGTTTCACACGAATGAAGCCGTGTTACACACGTGAAAACAGCGTGCAATGACAACATCAACCCTGTTCAAAGGGACCGCGAAAGACCGTTTGCGCGACCACTCTGGCGCGGAAACGAGAGGAATCCCACCCGCTCTACCTGCACCGAACAACCGCACTCCGCTGAGGATAACCGAGAGCAATTGGCTTTTCCAGATCACAGGGATGTTACGCCGATCACTCGACACGCGTTCTCCCTAAAGCCGAACCCAGCCCCACTGGGGCAATGGAGGACCTGAGCACTCCTAATTACCAACCTCTCTAGAGAGATTCCGGCCGACAGGCGTTCGCCATTGCCAAGAACGGCGCCGGGGAACTTGAAAATACCCATCTGCGACCACGATTTAACATTTTCTCCCACGGTCGGATCGCAAATTAGCGGAAACTCAAAGAATTCACCCCAGCCCCACCAGCAATTCCCCACCCCTCTGGCAACCGGCTTATCGCAGGTCAGCGGGCAGTTATCAGCCTTCTCGGGATTTAACCGAGCTGATTCACCTTGGGAAACGACTAGCGATGGGAACCGTTTCACGCGCTGCCCCGGCAAGCGGCTTCTTCGCGGCACATCCGGGCGCTTGACCGGTACGCACCTGGTCAGTAGGGAGCCGAGAACGATCGGCCACAACCGGCCGTGCCCGACAGGAGTAATGGGGGCACGGCGGCGTCGATCATGGCGAGCGACAACCACACAACCTCGCTGAACTGGCACAACGGATCGACGACGGGGATCTGGGACGGCCAGGCGGTGATACGCGGAGCAACAGTAGGTGATCCCCGGAGGGTTGACCGACCGCGTTGCCAGGAAGACCCCGGTCAGGACACAGTGGCGCGCCCTGCCGGCGGGCCGGGACGAACACAGGAGGAGTGCTGGTGGCCCAAAGCGCCCATGACGAACTGATCCGCCGCGACCCCGGGATCCCCGGACTGGGCGTGCTGCTCGACCCCACGGCCGTTCTGGACGCGGTCCACGCGCTACTTCCTCGCGGCGTCGAGCGACCGTCCGCCGCACGCGCGGCCTACCTGCACTATCAACCGGGCGTCCGGTTGACCGCAGGGCTGGTGCTCGACTACCCGAGCGGTCCCGAGTGGGCCTTCGCGCGTGCGTTCTCGGCAGGGGACAGCGGTACTCGGATCGCCGAGGAGGCCGACTACGCGCGCAGATGGGCTCCACAGCCGGGAGCACACTCGGTGGACGTGAACGCTCTCGTCGACCCCCGACTGCGCGGACCGCTCAACGACCCCGCCACCGGCGTGGTAATGGGCCCCCCGGTGGACGACCGCTCCGTTCCCGCGGCCCGGCACTTCGCATCCAGCCCACACGGTTTCGCGGCAGGGCCGGGAAGTTCGGTGCACACCCTCGCCTACCAACCGGGACGACGCTGGGTGGGGCGCGTCGACGACGCCTGGCACACACCGCGACACGTGGTCCGCGCCTATGCCGGCAGCGTCAACGTCGCCGCCTACCTGGCGCTGGCGGCAGCCGGGCTACCGGTACCGGACCTGGTCCGGGTGAGCCGGTACGGACTGCTGGCACTGAGCTGGACACCGGGCGAACCGCTGGACCGGGTGACGGGAGAACGCGAGGAGGCTCTTCGCGAAGCCGGCGGGCTCCTCGCCCGGATCCATGCCGTGACACCACCGCGGGAACTCTCCCGGTCCGACGCTTCCGGGGCGCCGGTGGCCGCCGCCACCGTCCTGGCCGGCATCCTCCCCGGCTTGGCAGCCCGGGCGGAGGCGGTCGCACGGCGGTGCGGGGAGGCGTTGCGGAGCTTGGCGGCCCCGCAGGTACTGTCGCACGGCGACTTCCGCGCCGAGCAGGTGGTGCGCGGCGAGCAGGGCCTGGCCCTGGTCGACCTGGACCGGGTGCGCATGGCACATCCCGCCTCGGATCTCGCCGACTTCGCGGCGGCCGATTACCTCCACGGGCGCGCGATGGGAACCGACCCGACTGCGACCCTGGGGCCGCTTCTTGCGGGCTACGTGGACGAATCGACACCGGATCTGGCATTGGCGGTGCGACGCGGCCTCGGGGTATTCACCGCAGCCTCATTACTGCGTCGGGCCGGGGAGCCCTTCTGCACCGGCGCGCCCAACTGGGACACGCGAGCGGAGTCCATGGTCGGGCTGGCCGAGGAGCTACTGGCAGCGGACTGATTCCGCTCCGTGTCGGTCGGCATTGCACACCGCTCACAGCCACTCGCAGCGAGTTAATGTTTCCGCAAGTCAAGTCATTGATTTTGTTTTGAGTCCAAAAAGAATTCATTTCTTAATCAACGACTGCGTTTACTCACGGTAATCAGCAAAAAAGACTTTAGTCCCTTCCCCCAAGAAACGTGATGAGCTAATGCAGGAAATCCAGCATTTCTCTTATGGCTTCGTGACTCCGGGCCTGGCCTACCTGGTCTCGTTCGTCGGGTCACTGCTCGGGCTGGCAGCAACCTCAAGGGCGCGAACTGGAGAGGGGGCGATCCGGTGGGTCTGGCTCGGAGTCGGCGCGATCTCCATCGGTTTCACCGGGATCTGGGCGATGCACTTCATCGCGATGGTCGGCTTCGGCGCCCCGGGCGTCTCCATCCGCTACGACATGCTGCTCACCGTCCTCAGCGCGCTGCTGGCGACCGCATTCGTGGGCGTCGGACTCACCATGGTGACCCTGCTGGACCAGAGCGCCAAATCACTGCTGCTCGCCGGCACGATCACCGGCCTGGGGGTGGCGGGCATGCACTACACGGGCGTGGCCTCGATGCGGCTCAACGGTCACCTGACGCACGACTACGTGTTCGTGGCCGTTGCGGTGGTGATCGCTGTCGTGGCGGCGACCGCCGCGCTGTGGGCGATCCTGAACGTACGGGGCAAGCTGGCCACCGTCGGCGCGGCGCTGGTGATGGGCGTCGCCGTCTCCTCGATGCACTACGTGGGAATGCTGGGCATGGGGGTTGAAGCCCACACCGGGACGACCGCGGCGCTGACGGCGCTGGACGGCGCTGGAGCGTCAGACGTCTTCGTTCCGCTCAGTGTGGCCCTGACCGTGTTCTCGGTGCTGTTGGCACTCGTCGTCATCCTGTCCCCGAGCGCGGAGGAGGTCGCCGAGGAACAGCGGGTGACCGCCGAGTTGAACCGGCTCACCTCAGCGGCCCTCGACGGCGACGCCTCCTTCTCGCCCGGCGCTTCCGGTGGCCGGCACGAACGGCGCTGACCCACGCGTCCCGATGGTGGTGCGTGCACCACCATCGATGGGGTGAACGGGTGCGGTTCGACCGCGTTCACTTGCCATCGGCAGGCTCGGCTCCCACACTGTTGGGTAAAGACGCGGGGCCGCGGGGCCGCCCTGACGAGTCGGCCGATGTGCCCGTCACCAGCCACCCCGACCGATGGCACCCGCCACCACCGGATCGAACTGGAGTTGACGATGGCTGTCCACCCGCAGGCGCGAACTGTGGCGGAGGCCTTCCTCCTCGATGCCGACCAGGAGGCGCCCGGCCTGGTCGAAGGCCTCTACCTCACCGGTTCGGTGGCCCTTGGCGATTACCGGCCCCGGACCAGCGACGTCGACTTCGTGGTGGTGACCCGTCAGCGCCTGGACTGTGCCCAGAACGCCGCGCTGCGGCGGGTGCACTCCAGGATGCGGTCCCGGTTCCCCCACCCCCAGTTCAACGGTATCCACGTGGCCTGGGACGACCTCACCCACGACCCTCAGCACTGTGGGCCGGTGGCCTCGGTGCTGGGCGGGCGTTTCCGGACCAGGGCGGGTGCCGACGTCAACCCGGTGACCTGGCACGTGCTCGCCGAGCGCGGAGTCCCCGTCCGCGGACCGCACCCGCTCGAACTGGACGTCTGGGACGAGCGCGCAAGCCTGCAGGCATGGTCGCTGGGCAGCCTCGACCAGCACTGGCGACGCTGGCGGGCCAAGGCCGGACGCCTGGTCACACCGCGCGGCCTGGCCGCCCTGGGGTCGCTGGCCCCGTCCTGGAGCGTGCTCAGTGTGAGCCGGCTGCACTTCACCCTGCGCACCGGGGAGATCACCTCGAAATCGGGGGCCGGCTTCTACGCGCTGCACGCCTTCCCCGACCGCTGGGAACGCATTGTCAACGAGTGCCTACGCGTACGCCGGAACTCGGCGCTGCCCTCGCTGTACGAGAACGCGCTGGCACGGCGGCGTGCGGCACTGGACTACATCGAGATGGTGCTGGACGACGCGTTGGCCACCAGTCCGGCCTGACGCCGTTGCGCCCGCTCGCCCTCGATCGCCGCAGTCTCCGGCCGATCCGGCGGGGCTAACCTGTGAGCCATGACCAAGCGCCCCATCGTCCTCTTCGGCGAGCCCGTCCTCACCGCGCCGACAACCCCGATCACCACGTTCGATCGTCATACCGAAGCCCTGGTCCGCGACCTTTTGGACACCGTTGACGCCCCTGGCCGGGCAGGGGTCGCCGCCACCCAGATCGGGGTCGGGCTGCGCGCGTTCAGCTATAGCGTCGAGGGTGACATCGGCTACGTGATCAACCCCGTGGTCGTGGAGCGCTCGGAAGAAATCCAGGACGGCAACGAAGGCTGCCTCTCCGTACCCGGGCTCTGGTACCCCACCAAGCGCTCGCAGTATGCCGTGGTCAACGGAGTCGACCTGCGCAACGAACCCGTCACCGTAAAGGGCAGTGGGCTGCTGGCACGCTGCCTCCAGCATGAGACCGATCACCTCGACGGCATGCTCTACCTCGACCGGCTGGACCGGGACAGCCGCAGGGAGGCGATGGGCGAGGTCCGCAGGGCCGAGTGGTTCCTGCGCACGCAGGCGCCGGCCCCCAGTACTCTCCCGTCAGCTTTTGGTGGTTTGGGGTAGTTTCGGACTTTTAAGGTCACAAATTAGGACACCGACTAGGCAGATAACGGGGAGATCTCGTAGGGTCTGCTGAAGCATCACGTGGCCCACCGGAACTATTCGCCCCTTCGAAGCGAGGCCACAGGTCCGCCCCACGGAGCAACTCACTGTGATCAGAAACCACGAACCCGTCTTCACGCGTGCCCGCCGTCGCGGCGCCGTCGTCACCGCGCTGCTCACCGCGGCGCTGGTCGCACTGCCGGCCACCGCGCACGCCGACCCGGAAGACGAGGAAATCACCCTCGAAGAACTCAACGAGCAGGCCGAGACGCTGGAAGAGGAGTACGACGGCGAGCTTCGCCAGTACACCAGCGCGAAGCAGGAGGCCGAAAAGGCCGAGGCCAAGCTGGAGAAAATCGAGCGCCGACTGAAGTCCTCGCGTGGAAGCGTGGCCAGCCTCGCCGCGGCCCAGTACAAGAGCAGCGGACTCGACCCCTCCATCGAGATCGCGTTGAGCAGCTCGCCCGACGACATGCTCGGCGACGCAGCCCTGCTCGGCCAGATCTCGCACAGCAACGGCTCCCGGGTCAGCAACCTTCAAGAGGTGCAGGTCGAGGCCGAGGAGGCCGACAAGGAGGCCAAGAGCAAGCTCAAGGAGGCCAAGGAACTGGTCGACGAGCTGAAGGGCCAGCGCGACGAGGTCAAGGAAAAAATCGCGAAGTACGAGGCCGAGCAGGTACCCGAGCCCGCCGCCGGCGGCGGTGGCAGCGGTGGCGGGAGCGGCAACGGGTCTGTTCCCGACAGTGCGCGGGGCCCCGGTTTCGACGGCGTGACCCCACGGATGGCGGCCATCCGCGACGAGATCATCGGCGAGTTCGGCGCTCCCTACCCCGTGGGCTGCCTGCGCCCCGGCGACTCCGGCGAGCACGGGTCCGGACGCGCCTGCGACTTCATGATGAGCGCCGGTGGTGCGGCGCCCAGCGCGGCGAACCAGCAGTTGGGCACCCAGATCGCCGAGTACGCCAAGAACAACGCCGACCGCCTCGGCGTGATGTACGTGATCTGGGAACAGAAGATCTGGGACTCCCGCAACCCCGGCGCCGGCTGGAAGCCGATGTCGGACCGGGGCAGCATCACCCAGAACCACTACGACCACCCGCACGTCTCTTCCTACTAGAGACGGCGCCGTGTGCGCCCGCCGGCTCGTTTCCCTGGATCCGGGGGGCGCACACGACCGGGTCACTCGTCCCTGCGGTCATCTCCGGCAGGCCCTGCGGGATCGGAAGCAGAACACAGGAAGGGCTCCAGCCACACGGCAACGCGTTCGGCCCGCTTCGGGGTCATGGCTCTTTCGGCATGTCCCATTCCCGGTTCGATCCACAGCTCCTTGGGATCGGCGGCCGCCTCGTGGATGCGGCGGGCATGCTCGACCGGGAAGTAGCTGTCGGCGTCGCCGTGCACCACGAGCAGTCCGGCGGGGGCGATGGCCCCGGCGAGCTCGGTGGGGTCGGGCGGTATGACCTCCCAGGTGCGCCTCACCACGCGGACCTTGCGGGCCAGTCGCAGGAACAGCCGGCCCACCGGCTGTTCGACACCGAAGGTCAGCAACCGCATCCGCGCGGTCCCCCGGTAGAACCAGCGGCTGGGACCGCTGACCGCGACCACCGCGCTCACCCCGCCGAACATCCCCGCGTGCCGCACCGCCACGGCCGCTCCCATGGAGAAGCCCACGGTGGCGATCCGGGTATAGCCGATTTCGCGCAGGTGGGCGACCACTGCTTCGAGGTCGAGGACCTCCTGGTCCCCCACCGTGCACTCACCGCTGGAATCGTAGTGACCGCGGAAGTCGAACGTCATGACGTCGCCGACCGCCAGCATCCGGTCGGCGATCATGGTGGTGTTGGGGCTGCGCCAGGTACCGGTGAACCCGTTGGCCAGGACGACCGCGGCCGTCCTGGTTCCCACTTTGCGCAACACCGAGTCGATGTGGACCCCGTCGCTCGTGGTCAGCCGCTGCCTGCGTGGTTCCGGACGTGGGAGCTGATCATGCAGTAGATCGGACACACGTTCCATCGTGCCCGTTCGGTCCCGGGAACGAACCGGCGGAACGTGTCCCCTGTCCCCAATCCCGCCCGCGCGGTTGCGGGCTCCTCATCCGCCCGGCGGACGCCTGCCGGACTTCTGACCTCGCATCCCTCTTGTCATCTTTGGGTATGCGAGTAACGGTGGTAATGGCCCACGTCACATCCGGGGCGGGGCAGCGACGTCACCCCGTGGGGAGTGGTGAGCATGGCGGACAGATCCGGTTCGGCGGCCGACGGGAGGGGCCCCAGGGCAAGCCGACCACAGAACATCCGCAACGTAGTACTGGTCGGTCCTTCCGGTTCCGGAAAGACCACCCTGGTGGAAGCGCTCCTCGTGGAGTCGGGGGTGCTCAATCGGGCCGGGCGGGTCGAGGAGGGCACGACCGTCAGCGACCACGACGAGGCGGAGGCCCGGCAGCAACGCTCGGTCAACCTCGACGTCGCGCCCGTCTGGGTGGGTGATGTCAAGGTCAACCTCCTGGACACCCCCGGCTACGTCGACTTCGTGGGCGAACTGCGCGCCGGACTGCGCGCCGCCGATGCAGCCCTGTTCGTGGTCTCGGCGACCGACGGTATCGACGGGCGCACTCGACTGCTGTGGGAGGAATGCGCCGTGTTGGGCATGCCCCGGGCGGTGGCGGTCACGAAGATCGACCACCACCGTGCGGACTTCGCCGGGGTGGTCGAGCAGTGTCGGGAGGTGTTCGGCCCCGGCGTGGTCCCGGCTTACGTACCGGTGATGACCGGGGAGGGGGACGAACGGTCGGTCGGTGGTCTCCTCGGTCTGCTCTCCCAGCGCTACCACGACTACTCCTCCGGTTCCCGGGTCGAGGGAGAACCACCGGAGGAGCTGGTGGCCCGGAACGAAGAGCTGCGCACAGAACTGATCGAGGGCGTTATCCAGGAGAGCGAGGACGAGACGCTCATGGATCGCTACATGGCCGGTGAGGACCTGGACCGGGCGATGCTGGTCGCCGACCTGGAGGCGGCGGTGGCACGGGGCGGTTTCCACCCGGTCCTGGCGCTGTCGGCACTGAGCGGGGTCGGGGTCGCAGAACTGCGCGCAGAACTGCCGCTGGCCTGCCCGTCCCCCGCAGAACGGCCACTGCCCCCGTTTACCCGGGCGGACGGTCGGCCTGCCCCTGCCCTGTCCTGCGACCCCGACGGCCGCTTGCTGGCAGAGGTGGTCAAGACGGTCACCGATCCCTATGTCGGCCGGGTGAGTCTGGTCCGGGTGTTCTCCGGCACCCTTCGCCCCGACACCGTCGTGCACGTGTGCGGGCACGGGTCGGCCGCCCGGGGGCGCCAGGACCACGAGGCGGACGAGCGGGTGGGGCCGCTGACCGTCCCCACCGGCCGGCGCACCGATCCGGTCGGCGCGGTCGTCGCGGGGGACGTGTGTGCGGTCGCCAAGCTGACGCGGGCGGAGACCGGCGACACCCTCTCGGAGAAGGACGCTCCCCTGTGCATGACGCCCTGGGCTTTTCCCGATCCGCTGCTGCCCACCGCGGTGCATGCCGTCCACGATGCCGACGAGGAGCGGCTCGTCCAGGCGCTTTCCCGGCTGACCTCCGAGGACTCGACGCTGCGCGTGGAGGTCAATCCCGAGACCCATCAGATGGTGCTGTGGTGCATGGGTGAGGCCCATCTCGACCTCACCCTGGACCGCTTCAGCAACCGTTACGGGGTCGCCGTGGAGACGGACGCGGTCCGCGTTCCCTTGAGGGAGACCTTCTCTGTCGAGTCCCGCGGACTGGGACGCAACGTCAAACAGAGCGGCGGACACGGCGAGTACGGCATCTGCCGGATCAAGGTGGAGCCGTTGCCGTCGGGAGCCGGAGTGGAGTTCGTGGACGAAATCGTCGGCGGAGTGGTTCCCCGTCAGTACGTCCCCTCGGTGGAGAAGGGTGTACGTGCGCAGATGGAGCTGGGCGTGCTGTCGGGGTATCCGATGGTGGATGTGCGGGTGACGCTCTACGACGGGAAGGCCCACTCGGTGGACTCCTCCGACATGGCGTTCCAGAAGGCAGGGCGCCTGGCGCTCAAGGACGCCGCCGAAAGCACCCGGGTGTGCGTCCTGGAACCGGTGGATCTGGTGTCGGTACTGGTGGCCGACGATTGCATGGGAGCGGTGATGAGCGACTTGTCCGCACGCCGCGGGCGAGTGGTCAGCAGCGAACCGGCACCCGGGGGACGCATCCTGATCAAGGCCGAGGTCCCGCAGTTGGAAATCGCACGGTACGCCGTGGACCTGCGCTCCCTGTCCCATGGGACGGGCGCCTTCAGCCGTGACTACCTGCGGCACGAGCCGCTGCCTACGCAGCTTGCGCACCGGTATGCCGAGGCCGCCGAGGGTGAGGGGATTGCTGCCGGACGGCGATAAGCGTCACCGAATTCGCCCCGTAAAGACACGGGTGGATCTACCATGCGCACATGTCGATCGATACCCTCCGTTTGGACCGAATCGAAGCTGCTTCCCGGATCATCAACCCTATTTTTCGAAATACTCCACAGATCTGCGACGAAACATTGTCCAGGCGGGTGGGGAGAGAAACGATTCTCAAGCTTGAGACTCTCAATCCGATCCGCTCCTTCAAAGGCCGTGGCGCTGACTTTTTGCTGCGCGACACCGAGGAAACCCGCGCCATCGTCTGTGCGTCCGCTGGGAACTTCGGTCAGGGCCTGGCCTACGTGGCCCGCGAGCGCGGACTGTCGGTCCGGGTGTTCGCCGCGAAGAC
Organism: Nocardiopsis ansamitocini; assembly: GCF_030268225.1. Taxonomy (GTDB): domain Bacteria; phylum Actinomycetota; class Actinomycetes; order Streptosporangiales; family Streptosporangiaceae; genus Nocardiopsis_D; species Nocardiopsis_D ansamitocini. The sequence goes on along the minus strand of NZ_BSQG01000014.1, from coordinate 13,753 downwards.
CGCCAGTCCCACCAAGATCGCCCGGATGCGCGAGTTGGGAGCCCGCGTCGTGGTCGAGGGTGCGGACTTCGACAGCGCGAAAGAAGCAGCCCGCGCCTACGCCGAGGGGCGCGAGGAGTGCGTGTTCGTCGAAGACGGCCGGGAACCCCGGATCGCCGAGGGCGCAGGGACGATCGGGCTGGAACTGGCACCGCTGCGATTGGACGCGGTTCTGGTGCCGGTCGGCAACGGGGCGCTCATCTCGGGAATCGGGCGCTGGCTCAAGTCGCGCTCGCCCCAGACCCGGGTGATCGGGGTGGTCCCGGCGGGTGCACCGGTAATGGCGCACAGTTGGCGTTCAGGGGCGCCTTTGTCCACCGAGACCGTCCGCACGAGCGCGGACGGCATTGCCGTACGGGTCGCGGTGGCCGAGGCGGTGAATTGGATGGGCCAGGTGGTGGACGACATGCTGGTCGTCGACGAGAAGGCGATCCTCGACGCGCTGCGGCTGCTGCGCGACTGCCTGGGGCTGATCGTGGAGCCTTCCGCGGCGGTGGGAATCGCCGCCCTGGCCGACCGGAGCATCCCCGGAGGCCGGGTGGCGACCGTGCTGACCGGCAACAACTTCGACCCCGAATTGGTTGGGTCCCTGTAACGGCCCGGGCGCCGGGCCGTGGGGGCCGGCGCCCGAAGTCGGACGTCAGAAGACCCGGCCCGGCTGGGTTCGGTCCTTGAGCGCGGCGAACCGCCAGGTGTTGATCGGATGGGTGGACAGGAAGTTCACCAGCATCACGAAGAACCCCTGGTCGACCTCGGCCTGCGCGACGATCTCGTCGAAGTCGACCTCCCGGTACAGGTACTTTCCGGCAGCGAGCACGCGCAGGCCCTCCATCCCCTCCGGACAGAACTGGTAGGCGTGGTTGTCGGCGGTGTACTCCTGCGCACGCCCCAGGGAACTGCCGATTCCCGGGATGATGTTGGCGATGGAGATGCCCAACTGCCGCCAGAAGGAGCTGTGCCCGGCAGCGATGTGGCCGACCTCGTGGCCGATGATGAAACGCAACCCGTCGGGGTCGCGGAGCCGTCCGCCGATCTCGAACAGATCGCTGTTGAGGGCGACGTAGCGCCGGAACCCGTGGCCGGAGGCGAAAGCGTTGATCTGGCCGTTGCCCAGCACGACGTAGGCATCGGGCACTCTCGGCAGGTCGAACGCCCGGGCGGCGTCCACGACCATCCGGTGCGCTTCGGGGAACTGGCGCTCGGTGATGCGCACCCCGTTGACCCGTTGTCTGGCATAGAGCTGACCCCGCACGAAGAAGACGAGGGCGGGGATCCCGAGGATGATGAGTGGCTGCCCCGTGTCACCCTCGATCGCCCGGTTGGCCGCGCCGACCAGGGTGAGCGCAGTGACCGCCACACAGATCCAGAGCAGCAGATTCTCCTGCGGATGCCGCAGGGCCCGCCGTCTCAGGCGATCTCCCCATAGCCACACTGTCATGAGGCCGTTCTGTTGTGCGGGATGCTCCCGCGGCCGGTTCGCCAGGTCGGGTCAGGGGATCGGTCGTACCGGGATCAGATCCGGTAGTCGTCGGGATCGGTGCCGGGAAGGGGTGGCGGTGCCTGAATCGGGGATCCGGAAGGGGGCGGCGCGTAGTAGGCGGGACCCGACGGAGGGCGGAACGAATCCGAGGGTCCGGTCTGCGTGCCCTGGGTCGGTCCGCGCATGGGCGGGGGCGGATCGTCGAAGAAATCCTCCGGTCCCGCGCTCTGGGTGGACTCGCCCTCGTCCTCGTCGTCGCCGAGCAGGGCGTCCATGTCTGCGTTCTGAGTGGATTCGACCGGATTCTCATCGTCCCAGTCGTCGGCCGCGGGCGCAGCAGCCTCCGTCTCCGACCACGCCGTGGGGACGAAGGCGTGCGGGTCGTCGGAGTCGTCTTCCGTCGTGGGTGCGGCCAAGTAGGACAGCGCGCCCAGCGTCAGCGCGGCAAGGCCGGCGCGCAGTGTGGGCTCGCGGTCAGGGGCGAAGCGCGCGGAGTGGCTGCCCGGCACACCGGTGATCTTGTCGAAGGGGGTGGTGCCCGGCGCCGCCGCCCAGACCTCGTGGGGGGTGGCCCCCACGAACCAGAAGACGTAGGGGATGGGGTTGGGATCGTCGGGCAGCCCGAACCGGCCGAAGTCCTCGGTCGCGGTGAAGGGCTCCGGCATGTCCACCACGTAGGCGTCGCCGAAGTAGGCGCGGTGCGCGGCGGAAAGCGCCCGGGTGTGCCCGGGGTCGTTGCGGGTGACGCCGCCGGAGTGGGTGAGGGTGATCTCGGGGTCGCGGGGCGCGTTGGCCGCCCTGGCCTCCCCCGTGATGACGCGCTCGATGGAGGCGCGCAATTGCTCGGCGACCTTGTTGTTGAGAGCGCGGGTGTCGATCTCCAGGTAGGCCTCGTCGGGGATGACGTTGGCCTTGCTCCCTGCCCGTAGCACCCCGACGGTGATGACGGCCATCTCGCTGGGGTTGATCTCTCGCGCGACGATGGCCTGCAGCCGGGTGACGATGGTCGCGGCGATGACGACCGGATCGATGGTGGTGTGCGGCTGGGACCCGTGACCGCCCTGTCCGAAGATCCGCACCCGGTAGGTGGCCGACGAGGCCAGGATGACGCCCGCGCGGTGCACGATCATGCCGGCCGGCTGGGGGCCGACGTGCTGCCCCAGCGCGATGTCGGGTCGGCCGAAGCGCTCGTAGAGCCCGTCCTGGAGCATTCCCTCGGCCCCGTCGAGCGTCTCCTCGCCGGGCTGGGCGACGATCATGAGGGTGCCGCGCCAGTTGTCGCGGGAGCTGGCGAGCAGGTCGGCGGTACCGACCAGGCAGGCGGTATGGGCGTCGTGTCCACAGGCGTGCATGATCGGCACGTCCTGACCGTCGGCGTCCACCCCTCGTGCGGTGCTGGCGTAGGGCAGATCGGTCTGTTCCTCGATGGGCAGGGCGTCCATGTCCCCGCGCAACAGCACCGTGGGGCCGTCGCCGTTGCGCAGCACCCCCACCACGCCGGTTCCGCCGATGTTGGTCTCGACCTCGAAACCGGCTCGGGACAGCCACTCGGCGACCGCGCGGGCGGTGCGGTTCTCCTGGTGCGACAGTTCAGGGTTGCGGTGCAGGTCCACGTAGAACCCCTCGACGAGGGGGAAGATCTCGTCGACGAGCCGCATGACCTCGCCGCCGTGTTCGGCGACACGCTGGGGATCGACCGCCTGGGGCACTGCCGCCACCGCCTTCATGACATCGTTTTCCGACAGGGACCGCGACGGCGGCCATGAATACAGCCCGAGGACCAGCCACCCCGGCGATTGTCTCGCCTGCGGGCACAGATCTCAATCACGGCGACCGGCAAGTGAGCCTACTCCTGCGGTCTCCCGTGACTCACAACCGCACATGACACGGGCAAAACTCACTTTCTACCATCGGACAACGTTTGAGACGTGTCCGAGGGGTACCCTCTAGATCCTAATCCCAGCAGATTCCCAGGTTCACCTTGGCCAAATCACAGCACGTTCCTCTAAGTGACCGTGCGACAACAGCCCCGGAGATCTCGTGGCCCCGACTCCCATCGCCGCCAAGCCCGACCCCGTTTCCGCCGCACCACCGCCCAGCGGTCAAGGACGCGACTCGCTTCTGGACAACGCGAAGTTCCTCCTGATCGTTCTCGTGGTGATCGGACACTCGATCGGCCCATTGCGGGGCTCTCTCGGCGCGGACACGCTCTACCTGTGGATCTACGTCTTCCACATGCCGGCCTTCATCCTGATCAGCGGCTACCTGTCGAGGTCCTTCGACGCCTCTCCCCGGCGGGTGGAGAAGCTGGTCCTGGCGCTGGCCGTGCCCTATCTGATCTTCTGGGTCATCCACGTGGGACTGGCCGAGTTGATGGACCGCGGTTCCCCCGACTCCCCCTTGACCCCCACCTGGACCCTGTGGTTCCTGGTGGCCCTGTTCATCTGGCGACTGAGCGTTCCGGTGTGGAACCAGTTGCGCTGGCCGGTCGCGGTGGCCGTGGCGATCTCGCTGGCAACGGCCTTCGTGAACGTCGGCTCGGCGCTGGGAATCGGCAGGGTCCTGTCCATGCTGCCGTTCTTCGTGATCGGCCTCGTGTTGCGTCGGGAACACTTCGACCTGCTCAAGCCGATCTGGGTGCGGATCGTGGGGTGGCTGGTCCTCGTGGCGGCAGCGGCGGTGGCGGTCCCGGTCTCCCAGCGGCTGTCGGTGGAATCGCTGTACTGGCGCGAGAGCCTGCTCGACCGCGACATCGACCCTCTCGGCCCGGCACTGGTGCTACGCGTCGCCCTCATGATCGCTGCGCTGGTGATGACCGCGGCGTTCCTGGCGGCGGTGCCCCGTCGGCGCACGGTCTTCACCCGGCTGGGTGCCTACACGCTCTTCGTCTACCTGGGCCACGGCCTCGTCCTCCAGGTGATCAAGCACTTCGGCTGGTACTCCCTGGCCGACGGGCTCGCCGCGCTGGCCCTGAACATCGTGATGGCGGTGGCCCTGACACTGCTGCTGTGCTGGGGCCCGCTGCGGGCCGTCCTGCGCCCCGTCGTGGAACCCCGGGCGGACTGGCTCATCAAACCCGACGACCCCCCTGTGACGGCGGCGTCGGACGGGCGCAGGACCGACGAGCGCGCGACCGCTCCTGCCGGCGGTTGAGCACAGCGCCGCCGAGGTCGTTCCTCCGACCTCGGCGGCGCAGCCCTCAGTAGGTGCGAATCTTCTTCTCGAACCGGCGGGTCTCCGCCCACAACCGGGCGACCAGTGCCGCTTCGAACACCAGCAGTGCCGCACAGGAGAGCACCACGACCGCGACGATGAGGCTGTCCAGCGGCGTGAACAGGGAGACGACCGCTGTGAGCGGTGCAACGACGCAGACGAACATCTCGAACTCGATGCCGCTGAACAGGTGCATACGGACCCGGTGGCGTCGCAGCGCGGCGCTCATGCGCGCGAGCCTGCCCTTGGACTGTGCCGGCTGGGCCGCGCTGTCGCCCTCGTCGCCCTCGTCGCCCGCCATCGGCGCGGCCTCGATGGCCTCGGGGTCGGTGTCCTGCACCGTGACGGTACCGGTCGCCTCGGCCTCGGCGAGGCGGGTGCGCATGGTTGCCCGGGTCTTGCCCATCTGGGGGCCGTTGAGGTAGCGCAACAGGTCGACGAAGGTCGCGACCGGGGCCAGCAGCAGGTAGACGATCTCACCGGTGTGCAGCCACTGGCCGATCATGAGCGCGAGCATGCACCCGAAGAACCGGATCCGGTCGAAGACGAAGTCCACCCACGCACCGAACACCGTGCCGGTGCCCTTCAGACGGGCGATCTTGCCGTCCATGCAGTCCAGTACGAAACTGAGGTGGAAGAGCAGGGCCCCGGCCACCAGCCACGGCCAGGTGGCCATGGCGAAGCAGATCGCCGAGCCCAGGCCGAACAGTCCTGCTCCGACCGTGAGCTGGTTGGGGGTGAGGGACGTGCGGTTGGCCGTCGCAACCACCAGCCGACCGGCCAAGGGGTCGACCAGGAAGACCGTCCACCAGGCATCGCGTTGCTTGTAGGTCCGCTCCCGGACGTCATCGAGCGTGAAGCGCGTCATCAATCTCTCCTGCGAGGGCCCCGGCGCGGAAACCGCCGCACGTGCGACGCGCGCGGGGGAAGGCGTGGGTGGGCTCCGGACGCGACCGGGCCGGTGCCACACGTCACGGTCTGCGCGGACATAATCAAGAAGTAATGGAGGGGCGTACTCGGGGTGTGTCCAGGCCGGCGCCCGCAGTCCCCGCCCCCGGCCGCGACGACCGAGGAGCAGCGTGCGCTTTCTGAACAACCAGGTTCCGACTCAGGATCTGACCTACAGCGACGTGTTCATGGTTCCCAGGCGCTCCGCCGTGGAGTCCAGGATGCATGTCGATGTGGCATCACATGACGGTACCGGCACGACCATCCCGATCGTCGTGGCGAACATGACCGCGGTTGCCGGACGTCGGATGGCCGAGACCGTAGCACGACGCGGCGGGATCACCGTTATTCCCCAAGACATCCCCATCGATGTGGTCACCGACGTCATCGCCTGGACCAAGCAGCGAAGCCTGGTGCACGACACCCCGATCACGCTCGGCCCGGAGGGTACGGTCGGCGACGCGCTGAACCTGCTGCCCAAGCGGGCCCACAACGCTGTCATCGTCATCGACGACAAGCGTCGCCCCCTCGGCGTGGTGACCGAGGCCGACTGCACCGGGGTGGACCGCTTCACCCAACTGCGCGAGGTCATGTCCAGCGACCTCTTGACCGTGGCCGCGGGCACCGACCCCAAGGAGGCGTTCAACACTCTCCACGACTTCCGGCACCGACTCGCCCCGGTGGTGGACCCCGAAGGGGCCCTGGTCGGGGTGCTGACCCGGACCGGAGCACTGCGCGCGACCATGTACCAGCCGGCCGTGGACGCCGCCGGCCGGCTGCGGGTGGCCGCGGCGGTCGGCGTGAACGGCGACGTCGCGGGCAAGGCGGCCGAGCTGCTGGCGGCCGGCGCCGACGCGCTGGTGATCGACACCGCCCACGGGCACCAGGAGAAGATGCTCTCCGCACTGCGCACGGTGCGCGCCCTGGAGCCGGGCGTGCCGATCGTGGCGGGCAACATCGTGACCGCGCAGGGAACCCGGGACCTGATCGAGGCCGGGGCCGACATCGTCAAGGTCGGCGTGGGTCCCGGGGCCATGTGCACCACACGGATGATGACCGCCGTGGGCCGACCGCAGTTCTCTGCGGTGCTGGAGTGCGCCGAGGCCGCTCGTGAGCTGGGCCGATCGGTGTGGGCCGACGGCGGCGTGCGTCACCCTCGCGACGTGGCCCTGGCGCTGGCCGCCGGCGCCAGCAACGTGATGATCGGTTCCTGGTTCGCGGGGACCTACGAGTCTCCGGGCGACGCCCTGCGCGATGCCCAGGGGCGGCTGTACAAGGAGAGCTTCGGCATGGCCTCGGCCCGCGCGGTTCGGCTGCGCACGGCCGAGGACTCCCCCTTCGACCGTGCCCGCAAGGCGCTGTTCGAGGAGGGCATCTCCACCGGTCGGATGTATCTGGACGCCGAGCGCCCAAGCGTGGAGGACCTGATCGACGAGATCGTGGCGGGGGTGCGCAGCTCGATGACCTATGCGGGCGCGACGACCCTGGAGGAGTTCCGCGAGCGGGCGACGGTCGGGGTGCAGAGTGCGGCGGGATACAGCGAGGGACAGCCGGTTCCGACGAGCTGGTAGTCGTTCGCTTCCACCCGGGCAGGGACCCCGCTGCGGCGGCGCCCCTGCCCGGGTGGGTTGCCGGGCAGCCCCGCCCCGGGGTGAGCTGTGTCCCAGTCCGCCTCGGGCCAATACCCACGGGCAGCGTGCGCGCGTTATCCGCCGCGGCCGGGCACTTGCGGCGGTCCTGCGTGCGGAGCTGGAGTCCGTCGGCGCCCATGAGGCACTGGCCCGGCTCCTGATGGCCGAGACGTGGCGGACCGGCCAGGCATGGTACGAGACCCGTCCTCCAGACCCGCGCCAAGGCCATCCGGGTGATCCCGGAGCTGCTAGAGGACCTGGTCGACGAGGGCGAACTGCCCGGTGACCTCGACGTCGCGGTCACCGGTTCGGCATTGTTCACAGTGGTGTCGACCGTCGCGCCGGACTGGCGGACCCTCACCCCCCGACCGTCCCGTGGAGGAGGTGCATTCCGCTCTGATCCGTCTCGTGGAAAAACGGTTTGGGAACGCGGGTCCCCACCTCCGACGCACCTGTCTGAGCACTGTTCCTGCTGGAGAGCGCAGGGTTCCCCATATCCGATATATACCGCCAGATATCTTCTTTCTCCGCGATTGCACTATTTCGCGTCCGTAATGCAACCCAGAACCTCTAGCCTGCCTCTAAAGGGAGCAGAAGCAGCCGAGGGACGGGACCCGATGTCATACCAAGCAGCACCAGCACCACTGCACCGGCGGTTGGTTCCCTACGTCATCGTGGCGGTCGTCGCGATCGTGGTCATCGCGGCGGTTCGGTGGGTGTCCACCGGAGGGGAACTCCCCTCCCTGCTGGGCTGCTCGGGCGACAAGATCGAACTGACCGTGGCGGCCTCCCCCGAGAAGGCCGGGCTGATGAAGCAGTTCGCCGAGGACTACAGCGGCACGAAGGTCGAGGGCGGCTGCGCCGAGGTCTCCATCATCGACCAGTCCTCCGGCGTCACCCTGGAAGCACTGCAGAACGGCACCTGGGACGAAGCCGAGTACGGCACGCAGCCCGACGTGTGGTCCCCCGCCAGTTCAGGGTGGGTGCAGATCGCCCGGGACCGCGCCACCGCCGGTGACATGGCGGGCCTGCTCCCCCAGGACGCCCCCTCCATCGCCAATTCGCCGCTGGTGATCGCCATGCCGCGGCCCATGGCCGAGGCTCTGGGCTGGCCCGAGGAGAAGCTCGGCTGGTCGGACCTTCTGGAGCTGTCGGAGAACGACGAGGGCTGGGCTTCCTACGGACATCCGGAGTGGGGGGAGTTCCGCATGGGCAAGACCAACCCGAACTACTCCACCTCCGGTCTGAACGCCACGATCGGCTCCTACTTCGCGGCCACCGGCCTGACCTCGGACCTGACCTCCGCCGACATCGAGAACAGCGAGACCCGGGCCTTCGTCAGCGGTGTGGAACGCTCGATCGTGCACTACGGCGACATCACCCTGACATTCCTGTCGAACCTGCAGCGCGCCGACGCCGAGGGGCGCGGACTCTCCTACATCTCCGCCGTCGCGGTGGAGGAGATGTCGGTCGTGCACTACAACCAGGGCAACCCCACCGGAAACCCCGAGACCGCAGGTGAGGGAAGCGCGCCGAACGTCCCGCTGGCCGCGGTCTACCCCGACGAGGGCACCCTGATGTCGGACCACCCCTACGTGGTCCTGGACTGGATCGACGACGCCAAGCGCCCGGCCGCCGAGGGATTCCTGGAGTACCTGCTGGCGGAGAAGGCCCAGCAGGAGTTCAAGGACAACTTCTTCCGCGACGCCGAGGGCGGGACCGGCGAGGAGCTGACCCAGGACAACGGCGTACTGGCTCAGGAACCCACGCAACTGCTCACTCCCCCGTCGTCGGGTGTGCTCGGCGAGATGCTGGAGAACTGGGCCGACCTGCGTAAGCCCGCCAACGTCCTGTTGGTGATCGACACCTCCGGGTCGATGCAGGAGGCAGTCGGCGGCACCGGCAAGAACAAGCTGTCCCTGGCCCAGGAAGCGGCCACCGCCTCTCTCGACCAGTTCTCCGACACCGACCACCTGGGACTGTGGATGTTCAGCACCAATCTGGAGGACGGCGGCCAGGACTGGCGCGAACTGGTCCCGATGGGGCCGCTCGACGCCCAGGTCAACGGTTCTCCTCGACGGGAGGAACTGACCGAGCAGATCTCGGGTCTGCCCCCGGGCGGCGGTACCGGCCTGTACGACACCGCGCTGGCCTCCTACGAGATGGTCACGGAGAACTTCCGCGACGACGCCATCAACGCCGTGGTGTTCCTGACCGACGGCCGCAACGAGGACCCCAACAGCATCAGCATGGACGACCTCATCGGTCAGATCAGCGTGGAGACAGGTGAGCAGGGGGTCCGGATCTTCACCATCGGCTACGGTGAGGGCGCCGACCTGGAGACGATGGAGGCGATCGCCAAGGCGACCAACGCCGCCGCCTACGACTCCTCCGATCCGGAGAGCATCGACAAGATCTTCGAAGCCGTGATCTCCAACTTCTAGCCCCGCCCGATTCGACGAGGACGACAACGGCATGCAGTCGCAGAAGTTCACCCACCCGTGGCGGCTCCTTTCCGGGGCCATCGCGGGTGGCCTCGCCTGGGCAATCGGACTACCGGTATACGCGGCGGTCGTGATCGGCGTCATCGTCTGGTTGACCGCGGTCGTCGTGTTCGGTTACCTGTTCAGCCAGCCCGGGGACATTGCTGCGGGGCAGTCCCCGCACGGACTCGCGCAGGCGGCGCCGGCCCACCCCGACGCCGCCTGCGCAACGCGTGCGCACGAGGCCGCGGTCGCGTTCGAGGAACTCGCGGCCCCCTTGTTCACGGGGCCGTTGTCGGAGACCGCACACCGCATGGTCTGGCGCGTCAACGAGATCGCCGACTCGATCGAGCACCTGGTGGAACGTTCCGCGGAGATCGCACATCGGGTCTCCTCGCTGGTCGCCCACCCCGGAGGGTACGAGCAGTCCCAGTACCTCCAAGGACGTCACGGCGAGGTCCGCCACCGGATGTACGCGGCGACCGACGATCTCGAAGCGGCGACCGGGCGCTTCCGGGCGCTCCTGAGCACCCGCCCCGACCCCGGAGCCGTGGAGCACCTCGCCGGCGAGTTGGAGAGCATCGGTTACGGGGTGGACATCGGCGAACAGATCGCCGACGGCGTTCTGGGCACAGGTGAGACCCCACCGGGCCAACCCACGCACTGACCGTCCGGTGGCCGGTCCCGTCGGGAGCGGCCACCGAAACCGTACTGTCGTCGACCACTCAACGGTGTTGCCATGGATTTGCTCTACCCGCTGCTGCCCATCGGGATCGGCCTGGCCGCAATGGCCTGGCTACTGCGCGACATCGTCGGCGCCCGGCTGCTGCGCTCGCGCGGCGAGCACACCGAGGCCCGGGTGGTGGGTTATCAGGAGACCAGCGGCACTTCGCGAATGATCGTGCGCTTTCACACCGAGTCGGGCGAAGAGGTCCTGACCACGCACGACAACACCTCGTGGGCGGCGGCCCGCTACGGTGACCTCGTCACCGTCTGCTACAACCCCGATCATCCCGAAAAGGCCAGGGTGGTGGCCGCGCCCTGGCTGAGTGCGTGGCCACGCGGCATGTTCATGGGCCTGGCGAGCGGCCTGGTGATCATCGGCGCGGCGCTGGGCTTCTTCGCCTGGACATGACGACGAATCCCTTGCGCGGCGTGTTCACGAAGAGGCGACCCGCGATCGCTCGACGGGACCGGGGCCGCTCTCGGAAGGCCGGACATAGCGCACCGATGCATCCGGCAGGCCACCGCGCACCACGACGCGGGTTGCGACCCGGGTTCCGGCGAGCAGGTCGGCGAGCCCGGCCTGGTCGCCCCGGACCAGAGCGCAGGAGCCCTGAATGGCGGCGACCACCAGTGCCCACCACGGGAGGCCCAGCACGAACAGGGTGACCACCGGGCCGTAGAGCAGTACCGCGCGCAGAAACGTTCGCCACCGCCCGGCCGGAGCGGGCGGGCCCGGCCCGACCAGGGCCAGGCGCACCGCTGCCCGGCCCGGCGGGCAACGGTCCGCACGCAACTGGGGGAGCACCAGGCCGCCCAGGACGGCGAGGGTGACGAGGACGGCAGTCGAAACGGGACCGTCCGCGGCGACCGGACCGATCGCGGTCAGAACGGCGACGAGGGTGAGCGATCCGAACAACCAGAGGCCGACGTCGAGGGCGTGTCCCAGTGCCCGACGCGCCAACCCCGGTGGCAGGAAATCGGGGATCGCGGCCGGCCAGCCACGCGGCAGCAATCGCACCGCCGGCAGTCCCAGCGCCCACCCCAGCAGCGCTCCGACCGTTCCCAGCAGAACGTCGTCGACGGCGGCCACCCGGTAGGGGCAGGGGTAGAGGCCGACGACCGCACTGAACTGGACCAGTTCCACAACTGTGGCGATTCCTGTCCCCAGGCCGGCGGCAGCCGGCGCACCGCGTCGGAAACGGTAACGGGCGAGCAGGCCCACCGACGCGAACAGGCCGATCCCGGCGACGACGCGCACGGGGTCCGAGAACGACAGGGTGGCGCCGGGCATCAGCTCGACGGCAGCGCCGCCGTCGAGGGCACACAGACCGTCGATGCTCGTGGGAAGCGGCCAGACCGCATAGGCCACCAAACCGGCTCCCACCGCGAGCACGGCCATGGTGACCTGTCCCGGCCATCCTCTGAGCCGACCGTAACGATCATGTTGACGCGCCAGAAAAAGCGCGGATCCCACCAGCGTCACGAACACGACACCGGGCACCGCGATCCCCGCAACCTCCGGCGACCCGCCGAAAAACCCTCCCATAAGTCCAAAAGGCTAACGGGAAAACCGTCCCAGCGCAGGAGATTGGCGGCATAGGCCCTGACTGGCGCACCCTCTCCTTCTTTATTCTCCAATCATCGGACGGGTGGTAACCATTCGGTAGTTCTTCGCAATCACGATTCACCGGAACAACGCAGATTCGGTCAAGCAGACCATCGACAAAAATCCAGTTGGCATGGTGTACAGACCGGACCCACTACCCAGATACCCCCATCAAGTGGTGAATGCGTCTCTTCCGGGCAAGGTACGATCCGATGGCCGGATTCCTGGGCCCGCCCCCTGATGGATCAGTAGGGCTTTCGACCGGCACGCGCCCCGGCACACTCACCCCCCGTGCCGCGGCGCGAACACGGATCCGCGCCACCCCTATGGGATCCACCGATGCCGCAATCCCCCCACGGCGTCGATCACTTCTTCGCCGCGTCCCGACGTGCGCAGAGGTCAACGGACAATAGGAGAGCAGTGCAGGAAACCAAGAAGAGGCGGCACACCTCGATCAGGTCCCGCCTCCGCAGAATCGTCCTCGCGCCCACGGCAGCCCTCGTCGTCCTGTGGCTGATCGTCAGCGGCTACCTCGCCTACAACGCCTTCGTGCAGTACGTGGTCGCCAACAGCAGCGAGGAGCGGATGCTTCCCTCGGCCATCGCACTCGTGGCGGTGATGGACGAGCGCTCCGAGACCATCGCCTACCTGGAACGCCCTGACGAGCACCGGGAAACCCTCCGGGAGATCCGCGAAGAGGCCGACGGACTCATGAGCGAGGTCCTGGGCTCGCTGCGCGAGGTGATGCCGCTGGCCTCCGAGCCCGTGCAGGCGCGGATCACCGACCTCCAGGAACGCTTCGACACCATCCCCGAGGTCCGCGCCCGGGTGGACGCGGGCCAGGCGTCGCGGCGCGAGGTCCAGGAGTACTACAACGGTCTGACCATGGCCGGCGCCGACCTCTTCGACACCCAGGCCCGTCGGATCCCCTCGTCCGCCTCGATCGGTCCGGGGCTGAGCGCGACCTACGGTTTCCGGGCGCTGGACCTGTTCGCCCAGGCCGACACGCAGTTGTCCCGGGCCTTTGCCACCGATGAGCTGAGCGTCGCCGACCAGCAGGAGTTCATCCGGCTCGTGGGGTCCTACCGCGAACAGATGACCACGGTCCACAAGCACCTCACGCCCGAACCGCAGAGGATGATGACCGAGCTGTGGGAACAGCCCGAGTACATCGAACTGTCGAAACTGATGGACACGATCGTCCAGCGCGAGGTCGCGGCCGAGTACAACGTCTTCACCGGGGAGATCGAACGGGACCTGTCCATGCCGGTGGACGAACAGGAGTGGCGCGAACTCTACGCGCCGATCAAGGCGACCTACACCGAGATCGGTTCGGTCCAGGCCAAGCAGTCCAACATCATCCAGCACGAGGTCGCCGACGAGGCGATTCTCACCGCAGTGCTGGGCAGTCTGGGCGTGGCCCTGGTGTCGGTGCTGGTCCCGGTGTTCGCGATGCGCTCCTCACGCGAGGTCGTCGACCGGCTCAACCGGTTGCGCGACGGCACGCAGGAGTTGGCCGACCGGCGCCTGCCCGCCCTCATCGACCGCCTCGGCCGCAACGAACCCGTCGACCTCCACACCGAAGTCCCCGACCTCGACGTCGCCAACGACGAAATCGGCGAAGTCG
>NZ_BSQG01000013.1 GCF_030268225.1 Nocardiopsis ansamitocini | reverse complement strand
CCAGGGCCATGGAGCACTCACCCCGACGCAACGCCTGCGCCGCCAGATGAATCGCCACCAACGACGACGAACACGCCGTATCAACCGTGATCGCCGGCCCCTCCAGGCCCAGCGTGTAGGCCACCCGACCCGACGCCACACTCCCCGACAGCCCCGTCAGCCGAAACCCTTCGAGGTCGGCCGGTGCTTGATGTGCGCGCAGGGCGTAGTCGTGGTTGATCACCCCGGTGTAGACGCCGACGTCGCTGCCCTTCAACGACGACGGGTCGATCCCCGCACGCTCCACCGCCTCCCACGACACTTCGAGGAGCAACCGCTGCTGGGGGTCCATCGCCACCGCCTCACGCGGCGAAATCCCGAAGAACCCCGCATCAAACCCCGCCACATCCTCCAAGAACCCACCCACACGCACATACGAGGTCCCCGCACGATCAGGATCAGCGTCGAACAACGCCTCCAGATCCCAACCCCGGTCAGTGGGGAACTCCGCGACCGCGTCGACACCTCCCGCCACCAACCGCCACAAGTCCTCCGGAGACGCCACACCCCCCGGGAACCGACACCCCATCCCCACAATCGCGATCGGCTCATCGACCGCACCGCGGTCCGGACGCGAGGGAGCAACGGTGTCCGGAGTTCCCAGGAGACGGGACCCGAGCACGCGGGCCAGGGCGCGGGGAGTGGGATGGTCGAAGGCGAGCGTCGCCGGCAGCCGCAGTCCGGTGACTGCGGCCAGCCGGTTGCGCAGTTCCACCGCTGTGATCGAGGTGAATCCGAGGTCGGCGAAGGGCAGATCGGCGGAAAGTGGTCCGGACACACGCCGCAACCCGACGGCCTCGGTCACGACCAGGTCGAGCAGCACACGGGCCCGGTCGCGCTCCGGTAGCCGGGCGAGCCGCGTACGCAGCTGCGCCGTCACCGCAGTGTCCGGGCCGGTCGGGCGGGGCGCGTCGATCAGGTGCGCGAACAGTGGCGGTATGGCGCTGCTGTGGGCCGATTCGGGCAGTGTCTCGGCGTCCAGGCGCATGGCCAGGATCGCGACTCGCTCGGCGCCGTGCGCGGCGTCGAGCATCGTGACCCCCTCGTTGGCGGAGAGTGCGCCGGTCCAGGGGCGGTCCGGACGCGTGGCACCGCTTTGTTCCCAGGCCAGGACCAGTGCGGAGGCGCCCTGGGCACGGCGTCGGCCGGCAAGCGCTTCGAGGAACGTCTGGGCGGCGCCCTCTTCCTCCGCTCCTGAGGCGCCGAGCAACCCTGCGCTGCCGGTGAGGATCGTGAAGGAGCACAGTTG
Organism: Nocardiopsis ansamitocini; assembly: GCF_030268225.1. Classification (GTDB taxonomy): domain Bacteria; phylum Actinomycetota; class Actinomycetes; order Streptosporangiales; family Streptosporangiaceae; genus Nocardiopsis_D; species Nocardiopsis_D ansamitocini. The sequence goes on along the minus strand of NZ_BSQG01000013.1, from coordinate 113,633 downwards.
TTCGGTGCGGACCAGTTCGTGAAGGTTGAGGGCGGCGGCGAGCGTGGAGCGCAGCGGATCGCCGGGCTTGGCGGTTCCCGAGACGTGCACGACGGCGCTGAGGTGGCGTCCTGCACGAGCGAGGAGCGCAGCCAATTGTTCGCGGTCGGCCAGGTCGCAGGCGACGAGGTCGGCGTCGGCGCCTTTGGCGGCCAGGTCCGCCCGGAGACGGGCCGCAGCCTTGTCGCGGACACCGTGCGGGCTGACGAGCAGGAGACGGCGGGCCCCGTGCACGATGGCCGCATACCGTGCGGCTGCGGCGCCGCGTTCGCTGTGCGCGCCGGTGACGAGCACGGTGTGCCGACCGGCCAGGAGCCGTCGGGGCCGCGTGTCCGCTGCGACGGGGAGACGGGTCAACCTCGGGGCGACGACGACGCCGCAGCGCAGGGCGAGCTGGGGTTCGCCCGACGCCGCTGCCGCGGTCAGGGCGGCCTCGGTGAGCCGGTTGTCGGGATCGTCATCGAGGTCGAGGAGGGTGAACCGACCGGGGTCGGCCGTCTGGAGGCAGCGCAGGGCGCCCCACAGGGCGGCATGGGCGGGATCGGGGGCGGCTTCGCCTGCCGCGGTGGCCACCGCCCGTCGGGTGAGCACGATCAGCCGCGACCCGGTGGTGCGCGTGTGGCTCGTCCAGTCCCGCAGCTGGGAGACGGTCCCGTGCACGATGGCGGCCACCGCGTCCGCGTCCGCCTGTACCTGCGCCGGGGCCAGTAGGACGACGTCGGGGACGGCGGCTGCTCGGGTGATCGCGGACAGGTCGGGGAAAACGGTGGCCCGCGTGCACTCGGTCACGGCCTGGGCGGCGTCGGCCCCGGTCACCGCCCAGTCCTGGGCGTCGGTGTGCACCGGCTCAGCGGGTGGGACGGGGATCCAGTCGAGGGTGAACAGGCAGTCGTGCTGGCCGCTGCTGGAGGCGCGCAGTCGCGCGGGGAGGCCGCGCAGCAGGTGCCGCTTGACCTTTCCCGAGGCGGTGCGCGGAATACGCGCGATCTCGTAGAGCTCCTCGGGGACCTTGTGGGCGGACAGGCGCTTCCGGCAGGCCGCGAACAACGACTGTGGGTCCGGCCCGTCGCCGTCGGGGACCACGAACGCCACGGGGACTTCGCCGAGGACGTCGTGCGGGCGGGCGACCACCGCTGCGTCGGCAACTCCGGGGACCGCGCGCAGGACGTCCTCCACCTCCACCGGATGGATGTTCTCCCCGGCCCGGATGATCAGCTCTTTGATCCGGCCGGTCACGAAGAGGTAGCCGTCGTCGTCGCGGCGTGCCAGGTCGCCGGTGCGGTACCAGCCGTCCCGTAGGACCTGGGCCGTGGCTTCGGGTTGGCCGTGGTAGCCGAGCATGACGTTGGGCCCGCTCACCCACACCTCTCCCTCGCGGCCGACCGCGACATCGGCCCCGGTCTCGGGGTCGACCAGGCGCACGCCCAGTCCCGGGACGGGGAGACCGCAGGAACCGGCGACCCTGGCCCCGCTCGGCCAGTTGACCGCGATCGAACCGCAGGTCTCGGTGCTGCCGTAGGCGTCGATCAGGGCGACACCGAACGCCTCCTCGAACGCCGTGCGCAGTGACGCGGTGGTGACCGCGCCGCCGACGAGGCACACGCGCAGACCGGGGGTGTGAAAACCCTGTTCGCGCACCGCACGCACCAGGCGGTGGTACAGCGTGGGGACGCCGGCCAGGAAGGTGGTGTCCTCCTCGCGGAGCGCGTCCAGGACGTCGTCGGCCGACTGGCCGTCGACGATGCGTGCCGTGGCACCGACCGAGGCGACGGCCAGGACGCAGACGATGTGCGCGAGGCTGTGGAAGAGCGGCAGCGGCCACAGGACGCGGTCGTGTTCCGAGAGTCCGGTGACCGGAACGTAGCAGGCGGCCACCGACCAGAGGCAGTTGCGCTGGGTGGAGAGCACCCCTTTGGGCGTGCCGGTGGTACCCGATGTGTAGAGCATCCAGGCGGGGGCGTCGAGTTCGAGGTCGTCGGCAGCGGGGATACCGGGATCGGTACCGATGAGGTCCTCGTAACGCGCAAGACCGGCGGGCGCGTTTTCCCGGTCGGGTCCCGAAGCGGCCACCACCACGACCAGTTCCGGGCGCAGGCTGCGGACACGGTCGGCGTGTACGGGGTCGGTGATGACCAGGCGTGCGCCGCTGTCGTCGAGGACATGGCACAGTTCGGTGTCGGTGCCGCGCGGGTCGATGGGGACGCCGATGGCTCCGGCGCGCAGGATCGCGAAGTAGCTCTCCACCGTCTCGACCCGGTTCCCCAGGCATATCGCGGCGCGGTCGCCGGAACGCAGCCGCAACCGCGCGAGGTGCCCGGCCAACCACCGGGTCGTGCGCTCCAACTCCGCGTAGGTGACGCTGCGCCGTTCGTCGCGATAGGCGGGTTTGTCGCCGAAGCGCTCGGCGTTGGCCCGCAGGAGTTCGGGCAACGGCCTGATCAGCTCGCTACGGAGCATGGTGCCTGCACCTTTCGGTCGAACCGGGGACCGGAGCGGGAGCCGTCCACGGCGCTTCGTTGCGCCCTGGCGCCCCGCCGCTCCGGCTGCACGCGTCCCCTCGTCCGTGCGGACCGAGCCGCGTCCGAGCGGGCCGCATGCCGTTTGCAGTCTCACGAAAGAACCGGGAACGGACCCCCCTATTTTTTCGGGGCTGCTCCCCATACCCGGTATCGAACGCCTGGGGAAATACAACCGCGACAAAACGGTTGATCGGCGAATGGAGGCGTCGTCGAATGCGACGGCCAAGGGCAGGCAGGAATCTTCCGTTCGACCGATTACCCGGTAATGGGCGAACAATTGGATGAGGGCCTGGGATTTACCGCCCCCGAACCTAGAATTGGCAGGCGGTCTGCGGCTTTTCTCTCGCCGGATCGTTCTTTCGTGTTCGCAGGAGCACCGGTCCGCTTCGGCCACTGTTGCTGATGCGGGACAAAGGAGGCAGTACGTGGCGGTGAGCACGGCGGACGGCGTGGACGACGGATCAGGGGAACCCACCGCTCGAATCGAGGTGGCGCTGGGCGAGCGCACCTATCCCGTGCTGATCGGGGCGGGTGTTCGCCGTCAACTGCCCAAGGTCATCGCCGGTCTCGGGGCCCAGCGGGTGGTCGTGGCTTCGGCGCGCCCGGCCGAGTGGGTTCCCGACCCGGGCGTTCCCGCGCGGGTCGTACCGGTGCGCGACGGGGAGCCGAGCAAGAATCTGGCTGCGGTGGAGCAACTGTGCAGCGAATTCGTCGGATTCGGGCTGACCCGCGACGACGCGGTCGTCTCTTGCGGTGGGGGGACCGTGACCGACCTCGTGGGGTTGGCGGCCGCCCTCTACCATCGCGGGGTGGCGGTGGTCCACGTGCCCACATCGCTGCTCGCGCAGGTCGATGCCAGTGTGGGCGGCAAGACCGCGGTGAACCTCCCCGAGGGGAAGAACCTCGTCGGTGCCTTCTGGCAGCCCAGCGCGGTACTGTGCGACAGCGACTACCTGACGACGCTTCCCCGGGCCGAACTGTTGAACGGGTACGGCGAGATCGCCCGTTGCCACTTCATTGGGGCCGGCGACCTGCGCGGCCTCACCGTTCAGGAGCAGATCGCGGCGAGCGTGGCGCTGAAGGCGTCCATCGTCGCCGCTGACGAGCGCGACCACGGCCTGCGCCACCTGCTGAACTACGGGCACACGCTGGGACACGCGCTGGAGCGCGCCAGCGACTACTCGGTGCGCCACGGCGAAGGTGTCGCGATCGGGACGGTGTTCGCCGGCCGGCTCGCCGGGCTCCTGGGACGGATCGGTGCCGACCGGGTCCGCGAGCACGCCGAGGTGGTGGAAGGGTACGGCCTGCGCAGCGCGCTGCCGGCCGGTGTCCCGGTGCCGCGGCTGTTGGAACTGATGCGCCTGGACAAGAAGGCGACCTCCGGGTTGGCTTTTGTCCTCGACGGTCCGCGGGGTGCCGAACTGGTGCGTGGCGTACCCGAGACGGCCGTCGCCGCGACACTGCGGGCGATGCCCAGCGAGTCCCCCTAACCCGACGACGACCTCCCCGAGCCGCCGGCCCCCGTGACCGATCCGCGCGGTACCGGCGTCGTGTGGGTGGAGAAGGAGCCTGGCCGGTCAGCCGGACACCGGGGCGGGGCACCAGGCCAACAGCCCTGCGGGGGACGTGAGCACGCGGTCGGGGCGTTCGCGCAGGAGAGCCGCCTCGTCGGTCTCGCCCCACAGCGCGGCGACCGCCATGACCCCCGCGGCCCGGGCACTGGCCAGGTCGGTCACCGCGTCCCCGACCATCATCGCCTCGCCCGGCGCCACCCCGAGCAGGTCGAGTGCGCGCAGCACGATGTCGGGTGCGGGTTTGGGCCGGGGAACCTCGTCGGAACCGACCACATGGTCGAACAGGTCCAGAACACCGAGGACGGCCAGGAGGGAACGTGCGCGGGGCCCGCTCTTCCCCGTGGCGATCGCGAGGCCCAGGCCGCGCTCGCGCAGGGTCGTGAGCGTCTCGGTCACCCCGTCGAAGAGCGGAACACGATGGGCCAGCTGGTAGCTTTCCCGAACAAAGGGGACCTCCATCTCCGGGGGCAGGCCCATGACGGCCATGATGTCGGGGAAGTAGCGCCCCAGATGGCGGTTGTACTCGGCGAACGGCGCGGGACCGGGGCCCACGACCTCGGCGTAGGCGATGGTGAACGCCTCGCGCATGACCTCGAAGCTGTTGACGATCACACCGTCGAGGTCGAAGACCACCGCGCGCAGCGGGTGATCGGTTCCCGGGACTTCCGGCAGGTCCGGTCGCGGGGTGGAGTCGGTCTGCATGCTCGTCGCTCCTTGGGGTGTCGCTGTGGCGCCGGCAGGACCTAGCGTGCGGCGGCGACCGGACGGATCTGCGCTGCTCGGGCGGAGGCGTAGATGCCGTCGATGACCGCGATGATCTGGCGGGCGTCGTCGAGTGCGTCCCCGTGGGTCGCCGGGTCGGCGAGCAGCGCGGGGATCAGGTCGAGCTGGCGGTCGTACTCGGCACCGACGGGATCGTCCGGCAGGGGGAGGTGGACCGTGTGGCCGTCACGGGTGAGGGTCAGCGACGAACGGCCGGACCGGTTCGGGCTGAAGCCGAAGGTACAGCTCAGCGTGGCCGTCGCCCGGCTGCCCTCGGCCCGGAGCAGGGTGGTGTCGTGGGCCTCGTGGGAAGCCCACGACGCCCGCAACGCGATGGAGGTCCCCTCATCGGTGGTGAGGAAACCGCGCGCGGTGTCCTCCACGTCGCCGGCGGAAGTCGGGCTCGTCGATGCGGTACCCTCTCCTCGCCATACGGCCCGGCGGGAGTGGGCGTTGACGAAGTCGGCGGAGGTGGCACCCACCACCTGCGCGAAGCTGACCGGTCCGAGCAGAGCCAGCGCGGTGTCCAGAAGATGCCATCCCAGGTCGAGCAGTGCTCCGCCACCGGCCAGTTGCCGGTGGGTGAACCAGCCCCCACTGTCGGGCACGCCCCGCGCACGGACCCAGGCCACATCGAGGTGCCGGATCGGCCCCAGGGAGGGCAGCACGTCGTGCAGGGCGCGGACGTCACCGCGCAGACGGGCCGCGCTACCGGCGAGCAGGGCGGCGCCGCCCGACCGCTCGGCGGCTGCCAACCGGTCGGCCTGTTCGATGTCCAGGCAGACGGGTTTCTCCACGAATACGGGCAGCCCTCGCCGGAGGAGCTGGACGGCGACCGCGCAGTGGGCATGATTGGGGACCGCGACGACGGCCAGATCGACCTGCCCGGGCGCGAGCCCGCCGACGTCTGCGAGGATCGGGACGCCCGGCGCGGCCCGGGCGAACGCCTCCCGTGCCGTCGGGTCGAGGTCCACGGCGGCAACGATCGCGAAACCGGGGTGGCGCCGCAGCCGCGGCAACCAGATGGACGTGGCGGCCCACCCCAGGCCGACCAGGGCGACTCTGATGGGCGCCCCGGGATCGGCCTGGGCAGGCGGGAGGTTCACACCCGCCCCACTACGTCGGCGAGGACGGCGGCGACGTCGTGTATCTGCTGTTCGGAGCCGAGGAGGACCCGGTGGTGCAGCCACACGCAATCGGTGCTGATGGCCTCGGCGTTGGGGCAACGTCGGGCGACGTCCTCGACGGATTCTTCCGGCGCCCCGGTCTCCCAGAAGGCGTCCGTACGGTGGATCGCCCGAAACGCGGCGAAGGCAGGTATTCCCTCTTCGACAAGGGCGTCCACGAGCGCGTTGCGCCTGTGCTCGCCGATGCCGGGGAGACGGAACATCGCCATGTAGTGCGGTTTGCGGTCGCAGCGGGGATCGCGTGCCTGGGGGACCACCCCCGGGATCGCGGCGAGCAGGTCCGCGAGGAGCGGGGCGCGCTCCTCGCGAACGGCGATCTGCGCGTCCAGGCGGGACAATTGGGCGCGCAGTACAGCCGCCGAGAACTCGTTCATCCGGAAGTTCGATCCCGAGGTCCGGTGGAAGTAGCCGCGGTCGGCGCGGGGCCGCCCGCAGTTGTGGCGCAGGAAGCCGGCCGCGCTGGTGGCGTCGTCGGGGAAGAGGACCGCGCCTCCCTCCCCGGCTGTCATGAGCTTGCCGTTCTGGAAGCTGAACGTGGCGATCGAGCCGAGTTCCCCGACCCGCCGGCCCTGCCAGCGCGCCCCGTGGGCGTGCGCGGCGTCCTGGATGAGCGGGACCGCGGACTCGTCGGCGATCTTGGCCAGGGCGTCCATGTCGCAGAACTGGCCGGCCATGTGCACCGGCATGATCGCACGGGTCCGGGGGCCGATCGCGGCTTCGACCGCGACGGGGTCGAGGCAGTAGGTGTCGGGGGTGACGTCGACGGGCACCGCCACCGCGCCCAGTCGTTGGACGGCCTGCGAGGAGGAGATGAAGGTGAAGGCCGGAACGATGACCTCGGTGCCGGGGCCGACCCCCAGTACTTCGAGGCCGAGTTCCAGCGCGTGGGTCCCGTTGGTGACCGCCAGCGTGTGCGGGGCTCCGTGGTAGTCACCGAACTCGCGCTCGAAAGCATCGACTTCTCCGCCACCCATCCGCCACCACTGGCCCTGTTCCAGGGCGCGGACCAACCCGGTGTACTCTCCGCCGTCGTACTGGGGCCACGTCGGGAAGTCGAGATCCCGGCCTGTTCGAGGACTCAATTGATCCCACTCCCATTCCACTCGGACAAAAGGGAAACATCATCGGCTGAATTATGGAATTCCCGGGGCGGCGATGCCCCGGGGAAGCCCGTCGGCCCTGTTCGGCAGGGAAGGTGAGCACACCCGTCGGGACCGGATTTCCCAGGAGCTTAATGATGTGCCCGGAACACTCCAACCCCCTAATTGTGTGGGCACCCCCCTTAGTTGGGGGATTTATCGGACTGTCTTTGGCTTCTCCTTGTGCCCTGGCCTACCTTCGATTCGAGCGCACCGGGAGAAAACGCGTTGTCGCGTGGTCGAGGCGAACAGGCCGGCACGCGAGCAGAAAGGGTGTCTGGTGAAGGACGTACTGCTGTTGAACGGCCCCAACCTGGGAATGCTGGGGCAGCGGGAGGTCGGTATCTACGGCACCGACACGCTCTTCGACATCGAGAAGGCCGTCGGCGAGGAGGTCGCCGACCGCGGTTGGCGGGTCGTGGCCCGCCAGCACGACAGCGAGGGGGAGATGATCGGGACGCTGCAGGGGCATTACGGGGCGGTCGGGGCGGTCGTCAACCCGGGTGCCCTGATGATCGCGGGTTGGAGCCTGCGCGACGCGCTGGCCAACTACCCGCGGCCCTGGATCGAGGTGCACCTGTCCAATGTCTGGGCGCGGGAGAGCTTCCGGCACGAGTCGGTGCTGGCTCCCCTGGCCAACGGTGTGATCGCAGGTCTGGGGCCGTTGGGCTACCGTCTCGCGGCGCGCGCCTTGTTGTCGGTCGCCGCCGATTGACCGGGCGGCCGGGCTCCCGGCCGGGGTCCAGTGGTCTCGGCAACGTGTTCGCCGGTCGGCTGTTCGGGGCGCTCCGGCCCGTGACGGGTTCGCCTTCGACCGCGGCCCCCTGCTCTTGGGGACGCCGCGGAACCGGGGGAACATGGTGGGTACCGCAGACAGACGCCTCCCCGTCGTGATTCCACGGGAACGGCGGGCCGATCAAGCCTTGAGCCGGCCGAAAGCGGACTCGATGCGTTCCCGGGAGAAGCGGCGCAACAGGGAGAACAGGATCGCCCCCGCGCTCAACGGCGCGAACCGCTCGACGGGGAGATTGCGGGAGAGGAAGTCGGCGAACGCCTCCGGCGTCGCCTCGCAGAGCAGGAACCCCTTGCTCTCGAAAGAATCCGCGTGAGGTCCGATGAGGGTGGCGGGCGACGCCTGGACCTCCACTTCGGCGACGAGCCCCACCTCGCGCAGGTTGGTCTCGCGGAGGAGGGCCAGGAAGACGACCTGGTCCTCTCGAACTCTGACACCGGCCTCTTCCCGAAGTTCGTTGCAGGCCGTCGCGTAGACGTCGAGCTCCTCCGAGCGGCGGTCCCGGGTCGCGCTGACCATCCCCGCCGCCGCGCACGTGAAATCCTGTTTGCCGTGAAAGTTCTTGTCGGGGTTGCGGCGCTGGATCAGAAGCCACTCGCGGCCAGAATCTCGTATAACGATCGCGAAGAAGGCCAGAATCGTGGAAAGGATGCCGACAACCAGATCGAAGACGACCATGAAAACCACCCTGATTGTTCAGGGTATTCGAAAGTCCGCGTGTCGGTCGAGTGTTTTCCTGTCCCGATCGGCGTCGGCGTCGCCGGGGGCCGGCCGTCTATCCGGTTCGCGCGACCAGTTCGCGGGAAAGCGTGGGCTCCACGATTGCGAACTGAATTCTCGAATCAGTGACCGGACCGCCGGCTCCCCGGACTCGACCGCCGAGTCGAGCCGGTTCGGATCGGTGACGGCCGAGCCGAGCCTCCCGGCTGTCTCACGGAGCCCGGTGGCAGACGTCCACTGGGAAAGCAGTCCCTGACCACGGCCGTCCTTTCGCCGCCGGGCGTCGTCGGAGAGATCATGGGCCACTCTGCCGACCTGGCCGAGCAGGGCGGGAATCGTTCCCCTGGCATCGATACAGGCACCGCCCAGGCTGGTTCCCAGGTCCACCACCAGACAACGCCTGAGACCGGAGCGCGCACAGTGGAAATACGCCTTCGAGCGCGTGTCCTGGGCGATCACGACGGGGAGGCCGAACCGGCTCCCCACCCTCCTGGGCAAGTCGCAGAAGGACCGAAAGGACGACCGGCCCCGTGCTCGTGCTCCACCCCCGAGAAGCCGATCGAAAGGGCCCACTGGGCCCTTCCGGCCGGAGAAGATCGGGCTCACGGCTCCCGCACCGAACTTGGCGGGAAGGGACGATCGCCCCTCAACCGGTCTCGGCGTTCCGGAGCCAGGCGGAGCGAAGGCCGCGATCCGGAGGTATCCCGTACTCGCGACGATCTTCTCCTGAGGGGTCGCGGCCTCATGCGTGCCCTGGACGCCGGCAGTGGGCACACCGGTGGACGCCGCACCGAAACGATCCGTCAGCGGATGCCCTCCGGAGGGAGCGGACTTCCCACGATCGTGTGCCCACCAGCAGGTGGGCACACGATCAGGCGCCCGGGACCGCTCATCCGGCTTCGGGGCGGGCCGCGGCGTGGACCGCGCCGTGCAGCGAGGAGAAACCGCCCAGTTTCGCCTCCCGGACCTGGGGTGGGGGGTGACCGGGCCGCCCCAGTGCGGCGGCCCGCTGGGACACCGCGGCGACGAAACCCGGCAGTCCGGTGGCGAACCCCCCGCCGACCACCGCGAGCGAGGGGTGCAGTAGTTCCCCCACCCCGACCACCGCGGCGGCCAATGCGTCACAGCTCTCGCGCACCGCCGACACCGCCCAGGCCCGGTTGGCGGCCAACGCGTCACGCAGCCCGGCGAAATCCACGTGGGCACCGCGCAACCGGGACGCCCTGCGTAGCGTCGCCGGGCCCGAGGCGACCGCCTGGAGGCACCCCCGGCGGCCGCAATCACAGCGTGGACCGGCCCGGTCGATGGGCAGATGCCCGATCTCGCACGACCCTCGACGGGTGTCCAGGCACGAACGTCCGCCGATCACGATTCCACCGCCCACCCCGGTGCCCACACCCAGATAGAGCAGGTCGGTACGCCCTGCCGCGTAGGACTCGGCCAGTGCCGCGAGGTCACCGTCATCGGCACAGTGCACCGGGACCCCCGGGACCAGCGCGCGCAGCGCGGAGCGCAGGTCGACACCGACCCACCCCGGCCGCCCCGGCCAGGCGCTCACCCGGCCGTAGCGGTCCAGGGTCGCGGGCGACGCCACCCCGACGCCTTCGACGGCTCCGCCCCACTGTGCGCACAATCCCCTGACCGCTTCGGCCAGTGCCGCGAGGTCGGCATCGGGGTCGGCACCGCGATCCGGTCCCGGCTCCGGCCAGCGAAAGACCGTCTGCCAGGGCGCACGACCCGCCCCTTCCAGCCGCAACGCCACCTTGGTCCCACCGATGTCGATGCCCAGCCGACTCATCCCACCCGCCGTATCGGCCCGGTTCCCCGGGGCCTCACAGCGGCCGCAGCTCGAAGAACCGCTGCTGCCACAGGTCGAACAGCTCGGATTTGAGCCCATCGGTGAGCGCAACGCTTTGAGCGGCGAGCGAACGGGTGTCGTCGACCTCCGTGAGCAACGAGAAGAGGGCGGCGGAAACCTCGGCGCGCGGACCGGTGGAATAGTCGAGGAAGATTTCGTGGGTGGTGACGCGCTGTCCGGCCGGCAACGGACGCACCCGGGTGGCCAGCCGGGTCACCGGCCTGAATCGCAGTGCCAGGTTGTCGAACCCCAGGGGTCCGCCGGGACCGCGTCGGACCAGGAAGTCCTCGATCACCAGGGCGTCCAGCCCGGTGGTCAGGAAACCGGTGATGACGTCGTGCACGCTTTGCACGATGGGCTCGGCGTTGTTGTTGAAGGAGGTGTTGAGCAGGACCGGGGTGCCGGTGAGACGGCCGAATTCGTCGACCAGGCGGTGGAAACGCTCATTGGCGCGGGCGTCGACCACCTGGACCCGAGCGGTGCCGTCGACATGGGTGACCGCGCCCAACAGGCGGCGGTGCTCCTCCCGGACCCGCACCACGAACGACATGAAGTCGTAGTTCGCGGCGGTCGCGGGAAGCTCGAAGTAGTCGTGTGCCGCCTCGACGGTGACGACGGGGGCGAACGGGCGGAAACTCTCGCGTTTCTTCACCATCGCGTTGATGCGGGTCTGGTTCTGCGCGGGGCGGGCGTCGGCGATGATGCTGCGGTTGCCCAGCGCGCGCGGGCCGAACTCCGAGCCGCCGTGGGCCCATCCGATCACCGCTCCTTGGGCCAGGAGTCGCGCGGTGGTCCCGACGATGTCGTGGGGCTGCTCGACCTCGACCATCGGCGCCCAGCCCGCCAGCGCCGCGGCGATCTCCTGGAGCGAGCCGAGATCGGGGCCGACCGAGGCACTGCGCAGTCGCGGTAGCGGCCGGGGCGAGGCGCCGAGCAGGCGCCCGGCCGCCAGCGCGGCGCCCTCACCGGCGCCGGAGTCGTGCGAGGCCGGGTGGACGAACACTTCGTCGAAGAGACCGGAACGCAGTATCGCGCCGTTGAGGCTGCAATTGTGTGCGACACCGCCGCCGAAGGCCAACCGGGTGAGTCCGGTGGTCTCGGCCCAATAACGCAGCACGTGCAGGGCGATCTTCTCGACCGCTTCCTGGAGACCGGCGGCGAAGTCCTTGTGCTCCTGGGCGAAGGGTTCCCCCTTGCGCCTGGGCAGCAGCCCCACAGCGGCGAAGGGCGGGCCGATCAGGTTGGGAACGGCCGTGCTGTGGTGGACGGTGTACTCGCCCTTCTCCTCCAGGGTGTAGAGCTCCTGGAAGACGTCGCGGTAGCGGGCGGGGTCGCCGTAGGGGGCAAGTCCCATGACCTTGTACTCGTCGCCGAACTTGTACCCCAGGAACTGGGTGGCGCTGAGGTAGACCGATCCCAGGGATTTTCCCGCCGGGTAGGTGGCGAGGCTTTCCAGGTGCCCGCCGGCGGAGCGAAACACCGTTCCCGACTCTTCTTCGCCCCGGCCGTCCATGATCACCACCAGCGCCTCGTCCATTCCCGAACGGACCAGCGCGGACGTGGCGTGTGCGACGTGGTGGGGGATGTAGACGAGGCGGTCGTCGGGCAATTCCCAGCCGAACTCGGCCTTGAGACGGTCCTTGATCAGCCTGCGGGAGTGGCGGACCGGGACACGGGGGTCGTCGGTGTAGAGCTGGTTGAGGACCGCGTCCATGTGGTCCTCGCGGAAGTAGTACCCCACGGCGTCGATGTCGTCAGGGGTGACCCCTGCGGTGGCCAGACAGGCCCGGATGGCGTTGGCCGGGAATTTGGTGGTCTTCTTGATGCGGTTGAGCCGTTCTTCCTCCACCGCAGCGATGAGGACGCCGTCGCGGATCAGGCTCGCGGAGGCGTCGTGGAAGAAGAATTCCAACATGTCGGGCACCAGGTCGGTGTCCTCAGCGGAGAAATTCCCGTTCAGGCCGAGTACCAGCATTGTATTCACCGAACCAGACGAGAGCGATGGAGGTTGACCGAACGCGGAAGCAGGAATCGTTTTCCCTGCGGGCAGGACGGCGCCATCATGATAAAAAAATAAACCCGCACCGAACAGTTCCCCTTTTCCATTGCCGACCCACCGGACGGCAACCAGAACTTCGCGGGAACCATTTTCCACGGCGCAACCGGAATCACTCGAAAAACGGTGAAACAATTCGTTGACAAGCCCCTGGGGCTTCCGCTCAAATATTCAGCGACCCCTTCATCCGGGGGAAATTCCCTATTGAAAGGCCCCCTGTGCGCTACCTCCTGCTCATTCCCACCGACGCCGCGCACTGGGCGACCCTGACACAGGCACAGCGCGACCAGCGCCTGACCGAGCACGTCGACTTCACCCGCTCGATCATCGCCAGTGGCGAGCACGTGGACAGCGCGGTTCTTTCCGTGCCGGCCGACTCGCGCACGGTGCGGGTCCGTGACGGCAGGACCGAGATCATCGAGGGGCCGCGCAGCACCGACGAGGAACAACTCGGCGGCTACTACCTCGTCGACTGCGCCGATGACGAGCGCGCCGCGGAGGTCGCCTCCCAGGTGCCCGACGCCAGGTTCACGTCCGTGGAGATCCGCCGGCTCAAAACCATAACCGGACTGATGACGTGACCGGGGCGGCCCGGGCGGAGGTGCGCTGACCGTGCCCGCCACACCCGTCGAAGCACTGCACGCGGCAGTGGCGCTGGCCGTCGTCCTGCTCCTCGCCTGGTTGGGCCGAATCGTGTTCCGCGCGATCGGACAGCCACCGGTGATCGGCGAGATCGTGGTCGGCCTGCTCCTCGGCCCGGCGGTCATCGCCCTGGCCGGTCGGGCCGCGCTGGAGGCGCTGCTGCCCGGCACGGTGGTGGAGGTACTGCGTCACCTGGGGCACGCCGGGCTGATGCTGTTCCTGCTGGGCATCGCCTACGAGATGCGCGTCCGCGGCGCCGGCACCGGGTCGCGCCCCGTGGCGTGGGTGGCGGTGACGTCGTTCCTCCCGGCCCTTGCCGCCGGCGCACTGTTGGCCCTGTGGATCGACCGGACCGGCCCCACCGCCCTGCGCGGTGATGCCCCCCTGCCGTCGTTCCTGCTCCTGCTCGCCGTGGCCCTGGCGGTCACCGCCGTCCCCGTGCTCGCCCGGATTCTCGCCGACCGCGGCATGACCACGACAACAGCGGGACGGCTGTCCCTGCAGGCGGCGGTCGTCATCGACGTCCCCGCATGGCTGCTGCTGGCGGTTGCCGTGGGGGGTGCCGGCAGCGGGTTGTTCGTGGCACTGGCGGTCCTGGTGGGCTGTGTCGTGCTGGTGGCCCTGGTGCGACCGCTCGTGCGCAGCGGCCCCGCCGACCGCCTGTTCGCCAGGTCGCCTCTCCTTGGCGCCGTCCTGGTGGGCGGCTTCACCCTCGCGATGGCCTGGACGACCGAGCACCTCGGCCTGACCTCGCTGTTCGGCGCGTTCCTGGTCGGCTTCGTCCTGCCCCGCCCCGGTTCACTGGCCCCGTGGCCCGAGATCGTCGGCCGGGTCTCTCGGGTCGGCAGCCTGCTCATGCCCGTGTTCTTCCTGGTGACCGGGGCGACCGTGCTCTCCGGGCCACTCAGTGGCATGTCGTGGACGATGATGGCCGCGGTCACGGCCGTGGCGATCGTCGTGAAGACGGCGGGCGGCTACCTCGGTGGACGGCTGGGCGGGGAATCGCACTGGACCGGGCTGCGCCTGGCCGCGCTGATGAACACCCGCGGCCTCACCGAGATCGTGGTCCTGCAGGCCGGGTACAGCGCCGGCATTCTCCCTCCCGCGCTGTTCCTCGCGTTGTTGGGCATGACCCTGATCACCACGTGTCTGACCGCACCGCTCTTGACGGTCATCGACTTCGTCGCGGCGCGTTCCTCCGGTAGGCCGCCGCATCCCCCCGCCCCGTCGGACGCCCGCGAGACACCCGCGACACCCGAAGCACCGGGCAGACCGGCGGAGGAACCCTCGTAACCAAAGCCAGGAGAAGCACCATGACGGCACCGGACACGATCACCGAACTGCTGTGGGACCAGTGGAAGACCAAGACGCTGCACAGCGCGATCCAGCTGCGGGTGTTCACCGAGCTGGGACGTTCCCCGTTGACCTCCCCCGAGATCCGTGCACGACTGGGCCTGCGCGCCGGGCCCAGGGCCGTCGAGGACTTCATGGACTCGCTCGTGGCACTGGGCCTGCTGCTCCGGGAGGAAGGCCGCTACCGCAACGGTCCCGAGGCAGCGCACTACCTGGACGCCGGCAGACCCGAGGTCTACCTCGGGGCGGCGATCGACCAAGCGCTCGACGGACCCGTCATCGACGTGGCCGCCGACCTGCGCGCCGGCCACTCCCCCGATGCCCTGCCCTCGGCCCAGGAGTTCTACTCCGGCCTCTACACCTCCGAGGAGGGGAGCCGGGGGTTCCTGCGCATCATGACCGCGGAGAGCACGGGCCCCGCCCAGGCCATGGCCGAACGGTTCCCCTGGGAGCGGTACCGCCGCCTGGTCGACGTGGGCTGTGCGGAAGGGGCAGTGGCGGCGCAGATCGTGGACCGGCACCCGCATCTGAGCGCCATCGGGTTCGACCTTCCCCCCGTGCGTCCCGCCTTCGAGGAGTTCACGACAGCGGCCGGCGTGACCGACCGGGTGCGCTTCCAGGCCGGTGATTTTTTCGCCGAGGCGCTCCCCGAGGCCGACGTGGTGGTCTTCGGGCAGGTCCTGCACAACTGGGACCTGGAGCGCAAACGGATCCTCATCGGGAAGGCCTACGAGGCGCTTCCGCCCGGTGGTGCGGTGGTGGTCTATGAGCGGCTGGTGGACGAGGATCGACGCAGCAGCCTGGGCGCGCTGTTCATGAGCCTGAGGATGAACCTGGCACTGGGCGGTGGTTTCGATTTCACCGGGGCCGAGTGCGAGGGCTGGCTGCGCGACGCCGGCTTCGCCCGGACCTCGGTGCGCGCCCTGGACGCGAACCGGTCGATGGTGATCGGCTTCAAGGAACACGCGGTCTGACCGGTGCCGGCCACGCGGGGAACCCTCGGCGTGGCCGGCACTTCTCGGTACCGGGGTGCGGTGCGCCGGCTCTATCCGCGGGGCGGGCCTTCGGCCTGTTCGGGACCGCGGGGGGCCCGCCCCCGGGCAGGACGGGAGAAGCGCCGCACCAGGGGGTCCTCCACGCACCGAAACAGCGCGATGGCCAGGAGCTGGCAGATCACGAACATGGCAACGATGACCAGCGTGCCCTCCACGACACCGAAGTAGCGGTCGGGCCCGAGCAGGTGGCGGGTGACCGCCATGACGGGGTAGTGCAGCAGGTACATCGCGTAGGAGGCCTCCCCGAGGGCGACCACGGTCCGGTTCTGCAACCAGCCGGTCTCGCCGCGCAGGTCGCGGGTGGCCAGGACGGGGATCAGCAGGGCGAGCGGAATCGCGAGAAAACCGCTGCGACCGTAGATGGGCGGTAGGGCCAGCGTGATCAGCCAGAACAGGACGGTGGCGCCGGCCACCCAGCTCATGCGCACGGGAGGCCAGCGGTCGGCTTGCACGATCAGGGCGAGCAGGACCCCCAGCAGGAACTCGGGCATGCGCACGACCGGGAAGAAGTAGACCAGCCAGGTCTCGGTGAAAGAGAACGGCGGCCACAACGGCCACGCCGGTGCGCTGATCGCTGCGTCGATGAGGGCCGGCAGGAGGGCGATGGCGGCCGCCGTCGCGCCGAAGCACCACCACAGCCGGTTGGCCGCAATCCGTCGCAGCGGTCCGATCAGCAACGGGAACAACAGGTAGAAGAAGAGCTCGCAGGACACCGACCAGGAGATCCCGTTGACGCTGAGCAGGTAGGAGGGCACCGGGATCCAGGTCTGCACCAGTGCGAGGTTGGCCAGTGCCGGCCCGGCGTCGGGCGGCGGTCCCAGCATGGGCAGTGGACCGAACACGATCCCGAGCAGGGCGAGGGTCAGGGCCCAGGTGAGGATGTGGTTGGGAAAGATCTTGACGACGCGGCGGCGCCAGAAAAGCGCGGGCGTGTCCCCCGGGGCGGCCGACCAGGTGAGCGCGAACCCGCTCAGGATGAAGAAACACGACAGGGACGATATTCCGTAGGGCAAAATGACGCCGAGATGGTTCAACCGGTCATCGGCGTAAAGCCGCGCCGTTTCAAGGGCGTGGCAGAGGAACACCAGGATCGCGAGAACGCAGCGGAGGCCGGTAAGCGACGGCAGGCGCATCGGTTTCGGGGGAGAAACGGTCATCGGCACTGCTTCCCTTCTGGGGACGGCGGGGCCGATCGGGGTTTCCACCGTTTCCATTACCGAAAAGTGCGACGCCGTGAAAGGGAAGGCAAATGCGCGCCCTTACGAAAATGGCACACCGAGCCGGACCGAAACGTCGGGAAAACCCTTTCGACCGCGATCACCATAACCGAGGGGATCGAAATCAGGGGGCACGCGGCGCACCGGATCACCACTGCCCGCCCATTGCCCGCCCACCGCTCTGCGGGAAGGACGAACGGCCAGGGCGCTCCGGCGCGCGCCCTTCCCCAGTGGCACCGACCCGTCCGACACACCGGGGGGCCGGGCCTTCCCACCGGACCCTTGTGCCATGCTGACCCGTCATGAGCGCCCGTCTCCCCGGAGCGGACCGACCGCACGAGGGCACCGTCACGGTGGTGTTCGACCTGGACGGGGTCCTGACCCACCACGACACGTTCGGCGCGCTGGTCCGGGCCCAGCTGATGCGCGCCCGGTGGCGGCTGTTGCTGTCGCTGCCCGTCGTGGCGGCCTTCGCCCTGTCGGCCCGGCTACCGCGGGTGCGTGCCCGCCTGTCCCGCTCACTGGTGCGCATCGCGCTGCTGGGACGCACCGAGGAATGGTTCACCGGATACGCCGAACGGTTCGGCGCCGAGCTGGCGCGCACTCCCGGCTGGGTGGTGCACGACGCGGTACGCCGCATCCGTGACCACCAGGAGCGGGGCGACCTGGTGGCGGTCGCGACCGCCACGGACCGGGGCCTGGCAGCGGCACTGCTCCGCGCGATCGGCGTTCGCGACGTGGTGCTGGTGGCCTCAGGGGTGCGTACCGGGCGGTTGGGGCTCGGGCTGGCACCGCACAACCACGGACGACGCAAACCCGGGGCACTCGTCCGCGCCGGGGCGGCTCCGCCCTGGGACGTCGTCTACACCGATTCCCTCGCCGATCTGCCACTGCTCCGCGGGGCGCGCCGCGCCGTGCTGGTCAACGCCACGCGCGCGACACGGTCGAGGGCCGCGCGTCGACTGGGGCGTCCGGTCGAGACCGCCGAGTGGAGTTGAGGACGGCAGCGTCCCGCCCCGATCCGCGCATGGCCGTCGTCGGCCGGGAACCGATCCCGCACCGGCCCTCGTCCATCGTTCGCCACAGGCGCGGAACCTGCCCCCCTCCCAGCAATTTTCACTCTTAGTAATCACTTGGGCCGCTGTAGAGGTTTCGGTCAGGTGTCGAACGTTAGCTCTTCATTGCACAGACATTCGTGGAACTTTGAGGTATTGCGTGTTCTTTTGTGGAGGTGTTACCGTCAAATCGGCTTCTAGCTGGTCGTGACTGAGGATTTGTGTGTTGTTCCGACTGTTTCGACCAAGCCCCCCTGATTGGAGTAGTGGCAATGCGGCTTTTCGGCTACCTCGATCGGCTGTCCGCGCAGCCCGGCGATGAACTCTCAGTAATGATCAGTGCGCCTGAGGGAACAGCGACACTCGACCTCGTCCGCCTGGTGCACGGGGACGAGAACCCACGCGGCCCCGGCTTCGTGACCGAACCCGTCGATTCCTGGGCTCCCGTCGAGACCGCAGTGGGCCCCCAGATCACCCTGCCCGGGTCCTACCTCGTCGCCGAGGGGGTGTTCGCCGGGCGGCTCGGCCCCCGAACGACACTGGAGGTCCTGGCCTGGCCCACGACCCCCGACTCCGAAGGCGTCCAGGGGCTGCTCAGCGTGGTCGACGACGCGGGCGGCACGGTCGCGGCACTGGTTCTGGACCATGGACGTCCGGCCGTGATCACAGCGGAGGGGACGGCGGTCCGGCTCGACGCACCGCTGTCGGCCCGCCGCTGGTACCGGGTGCGCGCCACACTGGACGGTGACCGCACCCAGGTCTGCGCCACCGCCGTCACCCCCTTCGCCGGGGAGGCCGCCCACTCCGAACGCTCCGGCTCAGGTGCCCCCGGCCTGGACCGGGCATCCGGTGTACTCGCCGCGGCCACCCGGCTGGAAAAGGTCGGCCCCGGCCGTGCCCGCCCCGAGGGCCTCTACAACGGCAAGCTGGAACGCCCCGTCGTGCGCTCCGACGGAGAAGTGGTCGCCGAATGGGCCTTCTCCGAGGACCACGCGGAGGCCGGCGTGCCCGACGTGAGCGGCAACCGGCACCATGCCCGACTGGTCAACATGCCCGCACGCGCCATGACCGGGCACTCCTGGGACGGTTCCGCCTCCGACCCGAGGACGGCTCCCGAACAGTACGGGGCGATCCACTTCCACGACGACGACCTGATCGACGCCGGATGGCAGGTCAGTGCCAGGGTCGGGCTGCCCGCCGACCTGCCCAGCGGAATCTACGCGGTCCGGGTCCGAGTCCGGACCCCCGAAGGGGGCGAGACCGACCACATCCCGGTGGTGGTGCGTCCGGCGGACCACCAGGCCAAGGCCCCGGTCGCCTACCTGATCCCCACGTTCACCTACGTCGCCTACGCCAACGAGCGCTTGCAGCACCGGCTGGACTACGAAGCCGAGGGGATCACCGACCACCCGATCACCCCCGACCGCTTCGACCGTGCGCTGGCCGACCATCCGGAGTTCGGCGGCAGCCTCTACGACCACCACTCCGACGGCTCGGGCGTGTGCTACTCCAGCTTCCTGCGGCCGATCCCCAACATGCGTCCCGACTACCGGATGTGGCTACAGAACGCGCCCCGCCACCTGGGCGCCGACCTCTACCTCATCCCCTGGTTCCGGCGTCAGGGCTTCGAGTACGACGTGATCAGCGACCACGACCTGCACGCCGATCCCGATCTGCTCGACGACTACCAGGTCGTGGTCACCGGGTCCCACCCGGAGTACCACAGCCAGTCGATGCTCGACTCGATCGCACGCCACACCGGTAGCGGCGGCAGCCTCATGTACCTGGGGGGCAACGGTTTCTACTGGGTGACCTCCCAGGACCCCGAGCGCCCGCACGCGCTGGAGGTCCGCCGCTCGTCGGGAATCCGCACCTGGGAAGTGCGGCCGGGCGAGCAGCACCACTCCACGACGGGCGAACAGGGCGGTCTCTGGCGCTGGCGCGGCCGCAGTCCCAACGCCATGCTCGGGGTCGGCATGTGCAGCCAGGGATGGGACGAGAAGGCACCGCCCTTCGAACGCACCGAGTTGTCCTACGCGCCCGAGTGGTCCTGGGTCTTCGAGGGCGTGGACGACCGCGTCATCGGCGACTTCGGCCTGATCATGGACGGCGCCAGCGGTGACGAGGTCGACCGCTGCGACTTCGCGCTGGGCAGCCCGCCCAACACCGCGGTCCTTGCCACCTCGCGCCGGCACAGCGACTACTACCAGCTCGCCGTCGAGGACGTGCTCATGCTCGCCCCCGGTCTGGGCGGCAGCGAGTGCACCGACGTGCGATCGGACATGGTCGTCGTGGAGCAGCCCAGCGGCGGTGCGGTGTTCTCCGTCGGATCCATCTGCTTCACCGGCTGTGTCCCCGTCGACGACTACGACAACAACGTCTCCCACCTGCTGCGCAACGTCCTGCGCAACTTCCGCGACCGCGGCGCCAAGAACACCGCCTCCGCGCGCTGAGCGTCCCCGCGTCCCCACCGGCGCCCGTTTCCCGCTCCCCCGCCGCCTGCCCCGCCCACCCTCGGGGTCCGCGGCCCGGGAGCCACGCACCCCGACCCCGGGTGCCCGTCGCGCATCACCGCGCGCTCCGATCGTGCCCCCGCCCCACCTTTCCCTTGTGCGAAGGAACCTGTCATGACCATGAAGAAGTCATCCGCCACCAGCCGCTCCCTGTGGGCCGCGCCCCTCGCCCTGACCGCGCTGCTCGGCGGCACCGCCTGCGGCGGTATCCAGGAGGCCGGCGGGTCGGGCGGCGACTGCGAACGCTCCGCCGAGAAGGTCATCGGCTTCGACTACCCGTTGACCTCGCTGTCGGTCTACGGAGACCTCCAGCGCTTCGCCCAGGAGCGCGGCGAGGAGCGCGGTTACGAGATCCGCTTCACCGCCGACGACGAGAACCTGGAGAAGCAGACCCAGAACGTCCAGACCTGGGTCACCCAGCAGATCCCGGCCATCGTGTCCTACCCGCTGGAGCCGGCCTCCATGGAACCGCTCGCCAAGGAGGCCATGGGCAACTGCACCGTCTTCGTCTCCTACGCCTCACCGCTGGAGAACCAGGACGCCTCGGTCCTGTTCAGCGGCCTGGAGAGCGGCCAGGAACTCGGCAAGGCCGCGGCGGCGTGGGCCGCCGAGCAGGAGGACACCGTCAAGGTCCTCATCCTCAACAACCGCGACCTTGCCGTGGGCGCCGAGCGCGACGACGGCCTCAACGAGGTCTTCCCCGGCGACGCCGACAACATCGAGGTGGTCTCCACCCAGAAGGCCGGCACCCGTACCGACGGCGAGAAGATCACCAGCACCGTCCTGCAGGCCAACCCCGACCTGGACATGGTGCTGGCCTACAACGACGACGTGGGCCTGGGCGCACGCCAGGCGTTCCTCAACGCCGGCCGTGACGCCGACGACCCCTCGGTGTTCATCGGCGGCCAGGACGGGTCCGCCGAAGGGCTCCAGGCCGTCTCCGACGGCGGCATCTACCGCGTCTCCGTGGCGGTGCGCATCCGCGACATCGGCTACGCGGTGACCGACGTGCCCGCCGACATCCTCGAGGGCAAGGAGACCGACGGCGTCAACGTGCCTCCGGTGGCCATCGACTCCGACCACCCGGAGCTGCAGGACTACCTCGGCGACTACTCCTCCTGACCCGACCACACGACCACGAGGGGAGAACGCGATGTCGCTGCGGATGCGCGATGTGGTGAAGAGCTACGGTTCCTTCACCGTCCTCAAGGGGGTCGACCTCACGGTCGAGCCCGGGGAGGTCCACGCGCTGCTGGGCCCCAACGGGGCCGGAAAGTCCACCCTGATCAAGTGCGTCGGCGGCGTCGTGGTCCCCGACTCGGGAACCATCACCCTCGACGGCCGGCCGTTGGCCGACCTGAGCCCGGCCCGCGCCTTCGACGCCGGGATCGCCACCATCCACCAGCACCTGTCCCTCATCGACGTCCTGTCGGTGGTGGACAACCTGTTCCTCGGACAGGAGATGCGGGGCCTGGGCGTCATCGACCGGCGCGGCCAACTCGCCCAGGCCCGGGAACTGCTGGAGCGGTTCGGTATCGCCGTCTCCCCCAAGGCACGGGTCGGTGACCTTCCCATGGGCACCAAGCAGCTCCTGGAGATCGCCAAGGCGTGGCACCGCACGTCCGTGCGGGTGCTGATCCTGGACGAACCCACCGCCTCCCTGTCCCAGAGCGAGAGCGAGCGCCTCTTCACCGAGGTGGCGAAGATGAAGGAAATGGGGGCGCGCATCATCTACACCACGCACCGGCTGGGCGAGGTGTTTCGCATCGCCGACCGGTTGACGGTCATCCGGGACGGCGCAGTCGCGATGAGCCGCCCGGTGGCCGAGGTCCGGCCCGACGAGATCGTGGCCGCGATCTCGGGCGCGGTCGCCCCGACAAAGCGGGCCACGCGTGCGGCAGCCACCGGCCCACCGGTACTGGAGCTCTCCGGCCTGCGGGGTCCACGGTTCGGCCCGATCGACCTGGACGTGCGCGCCGGCGAGATCGTCGGCCTCTACGGAGTGCTCGGCTCGGGCCGCAGTTCGCTGCTGGAGACACTCGCCGGTCGGTTCCGCGCCACCGGCGGGACGGCGACGGTCGGGGGGCGGGCGCACCGTCCCCGCACACCGGCCGCGGCACTGCGCACGGGGGTGGCCCTGGTTCCCTCGGACCGCCTGCGCCAAGCCCTCCTCGGCTCGC
Organism: Nocardiopsis ansamitocini; assembly: GCF_030268225.1. GTDB lineage: Bacteria > Actinomycetota > Actinomycetes > Streptosporangiales > Streptosporangiaceae > Nocardiopsis_D > Nocardiopsis_D ansamitocini. The sequence goes on along the minus strand of NZ_BSQG01000013.1, from coordinate 90,971 downwards.
GCTCGGCCGCCGACAACCTGCTGCTGCCCTCGTTCACCCGCCTGGGCACCCTGGGGGTGCGCCGTGCATCCGCAGAACGGGCGACGTTCGCCCGGATCGGCGAGCGGGTCGACCTCCAACCTCTCGCCCCTCGCCGCAAAGGAGCGGAATTCTCCGGCGGCAACCAGCAGAAACTGATCCTGGGGCGCTGGCTGGCCCAAGCGGACCGGCTGGGCGTACTGCTGCTGGACGAGCCGACCCAGGGGGTGGACGTGGGGGCTCGGCGCCAGATCTACGACGTGTGCCGTGAACTGGCCGACCGCGGCCTGGCCGTCGTCTTCGCGTCCTCCGACGCCCAAGAGGTCGCCGAACTCGCCGAACGAGCCGTCGTCGTCGAAGAGGGCCGCGCCGTCGCGGAGTTCACCGGGGACGCGATCACCGAGTCGACCCTCCTGGACCGCGCCCACCAGTTCACCGGTGTCACCACCGACACGGTGGACGCCCCCAACGCACCGAAAGAGCACTGATGAGCACCACTCTTGCCGCCCCGCGCTCCAGCGGCCCGGGCACCGGGCGCGACCCGGTGGAGATCGCGCTGCGCTCGGCCCTGATGATCGGGCTCCTCGTCCTGATCGCCTTCTTCGCCGTCCAGAGCCCGCTGTTCTTCACAGTGGGCAACGTCCGCAACATCGCGCTGTCCAGCGCGGTCCTGCTCGTGGTGGCCGTGCCCCAAGCGCTGCTGGTCATCATGGGCTACGTCGACCTGTCGGTCGGCTCAGCCGTGGGACTGGCCGGGGTGATCACCGGCCTGCTCATCGTCGACCACAACACGCCGTGGTACCTGGCGGCCCTGGCCGGCATCCTGGTCGGCATCGCCTGCGGCCTGTTCAACGGCTTCTTCGTGGCCTTCACCAAGCTCAGTCCGATCATCGTCACCCTGGGCACCCTGCAACTGTTCCGCGGCATCACCCAGTTCCTGCGGGACAACCCCCCGGCCGGGTTCGGTACCGAAATGGGTCTGCTGGGCCGCGGCGTCTACCTCGGGGTTCCCGTCCCGGTCTGGATCGCACTGGCCGTGTTCGCCCTCGGTGCGTTCTTCCTCTACGGGACCCCCGCCGGACGCCACGTCTACGCCATCGGCGTCAACCAGGAAGCGTCCTTTTTGTCGGGGGTCGCCGTCAAACGGCTCCCGCTGCTGTTGTACGGGGCCATCGGCGCCGCCGCGGGGCTGGGCGGGCTGCTCTACGCCGCACGCCTGGACTCGGCGCCGCCCGGGACCCTGGGCGTCAACTTCGAACTGGAGGTCCTGACCGCGGTGCTGTTGGGCGGCATCGCCTTCAGCGGCGGCCGCGGCACCATGGTCGGCGTCCTGCTGGGAGTGCTCTTCCTGGGGGTCCTGCACAACGGCATGACGCTCATGAACGTCCCCTACTACGGCCAGGCGATCGCCACCGGCCTGGCACTCATCGCCGCCGCCGGACTGGACGAACTGGGTCAGAAACCCAGCAGGCTCCGGCTTATCCTTCGCCGGAAGTGACCATGACGGTAGAAGGAGAACTCAGGATGCTGCCCGACGAACGGCGCACACTCATCCTCACGCTGCTGGAGGGGACCGAGGTGCTCCGCCCCAACGACATCGCCGAGCAGACCGGCGTGTCGGCGGAGACGGTACGCCGTGACCTGGTCGCGCTGGAACGCGAGGGCGCGGTGCGCCGTGTCTACGGCGGGGTGGCGCGCGGTCAGCGGCTCTCGCGCAGCAGCGAGCCGCTGCGCGCCGAGCGGGAGGGTTTCCAACAGCGGGCCAAGAACGAGATCGGCGCGGTGGCGGCCTCCCTCGTGGGCGAAGAGGACACGCTGTTCATGGACGTGGGCACCACCGTGCTGGCCGTTGCCCGACGCCTGCCCGACACGTTCCGCGGCCGGATCCTGACCAACAGCATCACCGTCGCCGCGGCGTTCACCGACCGTCCGGGGGTGGACGTCCATCTGGCGGGGGGCCGGTTGCGCCACGACGAGCTGGTCGTCTCGGGGGCCGACACCGAGGCGCAGGTCCGCAAGTTCTACCCGGACATCGCCGTGATCGGCTCCGGGGGCGCCCACCCCGTGATCGGTCTGACCGACTACCACGTGGACGAGATCGCCGTGCGCCTCGCCGCGGTGAAGAACGCCAGCCGGGTCTACGTCCTCGCCGACAGCAGCAAACTCGGCCACGTCGCCCTGCGCAAGGTGTGCGACTGGGACGCGGTCACCGCCATCATCACCGACTCCGAGGCCGACCCCGAACTGATCGCGGAGTTTCGCGAGGCGGGGACGACGGTCTACGCGGGGCGCGCCCCCGATCCCGATGAGGGGGGTGGGCAGCGGTGACCCCGGCGATCCTGGCCATCGACCAGGGGACCTCGGGGACGAAGGCGGCCGTGGTCGGTGCCGACGGCCGCCTGCTCGCCGAGGCCTACCGCCCTGTGGCCGTGTCGTGCCCGGGCCCCGGCATCGTCGAGGTCGACCCCCACGACCTGTTGTCCTCGGTTCTGGACAGCGGCCGGGAGGCGCTGGCCGCCGCGGCGACACCCGTCGTGGGGGTGTCCCTGGCCAACCAGGGCGAGACCGTCCTCGCCTGGGACCGCTCCACCGGAACACCGTTGTCGACGTGCGTGGTGTGGCAGGACCGGCGCGCCACCGACACCTGTGCCCGGCTCGCGCACGTCGCCGAGCGGCTGGCGGAGATCTCCGGGCTCCCCCTGGACCCCTATTTCACCGCGCCCAAGATGCGCTGGTTGCGCGACAACGTCACCGCCGAGGGCGTGGTCACCAGTACCGACACCTGGCTGCTGCACCACCTGACCGGCGCCTTCGTCACCGACGCCGCGACCGCGTCGCGCAGCATGCTGCTCGACGTCGAGCGGGTGGAGTGGTCCGACGAGGCGTGGGACCTGTTCGGCCTGGACGGCGAGCAGCGACCCGAGGTGGTGCCCTGCGACGCCGTGGTCGGACGCACCGATGCCTTCGGCCCGTCCCTGCCGGTCGCGGGAGTCGTCGTGGACCAGCAGGCGGCGCTGTGGGCACAGCGCGCCACCGAGGTCGGGGCGGCCAAGTGCACCTACGGAACGGGGGCGTTCCTGGTGGTCAACGTCGGGGACCGACCGGTGCGCAGCCGATCGGGGCTGGCCCTCTCCCTTGCGTGGGAGGCGGACGGACAACGGCGCTGGTGCCTGGACGGCCAGGTGCACACCGCGGGCCGGGCCGTGGCCTGGTTGCGCGACATCGGCGTCCTCGACGACGTCGCGCAGATCGATGCGCTGGCCGCACAGGTGGACGACACCGCGGGGGTGTACTTCGTGCCGACCCTGGCCGGACTGGCGGCACCCTACTGGGAACCGGGGGTGCAGGGCGCGTTCTTCGGCCTCACCCTGGCCGCCACCCGCTCCCACCTGGTGCGCGCGGTGTGCTTGGGGATCGCCGCCCAGGTGGCGGACCTGGCCGGGGCCGCCGCGGCGGACCTGGGCACGCCCGTGACCACGCTGAAAATCGACGGCGGGCTGACCCGTTCCCGGGTCCTGGCGCAGCTCCAGGCCGACCTGCTGGGCGCCCCCGTCGAGGTCTGCACGGTGACCGAGGCGACCGTGCTGGGCGCGGCCGACTTCGGGATGCGGGCCCTCACCGGCCTGCCGGTCGCGCTGCCCGCGAACGGGCGCGTGGTCGAACCGGTCCAGGACAGGGCGTGGGCGGCCGAAACGCTCGCGCGATGGCGCACCGGACTGGACCTGGCCCGGCGATGGAACGAACGACTTCTGGGGGAGACACCGTGTACGACGTCGCAGTGATCGGAGCAGGGGTGGTCGGGGCCGCGATCGCCCGCGAGCTCGCGGTGCGCGGAGCCGACGTGGTCCTGGTCGACGCCGAGGATGACGTCGGCAACGCCACGAGCAAGGCCAACACCGCCATTTTGCACACCGGTTTCGACGCCAAGCCCGGCACGCTGGAATCGCGGCTGGTCGCGCGCGGCCACACGCTGCTGTCGGCCTACGCCCGCCGCGCGGGAATCCCGTTGGAACCGCTGGGGGCGCTACTGGTGGCCTGGGACGACGAGCAGTTGGCGGCGTTGCCGGGGCTGCGGGAGAAGGCCGAACACAACGGCTACCGGTCGGCGCGCGTCATCGGCGCCTCCGAGGTGCGCGCCCGCGAACCCCACGTGGGTGCACACGCCCTGGGCGCGCTGGAGGTCCCCGACGAGGGGATCGTGTGCCCGTGGACGCCGACGCTGGCCTTCGTGACCGAGGCCAAGCGCCACGGCGCCACCGTCCTGCTGTCCACCCGGGTCCGGGGCGCCGAGCCGCGCGCCGACCACGTGGAGCTGGCGACCACCGCCGGCGGGGTGCGCGCCCGCGAGGTCGTCAACGCCGCCGGGCTGGGCAGCGACACCGTGCACCGCATGTTCGGCCACGCGACGTTCACGGTGACACCGCGCCGCGGGCAGCTGATCGTGTTCGACAAACTGGCGCGGCGGCTGATCAACCACGTGATCCTGCCGGTACCCACGGCGATGGGCAAGGGTGTGCTGGTCGCGCCCACCGTCTACGGCAACGTCATGCTCGGCCCCACCGCGGAGAACCTCGACGACAAACGCGCCACGGAGTCGACCGAGGAGGGGTTGGCCCAGCTGCGCGCCAAGGGCGCCCACATCATCCCCGAACTGCTCGGCGAGGAGGTCACGACCATCTACGCCGGACTGCGCGCGGCCACCGAGCACGACGACTACCAGGTGTCCTTCCACCCCGACCAGCACTACACCTGCGTGGGCGGTATCCGCTCCACCGGGCTGACCTCGGGGATGGCCATCGCCGAGCACGTCGCCGCGCAGTTGGGCCAGCGCCACGGCCTGGACCTCGGGGAGGCCCCCGCCCCCGACGGTCTCCCGGAGCCGCCCCGTATGCCCCCGATCGGGCAGGCGCAGTCGCGCCCCTACCAACAGCCCGAGCGGATCGCCGCCGACCCCTCCTACGGACAGGTCGTGTGCTTCTGTGAACGGGTCAGCCGCGGTGAGATCCGCGACGCCCTGTGCAGCGACCTGCCTCCCGCCACCGCCGACGGGCTTCGGCGGCGTACCAGGGCCGGTATGGGCCGCTGCCAGGGGTTCTTCTGCGGCGCGGCCGTGCGCCGACTGCTCGACGACGGACCCGACGCCCCCTTGACCGCGGAGGTCGACCAGTGAACGACACCACCGACGTCGCGATCGTGGGCGGCGGGCCGTCGGGCCTGGCCGCGGCGATCGCGCTGCGCAACGCCGGAGTGGCCCGGGTCAGTGTCGTGGACCGCGAGTCCGCCATGGGCGGGATCCCGCGGCACTGCGCCCACCCCGGGTACGGAATCCGGGACCTGCACCGTGTGCTGTCCGGCCCGGGCTACGCCCGCCACTACGTCCAGGCCGCGCGCCGGGCCGGCGTGCACCTGCGCACCGAGAGCACCGTCACCGGTTGGGCCCCCGGAGCCGGGCTGGGGCTGGAGGTCACCAGTCCAGGAGGGCGCGAGGTCCTGCACGCCGACGCGGTACTGCTGGCGTCGGGGGCGCGCGAGCGCAACCGCTCGGCCCGGTGGGTCCCCGGTGACCGAGGGGCCGGCGTTTACACCACCGGCCAGCTCCAGCAGGAGGTCTACTTCTACCGGCGCCCCATCGGCCGCCGGGCGCTGGTAGTGGGGGCCGAGCACGTCAGCTACTCGGCGGTGGCGACGCTGCGCCATGCGGGCGTGTCGGTGGTCGGCCTGGTCACCGAGCTGTCGCGTCAACAGTCGTATGCGGTGTTCCACCTGGGTGCGGCAGCGGCCTTCGGCGTCCGGCCGATGACCGGGGTCCGGGTGCGGGCGCTGCACGGCAAACCGCGGTTGAGCGGGGTGGAACTGGAGCGGCTGGACGACGGCCGCCGGGTGGTCGTGGACTGCGACACGGTCGTCTTCACCGGCGACTGGATCGCCGACAACGAACTGGCCCGACTGCACGACGGGATCGACGTCGCCTCGGCCGCGCTCGGTCCGGTCGTGGACACCAGCGGCGCGACCTCGATGCCGGGGGTGTTCGCCGCGGGCAACCTGTGCCACCCGGTCGAGCAGGCCGACATCGCGGCCCTGTCCGGGCGCCATGCCGGGCAGGCCGTCGCGCGGTGGCTCGTGGAGCGGGACACCCGCGTTGCGCAGGCGGGGGTACCCATCGAAACCGACGCGTCCTTGGAATGGGTCCATCCCGGACGGGTCCGCTCCACCGGGGACCTGCCCGCGCGGGGTCGGTTCATCCTGCGTCCCAACCGTTTCGCCGCGTTCACCGCACTGCGCGTCACCCAGGGCGAGCGGACGCTGTGGCACGGGCGGGGCAGGCGCCTGACCCCCACCCGGCCCACCCTGATCCCCGCGGGGTGGTTGCGAGCGGTCGACCTGAACGGCCCCGCACTGCGGATCGGCGTCGGGGACTGACCCCGACCGGGCGGCGTGGTCGCACGCGCGTGCGACCACGCCGCCCGACGGCCGTTCGGCCCGCCGAACGGGGGCGGGCCGAGGGCGGCCGGATCAGGCAAGCGCGTCCCGGACCTCGGTGAACGCCTGGACCGCGCGCCGGACGTCGTCGCTGGAGTGCGCGGCCGAGAGCTGCACCCTGATCCGGGCCTTGCCCTTGGGCACCACCGGGTGGGAGAACGCGATCACGTAGATCCCCTTCTCCAGCAGCGCATCGGCCATGCGTCCGGCCAGGGCGGCGTCGCCCAGCATCACCGGGACGATGGCGTGCTCGCCGGGCAGGATGTCGAACCCCGCCGCGGTCATCTCCGAGCGGAACAGTTCGGTGGTGCGCGCCAACTGGGCCCGACGGTCGTCGGACGCCTCCAGCAGCTCCAGCACCGTGAGCGAGGCAGCCACGATCGCGGGGGCCAGCGAGTTGGAGAACAGGTAGGGCCGGGAGCGCTGGCGCAGCAGCTCCACGATCTCGGCGCGGGCGCTGACGTAGCCGCCGCTGGCGCCCCCCAGTGCCTTGCCCAGCGTGCCCGTGACGATGTCCACCCGATCGGTGACGCCGAACAGCGCCGGGGTGCCGGCACCGCCGGGGCCCACGAAGCCCACGGCGTGGGAGTCGTCCACCATCACCAGCGCGTCGTAGCGCTCGGCCAGGGCCACGATCTCGTCCAGGGGTGCCAGGTAGCCGTCCATGGAGAACACGCCGTCGGTGACGATGAGCCGGTGGCGCGCGTCGGCGGACTCCTTGAGGCAGCGCTCCAGGTCGGCCATGTCGCGGTTGCGGTAGCGGTGGCGCGCGGCCTTGCTGAGCCGGATGCCGTCGATGATGCTGGCGTGGTTGAGCTCGTCGGAGATCACCGCGTCCTCAGCGGACAGCAGGGTCTCGAAGACGCCGCCGTTGGCGTCGAAGCAGGAACTGTAGAGGATGGTGTCCTCGGTGCCCAGGAAGCGGGACAGCTCCTGTTCCAGACGCTTGTGCGGCTCCTGCGTCCCGCAGATGAAACGCACGGAGGCCATGCCGAAGCCCCATTCGTCCAACGCGGTCTTGGCAGCGGCGACGATGTCGGGGTGGTCGGCGAGGCCGAGGTAGTTGTTGGCGCAGAAGTTGAGTACCTCCTGGCCGTTGACCCGGATGCCGGCCGCCTGCGGGCTGGAGATCACCCGCTCGCCCTTGAACAGGCCGGCCGCGCGGATCTCGTCGAGTTGAGTGCGCAGGTCGTCGCGCATGCCGTCGAACATCGGTTACTCCCTAGGAGACGGTGGGTCGGGTCCAGTCGATGACGACCTTGCCGCAGTCGCCCGAGCGGGCGGCGGCGAAGGCCTCTGCGTGTTGCAGGTAGCCGAACCGGTCGGTGATGACGGCGCTGATGTCGAGTCCGCCCTGGAGCAGCACCGACATCGAGTACCAGGTGTCGAACATCTCGCGGCCGTAGATGCCCTTGATGGTGAGCATGTGCGTGACGACGCGGGCCATGTCGATGGGGATGTCCTCGGCGGGCAGGCCCAGGACCGCGATGCGTCCACCGTGGGTCATCGCCGCGGTCATGGCACGCAGCGCCTCGGGGCGGCCCGACATCTCCAGGCCCACGTCGAAGCCTTCCTTGATGCCCAGCTCCTCGTAGACGTCGGAGATGGCGCTCGTGCGCACGTCCAGCGCCAGACTCACTCCGACCTTGCGGGCCAGTTCGAGCCGGTAGGGGCTCACGTCGGTGATGACGACGTGGCGCGCTCCGGCGTGGCGGGCCACCGCGGCGGCCATGATGCCGATGGGGCCGGCGCCGGTGATCAGGACGTCCTCGCCCAGGACGGGGAAGGCGAGTGCGGTGTGCACCGCGTTGCCGAAGGGGTCGAAGACCGCGGCGACGTCGAGGTCGATCTGTTGGCGGTGCACCCAGACGTTGGCCTCGGGCAGGACCACGTACTCGGCGAAGGCGCCGTCGGTGTGCACGCCCAGTCCGATGGTGCGCACGCAGAGGTGGCGCCGGCCGGCCATGCAGTTGCGGCAGGCACCGCAGACCAGGTGGCCTTCCCCGCTGACCAGCTCGCCGGGGCGGACATCGGTGACGGCCGCGCCGACCGCGGCGACCTCGCCGACGAACTCGTGCCCCAGCACCAGCGGCGGCCGAACCGTGCGCGCGGCCCAGTCGTCCCAGGCGTCGATGTGCAGGTCGGTGCCGCAGATCCCGGTGCGCAGCACCCGGATGAGCACGTCGCGGTCACCGACCTGGGGGTCGGGTACCTCGACCAGTTCGACGCCCGGTCCCGCCACCGTCTTTCTCAGAGCCTTCATGGTGCAACTATCGCCACACAGATTCTGTGAAGTCCATCAGTATTTTCTCGTATTTTCTTTAAGGAATTCTGCACGGACTGTTAGGTTCGCACCCGTGATCGATCCTCGCCGGCTGGCCGTGCTGCGCGCCCTCGCCGACCACCGCACCGTCACCGCTGCCGCCTCCGCCCTGCACCTGACGCCCTCCGCGGTGTCCCAGCAGCTTGCGGCCATGGAGGCCGAGGTCGGGCAGCCACTGCTGGAACGGCGCGGGCGTACGGTGCGCCTGACCCGCGCGGGCGAGATCCTGGCCGTGCACGCCGGCGCGGTCGCCGCCCAGCTCGAACGGGCCGAGGCCGAACTGGCCGCACACACCCAGGGCACCTCCGGCGAGGTCACGGTGGCCGCGTTCGCCACCGCGATCGGCCTGGTCGTGGCTCCGGCCATCGCGTCCTTGGCCACCGCGGAACCGCAGGTGGACGTCCGGGTCCGCGACGCCGAGGGCAACGTCAGCCTGCCGATGCTGGTGGAGGGCGAGGTCGACATCGCCATCACCCCGGAGTACCGCGGTGCCCTGCGCGACGACGAGCGCATCACCCGGGTGTCGCTGTTCGTGGAGCCCTTCGACGCGGTGCTGCCCGGCGATCACCGGCTGGCCGGTGACCGCGACATCGCGATCACCGCGCTGGCCGCGGACCGCTGGGTGACCCCGTGGCCGGGCAATCCCTGCCACGACGTCGTGCAGCTGGCCTGCGAACACGCCGGGTTCGAACTGCGGCCCGGCTGCCTCTCCGACGACTTTCGCGCGGTGACCGCGCTGGTTGCGGCGGGAGCGGGTGTGGCGCTGGTGCCGCGCTCGGCACTGCACGGGGTGACCCTGGCCGGGGCGGTGCGCCGGCCGCTCAACGGGAGCCCGCCCACCCGCCGGGTCTTCGCCGCGCTGCGCCGGGGCAGTGAACACCACCCCCTGCACGCGGCCGTCCTGGATGCGCTGCGCGCCGCGGCCCCCGACGCCGGGGGCCCGGCCGAGGCGCAGGCGACGGGCTCTCCCGCCGGTTGCGCCGAGGCGCCCTCCTGACACGGCCCCTCCGAACCGCCGGCCCGCACCCGCCCCGCCGCTGCGGCCCCTTCCTCCTGTTCGCCGCGCCGGAGGAGGCGGGGCCCGGACCGAATCATGACCGAATCCATAACCGGTTGCGGCGCGGGTAGGTTCCTTTCGTGCACGGATACTCGCGGACCCGGATCGCCGGACGAACGGTCTGCTACACCGACTTCGGCGGCAGGGGCGTCCCTTTGCTCGCCCTCCACGGCACCTTCGGCCGGGGCTCGATCTTCGCGGGTCTGGCCGCGGGGCTCTCCGGGCGCGCCCGGGTCGTGGCACCCGATCAGCGCGGCCACGGCGCCAGTGACGGCGCCGACGTGTTCACCCGGGAAGCGTTCGTCGAGGACGCAGCACTCTTCCTGCGGGAACTGGAAATCGGGCCGGCCGTGGTGTTCGGCCACTCCCTGGGCGGCATCACCGCCTACCAGCTCGCCGCACGCCATCCCGACCTGGTGTCGGGACTGGTGATCGAGGACGTGGGTCCGGTCATGCGCCGACCGGAGGTCGAGCATCCCGTCCTCGACGTCCGCGGCTGGCCCGACCGTGCTCCGACCCGTCGGGCGCTCGCCGAGCGGATCGAGGCCGCCGGGGCCCCCGACAGCGATTACTTCATGCGGAGCGCGGTGGCCGAGGACGATCACTGGCGGCTGCTGTTCGACTGGGACACGATGATGGCGGTCCAGGAGGGCGGGCTCGGGGACTGGTGGGACGACTGGCTCGGCTCGACCTGTCCGGCCCTGGTCATGCGCGGCGGCCGAAGCACGTTGCTCCCCGTCGCGCTTGCCGAGGAGATGGTCCGGCGCAGGGCGAACACCCGGCTCGTGGAGTTCCCCGCCGCCGGGCACTGGATCCACGACGACGATCCCGAGGGTGTGGCCCATGCGGTGGCGGGTTTTCTAGACGACTCCGACGACGAACCGTCCTGACCAGAGGCTCCGATGGTCGGGCGGTTGCTGCGACCGCTGCCTTTACGGCGTAGATTCGCTCGGGGCGGGGGGTCTGGTGTTCCACGCGGTCACCACCGGGCGGCCGTGCTCCACACCGATACTGCTCAGTGTCGCCGTCGCCAGTGCGAACATCGAACCCGCACACGCGGGCAGGCCGAGACGGCGCACGGCGAGAACGCGCAGCAGGTGGCCGTGCGCGACCACCACCACGTCACCGCCCGACGGGTCACCGAGGCGATCGGCGACCGCGGCCAGTACCCGGTCCGCACGGGCGCCCACCTCGTCGACCGTCTCCCCCGGGTGCTGGCCGTCACCGGGGACCACCCCGTCGGCCCACAGGTCCCAACCGGGCCGGTCCTCCTGGATCCGGGCGGTGGTGATGCCCTCGTAGCCGCCGTAGTCCCACTCCATCAGGTCGGCGTCGGGGCGCGCGTCCACCAGACCGGCGAGGAGCGCGGTACGGGTCGCCCTGCGGAGCGGACTGGTCAGGGCCAGGGCGACGCGCCGATCGTTCAGGAGCGGCGCGACCGCGCGTGCCTGCCACTCGCCGCGCTCGTCCAACGGCACGTCGGTGCGGCCGGTGTGCCGGCCCTCGCGGCTCCACTCGGTCTGGCCGTGGCGTACGAGCACCAGTTCAGCCATGAGGCCCCTCCCCCGCGACCACGGGCACCGCAACCGGTCGTTGATCTCTGGGATCGCGCATCGTCGCCTCCGAACTTGCGGGACGTTCATTATTCAAGCGCGCACCGTCCCCCGTCCGGGATCGACCGCCCCGGCGCGGCGCAGGCGCGCTCCACTCCGCGTGCCGTGGCCGCAGGAGCGGCCACGGCACGCGCACGGGACTACGCCGGGGCACCCACCGATGCCGCGGCTGCGTGGGGTGCGTGCCGGCTGAGAAGGAGCCGGGCCATGGTGTCGTCCAGGTCGGACAGGCCGGTGTAGCCGGGGCCCGCCAGAGTGGCGGCGTCGCGTCCGGCCACGTTCTCCCCGACCAGGGGTGCAACGGTGCGGCGCAGCTCCGCCAGCCGCTGCTCGGCGGTCTCGGGCAGCCTGGTCAGTGCCTGTTCGGCGGCGCGCAGCGCGCGGTAGACCCCGTGCAGGCTGGTCCTGGTGGAGTGGTCGGCCTTCGCGTTCCAGATGAGGTCGACGGCGGTACGGGTCTTGTGAAAGCCAGTGGGCACAAGCGCTCCTGTGGAGTCGGGGCGGACACGGTCGAAGGCGCGAAGGGTCCGGCGCTCGGCTACCGGCCCTGCTGCGTAGGCCCCTGGGGGCCGGCCATGGGGACTCGAATACGACGGGCGACGCTGCACGTCGGGGACGGTCATGACTTCCTTCGTCGAGCAGGTCGGGAGCGGCGATCGAGAGCGGCGGGTGTTCGCGCCGGAACCCGCCCACTGTGGTCTCCGGCGGATACTCCGCCGGGAGCACGTGAGCCGGACTCTCGTTCGGCCTCGCTTCCGGACCACGCCCTCGCCTGCCCGAGGGGGTCCACCATAAACATGCGGTGCGTCAAGAGGTCGCCAAAACACCCCGCCACCAGCAATGGCGTGACGCGGCCCGCCCGGGGGACGCGGTGGACGCTACTCCTCGGCGCGGTACTGCCAGGCCCGGCAGGCCAGGTGCACGGCGAGCCGGTGGTCGGGGTCGGACAGGTCCGTCTCCAACAGGGCGGTGATCTGCTTCAACCGGTAGGTGATGGCGTTGCGGTGCAGGTTGAGCGCCGTCGCCGTGGAACTGATGGACCCCTGGTTGTCCAGATAGACCCGCAGGGTCCGCACCATCGTCGCCGCCTTGGCCGGCCCCTGTGCGTCCAACGGTGCGAGGATGTCGCGCACGGCGGTGCGGGCGGCACCGGTGGCGAACCACTCCACCAGCATCCGGTGCAGGCCCAGGTCGTCGAAGAGCACGACCGGGTCGGGTACCGATCCGTGACCGGGCATGTCGCTGAGCAGAGCGGCCCGTGACTCCGCCCAGGAGGTGCGCAGCCCCTCGACGCCTTCGTGCACGCTGCCGGCACCGCAGCGGACCTGCCAGTCGGGGAAACGCTCGGCGAGTTCGGCGCGGATGGCTGTCGCGGTCGTTCTGATCTGGTGGGCCGCACGCACCCCGGGGTCGCGCCGCCAGGTGCGCACCAGCAGTGGCGTGCCCTCGGCGAAGGCCAGGTGCCAGCCGGTGCCGCTCCCCTCGCCGGAGCCGCCGGCACTGCGCCCGACGGAGCGCAGAGCGGCGCCGCCGACGATCTCGGCGAAGGTCACGCGTTCCAGTTCGCTCTGCTGGCGCCCGGTCGTCTCGACCGCGAGCACCAGGTGCCAATCGTCGATGGCCAGGCCGAGCGCACGTGCGCGCGGGACGAGCTCGTTGAGGTGCTGACCGCTCGCGACCAGGATCTCGCGCAGCACTTGGCCGCGGGTGCGCACGGGGAGTTCGTCGGCGCGGTCGCGCACCGCGATCAGCCGCATCGCGGCCTCCACCGTGAGGCGGACCCCGACCTCGGCCAAGGCGTCGCCGGACCCACCGGGCAGCACAGCGCTGACGTGGCCGACCTCGACCCCGTCGGCCAGGACCGGTGCGCCGATCTCGCCCGCGCGGGGGCGGCGGGCGACGAACACGATCCCGGTCGCCTCCTGAGCGAGTTCGCACAGGCGGCTCGGGTCGAAGTCCGCTGACTCCGCGGACTTCCCGGCCTCGGCGAGCAGCCGGGCCAGTCGCACCGCGCGGCTGAGGGCTTCGCCGGCCCCTCCGTCGACCGCCCGCGCCAGGTCGCGCAGTACCGCGCTCTCGTCGGCGCCGAGAGGCAGACAGGCCAGGACGAATCCGTAGCGCGCGGCCATCCGCTGCGCGGTGCGGGGGACGTCCTCGGCCGGATAGCCCAGCAGCAGCAGAGCGCTGACCCGGCGCTGGCCGACCGTGCGGCACCATACGTCCAGTTGGTAGTCGCTCATCGCCTGTGTCATGGGCGATGCCAGTACGACAGCGGTATTCGACGGAACTTTGGCGAGTTCCCCCGGGTCCCATATCATGGTGACGTCGCCCACGTTCCGCTCAGGAACATCCGCAATCACATACGAAAGCGCTTCCAATCCTGGACTAGAAAGCACTTCCGACAGTTTCGGCATGGTGTTTATTGTGCACCACGACCAAAAAACCGAAAACCGGGGTGCCGAGGGCCCAAGGCACAAAAGGTCGGATGTTCCTAGGATCGAACAGTGCTACTCGACGTGAACAATCTGCCCGACTATGCCCGAGGCGCAGCCATACTGGGTGCCGGCGGAGGCGGATCGACACAGGTCGGCCTGCTCGCCGCGCTCCAGGCGGTGGAAGAGCTGGGACCGGTCGAGGTGATCCCGGTGGATGCCGTCCCCGACGACGAACTGGTGCTTCCGGTCGCCGGCCTGGGCTCCCCCGACATCACGCTGGAGAAGATCGGCAACCCCGAGCAGGGGCGATGGTTGCGGGCCATGATCGAGCGCGAGACCGGTCGCCCCGTCCACGCGATGATGGCCAGCGAGGTGGGCGGCAACAACGCCCTGCTCCCGGTGATGTGGGCGGCCCACGCCGGACTGCCACTGGTGGACGCCGACGGCATGGGACGTGCCTACCCCGAGATGCAGATGATCAGCATGCACCTCGCCGGCATCCCCGCCACCCCCACCGCCCTGGTGGACGAGCGCGGCCACTCGATGATGTTCCGCGACATGGACGCCCACTGGCTGGAGCGCGTCGCGCGAGCCGTGGCGGTCGCCTTCGGCGGGTTCGCCTGCACCTCCGACCACATCCTGACCGGCGCCCAGGCCCGCACCGCCACGGTGCTGGGCAGCGTGAGCAAGGCCATCCGTATCGGTGAGGTCATCTCCTCGGCACGCCACGACCGCATCGGCGGGGTGCTTCGCCACCTCGACGGTCGGGTCCTGATCAACGGCAAAGTCAGCGACGTGTACCGGCGCACCGTGGACGGCTTCGTGCGCGGCAGCGTCCTCATCGACGGCATCCGCGAGGACAAGGGCCGCCTCGTCCGCGTGGAGATCCAGAACGAGAACCTGGTGGTCATGGAGGACGGTGAGATCCTGGCATCCGTCCCCGACATCATCACCCTCCTGGACGCCCAGACCAGCGACGTGATCTTCACCGAGCTGCTGCGCTACGGCCAGCGCGTGAGCCTGCTGGTACTGCCCTCCCCCGATATCTGGCGCAGTCCCCGGGGCCTGGAGCTCGTGGGGCCCCGTGCCTTCGGCTACGACTTCGACTACGAGCCGATCGGCTCGACGGGCGGCACCACTGCGGCGGAGGAGACCCGATGACCGGCACGACACCACGAACCGACCTGCGTATCGGCGTGGACGTGGGCGGCACCAACACCGACGCGGTGGTGCTGGACGGTTCCAGCGCCCCGCTCGCCCGCGCCAAGGTCGCCACCACCGCCAACGTCAACGGTGGGATCGGTGCGGCGCTGGAGGCGGTGCTCGCCGCTCCCGGTGTGGCGGCGGAGCGGGTGGGCCACGTCATGATCGGCACCACGCACGCCACGAACGCCCTCCTGGAGCGCAGCAACCTGGTGCGGGTGGCCGCGCTGCGCGTGGGCGCACCCGCCTCCAACGCGGTTCGCCCCATGTACGGCTGGCCCGCGAGCCTGCGCACCGCCGTGAGCGCGCACTCGGCGATCGTGCGCGGCGGACTGGAGCTGGACGGCAGCGACAGCACCCCCTTCGACACCGACGCCGTTGCGCGCTTCTGCGCGGAGGCGGCCCGGAGCGGGGCCGAGGCGGTGGCCGTCTCCAGCGTCTTCGCACCGGTCTCGCCGCGGCACGAGGAGCTGGCGCTGGCCACGGTGCGGCGGGAGCTGGGCGACATTCCCGTCTCGTTGTCGCACCAGGTGGGGTCGCTGGGGCTGTTGGAACGGGAGAACGCCACGATCCTCAACGCCGCACTGGGCCGGGTCGCGGTACACGTGATCCGGGCCATCGAAGAGGCGCTGCGGGAGCAGGGACTGGACCACGCGGTGCCCTACTTCGCACAGAACGACGGCACCCTGATGAGCCTGGAGTCCACCGAGCGGACACCGGTGCTGACCATCGGCAGCGGCCCCGCCAACAGCCTGCGCGGGGCGGCCTACCTGACCGGGGTGTCGGATGCGCTCGTGGCCGACGTTGGCGGTACCTCGACCGACATCGGCGCCCTGGCCCAGTCGTTCCCGCGGGAGTCGGCCTTCGGGGTCGAGATCGGCGGTGTCGCCACCAACTTCCGGATGCCCGACCTGGTCAGCATCGCGATCGGCGGCGGCACGACGGTCGCTGGTTCGCCCGGCGGTGTGACGGTCGGTCCGCGCAGCGTGGGCTACGAGCTGGGCGAGAAGGCCCTCGTCTTCGGCGGCCCCACGGCGACCCTGTCCGACGCCGCCGTTGCCGCGGGGCGCGCCACGATCGGCGACCGCGCACCTGCGCCGAGTACTCATCCCCTGCTGGCCGCCGCATTGAAGGTGTGCGACCAGCGCATCGCCGATGCGGTGGACCGGATCAAGGTCACCCGGGGCGACCTGCCGCTGATCGCGGTGGGCGGGGGAAGCGTGCTCGTTCCCGAGGGCCTGCCCGGGGTCACAACGGTCATCCGCCCCGACCACTACGACGTGGCCAACGCCATCGGCGCGGCGATCGGCACCGTGAGCGGCAACGTCGACCGCGTCTTCTCCGTGGGGTCGCGCGAGAGCGACCGGGCCCGGGTCCTGGACGAGGCGCGCGGGGCGGCCGTGGAGAGTGCCATTGCGGCGGGCGCCGCACCCGACTCTGTTGAGATCATCGAGATCGACGAGATCCCGTTGTCCTATCTGCGCGAGCCGGCAGTCCGGGTGCGCGTGAAGGCCGCGGGGCCTCTGAGCAGGATGTGACCTCCGACCGGGAGGACACCGCCCGATCGCTGTCCTCGGTCCCCGAACCGGTGGCAACGGCCCGCACCGCCCGCGGCAACGCCGCGGACCGGCCCATCGACGACGAGCAGAAGAAGATGACACCGACAGAGCCCTCCCCCGCACGCTCTCGCAGCCACCGTGCTCTGCCCCTGGGCGCGGCGGCGACCGCCGCGACCCTGCTGGTATCGGCGTGTTCCGCAGGCGGATACGGAACCTCCGAAGCCGACTCCACGACCTTCACCTACCTGGCCCCCACCGAGGTGGTCACCGAGTGGGACCCCGCCGCCTCCTACTCCAACGAGCTCTTCGCCTTCCCCAACATCTACGAGACGCTGACCAGGTACAACTCTGAGACTTCAGCGGTCGAGCCGCTGCTGGCCACCGAATGGTCGAGGTCCGACGACGGCACCACCTGGACGTTCACCCTGCGGGAGGACGTCACCTTCCACTCCGGGGCGCCGATGGACGCGACGGCGGTGAAGGACGCCATCGAACGCACCATCGACAAGGGCTCGGGGGCAGCCTACCTGTGGGACCCGGTGGAGTCGATCAGCGCTCCCGACGCCTCGACCGTGGAGTTCGAGCTGTCCTACGCCGCTCCGCTGGACCTGATCAGCTCGGCCTCCTACGGCGCCTACGTCTACGAGATCCCGTCCTCCGACGAGGATTTCGAGGCCGTGTCGTTCGGCACCGGCCCCTACACGGTGGAGTCGTGGCGTCCCGGCGACGAGAACGAGTTGGCCCTGACCCAGTACGCGGACTACTGGAAGGGGTGGGAGGGTCCGCACTACGAGAAGGTGCTGTACCGGGTCGTGTCCCAGCCTTCCACCGCCGCCCAGCTCATGGAGTCGGGGCAGGCGCACTACGTGCAGAGTATGCCCGCGCAGCTGCTCGACGGTCTGCGCGACGACGACACCGTGACCGTCACCGACACCACCTCCTGGCAGAACCTGTTCGGGTTGCTCAACACGGAGAAGGCTCCGTTGAACGACCCCCTGGTCCGCCGAGCGGTGGCGCACGCGATCGACTACGCCGAACTGATCGACACCTCCGAGGGCGTGTTCGTGGAGTCCGACGGGGTGATCCCCGAGGGCCTGCTCGGCCACCAGGACGACGCCGGTCTTCTGGGGCACGACCCCGGGGCCGCCGAGGAGCTCCTCCGGGAGGCGGGTTACGGCGACGGCGAGCAGTTGTCCTTGGAACTGACCTACACCGAGGGCGACGAGGACATCGCCACCATGGTCAGCCTGATGCAGTCGCAGTTGGCCGACGTGGGCGTCGAACTCGGCGTGGAGGCTCTGCCCTGGGACTCCGCGCAGTGGCCGCGGGCGCTTGAGGCCGACCCGGAGGACCGCCAGGACATCCTGCTCATGTACTGGTGGCCCGACGACCCCCAGCCGATCTCGTGGTACCAGAACCTCTTCCGCACCGAGGAGGAGAGCGTGTTCAACCTCGCGTACTACTCCAACCCCGAGCTCGACGCCCTCATCGACGACGTGGGCGCGGTGACGGCCACCGACGAGGACGGGGCCGCGCAAATGTACCGGCAGATGCAGGAGATCCTCGTCGAGGACTCCCCCGCGCTGTTCCTGGGCACCCGCCGCTACCTGCGCGCGGTCAGCACCGGGGTCGGCGGGTTCGTGGACAACCCGATGTACGCCAACGTCGCCTTCGTGCACGACTACACGCCGGCCTGACCCCGACGGCCCGGCCCGGGCGGGGCACCCGTGCACGGGTGCCCCGCCCCTTACGTCCTCCAGGAGACACGGTGCTCAGCTACGCGGCCCGCAGGATCGGGCTGTCCGCGCTCGTCGCGTTCGGCGTGGTCGTCCTGACCTTCGTCATCGCACGCGTGGTACCCGGCGATCCTGCCGCCGGTTGGGCGGGGCCGCGCGCCGGCCCCGCCGAGCGGGACCGGGTCCGTGCGGAGCTGGGGCTCGACCTCCCGTTGCCCCAGCAGATCGGCGGCTACCTGGGTGGGGTGCTGCGCGGCGACTGGGGGATCTCGGTGCGCACCCACCGGCCGGTCCTCGACGACCTGTTGGCCCTGCTCCCCAACACCCTGCAACTGGTCCTGGCCGGACTGCTCATCGGACTGCTGGTAGGGGTGCCCGCCGGGCTGGTCGCGGCGCGCTGGGCGCACCGCTCGCCCGACCTGCTGGTACGCACGGGTGCGGTCCTCGGCGGGTCGGTACCGGTGTTCTGGCTGGCTCTGCTCATGCAGATGTTCTTCGCCACCCGGATGGGGCTGCTGCCGGTGGCCGGCAGCTACGACCCTGCGGTCCTGGCGGCCAACCCGCTGGTCCGCATAACCGGGATGCCGCTGCTGGACGCGCTGCTCACCGGGAACCTGCCGATGGCCGCGAGCGTCTTCGACCACCTGGTGCTGCCCGCGCTGGTGGTCGCGGCCTACCCGGTCGCGGTCATCACCCGGCTGGTGCGGGCCGGTGTCCTGGACACGCTGGGCGAGACGCACGTGCAGATGACCCGCGCCCTGGGCTTTCCCGAACGGACCGTGCTGGCGCGCTTCGCGCTGCGCCCCAACTGGAACCCGGTCCTACAGACCTGCGCGCTGATCTTCGGCTACTCGCTGGTCAACAGTTTCCTGGTGGAGGCGATCTTCGCCTACCCGGGGCTGGGCGGTTACGCCGCGGCCTCGGCCGACGTCGTCGACCTGCCGGCGATCGTGGGCGTCACCCTGCTGGTGGCGCTGCTCTACATCGCGGCCAACCTGCTCGTCGACCTGCTGCAGGCGGCCCTCGACCCACGGATGGGGCTCCGGTGACCACTGATCGCCGACCGGTCACGCACACTGCCCTGGCGGTCTGCGCGGGAGTGTTCGTGCTGCTCGCGGCAGCCGCACTGGCCGCCCCCCTGCTGGTCCCCCACCCCGAACACGCGGGGACCGCCACCGACTCCTCGGCGCGGTTGCTGGCGCCCTCGGCCACGTACTGGATGGGCACGGACAACCTGGGGCGCGATGTGTTCTCGCGGGTCGTGTACGGCCTGCGGACGGGCCCGGCGATCGCGGTACTCGTCGTGTCCTCGGCGGTGGTGGTGGGGACGGCCGTGGGACTGGTCGCCGGATACTTCGGGGGGTGGGTCGACGAGATCCTGATGCGCCTCACCGATGTCTTCCTGGCCGTCCCCGCGCTGCTGCTGGCCTTGGCGCTGGCAGCGGTGCTGCCGCGCGGGGTCGTGGGGCTGACCATTGCCCTGGCGCTCACCTGGTGGCCCTGGTACGCGCGGCTGGTACGCGGTGAGGCCGCGTCGGTCGCGGGGCGGCGCCACGTCGAGGCGTGCCGGGCGCTGGGGTTGGGGCACTGCCGGATCATGCTGCGCCACGTACTGCCCGGCACCACCACCCCGTTGCTGGTCCAGGCGTCCACCGATATCGGCGGGGTCATCCTGGTGGCGTCCGGGCTGTCGTTCCTGGGGCTGGGCGCGCAGGCGCCGACCGCGGACTGGGGGCTGATGGTGCAGGAGTCGCAGAACCACTTCGCGACCCACTGGTGGGTGGGCACCTTCCCCGGGCTGGCCATCATGGGGGTCGCGGCGCTGAGCTATCTCACCGGGGACGCGCTGCGCGACCGTCTGGACCCGCGCTCGACGTCACCACGGGGGCGCATGCCGCGGCGCCGCCCCGGGACCACGGAGGCGGGGTAGTCATGGCGGTGCTGTTGAGCGTGCGGGATCTGACGGTGTCCTTCGGCACGCGTGCGGTGGTGGACCTCGCCCGCCTGGACCTGGCGGAGGGCGAGATCCTGGGTCTGGCCGGCGAGAGCGGGGCGGGCAAGTCCCTGACCGGCCTGACCGTACTCGGCCTGAGCGAGTACGCCGGCGCCCGGGTCACGGGCAGCGTGGTCCTGGCCGGCGAGGAGCTCGTGGGAGCGCGCCGGCGGCGGCTCCAACAGTTGCGCGGGAGCACCATGGCGCTCATCCCGCAGAGTCCCGCCGGGGCGTTCAACCCGGTGCTCACCGTGGGGACGACGATGCTGCGGGCCCTGCGGCTGCACGGGGACTCGCGGGGCCGGGCCCGGCAGCGGGCGGCGGAGGCGATGGCGAAGGTGCGGTTGGAGACAGCGCACCTGAGGCGTTATCCCCATCAGCTCTCGGGTGGCCAGCTCCAGCGTGTCGCGATCGCGCTGGCGCTGGCGCTGGGCGCCCGGCTGCTCGTGGCCGACGAGCCGACCAGCGCATTGGACGTGACCGTGCAGGCCGAGATCTGTGCGCTGCTGGGGGCGCTGCGCGACAGCGAGGGGGTGGCGGTGCTGTTCATCAGCCACGACCTGGCCGTACTGGGGGCCCTGTGCGATCGGATCGCGGTCATGCGCGCCGGCCGGCTGGTGGAGCAGGGGCCGGCGCCGGAACTGCTCACCGCACCCCGTGCGGACTACACCCGTGAACTACTCGCCGCGGCCCTGCGGTTGGGGTCGGGCGAAGAGGAGGCCGACGGTGCTTGAGGTACGGGATCTGACGGTGCGCTACGGAGGCACCCTGGCGGTGGACCGGGTCAGCCTGACCCTGCCCGACGGCCCGGCGGGGCTGGGACTGATCGGCGAGAGCGGATCGGGGAAGTCCACCGTGGGACGGGCCGTGCTGCGCCTGGTGCGGGCGCAGTCGGGGACGGTGCGCTACAACGGCGCCGACGTGCTGGGGATGCGGCGCCTGGGCGCCTACCGCAAGGCGGTGCAGGTCGTCTTCCAGGACACCGAGGGCGCGCTGAGCCCGCGGATGCGGGTGGGTTCGGCCTTGACGGAGGTGCTGCGGGTGCACCGCCTGGTGCCGCGCGGGGCCGAGGCCGCGCGGGTCGTCGAGCTGCTCGCCGATGTCGGTCTGGACGCCGAACACGCCCGTCGTTTCCCGCACGAGTTGTCGGGCGGACAGCGCCAGCGGGTCGGGATCGCCCGGGCCCTGGCGGTGCAGCCCCGTGTGCTGGTCCTGGACGAGCCGACCAGTGCGTTGGACGTGACCGTGCAGGCGCGGGTCCTGGAGCTGTTCGAGCGGTTGCGCGAACGCCACGCACTGTCCTACCTGCTGATCAGCCACGACCTGGCGGTGGTGGAACGGCTGTGCGAGCGCACCGCTGTGCTGCATCGGGGGCGCGTCGTGGAGGAGGGGCCGACCCGTCAGGTGCTGCACGCGCCGCAGCACGCCTCCACCCGGACGCTGCGCGCGGCCGTACCCCGGCTGCCCGGCGTCTGAACGGCAGGCGTCTTTCCTGGTGGTCCGGGTTCCGGTCCCCCAGGAGGCAAAGACGTGGCCGCGTGCCGGGACGGGGGCGTGTCGCCGTCCCGGCACGCGGGTGCGGGCGGGTCAGGGCATCGAGGTGAACGCCAGTGAGACGTTGTGGCCGCCGAAGCCGAAGGAGTTGGTCACCGCCGCGTTCACGGGGCCGCGGCGGGGCGCGCCGGTGACCACGTCCAGGCCGATCTCGGGGTCGAGCTCGTCGATGTTGCGGGTCGGGGGCACCACCCCGTCGCGCACCGACAGGACCGTCGACAACGCCCCCAGGGCACCGGCCGCGCCGAACAGGTGGCCGGTCATGGACTTGGTCGCGGTGACGGAAGGGTGCACACCGATCGCCTCGGTGATCGAGCGGGCCTCGATGGCGTCGCCCACCGGTGTGGAGGTGGCGTGGGCGTGCACGTGTGCGACCTGCTCGGGGGCGAGGCCCGCCGAGGAGAGCGCCATGCGCATGGCCCGCATCTGGCCCTCCGGGCTGCCGGCGGTGATGTGGTGGGCGTCGGAGCTCACTCCGGTGCCGGCCAGGGCGGCGTGGATGCGGGCGGAGCGCGCGGCCGCGAACTCCGCGCTCTCCAGGACCAGCAGGGCGGCGCCTTCTCCGATGACGAACCCGTCACGACCGCTGTCGAAGGGGCGCGAGGCCCGCTCGGGCTCGTCGTTGCGGGTGGAGTGGGCGCGGGCCTGGGCGAATCCGGCGAGGGTCAGGGGATGGATGCACGCCTCGGCGCCTCCGGCCACGACGACGTCGGCGCGCCCCAGGCGGATGAGGTCGAGGCCCAGGGCGATGGCCTCGGCGCCCGAGGCGCACGCACTGACGGGAGTGTGCGCACCGGCGCGGGCACCCAGTTCGATGCTGACCCAGGCCGCGGGGCCGTTGGCCATCTGTTTGGGGATGGTGAGCGGGGAGACGCGGCGGCTGCCCGATGCGTTGAGGATGTCGTGCTGGCCCAGCATGGTGAGGGCGCCGCCGGTTCCGGTGCCCACGACCACGGCCAGGCGCTCGGGGTCGACGTCGGGGCTACCCGCATCGGCCCACGCCTCGCGCGCCGCGACCAGGGCGATCTGCTCGCAGCGGTCCAGCCGCCTGGCCTGCACCCGGTCCAGAACCTCGGTGGGCTCCACGCGCAGTTGGGCGGCGATGCGCACGGGGAAGTCGACCGCCCAGTCCTGCTCGATCGGGCTGATCCCGTTCTCCCCCGCCACGAGCGCCGCCCAGGTGGAGGCCACGTCCCCGCCAAGCGGTGTCGTGGCGCCCAGCCCTGTGACCACCGCGCCCGTCGTGCCGATCCCCATCAGTCGACTCCTCATCGATCGTGTGTCGTCCCCGCCCTGTCCGGGCGGGGAGCCTTGCTACGTACCGCCGCGAAAACTCCGAAAAGCCAACGATCCACCCGATACCTTACGAACCGCGTGCAGTGCTCGGGTCGTGGCGGCCCGGCCCGAAAACGCCTGCGGGCAGGGCCCCGCCGACGTCGACCATCGGCCCCGGGCACCGGTCGCGCCCTCTCAGCCGCGGTTGATGCGGCGGTACTGGCGCATGGCCAGGGGTGCGAACACCGCGATGATGGCGACCGAGCACAACAGGGCGTAGAGCACCGCGTTCTCCGCCGGCCAGCCCGACGGTTGGGGCAGACCGGCCGGGGCCGGGTTGCCGAACAGCTCGCGCGCGGCGAAGGCCACCGCCGTGACGGGGTTCCACTCCGCGATGACGCGCAGCGGACCGGGCATCGCGGCGATGGACACGAACGCTCCTGAGACGAACGTCACCGGGAACAACCAGATCAGTCCGAGGCTCTGGGCGACCTCGACGCTGCGCGCGGCCAGGCCGATGGCCGCGCCGATCCACGACACCGCGAAGGCGAAGAAGAGCAGGAGCGCGAAGCCGAGGATCGCGTCGCCCAGTCCGTTGTTGACCCGCCAGCCGATGGCCAGCCCGCACAGGGCGGTCACCACCAGGGACAGCGTGCTGGTGGCCAGGTCCGAGAGCGTACGCCCCAGGATCACCGACACCCGCGACATCGGCAGTGACCGGTACCGGTCGATGAGGCCCTTCTGGAGGTCGTTGGCCAGGCCGATGGCGGTGAAGGAGGCGTTGAAGGTGAGGGTCTGGGCGAAGATCCCGCCGATGAGGAACTCGCGGTAACCGTCCCCGCCCAGGCTGCCGCCGAAGACGTAGGCCAGGAGCAGGACGAACATGACGGGCTGCACGACACCGGTGACCAGCGATCCCGGTGTGCGCACGATGTTGAGCAGGTTGCGATGGGCCACGACACCGGAGTCGGTGGCGGCCCGGGTGAGGACGCTCACGCCGTACCTCCCGCACCGGCCAGTGCCGGAGCCGGCCCGGGTTCCCGGGCGGCGTGCCCCGTCAGCTCCAGGAACACGTCGTCGAGGGTGGGCCTGCGCAGGGCCGCGTCCAGGACCTGGATGCCGTCGCGTTCAAGGGCGCCCAACGCGTCGGTGAGCGCGGCGTGGCCGCCGGACGCCGCGATCGAGATCCGCCGGGCCGTGGCGTCCACCACGGGTTCGGCGGCACCGCTGCGGGCGATGAGCCCGGCCGCGGCCGGCACGTCGGCGGCGTCGGCCACCACGAAGTCCATGCGGCCTCCCCCGACCCTGGCCTTGAGCTCGTCGGCGGTCCCGCGGGCGATGACGACGCCCTGGTCGATGACGGCGATGCTGTGGGCGAGCTGGTCGGCCTCCTCCAGGTACTGGGTGGTCAGCAGCACGGTGGTGCCGTCGGCGACGAGTTCGCCCACGACCTCCCAGGTGTCGAGCCGGCCGCGCGGGTCGAGTCCGGTGGTGGGCTCGTCCAGGACCACCACGTCGGGTTCGGCCACCAGCGCACCGGCCAGGTCCAGGCGCCGGCGCATGCCCCCGGAGTAGGCACCCGCGCGCTGGTCGCCGACGTCGGCGAGACGGAAGCGCTCCAGCAGTTCGCGGGCCCGCTGCGCTGCCCTGCGGCGCGTCATCCCGTAGAGGCGGGCGACCATGCGCAGGTTCTCGTAACCGGTGAGCTTCTCGTCGACCGCGGCGAACTGGCCGGACAACCCGATCCGGCGGCGTACGGCGGCCGGATCGCGCACCACGTCGTGCCCGGCGACCATGACGCGTCCGGCGTCGGGGCGCAGCAGCGTGGTCAGGATACGCACGGTGGTGGTCTTGCCCGCGCCGTTGGGCCCGAGCAGCCCCAGGACGTGACCGCGGGGAACATGCAGGTCGATGCCTTTGAGAGCGCGATGCGCCCCGAAGGACTTGGTGAGCCCGTCGACTTCTATGACGTGTGCCGGGTGGCCCATGTCTGGTGTCTCTCCTCATACGGGAAGGGCCGCCGTCCCCGTGCCCGTCGCGGCGGGCACGGGGCGGCGCTGGGGTCTGGATCAGACGCGGTCGAGCTCGCGCACGCGGCGCGGGCGCATGTCGGTCCAGTTGCGCTCGATGTAGTCCAGGCACACCTGGCGGTCGTCGGGGCCGTGCAGGACGACCCAGCCGGCGGGCACGGAGACGAATCCCGGCCACAGGGAGTGCTGGTCCTGGTCGTTGACGAGCACGAGGAAACGGGCGTCGGAGTCGTCGAAGGGGTTCTGCATGGTGGTGCCTTTCTGTACTGTCCCGGCGAAGCGCCGGTTCGGGTCGAAGAGGGAGGTGATCGCTAGCGGGCGTTGCGCACCGCACGCTCCAGGCGGTCGGCCAGGACCGGCCCGATCACCGACAGGGGTCCGTCCTGGGTCATCTGGGCGTGGGCGCACTCGACCGGGTGGTCCTCGATGGCGCCCGAGACGTAGGGCTCCCAGGTCCGGGCCAGCGGGTCGCCGGGGTTGCGGTCCAGGGTGGCGGTGAAGAACAGCAGGTCGCCGTCGAAACGGGCCGGCTCCTCGGTGCGCAGCAGTGCGGCGTGGTGGCCGAAGCTGTGCACCATGGAGCGGATGGTCGCCTCGTCCAGGCTGCTCATGGGATTGTGGTTGCGGTGGAAGATCTCCAGGATCTTGGTGGCGTCCAGGCCGACCAGTTCCTCGGGTTCGGCCTCGTAGCCCAGCGCGTGCACCAGTGCGGCGAACATGGCGCTCTCCCCGCCGAAGTCGGCGTTGGACTCCTGCTTGGTGGGGTAGGCGTCCAGGATCGCCAGGGTGTCCACCTGTTCGCCCCGCTCGCGCAGCCGTGCGGCCAGGGCATGGGCGATGTTGCCGCCGAAGGACCAGCCCAGGATGTGGTAGGGCCCTTCGGGCTGGACCCGCTGCATGTGGTCGATGTAGTCGTCGGCCAGTGCGGTGAGGGTGGCTGCGGGGTCCGCGTCGCGCTCACCGGGAACCAGGCCGGGCGCTTGGAGGCCGTAGATGGGGTGCTCGGTGCCCAGGTGACGCATCAGCCCGGAGTAGCTCCAGGCCAGACCGCCGGCGGGGTGGACGCAAAACAGCGGGGTCGCCGAACCGGTGGGGCGCAGGGCCAGGACCCGGTCGAGGCCCCCCTCCTCGGCGCCGTCGTCGACGGCGGCGAGCAGTTCGGCGACGGTGGGCGCCTGGAAGAGCATCCGCACCGTGACCGGGGCGCCCAGCGCCTCGCCGACCCGCGCGGCCAGTTGCGGGGCCAGCAGCGAGTGGCCGCCCAGCTCGAAGAACCCGTCGTGCACGCCCACGCGCGGCAGGTCCAGGGCGGAGGCGAACAGCGTGCACAGCTCGGCCTCGCGCGGAGTACGCGGGACACCGTGGATCCGGTCGGTGGCCGCGCCCTCGCCGGGGTCGGGCAGGGCGGCGCGGTCGAGCTTGCCGTTGGGGGTCAACGGCAGCCCTTCGACCGGGACGAACAGCGCGGGCATCATGTACTCGGGCAGGGTGGCCGCGAGGTGGCGGCGCAGTTCGTCGGGGCCGGGCCCCGGACGGGTGCGGCCGACGACGTAGGCGACCAGGCGGGTTCCGGCGTTGTCGCCGGTGTGGGCGACCACCGCGGCCTCGGCGACGTCGGGGTGCTCAGCGAGGACGGCGCTGATCTCGCCGGGCTCGATCCTGAAACCCCGGACCTTGACCTGGTCGTCGGCGCGGCCCATGAACTCCAGGGTTCCGTCGGCGCGCCAGCGCGCCAGGTCCCCGGTGCGATACATCCGCTCCCCCGCGGGTGCGAAGGGGTCGGCGACGAACCGCTCACCGGTCAGCGCTGGACGGCTGCGGTAGCCGCGGGCCAGGCCGGCGCCGGCGATGTAGAGCTCACCGACGGCGCCGACGGGAGCGGGGTGCAGACCGCCGTCGAGCACGTAGGCCCGGCTGTTGCCGACGGGGCGCCCGATGGTGGGGGCCTGCCCGACCTCGATGGGGGCGACCAGGCTGTCCACGGTGGTCTCGGTGGGCCCGTAGAAGTTGTAGGCGCGCACCCCGGCGTGCTCGGTGAGCGTGCGCCACAGGTCGGCGTCCACCGCCTCGCCGCCCAGGGCGACCACTCCGGGGCCCCGGTCGCCGTCGAGCAGACCTTCGGCGAGGAGTCGGCGGATGTGGCTGGGGGTGGTCTCGATGGCGTCGATTCCCTCGTGGGCGAGGTAACGGACGAGGCCGGCGGAGTCCCGGCGCACGTCGTCGCCGATGACGTGCAGTTCGTGCCCGTCCACCAGCCACAGCATCGGGTCCCAGGAGGCGTCGAAGGCGACGCCCGCGGTGTGGGCGACCCTGGGACGCCGGCCGAGCCGTTCACGGGTGGGCGCGAACAGTTCGGCCCGGTGGCTGGCGAAGAGGTTCACCAGTGCGGCGTGCTCGACCTCCACCCCCTTGGGGCGCCCGGTCGAACCCGAGGTGTAGATGACATAGGCGGTGTCGGTGCCGCTCAAGGGGCGGACGCGCTCGGTGTCGGACAGGTCGGCCCCGGCCCCCGGCCGGGACGGTCCGCCCGGGGCGGTGTCGCCCAGGAACAGGGCGGGGTGGCGTGCCGCGAAGCGTTCCCGCAGCTCGGGAACGGTGATCACCTGGGCCGGGCCGGCGTCGTCGAGCATCCCCGCGAGGCGCTCGTCGGGCGAATCGGGGTCCAGGGGCAGGTAGGCCGCGCCGGACTTGAGCACGCCCAGCAGCGCCACGACCGTTGCGGCCGAGCGCGGCAGCAGGACCCCCACGACGTCTCCGGGGCCGGTTCCCTGCTCGACGAGGGTGCGGGCCAGGAGGTTGGCCCGGGCGTTGATCGTGCCGAAGTCCAGGCGCTCGCCGCCGGCGACCACCGCAACGGCACGGGGGGCGGCCTGGGCCTGGTACTCGAAGAGGTCGACGACGGTGGCGGCGGGCGCCACGCGTTCGGGGCCGCGCCCCTTCTCCAGGAGCCCGGTGCGCTCGGCGCGGGTCAGGATGTCGAGGCGTCCGATCGGGGTGCGCGGGTTGGCCGCGGCGGCCTCCAGCAGCCGCACGTAGCGCTCAGCGATGGTGGTGGCGGTGGCGGCGTCGAACATGGCGGTGCTGAACTCCAGGGTGCCCAGGATGCCGTCGGCCGCACCGAGGTGGTCCTCGCTCTCGGCGAGGCTGAAGGACAGGTCGAACTTGGCCGCTCCCCCGCTGACCTCCGGTTCGGGCCGGACGTCCAGGCCGGGCAACTCCAGGGTGGGGGTCTCGGTGTTCTGTAGGGTCAGCATGGTCTGGAACAGCGGGTGGCGGCCCAGCGAACGCGACGGCCGCAGCCGCTCCACGACCCGTTCGAAGGGCACGTCCTGGTCGTCGAAGGCGTCGAGGTCGCCGGCGCGCACCCGCTCCAGCAGTTCGGCGAAGCCGGGGTTGCCGGAGGTGTCGGTGCGCAACGCCAGGGTGTTGACGAAGAACCCGACGAGGTCGTCCAGCGCGGGGTCGGTGCGCCCAGCGACGGGACTGCCCAGCACGATGTCCTCTCCGGCTCCCAGGCGGGTGTAGAGCGCGGCGAGACCGGTCTGCAGGACCATGAACAGGCTGGCCGAGGAGCCGCGGGCCAGGTCCAGCAGTCGGCGGTGCAGGGCGGCGTCGATGCGTACCGCGACGGTGGCGGCCGGTTGCGCCGAGGAGGCCGGGCGGGGGCGGTCCGCGGGCAGGCGCAGTTCCTCGGGTGCGCCGGCCAGGCGCTGCTGCCAGGCGTCGAGGCTGCGGCTGACCGGACTGGCCGGGTCGCTCTCCTCGCCCAGGACCGATCGCTGCCACAGGGCGTAGTCGGCGTACTGCACGGTCAGGTCGGAGCACAGCGCCGCGGTGCCGTGCACCCGCGCGGTGTAGGCGGTGGACAGGTCGCGGGCAAGGGGCGCGGTGGACCAGCCGTCGCCGGCGATGTGGTGCAGGACCAGCAGCAGCACGTGCTCGTCGGGGCGGAGGCGGAACAGGTGGGCGCGCAGCGGCGTCTGGTGCACCAGGTCGAAG
Organism: Nocardiopsis ansamitocini; assembly: GCF_030268225.1. Lineage (GTDB taxonomy): Bacteria > Actinomycetota > Actinomycetes > Streptosporangiales > Streptosporangiaceae > Nocardiopsis_D > Nocardiopsis_D ansamitocini. Next base: position 61,696 of record NZ_BSQG01000013.1, on the reverse strand, counting down.
CCGGTGCCGGCGACGCGCGCCATCTCCGCGCGCAGGGCCTCCTCGGAGCCGGGGAACGACATCAGCAGCGGCGGAGCGGCCTCCTCGGGGGCGAGGACGTGCTGGTGGGCGACGCCGTCGAGGTCGGGGAAGACCGTGCGCAGGCTCTCGTGGCGGGCGGTGACGTCGCCAAGGGCCAGGCGCAGTGCCCGGGTGTCCAGCTCGCCGGTCAGGCGCACGGCCATCGCGATGTTGTAGTCGGCGGCCGTGTCGTCCATGCGGTTGAGGAACCACAGGCGCTGTTGTGCCGGCGACAGCGGAAGCCGCTCGGGGCGGGGCATCGGGCGCAGCGGCGGCTGGGCGCGCTGCCCGCTGTCGAGGGCGGCTGCCAGGCGGGCGGCGGTGGGCTGTTGGAAGAGGGTGCGGATCTCCAGTTCGACCCCCATGACCGCTCGGACCCGGGCGATGAGGCGTACCGCCAGCAGCGAGTGGCCGCCCAGGGCGAAGAAGTCGTCGTCGGCGCCCACGGTGGGCACCCCGAGGACCTCGGCGAACAGGCCGCACAACAGCGACTCGTCACCGCCGCGGGGCGGGCGGCCCTGGCCGGGGCCCGGCTCGGGCTCGGGCAGGGCCGCGCGGTCGAGCTTGCCGTTGGGGGTCAGCGGCAGTTCGGCGAGTTCCACCACGGCCACCGGCACCATGTAGTCGGGCAGCCGCTCGGCGGCGCGGGCGCGCACGTCCGCGGTGTCCAGGCGGGTGCCGGGCCGGGCGGTGGCGTAGGCGACCAGGCGCGGGTCGCCGGCCTTGGAGGTGCCGACCACCGCGGCGGCCTGGGCGACGTCGGGGTGCTCGGCGAGCACCGCCTCGATCTCGCCGGGCTCGATCCTGAAACCACGGATCTTGACCTGGTCGTCGACGCGGCCCACGAAGCGCAGGGCCCCGTCGGGGCGGCGGCTGACGAGGTCGCCGGTGCGGTACATGCGGGTGCCGTCGGCGGCGACGGGGTCGGCGATGAAACGCTCCGCGGTCAGGGCCGGACGCCCTAGGTAGCCGCGGGCCAGGCCCGCGCCGGTCAGGTAGAGCTCCCCCACCACGCCGGCCGGGACCGGGCGCAGTCGGGCGTCCAGCACCCGGGCCCCGACGTTGGCCACGGGGCGGCCGATGACGGGCTCGGGCTCGTCGTCGCCGGAGGCGGTGACGCTGTCCACGGTGGCCTCGGTGGGGCCGTAGAAATTGTGCGCGGTGAGCCCGGGGACCTCGCGCAGGGTGCGCCACAGGGCCGGGTCCACGGCCTCGCCGCCCAGGGCGACGACCCTCGGCCCGACGCCGTCGGCGAACAGTCCCAGTGCCGCGAGCTGGCGGGCGTAGGCGGGGGTGGTCTCGATGGCGTCGGCGCCGACCGCGTGCAGATGGGCGGTGAGGCGCTCGGCGTCGCCGCGGGTCTCGTCGTCGATCACGTGCAGTTCGTGGCCGTCCACCAGCCACAGGATGGGGTCCCAGGCGGCGTCGAAGGAGACACCGGCGGTGTGGGCCATGCGCAGCGGACGTCCGGCGCGCTCGCGGGCCGGACCGAACACCTGCTCGCGGTGGGAGTAGAACAGGTTGGCCAGGGCCCGGTGCTCCACGGCCACGCCCTTGGGGCGCCCGGTGGACCCGGAGGTGTAGACGACGTAGGCCAGGTCGTGGGCGGCGGGGCCGACCGGCGCCGGGCACCGGGGCACGGTCAGCGGAAGGTCGTCCAGGCGCAGCACGGGGGCGTCCACGGCGATGTCGACCGTGGCCGCCGCGCCGGTGACGACCTGGGCGGGCCGGGAGTCGGCGAGCATGTGGGCGATGCGCTCACTGGGGTAGGAGAGGTCCACCGGCAGGTAGGCGGCGCCGCTCTTGAGCACGCCCAGCAGCGCCACGACCGTGTCGGCCGAGCGCGGCAGGAGGACGGCCACGACGTCGCCGGTACCGGTGCCGTGTCCGGCGAGGACGCGGGCCAACCGGTCGGAGCGGGCGTCGAGGTCGGCGAAGGTGAGCCGCTGGTTCCCCGCGACCACGGCGGTCGCTCCGGGGGTCCGGCGGGCCTGGTCGGTGAAGAGCCCGACGATCGTTGTGTCGGGCACCGCGCGGACGGGCCCTCGGGCGCCCGCCTCCAGGGCGCGCAGTTCGCCGGGGGCCAGGATGTCGGTCTCGGACAGGGGGGTGTCGGGGTCGGCGGCCAGGGCCTGGAAGACGCGGACCAGGCGATCGGCGATCACCCGGACGCTGGAGGCGTCGAAGAGGTCGCCGCTGTACTCCAGGGTGCCGGCCACCCCGGCGGGGGTTCCGTCCTCGGCGAAGCGCTCGGCCAGGCTCAGCGAGAGGTCGAACTTGGCCGCGCCGGAGTCGGCGCCCGGTTCGGTCCCGACGTGCAGACCGGGCATCTCCAGCCGGGCCTCGGGGGTGTTCTGCAGGGTGAGCATGGTCTGGAACAGCGGGTGGCGGGCCGCGGAGCGCGCGGGGCGCACCTCTTCGACGACGCGCTCGAAGGGGGCGTCCTGGTGGGCGTAGGCGGCCAGGTCGGTGGCGCGCACCCGGTCCACGAGCTGCCCCATGGTCGGGTTACCGGATGTGTCCGTGCGCAGGACGAGAGTGTTGACGAAGAAGCCGACGAGATCGTCCAGCGCGGGGTCGGTGCGCCCGGCGACGGGGGTGCCGATGGGCAGGTCCTCTCCCGCGCCGAGGCGGGTGAGCAGCGCGGCCAGCCCCGCCTGTAGGACCATGAAGAGGCTGGCGCCGCGCGAACGGGCCAGGGCGGCCAGGTCGCGGTGCAGGCGTGCGGGCAGTTCCACGGGAACCGCGCCGCCGCGGCCGCTGGGCTCGGCGGGACGGGGACGGTCGGTGGGCAGGGCCAGTTCCTCGGGCGTCCCCGCCAGGGTGCGGCGCCAGAAGGCGAGCTGGCGGGCGATGTCGCTGTCGGGGTCGTCCTCGTCGCCCAGGGCCTCGCGCTGCCACAGCGTGTAGTCGGCGTACTGCACCGGCAGCGGCGCGAGCGCGGGTGCTCCTCCTGTGACGCGGGCGGAGTAGGCGGCGGCCAGGTCGCGGGCCAACGGGGCCAGGGACCAGCCGTCGCCGGCGATGTGGTGCAGGACCAGCAGCAGCACGTGCTCGCCGGAGTCCAGGCGAAACAGCCGGACCCGCAGCGGCAGCTCTGCGGAGGTGTCGAAACCGCGCGCGGACTCCGCGCGCAGCAGGCGGGCGAGGTCGGCCTCGGTGCAGGAGACGGCCGCGTAGTCCAGTCCGGCATCGGTGGCGGCCAGCACGTTCTGGCGCGGTTCCTCCTCGGTCCAGGGGAAGACCGTGCGCAGGGACTCGTGCCGGTCAACCAGGTCGGCGACGGCTCCGCGCAGTGCCGCGGGGTCGAGGTCTCCGCGCAGGCGCAGTGCGGCCGGGATGTTGTAGGCGGGCGAGGCGGGGTCGTAGCGGTTGAGGAACCACAGGCGGCGCTGGGCGTAGGACAGCGGGATCCGTTCGGGGCGCTCGCGGGGGGCGAGCACCGGCCGGTCGGTCCCCCCGGCCAACAGGCGTGTGGCCAGCCCGGCCACGGTGGGGTGCTCGAACAGGTCGCGGATGGGCGGTGCGGTGCCCAGGGCGTCGCGGATGCGCCCGATGAGCCGGGTGGCCAACAGGGAGTGGCCGCCCAGGGCGAAGAAGTCGTCGTCCACGCCGACCTCGTCCAGGCCGAGGGTGTCGGCGAAGAGGTCGCGCAGCAGGGTCTCCTCGGGGGTGCCGGGTTCCCGGGCCCCCGCGGTACCGGTGACGTCGGGGCGGGGCAGCGCGGCACGGTCGAGTTTGCCGTTGGGGGTCAGCGGGAGCGTGTCCAGCGCCATGATCTGAGCGGGGACCATGTGGCCGGGCAGCATCCGGGCGGTGTGCTCGCGCAGTTCGACCGGGTCGGCCGTGCCGGTGACGTAGCCGACCAGGCGGGGGTCCCCGGCGTCGGTGCGCACCACCACCGCGGACTGTTCCACGTCGGGGTGGGACAGCAGGACCGCCTCAATCTCGCCGGGCTCGACGCGGAAGCCGCGGATCTTGACCTGGTCGTCGGCGCGGCCCAGGAACTGCAGCGTGGCGTCGGGGCGGCGGCGTACGACGTCGCCGGTGCGGTACATGCGCGCGCCGTCGGCGGCGAAGGGGTCGGCGACGAACCGCTCGCCGGTCAGGGCGGGGCGGTCGAGGTAGCCGCGGGCCAGGTTGGCTCCGGAGAGGTAGAGCTCGCCGGGTGCGCCGTCGGGGACCGCGTGCAGACCGCTGTCGAGGACGTAGGCGCGGGTGTTGGGCACGGGGCGGCCGATGTCGGGCTCGGTGTCGGCGGTGATGGGGGCGATCAGGCTGTCCACGGTGGTCTCGGTGGGGCCGTAGAAGTTGTAGGCGCGGACGTGGTCCAGCGCGGCGAGGGCACGCCACAGGTCGGCGTCCACCGCTTCCCCGCCCAGGGCGACGACGGTGGGGCCGCCCGGGGTGGCCAGTCCCTCGCCCAGCAGGGCGCGGGCGAAGGAGGGGGTGGTCTCGATGGCGTCGATCCGCGCGGCATGCAGGTGGGCCATCAGCGCCTGGGGGTCGCGGCGGACCTCGTCGGGGACCAGGTGCAGTTCGTTGCCCTCGGCCAGCCACAGGATGGGGTCCCAGGAGGCGTCGAAGGACAGCCCCGCGGTGTGGGCCACGCGCAGCGGGCGCCCGGCGCGCTCGCGGGCCGGACCGAACACCTGCTCGCGGTGGGAGTGGAACAGGTTGAGCAGCGAACCGTGCTCCACGGCCACGCCCTTGGGGCGCCCGGTGGACCCGGAGGTGTAGATGACGTAGGCGAGGTCGGCCGGGGTGATGGGACGGGGGCGCTCGCCCGCGCCGATGGTGGTGTCGGCCAGGGCCTTGAGCGCGGCCCGGGTGTCGGCGTCGTCCAGCACGACGGTGCCGGGTGCGTCGTGCGCGGCGGTCCCGGTGTGGGCCAGGGTCAGGACGGGGCGGGCGTCGGCGGTCATCGCGGCCAACCGGTCGGCGGGGTAGCCGGGGTCCAGCGGAAGGTAGGCCGCACCGGACTTGAGCACCGCGAGCAGGGCGACGGCCAGGTCCGCACAGCGTGGCAGGCGCACGGCCACGATCGTTCCCGGGCGTGCGCCCCGGGCGAGCAGGTGGCGGGCCAGCTGGTTGGACCGGGCGTCCAGTTCGGCGAAGGTGAGGCGGGTGTCGGGGGCGACCAGGGCGGTGGCCCCGGGGGTCTGCCGGGCGCGCTGCTGGAACTCGGCGACGACCGTGTGGGCGGGGCGCTCGCGCTCGGGGGCGCGCCCCGACTCCAACAGGGCGGTGCGCTCGGGCTCGGCCAGCAGCGCCAGGGCTCCCACGGGGGTCTCGGGGGCGGCGGCGAAGGCGCCGAGCAGGTCGAGGAAGCGGCGCTGGTGGTCGGCCAGGTCCTCGGCGGCGTAGAGGTCGGGGTTGGCGTCGAAGTCCACGCGGATGTCGCGCTCGGCGGTGACGCCGTGCACGATGACGGACAGGTCGTCCACGGGGCCGATGGCGAGGTTGTGCGCGGTGGCGGGGAGGCCGGCGAAGGTCATCGTCCCGGCGACGGGCAGCATGTTGACCGAGGGGCCGGTGAGCCGGCGCCCGGCGGCACCCTCGGCGCGCAGCAGGTCCTCGTAGCGGAACCGCTGATGGCGCAGGACCGCACGGGTCTCGGCGGCGACCTCGCGCAGGAGTTCACCGACGGGGGCGTCGGGGCGTACCCGCACGCGCAGGGGAACGATGTTGGAGAGCATCGCGGGGACCGAGCGGGCGTGGCCGCCCTTGCGTGCGGTCACCGGCAGGCCCAGGGTGATGTCGCGGGCACCGGTGAGGCGGTGCAGGTAGACGGCGGTCGCCGTCAGGATCGCCGCCGGCATACCGGTCTGGTGGGCGCGGGCCGTGGCCAGGACGGCCTTGGCCTCGGCACGGGACAGGTGGGCGGTGGCGCGCAGGAGCGTGCGGGGCATGCGCGCCGGGGTTCCGGCCAGTCCGACGGGTTCTTCGGTCCCGGCGGTGCGCTCACGCCAGAACTCCAGGTCGTCGGCGTGCTGCGGGCTGCCCGGGTAGGCGGCGTCCGCGTCGAGGAGGTCGGTGAACGAGCCGAACGGCGCGGGGCCGGGGTCGGTGCCGGCGACGAGCGCGTCGTAGATCTCGGTGATGCGGCCCAGGACCAGCACGGCGCCGTAGCCGTCCAGCAGCAGGTGGTGGACGCGCTGGTACACGAAGTAGTGCTCGGGGCCCAGGCTGAACAGCACCTCGGCGAACAGGGCGCCGCCGTGCACGTCCAGAGGCTGGGCGAGGTCGTCGCGCATCCAGGCACGGGCCGCCTCCGCGGGGTCGGTCTCGCCGGTGAGGTCGACGACGGTGAGCTGCCAGTCGTCGGGGCGGTCGACCTGCTGCCAGGGCCGGCCGTCCTCCTCCCCGAAGCGCAGGTGGATGGCGTCGGTCTCCAGGACGGCCCTGCGCACCGCGGCGCGGAAGGTGGCGACGTCCAGCGGACCCTCGATCTCGATGTACTCGGCGATCGCGTAGACCGGGTTGGCCGGGTCGAGCTGCTGGGCGTACCAGAGTCCGGTCTGGGCGGCGGTGAGGGGCAGACGGGGGGATCCGGAGGCGTTCGTCATCGCTTACCTTCCAATCGCGCCGGGGCTCTTGGGGGGAGCCGGCGCAGGCCAGTGCGTCGGGGGCCGGGAACGGTGTGGCCCGGGGCGGGGGTCAGTCGGGTCGCGGTGGCGGCGCGATCCGCTGCTGTGGCGGCGAGGCACGCGAGGACATGTGCGCCTTGGCCTCCTTTCACTCCGAAAACTCCAATCGGTGGTGGTTCGCGGCCAATGGGAAAGAAGTTTGGGTGAGCAAGGTCACTTGAGGTGACTGGACGCCATTCCCCGATTACGGCGAGCAAGGCGGCCCGGGAGCGAAAACCCCTGCGGCTGCGGCTGTCCGGCCGATGGACAGGACCACCGAACTGGCGTTTCATCCCGACGAAACGGGCAGAAAACAAATTTTTTGCCGTGCATCCCGCTCAGTGACGTTTGGTAAGGTCCCGCGCGCAAAGCGCGAGGCCGCACCCCGATGGGGGTGCGGCCTCGATGCCGGCAACGCGGCGAAGGTCAGTTGTTGATCTGGTAGTTGCCGATGAAGATGCTGATCAGGCCGCCACCGCCGAACAGTCCGCCCAGCAGGCCCGAGGAGCTCGCGGAGCCCTGCGCGGGCGGGGCCGCGGCCTGGGCCGGCGCGGAGGCGCCCAGCAGCAGGGCGGAGGCGAAGAGTCCGGAGACCCCGACGGCGAGGGTACGTCGGTAGATGGTGCGCATGATGACCTTCCAGGTGGATCGACACGGACCGGGCCCACGATCGATCGTCGGACCCATTCCTTATCCGTTGCCGTTTTTCGAGCGGATTGGTGGATCGGGACCGTTTTTCACCTGAAAGGCCACTGCCCCCACCCCTGAGGGGATGTGTCGCGATCGGGGCAAACGTCCGCCCTGGGCGGCTTCTCCCCTGGTCACCGGCGGAATTCGGATGAACCGACCGTGTGGTTGCTCCCCCGTTGGCCGGCGCTCGATTTTTTGTCGGCGCGGTGAAGAGATCGCGCCCCCGGCCCGTCGAAAACCGGTGGAGGCGCCGACGGGGCCGTGCCCGGCTGACGGGACGGAAAATCAGGACACGCCCGGGAGCGCGGACCGGGGACGCTACCCGACAGCGGTCACCCCCTGGGAACGGCAGCGGTGGCGCGCATCCGCCCTCGGCTGGGTGGGGGTGGGCACTGGACGTGCGCGGCCGGTGCCCACGGGGTGGGTTCGCGGTGCGGTTGCGGCCCGGGGCGGCGCTGCCTGGGATCCGCGTCGGGGACCACTCGGACGCATGGTTCGGGGCCGCCGCGCCCGCCGGTCCCTTCGGGGCCGGACCGGGCGATGCCCGGGGTCTCCCCTCCCCCGGGTGTTTCGCCACCGTGACCGCGGCGGGCGCGGCCGAGCCGCTCCTCTGGGGAGCGCGCCCGGTTCCGGCGACGAAAAAGGCAGGACCGACCGCTTCGGCCTGCGCGGAACGACGCTCCTCTCCCCGCAGGCGGGCGGTGGTCGGCGTTGCGGGCCGGAGTGACGGTAGACACACACCTCCCAATAAGTTTTCATAATTAATGAATTCGCCGGCCCGCAGCGACAGGGAGCACCATGCCCGACCCCCAGTCCTTTGCCCCCCCGCCCGGCGCAGCCGGGCGTTTTCACGGCCGCACCGCCCTGGTCACGGGCGCGGCCCGGGGCATCGGGGCCGCCACCGCGCAACGGCTGGCAGCGGATGGCGCGTCGGTACTGGTCACCGACATCGACACCGAGGGCGGCCGGGCGGTGGCCCAGGCGATCGACGCGGCCGGGGGCACGGCGCTGTTCCAGTACTGCGACGTCTCCGACGAGGAGTCCTGGCACCGGGCGGCAGCCGTCGCCAACGACGCCTTCGGACCGGTGTCGATGCTGGTCAGCAACGCCTACCGGGTGACCATCGCTCCCGCCCACCAAACGACGCTGGCCGACTGGGACGCCCAGATCGGTGTGAGCCTGACCGGGACGTTCCTGGGGGTTCGGGCCTGCCTGGACGACCTGCGCGCCCACCGGGGCAGCGTCGTGGCGGTCTCCTCCGTGCACGCCCTCGTCGGCCTCCCGGGGCGCCCCGCCTACGCGGCGGCCAAGGCCGGACTGACCGGGCTGACCCGGCAACTGGCCGTGGAGTACGGCCCGCAGGTACGGGTCAACAGCGTTCTCCCCGGACCGATCCTGACCCGCGCCTGGGACGGCGTCAGCGACGCCGACGTGGCGATGAGCGTCGACCAGACGGTCGCGGGCCGCCTCGGCGAGCCCGCCGAGGTCGCCTCGGCCATCGCCTTCCTGCTCTCCCCCGACGCTTCCTACATCACCGGCACGTCACTGCTGGTGGACGGCGGTTGGAGTTCCTACAAGACCTCGGCCTGAGGCCCCCCGCCACACGAGAAGCGAGAGTCCATGCCCTCCTATCGAGGCCGAGGCGTCCACGGCCGCACCGTCGAACTGCTGGGCCGGCGCATCCTGGCCGGCACACCCCCCGAGGGCGCGGTCCTGGACCTGCCCGCGCTGGGCACCGAGCTGGGCGTGGGGCTGAGCGCACTGCGCGAAGCCGTCAAGGTGCTGACCGCCAAAGGACTGCTCGACGCCCGCCAGAAGCGCGGGACGTTCGTGCGCCCGCGCTCGGCGTGGAACCTGCTGGACGCCGACGTGCTGCGCTGGCAGATGCGCAGCGGGGCGACCGCCCGGCTGATCCGCGACCTCGGCGAACTGCGCGAGGTGGTGGAGCCCGCGGCGGTGCGCCATGCGGCGACGCGCCGCACGGAGGCCGACCTCGCGGTCCTGGAGGAGGCCCTGGCCGCCATGGCGGCCACCCTCGGCGACCCCCTGGAGCACGCATTGGCCGACCTGGCCTTTCACCGGGCGCTCCTGGCCGCCTCCGGCAACGAACTGCTGGCACGCATGGACATCGCCCTGGAGCCGGGGCTGCTCGAACGCGACGTCCTCGTGCACTCGGCGGCCCCGCACGCCGACCCGATCCCCAGTCACCGGGCGGTCGTGGACGCGGTCCGGTCGGGCAACCCCGACGCCGCCGAGATCGCGATGCTCAGCCTGCTGGCCTCGGCTGCGGCCGACGCCGAACACCTCACCACTGACCCCTTCTGAGGAGCGCCCGCGTGAAGATCACCCGTGTCGAGACCTTCGCCGTCCCACCCCGCTGGCTGCTGTGCCGGGTGGAGACCGACGACGGGGTCGTGGGCTGGGGCGAGCCCGTCGTGGAGGGACGCGCGGCGACCGTGCGCACCGCCGTGCACGAACTCGCCGAACTGCTCGTCGGCCGCGACCCGCTGCGGGTGGAGGACCACTGGCAGTTGATGACGAAGGCGTCGTTCTACCGGGGCGGGCCCGTGCTCTCCAGCGCGGTCGCCGGCCTGGACCAAGCGCTGTGGGACATCGCGGGCAAGCATCTGGGCGTGCCCGTGCACGTCATGCTGGGCGGGCCCGTCCGCGACAGGGTGCGCGCCTACAGCTGGGTGGGCGGCGACGAGCCCGGTGACGTCGGAGAGTCGGTCGCCGCGCAGGTCGAGGCCGGTTTCACCGCGGTGAAGATGAACGCCTCCGGGCGGATGAACCGGCTGGCCACCGTCCGCGACATCGACCTGATGGTGCGGCGCGCCGCGGCGGCGCGCGCGGCGCTCGGCGACGACCGCGACTTCGCGGTGGACTTCCACGGCCGCTTCACCACGGCCAACGCCCGCCAGGCCATCCCGCACCTGGCGCCGCTGCGTCCGCTGTTCGTGGAGGAGCCGGTGCTGCCCGAGCACACCCACCTGCTGGGCGAGGTGACGCGTTCGACCACGGTGCCCGTCGCCACCGGCGAGCGGCTGTTCTCCCGCGCCGACTTCCTCCCCGCGCTCCAAGCCGGGATCGCCGTGGCCCAGCCCGACCTCTCCCACGCCGGCGGCATCTCCGAGGTGCGCCGCATCGCGTCCCTGGCCGAGGTCTACGACGTCCAGCTCGCCCCGCACTGCCCCCTGGGACCGGTCTCCCTGGCGGCCAGTCTCCAGGTCGCCTTCGCCACCCCCAACTTCCTCATCCAGGAACAGAGCATCGGCATCCACTACAACAAGGGGGCCGAGGTCCTGGACTACCTGGCCGACCCCGAGGTGTTCGCGTTCCGCGACGGCCACATCGACCGGCCCACCGCGCCGGGCCTGGGCATCGAGGTGGACGAGGCGCGAGTACGCGCGGCCGACGGCTCGGCCCCCGACTGGCGCGGCCCGGTGTGGCGCCACGACGACGGCTCCTTCGCCGAGTGGTGACCGGTCTGTCCCCACCCGTCCCTACAGTGGGGCCACTGACGATCCGCGCCGGTCACGGCGTGTACTGAAGGGCGGGAACCTGTGGCGGAGTTCGTGGAGTTCGAGGAGCTCAACTTCAAACTGCTCGTGGTCGAGGAGCTGATGCACAAGGGGCTCCTGGAGTTCCCGACGTTTCCCGACCCGGAAAACATCTACGCCTGCGTCCCGCTTCCCGAGGCGGTGGCCTACTTCACCGCACTGCGGCTCACGTCCGAGCAGGTGGCGAACGTGGAGACGTTAAACTTCGATGGCGGAAACGAGGTCTACCAGGTGATCACCCCGTATTGGGACGGTGAGGACGACTCCTTCGACGTCACCGGCTACGGGGAGTCGGTCAAGCTCCCCAACCTCACGGAGGTGTGGTCGGTCGCCCCGCTGTCCGAGGCCGACCGCGCCGCCTTGGAGGCCCGCGGTATCAAGGTGGACGCCCCCGGACCGTTCTAGGGGCGGCTCGGGGCGACGGGGGCTGCCCCGGTCATCCGGCGAGCAACGGACGCAGGGTGTCGTATGCCCAGCCCGCCAGCGTGGTGGGGGTCGTGGTGGTGGCGTCGCGGGGCTGTTCGGGGACGAGACCGCGTGTTCCGGCGGTCATCCCGACGATTCCCTCCACCGCGCCGGGCGGCAGGCCCACCGAGCGCAGCGAGTCGCGGACGTCGTCGTCGGTGACGGTCTCGGTCCGGATCGGTCGGCCGAGGGCGTCGCCGAGGATGTCGGCGACCCGGACGTCGCTGAGGTCCTCGGGGCCGTGCACGGCCTGCACCACGCGTCCGCCCCAGGTGTCGTTCAGGAGCCGGGCCGCGACGACGTCCCCGATGTCGCGCGGGGCCACCCACGGCCGGGGCCGGGCGGGATCGGCCGCGGAGGTCACCACGCCCGCCCGCAGTCCGTCGAGGTCGAGCAGCAGGTTCGTGAAGAAGTAGCCGCAGCGCAGGTGGAGCACGGCTGCGCCGGTGGCGTCGAACTGCTCCTCGATCCTGGCAAGGCCGTCGATGTGGCCGGCTCCGTTCCGTTTCTCGGCCCCCACGCTGCTCAACAGGACGAGTCGTGCGACGTCGCCGTCCCGGGCGGCTTCCGCGACGGCGGACGCGGTGCGCTGCGAGGTCCCGACGGGGTCGGCGGCGGTGTGCGGGGTGGGGTCCACCCAGAAGACCGAACGCGCGCCCGCGACGGCGGCACGGACGAAGGCGGCGTCGGTGAGGTCCCCCCGGTGCACGTCGACCCGGTCCCGCACATCGGCGGCCAGCCGCGCGGGGTCCCGCACGAGCACCCGCGGCCGGACACCGGCCTGTACGAGCAGTTGGACGACGCGCGAACCGACGTGCCCGGTGGGGGTGGTGACGACAATGGTCATGGCGGTTCCCTCTTCTCCGCTCGCGGCAGCACTCACCCTCATCCTCCGTGTACCCGGTCGGGGGCGGGTTCTCCCGGCGGGGCGGGCCTCAGGACAGGAGGGGTCGGCCGCCCTACCGTGTGCCGCCTGCGGATTCGGGACACGGTCCAGCCGTTCCCCCGTGCAAACGGACCCTCCGGCTCCACCGCGCGGACCGTCGCTCGACGACGGCGGGGACCCCGCGGGACCAGGGGCGGTCGGGCACGCGGCCGTCAGGTCCGCCGCGTCACGCGAGCGAGCCGTACGCGCCGCTGCGCTTGGCGGCCTGCATGTCGCCGACGACCTCGGCCACCATGCGGATCGACGCGGTGTCCAGCACGTTGCCGAACTCGATGACGTCGACCCGTCCGTCGAGGCGGGACTTCAGCTGGGGCATCTCGCTGGGGATCACGACGAGGTCGGTGCCTTCGATGTCCTCGTCACCGGTGCCGTGGAGGACCGTGATGTTGGTGATCCCCGACTGCACCAGCGAGTCCTGGATGCTGAGGGCCTGTTCGTCGGTGGAGTACCAGATGCCGACCGTTCGATCCTTGGCGACCGAGGCGATCCGGACCAGCGTCTGCACGTGGGGTGCGACGACGATCGCGACGACGTCGGTGTCCGTGCGGCGCCATAGCCCGCGGACCTCGGCCAGGTGGAAGAACGTGGTCAGGACGAGATCGGCCTGTTCGCCTTCTGGTTCGAACTCCCCGAGCACGAGCGGTTTCACCGCGAGGCCGATGTGTTCTTCGAGTTCGCTCGCGAAGTACCATGCCCGGTCGGCGTTGCACTCGACGAAGGAGACCTTGAGGAGGTCCTCCTCGGCGCGCAGGGCGAGGCTCGTCACGAGCGTCTGGATCTCGGCGACGGACAGGCCGAGGTCGATGCATTCCCTGGTTGCCGCCTCCAAGACCGTTCGGGCCCGGTCGCGGGCCGGCGAGCCCTCCCGCGCGGGGTCGGGGCCCACCACGATCGTCCCACTGCGCCCACGGCCTTCGACTAGGCCAATCTTGCTCAGCTCCAGGTAGGCGCGGGCCACGGTGTTGCGATTGATGTGCAGGTTGTCGGCCAGCAGCCGGGCACTGGGAAGCGCCTGCCCCGCAGTCAGATCGCCCGCCTCGATCATGAACGACAGCTGGGTGACGATCTGGCGGTAGACGGGCACGTCGGAGTGACGGACCAGCTGTATGTTGTCCACCGGTTCCCACTTCCCCCTCCGCCGAACGCGATCGACCTATTGTAGCTATCCCCGTGTCCGCGCTCGTGGCCCGATATTTTGCTAGGCCCAAACGGTCTTGACCCCCATTTGTTCGGCCTAGTTCAATAGGCCAAACAAATGAGGTTCACCGCGTGGCGCCGAGACGGGAGCAAAGATGGACCAGAGGTTCTGGCAGCACGCCACCGACCACTTGATCAGATACGGGGTCCCCTTCACCCCGCGCGTCATCGAGCGTGCCGCCGGCCCGTACGTGTACGACGCCGACGGAAGAGCGATCCTGGACTTCACCTCCGGGCAGATGAGTGCGCTGCTGGGCCACTCGCATCCCGACGTCGTCCGGACGGTCGCCGAAGCCGTGGGGACCCTCGACCACCTCTACTCCGGGATGCTGAGCCGCCCCGTGGTCGAGCTCGCCGCGCGGCTCTCCGATTCCCTTCCGGACTCCCTGAGCCGCATGCTGCTCCTCAGCACGGGGGCGGAGTCGAACGAGGCCGCCATCAAGATGGCCAAGCTGTATACGGGCAATTACGAGATCGTGGCCTTCGACCGCTCGTGGCACGGGATGACCTCCGGCGCGGCCGCGGCCACCTTCTCGGCCGGCCGGCGCGGCTACGGCCCCCCGATGCCGGGCAACCTCACCCTGCCCACGCCCAACGCCTACCGTTCGCCGTTCAGGCACGCGGACGGCTCCTACGACTGGGAGACCGAACTCGACTACGGGTTCCGGCTCGTCGACCAGCAGTCGTCCGGCAGCCTCGCGGCGTGCTTGATCGAGCCGATCCTGTCCTCCGGCGGGATCATCGAGCTTCCCGAGGGGTACCTCGCCCGGCTGAAGGAGCATTGCGCGGCACGGGGGATGCTGCTGATCGCCGACGAGGCGCAGACCGCCCTCGGGCGCACCGGGACCATGTACGCGTTCGAGCACGACGGCGTCGTCCCGGACCTACTCACCCTGTCGAAGACCCTCGGTGCCGGGCTGCCCGTCGCCGCGGTGATGACGTCGGCGGAGATCGAGCAGGTGTGCCACGACCGCGGTTTCCTCTTCTTCACCACCCATGTCTCGGACCCGCTCGCGGCTTCCGTGGCGCTGACCGTGCTGGACGTCCTGGAGCGGGATTCGCTGGTGCACCGAGCGCAGTCACTCGGCAAGGAGCTGTCGGAGCGGTTGCTGGACCTGCGCGACCGTTTCGACGTGGTCGGCGACGTGCGCGGCCGTGGCCTGCTCCAGGGCATCGAACTGGTGACGGACAAGGCGAGCAGGTCACCGGCCGACCGGCTCGGCCAGGCGGTGACGAGCGCCTGCCTGGAGCGGGGGCTCCACATGAACATCGTGCAGCTGCCCGGCATGGGCGGGATCTTCCGCATCGCCCCGCCGCTGACGATCGAGGCCGCCGACCTCCATACGGGCGTCGACATTCTCGAAGCGGCCCTGAGCGAGGTGCTGGCGTCGACCGGAAGCTGAACTGAGTCGCGCGCGGGGAGCACCACTTGTGAGGGCCGGAGTTCGCGCTCCGGCCCAGACCACCCCCGCGTGCGCGGGGAGCACGAGATAGATGCAGGGGGTTAGCGGGCGGCGAGGGGACCATCCCCGCGTGCGCGGGGAGCACCCCGGAGATACCGGACGGCTCGCCGCCTGTTTCGGACCATCCCCGCGTGCGCGGGGAGCACCCGGCTGAGGAGACGGGGTTCGATATCGCGGAGGGACCATCCCCGCGTGCGCGGGGAGCACCACGACCCCGCCCCTGGCCACGCCGCGGATCGGGGACCATCCCCGCGTGCGCGGGGAGCACAACATCCTCGCAGGCGGAGGAGCCTGCCTCTGCGGACCATCCCCGCGTGCGCGGGGAGCACCCTTAATGACCTGGGACTCTACCAGCGGGCAACCCCCATTTCATTCACTTGTCGAGAAAAGAAAATTCGACACGAAAGCACGCTTTCTTTACTCCACTACGGGATCGATGCAAATCGACCAGGCAGGTGAAACCCGACTCCGACTACCGGGCCGATTCCCATCGGAGAACACGGCGGATAAAGCCTGCCGGGGAAGAGGGCTCGAACGGCCTGAAGGCAAGCACGAAACCCTGGGCGACGATGCCGACGGGAACCCCTGAAACGGTGCCGTCGAAGTCACCCCGCTCCAGCTTCACCGGCGCCGAGCCGGCCAAGGCGTTCGATCACGCGCTCCCAGGACGGCAGGCGTTCGCCCTGCGGGGCATCGGCGTCGAAGAACACGTCCACCCCCATTCGTCCCAAAGTGGCGAGGCTGGCCGAGAAGGCGGGGTGGCGCGCCAACTGGGGGCCGACATTGGGCACGACCAGCATCGGCACCCCGTACCCGGCCATCTCGCACATCAGGGAAACGACGAAGTTGTCGGCGATGCCGTTGGCGAACTTGTTCACCGAGTTGAAAGTGAACGGGCAGGCCAGGAGAGCATCGGGGGGCGGCAGGCTCTTGCCCGTCCCCGGGGCGCGGTAGGCCACCCGCACCGGTTCACCGGTGAGGTCCTCGATGGCTTCGAGGTCGTGGAACCGGGTCCCGTCCGGCGTGCACAGAACGGTCACGTTCCAGCCGGCCTCCTGGGCCGACCGCACCAGTTCCACCGAGGAACGGGGAATGCCCGCTGCCGCCATCGTCAGATACAACTCGCGCGTACGGGGGGTCGTCATGAACGGAGTCTAGGTAGTCACCGTTCGCCCCCTCGGGGGCGGGTCGAACCGTGTCGGCGCGCCCTTTCGGCAAGCGCGACCGGAATCGGCGGCGAAGCAGGGCGGTGGCGGGCGGCCTGTCCGGTGAAGGCGGGTGCAACACCGCCGGATGGCGAGGCCGGGAGGCACCGCATGGAGATCGACGTCACAGCATTGTGCTGACCTGGTGTTGTACAGTCACCGGTGGGGCCCGGCACGTGGGCCCGCGGACGAGGGAGCAGTACCCGCACCACGACAAGACTGACTCATGAGGAGTTCTGTCATGTCGTGGTTCCTGCTCGTCGCCTCGGGCATGTTGGAGGCGGTGTGGGCCGTAGCGCTCTCGGCCTCCCAAGGGTTCAAACGGTGGCGTCCCACCGTTCTCTTCTTCGTCGCCCTGCCGCTGAGCCTGGCAGGTCTGGCCTACGCGATGCTCGACCTTCCCACCGGCACGGCCTATGCGGTCTGGGTCGGCATCGGCGCGACCCTGACCGTGGTGTGGGGATTTGTCACCGGCCAGGAAAGGGCGACCCTGGCGCGGGCGCTGCTCCTGCTCCTGCTGGTCGGCTCCGTCGTCGGCCTCAAGGTGGTGAGCTGACATGCCGTGGATCGTTCTGCTGGTCAGCGCCGTTTTCGAAGCCGTCTGGGCCACGGCCCTGGGCATGTCGAACGGGTTCACCGAGACGGGCCCGACCCTCGTGTTCCTCGGCGCCTTGGCCGTGAGCATGCTCGGCCTGGGGTGGGCGGTGAAGCACATTCCCATCGGCACCGCCTACGCGGTGTGGGTCGGCATCGGCGCCGCGCTGACCGTGACCTACGCGATGGCCACCGGAACCGAAAGCGTCTCGGTGGGCAAGGTCGTGTTCATCGCCGGGATCATCGCCTCGGTCATCGGCCTCAAGCTCATCCCGGGCAGGTCGAGGACCGAGCCTCAAGAAGACGCCGGGCGTTGACCGCCGGGGGGTGGGGAGCCGGTTGACGACTCGCCACCCCCTCCGGCCGCGGGGGCCGCTCCCCCGGTCCCATCGCCACGCAGAGATCTGGGGCAGAGGCGGCGTCCGATGCGAGTGTGGGCCTTCGACGGGCCGGGGCGCTGCCCCTCTGGCCTCACCGTGGTGATCAGCGGGCGCCGAGGGCGCTGTTGATGGTATCGATGACCTCGGCCGGGTCGTCGACCGTGAGGATGAGGCGGTCGAAGCGTTCGGTGGAGTCGAGCCCGACGACGATGGCGGGTCCGTCCCCGGAGACGTTCCAGAAGTTCTTCTTTCCTTTGGCGTGGAAAGTGCCCGACAGTTTGCCGGGGAGGTGGAGGCCGGGAGCGCGCACCCCCTTGGGTTCGTGCATTACGTCCGGGTCGAAGGACGCGCCTCTCACATGCGCGAGGGGGATCTGGAGGCGGCGCGTGAACGACCACGCCTTGTCCAGGCCCAGCGGCTCGACCACCAGGTGGCCGTCGGTCACGGTGACTCGGTTGCGGCTCATGAGGACTCTCCTTCTTTCTTCGTCGTGCGGTCCTGCGCGGACCAGGGGCCGACCGTTCACCTGCTGTGCCGGCGCCCCGGTCATGCTCCGGTTACTTCGACGCCGGGCCGGAGGGGTGCTTCGCGGGGGTGAACTCCCCCATGGCGACGAGGGCCGCGACGAACACGAGCGGCACGATCCACCCGCTCCAGCCGAGGATCGTCGCCTGCGTGGTGTCGATGTGCTCTCCCGCCTGTGCGAAAAGGAGGTAGGTCCCACCGGCCCCGTTGAACGCGGCGTGGGCGAGGGCCGCCGGCCACACGGATCCCGACCGGAGCCGCAGCCAACCGAAGACCGCGCCGATCGGGATGCACATGCCGACCATCGCGGTCAGGGCGAGCCAGCCCGGCGCATCCGGGTAGTTGTATCCGAGGAGGATGAGCGGAGCGTGCCACAGGCCCCAGACCACGCCCATGGCCAGGAGGGCCGTGGGCGTACCGAGCGGCATCAGTTTCGGGAGCAGCCACCCGCGCCACCCGAGTTCCTCCCCGAGCGCCGGGACGAGGTTGATGAACGCCGCCATGGGGAGCAGGAGGACCTGGAGGGCGACGAGCACGCCGATCGACAAGGGGAGGCCGGCCGCTCCCGTTTGCGCGTTCAGGGTCTGCTGGAACGCGGAGAAGTTCACGAAATCGGCCGGGTAGACCCCCAGCAGCGCGCCGACCGGAAGCGCCACCAGGACGAGGGCGATGGACACGACGATCCCCAGCGCGGAGTAGCCGAGCAGTCTCAGGACCGGCCTCAACGGCCACAGCCCGAGCGTCCACGCCTTTTGCTGCGGCCGTTCCACGAAGAACACCACGACGAGGGCGGCGATCGCGGGGGTCGCCATCACGGCCATGGCCACGAGGGGGAACCAGGGGGTGGCGAGCCCGTCACCGAACCAGAGCGGGAGCGCGACCAGCCAGGAGAGCGCGAACGCGATGGCGACGAACACGCCGACGGACCGCAGGTCGCGACGGCTCATGCGGGGTCTGCCCGGGGTCATGGACGTGTCCGGCCCGCCCGGGGATTCGACGGTCACGGTGTCTTCTCCTCGAAGATGTAGAGGCCGGCGATGGTGCGGTCGTCGCGGAAGGTGATTCGTGCCGTGTAGTCGCCGGCCTCCAACGAGAGCGGCGTGTTCGTGACCGTCACATCGCCGGCCCGGGCGATCTCCGGTTCCCCCTGTCCCTCGAAAGCTCCGGACAGGCCGACGATCTGCGCCCACGCTGCGGCGAGCGCGTCCTCCGACAGGCCGTCGCGCATGGCCGGATCGAACCGCTCGGCGACACGCGGCCATTGTCCGGACGCGAGGTCGCGGATCACCGAGGCGGCCAGTTCGGCGACGCCCGGCAGTGGTGTGGTGTTCATTGGTTCTCCTGTTCGTGGATCGGTCGGCTTCCCATAGCGCTGGAACGCCGCTTGCCGGCTCACGCCGAGCGCATCGCCGACGACTTGCCACGTAACGCCGTCCTGGCGCGCCTGCTGCACGACAGCACGCACGACGTCATCGGCAGCCGCACGGATGTTCACGGCGTGTCCTATCGAGTCGACCCAGTCGTCGCCCCTGGTCAGGACACGTGACGCGAGGAACGCCTCCATGCGTGCCTTCAACGCTTGCATTGCGCCTGTCAAATCTTCTTGCACTTGTAAACCTTACCTTGACATGTGGGCTGTGTGCCAGTCGAGGTCCCCTTCTACAAGACGGCCCCGCCGGGACGCCCACGACACCACGAACCTTTTGATCACCCGGGCCTGCCGAAGGCCGGGGCGGCTCCCGATAGGCGGTGACCGCGCTCGCGCCCGGGAAGCACGGACGCCTTGCCGGGGCCCTATCCGAGGGAGTTCCGGGACGATGTCGCGGTGATCACCCCCGCCGCAGAGGTCAGCCGGGCCTGCGCCCTCCACGTCTTCGGCGCCGCCACGGCCTCGGGTGCCCCGGGCAGGGATGCGGAGCGTCCGCAGACCTCGTAGGCGGTGACAGCACACGACGGGCCGCGTGCGCCCTGCGCAGATCGCGGACCGCTACCGCGAACCGATCGCCAACGGCGACCTCGGCGAGGACGAACGCTTGTCAACCGTGGCCGATCTCGCCACATGGACAGCGCAAGCGACGCAGGCCGGCTTGGCCTCCGGAAAGGATCGGTCCGGGTTTCGGCGGTCCCCTGCGGTCAGGGAAGAGTCTGCCGATGAGACACACGTGGTGCCGGCCGGGTTCGCCGCGGGGCCGACGCAACCGCGGACACGTCCACGCGCCGCTCCAGGTTTGTCGGACCCCGTTGAGAGGATGTCTCCACCGTCGTCCTGCCCAAGAAATGAAGTGTCTTCGTTGCGCACCTTGATCGTCACCGCGTTCGTGTCCCTGGACGGCGTGATGGAGGCCCCTGGGGGTGAACCCGGTTACCGCAACGCCGGATGGACCTTCAACGCCGTCCCCATGGACGAGGCCGCCTATGAGATCAAGGCCCGGGAACAGCGCGAGGCCGGAGCACTGCTGTTGGGGCGCAGCAGCTACGAGGCGTTCGCGCCGGTGTGGCCCTCGATGACCGAGGAGTTCGCCGGATACAACGCGATGCCCCGCTACGTCGTCTCCACCACCCTCACCGAGCAGGATTCGCGCTGGCCCGCCACCGTCCTGCGTTCGCTCGACGACGTCGCCGCCCTCAAGGCGACCGAGGGCAAGCCCGTCATCGTCAACGGCAGCGCGACCTTGGCCCGCTCCCTCGCCGACGCCGGCTTGGTCGACCGTTACCACCTGCTCGTCTTCCCACTGTTGTTGGGCGCGGGCAAGCGTTTGTTCAGCAGCACCGACAAGGACTTGACCACGCTCTCCCTCGTCGAGCACGAGGTGTACGCCAACGGCGTCCAGAAGCAGGTTCTCGACGTCGTCGGCTGACTCGGGCCGCTGCTCTCGAAACCACGGCCCGGGGCACCCGATGCGGGTGTGGGGTGGCGGCGGCAAGGGGGGCGGGGGTCTACCCTCGCGCTCTTGCTGGCTGGGGGACAGGTCCGGGCCCCGCCCCCTTGTCGCGAGCGGGTCCCACAAGGTGGATGGCGCATTCGACCGGTGCCCGACACGGACTTGACCACCCGCGCCGGACACCTTGCATCGGTGATGACGGGTCAGCTTGAAGTGCAGCAGCTCCCGTTGTCCGCGACAGGAGTGTTCGAGGCGGTGGCCTGGGCAGTGATGGCGTCGATGTTCTTGCCCATCTGGCTGGTGTCGCCCTTCACCACATAGACCTCCCAGGGCTCTCTGCCGGGGCCGTGAACCCAGACCTTGTCCTGAAGCGCGTAGCAGCAGGAGGTGTCGTTCTCCTCGAACGTGGCCAGGCCCGCGTCTTTGAGCCGGGTTGTCGCGGCCCCGACCTGGTCCGTGTGGTCGACCTCGATTCCGAGGTGGTCAAGGCGGGTGCCCTGCCCAGGCTCGCCCTCGATCAAAACGAGTTTGAGCGGGGGCTCAGTGATAGCGAAGTTGGCGTATCCGGGGCGACGTTTGGCAGGTTCGACGCCGAACAGCTTGGAGTAGAAAACGACGGATTCTTCCAGATCGGCGACGTTGAGAGCGAGTTGGACACGGGACACGGGCGTCTCCTCGATTCGATTGCATCGATGTTTGTCTATCTAAAGTTGCGCACTGGATCGAAGTTTGTCAACATAGAAGAATGTCGAAACAAGAGGGTGGGGTGCCCGAGGCATTCCCGGGCCGGCTAGCCCCTGAGTGTTGCCCGGCTCTGCTGGGGGCTCCCCTGGGCGAGGAGCAGGCCGTGGAGTTGGCGCGGGTCTTCAAGGCGTTGGGTGATCCGGTGCGGCTGCGGTTGCTGTCGATGATCGCTTCGCGGTCTGGGGGTGAGGTGTGCGTGTGCGACCTGACCCCCGCCTTCGACCTGTCGCAGCCCACGATCTCGCACCACTTGAAGTTGTTGCGCGAAGCCGGGCTGATCGCCTCGGAGCGGCGGGGGACGTGGGTGTACTACCGGCTGCTCCCCGCCATGACCGACCGGTTGGCCGCTCTCTTGGCCCGTCCCGCCGCACAGCGGGCGGACGTGTCGACGGAGGAAGCTTCGTGACCGCCCCACCCGCGCAGGGGGCTTCGGCGGTCGCGGGGCGGCTGGGAGTGCTCGACCGGTTCCTGACGGTGTGGATCTTGGTTGCGATGGCTGTTGGCCTGGCGCTGGGGCGGGTGTTTCCCGGCGTCGGTGAGGCGCTGGCCGGGGCGGACGTCGCCGGAGTCTCACTGCCGATCGCGGTGGGGCTGCTGGTGATGATGTACCCGGCACTGGCCAAAGTCCGATACGACCGGTTGGGGGCGGTCACCGGTGACCGGCGGCTGCTGGTTTCGTCCCTGGTCGTGAACTGGCTGGTCGGGCCCGCGGTGATGTTCGCCCTGGCGTGGCTGTTCCTGCCCGACCTTCCGGAGTACCGGACGGGGTTGATCATCGTCGGGCTGGCCCGGTGCATCGCGATGGTGATCATCTGGAACGATCTGGCGTGCGGCGACCGGGAGGCAGCGGCCGTGCTGGTGGCTCTCAACTCGCTGTTCCAGGTAGTGGCGTTCGGTCTGCTGGGTTGGTTCTACCTGTCGGTGCTGCCGGGATGGTTGGGGCTTGAACAAGCCGCGTTGGACGTGTCGGTGGCCACAATCGCCGGTTCGGTGCTGGTCTTTCTCGGCGTACCACTGCTGGCGGGGTTCTTGACCCGGCGTCTGGGCGAGAGGGCCCGGGGCCGCACCTGGTACGAGACGCGGCTGCTCCCGCGCCTGGGGCCGCTCGCGCTGTACGGGTTGCTGTTCACCGTTGTGCTGCTCTTCGCCCTGCAAGGCGAGGCCATCACGTCGCGGCCCTTCGACGTCGCGCGCATCGCGTTGCCGCTGCTGGTCTACTTCCTGGTGATGTGGGCGGGGTCCCTGGCCCTGGGCCGGGCACTGGGGATGGGATACGCGCGCTCGGTGACGCTGGCGTTCACGGCTGCGGGCAACAACTTCGAATTGGCGATCGCGGTGGCCATCACCACTTTCGGCGCCACCTCGGGGCAGGCGTTGGCCGGAGTGGTCGGCCCGCTGATTGAAGTCCCCCTCCTCATCGGCCTTGTGTACGTGGCGCTGGGGGCACGCCGTTTCTTCCCCGAGAAAGGCCCTGTTCATGTCTGAATCCACGCCATCGGTGCTGTTCGTGTGCGTACACAACGCCGGCCGCTCACAGATGGCTGCGGCGTTCCTTGAGCATCTGGCCGGGGAACGCATCGAAGTTCGCTCTGCCGGGTCGGCACCGGCCGACACCGTCAATCCGGCTGCGGTTGAAGCGATGGCCGAAATCGGTATCGACCTGAGCGCCGCCGTTCCGAAGATCCTGACGGCGGACGCGGTACAGAGTTCTGACGTGGTTATCACGATGGGCTGTGGTGATTCCTGCCCGTTCTTTCCCGGGACGACGTACCTGGACTGGGAGTTGACCGACCCTGCGGGGAAGGGTGTTGCGGCGGTGCGTCCGATCCGTGACGAGATCCGCCGACGGGTCACCGAGCTGGTGGCTGAACTCCTGTCGCCGTCAGCTGAGCACTCCGGGCAGGCGCAAGACTGAAAAGCCGCGCCTGCGGCAGGTCATGACGACCGCGCCTCGTTCCTTGAACACGGCGGCCATTGCCTGGGTTCCGCACCGGGACGGCCTGGCGCGACGTGCCCGAGCGATACGGGACGTGGGCCACACTCCACACTCGTTTTCGCAGGTGGGCGGCGGACGGAACGGTTGACCGGATGCTGCGGACCGCCCAGGCCGAGGCGGACACGGCGGGCGACATCGACTGGCTGGTGTCCGTGGACTCCACCGTCGTCCGTGCCCACCGGCATGCGGCCGGGGCCCGAAAAAGGGGCTCCGCGCCCCGGCCCTCGGCCGGTCCAGAGGCGGCCTGACCAGCAAGGTCCACCTGGCCTGCGACGGTCGGGGCCGCCCGCTCGGCTTGGTCATCACGGGCGGCAACACCAACGACTGCGCCCGGTTCACCTGTGTGGGGCTCGGATGGCAACGATGTCTCCCTTCTCGATGAGCTCGCGGGCTTTGGTCACGGCGGTCGGCTTGAACTGGGAGACGATGGCGGCCTTGACGGCGTTTCGGACTTTGCGGGTGCAGGTGGGGCCGTAGCCGGTGGCTACGGAGGGGATGGACCGGAGGGGGTCCATCCCCGCGTGCGCGGGGCTCACTCCTGCTCCCAGGAAGCTACCTGCTGACGTCCCGGTCCATCCCCGCGTGCGCGGGGCTCACCGACGTGTCCTGGAGGGCGAAGAATTGAGGTCCGGTCCATCCCCGCGTGCGCGGGGCTCACTGACGCCTCCGACGTAGCCGGACCACATGGACGGTCCATCCCCGCGTGCGCGGGGCTCACGTTTGACTTTGGCGAGTGACCCCGGTGCGAAGCGGTCCATCCCCGCGTGCGCGGGGCTCACATCGCGGCCGTCATCGCCCCGATCATGTTGCTCGGTCCATCCCCGCGTGCGCGGGGCTCACAAACCCGCTCATGGAGGCCCCCAGCGCGGCCTTGGTCCATCCCCGCGTGCGCGGGGCTCACCTCGGCAAGGCTAAGTCGATCAACTATCTGCGCGGTCCATCCCCGCGTGCGCGGGGCTCACAAGCCGTTTGGGATGTTTTGGTGGACCCGGATCGGTCCATCCCCGCGTGCGCGGGGCTCACCGCGAGCTCGTCGGGGCCGTGGGCGTGGGTGTCGGTCCATCCCCGCGTGCGCGGGGCTCACTCGTAGATCAGCCGGTGACGGAGCCGCTTGTACGGTCCATCCCCGCGTGCGCGGGGCTCACACCCGGGGGGCCGTCCTGGCCCCCGGTCCGACCGGTCCATCCCCGCGTGCGCGGGGCTCACCCACACCGGCGTCACCATCGCCGCCGCCCGTCGGTCCATCCCCGCGTGCGCGGGGCTCACAGTTAATGACCTGGCACTTTGCGAGCCGTTACCATTATGAGATCTTCGGTGAGACGTCCAGCATCCCTATTATCCACCCACTCCCACCCCCTGTCAGACCAACCACTCCCCCACCCCCACCAGGCACTACGCCCACGACATGCGGCCAAGCAGGGCTTCGCGGCAGGGACCTCCAACAGATACGACACCCCCACTACGCGGGAAAGGCGGAAGCGATTGCGGAAGGAAACCGTCCGCATTACCCCTCGCGACTCGTCGATCACCTGCGTTGAACCGGTACGACACTCCTTCCAATCCCCCGCTCAGAGCCGGTAGGGGTGGGCGGCGTGGAAGAGGTCGTGGAAGTGGGCGAGGTAGTGGCGGGTGTCGGTGATCGGCAACGCTAAGGGGAAGGGGATGGCCTCCACCGTGGTGGCGTTGTCGGTGATGGTGAACCCACACGACCAGATCACCGGGGGGTCGTGTTTCTCGGGCAGGACGCGCAGGGTGACGTGTGGCAGCTCGGCCAACGCCAGGAGCAGCAGGTGTTGTTCGGTCATGGTCTCTACCCCACCGATAGGGCGGCGCAGCGCCGTCTCGGTCACCACGTAGGTACGGGGGTGTTCGGCGTCGATCAGCAGACGCTGACGGCGCATCCGGATCGCCACGACCTCTTCCACATGCTCAGGCCGCAGCAACCCCGAAGCGGTCAGGACCGTGCGGGCGTAGGTAGCGGTTTGCAGGGGCGCGGGCACGATCGAGGGTGCGAAGGCACGGATGCGGCCGTGGGGTTCATCCAAGGCCAGGTTGCGTTGGTGTTTGACGAGCGCGCCCGAGACGTCACCACCCATCAGGGGGTGTCCTGACCGGGAGAGTCCGCGTGGCCCAGCGGACCGGTGTGGTTGGCAGGGCTAGTGCGCGGGGTTTCGCGCAGCAGGTCGTGGAACTGCGCTGCGGGGTAGCGGCGTGCTCCGCCGGGGGTGGTCACGTAGGTGATGAGGCCGTGGGTTCCCCACCGGGCCACGGTGGAGGCGTCCACCCCGAACAGGGTCGCGACCTGGTGGTTTATCAAGAGGGCGCCGTGGACGCCTTCCAGCGGCGTATCCGGGTCGGGGCCGGTGGGGGCGGGGTCAGTGCAAGACATGAGAGTGAAAGGTCCGTTCGGGCAGAACCGGCACACGCCGCGAGAGGGCAGGCGCACACCTGGTGGTCGAGGGGTGGGAGGGGCCGCACGTCGGGGTGAGCGAACGCGCGGCCCCTCGCTTGAGGGCCGGTCACTCACCGGCCGGGGCGGTCCGAGGAGCCGGCGTGGTCGTCCAAGGCCCGCTGCTCGGCGCCGAGATCGTGGGCGCGCACGCGCGGTGCGGTGTAGGCGCGCAGCGGTGAGGGCGGCTCGTACACGTGCAGGCAGTGATCCAACAGTTCGATGTCGGACACCGCCACGACGTGGGCGGTGACCCGGTTGCGCGCGGCATAAGGCGCGGCCTCGCCATAGCGGTAAGTCACCTCCCACAAAGCCGAATGCGACTCCGCGACCTCAGCGAAACGGGGATAGTCCGGAATACGCGGCACCACCCGCGCCTGACGCACAGGCACAGGCTGCGGTCCAGGCACATGCGGCGCGGCACCGGGAGCACCTGTGCAGTGGCGGCCCACCCGCCGGGCAGGCATCACCGCCGCCACCACCAACACACCCGCCAACACCAGCAGACAGAGCAAACGGGGCGGAGTTTCCTTCCGGTGACGTGCGGCCGTTGGACGAGCGCGGTCCACCGAATGCCCTTCTCTCTCCCCGCACGGTCGCGCCCGGGTCAGAATCGACGCCTCGGTTTCGGGGACTCCCACCACCCATTCCAGGGTGAAGAACACGCCCGGCCTGTGGGCCGTGGTGCCCCACTCGGTAGCCAGCACCGCGACCAGGAACAACCCGCGCCCGTGTTCGGCGTCCGCCTCAGGCGTGCGCACGCGGGGACGGTTCAACACGTCGTGGGGATGACGGTTCTTCACCTCCACCCGCACCCTGCCCGCATCCACGCGCACCTCGACGCCATAAGACGCTCCTGGATCACCGCTGTGGGTATGTGTGATGGCGTTGGTCGCAAGCTCACTGACCAACAACTCAGCGGTCTGACTCACCTCAGGGGGAACGACCGCTTCGGGGGCGGTGGCCAGGGCTGCGGCGACGAACCGCCGCACCTCGGCCACACTGCCGGGAACCCCGGGAAACACCGCCGTGCACACCGCCATCACGCCACCCAGCCATTCACGCGTCGTACGTAGAAGCGCACCCGCCGGGTTGTTCGCACAAAGGGGCGTTGAGGGGCGAGTCGGGCACTAACCTTGTCCATAGAGTCTCCACCTGGCCATTCCAGTCGTGGGGGCTTAAGGCCCTGCCCGGCGTTGGGAGCGCTGGACAGGGCCACTTACGTCTCAACGGCACAAATGCCGCCTTTAAGCGCTAAGCAGTGCTTCACAACAAGACTCTCCAAGCCAGCTCACAGCGTCTAGCATTTGAACTGAACCCCTAATTTTTCTTCAAAAAAGCCCATGTGCTTTCAATGTTTTTTGAATAAACTTGAAGCATGCCAAAAAGAGTTAAATCTCAGTGGTTGGGGTTCGGTGGAGAACTGAAGAGATGGCGCGAACAGGCCGGGTTGACCCAAGGTCAACTCGGCGACCGGGTCTCAATTTCGTACGGCCTGGTGAGCGCTTTCGAACGCGGCGTACAAGCTCCAAAACTGGAGCATATTGAACGAATCGACCAAGCCCTTTCAAGCAAAGGCTCCCTGATCCGCTTGTGGCACGCGGCGAACAAGGGCAACGGACTGGCAGCCTGGTTCAGGGGGTTGGCAACCTTGATTCAACAGGCGTCCGAACTACGTGAGTACAACCCCATGCTCATACCAGGACTGCTACAGACGGAAAGCTACGCACGGGCAATCCTGCGCGCCGGGCAGCCCAGCTACACAGATGACGAGGTCGAAGAACAGGTCTCGGCTCGCATGAGCCGCCAATCCGTCCTCACCTCACATCCTCAGCGTCGCCCCCCTCATTTGGTCGAAATCCTTGACGAAGCGGTCTTGCGGCGCCCGGTCGGAGGAGCTGAGGTGATGGCACAACAGTTGACACGCTTACTTGAAGCAACATCAGAATCGCGAGTAATCGCGCAGGTCATTCCCCTTAGCACTGAATACCCTCCGGGGCTTTCCGAAGCCTTCTCACTCTTCACAGTCCCGGATCGGGGTGAAGCCGTCTACATGGAGACCCGAATGTCTGCGCTGGCAATCGATGATGCCAAGGTGGTAGCGGCATACACCCGCCACTTTGGGGATCTACGTGGCGCGGCGCTACCCCCGCCAGCGTCTCGGAAGTTGATCGAAGAGATTCGAGGAGAGTTCTCATGAGTACAGACCTGGCCTGGCACAAGTCCAGCTACAGCAACCAGACCGGCGGTCACTGCGTAGAGGTCGCTGAAAGCGCGCATACCGTACTGGTGCGCGACACCCAGAACCGAGACCTCGGACCCATCGGCGTCTCTACCGGAGCATGGGGCACCTTCCTTGCCGAGGTGAAGACGGGACACCTGTAACCGCACAGCAAGCGACGACAACCCTCGGGGGCCTCTCCGGGGGTTTTGTCACACCCAGCACTGGCCAGCGAGAGGAACGGTATCGACGAAACAAGCCGTACGGATGCCTCACACGAGGCGAACGTCGCAACAAAAGAGAAGCAAGCGGACCGCCAACCCTAGTAACGACCTTGCTGGCAACCGTGGGTCCATCCCCGCGTGCGCGGGGAGCACAATCCGAAGTGGTGTCCCAAGAGTCGATCAGAGGGACCATCCCCGCGTGCGCGGGGCTCACCGCCACCACGTCCAGGGATGGTGCAGCCACCTCGGTCCATCCCCGCGTGCGCGGGGCTCACGTCCAGGACACCACCGTCCTGGGCAACGTCGCCGGTCCATCCCCGCGTGCGCGGGGCTCACCGCGTTGTTTTCGTCGGAGCCCTGCACGATCGCGGTCCATCCCCGCGTGCGCGGGGCTCACAACACCCCTGGCCCGGAGGCACCACACAGGATCGGTCCATCCCCGCGTGCGCGGGGCTCACCCTGGCTTTCTTGGGCCACAGGGACCGGATCGCGGTCCATCCCCGCGTGCGCGGGGCTCACGCGGAGTGAGACGGTCAGCACGGATGAGCATCCGGTCCATCCCCGCGTGCGCGGGGCTCACAGTATGACAACAAGCCCAAGCGTCAGCGATACCGGTCCATCCCCGCGTGCGCGGGGCTCACGTGCGGGTGGTCGGCGACGACCTTCTTAATGGCGGTCCATCCCCGCGTGCGCGGGGCTCACGTGGGGTTGAGCGTGGCCGAGGCCGATCTGATCGGTCCATCCCCGCGTGCGCGGGGCTCACGCCGCGGCTGTCCGACCCACCTCCATGGATTTCGGTCCATCCCCGCGTGCGCGGGGCTCACCGAAACTGTGAACACTCCGCAGCAACCGACCGCGGTCCATCCCCGCGTGCGCGGGGCTCACCGCGACCATTATTGTCGAAGACATTGGCCCGGCGGTCCATCCCCGCGTGCGCGGGGCTCACATCCCGCCCGCGAGGAACACGGGACGCTCACCCGGTCCATCCCCGCGTGCGCGGGGCTCACGGGCGCGAGCCCGACATGAACACGATCTGGGGCGGTCCATCCCCGCGTGCGCGGGGCTCACCGAGGGTTGGTCGCGGTCAACAACAAGCTGCGCGGTCCATCCCCGCGTGCGCGGGGCTCACTCGTGCGCCATGTCATCCGCAGCGTCCGGTGAGGGTCCATCCCCGCGTGCGCGGGGCTCACCGTTAACGACCTGCGACTTTGCGGGGCGTTATCGTAATGAGATCTGGCTTTTCGCCGCCGCAACGTCCTCGCCTCAACCGTAGCGAAGAGCGCGGGTCGCTGTCTGCGGCCTGGAGGTTCAGGAGCATCCCCGAGCATTGCGGGTTGTGCCCGGCACAGTCCGGCAGGACTTCGGTTCAGCTTGGGCCAGCAGGTCCCCCGGACGGGGCCGGGGGCAGATCGTAGGTGACGTTCGTGAGCCGTTCCGACTCCGCCCACAGTCGCCGGCCCGTCTCGGGGTCGTACGCTCGACGGTGGTAGGCGCACGAGACGGGGGCACCGCGCAGGCCGCCGAGGCCGGCGGGGCCGTAGTACTCGCCGCCCCGCACCCCGGGGTCGGTGGCGGCCCGCAGAAGCGGAAGCGCGCCGGCCTCGGCCGAGTGCCCCGCGATTTGGGCGAAGGCGTCGAAGAGTGCTCCCAGCGTCCCGCCCCCGCCCAGGCGGGATCCCTTGCGACCGAGTTCGGTGGTCGCGACCCCGGGATGCGCACCGACCGCGATCACCGGGGAGCCCGCCGCGCCCAGACGGCGCTGGAACTCGACGGCGAAGACGGCGTTGGCGAGCTTGGCCGCGTTGTAGGCGGTCATGGGGCTGTAGCGGCGCTCTGCCTGGAGGTCGGTGAAGTCGAGGCGCCCGGACTTGTGCATGATGCTGCTCACCGCCACCACCCGCGCCGACGGAGCCGCCTCCAGCAGCGGCAGGAGCAGGCCGGTCAGCGCGAAGTGGCCGAGGTGGTTGGTGGCCAGTTGCAGCTCGAAGCCCTGGGCGCTGAGAGTGCGGCGGGGGACGGCCATGACCCCGGCGTTGTCCACGAGCAGATCCAGGGCATCGGTGCGTTCCGCGGCCTCGGCGGCCCCTTTGCGCACCGATTCCAGGTCGGCGAGGTCCACCTCGACCAGTTCGGCCGCCGCACCGGGCACCTGGGCGCGCAGCAGGTCCAGGGCCGCCTCTCCGCGCGTGGTGTCGCGGACCGCCATGAGGACGCGGCAGCCCCGTTGCGCCAGGTGCAGTGCGACGCGCAGGCCGAGGCCGCCGCCCGCCCCGGTCACCAGGGCGGTGCGCCCGGACTGGTCAGGGATGTCGGCGGCGCTCCAGCGCGGCATGGCGGTTCCGATCGGCAAGGCGACAAGGGCACTGACGATCATGCCCTACCGTCCCCGAACAGCGGTGGCGGGGACGGCGTGGCGTGGCGGTGAAAGGGGCAGGGATGGGGTCGGGCATCTGCTTGCACACCGTGCTCCGGGGCGATGGTTCCACCGGTGGCCGGCCCCGGGGCGGCCACCGGTGTTCTCGCCACGGTCCGCCTCGGGTGTCCTTGGTGCGCGGGGCCGTAGGTATCTGCCGGTACAGGCGATCCGGGAGCCGGACCGGTGGACTCGATCGCCCGCTTCGCCCCGCCTGGGGTGAGGCCGCGCCGGGCGGGCCCGATATCAGCGGGGCAAAGAGGTGGGTGTCCTTTTCAGGAACTCGTAAGCTCGGTCCCGAGCCGACGCGGCCGACGACCCTCCTTATATACAACGTGGATGCGCAATCGTAGTGACCGGCCCGGTCCGCCGGGCCGCCGACCGCAAAGGATGTTCCCATGCGCGTGGCGCTCTGCCAGATCGCCTCGACCGACTCCCCCGACGCCAACCTGGGCCTGGTCCGCGCGGCCGTGGCCGAGGCGGCCCAGGCCGGGGCGCGGCTGGTCGTGCTGCCGGAGGCGGCGATGGCGCACTTCGGTGCCGACCTCGCGGCGGCGGCCGAGGAACTGGACGGCCCCTGGGCCTCGGGGGTGCGCGCGATCGCGCGCGAGCACGGGGTGGCGGTGGTGGCCGGGATGTTCGCGCCGGCCGGTGACGGGCGGGTGCGCAACCTGTTGTTGGCCACCGGCGCGGACGTGGAGGAGGTCTACCAGAAGATCCACGTCTTCGACGCCTTCGGCCACCGGGAGTCCGACGCCGTCCAGCCGGGCGAGGACGTAGTGACCGTCGACGTCGACGGGCTGCGGGTGGGCCTGGCCACGTGCTACGACGTGCGCTTCCCCGAACTGTTCCGGCGCCTGGCCGACGCGGGCGCCGAGGCGATCGTGGTGGGTGCCTCGTGGGGGGCGGGCGAGGGCAAGCGCGAGCAGTGGGAGCTGTTGACCAGGGCGCGCGCCCTGGACTGCACCTCGTGGGTGTTGGCCTGCGGCCAGGCCGACCCCGCGGCCTCGGGCGAGGAGGTCACCGGCACCGCGCCGCGCGGCATCGGCTACAGCGCGGTGATCGCGCCCAACGGGCAACCGGCCGCCGTGCTCGGGGCCGCACCCGGCGTGCTGGTGGCCGACATCGACACCGAGGCCGTGGAGTCGGTGCGCTCGGCCATCCCGGTGCTGCGCAACGCCCGTCTCACCCGCTGACCGTGCAGGCGTCCGGCCGGGGCCGGCGGTCTCGGCGCGGCGCGCTGCACGACCGGCGGGGACGGGGAGGGTGCGCGGATCAGACCTGGCGGGCGATGGCGATGGTGGCGCCCAGGCGGTTGCCCGCCTCGTAGAACATGTAGTGGACGCCCCCGTCGCTGCCGAAGGAGGGGGCGGCCGCACGGCCGTTGTCGGGGGCCCCTTTCAGGGGCGTGTGGAAGGCGCCCAGGTGCTTGCGGAGGGTGAAGTCCTTGCCGACCTCGGTGATGCGCATGCCACCGTTGCTGGTGTGGTAGACGACGTAGGCGCTGTTGTTGCGGGTCAGCAGGTGCGGCGCGGAGATGTTGGCCGCGCCCACCGCGGAGGGCAGCACCAGCGGCTGCTGGTCGTAGGTCCAGTTGATGCCGTTGGCCGACCAGCCCCAGCCGATCGAGCGCGTGTTGGCGGTGCTGTTGCGCATGAAGAGCATGACGTAGCGGGCGCCACGGGCGGGCAGGGAGTGCTCGAACACCCGGGCGTAGGAGGTCTCGGTGGTGCCGGGCAGCATTCCGGTGTTCAGCACCACGCCCTGGTAGCGGAAGTTGATGCCGTCGGTGGAGCGCGCGAGCCGGGTCGTGTTGTTCTCCCCGTGGTAGTAGAGCCACATCTCCTTGGCCGCGCTGTTCCACATCACGTGCGGCGAGGACACGTGCGAGACCGAGTGGTGCGGTGACCAGTTGCGGCCCACGATCGGGTTGCCCGGGTACTCGGTGAAGGGCCCCTCCAGCGAGTTGGCGTGGGCCAGGCAGATCCCGCCGGGGGCGTCGTGGGGAGCGTAGTAGAGGTAGAAGCGGCCCCGGGCGCTCGACAGGCGTCCGACCGTGCCCCGGATGGTGGGGAAGATGAACTCCCCGGTCGGGTTGTAGGACAGCGCGTTCTTGTTGAAGGCCGTGCGCAGGTAGCGGTAGCTGGGGAAGCCCGCGGGCCCGGCGGCCGAGGCCCCGGCGGCGGTGGCGACCCCGGCGCCGGCGAGCGCCGCCCCCGTTCCCAGGAGGACGGCGCCGCGCAGTACCGAGCGGCGCGACGGGGCCGAGTGGTCGGGTCCGGGTCCGGTGTCGTGGGTCATGGCGGGCGCTCCCGTCGTGAGGTGCAGGGGAGGCCGAGTGTGTGCTCCGTCACTGTTCGCCGTCAAGGCCCTAATACGTATTAGTAGAGCCAAGAATTAACTTCGTGGAAATTCCCGCGGAATCGTTGACATTTAACGGCGGAGGGCTCAGATTCTTGTCCTAATGCGCATTAGGAGCCAATAGGACAGGAGTTTCCATGGTCGGCGATAGGGCGAGGGCGAGCGGCCGGGCCCGGCCGCGGCAGTCCGATATCGCCCGGGCAGCGGGGGTCTCCCAGACCACCGTGTCGCTGGTGCTGGGCGGCAACAAGGCCGGCGTCGTGCTCGCGGAGGAGACCAAACGCCGGGTGGTGGAGGCGGCCGACGCCCTGGGCTACGTCCCCGACCCCATCGCCACACGCCTCGCCTCGGCCCGCAACGACATGCTCGGCCTGTTCACCTTCTCCGCGACGTTTCCCACCGAGGTGGCCCACTCCTACTACCCGATCCTGGTGGGGGTGGAGGAGGAGGCCGCGGCCCTGGGCCAGGACCTCATCCTGTTCACCGGCTCCAGCGGCGCGCCGCCGCGCGCGGCCGGACCGGCCGCGCTGCACCGCGTCCGCGTGGCCGACGGCTGCCTGTTCTTCGGCCGGCACGTCCCCACCGAACAGGTGGAACGGCTGGTGGAGGGCGGCTACCCCCTGGTCTACATCGGCCGGCGCGACGAGCTGGAAGGGCGCCTCCCCTACGTCGGCGCCGACTACGTGCCCGCCTCCGCCGACGTCGTGCGCCGCCTCGCCGACCTCGGACACCGCCGCCTGCGCTATGTCCGCGAGAACGACGACGCCCCCGCGTCCACCGACCGTGAGAACGGCGTGCTGGCCGGCGCCCGTGCGGCCGGCATCGACCTCGACGGCCTGGTGGTGCGCACCGACGGCTCCGACATCGACGCCCGCCGGGTGCGCGCCTGGCGCGACGAGGGCGTCACCGCCCTTGTCACCGAGGAGACCGACACCGGCGCGGCCCTGGCCGCACTGACCGGGGCCATCGCGGACGCCGGCCTGCGCTGCCCCGAGGACCTCTCGCTGGCGATGCTCGGGGACCCGCCGGCGGCCGGGGCGGCGTCCGCGCACATCAGCGGGTTCACCGTGCCGCGCCGGGAGATGGGGCGGCGCGCCGTGCGCCTGCTCACCCAGCTCATCACCAACCCCCCCGACCAACCCCCACCGCCCCTGCAACAGCTGGTGCCGTGCGAACCCGTCGTCGGGAGCACCATCGGCCCTGCCGGCCGGCAGGGGCAGCAGTGACCGCAACGATCAACCCAGAAAGGCCGATCATGTCCGACCGCGCAACCGAAATCCTCGTCGTGGGCGGGGGGCTCGGCGGAGTCGCGGCGGCCCTGGCCGCCGCACGCGCCGGCAACCGAGTGGTGCTCACCGAGCCGACCGACTGGATCGGCGGCCAACTCACCTCCCAGGCGGTGCCGCCCGACGAGAACCCCTGGATCGAGCGCTTCGGCGCCACGGCTGCCTACCGCGAGGTCCGCGACGGCATCCGCGACTACTACCGCCGCCACTACCCCCTGCGGGCCGAAGCCCTGGACCTGGTCGACCTCAACCCGGGCGCCGGGCGGGTCAGCAAGCTGTGCCACGAACCGCGGGTCGCGCTGGCCGTCCTGGAATCACTGCTGGCGCCCCATCGCGCGTCGGGGCGGTTGACCCTGCTGCTGGAGCACCGCCCGGTGGCCGCCGAGACGGTCGGCGACGAAGTGCGTTCGGTGACCCTTGAGGGCCCTGGCGGGCGCCGCACCACCGTGGCCGCCGACTACGTCCTGGACGCCACCGAGGACGGCGACCTGCTTTTGCTGGCGGGGGTCGAGCACGTCACCGGCGCCGAATCCCGCGCCGAGTACGACGAGCCCCACGCCCCCGAGAAGGCCGACCCGCTCAACCTGCAGGGCATCACCTACTGCTTCGCGATGTCCTACCACCCGGGCGAGGACCACACCATCGAGCGCCCGGAGATGTACGACTTCTGGCGCTCCTACCAACCCGACTTCTGGCCGGGCCCGCTGCTGGGGCTGACCGCGCCCGACCCGCGCACCCTGGAGTCGGTGGAGCGCACCTTCGTGCCCAACCCCGACACCGACCCGCTGGCGGTCAGCGCCGACCAGAGCGCCGACGCCGGCGACAAGGAACTGTGGGGTTTCCGGCGGATCCTGGCACGCGGGATGCACCGGGCCGGTGCCTTCGACTCCGACATCACCCTGGTCAACTGGCCGCTCAACGACTACTGGCTCAAGCCCGCCCTGGAGGTCGAGGGCCTGGTGGACGCCGATGCGGTGGCCCGGGCCCACCACGAGGCACGGCAGTTGTCGTTGTCGGTGCTGTACTGGTTGCAGACCGAGGCGCCCCGCCCCGACGGCGGGACCGGCTTCCCGGGACTGCGCCCGCGCCCCGACGTCACCGGCACCGAGGACGGCCTGGCCAAGGCCGCCTACGTGCGCGAGTCGCGGCGCATCCGCGCGGTCACCACCGTCACCGAGCACGACGTCTCGCTGGACATCGTGGGGCCCTACGGCGGCACCCGCCACCCCGACTCGGTGGGGGTGGGCAGCTACCGCATCGACCTGCACCCCTCCACCAGCGGCGACAACTACATCGACGTGGCAAGCGTGCCCTTCGAGATCCCGTTGGGCGCCCTGCTGCCGGTGCGGGTGCGCAACCTGCTGCCCGCCGCGAAGAACATCGGCACCACGCACATCACCAACGGGTGCTTCCGGCTGCACCCCGTCGAATGGAACATCGGCGAGGTCGCCGGGCGCCTGGCCGCGTTCGCCCTGAGCCACGGCGTGCGCCCGCACCAGGTGCGCGAGGACGCCGAACTCCTGGACGGCTTCACCCGCCTGCTGGACCGGACCGGCGTCGAGCGGCACTGGCCCGACGTCCGCGGCTACTAGGTCCCACCACACCCGCCGGCCGCGGCGGCGTCCCCGCCAGGGGCGTCGCCGCGGCGGGGCGGGGCCACCCCCACCGCAGTCTCCTCGCCCATCCCGGAGGTGTCGGCCATGGCGCCACATCCCAGACCATCCACCATCCGCGTCGGTATCGACGTCGGCGGCACGTTCACCGACGCCGTCGCCGTCAGCGCCCAGACCTACGAACTGCTGGGCCAGGTGAAAGTCCCCACCAGCCACGACCACCCCGACGGCGTCGCGCACGGCATCATGAGCGCCCTGGAGCGGCTGCTCGCCGACGTCGGCGTGCCCGCCTCCGACGTCACGTTCCTCGCCCACGGCACCACCCAGGCCACCAACGCCCTGCTGGAGGGCGACGTGGCAACCGTGGGCATCGTGGGGATCGGGCGCGGTTTCGATGCCCTGGCCACCCGGCGGTTGCGTTCCCTGGGCAAGCTCACGCTGGCGCCGGGGCGCACCATGCCGGTGCGCTACACCGGGCTCAAACACCCCGAGCGCCCCGAGGAGGTGCGCTCGGCCGTGCAGCGGGTCCGCGAGGATGGCGCCCAGGTGCTGGTGGCCGTCGAACCCTTCAGCGTGGACGATCCGCTGGGCGAGCGCGCGGTGGCCGCGGAGGCCGCGGCCCAGGGGGTGCCGGTCACCACGACCCACGAGATCACCCAGCTCTACGGCCTGGCCAAGCGGGCCCGGACCGCGGTGCTCAACGCCGGGATCATGCCGCGCATGTTGGAGACGGCCGACCTGGTGGAGCAGAGCATCACCAAGGCCGGGGTCACCGCGCCGTTGATGGTGATGCGCTGCGACGGCGGGGTGATGTCGCTGGCGGAGATGCGCGGGCGCCCCCTGCTGACCGTGCTGTCGGGCCCGGCCGCGGGCGTGGCGGGCGCGCTGATGAGCGAGCGGGTCAGCGAAGGCGTGTTCCTGGAGACCGGGGGCACCTCGACCGACATCAGCGTGATCCGACGCGGCCGGGTGCAGGTGCGCCACGCGCGCCTGGGCGACAAGGAGACCTACCTGCCCTCGCTGGACGTGCGCACCGTGGGCGTGGGCGGGGGGTCGCTGATCCGGCTGGGCGGCGGCGGGGTCACCGACGTCGGGCCGCGCAGCGCGCACATCGCCGGGCTGCCCTACGCCTGCTTCGCCTCGGCCGCCGACCTGGCCGACGCCCGGCTGGTCACCGTTCGTCCCCGGGAGGGCGACCCCGAGGACTACGTGGCGGTCGACGCCGCCGGGGGGCGCTTCGCGCTCACCCTGACCTGTGCGGCCAACGCGTTGGGGGTGGTGCCCGAGGACAGTTACGCGCGTGCCGACTCCACCGTCGCCCGCCTGGCCTTGGAGCCGCTGGCCGCGTCCCTGGGCACCGACGTCGAGGCCGCGGCACGCATGGTGCTGGCCAAGGCCGCGGCGAGAGTGCGCACGGTCGTGGACGCGCTGGTGGAGGACTACCGGCTGGACCGCGACGTCCTGTCGCTGGTGGGCGGGGGCGGCGGCGCGGCGACCGTCACCCCGTTCCTGGGCGCCGACACCGGACTGGACTGGCGCATCTGTGCGCACAGCGAGGTCATCAGCCCCCTGGGGGTGGCGCTCGCCCTGGTGCGCGAGTCCGTGGAGCGCATCGTCCCCAACCCCACGCACGCCGACGTGCTGGCGGCGCGCACCGAGGCGGAGAAGGCCGTGGTGGAGCAGGGCGCGGACCCCGCCGGGGTCGAGGTGGACGTCACCGTGGACCCCCAGCGCAACCTGATCAAGGCGGTGGCCACCGGGGCGACCGAACTGCGCACCAAGGACCGGGCGGCCGGGACGGACGCCGCCCAGGCGCGCGCGAGCGCGGCCCGCAGCCTCGGGGTGGCCGTCGAGGAGGTCACCGAGCTGGCCGGCACCGCCCACCACCGGGTGCTGGGCGCGCGGCGCCGTCCGCGCGGGCCGCTGCGCCGGTTCGGCCGCGAACGCACCCCGGTGCGGATCGTGGACGGCGAGGGCGTGATCCGGCTGCACAGCGCCGATGCCCACGTGGACGCCATGACCGTGGGCGAGGCGCCCGCGACCCTGGCCCGGCTGGTGGACGAGCGCACCAGTTACGGCGACGGGGGGTCGCGCGCCCCGGCCGTATGGCTGCTGGTGGGGCCCAAGATCGCCAACCTCTCCGGGGTCCTGGACGAGGAACAGCTGCTGTCGCTGGCCGCCACGGAGCTGCGTTCGCGCACTCCCGAGGAGAGCCTGGTGGCGGTCATGGAGGAGCGGCGATGAACCCGCGCTCCTTCTTCAACTGCGACACCGATGCCCTGGCCGGGCGTTGCCGGGACCTGGCCGCGCTCGACGACGTCGCGTTGGGTGCGCGCCTGCTGCGCATGACGCCCACCCACGACACCCGGACCGAGGAGGCCCTGACGGCGTGGGCGCGCACGGCCCTGGAGGTCGGGCGCGAACTGGCCGCAGAAGCCCCCTCCCCCGCGGCGGTCGCCGTGGAGCAGGCGCCGGGCGGCGTCTCCCCCGGGGAGATCCTCCTCGCCGAGTACCACCACCGCAGCGGCGCGGTCGTCGTGCACACCGGGGCGCTGGCGCTGGCCGACGCCCTCGTGGAACTGGTCGGCTGGCAGGCGTACTTCCCACCGGCCCGGGTGCGGGAGGCGGCGGTGCAGCACGAGCTTGCCCACCGTCTGCTGCACGGTCCGGCCGCGCGCACCCTGCGCCGGCGCCTGGACCACCGGGTGGCGGGCGTGGGCCGGTTCCACCTGCGCGGCCACGTCGCCGGCGCCGACGAGATCGTCGCGCACACGGTCGCCCACGCGCGCAGCGGCCTGGGCCGCTCGCCGGTACTGCTGACTCTTGGCCTGGCCGAGGCCCTCCCGTTCACGTCCGCCGGACGCGCACGCACCCGCCCCTTCCCCGCGTCCCTCGGAGGCTAAAAAGCCATGGGTATCGCAATTCTGGCCGTCATGGCCGTGGGTGTCGCCCTGATGCTCACCCGCAAGGTACCGACCGCGTTCGCCCTGACGTTCCTGGCCATCGCCATCGCGCTGCTGTCGGGCGCGTCGCTGCTGGGCGCGGAGAACAGCGTCGCGGGCACGGTCATGCAGGAGGGCGCGCCTTTGCTGGCGGCCACGATGATCGCCATCCTGCTGGGGTCGTGGCTGGGCACGGTGATGGCCGACACCGGCATCGCCTCGACCCTGGTGCGCAAGATCGTGGAGTTCGGCGGTGAACGCCCCACGGTGGTGGCGCTGGGCGTGTTCTGCGTGGCGATCCTGTGCGGCAGCATCACCGGTTCGGCGCCCGCGGCGATGCTCGCGGGCGTGGTGGGCATCCCCGCGATGATCGCGGTGGGGGTGCCGCCGGTGGTGGCCGCGGGGACCATTCTCATGGGGATCGCCGCGGGGCTTCCGCTGGAGCTGATCGGCTGGCAGTTCCTGTCCGACGCCATCGGGATCCCGGTGGAGACGGTGCGCTTCTTCCAGATCCGGCTGTTCCCCATCGCCCTGGTGGGCGGCATGGCCTACATCCTCGTCGAGATGCGCCGGCGCGGGGCCCGGCACGCCTGGGCGGTTCGGGTCCCGGCCGGTGCCGGGGCCGGGGCCGGCGCGACCGGGGAGGACGAAGGACCGAGTCGGCGCGCACGCCGCGGCGACGCCCCCTGGTATGCGCTGGTCACGCCGTTGGTGCCGATCGTGCTGGCGCTGGGCCTGCACGTGCCGATCATCGCGTCGCTGGCGGTGGGGCTGCTGTACGCGCTGGTGACGACCGTTCCGCTGCGCCAGATGGGCGAGCGTGCACTGCGCACCCTGTACCGGGCCTTCGACGTGGCCGCGCCGCCGATCGTGCTGTTCATCGCGATCGGGATGCTGCTGTCGGCGGTGCGCCTGCCCGGCGCGGTCAGTGCGCTCAACCCGATCGTCAGCGCGCTGAGCCCGTCGGGACCGCTGCTGTTCGTGCTGGTGTTCGCGGTACTGGTGCCGCTGTGCCTGTACCGGGGCCCGTTCAACATCTACGGTCTGGGCGCCGGGGTGGCCGGGGTCCTGGTGTCGGGCGGGATCTACCCGACCCCGGCGGTGCTGGGGTTGATGGCCTCCTACGGCCAGGTCCTGGGAGTCTCGGACCCCACCAGTACGCAGACGGTGTGGAGCGCCCAGTACGCGGGGGTCCGCCCGGAGAAGGCGATGGTCTCCACCCTTCCCTACACCTGGGCGATCGCCGTGGGCGGACTGGTGCTCACCGCGTTCCTGTTCCTGCTCTGACGTACCGCTGCCCCTGCGAGGGCCGGGACGGCCCCCCAGAGAACCCGGGGGCCGTCCCGTGTCCCCACCCCGCCGGGGCTGCCGCTTCGGCGGGGTACTCCCCCCCGCCGAAGCACGGTCGCCGTGCGGGAACTTCACGGGCCGCGCCGTCGCGGTGGCCGCCGCCACGGACGCGAGACGGGTCGTGGCCTTCCCCGCCCTCCCTCGGCCCCTTGTCGGATTCCCGCCGTTGGAACACAGGGACAATGCGGCGGGAATCGGCGGGGTTTCGTTGTCGCGGCCGGATCGGGACCGACGCCGTCCGTCCCCGGCGCCCGAATGCTCCGAAAAGCCGTTTCCCCTGCCCTGTCGACGATGGGCGTAGAAAAACCGAGCGGGTGAAGAAGTTCGTGATGAGATCCCTTCGCCGTCATGGGGCTGGCCGGTATCGGCCTGTCCAGGGCCGGCAGGCGGTCGTTTCGGCTCGCTGCCCCGATCCCGCGGATACGGGCGCCGCAGTCGTCGTGGACCGCTGGACGCCACGGCCTCCTCGCCGGGCGGGGTCCCGCCCACGATCACGCGTCGCCCTCAGGAGGTGCGCAGACCCGTGGTGATGAAGTCGCGGTAGTAGCCCACGACCTGGCTCACGGGGACATCGGGGTTGGCGATCCACCACCGGCCCAGCTGTTCTCCGACGCCGCTGATCGCGTATGCGAATGCCGTGTTGCGGTCGTCGTCGAACGGTGCGAACGGGGACGTCATCCGCGCGATGCGCGCTATGGTCCGGTCCCGCATCGCGCGCAGCTCCGCCGCCAGGTCCTCGGAGAGCGAGGCACTCGGGTTGAAGAGCACGAGCCACCGTCTGGGGTCGCGTTCGAGGATGGCGAAGAAGACCGTGCCCGCGCGTTCGATCACCTCGTCGACGCTCGCACCCGCCTGCGCCAAGGCTTCGGGGTCGCTTATCGCGGCGTCGAGCTCGGCCCGTGCCCGCCGGGCGCAGGCGAGGAAGATCTGGTCCTTGGTCCCGTGGTGGACGTAGACCATCGGGCGGGTGACGCCGGCCGTGCGTGCGATGTCCTCCATCGACACGCCTTCGAAACCGCGCTCGGCGAAAAGGGCCTCCGCGACGTCGAGCAGCTGGGTGCCGCGCGCTTCGCGTGAGAGTCGGGTGCGGCGAGGGGGATCGGTCGACTGCTGCGTCATGGCCACAGCTTATGGAGCATCGGCCCCGACGGTCGTCACCCCATGGGGTGGGCCGTCGCGAAGTCCCAGACGATGCGGGCGAGGTCCGGCCCTTCCCGGTCGGTGAAGAGGCCGGTGCTGTGCGGCCCGGACCAGGAGTGCCCCATGCCCTCGACCACGTACGACTCGACGAGGGAGGTGTCGCTCCCCTCTGCCGTGTACGTGGAGTGCGTGTAGTTCCGGAGCCCGTCGGGGGTGTGGTGGACGACCTCGTCGGGCGTCGCCCCGACGCTGTCGTTCAGCAGCCCGTCGTCGACGAGGTCGTTGACGGCGAGCCACTGCTGGACAAGACGCGTCGCGACCACGGGGGGCACCACCTCGTCGGCATCGCCCTGCACGACGAGCAGGGGCACCTGCCGCGCGCGATCGCCCATCTGCGCCCACGCCTGCCGAGCCGTGTAGGACGGCGGAGTCTGGTCGGGGTCGTCGACGTTCACCTGATCGAGGGCGTACTCGCCGCCGGCCACCGACGTGGCCGTGGCGAAGACGTCGGGGTAGGTGGCGGCGAGGATGACGGCCGTGCCCGCACCCGACGACGCGCCGGACACGTGCACCCGGTCCGGATCGGCGCCGTAGCGTTCGACGACTTCGCGGGCGACGCCTGCGAGCAGCGAGGGTTCGCCGCGATCGCGGTGCTGCTCGCGTGAGTCACCCGACTTCCAACAGTTGAGCTTGTCCTTGAACACGCTCTGGGTCGGGTAGACGACGATGAACCCCTCTTCGTCCGCCAGAGCGTTGAACTGGGTCGTCTGTTCCATGGAGTTCCACCCGAACCCCGTCATCGCGCACCCGTGGATCGCCATCATCACCGGCAGGCCGGGCCCTCCCTCGCTGTACTGCGGCGGAAGGTGAACCTCGTAGAACTGGTTGCCCTGGTCGCTGGAGAAGACACCGATGTGATCGCGTTCCCCGAAGGACCACGGCAGGCCGAACTGGAAACCGGCCGCGAGGAGGAGGGCGGCACCGGCGACGGCGCCGACCGCACCGACGGCCAAGCGTCGACGGCTCTTTCGACGACGAGGGGCCACCGGTTCGCGGGGAGTCGAGGAAGAGCGCCGAAATTTGAGCACGACAGACCTTTCACGGGAACGAACGCACGCTAACTATACAAGCTGTAACTTACGGCGTCCGCGTGTGGGGCGGCCGCGTCACGAGGAACAGCGGGGGGGCGCTATCCGACGGCGGCACCAAAACGACCGCGCAGCCGGGAACGGAAGGGTGCGTGCGCGTCCGTCTGATCAGGACCGGTGAAAGGTGTGGCCGACTGTGTCGCCCTCGTCGGCGCCACCGGGCCGGCTCAGCAGGAGTCGGCCGGGACCGATTCCTCCTCGCGCACCGGTTCCAGGCGGCTGTCCTGCCGGCTGTTCGGCCCTATGGCCCACGACCCGCGGGCGACTCCTTGTCGCGGGGAACCGGGGGCCCGACGGCCGGCGGGCCCGCCGGTGGCGAACGACCCTAGCGGCGCGGCCGGTTCGCACCGGCCGTGACGGCGGAGTATCCGAGCCGGGTGGAGATGTCCAGGGCCGCTTCACGCATCACCGGGACGAGGGCGCGCATACGCTCCATCGGCATGTAGGGCCTGGTCGCGGCAATGCTCACGGCGGCCACCACGCTTTTGCTGCCGTCACGGACGGGTGCCGCCACGCAGCGGATGCCCGGCTCGTTCTCCTCCAGGTCCATGGTGGCGCCCATGGCGGTATAGCGCTTCATCACGGTAAGGAAGCGCTCGGCGTCAGCGGGACCGGGACCGTAACGCTCGTGGTCGCTTTGAAAACACCGTTCCCATGAGGCGTGCTCCTCGCCCAGCAGCAGCGCCTTGCCGATCCCGGTGCGCGTCAGCGGCATGCGGTACCCGATCCGGGACCGCATCTCGGCTCCGCGCAGGCTGGGGATCTTGTCGAGGTAGAAGACCTCGTCGTTCTCCCGGATGGCCAGGTGGACCGTGTCCTTGAGCTTCTGGGACAGCTGTTCCAGCACGGGGCGGGCGACGAAGGGGACCGGGTTCTGTTGGAGCGCGAGAAATCCGTACTCGATGAGGGAGGGGCCCAGCACGTAGGAGTTGTCGACCCCTTTGCGCAGGAAGCCGGCGACGATCAGCATCTGCACGAGCCGGTGGGCGGTGCTGCGGCCGATCCCCGTCTCGGTGGAGATGCTCTTGAGGGTGTCGGCCCCCTGTGCCACTGCGGTGATGATGCTGAGGCCGCGCGCGAGGGTCTGCGTGCCGGGTGGCGGGGCGGGCGGCGGATCGTCGGGCTCCATGGGGCCAAGGGTAGGGACCGTGATCTGCGAGGCACCACCGCGCCCCGCCCGGCGGACCGGATTGCGCCGCCTACCGGGGGGACCACGCGGCCCAAGGCGGAAGGAA
Organism: Nocardiopsis ansamitocini; assembly: GCF_030268225.1. Taxonomy (GTDB): domain Bacteria; phylum Actinomycetota; class Actinomycetes; order Streptosporangiales; family Streptosporangiaceae; genus Nocardiopsis_D; species Nocardiopsis_D ansamitocini. The sequence continues at coordinate 17,978 of NZ_BSQG01000013.1, read as the reverse complement.
TCCCTATATGTGGAACGCGGGTCGACAAAATGAGACGGCTCGCGCTTACTGGTGCCTGATCAGAAGGATCACCGCTGGTCCTTGCGGCATTCGGGTGGAACGGGCGTGATGGGCGACTCTGCGGCAGCGAGCCTCGTGGCACTGGACTGGGGCACCACTTCGTGTCGCGCCTACCTCCTGGGCGCGGGGGGCGAGGTCCTGGCCCGGCGCTCGGGCGCGGGCGGCGTCATGGGCGTCACCGAAAGGGCCGCCGAGGCGGGTATCGACCGGGCGGACGCCTTCGACCAGGCTTTCGAGGCGCTGTGCGGCGACTGGCTACGGGCAGCCGCCGGCCCCGTCCCGGTGATCGCCAGCGGCATGGTGGGCAGCGACCAGGGCTGGGCCCCGGCCGGTTACGTCGAACTCCCGGTGGACCTGGCGCACGCCGCCCTCCCGTTGACCACGGTCGTCTCAAGCCTGGGCGAGGTCCACATCCTGCCCGGCCTCATCTCCACCAAAACGCTGCCCGGCGTACTGCGCGGCGAGGAGACCCAACTGGTGGGAGCCGCGCTGGAGTGGGACACGTCCGCAGGGTCCGCGCCCGACGCGGAACGCCTCGTGGTCCTGCCGGGGACCCACGCCAAGTGGGCACGACTGCGCGGGACGGTGGTCACGGAATTCACCACCTTCATGACCGGTGAGATCTACTCGCTGCTCCTGAACCGCAGCATCCTGGGCCGGTTGGTCAAGCCCGCCGGGGCCCCCTGCTGGGACTCCTTCGACCGCGGCTTCGACGTCTCCACGGGAGCGGCCGGCGACACCGGGCTGCTCAGCACCCTGTTCTCCGCCCGCTCGCTGGTTCTCACCGGCCGACTGGAACAGGAGCAGGTGGGCGACTACATCTCGGGACTGATGATCGGCAGCGAGGTACGCGGGGCGGCCCACGCGTGGTCGGGACGACCACCGGACGACGTCCTGCTCCTGGGCGAGGACGGGCTCTGCGAGCGTTACGCACGCGCTCTCTCCCGTCTGGGGATCCGAAGTGCTCGTCCCGCCGGGGACTCCACCCCGCGCGCACTGGCCCACCTGGCCCGCCGGGCCGGGCTGCTCGCCCCGGCCGGATCCGACCCGACAGCCCCGGACCGCGCGACCGCGGTCCTGCAGAAATGGGAGGCGTAATGGAATCGGCACCGCACGCGCACGGCCGGGACGAGCGGGCGGGGCGGCCCACCGGCCTCGTCGCCATCCTGCGCGGCCTGCCCACCGAGGACGCCGCCGAGGTGGGCAGGACCCTCTACGACGCCGGGTTCCGCACCCTTGAGGTCCCGCTGAACTCCCCCGAACCGTTGGCGTCCATCCGCGTGCTGCGCTCGGTCCTCCCCTCCGACGCCACCGTGGGAGCGGGGACGGTGCTCACCGTCACCGACGTCCACGCAGCGCACGAGGCGGGGAGCCAGATCATCGTGTCCCCCAACACCAACACGGACGTGATCCGTACGACCAGGAGCCTGGGGATGCTCAGCTACCCGGGGGTGGCGACGGCATCGGAGGCCTTCGCCGCGGTCGAGGCCGGTGCACTGGCCGTCAAGCTCTTCCCCTCGGGCCAGGTGGGCACCGGCGGGCTGCGGGCATGGACGGCGGTCATGCCCCGGGAGATCGAGTTCATCCCCGTGGGCGGGATCGACACCGACTCGATCGGCGAATGGGTCCGAGCCGGGGCGACGGGCTTCGGGATCGGCACCTCCCTCTACGCACCGGGCAGGGAACTGGCGCAGATCCGCCAGGTCGCCCGCGAACTGATCCAGGCGTGGGACGGGGCCGCGGCCCAGCTCAGGAAACTGGTCTGATGCCCTTCGCACGCGCGGCGGTCGCCCGTGGCATCCGGTGGGCGCGATCCACGGCCGCCGGGTCCGGTCAGGCGGCGCCCGACCGAACGTCGGGCCCCAGCAACGGTGGGTGCGGGACGCCGGCCTGCCATAGGTGACATCCGCTGCACGCAGGGCGCGGCGCCGATCGACGAAAAGCGGCCCAGCGGGAACCGGCGCGAAAGCCGGCAGGGTCCCGTCGAGCCGGCGCTGCGCTTCGGCTGCCACGGTGTCGACCACCGGTGCGGGCGCACGACATCTCCGGGGCAAAAGCACCCGCGGGTTCCGGCCGCCCGGATGGACTCGCCCGCAAGGCGCGGGCGAGTCGTGACGGACGGAGGCGCCCGCTCCGCCGCCCCGCGCATGGATTCAAGTTTATTGTTGAACTACCTCTTGAAGCTTTTTCCTGCCCGCCAACCCGTAAGCTGCTACTGTTTTGAACAACCTTCAATCAGGATGCGAACACGTTTTCAGGGCGGTGCGCGGGATGGGGCATGCGGAGTCGAGTCTGCGGCCGGTCGATCTGGCGCGCAGGGCCGGCGTCTCCACCCAGCAGGTGCGCAACCTGGAGACCGCGGGAGTGCTGCCCGACGCCCCGAGGACCCCGTCGGGCTACCGTCGCTACGGCCCCCAGCACCTGGACGCCCTGCTGACCTACCGCGCGCTCTCCGCCGGTCACGGGATCAGCACGGCCCAGGCGATCATGCGTGCGGTGCACCGCGGGGACGCCCACGCCGCGCTCTCCCTGGTGGACGCCGGGCACGCGGCCCTGCACGAACAGCGCCGGGCACTGGAGGCCGCGGGTGAGACCTTGGAGGCGGTCGCCGGCGAGGACCCCCGCGCCGTCCCGGCTCCGCGGTCGGGCATGCTCGTGGGGGAACTCGCCGCCGCCCTGGGCGTGCGGACCTCCACCCTGCGGGTCTGGGAGTCGGCGGGGCTGCTCGCCCCCACCCGGGAGCCGGGGACCACGTACCGCAGATACCTGCCCGACGACGTCCGCGACGCCCGCATCATCCATCTGCTGCGCCAGGGGCGCTACTTCTTCGCCCAGATCCGTCCCGTTCTCGACGGACTGCGGCGCACCGGCGGCACCGCGTCCCTGCGCGCGGCCATCGCCGAACGCCACGCGGCGCTCAACCGGCAGACCGCGGCCATGCTCGAAGGCGCCGGCCTCCTGCACCAGCGCCTCACCGAGGCCGGACTGCTCGTCGGCGCCGCCCCGGCCCTGCCTTCCCCCCGCAGCGGGGGCGACGACAGCGAGGCGGACCGGAGGCAGGGGCAGCCGCGCAGTGCATCCGACGTACAGGCCGCCACCGGACCGGAAACAACCTGACCCGGACGGCGCGCCCGTCGAAACAGCGCCGCCGTCACCACGGGCTTCCCCGTGCGAGCCGGGCGAGGCAGGCGCCGAGCGGCTGCGGTTCCGGCCGTGGCGTGGCCACCGCCGAAGCGGCCCGACGCGACTACGGGGTGGTGGTCGAGTGCTCGGGGCGGTGCACGACCTGCACCACGGCAAGTCCCACCCCCGCATCACGGGGAACCGGGTGCGTTGAGAGGGTGAGGAGCACACGCACGCCGAAACAGTCGGCGTCGCCCGCACGGAAGAGAACCATGCGCCTGCTGCTGATCCGTCACGGCCAGACCCCGTCCAACGTGAGCCGCGTCCTGGACACCGAGGAACCGGGAGCGTCACTGACCGAACTGGGCACCCAGCAGGCGGCCGCCCTGACGACCACTCTCGTCGCACACGACATCGCCGTGCTCTACGCCTCGACGCTGGTGCGCACGCAGCAGACCGCGGCACCGTTGGCGGCGGAGCGCGGCCTGGAGATCCGGGTCCGCGCGGGGCTGCGGGAGCTGGTGGCGGGGGAGTTGGAGATGCGCGGCGACCACGAGTCCATCGGGACGTACCTGCGCACCGCGTTCGCGTGGTCGGCCGGTGAGACACAGGTACGGATTCCCGGCGGGGAGAACGGCGTGGAGGCCCTGGGGCGTTTCGACGCGGTGGTGGCGGAGGCCGCTGCCACCGGTGCGGCCACCGCGGCACTGGTCAGCCACGGCGCCGTCATCCGGATGTGGGTCGCCGCGCGGGCCGGGAACGTGGACCCGGGATTCGCCTCGGACCACAACCTGGAGAACAGCGGGGTGGTCGAGCTGGAGGGCTCGCCCGAGCTGGGGTGGACCGTCCTGTCCTGGACGGGGGCGGTCGTGGACCGGGCCGCGAGTGACGGAGCTGTGGGGGCCCCGGTCACCGAGCACTGAGCAGAGAGGAAGCGGCGCCCCTTGATGTGCGGTGCGGAGCCGACGCCGGCCAAGAGGCCGGGTTCGTCCGCCCGCGCCCGGTCCCCGGAAAGCTTCTCCGGGTGGATCTGCTGGCCGCTGGCGGCGACACCGGCCAGTTCGTGCGGCAGGCCGCGGGCCTGGTGCTCCTCTGCGAATCCGGCGAGTACGTCCGTCCGGTGGGTCCGGGCAGCGGCCCCGCCTGCGCACTGGGGGTCGAAGGCGGCGAACACCTGGTCGTTCAACCGCCGGTGGACCGCCATGGCGCGACGCCGTTTTCCGGGGGTGCGGTGCCGGAGCAGGTGGAGGAGGAAACGTACACGGTCGGCGTCGGGGCAAGGGGGAAACGGCACGCGCAGCGACGGGTCGCGGAACCCGGCGTTGCCGTGCGAGGCCCCGGGTCCGGGACGGTCGCGGTCCACGGCTGCGACGTCGCATCCGTGGCCCTGGAGGGACCAGGCACAGGACAGCCCACCATCCCGGCGCCGATGACGACCGCGCGCCGGGGACGGTTCCCGCAGCGGTTGCCGGTCATGGTGCTCGTTACTTTTTTCTCGGGTGTTCGTTCCTGAGCGCCCGTAGGGTCGGGAGGCCCCCGGGAGCGCCAGGTACGGCTGCCCTCTCGTCGTTGCGGCTTCTGCGCGCGTCCTGGGTCACGCCCCGCGCCGGACCGGTCGGCCGGGGAGGGCGTCGGGCACGATCGCGCCGTCGTGGACGACCGGTTCGCCGTTGACGAGCAGGTGCACGACGCCCTGCGCCGGGCGTGTGCCGTCCGCGTAGGTGGCCCGGTCCTGGAGCCGGGAGGGGTCGAACACGACGATGTCGGCGTCGCTTCCGGCACCGATATGCCCCTTGCGCTCCATTGCGGGCACCGCGGGGCGGAGGACCCGGGCGGGGGTGACGGTGCAGCGGGCGATCGCCTCGGAAAGGCTGAGGTGGCCGCCGTTCAGTGCCAGGGTGCGCAGCGAGCGGGTGAAGGTCCCGGCGCCTCGGGGGTGGGCCTCGGCACCGTGGGGCAGGGGCCACAGCATCGGGTCGGGCTCCCCATTGCGCCATGTCAAAGGCATGGCGTCGCTGGCGATGACGGTGTCGGGGAAGAGCAGCGCCCTGTTCAGGAGCTTCTGGTCGCCGGGGTCGGTGTCGTCGAGGAAGTGCACGAGGGCGATGGCGTCGGGGGTGGTCGCGCGCAGTTCGGCGAGACGGCGCGCGTCGGCGATTCGTTCGGCGGTGGCTGCCACGACGATGGAATCGGGACGCAGCCCTTGCGCGTGCAGCTTGTCGGGGGCGAGGAAGGCGGCACCGACGGCCGTGGCGCCGGCCCCGTAGGGATAGGCCTCGGTGCTGATGGGAGAGCCTTCGTCCAGGCACCGCTGGATGAGGGCGTGGACCCGGTCGATGTGACGGGTGGAGGTGCTGTTGATGTGGCAGTAGTGCATGTGGGCGCCGGTCTGGCCTGCTGCCCGGACGATCTCCTCGGCTCCGTCGATCGGGATGTCGGGGTTGGTCTCGACGAGTGCGCGGGCGTGGGTGAAGGTCGGGGTACCGGCCTGCGCGGCGAGCGCGGCCACCGCGAGATACTCGGCCGGGTCGACCAGCGGCGCGTAGCCGGCGAGGATGCCGATTCCCAGGGCGCCGGCATCGAGGTCGGCGTAGAGGCGCTCCAGGACGGCGGACTGCTGGACGGGCGAGGCGGGCGCCTGCCAGGCCGGGTTGCCCAGGTGGCGCAGCACGGTGCGCACCGCTCCCCCGGCGTCGGCGCCGGCCAACTCGACCATGCGGGCCAGCGCCCAGGAGGTGGAGAAGCCGTAGTTGAGGGGGCGCCCTTCGGCCGCGGACCGCGCATAGGCCGCCGCGACCGGGGTGGTACCGGCCTCCAGTTCGAGCGCGGTGGTGACCCCGTCCAGGGCTTGCAGCCGCTGCTCGGGAATCGCCTGGCCGTGGCTGTGCAGGTCCACGAAGCCCGGGCACACGACGAGCCCGGTCGCATCGATGGTGCGGGCCCCGCGCAGAGGCGTCGCGGAGACGGCGGCCACGGTGTCACCGGCGATCCCGACGTCGCCCACGGCGTCCAGTCCGTTCTGCGGGTCGATGACCCTACCGCCGGCCAGGACCAGCGAATACTCCTGCGCCATCGGGTGTCCCCTCCCTTGTGTCGGCCGCGGCGGCTGCCCCGGGCCGGCCCGCCCCATCGGCCGCGGGAAGCGGGACGTCCCGGCCGAACGGTCAGTGGAGGCGACGCTAGCATTTTCTGTCAGATTTTGACATTAGTCAGACTCTGACAGAAACTACGATCCGGTGCGGGGAAGCCGCGGGCTCCCCGGCACCGTCGACACCGGAGGAGCACCGATGAGGACAGCCCCTCGCGCCGAGGCGACGCCGGCGGACGGCCTGCGCGCGCGCCAGAAGGCGGACCGCAGGGCGCGGATGGTGCACACCGCGCTGGAGATGATCGACGGCGAGGGCTTCGCCTCCGTCACCGTCGAACGGATCGCGGAACGGCTCGGGATGTCCGCCCGGACCGTGCACCGGTACTTCCCCACCAAGGAGGACCTCGTCCTGGCCCCGGTCACGGACACGAACAGCTCTTGCGCGCGCTACCTGGCCGACGACGACGGCTCGCGCCCACTGTTCACGGTGTTCGCCGAGGCCATCCGGCACGGTCTCGACGAACTCTTCACCCGGTTCTCCGACACCAGGGTGCGCATGGTCTTCCGGCAGGTCCGCGAGGTGGAGTCCGTGCGCGCCCGCGCCCTGCTGCACAACCAGACGCTGCAGACCGAACTGGTATCGGCGGTGGTGGCACGCCCCGACTTCGGCACGGACCGCATCCGCGAGGCCGAGCTGTCCATCGCCGTCTTCAACGCCGTCGTGCAGACCGCACAGCAGTACTGGGACGAGGCGGCCCCAGGGGGCCGGACGCTCGGCGAGGAGTTCGACGCCGCTCTCGCCCTGCTGCCGCACATCGTCCCCGGGGGCGCCGACACGGCTGCCCCGCCCTGATGGGAGCCGGTGGCCTGCGGGCCGTGCCGGTGACATCCGATCCCGCACATCGAGGAGTGCCCCATGAACGACCTGGCCGCCGTCCAATCCTGGTTGGACGATGAACTCCCTGCCCTGCGCGCCGAATACGGGGTCCCGGGCTGCTCCGTCGCCGTCCTGGCCGGCGGTGCGGTCGCCGCGGGGGCGACCGGTGTCCTCAACCTGCGCACCGGCGCCCCCGTCAGCACGGGGTCGCTGTTCCAGATCGGCTCGGTCACCAAGCTCTGGACGACCGCGTTGGTGATGCAGTTGGTGGAGGCGGGCCGCGTGGACCTCGACGCGCCCGTGCGCACCTACCTCCCGGGGTTCCGGGTCGTAGACGCGCAGGCCGGCGCGTCGACCACGCCCCGGCACCTGCTGTCGCACACGTCGGGCATCCACGGTGACGCGTTCATCGCGACCTCGCGGGGCGACGACGCCGTCGCCCGCTACGTCGACGAGGTAGTGCCCACCCTCGTGCAGGACATCGCGCCCGGCAGCGTCCTGTCCTACTGCAACTCGGGCTACACCGTCCTCGGACGCATCGCCGAGGTGCTGCACGGCAAGCCCTACCACGTGCTGGTGCGCGAACTGATCGGCGCCCCCCTGGGCCTGGAGCGCTGGGCGACCGTCCCGGAGGAGGCCCTTCTGCACAGCACCGCGGTCGGCCACGTCCCCACGGGGGCCGACGGGGCGCTTGAACCGGCGCCCTTCTGGAACCTGCCGGCGTCGTTGGGGCCGGCGGGCGCGATGCTGGCGATGGACGCGCGCTCCCTCCTGGCGTTCGCCGACGCCCACATCGGTGACGAGACCCTGGTGAAGACGCAGACCCTCGAAGCGATGTGGCGCCCGCAGGCGACCATCCCCGGCGGCCTCCTGGGCAGCACGCACTGGGGACTGGGCTGGATGCTCTTCGACTGGGACGGACACCGGGTCGTGGGCCACGACGGCGGCACCTACGGCCAGACCTGTAGCTTCCGCATGGCCCCCGACGCAGGGATCGCCGTGGTGTCGCAGGTCAACAGCACGGCTTCCCTGGGGGTGCACCGCAGGGTGATGGAGCGGGTGTTCGACGAGCTCGCCGGCATCACGGTTCCCGCCCCGGAGACTCCGCCGGCCCGGCCGGAGCCGGCCGACCGGGACCGGTTCTCCGGCCGGTTCGCAACCCCCGTGACCGAACTGGAGATCGGCGTCGCCGACGACGGCACCGTGCACGCGACCGAGACCGCGCTGACGGAAGAGGCCCGGTTGCTCTCCCCCGAGGCGCAGCGCACCGCGCTCGTCCGGCTCGACGACGACCGCCTCATCGGCACCGAGGCGCCGACCGGGGTGCACGAGGTCTTCACCTTCCTCGGCGGCGGGGCCGGCGAACCCGCCACCCACGTCTTCCGGGGAGGCCGGGCACTGCCCCGGGTCGCCGCGTAGCCGGTCCGACCGACAGGGAACGGGCCCCGTACTGCCGGGATTCTCGCATCCCTCGCAGCACGGGACCCATGCCTTCTGTCGAGTCGGTGCACGGTGCGCAGTCCCCTCACCCCGGCGCTTCCCGCCTCCCGGGCCCGGCCTTCGTGACGTCCGCCCCGGGTCGGCTGTTCGTTTACCGTCGCGGAGTACCGGTCACAAGGTTCAGCGCACTGGGGTTGTTCGTCTGGGGACGCACGGATCGGGAGCAGCGATGACCACGAGGGTGGCGGTACTGGGAGCCGGACTGATGGGGGCCGGGATGGTCAGGAGCCTGGCCGGGGCGGGGATGGAGGTGACGGTGTGGAACCGAACCGCGGAGAAGGCGCGGGCGCTCACCGGCGCCGGGGTGCGCGCGGTCGAGGACGTCACGGCGGCGGTGGCGGGCGCGGACGTAATCGTGACGATGCTCTTCGACGCCGACACGGTGACCGAGGTGATGCGGAGGGCCCTGCCGGCCGCCGGCCCCGACACCGTCTGGGTGCAGAGCACCACCGTGGGACTGGCGGCGACAACACGACTGGCCCGGCTGGCCGAGGAACACGGGACGGCTTTCTTCGACACCCCGGTACTGGGCAGCCGGCAAGTGGCGGAGAACGGGGCGCTGGTCGTGGTCGCCGCCGGACCGCAGGGGGAACGCGCGGTCGTCGAACCGGTCTACGACGCGATCGGGTCGCGCACCATCTGGGCGGGTGAACAGGCGGGAGATGCACAGCGCCTGAAGATGGTCTTCCAGTCCTGGGTGCTGTCGGTGACCGCTGCGACGGGCCAGGCCGTCGGGTTGGCCGAGGGCCTGGGGGTGGCTCCCCTGATGTTCCTGGAAGCCATCGCCGGGGGCCCGTTGAACTGCGGGTACGCGCAGGCCAAGGGCAGGGTGATGATGGCCGGGGACTTCTCCCCCGATTTCACCGTCGACGGGGCGGTCAAGGACGGCGCACTCGTTGTCGAAGCCATGGGGGTCGCCGGTTCGAACGACGGCCTGATGCAGGCGGTACGGCAGGAGTTCGAGTCAGCAGCCGGTTCCGGCCACCGCGCGGACGACATGGCCGCCGTGGTGCACGCCTTCCGGCACTAGGCACCCGGGGGCGGGAGGGCAGGCCCCCGCGCGGCTGCCGACCGGCCCCGGGCGTTTCCTTTTCAAGGTGGCGCGCAGCGGGACCGGGACCGTCGCCCGCGAGGGGATCAGTGCGGGCTTCTGGTTCGTGGCGTCGACCGACGGGTTCACCGGCGTGGACGCGGAGGAGCTGATCGGCGCTCGGGAACGGCGCCCCGTCGACCCGGGGAAACGACGAGGCGTTCTCGGTGGGATCGGCGTGCGGACCGCTGCGGAACCACTGCCCGTGCGCTCTTTGGCAAGGGGCCCGCACCGCGAAGCGCTGCCCGGCCCACCGGTTTGCTGTTCCGGCAAGAAAATTTATCGAAGTGACGGCATCCGGGGCAGACTGCCCGGCATGAGAAACGAGCACGACACGATGATGATCGGCGGCGGGGCGGCCGGCCCGAACGCTGGGACGGTGACGGCATGAGCGAGGCCACCGAGTGGGATGCGCGCTACAGCGAGCACGACCGCGTGTGGAGCGGGGACCCCAACGGCGCACTCGTCCGCGAGACGGCCGACGAACAGCCGGGGCGCGTCCTCGACGTCGGCTGCGGCGAGGGCGCCGACGCCGTATGGCTGGCCCGACGGGGGTGGGCGGTCACCGCGCTCGACGTCTCCCGGGTCGCGCTCGACCGGGCGGCGGCCCACGCGGCCGAGGCGGACGTGGACGTCACCTGGATATCGAGCGGACTGCTGGAGGCCGATCTGCCCGAGGGGGGTTTCGACCTCGTCTCGGCCCAGTACCCGGCGTTGCGCATCACCCCCGGCGCCGACGCGGAGCGTGCGCTGCTCTCGGCGGTCGCCCCCGGCGGCACCCTGCTCGTCGTCCACCACGACATGGGCGACGGGGCCGCCGCCCTGGAGAGCGGCTTCGACCCCGCCGACTGGGTCAAACCCAGCGACGTCGCCGCCCTGCTCGACGGTGACTGGCGTATCGACGTCAACGAGGTCCGCGAGCGTTCCATCAACGGCGGCGAGGGCGCACACCACACCCACGACGTCGTCCTGCGCGCACATCGGCTGACGGACGGAGGCGCTCCCGGGTGACGCGGGCGTTTTGCGCAGCCGGACGGTCCCGCCCGGCACCACTGTTCCCGCCCCTCTCCGGGGCGGGAGCCGCGGTCTACTGGTGGCGCAGGGCTGCCGCCAACTGCGCGTCGGGGTCGACCAGGTGGTTGTGATCGTCCTTTCCCAGCTCGATCTGGACCCAGTGCAGCGCCCCGACGAACGTCCCGTGGGGCGCGTCGTAGTCCTCATAGACCGGCATCGCGGTGTCGCGGCCCACGTCGAGGCCCTCGTCGAAGGAGAAGTAGAGCGGATGGGTGCGTTCCACCCGGCCCCTGGCGACCTCGCCGCCGTCGACGAACAGGACCACGTCCGCGCCCTTTCCCGTTCCACCGCCGTCGTAGCGCAGTTCGGCGTGCACCCGGTGTGCTCCGGTGGGGAGCGCGCCCGGGGCGGTCACGGTGAATCGTTCGAGCCCGCAGTAGTTGTAGTGGAAGGCGAGCCGGCCGCGGTCGACCATGAACACCCAGCCCCCGGTGCGCCCTCCCTGGGCGACGATCACCCCCTCGGCTCCGGATTCGGGGACCCCGATCGCCGCGGTGACGCTGTAGGACGTGTTCTTGGTGTTGATGACGACGTTCTCGTTGAGCCGGTCGGTCCCGGGGTAGAGCCGCAGCGTGTCGCCCCGCACCAGCGTCGGCCGGCCGGCCAGCTCGGGGTTCATCCGCTCGGCGGAGCGGTCGTCCAGCGGGAAGACGTTGAATCGGGTGGCCTCGATGATGAACTTCATCTGGAGTTCGGCGAGTTTGCCCGGATACTGCGCGCTGAGGTCGCGGGCCTGGGTCCAGTCGGTGGTGGTGTCGTAGAGCTCCCAGACGTCCTCGTCGAAGTCGCCGCCCTTGGCGAGGAGGTCCCAGGGCGTGCGGTGCTTGGTGACCGCGGTCCAGCCGTCGTCGTAGATGGCGCGGTTGCCCATGAGTTCGAAGTACTGGGTGCGGTGGCGTTCCGGGGCGTCGGGTTCGTTGAAGGTGTAGGCCATCGACGTACCGTGCATCGGCATCTGGGTGACCCCGTTGACCGTGCTCGGCTCGGTGATCCCGGCGAGTTCCAGGACGGTCGGGGCGATGTCGATGACATGGTGCCACTGGTGGCGTAGCCCGCCGGGTTCCTCGATGCCGTTCGGCCAGTGCACGATCGCCCCGTTGCGGGTGCCCCCGTAGTGCGAGGCGACCTGCTCGGTCCACTGGTAGGGGGTGCACATTGCGTGGGCCCAGCCGACCGCGTAGTGGTTGTAGGCATGCGGTCCGCCGATCTGGTCGAGGCGGTCGGTCCAGAACTCCGGCGTCTCGTACTCGCCACCGCCGTTGGCGGCCGTGGTGGTCATGAAGGAGCCGTTGAGGCCGCCCTCCGCCGAGGCACCGTTGTCACCGATCATGTGCACGATCAGCGTCTCGTCGAGGATGCCCAGCTCCTCCAGTGCGTCGACCACCCGACCGGTGTGGTGGTCGGCGTATTCCAGGAAAGCGGCGTAGACCTCCATCTGGCGGCTGAGGATGGGCTTCCACTCGTCGGCGACGTCGTCCCAGGCCGGGATCTCGGCCGGGCGCGGGGTGAGCAGCGCGTCGGCGGCGACGACGCCGAGCTCCTTCTGCCGTTGGAAGGTGGCTTCGCGCACCGCGTCCCACCCGTGGTCGAACTGTCCGCGGTACTTGGAGATCCAGTCCTTGGGAACGTGGTGCGGGGCGTGGGTGGCCCCCGGCGCGAAATAGGCGAAGAACGGCTTGTCCGGGGTGAGGGCCTGCTGACGCCGGATGTAGTCGATGGTCTTGTCCGCGAGGTCGGACATCAGGTGGTAGTCCGGGTCGTCGGGGGGATCGATCGCCGTGACACCGTCGACCAGGGCGGGCTGCCACTGGTTGGTCTCACCGCCGATGAACCCGTAGAAGCGCTCGAAGCCGCTGAAGGCGGGCCAGTGGTCGAAAGGGCCGGTCGGACCGGTCTCCCACACCGGAACCTCGTGGCACTTGCCGAACTGGGCGGTGTTGTATCCGTTGAGCCGCAGAATCTCGGGGAGCGGTGTCGCTGAGTCGGGGCGCTGCGAGGTGTAGCCCGGTGACGGGGTTGCGGTCTCGGTGATGTGCCCCATGCCGACCGCGTGGTGGTTGCGGCCGGTGAGCAGGGCGGCGCGGGTCGGCGAGCACAGCGCGGTGGTGTGGAAACGGGTATAGCTGAGTCCGGCGCCGGCGAGTCGCTCGGCCGTGGGCGTGTGCACCGGACCGCCGAAGGCGCCGGACGCCCCGAAACCGACATCGTCGAGAAGGATCATGAGGATGTTGGGCGCACCGGCGGGCGGCCGTTTCGGGGTGATGGGGGGAAGGGCCTGGGCGAGCGTGCGCGCGTCCTCGGAGAGGGGGCCCTGGTACGACTGGTCGGGGGTGGGCAGGCTCGGGGAGGTCTGGTCGCTGGGCATAGAGGTTCTCCGGTTCGACGGCGCCCGGCGCAGTGGCGCCGTTGCCTGCGTACTGGCCGGTGGCCGAGGTCGAGAAACCCCGGAGAACGACTCCTTTGCCATATGCGGGGCAAAACCGAGCCGGTGGGCCCAAAGTACGGACGCCCCGGTTCGGTCGGGGAAGGAGCGCGGTGGACCCACTCTGCGCTGGCCGCACGGGCGGGTCCACCGAGCCGGCCCTAAACGGAGCCGGACGTGGACAGCAGCCGGGCCGGGCAGGACCTCCGGCGGGAGCTCCCCGTCGCCCGTCCGGCCACCCGCGGCAGTCGGAGCCCGCGGATCACTGGGGCATCGTCCGGCGGTGGGTGCTGGACCCCTCCTGAGGATTGCGGTGACCGGTGTGAGTGGAATGGGTCGCGTCGGGCTCCACTGCGTCGCGCGGGCCGTACCCGGTGGCGTCGCGCGGGGCGTATCCGGTGGCGTCGTCGTGCCCCGAACGGTAGGAGACGTCCCGCTCGTCGGTGGCCGTGATCGTGGGCCAACCGGCGGTGAGTCCGTAGATGATCAGCAGGTCGATGGCGATGACGACCAGCGACCACATGGGGTGCGCCTCGAGGAAGACGAGTTGGGCCAGCGCGTTGATCGCTGCGAGCACCACGCCGAAGGCCCGGGCCCACATCCGTCCACTGGCGATGGCGAGTCCCGCGAGGACCATGATGACGCCCCAGATCGCCAGGCCGATTCCCCACAACGTGAAGTCGAAGAAGAACAACCCGCCCGCCGCACTCAGGTAGTAGTCGGGCATGAACATTGCGATGATTCCTTGGATCACGTTGATCACGCCGACCAGCAGAATCATCGTGGCCGCGAAGACCGCCCACCCGCTGGTGCCGGCGGACCGTGTCACTCGACTGCCTTGGTTCATGGGAATTACCTCCGTGATTATTCGGTAGGCGAAATCACCTCGAATTCCTCCGAGACCGCCAGCACCTGGTTCGCGGTGGCCAGTCGAAAAGCAAGAACCCGCATGTCCGCCCATCTAGCCCAAAGACAAAATCATCCCTCTGACCAGGCACTATGTTCCACCTGAAGACGGTCACCCGCACGCAAAATCTCTTCGCGCGAACGCCTGGCGATCATTGCGCCTTTTCCGGTCCCACGCCGGCGCGTGGTGAAGGACGGGCGGCCTGCACGACACCGGCGATGCGGTTGATGCCGTATCGGCAGCGACCGCAGGAGCCCTTGCCCTTTCACTGACCACACCGCGATGCGATACACCACGAAAGAGCCGGTCGCTATTTCGCGGAAAGGAGGCCACCGGGTGGTCCGCACGGCCCGACGAGTTCCCGGGCGTTGGAACCGTGGGCGGGCTTCTCCGGCACGGCGCCCACCGGATTGCCCTTCGGGCCCGTACCGGGCTCAGGAACCGTGCGGCCGCCAGCCGAGAGCGGGGCCGAGTCCGGTGGCCATGTCGGTCAGGATCTGGAGGTAGTCCTCGGGCTCGAAGGTGAACGGGAGCGCGAAGGCGACTTCGTCGATCTCTCGGAAAGCCGCATGCGCGTACAGCTGTTCGGCGATCTCCTCGGACGTGCCGAGCAGGTCGGGTGCGAACCGCATCCTCGCCGGCCCCTGCGGCCTGCGCGTCCGCGGTAGGCGCGCCTGGACGTAGGCCGCGTACTTGTCCCGTTGCGCGGCCGTGGCGCTGTCGGTGGGGATGACGACCAGTCCCTGGCAGACGCGTGCCGTGTCGCCTGCGGGGTGACCGGCACGGAACGCCCGCACGTGGGAGAGTTGGATTTCGGCGAAGTCCTCGGACTCCTCTGCCTTGACGACGCTGCTGGTCAGGAAGTTCATGCCATGCCGACCAGCCCATGCGGCCGATCGCAGGCTGGCGCCGCCGTACCATAGGCGCTCGGCGAGCCCTTCGGCGTGTGGCTGCACCCGGTCGGAGAACTCCTCGATGCCTCTGACCCCGCTGAAGCCGCTGGCCGGCTCCCCGCGCACGAACCGCAGGAGCCTCGCCACACGTTCGTAGGAGAAGTCCTCGCGGTCTGCTGTATCGGGGTAGAGGGCATCTTTGACCTGATCGAAATGCATCGGTGGACCGACGCTGAGCCCGGGGTTGAGGCGCCCGCCGGACAAGAGGTCGACCGTGGCCAGGTCCTCGGCCAGTCTCAAGGGATTCTCCCAGCCCAACGGGATCACCGCGGTGCCCAGCTCGATGCGGCTCGTGCGCTGCGACGCGGCGGCCAGCATCGCGACCGGTGAGGCGATTCCGTGCTGGAGGTGACGGTGTCGTACCCAGGCCCCGTCGAAGCCGAGTCGTTCGCCGGTCTCGATGAGCCGAAGCGTGCTCTCGTGTCCGGCAACCGGGTCGGCGGGATCGAACAGGCCCATCGTCAGGAAGCCGAGTTTTCGTAACGGCTCGTCGGGTAGCGGCATGGCGGCCTCCGTCATCGATCGTGGTTCCAACCTGCGGAAAGCGGGAGACACGGGCGAACGCTTCGGTCACCGGACCGGCTCCGCTCACCGTCACGGGCTCCTCTCCCGACGGACTTCCCGTCTCTTTGTCCGCCAGTCTCCTCCACCCAGCCCACGACCGGACTCACCCGCCGGGGGAAACCGGGCTCCCGCAGGAGGCGGGCGGCGGGGCGGCACTCCAGGGGCCGGTCAACGTGTCCGTTCCGGCGATCGGCCGGTGCCCGGGGCGTGGAACATCGCCTGCGGTCGTGTCCGTCAGCCTCCGGGAGCATCGCGCATGCAACGATGATCAGGCTTTCCTCCCCCCCCGCTGAACAGCAACGATCGGCCAGGAGGGATCTGCTGTGACTGACACGGCCACCGCCGCAGGACCGGGACAGGGACCGGCACCAGCCAAAGGCATGGTGTGGATCCCCGGGGGGACCTTCCTGATGGGCAGCGAGGAGTTCTATCCCGAGGAGCGCCCCGTCCACCCCGTGCGCGTCGACGGGTTCTGGATCGACACCGAACCGGTGACGGTGGCGCGGTTCAGGCGCTTCGTCAAAGCCACCGGGTACCGGACCCTCGCAGAGCGGGCCCCCATTCCCGACGAGGTCCCCGGGGCCGATCCCGCGCTTCTGGTTCCCGGTTCCCTCGTCTTCTGCGCACCGGCGCACCCGGTGGGGCTGGACGACTGGACCGCCTGGTGGCGGTGGGTTCCGGGCGCGTTCTGGCGACGTCCCGAAGGCCCGGGGTCCGACCTCAACGGCAGGGACCTGCACCCCGTCACCCATATCGCCCACGCCGACGCCCTCGCCTATGCGGCGTGGGCGGGGGCGGACCTGCCCACGGAGGCCGAGTGGGAGTACGCGGCCCGCGGCGGACTCGAACAGGCGACCTACTCCTGGGGGGAGGGCCTCCTTCCGCGCGGGCGGCACCACGCCAATATCTGGCAGGGGGACTTTCCCCACCACAACCGTGCGCTGGACGGCTTCTCGGGCACGTCACCCGTGCGCACCTTTCCGCCCAACGGTTACGGCCTCTACGACGTCACCGGCAACGTCTGGGAATGGACGCTGGACACGTTCACGTCCTGGCACCCCGGCCCCGCGCCGAAACCGTGCTGCACCCCGCACAATCCGCGGGCCACCGTCGACTCAGCGGGCGCGGTGGCCGGGCGCCGCGTGATCAAGGGCGGATCCCACCTGTGCGCCCCCAGCTACTGTCTCCGCTACCGTCCCGCTGCCCGGCAAGGACAGGACACCGACAGTTCGACCTGCCATCTCGGGTTTCGCTGCGTCGTGCGCCCCTGACGCTCCCGCTCATGCGCGCCCGGTTTGCAGTCGACGAACGGCTTCGCGCAGGGCGAAGCCGGTGGTCGGGTGCTCTCGGCAGCTGCCGCGCACCTGCGGGGATCATCCGTCCTCTCTTCGGCCGGTACAGCCGTTGAAACGGCGGGCGGCTCCGCCCCTGCGACAAAGCCCGAGGCAGGTGTCCCGCACGCGAATAAAACGATAAACGCGAAGTAATCTCCGTCACCCCTTGTCCGGTGCACCAAAGCTCTTCTACGATCAGCCAGACCGGAACAAAAAAGGGGCTTACGCCGCAAAAGAGCGTAAAAGCCTCACACAGACGAGGCGTTCATGCCGAGCCGCACCACGGTGGACCCGGACCCGTCCCCCGATGCAGCTTTGACAACGACGTCATGGTCGTGTCCGCCGGACCGTTCTGCCAGGGGCGGTCCGCGCTGAACACCACCACCCGGCGGTCAGCCGCGGCTCCTCATCGTTCCCGCGCGAGTGGTCCCGCACCGAAGCGAGACGGCTCAGCGGCTCCCGACGAGGTTCCGACGGACGACCGTCCTCCCCACCTCAGCACGCCGCACGCCGATGCCCCTCCTCAGCACGCGGGAAAATCCCCCGGAGACCACACGTGACCCACAAGCAGCCGACCGCGAAATCCCTGAACAGTCGGGCGGTGATTCAACGCTTCGGCGGCCACCTCGCCGGCATGGTGATGCCCAACATCGGGGCGTTCATCGCCTGGGGCCTGATCACCGCGCTGTTCATCCCCACCGGCTGGTTCCCCAACGAGAACCTCGCCTCTCTCGTCGACCCGATGATCAAGGTCCTGCTCCCGGTCCTCATCGGGTACACCGGTGGACGCATGGTCCACGACCAGCGCGGCGCCGTGGTCGGCGCCATCGCCACCATGGGCATCGTGGTGGGTGCCGAGATCCCGATGTTCCTGGGCGCCATGATCATCGGTCCGCTGGCGGCGTACCTGATGAAGCTGTTCGACGGCGTGGTGCAGCCGCGGATCAAGTCCGGCTTCGAGATGCTGGTCAACAACTTCAGCGCCG
>NZ_BSQG01000012.1 GCF_030268225.1 Nocardiopsis ansamitocini | reverse complement strand
GCCGAGGGAATGTGGCTACGCACCCCGACAGACACCTGGGTCCAAATCGAACAGGTCAAACAGTGGACTGTTCGTGAGCAGAGGGTCCACAACCTCACCATCCAAGATGTCCACACCTACCATGTACTGGCGGGGCAGAACCCGATCCTCGTACACAACAGCAACTGTCCCAATTGGGCCGCCAATAGCGTGAAGACGTGGGGGCACACATTCAAGACTCATGGTGCCGGAGCGAAGAACACGAAGGCTCTGACCGATCGCGCTCGCAGCACCGGGAATCAGCAGGGTCAATGGCTGGACAATGACGGCGCTGCAGACTTCCTGAAGGGACTCCATGTCGAAGGAGCCGGTCCCAGGTCGGTGCGCATTCCGGATGGGTTGGGGCAGGTAATTATGCCGGATGGGAGTATCCTCCAAGCGCGGGCAGCTACCATCGTTCCAAGTCCAAAAGGGCTGTACAAAACGGGATTCCCGATTATTGGCCCGAACTAGGAGGCTGGAGATATGAACTTCTCTGTGTCATTCAATCCGGCCGTGCAGTCTGGTGCTGCGTCTCCTGATCTAGCGAGTCTGGAGCCGGGTGACGATTACGAAACCCTCGTCATGGAGGCGTGTAGCGCCCTCTCCGATGCTGGAGGCAGCAGATTCCACATTGGCGGTTTCGGGAACGATGAGTGGCCGCTCGATGTCGGGTATGACTTGTCTGTCTTCATGGAGCAGTTCCCGTTGCTGATGGCGAGTGTGCGTGAACGTCGCGAAGTCGAGGTGGATCTTTACTCGCAGGGAATCGAAAGGACTTTGACCTTCCGTCCAAGCGGGGATCTGGTAATGATTCACTGTGAGTCGCGGACCAATTGGGTTCCAAACCCAGAGTGCGAGAGCATTGCGCAAAGTGAGCTAGTCGCGATGCTCTCGAAATTGGCCGAAGACTTCGCGCGGGGGGTGAAGGCGATTAAGTTCGACCTGTCGGAGGCCGCACCATTCGATCGTTGGCTGGAGGGTGAGGTGTAGCCTCACGACCCGATCCTGCAATCCACGTGTTGAATAGCAGTAGCAAAATTGAAGCCCCGCCAGGCGCGTCCTGGCGGGGCTTCTGCGGTGGGTGACGGCAGTAGTTGACGGCAACGTCAGTGGACGGTGGCTCCGCACAGCGGCGGGTCATCGCCGTTGTCGCGGGTCGACTCGTCGTTGCCAGGGACGTCAAGGGCGTTGCCCAGGGCGTCGATGGCTTGGCGTTGGAGGCGGAGTCGGACGTGGGCGTAGACGCCGGCGGTGACGCCGATGCGGGCGTGGCCGAGGAGTTCCTTCAGTGGACTGTTCGTGAGCAGAGGGTCCACAACCTCACCATCCAAGATGTCCACACCTACCATGTACTGGCGGGCGCCACGCCGGTCCTGGTTCACAATTCCGGCCCTTGTGATCCGCCTCTGAAGTCGTTGCACCCTGACAGCTCGCTCGATAAGAGTTCGCTGGACTTCTGGGGAAAGCAAGACACGGAAGATATCCTCTTTTCGTTGAGGCCAGGGGCGAAAGAGGCGCTTAGAGCGAAGCCGGACGGGACGATCGCGAATGGAAACACTCGGATTAAGGTCCTGCGGGATCGCGGGTACGATGTCGACTCCTTGCCTCGCGAGCCCTACGGCAGTAGTCGACCAATGACGGACGAGGATTTCTGGAACATGGATCAATGAATATTCGAGATCGAGTGCTTGCGGTCCTGGAGTCGGAGTCCAAGGAAGTGTTCCTGCTGGCCTTGGGGCACCGGATGGGGATATCGGCGCGCTTCATTTTCTCGGAGGCAAGTTCGGATGCACTGCAACAAGCCCGAGCTTGCAACGAGATGATGATCGCCATCTGGCTGCAAGTGTGGGCTATGAAGGATGCTGAGGGAGATGGATACCCGAATTCAGAATTCCTTCCGATCCTGCTGGGAAAGGCTGACGCAGGAAACGCGCGTCCGTATCTTCGTGATGCGATTGAGAGCGCCCTGTTTTCGGTCCACGGCAATGGGGAATCAGGTCAGGGATCTATGAGCCCGTAAAGTGTCCCGATAAGAGATCTGAGGGAATCGAGGAGCCCCGTCGGAAGGAAATTCCGGTGGGGCTCCTGTGGCGTTTGACGGCAACGCTGACGGCAACCTCAGCGGACGACTGCTGCGGTGGGTGGGTCGTTACGGTCGCCGTCGGTCGGGCTGAGGGCGTTGCCCAGGGCGTCGATGGCTTGGCGTTGGAGGCGGAGTCGGACGTGGGCGTAGACGCCGATGCGGGCGTGGCCGAGGAGTTCCTTGATGACGACGAGATCGACGCCTTGCTCCAGGAGCAGAGTGGCGGTCGAGTGCCGAAGATCGTGGAAGCGAATCGTCCGGAGTCCTGCGCCGTGGAGGAGGCGGCGAAAGCGGCGGGTGAGGTTGGTGGGGTCGAGCGGCCTGTCGTTCGGGGTGGTGAAGACTAGCCCGTTGTCTGTCCAGCCCGTTCCGGTCGCCTGGCGCTCTTCCTCCTGCCGTTCCTGGTGGATCTTGAGAGAGCTGATGCATTCGGTGGGGAGAGCGATGTGCCGCTCGGAGGCCAGGGTCTTCGTGTTCAGGACGACCAGCCCCTGGCTGCGGGTCCGCTGGAGCGAGCGGTGGATGCTGGCGGTGCCGCCGTCGAGGTCGAGGTCTTCCCAGTAGTTCGCCCTTGCGGAGCCCAGTGCGCAGAGCGAGTTCGTACAGCGCGTGCAGACGGTCGCCGTTGGCTGCCTGGAGAAGTTGCCGGGCTTCGGCGGCGGTGAGGGGAGAGCTCCTGGCGGACTGGTGATCTTGGTCGTGAACCCGTCTACCAGGAGCTTTCTTCATGCCCGTCACCAGGGCGTCGGCCCAGCCACGCGCCAGGTTGGAAGAGGCTCACTGGCCGGAAGCAACCCAGTCCTAGTGCACAATTATGGTAGAACAATCGACCCGAAATTGGTGCGATTCCACCAGGATGCTGTCGGTCCTCGTTTCGGCATCGGAGAGACGATTGAGCAAACAGTCGCCGCATGGCGGTCGGGATACCTTAAGGTGAGCGATCTCCCGACGGTGCGCCTGACGGTCAGAGGCGGGAAGATCCACTCGCTCGACAACAGAAGGCTCGTGGCTTTCCAAAAGCCGGGCGTCCCGATGCCGTTTCGCATGGCAACTCCTGAAGAAGCCTCCAACGAAGAAAGAAAGTTCACGGCTCAAAATAAAGGACGCTCAATCTTGGTCAACTACTACGACCCGCTGGAGTGGGCTCCATGAATTGGCCCGATGCAACATTGAATGAGATCGAGAGCAGGGAGGACCTAGCTCATTTCCTGACCGGGTTGGCCGAAAAGGTTCGCGACGGGAGTCTCGTAGTGGAAAATGCCACGACGGATTCTTTTATAGATTCCGCTGGGCGCTGGACGGAGGCGATGGAAGGCTTCTTTGAAAACGTAATCGAGGAACCCGTGCCAGAGACCCCCGATTGGGCGATGATTGCTGCGATTTTTCGAGCAGCACTCGTCTATGAGTAAATCTCTTGGCGAGTTTGCCAATTAGTTAAATGATTGACGTGTTCGTTCACAGGCACCCCGTGGATGAATAATGGAGTTTTACCCGGATGCTCGGTGGTCGTATCGCGGGTGCGGTCGGTTCCCGGGCGATGCCGTGGTCGCGCAACACCGTCAACCGGATTCAGCCGAGGCCGCCTGTGCGTCCGCCCACTCGGCCTTCGGCGCAAACGAGCCCGGTTGCGCGAGTCCCACCAGATTCCGGCAACCCGATTCCCGCCGGTACCGAGATTTTGCTGGGGCCGCCCCGTGCACACGCGGCGGCCCGTGTGGCCGGGCAGTCGTGAGCCGCCGGTCGACACGGGCCGAGAAAGAAGAAGACAGCGTTGGAAAGGACAGGGCCGGGAGTCCCGTCACCCGTCCGAGAGCGCGCCTCCGTTGTTGTCGCCGGCTGGTCCGCCTCCCGGCGGGTTGTCCGCCCCCACCGCATAGGGAGCTGTTCCGGCAGTCGTGGGCATCGGGCAGAGGTCGCCCTCGCAGGCCGCCGCGTCCGGATCGCCCAGGAAGCGCAGCGGTGTCACGGCCGGGGGAGCGCCCGCCCCGTCAGCCATTGGCCGCGGCCTCCCGCTCCGCGCGCGCCGTCTCCAGGGCTTTGACGAACGTCGCGGGCTCCTGGGCGCCCGACACCCCGTACACCCCGTCGATCACGAAGAACGGAACGCCCTGGATGCCGTACTGCTGGGCCTGGGCCACGTCCGCCCGCACAGCGGCCAGGTACTCGCTGCCGCTGAGGGAGCGGACCACGTCCTCGCGGTCCAGGCCGATCTCGGCGGCGAGATCGGCGAGGTCCTCGATCCGCCCCACGTGGCGGCCGTCGACGAAGTACGCCTTGAGCAGCCGCTCCTTCATCTCCAGCTGCCGCCCCCGCGCCTTGGCGTAGTGCAGCAGCTCGTGCGCCTTCACGGTGTTGGTCTGGTGCACGTCCTCGTAGTGGAAGTCCAGGCCCACCCCGGCCGCCACGGTCGTCATCTGCGCCAGCATCTGCTCCGCCTGCTCCCGGGGGATGGACTTGTGCTCGCTGAGGAAGTCCGCGGTGCTGCCCTCGTAGTCGACGGGGGTGTCGGGGGCGAGTTCGAAGCTGTGGTACTCGACCTCGACCGCACCGCCGAACAGAGCCACCCCCTCCTCGAACCGGCGCTTCCCGACGTAGCACCAGGGGCACTGCACGTCCGACCAGATATCGACCTTCATGGTTTCAGGCATGCGTGTTCCAACCGGGGGGCAGGGCGCGGCATTCCCGCCGGGGGAGCACTTTTCGTCACCCTGGAGACCCTTAGGCAGTGGGTGGGCGTGCCCCACGGCGACAGGCGGCCGCGATCAGCAGCATGTCCGGCCGGTCGCGCCCAAGGAGGCCGGACGGCGTATCCGCCCGGCCGTGCGTCTGGGCCCCGGTTGGTCGTGCGCGGACTCGACCGGCGTCCCGCCGCAAGGGGTCGTTCCGACACCGGAACCCCCATCCGGTCGGGCACGCCCCGCCAATCGTGCGTCCGGAGGGAACTCCTGCGCGGCCTACCAGTGTGCCCGCGACTCCTCGTCGACGGGGGCGGTGCGGCGGGCGGTCCTGGGGTCGGGAACGCCGGCGGGCGCCGGGTGTTGAACGGGATTCAGCTGCGGGGTCCTGAGGACGATGTGCAGCGCGTGGCGGATGGAACGCGAGGCGTCCACGGGAACGGGAGCCTTCACGCTCTGGGCCAGGGCCGCGGCGATGTCGTGGACCTTGGTGTTGGTGTGTTGGGACGCGCTCTTGAGGATGTCCAGTGCCTGTTCGGCGTCGCACTGCCGGACCGCCATGGTGATGCCGACCGCCTGGCCGATGTCGCCGCGTGTCCTCAACGCGGCGGTGAGGTTGTCGACCTGGGCCTCCAGCTCGCGGATGCGGTCGTGGTCCCTCGTGGCCCGCTCGTTCTCGGGTACGGCGTCAGCTGTCATGGTTCCTCCCCGGGGGACGGTGCAGCCGGGGCCGGCTTCTCCCGGATCCGTCGGTGCATCGCTGGGCGGTTCGGCGGACGAGTCGTCGTCCCCCTGATTCCCGAGTGAGAGGGTCTTACACATTGCCCGCCGTGACCTGCATCCGGTGCGGGGGAAGGAGTCCGGGCGGTGCCGGGGAGCGGGCTCCCGTGCGAACGGGGGTGAGGAGGGGGCTTCCCGCGAGAGGGCGCGCGGCCCCGGCGTCAACGCTGCTTCCTAACATTGCGCACGGAACGGCAAGCCCCAGCGCGGAGGCTGCTCTCTAACATCCGCACCCGCTGGGCGACAAACAGGGGCGCGTGTACCCAGCGCTCCACGTGGTCAGACTACCCGGGGCGCATGTTTTTACTCCCGGCCGACCAACACGGGACGATCGGCCGGTCCCCGTCGGTACCGGCACATCACGGTCGGGACTTCCGGTGGAAGCGGTGACGGGTCGAGCGTGTGCGGGGCCGGTCCATTCGCCCCGATGCCGGCAATGAGGTGTCAGCCGCCCCCCAGTCAAAGATCTACGATGCAAAGGTGGCGGTTCGGTGGAAGAACTGGGCGGACCGGGGTCGGGAACCGCCTTTCCCGTCGTAACCTCTCCGCCGATGAGTCGGTGGCCTGGGTCGTTCGTTCTCCGGAGACGTACCGCGCGGGGGCGTGGAAGAGGTCCGCGCGACCGGGGACGGCCGCCCGCCCGGGGGCTCGGCTCGTCGGCGGGAGGGGCGGTTCCGCGCATCTGCTCCAGGAGCATGCTGTGGGCCCTCCGTCTCCGCCGCACCGTTGCCCACGAACCGTTGCCGGGAACTGTCGGCGCATGCCCTCCGGGCATGTCGGCAGCAGGTCGCATGGGATGCGTGTCCCCGATTGGCAAGGGGCGCCACCCCTCCCAGGGCCGCGCCTCGCGGCCGGCGGTGAACGGCGCGGTCGTTGTCGGGGGACCGGTCCGGTGGACCGAAGGGCGTTTTTGCGGGGGAGGCGCCGCCATTCGACCCGGTCGCGAATGAAGTCCCCTCGCCCACGTCCTTGCCGATGCATGAATTGGGGAGTCCGAGAAGGTCGGTTTTTCCTTCGGGGGAGCCAATTGTCCCAAGGGGAAGAAGGGGGCGGCATCCCTCTTTCGGTGTGGCCGGGAGTGGCCTCCGCCTCAGGAAGAAAAACCCGTGGACGGTCGGATGCGAGTGACCGGCCTTCGGTATTCGAACAACCGGACCGGACTGCGTCGGGGTTCCCGGTCTTCGGATTGGTTGAGGGCTTCCGGTATTGAACTTTTTCGCAGGTGGGATGGTTTTGGCTGGTAGAAATGCTTGGCGGAGGTAGGAATAATCCCAATGGTCCAAGCGGTCCGAGAAGTCATGTCGTTTTAGTGCCGCGCATTGTTTGCATCGTGCATGGCCTGCGGTTTCCCGTTGATTGGGGTATTCCATTGCCCGGGTTCGGGGTCTTGGGTATGCTCTTTCCGGTGTGGATGGCGTCCCTTTCCGGTATTCGCGGTCTGCTCGAACAAATCGACTGGCCGGAAGTTCCGCCCCGATAGTTGGCAATGGCCGCCGTACGCTGTGGAGTGCTGTAATGCTCGTTCGCTCGCTCGCCGATGTGGCCGGCACGAAATTCGACGTCGACTGGGGCAACGGCACCAGTCTGCGGCTGCTCACCGCCACCGACAACACCGGCTTCTCGGTCTGCTACACGGTGGTGCGCGCGGGTACCACGTCGCACCTGCAGTACCGCTCGCACCTGGAGGCGTGTTTCTGCCTCTCGGGGGCCGGGACCATCGAGGACTCCCACGGCACCGTCCACCGCATCGTCCCGGGCGTGCTGTACGCCCTGGAAGAGAACGACCGCCACCACCTCCGTGCCGACTCCGGCCAGGACCTCGTCCTGTTGAGCGTCTTCGCCCCCGCGTTGGAGGGGACGGAGCGCCATCTCCTCGATTCGCTGGAGGCGTCCTCCTACTGATGCCCGGCAACCGGCCCTCCGACTCAGGCGGTGCACCGTTGAGATTCCACGCCCGCTTCGAGCGCAACGCCGCGACCTTCCCGGGGCGAACGGCGGTCACCCTCGCCGGCCGCGACGTCTCCTACGGCGAGCTCGACGTCCTGGCCGAGCGTCACCGCACGGCCCTGGTCGGGCGCGGGGCCGTGGCCGGCGACCGGGTGGCGCTCTACGCGGAACTGTCGGTGCAGACCATCGCCGCCGTCATCGGCATCCTCAAGGCCGGGTGCGTCCTGGTCACCACCCACCCGTCGTTCAGCAGAAGGAAACTCTGCCATCAGATCAACGAGACCGAGGCCGCGTTCCTGATCACCGGCCGGCCCGACACTTTCAGCGGGGTGTTCGACGAGACCCCGCTCGACGCGGTGCTGCCGGTTGACACCGGCCGGTCCGCACCGCGCACGCTGGTCCGCTCCCGACCACTCGCCTCCCCCCGGAGCGCCGACCCCCAGATCCCGCTGGAGGGCTCGCTGGCCGCACTCTTCTACACGTCGGGTTCCAGCGGGGCGCCCAAGGGGGTGGCGACCAGCCACGAGAACATGGACGCCGCCTTCCGGGCCGTCACGGCCCACCAGAAGAACACCGCCGACGACGCCGTCCTCACCTTCACCCCCATCGGTTCCGACTTCGGCTTCCACAACGTCATGATGCCGCTGAGCTTCGGCGGCCGGGTCGTCGCGTTCCCCGCCATGCCCGTGCGTCCGCACGAGCTGATCGAACTCATCAACCGCGAGCAGGTCACCGCCCTGCACGCCTTCCCTCCCGTGCTGGCGCACCTGTGCCGTGCGGACGACCTGCACCGTTACGCACTCCCCTCGGTCCGCTACATCTCCAGCAGCGGACAACGGCTGCCGCCCGAGCACATCGCGCGGTTGCGCAAGGCGTTCCCCGACGTCCTGATCCACTCCATGTACGGCCTCAGCGAGTGCAAGCGGGTCGCCTACCTTCCTCCCGAGGAGGCCGACAGGCGCCCCACCTCCGTCGGGCTGCCACTGCCGGAGGTCCGCACCTACCTCGTGGACGACGACGGCCGCCTCGTCACCGGGCACGACACCGTGGGGGAGCTCGCGGTCGCCGGCGACCTCGTCACCCAGGGCTACTGGCGCGACCCGGAGCTGACCTCCCGCGTCCTCAAGCGGAATGTCTTCGGAGAGGCGAAGGTCTTCTTCACCGGCGACCTCTTCCGAAAGGACCGGGACGGCTTCCTCTACTGGGTGGCGCGGCGCGACGAGCTCTTCGCACGGGCGATGGTCAAGGTCGACCCCCAGGAGGTCGAGGCACGGGTGCGCGCGTTCCCCGGCGTGGCCGACTGCGCGGTCGTCCCGCTCGCCGACGAGCTCGCCGGCAGCGTCCCTGTGGCCTGCGTCGTCCTGGACGAGGGGGCAGCGGCCGATCCGGAGGCGATCGTCGAGCACTGCGCACGCACGCTCGACTGGCACATGGTGCCCGCCCGGGTCGTCTTCCATGACGTGCTGCCCCTGACCGACTCGGGCAAGACCGACAAGCGTGCCCTGGTCCGCGGCCTGGAAGCGTCCGAATCCGACCGGCGAAACGGTGCACAGGATGACCGCTGAGACGCCGCCCGCACGCGGCCCCCTCCACGACTACGTCGAGACGTCGGCGATGATCGCCCTCACCGCGGAGTTCGACTCCCTGGCCACCGGCCGCAGGCAGATTCCCGCCGGCCCTGTCCGCTCCACCGTCAGGGACCGCACCCACGACCGGTCCGTGCTCGACTACCAGGACCGGATGGTCCGGCGTTCCGGCCCCCTCTTCCAGCACTTCCTCGCCAGCGTCCCGGGAATCCTGGAGGAAATGGCCAGGGTCGGCACCGCACTGTCACGCCTGGCCGAGCGGTGGTCCGAGCAGGAAGGGCGCGGCCTGACCTTCTACGAGGGCGACGCCTTCGACGGCACCAACGGGCGCACGCTCGCGGCGGTGTCCCAAGGGCGGATCGCGACGCTGACCTCCTCGCCCAACCGCGCCAACGAGCCGTGGTTCCATACGTTCGCCGATCCGGCCGCCTCCCGCTACTTCCCCGGCTCCCTCTTCGAACTGGGCACCGCGACGCTCGCCGAGCGCGAGGAGTACCGGCCCTTCCGCGACGGCGTCGACTTCTTCTACGAGACCGCGGCGTTCCAGTTCTACGGAAAGGACCGGGCCAGGCAGGTCGCGCACGTCGCCGACTTCCTCCGGCCCGACGCAATCGCCTTCTTCCTGGAGAAGTTCGACCACCCCGACCCGGCCGAGTACGCACGTCGCGAGGCAGTCAAGGACGAGGTCCACAAGGCCCTCTACTTCTCGCCCGAAGAGATCGAGTGGAAGCGTCGGCAGATGCTGGGGCGGATGAGTAGCGGGCAGGTGACCCTGGAAGCGTTGACCGAGGCGCTTCGCCCGTTCTTCGACTACGTCTTCCTCGTCTGGAACGGCACGAACTTCTCCGAGGTGGCCGCGTCCAACAGTGCCGAGAAGATGCGCGCGTTCATCGAGGTCTCCGGACAACCGATCATCCCCGACCGGTTCTGCTGCGAGGCGCCGGTCGTCCGCCCCCTGGGGGGACGCGAACAGGAGGACGCACTGTGGCAGAGAATCTGCTCCAACGGGACATAGCCGAGCGGGTCGACGCACTGGCCCCTCGCTGGCGGGAACGCGCCGCCAGGACCGCCAGGGACGCCGTCCTGCCCGCGCAGACGCTGGAGGAGCTGTTCGACGCAGAGCTCCTGCAGATCGTCACCGCGGTCCGTTACGGCGGTCTGGGATCGTCCTGGCCGACCCTTGCCGAGGCGGCCCGGCGCGCGGCCCGCGCGTGCCCCTCGACGGGGTGGACGATCGGTGTGGTCGGCTGCCACGCCGGGGTTGCGAGCCGCTTCCCCCCTCCGCTGGCGGAGGTGCTCTTCGCCGCGGGTGCCCGCCAACTGTTCGCCACCGCATCGGTCACCCGTGACGGCACGATCACCCGCGAGGCGGGCGGGGTGCGCATCGACGGCGAATGGCGCTTCTGTTCGGGGATCGACCACGCCAGCTGGCTCATCCTCAGCGGTGTCCGCGACGACTCCCCGGAGACGGGCCGGTACTTCATCCCGGTACGAACCGACCGGGTGCGCGTGTCGGACACCTGGCAGGTGGCCGGGATGGCCGGTACGGGGTCGAAAGGGGCGATCCTGGACGACGTCCTCGTCCCCGAGGAGTCGGCCTACCCGCTTGACGCGTGCTTCGCGCAACGCACCCCCGAACTGCCCGGTGACGAGGGCTACCTCATGGAGGTCGCGTTCATCGAATACGTCAACAGCGCCGTCGTCGGCCCGATCCTCGGCTGCGCGGAAGGCGCCTACGACGAGTACCTCGACTCGGTGCGGGCAGCCGGGAGGATCGGAGTGCCAACCGTCCAGGCGGGGATCGCCGAAAGCGCGGCGGAACTGGCCTGCGCGCGGCACCTGTACGACTCCATCGGGTCCGTCCTGCACACGGCGGGGATGCGCCGACGCACGCTCTCACCCATGGAGACAGGCATACTCAGACGCGACCGTGCCTACCTCGCCCGATTGTGTGTCGCCGCCGTCCAACGCCTGGTGGGACTCGCCGGCACCGCGGCGCACACCGAGGACGCGGTGCTGTCGCGCCACTGGCGCGACCTGCAGATGATGGCAGCACACCGTGACGTGAACTGGGCGACCAACCACGTCGCTTTCGCAGCCGCGGTCGCCGACGCCGGGTGACCTCCCGGGCCCGAACGCCCCTGCCCTTTTCACGGACAGCACACGCAGGACCGCCCCGGTGCCCGCCCCGCTCCCGGAAGCCGTCGTCCCGCTCGCCGTCGGCCGCGCCCTGCGCGCCCTGGCGGGGAGCACGCGCCATGGCGAGCAGCCGACCGAGAAGACCGACTCACGATGCCCACCTACCTCGATTTCGTGCACGCCAACCGAAGGAGGCTCAGTGGCGGATTCCTGCTCTTCTTCCTGTCGTCGTTCGGACAGACGTTCTTCATCTCGTTCTTCGCCGACGACATCCGCGCCGAACACGGCCTCTCCCACGGGGAGTTCGGCGCGCTCTTCATGGTGGCGACCCTCGTCGGGGCACTGTCGCTGACCCGGCTGGGCGCCGTGGTCGACCGCTATCGCGCGTCGACGGTCGTGCTCGTGGCGATCGGGGCACTCGTGCTCGGCGCGGTGACGATGGCACTGGCGACCCACCTCCTGCTCCTGCTCCTCGCCCTCTTCGTTTTGCGCCTTTTCGGGCAGGGGATGCTGGCCCACACGTCCTTCACCCTGATGGGGCGGTGGTTCGACCGGGAACGGGGCCGTGCGACCACGGTGGCGACCCTGGGCCTCAACACGGGAGAGGCGCTGCTGCCCCTGGTGGTCGTGGTGGTGACCGTAACGGAGTGGCGCCAGGCATGGTGGCTGGCCGCCGTCGCGTTGCTGCTCTCGCTGTGGCCGGCGGCGTCCCTGTTGGGCGATCGGCCCGGCCCCGGTGCCCGTGCGGACGGGTCGCCTCCGCGTTCCGTCCGCCACTGGACCCGTGGGGAGGCGCTGCGCGACCCCTATTTTCCGCTGCTCGCAGCTGCGCTGGCCGCCCCGGCACTGATCGGTAACACCGTCTTCTTCCACCAGCTCTACCTGGGAGGACTGCGCGGGTGGGATTCCGCGCTCTTCGCTTCGGCGTTCACTGTCTACGCCGCCGCGACCGTCGGTGCGAACCTGGTGGGCGGGCACCTGGTGGACCGGTTCACCGCGCTGCGGATGGTGCCGGTCTACCTGCTGCCGTTGGGCTGTGGGCTGCTCGTGCTCGCCGCGGTCGGCCAGTCCTGGAGCGTTTTCGTCTTCATGGCGCTGTACGGCGTCACCAATGGGCTTTCGCTCACCGTGTTCGGTGCGGTGTGGCCCGAGGTCTACGGGGTGCGCCACCTCGGCGGAATCCGTTCGGTGGTCACGGTCGTCCTGGTGTTCGTTTCCGCTGCCGGCCCCGGCGCCGCAGGGCTGCTGATCGACGCAGGGGTGAGCTATCCGGGGCAGGTGGCGGTGCTCGGCGGGTACTGCCTGGCAGCCTCGGCGGTGATGGTCGGCGCCACCGGCGCCGTTCGGGCCCGCGCCCGGACATGGAGCGCCCAGTAGGCAGGACCCCGCTGCGGCAAAGACGTGTGCGCCGCAACGGTCGATCAGTGTGCGGGCGGGATGAATTCGGGCTGGTCGAGCAGCCGCAACCAGCTGCCGTCGGGTTGTCGCCGGGCCACCTGCGCACGCGCGCCCGCGCCGTCGCGCGGCGGTGTGGAGGTCAGCGCGATATCGCCGCTGATCAGCGTCGGAAGCGGTGCTTCTGGCTCGAACCTCGGCGCGTCGGCCAGCACCGACGCCCACAGCTCCTCGATGGCCGCGCGCCCTACTGTCCGACCGCCCGGCGGGTAGGCCATGACGGCGTCCTCCTCGTAGAGTTCCGCGACGCCCACGGCGTCCCCGGCGTTGGAGCGCTCCACGAACAGCCGGGTCAGGTCCTCCGGCCGCAGTGCCTTCTCCCGTAGTGCCTTCTTCAGGTCCGACACGTGACTTCCTTTCAGTGAAACACCACGTCAACGCTGTCCAGCATGAATCGAACGGCAAAAGAAGTCCAACAGATAACTCTGCTGGGAACTAGAATTTCTGGTTATGGAACTGAGGCAGCTGGAGTACTTCGTCGCGGTCGCCGAGGAAGCCGGCTTCACCCGGGCTGCCGAACGCGTGCACATCAGTCAGTCAGGGGTCAGCGCCCAGATCCGCCAACTCGAACGAGAGCTCGGTGCCCCGCTCATCGACCGCTCCGGTCGCACGGCCACGTTGACGGTGGCGGGACGGGCCGCGCTCGAACACGCCCGCGCCGCGCTTGCCGCGGCGGATGCGGTACGGCAGGCCGTCGAGGAGGTCTCCGCGCTGATCCGGGGACGTCTCGTCGTCGGAATGGTCATCGGATGCACGGTCACTCCGCTGTTCGATGCCCTCGCGGCGTTCCACCTCGCCTATCCCGGGGTGGAGATCGTCCTGGTCGAGGACGACTCCGATCGCCTCGTCGAAAGCGTGCGCTCCGGTGCCGTGGACCTGGCGCTCATCGGCACGGCCGCCGAGCCGCCCCCGGGGCTGGACGCGCTGGCGATCATCAGTGAACCGCTCGTCGCGGTGGTCCCCCCGGGGCACCCCTTGGCGCGTCGGCCGAGTGTCGGTCTCGCCGACATCTGCGCCTATCCGATCATGTGTCTGCCCACCGGCACGGGTATTCGGACCGTGTTCGACCTGACCTGCGCGGCCCAGGGGCTGAAGCCCGCCGTTGCGCTCCAGGCCGGTTCCCCCGACGCCGTGGCCGCCCTCGCCGTCCGCGGACTCGGTGTCGCGGTCCTGTGCGCATCGATGATCACCGGCCACAAGGGGCGGCTGAGGGCCCTTGCCATCGACGACGCCACCACCCCCGCGGTACTCGCGCTGGTCTGGAAGGCATCGCCCGGCCCGGCGCTTCGGGAGCTGATCCGGCACAGCACCAGGGCCTTCTCCCCACCGGCTCCGCGGTAAGGGCGTTCGGCGCTGTCGGGCTCCGCGTCCCAAAACCGCCCGGGCCCGGTCCCCGGCCGACGCCTGTGCGGTCCGGGTCAGCCGGGTTTCTCCCCGCTGCGGGTGATGCGGCGGGCGATCTCACGGAGCTTGGTATTGGTGTTCATGGAGGCTTTTTTGAGCAGTTCGAACGCTGCGGCGCTCGTGAGGCGGTGGCGCTCCATCAGGATGCCCACGGCCTCCCCGATCTCCTGGCGGGTGGCGTATCCCTCCTGCAGGGTGGCCTCGCGCTGGGAGGCGGCCACGGCAACCGCCGCGTGCGAGGCGAAGACCCAGCCGATCTCCCGCGAATGCTCGTCGAAAGCCCGAGGACGGGACGAGTAGAGGTCCAGTGCGCCGAGCGCGCCCTTGTACGTGAACAGCTCGAAGCCCATCATCGAACCCACGCCCAACTCGATGGCGCGGGGCCGGTAGAGGGGCCAACGGGTCTCGTTGGCCATGTCCTCGACGTAGAAGCTCTGCTGGTGGCGGGCGGCGTCCAGGCATGGCCCCTCGTCGCATTCGAACTGCGCGCGGTCGGATTCACGGACCAGGTCGCTGGTGGCGGCCGGGGTCGAGAAGGTGTGGTCGTTGCGGTTCACCAGAAGGACCCCTGCTTCCTCGCATCCTTCCACGGTGGTCACCGCCAGCGCCGTGATCGATTCCAGGATGTCCTCGACCGACTCCTGGGAGAGCAGGTCCCTCGCCATTTGGGCGAAAAGCCGGGGATAGGCGTCTATCCCGGTGGTTCTCGAACGATCCCCCATCGCCGCCCCTTTTCCCTCTGCTCGGACACCGTGACCGGGTGCTGCAGAGAGCACGCTACCCACACTGCTCCGTCTTCCTCCTCCTCTACCTCCACGGCGCGCCGTAAACGGGAACGAGTCGATCAGAAGCGCAGAAGTACAGGTCGGATGCCAAAGAACCCGTCTTTATTCAGGGGAAGGTTCCGTTGATTGACGTGCAAGTAAATGCTTGCGTATGGTGTGCGCGTGGGAGACGTCTTCAAGGCCATCGCCGATGAGACCAGGCGCGCGATCCTCGACGAGCTCGCCGAGCGGGACGAGCAGACGCTGTTCGAGATCTGCGGCCGCCTCGCGGTCGGGCACGGGCTGGCGTCGTCGCGGCAGGCGATCTCCCAGCATCTGGAGATCCTCGAGGATGCCGGACTCGTGCGCACCGAGCGCCGTGGCCGCTACAAGTACCACTTCCTGGACACCGCACCTTTGCAGCTGATCATCAGCAGATGGCCCCGACCCGAGGAGAACAATCATGCGGATTAACCTCGCCAGTGTGTTCGTCGACGACCAGGACCGGGCGCTCGCGTTCTACACCGACGTCCTCGGATTCGTGAAGCAGCAGGACGTTCCGATGGGGGAGGCACGGTGGCTGACGGTTGCCTCCCCGGAGCAGCCGGACGGTCCCCAACTCGTCCTCGAACCGGACGGCCACCCCGCCGTCGGTCCCTTCAAGGAGGCGCTTGCGGCCGACGGCATCCCCTTCACTTCTTTCGCGGTGACCGACGTCCGGGCCGAGTACCGGCGACTCGTCGAACTCGGCGTGCAGTTCACGCAACCCCCCACGGAGATGGGGCCCGTGACGACCGCGGTGTTGGACGACACGTGCGGCAACCTTCTGCAGATCGCCAGCACGGGCAGGTGAGGCGAAGCAGGGCGGCCTGTCCGCCCCTTGCCCGATGCCCGGGCGTGCGGAGTGAGCAGTCGGCCCGCATCCGGGTTGCGGGCGGCCCCGGGCCCCGGTGCCGGCCGCGCTGTCCTTCCTGGGGGTGAGCAGAGGGGGTGGCTGAGCCGGGCCGAGAGGCGCGGTGGTCCGGCTTCAACTGACGGGTGCACCGCTGTCCCGCAGGATCTGCAACGCCGGTGCGTACATTCGGGCCTTCACGGTGGCAAGGGTCGGACCTGCCTTCGCGGTCTGGGGTCGGGCGAGTTCCAGCGCTGTGTCGCGCACAGAGTCCTCGGCCACCGCGTGGTCGACGATGGCCGCGTCGAGTGCTTCGTGCCCGCCGTAGCGATGGGCCGTGATCATGGCGGTGTGCGCTGTTCGCGAGGAGAGTTTCGCCTGGATCAGTGCGGATATGCCCGGGGTGAACGCGATGTCGATGTCGATCTCGGGCAGGCACCAGTAGCCGCGGTCGGCGCGCATCACGCGGAAGTCGTGGGCCAGGGAGAACATGGCGCCCCCGCCGAACGCATGGCCTTGTAGGGCGGCCACGGTGATGACCGGGAGGGACAGCATTCTGGCGAGGAGGCGGTGGACGCTGAGGACGTAGGCCGGATGCTGTTCGGGGTGGGCCAGCAGCCAGTCGAGGTCCAGGCCCGTGGAATAGAACTTGCCCCTTGCCGTGGTCACCAACGCGCGTGGTCCTTCGGCCCTCTCCACCTCGTCCAGCATGGTGTCGACCGAGACGACCCAGTCGGGGTGCAGGCGGTTCTCGGTGTCCCCGAGGTCCAGGACGAAGACGTCATCGTGGCGTTCGAGAGCGGGCACGTGAACTCCTTGAGAGGTCGTCGGTGTGTCCGGAAAGGTTCACGCCGGCCCCGTGTCGCCCCGGGGCAAAGTGAAACCGGGTGTTCGTCCTCGTGGATGCCACGCGGGGAAGTCGAGGGGAAGAAAGGGGAAGCCGAGGGGAAGAAACCGGTGTGTCCGCTGCCTCCGGCGGCAGTGGATGCGGGTGCTCCCGACGACGGGCCGGAGGTGCTCGCTCCGGCCGCGACGGTCGGGAAACTGAGACGCATGCGGTTCTGTCGGGGTTGATGGTATTCGCGCGGGAGGCTCCCACCTGTGATTATCACTTTGAGTTTGCATAGTAAAACAAAAAGTGACTTCCGGGGGTGGGTTCGCGGTTCGGGGCGGGTACTGCCTGCGGCCTCTGCCCTCAGGGGCTTCCCGCACTGCGGGGGGCCGGTGCCCCTCCCGTCACGGCCGGCTCTTCGCCCGTGCTCGTGGCGGCCTGCGGCGGAGACGCGTACACCCCCCGGGAGCGGACACGCGACGGGCGGGTGGGTCGCGACCCACCCGCCTGAGGGGCGCCGCCTCGGCGGTCCGGAGGTCAGCCGATCAGCGCGAGGACCTGCGGGACGGTGAGGACCGCGACGTAGAAGCCCATGAACTGGACACCGGTATGCACGTTGAACACCTTGTTGAGCAGCCCCCCGACCAGGCCGACCGTGAGAGCGACACCCACGGCGAGCAGTCCGCCCTCGTACAGGCAGATCACCATGATGAGGCCGGCGAAGGCGCCGATGATGGCCTCGTGCGAGACCTTGCGCATCACGAAGGAGGCCGCGCGGTGGGCGTAGGTCATCGCGAACGGGTAGGCGATGATCGCGGCCAGGGCCACGCCCAACAGGCCGTAGACCAGGAACTCCCCGCCCGAGAGCAGGTTGTGCAGGTTGTTGGTCTGCCCGGTCTCGGCGTCGACCGTATACACCGGGGGAGCGTTGAACAGCGGTGCCGCCGGCCCCGCGGCCATCGGCGACAGGGGCAGCCCCAACGCGATCAACGGGATCAGCGTTTCGGCGATGTAGGTGGACTCGGTGGTGCCGTTGCGCACCGACATGACCGAGGTGAGGCGGTGGTAGCCGTTCTTGATGCGCGCCCCGGCGACCTCACCCATGAGCACGGTCATCGCCACGGGGGAGAACACGAACGTCGCGCTGGAGACCCCGGCCGCGGCGCTGGTGTAGGCGATCTGCTTGCGGTCCAGCACCTTGAGCGGGTTGGGGACGCGCCCCGTCCAGGTACGGGTGTCCGGCGCCAGGTCGAAGCTGCGCCGGGAGTCGCGGCGCAGTGTCGTGCGCCCGGCCGGGGACAGCGCGGTGAACAGGTCCGCGATCAGCGGGCCGGTGGCGATGCCCAGGAAGAAGCTGATCGACAACGATCCCCCCGTCGTCTGGGAGACGAACGTCTGGAGGCCCACGATCAGCAGGACGAAGGGCACCAGGGCCAGCACTGCTGCCAGCCGGCCCTTGGAGGTGTAGGCGATCAGTACCGCGGCGGCCACGAAGATCCAGGGGGCGGCCTTGCCGATCTGGTCGGCGAAGGGACTGAGCAGCCACGCGAAGAGCACGGCCAGCGGCACCGAGATGAACGCGGCGATGACGCCGCCGGAGATGGCCTTGCGCAGTGCGATGTGCGGCACGCCCAGGTCGCGCAGCATCTGCGCGTCGCGCAGCATCGGCACCGCCATGGTGTCGCCGGGGATGCCGAGCAGCGCGGTGGGAATGGCGTGCGTGATGTGCTTGGCGACGATCCCCGCCATGAAGAAGGTGAACACCCCGGCGGCCGGGACGCCCAACAGCACCACGAGCAGGGTCAACGGCGCGACCGTGGCGGTTTCGTCGGTCCCCGAGACCAGACCGATGAGGGCGAAGACGACGGCGCCGAGCAGGCCCATGCCCAGGGCCCACGAGGCGTCGGTGAGCAGGTCCGGACTCATGGGGTGGCCTCCTTGAGGTGGCGTTCGTGCTGCGCGCGCAGGTCGTCGTAGAGTCCGAGCGCGCGGATCTCTTCCCGGACGGGCTCGGGCAGTTCGGCGGGGTCGCCCAGGGGGCCGTACTCGGCCTCGATGGCGTCCATGGCCGCGGCGCGGCCCTCGTTGCCCGAGTCCTGCTCGGTCACCACCCGCTTGGGCTCGAACAGCCGGGCCCCGATGAATCCGGCGATCAGGCAGCCCGCCAGTCCGGTCAACAGGGCGTAGGAGCCCGCCAGGGACGGATCGGCGATTCGGGAGAAGAAGTAGTCGGCACCCAGATAGAGGGGGGTGGCGGTACCGATTCCCAGGGCGATCGCGCCGACGGTGTGTCTGGAGTCGACGGTGTCGCCCCAGATCTCCAACAGGTTGGACATGGTCAGTTCCGTTCGCTGAGGGCGGCGACCACCCGGGAGGGGCTGGGCCGTCCCAGGTGCGTGGCCAGCCAGGTGCTGGTGTGGACGAGGGAGTCGAGGTCGACCCCGGTCGCGATGCCGAGCCCGTGCAGCATCCACACGAGGTCCTCGGTGGCCAGGTTGCCGGTCGCGGTGCGGGCGAAGGGGCAGCCGCCGAGCCCGCCGACGGAGGAGTCGAACTCGCTGACCCCGGATTCGATTGCGGCGTAGACGTTGGCGAGCGCCTGCCCGTAAGTGTCGTGGGCGTGCAGGGCCAGGTCGTCCGCCGGGACCCCTGCGCGCTCCAGCGCGGTGACGAGTGCCTTGACGTGTCCGGGTGTGGCGACACCGATCGTGTCGCCCAGGGAGATCGACGTCACCCCCATGTCCCGCAGTCCGCGTGCGGCCGCCACCGCATCGGCGACCGGGACCGGCCCCTCCCAGGGGTCGCCGAAGACCATCGAGAGATAGCCCCGGACAGGGATGCCCTCCTTGCCCGCCCGCTCCACCACCCGTGCGGCCGCGGCCGTTGCCTCGGTGCGGGAACGGCCCAGGTTCGCCCG
This sequence comes from Nocardiopsis ansamitocini, assembly GCF_030268225.1. Classification (GTDB taxonomy): domain Bacteria; phylum Actinomycetota; class Actinomycetes; order Streptosporangiales; family Streptosporangiaceae; genus Nocardiopsis_D; species Nocardiopsis_D ansamitocini. The sequence continues at coordinate 113,807 of NZ_BSQG01000012.1, read as the reverse complement.
GGAGAACGATTCGGTGACGCTGAGGAAGACGGCGACCTCGTCGGCGCCCGCGGCCAGTGCGTCGTCCAGCCCCCGCAGGTTGGGGACGAGCACCGGGTGCCGCACGCCGTCGGTGCGCTCCAGCGCGCCGAGCACGGTTGCGGCGTCGGCCATCTGCGGGACCCGGGCGGGGTCGACGAAACTCGTCACCTCCACGGCCCGCAGCCCGGCGGCCACCAGGCGCCGGACCAGTTCCACCTTGACGTCCGCGCCCAGGACGGCCGCCTCCGCCTGGAGCCCGTCGCGCGGCCCCACCTCGTAGACGCGTACGCGGTCGGGAAGTCCGGCCTGGGGTACGGGCATCGGCAGTCCCGGGGCCATCAGTGCTCCCGCAGTTCGGCCAGGACGGCCTCGGCGCGGTCGTGCCGGAACGCCTTCTCCGTGATGAGGACCGCGACGACCCGGTCGATCTCGTCGCCCTGGGCGCCCACGGCGAGGGCGAGGTTCTTGGCGTGCAGCGACATGTGCCCGCGCTGGATGCCTTCTCCTGCCAGGGCCCGCACCGCGGCGATGTTCTGCGCCAGGCCGACCGCGGTGATCAGTTCGCCGAGTTCGCGTGCGGAGGTGACCTCGGTGACGGCGATGGCGGCACGCGCCGCGGGATGGGTCTTGGTGGCTCCGCCGACCAGGCCCACCGGCATCGGCAGTTCCAGGGTCGCCACGATGTTGCCGTCCGCGTCCTCCTCGAAGGCGGACAGTGATGCGTAGTGGCCGGCTGCGCCCACCGCGTGGGAGTGGGCGCCCGCCTCCACGGCGCGGGTGTCGTTGCCCGTTGCCAGCACCACGGCGGACACGCCGTTCATGATGCCCTTGTTGTGGGTGGCCGCGCGGTAGGGGTCGGCTGCGGCCAACTGGTAGGCGTGGACGATGTCGGCCACGATCGCCGGTCCGCCCAGGGCTTCGGAGTCCAGGACCGCGCGTGCCCTGCTCAACCGCAGGTCGGCCTTGTTGGTCAGGATGCGAAGGACCGCTCGGCCGCCGGCGATCTGGGCGAGCCGCCCCGACACCGCCTCGGCCATGGTGTTGACCGCGTTGGCGCCCATCGCGTCACGTACGTCCACGACGAGGTGCGCCACCACGTAGGTGTGGGCCGGGGCCTCGACGATGCGCACGGTCAGGTCCAGTACCCCGCCGCCCACCTCGGCGAGCTTGGGGTCCTGTGCTGCGGCCAGGGCGATCAGCTCGTCGCGGGCCTCCAGCACGCGCAGACGGGCGGCACGCGGGTCGACCACGTCCACCACCTGGATCTGTGCCTGCATCACCGGCCCGGTGCTGCTGGTGGTGAAACCGCCCAGGACGCGCGCGATGCGCGCGGCGTTGCTGGCGGCGGCCACCACGGAGGGCTCCTCGGTGGCCATCGGCACCAGGACGTCGCGCCCGTTGACGGTGAAGTTGGTGGCGATCCCCACGGGGACGCCCATGACCCCGACGACGTTCTCGATCATGTGGCCGGCGGCGTCCACGCTCAGCCCGTCCGGGTCCAGGGCCGCGAACACGTCGGGGTCCAGGCCGCTCTCCCGCACGACGGCCGCGCGTCGTTCGTGAACGCCGAGCTTGCGAAAACCGGTCAACCTGCTGCTGGTGGCCACGGTGGCTGTCTCCCATGAAACGGACGCCGCGATGTGTGCTGCGTCACTGCGAATCCGTCCATGTAAGCAGTGGGAGTGATCCAGGCGACATGTCCGGATCGGACACCAATCGAGGGCTCACCATGTCCGATCCGCGGTGGAGCGAAGACGGTGCAGCCGGGCGGCCACGGCGACGCGGAACAGCGGGTCCCCGGTTTTCCACTCACCGCCCAGCAGCGACGTCACCCGCTCCAGCCGCTGCTTGACGGTGTTGGGGTGCACGTACAGGACCCGCGCGGTGCGTGCGACGCTGCCTCCACTGTCGGCGTAGGCGGCCACCGTCTCGGTCAGGCCGGTGCGGTTGCGGGCGTCCCAGGCGAGCACGGGGCCGATCATCCGCTCCACGTAGGCCAGGGCCCGGGCGCCGTCGGTACCGAACATGGCCAGGTAGGGCGCATAGTCGTCGACGTGGAACGCGCCGTCGGCCATGCCCAGTGCGGGCAGGAACGCCGCGCACTCCCACGCCTCGGACAAGACGTCGGCGATCTCCGCGGGCGCCCCGACCCGGGAACCCACGGCGATGAGCGGCCCGCCCCCGGTCGCGCGCCAGCGCTGCCGTACCTCCACGGCGGCGGCCCGCGGATCGGCGCTGGGCACGAGCACGCTCACGCCTTCGCTCTGCGTGGCGATCAGCCACGGCTGACTCCCCGCGGAGAGTGTGCGCAGCAGGGGGTGGCGGGAGGAGTCGGGGGCGGGGACCGCGACTCCGGACCACGGTTGGTCCAGGACGATTCCCCGAACCGCGGCCCGGCGTTCGAGCGCAGCCATGTCGGCGGTCCCCGACACCAGGTCCAGGGCCAGTTCGCCCCGTACCCGCTCCTCCGCGTCGGTCAGCGCGTCGCGCTGCATGGTCAACAGCGCGACGATCTGCCCGGAACGTTCGACGGTGCGCCGCTCGACGTCGGTGAGGGGGGTCGGCCCCTCGCCGACGAGCAGCAGCCCGAGCAGCGCGGACCCGGCGATGGCCGCGCAGACCACATCCAGCCCTCGCGCCCCCACGTCTGCGCAGTGCCCGGAGGCCCGGCTGCGTTTGACCGCCTCGGCGGCCGGCGCGATCAACCGTCCCTGCCGCCACCACCGGTCGACCTCGTCGGTGGTCGCCGCCACCAGCCGGTTCTCCCGATCGGCGATGGCTACGGCCCGCCCCAGCGACTCGGCGAGGGTCGCGGCCACCTCGCGCGGTCCGTGCCCGGACAGCACCAGCGCGGTGAGGCGCTCGTGCACCCGTGCAGAGGCGCTCATCGCCTCGACGTGGTGTTCGGCGCGGGCCTGGGCCTCCTCGGCGCGGTCCGCCGCCTCGGTCACCGCGGAGAACAGGCGGGCGGTGTGCAAGATGATGGCGGCGTGGTCGGCGAACGCCGTCAGCAGGGCGATCTCGTCGCCGGCGAAGGCGCGCGCGGAACGGTCCGCGGCGAACAGCACGCCCAGGATCTCCCCGTTCGCCGACATCGGCACGCCCAGCAGGGACCGCAGGTGTTCCTCGACGATGGCCGCGTCGATCTCCGGGTCGCGGTCGAAGTCGTCGTCGGTCCCGTAGTCGGCGGTCCATTGGGGGGCCATGGTCTGCACGACCCGACTGGCGATCCCCACGCCCGCCGGTACGCGCAGCCCGTGGAACCGGCTGGAGACGGTGCCCCGGCTCGCCCGGACGAACAGCTCGTTGCTGCGCTCGTCGTAGACCGACATGTAGGTGACGTCGGTGCCCACCAGGTCGTGGGCCCGGTCCACGAGCCGTTTCAGCAGCGCCTGCACGTCGCGGACCTCCACCAGGTCGCGGGTGCTGGCGATGAGTGCGGAGAGCTCGCCGTCGCGCCGGCGCAACCGGCGGATCCGTGCGGCCGTGCGCTGCGCCTGATCTGCAAGGGTCTCGTCGACCGGGCCGAGGACCGACCGCACGTCCTCGCGCGCGAGTTGCTCCCCGGACTCCAGCCGGGTCAACAGGTCGGTAATCGAACGCTGCGCGGCGTCGTCGAGGCGCACGGGGGTGTCACACATTTCGTAAGTGTCGCATCACCGCAGATGAGAGCTGCGGTTCCGGTTGGTTGTCCCGGGATGCCGGACGCAACTCCGGACGGTCGACGGTCTACGCGCGGTTGCGGGCGTCCTCGCGGGAGGCCCGTCGTGCACGGGCGTCGCGCACGTGTTTCACGGCGATCCACTGCTCGGTCGGATGCGCCCCTTCCGCGAGATCGTGCTTGCGTGCCAGTCCGCTCACCTGGCCGGCCGGCGACGTCGCGAGAGCCGCCCCGTTGTGTACCGAGGCGGTCTTCGCCAACGTGTGGCTTCCTTGCGTCGTGGTTGTGGTCACCCCGTGATCGCAGGCACACCGGGGTCCGTTTCCTCGATACCGGGCGGGCAGCAGTGGGGTCATGGCGCGGCTCCCGGTGACCGGGGGCCGAGGCGCCGTCGCGAACCGGGCGGGCGGTCCCCCGTGGCTACCGGGGCGGCCTGTTTCCCGGGGGCCGCTCCTTGCCCGGAGGAGGGGTGGGCGGGGGATGTTGGGAGGAAGCGAGCTGGCTGGTGCCCAGCACGGCCATCAGCGCGACCCTCGTGGAACGCGTGGTGTTCAGCGGTACAGGACTCGCGGCGCTGGCTGTCAGCGCCTGGGCGATGTCACGGACCTTGATGTTGGCATGTTGCGAGGCGGAGGTGATGATCTTCCATGCGTCCTCCGCGTTGCACCCGCGCGCCTGCATGGTGATGCCGATGGCCTGATCGATGACTGTACGACTGTGCAGGGCAGTGGTGAGGCTGGCGACCTCTTCTTCGAGTTGTCGGTGTCGGTCGACCCCGGCCGCGTCCGGGGTCTCCTGGGTGTGGTCAGCCGTCATGTGCTCCTCCCCCAAGCGCTGCCGTGTGTCCGACTGGTCGCAGACGTACTGGCGCATCGCTGGGTGTCTTTACATGGGAAAACATCCTTTCCTATTCCCAGTGGAAAAAGAAGCACACCTGACCCGTGCGAGCAGGCCGCGGAGCGGCCCCGGCGGGCAGGGGCCCGGCCCGGATGGACGGGGCCCGGTTCGACCGTCCCGAGGGAAGCAGGGGGGCGCTGTGGCTGTTCCGGGATGCTCCTATGAATGTCAGTCGAAGACGCTGCCGGGAACGGCCACGCTGATCCGTCCGTCGAACGCCTCCCGTGCGTGGCGTACCCCCTCGTCCCACATGGTGGGGCTGGAGAAATGGCTCATCACGAGGTGTTCGGAGCCGGCCTCCGCGGCGAGCCCCCCGGCCAGCCGGGCAGTGAGGTGCCCGTGCCCGCGCAGCGCTTGCTCGTCGGCTTCCAGATAGGTGGCCTCGCAGACGAAGACGTCGGCGTCACGGGCGGCCTCGACCACCGGTGCGCAGTAACCGGTGTCGGAGGAGAACGCCAGGACCCGGCCCGACGGGGACGTGAAGCGCAGCGCGGCCGAGGGCACGCTGTGGTGGGCGGCGAACGAACGCAGCCGGAGCCCGTCGATCTCGTGCACGGTCGTCCCGTCCCGGGGAAGTTCGTGCAGATCCCATGACTGGGTGATGGGGCTGTTCATGGTGGGCAGGGTGGGGATGGCGAACACCGCGTCGAACGCCTCCAGCCGGCCCCGCTCGCCCTCGGGAAAGAACAACGGGATCCGGGGCAGCACCTCGGGGAACGTCCACCGGTAGGCCCAGGCCATCAGGTCCAGACTGTGGTCGGCGTGCAGGTGCGTCACGACGATTGCGCGCAGCTCGGCCAGATCGTGCCGTGCGCAGTAGGCCAGCAGCGAACCGGGGCCCGCGTCCACGAGCACCACACCGGTGCGGCTGCGGACCAGGTAGGAGGATGCGGCGCCTTCCTTGGTGGGCGCTGTCGCGTTGGAGCCCAGGATTTCGAGCTGGAGCATGGTCGCCCCGTCCTTTCCTTGCTACGTGGTGGTGATGGGGGTCAGGCCGTGGGCGACAGCAGCGTCGCCGCGCCGCCGGCGACGGAAAGGCCCACGGTGCGCCCGATCCGTGCGTCGGGGGCGACGCGCAGGCTCATGGTCGTCCCGGCGGCACGCACCGTCAGCTGCACGGAGTCCCCGGCGAACTCCGAGTGCGTCACCTCGGCCTCCAGGGCCGCCTCGTCGGCGGTGTCGGTGACGGTGAAGCTGTCCCGGCGCAACAGCAGCCGGGAGACGCCGTGGCCGGTGGGGCGGACAGCGAGCTGTCCGAGGGGGATCCGCCACCGTCCGTCGAGGGCGAGTACGTGGTCGTGGTTCCGGTGCACGTCCAGGAGCAGGGCGTTGGCCAGGAAGTCGGCGACGAATGCGTCTGCCGGGTCGTTCCACAGGACCTGAGGGGTGTCGAACTGCACCAGGTGTCCGTCCCGCAGGATCGCGATCCGCGAGCCCAGGGAAAGGGCCTCGTGCTGGTCGTGGGTGACGATCAGAGTGGCGCACTCGGTTGCGGAGAGCATGGCGGCCAGTTCTCTGCGCAGGCCGCCGCGCAGCTGCGGGTCCAGGGCGGCCAAGGGCTCGTCCAACAGCAGGACGTCGGGTTCGATCGCCAGCGCCCGGGCAAGAGCCACGCGCTGGCGCTGGCCTCCCGAAAGCTGGTCGGGACGGCGGTCTGCCAGCTCTTCGAGCCGGGTCAGATCGAGCATCGCCCGGACGCGCTCGCGTCGCAGGGGTTCCGGCGTTCTCCTGGCCCGCAGCCCGTACCCGATATTGCCGGCGACGCTCATGTGCGGAAAGACGGCGTAGTTCTGCGGGACCAGTCCGATGTTGCGCCGGGCGGCGGCGAGAGCGGTGATGTCGCGGCCCGCGAGCGTGATCCTGCCCTCGGCGACCGGGGCCAGACCGGCCACGGCTCTGAGGGTGCTGCTCTTGCCGCAGCCAGAGGGGCCGATGACGGCGACCGTCTCTGCCGGTGCGACGTCGAGGCTGACATTTGCGGCCGCGGTCGTCGAGCCGTAGCGGACAGTGAGATCGTGCACGGTGAGCCCGGCACCTCGGGAGGACGGGACAGGGGAGTGCGGACTGGTCAACGGGTTCTCCTCGGTGCCCAGCGGCGGGTCAGGACGATTGCGGTCAGTACCGGGGCGACAAAGGCGATGAAGATCAGCGACTGCGCGGAAGCCGGTTCGAGCCGCTGGGTGGCGTAGGCGTCGAACAGTGCGAAGGGCGCCATGGGGGTTGCCGGCGGATTGACGAAGAAGCTGATGTTGAACTCGCCGAACGACAGGGCGAACACCATCGTCACCGCCTGGGTGATTGCGATGAGGCAGGTCGGTGCGGTGATCGTCCACAGCACGCGCGCGTTGCCCGCGCCCAGGCTGCGCGCGACGCTCTCGTTGGTCCGCAGTTCCTCATCGGCCAGCGCGGCTACCAGGGCGGCGAGGGTGAACGGCAGGGTGAAGACGAGATGTCCCAGAACGAGCAGGGCCCCACTGGGGCGCAGCATCGGATAGGTCCCGATGAGTGCGACGCTGAGGGCGATACCGGGCACCGCCAGCGGTACGTTCACCAGGTAGCCGGTCAGCCGGGTGGCCGGGGAGGGGAACCGGGCCACCCACCACGCCAGAGGGCCGCCCAGACACAGGTTGAGCACGACGACCAGGGTCGCCACGGCCAGGCTGCGGCCGATCACCGGGGCGAGCGCGGGCCAGGCCGCAGCGAACCAGTCGAGGGTGAAGCCCCCGCCCCAGGGCCCTCGGGAGAAGTCCACGCTCGTCGCGGCGACCAGGGTGGCCAGAATCGGCGCGACGACGAAGGCCAGAACGATTCGCGTCACGACAGGAACCCCTTTCGCACGGTGCGGGACAGGACCCGGCCCGCCACCAGCGCCAGGACGGACAGGCACGCGAGGAGAACGGCGAGTGCGGAGGAGGAGGCGAGCCGGTATCCGGTGGTCAACTCGTTGACGACGTTCAACGGCAGCAGGCGGACCCCTTCCGAGAGGGTCGCCACCGTTCCGTATCCCCCCAGGGCCACCGCCATGGCGGTTCCGCCGACCTCGATCGCGGCCGGAAGTAGCAGCGGCAGGGTGATCGTGCAGAACACCCGTATGCGGGAGGCGCCGAGGGTGCGGGCGCTGTCGGCCAGACCGGGGTCGAGTGTTTCGGCAGCGCCGCGAAGCGGACCGAGAACGCGGGGGATGGCGAAGTAGATGTAGGCGACGAGCAGGCCCGGAAGAGTGTAGGCCAGCCCGGAGAATCCGTCCCAGGCCAGTCCGAGCAGACCGGTGCGCCCGGTCAGCACGATCGCGAAGAAGCCGATGATGATGCCGGGCAGTGCGATCGGCAGGGTCAGCAACGCGTCGGCGAGCACCGTCCCGCGTCCGGCGCGGTTGTCCCGCGCCAGACGCAGCACGACCGGGATCGCGATCCCCAGGGTCAGCAGAACCGACCCGCCGGCCACGATGACCGAGGCGATGAGGGCGCCGCGCACCGCGGACGAGGCGAACGCGTTCAGGTAGTGGTCGAGTGTCGGGCCGGTGTCGGCCGGGGCCTGGCCGACACCGAAGGAATTGGCGACCATGACGGCGACGGGGTAGCCGCAGAACAGGGCGGCGACCAGGAGCGCGGGGGCAGCCGCCAGCCACCCCGGCGGCCCCCCGCGCAGGACGCCGACCGGTGGACGCCCGGACATCAGAAGCCGACCTCGGACTGGTAGAGCTCGATGAACCCCTGCTGCTGGGCGCCCTGCTCGACGTAGTCGATCGTCGCAGCGCGCTCGTAGTCCTCCTGCGGCAGCGTCGTGTCCGCCAGTTCTTCGGGCAGGTCCCCGGTCACCGGGCGCATGTAGCCCTCGGCGAAGAGCGCCTGCCCCTCGTGGGAGAAGTAGAAGTCGAGCAGCCGACGACCGTTCTCCTCGTTGGGCGCACCCTTGACCAGGCCCACGACATAGGGGACCTGCAGTGATCCCTCCTCCGGGATGACGACGCTCACGTCGCTGCCCTCGTCGCGCAGCCGGTAGCCGTTGAAGTCGGTGTCGATGAGGATCGGGATCTCGCCCTGGGCGACCTTGGCCGTCGCGGTCTGCGCGGAGGTGGAGGCGCCGTTGGCCTTGAGCGCGCCGAGGTAGTCGAGCCCGGGGCCCCAGTCGCTCAGCGTTCCGCCCAGTGCGAGATTGGCGGCGGTGGCCGCGGAGTAGCCCACAGCGGCTTGGGTGGGGTCGAGGTAGCCGACCTTCCCCTCGTACTCGGGACGCAGCAGGTCGGCCCAGCTGGTCGGTACCGGAGCGCCGTCCAGGTGGGCCTCGTTGACGATGAACGCGATCGTGCCGGTGTGCACGGCCGTCCAGGCGCCGTCGTCGGCCCTGAGGTCCGCGGACACTTCCTCGGTTCCCGCCGGAGCGTAGGGTTCGAGCACGTCGGCCTGGACCAGTTGGTCGGCGAAGGCGATTCCGACGTAGGCCACGTCTGCGACGGGGGAGCCCTTCTCTGCTTGCAGGGCCGCGAACGTCTGCCCGGAGTTCTTGGGGTCGTTGGGTGCCCGGACGCCCGTCGCGTCGGTGAACGCCTGGAGGACCGCACCGTAGTTTCCCCATTCGGCGGGCGTGTTGTAGGTGATGACGATTCCGCCGTCGGGAGCGGTTGAGCCCGCGGCGCCGCAACCGGTCAGGGAAGCAGCGGTGAGCGCCGCGAGGACACCCGCGGCCGTCCGGGAGCGACGGTTTGGGGACATGGGGCTTCTCCTGGGGAGTAAGGGGGTCGGTCGGGGCGGATCAGCGCACCGGACCGCTGTGGTTAAACGATTAATCAGAGAAGTGACCTGCACCGATCCATCTGCGTGACGGCGGGGCGAACTTCGGAGAACACTCGGTGAACGCACCCGGTTCCCGCGAAGGCGCACAGTGCTGCTGACAGGGCATGATGCCCTCACGTCGGACGCGCCTGAGCGGTAATCGCCGGTCCGCCCGGCCGGGGAACGCCGCAATAATCGGCTGTGCCCCGCCGCACCGCGGCGGAGCTCCCGGAGAGGAAATCCATGCCCAGTCCGCACAAGCGCGCGACGCTGCGCGACGTCGCAGCCCGCGCCGGGGTCTCCACCGCCCAGGCCAGTTTCGCCCTCAACGGCAGCGGCAGGGTCGCCCCGGGCACGGCCGAGCGGATCCGCAGGGCGGCGGCCGAACTCGACTACCAGGCGGACAGCCGAGCCCGTGCCCTGCGTACCGGGCAGCGATCCGCCTACGGCGTGGTCATCCGCAACATGCGCAACCCCTACTTCCTGGACGTGCTGCGCGGCATGGAGGTGACAGCCCACGAGCACGATGCGCTCCTGCTGATCATGAGTTCCGACTACGACCCGGAACGGGAGGCTGCCGCGCTGCGCCGGTTCACCGCGGAAGGAGTCGGGGGCATCGCCATCGCCCCCATCGGCCGCGGAGGCCCCCTGTCGGACTGGCGCTCCCGCAACCCGGCGATCCCGGTCGTCGCCTTCAACTGCACCCCGGACCCGGACCTGTCGGCAGGGCAGGGAGCGCTTCCGGTCCCGACGGTGGGTCCCGACGACGGTGCCGCGATCGCTCTGGCACTGGGCCATCTCAAGGAGTACGGCCATCGTCGGGCCACCCTCGTCGTCGCTCCGAAGGAGCGTGTGGCCGACTGGGGGCGCGAGGAAGAGTTCGAGCGGTTGTGCGGTGTCTGGGCGATGGAGGGCACGGTCCTGCGCTGTCCGCTCGACTACCGCGGAGTGGCGCGTGTGGCCGGTGAGCGGATCGCCGCATCGCCCCGGCACCAGGCGTTCGTCGTCAATTCCGATCACCTCGGCGCCGCCGTCTACGATGCTGCTCACGCCTTGGGACTGCGCGTCGGTCGCGACGTCAGCGTCGTCGGACACGACGACCTCCCCACCTCGCGGCTCCTCGACCCGGGGATGACCACGGTCCGCTTCGACCGCGAACGGTTGGGGGAACACGTGATGGGTCTGTTGCTCGCCCCGCAGGAGAAGTCCCTGAGCCTGCCGGTGGAACTCGTGGTCCGGGACTCCGTCGCCCGACTCGCTCAGTAGGGAGTCCCAGCGGCGTCTACGCTTCTGCCGTGCCCGCGCGCGGTTGCAGGAAGAAGTCGACCAGCGCTGCGGCGAGCGTCTGCGGTGCAACGTTGTGAAACGTCCCCGGAAGGGAGCGGTGCCAGGCATCGGGCAGTGCCTGTGCGGTCGCGGCGGCCGCGTCGCGCAGCCATGCCGGGCTCGCCGAGCTGTCCAGGACGAGTACGGGCAGGGGGAGCGATGACAGCAGTTCGACGGGAACCGCACCGTCGCCCATGATCGTCGCGTCATGGACCAGCGTGTGCGCCATCGCCTCCAGGTCCGGCCATTCCGAGGACCGCCGCACATCCTCGACAGTCTCCTGCGAAAGGCCCACGACCTCGGTCATGAAGTACGAGACGGCCTCGCCGCGCCGGCCCCTTCCCGTCATCTCGACCAGTCGGTCGACGTACCCGTCCGGTACCGGCCTGGCCCCGGGGACCCGAAACGGCGGTTCGAACACCGACAGCCCCCGGACCGCCACCCCGATGGACGCCCCGAGCAGTGCGAGAGTCGCCCCGGACGACGAACCGTGCACGTAAGCACCGCCTCCCACCGACCGTACGATCGCGTCGAGGTCCTCCACCTCGCGTTCTATCCGGTAAGGAGGGGGTGCCGCTGTCCCCGTGCCCGCGCCGGGCGTAGCGGCGGTGAGGTCCGGGGCCAGCGCGGCGGCGGCCCCGACCCACACGTGCCGATCGTCGAACGCCCCGCCCACGATGACCAGCGGCGGCCCCTCGCCCCCCTGTCGTAGGCGATCAGAGTGCCGTCCTCGGAGATGGCCGTGTCCATCGACTCTGCCTTTCACTGATGCCGCTTCGCCGTCTCGACGGGAGGGAACGCCGAGGTGGACACCGTGCCGGTTCCGTCGGGCCGCCCGCGGGAGGGACGGCTGCCAATCACCACCGACGTTCACCGCCGTCGCCTGCGCTCTTTCGGAGGCGCGTGATGTTTGCGACTGTCGTCGCTGGTGAGAGGTCGGGTTTTCGGGAGACACCTCAGGGGTCGGCCCGGGACCGCGTGGTCCGGCGCGCCGTTGAGGGGGCAGTGACAGCGTTCCAGTGACGCAGGACAGTAGGATCACCGCGCTGACGGGTGAGCACGGCCGCGCCACCGTACGGGGAGCGGGTCGGACCCGCCCCGGGGCGCCGTGTCGCGAGCGCTCCGACGTCGGTGTCGCCTCGCCCACCGAACCGGGGCGATGCCCTGCCCGGCAGCAGCCGGCGAACCCTAGGGAGACCACCGATGGACGCCTTCCCCGACATGCCGTTCACCGCCTGGCAGGACACCCAGGCCACAGTGCACCGCTTCACCCAGATCGTCGGCAAGATCCGGTTGGCGGCGAGTCCGCGTCGCAACCACTGGTGGAACGTCCCGTTCCACCTCACCGGTCGGGGCATCACCACCCGCCCGATGAGCGACGGCACCGGTGTCTTCAGCATCGACTTCGATTTCCTCGACCACCGGCTCGACATCGCCACCACCACCGGTCTGCGGTACTCGTTCTCCCTGATCGGACAGTCGGTCGCCGGTTTCTACCAGCGGGTGCAGGACGGTCTCGCCGCGGTCGGCGTCCACGTCACCATCGAGCGGCCCTACCCGTTCGACCTTCCCGACGCCGACCGGCCCTTCGCCTCCGACACCGAGCACACCGCCTACGACCCGGCCATGGTGACCCGCTACTGGCAGGTGCTCAGCCAGGTCAACCTGCTGTTGGAGGAATTCGCGGGACGCTACTCGGGAAAGACCAGCCCCGTCCACCACTTCTGGCACACCTTCGACATCGCCGTCACCCGGTTCGGCGACACATCGGTGCCGCAGTCGGCCACCACGGACTCCGTCACCCGGGAGGCCTACTCCCGGGACGTCGTCAGCTTCGGCTTCTGGTTCGGCGACGCCTCCTTCCCCGAAGCGGCCTTCTACTCCTACACCGCCCCCGAGCCCGACGGCCTGGCCGAAGAACCCCTCACTCCGGATACGGCAGCATGGGTCGAGCGCGGCGGAAGCCACCTCGCGGTGCTGCGCTACGACGAGGTCCGCACCGCACCCGACCCGCGAAAGACGGTGCTGGACTTCTACGAGAGTGCCTACCAGGCCGGCGCCCGCCGCGCGGGGTGGGACGTCGACCGTCTGGCCTGCACCAACGGCATCACCGACCCCGAACTCAGGACGCGCGTTGGCGGGGCAGCCGCCCGTTGACGACCCACCCCGCTCCGGCGTGTTTCGGCGGACCGGCAACCACGGCCTGTCCGGGGGAGGAGCAGTACCGCTCGCCGTCCCGGGCGTCCTCCCCGCAGAGAGAGGACGCCCGGGAACCCTGAAACCGGCTCGGCCGGTAACCGACCTCGGCCTCCACCACCACCGCGCGCCTCCGGCCCCCGTCGCGGTAGCGGAAACCGTCACGGTCACCGCCCGCCGGCGCAGGCGAGGGCCGGGGCCGTCATGTGTCACCCTGTGGCGCGCCGTCCCCGAGCCTCCTTGAGACACTACGGATGGGCGCGCTCGGCGGTTGGGCAGAGAAGGTCCTCCCCTCCCGCTCCACGGAGCCCCCGGGCCGCCGGGGACTGCCCGCCCGGCCGCGGAGGGGCCGTCACGAGTGCACCGACCGCCCCGCCCCCACCGCTGTGCCGCGGCACGGCACCACGCCCTCGCGGGCACCCCGGCCCCATTCCGCGACGCCCCGCAACGCGACAGAGCAGAAGGACACTTCCATGACTGAACGCCCTACGCTGGCCGTCACGGTCGGCGATCCGGTCGGGATCGGCCCCGAGATCACCGTGCGTACGCTCCTACAGGTGGGAACCACGGCCGCGGCGCGCGGCGTCGTCGTCGCCGATGCGGCCGTCCTGCGGCGTGCGCTACAGGTCTGCGGCCTCGACGCCACGGTCCGCACCCTGGACTCCTGGGACCTGCCCGCCGAGGAAGAAGGGACCATCGACTGCTTCGACATCGGCGTCCTCAAAGACATCGTGTTGCCCTGGGGCACGGTCGACGAGCGGGCCGGCCGCGCCGCGGTGCGCGCCATCGAGGTGGCCACGCGTGCCGCGCTCGAACGCGACGTGGCCGGAATCGTCACCGGCCCCATCAACAAGGAGGCCATCTGGGCGGCCGGCAGCGAACACCTCGGTCACACCGAAATGCTCGGCGCCCTGACCGGGGCCACCCGGCAGAACACCATGTTCGTCGTCCGCGGCAAGAAGATCTTCTTCGCCACCCGGCACCTGTCCCTGCGCAAGGCCCTCGACCAGATCAGCGTCGACCAGCAGTCGGCACAGATCGACGAGGCCCTCACCGCGCTCCGGGTATTCGGCCACGACCGGCCGCGCCTGGCCGTCGCCGCGATCAACCCGCACGGTGGGGAGAACGGCGCCTTCGGTGACGAGGAGATCATGCATCTGGGCCCTGCGGTCGAACGTGCCCAAGCGTCCGGAGCGGACGTGGTCGGCCCGGTGCCCGCCGACTCGGTCTTCCACCAACTGCTCCAGGGCCGGTTCGACGGCGTCCTCTCGCAGTACCACGACCAGGGGCACATCGCGGCCAAGACCTACGACTTCGACGGGACCATCTCCGTCACCGTGGGCTTGCCGATCCTGCGCACCTCGGTGGACCACGGCACCGCGTTCGACATCGCGGGCACCGGAGAAGCCGACCCGGCCACCATGCGCTCCGCCTTCGAGCACGGCGCCGGGTTCGCGCACTTCGCCGACCGCATCCGCGCCGAGTACGCGGTGTGACACCGCACCCCGTGGCCACGGCTGCGGTGGGCATCCCATACCCGAAGGGCGGGGGTGCCCACCGCGGCCCGGTGTCCGAGGTAAGGGGCGGACCCCCGTGGTCGAAGGCGGCCGGGCCGTCCCCGCCGCCGACCGCAACCGCTAGACCCCGGCCTGGAACGACCCCGTGGGCGCCTTGCGTGCGGATCGGGTGTCGTGGCACCGGAAAACGCGGAGGCTCCCGGACCGGTCACCAGCAACAGTTCGGTGGCAGCCGCGCCTGAGACGCCACCCCGCGGAACCGGCAAACAGGTGTTCCGTAATCGCTGATGAACGTCTTCCCTATCCTGCTTGAGCCCGATCGGATGATGTCCGTAACCCGGTCTGCGGCGTGGTGGCGACAAGGCTCACCAACAGTGAGGAAGGTTGGGGTATTCGCAGCTCGGCAACATCATGGAGGATCTTGTGCAGCGCCTGATCGCCACCGCTCTGACCGCGTGCGCCACCGCCGGCGCCCTGGCCCTGACGGCCGCACCGGTCGCTGCCGCCCCGTTCGCGGACGGGCTTCCCCAGGGTGACCGCGTCGCCATCGCCAAGTGCTCATCAGGAGACGGAGAGATCAAAGAGGCCGAGGAGGTAGCCGTGTGCATCAACGGGAATTACGACCCCGAGCAGGCACAGCAGGTCCTGGGCTCCTTGGGTTCCTTGTTCGGCGGTTTCTAGGCGCAGGGCAGCACGGACGTTTTCGCCGATGACTTCTCCGGCGCCCCGACCGACCACCACCCGGCTACCTCGTGCGGCGGGTCTTCTGGCGGGGCACCCGGGGAGCGGGCCGAACCGGTGTCGGCCCGGGAACAGGCGGTGTCTGGTCGGGGCGCACAGGGGTACTGCGCGACCCGGCCAGATGCCGTGCCATTGCATCGCGCCGGCTGGCCCCGAGGCGCAGAGGCACAACGGCCCCGCGGACTGCCCGGACGCCGGTGTGCGTGGTGCGGAGCCGATCGGTGGGAAGAACGGATGCGCGTACCGACACATCATCGGGCAGCGGCCGGTCTTTTCCACGTTGGGGGGCGGAAAAGAGCGAACGGTCGGACCGGGGCCGACCGGTGTCGCGAGAAGGTTCTTTTCCGGCGGGAGTCGGGGTTCTTCTGCCAGGTCAGGGCTTTATGGGGATGGGTGGACCGGCGAATTCGCGCTGTCCCGCGCTTTCACCCCAGTTCCTTGCGTGCGCCGCGCAGGGCCTTCGGTAGAAGAAGCCAGTTCTTCGGTTTTCTGTAGTCGAGTCCGCCGAGCAGTTGCTTGAGCATCGTCAACACATCGAAGTAGATGCGCTCGCAAACCAGGACGTCGTCCTCGAAGACGAAGAACGCCGTCAAGCGCACCGTGGATTCGTTGCCGGTGGCCGGGATCGATCCGAACGGACCCAGATGCGTGCCGATCAGGTAGGACCCGCAGATGACCGCGTCGTCGCTGTGCCGGAGTCGGATCACCTCGTGGTGCTGGTCGGGGAACGCGCGACGTGAGTCGGCGTAGTAGCCGCGGACGGCCTCGTCACCGTCACGGACCACGCCCAGCGCGATCACTCCGTAACGCGGGTGGGGAAACGCGAAGAGCGTCACGGGGACAGGTCGGGGCGCAGGGAGGCGCCTCCAGGGTGCGCGGTCTTCGTGTCGTCCGCTTCATCGCGTACGGGCGGCGGTTCCGCCTGGTTGGCCGGCTCGCTCCCGCCCGGACGCGGGCCCACCGGTGCGAAACGGTACACGCGAGGTCCTGGCTGTACCGGGGGCCAACGAGTGGCCCACGACTACGCGCCCGTTCCCCGACGCTCCCCGGTAGGGGCGGAACCGGGCAGCCACTGCCTGCCGGCCGCTAGGCGAGAGCGTCCACGTAGGTCCAGGCACCGTCCGCCCGGAGGAAGCGGCTGTTCTCGCGGAGCTCGCCCTCTTCCTGCCCGTCGCGGTAGACGGCGCGGAAGGAGACGGTGCCCTCCTGGTGGAAGGGCGAGCCGCCGGTACTCCCGACGATCTCCAACCCCAGCCACTCCAGGCCGGGGTCCAGGTCGAGATGCTGGGGCCGGGTCCGTGGATGCCACGTCCGCAACAGATAGCCGGCCTCGCCGGTCGCGAAGGCGCTGTAGCGCGACCGCATCAGTTCCTCGGCGGTGGAGGCCACGGCCGAGCCGCGATGCAGCCGGGCGCAGCAGCCCCCGTAGACCTTAGGTGAGCCACAGGGGCAGGGCGCGGCGGCCGGATCGGTGCGAGTACGGCGTTTGGGCATCTCCCGATTGTCCAGGATCCGTGGAGCGCCTGCGTTTTGGCCTTCGCCGGCTCCGCGGCCCCCGCCCGAAAGCTACCGCCCTCCAGGGCGGGGAGACGTGGTGTTCTCGGGCGGAGAAGGGTGGTGGTTGCGGATGTGCTCGTACACCACGGAGGTTCGGACATCGGCGACCTCGGGGCGTTCGGTGAGCCGGTCGATGACGAACGCGTACAGGCTCTCGTTGTCGGGAACCGCGACGTGGACGAGGAAATCCTCGCTGCCGGACGTGACGAACACGCCCAGGGTGTCGGGCAGACGGCTCACCCAGTTGCGAAACGCCTCGATGTTGTGCCGGGAGGGAGGCCGGATCCGCACCGCGATCAGGGCCTGGACGGGACGGCCGATCTGGGCGAGGTCCACGTCCAGCAAGGCGCCCTTGACGACGCCCCGCTGTTTGAGGGAACGGGTGCGGTCCAACGCGGTCGTCGGGGAGACGCCCACGGCCGCTGCCACGTCCCGGTTGGTCGTGCGTGCATCCGACTGGAGTTCCCTGAGAATTGCCTTGTCGAGTTCATCTAAGTTAGCCATTTAGTCATTTTAGCCGTACTTAGTACGGACTGTTTGCGGCTTGCTCGAATCAAGCCGTAGTGTCTGGCTCAAGTTTCGTATGACTAGCCAGAGAGGTATCGATGTCTGAGCAGTCGTCCCCGGCACCTGTGGGATTCGCCCCGGAGGAGATGCTGACCGCAGAGCCCACGCGCTCGGCTCGACTGAAGTGGGTCGTGGTCGTCGATGAGCGTCTGCCGGCGGGGCGTGCGGCCAACGCAGTCATCTGCGTCGCCGCTGCCACCTCGGCCAACGTCATCGGGCTGCTGGGCCAGGACGTCAAGGACGCCGACGGCGGTACCCATCCGGGACTGCCCTGGGCCGGGTGCTCCGTGCTGGCGGCAGCGGGCGGCCGCCTGGCCGCCATCCGCGCCCGCGCCGCCGCATCCGCCGGGGTCTTCGTCGCGGACATGCCCGGCCACGCCCAGCGGACCCGCGTCTACGACGACTACCTCGACCAGGTGGCCCGGAGCGGGGCCGAGGACCTCGATTACTCCGCGATCAGTCTGGTCGGCCCGCGCAACCGCATCGACAAGCTGACCAAGGGACTGTCCCTGCTGCCCTGAGGAACCGTGGCGTTACTGCTGCCGTCGCTCCCTACTGCTCCGGGGGAGTGGTCGGCACTCTCACCGCGAGGATGACGATGTCGTCATCGGTGCGGTCGGCCGCGACCCGCTCGACCAGTCTTTTGAGCAGCACCGGGAGAGAATCATGGTCGAGTGCATCCAGTAACGCGGCGACGTGGTCGATGGCGGTGTCGATGTCGTGCCCGCGCCGTTCCACGAGGCCGTCGGTGTAGAGCAGTAGCAGACTTCCGGGGGCCAGCAGGTGTTCATGGGTGGTGCGCGTCCCGGATTCCAGCCCGGGGAAGAAGAGCCGGTCGTGGAGTTCGAGCCGGATGACCGGGCCCTGGTGTGGGGCCAGTAGCGGTGGCGGATGGCCCGCGTTGGTCCAGTTCAGCGACCAGCCCTGTGGGCCGGGGAGCAGGTGGGCGTGCACGAGGCTGCCACTGGCCTCGACGGCCAGGGCGGAGCAGGCGTACTCCAGTGCCTCGACGGCCCGCGCCGGCCCCTGGCCGGGATGGTCGAGGTCGGCCTGGCGGAGCATACTGCGCAGCTGCCCCATGAGGGTTGCCGCGTGAATGTCGTGGCCGGTGATGTCGCCCACCGTGATGGCCAGGGGGGCCTCTGCGCCGTTCGCCGTGTTCGGGAGGTGGTAGGCGTCGTACCAGTCGCCGCCGACCATGTCGTTGTCGGCGGCGGGCCGGTACAGCGAGGCCAGCTCCAGGCCGGAATGGGCGGGGAGTTCGGTGAGCATGGCCTCCTGGAGCTGGTGGGCCACGGTGATCCGTTCCTCCACGAACAGTGCCCGCTCCACGGCCTGGGCCGCGTAACCCGCGATCGTGGTGAGTACCGCGCGTTCCTGGGTGTCGATCTCGTAGGGCATCTCCCAGCCCAGCATCATCACGCCGACCACCTGCCGGGAACCGAGAAGGGGCACGCATACGGCAGTCGCCAGCCCCAGGGAGTCGAAGCCGACCACAGCCTCGGCGCTGTACTCCTCGATCAGTGCGGCGCGGTCGGGAACCAGGACCATCCGGCGTTCGTGTGCCGCCCGGGCGCTCGGCCAGCCGTCCTGCACGGTGTAGACGCCGTGCGAGTCCTCCACGAAGTAGGAGACCTCCGGGTCGCCCACCCGCCGCAGTACCTGGCCCTCGACCAGGGAGATGCCCACATACGAAGGTTTGAGGTCGCCGCTGACCAGGTCGCGGACCCGGCGGCGTACGTCGATCAGGCTCGCGGCTCCGGCGAGGTCTTCGGCGGCCCGCAGGAGCAGCTCCGACCGGCTCAGCGCCACCCGTGCCTGCTCGGACAGTGCCTGCTCCCGTTTGGCCGAGCGCTCGGCCAGGATCTGCGAGTGGATGGCCAACGCCTGCGCCTTGCCGGCCGCCTCGCGGGCGTCCTCGGCCGAATGCCGGGCTCGTTGCGCGCTGCGCGAGGCCATACGCAGGCGCAGGTCCGCGCTGCACGCCGCAGCGAGGTCGCCGAGGTCCCGCAACTGCTGCCGCGACCAGACGCGTGCCTTGGTGTCGATCGCGCACAGCGTCCCCAGAACACGGCCGTTCCCGTCGCTCAACGGCATCCCCGCGTAGGCCACCACCCCCAGATCGTCGATGGCCGGGTTCGTGCAGGTTCGATGGTCCAACCGGGTGTCGGGCAGTACCAACGGCTGGTCGTCGGCCGCCACGTGCTGGCACAACGAGTGCGAGAGCGGCGTCGCGCGCAGGGTCGCCCACGGCTCGGACAGGCCGATCATCCCGGGAAACACCTGGCGGTCCTCTGTCACCAGCGACACCAGGGCGATGGGGGCGTCCAGCAGGCTGGACACCAGTCGGGCGAAGCGGTCCATATCGGGATCGGAGGCCGCTGACAGCCCCGTCTCGGCCAGTACCCATCCGCGGTCGGGGAACGGCGCGGACCCGTCCTCCTCCCGGCGGCGTTCTTGTGGCATCACGGCCCTTCCCGTCCCGACCCGGTGTCCGCTGACCAGCGAGCAGGCGAGGACGTCACAAAGACTGACGTCCTACTTTAACCAGCAGCGTGCGCAGGAATCACCGCATCGCACCGGCCGGACCGCGCTCCGAAACGAGCCGGGGAGAGGCGTGCCGGTCCTGGGCGGAGCGCGGGCCCGGTCGGTCGAGACGACGCCGAGTCACGGGAAAGCCGCGGGGCAGAACCGTCGAACCGATGCCGACGTGACTCTGGAGGGCACTCCCGACCGCACACTGAGCACGGCTCGGACCACCGAGCCTCCACGGGGAGGGGCGGCGCGGTAGGCGGGTGGAGATCATGGCCTGGACCGGAACGGTAGCGGATGCGGTGCAGCGAACCGGCGAGGGCGACGGGCCCGAGCATCGACACCCTGCGGTTCTACGAGGACGAGGGGGCGTCCCTGCGCCTCCGCGCCGCCGGCGGCTACCGCGACATCGAGCAGCTGTCACGCCTGCGTGATGCGCTGGTGCTCCTGCTCAAAGTGCCCGACACCGAAGTCGCGGCGTTCATCGGTTCGTTCTCGCCGGACAAGGTGCCTCGGAAGAACGGTCGTTCAGCCGGGGCCGCCCCACCCTCTGGTGGGTAGCGCCGTGCTCCGGAGGGCGGCTACCGTGCCTCGTCCGCCGGCGCCCCGACATCGGTTCCTCGGCGCGTTCTACGGCCGGGGAACCTCTGTGTCGCGTCGGGTGAGCACCAGGGGGCCGTCCTCGGTGATCGCGACCGTGTGCTCGGAGTGCGCAGCGGGCAGGCCGTCGGCGGTGCGGATCGTCCATCCGTCGGCGTCGAAGACGATCCGGTCCGTGGTGCGGGCGAACCAGGGTTCGAGGGCGAGGACCAGGCCCGGCTGGAGCACGAGGCCGCGGCCGGCCACGTCCTTGTTGGGGACGTGGGGTGCCTCGTGCATGGTGCGTCCCAGGCCGTGGCCGCCGAATTCCACGTTGACCGGGTATCCGTAGTCCGCGGCGACCGCGCCGATGGCGGCCGAGACATCACCCAGGCGATTGCCCGGCCGGGCAGCCGCGATGGCTGCTCCGAGGGCTTCCTCCGTGGCGCGGACGATGCGAAGGTCGTCCTCCGCAGGCGTGCCGACGATGACGCTGACTGCGGAGTCGGCCACCCAACCGTCGATGGAGACCGCGATGTCCATGCTCAGCAGGTCCCCGTCGCGGAGGGTGTAGTCGTGGGGGAGTCCGTGCAGGACCGCGTCGTTGACGGACAGGCAGATGACGTTGCGGAACGGGCCGCGGCCGAAAGGGGGGGCGTAGTCCCAGTAGCAGGACCGGGCGCCCCGTTCGCGGATGAGACCACGGGCGTGGTTCTCCAGGTCGAGGAGGTTCACGCCGATGCCGGCGATCGTGCTGAGCTCGCTCAGGATCCGCGCGACGAACTGGCCGGTGACACGCATCTGATCGATCTCTGCGGGCGACTTCAGTTCGATCATGGCCGTCTCCTTCTCCAGGTGGTATTAAAATACCAGTATTATCATGCCGCTCACCGAAGATCCGGTCGGCCCCTCGCGGGGCGCGGCTTGGCATCCCGTGTGCCGTGTCGTTCGTCGACGGCCGGGAGCGAGGCGCCGCGCGTGTGCTTCCTGCCCCGGGCAGGGGCCTCCCGTTCGGCGCGTCCACTCGCCGAACGGGAGGCCGGGCATCGGTTGTGCCTGCTACTCGGTGCGCAGGCCGTCGGGCCGCATCATCTGCCACAGGGAGGGCAGGCTCGCCAGCGTCACCAGTACGACCATGGCGAGCCCCGCGCCCACGAGTGGGACGAACGACAGCCAGTCGGTGACCGGGAGGCCGGCCATCCGCAGCAGCAGAAGACCGAGGCCGAGCCCGCAGCCGGTCGCGATCACCAGGCCGATCACCACAGGGATCGCCGTCTGCCACAGCACCGACGCCCCCAACGTCGAGCGGTCGGTGCCGAAGGCGACCAGTACCGACAGCTGCCGTTTGCGGTCGCGCAGCTGTTCGATCGTCGAGACGACCATACTGGCCCCGATCACCGCCATCGTGACGATCGCGGCGGCCCTGAGCGCATCGCCGACGGCCGCCATCTCCGTACTGTTGGCATCGGGCGAGAGCGCGTGCAGCGTGAGCCCGGGGTCGCCGATCCCGATGTGGTTGCGCACGTGCTCGGCCGCGTCCGGGACCCTCGGGTCGAGGGTGATCAGCACCGTGGACCGGATGTCCGACAGTTCCTCCACAGGGAAGGCCGACGGGGTGACGAACAGGCCCTCGTAGGTTTCCCCGACCGTGAATTCCCTCGTTCCGGCCTGCTCCACCCGCGGGACGTCCCACGGACGGGGGTCGGTGACGCCGGTTCCCGGATAGGCGTTGTCGAGGTCGAGCCGGTCGCCCGGACGCACGACCGACGCGTCGCCGCGGTCGGCGAAGGAGTCGCCGTCACCGTCGGCACCGGCGACGAAGGCGTCACCGTCGGCGCAGGACGAGAACGTGATCAGCTTGTCCAGAGCCGCGCAGTCGGCGACCACGACCGACCGCCTCTCCTGACGGCCGGAGGAGTCGGGTTCGGCGCCCACCAGTGGAAGATCGGCCCGCAGGATCGAGAAGGAGGACGCCACTCCCTCGGCGCCGTCGATCCCTCGGGCGAACGCCAGGCCCTCGGCGCTGCTGTCCACCGAGGAAGAGGCGACCAGCTGCACCTGGGACGGGCCCTGGCCGGTCGCCTCCCGGTCCGCCTCGTCCACTGCGGAGAACAGCATCTGGAGGGCGATCGCGCCGGCCACGGCGATGGTGATGCCGCTGACGGTTCGGGCAGCGGGGCCGCTGTTCAACTGGAGGCGTCGCGTGGCCAGCTGCCACGACAACGGACCCCCGCGCAGCCGGGCCACCACGACCTCCACGATCCACGGCAACAACAGGGTGAATCCCGTCAGCGTCATCAGGACGCCGGTCACGATCGCCCACTCGTCGGCCGCGGAGGCCGACCCACCGCCGAGCACGGCCAGTATCGCGATCCCGACGGCAGGCAGCACCAACCGCCACCACAGCCGGCGGCCCCGGTCGGTGCCCTCGCGGGAAACACCCAGCGGGCTGACGGCGACCTTGCGGAGCGCGAAGAGCGTCACCAGGACGGCGCAGGCAGGGACGAGCACCACGATCGACGCGGCGATCAGCGGTGCGGGTACGGTGTCCGCCGGCGACACGCCTCCGTAGGGCAGCGGCACCTCGCCGACGAACATCCGGGCCACCAGGAAGAGGCAAGCGCCGACCAGCAGTCCGAGGAGCGCGCCCACAAGGGACTCGCCGGCGGCGATCCGCCGGGTCATCCCGT
The DNA here is from genome assembly GCF_030268225.1 of Nocardiopsis ansamitocini. GTDB lineage: Bacteria > Actinomycetota > Actinomycetes > Streptosporangiales > Streptosporangiaceae > Nocardiopsis_D > Nocardiopsis_D ansamitocini. Next base: position 90,751 of record NZ_BSQG01000012.1, on the reverse strand, counting down.
TGTCGGCGCCCATCAGCCGCAGCGCCGACAGCCGCCGGTCCCTGCTCTCCCCGCCGAAACGCACCGCGGTGAGGACGAAGACCCCGATCGGCAGCAGCAGCACCACGATGATGACCACGATCAGCATCACGAAAACCGGGTCCATGCCGCTGTTGGACCGGTCCTCGCCGAAGGAGGAGACGGCGGACGGGGCCGGTTCTTTCGAGAGGGTGTCCGTGCCCAGGTAGAAGTGGAGTTCATGGGGGCCGCTCAGTCCTTCGGCCCCGATCACGCCCACGATCGACGCCTCGTCGAACCGCTCGGCGAGCAGGGCGCCGTCCTCGGAACGCAGAAGATCGCGCAGGGCCGGGGAGACGTAGAGCTCGCCTGCCGTCGGTATCCGGTCGATCCCCGGGGGGCGGACGGCCGCTTCCGGGTCCCCGAGCGGCTCCAACAACAGGCCGCTCACCATGGTTCCCCGGAAACCGGTCAGCTCGTACGACGCCAGTAGGGCGTCGCCGCCGGCCTCCTCACCCTCTTCCAGGAACACCGGTGACCGGGCGCCCATCCGGTCCTGCATCGCGTCCCGCACGGTAGGGGCGGTGGACGCCAGCAGAAGCAGCATCACGCCCAGGCCGACCCCCAGCGCCGTGAGTAGCATCCTCGTCCAGCCCGGTCGCCCGCCGCTCAGCGCGAACCCGGCCCCCATCCCCAGCTCGCGGCACCACCGGAGGATCATGCGATGCCCGCCGTTGCGGAGGTGATGTCGCGGGCCTGACCGTCGCGGACGACGACCTCCCGATCGGAGTATGCCGCGACCCGGGCCTCGTGGGTGACCAGGACGACCGCGGCGTTGGTCTCACGCGCCGCAGTGGTGAGCAGTTCCATGACACGTTCACCGTTGAGCGAGTCCAGCGCGCCGGTGGGTTCGTCGGCGAAGATGACGCGGGGCCGCGCCGCAAGGGCCCGCGCGACGGCCACCCGTTGCCCCTGGCCGCCGGAGACCTGGCCGGGGCGTTTGCTCCGGACGTCGTCCACCTCCAGGCGCGCCATCCACTCCAGCGCGCAGGACTCGGCCTCCTTGCGGTTTGTGCCGGCCAGTCGCAGCGGCAACGCGATGTTCTCCGCGCAGGTCAGCTCGGGGACCAGCTGGCCGAACTGGAAGACGAAACCGAAATCCCCGCGTCGCAGCTTGCTGCGCTGGGCGTCGGACATGGCGGACAGTTCATGACCGCGGTAGTGAACGGTGCCGCCCTCGGGGGTGATGATGCCGGCCAGACAGTGCAGCAGAGTCGACTTCCCCGACCCGGAGGGGCCCATGACGGCGACGATCTCACCGGAGTCGATGGTGAATTCCGCTCCGTTCAGTGCGGCGGTGGGGCCGTAGGTCTTGCGCAGTCTGGTTGCGGTGAGCAGGGGTCCGGTGCTTTCCGCTGAATCGGTGCGGGTCATTTGCCGACCTCTCCGGCGAGTCTGTCGAGCCGGTCGGCGGTGAGTTCGAGCCACCGCAGGTCGGCCTCCAGGTGGAACAGGGCGTGATCGCAGATGAGCTGGTCGCCGAGATCCCCGTTCGTCTTGCGGCGGGTGAGTTCACGCATGAGGCGCAGGTGCTCGGCCCGCTGGGCGTCCAGCAGGTCGGCGGCGTCGCGCCCGGTCAGTAGCGCCAGTACGACTTTGGTGTAGAGGGTGCTCTGCAGGTAGGGCTCGGGTTTCTCCGGGGTGGCGAGCCAGCGTCCGACGTCGGTGATGCCGGCGTCGGTGATGGCGTAGCGCTTGCGTTCCGGGCCGCCTCCTGCCTCCACCCCGTCGACCTCGACGAGGCCGTTCTTCAGCAGGCGCGACATCGTCGAGTAGACCTGCCCGTAGTGCAGCGGACGGTCGTGGCCGAACCGTTCGTCGAAGGTTCGCTTGAGGTCGTAGCCGTGGCGCGGGCCTGATTCGAGGAGGCCGAGCAACGTGTTGCTGATGGACATGCAGGTGACTATACACCACGTGTATACGCAAAGTTTATAGTCTCTTGAGCTGGGATTTTACGAGAAAGGCGTCGTAGTGCGCGTGGTTTGTGGGTGGCCGTGGAGCGTTCCGGGAGGTCCCTTTTGACACAAATTTTGAAAATGATTATCTTTATCAATATTGATGGAGGTCTGGAGGGGGCAGAGTGGCGGTCGGGAAGAGGCGGGGCGATGCGGTCGGCGCGGATGGGACCGCGCTGGTGACCGGGGCCTGCGGAGGCATCGGGGCGGCCGTCGTGCGCGGCCTGGTCGAACAGGGGGCACGTGTCGCGGCCCTGGACGTCGACGGTTCGGCTGTCCGGGAACTGGCGGCGGCCTACCGAGAGAAGGGGCACGCCGTCGACGGGTACGCGGTCGACGTCGCGGACCGGGCGGCCGTCGAGACGGCGGTGGCCGAGATCGAGGAGAGCGGGACGATTGCCCTGGCCGTCAACATCGCCGGCATCCTGTGTCCGGGCCCGGTCCTGGAACTCGCCGCAGAGGACTGGGCGGCGGTGTTCGCGGTCAACAGCTCGGGTGTGTTCAATGTTTCCACGGCCGTCGCGCGTCACATGACCCCGCGCAGAGCCGGTGCGATCGTCACGGTCAGTTCCGATGCGGCCCGGCTCTCCCGAACGGGGATGGCCGCCTACGCGGCGTCCAAGTCCGCGGCCACCCGTTTCACCCTGTGCCTGGGGCTGGAACTCGCCCCTTTCGGGATCAGGTGCAACGTGGTCTCGCCGGGAACGACCGCCACCGCCATGCGCCGGCAGCTGTGGGGAGGGGACGCCCCGGAGGAGTCGGCCGTGGCGGGATCGCCCGAATCGTTCCGGGGAGGGATCCCCCTGGGACGGATCGCCGATCCGGAGGACGTCGCCGATGCGGTGCTCTTCCTCGCCTCTCCCAGGGCGCAGCACATAACCATGCACGACCTTCGCGTCGACGGGGGAGCCGGCCTTGGCTCCTGACCGATGGGACCACCTGCCCGGGAAGAAGCCCGGACCCCTGGACGCACTCCACGCGTATCGGCCGGGTGACTTCGTGTTCACCACTCCCGGCCACACGCTCCTCGCCCGCGATATGTCCCGGACCCGCGTCCAACGGGCCACCGGCGAGCACCTCGGCGCCGCTTTCGACGCGGCCCGGCGCTCGGGCCTGTCCCGACCCGTCGCGGTCGGAGCCCTGGCATTCGACCCCGCCGCCCCCGCGCACATCGCCGTTCCGCACGAGGTCGTGATGAGCGGCAGGTCCCCCAGGGGCGGAAGCGGTGACGAGGCGCCGGCCCGGCCCCGGATCCGCGCGCACCATCGCGTCCCCGACGAGCACGGGTACACCCGCGCCGTCGCCCGGGCGATCGACCGGGTCACCCGCACGGAGCTGGACAAGGTCGTGCTGGCAAGGACCCTGCGCCTCGTCCTCGACCACCCTGTCGATCCCGGACAGCTCCTGCGCCGCCTGGCCTCCGCCGACCCCGCCGCCCACGTGTTCGCCGTGGACGTGCCCCCCGAACACGGGGGAGCACGCCGCACCCTGCTGGGGGCCAGCCCGGAGCTGCTCGTCGCACGGCGGGGACCGGCCGTCCACAGTCATCCGCTCGCCGGCTCCGCGGCCCGCGACCCCGATCCCGCGACCGATCGCCGACGGGCCCGCGAGCTGGTCGCCTCGGCGAAGGACCGGCACGAGCACGCCTTCGTCGTGGCGGCCCTCGCCGAGTCGCTCAGCCCGTTCTGCGCGGAGCTCCACGTCCCCGAGGCGCCCTCGGTGACCGCGACCTCCACGATGTGGCATCTCGGTACGCGTATCACCGGACGACTGGCGGAGCCGCTCCCCTCGTCACTGGACCTGGCCCGCGCCGTGCACCCCACCCCGGCGGTGTGCGGCACGCCGACGCGTCTGGCACTGGAGGCCATCGGTGAACTGGAGCCCTTCGACCGCGGCCACTACGCCGGAGCAGTGGGCTGGTGCGACGCGGACGGAGACGGCGAGTGGGCGGTTGCGCTGCGCTGCGCCGAGGTGGAGGGCGACGAGGCCCGGCTCTTCGCCGGGGCGGGGATCGTCGCCGACTCCGATCCGGTCGCCGAACTCGCCGAGACCTCCGCCAAGTTCCGCACCATGCTCGACGCCTTCGAAGAGGCGTCCCCCCACCGGGAACCGCCGGTGGATCCGCGGAGCCCGACCCGACAGGACGATGCCCCATGACGCTGCCGCGTATCGACGCCTATCCCATGCCCGCCGAGGAGGAGATCCCGAAGAACCACGCCGACTGGCGACTCGACGGCGACCGCTGCGTACTGCTGATCCACGACATGCAGCGGTACTTCCTGGACGCCTTCCGCGCCGATGCCGAACCGGTTCCGACCCTGGTCGACAACATCCGTTCACTGCGCGAGCGCTGCGTGGAACGGGGCGTGCCGACGATCTACACCACGCAGCCCGGATCCCAGGAGCCCTGGGAGCGGGGTCTGCTCCAGGATTTCTGGGGGAGGGGCCTGAGCGACGAGCCCGCCCACACCGCAGTCATCGCCGATCTCGCTCCCCGGGAGGAGGACACGGTGGTGACCAAGCGACGCTACAGCGCCTTCGCGAACACCGGACTGTCGGCCACCATGGGCCGCCTCGGACGCGACCAACTGGTCGTCTGCGGCGTCTACGCCCATATCGGCGTCCTGATGACCGCCTGCGACGCGTTCATGCGCGACGTCGAACCCTTCATCGTGGCCGACGCCGTGGCCGATTTCTCGGCGGAGGACCACTCCATGGCCCTCACCTATGCGACCCGCCGCTGTGCGATGGCGGTGAGCACGCGAAACGCGATGACGGCGCTGGGGAGGTGATCCGACGGACGCGGTGCGGGGCGTGCCCGCACCGCGTCCGCGGAATCAGGAAGAGCCCAGCTCGGTGCGCAGTCTCCGCTTGTCGACCTTGCCGATCCCGGTCAGCGGAAGCACTGCGGCGAAGCGCACCTCGTCGGGGACCTTGAAGGCGGCGACGCCGCGTTCCAGCAGCAGTCCCCGGACCTCTGCCACCGAGGGGCGGTGGCCCCCGGCCACCAGTACGGCGACCGCGCGTTCGCCCAGGAAAGGGTCGGGCACACCCACCAGGGCAGCGGCGCGCACCCCCGGGATCGCGAGCAGGTGCTCCTCCACCTCCACCGCCGCGATCTTCTCCCCGGCCCGGTTGACCTGGTCCTTCACCCGCCCCACTACGACGAGGTCACCCCGTTCGGTACGGGTGACCAGGTCACCGGTGCGATAGAAGCCCTCGGCGGTGAAGCACAACCGGTCCTGTTCCCGTGCCCGGTAATAGCCGCGCAGGGTGTAGGGGCCGCGGGTCAACAATTCGCCCGGCTGCCCGGGGGGTACGGGCCTGCCCTCCTCGTCGACCACCAGCACCTCGTCGGAGGGCGACAGCGGGCGCCCCTGGGTGGTGCACACGATGTCCTCGGGGTCGTCCAGGCGGGTGTAGTTGTTCAGGCCCTCGGCCATGCCGAACACCTGTTGCAGGCCACAGCCCAGTTCCGGGCGGACACGGCGCGCAGTGGTGTCGTCCAGGCGGGAGCCGCCGACCTGCAGCACCTCCAGGCTGCTCAGGTTGCGCCCGCCCCGGGCGGCCTCGTCGAGCCAGTGGGGAACAAGCGCGGGGACGAGGGAGGTGATCGTGACCCCCTCGGTCTCCACCAGGGCGAGGGCGGTTGTGGGGCTCGGGTCGGGGCACAGCACCACGGTCCCTCCCGAGCAGAGGACCCCCAGGAGGCCCGGCGAGACCATGGTGAAGTTGTGCGAGACGGGCAGGACGGCGAGATAGACCGAATCGGCGCCCACCCCGCACACCTCGGCCGAGGCGCGGGCGTTGTACGCGTAGTCGGCGTGGGTGCGCGGGATCAGTTTGGGCGTTCCCGTGGTGCCGCCCGAAAGCAGGAGTAGCGCGAGCGCGTTCGGGGACACGTCGGGGAACCCGCCGGTGAGGGCGGCGCCCTTTTCCTCCAGCGCGCCGAGGGCGATGCCGTTGCCCGTTCCAGGGTCGCCCGCGACGACCAGACGGCGCAGTGAGGGGCAGGCGCGGGCGACCTCCGCCGCGACCGGTCCCAGATCCCGTCGGCCGTGCCGGTCGGCGACGACGTGGACGGCGGCCGCGGAGAGCCGGGTCAGCGCGACCAGGTCGGCGCGGCCCAGTGAGGGCGGGGCCAGGATCGGGACCGCGCCGATCCGGAGCAGCGCGAAGAGCGCGATCACGTACTCCTCCCGGTTGGGCAGCTGAAGCAGCACCCGTTCGCCCGGGCGTACCGGCAGGTCGGCAAGCCCCCGTGCCAGATGAGTCACACGGGTGTCCAGCTCCGCGTAGCTCAGCCGTCCGGAGGGCGACACGAGTGCGATGCGTTCGCCCAGGTCGCGTGCCTGGTCGCAGAGCAGCTCACTCAGGGTCCGGTCGCGCCAGTGGCCGGCTCGCCGGTAGGCGTTCGCGAACTCCTCCGGCCAGTCGGTCCAGTCCTTCTCGTCCACGTGATCTCCCATTCCTCGCTCATCGGCCTCGACGGGGCCAAGCCGACAGTGCTATACATAATGCCGTAAATGAAAACCGTTATCGTTTTCGAGCGATTGCGGTGGAGCACGCAGAAACAGGGGGCGGTACGTCGTGTCACCACACGGGCGGGCACCGGTCGAAGAGATCCGAACGCAGGTCGCGCAGATCCTCGGTGTCGGCGGCTTCGCCGATGACGACGACCTCTTCGACCACGGACTGGACTCCCTCGGCCTCATCCGGCTCGTGGGGGTGTGGCGCGAACAGGGCGCCGACGTCACGTTCGAGGACCTGTCGAGCGAGCCGACCGTGGCCGCGTGGAGCAGGCTCCTGTCCCGTCGATCCAGCGGGCCCGCCCCGGCAGTACGTCCCGCGGTGACCGTTGCCGAGGACGAACCGTTCGCGCTTGCCACGATGCAGTACGCCTACTGGATCGGTCGTCGCGACGAGCAACCCCTGGGCGGCGTCGGCGCGCACTTCTACACGGAGTTCGACGGCCACGACCTGGATCCCGGACGACTCACCACTGCCCTGGCGGCGATCGCCGCCCGTCACCCCATGCTGCGCGTCCGGTTCCTGGACGACGGACGCCAACGCATCGGTGCCACCGCGGCCCGGAGCGGGGTCCGCGTCCACGACCTGCGCTCCCATCCCCAGGACGCGGTCGCGCGCCGCCTGGAGGAATTGCGCGAGTACTACACCTGCCAGCGCCTGGACGTCGAGGAGGGGCACGTCCTCGACGTCGCGCTCACCCTCATGGACGAGGGCCGAACCCGGCTGCACGTCGACCTGGACATGATCGCGGCCGACGCGCTGAGCCTTCGCATCCTGCTGGAGGACCTGCGTCTGGCCTACATCGGCGAACTCGACCCCGCGCCGTTGTCCTACACCTTCGCGCGCTACCTCGCCGAGCGTACGCCCCGCATGGAGGCGGCCCGCGAACGGGCCCGTTCCTGGTGGATGGAGCGGCTGGCGGACCTGCCCGAGGCGCCCCGCCTGCCCACCGTCATCGACGCGACCGACCTCACTCCCGGCCGCAGTCCGTTGGCGCGGTCGAGCCGGCTGCACCACTGGCTCCCGCCCGAGGAGGTCCGGGCCCTGGAACGCAACGCCAGAACGGCCGGGATCACCCCGGCCGCGGCCCTGGCCACCGTGTTCGCCGAGACCATCGGCTCCTGGAGCGCCGAACGCCGCTTCCTGCTCAACCTCCCGCTGTTCGACCGAACCCCCCTGCACCCCGACGTCGAGCGTCTCATCGGCGACTTCAGCGGTTCGGTCCTGCTCGACGTCGACGTCACCGATTCCCTTCCCTTCGCCCAGCGCGCCCACCAGGTCCAGGCGGATCTGCACACGGCCATCGACCACGGTGCCTACAGCGGCGTGGAGGTCATGCGCGACCTCGCCCGAGCCTCGGGCGGACGAGGGCGACCGGCCCCGGTCGTCTACACCAGCGCAATCGGGCTCGGACCGCTGTTCAGCGAGGCCGTGCAGGAGTGTTTCGGCCGTCCCTCCTGGATCATTTCGCAAGGGCCGCAGGTGTGGCTGGACGCCCAGGTCACCGAACTGGACGGTGGCCTGCTGCTCAATTGGGACGTGCGGGAGGCGGCCTTCGCGCCCGGCGTCCTCGACGCGGCCTTCACCGCCTACCGCGAGCTGGTCGCAGCACTGGTCGCCGACCCCGCCGCCTGGCATCGACCGGCTGCTCCCGAGGCCCCCGCCGAGCAGCTCGCCGCCCGTGCCCGACGCGGGTCGGGTCCGGCCAGCCCGCCGCGGCCCCTCCACGAGTCCTTCTTCGTCCGTGCTCGGCACCGCCCCGACGACACCGCCCTCGTCGCAGCGGACGGCACCCGCGTCTGTTACGGAGAACTCGCCGACCACGCCCTGCGCGTCGCCGGCCTGCTCGCCGCGCGAGGCGTGGAACAGGGGGACACGGTGGCCGTCACGATGCCCCGCGGCACCGATCAGGTCGCCGCTGTGCTGGGCGTGCTCGCGGTCGGAGCCGCCTACCTTCCCCTGGGGACGTCGATCCCGTCGGCGCGACGGGCCCGCCTGCTGGCCCGTGGGCGCGCCGCACTGGTGCTCACCGACACCGCCCACCTCGACCGGGCCACCGCCCAAGGGATCCCGGCGGTGGACGTGGCCGGGGCCACGGACACGGCGGCCCTGCCGCGCCCGGTGCGCCCCGACCCCGACCAGACCGCCTACGTGCTCTTCACCTCGGGTTCCACCGGAGAGCCCAAGGGGGTGGAAATGCCGCACCGTTCAGCCGCGCACACGGTCGACGTGCTCATCGCCCGTCTGGGGGCGGGCCCCGGAGACCGGACCCTGGCGCTGGCCGAACTCGACTTCGACATGTCGATTTTCGACCTTTTCGCCCCACTGTCCAGTGGAGGGGCGGCGGTCCTGCTCGACGACGGCGTGCGTCGGGACGCGGCCGATTGGGCCCGGCTCATGCACGAGCACCGGGTCACCCTCCTCAACTGCGTCCCCGCCCTCCTGGAGATGCTGCTGGCCCAGGCGGAGTCCGGCCCCGGTCTGGACGCACCCCTGCGCGCGGTCCTCCTCGGCGGCGACGTCATCGGCCTCGACCTGCCCGACCGGGTGCGCGCACAGGCCCCCGACTGCCGGTTCCTGGCGCTGGGCGGGATGACCGAGGCCGCCGTCCACTCCACGATCGCCGAGATCGACCGGGTCGACCCGTCATGGCACTCGATGCCGTGGGGAGTACCACTGCCGGGCGTGCGCTGCCGGGTCGTGGACGAAACCGGCCGCGACCGCCCCGACCACGTCCCCGGTGAACTATGGGTGGGCGGCGCCGCGTTGGCCGCCGGGTACCGCGGCGACGTCGAGCGCACCGCGCACTCCTTCGTCACCGCACAGGGCACGCGCTGGTACCGCTCCGGTGACCGGGCCCGCTACCGTGGCGACGCGACGCTGGAGTTCCTGGGCCGCGTCGACGACCAGGTCAAGGTGGGCGGATACCGGATCGAACCCGGTGAGGTCGAAGCAGCCCTGTGCGCCGTCCCGCACGTGGCGGCGGCCATCGCGGTGGTCATCGGTGGAGCGGCACCCCGCCTGGCCGCGGCAGTGGTCCTCGCCTCCGACCGGATTCCGGAACCCGACGGACTGGCCGCGCGCGCCGCCGAGCTGCTGCCCGCGTACATGGTGCCCGAGCACATCGAGGTCTGGCCGGAGCTGCCCCGCACCCCCAACGGCAAGCCCGACCGCTCGGCCGCGGCCCTGGCGCTGACGGAAGGGGCCGGAGCCGCCCCGGAGGCCGACGCCGTACCCGAGGGCGCCGTCGAGCGGGACGTCGCCCGAGTATGGCGCGACATCCTGGGAGCAGGGGAGATCGGTCGCACCGCCGACTTCTTCGCACTGGGCGGCGACTCGTTGCTGGCCACCCGGGCGGTGGCCGCGCTGAGGGAAGCCGGATACCCCGACACCCGGGTGGGTGAACTGTTCGCCGCGCCGCGCCTGCGCGACTTCGCAGCCGGTCTCACGCCGGGCACGGGAGCGGCCGACCCCGTCGTGCGCCCCGACCCCGGCGGTCGCCACACGCCCTTCGCTCCCACCGACGTGCAACGCGCCTACTGGATCGGCCGCAACCAGGACTTCGTCCTCGGAGGAGTGGGGACCCACCACTACACCGAGTTCGACGGCGCCGATGTCGACCTGGCCGGTCTGGAGAAGGCGTTCGACCGACTGGTGGCCCGCCACGACATGCTGCGCGCCGTCTTCGACACGGACGGCGACCAGCGCGTCCTCGCCGATGTCGGACCGGTGCGCATCCCCGTCGTCACGGCCACGGCCGACGAAGCGGACACGGCGCTGGCCGCACTGCGCACCCACATGAGCCACCAGATCCTCGATCTCACCCGCTGGCCGCTGTTCGACGTCCGTGCGGTGCGCTACCCCGGAAAGGGGGGCACCCGCACCCGGCTGGGCGTCAGCCTCGACTACATCGTCCTGGACGCCCTGAGCATCATGACGCTCTACGACGAACTGGGCCGCCTCTACGCCGACCCCGACGCACGGCTGGCCCCTGTGGAACTGACATTCCGCGACTACCTCGCCCAGGCCGGTCCGGACGAGGAGGACGTGCGGCGGGCCCGCGCCTACTGGAGCGAGAGGCTGTCCGAGCTGCCCCCGGCCCCGGCGCTCCCTCTCGCGGTGGACCCCGCTGCGGTCGACGCACCCCGGTTCACCCGACGCAGCACCTGGCTCGGCCCCGCCGAGTGGGCCGCGTTCACCGACCGTGCCCGGGCACTGGGCCTCACCCCGTCGGCGCTGCTGTTGGCCTGCTACGGAGAAGTGCTCTCGATGTGGAGCGGACAGTCCGCACTCAGCCTCACCCTCACCCTGTTCAACCGGCGCGACGCCCATCCCCACGTGGACCGCGTCCTGGGAGACTTCACCTCGCTGTCGCTGACCTCCTACGACCGCGAACCGGGCGAGGACCTCTCCTCGGCGGCCGCGCGCCTGCACCGACGCCTGGGGCGCGACCTCGACCATCGCGACGCCTCGGCGGTGTGGGTCCTGGGCGAGCTCGCCCGCGCCACCGGCCTGGCCCAAACCGGTGTCCCCGTGGTCTTCACCAGCTCGTTGGGGGTCGGAGCCGGCCTGGGGTACGACACCGATCCCCCCTTCGGCGCACGGGTGTGGGGACTGTCGCAGTCGCCCCAGGTCCACCTGGACAACCAGGTCCTGGAGGCGGACGGTGGGCTCACCGTGCACTGGGACGCGGTGGAACAACTCTTCCCCAGCGGCGTCCTGGACGCCATGTTCGACGCCTACCGCCGCCTGTTGGTGGACTTCGCGACCGCAGCCGGGCCGAAGCCGCCCGGGATCGTCCTGCCAGCCGACCAGCGTCGGGCCCGCGAGCACGCCAACGCCACCGCCGGCCCCGAGCCCCACGGGCTCCTCCATGACGCGTTCTTCGCCAACGCGGAAGCCCACCCGGGGCGGACCGCCCTCGTCGACGCACTGGGCGAGACCTCCTACGCCGAACTCTCCGAACGCGCCCGTCGCGTCGCAGCCTCCCTCGTCGAGCGCGGAGTACGTCCCGGAGACGCGGTGGGCGTCACGCTGCCGAAGGGAGCCGATCAGATCGCGGCGGTCCTCGGGGTACTGGCGGCGGGAGCCGCTTACCTGCCGATCGGGGTGGACACCCCTCCCGCTCGGCGGGACCGGATGTTCCAACGCGCAGGGACCGGCGTCGTTGTCTGCGCCGACCCCGACGGCGTTTCCGGGGGAGTGGGCATGGCGGCCCTGCTGGCCACGGCTCCACTCGCGGAACCGGTGCGCCACCACCCCGACGCCCTCGCCTATGTCATCCACACCTCCGGTTCCACCGGTGACCCCAAGGGGGTCGAGGTGACCCACGCCGCGGCCCTCAACACCGTCGCCGACGTCAACGAACGCTTCGGCGTCGGACCGGACGACCGCGTCCTGGCCCTCAGCGCCCTGGACTTCGATCTCAGCGTCTACGACGTGTTCGGCCTGTTGGGGGCCGGCGGGGCGCTGGTCCTGCCCGACGAGGGCGAGCGCCGTGACGCCGCACGCTGGTGCGAACTGGTCGCCGAACACGGCGTCACGGTCTGGAACACCGTCCCGGCCCTGCTGGACATGCTGCTCCTGGCCGGACAGCAGCGACAAGGGTTCGCCCGGGCACTGCGCCTCGCCCTGGTCTCCGGAGACTGGGTGGGCCTGGACCTGGCACCCCGTCTGGCCGAAGCGGCCGAACGGGCGACATTGGTCGCGCTGGGCGGGGCCACCGAGGCCGCCATCTGGTCCAACTTCACGGAAGTGCGCGAGGTCCCGGAGAACTGGTCCTCGGTTCCCTACGGGCTCCCCCTGCGCAACCAGCGCTACCGGGTCGTCGATCCCCACGGCAGGGATTGTCCCGACTGGGTGCCCGGAGAGCTGTGGATCGGTGGAGCCGGCGTGGCGTCGGGCTACCGCGGCGACCCCGTGCGCACCGCCGAGAAGTTCCGCGAACACGCCGGTCGGCGCTGGTACCGCACCGGAGATCTCGGCCGGTACTGGCCCGACGCGACGCTGGAGTTCCTGGGCCGCACCGACCACCAGGTCAAGATCGGCGGACACCGCCTGGAACTGGGCGAGGTCGAGGCCGCGCTGGAAGCACACCCCGAGGTCCACCGTGCGGTGGCCCTCACCGCAGGCGGCCGTTTCGCCCGGAGGCTGCACGCCTTCGCCGCCGGCCCGGTCACCCCGGCCGCCCTCGCGGCCTTCCTCGCCCGCCGGCTCCCCGCACACGCCGTCCCCGGACGGATCCACGTCCTGGACGCGCTTCCGCTGACCGCCAACGGCAAGGTCGACCGCGCCGCGCTCACCGAACTCGCCTGGGCAGGGGTCCAGGAGGATTCCGGCCGGCCGCCCCTGCCGGGTACGGAGCAGCGCCTGGCCGTCCTGTGGGGCGACCTGATCGGCGTCCCCGTAACCGACCGCCACGCCAACTTCTTCACCCTCGGCGGTACCAGCATGCTCGCCATCCGCCTGGTCACCGCGGTGCGCAGGGAATTCGACACCGATGTGCCGACCCGCGCCTTCCTGGCCGCCCCCACGGTCGCCGCCCTCGCCGCCCACCTGGCGGGTACGGCCGCCGACCTGGAGACGGGCGCCCTGTGACCCCCGCCCGAACCTGACCCCCAGCCCCGCCGCTCCCCGCCCCGCACCAGACCCAAGAGGAAAGCGGCGCGGGTCCCGACCGCGACACATGCCAAGGAGGACCGGCGCGTCGTACCACCGCGCGCCGCACCCATGATGGACATCCGTACCCTGCTCACCGAACTCGATCGCGCCGGCGTCCACCTGTGGACCCAGGACGGGGAACTCCGCTTCCGCGCGCCCAAGGGTGCACTCACCGACACCCACCGTGCGGCCGTGCGCGACCACCGCGCCGAGGTCATCGCCCACCTGGAGGCCACCGCCCCCGCGCTGACCCCCGCCCCCGAGGCCCGCCACGAGCCCTTCCCCCTCACCGAGGTGCAGGCCGCCTACCTGATCGGCCGAGGCAACGCCTACGACCACGGCGGTCTGGACTGTCACGCCTATCTGGAACTGGACGTCGCCGACCTCGACCCCGCCCGGCTGTCCACTGCCTGGGCCGCACTGGTGGACCGGCACGACATGCTGCGCGTCACGGTGTCCGAGGACGGCTTCCAGCAGGTCCTCGACCATCCGGTGGGGGAGTCCTTCACGGTGACCGAGACCGGTGACCCCGACGCGTCGGTGCGGCAGGCACGCGCCCGGTTGAGCGACGGCCGTCCCGCCGGGGAGGAGCGCCCCTTGGTGCGTCTGCACCTGACCCGCTCGCGCCGGCGCAGCGTCCTGCACCTCTCGGTGAACCTGATCGCCGCCGACTACGCCAGCGTCCAGCTCCTGCTGGCCGAGCTCGCCGCGTTCTACGCCGATCCCGCATACGCCCCGGCCCCCCTCGCGCTTTCCTTCCGCGACTACGTCCTGGCGCGGCGCGCGCTCAAGGACGGCCCCCTCTACCAGCGGGACCGCGCCTACTGGTCCGAGCGCCTCGCCGACCTGCCCGCCGCCCCCGAACTGCCCACCGTTGACGGCACCACCGCCGAGCCCGCCTTCACCCGGCATGCCGCGGTCCTGCGCACGGACCAGTGGGCGGGCCTGCGCGAGCGCGCGGAGCGGCACGGCCTGACCCCTTCCGCCGTGGCCTTGGCGGCCTATGCCGACACCATCGCCCGGTGGAGCCGCCGCCCCAGTTTCACCCTCGCCCTGCCCGTCGACCAGCGCCTGGATCTGCACCCCGACGTCCATCGGCTCGTGGGCGACTTCACCGCCGTCACCCTGCTGGCGGTCGAGGACCACGGTGCGCTGCCCTTCGCCGAACGCGCCGCCCTGCTGCACGCGCGTCTGCTCGACGACCTCGACCACGGCCTGTTCACCGGGGGAGAGGTCCTGGCCGAGCACACCCGTCGCCGGGGCACCCCTGGTGCGCTCATGCCGGTGGTCTTCACCAGCACCCTGGGTGCCCGAAGCGCGCCGGAAGCCGACTCCTGGGCGGCCCGGGAGGTCCACGGCATCAGCCAGACCCCGCAGGTGTGGATCGACTGCCAGGTCAAGGAAATCGCAACCGGCCTGGCCGTCAACTGGGACGTGCGCGACGGAGTCCTGCCCGAAGGGCTGGCCGCGGACGCTTTCGGCGCCTACACCGATCTGCTGGCCCGCCTCGCCGAGGACGACGGCGCATGGACCGAGGACGCCCCCCTGCGCCTACCCGGCCACCAGGCCGACTCCCGCGCCGACGCCAACGCCACCGGGGCCCCCTGCCCGCCGGCGCTCCTGCACGAGGCGGTGGTGGCGGCCGCGCTGGCGACACCCGGGGAACCCGCGGTCATCACAGCCGGCGAGGTGCTCACGCACGGGGAACTCCTGGCCGCCGCAATCGCCACCGCGGCCAGGCTGTCCTCGACCGGTTGCGCTCCGGGGTCGCGGGTGGCCATCCTCATGGACAAAGGTCCTGAACAGGTCGTGGCGGCCCACGCCGTCCTCCTCGCCGGGTGCGCCTACGTTCCGGTCGACGTCAACCAGCCGACCGCCCGCCGCGACGTCATCCTCGCCGATGCCGCCGTCACCCACGTCCTCACCCAGTCCTGGTTGGTCGAGGCGGTGGACACCGAGCGTCACACCCCCGTGTGCGTCGACGAGATCGACCCCGCCCCCGGCCCGCTCGCCCCGCCGAAGAGCCAGGCCGCCCCCGACGACCTGGCCTACGTCATCTACACCTCCGGTTCCACCGGGACGCCCAAGGGCGTCATGGTGGCCCACGCCGCGGCCCTCAACACCGTCGCCGACGTCAACGAACGCTTCGGCGTCGGTCCCGACGACCGCGTCCTGGCCCTGGCCAATCTCGGCTTCGACCTGAGCGTCTACGACCTGTTCGGGCCGCTGGCCGCAGGCGGCGCGATCGTGCTTCCCGACGCCGAACGGCGCGGTGACCCCTCGCACTGGGCCGAACTCGCGACCCGGCACCGCGTCACCCTGTGGAACTCGGTCCCCGCTCAGTTGCAGATGCTCGGCGACTACCTGGCCTCCGGTACCGACGAGGACCTGTCGGCCCTGCGCCTGGCACTGGTATCGGGCGACTGGATCCCGGTCACCCTGCCCGACACCCTCCGCTCGGCCGTCCCCGGCCTGGAACTGGTCAGCCTGGGTGGAGCCACCGAGGCCGCCATCTGGTCCATCCACCACCGCATCGGTGTGGTCGACCCCGACTGGCCCAGCATCCCCTACGGGCGCCCCCTCGCAGGCCAGACCTTCCACGTCCTGGACCCGGCCCTGCGCGACCGTCCCGACTGGGTCGCGGGCGAGCTCTACATCGGCGGTGCGGGCCTCGCCCAGGGGTACCTGGGCGACCCCGAGCGCACCGCCGAGCGTTTCATCACCCGGCCCGCCACCGGTGAGCGCCTGTACCGCACCGGCGACCTGGGGCGCTACCGGCCCGGCGGCGACATCGAGTTCCTGGGAAGGGAGGACTCCCAGGTCAAGATCCGCGGTTACCGGATCGAGCTCGCCGAGATCGAATCGGCGGTGCAGAACCACCCCGGGGTGGCGACCGCCGCCGTCGTCGCGGTCGGCCCCCGCGACGCCCGCAGGCTCGCGGCCTTCGCCGAACCCGCCCGCTCCACCACCCCGCCCCCCGCCCCCGACGGCCTCGCCGAGGCCGCCACCGCGGCCCACCGCGCGGCGACCGCGGACCTGGACCGCGACGACCTCGATGTGTTCCTGACGGCCTTGGACGAGGTCGCACTGGGTGCCGTCACCAGGACCCTCACCACGGCCGGCCTGTTCGGTGCCCCCGACACGGCCCACTCCTTCGAGGAAGTGGCGGCTGCCCTGGACGCCCAGCGCACGCACCACCGCCTGCTGAGGCGCTGGCTGGTGGCCCTGGTGCGCGAGGGCCGGTTGGCCTGTGACGACGAGGGGGCCTTCCGTGGCCTGAGCGCAGTCACCGCCGAACAGCAGAAGGCCGCGTGGCAGCGCGCGACGGAGGCCGAGCGACGCGTGAACTACGGCACCGAACTACTGGAGTACATGCGCACCTGCGCCGACCGGCTTCCCGAGCTCGTCAGCGGGAGCCTGGACGTGCGCAGCCTGCTCTTCCCGGGCGCCGACCTGGAGACCGCCGGAGCCGCCTACCGGGACAATCTCGCGATCCGCCACCTCAACGCCGCAGCGGCGGCCGCGCTGGCGCGCATCGCCGGACAGCACGTGGGGGAGGAGCGCCTGCGCGTCATGGAACTGGGCGCGGGCGTCGGGGGCACCACCGCCGCCCTGGTGCCGGCTCTGGCCGAGTACGGGGTGGACTACCTGTTCACCGACGTCTCGCCGTTCTTCCTGACCGAGGCCAGGGAGCAGTTCGCCGACTTTCCCTGGGTGCGGTACGGCCTCTTCGACGTCAACCTGCCGGTACGCGACCAGGGCCACCTGCCCAGCACCGTGGACGTCGTCGTCGCCGCCAACGTCCTGCACAACGCCGTCGACGCCGCAGCCGCGCTGGAGGCCGCACGAGAACTGCTCGTCCCCGGCGGGCACCTGCTGTTCATCGAGACCACCAAGGAGGGGCAGTACCCGCTCATGGTGTCCATGGAATTCCTGGAGGGCCTGGCCGGGGGGCATCGGGACCTGCGTGCGGACGCCGACCAGACCTTCGCCACACGCGACCAGTGGCGGACCCTGCTGGCCGGGGCGGGGGCCGAGGAGCCCCTGGTACTGCCCGCCGAGGACGATCGGCTGGTCGGGGCCGGGCAGAGCCTGTTCCTGACCCGCCTCGCCACCGACCGGGTCCCCGTCAGCACCGGTGAGCTGACCAGGCACGTTGCGGCTCGACTGCCCGACTACATGGTGCCCGGCCAATGGCAGCTGCTGGACGCGCTCCCGTTGACGGCCAACGGCAAGGTCGACCGCGCGGCACTGGAACGCCTGCTGCCGCGCGAGGCGGAGGGTGCACGAGTGGCCACCGTCTCCGCCGAGCCCGCCGACGACCTCGAACGCGGACTGGTCGGCCTCTGGCAGGAGCTCCTGGAGCGCGAACACGTCGGCCGCGACGACGACTTCTTCGCCCTCGGCGGCGACTCGCTGCTCGTGGCCCGAATGGTGGGCCGTCTCGGCGAACACGTCGAAGCCGCCGGGGACATCGAGTGGGAGGTCGTACTGCGCCATATGCTGCGCACCCCCACCGTCGCGGGCCTCGCCGCCTATCTGCGCGGACTCGACGGTAGGACCGACGCCGCCCAGGAGCGCGCCGCGGCCACTCCCTACGTGCGTCTCAACGGCTCCGGCGGCCCCGTCACCGCCATCGTGCACGCCGGGACGGGAACCCTGGTGCCCTACCGCTCCCTCATCACCGAGATCCGTCGACGATCGGGCGGTGCCTCGACCCTGGCCGGGCTGGAGCTGCCCCGCACCGGCGAGTTCCTGGACGCAGACCCCTCCGTCATCATCAAGAAGTGGGCCGCCGACTACGCCCGCGCGCTGTTGGACACCGGCGGCAGCCGCTTCCACGTGGTGGGGTACTGCCTGGGCGGCCTGATCGCCACGGAGGTGGCCCGCACCCTCGGGGAGGCCGGTGCCGAAGTCGCCTCGCTCACCGCCATCAGCACGCACCGACCGCCCTTCCGCCTCGACGACGAGCTGATCTCGGAGTACGCCTTCGCGGTCATGATGGGCATCGACCCGGCGCGTGTGGGGTTCCCCGCCGACGAGAACCGGGTCTCCGCCGCCTCCGACGTCCTCTTGGAGCAGACGCCGGGCCTGCTTCCCGACGGTGCGATCGGCCGCCTGCGGGGTGAATACGCCGACGTCGCGGAGTGCTTCAGGGAACTGGCCGCGCTTCCGCGCGATGTCAGGGTGCGGCGGATGACCGCGGCCGTTCCCGCCTCGGCCGGGACGTACGAGCCCGAGGCGCTGATGAACCTCTTCCGCATCTTCCGGCAGAGCGTCTTCGCGATCTCGCGCTACGAGCCGGAGCCCTACGCCGGCGACGTCACGTTCCTGCGCCACAGCGGCGCCTACCCCTTCCCCGGCAACAAGGAGAGCGTCACCGACTACTGGGAACGCCTGGTCCTGGGAACCCTGACGGTCACCGAGATCCCCGGCGACCACTTCAGCTGCCTGTCGGTGCCCTACGCCCCGGGCATCGTCAAGCTGCTCGCCGAGATCACCGACGGCGACGTGATCGCATGACCGCGCCCATCGCGGTCCTGGGCGCCACCGGCGCCGTCGGCACCGCCGCGGCCAGAGCCCTGCACGGGCTCTGGCCCGGCCCCCTGCGCCTGGGCGCGCGCGGCCCCGCTCCACTGCGGGCCCTGACCGCAGAGCTGGGGCCCGGAACCGAGGCTGTCGTCGTGGACCTGGCCGATGACGCGGCGCTGTCGGCGTTCTGCGCGGGCGCGCGCGTCGTCCTCAACTGCGCGGGCCCCTCCTACGCGGTGGTGGACCGGGTGGCCCTCGCCGCCCTCGCCGCCGGCGCCGACTACGCGGACGTCACCGGGGACGACCCCTGCCACGACCGTCTGGCCCCGTTGGGCCTCGCGGAACGGGGACGTACCGCCGTGCTGTCGGCCGGCGTCCTGCCCGGTCTCTCGGCACTGCTGCCGCGACTGCTCACCCCGCACGGCGCCGACGCGCACCTGAGCGCCTACACCGGCGGGTTGGAGGAGTGCACGCCCACCGCGGCCGCCGACATGGCTCTGTCATTGCCGGGGTCTGCCACCGGTTTCTCCTTCGGCGAGTCCCTGGCCGCCTGGCGCGGGGGGCGGCGTGTCGCGCGCGCGTTGCGCGCCCAGGAAGGTGTCCGGGTCCCCTTCTTCCCCGCGTCGGCCCATCTCCAACCATTCCTGACCGGTGAGGCCGAGCGGTTGGCCGTCGACCTCGGGTTCGACGGCCTCGACTGGTACACGGTCCATCCCGGAACGGCCGCCCGCGCCGTCCTGACCGAGGCCGCGGGACGCCCCCTCCACCGTGCCGAGGAGTTCGACCGGTTCACCGCCCGGCTGCGCGCGGCAGCCGACCTCGACCTGGCCGGTCGCGTCCCCTACTACCTGCTGGCCTACGTCCTCACCGATCGCGTGGCGGGCCGTGGGCGCGTGCGTTCCCTGGCGGTCCGTCTGACCGACAGCTACCGGACCACGGGATACGTCGGGGCCCTGGCGGCCCACGCCCTGGTGGGCGGCCGGATCGAGCCGGGGGTGCACTACGCGGCCCGTGTCCTGGACCCCGCCGACACCGTCGCGCGGCTCACCGACGCGGGGGTGATGGAGCCGGTGCGGTTCCAGGAGGGCGTCCCGCAATTCGACGACGTCGAGGAGGGAGCGCTGTGACCCCGCCACTGCGCACCATCGTGTGCGGAACGGGGTTCGGCCGCTTCTACGCCGACGCGGTCACCGCCGCACCGGGGTTCGAACTCGTCGGGATCCTCGCCCGGGGCGGGGGGTTCTCCCGCAGGCACGCCCGGCACCTGGGCGTGCCCCTGTACACCGACCCCGCCGGTCTGCCCGGCGACGTCGACGCGGCATGCGTAGTGGTGGGGGCAGGGGTCTCAGGGGGCCAGGGCGGCATGCTCGCGCGCACCCTCCTGGAACGAGGCGTCCACGTGCTCCAGGAGCACCCCGTGGGGTACGGGGAACTCGCGGGCGCCATGCGCGCGGCGCGCGGCGGCGGAGTCCGCTACCGGCTCAACCCCTTCTACCGTCACGTCCGCCCGGTACGCCGCTTCCTCGAAGCTGCCGCAGCGCTGCGCACCCGAACGACTGTGCGCGCGGTGGAGGCCACCGTGGCCCTACAGGTGCTCCACCCCCTGGTGGACGTCCTGGGGGCGGCCCTCGGGGGACTGCGGCCGTGGGCCTTCGCGGAGCCGGTCGAGTTCGATGCCGAGCTGGCCGCCCTGGCGGCCACCCCCCAGCCCTACCGGGTGGTCCAAGGCGTCGTCGGCGGCGTCCCGGCCACTCTTCGGGTGCAGAACCAGATGGACCCCCTCGACGCCGACAACGGCGCGCTTCTGTGGCACCGGTTGGCCCTGGCCACCGACGCCGGTGTGCTCACCCTGGCCGACACCCACGGCCCCGTGGTCTGGAGCCCGCGCCTGCACGCCCCCCGCGATTCCCATCACCGCCTGCGCCATGACGGGCCCGACACCGGATACCTGGACGTGGCGAGTACGGCCGTCCTGGAGGGGACCGGGGCCGGGACGCTCCGCGAGGTCTTCACCCGGTTGTGGCCCGATGCCCTGGGCCGCGCGCTGGCGGGGTTCGCCCGCGACGTCGCGGGCGGCGCCGACGCGCTGCGTGTCGGCGAGTACGATCTCGCGGCCAGCCGGATGTGGCAGGACCTCACCGGCCGGTTGGGGCCTCCCGATCTCGTGCGCTCGCTCGCCCCGCCGACCGTACGGCTCGCCGACCTCCACACCACCACTGGACGATCATGACCGCGAACCCGACCGACTCCTGGCTGCGCCGCTACCGGCCCCGCCCCCACGCCCGCCTGCGTCTGCTGTGCCTGCCCCATGCCGGCGGCGGCGCAGGCTCCTACCGAGGGTGGACGCCGCTGCTGCCCGCGGGGATCGACCTCGTGTGCGTCCAGTACCCCGGGCGGGAGGACCGCCTGGACGAGCCGCCCGTGGACGACATGGCGACCCTGGTGGCCGGGATCGCCGACGCGGTCACCCCACTGATCGACCGCCCCTACGCGCTGTTCGGTCACTCCATGGGGACCGCCGTGGCCTTCGAACTGGGACGGGAACTGCGCAGGCGCGGCTTCGTCGAACCGGTCCGGTTGTTCGCCTCGGGGCGCCGGGCACCCGCCGCCCGCCTGGGAGGACGCGTGCACGAAGGCGACGACGAGTCCCTGGTGGACGAGCTCACCCGTTTGGGCGGTACCGAGCGCGCCATCTTCGATGACCCCGGGATGCGGGAGATGATCCTGGGCTATGTCCGGGCCGACTACCGGCTGATCGAACGCTACGTTCCCGCGGAGGGACCGCCGTTGGGCTGCCCCGTGAGTGTCTTCCTGGGCGACGCCGACCCCGAGGTGGGCGTGGAACAGGCCCGGGGGTGGGCGCGGACCACCACCGGCCGCCTGGACGTCGAGGTGTTCCCCGGGGACCACTTCTACCTCGTGCCCGGGCGCAGGCAAGTGGTCAACACACTCGTGCGCCGCCTGGACCCCGCGCTGGCGCACGACTCCCCGCCCTGGCCCAGCACCCCGTGACATCCCCTCCCCCAGCCGCACCGCGGCCTGGCAAAGAAGGCATTCTGTGATCGACTACTACTCTCCGGCCGCCGAGTTCTTCGACCTGGTCGGGCACCGCCACATGGCCAGCAGTGGCCCGGCGCTGCGCGCCGCCCTGGCCGGCTTGGACACTTCCCACGGCCCTGTCGTGGACATCGGGGCGGGCACCGGACTGGTCACTGCGACCATCGCCGAGGTGCTGCCCGGTGCCGACATCATCAGCGCCGAGCCCTCGCCCAACATGCGCGCCATCCTCACCAGCCGTGTCTACGGAGACCCGGGGCTGCGCCGGAGGGTGACGGTGGTGCCGGAACCCGCCCAGGAGTTGGAGCTGCCCGACTCCATCTCCGCGGCCGTGATCTTCGGGGTGGCCGGGCACCTCACTCGGCCCGAGCGCATCCATCTGTGGCGCCGGCTCTCCCAGCGGTTGCCAGTGGGCGCGCCGATCGTGGTGGAGCTGATGGGTGTGGACACCCCGCGCACGATTCCGGCGACCCGGATGGTGCGCGAAACGGTGGGTGCGCAGACCTACGAGTGGTGGATCGCGGGTGAGCCCGCCGGGCCCACCGTCATGCGCTGGAACACGGAGTGGCGGGTCTTCCGCGAGGGCCGCAGGGTGCGCACCGTGGAGGACTCCTACGACTGGGAGACCTTCGGCGTGGACCAGTTGGCGGTCGAATCGGGGCTGACCAGTCGCCAGATCACCCATCTGGGCAGAGAGGTCACCCCCGAGATCGGGGTGCTGGTCAAGTGAGGCGCCCGATTCGTTCCTCCTGGGAGGGCCGGGGGAGTAGTATTAAAAATGAAAATCATTTTCGTTTTGAGTATGCATCCCTCCCCGTGCTCGTTCCCTTCCCGGGCCGTCCCGCCGAGCCGCCCCCCGCCACCGCCTCCCCCCGAGGCCGTACCCCCAGAAACGGAGGACACCCCGGATGAGCGCAGCAGCCCCCGCCCGGCCGCTGGCAACACTGCTCGCCCCGATCAAGGGGCGCATGCGTGCCGCCGTGGCCTGCCAGGTCGCCTCCTCCGCGCTCGGCCTGGTCCCCCTGGTCGCCGTCGTGGAGATCGGCCGCCTCTTCCTGGCGGACGCCGAACCCCCCGGCCCCGGCCACGCCTGGGCACTGGTCGCCGCCGCCGTTGTCGGTGCGGTGGCCGCCCTGGCCTTCGCCGCTGCGGCCACCCTGGTCAGCCACCACGCCGACAACGACATGCAGCTGTCGGTGCGCCGGTCCCTTGCCCAACGCCTGGGCAGCGCACCCCTGGGCTGGTTCACCGCACAGGGCTCGGGCCGGGTCAAGAAGGCGCTGCACGACGACGTCTCCGAAGTGCACTCCCTGGTCGCCCACACCCTGTTGGACCTCGCCTCGGCCGTCACCGTTCCACTGGTCGCCCTCGTCTACCTGTTCGTCGTCGACTGGCGTCTGGCCCTGGTCAGCGTTGCGGTCGTCGCCACCGGGGTCCTGCTGTTCGCCCGTGCGATGGCCGGGTCCATGGCCAAGATGGCCGACTACGCCGCCGCGATGAACGACGTCAACGCCGGCGTCGTGGAGTTCGTCGACGGCATCGGGGTCGTCAAGCACTTCGGCGGCCAGCACCGCGCACACGCGCGCTTCACCCGCGCCACCGACGCCTTCGCCGACTTCTTCGCCTCGTGGTCGCGCTCCACCATGGCCCCCTCGGTAGGCTCCTTCCTCGTGCTGTCGGCCCCGGTGGTCACCGTGGTCGTCACCGTCGCCGGGACGCTCTTCGCCCTCCAGGGCTGGAGTGCGCCGCTCGACGTCGTGGCCTTCGCGCTGCTCGCCCCCGCCCTGTGCGCGCCCATGAACGTCATCGGTTCACGTGTACAGCAACTCCAGGCAGCCGGCGCCGCCGCACGCCGCGTCACCGACCTGATGGCGCTGCCCACCCTCCCCGAGGGCACCGCACGCCTGCCGGTAGGCAGTCGAGTCGTCCTGGACGGGGTGCACTTCTCCTATCCCGCTACCGAGGAGGACACCGGCAACACCGAGGCAGTGGCCGGGGTGGACCTGGTCCTGGAGCCGGGGACGGTGACCGCGCTGGTAGGCCCCTCAGGGGCGGGCAAGTCCACCCTGGCCGCACTACTGGCGCGTTTTCACGACGTCACCGCGGGCTCCATCACAGTGGGCGGCGCCGACCTGCGCGACATCCCCACCGGTGAGCTCTACCGCAGCATCGGCTTCGTGTTCCAGGACGTCCAACTGCTGCGCACCTCCATTCGCGACAACATCGCCCTGAGCCGCCCCGACGCGGCCCTCCGGGAGATCGAGGCAGCCGCACGCGCCGCCAGCATCCACGAGCGCCTCGCCGCCCTCCCCCGCGGCTACGACTCGGTCGTCGGCGAGGACGCCCACCTCTCGGGCGGGGAAGCCCAACGCGTCTCCATCGCCCGCGCGCTGCTCGCCGACCCGCCCGTGCTCGTCCTGGACGAGGCCACCGCCTTCGCCGACCCCGAGTCGGAGGCGGCCATCCAGGACGCGCTCTCCGCGCTGACCCGGGGGCGCACCCTCCTGGTCATCGCCCACCGCTTGGCCACCGTCACCAACGCCGACCACATCGTCGTCCTCGACCACGGCCGCGTCGCCCAACAGGGCACCCACGAGCGGCTGCTGGCCGAATCGGGACGCTACGCCCGGCTCTGGGCGGCCCAGAGCACACCCGACGCAGGCCACGACAAGGAGACCTCTCGGTGATGACCTCGTTCCTGCGGGCCCTGGGCCCCGAGCACGTCGGCCCGATCCGCGCCCGGCTGGCCCTCGTCCTCGTGGTCTCGGCCTTGCAGGGGGCCGTGTTCGCGCTGCTCGTGCCGGTCGTCGCGGTCCTGCTCGGTCCCGACCCGGCCGCCGTCCTGCCATGGGTGGGGGCACTGGCCGGCACCACCACGGTCTATGCCGTGCTGCGTGCCCTCGGCCTCTACGCCAACTTCAGCCTGGGCGGCTCCATCTCCCGTGCCCTGCACCGGCGCATCGGCGGTCACGTGGTGCGTCTGCCCCTGGGCTGGTTCACCGGAGCACGCCTGGGCGAGCTCAACCGCACCGCCACCAGTGCCGTCAGCCAGACCATGCAGGTACCGGTGCACATCGTGCCGCCCCTCGCCGACGCCGTGGTCACCCCGTTGGTCGCCGTCGGCGTGCTCGCCTTCTACGACTGGCGCCTCGCCGCCGCGGCGGCGGTGTGCGCCCCGTTGCTATGGCTCGCCTTTCGCCACGGCAACGCCGCAGTGGAACGCAACGACGCGGCCGTCGACGCGGCCGGGGACGAGGCTGCCGGTCGGGTCCTGGAGTACGCCCGCGCCCAACCGGTCCTGCGCGCGTTCGGCCGGGTCGGGACCGAACGCTCCGCCCTCGACACCGCGCTGGTCGCCCAGCACGCAGCCGCGCGCCGCCTGCTCACCCGAGCGGTACCCGCCATCGTCGGATTCGGATTCCTGGTCCGCCTGGTCTTCGCCCTGCTCCTGGTCATGGCCGTGTACTCCGCCCTCGGTGGGGACCTCGACGCGGCCCTGCTCGTCGGCCTGCTGGTGCTCATCGCGCGCTGCATCCAGCCCCTCGGTGCGGCAGCGGAGCTCGGAGCGGCACTGCGGATGGCCAGGAGCGGACCGGACCGCATCAACGCGCTCCTCGCCGTCCGGCCACTGCCAGAGCCAAAGACCCCGGCCGACCCACCGGGCTCCGACATCGTCTTCCAGGACGTCTCCTTCGCCTACGGGGACGGCCCTGACGTCCTCCGCGACGTCTCCTTCACCGTCGCGGAACGGTCCATGACGGCACTGGTGGGCCCCTCCGGATCGGGCAAGACCACCGTGGTGCGCCTGCTCGCCCGCTTCTACGATCCCACGAGCGGACGCATCACCCTGGGGGGCGCCGACGCGCGCGCCATCGGCAGCGACGGCGTCTCCGAGCGCGTGGCCATGGTCTTCCAGGACGTCTATCTCTTCGACGGTTCCATCACCGACAACATCCGCGTGGGCCGGCCCGGCGCGACCGACGCAGAGGTCGCCCGGGCGGCCACCCGCGCCGGACTGGACCCGGTCCTGGCCGAACTTCCCAAAGGCGCGGACACCCGTGTCGGCGAAGGCGGCGTCGCGCTGTCCGGCGGCCAGAAGCAGCGCGTCTCCATCGCCCGTGCCCTGCTCAAGGATGCCCCGATCATCGTCCTGGACGAGGCGACCGCGGCACTCGACCCCGAGAACGAGGCCATCGTGGCCACAGCCATCGGGGAACTCGCCCGCGATCGCACCCTCCTGGTCATCGCCCACCGCCTGGGCACCGTGCGCAACGCCGACCAGATCCTCTTCCTCGACGGTCGAGGCATCGCCGAACGCGGCACCCACGACGAACTCCTTGCCCGCGACGGCCGCTACGCCGACTTCCTGCGCAGTCGGGAGCGCGCCCGGGGCTGGCGCCTCACCGCCCGACCCTCCTAGAAAACACGTCGCACGCGACCACGAGCCCCGCTTCCCGTCCGCCTGCACCACCCCGGAGAGAACCCATGTCCACCCCCGCCGACTTCCCCGTCCCCCGGACCTGCCCCTTCACCCCGCCCGACTCCTACGACGCCATGCGCGCAGCCGGTCCCCTCACCCGCGTCACCATCCCCAGCGGCAAGCGGGCGTGGCTGCTGACCCGGCACACCGACGTGCGCGCCGCCCTGGCGGACCCGGCTGCCAGCTCCGACGCCCGTAACCCCGACTTCCCGGCATTGGGCCACGGGGAGCAGCAGGTCGCCGCCGAACTACGCCCCTTCATCCGCATGGACCCCCCCGACCACACCCTTGTCCGCCGCATGCTCGTCGGCGAGTTCACCCTCAAACGCACCCGTGCACTGGGCCCCGTCATCGAGCAGACCTGTCACGAGCAGCTGGCCCGCATGCTCTCCCTGACACCGCCGGTCGACCTGGTGACCGAGTATGCCAACCGCGTCTCCACCACCGTGATCTGCCACCTGCTCGGTGTGCCCACCGAGGACCTTGAGTTCTTCCGTTCCATCACCACCGTCACCGGTGCGCGCTCCAGTACCGCCGAACAGGTCGGTGCGGCCCTGAACGACCTGTTCGCGCTGATCAACCGGCTTGTCGACGACAAGACGGCCAACCCCTGCGACGACCTGATCAGCCGGCTGGCCCTCGGACCGCTGGAGCGGGGGGAGATCACCCGATCCTCGTTGCTCTCCCAGATCGGCATCACCCTCAACGCCGGACACGAGACCTCGCGCAACATGATCCCCCTGGCCGCGGTCGCCCTCCTGCGCCACCCCGACCAGCTGGCGAAGCTGCGCGACGACCCCGGCCGCTGGCCCGCGGCGGTCGACGAGCTCCTGCGCTACCTTTCGGTGGCCGACACCATCACCCTGCGCGTGGCCACCGCCGACATCGAGCTGGAGGGGGCCACCATCCCCGCGGGCGATGCCTTCATCCCACTGTTGGGCGCGGCCAACCACGACCCGGCCGCCTTCGCCGACCCCCACGTCTTCGACATCGACCGCCCCGAGCGCCACCACGTCGCCTTCGGTTACGGAGTGCACCAGTGCATCGGTCAGAACCTCGGTCGCCTCGAACTGGAGATCGCACTGCGGGTTCTCACGGACGGAGCACCCGCCCTCGCCCTCACGGAACCCTTCGAGGAACTTCCGCTCAAGGACACCTCCGCCATCTTCGGCCTCGAACAGGTCCGGGTCTCCTGGTGAACGCGCCCCGACTCCGTGCCGACCGTGCGAGGTGCACGGGCGCCGGCCAGTGCGCGCGCACTGCGCCCACCCTGTTCGACCAGGACGACGACGGGCTCGCCGTTCTCCTGATCCCCAACCCTCCCGTTGAGGCGCTGTCCCAGGCGCGCCTGGCGGCCGACCTGTGCCCATCGGGAGCGATCGCCCTGCACGGCGACCTCCCTCGCGCACGTCCCATCACCGAGTAGACCCCGAGAAGAGAACACGCCACCGATGAACACACCTCGCCGACATGTCGCCGCAGCCGCCTCGGCCCTCCTACTGCTGGGGGCGGGCTGCGCGAACACTGCCGACAGCTCGGCTGACGTCCCCGCCTTGCGCTACGCCGCGGTCGGAGCCCCGGCGGCCACCGCCACGGATCCCCACGGCCGCGTCGGCAACGAGTCCGACTACACCCGTTTCGCAATGCTCTACGACGTGCTGACCTACCCCGACGAGAACGGCGGGATCCAGCCGAGGCTGGCCGTGTCCTGGGACTCCGAGGACCTCACGACCTGGGCGGTGACCCTGCGCGACGACGCTGTGTTCAGTGACGGAACCCCCGTCACCGCCGAGGACGTCCTGTTCTCGCTGCGTCGCATCCAGGGCAAGGGCGCGGAGAACAACGGCCGGCTCTCCATGTTCGACCTCGATGCCTCCGCGACCACCGGAGAGCACACCCTCGACCTGGTCACCAAGGGTCCCTATGCGGAGTTCGCCTCGGCGGTCGCCTCCCTCACCTTCGTCGTCCCCGAGGGCAGCGACGACTTCACCGGCGACCCCGTCCCCGGATCGGGCCCCTTCACCGACACGGGCGAGGGTGACGACACCACTGCCGTCCTCACCCGGAACGACGCGTGGTGGGGGAGCACTCCGGGTGTCGAACGCCTGGAGATCCTGGCCATGCCCGACGCCCAGACCCGGGCGGAAGCGGTCGCCTCCGGGCAGGCCGACGCCGCCGGGAGCATCAGCCCCGCCACAGCGAGCCGGTACGAGGAACAGGACGGCTTCACGGTGCTGCGCCGTCCCGGAGCCGTCAACTATCCCCTGGTCATGGACACCCGGACCGAGCCCTTCGACGACCCCGACGTGCGCCGTGCGGTGAAACTGGCGCTGGACCGCGACCAACTGGTGCAGACCGTATTCCTCGGTTTCGGGGAGCCCGGCACCGACGTCCTTTCACCCAACGAGCCGACGTCGCCCGACGCGGCCCCCGTCCGCCGCGACCTCGCCGAGGCCGAGCGCCTGCTGGAGGAGTCCGGCCGCGCGGACGGCATCGAACTGACCCTGACCACCACCAACTCCTATCCCGGGATGGAGGAGGCCGCCACCCTCGCCGCCGAACAACTGGGCGAGGCCGGCATCGACGTCACCGTCGAGGTCCACCCGCCCGACACCTACTGGACCGAGGTCTGGAACGTCGAACCGTTCTATCTCAACAGCCTCGGCGGCAGCGGGTTCGTGGACTTCGCCCGCATGGCGCTGCTCTCCGAGGGGCCCATCAACGAGACGGGCTGGACCGACGCCGACTTCGACGCCGACTTCCAGGAGGCCCTGGCCACCGCGGACGACGCACGACGCGGCGAACTTCTGGGTGCGCTCCAGAGCACGGTCGCCGATGAGGGCGGCTACGTGGTGTGGGGGCTCGGCGACGGCCTCGACCTGATCGCTGAAGGCGTCCGGGGCATGCCGACCGGCCCCGGCTTCAACCGCATCTTCATCGAGAACGCCACCGTCGGCGGCTGATCCCCGGCCCGGTGCGGGCCGCTCCGCCCCGGCGGCCCGCATTCTTTCCCTCCCCGCACGCGGGCGCCTCCCGCCCGCCCCGAGCGACAAGGACGACCCGATGACCGCGCTGCGCGCCTTCCTGACAGCCATCGCGCGCGCCCTGCTCCTGCTGCTGGCCGTCTCGGCCATGGTGTTCGTCGCCACCGAACTGCTGCCCGGTGATGCCGCAGGCGCCCGCGCCAGCAACGGAGCCACCGTGGAGCAAGTGGCCGCGCTGCGAGCCGAGACCGGTCAGGACCGGCCGGCCTGGCAGCGCTACACCGCGTGGCTCGGTTCCTTGGCCACCGGCCGGCTCGGAACCTCGCTCGTCAACGACCGCCCGGTCGCCGACGCGATCTCCCAACGGCTGCCCGCCTCAACCGCCCTGGTGGTCCTCGCCCTGGCATTCGCCGGCCCGCTGATTCTGGTCATCGGATGCTGGGCCGGTGCCGGCTCACGGACCCGTGGTACCCGCACCGCGGTCGTCACCGGCCTGGCCGCCGTTCCCCAGGTGGTTCTGGCCGCGGTCCTGAGCGCCCTGTTCGCAGGGGCTCTGGGCTGGTTGCCTCCGGTATCGCTGCTGCCCCCCGGGGGCTCCCCGTTGGAAAGCCCCCACCTCCTGATCCTTCCGGTGCTGTCGGTGGCCCTGCCCACGGTGGTCTTCGGGGCGGGTCTGCTCGCCGGGGCCGTCGCCGACACCGTGCGCCGCCCGCACGCGGTCGATTCCCGATTGCGCGGCACCCCCACTGTGCTCTTCTTCGCCCGCGACGTCGTGCCCTTCCTGCTCACCCCCCTGGCCCGGGTCGTCGCCATCAGCGCGGGCGGCCTCATCGCCGCCGCCACGGTGGTGGAGACCCTGTTCGGCTACCCCGGACTCGGCTCCTTGCTGGTCACGTCGGTCTCGGCCCGTGACACCCCGGTGGTCCAGGCCGTGGCGATGGCGGCCGCAGCCGTCGTCCTGGGCGGTCTGCTGCTCGCCGATGTCATCGCCGTACTCGCCGACCCCCGTCGTGCGCCCCGTCCGAAACGGCGTGCACCCCGTTACCTAGGAGTCCAGCCGTGACCCGCGTGCTGGGTACCGTTCTCGCCGTCGTGCTGATCGGGTTCACCCTGCTCGGTGAGTGGGCGGCACCGTATTCCCCCACCAGCCCCGTCACCGCTGCCTGGGCCGCCCCCACCACGGCCCACCCGCTCGGCGCCGACGCGCTGGGCCGCGACGTATGGTCCAGGGTCGTTGCCGGCGGCCGCTCCCTCGTCCTCACCGCGATCCCCGCCGCCCTCGCCGCATCGGTCGTGGGGGTGGCCGGCGGTCTGGCCGCGGGATGGGCCGGCCGCCGAACAGACCGGATCCTCACCGGTGTCGCCGACGTGTTCCTCGCCGTTCCCTCGCTGCTGCTCGCGCTGGTCGCCGCGACCCGCCTGCCCGGGAGCGCGGCCGTCATCGTCGCCACCGTGTGCGGGGGAGCGCCACTCACCCTGCGAGTGGTGCGCGACGCCGTTACCCAGATCCGCCACACCGGCTACGTGATTGCTGCTCGCACCCGCGGGGAGCGCTCCGTCGCCATCCTGGTGCGCGAGGTACTGCCCGCCATGTCCGGACTGGTGGGTGCCGATCTCGGACTGCGCCTGGTCATCGCCCTGCAGATCGCCGCGGCCCTGGGGTTGCTCGGCTTCGGCGCGGCCCCGCCCGCCCCCGACTGGGCATTGATGCTGCGCGAGAACATGACCGGGGTCGCACTCAACCCGGCTGCCGTGGCGGCCCCGGCCGTCGCGCTGGGCCTCATGACCACGACCCTGGCCCTGTTCGCCCAGAGCACGGCGCACAGGGAACGTTGACGGACCACGTCCCTCCCGTCCCCACCGCCACCACCGAGGAGCCACCAGAGATGCCCCCGACCACCGGACTCGTCCTGACCGGAATCGGTGTGCACGACGCCTCCGGTCGTCCCGTCGTCGAGAACGCCGACGTCACGATCGCCGCTGGGGAGGTCGTGGCGCTGATGGGGGAGTCCGGCAGCGGCAAGACCAGCACCGTGCTCGCCGCACTGGACGCGCTCGGCCCCGGTCTGCACCGGTCCTCCGGCACGGTGAGGTGGAACGGTGTACCGATCGGGCGCGGTCGCGCCGCACGGGTATGGCGCCGTTCGCACGTGGGGATGCTCGCCCAGGACCCGGCGGGTGCGCTTCACCCGCTGCGCAGCGTGGCCGGACTCGTGGGGGAAGGGCTCCTCGGGAGCCGTCGTGCCGACCGTGCGAAATCGGTCGCCCGGGCATTGGCCGAGGTCGGCCTGGCCCCTGAAGCACTGTGGTCGCGCCGCCCCCACGAATTGTCGGGAGGCCAGGCACAGCGCGTGGCCTTGGCCCGCGCACTGGTCGGGGAGCCGCCGCTCCTGGTCCTGGACGAGCCGACCGGTGGCCTCGACCCCGCCACCCTGGAACTCGTACGCGTGGCCCTGCGACGGCGGCGCGGTGATCCCCGCATGTCCACCCTGGTCATCTCGCACGACACCGACTTCGTCACCGGGCTCGCCGACCGGGTGGTCCACGTGGGGGAGGTGCCTGCCGTCCGTCCCCGCCCCGGGGCGCGGGTCCGCTCCGGCGGCGTTCCCGTTCTCACGGCCCGCCGACTCACCCTGGCCCAGCCTCCGGGCGGTCGCCCTCTGCTGACCGAGGCCGACCTGGCCGTACACGCGGGAGAGTGCGTCGTGGTCCTGGGGCCTTCCGGGGCGGGAAAATCCACCCTGCTCACCGCCTTGGCCGGACTGCACCGCCCGGCACAGGGGGAACTGCGGCTGAAGGACCAGGAACTTCCTTGCGGCCTGGCCGAGCGCACCCGTTCCCACCTGCGTGCCGTCCAGTTCGTCGGCCAGGACCCGGCAACCGCGCTCAACCCCGCTCACACCGTTGCCACGGCTCTTACCCGCCCTTTGCGGATTCTGGGCGGCCTGGACCGGAGCACCGCCCGTGCCCGGGTGCCCGAACTGCTCGACGCAGTGGGACTGGCCCCCCGCCTTGCCGCCCGTCGCCCGGGGGAGCTCTCCGGCGGACAGCGCCAGCGGGTCGCCCTCGCCCGCGCCCTCGCAGCCGAGCCCGACGTACTCCTCGCCGACGAGGCGACCTCTGCTCTGGACGCCGCGACCGCAGGAACGGTCCTCGACCTCCTCGACCACTTGCGGGCAACCCGTGGCCTGGCCGTCCTGCTCGTCACCCATGACCGCTCGGTGGCCCGGCGCGCCGATCGGGTACTGGAGTTCGACCCCGCCATGCGCACACTCGGTGAGTCTGCCCTTCCAATTCCCTGATCCCTGACCGGCACAGCGCTCCGGGCAGGCACCTGGCGCGACGAACCGAAAGACGGAAGGGGACACGGTGCCGCGCACCACCCGATCCCGGTCGACCCGATCCGGCGTCGGTGCGATTCGGCCCTGAGCCGGCACGGTCCCGTCGGTCACGTCGAAGGGCTCGCTGTGGGAGGACTGCGCGAGGTCTTCGTGCGGTGGGCGTCATGATCGGCGCAATGGTCCGGGCCGAGCGGGCCGGCGGGACCGGACGGGCCCCGGGAGGCGCAGACTACGGCTCCCGTGTGCGTCAGAACGCGCGGTTGGGTAGCAGGGCCTGCGCAAACAGTGGCGAGGCAGGTCTTGCGGCCCCGCCTCCACCACACAACTTCGAGGAGCACCCATGACCGAACAGAGCCCGTTCCTGACGCTGAACAACGGAGTCGAAATGCCGGCTCTGGGGCTCGGTGTCTACCAGAGCACGCCCGAGGAGACCGTGCCGGCGGTCGAGACCGCGCTCAAGGACGGATACCGGCTGATCGACACCGCAGCCGCCTACGGCAACGAGAAGGAGGTCGGTGAGGGGATCCGCCGTTCCGGTGTCGCCCGCGACGACATCTTCGTGACGACCAAGCTGTGGTTGACCGATTACGGCTACGACTCCGCGCTGAACGCCTTCGACATCAGCCTCGCCAAGCTCGGCCTGGACTACCTCGACCTGTACCTGCTGCACTGGCCCGCCCCGGCCGTGCTGGACGCCACGGTCGATTCCTACCGGGCCGCGGAAAAGCTCCTGGCCGACGGCCGGGTACGGGCCATCGGTGTGTGCAACCACGGACCCGGGCACCTGGCGAACCTCGTGGAACGCACCAGCGTGGTCCCGGCCGTCAACCAGGTCGAGCTGCATCCGTTCTTCACCCAGCAGGAGGTGCGCGACTTCGACACCAGGCACGACGTCATCACCCAGTCGTGGTCGCCCATCGGCGGGGTGAACGTCTACTCCGCAGCCGATCCGCACGCGGCGAAGAACCCTCTGCGGCATCGGACCATCGTCGACATCGCCGACGGGCACGGCAAGACACCGGCGCAGATCGTGCTCCGGTGGCACATCCAGCACGGTCTGTCGCCGATCCCGAAGTCGGTCAAGGCGCACCGTATCGCGGAGAACTTCGACGTCTTCGACTTCGTGCTGCCACCCGACGAGGTCGCCGCCATCGACGCGCTCGACACCGGGGTGCGTGGTGGACCCGACCCCGACGAGGTCGGACCCGACACGTTCTCCTGAACCACGTTCAGCGTTCGGGTGCCGCTGCGCCGTGAACCAGTGAGTCGCCCCTCCGCGTGAACGCAACCTCCCCTCGACCGTCGTACAGGCCGCACCGTCCGAGGCGTTTCGGTCGAAGCCGTTGGCGGGGGTCGTGGTCGTACGCGACCATAGGGGCAGATCGGACGACGTGGTGTGGGGAGGCGAATGAGCGCGGAGCCAACGCAGACGGTCCCCCGTCATCGGGACGTGGTGATCATCGGTGCCGGCATCTCGGGCATCGGTGCGGCGCATTACGTGGCCGGGGAACTGCCGGGAAAGTCGTACACGATCCTGGAGGCGAGGGACTCCCCCGGCGGAACGTGGGACCTGTTCCGCTACCCCGGTGTCCGGTCGGATTCGGACCTGTTCACCTTCGGATACGGGTTCCGGCCGTGGCGGGAGGACGTATCCATCGCGAAGGCGGACCGCATCATGTCCTACCTGCGAGAGACCGTCGAAGAGGAAGGAACAGCCAAGCGGATCGAGTACGGCAGACGCGTCGTCGCCGCGTCCTGGTCGTCCCGGACCGCGTTGTGGACCTTGCGGGTCCAGGGCACCCATGGCGACGAGGCGGAGACGCTCACCTGCTCATGGATCTTCTCGGCGACCGGCTACTACCGGTACGACCAGGGGTACGCTCCCGCCTTCGAGGGTCGTGACCGGTTCCGCGGGCCGGTCGTCCACCCCCAACACTGGCCGCAGGACCTCGACCACGCGGGCAAACGCGTGGTGGTGATCGGCAGCGGCGCGACCGCGGTCACGGTCGTTCCCGCGATGGCGGCCACGGCCGGACACGTCACCCAGTTGCAGCGCACCCCGTCCTATGTGCTGGCGCAGTCGGCGCGGGACCCCTTCGCGATTGCGGCCAGGAAGCTCCTGGGTGACGGCCGCGGACACGCGCTGGCCCGCCGCAAGAACATCTTGGTGCAGCGCTGGGTCTGGAAGTTCTGCCAACGCTTCCCCACGGTGGCCCGCAGGTTCATCCGGCGGGCCACCGCGAAACAGCTGCCGAACGGTTACCCGGTCGACGTGCACTTCAACCCGCCCTACGACCCGTGGGACCAGCGGCTGTGCCTGGCACCGGACGGGGACTACTTCGCCGCGATCCGCTCCGGTCGTGCGTCGATCGTGACCGACCGCGTCCGAACCTTCACCGAGACGGGGATCGAACTCGAATCGGGACGCGCGTTGGAGGCCGACATCATCGTGACCGCCACCGGACTGAACGTGCTTCCCCTCGGCGGCATCCGGCTCGACCTGGACGGCGAGCCGGTGGACTTCGCCGAACACGTGGTCTACCGGGGGATGATGCTCGACGGAGTGCCCAACTTCGCGTTCGCGATCGGATACACCAACGCGTCGTGGACGTTGAAGGTCGGCCTGTTGTGCGAGTACCTCGTCCGGCTCCTGAAGTACATGGAGGCCAACTCCTGGGCCGTGTGCGCTCCGGTGCTGCCCGCCGACGCGGGGTCGACGCGACCGTTCCTGGACTTCGGGGCCGGCTACATCCAACGCTCGATCCAGGACCTGCCCCGGCAGGGGCAGGAGTCCCCGTGGCTGATGTCGAAGGACTACCACGACGACGTGCGGCTGCTGCGCCGTGCTCCGGTCCAGGACGGAAATCTCGCCTTCCGGCGTGAACCCGAGGGCGCGCCCTCGGGCAGAAGGACGGCATGAACGGCCGGTACCGCGATCCTCCGGGAAACCCTCCTCCCGGAGGATCGGAGCAAAATCCGGCGGCGGCGCTCCCGGTAGCCTGATCCGGTGACGCGGACGCGTGCGGTCCGTACACGGTGCCCGTTGCGCCGGGCACCGTCTCCCCGAGCCGTCGTCGACCGGGCCCCGCCCGACGACACCGCTGCTTCGAGCCCGAACCCCGCCGAGGAGTCAAGAAGTGAAACGCGTACTGGTCACCGGAGGAGCCTCGGGCCTGGGCCGCGCGCTGGTCGCGGCACTCGCGGCCCGAGGCGACCGCGTCCTCGCCACCGACCTGTCCGAACAGGCTCCCGAGGATCTCCCCGAAGGCGTGGAGTACCTGAGGCTGGACGTGACCTCCGACGACGACTGGGCGATGGCGCTCGCCCGTGTCGAGCAGCGTTGGGACGGGCTGGACCTGCTGGTGAACAACGCCGGTGTGGCCGCGGGCGGACGCATAGACGTGGTCACCCTGGAGGAGTGGCGGCGGATCACCGAGACCAACCTCTTCGGGGTCGTCCGGGGATGCCGTACCTTCACCCCGCTGTTCAAACGCCAGGGATCGGGCCACATCCTCAACGTCTCCTCCATGGCCGGGCTGGTCCACCCACCGCAGATGAGCTCCTACAACACGGTCAAGGCCGCGGTGGTGGCGCTCAGCGAGACCCTCGCCCACGAGCTCGCCCCCTACGGGGTCCGCACGTCGGTGACTTGCCCCTCGTTCTTCCGCAGCGGCCTCGCCTCCTCCCTGCGGGGGAGCGACACCGAGGTGGAGGCGGGAGCGGTGTCGCTGATCAACGGGTCCAGGCTGGGCGCGGACGACGTCGCCGCCCGGATCCTGCGGGGTGTGGACCGGCGCCGCCGGCTCATCCTCACCGACCGGGACGGGCGTCTGGCACTGCTCGCCAAACGCCTGACGCGCCCGCTCTACGACTACGCGATGGGGCGTGTCGCCGAGAACGCCCACCGCAGGCAGACGTCACAGCCGGCCCCGTCCTCGCGGTAGCCCCGGGGCGCTGGGGCCGACCCGCGCCGCCGGTCGGTCCGGAAACCTCTGCGACCTCGATCATCGAGGTGGCGCACGTACCGTCCCGTTCCCGCGCGCCGAGCCTCGCACAGGCACGGGACGGGGCCGGCCGCCGTTGGACTGCCGGGTGCCCCCCGGCGAGCGCATCGAGGGTGCAGAGGCCCTGGCGGGATGCGCGGGGGCGCGGACGGGCGTGCGGGACTCCCCGGAACCAGAACCACGGGGTTCGTCCCCGGTGTGCCGTCGGTCCCGTGAGGCCACCAGTGACACCACGTCATTGCTCCGCCGTGACATTCCTCCGGGGCAAGCCATGACGCGGCACCACTGACGGATCGACGCGCCGACGGCTGAGATGGACGGTATGTCCTCTACTCCAGTCATCGACGTCGAACGTCTGAACCTCGCCTACGGCGACTTCCATGCCGTCAAGGACCTGTCCTTCCAGGTACGGCGGGGCGAGTTCTACGCCCTGCTCGGCACGAACGGGGCGGGTAAGACCTCCACCCTGGAGGCCGTCGAAGGCCACCGCCTTCCCACCTCGGGCACCGTGCGGGTCTTCGGGCAGAACCCGCGCGACCGCCGCGCCGTGCGGCCCAGGACGGGAATCATGCTGCAGGAGAGCGGATTCTCACCGGACCTGACGGTGCGGGAATCGGTCCGGCTGATCGGAAGCCTCACCCGGCGCACGGACAAGGTCGAACGCGTCCTCGACATCGTCGGCCTCACGCGCAAGGCCGGCACCAAGGTGTCCCAGCTCTCCGGCGGCGAGAAGCGGCGCCTCGACTTCGCCACCGCCGTGTACGGGGCTCCGGAGCTGATCTTCCTGGACGAGCCCACCACCGGCCTGGACATCCAGGCCCGGGACGATCTGTGGGACGCCGTGGACAAGCTGCGTGAGGACGGCTCCACTATCGTCCTCACCACCCACTACCTGGAAGAGGCCCAGCAGCGCGCCGACCGCATCGGACTCATGCACGAAGGCGTCTTCCACAAGGAGGGATCCGTCGTCGAACTGACGCGGACCCTGCCGGCCACGATCCGCTTCTCCCTTCCGGTCCCCGCGCCGGAGCCACCGCTCCAGGCAGTGCGCGAGAGCGACGGGACGTTCCTCATCGAGACCCCCGACCTGCAAAAGGACCTGCACGCCCTGCTCCGCTGGGCGCAGGACCACGCCGTGGAGTTGCGGGAACTCGCAGCCGGACCGACTCGCCTCGACGACGTCTTCCGCTCCATCGGCAGCGACCAGACCACTTTTTGAACCTTCCGAGAAAAGGACCTTCACGATGCCCTCGATCGCTCTCGGCGAGCTGATCCAGATCTTCCGGAACCGCCTGGTTCTGGTCACCATGCTCGTTCTCCCCGCGGCGTCCAGCGCGTTCTACATCTACCTGAACCAGCAGTTCACGATCGTGGACCTCGGCGGGGTCGCCGCGATACTCGTGTTCCTCGTGGTGGCAATGGGGCTGTACGCCACCACGGTGACCACGCTCGCCTCCCGTCGGCAGAACCTCTTCCTCAAGCGGCTGCGCTCCACCGCGCTGGGCGATGCCGGTATCCTCACAGGGCTCCTGCTCCCCGTCACCGGCATCACGCTGGCCCAGGTGGCGGTGATCCTGACCGTGCTGGGCGTGGTCGCCGGCGGACCGGCCAACGTTCTCCTCCTGGCCGTGGCCGTCCTCTCGACGGTGGCCATGATGCTCGGCCTGGGGCTGGCCACGGCCGGACTCACCAACTCTCCCGAGCACGCCCAGGTGACCACGCTTCCCATCATGATCGGGACCCTTGCCCTGTCCGGCTGGGTGGGGTTCACCGGCACCGAGGAACTCACCCTGTTCAAGAGGCTGCTCCCCGGCGGCTCGGCCACCGAGTTGCTGGTCAACGCCTGGAACGGCGGCACCCCCGTCATGGACTCGCTGGTTCTCCTGGTGCCCACACTGGGCTGGGTCGTCGTCGCCGTCGCGCTGGCGGCCCGGATCTTTCGCTGGGAGCCCCGCCGATGACACCCCCGTTGAACCGCGCGATCGGTAAAGCGGCGCACCGCCCGTCCCCTTCACCCGCCGGACGCTCCAGCCGATGCGCCACAGTGGGATCGGCCCGGCCGACCGGGTGCCCTCGTGCGGGAGGCCGTGGGCGGGGTACCCACACGACAGCGCCCGCACGAGTCCGCGGGCGTGGGGAGACGATCCAGAGGAGAACCGCATGGACCTGACACTGCCGCAACGGCTCTACCTGATCAGCTACGACACCGACAAGGGCCGGTTCGACCCTGTCAGCACCACCTACCGCGGCCCGCTGCTGCGCGCCGCGGCACTGGCCGAGCTGATCATCGGCGGGCTGCTGCACGGCCGTGGGGGAAAGGCGGAACACACCGCGGTCCGACCGCCGGAGGACCCGTTCCTCGCCGAAGTGCTGGCCGACGTCGCTCCGAACGAACCCGGCCACTGGATCAACGCCGTCCAGCGCGGGACGGTGAGAGCCGAGGAGGCCGTGTGCGAGCAGCTCGTCGCGAACGGGTCGATCACGGTGGAGCGCGGCCGGATGCTGGGGGTGTTCCCCACCCGCACCGTCACCCCCAATGATCCCGGACAGGTCCGCCTGCTGCGCGAGCACACGCGTAACGCGGTCGTCGCGGGCCACGACCCGGCGACGGTCCCCATCGAGGACGCCGCGCTGGCCGTGATCGCGGTCGAAGGCGACATCTGGACCGTGTTCGGCCCGCAGGAGCGCGGCACGCACAAAGCAGCGCTCAAGGCGCTCCAAAAGCGCTTCGACTCGGAGGTCCCCGCACTCCGCAACGCGATCCTCACGACCGTCGTGAACAGCAGGGCGGGAATGCGGTTCGCTTGATGCCGGCTCCATGCGCCCTGCGGGTCCCCCCGACCGGCCGGGCAGTCACCGGCACGACGTCCCGTGAGCAGGACCGGCCTCGACATGAAAGTCATGAGTTGTCGGGGTGGTGCTTTCTCCGGGACGGGGCGTCGGTGGCAGCGATGGGGCGAGCGGGACGGCCGTGCAACGCGGTTCCCGG
Organism: Nocardiopsis ansamitocini; assembly: GCF_030268225.1. GTDB lineage: Bacteria > Actinomycetota > Actinomycetes > Streptosporangiales > Streptosporangiaceae > Nocardiopsis_D > Nocardiopsis_D ansamitocini. The sequence continues at coordinate 51,162 of NZ_BSQG01000012.1, read as the reverse complement.
ATCACAGGGCGGACGATCCTCCCCGCGCGTTCGGAAACCGCGTTGCGCGCCGGTCCTGCCCGGGAGTGCGGCACTCCCGGGCAGGAAGGGTCAGCGGCAGGGAATGGGCGGCGTCATGAACAGTCCCTGTCCGAGGACGTCCATCATCCCGATGACGTTTCCCGTGAGTCGGAGATTGTTCCAGCTGTTGGAACGTGAACCGATGGGGTGGTTCTGCCATACCCTGAAATGTTGGGATCCGCCGTGCTGGTAACCCAAGCGCCGGGTGATCGTGTTACCGGCGGTCTTGTTGTATCGGACCACGACATTCTGGCAGTAGGTCGTCTCCAGGTGAAGAACCCCGTTGGAGAGCGACGTATTGGTGCGGCCGAGTGTGGTCGGCGCGTCGGCAGGAATGATGGTGCCGTCGTCGTAGACGACGATGTCGATGGAGTAGGAGACCTTTCCGTTTTCAGTTCGGGTGAGGTCCCCGTAGGCGAGGAGTTCCTGGTCGGAGAATACGACCTGGTCGTCACCGCCCTGGGCGACTTCCTTCGAGTTTGCGGGAGGCGCGAGAAGTCCGATGCCCAGGGCAAGTGTTGACAGTACGGACACCAGGCGGGTCGTGCTCCTTGTTCTTTCGCCCATGTGCGAGTCGATCCAATTCTTCAGTCGGTGGGGATGGTGGACGGAAGGGCCCGTTGAGGCGTCGAGTCCCACCCGTCTTCGTGTTTCCCGTTTTTGCTTCGGTGGTGGGGGCGCCGTCCCCGGTCCAGGGGTCTGGGCCGGGGCCTAGCGGCATCCGATCGCGGGGGTGAGGAAGATCTGCTGGTTGCGCACGTCCAAGATCCCGGTCACTGTTCCGGTCAGCCGGAGGCCGGACCAACTGGAGGAGTGTGTGGTCAGATCACGCTGTGACCCCCAGCTCCGGTAGGACCGGACGCCGAGATGGCTGTACCCGAGGCGGCGTTCGATGGTGGCCCCGTTCAGTTTGGTGTAACTGACCTTCACGGAATGGCAGTTGGTGGTGGTCAGGCGAAGGGTGCCGTTGTGCAGTTCCGTCTTGGTGTCGCCGAGGGTCGTGGGCGCCTGGGAGGGCAGAACCGAGCCGTCGTCGTAGGAGGTCAGCTCGATCGAGTAGGTGACCGTCCCACTGTCGGACCGTGTCAGGTCGCCGTATTCCAGAAGCTCCTCGTCCGAAAAACCGGTGACACCTTCAGCGCGGGTATCAGTGCTCTCCGCGGCCGCCGGAGCGGCCATCAGGGAGATTCCCATCCCCAGTGCCGTGCAGGCTGCGAAAAGCCGGCCCGTGATTCCTCTGGAGGTTTTCTGCATGAATTCGCTCCCCAAGTTGGTTTTTCGGTGCCTTGCAATTTTGTTCGCCGCCGAATCGGCGGGGTGCGGAAAAATTCGAATCGTATGGACATGTGAGTATCTCCGGATGCGGCTTCTTCCGGAGTGGCCTGTTCCGGTGCGGGGAAAACCCAGGAAAAAGGGCCGGGACCCGTCCCGTCCCGGCCCGGTCGAACGGCCTCAACAGCCCGGGCTGATCTGGACCCCTCCGCCCGGGCCGTGCTGGTAATTCTTGTTTCCCCTCGTCCCGGGCCCCACGCGCAGGCATTCGCGAACGCCGCCCTCGCTCCTCGACACCAGCACCCGAACACTCACCAAATGTCCGCACGGGTTGGTGAAGTTCAGGTTGGTGGCGACGGCGCCGATCGGACGCAGGGTGAACTGCGCCCTCAGCCCCGGTTCCCCGTCGCAGGGGATGTACAGGGTCTGTTGGGCCGCGTCGGTCGAGGGCCGGGGAGCGGGCGCGGTAGAGGTCTCGGCCGCAGACGCCGGAGCGGTCGGCAGCACGCCCAGCAGGAGCAGCGCGGCACAGACCTTGACGGTCGCGGGCATTCTCGTAATTCCCACGCATTCCTCCTGGTGTTCGAGGGCGAGAGCAAAGGGCAACCGATTCGCGAGGAAATGTTTTTCGATCGGCCGAAAGCCAGTGGAATCGCTTGCCTTTGCAATTTTGGCAGGAATTCCAGGGCCTGGCCATGACCGAGAGGCGACAGGTCCTTGACGATGAGTGAACCCGGACCTCCGCAAAACTGGTTCCGGCCCGCCGTGTCGGTCGCCGGAGAAATACTGGATTTCCGGTAGAAGCGTTTTTCCGGACCCGGCGGGTCCGCCACGTCCCGTCGTCGCCTGTACGGGGGCGCTCGGAAGGCGCCGTGCCACCGGGTTCAGTGGTGGCCCGAGTGGTCGCCGCCCGCATCCCGCTCTTCGGTGTTGCCGGCGGTGCGTTCCAGTACGGGGGCCTCGACCTCCACCTCGGTTCCGCTGACGAAACTAAGCGTCAGGGTCACGGTGTCGCCCACCCCGACGGGGTCGGGGATGTCGTTGACCATCAGGTGGAATCCGCCCGACTTCAGTTGCGTGGAACCGCCTGCGGGGACGGGGATCTCCTCGACGACGCGCATCTGTGAGGCCCCGCTGTCGGTCGTCACCGTCGAGCACAGGTCGGTGTCCGGCGAGGCCGAGGTGGAGGCGTCCACGAGGGCGTCGTCCTCGGTGGAGTCGTTGGCGATCGTGAGGTAGGCGACCGACATCTCCGGCATCGCCGGTTCAGGGATCCACGCTTCCTCCACCCGGAGGTCGCCCGAACGCGCGGCGCCTTTGTCGGGGCCGGTGTGTCGGGTGTCGGAAGCGTCGCCGAGCGCGTCCGATGCGGTGCCGCCGCCGCACCCGGTGGCCAGTACGGCCAGGGGCAGGGCCGCCCATGCCACCACGAGGGAGAGGCGCCCCCTCCTGTCCGGCTTCGAGCGGCGGGGGCGGCTTCGGTGCGCGGCCGTCACGAGGCCCCCTCTGTCGGTGTCCGGGACGGTGGGGTGTCCGTCCGTGCGGTGACCGCGCCCGGCGCCCCGGCCCGCTCCGGCCTCCCGCCGCGACGATCGGTCCGCGACCGCGGCCCCGGCATCGTGATCAAGGGGTGACACGTACTGCCTCGTGCGTGCGAACACGTCTTCCTCTCCTCGCCCGTTCGGTTTCCCGCCGGCTCCTTCGCCGAGCCTCCCGCGGGTGTCGGCCAAGAAGTCGTGGCCCGTCGCCGAGAAGTTCCCGGGAATGTCCACGCGGCCGCGGATCGCGTCCACCGCCCCGTGTCGAAAGCGCCGGGCCGGAGCTCTCCCGTGCGGACGCCGTGCCTCCCGTGTCTTCGACCGAAGCGCCCGGACCCGGTGCACCCGCTGTCCGCTCCGGCGCAGGCGAACGTCGCTCCGACGAGGAGAGGGGACGCCCATCGAGTGAGTGGCGCACGTCACCCGACAGGCTTCGGGGTGGGAGGGAACTTCCGTGCTCCCGCAGCCGACTCCTGTCGAAGGAGAGCACGAACGGGCCGCTAGGCGCGGTCGCCGGTAAGGAGAAGCGGGGAATGCAGAAAAAGAAGGGGAGTGCCGACTCCCGTCGGGTGCGCCGGTCGCGCGCGCTCGCCCTGATGCTCGCGGTTCCACTGGCGGTGGCTGCGGTGGCTGCGGTGGGACAGGCACCCGCATCGGCCCACGACCGGTTGATCTCCTCGACGCCGGGTGACGGAGCCGAACTCGAAGACCCTCCTGCCGAGATCGTGCTGACCTTCAACAACACGGTCATGGACATCGGGGCCGCCGTCACCGTCCTGGACGGGGACTCCCAGGTGGTGGCGGAGGGCGAGGCCGAAGTCGAGGGACCCGACGTCACCCAGACGGTGCGGGCCGGACTGCCCGACGGCGGCTACGGGGTGCGCTGGCGGGTCATCTCCAGCGACGGGCACCCCATCAGCGGGAGTTTCACCTTCACCCTCGGCGACCATTCGGCCGCGCCCCCGGCCCTGGTCCCGCAGGAGGAGACCGGGCAGGCAACGGACCCCGCACCGTCCGCCGACGCCTCCGCCGTGGACCACCCCTCCGCCCTTCCACGGATGCTGACGCCGGCCGTGATCGGGGCCGGTGCGGGCGCGCTCCTCTACTTCCTCGCCGCGAAGACCTCCGCCAGGCGTTCCCGCACCACACACCCACCCGCATGACCCCAGACCGCGATCCACCATCAGCAACCACACGAAAGAACAGGGAGACACCGCACATGCGAACGACAGCCGTCACTCCACTGGCCGCCGGCACCCTTGCCGCCCTTCTCCTCACCGGCTGCGCCGGGCAGGACGGTGCACAACCCCAGGCCGACGCCGACCGGGCCGAACAGCACACGCAGGCCGACTCCTTCGCGATCGAGGACGCCTGGGTCAAGGCGGTGACCGCCGAGGACGGGATGACCGGTGCCTTCGGCCTGCTGAACAACCCCGCCGACGGCGACCTCTCCGTGGTGGCGGCGTCCTCGCCGGTGGCCGGCATGGTCGAACTGCACGAGGTCGTCACCGGCGACGACGGCAACGCCGTCATGCAGGAGAAAGACGGAGGCTTCCTCGTGCCGGCCGGGGACACCCACGTCCTGGAGCCCGGGGCCGACCACATCATGCTCATGGGCCTCACCGAGGATCTCGATCCCGGAACCGAGGTCGCTGTGGAACTGGAGTTCTCCGACGGATCCACCCTGGAGTTCAGCGCCCCGGTGAAGGACTACGAGGGAGCCAACGAGAACTACGACGACGGCGCGGGCCACGGCGAGGAGCACTAGGGAAATGCACCCCGACAGATCCCCGGAACCGGCCGCCCCCTCCACGGGGCGGCTGAGCCGGCGTCACCTCCTCCTGGGGGGCGCCGCGGCCGGTGTGGGCGCCGCGGCGCTGGTCGGCGCGGACTCCCTGCTCAACACGCGCTCGACCCCGCCCTTGGGGGAGACACCTGGCGCCGCCGCGCACGGAGGGCAGACCGTCCCCTTCCACGGCACGCACCAGGCCGGGGTCGAGACGCCCCCGCAGGCCCACGGAAAGTTCGTGGCCGTCGACCTCGCCGAGGACGTCGACGCCGAGAAGATCCGCCGCCTCCTCACCCTGCTCAGCGACGACGCCGCAAAGCTCACCCAGGGGAAGGCGGCGCTGGCCGACTCCGAACCCGAACTCGCCTTCGTCCCGGCCCGCCTGACGGTGACGTTCGGGTTCGGCCCCGGACTCGTCGACCGCGTCCCCGGAGTACCCGCGCCCGCCTGGCTCAAGCCGCTCCCGGAGTTCTCGGTGGACCGGCTCCGCCCGGAGTGGAACAGCGGCGACCTCCTGATGCAGATCTGCGCCGACGATCCGCTCACCGTCTCCCACGCGGCCCGCATGCTGATCAAGGACACCCGGGCCTTCGGCACCGTGCGCTGGACCCAGGACGGGTTCCGCCGCGCCTATGGGGCCGAACCCGACGGCACCACCATGCGCAACCTCATGGGACAGGTCGACGGTACCGTCAACGCCCGACCCGACACCGACGCGTTCGAGACGATGGTGTGGGAGCCCCGCGACAACCCCGAATGGCTGCACGGCGGCACCGGGATGGTGGTCCGCCGCATCGCGATGGACCTGGACGAATGGGACCGCCTGGACCGTCCGGGCAGGGAGGAGTCGGTCGGGCGCCGCCTCTTCGACGGGGCGCCGCTGACCGGCGGCACCGAGCACGACGAACCGGATTTCGACGCCCTCACCCCCCTGGGCTTCCCCCGCATCGCCGAGTACGCCCACATCCGCCGTGCCCGCTCGGACAACCCCGACGAACAGGTCTTCCGCCGCGCCTACAACTACGACGTCCCCACCCTCGGCGATGAGGGGCAGGACGCCGGACTGATCTTCGTCTCCTACCAGTCCGACGTCGACCTCCAGTTCGTCCCCATCCAGCGGCGCCTGGACGAGCTGGACCTCCTCAACGAGTGGATCAGCCCCATCGGTTCGGCGGTCTTCGCCGTTCCGCCGGGCTGCGCCGAGGGCGGTTTCATCGGGGAGACCCTGTTCCCGGCCTGACCGGAGGGCCCCGGTGCGCGCGCCGGGGCCCTCCCCGTGAGGAACCGTCGTGACCGGCCGAACCGGCGGCCGGTCGGTTGTTCAGTCCGTCTTGACGGTTCCAAAGCGCAGTCGTCCGAGCAGGGCGTCGACGACGAGGAAGAGCACCAGGGACACCCCCAGCACCGGCATCAGCCAACCGACCGCAACGGCCGCGACGGCCACGATCGCCTTCAACCACCACGGGAGCGCCTTCCACGTCCCCCGTCCAGGAGCACGGCCCAACGCCGGACCGCGACCGGTGGGGCGGCGCTGCCACCACATCCGGTAGCCCAGCACCATCACTGTGAGCAGCCCCAGCATCAAGGCGGTGAGGACGACCTGGTTGGCGACCCCGAACAGCAGCCCCATGTGCGCGTCGATGCCCCAGCGGCTGAACTTGGCCATCAGCGGATAGTCGGAGAACCGGACCTCGTCGACGACCGCACCGGTGCCGGGATCCACAGCCACGGCATCGGCACTGGTCGGCCACCGTTTGTCCAACTCGCTCACGGTGTAGGTGGCGCCGTCCGCCACCGGGTAGACGACCTCCACCCGGCCGTCGACGTCGAAGGCCCGGGCACTCTCCAGCACCCGGTCGACCCCCACGTCGACGCCGATCGGACCGTCGGAGCCGGCGGGGACCTCCGCGGTGACCGAAGGCGTCTCCCACGCGAGCGCCGCGCGGATGCCGGCCACGTTCTCCCCGGCGAACTGCGACCAGGTCAGACCGGTCGCCGAGAGGAAGAACAGGCCGGCCAGCGCCCAGACCCCGATCGCTCCGTGAAAGGACAACGTCCTGCGCAGCCCCCGCGCCGTCGGTTCGGGCAGGAGCACCCCCCGCACGCGCTTCCTGCGCCGACGCCGCGCCACCCACAACGCCGCGCCGCCCGCTGCTATCAACCACATCCAGCTCGCCGCGAGTTCGCTGTAGACCCGGCCCACGTCGCCCATGTGCAGGTTGCGGTGCAGCAGGTCGATCCAGGTGCGCACTGGAAGGGCCCCGCTGCTGCCGTAGGACACCAGGGACCCTCGGACCTCGCCGGTGTAGGGGTCGACGAAAACGGCCTGGCGGTGACTCTCGCCCAGCCCGTCGAGGTCGAAGAGCACTCGGGTGGTGTCGGAGGGGCCCTCGCCGGGACGAACGGCCCGCAGGGTTCCCGCGGGCAGTGCTTCCTCCGCGGCGGCCACCTGTTCGCGCAGGGGAAGCCGCTCGTCGCCGACCGGTACGTACAGCTCGTGGCGGTGGACGACCTCTTCGAGTTGCGGTGTCCAGACGTAGAGCAGTCCGCTCAGCGCCGCGACGAAGATGAACGGCGCCACCAGCACGCCGGCGTAGAAGTGCAGACGCAGTACCAGAGGGCGCAACAGGGACCATGCGGAGGTCGAGGACGTCGGCCCTTTTCCGGCCGGGGCCGGTCCGGGGGCCGGCTGCGGATCCTGTTGGCCGGGAGAGTCGGGAGGACCGGAAGGGACAGTGGGGGATGGTCGATCGTCGGTGGACACGCGCGGACTCCTGTGTGTGTTCCGCTCCGATGAGCGAAAAAAGGGGCAACGGGTAGACAAGTCGGGCCCCGGTCCATGGAAGTTCCCGGCCGCGCCGAGAAGTTCCGGCGTGCGCTCCCGTCGCATACACGTGGTGGAGCCGAGGAGCCTCTTCCCCGTCCCCCCGGGGCAGCGTGCGCCACGGCTCCGATCCCGGTCCGAGCCCTGACCGCGGCTCGGAAGTGGACACGGGGTCTTGCCGACGCAGGCCCTTCCTGAGGGGGACGATCGGATCGTGCCCAGGTAGCCGTCAACGACCGTCCCTCCGCGCCCAGAGCCCTGAAATGCCGCTCCAAAACATGCCCTGAACAGGGAGAACAGTTTCCCGGCGGTGGTCGTGGGTACATGGGGCGAACACGCTCTCATCACTCCTGAACGGCGACGAACCGGATATCCGGTGCGGGTGTTCGCGCCGTGGCCGACCGGGGAGATCGCATCCCCAGGAGGGCGTAGCGATCGCGGGGATGTGCCGCGAACCACGCAGAAGGGTGCCGGGAAGGTGAATCACAGTACTCAGGAGGCCGAGAACAGCAAGAGCCAGACCAGCCATGACAGTGAAAAGAGAACCCGGGAGGACGACGCGTCGGGGCAGGGGACCGTGGAGTCCGTACCCACGCAGGCGAAGCAGTCGCAGCGCGCAGAGAAGGTTCCGGAGCCCCGTCGCGCTCCCGTCGACCGTGTCGCCGGAAGCGGGGAGACGGACGTGCTCCTCGACGTCCCGACCCTGAAGGTCGACGAGATCGAACTCGAGGTCGAGAACCTGCTGGCCTCCGTCTCGCTCCAGGCCGAAGTGCTGGACCTGCTCAAACTGAAAGTGGGGGCGGACGTCGGACTCGGCCGTGTCCACCTCAACATCAAGGGGGTCGAGGCCCAGGCCCTGCTCAAGGTCCGGCTCGACAACGTCCGGGAAATCATTACGCGCGTCCTCCAGACCATCGACGCGAACCCGCAGATCCTGGAACACGTGGCCCGAGGGGTGGAATCCACTCTCGACCAGGTGGCGGGCGGCGCGGGGCAGGCCGTGGGAGCCCTGGGACAGGGTGCGGCTGGTGCTGTGGAGGATGTCGGTCGGGGTGCGGGCACCGCCGTCGGGGACGTCGGTCGGGGTGCGGCTGGTGCTGTGGAAGGTGTTGGTCGGGGCGCGGCTGGTGCTGTGGAGGATGTCGGTCGGGGTGCGGGCACCGCCGTCGGGGACGTCGGTCGGGGTGCGGCTGGTGCTGTGGAAGGTGTTGGTCGGGGCGCGGCTGGTGCTGTGGAGGGCGCCGGTCGAGGTGCGGGTGCTGCGGTCGGGGGCGTTGGTCATGGTGTGGCCGGCACTGTGGGGGACGTTGGTCAGAGTGCGGGCACCGCTGTCGGGGATGCCGGTCAGGGCGTAGCCGGCACCGTGGAGGGCGCCGGTCAGGGCCCGGGCGATGCGGGCGAGGACGGCGGCAAGGACGCACGGAAACACGGTGGAGGGCATCGGTCGGGGCGCAGGAACCGCGGTCGAGGACACCGAGGGGGCAGGCGGCGCGGCCGAGGACGCGGAGGCGGCGAAGAGGGCCGGAGTGGACGCGGAGATCATGGATGACCAGAAGGAACCCGAATACGACGTGGAGATCGGTGCCGCCGTGTCCGCGGACGAACTGACGTTCCACGAGGAGCCGGAAGTCCGGTCCCGGTATTGGGGGGAACCACAGTCGGAGGGCACTGCGGGCAGCACCCGGTCGGGTGTGCCCAGGCCCGTCGAACCCGGGGTGGTCTACGAGGACATCCACGTCGACTACCGGCTGGCCGGCCGCATCCGTTCGTCCGGGGAACGGCCGGAGGACGGCGCCGACGAGGAATGACCGCCCGGAGCTGTGCTCTCCACCGGCGTCCCGGACGCACACGGCGCCGCGCTAGCAGCCCCGCTCCAGCGTCGACATCGCATTGAGGGGGCGCGGGCAGCGGATGCGCGTCGATGGCACGACGATGCGTGGAGGGGGCGAGTTCAGACGTCCTCCCCCAAGCCCGGACGGACAGGGCCTTCGTGTGCGCGGGCTCTGAGCCCGCGCTGCCCCGTTGACGAGCCTGCCGACGAGTGCTCGACCGAGGCTGTCGAAGGCCGGCGCCCGGCACGGAGTAGCGCAGTACGCGGCCGCCGCTCCACGGCTGTCGGTTCTTCGGTCGGGCACCACGAGCTCCGGCCGCCAAGAAGTACACCTGCGCGGGCACCGGTCGGTGCGGCGTCGGTCCGTCCCGGACCCACACCCCACGCCATGACCACCGATCCGGATCATCTGCTCCACGAACGAGGAGGGGCCGCCGAGACCCGGGAGTGGTACCGACAAACCGTCGGAGCCGCCGATGCCGGCCACACCGATGCCATGATCAACCTGGGCAACCTGTTCCACGGGTGGGGTGATGTCGAGGACGCCCGGGAGTGGTATCGCCGAGCGGCCGAGACCGGCGACACCCTCGCCATGGCCAACCTGGGCACCCTCGCCCACGAACGAGGTGACGCCGATCAGGGGCAGCGGTGGTGGGCGCGCGCTGCCGAGGTCAGGGGCACCGGCCGATAGCGACCGGGTGTGTCGCTGCGGTCCTGGCGTCGAGGCGCCAGGACCGTTCACCGGTCGATGGCGGCCGGGAAGGGTTCGCGCCAATGGGGCAGTCCAGTGCTGTGCAGGCCGGCTTGCAGGACGAGCGGCCGTTTTCTCCGGCAGGGGCGTCCACCTGCTCCGGACGGGGCGAACCCGACGATCCGGGTGCGCCCCGTCCGGACGAGGGAATTCGCGTCGACCACCACCGCGGACTCACCGGCTGGGACGGCCTGTCGGAACCTACGGCCGGACCTCCGTGCCCCGCGCCCTTGACCGCGTCGCCTTCCCGGCATTGCGAAAGAGGTGAGATCAGGCGGCCGCCCGGTCGGACTCCCGCGCGGCGGTCCAGCGCGCGAACACCTCGTCGTAACGGGAACTGCGCCGTTCGTCCGGCGTCACCACGCTGAATGTGAGGCCGAGCCGGTCGCGCGCCTCGTCGAGGTCGCGCACTTCACCGATCCCCACCAGTGCCAGGGCGGCCGCACCGACCAGGGTCACATCGGGATTGCTCGCGACGTGCACCGCCCGCCCGAGGACGTCCGCGCGCAGCCGCGCCACCTGGGTGGAACGGGCAGAGCCCCCCGCGAACAGCATGGGCAGTCCACGGTGCGGATCCAGCAGATCGGCCCCTTCCCGAACGGTGAAGCCCGCTCCTTCCTGCGCGGCACGGAGAATCTCCGCCGGCCCGTGCTCCGGGCCCTGCCCGAGGACGGCGCCCCGCGCATCGGGCCGCCAGCGGGGGAACCTCTCACCGGAGAAGCCGGGGAAGACCAGCAGCTCGCGGCTGCCCACCGGCACGGCACCGAGCCTCTCGTCGTCGACCGCCCCCACCAACGACCGCCAACGGGCGACCGCGCCGCCGGTCATCCCGGTCGCGCCCCCGGCGGTCCACATCGCGCGAACCATGGACGGATTCACCACGGCCCCGTCCCGTGCACGGGCGGGATCATCGATCAAACGGGCCAGCACATCGGTCGTTCCCGCCACGTTCGCGATCCCCGAGGAGGTGGTGCCGAGCAGTACGCCGATGCCGACCGAGCCGTCCGGGCCACCCGAGACGACCGGTGTCCCCTCCGGCAGGCCGGTGCACCGTGCTCCGACACCGTGGACCTCCCCGACCACCGAGGTCGGTTCCACCTGCGCAGGGAACCAGCTTTTCGGGAGCCCCAGGGACCGCAGCGCGTCAAACTGCCAGGACCGGGCGCGCACGTCGGAGCCCAGGGTGTAGGCGGCATTTACCGTGTCCGAGGCCACGCGGCCGGTCAGCCGGGCCACGAGGAAGTCCTTCGGGCTCAGCAGCGCGTGGACCTGCTCCCCGGGACCGGACCCGCCCAGTGTCAAGGCGAGCGCGACAGCCCCGCCCGAGAGCGCGGGACGTCCGGCGGCGGCGAGCAGCGCCGCCTGCCGCGCACGCGGCAGGCGGCTCAGCAGGTCCAGGCCCCGGGTGTCGGACCACCCGCCGCCCGGCAGCACCGGATCGAGGCACGCGTCCACGGCGACACTGCCGATGTGCGCGGACACGCACAGCGCGCGGGGCCGGGACTCCACGGCGAGCTCGCGCAGCGATTCGCCGACCTCGGCGAAGAGCCCGGAGGCGTCGAAGAGGTCACCGACACCCGTGGTGCGCGCGACCCGTGCGGAGCGCAGCAACCCGCCGGAGAGGTCGAACAGTCCGGACCGCACCGCGGAGGTACCGACGTCGACGGCGACGACGGTCTGCTCGGAAGCGCTCATTCGGCGTCGATCCGCAGCAGGAGCGGGAATTCCGGGAGCGTCCAGCTGTTGGTGTACTCCACGGCGCTTTCGGTGTCGGAGTAGGTGATGCGGAGGGAATGCAGCACCGCTCCGCCCACCGGCGCCGAGAGCGCCCCCGCCTCAGCGGGTTCCAGCAGGGCCGCCGTCATCGTCTGATCCGCCCATCGGAGCTTCAGGCCGTGTCTCTCCGTCAGGGTCCGGTAGAGGGAGCCGTCCACCAGAGGGTCGCGCGCCAGACCGGGGGCGGCGGCGTAGGGCACCCACGCGTCCTGCACCGCCGCCGGCACCCCGCCGACGAGGCGCAGGCGCTTGATCCGGTTCACCGCGTCGTCGACCTCCAGGCCCAGTCCCTCGGCGACCTCCTGTGGAGCCTTTTCCTCGGTCGCCGAGAGAGTCCTGCTGGTAACGGCCACATCGGAGCCCGCGAGCTCCTGGGCGAACGAGCGCAACCGGTTGAGCCGCCGTCCACGACGCGGGTTCTCCCGCACATACGTGCCGCTGCCGCGCTTGCGCGTGACCAGCTCATCGGTGATGAGCAGGTCGAGGGCCTGCCGCACGGTCATGCGGCTCACCTGGTACCGGCGGGCGAGCTCGGGCTCGCTCTCCAGCTTCGCACCGGCCTTCAGCGCGCCCGAGGTTATCTGGGAAAGGATGTCGTCGTAGATCACCCGGTAGAGGACGCTCCGCGGCATCAGATGACGCCCTCGGCGCGGAGCTGCCGGATCTGTTCGGCGTTCAACCCCAGGATGCTCCCGTACACGTAGTCGTTGTCCTCGCCCGCCTGCGGCGGTGCCTTGCGCACCGTGGGCGGCGACTTCTCCATGTGGATGGGATTGTTCGGCATGCGGATCGTTCCCAGCGACGGATGTTCTGCTTCGACGATCATGCCACGCGCCGCCAATTGCGGAGAGGCCGCGACCTCGCGGACGCTGGCGACATTGGCGTAGGGCACCCCCGCCGCGTCGAGCCGGCGGGCGATCTCCTCACGGGTGAGCCCCTCGGCCCACTGCTGGATCGCCGACTCCAGGGCGGCCTGGTCGGCCATTCTGCCCTCCACCGTGGCGTAGCGCGGATCGGCGGAGAGCTCTTCGCGGCCCATCACCGAGCAGAGCTTCGGAAACAGTGACGCCGTCCCGGCCTGGATGTAGATCGGACCGTCGGCCGCCTCGTACACGTTCACGGGGGCGGTGAGGAGGTCGCGCGACCCCGAACGGGGCATCTCCAGCCCCAGCATGAGCTCCGCGATCAGCCGGGTGCCCAGCGCGGAGAACATCGTGTCGTAGCTGGCGATGTCGACCAGCTGCCCCTCTCCCGTGCGTTCCCGGTGCGTCAGCGCCGCCATGGCACCGATCGCCCCCTGGTACCCGGTGGTGTAGTCGGCGATGTAGGTCCCGCTCAGGGTCGGCCTGCCGTCAGGATCACCCGTCATGCTCATCAGGCCGGACGAGGCCTGGGAGATCGCGTCGAACAGGGCACGGGGCGATTCCGGCCCGGTCTGCCCGAACCCGGAGATCGAGACGAGGACGACGGATTCGTTGATCTCCTTCATCCGCTCGTACCCCAACCCCATTTTCTCCAGGGTGCCGGGCCGGAAGTTCTCGACGACGACGTCGGCCCAGCGCACCAGGTCCTCCAGGATCGCCTTGGCGCGCGGGTGGCGGGTGTCCAGGGTCGCGGCCTGCTTGTTGCGGTGGTAGAGGAACATGTAGATGCTCTCGCCCTGCCAGTACGGCCCGTGGTGACGGGAGTCCTCGCCGCTGGGGCGCTCGATCTTCACCACCTCGGCACCGAAGTCCCCGAGGATCTGGGCGCACAGCGGGCCCGCGATGAAGCGTGAGAGGTCGAGGACCTTCACGCCGTCGAGCGGTCCCGGGGTGTGCTCGCTGTCCTGCTGCTCCATGTCGGCCTCCTCGCCTTCAGCCCTCGTAGGGGGTGAACGCCTCGTAGGTCCAGGCGTTCGCCTCGCGGTCCAGCACGACGTCGACGACGAGGGGCGCACCGGAGGAGAAGCCCTCGCGTACCGCGCGCACCATCGACTCCTGGTCGGCCACCCGGACCCCTTCCAGACCCATGCCGCGCGCCACCTGGGCGAAGTCCACGTCCCGGAAATCCACTCCGACTGTACGTCCGTTGAAGTGCAGGACCTGCTCCTGGCGGATGTTGCCGTAGCTGGAGTCGTTGAGCACCACGACGACCACGGGGCCGCCGACCCGGGCGAGGGTCTCCAGCTCGCCGAGGCTCATGCCGAGGGATCCGTCGCCGATCAGGGCCAGCACGGGCCGCTCCGGGGCGTCGCAGACCGAGGCGATCGCGGCGGGGAGGGCGAACCCCATGTTCCCGAACCCAACCGGCTTGATGTAGCGGTAGGGGACCGGCATCTCCCACAGGAACGACCACACCCCGGGGTTTCCGGCGTCGGGGATCAGCACGGCGTCCTGGGGGGTGACGTCGCGCAGCCGGCGCACGACGACGGCCGGGGACACGGTCCCCGGGTTCTCCGGTTCGACGGCGGCGCTGAGCTCCCACCACTCCTGCTCGGCTTTCTGCAGTTCCGCTATCCAGCCGGCGCGGGAGCCGTGTGCCTGCCCGGCCTGCGCCGCGGTGGCCGCGGTGAGGTCCCGGGCGAAGGACGCGAGGTCGCCCACGACGCCGGTGGTCACGTCCGCGTAGTACCGGCCGATCATGGCCGGGTCGATGTCGACCTGCACGATCTCGGGGAGCCGGCGGCGCCAGCGCGTGGTGGAGACCGCGTTGAGGCTGTTGCCCAACGCCAGCACGAGGTCGGCCTCGCCGATCACGCGGGTGCTCAGGTTGGTTCCCATCCGGCTCAGTGCCCCGAAGACGAGTGGATGGGTGGTCGGGACCGCGCCCATGCCGTTGAACGTGGTGATGACCGGGATGTTCAGCGCTTCGGCCAGGGCGAGGACCTCGTTCGAGGCCTGGCCGCGGTTTCCGCCGTTGCCGAGCCAGATGACCGGTTTCTCGGCGGCGAGCACGCGGGCGGCGACCGCCTCGATCTGCTCGCTCGGGGCGACCGGTCGGGTGCCCACCCAGGAACGGGCGGGATGCACGGCGGGCACCGTCGGCGGGTTCTCCACCGGCTGCTCGATGGTGTCGCGGGCGAAGTCCAGGTGCACCGGCCCGGGGCTCCCGGTCATGGCGTTGATGTAGGCCTCTTCCATGGCCTGCTTGATCGAGGTGGCGTGTGCGACCAGCCGCCCGTATTTGACGTAGTTGCGGAAGATGTCGATGTGGTCGGCGTTCTGCGCGTCGTCCTTGTGGATGTTCTCGCCGTTGTTGTTGCAGGTGATGATGATCGCGGGGCTGGAGTCGCGGAACGCTCCGCCGACGCCGGTGAGCAGGTTCGTGGCGCCGGGCCCGGTGGTGGAGATCGCCACCGCGGGGCGGCCGGTGAGTCTTCCGTAGGCGTCGGCCATGACCGCCGCCGCGTTCTCGTGGCGTGTGTGGACGAACTCGATGGAGTCGGTGTCGATGATCGCGTCGGTGATGGCGAGCGTCTGCCCGCCGACCACGCCGAAGACGTGGGTGACTCCGAGCGATTCCAGCATCTTGACCACCAGTGCTCCGCCGGTCATCTCCGTCATTACTGTCCCTCTCGTTCGGTGGTTGTGCGGAGCGGCGCGCTTGCCCACCCCGCGGTGCTGAGCTTTCCGTCCGCTCGGCGCACCCATATCTCGAATTCGACGTTCTCCTCGTCGACCGCTGTGACGACGCCGCTCGCCTCGATCGGCTCGTGCACGTTCACGGTGTTGAGGAATTTGACGCGCATCCAGCCGCCGCTGAAGAACGCGGCGCCCGAAGCCCGGGTCAGCAGTTCCGCGAGTACGCCGAACTGTTGTTGCCCCTGCACGATCGGCACCCGCATTCCTGCGTCACGGGCGAGATCGAGGTCGTTGTGGATGTTGCGCACGTACTCCCCGATGCGGGAGAACACGGCCGCCTGCTCGGTGGTGATGGCCTTGACCAGGGGAGGCAGGACCTGGCCCGGTCGCGGTGCCACCGGGTCGAAGGCGGGGGCACCGGCCGGGACCTCGCCGGTGACGCGGCGCGAGTCCGGGCCGGGTGCTGAGGAGCCGCGGCCCGCGACGTCACCCGGTCGGGTGCGCAGGATCTCGACCCCGCGATGGCGCAGCACGCTGCGCCCGTCCTGGCCGGTGGCGGCGGCCTCCATGACGACGTAGCCCTGGCCGCGCCGTTCGTAGGCCTGCGTGTAGGCGCCTTCCAGGGTGACGGCCTCGTCGAGGAACGCCGGGGAGTCGAACCACAGCTGTTCCTCGGTGTGCAGCCCGACGACCTCGCTGGCCGCGTAGACCGTGGTGAACAGCTGGACGAGGTCGTTTCCCAGCAGCGCGGCGTGGCCGATCCGCCTGCCCTCGAAGGGGCTGGACTCCAGGTGCCACGGGTGGTGGTCGTCCTGGGTGAAGGCGAACCGCTTGATCTTGTGGTCGTCGATCAGCACGGTCACCGGGCCCAGCCGCTCCGGGATGTCGAGGTTCTCGAAGAGCGGTTCCTTCAGGCCCGTCTCGGGGCTCTCCCCGGTCTCCGCCGCTCGGGGATCGGTGAGGTCCCGCCAGGAAGCTCCAGCGCTCATCGGGCCTCTTCCCCGATCTCGTTGATGTCCGACCGGTTGGTCTCCGGGGCGAGGTAGGCGCAGAGCAGACCGATGCCCAGGGAGACCACGGTCAGCAGTGCGATGGGCCACGGGTCGCCGTTGGTGGCCGCGAACAGCGCGGTGGCGAGGAAGGGCCAGAAACCGACCAGGATGGAGGGGATCTGCGCTGCCAGGGAGACCCCCGTGTAGCGGACCTTGGTGCCGAACAGTTCGGAGAAGAACGCCGGCTCCACCCCGTACACCGCGCCGACGCCGATGGCGTAGGCGAGTGTGTAGACGACGTACATGAGCACGATGTTGTCGGCGGCGAGGACCCAGAAGAAGGGGAAGACGACGGCGGCACCGAACGCGGAGCCGAAGATGAACACCGTGCGCCGCCCGACCCTGTCGCTGATCTTGCCGAAGAAGTAATAGGTGTAGATCGCGAATCCGGCGGCGACCGACGAGGCGATCAACACGTGCGTGCGCGGGATGTCGGTGTAGTTCTCCACGAAGGTCAGGCCGATGGTCAGCACGATGTAGCCGAAGACCGCCTCACCGAAGCGCATGCCCATCGCCAGCAGCAGCGGCTTCTTGAAGTGCCTGAAGATCTCGGCCAGCGGCATCTTCTCCTTGACCTGCACGGCCGCCTGCTCGGCCTCCACCTGCGCCTGCGCGGCCTGGAAGGCGGGGGTCTCGGTGAGCTTGAAGCGGATGAACAGGCCGACGACGATCAGTACGGCGCTGAGCAGGAAGGGAATCCGCCAGCCCCAGGAGAAGAGCTGTTCGTCGGGGAGAAGGGAGACGACGGCGAAGATGCCGGTGGAGAACACGAGTCCTATGGCGTTGCCGATCTGCGGGAAACTGCCGTAGGCGCCGCGTTTGTCCTCCGGGGCGTACTCGACGGCCACCAGTGAGGCCCCGCCCCACTCGCCACCCACGGCGAAGCCCTGGATGAGCCTCATCAGCACCAGCAGTGCCGCGGCCCACATACCGATCTGCTCGGCTGTCGGCAGCAGGCCGATGAGGAAGGTGGAGACGCCCATCATCATCAGGGTGGTGATGAGTGCGACCTTGCGGCCGAATTTGTCCCCGAAGTGACCGAAGACGACGGCACCGAGGGGGCGGGCGACGAATCCGACCCCGAACACGGCGAACGCCGAAAGGGTGCCGAGGATGGGGTCGTCGGGGTTCGGGAAGAACAGGCGCCCGAAGACCAGGGCGGAGGCCGTGCCGAAGATGAAGTAGTCGTACCATTCGACGGCGGTGCCGACGAGGCTTGCGACGGCTGCCCGTTTGGCGAGTTTGGCGCGTCCTTCGGGCGTTTGTGGGGCTGATGGGTCGGTGTTGGTCATGGTTGGTTCCTCTGGCGTCTGAGGGATGGCCGGAACGAGCCGGTCAGATCAGTTGGACAGGGCGCGCCGTGTCCTCGTCGATCGCGGCTGAGGCCCAGCCGACGGCGGTTTTCGTGCCCTGGCCGTTTTCGACCCATACTTCGAGTTCGAGGCGGCCGTCCGTCTCGCCGAGGACCGCACCGGTGGTGGTGAGCACGTCACCGACGTAGGCGGGGGAGACGAAGCGCAGGTCCAGCTCGCCGCTGGTGAACCAGCTTGCTCCGAAGACGTCCACGAGGTTGGCGATGATGTGCCCGGTCTGCTGCTGGGCTTGCACGATGGTGCGGTCGAGGCCGCTCGCGGCGGCTTTCTCCGGGCTGGTGTGCACGTTGGAGTAGCCCTTGCCGGCCCAGGAGAACAGCGACATCTGGTCCTGGGTGAAGGAGACGGTCCGTGCGGGGATCCCCGCACGCACGGGAACGTTGTGGGCGGCGACGGTGATCGCGGGGACGCTCCCGTCGACGAGTGCCTGCACCGAGCGCTTGCGTGCCGCCCCGGCCGAGCGGCCCTTGCCGACGACGTCGCCGGCGACGGTACGCATGATCTCCTTGCCCGTGTGCTCGACGAGCACACGGCCGTCGGCGCCGCGCGCCGTGGCCTCAAGGGTGACGTAGCCCTGGCCCCGGGCTTCGTACTTCTCGGTGTAGCCGCCCTCGACGGTCACCGTCTCGCCCACCGCCGCCGGGGAGTGGAAGCGCAGTGTCTCGTGGGTGTGCAGCCCCTGGGCGGTGTTGCCGTCGTAGCCTTGGTAGAAGAGGAACAGCAGGTCGTTGGCGAGCACGAGGGGGTGCCCGATCGGTCCGCCGAACGGGGACCCGTGGAAGTACCAGTCGCCGAAGTCGCGCTGTGCGTAGGCGTAGTCCAGGACTTTCTGCCGGTCGACGTCGAGGGTGACCGGGCCGAAGCGCTCCGGGATCTCGACCAGTTCGTAACGGGCTTCCTTCAGGGATGCCATAGGTCCTCCGTCGGGGTGAAGCAGGACATTGTTAACGCAATGTGTCTAGACAACTAGATGGGAGGTTATGTTTGTCGGGTGCAGAGTGTCAAGGGTCACAAAGGATGCTCTTCTCCCTCGTCACGGGGCCGCCGACGCCGCGTGGCGGGGGTCTGCCCCATGCGGGGCGGGATGGAGGCCTGCGATTGCCGTGCGGCGCGAGGGGTCTGCCGGTGCCGAGGGAACGCCTCCGCCGGGCCGCGCGGACGTGTTTCCCGGGCGGTCGGGGAGGTCTGCCGAAGGGGCGGCCCCGGGCCCGCCCGGAGCCCGGGGGCTGGGAGGCAAGGCCCGCTCCAGCCGGGCCAAGCGGGAGCATCCGAGGCGCTGCGCCACCGAAGCGACGATCGCTGAGTCCCGTGAACAGCGCGAGCACCGCAAACGCAGAGGATCGACGGGAGGTCGGCCCCGGCTTTCGACCGGGTGGCCTACCGCGACCGCGACACAGTGCGAGGCGCGAGGCGCGAGGCACGGTAGTCGGGAAGAGCACCGACTACCGTGCCTCGCGCGCGTTGGCCGACCATCCTCTTGAAGCCTGACCGCGAGCCCGGTCGCTCGGAGGCCAGAGGGAGGAGAGGCCCGTGTCCGATGGCGCAGTCGACGCACTGGCGGTCCAGACGTCGTTCGCTCAACAGAGCCTGTGGTTGCAGCACCAGATCGACCCCGATCTACCGACCTACAACGTCACCGGGATACTGCGGCTGAGCGGTCCGCTGGACACGGCCGTCCTGGAGGCCGCGCTCAATCTTGTGGTGGACCGGCACGAGGTCTTGCGGACGGTTTTCGAGCTGAGGGACGGGGCGCCGGTCCAGATCATCCGGCGGCACCGTCCGCTGACCGTTCCGGTTTCGCGGATACGCCCGACAGACCTGTCACAAGCGGTCAAGGCCGAAGCGGGTCGGCTTTTCGACCTCGGGGAAGGACCCCTGCTCCGGCTCAGCCTGCTGCGGTTGGGCCAGGAAGCACACGTGGCCCTCTTGGTGATGCACCACATCATCACTGACGGAGTGTCCTCGACCTTGCTGTTGGACGAGTTGGCCGCCCAATACGAGGCACTGCTCAGTGGCATGCCGCTCGAATTCCCGGAGCAACCGATCCAGTACGCGGACTTCGCCGTGTGGCAGCGGAACCTGCTCAGCGGTGCCCACCTCGCCCGGTTGAACGGCTACTGGACCGATCGCCTCGCAGGGCTGGCCCCGTTGGAACTGCCCGCGGACCGGCCGCGTCCGGCGGTTCCCAGCGGTCGGGGTGCGGTTCACCGGTTTGTGATGCCCGCCGCTCTCATCACCCGGCTCCAGGAACTGGGCCGACGTCGAAGGGCCACCCTGTTCATGGTGATCCTGGCCGGTCTGAACGTTGTGCTGGCACGTTGCAGCGGTCAGCGGGATGTCGCCGTCACCACTCCGATGGCCGGCCGGATCCGGCCCGAACTCGAATCCTTGATCGGCTGCTTCGTCAACCCGACGGTAGTGCGAACAGCCGTGGCCGTAGAGGCGTCCTTCGGTGACCTGCTCGAACAGGTCAAACACAATTGCACGGGCGACTTCGACCATCAGGAGATGCCATTCGACCGGGTACTCGAACTGGCACGAGCGCAGAGGAGCGACGCCGACCCCGCACGGGTGATCCTCGCGCTCCAGAACATGGGGCGTCCGGTTCTGCGAGCAGCCGGCCTGGTGTTCGAGCAGTTGGACGTGGACACCGGCACGGCCAAGGCGGACCTGTTGTTCGACATCGAACCCGGGGCGGGCGATTATCCCGCCCGATTGGAGTACCGCACGGATTTGTTCGATCGGTCCACAGCGGAACGGATGGCCGCGAGCCTGCTGACCGTGCTGGACACGGTTGCGTCAGATCCGAGCCTGCGCCTCTCCCGGATCCCGTTGCCCGAACCGGTTCGAGGCCGAAGAGCCATCCGTGCCGGAGGTTCGGCTCCCTCCGAGCGGGAGGCTGCCACCGGGGGCCGACAGGCGGACCCGGTCGAGACGCAACGGGTCGTCGCCGAACTCCCCGGGGTCGAGGCCGCTGCCGTCGTCATTCAGGAATCGACGCTCGTCGCCTTCGTGGTGCCGGAACCAGACACCCGATTCGATGGGGGAAGGCTGCTCGATCTTGCCGCGGAGCGACTCCCCGATGGGAAAGTCCCGGAAAGATTCGTCGAACTCGAAGAGCTGCCCCGGTTGTCGTCGGGCGGGATCGACTATGGCCGATTGGCCGGTGAAAAGGCAGGGCAGACTAATTCCCCGAACGGCTATGTGGCGCCACGAACTCCGTTCGAGCGGGAAATCGCTTCTATGTGGGCCGAATTGCTCGACGCCGACCGTGTAGGCGTGCACGACGGTTTCTTCGAGCTGGGAGGCCAGTCCTTGATCGCCGTTCGCCTGACCGCCAGGATCCTTGACGAATTCGATGTCGAACTGACCGTTCGGGACCTCTATATGAATGACACCGTCGCGGAAACGGCTTGGCTGGTAATGCGACGGATCGTCGAAGAATGAGGTGGATGGGTGTGGAACCAGTCCGGTTGGCGCCGGCCGCAGCGGATCTGCCATTCCGTGAAATACTCGCCGCGTTTGTGGCGGTGATGCACCGGCGCACAGGGAGCGACCATGTGCCGGTCCGCTGGGCTACTGGCAGCATCACGGTCGCGTTCACGCCGCTCACCACGCTCGGGGACCTGGCCGAGGGATTGCCGGAGGCGGACGGGGCCGTAGTGGACGGCGTGGAACTGGTGACAGGCCCCGCCCTGAGGTCCGCGACCATGAGCCGGCCGGATGTGGAGCTCACGGCCGGTCTGGTCGGTCAAGCCGCCCTTGCCCCGGCTGAGCAGCCGGTAGCGACCATTCCTTTCACCGGACCCCCCGGGGTCCCCGATGAAAACGACTCATCGCTCTCGCACGGGTGCCTGCACCACATGGTCGGGGAATGGGCCACGCGTACGCCAGAGGCGGTCGCCGTGACTTCTGAGGCCGACGGTTCCCTTACATTTCAGGAGCTGACCGAACAGGCCGAAGGGCTGGCCCAGCGGCTGAGAGAGCGAGGGGTACGCGAAGAGGAGGTAGTGGGCGTCCTGGCCGAACGGTCGCCGCGGTTGGTGGCCGGACTGCTCTCCGTGCTCAACGCGGGGGCCGCCTACCTCGCACTTGACCCGGAGTCGCCTCCCGAACGGCTGGCCGCTCTCATCAGGCAGGCGGGGGTTCGGGTCGTCCTGTCCGATCGCGCGCTGATTTCGCGGCTCGCCGAGTCGGGAGCCGACGTCGTGCCACTGGAGCCGTCCGCCCGCGCTCCCGGTGCGGAGTTCGTCGGGGCACCGGGAAACCTCGCGTACGTCAGCTACACATCCGGATCTACCGGGGTGCCGAAGGCAGTCGCTGTTCCGCATTCGGCGGTGACACGGCTGGTACGTCGCCCGGACTGGGCCGACTTCCAGCGCAACGACGTGTTCTTGCAAGCCGCGCCGATCGCTTTCGACGCGTCCACACTGGAGCTCTGGGCGCCGTTGTGCAACGGTGGCCGGCTCGTGTTGTTCCCGCCCGGCCGCCCGGATCTGAGCCGACTCGGCGCGACCATACGCGATGAGGGCGTCACGGTGCTGTGGTTGACCTCCGGCTTGTTCCATCGGTTTGTCGTCGCACATCTACCGGATCTGGCCGGGGTACGCCACCTGCTCGTCGGAGGCGACGTGGTGGACCCGTCTGCCGCGGCCCGTCTGCTGGAGGCCTATCCGGACATCGAGTTCACCAACGGCTACGGACCGACCGAGAACACCACTTTCACGACTTGCGCGAGGATCCGATCTGTCGACCCGGATGCGCCGTTGCCTATCGGTGTACCGATCAGGGGGTCACGAGTCCTGGTACTCGACCCGGACCTTCAGACGGTTCCTCCGGGGATCGCCGGAGAGCTGTACGCCGGTGGATCGGGGCTGGCCCGCGGTTATCTGGGCGATCCCGCGAGGACCGCGAATCGATTCGTACCGGACCCTACCGGCAGGCATCCCGGTTCCAGGCTCTACCGGACGGGAGACATGGTCCGCGCCAGGCCGGACGGACAGCTGGACTACTTGGGCCGCCTGGACCATCAGGTCAAGGTGAACGGCTACAGGGTGGAGCCCGGTGAGGTCGAAAACGTGTTGAACCAGAATCCCGCCGTGGCGGGGTGCGTGGTGGTCGCGTTTCCTGCGCGGAACGGCAAAGAACTCGTTGGCTACCTGGTCGCCGAGGATGAAGGCCAGGGGGATCTGGCCGGTCGGGTACGAATATGGCTGCGCGAACGGTTGCCGGAGCATCTGGTCCCGTCCAAGCTGGTCGTAATCGATCAGGTGCCGCTCACGACTGCCGGAAAGGTGGATCGAGCAGCGCTGCGCCCACCAGACGATTCCCTTTCCCGACCGTCGCCAAATCCGTATGTACCTCCGGTCGGATTCGTCCAGCGGTATCTGTGTGAGCTATGGGCCGAGCTGTTCGAGATCGAACAGGTCGGAGTCGAGGACGACTTCTTCGAACTCGGAGGACATTCCCTGACCGCTGCGGAGTTTCTTGATCGGCTCCAGAGCGACCGCGGGATCCAAGTGTCGGCACGGACGTTCTATCTCCGACCCACCGTGCTGGAGCTGGCCGAGCTGATCGATTCGTTTGATGCGTCACCGGCCGGAAAGAACGGGGGAACACCATGAGGATGGCTTGCCCGCCACATGCCGGGGAGATCGATCTCGACAGGGTCGACCTGGCCGATCCCTCACTGTACGCGCACGGCGACCCGCACCCGGTGTGGCGCGAGATGCGACTGCGTGAGCCTGTGCGCTGGCAGGAGACGGACCGCGGTCCCGGGTTCTGGTCGGTGACCACACACGAGCTGGGCATCCGGGTACTGCGCGATTCGGCCACGTTCACCTCCGAACGCGGTACCCTGCTCAATCTGCTGGGCAAGTCTGATCCGGCTGCCGGTCGGCAGCTGGTGGCCACCGACCCGCCACGACACCGACAGATGCGCGAGCCGTTGCGCAGGGCGTTGGCCATGCGGTCGATCGATCGGCTCCGGGACGATCTCACCGCCCACGTTCGGCGTTTGCTGCTCCCTGCCAGAAGCCAGGAACCCTTCGACTTCGCGGACGCGATCGGCGGGCTGCCCGTGGCCGCCGCTGGTTCGCTGCTCGGGTTGCCCGAGGCCGATTACCCTGAGATTTCCCGGTTGTCCCTGATGGCGGTTGCCCCAGACGACCCCGAGTACACGGTGGACGGCGATCCTGGGAGCACTCTGGTTCGCGCGCATCGAGAGTTGTTCGCCTATTTCTCCGACACCATCCGGGACCGCCGTCGAAAACCACAGCGCGACGACCTGATCGGTCTGCTGCTGGGAATGGAGGTCGACGGCCGCGCGGCGGCCCCGGGCGAGGTGGTCGCCAACTGCTACAGCCTGCTGCTGGGGGCCCTGGTGACCACACCGTACGTGCCCACCGCGATGCTGGCGGAACTCGCCGGCACGGACGTACTGACGCGGATGCTGGCCGGGCCGGGGATCGACGATCCGGCCATCGAGGAGGCGTTGCGCTGGTCGTCACCGGCGAATCACTTCATGAGGCATGCTCAGAGCGATCTGGAAATGGCGGGCCGCCGCATTCGTGCCGGCGACGCGATCGTCGTTTGGATCGGTTCGGCCAATCGGGACGAAGAGGTGTTCGAAGCGCCGTACACATTCGACCCCTCCCGCAAGGGCAACAGACACATCGCGTTCGGCAGCGGTGCGCACTACTGCGTCGGCCATTCGGTCGCCAGACTTTCCCTGAGAGTGCTGTTCGACGAGCTGGACCAGTCCTTTTCGAATTTCGAACCGGCAGGGGAGAGCGAGCACTTGCGCTCGAACTTCATCGCCGGCATCAAACATCTCCCATTGGTTGCCAGGAGGCGATGACTATGCGGCCGAAGTCGGTTCGGTCCACCCGATGGCTCCTGAGCCAGCCCTCCGAGTGGGTGGCTGCCCGTCTGTTCTGTCTTCCCTATTCGGGATGCGGTGCGAGCATGTACCGGCATTGGCCGAGGTTCATCGGCGAGGACGACGAGGTGGAACTGTGCGCGGTCCAGCTGCCCGGGAGGGAGAACCGGTTGCGAGAGCCGAACTTCTCCTCGTTCGATGCCCTCGCAGAGGAGATGGTCGATGCTTTGACGCCTTACCTGGACCGTCCGTTCGGGTTCTTCGGTCATTGCAGCTCGGCTCTGCTCGCTTATGAAGCCGTCCTGCGGACGGCCCGCAACGGTGCCTCCACGCCGGCCCGATTGTTCGTCTCGTCGCAAGTCGCGCCTCACGACGGGCCATACGGCCGGTTCCTGTCGATGGCTCCCCACGAACTCGCCGAGGAAGTACGGGGCCTGCTCACGAGGCTCGGTGGTGAACCACGGGCGGACATGGTTTCGTTGACCCTTGACGTGCTGCTCTCCGACATCGAGGTGCACAGGGCATACCGCGTCGAGCGACCGGCAAGGGTGGCCTGCCCGATCACGTCGATCGGATGGGACCAGGACGTCGAGGTTCCGCACCAACTCATGGGCGGGTGGTCGGAAACCGGAAAGACCACCTTCCGGCTCTTGGGCGGGAACCACCACAGTTTCATCGACGCTCCTCCGGAGCTGATCGCCTTGTTCGCCGACGGCCTGTCGCCGGCGCGAACGGAGGAACGAGCATGAGCACGTCACGGGTGGACGCCTCGGACTTCGCAAAGCGAGGGGAACTTGAGGCCGAGCTGTTGCGCTCGCGGAGAGGCAGGGCCGAGCGGATCCCGTCGCTTCCCCGCCAGCCGGGGGAATCCCGGTTCCCCGCGGCCGTGTCCCAACAAGGGATGTGGCAAGGGATCGAACGGCGGCCCGGTCCGGCCCTGGCCATTATCAGCGGATTGCGTTTGCGCGGCCAGCTCGACGTGGGAAAATTGACGGACGCGTGGAACATGGTGATCGCCCGACACGAGACGTTGCGGACCGCGCTCTGCATGGAGCACGGCCAGTTGACACAAGTGATCGCGGATCGGCTGAGGGTCCCGATCGAGGTTACCCGTGTGTCTGGCCTGGCGGAGTGTGATGAGATCAGTCGACAGGAAGTCGACCGGCGGTTCCCGCTCGATCAGCGTCCCCTGGCCCGGTTGCGATTGCTCCGGTTGGCCGACGACGACCACATCGCACTCCTTCTCGTCCATCACATCATCGCCGATGCCAGGACTCTGGAGGTATTGGTCCGGGACCTGGCGGTGTGCTACGGCGCTGTTGTAAGCGGAACCGAGCCGGTGCTGCCCGCGCTGTCGGTCCAGTGGTCCGATTTCGCGTCGTGGCACGCCCGACGCCTTGCCGGTGCGCGGGGGGCCGAGCTGACTGCCTACTGGTCCGAGCGGATGGCAGGCGCGCTGCCGGCGGAATTGCCCACCGATGTCGAGCCGGGGGACGAGACACCGGAAGAGGCGCAGCTCGGCGGCATGGTGAATATGCCTGTCGGCTGTTCTCTGTTCGCCGAGCTGTGGAAGACGGCGAAGAAACGGCACACGACGCTCTACACAGTGGGGCTTGTCGCGTTCGCTGTCTTGTTGGCCAGGAACTCCGGACAACAAGACATTGGTGTGAACGCACCGATCTCCTATCGGGACCGCACCGAACTTCGCGACCTGGTCGCGGACTTCTCCAATGACGTGATCGTGCGCGTCGACCTGTCCGCGAACCCGACCTGGGACGAACTGATCCGGAGGACCCACGATCAGGTCGTCCGCGATTTCCTCCACAATGACCTGCCACCGCACTTGTTGGCCCCCCACCTCGACGGAACCGACTTGATGGAGCGAATGGCCCAGGTCCAGTTCACGGCGGAGCGCGAACCGGAAATCGTGGAGAAGGCCCTCGGCCTTCGAGTTGAACGCGTCAACCCGCCCCGCCAATACGTGCTGCGTCCGTTGAGCCTGCGGTTGAGGCACGATGATCAAGACGCGTTCGTACTGCTCCGTTACCGGGCGAACAGGTTCACCCACGCCAGAGCCGAACAATTGGCGACCGACTACATAGCGTTGCTCGGCGAGTTGGCCGCGCAGCAGCACAGACGAGTATTCGACTGAGATCGTAGCGTCTGTCAGGGTTTCGCCCGACTACTGAATGCATCTGGCCGATGCCAACGTGTTGTACGAAACGTCGCGCATCGCCGTATCAAGGGTGGGAGTCCTCATGGGCAAGGTCGCAGTGCTCACCAACGATTTGCAGTACGACCTGGTGAACAAGAACGAAGAACGGATCAGAGCGATCGAGGAGGCGACTCCGAGTTTCTCGCGATTCCTCAACGAGATCCGCCGTCGTGGACACCACGTACTGCATCTTCAGCTCGTCAACCTGCCGGATGATCCCATCGCCGAACGCTACGAGGGCAGATTGCCGGCGCAACGCGGTACTCAGGGAGTCGAGATCCTGCCCGTTTTCCTCGACGAGTCCGACATCCTCGTCGAAAAGAACAAGGACAGCGGATTTTTCGAGACCGACCTTCACGAGCGCCTGCAGTCGCTTGGCGTGGACACCGTCATCGTGACCGGGATGCAGGGGCAGATCTGTGTCCAGACCACCGCCGCGGATGCCTTCTTCCGCGGTTACAACGTCTGGGTGCCCAGTGACTGCGTGGTCTCGGCCCGGGACAAAGACCGGATCAGGGCACTGGACTGGTTGGACGGCTACTGCGCCACGGTCGCCGAATCCGACGAGATCCTTCGGACGTTGGATGTCGAAGGCGGGCTGCCGCGCAAGGTCTTCGTCACCCCCTGACCCGTACCGATCATGTATCCGACGCACCGATGGACGGGAACCGCGTGCTGACAGGAACACGTTCTTTCGCAGGCCGGCAGATCGTGCTCGACCACGGGACCGGAGCCCGGCTCAGCCGTGAGCTGGTCGAGTACGTCGTGGCTGTGCTCGGCGATGTCTATATCGGACAGATGGAAGACAGCGCCGTCCTCTCCGTCGCGGCCGGACAATTGGCGATGACCACCGACTCGTTCGTGGTGGACCCGCCGTTTTTCGGAAACGGGGATGTCGGAAAGATCGCGGTCTGTGGGACGGTCAACGACCTGGCTGTAATAGGCGCCACCCCGAAGTACCTCACGCTCGGCATGATCATTGAAGCCGGTCTTCCGGTCGCGGCACTGACCCGGGTGCTCGAGTCGATCCGGGAGACCGCACGTCAGGCCGGTGTGCTGATAGTGGCAGGCGACACCAAGGTCGTCCGTCCGGGAGAAGCGGACCAGATCTACCTCAACACGACCGGGATCGGTGTGTTCGAGCGGACGCCTTTGCGGATGACCGACGTGCGAGCGGGCGATCAAATCGTGTTGAGCGGACCGATCGGCAATCACACCGTGCATTTGCTGTCCGTTCGTGAAGGCCTCGGCTTCGAGAGTCGGGTATCCAGCGATTGCGCCCCACTCAACGGTCTGATCACCGAAGCGTTCGAGTCAGTCGAGGACGGCGCCGTGAGGTCCGTTCGGGACGTGACCCGTGGTGGCCTGGCGGCGGTTCTGCATGAGTACGCCAAAGCGCTGGGAGCCGGGCTGCGAATCGATGAACAGGCGCTACCGGTCGACCCGGAGGTCAAAATGGCGTGCGACATGCTGGGTATCGACCCCCTGAACACCGCGAACGAGGGCTGCGTGTGCCTCTTCCTCGATCCAGGAGCGGTGGAACGCGTCCTCGCCGCACTTCATAGCCATCCATATGGTCGCCGAGCGGTCGTCGTCGGTGAGGTGGCGGATGACACCGAGTCAGCCGTGCGAATGCGGGACCGGGACGGCCATATTCGGATACTCGAGGAATTGCAGGGCGCCGAACTGCCGCGACTGTGCTGAGCGGATGGGACACATGCGGCATCAGAACATCCGTCATCCTGCTGAAGCGGATCCGGGAGCGCCTGTCGAGCGTTGGTCGATCGAGGTCAACGGGGTCGTCCAAGGAGTAGGGTACCGGCCCTTCGTCTACCGGACGGCCACCGCGATGGGGTTGACGGGTTGGGTGCTCAACGACACCCTTGGCGTCAGGATCGAAGTGAACGGTTTCGTTCCGGTCCTCAAAAAATTTCTTGCCGCGTTGACCGAACAAGCTCCATTGTTGGCGCGCGTCGATCGTATTTCGCTCGAGACAGCTGTCCCGGTCGACACCGCGACAGCGCCGACCGGATTTGAGATCAGGAAAAGCGTTCGCACCGTGCGGGCACGGACATTCGTCGCGCCGGATTCGCACGTGTGCGGGGATTGCCTCCAGGAGGTCCTTGATCCGGCCGACCGCCGTTACCGTTATCCGTTCACCAATTGCACCCACTGCGGTCCGAGGTACTCCCTCATCCAGAAGTTGCCCTACGACCGCGCGCAGACGACCATGGCCCGGTTCGCGATGTGCCCCGACTGCGCAAAGGAGTACACCGACCCGGGCGACCGGCGGTACCACGCCCAGCCGAATGCCTGCCCTGCCTGTGGCCCAAGGTTGACGCTCGCTGGGCCGACAGGTGATTTCGCCGAAGGCGAGGACGCGCTTCGGCTGGCCAGCGACGCGTTGGCCAACGGTCGGATCGTCGCAGTGAAAAGCGTTGGTGGTTTTCACCTCGCAGTCAACGCACGCGACCGGGACGCGGTGCTACGGCTGCGGCGTGCCAAGCGACGCGACTCCAAACCGTTCGCCCTGCTTGCCGCGGACCTCGCAGGCGTCTCGGGCTTCGCCGAGTGGGGCCCGGCCGAGGCGGAGCTGCTCATCGCACCTGCGCGCCCGATCGTCCTGCTGCGAAAGATACCGGGCGCGATCCCCGAAGAGGTGGCGCCGCGCAATCCCAGTCTCGGGGTGATGCTGCCCTCCACACCGTTGCACCACCTGCTGTTGCTACCCCCTGGCCCGGACCTGCTGGTGATGACGAGCGGAAACGCCTCCGGTCACCCCATCGAGTACCGCAACCACGAAGCCCTTGCCCGGCTGTTCTCCGTCGCCGACCTCGTACTCCACCACGACCGGGACATCCAGATCAGGGTCGACGACTCCGTGGTGCGCTGTTCGGTCCACCCGGAACTCGACGAACCGTTGGTCAGTTTCCTGCGAAGGTCCAGAGGGTACGCGCCCTATCCGGTGCGCGTGGACGATTCCCAGGAGCCGGTGGTCGCACTAGGGGCGGAATTGAAGACCACCGTGGCGGTGGCCGACGGGAAATCGGTGTTCATCAGCCAGCACATCGGAGACCTGAAGAACGACGCCACCTTCTCCTCACATCAGACGACCGCCTCCCACGTGGCCGCGTTGCACGAATTGCAGCCACGGTACATAGCCTGCGACTCCCACCCGTCGTTCAGAGCCACCAGGACGGCCGTGGAACAGGACGTGGCCGAGGTGCTGCCGGTGCAACATCACCATGCGCACATGGCCGCCTGCATGGCGGAGAACCGGTTGTCGGGAACCACGCTTGGAGTCGTCTTCGACGGTGCGGGTTATGGAGGGGACGGAACGATCTGGGGCGGCGAGTTCCTGCTCGGTGATTTCGAGCGTGTCGATCGAGTTTCCCGGTTGCGGTACCTGCCGTTGTTGGGAGGCGACAAGGCGGTGCGCGAACCGGTCCGGACCGGTTTCGCCCTTGCGTTGGACGCTTTCCGCACCTCGGAGGCCGCGTGCGCCGCTTTCCCGGCCCTCCGTGACCTGTCGCAGCGGGAGAGGCATGTTTTCACCACGATGATCCGCAAAGGGGTCAACGCGCCACCGACATCCAGTATGGGGCGCTTGTTCGACGGAGTCGCCGCGTTGCTGGGTCTTTGCACCCGGGCCGAATACGAGGCGCAAGGGCCGATAGAGCTGGAAGGACTGCTGGATCGAGACCTCGCCTTGACCGAGTCTTATTCGTTCGATCATGTCCCGCGGGCCGACGGTGTGGAGGTCGACCCGCGCCCGGTGGTTCGACAGATCGCGGTGGACCTCGCGGCCGGCGAAACGCTTTCGGTGATCAGTCGCAGATTCCACTCAGGAGTGGTCGGGCTGGTCGTCGACCGGTGCCTCGCACTTCGCGCTGCCCGGGGAATCCGGCAGGTCGTGCTCTCCGGTGGCGTTTTCCTCAACGAGTTCTTGGCGGTGAACTGCCTTGTGAAGCTGCGTCGAGCCGGTTTCCACGCGTACGGCCACCGGTTGGTGCCGTGCAACGACGGCGGGATCTCACTCGGTCAGGTGATGGTTGCCGGAGCTCTGATCCGGGCCCGGCAGGAGAACCAGTGAACGAACCCAAGGAGGCAGGGATGCAGAAACCGGATCTCACCGTGGAAGACGTTCTGCGAATGCTCGTGGCCAATGAGCGGGCGGCCTCTCACGTCCTGAACATGGTGCCGTCCGAGAACGCCATGTCCGGTCTGGCGAAACTGCCCATGCTCACCGATGCCTATCACCGGTATTTCTTCAACGAGCAGGGGAACCCGGACCGCTGGAACTTTCGCGGGGGACAGAACCTGTGGGAGTTGGAGACGAGTCTGACCGTGCCGTTGCTGGCCCAGTTGGGAAAGGCCGGGCACGTGTCGGTTCGGCCGCTGAGCGGACTGAGCGCGATGGCATTGGTCTTGGCCTCGCTGGGCGGCTCGCCCGGTTCGACGGTGATGACGATCTCGCCGGAGAACGGCGGCCACTACGCGACCGGTTTGATCGCCGAACGGATGGGTTTAGGCGTCGACTGCCTCAGCGGACCCGACCCGCATTGCCTGGACCTGGAGCACGCGGCCCAGTTGTTGGCTGAGAAACGCCCTTCCCTGGTCTACGTCGATCAGTCCCATTGCCTTTTCCCGGTGGACATCCCAAGCCTCGTGCGGACGGTTCGCACTGCCAGTCCCGAAACACTGGTACACGTCGACGCGAGCCACTGGTTCGGTCTGGTCCTCGGCGGTGTGTACGCCAACCCCTTGGACTGCGGCGCCGACAGTTTCGGCGGCTCCACCCACAAGACCTTTCCCGGGCCGCAGAAGGCGGTCTTCCTGACACGGAGTCCCAAGGTCGCCGAACGGGTCGAGCAGACCCAGGACTATCTGATCAGCAGCCACCATTTCGCCACCACCATAAGTCTCGGTATGGCGCTATTGGAATTCCGTGATTTCGGTGGTGAGCAGTACGCGCGCGCGGTCGCCGACAACACCCGGCGGTTCGGCCGGCTGTTGGTCGAGCGCGGAATCCCCGTGGTCGCCGCCGATCGTGGATGTTCGGCAGGGCATCAGTTGTGGTTGGACACGGCAGCGGAAGGTATCGCGGCAAAGGTGGCAAGCCACCGCCTGTTCCAAGCCGGTATCCGGGTGAACTTCATGACAGGTCTGCCCGGTTTCGTGGAGGCCGGAGTCCGTGTCGGTCTGAACGAGCCGACCTACCGCGGTATCACGGTGGACGACTTGCCGGAACTCGCGGACATCTTTGCGGACGCGGTCCGTGACACCGGACACCCGTCCGCGTTGTCGGCGCGTGTTGCCCGGTTGCGCGGGCGTCCCGGGTACGGCTTCACCTTCGAACCGGACTCACCGGTGCTGAGTGATGCGGCTTCTCTGTACACCGAGGCCGTCACCGCCGGCCATGACAACTCCGACAACCCGGGGTTGCCCGGTTGGCCGGATATCCGAAGCGGTCGAGAGCAGGTTTCAAGGTCGTGATGAATCGCGGTACACGTCGACCCGTGATCGGTATCGCCGGCTATTGTGAGTCGGCTCGTTGGGATATCTGGGACTCCCAGGCGACCCTCATCCAGCACTCTTACGTCCAAGGGGTCACGGATAATGGCGCTCAAGCGGTGGTTCTACCGCCAGGCGCCGTCGAGGCCGACATCCTCGACCACCTTGACGGGTTGTTGCTGCCGAGCGGTGCCGACATCGACCCCGCGCTCTATGGCAGCCCCCGGCACAGTGCCACCGACCGGGCTCGTCCGCAACGAGACGCCACAGAACTACTCCTGCTCAGAGCGGCTTTGGCCAAGGGGACACCGGTCCTCGGCATCTGCCGCGGCATGCAGCTGCTTGCGGTCGCGACAGGGGGAAGCCTGTACCAGCACCTACCGGATTCCTTGGGGAACGAAGAGCATTGCCCACGGGAAGGGGAAATGGGGGAGCACGAGGTTCGATTCGTTGTCGGAAGTCGTGCCGCGGACCTCTTCGGCGAGCGTGCCTCGGTCAACTCCCATCACCATCAGGGGGTCGCGGACCCCGGCAAGATGACGCCGACCGGCCACACCGGGGACGGTCTGATCGAGGCGCTGGAGGATCCGGAAGCGCGATTCGTCCTCGGGGTGCAGTGGCACCCCGAGATCGCGAAAGGCGAAGAGGTGTTCGCGGCGTTCGTCGCAGCGTGTTCTCCGGTCACGAACGATCGGGGTGGAATGCGTGGATGAACGCGATCGCCGATTCCACGGGCCGGTACGGCGGTGCCTGTCCGCTTCTCCTGGCGGGGGCGCCCCGCCTCGGGACGAAGGTGAACTCCACCGTGGTCGGTTTGTGCGCAAGTGGGAGAAAGGGGCAGCCGCGGCCGGCATGGCGCAAAGCGAACTCTGACCGATCGCACGAGAAGGGCCGGTTCGTGAGCGGATAAGAAGATCGTCCCTGGGGCAAGAAATTTTTTGCCCTGAAGGTCCGGGGAGACCGGTGTCGGAACACGGATTCCACTGTCAAACGAATGGCCCTGACAGGGGTGCGCGTCGAGAGGACGACGCGCGGTTTTGGGTGAGCGCCTGGAATCCGATCACTTTCCCATAGCGAGGGACTGATCATGTGGCTTCACCGGTTCAATCGGTTGGAGGAGTGCCAAGCGTGATTTTTTCTTCCACGACCCACCAAACCATCGTCGACGTACTGCGTGAACGTGCCGCGAACACGCCGGCACGGCTGGCCTTCGAGTTCCTCGAGGCGAACGGGGCCACCCGCTCGATCACCTACGGCGAATTGGACATGAGGGCCAGGGCGGTCGCGGCAGGGCTCGGCCGGGCGGGGCAGCGTGCCTTGCTGCTGTACTCGCCGGGAATCGATTACATCGTCGGGTTCTTCGGCTGCCTGTACGCCCGAGTGATCGCCGTACCCGTCTATCTGCCTACTGGGCAGCGAGGGCTTCCCGGCATGATCGCGGTCAGCGGTGACGCGGGCGTCACCGTGGCCCTCGGCGACCGGGCGAGTCTGACGGCAATACGGTCCAGGCCCGACTCCGCCGCCGCGATAGCCCAACTGGCCACCCTGGTCACCGATGAGGTGCCGGACGAGGCCGCCGATGACTGGTCCGGGCAGGCGCCGGGGAGTGAGGACCTGGCTTTTCTGCAATACACGTCTGGGACGACCGGAGCGCCGAAAGGCGTGATGGTCCGGCACGCCAACCTCATCCACAACTCCGCCGTCATCAGGGACGTGATCGGAGCCGATCCTGACAGCCGATGCGTGAGCTGGCTGCCGCCCTATCATGATATGGGGCTCGTGGGCGCTATCCTCCAACCGGTCTACGCGGGCTACCCCTCTACGCTGCTCGCCCCTATGACGTTTCTTCGCAAGCCGATGGTCTGGTTGGCCGCGATCAGCCGGACGCGCGCCACAGCATCGGTCGCGCCGGACTTCGCGTACCTGGAATGCGCACGACGGATTGATCCCGAGCAGCGGGCCTCGTTGGACCTCAGTAATTGGCGCCATGCGCTGACCGGTGCCGAACCTGTTCGGGCGAGCACGATGGCGGAATTCGTGGAGGCATTCGCGCCATCCGGTTTCCGGCGGTCGGCGTTCGTTCCGTGCTACGGACTCGCTGAGGCCACGTTGTTCGTCTCCGGAAATGCCGGCCGCGAATCGCCTCCCGCCGTCATCGAGGTCGGCCGGGAGGAACTCGCGTCGGGGCGTGCCGTTACGGGGATCGATGCGTCCGGAAAATCGGTGGCTTTGACCAGCTGTGGCCGGCCTCGCTCCGATGACCTTCTGATCGTCGTCGGAGAGGAAGGGGAAGAATGCGAACCCGGGACGGTGGGCGAGATCTGGGTCAGCGGCCGGGGGGTGACCGCCGGGTATTGGGGGCGTCCTGAGGAAACCGAAAGGGTTTTCGGCGCCAGGTCGCCCGGTCATGGCGAGCGCGCTTTTCTCCGTACAGGAGATCAGGGTTTCGTGTTGGCCGGAGAGCTGTTCGTCACCGGCCGGAACAAGGATCTGATGATCGTGCGCGGCCGTAACCACTACCCGCACGATTTGGAGCACACGGCCGAACGTGCCCATCCGGATCTGCGTCCATCGGGAGGGGCCGCCTTCTCGGTGGATGACGGTGTGTCCGAGCAAGTGGTGCTCGTGCACGAGGTTGTCCGGGGATTTCGCCCTGAGAAGGCCGAAGCCGTCGTCGAGGCCGTCCGCGAGGCTGTCGTCGCAGAACACGGTCTTGCGCTGCACGACGTCGTCCTCGTCCGGCGCGGCGCCATCCCGCGCACCACCAGTGGGAAGATCCGGCGTGGTTCCTGCCGTCACCGGTGGATGGAGCGCAGTCTGCCGACGGTTTCGGCAAGTCCGACGGTGGAGCGTCCCCGCCCGCTGGTGAGGCTGCGGAACCCCGATCTTGCCGACACCGTCGGCGCGGTGCTCGGGGTGAGCCCCGGCAAGGTCGGGGCGGACACCTCACTGGTGGCCAACGGCCTCGACTCGCTCACAGCGGTCCGACTGGCGGGTGCCGTGCGGGATTCGTTCGGTGTCGAGGTTCCTGTGGACCAGCTCCTCGACGGCATGACGCTTTGCGGCCTCGACCATTGTGTGAACACGCTGCCCAAGACGAGCGGACCACCGCGGCAGGAGCCTCCAGGGCGGGTCGGGGCGACCCGGGCCCAGCAGTGGATGTGGCTGCTGGACCAGAGGATCGGCGCCAGCGGAGCGTGTCATGTGGTGGGGGGCGTGCGGTTGACCGGCGGACTGGATCCGCTGCTGCTGTGGAGGTCCCTGAACATCCTGGTGGACCGGCACGAGGCATTGCGCTCGGTGTTCCGGCTCCGAGCGGACGGAGGGATAGGCGTCGAGGTCCTGGACGAGGTCGTGCTCGAACCCACCCAGGTGGACGTATCGGGAACGCCCGAGCCCGACCTGTCGGTCCGCGCGGTGATCGACGAGCTGGCCGAACAGCGGTTTCAACTGGAGGAAGGGCCACTGCTGCGCGCTGTCCTGATCCGTGGCGCCGATGACGACTGGTTCCTCGGTGTGTGCGCCCACCACATCGTCGTCGACGGGTGGTCATTGGGTCTTCTTTTGAGTGAACTCGGCGCGTGCTACCGACTGCTGGTCTCGAAGGAAGCCCTGCCAGCCCTCCCGAGTCCTGCCTCGGCCATTACCGACAGTCCGCTTTCCCAGGCCGACACGGTCGGGGCGGAGCGATTCTGGCGGGAGCACCTCAACGAGGCGCAGGCCGTTGATCTGCCTCTCGACCACCCGATGCCGACCGAGCCGAAGTGGAAGGCCGACTCGCTGCCGTTCGGATTGAGCCTTGCGCAGACCGAGCGGCTCAAGGCGTACGCGGCCGCGCACGACGCCACGCCGTTCATGGTCCTGATCGCCGGGCTCGGCGCGGTCCTGGCCCGGTGGACGGGACAGGACAAACCGGTGATCGGAACTCCGTCCACCGGACGGGATCCAGCTACCGCGGAGCATATCGGGATGTTCGTCAACGTCGTGCCGACCGCCCTGGACATGTCTGGGTCTCCGACGTTCGGGCAACTGGTCGACCGGGCACGCACTGCCTCCCTGTCCTCCTACCCGCATCGGAGACTGCCGTTCGAGCAGATCCTGCGGTTGGCCGGACCGGAGAAGCCCTCCTTCCGAGCACCGTTGGTCCGAGTGGTGCTCGTTGTGCAGAACGTGCCCATGTACCCATGGCAGGTAGGGGATGTGAGGGCCGAACCGTTCGAACGCCCCGCTCCCGGGGCGCAGTTCGAGTTGTATCTGAGGGTGGCCGAGCATCAGGACGGCAGGATCGCTGGTCATGTCGTCTATATGTCCGAACTCTTTGAAAGTGCGTCGATCCAGGCGCTGCTCGACGCCTTGCGGAACCTGCTC
Source organism: Nocardiopsis ansamitocini (assembly GCF_030268225.1). Classification (GTDB taxonomy): domain Bacteria; phylum Actinomycetota; class Actinomycetes; order Streptosporangiales; family Streptosporangiaceae; genus Nocardiopsis_D; species Nocardiopsis_D ansamitocini. Next base: position 14,356 of record NZ_BSQG01000012.1, on the reverse strand, counting down.
GACACGGCGCCGACCCTTCCGGACGTTCCCGTGGCGGATCTTCCTCTGTTCGTCCCGACCGAGGAGCGCGGGCTCTCTCAGCCTCCCGCGAGCCTTCCCCAACGGTTTCTGCACGAACGGGTGGAGGAGCGGGCCGTCCGTGAAGCGGACGCTTGCGCGGTAACGGTGGGAACCAGGAGCCTCAGCTATCGGGACATGGAAGCCGACGCCAATCGGCTCGCCCGTCTGCTGCGCGACTACGGAGTCGGTCCGGAGGACACCGTTCTGGTGGAGACGCCCATGGTGGTGGAGAGCGTCGTCGCGGTTCTGGCGGTACTCAAAGCCGGGGCGTGCGTCGCACTGGGGGCATCGGAGGTTCGCCCGAAAGCTGTGCTGGGCGTTCGAGGGGGCGCGACCGGAGAACGGTGGGGTGACGCCGTCAAGGTGTGGCTTGATACCGAGCCGCAGGCCGGTTATTCCGCGAAGCGCGTCGAAGCGGCGGTCTCCCCGCGGTCGCTCGCGCTGGTGGACGAGTCGGGATTGTTGTTCGATCACACCGCTGCGGTCAGTCGGATGGCGGCGCTACCCACGTTGGGGGCAACAGAGGTCGTACTCGCCCAGCCGTCTGTCGTGGAACTGATGTGGTTGCTCGGCGCCGGTGCCACCGTCGTTCTCCGGCGGGAAGGCGATTCGGTTCTCGACTTGATTGTCGAGCATGGCGTCACCACCTTGGTCGGGTCGGCCGACTCGGTGGACAGGCTCCTGGCTTTTCCAGACCCCTCCGTCGGGATGCTCCGGCGAATCGTCTGCCGCGAGCCCCTCCCGTTTTCTCTGGTGGATCGGGTACGGACCGTGCTGCCGTCTGCCGAACTGGTGGAGCCGGCCATCGTTGCGCGGGCGGATGTCTTCGATACGAAAGGACGTCTCCTTCCCCTCGGAGCGGTAGGGGAGATCCGCATCGGAGGAGAAGCCGTCCCACGGGGATACGCAAACGGACCCGCGCGGACGGCGGAACGCTTCCCGCCCGATCCGGTGACCCATGGCTCCAGGCTGTACCGCACCGGTTGGCAAGGGCGTTGGACAGCGGCGGGAAAAGTGGAGACGGTCAGGCCGACCGATCGGCCGGTTCCCGTCGGACAAACGGCCATGGAGACGGACATCGCGCCGCGCAACCAGGTCGAGCTCAGGCTCGCCGGAATGTGGAGCGAAGTTCTTGGTCTGGCTGAAGTCCCGGTGAACAGGGATTTCTTCGAACTCGGAGGACACTCGCTTCTCGCCACCCGAGTCGCCGTCCGCATCCGGAGCGACTTCGGGGTCGATGTTCCGGTGGCCGCGTTGCTGGCCGGAGGGCTTACCGTCGCCGGACTGGCCGAGCGGGTTCAAGCCGATCAGTTCGACCGGGCGAGCGCCAATGATCTGGCGGAACTGCTGGAGGGCATAGCCGGGATATCCGATGAACAGGCAGCTCAGCTGCTTTCGGGCAAGACGGAATTCGATAGTTGAATGAATCGCTTTCGTGTGCGGGAAGTTTTTCCGGGGAAGGTGGATCTTACCGTAAATCTTGACGGGGCCACTACGCGAGGTTACTATTTGGTTGCAGTTATTTTCAGAAAACTTTGATTCGGGGAATGCTCGCTCGTGAAGCTGGTTCTTCGGGAGGGTCCGGCCTCTGTGGTTCGCGCCCAAATTTTTGCGTGAGGTTTCTCGGCCAAACCGTAGCCTGAAGTTGTCCCAAAATAGGGTGGACGTAATTCATCTTCCACTTCAATTGCGTTTCGAAGAGTGGGGTATTGGGGCGGGACACTCGCACCCGTAGCGTTTTCAGGTCAATTGTTCCCCGGCTGCCTACAGTCGTTTATGGACAACAGCGACCGTGGCGCTGAGCTTACTGGAGGGGCTTCATTGATGATTCTCGGCGCGCTGCCCGGTTCGTGTCCCGGGCTCAAGTCCGAGCCAATCGCCCAAAGCCGCCCCGCGGCTCTTGCTCGATTCGAGCACCTATTGAACTGCGGACCGCCAAAGGCCCGGCTGATCGAGATCAGCGGAGACCGATGGAGCGAGAAGACGGCGTTGATGAAGGATTGCGCCAAGGTCGCGACGAACGCGGGCTGGCAGGTGGCAGCGGGGTCCGCGGCTTCACCGCCCCAAGGAGTGCCGTTCGGGGTCTTCGCCGAAGCGCTGGACGGACTGATCAGTCGTTTCGGTTCCGAACTGGTGGCCGACTGTCCACCTGAGCACGTGCGCTGGCTGGGTGGGGTCTTCCCCGCTTTGGCCAGCACGACCTCACTCGCCGCCCCGGTGGGGCCGAGCCAGATCTACCACGTGTTGCACGCCATCCGTCAGTTGATCAGCGCGGTCGGCAGATTCGGAAACCTGCTGCTCTTGCTCGACGACATGCATTGGGCCGATGAGAAGTCGATGGCGTTGCTCGCGCACCTGCTGCGACATCCCCCTGACGGCAACGTCTTCATCATGACCGCGCAACGACCGCGACAGTTCCACGGGGTGCTCCCCAGCCAGGTCGCCAACGCGGAGAGAAACGGAACGGCGCTGCGTATCCTGCTCGCTCCGCTGTCCGAACGGGACGCGGCGGCTTTGCTGCCCGGCGACCTCAGCGCTTCTTGTTGCGCGGAGCTTCTGGACGAGTCCGGTGGCAACCCCGGGCTGCTTCGGACGTTGGTCTCGTTGAGAACGGCCCGGTATCTGTCCTGCGGTCCGCCACCGCAGTTGCCTTCCGACGTGTTCGTCGACTGTCTGCGTGACTTCCGGGAGCTTTCCGCCAACGGCTGGTTGGTTGCCAGGTCTGCTGCTGTGCTGGACGATCCGTTCGAGCCCGGACTGCTCAAGGAAGTGGCCCAACTCGACGACGACGACGTGTGGGCGGCCCTCGACGAGTTGATCGCCGAAGACGTGATCCGTGTCGAAAGCCAATCGAGCCGACTGAGATTCGCCAACAGGCTGCTGCGGGCAACGGCTTATCATTCGGCCGGACCGGGGTGGATGCTCGGAGCCCACACGAGGGTCGCCGATGCCCTGATCGCCCGTGGGGAAGCGGTCGAGCAGGTCGCCGGGCATCTGGAACACGCTGTCGTGAATGGTGACGAGGAGGGTGCCAGAATACTCCTGGACGGTGCGCGGGAGTGTTTGTGGACCGACCCGCTGAAAGCGGTCTCCTGGGTGAAGGCCGCGGCACACCTGAACGTCCAGTCCGTCGAACACCAGCTTGACCACCGTTTGCTTCTCGCCAAGGCGTTGGCATTGGCCGGGAAGTTCCTGGAGGCGTCACGTGTATTGGACCCTCTGGTGGAGGGCGGACGGGAAGAGGCCCATCGGGGAGAGGCGATGTGGTGGCGTGCCTGGGTGCGCGACCTGACCGGCAGGTTTGACGATGCCGGCTCGGATCTGGACGCCTTGCTGGCGGCCACCCCGCCGGATCGGTCCGCCGCCCCGGTTTACCGGGCGAAAGTCGTACTCGCCCTGCGTTCGGGCAAGGCGGACCGGGAGGCCGTCGAGCTCTTGACCGAGACACGGCCGGAGCCGTCCGGCGCCGGAGCCGGTCACGTGGCCGCCGTTCTGGCCGCGGCAGCCTGTCGAGAAGGTGATTACGAGCAGGCCAGGCGGTACGCGACCACCGCCCGGAGCCTCACCGCTTCGCCCGACGCCGACGTCGAGGTGGACATCGAAGGCGTTTATTGGCTGGCGTACACCGAGACGGAGCTCGGCGAGTACACCGCGGCCATGGCACAGTACGAGCGCGGCCTGAGGATATGTGAACAGCGCCAGCTCGACAGCATGGTTCCCCATTTCGCCGTCGCCCTGGGGAGTCTCCAATCGCGGATGGGCGATTTCGACGGAGCCGTGAGGCATGCCGCGTGTGCGGGGAAAGCGGCCACCAGGACCGGTAATGACTACCTACGGGCCCTTGCCGCTGATCTCGGGCGAATCGCCGGAGCGGCCCCGGAAGGCACACGGGGGCCCATGCGACGTGGTCCGGCCCCTTCGGAGGGGAACGCCGGCCGTACGCGTGTGGTCGATTCGTGTGTCTGGGACGGCAAGGCGACGACCGGTCCGGAGAGAAGGTCCGAAGACGAACTGGAAAGCCTCAGCGGGCGGGAAATGGAGATCGCGCTCCTGGTCAGCGACGGAAGGACCAATCAGCAGATCGCCAGAAGGCTGGAATTGAGCCACAAGACCGTCGAGACGTACCTGGCCCGAATCTTCAAGAAACTGGTCGTTTCCTCACGAGCGGAAGTCGCCGCGACAGTCGGCCGTAGCGGGCAGTCCACGGCGACGATCGGCGGGCCGTCGGCTACCGCCGCGCCCACCGTCGGGCGAACCCCGGACATCACAACAGTGGGCCGCGTGCGCAAGTCTGCTTAGACGAGGCTGGGACACCGACCCCGCGTTGGAGGTTACTCATGGCTGACGAGCAGACGTATCACGTCGTTTTGAACGAGGAACTGCAGTATTCCATCTGGCGAGCGGACTTGGCCATACCGAACGGCTGGCGGCCCGAGGGAACGAGCGGCACGAGGGAACAGTGTCTGGCGCACATCGATGAAGTATGGACCGATATGCGGCCGTTGAGCCTTCGGCGGCAGATGGAACAGACGGAACGGGCGTGAGGGGAGCCTCGGATGCGCCTGCAGTTCACAGAGAACCAACGCCGGATGCTCAATCGCCTGTTGGACGAGAACGGGATCGCGAAGGCTCCGGACGAGATCCGTCCGTGGACCGGGGACCGCTCGTGCGCGCCGCTGTCGTTCGGCCAGGAACGGCTGTTCTACTTCGATCAGCTGCATCCCGGTTCGGCCGCCTACCACGTGTGCGGCGCCTTGCGGCTGTGCGGAGCGTTGGACACGGACGCGCTACAGGCAGCAGTACACCAACTGGTGGTTCGGCACGAAGTCCTGCGCACAGGGTTCACCGACGGGGCGGGAGCGCCTCACCAGGTCGTGTACTCATCCGAGCAGTCCAGGGTCGACATCCACCAGTCGGACATCGACAGCGACCGGGTACGCGATCGGGTGGCCGAACTGGCGCGGACCGGCTTCGACCTGGCTCGGCCACCGCTGGTGCGCGCGGAGTTGTTGAGGCTGCGGGACTCTGAACGACCCGAGTGGGTCTTGGTGCTATGCGTGCACCACATCGTGGTCGACGGATGGTCGTTGGGGTTGTTGATCGACGAGTTGAGCGAGACCTACGCGGCGCTGCATGCGGACCGCCCACCGAGGCTTCCAGAGTTGACGGTCCAGTACGTGGACTTCGCGGTTTGGCAACGGGAACGGCTGACCGAGGCGATCCTGGCCGACCAGTTGAATTTCTGGCGGGAAGAGCTCGTCGACCTGCCTGCCGGGGACCTTCCCACCGACCGGCCCCGGCCCGCGCGCAGGTCCTATGCCGGGGACGTCGTTCCGTTCAGGGTCCCTCCCCAGGTCGTCAGCTCGTTGAGAGGCGTTGCCGACGGTATCCGGGCGACGCTGTTCATGGTGCTGTTGTCGGCGTTGAGCGTGGTCCTGGGACGTTGGGCGAATACGCCTGACGTGGTGATCGGGACGCCTCTGGCCGGCCGCCAACGTTCCGAGTTCGAACGTGTGGCCGGCTTCTTCGTCAACACCATCCCTCTGCGTATCCGGTTCGACGACAACCAGTCCTTTCGAGAACTACTGGCAAATATCCGCGAGATCTGCACGCGCGCCTACACGCATCAGGACGTCCCGTTCGAGCAGATCATCAACGAGCTGCAACCGGACCGGGACGAGTCGGGACAGACCTCGTTGGCCCGGCACTGGATCGTGCTGCACAACACGCAGCCGCCGAAATTTCAGCTTCCGGATCTGGAATGTGCTGTGGAGCCCGCGCTCGTCGGCTCGGTGCGTTGCGACCTTTCCTTTCAGCTCGTCCCGTGTGCGGAAGGCGGGCTCGACGGATGGTTGGAATTCTCCACGGAACTGTTCGATCCGCCGACCGCGCATCGGTTGGCCACTGCTTTCCTGACGGTGCTGGCCGCTGTCGCCGCTGACCCTGACGTTGTGGTGGCCGAGCTGCCCGTGATGCCTGCCGAAGTTCTGGACGAACTGCTCCGGCTGTCCACGATCGAGATTCCCGTTCGCCAAGGTGCTCCCGATATCGCCGGGCGGTTCGAGGCTCACAGGGACGCGGCTCCGGACGCAACGGCGGTGATCGAGCCCTCCGGTCCGATCACCTACCGTGAGCTGGAAGAACGGGCCAATCGTGTCGCCCATCTCTTGCGTGCCCGAGGAATCGGTGTCGAAGACCGGGTCGGTGTGTGCTTGGAGGGCGGCGCCGACCTGGCGGCGGCCCTGCTCGGTATATACAAAGTGGGAGCCGCCTACCTTCCCATACACCCCGGCTATCCGCAGGCGCGTCTCACCCAGCTGATAGCCGAGGGGGAACCGCGGCTCGTCATCACCAGTGCCGAACCGGCCGGACTGTTCGCGGACCACTCGGTCGCCGTTCTGCCGGATGACGTCGAACAGTATCCGGTGGACCGGCCGCCCAGGGCCGTACCCCCGGTCGACGCCACCGCATACTGTCTGTTCACCTCCGGCTCGACTGGTCGCCCCAAGGGGGTACTGGGCACGTATCGGGGACTGCTCAACCGGCTCGACGGCATGCAGCAGGAGTATCGAATCACCGCGGATGACCGGGTGCTCCAGAAAGCGCCCATCGGGTTCGACGTGTCGCTGTGGGAAATGCTGTGGCCCCTGACGCAGGGGGCTTCCGCCGTCTCCGTGCGACCGGGAGGACATCGTGATCCCGACCATTTGCACGAGGTCGTCGAGCGTCACCAGGTAACGGTCTGCCATTTCGTCCCCTCGATGTGGCAGGAATTCGTCTCCGGCCCCACTCACGCATGTCTGCGTCTGCTGCTGAGCGGAGGCGAACGAACAACCGTCGATCTGGCCGAACACATTCTTGAGCGCTATCCGGACGCGGTGCTGTACAACCAGTACGGCCCGACCGAGGCTGCGATCGATGTGACAGCGGGTCGGATCTCCGCCCCTTCAAAGGACGGGGTCCCGATCGGACGCCCGGTTCCCGGGAGCCGGGTACATGTCCTGGACGACCGGCTGCGTCCGCAGCCAGCCGGTGTGCCCGGTGAGCTGTACATCGGTGGTCCACAACTTGCACGCGGCTACTTCGACCAGCCCGGTCAGACCGCCGACCGGTTCGTCCCGGACCCCTACGCCGCGACACCGGGCGAACGCCTTTACGCCACCGGGGACCGGGCCCGGTTGTCTCCCGACGGGGCGATCGAGTTCCTCGGCCGGTCGGACAGCCAGGTGAAGATCAGCGGCAACCGCGTGGAAACAGGAGAGGTCGAAGCGGTTCTCCGGAATCACCCTGACGTCGTCCGGGCCTTAGTGGCCGTCCGGGCGGAATCGGAGCCGGTCCGCCTGGTCGCGTATGTTTCCGGCAGCACGGCATTGACCGGCCCCGGTCTCTCCCGCTATCTGGCTGAACGGTTGCCCGGACCGATGGTGCCGGCTCACGTGGTCGTGCTCGACGAATGGCCGCTCGGCCCACACAACAAGGTCGACACAAACGCGCTGCCAGACCCGGAGGGGTGGCGGGCACCTGTCGACGACCACGTCGGTCCGCGAAACCCGTTGGAGCAGAAGGTCGCGGACATCTTCAGCGAACTACTGCAACGGGAACAGGTCGATGTGCATGACTCGTTCCTCGAACTCGGTGGACATTCGCTCCTGGCCATTCGTGCGATCGCGCGAATCAGAGCGGCCTGTGATGTGAGTTTGCGAATCGGTGAGTTTTTTCAGGCTCCCGACGTCGCCTCGGTGGCGCGACTGATCGAACGGCGAAAACCGGAGCCCCACGTCGCAACCGCTCCCATTCCGCGTATCGACCGAAGCTGACAACGAGCCTTCGTTATCGAGTCAGGGGTTGTCCTGACTCCTCCCCATCGGGCGGAGGCCACCACGATGGAAACCGACGAATCTGGAGTTCATCATGAGGTATTCGCCCGAAGCGGGGCCGCCCCCGATCACGGTCCGGGAGCGCATGTCCCAAAGCGCTTTGCCGGCGCTTGTTCGGGCCGAGATCGAGGGCGCCGACCTGAACACATGGCTAAGGGCGAACAAGGACCTGGTGGACGGACTCGCGCACCGGGCGGGAGCGGTTCTCCTGCGTGGGTTCGCCGTACACGGAGCGGCCGGGTTCCGGACCGTAATGGACGTTCTATCCGATCGTGTTCTCGAGTACGGGGAGCGTTCGTCACCACGGACCAAGATCTCTGCCGGGGTCTACACGTCCACCGAGTATCCGGCCGACCAGTACATCCAATTGCACAACGAACAGTCCTACACCACTGACTGGCCGGTCCGGATCGTCTTCTGCTGCGAGTTGCCCCCGACCAGCGGCGGCCGTACGCCGCTGGCCGATTCGCGTCGTGTACTCACCCGACTGCGGCCGCGGACCGTCGCCAAGTTCGAAAATCTGGGGGTCCGGTACGTGCGCAATTATCTGCCCGGTATCGGCCTGTCGTGGCAGGAAGCGTTCCAGACCGACCGCAAGGCCGAGGTCGACGCCTACTGCGCCGAGGCAGACATCGTCGCCGAATGGGTCGACGGGGGACACCTCCGTACCCACCAAGTCCGTCCCGCCGTCCGTGTTCATCCGTTCACCGGTGAGCGCAGCTGGTTCAATCACGCGGCCTTCTTCCATATCACCTCGTTGCCCTCCGAGGTCAGCGCGGGGCTTCTGGAAGTGCTTCCAGAAGAGGACCTGCCCCACAACACTTACTACGGGGACGGCAGCGCGATCGCGGACACCACGTTGGCAGAGATCCGTGCCGCGCTTGACGAGGAGACCACGGCTTTCGAGTGGCGACAAGGCGACGTCCTGGTCGTCGAGAACATGATCACCGCGCACGCCCGGGAACCGTTCAAAGGTCCACGCCGGATTCTTGCCGCTATGGCCGACCCGATCAGCGAGGTGCCGCCGCGATGATTCCCGACGAGAACATCACCTGTCGGCCGTTGCACGACGAGCCGTTCCTGTTGCGGGTGAACGGAGGGGGCGCGGAAGAGCGTCTGGATGCCTGGATCGCGGCTCGCCGCGAATGGGTGATCAGCCAGCTCAACACCTACGGCGCCGTGCTGTTCCGTGGTTTCTCGGTAAACGGCCCAGAAGAGTTCGGACGAGCTGCCAGAGCTCTCTCCCCGGAGTTGCTCGACTACCTGGAACGTGCCGCGCCGCGGATCGAGGTCGCCGACCGTGTTTTCACGTCCACAGAGTTCGCTCAGGACCAGTGGATTCCGTTCCATCACGAGATGTCCTATTCGCACAACTGGCCGAGCCGGCTGTACTTCTACTGCGACGTGCCGCCCGCGACAGGCGGCGCGACACCGGTCGCCAGTGAGCGAGCCGTGCTCCCGCAGATCCCGCAGAGCATCCGACAACGGTTCGAGGAGCGGGGAGTCCGGTACGTCCGCAACTACGGACCGCATATCGACCTGCCTTGGCAGGAGGCGTTCCAGACCACCGACCGTGCCGAGGCCGAGGAGTACTGCCGCCGGGCAGGAACCGAGTTCTCCTGGGTCGGGAACGACGGCCTGCGGACCACATCGGTACGTCAAGCGGTGAGTGCGCACCCGGTCACCGGTGAAGCCGTTTGGTTCAACCACGCCCACCTGTTCCACGTTTCGAATCTCCCGGCCGAGATTTCCTCGATGCTCGTCGAGGAGTTCGGGTTCGAGGGCCTACCACGCAACGCCTACTACGGGGACGGGGAGCCGATCGAGGATGAGGTCGTCGACCTGATCCGCGAGCTCTACCGGGACGCGGCGGTCTCCTATGACTGGGAACGGGGGGACGTTCTGGTGGTGGACAACTTTTTGGCCGCGCACGCCCGGGAACCGTTCACCGGTAAGCGCAGGATCCTTGTAGCCATGTCGGATCTTCACACGAATCGAGGGCATCAGTGACTTCAGCCGGGACACCACTCGGCGATTTCGTCCTTTCGGCGGTGGAACTGCTGGCGGGTGATGACCCCGAGCTCCACGACGCCCTGTGCGGTGAGCACGAACGCCAGGAATCCGCGTTGTCGTTGGTCGCGTCTTCGAGCGTGACCGACCCCTCGGTCTTGGCCTGCCTCTCCTCCGCCGCGATGAACGTCACCGCGGAGGGGTACCCCGGGGCCCGCTACCATGCCGGCTGCGAGCAGGCCGACGTGATCGAGCGGCTCGCCGTGGATCGGGCCAAGGAGGTCTTCGGGGCCCAGTACGTCAACACCCAGTCGCATTCGGCCACCACCGCGAACTACACGGTGCTCTCCAGTCTGTTGAGACCAGGGGACACGATCATGGGGATGCGGCTTGACCAGGGCGGGCACCTGACTCACGGTTCCCGAGCCGCCTACTCCGGAACGTATTTCCAAGCGATCGGCTACGGCTTGGACGCCGACGGCCTCATCGACTACGACGAGGCCGCCGCCTTGGCGGCGTTCCACCGGCCGAAGCTCATCATCTGTGGTGCGACCGCGTATCCGCGAAACGTGGACTGGGCCCGGTTCCGCCGTATCGCAGACCAGGTGGGTGCGCTGTTGATGGCCGACATCTCGCATACCGCCGGCCTCGTCGCGGCCGGATTGAACACCAGCCCCATCGATCATGCCCATGTCACCACGACCTGTACGCACAAACAGCTCGCCGGTCCGCGCGGCGGTCTCATCATGTGCGGCAAAGACGCGGGCACACCCTTCGGCGACACCGGACGAACCCTGGCCGAACAGTTGGCCCGGGCGCTCTTCCCATACTTCCAGGGGGCGCCGATCCTCCCGATGATCGCCGCGAAGGCCCGTGCGCTCGGGCTAGCCCGGACCGCGGCTTACCGGCGGACCATGCGAAGGACAGTGGACAACTCCCGTGCGCTCGCCGACGAGCTGACGGCCCTCGGCTACACCGTCGTCTCCGGCGGGTCGGACAACCACATCGTCCTACTGGACCTGACAGGAAACGCCCTCAGCGGGCTCGTGGCCGAGAAGGCATTGGAAAGTGTCGGGATCATCGTCAACAAGAACCGGGTACCGGGAGACCGCCGATCGGCCTCGACATGCAGCGGCATCCGGATCGGCACGAATTCGGTCGCGCAGAGGGGCTTCGGCGCAGCGGAGATGCGCCACTGCGCAGAGCTGATCCACCAGGTGCTCGAAGCGGTCCGCCCGAACGGCGACCGCGCCTACGCACTGGACGATTTCGCGGCCGATTTCGTACGTGCGGAAGTTCGCAAACTGATGTCGGGATTTCCACTTCCCCGTTACCCCCGACTGTTGGGCGAACCTTCTGGGAAGAGGCAGTGACATGGTCGTGCTCTCGGTGGCGCAACGGAGAAGTCTTCGTCAGTGGCTGAAAGAACCCGACGACGGTTCGGCCAACCGGTCGCTGGTGCTCAGGTTGCGTGGCCCACTCGACCGGGAACCGATCATCTCGGCACTGCACACGCTGTTGGACCGCAACCCGGCGCTGCGCACATGTTTCCGGACGGCCGATGAGGACCCGGTGGGGGTTCTGCTGCGGACCGAACAGTTGGGCGTGGAACAATTCCGGGCCGAGGACGACGAACCACTGGATCTGGTCAGACGCTATGTCCGTGCCAGGTTCGACCTGGCGTCGGCAACGGCTCGGGCAGCGCTGGTGGAAGTCGGCCCGGAAGACCACCTGGTGGTCCTGGCCGCCCACCCCGTCACGGTCGACGCTCGGTCGATGGATGTTCTCTGCGGACAACTCACGGAGATCCTGCACGACGCCACCCCAGGGAACGAACCCATCGCGGAGGCGGGCCAGGACGGCGACTATTTCTGGCGGGCCGCTCTCGAAGGCGCCGACGGGGCACTGGATCTGCCCACCGACCGGTTGCGGCGGCAGGGACCACGACATACGGTCGGGACAAGGAAACGCGGACTCGGTCCCGCGGCTCACGGTCTGGCGACCACCGAAGCGGTGCCGACCCGGGCCGTACTGATGGCGGCACTGGCTGTGGTGCTGCGGCGCTACACGGGCAAGGACGACATCCTCGTGGGTGTCACCACGGACATCCGCAGGAACCCCCGGTTCGTCGGTGCCGCGACCGCGCCCCTGATCCTGAGAATACGGATCAGCCCGGGCCAGAGCGTGCAAGAACTAGTGCGCGCGGTCGCACGCGACGGCGCCGCCGCCCACGGACACAGGCACGCCCGGCTCGACCGCGTCATAGGAGTCGGCGCGGTCCCGTATCAGGTTCTGGTCGACCACCAAGGGCCCGGACGCGCACCGAAGTGGCCCGGTCACCAGGTGGAGCGCGTGGATGTCGAGCAGGATCCGCCGGCGCTGCCCGCCGGGGTCGACGTAAGCCTGCTCTTCGCGGACCGGGGCGGGGGCGTGGCGGTCAGCTGCCGGTACGACGCGGACGTCTTCTCCGCCGAACGGATCGATCGCCTGCTGGCTCATCTCGACCAGACGTTGAACGCGATGGCTGACGCGCCCGGGTCCCAGGTGTCGGGACTGCGCATTCTGACAGAGGAGGAGCACCGGCGGGCGGCCGAGACGTGGAACGCGACCGAACCGGAGTTTCCCGCCTCGGCCACCCTGCCGGAGCTGTTCACGCGCCACGTCGGCCGAACACCTGGGGCGACGGCCGTACGGACCGCGAGCGGTGAGCTGTCGTACAAGGAGTTCGCCGAGCAGGCGGACGGCCTTGCCGCACGTCTGCGGTCGGAAGGAGTGCAGCGCGGGGACGTGGTGGGTGTGGCTGTCGGGCGGACCCCGGATCTTCCCGTCTCGCTGATGGCGGTACAGCGGGCCGGTGGTGCGTGCCTTCCGCTCGACCTGTCCGATCCGGACGAACGTCTGCGATTGATGCTTGACGACGCCGGCGCGGTCATGGTGGTGGCGGACGAGAAAGAGCATGAGCGGCTCGCGCCGTTCGGGGTACCGCTGATCGCACTGCGGGAACAGAGCCCGGCAGCGGCCGAACCTCCCGGGGCGACGACCGTCGAGGACCTGTGTTACGTGATCTACACGTCCGGTTCGACCGGCCGCCCCAAGGGAGTCCTGCTGGCGCAACGCGGACGGGTGAACAACTTCGGTGATTTCAACCGGAGATTCGAGGTCGGTCCGGGCGACGCGGTGCTCTCGGTTTCCTCGCTGGGCTTTGACATGACCACCTACGACCTGTTCGGGATGCTCATCGCCGGCGCGGCGACCGTACTGCCCGATCCGGGGCGGGACCGTGACCCGGCACACTGGCTGGACCTGTTGCGCACGTGCGGCGTCACCATATGGCATTCGGTTCCTGCGCTGCTCGACCTCGTGCTGTTCGCGGCGGAGAAACTCGGTGTGCGAAAGCTTCCCGGGCTGCGGTTGGTCCTGCTCGGAGGTGACTGGATACCGGTCGGGCTGGCGGACCGGGTGCGCGCTCTCGCCCCGTTTGCCCAAGTGATCAGCCTCGGGGGAGCCACCGAGGTGTCCATGGACTCCGTGATCTATCCAATCGATCAGGTCGCCCCTGACCGGCGCAGTGTTCCCTACGGTCGTCCAATGGCCGGCCAACGTGCCTATGTGGTTGATGTCGATGGCCATTTGGCGCCTGTGGGGGTGCCTGGTGAACTCTACCTCGGAGGAGTCGGACTCGCCTGGGGATACACGGGTGCCGCTGCGCGAACCGCCGAACGATTCGTTCCCGACCCTTTCTCCCCTTCGCCAGGCTCCCGGATGTACGCGACCGGCGATTCGGCGGAGTATTTCCCCAACGGTGTGCTCAAGCTGATCGGACGGCTGGATTTTCAAGTCAAGATAGCGGGCAACCGGGTCGAGCTGGGGGAGGTCGAGACCGCCTTGCGTGACCAACCGGGTGTCGAAGCCGCCGTCGCCGCTGCTCCGCCGGTAAACGGTATTCGGACACTGGTCGGATACGTGGTGGGAAGAAAGGGTCGCGGACTCGATCCGAACGAATTGCGGCAAGTGCTGCGGTCCCGTTTGCCCGCGTATATGGTGCCGTCGGTGATTTTCGTGCTCGACGGTTTCCCACTCACCCGCAACGGGAAACTTGATCGGGAAGCGTTGCCTTTGCCGCGTTCGACTCCCGGTTTCGGCTGACCTCCTTGGCCGTGGTCAAAATATTTTGAATTTCAGGACCGAAAACGCCTGTATCGTCGAGGATGAGCAGACAATGGTCAAGTAAACGGCCCCAAGCTCTGTCCCGTCTTGAGGCGCCTTGACGCCGCTTCAGAAACGCACCCTCCGGAGGGAACCCCCGTGCCCGATCTCGTCATCCGGCCGCTCGGCGTCGGCGAGGACGCTCTTTTCGACTCCCTGCCCGACCCCGGCCTGGTCGGCTTCGCCGCGTTCGGCGACACCTA
>NZ_BSQG01000011.1:99218-143237 GCF_030268225.1 Nocardiopsis ansamitocini | reverse complement strand
CGACTTCGCCGATTTCGTCGTTGGCGACGTCGAGGTCGGGGACTTCGGTGTGGAGGTCGACGGGTTCGTTGCGGCCGAGGCGGTCGATGAGGGCGGGCAGGCGCCGGTCGGCCAACTCCTGCGTGCCTTCGCGAAGATCGCTCAACCGGCCGACCAACTGCTGGGAGGACCGCGTGGAGATCATCAGCGCAAGAACGGTTGCCGCGGCCACTCCCAGGCTGCCCAGCACGGCCACCAGCACCGACTGGTTGGCGAACCCCTCCTGGATGCCTGCCGACGCGATCGCCTCGTCGGTGCCCACCTCGGTGTAGTCGCGCATGACAGGCGCGTAGGCGCCGCGCCACTCCTGTTCGCCCACCGGCATGGACAGGTCCTCGTCTGACGCACCGGTGAACGGGTCGGTCGTGGAAGTGACCTCGCGGGAGGCGATCACGTTCGCGAGTTCGGTGAGGCGGACGTAATCGGGGTCCTCCCACATGTCCGAGACCGCGGTCTCGTGCTCGGGGGACAGGTACTTCTCCACCGTCTGCACCTGCTCGCGGTAGGCGCCGTAGAGCCGGATGAACTCCTGCTGGTCCTCGCGGCTCAGCTCGCCGGTGGCGAATGCCTGCGACAGTTGCGCGTCGGCCTGGGCGAACAGGTCGAGTGCGCGGAAGGTGTAGGTCGCCGTGATCGCCGGGCCCACGGCCGCGGCAGCCGGCACGGAGCGGGACTGCTCGTCGAAGAGGTCGGCCCCCGACGTGATCAGGCCGTTGTAGAACTCCAGGACCTCGGCCCGGGACGCCTGGCCGTCGTCAACGCGAAGACGCAGGTCCGAGATGGCCCCGAACTGCTCGTCCAGGTCGGTGATGCGTTGCTGGACCGGTTCCGGTGACAGCGGCAGCACCCCTTCGAATTTGCCGAGAACGTCGGTCATGAAGGCGTCGGAGGTCTCGCGGGCGCGGTTCAGGTCGTCCCCGGTCTCCGCGGGGGCCTCGATGTAGGCGATGGTCGCCGAGCGCTCGTCCATCACCGCCACGAGCGCATGCGCGGCCGGAACCAGGATCTCGTAGCTGCCCCGACTCACCGCGTACTGCAAAGCGGCGTTGTAGCCGAGGTAGCAACTGACGATCAACCACAGGACGACGAGGGCTGCCGTGGGCGCGAGGACGATTCTGCGAAGGCGGGACCTGATCGACTGGTTCCGTCGCGTGCGTGCTGACGGCACTGCGCTTTCCTCCAGACCTTGGATCGCCGGGCGCGCCGCGTCGCGGGGGCGGTCTGCGGCGCGCCGCGGTGGGGCGGCTGCGACCGATGCCGGTCCCGCGACTGTCGGGGGTTCGTCATCGGGTCGCTACCTTGAGTAAAGACCACCGACCCGGTGTGGCGTAGCCGATTTCGGTATCCGCTGGAATATGGGTCCGGTGCTGCGCCCGTGTCGTCCTTAGCAGAAGCGTCCTCGACGGGCCAATGGGCAGAGCGGAAAGTCATTCAATGGCGGGTTAAGTGTGCTTTGTTCCTTCTGGGGTCCGGCAGTCCCACTCGGCGCCGCCGTGCGTAATTTGGCTATCGACCTGCAATGAGTACAGAGAGTTTTTCAATAGTCACTCAAAGGGCTGATTTGGGGAGGTGAAGTCGAAGCGGATTGATAACCACTTCCGGAATACGTGACGACACGCTCAGGGCCCAACCGGAAACCCCCTCAAACAGCGGTACCGCCCCGGCCCGCTACCGTGCATCGGTGTCCACCGGTTCCGGGGTGTCGGCAGGCAGGGCAAGGGTGAACACGCTTCCCTCGCCGGGAGTGCTCGCGGCCGTGGCCCGGCCGCCGTGCAGCTCCACGATCTGGCGCACGATCGCCAGCCCCAGGCCGCTGCCACCGGTCCGGCGGCTGCGTGACTTGTCGGCCCGCCAGAACCGGTCGAACAGCAGAGGGAGATGGTCGGAGGCGATCCCCTCTCCAGTGTCCTCGACCTCGACCACGACCTCGCGGTGCACCCGGAAGGCGCGCACGGTGACCCGGCCGCCCGGAGGTGTGTGGCGCAACGCGTTGGAGACCAGGTTGCCCAGTGCCTGACGCATCCTGGACGGGTCGGCGGAGACGGTGACGTCGCCGCTGTGGGTGCCGGCCAGGTTCACCGAGCCGCTCTCGGCTCCCCTGCGGTGTCCCGCGACCACCTGGGCGACGATCTCGCTCATGTCGACGGGTTCCGGATAGAGCCGCAGTTTCCCGGCATCGGCCTGCGCCAGATCCTGGAGGTCGTCGATGAGACGTTGCAGCAGCAGGGCCTCACCGATGAGGGTGGCCCTGCGCGCGTGGTCGAGGTCGGCCAACCCGTCCTGCGCCGCCTCCAGCCAGGAACGGATGTTGGCCAGCGGTGTGCGCAGTTCGTGTGAGATGTCGCTGATCATGTCCTTGCGCTGGCGTTCCAACCGGGCCAACCGATGCGACATGTTGTTGAACGCCTCCGCCAACTGTCCGATCTCCCCGCGATCGGACACGCTGACACCGGTTGCCCCTTCGCCGGAGCCCACGCGCTGCACCGCGTCGGTCAGGATGCGCAACGGCCGGGTGAGACGGGAGGACAGCATGATGCTCGCCCCTACCGCCAGGGCGAGGACGACCGCCACGAGTCCGACGATCCGCGTCATCCCCTCCCGGGACAGGGCCAGCCCCGAGGATTCCTCCTCGACCGGGTCACTGATGAACAGCAGCGCGGCCGGTGCGGTGAACGGGCCCAGCAGTTCGCGCCGAGCCGACTCCACGCACGGATCGGACGGGTGGTCGCTGCTCCCGGCGTCGGACGGTTCCAGCAACGGCAGGGCATCGGCCAGGTCCAGGGCCGGGGTTCGCGCCTCCGCTCCGACGCACTCGGAGAACAGCGCATTCAACTCCTCCAGAGCGTCGCGTTCCGTTGTGGTGGGTAAGGCCAGTTCGGCCAGGCCGTCGTTCATCGGGAACCCCTGGACCAGGAGATCTTCGTCGAATTCCGTCGGCTCCTCCGGTACGGGTACCACGGGGAGGGGTGAGGCCACCGGAAGCGCCTCGACGCAGTGGCCCGGCGGCGGACGCTCCGCCGCCTCCGCAACGGTCCGCCGAATACCGCTCAGCGACGTGGACCGGGTGTCCACGCCGGGACGCCCGCTGGGGTTGACGACCACCCGCGACTCGACGCCCAACAGTGTGAGGCAGTCGACGATGGCCTCGGCCAGCTCCAGTTTCTCCGCCCTCTCCTCGTCGGTCAGGGCGAACGGCCCCACCGCGCGGGAGTCGATGGGCGACGCCTCCGCGACCAGGGCCGCGTCGACCGCCAGCGGATCGAGCACCGAGGACACCCGCCCCCGGAGAGGAGTCCCCTCCACTGCGGAGTCGGCGATGGTCCGTCGCTCCTGCGTGGTCAGCGTGATGCGGCGCCCGGTGTCGTCCGCCAGTTCCGACACGAGTCCGCCGGAGTCCGCCCAGTCCGAATGCGTTGCCGCGTACCCCAGCAGCTCGTCGTAGATGCGGGTGTCATCGGCCAGGGTCTGGCCCTGCTCGGTGAGGATCGCCCCCGACGTGCCCTGGACGGCGACCCACGCGGTGGCGGTCACCGAGGAGACCGCCACCAGTACGAAGCCGCCCATCAGCCGGACGGAGAGCCGGTTGTGGGGGCGGGGACCGGGCGTTCGCGTACGGGGCCGGCGTCTACGCATGTCCGGACTCCGGGTCCACCAGTTTGTAGCCGACCCCGTAGACGGTCAGCAGGCGCACCGGCCGTCGCGGCACGGGTTCGATCTTTCGGCGCAGGTTCTTGATGTGTGCGTCGACGCTGCGTTCGGTGATGTAGAGCGCCGCCCCGTGCACGCGCTCCAGCAGCTGGGCCCGGGTGAACACCCGCCCGGGCTCCGCGCACAGCGCCTCCAGCAGCTGGAACTCCACCGGCGTGCAGCCCACCCGGCTCCCCGCGACCTCTACCAGGTGACGCACCGGGTCCACGGTCACGGCGCCGACCCGAAGCGTGCGGTCCTCGGGGCGCTGGGTGCGCCGCACCCGACGCAGCAGTGTCCGCACCCGTGCCATCAGCTCCCGCGGATTGTAGGGCTTGGTCATGTAGTCGTCGGCGCCCAGGTCGAGCCCGGCGAGCAGGTCGTCCTGGGTCGAGCGCGCGGTCAGCATCAGGACCGCGACGTCGGACTCCGCGCGCAGGATCCGGCAGACCTCCAGGCCGTCGGTCCCCGGCATCATCACGTCCAGGACCATGAGGTCCGGACGGTGTCGGCGGGCCGCCGCGATCGCGGCGTGGCCGTCGTGCACCACCAGCACCGCGTGGCCGTCGTGCTCCAGGTAGCGCCGGATCACCTCCGCCTGCATGGTGTCGTCCTCGGCCACCAGCACGTGTGCGCACACGCGTTTTCCCTTTCCGCTTTCCGGGACCGCGCCGGGGGAAGGCCGAGCGCGAAACCGATCGTATGTTCCCAAACGTGCGGATAACCGGCGTCGGGCGCGAACGCACGGGTTGCGCACGCTTTCCTCGCGGGTTCTTCACATTCATCGGTGAAGCTTCCAGCGGGCCGGAGGAAACCCTCCCGGCAGTAGAACCGAAATTGGTCCCGCCGGCCGTCGAGCCTTGTGCGACACGGCTGTAGCGGCAGTGGCACCCGCTCGACCGCTGTGGTCGCCGACCAGATTGGACCCCCATGCCCACCAACCGCTTCCCGCGTTCCGCAGGAGCCGCGGCCGTGCGAACCGTCGCGGGACTGCTCCTGGCGCTCACCCTCGCCGCCTGCGGCGCGCAGTCCGAGGCCGCCCCCGTCGAGGAGTCCGCGCGGCAGGGTGAGGAACTCTCCGTCGAGATCGCCACCGTGACCGGAGACGGCATCGATGTCCACACGGAGAAGGGGGGCGGTGAAGTCACCACGATGGCCAGCCCCAACGAGTACGGGGCGCCGCTCACGTTCCTGGTCGGAGCCACCGATGGGGACTGGTTGAACGTGCTCCTGCCGGTGCGGCCCAACGGCAGCACCGGGTGGGTGAAGGCCGCCGACGTCGAGCTCGTCCGGACAGACCAGCGTCTGGAGGTCGACCTCGACGAGCACCGCTTCACCGTCTACCAGGGCGACGAGGTGATGCGGGAGGGCGACATCGCCTCCGGAGAGGAGGAGACGCCCACCCCGCCCGGGACCTACTACTTCACCGAGCTCATCAAGCCGCCCACCGACGACACCCCCTACGGCGCCTACGCCTACGGGCTGAGCGGTTTCTCCCCGACACTGGAGTCCTTCGCCGGCGGTCCCGGCCAACTCGCCGTCCACGGCACCAACGAGGACGACGCGCTCGGCGGACCTGCCAGCCACGGGTGTGTACGGGTGACCAATGCCGACATCACCTGGATCGCGGAGAACCTCGGACTGGGGACCCCGGTCGTCATCAGCTGAGCGCGCCGCGGCCCGGTCCGCGCGACACGCTCCACATACCTTCCAGGACGCCGGGGCGGGGTCTGAACCCCGTCCCCTCCACCCAACACAGAAGCACAAAGGACAAGGACACATGACACTCAAGTCGACGTTGGTCAACGGCGCAGCGATCGTCGCCCTGTGCGGCGGCATGCTGGGGTTCGGCGCACTCGGAACCGCTCTCGCGGAGGACTCCGCCCCCCGTCCGGTGGCCGAGTCGGAGGAGCCTACCCCGGTTGAGTCGGAGCGGCCTACCCCGGTTGAGTCGGAGCGGCCTACCCCGGTTGAGTCGGAGCGGCCTACCCCGGCCGAGCCGGAGGAGCCTACCCCGGTTGAGTCGGAGCGGCCTACCCCGGTTGAGTCGGAGCGGCCTACCCCGGCCACCCCCGTCGAAGACGTCCCCACCTACACCGGCTGACCCCGAACCGAACAGAGTTGCCGACCGTGGGTCGGGCGGGCCTCCTAGCCGCCCGACCCGCGGTTCCCTGTCGTGTGAGCGGGGATGGTTGGCCGAGAGGCCGACCGGTGTGCCGGTCGCAACGGCGGGTCATTCGCAGACGGTGGCCGCTGAGGGCGTTGGAGAAGAAGGTCCGGTCCCCGTCAGGAGGAAGTGCGACGGGTGTTGTCGTACCCAGCCGTCGGCGCTTCCGATCCATCAGGCGAGCGCTTCGAGGCAACGGTGGAGGCCCGGGTTCTCCCACTCGTCTCCGCGCTCCTGGTGGTCCCGGCCGAGCCGGAGGGCGAACGCGGCGAGGTCGTCCCGGCGGCGAACGACCCGCGTCCTCGGTGAGGGCGTCGCCGCCGCGCCCCCGGCCTACGGCGCGGGCTGTTCGGGATCGGGCGAGCCGGCGTGATTGCGGTGCTTGATCCACTGCGTGACGCCCAGGAAGACGAAGATCGCGGAAACCGCGAACGACAGCCACGTCATCCAGTTGGCCTCGGACAGCCGCATCACGCCGATCACCAACCAGGCGAGACCGACCGCCAACAACATCACCGCGGACTGCTTTGTCTTGTCGCGCACGCTAACGAACCTGTTTCCCATCGCATGATTCCTGCCGGCAAGAAGAACCCGTGCCGCACTGATCGGCAAAAGCACTCGCGCCGAGCGTAGAGCCCAACCCCTCGCACGGGAAGCCATCAAACCGATCGTTTCCGGCAAAAGGTGCACTTGGCGAGTGTCGCCGTGCCATCCCGACCCGGTGGTCGGGGTGGTCGCGCATCGGGGGAGCGGGCCGAGAAGAACCCGAACCGGGTGGTGGGGAAGAGTCGACTCGGCCTTCCGGACGAGAACGACAGCGACTGTCCATGGCCAGGCCACCGCTGTGTGCGCCTGGGGCTTCACGGTGCACGCCGCTGCCCGCCGTCACGTTTCCCGGTCAGCCGCCGACGTCGCGTCGGTCCTGTGCGCCGACTGGGGTACGGAGTCCGTTGGGCTCCGGCCCGGACCTCTGATCCCGGTCAGCCGCCGACGTCGCGTCGGTCCTGTGCGCCGACTGGGGTACGGAGTCCGTTGGGCTCCGGCCCGGACCTCTGAACTTTTGTTCCCATGCGATCGAGTCTCCCGATCATCGATCGATTCGCCATGAAGAAGTGAAATATGCGCAAAAGGCGCCGTGTCCTTTTGGGCTGATCGCTCCACGGTTGTCTCCTCAAAAAACGGAAGCCGGTAACCGTGTGGATGGAGGAGCACAGCATGGCGCAACCGACAGAGTCGGGCACGCGGTCGACGGGAAGGCAGTGGGCTGTGATGGGTGTGGCCCTGGCGGTGGTGGTCCTTCTGGTCGGGGGCGCCCTCGCGGTCAACACGATTTTGCCGGGGACCAAGCCCGTGCCCGTCGGGGCGGAGGTCGTCCTCGAAGAGGACGCGCAACGCCGGATCTCCCTGACCCTGGCCGAGGGCGGTTGGGTGCGCGATTTCGACGCCGAGAGGTTTACGAACGAAGCCCAACTGTTCGTACGGGGGCCGCTCCGACTTCAGGTCGTTCCCGTGACTCTGGCCGGGGGGACCACAGCCGACGCCGCCCGGTTGTGGAAGGGCATGGGAGACATCCTCCGGACAAAGGCTCCCGGAACCCGATTGGCAACGCCTTCACCGATCACCTCCGACCAGGGGGTGGAAGGGCTCACGGGCGCGGTCCGGGGAGGCGGGCACGAGGCGGTAGCGGTGCTGTATCCGGCCCCTGACGGTGAAGCGGCCGTGCAGATGCTTCTCAGCGCGCAAGAGCACTCGACGGACGTGGAAGAGGTCCTGGGCGCAGCCTCCAGGTCCGTGGTCTTCGCCGACAAAAAGGAGGATGCATGAGCCAAGCGCAGGAGAACCCCTTTCTCCCCAGGGACACCGTCGATGCGGTTCCCGGCCCGCGAGGCGACTTCCCCGTCTCCACCACGGAACCGGCAGGCACCGAAAAAAGCGACGTTGAGGGCCGGACGTCGGTGGCTCCGGCCGCGAAACTCGCGCTGGCATTCCTGTGTCTGTTCAGCGCGGGAACACTGGCTTTCCAGTTCTGGGGACAGATCCGCGTCTTCCCCGGCGTTGCCGCCCTGGCCTTCGTGGTCTGCGCCTTGACCCTGCTCTTCGGTTACTGGGTACTACGGCGGATCCGACCGGTCCGCCCTCCCGCCGCGAGCGTCTCACTGATAGCGGTGGCCTGGGGTTTCACGGGTGCCGCCGGTCTGGCCCTAATGGCCAACAACGAGCTGTCCGGGATTTTGGCCAAACTCGACGGTGCAACCGCGTGGGAGGCGGCGCTGACCGGTCCTTTCAACGAGGAACTGCTCAAGCTTGTGGGGATCGTCCTGATCGCTCTCGCCTTCCCGCGCGTGGTGCGCGGGCCGGTGGACGGGTTTGTGATCGGGGCCCTGGCCGGTTTGGGTTTCCAAGGCGTCGAGAACTTCCTCTATGCGCTCATCTCGGTTATCCAGACCGGAGCGGTGAACGGTCTTCTCGCGGCGACGCTGTCGTCGGTCGTGCGGGTGCTGGTCACCGGGCTGGGTACCCATTGGGCGCTGTCGGCTCTTACCGGTACGGCCGTCGGACTGCTGGCCGCGAGCGGTTGGCGGCCCGATCCCCGCCGCGCGGTGACTGCGGCCCTGTTGGTGGTGACGGCGATCGGCCTGCATTTGCTCTTCAACTCGCCCCTGTTGCCGGATGGGGCAGGCATCCTGCTCAAGGTGCTGCTCAACTTCACGGTCGTGATGGTCCTGTATTTCGTTATCCGTCGCTCCTATCGTCGTCGTGTTCTCGCGGCCTTGGCCGAGGAAGGCGAGAAGGTCGGCATGGAACGTTCGCACGCCCTGGCTTTGGCGCGAAGGGGCAGCCGACGCAAGGCACTGCGCACCGTGCCCGAAAGCGGGCGTGCCGAGGCTGCGAGGCGTCAGGAACAGTTGATCGACGCGGTCGAGGCTCGCGCCGTCATGCGGAGCGGCTGACCGGCGCAACGCGATCTTTCACGGAGAGTCGGCGCACACGTCCGGATCTGGTTTCAGCCGACCTGGTGGAGCGCCAGATCGGCTGAAGGGTTCGGACCTGTCAGGGCTCGCCGCTGATCCCTCGCGTCCGGTGTGTGGCACGTATGTGGCACGGAAGCGCTGAAACGCCCCTGGAACGACGAAGGCCCAGGTTCGGGAAACCATCCCTGACCTGGGCCTTCGTGCTGCGGAGCGGATGACGGGAATCGAACTGCCCGCCGGTAGCGGCGTGAACTGCCAAAATACGAGAATCCGCAGACGGCGGCACTGCGCATCCCCCGTTGCGCCGAGTTCCTCCACGTTGCACTGGACCCCGTGCACCCTCCGGGTGTACGACCTGCGCCGCCCAGGTCACCCTCACGGGTCACAGCTTGAATCGAATATTCAATTGACGGAGTGCTGTGTGGAAAGGAGGTAATGGGAATGATGCTCGTTTCGTCAGTTTGGATAGCCGGAAACTCTTCTGGAGGTTTCCAGTGCGCTTCGTTTCCTGAAGCGATTTTCTTTAGTTCTCCGCTATGGCCAATGTCCCCGTTTTTGGCTGCCAGGTGTGGCATGGACTCACGGGTTCGGTGAGAAACGCACGTCTCTCCTAAGCGGGAGGAAGAGGCGAGCTGGAACCCTGCTGCCAGCGGACAGGCGCCACCATCTCGTTCCCTCAGGGGTCTGGCGTGAACTCTGTGAGCGCAACGGGATCGGTCACATTTCCAAGGCCCATCGGGGTGTGAGCCCTCTGATGCCGCTGGTGGTCAGACTGTCAACCGCACTGGGGTTTTTGTCAGCTTGGGTTGTTAAAGTTATCGCATGAAGGTCATTTACAAGATCACTTATCCCAACGGGAAAATCTATGTCGGTTCAGATCTCACTGATAGTCGACTGACCTACTTTGGGAGCCCTTCGAAGGAGTTTCTTTATCGAGACTTCGACCATGCCGAACTTCAGGATTTCGTGATTCGCAAACAGATTCTTTGGCAGTCCGAGACCGCCACAGATGGCGAAGTTCGTCGACGTGAGAACGTATTGATCGTCGAACACGGTGCGAACAACCCGGAGTATGGATACAACCAGCGGCCACGGTACCGGGAGGCTGGTGAAATGGGATGATTTGACGGCGCGGCTTGGGTCGAACGGATGCCACAGCCGCCAACCGAGGCCTGCCAAAGGTTGGACAGTTTGCCAGCAGGTGTTGGTCTTGCCGGTTGCGGAGGAGTCGGCAAGGACAACCAGCCCGCTTCCTCCTTCACCTGCGGCTTCGGTGTGTCCGATTCGTTGATGTGCGCGGTAATCGGCTTCGTCGGGTCAACTTCTCGAAGTACTGGGGGACGCCTGCACGGCCGTGGGCCTGGAGGACGTCCGCCCCCGGGAACACCTACGCGGTAGAAGGTCGGGGCGTTCGTGTGCGAACTCGCGTGGCGGATGGGTCACTCCAGCACGCGAGCGGCTCTGGTCTACCTCCACGCGCGGGACGACCGGGCTCGGGAACTGGCCGACGCGCTGGGGGAGCGGGCCGAGAAGGAGCTGAACCAGTGGCGCGAGAGTCGGCCCGACCCGTCGGAAGAGGACGGCGGCGACAGGCCATCGGGCACGTAGCGGGCACGCGGCCCTGAAAACGCCTCTGGAACGACGAAGGCCCAGGTTCGGGAAACTATCCCTGACCTGGGCCTTCGTGCTGCGGAGCGGATGACGGGAATCGAACCCGCGCTATCAGCTTGGGAAGCGTCCTACGGACATCAGTGCTGACCTGGTACTTCGCTGAACTGCGGTTATTTGAAGACGTGTCTGCTGAGTCCCCGCCAGTCACCTTGTTTGGCCGCTGCATCTGGCAAGAATCTGGCACGACGACAGTTCCAAGTGATGTCACCCACTGTGTATAGCCTTCTCGGAAGGGGGCGGTGCGGTGAGCGAACGGGGATGGGCGACGGGAACGGTCACCCGTGCTTCGGGTCACCACAGCGGCGGCTCGCCACGGCCTCGGGGCGTGGTGCTCGGTCGCGCTGAGGACGGAACCACAGACAGACAGTGTCGCGCGAACGAGTGCCACGCGATCCGAGGACGCCATCAGCCACAAGCGGCCACAGCAGACGTAGAGCTTGCAAGAAACGTCAGTTTTAGCGATGCCTTGGCGTCAAGCAGAGTGCTGGGATGCTCAAAAAACCGAATAAACCATTTACGTGGGGCGGCTGGGCCCAGGACCGGGCGGCAGCCCGCAGCCTGGGCCCAGCCGCCCCACTGCGAAGGCGCGAAGCGCCGGAGCCTTGATTTCATATAGAATAATTCGGCAGACTTCGATTTTAAATTACTATTTGATTGGATTCGGGGAATATGAAAGAAGATTTTCATAGAGAGAGAAAGGGGAGTTTTGTTTCGAATATAAGTAAACGTCGAAAAATCTGGGAAATGATTTTACTTACAGGCTTCCTGCTTGTTTGCTCACTTTCTCTTCTTCTAGCTAATCCGGGACCAACTTTGAGTGCCATGCTTCAAGTGGCTTCAGCAGTGGCGGGAGCACGCTTGGGGAGCACTTTTCAAAAAGACAAGACTTCTGAAATTATCTCAAGTCATGTTCAAGGTTCTATTAGGCATCTATTTGACGTCCTACTTTATTTGAAAAAGATTATAAAAACAGTTCAGATTGGACGAGCCGATTTTCTGGAAGGTTTTAAAGAAAGACAGATTATGCTAGATAGAATTAATAATATTTTAGAAAGAGTTGGATCTGATTTGGATAACGTCCATCATCAGACAACGACTGCAATCCAAAATTGGGGAGATATTGCTCCCGAAGCTCTTGATTATGCCACTCGCGAACAAGAATTGCGGCTAGAGAAGATGAATGGAGAGCGAGAATGAGTAATTCGATTTCTGGAAAAGTAGTCCGGATCCTTAGTGAGAGGGAGATGCTGATCAATAAGGGGGAAGAGGACGGGGTCGACCTTGATTTTGTATTTGTTGTCCTACCTAAAGAGATAGAGGTTATTGAAGATCCAGATACTGGAGAAAAGCTTGGGGGGATGCGTAAAGTCAAACTCCCACTAAGAGTAGTCAAGGTCTCTGCAAGAATGGCGCTACTTCGGACTTACCGGTCGGAAACCGTTAATGTTGGCGGAAGTGGTGTGGCGATTAGTCAGCTATTCTCTTCGCCAAAATGGGAGAAGAGGGTCGAGCGGATTAATTCCGGGGTAGATTTTGAAGACGATGATATTGAGCCTGGTGATCCGGTTATTCTGGTTGAAGGGGGTGCAGCGGAGGTGCCTAGCGTCCTTTTTGTTGACGAAGAAAATTAGGATGAGTGAAGCTTTTTAACTGGCGGGAAGTTGAAATTTGGAAAATGCTGAACTTAAAAAAATAGGCGAAAAAATAAAGCAATTAAGATTGGAAGTCGGTTGGTCGGGTCGGGAGTTGGCTCGGCGGGCAGAAATTGACCAGTCTACGCTCTCACGAGTTGAAAATGGCTACAAAATTCGGTCTTTCAGAGTGCTTGATCGGATCATTTCGACTTTGCCGATGCGCGATCGGAGAATAGAGACCCTTTTCTTTGACGCTCGTTTGGTTTATGAAGCTAAAAATGTACGTCGAATTGATTCGGGTTTTTCTCTAAAGTCTGAAAATATTCGAGGGTTTGAGAAATCTGCCACCTTTGTGGCAGAATTTCAATCTGCCGTTATTCCTAGACTGCTCCGCATTTCTGAATATTCTGATTTGGTTAAAGCTGGCCGTCGAGTCGAATGGAATCTTTTTCGTGATCCTGATTGTTTTTTCGAATTTTTAGTTACTGAGGGTGCGCTTCGAACTTGGCCTGGTTCCGTAACAATTATGCCTGGTCAGATTGATTATCTAATTTCAGTTATGGAACAAAAATCTGTTTGGTTTGGGGTGATCCCATGGTCGGCGGGGTTGAACGTGGTGCCTCCGCATGGGTTCACGATCTACGACGACACGGCGGTTTCGGTGGAGACGTTCACGGCTGAGCTGACCATCACCGAGCCGGATGCCGTGGCCGACTACCGGGCTGCCTATGAGGCGATCGAGCCGTCCGCGTTGACCGGGGATGACGCGCGGGCGCTACTGCGGGAGATCCGGGACGACTTCAGGAAGCTCACCACAGTGATTCAGTGAAATCATTGAATCACTATCGTCTAGAGGTCTACGCTGCTGAGCATTGAACTGCGTAGTCCTCTAGACGATGGTGGTCGTGATGGATCGACAGTGGTCGCGGATGTTCCCTGCCTTGCTGGACAAGGTGGGCGAAGCGCGCTCGTTCGCCCGGGAAGTACTCGCCGGGCACCCAAGCGTTGACAGTGCCGAGCTGATCGTGAGCGAGCTGGTCACCAACTCGGTGCTGCACTCACTGAGCGGGGAGTACTCGGCTTCCTTCATCCTGGGGCTGGAAGTGCGCTCGGGTGTGGTGCGGGTGAGCGTGGTCGATCTCGGCTCCGAAAACGATGTGGACTTGAACCCCCAGCTCCCCCCAGTTGATCAAGAAAACGGCCGTGGCCTGGCCATCGTCGCCCTGCTGGCCAAGGAGTGGGGACAGGACTGTTTCCCGTCCGGACAGCGCATCTGGGCCGAACTGGTCGCTGACTCCGCTTCATGACCGGGCCTCCCATCCCTCGGCGCCGTAGGCTGTTCAAGGCGGTCAGTTCCTCATCTGGTGAGGTCGTCGACCCGCCACTGTCTAGAGCTCTAAGCTTTGAAGGAGACCGATTCAAAGGGGGAGCTCGCGTGTCGAGTGAGTACGAACGCATCGCGGCGATCGATGACCCGTTCGTTCTGCTGCGCGCGGCCACCGAACGCCTTGCCGAAGCACAGCAGGAAGTCACCGACCTGTCGCGGCTTCGTCGGAACATGATCCAAGACCTGCACGCTCAAGGGCTCTCCTACGCCCAGATCGCCGCGCAGGCGGGTCTGAGCCGTGGGCGCATCCACCAGATCCGCCACTCCGGCCCCGCTCCGGAAGGGGCGTTCTTCGGCTCGGGCACGGTCACCATCGTCACGCCACTGCGCCACGACCCCGACAAAGACCGCTCGGTGGTCTCGCTGGAAGACCTCAACACTGGCAAGCGCCTGGAAGACCTGGTGCGAAGCTTCGACCTCACCGTCACCGACGATCACGTCTCCGCTGCTGGTGAGATCGACCTGAACCGCCCCGGTCTGGTGGTGGTGTGTGGGCCGCGCATGTCTGAGGCGATGCGCCTCACCTACGACAAGGACCCCGTGTTTCGCTGGGAACGCGAAGACGGTCGGCCCTGGCAGTTGCGCGACACCCGCACCGAAACCGTGTATCGGGCCGGTTCGGATGAGACTCCGGCCCGCGCCGATGACATGGCCTATCTCGGTCGGCTGCCCCGGCCTGATGGCAAGGGCTCGATCCTGGCCATCGCCGGGATTCACCCGGTGGGCTCGCTGGGGGTGGCACATCTGCTGTCCACGGATATCGCGACGCTGTGGGGGC
The DNA here is from genome assembly GCF_030268225.1 of Nocardiopsis ansamitocini. Lineage (GTDB taxonomy): Bacteria > Actinomycetota > Actinomycetes > Streptosporangiales > Streptosporangiaceae > Nocardiopsis_D > Nocardiopsis_D ansamitocini. The sequence goes on along the minus strand of NZ_BSQG01000011.1, from coordinate 128,902 downwards.
AGGTGGCCGGTGAGAACTTCTCGGTCCTGGTGCGCACCGAGTACGACCCCCACACCAGCGAACCCGTGAGGACCGAGCTGGCCACGCCCTTGTACCGCCACGACCAGGACTGACCCGTTGCCCTACCGCCTCGCCACCGACCCCGGCCGCACCGACCGCGACAACGAGGACTTCGCCGCCGTGAGCACCAACGCGGCGGTGCTCCTGGACGGGGCCGGCGCACCTGAGCACATCGATTCCGGATGTGTTCACGGGGTGGCCTGGTACACCCGCACCCTCGGCGCGCTCCTGCTTGCCACGACTCGGTCTGATGGGAAGCTGGCCGACGCTCTGGCTGAAGCGATCACCGCCACCGCGTCCCTGCATTCCCACACCTGCGACCTGGACAACCCCGACACGCCTTCGGCCACCGTGGTCCTGGTCCGCCTCACCGGTGAGCACCTGGACTATCTGGTGCTCTCGGACTCGGTGCTGCTGCTGGACGTGCGCGGCGCTGACCCGGTAGCCATCACCGATGACCGCCTGGGCCAGGTCAGCCGCGAACTACGGCGACACACGCCCCCCTCCGCCGGGCATGAACAGGGCCAAGAGCGCCGCGACTACGAGACCGGGCTGTCCAAACGCCGCAACGCCTCCGGCGGGTTCTGGGTCGCTGCGGCCACGCCCCACAGCGCCTACGAGGCGATCACGGGAAGCGTGCCACTCGCGGACCTGGACGGGTTCGCGCTGCTCTCCGACGGTGCGAGTCGCCTCACCGACCGGTTCGGTCTGGCTACCTGGCGCGCCACCCTCGACCTGCTCGCCGCAGAAGGGCCACGCGCCCTGATCGATCAGGTACGCCACGCCGAGAACTCCGACAACGACGGTGAGCGCTGGCCGCGCTCCAAACACCACGATGACGCCACCGCCGCCGTCTGGCGACCCGGCAACTGACTAGCCCCCCTGGACAGTCGCTCGGGTCGTTTGCTATCTTCACTGTCCATACCCCCTAGACAGTCTGTCTTGCGGCGCACGGTTCGCACTGTCGAGGGGGGTGAACAAAGAGTGGAGATGCTGACTGATGGCGATTCAGGGTGCGTTGCCGGTGGAGTTCGGTGTGGTCTTCCCCAACGGTGCCTACGCGCTGGGGGTGGAGGCGATCACGGACTTCGAGACGAAGAAGCCCCAGACCGACAAGGACAACGGGTTGCCGTTGTGGGCGGTGGATGTGATCGACGCCGATCCCAACGCGCGGGGCAAGGCCAAGAGTGTGAAGGTCAAGGTCGCCGCCGAGCACTGCCCGACCCTGCCTGATGAGGTCCCGGGGTTGCCGTTTCGGCCGGTGGAGTTCGAGGCGATGGCGGTCATGCCCTACGTCGACGACTCGGGGCGTCGTCCCCGGGTGGCCTACTCCCTGCGCGCTCGCGGAGTGAAAACCCCCGGAACCTCGGGTAACCGCCGCTCCCCGGCTCCGCCCGCTGCGGCCAAGGACGCCGCGTAAGCCCCCGTACACGCGAGTGGGGCGGTCTGATGCGCCAACACCAGACCGCCCCGAAAACCCTCTCAAAGCTCCACGGTCTCCCAACCGAACAACAAGAAGAGGTGCCTACAGGCTATGACGTCCCCCCAACACCCGCGCCCGGTGACCGCCAGCGACATCGCGGACTTCCTCACTGACGTGCAGACCCGCGCCGCTCGAACCGACCTCACCCCCACCGACAACCTCGCGTTCTTCCAACGCAAAGCCGACCTGATGGACCGCATCGCGCACGAGTCACCCGACCCCGACGCGATCCGGGTGGCGGCCAACGCACGCGCCCAACTCACCGCCGCACGCGCCCGGATCAACGGGGAGGGGTTCTGATGCTGTCCAACAAGCCCGGAACCCATCAGGTCACGTTGACCGCCCCGGTTCCCGCCCACGCGTTCCGCTTCTCCACCCCCGTTGTTGAGACTCCGGGAATCCTGATCATCGGGCGCTGGATCGGCCGCATCGTTGCCTTCCTCGCCCGCCTGCCCTTCCGTTTCCCCGTGGCTGTGGGGACCGTGACGGTCTCGGGGCTGGTCGGCTACTTCCTCGGGTGGGGCGCTTTGGCGGCCCTGTGGTCGGTGGTCGATATCGGGTTGTTGGTGTGGTGGCGGCGCTGGCCCTCGACGTTTCGCACCCTCCTCGGCCTTCGGGTCGTGGCGGCGTGGCGGTGGGTGTGGATCTACCGGCGCCACTGGCAACCCGTCCTGGTCGTCGCCGGGTTGGCCGAGACCTACGCCGAACGCCAATACCTGCCCCGCATCCGCCGGGTCACCTGCTCGCAGTGGTCCGACCGGGTTCGAGTGAGGTTGGTAGCCGGCACCACACCCGCGCACTTCGAGGAGCGCGTGACCGAGCTGGCCCACGGATTCGGCGCACCCTCCTGCCGCGTCACCACCCTCGGTGCCCGCGACATCGTGTTGGAGTTCCCCCGACGCGACACCCTCGCCAACCCCATCGACGCCTTACCCGTGCCTGAGGTCCCCGACCTGGACGCTCTCCCGGTCGGCCAGCGAGAAGACGGCACACCCTGGCTGCTCAAGCTGCACGGGACCCATGTCCTGGTGGTCGGGGTGACGGGTGCGGGCAAGGGCTCGGTGATCTGGTCGGCCATCCGCGCCATGCTCCCCGCCCTCGCGGATGGAACCGCGCAGGTGTGGGCCATCGACCCCAAACGAATGGAACTGTCCTACGGCCGCACCCTCTTTGCCCGCTACGCCGACACCGGCGAATCCGCGGTGACCCTCCTCGAAACAGCGGTCACCGACATGCAGGAACGAGCGGAACGCTACGCGGGCAAACAGCGCTCACATACCCCTACGGTGGCTGACCCGTTTGTGGTCGTGGTCCTGGACGAAGTCGCGTTCCTGACGGCCTACCACCCCGACCGTGACGTGCGCCGACGTGCGGAGAACGCCATCGCCACCCTCACCAGCCAAGGCCGCTCGGTCGGCTTCACCGTCCTGGCCGCACTCCAAGACCCACGCAAAGAGGTGATGAACCTGCGCAACCTCTTCCCCGACAAGATCGCCCTACGACTCGACGAAGCGACCCAGGTCGACATGGTCCTCGGAGAAGGCGCACGCGACCGGGGAGCCAACGCCCACCTCATCGACCCCGACCTACCCGGCGTGGCGTTCGTGCGCCTGGAGGGCTCACCCGTGCCGGTGCGCGTGCGCGCGGCCTACGTCTCCGACGACGACATCACCGCCATGACCAACGACTACGGCGCGACCGAGACGGGGAGTGTTGATGCCGACTCCGACCGGTAAATCCACCCGGGCCGAGCGTATGGCCCAACCCCTGGCGCGGGAAGTGGCCGAGCAGATCGCCGCCGACAAGGGCGTGTGCATCCGCCCCGTCTCCCTGCGCCGTACCGACCTCGACACCGGGGCCACCTCCATCGTCGATGTGCCGTGCGGTGCGACGCTTGAATCCCGGTGCCCAGCGTGTGCCAAGAGGAAACGCTCGATCCGGCGCACCCAGTGCGAAGAGGGCTGGCACCTCACGAACGAGCCGGTCATCACCCCCGACGACCCCACGCAAGCTCAACAGGAATGGGTGGCTAAGCGGGCCGTGGTCACCGCTGAGCGCGACCAGCTCGCCGCGACCGGACACGCCACCCCCGAGGACCTGGCCGCACTCGATGCGGCGATCGCGGACCTGGACACCGAGATCAGCGCCTCGGGCCTGCGCGGCAAAGCCGGACCTTCCCCCGATGCCCCGCCCAAGTCGCGTCGCACCCGCTCCACCCGACGCCGACAAGACGTCCCCGACCTGCCCAAACGACCCATGACCAAGAGAACCGTGGGACAGACCTTCACCGACCCCGAATCGGGTGCGACCTTCCGGCCCTCACTGTTCATCACCCTCACCTGCGACACCTACGGCCGCGTGCGCTCCGATGGAACCCCGGTCGACTTCTCGACCTATGACTACCGGCGCGCCGCACGCGACGCCCTGCACTTCTCCAAGCTCATCGACCGCTTCGTGCAAAACCTGCGCCGTGTCGTGGGGTTTGACGTCCAGTACTTCGCGGCGGTGGAACCCCAACGCCGCTTGGCTCCCCACCTGCACATGGCCACCCGGGGAACGATCCCCCGATCGGAGTTGAAGCAGATCGCCGCCGCCACCTACCACCAAGTGTGGTGGCCCACCACCGACGAAGTGGTCTACGCGGGCGAGAACCTGCCCGTCTGGGATGAGGCAGGGGAGACCTACCTCGACTCTGCGACCGGGGAACTCCTGCCCACTTGGAATGACGCCCTGGACTCCCTCGACGCTGACGAGGACGCCGAGCCCATGCACGTGGTGCGCTTCGGACCCCAGGTGGACGCCAAAGGCGTCCTGGCGGGCTCGGCTGATGCCGACCGGTGTGTGCGCTACCTCGCCAAGTACCTCACCAAGGACATCGCGGGGTGCCACGCGATCGAGACCGACCGACAGGAACAACACGTTGACCGCCTCGTCCACGCGCTGCGCTTCGAACCGTGCTCACCCCGGTGTGCCAACTGGCTTCGCTACGGCGTACAGCCCAAAGACGCCAAAGCCGGAATGCGACCCGGCTACTGCTCCTCCAAAGCCCACAAACGCGAATACCTGGGATATGCCGGACGCCGGGTCCTGGTCTCGCGCAAGTGGTCGGGAAAGACCCTGGCCGACCACAAGGCCGACCGCCTCGCCTGGGTCCTGGACACCCTCGGCATCGACCCCACCGCCGACAACACCGACACATCCGTCCGATTGGCCACCACCGACCGCAACACCGTGTGGGAACTGGCCCGACCCACCGACCCCGACGTTCCACCCCGCGAACACCGCCTACTACGAGCAGTCGGGGAGTCACTCAAACGCCGCGCCCAACTCGACCAAGCGAGACAAACCAACGACCTTTCGGCAACCAGGGAGGCCGCCTGATGAGCGCCACGCCCGATCAACTCCCCGTCGGCCGCCTTCTGACCGTGGCGCAGGCGGCCGAACGCCTGAACACCAGTGAACGCTACCCGCGTCGCCTCATCGAGGAACGCCGCATCACCTTCGTGAGGATCGGCCGCCACATCCGTATCCCTGAAACCGCCCTGGATGACCTGATCGTCTCCGGGCTCGTCGAACCGGTCCGGTTGAAGACGGGAAGGGCGGCCTGATGGGTGGCAACAGCAAGGGGTTCCGCCGCCAGTTCGGGACCGTTCGGCAGATCTCGTCAAGGCGTTGGCAAGCGCGCTACCGGGGCCCGGACGGTGTGGAGCGTCCGGCTGATCGTACGTTCGCCACCCGAAAGGACGCCGAGCGGTGGCTGAGCCTCAAAGAGGCCGAGATCGCTCGGCAGGAATGGGTGGACCCTGACGCAGGGGCGGTGCCTTTCGGCGTCTACGCGGCTGGCTGGCTGGACGAAAGGGAGCTGAGCCCCAAGACCGAACAGCTCTACGAGGGGCTGTTGCGCCTGCACCTGAACCCGACCTTCGAACACATGCTGATCAAGGACATCCGGGAAGCCCACGTGCGCACGTGGCGCACCTCCCGGCGGAAGTCCAAGGTCGGCAAGAGCACCGTGGCCAAGGCGTATCGGCTGATGCGCGCGATTCTCAACACCGCCGTTGGAGACGAGTTGATCCGCAAGAATCCGTGTCAGATCAAGGGTGCCGGCCAGGAGTACGCCGAGGAACGTCCGGCGCTGTCGGTGGGTGAGGTGTACAAGCTCGCTGATGCGATCAACCCCCGGTACCGGGCGCTGGTGTTGCTTGCGGCGTTCGGCAGCCTGCGGTGGGGCGAACTCGCGGGACTGCGGTGGCGCTGGCTGGATCTGGACGCGCGCACCGTCACGGTGCGAGAGACCGTCTACGACATGGCGACGTTGGTCAAGGGCACACCGAAGTCCAAGGCGGGCTACCGCACGGTCGCTCTGCCCTCGCTGGTGATCGCGGACCTTCGGCGGCATCGCAAGACGTATGGAAGCAACGACCCTGAGGCGTTCGTGTTCGTGGGTGCCAGGGGCGGCCAGCTGCGGCGCTCCAACTTCTCCCACTACTGGGCGGCTGCGTGTGCGGCGGTCGGTCTGGAAGGGGTGCATCTGCACGACCTCCGGCACGCCGGAAACACGTTCGCGGCTGAGGCCGGGGCGTCCCTTCGGGAGTTGATGAACCGGATGGGCCACTCCAGCACGCGGGCGGCGTTGATCTACCTGCACGCGCGCGACGGTCGGGCGCGTGACATCGCTGACGCGCTGGGGGAGCGGGCCGAGGAAGAACTCCGGAAAGCTCGTGCGGCCGAGTCCTCCGCCGCCACGGACGGTGACGGGCGGGAACCGGGCCCGGGGCCCGTCGGCTGAGTATCTGGCAGGAATCTGGCACGCGGCCCTGAAAACGCCCCTGGAACGACGAAGGCCCAGGTTCGGGAAACTATCCCTGACCTGGGCCTTCGTGCTGCGGAGCGGATGACGGGAATCGAACCCGCGCTATCAGCTTGGGAAGCTGAAGTTCTGCCATTGAACTACATCCGCATCATCAAGCGGCTGACCGCTCGGAACGAAGATTACCTTACTCGGCGCACTCATGCGAAGAGATCCTTCGTGTGCGCCCTCACTGCGCCGGTGGCCGAGGTCGCAGGGGTGGCCAGGCCGGGGCGGGTCGACGAGCCGGTAGATTCGTCCCCGTGCTTCTCTCCGATCGTGACATCAGGGCCGCCATCGAATCCGGCCAGGTCAAACTAGATCCCTATGACGCCGGACTCGTCCAGCCGTCGAGTATCGACGTGCGTCTGGACCGTTATTTCCGGGTGTTCGAGAATCACAAATACCCCCACATCGACCCCGCCGTCGAGCAGCCGGGACTGACCCGGCTGGTCGAGCCCGACGGTGACGAGGCGTTCATCCTGCATCCCGGCGAGTTCGTGCTCGCCTCGACGTACGAGACCGTCACGCTTCCCAACGACATCGCCAGCCGGTTGGAGGGCAAGAGCTCCCTGGGCCGGCTCGGGCTGCTCACCCACTCCACGGCGGGGTTCATCGACCCCGGGTTCTCCGGCCACGTCACGTTGGAGCTGTCCAACGTCGCGACGCTGCCGATCAAGCTCTACCCGGGAATGAAGATCGGCCAGCTGTGCATGTTCCGGCTGACCTCGCCGGCCGAGCTCCCCTACGGTTCCTCGGCGTACGGATCCCGTTACCAGGGCCAGCGCGGTCCGACCCCGTCGAGGTCCTACCAGAACTTCGACCGCAAGGAGATCGTCCCCGGCGACGACTAGCGCGTTCCCCGTCCCCGGGGCGTCAGCGGTAGTCGAGGGTGGGCTGGGCGGCATTGCGTCGCGGCAGCATGTAGGCGGCGAGCAGGCCACCGATGAAACCGAACAGGTGTGCCTGCCAGGAAATGCTCTGTCCCTGGGGAAGTACGCCGAAGATCATCGTGCCGTAGAAGATCACGACGCAGATCATCACCACGATGTCGATCGTCTTGCGCTCGATGATCCCGCGCAGCACCAGGAAGCCGAAGTAGCCGAAGATCAGTCCGCTGGCGCCCACGGTGAGGGAATTGGGTGCGGCGAGCAGCCATACGCCCACCCCGCTGACCACGGCGATGATGAGCGACGCCCAGATGAACCTGCTCAGTCCGCTGAGGGCCACGAGCGAGCCCAGGACCAGCATCGGTACGGAGTTGGCGATCAGGTGCGCGAAGTTGGCGTGCATGAGGGGCGCGGTGAGCACCGTCCACGGTGCGTCGAAATCCCACGCGCGGATGCCGAAGCTGTAGTCCAGCGATCCACCCGCGAAGTAGTCGATGATCTCGAATACCCACATTGCTGCGGTTAGTACGACGACGGTCAGAACGGCGCTAATTCGGGACTGCGTCACGCCGTCAAGCTTATGCGACGACTGGCGTGTCGGCTCGGTGACGGAGAGTGGTGGTCGATCGGGGTGGCGTCTGGTCGTGCGAGGGTGTTCGTCCGAGTGGCGTAGGTCGCACTACAGGGAAAAAATCCTGAAAATAAGTGACCTACGTCACTTGTTTTTGATAGGTGACTCAAATCACATCTTCTTATGTTTGGGCTCCGGGTTTGCTTGCCGCAAGTCGGTGTTTGTGTTTTTTCGCTGTTAAACGCGTTATTTCCCTGTGATCTCTCCAAGGGAAACCCCAGGTCGGCGTCTGTATGGTGATCTATCTACCTAAAACGGGCGTAAGCAGCGCGCTGGTTCAGGTTCGCCGGGAAGTTTCGAAAGCAGTTCCTCTGTCGAGGTCGCGGTGGCCGCCACGAGCGCGCTCGCGTCACAAGGAATTTGCGCCGTGCGAACAAGCGGGGGCGAGGCATCCGTCAGGTCTCACGTTTCTCGCGGCAGGGCAGACCCGAAGAGGAGACCGTGCCAGCTGTACGTGCGACCAACCTGTACAAGGTGTTCGGAAGAAGGGCACCGAAAGCCGTCGAGTTGCTGTCCGACGGACGCCATCGCGACCAGATCAAGGAACTCGACGTCACCGCCGCGGTAATCGACGTGTCCTTCGAGGTCGAGCCGGGGGAGATCTTCGTCGTCATGGGGCTCTCCGGCTCCGGCAAGTCGACGCTGATCCGCATGCTCAACGGACTCCTTCCCCCCACCTCGGGGTCGGTGGAGATCGACGGCAGCGACATCACCAAGCTGTCCTCCCGGAACCTGCGCGCCGTGCGCAGTGAGAAGATCAGCATGGTCTTCCAGCACTTCGCGCTCTTCCCGCACCGCACCGTTCTGGAGAACGCCGCCTACGGCCTCGAAGTCCGGGGCATCGCCCGCGAGGAGCGCCACCAGAAGGCCATGCACGCGCTCAGCCTCGTCGGACTGGGCGGCTGGGAGAACCACGTTCCCCAGCAACTGTCAGGCGGTATGCAGCAGCGCGTCGGCCTGGCCCGCGCGCTCACCGCCGACACCGACATCATCCTGATGGACGAGGCGTTCAGCGCCCTCGACCCGCTGATCCGCCGCGACATGCAGGCCCAGTTGCTCGAGCTCCAGGCGACCCTCGGCAAGACGATCGTGTTCATCACGCACGACCTCAACGAGGCCATGCGCCTGGGAGATCGCATCTGTGTGCTGCGCGACGGCCGTGTCGCCCAGATCGGTACCGCGGAAGAGATCCTCAACGACCCGGCCAACGACTACGTGGCCCAATTCGTGGAGGACGTGGACCGCACCCGGGTCCTCACCGCCTCCTCGGTCATGGAACCGCCCATCCCGGTGATCAATCCCGGGCACGGGCCGCGCGCCGCCCTGCGCACCATCCGCGAGAACCAGACCACCGTCGCCTTCGTGGTGCAGCGCGACCGTCGTCTCGTCGGTCTGGTCAGTGAGAACGCGATCGGTGAGGCGGTTCGCACCGGCGCAGCAGACCTCAACGGCACGGTCGAGACCACTATCGAGCGGGTTCACCCCGACACCCCGATCGCCGAACTCTTCCAGCAGGCTGCTACCAGCCCCTATCCGCTGGCCGTCGTGGACGACGAGGGGCGTCTGGTCGGAGTGATCCCCCGGATCACCCTTCTGGCCGCGCTCGCTCCGCCCGAGAACGGGGAGGGCGAGGCCGCGCAGGGCGAGCAGGAAGCCGACCCACCGTCAGAGGAGCCGCCACCCGCTGACGAGCCCCGGACCGACGAGCAGAACGAGGAGGAGACGCGTTGAACGCCTACACCTGGCTCACGCCCTTCCCGCCGCGCCTGCCCATCGGTGACGCCTTCGAGGCGTTCAACCGCTGGCTCAAGTCGAACTTCGCCCCCGTCTTCGACGTCATCGGCGACACCATCTCCTGGTTGGTCAATCTCCTCAGCTCGTTCTTGACCGAGCCCCAGGCAGCTCAGCTCACCTTCATCGCAGCGGGAATCATCGCGGCGGCGCTGGTCCGGCCGCACCGGCTGCCGACGCTCATCACCACGGGCGTGGTCCTGGCCCTCTACATCGGTCAGTGGCTCTTCGGGCTGGGCAACCTGATCGTCAACCAGCTCCCGGCCCCATTGTTCCTGTGGGCCATGGGCCTCTTCGGTCAGGACTACGTCGACGCCAACCTCGTGATCGCCCTGGGCTTCCTCATCGCCCTAGTCGTGATCGCCGCGGTCAAGCAGACAGCACTGCGCCGTGCGGCCGTCGTCGGCGGTGGCTGGCTCGCCGTCATCCTGCTGGGCTGGCTCGCCTTCCCCGCGGTGCCGGACCTCATCGCCGACTCCACGGCCATGCTGATGGTGCTGCTCCTGAGCGCTCTGGCGCTTGTGGTGGCGGGATGGAAGCTGAGCCTGTTCTCCGTCATCGCGCTCACCGTGATCGTGGGTATCGGTCAGTGGGAGAACGCGATGTCCACGCTGTCGCTGGTCCTCGTGGCCAGCCTCATCGCGGTCGTCATCGCCATTCCCATCGGCATCCTGGCCGCCTACAACGCAGTGGTCAGCCGGATCGTCAAGCCGGTCCTCGACCTCATGCAGACGATGCCCGCGTTCGTCTACCTCATCCCGGCGATCTTCTTCTTCTCGCTGGGCGCGGTCCCCGGTGTCGTGGCGACGGTCATCTTCGCGATGCCCCCGGGCGTGCGCCTCACCGAGTTGGGAATCCGCCAGATCGACAAGGAACTCGTCGAGGCGGGCGAAGCGTTCGGGGCCCCCACCGGAAAGATCCTCACCGGTATCCAGCTCCCGCTGGCACTGTCCACGATCATGGCCGGCGTCAACCAGGTGATCATGCTCGGCCTGTCCATGGTGGTCATCGCCGGAATGGTCGGTGCGGGAGGCCTCGGCAGCCAGGTCTACCAGGGAATCTCCCGCAACGACGGCGCGCTCGGTTTCGAGGGCGGTATCGCCGTGGTGATCCTCGCAGTCTTCCTCGACCGCCTTACCGCGGCCATCACCAGCAACTCCCCGCAGGCACGAGCGGAGCGGTCCGCCGCTTCCTGACCTCGATATACGAACGATCCGTTCCTTGCCGCACGGGAACGGGAAACCGGCAGAGAAAGGGAAGAACAACCGTGACATTCTTCAGGCGTACCGGACGGGCAACCTCCATCGCAGCAGGGCTTGCCTCGCTGACCCTCTTGGCGACGGCCTGCGGTGGCGGCAGCGACCTGGCCGGCGGCGGCGACGAGGGCGGCTCCGACGCGGACAACAAGTCCATCAACATCGCGCTCATCCCCTGGGAAGAGGCCATCGCCTCCACCAACATGTGGAAGGTCGTCCTGGAGGACCTGGGCTACGACGTCACCATCACCGACGTCGACGTCGCCCCCATGTACCAGGGCGTCGCCAACGGCGACATCGACCTCTTCCTGGACACCTGGCTGCCCCAGACGCACTCCGACTACTGGGACGAGTACGGCGACCAGCTCGAAGACCTCGGCTACTGGTACGACAACGCCACGCTCACCGTCACCGTGCCCTCCTACGTGGAGGACGTGAACTCGATCGCGGACCTCGCCGACGACGCCGACCTCTTCGACAGCCGGATCGTGGGCATCGAAGCGGGGTCCGGTCTCATGCGCACGGTGCGGGAAGAGGCCATCCCCACCTACGGCCTCGAGGACTACGACCTTCTGGAGTCCTCGACCGCGGCGATGCTCGCCGAGCTCGACTCCGCGATCGCCGACGAGAAGCCCATCGTCGTCACCCTGTGGCGTCCGCACATCGCCTACGCCCAGTACGACCTCAAGGACCTCGAAGACCCCGAGGGCGCGATGGGCGAGGCCGAGAAGATCCACATGGTGGGCCGCGACGGCTTCGGCGCCGACTACCCGGAGCTGGCCGGCTGGCTGTCGGACTTCCAGCTCAACGACGACGAGCTGGGCGACCTCGAGCAGGCCGTCCTGGTCGACCACGAGAGCGACCCGGAGGCCGGCGCCCGCGAGTGGCTGGCCGCCAACCCCGAGTTCATCGAGCGCACGCTCGGTGACGCCGGTGCCGAGCTCGACTACTGATACGGGCATACGCATCCCGGATAGCCGAAGCGGGGCCGTCTCCTTTCCAGGAGGCGGCCCCGCTTGCGTATCCGAAGTCGGTCGACGTGTCGTGGTTCAGCCGCCCGACGAGATCGAACGGTCGCGCGGAGGGATGCCCGCACTGCTCATGAACGCGTCCACCTTCGCCGGGGAGGTGAGGCTGCTCAACGGTAGGTAGGGGCGTCCCGCGCGGCGGCCCTCCACCGAGGGGAAGGTCCACGGCCGCCCTGTGGAGTCGCACAGGCCCAGCGATCGGCTACGACCGGGCAATACGTAGTAGGAACCGATGTCGTTGAAGGGGATGCGCACGACGTAGCGTCCCCACGTGTAGCGGAACTCCGTGGCGTCCGCCTGGAGGACCGGTGCTTTGAAACGGGAGCCGTGCCACACCAGTACTGCTCCGCCGACGACGGCCAGGGAGCCCAGCACCACCGCCGCCCAGTTGGTGAGTCCGGCCACGATCACCACGATGCCCAGGACGGCCAACAGGGCTCCGCCCCACAGTTCCACGTGCTTGCGGCCCAGTGGGCAGACCAGGCGAACCGTTTCGGTCACGGGACATGCCTCTTTCGTGTTCTTCCCGGGCGGACAGCGGATGACGAGGAGCCTCGTACGGCCCTGCTCCGCTCTCCGACGCGCGGGTTGTGCGTGGCCCCTGTCGATTGTGCCTCGCGCGCGGGGGGCGTTGCCGATCGGGCCTTGAGGTCCGGGGCGCGAGGACGAATGGCGTGGTCGCACCCGTTGCGGGCGCTGTCGGGTGGACGGGTGTTCGGGGGAACCGGCCAGGCCGTCGCAGACCGGGAGTCCCCGCGGTGGCACCCGGGACACACGACAATCGTCCAGACGCCCGGTTGGTGCGGGGGTAACGGGAAATAGGTGGCGATCGCCGCTCGAAGCCTATCGGTTCCCACAGCTTTCGCAGCGCGGGAACCGGGGAGGGGAAAGCTGTGGGAACCGGGGGTCCGCTGCCGGCCCCGACGCCTGGTGCCCGGGCGATGGGGACCCGGATCCCTACCGGGGAGTCACCGCTGCAACGGCCCGGGGCGACTGTTCCATCGGGTTCCTTGGACGGGCAGCGAACAGGAGTCGATGAACGCGGCTTCCCCGTGCGCCGCGCACAGCTCGTCTCCCGTGACCCGCGACTGCACGCACGTCGGTTCGGCGCAGCGGTAGGGGCCCAGATCTGCACGAAGGTCCCGCAGATGGGTCGGGCAGTGCCCGATGCCGGGGTCGGTGAGTGCGATGCAGTCGGCTACCGCGCAGACCCGTTCCCTGTTCAGGACTCGGCACAGGCGGACCCACAACGGCCTGGCCGCGTCTTCGGATGCCTCTTCGACACGGTGTGCTCCCATGGCTCCCACGGTGAGTGCGGGATCGAAAGCCGACAAGTGGGTCGGCCGGTCCCGGTCGATATCGACCGGGGACGTTTGCCCGCCTTCCCCGGGTGCTTCGGAGGTTGAGCGGCCCAAGCACCGTCATGACGGTGTTGCGGGCGTGCGGTTCCTGTGAAATGGAGGGCTTTCGGTTGTTTTGGGGCGGTGTTCGCTCAGCCGCGGTAGTAGTCCCGGACGCTTCGTGGGCTGAGCAACCCGATCAGTAGCGCGGCGAAGAGGACGAAGACGATGCTGCCGTACCCGCCTCCCACGACGAGAAGCAGCCCGAACAGCGCTATCAGGATCTGGAAGGCCATGACGGTCCAGTACACGCCGAGGGAGCGTCTGCCCAGAAGCAGCGCCAGGACGAGCGAGATCAGCGAGTAGCCGGCGACGACACCGATCACGGCCCCCACGATCCCGGTGATGGCTCCTTCGCTGACGGCATACCCCTGGCCCCGGGCGGAGGCCTTCATGCCTTCCACCGCTTCGGGCACGCTGATGAGGAAGACGCAGAACGCGGCGATCAGGAAACCGATCACAGCGGCGATGATCATGAGCACGCGTACTGCCACCGACGCGCCCGGCATACTCGTCGGTACGGGCTGATAGCCCGGCCGTGCCCCGGATCCCCCGTACCCCGGGTATCCCTGGTAGGGCCCGTATCCCGCATATTCCGGCGGCGGTCCAGGGTACTGCGGTTGCCCCTGCGGGCCGGAGGGTCGGTCGGAAGGCGGTGGATACACCGGGGCTCTCCTAGCGTTGGCGGGCACGGTTGCGGCAGTGCTCCGAAGAAACGTCCACGCGGTTTCGGTGGCGCACCGACATCATTGCCCATCCGGACCCCTTTCCAGTCTTCCCCGATTGCGCAGCCGATGTGCCCGGCGGGTCGCCGCACGGGAGCATGCCCGGTGCCGGCGGGAAAGAGCAGCTCCCAGGGGGCAACAGCGGTGGCGAGCGGCGACGGCGCAACAGCGGATGCTCGCTGCGGTTCGCCACGCGCCCGAAACGGGCGTGTCCGTGCCGGCATCGGCCGTGTGCGAGCCGTCCAGGGGCACACCCGGTGTCCCCTGCCAGTCGCGCGGGTGGCCCGATTCTTTTCCATGCTGGCTTCCCGGCCACTGGTTCGGACGTGCCCGGCCCAGCATGATCGTTTTCACGGGCCGGCCGCTTCCCCGCAGGGTCAGCGGTGCCGGACGACAACAAGGACAAAGAGGTGAACGGCGTGAAGGTGCTATGGGTTTTCGCCCACCCGGAGCAACGCTCGTTGGGTGGATCGCTGCGCGACGAAGGCCTCCGGACACTGCGGGAACACGGTCACGAGACATGCCTGTCCGACCTCTACGCCATGAAGTGGAACCCGGTCGTCGACAGCGGCGACTTCGGACACGACCCGCGCGAGCGGCTGGTCGTGGGGACGGAGTCCCAGAACGCGCACGCGTCGGGCGGGTTGAGCGCCGACATCCGCGCCGAACAGGCCAAGATCGAATGGGCCGACACCCTGGTGGTGCAGTTCCCGCTGTGGTGGTACGGCATGCCCGCCATGCTCAAAGGCTGGTTCGACCGTGTCTTCGTCAAGGGCTTCGCCTACGGCGTCACCGAGCCGGGGCCCGACGGTCGGATCCTGCGCTACGGAGACGGCACGTTGGCCGGTAAGCGTGCGTTGGTCCTGGTGACCCTTGGCGCCCGTGCGAGCAGTGTCGGCCCTCGCGGGGTCAACGGAGAACTGGAAGAACTGCTGTTCCCGTTGCAGCACGGCACGCTCTGGTACAGCGGGATGTCGGTGCTTCCGCCATTCGCCGTCCACGGCGCGGATCGCCTCTCCGTCACCGGTTACGAGGCCATCACCGCTGAACTGCGCGACCGGCTCCGCACGCTTTCGACCGCAGAGCCGATCCCCTATCGCTATCAGAACCGAGGAGACTACGACGCCGACCTCGTGCTGCTCCCCCACCTGGCGCCGGGGGTGACGGGCCTCGGCGCCCACCGCACGTGAAGCAGTGTGCCGAGGCCGTTCTGCACCGCGGCTGCGATGGTACGGACGGCCTCGGCGCCGGAGTCCTGACCGAAGCCGGGCACACAGCGGTGGGCGTACGGGATTCTCTGTTTCCGCCGATGCGCAATGAGCCACTCACCTGCACCGCCACTGCCCCTCCGACACCACCCGCAGCAATGCCTACTGGGAACGCACAGCCACCTCCGGTGACATCATCGCCAACGACTTCGTCACCTCTGCGCAGAGCGTCACCGTGACTATCTCGTCCTCCGATGGCCAGTTCACCAGCCGTGGGTTCAGGTTCTAGAAGAGGGCCGGCTAACTCAAGGAGCAGGCGAAGTCCTCTACCTGGAATTTCTTCGGCGTCCCTCTTCGGCCTTCACAGCGGGAATCTTCTCAGGGGTGTCTGATCGCAGGTCCCGCTATACCTCGCGACAGAGGGCAAAGCACTCCGGGCCGTCCCGTCTGACGGGGCGGGCGAGTTGGCGCACGGTGGGGATGCGGCGCAGACGCCCACCGAGTGCCGGGTTCAGTCCCATGAGTCCAAGACACCCGATCCGCACCGGCTCTGCCGTCCCCGGTGACAGTCCTGGCCGAGGAGTCGTGTCCCACCCCTTTGGCCACTGCGGAAGCAATACCTCGCAAACGGTTTTCATTAGTGCCAAGACATCTATTCAGTTACAAAAAATCTCAAGTCATGAAATTTATTGCAAAGTCAAGAGGCTTAGGTCTATGGTTTCCTCGTTTTTGTGTCTTCTGCCCCCATTTGTGTGGCTGGATTGGGAACCTCCATGGCAATTTCACGGCGTACCGCTTTACGTGCTTCCATCGTCAGCGGTACCGGACTTCTGTTCGGCGGAGCGGCGACCGCAGCCGCCGCCGCTCCCCTCGCCCCCGTGCACGCCCCTGACGCCGACGCCGCCCTGAAACTGTTGAAGCAGGGCAACCGCCGGTGGCGGCGTTTCGAGCAGAAGCACCCCAATGAAGGCGCGCGCCGCCGCGGCCAGGTGCTCTCCGGCCAGAATCCTTTCGCCCTCGTCCTCGGCTGCGCGGACTCACGCGTACCCGCCGAACTCGTATTCGACCGCGGTCTGGGCGACCTCTTCAGTATTCGCTCGGCCGGCCAGGTCCTCGACGAATCGGTCCTCGGCAGCATCAGCTACGGCGTCGAGCACCTGCACATCCCCCTCATCGTGGTTCTGGGCCATGCCGGCTGCGGTGCCGTCACCGCGGCGGTCGAGACCCACCGCGGAGGCGAGCTGCCCGAGGGCCACATCGGCTACCTCGTCGAGCAGATCCTGCCCGTGGTCGATGCCACCCCCGACGACGGAGAAGACTTCGTCGACGCCTGTGTCTCCGCCAACGCCCTCCACATCGCCGAGACCCTGCGTTTTGATCCCGACCTCGTCGGGCACGTCGATAGCGGTGAGCTGCGCGTCGTCGCCGCCCGCTACGAATTGGACAGTTCCGAGGTCCGCTTCCTCGACTAGGAAAGTCCGTCAGCGCGCCCCGAACCGGAGCGCCGAAACGGTTCGGGGCGCTTCGCCCACGGCTCGGGAGTCCGCTCTGGTGTGACCGACCCCGCCGTGTTCACCGGCAACCGATCGGATGCCATCGGGAGCAGGGTGTTTGGCCGCCCCCGTGCCGGGCAGGGCGGTCAGCAGCACCAAGGCGCTGCCCGATGGGAAACCCGGCTCCGGAGTGCAGACCCCACGGCGACCAGCCGCGGTGTCGGTGCACACGGCGCGGTAACGGTGAAGAAGTCCGTCTCTTTCCACTTGACAGCCGATCCGCCAAGTGAAGAGAGGACATCTCCACATGACAACCTTGGGCACGAGGATCACCGCACGGCCCGCACACACCGCCGGAACCCGACAGTCAGGGGACCGGCGTGTCGGGGAAACCGGTCCGAACCCGTTTTCCCAGGCGATGACCCGCGAAGCGCTCCAAAGCGCATTGTCCCTGTTCAGCGCCCAGGAGCGCCGAATTCTCCTGCTGTGCTTCTTCGGTCAGAAGACCCAGGCCGAGATCTCGGCCGCAGTCGGCGTCCCCGAAGAGGACGTCCGCCAGATCATCGAGCACACGCTCAGCCGACTTCATGCCGAACTGGTCGTCACGACCTGAACCACACGGCTTTACTTCCGGTCGCACCGAGACATTCGTCGACAACGGGGGCGGTACGCCCCCTGATTGCAGGCTTTTGAACATGATCGATGACGTTCCGGACAACGTTCGCCCGATCGAGTCGGCCCGCACCGTCAGGGAACGGCGAAAACGCCATGAGCATCGCCAGCGCGAAGAAGCCGATCGTTTCGAGGAACACGCACAAGCCGTCGCCGAAGAGCTGCGGACCCACGGAGCCACGGTGATCGCCTGCGGAGAGGCCGAGCGGGTACGGATCCGCAGGGTGGGTCGGCGCGCCGGGAAGATCATCGGCCGAGCGGTTCGCATCACCGTCGTCGACGGTCTCATCGCGGTGTGGGACGAGGAACGCGGCGACAACCCCCTCCAGGTCCTCATCGACCGGGTCCGTGCCGAGAAGTTGATCGACCAGGCGCCGAAGAGGCGTGGTCCCCCCGGCGACGAGGGGTTCCCTTTCTTACCACGCGCTGATCCGGTACCCCGCCCCGAGGACCGGACAGACCGCCCCTAGGCGACTCTTCGACCACGGTCGAGCCAGGTCCGCACACGGGCGTTGAAGTCGTCCGGGGTCTGGAGCGGGATGCCGTGCCCGAGACCGGGCGCGACGTAGAGCTCGCTGTCGGCCGCTCGCCGGTGCAGTTCGCGGACGGAGTCCAGCAGCGCCTTCGGTTCGCGGTCGCCGGCCATGATCAGCGACGGTACGTGTTGGACGTCCCACTCCTCGGGGATGCGGAAAGAGAAGTTCTCCCGACCGATCGCGGCCAGTGTCGGCCGGCTCATCGCCCGTGAATCGCGGAAGTAGTCCTCAAACCGTTCGTCGGGGAGCCGGAGGGCGCGGGCCTGGGCCCGCGCGAAAAGGCGATTGCGCGCCAACGGCGCGGTCACCGCCATCAGCCCCGGCAGAAGAGGGCCGACCCGCACCGGTCGGGCGAGCGCACTCACGATCACGGCACTGTTCACCAGGTGGGGAAACCGGCTCACCAGTTCGATCGTGACCTGGGCGCCGATCGAGAAGCCCACGACGGAGGCGCGCCCCCCGTCGGTGCGCTGCGCGATCAGTTCTGCGAGCGCTTCGGCTGCGGCGCGGTTGGACGTGTACGCCTGTTCCGCGCTCCTGCCGTGTCCCGGGAGGTCGGGGACCAGCACATGGTGGTCGGCGGAGAAATGCGCGCGCTGGTGTTCCCACATCCAGCCGGCGACACCACCACCGTGGACGAACAGCAGACCCGGCCGGCCTGGGGTGCCGCTCTCGTCAACATACAACGGGGGAGTCCTCTCGCCGGGGTGCACGTGACTCCAATGCTAGGGAACGCGGCGGCCCAGGGCGTTGCGAGGTGGTGCGTCCGCCTCGGCCGGCGGCGATCCTGGCCCAGGTCGCCGCCCAGTCGACCCTGTCGGTACTGATCTACCAGCGGACCCACTCGCCCTTACCGTCGGCGCTGGTCTTCGCGCTGGGCTTCGTCCCCTACCTCCTCGGCGCAGTGCTGCTCGGTGCCGTCGCCGATCGTTTTCCGGTCCGTCCGGTGATGGTGGCCACCCAGTGCGTGAGCGCCGGTTTCCTGGCGTGCATGGCGGTGCCGGGCCTGCCGTTCCTGGTTCTGCTGCTGCTCCTGATGGTCAACGGGACCATCGCGCCGATCTTCCAGGGGGCCAGAGCCGCCGCGCTGCCCGACCTCCTGCCCGGTGGGGGCTACCCACTGGGCCGTGCCCTGCTGCGGATCGCCGTACAGACCGCGCAGATCGCCGGGTTCGCTTTCGGCGGGATGCTGTTGACCCTCGTCCCGACCACGACCGCCCTGCTGGTCGCGGCGGGCGCGATGGCGGCCTCCGGCCTGGTCCTGAGACTGGGCGTGCGCGCCCGACCCGCGCGAAACAGTGCCTCCACCGGCGGGGGCTCCATCGTCGGACACTCGGTCGCGGGCGTGGCGACCGCGTTTCGGCTCCCACTCCTGCGCTGTCTGCTGTTGTTCGCTTGGCTGCCTCCGGCGTTGGCGGTCGCCCCGGAAGCGCTGGTGGTCGCCTTCGTCGGCCGCATGGGCGGCGGGCCGGCCCTGACGGGGATACTGCTCTGCGCGTGGCCCACCGGAATGATCCTCGGCAACCTGCTCGTGGGCGTCCTGTTCGGCGCGCGACTCAGAGATCGGTGCACGGTGCCCATGGCGCTCGTGGTCTTTGCCCCCCTGCCGTTGTTCCTCCTCGACCCGGGGGCCACGGTCATAGCTGTGCTGCTGGTGGTGTCGGGGACGGGGTTCGGTTATCTGCTCGGCCTGGACCGGCGAATCCTGGATGCCATCCCCGATGACGCGCGCGGACGCGTCCTGGCGCTGGCCTCGGCCGGATTGATGCTCGCCCAGGGGCTGGGGTTCGCCGCTGCGGGGGCCGCTGCGGAGTTCTTCGCCCCGCACCGGGTGGTCGCCGCCGCCGGGGTGGCGGGACTGGTCCTGGTCCTCACGTTGGGACGCGTGGTCTCCACACGGTCGAACCGGTGACGAGGACAGCCCGGCGCAGCCCCGAAGCCGCCTCGGGTCCGGCACTTCTTCGCCCCGAAGTTCAGCTGCGCTGCCGGTGGTGGTGAGGGCCGCTCATCCGCTCTTTCCGGGGAGGACGGGACGTTCCAGGGCGGTGTGCATCCAGTCCAGGGAGTCGGCGCGCAGGGCTTCTTCGGCGAGGCGTTTGGCCGAGGTGGTCTGTAGCGCGGCCAGGGACGTGTCGATCCAGGACTGGGTGTTGGTGTTTCCCTGGGCACGGTACTCCACCGCCTGCAACAGGCACTCCAGCTTGTCGGCGTCGCGCGCACAGCGCGCTTCCAGGGACTCCTTGGCCTCGTACTCGCCCACTACCCGGCCGACCATGTCGGCCACCGCCGCGGGAAGACCGCTGACCTGGTCGGCCGTCACCTCCTCGTTGGATGTCGCCGAGAGGTAGCGTTTGGCGACGTAAGGGATGTCGGTGATCCGGGTCTCCTGGGTGTCGTGGAACAGGGCCAGGAGTGCTGCGCGGTCGGGGTCGGCTCCTTCGAGTGCGGCGAGTGCGGCGGCGATGACACCCGCGCGAAAGCTGTGGTCGGCGATGCTCTCGGGGTTGTTGATCCCGGCGATGTGCCATCCGGTGCGCTTGTAGCGCTTCATGAGCCCGGTCTCGTAGAGGAACCCGGCCAGCTGGGAGAACTCGGTCTCATCCGCCATTTCCGCTCCTTCTCGACGCCGGTTGGACGTCGTTAGAGCGTAGATGACTTCGCGCCGTCTGTCCCGGAAAAGCCGTTCGGTGCGGATGCCGGCCGGCCGTGGCGTCCGACACCCGCGCCGAACGGGCCCCTTCGATAGTGGTGTCCTTCGCGTTCATCCCGCTTTCGCGGTGCCGGCGAGCACCTCGGCGAGCCGGTTCATGGAGTCGGTCACGCCGCGTTCCATGTCGCCCGCGACCATCGCGTCGCGGTCCTCGACGGACTGGAACACCGAGTGCGTGACAAGCCGGGTGCGGTTGCCGCCGATGTCCTCGAAGGTCGCCGAGTCGAGGCTGACATGCCCGGGAGCGCCCCCGAACTCGAACGTCTGCACCAGACGTTCGTCAGGGACGACGCTGTGGAAGACGCCCCGGAAGTCGTAGCCGTTGCCCTCGGGGTCGTAGTGGGTGTAGGACCACGAACCGCCCTCGCGTACGTCGAACTCGGTCAGCTTCATGGTCAGTTCGCGGGGGCCCAGCCAGCGCACGACCAGTTCCGGGTCGGTGTAGGCCCGGTAGACGCTGGCAACGGGGGCGTCGAACTCGCGCACCACGTCGATGAACGGAACATCGGGCCGTGCGGTGATGGTGACGGGCTTGTCGGTCATCGTTCTGTCTCCTTGAGAGTGTCCAGTACCGAGTCGAGTCGGCGGAACTGCCGCTCGGCGGTGAGCCGGTAGGCGTCGATCCAGGCGGTGAGCGCTTCGAGCGTCTCGGGGACCAGGTGGCAGGGGCGGCGCTGTGCGTCGCGCGACCGGGTGATCAGTCCGGCGGCTTCGAGCACCTGCACGTGTTTGGACACGGCCTGTTTGCTGATCGAGAACGGCTCCGCGAGTTCGTTCACGGTGGCCGGTCCGCGGGACAGTCGCGCGATCATGGCCCGCCGCACCGGGTCGGCCAGTGCCAGGAAGGCCCGATTGAGTCGGTCGTCGGACTCGTCGGATCGCATTGTCAACCTTTTCTTTTATCAACCATTTAGTTGACTACAATTCGACGATACCCCCGCCCAGTGGGGGAGTCAAGCCGTGGGAGCTTCGACGGCCGGGGCGTATGTGTGTTGCCGGCCACCCGTACCCGCTCGGATCTGGGCCGTCGGACGGCCAACGTGTCGTCGGCCCGGGTGGAGCGGGACCTGAAGAGCCGTGTCGACCGGGCACGGGCCCGCCTCGGAGAGGAAGCCGTCAGCCGTCCCGACGCCAGGGGCCGTGCCCGATTCGTGGAACCGGCCCGAACGATCGAGGAGAGCCTCGGCGGCAGGGCGCACGTGGTGCGGCCGGCGGCCGGTCGACCCCGCGGATGCCGCAGCGGCTCACGTCCGGTCCCCGGGGAGGAACCGGCGCGCCGCCCTGCCCGGGCGCGGGGGCGGGCCCTCGTCGTAATCGTCCAACAGCCCCTGCTCCCGGGCCTCCTGCTGCTGTGCGGCCGGAGGCTGATAGGGATCGGGGTCGCTGTCCCGGGGCGGCTCGGGGCCGTCGAATCCGACGCGTACGACCCGGATCACCCGGGCGATCCGATAACGCAGCGGCAGCACGTCGATCGAGTCGCCCGGTCCCTCGGCCCCGCAGCTCTCCAGGGCTTTTCGGTAGGCGTTCCGTTCCTCCGGGGTGCTGTCGGCGTTCCACTCGTCGTCCTTGCGGCTCCGGTGTTCTAGATGCCGTAGCAGGAACTCGCGTGCTTCCTCGGGAACGGTCCAGCTGTCCCCGAACGGATGCCACGCGCGGTCGTCCACGCGATTCACCATCGGTTGGAAGTCCGGAGGCAGTACGACGACCTCCGGGTAGGCGAGGTGGCGCACCAAGGCGTCCTCGGTGACCTCGCGAGGAACCGGGCCGCCCGCTGGAACCAGTCCGCATACCGCAGCGCGCACGGCGTCCGGATCGGACTCCAGTTTGGTGTCCGCGGTCAGGTCGATGCCGTAGTTCATGGCGCTGCGCACCGATTCGTTCTCAGGGGGTGCGAACGGCGCCGCCGGCTCGGTCGGGAGGGGCAGGTCGGGCTCGTCGTCGACGAACCGCACGTAGCGTTCGATGCGGACCACCCGGTAGCGGTGGCCGAGGACGAGAAGTTCGTCGTGGGCCTCCCAGTCGAGCAGATTGGCGGCATCGGTGAACTCGCGTTTGCGGCCGGGGTCGCGCTCCACCTCGTGGCTCTGTTTGAGGAAGTGGTGGGCCAGGGAGTCGCGGCCCTCTTGGGGATTGTTGCCGGGATAGGTGCGGGTCGCCCACCGGCCGCCCACTTCTTGTGCGGGCTGGTAGAGGGGGAAAAGGATCCGCATGTCCACCGGCTCCTCGCCGGGGCGGCGGTCGGGGGGCGCGGGAGTGCGTGGCGCAGCTGGGTCGTCACCGTCGTCCATGCCCCCAATACTTCTGGATCGCCGACCCCCTGTCAGGTGGTTCGGGTACTGATGCGCCGTGTTCGCGGGGACGAAAACGCGGGGGCGCGCCACGTGGTCGCGCCGGCCGTATGGCCGATTCCCCTGTTGAGCAGGCTTTCCAGCACCTGATCCCTGGGCTTGGGGGGACACGGTAAAAAACGTTTGTGCTTAAGGTAATCGCTTGATCACTCTGAGCAATATCATGTGGCCTGCATGGTGCTTCCACGGGTGCAAGGACACCCACCTGCGTGACCCCACGCTGCCCCTCCCGGAGCCGGCCCAAGCCGCGAGAAGCACACGCATGCTGACAGATGGTCCAGGAGAGGCGCAGTGTTCAACAAGTTCTTCATCACGAACGCGATCAACCGGAGCTCCGAGAACGGTGTTGACCGGCGCCGGTTCTTCCGTGCCGCCAGTGCAGCGGGGATGGGTACCGCAGCGGTCACCCTGTTGCCCGCCGCCGCCATGGCCGACACCACGAAGGGGCCCAGTGATGCGGCCGTCCTCAACTTCGCCCTGAACTTGGAGTACCTCGAAGCCGAGTTCTACCTCAAGGCCGTCACCGGTGCCGGATTGCCCGGGAACCTCGTGGGCGGCAGGGGCCGCCCCGGCGCCGTCTCGGGCGGACGCCAGGTGAAGTTCACGACCAAGTTGGTCCGCGAGTACGCCCGGGAGATCGCCAACGACGAGAGGGCGCACGTCGCGTTCCTGCGTGAAGCGTTGGGCTCGGCTGCCGTGTCGCGTCCGCGAATCGACATCGATGCCGCGTTCACCGCTGCCGCGCTGGCCGCCGGACTCGTCAAGCCGGGGGAGAGGTTCGATGCCTACGCCAATGAGGACAACTTCCTGCTGGCGGCCTACGTCTTCGAGGATGTCGGCGTGACCGCCTACAAAGGCGCGGCACCACTCGTCAACAACAAGGTGTTCCTGGAGGCCGCAGCCGGCCTGTTGGCGGTCGAGGCCTACCACGCGGCCAACATTCGCACCACGCTGCTGGCCCGAGGACTGACGGTGCCCTCGGTGAAGATCTCCGATGCCCGCGACAGCCTCGACGGGCGTACCGATCTCGACCAGGGAGTCGTCGACGGCAGCGGGCGGGCCAATGTCGTGCCCACCGACGGCAACGGCCTGGCGTTCAGCCGCAGCGCCGGTCAGGTGCTCAACGTCGTCTACCTGACCCCGAAGAAGGCGACGGCGGGCGGGTTCTTCCCGCAGGGCGTGAACGGTGAGATCCGGGAGAGCGCCGACAGCACCCGGTAGGGGCAGGGGAGGAGCAACCGTGGGGGCGGGGTGGCGGCCGGTTCGGCGCGGCCCCGCCCCTCGCGGCGTTTCAAACAAATTCTTCCCGCCGGTTCCGGTGGTCGACCGGGGAATCCGTCGCTCTGCTCCAAGGGCGGGGAATCGGCTTTTCCGTGCCGAGAATTCCGCTGATGAATCTTATTCATTCAACTGGTTCGACTTTCCCCGGTGGAGAGCTCCCGTGCCTGGTGGACGTGCTGTTTGCGGTGTCCCGACGAAAGAGGCAGGGGACGGTAAGAATTTCGACGACGGGCAAGAACCGCTGCTTCCCGACCAATCCGTTCGGTCTTCGGCGGCGAATTGGTGATGGAACCCGAAACGGTAGGCGGCCCCGGACAATCATTTCCACCCGGGAGGAAAAGGAGTGTGCGAGGCCGGGCCCCGGCCGGGTTCCGACGCGCCCGCAGGTCCGTGCAGGCGCGTCCTTCGGCCCCGTCCGTCCTCGACGGGGAAGGCGGGCGCACCCCCGCAGAGTGGGTGCTCCGTGGGGTGCGCCCGTCCCCGCAGGCAATCCGATGCCTGCCGCTTCCCGCCCCGGGCAGGGGCGGGCGCACGCGGCCATGATCAGTGGTGGCGGCCGTCGAGCAGGAACCCCGCGATCGCACGGCGCAATCCTTCCTCGTCGAGCCCGTGCAGGCTGTCGTGCTGGTGCGCGGTGCCGTAGCGACGCAGCTCCTGCTGTCCCACGCCGAGTCCCACCACCCGATGCCGCACCCCCCGTAGCGCTCGGGACACCTGGGCCGACGAAGTGTCGCGCAGGTAGGGCTCGACCAGTACCACGTCCGGTGCGTCCAGTGTCGCGCGGAGCGTCTCGTCGTCGAACGGGCGGACCGTGGCCGCATAGAGCACGGTGACGTCCAGATCGGTGGTCGCGGCGAGGGTACGGTCGGCCATCGGGCCCACAGCGATCACCGTCCCGCGGGTCCCCCGGCGCAGCACCCGCATCCGTCCGTCGCCGGTGTCCAGCGCACGGGCGTTGCCCTCGGCCGCCAATCGCAGGTAGACCCGGCCACTGCCGTGCGCTGCGCCGCGCAGCAGGGCCTCGGCCTCGTCCGGGTGGCCGGGTACGTGCACGGTCCAGTTGGCCAGCAGGTCCAGCAGCGCCACGTCGCGGTGGCCGAAGTGGGTCTCCCCGCCCTCCGGCCAGTCGTAGGATGCTCCGGCGCTGACGAGGACGGCTCCGACGTCCTGATGCCCCAGGTCCAGTTTGACCTGCTCGAACGGCCTTTCGAGCAAGAACGGCGCGAAGGTGTGCACGATCGGTCGCAGGCCGGCGAGTGCCAGTCCGCCCGCGACGCCCACCATCAACTGTTCGCGGATGCCCACGTTGACGACACGATCGGCGACCGGGGCCACCGTTGTCGGGTCCAGATAGCCGACACCGATCTCGGCGAGCACCGCCACGAGTCGGTCGTCCTCGGCGAGCAGGTGCGGGAGCAAGCGGTAGAAGCGGTCGCGCTGGTTCTCGGCGGCCGTCGCCGCGGCCGTCTCGATCATGGTGCTCATCAGGAGTCCTTCGGCTCGACGTGGGCGACCACCGCGTGTGGGCGGTCGCCGGGGGCGGTGGTGAAGGCCCTTTCCAGGGCGATGGGATCCCGGCCGTCGACGTCGACCGTCGACCAGCCCTCAACGGCGAACCGGGAGGCGATTCCGCCCGGCCAGCCCAGGGACGCGGAAGAGTTGTCGATGACGACCGCGGTGAGCCGGTGCAACCCGGCGCGGGCCGCGTACTGGATCGCCTCGATGTTGCTGCCCTCCTCCAGTTCCGCGTCGCCGGTCATGACGACGACACGCGCGTCCGGATGCCCGGTGGTCCGAAGCCCCAAGGCGGTACCCACGGCCAGACCGAGCCCGTGCCCCAGCGATCCCGAGCCGATCTCGACACCGGGGACGAGGACCCTGTCGGGGTGGTAACCCAGGATCGAGTCCAGCGAACCGAAGTCGCGCAGGTCGTCCGGGCCGATGAAGCCCTTCGCGGCGAGAACCGCGTAGTAGGCCATCGGTCCGTGCCCCTTGGAGAGCAGGAAACGATCACGTTCCGGGGCATCGGGCCGGGCCGGGTCGACGCGCAGCACCCGGTCGTAGAGCACCCAGATCGCCTCCAGCGTGGAGGTGGCGCTGGCATCGTGCTTCTCGTCCCCTGTCATCAGGGTCAGCAGGGCGGGGAGATCGTCGTAGCCCCGAGCCGTTCGTACTGTTGGTCTCATGGATCGATCGTGCAACCTCAAGCATGGTTGAGGTCAACTGTCCGCTTGCGGTCGGTCGGGCGAAGATCCCGCTTCCCCATCCGGCGCACCGGTCGGGGCGGGTCACCCGCCCCGAGGGGCCGAACGGGATCGAACGCCGGTGTGCACGGAGGGAACGGGAAGTTCGGGCGGAAAACGTGATCGGGGACGTACACCGTCTCGACGTCTCGCAACCGGTCCGGGGTCGCTTTGGGAGGACCCGGTGGAGGACCGCGAAGTTCTGACTGCGGTGCGCGTACGCGGTGGCCACCGGATCGGCGTCGTTCACCGTTCTGACGATCGCCCGCACCCGTGCGCCCGGGATGTCGCCGTCGCACAGCGTCGCGGTCGGCGAGCCCGCGGCCTTTCGGGGTGAGGTACTCGACGAGCGCGGCCCGGCCGATGAGGGCCTGGGCGATCGCCGGGTTCGCTCCTCGTGCGGGGACGAGGGGAGGAAAGCCGTCAGGGGGAGGGGGCTGTTCCCGACGAGTGGGCCCCCGTGTCACAGATGGTCAACGGTTCGGGTGGCGCCGTGGACCACGGCCGCGAACGCGAAGACCCGTCGCGGACCTCGGCCGCCCCGATCTCCAGCGGCGTCACGATCCCCATGCCGGCCCGATCCCGTGCAGCGCCCACAACAGGTCCGGGTGCTGGCCGGAGTCCGCGCGTACGCCGAGCCCCGTGTTGGGGCTCGTGTCCCACGCCTGGGGACAAGGCCGTCTGGTTCGGGATTTTGTTGCACGGCGAGGATGAGCAGCGGGCCTCCCGGGCGGGGCACGGTCTATGGAAGCGGTGCCTCTCCGTCCCGGTCCCGGTTGCGAAGAGCCGAGGGCCGGTCGGCCCCATGGCCGACCGGCTCGTTCCTCGACGGCGGTCCTTATCTGCTGAAGCTGACCTGTTGGCGGCCGATGAAGAACCACAGCAGGGCTCCGATCAGGGGTGCGCAGATGATGAAGATGATCCACACCACCTTCATTCCGCCGCTCACCTGCGAGCCCAGGATGCTGATCAGGGCGGCGATGATCAGGATGATCACGGCTGCGGAGATCGCCAGGGATCCCGCCATGAGAAGGAGGGGGAGGAGGGTTTCGGCGGGGGCGGTGGAGGTGAGTGAGGTGACAAGCACGGGTGCGCTCCTTTGCGTTGGGTGTGAAACGCGAGGGTGGCGTCGTCGTTGGAGTTCGGGCGGGGGCGGGTGGGTGGTTTGGGGTGGTCAGTTCCGGGTGCGGGCGGCGGCGACGAGTAGGTGGACGCAGACCGCGATCAGGATGATCATCGCGAGGACGGCCATGAGGAAGACGGCGGGGTGGTTGACGAAGTTGAGGGTGACGACGGTGCCCAGGGTCAGGGTGGCGGTGGCGGGCCAGGCCAGGGTGCCGATGATCTTCTGGGTGACGTTCCAGCGGGGGCCGTTCCAGAGCAGTACGACGCCGGCGATCCAGCCCAGGAAGGGGGCGACGAATCCGCCCGCGAGGAGGGTGAGCACGGTGGCGATGTCGTAGAGGCGTTCACCGGGGGTGCGGGGGTTGGTCTCGGTGCGCGCGGCGGCGGCGATTTCCTCGGGGGTGCCCAGTTCGTCGAGGGCGTTGCGGATCTGCACCTCGTCGGCTCCGGTGGTGGTCTCGGCCAGGTGGGTGCGGACGTTGTCCAGGAGTTCGTTGCGGGTGCCGGCGGGCAGGTCGGTGGATGCGTCGCGCAGGCGTTGGAGGTAGCGCTGGACGTGGGCGTTGTCGGTCTGTTCCATCTGACTGCTCCTTGTCGTGTGCGGTGTGATGGTGGTCATATGGGGCCTCCTAGGTCTTCATGAGGGTGTCCACGGCGTCGCTGAACTGGGTCCATTCGCTGCGGAAGAGTTCCAGCGACCCCCGTCCCTCGTCGGTGAGGGAGTAGTAGCGCCGGGGTGGGCCGTTGGGCGACTCCTTCCAGTGGGTGGCGACCAGGCCGTCGCTGCGCAGACGCGACAGCAGTGGGTAGATCGTTCCCTGGCCGGCGGCCAGGGCCTGGTGCGCGGCGAGTTCGCGGACGAGTTCCACGGCGTAGTGCTCGCGTGCGTTGAGCAGCGCCAGTACACAGAAGCCCACGGTTCCGCGTCGTAGCTGGCTCATTGTCTTGCGTGGAGGATCTTTAACCATGCACAACAAAGTACCATGCAATGCAAGGTACCTTGCAAGTGTTTCGTCGGGAGAATTGTGTCGACGCTCGTCGCGTTCACCGGTTGCAGGGGGTTTGAGCAGCGCAGACTCCGCGCCGTGCTGGTTTTCCGGGATACCGCTGATGCGGGCCGTGGAGAGGTGGGCCGGACAGGGCCACGCCGAACGGGGGCTGACGGGCCGGTCGTAGCGCAACGGCTGCCGGGCAGGAGGGCGGGGTCCGAAATCGGGTGTTTCACCGTCGAGGGGGCGTGCCCACGGGGACGACCGGTCGTACGCCCGGTGGCAGGTGAGGGGCCCGAGACGCAAAAAACCCAGGCTCAGTTTCCAGTGGAACTGGACTGGCCTGGGGATTTGGGGTGGGCCACCAGGGGATCGAACCCTGAACCCGCGGATTAAAAGTCCGCTGCTCTGCCGATTGAGCTAATGGCCCGTACGAGACTCTGATCAGGCAAGGGTTTCGCACACAGCGGCTACTTTACCCGAGCCGCACGACTGTTGCACAGCGGAGGATTCGGCCCATAGTAGCCACCCGGCGGTGCCGCCTCGGGATGCGGGGATTGTCGGTCCGGCGCGTCGACGGCAGGACGCCGGTCTCCGGGGTCGTAAGCCGTTTCCACCACCGTGCTGTGGGAGCGTGATCGTCGGCCGACGAACCGGGGACGCCGCTTCCCGCCCTTCGGCGTTTCGGCCGGGAACGCCCCGGAAAGTCCGTCGGCCCTCCGAGGGATCGGCCGGTATCGTCCGTCTCCCGACCCGACCCGAGTCGGTCCACCACACGGCACAAGGACCGCCGTCGCCCCTCGGCCGGAAGGGCCCCAACAAACCCCAGCCAGTGGCCGGAACGGGTCGCGAGTTGAGTACAAGTCCCCATGTGCCGTTGTGTTCCGAGCGGGCATGATTTGGTGCATGAGCAACCCCCCTGAGCAGCCTCCCAACCAGCCGTCCGGGCCGTATCCGGGCCAGGAC
>NZ_BSQG01000011.1:0-99123 GCF_030268225.1 Nocardiopsis ansamitocini | reverse complement strand
AGGACCCCTATCAGCAGCCTTCGGGCGGTTATCCTGCTCAACCCTCCGGGCCCTACCCGGGGCAGGACCCCTACCAGCAGTCCTCCGGTGGTTATCCGAACCAGCCGTCCGGGCCGTATCCGGGCCAGGACCCCTATCAGCAGCCTTCGGGCGGTTATCCTGCTCAACCCTCCGGGCCCTACCCGGGGCAGGACCCCTACCAGCAGTCCTCCGGTGGTTATCCGAACCAGCCGTCCGGGCCGTATCCGGGGCAGGGCCCGGGTCAGCCGAACGGGCCGCAGTACCCGCCGCCGGGCCAGGGCCGGACCGGCATGTCGGGCTGCGCGATAGCCGCGATCGTGGGTGCGGTCCTCGTGGTGATCAT
The DNA here is from genome assembly GCF_030268225.1 of Nocardiopsis ansamitocini. Classification (GTDB taxonomy): domain Bacteria; phylum Actinomycetota; class Actinomycetes; order Streptosporangiales; family Streptosporangiaceae; genus Nocardiopsis_D; species Nocardiopsis_D ansamitocini. The sequence goes on along the minus strand of NZ_BSQG01000011.1, from coordinate 98,759 downwards.
CGGCGGATGCACCGTGGCGGCCGGGATGATGCTCTCGGGCGACACCGAGCCCACTCCGTCCCCGTCTCCGGTGGAGACCTCCGCGACACCCGTTGATCCGCCCTCTCCCGAGCCGGTCGAGACGGATTCGCCCTCCCCCGAGCCGGAACACACCTACGCCACCGACGCGCTCACCGAGTCGGTGTTCCTCCTCGCGGTCCGCAGCAACGAGTACGGCGCGTACTGGGAGGATGAGAGCGACGGCGACCTCGTCGACCGGGGCCACACCGTCTGCAGCCGGCTCGACGACGGCGACACGCTGACCCTCCTGGCCCTGGAGGCCATCGCGGAGGTCGGCGCGGACGAGGACGCCTCGGCCGCCCACGGTGCGCTGCTCGGCGCCGCGATCGTCAGCTACTGCCCCCAGCACGAGGACCAACTCGACAGCTTCGCCGAGTAGCCGGCCGTACGTTGCGGCCCCCTCGCCGTTCGGCAGGGGAGAAGACAGGGGAGGCAAACGGCGAGGAGCCGCCCTCGGGGGCCGCCGCAAGGCGTCCTCCCGTGAGCAGCCCCTCGAAAAGGAGTCCTGCGCGGTCAGTGCTCCGCGGCCTTCTCCGCGCCCGCGCCGGTGAGGGAGCGGACCTCCATCTCGGCCTGCTTCTTGTCGTTGCTCTCCTTGGAGAGCATCGTGCCCAGCCAACCGAGGAAGAAGGCCAGCGGGATGGACACCAGCCCCGGATTGGCCAAGGGGAACCAGGCGAAGTCCGCGTTCTTGAACATCGCGGTCTCCGAGCCCGACACCGCCGGCGAGAACACGATCAGGGTGATGGTGACGATGAGCCCGCCGTAGATGCTCCACAGCGCGCCCTGGGTGTTGAAGCGCTTCCAGAACAGCGTGTACAGGATCGTCGGCAGGTTCGCCGAGGCCGCCACCGCGAAGGCCAGCGCGACCAGGAAGGCGACGTTCTGTTCCTTGGCGAGGATGCCGCCGAGGACGGAGACCGCCCCGATCACCAGCGCGGTGATCCGGGCGACCCGGACCTCGCTGTTCTGGTTCTCGACCTTGCCCTTCTTGATGACGCTCGCGTAGACGTCGTGGGCGAACGACGCCGACGCCGTGATCGTCAGACCCGCGACCACCGCGAGGATGGTGGCGAAGGCCACCGCGGCGATGAACCCGAGCAGCAGCGGTCCGCCCAACGCGAGGGCCAGCAGCGGCGCGGCCGAGTTCACCCCGCCCGGCGCGTCGTTGATCTGCTCCGGACCCACCAGGGCACCCGCGCCGTAGCCCAGCACCAGGGTGAACAGGTAGAACAGGCCGATCAGCGCGATCGCCCACACCACCGAGCGGCGCGCGTCCTTGGCGGTGGGGACGGTGTAGAAGCGCATCAGCACGTGCGGAAGGCCGGCGGTGCCCAGCACCAGCGCGATGCCCAGGGACAGGAAGTTCAGCTTGGAGATCTCGTTCATGCCGTACTGGGCGCCCGGCGCCAGCAGTGCCTCTCCCTTGCCGCCTTCCTGCGCCACCGCGTCGGCGAGCACGCCGGAGAAGTCGAAGCCGTAGATGGCCAGCACCCACACGGTCATCGCGCCGGCGCCGGCGATGAGCAGTCCGGCCTTGATGATCTGCACCCAGGTGGTGCCCTTCATCCCGCCGATCAGCACGTAGAGGATCATCACGACGCCGACCGCGGCGATGATGGCGTTCTGGCCGGCTTCGCTGCGGATTCCCAGCAGCAGGTTGACCAGCGCACCGCCACCCGCCATCTGGGCCAGCAGGTAGAAGAAGGAGACCGCGAGGGTGGAGATGGCCGCCGCGGCGCGGATGGGCCGTTGGCGCATCCGGAAGGCCAGGACGTCGCCCATCGTGAACTTGGCGGTGTTGCGCATCAGCTCGGCCACGAGCAGGAGCGCCACCAGCCAGGCCACCAGGAAGCCGATGGAGTACAGGAAGCCGTCGTAGCCGTTGAGCGCGATCGCGCCGACGATGCCCAGGAACGACGCTGCCGACAGGTAGTCGCCGGCGATCGCCATGCCGTTCTGCGGTCCGCTGAAGGAGCGTCCGGCCGCGTAGTAGTCCGCGGCGGTCTTGGTGTTGCGGCTTGCCCGGAACACGATCACCAGGGTGATCAGGACGAACGCACCGAAGATGCTGAAGTTCAGGACCGGGTTGATCGCTTCCAGGCCCTGTGCGGAGTGCAGGGTCGCGCTCATTTGGCCCCCTCCTCGACCTGGTGCCGGATCTTGTCCGCGATCGGGTCGAGGCGGCGCCCGGCATAGCGCACGTAGAGCCCGGTGATGATGAACGTCGACACGAACTGCAGGAGCCCGAAGACGATGCCGATGTTGATGTTGCCGAACAGGGGAATCGCCATGAAGTCGTGCGCGTAGTCGGCGACCAGCACGTAGAGCAGGTACCACCCCAGGAAGAACGCGGTCATCGGGAACACGAAGACCCGTAGTCGGCGCCGCAGTTCCTGGAACTCCGGGCTCGCCTGCACCGCCTCCCAGTCCGGTTCGGGCCCCTGCCCGTCAGGGCGGCCGTTCTCGGTATCCGTCACCACAGACCTCCGCATCACGTCACATGTGTGTCGGGGGACACATGTGTTTCGCGACACATTAGGGAGGTCGGTGTTCGGTGGGCCAGGAGAACCGGTCCGAACGACGCCAGGCGCGACGAGCGGCTGACGAACGGCACCCGGGTCATGCCGAGCGGTCGTCCCCGGGCGGCTGGGGGGGATCCGCGGTCGGGCCGTGGGGAGGAGGCTCGTCGAGGTGGAGCCGCAGCATCGCCTTGCGGGCCCACGGAGAGGGACGCCCGAACAACGAGACCACCACCATCGTGGCGAACGCCAGCGGTACGGCCCACGGTGCGGGCTGGGTGATCAGGATGCCCTGCCAGCCGTCCACCTGCGGGCCGGCCAGCGCCAGCACGATCGCTCCGGAGGTGCCCAGGAGACCGGCGAGCATACCGCTCAGCGCCCCCGTCCTGGTCAGTCCCGACCACCAGATGCCCAGGACCAGCAGCGGACAAAACGTCGCCGCGGTGACAGTGAAACCCCAGGTCACCAACACTCCGGCATCCAAGCGTGCGGAGGGGAGCGCAAGCAGGACCATGGCCGCGGCGGCCAGCAGCACCGTGATGCGGACCCTGCGCAGCCCACCCGGTACCAGGTCGTGGGCGATCGCACCGGAGACCGCCAGCAGCAGGCCCAGCGAGGTGGCCAGGAACGCCGCGAACGCACCCGCGGTCAGGAGCGCGCTGAACGCGGTCCCGGCCCACCCGGTGTCCACCTGGGTGGGCAGCGCCACCACCACCGTGTCGGTGGTCCCCGACAGGTACAACTGCGGGACCAGCACGTGCCCCAACGCCCCGTAGACGCCGGGGAAAAGGTAGAACATCCCCAGCAGCGCCACCGTGATCGCCGCGGTGCGGCGCGCGGAACGTCCGTCCGGGCTGGTGTGGAAGCGCATCAGCACATGGGGCAGCCCCATCGTGCCCAGTACGGTGGCCGTCAGGATGGCCAGCGTCCCCAGTAACGGGTAACCGGCGTTGTTGGTGTTGAGCAGTGGGCGCTGCCACTCCTCGCCCCCCAACGGCGCGGCGCCGCGTACCGCGGGCACCTGTCCGCCCTTCTCGAAGACCAGGGTCTGACCTGCTTGGACGTCCAGTCGTCCCGGTGTCAGCACGCTCTCCTGCCCGTCCGAGGAACGCACGACCGTGGGCGTGTCCACCTCCAGGACCACGTCGACCTGGAAGGACACCGGGGTGTCGCGGTCGAACCGGGTGAACTCGACCGGGTGCACAGCGGAGTGGCGCACCTCCGGGCCCACCTGCGCCACCAACCAGATCGCCGGCACGATGAACAGCAGGAGTTTCACCACGAACTGGAATGCCTGCACATACGTGGCCGCACGCATCCCGCCCAGGGCGAGCGTCGCGCTGACCACGGTCCCCGAGATCACCACGCCCACCCAGTAGGGGGTGCTGCTCACCGCGCTCAGCACCAGGCCCGCGGTGCGGAACTGGGGCACCAGGTAGAGCACGCCGATCACCAGCACCACCAGCGCGCTGAGCCGCCGCAGTCCGGGAGAGGCCAGCCGCGCTTCGGCGAAGTCGGGCACCGTGAGCGCACCCGAGCGGCGCATCGGCGCGGCCACCAGGATGAGCATCGCGATATAGCCCGCCGTGAACCCCACCGGATACCACAGGGCACCCACGCCGTCCTTGACGATCAATCCCGCCACACCGAGGAACGACGCCGCCGACAGGTACTCACCCGAGACCGCAGCCGAGTTCAGCAGGGGCGACACGCGTCGGGAGGCGACCAGGAAGTCCGAGGTGGTGCGCATCGCGGCCACACCGCGCAACCCGATGAGCAGCGTCACCAGCACCAAGGGGGCGACCGCCATCAGCGCTACCATCAGCGCTCCTCGATCCGCTCGGCCCCGCGCAACTGCCACCAGGAGAGAAACGCCATCAAGGGATAGGGCAGCACCGCCAGCATCAACCAGGACACCGGCACACCGGCAAGACGCACACTGTCGAGTTCGGGCCAGGCCCAGAACACCAACGGCAGGCCCACCAGCAGGATCAGCACCAGAAGCAGGGAAACCGCGCCGAGCGCCCGCTGCCGGCGGTACAACTCCGCGGCCCGTTCGGCGTCGGTGGATTCGAGCCGGGGGACCCGCCAGCGCCCGCGGGCCCGACCACGCGAATGGGCGAGCCGGGTCTGTGGGCTGGTCACCGCCACGCGTCTGGCGCGGTTGGGCATCAGGCCGGCCGGTCGGGGCGTTCGAGTTCGCCGCGCTGGGCGGCCAGCAGCAGTTGTTCGCGCAGCTCGCGGGAGTGCCGACGGCTTACCGGCACGTCACCGAGGTCGGTGTGGGCCAGTAGCCCGCCCACCGAGTCGCTGCGCAACTCGCGCACCGCGTCCAACGCCAGCAGGTAACCGCGGTGAACCCGGACGAACCCGCTTCCTTCCCAGTACTCCTCCAGCCGGGAGATGGGCATCCGTACCAGGTGCGCCCCGCCGGGAGTGTGCAGTCGCACGTAGTCGCCGTTGGCTTCGACGTATTGGACATCGCCGCGTCGTACGTAACGGGTGCGTCCCGCCGTCTCCACCGGGAGGGCGGCCATGGCGTCGGGTACCCGTGCGGCCGGCCCGTTCTCGACCGGCGCCGCCACCAGCCGGGCCACCTTGGCGACCGCTGCCGACAACCGCTCGGCGGGCACCGGTTTGAGCAGGTAGTCCACCGCGCCGATGCCGAACGCATCGATCGCGTGCTCCTGGTGCGCCGTGACGAACACGATCTCGGGCCGCTCGGTCATCCTGGTCAACAGCGAGGCGAGCTCCATCCCGTTCAGGCCGGGCATGGAGATGTCCAGGAAAACCGCGTCGAAGCGGTCACCCTGGATGATGCGCAACGCACTCACCGGGTCCTCGGCGGGCACGACCTCGGCCACTTCGGGCACCTCGCGCAGCAGCCGGCACAGGTCGGCCAGCGCCAGCGGCGTGTCGTCCACGGCCAGGACGCGCAGTCCGCCACCCGTTGCTGTCATCACGGCATCACTCCCGGCTGGAATCTCGGTACGCGTACGACCACCCGGGTCCCGGCGTCCACCGCGGTCTGTACGACCAGGCCGTACCAGGCGCCGTAGACCTGACGCAGTCTGCGGTCCACGTTGGCCAGGCCGACGCTGTCGGGGCGGCCCTTCCCGGCGAGGATGGCCCTGGCCCGATCGGGCTCCATGCCAAGCCCGTCGTCCTCCACACTGATCACGCAATCGTTGCCTTCGGCCTGCCCGGCCACCTGCACCGTCCCGGCTCCCGAGCGCGGCTCGATGCCGTGCTTGATGGCGTTCTCCACCAGGGGTTGCAGCACGAGCACCGGAACAGCCACCCCCAGGACTTCCGGCGCGACCCTGACCTGCACGCGGAGCCGGTCGCCCAGCACGGCCCGCTGGAGGGCCAGGTAGGTCTCGATCGCCTGGAACTCGTCGGCGACCATCGTGTAGTCGCCGTGGCGCGCCAGGCTGTAGCGGGTGTAATCGGCGAAGTCGAGCATCAAGTCACGGGCGCGGTCGGGTTCTGAGCGGACCAGCGAGGCGATCACGGTCAACGCGTTGTAGACGAAGTGCGGTGAGATCTCCGCGCGCAGCGCCCGCAACTCCGCCTGGGCGGCCCGGTCCGCGGACTCCTCCAACAGGTAGCGCTCCAGCGCGTCGGCGACCCAGTCCGCGGCCTCGCGCACCGCCGAGGAGCGTGCGTCCCCGGCGGACACCATGACCCCGGCCAACTCGTCGCCGGCATGAACCGGGACCGCCAGCAACGGAGGTTTTCCCTGGGCGTACTCGGTGTGCAGCACGCTCTCGACCAGTGGTGCCACGGCGGCCTCGGCAGCGGGGCGCCCCGACCACACCAGGGCGCCCGACAGGTCGCCCAGCGCGACCCCGTCCACCCCCAGCAGCCGGCGCAGCCGACGGGCCGAGCAGCGGACGCCGGGACCGTTCAGGCCGTCCCTGAGCCCGTCCGCCACCGCACGTGCGGCACGCAGCGTCGCCATGGGTGCACCATGCGGAGTCGAGGAGCGCCACGATCGGTGCGGTCTGCCGCCTTTCGGGTGATCGGTGCGCGCCTGCATGGGTGTCCCAGCCTCGGGAATGTGATGAAGGAAATAGTAGATTGCGGGCTGCGGCACAGTGGGCCCGCGGTGACCGTTCGTCCCGTTCTGGGTGCCTTTTGTCGCGCATGGGGTACGCCTGATCGTGCCGGTCGTGTGCTGACGGCCTCTCGCGCCCTACGGTTGTCGTTACGGTATCGAGCATCACATATGTCGGGAGTTGACATGAGCAACGAGGTGTTGTCGAACCTGATGGGCGAGAGCGATTCCTTCCCCCCGGATCAGGACTTCGCCGCGCAGGCCAACGCCACCGCAGCGCTCTACGACGAGGCAGACGCGGACCGTGAAGAATTCTGGGCCTCCCAGGCGGGACGCCTGCACTGGGACACCAACTGGTCCCAGGTGCTGGACTGGTCGGACGCCCCCTTCGCCAAGTGGTTCGTCGGGGGCAGGCTGAACGTCGCCTACAACTGCGTGGACCGTCACGTCGACGACGGGCACGGCGACCAGGTCGCCATCCACTGGGTGGGCGAACCCGGGGACTCCCGCGACATCACCTACGCCCAGCTCAAGACCGACGTCTCCAAGGCTGCCAACGCCCTCGAATCGCTGGGGCTGCGCCCCGGCGACCGGGTGGCCATCCAGTTGCCGATGATCCCCGAGGCCATCGTCTCCATGCTGGCCTGCGCCCGGCTGGGCCTCACCCACAGTGTCGTGTTCGGCGGCTTCTCGCCCGCCGCGCTGCGCTCCCGGGTGGACGACGCAGCCGCTCGGCTGGTGATCACCTCCGACGGCCAGTACCGCCGCGGCAAGGCCGCCCCGATGAAGGAGAACATCGACGAGGCGCTGGCGGGCTCCGAATCGGTCGAGAAGGTCCTCGTCGTCAAGCGCACCGACACCGAGGTTCCCTGGACCGAGGGGCGCGACCTGTGGTGGCACGAGCTCGTCGACGCCCAGTCCGGCGAACACACCCCCCAGGCATTCGACTCCGAGCACCCGCTCTTCATCCTCTACACCTCGGGGACCACCGGGAAGCCCAAGGGCATCCTGCACACTTCCGGGGGATACCTGACCCAGGCCGCCTACACCCACAACGTGGTCTTCGACCACAAGCCGGGCAAGGACGTCTACTGGTGCACCGCCGACATCGGCTGGGTCACCGGGCACTCCTACATCGTCTACGGGCCCCTCGCCAACCGCGCCACCCAGGTCGTCTACGAGGGCACGCCCAACACCCCGCACGAGGGGCGGCATTGGGAGATCGTGCAGAAGTACAAGGTCTCCATCTACTACACCGCGCCCACCCTGATCCGCACCTTCATGAAGTGGGGTGCGCAGATTCCTCAGGGCTACGACCTCTCCAGCCTGCGCGTGCTCGGCTCTGTCGGAGAGCCCATCAACCCCGAGGCGTGGCTGTGGTACCGCGAGAACATCGGTGCCGGGAAGGCCCCGATCGTGGACACCTGGTGGCAGACCGAGACCGGCGCGATCATGATCTCTCCGCTGCCCGGGGTCACCGCCACCAAGCCCGGCTCCGCACAGAAGGCCCTCCCCGGCATCAGTGCCAAGGTCGTCGACGAGACCGCGACCGAGGTTGCGCACGGCTCAGGCGGTTACCTCGTCCTGGACAAGCCCTGGCCGGCGATGCTCCGCGGTATCTGGGGCGACGAGCAGCGTTTCCGCGACACCTACTGGTCCAGGTTCGCCGACGAGGGCTGCTACTTCGCCGGGGACGGCGCCAAGTACGACGCCGACGGCGACATCTGGCTGCTGGGCCGGGTGGACGACGTCATGAACGTCTCCGGGCACCGCATCTCCACCACCGAAGTGGAGTCCGCCCTGGTGTCGCACCCCAGCGTCGCCGAGGCAGCAGTGGTGGGCGCCTCCGACGAGACCACCGGCCAGGGAATCGTGGCCTTCGTGATCCTGCGCGGCAACGTCGTCGCGGACGAGGCGGGCAGCGAGGAGGCCATCGCGGCCCTGCGCAACCACGTCGCCAAGGAGATCGGCCCGATCGCCAAGCCCCGCCAGATCATGGTGGTGCCCGAGCTGCCCAAGACCCGATCGGGCAAGATCATGCGTCGGCTGCTGCGCGATGTCGCGGAGAACCGCGAGGTCGGAGACGTCACCACTCTGGCCGACTCCTCCGTCATGGGGCTGATTTCGGCCGGGCTCAAGGACGGCAAGTCCGCGGAGTAAAACTGCCGCCGCCCGGGAGCACAGGGGGCGTGTCGACCCGTAAGGGCGGCGCGCCCCCTGAGCGTTTTCACCAAACGTAGCCGGAAAAATGCTCTCTGTTTTCGGATCGCGTACAAAAACAATAAAAAGCCAACTATTGACAGCCAATGCCACACGAGTTCAGGCTTAGCTCGTGAACCTGTCAGACAGCTTGGTGTCAGGGTGACGTGCGCAAACGACCGGTCAGCGGATGCCGGCCGGCGGCCGACAGTCGTGACCTGAGAAGGAGTGTTCGCCGATGGAGCCAGGGTGGCCGCGATGCCGTCCATCGCGGCCACGCAAGCGATTTCTCTGAAGCAGGGAAACTTCATGGAAGCTCTGACCGAAGTGATCGAAGTGGTCAACAACCACTTCTGGACCTTTCTCGTCATCCCGGTGCTCGTCATCGTCGGCCTGTACTTCAGCGTGCGGTCCAAAATGGTGCAGGTCAGGATGCTGCCGCAGATGGTGCGCAGCATCGCGGCCAGTCCCGAGACCGCCCCTGACGGCAGGGCGTCGATCTCTTCCTTCCAGGCATTCGCGATCTCGGCCGCGGCCCGCGTGGGTACCGGAAACGTCGCCGGTGTCGCCATCGCCATCAGCCTCGGCGGACCGGGCGCGGTGCTGTGGATGTGGATCATCGGCCTCGTGATGGGCGCCGCCGCGTTCGTGGAGTCCACCCTCGCCCAGCTGTACAAGATCCGCGACAGCACGGGCTACCGAGGCGGTCCCGCCTACTACATGCAACACGGGCTCAACGCCCGCTGGCTCGGTGTCGTCTTCGCCGTCGTCATCATCTTCACGTTCGGCTTCGTGTTCAACATGGTCCAGGCGCACAGCATCACCTCGGCGCTCTCCACCTCCGTGGCCACGGCCAACGGCGGGACCGCCCCCTGGCTGGCCCCCCTCGTGGGCGTCCTGCTGGCGCTGCTGACCGGCGTCGTCGTCTTCGGCGGCGTGCGCCGCATCGCCGGCGTGGCCCAGACCGCCGTCCCCTTCATGGCGTTCATCTACCTGCTCATGGGCATCGTGGTTGTCGCGATGAACGTCGAGCGAGTGCCGTCGGTGTTCTCCGACATCGTCACCTCGGCGTTCGGCATCCGCGAGATCGGTGCGGCCGGGGTCGGGGCCGCGATCATGATGGGTATCCGACGCGGCCTGTTCTCCAACGAAGCGGGCATGGGTTCCGCGCCCAACGCCGGCGCGACCGCCGCGGTCAGCCATCCGGTCAAACAGGGCCTCGCCCAGACCCTCGGAATCTACTTCGACACCATGATCGTCTGCTCCATCACCGCGTTCATCATCCTGGTGTCCAACCCCGCCTACGGCGAAGGCGCCGGTGCGGAGCTGACCCAGACCGCGCTCCAGGCCAACCTGGGCACCTGGTCACTGCACCTGCTCACCTTCATCATCTTCCTGCTGGCCTTCACCTCAGTGCTGGGCAACTACTACTACGGCGAGTCCAACCTGGGCTTCCTGTCGGGCAACCCGCTCTACATCACCGTCTACCGCTTCCTCGTCCTCGTGATGATCTTCCTGGGCTCGGTGGCCTCCCTCGAACTGGTGTGGAGCCTGGCCGACGTGACGATGGGCGTCATGGCCATGATCAACCTGGCCGCCATCGTCCCGCTGGGGGGATTGGCGATGCGGCTGCTCAAGGATTTCAACGACCAGCGCCGCCAAGGGCTCGACCCCGTCTTCACCAGGGACCGCCTCCCCGGTGTCCGGGGAGTGCAGTGCTGGGAGCGCGAGCGTGTCCACCGAAACGACAAGACGGAGGAGACGGAGGAGACCGAGGCGGTCTGAGCCGCACCGGTGCTTCTCCCCGACCGGGCCGTGGAAACACCACGGGAACCCGCTCAGGGTCGGTTCAGGGGTAGGCCAGGGGCGTTCCCGATGTGATCTCCGGCCCTCAGAGGGCAGGCTTGGAACCATGAACGAGAACTTCGGCAAGAAGAGCTTCCGACGGAGCAAGAGCCAGCGCGTCCTGACCGGTGTGTGCGGCGGGATCGGCGCCTTCACCGGGGTGGACGCCAACATCGTCCGCCTCGCTTTCGCCGTCTTCACCCTCCTGGGCGGCAGCGGAATCCTGCTCTACCTCATCGCCTGGTTGCTGATGCCCGAGGAAGGCGCCCAGTCATCGGTCCTGGAGCACATCATCCGCAACTTCCAGGGCAAGGAGAGCAAGCTGTGACCTGGAGTCTGCGGGCACGGGGCGGGCGCGTCAGGCGCCTGCCCCGGGAGGTCCTGGAAAGGCTCGCACGATCGGGCGAGGGCGGCACGGGGACGGCCGACGAAGGAGAGCGGAGCCCGGGAAAGCCTACCCCCGGCCAGCACGGCGGGTCCGGGGGATAGCGCGCTACGCCTCGTTGACGCTTGGCTCCGGCCGGTGCATCAACTCGATGGTCCCGCGGGACAGCCGGGACCACGGCGCGATCAGCACCAACGCGCAGAGCGAGCCCAGAACGCCCGCCGTCACGATGACGGCCTGGATACCGACGACCCCCACCAGCAGGCTCGCAATCGCGATCCCGATGCCCTGTGCCACCTGCAGGCCGGCGGCGACCAGCCCGAACGCCAGCCCGCGGCCACCGGAGGGTACGCACAGCACGAAGGCCGCGTTGGCCACGAACTGGTAGGCCGCGGCCATCCCGGAGACGACCAACGCCACCACCATGACCCACAGCGGGGGCTGGACCAGCCAGACCAGCAACGGCAGCGATGCGATCATCGCAAGCGGCCCGATCATCCGCATCCGGGTCTGCGGACTGATCAGCCTGGTCAGGACGAGGCCGCCGAGCACGGCGCCGATCGACGGGCCCGCCATGATCAGGCCGGCCGCGGCCGTGCCACCGCCGATCTCCGCCGCCAGCGGGTTGGCCAGACCGTAGGGAATCATGTACAGCCCTGCCAGCCAGGCGAACAGCGACAGGGTCCGCAGGCGGGCGTCGCTGAAGACCAGACGCGTGCCCTCCTGGATGAGTACCAGCAGTCCGGGCCGCCTGTCGTCCTTGGCCTTGGCCGTCAGCGGAGGGTGCGCTCGCACCCCCACCAAAAGGATGAGCGCCGACAGCAGGAAGGCGAACCCGTTGTAGACGACGGCCGTTCCCGCGCCGACCATGACCATCACCGCGCCCCCGGCGACCAGGCCGACGAGAGTTCCTGCCTGCTGGGTCATCCCGATGATGGCCGACCCGGCCACATAGCGCTCGCCCTGGACGACCTCGGTCATGAGCGCAACCCGCGCCGCACCGTGCGGGATGGTCGGCATGATCGAACAGAAGAGCAGCACCCAGATACCCCACACGGGCATTCCCGGGATGCCGATGCACATCACCAAGCAGGCGCGGATCACGTCGCTGATCACCATGACCCGGCGCCGCGGGAAGAGGTCGGCAAGACCTGAGAGCAGAGGGCCGGCGATGATCGGCGGCAGGAAGGTCAGGGCCAGGGTCAGACCGGTCAGAAAAGCAGAGTCGGTCTGTTGGAAAACCAGTACCGTCACCACGATGTTGAGCAGGTAGTTGCCGGTCATCGACAGGGCGTGCGCCAACCACAGGGCCTGGAACTCCCGGACTCGCATCACATCGCGGTAGCTGCGGCGCCAGTCCGGTGAAGAGGCGTTTGGGGATTCGGTGTCGCTTTCGGGGGGTGTGGTTTCGTGTGCACCGTTGTTCTGGCGCGGGATTTCGAACTCGCGGCTGTCCGTACCCGGATCGCCCACCCTGACGGCCCCCTCGATTGTTTGCCCTGAAGTCACTCTCGGTTTCTGCTTGGTAACATAACGTTCCTGATCTGCGGCTGCTTACGCAAGCCGTTTGGTCAAATTCGTGTCTGAGTCGTTGTTATAGCTGGACGGCGACCGCTTTTGCGGTCATGATCTCCGCTCCCTTCCGGCCGACCGAGATCCACCGCCGTCCGGCCTCTTCGCCCCGGTCTCAGGCCCAGCCGAGCTCGTGCAGACGGTCGTCGTCGATCCCGAAGTGATGAGCGATCTCGTGCACGACAGTGATCCGAACCTCGTCCACCACCTCCTCCGCCGTCGTGCAGAACGCGCAGATCTCACGCCAATAGATGAAGATCTGGTCCGGCAGCACGCCTGCGTACCCGTCCCCCCGCTCGGTGAGCGGGATGCCCTCGTAGAGCCCCAGCAGACCGGGCACCGGGGGATCCTCGGAGACAGTGATCACGACGTTGTCGATATAGCGAGTCAGTTCTTGGGGAATGGTGTCGAGGGCGTCGGCGACTAGCTCCTCGAACCTGGCACGGGATATTTCGACCACGTCTCGTATTGTGCGGCATGAGGGCGCGCGCGAGCGGCGCCTCGGGGGTGTGGGGCCTGGTCGGCCCCGGGCCGACGGCTGCGAGGGCGGCGTCGGACTGGAAGGGAGATGCGGTGAAGGTGGGGGCGGTCCTGGCCAGGATCCGGTCGGCTGTGCGGCCCACGCGGGTACGCGCGCTTCTGCGCAGGGCCAGGGACGTGCGCCAGACCCGGACCTGGCAGGTCACCGCGGTGCTGGTCGCGACCCTGGCCGGTGGATGGATCGGCCTCTCCCTGGGAGGCCACGTCCTGACGCCCATCGGTCCCGCCGACGTCAACCTCAGCGTCAGCCCTTCACTGCGCGGGGAGACCGTCCTCAACGTCGCCCCCCTGGGAAAGCTGTCCTTCGAGACGCACGCCACCCCACTGCGCTTCGAGGCCACCATCGCCGAGATCCGGCTCGCCGCCGCCCAGGAACTGTTCGAGAACCCGGAGGCGATCAACCGGCTCGGCGCCAGCATCGGATCAGATCTCAAAAAAGGCGTCACCGCGTTGGCGGTCCAGACCGTGCTGTTCGCCATCGGCGGGGCGGCCGTCGTCGCGCTCCTGGTCTTCCGCGACTGGCGGCGGACCCTGTTCAGCGGCCTCACCGCCCTCGCCACGCTCCTGGGAGCGGCGGGGCTGAGTTACGCCACCTTCAACCCGGGAGCGATCGCCGAGCCTCGCTACACGGGCCTGCTGGCGGGCGCACCCCAGGTCGTCGGCAGCGCAGAGGACGTCATCAACCATTTCTCCGAGTACCAGACCCAGCTCGCGGGTCTCGTCGGCAACGTTTCACGGCTGTACGAGGTAACCGCCGCGCTGCCGGTCTACGACGACGGGGGCTCCACCATCCGGGTGCTGCACGTCTCCGACATCCACCTCAACCCGGCCGCCTGGAACGTCATCCGCTCGCTCACGGAGCAGTTCCAGGTGGATGTCATCGTCGATTCCGGGGACCTCACCGATCGGGGCAGCACCGCCGAGGACGTCTTCGCCGACGAGATCGCCGGGCTGGAGGCCCCTTACGTATGGGTGCGCGGCAGCCACGACTCGATGGGGACCCAGCGTGCGGTGCAGTCCCAGCCCAACGCCGTGGTCCTGGACGACGACATCGAGGAGGTCGCCGGACTGCGGTTCTACGGAGCGGGCGACCCACGCTTCACCCCCGACCGCGCCCTGGGCAACCCCACCAACGCCGAGGTGGTCAGGATCGGCTCCGAGCAGGCGCGCAGCATCGTCGACGCGGAGCCTCCCGTGGACGTGGCGGTCCTACACGATCCGCTCCAGGCGCGTGGCTTCAGCGGCGTGGTCCCGTTGGTGCTCGCAGGCCACGGCCACAATCGCCGCAGCGATGTCGAGGAGACCGGTACCCGGTTCTTCATCCAGGGGTCGACCGGCGGTGCCGGGCTGAGCAACCTCGATCGCGGGTCCGACACGCCCACGCCGTATGAGGCATCGGTGCTCTACTTCGACGCCGAGACCAAGCGTCTGCAGGCATGGGACGACGTCACCCTGGGCGGGCTGGGGCTGACCTCGGCCCAGATCGAGCGGCATATCGAGGAGGACCCGGATCGCCCCATCACCACGGCTACCGCGTCTCCCGCCCCCATCCCTTCCGACTCTCCGGAACCGTCCGGGTCGCCTTCGGGCGCACCTTCCCCCGCGGCCTCCCTCTCACCTGCGGGTTCGCCCCAGTGAGCGGGTTCGCGCAAACCACTTTGGCACTTGCCCCCAATCTCCCCTATAGTTAAGCCCGTCCCCGACGGCAGACGAAACCGGGAAATGACGATTAGTCGTCGTCGAGGCCCCCATCGTCCAGCGGCCTAGGACGCCGCCCTTTCAAGGCGGTAACGCGGGTTCGAATCCCGTTGGGGGTACTAGCTCGGTTCGAAGTACTGCTGAGGGTCTGGCAGAATAGAGAACAGAGCGAAGGACGCGAAACACCTGATAGAATCGGGTTAACGCGAACAAAGCGGAAAAAAAGAATAGCAAGGTCCTGTGGAGCAGCTTGGAGTGCTCGCCACCCTGTCAAGGTGGAGGCCGCGGGTTCAAATCCCGTCAGGACCGCTTGATACACCGTGTGGTGTACCTGAGGCCAGGTAGCTCAGTCGGTACGAGCGTCCGCCTGAAAAGCGGAAGGTCGCCGGTTCGACCCCGGCCCTGGCCACACAGAAGAACATGCGAAAAGCCCGAGACCATTGCGGTCTCGGGCTTTTTTGATGAGGGCGTGGTCAACCCGGGGTGTACCCGGTTTCCGGCAGAAGCAGCTCCGCTCCAGGGCCACGTGCCGCGGCGGGGCCGGCCCCAGTCTCTTGACGGCGGATACGGCATCACTGGCACCCTTCAGGGCGGATCGGTAAAGTCTCCCCCCACATCACGCCGACAGAAAAAGATGATGTGACTTCACCTGCTCTCTCCCCCGAAGCCAAAGCCGCTCTCCTGGAGCTGCGTCAGTGGCGAAGAACCCGACCGGTTGAGACCGCATCCGCAGAGGAACGCGCGCGGTCCCTCGACCAGGTGGTCGACATCTGTACTCGACTTGCCCGCTACGGACCCCCGGCCGTTCAGGAGCAGGTCCGAGCCGAAGCCGAGCGGCACCGCCGCGAAGCCCGGGCGCTCAGGGAAGAGGCAACGCTCCCGGACACATGAGCGGCGCTGTACCGGGCCCGGGGCAACGGTCGCCCAATGCGCCGGGGCCGCGTCTCGCGCCCACTGCCGACGACGAGTGGTCACGCCCGCTGAGCAGCGGTGACGGTTCGGGAGAAAAGCCGCCGTTCACCGGGAGGGCGAAGTGCTTGTGGCCGGGGGCGGCGAGAACGGCGGATATGCCGGGGCCGCCCGCTGGTGCTTTCCCTCGTCGGCCAGCGCGGCCCGGACCGTGGGGTAGACGGAGAGGCTGAGGTCCAGATTGGTGATGCGCAGGACCAGGGCCGTTTGGGCGGGGGGTTCGGCCAGGCGCAGCCGCACGCCCAGTTCGGAGGCGCGGTTCTGCGTGGTGACCAGGACCGAGAGGCCGGATGCGTCGCAGAACAGCACGCCGGACAGATCCAGGACCAGCAGTCCGGTGTCGGGGCGCAGGAGGTTCGCCAGACGTCTGCGCAGCGCCGGGGCGGTGCCGTTGTCGATCTCTCCTTCGATCCTGGCGACGGTGCGACCGGGGCGGCGCGTGACCGACAGCCGCGCCGTGCAGAAGTACCCGGTGCCCTTCGTGGATTCGAGGACCTTCACAGCGCTTCCCGAGGACGCGGTAGGGCCGACGAACCTCCGGTGGAGCCGTTGCTCCCCAGGTGTCCGCCTTCGGATTCCCATGCCGTCTCTTCTGCGGTCGCGGCGTCCCGGAGGCGGTTGACGTTGGCCAGGATGTCCGGTGCGTGGACGGTGTTGCCGTTCATGCCTGCCATGGCCGCGGCCGCGTGTGCGGTTGCCGGCTCGGTGGTGGCAGGAACGACCATCAGGTCGAGTCGGTCACCGGAGAGGGAGGTCGCGATCAACAGGTCGTGCGGAAAACCGGTGAACCAGAAGACGCGGACGGTGTGGCCGGCGACCTCCACAACCTTGGGGTGATCGTCCCAGTCGTCGGGGCCCACGAGGATGTGGGTGGTCGAATCGAGCCGGTCGTCCAGGGCGCGCACAAGGCCGGGGAGTTCGGTGTCCAGTCGGCGGGAGCGGGGCCACCAGCTTCCGTCCAACAGGGGCCGGTGCGATGTCGCCGGCTCCAGCCACAGCCTGGGGGCCGACGGTGCCGGCCCGGAGCCCGTTGACGTGTGTTCTGCGACTGTGCTGTTCACAGTGTTCCTCCCGTCGTCTGGAAATTGTCCGTGCAGGGACAGCTTCGCTGTGGTCGTCGACCAACGGGGGAAGAGAGACCAGTGGCCCGGAGGTTCTGGTCGGGGGCCTGGTGGCCGGTTGTGCGTGGGGGCGTCCGCGGGTGCGGGACCACGGTGGGAAGTCCTGCGACCGTGGAGCATGACGCCCCCTTCAAAGCGGATCGGTGCGGCGGGTCCCAGCCGGGGATCGCCGACGTCTCCTGTCTACTCCGACACTACGCTCATCGTCGCCTGATGAGGAGGTTTCCGCAGAACAGATCGTGTTTGTTGGGTCTGTAACAGGTGGGGCGGCGAACTGTTCGGACGAAACCGCCGCCCCACGGTCACGTGTCGTTCTTTGCGATCGTCCCGGTGTGGAGGGCGTGACCCTTGTGCCCGATCCACCGTCCCGGCCCTCTGAGCCCGGTCTCCCGGAAGAACTGGCGACCGCTGAGGAAGGCGATCCCGGGAGCTGCCAGCAGTCCCAGGAAGAGTAGGGCGCCGCTCGGTCGGCCGTCCGGTCCCGGGGCCAGGGCGAGGTAAGCGGTGACCGCGCAGCACAGGGCGGTCACGATGAGGAGTACCGCCCACATCGCGCGAAGGGCCCGGGTGCGGCTTGTGCTGAACAGTCGGTACTCCAGGGTCATCCCGCAGGTTCCGCACGTGGCCTCCGCCCGTGCCGTCCGTCCGGGCTCACGGGTGATGGGGATGGGCCAGATCTCTGGCTGCGGTAGGGCGACGGTCGGCCCCGGTCCGGAGGACACGGTATGGGCGAGGTGGTATCCGGGGTCGGGGCGCGTGGAACTGGGCATCGCGGTTCCTCGTTTCTTCGGGGGTGTCCACTGTCGTGGTCCCGGCTGCACCGCAGGCTGCTCCCGGGGCCCGACCGCGCGGTTCTCGTCGTGTCGTGTTTCAACGGCTCGTCCCCTACCCCGTTTCGGGCGTGGAATCCGAGTGCTGTCGACCTCCGGGAAACCCGGCCGAGTCGGCGCGGGCAGCGGTGGTCGTGTCCACCGGGACGCCGACGGTGCCGGTAGGGGCATGTACCGGTGCCGGACGGGCGTGGGGCGGCAGTGGTGCGGCGGGACCGTTGGCGGTCGGTGTCCACCAGTGGTGCGGGGTGTTTGCGCGTGCGGCTGTGGGGGGTGCTGCTCGCGTCCGTGGGCTAGTCGGGCAGCTGCTCGGAGATCTGGCCGATCCACGTCGTGACCTGGCTACGGTCGTAGCCGCGCAGCACCACGTCGAATGTCGTGTCCGCGGCCTCGGCACGGCCGAGCGGGGGGACGTCGGAGGCCGCGTCGACGGTGTCCTGGGCGCGCTGGACGAACTCGTCGACCTGGTTGCGGTCGTAGCCGCGCAGGACCACGTCGAAGCCCGGGGGCTCCCGTTTCGGGCGCGGCGCGGCTGGTTCTTCCTCGGTCGCGTGTGCGCCGGTGTTGGCGGCGAACCACGCTTCGACCTGGCCGCGGTCGAAACCGCGCAACACTACGTCGAACTCGATCCGGCCGTGGAGATAGTGCGCCCACTCGGAGGATTCGGCGGGTTCGTTGCTCCGGGAGTCCAGAACCGCGGCGACGGCGGTGGTGACCTGGTTGCGGTCGTAGCCGCGCAGCACCACGTCGAACTGCGGACTCTGCACGTCGTCCTGTTCAATGCTGACCATCTGCACCCTTTCCGGGTTTTTCGACAATCCAACCACGTCC
Source organism: Nocardiopsis ansamitocini (assembly GCF_030268225.1). Lineage (GTDB taxonomy): Bacteria > Actinomycetota > Actinomycetes > Streptosporangiales > Streptosporangiaceae > Nocardiopsis_D > Nocardiopsis_D ansamitocini. The sequence goes on along the minus strand of NZ_BSQG01000011.1, from coordinate 80,127 downwards.
CTGGCGACAGGCACCTGAGAGCAGGCGCCCGTCCCGTCCGCCATGCTGTCCTGGCCACAACCGGACGGTTGGAGGCGGTGGAGGCCGGAGCCGAATTCGCGGGCACCGGTCGGGAGGAGAGAGCCTTCGTGAGGGGGAGCAGGCGGTGGCGTGCCCGGCAACAGGAGCTCGGAGGTCAGTTCGAGAGGCAGAGGGGCATCGGACGGATACCCGGATGGTCGGGCTGCCTCGTCCTCCGGTGCACCGTGCTCGGTGCGGCGTCACGGTCCCCTGCGACTCCCAGACAGGCCGGTGGCCCCTCCGAGGCCGTCGTCATTTCCGGGTGGAGGCCCCACCGGGGCCGCGCTGCGAGCCGGTCCGGTCATTCGGCGGGGTCGTCGTCGCCCTGCTTCCCGGTCATCGCGGCGCCGAGCGCGATACCGATCCCTGCTCCGAGAGCGATCCCGATGCCGATGCTGTCCAGGGCGGTTCCCAGGGCGATCCCGATGGCCACCCCCAGGAGCATTCCGACGCCGAGCGCCTGGTTCTTCGCCATTTCGCCTGTTCTTTCTCGTAGCCGGCTTCCACCTGTCTCCGACGCCCTGACCAGCAGAACGGTTGCATCGAGGTTGCTCCGGGCCGGGCCAGCGGGCAGCATCGTGTCCAGACGACCGGTGGAGTAGGGGAAATTGAGCTATCGATATGCGACCGAGCGCGCCGACCACGGTGACCTGGCCGGTGGCCGGGTTCTCCGTTCGGCTCCCGGCTACCCCGGTTTCCCGGTGAGGCTGGCCTCGGAGCTGGCCCAGCGGGCCATGGCCCGCTTGCCGGAGCGCCCGCTGACGCTGTGGGACCCCTGCTGCGGGGGCGGCTACCTCGCCACGGTCACCGGTCTACTGCATCGTGCCCGCTTGGGGCGAGTGCTCGCTTCCGACATCTCTTCCGACGCTGTGGCGCTCGCGGGGGAGAACCTGGGGCTGCTGTCGGAGGAAGGGCTGGCCCGGCGTGCGACCCAGGCAAGGGAGCGGGCGGCCGCCTTCGACAAGCCCGGTTACCTGGCCACCGCCGAGAGTGCCGAGCGGTTGGCCCGCGACCTCGTGGAGCGCGGCGGTGATCTCGCACATACGGTGTTCGAGGCGGATGCCTTCGCTCCGCCGTCCCCCGGCGGGCCCGTGGACCTGGTCCTCACCGACGTGCCCTACGGCGACCTCACCCATTGGTCCGCGGTGCCGTCCGGTGCCGACCCCGTCACCGCGCTGTTGCGTGCGCTCGCCACCGTCCTGCCCGGTCACGCGGTCGTCGTCGTCACCGCCCGGACGCGCAAGATCGTCCTTCCCGAAGGCGTCGCCGCCCTGGAACGGATACGGGTGGGCAATCGGGCCGCGGTTCTGGTGCGCGCGGCGGAACTGCGGTGATCCCGGGCCGTGGGCGCGGTGGCCTTCCCGGGTGCCGTGTCAATGGTTGTCGAGGGCGGCGGGGGCAGGGGCGCGTCCGGTCCGTCGCGGTCGGGTCACCCCGGTCATACGCAAGCGGGCCGCGCGCAGGGTTTCCACGGTCAACGGGTAGTCGTACAGCAGCGTTTCGTAGTGCCCCAGGGTCTCCAGCACCGTCGTGAACGGGATGCCCCGGGGTTCCAGTACGTCGTGCATCCAGTGCAGGAACCGCACGAAGAGCTCGGTGTTGGCGACGTAGAGCGAAACGGCGAGGAAGTCCACGAGGTGCCCCAGGTCCTCGACGGTGCGGTCCCGGGCCTCTACCCGGTGGAGCCCCAGCTCCGGGTGGTCCTCTGTCAACCGCTGGACGGTTTGGGCGATCAGCTCGCCGCGGCGGCGCAGCAGACTGGCGTACTCCGAATGCGAAGGAAGCACCGTGGGGGAGGTGTGCACGTTGGTGCGGGGATGCACGCCCCGTTCCAGCACCTGGGCGGCCTCGCGGGCGCTTCCCGCCCAGGCGTCGGCGTCCAGCAGGCGGGCCCAGGTGTCGTCGGGACCGAAGCCCCGTCCGCCCACCAGTACCGGCAGGCCCATCCGCCGGCATGCCTGGATCATCCGGTGCGCTTTGGGCAGCCGGGTGGACAGCGAACAGCTCAGCGCGACGACCTGCGGATTGTGTTCCTGGAGGTAGGTGATGAGCCTTCCCTCCGGAACGCTCGTACCGAGAAAGGCCACCTCCCAGCCGCGCAGGCGCAGTACATCGGCCACCAAGCGGGCGGGGAGCGCGTGCCACTCGCCGTCCACGCAGGCCACGACGATCCGGCCGAGGCTGGGTGGCGGCACGCGCTGGTGCAGCACCTCGGCCACGAGTGTGTCGAGTACCCGTTCGCTCACGTGAGTGGCCGCGTGTTCACGGGCCACCGACCATTCGTTGGTCTGCCACAGCCAGCCCACGCTCAATTGTGCGGAAGCGATGACGTCCAACAGGATCGACTCGATCGGCCACCCTTGTGCCAGGGAGTCGCGCAACAGTGCGAGGGCTCCGGCCTCGTCGGCCTCGCCCAGGCGTTCCAGGTATCGCACGGAGAGCCGGCCGGCCTCGTCGAGTCCGTCCGATGGGTGAAGCGCTGCTCCCGAGGAGCTCAATGGGTCCCGTCCGCCTGGATGGCCAGGATCGCTATGTCGTCGTGCACACCGTCGCGCAGCCAGTCCCCGACGACCTGTTCGATTCGCTCGGCCACCGCGCCCGCGGGCATCCCGGCGCAGTCGGCCAACAGCGCGTGCAGACGTTCTTCGCCGAACATCTCCCGCTCCGGCAGGTCGTTGCGGGCCTCGGTCACACCGTCGCTGTACAGCAGCAGCATGTCGCCGGGGGCGAGCGTGAAGGAGGTGGTCGCGAACACGGCGTCGGGGATCGCGCCGACGATCATCCCGGGAACCGCGATCTCCTCCACGGTGGCGTCGGCGTGCAGCACCAGCGCCGGCAGATGTCCGCCGCCGGCCAGGACGACATCGAGCCCGCCGGAGCCGTTGTGGGTTGCCTGGCCGAGCGCCAGGGTGGTGAACCGTTCGTTCGCGTTGTCCACGAGGACCTGGTTGAGCATTTCCACGAGTGCGCGAGGTCGCCGCTCCACCAGTTTGAGGGCGTTCAGCGACTGGCGGACCAGGCCGGACAGCGCGGCGGCCTCGACGCCTTTGCCGCACACGTCGCCGAGGAGGAAGTCGATGCCTTCGGGCGAGGCGGAGACCTCGTAGTAGTCGCCGCCGATCAGTTCCGCGCCGAGCGCGCAACGGTACGCCGACCCCAGGGAAACACCGTGGGCCCGGGGCAGGGGGAGCGGGATCAGGCTCGCCCGCAGGGTCTCGGCGGTACGCGACTGGTAACGGTAGAGCAGGGCGGCGCTCACCGCGGCACCGACCCGGTCGCAGTACTCGCGCAACAGGCCGATGTCGTGGTCGTCGAAACCGGCGTGCCCGAACGCGCGGACGAACAGCATTGCTCCGATCACCCCGGTGCTGCCGTGCACCGGCAGTGCCACCATCGCCCCGGGAGGGGTGGAGGATTCGGGGAGCAGGTCGGCGGTGTCGCTGGGCCACGGCTCGGTCAGGGGTGCGTCACCGCTCAGTACCGCCGCCAGCCACTCCAGCCGGTCCGCTGCGCTCACGCGGAGGTGTCCCGAGGCCGGGGTGCTTGCGGTGTCCGAGGCGCTCCAGCGCGACCAGCCGACGCCGAAACCGGGTTCGACGGTGAAGTGCAGGCAGGTGGTGGCGATCTCGGGGACCGGGATCTGTACGGAGTGCTGCACGACGCGCTCGTACTGGAGGGAGGCGTTGAGGCGACGGGCGGACTCGCTCAGGAACTCCGCGCTCGGCGGTCCGGTCCGATGCGACTCGGAGGCCCGCAGGTACCAGGCGCTGCGTCCGCCGTTGAGGGGGCGCTGCCGTGCGGTCAGGGAAACGCCGTCGAGCACGCCGTGGAAGACGTCCGGGCCGCCGCTGAGGTGTCCCAGCAGGCTGCGGTGCACGTCGCCGCCGATGTGTACCGAGGGCAGCAGTTCCGGGGCGGTCCCGTGCAGGCTCTGCACCACTCCGCGCCGGTCGCACACAACGACCGCGTCGCTGACCCCCGACAGCACTTCGTTGAGGATGCGGGGGGCTACGGCTCCCAGACGGGCGTGGTCGACGCGTGGACCGATCGGGTCGACCGAGTCCCTGGCATGGCTCGGAGGAGTCGTCTTGGAAGAGTCGGAGTAGTTCATGTGCCTCCGTCACAATGGGGGTCGGAGCGCATCCGCCGGGCTGTGGCGCCGTCGGTGGGAACGGGGGACCGGGGCGGGCCGAGCACGACCGGGGCGTACCGCTGAGCGCGCCTGCCCGGTGGTGGCGACGATTAACATCGGACCGGGCACCGTTAGCAATCCGTTACTTTCTTGGAAGGTGTCGGTCGGCCCGGTTCGCCCCGGTCCCCTGTTGCTTCCCGTGTCCTTGCAGACCAACGGGGCTTGTGTGGCGGGTGGCGCGGAGGGGGTCGAGAGTCCGGCCGGTCGGTCCGGGGTGCCTATATCGGAGTGGCCGAAAATTGCCTTTTCGGGATAAGTGCGTATCGGGTTGTCAAGAGCGCAAGTAGGCTTTTTTCGGTGACTTTCGGTGATATTGAAGCGGAGACCCCTTGACCGCGCGGGAACGTGTCCGAAAGCTCGTCGATGCGCGCTGGTTCCAGTCGAGCATTATTACGCTCATCCTGGTCAACGGGGTCCTTCTTGGGGTCGAAACCTCGCCCGGGCTAATGGGCAGGCACGGCGATCTGTTGCACATGGTGGACTTTTTCGTCCTCGGGGTGTTCGTCGTCGAGCTGGCGCTGCGGATGTTCGCCTACCGCGGCGACTTCTTCCGTGATCCCTGGAACTGGTTCGATCTCATCATCGTGTGCATCGCCCTGCTGCCCACGTCCGGTCCTTTCGCGGTTCTTCGGGTGCTGCGCGTCCTTCGGGTACTGCGGTTGCTCTCCGTGATTCCCACTCTCAGACACGTCGTCGCGGGACTGCTGAAGGCACTGCCCGGGATGGCCTCGATCGCGCTGCTGGTGGCGCTCCTGCTCTATGTGGCGGCTGTGATGGCCACCCGGTTGTTCAGCGACATCTCGCCGGAGTACTTCGGTGACCTCGCGACTTCCCTGATCACGCTGTTTCAGATCATGACCGGTGACAGCTGGGGGGAGATCGCCAAGACGGTGACCGATTCGCATCCGCTCGCCTGGATCTTCTTCGTCGGCTACATCCTGGCGTCCACCTTCATCGCCCTCAACCTGTTCATCGCAGTCGCCGTCGAGGCGTTGGAGCACGAGTCCGAAGCCCATCCGCGCAAGAGGGCCGTTCGCGAGGCGGATCCCGAGGACCAACAGGACGCCATCCTCGCCGAACTGCGTGCGTTGCGCTCCGAGGTGGCCGAGCTGCGCCGGAGTGCGTGAGGCCCCGGAACCGTTCCCCGGAGCGGCGTCCGCCGCTCGCCCCGAATCTGACTTTTCGTGCGCGCGATGCGTCTACCTGCTGTTTTGCGTACCCTGATCGATTTGGTGCATGGCACCTCCCTCTTTCTGGAATACCCCTTGGGGGTATACGGTTGACTCGGATGAATGAGACGTCGCCGGGTGTTGCGCACAGAGAGGGTGAGGAAGCGTCATGAATGTCGCGGTCAGACTGGGGGTGTACGGGGTGGGGCTCGTCGTCGCGTTCGGCGGGGCGTTCGGAGCGGGTCGGCTGCTCGCTCCGGCGTTGCCCGCCGTCAGCACGAGTGAGCCCGCGCACCAGGGCTCCCACGTCGAGTCCGACACCGCGGGCGACAGTGGCGAGCACTCCGCAGCCGTGGGCCTCCAGACGGCTGTCGACGGCTACGCCCTCGACCTCGTCGGAGCTCCGGACACGGTCGGCGAATCAGCCCCGCTGCAAATCCGGATCACCGGTCCCGACGGCGCCCCCGTCACCGATTTCGCCGAGGTCCACGAGAAACGGCTCCACCTCGTCGTCGTCGCCAGGGACGGCACGGGCTACCAGCACCTGCACCCCGAACTCGATCCCTCCGGGGTCTGGAGCGTTGCGCTGACCCTGGAAGAGGCCGGCCCCTACCGTGTCTTCGCCGACTTCCGCCCGACCGGTCACGAAGGCCTCGTCCTGGGCGCCGACCTCGCCCTGCCGGGCGACTACCGGCCCGCATCCCGGCCCGAACCCGCTCCTACGACGCGCGTCGGCGATTACACCGTCGAACTGGACGGGGAACTGGCCACCGATGCCGAGAACACGCTTGCCTTCACCGTCAACCGCGACGGCGAGCCGGTCACCGACCTCCAGCCCCACCTGGGCGCCTACGGCCACCTGGTGGCCCTGCGCGTCGGGGACCTCGGCTATCTTCACGTCCACCCCGGCCCCGATGCCGATCCCGGACCGGAGATCGCGATGGCCGTGCAGGCCCCCTCTGCCGGCGACTACCTGCTCTACCTGGACTTCACGCACGAGAACAAGGTGCACACCGCGGAGTTCGTGGTGTCCGCCGACACAGAGGAGAGCCGATGAGCAGCGATTCTGCTACCCGGCAGCACCCCGCCACGCGGATCGAGTTGGCGATCGGCGGCATGACCTGTGCCTCCTGCGCCAACCGGATCGAACGCCGCCTCAACAAGCTCGACGGGGTGACCGCCAGCGTCAACTACGCCACCGAGAAGGCGAGCGTGCAGTACGGCGACGACATCACCCCCCGGGACCTGGTCACCCAGGTCGAGAAAGCCGGGTACACCGCCGAATTGCCCAGCCCGCCCGCTCCTGACACGGACGCCTCCGCTGCTGAGGACGACCCCACGCACGCGCTGCGTACCCGTGTCATCGTCAGCGCCGTCCTGAGCGTGCCCGTCATCGCCATGGCGATGGTGCCGGCCTGGCAGTTCACCTACTGGCAATGGGCGTCGCTCACCCTGGCCGCGCCCGTGCTGGTCTGGGGCGCGCTTCCCTTCCACATCGCCGCCTGGAAGAACCTCCGGCTCGGCGCGGCGACCATGGACACCCTGGTCTCCATGGGCACCATCGCGGCGTTCCTGTGGTCGCTGTACGCGCTCTTCCTGGGCACCGCGGGCGAGCCGGGAATGATCCACCCCTTCGAGTTCACCGTCGCCCGGACGGACGGCAGCGCCAACATCTACCTGGAGGTCGCCGCCGGCGTCACCACGTTCATCCTGCTCGGCCGCTACTTCGAGGTCCGTTCCAAGCGCAGGGCAGGGGCCGCGCTGCGCACCCTGCTCGAACTGGGGGCCAAAGAGGTCTCGGTTCTTCGCGGCGGCATCGAGGAACGGGTACCGGCGGATTCCCTGGTCGTCGGCGACCGTTTCGTGGTCCGTCCCGGCGAGAAGATCGCCACCGACGGCGTTGTCGAGGAGGGGACCTCGTCGATCGACATGAGCATGCTGACCGGTGAGTCGGTCCCGGTCGAGGCCGGTCCCGGTGCCACCGTCGCCGGTGCCACCGTCAATGCGGGCGGACGGCTCGTCGTGCGCGCGTCCAGGGTCGGTTCCGACACCCAGTTGGCGCAGATGGCCAAACTCGTCGAGGACGCCCAGAGCGGCAAGGCGGAGGTGCAGCGACTGGCCGACCGGGTGTCGGGCGTATTCGTGCCGGTGGTGATCGTCCTGGCCCTGGCCACCCTGGGTTTCTGGCTGGGGGTGGGAGGGTCGGCGGACGTCGCGTTCACCGCGGCTGTCGCGGTCCTCATCATCGCCTGCCCGTGCGCTTTGGGCCTGGCCACTCCCACCGCCCTGCTCGTGGGGACCGGGCGCGGTGCCCAACTGGGCATTCTCATCAAGGGCCCGGAAGTCCTGGAGACCACCCGCGGTATCGACACCGTGGTGCTGGACAAGACCGGCACCGTCACCACCGGGCAGATGACACTGGTCGACGTCCACGTCACCCGGGGAGAGACGGCCGAGGAGGTGCTGGCCCTGGCCGGCGCGGTGGAGAACGCCTCCGAGCACCCCATCGCCCGTGCCATCGCCCGGGCGGCGGTCGACCGTACGGGGGAACTGGGCCCGGTACAGGAGTTCGTCGGCATCGAGGGGCTGGGCGTGCGGGCAACGGTGCGCGGCCACGCCGTCGTCGCCGGCCGCGCCGCGTTGCTGGCGGAGTCGGGGCAGGAGCTGCCCGCGGACCTGGAGCGCGCGAAGGCCGAGGCCGAGGCCGCGGGGCGAACCGCCGTCGCGGTCGGTTGGGACGGTCGGGCCCGTGCCGTTCTCGTGGTCGCCGACGCCGTCAAGCCCACCAGCGCCGAGGCCGTGCGGAGGCTGCGTGCGCTGGGCCTCACCCCGATCCTGCTCACCGGCGACAACGAGGCCGTGGCACGTGCGGTGGCTGCTGAAGTGGGCATCGACGAGGTGATCGCCCAGGTTCTCCCCGCCGACAAGGTCGACGTGGTCAAGCGGCTGCGGTCCGAGGGCAGGACCGTGGCCATGGTGGGCGACGGTGTGAACGACGCGGCCGCGCTGGCCGAGGCCGATCTCGGACTGGCCATGGGCACCGGCACGGACGTCGCGATCGAGGCCGGTGACCTCGTCCTGGTCCGGGGCGACCTGCGCGCCGCGGCCGACGCGATCCGGTTGGCGCGGCGCACGCTCGCCACGATCAAGGGCAACTTGTTCTGGGCCTTCGCCTACAACGTCGCGGCTCTGCCGCTGGCTGCGGCCGGGCTGCTCAACCCGATGATCGCGGGCGCCGCCATGGCCTTCTCCAGCGTCTTCGTGGTCAGCAACAGCCTGCGGTTGAGGGGCTTCAAACCGATTGACCAGGGGGCCGGTCCTCGCCGGTGATCCAGGTGTAGACGGCCGCCGCAGTGGCCTCCACCGGGGTGCGCGTGGTGTCCAGCAGTGCCATCGGCGGGGCCATCTCCGCTGCGGCCTCGTCGATCCAGGCCGCGTAGTCGAGCATCTCCGCGATCCGGGGTTCGTCCCAGCCACGCCAGGCGGGGCGGACCCGCAGCCGCTCGGCCAGGACTTCGGGGTCGCAGGTCAACGACAGGTAGCGGATCTCGGAGAACAGTGCGCGTTCGGGCAATGGCTCGAACTCCGGGGGGACGACCGTTCCGCACAACACGGCCGGGCGCCCGCTCTGGTGGATCATCGAGATCATCCGCAGCCAGGTCGAGCGGAACAACCGGTGGTCGTCGGCCGGATCACGCAAGCCCCCCAGCCACAGGACGTCCTGTTCGAGGACGACGTAGCGGTCCGCCAGCCACGGCGTGAGCAACCGGGCGATGGTGGACTTGCCGGTGCCGCTGGGCCCGGTCACACAATGCAGGGGACGCCGAAGAAACGGCTGGCGGTGGCCGCAGTCGATGCAGCAGACCACCGGGCCGTCCGGATCCACGACGGGGATGTCGGTGCGCGCGCCGCAGCGCGCGCAGATCAACAGGTTCACGATCGGTCAGTCGAACAGGTTTTCCAGGAAGCCCTTGCGGCGGTTCTTGTGCCCGTAGGGCCGCGGGGAGTCGGAGTAACCGTAGCCGCCGCCCTTGTAGGGGCCGGGGGAGTCGGGGCGTCCGCGGTAGGGGCCGGGGGAGTCGGGCCGGTACCCCTGGGCCGCTCCGCCGTAGGGCGGGGGAGGGGGCGGCGTGTAGTGGCGCTGCTCGGCGGAGACGATCTGCTCCAGCTCGCCGGCGTCGAGGAAGATCCCACGACAGCGCTCGCACTGGTCGATGTGGATTCCCATGCGGTCAAAGGTACGCATGTGGTTCTGGCACTTGGGACAAATCACGGCGCCATCGTAGGGAGTCGGTTGTCGCCTCTGGTTAAGGATCGCGAAGTCCTCCCCGCCGTACCTCTTCGGCTGCCAAAGTCGCAGTTCACCGCCTAACTGCCGAGCCGTCGGACGGCTGCGGGCGGACGGCGTCCCGACTTCTGGGGCTCTTGTCATGCCTTGCGGCCTTTTACACTCCGATGGTGGCGTCGTCACAGCGCTGCCGCGCCCCCCGGCCTCCCAGTAGAGGAAATCATGAGTACTGAGCACCCCGAGCCGGACCTTCTCCTCGTCGGTCGGTACCGGCTGTCCCGGCTCATCGGCGAGGGCGGCATGGGGCGTGTCTGGGAGGGGACCGACGAGCTGCTGGACCGTCCGGTCGCCATCAAGGAACTCACCATCAACGAGCACCTGCCGCAGCAGGAGATCGAGATCCTGCGCACCAGGATGATGCGTGAGGCCCGAAGTGCGGCCCAGCTCAGCCACCCCTCGATCATCACCGTGTTCGACGTGGTCGAATACGAGGGCTTTCCGTGGATCGTGATGGAGCTGGTCCGGGGCAACTCGCTCAGCGAGATCATCAAGACGCGCGGCACGATCTCTCCCGCGCGTGCAGCGGGCATCGGTCTGCAGATGGTCTCCGCGCTTGCCGTCGCCCACCAGCGTGGCATCGTGCACCGCGACATCAAGCCCGGCAACGTCCTCGTCGCCAAGGGCGACCGTGCGGTTCTCACGGACTTCGGCATCGCGCGGCTCGAAGGTGCCAGCAGCCTCACCCGGACCGGGAACCTCCTTGGTTCCCCCAGCTACTTGGCGCCCGAACAGGCGCGTGGGGAGGCGGCCGCCCCCTACACCGACATGTGGTCGCTGGGCACCACGCTGTACGCGGCCCTGCACGGTTCCCCGCCGTTCCAGCGCAGCAGCCCGATGGCCACGCTCACCGCCGTGGTCACCGAGGACGTTCCGCCCGCGCTCGCCGCCGGTCCGCTGCGCCCCTTGCTGGAGGCGCTGCTGGACAAGAACCCGGGCAACCGTCCCACCGTCCACGAGGCAGCCGAGATCCTTCAGGAGGTGGTGCAGAGCACCCCCCGGGACGAACCCGAACCTCTGCCCGCCCCCGCCCCCGCCGCGGAACCCGTGACGTTCGAGCCGGCCGAGGCCACCACGGCCCTGCCGCTCCCGCCGCCGGAGCCCGAGCCGGTCGAGCCGACCACGTCCGCCAAGCCCGCCCGGCGAGGCGACGGCAGTCTGCGCACCACGGGGCTGCTGGTGCTCGTCCTGCTCGTGGTCGCCGGGGTCATCGCCGCGATCCTGTTCCTGGTGCCCGACGGCGGTTCCCCCGCCGTGCCCGAGGGCGCGGGGCTTCCCGGTACCGCCGGTTCGTCGGTGTCGGCCCCGGCCGACGCCTCCGGGGTGCCGCCGGAGGCCTCTGCGGGGGACGACGAGGGGTCCCCGCCCGCGAGTGCCGCTGGGGAGGAAGGGGAAGCCGAAGCGGAGCGGACGGCGGAGCCCGACGACGGCTACGACGGCCCCGAACTGGTGCGCCATGACGACCAGACCGGTTTCGCCGTCGACGTGCCCCGAGGCTGGGCACAGGAGCGCCGGGGAAGCGACGTCTTCTTCCGCAACCCCGACGGCGGTTACCTTCAGGTCGCCCAGGTGGACAACCCGCAGACCGATGCCCAGGACGACTGGGAGGAGTACGCGCCGATCGGTTCGCGCGGGTTCTCCGGTTATGAGGAGATCGGTATCGGCCGGGTGGACCTGGACGCCATGGACCGCTACGAGAGCGCTTCGGACTGGGAGTTCACCTTCAACGGCAACGGCGGTCGGATGCACGCCGTCAACCGCGGTTTCCACACCAAGGAGAAGGGCTATTCGCTGTTCCTGGTCCACCCCGACGACGACTGGGACACCGGTGCAAAGATGCTCGACGAGATGTCGCGGTCGTTCGAACCTGCGGCCTGATCCGGCCCTGGCCCGGCCTCGACACGGCCGGACCGGCCCTGCATGATGCGGACATGACCTCGCAGCCGACCCACACCTCCGGCACAGGCGGCCCCGCGACGCCCGCCGTGCGCCGCCCCTTGTTCACCGCGCAGCTCCAGGCGGCCGCGGACACGCTGGGAGTCCGGTTGGAGTGGCGCTCCGACTCCTGGATCGCCCGGTTGAGCGCAGAGGGGACGACCAGGTACGTCATCGGTTACCACTTCCCCGTCAACAACGCCGCCTCCGCCCAGCTCGCCGGGGACAAGGCGGCGTGCTCCCTGCTCCTCGCCGAGGCAGGGGTTCCGGCGGTTGCGCACCGCCTGCTGCGTTTCGCCCAGACCGAACCGGACGGGTTCCTGCTCCGAGCGCTGGGCGACGACCGCTTCCCGGTCGTGGTCAAACCCAACTCCGAGTGCGGTGGCAACGGTGTCGTCCGCGCTGGCGGTGTCGGGGAGCTCACCGCGGCATTGAGCCTTCTGCAGGAGCGTTACCGCTCGGTCGCGGTGTCGCCCTTCGAGGAGATCGCCGAGGAGTACCGGGTGGTCATGCTCGACGGGTCGGTGCGGCTCGTCTTCCGCAAGGTCCGCGACGAGGCGGCTGCGGCAGGGGAATGGCGCCACAACCTCGGTCTGGGGGCATACCCGGAGATCGTGGACGACCCCGGTGAGACGGCGCCGCTGGTGGAGATGGCGGGGCGGGCGATGTCCGCGCTGGACCTGCGGCTGGCGGCCGTGGACGTGGTCAGTACTCCGCGTGGGCTGCGGGTGTTGGAGGTCAACAGCATGATCACGTTGGAGCGCTTCAGTCGGTTCAGCCCCGAGTACGCCGAGCGTGCCTCCGCCGTCTACCTGGAATGCGTGCGCCACAGCTTCACCGCCGCCCCGTGAGCGGTGTCCGGTTCACGGAGGCGGCCGGGGCGGCGGGCACGCATCAGCGGTTGAGGTACTTCACCGACGCCTCCGCGTAGCGTTCGCGGACCCAAGGGCTGGCGGGGGCCTCGAAACACTTCGGGGGTGCCAACTGTTCGGTCCAGAGCGGCGGTGCGGTGTCGCCGTTCAGCACCCATGCCGCCTGGCGGGCCGCCCCGTCGGCAACGCGTTCACCGGGTTCCAGGGCGAGCACCGGTACCCCGAACACGCTGGGCGCGATCTGGCGTACCGCCTCTGAGCGAGCCGCCCCGCCGATCAGGCGTACCTTCTCCACCGCGACCCCTTGCGCGCTCAGCGCGTCCAGGCAGGCCGCCATACCGCACAGCATCCCTTCGACCGCGGCCCGCGCAAGGTTCTCCCGGGTGGAGTTGGCCAGGGTCAGCCCGTGCAGTGCACCGGAGGAATCGGGCAGGTTGGGGGTCCGCTCTCCCTCCAGGTAGGGGACGAACACCACTCCTTGCGCGCCGGCCGCGGCCTTCAGCGCCAGATTGCTGAGTTCGTCCAGGCTGACGCCGAGCATCCGCGCGGCAGCGTCCAGGACCCGGGCCGCGTTGAGGGTGCACACCAGGGGCAGGAACGCGCCGGTTGCGTCGGCGAACCCCGCCACGAGGCCGCTGGCGTCGTCGGCCTGCTGCGCCGAACGGGCGAAGACGGTGCCCGATGTCCCCAGCGAGACCACCACGTCGTCGCCGGCGGACAGGCCCAGGGAGGCCGCCGCGTTGTCGCCGGCGCCCGGTCCGATCATCGCGTCGCCGACACGTCCCACGGCTGCGACGGGGCCCGCCACCCGCGGCAGCAGGGCGTCGTGGCCCAAGGCCCGCTCCAGCAGGTCACGGCGGTACTGGTTGGTGCGCCCGTCGAAGTAGCCGGTCCCCGATGCGTCGGAGCGGTCGGTGACGAGGGCGGCGAGGTCGGTGGAGCCCGACAGCTTCCAGGTCAGCCAGTCGTGCGGCAGGCACACCGCGGTGGTCCTGGCCGCGGCTTCCGGCTCGTGTTCGGCCAGCCAGCGCAGCTTCGTGACGGTGAAGGAGGCCACCGGGACGCTGCCCACGGCCCCGGACCAGAACTCCGGGCCCAACTCGGTGACGAGGTCGGCGGCAGCTCCGGCCGAGCGGGTGTCGTTCCACAACAGTGCGGGGCGCACGACCCGGCCCTGCTCGTCGAGGCAGACCATGCCGTGCTGCTGGCCGGCGATGCTCACGGCGTCGACGTCCTCGATCCCGCCGGCCTCGGCCAGTGCTTCGCCCAGCGCGGTCCACCACAGTTCGGGGTCGACCTCGGTTCCGTCGGGGTGGTTCGCCCGCCCCTGGCGCACCAGCCGGCCGGTCTCGGCGTCGCGGATCACGACCTTGCAGGACTGGGTGGAGGAGTCCACCCCGGCAACCAGCGCCATGGCTCACCATTTCCATCGACGAGTGGGGGTCCGGCGCGCATCAACCTACCCCGCGTCGCGGACCGATTACGAGGGGCCGAACCACCCGTTTGTCTGCCTTTTCCGCCCGCCCAGGTCGGCGGGGGGATGCGCGGGCGGTGCCGCGCGGGGGCGGCGCGCACGCGGCCGTCAACCGACCAGGGTCCGCGCCGTGGCCGCGTCGGTCACCATGGTGGAGACCAGACCGCTGCGCAGCATCACCGCGACCGCCTCGGCCTTGCCCGGCCCGCCGGCCACCGCGATGACCTCCGGAACGGCACGCAGTTGATCGGCGCTGACGCCGATCAGCCGGTCTTCGAGATCGGTGCGTACCGAAGCTCCTTCGGCGTCGAACAGCCGGCCGGAGATCTCGGCGCGTACACCGAGGGCCCGGTACTCCTCGCGCAGTCGCGGACCGAGGCTCTGGTAGACCGTGGAGCTCTGTTCGTCCCAGCCGCCTATGGCCACGACCGCCTTGGTCAGCAGCGCGAAACGGGAGAGGGCGGACGCGATTCCGGGGTCCTCGCGCAGGGCCCGGGCGGTCGTGGCGTCGGGGACGATCAGCGGTGCGTAGATCGGGTAGGCCGTGCCCCCCGACAACTGGGCGGCGCGTCGGACGGTCTCCACCGAACCCTCGTCCCCAGTGCGGTGGGAGAAGACCCCGCCGAGTTGCACGGTCGTGCAGGGGGCGAGGCGGGTCAGTTCCGCTCCCATGACGTTGATGGTGCGTCCCCAGGCCAGACCGAGGACGTCGCCCTCCTCGACGATCTCCCCGAGAAGGTCGGCAGCCACGCTTCCCAGTTGCCGGTGGGTCTGGGCGGGGTCGTCGGAGCCGGCCACGACGATGGCGCGGTCCAGGCCGTAGGCGGCGCGCACCCGGTCGGAGAGGTCGGCGTCGATCTGGGCGGGCAGCTGGATGGAGATGCGCACGATGCCGCTCTCGCGGGCGATGTCCAGTGCGCGGGCCACCTTGAACCGGCTCAGCCCGAACTCGTCGGCGATCTCCACCTTGGAGCGTCCGTCGAGATAGAACCGGCGGGCGATCGTGGAGACCTGGATGATCTCCGCCGGGCCTTTGGCCTTGGCTTTCTCCGCTTTCTGGACGGGCTCGCCCGGGGGCTCGGGCCGCTGTGGATCAGTTGCGCTCATTTGTTAACCAAGCCGCTCATTCGTGAATCATACGTTGACATCGCGTTTCGGATGGGTTTTCAATGGCATTAATCATATGTGTGATCTACCGCTCATATGAGCGGATCTAGTCGGGAGTAGACGTGCGCGCAGCGATCATCCAGCAGCCCGGTTCCATCACGGTCGGCGAACGCCCCGACCCCTCGCCCGCACCCGACGGGGTGGTGCTGCGGGTGGGAGCCTGCGGCATCTGCGGTACCGACCTGCACATCGCGGACGGCGAGTTCCCGCCCAGCCCCTACCCGCTGGTGCCCGGGCACGAGTTCGCCGGCGAGGTCGTCGCGGTCGGCGAGCACGCGCCCGGCGACCTGCGCATCGGCGACCGAGTCGCGGTGGACCCGTCCCTCTTCTGCGGCCACTGCCCGTTCTGCCGGGCGGGGCGCGGCAACCTCTGCGCCAACTGGGGGGCCATCGGGGACACCGTGGACGGCGCCTTCGCCGAGTACGTCGCCGCTCCCGCGGTGAACTGCTACCGGATCCCCGAAGAGATGACCTACCGTCAGGCGGCGGTGATCGAACCGCTGTCCTGCGCGGTGCACGGTGTGCGCCGCATCGGGGTGCGGCCCGGAGAACGCTTCCTCCTGGTCGGCGCCGGGACCATGGGACTGCTCCTGCAACAACTGCTCCAGCGCGGCGGCGCCGATGTCACCATGGTGGACCGCAACCGCGACCGCCTCAAGCTCGCCGCGGAATTCGGCGCAACCGCGACCGCCACCGACGTCGCCGACCTGCACGACGAGCGCTTCGACGCGGCCGTCGACGTCACGGGTGCCCCGCCCGCGATCGAGGCCGCCTTCGGCGCGCTCCAGCGCGGCGGTCGCCTGCTCATCTTCGGAGTCGCCGCCGACGACGCGCGCGTGGACCTTTCCCCGTTCCGCATCTACAACGACGAGATCACCGTCGTGGGCTCGATGGCCGTGCTCCACAGCTACGGTGCCGCCCGCGACCTCCTCGCCTCAGGGCAGGTGAGTGCGGAACCGCTGCTCAGCCACGCCCTGCCCTTGGCCGAATTCCCCGCGGCGCTGGACCTCATGCGTTCCGGGGCCGGCGTGAAGGTCCAGGTCGTTCCGGGTTTCGCCGGCTGACCCGTACCGCCCGCCCCCTGGAAGAAGGAGTACCCGATGCGCACCACGCTGCGCTCGCTCGCCGCGCTGGGCACCGGAGCCGTGTTGCTCTCCGGCTGCGCAGGCGCCGGCGCGCTCTCCGCGGGATCGGACGGCACCACGCTGGTCGTCGCCATCGTCGCCAACCCGCAGATGCAGGACGCCATTTCGTTGCAGTCGGAGTTCGAGGCCGCCAACCCGGGCGTCTCGGTGAAGTTCGTCAGCCTGCCCGAGAACGAGGCCCGCGCCAAGATCACCACCTCGATCGCCACCGGCGGAGGCGAGTTCGACGCGGTCATGATCAGCAACTACGAGACCCGCCAATGGGCGGAGTTCGGCTGGCTGGAGAACCTCCAGCCCCGAATCGACGCCACCGAGGGCTACGACGACGCCGACTTCATCCCCTCCATCCGGGAGGACCTGTCCTACGAGGGCGACATGTACTCCGTCCCCTTCTACGGGGAGTCCTCCTTCGTCGCCTATCGCACCGACCTCTTTGACGAGGCCGGAGTGACGATGCCCGAGAATCCCACCTGGGAGGAGGTGGCGGCGCTCGCCGCCGAACTCGACGACCCGGAGGCGGGCGTGGCCGGCATCTGCCTGCGCGGGCTGTCGGGCTGGGGCGAGGTCCTGGCGCCCTTCAACAGCGTGCTCAACACCTTCGGCGGACGCTGGTACGACGAGGACTGGAACGCCCAACTCGACTCCCCGGAGTTTCGCGAGGCCGCGAACTTCTACGTGGACCTGGTCCGCGACCACGGCCAGGCCGGCGCGGCCAACAGCGGGTTCGGCGACTGCCTGAACCGCTACAGCCAGGGGCGGGCCGCCATGTTCTACGACTCCACCTCCATGGTCAGCACGGTCGAGGACGAGGCGTCCAGCACCGTCGTGGGCCGCAGCGCCTACGTCCCGGCCCCGGTGGCCAGGAGCGACTACGGCGGCTGGCTCTACGCCTGGTCCC
This sequence comes from Nocardiopsis ansamitocini, assembly GCF_030268225.1. Lineage (GTDB taxonomy): Bacteria > Actinomycetota > Actinomycetes > Streptosporangiales > Streptosporangiaceae > Nocardiopsis_D > Nocardiopsis_D ansamitocini. The sequence continues at coordinate 62,870 of NZ_BSQG01000011.1, read as the reverse complement.
TCGGGATCCCGGCCACGTCCGAGCACAAGGACGAGGCATGGGAGTTCCTGTCCTGGATGACCGACAAGGAGTACATCCGCACCGTCGGCGAGGAGTACGGCTGGCAGCGGGTCCCGCCGGGCAACCGGCTCTCCACGTTCAAGACACCCGAGTACCAGGATGTCGCCGCAGCCTACGCCGACCCCATGCTTCAGGGCATCGAGAACGCCGACCCCGAGAACCCGTCGGTCCGGCCGGTTCCCTACACCGGCATCGGCTTCCTGGCCATTCCCGAGTTCCAGGACCTGGGCACCCGGGTCAGCCAGCAGCTCAGCGCGGCCATCGCCGGACGCGTCACCGTCGACGAGGCGCTCGAGCAGAGCCAGCGCTACGCCCAGACCGTGGGCGACAGCTACCGGGAGGAAGGCCGATGAGCGCCGCGACCGACACGGAGCCCGCCCGGCGGACCCGCGCCACCCAGCGAGCCCAGGGCTGGGCGCTGCGTGCACCGCTGCTGCCCGCGCTGATCTTCACCATCCTGGTCACCCAGCTGCCGTTCCTGGTCACGATCTTCTACTCGCTCCAGTCCTGGAACCTGCTGCGCCCCGACTCCCAGACCTTCGTCGGCCTGGCCAACTACCTGGCGGTCTTCACCGACGCCCAGTTCCTCGGTGCGGCGCTCAACACCATCGTGTTCACGTCGGCCTGCGTCCTGGTCGCCATGGCGCTGGGCATCGGCCTGGCCCTGCTGCTGGACCGCAAGTTCCTCGGCCGCGGGGTGGCCAGAACCCTGCTGATCACGCCGTTCCTGATCATCCCGGTAGCCACCGCGCTGTTGTGGAAGACCACCATGTTCGATCCGGTCTTCGGCCTGATCGGGTTCGTCCTGACGCCGTTCGGACTGGGTGATGTGGACTGGGTGTCGCAGTATCCGATCGTCGCGGTGGTCACCGCCCTGGTCTGGCAGTGGACCCCGTTCATGATGCTGCTGGTGCTGGCCGGACTCCAGAGCCAGGGGCGCGACGTCATCGAGGCCGGGCAGGTGGACGGTGCGGGCCGGTGGCAGATGTTCGTCGGGATCACCCTGCCGCACCTGCGCCGCTACATCGAGCTGGGCGTGCTGCTGGGCTCGATCTACGTGGTCAACACCTTCGACACGATCTACATGATGACCCAGGGCGGTCCCGGTACGGCCAGCGCCAACCTGCCCTTCTACATCTACCAGCGGACCTTCCTCGGGTTCGACATCGGCCAGTCGGCGGCCATGGGCGTGGTCGTGGTCGTGGGCACCATCATCGTGGCCACGCTCGCACTGCGGCTCATCTTCCGCTCGTTCATGTTCGCACAGGAGGGGATCTCGTGACGACCGCCGCTCCCGCTCCGCCCACCGCGACGCCGGCCCGGAAGTCCGGTGCGTCCGCGCCGACCCCGGCCCGGCCGCGCCGCCGTGGCGGCCTGGGCCCAGCAGCTCTGACCATCCTGACGTGGGCGATCGCCCTGCTTTTCGTGTCCCCCGCGTTGTGGCTGGTGCTGACCGCCTTCAAGCAGGAGAGCGATGCGGCCACCGATCCGCCCACGTTCTTCTTCGAGCCGACCCTCGACCAGTTCCGTACGGTGTTCGCGTCGGACTTCCTGCCCTATCTGGGCAACTCCCTCGTCGCGACGTTGGTCTCCACCCTGCTGGTACTGCTGCTGGGGGTACCGGCCGCCTACGCGCTCTCCATCCGGCCGGTGAAGCGGACCCAGGACGTGCTGTTCTTCTTCATCTCCACCAAGATGCTGCCGGTGGTCGCGGTGGTGGTCCCGCTGTACGTGGCGGCCGCCCGACTCTCGATGCTGGACACCGTCTGGACCCTGGTCATCCTTTACACCGCCATGAACCTGCCCATCGCGGTGTGGATGCTGCGCTCCTTCTTCCTCGAGGTCCCCAAGGGCATCATCGAGGCGGCGCAACTGGAGGGGGCGGGGCTGCCCCGCGTGCTGTGGTCGGTCATGCTGCCGATCATGGCGCCAGGTGTCGCGGCGACCGCGCTTATTTGCATGATCTTCTCCTGGAACGAGTTCTTCTTCGCGGTGAACCTGACGGCTTCCCAAGCCGCCACCGTTCCGGTCTTCATGGTCGGTTTCATCACCAGCGAAGGACTGTTCTGGGCTCAGCTCGCCGCCGCTGCCACGCTGGCCTCGCTGCCCATCGTCGTCATCGGCTGGGTCGCCCAGCGCCAACTGGTACGCGGACTGTCCATGGGCGCGGTCAAGTAGGCCGCCCCGCCGGCAGGAGACCCCGCCGCCCTTCCACGCGGCGGGGTCTTCTCCGCTCGGGCGGGAGCGCACCGGAGAACCCGGGCCGGGGATGGAGCCGTCCCCCGGCTTTTATCCGCAAAGGTCCCTGAACAGGGGGATTCGTGGACGGATCGCGACGCTTCTCAGCCCCATATCGCAGTAATCGCCCATGCGGCGAAAAATGACCGAACGCGGCCATAATCGGTCACTCTGTGCAGTCAAACAGCCTGAGTTAGGGAAAGGTGGGTCCGTCCCCGGCCAAACGAACAGGATCTCCTCTCCTCTATGAATCAGAATGCCGAATCGTCTGTTTCAAAGGACCTCGACAGTCCCCTGCACCAGAACGCCGTTCCAATGCCCGACTTCTCCAAAGGGGGTGACCCCGCCGATTTCGTCGAAGGGCTGAGAGCGACGTTCGGCCCCCTCGCCCCCGTGCTGTTCGAGGATGACGTCGCGGCCTGGCTCGTCCTGGACTACGAGGCCCTCAGCCAAGTCCTGGGCGACCACGTCGACTTCCCCCGCGCTTCGGGAAAGTGGACCGAACAGGTCGAAGGCCGCTTCCGGCCCGGCATGGCCATCCACCCGATGTTCTCCGACCGGGGCGGGCTCAACGCCCTGTGCCTGGACGGCGCCAAACACGAACGCCGCCGCGAAGCGATCGACTGGGCACTGCGGGTCCTCACCCCCAAGCGTGTCACCACCGATGCCGCCCGGCTCGCCAACAACGCCATCGACGCCTTCAGCGAGCGCGGCCAGGCCGACCTCGTCGCGGACTTCGCAGCGGTCGTTCCCGGCCTCATCCTCAACCGCTGGTTCGGCATGACCGAGCAGGAGTTCGGCCAGGTCGTGCAGTCGATGACCGAGCAGTGGAACGCCGGAGCCGATTCGACCCAGGCCCAGCAGCGCCTGGTCAAGCACGGGACGAAGGTCGCCGCAGCCAAACGCGCCGCACTGGCCAAGGGCGAGGTGGGACCGCACGACGACCTGATCGCGGCACTCATCTCGGCACCACAGGGCCTGAGCGACATCGAAATCGCCTTTGACCTCGAACTGCTCATCGGCGCGGCCTTCGAGCCGGTCAAGAACCTGACCGCGAGCGTGCTGCGCCTGCTGCTCACCGACCACGCGGCCCGCGCCGAGGTCGCCTCGGCCTACACCCCGGTCGAGGCGGCGATCGACCAGGCCCTGTGGCGCGACCCCCCGATCGCGGCCATGCCCGGACGCTTCCCCACCAAGGACGTCGAGGTCGCCGGCCAGCCCGTGCGCGCAGGCGAGGGGCTCGTGCCCTGCTATCTCGCCGCCAACCGCGACCCCAAGCTGGGGAGCCATCAGCTCGACAGCGTCAACCAGGCGTACCTCTCGTTCGGCAAGGGCGTCCACGCCTGCCCGGCCCGCGACACCGGGCGCGGAATCGTCACCTCGGCGATCTGGGCGCTGCTCCGGCGTCTGCCCGACGTCCGGCTCGCCGTCCCCGCGGAGGAGATCACGCTCGGCCCGTCGTTGTACTCGCGCGGACCGCAGAGCCTTCCCGTCACCTTCACCCCCGTCACCCCCCGAGAAACCACTGGAGAACAGCAATGGGACGCCTCCCCTACGTCCTCGACACCCGCTCCCTCGACATCCAGGCCCAAGCCCGCGAGCTCCGAGAGCTCGGGCCGCTCGTCCCTGTTCAGCTTCCTTCAGGGGTGGTGGTCTGGGCGGTAACCGGCCATGCCGAGCTGGAGACCGTCCTCACCAGTCGGTCCTTCTCCCGTTCGTCGGACAACTGGCGGGCGCTTCAGGAGGGGGAGATCCCCGAGGACTGGCCGATGATGGGCAACGTCCTGCTGCGCAACATGCTCACCTCCGACAATCTCGACCATCGTCGGCTGCGCGGTCTCGTCGCCAAGGCGTTCACCCCCAGACGGATCGAGGAGATGGAACCGGCCATCGAGTCCATCGTCACCCGGCTGATCGAACAGCTGCGCGCCGCGGACGGTCCGGTCGACCTGCGGGCGGAGTTCGCGTTCCCGCTGCCGATGCTGGTGCTGTCGGAACTGTTCGGCATCGGCGAGCAGGACCGGCCCCGCCTGGTCGCCCTCGTACGCAAGGGGTTCGGGTCGGCGGTGATGACCCCGGAGGAGGGGGCCGCCTTCTACGGCGAGATCCATTCCGTGTTCAGCTCGCTCATCGAGGCCCGTCGGGCCGCGCCCACCGACGACCTCGCCTCCGCCCTCATCGCGGCGCGCGACGAGGGCGACCAGCTCACCGACGCCGAGTTGGTGGACATGCTGTTCCTGTTCGTGGCCGCGGGGTTCGAGACCACGGAGGGCGCGATCTGCAACACGGTTCGCGCACTGCTCACCCATCCCGAACAGCTCGAACTCGTCCGCAGCGGGAAGGTCGGCTGGGACGCGGTCGTGGAGGAGGTGCTGCGCTGGGACACCAGCCTGTTCACCCTGCCCTTCTCCTACGCGCTGGAGGACACCGACCTGGGCGGCGTGCACGTGGCCAAGGGCGACGCCATCCTCCTGTGCTACGGATCGGCCGGACGCGACGAGCAGCACCACGGCTCCGCCGCCGACACCTTCGACGTCACCCGGCCGCCTAGCCGCCATCTCGCCTTCGGTCGCGGACCGCACCATTGCATGGGCGCCCCGCTGGCGCGCAAGGAGATGACCATCGCGCTGCCCCGCCTCTTCGAGGAGTTCCCCGACCTGGCCCTGCACGGCGATCCCGCCCGCCTGGACCCGGTGGCCTCCATCATGACCAACACCGTCCAGACCCTTCCGGTCACCTACTCCCGCTAGCTCGCACCGGCTGGTCCCGCGCCCGCGCCACGGGCGCGGGACCAGCGGTCCGACTGGCAGCTACTCGGCGTTGAAGTGCCGGGACGCCCGATCGATGGCCGTCTCCACCCCGCCCACACGGTCGGCCAGCAGACCCACCGCGCCCACCGCGCGGGTCATCGGGTCGTCCTCGGCGCCGCCCAGGGCCTGCGCGCGCAGGAATCCGGCCTTCACCTCCGACCAGCGGGCCTGCTGCTCCGGGTCCAGCCGGCCGCGCAGCTCCGCCAGTTTCAACAGGTTGGCCTCCGCACCCGAGGCCAGGGTCTGCGCCTCGCCCAGGTAGTGGTCGTCGATCGCCGCCTCCAGCTCGGCGTCGTTCATCACGGGCACGATGCGCTCCGCCAGTTTGTTCATGTTGCGGTAGGAGCCCTGCAACTGGAACGGCGGCTCGGTCCGCGCGGAGTCGGCCTGTGCCGCAGAGGCGATGTAGGCCCGGTTGTTGGCCAGCACCACCTCTTGCACCCGCAACAGTTTGCGCAGTACCGAAAGGATCTGGTCCAGCTCCACCGAGGAGTAGGGGTGCGCCAGCCGGTCCGGGCGCACCCCCTCGTCCCCGCGGGCCAGCCGGACCAGAAGCCGTACGTCCTCGCGCTCTCGGGTGGACAACGGTGCCAGCACCGGGTTGGAGGTGAGCGCGTTCTCGATGTAACTCAACGCGAACAGTTCCTCCCGTCCGCTCAACACGTCGCCCAGGTTCCACACGTCGGCGCGGTTGGCGAGCATGTCGGGCACCCGGAAACGCTTGCCCGCCTCGGTGTAGGGGTTGCCGGCCATGCACACCGCGAAGCGTTTGCCCCGCAGGTCGTAGGTGCGGGTGCGCCCCTCCCAGACGCCTTCCATCCGGCGCTGGCCGTCGCACAGCGAGATGAACTTCTGCAGCAGCTCCGGTGAGGTGTGCTGGATGTCGTCCAGGTACAGCAGCACGTTGTTGCCGGCCTCCAAGGCGAAGGAGATCTTCTCGACCTCCTGGCGCGCCGTGGCGTTGGGCGCCTCGGCAGGGTCCACCGAGGTGACCGCATACCCCAGCGACGGTCCGTTCACCTTCACGAACACCAGGCCCAGCCGACTGGCCACGTACTCCATGAGCGTGGTCTTGCCGTAGCCGGGCGGGGAGATGAGCAACAGCAACCCCATCTGGTCGGTGCGCTTGGCGTCACCGGCCGCCCCCAACTGCTTGGCGAGATTGTCGCCGATCAGCGGCAGGTACACCTCGTCCAGCAACTGGTTGCGCACGAACGCGCTCAACACAGCGGGCTGGAACTCCTCCAGGCGCAACCGCGTCCGCTCAGCCGCCACCAACTCGTTGCGAAGCCGCTGGTAGGCACGGTAGGCCGGGACCCGTTCGGTGCGAAACGCCCGGGTGCGGGAGAGCGTCTCGTCCAACCGCAGCGCGATGCACCGCTCGTGCACACGAGGATGCGCGCCCAGCAGCCCCTCGGCCCGGGCACCCAGTGCACCCGTCTGCTCATGACGCTCCAGCGCGTCTCCGGTCAGCTGTACGGCCACGGCCTCGGCCAGGTCGACCTCTTCGCCCGGTTCGCCCTTGGCAGCCAGGTAGGCGCTCAACCACGCCTCCACCAGCTGATGCCGGGAGGCCAGGTCGGACTCCAGCGAGGCCAGGTCGGCCTCGTAGTCCCGCCGTGCTGCCGAGGACGCACCGCCCAATGCCCGGTCGAACCTTTCCAGCAGTGAACGGGCGCCGGTCCCGGTGGCGAACCCGGACGGGTCCGCGGCCAGCTCCTCGAACAGGTACTCGCCCGCCTGGGCGGTGTCGGAGCGGTAACCGGTCAGCGCTTGTGCGTCCAGGAACACCTCGACCGCCGCGGACAGTTCCGCGGACAGTTCCGCGATGGCGTTCGACCGGCCGAATCCGAACACCGCGCGGGCACGCGCCAGCGAGCGTGCCCGCACCGTCCACCCCTGCCTGACGGTTTCTTCGGTGCCGAACGCCCAGAACAGCTGGGCGGCGGCTCTGGCGCCGCGCGGGTAGCGCAGCAGCCCGGCCGAGGCGTGCAGGTCGAGCAGGACGGTCAGGATCACGGTGGCGTCATGGTCGTGCACACCCCGCTCGTAGCCTTCGTCGTAGCGGGATTCAGCGGCCCGACGCACCACCGCCGCCAGTTCGCCGCTCGCGGCGGCCTCGTGCAGTGCCGCGAGGTCGTGCTCGCCCTCTCCTGCCTCGGCGTCGGCCAGGACGGAGGCGGCCAGGAACTCCGCCCGGTAGACCTCGGGGGTCTCCGAGACGAGGTGCTGCTCCCAGAACGGCCGGGTCGCGTCGAAGCCCTCCGCTCGTACCGGCGACCGGTAGTCGGTCCCGGTGATGGTGAAGGCCATGCGCCCGTTGTGCGGGACCAGCGTGAGGTCCAGGGGCTGGGTGTTGACGGCGAAGCGGTGGCTGCCCAGGCGGATCGCCTCCCCACCGTCGGTGAACAGGTCGAGCTGGTCACGCAGTGCCCGCCCGGCCTCCTGGCGAGCCGACTTGATCCGCCCCTCGATCTCCTCGGCACGTACCTGGTCGCCGAGCGCGCGCAGTTCACCGGCCGTCGAACGCAGCTTGGCCACCATCGCGTCGGAGGCGAAGTAGGTGTTCACCTCGTCGATGGACCCCAGGCCCGCGACCCGGCGGCCCACGCTGCCCAGGATGCGTTCGGCGGACTCCGCGAGCCGGTCGGCCCGGCGGGTGCGCTCGTCCAGCAGGGCCTGCTTGCGCGCGGAGAACGCCTCGTAGACGTCCTCGCGTTTGGCCTCCAACTCGTCGAGGAAGTCGTCGAACTCCCCGAAGCGCGACTCCAGGTTCTCCACCTGGAGCATCAACCGGCCCAGCTGCTCGTCGCAGGCGTCAGGGGTGTCGGCCGCGGCGATCGCCCCGGTGACCGACTGGCCCAGTAGCGCGAACTCCGCTGCGAACTGGGCGCGGCCTTCCGTGGACAGCAGCTCGCGGCGACGGGCGGCCAGGGTCGCACGAGCCCGGTTGACCGACCCCAGGACCTCCCCGATGCGCTCCAGAATGTGCGTGCGCGCCGTGGCGTCGGCGATGTCGAGGGAGCCCACCACCTCGGTGACGATCTCCAGGCCCTCGGTCTGCTCGGCCAGGCGCTCCTGGACGGGGGCGGCGTCGGCGACCGTCGCGATCGCTCCCGCCTCCTCGACGAGCAGATCCACGTCCCGGTGGTAGCCGGTGAAGGCGTCCTCGCCCTGCAGGAATTCCACCGCCCGCTTCCCCGCAGCGGACAGGTCCCCGGTGAGTTGGGCGGCCATGCCGTCCAGCCGGTCGACGTCCACGTAGCGCAGTTCGCGCAGTGTCTCCAGGTGTCCTTGGGCGCGGCGCAGTTCGGCGAGCCGGCGTACCCATTCGTCGGCGCTGGCGGGTGCCTCGCCGCGTACGCGGCGCACGAGGGCGGCGACCGTCGACTCGGCCGCTTCCAGGGACTGCGCGGCCTGCGCGGTGAGCGTCTGGACCTTCTCGAACTCGTCCAGCACCTGCTCGGCGGTGGTGCGCACCTCGGCGAGCGGTTCGCCGAGATCGTGCAGTTCCTCCTCGCCCAGCCAGTGGTACTGGTCCGCGGTGCGCCGACAGGCCGCGATCAACCCCTCGAACACCGGGGTCGAGGGGGCCATGTCGTCGACCATGCGGGTGACCGACAGGGCGTCGGAGATGCCCCGCACCAGGTCGGCGTTGCCCACCCGTTCCAGCGGCCCGGTGCCGCTGGGCTGCGCCGCGGCAAAGGAGTCGGACTGGTACGGCGACTGCCACACCTGCATCGGGTGCACCCGGGTGGGCTCCTGGGAAGCGGAGCGAAAGACCACCATGGTGCCGTCGTCGAAGATCGAGTAACCGTGGCAGGAGACCGGGGCGGCGACCTCTTTGCGGATCACGTTGTAGGGCAGCAGCAGGATGCGGCCGTCCGCGGGGGAGTGGAAGACGTAGAGCACGTCCTCCCCGTTGGGGGAGCGGATCAGGCGCTTGAACTCCAGGTCCGTGACGTCGGTGTCGAACGTCCGGGCCAGGCCGGTGGACAGGTAGTAGCCCCCGGGGAAGATCAGCCCCTGGTCCTCGGGGAGCCGCTGGCAGGCCCGCCCGATGCCGTCCAGGCGCGCCACGTCCTTGGTCCTGGTGTTGAACACCAGGTGGCGCCACTCGGTCTCCTTGTAGGGCCGGATCCGCAGCAGGATGAGCGGCCCCACCCGGGCGTGGAACACGTCGGCGTCGGCGAGGCTCTGCAACGCCTCGTCCACCGGCTCGCTGTAGATGCCCTCGCCGGTCTCGGTGTTGTTCTCCACCTTCACGGTGAGGTCGCCCCCCACCGTCTCCACGAACAACTCGTCGTCGATGGAGATGTGCGGGTGCCGTCCGGTGACGTGGTCCTCCCGGGTGGCCTCCACCCAGGAGAAGTCCTGCTGGGGTGGGAACACGTGGTCGCGTTCGCCCTGGTTGTCCAGATAGGAGACCGCTCCTTCGGGATCCAGGCGCCACCGCAGCACCTTGACGTCGGAGCGGCTGGGCCCGGTCTGGAAAACCGCCAGCAGCCTTCCTTCCACCTGGCGCAGCTGGATCAGTCGGGTATCGCGGAAGTAGGTGTAGAGGTCGAAGAAGTCGCGCCGGAACCGTTCGTCGCCGAGCAGTTCCGGCATCTCGCCCGGACCGGGGTCGTCGAAGGAGAAGCCGTCCGCACCGGACTCGAAACGGTGCAGCGAGAAGACGTCCTCGACGTGCGTGCCGGTCTTGAGTCCGATGTAGACGTTGTAGCCGAACAGCATGAGACCGCCGCCCACCGACACGATGTCGCGCGGCACGCAGTTGTGCTCGGTGCGGATGCGCTCGGTGCCCAGCAGCTTCAGCTCGGTCCCGCCGAAGACCTCCAGACGTCGTTCGTTGAGGGACTCGGCACGCCGGGCGAGCTCGGCCGCCTGCTCGCCCAGCCGGGCCCGGAGCACCTCGAAGGTGCCCATGTCGAGCCCGGCCCGGTCGTCGTTGTTTGTCTCCTGGACGAGGTCGGTCACCGGCGCGTCACCGTTTCACGGCGCGGGTGTCGAGTTCGGACAGGGGCGCATCGGCGACGCCGATGCGCCGAGCGGACTTCAGAAGGTCCTGGAGCCCGTCCGTGTTGGGGCCGCCCGCGTTGATCAGCTTCAGCAGCAGGGCGGACACGGTGAGGTTCTTGATGTCGCCGGTGTCCACCGATCCCAGTAGCCGGGAAAGGTCGGCGGGCAGGTCGGCGGAACCGTTCATCCACGGGCCGGCCAGGGACTGGGCGACCTCGGAGTGCGCGACGAACCCGTCCACGGCCTTGCCCATGCCGATGGAGTTGACGATCCGGTCGAAGAACATCCCGTCGCCACCGACGATGTCGATGTCGGCGCTCTCCAGGCCCTTGCCCAGCACACCGGCCTGCGCTTCGGCGACCTGGCGCTGCACGTCGATCCCGGCGAGGCGGATCTCCTTCTCCGCGTCCAGGCGCAGGCGGTACTCCTCGTGTTCACGGGTGGCGGCGTCCAGCGTGGCCATGGCTTCGGCCTTCTCGGTGATACCTTCTGCCTCGGAGCGCAGCTTCTCGCGGTCGGCGACAGCCCGGGCACGACCGACCTTCTCGATCTCCTCCGCCTCGGCCAGTGCCTTCTCGCGGTTGACCGTGGCCTCGGCGCGGCCGATCTTCTCAAGGGCCTCGGCGTCGCGTTCGCGCACCTGGACCTCGGCAAGTCCGTCGGCGGCTGCCTCGGCCTGACGGCCCTCGGCCAGGCGGACACTGGCTGCGGCGTCCATCTCGGCGGCCTGCCGGCGCGCCTCTGCCAGGGTGAGTTCCTCGCGCGCCTTGTGTGTGGCGGCCTGTTCGGCTGCCTCGGCCGCCTTGATGTCCTTCACCAGCTGCTCCTGGGCCTCGCCCTCGGCCAGGATGATGGTGGCCTGGCGCTGGCGCTCGGCCTCCTCCACGACCCGCAGCTTCTTGATGTTCTCTTCCTGCTCGGCCACGGTCTTGTCGACCGCGATGCGCTCCCGGATGGCTTCGGCGATCTCGCGCTTCTCGGCCTCCAGTTCCTTGTCCTTGGAGATGCGCGACAGCTCGGTTTCGCGTTCGCGGGAGATGACCTCCAGCATGCGGTCCTTCTCGATGCGCTCGGTCTCGATGGCGATGACCCGTTCGCGGTTCTTCTCGGCCACCGCGATCTCACGGTCCCGGTTCTCACGCTGCACGCCGAGTTCCTGTTCGGAGCGGATGCGTGCACCGTGCGCCCGCAGCTGCTCGTCGGCGCGCACGATCTCGGTCTCGGCCTCGGTCGTGGCGTTCTTGGTCTCGATGTCGCGCTTGCTGTTGGCGGCGTTCTCCGCGTCGCGGCGCTTCTGCGCGTAGATGGCCTCGCGCGCCTCGACGTTCTGGCGCTCGATCTCCTTCTCTTCGTGGCGCTTGTGCTCGTTGGTGCGGATGTTCTGCGCCGCGGTCAGCTCGGTGATCTTGCGGATGCCCTGAGCGTCCAGGATGTTGGCCGCGTCGAGCTGGGCCATCGGAGTCTGTTCGAGATAGTCGATCGCGGCGTCCTCAAGGCTGTAACCGTTGAGGTCGGTGCCGATGAACTCGATGATCCGGTCGCGGAACTGCCCGCGTTCGGTGTAGAGCTCCTCGAAGTCCAGGTGCTTGCCGACGGTCTTGAGCGCCTCGGAGAACTTCGCGTTGAACAGTTCCTGCAGGGTGGACTGGTCGCTGGCGCGCTCGGTGCCGATCGCCTGGGCCACCTTGATGACGTCCTCGGTGGTCTTGTTGACCCGCACGAAGAAGGTGACGCGGATGTCGGCGCGGATGTTGTCCCGGCAGATCAGACCCTCGTGGGCGGTGCGCGTGATCTCCATCGTCTTGACCGAGATGTCCATCGTCTCGGCCTTGTGCAGGACCGGAAGGACGACGGCGCCGGTGAAGGTGACGTCCACCTTCTTGACCTTCGAGACGATCAGGGCCTTGCCCTGTTCGACCTTGCGAAACAGTCGGCTGATGGCGAACAGCAGCCCCAGGAGGACGAGCAGGAGGACGGCGATCAGCACGCCGATCCCGGTGGTGATGGTTTCCATCCGTGGTCCTTGCGATCGGTGGTCAGGGGATTTCGGGGCCGGTGGGCGGGCCGTGCGGTGGGCGGGCCGCGCCAAGCCGGGGCGCTCAGGTCGCGCGGTGCGGGTCGAGTTCGGCGTCGTAGGCCGTGACCCAGAAGAACGCGCCCTCGCGGTCGTACTCGAAGATGAGCGCGGACGAGCCGGCGGTCAGGGGGTCGTCGCCGTTCTGGCGTACCTGGATCAGGGCCGAGGAGCCATCGGAGGCGGTGACTTCTGCCTGACCGAACGCGCGGTCCACCCGCCCGGTGCGGATCACGCACATCCGGCCGATGAAGTCGCGTTTGGAGGGTTCGCGTCCGTCGGGGACGAAGCGTCGCCACAGTACCCCCAGTGCAGCGGCGGCCGCCCAAGCGCAGACCAGCGCGATCACCAGGACGAGTACCGCGGCGGCCAGCGTCAACGGGGAGCCGAGGTCGATGCCGTCCAAGAGCGCGGTGCCACTCAGGCTGGCGAACCACGCCACGGAGATGACGAGGGACAAAGTCACGGTGATCGGTACCCCTCCGAGGCCGATGCCCGACAGGAAACCGGTGAGGCCGCCGTCGGCCAACCCCTCGGTGTCGGGATCCAGTGAGTCCACGCCGAGTCCGCCCAGGACCACGAGTGCCCAATAGCCGATGACGACGAGCAGGGCGAAGCTGAACAGGACAGTAGGGAAGCCTAGGGCGGCCGTGAAGAAGTCACGCATACAGACCTGTCAGCCCCTCTACCGCGTTGGTCGGACCATTGGGCCTTTCGCGTTTCCAGTTCCGGGTCGGCCGTACCCGGGAAGGGGGTCCCTGCCGAGAACCGCTCCGCGGTCCGGGAGTGGAAGTGGTCATCCGCCCGGTCGGGGCCGATCGAACCAACGACCCCGGACCGAGCGGACAGCGCCCGCATTTTCCGTCCCCGCGAATTGCTCGGTGACGTTTACACACTCCTTATGACGCCGGAGTGTGCCGCTTGGTTCCGGGAAAAATCCAGATTGCTTCGTAAATCCGATCAAGGCCGGCAAATCGGCACAGTTCGGTACGCCTGCCGGCCATCGGACGGTGCCGGCATGTGGACACCGCAGGCTCCGTGCGCTGGGAAGGCCGGACCGCCGCCCCGGTCCGGAGAGGGGACGGGTTTTGCCCGTTCGGGGAAAGGCCGTGGTGCTAGCCCCGTGCGCCGACGGGCAGGAGCGCTCAAGGAAATCCGATCAGGCCCGTCCGGGCCGCCAAACGGGAGGACCGCGTTATGACCCACCTCGTCGTGTTGGGCGTGGCCGACAAGGAGACCGCGGAGCGGGCGCTGGACATCGCAGGGGACCTGTCCCAGCAGGAACTGCTCCAGTTGGAGGACGCCGCCTACGTCTTCAAGGACGACAAGGGCAAACCGCGGGTCCACCAGACTCTCAACACCACCGGAGTGGGGGCCGCCGGTGGCGCACTCTGGGGGACGCTGATCGGCCTGCTCTTCCTCAACCCGCTCCTCGGCCTGGCCGTCGGCGCCGCATCCGGTGCCGTTGCGGGCAGGCTCACCGACATCGGGATCAACGACGACCTGATCAAACAGATCGGCGGTCAACTGGATCAGGGCAGGGCCGCGGTGTTCCTCCTGGCGCGCTCCGCCACGGTCGACCGGGTGGTCGAGGCGTTCCGGCCGCTGAATCCCGCCGTTATCCAGACCAACCTCAGCAAGGAGAACGAAGAGGATCTCGTGCGCGAACTCCAGCCTTCCTGACGCGGGTGTGCCGCACCGCCTTTCCCCGGGGTGCTCCGGTTGCTCACCGGTGCCCGATCCTCGGGCGTAGCGCCGGAGCCCGGTCCGGTGGCGAAAAACTGCCTAAGGTCGACCTCTACCGACAGGTGTCGGTCGCCACCGGAACGAAGCTGGTGTTCGTCGCCGGCCAGGTCGCCCGTGATGCCGGCGGCGGCAGAGCCGGCGAAGGCGACTACGCCGCCCAGGTCGAGCAGTGCTCCCTCAACGTCGGTATCGTGCTGGCCGAGGTCGGTGCCTCCTTCGACGACGTCGCGAAACTGACCGTCTACGTCGTCGAGCTCACCCCCGACAAGATGCCCTTGTTCGTCGAGGGAGCCGCGCGGGCCGTGGCGAAGCTGGGCGTCACCGCGTTCCCGCCGCTCACCGGGGTGGGTGTCGCCGCGCTGGCCGAGCCCGACATGCTCGCCGAGGTCGAAGCCACCGCGGTCGTCGACTCAACGCAGGACGACGACCCGTCCCCGACGGCACAGGAGGGGCGGTCGGGTCGAAGTGGCGGGGAACCGTCCCTCCTCACTCCGCGATCACCACCTCCAGGGTGCGCGGACCGTGCACCCCCTCCACCCGGTCCAGTTCGATGTCGCTGGTTGCCGACGGCCCACTGATCCAGGTGAGGGGCCTGCCCGGGTCGAGTAGGGCCACGGCGTCGGGTACGTCGCCCACCACCTGGTCGGCGCGCACTACGCACAGGTGGTAGTCGGGCACCAGGCTGATGGCGCGCCGCCCCTGCGCGACGCCGGCGTCCAGCACGATCGTCCCGGTCTCGGCGACCGCCAGCGCACAGCCGGTGACCACTCCGTCCACCCCGTCCAGTTCCGCGACCGCCAGCGCCTCGTCGGCGACAGCGACGACCGACGAGGCGGCCGTCCAACGCGTGGGCAGGTCGGGCGGGACCACGATCCGCCGCACTCCCCGGCGTTTCAGGGCCTGGGCGACGGCCTCGGCCACTTCCGCGGCGGGCACCCGGTGCACCACCGCTCGATAGTCGGTCAGCCGGTCCACCAGTAGCCCGATCAGTTCGCCCCCGGTGTGTGCCCGGACGTATCCGCGCGTCACCACGACGTCCTCGGGTTCCTCCCCGCGCGGCACGTCCGCCAACGCCGCACGCACCTTGGCCAGGATGCGCTCCCGCGCCCCGTCGCTCACCGCTGCTGCCCCCGTCCGCGCCCGGCCCACCAGTCCCGGAACGACTCCTCCGGGATGTCGGGGATGTCCCGGGTGTCGGTCCAGGCCGCCCCCGGTCCCGGCAGGTGGCGTTTGGGAACGAGCCCGCGGGCCTTGCCGGCGGCCCGCTGGGCCAGACCCAGCCGTTTCTCGTCGCCGAGAACCCACCCGGCCGCTCCCATGGCAACGCGTTCAACGGTGGTGCCCTTGCCCTCGACGACCTTTCCGCGCAGGTGAACCAGCACCTCGGGGATGTCGATGGCAACCGGGCAGACCTCGTAGCAGGCGCCGCACAAGGAGGAGGCATAGGGCAGAGAGGCATCCAGTTCCGACGACGTCCCGCGCAGCTGTGGGGTGAGGATCGCGCCGATCGGCCCCGGATACACCGAGCCGTAGGCGTGCCCGCCCGCCCGTTCGTAGACGGGGCAGATGTTGAGGCAGGCCGAACAGCGGATACAGCGCAGCGACTGGCGCCCGACCTCGTCGGCCAGGACGTCGGTGCGTCCGTTGTCCAGAAGCACCAGGTGGAAGTCGCCGGGACCGTCGCCGGGTGTGCTCCCGGTCCAGGTGGAGGTGTAGGGGTTCATCCGCTCCCCGGTGGAGGAGCGCGGCAGCAGTTGCATGAACACCTCCAGGTCCTGCCAGGTGGGGACGAGTTTCTCGATTCCCACCACCGAGATCAGCGTCTCGGGCAGGGTCAGGCACATCCGCCCGTTTCCCTCGGACTCCAGTACGACCAGGGTTCCGGTCTCGGCCACGGCGAAGTTGGCCCCCGACACCGCCACTTTGGCGTTGAGGAACTTGTCGCGCAGGTGCACACGTGCGGCCTCGGCGAGCGCACGTGGCTCGTCGCTGAGGTTCGCGGGGGCCGGAACCCCCCACTCGGCCATGGTGCGGTTGAAGATCTCCCGGATCTCTGCGCGGTTGCGGTGGATCGCGGGAACGAGGATGTGGGAGGGGCGGTCCTCTCCCAGCTGCACGATCAGTTCGGCGAGGTCGGTCTCGTAGGCGGTGATCCCGGCTTCGGCCAGGGCTTCGTTGAGTTCGATCTCCTGGGTGGCCATCGACTTGACCTTGACGACCTCGGTTTCGCCGGTCGCCCGGACCAGTCGGGTGACGATGGCGTTGGCCTCGGCGGCATCGGCGGCCCAGTGCACGTGACCGCCGGCGGCCGTAACCGCCTCCTCCAGCTGTTCCAGATAGACATCCAGGTGGCGCAGGGTGCGGTCCTTGATCGCCTTGCCCGCCGCGCGGAGTTCGGCCCAGTCGTCGAGTTCGCTCACCACCGCTGCCCGCTTGCCGCGGATCGTGTGGGTGGCCTTGCGGAGATTGTGGCGCAGTTGGGCGTTCTGCGTGGCGGCGGAGGCCGCCTCGGGGAAAGCGGGCATGCCGACGAACGTTCCGCTCACAGTGCGGGCTCCTTCTCTGTCGAGGCGAGGATCTCGGCGAGGTGCATGACCCGCACGCCCGCGCGCTGGCGGTCGAGGGTGCCGCCGACATGCATGAGACAGGAGTTGTCCACGGCGCACAGCACCTCGGCGCCGGTGGCGGTGACGTGGCGGGCCTTGTCCGAGCCCATCGCCGCTGATACGGCCTCGTTCTTCATCGCGAACGTGCCGCCGAACCCGCAGCACTCCTCGGCCCCCTCCAGTTCCACCAGTTCCAGGCCGCGCACCGCACGCAGGAGCCGGGTCGGTCGGTCCCCCAGGCCCAGCATGCGCAGGCCGTGGCAGGTGGGGTGGTAGGTGACGCGGTGTGGGAAGTAGGCGCCGACGTCGGTCACCCCGAGCACGTCCACCAGCAGTTCCGACAGGTCCAGCACCCGTGGTGCCACAGCCGTGGCCGCGGTGTCCAGGCGACTGCCCGGTGCGCCGATACGCGGGTAGTTGTCGCGCACCATCGCCGCGCACGAGCCCGACGGCGCCAGGATCACGTCGTAGTCGGCGAAAGTCTCGACGAAACGCACGGCCAGTCTCTGGGCGTCGCGACGGTAGCCGGTGTTGTAGTGCATCTGCCCGCAGCAGGTCTGGGCAGCGGGGAAGACCACCTCGTGGCCCAGTCGCTCCAGTAGCCGCACGACGGCCTTCCCGGTTCCGGGAAACAGGGTGTCGTTGACGCAGGTGATGAAAAGAGCGATGCGCATGGGCCTCCTCGCCGGTGCGGGAACCGACGCGTTTCGCAAAGTCATCGGATCATTATCAAAAACATTGGTAGTTAAGCACATGATCAGGCAGAAAATCATGCTTCTATCCACAATTGGTCTGATCACTTTGCTTCTTTGGTCGTGCGGTCCGGCTGATTCGACGGCGGCTGCGGTGCCCGATTGCGCCTTGGCGGGTGTCCCCTGATCGCCCCTGGGCAGTGGGGGCGGAGCGGGCGGCTGTCACCTGCGGGCGGGGGAGCGGCTTCTCGGTGGGCGGTCGGATGGTTCGCATTTCACCTACCTGACCGAGAGGGCGGCGGCCATGATCGGTCGAAAAGGCAGTAGGTCAAAGGACTGTGGCCTGACCTGGCGCAGGCGTCACTTCCTCTCGGGTCGAGGTTGTCCAATAAGCCGCCAACGAAGGTAATTATTACTTTCAGTGCTTTCTTGGATGCGAAGGGTTAATTCTGCGGTTCGAGGTCATTTACTCCATTGGTGATCGCCGCCGTACCGCTCCGGTGGAGTCGGAGCGCAGGAGGCGCACAACGGGATGACAGATAGTCAGCCCGCGAAAGAAGGGAAACACCAGTAATGAACCGTAAGACTCTGGCCCGCATCGCCTTCACCGCTATCACCGTTCCCACGCTGGCCTTCGGTGCGCCGGCGCTGGCCATGGCCGACAGCTTCTTCAACCAGGACGCCACCGGCGCCGGACGGGGCGGGGCCTACTCCCACAACGTCACCGCCTACGCCAAGTCCGGCAACAGCTGGGGTGGCGGCGGCTGGGGAGGCGGCTGGGACAACGACCGTTGGGGTGGCGGCCGCGGCGGATCCTACTTCCACGAGTCGGGCACCAAGGCCGGCCCTCGCGGCGCGGCAACCTTCGGTGTCACCAGCTTTGCCCGTTAACTGAAGTAGCACTGATGCGGACACGGTGGCCGCCACGTCGGTCACCGTGTCCGCTCGGTCTTTGCATCGCCCTACCGACCGTCGCATCCGCGACGGCCGGACTTTCTGTTCCGGGACCTTTTCTCGGGGCCGAGCCGCACCAGTAGAAAGCAGACAGCCATGACCGCAGCCCTGACCAGGGTTTTCGCCGTTTCCCTCGCCGTTTTGACCTTCACCTTCGTTGCCCCGGCAGCGGCCATGGCCCAAGCGTCGTTCGAGACCAAGTCCAGCAAAGCGGACCGGAACGGGGCATCGCTGACCGTCCTGCGCAGCTCGGTCGCCGCAGACGGCACCGTCTCCTTCTACGAGGTCACCTACCGTGCGGGTCGCTCCGGCGCGACCGTCACGAGCGTCAAGAGCGCTGCCCGGTGACCGGCCGCCGGGTACGGCCCACCGGTCGTCTCTTCGGTGCGGCGGCAACGGCCGTGGCTGCGACGACCCTGTCCCTTTGCTGCGTGGGTCCGGTGGCCGCCGACACCACCGGACCCGAGGCGGGCGAGGCGGTGGCCGACGAGCCCACCGCTTCCCAACCGGAAGGGGACGGTCAGGGGTTCGAGGTCTGGACGCCTCGGGGCAAAGTACCCTGCACGATCACCGGTCCCGACCTGAACGATCTGCGCGATCTGCTCCTGTCCGACGACCCGGTCAGCGCAAGCGCTCTGCGCGACCGGGTCAAACGGCCGACGCTGCTCTGCGGAGCGACCCCGGCGCCTCCTGTCGCTCCCGCACCCGGACCCCAGGAGGAACCCGCCCTCGAAACCCCGGTGGATCCGGTGCCCGCTCCCGGTGCCGGGCCCGGGTGAGACCCGGAGGGCACCCCCCGTCATGCCGCAGCCGTGAGTCGTCACCGCGCGGTAGCGTTGGCCATTCCCTGCCGTCGGCGGGAGCGGGTGAAGCCAGAGAACGGCTGCAGTTTCGTCATTCGCGGCACCGGAGGTCATTTCACATGCTGAGACGCAGCACCATCAAGACGATTGTCAAGCGCGCGCTGCTCGGCTTGTTCGCGGCTCAGATCACAGTGATCGCGGGACTCATCGGCATCGACAGTTGGCGCAAGCGGTTCCGTCCGCAGCGCGGAGGTTTCCCCCGAACCAAGCCGAAGTCGCTTCCGGTGGGCGAGACCGTCGCCACCACCTACACCTACGGTGAGGACGTCTACAACGACATGCTCGCCGCGATCAGGGGTGCTCAGCGCCGGATCCTGTTCGAGTCGTTCATCATCAAGGACGACGCGGTGGGCCGGGAGTTCAAGCGTGCGCTGATCGACGCCACTGAGCGCGGAGTCGACGTCTTCGTGATCTACGACGGGTTCGCCAACCTCGTCGTGCCGCGGAAGTTCTTCCGTTTCCCGCGGCCGGTCAACGTCATCTGCTATCCGGTGTTTCGCCCCGGTGTTCTGCTGTTCAACGTGCGCAAGTCCGGTCGCGACCACCGCAAGATCCTCACCGTGGACGGCCGCACCGGTTTCGTGGGCGGCTACAACGTGGGCTCGGTCTATGCCACGCAGTGGCGCGACACCCACCTGAGAGTGGCCGGTCCCGCAGTGTGGGAGCTGGAGAACGCCTTCTCCGATTTCTGGAACACGCACCGAAAAGCCGGACAGCCCTGGCTGGACCCGATCGGCGCCGCCGACTGGAACCCCACGATCCGCGCGCACCGCAACATTCCCGAGCTGCTCATCTATCCCATCCGGGCGCTCTACCTGGAGGCGATCGACCGCGCCAGGGATCACATCTACATCACCCAGGCGTACTTCATCCCCGACCACGAGATCCTGGGGGCGCTGCTGGCCGCAGCCCGGCGCGGAGTGGACGTGCGCATCCTGGTGCCGGAGATCTCCAACCACGTCGTCGCCGACTGGTTGTCCCGCGGTTTCTACACCACGCTGCTGCGCGGCGGGGTGACCCTGTGGCTCTACCAGGACGCCATGGTGCACGCCAAGACCGCCACCATCGACGGGCAGTGGAGCACGATCGGCACCGCCAACGTCGACCGGCTGAGTCTGACCGGCAACTACGAGATCAACGTCGAGATCTTCGACAGCGGCGTTGCCTCCCACCTGGAGGACGTGTTCACCGCGGACAGTGCCAACGCCCGTCCCCTCACCGAGGAGGAGTGGCGCAGGCGTCCGCTTGTGGCCAAGTTCAGCGAGTTGGTCCTCGTCCCGTTGCGCCCCCTGCTCTGATCCGAGGTCGGTGCGACTCGGCCTGCTGGGTTGGCTGCCCGGGACGAAACGGTGCGGGCAAGGGTGCGCGCGCCGCACCATACAGCTCACGCTTGTGCGAAAAGCTTTCGTCTGGGCCTTGGGCGCCATCGATGACTGGACCGGATCTGGGCGAAGCCGTGCCACCGGGCCCCACCTGCTGGAAGGACACTGTTCCCGGGCCCGGGAACAGTGCGAGAAGTGGGCCGGTTCGCACAGGGAACTGCTCGGCTTTGCCCGCCACACCGTGAAGACGGCAGCCCCGGGCGATCCCCGGACCGTGGTTCTTCCGATCGCCCACTTCGAGATTCTTCGGCGCCGGTTGGACGACACCACCGAGCCCGCGTCGAAGGGCGCCAGTGCCTATTTCGGCCACCCGGCCCACGCGGCGGAACTGGCGTGGGCGGCGGACTGCTGGTTGAGCCGGGCGTGGGCGCACCCCACGAACGTGGGTACCGCCCACCTCTTCGGCGCGGCCCTCTACTACAGCGGTGACCTCGACCGGGCCAGGTACGTGCTGGGTGGGGCCGGTAACCGTATGCCCGAGCACCTTCCCTGGGGCCTTGTCTCCCCCCTGCCAGGTCGCACCTACCGCAAGGTGCGCCGGGAGCTTGGCCTCAGGTGACCGTGCCCCGCATCCAGCGGAGTTTCACCGTACGGAGGCAGGGTCAGAAGGCTCGGGGCACCAGCCGTTCCCGTCGCGTCGAGAGCAGCCGGCGCGACGATGTCGAAACGAGGCCGCTCCATGACCGAATTCCGTGACCACGACGCCGACGCCAAGGACCGCCAGCTCGACGGGGTACGCACCGACTCGCGCGGTGACCTCACCACCGACAACGGGGTGTTGATCGACGACACCGACAACTCGCTCGGCGTGGGGGAGCGGGGGCCCACGCTCCTGGAGGACTTCCACTTCCGGGAGAAAATGACCCGTTTCGACCACGAGCGGATTCCGGAGCGGGTCGTGCACGCGCGCGGGGCCGGCGCCTACGGCTACTTCCAGCCCTACGCGTCCCTCTCCCGCCACACCAGGGCGCACTTCCTCAGTGATCCGGCCGTGCGGACGCCGGTGTTCGTCCGGTTCTCCACGGTCGCGGGATCCCGTGGCTCGGCCGACACCGTACGTGACGTGCGCGGATTCGCGACCAAGTTCTACACCCAAGAGGGCAATTACGACCTGGTCGGCAACAACATCCCGGTGTTCTTCATCCAGGACGGCATCAAATTCCCCGACTTCGTGCACGCGGTCAAGCCGGAGCCGCACAACGAGATCCCGCAGGCCCAGTCCGCGCACGACACCCTGTGGGACTTCGTGGGCCTGCAACCCGAGACCATGCACATGATGATGTGGATGATGTCGGACCGCTCGATTCCCCGCAGCTACCGCACGATGCAGGGGTTCGGGGTGCACACCTTCCGCCTGGTGAACGACCGGGGAGAAGGCACCTTCGTGAAGTTCCACTGGAGGCCGGTGCTGGGCACGCACTCGCTGGTCTGGGACGAGGCACAGAAGATCCAGGGCAAGGACCCCGACTTCAACCGGCGCGACCTGTGGGATGCGATCGCGCAGGGCCGCTATCCCGAATACGAGCTCGGCGTCCAACTCGTCCCCGAGAGCGACGAGCACAAGTTCGACTTCGACCTGCTCGACGCCACCAAACTCCTGCCCGAGGAGGAGGTCGCGGTCACTCCGGTGGGCAGGATGGTGCTCAACCGCAACCCCGACAATTATTTCGCGGAGACCGAGCAGATCGCCTTCCACACCGCCAATGTGGTCCCGGGGATCGACTTCACCAACGACCCGTTGCTCCAGGCCCGCAACTTCTCCTATCTCGACACCCAGCTCACCAGGCTCGGCGGGCCCAACTTCCAACAGATCCCGGTCAACCGTCCGGTGAACGAGGTCAGCAACAACCAGCGGGACGGATCCGGGCAGCAGCTGGTGCACCGGGGGCACACCAGCTACCACCCCAATTCGTTGGGCGGCGGATGCCCGGCGCTTGCCGACGCGAACGCCTACCGCCATTACCAGGAGCGGGTCGACGGGGTGAAGATCCGCAAGCGCAGCGACAGCTTCCAGGACCACTACTCGCAGGCGACCCTCTTCTACAACAGCCTGGCCGACTGGGAGCGCGCGCACGTGGTGGCGGCGTTCCGCTTCGAACTCGGCAAATGCGAGGACCTCCGGGTCCGCGAGCGTGTCGTGGAGAACCTCAACCGCGTCGACCACGGACTCGCCGTTCAGGTGGCGTCGGGAATCGGTGTCGCCCCGCCGGCCACGGCCCAGGTGACCAACCATGGTCGCCGCTCACCCGCGCTCAGCCAGGCCGGCCAAGCGGCCGACACCGTGTTCGGCCGCCAGATCGCCGTGTTGGTCGCCGACGGGGTGGGCGGCGACGCGGTCGCGGCCTTCCGCGACGCCATGACCGGGCGCGGGGCCGTGGTGGAACTGCTCGCACCTGTCGACGGGCAGGTCAGAGCGTCCAATGGCTCGTCCCTGGCCGTGGACCGTGCCATGAGTACCGTCGCTTCGGTCCTCTACGACGCGGTGCTCGTGGCGGGCGGGGCCGACAGTGTCGCCACGCTGGGCAGCGACGGCGGCGCCCTGTTCTTCGTGACCGAGGCGTTCAAGCACGCCAAACCGGTGGCAGCCCTCGACGAGGGGGTCGACCTGTTGGGCCGGCTCCCACTGCCCCGGCTGCGCACGGCAGCCGACGGCGACGGTGTCGTCGTCGACCAGGGGGTGGCCACTTTCCGGGGCGGGGACGGCCGCGAACTGCACGAGGCATTCGCCCGACTGGTCGCCGCCCACCGGGTCTGGGATCGCGACGTGGCATCCGTGCCCGCCTGAACAGGGACGATCCCGTGCGGCTACGGCCGCTTCCGCGTTCGCCGCGGGGCGGGCGATTCACCGGGGACGCCGGTGGTCGCGCCCGTCCCGCGGCACCGGTGCGCTTCTCCGGGGCGATGCGGGCGAATGGGCGCAATGAACAAGCTGCTTGGGTTGATTAATTGCATGAAAACGCTGGTCAGACGCTTAATATCGCTATTGTTCAGCGTTGGCGGCGGATTCTATGTTTTCTCTCATGAGCCCAACGTCCCTGCTGGTCGAGACGCCCGACCGCATCGCCGTCGCCCGCCACTACGTCATGTGCCCGCCCGACTACTTCGACGTCCAATACGCGATCAACGCCTGGATGGACCCGGGAATCCCGGTCGACCGGGGGCTCGCCGCCGCGCAGTGGAACGGGCTGCGCGACGCCTACCTGGGGTTGGGGCACCGGGTCAGTCTCCTGGAGCCACTGTCCGGCCTGCCCGACATGGTGTTCACCGCCAACGGTGCGACCATCGTGGACGGGGTCGCCTACGAGGCGCGTTTTCGACACCCCGAGCGTGCACCCGAGACCCTCGCGCATCGCGCTTGGCTGGCCGGCGGGGTGGCCAGGGCCGTGCAGGCGAGTGCCGTGAACGAGGGGGAGGGCGACTTCCTGGTCACCGAGCGCTGCATTCTCGCGGGCACCGGCTTTCGGACCGAGCCCGCCGCACACCGGGAGGTCCAGGAGCTGTTCGGGCGTCCCGTGGTCTCGCTCCAACTGGTGGACCCGCGGTTCTACCACCTGGACACGGCGATCGCGGTCCTGGACGACGGTCGCGCCTCGGACCGGCCCGACATCGCCTACTTCCCCGGGGCGTTCACCCCTGAGGGGCGTGCGGCACTGACCGGTCTGTTCCCCGATGCACTGGCCGTCGGGGAGGAAGACGCCGCGGTCCTGGGACTCAACGCCGTCGGCGACGGTCGCAACGTCGTCCTGCCGGTCCAGGCCGGCGGCCTCGTCGCCGACCTGCGCGAGCGGGGATACCACCCCGTCCTCGTGGACACCAGCGAGCTCGCCAAGGCGGGCGGCGGCCCCAAGTGCTGCACCCTGGAAGTGCGCGAGCCCCTTTCCCGCTGATCACGGGAGTGTCCACGCCTCGTTCCCGGTCGAGGCGTGGACGGTCCGACGAACAGTGCGCTAGTCTGTGACCAGAAAAACTAAATTGGTCATGGAGTCAATATGGTGCGGGCAGGGATCGAACGGGCCGGGCGGATCCTGGATGCGGCAGCGGGACTGATCGCCCGCTACGGCTACGACAAGACCAGCGTCAGCGACATCGCGCGCACCGCCGGGATCGCCAAGGGCGCCGTCTACCAGGAGTTCGCCAGCAAGGAAGCGGTCCTTGAGGCATTGCTGCTCCGCCAGACCCACCGGTTGGCCCGGACGACCACCGAGGCGGTCACGGCCGACCCCCAGGGCGGCAGGCTTTCGGCGATCTACCGGCATGCACTGGAAGCCCTCGCTGCGGACCCCCTCATGCGGGCGCTCTACACCGCTGACAGCCAGACCCTCGGTGACCTCGTGCGCGGGTACGGCCCCGAGCGCTATGCGCCCCGGCAGCGATGGGCAGTCGCGTTCGTCGTTCGCATGCAGGAAGCCGGACTGATCCGCACCGACCTCGACGCGCAGTCCGTCGCGCACGTCCTCGCCATCATCTCCACCGGTCTGATCAGCATCGAATCCACCGTCGGCAGCGAGGCGGCGCCTCCGTTGGAATCGACGCTGGACGCCGTTGCCGCACTGCTGGCCGGAGGCTTCGAGGGCGACGCCGACGCCGATCCGACCGAGGGCCGGCGCGCTTTCACCGATTTCATCGCCACCCCTCTCTCCGGGGACGGCACCCAGTCCCCCGAACCCACCGGGTAGCTCCAGGAGGCCCCAGCCATGCCTTTGACAAGCGCGACCGCACACACCATCACGACCGCCCACGGGCCGCTCCGCTACTACCGGGCCGGGAACACCGGCCCCGCTGTGATCCTGCTGCACGGCGCCATGCTCGACACCGCCCCGCTCGTCTGGGGGGCTGCCATCCCGGCCCTCCAGGACGGATACCGGGTGTTTGCCCTGGACTGGCCGCGCCACGGCGGGAGCCGTCCCTGGCACGGCCCCACCGGCCAGGCCGGTCTGGAAGAGGCGGTGGCCGAGCTGATGGACCACTGCGGCCTGGCGAGCGCCAGGCTGGTGGGGCTCTCCCTCGGCGGCGGTATCGCCGCGGGGTTCGCGGCTCGCAACCCCGACCGCGTCGAACGCCTGGTCCTCGTCGCCCCCGGCGGGATGGAAGGCAGACGGGTGGCACAGGGCTCGACGTACCTCTATCTGCGCACGCCCGGCCTGCTCCGGCTCACCACGGCGCTGTTCGCCCACAGTCCTGCCCTGATCCGCGTCTCGCTTCGAGCCGCCCTGGTCGAAGGCGCGGACCATCCCGACTTCGCCGAGATCGTCGCACTTGCCGAGCAGGAGATGCGGAGCAAACGCGAGGCCGGAGAACTGGTCATGGACGACTGGCAGATCTCCTCGTACGGGTGGCGCCGAATGCGCACCGACCTGCGCCCACTGCTCAGGCACATCGCCTGTCCGACGCTGGTGGTGCGCGGTGACCGGGACTCCGTCGTTCCGCTGAGCGCCGTCGAGGAGACGGCCCGGCTCATTCCCGGCGCGGATCTTCTGCGCGTCCCGGATGCCGGCCACCTGCTCCCCCGGGACCGCCCGGAGGAGTTCCACGCCGCACTGCGCGCCTTTCTCTAGGGCACAGCCGTACGCGGCAGGGGCCCGCATACGCAACGGGGCCTCGCGGTCGTCCGCGAGGCCCCGCTCCCCACCTGTGGGTCCGCTTCGCCGCTCATTCCCCGCGGCCCTGCTATTCGAACCGCGAAAAGCAGTGCC
Organism: Nocardiopsis ansamitocini; assembly: GCF_030268225.1. GTDB lineage: Bacteria > Actinomycetota > Actinomycetes > Streptosporangiales > Streptosporangiaceae > Nocardiopsis_D > Nocardiopsis_D ansamitocini. Next base: position 36,730 of record NZ_BSQG01000011.1, on the reverse strand, counting down.
ACGGATCATCACGGGTCCGAACCCAATGTGACCGCATAATCGCGGACTATGCGGCCTGCAGTACGGTGCAGCCGGTAATGCTCAAACCACTTCCGAGAAGGGGGACATCGTTGCCCGCCGTCTCGATCTCCATTCCCTGGAGAAGCAGGACGTCCGAGAGTGCCATGAAATAATCACCTCCTCAGGTCTACTCGAAATCTGATAGTCCAGTGTGCGAGTCGCTGTCCCGAGTTAACCGGACAGCGTGAACAGAAATTACCCGCCACGCGGCGAAAATGGAAGTCGGGTTGTTCTCCGGCCGTATTTATCCCGCTGGGGAAGTCGACTGTTAACCGCTCGGGGAATCATTTTCCAGGCCGTGCCGGTCGTGTTCAATGGCCAGAGCCCCCGCGTGTCTTCACGAACTCGGTGATGGAGGAGATGACGTAGTCGAGCATCTCGTCGGTGAGTCCCGGATAGACACCGGTCCAGAACGTCTGCTCCGTGATCAGGTCACTGTTGGTCAGGTCGTCGGCCACGCGGTGGGGGCGGTCGATGTACGCGGGGTGCCGTGTCAGATTCCCGGCAAACAGCAGGCGGGTACCGATCTTTCGGTTCTCCAGGAACTCGACCAGTTCCGCTCTGCTGAACGGTGCCGCTGGCGAAACAGTCATAACGAAACCGAACCAGCTCGGATCGCCGCGCGGTGTCGCCTCGGGAAGCAGCAGCCACGGCAGGCCGTCGAGACCCTCGCGCAGCCGGCGCCAGTTGCGACGCCGGGCCGCTGAGAACCCGTCGAGTTTGGTGAGTTGGCTCAGACCGAGAGCCGCCTGAAGATCGGTTCCCTTCAGGTTGTAGCCCACGTGGGAGAAGGTGTACTTGTGGTCGTACCCGGCCGGCAGCGTGCCCAGCTGGTAGGCGAACCGCTTGTGGCAGGTGTTGCTCTCCCCGGGTTCGCACCAGCAGTCCCGCCCCCAGTCGCGCATCGACTCCACGATCCGGGCCAGAACCAGGTTCGAGGTGAGCACGCAGCCGCCTTCGCCCATGGTGAGGTGATGGGCCGGATAGAAGCTCACCGTCGACAGGTCGCCGAAGGAACCCGTCAGTCGCCCGTCGTAGGTGGAGCCCACGGCGTCGCAGTTGTCCTCGATCAGGAACAGGTCGTTGTCCTCGGCCAACTGGGCGATTTCGGTGGCCTCGAACGGGTTGCCCAACGCGTGCGCGATCATGATCGCCCGGGTGCGCGGACCGATCGCTTGAGCCACCCGATCGGCGGTGGTGTTGTAGGTCCGCAGCTCGACGTCCACGAATACCGGGATCAGCCCGTTCTGCAGGATCGGGTTGACGGTGGTGGGGAACCCCGCGGCGACCGTGATCACTTCGTCGCCGGGCCGGAGCCGGCGTTCTTCCAACAGGTGCGACGTCAGCGCCGACAGGGAGAGCAGGTTCGCCGACGAACCGGAGTTGGTCAGGTGGGCTTTGCGCCGGTTCAGCCTGCGGGCGAAGATGGACTCGAATTTGCGCGAGTTCCTGCCCGCTGCGATCCGCATCTCCAGGGCGGCCTCGACCAGAGACACCCGGTCCTCTTCGTCGAGAACCGCGCCGGATGACCAGATCTCGGTGACACCCGGAATGAACTCCTGTTCCTGCTGGGTCTCCCGGTGGTAGGCGCGGACCTCGTCGAGGATCCGCGCGGCCTGATCGCTCATCACCATCCATATCCTTCCCTGCCGAATCGGTCCGTCAGCCCGGAAGAGGACCGTCTGTGCGCTGTCTCCCCTGCCGAAGAGTGTCAAAGGCCGGCACCAGGTGCCCGCCGGGGCCAGGCGTCATCGGGGCCGTCGTCCCGCTTCCTGGCCGCGAGAGCCACGGCGCGAAGCGGTCTCCCGTCGCTCTCCCGGCCCCGCGCCGTCCCGGCGCTCGGGGCGGATCGGTGTCTCCCGCCCCGGTGCCCGGTCTTTCTTTTCCGGCGTGCCTCCGCAGGACATGCCGGGGACGTGAGACGGACGGATGGGCGGTGCGCACGACGATCGTCGATCGTGCCGGACGCGACTGTGCCGTGGCCAAGAATAGGGGGACACCGGCGCCGGCCCACTGGTGTGCGGGAAGGTCGGATGGTGCCGGGGGTGAGCCGTTCGGGGCAGGTCACCGGCGGTAGTGCGCGGGCGGGGACGAAGGGCCTCCAGGCGTCGGAGCCGCTGGTGGGGAGGCGTGGGGACATCAGGGGCAACGTGTGGTCCACCGGCTGCGGGGGCGGACCGGGTGTCCCGCCGGCGGGACCCGTCGGGAGGAGGGCCAATTTCGTTTCGGGTGCCTATTCTTGCGCGTTCGGACGCATTGGCCTACTTTTGATGGCAGCTGAAAGGGCAGTTCTGCTTTCTTCGGTTTCTCAAGGGGTCTGCTTCCGATAGCGTGGTGTGCTCCTAACTTATCCTTTCGCCTTCGATTATTGGCCCGGACCCTGGGGTGCGGGCGATTTTCGCGGCGTCCTAGTGATTGAGAAAGAGGTGGCATGATGACGCTTTCCGACATCCTCTCCCTTCAGGAGTTGGAAATCGAGTCCGACCAGGTTTTTCTGGCCAACAGTGGGGCCAGTTACTTCAACTGCGGTTGATCGGTCACCGGCGTGCGCCGCGGTTGCGCGGCGCACGCCGACTCCTTTGGTGCCAGTCAATATTTCGTAGTCGAGGGTTTCCAGACGTGATAATTCCGCACACCGAAGCGCTCGGGATCCGGCTCACCGCCGCTCAGACCCGTACCGGTAGCGCCGTTTTCGAGGAACTGACCGGTCTGGGGTTGGAGAAGCTCCCCAGCCGCGACGCCTTCACGTCCATGTCGCTCTGGCCCAACGGTCCGCACCAGCAGGTCTGCGCCCAGTTCGAGATCGTGCACCCGGAGTCGGGGAGGATCGTCGGCTACACCTCGTTGCACGAACTCAGCCCGCACAGCGGTTACGTGAAGTGCAGCGTGGCGCTCGACCCGTCTCGCGGCGGGCCGGGAGCCGCGACCGCCGCGACCGCGCTGACCGCCAACTACGCGTTCTCGATGTGGAACATCAGGAAGATCTACTTCTGGACGCTCGACGACTCGATCGCCGCGCTGGACGGCACCCCGATCGACGCCGTCAAAGAGGTCGTGTTCCCCGAGTACGTGAAGGACGGCGACCAGTTGAGGACGGCGAACGTCTTCGCCGTCTACCGGGAGCAGTGGGAGACGGCAGGTGTTGAGTTCGTCCGGACGCTCGCCGCGGGTCCGCCCGCGTCCTGACCACGCAACGGCCGGTCACGTCGATAAACGGCCGGAGGCCGGAGCTGTTGCCCGACTCTTGAGGAGGTTGGCCCGGTGACCCACTCGGGTGTGCCCGGAGGAAACGCCGCCCCTGCCGTGTCCGCGCGCGGCCTCCACAAGCGCTACGACGAGGTCGAGGCGGTCAAGGGCGTCGACTTCGAGGTCGAGCCGGGCGAGATCTTCGGTTTTCTCGGCCCCAACGGTGCGGGCAAGTCCACGGTCATCAAGATGCTGTGCACCCTCCTCACTCCGACGGGCGGATCCGCTTCCGTCGGGGGTTACGACGTCGTGCACCAACGCCAGGAGGTCCGCCGCACCATCGGGCTGGTCTTCCAGGAGCAGACCCTCGACCGCTACCTGACCGGACGGCAGAACCTCCGGTTCCACGCCGAGATCTACGCCGTTCCCAAGCACCTGGTGGAGGAGCGGATCGACCGCGCGATCGAGACCGTCGGCCTGGGCAGCCACAAGGACCGGATCGTGGGGACCTATTCCGGTGGCCTGCGCCGACGCCTGGAGATCGCCCGCGGCCTGCTCCACTCGCCCCGCGTGCTCTTCCTCGACGAGCCGACGATCGGTCTCGACCCGCAGACCAGACAGGCCATCTGGGAAGGCATCCGCGAGATCAACGAGCGCGACGGCGTGACCGTTTTCATGACGACGCATTACCTGGAGGAAGCCGAGAACTGTCAGCGGATCGCCATCATCGACGAAGGCTCCATCGCGGTGCTGGACAGCCCCCGGGCGCTCAAGGAGAGCGTCGGCAAGGACCGGGTGGAGATGGTCTCGGCCGAGGCCGACGCCCTCGGTGCGGTGCTGCTGGACCGGTTCGGGATCGCTCCGCAGATCGAGGGGGAGAACGTCGTCTTCACGGTCGCCGAGGGCGAGGAATTCGTTCCGCGCCTGTTCGCCGACCTGAAGTTCCCGGTCCGCTCCATCAGGGTGACGCCGCCGTCCCTCGACGACGTCTTCCTGGAGTACACCGGCAGCACGATCCGTGCGGCCGAGGCGCAGGCGGAACACAGCCGGGAAGCCCGCGCAGTCGCGCGATGATCGTGTGCCGGGCGCAGCCGCCGGGGGAAGCGGTGCGCAGGTGCGGGAGAGGTGGGGATTCGTGCGCGTGGTGATCGCGGCCCAGGCCGAGCGGACGCATTTTCTGGGGATGGTTCCCGTGGCGTGGGCGTTGCGGGCGGCCGGGCACGAGGTGCGGGTGGCCAGTCAGCCCGAACTCGAAGGTGTGGTCACCGGTGCCGGACTGCCCTTCGTGCCCGTGGGCCGCAACCACTCTTTTCCGAGGATGGTCAAACGCGCGGCCGGCGGCCGGACCGCGGTCTTCGACATGGGTGAAGACCGCGACGAGGTTCTCACCTGGGATTACATGAGGGATGGCTATCGCCAGATGGTGACCTGGTGGTGGCGCATGGTCAACGAGCCGATGCTGGGCGACCTGGTGGCGTTCTGCCGCCAGTGGCGTCCGGACCTGGTGATCTGGGAGCCCACGACGTTCGCGGGGGCGATCGCGGCCAGGGCCTGCGGGGCCGCCCACGTCCGCTTCCTCTGGAGCCTCGACCTGTTCTCCCGGATGCGGGGGTTGTACCTGCGGCGGATGGGCGAGCAGCCCCCCGACCAGCAAGAAGACCCCCTAGCCGCCTGGCTCACCGCCCTCGCCGCACGCTACGGCCTCGATTATGACGAAGAACTCGTCCACGGCCAGGCCACCATCGACCAGGTTCCTCCCTCGCTGCGGATCGATCCGTTGTCCGACGCCAGGTACCTGCCGATGCGCTACGTCCCCTACAACGGGCGCGCCGTCGTCCCCCACTGGCTGCGCACCCCACCCCACCGACCCCGCATCTGCCTCACCCTGGGCACCAGCGCCTCCGAACGCTTCGGCGGCTACACCGTCTCCGTCACCGACATCCTCAACGGACTCGCCGACCTCGACGCCGAAATCATCGCCACCATCCCCACCGCCCACCACCACACCCTCGGACCCATCCCCCCCAACACCCGCCTCGTCGACTACGCCCCCCTCCACGCACTCACCCCCACCTGCCACGCCATGGTCGACCAGGGCGGGCCGGGGACCGTGTTCACCTCGCTCACCCACGGGGTTCCCCAGGTCATCGCCCCAAGGGACCGGTTGTTCGACGCTCCGCTGTTGGCCCGGGAGGTGGAGCGGGCAGGCGCGGGGTTCGCGCTGGACTCCGCCGACGCCACGGGGGAGACGGTGGGGGAGCGGGTACGACGGCTGCTCGGGGAGCCGGGGTTCGCCCGGTCGGCCGACCGCCTGCGCCGGGAAATGCAGGACATGCCCGCCCCCGCCGACCTCGTCCCCCTCCTCCACGACCTCACCGGCTGAAGTCTCGCCCCGGAGCGGGTGCCCGCGGTCGGCTCAGTCCTCTTTCCGGTGCTTGACGGTGAGGCGTTCCAGTTCCGCCACGAGAAGGTCCGGTGTGGGCATGGCCAGTACCTCCTGCTGGAGTCGGCGGACGCCCGCGGCTATCTCCGCGGAACCGAGCACCTCGTCCAGCCGCTCCCGGACGCCCCCGGCGGTGCACCCCGCCCAGGGGAGCACGCTGCCCGCGGAGGCGTCGGCCAGGGCACTCGCCAGTGGCGTCGCGTCGAACAGGTCCGGCTCGGGGACGATCACCTGCGGCACCCCGTGCAGCAAGGACGTGCAGTACGTGTCGAACCCTCCGGGGTGGACCACCGCGGAGCACGTGGGAAGCACGATGTGGGAGATGCCCTCTTCGATGACGCGCACACGGTCGGGGAAGGGGGGGAGTGTCTCCCGGTCCGCCGGCGGAAGGACCAGCAGCACTTCCGCGTCCAGGCCGATCGCGCCGGCCAGCACCTCCCGCAGGACCGCCTCGCTGCGTTCGGGGTCACCGGCCCGCAGCGCCCGCCAGTCCACGAGCACGCGTCGCTGCTCGAGTGGGGTGCGCAGCCATCCGGGCAGGACGGTTGCCCCCTCGTAGGGGACATGGCGCACGCCCACCTTCTCCTCGACCACGGGCTCCCCGGCCCTGAGGGAGGCGGGAATGGGGCCGATCGAGAACTGCCCTCTGATCAGGTCCTCGGAGAAGGGGACGTCGTAGCGCTCGGCGCGGGAGGTGAGCCATTCGCGCAGCGGGTCGGCATGCTCGTGCGCGGGCTGCTCCGCCATCGCCTCCAGGTAGTTCCGGCGATTCTGGCCGACCAGGTCGTAGCTCCACAGGAAGCGGGCGTGGGCGGCACCGCACGCCTCGGCGGCCACTGCCCCGGCGAAGGTCATCGGCTCCCAGATCACCAGATCCGGCCGCCACTCCCGACAGAAGGCCACGAGTTCTTTCAGCATCGGTTCGTTGATCACCTTCCACCACCAGACGACGAACCGGAGTTGCGCCTTCTTGAGGCGGTCCCACGTCAGCTCCTCCGGCCGGTCCTCGGCCAGGTTGAAGGCGGATTCCTGGTAGTCCTGGTACTGCTGGGTCGCCGGCGAGTGCAGCAGTTTCCTGGACATGTGGTCCTCGCCGACCGGGAGTACGGTCAGGCCGGTGCTTGCGGCCGCGTCGGTCAGCTCCGGCTGGCTGGCCACTCGCACCTCGTGACCCGCGGCCCGCAGCGCCCATGCCAGTGGCACCATGCTGAAGAAGTAGGACCTGTCTGCGTATGTCGCTATGAGGATGCGCACGGTATTTCCTTTTCCTGGTACGCGTTCGGAGAAAGTCATCCGCAATGAAAAGGTCGGCCATTGAGTGCCGTCGGCGTTGTTGCCGCCTTTAACTTGGGGAGTTCGGGCTGCCGGTCCAGGTTTTTCGCGTGGGTCGGGAAGGGGTGGGGGCGTATAGCTCCCTGGCTCGGTGAACATACCATCGTGCAGGAACGGTGCCGAGTCTGGACAAAACCCGAGAGACCCCGTGTACGGTTCGGTGAAACCCACCGCTCTGTCCGACCAGGAGTTTCTGTGAAGGGTATTGTTCTGGCGGGAGGAAACGGGAGCCGTCTCCGGCCGAGTACGAGTGCGGCGTCTAAGCAGTTGTTTCCCATCTACGACAAGCCGATGATCTACTATCCGATCGCGGTTCTCATGCTCGCTGGAATCCGTGAAATTCTGGTGATCTCCGCCCCCGAATCGATTTCCCCTCTGCAACGGGTGTTCGGAGACGGAAAGCGGCTCGGTCTCGATATCGGTTACCGGGAGCAAAAAGAGCCGCGAGGAATCGCGGAGGCTCTGCTCATCGGCGAACGTCATATCGACGGCCGACCCAGTGCGCTGGTACTGGGCGACAACCTGTTCCACGGCCCCGGATTCGAGGAAGCCGTCCAGGAGGCCGCACGCACGGTGGACGGATGCGTCCTCTTCGGACACAAGGTCTTTGATCCGTGCCGCTACGGGGTCGGGGGGTTCGACCGGTCCGGGAGGTTGATCTCGATCGAGGAAAAACCGGAACGCCCCGATTCCGACTACGCGGTGACGGGGCTCTATTTCTACGGCGCCGATGCGGTCGAGGTGGCCAAGGAGGTTCGTCCGTCGGCGCGCGGCGAACTTGAGATCACCGATGTCAACCGGGCTTACCTTGCCCAGGAAAGGGCGCGTTTCGTGACGCTGGAAGACAGTGTCGCGTGGTTCGACGCGGGAACGGAGGAGTCCCTCTTCGAGTCCGCCTGCTATGTCCACTCGGTGCTGAAGGGACAAGGCGAGCGCATCGCCTGCCTCGAAGAGATCGCGTTGCGTATGGGATTCATCGACGCGGAGGCGTGTCACAGGTTGGGAGAAGAGATGAAGGACTCGCCGTACGGTCGATACGTGATGGAAAAGGCTCGGCGCTCGAATGGCACACGGTAGAGGTGAGAGCACATGAGAATGCTGGTCACTGGCGGCGCTGGGTTTGTCGGATCGAATTTCGTCCGACGCGTTCTCGCGGGCGCGTATCCGGGGGTGGACGCCTCCGAGGTCGTGGTCCTGGACAAGCTGACCTACGCCGGAACATTGGGGAGCCTGGAACGCGTAATGGAGGACCCCCGGCTCAGATTCGTCTCCGGGGACATCTGTGACACCGCTCTGCTCGACGAGGTGATGGCCGGTGTCTCGCTCGTCGTCCACTTCGCGGCCGAGACGCATGTCGACCGCTCCATCGCTGACGGTTCGGAGTTCCTGCGCAGCAATGTGAACGGGACGTTCGCCCTTCTCGACAGCGCGTTGAGGGCGAAGGTCGACAAATTCGTCCTCGTGTCGACCGACGAGGTCTACGGGACGATCACGTCGGAGTCCTGGGACGAGCAGGGCCTGCTGGAGCCCAACTCCCCCTACGCGGCAACGAAGGGCGCGGCCGATCTCATCGCCCGTGCCTTCTACAAGACGCACGGTCTCGCGGTGTGCATCACCCGGTGCTGCAACAACTACGGGCCCTACCAGTTCCCCGAGAAGCTGATCCCGCTCTTCGTCACGAACCTCCTGGACGGCGAGACGGTCCCCCTTTACGGGGACGGCAGCAACGTGCGCGAGTGGGTGCACGTCGACGACCACTGCGCCGGTATCGCCCTGGTCGCGCAACACGGTGACCCGGGGCGGATCTACAACATCGGCAGCGCCGTGGAGATGACCAACGAGCAGGTGACGGCACTGGTCCTAAAGGAGCTGGGGCACGACTGGTCGATGGTGCGCTTCGTCGAGGACCGCAAGGGACACGACCACCGCTACTCCCTCGACCACACGAGGATCCGCACCGAGTTGGGCTACCGGGACCAGGTGCCCTTCCGGCAGGGGTTGGCCGACACCGTGCGCTGGTACGTGGACAACCGGAGCTGGTGGGAACCGCTGAAGAAGCGGGTGGGTTCCACCTCGGCTTGAGGCCGAACGGCAGGGGATCGCTTCCGGGCCGCATCCGGGACCGTCCCGCTGGCGGGACACCTCGGCGGGTGCGGCGTCCTCCCGCCGGGCGGGCCGGTGAAGGGTGTGGCCCCTCCCGTGCCTGCGCTTTTCGCCTCGGCACCACTGCACGACGGATATGACAAAGGAGAGTCCATGACCTGCCTCGACCGAGGGGAGACGGTGGTTCCGCGATTGTGCGCGAAGGGCCGTGCGCACCGGAGGTCGGTCGCGTGACGTACGACCGACTCTCGCCGGCGGACTTGTTGGCCGGCGACTTCCAGGCGCCCGAGTTCACCGAACGCCCCTGGACGGTGCGCTGGGACGAACTGGACGAACCGGTCGAGGACTTCGTCATGAAACGGTTCCCGCCGGTACTGGACTTCTTCACGTCGGGGACCACCGGAGAACGCCGACGCTGGCGGCGCAGTCGCGAGCAACTGTGGGCGGAAGCGTCGCTCCTGGCGGCCATGATCGGACCCGACCGACCCGAGGCGGTCCTGTCGTTCGCTCCGCCCCGGCATCTCTACGGGGCACTCGTCAGCCTCCTCGTCCCCGCGAAGCTCGGGCTTCCTGTTTGGTACCGCCCGCAGTTCGCCGCCATGCCGCCGCAACCGCACCGGCGCTGGGCCGTCATGGCCATCCCCTGGACCTTTCGGATTCTGCTTCAGCGAGCCTCCTGGGTTCGTTCTCTCGAACGGGTCAGCGTTGTCCACAGCACGTCCGTGCTCCCCGCCACCGCCGCCGACCTGCTTGCGAAGTTCCCCGAAACCGCCTCGCTGCTGGAACTGTTCGGCTCCACGGAGACCGGTGCCATCGCCACCCGCAGGTGGAGCGGCGGGAACCCGCCCTGGGAGCTGTGCCCGGACGTCGAGTTCGCGCTGCCCCGCCCCGAGAGTACAACCGAGGGTGAAGTTCCGCTAACTGTACGCAGTCCACGGCTGGCTCGCTTTCCGGACGGCCGCGCACCGGATTCCTGGGAGATGGACGACCGGGTGCGGATCATCGACGCACGCAGATTCGGCTTCGCCGGTCGGCGCGGCCGGCTCGTCAACGTCAATGGACGCAGGATCGACCTCGAACTCATCGAGGAACGGCTGCGGTCCTCGGTGTCCTGTGCGGACCTGGCCTGCACGCCGGTGACCGACCCCCTCATCGGCGAGCACTTCGACCTGCTGATCGTTCCCGGCGGCGGCCGTACCGGAGCCGATCTCGACCTGGCCGCCGCCCTGGCGGAACTGGAATGCCGTCCCCGCAAGGTGGTTCCCGTCGACCGGATCGACCGCTCCGAGACGGGCAAACTCCGGCGGGTGCAGATGCAACCGATCTCGAACACGGGAGTGCAAACGTGACGACGGGTACCCGGCGAAATCTCGCCGCGATCGCGCGAGCTGCGGATTGGGACGCTGAACTCGCGGAGTGCGAAGAGGAGGACGCCGCTCGGATGCGCGGCGGGATGACCACCCTGGCCAAGACGCTCGCGGACGGGAAGCCGGTCTACGGGGTCACGAACGGATTCGGGCCGCTGGTCGCCTTCCCCGCAGCCGAATCGGCCCAGGAACAGGGCAGCGGGCTCATCGCCCATCTGGCGACCGCCCAGGGCAGTCCCCTGCCCCCCGACGTGTGTCGCCTGGTGGTGTGGTTGCGCCTGTCCGGGATGCGACTGGGCCACTCGGCGGTCTCCCCGGAGTTCTGGTCGCTTCTCGCCAAGTTGTGGAACAGCGGTTTCACCCCGGCGATCCCCCGGGACGGGACGGTCAGCGCGAGCGGCGACCTCCAGCCCCTGGCCAGTGCCGCGCTCGCCTTCAGCGGAAGCGGGGAGGCGTGGGTGCGCGACGACGCGGGCGCCTGGGTCTGCCTGCCCGCCGAGCGCGCACTGGAAGCGGTCGGCGCCGAGCCGGTCGAGTGGTCTGCACGCGAGGCGCTGGCCTTCGTCAACGGCACCGGGGTCTCGCTGGCACTCACCATCGACAACCACCGGCAACTCTCCCGTCTGGTGCGCGCGTCCGCCCTCCTGACCGGCAGGATGGCGCGCCTGCTGGGAGCGGATCCGCAGGCCTACCACCACGGCATCGGCGAGGTCAGAGGCCAACACGGTCAGATACGGGTGGCCCGGTGGATCAGGTCGCAGTTTCCCGAAGGGGCCGAGCGGGGCCCGGGGCGTCCGCTTCAGGAGCCCTACAGCCTCCGGTGCGCCCCCCAGGTCCTCGGAGCGGTGCAGGACCGGTTGGACGCGGAAGAGGAGATCCTTGTCCGTGAGGCCGGCGGGACCACGGACAACCCCGTCTGTTACGAGGGAGAGGTCCTGCACGGCGGCAACTTCCATGCCATGCCGGTCGGTCTGTGCTCCGACCAGTTGGGCCTGTGCCTCCAACAGGTGGCCTACCTGGCCGACCGGCAGCTCGCGCTGCTGTGCGCTTCCGAGACCAACGGTGGGCTGCCCCCGATGCTCACCCCACGGCCCGGAGCCGGCAGCGGACTCGCCGGTGTGCAGGTGAGCGCGACGTCTTTCGTCTCCCGGATCAGGCAGTTGGTCGTGCCGGCCTCTCTGACCTCCCTGCCCTGCAACAACGGAAACCAGGACCATGTCCCGATGGCGCTCAACGGTGCCAACGCCGTGGCCGAGGCGCTCGGGCACGCCTGGCTCGTCATCGGATCGCTCGGGGTGGGCCTCGCCCAGTACGCCGCACTGGTCGGCCAGGAGGCCGAGCCCGACAGCCTCTGGGCCGAGCTCGCCGAGATCAGCCCACCGCTGGACCGGGACCGGCCCCTGGCGGCAGAGGTGCGCGCGGCCCGCGACGCGATCGCCGCAGCCGCGCGGCGATGGGTCGACGGCACCGACGAAGACCAGGAGCGATGAGTGGGTTCCCCCGAGAGGACGCAGGCCATGGACTACACCGGGATCGACAATGAGGCCATCTGGAACCGGTTGGGTGACGACCATCCGGTGGTGGGCCCCGTGTCCGGGGCCACCATCGACCGACTGCTGCGCATGGTCGAGCTCAAGTCCGACGCGACCGTGCTCGACATCGGTTGCGGTCTGGGCGCCTGGTCGCTGCGCGCACTGGAGTTGCACCCCGGCTCCTCGTGCGTCGGGGTGGACCTCTCCGCGGCGCACATCGCCCGGGCCACCCGGGAGGCCGAACGCCGCGGTCTGGCCGACCGGTTCAGCGGACACGCCGTCAACGCCCGCGCGTTCACGCCCCAGGACCCCAGCGACCTCGTGATGTGTGTGGGACTCACCGAGGTCTTCGGCGGCCTGGACGGCACCTTGAAGCACCTCCGCGCCCAGGTGCTCCCCAACGGCTACGTCCTGTTGGGGGAGAGCTTCTGGCACCGCCCCCCGAACGAGCAGACCCTCGCCGCGCTCAGCCTCGACGAGGACCCCCACACCGACCTAAACGGTGTGCTCGAACAGGTCACCGCGGCGGGATGGATGCCCGTCCACGCCCAGGTGAGCACGGCCGAGGAGTGGGACAACTTCCTCTGGGCGTGCGTCCGAGGTCTCGTCGACTGGGGCTTCAACGAGCAGGACCCGGCCGCCCGGACCCGGATCCTGCGCTACACATCGGACTATCGGGAGAGCTGGCTGCACAACCTCCGCGGCACGCTCGGTTTCGTCCTTCTCCTGCTTCGCCCGGTCGCCCCGTCGGAGACCTTCCTCGTGGCCCGACGGCCGGAATGGGCCAGATGAGCGGAGGGTCTGTCCGGCCCTGAAACTGCTGCCGGTCGGCGTGCGGCGACGCTGCGCCGGCCGGTCCGGTGTGCGGGGAAGCGGCGAACGGACCGGTCCGTCGCCCCGTGGCCCTCTAGAATGGCGCCGATGGATGAATTGCGCGGGAAACAGGCCGTCTGGCGTTTTGGCAGTGAGTCGATCGCCATCCGCTACGCCACCGGGTGGTTCAAAGACCCCCTGTTGAAGAAGCTCGGCCAGTGCGAGGTGCCGATCGCGGCCATCGCCTCGGTGGATTTTCGGCCAGGAGCCGGGAAGAAGAAGGGGTGGGTCCTTCAGCTGCACCTGCGGGAGCACGCCGACCCCTACGCCACTGCGGGCGCGATGCTGAACGAGAAGGCCCAGCCCTTCCGGCTGACCGGTCCGGCGAAGACCGAGCTGTTGGCCGAGTACTACTCCGACCAGATCACCTTCGCGATCGAGAACGCCCTCGACGACGCAACGGCTACGGACCCCGCTCAGGTGGCCACCCGCCTCGTTCCCAAGCTGCCGCTGCACATCACGACGGAGGAGGGAACCGCCACCTTCGACGGTGCGTCGGTGCGGCTGGTGTGGTCCGGTTCCGCGGCCACGACGCGCAAGCGCAAGGAACAACGGCGCGAGTTCCCCCTCTCCCGCGTGGCCGCAGCCGAATGGGTGCCCTCCGACGGGTGGGAATACGGGTACCTGCGCGTGGTCGAGCACGGTTTCGCGGCCAAGGAAGCGGTCAAGCCCAAGCACGACTTCTCCTGCCTGTTGTGCGAGGAAGGGCGGGAGGGAGCGGCGACACTGCTGATGGCGGCCACCATCACCGCCTACATCTGGGCCGGAACGGCCCAACCGGCCCGCCAGTTGGGGGCCGGGCCGGAGGCCCTTCCCGCGGGGGAGCCCGGAACCGGTGACGGTGACGAGGAGGACGCTGTCTACGCGCAGATCGAGCGACTGGGCCGCCTGCACGCCGACGGTTTCCTCACCGACGACGAGTTCGCCGCCAAGAAGGCCGAGCTGCTCGACCGGCTCTGAGCCGTCCGCCGAACGCCCCGCAGGAGCAGACCTTCGGGGCCACCCTGCAACGGCGTCGTCGTCCCCGACGCAATGCTCCACGGCGAAGCGTTCCTCGCCGTGTGCCCGGCCGAAGCGTCCGGCCGGTACCGTTCCGGGGACGTCGTGGCCGGTTGCCCCCTGTCGGTCGACCTCCGGTCCGAGCCATGGCTGCTGCCGGGAGCTGGAGCGGCACCGGACACGTGAATAGGGTGTCCGCACGGATGCCCGGCGATAATGCGCGGGATCTGCGGCGGGCATTATGCGCAAGAGGACCCGTCGGTCCGTTCCGCCTCTTTGAAAAGAGGCCACTGTTCACGTGCCCGACCCGAAGAGATCGGTCCCCGCTCCGGGGCCGGGGTTTTCGGTTTGTCGAATGGAGAACACTCGTGCTCGATCGGGTAGAGGTCTACACGCAAGCGGACCCGCTTTTCTATGAAGACCCGCGCCGGTGGACGGGCGGCCCGGCTTTTCTCGGCGACGGAGAGTTCTCGATCTCCGGCCTTGACTGTCCCAGTGGGTGGGTAAGCGGTGATCAGGGGGTCTGGCGCTACCTCTTTCCAGAGGGCGCAGACCTTCCGGAACAGGGCTGGAAGATTCACGTCTCCGCAACCCTGGACAACGCCGAAGAGATCTGCGAAGCGGTCCGAGAGTACTGCGTTGCCCGGCGAATTCCGTTCAAGTATCTGATGAACCGGAGAATCCAGTTCGTTTTCTCCGCCAAATATGCGCCCCGGGCATCCAGCGGGAAACTTGTCACGATCTATCCACGTGACGAGAAGGAACTGGAATCGATTCTCGTCGGGCTCTCCGAGAAGATCGGCGGCGAACCGGGCCCCTACATCCTCAGCGACCTCCGGTGGGGCCAGGGGCCCCTCTACGTTCGCTACGGCGGGTTCGCCGAGATGCGGTGCACCGGTGCGGACGGGGAACTGGTTCCCGCGATCCGGCGCCCGGACGGCGCCCTCGTCCCCGACCTCCGCCAACCCGCCTTCTCCCCACCGGCCTGGGTCGAGATGCCGGACTTCCTGAAACCGCACCTGCGCACCGGGCAGAACGGCGAGGCCCAACAGCCCTACCGTGTCCTGAAGGCGCTGCACTTTTCCAACGGGGGAGGCGTCTACCTCGCGGAACGCCTCACCGACGGCATGACCGTCGTGTTGAAGGAGGCCCGTCCGCATGCCGGTCTGGACGGGAACGGCGACGACGCCGTCGCCCGGCAGGAACGCGAGGAGAAGGCGCTCACCCGACTCGACGGGATCTCGGGCGTCCCGGGCCTTCTCGACAGTTTCCCCCTGGGCGGGCACCGCTTCCTGGTGCAGGAGTACGCGGAGGGGCTCCCGCTCTACTCCTGGTGTGCGGCCTTCCACCCGTGGGTCAACAAGGCGGACCCCGACGACGAGGAGGTCGCCGACTACACCCGCAGGGCACTGCGGATCATGGACCGGCTCAAGGAGATCGTCGGCGAGGTGCACAAGCGCGGCCTGGTCTTCGGTGACCTGCACGTCAACAATGTGCTCGTCGATGCCGACGACACGGTGACGCTCATCGACTTCGAGCAGTCGTTCGACGCGGCGGACGCCCAATGGAAGCCGGGGCTCGGCGCACCCGGCTTCAACGTCGCGCAGCGGCGCGGGACCGCCATCGACGACTACGGAATGGCCGCCCTGCGCCTGGTGGTGTTCATGCTGTTCAGTCCGATCACGGTCCTTGACTCGGCCAAGGCCGCGGAGTTCGTCGCGATCGTGCGCCGCAACTTCCCCGTCCCCCCGGAGTGGGCGGACGAGATCGAAGCCGAGATGGTGCCGGAAGGCACGGCCGCCGCCTCCGGGCAGTGGCCGCCCGCCGCGGCCCCGTCGCCGGCGGCGATCGCCGCCGGGGTTCTCGCCTCGGCGACCCCCGAGCGTCGGGACCGCCTCTTCCCCGGGGACATCCAGCAGTTCGTCTCGGGTGGCTTCGGTTTCGCGCACGGCGCGGCCGGCGTCCTCTGGGCACTGGACACGGCGGGCCACGGCCGCCACCCCGACCACGAACAGTGGCTGATCGACGCGGGGCGGCGACTGGTCCGGCCCAACCCGGGGTTCTACGACGGTGTGGCCGGTCTCGCCTACGCCCTCGACCACCTCGGATACGGGGAAGAGGCGGCCGACCTGCTGGAGCGGCACGCGGATGCTCCCAGCGGGGGCATGTCCCTCTTCTCGGGCCTCTCCGGGGTCGGTGCCACCCTGTTGCACTTCGCGGACAGCCACGGGGACGCCCGGTATCGGGAGCGGGCCGTGGCGCTGGCCGACCGGCTCGCCGGCTTCGTGGAGAACGGTCCCCCGGAGGGCGCGGAGCGGGCGAGCAGCGGGCGGACCGCAGCCCTGCCCGTCGGCCTCATGCGCGGGTGGTCGGGAATCGCGCTCTTCTTCGTCCGTATGTATGAGCAGACCGCCGACCCCGCCTGTCTCGACGCCGCGGTCCGTGCGATCCACCGGGACCTCGACCACTGCGTGACGTCGGATGACGATGCCCTGCTGGTCAAGGACAAGGGGGCCCGAGCCCTGCCGTACCTGGAAGCAGGCGGCATGGGGATCGCCCTGGTGGCGGGCGACCTGTTGGCCCACCGGGAGGACGCCCGGGTGCGCGAAGCCGTTCCGGGCCTGTGCCGTTCGGCGCTGGCCCGATTGACCGTGCGGGCCGATCTGTTCTTCGGCAAAGCGGGGCAGCTCGTCACCCTGGCCAGAATGGGCGGTGCGCCCGAGGCGGTCGAGGAGCGCGCCCGCGAGTTGGCCGCCTACACCCTGCCCTACCGCGGCCACGTCGCTTTTCCCGGCGGCCGTGGTATCCGTTTGTCGATGGACCTGGCGACCGGGGGCGCCGGCATACTCCTGGCCCTGGCCACAGCGCGCGGACAGGGGGCGCCGTTCCTGCCCTTCTTCTCCGCGCGGGGCTGCGAGAGTTCTGCGGGAGGCAACGCGTGACATCGTCGGACACGGCCGTCCAGGCACCGGACTACGGGTTCTCCCACGACCTCAGGGTCGTCAAGGTCGTCCTCCAGCGCGATATCTTCCGCTTTCTCCACGACGTCGGACGAGCGGTCTCCATGCTCTTCCAGGGCGTGATGATGCTCTTCGTGATCGGCGTCGGATTCGGCTCGCTCGTGCCGAGCGCACCGGGTGGCGCGGACCTCACGACGGTCATGTTCCCCGGTGTCATCACGATGGTGGTGATCGGCACCGCCATGTCCTCGGCGGCGTCGATCGTCTCGGACCGGGAGTTCGGCTTTCTGCGCGAGATGCTCGCGGCCCCGGCCCGGAGGATCGCCATCGCGTTGGGCAAGGTGCTGGCGGGAGCGCTGCTGGCGACGTTCCAGGGGTGTCTGATCCTGGCCATGGCGGGTTTCGCGGGCATCCCCTACGCGCCCTCGCTGCTGCTGACGCTCGTCGGCATGATGTTCCTGGTGGCCTTGACGACGTCGGCTCTCGGTGTGCTGATCGCGACCGCGGTGAAGAGTATCGAGGCTTTCATGGGGGTGTCGCAGATAGCGGTCATGCCCCTGGTCCTGCTCTCCGGTGCGCTCTTCCCGGTGGGCAACCTGCCGGCCTTCCTGGGAGCGGTGACGCTGGTCAATCCGGTCACCTATGCGGTGGACCCCATGCGTCAGGCGGTGTTCGCGCACGTGGAGACCACTCCCGAGACGGAGGCGTTGTTCAACCCGGGGATCACCTGGTTCTCCTGGCAGGTGCCGTGGACGCTGGAGGTGGCGATGGTCGGTGGTGCGGGGCTGGTGTTCCTCGTCCTGGCGGTCGCCCGGTTCAGGCGGGCCGAACACTGAGCCGTCCCTGAGGGGCTGGTTCCGGGGGCCGGCCGGAACGTCCGGCGATCGCCCGCGGTGGCGATCCGGAGGTTCCGGCCGAGGCACGTGGTCGAAGGATCGCGGCGCTCATCCCGTCCCCGGCGCGGTCCGGCGTCCGACCGGGGGCGTTCCCGGCTTCCCCGTCCCCTATTTCCGAGCGGGTCGCGCGCCGATGTCTCGCTGTCCCAGCAGTCGGCTGTGCGACGCCCCAGTGAAAGGATGGGCTCCTCGCCGGGAGGGGGAATCGGCGACGAAATGGCGAATTCGCAGGTCAGGGCGCCACTTTGGCAAATTATTGCGATCTGTAATGCTTGTTAGTATTCAGGGTTGAAAATGAGTACTGCGGGGAATTATCTTATATATAGATGATTTGTCCTGATTGCTGACTGCGGGGCCCATGAGAGCGGATGCTGCAATCCAGGTGGAACGATGACCCACGTGACGCATGTGCACCTGCTCGGTGAGGTCGCGGTCCGGGTCGAGGGGCGGGAAGTCAACCTGGGGCCGGCCAAGCAGCGCGCGGTCTTCTCGGTGCTGGCGATGCACGCCAACCGCGTGGTGAGCAGGGACGAACTCATCCAAGGGGTCTGGGGCGCCAAGGTGCCCGCCACCGTCGAGAGCAGCATCTACACCTACGTGGCACGTCTGCGCCGTCTACTCGAACCCCAGCGCAGCGCCAGATCGCCCTCGGAGGTCCTGATCCAGGACGGTTCGGGCTACCAGTTCCGGACCTCCCCCCAACTGATCGACGTGCAGTTGTTCGACCGTCATCTGCAGCAGGCGCGGTGCCACGGAAGCGGGGGCAACCTCGACGACGCCGTGGCCGAGCTCGACGCGGCGCTGTCGCACTGGAAAGGGCTGGCCTTCGCAGGCTTGTCCGGTCCGTTCATCGAGGTCGAGCGCAACCGTCTGGACGCCCTCAAGTTCACCGCCATGGAAGAACGCCTCTGGGCGCTCATCGAGCTCGGCCGGCACCAGGAGGCGATCGGGGAGCTCTCGACGCTCGCGCTGGTCCACCCCCTGCGGGAGAAGGTCCGCAGCCTGCTGATGCGGGCCTACCACGAGAGCGGCCGAAGGGCCGAGGCACTTGCCGAGTTCCGCGACATCCGGACCCGGTTGGTCACCGAACTGGGCATCGAACCCGGGGTCGATCTGCAGAACGCGCACGAACGAATCCTGCGTGAGGACACCTCGCGCAGACAGGCCGTCACCCCTTCCGCGTTGCCGGTCACCCGCAACGGGCGGATCGTCCCCGCGCAACTGCCGCGGGACATCTCCGCCCTCCGCGGTCGTGAGGAAGAGCTGCAACGGTTGCGCAGGCTGGCCACCCACCCCGAAGCAGCGGACAAGACGCCGGTCTTCGCGATCGACGGTCCTCCAGGGGTCGGCAAGAGCGTGTTCGCGATCCGCTTCGCCCACCAGATCTCCACCGATTTCGCGGACGGGCAGCTGTACCTCGACATGCGCGGGTTCTCCGAGAACTCCGCTCCGCTGACGGCCACCGACGCCAAGGAGATCCTGCTCGGCGGCCTGGGAATTTCCGTCCCCGCCGGGATGGACACCGATCCCCAGCAGCAGGCCGGTTTCTACCGAAGCGCGCTGGCAGGAAGACGCCTGCTCATCGTGCTGGACAACGTGCGTTTCGTCGAGCAGGTCCGGCCCCTGCTCCCGGGCGGTTCCTCCTGCCTGGTGCTGGTGACGAGCCGCAACCGGCTCTCCGGGTTGGCGGTCCGCGACGGAGCCTCCCTGATCACTCTGGACGGCCTCTGCGAATGGGACGCGGTCGCGGTCATGGAGGAGGTCATCGTCAGAGGCGGAGGCACACCACCGTCCTACGAGCGTCTCGGGGCGATCGCGCGCATGTGCGGTTACGTCCCCGTCGCCCTGTGCGCGGCCGCAGAGAAGATCGCCACTTCGGGGCCCGATCCCGTGGAGGAGATGATCGTGCAGGACGGCCTGTTGGAACTCCTCGACCTCGGCAGTGATCCCCTCACCTCCATACGTTCGGCGCTGCTGTCCTCCTACCGGACCCTGTCCCCGCAGGCCGCCAGGATGCTTCTGGCGCTGGGGCGGGCCGACACCCCGGACTTCGACCTGTCGGCCGCGGCGAAACTGGCCTGCACCAACTCGCCCGAGACCTGGCGGGGCCTGAACCTGCTCAACCGCTCCTCCCTCGTCCAGCAGGGGACGGACGGCCGTTTCCGGATGAACGCCCTGGTGCGCGCCTACGCGCGTGCGCTCAACGCCAAGGACATGCAGGGCTTCGACTCGTCGGTGTGCTGACCGATCGGACCGGGACGGGGCCTCCCCCGTCCCGGTCCGATCGCTGAGGTCAGAGCACCGTGACCTCCGGGACATACCTGATCCACCGGCCGCCGGCGTCGCGGAACCCCTGCTCCTTCGCGATCACCTCGTCGGCGTGGTTCCACGCGAACAGCACCGCGTAGTCGGGGTAGGGCAGCGCGAAGTCCTCGGGCTTGCGCACCGGGATGTGCGAACCGGGGGTCAGCCGTCCCTGCTTGGCCGGAGTGCTGTCGCAGATGAACTCGACCAGGTCGGAGTCGATCCCGCAGTAGTTGAGCACGGTCGCGCTCTTCGCGGTGGCCCCGTACCCCACCACGCGTTTGCCGGCGTCGCGCAGCGACCGCAGCTTCTCCAGGAGGCGTTCCCGGGTGGCTTCGACGTTCGCCCCGAACCGTTCCAGCGTTGCGGTCGAGGTGAGCCCCTGCTCCCTCTCCTCGCGCAACAGTTCGGCGACCGCTGCGGACACAGGACGCGAACCCGCGTGCGCCACGGTGTAACGGACCTCTCCGCCATGGGTCGGCAGGCGCTTGACGTCGACGAGTTCCAGACCGAACCGGGTGACCATGTTCGCCACGGAGCTCGCGCTGAACAGGAAGAAATGCTCGTCGTAGATCTGGTCGAAGGACGTCCGCTCCACGATGTCGGCGAAGTAGGGGTCCTCGAAGACGAAGGAGCCGGTCGGGGAGAGCAGCGCCGCGACGCCCTTGAGCACCGAGTCCACGTACGGGATGTGCGAGAACGTGTTGGCGGAGTAGATGACGTCGGCCGTCCCGTGCGCCTCCAGGGTCTCCAGCGCCGTCGACTCCTCGAAGAAGTCCTTGCGGACGGTGATGCCCTCGGCCGCGGCGAGGTCGGCGACTCCGCCCGAGGGCTCCACCCCCAGGTGTCGGACCCCGGCCGCCGCGATGACCTTGAGCATGGCGCCGTCGTTGGAACCGATCTCCACGATGAACGGGTCGGGGCCGCTGAGCTCGGCAGCGAGGAACCCCTTCGCGGTTTCCTCGAAGTGCGCCTGCATGACCACCGAGCCCGACGAGTGGTACGGGTAACCGTTGTGGAACATGCGGTCCCGGGGGACCTCTTCCATGAGCTGAACCATCGTGCAGTCCGCGCAGGCGCCGACCGCCAGTCGGTAGAAGAACTCCTGTTCGTCGCTTCCCGGCTCCCTGAACGCGTCGGCAAGGGGCTGGCGCCCGAAGTCGAAGAACTCGTTCACGACACCGGAACAAATGCGGCATTCGGATGTGGTGGGCAACATGCACTCCTCGGCTGCTCGGGATTTTCTGCTATCGGAGGGAGAACACCCGTCCAGGAGGTCGGGACGGGGCGTGCGGTCATGTCCCGCCGGCAAGACATCTCCGGGGGGCACCCGGCTTACTTCGGGGCGCTGTCCGGCTGCTCCAGCCACCACGGGTTCGCACGGGCCCAGTCGACGAACCGGGTGATTCCGTCCCGGAGGTCGACCGTGCTCTTCCAGCCCAACCGGGTGGACATCTTCGTGGTGTCGGGCACCCGTCGATCGAGGTCCTGGTAGGCATCGCCGAAGTGTGCCCGCGTGGCGGTGTTGTCGAAGTCGATGTCCAGGCCGGTCAGCTCGATGACGAGTTCGACCGCGGCCCTGATCGACACCTCGTCGGAGCTTCCGACGTTGAAGCACTCGCCCAGGGAGTCGGTGCTCGCACCGATCGTCACGGTCGCGTCGATCGCGTCTTCGACGTAGGTGAAGCTTCGGGTCTGGCGGCCCTGGTCGTAGACGACCGGGGCGATGCCCCTCAAGGCCCGGTGCACGCTGCGGCTCACCAGGAACGCCGGACGCTGTCGCGGTCCGTAGAGGTTGAAGTAGCGGATGATCGAGGCGTTGAGGCCGTGCTGGCGCATGAACGCGAACGTGAGGTGTTCGGACAGCGCCTTGCTCGTCGCGTAGCTCCAGCGGTCCGCGGTGGTTGAGCCCAGGAGGCGGTCGGCGTCCTCGGTCCAGGGCACGTCGGGGTTCTTGCCGAACACCTCGCTGGTGCTGGAGAACACGACCTTGGCGTCCGCGCGTACCGCCAGGTCCAGCACGGCACGCGTCCCGGAGAAGTTGACGTCGATGACGTCCAACGGACGTTTCAGGTACTGGTCGACGCCCACCAGCGCGGCGAGGTGGTAGACGGTGTCCACCCCGGGGGTGATCACCCGTGCGAGCTGGTCGGCGTCGCGGATGTCACCCGTCACGTACCTGACGTTGGCCTCGTCGCCGGTCTGGTCGCCCGGGCGGTCCTGGGAGTCGAAGACCACCACGTTGTCGCCGCGGCGAACGAGACTGTCCACGAGGTGGCTGCCGACGAATCCGCAGCCTCCGGTCACTACGACATTGGCCACAGGGCTCACCTTCCGATTCCGCGGTAGACGAATCCGGATGCGCGCAGCGCCTCCACCCGTTCGGCGGAAAAGTGCGCGCGTCCGTCGACGATGACGCAGCGCTCGGCGGCATGGCCGCGAAGCGCGTTCAGATCCAGATCCTCGAACTCCCGGTGCCATGCGAGCACCGCCAGGCAGTCGGCCCCTTCGACGGCTTCCTCGACCGAGGAGGCCAGTCCGACGCCGAAGATCGTTTTCGCGTCCGCCGGGTCCACGAGGGTGTCGAAGAGGGCGACATCCGCCCCTGCCTCGATCAACTCCGCGACGACAGGGGCGGTCGGTGTGGAGCGCACGTCACCGGTGTTGTTCTTGAAGGCCAGTCCGATGACCGCGACCCTCGACTCCTCGGGCCGTTTCCCCAGTTTTTCCAGTTCGTCCACGATGAGACCGGCGGTGTAGGCCGGCATCGAGTCGTTCACGGCGCGGGCGGTGGCAATGGTCTGCAACTCGACCCCCTTGTCGCGTGCGGCCCGCCAGACCATCCAGGGGTCCTTGGTCAGGCAGGATCCGCCCACCCCCACACCGGGGAGCAGGACGTTGACACTGCCGGCTCCCTTGGGAACCGCGTTGGTCGCCTTGATGACCTCGATGGCGTCCACACCCATGGCGGAGCAGAACTGGGCCAGTTCGTTGGCCAGGGCAATGTTGTGGTCGACCCACCAGTTGTTGGCCAGTTTGACCACCTCGGCGGTTTCCATCGAGGAGCACGGGACCGGGGTGACCCCGATGGTGCGGCGCCAGAATTGTGCGGCGGCCTCGGTACTTGCCGTGCACCAGCCGCCTACGACGATCGGCAGGTTGCGGAGCTCGGAGAGCGCGGCACCCTGGGAGAGGCGCTCGGGACAGAACGCCAGCCCGAAGTCGGTGCCACAGGTGAGGCCCCCGGCTTCGAGCAGCGGGACGACGAGTTCGCGCATCGTTCCCGGTGGGACCGTGCTTTTGACGATGACCAGCTGCCCGGGGCGGATGTGGGGCCCCAACTGTGCGCAGGCGCTGCGCAGTTGCGCGTCCATCAGCAGGCCCTGTTCGCGGATCGGGGTACCGACCGCCACGATGACGACGTCTGCGGACGAGACGGCCTGGTAATCCGTGGTGACGCGGAGCCGTCCCGCACTCACGCCCTGGGCGAGGAGTTCGGGCAGGCCCGGATCCTTGAACCGGCATGTCCCCACCTCCAGTTCCTCGACGAGGAGCGGGTCGGTGTCGACACCGACCACATTCATACCGGTGTCCGCCAGAGTGGCGGCCAGGCATGAACCGACGTAGCCCAGACCGATGACCGCGGTCGTGGTGTCCTCCCGATCTGGCAGGAAACGCATAGGGAATCCTTTCGGCTCTCAGTTCGCTGCTGCAATAGGACAGGGACCTTCGCGGTGACGGAATTTCGCTGGAACCCACCTGCTGGGCGCACGGATGCTAACCGGTTTCGCGGTGAGAAGTCTTTGGGTGGTGGTCGGAGATTGGCGGGGCCCGACGGTCGGGAGCGCACGGAGAATATATCCGGTGTATTCCCGGGAGGGTGGGGCTGCGCCTCCGATGCCTGCTGCATTGTAATAGCAGTTCGAGGGCGGGGAAAGACTGATTGCGGTGATGATATCCGCGGTGGAGTTCCTCTCCGGGCGTGGTTCCCCTCCGGTGGTGAACGGTAGGGGAACCGAGAGATGGCAGCCGCTCGGAGCTCGGCAAACGAGGAGGATCTGCTGTGCGGTGGCCGATGCGGGGGCCCAATGCGTTCTTCGCCCGGCCTGCGGGTGTTCGCGTGACGGTCGCGGAGTGGCGTACCCTGCGCGAAATACGGTATTGCTTTCCAGCGGTGGGTGGCCATTCCTTCGGCGCCCTGCTCCGCCGGATAAACGTGACGGCAGTAAATCCCGCTCTGCCGTCATGGTAATCGGGTTGTTTGAAGTCCCCGTTCCTCGGGATTTTCGCTGTGTTCCATCGACTTCGATCGCCGGTTTTCACAACAAAGACTTGAGGAGTGGGGATTCGTGCGCGTGGTGATCGCGGCCCAGGCCGAGCGGACGCATTTTCTGGGGATGGTTCCCGTGGCCTGGGCGTTGCGGGCGGCCGGGCACGAGGTGCGGGTGGCCAGTCAGCCCGAACTCGAAGGTGTGGTCACCGGCGCCGGACTGCCCTTCGTGCCCGTGGGCAAGGACCACACCCTGCGTGCGACGCTACGGCGCCTCAGCAAGCTGCCGGGGGCAGGCGGCGGTCTGGACTGGGCGGACGACCGCATCTGGGACCTCCCCTGGACGCACCTTCGCGTTGAGTACCGCCAGATGGTGTCGTGGTGGTGGCGCATGGTCAACGAGCCGATGCTGGGCGACCTGGTGGCGTTGTGCCGCCAGTGGCGTCCGGACCTGGTGATCTGGGAGCCCACGACGTTCGCGGGGGCGATCGCGGCCAGGGCCTGCGGGGCCGCCCACGTCCGCTTCCTCTGGGGAGTCGACCTCTTCTCCCAGACCCGGGCGGCCTTCCTGCGGCGGATGGGCGAGCAGCCCCCCGACCAGCAAGAAGACCCCCTAGCCGCCTGGCTCACCGCCCTCGCCGCACGCTACGGCCTCGACTACGACGAAGAACTCGTCCACGGCCAGGCCACCATCGACTTCGTCCCGCCCGCGCTCAAGGCCCCCACCCCGCCGCCAGGCCCCCACTACCTCCCCACCCGTTACGTCCCCTACAACGGGCGCGCCGTCGTCCCCCACTGGCTGCGCACCCCACCCCACCGACCCCGCATCTGCCTCACCCTGGGCACGAGCACCGCGGACTGGTTCGGCGACTACACGGTCGCGGTCAAGGACGTGCTGTCGGGGCTGGCCGACCTCGACGCCGAGATCATCGCCACCATCCCCGCAGCGCAACAACACAGCCTGGGGCCGGTCCCCGCAAACACGCGCCTCGTCGACTACGTCCCCCTCCACGCACTCACCCCCACCTGCCACGCCATGATCACCCACGGCGGGCCGGGGACCGTGTTCACCTCGCTCACCCACGGGGTGCCCCAGGTCATCACGCCGCATCCGCGGCTGTTCGACACCCCGCTCCTGGCGCAACGAGTGGCCCAGGCGGGCGCCGGGCTCGTGCTGCCCCCCGCTGTCGCAGACGCCGACGCGGTCTGTCGGGGCGTGGCGCGCCTGATCGCGGAACCGCGATTCGCCCGGTCGGCCGACCGCCTGCGCAGGGAAATGCAGGACATGCCCGCCCCCGCCGACCTCGTCCCCCTCCTCCACGACCTCACCGGCTGAAGCCCTGTCCACCCCGTGGACAAGGGGGTGGGCGGCCAATCGGAACAGGAACGGCGATGACGTGGGAGTACCTGTCGGTAGCGCGTGGGAGCCTTCCCAGCGGTAGGGCGGTCCGGCGCAGTCAAGCGGCGTCTAGAAGCTGTCTAGACGTTGTCACGAAAGGCTCTGGCACAATCCCAACGAACCGGCTTTCACTTGGCTCTCTTTGGTGCCGAGGGGGGAATCTTCAGCCGTGGTTCGGGGGTATTCGATATCGAGTCAAGTCCTATTCAGGGCGTCTTGGGGAACGTCGCTCCACACGGTCGTACGCGCCCGTATGCGAAAAACGGAGAGAGGACTCGTGGCACGATGGCGAAATCAGCGGTGAAAACGCTCAGGCCGGAATCGGCAAGGGAAAGCCGTTCGGTCCGACGCGAGGAAAGAGTTTCTCTGGGGGACAACGGTAAGTTCTCCTTCGGAGACAGAGGGTATTCGACGCGAAGAACCACCCTTTCGATCCCCGACGGGATGCCGTTGGGTGTGTGGGAGCGGCTGGGGCGGCACATCTTCGTCATCTCCGACGCATCCGCCTGGTGGCTGGGGGACTGGCTCATCTACGGGCAGCACCACTACCCGGACCGGTACAAACGCGCAATCGGGGCGACGTCCCTGGACTACCAGACCCTGCGCAACTACGCCTGGATCGCCCGCAAGTTCACACCGTCGCGCCGACGGGAGAACCTGAGCTTCCAGCATCACGCCGAGGTGGCCGGCCTCGCCGAACTCGACCAGGAGAAATGGCTGGCCGAGGCGGAGGCCGGGGGGTGGTCCAGGAACGAGCTCAGGCGCAGGATCCGGGGCGAGGCCAAGGGCGTGCGCAAGAGCGAGGAGCTCACCTACCTCCAGCTGAGCGTTCCGACCGACCGCAAGCAGAAGTGGCAGCTGGCCGCGGAAGGCGCCGGGATGGGGCTCCAGGAGTGGGTCGAGTCCAATCTCGACAAAGCCGCAGTGGCCGCGCTGGAAGGCAGGTAAGCGAATCCTCGTCAGAGGTTTCGTGGTTGACGCGGCTCTCGAAGAGGTAAATCTTTCTGCTCTCCGAGGCTGATTCTCCCGTGGAACCGGGAAAATTCACCGACGATTTTCGAAAGTGGCGTATTCATGACCGCTTATGTGTGGGGATACCTGAATGAGTACGAGAAGGAGCGCGAGGACATCCTCGACGCCGTAGACACTGTCTTCAAATCCGGGCAGTTGATCTGGGGGCCGTTCGTCGACTCCTTCGAGGACGAATTCGCGGAGTATCACGGGGTTCCCCACTGTGTTGGAGTCGACAACGGGACCAACGCCCTCGTCCTGGGGCTGAGGGCGATCGGGGTCGGCCCCGGGGACGAGGTCATCACCGTCTCGAACACAGCAGCACCCACGGTGCTGGCCATCGACCTGGTCGGTGCCAAGCCCGTTTTCGTCGACATCGACCCCGACACCTATCTGATGGACGTGGGGCAAGTGGGCTCGGTCATCACCGAGCGGACCCGCTGCATCCTTCCCGTGCACCTCTACGGCCAGTGCGTCGACATGGCGCCCCTCCAGGAGGTGGCCGCCGCGCACGACCTGCTCATCCTGGAGGACTGCGCCCAGGCGCACGGTGCGCGCTATTACGGACACATCGCCGGTTCCATCGGCAACGCGGGAGCCTTCTCCTTCTACCCGACCAAAATCCTCGGTGCCTACGGCCACGCGGGCGCCACCATCACCTCCGACCCCGAGGTGGACGCCAGTCTCAGACGTCTGCGCTACTACGGGATGGGCCGCGAGCGCTACTACGTCGTCGAGCCGAACGGGCAGAACGCCCGCCTCGACCAGGTGCACGCCGAGATCCTGCGGCGCAAGCTCACCCGCCTCGACGACTACATCGCGGCCCGGCAGGCCATCGCGGCCCGCTACGCGGAGGCACTCGCCGACACCGAACTGGTCCTCCCCGTCACCGCACCCGGCAACGAACACACCTACTACCTCTACGTCGTCCGCCACCCCCAGCGCGATCGCATCATCGAGGCGATGAAGTCCCACGACATCTCGCTCAACGTCAGCTATCCGTGGCCCGCGCACACGATGACCGGCTTCTCCCACCTCGGCTACGAGAAGGGAGCGCTGCCCGTGACCGAGCGGCTCGCCGACGAGATCTTCTCCCTGCCCATGTACCCCTCGTTGACCAGGCAGGAGCAGGACCGGACGATCGACGCCCTGCGCGAGACCCTGGCCAAACTGTGACGCGCTCCGAGACGGCCGCCCGCTTCGCCGCGTCCGCCGGCGCGCGGGACGGGGCGGCCGTCCCCGGGCCGGCCTTCCGCGACTGGTGGGAGGGGCGGCCGCGCTCCGGTGCATTCGAGGTGACGCGCATCCCCTTCCGCGAGCTCGACCGTTGGGACTTCGACCGGGACAGCGGGGACCTCGGCCACGAGAGCGGTCGGTTCTTCACCGTCGAAGGGCTGCGAGTGGACGACGGGGCCGGGACGGTTCGGACCCAGCCCATCATCAACCAGCCCGAGGTCGGCATCCTCGGCATCCTCGTCAAGGAGTTCGACGGGGTACTGCACTGCCTGATGCAGGCGAAGTTCGAACCGGGCAATCTCAACGTGCGCCAGCTCTCGCCGACCGTCCAAGCCACGCGCAGCAACTACACGCGGGTGCACCAGGGCAACCCGACGCCCTACGTGGAGTACTTCCACGGCCCCGCTCGGGGCCGTGTCCTCGTCGACGTGCTGCAGTCCGAACAGGGCGCGTGGTTCTGGCGCAAGAGCAATCGCAACATCGTCGTAGAGGCAACGGGAGAAGTACCCGAGAACGAGGACTTCTGCTGGCTCACCCTGCACCAGCTGCGGCGGTTGTTGCTCACCGACAACCTGGTCAACATGGACGCCCGGACGGTCCTCGCCTGCATGCCGCTGGCGCGTCCCCAGGAGGCGGCACAAACGTCCACCGACCCTTTCGTGCGGGCACTTCTGCGCTCCTACGACGCGGTCGACGACGCGCCCGAGGCCCGCAACACGCTCGGGGAGGTCATCAGCTGGCTCACCGATGCACGGGCCCGTTGCGAGCACACGACCCAGCTCGTGCCGCTGTCCGACATCACCGGCTGGACGCGGAGCGACGACGCGATCAGTGACGATTCGCGCGAGGTCTTCCAGATCATCGCCGCCCGTGTCCGGGCCGGCAACCGGGAAGTGCGGGAGTGGACCCAGCCACTGCTCGCCCCCTGGCAGCAGGGGCTCGCGGTCTTCGTGACCCGCGCCATCGACGGCGTCCTCCACGTCCTCGTCCGTGCCACGCCCGAGCCGGGGCTGCCGGGCGCGATCGAGATCGGCCCCACGGTGCAGCGCCGCTCCACGGCGGACACCCGTGCGGCCGACCCGTTCGCCGAGACGGCGCTCACCGACGACCCGGCCCGGATCCGCAGCGACGTGGTGCTTTCCGAGGAAGGCGGGCGCTTCCACCACGCCCAGACCCGTTACCGGGTGATCGAGGCCGGACCGGACGTCCCGCTGGAGACCCCCGACGGCTACTGCTGGGTCACCGTCGGCCAGCTCATGGACCTGGTCCGGCACAGCCACTACCTCACCATCGAGGCGCGCACCCTCCTCGCGTGCCTGCACGCCCTCTGGTGACGCCCGGGCCGTCCCCGACCCGGGCGGAACCGGCAAGCCGATCCCCAACGACACGCGAACGGAGGGCCATGCGGGTCCTGGTAGTGACGCAGGCGGAGAAGACCCACATGCTGAGCATGATCCCCCTGGCATGGGCGCTACGCGCAGCGGGACACGAAGTGCAGGTGGCGAGCCAGCCCACGCTCACCGACGCCATCCTGGAGACCGGGCTCCCGGCGTCCCTCGTGGGCGACAACCACGTCCTGTACCAGTACCTGACGTTCCACACGTTCCTACAGGACGCGTTCACCGGCGAGGAGGAGGACGAAGGCTTCGACATGGGAAGCGTGGACCGTCCCGAGACCCTGGGATGGGAGTACCTGAGGGACGGGTACCGGGACTTCGTCCCGTGGTGGTGGAAGATCGTCAACGACCCGATGCTCGACGACCTCGTGACGTTGACCCGCTCCTGGAAACCCGACCTGGTGCTCTGGGAGCCCACGGCCTTCGCGGCGTCGATCGCCGCGGAAGCGTGCGGGGCGATGCACGCCCGTTTCCTGTGGGGCATGGACGTGACCGGCCGTATGCGTGCGGCTTTCCTGCGCCGAATGGTCGAGCAGCCGCCGGAGGAGCAGGAGGACCTGCTCGCCGATTGGCTGGGGGAGCGCGCCGCCCGTTACGGGGTGGAGTTCTCCGAGTCGCTGGTGCGGGGCCACGCCACCGTCGATCCCTGCCCGAAGACACTGCGGTTGGAACCGGAACCACAGGCGCGGCACCTGCCGGTGCGCTACATCCCCTACAACGGCAGGGCCGAGGTGCCGGAGTGGTTGCGCGGGGCCGCCGAACGGCCCCGGGTCTGCCTGACCCTCGGCGCGTCGACGACACAGCGCTTCGACTCCGGCCGCATGCGGTCCATCGCCGAACTCCTGACCGAGCTCGCCCGATTGGACGCGGAGATCGTGGCGACCCTGCCGGCCGAACAGGCCGAAGAACTCGGTCCGTTGCCGGACAATATCCGTATCGTCCAATACGTCCCGTTGCACGTGCTCATGACCGACTGCGCCGCGGTGGTCCACCACGGCGGAGCCGGAACCTACCTCACCGCGCTCTACCACGGGGTTCCGCAGCTCATCCTCGCCGACCTCGTCATGCCGCGGTATCAGTTCGACGAGTCCCTGCTCGCCCGCGGCCTCGTCGCGCAGGGGGCCGGGCTGCAACTCCCCGGTACGGAGATGTCCGCGGGCGCGGTGGCGGAGGCCGTGGGCCGGTTGCTCACCGACCCGAGTTTTCGGCACCGGGCCGCACGACTGCGGGCCGAGGTGCTCGACATGCCCAGCCCCGTCGACCTCGTTCCCGTCCTTGAGGAGCTCGTCGCCGCGCACCGCACCGAAGGGGCCGTGACGTCCGAAGGACGGGACGCGCGCGTGCCCGGGCCGTCATGAGTGGTGGATCGCGGCCCCGTCCCCACCTCCTGGTTTTCTTCGTCGAGTAGTGAAGGTGACACCCCTTGTTCTTGCCCCACCTCGAAACGCCGCGGGTGAGGTTCCTGCCCGCGTCCAGAGAACACGGCAGCGATTTCTACGACTGCATCTTGAAGACCGGGTTGGAACCTCTTCCGCCCCTTGAGGATTTCCTCAGCATGTTCGACGACCTCCCCGAGACGGTCGCTGCCGCGTTCGCCGTCCAACTGCGCGGAAGCGGAGAGATCCTGGGGATCGCGTCGCTACGGGAGCGCGACCCGGCGGGGCACCTGAAGCTCGGCATCTCCATGGACGTGGACAAGCTTCCCTACGGGGTCGGCACCGAGGCGATGATGCTGCTCGTCAACTACGCCTTCGCCACGTGGGACGACATCCGCAAGGTCTACATCCAGACCACCGATGCCAGCATGCACCGCTTCAAGTCGTCCCTCTCCGCGACGCCGAAGGAGGCGACGTTCCCCAAGCACGTGTTCCTCATGGGGCGGCTCTGGGATATGCACTGCTATTCGATCTCCAGGGAATCCTGGAAACGTGAGGGCTCGGTCATGCTCGAACGGCTCGTCAACCGCGGCAAGCGGGCGGCACGTTCCTGAGGCGAGTACCCGGTCCGTGCGTGAGCGGCCGTGACCTCCGCGGACGAACGGGCGACCGCTGCGCCGCCACCGTCGTCAATGACAGTGAACCGGTGGTGCGTTATCGTCCGCAGGGCGATTCGACGGAGGCCACCGTCCCGCCGGCGGGACGTGGGAACGCCTCCGTTTTTCGGTGGCATCGTTTTCCCTGGCGGCGAATTTTTCGGCCGATCCAGGAGTGGTATGGAGAACCTCCCAATCCGGAGTGCAGATCGAGGCGGTCGATTATGAATTCCCCCTATACGAGGACGCGTAGAACCGAGCTTCGGCCGATCGTTTCCCAAACGGCGTCGGGTGTTCGGGAAATCGTGGAGAAAGAAGGTCTCGCGGGTCTTCCCGCCGCTTCCCTGGTTCTGGCCAGTGTCCCGGAGGAACCCGATGACGTCGCGGCACAGTTCCTGATCGCGAGCACGGTGAACGACTCGGTCGTCGGTTTCTGCTCCTTTTCCCGGGTCGGCGCCGGCGGGTCCCTCATGCAGATCGACGTGCTGATGGACCCCGAAACCGGCGCCCTCGGAATCACCCTTGAAGCCAACGTCCTCCTCGTGAACTACGCGTTCGCCCAATGGGAGGTCGACAGGGTCTGCTTCTGGTCGGCCGAGGAGGACTCGGAGATGTTCGGGGCGAACCGGGCGATCATCAGGGAGGAGAAGATCCTCCCCGAGGGAATTCGCAATCCGCTTGAGAACAAAAGCGCGAGGCTCTTCGTCATCGACCGGAGTTACTGGGAGAAATACGGGGCCAGGTTCCTGAAGTGGCTCGTCCGAATTCCGGCCGACCGCTGACTCCCTTCCGCAGATTCCGAAAGAAAAGAGTTGGTAGCGATGGCCGTAATCGACCGGGACGAACTGGTCTCCCAGATCAAGGTGCAGGCGTTCACCATTTTGATGTTCGCCTCGGCGGAACCGCAGATCGATCTGCCCGAACCGACCGGCATGACCGATCTGGACTCGTTCGCCGTCGTCCAGTTGATCCTCACACTCGAAGACAACTACGACGTGATGCTGCTGGAGGAGATCCCTTCCTTCTCCGGTGAGACCTTCGAGGACCTCGCGGACTTCATCATCGAGAAGGCCGCGGCAAAGGAAGGCGAGAAGGAGAGCGGGGAAGCCGATACTGCTGCCGCACAGCAGTAACCTCCCGGTTCTTTGCACGGGACGGACGCGGGGTGGTGCGCCGGGTGCCTCAGGGACCCTGCCGCACCACCCCGGCCCCGTCTATCGCGTGATGACCTTCTGTAGACGCCAGGCGCCCAACCCGAAGAGCACCGCCGCATAGCCGAGCAGTACCGCGATCTGGGGAAGCACATCGATGATGCCCCCGCCATGGCGCACGATCTCGCTGAACGCCTCGTAGCCCCAGGCGTGCGGGGTGACATAGGCCGCCGCGCGGACCACGCCGCTGAACGCGTCCAACGGGACCATCGTCCCGCCCGCGGCTGCCGCAGCCAGTCCGATCCCGAGGGCCGCTGAGACCGCGCTGCCCTCCGTCTTGAACACCGACCCCAGAAGCATCGCCGCGCCGCTCCCCACGAGACAGAACGCGGTGAGTACGGCTGCGGTCGCCACGAGGTCGCCCCACACGACGCCGAACAGCAGCGCCGATCCGAACAGGATGAGCAGCGCCTGGGTGAGCGTGATCACGAACCGTCCGAGGGCCTCGCCGAAAACGATGGTGCCCACGCCCGTCGGTGTGGAGTACATCCGCCGGGCGATTCCCG
Source organism: Nocardiopsis ansamitocini (assembly GCF_030268225.1). Classification (GTDB taxonomy): domain Bacteria; phylum Actinomycetota; class Actinomycetes; order Streptosporangiales; family Streptosporangiaceae; genus Nocardiopsis_D; species Nocardiopsis_D ansamitocini. Next base: position 3,613 of record NZ_BSQG01000011.1, on the reverse strand, counting down.
ACTGCCTGGTCTGGACGATGCCGATGGCGGTCGTCAGCGAGGTCAGGAAGGTGAACAACAGCAGGATCGGCGGTGCGGCCAGGGCGTACTGGCTGACGTCCTCGGGAAAGACGGATTCCCCCGTCGTGACGGCGGCGACCTCGATACCGGGGATGTCGGCGTTCTCGGCATCGTCGAGCCGTGTGTCGAAGTCCCCGCCGGACTCCGCCTCGGCGAACCGTGCGGCTCCCAGCAGGGTCGCCTCCTGGGAGACCATCGAACGCACCCAGGTGGTCAGGTTCAGGGCCCCCCAGTCATCGGGGCGGCTCAGGACGCTGACCTCGGCGTCGCCTTCGCGTACCCGCTCGTCGTAGCCCTCCGGGACGATCAGGCCCGCGTCGACCGCGCCGCGCTCGACCAGGTCCCGCAACGCCTCCTCGGACCCGACCCGTTCCACCGTGGCGTGTTCGGTCCCCTCCAACGAGGCGACCAGCCGTTCGGCGAGGGGGCCCTCCGCGGCCCCGGTGACACCGAGACGCGAACTGTCCTGGCCGAACATCAGCCCTGTCGTGAAGACCATGAGCAACGGCAGGAGGATCACGAAGAAGATGTTCGTCCGGTCGCGAAAGACACGGCGCAGGTTGAGCAGGCCGATGGTAACCGGCTTCGTCATGAGTGCAGCATCCTTCCCATGCGGAACAGGGCCGCTCCGCCACCGACGGCGGCCATGCCCAAGAGGACGAGGACCGGCGTCAGCACGGTTGCCACCGATCCGTCCGCGGACAGGTTCGCCAGGCCGTCGAGGAACCATCGGTGCGGCGTGAAGTAACTGAGCGTCGACAGCGCGCCCAGTTGGGTGATCGGGAAAAGAGCACCTCCGAGCACTCCGAGTAGCATGGCGATCACCGAAAGCCAGTTCAGTGCCTGCTCGGAATTGCCGGCGAATCCCGCCACGCCGGCGGTGATCCCCACGGCGGCCAGAACCCCGGAGACGCTGAGAGCGGCCACCCCCAGGGGAGCTCCCCAGTCCGCGCCGAAGAGGAGACTCGACGCGATGACGAGGATGGCCATGCTGGCGATCCCGACGAGCACGGCACTGGACAACTTGGCGGCCAGGACCCCGGGGCGGGAGATCGGTGCCGCCAACAGGCGGGCCAACGTTCCGTTGCCGCGTTCCTCGAAAATGCTGTTCACGCTGAACATCGCGGCGAAGAACAAGAAGAAGAACGCCGTGCCGGCCGAGTAGTAGGTGACGGTGTCGAGTTCTCGGCGCTGGGCCGAGGCGTCCTCCTCCACCGTCACCGGCGCGGCGGTCTCGCCGGCCCGTTGGGCGAGTTCCGCGCCGTCGGTGTCGCTGCCCTCGGCGGCGATGGTGACGGCGAGTTGGATTCTGCGGTGTTCGCCGGCGAATGCGCGGCCGATCTCCCGGGCGACCTGGACGGCCTCCGGTGCGTTGGCGCTGCCGATCACCGTCAGTTCCACGGATTCGCCGTCGGCGAGGGAGTCGGAGAAACCCGAGGGGATGATGAAGGCGGCGTCGGCGTCTCCCGACTCCACCGACTCGATCCCGTCGTCTTCGGTGGCGGCGGTGGTGACGGTCAGCAGCCCGTCGTCCTCCAGCGGGCCCAGGACCCCTTCGGTGAACGCCGTCGCCACGTCGCCGCCGTCCTCGTCGACGACGGTGTACTCGGCGGTGAACCCTCCTTCGCCGCTACCGGACGATCCGCCCAGCAGTGCGTTGAGCATGAACGCCAGGCCGAGCGGGAGTGCCAGCGCGAAAAGCAGGAGGGTGCCGTCTCGGCTGCGCTGGCGCAGGTCCTTGATGAGAATGGTCAGGATGGCGGACATCGCTGTGCTCCTCGATTCCGTGGTCAGTCCCGCAGTGCCTTGCCGGTGAGGTGGAGGAACACCGCTTCCAGGTCGGGTTCGCGCACCTCGACCGAGCGGAGCACCGTCCCGGTCTGGGTCAGCGAGTCGAGGACCTGGGGAAGCACCGCACGTGCGTCGGCCACGAGCATCGTGATCTCGGAGCCCTCGCCGCTCACCTGCTTGGTCTCGGGGAGCGCCTCCAGGGTGCGAATCGCGCTTTCCCGCCCGCCGTCCATCCTGAGGACGATGGTGTCGTCCTCGCCGACCGCGGAGACCAGCTCCCGCTGGGTCCCTTCCGCCTTGATCTGGCCGCCGTCGATGACGCCCACCCGGTCGCAGAGGCGTTCGGCCTCCTCCATGTAGTGGGTGGTGTACAGGACGGCCACGCCCTCACCGGTCTGCTTCTTGACGTTCTCGAAGATCGCGTTGCGACTCTGCGGATCGACGCCGACGGTCGGCTCGTCGAGGATGAGCAGGCCGGGACGGTTCAGGAGACCGATCCCGATGTTGAGTCTTCGCGCCATCCCGCCGGAGAACGCGGAGACGGTCTCGCCGGCGCGGTCGGACAGGCCGATGACCTCCAGGACCTCCTCGCTCCTGCGGCGTGCGTCGGCTCTGGAGAGGCCGTAGAGCCTGGCGAAGAACCGGAGGTTGTCCACCGCGCTCAGGTCGGGGTACACCGCCAGCTGCTGGGGCACGAAACCGATGTGCGCCTTGCTCGCCTTGTCGGTGACGCTGTGTTCTTTTCCGTTGATGCGGATCGAGCCGGAATCGCGTTGCAGGATTCCGACGATGATCGAGATCGTCGTCGTCTTCCCGGCGCCATTGGGACCGAGGAGCCCGTATGTCTCGCCTTCGGCAATCGAGAAGCTCACGTTGTCGACGACCTTGGTCGAACCGTAGCTCTTAGAGATTCCTTCGACTTCCAGGAACGGCACGGTTTCTTTTTCACCATCCTTGGTTGGTGGCCCTTGACAGGGCTTTGCGGGGTGGATTCTTGCTGTGGAGTGCACGCCGTCTGCTTTTCGTCCGTGCGTTGGGCGGACGGGCCTGAGAAGGGGCACTCAATTACCTATTTGCTGTGGTCGTAGTGCAGTGAACCACACGGTGCGTCGAGGTCAGCGCGGGATTTTTGTCGTTACTTCCGGCGCCGCCGGTTGTCCACGAATTTCGGCCATGGCCTTTCGTGGGCAGGGCGAGCCGGCCGCCGCAAATGGGCTGGGTGCCCTTGTGGCGGGGGAACGGGCCGCACACGATAACGGATCTCCTGCTCAATGGATGTTGTTCTCAGCCGCCACCGCCCGTGTGCGGGGACGGTGCGGACGCCGATTTCGGATTGCCCTGCCGGAAATCGGCGGTGAGGTCGTGGAGGAGGGGGACGAGGTCGGCGGGGGCGGGCATGTCCTGCATTTCCCGGCGCAGGCGGTCGGCCGACCGGGCGAACCCCGGCTCCGCGATCAGGCGCGCCACTCCGCGCGCGACCGCGTCCGGGGTCGGGTCGGGGTGGACCACCGCTGCTCCTTGCCGTCGCATCAGCTCCGCGACGAGCGGCTCGTCGAAGGTCGGCCGCGGAACGATCAGCTGGGGAACCCCGTGGGTGAGCGAGGTGAACACGGTCCCCGTGCCGCCGTGGGTGATCATGGCGTGGCAGGTGGGGGTGAGTGCGTGGAGGGGGGCGTAGTCGACGAGGCGGGTGTTGGGGGGGATGGGTCCGAGGGTGTGGTGGTGGGCGGTGGGGATGGTGGCGATGATTTCGGCGTCGAGG
>NZ_BSQG01000010.1 GCF_030268225.1 Nocardiopsis ansamitocini | reverse complement strand
GGGATAGACCTCTCTGCCACCCGGGACCGTCGACGCGCTCCCGGTGAGCCCCGCGCACGCGGGGATGGACCGAACACGATGTCCCCCACCCTGCGCGCGGTGCTGTGAGCCCCGCGCACGCGGGGATAGACCTCTCTGCCACCCGGGACCGTCGACGCGCTCCCGGTGAGCCCCGCGCACGCGGGGATGGACCGAACACGATGTCCCCCACCCTGCGCGCGGTGCTGTGAGCCCCGCGCACGCGGGGATGGACCGACCCCCGACACCGCCCTGGCCGTGGAGTGAGCCCCGCGCACGCGGGGATGGACCCTCGGGCCGCTGGGACAAAAGCGTCAGCGCACCCTCACGACTGCGCGGGCGGGTCGTCGGCGCGTTGTGCCTCGTTGATCCGCAACGCCTCTTCCAACTGGTCCTCCAAGATGATGATCTTGCAGGCCGCCTCGATCGGCATACCCTCGTCAACGAGATCGCGGGCACGAGAGGCGACTTTGAGCTGATAGCGCGAGTAGCGGCGGTGGCCGCCCTCAGAGCGCAGAGGCTCGATCAGCCGGGCATCGCCCAGAGCGCGCAGAAACGCCGGTGTGGTGCCGGTCATCTCCGCCGCGCGGCCCATGGTGTAGGCGGGATAGTCATCATCGTCGAACCGGTCACCGGTATTGGGACGGGACAAGCGCTTCTCTTCCTTCTTCTCTTTTCCTGAGCGCACGTCGAGGGCCCCAGCGCCGTTTGGCGCTGGGGCCCGAGAGTTCAATACCACCTACCGGCTGCTGCCGGTCTTCCGCATTCCGAGGTACAGCTAGGAAGGAATCGCGGGGATCGCGGTTGTGTGACCGTGGACCACCTTCTTCCAATCCGGGGCCTGCGGTACCCGAGTCGAACATTCCCGAACCCGGGCGATCCTGATGGCATCTGCTCCTCTCGATCTCAAATTTCACGCGCTTCTTGCAACTTCGTTCCTACCGGCTCCCGGTGTCTTGGAGCACGTGCACACCGGTCGAGCCGACCTGCTCTACTGCTGCGGCATCCCCATGTCCGAGCGAGACACCGGTCCTACGGTCGTGCTGTCCTACCGGCTCCCGGCGCCGTCCAGCGATGCGCGTCGGTCGAGCCTTGTTGCGTCCTTCCTCCTGCTGCGGAGTCCCCCGTAAAGGCGGAACGTCCGGGTCCTGCTGTCCTACCGGCTCCCGGTGTCTTGGAGCACGTGCACACCGGTCGAGCCGACCTGCTCTACTGCTGCGGTATCCCCATGTCCGAGCGAGACACCGGTTCTGCGTTTCCACCGGCCCATCCGGTGGCCCTGCCGTGGATCTCTGTGGCTACGACAGAAAATGTAGCAACACCTCTGACGGATGTCTACTCCGGTCACTATAGATTTTCGCGTGTCTTCCATGAAGGTAATCCGGACGTGGACGGCTTGGGTGAGCGTGGGACGGTGTCCACGGTCATTGTGTGGCGGAGTCCCGTTCAGGAGCGCTGTCGAGACGAAACGTGCCGTCGGCCCCTTGTGGGGGAAGGGCGGTCCGCCGCCTCGTCGTCGAGCGCAGGCCCACGTCCGCGCGACACTCGGCGTGATCATCCTTCGGCGGTCGACGCTCCCGTGCCGGCGACTCGAACCGGTGACGCGGTGGGCGGGCTGCGCAGCGGGCCTCGTCGGCGACATTCGGCTCTACGCGCTTGGCGTCGGGGTGCTCCTCGTCGGCGCGGTGCACGAAGCTCTTGAGCTCGTCTACCTCGTTCCGCTCTTCCACCGACTCCGGCCGTTCGCGATACGGGCGCGTCCGGTGCCCGGACAATCGTCCGGGCACCGGACGGCTCGTCACCACGGCGGGCCGACCACGGGCGTCAGGTCAAAGGATGCCCGTAGGTCCTCACCAGCGGGTCGAGGCGGGGTTCGCCGAACCTGTCGGCCATGCGGTCGAACACCGCCACCTTGTCCTCCCCGAAGCGTCGGAGGCGTTTTTCGCAGGATGTCCGCGAAACAAATACCGGCGGTTCCGTCTTGCTGTGGAAATTGTCCGCGAACATGACCAGTTCCTCCTCCGGCGACTCCGCCAGGTAGTCGTCGACCGGGATCGGGAGCCCCTGGGTGCGGACGTCCAGGCGGCTCAGGCCGACGCCCGTGTGGTGGGAGCAGAAACGGCAGATCTCTTCGGGGAGCCCCTCTCCGGAAAGAATCGCGTGCCCCAGTATTCCGTGGCGGAGGTAGTTCGCGTGGTCGAGCTTGCCAGAGGAGTCGTAGAGCGAGTACACGCCGATGTCGTGGAGAAGGCTCCCGGCGCGCACGAGATCGGCGTCCACGTCGACCAGGCCGCGTCCGAGCAGCTGCTCCGCGACGACGCTGACGATCTCGCAGTGCCGGTAGACGAGTTCGAACGCTTCGGGGGAGGGGGCGTACTTCTCATGCAGGTCGCGGATCTCGGCGTCCGTCGGAATGCGCATGCGCACGACACTAGTGGGACTCCACGGCGGCGAGGGTGCTTTCAAAAGCGACGAGAGTCGGTGGAACTGCACTTGACGACACGCAAGTGGCCATCGTTCGGGCAGCTCTGAATTTGCGTCGCCAAAAAAATGGCTTTCGATGTCCCGGGGGCTCGCTTTGCAGAGTGAAGAGTCTCGCCAGTCAATTCTTTTCCGGCTTTCTTGTTGGATCAAAGAACTTGTGGATTGAAAATGATGAAAACGGAGTGGGGGTGGTTGCTCAAGTGCTTCTCGGGGTGTCTGATGCCTGCGGGGCTAATGGTTTCCTTGAGGAAAAAGTCGCGTGACGTTTCCTTTTCTGGTGCAGTCCTCTTCGTTGAAAGAGAATTTTTGTTGATTCTTGGGTGTTCCTGCTCGTTCCTGAATACTCTCTTCCTTGGAGCTGCGAGTTCATTGAAGCGTGGGGGATGTCTTGTCTGGGTTGGAAAAAATCCTGCGAGGGCTTGTCGAGCCGTCATCGGTTGCGTTGAGCTCGGGGGAAGGGCTCGCCGGAAAGGTCGAATCGGCGGTTGCCAAAGATGACGTTCGGTACAAGGAGAAGAGACAGGATCCGCCGCGCCGGAAACCACGACTCCTGTCTCTTCCCGCGACGCAAAGTTCTCCTTCGGGCGTGGCGCCTCTGAGTGTTCTCCACGCTTTGGGGAGGTCGATCTCCCTCGACAAGCAGGGGTCGGCCCGGGGGCTTGCTGAGCACTGGGGCTGTTTGAAGTACGCTTTGGCCCTCGAAGCACGAGGGGAAGACGGCTACAGCGTCCTTTCGGAAGAAGGGCGGTCCACCCAGCGCCAACACAAGACGGTCCAAGCTCATGAATTGGGTGTGGGTTTCGGGGTCGTGGCGGCCGAGCACATCCTTCGGGAGCGCTATCGAGGCCACCGTGTCTCCGTCGTGCCTGTGGAAACGGTTCTGCGTGCAGGATGGCCCTTGACCGGCAACCGGTACCGTCCCCGTTTCTTTGCCGAAGTATGGAAGCCGGGCGAGCAGGCCATCGTGTTCCCCATCGTCTGCAAGGGTCACCACGGCCGCAGTTCCTCTTCATATCCACAGCTGGCCTCTGCTTCCGCCCATGTGGAAGCGGTGCACATCGGACCATGGAACAAGACTCCGAGCCTGGTCTTCAGCACGGAACTGAGTATGAAGGGGCCGGTGGTCGTGCACGCCCTTCATGCGGACGGAGACGGAGGAATCCTCCCGGTACAGGAGGAGGAAATGAACGTGAGATTGCGTTATCGCCCAATGCCGCCGCAGATCATGAAACCTGCTGAAGGTCCTCACCCTGAAGAGGGGATGCTCGGATTCCACGTCCTTCCTCGGGACGCTGAGTGGTTCCGGTGTGTCCTCGCCCGCGTGGACGCTGCCGGAGCGGTGGCTTTCACCGGGGACAACCAGGCGACAGCTCCCTACCTCATCAAGCAACAGGGAGGCCACAACTACACGCGGCAGTCACATGCTGTCACCAGCAGTGTCCGGGATATGGAACACACGCTCCTCGGCATTCATTGCGTCGGTACAGAACACATTTTCCGCCTCAACGGCGAACGCGTCGAGGCATTCTCCGGTCTGGCCTCGGACCTCTTCGAACTCCTTTCCGGGCTGCGAGTGAACAAGTACAGGCGTGAAGTCGATGCCCGGCAAGAGCAAAACCCTTATGCGAAGTGGGACGAATCCTGGGGTGGGGCCGTCTCGGTACGGCCAGACGGATCCGTCCTGGCGATCCGCAGACTCCGGGCCTGACGAAAATCTGCTGCCATCTGGCCCTCGCCTGAGGAGATGACCGGTACCGAGAAGCTGTGAGGACCTCCCTGAAGTTCCTCGGTTGTCCTCCCGACCGGTGTTTCCGTGGCGCACGCGAGAAGATCCGCGTCATTCCAAGGCGACCTCTTCGACGACGGCGTCCAGCGACGCGCCGAAACGCCGCGGGAGTTCCGCCGCGTTGACGGAGCACCGGCGCATCTGCGCGCCCGTGTTGCCGAAATCGGTGACCGTCCCGTCCTCGTTCACCGGGGCGGGGTGCGGGAACGGGTGTACGCCTCCACGTCGTCCAAGCCGTTTTCGGAACCAATGGCGCGGACGGTGGGGCGAAGGACGTCGTCTTCTCCTCCGCCCGCGGTGCGCACGAGCCGCAGTACACGGACGTGCCAGCCCATTTCCGGGCCGATCTGCCCGCGCCCCGGGAATGGGCGCTCGACAGCATCGGCTCGTCGATCACCGCGCAGCAGATGGCGGACCGGGGAATCTGGGCAGTGGCCCCCGCAGGAGCACCCGCCACGAACAACCACGCCTGAGGGGAACGGGGACACCATGGACACCGCACAGACGACACTGCGAGACGCCGCCCGCAACCGGGGGACCGCGTTCACCCGGGCCGAACGCGCCGGACTCGGCCTGACCGGGCGGCTGCCCTCGGCCGTCGAGACCCTCGACGAGCAGGCGGCGCGCGCCTACGCGCAGTTGACGAAGAAGCCGGACGACCTCGCCAAGTACATCTACCTCGACGCCCTGCACGACCGCAACGAGGTCCTCTACTTCAAGCTGCTCCTCGACCACCTGGCCGAACTTCTCCCCGTGGTCTACGACCCCACCATCGGCGACGCCATCGAACAGTGGAGCACCGACTACCGGCAATCACGCGCCGTCTACCTCTCCATCGACCGGATCGAGGACGTGCGCGCCTCCTTCGAAAGCCTCGACCTCGGCCCCGACGACGTCGACCTCGTCGTCGTCTCCGACGCGCAGGAAATCCTCGGCATCGGCGACTGGGGCGTCAACGGAACCGACATCGCCGTCGGCAAGCTCGCCGTCTACACCGCCGCCGCCGGCGTGCACCCCGGCCGGGTCGTCGCGGTGAACCTCGACGTCGGCACCGACAACGAAGCCCTCCTCAACGACCCCGCCTACCTGGGCAACCGCCACGCGCGCGTCACCGGTGCGGCCTACGACCGGCTCATCGACACCTACCTGTCCACCGTCTCCGACCTGTTCCCCAAGGCACTGCTGCACTTCGAGGACTTCGGGCCGTCCAACGCCCGCCGCATCCTCGTCGACAACGCCCACACGTACCGCGTCTTCAACGACGACATGCAGGACACCGGCGCCATCGTCCTCGCGTCGGTCATCTCGGCGCTGAAGGTCACCGGCGGCACGTTCGCCGACCAGAGGCTTGTGGTCTTCGGCGCGGGAACCGCCGGTACGGGCATGGCCGACCAGATCGCCGCCGCAATGGTGCGGGCCGGTGCGAGCGAGGAGAAGGCCAGGTCACAGGTCTGGCTGATCGATCGGGACGGTCTCGTCACCGACGACATGGACGGCCTCCCCGATTACCAGGCGGCCTACGCGCGTCCCGCGGCCGAGGTGAAGGACTGGGGCGGCGGGACCGTCGACCTGCTCACCACCGTCCGGCACGTGAGGCCGACCATCCTCATCGGCACGTCGACGGTGCACGGCGCGTTCACCCGGGACGTCGTTGAGGCCCTCGCCGCGGGTGTCGACCGGCCGATCCTGCTCCCGTTGTCGAACCCGACAAGCCGCATCGAGGTGATGCCGGGCGACGCGCTCGACTGGTCCAAGGGCGCGGCCCTGGTCGCCGTCGGGATTCCCGTCGACCCTGTCGAACGCGACGGCACGACCTACACCATCGGACAGGCCAACAACGCCCTGCTGTACCCGGGCCTCGGCCTGGGCGTCATCGTCTCCGGCGCGGCCCGCGTCACCGACGGGATGCTCTTCGCCGCGGCCGACGCCGTCGCCGGACAGGTCGACGTCAGCAGCCCCGGAGCCTCGCTCCTGCCGCCGGTCGAGAACCTCCGGGCGTCGTCGGCCACGGTCGCCGTCGCCGTGGCCAGGGCCGCGGCCGACGAAGGGGTGGCCACCGTACGGCACGACAACCTCGTCCAGGCCGTCCAGGACGCCATGTGGCAACCCGAGTACGGGCGGGACACCGCCGCGTCCGGCAGGCGCTGACGGCACGCGCCGTGTTCTGTTCCATCCCGGCCGGCAGGGCGCCTCCCTCGCGTTTCGTGTCCCGGAACTTGCCTGTGACGTAACGTCATAGGTTTCACTGGGGCTATGCGACAGACACGCGGCCGTTGGTCGCACCCGGTGCGAAGCGACCACGAGACCCCGATCGTCCCGCTGGCGCGGGGAGGCGCGCGGTGAGGACGGCGGAGCTCGCGAGACTCGCCGGGGTGACGGTCCGCACGGTGCGGCACTACCACCAGATCGGTATCCTCGCCGAGCCGCGACGGCAGGAGAACGGCCACCGCTCCTACGACATGCACGACCTGATCAGGGTCCTCCGGATCAAGAACCTCGGCGCGGCCGGGATTCCGCTGGTGGAGACGGCCGGCATCCTCGACGGTCAGGACAGCACCGACGACATCGACGCGATGCTGGCGGCCCTGGACCACGAGTTCGCGCAGAAGATCGAACGGCTCACCGCGCAAAGAGAACTCATCGCCGCCGCGCGGGCCGCGCGCACGGCCCCGGACTTCCCGCCGCAGCTCGGCCGCATCGCCGCGCTCCTGGGCGCCGACCCCTCCGAGCTGTCGGAGTCGACGCGCGGCCAGGTCGTCCTGCTGGGGCAGGTGATGGGCGCCGCTGACCGGACCAGGATGATGGCCTTCTTCGAGGAACTCGACGACCCGCGCATCCTGCCGCGACTGCTCGCCGTCAACCAGCGGTTCGAGGAACTGTCCGCCACCAGCGACGAGGACACGATCACCGCCCTCGTCGACGGCTTCGCCGCGGTCCTGGCCTCCCTGGCCGAGCCGCTCGATTCCTTGGCGGACACGATCCTGCTCGACGGCACCGCGCAGGCGCTCCTGGACGCCTACCGGCGCAAGATGTTGAACGCGGCGCAGCAGACCGTACTGGCCAGACTCGCCGGCGACGAGGACCCCGGAGCCACCCGCTAGCAGAGGCCGCCGCCCCACCCGTACCCGTCGGCTTCTTCCCGGCCGGCTGTTTTCCGTCCCGCGCGAAACCGATCCCGGGCGCGCCCGTCACCATGAATCGAGTCCACCCGTGTCCGTCGGTCCTTCCGTCCCCGCCCCGCCGCTCGGCCCCACCGACAGCGGCCAACAGACGCGGGTCGAGTACCATCAGGCGCTTCGCGCCGCCCCGGGAGCGTGGCGCGGTGTCCTCGCGCTTCTCGTGTTCCTCGCCGTGGCGTTCCTCCTCCTGGTGCTCGCCGTCCTGCCGGTCGCGAACCTGATCGACGCCGCCACCGGTGCCTCCGCTCCGCAGGACCCCGCTGACGGGACCCTCACCATGACACCGGGGCTGATGCTGGCGAACAACCTCATGCTCGCGTCGCTCGTCCCGGTCTCCATGCTGGTGCAGTGGGCGGTGTTCGGGGTGCGCCCGCGCTGGATGTCCTCCGTCGAAGGGGGGTTCCGCTGGCGGTGGTCGGGGCGCCTCGCCCTCGTGGTCGTCCCGGTCTGGATCGTGTACGTGGGCCTGGTCCAACTGCTCCAGCCGGTCGACGGCATTCGCCTCGACGGCACGGCGGTTGCGATGGTCACGATCGTCCTCCTCACCTCCCCCTTGCAGTCGGCGGGGGAGGAGTACGGCTTTCGCGGACTCGTCCAGCGTTCCACGGGGTCATGGCTGCGCGACCCCACGGCGGCGTTCGTGCTCTCCACCGCGTTCACCGCGCTTCCCTTCGCCCTCATCCACCTGTCCGGCGACCCGTGGTCGATCGCGGCCTACCTGGCCGCTGGGATCGCGATGTCGCTCATGGTGCGCTTCTCCGGCGGGCTTGAGGCGAGTGTGCTCGTGCACGCGGTCAACAACGTCCTCGTGCTGCTGCCCGTCATGCTCGCGGGGGAGGCCGACTCGATCCTCGACCGGGGAAACGGCACGGGCGGCCCCATCATGCTCCTCGCCGTGGCCATGATGCTCGCGGTGCCGTTCCTCGTCCGCTGGATGGCCCGCCGCCACGGCGTCACGGTCACCGCCCCGCTGCCGCCGGTGCGAACGGGGAACGCCCGCTCGCGCTGACGACGCGCTGCTCCGGGGCGCAAGTGACGACGAGAACGTTCCCGTGACGCTTCGCCGTGCAGCAGCCGACTGCTTTCGAGCGTTGCTGCAACGGGACCGGCGAGCATGGAGAAGTGACGACGAAGAGCATCATTTGAGAAGAAAAAGGCTTTTCGCGCCTGATGTTCTTTTCTCGACAAGTGAATGAAACAAGGGTTACCCACTGGTAGAGTCCCAGGTCAGGAAGAGTGCTCCCCGCGCACGCGGGGATGGTCCCTGTAATCCTCCAATTAAAAAGCATCTGGGTCAGTGCTCCCCGCGCACGCGGGGATGGTCCCCGGATCTGCTCATCAGTGAATTCAAAAGGCTCGTGCTCCCCGCGCACGCGGGGATGGTCCCAGACATGGCACTTGATCTCGCAGGAACGGGGTGTGCTCCCCGCGCACGCGGGGATGGTCCCGCCTGGGCGTCGCGGGTAAGACCAACGACTTCGTGCTCCCCGCGCACGCGGGGATGGTCCCCTGATCCAGCCCCCGGGCTTGATCTCGTAGCGGTGCTCCCCGCGCACGCGGGGATGGTCCCCCGTTCATCGTGCGAGCCATGCAGCAGGTCTGGTGCTCCCCGCGCACGCGGGGATGGTCCCATCGAACAACCGGGGGACCGATGATCGACGCCGTGCTCCCCGCGCACGCGGGGATGGTCCCCACCTGCGCGAGGACACCCTCTGGCGCGGCAAGTGCTCCCCGCGCACGCGGGGATGGTCCCATCGGTCTGCCTGAGGCGTTGGCGCTGCTGCTGTGCTCCCCGCGCACGCGGGGATGGTCCCGTCCCGGCCGTCGTCGAGACCCAGACCGTCGAGTGCTCCCCGCGCACGCGGGGATGGTCCTCGTCGAATCCCGGAATTTTGAGCGGAGGTCTGATGCTCCCCGCGCACGCGGGGATGGTCCCGCCCCACGGTGCGCCGGTCCACGCCCAGGGCAGTGCTCCCCGCGCACGCGGGGATGGTCCCGCCATCGTGTTGCCCCTGCCGCCAGCGGCGCCGTGCTCCCCGCGCACGCGGGGATGGTCCTGCTGCCCCCCTGAAACCAGGAGGGGCCGGGCAGTGGTTGGGTGTTCGTCCAACTCGGTCCCGGGGCTTCCTCGTCCCCGGGCCTGAGTTGGACGACGGGGTGAATTCCCCTAGCCGGGTACCGTTACCGGTCGTGTCCCTGACAGCCCGTGCGCAAGGCGGCCGTACCGCCTGCCCCTGTCGGTACGGCCCCGCCTGCTGAGCGGGATTGCCGGGTTCCGTCGCCGCGCGACCGGCCGCATCGTGTCGTGTCGGCGTCCCCGTTCGGGTTTCGGCGCACGGACGGGGAACCGGCCGGTCCCCCCACCGCTTCGCGGGTGTGGCGAACGCCATCGACCTGGTACGAGATGCGGTCCCCAGCGGAGTTGACCATGCCCCGACGGCATAGTTTGCAATGGCGGATACCAACACGGGACGCAGCGTTTCGGGGAACGGAGGGGAGCGGCAGCCATGGCGTGGAGCACGCGTCAACCCGCGGAACCCGCCGGGGCCACGGTCGAGGCCGTGCGGCACCGCCACGGGACCGGTCTACCGGACGGGCCCGAGCGCTCCGCCAACGACGACAAGCGCTCCACCACCGGGCACCGGGTGCGTTTGCCGCGCATCCGACACCCGGCCGTGTCCGACGCCGAAAGAGCGCAGGACCGGTTCGCGGCGTCCTAGCACCGCCCCCGACCCGAACCCCTACGCGTGTCCGTGCAGCCGAGACCGGACACCACCTCGAAGAAAGCAGTGCCGATGTTCGAGCAGTTGCAGAGTTTCACCGAGTCCTTGTCACCCGCTTTGCAGTGGATCGCCGTGATTCTGCTCGGGGTGATCCCCTTCGTCGAGTCGTACCTAGGCTCGGTGATCGGCGTGGTGGCGGGGCTCTCGCCCTTCGTCGCGATCCCGGCCGCGATCCTCGGCAACCTCGTGTCGATGCTGGTCGCCGTGTACGCGGCCCACAGCTTGCGCTCGCGGGTCCGGGGGGACCGGCCGCAGGCCGAGCTCTCGCCGCGTCGCGCGAAACTCAAGGCGCGGTTCGACCGGTACGGGGTCGCCGGGGTGAGCCTGCTGGGGCCGCTGGTGCTGGCCAGTCAGATCACGTCGGCGGCGACCATCTCCTTCGGCGCGTCCCGGAACTCGGTGATCTTCTGGCAGTCGGTGGCGATCGTCCTGTGGGGCGTCGGCTTCGGCGGGCTGGCCGCGCTCGGCGTCGATCTCGCCGGCTGACCCGGACCCGTGCGCCTGGTCGCGCCGGTCTCCGGGGTGACCACGCATCGCGGTGCTCCATCGGCGGGCATCCGCGCGCCGGCACCGAACGACCGACGCGTTCGCATCTGTACGGCCCGGGCCGCCCGGGCCGCCCGGGGATCCCGGGCAGGCCACAGGCGGGCCGCTTGCGGGGCGACCGGGACACCCAGTTTGCCCCCCCAGGGGCGCCGGACCCGCCGAGGGTTGACTGTGCCGTTACGTCATGGTGTTCCATCAGGCTCATGCGGCGGCCCGTCCGCCGGATGGAACGCGTCATCGGTGCGCCCGACGCCGGGCGCACCGACCGGATACGCGACACCGACCCTGATTGGAGCATTGGATGACCGAGGTACCGAGTCGAGATTCCCTTCCGAAGTTGATCGAGGTCGAGGAGTTCTTCGCGGATCCGGTGTTCTCCGGTGCGTCGCTCTCGCCGGACGGGACGAGGATCGCCTACCTGGCGCCCAAGTACGGCCGCACGAACGTCTGGGTCCGCGGGGTCGACGAGGAGCACGAGGACGCGGTGTGCGTCACGCACGACTCCCGGCGCGGCATCAAGGCCTACCACTGGACCGACGATCCGCGCTGGCTGCTGTATATGCAGGACACCGACGGCAACGAGGACTGGCACCTCTTCCGTGTCGACCTCGACGCACCCGACGAGCCCGCGGTCGACCTGACGCCCTTGGAGCCGGGGTCCCGCGTGTTCGGTGTCGAACCCCTGAAGTCGGTGCCCGGGAGCGTGCTGGTCTGGATGAACCAGCGCCCCATGTTCATCGACGTGTTCCGGATCGACGTCGCCACCGGTGAGACGGCACTGCACCTGGAGCAGCCCGAGCCGACCACCACCATCCTGGTCGACCGTGACGGCGAGGCGTCGTTCCACTCGGTGCTGGCTGACGACGGCACCTACGAGTTCTCTGCGATCGACCCCGGGACGGGGGAGCGGCGCTTCCTCGGGAAGCACGGCGGCCCGGAGCACCCGATGGGGCTGCCCCTGCAGATCGTGACGCCCGACGGCAAGGGCCTGCTGGTCGGTTCCTACCAGGACTCCGACGACCTTCGGCTCGTCCGTATCGACCGGGGGACCGGCGAGGAGACCGTGGTCGCCGCCGTGGAGGGGCACAGCCTGTGCACGATGGGTCTGATTGCCTCCGGGCTGCCCCCCGTGGTGTTCACCAGCCGGCGCACCGGCGAGGTGATCGCGGCCCGTTTCGTGGGCGACCGGCCCAGGATCGAGGTGCTGGACCCGGACTTCGCCGAGGTGTACGCCGCGCTGTCCGCGCTCTCCGACGGCGTGCTGGGCACGGTGTCCTCGGACGAGAGCGAGCAGCGATGGATCGCGACCTTCATCCACGACCGTGAACCGGGAGCGACCTGGTTCTACGACCACGGGACAGGGCGGAGCAGGCTGCTGTTCAGCCCGTACCCGCAGCTGGACCCGGCCGACCTGGCCCCGATGACAGCGGTCCGTTTCCCGGCCCGCGACGGCCTGCCGCTGCACGGTTTCCTCACCCTGCCGGTGGGCGTGGACCACGAAGGGCTGCCGCTGGTCCTGCTCGTGCACGGCGGACCGTGGGCCCATGACTCGTGGGGCTACGACCCGGAGGCGCAGTTCCTGGCCAACCGCGGTTACGCGGTGTTGCAGGTCAACTTCCGCGGTTCCTCGGGCTACGGCAAGCGGCACGTCACCGCCGCGATCGGGGAGTTCGCCGGGAAGATGCACGACGACCTCATCGACGCCGCCACCTGGGTGGTGGAGCAGGGTTACGCCGATCCGGCCCGTATCGGTATCTACGGCGGTTCCTACGGCGGCTACGCGGCACTCGTCGGCGTCACGGTCACCCCGGACTACTTCGCCGCCGCGGTGGACTACGTGGGTATCTCGGACCTGGCGAACTTCATGCGGACCCTGCCGCCGTTCCTCAGGCCCCACCTGGCCAACAACTGGTACCACTACGTCGGCGACCCCGACGACTCCGCCCAGGAAGCCGACATGCTGGCCCGCTCGCCGATCACCATGGTCGACCGGATCCGCACCCCGCTGCTGGTGGCCCAGGGCGCCAACGACGCCCGCGTCGTCCAGCAGGAGTCCGACAACATCGTCGCCTCCCTGCGCGAACGCGGCGTCCCCGTGGAGTACCTCCTCGCCGAGGACGAAGGCCACGGGTTCTCCAACCCCGAGAACCAGTTCCGGCTCTACCGTGCGATCGAACAGCACTTCGCCGAGCACCTCGGCGGCCGCCGCAGCAGCCCGTCCCCGGAGTAGCGGCCGGCGTGTGAGGGTCCGGCCGGCGGCGCCGGCCGGACCCGGCCAGGAGGGGCGCCTCGCACAGGTGACTCAGGGCCCGTGCCCGCACCAGCACGGCGGTTCACGGAGGCGATCATCGAAGACGCCGGCGTCTGCACGGTGTCGGGGGTGGTGGCCACCGGTGTCCACGGTCGGACGGTGCCCCTGCACCGGCCCGATCGTGCCCTGCGCCCGGCCATCGCCGTTTACGGCCCGCCCACGGTCGGGGAGCTGGCCCAACCCGCCCCCGACCAGAATGGCTGGGCACCCCCGCGACGAACCCGTCGAAGCGGTCCAGTGCCATCGCCTCCAGGGGCTTTTCGTTTCTCCGCGGTTGTTGACGCAGCCGACCGACTTTTCCCGATCTTTGCCCCGCCTGTGTGGAGAGGGCGCCGTGTCCGCGCAGGTCATCGGCCATCGGTGGATTACCTTCGGCAGTCAACAGCAGCCCGAAGCCAATGGCGCCGACGGACACCACCCGTCCCCCGCCGTGCACGCCGACAACGAGGACCGCCCATGAACCGCACGCTTGGCATCTGCACGGTCGCCGCTGTCCTGACCCTGACCGGCGCCGCCTCGGTCCAGGCCGCCCAGGGCGAAATCCTGCTCCGGAACTCCTTCGACCAGGACAGTCCCGACATCGTCATCGCCGACCTCGAAGACGGCAACTGCTACAACCAGAGCGAGGACCAGATAGCGGTCAAGGCCACCGGGGTCACGAACCGGACCGACCGCCCCGTCGAGGTGCATTCGGGGCACAGCTGCGAGAGCCGCCTGGGCGTCGTGGCGCCGGGGGAGACCTACGAGAGGCAGACGCCCGACATCGAATCGGTCCTCGTCGCCCTTGAGTAGCGCACGCGTGGGGCGGACCGGAGAACTCCGGCGCGAAACCGTGTCCGAAAAGGGCACCCGGGCGGGGCGACGTCGCCGGCGGGCGGACGTGGTGCGGGGCAGCGCGGTGGCCGCGCCGTCCGCCGTCTCGGCGGACACCCCGCGCTCCGGCGGCGCGCGGTCACCCGGGCCGCTCGTCCGCGCGCATCAAGAGATGGCCCCGGCGGTGTCGTTCCCCCGGGAGCGGCTCGCGCAGCATTCGGCCGATTTCGACGAATCCCGCTTCGCCGGCGAGTTCCGCGAGGCCGTCGACCGGCCACCGGTAGGCCGTCGCCACCGCGTGGTCGAACGCCGTGACCGGCCCGCCCTCCGACTCGAAGAAAGCGAGCACGAGGTGTCCGCCGGACGCCAGCACCCGCCGGAACTCGGCGAAGTACGCGGGAAGGTCCCGCGGTGGGGCGTGAATGACCGAGTACCAGGACACGATGCCGCTCAGTGTGCCGTCGGCCAGGTCCAGGGCGTCCATGGAGCCGACCTCGAACCGGATGCCGGGGTAGGCCTCGCGGGCGAGATCGACCATCACCGGCGACAGGTCGACGCCGAAGACGTCCAGCCCGAGGTCCCGCAGGTGCGCGGCCACCCGTCCCGGGCCGCACCCCAGCTCCGCGACCGGCCCCGCAGTGGTCGACCGGGCGAGGTCGGCGAACGCGGCGAGCACCGCGCGATCCAGTGGAAGGGCGTCGAGCTCGTTGCGGGCGAACGCGGCGTAACGGACGGCCACGGCATCGTAGGCGTCCGCTGTCGCAGCCAGGGACGGGGAAGGTTCGGTCACACGCCAGGACATTAGGGCCTTTCCTGCCGTGCCGGGGACAGCCCTACCGGATGAGTACGGGAAACGACGATCGGCGAATACTGCTCCCCACGTACCCGAAAAGGGAGCTGTGCTGCGCACATGGCCGTCCAACTTGCCGTTTAGGGGGGCGAGTGGCCCCTATCGCGAGTCTTTTTTGCGCCAGGACACAACCCGTCCGTAATTTCCGCCAGTCATAGTGGGAGATGTGGAAAGCCCCGTTCGGCCCACCCGGTCGGACGGGAAGAGCATCCACACCGACACCCAACGGTGGGCCATCGGGTTCGTGACCAACGGATCCCGGCGCACCGCAGGGGGAGGGGCACATGGCTGCAGACGCCACACCCGAAACAGCAGCCGACGTGGTTGCCGACGAGCAGGCCCGCATCCACCGGCTGGAAACCCAGGTCCACCACCTCACCGCCGCGCTGGAGACACGCGGGGTGATCGGGCGGGGGCTCGGCATCATCATGGGACTTCACCGATGCGACTCCGACGAGGCGTTCCGGCTTCTCCGTCACGCGTCCCAGGACACCAACACCAAGGTGCACGACATCGCCGCCGGCCTGGAGGCCGTCACCGGCGACCCGCTCCACGACATGACGCCGACCCTGCGCCGGGCGCTGGAGATCGTCGTCCGGCAGCAGCGAGCCGTTCTCGACCCGGTGGCCGGGCAGCCGTCGCCCTCGGCGCGGCCGTGGACGACCGCCACCCACCCACCAGGGCGGTCGCCCGATGGGTCGCCACGTGCCGATGCCCCTTCGGGCGAAGGCCGGGCCAAAGGAACGACCACGTGCCACACCCCCCGCGTTCCTCCCGCCAGTGGCCCGCGGCAGCCCGAGCGGTCGCCCGGGCTCGACGCCGGGACCGGCAGCGCCGAGAGCACACCCAAAGAACCGAGCGCGCCGAAGCACGCGCCCAGCTCCTCACGGACGTCTTCCGCGACAACCAGGACCCCGGCGGCCCGGCAGGCTCCCGGAACCAGGCCGGGGCCCCGGACGACGGAACCGGGTCCGGGCCTGCCCAAGGGAGTGAACGAGGTCCGGCCCTGATCGGCCGTCGTCCCCGCACCGTGTGGGGCGGGGGCGTGCGGCGGCAACGGGACTGAGCAGTCGCGTGCCCCGCCGGGGGCCGCTGGACCGAAACCCTGTGCACGCGGGCTCCCGCGTGCACAGGGCCCGAAGAAGCCGCGCGTAGCCGCACGGCGTTTCCGCACCGCCCCGGGGTCGACCGGCGAACCGGGACGGCCCCGGGCCCGGCGTGCCGGCCTATGCCGTCGGCGGGCAGTACACCTGTTCCAGGTCCAGGGAGGGCGCCGGCGGAAGGTCCGCGGGCGGGGCGGCACGATCGGCCCGGAACGCTTCGAGCAGGTAGGCGACCAGGCGGCGCGACGCCTCCGGTGCCTTCGCCGCCGATCCGGTCACGACCCCCCCGTTGGCCAGGAGCAGCAGGATGAGGTCCTCGTAGGCGAAGTCGGCGCGCAGCCCGCCTGCGTCCTTGGCCCGCTGGATCAGCCGGGCGAAGCTGTGCTCGGCGTCGGCGCGTTTCTTCTCGAAGGCGGCCGCGTCGGGGAACGCCGAGAGGAAGGCCATGGTGAACCCCCGGTCCACGGCCTGCATGGCGCACACCTTCTCCACGACCCAGCAGAACCCGTGCCAGGGGTCGGGGTGGGCCAGGGCGTCGTCGACCACCGAGACGCACTCCGCGAACTGATCGGAGAACGCCTCGGTGACCAGGGCCTCTTTGGTGGGGAAGCGCCGGTAGAGCGTTGCGATGCCGACGCCGGAGCGTCGGGCGATCTCGGCCATCGACACGTCGAGGCCCGTGGTGGAGAACGCCTCGCGGGCGGTCTCCAGGATGCGGGTGCGGTTGTGCAGGGCGTCGGCGCGCAGCCCCGGTGTTCCGGCGGGGGGCTCACCGGTGGGGTCGGTTATCCGAGAGTGCTCAGTGCGCATACCTCTCACTTTACCTCAAGTGGAGAGGGTTCTCCGGTTTGCGTGGTAGCGTGGAAGGCAAGTGGAGAGGGTTCTCCGCTTGGTGTCGCCGCCTCTCGGTCGGACCGTCCGTGGCTCTGCCGTGCCCGGTGCCGCCGCAGGCGGTCCACATTCCACCGGTGAGTCGGCACGCCGTCGACGGATGATGGGATCGAGAACAGTGAACGAGATGCGCGCGGCCCTCTACGACAGCTACGGGCCGCCGGACGTGCTCTACGAGGGCACGCTGCCGGTTCCGGTCGCCAAGCCGGGGGAGGCGCTGGTGCGCGTGCACGCCATCAGCGTCAACGGTGGAGAGTCCGTCCTGCGGGAGGGGAAACTCGGCAGCCTTTTCGGCCGGCGCTTCCCGAAGCAGACGGGCATCGACTTCGTCGGCGAGGTCGTCGAGCCGGCCGCGCAAGGACCGGGCCCCCGTGCGGGCGCCATGGTGTGGGGCGGGATGCCGCGCCTGCGGCAGGAGAGCGCGGCCGAGTTCGTCGCGGTCTCCCCCCGGCGGATGGCCCTCAGCCCGGCCGGTCTCGACCCCGTGCAGGCCGCCAGCCTGCCCGTGGGCACGACCGCGATCACCGCCCTGCGCGACAAGGCCCGCCTCGGGAAGGGCGAGCGGTTGCTCGTGCGCGGCGGCAGCGGCGGGGTCGGCAGCATCGCCGTGCAGCTCGGCCGCGCGATGGGGGCGCACGTCACCGCGCTCGCCGGCGCGAAGAACCTCGACTTCGTGCGCGGCCTCGGCGCGGACGAGGTCTTCGACTACCGCACGACGTCCCCGGGCGACCTCGGTGCCTTCGACGTCATCCTCGACACCGCCGGCACCGAACTCCCCGCCTACCACGGCCTTCTCGCCCCAGGCGGTCGCATGGTGGGCATCACGCCCGACGCCGACCGGATCCTGGCCTCCGCCGCCTTCATCCTCGCCTCCGCCGTCTTCGGGTCGCGGCGGGTCCGGTTCTTCAGCGGCAACCCCGGGACCAGCCTCTTCGACGACCTGACCGCATACGTGGAGCGCGGGGAGATCCGGCCGGTCGTGGACACCGTGTACCCGCTGGCGCGCATCGCCGACGCCCACCGTGCGCTGGAGGCGGGCGGCGTCCGCGGCAAGTACGTCGTCCAGGTGCGCTGAGCCCCAGCGGCAGGGGAAGGCCCGGGAGCGGGGGCCGCGACGCGGCGGGCCCGCCGCTCTCCCCGGGCCCGGCGGCACCGCTCCCCGGGAAGCGGTGCCGCCCCCGCGGTGCGGGTCACTCCCCGGGGCGCACCACGAGCTTGCCGAAGAACTCCTTGGCCGCGAACGCCTCCTGCGCGGCGGCCAGTTCGCCCAGCGGGTAGCTGCCGGCCAGCAGCGGACGCAGTTCGCCGGCCTCGATGTGGGCGACGAGGCGGGCGAAGTCGTCGTGGGTGCCGAACGACGATCCGATGAGACTGAGCTGGCGCAGGTAGACGGTGCGTAGGTCCGCGCTGACGATCGCGCCGGCCATCGCCCCGGCCACCACGTAGCGCCCGAGGGGGGCGAGCAGGCCGATCAGCGCGGGAAACATCGGGCCGGCAACCACATCGGCCACCACCTCGACGGGGCGGCCCGCCGCCGCGACGCGGACCCGCGCCGCCAGGTCCTCGGTCTCGCGGGCCACGGTGGCATCGGCGCCCAGTTCGATCGCCCGGTCGCGCTTCGCGGCCCCCACGACCGCGATCACCCTGGCGCCCCGGGCCGAGGCGAGCTGAACCAGCGCGGAACCGACCCCACCGGAAGCACCGGTGACCAGTATGGTTTCCCCTGCCGAGAGCCCGGACCGGTTCAGCATCCGCATGGCCGTGGCGTAGGCGGTGGGGAAGGTGGCCAGCTCCTCGTCGGACAGCGCGGAGTCGATCCGGTGCGCGTTGCCGGCCGGGACGGTGACGAGTTCGGCGAACCCGCCGTCCCGCTCGCTGCCCAGGTAGGCGGTGTCCACGAGTTCGACCTCGCCACCGCTGTAGAGCATGGGGTCCACCAACACCCGTTCGCCGATCCGGGATCGTGCTACCCCCGCGCCGACGCGGTCGATCCTTCCGGCGACGTCGGCGCCCTGGATCCGGGGGAAGGCCAGGGGCTCGCGTCGCCAGCCGGCGCTCGCACCGGGATCGCCGGGGACGCCGTAGGCACCCTGACGGGTCCAGATATCGGTGTTGTTCATGCCCGCCGCACCCACCCGCACACGGACCTCGCCGGGGCCTGGGAGGGGATCGGCGTGCTCGGTACGGTATTCGAGTTTTTCGGGGCCGCCGAATCCGGTGAGGACCATTGCGTGCATCGGGTCTTCTCCTTTCGTGGTCGATCACCATGCGAGGTATACCGACCGGTGGGGTTACTTGTGGAGTCACGGAACCATGCCGGTCGCGGCAATGTCAACTCACCGGTCGGTATACCTTGAACACAAGGACGCTCCATGTCCGGGGCTTGATGGGGGAAGTGTCCGATCGTAATATGACTGACTAGTCAGTCATGAAAGGGGCGGGGCATGAAACCGCGCAGAGCCGACCGGCGGACCCGGCGGGAGGAGATCCTCGCAGCCGCGATCCGCGTGTTCGCCCGACGCGGTTACGCCGCCAGCCGCATCGACGACATCGCCCAGGAAGCCGGGGTGGCCAAAGGCAGCGTCTACCTCTACTTCGACAGCAGGGAGCAGCTCCTCCACGTCGCGGCCGAGGCGTTCACCGCGCGTTCCGCCGCGGTCCTCGCCGAGGCCGCGGCAGGGCGGGGCGGCGCACGCGAACGCCTCGAACGTTTGGTGCGCGGGGTCGTCGCGATGCTGACCGCCGAACCCGACCTCGCCCGCGTGCTCCTGGACCTGTGGGCGGCGAGCAGATGGGGGCCGCAATCGCCGCTCGACCTCGCCGCCACCTACCGGGAGTACCGCGCGGCCATCGCGGCACTGCTCGAAGAGGCAACGGCGCAAGGGTGCCCTGGAGCGGTCGACGCCCACGCGCACGCCACCGTCCTCGTCGGCGCCATCGAGGGATGCGTGCTCCAGTGGCTCATCGACCCCGAGGTCGACCCGGCCGCGCTCGTCGACCCCCTCGTGCGCCTGCTCCTCCCCGAACCCGCCCCGACGACCCGACCGGACCCGAGTCGGTGAGGCCGGCCCGCCCGGCGGGGAGAACCCCGTGAGCACACCGACGGGTCCCAGGCCCGGCCTCGCCGGGATCGCCGACCGGCTCCTGGGGCCCGACGCCACCACCGGGGAGCAGGCCGTCACGTACGCGACGGCCGTCCTCGGTACCGCCGGAGTCGTCGCCATCGGGCTGCTCCACCACCAGCAGTGGGCGCTCTGGCACTACGCCCTGGTCGCGGTGGTCGGGTTCGACCTGATCGGCGGTGCCTCGGCCAACGCCACCGACACCGCCCGCCGACTGTGGCACCGCCCGGGCCGGGAGGCACGCCACCATCTCGGCTTCGTGCTGGCGCACCTGCACCCCTTCGTCCTGGCCGCGCTCGTCCCCGGTTACGGCTGGACCGCAGCCGCCACCACCTACGCCCTGATCGTGCTGGGCGCCCTGGCCGTCGTCACGGTGCCGGCGGACCTGCGCCGCCCCACGGCGTTCGCGGCGGCGGCGCTGACGGTCACGGTCGTCACGAGCCTGCCGGGGACGGCCGTCGCACTGGCCTGGTTCGGCCCCGTGCTCGTCGTCAAACTGCTGCTCGCCCACCTGCCGGCCGACGGGCGGGCGAGCAGGTGACCCCTCCGGGCAGGCCGTCCGCAGGGGCGGGGTGATCGGTGTTCCGGGTGCCGGTGGTGGTGTACCGGACCGGCCTGGGCCGACCGATGGGGGCGGTTCGTGCTGATCGCCCCTGCCGCCCGGATCAGCCCTGGTAAGCTCACCGGTCCGTATACTCCAGGCGGAAGGGTGGTGTTCCATGACCGACGATTCCGTCGCTACGACCGGCCGCACCGTGCCCCCGCTGACCCCTGCGGGGCGCCGGGTGCTGGACGCCGCGTCGGGGCTGTTCTACCGCGAGGGCATCCACGCCGTCGGTGTCGACGCCATCGCCGCCGCGGCTGGGGTCACGAAGAAGACCCTCTACGCCTGCTTCGGTTCCAAGGACCGCCTGGTGGCCGCGTACCTGGCCGAGCGCGACGACCGCTGGCGCGACTGGCTCACCTCCTGGGTGCGGGAGCACGCGCCCGCTCCGGCCGAGCGGCTGCCCGCCACCCTCGACGCGCTCGCACACTGGTTGGACCGCGAGGCCCCGCGTGGCTGCGCGTTCGTCAACGCGCTCGCCGAACTCCCGTCCCCCGACCACCCGGGCCACGCCGTCGTCGTGGCGCAGAAGCGGTGGATGCTCGACTACTTCACCGGCCTCGCCGCCGACGCCGGGCATCCCGACCCCGACAAGGCCGCCGCCGGATTCATGCTGCTGCACGAGGGCGTCTCCACCGTCGCGGGCACCGGCGTGCTCCCCGACGCGGCCGGACACGCCCACCGGATGGCGGCCGGACTGCTCACCGCCTGATCCACCGGCGGCGCCGCGTACGCTTCCGGAACGGATGACGGCTTCCCGTGCCCCGAAAGCAGGGGCGGGGCGGCTGCGACGCCCGCATAATGGGATTCCTCCCGGTGCGCCGTCGGCATGTGGCGCGGTGGGGCAGGACTTCACAAATGGGACAAAGTCAAAAATCTCATTATGATAACGCGCCACAAAGTGCCAGGTCATTAACTGTGAGCCCCGCGCACGCGGGGATGGACCAGAGCGGGCTCGTGAGGAGGAGCGCGACCGTGCGGGTGAGCCCCGCGCACGCGGGGATGGACCGTTTCTTGCGGCGCTCTTTCTCTGCGACCAGGGCGTGAGTCCCGCGCACGCGGGGATGGACCTTCGCCCACGAGTTGATCGATTTCTGGGTGGCGGTGAGCCCCGCGCACGCGGGGATGGACCGAGGCCAGGGTTTTCGTGGTCGGCAACGGTGTGGTGAGCCCCGCGCACGCGGGGATGGACCGGGGCCGACTCAACACAGCGGCCTTGGTGTTAGGTGAGCCCCGCGCACGCGGGGATGGACCGATCAACGATCTGCTGGCGCACCTCCCCCAGCTGTGAGCCCCGCGCACGCGGGGATGGACCGGGCGCGCACGACCAGGTCCCCGATCTCGACCAGTGAGCCCCGCGCACGCGAGGACGGGCCGGGAGCCGGTTCCGCCCCGGGACGCGTCGAGGACATTCCGCGGGTTCCGCCTTTGTCGCGACGCGGACCGAATAGGGCGTCATGGTCGTCCATGACCATGACGCGCCGTGCGTAGGAAAACCCCTGGTCATGGTCATGGGCCATTGAATAATCGCTCACTGTGAGCGAACGGGGACGGCCCGTTCCGAATCCGACGGGATGCACCATGACCACAGCCTCCATTGACCCGGCCGCCGTCAAGTACGGTCGTCTCTTCGACGCCTTCGACACCGACGGCGACGGATACGTCGAGTGGGCCGACTACCAGCGCCTCACCGACCGCTACCTCTCCGATCAGGGCATCGGCAAGGACGACCGTCGGGCCCGGGCGCTCACCGCCTGCTACCAGATGCTGTGGATGGAGCTGCTGCGTCACGCGGACGGCGCCGAGCGCCTGACCCGTGAGCAGTTCATCGCCGCCCTGCGCGCGGCCTCGTTCGACACCAGCCGGTTCAACATGATCGAGGGCCTGCCGCACGCCGTCTTCGACATTCTCGACTCCGACTGCGACAACGAGATCGACAGGAACGAGTTCGCTCAGCTCCTGAAGCGCCTCGGAGCCGAGACGCCCGACGCGATGGAGCGGTTCACGGTCATGGACACCGACGGCGACGGCCGCATCAGCCGCCAGGAGTTCATCCGCTCGGCCCGGGAGTTCATCTACGGCCACGACCTCCAGCACTCGCCGGGCAGTGTGGCCTTCGGCGCGGTCTGAACGGTCCCCACCACACGGTCCCGGGCCGATGCGGGGCATCGAGGGTGACCGGGGCCCTGACGGCGGACCGTCGGGGCCCCGCCCGCAGAGTCCGTCCGGTGCTCGTGGGGAGGTCGGGCCACCGCCCGGTCAGGCGTCGACAGGGGCGCTTCGGTTCTCCGGTGCCCGAGGAGGAGGCAGGAGAACAGGCCGGACCGGGGTTGCGCGGGAGAGGGCAAAGCGGCCTGCCGGGGTATTCTCCGGCGGCAGAGCGGGCGACGGGTGTTTTCCCGTCGGTGCGTTGTGGCGGCCGCCCTGTTCGCAGAGGCGGCTGCACGGACCGATCAACGGCCGGACCCTGGGCGGGGCCGCAGTGAGCGGACCACCGGTGGCGTCCGGTTCTTCGTCGCTGCGGGGTGCGTCGGTCGAAGGCGCCAATGGGGTCTGCCGTCGCGGGTCCCGGGACCCGCTCGGAAAGTGACGCGTGCGCACCGGCCCGTGGCCGGCACCGAACCCCATCGGCGAATATCGGTAAGCAGAGGACTACGCCACCAGTTCCACGGTGAGTGCGCCGACACCGATGGAGAGGAGGTCCTCCACCGTCCACGACGCTCCCGCAGGATCGACCTCGTGTGCGGGCACGACTGCGAACGCGCCGCCACGGTGGACGAGTGCGGCGCGGGGACCGGCTGATATCAACATCAACCGGTAGGCCAGCGGGACGGACAACAGCGGATGCACGAGAACCCTTTCTTGTGTGTGCGGGGGAGTGGCCCCCCGGTTCGTCGGTGTGCTCCTGGACGGACTTCTCCACGGGATACGGCGACAACGACAACGGCAGGAGCAGCCGTTGCCACGTCGTTGACCCGCGAAGCCCCAGAACCGGGTTTCTCGCCGACCGGGTAGAAAGCCGGCATGGCTGAGAACAGCGTCGGCATGTGCGGTGGATCCCGGAAGCGGCGGGAGTCCGTCAGCGGCGCCCTTCACCTCAACCGTGGAAGCCGTTCGGGAACGGGGCTTCGCGGATGGACGGAGGCGGCGCTTTCCCATGCCTCGGTGGACGAGTCTGAGGAGGAGAAGATCCAGAAGTATCCATAGCATACTTTCCGCGATGGAGTGAAGTTTGTTCATTTCTCTGTTTCGCGGTGGAGCCGCCGAAATCATCCGGATCGGGGCCGCCCGCGCTCGGACAAGAGCGGGTCCTGAGCCGCCCCCTGGAGACGGGGCATCGCCGCCGGCCGAGGGCGGGCGGCCCCTCCCAGTGGCGGTGGCGCGTCCTTTTCGGGAAGGGGACGCGCACACGATTCACGGCCGGAACCGCCCCGCCCTTTCCGATCGGCGCGGCGGAACGGGGAATTTCCTTTTGTCGTGAGGAAATGCGTTCTCGCGTTGCGGGCGTTTTTCCGGGCCGGATGATTTCCGGAAGAAAAACGGGACCGGCGATCACGGTGTCGCGGCCGACGTCAGGAACTCGTGAGGACGACGAGCTGCCGGGTCGCCCGGGTCATCGCGACATAACGGTCCACCGCCCCTTCGACACCCCCGCCGAACGCCTCCGGGTCCACGAGGACGACCAGATCGAACTCCAGCCCCTTCGCCAGGCCCGGGGTCAGCGACCGGACACGAGGCGTCGCCCGGAACGCGGGATCGCCGATGACGCAGGCGGTCCCGTCGGTGTGCTCGGCGAGCCAGGCGTCGAGGACCGCGCCCAGTTCAAAGGCGCGTCCGTGCACGACGGGGACGCCGCTGCTGCGGATGGAGGTCGGCACGTTGGCGTCGGGGAGGACCGCCCGGATGACCGGTTCGGCCCGGGCCATGACCTCCGACGGCGTCCGGTAGTTGATGCTCAGGGAGGCCGACGCGATCCGGTCGAGACCGATCCGCCGGAGCCGCTCCTCCCACGACTCCGTGAACCCGTGCCTGGCCTGGGCGCGGTCCCCGACGATCGTGAAGCTCCGGGACGGGCAGCGCAGCAGCAGCATCTGCCACTCCGCGTCGGTCAGTTCCTGGGCCTCGTCCACGACGATGTGCGCGAACGGGCCGGCGAGCAGGTCCGGATCGGTGCCGGGCAGCGCGCTCTCGTCGACCAGGCTGTCGCGCAGGTCCTGTCCGTGCAGCATCGTCACCACCCCTTCGCCGTCGTCGTCGGCCTGGAGCAGGTTGTCGATGACGCCGGACATCCGCTCGCGTTCGGCTGCTGCGGAGGCGTTGTACCGACGCCTGCGTCGTGCCGCGTACGGGTCGCCGAGGCGCTGGTGCGCCGCGTCCAGGAGCGGCAGGTCGGACACCGTCCACGCCTGGGCGTCCTCGCGCTGGAGTTTCCCGATGTCGTCGATGCCGAGCCAGGGGGCGCACTTGCGCAGGTAGGCGGGGACCGACCACAGGTCCCCGACGAGGTCGGTCGCCTCGATCAGCGGCCACGCGCGGTTGAGCGCCGTGACCAGTTCCGTGTCCCGCAGCAGCGACCTCCGGATCAGGTCGGGTCGGATCTCGTCGTCGCCGTCGTGCTTGTCCACCAGGATCGTGAGCAGCTCCTCCAGGAGCTGTTCGCGCGCCTCGTTGTGCGCGATGCCGGGGTCGAGTGCGTCGAACGCCTCGGCCCAGTCCTCGGCGCCCAGCCAGATGTCGGCCCAGTCCGTCGTGACCGTCATCCCCTCGGTGGGCGGCTGTTCGTAGAACCTGACGGCCTCCTCGATCGCCTTCACCAGGTCCCCGGACGACTTCAGCAGGGCCACGTCCGGGTCGGTCTCGACCGCTGCCGAGGCCCCCTCGGGGACGAGGTCCCGCAGGGTGCAGGTCTGCACGCCCTCCTCCCCGAGGCTGGGGAGGACGTCGGAGACGTAGGCCAGGTAGGGCTGGTGCGGGCCGACGAACAGCACGCCGCTTCGCTGGTGGCGGAGGCGGGGGTCGGAGTAGAGGAGGTGGGCGGTGCGGTGCAGGGCGACGACGGTCTTGCCCGTCCCCGGGCCGCCGTCGACGACGAGAGCGCCCCGGGAGCCCGCACGGATGATGGCGTCCTGGTCGGCCTGGATGGTGCCGAGCACGTCGCGCATCCGGGCCGACCGGTTGCCGCCGAGGCTCGCGATGAAGGCGGACTGGTCGTCGAGGGCGGCGTGCCCCTCGAACCCGTCCGTGGTGAACACCTCGTCCCAGTAGTCGCTGATCCGGCCGCGCGTCCAGCGGTACCTGCGGCGGCTCGTCAGCCCCATCGGGTTGGCGTGGGTGGCCGCGAAGAACGGTTCGGCCGCGGGGGAGCGCCAGTCGAGGAGCAGCCGGCGCCCCTCGCCGTCGGTGAGGCCGAGCCGTCCGATGTATACGGGTTCGGGGTCGTCCGCGCCGACGATGCGTCCCAGGCACAGGTCCAGGCCGAAGCGGCGCAGCGCGCGCAGGCGGCCGGCCATCCGGTGGATCTCCATGTCCCGGTCCATGACCTCCCGGCCCTTGCCGACGGGCGCGCTGCGTCTGGCGTCGAGACGTTCGGACAGGTCGGTGATCGCCTGTTCGAGGCTCGCCGCGATGGCCGCGAAGTGCTGCTGGTCGCCGGCGATCAGGGCCGGGGCGGCCTTGGGCGAGAGGTGGTCGGGAAGGTCGAACGCGCTGGTGGCGAGGGTGTTCACGTCGTTTCCCGTCTCGTGGGTTCTGGTCACGATCGACGATTGTGCGCCCTGCCCCGGGTCTTGCCGCAAGCCCCCGGGTGCGCTATAAGTTGAGAGTGGAGAGAGGTGGCTGGAACCCTCCTCCCGTGGTCGTCCGCTCTGGACGGTCCCCCTTTGTGAAGCGCGGGGCGCCGCCTGCGGCGGCCCCTCGGGCACGGAAGTCCTCCTCGACCGCACGGCCGGGCCGCTGATCGCTCGCCCCGGCTCTGAAGGGGCGACGGCCCGGCAGTGGCCGACCTCTCCCGACGCCAACCATCCGGCCTCAGGGGCGCAACGCGTGATCGACGGTCCTCGGGCCGGTGTTTTTTGGGAAAGTCGTCTTCGGGCATTGGCCCCGCAGCGGCCGATGAAATTCCGGAGCGGTCCTGGCGGCGTTTCAGGGAACGGTATTTCCGTATTGGTGCACCACGTGCGTTTCGCCGCGGAATTCTTTTCCGCCGGTCGATTCGGGCCCGTTTTCTCGGGACGGCCGAGGCGCTTCGGGGCAGTACGCGGGGTCGTTCCGAGGTGAGCGGCTGCGGTGGCACCCGTCTTCTCGGGCTGCGCGGAACGCGCCCGTCCGTCCCGCCGGGTCGCTGTGAGCCGTTTTTTCGGGTTCACGATCATCCGGTTCGGCGCCGACCTCAATTCGCTTGGGAAACCGCTGTCCTGGTGGTTCGCGAAGGCCGTCGGCGCGCTTGGGGAGCGCCCCGGTTCCGGCCAAAGGGAATCTATGCGGCAGCTGCCCCGAAGGCGCCCTGGCCGCTTCGCCCGCCTCGCTCCGGGGGCGCTGACGGCGCGGTCTGGTCGGTCTGTTGCTGTATGCGGCCGATAGGTGCGATAAGGCTTTTTGGGTGAAAGGTTCTTTTCTCGACAAGTGAATGAAAAGACGGTTACCCACTGGTAGAGTCCCAGGTCAACAAGAGTGCTCCCCGCGCACGCGGGGATGGTCCGCCAACCAACCCCTCCTTCTCCGATAGGTAGGGGTGCTCCCCGCGCACGCGGGGATGGTCCCAGGCGTGCTCCCACCACACGCAGGCGAGAGAGGTGCTCCCCGCGCACGCGGGGATGGTCCCGCTCCCCCGGCGTCCGGCTCGACGGCAGAGGAGTGCTCCCCGCGCACGCGGGGATGGTCCCTGCACGATGGTCAGGCTCTCCCCGGCGCCGGGGTGCTCCCCGCGCACGCGGGGATGGTCCCCGTTCCCTGAATGGCGGCGCGGCTGGAAATCAGTGCTCCCCGCGCACGCGGGGATGGTCCCCGGGCGACGACCATCGCCTCGATGTAGGCATCGTGCTCCCCGCGCACGCGGGGATGGTCCCGCCATTTGAAACCGCAAATGGAACGGCTTACCGTGCTCCCCGCGCACGCGGGGATGGTCCCGGACCGGGATCGGGCGCGTGGATGCTGCGCAGGTGCTCCCCGCGCACGCGGGGATGGTCCCGGGACGGCGGTGGCCAGCTCCTCCATCTTCGCGTGCTCCCCGCGCACGCGGGGATGGTCCCGGGACGGCGGTGGCCAGCTCCTCCATCTTCGCGTGCTCCCCGCGCACGCGGGGATGGTCCCAGACGGTGGCGTGGCTGCGGAAGCACCTGCGGGTGCTCCCCGCGCACGCGGGGATGGTCCCGAGGGCGCCGGACGGGTGCCCGATGTCGAGCCGTGCTCCCCGCGCACGCGGGGATGGTCCCGTGCCCAGGTCTGGGGGCGGGCCGCTCTTGAGGTGCTCCCCGCGCACGCGGGGATGGTCCCGGCATGGACCTGGACGAATACCAGATCAACGAGTGCTCCCCGCGCACGCGGGGATGGTCCCCGGGCCCGGCCGGCCCTTCCGGACCTGTTGGCGTGCTCCCCGCGCACGCGGGGATGGTCCCGTGACCCCCGCGTGGCAGCAGGTCCTGTCCAGGTGCTCCCCGCGCACGCGGGGAAAGCCTCTTTTCGTGGTTCTGCTGCTCTGGCCTGGGGTTTTGTGGTTTTTCTGGGGTGTTTTCGAAGGCTTGGCCCGTGAGTGGCCCGATTTTTTCGAGTGGGCCCCACGACGCGGTTGGCCCCACGATCGTTGAGCCACGAACCGACCCCTCCTCACGCGCGGACACGGCAAGACCCCGGGTCGCTCTCTCTACGACCGGGGGCTTCTCGTATCCGCCCTACGCGCCGGGAGGCGGAGGCTCTTCCTCCGGCGTCGGGAGCAACAACGCGGTAAGGGTCTGGATTTCTGAGTCCGTGAGTGCCATGAACTCTTTCGTGCTTCCCGCTCCGCTTTGGCACTCGACTTCCACGAGACCTGACCGTGAGTGGATTGTCGCGCGGATGATCACGGGGCTCACTTCTTTTTCGGGGGTTTGGGCGAAGGCACGGCCTTGGACGGGGGCCGGTCTCTTGGACAGTCGTGCTGTGAGGGGTGGTCGAGAACGAAACTTCTCCCACATAACCGGCAATTCCAGACCACTACCGTTGTCCCGTGGACTGGCGGCGCGGAACCGACCGGATCACCAGCACGCGGCGGACGCGTTCGGCCATTCGCCATTCCGCGCCAACGGGCAGGATCGGGTCGATGTCGGTCTCCGACCATTCAATGGACCACCACCGACCGTGTAGGGCCACCACGACCGTCTCCGCACCCAAAAGACAGGTGCAGCGCTTCGCGGTGTCGGGGAGGGCAGTAACGCCTTTGACGCGTAGGGCCTTGTGGAGGTTGTGCAACGCCGTCATGGCGGAGTCGGGAGTGAGCAGATCCGGCGGATCGGGCGTGGTCTGTGCTGTCATGACGTCACTCTGTGCTTGTGCGCGCTACCTGCACAGACAGTTCACGTGACACGAAACTAGCGCGGCTGCCACAGACATTTTGTGACGCAAGGTGTCAGCCTTGTGACATGGCAAATGGACCACATGACCACTGGGCACGGTTCGCGTTGGACGCACGCCGCGCACGCGAGCTGGCGGGTATCACACAAGCTCAGGTGGCCAAAGCGACCGGGTGGGGGCGGTCAACGATCAGTTCCCTGGAGACCGGGGCGCGCAGGCCCCAACGCGCTCACGCCGAAGCGCTTGACCGGGTGTGTGACACAAACGGCTCCTTGCTGCGTCTGTGGGTGTCGCTGAGCAGCAGCGCGGGAGACAGCCCCTCGTGGTTTCGGGACGTGCTTGTTCTGGAGCAGACCACGACCACCATTCGGGAGTATCAGCCGCTTCTCATCCCCGGCCTGCTCCAGACCGGGGCGTATGCCCACGCCGTGATACGCACGGGTAGCTCATGGTTTGCACCCGACGTGGTTGACGGGCTTGTCCGAACCAGAGTTCAACGCCAAGCCCTACTCACCCGTGCGGACCGTCCGGCCACCTGGTTTGTCGTGGACGATTCCGCTATAACCCGCATGTTGGGTGGTGTGGCCGTCATGCGGGAGCAGCTTGACCACCTACTCCGCATGGGGTGTGAGACCGTCCGGCTTCAAGTGCTTCCCAGCGCGCGGCCCACGCACCCCGGGCTTGGTGGGCCATTTCGGATCATGAGCTTCCCCGACCGGCCTCCCGTTGGCTACGCAGAGCACGCGCTGGGCGGTGCAACCACTGACGACACCCGCGAACTGGAGTATCTACACTTGGTTTTCGGCGCTGTTCAGGCCGACGCTCTTTCGCCCGGGGATTCTCTGGAGTTCATCCGGGCGACCATGGAAGGACTTCCCGATGACTAGCCCGCATTGGCATACCAGTAGCTACAGCGGCCCGAACGGGGGCAACTGCGTAGAGGTCGCCGAAACCTCCATCGGTGCGGTCGTGCGCGACACTCAGAACCGGGACAAGGAGACGTTGTTGTTTCCGGTAGGGGAGTGGACCGCTTTCCTGAGGGATGTACAGACCGGGACGCTGTAGTCGCCCGGATTGCGGTCACAGGGACCTATCCGCACTCAGTCCGGTGTCGGGGGCTGGTGGGTTTTGGGTGTGTGATGAGTTTCCCTAACAGGTCAAGGGCCGCCCGCCTGCGCTACGCGCAGGCGGGCGGCTGCGTGCGTGGGAGCCGCCGGGCGCGAGTCGGTACGCGCTTGGCTGGGCACAGCGCGCTGCGCGCCCGACTTCGTCGGGTGCTCGCGCTCGGCCCGCCCGCGCGACCTCCACGCCCTCCGCGTTCAGCCCGCCCCCACCGCCGCGCGTGGCTGGTGACGGCCTGCGCCTGCGCGCCAACACCCACACCCCCAGCGACGGCCCTCACCGTTGATCCGCGGTGACCCACCGCCCGGCCGGCACCAGCCCCTCACCCGGAACCGTCGCCAAAGGGCTTCCCATTGTCAGAATCCAACACAACGCCCTCTTGAGAGGCAACCCCAGTGAGATCCACACCTGTTGCCCCGCGCAGGTCGGCGTAGTCAAGCTTGGCCTCGTCCAGGTACGCGTGTTGAAGGACTGCCCTGCGTATGTACGCGTTTTGCAGGTTGGCTTCGCGTAGGTTCGCGTTTTGCAGGTTGGCTATTCCTAGTTTTGCGTTTTTCAGGTTGGTTTTGTACAGATTCCCGTTTTGTAGGTTGACTCCTCCTACACGCGCGTTTTGCAGATTGGCCTCGCGTAGGTCTGCTTCTTGGAGGTCTGCCTCGGTTAAGTACGCGTTTTGCAGGTTGGCTTCGCGTAGGTTCGCGTTTTGCAGGTTGGCCCGACGCAAGTTCGCTTGTTGAAGGTTGGTGTTGGACAGGTCAACGCGGTTCTTCTCGGGTCGTTTGGGGCGGCGTCCGATCACGGTCAACGCGGTCTGCACATCCGTGGGCGGCCCCTTCTTCGCCTCCACGGGAGCCGCAGGCTCTTCGACCCCTGTAGGGGGATGCATCCGCTGCCCCCATGGTGAAGACACCACCGACTGAGGAGTCACCGTATTACGAGGGGCGTTCTCGCGCACGAACGCGGCCAGGACCTCCACCACGGTTTCGTGGTCACGCTCGGACTCGCGCATCACATGCTCAAGGGCATAAATCCCCCCGATGCGTGCCGCCATCTGCTCCGAGGACAACTGCTCGATGGCGTCCTTGTAACGCTGCGTGTACTGGCCACGCTGGTTGAGCAGGTAACTGCGCGCGGTGAACACCAGAGCCGTCAACGCCGCCGTCCCACCAAACCCCTGCAACAACGTTTGACGCACCGCGTTGACCGCAGCCGCGTTCTCCTTGGCCGCCGTGGCCCGCGCCGCGCGTTCCTCAACCGAAGGACTTGGCCCCAACTCAGGAACAGCCAACCCCTCATAGACCGTGGGACCGGCCACCCACCACGTCATGGGAAACAACACGAACAACAACACCGCCAACGCGCCCACCACCGCCAACGGCCCACCCACCCACCAACCGAAGCGCCGCCACACCCCAACCCACCACGTGGCCAGCACCCCCCACCTTCCACGCACCCACGCAAGCAACCCCCGCCACCACTGACCGATTCGCGCCATGACCGAAATCCCAACACACCAGACACACCGGTGCGCCCCGCTTATAGGGTTCGGCCCATGTCGGACAACATCCGCCACATCCACACCGCACCCACCGCCAAAGCCCACCAACGCGCCCAGCAACAGCAAGAGCGCGAGGACGCCGCCCGCTTCGAGGCCCGCGCCCAAGCGATCGCCGCCATCTTGAAAGAACGCGGCGCGACCGTCATCACCTGCACCCGCGAAGAATGGACCCCCACCCGCCGACTGGGCCGACGCGCGGGCGAGATCATCAACCGCCGGGTGCGCACCAAGGCCGTGGAGACCGGCATCGCCGTATGGGACACCGAACGCGAAACCAACCCCCTGCACCAGCGCTTGGACGAACGCCGCGCGATGCGCATCATGGCCGCCTACTACAAGGAAAACCCGCTGTCGTTCGGTGCCAACCCCGACCGGCCCGACCCCGATGACGACGCTCCAGGCAACCGGTAAGAGTCGGGTGTCCGGATCTGTCCACCCGCACCCTTCGCGGCGGGACCCTAAGGATCGGGGGCCAGGGCTCAAATACCGGGGCAGGGGGCACGCCCCCGCCCTTGCGCCAACCAGCTTGCGGCCCCCGATCCTCCCGCCACGACGCGCGCCCGCGACCAGATCCCGCCACCCTCACCGCCGCCACCGCCTCACCCCAGCCGGTGATCGGGGAATGCCCGGACGACCCCAACCGGCCCGAGGCGGTATCGAACCGCCACGGGCCAGTACCCCCGAACGCCGCGCTACCAGCGCTCAAAGCCTGGACGGTAGGCCGGTTCGGGCCCGGGCCTTGGCCCGTGCATGGCCCGGGAAAAATGAGAATGGATGAGAACGGACGGGAACAGACGGGGAAAGATGGCAATGGATGAGACACTATCGCCCCTGGTTCGCCCAACTCGCGCGATCGGTGCAGGTCACGACCATGGGGTCTGACATGCGAAGAGGCGACGCCCGAAGTGGACGCCGCCCCTGATTAAGGTCTCTCACACGCGGGGATGGTCCCGCTTTCCCGAGCCATTACGCCGCCGGTCAACCGTGCTCCCCGCGCACGCGGGGATGGTCCCGGCCCCGGCCGCCTGCACCGTTCGGCCCCGTCGGCCAGGCGGCTGGGCACCGGTTTCCTAATGGCCTTTGGTGACGTCCAGGCCCTTGGGGGTCAGGAAGAACACCACGACCACCGCGACCAGCATGATCGCCGCGCCGATACCACCGAGCAGCGACAACCCCTGGGTGAACGCCTCTTGAGCCTGGGTGGCCGCCGCCGCCCCGGCCGGGCCCAGGTCGGACAGGACACTGAGGGCGCCGCCCAGGGACTCCTGAGCGACCCCCACCTGATCGGGGCCGAGTCCGGCGGCGGCCAGGGTCGAGGCCGGGAGCTCGGCTCGGTACAGGGACGCCGCCGCGCTCCCCAGGATGGCCACGCCCAGCAGTGCCCCCAGCTCGTAGGCGGTCTCCTCGATGGCCGCAGCGCTGCCCGCGTGTTCGGCCGGGGTCCCCGACATGATGATCGCCGAGGCGATGGCCAGGGCTCCCATCCCGGCCCCGAGTAGGGCGAGGAAGACCGCGACCGGTGTGTAGGAGAGCGGAGCGGGGGCTGCGGCCAGGACCACGAAGCCCAGGCCCGACATGGCGAGGCCGCCCACCAGGACGGTGCGGGCACCGATGAGCTGGGCCAGGACCGGGGCCAACGGGGAGACCACCGCGGCGGCCACGGCCAGCGGCAGCAGCCGAACTCCAGCCTGCAGGGGCGACAGCCCCTGCACGAGTTGGAGCCACTGAGCGGCGAGCAGCAGGGCCGACCCCATGGCCAGCGTGATGAACAGGGCCGCCAGCGTCCCGGCCGTGAACGAGGGGACGGCGAACAGGCGCACGCGCAGCAACGGGGAGTCGCTGTGGAGGCAGCGCATCACGAACCAGGCGAGCAGGGCCACCGCCACCGCCACCGCGGCCACCGCCAGCAGGTCGGTCGGGCCTTCCTTGGCGACCCGTTTGATGCCCCACACCAGGGCGACCATGCCCGCGATCGAGAGCACGGTGGCCGGGGCGTCCCACCGGCCGGGGCGCGGGTTACGTGCCTCGGGGAGGAGGAGCAGGCCCGCCAAGACGGCCACGGCCATCAACGGGACATTGACGAGGAACGCCGAATGCCAGGAGAAGTGTTCCAGCAGCAATCCGCCCACGATGGGTCCCACGGCCGCCCCGAGTGAGGCCACCGCCGCCCAGATCCCCAGGGCCCGGGCGCGTTCGGCCGGATCGGTGAAGAGGCTGCGGATCATCGACAGGGTCGCCGGCATGATCATCGCCCCACCCAGGCCGAGGAGGGCGCGTACGGCGATGACCACGGGCGCCGACTCGGCGACCACGATCAGCAGGGACGCACCGCCGAAGATCGCGAAGCCCATGAGGAGCATCCTTCTGCGGCCCCAGCGGTCGCCCAGGGTGCTCATGGTGACCAGCAGGCCGGCCAGGACCAGCGCGTAGACGTCGACGATCCACAGTTGCTGGGCCGCGGTCGGGGACAGCGCCCCCGCGATCTCGGGCAGCGCGACGTTGAGGATGGTCATGTCCATGACCACCACCAGCAGGCTCATGGCGAGCACCGCCAGGGCCGCCCAGCGGCGGCCGGGTGACAGGTGGCCTGCGGTAGCGCTCGGTGTGCCGAAGGTGGGCGGCGTGCTCACGGTTTCTTCTCCAGGGATGTACTCATCAGCGCGGCGATGGCCATGCGCAGCGCCGCTTCGTCGATGGGCCGGTCGTGCAGCAGGGCGTGCAGGATCACGCCGTCCAGGTAGACCGCCGTGGCCTGGGCGGCCTCGGGGGCGGTGTACTCCGAGAGGATCTCGGTTATCCGTCGTATCCAGAGCTGGGCGAACGGGCGCAGCTCGGGCTGGGTCACCCCGGCGTAGTAGAGCAGGTTCTCGGCCTGCAACCTCGCGCGGTCGCTCAAGTAGGAGGCGAACTGTGCGGCGATGCCCTCGGCGCTTCCCCGACAGGACTGGACGGCCTGCGCGATCTCGCGCAACTCCTCCTCGCATTGTTCGACCACGACCTGGAGCGCGCTCGTGCGCAGCTCGTGCAGCGAGGTGAAGTAGTAGGTGGTGGCGCCCAGCGGTACCCCGGCCAGTTCGGCCACCCGGCGGTGTGTCAGGGCCTCGTACCCGTTGGCGACCATCTCCTGTGCGGCGACCTCCAGCATGGCGCGCTTGCGTCCCTTCGGGTCCTTGCGGGGGGTCACGGGTGTTCCCCGCATGCCGGCCGACCGGAGATCGGGAACACCATTCTTGCTCCTTTGAGTTAGTACATAAGTACAAGTACAAATGTACTAGAAGTGCGGAACCTGCTGGTCGTGCCCTCCGTCATCCTCGGTCTGCCCTTCGCGTAGCGCCGTTTGGATCATCCGATGGCGGGTCGAGCCATTCGCGAGTGCTCAGTGGGCGGCCCGAGGGTGGTCGGCGGCGCCCCTGGTGGACGCTGCTCCCCGCGCCGGCCCGTCCGGCCGGCCGGGGCAAAGGTGTGACCAATGCGCTGCGATCTCCGCCGGGGTGGTCGTGCGGGGCTGCAGCCTGCCGCCAATCGTCGTATTAATTCATTAATTAGTATTTAATATTGACGTAACGCGCATCACAGTGGCATGCTCTCTGTCAGTCATCGAGGTCGTCCGCACAGGTCAGCCGGTCGGCACGGGTCAAGGAGGTTCGATGGGGACACGTTCGCGGCGCGCCGTCGCCGCGCTCGCGGCGGCCATGTGCGCGGTACTGATCGCGGGCTGCGACGCCAAGCTCGGTGAGGACGGACGCATCGGCGTCGTCTACATGGACGCCCAGGGCTACTACGCCGGAGTCCGCAA
This sequence comes from Nocardiopsis ansamitocini, assembly GCF_030268225.1. Taxonomy (GTDB): domain Bacteria; phylum Actinomycetota; class Actinomycetes; order Streptosporangiales; family Streptosporangiaceae; genus Nocardiopsis_D; species Nocardiopsis_D ansamitocini. Next base: position 115,650 of record NZ_BSQG01000010.1, on the reverse strand, counting down.
GGGGATGCAGGACCAGGCCGACGAGTCCGGCCGCAGCCTGCAACTGCTGGAGCTCAACGCCCAGGGCGACGCCTCCGAGGAGAGCACGTTCGTCGACACCGCCAGCTCCGCCAAGGTCGACGCCCTCGTCCTCTCGCCGGTCTCGGCCACCGCCTCCATCCCCGCGGTGCGCCTCGCCCACGAGAGCGGCATCCCCGTGATCTGCTACAACACGTGCATCGAGGACGAAGCGGCCCGGGAGTACGTCACCGCCTACATCCTGGGCGACCCGCACGAGTTCGGCCGCCTCCTGGGCGCCGCCGCCGCCGAGCACTTCGCCGCCGAGGGCGTGGACGCCCCCAAGATCGCCGTCCTCAACTGCGAGTTCGCCGAGGTCTGCAAGCAGCGCCGCGAAGGCTTCGAGGAGGCGCTGTTCGCCGAGCTGCCCGACGCCGAGATCGTCGCCAACCAGCAGGGCGCCACCATCGACGAGGCCGTCGACGTCGGCGAGCGCCTGCTCACCGCCCACCCCGACCTCGACGCCTTCTACGGCGAGGCCGGCGGCGCCACCATGGGCGCGGTCCGCGCGGTGCGCGGCGGCGGCAAGTCCGGCCAGGTCGTCGTCTTCGGCAGCGACATGTCCACCGACGCCGCCCGCGCCCTCGTCGACAACACCATCCTCAAGGCCAACGTCGACATCTCCGGGATCACCGTGGGTCGCATGGCCGCGGGCATCGCCGAGGACGTCATCGCCGGCCGCGAGCCCGAGGAGTTCGTCGTCGACGCGCCCATCGAGCTCTACAGCACCGGCGAGCAGGCCCAGGAGTGGCTCGACACCCACCCCGACGGCATCCCGTAACCCCGGGCCCGCACACCAGCCCCGTCCCACCGTCCTTTCAGCTACGGAGTCCCCATGAGCGATGACCGACCGGTCGTGGCCGCGACGCGGCGGGCGACCAAGACCTACCCGGGCGTGCGCGCCCTGGACGCGGCCGACTTCGAGGTCCGCGCCGGAGAGGTCCGCGCCCTGCTGGGCCGCAACGGCGCCGGCAAGTCCACCCTGATCCGGCTGCTGTCGGGCGTGGAGACCCCCGACAGCGGAACCGTGGAGGTCGGCGGCTCACCCCTGGGCGACGGCGGGGTGCGCCGCGCCACCGAACTGGGCGTGGGCACCGTCTACCAGGAACTGAGCCTGGTCCCGCAGATCTCCGCCGCCGAGAACCTGTTCCTGGGCGTGTGGCCGCGCACCGCCGGACGCGTGGACTACCCCCGGATGCGCGCCGAGGCCCGCGAGGTCTTCGCCGAGCTCGGCCTGGACATCGACCCCGACGCGATCGTCGCCGACCTGCCGCTGGCCCGCCAGCAGCTCGTCGAGATCGCCCGCGCGTTCCGGGCCCGACCGCGCCTGCTCATCCTCGACGAGCCCACCAGCGCCCTGGCCGCCGGCGAGGCCGACATCGTCCTGGCGGCGGTCACCCGCATCGCGGGGCGCGGCGTCGGCGTCATCTACGTCAGCCACCGCCTCGACGAGATCCGCCGCGTGGCCGACACCGTCACCGTCATGCGCGACGGCGCGGTCGTGGAGACCACCGACGTCGCCGGGGCCACCACCGCCCGCATCGTCTCCCTGATGCTGGGCGAGGCCGCCGACGAGGTGCCCGAGCGCACCGAGGCCGACGTGGACCGTTCGGCCACGCCGCTGCTGTCGGTGCGCGGGCTGTCGGTCCCGCCCAAACTGGAGGACGTCTCCTTCGACCTCTACCGGGGCGAGGTCCTGGGGCTGGGCGGCCTCATGGGGTCGGGACGCACCGAACTCCTGCGCGCCATCAGCGGGTTCCTGCCCGCCGGCGCCGGCAGCATCACCGTCGACGGCCAACGCGTCACCCGTCCCACCCCCGCCGTGATGAAGCGCCTCGGCGTGGGCATCACCCCCGAGGACCGCAAGGGGGAAGGGGTCGTCCCGCTCCTGGGCGTCTCGGAGAACATGGTGCTCACCTGGTTCAAGGGCGCGTCCACCGCCGGGACCGTCAGCCCCGCCCGGGTCGACGGCATCGGCCGCGGCCTGATCGAACGGCTGTCCATCAAGACCGCCCGCCCCGACACCCCCATCGTCAACCTCAGCGGCGGCAACCAGCAGAAGGCCGTCATCGGCCGCTGGCTGCACGCGCAGAGCCGCATCCTGCTCCTCGACGAGCCCACCCGCGGCGTCGACGTCGAGGCCAAGGCGCAGATCTACCGCATCGTGCGCGAACTCGCCGCCGAAGGCGCGGCCGTGCTGTTCGTCTCCAGCGAGCTGGAGGAACTGCCCCTGGTCTGCGACCGGGTCCTCACCATGCGAGCCGGTCGGCTCGCGGGCGAGTTCACCGGCGCCGACATCACCCTGGACACCATCATGGCCGCCGCGATGGCGGCGTGACCGGCGAGGAACCAATGACAACCACCACCGCACCCACGCCACCGGCGAACACCGCCTCCTCGGGCTTCCTCGCCCGGTACGGCCACCGCCTCAACGAGATCGGGCTGCTCGCCGCGATCGTCCTGCTCTACATCGTCCTGGGCTCCACCGCCGGTGGCTTCCTCAGCGTCGACAACCAACTCGGCCTGCTGCGCAACGCCGCGATGATCGGCATCGCCGCCTGGGGCGTCACCCTGGTCATCATCTCCGGCGAGATCGACATCAGCATCGGCCCGGCCGTGGCCTTCGCCTCGGTCATCGTGGCCAAGGGATCGGCCGAATGGGGCCTGGGGGTGGGCGGCGCCATCGTCCTCACCCTGGCCCTCGGCTTCGCGTGGGGCGCCCTGGCGGGCTGGCTGCGCGCCCGCTTCAACGTCCCCTCCTTCATCGCCACCCTGGGGCTGTGGAGCGTGCTGGGCGGTCTGGCCCTGTACATGACCGACGCCCTGCCGGTGCCGCTGCCCGAGAGCGCCGTCTTCGACGTCCTGGGCGGCTCGATCCTGGGCATCCCCACCGCGGCGATCGTGATGCTGGTGCTGTTCGGCGTCTTCGCCTACCTCGCCAAGTACACCGCCTACGGCCGCACCGTCTTCGCCATCGGCGGCAACGCCGCGGCCGCCCGCCTGGCCGGGCTCAACGTCAACCGCGTCCGCGTGCTGCTGTTCGCCACCACCGGCCTGCTGGCCGCCATCACCGGCGTGCTCCTGGCCGCCCGCCTGGGCTCGGGCAACGGCGGCGCGGCAGCCGGCCTGGAGTTCGACGTGATCGCCGCCGTCGTCATCGGCGGCACCGCCCTGGCCGGCGGACGGGGCTCGCTGCTGGGCACCCTCCTCGGCGTCGTCTTCATCACCGTGATCAGCAACGGCCTGGTCCTGCTGGGCGTCAACTCGTTCTTCCAGGACGTCGTGCGCGGCCTCATCATCGTCGCCGCCGTCCTGGTCAACGTCATCATCAGCCGCCGCAACGCGGCCACCAGGCTCGTCTAGGGGAAGGGGACGGCGACAATGACCACGACCAGCGGGGACCGACCCCACACCATGCGCGGCGTCTACCTGCCGGGCGACTCCACGGCGGTGGTGCGCGACCTCGACGTACCCGAGCCCGGCCCCGGCCAGCTCCTGCTCAAGGTGGGCGCGTCGGGCATCTGCGGCAGCGACATCGGGTTCATCTACCACGAGCACAAGACCCACCGCGGCATCGACGGCCCCGCCTACCGCGGCGTCGTCGCCGGGCACGAACCCTCGGGCACCGTCGTCCGGTCCGGGCCCGGCTGCCGCAAGTTCGGCACCGGCGACCGCGTCATCGTCTACCACATCGCCGGATGCGGGGTGTGCGACAACTGCCGCCGCGGCTTCATGATCAGCTGCACCGGCGCCCAGCGCGCCGCCTACGGCTGGCAGCGCGACGGCGGCCACGCCCAGTACCTCCTCGCCGACGAGGCCACCTGCGTGCCGCTGCCCGACGCGCTCACCCACGTCGACGGCGCGCTGATCGCCTGCGGCTTCGGCACCGCCTACGAGGGGCTGCGCCGCATCGGCGTCAACGGCGACGGCGACCTGCTCGTCGTGGGCCTGGGCCCCGTGGGGCTGGCGGCCGGGATGATCGGGCGCGGCATGGGCGCGGCCCGCGTCATCGGCGTGGAGCCCTCCGCCCAGCGCCGCGAGTGGGCCGCCGGACTCGACGTCTTCGACACCCTCGCCGGCCCCGACGAGGCCGCCGACGCCATCGCCGCGGCCACCGGCGGGCGCGGCGCGGCCACCGCCATCGACTGCTCGGGCTCGCGCCCCGGCCGCACCACCGTCCTGGACAACGCCGCCGAGTGGGGACGCGTCTCACTGGTCGGCGAGGGCGGCACCCTGGAGACGGAGGTGTCGGACACCCTGCTGCACAAGCAGCTCACCCTCTACGCCTCCTGGGTGACGTCGCTGCCCACCATGGCCGAGCTCGCCACCAACCTGGTGCGCTGGGGCCTCAGCCCGCAGAAGGTCGTCTCCGACCGCTTCGGCCTCGCCGACGCCGACGCCGCCTACCGGCTGGCCGCCGGCGTCAGCCGCGGCAAGGTCGTCCTGGTCGACGAGGACGACCGGTGAGCGGCGCCGTCCGCGTCGAGCACGACACCACCGGACCCTACGAGGTGGTGTACCTGGACAACGGGGTGCTGCGCCTGGGTGTGGTGCCCGCGCTGGGCGGGCGGCTGCTCTCCGCGCTCCACCGGGGAACGGAGTTCCTGTACCGCAACCCCCGTCTGCTGGGCGCCGACCTGCACCCGGTGGACGGGGAGCGGCCCGCGCCGACCAGCGGCCCCATGAGCGCCTGGCGCAACTTCGGGGGCGACAAGACCTGGCCCGCGCCCCAAGGGTGGGACGGCCCCCACGAGTGGGCCGGCCCACCCGACCCGGTGCTGGACTCCGGGGAGTACGACCGCGCCGTCGCGACAGGGGCCGACGGCGCGGTCACCCTCACCCTCACCAGCGGCGACGACCCCAGGACCGGGCTGCGGCTGCGCCGTCGCCTGACCCTGGCCCCCGGCCGCAGCGGCTACCGGCTGGAGCTCACCGCCCACAACACCTCCGACACCCCGCGCCGCTGGGCGCTGTGGAACGTCACCCAGCTCGGCGCCGAACCCGTCGGCCACGCGAGTGCCCAGGGCGTCTACGTGGGCACCGCCGACTCCGCGGACCCCTCGGCGGTCGTCCCGCTCGTGGCGGGCGACGCCAACCCGCGGGTCGAGCAGTCCCACCCCGGCGTCCTGCGCGTGCCCGCCCAGGACGTCATCGGCAAGGCCGGGTTCCCCGCCGCGACCGGCTGGCTGGCCTGCGTGGGAGCCGCGGGGACCATGACCCAGCGCTTCGACGTCGTAGAGGGCGCCCCCTACCCCGACCAGGGGTCGCGGGCCGAGGTGTGGTTGGAGTACCCGCCCGAACACCCCCTGGAGCACCTGGGCGGACTGTTCCCCGCCGACCGGATCGTGGAGTGCGAGGCCCTGGGCCCGCTCACCGACCTCGCCCCCGGAGACTCCACCACCCTGACCATCGACGCCGGATTCGGTTCCGGGACCGCCGCCGTCACCGACGTGACCCCCGACGGCTTCTGGAGCGAGCCGCCGCGCCTGTCCTCCACGCCCGACGGGACCCGCCTGTCGGGAGCCTTCACCGCCTTCACCCGCGGGACGCTGCACTGCCGCCCGGCAGACGGCCGTCCCCGAGTGCGGCTCGGCACCGCCCTGCCCGGACTGCCGCTGCGCTTCGACACCCCGGTCCCACGCGGCACGCCCGACGCCGCCGTGGAATTCACCCCCGCGCCCCAAGGACCCACCGACCAGCGATGACGAGGAAGCCCACCATGCAGGACCAGCAGGACAACGGCGCGGTCGCCGTGGTCACCGGCGCCGCCCAGGGGATCGGCGCGGCCGTCGCGCACCGCTTCGCCGCCGACGGCGCCCCCGTGGTGCTGGCCGACGTCTCCCCGCACGTCGCCGCGACCGCCGAGCGGATCCGCTCGGCGGGGGGCCGCGCGGTCGCGGTGCACGCCGACGTCTCCGACGAGTCCGGGTGGGCGCGCGTCACCGAAGCCGCGCACGCCTTCGGCCCCGTGGGCACCCTGGTCTCCAACGCCTACACCGTCGAGATCGCCCCCGCCCACGAAACGGCCCTGGAGTCCTGGCAGCGCCAGCTCTCCGTCAACCTCACCGGAACGTTCCTGGGCGTGCGCGCCTGCCTGGACGACCTGCTCGACCAGCGCGGCAGCATCGTCATCACCTCCTCCGTGCACGCCTGGTTCGGCCTGCCCGGGCGCCCCGCCTACGCCACCACCAAGGGCGGGCTGACCGCACTGACCCGCCAACTGGCCGTGGAGTACGGGCCCGGCCTGCGGGTCAACTGCGTCCTGCCCGGACCCATCCGCACCGCGGCTTGGGACGGGGTCAGCGAGGAGGACCGGCGCCAAAGCGCGGCCCAGACCGCCGCCGGACGACTGGGCGACCCCGAGGAGGTGGCCGCCGTCGTCGCCTTCCTCGCCTCGGCCGAGGCGTCCTACGTCACCGGGGCGAGCATTCCGGTCGACGGAGGGTGGAGCATCTACAAGGCGTCGTCCTGACGGGGACGGCCGCGACGGGGAGAACGGAGAACACGATGGCGGCCTATGTGGGTCGGGGAGTACACGGCCAGACGGTGCGGCTGCTGGGCACACGTGTCCTGGCGGGCGAGCTTCGGGAAGGCGACACCATCGACCTCGGTGCCCTCAGCACCGAGCTCGACCTGAGCCTGACCGCCATCCGCGAGGCCATCAAGGTCCTGGCGGCCAAGGGACTCGTGGACTCCCGGCAGAAGAAGGGCACGTTCGTGCGGCCCCGCGCGCAGTGGAACCTCCTCGACCCCGACGTGGTCAGCTGGCAGGTCGCGGCGGGCGCCGCCGACACCTTCTTCCGCGACCTGGCCGAACTGCGCGCCGCCATCGAACCCGCCGCCGCCCGCCTGGCCGCCCAGCGCCGCACCGACGAGGACGTGGTGGTGCTGCGCGCCGCCATCGACCGCATCGCCGCGTCGGTGCGGGGCACCGCCGAGGAGGAGACCGCGGCCGACCTCGCCTGGCACCGCGCCATGCTCGCCGCCACCCACAACGAGATGTTCACCCGCACCGACGTCTTCTTCGCCGCGGGGCTGTCCGAACGCGACCGCCTCGTCCACGGAGCCGTCCACGACGACCCGGTGCCCAGCCACAGCGCCGTCACCGAGGCGGTGGCCGCCGGCGACCCCGGCGCCGCCGAAGCGGCGATGCGCGCCCTGCTGGACAAGGCCGAGACCGACCTGCGCCGCGCGACCGCCATGAACCGGCGCGCCCACGACGACCACGAACGAGGGTCCACCGCATGAAGATCACCCGCATCGAGACGTTCCTGGTCGCCCCGCGGTGGCTGTTCTGCCGCGTGGAGACCGACGACGGGATCGTGGGCTGGGGCGAGCCGGTCGTCGAGGGACGCGCCGAGACGGTGCGCACCGCCGTGCACGAACTCGCCGAACTGCTGCTGGGCGAGGACCCCACCCCCATCGAGCACCACTGGCAGCGCCTCACCAAGGGCGGGTTCTACCGGGGCGGGCCCGTGCTCTCCAGCGCGGTCGCCGGCCTGGACCAGGCGCTGTGGGACATCGCGGGCAAGCGCCTGGGCGTGCCCACCCACGAACTGCTCGGCGGCCCCGTCCGCGACAGGGTGCGCGTCTACGGCTGGGTCGGCGGCGACGACCCGTCCCAACTCGCCGACGCCGTCGCCCAACGCGTGGCCTCCGGGCTGACCGCCGTCAAGATGAACGCCTCGGGGATCATGGGCCGCTCGGCGACCCCGCGCGAACTCGACGGCGTCGTGGAGCGCGTGGCCCGGGTCCGCGAGGCCCTGGGCGACGACCGTGACGTCGCCGTGGACTTCCACGGCCGCTTCACCGCGGCCACGGCGCGCCGCGTACTGCCCCTGCTGGAGCCGCTGCACCCGATGTTCGTGGAGGAGCCGCTGCTGCCCGAGCACACCCACCTGCTCGGCAGGCTCGCCGACTCCACGACGGTGCCCGTCGCCACCGGCGAGCGGCTGTTCTCCCGCGCCGACTTCCTCCCCGCGCTCCAGGCCGGGATCGCCGTGGCCCAGCCCGACCTCTCCCACGCCGGCGGCATCTCCGAGGTGCGCCGCATCGCGTCCCTGGCCGAGGTCTACGACGTCCAACTCGCCCCGCACTGCCCCCTGGGACCCATCGCGCTCGCCGCCAGCCTCCAGGTCGCCTTCGCTACCCCCAACTTCCTCATCCAGGAACAGAGCATCGGCATCCACTACAACCGCGACGCCGAACTCCTCGACTACGTCGTGGACGCCCGCCCCTTCGACTTCCCCGACGGCCACATCCACCGCACCACCGCCCCCGGACTGGGCGTGGACGTCGACGAGGCCGCCGTGCGCCGCGCCGACGAACACGGCCACCGCTGGCGCTCCCCAATGTGGAGCCACGCCGACGGTTCATTCGCCGAATGGTAGGAGACCCCCCGATGAACAGCCCCGACGGCTTCGACACCCTCACCGGCCGCGCCCCGGCCCCATGGCACGACGAGCGCCACGAACTGGGGGAGGGGCTGCGCTGGACCGGCCGCGACCTGCTCATGGTCGACATCCTCGCCGGCCGGCTCCTCGCACTGGACCCGGCGCTGCCCGGGCCGCCGCGCACCCTCGTCCGGCTCGACGTCCCCCTGGGCGCAGTCGCCCCCGTCGCGGGCCGGCCCGGCTCCTACATCGCGGCGGCCGGGACCGGCATCGCCCTCGTCGAGGAGGGAGGCGGCCCACCGCGCTGGCTGGCCCGGCCCGAGGAGGGCGCGGCCGTGCCCGCCCGGATGAACGACGGCTGCTGCGACCCCAGGGGCCGCTTCTGGGCCGGCTCCATGGCCTACGACGCCACCCCCGACGCGGGCTCGCTGTACCGCACCGACCCCGACGGCACCGTCACCCGGGTCCTGGACGGCTACACCGTCCCCAACGGCCCGGCCTTCGACGCCGCGGGCACCCGCATGTACCTCGCCGACAGCGCGCACGGGCGCATCGACGCCTACACGCTCGACGACCACGGCGACATCACCGCGCGCGCGGTCTTCGCCCGCGTCGACCACGGCAGCCCCGACGGTATGCAGGTGGACGCCGACGGCTACCTGTGGGTGGCGGTGTGGGGCGCCTCCCGTGTGCACCGCTACGCCCCCGACGGCACCCTCGACCGGGTGGTCGGGGTCCCGGCCGCCCAGCCCGCCAGCGTGTGCGTGGCGGGGGAGCGCGACCCCGTGCTCTTCATCGCCTCCGCCCGCACCGGCCTCACCGACCCCGCACCCCACGACGGCGCGGTCCTCGCCCTCCCGGTGACCACTCCCGCCGCTCCCGTCCGCGCGTTCGAGTCCGCGCTGTGAGCCCCGCACCCTGAGCTGCCCGCGGACTCAGTCGAGGGCGCCGCTGACGTCGCGCCGGGCCGCGGCTTCGGCGGCGTCCGCGCGCGCCGCCACCACCCGGAAGCAACGCAGGGCCAGCAGGGTGGCGACGGTGAAGACCAGCACCCCCAGCAGCGGCGGAAGGCGGAGGTCGACGCGGCCCAACAGGCCGCCCACCAGCGCCCCCACGGGCACGAAACTCAGGCCCAGCATCTGCTTGGCGCTCACGACGCGCCCCATGAGGTGTTCGGGGACGATCTGCTGCACGATCCCCATCGACACGATGGCCGCGACGGTGCCGGCCCCGGCGATCAGGGCCCAGGCGAGAGCCGCGACGAGCGCGTTCGGGGCGAACGCGAAGACCAGGCACATCGCCGCCTGGGCCAGGAAGCCGCCCACGAGCGTCCCGAAGCGCCCGATTCGCACCGTGAGCCTTTCGGCCAGGGCGGCGCCGCCGATCGCCCCGACGGCGGCCACCGCGAGGAACACCCCGAACAGGTTCTCCGGCACCCCGAAATGGTTCTGCACGATCAGCACGAACACCGCGGACAGCGCGCCCGCGGAAAGGTTCACCACCGAGGTGAAGACCACCAGTCCGCGCAGCGGCGGGTCGCCGTACACGTAGCGCAGGCCCGCGCCGATGTCGCAGAAGACCGAGCGGATCGCCCCGGGGGCCGACCCCGCCCGGTCCCGGGCAGGGACCTCCGACGGCGGGGAGGGGCGCCGCGCCGACAGCGGCAGACCGAGAAGGATGAACGCCCCCAGCACGTAGGCGCCGGCGTTGACCGCGAGGGGCAGCGCCGCCGCGACCACGAAGAGGAACCCCGCCAAGGGCGCGCCGAGGAACTCCTGCACGACCTCCCGGCCGCCCACCAGCCGTGCGTTGGCGCGGTCCACGGCGCCCCTGGCCAGCGACGGCAGCACGGCCCTTGCCGCGATGTCGTAGACGATCTCGCAGCTCATCGCGGTGAACATCACGACGTAGAGCAGGACGATGGTGCCGTTTCCGGTGGCGGTGATCACCGCCAGCGCGATGATGGCCGCGCTGCGCAGGAGGTTGGCGACGATCATCGCCCGGACCCGGTCGACCCGGTCCACGAGCACTCCGGCGAGCAATCCGAACAGCAGCCAGGGGAGGTACCGCGCGGCGGTGAGCCCGGCCACCGCCAGCGGATCGCCGGTGAGCGCCGCCGCGAGCATCGGCAGCGCCGTCATCATCACGCCGTCCGCCAGGTTGCTCGACAGGCTGCCGGCCAGAAACCGGTGGAACGCCCCGCTCAGCCTCGGCGGTCCGGTTCCCGGTCGGTGCTGCGGGGACGAGGCGGAGCCGGTCGGCATCGGATTCCTTCTGCGGTTCTGGTATGAGGACATCGGTGGTGCCGGACGCACGAAGCGGTGCCTTCTCGCCCGGCACCGCTTCCCGGTGCCGCCGGGCCTCCCGGCGCGAACGGCCCGACCGTGGAAGGCTCAACCGTGAAAGGCCCACGGCCAGGCGGTTTCTCCGCCGCGAACAGGTCCAAGGCTACGTGTTTCGGGCCGGCGACCGCTGAGGGGCCGGTGGCGTTCGGCGCCGATGACGCCCTTTTCCCGCGCTTTTCTCGGCGTGGTTCCTTTTCTCGCCGGAATTCCTCCGCATTTCCTTAATTATTGTGCTTTTCGGCCCGTGGTAACCGAGTCGTCGTGCAGGGGGCGGGCCTCACCGGGCCACGGCATACGCCTGTTGCCCGCGGGGACTGGCCGCTGCGAGCACCCCGCCGTCGGCGTCGGGCCCCGTCGCGCAGACCTTGCTCAGCGAACCGCTGGCGGCCACCACGATCTCGTGGCCGCGCCGTTGCAGTTCGGCGATGGTCTCCGGGGGGAAATCGTCCTCGACCACGAGCACGCGGGGCTGCGTCCTGCGGGGGGTGAACGACGTCGGGGGATGCTCGGTGTGGAACGTGGGCCGCTCCACGGCCGCCTGCGGCCCCAGGCCGAAGTCGACGTGGTTGACGAAGAAGTTCAGCGTCCACTGGTCCTGCTGGTCGCCCCCCGGAGTGCCAAAGGCCAGGTGGGGGCGTCCGTCCCGCAGGACCAGGGTGGGGCTCAGCGTGGTGCGGGGGCGCTTGCCCGGGGCCAGGGAGTTGTTGTGGTTCTCCACCAGCCAGGCCATCTGCCCCCGCGTGCCCAGGGGAAAGCCCAGTCCCGGAACCACCGGGGAGCTTTTCAGCCAGCCGCCGCTGGGCGTGGCGACCACCATGTTGCCGTCGCTGTCGGTGGCGCTCACGCAGCAGGTGTCGCCCTTCGCCGCGGTGCGCTGCAACACCGTGGGGATGCCGTTGCCCAGCTGCGCCTGCCAGTCCGGGCCCTCGTGGCCGGGGCGCGTCTGGAGCACCGGCGGGATCCACGCGCTGCGGCCGTCGGGGGACCCCGGGCGCAGCACCCCCGACGCCCGGTCGCCGATGAGCGCGCGCCGTTGTTTCGCGTACGCCCGGTCCAGCAGCCCCGCCAAGGGGACGTCGGCCTTGAGCGGGTCGCCGTACCAGGCCTCCCGGTCGGCGAAGGCCAGTTTCGCCGCCTCGGCGACCGTGTGCAGGTGGTCCGCGCTGCCGAAACCCATACCGGCCAGGTCGAAGCCCTCCAGCAGGGCGAGCTGCTGGAGGAAGACCGGCCCCTGCGACCAGGGCCCCGGTTTGTGCACCAGGTACCCCCGGTAGTCCACCGTCGCCGGTGCCTCCACCGACGCCCGCCACCCGGCCATGTCGTCGCCGGTGAGCAGGCCGCCGTTGCGTCGTCCGGTCGAGTCCGCGAACGCGCCGGTGCGCATGAACGTGTCGATCGCCTCCGCGACGAAGCCGTCGTAGAAGGCGGAGATCGCGGCGTCGATCTGGCCCTCGCGGTTGCCGGTCGCGGAGCGGGCCTCGTTGAGCAGCAGCCCGAACGTGCGGGCGAGAGCGGGGTTGCGCATCCGGGCGCCGGCCTTGGGCGCACTGCCGTTGTTCAGGTAGGTGCGTCCGGACTCCGACCACTCGTCGCGAAACAGCGGCGCCATCACCGCGATCATCTCCGCGGCCTTGGGCAGCAGCGGATAACCGTCCTCGGCGTACCCGATGGCCGGCGCCAGGACGTCGTGCAGGCGCAGTTGGCCGTAATCGCGCAGCACCCTCAGCCACGCCCCGAAGGCCCCCGGCACACAGGCCGCCAGCAGCCCCGAACCGGGGACGGCGTCCAGGCCGCGTTCGCGGAAGGCGTCCGGGGTCGCGGCCGCGGGCATGGGGCCCTGGCCGCAGACCACCGACACCTGCTCGGCGGCCGCGTCGTACACCATGATCGGCACGTCCCCACCCGGACCGTTCAGGTGCGGCTCCACCACCTGGATGACGAAAGCGGCCGCGACCGCGGCGTCGAACGCGTTGCCGCCACGGTCGAGCATCGCCATCCCGGTCGCCGAGGCCAGCCAGTGCGTGGAGGAGACGGCGCCTTGAGTACCGCGGAGTTCGGGGCGAGACAGCACGAAAAACCCTTTCAGGGTCGGGGAAGGAGAGGGGGCCGGGCGCAGATGCGGCCCTCCGCGACGGGGAGGACGTTCCCGGTCACGCTGCCCTGCCTGATGTGGTCGGGGCCGGGGGTCACGGAGCAGTCGAGCCGCGCCGGGCGTCCCACCTCGGCCCCTTGCACGACGGTGTACTCGTGGGTGTCCGCCGACGAGGGCAGCCACCCGGCCCCGACCAGCCACGCGCCGAGCGCCATGGCGACCGGCGCGCAGGCCGGATCCTCCGGAATGCCGAAACCCGGGGCGAACAGCCGGGCATGGGCGGTCCGCCGGAGCGGGTCCCAAGCGAACACGCACAGGGCGGGGAGCCCTTCGGCGTCCAGGCGCGAATAGTCCGGCCGGGCCCGCGCGACCGCTGATTCCTGTACCGGCAGGAACGCGAATCCCGTCCCGTATCCCACGGACCGCGGTGCAGCGCCGGCGGCGTCCGCGCCGGTCAGTCCCACGGCGGCGAGCAGCGGTTCCGGTTCGAGGTCGGTCCCCGCGGTCGGGCCGTGCCCGATGAGCGTCGCCCTGCCGCCGCCCACGGTCAGACCGACCAGCCCGCCCGCGCTCTCCTGCACCGTCCCGCCGGGGCCGATCGCGCCGATCCGCTCCAGGGTCGCCGCCGTCCCCACGCTCGAATGCCCGCCGCCGGGGGACTCGCGCTCCGGGGTGAAGACACGGACCCGGTAGGTGGCCTCCGGTGTGGTCGGGGGGAGCACGAAGGCCGTCTCGGTCGCGTTGACCTTCGCGGCGATCGCCTGCATCTCCTCGCCCGACAACCCCTCCGCGCAGGGGACCACGCACAGGGGGCTGCCGGCGAAGAGGCGTTCGGCGAACATGTCGACGAGCTGGTACTCGATCTGGTCGCTCATCGGCGGCCTCCCGTTTTCTCGTTCAGGACGGAGACGGCGATGTCCTCCAGGACATCGGTGCGGCCCTGGTAGGGAAAGCCGCTGCGCGGCCAGTGGACGACCGTGTCGGTGAAGCCGATGCCGCCGAACAGTCCGCACGCGTCCTGGTAGGACGCGACGGAGTCGAGCACGCCGCGGATCATCGCGCCGGTCACCACGAGGCGGCGCAGCGTCGAGGGGTCCCGGCCGGCTTCGGCGCACGCCTCGTCCAGCGCGCGCAGGTGGTCGGCGAGCAGGGGGACCGCCGTGGAGTAGGGGAGCGGTTCGCTCCACCCGGGAGGCCCCGCCGTCACCCAGATGTCGGCGTAGCGCGCCGCCAGGCGCATCCCCCGCGGACCGGTCGCCGCGATCGCGAAGGGGACGCGCGGGGACTGTAGGCACCCCGGGCGCGTGGACGCCCCGCGCGCGGTGAAGTACTTCCCCTCGAAGTCGGTCTCGGGTTGCCGGAGCAGGGCGTCGGTGCAGGCGACGAACTCGGCGAACCGGTCGGCGCGTTCCCCCGGCGACAGCGGCTGCCCGCCCAGGACCTCGTCGTCGTAGCCCCCGGCCCCGGCTCCGAGCCCGCAGATGAGCCGACCGTCCGATATGTCGTCCACCGTCATGAGTTCCTTGGCGAACGGGACCGGGTGACGGAAGCTCGGGCTGGCCACCATGGTCCCCAGCGAGATCCGCGAGGTCGCCGCGGCAGCGGCGGTGAGGGTGGGGATCGTGCCGAACCACGGTTCGTCGCGCAGCCACCGCCACATCAGGTGGTCGTAGGTCCAGGCGTGGTCGAATCCGAGTTCTTCGGCGCGGGTCCACAACAGCCGCGCTCGTGACCAGCGGTGCTCGGGAAGGATGACGACCCCGTGCCGCATCGGACTCATCGGCCCTCCCCGGGCAGGGCGGCGGCGCGTTCGGCGACGTCGAAAAGGATGCCGGTCAGCTCCCGGCCGCACTCCACGACCGCCGGCCGGGTCAGTTCCTCGGGCAGCCGGCCGAGATCGCCCCCGGCCTCGGGGTAGAGGCCGTTGGTGGCCAGGTCGATGGCGGTCGCCTTCAGCCGGCGCATCAGCTGGGTCAGGACCTGTTCGGGAGGGACCGGGGCCCGCACGGTCAGGAAGTAGCAGTCGAAGACGGTGCCCCACCTGCGGGGCTGGTGGGTGTCGGGGGCGTCGATGGACTGCTGGAGCAGGGAACGTCCGCGCTCGACCAGCTTGGAGGACACCCCGAGGTGGATCTGGTTGCTCATCCCGACCTCGCGCATCACCTCCCCGGTCTGCGCACCCAGGACCGCGGGTGCCTTCCGCCCGCGAAAGAGGCTGCGCACCGCCGGGTAGTCGAGGGCCCAGGTACCGCTGAAGGTCGAGTGCAGACGGTACATGCTGGGTCTGATCGTGGCGTTGTAGATGGAAGGGGTGCAGGACCCGGTGTAGAGGAGCATGCCGCAGTAGGCGCGCACGTAGGTCGCGACGGTGCCGGCCAGGGCCTTCCTGCCCTCCTCGTCCTCCGGCGCCTGGGACAGGGCGTCGGCGAGCAGCCGCCAGATGACGAACGAGATGTGGTGTCCGATGATCCACCGGAACCAGAACAGCCGTTCCAGGTCGTCGGCCGAGGCCGGCTTGGTGGCCGGGAACCCCGACCTGCCCTGGGCGATGAGCCGGCGGACGTCCCCTGCGCTGCCGTACACCGAGCCGGGCGCAATGCTCACCGCCACGCCGGGATTGGGCAGGGTCAACGGTTCCAGGCCGTAGGGGTAGTCGCTGAAGTCCCAGTCGCCGGGGCCGGGGGCCGCCATCGCCGATTCGATTGAGACAAGGCTCATCGCGGACCTGCCGGCACGTAGGTGAACTCGAATTCGAGCCCGTTGACGTCGAGGCAGTAGAAACTCTCCACCCCGTCCTTGTCGACGACCGTCTCCGACGGCGGGTCGGCGCGCAGAAAGGCGTAGCGTCCCGACCGGTGAAGCTCCGTCCACTTACGGCGCCATGCGTCGAGTGCGGCCGGGGACTCCACGGCCATGCACAGGTGCTGAAATTCGGTTGCGTTCGCACCGGCCCCATGGGGGGCGGGGGAAATGCGCTCGAAAAGGTGGAACCGGGTGGCCCCGACCACCACCTCCGCCATCCGGGTGATGCCCGGAAGGCGTTCCCGGGTCAACTCGGAGAACTCGTCGGTCGACCAGGTGGCTCGGCATCCGAAGAAATCCTGGTACCACGACGTGCAGTTGGCGAGATCGGTCGTCTGTATTGCGATGTGGTGCAACCTGGGTAGGTTGACAGTCTCGGGCATCGTCGGTCGTCCCCCTCACCGGCATGAGTGCGAGAATTGCTTGCTTTCCCCGTCAGGCGGGTTCGAGCTCGAAAATCACTTCTCCGACGGCAATGTCGATGGAGTGTTTTCTGTGCAGCTTCCACCCGCCCTCGGCAAACACCGATTCCCAGTCGGCGACCGACGGGATAAAGGTCCCCATCATGTCGTGACCGTATTCGAACGCCAAGGTGAAAGGGGGAAGGTCCTGGTCGGCGATCCCGGTTGTCCGGGTGGCGTCGCCGAGCAGGAATCTGCGGGCGTTGGGGAAGAGGGATCGCAGCCGTCGCAGCGTTTCGACGCACTGCGCCCGTGGCCAGAAGTCGTGCCCCATCATGAAGCAGGTGAGGAGGTCGACGTCGTCCAGCTCCGGGCGCGGTTCCATGGCGATCACGTCCGCTTCCACGAACGTCACCCGGTCCGCGAGGCCGGTCGCGGCGGCTTCGGTGCGGGCCACCTCCAGTGCGGGGAGGGCGCGGTCGAATCCGAGCGCACGGGCCCCGGGGCTCCGGTGCAGCAGTTGCATGAGCCGTTCGCCGCTGCCGCAGCCCAGGTCGGCGGCGACGGTGAAGTCGAAGTCGAGGTCGTCCACCGCCGCCCAGAACCACGGGTCGTAGCAGAATGTGCTGATCTCCCGGCAGGCGAAGGCGATCGCCGCGCTGTCCCGTCGGTAGAAATCGCCGGTGCGGTTCTTTGCCCGGGTGATCTCCGGTGTCCGCTGGAAGAGTTCGGCACTGCCGCGCGAGAGCCAGTGGAAGAAGGAACGGGTGCGAAACGACTCGGCGAAGTTGGTCGAGGGGACCACTTTGGTGTCGTCGCGGCGGACGATGTCCACCGCCGCAAGTGCACGGAAGAGCCCCAGGGTCGATGCCGGGTCCAGGTTCTGGCGTTCGGCGAACTCGTGCGCGTCCAGCCACCCGTTCTCGTTCAGCTCGTCGAGTGCGCCCAGTTCCCAGGCCGCACTGAGCGCGGATGCCGCCACCGCCGAGTTGTAGATGAACGCAACCGTCTTCTCGGCGTCGCTGATGGCCATTTGTTCACAACTTTCGTCTGTTGCTTTCCGTGTGGCTTGACAATTGGCCGGCCGGGAATTTGAGAAGAGGCGGCTGGTTATTCCTCCCTCAATGGTTTTCGCTCCGTCCGATTGGCGGACCTCTCTCAAGTGTGCGCCGGAAGGTCGGCGGGGCACGATTTATCGGTAAAATCGCAGGTCGAAGACGTTTCCCATTGCCGGGTTTCAATCCAAGGCGATCTCGGTTTCGGTTGACACTATACAAATGGCAATCGAATAAGTAATGTGATCTCGGTCACACTCATTTTTTGTTGACATGTTTTGCGGCAGAATGGATCGTCTTGGATTGATTGTCGGCGCCTCAAAAGCGATGGGCTGATCCAATGGGGCCGACGTGACCAGGTGCTATATTGAATTTCGCCAGGATGTACCCGTGCTCTCCGGTGGGAGAGAAATTCCCGTCCTTCGGCATGGCCGATTCTGGCCAGTCGATATCTCTGTGTTCCGGTGAAGTGGGAAAGTAATGTGAAGCGGGGTGTCTGAACTGCGGCGAAACGGTCCGAGTCCCGTCCGTTCTTATACGGAATGGGACCCGCTCGAAGAAGTCATCGTGGGAATCGTCGACGGTGCGAGCTTTCCGCAGTGGCACACCGCCTTGGAACCCGTGCTGCCCGAGAACCAGCGCGCCACGTTCCGGCAACAGGCGGGCCGGCCCTTTCCCCCGGAACTGGTCCAGGCGGCGCACGACGAGCTGGAGGGTTTCGTCCAGTTACTGAGATCCGAGGGGGTGACGGTCCGCCGTCCCGAGCCGATCCCCCAACGGCAGCCCTACTCCACCCTGGACTGGACCAGCACCGGCATGTATGCCGCGATGCCCCGTGACGTCCTGCTCGTCGTGGGCGAGGAGATCATCGAGTGCCCGCTGGCCTGGCGCTCACGCTACTTCGAGACCCTCGCCTATCGCCCCCTGCTCAAGGAGTACTTCCACGGGGGAGCCCGATGGAGTTCCGGCCCCAAACCCGAACTAGTGGACGCACAGTACGACCCCGCCTGGACCGACCCCGCCCCGGGGGAGCCGACCCACCTCGTCGTCACGGAGTTCGAGCCCACCTTCGACGCTGCCGACTTCACCCGCTGCGGCCGCGACATCATCGCCCAGAAGAGCCACGTCACCAACGCGTTCGGGATCGAATGGCTGCGCCGCCACCTCGGCGACCGCTACCGCATCCACGTGCTCGAATTCGACGACCCCCACCCGATGCACATCGACGCCACCCTCGTACCGATGGCCCCCGGAAAACTGCTGATCAACCCCGAACGGGTGCGGAAGGTACCGGAGATCTTCCGCGGCTGGGACGTGTTCCACGCCCCCACCCCGATCATCCCCGACTCGCATCCGCTCTACCTGACCAGCAAGTGGATCACCATGAACATCCTCATGCTCGACGAACACCGCGTGGTCGTCGAGCGGCAGGACGCACCCATGATCGACGCACTGAAGAAGTGGGGATTCACCCCCATCCCCTGCGACTTCCGTCATTTCAACAGCTTCGGCGGATCGTTCCACTGCGCCACCCTCGACGTGCGCAGGCGGGGCGCGCTCGATTCCTACCTGGACTAGCCGCTTCCCGCCACGCCCACCGACCCCGGTTCCCCCCACCCCTGCCCCGCGTCCCGCAAAGCGGCGGGGCCACCGGCACAGAAGAGACGAGAGCCCATGAGCAACCCGTTCGACGACGAGGACGGACGTTTCCTCGTCCTGGTCAACGCCGAAGGCCAGCACTCGTTGTGGCCGGTGTTCGCCGAGATCCCCTCCGGATGGGAGCCGGTGTTCGGCGACGACACCCGGGCCGCCTGCCTGGGCTATATCGATGAGAACTGGACCGATATGCGGCCGCGCAGCCTGACCGACGCGATGGAGCCCTGACACCGATCCCGCGACCCCGGTCGGCCCGGTCCCCCGTGGGGGGCGGGACCCGAGGCGCACGGACGGCACACCTGCTCGACGGCACGACCTGGATCGGGAGAAACGAGAAACATGGCGGCCCGCGATTTCGACCCCATCGACCTCACCGCCGGGCAGCGAGGACTGTGGCACGCCCAGCAGGCCGCCCCGGACAGCCCGATACTCAACGTGGGCGAATACCTCGACATCGCGGGACCGGTGGACACCGGGGTGTTCGCCGAGGCACTGCGCTTGGCGGTGCGCGAGACCCAGTCGGTCCACCTCGAACTGTTCGAGGAGGACGGGGACCCCGCGCAGCGGCTCCTCGCCGAAGTCGACGCCCCCCTGCGGTTCCACGACCTCACCGCCGAGGACGCCCCCCACGACCGTGCCCTGGAACTGATGCGCGGCGACCTGCACCGCCTCCGCGACCTCCACCGCGCCCCGCTGGCCACCTACCTCCTGCTCAAGCTCGCCGCCGACCGTTTCTACTGGTACCAGGGCTACCACCACATCATCAACGACGGCGTCAGCCTGCCATTGGTGGCCAACCGCCTCGCCCACCTCTACGGCGCGCTGCACACGGGAGGCGACAAGGGGGAGCCTTTCGGTCCGATCCGCACCCTGCTCGACGCCGACGCCGCCTACCGCGCCTCCGCCGAGCACGACGCGGACCGCCGGTACTGGAGCAGCGTCCTCGACGCCTACCCCGGACCGGTCAGCCTCAGCACCCGGCCCGCGCGCGGAGCAGCCGACGGGGCCCGACGCCTCTCGTGTCGCATCGAACCCGCCGACGCGGACCGGTTGAGAGAAGCCGCCCGCGACCTCGGCACGTCGCTCGCCGGCCTGATGGCCACGGCCGCCGGCCTGGCGGTGGGGTGCGCCACCGGCAGGGCCGACGTCGTGCTCGGCTTCGCCGTCCACGGCCGCGGTCGCGGCGCCCAGCGCGCGGTCCCCGGAATGATGGCCAACATCGTTCCGCTGCGCCTCCGGATGCCACCGGGGACCTCTGTGCGCGACCTCGTGGCCCACGGCGCCGGCCGCGTGCGCGAGGCGGCCCGCCACCAGCGCTACCGCTACGAGGACATCCGCCGCGACCTGGGCCTGCGCCCCGGCGAGACACCGTGGTCGGTCTCGGTGAACGTCATGGCCTTCGACTACCCCGACACCTTCGGCGGCCACCCCGTCACCGCGCACAACCTCTCGGCCGGCCCGTTCGAGGACCTCTCCCTGTACCTGTGGGACATCGACCCCGACCGGAGCCTGCGCCTGGAGGTGGACGCCGACCCCGAGCTCTACGACGCGTCCGCCCACGCCGAGGCCCTGAACCTGATGCGGCGGGCGCTCGACCTGGTGGCCACCGCGCCCGACACCCTCGTCGGGCGCGCCGACCTGCTGCCCGGGTTCCAGCCCGCCGTCGTCGCACCCCCCGAGGAACCCACGGAGTCCGGGACGCACGAACCCGGCGCCGTACCCACCGCGCTGTCCGATCTGCTCGCCCCCCACGTGCAACAGCGCCCCGACGCGCAGGCGGTCGTCTTCGCGGAGACCTCCCTGACCTACGCCGAGCTCGACGCGCGCGCCGACGCCCTCGCCGCGGTGCTCACCGGGCGGGGAGCGGCCCCCGAGACCTGTGTCGCCCTGCTGCTCCCGCGGTCACCGGAATCCGTGGTGGCGATGCTGGCGGTCCTCAAGTCGGGGGCCACCCTGATGGCGCTGGACCTGGACCATCCCGACGAGCGGCTCTCGTTCATGCTCGGCGACGCCCGCCCCGTCCTGCTCGTGAGCTCCGTCGACCTCGCCGACCGGGCCGACCGGGTGGGGCCCGACGTCCGTCCGCTCTTCCTGGAGGAGACGGCCGCCGGAGCCGCCCCGCTGTCCGCGGGTCCCGCACCCGACCGCAAGCCGGGAACCGCGGCGTCCGCCCAGGCGGCGTACGTCATCTACACCTCCGGATCGACCGGGCGGCCCAAAGGAGTGGTGGTCCAACGCGGCGAGCTGGCGCACTTCCTGCGCCACTCCGTCGCCGACTACGGGATACGCCCCGAGGACCGGGTCCTGGCCGCCTCCGCCTTCACCTTCGACGCCTCGGTGCTCGACGTCTTCGCCTCCCTAGCCGCCGGCGCCACGATGGTGCTCGCCAGTGACGACGACCGTCACGACGCGGACGCCCTCCACGGCCTGATGGTCCGGCAGCGGGTGACGATGGCCCACCTCTCGCCCGGTGTGGCACAACTGCTCCCCGCCCACCGGCTCCCCGGCCTGCGGGTGATGTCCGTGGGCGGCGACGCGGTGTCCGCCGACCTGGTGGACACCTGGACGGCCGACCACGTCTTCTGGAACGGCTACGGCCCGACCGAGACCACTGTCGAGGTCACCCGCAAGCGTTTCACCCGCTCCTCGGGCGGACGGGTCCCGCTGATCGGGAGCCCCGTGGCGGGGGCCCGGGCCTACGTGCTCGACGGTGCGTTGCGGCGCCTTCCCGCAGGCGTCGTCGGTGAACTCCACATCGCCGGCCCGGTCCTGGCGCGCGGCTACCTCGGCCGCCCCGACCTCACCGCACTGCGGTTCGTGGCCGACCCCTTCGGCCCCCCGGGAGAGCGGATGTACCGCACGGGGGACCTCGTCCGCTGGACCCCCGACGGGGAACTGGACTTCATCGGACGGATCGACGACCAGGTCAAGGTCCGGGGCTTTCGGGTCGAGCCGGGGGAGGTCCAGGCGGTACTGGCCCACTGCGCGGGCGTAGGCCGGGCGCTCGTGGTGGCGCGCGCCGACGCCAGGGGCGACAAGATGCTCGTCGGCTACCTCGTGCCCGAACCCGGGGGAGCGGTCGACGAGGAGGCCGTCCGGCGCGACCTCGCCGCCCGGCTCCCGCACTACATGGTCCCCGCGGCGCTCGTCGTCATCGACGCACTGCCGTTGACCCAGTCGGGGATGATCGACCAGCGCGCACTGCCGGCGCCCGCCCCGGCGCACGCCCCCAGCGGACGCGCCTTCGGAACCCCCGTGGAGGAGGCGCTGCGCGCGGTCTTCGCCGACGTCCTCGGGCTGCCGGCGGGGATCGACGACGACTTCTTCGCCCTGGGCGGGCACTCCCTCCTGGCGACCCGGCTGGTCAGCAGAATCCGTACGGTCCTGGACAGGGAGACCGACATCCGCTCGGTGTACGACGCACCCACCCCCGCGGGCCTGGCCCGGCTGATCGGCGACGGTGCCCCGGCCCGCCCCGCCCTGCGGCGGTCCGACCGTTCCGGGCGCACACCGCTGTCGTTCGCCCAGTCGAGGCTGTGGTTCCAACGCCAGCTGGAGGGGACGGGATCGGCCTACAACCATCCGATGGCGCTGCGGCTCTCGGGCCCCGTGGACACCGCCGCCCTCGCAACGGCGCTGCGCGACGTCGTCCTGCGCCACGAAGCGCTGCGCACGGTCTTCCCCCCGACGGAGAACGACCCCTACCAGCAGGTGCTGGACCCGGACGCTTTGCACGTCGACCTGCCCGTGGTGCCCACCGACCCCGACCGGTTGCCCGCCCGGTTGGTGGCCGAGGCGCGGCGCCGGTTCGGGCTGGAGTCCGAACCACCCCTGCGGGCCGTGCTGTTCGCGCTGGGCCCCCAGGAGCACGTGCTGCTGCTGGTGATCCACCACATCGCCGGCGACGGATGGTCGGTGCATCCGCTGCTGCGCGACCTTTCGGCCGCCTACCTCGCCCGGCACGACGGGCGGGCCCCCTCCTTCGGACCGCTCCCGGTGCGCTACACCGACTACGCGCTGTGGCAGCGGGACCTCCTGGGCCGGCGGGAGGACCCCTTGAGCCTGCTGGCCGCGCAGCTCGCCCACTGGCGGGGCGCGCTCGCCGGCCTCCCCTCGGAGATCGCGCTGCCCACCGACCGGCCCCGCCCGCCCGCGGCCTCCTACCGGGGCGCCACGGTCCCACTCACCATCCCCGGAACCGTGCAGCGCCGCCTGGGCGCCCTCGCAGAGGAGCACGGCGCGAGCACCTTCATGGTGCTCCAGGCGGCACTGGCCGTCCTGCTGTCCCGGCTCGGCGCCGGGGACGACATCCCCATCGGCTCGCCGGTGGCCGGGCGCACCGACGAAGCACTGGGCGACCTGGTCGGCTTCTTCGCCAACATGCTCGTCATCCGAACGGACCTCTCCGGCGACCCGACCTTCTCCGACGTCCTCGAACGGGTGCGCACGGCCTGTCTCGACGCCTACGCCAACCAGGAGATCCCCTTCGAGGTACTGGTCGACGAACTCGCCTCGGAGCGGTCGCCGGCCCGCCACCCCCTGTTCCAGGTCGTGCTGGCCCTGCGCAACACCCGGGCGGGCGTACTGGAGCTCCCCGGCGTCGAGGTCCGTGCCGAGACCGTGGAGACGGGGTACGTCCCCTTCGATCTCGCCATCGAGATCGACAACGAGACGACCCGGACCGGACCGGCCGCGGCACTGACCGGAACCGTCCAGTACAGCACGGACCTCTTCGACCGGGACACCGTCGTCTCCCTGGTCGACCGGCTCGTCGCCCTGATCGAGGACGCCGTCGCCGATCCCGGCCGCCGCGTCAGCCGGTTCGAGCTCTGGCACCCGGGCGAACGCGAACGCGTCCTGCGGCGGTGGAACGACACGGCGCGGCCGGTCCCCGACACGACCCTGCCCGAACTCCTCCAGGCCAGGGCCGCCGAGGCCCCGCAACGCGACGCTGTCCTCGCCCCGGGGGAACGGGTGTCCTACGGTGCGTTCAACACTCGGGTGAACCGGCTGGCCCGGCTGCTGGTCGAACACGGGGCGGGGCCCGAGAGCGTGGTCGCCGTCGCGGTGCCGCGTTCGGCCGACCAGGCGGTCGCGGTGTGGGCGGTCCTCAAGGCCGGGGCGGCGTACATGCCCGTGGACCCCGACTACCCAGCCGAACGGATCGCGTTCCTGTTCGACGACATCACCCCCCTCGCCGTCCTGGCCACCGCCGAGACCGCACCCGGCCTCCCCGGCGCCACCCCCCGCATCCTCCTGGACCACCCCGACACGGCCGACCGCCTGGCCCGACAACCCGGACACGACCTCTCCGACGCCGACCGCACCGCCCCCCTGCGGCCCGGCACACCCGTGTACGTCATCCACACCTCCGGCTCCACCGGAACCCCCAAAGGCGTGGTGATGACCTCCGGCCCCCTGGTCAACCTGGTGATCGCCCACACCGAATGGATCAACAGCGGCACGGCCGGCTCCCCGCACGGGCCGGTGGCACAGTTCTCCGCGTTCAGCTTCGACGTCTCGGCCTGGGAGTTCATCGAAACCCTCACCGCGGGCAAACCGCTCGCCGTTCCCGACGCCCAGGTGCGGCGCGACCCCGAACACCTGGTGCGCTGGCTCGACGAGAACCGGGTCGAGGAGATCTGCGTCCCCAACGTGATGCTGGAGGCCATCTGCGAGGCCGCACACGTCCAGGGGCGCCGGCTACCGGCACTGACCGACCTCAGCCAGGGCGGGGAGGCGCTGCGCCTCACCCCCGGCGTCCGCGCCTTCCTCGCCGCACTCCCGGGCCGGCGCCTGCACAACCTCTACGGACCCACCGAGACCCACCTGGTCACCGCGTTCACCCTGCCCCCCGACCTGACCCGGTGGCGCTCGACGACCGCACCCGTGGGGGCACCGATCCCCAACACCCGCATGTACGTCCTGGACGCCGGACTCCGGCCCGTACTCCCCGGCGTCACCGGCGAGCTGTATATCGCGGGCACGGCACTGGCACGCGGGTACTGGGCCCGCCCGGGCATGACCGCCCAACGGTTCGTCGCCAACCCCTTCGACGGCCCCGGGGAACGGATGTACCGCACCGGCGACCTCGTGCGCTGGTCCTTTGACGGGGAACTGCTCTACGTCGGCCGCGTCGACGACCAGGCGAAGATCCGCGGTTTCCGGGTCGAGCCGGGTGAAGTCGAATTCGTCCTCGGCCGGCACGCGGACGTCGCCCAGGCCGCGGTCGTCGTGCGCTCCGACACCTCCGGGGGGAAACGGCTGGTGGCCTACGTGGTCCCCAGGCCCGGGGCCGACGCCGACGAGGGAGCGCTGAGGGCCTTCGTCGCCGGCTCCCTGCCGGAGTTCATGGTTCCCTCCCTCGTGGTGTTCCTGGACCGGATGCCGCTGACCACGAGCGGCAAGATCCACCGCACGGAACTGCCCGACCCCGACTTCTCCGTCCTCGCCACGTCGCGCGCCCCGCGGACCGAGAACGAGAAGGTGCTCTGCGACCTCTTCGCCGAAGTCCTGCGCATCGAACGGCTCGGAATCGACGACTCCTTCTTCGACCTGGGCGGCCACTCCATATCGGCGACCAGGCTCGCCAGCCGCCTCCGGAGCGTGCTGGGCCTGGAAGTGGAGATCCGCACGATCTTCGAGGCGCCGACGGTGGCAACGCTGGCAGCCCGCCTCGCGAACGCGGAGCGGACCAGCAGGCCGACGTTGCGGCGCATGCCCCGACCGCAGGAGCAGCCGTGATCCCGCTGTCGTTCGCACAGTCCCGGATCTGGTTCCTCGACCAGGTGGACCACGGGGCCGGGTACCGGATCCCGCTCATCTACCGCCTCCAGGGGGACCTCGACGTCGCCGCCCTGAACGCCGCCCTGGGCGACCTGGTCGACCGGCACGAGAGCCTGCGCACCGTCTTCCCCGAGGTGAACGGGGCACCGCGGCAGAAGATCCTCGCCTCCGCCGACACCCGACCGGACCTGGACGCCACCGACGTCGACGAACCCGGCCTGGCCGACGCCCTCCGCGAGGAGGTGGGCCACGTCTTCGACCTCGCCGCGCAACCGCCTTTGCACACCCGGCTGATCGCCCTCGGCGGCGACCGGTACGTGCTGCTCCTCCTGCTCCACCACATCGCCGCCGACGGCTGGTCGCTCACCCCGCTGCTGCGCGACCTGGCCGACGCCTACACCGCACGGCGCGCCGGCGGCCCCCCGCAGTGGCAACCACTGGCGGTGCAGTACCCGGACTACACCCTCTGGCAGCGCGAACTGCTCGGCGACATCCGCGACCCCGCCGGCCTGGGGGGCCGGCAACTGGCGTATTGGCGCGACGCCCTGAAGGGCGTCCCCGAGACGCTGCCGCTGCCCACCGACCGGCCCCGCCCGCCCGTCGCCTCCCACCGGGGGGCGACGGTACCGGTGCACATCGGCCCCGAAACCCACAAGGGCCTGCTCGCGCTCGCCCGGGACGAGCACGCGAGCCTGTACATGGTGCTCCAGACCGCGTTCGCAGCCCTGCTCACCCGCCTCGGGGCGGGCACCGACATCCCGATCGGGTCCCCGGTGGCCGGCCGCATGGACGAGGGGCTCAACGACCTCATCGGCATGTTCGTCAACACCCTGGTCCTGCGCACCGACACCGCAGGGGACCCGACGTTTCGCACCCTGCTCGGGCGCGTCCGCGCGACCGACCTCAACGCCTACTCCCACCAAGACCTGCCGTTCGAACGGCTCGTGGAGGAACTCCGTCCGAACCGCTCGGCGGCCTGGAACCCCCTCTTCCAGGTGATGCTGGTCCTGGAGGACCAGACCGAACGGGTCCCCGACCTTCCCGGCCTGCGCGTCACCGAAGAGCGCATCGACTACAGCAACGCCAAGTTCGACCTCGCCCTCCACCTGCGCCAGCACGCCTCCCCCGACGCCGAGGGCCACTACGGCCTCGACGGGGTGCTGGAGTACGCCCAGGACCTGTTCACGCAGGAGACCGCAACCGGCATCGTGGAGCGGCTGCTGCTCCTCGTGGCCGACATGCTCGCCGACCCCGACCGCCCGATCAGCCGGGCCACCGTCCTGACCCCCGCCGAACACACGGCGCTGACCGGTGGCCGGGCCGGGGCGTCCGCGCCCGGCGACGGGCCGCTGCTCCCCGCGCTCGTCGAGGAGCAGGCCGCGGCCACCCCCGACGCCCCCGCCGTCGCCTCCGGCGCGCTCGAACTGGACTACCGGGAGCTGAACGCCCGCGCCAACCGGCTGGCCCACCGGCTGGCCGGGCAGGGGATCGGCCCGGAGGCGATCGTCGCGCTGCTGCTGCCGCGCGGCACCGACGCGATCGTGGCGATGCTGGCCGTCCTCAAGGCCGGCGCCGCCTACCTGCCCATCGACCCCGACTACCCGGATCAGCGCATCGCCCTCATGCTCACCGACGCCGCCCCCCGGTTGCTCATCACCGACGGCGCCCTCGGGCGGCGCGCAACCACCTCCTCCGTCCCCCTCCTGGACATCGACACCTGGGCCGACCACGCCGCCGGCCTCCCCGACCACGACCCAACGGACGCCGACCGCGTACAGCCCCTGCTCCCCGCCCACCCGGCCTACGTCATCTACACGTCGGGTTCCACCGGGCGACCCAAAGGCGTGGTGGTCGAGCACCGCTCGGTGAGCCTGTTCGTGCGCCAGGCCCGCGCCGAGTACCCCGGAACGGCCGGCACCGCGGTGGTGACCTCCTCGCTCTCCTTCGACCAGGCACTGAACCCCGTGTACCTGCCGTTGACCAGCGGCGGCACGGTCCGGCTCGGCGCATCCGTGTGGGACGAGGCCCAGGCGGGGGACCGGCCCGCACTGCTGTGCGTCACCCCCAGCCACCTCGACCTGCTGGCGGAGCTGCCCGACGGCGCGTCGCCGAGCGCGTGCCTGACGGTGGGGGGCGAGGCCCTGACGGGCGACGTCCTGGCCTCCTGGCGCCGGCGGTTCCCCGACGTCGTCGTCTACAACTGCTACGGCCCCACCGAGGCCACCGTCGACAGCGCCCGGTACCGGTTGGCGCCCGGCCGTCGACCCGGGCCGGGGCCGGTGCCCATCGGCACCCCCAATCCCGGCGAGTGGATCCACGTCCTCGACGAACGGCTCGCCCCGGTGCCCCCCGGGGTGGTGGGGGAGCTCTACATCTCGGGCGGCGGACTCGCACGGGGATACCTCAACCGCCCGGGGCTCACGGCACAGCGGTTCGTCGCCGACCCCTACGGTCCCCCGGGAACCCGCATGTACCGCACCGGCGACCTCGGGCGCAGGCGCCCGGACCACGTGCTGGAGTTCGTCGGCCGCAACGACGACCAGGTGAAGATCCGCGGGCACCGGATCGAACTCGGCGAGGTCCGGGCCGCACTGCGCGCCCGTCCCGAAGTGGCCCGGGCCGCCGTGGTGGTGCGCGAGTACGCCCCCGCCGACGAGCGGCTCGTGGGGTACGTGGTGCCCGCCGCTGCCCACGACGGTGCCGACCCCGCCGCGATCCGCACCGCCGTGGCGGAGGTACTGCCCGCCGCCGCCGTCCCCTCCGCGGTGGTCGTCGTCGACCACCTGCCGTTGACCCCCAGCGGGAAACTCGACCGGGACGCCCTTCCCGCGCCCGGGTACGCTGCTCCGGCGGCCCACCGGCGCGGCCCCGGCACCAGGGAGGAAGCGGTGCTGTGCGCGATCTTCGCCGACGTGCTCGGGGTTGACGAGGTCGGGGCGGACGATGGTTTCTTCGAGCTGGGCGGTCACTCCCTCCTGGCGATCCCGGTCGTGCACCGCATCCGTCAGGAGTGCGCCGTGGACCTGCCGATCGCCGTGCTGTTGGAGGCGCCCACTGTCGCGGAGCTCGCCGTGCGGGTGCGGGAGAGGCGGGCGGGGCCCGTCGAGCCCCGCAGGCACGAGCCGGTGCCGAGCGCCTTCCTGCCCCGCTTGTCCACGCGTTCGGCCGACGCGGAGTTCACGCTGTTCTGCCTCCCCTACGCGGGGGGTGGCGCGTCGGCGTACCGGGAATGGCCGCAGGCGTTCTCAGCGGGCGTCGACGTCCAGCCGGTGCAGCTCCCCGGGCGGGAGGGGCTCGCCCTGCATCCCCCCGTCGAGCGGTTCGACCGGATGGTCGCCCTGCTCGACGAGGTGCTGCGGCCGGTCCTCGACCGGCCGTTCGGCCTGTTCGGGCACAGCATGGGCGCCATGCTCGCCACCGAACTCGCCGCCTACTGGGAGGCCGGGGGACACCCGGGCCCCGAACTGGTGGTGGTGTCGGCCTGGACGGGGCGGCCCCGAACCGGACCGGTGCACGGGGGCGGTCACCTCACCGACGACGAGCTCGTCGAACGGGTCTTGAAACTGGGCGCCACCGACCCCACGGTCTTCCAGGAGCGTGAGCTCCGCGCGATGGTGCTCGACGTGTTCCGCGGCGACCTCGCGTTGAGCGCGGACCACCGTTGCGGGTTCGACCGGCTCTCCGTTCCGGTCCTGGCGGTCGGCGGCTCAGATGACGAGGCGCTGACCAGGGAGGACCTCGAAGCCTGGCGGCAGCGCACCACCGGCCGCTGCACGGTGACCGTGTTCCCCGGGGACCACTTCTTCCTGCGGGACCAACGAGCGTCCCTCGTGGACGCGATCGAGGCGGAGATCGGGAAGGCGTCGGGGCGTGGCACGCGCCCCCGATGATCGCGCCGTAAATCGTGAATCCCGCGCAGAGAGCGTCTGGAAGGGCAGTCTGTAGTCCATTGGGGTCGGTTTTGTTGACGGGGTCGCATTGTGCGTAGGTGTAGGCCGCGTCGGCATCGGTGGCGGTTGAATTCTCTGTGGTGAGGACCAGCACGGTGTTGTGGTGGTCGGTGGTGGAGTGGAATCGTTCGTTGTCCGCGCCGTGGATCATCGAGATGAGTGTGCCGTCGGTGTCGCGCACGAAATGCGTGCGCACGCCTTGGGATGCGATGGTGCTGACTCCCAGGGCGGTGGTGGTGACCTGGCGGTCGACGCGGTTGCCCTCGAAGACGTCGGTGATTGCGCGCACCTGGGTCTGATCGGCGGTGTCGTAACTGATCAGCGTCGCCAGCGCGCCGTCGGCGTCGGTCTGCCGGGTCTGGTTGATGGGGGTGTAGGCGGTGGAGCGCTCGCCCTTGGCGGTCAGGTTGCCCTCGTCGTCGTGGCCGAGCTCCACGCCGCGCGCGGTGGTGGCCTGGTCGGCGTCGTTGTAGGTGAAGGTGTCGCTGCCCTCGCTGAGCAGGTTGCCCGCGTCGTCGTAGGCGCAGTCCAGGGTGCCGTTGGAGGTGAGGCGGTCCAGGGCGTCGTAGGCGTAGTCCTCGGTGGTGCCGTTGACGGTCTTGGACTGCAACTGGTCGGAGTCCGCGGTGGTGGTGCTGCGTGGTTCCGGGCCGCTCCCACAACGGCGATCCGCAACGGTTGGCTGGTGGGCGCCCCGGTCAAGCGGTCGTCGACCGTCTGCGTCCACTGGCGAGGACGCCCTTGCCCGTCAACGATCCAGGAGCCGTTCGACGACGTCGTCGACGTCCGAGACGATTCGGTCTTCAGAGGCCCGCCGGTCCGAGGTGAGGTGGTCCAGGAGGTCCGCGCGGACCATGGACAGAAGAACGTGCGCCGTCCAGCTGGGATCGAGCGACGTCGAGGTCTCGGCGATGGTTTCCGCGAGCACGGCGTGGACCCAGCGGTACGGCTCGGTGTCGACCAGGGCCCCGCTGTCTCCAGACGTCGCGCTCTCGAGCACGCGCATTAGGGGACTGTTCTCCAGTTTGACCCGGACGACGGCCGCCATGACGGCCCGGACCCGCTGCCGAGGGGGAGAGCCGGGCCCCAAAGGGGCAGGGCCGGTGGCGATCGCCTCGCGAAGGCGTTCGGTGCGCGCCTCGTAGACGGCGCGGATCAATCCGGAGCGATCGCCGAACCCGCGGAACAGCGTGCCCTTGCCGACGCCCGCGGCAGTGGCGATGGCGTCCATGGACACGGCGGTTCCTTCGGGCGACTCGGTGAACAGTCGGTCCGCTGCTGCCAGGACGGCGGCACGGTTGCGAACCGCGTCGGCGCGCGCCTTCCGTGGAGACATGGTCCCTCCTCTTGAAAAACGGACCGCAGGTCCGTATAGTGATTCGGACTGCTGGTCCGTAATCTACTGGAGGTTTTGACATGGCCGACGAACCGCACCCGCGTACACCCGAAGAGGTCTTCCGTGAAGGACTCGCGCGTCTATGGCGGGATGATCTGGCCGGATACTTGGACCTGCTCGACGACGAGGTCGTCTTCGAGTTTCCCTTCGCGCCGCAGGGCCGTCCCCGACGGCTGGAGGGCAAGTCCGACGTCGCCGCCTACATGGCGCATCTGCCCGGCACGCTCGACGTCGACAAGGCGCCCAGTGTCCGCATTCACGGGACGACCGACCCCGGGGCCCTGATCGCCGAGATGAGCATTGAAGGACGTATCAAGGCGACGGCCGCGCCGTTCTCGCAGCAGTACGTCGTGTTCCTCGACGTGGTCGACGGGCGGATCACGTCCTACCGCGACTACTGGAACCCGTTGGCCGTCCTTGATATGGCGGCGGGCTCATGACCAGGCCGCTTCGCGTCCTGGTGACCGGTGCGACCGGCACCACGGCGACCGCGCTCCTGCCCGAACTGCGTCGCCGTGAGGTGGAGGTGACCGCGGCCAGCCGGAACCCGCCAGCGACAGCCGGGATCCGCTCGGCGCGATTCGACTGGTACGACCCGGCCACGCATGACGCCGCCCTCGATGACGTGGACCACGCCTACCTGGTGCCACCGCCGCTCGACCCCGATCCCGCCGCGGCCATGGTCCCGTTCCTCGAGCGCGCTCGTCGGCGCGGCGTACGCCGCGCCGTACTCCTCAGCGCGTCGATCGTCCCAGCCGGCGGGCCGGCGGTCGGCCGGGTGCACCAGGCCCTTCCCCGTGTCTTCGACGAGTGGGCCGTGGTGCGGCCCTCGTGGTTCATGCAGAACTTCACCGGCGACCATCCCCACGCGCGTGAGATGCGAGCGGAGGGGACCGTGACGACGGCCACCGGAGACGGCCGTATCGGTTTCGTCGATGCCGGCGACATCGCGGCCGTGGCAGCGCGTGCGTTGACCGATGACGAGGTGCCCGGAGAAGATCTCGTCCTCACCGGACCCGAAGCGCTGAGCTACGGCGACGTCGCCGAGGCGTACTCGGCGGTCACCGGACGACCCGTCGCACATCGGGCGATCAGCCAGCAGGCACTCGAAAAGCGGTTCAGCGCGGTGATGGACCCTTCTGCGGCTGCCATGCTGGCCCGCGTGGACGGCCTCGTCGCCTCGGGGATCGAGGATCGGGTGACCGACACCGTCGAGCGCGTCACCGGACGCCCCCCGCGTTCCCTGGACGACGTGTTGCGGCGAGTATCCGGTTCGGCCGCGCGATGAGAGCCAAGCGGCTGGGCTCCGCCGGATCCCCACGTGCCGGCCCGGGAGCGGGCGGGCACCGGAGCGGTCCTCGTCCATCAGTCTGCGGTGGGTCGGCGTCCACGCCGCGCGAGTGACCGGTCCGCCGGGATTCGCCTGTTCCGAAGCTGCCAACGCAGTCGAGACGATGGGGGTTGCCAAACGGCCGGGAGCCGTTCGGGACGGCCTTTGCGGGCCCAGCACGTCGGCCGGTGGGACGGATGCCCAGGGGGCCGAACCCGTCGGAGGCGAAGCCCTGGTCAGAGAAACGAGTGGTGTCGTGGGTGGTGAGCAGGCGGGGACGGTCTCCCGCCCGGTTGGGGGACAGACCGTCCGGGCCGATGTCGCTGAAGGGGGCCGACCTCGCGCACGGTGTCCTCATCGGCGTGGATCGGGCGGGCGATCGCGGGGACCGTGTTGCCGCTGGACGAGGCCGACGATCGTCGCCCGTCGGTAGCGCGCCGTGGTTGGTGCTGCCCCGGCGGACGGTGCACCGGAGTTGTTCGGCCTTCGGGCGCGGCGAGTCCGCGGACCCGGACGGGTCGGGCCACCGGGTGCCTTCCGACAAGGGCGGCAAGCGCTATGGCATCCGCCCTGTCAGGAGCCGCGGACCCGGCGAACGTTTCCGGTCAACCCACTAGGTGTGCGAGATCCGCACGACCGCGTGGTCGTCGTCGGTGCCAAGGACCGTCACCTGGACGTCGTTGAGGTTGCCCGACGACTCCCCGCCGCCCGTCGTCATGCTCGTGGACAACGAGACCCCCGGAGCGGTTCCGTCGACGGTCACGTAGTCCGGGGTCACCTCCCGCATGACCAGCTCGTCCACCCCGTACTCCCCGTCCATCGGGATCGTGTCGCCCTGCTTCACCTCGACCTCGCAGTCGGCGTCCTGGCAGGCGCCCAGGTCCGTGCCGTCGGCGGTTTTGGGCAGGTCCATGCTGGGCGACGCCGGGGCGGCGGGAGCGGAGTGGGCCGCGGGCGTCCCTGAGCCGCTCTCCTGCTCCGGTCGCATGGTTTCCCCGCCGCCGCAGCCGCACAGGAGAACGGACAGGGCTCCCACGGTGAAAAGTAGGGCCGAACCGCGCGCGTCCTTGGTCATGCTTCCTCATTACCCTCGATGTGGCCGGGGCCCGGACCTGGCCCGGGGCCTCGGTGGTCAGCAGTACCGCCGTACATCTTTCCAAGCGGCGCCCCGACCATGCATCGCGAGCCGGACCTGTTCCACGTGCCCCAGGGGGCGCGGAAGCCGCGGCGCGTGCCGGGAACACGGGTGCTCCCGGCGGTAGGCGGCGCGCGAAGAAGGCGGACGGCCTTCCCCTCGGCGGTCCGCCTCGCTCTTCGGGCCCTGCCTGTCCGGCGTCGGAAGGGGCGGCCGACGTCCTCCGGCGGGCGCCCAACGGCCCTCCGCGTCACAGGCCCCGAACCGAGCGTCGGGGTGAAGCCGTGATCGATGTCCACGCACTCCTGCCCCGCAGTCCCCGCGCAACCGCTCGGCGATGAGCGCCGGCCGTTCCACGCGCTGTCGGCGGCAGCCCGACCGAGGCGAGACATCCCAGGGGCGGGGCGATGCACACCAGATCGGGTGCGACAAGTCCTCCGAAGCGGTCTGCTGGCGGGGGGCTCCGACGGCGGACCCTCCGATGCCCACGCGCCGTTGACGCCGCCGAGTAACAGCCACGAGAGCGCATGCCCCGACGAGGCCAGGGACGCCCGGCCCCCGCCGGACGTTTTTCCACCGCTTTCCACAGCGAAAGGCCCGGGACGTGATCGGACTGCCGCGACCGCCGCGGACATCACCGCACGACGGGAATGAAACAGGACTGCTTCATTGATGAGCAAGAAAGTGTTCATTCCTCGTCATGGTGTTCTCGTGGCGCCCTTGCCAGAATTGGGCCCGTTGATCGCAGCCCCCGATTCCCGGGTTCGGCCTGCGACTTCTAGACATGTATAAGGCCCCGTCTGATTCGAACATTGCTACGGGTAATTGGAAACAGCAAGGAAAATATTTTCGTGACTACGGTGAAAAGAATTATGGCGGTGGCCGCACTGGCATCGGTATGCGCGGTTGGCTCGGCCGGTGCGGCGAGTGCCGACACCACCGTCGCACCCATGGCCAACCCGAGCGAATGCCGCTACGAAACGATGGGCGATTGGGGGGGACGCGCCCTGTGCAAGAAGTCGAACGGAGGATCGTTCCGGGCCATCGTCGCGTGCAAGAGCGCGACCACCGGCAAGATCCAATATTTCTATGGGCCATGGGCGAAAACCGGTACTTCCACCGCGTATTGCAGCGGTGACACGAGGGCTCTCTTCGCGGGTGTGGGCCTGTCCCCGACGGTCAGGACCTGAGGCGTTCGGTAAGGAAGCAGGAGGGGGAGAAAATATGAGGAAGTCGTTGTTCTCGCTGGTGGCCGGGGCCGCACTGGTGGCAGGAACCTTCGCGGGCCCTTCGTCCGCGGCCGCTGCTGACGAGGTGGGGGCGGCCGCGACGTGGCCGCAGAACTGTACTTATAAGCAGCACAAGAACCAGTACGGGTCGGTGGGGACCAGAGCCAACTGCAAATCGGGGGGCGGACAGTACCGAGCCGCGGTGATCTGCACCCCCATCAAGGGCGGGGTCGGCGTCACCCGACTCGCTCCCGTGTGGAGAAAACCCGGTAGCGGATACTCGTACGTGTACTGCCCACCGGAGACCGTCTATTCCAGCTCCGGAGTCGAGAAGCGGGCGGGCTGATTCCGGCCGGGCCCCTCGCGTCGATCCCGGTGCGACCGTGGCCGTCCTCCATCCGAAGGAGGACGGCCACGGCCCAGCGGCGAGGTCGAGAGGCGTTCACGGGTGGTTGTATCACTACGATCGCCACCGGTTCCGCACCGCGAGCAGCGGCCCTCCCACCACTCGCGCACCAGACCGCCCAGGCCGCTACGCCTGGAGTAGAACCGGCCAGTAGCTCCCGAACGCCTGCCCGACGGCCGCCGCGATGGCCAGGCCCCACACGGTGAGCACGACCGTGTGGTTGCGCGCCAGCACACCCGCGACGCCCGCCAACCGGCGCGGAACCGTGATCGCGCCGGTGCGCAGGTTGTGCAGCGTGGTGTACCAGAAGACCGGGATCGTCACCGCCCACACCACCACGCAGTACGGGCACAGCGCACCGATGCGGTACAGGCTCTGGAAGACGAGCCAGTGCACGAAGACGACCCCGAGGACTGTCCCCGCCTGAAGACCCAGCCAGAACCAGCGCCCGAACGACGCCCCGGCCAGCAGGGCCGCGCCCACCGTCACCACGACCGCGAAGCCGGCGATGCCGACCACCGGGTTGGGGACGCCGAACGCCGACGCCTGCGGGGTGCCCATCACCGCTCCGCAGGACAGCACCGGGTTGATGCTGCACGTGGGAACGTAGTCGGCGTTCTCCAGGACGCGGACCTTCTCCACCATCAGCGCCGCGGCGGCCGTGAGCCCGATCATGCCGCCGAGGGTCAGCAGCCAGGGCAGCGCCCGGCTCAGGACGGGCACGTCCGCGCCGGGCGGTGGGCGCAGGGCGGCACCGGGACCCGTCACGACCCCAGCTCCGTGTCGATCATCGACGACAACGCCTGGTAGCCGGGCATCGGCTGGGTCTGGCGGCCGTTGACGTAGATGGTGGGCGTGCCCCGCACCCCCAGGGCGACACCGTCGTCGAAGTCGGCCTGCACGCGTGCCAGGGTGGCGGGGGAGCCCATGGTCGCGGTGAACCGCGGCACGTCCAGGCCCAGTTCCTCGGCGAAGCCCGCGAACACGTCGTCCTTGGCGTCCCGGGACTCCCCCCACTCGCCCTGGGTCTCGTACATCTTGATGTACATCTCCTCCAGCGCGTCCTGCTCGGCGGCGGCCTCCACCGCGGCGGCCGCGGGCA
The DNA here is from genome assembly GCF_030268225.1 of Nocardiopsis ansamitocini. Taxonomy (GTDB): domain Bacteria; phylum Actinomycetota; class Actinomycetes; order Streptosporangiales; family Streptosporangiaceae; genus Nocardiopsis_D; species Nocardiopsis_D ansamitocini. The sequence continues at coordinate 79,515 of NZ_BSQG01000010.1, read as the reverse complement.
CCGCGTTGGTGTGCCCGGGCATCGGGAAGTAGCGGATGACCAGGTTGATCCGGCCCTCGTAGTCGGCGCGCAGCCGTTCCATGACGGGGAACTGGGCGCGGCACGCCTCGCATTCGAAGTCGAGGAATTCCACCACCGTGACCTCGGCGTCGGCGGAGCGGGTCAGGTAGTGGCTGTCGTCGCGCACGAGGAGGTCCTCGGGGGCGGGCGCAGCGGAGGATTCGCCGTCGCCGGTGGGGGCGTCGGCGGGGGTGTCGACGGTGGCGGCGAACAGCCCCAGGGAGACGACCGCTCCGAGGAGCAGCACGAACGTGATGGCGAGATTTCGGGTCATTGGCACATCCAGGTCGGATACGGCCTGCGCATGGGCGGCCGGAAGGGCATCCGCGACCCGGCACGGTGCGCGGGGGCGGCTGCCCTTGGGGAAAAGGGGGCGACGTCGGCGGATCGGGTGGAACCGGTCCGCGCGGGGGCGGCCTAGACCCGCAGCACGCCCAGGGCGATGAACGGTAGGAGCGGACGCGGTGCCGCACCGGGGAGGACCCGCCGCCGGGACCGGCGCAGCCGGGGCGCGGCGAGCCACACCACCGTGACCACGGCCAGGCCCAGCAACAGCAGCAGTGGGGACGGGCCGGTGCGCTGGTCCACCCCGGCCGCGCTTGGGCACAGGGTGTGTGCGTCGACGTCGACGGGGGCGGCGACAGAGGCGGCGACCGCGACGTCGGCCGGCACGGGAGCCGGCTGGACGGCGGCGTGCGCGGCGGAGGTCAGGCACAGCGCGCACAGCAGGTGCAGCAGGACCAGCAACGACAACAACGCCGCCCGGCCACCGAGCCGGGAGGAGGGCGTCGAGCCGGTGATCCTCACTCAACGAATGTTAGGCACCGCCGCGCGCGACCGTGCGGCGCCCCGGGGTTACCGGGCGGTCGTCGCCGGTGGACCGTGGTGGGATCGCGGTGATCGCGCCCGGGGCTTCGGAGTCTTGGCTTTTTGGCGAACGGGAGTACTGATTGGGGCTTTTGGTGGCTCGTGTTCGTTTCTCGACAAGTGAATGAAAGCAGGGTTACTCGCTGGTAGAGTCCCTGGTCGGCAAGAGTGCTCCCCGCGTATGCGGGGATGGTCCCCCTGGCGATATTGGCCAGTGACTCGACCGCGTGTGCTCCCCGCGCACGCGGGGATGGTCCCCCGGTTGTCCGGCGGCGGGGCGCCTTTCGGGGAGAAAACGGGCTGCCCCGTGTAATGGGGTCTCGAAACACGTTTCTTTGCCCCTCAGGCCCCAGATGGCTTGAATGTCAGGGGCGTTGCCGTGTGGGGGAGTGGTCCCGATTTATGCTCCTGACCAGCAAAGAAGGACACTCTCATCTGAAGAAAGGGGCGTGTTCTTCACCCTTTGCTGTTCTTCCACGGTTCAGGATGGGACCGAGCGCCACGCCGAACCGATCGGAGAGGATGACGGCGATGTACAGCCTCACCCCAACCGAAGAGCTGAATCGGGCGCGGGCGGAGTTCGACGACTACGAGGTGTTCGAGTTGCACGAGACGTCGGGCATTCCAAAGGTGGTCGCGGTGGTCAAGGACGCCTGTCAACGGCCGGGGCTCTCGCCCCTGGTCTGCGCCGCCACCGTCGAGGAATTGTGTGCGCGCCTGCGCGCGCAGGAGACACCGGAGCGGGTGCCCCTCCCTAAGCGCGACCGCACGCGCGCCTACTGGGAGCCCAATCTCCCGGACGAGCATCCACCGGGTAGTTGAGGGCAGAAGGCCGCCCGTTCTCGAAAGCCTTCGGTTATTCGTCGGTTGGCGGTGCGGCCTTCGTTTCCAATCCGACCCGCGAGGATGCCGATTCGAGAGAGTTTTCATCCCGCTTGAGGGAAATGTTCGTTTCTCGACGAGTGAATGAAAAGACGGTTACCCACTGGTAGAGTCCCAGGTCAGTAAGAGTGCTCCCCGCGCACGCGGGGATGGTCCTCCCGGGTCCGATGCGTCACCACTGCCGGACGTGTGCTCCCCGCGTACGCGGGGATGGTCCCGCCTCCCGAGCCCGCTCCCACCGCGTGGCATAGTGCTCCCCGCGCACGCGGGGATGGTCCCCCTTTGGCACCTTGACTGTAAGGCGCTCACCAGTGCTCCCCGCGCACGCGGGGATGGTCCCGCCTGCCGGACGGTCGCTTCACCGTTGTGCAGGTGCTCCCCGCGCACGCGGGGATGGTCCCGGCGGCGGGATGACGCAGCCCTGGGTGGATGTGTGCTCCCCGCGCACGCGGGGATGGTCCCTACGAAGCATTCGCCGTCCCCGGCCTTCTCCAGTGCTCCCCGCGTACGCGGGGATGACCACCCCTCCTATCGCGGGTGCTCTCTGGTCTTTTAGTAGCTCAGGGCAGCTACGAGCCGTGTGGGATGTACTTCAGGTAAGTACAGAGAAGCCCCGCCGGCAACGGCGGGGCTTCGTCTTCGGGGGTTACAACTCGCCTCGGCGCATGGCGTTCAGGAAAGCTGTGGTCTCTCGTGCGGGAAAGGCGATGTGACCGCCTTGCGGATGCTGGGAGTCGCTTATGGCCGCGCCGGAGGGCAGGTTAGCCACCTCGACGCAGTTCTGCGTTATGGAGCCGCTGTAAGAACTCTCGCGAAATCTCGGATGGGATGTCGTCTCAGGCATAAAGCCTCTTCTCCTACGTCAGCAGGTCACGGATCAAGTCCCGGGACTCGTCCACCGGTAGCGCCTCGGTCTGTACATGGTCGTATGCCTGCTGATAGCGCCGGATCTGCTCCGGCTTCTCTAAGTAGACCTCTTCGGACATGACTTCCAAGTACACGACTGGGTGATCGGGCTGTGGAAAGTCCATGATGATGAACCGCCCGGTCGCGGTCGGCACCGATCCGTTAGGCGCGGGTGGTGCAGCGGATCCCCGACTCCCCGCGTTTCGCGGAGGTGGCCTATCGTCACAGCGGGCCTGCCTGCTACGTCGCGCGGAACCGGGTCACCGCCCACGTCGTGGCCGTGTCCGACGTGGAACTGCTCGACCACTGACTGCACGTGTACGAGCCGCCCTCCCCGTTGCGCGGCTACACCCGGAGCCGGAGCCTGCCGGGCGAGTGCCCGGCCGAGTCCCGATGAGGGCCGTGGACACCTCCGTTGAGATCGCCGCCGCACTGGCACGGGTGCGCTGGGACTTCCCGGACTGGGCCGTCACCCAGGACGACCGGTCCGACACGACCTGGAGTGCGCACCGCACAGTACCCCTGACCAGGGCTGAACATCGGGCCGGACGCAGCCGCCGTCTCTGTGCGGAGACCTCGGACGGACTCCTCGTCCGCCTGGGCCGCGAACAACGGGCGCTCGACGAGCATCACATTCACCACCGGGGCCGGTAACCCGCCGGTCCATCCCTACCGGGGCCGCCTTCCGCTGATCGGCACGCGGCCCCTTTCCTCCAGACCCCTACGGGCACGCTGCGTGTGAGTGGTGCGCCCGCCGTGTGTGAACGGATTCTTCCCATGACCTTCGTTTCGACCGGTACCGCCTCCGCTCCGACCCCGCCGCCCGAGACCGGCGCGGATACTCCGCTGACAGAAGTCAACGGCGGCTTGTTGATGAACGCTCAGGTAGCGGCCCTGTTCGGGGTGGACGCCTCCACCGTGGCGCGCTGGGGCAGTCGAGGGCTCATCGCCTATGTGCGCACGCCCGGCGGGGCGCGGCGCTATCCGGCCGAACAGTTCCTGCGTCTCCTGGACCCCGCCCCGGCCGGTTCGCCCGCCCCGGCGGGTGAGGGCGGGCCGTCGTGAGTATCGATGTGTCGCGTGCGCTGTTGGAGCAGCAACGCAACCTGGCCCTGGACGAACCGCACGGCGAGATCCGGGCGTTCTCGCCCTCGGTGGTGCCCGCGCCCATGCAGACCGTCTCCTACGCGCGCCGGGTGCTCGCCTCGTCGGGGCTGCTGCGCGGTGAGCACGTCGAGGAGGCCGTGCGGGTCCGCATGCAGCGCCAGCACCTGTTGCGTGCGGCGGAGCACCCGCGCACCTACGTGGTCACCGAGTCCGCGCTGCGTCGGATGATCGGCGAGGTGGAGGTCATGGCCGAACAGCGTGTGCTGCTGCTGGCGCTGTCCGAACTCGCCCACGTCACGCTGCGCGTGCTGCCCGAGCAGCAGAAGCGGCCGGTCGTGTGGTCGTGCGGGTTCACCATCACCGAGAACGCGACGACGGTGGAGGGAATCCCCTTCCCCATCGCGCTGCCCATCAAGGAGACCCGCCACTACCTCGCCCACTTCCAGGACCTCTTCCACGCGGCGCGGCCCTACGAGCTGTGACGGTGGAGGCGGATGGGTGGCGCGAGCTTGCTGCCGAGGGGAAACCGTCGAGGAGTGCCGGCTGGACACTGTGCCGGTCTGCTTCGTCCTGAGAGGTCACCGCCCTCCCCGGCGATAGGTGGTGAGGGCAATGCGGACGGTTTCTTTCCGCAAGCTCTTCCTTCGTGCTTCTGCGCGCTCTGGTTTCTGGTCTGATAGAACGTGTTGCGCTGGACTGGTTTTCTGTCATGCCCCGTCGAACTCAGGGCTTTTTACCTGGTGGGGCGGTGATCGGTGCCCTTTCGGGGGCGAGTGATCGAGTTGACGAGTACCGTGTTCGACATCGCCAGCAAAAATCTCATAACGGTAACGGCTTGCAAAGTCGCAGGTCATTAACTGTGAGCCCCGCGCACGCGGGGATGGACCGGAGCTCCGCCGCCGGTAGCTGGCAACCGTTCCGTGAGCCCCGCGCACGCGGGGATGGACCTTCCTTTGCAGCAGGGATTGGGGTACCTGATGCGTGAGCCCCGCGCACGCGGGGATGGACCGGGGACCCGCTGGCCGGGGCGCGGTATGAGGTTGTGAGCCCCGCGCACGCGGGGATGGACCGGTGGTTCCGGGTACGGACAGGGATGCGGCGGCGTGAGCCCCGCGCACGCGGGGATGGACCGTACGGGCCCAGTGCTGAGTCGATCCGGGTCCAGTGAGCCCCGCGCACGCGGGGATGGACCGATCAGACGTTGGGTGACCCACCCGTTGGACTTGTGAGCCCCGCGCACGCGGGGATGGACCGTTGCCCGCGGCCAACGGCCCCGGCCTGAACAGGTGAGCCCCGCGCACGCGGGGATGGACCGTCCGAGGAGGTCGGGCTGCACGTCGGGTCCGAGTGAGCCCCGCGCACGCGGGGATGGACCGCAGTTTGGAGCGGAAATTCTGGAGCCGCTGCGGTGAGCCCCGCGCACGCGGGGATGGACCGATCCAGCCGCCAGCGGTGCACGTCGCGGCGCCGTGAGCCCCGCGCACGCGGGGATGGACCGGTCGCGCGACAGATCTTGGCGGCCGCGTCCGGGTGAGCCCCGCGCACGCGGGGATGGACCGTCGGCTTGACCGCAGGCGAGGTCATGGGCCTCGTGAGCCCCGCGCACGCGGGGATGGACCTCCCGCGATCATTTTTTCGCGTTCGGCTGCGCTGTGAGCCCCGCGCACGCGGGGATGACCGGCACGATCCGGCTACGTGACCGCCGAGGCCAGCGGGATCATCCTCGTGTCCCGCTACGACGCCTACCGCGTACATCACCCGATAGCCGAGTGGGGGTGGCCAAATCCGGCCACCCCACTGGCTTTCCCGAGTAAGCATTGAGCACCTGGACTGACGAAACTGGGGTGCGGCTGAACTGGCGATATAGCACGCCTGGGCCTCGGACAACAGCAAAGCCCCTGGTAGGAGCGACGTCGCGATGCGTCACCCTCAGAGCTAGAAGTAGCCGGCTGTTTCAGGGGCTGCATGACATCGCGGAGAACGCGAACTCACTGCTCACGATCATCTTCAGGGCACAGAATCGGGTGTGTCCGGCCCCTGAAGTGTCAGAGCCATCATCCGGGCCGCGCTGCTTCTGCTCCAACCCGAACACGGTCACCCCACCTGGATACTTAACTATCAGGGATTGAATCCGCGGGAAATTTCGCGAATCCGGCTCTTTGTGCTGGGGAGAGAAAAAGTCGGCGCAAGAAGCCTTTCAAGGAAAAATATCAAGGGGGAAGCTGGCTCGGCTGAATAGGTTGCTCCGGCTCCAACGTGGAGCGAAGATGCTGAGGTTCCGGACACGGTTCCCCTCACTTTTCTTTCCCCCGGGCCATCGTCTTTGACGGCAGCGAGCACAGCGACCCCTCCGTCGGGAAAGACAGGCCCCCTGTCGACCCTTAATTTTAAAAAGGACCCCCGATGGCCGTTGTCGGCTCTGGAATCAGGATCGCCTCCGGCGGCGGTCTCCATGCCTCAATAGTCCTCATGACTCCGTTCAGTATTTCCTCTAGCGTCCCGTCGGGGCGTGCTTTTATCACACTCTTCTCGATGTATATCGTCTTGTTGGTGATCACCACCCTTCCCGGAATGCTTGCTTTTCGTATTGAAAACAGGAGCTCGACTGACGCTAGTGCCCCTTCCTTGAAAGCTGCAAAGCGCACCTCATCGGCTATTGTCGGCTTGTCCTATTTTATCCTCCCTGCCACGCTCATGATAACGGAAGGCTTTCAATTTGAAATTGCCAGTTTTTCTGTTTTCTTTTTTCTTCTCGGATTTTCTCTGCATCGGGCCTTTCTTGCGATAACTTTCTCGAAATACATGTGGTCAATATTTTCTCCAATCGCACTACTGCTTCCCGTCGCTTTGATTCTGGTTCGTGTCCAAATTTAATGAAGACAATGAACTCGGAAAAAGTGGGCGGAGGATCACTGCACGGGGCGTAGTGGGTGAGTCCCGCTCAACTCCGATCCGTTGGAGAAAGCAGTGATGGCGTGCCCGGTCCTCATCGGAAGGGACCGGGCACGCCATCACTGGACGGGAACGCTGACCCGTCAGGCGGGGCGCTGTCCGGGGACTGTGCCCGGGGTGTGCGCGGTGCCGGTTCCCGCGCCGAAGTACTGCTTGGCGCCGGTGGAGAACATCAGCCCGGCGACCACCAGCGCGAAGACGATCGCGATGATGTTCATGAAGCCGGGCACGCTGCCGAGCAGCAGGGCCAGCACGACGGTGAGGACGACGTAGGCCACCTGGACGGCGATCGTCGCGTTCCGCGCGACCGGCGCGCCCTTGCCGACCAGGACGGCCAGAACCGCCGAGGCGATTCCGTAGACCACGGCGAGCCCGGCCCCTGCCGCCAGCAGCGCTATCGAAATTCCGGTGCTCTGTTCCGTGAGTTCGCGACTCTGCGGGATCGCGAGTCCGAGGAACGCCAAGCCGCCCGCCACGAGTTGATAGATCGCGATCAGGACCAGCAGGACGAGCGCGGCGGTGACGACCCCGGGCCTGGAACGGCGTTCCATGAGAAGTCCTCTCGATATCAGGGGATGTGTGCAGGGGGACACTTGCCGGGAGACACCGCTCCACACGCCCTGGATAGGGTTTTCCTGAAAGAGGGACGACCACTTTCCGTCACCACAGGTCACCCGCAGTGCTCCCGGAAAAAGTGGCCGGGAGCGGACATTTGCGTTTACCCCGTGTGGTGCACGCCCCGGTTCGCCGTCCGGCGCGGTCGCCCGGTCCACGCCCCCGCTGAACGGAACCTTCTTTTCTAGCGGCCGATCCCGTCCAGTTCGGCGAGATCCTTCGCGGAGAGCCGCAGCTGATACCGGGGAGAAAAAGCGCCGGCTTCCCCCACCTGCGCCCCGCCGGGCGGAGGACGGACCGACGCCGTCGGCCGCCGGAACCCGGGGCCGACGCGTCCGACGTCCGGGGCGCTGTCCACTGTCCCCGGCGTGTGCGAGGATCCCCGGTCATGATCCCCACTGCCGACGTGGTCGGCCGCACCGGCGGGGACGGCGCCATGCCGTTGCTGACCCTCGACGCGTTCTTCGCCGGCGACGACGACGAGGAATACATCGCGCCGAACCGGTGGGGCCACGGCCGCCCACCGTCGGCGGTCCCGGCCGAGCGTTTCCGCGCGATCGAGCGGTGCGCCGACGTCGCGTGGGTGCGGGTCCAGCCGCACCCCGAAACGCTCGCAAGGGGGGAGCTCGCCGGGGAGGCCGTCGCGGTCTGCACGGCGCGGACCGGGGGCGTCGAGCCGGACGGCGTCGTCCGAGGGCTGGTCGACGACTACCGCGACGTCCCGCGGGTGCCCGACGGTGCAACCGTGTGGTCCGTGGTGTGGGACTAGGCAGCCGCGGCGGACGTGCCGCCGGACCGTGCGCAGGGGGCGACCGGCGTCCGCCTTCCAGGCCGCCGGGCCCCTCGCGCCCGCCCCGGCCGGGAGGCCCGCCGCGCCGCGCGTTCCCGGCCGTGGCTGGACCGCCGCCCCGCTCCGCACGGACCCCACGGCCGGGGTTCGCTGCGGTGACGGCCCCTAAGCCCGGTCGGAGCCGTCCGAAGCCGTTCCGAGGAGGCCGGGACCGCTGAACACGCTCCCGCCGGGGGACGGGGACGTGCCGTTCAGGGCGGCGTGCACGGCCACGGCCACCAGTTCGATGCTCTCCACGCCGTGCGCCATCCCGGGGTTCTGGTCGGTGAGGACCGCGATCCGGTACGACCCGGCAGCGGGGCTCTCGAACGCGCCGATGCTGTTGACCCGCCAGACGTCGGTGCCGTCGTAGGGCAGCCACCCGTTCTTCAGGTGGACCCGCGCGTCCTCGGGTGCCCCGGCCGGCACGCCCCAGCGCTGGGATTCGACGACGCCGCCCATGAGGGAACGCGCGTAGGCCCGCTGCTCCTCGCCGAGAACGTCGTTGTCGGAGACGACCAGGTCGAGCAGGCGCAGCTGGTCGGTGGCGGTGATCTTCATCAGGCCGATGAAGTCGTCCGGGTGCAGCACGGTGCCGGACATCCCCGCCAGGTCCAGGAACTCCTGCATCCGCTCCCGGCCGAGCTGGAGGCGCAGCTCCACGGTGGCGTCGTTGTCGGAGACGGTGATCATCTCGGTGGCCAGCGCGTCCTCGCGCGGGGTGAGCGCGCGCCCCTCCTCCTGCGCGGTGCGCAACAGGGTGGCGAGCACGAGGACCTTGCCGACGCTCGCGGCGTCGAAGCCCTTCTGTGCCTGGTAGTCGCAGGTGAGGTCGCCCCCGTAGGCGGTGACCCCGACCGCGAGGTCCCCCGCGCGTTCCTTCGCCACGGCCTCGACCACGGCCGAGAGCAGCGCCGCGGCCTCGGGACGGGTCTCCGACACGCACACCGTGCCCGGTCCCGTCCCCGCCTCGTCGTCGGCGTGCGCCGCGGGTGCGGCGGCCCCGGCCAGCAGGACCGCGCCGGCGCCCGCGCAGGCGGCCTTCCAGGCGATGCGCCCGTCTGGTCGGGAGGTCGTCGTGTCGGTGCGTGTCGTGCCGAAAAGCATTTTCCTTCTTCCCTGTCCGGTTTCCCCGCGCATTCCTCGAACGCGGTTCGCCGATTTCCGTCCACCGTCGGGGCATTTCGAACGGTGACGGGAACGGCAGGGGAATTGCATCATCGCGTCCTTGCGAAACGCTTACGGAATGCTGAAAACGCACGTCGGAGGATGGGAAAGGCGCGTTGCGGTGGCTTGGGGCCGGGTGAGGAAAAGCGCTCCGCTGCCCGGGGGGGGAGTTCCCCCGGCAGGGAAGGCGCGGTGAGCGGCAGGGAGCCGGGAGGGGCAGGGCCGCTCCCCGTCGGAGGCGGCAGTGGGCCCCGATCCCTTGCAGGCAAGGCGATGTGGTGCCCTAGGGTTGTCCCCGCGCGCCGCGCCCCGGTTCCTCGGCCGTTGCCGAACACCCGAGGACGTGACCGGCCGCTTCGCCGGATCCTGAGGAGAGAAAAGCCGTGCCGGAAATCCGATCGGATCGCAGGGCGGGAAGAATCGGTGTGCTGTTCTTCGCCGTCGCATTGGCGGCCCTGCTGGTCGTCCCGCTGTATTCCATGACGATCATCCAGCCGACGCTTTCGGCGGCGGGGGCCGGAAGCGGTTTCCCGGAATACACGGTCTACGTCACCCTGGCCATGCAGCCGGCGATCCCGGTGGGAATGGCCGCGGTCCTCTTCGGCCAGGGAATTCCCGTCGCGGCGGCAGTACTGCTCCTCGTCCCGGTGACCGCGGTCGCGACCGCCGCCCTCCTCGCGATGGGGCTCCGCTGCGCGGCGGGCCTGCGGTGGGCGCGTGCGCTCGGTGCCGCACTCGCAGCCGCCGTCCTCCTCGGGCTCGACCAGGTAATGGTCCCCGCCCTGGTCGACCACGCAGGAGGCACGACGCGGATCGTCTTCACCGCCGACACCCTCACGCTGGTCACCGCCCAGCCCGTCGCCGGGTTCTGGGCCGTCCTCGCCCTGGTGCTGCTGGCCGCCGCCCACAGTGCGGTGCGGATGCTCCGGCGGGGTGGGGAGACGCCCGGAACGCGTCCGGAGACGGCGCGGCCCGCGTGAGCGCGCCGGGGAACGCGAACGGCCCGGCGGCCCCGGCGAACCAGGGACAACCGGGCCGTTCACCGGGGGAGACCCAGTGGTGCGGCGGCTACTTCTTGAGCGCGTCCGCGAACAGCGAGACGGAGTTGTCCAGGAGGTACTCGGTGCCCAGCGTCGAGCCGCTGGAGAACGCGTTGATCAGGTCGGGGTCGTCCATGATGACGAGGCGGCCGTCCTCGGCGGCGGGCAGCGCCTGAAGGATCGGGTCCTCCTTCAGCGTGTCGGCGTCCTCGCCGATGGGGAACATGACCGTCAGGTCGGCGTCGAGCATCTCGACCTGTTCGCCGCTCAGCTCCACGTAGAAGACGCCGTCGGCCAGGTCCGCGACCTCCTGCTTGTACTCGAAGCCCAGCTCCTCCATGAAGTCGGCGCGGCTGTCGCCGGGCACGGAGGCGCCGTACTTGCCGTCGAAGTAGGAGCCGACGACCACGGTCGAGCCCGCGAAGTCGGGGTTGTCCGCGACGACCTGCGCGAACTTCTCCTCCAGCGCGGCGATGATCTCGTCGCCGCGCTCCTTCTCGCCCAGGGCCTGCGAGACCTGGTTCATCTGCTGGCGCCAGGTCGTGCCGTAGGTGACCTCGACGTCGGCCGGCGGGCCGACGACCGGGGCGATCTCCGACATCACCTCGAACTTCTTCTCCTCGTGGTCGGAGCGGGTGTTGAGGATGACGTCGGGGCCGAGGTTGGCCACCGCCTCGGGGCTGACGTCCATGGTGCCCAGCATCTCGGGCTGCTCGTCGAGGAGGTCGGCCGCCCAGGGGCCCACGCCCTTGCCGCCGTACGCCTGCCAGTCGCTGACGCCGACGGGCTGCACGCCCAGGGCGAGCGCGGTCTCCGCGTCGGACCAGCCCAGGGCCACGACGGTGGAGGGCTTGTCGGGGATCTCGACCTCACCGAAGCGGGTGTCGACGGTGACGGGGAAGCCGCTCGCGGCGTCGCCGCCGGCGCTGTCCCCGTCGGTTTCGGCGGGGGAGCCGCAGGCGCTCATCAGGGTCAGGGAGAGCAGTCCGGCCAACAGGACGGGACCGCGCGGGCGAGTGCCCCGGTTCATGGACGACCTCATTCAGCGAAGTTAGCTTAGGTTTACCTAATCGTCAGGATAGTAGCGCATACGTGCGGATAAGCCGCAGGGTGGTGCCGTGTTCCCGGTGTCTCTGGGTGGTCTTCTCGGCGTGGCCCGTGAGGAGGCATGTGGGAGGCTGATCCTGTCGGGTCGGCTTCTCCGGTGGTGCGGGTCGCATGGGGAAATGTGGGGGTTCGCGTGCTTTGTTGTGAAAGGTTCTTTTCTCGACAAGTGAATGAAAGCAGGGTTACTCGCTGGTAGAGTCCCTGGTCGGCAAGAGTGCTCCCCGCGCACGCGGGGATGGTCTAGCGCGCCAGCAGATGGCGCGGTTCATGAGCGAGTGCTCCCCGCGCACGCGGGGATGGTCTCCCCCGCGCCGCACGCGGGGATGGTCCCAGGTACGGAGCGCACCCGTTTGGATGCGCTCCGTGCTCCCCGCGCACGCGGGGATGGTCCCTCGACCGGGCCCACGAACTCGACCAGGGCGCGGTGCTCCCCGCGCACGCGGGGATGGTCCCTCGACCGGGCCCACGAACTCGACCAGGGCGCGGTGCTCCCCGCGCACGCGGGGATGGTCCTAATCCATGACGCCGCGCGTGAGCTTCGAGTTGGTGCTCCCCGCGCACGCGGGGGTGGTCCCTGCAAGGCCCAGCGATCGGGCCGGGGCTCGACGTGCTCCCCGCGCGCGGGGATGATCCCGGGATCGCCTACGGGGCAAGGGAAACGGGGTGGTGCCCCCGTGCGCGCGGGGATGGTCCCCGGTAGCGTGCGGCCGAGAATTTTCCGGTATTGCGCTTCCCGCGCGCGCGAAGACGGCCCCACCTCCTCGAACTCGGCGTGCGGGTGTACGCGATGTTCCCCCGTGCACGCGGGGATGGTCTCGACGGGGCGAGGTATTCGATAGCGTCGGCGGGTGCTCCCCGCGGGCAGTGGGGATGGTCCTTCCGCGACCTCGTCAATCAGCCGTTCCTTCGTGATGCTCCCCGCGCACGCGGGGATAGGCTCCGGGCCGCTGACCAGCCCGGGAAGGACCGGGAGCATCCCCGCGCACACGGGGATGCCCCCGGTCCCGATCAGAAAGCGTCGGCGCATGTCCTCACCCGATCGCCGTGTATCCGGTTTCTCCTCTGTCGGGCTTCCCCGGAGCGGGCGTACGGAGCGGAGCAGGGCGAATACTCCTCGTGCAACCGGTGATCGGTTGTCAAGAGCCACCCGCTTCCTCTGGCCGCATGAGGCCAAGGCGGATTCAGGTGTTTCGGCACGCTTGGCCGTCCCCTGCCACTTGAATGCCTGCATGACCTCCGACGGCTCCTCCTCACCCTGGGGTTACGGGCTTTCCGAAGCGGCCCGTTCCGTGTGGGCCAAACACGAGCGCGACAGCGATGGCTGGCTCCCGCTGTGGCGCCACATGGGCGACAGCGCCGCCGTGGCCGAGCGCCTGTGGGACGAGTGGGTGCCCCGCCGGGTGCGGGAGCTGGTCGCCGACGCGCTGCCCGGAGGCGCCGACGACGCCCGGGCGCTAGCGGTGTGGCTGAGTGCCACCCACGACATCGGCAAGGCCACCCCGGCGTTCGCGTGCCAGGTGGAGGGCCTCGCCGAGCACATGCGCGCCAACGGCCTCGACATGCCGTTGCAGAAACAAATGGCCGACCGCTCGCTCGCCCCGCACGGCCTCGCTGGTCAGCGGCTCCTCCAGCAGTGGCTGATGGAACGCCACGGCTGGCCCAGGGGCGCGACCGCCCAGTTCACGATCGTCGCCGGCGGCCACCACGGGGTGCCGCCCAGTGACGGCGACATCCACGCGCTGAAGACGCACTCCTCCCTGCTGCGCGACCGCGGGACCGCCGACGCCTGGCGCGCGGCGCAGGACGAGCTCCTCGACCGCGCGGCGGACCTCTGCGGAATCCGCGAACGCCTGGCCGGCTGGCAGGGCGCGAAACTACCCCAGCCGGTGCAGGTCCTGCTGACGGCGCTGGTCATCGTCGCCGACTGGATCGCCAGCAACCCCGACCTCTTCCCCTACTTCCCCGACGGGGTCGCGGGGGACCCCGAGCGGGTGGACGCCGCCTGGCACCAGCTGGACCTGCCCCGCCCGTGGGCGCCGCGGGAACCCGTCGAGGACACCGCGGCCCTGTTCGCCGCGCGCTTCGACCTGCCCGCCGGCGCCGCCGTCCGACCGGTGCAGGCGGCTGCCGTGGACTTGGCGCGCTCCATGGCGACGCCCGGCCTGATGATCATCGAGGCGCCCATGGGGGAAGGCAAGACCGAGGCAGCCCTCGCCGTCGCCGAGATCTTCGCCGCCCGCTCCGGGGCGGGCGGCTGCTTCTTCGCCCTGCCCACCATGGCCACCGGCAACGCCATGTTCCCGCGCCTGCTCGACTGGCTGGGCCGTCTGCCCGACGAGCGTGCGGGCACCGGCGCGTACTCGGTGTTCCTCGCGCACTCCAAGGCCGGCCTCAACAAGGACTTCGCCGGCCTGGCCCCCAGGAACCGGTCGCGGGCGCGCACGGCCGACGTGGACCGCGACGGCCCCGACAGCGGTTGGCGGCACCGCGACGACAGCGGCAGGGCCTCGACGGAGCTGGTGGCGCACCACTGGCTGAGCGGACGCAAGAAGGGGATGCTGTCGTCGTTCGTGGCCGGCACCATCGACCAGCTGCTGTTCGCGGGGCTGAAGAGCCGGCACCTGGCGCTGCGGCACCTCGCGGTCGCGGGCAAGGTCGTGGTCATCGACGAGGCGCACGCCTACGACACCTACATGAACTCCTACCTCGACCTGGTGCTGTCGTGGCTGGGCGCCTACGGCGTGCCGGTGGTGGTGCTGTCGGCGACCCTGCCCGCCGCGCGGCGCCGCGAACTGGCGCGGTCCTACGCGGGGGCGAAGAACGGCGCCCAGGGGTTCGCCGAGGTCGAGGCGGCGGGCGAGTACCCGCTGCTGACCGCGGTCGCTCCCGGGCAGGCCCCCCGGCTCGCCCGGCCCGAGGCGTCCGGGCGCGGTACCGAGGTGGTCGTCGAACCCCTCGCGGACGACCTCGACGTGCTGGCCGACCGGCTGGAGCGCGACCTCGCCGACGGCGGCTGCGCGCTGGTCGTGCGCAACACCGTCGCCCGGGTGCACGAGACCGCCGCCCACCTGCGGGCGCGGCTGGGCGAGGACCGGGTGACGGTCATGCACGCCCAGTTCCTGGACCCCGACCGCGCCGAGAACGACGCCGCGCTCCTGGCGGACTTCGGGCCGCCCGGCAAATCCGACGGCACCGCGCGGTCGCACCCGGGGGGCGGGCGCGTCGTGGTGGCCAGCCAGGTCGTCGAGCAGTCCCTGGACGTCGACTTCGACCTCCTCGTCACCGACCTGGCCCCCGTGGACCTCCTGCTACAGCGCATGGGGCGCCTGCACCGCCACCCGCGCGGCGCGGGCCAGAGCGAGCGGCCCGAACGGCTGCGCACCGCCCGCTGCCTGGTCGCGGGCGCGGACTGGACGGCCCAACCCCCCGAACCCGTGCGCGGGTCGGCCACGGTGTACGGACGGCACTCCCTGCTGCGCTGTGCCGCCGTCCTGGAGCCCTTCCTGAGCGGTGCCGGCGACGCCGAGCGCACCGTGGCGCTGCCCGACGCGATCAGCCCGCTGGTGCAGGCCGCCTACGGTCCCGACCCGGTCGGCCCCCCGCAGTGGAAGGACGTGCTCGAACAGGCGCTGAAGTCCCACGACGAGAAACAGGCGGTGCAGCGCGACAAGGCCGAGGCGTTCCTGCTGCGGCCGGTCGGCGCCGACGGCCGCGCCCTTGTGGGCTGGGTCGAGGCGGGCGTCGGCGACGCCGACGACTCCCGCGCGGGCAAGGCCCAGGTCCGCGACACCGGGGAGAGCCTGGAGGTCCTGGTCGTGCAGCGCCGAGCCGACGGCGCGCTTGTCACCGTTCCCTGGCTCGACGGCGACCGCGGCGGGGCGGAGCTGCCCACCGGCGCGGTGCCGCCGCCCGAACTCGCGCGCACCGTCGCCGCCTGCGGGCTGCGGCTGCCCTACCGGCTGACCGTCGACCCCAGAGTCCTCGACACGGCCATCGCCGAACTCGAAGCCGACCGCGTCCAGGCGTGGCAGGCCAAGGAGTCGTACTGGCTGGCCGGCGAACTGGTGCTCGTGCTCGACGAGGACGGCCGTGCCCGCCTGGCCGGCTTCGACCTCCACTACACCCGCTCCGACGGCCTTGAGGTGCGCAGTGCCGACTGAAACCCCCGCCCCCTCCTTCGACCTCGTCCGGATGCCGTGGCTGCCGGTGCAGCGCCTCGACGGATCCGAGACGCAGCTCTCGCTCGCCGACACCCTGGCGCAGGCCCACCGCCTGCGCCGCATCGTCGGCGACGTCCCCACCCAGGAGTTCGCGCTGACGCGCCTCCTGCTGGCGGTCCTGCACGACGCCCTCGACGGGCCGACGGACCCCGACCAGTGGAGCGGGTGGTGGGAGGACGGCTGGCCCGCCGAACAGGTCGACGCCTACCTGGAGCGCTACCGCGACCGCTTCGACCTGCTCCACCCGACGGCGCCGTTCTTCCAGGTCGCGGACCTGAGGACCGCCAAGGGCGAGTACGCGTCGCTGGACCGCATCGTGGCCGACGTCCCCAACGGGGACCGTTTCTTCACCACCCGGGTCCACGGCGCGGTCCGGCTCGGCTTCGCCGAGGCCGCCCGCTGGGTGGTGCACGCGCACGCCTTCGACCCCTCCGGTATCAAGTCCGGCGCGGTCGGCGACCCCCGCGCCAAGGGCGGCAAGGGCTACCCGCTGGGGGTGGGCTGGAGCGGCAACCTCGGCGGCGTCATGGCCGAGGGCGACACCCTGCGCGACACCCTCCTGCTCAACCTGATCGCCGCCGACACCCCCGGCCTGGTCGTCGATGACGACGACGCGCCCGCCTGGGCACGCCCTCCCCTGGAGGCGGGGCCCGCACAGTCCTTCCGGACGCGCCCCACGGGGGTCCGCGCCCTCTACACGTGGCAGACGCGCAGGCTGCGCCTGCACCACGACGCCGAGGGCGTGTACGGGGTCCTGCTCGCCTACGGCGACCCCCTCGTCGCGCGCAACCGGCACAACCGCGAGCCCATGACCGCGTGGCGGCGCAGCCCCGCCCAGGAGAAGAAGCTGGGGGAGGCGCAGGTCTACCTGCCGCGCGAGCACGACCCCGCCCGCAGCGCCTGGCGCGGCCTCGGCGCGCTGGTCGCGGGGCGTGTCCACGGTGCCGCGCAGCGCCAGGAGGCCGCCTCGGTGGTGCGCCCGCGCATCCTGGACTGGATCGCCCGGCTCGTCAACGAGGACCACCTGCCCGAGGACCACCTCATCCGGGCCCGGCTGATCGGCGCGGTCTACGGCACCCAGCAGGCCGTCATCGACGAGATCGTCGACGACGCCGTGGCCATGCCGGTCGTCCTGCTGCACGAGGGCCGGGCCGACCTGGGGGAGGCCGCGATCGGTGCCGTCGTCGACGCGGAGAAGGCCGTCACCGCCCTGGGGGACCTCGCCACCGGCCTGGCCGAGGCCGCCGGAGCGGACACCGAGGGGCCCCGCGACACCGCCCGCGACCTCGGCTTCGGTGCCCTCGACGGTCCTTTCCGCGACTGGCTGCGCACCCTGGCACCCGGCGGCGACCCCGACGAACGGCGGGCCCGATGGCAGCGCGAGGCCCGGCGCGTCGTCACCCGCATCGGAGCCGACCTGGTCGCCCAGGCCGGGGAGGCCGCCTGGACCGGACGGGTCGTCCAAGGAAGGAACGGCGCCGTCTGGCTCACCGCCGCCAGCGCGGACCTGCGTTTCCGCGCCGAACTGAAGAAGCAGCTCTCCTTGTCCGCCGCCGAGCCCACCCTTGAGGCACGCCCATGACCACGACCAGCACGCCCGACCGCACGCCCGCTCTCGGCCCGACCGGGACCTTCGTCGAAGCCCGGATCAAACCGCTCCAGTACGGCTACCTCCAGGACCATCCCGACGCCGTGCGGACCCTGGCCCAGCTGCGCCGGGGCGCCGGCAGGCTCGCCCACGAGGTCCCCGAGCTGTGGGGGGTCGCCTTCGACGACGGCCTCTACACCCGGGGCCTCTCCGGTGAGGAGGAGACCGGCTACGCCGAGAACGCCGCGCACGCCGCCCTCACCCTGTACGCCACCCACCAGCAGTCGCGCCGCGACACGCGCATGCACCTCCCGGGGCGCGGACTCGGTGGCGCCGTGCGCCGCCTCATGCCGCCCGGCGACATCGACGAGCCCCTGCGCCGGCGCTTCGTCCAGGCCGGCAGCGCCACCACCATGAGCACCCGCCTCTACCGCCTGCGCGAGATCGTCACCCTGCTGCGCCGCGAGTCCGTTCCGCTGGACTACGCGCTGCTGGCCGACCAGCTCCACCGGGCGCAGCGGCCCGGCGGGATGGCGAAGGTCCGCGCCGAGTGGGGCCGCGGCTTCCACGCCCACCGCACCAGGACCGCCCCCGGCACCGAGCCCGCCCCGACCACCGACACGACCACCGACAAGGACGACCAGTGACCCGCACCATCCTCGACATCCACGTCCTGCAGACCGTTCCGCCCAGCAACATCAACCGCGACGACACCGGCGCGCCCAAGACCGCCGTGTACGGCGGGGTGCGCCGGGCCCGGGTGTCCAGCCAGGCGTGGAAGCGCGCCACGCGCCGCGCCTTCGAGTCCATCCTCGACCCCCAGGACCTGGGCGTGCGCACCAAGAAGGTCGCCGAGGTCCTGGCCGAGCGCATCACCCGGCTCGACCCCTCCATCGAGCAGCGCGCCGCCTGGAACCTGGCCGCCGAGACCGTGAACGTGGCCACCGGGACCAAGGTCGAGCCGCCCAAACGCAAGGTGGAGGCCGCGAAGAAGAGCGGAGAGGACGCGCCCGCACCCGAATCCGCCTACCTGGTGTTCCTCAGTTCCCGCCAGCTCGACGGCCTCGCCGGGCTCGCCGTCGAGGGCCGCGACGACATCAAGGCGTTCTTGAAGGACAAGGACAACAAGGCGCGCGCCAAGAGCATCGCCGACACCCGCCACTCCGTGGACATCGCCCTGTTCGGGCGCATGGTCGCCGACGGCGCCGACATCAACGTCGACGCGGCCGCCCAGGTGGCCCACGCCATCAGCGTGCACGCCGTCGAGAACGAGTCCGACTACTACACGGCCGTCGACGACCGCAACACCGACGCCGAACCGGGCGCCGGCATGATCGGCACCGTGGAGTTCAACTCCTCGACCCTCTACCGCTACGCCGCGCTCGACGTCGACCTGCTGGGCCGCAACCTCGGCGAGGGACTGCGCGAGGACGAACCCGTAGCCGAGCCGCTGCGCCGCGCCGTCGAGGCGTTCGTGCGCGGCTTCGTGGAGTCGCTGCCCACCGGCAAGCTCAACACGTTCGGCAACCACACCCTGCCCGACGCGGTCATCGTCAAGCTGCGCGCCTCCCGCCCCATCAGCTTCGTCGGCGCCTTCGAGAGGCCGGTCGTCGCCGAGGGGCAACACGGGCAGGTGCGCCTGGCCAGCGAGTGCCTCGCCGAGTACGTCCCCGACGTCGAGCGCGTCTACGGCGCCGACGACTCCGACACCTGGGTGCTGCGGGTCGGGGAGGCCACCAAGAAACTGGCCGGCCTGGGCACCGAGGTGTCGCTGAGCGGCATGGTCGAGGCCGTCGGCGCGGCCGTGGCCCAGCGGCACGCCTCCGCCCGATGAGCGGCGTCCTCGCCCTGCGGTTGGCCGGCCCCCTCCAGTCGTGGGGGGCCGCCTCCCGGTTCGCCCGGCGCTTCACCGAGCACGCGCCCACCAAGAGCGGCGTCCTCGGGCTGTTGGCCGCAGCCCAGGGCCGCGACCGTGCCGCCGACCTCTCCGACCTGACGGCGCTGCGCTTCGGCGTGCGCGTGGACCAGCGCGGCACCCGCATCCGCGACTACCAGACCGCCACCCACTTCGTCACCGGCAAGTCCATGCCGGTGTCGGAGCGCTTCTACCTCGCCGACGCGGTGTTCGTCGCGGCCGTCGAGGGCGACGCGGCCCTCGTCGAGGACCTGCACCGCGCGGTCCGCGCCCCGGTCTACCTGCCCTACCTCGGGCGCCGCTCCTGCCCGCCCTCGCGTCCCCTGGACATCGGCCTCTACCCCGACAGCACGGTCGAGCGGGTGCTGGGCGACGTGGAGTGGCAGGCCGCCGAGTGGCACCGAAGGAGCAGCCGTAAGGAACAGAGCATCCCCTTGGACACCCTCGTGGACGCCGCACCCGGCGACGAACGGGTGGACAGCCTGCGCGACCTCCCCCTCAGCTTCGACCCGCTGCACCGCCGCTACGCGCTGCGCGGTGTGCGCCCCGGGACGGTCGAGCTGCCCAACCCTGAGGCCCGGGCCGCGACCGTCCCCGACCACAATCCGACCGCTGTCTTTCCCGGAGGCGACTGATGCACCTCACCCGCTTTCGCCTCAACACCCTCCGCCAGGGCGCGCGCCGGCTGCTGTCCTCCCCCCAAGCCATGCATGCCGCCGTCATGGGGTCCTTCGCCGCGATACTGCCCAGCGACACCGACGCGCCCCGCGTGCTGTGGCGCGTCGACCGCAACGCCAGGGCCGAGGTGTTCCTCTACGTCGTCGGCCCCGACCGGCCCGACCTCACCCACCTGGTCGAACAGGCCGGCTGGCCGACCTCCTCCGAACCGGGGTGGGACACCCACGACTACGCGCCGTTCCTGTCCCGGCTGGCCAAGGGCGACACCTGGGCCTTCCGGCTCACCGCCAACCCCGTGCACAGCATCCGCCGCGCCGACGGCGAACCCACCAAGCGCACCGCGCACGTCACCCCCCGCCACCAGATGGGCTGGCTGCTGCAACGCCAGGACACGTCGGGTTTCCGGGTGGTGGAGAAGCCGGCGCACGCGCGCCGGCTGCCCGAGGGCGACGAGTATGAGCTGATCGTGCACGACCGGCGCAGCGCGGCCTTCGGCAAGACCGAGCGGCAGACGGGGCGCAGGAACCGCGTCCCCCTGACCACCGCCACCTTCGACGGACGCCTGGAGGTCACCGACCCCGACGCGCTGCGCACCGTCCTCACCACCGGGCTCGGGCGCGCCAAGGCGTACGGGTGCGGGCTGATGACCCTGGCGCCGGTTGCCTGAACTGTCGACCGTCGGCAAGAGCCGGGCCTCCACCCTCCGTGAACTCACCCGGGTGGGGGACCGGGCCTCGTTCGTCTGGTCAGCGAGGGTGCCCCCGCGCACGCGGGGATGGGCCCTTTTTCACCCCAGCAGGGCCGCCACGGTGATCAGTACCGGGACCGACAGCATCGTGGACAGCAGGATCGATTCCCGGGCCAGCCGTTCGGCGACGCCGTAGCGCGACGCGTAGGTGAAGAGGTTCTGCGCGGCGGGCAGCGCCGAGGTGATCACGACACCGAGCAGGGCCGCGCCGCTCAGGCCGAACACCCAGCTCGCCAGCGCCCAGGCGAGGAGGGGCTGGCCCGCGGACTTCAGCGCCACGGACAGCAGCACCGGCCCGCGGTCGGGCCCGCGTCCCGGCAGGGCGCTGCCGTGTAGGGAGATCCCGAACGCCAGCAGCACCGCGGGCACCGACATGTTGCCGATCAGCACCAGCGGCTCCAGCACCAGCTCCGGCACCGTCCAGCCCACCGACGACACCATCACCCCGCACAGCGAGCCGACCGCCACCGGGTTGCGCAGCGGGATGGTCAGGCGCTGCCACACCGTGCGCTTCTCGCCCGACCCCGACAGGTCGAGCACCGTGAGGGCGATCGGCGTGATCACGATCTGCTGGAGCAGCAGCACCGGCGCCACGAGCGAGGCGTCGCCCAACACGTACACGGCGATGGGGATGCCGAGGTTGCCCGCGTTGACGTAGCCCGAGCACAGCGCCCCGATCGTGGTGCGCCCCACGCCCCAGCGGCGCAGCGCGCCCACCGCCACGAACACCCCCGCGACGACGGCCGTGCTGATCGCGGTCACCAGCAGTCGGCTGGAGAGGATCACCGACAGGTCGGTCCGCGCGAGCGTCGTGAACAGCAGCGCGGGCGTCGCCACGTAGAAGGCGAGCTTGGTGAGGACCTCGCGGCCGTTCTCGCCGAGATACTTCAGCCGCCCGATCACATAGCCGACGCCGATGATGGCCGCGATGACGGTGAAGCCGGTCAGCACTCCCTGCATGGCCCGGCCAGGTCGCACGCGGAAGCGGGCCGCCGGAGCGGCGTGCACGTGGTGATCATGGGGCCAATCCTCCTGACGCGCGTCGCCCGAGGTCAACGTGATCTTCGACCGGGTGCGGCGGGGAAGGGGCGGGTCAGTCCCGTCCGAGCACCTGCCGGACGAGCCCGGGCGTCCACTCCACGTACTCCACCTCGGCGCCGCCCGCGTGCCTGGCGTACAGGAACCGGCCGGTCGCGCTCGCGGCCTCCGGGGTGGTCACCTCGGCGCCGTGCGCCGCCAGCTCGCGCGTCAGTTCGTCGAGGTCGGAGACGACCACGGTCGCCGACGCGTGCGCGTACCGGGCGCGTACCCCCGGCGGTCCGGCGACGACCAGGAAGTCCCCGATCGCGGCCAGTTCCACCCCCTCGAACGCGAACCGCAGGTCGGGTCCGCGCCCCACCAGCGAGCGCAGCAGGGGCAGTGTCCGGTCGAGGTCGTCGGCCCACAGCCGGGCGTAGGTCTTCAGGATGGTCGTCACGGTGCTCGTCCCGTCGGTCGGAGGCGGTTCGGGGCCGGATACCGTCCGGGGAGGATCGCCCCGGCCCGCTACTGGCGGGAATGCTAGGCGGCCGGCAGGCGTCCCTGGAAGAAGGCACTTTTTCGTGAGAGGGGAACCCCGAGGTGACCGAACAGGTCAGCGGTGCGTCCGGCACTGCCGATGTGACGCGGGTCAACGCCGTGGCCAACGAGGTCTTCGCAACAGTCGCCGGCCGGTGGGCGCTTCCGGTCGTCTACGCCCTGGGCCCCGACACGCTGCGCTTCACCGAACTGCGCGCCGCGCTCCCGGGCGTCAGCCACAAGATGCTCACCCAGACGCTGCGTGCCCTGGAGCGCGACGGCCTGGTCAAACGGCTGGTGCATCCGACGGTGCCGCCGCGCGTGGACTACTCGCTCACCGAGGCCGGCACGGCCCTGCGCGCGACCATCGACGGCGTGTGCGACTGGACCAGGCGCCACCTCGACCACATCGACGCCTCCCGTCGAGACTTCGACGTCTCCGCTGGTTAGCCCGGTCACGAACCGGCGGGGTGCGCGGGGGACAGGCCGGTGTCGGCGACGATTCGCCGCACGGTCTCCGGCAGGGTGCTCGCCGCCCCCACGACCTGTTCGTACCCGCCCGGCAGCAGGTCCGACTCCAGGTACCACGCGCGCATCTGCTCCTCGCCGATCTCGGCGGCCACCGGTTTCGTGGCGTGGCGGCGCAGCGTCTCGGCGAAGGGGACGTCCAGGTAGTAGTAGCGGCTCCGGCCGAGGTGGTCGGCGCGCAGAGCCTCCAGCACAGGTCCGTAGCGGTCGGCGTAGAGGATTCCTTCCACGACGACGTGATAGCCGGCGTCCAGCGCGTATCGGGCGACCGTGTCGATGAGCCCGATGTTCGCGGCGCCCGGGGTGTCCCGTTCCCGCAGGACGTCGCGTCGGATGGTGTCCTGGGCGATTAGTGCCACGCCCCGGCCGTGGTGCTCCCGCAGGGCGCGGGCGATGGAGCTCTTCCCCGAAGCGGAGTTGCCGCGCACCACGATCAGCACCGTCGCTGCCGAACCCGTCCGCACAGGGGAACCCTACCGACCGGCAGCGGGGGAGCGGGGGCTTTTCGTCCGCAACGGTTCGGGCCCCTCCGGGGCCGGCCGTGCGGTCTCCGTGACCGGGTTCCCGGCGTAGCGCCGCGCCCCGGCTCCCCTGTAGGTCTCCCGACAGGCGCTAGGCGAGTTTAGGACGCGCACCCGCCGCGGGCGGGTGGAGGGGACGCCGGGGGTGCGGGCCGTGGAGGCGGATACCGCGCCCGGGAGGCATCGTCCCTGCGTAGCGAACCCCCTATGCCGTAGAGGTTCTCGGCATCCCGTGGCACCACGGGCGACGCCGCCCTGCCGCGAGAGGCCAAAAGACAGGCTTGACAGTCGCCATATGAACATGAATGATTTAATACGAACATGTGACCCTGATCTCAAAGGTGTGCCCCTATGACTGTTACGTCCCTCCCGCCCATCGCGGAGGCTCTCGACGGAGCCGTCGATCTGCACTGCCACTCGGGGCCGAACCCGTTCGCGAGGGAGTTCGACCACGTGGAGGCGGCTCGCGACGGCGAGCGCTTGAACATGCGCGGCATCCTGGTCAAGTCGCACCACCACAACACCGTCATGGACCTGCTCGCGATGCACCGCGAACTGGACGGCATCGCCACGCCGATCTTCGGCGGGATCGCCCTCAACGCCCAGGTGGGCGGGCTCAACCCCTACGCTGTCGCGATGTCGTTGCAGATGGGCGGTCGCGCGGTGTGGTTCCCCACCTTCTCCAGCCGCTGCCACTGCGAGAACGAGCACCACGGTTTCCCCGAGTCCGACTACGACATCCCCAACCGGATCGTCGACGTGGTCGACGCCGAAGGCCGCCTCGTCGACGCCGCCCACGAGGTCATCGACCTCGTTGCGGAGTCCGACGCCCTCCTCTCGGCGGGCCACCTGGAGCCCGCCCAGTCGGCCCAGCTCTTCGCCGCCGCCACCGAGCGGGGCGTGCGGCGCATGATCCTCAGCCACCCGAACTTCGTCGTCGACGCCGACGTCGAGCGCTGCCGCCAACTGGCCGGCCTCGGCGGTTACATCGAGCACGAGGTCGGCATGTACGACCCGCAGGGCTTCCGCAAATGGGACCCGGGGCTGTTGATGGAGTGGATCCGGGCCATCGGCCCCGACCGCACGGTGCTGTCCTCGGACCTGGGGCAACGAGGGCGTCCCATGCCGGTCGACGCCTTCATGCGGGTCGGCGGGGAACTGCTCCGCAGAGGTCTGTCGGTCGAGGAGCTGCGCCAGGTCACGTCGCACAACGCAGCCTTCCTGCTCGGCCTGGACGACGAGCGGCCCGCCCCGGTCGAAGGGCGCTGAACGATGGCCTATCTCGCGAGTGACCCGCGCAGCCAACTGGCCGCCTCGACCGAGCCCGACGCCGACGCCGCGCTCGACCCGCAGTACTTCGCCTTCGACGAGCTGGCTCCCACCGAGACCACGGGACACGGCGGACGCCTGTGGACGGTACGGGCCGCCAACGTCGCCGTCGTCTACGCCGAACACGCCGACGGCGACGTCCTCGACCGCGAGGACACCGACGAGACGATGCTCGTGGTCCTGCCGTCCGCGGGCCGCCTCACGCTGCGCACGGCGCAGGGTGAGGCGGTCACCGTCGCACCGACGAGCATCGCGACGGTCCGGCCGGGCCCCTGGCGCTACGAGGTCGAGGGGGCACTGCGGCTGCTGCGCCTGCACACGACGGCGACATCCGACGTGCTCGACCGGGCGCTCAACGCCGACGCCTACGCCGACGGCCTCGGACTCAGCGTTCGCGCCACCCCGTGGCCCGCTCCTGCCGGCGACGCCGCGATCCGCGTCTACGAGGCAATCGAGGACATCGCCCCGCAGGAAGGACGCATGGGGCGCATCTTCCGCAGCCGCCACGCGATGGCGAACGTGCTGTACCCGCGCGTCGGCCCCCGGGACCCGCGCACGCTGTCCCCCCACACCCACGACGACTTCGAGCAGTTGAGCTTCGTCGACGCCGGCGAGTACGTCCACCACATCCGACGCGCGTGGGGAAACGACCGCACCGCCTGGCGCGCCGACGAGCACCACCGGATCGGCGGGCCGTCGCTGACCGTCATCCCGCCGCCGCTGGTCCACACGAGCGAGGCGGTCGGGGCGGGCGAGAACCGCATGATCGACATCTTCGCCGGACCGCGCGATGACTTCTCGCGCCGACCCGGCTGGGTCCTCAACGCCGAGGACTATCCGGCCCCGCGACGAGAGGAACTCCAGTGAGCTGGGCACGCAGGTCCGACGGCACGTGGTGGGCCGCCTGGGTCAAGCTCGACTCCTGGGAGTCCACCACCATCCTCGCCCACGCCGGGATCGAAGTGATCGTCATCGACGCCGAGCACACGATGCTGGACCTATCGGCGATCGCCCGGCACATCGCCGTCGGCCAGGCCCACGGCCTGCGCACCCTCGTGCGGATCCCCGACCAGGGGGCGTCCTTCGTCCAACGCGTCCTGGACGCGGGCGCCGACGGGATCGTCGTCCCCCACGTCGACGGTCCCGCAGCCGCCGCCGCGATCGTGTCCGCGACGCGGTTCGCCCCCGAGGGGCGGCGCGGTTCAGGTGCGACGTCGCGCGCCGGGGCATGGGGGCGGCGCCCGCGAGCCGACTACCTGGCCCGGCCGGTCGAGGTGATCGCCCAGATCGAGTCGCTCGCCGCGTTGGAAGCCGTCGAGGACATCGCCGCAGTCGAGGGGATCACCGGACTCCTCCTCGGGGCAGCGGACCTCACGCTCGACGCCCGCCGTGTCGTCGCCGACGCAGACGCCGTCGTCGCCGCCGCTGCCCGGGCGCACGGGATCGCCGCGGGAGCGGCCGGCGGCCCTGACGGCGCCGCACGCGCCCGCGAACTGGCGTTGGACTTCTTCGTCGGCGCCGCCGACACGACACTGCTCGCGGACGCGGCCGCAGGTGCCGTCGAGCGTATGCGGGCACACGAGGACCACACAGGAAAGGCGCCGCTCCATGCATGAACCGGTCATGAGCTTCATCCACGCCAAGAAGCACTACCGCGGTGGGACGGTGGCGGTCGAGGACTTCCACCTCGACATCGCCGACGGGGAGTTCGTCTCCATCGTCGGGCCGAGCGGATGCGGCAAGAGCACGCTGCTCAAACTCATCATGGGCCTGGAGCCGCTGACCGAGGGCAGTATCGAGTACCGGGCCGAAGCGCGCAGCGAGTCGGCGATGACCGGGATGGTGTTCCAGCAGCCGCTGCTGCTGCCGTGGAACACCGTCCTGGACAACGTGCTCGTCCCCTCGACGCTGCAAGGGCGTTCGCAACGGCGGCGCGACGAGGACCGGGCCCACGAGCTCCTCGCGATGCTCGGACTGTCCGACTTCGCCGCCAGCTACCCCTACGAGTTGTCGGGCGGGATGCAGCAGCGCGTCGGAATCGCCCGGGCCCTCCTGCACGACCCGCGGATCCTGCTCATGGACGAACCGTTCGGCGCACTCGACGCGATGACCCGCGACCAGCTGACGATGGACCTGCTGGACATCTGGGAGCGGGACCGCAAGACCGTCGTGTTCATCACCCACAGCATCTCCGAGGCGGTGCTCCTCTCCGACCGCGTCGTCGTGATGACCCCCCGTCCGGGGCGCATCGGCGACGTCGTCGACATCGACCTGCCGCGCCCCCGCACCCTCGACGTCGTGAGCACCGCCGAGTTCGGCGAGTACGCGCGTCGCATCAGAACCGTTCTCGACAAGGCCGAAGTGGTGACCACCCCATGACCACCCCACCGCTGGATTCCCCGCCGGCCGGGCGGACCCTGACCGTCCGCCGCGAGGCGGGCGGCACCGAGAGGCGCCGCCGGCTCTCCGACCTGCCCGGCTGGTTGCTGTCCAGCACCACGGTGCTCGCCCTGCTGATCGTCTGGGAGGTGACGGTACGCACGTTCGAGGTCTCGGAGATCTTGTTCCCCGCGCCCACCCGGATCGTCCAGGCACTCGTCGAGGGCTTCACCCACGGGCCGTTCCTGCGCCACACCTGGGTCACGCTCCAGGAGATCATCTACGGGTTCTGTATCGCCGCGGTCTCCGGGCTGCTCGTCGCCGTGTGGGTGAGCTCTTCGCGGCTCGCGGAGAAGATCGTCTTGCCGATCGTGGTGGTGCTGCAGACCGTGCCGAAGGTGGCGCTCGCGCCGTTGTTCCTCGTCTGGTTCGGCTTCGGCATGGAGTCGAAGATCCTCACGACGGCGCTGATCGCGTTCTTCCCGATCCTGGTCAACGCCACGCTTGGCTTCAACTCCACCAGCAGCGACCAGATCAACATGATGCGTTCCTTCGGGGCGACGCGTCTACAGGTCCTCACCCGGCTGCGCCTGCCCACGGCCGTCCCCAGCATCGTCGCCGGCCTGGACGTGGCGGTCGTGCTCTCGGTCATCGGCGCCATCGTCGCGGAGTTCGTGGGCTCCCAGGCCGGACTCGGCTACCTGATCATCGCCAGCAACACCTCACTGGACGTGGCCACGATGTTCGCGGCTCTCGTCGTGCTGTCGGTCATCGGCCTCGTCCTGCACTACGCGGTCGTCTTCGGGGGGCGGCGGCTCGCGTTCTGGTCCGAGGAGAACCGGGCCCGCTCCACCGGCAAGTAATGCTTCGAACCGAAAGAGAACTCATGCCCATCACACACGCTTTTCGTAAGGTTCTACAGGGTGGCGCGGTCCTGGCCATCACCCTCCCGCTCGCGGCCTGCGGCGGGTCGGGGAGCGGCGACGGTGCCCAGCAGGTCTCCATGACGCTCGCGACACCGACCTGGAACGCGGGGATCGCCTCGATCGCGGTCTCCGAGGAGATGGGCTACTTCGAGGACGAGGGCCTGGACGTCGAGGTCATCCTGACCGACTCCGCGACGACCCAGGCCCAGCAGATCGCGACCGGGCAGGTCGCGACCGGGGCCGTCAGCCCCGAACCGGTGATCCTCGGACGCCAGCCCGGCAAGAACCTCGACCTGACCTACTTCATGTCCTACTACAAGGACAACATCTACGGCCTGAGAGTCCCCGCCGACAGCGACATCACCTCGATCGAGGACCTCAAGGGCAAGACGGTCGGGGCGATCAGCCTCGCGAGCGCCTCGGTGACGCAGGCGAAGGCTGGTCTGCGCGAGGCCGGGATCCCGGAGGACTCGGTGACGTTCGTCGCGATTGGGACGGGAGGCCAGCAGGCCGCGGCGGTGGAGAACGGCCAGGTCGACGCGATCGCATTGCTGGACACGTCGTTCCAGGTCCTTGAGAACCAGGGCATCGAACTGCGCGAGATCGAGGTGCCGGGGGCCGAGAACCTCACGAGCGGCGGACTCGCGGCCCGGGCCGGCGACCTGGAGGAGGACCGTGAGCTGTACGTCAAGCTCGGTCGCGCGGTCGCGAAGGGCGTCGTCTTCAGCGAGGCCAACCCCGAGGCCGCGATCAAACTGCTGTTCGACGCCTATCCCGAGGCGCGGCCCTCCGGGCTTGAGGACGACGTCGCCGTGGCGTCGTCGGTTTCCGTCCTCGAAGCGCGACTGGCCAACCTGGGCGCCGACGACGACCCCTACGGGGCGGTCGACCCGCAGGCCCTGCAGGCGACCGTGGACTTCCTGCTCGAAGCGGGCGAGCTGACCGAGCCCGTGGACCCCGCCGACCTGTACGACGACACGCTGATCGAGGACATCAACGACTTCGACCGCGACGCCGTCCGCCAGGAAGCCGCCGATCATGCCTGACGACGAGATGACGGCGATCGACCCCGAGGGCCTGAGCGCGCAGGAGAACTACCGGCTGCTCACCGGATGCGTCGTCCCCCGCCCCATCGCCTGGGTGACGTCGGTGGGCCGGGACGGGGCGGCGAACCTGGCACCGTTCAGTGCCTTCACGATGGTGTCCAACGAGCCGCCCATGGTCGGGATCAACATCGGCCGGCGTTCCGGCGCGTTCAAGGACACGGCCCGCAACATCGCCGAGCGGGGCGAGTACGTCGTGAACATTCCCGGCTGGGAGCAGTGGACGGACGTCCACCGGTCGGGGGACGTGCATCCCCCGGACGTCGACGAGGCCGAGCTCCTCGGCCTCGAAACGGTGCCGAGCGACGTGGTGGGCGTGCCCCGATTGGCCGCCGCGCGGGTGAGCCTGGAGTGCCGGCTGGCGCGCGTGGTGGAGTTCGGCCGGGCCGGCGCGCAGTTCACGGTGGGCGAGATCGTGCGGTTCCACGTGCTCTCGTCGGCCCTGGACGGCCTCAAGATCGACACCACGGCGATCGACCCGGCGGCGCGCCTGGCCGGACCGACCTACGGACGGCTCGGGAGCGTCGAACGGTTCGGGAGCGTTGAGCCGGGCGGAGCCGCGCAGGCGCCGTAGCCCGCCGAAGGCACCTGACCGGCAAGCGGCGGCCGGGACCGGCTCACTCGGGGGCGCCGAGCGACCGGGAGATCGTCGTCGCCGCGTTTCGCAGCGCCGCCAGCTCGGAACTCTCGGCGTGGACGTCGAGTACGTCGCGGGTGCTCAGCAGCGCGAGTGAAGCAGCGAGGCCGTGCTCGTCCCACACAGGGGTGGCGAGCACGGCGATGCCCCGGGTACTGACCTGCGCGGCATAGCCGCGCTCGGCCGTCTCGCGCACCAGCCGCCCGATCCGTTCGCGCTCCTCGGTCGGGAGCTGTCGCGCGGCCCGTGCCACGCTGGGGGCGTCGGACATGAACGTGTGGAAGACGCCGGTCTGGGCGGCGGCGGTCGACAGCTGCATCCCCACCCGCACGGAGACGACGATCTCACGGCGCGGAGGTTCCTCGACGTGCGCGACGACCGGTGACGAAGCGCCCCAGAGCGACAGCACCGCCGTGATCTCGGTGTCGCGGGCCAGGGTCTGCATGGGCTCCACGGCGAGGCGCAGGATGTCGCGGCGGCCGAGGGCGAAGGCGCCGAGCTGTACGAGCGTCGGTCCCGGGGCATACGTGCGGTCGTCGCGCAGGGCGAGCACATTGGCGTTGACCAGGGACGTCAGATAGCGGTAGGTCGTCGTGCGATTGAGCCCGATGAGGTCGGCGGCTTCCGATGAGGTCACCGCTTCGCGATGCGGGCCGAACAGTGCGAGGATCATTCCCACCCGGTCTACCGCTTGGATGTCCACCCGGAGCCCCTTGACTCGATGTGTTCCGCTTGTTCATATGGCGACCACATCGTACCCCGCGTGTCGACCCTCGAAGGGGCGAAACCGGTGCCCGGAAGGACCGAAGTCCCACCTTCTCAGCCCCGAGCAGGGCCGGTCGGGAGCCGACGGCCACAAAAAAGCGGGGGGTGAGGACCCGGCGCCTCTGGCGGGGGGCGCCCCAGCCGGCAGGGGCGCCGATCGCGGATCGGCCGGGCCCCACCCGCACACGCCGGCGGATGCCGTCGATCGACGCGCGCCCGTACCGTGCGGGTGGCCGGCCGGTGCAGGAGCCGGGCAAAAGCGGCTCGGGCGGGCCTCACCAGGCGTCGGCGGGGCAACCGCGCACGGGCCCGGCCAAAGTCGCGGCGACGCCTTCGGCGGGCCCGGTTCCCTCGGTCCTGGACTCTTGCGCCGAAGGGTTCGCCCATGCGCGGGGTGATGCGCCCGCGGTTGCCGATTCGACGCTCGTGTTCCTGCCCCGACCGGTTCCCGAACGGGCCGGTGCTTCTGGTCGTGGCCGGCCCGCAGGGGCCCGGATCAGTCGTGGAGCGGGGCGTCGCAGAGCGCGATGTCGAGCCGTTCCGCGAGTTCGCTGGCGCCGACCCCGTACGTCTCCCGGATACGGATGCCCTCGGGGCCGACGTCGAAGACGCCGTGGTCGGTGTAGACACGGCTGACGCAGCCGACCCCGGTCAGCGGATAGGTGCACCGCGCTACGAGTTTCGCCTCACCGGAACGGGTGAGAAGGGGCATCATCACGTAGACGTCCTTGGCGCCGATGGCGAGGTCCATGGCACCGCCGACGGCGGGAACGTCGTCGGGTCGGCCCGTGTGCCAGTTGGCGAGGTCGCCGTTGAAGGCCACCTGGTAGGCGCCGAGGACACAGATGTCGAGGTGCCCGCCGCGCATCATCGCGAAGGAGTCGGCCTGGTGGAAGTACGCCGATCCGGGCAGCTCGGTCACCGGGACCTTGCCGGCGTTGGTCAGGTCGGGGTCGACGGCGTCGCCCTCGGCCTTCGGCCCCATGTTGAGCATGCCGTTCTCGGTGTGCAGCACCACCCCGGAGCCGATCGGCAGGTGGTCGGCGATCTTGGTGGGCTGCCCGATCCCGAGGTTGACGAAGGCGCCGGCCGGAATGTCGCGTGCGATGACGGCGGCCAGTTCGTCCATCGACAGGCGATGGTCGATGCTCATCGGTGCCCCGACGTGAGGCGGGTTGCCCGACGCGGTCATCGTGCCCCCTGGACGGTGTAGCGACGGGTCTGCACCTGCACGACCCGGTCGACGTAGATGGACGGGGTGACGACGGCTTCGGGGGCGAGCTTTCCGGCCTCGACGACCTCGTCGACCTGGACGATGGTCGTCGTCGCGGCCGTGGCCATGACCGGTCCGAAGTTGCGGGCGGTCTTGCGATAGGTGAGGTTGCCCAACGTATCCGCCCTGTGCGCGCCGATCAGCGCGTAATCGCCTTTGATGGGGTACTCCAGCAGGTATTTCCGACCGTCGATCTCGCGCTCCTCCTTGCCTTCGGCCAGTGGTGTGCCGACCGCCGTCGGGCAGTAGAAGGCGCCGATGCCGGCCCCGGCCGCGCGCATCCGCTCGGCGAGGTTGCCCTGCGGCACCACCTCCAGTTCGATCCTTCCCGCACGGTAGAGACCGTCGAAGACCCAGGAATCGGCCTGGCGGGGAAAGGAGCAGAGGACTTTGCGCACCTGGCCGGCCGCCAGCAGCGCGGCGAGCCCGACGTCGCCGTTGCCGGCGTTGTTGGACACGATGGTGAGGTCCTTCGCGCCCTGGCGGATGAGCGCTTCGATCAGGTCGAACGGCATACCCGCCAGGCCGAAGCCGCCGACGAGGACGGTGGCCCCGTCCTCGATCCCGGACACTGCCGCATCGGTGCTCCCGACGATCTCTGCCCGGCTCATCGGACCCGCTCCGCAACGTCGCAGTTCTCCAGGACGACGGCCAGTCCCTGGCCGACCCCGATGCAAATGGCTGCGAGGCCGTAGCGCTGCTTCGTCTCACGCAGCACCTTGGCCAGGGTGGCGAGGAGGCGACCGCCGGAGGCACCCAGCGGGTGTCCGATCGCGATGGCGCCGCCCTTCTGGTTGACGATGGCGGGGTCGATCCTCCACCCGTCGAGGCAGGCGAGCGCCTGCACGGCGAAGGCCTCGTTGAGTTCGACCGCGCCCACCTGGTCCCAGCCGATCCCGGCCCGCGCCAGCGCACGGTTGGCGGCCTCGACCGGGGCATAACCGAAGCCCTGCGGGTCCAGCGCCATCACCCCGCGCCCGGCGATGCGGGCGAGCGGGTCGGCCCCGATCCCGGCCGCGGCCTTCTCGCTGCCCAGCAGCATCGCGGAGGCGCCGTCGTTGAGGGGGCTGGCGTTGCCCGCGGTGATGGTGCCGCCCTGCTCCGGTGCGCGAAACACCGGCTTGAGGGTGGCCAGTACCTCCGGCGTGGATCCGGTCCGGATGCCCTCGTCCCGGTCCAGGTCGACCCCCTGGACCGGTGCCACGAGGTCGTCGTAGAAACCTGATTCCCATGCCTGGTCGGCCAACCGGTGGGAGCGGGCGGCGAACACGTCCTGTCGTTCCCGGGAGATCCCGAAGCGCTCCTGGAGTTGCTCGTTGGCCTCGCCGAGGCTGACCGTCCACTCCTTCGGCATCCGCGGGTTGACCAGACGCCAGCCGAGCGTGGTCGACACCGCGGTGAGGTCACCGGCCGGGAACGGTTTCGCCGGCTTGGGCAACACCCACGGCGCCCGCGTCATCGACTCCACGCCGCCGGCCAGCACCACCTCGGCGTCGCCGGACTCGATCGTGCGGCTGGCCGTCATCGCCGCGTCGAGGCTGGAGCCGCACAGCCGATTGACCGTGGTACCCGGCACGCTCACCGGTAGTCCGGCGAGCAGCGCCGCCATGCGGCCGACGTTGCGGTTGTCCTCCCCGGCGCCGTTCGCGTTGCCCCACACCACATCGTCGATCGCGGCGGGGTCGAGCCCCGGCACTTTGGCAAGCGTCGAGGTGATCGCGGCTGCGGCGAGGTCGTCGGGGCGGACACCGGCCAGCGCGCCGTTGAAGCGACCGAACGGCGTCCGCGTCGCGGCGTACAGGAAAGCACTCATATCAGCGACGGTAATCCCTGGCCGCGATATCTTGAAGTATGCATATCCACGCCTATTGATATGGACGAAATATGGATCTGCGTCATCTTCGGTACTTCGTGGCGGTGGCGGAGGAATGCCACTTCGGTCGGGCCGCCGAGCGGCTCCACATGGCCCAGCCGCCGCTCTCCCAGCAGATCCGTCAACTCGAAGCCGAACTCGGTGTCGAGCTGCTCCGTCGCACGACACGCCGCGTCGGCCTCACCGAGGCCGGCCGGGCCTACCTGGAGCGGGCGCGCGCGATTCTCGCCGACGTCGACGAGGCCACCCACCACGCGCGTCGCGTCGCCTCCGGCTCGGTGGGCCATCTGGCGCTCGGATGCGTGGGTTCGGCGACATACAGCCTCCTGCCCACGCTCTCCCGTCGGCTTTCGGCGCAACTCCCCGGCGTCGACTTCTCCTTCCGCGGCGACATGCTGGCGCCCGACCAGGTCGAGGCGTTGCGGACCGGGACGATCGATGTCGCGCTGCTGCGCCCCCCGGCGGTCGGCCCCTCCCTCGTCGTGCACACCCTGCGCCGGGACCGGCTCGTCGTCGCCCTGCCGGTCGACCACCGCCTGGCGCGCCGCAAACGCCTGCGCGCCGCGGACCTCGCCGGTGTCGATCTGATCGTGCACTCCGCCGACCGCCGGTCGGTGATGTACGACATCGTGCTGGGCCTCCTGCGCGACGGCGGCGTCGAGCCGCGCATCCGCCACGAGGTCGGCGAGACCTCGACGCTGGTGACCCTCGTGGCCGGCGGCCTCGGCGTGGCGGTCGTGCCCGAACCCGTGGCGGCGCTGGCACTCGACGGCGTCGTCTACCGGCCGCTGGCCGGGGCCGACGCACGGGTGGAACTTGCCGTCGCCCACCGCCCGGACCGCTTTGAGCCCCACCTGGCGCGCACCGTGGAGATCATTCGAACAGCGGTGTGAGTACCGCACCCGGACAGGCGCACCGGGCGCAACCCCTGGCACAGGTCGCGCACGCGGGGACAGATCTGGCATTTCCCCAGGTCAAAATAGTTTTGATGGGCGTGGTGGGTGCGGTATCCGGTGGGCGGGCTGGTGGAATCAGGACGCCGGATCGTTACTCTCTGTCATTGGAGTGCTGTGAAAAGCATCGTCACCGTTCTTGCGACCGCCGGACTGGTTCTGGCCCACGCCGTCCCCGCCTCCGCCGCGAACGGCACGCTCACGCTCGGCCCCACCTCCATCACCAACCCCAGCGGGTGCTACAGCAGCGACATGTGGCCGTTGAGCGTCCGGAACCAGACCGACGAAACGGCCATCGTCTTCAGCGGACGCAACTGCCACGGAATCCTGGTCGGTGAGGTCGAGCCCGGTGGCCAGGGGGTGTTCGAGTTCGGGACCAGCGTTTTCATTCCGTGAGCAAGCCCCGGCCCTGAGCGTGCCGTGTTCCAGGACCGCGACGTCGAGCGGTGGCCCCACCGGGGGCGTGCCCGCGGGCGGTCCGGCCGGGGTCACGTGACGAGCCGGGCCCGGACCTCCTCGCGTGCCGCGCGCAGCCGCTCCACCTCGTCGGCGTGCACCCTGACCGGCCGGGTGTGCTCGGGGCGGTCCAGGACGGTCGTCTCGTCGGCGAGCCGCAGCACCCGGCGGCGCGCTTCCTCCGGCAGGGTCGCGTCGCCCGCGACGCGCAGCGCGGCCTCCAGGGCGCGTCCGGAACGCTCCCGGAAACGGTGCTCCCACAGGCCCGTTCCGCCTTCCGCCAGGGAGACGGCGACGGTGGCGAACCCGCGCCGCACGTACGGCGGCTGCTCGGGCGCCTCCAGCAGCGACGCGCAGGCGGCCTCCACCACAGTGATGCCCCGCAGCCTCGCGCGCACCAGGCACAGGGCGTGCCGGGCGGCGCCCGAGCCCTTTCCGCCGCCGTGGGCCGGGGCGACGAGTTCGGCCTCCGTGGCCAGGTCCTCCTCCCGGCCCCGGCCGACGGCCCCGTGCACCATTAGGCGCACGGGCAGCGACCACTGGCGCTTGTCGCGCAGCACGGCGTCGACGACCTTCCCCGCTGCGGGGGCGTCCACCCCGGCGAGGGCCGCCGTGTACACCACGAGCGCAGGCGGGGCGTCCGTGTAAGGGGTCGGCTTGACGAAGAGGCGCTTGCGCCAGGTGCGCGCGAACGGGGCGAGGTCCTGCGGGCGCAGGGCGTTTGCGCCCGAGAGCAGTTCGAGCAGGACCGCGAGGGCGGGCTCGTCGAGGTCCTCGCGCGCCAGCGCCGCCCGCAGGCCGTCCAGGTGCCGGGCGACGACGGTCTCGCGCAGCTCGATCGCCGCGTTGCGGTCGGGTCCGTGCGCGAGATCGAATCCGGGGCTCGGGGGCAGTCCGGCCGACGCGCGCACCTCGTCGACGGCGTCGGGCCAGGCGGCCGCGGTCGCCACGGCCCCGGGCGCCGTCGCAAGGCCGGGGCGCAGGGGGTGGGAGTGGTCGGCGCGCAGACCGTCCACGGTCACGGGGCTCCGGGTCCAGCGGTCGGCGATGACGACACGGAGCCAGGACGGCACCCGCTCGTCGCGGAGCGCGCGCAGGGCGTTGTCCCGGCCGCTCGCGCCGTAGCGGCCGACCAGGCGCAGGGCGACCTCCGCGACGCGTGCGCCGGAGTCCTCGCCGCCGTGCGTTCTGATGTCCTCGGCGAGTGCGACGGCAGCGGCCACGGGGTCCCCGCCGTCGGCCTCGACCAGGTCGAGGTAGGTGGTGGCCTCGCGTCCGGCCAGGGCCGAGGCCCGGGCGGCCCGCACCGCTTCGGCGGTGTCGTCCCAGGCGGTGAGGACGCGGGAGTCGGCGCGGCCCTGCCCGGCCAGTGCGGCGGCGGCCCGGCGCGCCCCGGGGTGGTCCGCCGCCAGGGCGTGGGCGACCACGGGGGATGCCTCGGCGCCGAGGGCGTCCACGCCGTCGGGGGACAGCGTGGTG
Organism: Nocardiopsis ansamitocini; assembly: GCF_030268225.1. Lineage (GTDB taxonomy): Bacteria > Actinomycetota > Actinomycetes > Streptosporangiales > Streptosporangiaceae > Nocardiopsis_D > Nocardiopsis_D ansamitocini. The sequence goes on along the minus strand of NZ_BSQG01000010.1, from coordinate 43,055 downwards.
TCGAGGTCGGCGGGGGTCAGCGCCGACCGGATGCGCAGGGCCCGGACCGCTGGGGCGAGGAGCTCGCGCATCCCGGGGTGTGCGACGAGGGCGTGCAGGAGCGCCTCCTCGCCGTCGCGCAAGGGGGCCGGCCCCGACCGGTCGTCGCCGAGGACCGCCAGGCGGGTGCGCCATGCGTCGGCGAGCGTGTGATCGACCCGCTCGGGGGAGGCGTCGCGGTGCAGTACGAACGACTCGGTGTCGCTGCGCCCGCCCAGGACGGCGAAGCCGTGCGGCTCCAGGAGCGACAGGGCGCGGGCGACGACGGCGCGGTCGCCGCCGAAGAAGACGCGCTGGGGGCGGACGAGGGTGCCGCCGCGGCCGAAGCCGTTGGCCTGGGTGTGCCAGCCGACGTAGGGGTGGGAGGGGGGCAGGCCGCGCCGCTCGCGCTCCTCCTTCGCCAGGGTGTGCACCTCGTCCTGCATGACCAGGTGAGGGCCGGGCTCGATGAGGAGCACGCCCGGTGCCGTGCGGAGGGTGCCGAGGATGAGAGTGCGGTCCGACATGGGGCGAACCTACCGGGCGGGTGGGACAACCTCGCTGGTGCGGGACTTCGCGGCCCGGGGGAGCAGGGGCGCGTGTCGATTCCGACGGATCGGGGAGGGCTCCGTCACCGGGAGTGCCCTCTGGGCCGGCGTCCTCGGCCCGGACCGTGCGCATTCCCTCGGGGCCGGGCAAACGGTCACCGCGGTGGCAGGGACTCCTCGGCCGCGGCCCGGTCGGCCCGCCGCGGGTGCGGGGGCGCTCGTCGAGACGTACCCGGTTCGCCATTGCCCGGGCGGGCCCGTCCCGGAGCCCCGGCCATTAAAAATCTACGCCGTAAGGGTGAAGTTGAGGTGCTCTCGGCAGGGAGCGGCCCGAGCCCAGCACCCGCTCCCGGGCCGGGAACGCCTCAGAAGCCCTGCTGGACCTCGCCCTCCTCGACGTAGAAGTCCGTGAAGTCCATGTTCGCGATCGACAGGTTGTTCTCGATCGACTGGATGGCGCGGGGCGCGGCCCGAAACGCCAGGCCGGGCTCCTCGGACAGGTCGACGACCAGCAGCGGATGTCCGGGCTCGCGGACGGTCACGTCGTCCACCACCATCAGGAACGTGTGGCCGTACCCCTCGGGTACCAGTGCCATCAGCTCTTCCTTGGCGGCGCCCGTGTAGGCGGGGTCGTCGAGCAGGTCGACGTAGGCGAGGAAACCGTCGTCCTCGCTGGGCGCGCGCACGGCCTCGACGACGGCCGTCCAGACCGCGTCGTCGGAGTAGTCGGTGCGCACGATCAGTGCGTCGTCGGTGAGCGGCAGGGGTTGCATCGGTTCCGTCCGGGGCGGGGCGCCGACCGTTTCGGCGCGGAACGGCAATGTACCCGGGGCCACCGACACGGGCCCTCCGCCGCCCGACGCCCGGGAGGGGCGAGTCGTCCCCCCGGAACAATTTCGGTCACTCCGGGTAATCAAATCCAGCGATTTTCCGAATTCGCCCCGCGTTTCGCGGACGCCGCTGCCACGCTCGTCTCATCGGCGGACCACCGGTGTTTTCCAGGTGATCCGCGCCCCGCACGGTGCCCTGTGCGCCTCCGGTACGTGACGCGAACTCCTGGAGGGGTTATCACCGATTCACCATCCCCCGGCTACGACCTGGCAACCTCGCCCTGGGTCGTTGCTCATGGGTGTGACCTGCTGGAATCTCCGGTCTCCCTGGGGCTCAAGGACGTCCTCCTGCGCGCCGGTGGGCTCGTCGACGTCGAACTCCCGCTCCCGCCCGCCTCGGCGATGCTGTGGCGTGTACTCGTAGTGATCACCGCGCGTGCCTCGGGGCTCGACGAGGCCGAGGACAAGGAGGAGTGGCAGGACCGCCGCTGCGACCTCCTCGGCGCAGGCGCGCTCGACGCCGACGCGGTCGAGGGGTACTTCGCCGCACACGCCGACCGTTTCGACCTCTTCCACCCCGAACGCCCCTGGATGCAGGACCCCCGGCTGCGCACGGAGTGCCCCAAGCCCTCGGGCGTCAACAAGCTGGCGTGGGGTCGCACGGCCGGGCAGAACCAGGTGTGGCTGGGCGGCCACCACAACGACCTCGCCCCCAGGCCCCTCGGTGCGGCCGAGGCCGCCTGGCACCTGCTGGCCACCCTGGGCAACGGCCCCTCGGGCCGCTGCTCGGCGCGGGTGGTGCGCGGCCGAAACGAGGCCAACGTGACCGCCGGACCGCTGCGCGGCACCGTCTCCTACCACCCGGTGGGGCGCACCCTCTTCGAGAGCCTGATCCTCAACATCCCCTACCCGGGCGATGCCGAGCGCGCTCACGACCTCGCCCCGTGGGAGCGCCCCGACCTCGACGACCCGCTGGGCCTGCCCCCCGCCCCCGAGGGGCCCGCGGCGATGCTCATGGGCCAGGCCCGCCACGCCGTGCTCCTGGAGCCCTCGCCCGACGGCTCCGAGGTGGTGGACGCCTGGGTCACCTGGGCCCGGCGCGAACGCGTCGAGACGCCGCTGGACCCCTACCTCATCTACCAGCCCACCAAGGAGGGGCGGCTCTACGCGCGCCCCGCCGACGCCGACCGCGCCGTGTGGCGCGACCTCGACGCCCTGCTGCGCCACGGCGACACCAGAGGGCGGCGTCCGAACATCCTCGACGACTGCACCCAGCAGTCCGGCGTGCCCGCGGAGATCCTAAACGGGGCGCGACTGCGCGGCTTCGGGTTCGACCAGGACGGCCAGACCCGGGACCGCCAGTGGTTCGCCGCCACCACGCCCGAGGTCCTGCGTTGGCTGGCCGAACGCGACGAGGAGGGCACCGAACGGGTGCGGACGCTGCGCCGCATCGGCCTGGCCCGCGCCTCCGCCGAGGCGCTCGGCCGCCGCCTGGACAACGCGTGCAAGGACGCCTGGAAAGCCGCGAACAGCCCCGGCGGGGGAGGGCCGCGCACCGACACCGGCAGCGGGCCGTGGGCGCGCCCGGCCGCGAGCCGTTACTGGTCGCGCGCGGAGGCGGCGTTCTGGGACATCGCCCACGACCGTTCCACCAGCGGTTACACCCGGGGCGCCGCCGGTCCCGGCAACGCCTTCAACCTGGCGGCGCTGGCCGCCTACGACCAGGTCACCGGGCCCTACTGCGAGCGTCCCCGGGTGGCCCGGGTCGTGGAGCGCTTCCGCAGCACCCTGTTCGACAACTGGCAACCCGCCAGGGCCCAGAAAGACACGAGAACCAAGGAGGTGGGCGCGTGACCGACAGCGAACGGATCCTCGCCCGCGCGGACCTGCTCGTCGAGCGGGTCCGCGCCCTGGTCGTCAAGGAACCCGCGAGCCGCGCGGCACTGCGCCGCGGGGTCGGGCTCACCCCGGACGACCCCCGCATGATCCCCGCGCACCGCATCGTCGCGCCCTTCACCGCAGGGGAGCGGGCCGCCACCGAGCGTGCCTTCTACGCCGTGGCCGCGATGATGGCCGCCCAGTCAAGGACGGCCCGCGACGCCGACGGCGCGGCGAAGGACGAACCGGAGGAGCAGGCAGCACCGGAACAGGAAACAGCTCCCACCGCTGTCGCGGAGCAGGCGACCACCGCGCCGCAAGGCCCGGCCCCCAAGCGGCTCAACCTCGGTGCGACCCTCGCCGACGCAGTCCTGCACGGCGAGGCCAAGGCCGACACCACCGAGCAGCGCCTGCACCTGCTGGCCCGCCAGCCGTTGGAGGGCGTGCACCGCCACCTGCCGCGCCTGGTGCTGCACCTGCGCGCCGACCACGTGGCCCTGGACTGGGGCCTGCTCGCCCGCGACCTCGCCCGCTGGGGCCGCACCCCCCGCCAGGTCGCCAAGGAGTGGGTGCAGACCTACCACCGGGCGCTGGAGACCGCGCGCCGCACGAACGACACGACCACCCCCACCGACGAAGAGAGCAAAGCCGCATGACATCGCCCCTGTACCTGGACGTCCACGCCCTGCAGACCCTGCCCTACTCCAACGTCAACCGCGACGACCTCGGATCGCCCAAGACGGTCGTCTACGGAGGAAAGGAGCGCACCCGCGTGTCCAGCCAGAGCTGGAAACGCGCGGTGCGCCACCAGGTCGAGCAGCGCCTGGGCGACTCCGCGGTGCGCACCCGCCGCCTCATCGGCCAGGTCGCCGAGCGCCTGGTGGCGCGCGGCTGGGACGCCGCCCTCGCCGAGCACGGCGGCCGCCAGATCGTGTTGTCGGTGGCCAAGGGCGGCATCAAGCTGGAGAAAGAGAAGGAGGGCGAACCGCCCGCGACCTCCGTGCTGTTCTACCTCCCCGTCTCGGCCATCGACGCCCTCGCCGGCATCGCCGCCGACCACAAGGAGGAGATCGCCAAGGAAGCAGCGAAGAAGACCCCCAAGGCAATCCTGCCCGGCGAGCCGATCGTTGCCGTGCTCAGCAGCCGCAACGCCACCGTCAACCTGTTCGGCCGGATGCTCGCCGAACTGCCCTCCACCGAGGTCGACGGCGCCGTGCAGTTCGCGCACGCCTTCACCGTGCACGGCACCGCCGTCGAGGTGGACTTCTTCACCGCCGTGGACGACGTGCCCAAGGACAACGACCGCGGCAGCGGCCACATGAACGCCGGCCAGTTCAGCGCCGGCACGTTCTACCGCTACGCCAACATCGACCTCGCCGGGCTGCTGCGCAACCTCGACGGTGACGCCGCCACCGCGCGCGAACTCGTCACGGAGTTCCTGCGCGCCTTCGTGCAGACCGTGCCCTCGGGCAAGCAGAACGCCACCGCCGCCATGACCCTGCCCGACCTGGTGCACGTGGCGGTGCGCGCCGACCGCCCCGTCTCCTTCGCGCCCGCCTTCGAGACCGCGCTGTACGGCGCGGACGGCTACGCGGCCCGCGCCCGCGACGAACTCGACGCCTACGCGCGGCGCGTCCAACAGCTGTGGTGGCAGGACAGCCTCATCCTTGGCGGTTACGCAGCCCGGGATGACAAGGACGAGCTCACCGGGCTGGGACGGCAGCACGACTCCTACCCCGGGCTCATCGACGCCGCTGTCACGGCCGCGTTCCAGCGGGACCAGGCGTGAGCGGACTGCTGCTGCGCCTGGCCGGGCCCATGCAGAGCTGGGGTGAGCACAGCGCCTTCGGTGAACGCGACACCCTGCCCTACCCCACACGCTCGGGCCTGATCGGCATGTTCGCCGCGGCCCAGGGCGTGCAGCGGGGCGAACCCCTGGAGCGCTACGCCGAACTGGAGCTGACCGTGCGCGTGGACCGGCCCGGCGTGCGCATGGTCGACTTCCACACCGTGGGCGGCGGACTGCCCCGCGACCGGACGGTTCCCACGGCCGAGGGCAAGCGCCGGGGCGAGAACCAGACGACCATCGTCACCCGGCGCTCCTATCTCGCAGACGCCGTGTTCACGGTGGCCGTCACCGGCCCCGCCACCCACGACATCGCCGACGCCCTGCTCACCCCGCACTGGCAGCCCTATCTGGGGCGGCGTTCCTTCGTCCCCGACCCCCTGCTGGTGCTGCGCCGCAGCGTCGCCGACCCCGTCGCCGAACTGCTGGGTGCCGTGCCGCTGCCCTACCGCCGGATGTCCGGCACCGATGCGGAGACCGTTGTGGACGTGCTGTACGAGCGCGACCCCGGCGGGGAGGGCCCCGAGCGGACGCTGGCCGTGCTCAGCGACGTCCCGCGCTCCTTCGCGTCCGCGAGCAGGCGGTACGCCACCCGCCGTATCAGCATCGTGCCCACCGGGGTCCCGGCCGCACTCGTGTCCGGGACATCCGGTGACTACCAGGACCGCGTGTTCGCCTACGCGGGACTCGACACCGGGGAGTCGCCATGACGTGGCTGACCAGAATCACCGCCGACCTGCGGAACAGGGAGGTCCGCGCCGATTTCCGCAGCGCGGGCGAACTCCACCGCAGGCTCATCAGGCTCGTGCCCGGCCTCGGCAGCGCGCCGCTGCCCGACCCGCGCCGCCGAGGGGGGCTGCTGTTCCGGGTCGACGAGACCCGAAGCGGCGTCCAGTTGCTGGTGCAGAGCACCGACCGGTTGAAGACCGACGTCCTGCGCGGCGGCTACGGCGACGTCCAAACCCGCGACCTCACCCCCTTCCTCGGACGGTTGGAGAAGGGGCAGGCCGTGCGCTACCGGATCGTGGCCAGCCCGGTGAGCCGGCTGGGCAAGTCCGAGCACAACGCCGAACGCCTCGGTCGAGACCCCGGGACCCCCGCCAGGGCCTACACCCGGCCGCTGCGCGGGGCCGAGGCCGACGCCTGGTGGGCCGACCGCGCGGCCACCAACGGCCTGGACCTGCGCAGCGCCGCTTCGACGGGCCTGGACGACGCCCGCGACGACGGGACCAGCACCCGCAGGCGCGGCATCAAGCACCCGGTGGTCCGCTTCGAGGGCACCGCCGTCATCGCAGACGCCGAGGCGGTGCGCGCGGCCGTGCTCACCGGTATCGGCCGCGGCAAGTCGCACGGGTGCGGGCTGCTCAGCCTCGCCTTCGCGGAAGGGTGAGGCATGGGAGCCGAGGACAACGCCCGGAAACTGCTGGCCCGCCCCACCCTCGCCATGCTGCCCAGGGTGTCGGACGGATTGTCGTTCCTGTTCGCCGACATCTGCCGGATCGTGCAGACCGACACCGGCGTGTGCGCGGAGATCGAGACCGAGGCCTCCGGTGTGCAACGCGTGCCCATCCCCACCGCGTCGCTGGCGTGCGTGCTGCTGGGGCCGGGCACCTCCATCACCGGCCGGGCGATGGAGACGTTCATGCGGCACAACACCACCGTCGTCAACTGTGGTGCGGGAGGCATCCTCAACTACGGGAGCTTCCCCGCGCCCAACCGCACCGTCAAGTGGCTCGACCGCCAGGCCCGCGCCTACGCAGACGACGAGCGCAGGCTCGACGTCGCAACGCGCATGTACGAGATGCGGTTCGACGAGGAGGTAGCCGAGGGCACCTCGATCGAACGGCTGCGTGCGCTCGAAGGTCAGCGCATGAAGGCCCTGTACCGGCAGTTGGCCGCGAAGAACGGGGTGAAGCCGTTCAAGCGCAGCTACGACCCCGGCGACTGGGACGAGCAGTCCCCGGTGAACAAGGCGCTGTCCTCGGCCAACGCCGCGCTGTACGGGGTGGCGCACTCGGTGATCGCCCACCTGGGGTGCTCGGCTGGGCTGGGGTTCGTGCACTCGGGAAAGCAGCATTCGTTCGTGTTCGACGTCGCCGACCTCTACAAGGCGCGCATGACCCTCCCGCTTGCCTTCGCACTGCACGACTCCTCCTCGCCGGAGGGGGAGGCGCGGGTCCGGCTGCGCCGCAACCTCACGCTCTACCGCCTGATCCCGCGCATGGTCCGCGACATCCAGGAACTCCTCGACCCGGGAGCGGACGAGGACGACGACGATGAGCCCGTCGGCGCGGGTCCCTGGCCGGTGGCCGACCTGTGGGACCCGCTCGTGGGCGCGGTCGCCGGCGGAGTGAACTACGCCGACCGCGCGGTGGACGGGGAGGGGCGGTGACCAGGCTCGTGGTGATCTCCACGACGGCCGTCCCGGACCGGGTGCGCGGGGCGCTGTCGCGCTGGATGCTGGAGCCGGTGGCCGGCGTCTACGTGGGGACGATGAGCGCCCGCGTCCGCGACGAGCTGTGGGAGGTCGTGAGCGCGTCGGTGGAGGACGGCGCGGCCGTCTGCGTCCACCCCGACGACAACGAGCAGGGCTTCACGATCCGCACGGCGGGGGAGCGCCGCCGCATCCCCGTCGACTTCGACGGACTGCGGCTGATCGGCCTCTCCCCGCTGGAGAAGGACGAGCCCACGGCGATCCTGCCGGACGGGTGGTGAGGGGAGGGCTTCCTGCATTCAACCCGACAAAACGGAATATCTCATTATGATAACGCGCCGCAAAGCCGCAGGTCGTTAACTGTGACCCCCGCGCAGGCGGGGATGGGCCGTTGGGATGCCGGATGATCCCGGCCGCCGGGACGTGACCCCCGCGCAGGCGGGGATGGGCCGTTCATCAACGCCGGCGTCACCGTCATCTACTTGTGACCCCCGCGCAGGCGGGGATGGGCCGGCGTGGCTCCAGCGGCAGAGCAGCGCCCGACTGTGACCCCCGCGCAGGCGGGGATGGGCCGGACTTCGAGTTGAAAGCTCAGCTGTTCGACGAGTGACCCCCGCGCAGGCGGGGATGGGCCGGCCGGAGCACCCCCGCCGCCCCGACCCCCGGGTGACCCCCGCGCAGGCGGGGATGGGCCGGCGGCGCGTATGCGGAGTCGATCATCGCGGCGGTGACCCCCGCGCAGGCGGGGATGGGCCGTAGGCGTTCTCACCGAAGCGGCGACCACGTCCGTGACCCCCGCGCAGGCGGGGATGGGCCGTGAACGAAAATTGGAATTAATACCCCACTGCTGTGACCCCCGCGCAGGCGGGGATGGGCCGGCATCCCGTACATGGCGACCGGTGAGGTCCGCGTGACCCCCGCGCAGGCGGGGATGGACCTCGCGTGTGCGCTGCCAACGTCGGTCGTAGCCCGTGCCCCCGCGCAGGCGCGAACGGTCGGCGCCCGCCCATGGATTACTGCGCACGGAAGCGTTGCCCTCCCCGCGCAGAGGTGCGCGCATCCTCCGGGCGTTCCCGCAGGCAGGGGCGGGGCGCCTCCCGTTTGCTCCTGATCCGACCCCGCCCGCACCGATTCCGAGGTCGGTCCCCTACGTCCGGATTCCCTGCCCCGTAGGGGCATCCGCGTCGGCCGCGAATACAGCGGCCACCGTGAACACGCGGTACAACTGACGGACCCCGTTTTTTCCGGACAGGAAGAACAAGGGGCCCAGTGAGCGCTTCCCCCTTACGCCGAACGGCCCTTGAGGACGGGGGCGTTCCGCGTGTCCGGACGCCGATTCCCGAGCACGACAGCCGTCGAAGAAACCCACTACGGCACAGCGAGCCCCGGTGCAGCCAGATTGGAACCTTGTGAACAGTGACGACGCCACCCGTCGCCCGCCCGAACCCGAACCGGCCTTCCGCCTGATCGTCACCGGAGGCGGGACGGGCGGCCACACCTACCCCGCCCTCACCGCAGTGCGCACGCTGCGCGCACGGCTCGCGGCGGCAGGCAGAGGACTGGAAGTCCTGTGGGTGGGAACGGCCGACAGCCTTGAGTCCCGTATCGCGGCGGCCGAGCAGATCCCCTTCGCGGCGGTCGCCACCGGCAAGATCCGCCGCTCCGCGAACCCGCTCAAGCTGGTCTCCCGGGAAAACGTCAAGGACATGAGCAACGTCCCCCGCGGAGTCGCCCAGGCCCGCAGGCTCGTCTCCGACTTCCGCCCCGACGTGGTGCTCGCCACCGGCGGCTACGTCGCCGTCCCCGTCGGCCTGGCCGCCAAGGTCTGCCGCCGCCCGCTGGTGGTCCACGAACAGACGGTCCGGCTGGGCCTGGCCAACCGGGTGCTCGCCCGCGTCGCGGCCCGGGTCGCCGTCTCCTCCGAGTCGACCATCCCGCTGCTGTCCGACTCCTCCCGCGAGAACGCCGTCGTGACGGGCAACCCGGTACGGCCCGAGGTGCTTTCCGGCAACGCCGACCACGCGGTCAAGGCCTTGGAGTTCAACGGCCACGACCCGGAGCTGCCCACCGTCTACGTCACCGGCGGGGCACAGGGATCGGCCCAGATCAACACGACCGTGCAGGCCCTCCTGCCGTGGCTGCTGTCGCGCGCCAACGTCGTCCACCAGTGCGGTGCGGCGAACCTGGACGCGCTCCGTCAGAGCGCCGCGGCGCTGCCCGGCGACCTGGCGGCCCGGTACCACCTGACCGACTTCGTCGGCCCCGAACTCCCCGACGTCCTCGCGCTGGCCGATGTAGTGGTCTCCCGCAGCGGCGCCGGGACGATCGCGGAGCTGACCGCGCTGGGCAAGGCCGCCGTCTTCATCCCGCTGGCCTCCTCCGCCGGTAACGAGCAGGCGCACAACGCCCGCCATTTGCAGGAAGCCGACGCCGCTGTGGCGCTGCTGGAGGAGGTGTCCGCCGAGCGCCTGCGCGAAGCGGTGGAGCCACTGCTGGCCGACCCCGGACTGCGTTGCGCCATCGCCGAGCGGGCCCGGTCCCACGGTCGGCCCGATGCGGCGGAGCGGCTGGTCGACGTCATGCTGTCCGCCGCCGCCGACTAGGCACCGCTCCTCGGAAGCGGGAGGGCGGCGCGGGGTCTGTCCTTGCAGTGTGGACCGCGTGCCTGGGCGTCGTGGACTCTGCGACGACCCCAGGGGCGAGGCGGGTGCGCACCGGTCCGGTGGACCGGTGCGCATTGTGGGTCACATGGCGGTGGGGACCAGGGCGAAGATCGCGATGCCGATGGCGTTGTTGACCGCGTGCACGACCACCCCGGGCCAGACCGATCCGCTGCGGCGGTAGAGCTCGGCGGTGATCAGCCCGACGATCAGGGCCGAGGGGAAGACGACGTTGACGCCGTGCATGAGCGCGAACACCACGGCACTGCCCACCACGCCGACCAGGGCGCCGTAGCGCAGCAGCACGGTGGTCACCACGCCGCGGAACAGGAACTCCTCGCCGATGGGCGTGATCACGGCCAGGGTCAGCATCATCAGCACCAGCGCCCCCGCGCCGGCACTTGCCCCGGCGACATAGCTGGCCTGGGTGTCGGTCTCCACGTCGAACAGCGCGGTGAACAGGGGCACGGTCACGATCTTGGCGATCAGCGCGAGGAACCCTCCGGCGACGCCCATCAGCAGCCAGCGCACGGTGGTGGGGCGTACGCCGAAGGCGCGCCAGGAGCGCACGCGCACCAGCGCGGCCACGGCGAAGGCGACCAGCCCGGCGCCGCCACTGAGCAGACCCGAGACGATGCCGGCGGTGGGCCCGCTCATACCCAGCTGGTTCAGCAGCGACGCCAGCGAGAACGTGACGAGCGCCATCACCACCAATCCCACGACGAGCTCGATCCATCCGGGGCGCGGCGCGTTCAGGGGCGTGCCCGGTTCGTCGCGGAGGGAGGAGTGTGAACGGTTCACCGGTCGGGGTCCTTTCCCAGGGCGGTTCTGCACGGCAGACCGTGGGCCGTTCGCCCCGGTGGGGAGAGCGGCCCGGCGATCGCAATGGATCACTTGTGCCCCCGAAACACCGCACTATTCAAGAAAGGCGGTCCCGACAGGAAGTCCAAGGGAGCCCAGGGGCCGGGCAGCGCCGGGACCACGTCTTGGCTGTTCGTCACCGAGCGGTCCGTGCACGAGCGCGTCGGCCGCCCTCCTCGCCGAGCCCGACCTGTCCTCGGCGGGAGCGCGCGGCCCTCACCTACCCGTGGGAGCGAGCGCGCCCCGCATCCGGGGGACGTTTTAGGGAGTAGAGGGCGCAAGGGGTGCCGCAGTGCCGGATGTCGTGACGGTACGTCATCCCCAGGCGGCGCATCACCGCCAGGGACGGGGCGTTGTCGTGTTCGGCGAACGCCACCACCTCGTCGGCCCCCAACTCGCCGAACGCGAAGTCCAGGCCCGCGCGGCCGATCTCGGTGGCGTAGCCGCGCCCGCGCAGACCGGGACGGACCTCCCAGCCGGCCTCCCAGCGGTCGATGTCCTCCACCTGCTGCAACGAGACGCCGCCGCGCCCGACCACCGCGCCGCTCGCGGCGTCGTAGGCCATCCACTGCTGGGCGCCGTGCAGAGCCCACCCCGCCGCGCAGCGCTGCGCCGAGCGGGTTGCGGCCTCCCGGTCCCACGCTTCGCCCGGGGAGGGAACGGCCTCCTCCCGGTGGAGTTCCAACAGGTCCTCGATGTGCTCGGGGCCTACCGGTTCCAACCGCAGGCGCGGGGTCGTGCGCACTCGCCGCCGCACAGCGAAGTCGTTCACCGGCCCAATCTATGCGGTGCGGGGCGCGACGGCCGGCGCGACGCGGTCAGCCCAGCAGTCGCGACACCAAAATCACGGCCCCCACCAGGAAGAACAGGCCGCCCACGGTGATGAGGAGCACCGCTCCGCCGATCTGGTTTTTCGCCTCGACGATCTCGGCCTGCCGGGGATCGGCCGGATCGTAGGCCACCGTCACCGGCTGCCCCTGCCGCAGCAGGGTGTGCGACACCGCGATCTTCTGCTGCACCCGGACCGGGTCGCCGTCGACCGTGCGGAACTCGAACACCGCGGCCCGGTTGCGGCGACGGTTGGTGGAGGAATAACCGACCTGGCCGACGATCGTGCCCCCGACCCGCACCCCCGTGGAGCGCAGCCGGGAGGTCCGCAGCAACTGGCGTACGCCGACTACGGCGGCCAGTCCGCCGATCCCGAGCATCATGATGATCGGCATGACACGTTCCATCTGCTCGCCGAGCATGGCGGCCTCCGTTGCTGGGGGACGGGTCCGACCACGCTAGCGTGCGGCTCCGCGCGGTGCCGTTTCCCCGGCGGTGGGCACGCGCACCACGGTTCTCTTACCCGGTTCTGACCCTGAGCGGCTACGCTGGCGCGCTGTCGCCCTCCCCACTCCTGTTGGAGGCAGTGTGCCTGGTCAGAGCGGTTCGACCGCGGCCGTCCTCATCGTCGAGGACGAACCCAACATCCTTGAGCTGCTCACCGCCTCCCTGGAGCTCAGCGGCTTCCACGCCCGCGGCGCGGGAACCGGGGCAAAGGCCCTGGAGGTGGCCGCCGAGTGGCGGCCCGACATCGTCGTCCTCGACGTCATGCTGCCCGACCTCGACGGCTTCGCGGTGGCGCAGCGGTTGCGCGCCGCCGCCCCGGACCTGCCGGTGCTCTTCCTGACGGCCCGCGACGGGGTGGCCGACCGGGTCGCGGGGCTGCGGGCCGGGGCCGACGACTACGTCACCAAGCCCTTCAGCCTGGAAGAGGTGGTCCTGCGCATCACCGCGATCCTGCGCCGCACACGCTCGGCGGCACCGGCCCCGGAATGCCTGCGCTACGCCGACCTCGAACTGGACGAGGGCCTGCGGGAGGTGCGTCGCGCGGGCCGGCCGGTGCGACTCTCGCCCACCGAGTTCAACCTGCTGCGCTACCTGCTGGTCAACGCCGAGAGCGTCGTCAGCAAATCCCAGATCATGGACCGGGTGTGGGGGCAGGACGCCGGTGACAGCCGCGTCGTGGAGTCCTACATCAGCTACCTGCGCCGCAAGATCGACACCGGGGCCGAACCGCTGATCCGCACCGTGTGGGGGATCGGCTACACCCTGCGCCGCTCCGCCACCCCCGCGGGCACCTGATGCGTCGTCCCCACGGCCTGCGCGGGCGCCTGGTGCTGGCCGTCCTGGCCCTGACCGCCGCCTGCCTGGTCGCGTTCAGCCTGGTCGGAGTGGTACTGCTGCAACGGTCGCTGCTCGACGACATCGACGGACGCCTCCGTGAACTCGCCAGGCCAGTGGCGATGGGGCCGCCCCCCGACACCCCCGAGCAGGTACCGGGACCGCGCGCGCCCACCGACTACCGCATCGTCGCCCTCGACGAGGCGGGGGACGTGCTCTGGAGTACGGGACAGGGCCAGGGCGACACCGGAGACCCCGACCTCGGCGGCGTCGACGGCGCCGACGTGGGAGGTGACCCTTTCACTCTGGACGACGTCGCCGGAGGCAGCGACTGGCGTGCCATCGCGATGCGCACCACCGATGGCGAAACGATCGTGGTGGCGCGCTCCCTCGCCTCGATCGACGACACCCTCACCCGGCTGCTGCTCATCGAGTGTGTGATGGGGGTGCTGCTGCTGGCCGCGCTGGGCGCGGGCGCGGTGGCGATCGTGCGGATCCAGCTGCGCCCCCTGGAACGCATCGAGCGCACCGCCGAGGCCATCGCCGCCGGGGCCCTGGACGAACGCATCACCGACCCCGACCCCCGAACCGAGACCGGGCGCCTGGCGGCCTCCATCAACACGATGCTGGCGGAGCTGGCGAGGGCGCTGGACGAGCGCTCCCGCTCCGAGGCGCGGATGCGGCGGTTCGTGGCCGACGCCTCCCATGAACTGCGTACCCCGCTCGCCTCCATCCGCGGGTTCGCGGAGTTGCACCGGCAGAGCCGCAGCGCGGGCGCGCCCCCCGACGGTGGAGGAGTGGACCGGTGGATGGAGCGCATCGAATCGGAGGCGTCGCGTATGGGGCGGCTCGTGGACGACCTGCTGTTCCTGGCCCGTTTCGACGAGGAACCCGACCTCCGGGCCGACGACGTGGAGCTGGCGGGGATCACCCGCGAGGCGGTCGCCGACGCGCGGGCCCGCGCGCCGCACACCGTCCTGGAGCTGGACGCGCCGTCTGCGATCCGGCTGGTGGGCGACGAGTTGCGACTGCGCCAGGTGCTGGTCAACCTGATCGGCAACAGCCTGGTCCACACCCCGCCGGGTACACCCGTGCGGGTGTCGGTGCGCCGCTCCGGCATCCGCGCCCCGGAGCCGGGCGCGGTGGTCTCGGGCCGACTGCCCGCGGGAACCCGGACCGTCGCGGTGCTCACCGTGCGCGACGAGGGCCCCGGTATCCCGGCCGGGGCGGCGGCGCACGCCTTCGACCGCTTCTACCGGGTGGACGCGGCGCGCTCGCGTGCCGCGGGCGGGGCCGGCCTGGGGTTGGCGATCTCCGCGGTGATCGTGACCGCTCACGAGGGCAGGGTGGAACTGGTCAGCCGGGAGGGGCGGGGAACGTCGGTGACGGTTCTGCTGCCCCTGGAGTGAACCGTCACCACGTACGGAAAGGAGCCCCCGCACGGCCCTCCTTCCTGGGGGCGCGCGGGGGCTCCGCGACCATGACGGTCCGGTCAGTTGACGTCGGCCGGGTCCACCTCCTCGGGCAGGGACGCCGCGCGGTCCTGGACGAGGGCGCGCAGCTCTGCGGCCTCCGTCGCGACCTGGTCGGGGTCGGTCGATGCCTCGGCGGCGGCCCGCTCCTGCTCCTCCAGCTTCTCCAACAGCACGCCGCCGGTGTAGAGCAGCTGGTAGAGGTCGCCGTACGCCTCGGCGTACCGAGCGGCGAACCCCTCGTCGGCCAGGAACCGCTCCTTCAACGCGTTGCCGCCCATCATTTCGCCCATCATGTCGCCCATGAGGTCCCCGGCGGGGCCCCGGCCGCCTTCCGGCGGGGTCATGCCCCCCGCTTCGTCGGGGCCGCCCGGCCCCAGGGCGCCTATCCCGGAGAAGGCCAGGTTGAGGTCCCACGAGACCACCGTGAAACGCCGGTCGTCCAGGTCGTACCACAGGTAGTAGTTGTTGCCCGGGCCGGATATGTCGTCGAAGTTGCCCATCAGCTCCTGCAACGCCAGGTAACGGGCCAGCGAGTCGGTGTCCACCCACGTGTCCAGCTCGGCGGCGAACTCCTCGTCGTCGGCCTCGGCCACGAACCGCAGCAGGTCGATCACCGGCTGGGTGTCCTGACTGCCCAACAGGTTGATCTGCTTGAACGCCTCCGTGTAGTCGGTGGGGTCCTCGCCCACATAGTCGAAACCGCCGGTACTGAGCGCCTTGTACAGCACGCCTTCGCCGTTGAGCCGGTCGGTGTACCCCTCGTCGGGGTGTTCGAGTACCAGCCGGGGCGTCGTCGCGCTTCCGTTGACGCTCACGGAGAAGTAGGCGTGGTCCTGTGCGGGTTCCCCGGCGGCCTCGATCGCCTCCAGCGCGACCGCCTCGTTGAGCGCTACCGCTCCCGACATGCTGGCCGGGCGGATCGCCAGTTCGCGGTGGCCCTGGTAGCGCACTCCCTCGACGAACTCGTCGAAGCGCACCAGCCACGGCAGTGTCTCGGGTTCCTCGACAGAGAGGGTGACCATGCCGCCACCCGGTCCGCCCGGACCGCCCGGACCGGGCGCGTCCCCGTCCGCGTCGCCCCGGGCGTCGGCGTCCTGCCCGGGAGGGGCTCCCGGGGGGCCGCCCTGGCCGGGTGCGAACCCGCCGGGCGGCCCCATCCCCTCCGGTAGTTCCATTCCTTCCGGTAGTTCCATTCCCTCCGGCAGTTCCATCCCTTCGGGCGGTCCGCCACCCATACCCAGGGAGGGGGTCCGCCCCTCGGAGTCGGTCAGGCCCTGGAGGGTGGAGTTGCCTTTGAGGCGGATGCCGACGTCGGTGATCAGCGTGCCGTCGATGGTGATGTCGGCCGGGATGTACTCCTTCTCGCCGTCGGAGTAGAACGTCGCGATCATCCGGTCGTAGTCGGCCTGGCTGAAGGTCAGCTCGATGGTGTGGGCGACCGAGTCGTCGAACACGTCCGAGGTGCCCTCGATGTCGTTGGTGACCACACTCGCGCTCTCGCGGGACTCGCCGGTGACGTAGGCGTGCACGCGCACCGTCCCGGCGAGGACCACCAGGGCCATCAGCCCGGCGGCCAGCACCGCGAGCAGCCGCCAGTGGTGGCGCACCCGCACGGGCAGGCGGCGCAGCAGCCGACGGTGCAGCGGAGTCGTTGGAGTGGGCCGTGGTGTCGTGGTGGCCACGGCGATCACATATCGGTCTGGTCGTAGCCGGTCAGGACGGTGGCACGCTGTCCCGCGGTGACCTCGTTGAGCGCGGTGACGAGGTCACCGGGGGCGACCCCCTGCTTCAACCGGGCCGTGTAACACAGTTCGGTGAGCGAACCGCCGCGGATGGACTCGGTGCTGATCAACTCGAACTCCTTGGTACGGGCGATCAGGACGTCCTGTACCGCCGCGGAGTGGTCCATGCCGTCCGCGGGCACCTGGACCTTCACCACCTGGCGCTGGACGTCGAGGTGGAACCAGTCGAAGCGGTGCATCAGCATGATCACACCCAGGATCATGGCGTCGGCGATCGCGGCCAGCAGGTAGAACCGGGTGCCGCACGCCATGCCGATTCCCATGACCAGGAAGATGAACCCGACATCGCGGGTCTCCTTGATCGCGTTGCGGAACCGCACCACCGACAAGGCGCCCACCAGCGCGAACGCGCGGGCGATGTTGGAGCCGACCACCAGCATGATCAACGCGATGATCATGCCCAGGATGATCAGGGTGTGCACGTAGCTCTGGCTGTAGGAGACGTTGCGGTGCGTGGCGCGGTAGACCCAGGCGACCGCCAGGCTTAGCACGAACGACAACGACAGCGCGAGGACGACGTCGGTGACGCTGAACGTCCCCGACAGGTCGGTGAGGGTGAAGTCGAGATTCATCGGTTCGCGCTTTCTGAGGAATGGGGAAGGAGGGGACGGGAATCCAGGACGGGATCCTCGGCGGGGACGTGGAACACCGAGCGCGGCGCCTGGCCGTGCGCCTCGATGGACTGGCAGTACTTGGACACGCGCTGGACCTGGAGGCCGTGGCGGGCGGTGAGATCGGTCAACCAGTAGGGGACCCGCTCGTTGGCCTTGACCTCCAGCACCGCTCGCGCGGGCGGGAGGATGAACCGGTTCTGCGTCTCGGCGCGCAGGTCGAAGTCGCGGTCGCGCCCGCGCACCCGGTGGTCCATGGTGACGCGCAGCCCCAGGTCCGACCCGGTACCGACGAACGCCTCGCGCTGGTAGCCGGTCATCGCCGTGGGACGCAGGTCCAGCCGCACGACCAGGTCGAGGATCTCCTGGACCAGGAACCGTTCGCCCGGCGCGTGCTCGACCTCTTCGCGCCGGTCGCACAGCGCCCGGGCCCGGTGGTAGGGCATCGCCACGCGCCGCTTCTGGGTCACCCGGTTGACGCGCTGCTTGATCTCGACGAACACGTCGGTGTCGTCGTCCACCCCGGAATGGTCGCCGTAGTGGCGGATACGCAGCTTGCGCCGGAACTTCAGGCCCTCGATCTTCTCCCAGTAGAAGCGCAGGTGCTGGGTGTCGTAGTAGAGGCTCCACACCCCGTAGGCGCCGTTCGCGCCGTGCCCGTCGGCGGACATACGGGCCGCCAGTTCCGCCCGCACCGCGGGCACGACGGCGGCGTCCACCAGGTACTTGATCTCATAGCGGTTGAAGGCGTGCAGCGGGCTGGGCGCGCGCAGTGAGTGGCCGCGCGCGTCGTCGGCGGCCCCGGTCGGGGCCGGGGCCACCGGGGGACCGTTGCCGGTGCGCGCCTGGCGCGCGCGCTCGCCGAACCGGATGAACATGGGTTTTCACGCTCCTCATCACCGTGCGTGGGCAGGATGAGGAAGAGGAAACCCCGACGATGTCGGAACTCCGTGCCAAAAGTGTGTGAACTTCCTGGGAACGGCGCGCCCGAGGGTTCAGCGGGTCAGGGCTGGAGCAGCACCTTCACCGCGCCGTCCCGCTTCTTCTGGAACATCGCGTAGGCGTCGGGTCCGTCCTCCAGCGGCAGCCGGTGGGTGGCGAAGGTCTCCACCCCCAGCGGGTCGTCGTCACCGAGCAGCGGCATGATGTCGCCGACCCAGCGCTTGACGTTGGCCTGCCCCATGCGCAGCTGGATCTGTTTGTCGAAGAGGGTGAGCATGGGCAGCGGGTCGGCCATCCCGCCGTAGACGCCCGACAGCGAGATCGTGCCGCCGCGGCGCACCAGGTCGATCGCCAGGTAGAGGGCGGAGAGACGGTCCACCCCCACGGTTCCCATCAGCTTGACCCCCACGCTCCTGGGAAGCGCGCCGGCCAGTTTGTGCGCCACCGAGCCCACGGGGGAGCCGTGGGCCTCCATTCCCACGGCGTCGATGACGGCGTCGGGGCCGCGGCCCCCGGTGTGCTCGCGGATGGTGTCCACCAGGTCGTCGTCGTTGACGTCGAACGCCTGCGCACCGAACACGCGGGCCCGGGCCAACCGCTCGGGGACCAGGTCGACGGCGAACACCTGCTCGGCGCCCAGGTGCCGGGCGATGCGGCACGCCATGTCCCCGATGGGGCCCAGGCCCAGTACCGCGACGCTTCCCCCTTGGGGGATCGACGCGTAGCGCACCGCCTGCCACGCGGTGGGCAGCACGTCGGAGAGGTAGACGAAGCGGTCGTCGGAAGGCCCGTCGGGCAGTTTGATGGGGTTGTAGTCGGCGTGGCGGACCCGCAGGTATTGGGCCTGGCCACCGGGCACCGCGCCGTAGAGACTGGTGTATCCGTACAGTTGCGCCCCCATTCCCTGGTCGCGGACCTGCGTGGTCTCGCACTGGGTCTGTAGGCCCTCGTGGCACATGAAGCAGTGCCCGCAGGCGATCTGGAAGGGGACGACCACCCGGTCGCCGGGGCTCAGGTTCGTCACGTCGGCCCCCACGGCCTCCACCACGCCCATGGGTTCGTGGCCGAGGATGTCGCCCGGGTTCATGAACGGTCCCATCACCTCGTAGAGGTGCAGGTCGGAACCGCAGATCCCGGAGGAGGTGACCCGGATGACCGCGTCGGTGGGGTCCTGGATGCCGGGGTCGGGGACGGTGTCCACCCGGACATCCCGTGGCCCGTGCCAGGTGAGCGCGCGCATAGTTCCTCTTCCGTCGATGCGTGTCGGACAGGGCGGTGTCGGACCGCCGTGTCCGTGGGTGCACGTGTACGGCTGTCCCGGTTCGGCCAGGGGAAACACGGCGGCCTCGGCCGGGCGGGTGCGG
This sequence comes from Nocardiopsis ansamitocini, assembly GCF_030268225.1. Taxonomy (GTDB): domain Bacteria; phylum Actinomycetota; class Actinomycetes; order Streptosporangiales; family Streptosporangiaceae; genus Nocardiopsis_D; species Nocardiopsis_D ansamitocini. The sequence goes on along the minus strand of NZ_BSQG01000010.1, from coordinate 23,617 downwards.
CGCGGGTTTGCGAGTGCCGCGAATTGGTAGCCGCCGCGTGTACCCCGCGACGCCCGGACCGAGGAGGGGCCCATGCCCGCCGAGCAGGAGATGCCCGAGACGCTGCGCCGCTCGCCCCGCAAGGCGCAGCGCACGTGGGCCAAGGCCCACGACTCCGCGGTAGGGACGTACGGGGAGGGCGAGCGCGCGCACCGCACCGCAATGGCCGCGCTCAAGCACACTTTCGAGAAGGTCGGCGACCGCTGGGAACCCAAGCGGGAGAAGGGGCCCTCCGACGCGCAGGCGGCCAACCCCGAGGCTGGAAGAGGCAGGGACCTGCCCACCGCGGAGGGCGTGGACGCGAACGCCGCCAAGGGCCACCTCTACGCCCGGGCCCGCCAACTCGGGGTCCGGGGGCGTTCCAAGATGACGAAGGCCCAGCTCGTCGAGGCACTGCGCGACGCCAACCGTGATCGGACCCGTCGGGCCCGGGCCTGAACCGGCCTCGGCACCGAGCCATCCGTGACGAAGGTCCCGCACGCCCGGCACGGGGGCGGCCAGAGCAGGGACGCCACACCCGATCGAGACGAGGACGGACGCCCATGACGCACCCCCAGACCCAGGAGATACCGGGGCTCGCTCCCGAGGAGCTGCGCCGGATCGACCTCTACTGGCGAGCCGCCAACTACCTCTCCGTCGGCCAGATCTACCTGATGGACAACCCGCTGCTGCGCGAACCGCTCTCGCCCGAGCACATCAAGCCGCGGCTGCTGGGCCACTGGGGCACCACTCCCGGCCTCAACTTCATCCACGCCCACCTCAACCACCAGATCCTGCGACGCGACATCGACGTGATGTGGGTGGTGGGGCCGGGGCACGGAGGTCCGGCTGCGGTGGCCACCGCATGGCTGGACGGCACCTACTCCGAGATCTATCCCGAGGTCGGCCGGGACGCCGAGGGGATGCGGCGGCTCTTTCGCCAGTTCTCCTTCCCCGGGGGAGTGCCCAGCCACGTCGCCCCGGAGGTCCCCGGTTCCATCCACGAGGGTGGCGAGCTCGGCTACGCGCTGTCCCACGCCCACGGTGCGGCCTTCGACAACCCCGGCCTGGTGGTGGCCGCCGTGGTCGGCGACGGCGAGGCCGAGAGCGGACCGCTGGCCGGGAGCTGGCAGGCCAACCGGTTCCTCGACCCGGCCCGCGACGGCGCGGTCCTGCCGATCCTGCACCTCAACGGCTACAAGATCGCCGCCCCCACCGTGCTCGCCCGCATCCCCGAAGCCGACCTGATCGCGCAGATGCGCGGCCACGGCTACGAACCGCACCTGGTCAGCGGCGACGATCCGGCCACCATGCACCACCGCATGGCCGCGGCGATGGACGCGGCCCTGGACCAGATCGAGGAGATCTGGATCGGTGCGGGCCGTGACGGCGAACGCCAGGACGTGCGCTGGCCGATGATCATCCTGCGCAGCCCCAAGGGCTGGACCGGTCCGAAGGAGGTCGACGGGCTGCCGGTCGAGGGCACGTGGCGTTCCCACCAGGTCCCCCTCGCCGGGACCCGCGACAACCCCGAGCACCGTGCCCAGCTCATCGAGTGGTTCAACCGCTACCGGCCCGAGGAACTGTTCGACGACAACGGGGCGCCCTTCGCCGAGATCACCGCGCTGAGCCCGGCGGGGGAGCGCCGCATCAGCGCCAACCCGCGGGCCAACGGCGGACTGCTGCTCAAGGACCTGCGCCTCCCCGACTTCCGCGACTACGCGGTCACGGTGACCGAACCCGGCACCGCGACGTCGGAGGCCACCAAGGTGCTCGGCGGCCTCCTGCGCGACATCGTGCGCGCCAACCCCGACACCTTCCGCATCATGGGCCCCGACGAGACCGCCTCCAACCGCCTCGGCGCGGTCTTCGAGGCCACCGACCGGGCCTGGAACACGGCCCGGCTGCCCACCGACGAGAACCTCGGCCCGCGCGGCCGGGTGATGGAGGTCCTCAGCGAGCACCTGTGCCAGGGGTGGCTGGAGGGTTACCTGCTCACCGGGCGCCACGGCCTGTTCAACTCCTACGAGGCGTTCATCCACATCGTGGACTCGATGCTCAACCAGCACGCCAAATGGCTCAAGGTCAGCCGCGACCTGCCGTGGCGGCGCCCGATCGCCTCGCTCAACTACCTGCTCAGCTCGCACGTGTGGCGCCAGGACCACAACGGGTTCAGCCACCAGGACCCCGGCTTCATCGACCACGTGATCAACAAGAAACCCGAGATCGTGCGGGTGTATCTCCCGCCGGACGCCAACACCCTGCTGTCCACCGCCGACCACTGCCTGCGCTCCCGCGACTACGTCAACGTGATGATCGCCGGCAAGCAGCCCAGCCTGGACTACCTGCCCATGGACGCGGCGATCGCCCACTGCACGCGCGGCGCCGGGATCTGGGAATGGGCCAGCAGCGACGCCGCCGACGAGCCGGACGTGGTCCTGGCCTGCGCCGGCGACGTGCCGACCCTGGAGGCACTGGCCGCCGCCGACCTGCTCCGCCGCAACCTTCCGCAGCTCAAGGTCCGCTTCGTCAACGTCGTGGACCTCATGCGGCTACAGACCGAGGGCGAGCACCCGCACGGCATGAGCGACGGCGAGTACGACGCGCTGTTCACCACCGACAAGCCGGTGATCTTCGCGTTCCACGGCTACCCGTGGCTCATCCACCGCCTCACCTACCGCCGTGCCGGCCACGCCAACCTGCACGTGCGCGGATACAAGGAGGAGGGCACCACGACCACGCCCTTCGACATGGTCATGCTCAACGACCTCGACCGCTTCCACCTGGTGATGGACGTCATCGATCGGGTCCCCGACCTGGGCGTGCGCGCCGCGCACCTGCGCCAGCGCATGGTCGACGAGCGGTTGCGCTGCCGCGCGTACACGCGGGAGCACGGCGAGGACGCCCCCGACATCCGGGACTGGCGTTGGGAGCACACGCCGTGACCCGGGTCCTGGTGGTCAACTGCGGGTCCAGCAGCGTCAAACTGCGGCTGCTGGACCACCACAACGAGGTGACCGACAGCCACGACCTCACCGGGGTGGAGGGCACGGTCTCGGCCGGTGCGATGGAGGAGGCCCTGCTGGGGTTCGGCGCCTTCGACGCGATCGGGCACCGCGTCGTGCACGGCGGCCCGGACTTCACCGGTCCGGCACTGGTCACCCCGGCCGTGCTGGAGCGGCTGCGCGCCCTCACCGACCTTGCCCCACTGCACCAGCCCAAGGCCCTGGCCGGGATCGACGCGCTCCAGCACTTGGCGCCGGGCACACCTCAGGCGGTCTGCTTCGACACCGCCTTCCACGCCGGACTCCCCGCAGCCGCGGCCACCTACGCCGTCCCCGCCCGTTGGCGCGAGCGGCTCGGGGTCCGCCGGTACGGCTTCCACGGCCTCTCCTACGCCTATGCCGCGCGCCGAGCCGCGGAACTGGCCGGCACCGACCCCGGCCGCCTCGTCATCGCCCACCTGGGGGCGGGCGCCTCCCTGGCCGCGGTACGCAACGGTCGAAGCGTCGACACCACCATGGGGTTCACCCCGCTGGAAGGGCTGGTCATGGCCACCCGGAGCGGCGACGTGGATCCGGGGTTGCTGGTGTGGCTGCTGCGACACGGCGGCCTGAACCAGGCGGAGTTGAACACGGGACTGGAACGCGAAGGAGGGCTGGTCGGGCTCACCGGCGACTCCGACATGCGTGCCGTCGCCGCGCGGGCCGACGCCGGCGACCGCGACGCGGTCCTGGGGGTGGAGGTGTACCTGCACCGGCTGCGCGCCAAGATCGCGGCGATGGCCGCCGCCCTGGGTGGCCTGGACACATTGGTGTTCACCGGGGGGATCGGCGAACACCAGCCCCGGGTACGCGCCGGAGCGCTCGACGGACTGGGCTTCCTGGGGGCGCGCCTGGACCGTACCGCCAACGATGCCGCAAGAGGCGACGCCGAGGTCACCGGATCGGGGTCGCGGGTCCGTGTCCTGGTCCTGACCGCCAGGGAGGAAGTCCAGGTCGCCGAGGAGACGCGCACGACGCTGCGGGCACGGTGAGTCGGGGTTCACCGAGTGGGGCGCGCTGCCGCGGGGTAAGTTCGCGGTCATGAGCGACTTCGACCCCGACCAGCCCCGCACCGACGACCCCGGCCCCGCCATCGACGTCGAGACGTGGTTCCCCGCCCCCGCCCCCGCCCCGCCCGCCCCCAAGGTCCCCGACGAGGATCCGGGGGTCGACACCGGACAGATCTGAGCGCGGTGCCCGCCGGGTTTTCGGGCCGGGCCCCGGCGGGCACCGCGCTCCGCGTCCTCAGTGCAGCGCCGTCAGGTGCGTGTGCTCGGGTGGAAAACCGAGATTCGCCGCCGGCGCTTGGACCATGCGGCCGTCGGCCTGGTGCGGTACGAGGTGCGGTTGCCCGGCGCCGTCGGTGGGGTGGGCGTTTGGGAAGTCCCGGATGAACGGTCCGACCCGGCTCTCCACGCAGTGACGCACGGCCGGGCCGTCCATCGTGAAGTGGCGCAGGCTCAGGGCGAGGGACTTTGCCGAGACGGGGATGAGGGAGCCACCGGCCACCGGCCACCGGCCGGGACGCGGACCGGTTCCCGCTTCTCGGGGAAGGTGGCGAGGTGGATGGCGATCACGTCCCGGACGGTGCCCCATCAGTCCAGTGTTCGGTCCAGTACGAAGTCGGCCCTGGTCGCGACGTCGGTGCGCGGAAGCTCCACCAACCGGTATCCCAGATCGGTGTAGGTGCGGACCATGGACGCGTGCGTGCGTTCGGCCTCATCCAGGTCCTGGCGGCGTTCGGCGTCACCCGTGAAGATGTCCGGCCAGGGCGGGGCGACGAAGACCTGCGGCGCATAGCGCACATCCCGGGCCGCGACCGTGATGTGCTCGGGGACGGGCAGGCCCAGCAGCCGCAGGTAGCCCACGACATCGGGGACCCCGCGGTCGAAGAACACCGGTTCGGGGCGCGGGGCCGCCTCCCGGTAGGAACGCATCTCCCACGACAGCATCAGTTCGGCGAACAGCGGCGGGTCGATCCAGGGCAGCGCTCGCCCGCCGACGGCCATCTGGTCCCTGATCACGCCGCGTCCGGCTTCGGGGGCGGCGGCGTGCCCGCGGGCACGCAGTTCCTCGATCAGCGTGGTCTTGCCCGAGCCGGGACCGCCGGTGAGGACGAAACGCGGTCCGTTCTGCACGGCGACGGTCATGGTGGCGTTCTCCTCAAGGGGTGAAAAAGGGGATCGGTGGACGCGAACCACGGAAGAGGGCTCAGCCGTGGCGCCGCAATCCCCGCCGTTGGGATCGCGCGTCGCGCCGCCCCAGCAGCACGAGTGAGGCGCCCCACAGGGCGAGGACGGCGGCCGTGCCGAGCCGCGCCGTCGGGGGCCCGTGGACAACGGTGACCGGACCGCTGTCGAGGCCGAGCACCCAGGTGCAGGTCCGGCCGGGTGGGAGCCATGACCAGCTCACCGTACCGAAGACGGAACTCCCGGGTGAGAGATCGCAGGAGGTGGGCCCGCTCGTCGCCCACTCGGCCACGAGGAGTCCGAGCCAGAGCGCGGTGGCGGCCAGCCACGCGATACCCGGTCCCACGGTGCGGGGGCCGAGGGTCCGCTTTCTGTCGTCTGCTCCGCTGGTGCCGGTCGTCACGCGGATGCCTTTCGCCGGGACTGGGCCACCGCCCGGGTCCGGTGGCGGGCGGTCGGGGAGGCGCAGAGGAGGAGCCTGAGCGCGGGGGCGTTTCGTCGGCCGTGCTGTTCGTCGGCGGAGGGCGGCCACAACGGGGGTGTCGCGCCATGGACTCGACACCCCCGTATGCCTCGGGTTCCTGAGGCTAGGCGGTCTCTCCCGGCGGCTGGGCCGGAGCGCGCAGCAGCGGCTGCGCGGCTGCGCGGACCTCGTCGCTGAGCGTTGCGGGCGTGAGCGTCGTGGGGTCGAGGTTGATCTGGACGCGAGTGCCCTCGGCGTGCACGGTCGCGCCGTCGAGGGAGATCACCCGGAAGCCGTAGGTGTAGCTGGAGCGTCCGATCCGCTCGATCCAGAGGTGCACCCCCACCTTGCCGGGCTCGGTGACGGGGAAGTGGTAGGTGATCTCGAAGGCGCGTACCGCCATGACCGAATCGCCGGCGAAACGGGACCGTGCGGGGTCGTGGTGCCATCCCTGCTCGCTCCAGTACGCGGAGGCCGCGTGCTCCAACAGGAGCGAGTAACGGGAGTTGTGCAGGAACCCGGTGGGGTCGAGGTCCTCGAAGTGGACGTCGACCGACTGGACGCGACCGAACTCCGGTTCGGCGGCGGGCGGAGTGTCCTCGAAGGTGCTCACAGGGGGCCTTTCCGTCGACGGTGGGGTGAGGCGGGCGGCTCCGGGCAGCTCTCGCGATGCCACGGAAGGCAGCCGGCCACGGGCCGCGCCGCAACCCTAACGCCTCGACGGCGTGTCCTCGGGCGGGAAAGCGACCGGGACCGCGTGTCCTCGCGTGGGTGATGACCGGTTCCGGGGAGGCGTCGGAGCCACGACCACTGGATTGGGCCAGAGGGCATCGTTGCCGATGGCAGAGCGGCACACGCTCCATAATCATGGCTCGCCACCTGCAAATATGACTCTGAGTATATGATTGGCGACTAGAAGTAACTTTTCGTGATCGCAATCGATCGGAGCCGTCATGCGTCGCCTTCTCACCGTCCTCGCCCTGTCCGCCGCGGTTGTCGGGACGGCAGCCGCGCCTGCCGCAGCCGCGTCCACGGACCTCATGGGGCTGTGCCCCTCGACCGCCGAGGGCGAGGAGACCCAGGCGGTCAACGGTCTCATCGGTGATCTTCTCACCGGTATCAACGATTTCGTGTGTCGGTGACCTGAGCCGGTAGCAGGGGCCCGGCCGTTGCGGCCGGGCCCCTCTCACGCCAGCCCGCCCGCGGCGCGCAGATTCTGCCCGGTCAGCCAGCGCGAGTCGGGACCGGCCAGGAACGCCACCACGTCGGCGATGTCGCCGGGCTGCCCGAGCCTGCCCAGCGGGGTCGCGGACGCAACCTGGTCAAGGGCCTCCGCGGGATTGTTGGTGCGCAGCAGGTCGGTGTCGACGGGGCCGGGGGAGACGGAGTTCACCGTGATGTGCCGCGCCGCGAACTCCTGGGCCGCGATCCGGGAGAACTGCTCCAGCGCCGCTTTGCCCGCCGTGTAGGCGGCAGTGCCCGGCTGGGCCACGGCGGTGTTGAGCGAGGAGATGTTGACGACCCGCCCGCCGTCGCGCAGGCGCAGCCCGGCCTGACGCAGTGCGAACAGCGGAGCCTTGGCGTTGATCGTCATGGCCCGGTCGTACTCCGCTTCGGTCATGTCGACGATGGAACCGGTGACGGCCGTTCCGGCATTGTTGACCAGGATGTCCACGCCGCCGAACGTCGCGATCGCCGTGTCGAACAGCCGCTCGACGTCGGACAGGACCTCCAGGTCGACGCGCTGGATCGCGGCGCGTCCCCCGGCGGCATGGATCTCGGCGGCGACCTTCTCGGCGGCTGCCTCGTCCCGGTGGTAGCTGAGTGTCACGGCGGCACCGTCGCCGGCCAGCCGCAGCGCGATGGCGCGCCCGATCCCGCGGGAACCTCCGGTCAGCACGGCACTCTTGTGGGCCAGGGGCAAAAGCGGCCCGGTGGAATCGTTCATCTGCTGCGCCTTCCTCGCGCGGGGGGTCAGGAGTAGAGGCCGGGGGCGGCGTAGCCGGAGAAGCGGGCGGTGCCTCCGGGCGGCGCGGGTTCGTAGGCGATGAAGTTCTGGTTGCCCGTCTCGTGGAGCGGCCGGTCGGCGATCGAGGACAGGAAGGACACGTAGGGAATGGGGTCGATTCCCACGCCGTCCAGGAACGCCGCGGTCCGGTCGCGCGCCGCGGCGTCCTCCACGAACTCCGGGATCATCGGCACGTACAGGGTGGCGGCCGTGGGCGCGGGCATCCCCTGCCGGAACGCGAAACAGGTCACCGGGGGCTTGGCGAACGGCGGTCGGGTGTGGCCCAGGATCGTGCCCAGCGCGGCCTCGAACGCGCCCGGTACATGGCTCGGGGCGATCTCGGCCTGCCGGTCGATGGTCGCCGCGTCCAGGTCGGCGTACTGGAGGTAGACCTTTGCCCGCGCCCGGGCCGGATCGGTGAGGTCCAGGGCCAGCGCTCCGATCCGGCCGGGCCCGCCCAGCGGTGCGGCGTGGGCGAGCGTGGCCTGCCACGCGTTGCTCAGGCCCAGTCGGGCCATCGCCTCGTCGATGATCGCGGGAGCGTGCTCGGAGCCGTTCACATGCGGATCGAGATAGACCTTGAACAGCGGTTCCGCGTCGGAGCGCCACGCCACCCCGTGCATCATCCAGTAGTGCTCGCGGGGAGCGGGCGAGCGGAACAGGTCCTCCAGTGCCAGCACCCGCCCCACATCCACCCCCGGGCGCCCCGCCAGCCCGCGCAGGTAGTCCCAGGCGAAGTCCTGGTTGGCGGCGGGCTCGGGCGGGTCGGCCAACGCTTCGACCGTGATCCGCACCTCCACGTCCGTGCCCCGCCACGACGCCGAGAGCTCGAAGGGGGAGCCGTCGATGGAGACGTAGCAGCGCCAGCGCGGTCGTCCGATGGGCAGGCGCCCCCGCGGTCCCCACACCTCGGTGAGCAGATCGGCGGCAGCGCGCGCACGCTCGGGGGACAGGCCCAGCCCAGCGTGGCACCGGGACAGTTTGTCCACGGCGGCCTCGACAAGAGTGGTGTCCGGTGAGTAGCGGTCGGAGGCCAGCCGCAAGGGGTGGTGCCGTGACGGCGGTCCACTGGTGACAAAAGGATCGCCGCCCTGGTGCGGGTTCGTCGTGCTCACGTCCTCGGGTTCCTTCCCGTCGGTTCCTGCGCGGCGGATCACCAGCACACCGGTAGGTGCCGGAGGATCCGTACCTGAATGCCTTCCTTGAACGCCATCTCCTCGGGGGCCACCGCAGGACGCAGCCCGGGGAACCGGCGCAGGAGCGTGTCCAGCCCCTCCTCCAGTTCGATCGTCGCCAGAGGTGCGCCCACACAGCGGTGGATCCCGTAGCCGAAGCCCAGATGGGGGTTGCGGTCGCGGTGGAAGTCCAGGACGTCGGGGTCGGTGAAGACCGAGGCGTCCCGGTTGGCCGAGGGCAGCACCGGGAGTACCGCCTCACCGGCCCGGATCAGGGTTCCGCTCAACTCGACGTCCTCGCGTGCGTAACGGGCGAAGGCCACGTGTGCGTCCAGGGGCACGAACCGGAGCAGTTCCTCCAGGGCCTTCGCCAGCAACCCCGGCTCCAAGCGAAGCTCGGCGTATGCCGTCGGATGCGTGAACAAGGCGTAGACGGAGTTCATGAGCTGGGCCGACGTGGTCTCGTAGCCGGCGATCAGGAGGACGCTGACCAGTTCCACGAGCTCCTGCTCGCTCAGTCCCGCCGTCTCGTCGTGCACCTTCACCATCGCGCTGATGAGGTCGGGGGCCGGCTCCCTCCGGCGGCGCGCGACCAGGTCGGCGAGGTAGCCGTAGAGCGCGGCGGTGCGCGACTCGATGTCCGCGAGGCCCAGCGCCGTGGTGCTGGAGAACGCGTCCAGCCACACACGAAACCTCGGGCGGTCATCGTAGGGAACGCCGAGAAGTTCGCAGATGACAAGGGCGGTGAGGGGGAGGGCGAAGTCCTCCACCAGGTCGCCGGGGGCGCCGCGCCGCTCCATGTCGGTGAGCAGGTCCAGGCTCATCTGCCGCACACGCGGACGCAGTTCCTCGACCCGCCGCGCGGTGAACGCGCGGCTGAGCAGGCGCCGCAACCGTGTGTGGTCGGGCGGATCGGTACCGAGGATGCTGGTGTTCACCGGCAGGGGAGTGAGCCGTGACTCGTCGTGCTGGGCCACCAGCGCCCGGCTGAAGCGGTGGTCGCCCAACACGGTCTTGACGTCGGCGTGCCGGGTGACCAGCCAGGCATCGTCTCCGTAAGGGACCCGGACCCGGAGTACCGGCTGGTGGCGGCGCAACTCTGCGTAGACGGGGTCCATTTCGAGCCGGTCGTAGTCGCCGAACGGGTAGGACACGGGCGTGGCGGCGACCAGGCTCGCGGGACGGATGTCGCTCCAGGCGCGTTCGATGTACTCCAGGCAGGCGCTGCGGCTGTCGCGCCCGTGCCGCACCGTCCACCCGGCAGGGACGTCGATGGACGCGGGCCACAGCGAGTGCTGCCCCTCGTCGTTGGTGAGGACGAGGTAGACCCCCTCGGGGTCCTCGAACGGGTTGGTCATGGGGTCACGCCTTTCGGTCGTGGCAGGGCGCCACGGTCGGCCCATACGGTCGCGGGAAGAACCCCGATCGCGTGAAGTACTCGATGTAGCGGGTCAGCAGGTCGGTGTCGACGGCGGGGAACCCGAGGCCGGTGCCGTCGAGGCCCGCCGTGGTGTTGCTCTGGTCGAACCGCAGCGCGCCGAGCTCGACCAGACTGGGGAGGACGTCACTGAGCAGGGCGGCGGCCTCCAGACCCGTGCCCGCCGCGGGTTCGCTCGCGCGGCGCAGCAGCAGGGTGGTCCACTCCGGATCGGGCAGGACCACCAGATCGTGGCCGACGCGTCGCAGGGCGTCGGTGAGGTCGGTGAACCGGATCGGGTGCGGACACGTCAGATGGTGGGTCAAACCGATCGACTCCCGACGCGTCGACAGGTGAACCATCATCCGTGCCACATCGTCGACCGGGACGAGGTCGACGGTGGCCGTGGGGGCACAGGTGCTCTGGGGGGCGGCACCCAGGACGAGCATGGCCCGCACCAGGTGCCACAGCGTGTCGTCGGTCCCTCCGGCGCCGGAGACGGAGTGCCCGCTGATGCGCCCGGGGCGGTGCACCGTAACGGGCAGGCCGCGCCGGGACGCGGCTTCCAGAAGCCCCTCGCCCACCCATTTGCTGGCGACATAGCCGCTGGGTATCACCGAGCGCGCGGGCGCCCGGTGCCCTTCGCGGAGCACGGCAGGGTTGCCGCCCTGGGACACCGCGACCGCGGCGGTGGACACGAAATGCACCGGTACCGCCCGCGAGCGCGCGGCGAGGCGGATGATCTCGTGTGTGCCCAGCACGTTGGTGTCGCGCAGACGGGCATAGGGCTCGACCGCGCTCACCTGCGCTCCGTTGTGGTAGACCGCGTCGACCAGGTCGGCCAGCTCGTCGAAGCGCTCCGGCGACAGTCCCAGCAGCGGGCGGGTGAGATCACCGGGGACGGCCACGACACGAGCGGCCATCGCCGGGTCGGACCACGGCCCGTAGCCGAGGACGTTGCGCCGGATGCGTTCGAGACCGCCGGCCTCATCACCGGCCCGCACCAGGCAGTGCACGGTGGCGCGGGTGTGCTCCAGCAGTGTGCGCAACAGTGCCGCGCCCAGAAAACCGGTGGCACCGGTGAGCAGCACGTGCGCGGGCGAGGTGCTGCGCGCAAGGTCGACGTCCTGTCCGACGGGCAGCCCGATGTCCGGATCGAGCGCCGATTCGGCGACGAGGTCGACCGCGCCCGCACTGTAGCTCTCCTGCGGACGCGGGGCGACCGTCTCCTCGATCTCACGACCGAGCGCGGCCACGGTCTGGAGTTCGAACAGCCGTCGCACCGTCAGGTCCGCCCCCAGCCGGTCGCGGATTCCGCTGAGCAGTCGGGGGACGAGCAGCGAGTGGCCGCCGAGGTCGAAGAACCCCGCATCGACGCCCACCCTGGACAGGGGAAGTCCCAGGACGTCGCTGAACAGAGTGCGCAGGGTGCGTTCCGTGCCCGGGTGCGAGGACCGGTCCGCCACGGTCGCGCCGTACTGCGGTGCCGGCAGCGCAGCCCGGTCGACCTTGCCGCTGGGCAGCACCGGCAAGGAACCCAACGGCACGATTGCGGCCGGAACCAGGTAGGCCGGCAGGAGACCGGTGGTGTAGCGGCGCAGCTCCGCCGCATCGACGGGGACGGTCGCCGGGACCACGTAGCCGACGAGGCGCCGGTCGCCCGGACGGTCCTCGCGCGCGATCACGGTTGCCTGGGCGACCCCCGGATGGCGTTCCAGGACAGCGGCGACTTCCCGGGGCTCCACCCGAAAACCGCGGATCTTGACCTGTTCGTCGGCTCGCCCGACGAACTCCAGCTCCCCCGACCGCGTCCAGCGGGCGAGGTCCCCGGTGCGATACATCCGCTCACCCGGCTCCCCGAAGGGCGCGGCCACGAACCGGGTGGCGGTGAGGTCGGGGCGGCCCACGTAACCGCGGGCGAGACCGGGACCACTGACGTAGAGCTCGCCGGCGGACCCGGCCGGCAAGGGGGTGAGCCCCTTGTCCAACACGTAACAGCGCGCATCCACGGTGGGCCGCCCGATGGGGGGCGGGGCGTCCCCGTCCTCGGACAGAGGTTCGCTCAACGTGGCGCACACGGTGGTCTCGGTGGGGCCGTAGCCGTTGAAGAACCGCCGCCCGCGGGCCCACGCCGCGGCCAGACGACGCGACAGCGCCTCACCGGAAGAGATCAGCGATGACACCCCGGCCAGGTCGGTGGGCGCCATGACCGCGAGAACCGCCGGGGGCAGCGTCGCGTGGGTGATCCTGTGCCGTGCGGCCAGCGCGGCCAGGGCCGGCCCGGGCGTGATCTGGTCGGCGGACGCGGTGACCAGGGCGGCGCCCGTCGCGAGCGTCCCGAAGATCTCCCACACCGCGCCGTCGAAGCCGACCGGCGCGAACTGCAGGACCCGCGCGCCCTCGGCCACACCGAAACGCTCGCGCTGGGCGGCCACCACCCCCGGAAGCCCGGAATGGCTGACCACAACACCCTTGGGCCGCCCGGTGGACCCGGACGTGTAGATGACGTAAGCCGGGTGCCCCGGACGCAGCGCGATGTGCCGATGGGAGTCGGTGACATCGGTGTCGGCAAGACCGGTCGCTTCTGCCTCGATCGCCTCTAGCGTCGTCGACGGCGCGGTCCCGGGCAGTGCCGTGATACTCCGGTCGGTTCCCAGCACCAGCACCGGCTCGAGGTCGGCGAGCATCAGAGCGACGCGTTCGGCGGGATGGTCGGGGTCGATCGGAAGATAGCCGGCCCCCGACTTCACGACCGCGAGGATCGCCACCACCAGCTCCGCGCCACGGGGAAGCGCGATCGCCACGTAGCGCTCCGGTCCCGCCCCACGGCCGATGAGCGCGCGGGCGAGCCGGTTGGCGCGGGCATTCAGCTCGCGGTAGCTCAGGGTGGTGTCGCCGTGCACGAGAGCCGGTGCGTCGGGGGTGCGCGCGGCCTGGCGTTCGAAGAGCTCCGGGTAGGGCACGCGGGGGATGTCCCGCGCAGTGGCGTTCCACGTCACCAGGGTCCGGTGGCGCTCCTCGGCGTCGAGAGCGTCCAAAGCGCTGAGTCGCAGGTCGGGGTCTGCCGCGGCTCGGGTCAGCATCCTGATCAGCCGCTGGACGAGCGCCTCGATCGTCGCGCGGTCGAACACGTCGGTTCCGAACTCGGCGACCCCGGTCAGCCCGCGGGGCGACCGGTCCGCGCCGATGTGCTCGGTGAGGCTGAACACCAGGTCGAACCGGCACGTACCCACCCCCATGAGATCGACCTCGGCGGCGACGCCCGGGGGGTTGAACTGTGTCGCGGGCGCGTTCTGCAGGGCCAACATGACCTGGAAGAGAGGGTGGTGGGAGAGCGAACGCGCCGGACGCAGCTCCTCGACGAGCCGTTCGAAGGGGAGGTCCTGGTGCGCGTGCGCGGCGAGATCGATGTCGCGGACCCTGGACAGGAGGTCGCAAAACCGTGGGTCGCCGGAGGTGTCGGTGCGCAGCACGAGGGTGTTGACGAAGAACCCGATCAGGTCGTCCAGCGCGTCGTCGGTACGACCGGCGATCGGGCTGCCGATCGGGATGTCGGTCCCGCAGCCCAGCCGGGTGAGCAGTGCGGCGACCGCGGCGTGCACCACCATGAACAGGCTGACCCCGTGTTCGTTGGCCAGGGTGCTCAGCGCACGGTGCAGTTGCTCCGGCACGGTGAAGTGAACGGTGTCGCCGCGATGGCGCGCCACGACCGGGTGCGGCCGGTCGGTGGGCAGCTCCAGGCGTTCGGGGAGCCCGGACAAGGTCTGTCGCCAGTAGTCCAGTTGCCCGGCCGCCAGGCTGTCCGGCCCTTGGCCCAGCAGGTCGTGCTGCCACAGCGTGTAGTCGGTGTAGTGCACGGGCAGCGGTTCCCACGCCGGCGCGCGCCCGGCCGACCGCGCGGTGTAGGCGGCGGCCAAGTCGCGCCACAGAGGGGCGAGCGACCACCCGTCGCAGGCGATGTGGTGCACGACGACCAGGAGCACGTGTTCGTCCTTGGCGAGGCGAAACAGCGTGGCGCGGATCGGGATCTCGGAATCGAGGGCGAACCCGCGGCGCCCCGCGACGTACGCCTGGGTGGCCAGCCGCTCCGGGGTGGTGCGGGTGAGGGTGAACTCCGGACGCGCGTCCGCCAGCACCACCTGGTGGGGGACTCCGTCATGGTCGCCGACCACGGTCCGCAGGCTCTCGTGTCGCCCCACGACGTCGGCCAGCGCCTCGCGCAGCGCCCGACGATTCAGGTGCCCGGCCAGCCGGATGCGTATCGGCACGTTGTAGGTGGGGCTTGGACCCTCCAACTGGTGCAGGAACCACAACCGGGTCTGGGCGTGGGACAGCGGAATCCGTGCGGGGCGCGGCCTGGCGCAGAGGGGCGGCCGGGTGACCGGCCCGGCCCCGCCCCGTCCGAGACGGTCCACCAGTTCGACGACGCGGGGAGCCTCGAACACGGCACGGACACTGAGCTCGACGCCCAGTGTGCTGCGCACCCGGCTGGCCAGGCGGGTGGCCGACAAGGAGTGCCCGCCCAGCGCGAAGAAGTCGTCGTCGATCGTCACCGGTGCGACGCCCAAGACCTCGGAGTAGAGTCCGCACAGCCGCTCTTCCAGCGGGGTGCGGGCCGCCCGGCCGGCGGTGACGGTGCCGACCCTGGGTGCGGGAAGCGCCGCGCGGTCGAGTTTCCCGTTGCGGGTCAGGGGCAGGCGCTCCAACACCATGACGTGGCGGGGCACCATGTGGTCGGGGAGCCGGAGGTCCAGATGCGCGCGCACCCGGGCCAGGAGGGCGCCTGCCTGGCGCGACACGTGGGGGCTGCTGGTGTGGAGCGCCAGGTCCGCGCAATCGGTGCCCGGGGCCCGGTACAGGCCGGTCGGTGCGACCGGCCGTGTCGTCGCCCCGTCGAAGAAGTGCACGTCGAGGCTGCCGTCCGGGGCGTTCGCCGTCCAGGTGACCACCGCCTCGTAGCCGGTCCGCCGGGCGACCGCGTCCAGTTCCTCCGGTTCCGGTGCTTCAGCGGGTGCGTCCAGGAGCCGCCGGGCGAGGTCGGCGTCGTTGTCCTCGTGCAGCGCCCGCCAAGCCAGCATCGCCGGTACCACGCGTGCGTTGGGCACCCCGAGCAACCGCACGTGGGGGAGGCGCCGTGTGCTCAGCAGGGTCGCCAGCGTGTCGGCGTCGGTGACGTCGACACCCCAGGACAGGTCCACCGGAGCAGGCATCTCCTCCGGTGCATTCGGTACGGGTGCGGTGTGCAGTACGGCGTCGTAGCGGTACTGCGACATCTCGTTGCGGAAGAGGCCGCGTTTGATCCGCACGTCGGCGCCGGTCACGTGGGGAACGGCGTGGGCCAGGGCGGCGAAGTAGTCCGGTGCGACCAGCAGTTCCTGCTCGGCGGCGGCGTTGCGTTCGAGGGCGGCGCGTACCGCCTCCGGTCCGGTGCCGGGTGCGGCCCTGCGCAGGGTGGCCTCGGTGTGGAAGAGCCGGGAGAGCCGGAGGTCGCGTACGTCGCCCACGAAGACCACGCCGCCCGGGACCAGCAGCGCTGCGGCACGGCGCAGTACGTCGGTGAGGTAGTCGCCGTTGGGGAAGTACTGCGTGACGGAGTTGATGACGACGGTGTCGAAGTAGCCCTTCGGCAGCTCGCTGACGTCGTCGGCGGTCCGCACCCGTAGTTGCACCCGGTCCGCGAGACCGGGATCCGCCGCGACATGCAGGCGCAGCGCGTCGATGGCCGGACGGGAGAAGTCGGTGCCCCAGTAGGCGTCGCACCCGGGAGCCAGGCGCGACAGCAGCAGACCCGTGCCGACCCCGATCTCCAGCACACGCCGCGGACGCAGGGCGCGGATCCGGTCGATGGTGGCGTCGCGCCACTCGCGCATGTGTTCCACCGGTACGGGGAGCCCGTCATAGCTGCTGTTCCAGCCGGAGAAGTCCGTTCCCAGTGCGGCCCGGCCATCGGGGGCGGCGGCCGGGGCGTACAGCCGGTCGTAGATTCCCTGCCACTCGGTGATCTGGTTGCCGGCCGCGTCGCCGTCGGCGTCCCGTGTGGTGTCGGCCGCCACCACGTACCCGGCCAGTTCCCGTTCGCCCGGCCGGTCCTCACGCACCACGACGGCGGCCTGGGCGACCCCGGGGTGATCGCGCAACACCGCCTCGACCTCTCCCGGCTCGATGCGGAAACCGCGGATCTTCACCTGGTCGTCGGCGCGCCGCACGAACTCCAGTTCGCCTGCGGGAGTCCAACGGACCACGTCGCCCGTGCGGTACATACGGGTGCCCGACGGGCCGTAGGGGTCGGGGACGAACCGTTCGGCGGTGAGCGCGGGGGCGTTCAGGTAGCCGCGCGCGAGGCCGGATCCGCCCAGGTACAGCTCCCCCGGGACCCCGGGAGGGACCGGGCACAAGTGGTCGTCGAGGACGCGGCAGCGCGTGTTGTCCATCGGACGCCCGATCGGCACCGGGTCGGCGGCCCGCCGGTCGGCGATCGCATGGCAGGTGGCGAAGGTGGTGGACTCGGTCGGGCCGTACACGTGCACCAGGGTCAGGTCCGGGCAGTGGTCGAGGACCCGCTGGAAGGCCGCGGTCGAGCCCTGCTCCCCGCCGGTCCACACCTCCCGCATACCCGAGAAGCAGCCCGGGAGCTCGTCGGAGATGACGCCGAACAGGGCGCTGGTGACGAACGCGCCGGTGACGCCGCCCTCGACGATCGTGCGTCTCAGCGTCGCCACGTCCAGTTCACCGGTCGGGGCGATCACCACCCGGCCACCGCCCAGCAGCGGTACCCAGATCTCGTACGTGGAGGCGTCGAAGGAGTAGGGGGAGTGCAGCAGTACCCGCTCATGCGCACCGTTGTCCCACCGGCGGTCGGCTGCCAGGGCGGCCACGGCCTGGTGGGTCACCCCGATGCCCTTGGGGCGGCCGGTGGACCCCGACGTGTAGATGACGTAGGCGAGGTCGTCGGGCTCGGATTCGACGAGTGGCGCACCGGGGTCGGCCTTGGACCAGACGTCCTCCATGACCAGCACATCGCGTTCGGTGATGGCGTCGGAGGGCGCACCGTGCGCGGCGGTCACGACGATGCGTGCCCCGGTCTCCGCCAGGACCAGGCGCAGCCGCGAATCGGGCTGGCGTGCGTCCAACGGCACGTAGGCCGCGCCCGCCTTGAGCACCCCGAGGGTGGCGATGATCAGGGCGGTCGAGCGGGGCAGTGCGATCCCCACGGTGCTGCCGCGACGACAGCCTCGTTCGATGAGGCGGTGCGCGAACTGGTTGGCGCGCGCATCGAGTTCGGTGTAGGTGAGGTGGTGTGTGCCGCAGGCCACCGCGATCGCGGTGGGCGTCTGTTTGACCCGTTGCTGGAAGAGGAGGGGCAGGGGCAGGCCGGGCAGTGGTTGGTCGGTGGTGTTGGGCGCGGTCAGTACCGTGTGGCGTTCCTGCGGGGAGAGAAGATCCACCCCGGCGGCGGACTGCTGCGGTTCGGTGACGACGCGGTGCAGCAGGGAGAGGAGGCGTCGGTGCTGCGCGGCGAGGAGATCGGTGCTGTAGTGGTCGGCGTCTGCGTAGAGGTGGAGTCCTTCGTCGAGGAGAAGGGACAGCCCCTCCACCGATCCGGGGTTGAGAACGCGCACGATGCCCTCGTGCGTGCCGAACCGGATGCGGGGCTCGACCGTGTCGACGGTGAGCAGCGGGGAGGGGGGAGGGCCGACCTCGTTGTCCTGAAGGTCGTTGTGCAGGTCGATCGTGCCGTACCGGCTATGGCGCTGGGCGATGGTGCGTTCGGTCGCGGCTGCGTGCACGAGATCGGCCAGGGAGGTGTGCGGGGGGACCGCCAGGGGCAAGGGGAGCCGGGTCGAGAACGCGCCCGGGGTCCGGTGCGCTGCGGATCGCTCGGTCCCGGACGCGACGAGGCCGACCGTGACATCGTCGCTCGTGCCGAGGCGCCGGGTGTAGAGCGCCGCGGCGGCCAGAACCGTGTCGACGGGCTCGACCCCGTGGTCCGCGCAGAACGTGCGGACGATCTCGCGCAGCCGGTCCGGGAGCGGTCGACCGTAACCGACCACGGTATGCGCGCACGCCTGTGCCGGGGCAAAGAGCGGGTCCCGCTGCGCGTAGCGGTTCAGCCAGTAGGTGCGATCGGCAGCGAATTTCTCGCCGGCTCTGAGCGTGTGCTCGGCGCGCAGTACATCGGGTAGCGCGAAGAACCGGCTTTCGGGGACGGGATGTCCGGCCTGGAGGGCCGTGTAGACGGCAGCGACGCGGGAACGTAGCAACGCCATCCCGCGGAGGTCCAGGAGAAGGGGGTGCGCGCTCTGCACCCACAGGAAGCGTTCGGGGCCGGTGATGACGAGGGCGTGGCGATACAACGGGCTGCCGGTTGTGGGGGCGGCGGTTCGCGCGCATTCGCGCTTCAGCCACGCCTCGGCGGCCGCCTCCGGGTGCCGGGTCGCGCTGAAGTCGATTTCGCGGGCAGGGGCCACGCTGACTGCGTCGAGGTGTTGTTGGAGGGTGCCCTGATCGGCTGTGAAGCGCAGGCGCAGCACGTCGGTCTCGGCCGCCACCCGGCGGAAGGCATCGGCGAAAAGGGCGCGGTCGAGAGGCCCGGAAATGGTGACGCACTCGCTCACGGCCTGCGCGGGGCGGCCCTGATGCGGTCGCGTCGCGGAGGCCACGGAGGCCGCCTGGTAGGGGGAGAGCGAAAAGCGAGGACTGAGCGGACCGAACACGAAACACCGATTCCCGTAAGCGAATTGCTATATGGCTGCTGAGACGTCGTGGCGGCAGCGGGGTTCTGGTTGCCGGCCGATTTCTTTCGCCTTATTGGTGTGCTGTGTGCGTGGAGAAGATAGCAGGAGGCGCACTGTGCCGAAGGCGGCCTACCCCTGGCGTTCGCGGAATAAACGATGCTTTTTCGAGAAGCAGTCGATCGTGGCCGTTTGGGCAGTGGAAAGCGGTTGGTGGGCCGTTTTTCGGCTTCCCGGCATTCGATTTCTCCCGATTCGACGCCAGGACCAGGGGCCCTTGTCCCTCTTTTCGGCGGGTGGTATACGGAGTGGCCTTCCTGCCTATTCGAATAGAATTTTTTCGTCTTGTTTTCATGAAATCCGGTTCGGTGGTGATGGGGCGGCGGGTGCGGATGGGGGTGCATGGACGCATGGTTGTCGATGGGAAAAGCGTTTGTGCTGGTGGATGAGTTGGCAGTGGTGCTCGGAGGTAACGGTCGACGGCGAGGCCGGCGGGAACCGTGCAGCATTTTTCCGTCGCGTCTTTTTCTGTGAGGCGGATGAATCCCCGTGGTCGGCCAATGGGAATGCGTCCCGAGCGGGCCGGTCGGCGGTGAGCGGTGTGCGAAAAGAAAGAAATGCGAGATTTCAGCCGCTTTGTTCGCTGGAATGCAATCGAATAGCACATGGAGTGATCCGTGGTGGGAGATGCAATTGATTTGCGATTTTCCCTCTAGTGTCGCGTGATCAGCTCGTTCTGTGGAATCGGATTGACGTTCGGTGTCGGAATTCCATCGCCTCGCGCAACAGAGAGGGATCGGAGTGTGGCGGTCGGCTTCCATCGGGTGCGGTTCTGTACTTTTGCGTCGAGGGAATCCGGCTGCGCCTTTCCGCTCGGAGATCGTGCCGCGCGATCCTGTGCGGCCGCACGATCAACCACCTCGCCGACCGCATCGGCCGTCCGCCGGCAGCGTCGGGCCCGATGAAGTGTCCGAATCCGGCTGCCGGCGCCCGCTGCACTGCCCCGCACGTCTGGGTGTTCGCGCTCCTCGGGGCAGGCGCGGGGCGACGGCCGTCATCGCACTTCTCACCCGCGACCATGCGGACCGGCCCGCCCTGCGACGCGTCGGAGCCGACCGCGATGCCCAGCGGTTCAGGGATCAGCCCCGGGCACCGCTGCCGGCAGTGCCGGTCTCCGCCGCGCGTGCCGCGCGTTCCTCACGGACCGGCGGCACCGGCCGGTGCCGCCGGTCCGCCGAGCGGGCGATGTCCAAGGTGAGGCGCTGCCAGGGGTGTCGGGGATCGCGCCCGGTCAACGCGCGCACGCGGCGCAACCGGTAGCGCAGGGTCTGGGGATGGAGGTGCAGCACCGTGGCCGCGGCAGCGGCCGAACCGGTGTCCAGGAACGCCGACAGCGCCGCGAGCAAGTGTTCGTTACCCGGTGTGGTGAGGGGCCCCAGCACATGGTGGCGCACCGCTTCGGGGGAGGCGTCGGGTGAGGCGCACAACAGCGCGACCACCCGGGCATCGGCCTCGTGCAGCAGCCCGGTGTCGTCGTAAGCGCGTTCCGGTGCACCGTCGAGTGCGTCGGAGGCCAGTCGGTAGGCGCGAGCCAGTTCGGTGAGCGGGTGGGCACCGGTCAGGCACCCCCGCCAACCCAGGCCCCGCAGTGCCGGACCGACACCACCCGCCGCGGCCTCGGGCAGCAGAACGACCACGCGGTGTCCGCGTACCGTCAACAGCAGGTCGTCCCCGATCCCACCGTCGGCGTCCTCCAGCGCGCCGAGAAGCCGTGCACCCGCCGCCCCCGCTGCGGCCTCGGGCGACACCCCGGGGTCGTCGCCGACCGTCTCGGCCACCAGCAGCAGCCCTCGGGCGGCCAGGGTCACCCCCAGCGCACGGGTACGGTCCACGACGGCGCCGGGAGAGGACTGCCGACCCACGACCAGATCGTCCAGCAGTGCACGTCGGGCCTGGGCCCGGTCGCCACTCAGCCGTGTCGACGTCTCGGAGTAACCGCTGAACAGCGCCTCGGACAGGGCGTCCAGCCCGGTCAGCCACAACTGGTTGAGCGCGAAGACGTCCTCGGGCGCAAGGAGGTCGCCGCACCCGCGGGCGATCAACCGGTCGGCCGCCGCCGCACCCACCCGGTAGGCGCGCAGCACTGCCGGAAGGGACCGGCCGTCGGCCGCGCGGGCCCCGCCGATACCGCGGAACCGGGCGAGGTCGGCGGCGCTGAACGACGTCTCCTCCACCCACAGCTCCAACGCCCTGGTCAGGGTCCATTGTGCGATCGCGCGCACCTCGGGCAACTGGGTACCGTGCAGTGACCGGTAGGCGGGTACCTCGGCAAGGATCGCGTCGACCACCTGGGTCACCGGATCGTGCGGATCGGACAGAACCCGGTGCCGGACGCGGTCGCGCTCGTCTCGCCCCATGCCGCCCCTTCGCTTTGTCACCTGGTGACAAAGTACCCCGCTCCTCCCGCGCAACAGTGTTGACCGTCACCGGTGACTGCGGTCATGGTCGAGGACACGTTCCGGTCCGTCGGGAGAGGCAGGGTGAGTCGAATGGCGCTGGACGCCGATGTCATCGTCGTGGGCGCGGGCCTGGCCGGCCTCACCGCCGCGGCCGAAGCCGCCGACGCCGGTCGCAGCGTGCTCCTGCTCGACCAGGAACCCGAGACGTCCCTGGGCGGCCAGGCGTTCTGGTCCTTCGGCGGACTGTTCCTGGTCGACTCGCCCGAGCAGCGCCGTATGGGCATCCGTGATTCCCCGGAGCTCGCCCGCCAGGACTGGATGGGCTCGGCCGGCTTCGACCGGCCGGAGGACGCCTGGCCGCGCAAATGGGCCGAGGCCTACCTGGACTTCGCCGCCGGGGAGAAGCGCTCCTGGCTGCACGGCATGGGGCTGCGCCTGTTTCCCGTCGTCGGCTGGGCCGAGCGAGGCGGCTACACCGCCAACGGTCACGGCAACTCCGTGCCGCGCTTCCACATCACGTGGGGGACCGGCCCCGGTGTCGTCGCGCCTTTTGAACGCCGGGTCCGCGCGGCCGTCGCCCAGGGCCGGATCACCCTCCTCTTCCGTCACCGCGTGGACGCACTGACGGTGACCGCGGGGACCGTGGATGGTGTGCGCGGCACCGTCCTGGAACCCAGTACCGCCGAACGCGGAATCGCCAGCTCGCGTAGCGCCGTGGGAGAGTTCGACCTGCGCGCGCAGGCCGTCATCGTCACCTCCGGCGGAATCGGCGGTGACCACGACCTGGTGCGCGCCAACTGGCCCGAGCGCCTGGGCGCTCCGCCCAAGCGGATGCTGTCGGGCGTTCCCGCGCACGTGGACGGCCGGATGCTGGCGATCACCGAGGCTGCGGGAGGCTCCGTCGTCAACCGCGACCGGATGTGGCACTACACCGAGGGCATCGAGAACTGGGATCCCATATGGGACCGCCACGGCATCCGCATCCTGCCCGGTCCGTCCGCGTTGTGGCTGGACGCCCGCGGAAACCGGCTTCCCGCGCCGCTGTTTCCCGGCTTCGACACGTTGGGCACCCTCGCGCACATCATGGGCACCGGCCACGACCACACGTGGTTCGTGCTGACCCAGAAGATCATCGAGAAGGAGTTCGCGCTCTCGGGATCCGAACAGAACCCCGACCTCACCGGCAAGAGCATCTCCGGCGTCCTGGGCCGGGTCCGTCCCGGCGCGCCGGGACCGGTGGAGGCGTTCAAGCGCAACGGCCGCGACTTCGTCGTCGCGACCACGTTGCGGGAGCTGGTGGCCGGGATGAACGCCGTCACCGAGGAACCGCTGGTGGACTTCGACACCGTCGCCGGTGAAGTGGTGGCCCGCGACCGCGAGATGGTCAACCCGTTCACCAAGGACCTGCAAGTGGTGGCACTGCGTGGGGCGCGTGCCTACCGGGGCGACCGCCTCATCCGCGTGGCCGCCCCGCATCAGCTGCTCGACCCCAAGGCGGGGCCGCTCATCGCTGTGCGCCTCAATATCCTGACCCGCAAGACGCTGGGCGGTCTGCACACCGACCTTTCGGCGCGGGTCCTGCGCGCCGACGGTGAGCCGCTCCCGGGCGTGTACGCGGCCGGTGAGGCCGCCGGCTTCGGCGGCGGCGGGATGCACGGCTACCGTTCCCTGGAGGGCACCTTCCTGGGCGGGTGCCTGTTCTCCGGAAGGGTCGCCGGGCGCGCCGCAGCCGAAACCTTGGGCTAGAGCCCGGCTAGGCGTTGGCCCCCTGCTCTTCCTCCTTCTCCTTGGCGCGCTCCGCGCGGCCGAAGCCGAGCAGGAGCGAGGCCACGGCGAAGGAGACCGCTGTGGCCACGAGGACACCCGCCAGGACTCCCAGGTGTCCGCCCTTGGGCGTAACCGCCATCAGGGCGATGATGCTGCCCGGGGAGGGGGTGGCGACCAGGCCGGCACCGAAGATCATGAAGGTGGTCACGCCCGATACACCGCCGGCGATCACCGCGAGGATCAGCTTGGGCTGGGCCAGGATGTAGGGGAAGTAGATCTCGTGGATGCCGCCGAAGAAGTGGATGATGATCGCACCCGGGGCGGTGGCACGGCTGATCTTGGGGC
>NZ_BSQG01000009.1 GCF_030268225.1 Nocardiopsis ansamitocini | reverse complement strand
AGCTTTCCAGCGCCGATGGTACTGCCTCCTTGCTGGGGTGGGAGAGTAGGACGCCGCCGTAATTGATGTTGGTTGGGCTCGTTTGGTTGCCTCTTGTGGGGGTGGCTGGGCGAGCCCTTCCGCATTTTCAGGGGTGTTTGTGTGTTGGGGGGGCGCTGCCCCCCCTTTTTTTTATGAACGGGGTGGCTTCCTGCCCTCGCAACGTCCAGGCCGGCGTGCGGCACCGGCTGTCAGATTTTCCAGAAGAGCCGTCCGTACGACTCGGGCCCGGCTCTCCTGGTGAAAACGAGTGGTTCTCACGGCGGGGCGGTATGCGAAGCGAGCTGATCCTTTGTGGTTGCGGGTCTTCAGAGACTCCGGCTGCTTCCACTGCTTCCCCAGAAGCGAGAAGCGGGGGGAGAACTTCCCGCCAGACGCGCCCAGTGGCTGACGTCGCTGGTCCCTCCTCGGGGCCCTCAGTAGCTAATCGCGCGGGTCTCCTGGACCCGCTTCTGCGCCTGCCTCCGCCCGAACACACGGGTGATGGAGGAGTTTAGGGCGTGAACTTTTCCCCGCGAGAGGGAAGCCAAAATATCGACAAAGAGACACGTCGATAACTAGATATCATGCCTGTCCGAAATTCGACCGCCACTCGTCCGTCACCAGGCCGAACGGGCGCACGGCGAAAGGGAGAGGTGCGCGTGCAAAAGTGTGCCCGGGGACGCGTCGAACCGCGGGCAGCAGACCGCCTCGGCGGGGGCCGACCGCTCCCCACCGAGGAAAGGGGTCGGGTTACTCCTCTTCGGAATCGACTCCAGAAGGGGTCTCCGCTACCTGGCGTACAAGTGCCATAAACTCTTCGTCGCTCATGGCCGCCCAGTCAACACGTTCGTTCATGGTGACCGGTGTCCCCCGGTTCAAGATCAATAAGCGCGGAACTCGGCCAATTGCCGGAGGAGTTTAGGTAAAGTTCGGGTTTCGTGCTCTTTTCGAACCCGACTGTGCCTTTGACGTGGGGATTCTCGAACCGTCCAGGTCAGATCTTGCGTTGGAGCGCGCTTCGGCACTCTGGGCAGCGGCAGCGCTTGTTGTAGCCGGTGAGCGTTCCGTGCGGCAGCGAGGGGTCGCGCTCGGCGGTCAGTGTCGTGTCGAGCTGTTCCCCGAACGCGCCGAGAATTCGGGCTGCTGCGAACACCTGTTGAGGACTTACCCCAAGGTCGCGGGAGGCCTCATCGATATGGGCCCCCATTCTGAGTTTGGCGATCAGCCGGGACCGCGTGGCAGGCGGCAACTCCTCCTCCGCGTTCGCGATCAACTGGTTGGTGTCGTCAATGGGGTAGCTCATCGGTTTCCTTGTTAAGGCGCGTGAGGGAGGCACCCTCCGCAATCCAACCTGAATCGTACGCCGTGTGCGGACAGGCTGTGACGAACCACTGCTCAGAGGTGTGATTCCTGCCTCCGCGGTCGTGTCACGGGGCACTGGTCGCCATTTGTGAATAGGTCAGGCCACGTGGTCCGGCCCCGGACACGGCGAGCCGTACCCGGTCACGACAAGACGGCGTCGTGGCTCTTCGACGTGGGGCAGGACCGAGTGCGGCGTGGATCTTTCTGATCATCTCAGGTTTCCTCGAGGCGGCCCGAGCCCACACCGTTGGGGTGCCCAAGGGCTTCACCCGACTGCCACCCCCGTGGTGGCGCTGGTGACGGGCATGGGTGCTTGGATCCTGCGCACGATTGCGACGAGAACGGGTTATGCCGTCCGGGGCGGCGTCGGTGCGGTGGGCACCGCGGTCGTGGGTGCGGCGCGGCCGGGAGGGCCGGCCGGTTCCGCCAGGCTTCTATGTCTGTTGTTGATCGCGCCTGGGGCATGGACCTGAAGCTTCTGCACCGATCCGAGCGTGCCGCACGCGTGGTTCTGGTGAGTTTGATACCAGAGTGAATAAGGATGCCGATCGGACCGGTTCACTGAACCGGTCCGATCCTCTGTTACCACTTCTGCATCCGCAAAAGCAGTGGATAACTGCCGTTGAATCCATTGGAAAGCAGCCCGCCCCCAACCGCGTGCCGCCTAAGAACAGTGTTTCGGGCAGTGAAAATTCGGCATTCGTCGACTAATTTCTACGAATGCATTGCTAGCTGCTAGTGGTAGTGCTTCTCTGGTTTGCACGACCACCACTCCCCCGGCAGGTACGGATACGAGGTAATGACCAGCCCCATCGTTCGCCGTCGTCGCCTCTCAGTGGAACTCCGCCGCCAGCGTGTGCAAGCGGGGATGACCCTCAGCGACGTCGCAGAGGAACTCGAATGGTCACCGGCGAAACTCGGTCACATCGAGACGGGCATCCGCAAGTGGCCCTCGGTGATCGAGGTTTCGGCCCTGCTCAGTCTGTACGGAGTGCGAGGCGGGCAACGCGACGCCATTCTCACCCTGGTGCGTGAGTCGCGGTTGCGGCCCTGGTGGACCGAGTACGAGGACGTCGTCCCATCCGCCTACATCGGGAACGAGGCAGGAGCCGTTGCGATCGACTCCTACGCCGGCATGCTTGTCCCCGACCTTCTCCAAGCCCCCGAGTACACCGCTGAACTCGCCCGGGCCAGAGGGCGTGACGGTGCAGCCGTCGAGCGTACGGTCGCCGCCTATCTCAAACGCCAGGAGATTCTGGACCGGGACAATCTGGGGCGCTACCACGCTCTGATCGAGGAGGACGCGCTTCAACGTGTCGCCTCCCGGTCGGAGGCACTGCACGCCCAGCTGCGCAGGCTCATCGAACTCGCCGAGGGCGACAGTCGGGTCACCGTTCAGTTGTTGCCGACCTCGGTCGGGCTGCATGCCGGAGCCGCCGGCCCCTTCACGGTCCTCGAGTTCGACGAAGGCGAGAGTTCCCTGGCCTACGTGGAAGCGACCCAGGGGGGAGCGATCGTCGAGGACGAGGCAGCGGTTGAGCGCTGCCAGGAGGTGTGGCGGCGACTTGTCGACGTAGCGGTCGACCCCCTGGCGACCATCGTCACGTTGAAACGCCTCGACCTGCTGACCTGAGCATCCCGTCATCGGTCCCCTCCGGAAGGTGACACAACCGGCAGTCTTCCGTTCTTCAGGAGTTCGGCGGCCAACACCGCGGTTGCCCACCGTGCTATTGGCCGATTCGGGCCAGCCGCCGTCATGGAGCCCGGTGGTCGCTCCACGGCACATGGGAGTCGCAGTACCTTTTTGAGCTTGGTGGACGTCTTTGCCCGGGGTGTCGCAGGCCGGAACCAGGACGCTCTCTGGCAGGATCGAATCCGTTTCCCGGTCCGGCGACGCCCGGGGCGAGTGCGAAGGTTCGTCATGCCTACCAGGCACAGTCTCGTTCTGGCGTCCGGCGTGTGGAACAGGCCCCAGCGGGGGTTGCTAGGCTACTTGTGGACAAACCCATAAAGTGCTCTACCGACGCCATCCGGCTCGGCCGGACATGATTACCGGCCGCTTTTCGCCGCGGCCGGGCCGTGCGTCGAGACTTGTTCCAAATCCGTGTAAGGAAGTTAAGGGGTCCTCGCCGTGAAGAAGATCATCGTCCTGGTGCTGGTGGCCCTCGGGGCGTTCGCCGTCTACCGCAAGATCCAGGCCGACCGCGCCGAGCTGGACCTGTGGACCGAGGCCACGGCCGCTAGCGACAACTAGCCCCGACGGCGTCCGCCACGGTGCACCCGAGGGTGCCCCGGCGGTCGCCGGGGGACAAGAGCGAGCCGAGAGCGCCGGACGGCGCCTTTCGGTTCACTTCCCGGCATGCAGCCGCCGTCGACCCGACTCGCTCGGGAAGCGGTATGCTCTTCAATCGTTGGCGTTCGCCCGTGTCCCACGGGGATGCGACAATGGATCGGACGAGGGGCCATAGCTCAGCTGGCAGAGCGCCGGTTTTGCATACCGGAGGTCAGGGGTTCGACTCCCCTTGGCTCCACAATCGAATAAGCAGGACAGCAACACGCACTGGGGCCGTCCACTCGACAGAGTGGACGGCCCCAGTGTCATTGCGGCCGGCACGAGCGGTGCACACGGCCTTCGTGATCCGGAAGCGGGCGGCGCGGCGTTTCGGACGCCGGCACCGCACCACACACCGGCTTCGGGAGCGGCAGAATCACCGCTGCGAGCGTCGCAGGCGCACCACGCAGGGTTTTCCCTGTTCCGGCGCGGAGCGGGCTCCTGAGTGCACCAGGGCCCCGTCGTCGCCGACCAGTCGGCCCCGAGGCGGAAATCAGGGGCGATCTCAGGGTTGTTTCATTGGCCTTGCCAGGGGGCGATCACCGATCATGGACAAGTAGACCGGACAGCAGCCCTGTGCAACAGGAACTCGACGCCATCGTGCGGCAAGGAGTGAACGTGGCCGTGTACAACCCAGCACCTCCTCCCGCCCCCTACAGCGGTGGTCGTGGTCCCGGCCCGTCGTTGCGGCTCACCCATGCCGACCGGGACCAGGTGGCCGAGCTGCTCCGGACGGCCTACGCCGACGGCCGGCTCGACGAGGAGGAGTTCGACGACCGTTTGGGAAAGGCGATGACGGCAAAGGTCCAGGGCGACCTCGAACCGTTGTTGGTGGACCTCGCGGTCGCCCCCGCCCAGGCTCCAGGGATGCCGGCAAATTCTGCCGAGCCCACCCGGGAAGAGCGACTGTGGGCGATGGGCGGTCACCTCTCCGGCTATTTCACGCTGGCGATCGGGCCGCTCGTGGTGTTGCTCGCCAAGGGCGGCACCTCCCACTACGTGCGCCGCCAAGCCTTCGAGGCGATCAACTACCAGCTGAACTTCCTCATCGCGTGCGTGCTCCTTCCGGTGCTGGCCATCCTGGTCCTGCCGATCATCGCGTTCGTGTTCATGTTCTTCGGCTGGCTCGTCCTTCCGCTCGTCGCAGGTCTGGCCACGGCGCTGGGAGCCAACTGGCGCTACCCGTTGACTTACAGGCTGATCAAGGACCCGAAGGCGCCCAAGACCGCCCGCCCCGGTGCTTGCCGTCAGTGACTGCACCGGATCCGGGACAACGCGTGAAAACGCACCGACACACCAGTGGCCCCGCGATCGCTCGCGGGGCCACTGGTCGTCGGGTGGAGCAGTCGGCTAGTTCTTCACCCGGCCGTTGAGCTCCCGTGCCGCGTCCTTGGCACCCTCGGACGCGGTGTCGGCGGCCTCCTGCGTCTTCGCCGCGGCACCCTCCGCCCCGCCCTTCAGCCGGTCCTTGGCTTCCTTGGCCTTGGTGGCGAGCTGGTCCTTGGTCTCGCGCACCTGCTCCCGGGCGTTGTCGAGGTTTTCCTGCCACTCGGCGTCCTGGGACGCCTGGCGCAGTTTGAGCACCCCGTACAGGGCCGCTGCACCGAGTGCACCAACGCCGATGACCACGAACGAGCGCGAGAGCCGACGGCGACGCCGGACGGCAACCGGCTCGACCCGGTGAGCGGCTGCGTTCAGCAGTTCTGCCACCCGCGGCGCTACGGTGTCCTCCACCCGCTGGGCCGCCGTTTCGAGGCGAGGCGCGGTCCAGCCGCGAGCCTGGTGGATGCGCAGAGCCGCGCTCTCCTTGGCCTGGTCCGCGTAGGGCCCGAAGCGTTCGGCCTGGTCGCGAGCCAGTCCCTGGAGGCGGTTCAGTGCCTCTTCGGTCTCCCATTTGGCCTTACGACGCTTCAAGGTGATGGACACGTCGTCCTCCTTCGCACTAGTGGCTGCTGAGTAGTCCCCTGCCCGATCTACCGTCGGCTATGCGCTGACGGTTGCTCCCGAAGCCCGCGATCGGCCTGTTATGGGGGTGTTACCTCAACATACGTGGTCGATGTGGATCGGATCACGCTAGAACCGCCGTGTCCCGGACCTCTCCTGGCGGAGTGCGCATTCACCGCGGCGGACTGAAGCGGACGGTAACGTGTGGGGTGGTAAGCACACACAACGGAAAGGCACCCAGGTGTCTGAGGCTAACGGCCAGCTTTTCGCACGGCTGAACACCAACAAGGGCGACATCGTCGTCAAGCTCTTCCCGGCCGAGGCGCCGAAGACGGTTGAGAACTTCGTCGGCCTCGCCGAGGGCACGAAGCAGTGGGTGGACCCGCGCACCGGTCAGTCCACCAGCAGCAAGCTTTACGACGGCACCGTTTTCCACCGCGTCATCAAGGGCTTCATGCTCCAGGGCGGCGACCCCCTGGGCAACGGCCGCGGTGGTCCCGGGTACCGCTTCGAGGACGAGATCCACCCGTCCCTGAAGTTCAACCGTCCCTACCTGCTGGCGATGGCCAACGCGGGCCCCGGCACCAACGGTTCGCAGTTCTTCATCACGGTGGGGGCCACCGACTGGCTCACCGGCAAGCACACCATCTTCGGTGAGGTCGTCGAGGGCAAGAACGTCGTGGACGAGATCGCCACGATCGCCACCGACCAGATGGACAAGCCGCTGGACGACGTCGTGATCCAGTCCGTCACGGTCGAGCGCAGGTAGGCTCCGCCTGATATGAGCGCCTCCCAGCCGCCCACGCCCCAGGTCGTTCCCACCTGTTTCCGGCATCCCGACCGCGAGACCTACGTCAGCTGCAGGCGGTGCGGTCGGTCGATCTGCCCCGACTGCATGCGTGAGGCAGCCGTCGGCTTCCAGTGCGTCGAGTGCGTGGCCGAGGGCAACAAGGGCGTGCGGGAGGCGCGCACCACCTTCGGCGGAAAGGTGGTGGCGCGGCCCTACGTGACCTGGACGCTTCTCGGACTCATCGGCGCGGGTTTCCTGCTCCAACAGGTCAACCCGCAGATGACCGGCCAGTTCTCCATGTGGGGAGCCGGCATCGTTCTCGGTGACCAGTGGTATCGGCTGATCACAGCGGCTTTCCTGCACGGCGGTATCACCCACCTGCTGTTCAACGGCTTTGCCCTGTACGTATTGGGTCCGCAGTTGGAGAACTGGCTCGGGCACGTGCGCTACCTGGCACTGTGGCTGGTCAGTGCGATCGGCGGATCGGTGCTCAGCTATCTGGTCGATCCCGCTCAAGCCTCGGTGGGAGCGTCAGGGGCGATCTTCGGGCTCTTCGGTGCGATCTTCGTGATCGGTCGTCGGCTCAAGCTCGACACCCGCTTCATCGTCGGGCTGCTGGCGGTCAACCTGTTGATCACTTTCGTCGTCCCGGGGATCTCCTGGACGGCGCACATCGGCGGTCTCGTCACGGGGGCGCTCCTCGGGCTGGTCTACGCCTACCTGCCTCGTTCGGGAAACCGGGCGGGACGGAGCCGCGACCTCACCCACGGGGCGCTCACCGCAGCCATCACCCTTGTCCTCGTCGCCGCTGCGGTGGCCTGGACACTGTTCCTGCGGGGCTGAGGCAAAGAACGCGTCAGGGCCCGGTACCGATTACGGTGCCGGGCCCTTTGCGTAGCTTGAGGAGCAGCACCGGGGTGCTGCTTGGGACAGCCATGCCCACAAGGGACTTTTCCCCTGTGGATAACTCTGTGGACAACTGGTTGGTCAGCTGTGGATAAACCCTGTGGAAATCCTACGGAGCAGGGACAACAGGGCCGGTTTCGTCTTGTGGACAGCTAGCGCCAGCGTGTGGAAAGAATCATCGCGATAACAAGGCCGCTGAAGCCGATCGCGAGGTTCCAGTTGCCGAGGTCTCGCATGAACGGGATGAGGCCCCCGGCGATGTAGTAGACACCGATCCACAGGATGCCCAGGAGGCCGAACGTCACCATGGCCGGGGCCAGCCACCGCGGACTGATCTTCGGCTTGGCGGCGGTCGGCGGCGGAGTGTAGACCGCCTTCTTCTTTCGATCGCTGCGGGACTTGGGCACGGTCACTGCTCCAAAGACGAATCGGGCCGGGCTTATCCAGACTGAAGGTTCAGTGTACGACCCAGACCACTCTCTTGGGGACGTCGAGGGGGATCTCTTCGCCGGCGGAGAAAACAGCAGGCAACGACGCGGGCGCCGCCCGGACCACGGTCCAGACGACGCCCGAGACACCTCTCGGTCAGTTGTCCCTGCCATCCTCCCAGGGGAACCAGGAGGGGAAACCGTCCTCGGGACTTCCCTCGCCCCCGTCCGGCGGCGGATCCGACTCGGGCGGATCCGACTCGGGCGACTCGCTGGGCTGTTGCGGTTCGATCGCGAAGACGACCGTGACCTCACTGCCCGGGTCGACCATGGCGTCGGCCCCCGGATCCTGGCGGATGGCGGTCCCCGGAGTCGTTCCGGCGGCCTCCTCCTGCTGGGGGTTCAGGCCCAACCCGAGTTCTTCCAGCCGGGAGCGCGCCTGGTCCTCGTTCAACCCGCTCAGGTTGGGTACCTTCACCTGGCTCACAGCCTTGGCCAGGACCACGTTCACGCTGGTCCCTGTCTCCACGGTGGAGTCGATGGCGGGATCGCTCTCCAGGACGGTGCCTTCCGGTGCGGAGCCGTCCTCGCGTTCCGATGTGCTGCCCAGTTTCAACCCGGCGTTGTTCAGCGCGGACTCGGCCTGGTCCTTGGTCATCCCCTGGATGTTGGGGACGTCGGTCTGGCCGGTGCCGCTGGAGACCACGATGGTGATGGAGGTCCCCTCGCTGATGGACTGCCCGCTCGGCGGATCGGTCCCTACGACGAGTCCCTCCTCCACGTCTTCGCTGGCCTGCTCCTTGGTGTCCTGGGCCACGTTGGTGAAACCGGCGTCGGTCAGTTCGGTCCGCGCTTGTTCGACGGTCTCACCGGACAGGTCGGGGACGGTGATCGCCTCCGCCCCACCGCGCAGGAACAGCCACCCGATGAAGACGAACGAGCCCAGGACAGCCAGGGCCAACAACGCCAACAGCGCCTTTTTCCTGGTGTCGCCGCGGCGGTCGTCCTCGTCGTCGTACTCGTAGTCGTCGTCGTACTCGTCACGCCGGTTCTGGGTCGGCGGCAGCATCGTCGTCGAGCCCGCGGCCCCCATGGCCATCGTGCCGGCCTCGGTGGGCATCCCCTGCATGCCGCGCTGGATGTCGGCCCGCATCTCGGCGGCCGACTGGTAGCGCTCCTCCCGATCCTTGGTCATCGCCCGGAAAACGATCTCCTCGATCCACTCGGGGATCTCGGGGTCGAGTTCGGACGGGGGGACCGGGTGCTCGCGAACGTGCTGGTAGGCGATGGAAACCGGAGAGTCGCCGGTGAACGGGGGGCGACCGGTGAGCAGTTCGTAGAGCACGCAGCCGGTGGAGTAGATATCGCTGCGCGCATCCACGCGCTCACCCCGTGCCTGTTCGGGCGAGAGGTACTGCGCGGTGCCGATGACCTGTGAAGTCTGGGTCATCGTGGCCTGGGAGTCGTTCATCGCCCGGGCGATACCGAAGTCCATCACCTTGACCTCGGCCTGCTTGGTCAGCATGATGTTCGCCGGTTTGATGTCACGGTGCACGATGCCGTTGCGGTGACTGTAGTCCAGCGCACGCAGGATGCCGTCGACCAGTTCCACGGTGCGCTCGGGCAGCAACCGCCGGTCGTCGTCGAGCAACTCCTTGAGAGTCCGCCCGTCCACGTACTCCATGATGATGTAGGGGATGGAGACCCCGTCGATCATGTCCTCGCCGGTGTCGTACACGGCGATGATCGAGGGATGGTTCAAGGAGGCGGCCGACTGCGCCTCGCGGCGGAACCGCTCCTGGAAGATGTGGTCCCGGGCGAGGTCCGAGCGGAGCGTCTTGACGGCCACCAAGCGGTCAAGTCTGAGGTCGCGAGCGCGGTAGACCTCGGCCATGCCACCCCGCCCGATCACCTGGTCGAGCTCGTAGCGACCACCGAGTAGCCGTGGCTGAGACATGTCGTGAACTGTTCCTCGTGATGGGTGAACGACCCTGTGCGGTCGCTATCGGGTCATCGGTAGCGTGAAGCCTCTGGAGTTTCCTCCCTGGTTGACGCCATCCCCACTGTTGCCGGCGTCCCCGCCGCCCCCAGGATTGCCGCCGCCTTCTTCGCCGTTGTCGCCCCCGCCGTCGGGAGCCTCCGGTTCGGTCTCAGTCTCCTCGACCGGGGGTTCCGGAGGAGTCTCGGGCTGGGACTCGGGAAGCTCAGTGTCCGGAGTGCTGGGCTGCGGCGCGGGAACGTAGGGCTCGTTCGGTACCGGGGCTTCCCCGCCACCGGGCGCAGGAACCTCTCCGCTGGGGTCAGGGTCCTCTTCGGGGCTCGGAGACACTGACGGAGAAGTATCGGACACGGGGGAATTGCTGCCTGTCATCTCGCCATTTGGCTCATTCCCCCTCCACAGCGCCGATACCAGTACCACGCCGAGTGCGACCACCGCGACGGTGGCGACCAACGCGAAGACGACGGACCGGCTCGGGCGGCCGCTCGGTGCGGATTCCTCGGCAACCCTATCCGAGGCGTCCACGGCCGCCGGTGACCATTCCTGCTCCGAGGCGATTCGTCCGGTCTGAGAGCCGGACGAGGCGGTAGTCGGGGAGGTGATGGGACCGCTCACAGCTCCGGCCAGGACCGTCGGAGCGGAGCCGCTCAGGTTCAGCGCCTCGGTGGCCGCGGTGGAGTCGATTCCCGCGCGTAACCGTTGTGCGTGTTGTGCGACATCGGCAGCGGAGCCGGGACGGGCGTCAGGATCCTTCTCCAGCAGCCACTCCACCAGTTCGCGCACCGAGGTGGGAACGGATTCGGGCAGCGGCGGCGGCGCCTCGCGGGTGTGCATCAATGCCAGGGCCAGCGGGGTGTCCGCGGTGAACGGAGGGCGCCCGGCGAGGCACTCATAGGCCACGACCCCCAGGGCGTAGATGTCGGAGGCCTGGGTGGCCGGCCTGCCCGAGACCTGCTCGGGCGAGATGTACTGAGCTGTGCCCATGACCATGCCGGTCTGGGTCAGCGTCACCGACTCGTTGCCCCGGGCGATGCCGAAGTCGGTCAGCTTGACCGAGCCTTCTTCGGTCACCAGAAGGTTGCCGGGTTTGATGTCGCGGTGCACGATTCCGCGGGCGTGCGCGGCCGCGAGCGCCTGAGCCGCCTGGCACAGGACATCCAGGGCGGTGTCCGCGTCGAAACCGGGGTTGCGCTTGATGATCGTCGACAGCGACTCGCCCGGGACGAGTTCCATGACCAGGAACGCGGTGTCGTCCTGCTCGCCGTAGTCGTAGACCTGTGCGATTCCGGCATGGGACAGTGCCGCGGTGATCTGGGCCTCGGTCCGGAAGCGCTGTCGGGAGATGGGTTCGCCCATCTGCGCCGTGTGCAGCATCTTGACGGCCACGGGACGGCTGAGCAGTGTGTCGGTCGCCCGCCACACCTCGCCCATGCCACCCGCGCCGATCTGCTCCTCAAGGCGGTATCGGTTGCTCAGGAGGGAGCCGGCCCGGGTGAGGGGCCGGCCACCGGAGGCGTCGTTTCCGCTCACTCGTTGATCACTGCCTCCATGATCGCCTTGGCGACGGGAGCGGCGAGGGTGCCACCGCTGCCGCCACCGTTCTCGATCACGACGGCCACCGCGACCTGGGGGTCGTCGGCGGGAGCGAAAGAAATGAACCAGTTGTGGGTCTGTGCCCCGGACACCTCCGCGGTTCCGGTCTTGCCGGCCACCTGGATGCCCGGGATCTGCCCACCGGTACCGCTGCCCTCGGCACCCTCGGTCACCAGGATCATCGCCTCGGTCAGCTGGTTGGCGGTGCTGGAACTGACCGCCTGGCTGTAGACCTCGGGGCTGGTGGAGGCGATTTCCGCGGCAT
This sequence comes from Nocardiopsis ansamitocini, assembly GCF_030268225.1. Taxonomy (GTDB): domain Bacteria; phylum Actinomycetota; class Actinomycetes; order Streptosporangiales; family Streptosporangiaceae; genus Nocardiopsis_D; species Nocardiopsis_D ansamitocini. Next base: position 156,695 of record NZ_BSQG01000009.1, on the reverse strand, counting down.
CGGGGCCCAAGACCTCGCTGACCATGTAGGGCTTCATGACCTGGCCGCCGTTGGCGATACCGCCTGCGACCATGGCCATCTGCAGCGGCGTGGCCTGCACGCTGCCCTGGCCGATCCCCGAGCGGGCCAGGTCGTTGTCGTCGGTGGGCGGCGGGTAGTGGCTGTCCTCGACCGGGACGGGGACACCAGGGAGTCCGCTGTCGAAGCCGAACGCCTGTGCCTGCTCGGTCATCGCGGTGCCGCCCAGTTTGAGCGCCCAATTGGCCATCGAGGTGTTGCAGGAGCGTTCCAGCGAGTGCGCGATGGAATCGGGGGCCCCGCCGTTGCAGGCGCTGCCGAACGCGTTGGGCAGCGCCGGGCCGCCGTTGGGCATCTCCAGAGTCTCGGGTGCGTCGATCGTGCTGTCGATCGTCTCGCCGTTCTCCAGGGCCGCGGCCGCGGTCACCACCTTGAAGGTGGAGCCGGGGGGGTACAGCTCGTTGAACGCGCGGTTCAGCAGCGGCTTGTTCTCGTTGCTGTTGAGAGAGTCCCAGGTCTCGACGGACTTGGTGGTGTCGCTCATGTCGGAGACGGCGGCCGGGTCGTAGTTCGGAATCGACACCGCGGCCAGGATCGCACCGGTCGAGGGGTCCAGCGCCACGGCCGCGCCCTTGCCGCTGGGGCTGTTGTTCTTGATCGCCTCCAACCCCGCCTGCTGGGCGTCGGGGTTGAGGGTGAGGGCGACGGTGGCCCCCTTCTGCTCGCTTCCCGTCAAGGTGTCCAGGAAGTTGCGCACCAGCAGGCGGTTGTCGGAACCGTCCAGGAAGGAGTTCTCCGCCCGCTCGACCCCGTAGGGGCCGAAGGGGTTGAACACGCCGACCGGGTGCGAATAGAGATCGCCGGCCGGGTAGAACCGCTGGTACTGGGTGCTGCCTTCGATCAGCTCGGAGTAGGCGATCTGTTCGTTGGCGACGAGGATCGGGCCTCGGGGGACCCGGAACTGTTCGGCTGCACCCCGGCGGTTGAACTCGTGGTCCTGGAGCCACTGGGCCTGGACCGCCTGGATCCAGGTGACGTTGAGCAGCAGGACGCCGAACAGTGCAAGGGAGAACAGAGCGAGTCTGCGGATGGGTTTGTTCATCGGGAGATCACCTGGGTCGCGCCCTCGTCCTGGATGGCCACGGGGGCCGGCTTGCGGGCGTTGTTGCTCATCCGGACCAGGAGGGCGAGCATGATCCAGCTCGACAGGAGGGCCGATCCGCCCTTGGCCACGAATGGGATGGTCGCACCCGTCATCGGGATGACGCGGGTGACTCCGCCGATGACGACGAAGGTCTGGAAGGCGATGAGGAAGGAGATGCCGGAGGCGAACATCTTGACGAACAGCTCACGCGAGGCCAGCGCGATGCGCATTCCGCGCTGAGCGAGCAGGGCCAGGGCCATCAGCATCACCATGACACCGGTCAGGCCCAGTTCTTCGCCGAACGCGGTGAAGATGAAGTCGTTCTGCACCTCGATGATGCCGCGGACCTCTCCGCCGCCGAGTCCTGCGCCCAGGATGCCGCCCTCGCCCATCGCGAACAGTCCGCCGACAAGCTGCTGGCTGGTCCCCGAGACCTTGCAGAACGCCTCGTCAGCCGAGGCCATCACCGCGTCGGAGCAGTACACATCGGGGTTGAAGGCGTCCAGCCAGGTGATCATCCGGACCCGGAAGTGCGGCACGAAGGGGTACAGCAGGGCGCAGGCGCCGAAGAACGCGGTCAGACCCAGGATGATCCAGGAGGACCGTTGCGTGGCGACGTAGATCATCGCCAGGAAGGTGCCGAACAGCAGGAGCGAGGTGCCGAGGTCGTTCATCAGGATGACCAGGACGATGATGCAGAAGCCCCACATGGCGGCCATCGGCGCCATGTCGCGCATCCGCGGCAGCTCCAGGACCTTGATCGGCCCGATCTTGATCGGCTTGCTGACCAGGGCGAGCACGTCGCGCTTGGTGACCATGTAGCCGGCCAGGAAGATCACCAGGGCGATCTTGGCGAACTCCGAGGGCTGAAGGCTGGTGAACCCCAGGTTGATCCATTGCCGGGCGCCGTTGACCGAGAAACCGAGGCCCGGGAGGAGCGGCAGGAGCAGCAGGACGACCGCGGCGAGCCCGATCAGGTAGGGATAGCGCTGGAGCGTGCGCGGTTCCTTCAGGAAGAAGACGATCCCCGCGAACACCACCATGCTGCCCGCGGTCAGCATCAACTGGGTCATGGAGCTTTCGGTCGCGCCCTCCGACGCGAACTCGGGCACCAACTGGGGAGCGTCGAGGATGCGCCACAGCATCGCGATTCCCAGCCCGTTGAGCAGCGTCGCCAGCGGCAGCAGCAGCGGGTCGGCGTAGGGGGCGAAGAAGCGGATGAACACGTGCGCCAGCAGCGCCATACCCGCGAAGGGAACCGCGTACATGAAGAGGCTGGGCGGCAGCTCACCGGTGTAGGCGAGGCCGGCCGAGATCATCGCGAACATCGTGATGCCGATTGCGAGGAGCAGCATCACGAGCTCGGCGTTGCGCCGCTTGACCGGGGGAAGGGCGGTCGTCAGTCCTTCGCTCATGGCGTGCCCTCCGTATCCGGGGCCGGTGCGGAGGGAAAGGCGGCGTCCGGTGTCGCCTCCGTGGTGGCCGCCGCGCCGCTGCCGTCGGCGACGTCGAGGCCGCAGGAGTCGGGGTCGGCCTGGCAGCCCTCGAACACCTCGCGCATTTCCGCCACGCGGGTCTCGGCCTCTGCGCGGCTCTCCACCGGAATGGTCCGTTGCACGGCGTCGCGCTGGGTCTCGGGCAGCATGGCCAAGGGGATGCCGGTGCGCTCGGCCTCCTCGGCCAGGCTGTAGCCGGCGACGTCGGTGTTGATGCCCTGGTAGATCGAGACCTCGTCGCCGTCCTGGCTGGGGCCGACGAAGTACTGATTGCTCAGGAACTGGTTGCCGAAATAGAAACCGGCGCCGGCCACGATCGCGACCAGCACCAGGAATGTCAGGACCATCGGCCACCAGCGCCTGGTGCGCGGGCGTGGCTCGGAGCTGTCATCGGACTCGTAGGCGGGGATCCGGTCCATCTCGGCGGTGTCGCTGGCCCCGCCGGCGGCCGTGTTCCGGGTGAGCCCCTGTGCCCGTCCCGCCGGTGTGTCGGGGGTCATCGGCGGTTCGCGGCGTTGGTCGGCGGCGCCCACGGTCGTGGCGTCGGTGGTCGGCCCGTGCGGGTCGGTCGCGGTGTCGATGACATCGGCGATGACCGCCGTGATGTTGTCCGGCCCGCCGCCGCGGTTGGCGAGGTCGATCAGACGTCGGGCGGCGCGTTCGGGCGTGGCCTCGGTGGCAAGGGTCTCGTGGATGGTCTCCTTGCTGACCACGCCGGAGAGACCGTCGGAGCACAGCAGGTAGCGGTCGCCGACCTGCGCCTCGCGCACGGACACGTCCGGGTCGACGTGGCCCTGGCCCTGGATGGCGCGCAACAGCAGCGAGCGCTGCGGGTGCGTGGCCACCTCGTCCTCGGTGATCTTGCCTTCGTCGACCAGGGTCTGGACCAGGGTGTGATCGTGCGTGATCTGGTGGAACTCGTTGCCGCGCAGAAGGTAGGCGCGGGAGTCGCCGACGTGGATCAGTGCGACCCGCGCACCCGACCACAGCATGGCGGTCAGCGTGGTCCCCATGTTCTCCAGCCGGGGCTCCTCGCGGACCTTTTGGGCGAGTGCGTCGTTGGCGTTGTCCACGGCGGCTTCCAGCGACTGCACCATCTCGCTGCCTGGGACGTCGTCGTCCAGCGGGATGAGCGAGGAGACCGCGAGTGCGCTGGCGATCTCGCCGCCGGCGTGGCCGCCCATCCCGTCGGCGACCACGAGCAGGTAGGGGCCCGCGTAGCCGGAGTCTTCGTTTCCTTCGCGAAGGCAGCCGACATCTGAGTACGCCGCGTAGCGGAGTGCGATTGTCATTTGCGTAGTTCCAGAACGGTCTTGCCGATGCGGATGGGCTGTCCGACGGTGATGGGCTGGGGGCGGGTCAGGCGGTTCTGACCGAGGTAGGTCCCGTTCGTCGAGCCGAGGTCTTCGACGATCCAGCGGCCGTTGTCGGAGAAGATCCGGGCGTGGCGACCGGAGGCGTAGTCATCACTGATGACCAGTGTCGCGTCCTTGGCACGGCCGATCGTGATCGGCTGGGAGGAGAGGTCGAGTGTGGTCCCGGCGAGCGGGCCCTTCGTTACGACCAGGGAACGGGGCTCGTTGCGGCGGCCTCGGGGTGCGGGCTTGGCGCGCCGTGGCTCGGGCCGGGCGCTACCGCCGCTGCGTTTCGCTTTGCTGGTGGCGGGACCGAACAGGTCGGTACGGATCACTCCGACCGCCATGATCACGAAGAGCCACAGCACCGCGAGGAACGCGAGCTTGATCAGCATGAGGGTCAAGTCGGACATTGAAGTGCTCTTCAGCCCCTGTCGTGCTCCGGCTGGGTCAGCGGTGGTGGCTCCGCCAGCGCGTCGTGTTCGCGTGAACCGTGCCTACCGCCTCGAGGAAGCCGAGTGAACCCATTGGACCCGGTAATTGTGCCCGATTGGTCAAGCATTTGGGATAAATTCCCGGTTGGGCTGGGGATGTCGGCACTTGAGTCGATCGATACGGCGATGGGCGAAACCCGCAGACCCACGGGTTTCGTGGTCGCGGGCCTCGCCCCTGTTGATGCTTGTTCTACTGCGTTTGTTCTCAGTCCCGGCGGAACGTCATTGTCGTCCTGCCGAGGCTGATCCGGGTCCCGTCCGACAGGCGCGTGCGTTTGACCTGCTGGCCATTGACGAACGTTCCGTTGGTGGAACCCAAGTCCACGAGGACTGCCTCATCGTCCTCGACTCGGATCTCAGCGTGGTGTCGAGAGACTCCGTTGTCCACCAGGCGAAGATCGCAGTCGGTCCCCCGGCCGAGCAGCGTCACCTGAGCGTTGAGCTCATATGCCTGCTCCGCGCCGTGGGAGGCGAGGTTGCCCTCGACGGTTGCGCCGCCCGGTGACAGCAGCAACCGCGGGTGGCCGCGCATGGCGTCGTCGTGCCGCGGGTGGTCGCTGACCGGTTGACGGATTCCGCCGCCGACCGGGTCCACCGTCGTGCCGCGGATGACTCCCGAGCGGATCCGGAATCTTCCGGTTTGCAGGTCGTCGGCGGCGTCGAAACGGACGCGCACCGGTCCCACGAACGAGTACCCCTGCTCTGTGGCGTACTCACGCGCCAGCTTGGACAGCTCCTGTCCGAGGCTGTCCGAGTAGACCTCAAGTCGTTCCTTGTCCGAGCCGGCCAGTTCCACGACGAAGTCGTTGGGCACCAGGGTGCGGCCCTGCGCCACGATGGCCGCGCGCTCGTCCATCTCCCGTTGGACCGCGCTGGCGACCTCGACGGGCTGGAGTTCCGACTTGAAGGCCCGCGCGAAGGTGCCTTCGATCATCCCTTCGAGCCTGCGCTCGAAGCGCTGGAGCACTCCCACGAGCTACCTCCCTTACTCCACGTCCCGATGTAGACGATCGTATCCGGGCAAGCGTGTCCTTTGCTTCACCGCCGCCCTTGGGGGCCTGCGCGGAGGCACTTCGGCCGTGCACGACCAGGGTTGCGATCGTGCTAACCTTTAACTCGTCGCCAGGGAGCAGCTCGAAGGAGCGGCCGGACCAGGCGACAGTATAAGTGAATGTCACTCGGGCGGGTGGCGGAACGGTAGACGCGCACGGTTCAGGTCCGTGTGTCCGAAAGGATGTGAGGGTTCAAATCCCTCCTCGCCCACAAGTTGTTTCTTCGCCGTGAGGCCCCGACCCGGAAAAGGGTCGGGGCCTCACGCGTTGTTGGTTCCTTTTCTCAGGTCGTGGCCGGAGTCAGCACTGGTGCCAGCGATTCCCAGCGGTCGATCTCGCAACCGTCGGCCCTGCTGAATTCGGAGTCCACCTCGGTGTCGCCCACATGGCCGACAACGGTGGCTGTCTCCGGGCCACCGTAGATAAAGGTGCATACCTGGCCATCGGGTACGGGCTGGAACGCCTCTGCGCCTGCGGAGGCCAGCGCCGCGCACGCGGCGGCCGGATCGGGGTGGTCGCCTCCATCCGGGGCGCAGGTCAGGGTCCAGGTACCAGGGGTGAAGCCGTCGAGGCCGGGTTCGTCGCCGGCATCGGGATCGGTGGACAGGGTGATGGTCAGTTCGGTTTCGGCGCGGTCCGCGCCGGCGCCCGCAGAGGGGGAGCCGGACGGCTGGTCGTCTACGTTGACCTCGGTGACCCCTTCACCGCAGCCCGTGACGAGGAAACCCACAGTCGCGAGCAGTGCGATCGGAGTCAGCTGGGTCGTCGGGATGTGCTTGCGCATAACCTGTTGGACGTCCCTCGGAGCCCCGTGGTTCCCGTTGGTGACCCGTATACGACGGATGGTGACGAAGGAGTGTGGCGGTGTTCGGTTCAAGCGTTCCGGTGGTCGGGGTCGACGCGGTCCCCGATGGGAGCTATCTCCTCGACGTCCGGGAGCAGGACGAGTGGCGCGCGGGCCACGCGCCGGAGGCGGTGCACATTCCCCTGAACGAGCTGTCCCAGCGGGCAGCCGAGGTTCCCCGCGACGTCCAGGTGTACGTCATCTGCCGGGTCGGAGGCCGCTCCGCCCAGGCCGTGCAGGCGCTCAACGACGCCGGGTGGCGGACCGCCAACGTGGCCGGCGGTATGAGTGCCTGGGCGCTCTCCGGGCGCCCCATGGTCAGTGAGACGGGTGCGGAGCCCGCGGTCGTCTAGAACGCCGGGGTCTTGGGACTGCGCCGTTCCCGTTCCAGACGCAGCAGGTACTGCTTGGCAGCGGTACCACCGGTGTAGGGGCCGCATTCCCCGGGGTAGTCCGGCGGTACGACCCGATGGCAGGGCAGGAACAGGCAGAGCGGATTGGTGGCCAGCGTGTTGGCCACGGCCCTGGTAGCGCTTGCCCGTCCGATCCTGGCTGCCAGGTCGGTGTGGAAGGTCGTCGATCCGTAGGGCACGTCCAGGAGGGACCGAAGGACCACCCGACCGAAGTCGCTGGTGAGTCGGAGGTCCAGCGGAACGGTGAACGCCGTCAGCCGGCCTTCGAAATAGGCGTTGAGTTCCTGGCGCACCGGTTCCAGCCAGGCGTCGTGCGGCCCGATCCGGGGTGACACCGCGCGTGCCAGCCGGGGGAGGACTGTGTCCTCGGAGTCGAATGAGCACGAGACGAGGCCGCGCGGGGTCAGCGCCAACGAAAGGAAGCCCACCGGTGTTTCGGCGGTCCCCGACACGACATCGAACGGAATCTCTCTCGGGGCCACTTGTGGCCGTCGCACCATTCCCGGGGGTACCGCGGAGACCGCGTTGATCAGAGCGTCGATGTCACGATCCACGGCATCTGCGTCCTCGGTCGCGGCGATCCGGTCGTTCCAGCCTTCTCGCCAGGTCCGCATCACGTTCGTCCCGCCTTCCGCCGGTCCCGCCCGACACAGCACAGGATGACACGGCAGGGCTGGTTCGCCGCTCCGACGCGGCGGTGCGGTGACGACGTTGATGTGTCGCGGCCACCTAATTGCCCCGACCTTCGGCGTTCACCTGCCCCAGACGAGGCCCGAAATGGCACTATGACGTGGTGAGCTTCGAGCCGGCAGCCTTCAACGCAGAGGCCGTGTTGGCCTCAGTGGCCGACGCGGTCGTGGTCCTGGACGACAAGATGCGGGTCGTGCAGTGGAATCCGGGCGCGCAGCGCATGTTCGGCTGGACCCTCGCCGATGTGCTGGGGCGTCAGGCCCCGATCGTGCCCGACGAGCGCATGGCCGAGTACCACGCGGTGCTGGAACGCGTTCGCCTGGGCACGCCGATGTCCCTCACCACCGTTCGGGTCACCCGCAGCGGGGAACACCTCGACGTACGGTCCAGCTACAACCGGCTCAACGGTGACGACGGGCGGATGGCCGGCTGGGTGTGCGTCCTCCACCAGCACACGGTCACCGCTTCCGAGATCGAGCTCGAACAACTGCACATGACCGAGCGCGCGCAGCTGGTGCGTCGCCTCACCGACGTCATGGGCGACATCAACGCCGATCTTCACGTCGACGACATCCTCGACCGCATCGTTCACTGCCTCACCGAGCTGACCGGCGCCGACGCAGGTGGATTCGCGCTGATCCAGGGCAACAGCCTGCGCCTCGTGAGTATTACCGGCCTCTCCGCCCACCTGCGCGGATTCGAGGCTTCGCTGCGGGCGAGCCTGTTCGGGGAACTGCTCGCGAGTGGAAAGACGGTGCTCCTGGCCACCGACGACACCAGGACGTTGAGCGACCTCATCTGGTCGGACCTGGAAGGGCTGCACACGATCGCCCTGGGCGTGTCCAACGTGCAGAGTCGTCCCTACGGTGCGCTGTACGCGCTCTACAGCAGGCGCAAGGTCGGACACATCGAGTTGGAGCTGCTGGAGTTGATGGCCGCGCACGCCGGTGTGGCGCTGGGCAACGCCATGGCCTACCAGGAGATGGTCCGCCAGCGTGCCCACGAACAGGCGATCGTGGACGCCAGCGCGGACGGGATCTCGGTGCTCGACCATTCCGGTCGGGTGCGCAAGTGGAACCGGGCAGCCGCCGAGCTCACGGGGTACGCGTTCACCGATGTGGTCGGCAGGCCGCCGCCGTTCCCGCTTCCGGTGGTCCGGGGGCAACTGGTCAAGCACCGGATGGAGAGCGGACGTTGGCTGGAGATCCTCCTCGCGGACATCACCGGAAGTGAGGAGCGGGTGGTGGACTTTCGCGACATCACCCCGGCCAAGGCACTGGAGGAGCAGAAAGACCTGTTCCTCGCCACCGCCGGCCATGAACTGCGCACCCCCCTGACCGTGGTGCAGGGGCTCTCGACCACGCTGGACCGGCACTGGGACCAGATGGACGACCTCCAGCGCCACGAGCACGTCGGTACGATCGCCGATCGCGCGCAGACGATGACCCGGTTGGTGAACAATCTGCTGCTGGGGTCGCAGGCCGGAACCGGGAGCCTGGTGGTGCGCAACGGGGTCTTCGACGTCCGGGAGCCGCTGCGGCGCGCGATGACCGCCTTCGCCTCGCTTTCGGACAAGCACGAACTCTGTCTGGAACTGCCCGAGGAACTGCCCGACGTGTACGGCGATCCGGCTGCCAGCGACATGGTGATCAGCCAACTGCTGGAGAACGCCTTCAAGTACTCCCCCGACGGAGGGCGGGTGACGGTCTCAGCGGCGGAGGAAGACGGTCTGGTTGCCGTGACCGTGCGGGACGAGGGGGTGGGAATCGAGCCGGCTGACACGGAGCGGATCTTTGAACGCTTCGTGCAGTTGGACGTGGGGGACCGCCGAAGGTTCGGCGGGATCGGCTTGGGCCTCTACATCGTCCGGCGATTGGCCAGAGAGCAGCGAGGGGACGTCACTGCGCACGCCGACGACCCCGGAGGAACGCGGATGAGATTCACCTTACAGTCCGTCAATTGAGTGTCCCCGGAGGCCCGGGAAGGACTTGACCTGTGCTTTCGGTGAGATGGTCCGGTTGGGATGAAGTGATGGGCGGCTGTTGATCGAGACCCGGATGCGGGTTTCCATAGTGTTCCAACCGGGCATTTCGGCCCTGGTGGGATTTGATTTCAGGGCGCTTCTCGGCCGAAGCGACAACCAGATCAGACAAGCAAGGGCGTGTCCGCACCGCAACCTTCGCGCAACCGGATCAGCGCCCGGTGCCCGCGGGGATCAGCACGCTCGGGAACGGGAGAAGGACGTGTCGAGGGCCGTACTGCTGCCACATGTGCCGTCGAGTGTCACCACCGCGCGTCAGCACCTGTGTACCGACCTGCACGAATCAGGGGTGGCTACCTCCAAGGTGGAGGACGCCGCGCTCATCATCAGCGAACTTCTCAGCAACGCCTTGAGGCATGCGGGCCCGTTGCCGCCGCCGTTTCCTCCGGACTCCGTACAGGTCTCCTGGAACATCGTCGTCGAGTCTCCAGAGACCCCGACGGGTGGGTGGGTGGAGATCTCGGTGTGCGACGGGGGCGCCGACACCCTGCCGCGTGTCGCGCATCCCTCCCGTTCCGCCCTCGGCGGTCGGGGATTGGGCATCGTGCAGCACCTTGCGGCCAAGTGGGGGACCGAAGTGGACGGTGAGACGACGACAGTGTGGGCGGTCATCGACATTCCGGTCGCCAAAGCCGTCCGCGGCGACGCCGTCATCCCCGATCTGACCGCGGTGTTCTCGACCGCCCCAGCAGGTGTGGTTCCTCGTTCCCGCACCGCTGGAACGTGAGAAAAAAGTCCGTTCCGTGAACGTCGACCACGGAGCTCGACAGTGGTGCGGCGAAACACCGCCACCTAAGTGGCCAGGGCCCTCGGTGACCGCTACAGTCACGACTGTGGAGTTGAAGATCTCAAGTCAGTCTCAGGCCGATCACGCACTGGTTGCCGTTCGCGGTGAGATTGACCTTTACACAGCGCCGCTTTTGCACAGTGAGCTCGTCAACGCGTTGGACGACGGGGCCACCAGGCTCGTCGTCGACATGTCACGGGTGGAGTTCTGCGACTCCACCGGCATGAACGTTCTGTTGTCGGCCATGAAGAGGTCCCGGGAGAAGGACGGCGACCTCGAACTGGTGGCCCCGCGTCCAGCGGTGATGAAGATCCTGGAGATCACCGGTCTGGACTCGGTCTTCACCGTTCACGACTCGGTCGACGCGCTCGGCGCCACCGTGGGTACCGCAGCCGCCAAGTAGAGACAGGGGAGGCAGCGTGTCTTCTCCCTCAGGGGCGGACGGGCACGGCCGCGTCGCGGTCGTCATCGCGGCTAGGAACGAGGCGCAGCGGATCGCCGCAACGGTTCGCGCCGCCAGCGGCCTGCCCGGAGCGGACCTCGTCATCGTCGTGGACGACGGTTCCACCGACGACACTGCGGCCGTGGCGACGCAAGCCGGAGCCCGCGTTTTCCGGCATGGCCGCAACCGCGGCAAGGGCGCGGCCATGGAGACCGGTGCTGAGGGCGTGCGGCTGGTCGAGGAGCACGAGGCCGCCTCCGGAGTCGCCTCCGACCCGCGCCACCTGCTGTTCCTGGACGCCGATCTCGGCGTCACCGCCGCGGAGGCCGCGCCACTGCTCGACCCGGTGCGCGCAGGGAAAGCCGACATGACGATCGCGCTCTTCCCGGCCGGTCGTACCCGCCTCGGCGGGCACGGCTTCGTCGTCGGCCTGGCCCGAGACGGAATCCGGCGCGCCACCGGCTGGGAGGCCGAACAGCCGCTCAACGGGCAGCGTTGTCTGACCCGCTCGGCATTCGAGGCGGCCCTCCCCCTGGCCGCCGGGTTCGGCGTGGAGACCGGACTGACCATCGACCTCCTGCACGGGGGCTACACGGTCCAGGAGGTCGAGGTGCAGATGGAGCACCGGGCCACCGGCACCGATCTGCGCGCCCAACTGCATCGCGCCCGTCAGTTCGCCGAGGTGGGAAGGGCGCTCGCGGCCCGCGAGCTGGTCCCCGCGGCGCGCCGCGGAATACGTCGCGTGGGCGACCGTCTCCGAGGCGTGTCCCCTGCACGGCCCAGCCGGCTCCGGCGACGCCACGACGAAAAACACTGAAAGTATCCACGCGACAGCGCATCGTGGCGATTACGCTCGCAGGGTGCTCTCAATCATCTTGACTCTGATCGCTCTGCTCCTGGCAGCCGGTGCTCTCGCGCTCGGCGCCCTGGCGTTCCTGCGTACGCGTACGGTTGTCGAGGACTGCCGCAGCGTCGTCCAGCGGATGCTCCCCGACACCGGTGGCGGCATCGACGTGCGTTCCATCCGCGACGTGGGGATCGTCCGCTACGACGCCCTGGAGGAGATGTCGGGCGCCCGGTCCTTCTCCCTGGCCATGCTCAACACCGCCGGAGACGGTGTCGTGCTCACGTCCATCAACGGCCGTACCGAGACCCGGACCTACGCCAAGATCGTGGAGGGCGGATCCGCTACCGAGGCGCTGTCCCCGGAGGAATACCGCGCCATCCGTGCGGCACGTCTGGGCCAGGGTCCAGGCGGTTCGATGTCCGCAGAACCGGCAGAACCGGTGTCGTCGGTCTCGATCGCCTCCCCCCGGGAGCCGGTCCAGGACGAGGAGCCGGCCCGACCGTCCACGGAGAACGCCCAGGCGTGAGCGCGGTAGCGCCCGGACCGTCGCCCCGGTACCTGAGCCGATTCCGAGTAACCTGCTGTACATGCCGAAGACCTATGCCTACCTGGGCCCCGAGGGTACGTTCACCGAAGCCGCCCTGCGTATGCTCATGCCCGACGCCCCTGCGGGAAGCCTCGTTCCGTGCAGCGGGGTGGACGCGGTCTTCTCGGCGGTCCGGGGCGGTGCGGTCGACGGCGGCGCCGTCCCGTTGGAGAACTCGGTCGAGGGCGGGGTCACCGCCACCATCGCCGAACTCATCAACGGCGATCCGCTGCTGATCGGGGCAGAGGTCGCCGTCCCGGTGGAGTTCACGCTGTTCGCCCGCCCGGGCACCATGCTGTCCGACGTGAAACGCGTGGCCACCCACTCCCACGCGCTCGCCCAGTGCCGGGGGTGGCTCGCGGCCAACCTGCCCCACGCCGACACCTTCACCGTCTCCTCCACCGCAGCCGCGGCCCAGGCGGTCTCCGAGCCCGGAGCGCCCTACGACGCCGCGATCTCCGCGCGTCTCGCGGGAGAACGCTACGGCCTTGCCCCACTGGTCAGCGGAGTCGGGGACCGCGCTGACGCCGCCACCCGGTTCGTGTACCTGCGCCGCCCCGGCGCATTGCCGGAGCCGACCGGAGCCGACCGCACCTCCTTGGTCGCCTTCCTCCCCGACGACCACGCCGGTGCCTTGGTGGACCTGCTCAACCAGTTCGCGGTCCGCGGGGTGAACCTCACGCGGCTGGAGTCGCGTCCGACCGGTGACGGACTGGGGACCTATTGTTTCTGCATCGACGCAGACGGCCACGTGGCCGAGGCGCGGGTGGGGGAGGCCCTGATGGGACTGCGCCGTGTCTGCCGCGAGGTCCGCTTCCTCGGCAGTTACCCGCGCGCCGACGCCGACACCGAGCTGACTCCCTTGCTCCCCCGCGGAGGTACGAGCAACGCGGACTTCCTTGCCGCCGAACAGTGGCTGGCGCGAATCCGTGCGGGAGCGGTCGCCTAGACGCACTGGCCCGAGAGCTTGGATACGGCAGGAGGGCCGCTGGTCGCCGTGCGGAAACGGCGGTGGTCGTACTGGTGCAACCAGCCCCGGAACGCTTCCCGCCTCTCGGCTCCTGAGGTGCGGCTGTGGGCTCGTTCCTCGGCCAAGGCGGCCCGATGGGACGGGACCGGCGGGCAACCGCGCACTGTCGGCGGTGGGACGACGCAACCTGGAGTCGGGCAGGCCGAGGCGGCACCGGTCCGGCCGACGTGTGGGCGAGGCGTCGGTCGGTGACGCTCAAGCGTTGCTCAACCACTTCCGGTGGGAACGGACACTCGCGGGGACGGCGTGGTTCCCGTCGGGTCCGGGACCGGATCCGGCCGCGCGGCGTGCGGGGTGGGTGCCTGGCGGGGCTGGCCAGCGGCGGCGGGCGGCATCGATCCGCAACACCGGTTTGAAATACCTTGCCGACGTCGGCGGCCGGAATCTCGGACACCAGCAGCCATACCGGATCCACCACCTTCACCACAGGACTGTCGGTCCGTCCGGGATGTTCCCCTCGTCGGACGCCGGCACCTCACCCGGAGCACAGGGGACAGCGAGACGCGTGACCGCTCCCTTGGGCCGCCCGAAAACCCTCGGCTGATGAAAAATCACTTGTGACGTCACGAGCGTCAAAAGCGGTGATGCCTTCATCAGTCATGTCATGGCCGGTATCATTCGAGCATGGCCGCAACCCACGCGGGCACTGGGACCCGCCTAGAGCGTCGCAAAGCACACACCCGGCGTAAGCTCCTCGACGCGGCCCGGGCCATGCTCGCCGACGGCACTGCCCACCAGGCGAGCATTCAGGACATCACCGACGCCGCTGACGTCGGTTTCGGTTCCTTCTACAACCACTTCTCCACCAAGGCGGAACTGTTTGACATTGCGGTCATCAACGTTCTGGAGGAAATGGGGACCCGACTGGATCAGCTCGCCCTCGAACAGCGCGATCCGGCCGCAACCTTGGCCCAGTCCATCCGACTCGTCGGACGCCTCACCCGCAGGCAACCACAAGTCGCCCAGGTCATGGTGCGCCACGGTGTGGCTTACCTCGACTCCGATCGCGGGCTGGCCTCCCGCGCCCTGCGCGACATCATCGCCGGTGTCGAAGCGGGACGCTTCCACACTCCGTACCCGAAGCTGGCACTGGCCACCGTGGCCGGCGCGTTGCTGGGTGCACTGCACTTGTCGCTGACGGACCCGGACTTCGACGACGACACCGCCTACGACCACCTTGCCGAGCACCTACTGCGCATGCTCGGCATCCCCCGCGCCGAAGCGCGACGGTTGTCCACCACCGCACTGCCCGACATCACGGGGTAGTCGGTTCAGTGAGCCACGCCTCCACAGCCGGCACGGCACGTTCGGGGCGACCGCGTCGCGCCGGTGGCCGACAGGTCGCAGCTCGGTCTAGGCGAGGTGGCCACCCGGGTCGGTCGCGGTCGCCCGGGATGCCAGCGTGGTCGGTCCGGTCACCGGCACTCCAGCGCCTGGTACGCGACAGATCGGTGATCCGATCCGTCGCGTGGTGGAACGCGGCGACATTACCCGCGGTCACCCTGGCCTGTTGTCGGATATTCCGGTTGTGCCACTACCGGGAACAGCAGCCGTCGAGGGACATCGCCGGGATGTTGAGCGCGGACCGGTCGATGTCCTGGTCCGCCAACTCGTCGATGTGGTTCGCGAGCTCGTCCGCGGTGAAAGGGTGCCCGGCGCGCACGACGAGCGAGATCGAGGCCAGGTTCTCCACAGACGCGAGCGGGTCCGCGTCGAGCAGTACCAGGTCGGCGTCCATCCCTGCCGCGATTCGTCCCATCTGGCCGGTGCGGTCAAGATAGCGCGCCGGGGCGGTCGTCGCCGATCGCAACACCTCCAGCGGTGAGAGCCCGGCCTTGGCCAGCTCCCGGAACTCGAGCTGGATCGAGCTCCCCACACCGCGGCCGGCACCGTCGGCCCCGGCGAGGATGGGCACGCCCGCCTGATGCCAGATGCCCACTGTCTCGACAGCGTGTTCGTAATAGCGGCGGAACGTCTCCCGGGTGCTGGCGGGAAGCGCCGCGAACTCGTCCACGGTGGACAGGTACTCTTCCCGGGCTTCGACGGTCATGGTCTTCAACCACGGGTCGTCCCGGTAGACGGTGTCGTCAGCGAGATACTTCGAACGGAGGCGGACCAGCGTCGGGCACTGCCACGTGCCGTTCTCGACGAAGACCGCGGCCAAGTCCCGCGCACGGTCCTGGTCGAAGCTGTCGAAAGCGCGGGCGAGTAGACGAAGGTCCTCTTCGCTCGCGGTATTGGAGGCGTTTCCGGTCAGAGCCCCTTTCATCGCCGCCATGTAGATGTCACCGGCGTAGGGCAGCCCGGCCACCCAGGAAGGCTCCGACAGGCCGGCGGCCTTCTCCTCCCAGAGGGCGTCCGCGTCCCGGGAACAGGAGATCCACACGTTGGTGCTCGTGCCAAGGTGTTCGACGCAGTCGAACCCTGCTCTGGCCGCCTCGTCGATCTTGACCGACGGCGGCAGATGTCCGGCGATACGCAGCCCGTGCTCGTGCGCTGCGTGCACCGCGGCGAAGAACGCCTCCCGCTCCGTCATGATCATCTTGATGAAGTCCGCGCCCTGGTCCCACTGCCGAGCGACCTCACTGCGGGCCTCCTCGGCCGACAGCGCGTTGAAGGGCAACAGCAATTCTCCCGGCATGGCCAGCAGCCCAGGCGCCCGCGGTGTCAAGGACAGACGCTGTTCGGCCCGGTGCCGCAGCATCTCCGCCGAGCCCTCCATCTGCCGCATCCCCGTGACCCCCTCGGCGAGCATCGTCGCCAGCGCCAACGCCGGGCGGTCCGCCTGTAACGCGTGAGTGTGCATGTCGTTGAAACCCGGTACGGCGAACCGTCCCGCCCCGGCGACCACACGTACGCCCCTCTCGGCCCGGACCGTTTCCGTCGGCACCACCGACTCGACCTGTCCGCCACGAACCAGGATCGACATCCCCGCGGCAAGGGTTCCATCCAGGGGGTCGACGACCGTCACATCGTCGATGCGAACCGGGCCCGCGGTCGGGAACTCCACCCGCCCCGGCTCCGTCGGTCGCAGGAGAGGCCCCACGGCCTGCCCGCCGACGGCGCCCGCGCTCACGAGTAGCACGCCCTTGCCCACCCGCTTCAAAAAGGACCGCCGTGTCGAGTGAGTGCGCCCGCCTCGCTCCGCGGCCTCGTCCGAAGCCTCCTCCACGGCCTCGCCAGGCCCCTCGGATGCGTCGCCAACTTCTCGCTTATCCATGACCGGTCTCTCCAAGGGCAGGCACATCCCACATTCGTGGGTAAAAATCAGTAATGATGATATTATCAGTATGGAGGTTGGGATCATGGACGCCAATTGGGCGACTGGATGGGGCCACGCCGAGCGTCCCAACGACGAAGAACGACCCAGTGCGCTGACCATTGAGGTTGGTGCCACCCGGCCCGGGTGGCACGTGCGAAGGGGCCTTCGACGTCGGTGTGGATTGCGACAGTTCCACCGAACCGGAAGGCTCTGGGCACCCCGCCGCCCACGCCAACGCGCCTGACCCACGTCGGCAGCCTCACTGGAGCCCGACAAACCCGGCCGCCCACGCCGATCACCCGCTCGGACCCCGTCCCGGGGCGAACGCCGCCTCCTCCGCTGGTGGGGCCTGCCCATACCGGTGGCCGCTCGGGCCTGGGGCACACCGGCCGGGCCGTCGCACGCCCGATGCGCCGCTATGAATGGGCCCGGCGACCTCGCCCGTGTTGACCCGGACGTCAGGAAACTCGGCCGCATACCCGACGGGAACGAAGGACGGTCAGGCGACGTCGAACATCCAGTCCTCCCCGGCCGCTCTGGACAGCTCGCGCCTCAGCGCGGTTCTCAGCGCGGTGTCGTCGGGCGCGGTCCGCTCCAGGACCGCCAGCGCCTCCGCCAGTTCATTGGCGGTCATCGATCCCAGCGGCTTCGTCAGCCAGGTGCTGGCCATTCTCGTTCCCCCCGTTTCCCACCCCGCCTCAACGGCGGTTCTGCCCTCTCCGGTCGGGCCCGCCCCCTCTGGGGCCCGACCGGTAACCGCTCCAACGGAGCGTCCCCGGATCTATGACGCTGCTTCCGGGACTTCTTTCGACGACCTCCCCGCGCCGACCGTTCCCCGCCCCACGGACCTGATCCGGCCATCGGGGACGAGGAGGGCGGGAATACGAGGTGCCCCGGGTGGCGCATGCCCGGTAGCCTGCTCAGGTGATCGACCTTCGTGCTCTTCGGGATGACCCTGACCGCCTGCGCGCCTCGCAGCGGGCCCGCGGCGAAGACGACTCCGTCGTCGACCGCCTGCTCGACCTGGACTCGCGGCACCGCGCCGCGCTCACGCGCTTCGAGTCGCTGCGCGCCGAGCAGAAGAGCATGGGCAAGTCCGTGTCCCGGGCCTCTGCCGAGGAGCGCGCCCCCCTGCTGGAGCGTGCCAAGGCGCTGTCCAACGACGTCAAGACGGCCGAGGCCGAGACAGAGGCGCTCTCGGGCGAACTGGTGGCGTTGTTGACCGCGGTCCCCAACCTGGTGGAGGAAGGCGCGCCCGAGGGCGGTGTGGACGATTTCGTCGTCGTCGAGGAGGTCGGTACCCCGCGCGATTTCGACTTCACCCCCCGCGACCACCTCGAACTGGGCGAGATGCTCGGCGCCATCGACATGGACCGCGGCGCGAAGGTGTCGGGTGCGCGTTTCTACTTCCTGACCGGCGTCGGCGCGATGCTGGAACTCGGTCTGCTCAACATGGCCATGCAGCAGGCCGTCTCCGCAGGTTTCACCCCGATGATCCCCCCGGTTCTGGTCAAGCCCGAGACCATGGAGGGCACCGGCTTCCTCGGTGAGCACTCCGCGGAGGTCTACCACCTGCCCGCCGACGACCTCTACCTGGTGGGGACCTCCGAGGTCCCCATGGCCGGGTACCACGCGGGGGAGATCCTGGCCCCGGACGCGCTGCCCAGCCGCTACGTCGGCTGGTCGTCGTGCTTCCGCCGCGAGGCGGGCTCCTACGGCAAGGACACCCGCGGCATCATCCGGGTCCACCAGTTCAACAAGGTCGAGATGTTCGTCTACACCCATCCCGACCAGGCACACGAAGAGCACCAGCGGCTGCTCGCCTGGGAACGCGAGATGCTCGACAAGCTGGAGCTGCCCTACCGGGTGGTCGACATCGCCGGTGGCGACCTCGGTACGAGCGCGGCACGCAAGTTCGACTGCGAGGCGTGGGTGCCCACCCAGGGCCGCTACCGGGAGCTCACCTCCACCTCCAACTGCACCGACTTCCAAGCACGGCGGTTGAACATCCGCTACCGCGACGCCGAGGGACGCCCCCGGTTCGCCGCCACCCTCAACGGGACGCTGGCCACCACCCGTTGGATCGTGGCCATCCTGGAGAACCACCAGCGCGAGGACGGTTCCGTAGTGGTCCCCGAGGCGCTGCGTCCCTTCGTGGGCCGGGACGTACTGGAGCCCGTCAAGAAATAGCCGAAACGACGGCGCCGGCCCCTCGCGAAGAGGCCGGCGCCGTCGTCGTTGCCCCTACAGGTAGGGGCCCGACCCTCCACCCGGCAAGCGGCCGCCCAGCACCTCGTCCTCGGGGCCACCCGGCGCCATACCCGCGGGAAGCGCCTTGCGCATGTTCTCCAACTGCGCGCGGGCCGCCATCTGCTGGGCGAACAGCGTGGTCTGGATGCCGTGGAAGAGTCCTTCGAGCCACCCCACCAGCTGTGCCTGGGCGATACGAAGCTCGGCGTCACTGGGGGTCGATCCCTCGGTGAACGGAAGGGACAACCGCTCCAGCTCGCTCACCAGCTCCGGTGCCAGGCCGTCCTCCAGCTCCTTTATCGAACTGGAGTGGATCTCCTTGAGGCGTACCCGGCTGGCTTCGTCCAGCGGGGCTGCCTTGACCTCTTCGAGGAGCTGACGGATCATGCTGCCGATCCGCATGACCTTCGCGGGCTGCTCGACCATCTCGGTGATCGGGCGTTCCTCGGGTTCCTGGCCGGAGCCGTCCTCGTTCTCGTCCGCCGACCCGTTCGGCCCCAGCACCAGGACCTGCGGCTGCTCTTCTTCGTTGCGGTATCCGTTGTTCATTACTCTCACCTTGCGGCTGTGCGCGAATGGGCGGATTGCGACCTGGACGATCACCGGGCGGTGAGCACGATCTTTCCCACGTGTTCACTCGACTCCATGATGCGGTGCGCCTGTGCCGCCTCTCGAAGGGGAACTGTGCGGTCCACGATAGGCCGGATCGCCCCCTTCTCGATCAGGGGCCATACCTGTTGGGCCACTTCGGCGACGATGGCGGCCTTCTCCTGCGGCCTGCGCGAGCGCAGGGAAGTGGCGTGCACGGACAGCCGTTTGACCAGCATCCTGCCCAAGTTGAGCTCCGCCTTGGCGCCCCCCATCAGCCCGATGACCACGAGTCGGCCGCCGACCGCGAGCGAGCGCACGTTCGCGTCCAGGTAGGCGCCGCCCATGATGTCCAGGACGACGTCCACCCCCGCGCCGCCGGTCTCCTCCTTGACCCGGGCGGCGAAGTCCTCCGTGTGGTAATCGATCCCCACGTCGGCGCCGAGTTCGCGGCAGCGCGCCAATTTCTCGGGACTGCCCGCTGTAGTGAGCACTCGCGCGCCGCGCGCATGCGCGAGCTGGATCGCGAAGGTCCCGACCCCACTGCCGCCGCCGTGCACCAGGACGCTGTCGCCGCTGGTGAGACCGGCCGTCATGAACAGATTGGACCAGACGGTGCACGCCACCTCCGGCAGTGCCGCGGCGTGTACCGCGTCCACCCCTGCCGGCACCGGCAGCAGTTGGCCGACGGGAACAGCGACTCGCTCGGCGTAGCCACCCCCGCTGAGCAGGGCGCATACCTCGTCGCCCACCCGCCAGCCGGAGCCCTCGGTTCCGGGGCCCAGCGCGTTGATCCGACCAGAGCATTCCAGACCCGGGTAGGGCGAGGCGCCGGGCGGTGGCGGATAGTTGCCTTCACGCTGACTGATGTCGGCCCGGTTCGCGGCGGTTGCCGTGACGTCGACGACGACCTCCCCCCGGCCGGGCTCGGGATCGGGGACCTCGGCCCAATCGAGAGTGTCGGGACCACCGGGCTCTCTGATCACAATCGCTCGCATGCCCATGACGCTACCCAGTCGAGACGCTCCACACCGGTTCACGTGCTTGCAGGGGCGATCGCCGCCGCTGATCCTCTTCTCATTCCTTGACCGGTAGTTTTATCGTTGTTGACTCGACTGTCCGATGTGGCCAGGGTGAGAGGCCCGGCCGGTCGTCAATGAAGACGTTCGTACAGTTGGTCCTTGAAGCGTCCTGAGGAGAACCGCGGTGGCATACAGAGAGCACGACGGTTCGGAGCATGCCGGTGCTCGTCCGCTGCGTCGGGAATACGACGACGCGCCCGAAGCCGGCACCGCCCGTGAGGAGGGCACCGAGCCTGCGGAGGGGCAACAGCCCTCGCCCGCCGACCAGTGGTTCGGAGACGGGTTCGACTCGGGCCCCATCGCCCCGCCGCCGCCCTACGCACAGCCGAACAGCGACCGGTCGGGCGCGTTTCCCCCGCCGCCCCCGGCCCGGCCCCCGTCCGAATCCCAGTCCCAGCCCAACGTCGCCCCGCCCGCGCCGACCGGTGATCCGGTCCCGCTGCCGCCGCCCCCGCTCCAGCCTCCGCGGCAGGAGCATCCCGCACCCGAGCAGCGTCCCCGGCCCCCGGCACCGGCCGAAAAACCTTTTCCCTTGGAGCAACCGCCCGACGTCATCCCGCTGCCGCCGAACGGACGGGGGGCGTCGTCGGCGGTCGACGAGTCCGACGGCGGCGGGCATGCCCGCAACCAGGCACGGCCGGCACCCGAGCCCTGGTCCGATGAACTCCCCGAACCCGAACCGCTGCCGCCCCTGGACGCCCAGCCCTACCGGCTGCCCAAGGCCGGCAGCCCCCGGACGTCGACGTCACCGGGCCAGCAGCCTCCGGTAACGGATTGGAGCGCAACTCCTCCCCCGCCGCCTGCACCACCGCAACGGGTCGAGCAGCAAGACGGGCCGAAACCCCCTGTCCAGCACGTAGAGTCCGCGGGCCCTCCGCGGCAGGCTCCGCAGAAGCCCGAGCCCGTACAGGAAGCCCCCCGTGTGCCGCCCTCCGATCGGGACGGCGTGCTCTCCCCGCCCGGACCCGAGCAGCGTCCGCAGACCGGGCCGGGGCGTTCCCCGACCGGGCCCGGGCGGGGAACGGACCATGCTCCGGTCGAACAGCCGGGGTTCGATCCGCGTCCGAGGCTGCCCGAGACCGCCGAGGCGCTCAAGGCCGACACTCTGGTCCGGGGACGCCGCCAGCCCCCCAGCGCAGGGTGGCGCAAGGCGTTGCACTCGGCGACGTTCGGCCTCGTTCACCCGGGAGAGTCCCCGGCCGAACTGCGCCGGCGCGAGCTCATGGCGCGGGCACGCACGCACGTGGCGGGCGGGCACCACCGAGTGGCGGTGCTGAGCCTGAAGGGAGGCGTCGGCAAGACCACCACGAGTGTGGCACTGGGGTCGACGCTGGCGTCGCTGCGCGGAGACCGGGTGTTGGCGGTGGACGCCAACCCTGACCGCGGAACCCTGTCGGACAAGCTGCGGTTGGAGACTGCGGCGACCATTCGGGACCTGCTCAACGAGAAGGAACTGATCCAGCGCTACGCCGATATCCGCGGGTTCACGTCGCAGGCGTCGTCGAGGCTGGAGGTCCTGGCATCCGATCGTGACCCTGCGGTCTCGGAGGCGTTCAGCGAGGCCGACTACCGCGAGGTGTGCCGGCTGCTGGAGCACTTCTACTCGATCACGTTGACCGACTGCGGGACGGGGTTGCTGCATTCGGCGATGAAGGGCGTACTGGGCCTGGCCGATCAGATCGTGCTGGTCTCCACCCCTTCGGTGGACGGAGCGCGCAGCGCCTCGGCCACGCTGGACTGGTTGGAGGCGCATGAGTTCGGCTACCTTGTGCGCGGTGCCGTCGTGGTGCTGTCCATGGTGCGCACCGGCGGCAAGTCCAGTGTGGATCTGCAGCGCCTTGAGGACCACTTCGGATCGCGCTGCCGCGCAGTGGTGCAGGTCCCGTGGGACTCCCACCTGGAGGAGGGGGCGGAGGTCGACCTCGACCAACTCGCTCCGGCCACCCGGCACGCCTACCTCGAACTCGCGGCCACCGTCGGCGAGGCGTTCGCCTGGCCGCGCTGATGTCTCCTCCCGGGTCGGACCGTACCGTGCGACCCGGGAGGACACCTGGCCGCCCCGCGTGGGCTAACATCTCTGGCGAGAGGGATTCACCTCCTTCTCCCAGGAGGGTTCGCATAGCGGCCGAGTGCGGCGGTCTTGAAAACCGCTAGGTCCTTACGGGGCCTCGTGGGTTCAAATCCCACACCCTCCGCCGCAGACCTGTATAAACGCAGCTCAGGGCCGGTCTCGGAAGTCTCCGAGACCGGCCCTGAGTCGTTTTCGGTGTCCGGTTGTCACCCGCTATCAGCGGCCCTCAACGGGCCTTCACGGTGAAATAGCGGAAAAGTTCAGTCGTCATCGTCCCTGGTCATCTCCTCCATGGACCGCTGGATGCGATCCAGCGCGGCGGCCTGCTGACCGGCCACGCACTTGGCGTAGACCCGGAGCAGGACGTCTACGGAGTGGCCGGCCCAATCGGCCACCTGGGCCGCTGGAACGCCTGCGTTGAGCCACGTGGACACCGCCGCGTGGCGGAGGTCGTAGGGCTCCTTCGCCAGAGGGGATGCCGCCTCCTCCGCAGTGAAGGCGGCTTCTCGTGCCTTGGCGAGACAACCCAGGTACGCCCATTCGGCCAGGACACCGCCCCGGGGGCCGATGAAGAGCCGACCACCGGGCGCGATGTTGAACTCCTCCACGTGCCAGAGCAGGATCTCCACCAAGTCCGGGTGGACGGGAACCCGGCGGTCCTCTCCCGTCGCCCGGTGCTTGAGCTGGCGTTTCTGGCGAGACTTCCGGCTGTCGTTGTACTTCGTTCCGGCGCGGGGCTCCGCTTCCGAGAAGACGATCTCGCCCCACCCTTGATCGGGCAGGCGCTCCAGATTCGGCCGTGCCAGACAGATGGCCTCCTCCGGCCGTAGAGCCGCGTAGTACAGCAGGGCGTAGAACGCCTTGACCCGGGGGCCGTGCCCGGGCTGTTCCCCGATGCTCTTCAACAGGGTCTTTGCCTGCGCGGCGTTGACGACCACGTTCGGGTTGACCATGGGTGCCGCTCGTTCGCGGGTCCACCTGATGTGCTTGATGGGATTGGCCGGCAACAGGCCGATCTCACAGGCGTATTCGAGCGTGTTGTTGAAGACCATGCGTTTGCGCTTGGTCGTGTTCGCGGCGGCGAGTGTGCCGTCCAGCTTGCGCGAGAGCCGTTCCAGAGAGCGCCGCGCCAGGACCGGATCGGATAGCGCCGATACGTCCACGGTGTTGCGCTCCAACCACCGCAGAATCGGTTTCAGCCGTTCGGGCAACGGGTCGCCCCACAGACGCGTGCTGAATGCCCAGTCGCGAAGGACCTCCCGGCGAAGGGAGCGATCCGGCATGCTTCGGTCAGTGCTCAACAGGGCTTCGGTCACGTCGGTGAGTGCTTCAGCGATCGACCGCCGTGAGTTGGGTGCGGCGGTCTCCCATTTCATGTCCACGTAGGAACAGGCGAATTCCAGCCATGACCTCTGTTCCTTGAGCCAGGAAAGCGGCTTTCCCGAAGCGGTGTCGAACGGTTCGCCGCGCTGGCGGGCGGAGACGATTTCCGCCTGGTAGGCGGTCGCTGCGGCCCGGGTGCCGAAAGGCTCGCGGAACTCCGTGCCGTCCACGGTCCACCGCACCGTGTAGGTCGTGGCGCGCTTGCCCACGTACTTGTGCAGTTTCCACACATTGACCTTGAGGGAGGCGGGACGGCCGCCCCAAACGGGGCGGCCTCCCTGATGCTGGTTGCTCACGCGGCGGACTCCAAAACGCTCAGGAAGGCGTTCAGCTCGGAACGACGGACCCTGAGAGAGCCGTTGGGAAGCGGAAAGCAGCGCGGTCCTTTCCCGGTCTGGTTCCAGTGGTAGAAGGTGCTCCGGCTGATCCCCAGTTCCGCGCAGACCTGGGGGACGGTCAACAGCGGGTCGGAGACGGGGAGATGGGCGGTTTGCTTGGGCAACGGTCTTCCTTCCTGGCAACAAGTGGTCCGGGCGGTTTGCTGGTGGCTATGCGCGCGGACCGCTGATATCGGGGTGAACGAGGTACTTCGGTGAGGGCGGGCGGCCTCCCTTCTTCCCGGTCGGCGGCACAGGCGCCGGTCTGATCCATCCGAGGTCGGCCAGCAGCGCCAGCGGCGCTTCCAGATCTCCCGCCTTGGCGACCTGCTTCGTACGCAGCGCCCTGAACGCGTCGCGAGCGGAGAACTCGCCGGGCGTGGTCTTGGTGAGCCAGTCCAAGACCTTGCGGGCGATCTCGTGGGCGGGGTCGTTGCCCATTGCGCCGAAGACGGCCAGGGCGTGTTCGGCGTAGTACTCACCAATGGCGTACGCCTTTTCGAGTGTGGCCGTATCGATGGGACGCGCCCATCCGTCGGTGAGGTGGTCACCGAGGTGGATCAGCGCGGCGATGCGCACGATCGCCCCGACGTACTTGCCGCCCCAGTCGCGGATCTGTCCCAGACGCCCTTCAGGGCGCAGCTGTGGTTCCACTTCCTCGTAGAGCAGCCGCGTTATGCGTTGGCGCGCTTCGGGGGTGAAGGTGAGTGTGACGGGTTCGGTGAGGTTCCACAGCGAGTAGAGAAGGGTGGTGAGCCGGTGGCGGTAGGTCTGGGCGACGTCGGGCGGAACGGGAACAGAGGTCGCCGTGCGGTAGCCGACGTTGTCGGCGGGCAGCGCGTAGAGGATGCGCGCCAGCAGTCCGCGACCCCGGCCGCCCGGGGTCGCGAACACTTCGCTCAGTGCTTCGGGCTGTAGAGCGATGCCGATGGTCAGCGCGGACTTGGCAACGAAGTCGGGTTCGCGGCCCTGGCGGTCAACCCGGATGGGCTCTCCCGCGTGGGCTTTGAGGAAGGTGTCGAGGTTGGGCATCCCGGAGTAGCGCCCGGCCAGGGTGCCAAAGAACCCGCCTTCGGGTGCCAGCAGCGACAACCGGCCGCCCTGTTCGGCCAGACGACGCGCCAGGTTTTCGGGGGTGATGTCGTCGGCCACGAGCTTGGGCTGATGGGGCACGCTCAGTTCGCCGGCGCTCTCGGCCGCGCCCATCGCATCAGCGATCGACTGCGGGTCGCGGTCCTTCTCGGCCTTGGCCGCCAGTTCCTCGGCCTTGGCATCAGCGATGCGTTTGGTGAGGGCGGCTTCGATGATGACGGGCTTCATGTGTTCCACGAGGTGTTCCTCGGCAGCGAACACCGGTTCGTTCATTGCCGCGAACACCGCGCTCTTGCGTGAGGCGGGTTCCATGGCCGCCACCGTGTAGACGCACACGGGTTCGCTCCACTGGCCGGTGTCGGCCCACACGCGCCCCGACGCCGCTGTGGACAGCGCGGCCAGGGCCAGGCACCCGGCCAGATCGGGCGGGGTCTGGGTGGAGTCGGACACGGCCGCCGCGAAACGCCCCACCCACTCGGGCAGCGCCTCCAACGGGAATTCGGGCAGCGTGCCCTGTACGGCGTCCAAGGCCACAGGGTCGGTCCACGCGGCCTTGGCACGCACGGTGTCCAGGTGGCCTTTGGCGACCTGCATCAGGTCGCCGATGTCGCCGTCACCGGAGTAGCCGACCTGCACCAGGCGGGTCCCGGTCTCCACCACCGCGCGCCGTTGGGCGAGGTCGGCCACGGTGCGCGCGTAGTAGCCGCCGTTGGCCGCCACGGGGACGGATTCGGTGAGGGTGTGCAGGTAGGGAGCGCCACCTACGCGGGTGATCTCGCCGCTCTGGGTGAGTGCGGCGTTCACCGAGACGGGATCGGCGGGTTCGCCCTGGCGGTGCAGTCGGGTGATGGTGGCGAAAAGGATCTGGTGGGCGGGACGGTAGAAGTCGGTGGCCACGACCAGCCGGGCCACGTCGGCAATCGCCTCGGGGGAGAGCAGCATGGCGCCAAGAGCCGCCTGTTCGGCTCCGAGGTCGTGCGGGGGCATCGGACCCCAATCGGGTCCCTCCGCCGGTTCGGGGACGGCCATCAGTGCCATGATGGGAACTGCTCCTTCCTTGGAGTGCGGTCCCGGCGGTTTGCTTGGTGGCTATGCGCCGGGACCGCTTTGTGCTGTCGGAGTGGGTGTCAAAGAGGTGTTGGAGTGGGTGTCTGACACGTGTCAGACACCCGTTGACCTGTAAGGGACTCGCGCGCCGGGCCGCACCGTGTCAAAGAGCGCGGCCAAGCGCGCTCAGACCAGTGCCGGTTCGCGGTCGGGGTCGGTGGGGGCTGCCTGGATCTCGAACTCCCCGCCGTCGTGGTGGGTGATCCGCCCTTCGCCCTCCAAGCGTTTGAGTTCGGTGATGACCCAGGAGCGTTGGCGGTCCAGACCCTGTTCGTCGACGAGCGCGCGGCGCAGGTCGGGAGCGCGGAACGTGTGGATTCCACGGTCCTGCCACAACTGGAGTTGGGCGACCAGACGGGCGCGGGCCTCCTCCGCCCCTTCCTTGGACCGCTTGGGCTTGGTGAAGGTCAGCAGGTTCTCCCCCGGGACTGCCTCAAGTTCGTCGTCGATGCCGGCGTTGAGGTCGGGATCGGGGTCGGGGGTGGTGTCCAGGCGCACGTCGTTCATGTCGAAGTCGTCCTCTTCGCGGGGGTCGGCAACAGCCGGGGAAGGGGTGGCACTGGGGGTGAGTGGTGCCACGGTCTGCCCGGGGGCGGTGTGGCGGATGCGCTGGGTGTAGGCCTCACCGAACGCGTCGGCGGTGATGGGGTCCAGCTCGGGTTCGGGCAGGGTGGCCACGATTTCAGCGATCGCGGCGTTGTCGATGTCGTAGATGCGGATGGGGACGGAGTGGCGGTCTTCGTCGATTCCGTCGATGGCGGCGTAGCAGCACCCGGGCTTGGACTTGCGCCAGTTCTCGGGCACGGCCCCGGCTTCCAGTACGTAGTCGGGCAGCGCGTAGGAAGCGTCGTCGGTGGTGCGCACCCCAAAGCACATCGACGACCCGAAGTTGGACCGGGCGTCGGTGTCGAGGTTGGTGTGGGTGGCGCGCTGCAACGAGGGTTCGATGTGGATGCCCACCGAGCGCGCGACCTTGATCAGGTCGGTGAACTTGTCGTTGTCGGGCAGGATCGCCGATGCCTCTTCGATGAGCAGGTAGACAAACGACAGCCCGCACCCCTTCGCCCAGTTCTCCAAGCCGAGGTTGGCCAGGTGATCGGCGCGGACCTTCACGGCCTTGTGCAGGCGGTCGATGATGGGGGCTGCCTCACGCTTGGAGAAGGCGCACCACCCGACGACGGGGATGAGCGGGCCCAGGGTTTGGCGGCCCTTCTCCACGTCGATGGCGATGACGAACGCATCGGAGCGTGCGGCCATGAGCAGGGCTTTGAGTTTGGCGTAGCGGGACTTGCCCGCCCCGCTCATGCCCACGGTCAAGCAGTGCTGGTTGCGGGGGTCGATGGCGAAGCGCTCCCCGTCCTCATACACCCCCAACTCCAACAGGGCATCGGCCACCGATGCGCCGGTGAGTGCGGGGGTCATGCCGGGCCACGGGATGGTGGTGGCGAGCATGTCCTTCTTCACGATGGTCACCCGCGCTTTGGAGGAGTCGGCGGGGTCGGGCACGGCGCGAATGGAGCCGGGCGGGAGTTGGTAGGCGCTGGCCAGGGAGGAGAGCTGGCCGGTGAGTTCGTCGATGGTTTGGCCCGGGACCAGGTGCACCACGCCTTCGGTGCGCACCTCGGTTTCGGTCTTGGTCTCCAGGCGGGTTCCGCGAAGCGCGCCGATGCGTTCGGTGATCTCGCGCCAACTCGGGGCCTTGACGGCCGTGTCGGTTCCTGTTGTCTGGTTGGCTGCCCAGGTGTGGACGTTGGAGCCGATCGACAGGGTCGCCCCACCCAGGACGAGGATGTCCAGCACCGGGCGACCGGTTCCGGCGGCGGTGGCCAGTGCCATCCACGCCGCTCCCCCTCCTGCGGATGCGGTGGCGATCATGCAGGAGTACCAGGTGCGGGCTTTGGTGAGGTGGTAGCTCAGGGTGGTGATGGCTCCCCCGGCCACACTCACGCCTGCGGTCGCCGCGGCGGTGGCCCACCCGGCTTCACCCCACATGAGGTGGGCGGCCCACCCGGCCGGGATCATCAGGGCGGTGGTGCCCCACGGGCGCAGGTAGGCGGCTGCTCCGGGGCCGCGCTTGGCCAGGGGTTCGGGGTTGGTTCCGGTCCACACCAGCGCGCTGGATTTCTTGGCCATGTCTGTCTCCTTGTGGGCGGGGGAGGGGGCGCGAGCGGGTGCGCCCCCTCAAGCGGCGGTGGTGTGGGTTAGGCCTTCATGTTCATGGACTTGCGGGGCTTCTCGGCGCCCATCAAAATGCCGTAGTGCTTGCGCACCGACCCCCACAGCGACACCGAGCTGATGGCCGACTCCCGGGCGCGTGAACCGGCCCGGCGAAGGTGGGAGGCAACCGCCTTGGCGCGTTTGCGGCTGGTGGCCATCGACTCGGTTGAGGTGAGCGCCACGGTGGCCAGTGCGGCCTCCAACTCGTCGGCGGAGAGCTCGACCTCCATGGCGATGGCGCGCTGCAACTCGCGGAGTTTGGTGGCGTAGCGGCGGATGTCGGAGGCGTTCTCGAACTCGATCTTGCCCATCTCGTCCAGGAGCTTCTTCGCGGTGGCGGTGGACTCAGACATCAGTTCTCCTTGTCAGTGGTGATGACGACGGCGATGAGGCCACGGGCGGGACCGTGGAGGTCGCGGCGGGCGGTGGTGAGCGCGTGGTGCCAGCACCGGCCCGCCCACGCGGCTGTGTCGATGGCGGTCTCGGCCAAGGGGCGGGTGTCCAGGCGGGCGGCAAGCCAGTTGTCGGCGTCGGTGGCCGCGTTTTGGATCAGGTGCCACCAGGTGCGACGGCGAAGGCGGGGGTCCATCACGCCACGTCCCAACCGGGGAGAGCGAGTTGGCCGGCACACAGCGGGCAGGTATCCCACGGGCGGGCGCCGTGCTCACGCGGGCGGGTACAGCGCTGATCGAGGGGGACGGTGATGTCCATCAGGTGAGCGGCCTTGTCCTGCTCGGCCACACGCCGCGCGTACCGCACGTCACCGACCAGCCCGCACGAACAACTCAGTCGGTAGATGGCGGCCGTTCCCTGAGGGGTTTCTTCTACCTGTCGGCACACGTGGGGGCGGTGCTGGCTCATGCCTTGCCCTCTTCGATGTCGCGGCGGATTCGGCGCACGGTGGACACGCCCAGCCCGGTGTGAGCGGCGATGTCGCCCGTGTGAGCGTTGGGATGGGCGGCCAGGTAGGCGGCGACGCTCGCACGGTTGCGCTCACCTTCCAGACGGCGGCGTTCCTGGGCGGTGAGAACCCGCTCGGAGTCCTCGGAGCCGTGCGTGGGAGCGGGATGCTCGCACGGGCGCTCAGACGCCCCCACCTGCCCCGACACCTCGGTGTGGGGTGTGGTGGTGTCGTCGTGTGAGCGGTCGGGCTCTGCCGTGGGAGCGGCCCCGCTCGCACGGGCGCTCAGGTAGTCCTCGATCTCACGTACCGCGCTGGTACTCACCTGGGTGACCGACTCCTCAAAGGCCGGACCGGTCGCGGTGGGAGCGGGGACGGGCTCCGTGCGAGCGTCCGTGCGAGCGGGCGGGGTGGGGGCGCTGTTCTGGTGGTCGATCTGGTGGATGGACTGGGTGATCGCCGCGCTGGCACTGGTGTTGATCAGGTAGGCAAGACCCGCGAAGAGGGCGGAACCGATGGAACAGGCCGCACCGACCGGTCCGGTGCCCAGCCACGACCCGACGATGGAGACCAGCAGCGGTGCCAGCATCAGCGCCACGAAGAACCGGTTCGTGGCCGCGTCGAGCACGGTCCCGGCCCGCGCGAGGATGCCCCGCCACACGATGACGGTGGTGGACAGCCCCGTCAGACCGATCTCAGCGAGGTAGCCCACCGGGGCCGGACCCTGGTTGGCCTCGACGAGTGCGGCCAACCCCATGGCCGACCCCACACTCAAGGCCAGGGAAGCGGCCAGCGCGACCCGTCCGAACCGCGCCTGGTAGCGGGTCATGTCCAAGATCGTGCGCGCCGGGGAAGTGGCCCGGCGCGCGGCGGCGATGATCGTGTCCACCTCGGAGCGCTCGGCTTCGCGCCGGTCGGCTTCGTGGGCGTCACGGAGCTTGCGGCGGTGGGCCAGGTCCAGTTCGGCTTCGAGGCGCTGAGTGGTCAACTCGTCGTAGCGGGCCCGGGTCTTGGGGTTGAGGGCCGGGTTGTCCAAGAGTTCCTGGCCGGGGATGGAGGCCAGGGTCTTGGCGTCCTGCACGGTCTTTTGGACCTGGTGGGCGGTGATGGCGGGGGCGGCGTCGGGGTGCTTCTTGCGGGGGTTCACCGGCGGGTCTCCTTGCGGCGCTTGGCGATGGCGCGGATGGTGTCGCGGTCGGTGGTGCTCTCGGGCCACAGCCACACCACGACCGCGACCACCACGACCAGGGCGGCCAAACTGATCAGGATCGACATCAGCGACGTGCCTTCTTCCTGGATGAGCGCCTGGTGTGGACCAGGCCGATACGGATACGGGTCAACCGGCGAAACCGAGAACGCGCTTTGCGGTAACCGGCGGCGACTCTCAGCGAACCGAGCACCAGCAGGAACACCACGACGGCGGTGGCGATCACCGGGGGCAACAGGTCAGGGGTCGACATCACGCCTCTACCTCGTCGGTGGTGGGGGTGGTGGTCCAAACCCGCACGGTCACACCGTTGACGGTGAAGAGCGTCTGAGGCCGGAGGCCGCCGTGGCGCTCCCACTCCACGGTGGCGTTGAAGACGGTGGCCCACGCGGTGAGGTCGGCGCGGGCCTGCTCAACGGAGCGTTCGAAGGTGGAGAGCTGACCGTCGAGCCGGTCGGGGCAGAAGCTGTTGATGCTCCACTCCACTCCGGGCAGGCGCATGGACAGCAGGGTGTCGAGCACGCGCGCGCTGCGCTGCTGTGCGGTGAGGTAGTCGGTGTTCATCAGGCAACCTCCCCGAGCTGGTTGAACATGCGGATCTCCTCAGCGGTGCAACCAGCCCAGAACCCGTGTTCGGGCTCGGTACGGGTGGCGTACTCGAAGCAGAGCCGGCGGGCGGGGCACTCGGCGCACAGCACCGAAGCGGCCTGCTCCCGCATACGGCGGGCGGACTCGGTCTCGTCATCAGTGGCGAAGAACAATTCCGGCGAACTGGCACACGGGCGGGTCGTGGCCAGCAGCACGTCACCGAGCTGCCGATTCGTCATCTCTCGCGGGTCCATCTGCAAGAACCTCCCTTGTCGGGTGCGCTCCCGCTGGTGGCTATAAAGCGGGGATCGCATGGCCAGGTTGGCTATGCATCTAGCTTGGCTAGCCAAGCTAGGAGAGTCAAGAGGGTTCCCTGATTTTCTTCCTAGGTGGCCTAGGCAAGCTGCCCTAGACTGAATTCATGAGCATCGATCCGGAAGACCCCAGACCGCCTTTTCAGCAGGTGGCAAGCGCTCTACGCGCAGCGATCTTGACTCGCAAGTTCGAGCCAGGGGACAAGTTGCCCTCCGGTCCGGAGCTGGCAAAGACCTACGGGGTAGCCCGAATGACTGTCCAGCAAGCCGTCCGGTTGCTTCGCGATGAGGGCCTCGTGGTCTCTCAGCAAGGACGTGGGGTGTTTGTCCGCCAACGGACCTCTCGCCCAGTAGGACTTCGTCCACATATTGAACGGGCGTTCACCAGTCAGACAGTGACTATCGACTTTGCCGGTTTTGGGGGTGAGACGCTGCACGGCGCCCTCCAGGAGCCGCTAGATAAGGTCCGCGAAGGAAGGTTGACCCCGGAGACCATTCGCATGCGCATTCTCGTTCCAGATCTCTCTGCATCGATGGGACTTCCCGTCCGCACAGACACTCTTGCCGACGACCCCGATGTGCGGAACAGGATGCGACGGATCATGCTCCGGAACACCCAGGGCATCGAAGACGCGGTCCACGAACTGGAGAGTCTCGGGCTTGTTCAAAGCGCTGTTGTGCGTACCCGTGTCTACTCTGTCGCTCCGATGTTCAAGCTCTACTTGATCAACGGCCAGGAAGCGTTTTTCGGTTACTACCCGGTTAAGGAAAACATCGTCTCAGTCAACAAAGAGAAAGTAGAGATCTTCGACCTCATGGGCAGAGACGCCACGTTGTTTCACCATGCTGCGGATGAAGATCCTGAGTCAACCGGTTCGCAGTACGTCGCCCAATCCCAAGTGTGGTTCAACAGCATCTGGGAGAACGTCTCCAGGGAGCGTGAGGAATGACCTCAGAAGACGTAATCGTGATCCGCCGCGCCCGTGCG
The DNA here is from genome assembly GCF_030268225.1 of Nocardiopsis ansamitocini. Taxonomy (GTDB): domain Bacteria; phylum Actinomycetota; class Actinomycetes; order Streptosporangiales; family Streptosporangiaceae; genus Nocardiopsis_D; species Nocardiopsis_D ansamitocini. The sequence continues at coordinate 124,029 of NZ_BSQG01000009.1, read as the reverse complement.
GTGCTGCTCGACTTCGACGGCCCGGTGTGTGACGCCTTCGCTGGCTATCCAGCATCCGAAGTTGCCCAAGACATGCTGGCAAGTTCCAGTGAGGCCGGGGTTCCGATCTCGGAGGAAGCAGCCACGATGACAGACCCAATGGAGGTACTCCGCTACCTGTTCAAAGTCGCTCCGGAGCGACAAGCGGAATCCGACCGAATGCTCAGGGATGCCGAGATTTTCTCTGTCGAGAAGACCTCACCAACTCCCGGAACAATAGACTTCATGGAGGCATGTCGAGAGACTGGGCGTTCTGTCATGGTGGTCAGCAATAATTCACCAGAAGCTGTGAAAGTATTTTTCGAGCGCCGTAATATTACAAATTATATCTACGGGATCGTTGGGCGGAATCCGTCTTCGCCAAATCTTATGAAGCCTAATCCTTACCTCCTAAACTTAGCGATAAAAAAGCTGGATAAAACTTTTTCTGAATGTCTCATGATTGGAGACTCTGTTACCGATATCGAGGTTGCCAAAGCAGTGAATGTCCCTGTTGTTGGCTATGCGAATAAGCCAGGAAAGGCTGAGATTTTCCGCTCTTTGGGGAGTGATTTTGTCACGCAAAACATGGGAGAGCTTGCAAGTCTGGTGCGAGTTGAAAATTCATATCAATGATAATTAGATAGAACAGGCATCTAGGGCGGAAAGGATCTCTGACTCCACTTCTGCCATCCTCTGGACAAGCTCGTCTATGTCTCGGATGGCGACTTGGTGCGTCTCAGCGGTTTTTCTGTACCGGCTGCGAGTGACGTAAAAAATTCTTTCGTCGGGAAGAGCGTTCCTTGGTCGAATTATGCACATGCAGTACTTGCTGCCAGGTACATCGCCATCGCAAGCGAATTCGCACTTTTTGGTCCACTCGCCATGGACTAGCCTGTTGCGCTTATTGTTCAGTTCCTGGATTTCATTGAGGATCTTGATGGCTCGCTCATGTTCGGGGCGAGCGGGTGGTTCTTTGAGTACTGCCTTGGTGTTGGAGACCATCCATTCGATCGACTGGCCTTCGAAGAGGATGCTTCCGTTGTGGTAGTAGACCATGAAGAGGGTTGCAAGACCGCGACGGAGAGATGACTCCAGTTTGGCGCTGGCGACTACGAGGCGGCCCAGGGAATGGTGGAGTGTTTCAAGGTGCATGCCGACCAAGCATGCCGTATGACGCTGGTGTAGTGCCCGTTGATTATCCAGCAGAGCTGTCGGACTGCAACTCTGCGGTGAGATCTCAACGACAGGTCCGGTACCACTTCAGCAACATCGCAGTACCACCATCTGCCATCGCAGAGTCACCAAATGAGATGACGTCTTAGAGCGGTATTGGTGGAGTTGTGAGACCACATCGTGAGGGACGATCTCAGTAACTGACAGAAGGTAGGCAGCCGCTCTGGCCCCTGGGAATCAGAACCACAGTGTGAGGCGCGTCGGATTTCGTCGTCTTCGGGGGGCGACCCCCGGACAGAACTGACACAACTGACAGAACTACTGTTCATGCAGTTCAAGGATGGTTTTTGGTTTTGGACAGAACTCGGTGGAAACCTCCCCCGTCGTTGACAGAACCTCTTCGGTGAAGACTTGACGCCTGGCGTGGCGAGGTTCTGTCCAAAAGACCAGGGGTTTCCGTCGAGTTCTGTCCAAGCCGAGATCTGGTCTTTGACCAGCGACAACAGGGGTTCTGTCGGTTGTGTCGGTTCTGTCCAAGGGGGCGGAACCAGGGAGTGTGCTTGGAGTGGGGTTCGTCGGGCACGTGGCGCCGACACAGAGCCGTTGTGGAGGTGTCGCCAGACGGTCTGGCGAAGCCGTCACGAGAGCGTCTTGGCGATCTGACGGAGAAATCCGCCGTGACCTCGGTATTCATGCAGGTCAAAGAGAGTTTCCCCAAGCCTCTTGAAAACCGCTAGGTCCTTACGGGGCCTCGTGGGTTCAAATCCCACACCCTCCGCCACAGACCTGTATAGACGCAGCTCAGGGCCGGTCTCGGAAGTCTCCGAGACCGGCCCTGAGTCGTTCGGTGCTTGGGAATCGACGAGCGCAGCCTCGTCCTCAGCTCCGCGAAGAGGCTCCGACGAGGGCGCCGATAACGGCCTTCGCAGCGCGTGAACCACTTGCGAGTGCGCCCTGGATCGAAGGGGTGTCGCGGTGGTCGCCGGCGACGTAGAGGCCGTCAGCCAGCGCAACCGGTCGCCGCAGGTCGCCCAACGGCGGAGGTGCGCTCGGCAGCGCCTCGGGGACCCGTACTTCCCGGACCAGTTCCCAGTCGGAGGCGGAGGTTCCGTGGACGGCCGCGGTTTCGGTGCGCACCTGCGCCTCGGTGAGCCGACCGGTACCCAGTACCGACGTGGCGATCAGGGATCGTCCATCGGGTGCGTAGGACGGAGCCGTGGCAGTGAGCACCACGGAGTTGGCTATACGCGGTCCGCGGCGCATCACACGTCCGTCCACGTGCAGGAGTGCTTCCTCGCCCTTTCCGGCAGGGCGCGAGTGGTAATAGGTCGTGACCGCGTTGACCTGCGGCTCGGGGAGGAGGGACGGGAGCAGTTGTGCTGCCTGGACCGGTCCGGTCGCCACGATGACGGCCTCGGCCCGCACTTCGCCGTCGTCGGTCAGGACATTGTTCCCGCGCACTTGACGCACCGCGGCTCCCAGACGGATACGTCCCGTCTCCAGACGGGCCGCCATCTGCTCCGGGATCGTCCCCATGCCTTTGGCCGGCACGGTGACCCTGCCGAGCACGAAACTGCGCCACACCAGATCGGCGAACCGGCTCGATGTGGAGAGCGAGTCCTCCAGGAAGACCCCGGACAGGAACGGGGCGACCAGCGACCGTACGGTCCGCTCGCTCAGTCCCTGCGCGCGGAGCTCCTCCAGCGCAGTGGTCTCGGGTCGTGCCTTGAGCCGGGCTGCCGGGGCGGCAGCGTTGCGCGCGGTCATGCGCAGCAACCGCAGCGCATCGTGTGTCCCCACGGCGGGGCCGGCGAGGAAGGCCAGTGCGGACAGCGCCCCGGACGCCGACGCGCTCAGCCGGTGGAGGCCACGGTCGCTGCGCACAGCGACACCCTTGGGGAAGGTTCGGAGTTCGAGCGCTTCGAGGTCGAGGTAGCGACGCAGTGCGGGATAAGCGGTGTTGAGCACCTGGAAGCCTCGATCGATGCGGTACCCGTCGACGAGGTCGGTGCGCATCCGTCCGCCGACCCCGTCGGATGCCTCCAGTACCAGTACGTCGAGCCCGGCCGATGTCAGGTCCAGCGCGGCCGCCAACCCTGCCAGACCTGCTCCGACGATGACGACATCACATGTTCGAGGGATACCAGTCACGGTCACCACCCTAGTTCGGAGGGCGGCTGATCTGCGGGATCCCCGCACCGGTCGCGTGGGAGGGGCTTCCCCCGTGGGAGGAGGGGCGCGAGCGGTGAATTCCCCGCCACGGTGCAAAGGAGCCGACGCAGCAGAACGCAATGACTCGCGCGAATCGTCGTCAACCGGTCAGAGCGAGGAAACCGATCGGATCAATGCGACCTTGGGTAACTGAAAACAAGCGCGGAGCAGTCGACTTCCCGCTTGTTCGCAGAGAGGAGGCCGATCATCCATGCAACGTCTTGGCTCCACTGTTCTGGTCGCGGCAGCGTTACTCGCACTGGCGGCAGGCGGAGCCCATGCGGCCGACGAGGCAGGCCATGACGGGCACGGGTACCGGCACAACAGCAGGCCGCAGGCCACCGAAAGCCTCGGACGCACCGGCGGGGAGGTCTTCGTGGCCAAGCTCAAGCCGTTGAAGGTCAACAGATCCACTGCCGCCGGGGACGCCCGGATCATGCTCAAGGACAACCGGGCGCACGTGTGGATGAGGGTGAGCGGTGTCCTCGCCGATGCTCCGCATGCCCAGCACGTCCGCTTCGCCGGCGAAGGGCGCTGCCCGGTCGGCTCCGAGGCCGGCATCCACCAAGGTTTCCCTGCGCTGAGCCTTTCGGAGGGACGCCGGGCCCATGGCGGCATCGGTGTCTCGCTGACCACGTCGGGCGACACCGGTCCCGACAGTGTGCTGGCGATGGACCGTTTCCCGAGCGCTCCGGACGGCTCCTACGACTACGCCCGCACGATCACGCTGTCAGGGGGCGCCATCGACGCGATCCGTGACGGCAGCGCGGTGATCGTCGTGCACGGGATCGACTACAACGGCAACGGCAGGTACGACGATGTCCTGGGGGGCAGCGACGTTGCCTCCGACCTGTCCATGGAAGCCACCAGTCCGACCGCCTGCGGCGTTTTGCGCTGACCCTCGAGTGAACGGGCCCGTCGCGTGCCGGGTCCGCGGCCCTGGCCACATTTATTACCGGCTAGTAACATTGGTTGGTATGACGACCGACAACGCTGAATTCGTGAAGTCCGGCCTTCTGGACGCCGTTCCGTTCGCCCGAACCCTGGGGCTGGAGTTCGTGGACCTCGCCCCCGGCAGTGCCACTATGCGGTTGCCCGACGACCCCGCTCACCACAACCACGTCGGTGGGCCACACGCCGGGGCGCTTTTCTCGTTGGCGGAGTCGGCCTCGGGGGCGATCGTGCTCGGATCGTTCGGCGACCAACTCGACCGTGCCGTTCCGCTCGCCGTGACCGCGGAGATCCACTACCGGAAGCTCGCCATGGGGCCGGTCGTCGCCGAGGCGCGACTGGGGAGGCCGCGCGCGGAGGTGGTTGCCGAGCTCGACGCCGGCGGGCGGCCGGAGTTCCCGGTGGCGGTCGAGATCCGGACCGAGGACGGAACCGTCACCGGTGCGATGACCGTCACGTGGACGCTTCGACCTAAGCGCTGACCGCCTGCGGCGATCCGTTCCGACCCGGGGGCCGTCCGTCGGGTGGGGGCGGATCGCCCATCGGCCGAGGGACGGCATGGTTGCTCCGGATTCGATCCCCGTCCCGCGGTCGGGCAGGCGTGCGCGGGCCTCGGTGCTTGGGAGTCGAGGGGGAACGGCGGTGTTTTCCGGGAAATTGTCCACAGGGTGTGGATTCTTTCCGGGCAATGTCACTCGCGCTGGGTACGGTGGCCTCACAACCGGGTGACCGGGGCGAACACTGGAGGTCAACGTGAAGTTTCGAGCCGATCGCGATGCTTTTGCCGATGCAATCGCGTGGACGGCCCGCGCACTGCCCGCCCGCCCCGCTGTCCCCGTCCTCGCCGGAATCCGGCTGGACATCACCGATTCAGCTGCGGGAACGCTGGATCTCTCCGGCTTCGACTACGAGGTCTCCGCCCAGGCATCTGTGGAGGTTCAGGTCGAGGAGCCCGGCAGCGTCCTCGTCTCGGGACGGCTCCTCGCCGAGATCGTCCGCAACCTTCCCCCCTATCCGGTGGAGATCGGTCTGGAAGGTTCCAGGGTCGTCTTGACCTGTGGAAGCTCTCGATTCACACTGCTCACCATGCCGGTAGAGGATTACCCGACCCTGCCGGCCATGCCCAGGGTCACCGGCTCCATTGCCGGAAACACCCTGGCCACCGCCATTCGACAGGTCACTCCCGCCGCCAGTCGCGACGACACCTTGCCGATGCTCACGGGGGTCAACCTCAGTCTCACGGGTGACGCCATCGCCCTGGCCGCCACCGACCGCTACCGCATCGCCGTCCGCGACGTCTGGTGGCAGCCCCAGACACTCGAAACAGAAACCTCGGCCCTGGTTCCCGCCCGTACCCTCGCCGAGATCGCGCGCTCGATCACTTCCGGCGGAAACGTCGACGTCGCCCTGTCCGCCATGGGTGTCCCCGCTTCCGCGCAAGGCGAAGGAATGATCGGCTTCGAACACGCCGGACGCCGGACGACAACCCGTCTCATCGACAGCGAGTTCATCAAGTACGAAGCCCGGTTCCCCACCGATTTCGCCGCAAGCGCCGAGATTCCCGTCGCTCCGTTGCTCGAAGCGGTCAAACGCGTCTCCCTCGTCGCCGACCGCAGTACTCCACTGCGCCTTTCCTTCGGCACGGGCGAACTCGTCCTGGAGGCAGGGTCGGGTGACGACGCCCAGGCCCGCGAGGTGCTGGACGCCAAGTTCGAGGGCGAGCCCATGCGGGTCGCGTTCAGCCCCCAGTATTTCCTGGACGGCCTCGGCGCGGTGGAGACAGAGGCGGCCCTGTTGAACTTCACCGCACCCACGAAGCCGGCGGTGATCACCGGAGTCCCTGTTGACAAGGGCTCCCCGCCCGACTTTCGCTACCTCGTCATGCCGCTGCGCGTGGCCTGAGGAAACGCCAAGCCGGGGCCGGTATGCGCGGTGCGGGAGACTGGTTGAAAGACTGACCGGGTACGGCTCGGGCGGGTTGCAGGGCGCCGTTCGCCCAGGAGGCGTGGCGCGGCCCGCGGTAGTTCTAGTGTGACCAGGAGAATGTAATGGCCAAGGCTCCCGTAAACGTGACTGTCACCGGCGCTGCCGGGCAGATCGGATATGCGCTCCTCTTCAGGATCGCCTCGGGCCAGCTGCTCGGTGCCGACACCCCCGTCAAGCTCCGCCTGCTGGAGATCCCGCCGGCGGTGAAGGCCGCCGAGGGCACCGCGATGGAGCTCAACGACTGCGCCTTCCCGCTGCTCGCCGGGATCGACATCTTCGACGACGCCCGACAGGCGTTCGACGGTGTCAACGTCGGTCTGCTCGTCGGCGCCCGTCCGCGGGGCAAGGGAATGGAGCGCGGCGACCTCCTTGAGGCCAACGGCGGTATCTTCGGGCCCCAGGGCGAGGCGATCAACGCCGGCGCCGCTGACGACGTTCGCATCCTTGTCGTGGGCAACCCCGCCAACACCAACGCCCTCATCGCCCAGGCGCACGCCCCCGACGTTCCCGCCGACCGCTTCACCGCTATGACCCGTCTCGACCACAACCGTGCGCTGTCGCAGCTCGCGGCCAAGGCCGGGGTGACCGTGAACGACATCAAGAAGCTGACGATCTGGGGCAACCACTCCGCCACCCAGTACCCCGACATCTTCCACGCCGAGATCAACGGGTCCAACGCCGCGGCGACCGTCAACGATGAAGCTTGGCTGAGCGACACCTTCATCCCCACCGTCGCCAAGCGCGGTGCGGCGATCATCGAGGCGCGCGGCGCTTCCTCTGCGGCCTCCGCCGCCAACGCCGCCGTCGACCACGTCTACGACTGGGTCAACGGCACCCCCGAGGGCGACTGGACCTCCGCGGCCATCGTCTCCGATGGTTCCTACGGTGTCCCCGAGGGTCTCATCTCCTCGTTCCCGGTCACCTCTCGCAACGGTGCCTGGGAAATCGTCCAGGGCCTTGAGGTCAACGACTTCTCCCGCGAGCGCATCGACGCATCGGTGCGCGAGCTGGCGGAGGAGCGCGATGCTGTGCGCGGACTCGGCCTGATCAAGTAGTCGCGGCCCTGAAGTGTTTCGGGGTCCGCCGGGTCATTCCGGCGGACCCCGGTCGCTGCGTTGCCTGTCGATGACGCCCGGCCCGGGCTCCTCGACCACCCGCAGTTCGTAGTGCAGTGTCCTGCGATGCATCAGCCGATACGACAGCGGTACCGCCCAGCGGTGCAGGGCAGGATGGCGCCGCTGCAGGAGGTGCGCGGCGTCGCGCGCCTTTGCCCCCAGGAGCAGCCGGACCTCTCCTCGGGCAGCCGGGCCGGTGGGCCTGCCACCGATGGTGCAGGGGCGCAGTTCCGTCATCGGGTTGCGGCTCAGTCGTTCGGCCTTGTCGGAGTCCTCCCAGGTCTGAAACAGGACGCGGTCGCCGTCCACGACGATGCTCACCGGAGTGTCCACCCCACCGGTTCCGTCGCTCAGGTAGGTCCGCAGCAGGCCGGTGCGATGCCGGCGAAGTGTTTCCAGGAATGCGGCCACTGGTATCCCCGCCTCCCCATGGAGATGGACGTGGTGTTCTCTTCCTTCCCGCTCCGGGGGGCGTCACGCGAACGGCCGTCACTTGTGGACAGCGCGTCGTCCTGCCCGGACGGAACCACCCGCGGCCACGCGAATGCGTCAGATTCGGGTCGGAGGAATTGACCGTCGGTCGTCCACCGGCAGCGGTCGAGAATTCCACAGGTGGACGGGGTGCTTTCCGGGCCGACCCGGTTGATCCTCCCAAGGGGGTGGAGCCGTGGTCGCGATCGTCTTGTCAAGTCTTTGACGTGCGTCAACGCAAAAAAGTGTCGGTCATTGCCCAGTGTCGCCCCGGGGCTCTTCTGGGCAGTCCGAAATCCGAGTTATCCACAGTTTCCCCAGGTTTATCCACAGGATTTCCCTTGTTGTGGAAACCGTGGACACCGAATCCGGTTGGGCAGAAAAACGCCTGGTCGAAGAGGGTGTCACCTGGAAGAGGGGGCGCTGGTTCCGCTTGGCGCCCCCTCCCGTTTCCCGCTTGTTCAGGAACCCAGCCGGGCAAGCTCCTCGTCGGTCAACAACCGGGACCTGATCAGGAAACGAACTCCTTCCGGTGCCTCGACGGAGAATCCACTTCCTCTCCCAGGAACCACATCGATCGTCAAGTGGGTGTGTCGCCAATACTCGAACTGCGACTCCGACATCCATACCGAGACCGGCCGCTCGATTCCGCCGACGTGCAGATCGCCCAGGTGGACGTCGGAATTGCCCAGGCGAAAATCGCCGTCGGGGTAGCACATCGGTGAACTTCCGTCACAGCACCCGCCCGACTGGTGGAACATCAGTGGGCCATGCGTCTCGGTGAGCCGGGCGAGCAGTTGTGCTGCCTTCTCGGTGAGAGAAACCCGCTCGGGCCGGTCCGCGTCGCCGGCCATGGCTAGAAGAGTCCCAACGCGTTCTCGGAATAGCTGACCAGCAGATTCTTGGTCTGCTGGTAGTGGTCGAGCATCATCTGGTGGTTCTCCCGGCCGAAACCCGACTGCTTGTATCCGCCGAACGCGGCGTGTGCGGGGTAGGCGTGGTAGTTGTTCACCCACACCCGGCCGGCCTGGATGTCGCGCCCCGCCCGGTAAGCGGTGTTGCCGTTGCGCGACCACACGCCCGCCCCCAGGCCGTAGAGCGTGTCGTTGGCGGTCTTGATGGCGTCGTCGTAGCCGTCGAACCTGGCTACCGAGACCACCGGGCCGAAGATCTCCTCCTGGAAGATCCGGAGTTTGTTGTGACCCTCGAAGATGGTGGGCGCGACGTAGTAGCCGCCGGCCAGGTCACCGTCGTGCACCAGGCGCTCACCGCCCAGCGCCACCCTGGCGCCCTCCTGTTTGCCGATGTCGATGTAGGACAGGATCTTTTCCAGCTGGTCGTTACTGGCCTGTGCCCCGATCTGGGTCGCCGTGTCCAGTGGGTTGCCGGTCGTGATCCTTCGGGTCCGCTCGATCGCGGCGCCCAGGAAGTCGTCGTAGATGTCGGACTGGATGAGTGCACGGGAGGGGCAGGTGCAGACCTCGCCGGAGTTCAGGGCGAAGAGGGTGAAGCCCTCCAGCGCCTTGTCGTAGAAGGCGTCGTCAGCCGCCGCCACATCCGAGAAGAAGATGTTGGGGCTTTTTCCGCCCAGTTCCAGGGTGACCGGGATCAGGTTTTCGCTGGCGTACTGCATGATCAGTCGACCAGTGGTGGTTTCACCGGTGAAGGCGACCTTGCGGATGCGCTTGTTCTGCGCCAGAGGTTTGCCGACCTCCACCCCGAACCCGTTGACCACGTTGAGTACGCCCGGCGGCAGCAGGTCGGTGATCAGGTCGACCAGGAGGTGGATGGAGGCTGGGGTCTGCTCGGCCGGTTTGAGTACCACGGCGTTGCCCGCTGCGAGTGCCGGCGCGAGTTTCCACACCGCCATCAGGATCGGGAAGTTCCACGGGATGATCTGGCCGACCACCCCCAGCGGTTCGTGGAAGTGGTAGGCGACGGTGTCGCCGTCGAGTTGGGAACTGTGCCCCTCCTGGGAGCGGATCGCCGCCGCGAAGTAGCGGAAGTGGTCCACGGCCAGCGGGAGGTCGGCGGCGAGGGTTTCCCGGACCGGCTTCCCGTTCTCCCAGCTCTCCGCGACCGCCAGTTGTTCGAGGTTGGCCTCGATCCGGTCGGCGATCCGGTTGAGGACCAGTGCGCGATCGGCCGGCGGTGTACGGCCCCAAGCAGCCGAGGCTCCTTCGGCGGCGTCGACCGCGCGCTCCACGTCCTCGGCGGTGCCACGGGAGATCTCGGTGAACGGGCGCCCGGTGACGGGGGTGATGTTCTCGAAGTACTGACCCTTCACCGGAGGGACGTACTCCCCGCCGATGAAGTTGTCGTAGCGGGATTTGTATTCGACGATGCTGCCGGCTGTGCCCGGCGCCGCGTAGACGGTCACTTCGGCGACCTCCTGAAAGCGAGACTGGATGTGTGGTGCGCCACATTAGAAGTCCGGCCGTTGCAATCACGTTGCATGCGGGTGAGGGTGCCCCGATTGGCGTCCCGAGCAGGGGGTAGGCATGTGAACAGCAACGGGGCGCCTCGGCAGTGTCGGGGCTGATGCCTTCCGCAACAGCCGGGCGCGTATGCGACGACCACAGTGTTCGCCGGACGGTGATGAAGTGTCCGCTTCCCCAGAGTCCACATCGTGGCACGGGCGCATGGCGGGGCCCGAGCGCTCCGGCCGCGCACTGCGTCACGATTACGAGGCGGCCTTCGGCGAGGCACGCGTGCAGCCGGGGACCCGGTCCCTGGTCTCGGCCTCCTGGCGGCGCTCGCTGCAGGCCCGTGTCGATCCGGAGACCGCTGACCCGCCGCTGGTCTACGACCGCGACGAACTGTGCGACGTGCGCTCGAACCACCCCCTGGCCGCCGTCATGGCGACCTTGCGCCGGACTCTGGCCAACGTGGTGGACGATTCCGCCCAACTACTGATCGTCACCGATGCCGACAGTCGCATCCTCTGGTGCGAGGGGTCCAGCCAGGTGCGCAGCGAGGCCGACGACGTGCTGCTCACCGAGGGGGCGCAGTGGAGCGAGGACGTGATCGGCACCAATGCCATGGGTACCGCGTTGTTCATGCGCAGCCCCGTCCAGATCTACTCCGCCGAGCACCTGGTGCGCACCTACCATGACTGGACGTGCGCGGCCAGCCCGATCACCGATCCCGACAGCGGCCACGTCCTGGGCACGATCGACGTCAGCGGCCGGCACAGCGGTGTCCACCCGGCAATGGTCCGATTGGTGTCGGCCGCTGCCGAACTCGCCGAGCACGAGCTGCGGTTGCGGGTACGTGCGGACGACGATCGGTTGCGCGAGCAATGCCTGGAGGATCTGCATCGTCTCGGCGCTCAGCCCGGCGCACTCCTCAGCCGGAGCGGCCGGATCGTCGCCGGCCATCGCCGTGCCGACTATCCCGGGGCGCTCCCGGAGCGAGTGGACACCACCGCCGGCAGCGGGCACGTCGATCTCGGGAACGGGCTTCGGGGCACGCTCGAACCGCTGGCCCGCGGTTGGCTGCTCCGATTACCGGCCCGGCACACGCGTCCGGTCCCCGCTCCGCGTACTGGGCGTACGTCACCGGGGCCGAAGCTCTCCCTGCGTTTCCTGGGCCCCGGAACCCCTGATGTGCGGCTCGGGGGGCGTCTGCTCCGGGTCTCTCCGCGGCACGCCGAGATCCTGGCGCTGCTGGCAATGGCCCCGGCAGGCCGTACCGCCGAGCAGCTGGCCCTGGGCCTCTACGGGGAGGACGGCAACCCCACTACGGTTCGGGTCGAGGTGCACCGCCTGCGTTCCCAACTCGCAACGGATGTCCTGTTGACCCGTCCCTACCGGTTGGCCGAGCGGCCCGACTCCGACTTCCTCCAGGTGCGCCAGGCCCTGAACAGGGGTGACGTGCACGCCGCGCTTGCGAAATACCGGGGTGAGTTCCTGGGACGCTCGGAGGCTCCCGAGGTTCGGGTGTTTCGCGATGAACTCGCCGCGACCCTGCGCACCGGTGTTCTGGAACTCGGGGACGCCGAAGCCCTGTGGCACCTCGCCCAGACCGACCTAGGACGAGACGACACCGAAGTCCTGGAAACCCTGGTGGCGGTGCTGCCGCGGACCTCGCCCCGCAGGGTCGGCGCGGCCGGACGGCTCGACGCGCTCCGTGCTTTTGACCGAAGGTAGACCCCGCCCGGTGTCGGCCGTCGGCCCCACGGGGCCTTCAGTCTCCGTCGACCAGGGAATTGGACGTCCCCCGGCTCACCGCTGTTTCCATACCGAGTTCGGCGCGGCGACCGCGGATATAGCCCGCCCGGTAGCCGGCGCGGTGGTGGGTTCGCTCGGGGCGGGTCGGACGCAACTGAGGGAAACGGCGCTCGAAGTCCTCCTGGACACGGTCGACGTCCTCGCGCAGCACGAGTTCGGCGCCGCTCTTGGCGCCGGTGGTGCTGGTGGGATCAGCGGTCGTGTCGGTCCCGGACTGTTCGGGTTCGTCCGCCGCCAGGCGCGCCCGGAACTCGCGGATGCGTTCGGCCACCGCGGAACCGTAGGCGCGGATGAAGGACCGGTAGAAGCGGCTGCGCTCGGAGGCCAGTGTCGAACGCTCGTAGTTGCGCAGCTCACGCAGCCCGGTGACGTGCTCACGGGCGGTGAAGCGGGCGGACGCCTCCATCTGCATGGTGATGGAGGGCAGCAACACGCGCAGCGAGTCCAGTGCGGTGACCGTGCCCACGATGATGAGCATCCGGTCGGTGTTGGCCGAGGAGTTGCCGCGAACCGCCGACTGGCAGCCGTAGGCCGAAGCGATCGCGGCCAGGGCCTTGACGCGTGCCTTGCCGTGGCCGCCCACCCCCGATACCGGGAAATCCAGCCGGGTGACGTCCTCGGCGGCTTCGCCGCGTTGCGCACGGGCCTCGGCCTCGACGATGGCGTGGCGGGTCATCAGTTCCGCGGCCTTGGCGGTGAACGCTTGGCTCTCCGCATCGGTGACCGAGGGATCCTCGGCCATCCGAAGAAGGCCGCGGACCCGTTCGATCATTTTCTGCCGGGCGTCGTCGCCGGAGGGGGTGGAGGGGTCAACTGTCACGGGGCACGCTCCGCTTACACCGTTCAATGGAGGCAATGAAGCCGTTCCGGCGCACAGGGGCGTCCGGAACGGGGTGGCGTGTCGTGTCCGTTATCGATGTCTCGCTATGCAGGGCGCAGTCATCCCCTGTTCACTCAGGCCAGATCTCGCGGCACGTCAGTTCTTGTTCCCGGCGACCATACCGATGATGCCCAGGATCACCCAGATTACGGCGGCCGTGCCGATCCCCGCGGCAAGAGCGCCGAACAGTCCACCGATCAACGACCCGCCGAGGACCGACATGATGAAGGACACGAGTGCGGTACCCGCTCCGCCCAGCATCGCCGGGGCCGCAGCGAAACGCCACGGGTACTGACCAGCGTACCGTCGTGCCCGACGGTCACCCTTGCTGCCCATCAGCGCAACGCCGCCGCCCACCAGCGAGAAGAAGAAAATCGCGGTCGTGAGCGCGCCGCCGATCGGGAAGGCGCCGAGGTTCAACAGGAAGTAGGCGGCACCTGTCACGGTGCCGGCGACCATGGCCGTGCCCCACGGCCAGATCATCGTCGCCGAGGCGACGGGAGTGAATGCGTTGCCGCGCTCCAGCGTCATGTCTGCTCCAAGTCGGTTGTGAGCGACCCGGACCTGGTTGGTCCGGTGATCCCCATCCAGCATGCCCGGGGGACCGTGCCCAGCACATCAGGGCTCTTACCCTGGCTTACCCCTGACTCGCGCTTCCGGCACATCGTTAAGGCCGAAATGCGGCTGTCCGCACGGTGACGGGCCCGCTCTGCACCCGACAACGAACCACGACCGTGCGGAGTGCCCGGGAACGGATAGGGGCCAGTACCGTCGATTGGACCTACCCGCAGGCTCGACGGTTTTCCTAGGCTCGGGGTATGCCTCGCTTCCGCGTCGTCGACGCTTTTGCCGAACGCCCCTTCGAGGGCAACCCCGCTGCCGTCCTGTTGCTCGCCGATCGCTACGACGACGGCTGGGCCCAACGGGTCGCTGCCGAGTTCAACCTCTCCGAGACCGCGTTCGCGCGCCCTGTCGCGTCTCCCGAAGCGGATTACGAACTGCGCTGGTTCACGCCCAAGGTCGAGGTGGATCTTTGCGGGCACGCCACCTTGGCTACCGCGCACGCCCTCGTCGAGGACGGCAGTGCCACCCCGATCCGCTTCAGTACCAGGAGCGGTGTGCTCACCGTGACCCTGCGTGAGGGTCTGCTCTGGCTGGACTTCCCGGCCAACCCGCCCCGCGAGGTCGAGCCGCCCGCCGGTCTGGCCCGGGCATTGGGCGGGAAAGCCGAATGGGTCGGTTACAGCCAGGTGGGCGACTACGTCGTGGTCTACTCCGAGGAAGCGGTGGTCCGCGACCTCGCTCCGGACCTGGCAGCCCTTACCGCCCTGCCCGAGGCACGCGGGGTGATCGTGACGGCGCCCGCTGCCCCCGGCCAGCCCTACGACTTCGTCTCCCGACTGTTCGCGCCGAACGTCGGAGTGCCCGAGGACCCGGTGACCGGGAGCGCGCACACTGCGCTTGCCCCCTATTGGGCGGCACGGCTCGGCCGGGGATCCCTCACCGGGTTCCAATGCTCGACCCGTGGCGGCCGCCTCTCCCTGGAGCTCTCCGCCGATGCTCCGGGGCGGGTGCTCATCGGAGGCACGGCCGTCACGGTCAGCGAGGGAGAACTGCGCGTCCGACCCCCGAAGCCGTGACGGTCGCGGGAGACGATCCGCCGGTCAACGGCCGCCGTCCGATCGGGACGCGCGGTGCAGCCACGACAGGGGAACCGGATGCGTGCCCGCAGCGACGCAGTGAAGACGCAGCGCAGAGTCGTCGGTCACGACCACCGTGCAGGCCGCGTCCGCATGGGAGCGGGCCACTTCCAGGACGGTTGTGCCGGCGGGGCCCGCGGTGCGGACGACCTGTGTGCCGGGGGCCGGTTCCAGGGCGGGCGCGGAGGCGTCGACCACGAACAGCGCGGTGGGGAAGCGCCGGTGCAGTGGGGCCAGGCCGAGATCGGGCGGGAGCACGTCGTCCGGCACGCCTACCCGGACGAGTTCGGCCACCTCGTCGTGGAGCGTGCCGATGGCGTCCCGGGGCGGCGAGGCGTTGGTTGCGTCCACCACGAGGACGAACGGCTGCGACAGTGCATGGTACAGGTCGGGCCACGTCACCCCGAGTGCCGGGAGCAGCGGCAGGTCCGCGACCTCGGCCACCGGTACCCAACGCATGATCGTGCTCTCGTGGTTGCCCGGGAAGAAGGGGCGACGCTCCCTGGTGCTGGCAAGCACCGTGTCGAAGACCCACACGCCCAGGTCCTGGCGGTGGACGCCTTCGAGGTCGACCGGTCCCAGGTCGCCTGCCACCTCCTCGCCGAACTCGCGCAGCGCAGCGGTGATCGAGGTCTCCCCACTGTTTCTGGCACCTCCGGGCAGGCCCCAGGTGTTGCCCTGGTGGGTCCACCCCGACCGGTACTGCATGAGGACATGACCGGGATCCGTTGTGCCTACGGCGTGCAGAAGCAGTCCCGCCGCGCCGTACCGGCCCCACCTGCGTGAGCCGTCGGCGAGAACGACCCAGCCGTCGCCGTCCCCCTTGAGCATGGCGTCCTCCGTCTCACATGCCCCGTGTTCCGGGGCCGATGGTCCCCTGACCAGCATGACCAGTTCGGTGGTTCCCGACCACGTCGCCCCCTGCTTCCTGGTCCCGACCCCTGAAAACGATCGCTTCCCGTCTGTCGGGGGCCGGGAACGTCCGGTTCCAGGACACCCGACAAGGGGTGAAACCGGCCTTCCGGGGCAGGTGGGAAGCAGCGCGCAGTCGGCGCACCCTCCTTGTACGGCCGCGGGCGCGACTGTAAGCGGATTGAAAGCTGTCCGCAAGGCGCGCCGCTTACGGTGGAACCACTCTGCGAGAGCGGTTCCCGTGGGAGGACGGCCCGCGGTTGTCGGTCTGGCGGTGACGGGTGCTTCGCCGCCCGCGACCGGACCCTGTTGCGGCGGGCCCGGTTGCGGTGCGGTGAGTCGCTCCTGCCGCGATCTCGCGTCACATCGTCACGAGGGGAAAGTGCATGCTCCAGGCACCCGCTTTGGATCCGGCTACGGTTGAGGTCCGATTTCGGGGAATCATCGAGGGGTGGGAATCCCCCGCAGCGAAAATGCGGCCCACCAAGCACGAACCCGACCCCGAGCTTCCCGAGCCCGGCACGGTCGAGCCCGACGAGCCGGTCCGGACCCCCGATGAAGAGGACGGCGCTGAGAAGCAGGCGGGCTGACCTTGAGTAAATACCATCGCACCCGCACTTGCCTGGGAGGGGAGTGCGGGTGCGACGGCTCACATGTTTATCCAATAAGCCGTAAATGGCCTTGCTAGAGTTCCAATTGTGGAATTTGGCGTCCTGGGTCCGATTTCGGCCTGGCATAACGGGGAGCCGGTCTCTGTCGGCGGGCCCAGACAGCGTTGTGTCCTCGGCGCTCTCCTGATTGACCTCGGAAAAGAGGTCACCGTTGATCGGCTGATCGGTTTTCTGTGGGAAACGGAGCCGCCGCGTACCGCCCGATCCGTTATTCAGGTCCAGGTCTCCCACCTGCGTAGGGCCTTTCCCGGCCTTATTCGGACCACCGCCGGCGGCTATCTCGCCGAGACCGATCCCGACCGCGTCGACCTGCACCGTTTCAGAGCGCTCACGGCCCGTGCCCGTGAAGCCGGTTCGAGCACCGATGCCGCCTCCTTGTGGGACCGTGCTCTCCAGTGCTGGCGCGGCGACCCCTTCTCCGGGACCGGGTCGGCCCGGCTCTGGTACACCGTGGGGCAGCCCCTGCTGGAAGAGCGCTGGGCGGCCGTCACCGCCTGGGCGGAGACCAGTCTCGCCCTGGGGGACCATCTCGCGATCGTCAACCGGCTCGCCCCGATGGTTCGAGAGGAACCGCTGCGCGAGCGCCTGCACCATCTGCTGATCCTCGCGCTGCACCGCAGCGGCCAGCGTGCTGCCGCGCTTGCCGCCTACAACGAGACGCGCCGCTACCTGGCCGAGGAGTTCGGGATCGAACCCGGGCAGGAGACCGCGCAGCTCTACCAGCAGATCCTTTCGGAGGAGGCCGACGAGGCCGCCGCCCGGGGCGCGGACGAATCCCGAACCGGCTCCCTGACAGGTCCGGGAACGCAGGTCGTGCCCACCGACGCCCTGCCCCCGTTCCTCGCCCGCAACGACCTCCCTCGTGACATCCCCGACTTCACCGGCCGCTCCGCCGACCTCCAACGCGTTCTCGACGTGGGGACCGGCGGCCGTTCCCGAGCCGAGGTCTGTGTCATCACCGGTCCCGGAGGGGCGGGCAAAACCACCCTGTCCATCCACGCCGCGCACCGTATCGCCGACCACTACCCCGACGGTCAACTCTTCGTCGACCTCTACGGACATACCGTCGACCAGGAGCCGGCCGATCCGGCCCTCGCGCTGGGCAGCCTGTTGCGCGCGGTAGGGGTGGAGCCCGACGCCGTCCCCGACTCCGCTCAGGAACGAGCCGCACTCTGGCGGTCCATCCTCGTGGACAAGCGGATCATGATCGTCTTGGACAACGCGGTCAACCAGGCCCAGGTGAGCCCGCTCCTCGCGGCCGGTCCAGGCTCCTTCACCCTTGTCACCAGCCGCAACGATCTCGCGGGGCTGAGCGGGGCCCGGCACGTCTCGCTGGGAATGTTGCAGGTGGCAGAAGCGAAGGAACTGCTCAGCACGGTGCTGGGGACGGAGCGAACCACCGCCGACCCCGAGTCCACCTACCGGGTGATCCGCCTGTGCGGTGGGCTCCCCTTGGCGCTGCGCATCGTCGCCGGCCGTATGACCACCCGGCCTCGCTGGACCTTCGCCCACGTCGCACAGCGGCTCGGCGCGCAGGACCGCAGGTTTCGCGAGCTGCGCACCGAGGGGCACAGCGTCGAGGCGATCTTCGAACTCTCCTATCAGAGCCTCAACGCCGAGCAGAAGAGTGCCTTCTTGCGCATGGGACTGATGATCGGCACCAGCGTCGACCTGCACGGCGCGGCAGCACTGCTCGACCAGGACCTTCCCGACACCGACGACCTCCTCCAGGAGTTGGTCAGCGTCTGTCTGTTGGAGGAGTCCGATGTCGACCGTTACCGTTTCCACGACCTGATCGGTGAGTACGCCCGCGATCAGGCGGTGTCCCGGTTGGCCGTCGACGACGTCGAGGAGAGCCGGCTGCGTCTGAGCGAGCACTACCTGCGCAGCGCCAGTCAGGCGGCCGAACTTTTGGGGCCGCGCGGGCACGAGTACGAGGTAGACGCAGTCCCCTCCTCGCGGTACCGCTCCAGCTGGTCCACCTGGTCCGAGGCCGTGCACTGGTTCGAGTTCCATCGGGAGAACCTGGCGGCGGTCGTGGACCACTTCGCCGCGTGCAAGCGCAGTACGCAGGCATGGCAGCTGGCCAACGCGCTGTGGCGTTTCTACGCCGCACACGGCCAGACGGAGCTGTGGCTCAGCACCCACGAGCAGGCCCTGGAGGCCAGTCGTGCCGACCGTGACGACATGGGCAGCGCGGTCACCCTCATCGGACTGGGGATCGCGCACTGCCTTTCGGGACGGTTCGACCTCTCGTTGTCCCTGCTCACCGAGGCCCGGGACATCTTCACCGTGTTGGGCGACGCCAACGGGGAGGCCCGGGCCAGGGCGAACATGGCGATGGTGCTGGAGCGGATGGGCCGGTTCCGTGAGTGCTTGGAGTGCCTGGAACTGGTGTTGGCCCACACGGCCTCCTCCCAGGACCTGGAACAGGAGGTCCGTCAGCGCACCAACATCGCCCTGGTCCACCTCCAGTTGGGCGATCTCGACGAGGCCAGGGAATGCTGTGACGCGGTTCTGGCCGGCGAGCACGGCCCCCGTCTGGACGACTGCCGGGCGGCTGCGCTGCGGATCCTCGGCGAGATCGATGTGCGGCAAGGGGCCCCTACCAGCGCGTTGGACCGTTTCCGGCAGGCGCTGGACCTGTTTTTGACTCTTGAGGACACCGCAGGGGAGACCTACACCCGCAACGGTATCGGGATCGCGCTGCGCGAGACCGGCCGGCTCGACGAAGCGGTCGCCGCGCACCTGCACGCTCTTGCGTTGGGCGAGCAGACCGCCCAGCACAGCGCGGACGCCGAGGTGGGCAACGACCTCGGCGTCACCTACGCTCGCGGCAAGCGCTACGCGGAAGCACGGGTCTCCCACGAGCGGGCGCTGCGGCTGGCCCGCGACCGGCACGAGCGTTTCGCCGAGGCCCAGGCGCTGTACGGTCTGGGACGGCTGCCGGCCGATACGGTCGAACCGGATGCGGCCGCGTCGATGCTCGTCGAGGCCACCGAGATCTTCACGGAACTCGGGGTGCCCGAGGCCGTCGAAGCCCGTGCCGAACTGCGCCGGGTCACGAGCGGTCGCTGAGCCGACGGTCGGCCCCGGTCCGGTGGACGCGGGGACAAGCAGCCGCCGACAGCGAAACAATGCAACCTGTACCCCAGGCAGAGAGCGGATCAGGATTGTGACGACTTCTATTCACCAGCGCATCGCCGAAGAGCTCGGAGTGCGGGATCGCCAGGTCAAGGCAGCGGTTGACCTCCTCGATGGCGGTTCGACCGTGCCCTTCATCGCGCGCTACCGCAAGGAAGCCACCGAGATGCTCGACGACGCGCAACTGCGCGCGCTTGAGGAGCGGTTGCGCTACCTGCGGGAACTTGAGGACAGGCGCACGGCTGTCCTCGAATCCGTGCGCAGCCAGGGCAAACTCGACGAGGCGCTGGAAGCGCAGATCATGGCGGCCGACTCCAAGGCCCGACTCGAGGACGTCTATCTGCCCTACAAGCCCAAGCGTCGTACCAAGGCGCAGATCGCCCGGGAGGCCGGGCTGGAGCCGCTGGCCGACCTGCTCATCGGCGACCCCGGCCGTGATCCCCGGGCCGAGGCGGTCGGCTATGCGGACCCGGAGCGGGGCGTCGCCGATGCGGCCGCTGCTCTGGAGGGGGCCCGATCCATCCTGGTGGAGCGCTTCACCGAGGACGCCGACCTGATCGGGGTCCTGCGCGAGCGGATGTGGGAGCAGGGGCGTCTGTCGTCGCGGGTGCGCGAGGGCAAGGAGGAGGCCGGCGCGAAGTTCGCCGACTACTTCGAGTTCGCCGAGCCTTTCGCGAAACTGCCCTCGCACCGGGTCCTGGCGATGTTCCGGGGGGAGAAGGAGGAGGTCCTCGACCTCACTCTGGAGCCCGAAGAGGCGCCTGCCGGTGAGGGGGAGCGTCCGGGACCCAGCGGTTACGAGGTGCGCATCGCCAACCACTTCGGCATCGCCGACCGTGGCCGCCCGGGCGACCGTTGGCTGCTGGACACCGTCCGCTGGGCCTGGCGCACCAGGGTGTTGGTCCGGTTGGACATCGACCTGCGGATGCGGTTGTGGCAGGCAGCCGAGGAGGAAGCGGTCGGTGTCTTCGCCGCGAACCTCCGTGACCTGCTCCTGGCCGCGCCGGCCGGCACCCGGCCCACCATGGGGCTGGATCCGGGCCTGCGCACCGGTGTGAAGGTCGCGGTCCTGGACGCCACCGGCAAGGTCCTGGACACCGCCACCATCTACCCGCACGAGCCCCGCAGGCGCTGGGACGAGTCCATTTCCGTGCTGGCCGGACTGGCCCGCAAACACGACGTCCAACTGATCGCCATCGGCAACGGGACCGCCTCGCGCGAGACCGACCGGCTTGCCGCCGATCTGATCAAACTCCACTCCGACCTCACCCTCACCAAGGTCGTGGTCTCGGAGGCCGGTGCCTCGGTGTACTCGGCCTCGGCCTATGCCTCCGCGGAACTGCCCGATCTCGACGTCTCGCTGCGCGGAGCGGTCTCCATCGCCCGGCGTCTCCAGGACCCGTTGGCCGAGCTGGTCAAGATCGACCCCAAGTCGATCGGTGTCGGCCAGTACCAGCACGACCTGTCCGAACTGAAGTTGTCGCGCTCGCTGGACGCGGTCGTGGAGGACTGCGTCAACGGCGTGGGAGTGGACGTCAACACGGCGTCGCCGCCGTTGTTGAGCCGGGTCTCGGGCATCAGCGCGGGATTGGCGCAGGGCATCGTCGCACACCGCGACTCCAACGGCCCGTTCCGGTCCCGCACGGCGCTCAAGGCCGTGCCGCGTCTGGGGCCCAAGGCATTCGAGCAGTGCGCGGGCTTCCTGCGCATCCCCGGCGGGGACGACCCGCTGGACTCCTCCAGCGTGCACCCTGAGGCGTACCCGGTGGTGCGCCGGATCCTGAGTTCCACGGGCGATGACCTCACCCAGCTGATCGGTGCGGGCACGAAACTGCGTGCGCTGCGTCCCGAGGACTTCGTGGACGAGACCTTCGGCCTGCCCACGGTGACCGACATCCTCGCCGAGCTGGAGAAGCCGGGGCGCGACCCACGACCGGCCTTCAAGACCGCCGCTTTCAAGGAAGGGGTGGAGAAGCTTTCCGACCTGGAGCCCGGAATGCTGCTGGAGGGCGTGGTCACCAATGTGGCCGCCTTCGGCGCGTTCGTGGACGTGGGCGTGCACCAGGACGGACTGGTGCACGTGTCGGCCATGTCCACGACCTTCGTCAAGGACCCCCGCGAGGTGGTCAAGCCCGGCGACATCGTGCGGGTGAAGGTGCTGGACGTCGACGTTCCGCGCAAGCGCGTCTCGCTCAGCCTTCGTCTGGACGACGAGGTCGAGAAGCGCACCTCCGGTACGGGCGGTTCCGGGGGCGGGGAACGGCGCGGTGGCGAACGGTCCGGCGGACGTCAGCGTGGCGGAGGAGGTGGAGGCAACGGCCGTGAGCGGCGTGGTGGCCGCAACGAGCCGGCTCCGACCGGCGCGCTGGCTGATGCCTTGCGCAGGGCCGGGTTGGACAAGGGGTTGGGCGGCACGGGCCGCTAGGCCGGCGGACGTGTCCGGTGCCGGCCACCGGCACCGGACACGTTCCGGCGCTCTGTCCGACGCGGTCGGCGCGGTGGTAAATTCGCCCCAATCGAGGGGTGCCATGGTTCTATTGCTGATCGGTGGAGTGTTCGCACTAGTGGGAATGGCCCTCGCGGTCGTCGGCACAGTGGTGCGCCGACGCGAGAAGCATTTCGCGCGCGTGGGGATCGCGGTCCCCGGCCGGGTGATCGACATCGTGCGCAGCACCAGTACCCGAAGAGACTCCGACGGCCATCGCCGTACGCACGTGTACTTCCACCCTGTCGTGGCCTACCGGGCGGCCAACGGCTGGGAGTACCGGGAGCGCTCGGCGGGCGGCACCGCCACGCCGAACTACGGCATCGGGCAGCCGGTCCAGGTCCTCCACCTGCCCGACGACCCCGCAAAGTTCCGGATCGCCGGGGACAGGTCGGGCGTACTGGTGGTGTGGATCCTGTGCGGAATGGGTGTGCTCTTCGCGCTCCTGGGGTGCGGGCTGCTCATCGGCGGTCTGCTGTCCCGGCTGGGCTGACCCCGGCCGGTCAGCCGCTCGGGAAACGGGACAGCGCGAACCACAGGCGCATCCGTTGTTCGGGGTCGGCCAGGTCCACGCCCAGATCGCGTTCGATACGGCCGATCCGGTAGCGAACGCTGTTGCGATGCGCCCCGAGCACCGCGGCGGTGCGGTCCCATCCGCCGTGATTGGCCAGCCAGACCCGTAGCGTCGTGCGCAGGGTCCGCGCGGACTCGCCTTCTTCGGCCAACGGCCCCAACAGCGCGCGGGCCGCAGATCTGGCCTGGTCGGTCCCCAACACGTCGCCCATCGGGTCGGGGGCTTCGTCGGGCAGTTGCGGGCGTCGGGCCGCCTCGGCGCGGATCAGGAGTGCTGACGCCTGCCGGTCGGCGTGGGGCAGGTCCTCGATTCCCACCGGTCCGCTGAGGCCGGCCAGCCATCCGGCGGCGCGCAGTTCGCGCAGCAGGGTGAGGTTCCTGGAGCGGGTACCGCGGTCGGCGAGAACTGCGCAGACCACAGGTAGGCCCCGGTCGTCCTCCCGGACGTCCACCAACCGGGTGTGCAGGAGCGCGGGATGGTCGGGCAGGCCGCGGCCTGCCCACCGTGCGCGCACCACCCGGAAAGCGTCCGCGCCGCTTTCACCCGTCAGCTCGCGCAGCAGGGGAAGCAGGGGAACGTCCCCGACAGGTTGCAACAGAAGTCGCACCGCCAGTCGGCCGATATCGGCGGAGTCGGCCTGCTCAGGGTGGGCGAGCAGGCCCAGCAGCGCCACGGCCGTTCCCAGGACAGCCCGATCGGTCGGGTCCAGCGGGCGGGCCCGGCCCACCACCAGGACCCGGCGAATTCCGGGGCCCTCCCCGACCACGTGCAGGAACAGTTCGTCGGGGGGCATGCGCAGTTTGGCGCTGCGAGGTCCGCGGGCAGGACGCAGCCGGCCGATCAGCCGGGTGGCTTCTTCGGACAGCGGCGGCACGGAGCCGGTATGGCCCAGCAGCCGGTCGCCGATGAGCGCCCCCCAACAGCCGAGGCTCTGTCCGAGGGTTGTCAGGATCGTGTCGACCGCGTCGACCCCGATGGCAGCCGTCGTCAGAGCACGATGGGCGTTGTCGAGCCGGCGCAGGCCGGTGAGGTGCACCTCCTCCAACGCCGCGCCGACCGCCTGACTGATCGCTACGAACGGTGTTTCACGTGGAACCTCGACCAGCGGCATCCCTCGTGCTCGACAGCATTCGACGAGCCGGGTGGGAACACGGTCATGGACCGGTGTCACACCGAAGCCGACAGCAGCGACTCCTGCTCCGACCAGCCCCGACACGTACCGGTCGACTTCGTCGACGTCCGTGGCCAGGTTGACCCCTGCGGTCAACAGCAACTCACCGCCGAGAAGGTAGGGCACCGGGTCGGAAATCTCGCTGACCACCGACCAGCGGATTCCCGTCTCGTCGTCGAATCCGGGCACAAGGACCCGCAGGGCCAGATCGCGCCGCCCGATGATGGACCGCAACGGAATGGTGTGTGGCACGTGGTCACTTCCACGTGCGAGAAAACGCGAACTCACTGGGCGTTCGATCCAGACTCGATCAGCTGTTGGTACGGATCATCCACTTAATTGCTGCCTGTTGAGACTCTACGGTGCACATAGTCGTCTTTGACCTGGAGATTTGTGGTTTTTTCGCATGGTCGACAACGGTTGTGCCGGTCCGGCCCATGATGATCACCGGCCGGTCGAGAACACGAGGGGGAGTATGAACAGCCCGATCGGTCCCATCGACTCCAGCCGGACGCCGCGTTTCGCGGGCCCGGCCACGTTCGCGCGGCTCCCGCGTCTGGACCAGGTCGAGCGCGCCGATATCGCCGTGGTGGGGGTGCCCTTCGACACCGGGGTCTCCTACCGGCCCGGGGCACGTTTCGGACCCGCGGCGATTCGGGAGGCGAGTCGGCTGCTGCGGCCCTATCACCCCGGCCTGGACGTTTCGCCCTTCGACCGGGTACAGGTGGCCGACGGAGGGGACATCGCCGTCAACCCCTTCTCGATCGGGGACGCCGTGGAGGCCATCGATGCCGCGGCCTCGGGGCTGGT
Organism: Nocardiopsis ansamitocini; assembly: GCF_030268225.1. GTDB lineage: Bacteria > Actinomycetota > Actinomycetes > Streptosporangiales > Streptosporangiaceae > Nocardiopsis_D > Nocardiopsis_D ansamitocini. Next base: position 99,522 of record NZ_BSQG01000009.1, on the reverse strand, counting down.
CACGACGGGAACCCGCCTGGTGACCCTGGGCGGTGACCACACGATCGCGCTTCCTCTGCTGCGTGCGCTGCATCGCGTGCACGGTCCCGTCGCGATGCTGCACTTCGACGCGCACCTGGACACCTGGGACACCTACTTCGGCGAGCCCTACACCCATGGCACGCCGTTCCGGCGTGCCATCGAGGAGGGGATCCTCGACACCGAGGCCATCGCGCACGTGGGAATCCGCGGCCCCCTCTACGGAAAACGGGATCTGGAGGAAGACCGCCGGTTCGGGTTCGGCATCGTCACGTCCGCCGACGTGATGCGGCGCGGTGTCGACGAGATCACGGACGCGCTGCGCCAGCGCATCGGTGACCGTCCTCTCTACGTCTCGGTGGACATCGACGTGCTCGATCCCGCCCATGCCCCCGGTACCGGGACACCCGAGGCGGGTGGGCTGACCAGCCGCGAACTTCTGGAGATCCTGCGCGGACTGGCCGCATGCAATCTGGTGGGCGGCGACGTCGTCGAGGTCGCACCCGCCTACGACCACGCTCAGATCACCGCGACCGCGGCCTCGCACGTGGCCTACGACCTCGTCTCCGTCCTGGCGTTGAACACCGGAAGGTGACGCGGCGGTGCCCGGCCGGCACCGTGTCAGGACACCACCGCTGTCAGGGGTACCAGTCGGCAGAGCGGATCGTCACCGACGAGTCGTGCGGCGTCAGGGCCATCGGCGGTCTTCTACGCTGGTGGCCGTGGATGTCCTGGAGCGGGTTCTGCGGGTGCGGATGGGGCGCAGCAACGGCCGGCGAGCCCCCCACAAGCCGTTACTGCTGCTCTACGCGCTGGCGCATTTCCAACGTCTGGGAGGTGCGGCTCCGATCGGGTACTCGGCCGCCGAGGCCGAACTCCAGGCGCTGATCAGCGAGTTCGCCGCCCCGGGCGCGGGCGGTCCCCACTATCCCTTTCACCATTTGAGCACCGACGACGGTGTGTGGATCGTGCGTACTGTCGACGGTGGTGGCAGCCCCGGTCCGTCCCCCGTCAAACTGCGCGACAGTGGGGCGAGCGGCCGCCTCGGCCCGGAGTTGGCCGCCGAGCTACTGGACCGTCCCGAGGCGCTGTCGACTCTTGCCCAGGCGATTCTGGACGACAATTTCGCCCCTTCCCTCCATGACGACATCTGTCGCATGGCAGGGCTCGACCTCGACACCGCACGACTGGCCGCGGTCGTCTCCCGTTCGGGGCGGCGCCGCGACCCGCGGTTTCGTCAACAGGTACTGACCGCCTACCGGCATACCTGCGCCTTCTGCGGTTTCGCCGGTCGGTTCGGTGCCGCTGCCTCGGTCGGGCTGGACGCGGCGCACGTGCGCTGGTGGGCCTTCGACGGCCCCGACGACCTCGACAACGGGCTGTGCCTGTGTGCACTGCACCACAAGCTCTTCGACAAGGGGGTGCTGGGGCTGACCGCCCGGTTGCAGGTCGTGGTCTCCCCGGCCTTCGCCGGGAACGCTTCCGCGGCGCACACCCAGGTGGGTGCCCTGCACGGCCGTTTGCTCCTCACCCCGACCGGTACCGCCGGGGTACACGCCGACCACGTGTCATGGCACGAGCAGCAGGTGTTCAGGGCCGCTTGAAGGAGCCCCGGCCTTTGCGGGGGTGAGCACCTGGTGGGTACTCACCCCCCCCCGCGATCAGTCCCCGGAACGGTGGATGGTCACCGAATCCAGCACCACGTCCTCGGTGGGCCGGTCGGAAGGGTCGGTCTGTACTGCGGAGATGGCGGCCACCACATCCTGGCCGGCCTCGTCGGCGAGCTCGCCGAAGATGGTGTGCTTGCCGTCCAGGTGCGGGGTCGCCGCCGAAGTGATGAAGAACTGCGACCCGTTGGTGCCGGGCCCGGCGTTGGCCATCGCCAGTTTGCCGGGCGCGTCGAAGGTGAGTTCCGGGTCGATCTCGTCACCGAAGGTGTATCCGGGCCCTCCGGTGCCGGTCCCCGTTGGGTCGCCGCCCTGGATCATGAAGTCCGGGATGATCCGGTGGAACACCGTGCCGTCGTAGAACCGCTCGTCGCCGGTCTCGGGGTTGGCTGTAGTAGCACCCTCGGCCAGCCCCACGAAGTTGCCCACTGTCTGCGGTGCCTGCTCGGGGAACAGCACCACCTCGATGTCGCCTTCGCTGGTGCTCAGCGTCGCGCCGGTGACGGTGGAGTCCACCGCGGCTGGCCCGACCGCCTCGCCGTTGTCGTTCTGGGACTCCGGCTCGGGGGACTCGGCCTGGCACGCGGCCGAGGCGAACAGGGCTGCGCCCGCGAGGCTGGCCGCTGCGGTCCTGGCAAAACGGTTCATCGAGGTCTTCTCCGGCTGGGTCGGCGCACGTTGGCACCCACAGGCTAGCGTCACGGGTCGGGCGGCCCCGACCTGCCCGGGACCGTTGTTCCCGGGGCGGATCCCCCGTCGTCGTCTCGGACCGTTCCTCTAGCCCGCGACGAAGGGGCGGACCTGTGGTGCGCCCACGTCGCCGGCGCACGCCGTGGCGTCGTCGACCCGGACGAAGAACGGCTCGTCGGTCTCGGGGAGGATGACCTGCAACCCTGCCGCGTCGGTGGGGTCGCACTCCTCCTTGGGGAAGTTCAGCGGATTGGCCTGCCGGTAGGAAGCCGTGGCCGAGTCTCCGGGGGAGAGCGTGACGACCGAGTGGTCGGAACCGTCCCGCTCGGCGGACCCGCCGATCTGGTTGCCGTCGGCGTCCACCCACGCCAGTCCCGGGTACCCGTTCAGGGTGCAGTCGGTTGCCCCGGTGTCGGTCACCACGATGTCGCGGTTGACCGATCCCGCCCCGGCGTCGCCACCGCCCAGCTCGATCGCCACGTCCGCTGAGGTACAGGCGGAGGCCGCGGCATCCTCCTGCCCGGGCTCGCTGCTCGCCGGAGTGCCGTCCTGCTGTCCGGTCGGCGTCGTCGCGGTGGAGGGGGCCGCGGCGGCGGTGCTCTGGGCGGCGCCTTCTTCGGGCATCGTGGTGCCGCACGCACCGACCAGCACGAGGACGGGGACAGCGAGTCCGACCGCCCAACGGTGCCGCCCCCCGGTGGGCGATGGGTTCGTCTCGGTGGTCACGGTCATGTCAACAGTCCCTTCGTTTGTGTCCGCTGTGTCCGCTGTGTCCGCGCACCAGATATCGCGTCATCCCCGCTGGCCAGCGGTGTAAACGCCGAGTATTCGCTGCGGGCGGCCAACCGTTTTGCGGTGCCGGGTGCGAGACTTGGAGCATGTATCGGGAAAGGCCGTCCGCCCTGCCCGGGGCGGTCCTCTGGTGGAGTCGGGACCTGGCCGGGGACACCGAGCGCCGGGTGTTGCCAGACGGATGCGTGGACCTGATCTGGGTGGACGGAGCACTGTTGGTCGCGGGCCCCGACACCGTGGCGAAGCTCTACCCGGGCAGACCCGACGCGTCCTACAACGGGGTACGGTTCACCCCCGGTGCCGGGCCCGTGCTGCTCGGAGTGCGCGCCGCCGACCTGCGCGACCTCCGGGTACCGCTCACGGATCTGTGGCCGAGTGCGCGGGTGCGCCGGTTGGAGGAGCAGATCGCGGAGGCTACCGAACAGGGGGCGGCACTGGAAACGCTGACGGTCGAACTGTGGCGAACCCGGGGAGCACCCGATCCGCGTACCCGTTCCGTCCTTGCGTTGTTGGCGTCGGGGACCCCGGTTGCCACGACCGCCGAGGAAGTAGGGCTGGGGGCGCGTCAGTTGCACCGGCACTGCCTGGACGTCTTCGGCTACGGTCCCAAGACACTGGCCCGGATTCTGCGGATGAACCGTGCGCTCGACCTCGGCCGCTCCGGGACGCCCGCCGCAGAGGCGGCCGCTGTCACGGGCTACGCGGACCAGGCCCACCTCTCCCGCGAGGTGCGGGCCCTGGCCGGCGCTCCCCTGGGCGTGCTTCTCAGGGGGCGCCCTGATCAGTCGGGCAGTGTCGCGAACAGGTCGACCACGGTGCCGTCGGGGTCGAGCACCACCGCGTAGCGCTGCCCCCAGAACGCGTCCCATGGTTCCTTGTGTCCGCGGTAGCCCGCCCCCACCAGGTCGGTGTAGGCCGCGTCCACTTCGGCCGCGCTTGTGCACGCGAACGCCAGACTCATGCCGTGCCCGCCCGAGGGCGCGACCCAGTCGGGGTCGAAGGAGCGGATGACTTCTGCGGTGTCCCAGGCCAACCGCAGCCCACTGGGCAATGCCACCTCGACGTGCGGTTCCTTGTCCGCCTCGGCCGGGAGGTCCAGCCCGAGCCGTCGGTAGAACGCCAGTGATGCGCCCATGTCGGCCACGACCAGGCCGACCAGATCGAATGTGATTGCCATACCGGCCACGCTATGCGTACTGCCCGCCGGTTTTCTTGAACGAATCGGACGCGCTGTCCCGGCCGCCACCGGGTAGGAGGGTTACGCTGTGGCCGTCGGGAGAAGGCGTCGGATTCGGTGGCCCTGGTCGAGCGAAGGCGGATGCCATGTCCGAGTCGGGAAGTCTCTCGGAGGCCGCGGTCGAGTACCGCAGCCCGCAAGGGCGGTGGATCCTGCTGGCCACCGTCCTGGGGTCGGCCCTGGCCGCCATTGACTCCACGGTGGTGGGAATCGCGCTTCCCACCATCGGCCGTGAGTTCGACACCGGCCTGGCGGACCTCCAATGGGTTGTGACCGCCTACATGATGACCCTGGCCGGTCTTCTGCTGGTGGCAGGCGCGCTCGGCGACCGCTACGGCCGGCGCAGGGTCTTCGTCGCCGGGGTGGTGTGGTTCGCTCTGGCCTCGTTGCTGTGCGCGATGGCCCCCAGCGCGTTCCTGCTGATCGTCGGCCGAGCGCTCCAAGGGGTGGGTGCCGCGCTGCTCATCCCGGGCAGCCTGGCGATCCTGCAGGGGTCCTTCACCGCCCAGGACCGGGGTAAGGCCATCGGAGCCTGGTCGGGGCTCGGTGGAGTCGCCACCGCACTGGGCCCCTTCCTGGGGGGATGGCTGGTCGAGGCGTACTCGTGGCGGTTGATCTTCCTCATCAACCTGCCGCTGGCCGCTGTCGTGGTGCTGATCAGCCTGCGCCACGTCCCCGAATCCCGGGATCGTGCCGCGGTCGGCAACGTTGACGTCATCGGGGGTGTGCTGATCACCGGCGGGTTGATCGGGTTGACCTACGCACTCATCGAGGGCCCCGTCCGCGGTTGGGATGCGCCCTTGGTCCTGCTGGGTGTCGCTGCCGCACTGCTGTGCCTGCCCGGCTTCTTCGTCTGGGAGCGGCGCACCCCGCACCCGATTCTGCCGTTGGGGCTGCTCGCCTCCGCACAGTTCCGGGCGGCCAACGCGGTGACCTTCATCGTCTATGGCGCGCTGGGTGCCGCGCTGTTCCTGCTGCCCATCCAGCTTCAGCAGGTCAGCGGGTACTCGGTTCTTGCCTCCGGGATCGCGTTGCTGCCGCTCACGGCGATCATGCTGGCCTTCTCGGCGAGTTCGGGCGCGCTGGCCACCCGGATCGGCCCCCGGCTGCAAATGGCAGTGGGGCCGGTGATCGTCGGTGCGGGACTGGCTCTGATGTCGCGTGCGGGTGCCGATGCCGGCTATTTGGTCGACGTCTTGCCGGCCGTCCTCGTCCTCGGTGCGGGGCTCGCCACGGTGGTGGCCCCGTTGACCACGACCGCGCTGGAGGCGGCGCCCCGGGAACACGCAGGAGTCGCCTCCGCCGTGAACAACGACGTCTCCCGGGCCGCCGGCCTGATCGCCGTGGCGGTGCTTCCCGCGGCGGTCGGCATCACCGGAGGCGCCTACCTCGATCCCGCCGTTTTCGACACGGGTTTTCGTTCGGCGGTCTGGTTGTGCGGCGGACTGTGCATCGTGGGCGGCGTGCTGGCCGCCTTCACCATCCGCAACCCGCTCCGGCGGCCGAACCGTGCCGCTACGTCCCATTGCGCCTTGGAAGGGCCGCCCCTGCACCGCTGTGCCGACTGACCAGCGCCGCTGCGGTGTCGTCCCGGTGGCCATGGACGGCCGATGACTCGCCCGTTTTTGGTGGACCACCTGCGGTGCTGGGGGACGTATCGATCCCGTAATCGCTGTTGAACGGGCTCTTTTATGAGGCGGAAGGGGGAGCAAGGAAAATCAAGTATGTCGATCCATGAGACCGCTCCCACGGGTATTTTTCGAGCATATATGCAGCTCAAAGCATGTTTTGGGAGAGATAAATTGGTCTAGTCCAAGGTCTAGGCCAACTGGCCGGGAGGGGAGTCCGTCGTTCATGATGCGGTCGTGACCCCACAAGGAGGAGAAACCGTGTCTGTTACGGCAGCCCACGCCGGTGTGTCCCCGACCAGCCATCAAGAGTTGGTCGACTGGGTGCGTGACATCGCGGATCTGACCCGGCCCGACGAGATCGTCTGGTGCGACGGCTCCGACGCTGAGTGGGAGCGGCTCACCACCCTGCTCGTCGAGCAGGGAACCCTGACCCGCCTCAACCCCGAACTGCGTCCGGACAGTTTCTACTGCCGCTCCGACCCCGGCGATGTCGCCCGGGTCGAGGACCGCACGTTCATCTGCTCGGAGAAGGAGGAGGACGCCGGTCCCACCAACAACTGGGTCGATCCCGCTGAGATGCGCGCGACGTTCTCCACCGTCTTCGCGGGCTGTATGCGCGGACGCACCATGTACGTCGTCCCGTTCTGCATGGGGCCGCTGGGAGGGGACATTTCCCAGCTCGGGGTGGAGATCACCGACTCCGCCTATGTCGCGGTGTCGATGCGCATCATGACCCGTATGGGAGCCCCGGCCCTGCGGCTCATCGAGGAGCGCGGCTCCTTCGTCAGGGCGGTCCACTCCGTGGGCGCACCGCTGGAGCCCGGCCAGGAGGACGTCGCCTGGCCCTGCAACCCGGACAAGTACATCTCGCACTTTCCCGAGAGCCGGGAGATCTGGTCCTACGGCTCCGGATACGGCGGCAACGCCCTACTGGGCAAGAAGTGCTACGCCCTGCGGATCGCCTCGGTGATGGCCCGCGACGAGGGCTGGCTGGCCGAACACATGCTCATCGTCAAGCTGACCCCGCCGGTGGGCGAGCCCCGTTACGTCGCGGCGGCCTTCCCCAGCGCGTGTGGCAAGACCAACCTGGCCATGCTCAGCCCGACCATTCCCGGCTGGAAGGTCGAGACGGTCGGCGACGATATCGCCTGGATGCGCTTCGGCGACGACGGGCGGCTGCACGCCATCAACCCAGAGGCCGGGTTCTTCGGTGTCGCTCCCGGGACCGGCCAGGAAACCAACGCCAACGCGGTCCAGGCGCTGTGGGGCCACAGCATCTTCACCAATGTGGCGCTCACCGACGACGGCGACGTCTGGTGGGAGGGGCTCACCGACGAGCCGCCCGCGCACCTGACCGACTGGAAGGGGCGCGACTGGACCCCTGACTCCACCGAGCCCGCGGCCCATCCCAACTCGCGGTTCACCACGCCCGCCGCTCAGGCTCCGACCATCGCCCCCGAGTGGGAGGACCCCCGGGGGGTGCCGATCTCGGCGATTCTGTTCGGTGGCCGACGCGCCAGCGCCGTCCCCCTGGTCACGGAGTCCTTCACCTGGCGCCACGGCGTCTTCCTCGGCGCCAACGTCGCGTCGGAGAAGACCGCGGCGGCCGAGGGCACGGTGGGGGAGCTGCGTCGCGATCCTTTCGCAATGCTGCCTTTCTGCGGGTACAACATGGGCGATTACTTCGCGCACTGGCTCGCGGTCGGGGAGCGCGCCGATGCCTCCCTGCTGCCGCGCGTCTTCTACGTCAACTGGTTCCGCAAGGACGGCGAGGGCCGCTTCGTGTGGCCGGGGTTCGGCGAGAACAGCCGGGTGCTCAAGTGGATCGTGGAACGGCTCGACGGCCGGGCCGACGCGGTGGAGTCCCCGATCGGGCTGTTGCCGGCCTCCGGCGCACTCGACACCGATGGGCTCGACCTCGGTCAGGACGACCTCGACCTGCTGCTCACCGTCGATCGTGACGTCTGGCGTCAGGAAGCCGACCTGATCCCGGAGTTCTTCAAGAAGTTCGGCGACCACCTGCCCGGTGGGCTTTGGGAGGAGTACGAGGCGCTGCGTGCCCGGTTGGGCTAGCGGCTCCCGGGCTTCGCCGTCGTCGCACGGCACCGGTGAAGCGTGCGGTGTGGACCGGACCCGGGCCACACCGCACGCTCGCGTACGGGGAAAAGCGCAGCACGGTCCGGATGTGCGGGAGATCCCCGCACGGGGCCGAGCCGTGACGGCAACCACCCCATGGACGGTTCGTCAACCGTCACTCACGGCTTCCCCGAGGAAAGGGCTCATCGATTGCGCTCTGCCGAGGACCGGTAGTCCCTGGGGGACGAGCCCAGAACCCTGAGGAACATCGTCGAGAACGCGGCCGGGCTCTCGTAACCGAGGCTCGCCGCTATGGAGGCGATGCTCTGTTCGCCGGCGAGCAGTGGCAGGGAGTGCAGGACGCAGGCACGTTGGCGCCACCGGGTGAAGCTCATCCCGGTTTCCGCGGAAAAGAGCCGGGTGAGTGTCCGTTCGCTCACGTGCAGGTCTGCCGCCCACCGGGCCGGGGAGTCGTGGATCTGCGGGGCGCCGAGAAAACGCTCGCAGAGCCTGCGCAGGCGGTCGTCGTTCGGCAACGGCAATTCAAATGGCAAAGGGGCGAACCTGCTGATCTCGTGCAGGATCAACGCGACGACGGCCGCGTCGCGACCGCGACGCGGATACATCGGTTCGATGTCCACCGCCTCCAGCAGGAGTTCGCGCAGCAGCGACGAGACGTCCACGACTTGGCACCGCTTCGGGAACCATGGCACGGCAGCCGGTTCGATGTAGAGGCTCCTGGTGCTGACATTCACCATGGTGACCTGATGATCGGTACCCGCCGGCACCAGGACCGCGCGCTGGGTCGGCACGGTCCACGTGCCCTCGGCCGTCTCGACCCGCATGACCCCCGTCGCCCCGTAGAGGAACTGGGCACGACGGTGCCGGTGGGTGCGCAGGAGATGGTCCGGAGGGTAATCCGTGCCGATGGCCAGCACCGCACGGTCGAGGTGGTCCACTACGTCGATCGGGGTGTTGCGCACGCGACCAGGCTAGTCGGGTTGTCCGAAACTCGAAAGGACCTGACGTTGTATCGAATGCGGGACACGGTGCGCGTCTCTACCGTCGAAGAGTGCTGAGTTCTTTTCCGGCTTTCTTCGCCTTCGGTTGCCTGAGCGGTGCAACCACCGTTCTGTTCGGCTTCGGTGGCGGGTTCGTCGTCGTCCCGGTCGTCTACGGATTCGCGTTCGTGAACTCCACACCGGCCGATGACGCGATGCATGTCGCCGTCGCCACGTCCACGGCGGTCATGATGGTGAACTCCCTTACCGCCACGGCTGCCCACTGGCGTTCCGGGCTGTTGCAAAAGGAGTACGTGTGGCCGCTCGCGTTGTTCGTCGGGATCGGGGGCGGGATCGGCGCGCTCGCCGCAACGCTGGTCGACGAAGGCGTACTTCGGGCGCTGTTCATCGCCTATCTTGCCGTCACCATCATCGACAGCCTCGTCAGGAAAGGCTTTCTCGCCCACGGCACCGAAGCCGTGCCTCGGCCGCTCGGGCCTTTCACAGCGACCACGGGGGGAATCGGTATCGGCGCGGTGGCCGGTTTTCTCGGTGTGGGAGGCAGCGTGATGACCGTGCCACTGCTGCGCCGCAAGGGTCTGGCCATGGCCGGTGCCGCTGCTATGGCCAACCCGCTCAGCGCACCCGTCGCGGCCGTCGGCACGATCGTCTACGCGTTCGCCTCCACCGGGGCCGCCGACGCATTGGGCGGGGGTTACCTCGGCTTCATCGATCTGACCGCGGCAGCGGCGCTGCTCGCCGGCTCCCTGCCCACGATCGCCGTCGTGCGACGCGTCGCCGGCCCGATTCCCGATCGGGCCCACGCGATCGCCTACATCGGACTGCTGACCGTCGTGCTCGTCGTCATGCTCCTGGGATGACGCGGCGCGGTGTCGTCCGGGCCGATCGTCGGGCACGCCGGTTCCCCGTGGCAGGAACATGAACGGTCCTCTGCCCGAAGAACAGGTGATGTGATCATCGGTCGGACGCGGCGCCATCGACAGGGTCCCGGGAATGCCCCGAGGCGGGCGTTCGAGGAGTAATTCGGGAGAAACGAACAGGTCAGTGGCCGGGCAGGTGAAGCACGGGTCGGCCTCTATACCCCGCTCGCCCCAGTGGCCCATTGTCTGTACTGTCCGGATTCGGCCACTCCGGCCAGGCGCAAACCGACCAAGCGGTACGGGTCCGGTCCTTCACTTCACCCCTGAAATGGGCATATTCCGACCCCCGGTTCTGAAAAGGATCTTCGCGGCCCTGCTGTGAGGATATGGGAAAGGGCTGGTAATCCTTAAGAAACTGCGGGTCAACCGCCCTGAAGAACTTTTGGACGAGTTATGTGCCCGCTTTCCCCGGAGTGGAAGTGCAGTCTTGACGGGCCTTATTCGGACAACTAGCTTGGCGCTGTAAGAAAACGCTCGTCCCTGCCGTTCGGTCGTTGACAGGGCGGCGGCGCGGATCGCTGGTCTTGCTATGGGAGTGCAATCACGGGCTGCTTGCATTCATTCACGTAAAGACAGGCGTTGGGGCTGGATCGTGCCGTTGCCATCGGTTTCGGTTGCGTCCACAGTGCGGTGGGCCGTTGTCGGGTTTCATGATCAGGGACTCCTCTGTCATGCGCTTGAAGTGGGGGAATGGCGGTCTGTGGGGCGACGGTGTCCATCTGTGGTCATTTTGTTCACAGTTTCGGATTCCCCTAATCAGTGGTGCCGTTTCGAGTGGTGCGCCGATCGGTCGTTGATTCTCTCCGAAGTGTGTGCGGAGAGTGCTCCTTAACATTTCGATTTTTGTTAACAATAAAAACTTCTTCTGGTGTTCGACTTTCTGTGCCCTGGGCGGCGAAGGCGAAGTGCGCTCTCTCGACGGGATTTTTCGGGCTGCCCTCAGGATGAATGCCTGAAGAATTACCGCTCTCCTTGGCCGAACGGTCGGCAGAACCGACTACATAGATGGTGGTACCAGTTGGCTCCCAAAGCAGTGGTGACCGGCGCGAGCAGCGGTATCGGTGCGGCGACCGTTCGCCGCCTGGTGAAGGACGGGTTCGACGTCGTAGGAGTGGCCAGACGCGCAGATCGGCTGCGCGCGCTCGAAGAAGAGACCGGAGCCCGGGGGGTGTCCGTGGACATCACCGACGAGCACGCGGTTCGGCGCTTCGCGGCAGAACTGGATACCTGTGACGTGCTGGTCAACAACGCCGGCGGGGCCCTTGGCGCGGACCCGGTAGCCGCCGCGTCCCCCGAGGACTGGCAGCGGATGTTCGCGGTCAACGTGCTCGGCACCCTGCGGGTGACCCAGGCATTGCTGCCCCTTCTCCGCGCCGGCGGCGGCGGAACGATCGTGACGGTCACCTCCACCGCCGCGTTCACCAATTACGACGGGGGAGGCGGATACAGCGCGGCCAAACATGCCGAACACGCGCTCGCCGAAACGCTGAGGCTGGAGCTCAACGGGGAGCCGGTCCGCGTCATCGAGGTCGCCCCGGGGATGGTGCGCACCGAGGAGTTCGCCGTCAACCGTCTGCGGGGCGACCGGGAGAAAGCCGCCGCCGTGTACGAGGGAGTCGATCGCCCACTGGGCGCCGAGGACGTCGCCGAGTGCGTCGCCCTGGTCGTCGGGCTACCAGCACACGTCAACGTCGACCACCTGGTGGTTAGGCCGTTGGCGCAGGCAGCCCAGCACAAACTGCACCGAGGCCCGCTGTTCGAGCCGTGACCGATCCCCTGCCCGGCGCCTCCCGGCAACGCCGGCGGGGACCCCGCCAACCGACCTTTGAGAATCGAGGGACGACCACCCGTGGCACTCCATCGCGACGAACTGACCCCCCAGATGCGGGAATACGACAGATTTGAAGATCCGAGCCAACGGAACTATCAGCCGTACCTGATGTACTTCCATCGGGCGAACTACTCCTCGCCGACGGTCAACACCGACCGGTCGGGGTTCCGGATCTCCGTGGGCCCCAACGGCGAACAGGCCTCTGCCAGCGGGAACGTGCCACCGGGACCGGTGCGTGTGCTGACCGGAAGCTCGACCGCGATGGGCTTCGGAACCACGAGCGACGCGCACACCCTGACCTCCCGGCTGTGGAGCCGTTACGCACCGTCCGCGCCCTGGCTCAACTTCGCGGGGCGCTGTTACAACTCCACGCAGGAGATGCTGCTCTTCACGCTGTATCGCCATCAGTTGCCGGAGATCGACGAAGTCGTCCTCTTCTCCGGACTGAACGACCTGACCGTCGGCCGGCTTCCCGAATGGCAGCAGGGCGACAACGGCGCGTTCTTTTTCTGTGGCGAGTACTTCGAGCAGATGGATGATCTGCGCAAACGCAACCGTAAGAGCTCCAAGATCTTCGGTCGCCGCTCGGAGCAGACGCAGACCATCGCCACCCACGACGAGGTACAGCGCGACATTTCCAAGGTCGTCGACGCCGCGGCCGAACTGACGCTGAGGCACCTCGACACATGGCGTCGAGTGGCCGGACCGCAGACGCGAATCTCCTACGTCTTCCAGCCGATGTCCCTGTGGATGCGCAACGTCCACGCACCAGAGGAGCAACTCCTCTTCGACGAGATCGATCGCATCTCCAAGATGGGCACCTGGGAAGAGCTCTACGGCGACATCTCCACCAAGGAGGTCTCGCGCGCGTTCGCCGACGCGGTCCGGGTCGGCTGCGAGAAGAAGGACGTCCGGTTCTTCGACCTCAACCCCGTCGTCGCCGAGGCGATGGGCGAGAAGGACTGGATCTTCGTGGACCGGGCGCACTACACGGACAAGGGCAATGACCTGGTCGCCCGCATCCTCGCCGAAGAGCTCGGGCTCTCCTGACCCAACCTTCGCCCCACCCTGCACCCCCCAACACCCCGGAAAGGGGACTTCGGTATGGCCTTCCTACGAAAAATCGCGGACAAGTTGTTCCGGCGCAAGAAGAACCGGCGGAGGAAGAACCGCAGGAAGAACGACGCGTCGATCTACCCCATGTTCTAGAGCGGTTGCGACAGTCGGGGCTTCGTCCGACACAGGTCGGTCCACGGCGTGAGGTGAGGAAGGATGCAAGTGAACTCGGCAGTCAGCACGGCGACGGAGACCACTCCGAAGCCGGAGTGGTCGGATGACGACGGGTCGGCCATACGCACGCTGTACGCCTATTCCGCCGACCCGGAGGCGCGCTTCCCCGGTGGCAGGCTTGTGCGCGAAGTCCACGGCGAACTCCGTCGTCGGATTGTCGACGACCGTCCGCCTCTCGACGACCTCGTGCAGCAGACCGCCGACTGGGCGCTGGACGAGGGAGAGCGGTTTCGTGCGCTCGGCAGCCAGGTCGACGAGGACGGTGCCCGTCGGGTACTCATCCGCAGGGCGGTCCTGGGGTGCGCGCCGTTGTCCCTGGCCTCGGGGGCATGGCTGCAGTGGTTGAGCGCCCCCGGCAACGCCGACGACCCGCTCGTGCTGCGCATCCTCGCGTTGTACGCGTCCGATGTCGGTGTCGGGCACCCGGGGGCATCCAGGGGCAGCGCGTACCTGGAACTGCTGCGCAGGCTCAGGCTCTCCGAGAACGCCGTGCCACTCGCCCGGCTCACCGGGGACCAGCGCATCGCGGACGGCTGCTACCTGCTCCCGGCGCTGTTGATGGTCATGAGCCGGCGCCCGGACGACTTCCGCGGCGAGTTGCTGGGGGCGGACCTCTGCCTGCGCGCGGTAGGGCTGCTCCCCCCGCTCACGATGGTCCGGCAGACGCTGCCGGACGTGGCCGACTGGGCGGCCATCGACCCTTCGGCGATTCGCGGAGAGGACGACTCCTCCCCCTTCGAGGAGTGCCGCGCGGTGGTGGACGAGCTGGTCGAACTGGAGGGGGCAAAGGCGGAGGAAGCGGTCCGCCTCGGCTTCGCCTGGACCTTTGCCACCCTGCGGGACCACGTGAACGAGCTCCACACCGAACTGGAGGCGTCGTTCGATCCGGCCTACGACATGGTCGAACTGATGAGGCTGCGCGCCCGGGAAGGCGCGGTCTACCACCACCAGTTCGCACTCGAAGGACGTCCACTGGCGGCCTGGCTGCACGACGCCCGGACCGATCCGGGGCCGCTGCTGGAGGTCCTTGCCCGGAGCAGGCTGGTCAAGCCAGGGCGCTCCGAGGCGAGTTCGCTGGTCAAGGGATTGGTGAGCGAACGCGGCCCGATGTTTCGGGTGTTCTCGCCGGACGACCTGACCGTGATCCGTCGCTGGATCGACTCGCTCCCGGCAACCCCCGGGTCGAGTCCCGAGGCCGCAACCGGTGCCGCACCGGGCCGCGACCCGGACACATTGGTGTCGATCGCACGCGCGATCAAGGCCGGTCCGCTCTCCGAAGGCAGGGCACCGGCCGACCTGCGCGAGGCCTACCACCTCCTGATGGTCCGCACCGATACCCCGGCATTGCGCGCCTGGTGCCTGGAGTACGTGAACGGATGGTTGGCGCGGTCCCGGTACGGGCTGGACGGCGGGACCATGCCGCTCCCGAAAACCTGGGACCCGGCGGGACTGCGGCCGTGGCTCCAGGCCCAGCACGACCAGCACGGGGCCGAGTTCGAGGAGAACGCGGAGGTTCCGCTCCCCTCCCGCGAGGACGTCGTCGACGACACGGTGCAGACGGCACCGTTGACACTGATCGACGGGAGCTGGCTCCAGGGGTTCAGCGACTACGAACTGGCACCTTCGGAGATCGGCCACTCGCTTTTCGAGACGTACTGGGACGAACTCGGCAACGGCCAGGCCAGGATCAACCACCCGCTCATCTACCGCGAAGTGCTCAAGGAGATGGACGTCGACCTGCCCCCCACGGCCTCACCTGACTTCGGCCGGTGGTCGGGCTTCCGGGACGCGTCCTTCGAACTGCCCGTCTACTGGCTCTGCGTCGGTCGGTTTCCCCGAACGTTCCTGCCGGAAGTCCTGGGCCTGAACCTGGCCATGGAGCTGTCGGGGGTGGGCGGCACCTATCGCAGAGCCCGCCTGGCGCTGAAGAAGTACGGCTTCAACACGCGGTTCGTGGATATCCACAACACCATCGACAACGTCGCCACCGGTCATTCCGCGTGGGCGGCCGACGCGATCGACACCCTGCTCGCCGGCCTGCCCGAGTCCTTGGGGCCGGGAGCCAGACCGGAAATCTGGGAGCGGGTGCGGGTGGGATACCGGTCGCTCAATCCCCCCAGCGGTTTCGGCGCACGCTGGGCCGAGCGCCGGGGGCGGACCGGCCGGAAGCGCTCATGAGAGGCCCCTGGTGCCCGGCACCCCCACCACAACCGTGGGAACGCACGTCGATCCGCATCCCCACACGGCCGCGTGTGAACGCGGTCCCGCGTACGGCAAAGGAGCACGCCAGTGTCTGAGCTGGTTCTCGGCATCTCGGCCTTCTACCACGACAGCGCCGCCGCGCTGGTTTCCGGTGGCGTCCCCGTCGCCGCCGCCCAGGAGGAGCGTTTCAGTCGCAAGCGCCACGACTCCTCCTTTCCCACCCAGGCCGTGGAGTACTGCCTGGACGAGGCCGGCGTGAGTTTTGCCGACATCTCCGCGGTCGCCTACTACGAAGACCCGAGGCTCAAATTCCGCAGGGTGCTGGCCACTTTCGCGGGCGCGGCCCCGACGGCCTTCCCCTCCTTCCGCGACACCTTGCCCAGTTGGGTGTCCGGCAAAGGAAAACGGCACACGGACCAGACCGTGCGCAGGGAACTCCAGGCCCTCGATCGGGGGCGGGTGCCCCAGGTCCTGGTGCGGCGCCACCACGAGTCGCATGCGGCATCGGCGTTCTTTCCGAGTCCCTACGAATCGGCCGCGGTCCTGTGCGTCGACGGGGTCGGGGAGTGGGCGACCACGACCCTGTGGCACGGCCGCGGAACCGACCTGAAAGCTGTGGCGGAACTGCGGTTCCCGCACTCCCTGGGCATGTTGTACTCCGCGTTCACCTATTTCTGCGGGTTCAAGGTCGACTCCGGCGAGTACAAGTTGATGGGGCTGGCACCGTACGGGAAACCCCGGTACGCCGATCTCATCCGGGACACGCTGATCGACATCAAGCCCGACGGGACCTTCCGTCTGGACATGCGCTACTTCGACTACCTGCGCGGTCAGGTGATGACCGGAAAGGGGTTCGAGAAGCTCTTCAAAGGGCCGCGGCGCACTCCCGAGGGCAAGCTCACCGAACGCGAGTTCGATCTGGCAGCCTCCGTGCAGGAGGTCACCGAGGAGGTGATGCTCCGGCTGGCCAGAACGGCGCGCGACCGGACGGGTGAGTCCACGCTCTGTCTGGCCGGTGGAGTGGCGCTCAACTGTGTGGCCAACGGAAAGATCATCGACGCGTCGATCTTCGACGAGGTCTGGGTCCAACCCGCGGCCGGCGACGCCGGAGGCGCGCTGGGGGCGGCCTACGCCGTGACCATGGAACGCGGCGCATCACGCGACCACCTCGGGAGCGGGCACGACGCGATGTCGGGTTCCCTGCTGGGGCCGGCTTTCGACGACGACGAGATCGCCGCGTACCTGGAGGCCAACAGCATTCCGCATCGGCGTCTGGACGGCGGAGAGCTGGTGGAGCAGGCCGCGGCCGCGCTGGCCGAGAGCAAGATCGTCGGCTGGTTCCAAGGACGCATGGAGTTCGGGCCCCGGGCACTCGGTGCTCGCTCGATCCTCGGCGACCCCAGGGATCCCGCGATGCAGTCGGCGATGAACCTCAAGATCAAGTTTCGGGAGTCGTTTCGCCCCTTCGCGCCGGCCGTCCTCGCCGAGGACGCCAAGGACTACTTCGACCTGCGCCAGGAGAGTCCGTACATGCTGGTGGTCGCGCAGGTGGCGGCCGCCCAGCAGCGAGAGGTCGCCGAATCCGACGCCACGGGGCTGGACCTGTTGCGCGTACAGCGTTCCACCATCCCCGCCGTCACCCATGTCGACTCCTCTGCGCGCGTGCAGACCGTCGACGGACGGAGCAACCCCGAGTACCACCGGCTGCTCACCGCGTTCAAAGCGCGTACGGGTTGCCCCGTGCTGGTCAACACCTCGTTCAACGTCCGTGGCGAGCCGATCGTGAAATCCCCGCACGACGCCTACACCTGCTTCATGCGCACCGACATCGACATGCTCGCCATCGGCAGCTTCCTGCTGGACAAGAGCGAGCAGCCCGTCTGGTCGGAGGAGTCCGACTGGCGCGAGGAAATCCCACTCGACTGATTTCTCCCCTCTCCCGACGCAGAACGGAACGCCGTGCGGACCTTCCTGCTCTTCCTCTCCTACTACCTGGTGGTCACGCCCGTCGGCCTGCTCAGCCGGCTGGTCCGCGACCCCCTGTCGCGTCGGGCGAACCCGAACGCGACGACCTACTGGATTTCTTCGGAGAACCGCTGAGCCCGTAACGGCAGGCGACTCCCAATCGGAGGCATCGATGGCCAATTTCCGCCGCATCGGCAGATACCGACTTGAGAACAGCGTTCGGGACCTTCTGGGAAAGGAGATCGCAGAGCGGGTCTCGTTGACCCGGCTCGACTCCGACATCGACGACACCATCCTTGCGGGGATCGGCGCGCACGCGCTGCGCCGTTACCTGCCCGGTGAGGTCCTGCACGGACTCGACGTGTTCACCGCGGCGGGAAGCCACGCGATCGTCCTGGGCAACCTGCCCATGCAGGACGACCTGCCCGCCACGCCGGTGGACGGGTTCGGCGACGAGATCGAGGTCGCCGTGTTGAACGCGGTCCACCTGGGCCTCATCCGGCTGCTGCACACCACCCCGTTCGCGGTCAGCTTCGAGAACGGCGGACGCCTGATCCGCAACGTGGTGCCCAACCCGACCGCTTCGGGGACGACCAGTTCCTGGGGGGCCGATTCGGAGTTCTTCTGGCACTCGGACAATCCCCACCAGCCGTTCGGCCCACCCGGTTCGGACCCACGCCCCTACGTGCCGCAATACCTGACGTTCCTGGCGGTGCGCAACGAGGAACGGGTGCCGACCGAACTCGCAGCGATCGAGGACGTGGTCGCCCGCCTGGACCAGACCACGCTCGACCGGCTGCTGGCCCACGAGTTCCAGGTCGGAGCACCCGACTCCAACGACGGAGACCTGACCCAGCCGCTCAAGGACACCCCGATTCTGGACTTCGACACCGACGGCCGTTACCGGGTGCGTTACGACCGCGGTACGGCAGCCGGAGCCACACCGGCCGCCGCGGAAGCACTCGAACGCTGGTACGAGGTGCTGCGCGGGATACCGGCGGAGGAGCTGGTATTGGAGCCGGGGGTGTTCATGGCGTTCGACAACCACCGGGTCCTGCACCGCAGGCGCGCGTTCACACCCGGCCCGGCTGCGGCCGCACGGTGGCTGCGCCGCTGCTACGCCGCCTGAGAGACAGGCCCCCACCAGGCACGGTCGTTTCATTCGACAACGGATCACCGAAGGAGAGACACATGGCGGGCAAGTACCGGGTGGCGGTCATCGGCGGTAGGCCGGCGCCGGTGACCAATGCCAAGGAGCTGGGTATCGATGTGGTGCTGGTCCACGAGGAGGGGGCCTACGAGGAGTCCGTCCTCAGGCACTGCGAACGAGTCGTGCACGCCCCGATCACCGACGGGCAGGCCGTCCTGGACGTGGTGAAACCGCTGCACGAGGAGCGTCCCTTCGACCGGGTGCTCACCACCACCGAGTTCGCCGGGGAGTCCACGGGGTTCGTGGTGGACGCGCTCGGCCTCCCGGGGGTCACCGAGGCCACGGCGCGTGCGCTCAAGGACAAGGTCCTGACCAGGGAACTGCTCGACCAGCACGGTCTGAGCCCGGTGCGCTACCGGCAGGTGAAGGACGTCGACGACGTCAAGGACTTCCTGGCCGAGGTCGGCGGCCGCATCATCGTCAAACCGGCCGACGGGGTGGCGAGCCTGCACGTTCACCCGGTCGACGGCGATGCCGACGCCGAACACGCATGGCAGGCGCTCCAGGACGCCGAGGTTGCCTCGGTGATCGCCGAGGAGTATCTGGACGGGCCCGTCGTCAGCGTGGACTCCTTCTCCCACGCGGGTCGACACCTGCCGATCGGTTATTCCGAGTACCGGATGAACGACAAGTACGTCGAGTGGGAGGTCAGCACGCCCAGCCGGGTTGCCGTCCCCCACCTCGACGCGCTGTTCGCGTTGACCCCCAAGCTGCTGGACGCGGTCGGGCTGACCGAGGGCCCCTCGCACAGTGAGTTCGTCCTGACCAAGGACGGCCCGCGGGTGTTGGAGTCCCATGCACGGCTTGCGGGCAGTGGCGCGCCCGAGCTGGTGCGCAGGGCGTTCGGAGTCAACCTGGACCGGATGTTCCTCACGGTTCCGCTCGGGATCGACACGCTGCCGGAGACCTCGCCCGCGCCGATCGGCGGTGCGGCGGTCCGGTTCTTCACCCCCGAACCGGGCACGGTCTCGGCCGTGGAGGTGGAGGACGGTGCGGCCGACGTCGTCCGAACGCTCCCCAAGGGCGAGGTCCCGCTTGTCTTCCTGCCGTACCTGCACGAGTTCACCGAGGTCGAGGTAGCCGCGGTGATCAGCAAGAACGTCGGGGACGTGGTGCCGCCGCTGCTGACCGTCGCCGACTGCGTGTCCGGATACGTGATGGCCTCCGGCACCGACGCGGCGGACGCCGTGGCCAAATGCGACCGGGCCAACGACAAGATCCACTTCCGAACGAGCTGAGCACCGGTCGGCCGGCGAGCCGGGGCCGTGAGCAGCGGCTCGCCGCAGACCGTGTCCGAGGAGAGGGACCTCATGAAATGGAACCGTCCGTGACCATGACCGGTACCGCCGTGGCGGTGGACTCCGTCACCCAACTGAAGATCGCCCACGGGCTCGTCTCGGAGCACTTCGACCCGGACGAGCCTCTCACCCGGGCGGCCCTGCACCTGATCGACTGCGCTGCCGACGTGGTCGGTCAGCTGCCGGCCGGTGACCTGGACGCGGCGCGGGAGGCACTCGGATCGGCCAGGGCAGCCGTCATCTCGGCGACCTATGCCGTACGCCGAATCCACGACTTCCCAAGAACGGAACAGGAATGAACCGGCACATCCTGGTCATCCATCGATGGCGCGACCGGCACGCGCTCTACGAGTGCTACATCGATCACGGCTCCCACCAGGTCACCTATGTGACGACCGGACTCGGGCTGGGGTCCGTTCCCGCAGGCGCGACCGCGGTCCGCGTCGTCCCGGCCACCGACGACCTCACCGAAGTGATGCAGGCGGTGGACGGACTGATCACCCGCTTCGGGCGCCCGGACCGGGTGATCGCCCTCAACGAGGGAGACCTCGACACCGCTGCCCTGGTACGGGAGCGGTTGGGGTGTGCGGGACAGGACACCGCCCAACTCGCCCGGTTCCGCGACAAACTGGTGATGGCCGAGACGGTCGCGGCGGCGGGTGTCGCGGTCCCCGGTTTCGCCGACGCTCCCGACGCGGCGACCGTTCACGCGTTCGCCGAGGCCCACGGCTGGCCGCTGATCGTCAAGCCACGGAAAGGGACGGCCAGTCGCGGAGTCCTCCGCCTCGACTCCGAGGCGGATCTGGCCCTGTTGAGGGACCGGCCAGTCGAGCCGCAACTGGTGCAGGAGTTCTGCGGCGAGGCTGTTTTCCACATCGACGGATTGTGGACCGGTGACCGGCTGGGCCCCTGGCGGGCGTCCCGGTACGTCAACACCTGTGTGGATTTCACCCGGGGGGAGGCTCTGGGATCAGTGGAGGTGGACGACGCAGAGCTCCTGCCGGCGCTGGGCGCGTTCACCGCAGCGGTAGCGGGTGCCCTGAGCGATGAGCCGTGGGTTTTTCACCTGGAGGTGTTCGTCGGCACCGCTCCTGACGGCAGCCCCCGGCTGTCCTTCCTGGAGGCCGGCTACCGGGTGGGCGGTGCGGAGATCCCGTTCCTGTGGCGGGAGGTGCACGGCATCGACCTGATGCACGCCGCTTTCGACATCCAGATCGGCCGTCGCCCCGACCTGCCCGTACCTGCCGGTTGGCGTACCGGCGGGTGGTTGCTGGTACCGACGCCGGTATCCGCTCCGTGCCGTGTCGTCGGCTGGGACCTGCCCGAACCGCCTGCCCACGGCGAGGGCCCGTACGCCCACGTGATTCCGGAGGAGGGGAAGGTGATCCCCAGGGTCGGCGGATACGAGTACGTCGGTGCCCGCTTCCGGTTCCAGGGCGATTCCAGCGGCGACGTCGAGAAGGCATTGGTCGGGACGGCTTCGCGGTTTCGCCTCGAATGCGTCGCGCACGAGCCGGTCGGTGCCGCGGGCCCCGGCCGGACGTGTGCGCTGTGAGGGAAGCGTTCACCCTTGCCGCACCGTCGGCCGGCATCGAGCACGGCTCGACCGCGGGCCGGCGGCGCAGTCCGATGGTCTCGCCCTTGTGCAAAATCACTCCGCGATGAGGTCGTCCGGTGCGGAGCGGGCGAGCCCGGCGAGGGTGGCCAGGGCACGCGACAGGGTTTCTGTGGGAGGCGAGGCAAGGCCCAAGCGGATGGCGTTCGGGGCCCGGAACCGGCCGACGGCGAAGGCCGCCGCCGGTGTGACGGCGATGCCGTACCGTGCGGCAGCGGCCACGAAAGTGTCGGCCCGCCACGGAGCGGGGAGTTCCCACCAGCAGTAGTAGGAGCGGGGGTCGCTGCGGACCGAGAAGCCCCCCAGGTGGTGGGCGGCGATTTCCTGACGTACGGCCGCCTCCCGTTGTTTGGCACTGACCACCGACTCCACGGCTCCGTCGGTCAGCCACCGGGTCGCAGCGTCCAGCGCGAAGCGCATCGGTGTCCACCCGCCGGAGTGCACCGCTGCGGCGACGCCCGACACGAGTGATGCGGGGACGACGGCGAACCCGACGGTCAGGCCGGGGGCGAGTCGCTTGGAGAGACTGTCGATGAGGACGGTGTGCTCGGGGGCCACTGCCGCCAGCGGCGGCAGGTCGTCGCGCAGGAACGACCAGATGGTGTCCTCGATCGCGGTGATGTCCAACCGCGTCAGCACGCCCGCGAGTTCGATCCTGCGTTCCAGCGGCATGCTGAGCGACAGAGGGTTGTGCAGTGTCGGTTGCAGGTAGATCGCCTTCAACGGGGCTTTGCGCGCGGCGGCCTCGACGGACGCGGGGACCAGCCCGAAATCGTCGACCTTCAGCGGGACGACGGTGACCCCGAGCCGACCGGCGATTGCTTTGAGGACCGGGTAGGTGAGTTCTTCGACTCCCAGTCGCGCACCCGGGGGGACCAGCGCGGCGATGGCCGCCGCGATCGCCTGGCGGCCGTTGCCGGCGAACAGCACCCGATCCGGGGCCGGGCGCCAGCCGTCGTGTGCGAGGAGGTCGGCCACCGCATCGCGGGCGACGGGGGTTCCGACCGCCCCGATGGGTCGCATGGACGATTCCAGCACGTCGGGGCGCAGCAGCGGGTTGATTCCTGCCGCGAGCAGACCCGACTGCTCGGGCACGACGGGGTAGTTGAGTTCGAGGTCGATCCTGCTGCCCGCGGGTTCGACGAGGGAGGGGCCGGGGCGCTCGGCGGCGGCCCGGACGAAGGTCCCGCGTCCGACCTCGCCGACCGTCAGTCCGCGGCGGGTCAGTTCCTTGTAGACGCGGGCAGCGGTGGAGTTGGCGATACCGCGCTGCCGGGCGAAGTCCCGCTGGGGAGGAAGGCGGTCCCCCGGTCGCAGCCGCCCGGCCGCGACCTCCGCGGCGACCGAATCGGCCACCTGCCGGTAGTCCTCCATCGCCGTCTCCGTCTCCGTGGGACGCCATCCCCTAAGGGGGTAAAAATACGTGCAATGGCAGCCAATCACAAAATTGATCCGAGATCAATATTGCTTATTGCACTTAGATTCGCTCCGGGATAGTTTCGACGAGAGCGGTCCGCCGTGACGTGACATCTCTTTTGCGACGTGACCGCGTATTTGCGCGGTTGTCGGGTCAACTGCAGGTCAATGGCAGAGAGAAGGCGACGGCAATGGTCGAACTGGCCGCGATCCTGGGCGTTGTGTCGGTCGCGCTCGGGATGGTGCTGTCCCCCGGGCCGAACATGATGTACCTCGTGTCGCGGAGCATCAGCCAGGGGCGCCGCGCCGGGATCATCTCGCTGGGCGGAGTCGCGGTCGGGTTCCTCGTCTACCTGGTGGGCACCAACCTCGGCCTGGCCGCGCTGTTCGCAGCGGCACCCCAACTCCTCACCGTCATCAGGATGGTCGGCGCCTTCTACCTGATGTGGCTCGCCTGGAACACCATCAAGCCCGGCGGAGTGTCGGTCTTCACGGTCCAGGACGTGCCCGAGGACCCCCCGCGCCGGCTCTTCATGATGGGCCTGATGACCAACCTGCTCAACCCGAAGATCGCCATCCTCTACATCTCCATCATCCCGCAGTTCATCGACCTGGAGAAAGGCAACGTACTGCTCCAGGGGATCCTCCTCGGCGGCGTCCAGATCCTGGTGGCCGTCTCGGTGAACCTGTCGATCGTGCTCGCCGCGGGCGCGATCGCGGGCTTCCTGGCACGCCGTCCCTCCTGGCTGAGGGTCCAGCGCATCGTCATGGGGAGCGTCCTCGGGGTGTTGGCCGTCATGCTCGCGTTCGACAACAGTGTGACGTCCACCTGACCCGGACCCGTCCGGCCCCGGCCCGCACCGTCCGTACGACGTTTCGGCTGATCTGTCCGCGTGGTCGGAACAGCTGGACGCGCTCATCGGTGGGGTCCGCACGGTCGCGCGCGGGAGCACGAGGTGCTGTTGCTGGTGGGGGAGGGGGTGTCCAACGCCGAGACCGCCACCGAACCCGTGATCGGTTATGAGATCGTCACAACCTACGTGTCGCGCATCCTCATCAAGCTCGACCTGCGCGACCGGGGCCAGGCGGTGGTGTTCGCCCACCGCACGGGCCTGGTCGGGCAGATCTGAGGGGGCGTCTTTCTCTGTAGAGCTACCATCGTCGTCCTCTCCGGAGCGATACGGCGGCACGGATCGGCTCCTATGCTGGCTCCGCCGGCGTGTCTCCGGCGTTTCGCGATCCGGGAAGTGGTTTCGACATGCCCCACGACACGAACAGGGAGCCCGCTCCCCGCCGGTTCAGGGAGGTGGCCGTGCGGCTGCTCCTGCTCCTGGTGGTGTTCGGCCTCCTGACCGCTCTCCTCTCCGGGGGCACGAGTGCGATGGGGGCCTCCGTCTGGGTGCTGCCGGTGGGGACGGCCGCCGCCGCGCTGGGACTGTGGGCCTACGCGGTCGCGGTCCGCCGCGTCGAGAAGAGGACCCCCGACGAGATCGGCCGTTCGGGTGCGGGTCGCGACCTGGTGCGCGGGACGCTGGTCGGGGCGGGGGTGTTCACCGCCGTCATCGCCACCATCGCCGTTTTCGGCGGGTACCGGATAACCGGGTGGGGGTCGTTCGAGGCGTTCCTCGCCGCCTGCGGTCTGATGGCGGTGGTGGCGGTCATGGAAGAACTGCTGTTCCGTGGGATCTTCTTCCGCATCGTCGAAACGGTCACCGGTACATGGGGAGCGCTGGCGGTCAGCGCGGTGTTCTTCGGCGCCCTGCACCTGGTGAACCCCAACGCCACGCTGTGGGGTGCGCTGGCCATCGCCTTGGAGGCAGGACTCATGCTCGGCGCCGCCTACGCGGCCACGCGCACTCTGTGGCTGCCCATCGGTATCCACTTCGGATGGAACGTCACGCAGGCCGGCGTCTTCGGCACGGCCGTCTCCGGGAGCGAGGACGCGTTCTCGGGGCTGTTCTCCTCGGAGAGCACCGGCCCCACCGCGATCACCGGAGGGGCCTTCGGCCCCGAGGCGAGCGTCTTCGCCGTCGTGTTCTGCGGCGCCGTCACCGTCTACCTGCTGCGGTCGGCGCACCGCAAGGGCCGCATCGTTCCGCGCCGGCGCTGACGGTCGGCTGCCGGACGGGGCATCTCCCCGTCCAACCGTCCCGCAACGGGGCAGCCGCTATCCGGGCCGTACGACGCCGTTCTGGTACGCCCAGACCACGGTCTGCACCCGGTCCCTGGTACCGATCTTGGTCATGGCCCGCCCGAGGTGCGACTTCACCGTGCTCGTCTCGATGAACAGTTCCTTGCCGATCTCGGCGTTGGACATGCCCTGCGCGAGGAGGCGGACGATGTCGGCTTCACGGGCGGTCAGCAGATCGAAAGCCTCGGTGGGAGGACGCTCGGGGGATTTGCGACGTGCGAACTCGGCCATCACCCGCCGGGTCACGGCCTGGTCCACCAGTCCGTAGCCGCCGGCGAGCCTGCGCACGGCGTCGATCAACTCGTCGGGGTCGGCGTCCTTCAGAATGAAACCGCTGGCCCCGGCCTCCAACGCGCCGAAGACGTACTCGTCCAGGTCGAAGGTCGTCACGATGAGGACGGCGGGCGGTTCGGCGGAGGCACCCGCGAGGATCCGGCGGGTCGCGGACAGTCCGTCCCCACCCGGCATACGGACGTCCATGCAGATGACGTCGGGTTTCAGGCGTTCGGCGAGTGCCACCGCCGTAGGGCCGTCCCCGCACTCGCCCACGACCTCGATGTCGTCGGAGAGGTTGAGGATGACCCGGAAACCCGCCCTGACGACGGACTGGTCGTCCACGAGGACCACTCTGATCATGTGTCGCCCCCCTCGGACGCGTTCCGGTTCCCGGCCGCGGAGATCTCCCTGTCCACGGGAAGGCTCAACCGCACCCGCCAACCGCCCCGGGTGGTCGCCCCCGCTTCCAGTGTCGCCCCGACCAACTGTGCCCGCTCCTTCATTCCGAGCAACCCCAGGCCTCGCGGTACCCCGGCGGTGTTCTCGGACTGGTTCCCCATGTCGGTCCCGTTCTCGTTGTCGACCCGTAGGACGAACCGCGACTCGCTGTAGCGCAGCAGCAAGCGTACGTCGGCGCCGGCAGCGTGTTCGCGGGCGTTGGAGAGGGCTTCCTGGGCGACCCGGTAGACGGTGATGTCGGCGACCGGGGGCAACGGATAGGACGCACCCTCGCGCAGGAACTCGATCTCCGCGCCCAGCCCGCGTTCCATCTGCACCAGCCTGTCGAGCGCGGCAGCCCCGGGAACCGGGGCTCCCCGCGACCCCGGGTCGCCGCTGTGCATCAGGCCGTCGCCGGTCGAGGCGGGTTCTTCCCCCGGATCGCGCAGTGCCCCCACGACCAGCCGCAGGCTGTCGAGCGTTTCCTTGCCCTGGGAACGGACCCAGGCCACCGCTTCGAGGGCCGCTCGGTCGTCGCGGCCGATCAGCCGCTGTGCGGCACCGGCCTGTACGACCATGCCGGACAGGTGGTGCGCCGCGATGTCGTGCAGTTCCCGTGCCATGCGCGTCCGCTCGTTCCTGACGGCGTTCGCGGCCCGCTCCTGTTGCGTCCTGATCGCGTCGAGGGTGCGGACGCGGACCAGTTCGGCATAGCGCCGCCTGGTCCCCACGTAGGCTCCCACGAGCGCCGAACCCACGTAGACGGCCAGGGCCGATGCCAGCAGCCCGCCGGCCACCAGCGGGTACCCCTCCAGGGACAGCGGGAGCGAGGAGGACAGGGCGTCCGGAACCAGGGCCGGGCCGTACAGCCTTCCCGCTACCAGCGCCCCGATGAGGCCGTGCACGAGGACGACGGGGGTGAGGAGCCCCACCAGCCGGCGCGGTGGCAGCAGGGTGCCGCAGGTGTAGGCGGCGATGAACGACGCGAGCCCTTGAGCCGCCACCCCGGTCGGCATGACGGCCAGGGTCGCCATTTCGGCGAGCGCCACGGTGACGAGGCACAGCACCGGGTGTGTGCGCCGTACGCACAGCATCAACGACTGCCCGCACATCAAGAGGATGAGTGCGGTCGAGACCGTCGGGGAGAGCGTGATTCCCTCGACGCTTCGCGCGAAGCCCAGTACGGACCACAGCAGCATGCCGCACGCCAGTGCCACGACCACCGCCAGGGAACAGTCGCGGGAGAAACCGGAGCGCAGGCCCAGGCGGTTCAGCGTCTCGTCGGCCCACACCGTCGTCCGGGGGAGGCCCGGGTGGGCGTCGGCCGGCTCCCGGCCGCCCCGGACCGTGCCTGTGAAGAGATCGTCGTCGGTCATCGCATCCACCGGTTTCCTGTTCCCTGCGGGGTCGCGGGTCGTGTGCCGCAACGGCGGCAGGGGCCGGCGGGGGCGTTCTCCCGCCGGCCCGGTCCAGTAGATCAGTAGGTCATATCGAACGAGAGCAGCCCGAAGACGGCGGCGAAGTACGCGACTCCCACCAGCGCCAGCAGGACCAGGGCGCTGCCCAGGGACCGCTTCCAACCGGAGCGGTGCCGGACGTCGTCGAACAGGACCAGCGCTGCGGGTGCGATGCCGGCGACACCGAGCCACTGCGCGCCCAGAATCGGGAACAGCACGCCCTCGGGTACGAGCGCAAACCCCATGACCAGAGTGATCGCCACGGCCCAGCCCGCCAGCGCCACCACGGCGCCGGCCACGCACACCCGGGTCAGGACGCGGGCCGTGCGTCCGGTCCGGTTGCGGGCGGGCAGCGACAGGCTGCGGCGCACCACCGCACCGACGGGCCAGGACAGGACCGCGGTCAACAGGATCAGGACGGAGGCGATGACCATCGGGAGCACCACGGACGTCTCGCGCGCGCTGTCGATGCGCAGCAGGGCGAAGGCCGAGGCGAAACCGATCGCCTCCACCTGCTCTCCTTCCACCCGCATCGTCAGGAGGCGCTGTCCCCCGACCTCGCGCCACACCCACGGTTCGATCTCCTCGTAGACCGTGGGGGCCATGGTCTCCGGGCCGGGAGTGACCAGGATCGTGCCGTCCGCGCGCGCCACGACCCGGGTCTGCCCGCCGAACGCGCCCAGGACGGACAGGAAGTTGCTGTCCATCGACCGCGACATTTCGTAGGTCCCCTGGGCCATCGCCGCGTGCTCGGCCGCGGTCGGTTGGACCGAGGCGCCGTCCTCGCCGGACGCGGGGAAGTAGCGGTCGGCGAATCCGTTCAGGATCGCCTCGCGCAGCCGGAGGCTGTCGATCCCTTCGTTGCCGCCGCCGTTGAGGGTCACGAAGATCCCGGTGCCCTCGTCGGGGTAGATCTGCAGGTGGGAGTGGAAGTAGTTGGTGTCCCCGCCGTGCCCGACGATCGTGTGCCCGTTGCGGCTCTCGTCGAAGAAGCCCAGCGTCATCCGGCGCCCGTCCGCCAGGGTTCCCAGCGAGTCCTCTTTTAGCGCCGGTGCGTGCATGAGGTCGAGGGTCTCTGGCGCCAACGGTGCCTGGGCGGTGTCGAGCTCGCCCAGTTGCGCGAGCATGAACCGCGCCATGTCGGTCGCGGACGCGGTGAGCGCGCCGGCAGGCGCACCCCCGATGACCTCGAACGGGCCGGCCGGTCCGGTGTCGGCGGTGTAACCGTTCGCGAAGCGGTCCGCCAGCTCCGGGGGGAGGGGCTGGGCGAAGGTGGAGGAGTCCATGTCCAGCGGGGCCAGGACGTTCTCCTGGACGTACTCTTCGAAGGGCATGCCGCTGACCTGCTCCACGACGTATCCCGCGAGCGCGTTGCCGTAGTTGGAGTAGGCGGGGACCGTGCCCGGCGCGTACACCTGTTCCGGTGGATCGACCGCAAGGTATTCGCGCAGGTCGGTTTCCGCGTCCTCCGGCAGGATCAGCCCGGCGACCCGTTCCTCGAAACCGGGTGTGTGCGTGAGCAGGTGGCGCACGGTCACGGGTTCGTCGAAGGAGGTGTGCAGGGTGAAGTCGATGTACTCGTCGACGTCGGTGTCCAGGTCCACCTCGCCCTGCTCCACCAGTTGCATCACCGCCGTCGCGGTGAACAGCTTGGACACCGATCCCACCCGGAACAGGGTCTCCTCGGCGTCGACCGGTGCGGGGTCCTCCCCGTCCATGCCGGTGGCGGCGTACCCGTAGCCGCGCGCGGTGAGGAGCTCGCCCTCGTGGACGACACTGATCGCGGCACCCGGGATACCGGTCTGGTCCAGGGAAGCGGGGACCAGACCGTCCAGCCAGGCGTCGAGGTCCTCCGCGGCGAGTTCGGCCGTTCCGGGTGGTGGTGTCTCGGGTACGTAGTGCGTTGCGGCCCCGGCTCCGGCGCAGCCGCCGGCCAGCACGGAGACCGCCGCGACGGCGGCCAGCGCCGCCAACGATGCGCGAGGTCCGCGCGACAGCCGGGGGCGGCCGACCGGCGGGGACACGTGGGGTGATTCGGCGGGGTGCACGTACTCTCTCCTGCTCCGTGGACGCACCGGGCGTTCGGTAGTTGTCTCGCCCGGTGCTGCTGGTGTCCAGCGTGCTGGAGCAGGGCCCGTCGGCACATCCGGCCGGGGTCCACATCACTGTTACGACTTTTGGTGGAGGCCACCGGCCCCGAAGTCGTACTCGCGGGCCGGGCGGCCGGTGCAAAGAAGCGGGGCCGTGTGCAGGTGTCCGCCCAGTTCGCCGGGGGCGAGGTGCTCATCGGCCGCTTTCTCGGCGACACCGTCGAGCACGCCGGCAGACGGGGCCACGAAGTGCAGGCCACCGCCGATTTCCCCGACTCCCTCGGCACACCCGACGAGACGACGGAGGCGTCGGAGCAGACGTTGCGCGGGCTGGAGGAGAACGGGCGTCAGGGGTGACGTGCGGGTGGAGTTGAGAGGGGGCGCCCTCTCAACTCCACCCGGGGAACCCCGCCTACTGGCGGCGACGGTTCCGATGACGCCTTGCCGTCACACCATCGGATTGCCGTTCGCGGAGAGTCCCGCGTCGACTTCTTCCTGGACCACGTCCCAGTGCTCGACGATGCGCCCGTCCAGCAGGCGGAAGATATCCGCGATGACGACCGGCTTCTCCGCCCACCCGAGAACGCGGCTGTGCGTGACGACGAGGTCGCCCTGCGCGGCGATCCGTTGCGGCTCCCACACGAACCCGCTCAGCGTGGGTGCCACGGTGCGGAGCGTGTCGAGCCCGTTCGGCATCGACGGATTGTGTTGGATGTAGGGCTCTGCCCAGTATCGGTCCACTGCTGACACGTCACCCTCGACGAAGAGCTCCCGCATCGCCGTGAGTACGGTCTCGGTGTTTCTCCGTTCGAGGTCTCGCGCTCGGTCGGCCTGTGCCTCCGGGTTTTTCGGGGTGTCCATCAGCTGGCCTTCTCGATCGTCCCGGTGAAGTGGTGGGGGTTCCCGTCGGTCGTGACAGTGGGGTGCAGTGTTGCGGCGTCGACGTCCCCCAGGTGTGTCACCGTCGCGCCACCGGCCTCCGGCAGCCGGGTACGGTCAGCTGTCCGGCGCCGCCGCGTGTGATCTGTTCGAGCTGGTCCGGGGCTCAGTCCCGCCGTCCGTGAGCCGGTACCGCAGCGCGCCCGAAGGGCAGCGTCGCACCACTTCGGCCACGCGGTCGGCGGGGGCGCCGTCCGGCCGGATCCACGGACGCCGTGCCGCGTCGAACACCTCGGGCAGCCCGCGGACGCATTCGGCCGCGTGCCGACAGTGCCCGGCCTCGAAGGTGACCGTGATCGACTGCCCTTTGTACGACTTCTTCTCGGCTCCACCGCTCATACCGCCTCCGTCGTGTCCGGCTGTTCAGTCACTGACCCTGCTGCGGGACTGGTACAGCAGGTCCTGGTAATCGGGGTGGCGGGCGATCCACCCCGCGAAGAAGGGGCAGGTCGCCAATACCCGTAGGCCATCGGCCCGTGCCGCGTCGAGAGAGGTGCGGGCCAGCGCGGACCCGACTCCCTTGCCCTCGTGCTCGGGTGGGACCTCGGTGTGCACGAACGCGATGAGTTCCGTCGTACGGATGTACTGCGCGACCCCCGCGACCTCGGAGGCCCCGTCGATGCGGGCCTCGTAGCGTTTGGCCTCGGGCACGTCGCTCACTTCGACCGCCATGTGTCCTCCTCCGGGCCGGTCGATCGGACCGGCACGCTGATCCAATGAAGGTGTCTGAGCAACTTGTTCGCGCGGCGGTCCGCGTCCGCGCCGCTTGCCGTGCCATGCGGACCGCGGCCCCGGTGCAGCCGCCCTCAAGGCCCGAGCGGGGTGGGTGGGACCGCGGTCAACCCTGGCCCCACCCGATGCGGCCAGGAGGCCGTTCCACGGCCGGGTCAGGCGCCGCTTCCGGTGCGGCCCGCAAGTAGTTGCGTCTCCCAGGCGAAGGCGACACCGGTGGCACCGCCGTGCTGTGCCTGGATCTCGGTCAGGCCCGGCACGGTCTCTTCGCGGGCCCAGTCGCGCTGCCATTCACCCATCACGGCCAACCAGGTGATCGGCACGATGCCGGCCTGGACCATGCGTCGCACGGCCATGTCGTGGGCCT
Organism: Nocardiopsis ansamitocini; assembly: GCF_030268225.1. Taxonomy (GTDB): domain Bacteria; phylum Actinomycetota; class Actinomycetes; order Streptosporangiales; family Streptosporangiaceae; genus Nocardiopsis_D; species Nocardiopsis_D ansamitocini. Next base: position 68,152 of record NZ_BSQG01000009.1, on the reverse strand, counting down.
CCGCCGAGACACCGCCCGACGCGTCGGTGACGACGAAGACCTCGAAGCCCTCGCCCGCCGCCTGCAGCGCCGGCATGGCCACACAGATCTCCGTCCAGAGACCGGCGATGATCAGCTTCTTTCGGCCGGTCGCCGTGACGGCGTCGACGACACGCTCGTCCTCCCAGGTGTTGATGAACGTACGGTCGATCGGCTTCTGTTCCGGGAACACTTCCTGCACTCCCCGGATGAGGTAGCCGCCGCGGTCCTCCAGCACGGTCGTCAGAATGGTCGGGACATCGAACACCTTGGCGGTCTTGGCGAGGCCGGTGACGTTGTTGACGATCATCGACGGTTCGTGGCTGTTCAGGTTGGCGAACTGGAACGGCTGGTGGTCGATCAGGAGGAGAACGCTTTCCTCGGGCGTCAGCAATGCCTGAAGTCCGGTCTTCTCTCGGGCGCTCATGCGATCCCTTTCCAGGTGTTCGTGCTCTGTGAGTTCAAACGGGACACCGTCGCTCGACGCCGGTGATCCGGTCGCACGTGTCCACGCCGGCGGCTCAGGGGTCGGGGCGGCCGGGTGCTGCGCCGAATCGGTTGACGCGGCTCCGCGAACCGGGATGGCCTCCCTGCCGGTGCCTCATCGCGACCAAGTGGATGATGCGTCATCTACATTAGTACTGATATGTGATGTGTCAACCAAGGGTGGATTCGGGTCCCAAGCCCGATTCGAATGGGGTCCGAAGGATGGGCGGCCCCATTCGGGTGCGGCCCCTGTGGCGTCGCCCTCTGCCTTTGAATGCGGCAGCCGGCCTCGCTGGGGGCGCCGCCACCTCGGCTCGCGTAGATGAACTGTCAACGATTTCGTTACACTACGTCCATGAACGCGACGCCACGCTGGCTCGATCCGGATGAGAAAGCCGCTTGGGACAGCTTCATCAACCTGCAGGAGGCGCTCATCGGACGGCTTTCCCGCCTCCTCCAGGCCGATTCCAAAATGTCCGCCTCCGACTACATCGTGCTCGTCAATCTCACCGAGACGGGCGACGGGCGGATGCGCTACCTGGAATTGTCCAAGCTCGTGAAGTGGGAAAAAAGCCGAATGTCCCACCAGGTCGCGCGGATGATGAAGCGCGGGCTCGTGGCCAGGGAGGAATGCCCCGACGACGCACGCGGAGCATTCATCGTCGCCACTCCGGCGGGATACAAGGCGATCGAAGACGCCGCGCCCATACACGTCGAGCACGTCCGACGGCTGTTCATCGACGCCCTGACCCCGAACCAACTCGACACGTTCGCCCGGCTGTCCAAGCGTGTCTCCGACCACATGGAGAAGCAGCCGGACTGAACGGGCGACGCGGGGGCCTTCGAGAGGCCGGCCCGAAGTGTTGGCTGTCCGGTGCCTAAGCAGCACCCGGCGGGGCCCGGACGGCACCTGGAGGCCGTCCGTTCGGGGGAGACGGCATGGTCTCGCGTGCGATTGAGACTGGAAATGAGACCGAAGCGCAGAAGAGGGCCTGACGCTTGTGCGTCAGGCCCTCTTCCACCTGCGGAGGATCGGGGATTTGAACCCCGGAAGGTGTTGCCACCTAACCGCATTAGCAGTGCGGCGCCATAGACCGGACTAGGCGAATCCTCCTGGCTGGGACAAGCGTACAGAGGAATGGGGTCAAGGTGCAAAACGAAGAGCCGGCGGCGCGTTCAGGAGGTGGTCCTGTCGATGATGAGGTCGGCGTCGTGCCGGAGCTTGGCCACGGCCCGGGACACGGTGCTCTTCACGGTTCCGACGGTCACGCCGAGGGCGTTGGCGATCTCGGCCTCGGACATGTCCTCGTAGTAGCGCAACATAACGGTCGTGCGCTGCCGGTCCGGGAGGCGGCTCACGGCGCGGCCCACGGCGTCGGCCAGGTCGGTACGCCACGTGGTGTCCTCGGTGCGCTGGTCGGGGATCTCGTCCGTGGGGTAGACCTCCAGCCGGTTGCGCCGCCACTCCGAGATCTGGGTGTTGACCATCGCGCGGCGGACGTAACCGTCGCGGGCGTTGGGGTTGATGATCCGGTCCCAGGCGAAGAACGTCTTGACCAGGGCGGCCTGAAGAAGGTCCTCCGCATCGGCGTGGTTGCCGGTCAGCGACTGCGCCATCCGCAGCAGGGCCGGTCCGCGTTGTCGGACATACGCGGAGAACTCCGCGTAGCCGGCCTGCCGTGCTGTCTCACCCACCCGACCACCGACCCGATCTGACGTATCCGCGACCATGGGCCCGACACGTGCTCTCGATCACAATCTCGTGTTTCTCACTCTTGCACGGGCCGTGTAATCGTTCGCTCAGGCCGATGCCATCTTCCGACAAACCGGACTTCAGCTCTCGAATAGAACGCCTGTGTTGTCGTGGTTTCGCCGGTCTGGGGCCGGTTGGATATCCAATGGGTGCGAGAGGTCGGCCGCGCGTTTCGCGGAGTGTGGCGGTCGGGGTTCGGTGCGCTTCGTGGCCGGCGGTGGGGCAGGTCATACGACGCGCTTTCTGGTGTTTTGCGGCTTCGGTGGGTTCCGGCGGTCCGACTGGGGGAAAATGGGGACGATTCCCGTGGCCCGCGGGGAGGACGTGGACGCCTGACGGACCGGGCACACCGACGGGGGAGCGCTATGCCTGCAGGACTCGGCGATCGCCGGCGGTTCACCGCCGCACTGCTGGGCCGCACCGTTGCTCCCGAGCCGTTCGACCCGCCCGCCAGAGTGGTACGCGGTGTCCTGGTGGACATCAGCCCCCATCTGCTCAGCCTGGCCACTCCGCACGGTGACGAACGCTTCGTGCTCACCGAGGCCACTGGTTTCTGGCGCGGAACCGGTTCCGGGTTCAGTGACCTGCGCCCCGGTCAGGACGTCATCGTGCGCTGCGTCCCGGAAGCCGCCTCGGTCGCCGAACGCGTATGGTCCGGTCTCGCGCGCGCCACGGGGGTGATCGCCGAGGTGGACGAAGACATCCTGCGCGTCGACACCGGTCACGACCGCGAGCCGGTGACCGTTGTGATCCCCTACCGGGCTTCGGGGCGGATGCAGGTACGGCATCCACGGCTGGAGCCCGGCTACCTCTTCGACGCCGTCGGGCTCTGGGACGACGGCGTCCTACAGGCGCTGCTGCCCGCGACGTCCCAGCCCCACTACCCCGCGGCCGACGCGCCCAGACGCCCGCCGGTGCGCAGTGCCGCGCACGCCATCGCCGGGATGGTCTCCTGGTACGACCCGGCCCGGGGCGGTTCACCGCACGCGAATCCGATGGGCCTACTGGGCGGCCTGGCCTATCCGGCTCTCGACCGCGCTGCCGACTGCGGTGCGGTGTGCGACCGGGCCACCGGTTGTGCGGCGCTGCCGTTGCTGTCCCTCGGAGCGACGGTGGGCCTGGTCAACCAGTGCACCGGCGAGTCGGCGATCCTTCCCGTCGTGGCCTGCGGTGCGGCGGTGAGTCATTTCTGCGATCGCTGCGTCACCTGCGATTCCCCCGCCCGCGGGCGGATCGCCCAGCTGACGCTGGCGTCCTTCATCGCCTTGGGCGGACGCCCCGAGGCCGGCTGTTTCAACGCGACCCTGACGGTGGGCTGAATCCGTGATCGAGATCCTGCGCGAGACCCAGTTTCCGATCCTGGTGGCAATGCTGCTGCTCGGTGCCGTCGCCAAGGCCGTCGACCGCTCGGCCCAAGGTCCCGCGGCGTTTCTGCCGGTCGGGGTACGACGCTTCTTCGGGCTGGCCAACGCCGGTATCGAGGCGGTTCTCGCGGTGGCGCTGGTGGCCCTGGGCGGTCTGCTGGGCGATCTCGCCAGGGGTGCCACCGCGCTCCTGTTTGTATTGGGCCTTGCGACCCTCTACCAGCTGCGCAAGCGCGATCCGGAGATGGGCTGCGGTTGCTTCGGCGGCCTCAGCACCGAACCGGTGGGCTGGCGGAGTCTGACCAGGTCAGGGCTGCTCGCCCTGGCCGCCGGGGTCACCGTCGGCCTTCCGGGGACGGGAGCGGCGGCGGTCACGGGTTTCACCGCCTGGCACGGCCTCGTGCTGGTCGCGGAACTGGCGGTGTTCGCCGCCCTCTCCCCGGAGCTGGGCGAACTGGTGAAACGCCTCCGCAACCCGGTGCCCTGCGAGTTGCGCGAGGTGCCGTTGAACAGGTCCATCCGTCGGCTGCGGTCCAGCGACGCGTGGGCCGACAGCCGCGCCTTTCTCACCGGCACCGAACCCGTCGACGTGTGGCGACACGGCTGCTGGCGCCTGGTGAGGTTCGCGGGGCAGCGGCGGGAACGTCCAGTGGACGTGGTGTTCGCCGTACCGCTCAACGGGATGCGCAAAGAAGTAAGGGTGACCGTGACCGGTACCCGAGCGGACACGGAGCCGGCGGCCCCGGGGGAGGCCAGTGCGCCGGTATCAAGGAGCCAGGGGACTCCCACGCATTCGTCTCGGTTCGTCTAGCGCTTTTGGGATTTCAACCGGAAACGCCGGGAGAGCGGTTGTCCACAGGACACGCCTACTCCGACCGGCGACGCAAGAACGTGCCGAAGTGCGGGACGGTGAATGCGATCTTGCCGCGCTCGGAACTGTAGACCAGCCCCTTCTTGATCAGGCTGTCCCGCGCCGGGGAGAGACTGGCGGGCCGTCGCCCCAACGAAGCGGCGACCTCGTTGGTCGCGACGGGCTCGTCGCCCAGAGCGGCCATCGCCCGCATGTAGTCGCGCTCGGCGGGGGTGGCGCGGTCGTACCGGCTGCCGAAGAACCCAACGGCCAACTCCTCCTCGGCCTCGGGTGCGGCGACCCGTACGTCCTCGGCGGTGATGGGGCTGCGCAGCGCCAGATCCCAGGTGGCCTTCCCGTATGCCTGCACGAAGAACGGGTAGCCGTCGGACGCCTTGTAAAGGGCTTCCAGGGCCTCGGCTTCGAACACCACGTTCTCGGCCAGCGCCGGGGCGCTGAGGGCGTGGTCGGCTGCCACCCGGTTCAGCCGGTCGATCCGGACGTAGCGGAACAGTCGCTCGGAGTAGCTCTTGCTCGCGGAGAGGACCGCAGGCAGGTGGGGCAGGCCGGCCCCCACCACGATCAGCGGACCGCCGTTCTGGGCCAGCTCGTGGCATGCGGTGCACAGCGCCGAGATGTCCTTGGCGGGGACGTCCTGGAGTTCGTCGATGAAGAGCGCGATGCCCACGCCCAGGTCGGTGGCGACCGAGGCCGCGTCCACGAAGAGTTCCATCAGGTCGATCTCGAGGTCGCCGGAGTCGGCGCGTCCGCGCACCGCCACCGCGTCGATTCCCGGTTGCCAGCGGGGGCCGGTCCTGGTGGCCCGGCCTGTGCGCTCATCGTCCGTTGTGGCCTGCGCGAACGATTTCAGCACGCCCAGCACGTGCTCGATCCGGTCGGGGGCGCGGTGCCGTGGGGCGAGCTCGCGCAACGCCATGTGCATGGCCGCGGAGAGGGACCGGCGGATGGACTGCTCGGGGCGGGCCTCGATCTTGCCGGTGCCCCACAGCCGCTGGATCGCCATGGACCGGAACGTGTTGAGCAGTACCGTCTTTCCGACCCCTCGCAGACCGGTCAGCACCATGCTGCGTTCGGGGCGGCCGCGGGCCACGCGTTCCAGCACGATCTCGAACTGGCGGACCTCCCGCTCGCGTCCGGCGAGCTCGGGCGGCCGCTGCCCGGCACCTGGGGCGTACGGATTGCGTACGGGGTCCATGCGCTCGGACTCTATACGTGTTTCTAGCGCGTTTTCTAGAGAGCGGTAGAAAGCCGCAGACGACCGCGCCTCCCACTCCAGGCTCCGGAAGGCCCGGCGCTCCTCGTGGGCGGGGAGGGGGGAATGGCCTGCCCCACCGGACCGGATCGCCGCTCGGCCCTGTGGCAGCGCTGCCGTGGCCATACTCCCCTCCCCTCCGTCGAACACATGTTCGACAAAAATGACTGTAGTCGATCGGTGGCCGCAGCGCCACCGTCTGTCGACGACACGATGCGGCGGGCGACCCCGTCCTGCCCGTCGCCCGCCGACCCCGCCCCCGGCTAGCCCACGGAGACCGCGACCGCCCAGCCGATGGTGCCGATCAGCGCAAGGGAGACCGTCGTCGACAGGACGAACGCCCCCAGGCGTACCGGCAGCCAGGTCGCGCGCACCGTCGGAACCCGCCGCCAGTGCCATGCGCCGACCACCACCGCGGTGCCCAGCAAACCGACCGCAAGCGCCCACAGCAGGTGCGGGGTGGCCGCCCAACTGCCCCAGCGCAGCGAGGACAGGACCACGGCGAAGGCGCCCAGGGGCATCGACACCAGGCGCAACCGGTCCAGGTGGCGACGGGTGACGAGAGTCTTTCGCCCGGCCATCAGCGCCAGCGCGAGTCCGACGGGAACGACCAGCAGCGGCAGGGTCAGCGCGAGCCCGAGAGCCCGGCTCGGCGCGACCGCTCCGAGGTCGCCGACCGAGTGTCCGGCATCCGGCTCCAGGACGGCCAGTCCCACCATCGGCACCGTCAACGGGGCGCTGTTCGCCAGCACCACCACGCTCCTGTCCTCCTCCACGGCCAGGAACGCCCCCGAGCCGTAGGTCGCGCCGTCGTGCCAGTGCCGCACGGTGCCGTCCGCAAGCTCGCTCACCTGCCAGCCGAGCCCGCTGCGCATCGTCTCCACCGGGCCGTCCCGCAGGGGCTCCAGAGCGGACAGCCCCGGGGCGTCGCCGGCCCGGACCGCCTCCGCGAACCGCACGAAGTCACCGGTGGTCGACCAGGTCCCGACCCCGGCGGGAGCGTAGTGCGACACCCCCCACACCTGGCTGCGGGACCCCGCCTCGTAGTGCGGCATCGCGCCACCTTCGGGAACCCCGCCGGCGGGGATGTCCGCACCCACGATCCCGGTGGCGTCCATGCCCAGCGGATCCAGTACGCGCTCGCGCACCAGTTCGGGGAAGGGCAGCCCCGCGGCCTCGGACAGCGCCGCTCCCAGGGTCGCGAAGCCGAAGTTGGAGTAGTTCCATTCGCCGCGTTGCGGAGTCTCGGCAGCAGCGGCCAGGGACTCGGTGACGGGGGGCAGGCCCGCGAAAGGGTCGGTGAACACCAGTGGGTGGCCCAGGCTCACGAGACCGTAGCCCGCGGGGATGCTCGGCAGACCCGACTGGTGCGTCGCCAGTTCTTCCAGGGTGACGGTGGCGACAGCGGGGTCGGCGAACTCCAGGTCGGAGAAGATCTCGCCGACCGTGTCGTCCAGCTCCACCTCGCCCTTCTCCGCCATGTCGGCCAGCGTCATGGCGGTGAACAGTTTGAAGACCGAGCCGGTCTCGAAGGGGGTGTCGCCGGTGACCGGGGTGTCGCCGTCGGTGGTGCCCGCCGTTGAGGTGGCGACCCCGTTGTCGGTCGCGGAGGCGGCCGAGAGCCCTTGGAAGACGTGCTCGCGTCCGGCCACCGCGCTGTTGACCGCGGCGGCGATCTCGGGATCGCCCTCGGCCGTGAACGTGGTCGGTCCGGTGGTCGGCATCGTCCAGAAGGCCAGGCCGCCGACAACGGCTCCGGCCAGGAGCGCGGCGCCCCAGACCCGTCCGGGTGCTCGTGGCGCGCACACGGCCGTCGGTGGCTGCTGCGCGGGGGTTCGCTGCTGGGTGTCCATAGGCCGAACCTATTCAGTCGGCCCCCGCCGGTGTAGACGCTGCTGTCACCAGCGGACGGTGCGGTTCTCCCGGCCGGGCGATGACGTATGTCATGGCTTCCGACCTGTGGGTGATCGGTCGCGCCCGGTGTTTCCTGCGCCGTCGAGATGCTCTTTTAGCAACTGGGCCAGGTGGACGCCCTTCCGGTCGGTGAGGTCGGACAACTGGGTGCGGCAGGAGAACCCGTCGGCGAGGATCACCGTCTCGGGGGCGGCCGCTTCCACAGCGGGCAGCAGCTGTTGTCCGGCCACCGCCAGCGACACTTCGTAGTGCCCGCGCTCGACACCGAAGTTCCCGGCCAGGCCGCAGCAGCCGCCGAGCCTGCGTATCTCGGCCCCTGCCTCCTGGAGCAGTTCGGCATCGGGGCTCCAGCCCATGACGGCGTGGTGGTGGCAATGGGGCTGTGCGACCACGGACACCCCCTCCAAGCGGGGCGGACGCCAGTCGGGGTCGGCGCCCAGCAACTCGGCGAGGGTGCGCGTCGCGGCGGCCACCTCGGCTGCCGCCCCGCTGGCCAGCAGCTCGACGGCGTCACCGCGCAGCACCCCGGTGCACGACGGTTCGACGCCCACGATCGGCACGCCCTGTCGTGCCGGGCCGGCCAGAGCGTCGACGGCGGTTCCCAGGATGCGCCGTGCGGCCGTGAGCTGACCGGTGGAGATCCAGGTCAGGCCGCAGCAGACCTTTTGGTCGGTGATGGTGGGCGAGTACCCGGCGGCTTCCAGGACCAGGACCGTGGCCCGGCCCGCCTCGGGGGAGAAGTGGTCGGTGAAGCTGTCCACGAAGAGCACCACCGGCTTGCCGCCCTGCACCCGCTGGTCCGCCGTGTCGGCGAACCAGCGCCGGAACGTCCGGGGCGCGAATTCGGGCAGGGACCGTCGGGGATCGACCCCGGCCAGGCGCAGGGCCAGCGGTGCGATCCCCCGAACGCGGATGAGCCTGTTGACCAGGCGGGGGGCGATGCCGGCCAGCCTCGCCCAGCGAGGGAGCCAGCCCAAGGAGTAGTGCGCCGCCGGCCGCAGGCGGCGACGGTAGGACTGGTGCAGCACCTCGGCTTTGTAGGCGGCCATGTCGATCCCGGTGGGGCAGTCCGACGCGCACCCCTTGCAGGACAGGCACAGGTCGAGCGCCTCGTGTACCTCGGGGGAGCGCCAGCCACCGGTCACGGCGTCGCCGTTGACCATCTCCTGGAGGATGCGGGCCCGGCCCCGGGTGGAGTCCTTCTCCTCCCGGGTCGCCAGGTACGAGGGGCACATCACGCCGCCCGAGGCCGTGTTGTCGGCGCGGCACTTGCCCACCCCGGTGCAACGGTGCACGGCCTGCCCGAAATCCCCGCCGTCATGGGCGTAGGCCAACGCCAGCCCCGTACGCAACGGCGGGGCCTGGGCCACCCGAAGCCGGGCGTCAACGGGGTCAGGGTCCACGAGCACGCCGGGATTGAGCAGGTTCGCCGGATCAAGAATGCGTTTGACCTGGGCGAACAGTCCTATTACCTCCGGTGGGTACATGAGCGGGAGGAGTTCGCTCCTCGCCCGGCCGTCGCCGTGCTCCCCGGACAGGGAGCCGCCGTAGCGGGCGACGAGCCGTGCCGCGGCGGTGAGGAACTCCCGGAAACGTGCGGGGCCGCCGGGACGGTCCAGCGGGAAGTCCAGCCGCACGTGCACGCAGCCTTCCCCGAAGTGCCCGAAAGGCATTCCGGTGAGGCCGAAGTCCAGGAGCAGTTCGTCGAAGTCCCGGAGGTAGGCGCCCAGCACGGCCGGGGGGACGGCGGCGTCCTCCCAGCCGGCGTAGGCCGGCTTGCCGCTCTGGGCCCGCCCCGACAGCCCGGCGCCGTCCTCGCGGATGCGCCACAACGCACCCGCTCTGGCCGGATCGGTCACGATCATGTGGTCCAGGCAGTCCATGTCGGCGCGGAGCCGTTCTGCCGCGGACGCGGCCTCCTCGGCGGTGGAGCCGACCAGTTCGACGAAGAGCCATGCCCGCCCGTCGGGCAGCGGGGGAACGGAGCCGGGGCCGCGCCGTTCGCGCACGACGTTGACGATCCGCGAGTCGATCCCCTCACAGGCGGTCGGACGGTGCCCCAGCACGGCGGGCGCGGCCTCGCCCGCACTGGAGATGTCGGGGTAGCCCAGGACGACCATCACGCGGTGGGCGGGGTCGCGCACCAGACCGACGGTGGCCTCGGTGACGATCCCCAGGGTGCCCTCGCTGCCGACCAGCGCCCGCCCCAGGTCGAAACGGTTCTCGGGCAGCAGATGCTCCAGTGCGTACCCCGACACCTGGCGCCCGAAGGTCGCGAACGAGGTGCGGATCACGGCCAGGTTGTCACCGGTCAGCCTCCTGAGTGCCTCGACGGCCTGCTTCGCGCCCGTGGTCGTCGGGCGTCCGCCGGAGGGTGCCGTGGTCCGCAGGGTCTCGCCCGTGCCGGTGAGGAACCGCAGGCCCACCACGCTGTCGGAGGTGCGACCGTAGCCCAGGGTGCGCGCGCCGCAGGCGTTGTTGCCGATCATCCCGCCGATCGTGCACCGCGTGTGCGTGGAGGGGTCCGGGCCGAAGCGGAGTCCGACCCCGGTGGCCCGGCGTTGCAGGTCGGCGTGGATGGCTCCCGGCTCGACGCGGGCGGTGCGGGCTTCCGGATCGAGGTCGAGGACGCGGTTCATGTGCCGGCTGAAGTCCAGTACCACGCCCGGCCCCACGGCGTTGCCGGCCACGGAGGTTCCCGCGCCGCGAGAGGTGAGGGGGACTCCGAGTTCGGCGCAGGCGTGCAGAGTCGCGGCGACCTCGTCGGCGTCACGGGGCATGACCACCGCGGAGGGGAGGATCCGGTACAGCGAGGCGTCTGAGGAGTACGCCCCCAGCGTCAGGGAGTCGGTGCGTACCTCGCCGACTCCTAGGCGGCGCAGGGCCGACTCGATCTCCCGCGACCGGGGGGCGTGCTCTCTACTGGACATAAGTAGCATGTTACATGCGATGTGTCAGGGAGGATAGATTGACACGGTGACGTCTCCAGCGGACCGGCACCGCGCGATCCCCCGAAGAGCCTCGCTCACCGACGAGGTGGTCGCCGCCGTGCGTGAGGGTGTCCGTACCGGCGCCTACCTGCCCGGGGAGCTCTACTCCGTCTACCAGCTCGCCGAGCAGTTGGAGGTCTCGCGCAGCCCGGTCCGCGAGGCCCTGCTCCGGCTCGCGGAAGCCGGACTCGTCGCCTTCGAACGCAACCGCGGCTTTCGTATCGTGCTGCCCGACCCGCGCGACATAGCGGAGATCTTCGGGGTCCGACTCGCCCTCGAACTTCCCGCGGTGCGCAGGATCGCCGACCGACGCGACCCCGCTGTCCTGGCCGAGATCGACCACTGCGCGGCGGCCATGCGCGAGGCGGCCCGTTCCGGGGACCGGGCCGGGTTCTTCCGCGACGACCAGCGCCTGCACGAACTGATCCTGCGGGGTTCCGGCAACGCCCGGGCCGCTGCCATCGTGGGCTCGCTCCGCGACACCGTGCGACTGCTGGGTGCCTCCACCGCCGGACGATCGCGCACGCTCCAGGAGATCGAGACCGAGCACCGCCCGGTCGTCGAAGCACTGCGCGCCGGCGACCCAGGCGCGGCCGAGCAGGCCATGCGCGACCACCTCACCCGTACGGGACGGCTCCTGGTGGCGCAGGCGCTCGGCGATGCCGACCACACGGACGCGCTGGACCGGTTGTGGACCGAGGTCGTCGGCTGAGCCGACGGCTCACCCCGTCCACCACAGGTGGCCGGCCAGTCCCAGCCCGGCCGCTGCCACGCCCCCGCGCAGCAGGCGGTCGTCCACCCTGCGCACCACCGAGGGACCGATCCAGCTCCCCACGAAGCAGCCCAGGGCGAGGACACCCGCCACCGCCCAGTCGACCGGTGCCAGAAAGGCGAACACCGTCCCGGCGACGACGTTGGCCGCGCCCATCACCACGTTCTTCACCGCATTGCTCACCGCGATGGGCTCCACGGCCGACACCGACAACAGGGCGAGCATGATGATGCCCGCAGCCGCTCCGAAGTACCCGCCGTAGACCCCCAGCACCGCCGCACAGCACAGCAGGCTCCAGGTCGGCCGCCTTCCCGCGTCCGAGCGGGCCAGGAACGGGGCGAGGACCGACCGGAGGCGGTCGCGCGCCAGCAGCGACAGCGCCCCGATCGCGATCAGCCACGGCACGATCCGGGCGAAGACGGCCTCAGGGGTGGTGAGCAGCAGAACGGCCCCCACCGCGCCCCCGGCGCCCACGGCCAGGGAGACGATCGCGAGCCGCGGCCCCTGGCCCCGCAGCTCCGCGCGGGACCCGGCGACGGAGCCCGCCGTGGTGCTCAGGATCGCCACGGTGTTGGTGACCGTCGCGGCCACCGGCGCCAGACCGTAGGCCAGCAGCGCCGGGTAGCTCACCAGAGACGCCAGCCCGGCCACCGATCCGACCAGGCCGGCGCCCACCCCTGCCAGGATCAGGAACGCGAACGACCACGCGTCCACGACTCACCCCGTCCCCACCGTGCCCCGATCACTTCCTGAGCAGGGTCGGGTCCTCCTCGGCCTTCTGCATCCTGCGGATCTTGGACGCCCGCGACAGCAGGTAGACCAGGGTGACCACCAGCACGCCGAGCAGGCCCAGCGAGACGGGGCGCTCGACGAAGATCATCGCCCCGTCCATGGCCAGCGCCTGGCCCAGGCTCGACTCGATCTGCGGCGCGAGCAGGAACGTGATCAGCAGCGGCTCCCGGGGAAGGCCCAGGACCATGAAGACGTAGCCGACCAGGCCGAAGACCATCATCACCACGACGTCGAACAGGGAGTAGTTGATGGCGTAGGCGCCCACGAAGGAGAACAGGATGGCCGCGGCGAGCATGCGGGTGGCCGGGAGCTTGGACAGCATCGCCACGTACTTCAGCGACACCACCCCGACCAGCAACAGCACGAGGCTGCTCAGGATGAACACCAGGAACATCGCGTAGATGACCGGGCCGTGCTCCTGGAAGATGTTGGGCCCCGGAGAGATCCCCTGCACCAGCAGGGCGGCCAGCAGCACCGCGGTGATCGTGTCGCCAGGGATGCCGAAACTGAGCAGCGGGATCATGGACGGCCCGTTGACCGCGTTGTTCGCGGTCTCCGTCGCGGCCACGCCCTTGAGTGAACCCTTCCCGAACTCCTCCGGGGTCGAGGAGCGGCGGCGCTCATTGCTCCAGGCCAGGAAGGACGCCACGATCTGGTTCAGGGCGGGCAGCATCCCCACGGCGGTGCCGATGACCGTGGCCCGGCCCATCGTGGGAAGGGTCGAGACCAGTTCCTTGCGGGTCAGCCGCTCACCCATCGACGTGCCCGAGCTCATCGGCTTCAACGTGGTGGCCCGCCCCATCCGCAGCAGCTCCGCCACCGCGTACAGCCCCAGCACCATCGGGATGAAGTCGATGCCGCTGCTGAGCTCGATCCAGCCGAACGTCAGCCGGCTCGTGCCGTGGATCGGGTCGATGCCGATGGTGGCCAGCAGTAGTCCCAACCCGGCCGCCACGCACCCCTTGGTGAAGGAGCGCCCGCTCAGGAAGGCGATCAGCAGCAGGCCGAAGACCATCACGACCACCAACTCGGGCGGCCCCAGCTTCAACGCGACCGAGGCCACCAGCGACGCCAGGAAGATCGCGACGATGTTGGAGATGATGTCGCCGACCACCGACCCGTAGAGGGAGACCTCCAGGGCCTTGCGGGCCTTGCCCTGCTTGGCCAGCGGGTACCCGTCGAGGACGGTTGCGGCGGCGGCTCCCGTCCCCGGTGTGGACATCAGGATCGCCGGGATCGAACCGGAGTAGAAGGCCCCCTTCGTGATCGCGATCAGGAAGGGGATGCCCACGTGCGGCGGCAGGTAGAACGCGATCGGCAGCAGGACGGTCACCGCCATGGTGGCGGTGAGCCCCGGGATCGCGCCGACGAACATGCCGAGGACGATGCCGACGAACACGTACAGCCAGACCTGTGGATCCAGCGTGAGACTCAGTGCCTCGGTCAACAATTCGGCCATTGAGAATCGCCTCTAACCAGGGATCCCCCCGGAGCGCGCGAAAGGGCGCGGGGGTCGTTCAGAAGGGGAGGGCCAGGTACGGCGACCGTGCGAGCGGCACCTGGAGGAGGACTTCCATGCCGTAGTGCAGGAAGGCGACGTAGACGACCGCGCTGATCAGGATGAACGCCACACCCCGGTCGCGGTAGTAGAGCATCACGGCGATGTAGGTCAGGGCCGCGGCGGGCAGCAGCCCCAGCCAGCCCGCGGAGTAGGCCCCCACGAGCAGGATGGCGAAGACCGGCAGCACCTCCGGGAAGGGAGCCACCCCGCCCTCACCGTCCGGGGCCCGTTTGCGCAGCGCCTGGATGAGCCAGCCGAGAGAGGCGAGGCCGAGCACGGCGGCGGCCAGCAGGATCGCGCCGTGCGCGGGAAACGCCCCCGGCCGTGCGAGAGCGGACTGCGAGATGAGGGACTCGGCGCGCACGAGCAGGAAGACGGATCCGGCCAGGCACACCCCCGCGGTGATCCGCTCGAAGAGGAGACTTCCATGGGTCTGCTCGTCCGGCTCGCCGGCGCCCTCCCCCGCGATCTCCGGCGCCTCCCGGCCGTGCGCGGCCGTCACCGCTGGGACTCCGCGGCAGGGTCCAACAGGAAGACGCCGTCGGCGAAGACCTCGGAGCCGTCGATCGTGATCGTCGGCCGGTGGAAGACCATGTCGAGGTGGATCCCGGCGTTGATCATCTCGATGTCCAGGTCGGCAGGGGTGGAGCCCAGGGCGATGTGCGCCGTCCCGTAGAGGGATTCGGCGCTGGTGACGTTGTCGATCAGCAGGGCGGAGTCGTTGAAGCCGATCCCGACCTCGGAGACGTTGTGGGCGTTGGCGTTGCCGGTCCCCTCCAGGAGGCCCCGTAGTTTCTCGGCCTCGGGCCCGCCCTCGATGCTCACCGCCCGTCCGTTCTCCACCTCGACGGTGATGGGGGTGTCGATCAGTCCCACGCCGACGCAGTAGGCGTCCACGACCACCCGGCCGCTGCTGCCGCCCGGTTTGGGGATCACCCCGCCTTCGAGGCAGGGGGGAGCGCCGAAGGTGGAGGGGGCATCGGCCAGGCCGGTGAGGGCACGACCGTTGCGGCCGACCAGGTCGAAGGTCATGTCGGTGCCGCCGGGCGCGGTGATGCGCATGGTCGAGCCGGCGGTGATGGCCTCCGAGAGCCGGACGATCCGGGGGGCGATGGCTTCGAAGTCGGCGTAGACGGCGCCGGGACCCTCCAGCATCTCGCGGTCGATGTCGCCGATGAAGAGGTAGCGCAGACCCGCACGCTGCGCGGACTGGCGGGCGATGCTGTGGTGGACGAACTCCGAGGTCAGTTCGATTGCCAGGTCGGCGCCGCGCATCCCCTTGGCGAGGATCTCCGGGGGCGACTGCCCGGGGCCGCTTCGGGCGGCCATGGTGGCCACGACGAGGTCGGCTCCCTCCTCGCGCACCGCCTGGGCGAATGCCTCGACGACCTCGGCGTCCATGCGGGTGTCGGTGATGATCAGGACTTCTTCGCCGGGCTTGATGCGTCCGCAGCCGATGAGCCGCCGGGCGCCTTCGAGTAGTCGTGCGTCACTCATATGGTCTCCTTCAGGGGTTGGGAACGGAGTCGGGTTTGCTGTTCACCCGGACCGGGACGAGCCCGGGCGGGGCGAGTTTGGACAGGGCGCGGGTCACGGGCCCGGGGGCGCGTCCCTGGTCCTCCAACTTCTCCTTGTGCTCCAGGACGGCGCCGATGGTGGTGCCGCCGATGTATTTGAAGGGCTCGGGAGGGTAGGTGCCGACGGGGCCCTTGGCGATACGACCGCTGCCCCACTCGTCGTCGAGGCCCAGTGCTCGCGAGGCCAGGATCTTTCCGGCGAGGTGGCTGGGGCCGACACCGTTGCCGGAGAACCCGACCCCGTACAGGACACGGCCGGTGCGGCCGAGCTGGCCGAAGAAGGGCAGCGAGCTGATCGATCGGTCGATCGGCCCCGTCCAACTGCGCACGACCGCGTCCCGGGACAGTTCGGGGTAGAGCTGGACCATCGTCTTGGTCACGGCCTCGGCACGGGCGGAGGCGCCGTTGAACTGTTTGCCGACGCGTCGTCCGAACCCGAAGTTCCCGCCGCCGTGGCCGAAGGCCAGCCGGCCGTCGGCGGTCGTGTGGTAGTAGTTCACGAGCATGCGGGAGTCCGACACCCCGATCCCGCCGCGCGGCCCCACGTGGGAGAGCTCCGGGGGCAGTGGGTCGGTCACCACCATGTCGCTGGTCACGACGATCAGTGCCTTGGCGATCCGGGGCTCGCGTGTCATCCAGGCGTTTGTGGCGAGGACGACCTTGTCGGCCCGGACGCTGCCGTGCGGGGTGCGCACCACCACCGTGCTGCCGTCCTGCCAGCCGGTCATGGGGGAGTGCTCGTAGATCCGCACCCCGCGTTCGATCGCCACCCGGCGCAGCCCGCGGGCGAGCAGCGCGGGCTGTACGGTTGCCGCGTCGCGCTCGAAGACCCCCCCGACGTGGGTGGGCGATCCGGCCGTCTCCGCGACCGTGGCGCTGTCCCAGGCGGCGAAGGGCGTGTACCCGTGCTCGCCGCTGACGCGTACGGCCTCGTCCCAGGCTCCGATCTGGGCCTGGTTCGTGGCCGCCCACAGCCATCCGTCACGCCGGTAGTGGGCGTCGATGCCGTTCTCTTCGCAGAACGCGCCGATCTCCAGGATGGACCGGGTGGAAGCGGCGGCCAGCCGGACGCCTTCGTCGGTGCCGAAGAGCTTGATCAGGGTGGCGAGCTTGGGCCACCAGCTCAACATGAACCCGCCGTTGCGACCGCTGGCGCCGCTGCCGCAGGTCTGGGCCTCGATCAGCGCGACGTCGGCCGAGGGGTCGACGGCCTTGATCCGCAGGGCCGTCCAGAGGCCCGTGTATCCTCCGCCGACGATGCACACGTCGGCGGAGATCGTTTCGGTCAGGGAGGGGGCGTCCGGTTCGGCGCCTGGTGTCGCCTGGTCGAGCCACCAGCTCAACTCGTTCGGCGGTCCGTGGAAAAGCACAGGTCAGCCCAATTCCTTCACTAGCGTGTCGAGAGCAGCGGCGTCGGTGGCGATGCGCTCTTGAAGTTCCGGGCCGGTCAGGAGTTCGACCTCCTCGCCGAGGCCCTCGATGATCGTGACGAACTCCTTGTTCTCGGCCAGTTCGGTGAAGTTCTGCTCCAGGACCTCCACGACCTCGTCCGGGGTGTCCTTGGGGGCGAAGACGGTGCGGAACATCGCCCACTCGACCTCGTAGCCCTCCTCGGTGAGGGTGGGGACGTCGGGGAGACCCTTGTGCCGTTCGGGCGAGGTGACCGCCAGCGCCTTGAGGCGGCCTTCCTCGATGTCCTTGGTCACCGCTGCGGGGAAGAGAGGGGCCATGTCCACGTCTTTGGCGAGCAGGGCACGGTAGGAGGTGCCGCCGCCGTCGAACGGCACGTGGTTGAGGTCGATCCCGGCCGCCTGGATGAACAGTTCGACGGGGATCTGGTCGGGCCCCAGGCCGGTGACCGATCCGTAGCTGAGCGCTCCGGGGTCGTCCTCGGCGGCCGTCACGAAATCCTCGACGGAGTCGTAGGGGCTGTCGCCGGGCACGACCAGGACGATCGGACTGTCGTTGATCTGGGCGACCGGGCGCAGGTCCTCCCAGGTGTAGGGCAGTTCCTCGACCATGGGGCGGGCGATCACACTGGTCTGGTCGCCCAGCAGCAGGGTGTAGCCGTCGGGCTTGGCCCGCTTGGCGACGTCGGAGGCCCCGACGCTGCCCGCACCGCCGGACTTGATCGAGACGGTCATCGGTTTGCCCAGGATGCCCTGGATCTCCGAACCGATGGCCCGGGCGTGCGCGTCGTGGGATCCGCCGGCGGCCCAGGGGTTGACCAGTTCGACGGGGCGGGTGGGGAAGTCGGCGCCTCCTGCACCCGCTCCGCCGGACGGCGCGCATCCGGCCAGGAGCAGGCTGGAGGCGGCCAGTGCGGCGAGTGCCGTGGCCGAGGTGCCGGGCTTCATGCGTCGGGGGCCTGACATGAGCTCTCCTTTGGGATGACCGGATAACCGTTTGGTCAGTTGGTCTTGATGTCGATGGTCAGACCAAAAATGTATTATGTGGCTACCGTCACATCAAGACATTTAACTAAAATCGTGCGGAAATGTCGCTGGCCAGCACAGATTCCACTCCAGAGCGGAACACGGACAGCGCGAAAGCCAACTCGTCGTCACTGACGGTGAGCGGCGGGATCAGTCGGATGACGTTGCGATCGGGGCCGCACGGCAGCAGCAGCAGGCCCTCGGACTCGGCGTGCGCGCGCAGCAGCGCCACCGTCTCGTGGTCGGGCACCCCCGACCCGTCCAAAAACTCCACCCCGATCATCAGTCCGGTCCCGCGCACGTCGACCACCCCCGGGTACGCCTCCAGGATCGTGCGCAACTCCTCCAGGAGTCGGTCGCCGACCTGGCGCGCCCTCGCGAGCAGCGGTTCGTCGAGCAGGTCCAGCACCGCCAGCGCCGCCGCGCACGACACGGGGTTGCCGCCGTAGGTCCCGCCGTGGGCGCCGGGGGGCCACTCCAGCATCAAGTCCTCACGGGCGACCACGGCGCTGAGCGGCATGCCGTTGGCGATCCCCTTGGCCAGGACCAGGACATCGGGGGTGATCCCGTAGTGCTCGTAGGCGAAGAGCCGCCCCGTGCGGCCGAACCCCGTCTGGATCTCGTCCAGGACCAGGGGGATGTCCAGTTCGGAGCAGCGTCGAGCCAGCTCGCGGAGGAACTCCACGGGAGCCGGGAGGTAGCCACCCTCGCCCTGCACGGGCTCCACGACCACCGCCGCCACCTGTGAGGGGTCGGTGACCAGTTGGAGGTGTTCGTCGAACGCGCGCAGGCACTCGCGGACCTCCTCGGCCTCGGTCCGTCCGCTGCGAAACGCATAGGGGAAGGGCAGGTGCTGCACACTCGGCAGGGCCTCGCCGTAGCCGATCCGGTACTTGGCGCTGGACGTGCTCAACGACGTCGTCCCCAGCGTCCTGCCGTGGAATCCGCGGCGAAACGCGATCAGCCCGCCGCGACCTGTCGCCCGCATGCACATCTTCAGCGCGGACTCCACCGCCTCGGCTCCACTGTTGCTGAAGTAGGCCCGGTAACGACCGGGGACGGCCGCGACCAGACGCTCCGCCAGTTCGACATAGCTCGGGTAGTAGCTGACGTTGTGCCCGGCGTGTACGAGGGAGTCGAGTTGCTCCCGCACCCTGGACATGACGCCGGGATGGTTGTGGCCGACGTTGGTCACCCCCACGCCACAGGTCAGGTCAAGGTAGCGCCGTCCTGTCTCGGACCACACGTAGGAGCCCTCGGCCCGGGTGATCCCCAGACGGGTCACCCGCGACGCGGTGGGCGGCAGGACGGCGTCAGCGCGTTCGGCCAGTGAAGGGTCGGACATCACAGCTCCTCTCGGCCTTCTCCGCCATCGGGCGCCGCGGACCGCGGAACCGGACCGCGTGCGCGGGGGTCCACGGGCACGACGCGGCGGTGGCGGTCGGCCTTGTCGACGTATTCGTGCCAGGACTCGGTGATCAGCGCGCTCTCGGCGTCGCCGACCGGACGTCTGACGGTGGCGGGCATGCCCGCCACGAGCGAGCCGGGCGGCACCACCGTCCCTTCGCGCAGGAGGGCGCCGGCGGCCACGAGCGACCCGGCGCCGACCCGGCAGCCGTTCAACAGGACGGCACCCATCCCGATCAGGCAGTCCCGCTCCACCACGCACCCGTGCAGGACCGCGCGGTGGCCGACGGTGACGTTCTCCGCGATGTGCAGGGGGTACCCGGGATCGGCGTGCAGGACGGAGCCGTCCTGCACGTTGCTGTTCGCGCCGATCGTGATCGGCGCGTCGTCGCCGCGGACCACCGTGCCGTACCAGACGCTCGCGCGGGCGGCGAGGCGGACGTCGCCGATGACGGTCGCCCCGTGCGCGACCCACGCGCCCGGGTCGATCCGGGGGACCCGGTCCTCGAAGGCCAGCACCACCGCTCCCTGGACGTTCATCGCCTCTCCTCTCCTACCGGCCCTCGAACGACGGCCGGCGTTTCTGGAAAAACGACTCGATCGCGTGCTTGTGGTCCCAGGTGTTCTGGAGCGCGACGAAGTGGTCGATCTCCCGCTCCATGGCCTGCTCGTAATGCAGATCCGCAGCTTCCGCGAGCGCGGACTTGGCCCGCCGCACAGCCAAAGGAGCACGTGAGGCGATCTCCTGGGCGACCTCCAGTGCCGCGGCCCGGACATCGGCGCGGGGCGCGGTCCGGGTGACGACGCCCAACTCCCGGGCCTCGTCACCGGTAAAGGTGCGGCCGGTCAGGACGATGTCTTTGGCCGCTGCCAGCCCGACGAGGCGGACGAGGCGGGTGGTGCTCACGACGAGACCCACCTTGACCCCGGCCGCGCAGAACTTCGCGTCCGCGGCGGCCACCCTGATGTCGCAGGCCAGAGCCAGTTCGAAACCGCCGCCCATGCAGTGCCCGTTGACCGCGGCCACGACGGGGACCCCCAGGGCCTCGACATCGTCGTAGACCTGGTTGTCCTCGGCGATGAATCTGCGCACCGTCTCGGGGGTCAGTTCCTCTTCCTCGTTGAGGTCGGCACCCGCGCAGAAGGCGCGCTCGCCCGATCCGGTCAGGACCACGCAGCGGACGTCGGGGGCGAGCGCCAGACCGCTGAGGTGGCGGTGCAGGTCGGTGCGGGTTTCCTGGTCGATGATGTTGAGTGGGGGATTGTCGATCTCGACCACGGCGACCGCGCCCTCCCGGCGCAGGGAGGCGCTCATCGCAGCGCTCCCTCTGCGCGCAGCGTCTCGATGTCGCCGGGGGTCCGGCCGAGCTCGCGTGCGAGCTCGTCGGTGTGTTCGCCCAGGTCGGGGGCCGGACGGTAGATCTCGGCGGGGGTGTCGGAGAACTTCACGACCGGTCCCAGCGAGCGGGTCGTCCCCAGCCGGGGGTGCTCGATCTCCACCACCATGTCGCGTGCCCGGGCGTGCTGGTCCTCCAGGGCTTCGGGGACGCTGTAGATCGGGCCGGCCGGGATGCCGGCCTCTTCCAGGAGCGCCAACCAGTGCTCGCGGTCGTGCTCGACCATGCGCTTCTCGACCGCTTCGACCAGGTTCGGCAGGGATCGCAGCCGCTCGGCATTGGTGGCGTAGCGGGGGTCCTCGGCGAGCTCGGGAAGGCCGATGACCGCGCAGAAGGACGGCCAGTGCCGCGGCCCGTCGGCACCCACTGTGATGTGGCCGTCGGCGCACCGGAACGCCTGGTAGGGAGCGGAGAGCCGGTGGGCGGAGCCCGTGGGGCGAGGGGTACGGCCGGTGTAGAAGTACTCGGTCGCCTCCCACACGGAGAACCCGAGCCCCGTCTCCAGGAGGGAGGTGTCCACCCGCTGTCCCCTGCCGGTGCGCTCACGCGCGGCGAGAGCGGCGAGGATCCCGTAGACGGCGAACATGCCCGCCCCGAGGTCGGTGATCGGCGGTCCGCATTTGACCGGGGTCCCATCGGGCTCCCCTGTCACGCTCATCAGCCCGCTCATGCCCTGGGCGATGAGGTCGAAGCCGCCGCGCCTGGAGTAGGGCCCGGTCTGCCCGAAACCGGAGATCGAACAGTAGACGAGCCTGCTGTTGCGCTCGGCCAGTTCGTCGAAGTCCAGGCCCAATCGGGCGGCCACCCCCGGGCGGAAGTTCTCGACCAGGACGTCGGCGGTGGAGACCAGGTCCAGGACGAGCGCGCGACCGCCCTCGGACTTCAGGTCGGCCGAGATCGACCGCTTGTTGCGGTTGACGGTGAGGAACGCACCGCTGGTCGTGTCGTCCAGCTTGGGGTCCATGCCCCGGCTGATGTCGCCGTTCGCCGGCGACTCCACCTTGATGACGTCGGCGCCCAGATCCGCAAGCAGCATCGTGCAATACGGGCCCGCGAGCACCTGGCTAAAGTCCACGACTCTCACACCGGAGAGGGCTGCCATAGGAAATTCTCCCTTTTGGTCAGTTGGTCAGACCACATGCAGGACTGACCTATTGGTACCATGTGCCTATCTCGCTGTCGAGGATGTCCAGAGAAAAGGAAGTGCCCTCCGTGACCATGCCGGAAGAGCCTTGGGGCGGTGCGCGACTGAGTCCGATCGTGCAGGTAAGGGCCCATGAGGCGATCGTCAAGCAGTTGCGGGAGGAGATCCTCGCCGGTCGGTTGCACCCCGGTTCCAGGCTCCCCGGCGAGCGTCAGCTCAGTGAGGCGTTCGGTGTCTCCCGGGCGTCGGTTCGCGAGGCTCTGCGCGTCATGGAGGCGCTGGAAGTCGTCCAGGTCAGTCGCGGCGCGCGCAGCGGTTCCGGGCTGGTCATCAGCACCGAGCCGGGAGAGGCGCTCTCCACGCTGCTGAGCTTCGGGGTCGCCCTCGGCCACTTCTCCATGCGCGACGTCGTGCAGATGCGTGCCCTGCTCGAACGCTCGTCCGCCCAGTCGGTCATCGAGCACCTCACCGATGAGCGCCGGGAGTACCTGCAGGGGCTGGTCGATGCGATGCGCGACGGGGAACTGACCCGCGAGCAGTTCCACACGCTGGACACCGACTTCCACGTCTACCTCGTCGAGACGGGCGGCAACGGCCTCGTCGCCCACCTCATGCACGCCCTCCGTGACTCCATCCAGCGACAGATGATGGAGCGCTTCGAACGGGAGGACTGGACCACGCTGTCTTCCCAGCTCGCCGACGAGCACCAGGCGCTCCTGGACGCCGTCGTCGAGAAGGACGCCGAACGAGCCCGGAGCATCATCGACGCTCACATCGCAGACTTCTACGACGCGTGGGTGTCGTCCATGGACGAGAAGAGGGAAGCCGAGTGACCAGTACTTTTCAATCGGTCTCGCCGCAGCGCCCCGACACCGTCGTCGGGGTCTTCCAGACGGCCACCGGTGACGACGTGCGCAAGGCGGTGCGGCGCGCAGCCGACGCGACCCCTGACTGGGCGGGTGCCAGCGCGCTCGACCGGAGCCGCGCGCTGGACAGGGCCGCCGCGGAGGTTGACCGGCGCACCGACGAGATCGTGGAGCTCACGGTCCGAGAGGTCGGCAAACCGCGGTCCGAGGCAGCGGGCGAACTGCGGCGGGCCGTGGACATCCTGCGGTTCAACGCCCAGGTGGCGCTGCAACCCGTCGGGGAGGTCCACCCCACCGACGGCGCCCAATTGCGCCTCACCACCCTGCGCCGTCCGCACGGAGTCGTCGGGCTCATCACCCCGTGGAACTTCCCGGTCGCCATCCCGCTCTGGAAGGCGGCTCCCGCACTGGCCCTGGGCAACAGCGTCGTCGTCAAGGCGTCCCCGGACTCCGCGGCGGTCACCGAGCTGGTCATGGGGATCGTCGCCGAGCAGTTGCCCGCCGGTGCGGTTCAGGTGGTCCACGGCTACGCCGAAGCCGGCCAGGCGCTCGTGGCGAGCGCGGACGCGATCTCCTTCACCGGGTCCACCGCCGTGGGGACGGCCGTGGCGGCCGCCTGCGCCCAGCGTTGCGTTCCGGTCCAGGCCGAGATGGGCGGGCTCAACGCCTCACTGGTCCTGCCAGGGGGAGACGTCGCCGCGGCGGCCCGAAAGGTCGCCTACTCGATTGCCGGATACGCGGGACAGAAGTGCACCGCCACCCGCAGGGTCATCACGATCGGCGACGGTACCGAGTTCGTGGAGGCCCTCGCCGCTGCTCTCGACGATTACCGCCTGGGCGACCCCGTCGATCCCGACGTCGCGGTCGGCCCCCTGATCGCTTCCGCTGCCAGGGACCGGGTGGCCCAAAACGTCGAGCGCGCGATCGAGCACGACGGTGCGGTCAGGTACACGCGTCGGACCGACACGCCCGCTGACGGCTTCTACCACGCACCGGCCCTCGTGGGACGTCTCGCCCCGGACTCCCCTTTGCTCCGGGACGAGGTCTTCGGCCCACTCGCCTGCGTGATCGAGGCCGCGGACGACGACGACGCGGTCCGTATCGCCAACGGGGTCGACTACGGACTCACCGGGGCCGTCATCGGCACCGACCTGGAACGTGCCCAGGAGTTGGCGCTGCGTCTGCACGTGGGGATGGCCAAGGTCAACGAGCCCACGACCGGGGCCAGCCATCACGTCCCGTTCGGCGGGGAGGGGATCTCCAGCTTCGGTCCCCGCGAGCAGGGTCTGGCCGCGGTGGAGATGTACACCTGGAAGCAGACCCTGGCGGTCAGCCGCCTGTAGCGGGAGCCGCCTCTGAAGCGCGGGGACGCGCAGCCCCTGTCAGCCCAGTACCTTGCCCTCGCGCTTCAGGGCGGCGGCCGAGAATCCGGCCAGCCGCTCCTCTCCCTCCTCGCTGCTCAACAGGGAGGTCGTGGCCAGATAGTCGCCGCTGCGGTAGAGCATGCTGTAGAGCATGACCTTCTTCCCCTCCAGTTCGGTCTCCACGACGAACGCCCGCGACTCGTCGCCGACCGTTTCCAGGTCGAGGTCGCGCACCGTGTACGTGGCCGCGGTGCCGTCCTCCACGGACGCCGTGTAGCTGTCGCACTCCTCGGGGGGCGTGGTCGAGATCGCCTTCTTGGCGACCTCCTCGGGGACCTGGACCAACATGTGGGTGATGGTCTCGGCCTCGCTGCCGAACGTGGCCAGCGAGGTGGGTGCCTCCCGCACCTCCGGCAGACGTCCCCACTGGTTGACGGCGTCCATGCACTGCGGCTTGTCCAACTCGGTGACCTCGCGCAGCTCGTCCATCTGCTTCACCGCGACGAGCTCCCCGTACGCCCCGGTCTCGCTCTGCTCGGTCAGCAGCTTGGCGTCGCCGTACTCGACCATCTGCGCCTGGTGCAGGCGCTCCGCCACCGATCCGCTTTCGTCGGGCGGGGCCGCCGCGTCGCCCCCGCCGCACCCGGCCAGGCCGCTCAGAAGAATCGTGGCGCCCAAGGCTGCCAGCGATGCGCTCCGGAGCTGAGGGGGGTGGTCCATGGTGGTGTTTCCTGTTCTGTGCGATATTGCGACGTGGGGCGGTCGGCGGATCGCCGGTGGTCGCCAGTCGGCTCGGCCGGCGTACTGCCGTGCGGTGTGGTTCGCCGATGCCCCTGGTCATGCGGCGGCGCGGCGCTCACGGCGACGGGACGGCTGCCGGTGGTGCGGGTTCGCCCCCGACGGTTGTTGCTGAAAGTAGCCTTTGCCTTGCACAGAGTATCGAGGAAGGACGATGGTGTCGGAGCGGAATTCGCCATATTTCCGGGCGGTGCTCGGTTCTATCCCCCCGTATCGGCCTGGCCGTAAAGTCGTCGGCCCGGAGGGGCAAGCCGTCAAGCTCTCCTCCAACGAGAGCCCGTTCGGTCCGCTGCCCTCGGTCCGAGAGGCGGTGGCCGCCGCCGCGGCCGACCTCAACCGCTATCCCGACAGCGGAGCGGTCGAACTGACCGCGGCCGTCGCCCGACGCCTCGACGTCCCGGAGGAGCACATCGCGGTCGGGGCCGGCTCGGTGGGAGTGCTCCAGCAGCTCCTGGAAACCGCGGCCGAGCCCGCGGCCGAAGTGGTCTACGCCTGGCGCTCGTTCGAGGCGTATCCGCTGCTGGTGGGGCTGTCGGGGGCGACCCCGGTACCGGTCCCGCTGCGCGACGAGACGCACGACCTCGACGCGATCGCCGCTGCGATCACCGAACGGACCCGCCTGGTGTTCGTGTGCAACCCCAACAACCCCACCGGAACAGCGGTGCGCGAGGACGAACTCGTGGCGTTCCTGGACGCGGTTCCCGACCACGTCCTGGTCATCCTGGACGAGGCATACCGTGAGTACGTGAACGACCCCGACGTCCCCGATGGTGTGCGCCTGTACCGCGACCGCCCCAACGTCGCGGTCCTGCGCACCTTCTCCAAGGCATACGGCCTCGCCGCCCTGCGGGTCGGCTACTTGGTCGGCCATCCGCACGTGGCGGAGGCGGTCCGCAAGACGATGGTCCCCTTCGCCGTGAACCACATCGCCCAGGCCGCCGCGATCGCCTCGCTGGCAGCGGAAGACGAGCTCCTGACCCGTGCGGCCGCCACGGTGAGCGAACGCGAGCGGGTCCGCGACACCCTGCGCGCCGACGGCTGGACGGTGCCCGAGACCGAGGCCAACTTCGTCTGGCTGCGGTTGGGCGAGGCGACCCTGGACTTCGCCGAGACCTGCGCTGCCGTGGGAGTGGCGGTGCGGCCCTTCGACGGGGAGGGCGCCCGGGTCAGCATCGGTTCCCCGGGTGAGAACGACGCCTTCCTCGCTGTCGCCCGGGACTACCCGACGCGCAACTAGCGGGCCGGGCCGGGCGGGGCGCGGACGGACCGGCGCCCCGCCTCGGCCGGGGCCCGACTACTTCCCGGCCTTGTCCTTGTCCAGCTTCTCGATGATGAGCCGGTAGAGCTGCCGGGGCCGACCCGGCTGGAGGGTGCGGTTCGGAGGAAGCGGCCAGGCCAGGCCCTCCTCGACCAGGGTGCGCAGCAGACGGCGGGCGGTACGCGGAGTCACGCCCAACATGCGGCCGGCGCCCTCGGCGTCGACCACCAGCGGGCCGTCCTCCTCCGCGATCTTCTCCGACAGGCGAAGCAGGGTCTCCCGGCCCTTGGTGCGCAGCTGCTCGCTGCTCTGGCGCTGTGGAGCACGCTGAGCCGGGACGAGGGAGCGGCCCTCCCGGTCGACCGCGAAGCTCTGCCGGGTCGCCTGGGCGCGGCTCAGCGCCGCACGGGCGTGCGCCTCGGCGTCCTGGGTGGTGCGGCCCATCCCGATGCCCACCTCGATGGCGATGCCGAGCTCCGCCTTGATCCGCTCCACGAACGGCGGCTGCCGGAACCCCTCGGTCGCCGAGACCAGCGAGCCGCGGGTGGCCGTCACCATGAAGGTGTGGTCGTCCACCGGGTGTGCGGTCGCGTTGATCCGGTGGGCCTCCTGGAGGAGCAGCCGGTGCAGTGCCAGCCTGAGCTCGTCGCGCCAGTAGCGCGGGGTCGAGCGCCGACTGGAGTCGCGCAGTGTGGGGACGTCGACGATGACGACGCCCAACTGGGCCTCTTCCAGGCGGTGGTGTGCACCCAGCAGGCCCGCGGTCTGCAGGGCACTGCGTACGCCGGAGTTCGTGGGGCGCAGGCGGAGGTTGGGGACGCCGATGGCGTCCAGCCGCTCGGAGACACCACGCACGCAGGTGATGGCCATCTTGGTGACCTTGCGCCGCCACAAGCCCTCGTGGAACGAGGTGAGCGCTGCTGTGCCCGTCAGCTCCTCGTGGACGTGGATGCCGTCTACGGGGAGATCCACCTCGGAGTACGCCTCGACCACGTCAGCGCGGCTGAGGACGTCCAGACTCGCCCGGGTGGGGTCGAATCTCTCGTCCAGGGTGGCCCGCAAAAGTGCCTCGTGCAGGCTCGCCCCGCCCAGCGGCACGAAGGTGGCCGGCATGGTCAGGACACCGGCCTTGCGGGCGAACTCGTAGGGGACCGGGCTCGCGAAAAGGTAGGCGTCGATCGCCGACCCCAGCCGGAGCACCTTGTCGGTGGCTTCCTGCTCGTCTCGATAAGCAGCGGCGATGAGTCTGGCGTTGAGCGGACCCGTCGACCCGGGGCCCATGAGCATGACGCGCTCGACAACCTCGTGCGGCCCGATGACACCAATCGTCAAATCGCCAGTACGCTGCGCACTCACCTCGGGCTGCTCCCCGCTACCATTCCACGCTCTTCACTATGTGCGCCCACTGGTCCCGACCAATTATTTTTCCGTCACGGCATTGCCGAGATCGTACCCATTGTTGAGCGCCAGTGATGATCGTTTGACATAGAACGTCAAAAGGCCCGGGCGGGAGCCGCTGCCCCCGCCCCGGCATCGAACTGAGCCCCGGTTAGTCGAGCTCTTCGCGGACCACGTCCGCTCCGAGAGCGGTCAGACGCGTGGCGAACTGCGAGTGTCCACGGTCGACCGGGTAGCCCGGGGAGACCACGGTCTCGCCCGTGGCGGCCAGACCGGCCAGCACCACGGCCGCGCCGCTGCGCAGATCGTGCGCGACGACCTCGGCACCGTGCAGCTGGGTGGGGCCGTGCACGATCGCGCGCGTCCCGTCCACCTCGATCTTGGCGCCCATCTTGTTGAGCTCGTCGGCCAGCGCGAAGCGGCCGTCGTAGATGGCCTCGTGGATGTAGCTCTCACCGTCGGCCAGCGTCGCCAGCGCCATCAGCGGCGACTGGAGGTCCGTGGCGAAACCCGGGTAGGGCGAGGTCACGGCGTTGATCGGACGCAGCGTGGTGTTGGGGTCGCGGTGCACGTGCAGGACGGCGCCCTGCTGGGCGAACTGCACGCCCATCTGCTCCATCTTCCAGCGCGCTACACCCAGGTGGTCGAGGTTGGCCCCGACGAGGCTGACGTCGCCACCGGTCGCCGCGGCCATCATCGCGAACACGCCGGCGTCGATGCGGTCCGACATGATCGTGTGCTCGACGGCGGCAAGCTCCTTGACGCCCTCGACGGTGATCAGGCCGGTACCGCCACCGGAGATCTTGGCGCCCATACGGCCCAGGAACTCGATGACGTCGAGGACCTCGGGCTCCAGGGCGGCGTGCTCGATGACGGTGGTGCCCGGGGTGAGCACGGCGGCCATCAGCAGGTTCTCGGTGCCGGTGTGCGACGGGGTGTCGAGGTAGAGGCGGCCGCCCTTGAGGTTTCCGGCCTCCACGTTGATGTGGTTGCGCTCGGCGTCCTCGGTCACCTCGGCGCCCAGCCGGGCGAAGCCGCGGTAGTGGAAGTCGAGGTTGCGGCTGCCCAGGTTGCAACCGCCCACGCCCTCGATACGGGCGTGGCCCATGCGGTGCATGAGAGCCGGCACGAAGAGGACGGAGCCGCGGAAGCGTGCGGCGATCTCAGCCGGGAGCACGGCCCGCTCGGGGTCATTGAGCTGGGAGGCGTCGATGACGATGGTGCGCTCGGCCTCGTGGAACTCGACCTTGGCGCCGATGTACTCGGCGAGCTCCAGCGCGCGGCGAACGTCCTGGATGATGGGGACGTTGCGCAGGACGGTGCGTCCCTTTGACGCGAGAAGGGCCGCGCCGATCATCGGCAGGACGGCGTTCTTCGCGCCCTGGATGAATGCGGTCCCGTTGAGGGGACGACCGCCACGGACGCGGTAACGAACCTCCTGGCCCATGCTCATTGGCTCCTTCGTGAGGCGAAAATTACAGGCGTTGGTGTCTCGCCGGCGTCACCTGTGCGGTGTCAGACGCGGGTCTTCCGCGCAACGTTGCGACGATAAGTGCTCGGTCAGTGGCCAACTGGCGACGACTCTATAGCAAAGGGTTTCCATTTCCGCCGTTTCGGCGGCTATGTGTCCCAAAGTGCGCGAATCGCCTCAAGGATCGTGGATCAGATTCCCGGCTTGCGGTCAGACGGCCGTCCTGTCCGCTTATCCGGGCTTTTCCCCCGGTGCGGGACGTGCAGGACACCGATGACCACTGTACGTCCTACCGGCGCGGGCGGCGACACCGCGACACGGATGATGTCGCGTGGCGACTCATCCCAGATCCGGTGCCGTCCCGGTGAGCCGCTCGAACACCTCCGCGTACGTCCCGCGCGTGTACTCCACCACGTCGGCGGGCAACGGCGGGGGCGGGGCGTCCGAAGCACGGTCCCAGCCCGACTCCGCCGAGGTCAGCCAGTCACGGATGTACTGCTTGTCGAACGAGGGCTGGGACCGTCCCGGTGCCCAACCGTCCCTCGGCCAGAATCGCGAGGAGTCGGGGGTGAACACCTCGTCGGCGAGCAGCAGGCCATCGGGGCCGTGCCCGAACTCGAACTTGGTGTCGGCGAGCAGGATCCCCCGCTGCTCCGCGATCTCGCGACCGCGTGTGTAGATCGACAGCGTCAGGTCCCGCAGCCTGGTGGCGAGCTCCTCTCCGTGCAGCTGCGCCACGGTTGCGAAGGAGACGTTCTCGTCGTGCTCGCCGACCTCGGCCTTGATCGCCGGGGTGAAGATCGGTTCGTCCAGCCGGGAACCGTCCACCAGCCCCTCGGGAAGTGAGACGCCGCACACCGCGCCGCCGGCCCGGTACTCGGAAAGGCCGGAACCGGTCAGGTAACCGCGGGCCACGCACTCCACCGGAACCATGTCCAGCGTGCGGCACACGAGGGTGCGCCCGGCCCAGTCCGCGGGGGCGCCGGAGGGCGGGGTGTCGGAGACCACGTGGTTGTCCACCAGGTCGGAGAGGCGTTCGAACCACCACAGCGACAGCTGGGTGAGCAGCCGCCCCTTGCCGGGGATCTCGGTGGGCAGCACCCAGTCGTAGGCCGAGACGCGGTCGGTGGCGACCATGACCAGCTCGCCGGACGCGTTCGCGTAGAGCTCGCGGACCTTGCCGGTGTGCAGATGAATGAGTCCCGGAACCTCGACGGGCACGGGCTTTTCGACGAAACCGCTCATGGGGTGACCTCGGCTGCTGGGGTGGGCGGGGCGAAGAACTGCGGAGACGGGCCGCGGCCGTCCCCGCCGGAGCACCGGCGGGGACGGAACCGGGTCAGCTCAGGGACTTCAGCTTGTCGAAGACCCGGTCGAGCCGCCGGACGAACCGCTCGGGGCGGCACACCTCGTCCAGTCGGGCCTCGTCGAGCTGCGCACCGCGGGTCGCGGCCTCCTCCCGCAGCGTCTCGCGGAAGGGGGTGTCCTCTTGCCACGTACGCATGGCGGCGGTCTGCACCAGCGCGTAGACGTCCTCGCGCGACATCCCGGTCTCGATCAGCTCCGAGACGACCGTCGAGGAGTAGATCAGCCCGTGCGTCGACTCCAGGTTGTGGCGCATCCGGTCGGAGTCCACGACCAGGCCGCGCATCAGCCGGGTGGTGAGGTGCAGCAGGTAGTCGGTGGCGATGGCCGCGTCAGGGAGCGAGATCCGCTCGGTGGAGGAGTGCGAGATGTCGCGCTCGTGCCACAGCGGGATGCCCTCCATGACCGGAACGATCTGGGCGCGCACGTTGCGCGCCATGCCGCAGATGCGCTCGGACATGATCGGGTTCTTCTTGTGGGGCATGGCGCTGGAGCCCTTCTGCCCCTTGCCGAACGGCTCCCACAGCTCCCGGACCTCGGTGCGCTGCCCGTGCCGGACCTCCAGCGCGATGGCCTCGCACACCGTGGACATGATCGCCAGGGAGCCCACCCACTCGGAGATACCGTCACGGATGACCACCTGCGTGGACACGTCGGCTGCACGCAGACCCAGCTTCTCCGCGACGTACCCCTCGATGCGGGGGTCGATGTTGGAGTAGGTGCCGACGGGACCGGAGATCGCCATCACCCCGACCGCCTCGCGGGCGCGGTGCAGCCGGTCGCGCGAGCGCGCCATCGCGAACGCGAAGTCGGCGACCCGGTGGCCCCACACATCGGGTTCGCCGTGGATGCCGTGGGTGCGTCCCACCCGCAGCGTGGCCTGGTGCTCCAGCGCGTGGTCGCGCAGCACGGCCACGAGGTCGTCGGCCTTGGCGAGCAGGATGTCGGTGGCCTCGACCAGCTGCGCGGCGAGCGCGGTGTCCAGCAGGTCCGACGAGGTCATGCCGAAGTGGACCCACTTGGCGGCGTCGCGGGGCTCGGTGTTGTCGGCCCATGCGGTGAGGAAGGCGATGACGTCGTGCTGGGTCACGGCCTCGATCTCGGCCACTCGTTCAGGAGTGGGCGGTGGCGCTTGACGCACCGGTTCCACCACGTCGGTGGGCACCGTGCCTGCCACCGCGTGTGCCTCGAGTACCAGGGTCTCCACCTGGCACCAGAGCTCGTACTTGTGGGCGTCGCTGAATACGCGGCCCATTTCCGGGAGGGTGTAGCGCTCGATCACCTGACCATTTTGGCAGGTGTACCCCGCGGTAGGTCAGGCGGTGACGGATTTGCCGGGAGGCGGTCGCGGCTTCTGGGCGAACGGACCGCCTACGGCGGGCGGGGAAGCGCAGGTGCGGGCCGCTGGAACGGTACTTCGTCCGGCCGTGCCGGTGCGGCGTGTCCGGTGCCGGCGGGTCGTCGTCCCGAGGCCGGTGAACGACGAAGGGCGGTGGTGCGTCCGACAACCGGGATCGACCACCGCCCTCATCACTGTTACTGCCCCAACGCCGCCTTCTCCGCGATGTCGTTGCGATAGAACGAGCCGCGCAGCTCGATTTTTGCGGCGGACGCGTAGGCACGTGTCCGGGCCTCGGCCAGATCGGTGCCGGAGCCGACCACGCTCAGGACCCGACCGCCATTGGACGTGACGTCGCTCAGCCCGCTCCAGGCCGTTCCGGCGTGCAGGACGTAGGCGCCCTCCACCGCGTTGGCCGCGTCGAGGCCGCCGATCAGGTCGCCCTTCGCGGGTTCGCCGGGATAGTTCTCGGCCGCGACCACCACGGTGACGGCCGCACCAGGGTGCCAGTCCAGGCCGGACACGCCGGCCAGTCCGCCGGTGTCGGTGGCTTGCAGGAGCACGCCGAGCGGCGTGGCCAGGCGGTCCAGGACGACCTGGGTCTCGGGGTCGCCGAAGCGGGCGTTGAACTCCACGACGCGCACCCCTTTGGAGGTCAGCGCCAAACCGACGTAGAGGAGTCCCTGGTAGGGCGTACCGCGTCGCGCCATCTCGGCGATGGTCGGGCGCACCACGGTGTCCATGACCTCGTCCACGAGACCGTCGGGCGCCCACGGCAGCGGGGCGTATGCGCCCATGCCGCCGGTGTTGGGGCCCGCATCGCCGTCGCCGGCTCGCTTGAAGTCCTGGGCCGGGAGGAGCGGGACGACGTTTCGCCCGTCGCTGAGCACGAACAGCGACACCTCGGGGCCGTCGAGATACTCCTCGATGACCACCCGACCGCATTCGCGGGCGTGCTGCTCCGCGACCTGGAAGTCGGTGGTGACGACCACGCCCTTGCCCGCGGCCAGCCCGTCGTTCTTCACCACGTACGGTGCGCCGAAGGTGTTCAGTGCCTCGGTCACCTGGGCGGCGGTGCGACACACCTTGGCTTTGGCGGTGGGCACGCCCGCGGCTTCCATGACCTCCTTGGCGAACGCCTTGGAACCCTCCAGCCGAGCCGCTTCGAGGTCGGGGCCGAACACCGGGATGCCGCGTCGCCGGAGCTCGTCGGCGACTCCTGCGACCAGCGGGGCCTCGGGTCCGATGGCCACCAGTTCGGCGCCGATGCGCGCGGCCAGTTCGGTGACGGCCAGCCCGTCGGTCACGTTGATGACGTGGTTCTCCGCCAGCTCCGAGATCCCGGGGTTGCCGGGGGCACAGTGCAGGCTGGTCACGCCGGGGTCGAGGGACAGCGCGCGGGTGAGCGCGTGCTCGCGGCCTCCGCCGCCGATCACGAGGGCTTTCACAGCTTGGACCCTATTGGTTGTGGGGGGTGGATGGGGGAGAAGCGGTGCGGTGCCAGGGCACCGCACCGCCGTGCGGACTACACCAGGGAGCGCAGTTCCAGGGTCTGGTCGCGGCCGGGGCCGACGCCGATGGCCGAGATCGGGGCGCCCGACATCTCCTCCAGGGCGCGCACGTAGTTCTGCGCGGCCTTGGGGAGCTCCTCGAACGACCGGACGTTGGTGATGTCGTCGTTCCAGCCCTCGAAGTGTTCGTAGACCGGCTGTGCGTGGTGGAAGTCGGTCTGCGTCATCGGGATCTCGTCGTGACGGGTGCCGTCAACGTCATAGCCCACGCAGACCGGGATGCGCTCCAGGCCGGAGAGCACGTCGAGCTTGGTGAGGAAGAAGTCGGTGATGCCGTTGACCCGGGTGGCGTACCGGGCGATGGGGGCGTCGAACCAACCGCAGCGGCGGTTGCGTCCGGTGGTCACCCCGTACTCGTGGCCCTGGGTGCGCAGCCACTGGCCCCACTCGTCCTCCAGTTCGGTGGGGAAGGGGCCCGAACCCACACGGGTGGTGTAGGCCTTCAGGATGCCCACGACCTTGGTGATGCGGGTGGGGCCGATGCCCGAGCCGGACGACGCGCCGCCCGCAGTGGGCGAGGAGGAGGTGACGAACGGGTAGGTCCCGTGGTCGATGTCCAGCAGCGTGCCCTGGGAGCCCTCCAGGTAGACCGTCTTGCCCTCGTCCAGCGCCTTGTTGAGGACCAGGCTGGTGTCGGCCACGTAGGGGCGCAGCAGTTCGGCGTAGCCGAGGTACTCGTTGAGGATGATGTCGAGGTCCAGGCCACGGCGGTTGAACACCTTGGTCAGGATCTGGTTCTTCTCGTGCAGCGCCAGTTCGAGCTTCTTGCGCAGGATGCCCTCGTCGAACATGTCCTGCACCCGCACACCGGCGCGCGAGATCTTGTCGGCGTAGGTGGGGCCGATGCCGCGACCGGTGGTGCCGATCTTGCCCTTGCCGAGGAAGCGCTCGCTGACCTTGTCCAGTGCCCGGTGGTAGGGCATGATCAGGTGCGCGTTCGCCGAGATCAACAGGCGCGAGGTGTCCACGCCGCGCTCGTTGAGGCCGTTGAGCTCCTCGAACAGCACACCCGGGTCGATGACGACGCCGTTGGCGATCACCGGTACCACCTCGGGCGACAGAATGCCCGAGGGCAGCAGATGCAGCGCGTACTTCTGGTCGCCGATGACGACCGTGTGGCCGGCGTTGTTGCCGCCCTGGTAACGCACTACGTAGTCAACGCGGGAACCGACAAGGTCGGTCGCCTTGCCTTTACCCTCGTCACCCCACTGGGCTCCAACGAGCGTGATCGCCGGCATCGCCGTCTACCTCTTCATTCTCTTCATTCTTCGGATCAGACCGGGGACGGGCCGCTCGCGGTGTATCCCGGGCAGCATGAAGCCCCTGGCGCAAGAAACGACAGGGGCCCTTGCGTCTAGAGGCTACACGAACGGTCCGCGCACGTTAAGTGCTGCTTCAGCCGTTCGGGCGTCCGTTGAGCACCGCGGCGGCCTCTTCGCTGCTGTCCTGCAGGAAGGTCGCGCAGCGCTGGGCTTCCTCGGTCTCCTCGATCCCCTCGGCGGCCTTGCCGAGGAAGTACAGCGAACGCAGGAAGCCGCGATTGGGCTCGTGCTGCCACGGGACGGGGCCGTGGCCCTTCCAGCCCGAACGGCGCAACTGGTCGAGACCGCGGTGGTAGCCGGTGCGCGCATAGGCGTAGGTGGCGACGTCGTCACCGGCCTCGTAGGCACGCTCGGCAAGGGCCGCCCAGGCGGCGGAGTACTCGGGGAACCGGGCTGCCACCGGCGCGGGGTCTGCGGAAGCGGCCAGCGCCTCGCGTGCGGTCGGGTGGTCGGGGAGCTCGGTGGGGGGCGGTCCGCCGAGCAGGTTCTGATGCAGGTCCATGACCCCATCCTGCCCGTCCGCGCCCGGCAACGCGAAAACCCCCGGCCGATCGGCCGGGGGTTCGTGGGGAGCGGGTCCCTACTTCATCTGGTTGCCCGCGGACTTCAGCCACTGGGCGGCCTCGACGACGCGGGCGGCCATGCCGGCCTCGGCGGCCTTGCCGTAGGCGCGCGGGTCGTAGGCCTTCTTGCTGCCGATCTCGCCGTCGACCTTGAGCACGCCGTCGTAGTTGCGCAGGACGTGGTCGACGATCGGGCGGGTGAAGGCGTACTGCGTGTCGGTGTCGACGTTCATCTTCACCACGCCGTAGCTCAGCGCCTCGGTGACCTCTTCCTGGGTGGAGCCGGAGCCACCGTGGAAGACGAAGTCGAAGGGGCGGTCCTTGCCGTACTTGGCGGCGACCGCGTCCTGGGCTTCCTTCAGGACGGAGGGGCGCAGCTTCACGAAGCCGGGCTTGTAGGCGCCGTGCACGTTGCCGAAGGTCAGGGCCGTC
This sequence comes from Nocardiopsis ansamitocini, assembly GCF_030268225.1. Taxonomy (GTDB): domain Bacteria; phylum Actinomycetota; class Actinomycetes; order Streptosporangiales; family Streptosporangiaceae; genus Nocardiopsis_D; species Nocardiopsis_D ansamitocini. The sequence continues at coordinate 32,672 of NZ_BSQG01000009.1, read as the reverse complement.
ATGTAGTAGCCCTTCTCGCCCAGGCCGAGGACCTCGGCGGTGCGCAGGGCGTCACCCGGAGCGGTGTAGAGCTTCTCGTTGATCTCGCCGACGATGCCGTCCTCCTCGCCGCCGACCACGCCCACCTCGATCTCCAGGATCGTCCGCGCGGCCTTGGAAGCGGCGAGCAGCTCCTCGGCGATCTGCAGGTTCTCCTCCAGCTCGACCGCGGAACCGTCCCACATGTGCGACTGGAACAGCGGCTCCTGGCCCTTGGCCACGCGCTCCTTGGAGATCTCCAGAAGGGGGCGCACGAACCCGTCCAGCTTGTTCTTGGGGCAGTGGTCGGTGTGCAGCGCGATGTTCACCGGGTACTTGGCGGCCACCACGCGGGCGAACTCGGCGAACGCCACCGAGCCGCTGACCATGTCCTTCACGGTCGAGCCGGAGAGGTACTCCGCGCCGCCGGTGGACACCTGGATGATGCCGTCGCTCTCGGCCTCGGCGAAGCCGCGCAGCGCCGCGTGCAAGGTCTGGCTCGACGACACGTTGATCGCCGGGTAGGCGAAGCCCTGGGACTTCGCTCGGCCCAGCATCTCGGTGTAGACCTCTGGCGTGGCGATAGGCATGGTGATGACTCCCTGATTGGCCTGGAGTGTTGTGGGACCCGGTCGCGATGGTCCGCGACACCGAGTCTTCCACGGCGGATTTCGATCGGGTTACCGAGTAAGTATTGCGAAGACCGCGGCCCCGCGAAAGGTCTAGACCAAAATGCCCTGATCGGTGCCGCTGCGCAATCCGGGCGGTCCAGTCGGGTTCGGTGCAGCCCGTAAGCGTATGTTTGCCCTGGGTAGTCATAAAGCTGCTCAAAGTGAAGTGAGTCAGCCCACCGTCGATTGTTATGGGTGATTCACGCTACATTCAGCACCGTGGGACGACATCGCAATGATCCGCGGGGCGTTGGCCAGGTATTGGCCATCGTCGGAGCGGTCGTGCTGTTGATCACCCTCGTCGCGCTCGGCGGCTACTTCTTCTATCGCTCACTTCCGGGCAATGGAGACCGCGTAGTGCCCAACGAGTCGAGTGCCCTCGCCACCACCAAGACGGATATCGGCGACATGCAGGTGCTCTACATCCGGGTGGTCGGCGAGGCCAGCGAGGTACTCGTACGGGTACCGGGCGGCGAGGTGCTCACGGACACGACCATGACCAAGGGCCAGCACGTCACATATGCCCGACCGCGCCTGGACGTCACCATCGGTGACCCGGCCGCGGTGGAGGTCTATGTGAACGGCAGGCCCAAAGACGTGAGTGGGGAGGCCCCCGACTACACCTTCACCGCCGTGGAGGCGTGAGCCGCTCCGGCCGACCAGACCTTGACCGCCCCCGCGCGAAGAGCGGGGGCGGCTTCCTGCCCTGCCCCGACTAGATGTCCAGATCCTCGGCCGTGTAAGCGGTGCGGTACTCCAGACCCTCGGCGACAACCGCGTCCCGCGCGCCCCGGTCGACGATGACCGCCACGCCGACGACCTCGGCCCCGGCCTCGCGCAACGCCTCGACCGCGGCCAGCACCGATCCCCCGGTGGTCGAGGTGTCCTCCACCGCGAGGACTCGCCGCCCCCTGACGTCCGGGCCCTCCACGCGGCGCTGGAGACCGTGCGCCTTCCCGGCCTTGCGCACCACGAAGGCGTCGAGACGGCGTCCGCGCGCGGCAGAGGCGTGCAGCATGGCGGCTGCCACCGGGTCGGCACCCAGGGTCAGACCGCCCACGGCGTCGTAGTCCAGGTCCGCTGTGGCCTCCAGCAGTACCCGCCCCACCAGCGGCGCGCTTTCGCCGTCCAGCGTGATCCGACGCAGGTCCACGTAGTAGTCGGCCTCGCGGCCGGAGGAGAGGGTCACTTTGCCGTGCACCACGGCTTTATCGTTGATCTGTCGAAGGAGATCGTCGCGGTCGCTCATGGGACCGAGCCTAGGACGTGCCGGTCACCCCTGAGCAGCCGAGGAGGCACCAATGGCGTTTGGCGACGGTGGCGACGATTACCTGCGCGTGGAGGTCGCGGCGGGCAGCCGGGACGAGGCCCGCCGTCTGGCCGACGGTGTCGTCGCGGCGCGGCTGGCCGCCTGTGCCCAGATCAGCGGCCCCATCACCAGCGTCTACCGCTGGGCCGGTCAGATCCAGGCCGAAGAGGAGTGGCGCCTGGTCCTCAAGACCACGGGTGGCCGCTTCGCCGAGCTCACCGCGTACCTCGCCGACCACCACTCCTACGATGTGCCGGAGATCATCGCCGTGCCCATCGAAGGCGGTCACCCCGAGTACCTGGACTGGGTAGCCGAGAGCACCCGGGGCGAGGAGTGAGCGGCTACGAGGCACCCGGACTCCTGGTATTGCTCCACAGCCCCCTGGGTGATGCGGCGGACTGGGCGGAATTGCCGCGCGACCTCGCCGACCTCGGAGCCCAGACCCTGATCGCGGAGATCACCGACGACGACCGTCCCCCGTTCGCGGCCCGCTACGTGGCCCGTGCCGCTCTGGAGATCGCGGCTGCCGAGCCGGCCGGACCGGTCCTGCTGGTCGCCGCAGGCGCCGCAGGGCCACTGCTGCCCCTGGTCGCGGCCGCACAGCGGGCAGCGCACCGCCAGATCGCGGGTTATGTGCTGGTCGACGCCCTGCTCCCGCAGCCGGGAGCGGCGACCAGGGCCGAGTTGGCCACCGCCCAACTCCACGTCGAGACGGCCTCTCCGGAACGTCCTCGTCCTCCGGAGTTCTTCACCGAGCCGCTGCCGTCCGCGCACGACTGGCCCGACGCCCCCTGTGGCTACCTGCGTACCGCCGAGCGCTATGCGCACTCGGCCCATCTGGCCGCCTTGCGCGGTTGGCCGGTTCGGGAGGCCGCCGGCCGACCTCTTGCCGGCGAACTGCTCGCCCTGGTCGCCGAGCTCTGAGCCCCCGTCCGCGCCGGTCCGGCCTTTTGTGCCCCGAACACGCGGGTCCGGGGCACAAAAGGCCATGACCAGCGGGGTCCGGAGTCAGAACACCCGTTTGGCGTAGGGCAGCGACCGAACGAGGGCGCCCAGCGCCCAGCACAACGGAAGAGCCAGCAGGCCGACCACGGCGAACTTCGCGACGGCGATCGCCTGCCATCCGCCGAACGCGTAACCGAGTCCGACCAACACCAGCGGGTGGAAGACGAACACGGCGAAGGCGTTCTCGGTGAGGAAGCGGGCCAACCGTCCCTGGCGGTTGAAGTACTCGCGGAACAGCACGACCAACCCCAGGATCACCCCCGTGGTGAAGGCGCCCTCGACGGTGATGCGGACGAGCGTCTGCCAGCTCGCGGGCTGGGTCGCCGCGTCGCCCAGGAGCGAGAGCAGGCCGAGGTACCCGGCAAGCGCGACGGCGGCCACGGCGAAACCGGCCCATCCCGCTGAGCGGGGGACCCGTCGGAACCAGTCCTGGCGGAAGGCGATCAGGCCGACCACGAACAGCGTGACGTACTGCGGCAGGTACTGCGCGCTGGGCAGGCCGACCACCGGCCAGTACTGCGCAGGTGCCACGATGCGCCACACGTAGGTGAACAGCGCGAGTCCGGCGACGAAACCGACCACCGACCACGGGCCGGGCAGTCTTTCGGGCCGGGGGGAGGGGGCAGCGGTCGCCGGGGTGGTGGACCGGTTTCTCCTGAAGCGCCGCACGAGCACATAGCCGAAGGAGAACACCAGGAGCACCTCCACGAACCACAGCGGCCCCGGGTTCCAGGTGACGATGTAGAACAGCCAGAAGGGCATCTCCGCGCCTTCCGCCGCCGCCATCTCCTGGACCATCGGGTAGACCCCCATCATGAGGAGGGGACGCAGCAGCAGGAGGAAGAGCAAAAGCGGGATGCCCAGCCGGATCAGCCGCTCGCGCACGAAGGCCCTGGTCCCCCTCCGGTCGTGCGAACCGGGGACGAAGTAGGCCGAGATCATGAAGAAGAACCCCATGAAGAATGCCTGGTTCACTATCACCAGTACGTCCAGCGCCGTACCGGAGGGGTCCTGTGCGGGCTCGGCGTAGAACCAGAATCCGATGTTTCCGTAGGTGACGGCGACGTGGTGCAGGACCACCAGCACCGTCAGCAGGATGCGCAGGTTGTCGACGAAGAACAGTCGTTCGGGTGGAGCAGGGGCGGCGTCCGCGCGAGCGGCGTCCTTTGTCGGCTCGATCTGTTCGGTCATGGGGGAGGACCTTTCCGTTCTGCTGGGGACCGGTCAGGGGCCGGGCGACTGCGGGCGGACCGCGTACTCGAACAGGTCGGCCAGTTCGCGGGCGTGTATGTCCAGGTCGTGGTCGGGGTGTGTGGCCCAGTAGTCGAACATGCTGTCGATGCCGGCCTGCTGGCTGACCGCCATCACCCTGGTGTCGAACGGGCGGAACTCGCCGCTGTCCTGGCCCGCGCGGTAAAGACCTTCCAGGGCCTCGTAGATCCCTTCATTGGCCGTGATCCCGTAATGGGGGCGACCCTCGGGGGTGCGGAATTTGGTGAAGATCTCCCGCAGGGCCATCAACTGCTCGCGATGGTCGCGCATGTACGCGGCGATGGTCAGGATGTGCGTGCGCAGCATCGCGATTGCGCTTTCCTGTTCCAGGACCCGCGGCAGCGTGGACTCGGTGACGGAGGTGTAGACCTGGGTCACTACCTGCTCCATCAGTTCGTCCTTTCCGGCGAAATGGTAGGAGATGACGCCTTTGCTGATCCCCGCCCGCGCGGCGATCTGCGCCAGCGATGCCGCGTCGAACCCCGTCTCGGCGATGGTGGTGATGGCGGCTCCGATGATCTGCGCCCTCCGGGCCTCTTCGATGAATGAACGCCGAGGAGGAGTTTCCTGACCGTCTGAATTATTTTCTGGCCACATGGCCAGAATTTAACACGCCGGGTCGAAAGGCAATCAGGGTTTACCTGTATGCGTCCCTGAACCACCCCCGGCCGGAGTGGGGGCTGTGAGCGTGGTGGTTGTCGGAGCGCGCCCGCACTCCCCTTCGCGGGCGCACTCCGACACGGGCACCGGGCGGTGTCCCCACACCGCCCGGTGCCATGGGAAACGCCGATCGGGCGAGCGGCCGCCCTGATGAGCCGGGCCAGAAGACCGCTGCTACCGCCTCGGCGGCGTTTCCATCGGGACCGGTCCAGGCCCCCGTCCCCTCTGCGGGGTACGCCTGGACCGGCCGGGCCGCCGACGCCGGGTCCCGCCCCCTCTGCGGGACCGCACGACATCGACGGCGTAGGGGGGTCGGTTATCTGAGCATGGGGGGTTTCCCCACGTCATCGAGGAAAGACAGTGCCTCCGAGTGGGTCGGGGGCATTGGGACGCTCCAGAGCTCCGCCCCGTGCGCACGCGACAGCTCGACGCGCAGGACGCGGACATGCGCGTCGAGATCGGGGCCGGTGGGGGCGAGCACTCCGATCCGGGTACGGCTCAGCAGCGACAACGTTTCCCCCCGCGGAAAACGGCGCCGCATCTCGTGCCCCAGCATGATCAGCCGCGCGGTCCGCCGCCACGGATCGATCCCCGCCTCCAGTCCGATGATCAGCAGGCGGTGGGTCAGCTCCGGGGCGGTGCTCCGATACAACTCGCCCAACCTGGTCCGCAGGTAGGCCATGGTGGTCAGCCCGGTCAGCGGGTCCAGGCAGTCGTCGCTGGACCGGCCCCCGTCGACCCATCCCTCCACCAGGGCTTTCACCAAGGAAGCCGGAGGTCTGGGCCAGCGCAGCACGTCGCCGAGGGCGAGGAAGTCGTCCAGTGCCGCGCCGACGCCCACTCCGGAGCGGGCGCGTGCCCGGCCGAAGCGCGTGCACGCTTCCACCAGACCGTTTCCGGTCTCCGCCGCCCGGCACACGGAGTCCACCGCGGGCGTCCACCAGTCGTCGGGCGGCTCCCAACCGGTTTGGCGACTGCGACGGCACCAGAGCGCGCGCAGTCTCCCGGTGGTGCCCGCGTCCGCGTGGCCCACCAGGTTCGGGCCCTCCGTGCCGGAACCCTCCATGCCTGCCTCCTGATCCTGACGGTCCGATGAGGGGTTCGGACGGGCCCTGCCCCCGACGCATACGGGCCCGTCCGAACGCCTTCACCCCTAAACACGGAGATCGGTGGCGGCTATGACGCGAGATACGGGATATTTTCTTTCGGACGCACTTTTCGAACCACCTGGCCCGCGCGGTTACCGGGAGCAGCCGACCCACGGCGGTTCCGGGCACGCCGCCGCGGCCCGGCGCCGCGCCCCTCCCGAGGGGGCGTGCGCCCGCAATCCACGATGTGACCGGCAGCGGACGTTGCCGCCGAAGGGGTACGGGGCATGACTGACGCGTTGAACGATCACGTTGAGTCGGCCATTGGTGACAATCAGCTCATAGCTGCTGTTCGAGGCGGTGACACGGAGGCTTACGCCGCGCTCTACGAGCGTCACGCCGGTTCCGCGCGGGGCCTGGCACGCCAACTGGTGCGCGGCGAATCCGAGGTGGACGACACCGTCTCGGAGGCGTTCGCCCGCGTGCTCAGCGTCGTCCAGCGAGGCGGGGGCCCCGAGGACGGGTTCCGCCCCTATCTGCTCACCGCCGTGCGCAACGCCGCCTACGACCGGTTCCGCGGTGAGAAGCGCCAGTTCGTCACCGACGACATGGAGGCGTTCGACCGCGGCGAGCCCTTCGTCGACCCGGCGCTCGACGGTCTGGAGCGCTCGTTGATCGCGCGGGCCTTCTCGTCCCTGCCGGAGCGGTGGCAGGCGGTCCTGTGGCACACCGAGATCGAAGGGGAAAAGCCCGCCGAGGTCGCCGCGGTCCTGGGAATGAGCGCCAACAGTGTGGCCGCGCTGGCTTACCGGGCACGCGAAGGGCTGCGCCAGGCGTACTTGCAGATGCACCTGGCGGGCGGGGCTCCCGCCGAGTCCTGCCGTCCTGCTCTGGACCATCTCGGCGCCTACGTGCGCGGCGGCCTGGCCAAGCGCGACACCGCCACAGTGGACCGCCACCTGGACGGGTGCGCCGACTGCCGTGCCGTCTATGCCGAACTGATGGATGTCAACGTCGCACTGCGCGGAGTCATGGCACCGCTCGTCCTGGGGCCGGCCGCGGCGGCCTACCTCGCCGCACTGCCCGGCGGGGTGCTGGCGGGAGGGTGGTGGGGACGGTTGCCCAAACGTCAGCAGCAGGCCGTGGCAGCGGGCACCGCCGTGGCCGTGGTCGCCGCGTCCGCCGCTCTGGCCGTGGTCAGCAACGAAGAGCAGGTGCGGCCGAGTCCCGCGCAGCCTCCGGTCGCCGCGCCGCCCGCCCAGCCCCGCTCCGACCAGGAGCCCGCCGACCCACCGGTACCCGATGTCCCGGCCCCGCCCCCGCCAGGCGATCCCGCCCCGGCGGCCCCGGCTCCACCGTCACCTGCTGGGGCACCGCCGCCGGCACCCGAGGAATCCGTGGTGCTCCAGCCGCCGCTGCCGTCCCCGGACCCCGTCGAGGAACCGGACCGACCCCGACCTCCGGTGGGCCCCTCGGCCCCGTCCGAACCGAGCCCTCCGCGCTTCGTCGCCGACATCGACCCGGTTGGTGCGCTGGTCCCCGGTCGGCCCGGGATCGTCGTGCTCGGAGTGCTCAACGAGGGCGGGACCACCGTCGACGACGTCGTCGCCGACGTCACCCTTCCCGCGGGCGTGACCCTGGTCTCCTCGGGGCGGGCGGGCAATGCCTTCCCCGTCAACCCCGCCGATCCGACCGTCCTGGACGGATGGAGCTGTACCGCCACGGTGACCGGAGCCGAGTGCGTGCGTTCGGCTCTGGACGCGGGGGCGGACAGCAGCGCCTATCTCGACGTCGACGTGGCCAACAGCGCTGTCGAGGGCGGTCGCCCCGGAGTCTCGGTGCGCTCGGGACGAGTGACCGCGACCGCGGAGGCAGCCAACGGGGTCGATCCCTCGGGGAGCGCCGCCCGGTACGCCGCGGCCGGCAGAGTGCGCGGCCTCGCCGTCGGCAACTCCCTGATGACCTGTGTCGATCAGGACGACGAGGCCGCGTCGGCCGATTGGCCGTGGGGCGTCTTCCCGCGCACTGCGCCCGCACCCGCCGACGAACGTCCTGCACCGGTTCGGGGCCTCGTCGAGGACGCCGCCCCGTCCCCGTCCACCGGCCCCGAGGGCGGTGGTGAGGACGAGGGCGAACCCGGGAAGGCCGACCCGGGCCACGGCGCGGACCCCGCGCCCGGAGCGCTCCCCGCCCCCCAGCAGGTGGAGCCCACACCCGACCCCACCACCGCACCCGGCCCCGCGCCGACGCCCGAACCCGGGCCCACGCCGAGTGCCCGGCCCCTGCCGGAACCGGAGGGCCCGTGCGCACGGGCCCTCCAGCGGGAGGGCGACCGACGCAACAACGACCACTGGGACATGCAGCACCTCGACCTGGACGACGACCGTGCGACCGCCTCCTCCAGTTCGGCGGTCTGGGATCTGCCGGCCGGTGGTTCCGTCCGCTGGGCGGGGCTGTACTTCTCCGGGGTCGGTACGCCGCACAGTCCCAGCGCGAAGGTCCGTGGTCCCGGGGCGGACTCCTTCACCACCGTGCGGGCCGAGGAGGTCGGCACGGTCCGTTTCCCGGGCTTTGCGGCCTACCAGGCGTTCGCCGACGTCACCGAGCTGGTGCGCGGTCACGGTGGCGGTGAGTGGTGGGTCGGCGACGTTCCCACCCGAACCGGCTATGCCGCCTACGCGGGATGGAGTCTCGTAGTGGTCGTGGAGGACCCGTCGGCCACCGTCAATCAGGCGATGGTGCTGGACGGCACGTCACTGGTGTTCCAGGGAGAGACGATGGAGTTCCCGCTCAGCGGCCTCCTGCCGGCCGGTGCGCAGGCCGACATCGACGTGGTGGCCTTCGAAGGGGACGCGGGCATCGCCGGTGACCAGGTTCTGCTCAACGGTGCAGCGCTGACACCGCAGGGCGGAGACCGCGATCCGGCGAACGCTTTCGCGAGTTCCTCGACCGGTGCGGTCGGGCCACCGCTGACCTTCGGCACCGACGTCGTCAGATTCTCGGCGCCGTTGCCGCGGTCACCGGTCCTGCGCCTGGTCTCCCGGGGCGACGCCTACCTGGCCGGCGCCGTGGCGGTGACCGCGGCCATCCGGCCCTAGACCCCGTGCGTCCGACTGCCGAGCGCTCCGCAGCCGTTATGGGGGAGGTCGCCTTCGGCTGTCTTGTCCGTGGCCCCAGGGCGTGTCGGTCCGATCCGGAGAAGTCGTCGTGTCGGAGGCGAAATACCGTTGGTGCATCAGATCCGCGTCCACGGATAATCGTCAGGTTCCGGACCGCTTGTACGCGACCCGCCTCCGACCAGGGAAAGACGTTCCTCGGTCCCGAAGGGACGTGTGCGTTCGGACACCGCCCGTAGCCGCACCTCGGGAGAAGGCGAGGAAGAATTTCTTACAATCCCGCACCACTAGGGTATTTCGGCTCTGGTTCGTTCCTCTTTCTTTACCTAGCTCACAGGAGCTAAGTGTGCTGGGTCGCACACAAAACGGCACAGACTTGGCTAGGCTGTGGCCCGGCCTGACTTTGGCCGAATGCCGACTGACAGGACGAACCCCGGGCACGGGCCCAAGCCCCCGGGGACCAGACCGAGGAAGGGGCGGTGTCGCGTGGATCGCTGCGCTCTGTTCGTTGACGCCGGCTACCTCCTGGCCGACGGTGCGATGGCTGTACATGGGACGCGCAACCGCGATTCCGTGTCATGGGACTACGCGGGACTCGTCCAATTGCTCGACGAGGTCGCCCGCGACCGCACGGGACTGCCGCTGCTGCGTTGCTACTGGTATGAGGCGGCCGCCGACGGCCGCCGCTCCCAGGAGCAGGACGGCATCGCTGACATCCCCGGCGTGAAGTTCCGCGCAGCCCGTATCCGCCCCGGTCGCAGGGAGGGTGTCGAGACCTACGTCCAGCGCGACATGCTCGCGCTGGCACGCAGCGGAAACCTGTGCGATGCCGTGCTCATCAGCGGCGACGAGGACATGGCCCCCATCGTGGCCGAGATCCAGGAGTTGGGCGTGCGGGTCACCGTCGTCAACATCTCGGTCGAGGGCAACTGGACCATCTCCCGTGCGTTGCGCCGCGAGTGCGACGACCTCATCGAGATCGGTGCGGGGCACCTGCGTCCGCACGTCAACCTGGTTGCCGGCGCCGGAGGCCCCGCCGACGACACCGTGCCGGCCGCGCACACCGGACCGCTGGCCAACGGGAGATCGCGCCCCAGTGTGGGGCAGGTCACCCGGCAGCCGGTCACCGCGCACGCGGGCGCCTCCCGGGTCGAGCCGGCCGCAAACGCCCAGCTCGATGTCATGTTCGCCCAGACCGGTGCGCAGCAGGCTGCCACCGGGGGCACCGCCATGGATCAGTTGCGCGCCATGCGCCAGACCATCGCCCAGCAGCGCGCCACCGGTGACCACCTCGCCCCTCAGGGCACCTCCGGCATCGAGCCGCGCACCGGCCCGGTGGACGTGTCCGGCTATCAGACCGGCGGCGTTCCGCCCCAGTCGCAGACCGGCGGGCACCCCAGCCTCGCGGCACGCCCGCCGACCGGGGAGCACCCCGGACTCGCTGCGCGCTCCGGCACGGGGCCGCAGCCCAGCATGTCCCCCAGGCAGTCCACCGGCCCGCAGCAGGGCATGCGCGGCGGCCAGCCGGGTGGCTACCAGCCCCCGCAGGGGGGCTATCCCGTGCCTGGGCAGGCCGGTCAGCACCAGTCCAGCGGGCACCGCGAACCCATGATGGGCGGCGGATACGACCGCGAGGCCCCACCGCCTACGCGGGGTGGGCCACCGGACCCCCGGTTCGGTTCCGGAAACGGTGAGAATCCCGGTTACGGGGGTAACACCGGACCAAACCCTACTTTTGGGGCCAGTACGGGAACTGATCCCGGATACCGGAATACGCACGGAGCCTCCGGAGGCTTCGAGCCGGTTACTGGCCCCCGCCGCCGAGCCGAGCGGATCCAGCACGGGCCCTACACCAACCCCACGCCCAGGGTCGGCTACACCCCGCAAGACCCCTCGGCCACCCGGACCGTCGACGAGGCCGTGGCCCTGGCGGCAAAAGAGGGCAGCGACTTCGCCGAGTCCATCGCGCGTGACGCCCCCATCCTCTGGTTGGAGGCGGTCCTGGCGCGCAAACCACGGATGCCCTCCGACCTGGAGGCACGACTGCTCCAGGGGTCTGCGCTTCCCATCGACTTCCTGTTGCGCGACGAGGTTCGACACGCCCTGCGCCAGGGCTTCTGGGATGCTTTGGAGCGTTCCCGCGCGTGAGTGACTGGGGCCTGGGCGCCGGCAAGGATCGAGGGAGGACCGCGATGACCCGCGTGACGACTGCCGACCTCGATCGGCTGGAGTTCCGCGCCGTGCAGTCCGGCGACCACATAGCGGTGGCCAGAGAACTGCTCGACCTCGCCAACCAGGTCGAGGCCGACAGCGAAATCTGCCGTGCCGAGTTATTCGTGCGCGCCGGAGAGCAGTGGGAGATGGCACAGGAGCCCGAACGCGCGGCTGCTGCCTACCAGCGCGCCATCGACGACGGCGGGCCCACCATCATCGGCGCCAGGGCGCTGCTGTGCGGGGCACTGTTGGAGCTCGACCTGATCGATGACGCCTACGCCCAACTGGAGCGCCTCAGCGCCTCGGGCGCGCGCAACCTGCCCACCTACATCCACATCGCCGAGACCCTGCTCGCCCACGACGACCTCGAGGGCGCGCACGAGTGGGCGACCCTGGGGGTGCGGCGGTTCCGCCACCAGGACGTCTCGCCCTACGTCCACGACCTGCTCATGGAACTGCTGCGCATCAGGTTTCGCATCCGCATGGATCTGGGGCTGCGCGAGGACGAGTTCGACCGGATGCTCGACGAGTAATCCCCGACGGCCGACCCCGTGCCGCCGGAGGCCCCGCCCGTCGAGGGAGGCGGCCGTGCAGGCGTCCGTCCATGCTCAGCCGGTCGGCACCGGCTTCGAGAGCTTCGTCCACCGACGCCTTGGTCGGCGCGGTCCGGACGAGACCCTGCTGAGTCGTCTCGCCTCCGGGTCGCGGCGTTGCGCAGGACACGCCAGGCGAGAAAGTTCGGAATTTTCGGCATCGGTGCTGCTCAGCGTGCATCGAGCAGCATCCTGCCCAGTGCGCAGGCTCCCGGGAGGCTGGTGCCCCGATAGTCTGCATCGGCCTGCTCGGTGAGGTGCCGGTCGCTGTTGACGGCCACCGTGGTGCCGAAATGCCGAAACAGCGGGACGTCGCTCATCGAGTCGCCGTGGGCCACGCATCGCTCAAGGGCGATCCCCTCGCGCAACCGGACCTCCTCGGCGAGCCGGACCTTGTCAGCGGGTGTGAGGATGCTCTCCGCGACCACCGGGGCGGTGAACGGCGGTGCGGGGAAAGCGGAGGCCCTGACCTCGTCGAAGCCGTGGCCGAGAAGAAGCGTGGCGGAGAAGTCGGGGGACACCTCGGCGATCCCCGTCAGGAAGGGGCTCCGGGCGTATGCCTGTCGCACCTGCGCCATGGTCAGCCCTCGCCACAAGGCGGGCGGCCGGGTGGCGAATCCGGGCGGACCGAGGGCTCCCGAAACGAACAGGCGTTCCAACTCGGTAAGCTCCGCTACGGTCCGGTTCACCCGGGAGGTCTCCAGGCTCGCCGTGGATCCGCGCAGCAGAGTGCCGTCCATGTCGAAGATGTGTGGGCAGGTCACCGGACCCAGTTCGGCACTGCAACGCGACACGCCGTGCGACATACAGCCGAAACACACTATGTGGTGCTGACTTGGTGAAGAGCCCACTAGATGTTGAGGGAAATGGGGTCCCGGTTGTTGTAGGGTTTCCCTCGTTGGTGGTTCACCAGGAGGAGTGAGTTCCTGGTGGGGCAAGAGGGAACTCGGTGTGATTCCGGGACTGTCCCACAACGGTGAGTGGGAACCAGGGCCGTCATCGGAGCTCCGGGTTCGGGGAGAACCCCGGAAGCGGCGGCCGACAGGCCGGAGTGCTTGCGCGCTCGGTGCCCGCGAGTCCGAATACCTGCCACCAGTGCGCCTAAACCAACGCACAGAACGGGGCTCCGAGGGAAAGCCGCCGCGCATCAGGGGAGAGGTCCGTGGCCGAGGTCGCGCCCCCTGGTCGTACGCGCCCCGACTCTCGAAACCCCAACCGGTTGTCGTCTACCTGGTTGGAGCCACCATGACCCTCGACACGGACATCGCGCCCGCATCGCACTCGCCCGCCACCGACCCCATGGAGCGGATCCGGGTCGTCGTCGGAGAGGCGTGTGCCGGTCTGCGCGGTGTCACCGCCGAGACGGTCATCAACGAGACGCGACGCAACCTCTATCCGGGAATCAGCGCGGCCGAGACCGAGCTCGCCCTGGTCATGGCGGCCCGCACCTACGTGGAGACCGACCCCGACTACTCCTACGTGAGTTCGCGCCTGCTGCTGGACAAGCTGCGCCGCGAGGCCCTGACCTTCCTCGACGGCGAGTTCGCCGAGGCCACCCAGGCCGGGATGGCCGAACGCTACGCCGACTACCTCAAGGCGTACGTGCGCCGTGGCATCGAGCTGGAGCAGCTCACTCCTGAGCTCGCCTCGTTCGACCTGGACCGACTCGGCGCGGCCCTGCACCCCGAGCGTGACCTCGACTTCACGTTCCTGGGTATGCAGACGCTCTACGACCGGTACTTCCTGCACAACGACGGCACCCGCTACGAGCTCCCGCAGGCGTTCTTCATGCGCGTGGCCATGGGCCTGTCGCTCAAGGAGGACGACCGCGAGGCCCGTGCCATCGAGTTCTACGAGCTGCTGTCCTCGTTCGACTTCATGTGCTCCACGCCGACCCTGTTCAACTCCGGGACCACGCGCGCCCAGCTGTCGTCCTGCTTCCTCACCACGGTGGGCGACGACCTCCAGCAGATCTTCCACGGCATCAGCAACAACGCCCTGCTGTCCAAGTACTCCGGCGGCCTGGGCAACGACTGGACGCCCGTGCGCGGTATGGGCGCCCACATCAAGGGCACCAACGGCCAGAGCCAGGGCGTCGTGCCGTTCCTCAAGATCGCCAACGACACCGCCGTCGCGGTCAACCAGGGCGGAAAGCGCAAGGGCGCGGTCTGCGCCTACCTGGAGACCTGGCACATCGACGTCGAAGAGTTCCTCGACCTGCGCAAGAACACCGGTGACGAGCGGCGCCGTACGCACGACATGAACACCGCCAACTGGGTGCCCGACCTGTTCATGCAGCGGGTCGAGATGGACGCCCAGTGGACGCTGTTCTCCCCCAACGAGGTCCCCGACCTGCACGACCTCTACGGCGAGGAGTTCGCGCGCCGTTACGCCGCCTACGAGCGCGCCGCCGACCGCGGCGAGATCAAGGTGTTTCGCCGGGTGCGTGCGGTCGACCTGTGGCGCCGCATGCTGACCATGGTGTTCGAGACCGGCCACCCGTGGATCACCTTCAAGGACCCGTGCAACCTGCGCTCCCCGCAGCAGCACACCGGTGTGGTGCACTCCTCCAACCTGTGCACCGAGATCACCCTGAACACCAGCGCCGACGAGGTCGCGGTGTGCAACCTGGGCTCGGTGAACCTGGCCAACCACGTCGGCCCCAACGGGCTGGACGCCGAGCGGCTGCGCCGGACCGTGCACACCGCGGTGCGCATGCTCGACAACGTGATCGACGTGAACTTCTACACGATCCCCGAGGCCGAGCGCGCCAACATGCGTCACCGCCCGGTCGGCCTGGGCCTGATGGGTTTCCAGGACGCGCTCTTCGAGCTGCGGCTGCCGATGTCCTCCGACGCGGCCGTGGAGTTCGCCGACGAGAGCATGGAGCTCATCAGCTACCACGCCATCTCGGCCTCCGTGGAGCTCGCGGCGGAGCGCGGCTCCTACGCTTCCTTCGACGGATCGCTGTGGAGCAAGGGCGTCCTGCCCATCGACTCGCTCCGTCTGCTCGACGACGCGCGCCGCGGCGACCTTGAGGTGGACACCACCCAGCGCCTCGACTGGGACGCCCTGCGCGAGCGGGTGCGCACCGTCGGGATGCGCAACTCCAACGTGATGGCCATCGCGCCGACCGCGACCATCGCCAACATCACCGGCGTCGGCCAGTCGATCGAGCCGATCTACCGCAACCTCTACGTGAAGTCGAACATGTCCGGCGACTTCACCGTGGTCAACCCCTACCTGATCCGCGACCTCAAGGACCGTGGACTGTGGGACGACGACATGGTCTCGGCGCTGAAGCTCTACGACGGCAGCCTCGGTGCGATCGACCGTGTCCCGGCCGACCTCAAGGAGCTCTACGCCACGGCTTTCGAGATCGACCCGTCCTGGCTGGTGGACGCCGGCTCGCGGCGGCAGAAGTGGATCGACCAGGCCCAGTCGTTGAACCTTTACATGGCTGCTCCGAGCGGTCGCAAGCTCGACGAGCTGTACCGTCGTGCCTGGCGCAAGGGCCTCAAGACCACGTACTACCTCCGTTCGCAGAGCGCCACGCACGTGGAGAAGAGCACGCTGAAGGGGACCGACGGCAAGCTCAACGCCGTCTCCGCCTCCTCGGCCCCGGCCGCCCCGGCGCCCGCCCCGGTTCCGGCTCCCGCGGCGGGAACCGCCTCGGTGCCCGACATCGACCCCGACGCCGGTTCGTTCTGCTCCATCGACGACCCCGAGTGCGAAGCCTGCCAGTAGTACCGGCCCCCGGTGCCGGGGCCTCGACGACCGATCGCCGGGGGCGGTGCGCGCGTACGGTGCGCACCGCCCCCCGGCTTTGAACAGACGCGGAAGAGAGCCGATTATGACCACCACCTCAGACGCCACCGGGCTCGGGGAGATCCAGTCCGGCGCGGGCCGGGTCGACGTCGCCGACAAGGCGATGATCAACTCGCGCGCCGACGTCAACCAGCTGCTGCCGCTGAAGTACCGCTGGGCCTGGGAGAAGTACCTTTCCGGGTGCAACAACCACTGGATGCCCACCGAGGTGGCCATGCAGGCCGACATCGCGCTGTGGAAGTCCGCCGACGGCCTCACCGCCGACGAGCGGCTGATGCTCAAGCGCAATCTCGGTTTCTTCGCCACGGCCGAGTCGCTGGTCGCCAACAACATCGTGCTCGCGGTGTACCGCCACCTCACGAACCCCGAGTGCCGCCAGTACCTGCTGCGTCAGGCGTTCGAGGAGGCCGTGCACACGCACACCTTCCAGTACATCTGCGAGAGCCTCGGCCTGGACGAGGGCGAGCTGTTCAACATGTACCGCGAGGTCCCTTCGATCACCGAGAAGGACGCGTGGGCGCTCAAGTACACCCAGAACCTGGAGAACCCCGACTTCACGACCGGGACGACCGAGGCCGACCAGGCGTTCCTGCGTGACCTCGTCGCCTTCTACGTGGTGTTCGAGGGCATGTGGTTCTACACCGGCTTCGCGCAGATCCTCTCGTTGGGCCGCCGCAACAAGATGGTCGGCATCGCCGAGCAGTACCAGTACATCCTGCGCGACGAGTCGATCCACCTGAACTTCGGTATCGACGTGATCAACCAGATCAAGATCGAGAACCCGCACCTGTGGAACGAGGAGTTCCAGGCCGAGGTGCGCGCCATGCTCACCGAGGCGTGCGCTCTTGAGGTCGCCTACGGCAAGCAGACCATGCCGCGCGGGATTCTCGGTCTCAACGCCGAGTCCTGCGAGCAGTACATGCACTTCATCACCGACCGTCGCGCCGAGCAGATCGGCCTGGCCCCGATCTTCGGGCAGGCCGAGAACCCGTTCCCGTGGATGTCGGAGATGATGGACCTGAAGAAGGAGAAGAACTTCTTCGAGACTCGCGTGATCGAGTACCAGACGGGTGGCGGTCTGGACTGGGACTGATGTGCGCCCGGCTGCGGCCCGTCCCTCTTCACGAGGTGGCGGGCCGCAGCCGTTTACGCGATGCCGGGCCCGTGCGCTCTTATTCGCAGCCGGCCCCGTCACCGTCCGGGCGACGGTCTCCGTAGCGGTGACCGTTGCGCCCGTCCCCAGCGTCGACGTTGCCGTGACGGTCGCACTCGGTGCGGGGGAGGTCATGTCGAGACCGGCCCCGCAGCCGACCATGAGCACAAAGCAGCGGCGACTCCACCGCAGCCGATTCCGACTTTCGCGCCGGCCGACATCGGTGCCTTGTGCGACGGAGGAGGTGGGAATGGCGGGTAGGCCATGGGGGACTCCACGAGACCGGGAAACTCCAAGAGCTACCAAATACCGTGAAAAATAATGACTTCTTGGCTTTTTCATTAGAAATAGGGAAGGCCGCGTTCGTCGGTGTGAGACCGTCTTTCACGGGGCGGTCGCACGGTCGGTGTGCGCCAGGCGCTTCCAGGCGCTGTCCGTCCCCTCCGGCGCGGGAACGCGCGGGAATATGGTGTCGCGGCCAGCGGGGCGTGCACGGCAGCTTCGCCTCATGGGGAACAATCACCAGCAGGGAGAGGCTGCCGGACGCGCCGGGACATCACGCGGCGGTCCGCTCGCGCCCAGGCCCCGAGGCGGGCGGGATCGGCAGGCTTCTTCGAGTCCCGTGCGATCGGAATCCGGACGGGTGGCGGCCCGGACGGGGACGGTCCCGCCGGATCATGGAAAAAGGCGGTCCGGAACGACTGGTGCGCGTTCCGGGCCGCTATCGCGTCCATGTCCAGGTCGTGAGGCTTTCGTCGCTTTGGGACTTCTGTCGCCGTGTCACGAAGCGGACACTTGGTGTGGCATCAACGGGGCGGTACCGATAGAACGGTCGCTATGGCCTCCACCAATGAGCTGCCCGCCGCCTGGTCCCGGCTCGACGTGTCCGCCGGACTGTGCGTGGGAACGCTCATCACCGAGCCGCACGGGTTCCGCCTGGAGGCCAGTGAGGTGGTCGTAGTGGACGCCCACGAGCGTTTCTCCTGCCGCTATACCGTGTGCACGGATCTGGCCTGGGTAACCCGTGAACTCCGGGTGGACGCGATCAGCGACGACGGGGTGCGCACCCTGGAACTCGTCCGCACCGCCGGCCAGTGGTGGGCGGACGGTGCACGGGTCCTCGAACTGGAGGGATGCGTGGACGTCGACGTGGCGGCCGCCCCGCTCACCAACACCCTCCCCATCCGCCGGTTGGGGCTGGTCCCGGGTCAGTACCGTGACATCAACGTCGCCTGGGTCGACGTGCCGACCCTTCGGGTCCAGCGCATGCGCCAGCGCTACACCCGGCTCGCCCCTTCGGGAGGGCTGGACCGTTACGAGTACAGCGACACCGACTTCGGATCGTACGAGTTCACGGTGGACCACCACGGACTCGTCATCGACTACGAGCGCCTGGCACGTCGGATCCGCTGACCGTGTGCCGGCAGCCGGGCCGTTTCGCGCAACCCGGTGGAGTGCCCTCCCCGCGCGGCACGTCCCGAACGAAGCGAGCGGCGTGACCGTCGTGCGACGGGTAATTTTTCGGCGGGCCGAAGACCCCGACGGTCGGGCGTCGACGGCCCACCATGACGCGCCTGTGCCCCGAATTCCCTCGCGACGGTCATCTGCGGTGCAAGAAGATTCATAGTCGTGCAGGTCAGCGGCGATTCTTCTGATCGGGTACACCTTGATTTCATGAAGATGTCTCACATCGTCTACGACCGTATGGGACGGGGCAGGCCCCTGGTCCTCCTGCACGGGCTCGGCCATCGCAAGGAGGCGTGGCACCCGGTGCTGCGCACTCTGGCTGCCGAACACGATGTCATCGCCCCCGACCTCCCGGGCTTCGGGAAGTCCTCGGCACCCGGTCGGGCGGAGCCCTACGACATCCGGTGGTTGGTGGACTCCGTCGCCCAGTTCTGCGAGCGTGCAGGAGTGGAGCGCCCCCACCTGGTCGGAAACTCGCTCGGCGGGGCGATCGCGCTTGAACTGGGGGCCCGCGGATTCGCCGCGTCCGTCACCGCGTTCTCCCCCATCGGGTTCACCACGGTGCGCGAAGGGCTGTTCAACCGGATCCTCACCCTGGGGATGTGGGGAGCCGCCCGCCTCCCCGGGCAGTTGCTGGCCGCCGCTGCCGGTACTCCGCCCGCGCTCGCCATTGCCCGGCGGGTGCTGCGCGGTGAGGAGGCGGAGCCGTCCGGCCCCGGACCGCGCTTCGACACCACGGCCATCGCGGTCGGTTCCCCGTTCACCCGGCTCGCACCCGAAGTCGCCACCTACTCCTTCGGTCCGAAGGAGCTCTCCTGCCCGGTCACCATTGCGTGGGGCCGCCAGGACCGCGTGCTGGCGCCGCGAGCGGCCCGCAGAGCCGTGGAGCGCATCCGCTACGCACGGCTGGTGACCCTTCTGGGATGCGGTCACGTGCCGATGCTGGATCGGCCCGACCTTGTGGCCGGGGTCATTCTGGAGACCACGCGCGCAGCGGTCCGGGAACGGCGCCATCCCCTTCCGCCGATGGCCCCCTTGGCCGTTCCGGCGACTGTCGGCGCCTGAGCCCGCACGGCGGCCACCCGGCCCGCCCTCGGGTGCGGATGATGACGCGTCCCGGCGGGGCCGAAACCCCCGCCGGGACGCGTGCACCGTGGTCAGGACTTCGTCGGCGACCGCCCCAGCTTGCTGGGCCACCACATGGCACGTCCCACGTCCAGACTCAGGGCCGGGACGAGCAGGGAACGCACGATCAATGCGTCCAACAGCACTCCGAACGCCACCAGGAACGCCAACTGGAGCAGGAACAGAACGGGGATCACCGCCAGTGCGGCGAAGGTCGCGGCCAGCACCACGCCCGCTGAGGTGATCACCCCACCGGTCACGGTCAGCCCCCGCAGCACGCCCTCCCGGTGGCCGAAACGGATCGACTCCTCGCGGACCCGGGTCATCAAGAAGATGTTGTAGTCGATCCCCAGTGCCACAAGGAAGACGAACGCGAACAGCGGTACCACCGGGTCGGCGCCGGGCAGCCCCAGCACGTGGTTGAAGACGAGCGCGCCCACCCCCAGCGCCGATCCGAAGGACACCACCGTGGTGAGGGTCAGCAGTACCGGTGCCACGATCGAGCGGAGCAACAGGCACAGCACCAGAAGCACGACCACCAGTACCAGGGGGACCACCACACGCAGGTCGCGCGAGGAAGTGTCCAGGGTGTCGAGGTTCACCGCGGTCGGGCCGCCCACCATGGCGTCGGCGCCGTCGACGCCGCCCACAGCAGTGCGCAGGTCGCGCACGATCTCGATCGCCGCAGTGGATTCGGCGGACTCGCCCAGTGTCGCCTGGAGCAGCACCCGATCGTCCACGACCATCGGCTCGACCGGAGCTCCGACAGGCGGGCCTTGAGGGCCTTCTCCCCCGGACACGCCCGGGGGCGGGCCCTCGCCTTCGACCACGCCCGGGGGCGGGCCGTCGCCTTCGACCACGCCTGGGGGCGGGCCGTCGCCACCCCCGTCGGTCACCGGTGTGACGCGGACGATGCCGGGCACCTCTTCGGCGGTCGACACCACGTCGTCGACCCGGTCAGCGGAGGCCACGATGACCGCCGGTTGGGCGGTCGCCTCGTTGCCGAAACCGCGCTCCAGCACCTCCTGGCCCAGCACCGAGTCCACCTCGGTGCGGAAGATGTCGGTCTCGGAGGTTCCCGATGCGCGGAACTGCGGGACGAACGCCGCGGCGATCACCAGAACGGCCATTGTCGCCAGCCAGTAGGAGCGGGGGCGACGTCCGACGGCCGAGGCGACGGACCCCCACAGCCGGTGCCGGCGCAGCATCGTCTCGGTGCTTTCCGGTTCGTCGGTGCCCTCCACCCCCTCGAATTTGGGGCGGGACGGCCAGAATGCGGCCCGCCCCAGCAGCAGGAGGACCGCGGGCAGGAATGTCAGCGCCGAGATGAGCGCCGCACCGATGCCCAGGGCCGCTACGGGGCCCAGGCTGCGGTTGGAGGCGAGGTCGCTGGCGAGCAGGCAGAGCACACCCAGGATGACGGTTCCGCCGGAGGCCAGGATGGGCTCCACGGTGCCGCGCAGCGCCGTGCGGATCGCGTCCACCGGCGAGGAGTGCTCGTAGAGGGCCTCGCGGTAGCGCGCCACCAGCAGCAGCGCGTAGTCGGTGCAGGCGCCCACCACGAGGATGAACAGGATTCCCTGGCTCTGGCCGTTGAGCTGGAGCAGGTCGGCCGAGGCCGCCGCGTACACGACGGCCGCCGCGAGCACCAGGGCCAGCAACGACGCCATGATCACGACGATCGGTAGCAGCGGTGACCGGTAGACCACGAACAGGATGACCAGGACCGCGCCGAGTGCCACGGCGAGCAGCGTGCCGTCGATTCCGGCGAACGCCGCCGTCAGGTCGGCCACGAAACCGGCGGGCCCGGTGACGTAGACGTCCACTCCGTCGATCGTCCGGTCGGCCAGCAGCTCGCGCAGGGCCTCCGTGGACTCCTTGACGTCGCTTCCTGCGGCGAGGGGAACGATCACCTGGGCGATCGAGTCGTTCTCGGTGCCGGGCAGAGGGCCGATCGCCTCCCCACCGGAGTAGGGCGCGTCCTTGATGGCCGAGACGTCATCGGAGATCTCCGCCAGTTGCCCGGGGGACAGGGCGGAGCCGGCCGAGTAGACGATGATCGCGGGGATGCGCTCGCTCTGCGCGAAGTCCTCTTCGATCTTCTGGACCTCGGTGGACTCGGCTCCGATGGGCAGGAACGTCGCGTTGTCGTTGCTCTGGACCTCCGACAACTTGCCCATGAACGCGCCCAGCGGGCCTGCGCCGAAGATCCAGACGAGGGCCAGCACAATCGCGATCCCGTACCAGGTGCGTCGGCGACCCGTGCGGGGGCGCTGCCCGGGCACGGGGGTGTCGGCGGGCCGACGCGTCGATGTTTCGCTCACCGGGTCTCTCCGGAGTGCGGGTGCGGCACGGGGATGGAGGGGAGGGACATCATGACCGTGGGGCTCCTGATCGAAGGAGGGATAAACCGAACGTAGTTCGGAGCTGCACTTCACCGCGGATTGCCAGAAAACGGATATTCATCGAGTGATGCCGGTCACTTTTGGATGGCGGGCGTCCCTCGCTGCTGTCCGGGCTTCCCGTCCCCTGTCCGCGCGGACTCCTTTCGGACGTTCTCCTCGTGCTCGGCCTTGGCGGCGATGTTGCGTGCCATCGATCCGAAGATGATCCCGTGGAACGGTGTCACGCCCCACCAGTAGAGGTGCCCGCCCAGCCCGCGCGGGTGGAACAGCGCTCGCTGCGAGTAGACGGTGGCACCGTCCCGCTCGGCCGCGCGCAGTTCGAACCACGCGAGGCCGGGTAGCCGCATCTCCGCGCGCAGCCGAAGCAGTGAGCCCCGTTCGATCGCCTCGACCCGCCAGAAGTCCAAGGATTCCCCGTTGCGCAGCCGGGTGGGGTCGCGGCGGCCCCTGCGCAGACCCACTCCGCCGCTGAGCCGGTCCAGCCACCCGCGTGCCGCCCAGGCCAGCGGCCACGAGTACCAGCCGTTGTCACCGCCGATCCCTTCGATCACCCGCCACAGCGTGTCGCGTGAAGCGGCCACGACGCGTTCCCGTTTGTCCTCGTACAGTGATCCGCCGGCCCAGTCGGGGTCGGTGGGAAGCGGATCCGACGGTGCGGTGGGCCAGGCTGCCGACGACCACCGGGTCGCCACCCGGGCCTCGCGGATCCGGGCCAGCGCCAGCCGTACCGCCTCGTCGAAGCTCAGCCGCTCGTGGTCGTCGAGCAGGTCCGCGAGGTCGTCCTCGCGGCACACGACCTCGTGGCGCAGCGATTCCACCAATGGTCGCGCGATTGAACCGGGGACCGGGGTGATGGTGCCCACCCACAGACTGGACAGTCCCGGAGACAGCACGGGGAGCGGGATGATCATTCGCTTGGGGATCGATGCCACCCGAGCGAACCGCTGAATCATCTCCGTGTAGGTGAAGACGTCGTGGCCACCGATGTCGAAGGCGCGGTTCACGTCCTCGGGCAGGCTCGCGGACTTCACCAGCAGCCGCAGCACGTCGCGCACCGCGATCGGCTGGATCCGGTTGGACACCCAGCGCGGTGTGGTCATCACCGGTAGCCGCTCGGTCAGGTAGCGCAGCATCTCGAACGACGCCGACCCCGAGCCCAGGATGATCGCCGCCTTGAGGACCACTGCGGGCACGGAGGCGGCCAGGAAGATCTCTCCCACCTGGGCGCGTGAGCGCAGGTGCGGCGAGAGCTGCTCGCCCTGTGGGGTCAGGCCCCCCAGGTACACGATGCGTTCGACCCCCGCGGAGCAAGCGGCGTCGGCGAAGGTCTGGGCGCTCTCCCGGTCCAGTTGGGCGAAGCTCGGGCCGCCGCCCATCGCGTGCACCAGGTAGTAGGCGACGTCTACGCCGTCGAGAGCGGCGTCCAGGCTCGTGCGTTCCAGCACGTCGCCCTGGACGACCTCGACGTCCGCACGCCAGGGGTGGTCCCGCAGCCGCTCCGGTGAGCGTGCCAGGCAGCGGACCTCGTGGCCGGCCTCCAACAGTTCCGGGACCAGGCGTCCACCGATGTAGCCGGTCGCCCCGGTCACCAGCACTCGCACGGGTTATCGCCTCGTCCGGCTCTGGGGGGCGGGGCGCGGTGGGACCACGCGCGGAGACGTTCCCGGTCCGCGCTTCTCCTCGGGCCCCTTCTCCTTCTCGGCCTTCTCCTTTTGCGCATGACGGGCACGCCAGAACGGATTGTCGTCGGGGAGGCCGCCGGTGAAGCGGCCGTACATCCCGAACGTCATCACCATCAGCCCGACCACGAAGCTGAAGATGACGTTCGGGATCCGGAAGGCCAGCAGGTTGAACGAGGTGTCCATGACCGCCAGGTTGACCATCCCGCTGATGATGAAGCCGATTCCGATGACGGTGTTGAGTGTGGAGGCGAACGTTCCCCCGATGGCCGCGCCACCCACCAGCAGCGATCCGATGGACACCGAGATGACGCTGAGCGCACCGTTGGTCGACAGGCCGGCGATGACCTGTCCCGTGGTGTCGAAGAAGGCCAGTTGGTTGAACAGCCCCAGGATTCCGAAGATGATCAGCACCGCTCCGGTCAGTCCCGAGCCGAACCGGTAGACGTTGCTGAGCCGGTGGTCCACCGGCCGGTTCTCGTTCAGTTTCATGGCGCTCCTCCGGGCCGCGGTTTTTTGGCCTGCCCCCTCCTATTACCCCTGGTCAGAACTCTCAAAGATCGACTGTCCAGTGCTGTTGCCCGGTGGATTCCACGGTGATGCCTCCCCGGTCCCGCCTGCCTTTTCTGCGATCGGTGCAGCCGGCGCGGCCCCGGCGCGACCCTCCTATTGGTTGACAAGGAAGATACTGTAGGTGCAGACATTGGAGGGGGGAAACGGTGCGCGAGCGTCCCGACACCGAACGGCTGCGCGTATGGCGGCACTTCCTGTCCGCGCACAGCCGGGTGATGGCCGAACTGGAGCGCGAACTCAAAGAGACCGTCGGGATCTCGTTGGCCCAGTACGACGTCCTGCTCAAGCTCGGCGAGGCCCCTGACCGCGAACTCCGGATGAGTGCCCTCTCCGCGGCTGTCCTCTACACCACGGGCGGGGTCACCCGACTGGTGGACCGGATGGAGGCGGCCGGCCTCGTGGTCCGCGAGCCCTCGCCCAGCGACCGGCGTTCGGTGCTGGCGCGGCTCACCCCGGAGGGCAAGGCCCTGCTGACGCGCGCGGCACCTATCCATCTGGCCGGTGTGCGGCGCCACTTCACCGACTTCCTTCCCGACGAGGAACTCGCGGTCGTGGACCGGTTCACGACCCGCATCGCCCTTCCCGACGCCCGCCCGGCATCGGGACGCTGCGCACCCACTCGCCCCGGAGCCCTCGACGACGAAAGGCAACCCGATGAGCGCGAACGATCAGTCGACGCCTGAGTTCAAGCGATCCCCCAACCACTTCACCGACCGCATCACCGCCGACGGTGGCGAAGGATGGCCGGCAGAGTCGGGACGGTACCGCCTCGTCGCGAGTCGCGCGTGCCCCTGGGCCAACCGGGCGCTCATCGCCCGCCGCCTCCTCGGTCTGGAAGACGCGATCTCCCTCGCGGTCGTCGACCCGATTCAGGACGACAAGGGCTGGCGCTTCACCCTCGACCCGGACGGGCGCGATCCCGTGCTCGGCATCCGCTACCTCTCCGAGGCCTACCTCGCCCGGGAGCCCGGGTACACCGGCGGGGTGAGCGTCCCGGCCGTCGTCGACGTCCCCAGCGGCAAGCTCGTCACCAACGACTACCCCCGTATCCCCGTGGACCTCGCCACCGAATGGACGTCCCTGCACCGCGACGGCGCCCCCGACCTCTACCCGAGCGAGTCGCGCACCGAGATCGACGCCCTCGCCGACGACATCTTCCGCGACGTCAACAACGGCGTCTACGTTTGCGGTTTCACCCGTAAACAGGACACCTACGAGCGTGCCCACGCCGCGCTCTTCGACCGCCTCGACGCACTGTCGGAACGCCTGGAGAACCAGCGCTACCTCGTCGGCGACAGCATCACCGTCGCCGACATCAGCCTGTTCGTCACGCTGGTCCGCTTCGACGCGGTCTACCACGGGCACTTCAAGTGCAACCGCAACAAGCTCACCGAGATGCCGGTCCTGTGGGCCTACGCCCGCGACCTCTTCCAGACGCCCGGGATCGGCGACACGATCGATTTCGACCACATCAAACGGCATTACTACGTGGTCCACGAGCAGATCAACCCCTCGCGCATCGTCCCGGCCGGCCCCGACCTCTCGGGGTGGGCCGCTCCCCACGGCCGTGAGGCCCTGAAAGGGACGCCCTTCGGACACGGAACCCCGCCCGGCCCGCCGCCGGAGTCCGAAACCGCCCCGGCCCAGTTCTGAACCGGGAGTCGTTCCCCCATCCGACCAGCGGTTCACGTAGGAGAGACATGGCGTTCCAGCTCGGTATCTACACCTTCGGTGAGATCACCTCCGACCCTGCGACAGGGGAGGTCGCCACCGCCCGGACCCGTATCCGGGACCTGATCGAGCAGGCGGCCCTCGCCGACGAGGTCGGGTTGGACGTGTTCGCGCTGGGAGAGCACCACCGCTCCGACTTCGCGGTCTCGGCCCCCGCTGTGGTCCTGGCGGCTATGGCCGAGCGCACCCGCGACATCCGATTGAGCAGCGCCGTGACAGTGCTCAGCTCCGAGGACCCCGTACGCGTGTTCCAGCAGTACGCGACACTGGACCTGATCTCAGGGGGCCGCGCGGAGATCATCGCCGGCCGGGGTTCCTACACCGAGTCCTTCCCCCTGTTCGGTTACGACCTGGAGCAGTACTCGGAGTTGTTCGCGGAGAAACTGGACCTGCTGCTGGAGCTGCGCGAACACAACCCCGTCACCTGGTCCGGGCGTACGCGCCCATCGCTGCGCGGCGCCGATGTCGCGCCGCGCCCCGTGCAGCAGCGTCTGCCCGTCTGGGTCGCCGTCGGCGGTACCCCCGCCTCGGTGGTGCGCGCGGCGGTACGCGGGCTACCGCTCGCACTCGCCGTCATCGGCGGAGAACTGGCACGGTTCGCGCCTTTCGTCCAGCTGTACCGACAGGCGGCGGGCGAGGCGGGACACGATCCGTCCGCACTTCCGGTCAGCGTGAACTCGCCCGGCTTCGTCGGCGCCACCAGCCAGGGGGCGCGCGACCTCTCCCACCCCTATTTCGACCAGGGGATGCAGGAGAACTTTCACCGCAGGGGACACGGTTTCCACACGTCGCGCGCAAGCTACGACGCCCAGAGCACCCTCGGTGGCGCTCTGCTCGTGGGAAGTCCGCAGGAGATTGTCGACAAGCTGCTTTACCAGCACGAACTGCTGGGGCACCAACGCCAACTGATCCAGTTCGGGTTCGGCGCAATGCCGCAGAAGGAGATGCTCAAAGGCATCGAACTGCTGGGTACCGAGGTCGCCCCGGTCGTCCGCAAGGAGATCGCTGCCCGCGAGGCGTCCTGAGCGCCGCCGTCTCACCGCTCCAGCCGGGCCACCGCCGCCTCGGCCAGCGCGAACGACAGCTCCTCCAGCCGGCCCCGGTCAGTGGAGCCCTTGTCGACGACGTTGACCCTGACGGTCACGTTGGCCGCGCGCAGTTCGAGCACGACCGCGTCCGGTTCGACCGTGCCGGCCTGCACCAATGCCTCGTCCACGTCGGGGCCCAGGCCGGTTTCGGCGCCGGTCCGGTGTTCGGGGACCCGGTCCGGCGGATTGTCGGACTGCCCTGAGCGCACGGTGTCGGCGAACTCCTCCTCGGCCTCCGCCTCCGATGTCGCGGTGAAACCCAGGACGATCCACGCGTCCGGTTCCTGTACGTCGTTCTCGGCGGCGGGGACGACCCAACGGCATTCCCGCGCGGATTCCCCCATGGGCTCGCCCTCGGCCAGGAACTCCTCGGACAGTGCGGGATCGAGCAGGTCACAGGCGGTCGAGGCCGAGTAGGGGCCGGCCGCGGGAATCTCCACGGCGGTCGGTTCCTCGTCGTCGACAAGGAGCAGAAGGGAGGCACTTCCCGCCGACAGCAGACCGACGAGGAAGAACACGGCGAAGCCGTGGACGTGCGCTCTCCACCGATCCGGCTCATGGGCGTTCGCCATCAGGCACCCTTCTCTCGTTCCCGGGCGCGGAGCCGCTCCACCACGTGCTGCCCGATGCCCAGGGCCGCGATGTCGGACGGCGCGCCCTCGGGACCTTTCCGGACGGTCACCTCGACCAGCACGTTGGAGGAAACGCGCAGGACAGTCGCCGGAGCCGTCCCGGACCGGCCGGACACCAGGGAGGAGGGGGCCGCGGACATCGCGTCGACGACCTCGGCCCCCGCCGTCTCGGCGGTGCGTCCCGCCCACGCGCGTCGGGCACCGGCCGGACCGGTTCCGCGCAGGGACGCACCGTAGCGCTGTGCCTCCACGGTCACCACCGTCGCGCTTCCACCGACACCTGATCCGCCCCATACGCAGACGGCACGGTCGGGCGCCACATCGGATTCCGTGGCGTCCGTCGAACCGGATGCGGTGTCGATATCGATCCCCGCCAGGCCGGCGCCCCTGAGTTCCAGCAGGTCACCACAGTCACGCCAAGGCTGCTGGTACTGGCCGGACAGCACACGCTGCCACGGAGGCGAACCCAGCAGCGCCGCAGAGGCGGCCACGGCCGTCACCAACAACAGACACAGCGCCCACCAGACCCCGTGCCGACAGAGCGTCCTCATCGCAGCCGATCCAACGCCTCGGCCACCACGTCGGCGGTCCGGCCCATCAGTTCGGGGTCGGCTTCTTCCCCGCTGGGAATCCAGTGCCGCAGAGCCGCGCGGACGACGACATTGTCCTGGCGCGCGGCCGTCGTCGAAAGAACCTGGTCCCATTCGGTACCGTCCCAGTGCAGCCCCTGATAGGAAACGCCGACGTCGCCGAGGTCGGGGCGCGGTTCCGAGCGCGCTGCGGAATCGGTCGGGAACAGGGCCAGCTGCATCGGGGAGAGGATTCCACCGCCGGTGCCGCCTTCCCGGTGGAAGGACCGCTGCGCGGTCTCCTCGGAGTCCAGCGCGTTCCCGCGGTGAAACACCTCGACGTGCAGCCACAGGGTGGGATTGGTGCTTTCCTGGCCACTGAGGGAGGTGCTGCGCCAGCGGCACTCCAGCCCCTGGTAGCGCTCGAACACGGTGTGGGCCACCAGTTCGGCCTCGGCGTGCTCCACCAGTGCGGTCACAACGGTGTCGGGTACGAGCCCGCAGTCGGCGGGGACCCCGGCGACGACCGCATCGTCCCCGGCTGCCCGCAGCTTCAGCACGACCGACTCCCCGGTGAACAGCAGCACTGTGACCGCACCCGCGACCAGCCCCGCCATGCGGGCGCTCCATGCCTGGCTCACGATCACCTCCACGTTCTGCCGAGAGTCTGGCACCGCTCGGGGGAACGCGATATGCGCATTCCTACTCAGATGAGGCGGGGAACCGGACACACCAAATGGTCGCCTTCGCGGTGCCGCGGAGCAGGAGGGGGCCATTGGGCCGGGGGCTGCGGTTCCGTCAGGCGCCGACTGGCCGAGCGACCGGTCGCGGTATCGATCCGGGCACCCCCGACGCCGCTTCCGTCGGGACGAGGGGCCCGTTCACCTGGCGGTTGGTGGCCCCGGCCGCGCGTCCGGAGCAGGCTCGTACGGGCGCGGGCCGGAACCACCGATGAGTGGCATACCTCCGGTTGAGTCCGCACAGTCCCATAAGTACTCCAATTTTATTTTCCCCCGTTCCGCCAAGTGGCGTGCTTCCGTTTCGCTCGCCGGGTCGCTTTCATGACAGCAACCGAAGGGGGATTGAATGCCGCACCGTGTCCGCTGGCCGCATATCGCTCTCGCGGTCCTGCTTGCGCTCGGTGCGCCACCCGCACTGGTCGGTAAGGCCGGCTCCGCACTCGCCCGGGAAACCGCCGTGCTCTCGCCCAAGGAAGCGGCCGGCGCCTGCGACGCCGCCCGTTATGACGCCGACCACGCGATCGGTGGCTCCGCCCGGGTCGACACCACTCGTTCCGGCTGCCACGCCATCAGCAGTATCACCGGAACGGTTTATGAGGACCGCGCCTTCGACGGAGAGACCTCCGGGGACCCCGGCTGGGAAGGGGTCGGCGTGGAACTCTACGCCGGTGCCGGCGAGACCCCGGTCGCCACCGCCACCACCGGTGCCGACGGCTACTACGGGTTTCTCCTCAGCGGGGACATGACGGGACGGACGTACTGGGTGCGCGTGGCCGCCCCCAGCGAACAGGGGCGCAGAGCCCAGCAGAGTTGGGCGGCAGCAGGAGGACGCGGCACCGGAGTCGCCACGGCGTCGGCGCTGTGCGCAGGGGAGTACCGATCCGCGACCGGTCTGTGCCCGAAGGCGGAAACGACGACGACCGATCGGGATGCCGTGGGCCCGGCATTCGCCGCCGCCCAGCACATCACCAGGGTGGATTTCACCGGGAGTGGAGCAGTCGACAACGTCGACTTCGCCTTCGGATCCCCGATCCGGGTCGTCAAGACCGTGGACACCGTGGAAGCGAAGGTTCGCGGCCGGGTCGGCTACACGCTGGAGATCACCAACACCGGACCTCGTGAGCGTGTTGCCGCCGTCACCGACGATCTGGCCGGTGTCCTGGACGACGCCACGTTCGCCGGTGACGCCAAGGCTGCGGCCGGAACGATCGTCCGTACGGGAACCGACCTGATCTGGTCGGGAACGCTGGGCCCCGGTGAGAGCACGACCGTGACCTATTCGGTGACGGTGAACATCCCGGTATCGGGGGACGCGCTGCTCAACGGGAGCGTTACCAGCGTCGGATCCAACTGCTCCTCCGGCGCGGACACGCAAGAATGCGCCGCGACCACCACGGTCACCCCGCCGCAGCCGTTGCTGCAGATCACCAAGACCGCCACGAGCGAGACCGTCCAGGCGGGGCGGACGCTCGGCTACACGATCACCGTGGTCAATGACAGCGGGGCCGCTGCCACCGGTCAACAGATCACCGACGACCTGGCCGAAGTCCTCGACGATGCCGTCTACAACGGCGACGCCAAGGCGAGCAGCGGAACAGTCGGGGGTACCGCGAGGACCTTGAGCTGGACCGGGGACATCGCCCACGGTCAAAGCGTCACCCTCACCTACAGTGTGACCGCCCGCAGCCGTGCCACCGGAGACGGCGTGCTGTCCAACACGGTGGTCGCCGATCGGTCCAACTGCGTGCGCGGCAGCCGCGACATGGACTGCTCTACCGATACTCCAGTGGGTCCGCCGTCCCCGCCCCCGCAACTGACGGTCGGCAAGACCGCGGACACCGCGAAGGTGGCGCCGGGCGGCACGGTCACCTACACGATCACCATCGCCAACACCGGTCAGGTCGCCGGGGTCGACCAGGTGGTCACCGACGACCTGACCGGAATTCTCGACGATGCCGTCTACAACGGCGATGCCGCGACCAGCAGCGGCTACGTCAGGGTTCGTGGCGACACGCTCACGTGGGACGGCGATATCGCTCCGGGGGAGAAGGTGACCGTCACCTACAGCGTTACGGTCAACGACCGGGCAACCGGAGACGGGCGGCTCGACGGTGGGGTCAGCGCCAAGAACGGCAAGTGCGACGGGGAATGCGAAGCCGTCACCCTGGTGACCGCGCCGTGCGACTGCTCCGGTCCACCGCCGGATTCGCGGGCCGTGACGGCCCGGGAATGAAGAAGCGCGCCCGTCCGCGGGATTGTCGGACGGGCGCGCTGCCGAGTCAGGGAAGAACCCGCGGGAGGGAGCGGGTCCTGCACTTTTGCCCGATGGGCCCGACTCGGCGCATTCGACGAGTGCCAGGGAACCTGAGCGGCGGGCCAGCGCGCACGGCCGGGAGGGGAGGAGGACGGTGCGCTGCCCGGGGTCAGGTCCATCGCCGAATTCGTGTCCAAGATAGCCCGATAAGCCACAAGTAACCAAGTAAATCCAACCAGAAAATCATGCCAAGCCAATTTGTGGTTGGGTTTTTTCTATCGAGGCTGGTCAAACGGCGTGCCCGAGAACGCCGTTTCGGATCCGTGCCGACGGTCGCCGGTCAGGAAACGATCGACAACAGTGCCTCGACCTGCCTGATGAGCATGATCAGCACCTGTTTGCTGGACTGGCGCCGGCGTGCGTCGCACATGATGATCGGCACGGAAGGCGAGGTGCCGAGGGCTCGGGCGACCTCCTCCGGGTCGTAGGAGTCGGCTTTGTCGTCGTCGAAGCAGTTGACGGCGACGACGAAGGGGATGCCGCGGCGCTCGAAGAAGTCCACGGCCGAGAAGCAGGTGTCCAGGCGGCGGGTGTCGGCCAGGACCACGGCGCCCAGGGAGCCGGTGGCGAGTTCGTCCCACATGAACCAGAAGCGTTGCTGGCCGGGGGTGCCGAAGAGGTAGAGGACGAGTTCGGGGTTGATGGTGATCCGGCCGAAGTCCAGGGCCACCGTCGTGGTCCGTTTGGCCTCCACCCCGTCCAACGCGTCCAGTCCGAGGCTGGCCTCGGTCATGATCTCCTCGGTGCTGAGCGGGGTGATCTCGCTGACCGAGCCGACCAGCGTCGTCTTGCCCGCGCCGAAGCCCCCGGCGATCAGGATCTTGACCGCCTGGGGGATCAACGGCTCGTCAGGCGGTCCGTCAGAGTCTGCGAATGCCATCGAGTACCGCCTGAAGTATGTCCCGGCCGACCGGGCTCTGGCTGGTGTAGGGGGCGCGGGCGAGGACGTGGCCCCGGCCGATCAGATCACTGATCAACACCTTGACCACGGCCACGGGAATGTCCACGTGCGCCGAGACTTCCGCCACCGACAGAGGACGACCGCAGAGTCTCAGTATGGCGAGTTGTTCGGGTTCCAACGCCGTCTCGTCGACATCTGAGCGGGCCGCGATGACCACGCTGATCATGTCCAGCCGGACCACGTCACAGTTCTGTCGTCCCCAAGTCAGGATGTAGGGCCTGACCGGGGACCCGGTTTCGTTGGGTTTCGCGTTCGAAGAGCTCTCATCGGGCATGCGCGACACCGCTACCGGGTGCTGTTCGTCGACACCGGGAGATCCTTCTTCCCGGGCGGCTGGCGGGGGGCGGAGTCGAGTGAGCGGCCGACTTGGTCGACGAGGACGTTCATTTCGTAGGCGATGAGGCCGACGTCGGATTGTTCTTCGGCGATGAGGGCGAGGCAGGCGCCTTCGCCTGCTGCGG
>NZ_BSQG01000008.1 GCF_030268225.1 Nocardiopsis ansamitocini | reverse complement strand
CCGCAGCAGGCGAAGGCGCCTGCCTCGCCCTCATCGCCGAAGAACAATCCGACGTCGGCCTCATCGCCTACGAAATGAACGTCCTCGTCGACCAAGTCGGCCGCTCACTCGACTCCGCCCCCCGCCATCTTCCGAGCGCCCCAGAAGGCACGATCGGGCAGGCGACCGAGAAAACCACGCGATAGCAGGAGGGACCATGCCGGACGGGCACGCCCCCGAACCTGATATCGACGCGACCAATTCACCGGTCAGGCCCTACATCCTGACTTGGGGACGACAGAACTGTGACGTGGTCCGGCTGGACATGATCAGCGTGGTCATCGCGGCCCGCTCCGATGTCGACGAAATGGCGTTGGAACCCGAGCAGTTGGCGATCCTCACGCTGTGCCGGCGTCCCTTGTCGGTCGCAGAGGTCTCGGCACACATGGACATTCCCGTGGCCGTGGTCAAGGTACTGATCAGTGATCTGATCGGCCGGGGCCACGTCCTCGCCCGCGCCCCCTACACCAGCCAGAGCCCGGTCGGCCGGGACATACTTCAGGCGGTACTCGATGGCATCCAACGACTCTGAACCCGACACCGCTCCCATCCCCCAGGCCCTCAAGATCCTGATCGCCGGGGGCTTCGGCGCGGGCAAGACGACGCTGGTCGGCTCGGTCAGCGAGATCACCCCGCTCAGCACCGAGGAGATCATGACCGAGGCCAGCCTCGGTGTGGACGACCTCAAGGGGGTGGAGGCCAAGACGACCACGACGGTGGCCCTGGACTTCGGCCGGATCACCATCAACCCCGAACTCGTCCTCTACCTCTTCGGCACCCCCGGCCAGCAACGCTTCTGGTTCATGTGGGACGAACTCGCCACCGGCTCCCTGGGCGCCGTGGTCCTGGCCGACACCCGCCGCCTGGACACCTGCTTCCCCTCGGTGGACTTCTTCGAGCGCCGCGGCATCCCCTTCGTCGTCGCCGTCAACTGCTTCGACGACGCCTACTCCTATTCGACGGAGGAGGTCCGCGACGCCCTGGGCATCGGTGCGGGGGTACCGGTGCTGTTGTGCGACGCCAGGGAGCGGGAATCGGGCAAAGAAGTACTGGTGACGCTGATCCAGCACGTGGTGGATTCGGTACCCGCAGGAGTATGACGGCGCGGTACGCGCCAGCAGACGGAACCGGTCAGGTCGGAAGGGAATCAGTGTGAAGCGCTTCGACTGGTATGACGAGATCCACCGCTTGGACGCCGACACCGACTGCCAGGAGATCGTACGCATCCTGGTCGCCCACGAGTTCCCCTGGGACATGTCCAAGTCGTTGGGGATGGCGCTGTTTCGGACGTACGCGGTGCCCGGCATCGGCGGACTCCTGGGCGCGACCCGGGAGTTCACCGGCCGCACCCAGCACCGCTACGACGACACCGCACTGATCATGGGCGAGATGATCCGGCACGGCTTCGGCCCGGGCCGGGGCCGTGACGCGCTGCGTCGGATGAACCAGATGCACCGCTCCTACGACATCAGCAACGACGACTACCGCTACGTCCTGAGCACCTTCGCGGTGATGCCGGTGCGCTGGCTCAACGATCTG
Source organism: Nocardiopsis ansamitocini (assembly GCF_030268225.1). Lineage (GTDB taxonomy): Bacteria > Actinomycetota > Actinomycetes > Streptosporangiales > Streptosporangiaceae > Nocardiopsis_D > Nocardiopsis_D ansamitocini. The sequence goes on along the minus strand of NZ_BSQG01000008.1, from coordinate 205,684 downwards.
GGCTACGGCTGGCGCAAGCTGACCGACCACGAGATCATCGCGCACACCAACTTCTACCGCGACCTCGGTCGGCACATGGGGATCAAGGAGATCCCCGCCGACTACGCCGGATTCGCCGAACTCCTGGACACTTACGAACGCGAGCACTTCGCCTACAGCGAGGGCGGTCGGGCCGTCGCCGACACCACGTTGGAACTGATGGTCGGGTTCTTCCCCGCACGGGTGCGCTGGGCGGTGGAGCCGTTCACCAAGGGCCTGATGGACGCGCATCTGCTGGAGGCGCTGCGTTATCCGCGGGCCTCGTGGTTCTGGAGGAGCGCCGGCCACCGGGCGCTGCGGCTGCGCTCGCGCATCGTGCGGTTCATGCCGCCTCGGGTGGAACCGTTCAGCTACAAGGACAATCCAAACATCATCAGCTACCCCGACGGGTTCGAGCCGAGCCGTATCGGCACCTTCCCCACGGGCTGCCCGGTCCCCCACGACATGATCACCGTCGAAATCCCCGAGACGGGATCCCGGGTACCAGCCCCTGACCAGGCACTTTCCCCTCAGGACGCAGGAAAGCGGGCATAGGCGCGACACGCCCCGAATATTTCAGGGAATGAGTGCGCGAACCCTTTTTTCCATGGGATACCGACACGCCGCTAACGGGTAGTTCTAATGACAGCGGGGCCACCATTGGCCCCGGCTCCCTGATCATCCGGACTGACCGCTAGACGAGCGAGAGCCCCCGTATGAAGCGCTTCGACTGGTATGACGAAATCCACCGTCTGGACCCCGAGACTGACTGCCAGCGCATTCTTCAGATCATCAGCGAGCACGAGTTTCCCTGGGACGTGGAGCAGGCCTTGGGCCTGGCCCTGTATCGGACGTATGCGGTGCCCAGCATCGGCGGACTCCTGGGCGCGACCCGGGAGTTCACCGGCCGCACCCAGCACCGCTACGACGACACCGCACTGCTCCTCAACGACATGCTCCGGTTCGGCTTCGAGCCGGGCCGGGGCCGTGACGCGCTGCGTCGGATGAACCAGATGCACCGCTCCTACGACATCAGCAACGACGACTACCGCTACGTCCTGAGCACCTTCGTGGTGACCCCGGTGCGCTGGCTCAACGATCTGGGCTACGGCTGGCGCAAGCTGACCGACCACGAGATCCGGGCGAGCACCAACTACTACCGTCGGCTGGGGCGGCACATGGGGATCAAGCACATTCCCCTCACGTACGCCGGATTCGCCGAACTCCTGGACACCTACGAGCGCAAGCACTTCGCCTACAGCCATGGCGGGCGCGCGGTCTCCGACGCCACCCTGGAACTGATGGTGAACTTCTACCCCAAGGCGCAGCGTCCCGTGATACGCCCCTTCACGAAGGCCCTGCTGGACCCTTCGCTGATCAGGGCGTTCCGTTACGACGAGCCGTCCCGGTTCTGGCGCGCGGTCGCACACCTGAGCCTGCGCATCCGGGCGAGGGTGGTGCGACTGATGCCGCCGCGCGAGGTCCCCCGGCCCGCCAGCGAGAACCCCAACATCATCAGCTACCCCGACGGGTACGAGCCGAGCCGTATCGGCACCTTCCCCAAGGGCTGCCCGGTCCCACACCGAATGGCCACCGTCGAAATCCCCGGGACCAGCTCCCGCGTTCCCATCCCCGGGCAGGCTCTCTCCCCAGATGTGGCCGTGCACAAGATCTGAGGCCACGCCACCGGACCGTCGTGTGGGAACGCGCGCACCACGTGGTCACGTCCGCTTCGAGTCGGAGAAGCCCTTTCATGGACAAGGTCGGCATCGCGACCGCTGTCGCCGGCAAGGTCGCCGGGGATCTCTCCGACGGCGCGCGAAAGCTTCTGGTCGCGCTCCGCGAGAGGCTCAGGGAGCGATTCGCGGAGCACCCCACGGCGTGGGCGGCGTTGGAGGCCGCCCGCGACGAGAACGGAGAGGACCCCGACACCGTGCGCGAACTCGCGGGGCACATCACCGCCGTCGAGGCCGTCGCCTCCGAGGTGCGGTCGTTGACCGACGGGCTTCGGCCGCATTTCGGCACGGACGGGGGCGACGTCACGAACACGGTCGACGCAACCGTGACCGGCGCTGTTGTCCAGGCCCGCGACATCCACGGCGGCGTGCATCTCTGATCCTCGTGCCCTCTGGCGTGCGCTGTTTTGACGGAGCGAACGCATGCCAGGGGGCACGACGGCTCGTCTTCGGGCGAAGCCGGCAGACGGCAGGGCGCCTCAGCGAGTCCATCGCGATGTACGCCTAGACTGGCCTACGTGAGTGAGCAGGTCGTAACACCCCCGGTGACGGAACACGCCCCTGAACGACCCCCTGTCGGGGTCGGCCCCTGGACGGGCCCGTGGCCCGCTGGGGATCACTACGATCCCGAGCTCCTCGCGGAAGGCGATCGCCGCAACGTCGTGGACCAGTACCGTTACTGGCGGCGCGAGGCCATCGTCGCCGACCTCGACACCCAGCGCCACTCCTTCCATGTCGCCGTGGAGAACTGGGAGCACGACTTCAACATCGGCTCCGTGGTACGCACCGCCAATGCCTTCGGTGCCGAGGCCGTGCACATCGTGGGCCGCCGTCGGTGGAACCGCCGCGGCGCAATGGTGACCGAGCGCTACCAGCACGTGCATCACCACCCCGGTACCACCGAGCTCGTGGCCTGGGCCCAGGAACGCGAGCTCCCTCTGGTGGGCATCGACAATCTTCCCGGTTCGGTTCCGCTGGAGACCTATCCCCTGCCGCGTGCCTGCGTCCTGGTGTTCGGCCAGGAGGGACCGGGGCTCTCCGAAGAGGTCCGCGAGGTCTGCGACGCGGTGCTGTCCATCGCCCAGTTCGGCTCCACCCGTTCGATCAACGCGGGGGCGGCCGCCGCAGTGGCCATGCATGCCTGGGTCAGGGCGCACGTCTTCGAACAGGCCGTATGAGCGGTATCGAAACGGCCCGGTGGCCCGGCACCCTGCGCCCCTACCAGCACGACGCACTGTCCGCGCTGGCCGCACGCTGGGAGTCCGGTGAGCGCCGGGCCTGGGTGGTGCTGCCGCCCGGTGCGGGCAAGACCCTCGTCGGTTTGGAGGCGGCCCGGCGGCTGGGCCGCCCTGTGGTCGTGTTCGCCCCCAACACCGCCATCCAGGGCCAGTGGGTCGCGCAATGGAAGTCCTTCACCCGTCCCGACGGGTGCACCGCAGGGACCAGGCGCACCCTGGATGCCGACGTCACGGTCTTGACCTACCAGTCCCTTGCGGTGTTCGACCCCGACGCCGAGACCGATGAGGAGGGTCACGAACTCTCCCTCGTCAAACGCCTGCACGGCAACGGTGCGGCCCTGGTGGAGGCACTGCACGCGGCCGGTCCGGTGACGATCGTGCTGGACGAGTGCCACCATCTCCTCCAGACCTGGGGCAGACTGCTCGCGGAGGTGCTGTCGGGCCTGTCCGACGCCCACGTGATCGGCTTGACCGGGACCCCCGCCGAAACACTGACGGCGACCGAGAGCGGTCTGGTGGCCACGCTCTTCGGCGATCCGATCCACGGCGCGTCCATCCCCGCCCTGGTCCGGGACGGCTACCTCGCGCCCTTCGCCGAACTCGTCTGGGTGACCGAACCCACCACCACCGAGCGCGAGTACATCGGCGACCAAGGACTGCGCTTCACCGAGTTGTGCACCGACCTGCTCGCTCCCGGGTTCGCACGCACCGACTTCCTCACCTGGTTGCACGCACGTTTCGATGAACGCGTCCTGGACACCGGTGAACGTCTGGACTGGGCCAGGCTCGCCGTCCAGGAACCCGAGCTGACCGATGCCGTGCTGCGGTTGCACCACGCCGGGTTGAGCGCGCTGCCCACGGACGCCCGGATGCTGGAACGCCACCGCAGCGCGCCCGACGCCGCCGACTGGATGGCGCTCCTGGGCGACTACGTCACCAATTGCCTGCGCGCCGACCCCGAAAGCACCAACGAGAAGGCCATCGAACGTATTCGGGCCGCGCTGCCGGCGGTCGGCTACACGCTCACCAAGCACGGTATCCGGACCGGCCGCTCCCCGGTCGATCGTGTGCTGGCCCGCAGCACGGCGAAGTCGCAGGGGACCGTGGAGATCGCCGCTGCGGAGTCGGCCTCGTTGGGGTCGCGGCTGCGCGCACTGGTTTTGTGCGACCACGAGCGCGCCACCGCCCGACCGTCCGCGCGACTGCGCGAGGTATTGGGCGACCACGCGGGTTCGGCGTGGTTGCAGTTGGAACTGCTGGTCGCCGACGAGCGCAGCCGCGCGCTGCGACCGATGCTGGTCACCGGTCGCACGGTGGCCGCCGACCTGCGCACCGCCGAGGACTTCATCGCCTTCGCCGGATCACGCAGACCCGGACTCGACCTGATCATCGATGCCGACGACGACAGCCCGGTGGTGCGCGTCGAGGGCCGCTGGTCCTCCCGCAGCTGGGTTCGCCTGGTCACCGAGTATCTGGAGAGCGGGGCCTGCCAGATCCTGGTGGGAACCCGGGGTCTCCTCGGTGAGGGATGGGATGCCCGCGGAGTCAACACCGTCATCGACCTGACCACCGCCACCACGCCCACGGCCGTCGTCCAGGGACGGGGGCGGGCACTGCGCCTGGATCCTTCCTGGCCGGACAAGACCGCGCACACCTGGACGGTGGTGTGCGTCAGTGACGCCCACCCCAAGGGGGGCGCGGACTGGGATCGCTTCGTGCGCAAGCACGAGGGATACCTCGGGGTGGCCGCGGACGGCGAGGTGATGAGCGGGGTCGCCCACGTCGACCCGGCGCTGTCGCCCTACGAACCGCCCGCGGTCGCCGACCTGGACGCGCTCAACGCCCGGATGCTGAGCCGTGCGGAGAACCGCTCGGTCACGCGCGCGCGGTGGCGGATCGGGCAGTCCTATACCGACGAGTTGCTGTCCACCCTGCGGATGCGTCCCGCACGGAGCGGACCGGTGGTGCCCCGTCCCGCGGGCCGGACACCCGAGCCGCCGGCTGCGGTGCCGGCCATGGCGGGGATCAGCACCTCGGAGCGACCGTCCCTGGAACCGACCCGCCGCTCGCTCCTGGCCGGTGGTGCGGTGTTCGTGGGCGTTCTGGTGACGGGAATAACGCTGCTGGGCCTGCCCGCCGGGGCACCCTTGATCGCGGCGCTCCTGGTGGCCCTTGTCTCCGAGCGCCTCACCGCGCGGGGGCCGCGGATGCGCCGCGCCGTGGAACTGGTCCGCGGCACGGCCGGTGAGCCCGACCTGGTGCACTTCGGCTACGCCGTGGCCGACGCGCTGCACGGAGCCGGGCACTCGTCGGTGGGCGCGCGCGGGGTGCGCCTGGACGTGGATTCCGACGCCACCCTGCGGTTGACCCTCACCGGGGCGGGCCCCCAGGCGGCTGCGGCGTTCAGCACGGCCCTGGATGAACTGGTCTCGCCGTTGGTGGGCAATCCCCGGTATATCGTTGCCCGTTACCTGCTGGATCGACCGGGGGGCCGGCACGCGGAACGGGCGGTCGCCAAGGCGTGGTTGCGCGGCAAGGCTCCGGAGAACGCGATGGTCTTCCACGCGGTGCCCGCCCTGCTGGCCCGCAACAGAACCGGGGCCGAGGCGTTCGCAACAGCCTGGAACCGTTGGATCTCCGCCGGCGGGACCGTCTACACGGCAAGCTCAGCGGGCTCCCGACTGCTCTACGCCTATTACGCCACCGACCCCTACCCGGTGGAAACGGCATCGCGACTGACCTGGTCGTAGCCCTGTCACACGGGTTCGGGGCCCGCCCTGCGCCGCGCGATTCCCGTGAAACGGTCCTCAGGGTCCGCCGGTCCGCGACCGGATGCCGACGCGTCCCGCGCCGCCGGTTCCCCGGTGCGGCGGGCGGCCGGGGCCGGGGAAGCGGTCCGGTCCTCGTACAAGCCACCAGCCGGGGTCCGTTCCCGCCGAAGGCAGCTCCTTCCCCGGTGGTCACCGAACCGGGAGCACGCCTGCCGGGGCCGTCCCCCACGGGGACGCCTGCTCCTGGGAACGACGAACGCCCTTCCCCTCCGGTTAGGAGGGGAAGGGCGTCGCGATCCGGCCCGGCGTTACAGGTTGCCGGTGGCCAGGGCCCCCAGCAGGTCCTTGTTGAGCTGGGAGATCGTGTCCAGCGGGATGCCCTTGGGGCAGACCGCGGCGCACTCACCGATGTTGGTGCAGCCGCCGAAGTCCTCCTCGTCGTGCTGGTTCACCATCTTGACCACGCGGGCCGCCCGCTCGGGCTGCCCCTGCGGGAGCAGGCCCAGGTGGGTGACCTTGGCCGCGGTGAACAGCATGCCCGAGGCGTTGGGGCAGGCCGCCACGCACGCCCCGCAGCCGATGCAGGTGGCCGCGTCGAAGGCACGGTCGGCGTCGGTCTTGGGGATCGGCGCGGCGTGGGCGTCGGGCGCGGTCCCCGTGGGGGCGCTGATGTAGCCGCCCGCCTGGATGATGCGGTCGAAGGAGCCGCGGTCGACGACCAGGTCCTTGATGACCGGGAACGCCTTGGCGCGCCACGGCTCGACGTCGATGGTGTCGCCGTCCTTGAAGCTGCGCATGTGCAGCTGGCAGGTGGTGGTGACCTCCGGGCCGTGCGAGACGCCGTTGATCACCACGCCACAGGCGCCGCAGATTCCCTCACGGCAGTCGTGGTCGAAGGCGATCGGGTCGTCGCCGGAGACCGTGAGCTTCTCGTTGAGGACGTCGAGCATCTCAAGGAAGGACATGTCCGGAGAGACGTCCTCAACCTTGTAGGTGACCATCCGGCCTTCGTCGGCCTTGCCTTTCTGGCGCCAAACGCGCAGTGTGATGTTCACTTGTAGCTCCGCTGCTTCATCTCGACGTACTCGTATTCCAGAGCTTCCTTGTGCAGGACCGGGCGCTGGCCGGTGCCGGCGAACTCCCAAGCCGACACGTAGGCGAACTCCGCGTCGTTGCGCAGGGCCTCGCCGTCCTCGGTCTGGCTCTCCGCGCGGAAGTGGCCGCCGCAGGACTCGGCGCGTGCGAGCGCGTCCACGCACATGAGCTCGGCCAGCTCGAAGAAGTCGGCCACGCGGCCGGCCCGCTCCAGAGCCTGGTTGAGCTCCTCGTTGGTCCCGGTCACCTTGACGTTCTGCCAGAACTCGTCCCGCAGCTCACGGATGCGCGAGATGGCCTTGCGCAGACCCTCGTCGCTGCGCTCCATGCCGCAGTAGTCCCACATGATGTGGCCGAGCTCCTTGTGGAAGGAGTCCACGGTGCGGGTGCCGTTGATGGAGAGCAGGGTGTCGATGCGCTCGCGCACCGAGTCCGCCGCCTCCTTGGCCTCCGGGTGGGTCTCGTCGACCTTCTCGAACGGACCGTCGGCGAGATAGTCGTTGATGGTGTTGGGCAGTACGAAGTACCCGTCGGCCAGCCCCTGCATGAGGGCGCTCGCGCCCAGGCGGTTGGCACCGTGGTCGGAGAAGTTGGCCTCACCGGTCACGAACAGGCCGGGGATGTTGCTCTGCAGGTCGTAGTCGACCCACAGTCCGCCCATCGTGTAGTGGACGGCCGGGTAGATACGCATCGGCAGCTCGTAGGGGTTCTCCCCCGTGATGCGCTGGTACATGTCGAAGAGGTTGCCGTACTTGGCTTCGACGGTGGAGCGGCCCATGCGCTTGATCGCGTCGGCGAAGTCCAGGTAGACCCCCAGGCCTCCGGGGCCCACACCGCGGCCCTCGTCGCAGACGTTCTTGGCCGCGCGCGAGGCGATGTCACGGGGTACGAGGTTGCCGAAGGCGGGGTAGATGCGCTCCAGGTAGTAGTCGCGCTCCTCCTCGGGGATCTCGCGCGGGTCGCGGGTGTCCCCGCCCTCCTTGGGCACCCAGATGCGGCCGTCGTTGCGCAGCGACTCGCTCATCAGGGTCAGCTTGGACTGGTAGTCGCCGCTGACCGGGATGCAGGTCGGGTGGATCTGCGTGTAGCAGGGGTTCGCGAACAGCGCGCCCTTGCGGTGCGCCCGCCAGGTGGCGGTGACGTTGCAGCCCATGGCGTTGGTCGACAGGAAGAAGACGTTGCCGTAGCCGCCGGAGGCCAGGACCACCGCGTCGGCGAAGTGGGTCTCGATCTCGCCGCTGACCATGTCGCGCACGATGACGCCGCGCGCCTTGCCGTCCACGACGATGAGTTCGAGCATCTCGTGCCGGGTGTGCATCTCCACGCTGCCGGCTGCGATCTGGCGCTCCAGCGCCTGGTAGGCGCCGATGAGGAGCTGCTGCCCCGTCTGGCCGCGCGCGTAGAAGGTACGCGAGACCTGTACGCCGCCGAAGGAGCGGTTGTCGAGCAGGCCGCCGTATTCACGGGCGAAGGGCACGCCCTGGGCCACGCACTGGTCGATGATCTCGACGCTGACCTGGGCCAGGCGGTACACGTTGGACTCGCGGGAGCGGAAGTCGCCTCCCTTGACGGTGTCGTAGAACAGCCGGTAGATGCTGTCACCGTCGTTGCGGTAGTTCTTGGCCGCGTTGATGCCGCCCTGCGCGGCGATGCTGTGCGCACGCCGGGGGCTGTCCTGGTAGCAGAAGCTCTTGACGTTGTAGCCGGCCTCGCCCAGGGTGGCGGCCGCGGAGGCGCCGGCCAGACCGGTGCCCACGATGATGACCGAGAGCTTGCGCCGGTTGGCGGGGTTCACCAGCTTGGCGGAGAAGCGTCGCTTGTCCCAGCGCTGCTCGATCGGTCCTTCGGGCGCCTTCTCGTCGCGGATCGGGTCGCCCTCGATGTACAGCTCAGTCATTTAACCCACCAGTCCAAAGAGAACGGAGAACGGGGGAACGAGGAACCCGAGCGTGAGCACAACGGCGATCGCGGTCGCGACCAGGTTGATCGTGCGCTGACGGGAAGCCTTGTTCTGACCCAGGGTCTGGGTCGCGCTCCAGATGCCGTGCCGCAGGTGGAAGCCCACCGCAGCCATGGCGATCACGTAGACAAGGACGACCCACCAGATCTGGAACCCGTGCACGACACGCTCGTAAGGGCTGCTGGACGGCCCACCCGGAGCGATGTTGTTCGTGGTCAGGTGCAGGATGTGGAAGATCACGAACAGCAGGACGACGATGCCGCCCCACCGCATGGTGAAGGACGCGTAGCTGCGCTGCACACCGGTCCGGTTCTTGGAGCTGTGGTACCGCTGTCCGCCGACAGAGGTGGCCCGCTTGGCGCGGGCCCACAGCACGAAGGCCGAGTAGGCGTGGATGAGGACGCTCGCCAGGAGGACGATGCGAATGATCCACAGTGTGCCGGCGTACGGGAGCATCGGCTCGCCGAGCTCGCGCAGGTGGTGCGAGTAGTTGTCGAAGACCTCCTGGCCTCCGAAGATCATGAGATTGCCGTACATATGCGCGATCAAGAACAGCACAAGGACGAGGCCGGTGACCGCCATCGCGGATTTGAGCGCCACCGTCGACCTGAATGCCGTTGACCGCTGCTTGGTCAGGGTACTGTTCGCCACAGTGTGAACTTTAGGGCTGGATTAACACGATCGTCTAAGTCATAGGAACGCTGGTGACGATAGACGTAGGCTATGAGGCATGCAGTTTCAGCAGCTCGCCTACTTCCTCGCGGTGGCCGAGACCCGGCATTTCACCCGCGCAGCGGAGGTATCGCGCGTCGCGCAGCCGAGCCTGAGCAAGCAGATCAGGGCCTTGGAGGAGGAACTGGGTGCATCGTTATTCGTTCGCGCCCGGGGAAATATCACACTGACTCCGGCCGGTGAGGCCCTGTTGCCGCTGGCCCAGCGCATCCTGACCGACGTGGAAACGGCCCGGCGCGAGGTCCAGGAGCTCGCCGGCATGCGACGCGGCCGGGTTCGCCTGGGCGCCACCCCCTCCTTGTGCGCGGGGCTGCTGGCCGACGCGCTGTCGCTGTTCCACCGCCGCTTCCCCGGCATCGAACTGCGGGTGGAGGAGGGCGGGTCGCGCGACCTCATCCGCGCCCTCGGGCGCGGCGAACTCGACCTCGCACTGATCATCCTGCCGCTGCACAGCAGCGACCCCGAGTTCGTGACCACCCCGATTCTGCGCGAGAGCCTGGTCGTGGCCAGTTCGATGGATCTGCCCGCGCCCTGTGTGCGGGCCTCGATGCGCATCGTCGATCTGCGCGACAAGCCGTTGGTGATGTTCCGGCAGGGCTACGACGTGCGCGACGCGACCCTGCACGCCTGCCGGGCAGCAGGATTCGAGCCACGCCTCGCGGTGGAGGGCGGCGAGATGGACGCGGTGCTGCGCTTCGTGGAGGCGGGCCTGGGCCTGGCGGTGGTACCGAGCATGGTGCTGCGCAACCGCCCCAAACTGCGTGGCACCCCACTGGCCCAACCCCGGTTGATGCGCACGATAGCGCTGGCCCACCGCAAGGACGTCGCGCCCTCCCACACCGCCACTGCGTTTCGCCGCAGTCTGATGAACCACCTCTCCGGTCTCACCGACGCCGAACTGGAGGACCTGGAAGTGGTGGCGTCGCCGGTGGAATGACTCCCCCGCGCGGAGCGAAGCGGTCATACCCGGGCGGTCTCGGTGGGCGGCTGCCAGTCCAGGACCGGGCGCAGGTAGCGCGACATCAGTGTGGCCGGCAGACGCCCCATGACGCTGGCACCGGTGTCACGGAACCGGTTGAGCAGGGCGGACTCGCTCTGGGTGGTCTCGGCGATCTGGGCGGAGCGCTGCGCGATCAGGCTGGTCCTGCCGATCCGGACGTCGGTGTAGGAGCGCAGCGCCGTCGGAACGTAAGCGGTGGACCCGTTGATGTGGTGGGCGAGCACCACCGCGTCCTCGATGGCCTGGCAGGCGCCCTGCCCCAGGTTGGGGGTCATGGCGTGCGCCGCGTCGCCGAGGAGCGCGACCCTGCCCTTGTGGTAGGCGGGGAGGGGAGTGGCGATGTGCCAGACGTCGGTGCGCAGGACGGCTTCGGGGGCGACACCGGCAACCAGTCCGGGGATGGGGTCGTGCCATTCGGCGAGCAGGCCGGCGATCTCGGCCCGTTCGTCCTTGGCGCGCTCCCCCGCCGGGGCGTTGGCGGTGACGTAGCAGTAGACGCGCCCGCCCGGGAGCGGCAGCACACCGGCGGTGACCCCGCATCCCCAGGATTCGCCGTAGTCGATCGGCTCCTGAGGTGCGTCCACGATGAACCGCCAACTGGTGAAGCCCGCGTAGACCGGACCGGGGTGTTCGAGGAAGAGCGCGGGGCGGATCATCGAGCGGATACCGTCGGCGGCCACGACGAGGTCGGCGGTGAGCTCCCCGGCGTCCGTGCCCACCCGTGCGAGTTGGCGGGTGTCGCCGGGCTCCACGCTGGTGACGGTGGTCGCGGTGCGCAGGGCTCCGGCGGGGAGCCGGGTGAGCAGTACGTCCACGAGGTCGGCCCGGGGGACGACCACGACGGAGTCCCCGAAGAAGCGCCGGAGGTCCTCGGCGTCGGTGCGCACCAGCCAGCGGCCGTCTTTGCGGCGCAGACCGGCACGGCCCTGGGTGACGGCGCAGGCGCGTAGTTCGTCGCCGAGGTCGAGGGCGTCGAGCGCGCGCAGTCCGTTGGGGGCGACCCCGAGGCCGGCCCCGACGGGCTCGATCGCCGGAGAGCGTTCGCAGACGGTGACGGCCCACCCCTTGCGGTGCAGTGCCACCGCGGCCGCGAGCCCGCCGATTCCTCCTCCGACCACGACCGCGTGCGGCTGAGCCATTGAGCTGCCCTTCGGTGGATGGGGGTGGACGCGCTCCGTGAAGGAGCCGGCGTCTTTCCCACCAGGCTAGGGTCGTCTCCCCAAGAACGCCACGAGTTGCCGAGTTTTGGTGTCTTTCGCCCCGACCCGGACTTCCGGCCCGAGGATGCCTCCGCGAACCTCTGGGCGCACGAACGTCTCAGCGAAGGACATGATGTCCTCGGCCAGCGGATCGGGGATGGTGTCGTCCGCACCGACGGCGCGCGCGATGTCCCAGCCGTGCACGACCGCGTCCATGGCGATCAACTTGGCCACGAGCGCTGCGGGCATCGTGGCGCCGGGCATTCGGACGCCGCGCCGCCATGCCTCGTCGGAGGCGAAGACCCGGCGCGTGGTGCCCGCGGCAACGGCGAACGCTCCCACGGGGTGCCCCTCGAAGGGGACGGCTGCGGTGCGTTCGGGGGCGAGTGCGCGGGGATCGACCTCGTCCCCACGGACGAGGTCGGCGAGCAGGGCCGTGGAGGACACCAGGTGGTTGAGGAGCTGCCCGAGGTTCCACTCCGAACAGGGGGTGGGGACACTCAGCGGGGTCTCGCCGATTTCGAGTATCCGGTGCGTGGCGAAATCGAGGCTGGTCTCCAACAAGGCGCGGTCCGACATCGCAATCCAATCGATCATGTGTACGAATTGCTATTCGTATCATGGGAAAACGACAGTCCGGCAGTGTCCGGGCGGGAACGATGCGCAGATGCGGACGGCCCGCCCCGGTGCTCGATACCGGGACGGGCCGTGGGCGGTGTGCGGGTCAGGAACCGCGCTTCTTGTGGGCCAGGGAGCGGGCGCGCTCCTTCTGGTCCAGGACGACCTTGCGGATGCGCACGGCGTCGGGGGTGACCTCGACGCACTCGTCCTCGCGGCAGAACTCCAGGGCCTGCTCCAGGGACAGCTTGCGCGGGGGAACCAGGCGCTCCAGCTCGTCACCGGTGGAGGAGCGCATGTTGGTGAGCTTCTTCTCCTTGGTGATGTTGACGTCCATGTCGTCGGAACGGGAGTTCTCGCCGACGATCATGCCCTCGTACACCTCGGTGGTGGGCTCGACGAAGAGCGTGCCGCGCTCCTGCAGGTTGGACATCGCGAAGCTGACCGCCACACCGGCGCGGTCGGCCACCAGCGAGCCGTTCTGGCGGGTGCGCAGCTCGCCGAACCAGGGGGCGAAGTCCTCGAAGACGTGGTGGGCGATGCCGGTACCACGGGTCTCGGTGAGGAACTCGGTGCGGAACCCGATCAGACCGCGCGAGGGAACCACCCAGTCCATCCGGACCCAGCCGGTGCCGTGGTTGCTCATGTTCTCCATGCGGCCCTTGCGGATGTTGAGCAGCTGGGTGATGGCGCCCAGGTACTCCTCGGGGGCGTCCACCGTCAGGCGCTCGACCGGCTCGTGCAGCTTGCCGTCGATCTGCTTGGTGACGACCTGCGGCTTGCCGACGGTCAGCTCGTAGCCTTCACGCTTCATCTGCTCGACCAGGATGGCCAGCGCCAGCTCACCACGGCCCTGGACCTCCCAGGCGTCGGGACGCTCGGTGGGCAGGATGCGCAGGCTGACGTTGCCGATGAGCTCGCGGTCGAGGCGGTCCTTGACCAGGCGCGCGGTGACCTTGGACCCCTTGGCCTTGCCGACCAGCGGGGAGGTGTTGGTACCGATGGTCATGGAGATGGCCGGCTCGTCCACCGTGATCAGCGGCAGCGGGCGCGGGTCGGCCGGGTCGGCGAGGGTCTCGCCGATCATGATCTCGGGGATGCCGGCGATCGCGATGATGTCGCCGGGGCCGGCCTTCTCCGCGGGCTTGCGCTCCAGCGCTTCGGTCATCAGCAGCTCGGTGATCTTGACCTGCTGGGAGGTGCCGTCGCCACGGATCCACGCGACCTGCTGGCCCTTGCGGATCTCGCCCTGGTGCACCCGGCACAGCGCGATGCGGCCCAGGAACGGGGAGGCGTCGAGGTTGGTGACGTGGGCCTGAAGCGGGGCGCCCGGGGTGTACTCGGGGGCCGGAATGGTGTTCAGGATGGTGCTGAACAGCGGCTGGAGGTTCTCGCTGTCGGGCACGGTGGCGTCGGCGGGACGCTCCAGGGACGCCTTGCCGTCACGGGCGCAGGCGTAGACGATCGGGAACTCGATCTGCTCCTCGGTGGCGTCGAGGTCCATGAACAGTTCGTAGGTGTCGTCCACGACCTCGGCGATACGGCTGTCGGGGCGGTCGACCTTGTTGATGACCAGGATGACCGGCATCTTGGCGGCCAGTGCCTTGCGCAGCACGAACCGGGTCTGGGGCAGCGGGCCCTCACTGGCGTCCACCAGGAGCACGACACCGTCCACCATGGACAGGCCGCGCTCGACCTCGCCGCCGAAGTCGGCGTGGCCCGGGGTGTCGATGATGTTGATGACGACGTCTTCGCCCTCAGGCGTCGTGTAGTGGACCGCGGTGTTCTTGGCGAGAATGGTGATGCCCTTCTCGCGCTCCAGGTCGTTGGAGTCCATGACGCGGTCATCGACGTCCTGGTTGGAGCGGAACACACCGGACTGCCAGAGCATGGCGTCCACGAGGGTGGTCTTGCCATGGTCGACGTGGGCGACGATGGCGACGTTGCGGATGTCTGTACGGCGCACAGAGCCGTCGGCGGGCGTGGCGGTGGGCATGCGAAAGTCTCGATCTCATCTGCTGGGGAAACACCGCGACTCCCGCGGCCAACTACCAGTTTATGCCGTGATGATGGACGCACCGAGAAACGTGCAGGTCAGTCAGTGTCAGTGTGGACACATCCCGGTACTTTCCGCACGAAATGACTGTTGTGGACCGCCGAAAACCGTTGCCTCATGGCGGCTGCGTCCCAACCGGCGGGGCACCACCGCTCAGGCGGGACCGAATGTGGTCGAGGAACGGCAGGTCAGCGGGGAGCCAGTCGACGGTGGAGAGGGTGTCGGCGGTGAGCCAGCGCAATTCGAGGTGTTCGAGGGCCTCGGGTTCGCCCGTTGTCAGCTCCGCGGTCCATACACGCAGCAGTGCGCGGGGGGCGTTGGGCCGCACCGGCAGCAGGACGTCGGGGCCGACCCGTTCGATCGGGCGGATGCGCACGCCCAGCTCCTCGTGGCACTCGCGTACGAGAGCGGCCTCGTCGGTCTCGCCCGGATCCACCTTGCCGCCCGGGAGTTCCCATCGTCCGCGCAGGTGTGCGGGACTGGCGCGCTGCGCGGCGAGGACCGAGCCGCCCCTGACGATCGCGGCGCCGACGACTATCTGGGTTGGGATCATGGGGGGAAACGTTACCCACCCCGGGGCCCGCACCCCGGCGAACCCGGATCGGGAGCACGCGGCGGGGGTCCCGCGCCCATCGGCTCACCTGCGGGCGAACCGCCGGTGCTCGTCGGCGGCGATCGCACGCTTCCCGCAGCAGTTCTTGTACCGGCGAGGTGCGCCGCAGCCGCAGGGCGCGTTGCGTTCGGGCAGCCGGCAGGACGGCGTCGGGAACGAAGCGGGCCCGGAGACGAACGCGGCGACCTTGGCGTCGAGTGCGTCGACGGGCAGGCCCGTCTCCGCGCGAAGCCTGGAGCGTCCGGTGAGGGCGTCGAGGATGCCGACGTGGCGAGCGAGATCCAGCGGCCAGAAGTGCGCGAGCTCGGCGAGGGGCCGGGTGCAGGCGCGGTCGTAGAACTCAAGGGCCTCGCCCGCGCGCCCCAGGGACTCCAGGAGGCGGGCGGCAGAGCAGGCCGCGGACTCGGTGAGCTCGCTCCCCCGCAGGGCTCGCACGTCCTGATCGAACTCCGGGATGCGGCCCTGGTCGGCGAGGATTTCCATACGGCGCAGGCGGGCGGCCCCGACTCCTGTTCCGTCGCCCTCTGCGATGGCCTCGGTGCATAGGCGAAGAGCGTGCCGGGACTGTCCCGCCCGGTGCCAGAACCTGGCAGCCTCGCCCAGGAGCTCGGCACGGTCCTCCCCGAACAGCAGGGCATCGGTCTCGAACCGCACGGCCTGCTGGCACAACCGGTCCTGGTCGTAACCGGTCAGAAAATCGCACGCCTGGTTCGACTCCATGGGTGGAGCGTAATTCGACGCGACCGCGCGCACTGTGGAAACCGAAGAAATCGACAGGATCGGCCGAGCGCCCCATCACGCGGGGCGAAAGTGAACGGCCGGGGGCGCCGCTGGACCATTCTGCGCATGGGAGGGGTGTGCACAGAGCAGGCCCAGGACGGTGGCGACGGCCCCCGACCGCTGCGGCGCGGCCCCGGGAGAGGTGTGAGCGCACCGCGGTACGGCCGCGGGGAGTCCGTGGAGTTGGCCTCGACCTGCAACCGCAGAATCAACGGTAGAGCGTTGTCGAAGAAAAACAATCGGGCAGTCTGCACGAAAAATTGGCGGCCAACCGTGCCTTCTGCACAAAAAATGGCGGGCACTCGCCCACCGATAGCCACGTTGAGCACGTGCGAGGCATCACTGTCCTCCTAGCGCACCACTGCACATAAATCACAATCAATACGCCAATGGCACAGAATACAGAAAATGGACTAATAGTCGACACCGGGTCGCCGCAAAAATGTCGGCGTGCGGGCAGAAAACGGCGGACGCTCCGCGTACTTCGGGCCGATGGGCTCCGCCCCGGCGCGTACGGGGAGCGAGCCGCCCTGGCGACGGAGGCCCGGGGAGCGCACAACGCGACGCGCCGCCATCGCTGGGCGATGGCGGCGCGAGGCACAGAGGGCGAGACGATAAGGATCCGTGGTTCGGACGACCGGCACCGGCCCCCGCACTCAGGGGTCACGCGTGTGAAGCGTCCGGCTCGCCGGGTCGCCGGACCGGGTCTTTTCGGCACCGACGGGAGGTGGCCCCTCAGACAGCGACAGCGAACGCCTGACGCAGTGCGGGGGCGGCGATCTGCGCCCAGACGTCGATGACGCTGAGCGGTTCGGCGAGCTCGTGGCGCGACAGCAGCAGTCCCGGCTCGGCCACCCAGGCGCCGAGGTCGGACAGCAGGACGCGGAGATCATCCTCGATGTTGCGGCCGTTGCGCAGGTCGTCGACGACCGCGATGGGAAGCGCGATCGCGTGGGCCAGACCGAGTTCGGGGACGCGGTCGAGAAAGACCTTGAGCAGGCCGGTGTAGCTGCCGTGCACCTGGGGGGTCGCCACGAGCAGGACGTCGGCCTCGGCGGTGGCCGCGAGGGCGGCGGTGAGGTCGTCGTTGGTGGCGTCGAGCAGGGCGGGGCCGAGCTCGGCGAGGTCGATGACGGTGGTGTCCGCGGCGACCCCGGTGTGCGCTGCGACGGTGTCGGCGGCGTGGACCGCGGCGGTGCGCACGGAGGAGCGGGCTTCGGTGGCGGCGACGAGCACGGTGAAACGGGTCATGGTGATCTCCTGTGGAGGACGGCCAGAGGGCCGGGCACGGTGTGGCGTAGGGAGTCGTCGGGATTAACGAGAGGCGACTTCGAGAGGGGGCTTCCCTAGACCGGACACGACGGCACGTGCACCAACAACACCAAAGGGGTTCGCGTGGGCCGGGGTCGAGCGCGTCGGGAAACCTCAGTGCTCACAGGACATGGGGGTCCTGCTCACTGACGTCAACTACGACAGAGTGCGCTCGCCTGCTGCTTCAGATCGACATGCAGGCGCTGGACAAGCAGCTCACCGGCGGACATGTACCCAATCATGAGTGGGGCCGGCGCTATCGTCAATGCGTGATCGACGGTTTTGTCGATGTGCTGACGTGACGAGGACCACAGGAGGGCATCGTTTCCATGGGCATACTGGCGAACGCACGGCTGGTGACCGCGGACGGGCTCACTCCCGGCTGGCTGCGGATCGAGGGTGAGCGCATCGCCGCGACGGGGACCGGGCCGGCCCCCGAGGGCGGGGAGCCGGTCCGCGACCTCGCCGGCGCCGTCCTGGCCCCCGGTCTCGTGGACGTGCACGTCCACGGTGGGGCGGGTGCGGCGTTCACCGAGACCGCTCCCGAGCGCGCGCTCTCCGTCGTCGAGTTCAATCGCGCGCACGGGGTCACATCGCTGCTGGGCGGACTGGTCGCCGCGACTCCCGAGGACACGCTGCGCCAGGTGGCCGCGCTGGCCGAACTGTGCGAATCCGGCGACCTGGCCGGCATCTACCTGGAGGGGCCCTACATCGCGCGCGGCAAGTGCGGCGCGCACGACCCGGCCCTGCTGCGTGAGCCCGACACCGTGGAGTTCGAGCGCATTCTCAAGGCCGGACGTGGCCACGTCCGGATGATCACCCTGGCACCCGAGCTCCCCGGGGCCCTGGACCTGGTGCACGCGGTCACCGAGTCGGGCGTGGTGGCCGCAGTCGGCCACACCGAGGCCAGTTACGACGAGACCCGAGCCGCGTTCGACGCCGGGGCCACCGTGGCCACCCACCTGTACAACCAGATGCGGCCCCTGCACCACCGCGATCCCGGCCCTATCGCGGCAGCTCTCAACGACGAGCGGGTCACCGTCGAACTGATCAACGACGGCGTGCACGTCCATCCCGGCGCCGCGCGGGTCGCATTCGACGCCGCGGGGGCCGACCGTGTGGCGCTGGTGACCGACGCGATGGCCGCGACGGGCTTGGGCGACGGCGAGTACACCCTCGGCACTTTGCGGGTCCGGGTACTCGGCGGCGAAGCCCGCCTCGTCGATTCCGGTGCGATCGCGAGCAGCACCATCGTGCTGCCCGAAGCGGTCCGCCGCGCCGTGCGCGACCTGGGCGCGACCCCGGCCGACGCCCTGCGCGCGGCCACGGCCACCCCCGCCGCGGCGCTGGGCCTGGCTGCCGGCGTGCTGGCCCCGGGTGCGTGGGCCGACCTCGTGATCATGAACGACGACCTGACGGTGGAGTCGGTCCTGTACCGCGGCCAGGCGGTCGCCGCGCAGAACTGACCGGACGGCCGGTCGGGCTCCGCCGGCCGGAGCCGCCATGTTCCCCGTTCCCCGGCCGGCGGCCGGGGAACGGGTCTTTGCCGAGTTGCCGGGGCGTGGCCGATAGGCCGCCCCCTCGTTTGACGGCCGGTTCGCGTCGGCCCCTGCCCGACGCCGCACCCCGAGCATCCGTGCAGTTCAAAGGGTGTTGATCAGCCGCCGACCGGCCCTGTGGTCCCGGCTTCCGACGGCCGGGAAGCAATCCCCCTCCCCCGGGCTTCGCCGTGCGGCCGGCTCCCCTCCCCCTGCCGAAGGCATGGGCGACCTCCCGCTGCACCGCTCCTGAACGCCCGTTCAACGGCGTGCGACGCCGTCCCCGACCCCCGCGTGAGCCAGGCGCCCGACCTGCTGTGCGGTCCGTGGGACGGACGTCATGTTGGTATCCCGCCAAAAGTGGTAGTAGCCGCAGAACAACACCTTTTCCAGACTTCCCATGACCAACGAGAACCGTTCGTCCGGAGTCCGGCGTTATGGACAGGACACGAGCGGTTGCGCCCTTGCCGGGATCGCCGTCGTGTCGCTGCCGCCCTGATCCCGCGGCCGGGAAACAGCAGACCGCAACAACCAGGGCGTCCGGTTCCCCGCGCCGGCCCTCGACGAGCCGGGAGAGCAACGATGAAGATCGCCTACCTGATCCACAATGTCTACGGGATCGGTGGAACCATTCAGACGGTCATCACCCAGGCCGCCGCTCTGCGCCATCGGCACGAGGTGGAGATCGTGTCGGTGTTCCGTCATCGCGAGCACCCCGTCCTCTCCCTCCCCCAAGGGATCACGGTCACCCCGTTGGTCGACATGCGGCTCCCCGCCGGGCCCGGAACGGGGACCGGGGGCCGCCGCCTACACGAGGGGTCCCACCGCGCCGGGCTTCCCCCGGAGGTCTTTCCCGTTGAGGAAAGCCGCCAGAAGCAGTACAGCGCGCTCACCGACGACCGGCTGCGGGCCTACTTGGAGACCACCGACGCCGACGTGGTGGTGGGAACACGGGCGGGGCTGAACGTGGTCTTGGCGCGGTGCGGCTCCGATCGCTACGCCAAGGTGGGCCAGGAGCACCTGACGCACAACATGCACCCCGAAGCGCTGCGCAGAGTGCTGTCCGACGCATACGGCGATCTGGACGCGGTGGTCACCGTGACCGAGGCCGACGCGGCCGTGCACCGCAAACGAATGGATCTCCCCGGTGTGCGGGTCCTGGCCATCCCCAACAGCGTGGAAGCACCCCGGCTGCGCGCGCCGACGGGGGGCCGGGGCGAGCGCAAGGTCGTGGTCGCCGCAGGTCGGATCGCCCCGGTGAAACGCTACGAGCTGCTCGTGGAGGCGTTCGCCCGGGTTCTTCCCGACCATCCGGGCTGGACCCTGCGCATCTACGGCGGCGGCGACCAGAAGGCCCGGCTGAAAAAACAGATCGACGCCCTCGGCCTGCACGACGACGTGCTGCTGATGGGGCCGCGCTCCCACCTGGAGGAGGCGTGGGCCCTGGGGTCGTTCGCCGCGGTCACCTCCAAGGCCGAGTCGTTCGGCATGACCCTGGTCGAGGCTATGCGCGGCGGACTGCCCGTGGTGAGCACCGACTGCCCCCTGGGGCCCGGGGAGATCATCGAGAACGGGGTGGACGGCCTCCTGGTGGAGAACGGCAGCGTGACGGCCGTGGCGGCCGGCCTGGACGAGCTGATGAGCGACAACGGAGAACTCGACCGCATGGCGCGCGCGGCAGCGCGCTCGGCCGAACGCTTCGACCCGGGCCCCATCACCCGGCAGCACGAGGCACTCTTCCACGAACTCACCGGGCACGCCCTGCCCACGACCCCTGTCCCGGCAAAGGACAGGGAGCCCGCTTCTTGTACCGCGCGGGTGGACGGCGAGGGCGTCACCACGCTGTCCTTCACCCAACGGCCCGACCGGGTGCTGTTGCGCGGTTCCTCGGGAACCACCGCGGAGTTCACCTGCCTTGACGACGGAACCCTCGAACTGCGACCCCACGACCCCCTGCTCGCCCCGGGACGCTGGAGCGTGCACCGGGTGGACGGCGGTGAGGAGGGTCCGGTCTCCGACGTCGTCATCGACCTGCTCGCCTACCCACCCGCGCTCTCCCCCTCCCGACCACTGGGCCTCACCGTTCCCGACCGCGACACCACCCACCACCTCGCCGTGGTCATCCGACGCGCCCGGCTCCACGCCGAGGTGCAATCGCTCGTCTGCGACGCCGGCTCGCTCACCTTCACCGGGGTGTTCCTCGGCGCCACGGGCCCCTTTCCCGACGCCCGTCTGGTCGCCTCCCCCCGCGGACGGGGCGAGCCGTCCCACTCCACCCCGTGCCCGATCGCAGCGGACGGGACGTTCACCGCATCGGTGCAGGCACGGGCGATGCTCGCCCGACGCACGACCACCGAACAGGAATGGGACCTGCACCTGGTTCATCGACCGGGCGCGCCCGGTGCGCGCCTGGGCCGCCACCTCGACGGCGTGCTCGGGCACCGCGACGTCATCACCTACCCGACGGTGACCGTGACCGGCACCGAGACCGGGGACGTCGGGGTACGCCCGGTCTTCGGCGACGACGACGCCCTGGGGCTGGCGATCACCGACACCGGCATCGACTCCCGAGCCACCATGATCACCGGGGCGGTCGACGTGTCCGCCCGCCTGGAGTCGTTGGAATGGTCGGGGTCGGCCCTTCGGCTGCGGGTGGCGGCGACCCTGGTGTCGGAGCGCGCACGCGGTCCGGTCCTTCACCGTGCGAACGGCTCCCTGCGCTGGGAGGGGGCCAACGGCGAACCGGTCGGCCCGGACCTGCGGCTGCTGGAGCGGCACAACAGGGTCGAGGTCGTACTGCGCTCGCGGAACGCACCGAAACGCACGGTCGCTTTCGCGCTCTCCCCCCGGTCGGGTGCGGCCCCTTGCGAGGACGGGGCGGACGTGCCGGGTTTCGTGGTGGATGCGGAACTGGACCTGGCGGGTACCGACGGTGGGGCGGTTCCCGCCGGACAGTGGGACGTCCTCGTCCGTGTCCGTCATTTCGGGGTCGAAGCCGACGGGGTCGTGGACTCGCGTACCCCGGCGGCAGAGGAGCAGCGCCGTCCGGCCTTCTACGGCCCCGACTCCACGTTCGCCGATCCGTTCTGGCATCCGGAGGGCCGGCTCACCCTCTCCGTGGACAACGGCCTGAACGGCCTGCACCGGGCGGTCGCCCTCCCCCAGGAGGGCGCCGCGGTGATCGAGCGCGCCGAGGGTGTGGAACTCGTCGTCCCGGTCGAGGCGGCGGTGGAGAAGGACGTCGAACTGGTGCTGCACGCCGACCGGGACGGAGGGGACACCGTGACGGTTCCCGCTGTGCTCAGCCGGGGCGAGGGGACCACTGTCCTGCGCGCCGCCCTGCCCTTCGCCGACGCCCGGCGACCGGGGGTTGCGCGGCTGCGCGTCGAGCACGGCGAACAGGAGGGCGGCCTCGGGTTGGCCCTGAGTACGACGACGGCCGGTGAGTGCACGGTGTTCAGGGTGCCCGATCCCGAGCTGTGGCTGACTTCGGTGGAGACGGCCGACGAGGCGCTGCGCGTCTCGGGTACCCGTCGGGACGCGGTTCCCGGAGTCGACGGCCTGGCGATCACCCTGCTCCTGGTGCACCGGGGAAGCGACCGGGAGTTCGGTTTTGCGGCACGGCTGCGGGAGGACGGCTCCTTCGACGCCGAGGTCCCGCTCTCCGCCTCCGACGGCCGGGAGCTGCCGGACGGTGTCTTCGACGTGTTCGCGTCGTCCGCGGTCGGCGAATACACGTCCCGTGTGCGGCTGGGCGCCAAACGCGTGCGTGCCGTGCGCACCGCACCGTCACCGATGTTCGTCGCGCAGTCGGCGGGGCGGCGAACAGCCACCGCCTACTTCACCGCCGAACGCGCGAACCTGAGCCTGGAGGTCGGCCGGATCAGGAACGCCCCTGTCTCGGCGGTCCGGGTCGAATCGGCTTCCTGGAAACGGGGAGGGCGGCTGCGCATCGTGGCCACACCCGAGATCGAGATCGGTGCACCGTTCACCGCGGTCGTACGGGCCACCGCCAAAGGCGCTGCCCCGTTGGAGGCGCCCGCCCGGGTCTCGGGCAGCGGCGCGGACGCCAGGATCGACGCGGCCCTGCGCCTGGGGACCCCCAGGGGCACCGCCGAGCGAGTGTGGGAGATCGACCTGGTGCTGTCGGGGCCCGATTCGACACGGTGCGCGACGGCACTGCGGCCCGCCGCCCGGATCGGGCACACCCGTTTCTTCAGGGGCCCGCGCGGCTTCACCGGACGGCCCGCCGGCAAAGCGGGCGAACGGCTCGCCGTGCGCGTCAAGCGGGTACCGCTCCTGCGGCGACTGCTCCAGCGGCTACGGCGCTGACCGCCCCTGTCGGGCTCTCGCTCCTGCCCGGGTGAGAACCTGGCGGGCATGGACATCGAGACGGCGCAGCGGTTGTGGGACGTCAAGACGGTGTGGCTGAACACCGCGCAGTACGGGATACCGCCCCGCGACGCCCACCAGGCGCTCAGCGAGGCGGTCGGGGTGTGGCGACACGGCCTGCACGGGCCGGAGGACTGGGGCGACGCCTCTGTACTGGCTCGGGACCGCTTCGCAGCGCTGGTCGGAGCGGCGCCCGAGGACGTGGTGCACGGCGCGTCGACCTCGCAGCTGCTGGGGCCCGCCGGTCTCGCCGTCCCGGACGGCGCACGGGTGCTCGCGCCCGAGGGCGAGTACACCTCCAACCTCTATCCCTGGGCGGTGCACGGCGACCGGGGTGTACGGCTGGAGAACGTGCCGATGCACGCGCTGGCCGACGCCATCGACGACGACACCTGGCTGGTCACCTTCAGCCTCGTCCACTCGGCGACCGGGGAGGTCGCACCGGTCGAGGAGATCCACGCCGCCGCCCGCAGCCACGACGCACTGGTGTGTGTGGACGCCACCCAGGGTGCGGGCTGGCTCCCGGTGGACGCGACCCGCTTCGACGCGCTGGTGTGCTCCTGCTACAAGTGGCTGATGGCTCCGCGCGGCATCGCGTTCGGGTACTTCTCGCCCCGGCTGCGCGAGCGCATGCGTCCTGTCGCCGCGGGTCCGAGTGCCGCGGCCGACATCATGGGGTCCTTCTACGCGGACGAGATGCGGCTGTCGCGAACCGCTTCGCGTTTCGACATCTCCCCTTCGTGGTTCGCGTCGGTGGGCGCCGCCGCGTCGATCGCGACGCTCCTGGACGTCGGTGTCCCCACGGTCAACGCGCACAACGTGGCGCTGGCCAACCGCTTCCGGGCCGGGGTGGGCCTGGCCCCGGGCAACTCCGCCATCGTCTCCGTGGACCGACCCGATGCCGGCGGGCGGCTGCGCGCGGCCGGGGTGTGGGTCTCGGAGCGGGCCGGGCTGGTCCGGCTGGCCTTCCACGTCTACACGACCGACGAGGACGTGGACCAAGCGCTGGCGGCGCTGCGCTGATCCCAACGGCTGCCCCGGCATGAGGAGATAGGCCCCGGACCGACACAATCAGCACGCACCGGACCGGCGGCGCCGGACACACCGGCGTGTCGCCGTGGCGGTGCGCGATCTATCGGCAACCCAGAGCAACAATGAAGAGGGATTAAGGGACACCGAATCGCACGTATTGAGGACACCGCCATGGTCTATCCAAGACACCCTCGAACCGCAGCGGCCTTGCCGGCCCTGACCCGTTCGACCGAACGCACGTACCTGGCCAAGCTCGCTTCGGAGCTGGCCCCCTACGGCGTATGGGCCCGGGTCGTCGAGGACGGCGTGCCGTTCCTGCGGGTGAGCAACCCCAAGTCGGAGTACGCCATCGAGGACGTGAGCTGCGAGCGCCGTTCCTACGACTACGCCTTTTTGACCACCTTCGGAGTCTGTCTCGGCAGCAGCGACAGCCTTCCGCTGGCTGCCCGGCGAACCGCGTGGCTCGTCGGCGCGACCCCGGCCTGACGCGGTTCCGACGCCGCTCGTGGGCCGCGCAGTGATCGCGCGGCCACGATGGACGCCCCGCCGAGGAGCGTCGGCGCAGCGTAGGCGGGGCCGTAGTCCTTCATCGGTACCCGACGACCGGGTCCGATGCCGACGAGCAGGCCGTGCTCTCACCGCGGCGCCCGGCTCCCTGCTCTCCCCCTCCGACGACGGACGGCACCGCGCCTGCGCCACGGCTCGCACCTGGGCCGGGGCACCGCCCGAACGGTCGCGCACGGCGGCCCGCCGGCCTCCCGCGATCCCTGCCGGCACCAGGATCGACCGGACCGATGGACTGGCTCGTGACTCCCGGGGCCCCGTCGGCGGCTGACGGCGCTGCCGGTCCCGGCCTCTCCCGCCGGGCACAGAAAATCCCGGGCAGGTACCGCACAGAGCAGCGTCCTCTGCGACCCGAAAAACGACCGTCAGTCGAGGAGGGCCGTCGCCTCGACCTCGACGAGCACGTCGGGCTCGAAGAGGTAGTCCACGCCGATGAGCGACGACGGCGGAAGCGGTTGCGGGAGGCCGATCTCCTCTGCGACCGACTCGACCCCGGCCATGAACGCGCCGATCCTTTCGGGCTCCCACTCCGTGACATAGAAGGTCAGACGCAGGACGTCGGCGAACGTGGCCCCCGCCCCGGCGAGCCCCGTCGCGGTGGCGCGCAGCGCTTGGGCGACCTGGCCGGCGAGGTCCCCCGGGGCCACCGGCGTCGAGTCGGCAAGGCGGGCGATCTGTCCGCTGACGTGCACGTGGCGCGTACCGGTGCCGACGGCGACGTGGTGGTAGGGAGTGGGCTGCATCATGCCCTCGGGGGTGAAACGCCGAACGGTCATTTCGCTGTCCTCGCAACTGGTGTCCAATAGGTCCAATCTTGATACCTGGTATCTGAAGGAAACTTCAACGAGACTAGGTGTCATGACGGATACCGGACAGGCGGCCCACAGCGGCCTCGACATCACCGCACCGCACCGCGAACTCCTCGACCAGGTCCTCGACAAGTGGTCGCTGGCGGTGCTCGACGTGCTCTGCGAGCGCCCTTCTCGTTTCAACGAGCTGCGCCGCGCGATCCCCTCCGTGACGCAGAAGTCGCTCACCGCGACCCTGCGCCGCCTCGAACGCAACGGCATCGTCCATCGCCTGGTGGTCCACTCCCGCCCGGTTGCCGTCGAGTACCGGATCACCCCGCTCGGCAAGACGCTCCGGCATCCGGTGGACGTGCTGCTCGACTGGGTCTCGGCACACACGCCCGAGATCGAACGGGCACGCGAGCGCTTCGACCGTGGGGAGGACGACGCCTGAGGCCTTGCCCCGGGAACTTCCGTCCCTCGGTACTCCCTCAAGGTGGCGAGGCCACGTCCCACGACAGGCCCGGCGAAGACCGGCCGCTCGCCAAGACCGGGCGGCGCTTCGGCGCGGATGGCAAGAGGTGGGGAACCGGCTGCTTGGGTGCGGTGTGAAAAAAGAGGAACGAAGCATCCCAGAAATCAGGGACACACATCCTGGACGTCAATCATCTGCCTCTGAGCAGGAATCATCAAAGGCACCTTGACTCCACTCCCCGCACTCTCGTTCTCATGATCTCCAAGGAGGCCGAGAAGGTCGATTGACGCAGGGCCGGCAACGCGCAAGGATTGATGTGCCGCTTCGATAAGAGATTTCATTCCGACGCTGCTGTGCGCCTAGCCAGTGACACCACCCGGCGCGCCGAGAGATGGCAGCTCCAGCAAATGCGACGCCATTCGGGAGGAGATCCCTTCACGGATTTCTCCAGTACCAGAACCACACCGGTATCCTTTGGAATTCACCCTCCCGGGCTTCAACCCCGTCCTGAGTGAGCCTTTTTTCCTGAGCGTACCGGCCACAGGCTCGCACCGACTGCCCGAAACCTCCTATGGCAGAAAGAATCCCATGGTGGACGGGTTGACGACCAAGACAACCTGCGCCACCAGAGGCCCATACGCCGTCCGACCGTGCCGCGCTGCCCTCATGTCGGACCGTGAACCCGGCCATCCGCACCCACCGCAAGAACACCGGCTCCCGATGGCTCCGTCTGGATCCCGCACGGCCGCCTGGGCGTGGACTCGCCACGCCGGGGCTGACGCGATGATCCTCCGCTCACCGGCCGGATCCCGTCGGTGCGCCGGCCGAAGGCGCCCGTCCTGCCCGTGGATGAGTGCGTCAGCCACCTGACCGGGCTGACGGCCGGCCTCGCCGGCGCGGGCCACCAAGTCTTGGTGGCCCGCGCCGGCGAGGCCCTCGGCTACGCGACACTCGTCGGGCTCTTCCAAGCAGCGCAACGGCGCAGCGCTGCCCGCGTCCGTGGCGACGACGTCGGCCTGTCAGCGTTCATCGCCGCCGGGGCGGACTACCGGAAGGGTCAGGAACCGATCGGATGGATCAGACCGTTCCCGCTGTTCAGGGAACCGGTACGGCGAGGCTCTCTCTTGAACACCAGATAGGAGATCGCCAGGAACAGCGGGATCACCGCAACCGCCGAGAGCGCGTAGAAAGTCGCGTGGTACTCGCTGACCGTGAAGAGGGCCGGTGTGGTTATGGCGGCCCCTGCCGGGTTGACCACGACAAAGTAGACGACGTTGAAGGCGAAGTGTGCGCCGATGGCGAGCTCAGTGGTCCCTTCCACCAACGAGACGACCGTCCATACCAGGCCCGGGCCCAGGAAATAGAAGAAGACCATCGTGAGCCAACCACCTGCTTCCGCCTCCGGGTTTCCGAGGTGCAGCAGGGCGAATATCGTGGCCGGCACGAGCGCCAAGAAGACGCGGTTGGCCCAGATGAGACTGGTGGCCTGCACCAGGTAGCCGCGGCAGAACAGTTCCTCGGTGGTGGTCTGAATTCCGATGAGCACCAGCGCCAAGGGCACGAAGATCGCGAACGTTGCGAGGTCGGGGGTGAAGGCGAAGCTCTCGGGATAGAGGAGGTACTGCCCGAGCACGAGTATCAGGGACCACGGAACGAACATCGCCACGAAGCCGTGGACAATGCGACGCCAGCTGATTTTCTCCCTCGCCGTGACGAGCGTCCGGGGGTGGCGGCGGTGGATGAGGGCGACCGCGACGAGAAGCCCGATGAGAAAAAACACCATGCCCAGCATGAGCGCCACGAATTCGCTCACGGGGCCGAGCGCGGAGAGGTCCCCTTGACTTAAGGGAAACCCGACCTCTTCCCCCGGGCGGGCGACGGCAGACGCGATGAGCGTGGTGGCGGCCCAAACGCCGATCGCCCAAAAAGAGAGTGTGACAGCCACCCCCACCAGGTACCGCCACCACCGGTGGCCACCTCTTCGGGCCGCTTCCACGAAATGGGATTCTTTTTCTTCGGCTAAAGCCACGATTTTTCCTTTGTGTCGATTCGGCAGGATGCCGGCCGTGGTAGAGCACTGCGACGTCGCGTCACGCCGGCGAAGTCACGTCACGAAGTCGCGAATATTCAGGTCCTTCGGACCAGAGGAGGGTTTTATTTTCGGTGAGTGGTGGTGTTCGTGCTGGTCAGCGAAAACCGATCACGTCCAGCCGGCGGTACATGCCTCATACGACACCCACGGGATCGTGTCGGGCACGGTTTCCCGGCCCAGCCGTCCCAGGGTTCCCAGGGAAAAAGCTCGCAAACACGGCCAGGTTGTCGAGGTGTGCCCGCAGCGGACCTCGCAGGCGTCCCCGCCCAAGGACGCGTCCTTGGCAAGACGCCAGGCCTCGATCGCCCAACGCCCCCGCGCCAAAGCGCCGATCCGGGCCGCGTCCGCCTGCACGGTCGATGGCCGTGACGGTGGGGGGCTCAAAGCGTCCGCGTCCGCGGTCACGGGTGGTGCCCAGCGCGGGGGCCTGAAGCCCAGGGCAGTGGCTCGACCTGGTCGAACAGCCTCTTCTGGTTGCGTTTGACGGTCAGCACACAGTCGGTGCGCAGGCCGGTCGACCAGGTGCGCGGCGGTGTCGGTGCGGGTGTGCAGGGCATGGGCGGTGAGGAGCACGCCGGCCAGGTCCACACCCTTCGGCAGGACGGCCAGGGCGTCGATGTACCCGAACTTCTTCTGCGCCGACACCCAGAGTGGCGAATGCCATACCCCGCATACCGGCATCGAGCGACCAGAGGAAGTCGTCGAAGCGCACTACGCCGCCGTGCGCTTCCCGCGTTCATCAGGGACGTGCGCGCCCGTCTGGCACGAGCGGTCGACGAGGCACAGCGGCGGATGCCCGACCGGGCACTGTCCCATTCCCCGTACGTGGGAGAGGACACCATCACCGGTCACACCTGCGCGAGACCTCCGACGGGCTACCCGCCCTCCAGGCCGCCCGCACAGGCATCGCCAGGGACGAGCACGACGGCAGCGATCACAGCGCTCGCCGCTCAGAACAGCAACGAAGCCCTCCCCGTGGTCGGGGAGGGCTTCGAGGTACTGCCTTCAGTCGACGCCCTTCCGGAGTCCCTCGGATCAGGCAAGGGTTCCGGTAAGGCGTCCAGGGTGGCCCCTGGAAGACGTAACTACAACCCGTGGGGCGAAGTCACACATCGGGGGTCTGGGGGTCGCCCCCCAGAGGAAACGACGAGACGACCCGGTGAGTGCGTGAACGCACTCACCGGGTCGTCTCGGAGTCGAGTGGAGGTGGCGGGAATCGAACCCGCGTCCTTCAGTGCTGAGATAGGGCTTCTCCGGGCGCAGTCTGCTTGACGTTCTACTTGGCCCCAGCGCTCTCGCAGACGAGTCGCTGACAGGCCCAGCCACGAAAATGTCCCGGTCAGGCCCCGTGGCCTGATCTGACCGGTGAGTCTCCTAACGATGCCGGACCCTGAAGCGGAGACGCCCTCAGGCCGACAGAGTCACAATCGCTTAGGCAGCGAGAGTGAACTCAGTGCGCTTGGAATTGGCACTTGTTGGTTTGCGATCGCAGTGTTAACGAGGTTGCGTTCGCGGTCCTCGGCCCGCTTCCCCTACAACATTCACCGAAGTCGAAACCGATCACCCCCTGTGAAATTTTCAACGAGCCCCGAAGGACCCGGCGCGGGGACCGCCGAAACGGCCCCACTCCCTCAACGCTACAGCTACAACGCTGCAAGAGCCAACACGATTTCTTCCCGTGGGCGGGTGGATCTCCTGTCCGGGGCCGAACGGGGTCGGTCCCGGACAGGAGAAGACCCTCGCGGGCGCGGACGAGATCCATCAACGCTTCCCGCGAGGGCGGCCGGCAGGGTCGACGCCGGCCTCGAAACGGCGAGGCTCTCCCGAGATGAGACCACGCCTTTCTCAGGGACTGGAACCGTGACCCCCATCACGAGCCAGTCATAAGGGAAGACGCAAGGATGGACCGAAAAGGTTGCCCGAGCAGGACAAAAAACCGGACGTGATTCATGGGGGGCCGCCCAACGCCCCCTACGGCCCCGTCCGTACCGCAACAACAGAAGTGGTGGCGGGCTCCTGGGAGCCCGCCACCACCTCACCGCAATCCCGTATCGGGCGACCGAATCAGGCTCCGGGCACACCCTCCGCGCCGTCGGCCTGGGCCTCGGCCCCGATCTCCTGGACGTACCCGGACGGCAGCAGCTGCACGAAGGCCCGCGCCGAGTTCAACGCGAAGTGGTACGTGTTGGCGGGGTCGGTCTCCACCACCAGCGCGAACGCCACCTGCCCCTGGTAGCCCACGAACCACTGGACGGCCGTGTCGGCCCCGTCGATCTCCTGCCGGGCCACACCCCGCTGGCCGTGCACCGGAGCGGCGATACCCACGTTGGCGATCGAAGAGGTCCCCGACACGACCGAGGCGCGCATCATCTCGCGCAACGGTTCGACGACCGCGGGCGCAAGCTCGGGGCCGGGCTCGGTGGTTTCGCGCTGGTCCTCGGGGACGAGCCGGGGGGCGTGCCAACGTCCGTCGGCGACTGCCCCGGCCACCAGCGCCATCGTGAGCGGACTGACCGTGACCTGCTGGGCTCCGACGATCGCCGAGGCGGTCTCTTCGGCGTTGCCCGGCGGGGTGAACTCACCGCTGAACGTGGGGACCGAGAGCTGCCACTGGTTGCCGATGCCGAAGTTCCCGGCGGTTTCCGCCATGGCCTGGCTGTCGGCCTTGTCGGCCAGGCCGGCGAAACCGGTGGTGCAGTTGTTGGCGAAGGCGGTGGTGAGGTCGCGCGGCCCCCACAGGGAGGTGCCCGCCGTGTTGTCGAAGGTGAGGTTGCCGACCTTCGTGCTCAGCTCGCAGGAGACCTGGGTCTCGCCGGTCACCGTTCCCGCTTCGAGCATCGCGGCGGTGGAGACGATGGTGAAGGCGTCGCCGGGCAGGTACTCCTTGGTGAACCCGCCGTCGTTGTAGGTGCCGCTGGGCCGCGCGGCGGAGGCCAGGATCTCGCCGGTGCGCGCGTCCACCGCCACCAGGTAGGCGTTGGTGGTGACCGTGGCCAGGGACTCCTCGGCCGCAGCCTGCACCCCGCTGTCGATGGTCGTCGTCAGCGAACCGCTGGCCGTGCCGTCCCAGGTGCTGAGGACGCCGGTCTCGTTGCCCGCGGTGTCGAGGGTGACGATCCGGGTGGTGGCGGTACCTGCCAGGCGCTCCTGGTAACTGTTCTGCAGACCGCTGAGACCGATCGTGTCGCCTGCCTGGTAAGGCCCCGACACCCGGTTGGAGACCTTGTGCTCGGCTGTCCCGGCCACTTCGCCCATGACCGCCGAGGCCCCCTTGGGGGTGAGCGGCATGCGCAGGTTGGCGGTCTCGACACCGGTGATCCGCTTGGCCTGGGCCAGCAGCCGGGAGTCGACGTCCGCGGTGCGCATCAGGACCAGTGGCTGGAACTCCTCGGGGGGAGCGGAGCGGACCCGGCTGAGCAGCGGCTCGGCCTCCTCCTCAAGCAGTTCCGCGAGGCTGTTGACGTCCTCGGTCATGTCGGAGAGCTTGGCCGGGCGCACACCGAAGGCGGTCACCCGGGTTTCGCCGATCAGCGGCTGTTCGTCGCGGTCGTAGATCTGGCCGCGATCGGGGACGTCGTAGGTGACGGCGAGGCGTTCGCCCTCCCCCAGCTCGGGGTGGATGACCGAGGGGGACCAGTTGATCGCCCAACCGCTGGCGGTGCGCGACAGCGGCATGGCGCCCTCGTAGTTCCACACCGGGTCGCCGATGCCGAGGTCGGCCTGGACGCCGAAGGCCGCGGTGGCGGCGTCGCCGTCGCGGTCGATGGGGCCGAGGCTGAGCCGCAGCGCGGCAAGGTCGAGTTGGTCGTGCGCCTGTTCGAGCGACTGGGCGACCTGGGTGGTGTCGCCGTCGGTCTGGCGGGCTGCGGCCTCGTAGTCGCCGGCCTGCCAGTCCAACAGGAAGTGGCGGACGGCGACTTCGGGGCTCGGCTCGGCCGCACAGCCGGTGACCGCTGCGACCGCGGCGAGGCTCATGGCCCCGGCCAGGAATCGGCGGATGTGACGGGGGGACACCCTTGGGCTTCCTTTCGGTGTATGTCCGGCGAGCCCCGGGGGCGGGAGACGCACGCCGGACACTCACTCAGCGCCGGCGGCGCAGTGCGCGCTCGATGTCGCGCTGTGCTTCTCGGTCAGCGAGGTCGTGGCGTTTGTCGTACTCGCGCTTACCGCGCGCCAGAGCGATCTCGACCTTGGCGTTGCCGTCGCTGAAGTACAACGACAGGGGAACCAGGGTGCGGCCCGACTCGCGGGTCTTGGCGATCAGCTTGGCGATCTCTTCGCGGTGCAGAAGCAGCTTACGCGGCCTGCGCGTCATGTGGTTGGTCCACGTCCCCATCGTGTACTCGGGGATGTGGACGTTGTGCAACCAGACTTCGCCGTCCTTGATATAGGCGAAGCCGTCCACCAACGAGGCGCGGCCGGCGCGCAACGACTTGACCTCGGTGCCGGTGAGCACCATGCCCGCCTCGTAGGTGTCCTCGATGTGGTAGTCGTGGCGGGCGCGCCGGTTCTGCGCGATCGGCTTACGTCCTTTGTCGCGTGCCACTTGGGCAATCCTTTCTGCCGTCTTTTAGACCCGCAGATAGCGCCGCAGCGTCAGGAAGGAGGCGATCGTACAGAGCAAGACACCCAGGATGATCGACATCCCGATGACATAGAAGACCGCGCCCATGCTCAGCTCGACGTCGAAGCGGAACCAGGTCTGGATCTTGTCCAGGAGGAAGAACTTCGTCGCGAAGATGAAGCCTCCCGCGAAGATACCGCCGATGAGGCCCGAAATGGCGCCCTCCAGCAGGAACGGCAGCTGGATGTAGAAGTTGGAGGCACCGACCAGGCGCATGATGCCCGTCTCGCGACGGCGGCTGTAGGCGCTCAGTCGGATCGTGTTGCCGATCAGCAGTGCCGCGGCGGCCAACTGCACCAGGGCGACGGTGAGGGCGGCCCACTTGAGGCCATCCAGCAGCGCGAAGAACTGGTCGAGCACGTCCTGGTCGTTGGAGATGCTGTCGACCCCGGCCCGGTTCTCCACCGCGCTCTGCACGGCGTCGTACTGTTCGGGATCGGCGAGCTTCACCCGGAAGTTGTCCGGGATGTCGCCCTCCTGGGCCGCCTCGACCAGAGCGTCCTGGTTGGAGAAGCGCTCCTGGAAGTCCTTCCACGCCTCGGCCTGCGTCACATAGGTGACCTCGGAGACCTGGGTCATGCCTTCCAGGTCGGCCTGGATGGCGGCCCGGTCCTCGTCGGTGGCGGGCCCGTTCTCGACACAGTGGTTGCTCTGCGAAGTGTCGGTGCACAGGTAGACCGTGATGGAGAGCCGGTCGTTCCAGAACCCGCGCATCTCCGAGACTTGCTGGTTGATCAGCATTCCCGCGCCGAACAGGGCCAGCGAGATGGCCACCGTGATGATGACCGCGATGGTCATCGTCAGGTTGCGTCGAAGGCCGATCCAGATCTCAGAAAGTACGAACTGTGCACGCATGATGTGTTAAGGGTCCATCCTTGTGGGGCCGCACCGTGCTGGCCGACCAGCACGGATTGATAGAGCCGCTAGGCAGTAAGTGTCGCTGCACAGGCTCCATGAGCCCGAGGTTCACGAGAAAGCGGGACCTAGTACGCCTGGCCGTAGACGCCGCGCGACTGGTCGCGCACGACCTCGCCGTCCTCGAGTTCGATGACGCGCTTGCGCATCGAGTCGACGATCGCGGCATCGTGCGTTGCCATGACGACGGTGGTGCCGGTCCGGTTGATTCGGTCGAGCACCTTCATGATGCCGATCGAGGTCGCGGGGTCGATGTTTCCGGTGGGCTCGTCGGCCAGCAGGATCTGCGGCCGGTTCACGAACGCCCGGGCGATCGCCACACGCTGCTGCTCGCCACCCGACAGTTCGTCGGGCATGCGGGTCGACTTGCCTTCCAGGCCGACCAGTTCGACGACCTCGGGCACCACCTTGCGGATGAAGCGCCGGGGCTTGCCGATGACCTCCAGGGCGAAGGCGACGTTCTCGAACACGTTCTTGTTCGGGAGCAGCCGGAAGTCCTGGAAGACGCAGCCGATACGGCGCCGCAGGTGCGGCACCTTCCAGTTGGACAGTCGGGCGAGGTCCTTGCCGGCGACGTGGACCCTGCCCTTGGTCGGCTTCTCCTCTTTGAGGACCAGCCGCAGAAACGTTGACTTACCCGATCCGGACGGACCGACCAGGAAGACGAACTCTCCCTTGTCGACGTCGATGGAAACGCCATCGAGAGCAGGGCGTTTCTGGGTCGGGTAGACCTTGGTGACGTTATCGAAGTGAATCACAGGCGCATCACAAGGATCTCGAAGGTTGGGGCCCCGAAGCGGTGGATCCGCTCAAGGCAGTACCGGCCACAGGGCCAATCGACAGTGTAGGGGGGAAAGCAACCCGGAATGTCCAGATCCGCACGCGGCAACTTCTGACGACTCTGAGTCGGTCATTGCCGGTCATTGCCGGGAATAACGCGTTCCCGCAGCCTCCACGGCCCCGCCGACTCAGCAGTAACATGAGCCGGCAGGCATGAGCATATCGGAACTGTCAAGCGGTGATAACGTTCACATATACCTAATCGTGCCGTGATCTCCGGGAAACGCATTTCGCCCCCTTGCCCCAAGCTGGATCCACCCTGCCTGACCAGTACAGACGGCCAAACGTGAAAATACCGCGTTTCGCGTCCGGGCAGGGGGTCTAGGCGTCGGTGTCGCGCTCCCGACTGCGCAGCCAGCGGATCTCGGCATCGATGAACTCATCGATCTCACCGTCGAGAATGGCTCCGGTGTTCCCCGTCTCGACGTTGGTGCGCACGTCCTTGACGCTCTGGTACGGCTGGAGGACATAGTTGCGCATCTGGGTCCCCCAGCTGCTCACCGAGTCGCCGCGCAACTCGTTGATCTCCGCCTTTTCCTCCTGGCGCTTGCGCTCAAGGAGTTTGGCCTGCAGAACCGACATCGCGGTCGCCCGGTTCTGCAGTTGGGAGCGCTCGTTCTGGCACGACACGACAATGCCGGTGGGCAAGTGGGTGATACGCACCGCGGAGTCGGTGGTGTTGACCCCCTGGCCGCCGGGTCCGGAAGAGCGGTAGACATCGATGCGCAGTTCGGTCTCGTCGATGTCGATGTGGTCGCTCTGCTCCACGACCGGCACCACGTCCACCCCGGCGAAGGAGGTCTGGCGACGGCTCTGGTTGTCGAAGGGCGAGATGCGCACGAGCCGGTGCGTGCCGTGCTCGCCGCGCAGCGTGCCGTAGGCGAAGGGCGCGCGCACCGCGAAGGTGGTGGACTTGATCCCCGCCTCTTCGGCGTAGGAGGTCTCGTAGACGTCGGTGGGGTAGCCGTGCCGCTCGGCCCAGCGCAGGTACATGCGCTGCAACATCTGCGTCCAGTCGGCGGCGTCCACTCCCCCGGCCTGCGCGTTGATGCTGACCAGCGCCTCGCGCTCGTCGTAGGGGCCCGACAGCAACGTGCGGACCTCAAGCTCGCCGATGTCCTTGCGCAGGGACGCGAGCTCTCCCTGGGCCTCGGTCAGCGTGTCGGCGTCGTCCTCGGCTGCGGCGAGCTCGAAGAGCACCCCGATGTCCTCAAGGCGCCGTCGAATCCCTTCGACCTTGGTGATCTCGGATTCCAGGAAGGACAGCCGACGCGTCACCTTCTGCGCGTTCTCCTGGTCGCTCCACAGTTCGGGATCACCCGCCTGCTCGCGAAGCTGCTCGATCTCGGTCCGCTTGGCGTCGAGGTCCAAAACGGACTCGACGCTCGCCAGCGTGGACGAGAGTTCCTTGATCTGCTCTGCGGGGTCTAGGTCAGCCACGCCCCAAGTCTAGGGCGTGACGGGGCGGCTGCCCGCCTACAGGCCCGCAGCGAGCCGTGCGGCCTCGGCCCTACGGCTCACCTCGGCCGCCGCGGGGGCGG
Source organism: Nocardiopsis ansamitocini (assembly GCF_030268225.1). GTDB lineage: Bacteria > Actinomycetota > Actinomycetes > Streptosporangiales > Streptosporangiaceae > Nocardiopsis_D > Nocardiopsis_D ansamitocini. The sequence continues at coordinate 169,756 of NZ_BSQG01000008.1, read as the reverse complement.
CGTCTCCCAGGTCACGCACACCGCGGAGGCGGGCCAGAGCGAACGCGGCATCGGCGATCCGCCCCAGCCGCAGTTGCGCCTCGATCAGCTCGATCAGCGGCCAGGGGCCGCGCGAGCCGCTCCAGTGCGCGAGGACCAGCCGGGCGCACTCCTCGTCGAGTCCGGCACCCGCGAGGGCGCGGGCCGCGCGCAGGAGCGGCTCCGCTCTCCTGGGGGCCCGGTCGCAGGATCGCTCGAACAGTTCCAGGGCGGCGTCGGTACGGCCGTGGTGCAGCGCCCGCTCGCCGAGCATGAGGCCCGCCCGCCAGCCTGCCCCACTGCGGTCGGCCAGCCACTGGTCCGCGTGCTCGCCCCCGTCCTCGTGCTGTCGGGACTGGAACTTCCATCCCCAGGTCAGCGCGTCGGCGTGGTCGGGGTCGTGGAGCAGGGCATTGTCCAGGGCGGTGTTGACGTCGTTGACGCTGCCACGCCAGGAGGCCAACGGGGCCAGGGCGAACCACAGGTCGGCGCGCCCACCCCGGGCCTTGACGTGGGCGATCAGGATCTTCTCGGCCTGCTCGTGCCGGGCGCAGCCGCGCAGCGCCAGGGCGTAGAGCAGGACGCCGCGATCGAGGTCTGGGTCGATCTCGCGCACCCGGCGCGCCGCGGGCAGGATCTCGGCGCCGAAACCGTCGTCGAGCGCGTCGTGCACCAGTGCGCGCAGCCGTGCGGGGTCGCGCCAGGCGTCCTCAACCCTGGCCAGCAGCTCGTCGACGGTCGGGCGGTCCTTCTTGGCGTCCACGCCCTCATCAGACCAAGCCCGGCGTCTGCGAGCAAATCACCGTGTCCTCGCCCGAACCCCTCGTACGGTCTGCGCCGTGCCCGCACGGCCTCCGGGACGCCGGGTTCCCCGGACAGGGCCGAGGGCCACCGGGCGCCGAAGCTCCCGGTGGCCCTCAGGGGCGCGGCTAGTTGCTGGCGGCGACCAGCGAGCGGATGGAGCGGACCGCCACCGAGAGAGTGGAGAGGTCGAAACGCTCGGCCTCCCAGATCTCGGAGAGGATCTCCCCCGCCCTCTTGACCGAGGAGCGGTTCTGCTCGGTCCAGTGGGCGCGCAACTCGTCGGGGGTCTCCCCCGAGTGTCCGGACCGCAGGATGGTGCTGGACATGTCGGCCTGGGCGGCGTAGAGGTCGTCGCGCACCGCACCGCGTGCCATGGTGTTCCACCGGTCGTCGCGGGGCAGCGCGATGATGCGCTCCCGTAGCCGGCTCAACTGGAGCTGGTCGGCGAGGTCGAAGTAGACCTCGGCGACCTCCCGCAGGGGGCGGTCCGTCTCGGTGGAGACCCGGACGAGGTCGAAGGTGGAGTAGGCCGGCACCATCCCGGCCACCTGCTCCGCCAACTCCTCCGGGACGCCCCGGGCGATGAAGGAGTCGCGCCGCTCGACGAAGGCGGCGAGGTCGCGGCCCTGGAGCATCGCGGGAAGCTGCGGGACGATCAGCTTGACCCCCTCGGCGAACCGGGCGATCTCTGCGCCGAGGTCGGGCAGCGAGGACCGGTTGCGCATGAGCCAGCGGGCCGTGCGCTCGACCAGCTTGCGCGACTCCAGCAGCATGGCGAGCTGGGTGTCGACGTCGACCCGGTGTCCCAGTTCCTCGACCGCGGTCCAGAAGTCGCGCAGCCCGAAGACCTCGCGCACCATCAGGTAGGCGCGGGCGATGTCCTCCGCCCCGGCCCCGGTCTCCTCGTTGAAGCGGAACGCGAAGGTCGATCCGCACCGGTTGACCAGGTCGTTGACCACCTGGGTGGTGATGATCTCGCGGTGCAGCGGGTGCTGGGGCATGGCTTCGGCGAACCGCTCGCGCAGCTCGGTCGGGAAGTACTCGGTGAGCGCGCCGCGCAGGAACGGGTCGTCGGGGAGGTCGGAGGCGAGGATCTCCTCGGCCATGGTGATCTTGGTGTAGGCGATCAGTGTGCCGAACTCCGGACCGGTGAGGCCCTGTCCGGCGGAGCGCCGGGCCGCGATGGTCTTGTCGTCGGGCAGGAACTCCAGCTTGCGCTTGAGCTTGCCGCTGCGTTCCAGCCTGCGCAGGTAGCGGGTGTGCACGTGCAACATGCTGGTGGTCTGTTTGCGGGCCGCGGCGATGACCGTGTTCTGCTGGTAGTTGTTGTACAGCACCAGATCGGCGACCTCGTCGGTCATTCCGATGAACAGCTTGTCGCGGTCCTCCTTGGTCAGGCGGCCGGCACGGACCTCGCGGTCGAGCATGATCTTGATGTTCACCTCGTGGTCGGAGGTGTCCACCCCGGCGGAGTTGTCCACGAAGTCGGAGTTGACCCGGCCACCGGCGAGGGCGAACTCGATGCGGGCCATCTGGGTCAGTCCGAGGTTGCCGCCTTCACCGACGACTCCGCAGCGCAGGTCGGAGGCGTTGACGCGCACCGGATCGTTGGTCTTGTCGCCCACCGCGGTGTGGGATTCCGTCGACGCCTTGACGTAGGTGCCGATGCCGCCGTTCCACAGCAGGTCGACCGGGGCGCGCAGGATGCACTGGATGAGCTCGTGCGGGGTGAGCGAGGACACCCGTTCGTCGATGCCCAGCGCCTGGCGGACCTGCGCGGTCACGGGGATGGACTTGGCGGTGCGCGGGTGCACTCCGCCTCCCGCAGAGATCAGCGAGGTGTCGTAGTCGGCCCAGGAGCTGCGGTCGAGCGCGAACAGCCTCTGGCGCTCGGCGAAACCGGCGGCCGCGTCGGGGGCGGGGTCGAGGAAGATGTGCCGGTGGTCGAACGCCGCGACGAGGCGGATGTGCTGGGACAGCAACATGCCGTTGCCGAAGACGTCACCGGACATGTCGCCGATGCCCGCGACGGTGAAGTCGGTGGTCTGGACGTCCAGGCCCGTCTCCCGGAAGTGGTACTTGACCGACTCCCAGGCGCCGCGCGCGGTGATGCCCATGGCCTTGTGGTCGTAGCCGACCGACCCGCCGGACGCGAAGGCGTCGCCGAGCCAGAAACCGCGTTCGGCGGCGATGGAGTTGGCGATGTCGGAGAAGGTCGCGGTGCCCTTGTCCGCGGCGACCACGAGGTAGGAGTCGTCGGCGTCGTAGCGCACGACCTCCTGGGGGTGGGCGACCTCGCCGTCAACCAGGTTGTCGGTGACGTCGAGGAGCCCGCTGATGAAGTGCTTGTAGCAGGACACGACCTCGGCCATCACCGCGTCGCGGTCCCCGCCCGCGGGCAGGCGCTTGCAGACGAACCCGCCCTTGGCCCCGTTGGGGACGATGACGGCGTTCTTGACCATCTGCGCCTTGACCAGTCCGAGGACCTCGGTACGGAAGTCCTCGGGGCGGTCGGACCAGCGCAGGCCGCCGCGCGCGACCGAGCCGAAGCGCAGGTGCACGCCCTCGACGCGGGGCGAGTAGACGAACATCTCCAGCTTGGGCAGCGGGGCGGGGAGGTCGGGGATGCGCTGCGGGTCGAGCTTGTAGACCAGGTAGGGCTTGCCGCCGGTCGCGGCGTCCTGGAAGTAGTTGGTGCGCAGGGTCGCCTCGATGGAGGCCAGGAACGAGCGCAGGATGCGGTCGGAGTCGAGGCTGGCGACCAGGTCGAGTTCGCTGCGGATCTCTTCGGAGATGCCCTCGGTGCGCTCGATGCGCGCCACTTCGAGGGTCGGGTCGAACCGCGACTCGAACAGCCGGACCAGCAAGCCGGCGATGTGGGTGTGCGAGACCAGCACGTCGGCGAGGTAGGCCGGGCTGAAGGTGCTTCCGGTCTGGCGCAGGTACTTGGCGTAGGCGCGCAGGATGGTGACCTGGCGCCAGGTGAGGCCGCCCCGGACGACCAGGGCGTTGAACCGGTCGGATTCGACCCGGCCGTCCCACAGGGCGACGAACGCCTCTTCGAAGAGGTCCTTGACCTTGGCGGTGGTGTTCTCGTCCACCGGGAGGTCGGCCAGGCCGAAGTCGTAGATCCAGGCCCACTCGCGGCGCACGCCCGTTGCGTCGGGGCGCTCCAGGCCGTAGGGCCACTCGTCGACGATCTCCAGGCCCATGTGCTCCAGGAGCGGCAGCGCCTTGGACAGCGAGATGGGCGAGCCGGTGCGGTAGACCTTGCAGCGCCACGCCCCGGATCCGCCGTCGTCGGTGCGGTAGAGCTTGATGGAGAGGTCGTCGGCGCCGAGACGGTCGATGTGGTCGAGGTCGTCCACGGCGGTGGACGGGAGGACGTCCACCTTGTAGCTGTTGGTCAGGTTGTCGCCGTAGGCGGCGAGCAGGTCCGTGGCGCGCCCGGTGCCGAAGCGGGCGGCGAGCTCGTCGACGAGGTCGTCGTCCCAGGAGCGGGTGGCGCGCACGACCTCGGTCTCCAGCGCCGCGTGGTCGACGTCGGCGAGCGAGCTTCCCCGCTCGGCGCGCACCACGAGGTAGAGGCGGGCCAGGGGCGCGGAGCCGATCATGACGCTGTGGTCCATGGTGGCGCCCTTGAACGCCTCGGACAGGACCTTCTGGATGTCCAGGCGCACCTGCGTGCTGTAGCGGTCGCGCGGCATGTAGACCAGGCAGGACATGTACCGGCCGTAGGAGTCGCGGCGCAGGAAGAGCTTGGTGCCGCGGCGCTCGCGCAGGCGCAGGACGCCCAGCACGATGTCGTAGAGCTCGGGCACGTCCATCTGGAACAGCTCTTCACGGGGGAAGCCCGCCAGGATCTCGGCGACCTCCTTGCCGTCGTAGCTGTCGGCGTGGAACCCGGCGAGTTTGAGGACCTCGTGCTGCTTGCGCTGGAGGATCGGGATCTGCGAGACGGGGCCGGTCATGGCGTCGTGCGTGAACAGGCCGAGGAAGCGGCGTTCGCCGACGACGTTGCCCTGGGCGTCGAACTTCTTGACGCCGACGTAGTCGAGGTACTTGGGGCGGTAGACGGTGGCCTTGGAGTTGGCCTTGGTGAGCACCAGGACGTGGGGCTCACGGGCCTTGGCGACTCCGGCGGGGGGCAGCTGCGCGAAGCTCTGCCCGCTCTGGACGTCCATGCGCAGCAGGCCCAGGCCCGTGCCGGGCTTGGGGCGCAGTCCTTCGACGCCGTCCTCGCCGGTGGCGAGGTCGTACTCCCGGTAGCCCATGAAGGTGAAGTGCTTCTCGGCGACCCAGCGCAGGAACTGGGCGCTCTCCCCGATCTCGGCCCAGGGCACCCCGCCCGAGGCGAGGGTCTCGGCGGAGCCGGTGACCTCGTCGGCCAGCACGATGGCGCTGTGGCGCATCTTGGCGGCGTCCTCGTCGACGTAGCGCACGTCGGCGAGAACGTTCTCCAGGACGTTCTCGATTTCCTTGATCCGGGTGGGGTCGGTCTGACGGTCGATCTCGATGTGCATCCACGACTCCGCCAGGGGGCGCAGGGTGAACTCGTCGGGGTCGATGGCCACGATGGTGCCCATGAGGTCGCGTTCCACCCGCAGTTGCGGGTGGATGACCAGGTGCACGCGGATGCCGAGTTCGGCGAGCTGCATCGTCACCGAGCTGACGAGGTAGGGTGCGTCGTCGGTGACGATCTCGACGATGCTGTGCCCGATGTCCCAGCCGGCGGAGTTCGCGTCGGGGGTGTGCACGCGCACCTTGGCGCGGCCCTGGGGCCGTTGCTCGCCCAGTTCCCGGTGCCAGAGCGCAGGCCCGCAGATCTGGGCGGGGGTGCGCTGTTTGAGTTCCTCGGCGGCCACGTGGCGGTAGTAGAGCCGCAGGAAGTGGTCGATGCGCTCCTGGTCGGCCGCCTGGTCGGAAAGCTCCGACCAGTGGGTGACCGCGTCGCTCAGCATGTGGTCTTTTGCGGCGTCAGACTGCCCTGACATTGCGATCTCACTCCCTTGTGAGTCGTCGGGGGTACATAGGCGCCCGGGGCGGGGCCGTTACGTCGGATCATGTGAACTGTGCGGGCCTACTGGCGGCCGGGGGCGCGATGCTCTGCAATCGCCCAACGACCCGCTACCCGCGCACACGAGTCAATGCGTGTCAGAGGACTTCGTTGTCCTCTTGTGCACGCGTCCAAGGCTACTGGGATTCGTGGAACGGCACGGCGAGTGGCTCAGTCAACAGTGTGTTTCACCTGTTAAGAGTGGGTTGCACGGCGGGATTTTGCGCCCATAGGCAATAAACGCCAGTAAGTTTCACGAGCATGTCACTGACCGTATCCAGACGGCCCTCCTCGTGGGATCGACGCGCCGAGCAAGGCGAGATTACGTCGGGTCGGGACCGCGCGTCCAGCCTTGCCGGCGGTCCCGTGAGGTGGGGGAAGATCAGCCGGCGTCGGCGGTGGCCGCCTCGATCGCGGCGACCAGGGTCATGGGTTCGCCGAGATCCTGGAGGACGTAGCGGGCACCGGCCGCCCGGAGCTGCGACTCGGTGGAGGATCCGCTGGCCACCGCGACCGGACGGGCGCGGCCGATCAGGGCCGCCTCCACGTCGCGGGCGTCGTCGGTGACGTAGACGGTGGCGGCCTCGGGGAAGGGCCTGCCGTGCGCCTCGGCCGCACGCATGCGGGTGAACTGGATGAGGCTGGCCTTCGGGTAGTACTCGGAGCCGAACCCGCCGATGCTGAGGTCGAGGCGCCGGTCCAGGCCGAACGCGGCCAGTTTGGCCAGGGCGTTGGGCATAATCGTGCCGGTCACCACCGTCTGCACGGTGTCGGGCAGTGCCCGCACCGCGTCCAGGGCGGCGTCGGCGCCGGGCATCATGCGCCCCCGTGCAACGAGCAGGTCCCTGCGTGAGGCGAAGGCGTCGCCGAGCGCCTCGATGTAGCGGGGAAGCAGACTGTCGTCGGGGTCGTCGACGTCGTTGCGGGCGAGGAAGTCGAAGAAGATCTCGGAGTCGGTGCGTCCGGCGGTGGCGGCGAGGTACACCAGCGGTGTCCCCGTCACCTTCTCGAACGCCTCGGCATAGGCAGCGCGCGTCACCTGGGCGACATCGACGAGGGTGAGGTCGATGTTCCACAGCACCAGTCGGCTGATGGTGGACTCCTTCACGAATGGGCACGCGGGTTCGTCCTTTGTCCGACTATATTGCCGCACTTGGTGGAACCCATGGCCCCTTTTGACCGTCAGTCCTGACTGATGCCCGACCGGCAGTGCCCCGCGGAAGGCGGCACGACACGAGGGGGACGACGTGGACTGGACCGACTACCGGCAGAACCGCGAGATCGAACGGCTGAACGAAGAAGTCGGCCAGGCCATGGCCAGTGCGCACGCGCAGAGTTCGCGGCTGCGCTCGGAGCTGAGCCGGATCAGGGGCACGCTGGAGCAGCGGCTGGACCGGATCACCGCGAGTTTCGACGCCTTCGTCGAGCTCAGCGACGTGCGTGCGGGTCTACTCCCCTTCGGCGACCAGGCCCGGGTGCGCCACCAGGTTCGCCGGATGCTGGAGGGTCCCCGGCCGGGGCACCTCCCCCTCGACGACGTCCCCGGCTACTGGCTGGCCCCCGCGGCGAAGGGATTGCGGGCGGCGCTGGCCGAAGACGTCTCCGGTGCGCAGCGGCACTTCGCCGAGGCTGCCCAGCTCGACGCGGCCCGCAGCGGGGTGTTCGCCCTGTTGGCGACGGCGACCGCCGGGCAGGAACCGGACCGTGCCCGCGCCGAGGTCCACGCCGACTGGATCCTGCCGACCCTGATGCCGGAACTGCCCGCCCGGGTGTCGCGCCAGGAGCGCGCGCTGTGGCTGCTGGCCGCCGACGGGCTGTTGGGGGCGGGCGCACGCGACCACCTGCTGGGCTGCGCGCGGGCCGCCTTCCGGGCGCACCCCGACAGCGGCAGTGCCGCAACCGTGTGGGAGACGTTCCAGGGCGGGGCCGGGCCCCGACGCAGGGCCAGGAGCAAGGAGAGCCTGACCGGCACCGCGGCGGCGGAGGCCCAACTGGAGGCCGCGGCCAGGCTGGGCGCGCTGCGCGCCTGGCTGGAGGAGGGGGCCGCTTCCGCGTCCCCGGCGGATCCCGACCCCTACGCCGTGGAGACGCTGCGCCTGCTGGTGGAGGAGGGCAGCCCCGAGGAAGCGCCCCTCATCCACCGGGTCGAGCAGTTGCGCCGGGTCGTGGAGAGCAGCGGATCGGCCTCCTCCGAGGCCGAGACGGCCGGCTGGAGCGAGCCCGCGGGGGACCTCGTGGAGCTGCTGACCTCCGACGCGACCGGGGCCGAGACCACTCCCGGACGCCGGTCCTTCGCCGTCGAGGTGCTGTCCGATCAGGTCCAGGCGGGCGCGGCGCGGTTGGCCGAGCGGGCGACGGCGCAGCCCGCGGACGAGGCGCGTTTCCTCCACCGCCGCAGCGAGGTGGTGATCACTTCGCGCGGGGCCGACGAGCGCGACCTTGCCGCGGTGGACGCGCAGTTGGCGCTGGGGTACCCGGCGGACAACAGCGGCCGGATCGGAGCGCTGGCGTGCGCGGGTGGGGCGGTGGCCCTACTGGCGACAGGGGTGTTCCTGGGGTCGTTCTGGGTGTTCCTGGTGCTGGCGCTGGCCGCCGCGGGGGCCGGCGCGTTCGCCTTCGTCAAAGGGCGGCGCACGGCCGCCGAGCGCGCGCAGGCCCTGGCGGCCGACCGCACGCGGATGCGCGAACGGGCCGACGGGGCGGTGCGGGAGTGGCACGCCCTGGTCGGCCGCTGCGCGGAGGCCGGCCCCACGGCCGAACGCGACCTGGCGGCGATCCGCTCCCTGCTCGCGGGGCACGCGACCCGCTGAGCACGGAACGTTTCGGGGGCGGTGCGGCTTCTCGCGCCGCCCCTGCGGGAGCGCGGATCGCGGGCGCCCCGTGCGCGACATCCTCGATTATGAGGACGCCCCTCAGGGGTCAGGACCGGTCGACCAGGTAGCGCAGTTCCTGGGTGGCGTACCACATGAGCTCGTGGTCCTCCGTGCGGCCGGCGGCCACGTCGTCGGCGGCGGCCTCGTCGTCGACGTGGGCGGACGCCACGCGCTTGAGGGGAATCGCCGCCTCCACCAGGACCAGGGCCGGCTCGTCGGCGGACTCCCCCCGGCCGACGACACCCTCGGGGACCTCCGCGGCGATCACGACGCGACGCGCACGCTCGCCGGGCTCCGCGGCCAGCAGCCGCCGGGAGGCGTCGGCCGCCGCGCTCAGCGCGGCGTACTCCAACTCCTCCTCGTCGTCGCCGTGGCGTGCACGCAGGGCGGGGGTCACGGCGTAGGCGGTCAGCGGGCCGCCCCGGAAGGCGCCTTCGTCGAGGGCCCGGGCCAGGGCGCCGATCGTGCTCGGCAGGTAGATGCGCATGGGTCACTCGTCAGTTCGGTGGGGCGGGCGGACGTGGTCGGACAGCTCTAGAGTCTGCCAAACAGCGGGGCCGGCGCGTGCACCGCCACCGCGCCTGCGCCGCCACCCCGCTGCGTGCCGGCCACCGCTACAGCAGGGCCGTCAGGTCGACCCCGCACTCCTCTTCCAGCCGCTTGCGGGTCAGTTCCGGATCGGTGTGCACGATCCCGACCATGCCGAGTTCCTGGGCGGCGGTCACGTTGTGCTCGATGTCGTCGATGAACACGCACTCCTCGGGGGGCAGTCCCACGAGTTCGAGGGCGTGGGCGAAGATCTCCGGCTCGGGTTTGCGCATCCCCACCTCGCCGGAGATGACGACGGCGTCGAAGGTGTCGGCGAACCTCTCCTGCGGGTAGCCGTTGCCCCAGGAGTTGGAGAGCAGGCAGGTGCGCACCCCCTGGGCACGGGCCTCGCGCAGTGCCGTGTACATCTCCTCGACGGGCAGGAAGCCGGCGAACATCCGCTCGATCAGCCCGGCCGCGGGCACCGCTCCGCCGTCGAGGAGCCGCAACTGCCCGGCGAGGCTCTGCTCGAACTCACCGGTGTCGACCTCGCCGCGCTCCAGGGCGTGGACGAGGTTGCGCTCACCGCCGGCGTACGCGGCGTGCAGCCAGTCGCGCATGACGGTGAGGTAGGCGCTGCGGTCGATCCGCTCGGTCTCCAACCACGTCTCGATCGCCACGGGCAGCGGGCTGGTGAGCACGCCGCCCCAATCGGTGATGATGCCTCGACAGATCTGCGTCATTGCCATTGCCTCCTGCAGGTGTCCACCGCGCCCGGCGGGGACGGACGTCTCTTCCGCTCCATTCTGTTCCGGTTCGGGGGCGGGGACGCCCGGAACGGGGCGGCCGACCGACCCGCCAGCAAAGTACCGACTGGTCGGTCTGATGAGATGATCGGGGGCATGGACTTCGACCTCAGTTCCACGGCCCGCGCGTACCTGGCCGAGCTCCACGCGTTCATGGACGGTCACGTCTACCCGGCCGAACCCGTCTACCACGCGTGGCGGCAGGCCGCCGGGCACGACAACCACGACCTCCCCCCGGTGATGGAGGACCTCAAGGCCGAGGCCCGCAGGCGCGGACTGTGGAACCTCTTCCTGCCCGACGTGGGCGGCCTGAGCGTGACCGACTACGCCCCTCTCGCCGAGGTGACCGGACGATCCCACCTGGCGCCCCAGGCGCTGAACTGCTCGGCCCCCGACACCGGGAACATGGAGGTGCTGCACATGTTCGGCACCCCCGAGCAGCGCGAACGGTGGCTGGCCCCGCTGCTGGACGGCCGCATCCGGTCGGCGTTCGCCATGACCGAGCCCGAGGTGGCCTCCTCCGACGCCACCAACGTCGCCACCTCCATCACCCGCGACGGTGACGACTACGTGGTGAACGGCCGCAAATGGTGGGTCAGCGGAGCGGCGGACCCCCGTTGCGCGGTGTTCGTCGTCATGGGCAAGACCGCCCCCGAGGGGGCGGCGCACCGGCAGCAGTCGATGATCCTGGTCCCCCGCGACGCCCCCGGCCTGGAGATCGTGCGCACCCTTGCGGTGTTCGGCTACCAGGACCAGGAGGGCCACTGCGAGCTGCGCCTCACCGACGTCCGGGTCCCCGCGGCGAACCTGATCGGCGGGGAGGGCGACGGTTTCACGATCGCCCAGGCCCGGCTGGGCCCCGGGCGGGTGCACCACTGCATGCGCGCCCTGGGCATGGCCGAACGGGCGCTGGAGCTGATGGTGGACCGGGCCGTCTCCCGAGTGGCGTTCGGCGGGCCGCTGGCGAGCCAGGGGGTCGTGCAGCAGCAGATCGCGGAGTCGCGGCTGGCCATCGAGCAGGCCCGGCTGCTGGTCCTGAAGACGGCGTGGCTGATCGACAACCACGGCGCGCGGGCCGCGCGCACCGAGATCGCGGCCATCAAGGTGGCGGCACCGCGTGCCGCCGTGCAGACCATCGACCGCGCCATCCAGGTGCACGGCGGGGCGGGGGTCGGCGACGACTTCCCGCTGGCGCAGATGTACGCCTCGGCCCGGGCCATGCGGATCTTCGACGGCCCCGACGAAGTCCACCTGCGTTCCCTGGCCCGCCGGGAGATCGCGCTGCGCTCCTGACCCCACCCTCAGACGCGTCCACCGGCGCCCCTGGTCACGGACCAGGGGCGTTTTCGGTGTCCGGTCTCGGCCCCCGAACCGAGCCGTGTATTTTGGTAATAGAAACGATTTTCATTCACATAAGGAGTGACATGCGCAGATCGGCGCTTGTCGTCCCCCTGCTCCCCCTCGCGCTGATGGCAAGCGCGTGCGGTGCCGGACCGGACGAGACCCCCGAAGAATCCGCTGCGACCCCGGCCGTCGACGCCTCGTGGGAGGAGCGCACCGGTTCGCACGGCGCGGTGCTGCCCCGGCTGCTGCTCTCGGACGCCGGCAGCGGGGCCGTGACGGTCCTGGACGTCAACACCGGTGCGACCGCCGGGACCGTGGAGGCCACCGGACCGGCCCGGTTCGCCACGGTCACCACCGACGGCGGACTGGCGTTCCTGGTCCAGGGCGACGACGACACCGTCCAGCTCCTGGACGCCGGCATCCGCTACGAGGCGCACGGCGAGCACAGCGACCCCAAGCACGTGGAGCCCGCCATCGTGGAGGGCTCCATCGACGTCCCCACCCCCTCCCACGTGGTGACGCACGACGACCACGCCGCGATCTTCGCGGACGGCGACGCCGGCGTCTCCCTCGTCCACCTGGACGGGGAGGAGGCCCCCGCGAAACTGGCGGCCGAGGCGAAGGTCGAGGCGGGCGACCCCCACCACGGCGTCTCGGTGCCGCTGGGCCACGACCTCGTCACGAGCCTCGGCGACGCCGACGGCGAACGGGTCGGCGTGCAGGTGCTCACCGAGGACGGCACAGTCGAGGAGACGTTCGAGGAGTGCCCCGGCCTGCACGGCGAGTTCACCCCCGACGACGACACGGTGCTGTTCGGCTGCGCCGACGGCGTGCTGAAGGTCCACAACGACGGCGGGAAGTGGGCGACCACGAAGATCGCCAACCCCGACGACACCGAGGACGCCAAGGTCGGCACGATCCGTGGCCGCGCCGGGGAGGAGGTCGTCCTCGGCAACTACTCCGACGGGGCGGTCGTGCTGATCGACACCCATGACGACTCGATGACCCGGGTCGAGGTGCCGGGCACCGTGGCCTCGATCGCCTGGGACCCGTACTGGGGCACCGGCCTGGTGCTGACCACCGACGGGACCCTGCACACGGTGGACCCCGAGTCCAAGGAACTGGGTGCGAGCGTGCAGGCCACCGACGAGTTCCGCACCGACAGCGAGGACGGCGGGCGCGCCGTGGTCGTGGCGGGCGAGAACTACGTCTACCTGGTCAACCCCACCACCCGCGAGCTGGTGGAGGTGGCGGTCTCGGGCGAGGGCCTGGCGGTGGAGCGCAACAAGGTGCTCGACTTCGTTCCGCGCGACCTCGCCGTGGTGGGCCTGGCCGCCCTGGAGTCGCCCGGCCACGACGACGGGCACGAGGAGGAGCACGACCACGCGGAGGACGAGGGGCACTCCCACGACGACGGTCACGACCACGACCACTAGGGGAACCGGCCCGATGCCGTGACCGGGCGCGGGCATCGGGCCCGGACACCGGCGGCGGCCGAAGGAGCACACGCCCCGCACGGGGGCCGCCGGGGCGCGTGCCCCGGCCCCCGGAAGCGCGCGTTCGACGGGACCGCCTACCGGGGACCGTGCACCCAGGCCGACGGGCGGTAGACGTCCAGGTCGCCCACCCCGCCCCAGGTCTCCCTGATGCCGGAGAACGCGAACGTGACCTTGTAACGACCGCGCTCGGTCGTCCAGTGGTTCTGGTTCACCGGGACCTCCTTGATCGACCCGTGGAGATCCCTGAACTCCTGGTAGTGCTCTTCGGGAAGATCGGGCACGTCAAGAAGGATCAGTTTCTTCTCCGCCCTGCCCGCCACGCTCTCCCCCATTGGTAGTGGTGCCCTGTCACGGCCGTGCGGATCGCGCACCGGACCCTCAGGGACGTGACCCCAATCGCAGCACCGGGACCGCGCCCGGGCATCCCAAAAGATGGGGAGAAGGTGGCCGCAGGTGGACAACGGCGGCGCAGGCGTCCAAGGGATTCGCCCGGACGCCTCCGGCCTCGCGGGGGCGCCCGGCCGGGATGGCCCCGTCGGGCTGCCGGCAGGGCCGGCTGTGGGTCGGGAAGGGCCGTGGGCTCCCCGTGTCACGGGCCTCGGCGAAGCGGTTCGACGGACCGGCGCCCCGAGGCCACGCATCGAGACGTTGACGGGACCGGGAGCGGGCGAAGGCCGGGATCGGGCCCAAACCGGCGGGCCCTTCGGGAGGCGCGGCTCCCGAAGGGCCCGCGAGGCGGTCACGGCCCCGGTGCGCGACGGGGGAACGGGGTCCGGGGCGGGCCCGCCCCGGCGGCCGTCACTCCCCCTCGATCCTGGCCTTGGTCGCGTCGTCCATGTAGTCCTCGATGTCCTGGTTGCCCAGCGCCAGGTTGACCACCAGGTTCCCGACCTGGTCGGGGGACAGCCGGAAGGCGCACCCGATCCGCTCGTCCAAGGACACGACCAGGACGGGACGGCCGGGGTCGCGCATGGTGACCCCGTCCGCGATCATCACGACGTCCGCGGTCAACTGCTCGGAGTCCTCCGGAGCGTCGCGCAGCACCGCCATCACCTGTTCCAGGGAGGCTCCCTCGAACACCGGGTCGTCCACCACGTCGATGTAGTCGTCGAAGTCGTCGATGGGGCCGCCGTTCTCCGGACGGTACGCGGCTGCGAGGAACGCCGCCCAGGCGGCGTCGTCGCCGAAGTCGGTGCGCACGATCAGGCCGTCGTTCTCCTGGGTGAGCGGGGGCAGGGCCCGGGCCGGGGGAGTGTAGCGCGGGACGGGGTCCTGCCCGTCCAGGTAGGCGCCCACGGGCTCGGGCAGGCCCGCTTCCCATTCGTCGAGGTCCTCGTCCTCCTCGGGCTCCCATTCGGAGGCGATGGGGGACCACTCCTCGAAGTACTCGAAGGTGGTGTCCGGGTCGAGGCGGTGCAGCACCAGGTAGGTGAGGGCGGCCTGGAGGGGCGTGATCCGGAACAGGGTGACGTCGTCGTTGTCGTCGTCGACGCGAAACGCCCGCAACGGGCGCAGGTCCGGGGTGGCAGCGGTCCTGTCGGTGGCCAGCAAGACCAGGTCGGGGACCCAGGTGTCCTCCCCGCGCAGGGCTTCGCCTACCTCCTCGGGGGTGGCACCCCACCAGGCGGGGTCGTCCACCACGACCAGGAGTCTGGGGATGTCTCCCGGTTCCGGGGCCGGGGGCTCCTCGCCGGGGCGCGTGGCGACCAGCCCGGGCAGCTCGCCCATGCGGTGGAGGACGTCGCGCCAGGCGTCGTCGTCGCGGTCGGTGCGGATCAGCAACATGCCGGGCACATGCGAGTCGTCGTCGACCGGGGGCAGGGGCAGGGCAGGGCGCATCAGGGGTACCTCGCGAGGATCGCCGTGGATTGTCGGTTGCCCGGTTATACCAGTTCTTCCGGACAGGACCGTTTCCTCCTGCCCAGCCCCACGTCATGGGTTCGGGACGCACCGTTGCGGATCGTCCGCGCGCCGCCTGCGCCCTTCCCTGTCCCCACGCGTGTTTCGACGGACCCATCTGGTCCATCCCCACGTGCGTGGGGCTCACCTCAGTTTTCCAATGAGCAGCTTATGGAACGTCGGTCCATCCCCACGTGCGTGGGGCTCACGGGCAGACGTCATCGTCGCCAGCGTCCAAACCCGGTCCATCCCCACGTGCGTGGGGCTCACGCCAGCGCGGCCTCCCACAGGTCGGGCGTGTACGGTCCATCCCCACGTGCGTGGGGCTCACGCCAGCGCGGCCTCCCACAGGTCGGGCGTGTACGGTCCATCCCCACGTGCGTGGGGCTCACCTGCCACGGCCGGGCTCAGGGCTCCCTCGGGCCGGTCCATCCCCACGTGCGTGGGGCTCACCTGGCGCCCTAGGCATCAACCGAGCATCCATCCGGTCCATCCCCACGTGCGTGGGGCTCACGCGGGCGGCGTCCACCGATTCTTCCGACTCGCCGGTCCATCCCCACGTGCGTGGGGCTCACGACCCGCTCGCACCGGATGCCCACATCCATGACGGTCCATCCCCACGTGCGTGGGGCTCACCCCGAGATACTGGTCCGCGAGCTTCTCGGCAGCCGGTCCATCCCCACGTGCGTGGGGCTCACATGGAGAAGACGGAGCAGCAGAGGCAGGAGACCGGTCCATCCCCACGTGCGTGGGGCTCACCGATCGGCTGCATCGGCGCGGCCGCCGTCGCCCGGTCCATCCCCACGTGCGTGGGGCTCACCTGAGATGGTCGGACGCCGCGGGAGGATTTGACGGTCCATCCCCACGTGCGTGGGGCTCACCCGACGCCGAGCTGCACCGCCGCCACCGCGACCGGTCCATCCCCACGTGCGTGGGGCTCACCACGTGGCCGGGTACTACTCGCAGACGCCGGGCGGTCCATCCCCACGTGCGTGGGGCTCACCCCAAGATAGTGAGTGCCGGGAGAGAAAGTGCCGGTCCATCCCCACGTGCGTGGGGCTCACAGTTAATGACCTGGCACTTTGCGAGCCGTTACCATTATGAGACCTTCGGTGAGACGTCCAGCATCCCTATTATCCAACCACTCCCACCCCCTGTCCGACCAACCACTCCCCCACCCCTACCAGGCACTACGCCCACGACATGCGGCCAAGCAGGGCTTCAGAACAGAGACCTCCAACAGATGCGACGATCCGACCGCGCGGGAAAGGCGGAAGCGATTGCGGAAGGAAACCGTCCGCGTTGCCTCTCGCGACTTGTCGATCACCTGCGTTGGGCAGGCACCAACACCCACTCCCCCGCTCAGAGTTGGTAGGGGTGGGCGGCGTGGAAGAGGTCGTGGAAGTGGGCGAGGTAGTGGCGGGTGTCGGTGATCGGCAACGCCAGGGGGAAGGGGATGGCTTCCACGGTGGTGGCGTTCTCGGTCAGGGTGAACCCGCAGGACCAGATCACCGGAGGGTCCTGCTTCTCGGGCAGGACACGCAGGGTGACGTGCGCCAACTCGGCCAACGCCAGGAGCAGCAGGTGTTGTTCGGTCATGGTCTCCACCCCACCGATAGGACGACGCAGCGCCGTCTCGGTCACCACGTAGGTGCGGGGGTGTTCGGCGTCGATCAATAGGCGCTGGCGGCGCATCCGGATCGCCACGACCTCTTCCACATGCTCAGGCCGTAACAGCCCTGAAGCGGTCAGGACCGTACGGGCGTAGGTAGCGGTTTGCAGGGGGGCGGGCACGACCGAGGGTGCGAAGGCGCGGATGTGGCCGTGGGGTTCGTCCAACGCGAGGTTGCGTTGGTGTTTGACGAGCGCGCCGGAGACGTCACCACCCATCAGGGAGTGTCCGGCCGGGAGAGTCCGCGTGGCCCAGCGGGCCGGTGTGGTTGACAGAGCTAGTGCGCGGGGTTTCGCGCAGCAGGTCGTGGAACTGGGCTGCGGGGTAGCGGCGCGCTCCGCCTGGGGTGTTGACGTAGGTGATGAGGCCCTTGTTGGCCCAGCGGGCCACGGTGGAGGCGTCCACCCCGAACAGGGTCGCGACCTGGCGATTCATCAACAGGCCGCCGTGGACGCCTTCCAACGCCGTATCCGGGTCGGGGCCGGTGGGGGTGGGGTCGGTGCAAGACATGAGGGAATGGAGTCCGTTCGGGCAGAACCGGCACCCGCCGCGAGAGGGCAGGCGCACACCTGGTGGTCGAGGGGTGGGAGGGGCCGCGTGTCGGGGTGAGCGAACGCGCGGCCCCCGCTTGACGTCCGGTCGGTCACCGGCCGAAGTGGTCCGAGGAGTAGGGGTGGTCGTCCAGGGCCCGCTGTTCGGCGCCCAGCTGGGCAAGGAGGGCGTCGAGGGTGGGGGCGTGCAGGTGACGCTTGCGCCCGCTGCTGTGTTCGGCCCGGGTCAGGGGTGCGCGCCGGTGGGCGCTCCACATCCGTTGGGGGTCGGTATCGGAGGTGTGGGTGATGGTCCAGGCCGGGAAGTCCCACCGCACCCGGGCCAGGGCCGCAGTAACACTGTCGGGGATGCACACCGCGCTCACCGGCCCGGCGGGCACTGCGCCGAAGCCTGGGCGTAGGCGCGTACGCGCGGTGCGGTGTAGGCGCGCAGCGGTGAGGGCGGCTCGTAGACGTGCAGGCAGTGATCCAACAACTCCACGTCGGAGACCGCGAGCACGTGGGCGGTGACCCGGTTGCGCGCGGAATAAGGCGCGGCCTCGCCGTAACGGTAGGTCACCTCCCACAGAGCCGAATGCGACTCCGCCACCTCAGCGAAACGCGGATAGTCCGGAATACGCGGCACCACCCGCGCCTGACGCATCGGTGCGGACTGCGCCCCGGGCACACCCGACACGGCTTCGGGGGCACCGGCGCAGTGACGGCCCACCCGCCGAGCGGGCATCACCGCCGCCACCAACAACACACTCGCCAACGCGAGCAGGGAAAAGAAACGCATGAGGGTCCCCTCCCGGGGGTGCACGGCCGCTGGATGAAGGCGGCCCATCGAATGAATACACTCCTATGATTAACTTAGGAATCTAAAGTTTGCAAGCAAACGAACAGAATCCGATATCAGAATTCCGAAAGATGCCCACTTGGGAAGATCGGCCTACGATCAAGGCCCAGTCCCCCACGAGGAGCCGTGTTGAGCAGGAGAATCAGCCCCACCGTCCGCAGGCGTCGCCTCTCCGCACTGCTCCGGCACCTACGCACCGAGTCCGGCAAGACCCTGGAAGTGGCAGCAAGCGCGCTGGAATGGTCACGCGGCCGCCTGGCGCACATGGAGGGCAACAAATGGTCGCGCCCCGACCTGGGGAACTTGAAGCAGCTACTCGACCTGTACGAAGTCACCGACCCCGCGCAGCGAGAAGCCGTACTCACCCTGGCCCGCCAATCCCGAGAACGCGGCTGGTGGGCAAAGTTCAAAGACGTCTTCGGCGAATCCAGCTTCGTAGGATTTGAAGCCGAAGCAGCCGTCGTCTGGACATACCAGCCCCTTGTCGTACCCGGACTTCTCCAGACCCGCGACTACGCACAAGCCTCGGCGCAAGCCGCACTCACCCGCCCCTCCCCCGAAGCCGTCGAACGAGCAGTCGCCGCGCGAATGGCCAGGCAAGACGTACTCTCCGCAGATTTCCCACCGACGATCTGGGCAGTCATCGACGAGGGAGTCCTGCGACGCCTCCCAGTTGCCAACGGTGTAGCCGAACAACAACTACAGCACCTGATCGCCTTGTCCGAACGCCCTGACAACGCCATCACCGTCCAGGTGCTGCCCTTCTCCGCAGGCTTGCACCCTGGCCTGAGCGGACCGTTCGTGATCATGGACTTCCCAGAAGAACTCGACGCACCGATGGTGTTCCTGGAAACCCGGACAGACGGACTCTTCCTCGAAGAGGACGACGACATCGCCGAGTACCGACACGTCTTCGATCACCTCCAAGTGACCGCACGGTCCCAGTCGGAGTCGATCGAACTCATGAAAGACATGCTCGCCAACCTGTAGGGAGAACCTGTGGATTCATCTGCCGGTCTGACGTTCCGCAAGAGCAGCTACAGCAGCACCAACCAGGACTGTGTGGAAGTGGCCGGACTACTCAACGGCGCAGCCGTCCGCGACACCCAGAACCGGCCCCTGGGCCACATCGAATTCGGCGACACCGAGTGGTGCGCACTGCTCGGCGCAATCCGCACCGGCCACCTCTAGACCCCTGAAAAACGCGAAGGGCCCCGGAAAACCGGGGCCCTTCGGTGTATTCATCCAAGGCCGAGCCTACCTCTTACAACGACGCCAGGCGAGAACTTCCCACCAAAGCAGAACCACTCCCGACCCACCGCAAAGGCATACCGCCACACCTGGCCACCGCCCAGACGAGGTACACGGCAGGCGACTGTCCACTGGATATGAGGCGAAACAACCATCCCCGCATACGCGGGGAGCACATCCTCGATGCGTATTTGAAAACGAATGGTCGCGGACCATCCCCGCATACGCGGGGAGCACCACACAGTCTTGGACCTCGACGCAGTTGTCATTGGGACCATCCCCGCATACGCGGGGAGCACCGCATCCACGCCCACACGACGCTGATCGCGAACGGACCATCCCCGCATACGCGGGGAGCACTCTTGTTGACCTGGGACTCTACCAGCGGGTAACCGCTTTTTCATTCACTTGTGGAGAAACGGACTCCGCAAACAAAAAGTGCATAACAGGCAATCCCCTGGTCGCGGCCGCGAGGCAGCCTCCCCGCCCGGGCCCGGGTGGCCGGTGGGGAGGTGCCGCCCCTGTGCCGTCCTAGTAGGTGAGGCCGTCGCCGAACGCCAAGTCCGTGCCCGGGATGTCCACCGGGAGGCGACCCGACGGGTTCACCTCTCCGGCGATCACGCGGGCCGCCGCAGCGCGGGAGACGTCCACCGACGAGTACGTGGCGAGGTAGCCGTCCAGGCCGGGCAGCTCGCTGATGTCGTACGGATTGCCCTGGGCCACCACGACCACCGGGACGCCCGCGTCCTGGGCCTGGGTGACCAGGCCCTTCTGCTCGGCGTCGCCGCGCGCGCCGTTGGTGCCCACCACCGCCACGTCGGCGTCGGCCGCCGAGGCCGCGAGGGTGAAGCCCATGCCTTCGAGTTCCGCGCCGATCTCCTCCGAGCCGGAACCGACCACCCGCACCGACGCTCCCTCCCGCAACGGCAGCACGCCGCCCTCGTTGCGCAGCAGCGTCACCGAGGAATCCGCCACCTGCTGGGCGGCGTCCTTGTGCTCGGCGGACCCCACGACCTCGGCGGCCTCCCCCGGGTCGACCGGGGCGGCGTCGAACAGGCCGCGCCGCAGCTTCAGGCGCAGCACCCGCAGCACCGACTCGTCCAGGCGCTCCTCGGTGATGCGCCCCTCCTCGACCGCCGACACGACGGCGGCGTGCGCGGTGGCCAGGTCCGGGGGCATCAGCAGCTGGTCGGCGCCAGCGAGGACCGCCATGACCGCGATCTCTCCGTCGTCGTGGGTCTGGCGCACGCCCTCCATGTTGAGGGCGTCGGTGCTGACCACTCCGTCGTAGCCGAGCTCCTCGCGCAGGATGCCGGTGACGATCCCGGGCGAGAGGGTCGCGGGCTCGCCGGAGTCGTCCAGCTCGGGCATGAACACGTGGGCGATCATGATCATGTCGATGTCGGACTCCACGGCCGCCACGAACGGCGGGAGGTCCACCTCCTCCCACTCCGCGCGGGTCTTGTCGATGACGGGCAGGCCCGTGTGGCTGTCCACGTCGGTGTCGCCGTGGCCGGGGAAGTGCTTGGCCACGGGCACCACGCCGCCGGCCTCGAACGCGTCGGCCTCGGCGGTCATGAGCTCGCTGACCAGCGCGGGGTCGGAGCCGAAGGAGCGGATGCCGATGACGGGGTTGTCGGCGTTGATGTTGACGTCGGCCACCGGCGCGTAGTCGAGGTTGATGCCCAGCGCCGACAGCTCCGCGGCGGTGACCGAGGCCAGCGAGGTCGCGGCGTCGGGGTCGCGGGTCGCACCCACCGCCATCGCGTCGGGGAACCGCTCGCCGACGGGCAACCGGGAGACCATGCCCTGCTCCTGGTCGATCCCCAGGAACATCGGGACCCCGGAGTCGTCCACCGCGCGGTCCTGGAGACCGTTGGACAGCGCGACGATCTGCTCGGTGTCCTGGAGGTTGTCGGGGAAGTAGATGAAGCCGCCCGGGTGGTAGGCCGAGATCACCTCGGCGCTCTCCTCGGGGGTGGTCCCGGTCAGGGTCGGCACGAACAGCTGGCCGACCTTCTCCTCCAGGCTCATGTCCGCCAGGATCTCGGCCGCGCCCTCCCCCGGGTCCGACGCCGCGGGCGGGTCGGCGCGCGGCGCCGGGGCGACCTCACCCCCTTCGGAACAGGCGGTGGTGAGCAGGAGGGTCCCCGCACAGAGCGGCGCGAGGAGACGTCGAAGGGACATGGTGGTGGCTTTCGGTCGGCGGATCGGGGGGTTCGGCGCCCACCCTAGCCCGCCGCCGGCGGGAGTTCGCCGGGTTCGCCCGAGCCGGGCGCCGCACCGCCCGGCGCGCGGGGGGGGCGTCGCGCCCGCGCACCCGGTTCAGTCGCGGGTCGAGCCCCTGCCGCGCCGGACCGGGCGCGGCCGGAGGGTGTCCAGGGCCACGGTGGGTCACTCCGGTCCCCGGTGCGTCACACCCCCAGCGCGGTCACGCCCGGCAGGGCGTCCCGCGCGGCCTGCTTGGCCTCGGCGGCCCCGCGGGCGGCCAGGGCCGCCTCGGCCGCCGCCCGGCACTGCGCGAGGCTGGAGGCGGCCAGGGCCGCGCGCACGAGGGGCAGCGCGGTGGCACCCATCGACAGGCTGTCGACCCCCATGCCCACCAGGACGCAGGCCAGGAACGGGTCGGCGGCGG
The DNA here is from genome assembly GCF_030268225.1 of Nocardiopsis ansamitocini. Classification (GTDB taxonomy): domain Bacteria; phylum Actinomycetota; class Actinomycetes; order Streptosporangiales; family Streptosporangiaceae; genus Nocardiopsis_D; species Nocardiopsis_D ansamitocini. The sequence goes on along the minus strand of NZ_BSQG01000008.1, from coordinate 147,982 downwards.
CCTCGCCGCAGACCCCGCAGGAGCGCTCCGCCTCCCGGGCGGCCCGCGCGGTCATCGCCACCAGTTCCAGCACCCCCGGCTGCCAGGAGTCCTGGAAACGGCTCAGCGAACCCGCCTCCCGGTCCGCGGCGCAGGCGTACTGGGTGAGGTCGTTGGTGCCGATACTGAAGAACGCGGCCGCATCCGTGAGGCGGGCGGCGCGCAGGGCCGCGGCCGGGACCTCGACCATGACCCCCGCGGTGGCGAGTCCGGCCGCGGCGGCCTCTGCGGCGAACCACTCGGCGTCCTCGACGTCGGTGACCATCGGCGCCATCACGTGCAGGTCGGCCTCGGTGTCGCGGTGGGCGTCGGCCAGGGCCGCGAGCTGGGCGCGCAGGATCTCGGGGTGGCGGCGCATCATGCGCAGGCCCCGTTCGCCCAGTGCGGGGTTGGGCTCGGGCGCCCTCGGGGGCAGGAAGGCCAGCGGCTTGTCCGCGCCGGAGTCCAGGGTACGCACCACGACCTTCGCGCCGGGGAACGCCTCCAGGACGGCGCGGTAGGCGGCGACCTGCTCGTCGTGGGCCGGGGCGTCGGCGCGGTCGAGGAAGAGGAATTCGCTGCGGTACAGGCCCACCCCTTCCGCTCCCAGTTCCAGGGCAGCGGGCAGGTCCTGAGGACCGCCGATGTTGGCGAGCAGCGGAACCGGGTGGCCGTCACAGGTCCGCCCCGGACCGGTGCTGCGCGCGGCGGCCTCGGCGCGCACCGCGGCACGGGCCTTGGCGCGCTCCACCTGTTGGGGATCGGGGCGCACCGCGACCTCACCGGTGGCGCCGTCCACCAGTACCGGGGTGTGCTCGGCGATCAGGTTCGACCCGGCGCAGGCGACGACCGCCGGCAGCCCCAGGGAGCGGGCCAGGATGGCGGTGTGGCTGGTGGGGCCGCCCTCCACGGTGACGAAGGCGAGCACCAGGTCGGGGTCCAGCAGTGCGGTGTCGGCCGGGGCGAGGTCGTGGGCGAGCAGGACGAAGGGCACGTCCGAGTGGGGCACGCCCGGGACGGGGAGCCCCATGAGGGTGGCGACGACCCGGTCGCGCACGTCGTCGAGGTCGGCGACGCGCGCGGCGAAGAAGGCGCCGGCCTCGGAAAGCAGTGCGCGGTAGCCGACGAAGGCGTCGTGGACGGCGCGGGCCGCCGAGGCGCCCCCGGCGATCCGGCGTTCGACGTCGGCGGCCAGCCCCGGGTCGCGGGCCATGAGGGCCTGGGCCTCCAGGACCTCCTGCGCTTCCCGGCCGGCCCGCTCGCCGCGTTCGGTGAGTTCGGCGGCGGTCCCCTCCAGCGCCGCGCGGGCAGCGGCCGTCTCCGCGTCCGCGTCGCCGGTGTGCGATTCACCCTCGGCGGGAATGGGCGCCGCACGGCTCAACCGGAGGGCGGGGCCGTATCCCGTCCCGGTGCTGACTCCGACGCCGGACAGCGCCACCGGCCCCTGGGGGGCTACTGGATCGGTCATGGGCAATCCTGACTGGTCGGTGGGAGGAGGGGCCGGGCGGGCGGGGCGTCCCGGTGCGGGGGAACCGTGCGCACCGGGACGCCCGTGCGGTCAGTCGGCGTTGGCGATCTCGGCGAGGGTGTCCAGCAGCGCCTCGGCGCCCTCCCCCTCGGCGGTGACGACGATCTCGTCGCCGTGCTTGGCCCCCAGGCTCATGACCCCCAGGATGCTCTTGGCCGACACCGGTGCGGCGTCGCCCTTGGCGACGTGCACGTCGCCGTCGAACGCGGATGCGGCCTTGACGAACAGGGACGCCGGACGGGCGTGCAGCCCGACCTTGGACTCGATCTTCACCCGGCGCTCGGCCACGGTGCTACCTCGCTTCGATGTCGTCGGCCCCGCGACGGGGCCGTGGTGCGAGACGCGGACGCACCGCGCCGCACCAGGGGATGGGGATGTCAGGGGGTGGGCGGTCAGGTTCGGGCGGCCAGGCGCGGCCAGTCGACCTCGGTGAGATGGTCGACCACCAGGTCGGCCTGTCCCAGTACGGAGCGGGCGTGGGTCGTGGTGATGCCCACGACCCGCATTCCCGCGCTCTTGCCGGCCAGGATTCCGGCCGGGGTGTCCTCGAAGACCACGATGTGCTCGGGGGCGTAGCCGAGGATCCGCGCGCCGTCGAGGTACCCCTGCGGGTGCGGCTTGCCCTCGGTGACGTCGTCGGCCGTGACCAGCCCCCGGAACAGTTCGCGGACGCCGAGCTGCTCCAGGGCGAGCTCCGCCCAGTCGCGCCCCGCCGAGGTGACCAGGCCGAACGGCACTCCCTCGGCGTGCAGGACGCGCAGGAACGCCACCGATTCGGGAAGGTGCTCGACGTCGGGGAGCCCGGGCGCCTCGCCGTGCCGGCGGATCTCGCCCCTGAGCTCGGCGAGGCTGAGCCCGGGGAACAGGTGCGGCTGCTCGGCGAGGACGTCCACCCCGCGCCGCCCCATGAAACCGTGCAGGACCTGGTCGTCGTGGGGAACACCGTAGGCGGTGAGCAGCCTGGACCACACGGCCATGCTGCGGGGTTCGCTGTTGATCAGGGTGCCGTCGAGGTCGAACAGGGCGGCACGCGGTCGGGTGTCATCGGTTATCAATTCGCTCACGCCCACTGAAACAGCAGTGCTCCCCGATTCACTTCCCCGGTGACCGGGCGCGAGACCACGTCCCCGACCGCGTCCAGGGCGATGACCGGAACGATCGGCGACAATCCGCCTTCGAGGACATCGGTGGGGTTCCATCGGATCAGGTCCTGGCCGGCGACGACGTCGTCCCCCTCCGCGACCAGGGCGGTGAAGCCCTTGCCGTCGAGCCGGACGGTGTCGATGCCCAGGTGGACCAGGACACCCTTGCCGCCGTTGCCGTTCCCGTCGGCCGCGCCGACGACGACGAAGGCGTGCGGATGCAGCTTGACCACCCGTCCGTCGACCGGGGAGACCGCGGTCTGGAGCCCCGGTTCGGGCCGGATCGCTGTTCCCGGCCCGACCATCCCTTGGGCGAACACCGGATCGGGGACCTCTTCGAGTCCCACCGCCGTACCTGTCACGGGCGAAAGCACGGAAAGCACTGTCGTTGCCTCCTCGGCCGGGGAGACGGCGCCGGGCGGCTCCCACCTGCTGGGAGCCGGCCCGGCCGGACCGCCCTGCCCGGAGTTGATGCGGGTGAGATCAGTCGAGCAGGTCGTTGATGTCGTCGGTGAGCGAGTCCGCCTCGGGTCCGACGACGACCTGCACGATGTTGCCGGAGACCAGCACTCCGTGCGCGCCGGCCGCCTTCAACGCGGCCTGGTCGACCTTGGCGGCATCGGTGACCTCGGTGCGCAGACGCGTGATGCAGGCCTCGATGTCCTCGATGTTGCCGGCGCCGCCCAGTCCGGCGACGATCGCGGCTGCCTTGTCGGCCATCTGTTCCTCCGTGGCTAGCGCGGGCCCTGACGCCCACGCGAACGATGTGTGGTGTGCTTGCCGAGCTTAAGGGGCGTGTGGCGCCTGGGCCTAGGAGGTCTGGGTGACCTTGTTGAGGCTGCGCGGCGCGTCGGGGTCGTATCCCAGCCCGCGCGCCAGCTTCTCGGTGATGATCTGCGCGGGAACGATGAGGCTGATCGGGGCCAGCCACTCGGGCAGGTCCGGAATCCCGGTGGACAGGTCGCAGGCACCCGCCAGGGCCGCGCCGCCGCCGATGGCGTAGGCGGGGGCTCCCGCCGCGCGCACCCGCTCGGCGAGGGCGACGGTGCCGGCCAGGGTCGGGCCCGAGTTGGCGGCGACCAGCAGCGCGGGGGTCAGGCCGTCCACCACCGCGATGGGGCCGTGCAGCAGGTCCGCGTAGGAGAGCCCCATCGCGTGCAGGTAGCACGCCTCCTTGAGCTTGAGGGCCGCCTCAAGCGCGGTGGAGAAAGCCATCCCGCGCCCGGAGACCACGGCGCCGGAGACACCGATGAGGCTCTCCACGATGGCGTCGATGGAGTCCTCGGGGCCGGCCAGGGTGGCCCCGATCGCGTCGGGGACCGCGCGCAACTCGTCCTCGGAGAGGTCGGCTCCCACGCCCAGGGCCAGGACCGCGAGCGCGGCGAGCTGGGCGGTGTAGGTCTTGGTCGCGGGAACGGCGAACTCGTCGCCGGCCTGCGTGACCAGGGCGACGTCGGCGATCTCGGCCATGGGCGAGCCCGCACCGTTGGTGATGCCGACCGTCCGGGCGCCGCACCGGGCCGCCCAGTTCATGGTCTCCACGATCTCCTCGGTCTTGCCCGACTGGGAGATGGCGACGGCGAGCACACCGGACAGGTCCACCTCGGCGCCGTAGGTCGTGGCGATGGAGGGCGACGCCAGGGTGGCGAGCCGGCCCGAGTGCGCCTGGAGGAGATAGCTGCCGTAGACGGCGGCGTTGTCGGAGGAGCCGCGCGCGATGAACAGCACTTGGCGGGTCTCCTTGGCCAGCGCCGCGATCTCGGTCGTCTGGGGCAGGAGCACGTCCAGGGTCCGGCGCAGCGCCGCGGGCTGCTCGTTGATCTCCGAACGCATGACGCTGGTCGTAGTACTCATCGGCTTCTTCCTACTCGATACCCATTTGCCGCGCCCCACCAAGCCGGGCACCCTCTCTGAACAGGCAGGACGACACGCCCCCGAGGGGGCTGCACAAAGCGTCGACCACGAGCGTTGACACGTCGGGAGCACCTGTGGTCTAGTCCGGCCTATACCAGTACGCACCATATCCGACCGATCCGCAAGAGAAGCGAACAGGCACCCGCGATGAGCATCGACCCCACGAGCCCCGTCCCCAAGTACGCACAACTCAGGGACCTCCTGCTCGAATGGATCGACGAGACACAGCTCGCGGTGGACGGCGCGGTGCCCTCGGAGCGCGAACTCGGCCTGCGCTACGGACTGTCCCGGATGACGGTGCGCCAGACCATCGACCACCTCGTGGCCGAGGGCAAGCTGTACCGCGTCCCCGGCAAGGGCACCTTCCTGGCCAGACCCAAGATCGAGATGTCGCTGCGGATGGCCTCCTTCACCGAGGACATGCGCGCCCGCGGCTTCGAGCCCGGCGCCCAGGACCTGGCCCGCCGGATCGACCCGGCGCGCGGGCACGTCGCCCGGATGCTCGACATCAGCCCGGGCAGCCCCGTGCACCACATCGAGCGCCTGCGCACCGCCGACGGCGAGCCGATGGCGATCGAACGCTCCAACATCCCGTTGTCGGTGGCCCCCGGGCTGAGTGAGGAATCACTCTCCGGGCGCTCGCTCTACCAACTCCTGGAAGACGACTACGGGCTTCTCCTCGACTCCGGCGAGCAGACCATCGAGGCCGGGCTGTGCGACCCCACGGACGCCCGGCTCCTCGGACTGCCCACCGGTAGCGCCGTTCTGCTCCTACAGCGGCGCAGTTTCGTCAACGGCACCTGTGTCGAACTGGCGATATCCACCTACCGTGCCGACCGTTACCAGCTGCATTCCACGCTGGACCCCCGCCAACGCGGCTGATGGCACCGGCCGCCCCCGGGCCCGTACCATCGAGCGCTGACACTCCCACCACTCCCACGAGCCACGAGCTCACCACGTGATCAGGAGGACCAACGATGAGTTCCTCATCGACGGTCAGCGACGGCCTCCCCGCCGCACCGAAGAAGTCGTCCCCGATACTGGGCATCCTGCAGCGCATCGGGCGCAGCCTGATGATGCCCATCGCCGTCCTACCCGCGGCGGCCATCCTGCTGCGTCTGGGACAACCGGACATGCTCGGCAGCAACGGCCCCGAGCCGGGCGGCTTGGCCGACGTCCCCGGCTTCGCCTGGATGAACGCCGTCTCCCCCGTGATCGGCACCGCCGGTGACGCGATCTTCAGCGCGCTGCCCCTGTTGTTCGCGGTGGGCGTGGCCATCGGTTTCGCCAAGCGCGCCGACGGCTCCACCGCTCTGGCCGCCGTCGTGGGCTACCTCGTCTTCGACCGGGTGTCCAAGTACCTGTTCTTCGAGCAGGGCGGCGAGCTCGCCTCCGGCATCACGCTCGAACTGGCCGACGGCTCCACCGCGATCAACTGGGGCGCGAAGAACCCCACCGACGTACTCGGCGGCATCGTCATCGGTATCGTCGCGGCCCTGCTGTGGCAGCGCTACTACCGGATCAAACTGCCGAGCTGGCTCGGCTTCTTCGGCGGGCGACGGTTCGTGCCGATCGTGACCGCCCTGGCAGCGATCGTCGTCGCGCTCGTCTTCGGCCTGGTCTGGCCGACCGTGGGCGGTTGGATCAACGACCTCGGCAACTGGATCATCGGCTCCGGGGCGGTGGGCGCGGGCGTCTACGGTGTCGTCAACCGGCTGCTGCTGCCCTTCGGCCTGCACCACATCGTCAACTCCGTGGTCTGGTTCGTCTTCGGCAGCTACGAGGGCGCCGACGGCGCCATCGTCAACGGCGAGATCAACCGCTATCTTGCCGGCGACCCCACGGCCGGGGGCTTCCTCTCCGGCTTCTTCCCCGTCCTGATGTTCGGTCTGCCCGCAGCGGCACTCGCGATCTGGCGGGCGGCGCACCCGAGCCAGCGTGCGGCGGTGGGCGGCATCATGATCTCCGCCGCGCTGACGGCGTTCGTCACCGGCATCACCGAGCCGATCGAATACGCGTTCATCTTCATCGCGCCGGTGCTGTTCGCCGTGCACGTGGTGCTGACCGGCGTCTCCATGGCGATCCTGAACGCGCTGGAGGCCCACCTGGGCTTCGGGTTCTCGGCCGGCCTCATCGACCTGCTGCTGAACGCCTTCAAGTCCAACACCACGAACCTGTGGATGATCATCGCGCTGGGTCTGGTCTACGCCGCGCTCTACTACGTGATCTTCTACTTCGCGATCACCAAGCTGAACCTGCCCACGCCGGGCCGCGAACCCGCCGACGAGCAGCCGACGGTGGCCGCCGGCACGCCGGCCGAGGCACCGGCCGAGGCCGCACCCTCGTCGGCGGCGACGATCGCCGACGCCGAGGCGGCCAAGGGCACGGACGCGGGAACCGCGACGTAGCCCCCCGAGCCTGATCCGCACCGGTGGCCCGGAGCCCTTCGAGGCTCCGGGCCACCGGTCTTGGCAACCGGGGAACAACGACGAGGGCCCCGGGAGGGCGGCTGTTGCCGCTCTCCCGGGGCCCTCCAGAATCCTCCCCGGTCAGGGCCGGTTCTTGGGATCCCCGTGGCACTTCTTGAACTTCTTGCCCGAGCCGCAGGGGCAGGGCGAGTTACGCGCGGCGTTGGCGTACTGGCCGTTCGTGGACTCGGTGTGGCTCTCCGCCTCGCCCTCCTCGTTGGGAGCGCTGTACTGCAAGCGGTCGGGCCGGTTCTCGGTCAGCCCCGGGACGACCACCTCCGGGGTAGAGCCGCCCTCGCCCTCGGCCTCGGTCTCGGCCGCCGGCTCCCCGACGGCCGACTCGTCCACCGCGGGCTCGACCGCGGTGGGAGCGTCCGGCTGGGCCGTGGCCGTGGCTCCCTGCACCAGCGGCACCGCGGCAGCCGTGGCCGCCGCTCCGGCCGCGGTGATGCCCTGGCCCTCCTGCGGCCGGTTCACCTGGACCTCGACGTTGAACAGGAAGCGGACCGACTCCTCCTTGATGCCCTCGAGCATCTCCTGGAACATGTCGTAGCCCTCCCGCTGGTACTCGATCAGCGGGTTGCGCTGGGCCATGGCACGCAGGCCGATGCCCTCCTGGAGGTAATCCATTTCGTAGAGGTGCTCGCGCCACTTGCGGTCCATGACGCGCAGGATGACCGTGCGCTCGACCTCGCGCATGGTGTCCGGGCCGAGCTCCTGCTCGCGACGCTCGTAGGCGGCGTGGGCGTTCTCCACGACACGGTGCGAGATGAGGTCGGGGGTCAGTACCGTGACGTCGCCGCCGTTCTCCTCGATGAGCTGGTCGGCGGTGAAGTCCACCGGGAAGACCTCAGCGAACGCCTTCCACAGGCGCTCCAGGTCCCAGTCGTCGCTCTCGCCCTCGGCCGTCGCGGAACGGACGTAGCCCTCCAGGACGTCCTCGATCATGCCCTCGATCTGCTCGCGCAGGTCGGCGCCCTCCAACACCTTGCGGCGCTCGGCGTAGACCACCTTGCGCTGGCGGTTGAGGACCTCGTCGTACTTGAGGACGTTCTTGCGGATCTCGAAGTTCTGCTGCTCGACCTGGCCCTGGGCGCCCTGGATGGCCTTGGAGACCACACCGGACTCGATGGGCTGGTCCTCGGGGATGTTCAGGCGCTCCATGATGATCTCGACGCGACCGCTGTTGAACAGCCGCATGAGGTCGTCCTTGAGCGAGAGGTAGAACCGGGACTTGCCGGGGTCGCCCTGGCGTCCGGAACGACCGCGCAGCTGGTTGTCGATGCGGCGCGACTCGTGCCGTTCGGTGCCCAGGACGTAGAGGCCACCGGCCTCGACGACCTGCTTGTTCTCCGTCTCGACGTCCTTCTGGGCCTTCTCCAGCGCCTCGGGCCACGCCTTCTCGTACTCCTCGGGGGTCTCCAGCGGGGTCAGGCCGCGCGTCTGGAGCTCCTCGTCGGCGATGAAGTCGGGGTTTCCGCCCAGCATGATGTCGGTACCGCGACCGGCCATGTTGGTGGCGACCGTGACGGCCTTGAGCTTTCCGGCGCGGGCCACGATCGACGCCTCACGCGCGTGGTTCTTCGCGTTGAGGACCTCGTGGGCGACACCGCGACGCTTGAGCATCTTCGACAGCAGCTCGGACTTCTCGACGCTGGTGGTGCCCACCAGGACCGGCTGGCCGGCCTCGTGGCACTCCGCGATGTCGTCCACGACCGCGTCGAACTTCGACTCTTCGGACTTGTACACGACGTCACGCTGGTCATCGCGGATCATGTCGCGGTTGGTCGGGATCGGCACGACACCGATGTTGTACGTCTGGTTGAACTCGGCCGCCTCGGTGGAGGCGGTACCGGTCATGCCGCCCAGCTTCTCGTAGAGGCGGAAGTAGTTCTGGAGGGTGACCTTGGCGAGGGTCTGGTTCTCGTCCTTGACCTTCACCTTCTCCTTGGCCTCGATGGCCTGGTGCATACCCTCGTTGTAGCGGCGACCGCGCAGGACACGACCGGTGAACTCGTCGACGATGAGCACCTCGCCGTCCTTGACGATGTACTCCTTGTCGCGGCGGTACAGCTCCTTGGCCTTCAGGGAGTTGTTGAGGAAGCTGATCAGCGGGGTGTTGACGGCCTCGTAGAGGTTCTCGATCCCCAGCCAGTCCTCGACCTTGGCGACACCGGACTCGGTGATGCCGACGGTGCGCTTCTTCTCGTCGACCTCGTAGTCGGTCTCCTTGCGCAGCCGCGGAGCGATCTTGGCGAACTCCCCGTACCACTTGGAGTTCTGCTCGGCCGGACCGCTGATGATCAGCGGTGTGCGCGCCTCGTCGATGAGGATGGAGTCGACCTCGTCGACGATCGCGAAGAAGTGCTCGCGCTGCACGCAGTCGTCGATCGACAGCGCCATGTTGTCACGCAGGTAGTCGAAGCCGAACTCGTTGTTGGTCCCGTGGGTGATGTCGGCCTGGTACGCCTTGCGGCGCTCCTCGGGCGACATGTCGGGGCCGATGACGCCGACCTCCATGCCCAGGAACTGGTAGACGCGCCCCATGTTCTCGGCGTCGCGGCGGGCGAGGTAGTCGTTGACGGTGACCACGTGGACGCCCTTGCCGGCGAGCGCGTTGAGGTACACGGCGAGCGTGGCGGTCAGGGTCTTGCCCTCACCGGTCTTCATCTCGGCGATATTGCCGCGATGCAGCGCCGCACCGCCCATCAGCTGCACGTCGAAGTGCCGCTGCCCCAGCGTGCGCTTGGCCGCCTCGCGCACCGTGGCGAACGCCTCCGGCAGCAGGTCGTCCAGCGTTTCGCCGTCGGCGAGGCGCTGTTTGAACTCGTCGGTCAGCTCACGCAGTTCGGCGTCGGTGAGATCGACGAAATCATCCTCGATCGAGTTGATCTGGTCCTTGAGCTTCTTGAGCTGGCGCAGGATCTTGCCTTCACCCGCGCGCAGGACCTTGTCGAGTATGCCTGGCACTTCTAATGCGCTCCTCGCGATCGTGGCCCGCATCCGGAGATGGGACGGACCCATCCCCTAGCCTTCCATCGTAGAAGACCCTATTGCCTTCACGGTCAAATCCGTGTGCGGCGAGGCCAAGAACCTGTATCTGCCGGATGCGGGGCCGTGTGCTCCGGTACTCACTCGCCGTCCGCGTCGAGGAACTTCTCCCGTATCGCGTAGACCGCGGCCTCCGTGCGCGAATGCAGCTGGAGCTTCTCCAGGATGTTGCGGACGTGGTTCTTCACGGTGTTGTCGGAGATGTACAGCTCCTCACCGATGTCCTTGTTGTTGAGGCCGCGGGCGACCAGTCGCAGGACTTCCTTCTCCCGTGCGGTCAACCGCGGGGCGGGCAGGGACTGCGGCCGCCCCTTCTCCTTCTTCGCCAGGGTCGCGAACTCGCCGATCAGCTTGGTGGCCATGGAAGGGTTGATGAAGGACTGTCCGCCGGCGACCGCGCGGACGGCCTCCGGGAGCTCCACCACCGAGATCTCCTTGAGGAGGTAGCCGGTGGCGCCGGCCTTGATGGCCTCGAAGAGGTCCTCCTCCTCGTCGCTCATCGTCAGCATCACGATCTTCGCACTGGGAACCATGTTCTTGATCCCCGTGCAGGCGGCGATACCGCTGGTCTTGGGCATCCGGACGTCCATCAGGACCACGTCGGGGAGAAGGTCGCCGGCCTGGGTCACCGCGTCCTCACCGTCGGCCGCCTCCCCGACGACGTCGATGTCGGACTCCTCTGCGAGCACGGACACGAGTCCGCGGCGGAAGAAGGCGTGATCGTCCACGACCAATACCTTGATCGGGTCCACTCGATTGGGGGGAGTCAAGCTCACAGCCTGCGTTCCTTCCTCCCACGCGGCGAAATCACCCAGACGCGGACGGATTGTTTCGTCAAGCGCACCCGCCTCGGAAGAGGCACCACGCTTCGGTCGCGGTTTTCCAGCTAAACGGGGAATTTCTCTGGAAAAACCGTCTTCGGACGCCTTACCCCACAACGCGCCGTGCCCGGTATCAAGACCGGACACGGCGCGCCAGGACGGCTATTCAGTTGTCTCTTACTTTATTCCATGAGCCGCAGAACGCCGTAGTTGAAGCCCTTCCGACGGTAGACCACGCTCGGGGCGTCGCGCTCCTCGTCCCGGAAGAGGTAGAAGTCGTGGCCGACGAGTTCCATTTCCATAAGGGCCTGGTCAATGGTCATGGGTTTGGCGGAGTGGAATTTTTCGCGAACGATGACCGGAACGTCGCCCTGGGTGTCGAGCTCGACGAAGTCGTCGGCGAACTCGTTGTCGACTGCGGCACCGTCGAATTCCGGGGAGTCGGGGGTGTCCGGGGCGATCGGGGGTTCGACCACGGAGCCCATGGGGCCGCCGGCGGCGAGGTGGGCTGTCGCGGCAGCGACGGAGACAGGGGCACGGTTGCTGCCCTTGTGCACCTTGCGACGGTCGGCGGCCTTGCGCAGCCGGGACTCGATCCGGTCCAGCGCGAGGTCGAGGGCGGTATAGCGGTCATCAGCGGAGGCTTCACCGCGAATCACCGGACCGCTGGAGTGGACGGTCAGCTCAACCCGCTCGCGATGCTCGGCGAGCTTGGGGCTGCGCTCCTTGGACACCTCCACATCGACGCTCATGATGTCCTTCTGCTCCCACTTGTGGAGCCGGGTCAGCTTCGTTTCGACATGCTGCCGGAACTTGTCGCTGACACCTGTGCGCCGACCCTTGACGATGATGTCCACAAGACCCCCTTCGTGGCGTGACCGCCCTTTTCGGCGGCCAACTGATCGGTGTGCGCCGCGCCCGCTGTGAGCGTCGGGCTAGCTTTCACAACCTCCTCTCCCGCCACAGTGGTCGTGGCCCACGTTGCTGCCCGTATACCCACAAGAACCGCCCTCATCACTTGCCGAAGGCCTCGCGTCGCAGCAGTTCGTCCGAGAAGAGCCACAGGGCGGTGAAACGCGGGGAGAAGTCCCGAAAACGACATCAGGCACGAGGTGCGTGCCCTCGTGCCTGATGTCGCGCGGTGCCTGGGCACCATGTGCGGGGGTCGCGCCCAAGAACGGCGCGATCCACGCGGAGAGGATGTCACCCGTCCGGCCGACCTGGTCTTCGTCCCCACATCCGCCTGCTGAGGGGCTCGCGGCGCTCGTGCACCACTACTGCCCTTCTCCCTTGTCCGGAGGACATCTGGACCTCCGAAGGGGCAGGGCTTACCTCTAAGCCGCACCGTGATCGGTCGACGAAAAGTCGCCTTACGTGGGCCGTTTCGCCTGCGGCTGGCATCGGCTTGTCGAGCCGCCGCCCTCGCAGGGAGGACGCCATGCCCGACGCAACCACGGACCCGGACGGGTGCCATATCTGGAACGCTAGCCCTAGATCCGCCACTTGTCAGGTACTGATTTGAGCGGCTGTCCACGGAAGCGTTCCAGCAACCCCGAAAATCTACCGGGAGCGGCGAAAAAGACACACGGGTAAAGGTTCTTTGTCCGTCCGAAAATCTCGCCTGGGGTATCCCCGGCCCCATGAGCCTACTCGCGTTCGGCGAGCACAGCAGCGCAAGCGACCGGCACGCCGCCCTCACCGAGGGCCCTGGCGGCCTCTGCGAGGGTCGATCCGGTGGTGAGAACGTCGTCGACGAGCACCACCGACCCGGTGCGGAACCGGCCCCGTGCACCGGTCCGCAGCCGCATGGCACCGGACAGGTTGGTGCGACGCTCGGCGGCTCCGAGACCGACCTGGTGGCGGGTGCGGCGGGCGTAGGCCAGGATCGGCGTCGCCCTGGCGTCGACCATGCCCTCCCGTAATCGGGCCGCGGTAGCCCCTGCCAGGAGCCGGACCGGATCGTAACCCCGCCGGCGCACCGACGCGGCTCGCCCCGGAACCGGGACGAGCCGGATGTGACGGGCGGCACCCGAACCGGACAGCACGGCCGCGGCCAACGAACCGGAAAGCTGGTCGGCGAGCCCACGCCGACCGCGGTCCTTGAAGGCCAGAAGCACGTCACGGCAGCGGCCGGCATACGGCCACGCCGCCCACGTCACCGGGCAACCGGGCCTGGCCGGGCAACGCCGTGCCCGACGGCGCAGGGCGTCGGAGCAGGCGGCGCAGACCTGCGCGCCGCCCAGGCCGCACCCGGCGCAGCACTGACCGAGCACGAGGTCCAGCAGCTCACCGGCCCACCCTTCGAGCATTCCCATACCGGCGAGTCTGTCCTGCCCGGCGGGGGCGTCCCGGAAGCGGATCCGCGTCTGTGGACAAGCGGATCTCCAGCGGTTCGGCGCCCGATGGGAGAAGTTTGCACGGGACCGGCGCACAGCAGCGCGGGTCGGGAGCGTCAGCCCGGGTAGACGGGGTTCGTGCCGTCAGCGACTTTGCGCCACATCAGGCGGTCACTGGACATGAAGATGTAGTCCTCCTCCGTCCCCGACAGCAGCGGCTGGCCCGGACCGGCGGCGATGCTGGTCATGTCCGAGCCCGCGGAAACCCCCGCGCTGGTGGAGTCGGCGCTCCCGTTGATCGGGACAAGGTAGGCCTGAAGGGCTCCGCGGGCCTTCTGTCCCAAAACGGCGAGCTGGTCGGCGCCCCGCCAGGAAAGGTCGGTGACGTTGTCGATGTCGGAGGCCAGCGGCAGGAAGCCCTGGGCGCTGACACCGGACTCGTCGTAGACGATCCGGCCGACCGAGACCCTCCCCTCCCCGCCGACCTCGGTGAGGATCGCGACCCGGGTCCCGTCGCGGGACACCTGGAGCTTGGTGACCTGCTGCGACCGCAGCTCGGGAATGTCCACCTCGACGGGATCACCGCCATCGGGCAGCAGCCAGATCCGGGCGGACCGGGAGTCGGCCGCAGGGCGGCGCTCCTCCTCGACGGGCGGGTCCCCGGGCTCGGTGTCGTCGAGCGCCTCGCCCTCCGCCCGGGCGTCGCTGGGGTCCTCCAGCACCCAGAGGTTGCCGTACCCGTCCCAGGACAACGAGGCGTAGTCGGCACCGTCGAGCACGGTGGTGTACTCACTGCCCTCGTTGAGGGACGCCACCTGGACCGAGTTCCCGCCGGGCGCGATGCCCGCCACCCGGTCCTCTGCGAGGGAGACGGCGTGCAGCTCCAGTGGGGTCGCGCCGGTGCCCGGCGCCCCCTCCGTGCGGGCTTCCTGCTGGTTGGAGTCCAGCGACCACAGCACGCCCTCGCGCATGAAGTACGAGCGCAGCTGGCCGTTGGTGCCCGAGGGGTTGACCCCGCTCCACGTCTCGCTGTTGGCCTGAAGGTTCTCGCTGCCCTCGCCGGCCAGTTCCGACTCGTCACCGTCGATGCTGAGGATGAGTTCCTGGATCTCGGGGAGCTGTCGGAGCGTCCACACGAGTTGGGCGCTCATCCCCCAGCGCGCCTCGGCGTCGACGCCGTCCGCCTCCGGGCTCAGGGCGACGGTGACCCGGCCGGAGTCGTAACTGACGTCAGCACGGGTGCCTTCGGGGAAGGCTGAGTGCACGGCGGGCGCCAACCAGTCGGTGGGGCCGTCGACCAGCATCCGGGCCAGCATCCGCGAGAGCTGCTCGGTCACGTCGCTGGTGGGCTGCACCGGCAGGAACACGGGGTCGGGCACGAGAGTGCTCTCGTCGCGGTTGAAGTAGTAGAGGTTGAGCGGACGGTAGACCCGGTCCACGGCGCGCCGGCTGAGCAGCAGTTCGTCGGGGAGGTCGGAGATGCGCCACCCCTCCTCGACCTGGACGAGGTCGAAGACGGTGTCGACCGATTCCCCCTCACCGGCCGCGACGTACTGTCCGTCGGTGCCGATGGTGGCGACCTGGGCCGCGCGCATCCGCACCTTGGCGCTCTCGCCGTCGTCACCGGTCTCGACGTCGAGGGCGACGTCGTCCTCCTCGTAGACCAGTACCTGGCTGCTGGGCTTCCAGACGACCTGCTCGTCGGAGGTCATGTAGAGCCTGGCGGCCTTGTAGTCCTCCTCGAAACTCCCCATGTCCTTGAGGAATCCGCGGACCAGGGTCTTCTCGTCCACACCGGGCTGGGGGCCGGCGGGAAGCAGCCGGGTGAAGGTGTCGACCTGGCCGGCGGCGTCGTCGCCACGACCGGAGAAGGGCGGGCCGCCGGTGGGCACCGTGGCGCAGCCGGCCACGAGGGTCACGAGACAGGCCGCCCAGGCGGTGGTGCGCAGTGCAACGGCGTTCTTGCTCATTGGTCCTCCCCCGGTCCGCTGATCCAGATGCCTTTGCGGTCGAAGTCTCCTTGCATGCTGCTGAACGCCGAGAGCGTGCGGCCCAGGGTGATCTCGGGCGGCGCCAGCGGCAGCGGCGAGCCGCGCAGTTCACCGCCGGACTTGCGCGGGAGCGAGAGGCGGAACTGCGATCCCTTGCCGGGCATTCCCCACGCCTGGAGCCATCCGCCGTGCAGGAGTGCGTCCTCCTTGGAGATGGACAACCCCAGGCCGGTGCCGCCCGTGGTCCGGGCGCGCGCGGGGTCGGCACGCCAGAAGCGGTCGAAGCAGAGGTGCTCCTCGCCCTCCTTCAGGCCGACACCGAAGTCGCGGACCGCCACGGCCACGGCGTCGCGGTCCCCGGCAGCGGTGACGATGACGTCCTTGCCTTCGCTGTGCTCGATCGCGTTGACCACGAGGTTGCGCAGGATGCGGTTGATCCGGCGGGCGTCGAACTCGGCCACACAGGGGTCGACCGGCAGGCGCAGGACCACTTTGATGCCGCGTTTCTCCGCGATCTGCTCCGCCTCACCGACGGCCTTGAGGACGGAGTCGCGGATGTCCACCGTCCCGGTCGCCAGTGTGGCCGCCCCCGCGTCGTGCCGGCTGATCTCCAGCAGGTCGGCGAGCAGTTCCTCGAAGCGCTCCAGCTGGCTCTGTAGGAGCTCCACCGAGCGGCGCATGGTGGGATCGAGGTCGTCGCGGTCGTCGTAGAGCAGGTCACCGGCCATCCGGATGGTGGTGAGCGGGGTGCGCAGTTCGTGGGAGACGTCCGAGACGAACTGGCGCTGGAGCTTGGACAGCTCCTCCAGTTCCTGGATCTTCTCCTGGAGGCTGCCGGCCATGTCGTTGAAGGACATGGCGAGCCGGGCGAGGTCGTCCTCGCCGCGCACCTTCATGCGTTCGGAGAGGTCGCCGGAGGAGAGTTTCTCCGCGGAGCTCGCGGCCTGGCGCACCGGCGTGACCACCTGCCGGGTGACCACGTAGGCGACAGCGGCGAGCAGCAACGTCAACGCGATGGCGACCAGGACGAGCGTCTGCTGGACCAGGTTGAGCATCTGCTGCTCGTGGTCGAGCGGGAAGAGGTAGTACAGCTCGTAGGTGCTGGACAGCTGGGCGCCCACGGCCAGGCCCGGTTCCCGCTGGGTGCCGCGGATGATCTCGGTGTAGTTGCCGTAGGGCAGTTCGCCGTTCTTGCGGACGTCCTCGCGCAGCCGTTCCGGCACGCTGGCCTCGTCCACACCACCGCTCACCCGCCCCGTCATGCCACCGACCGAGGGCATGATCACGACGTCGTAGAGGCCGGTGGAGCCGCTGCGCGCGCTGAGGTCCTCGATGATCTGGTCGAGTTGGCGGTCGGGGTCCTGCTGGTCGCTGTCCTGGATGATGTTTCGCGCGGTGCTCAGCCCCGCGTAGTGGTCGTTGAACGCCGACTGCGTCTTGGCGTCGAGGAGCCCGGTCTGGACCTGGTGAACCAGGAAGAAGCCGAGCACGGCGGTGACCAGCACGGAGAAGAGCAGGGTGCTGGTCACCACGCGCAGTTGCAGCGACCGCCGCCAGCGGGAGTGCACTCCCCTGACCAGCGAGCGCGCCTTGCGCTGGGCGACCAGATACCCCTTCTGCACCGCCGAACCCGCCCGTTGCAGTCGCGAAGCCGCGGCGTCCCCGCTCTCGAGCGGGCGCGCCGCGTCCGCGTCCAGGACCAGTCCTGGCGACCGCTGCTTCACCAAACCACTCAGGCGGTTCCGGCTTTGTAGCCGACACCGCGAACGGTGACGACCACCTCGGGATGCTCCGGGTCCTTCTCGATCTTGGCCCGGAGACGCTGCACGTGCACGTTGACCAACCGGGTGTCAGCGGCGTGGCGGTAGCCCCACACCTGCTCCAGCAGCACCTCGCGGGTGAAGACCTGGCGCGGCTTGCGCGCGAGCGCAACGAGCAGGTCGAACTCCAGCGGGGTGAGGCTGATGGGCTGGCCCCCGCGGCGCACGGAGTGCCCGGCGACGTCGATGGTGATGTCGCCGATCTGGAGCACCTCCGGAGCGGGCTCCTCGGTGCGGCGCAGCCTGACCCGGACCCGGGCCACCAACTCCTTGGGCTTGAACGGCTTGACGATGTAGTCATCGGCGCCCGACTCCAGGCCGAGCACGATGTCCACGGTGTCGCTCTTGGCCGTGAGCATCACGATGGGCACGCCGGACTCGGCCCGGATCTGGCGGCACACGTCGATGCCGTCGGCGCCGGGCAGCATGAGGTCCAGCAACACCAGGTCTGGCTTGGTCTCGCGAAATGCTTCCAGGGCCTTGTCGCCGTCGTGTACGAACGATGGCTCAAAGCCCTCGCCTCTGAGCACGATGCCCAGCATTTCGGCGAGAGCGAGGTCGTCATCGACGACCAGTACGCGTCCCTTCATCGATTTTCCGGCGTCGGTCGGCGTCCCCGTTCTGGGGGCGACGGTCCGGTCGCCTTCTCCTTTCCGGACACTCATGCGGCAAAACTGCGAACTCTTCTGCCGGTTTCTCCCCGTGGCACGGCTCTCCGATCATCGGAGGCGCATCGGGCGACACTTCCTAACCTTGCCATCAATCGGCGCGACATCGCACAAGGTCAACCCTGCGGCCGCGCACCGGTCGGCACGGGCGGCCCGGTCCCCCCTTTTCGGCCCCTGCCACAGCCTGCCGTCCGACCGGACGTCTCGTCCAGTGTGAACAGCGGCGATCCCCGGCCGGGAGCCAGTCGTTTGGATAACGAAAGCATACAAAAAGAATGAACAGCGTCGGGTGGGTGATACATGACGAATGCGACCTGCGGCGTGGATCCGTTACCAGTAGGTTGAAGTCGCATAGCGTGGATGAACACGACCATCCGTTCAAGCACCCGTCGAAAGCCCGTTCGGGCACTCGGTTGACGCACAGGAGGATTGATGTCCCAGGAGGACGGCCAGGCGTGGCGGGCCCCGGGCGACCGCCAGGAACCGGCCGACACCCCGCAGGACGGCCCCTGGAGCGGTCCCCAACCGGCTCAGCCTCCCAACGGCGGCTGGGAAGCACCCCCCGGCGTCGGACAGCAGCCTTTCGGCGCACCGGTCCAGGGCTGGGGCGCGCCCCCCGGGAACCAGGGGCAGTACGGCCCTCCCCCCGGCGGCCAGGGACCGTACGGCCCTCCCCCGGGCGACCAGGGATGGGGGGCGCCTCCCGGCGGCCCCGCACAGCCCGGCTACGGTCCGCCTCCCGGTGCCGGTGCCCCGCACGGCTGGGGGCCGCAGGGCCCGTACCCATGGGCACCGTACTCCGCACCGCGCCCCGGGGTGATCGCGCTGCGTCCGCTCTCCCTCGGCGACATCTTCAACGGGGCGTTCGGTTACGTGCGCCACAACCCCGGCGCCACCATCGGGATCGCCTTCATCGTCATGGCGGTGTCGGGGCTGATCTCGACGCTGGGCACCGGGTCGCTGCTGTCGGAGGCCATGTCCTTCGAGATGGCACCCCCGCCGTCCGACGAGGTGGTCTTCCCCTTCTCCCTGGGCAGCATGGTCAGCCTGTTCGCGGGCCTCGTCGTGCAGCTGGTGGCCGGTTCCGTCCTCCTGGGCCTGCTCACCGGGGTACTGGCCCTGTCGGTGCTGGGCCGCCGGGTCTCCTTCAAGGAGGCCTTCTCCACCGTGCGCGGCCGGGTCGGGGCCATCCTCGGCCTGACCGGTCTGACCTTCGTCTTCGCGATCGCGGCCATGGCGCTGTTCTTCGGGGTGATCGTGCTCGCGGTGGCCCTCGGCATCACCCAGGCCCCGGTGGCCGGCATCCTGGCGGGACTGCTGGGCGTCGTCCTCGCCGTGGCACTCACGGCCTGGCTCGCGACCAAGATCTCCCTGGCCATGCCCGCGATCGTGCTGGAGCGCATCGGCCCGTTCCCCGCCCTGGCCCGCTCCTGGCGGCTGACCTCGGGAAGCTTCTGGCGCATCCTGGGCATCCTGCTGCTGGCCAACCTGATCATCAGCTTCGTCTCGGGCCTGTTGCAGACCCCGTTCACGATCGTCGGCACCGGACTGCAACTGGTCCTGGCCGACCCCACCGCGATCGTCATCGCGACCCTGGCCACCAATTTCGTCGCGACGGCGGTGGCCACCGCGCTGACCACGCCCTTCTCCGCGGGGGCCAGCGCGCTGCTGTACCTGGACATGCGGATGCGGCGCGAGGGTCTTGACCTGCGGCTGCAGCAGGCGACTCAGTCCGGCCACCAGGTCGGACCCGAGGTCTACCTCACCGGCGACCGACCTGGAGCCCCCTTTTGAGCGATCCGGTCGGCCGGGGGGAGGCTGCACGGGCCGCGCAGGAGGAACTGGCCAAGTCGATCTACCGGGAGCAGGAACCCTCCCTGATCGACCGCCTCTACAGCTGGGCCATGGGCTGGCTGGATTCCCTCCTCAACCAGGTCGCAGGATCAGTGGCCGGGGGCTGGTGGGTCGTGGGACCGCTGCTGCTGCTCCTCGCGGTCCTGCTCGTCGTCCTCGTCGTCTACCTGCGCCCGGCCCGCCGGGCGAAGCGTGCGGCCGTGGTCGACGGCGGCACGGTCCTGACCGCCTCCGGGCACCGCGACCGCGCCGAACGCCACGCCGTCGCGCAGGAGTACGCCGACGCCATCCGGGAACGGCTGCGCGCCATCACCCGCGATCTTGAGGAGCGCGCCCTGATCACCCCACGCCCGGGCCGTACCGCGACCGAGCTGGCCGCGGAGACCTCGGGCCCGCTCCCTGAGCTACGCGCCGACCTCGACCGGGCCGCCGTCGTGTTCAACGA
This sequence comes from Nocardiopsis ansamitocini, assembly GCF_030268225.1. Classification (GTDB taxonomy): domain Bacteria; phylum Actinomycetota; class Actinomycetes; order Streptosporangiales; family Streptosporangiaceae; genus Nocardiopsis_D; species Nocardiopsis_D ansamitocini. The sequence goes on along the minus strand of NZ_BSQG01000008.1, from coordinate 127,926 downwards.
CGTCTGGTACGGCGAGCGCGCGGCCACCGCGGAGGGCTACCAGGCCCTCGTCGCGGTGGACGACGCGGTGCGCGCCGCCCGACCAGTCAAGGACGCGGAGCCGACCCGATGAGCACGGACACCACCGGCGCGGCGCAGTCCCCGCCGACGGACCCACCGGCCGGTTCGAGCGCCGTCTCGGTGGGCGTTGCCGGAGTATGGCGCCGAGTGCGCGGCCCGTTGGCGTTCCTGGTCGGGGCGAGCGTGCTCGGGGTACTCGTATCGCTGAACGCCGTGCCCTCCCCCATCGGCGACCTCGACCCCGAAGGCGCCAATCCCGACGGGTCGCGGGCACTCGTGCAGATCCTGCGCGACGACTTCGACGTTCCGGTCACCATCGCCCGCGACACCGACGAGGCCGTCGCCGCCGCGGGTGCGGACTCGGTGCTCGTCCTGGTCAAGTCGCACCGGCTGACCGCGGGGGAACTCGACCGGCTCGCCGGGCTCCCCGGCGACCGGCTGCTGGTCCAGCCGACGACCCAGGCGATCAAGGCCCTCGCACCGGGCGTGGAGGTGACCGGCCGCGGCGACGACCGCGACGTCCTCTCCCCCGAGTGCACGCTGGAGGCGGCGCGCACCGCGGGCGACGCGCGCACCGGCGGGGAGCTCTACAGCGGCGCCTCAACCGCCTGCTACCCGGCCGAGGGCGGAAGCGCCCTGGTCAGGACGGACAGCGGCGACGCGACGGTGACGATACTGGGCTCCGGCGACCCGATGCGCAACCGCTTCCTCGCCTACGAGGGCAACGCGGCGCTGATGATCAACCTGCTGGCCGGCGACGGCGTGGTGTGGTTCCTGCCCGACGTCCCCTCGACCGGTGGGGCCTCCGATCCGGTCGACCTGCTGCACCCGGGCTTCCTGCCGGGCGCGGGCATGCTGTTGGCGGCGCTGCTGCTGCTCGCGCTGTGGCGCGGACGCCGACTGGGACCGCTCGTGGCCGAGCGGCTGCCGGTCGTGGTGCGGGCCTCGGAGACCACCGAGGGACGCGCACGGCTGTACACGGCGCGACGGGCCCGCCCGAACGCGGCGGAGGCGCTGCGTTCGGGCGCCCTCAGCTCTGTGCGTCCCAGGCTGGGACTGGGCACCGAAACCGCTCCCGAGGCGGTCGTCGAAGCGGTGTCCCAGCGCAGCCCGCGCGACCCCGAACAGATCCGCGCCCTGCTCTACGGTGGGCCGAGCGACCCCTACACCGCCGACGACACGGCGCTGGTCCGGCTCGCCGACGAGCTCGACGCGCTCGATCGGGAGGTGCGGGAGTGACGCGGAGCCCCAGTCCCGGCCCGTGCCGTCCCCTCCCCCGCTTCCGGACTTCGATATGGAAAGAGGTACCCCAGTCGTGAGCGAGTACCACCCCGAGCAGCCGGTGTCCCCCGATGCCGCGCGGACCGCGCTGACGGCGCTGCGCTCCGAGGTCGGCAAGGCCGTAGTCGGCCAGGAGGAGACGGTGACCGGCCTGGTCATCGCGCTGCTGTGCCGCGGCCACGTGTTGTTGGAAGGGGTGCCGGGCGTCGCCAAGACGCTCCTGGTGCGTTCCGTGTCGGCGGCTCTGTCCCTGGATCACAAGCGGGTCCAGTTCACCCCCGACCTGATGCCCGGCGACGTCACCGGCTCGATGGTCTACGACGCGCGCAGTGCCAAGTTCGAGTTCCACGACGGCCCCGTCTTCACCAACCTGATGCTGGCCGACGAGATCAACCGCACCCCGCCCAAGACGCAGGCGGCGCTGTTGGAGGCGATGGAGGAACGGCAGGTGACGGTGGACGGCAAGCCGTTGGCGCTGCCGGACCCGTTCATGGTGGCCGCCACGCAGAACCCCGTCGAGTACGAGGGCACCTACCCGTTGCCCGAGGCACAGCTGGACCGGTTCCTGCTGAAACTGATCGTGCCGCTGCCGCCGCGCGACGCGGAGGTCGAGATGCTGGACCGGCACGCCGCCGGGTTCGATCCTTCGGACCTGGAGGCGGCCGGGGTACAGGCGGTCGCCGGAGCGGCGGAGCTGGTGGCCGCCCGGGCAGCGGTGAGCTCCGTGCGGGTGGCCCCTGAGGTCCTGGCCTACATCGTGGACCTGTGCCGGGCCACCCGTTCCTCCCCGTCGCTGCAACTGGGCGCGTCGCCGCGCGGCGCCACCGCGCTGCTGCGCACCGCCCGGGCTTGGGCGTGGCTGTCCGGTCGCGACTACGTCACCCCCGACGACGTCAAAGCCCTGTCCAAGGCCACACTGCGCCACCGGATCGCGGTGCGCCCCGAGGCCGAACTGGAGGGGGCGACCACCGACGGCGTCCTCGACAGCGTGCTCTCCTCCGTTCCCGTTCCCCGCTGACCCCGTGTCCTCGCGGTCGGCTCCGCCTCGCGCGGTCCGACCGCGGTCGGGACAGTGGGCACGACACGATCAGCGGCCCCCAGCAAGCAAAGGCGGATCTGACCCATGGCGATCACTGGCCGCGCGGTGTTCCTGGCGTTCGTCGGGGTGCTGCTGGTGTTCCTCGCCGCACCCGCGGGCACGTGGGTGCTGTGGGCGGTGCTCGGCGCGCTCGCGGCACTGCTGCTGACCGACCTCGCCCTTGCCGCGAACTCCCGGCGGGTGCGGCTGGAAGCCGGGGGCGCGACGTCGGTCCGGCTGGGCGAGGACGCGGCGGTCTTCCTGATCGTGGCCAACCCGGACAAGCGCACGCTCCGGGCGACCGTGCGCGACGCGTGGGCGCCCAGCGCCGTGGCCGGCCCCCGCGTCCACGACCTCGTGGTTCCGGCGGGCGAACGTCGCCGGGTGGAGACCACGCTGACCCCCGTCCGCAGGGGCGACCAGCATCGCGCACACGTCACCGTGCGCAGTTACGGCCCCTTGGGGCTGGCCGCACGCCAGTCCACGCACGCCGTGCCGTGGAGTGTGCGGGCGCTGCCGCCGTTCCACAGCCGGCGCCACCTCCCGGGCAAGCTGTCCAAGCTGCGCGAGCTGGACGGCCAACACCGCGCGATGATCCGCGGACAGGGCAGCGAGTTCGACTCGCTGCGCGAATACGTCCCTGGTGACGACGTGCGCTCCATCGACTGGCGCGCGACCGCGCGCCGCGAAACCGTCGTGGTACGCACCTGGCGGCCCGAGCGGGACCGGCGGCTGCTCGTGGTCCTGGACACCGGCCGGACATCGGCCGGGCGCGTGGGCGACACTCCTCGACTGGACCATGCGATGGACGCCGGCCTGCTGCTGACCGCGCTGGCCGGCAAGGCCGGCGACCGGGTGGAACTGCTGGCCTACGACCGCCGCGTCCGCGCGCAGGTGCGCTCCCAGGGGCGGGGCAGCACGCTCCAGGCGATCGTGCGGGCGATGACACCATTGGAGCCGGAACTGGTGGAATCCGACTCCGCCGGGCTGGTGGCCACGATCCTGGGGCGCCAGAGCCGGACCCGGCAACTGGTGGTGCTGCTCACCGACCTCAACGCCGCCGCGATGGAGGAGGGGCTGCTGCCACGACTGTCCGCGCTCACCGCTCGGCACATGGTGCTGGTGGCCGCGGTCGGCGACCCCAAGGTGGCCGAGATGGCGGCACAGCGCGGGGACGCACAGTCGGTCTACGGTGCGGCGGCCGCCCAGAAGACCCTGGCCGAGCGCCGCCGCATCACCGCGGAGCTGCGCCGCCACGGCGTCGAGGTCGTGGACGCCGGCCCCGAGGAGATCGCGCCGGCACTGGCCGACGCCTACATCTCGCTGAAGGCGCAGGGACGGCTGTAGCGCTCTTCGTACTCGGGGAGGGAAAGCGGCACGGCGTCAGCCGGAGACCGCGACCGTCTGCGGGGAGTCGCGGATGTCGCCCGTCTCCCCCTGCTGGACGGCGCGGCGCCCCAGGGTGAACACGTAGAGGAAGAACAGCACCTCCGCCACCACCCCGATACCGATGCGCAGCCAGGTGGTGTGCACCCAGCCGGTGACGAACCCCTCGATGAGCCCGGAGACGAACAGGACCACGACCAGCCCCAGGACGACGCCCATCGCTGAACGGGCTTCCTCGCCCATGGCCCTGATCCGGGTGCGGTGGCCCGGCGCGATGAAGGTCCAGCCGAGCTTGATCCCCACTCCGCCGGCGACGAAGACCGCGGTCAGCTCCAGGAGACCGTGCGGCAGGATCAGGCCGAAGAAGACGTCGGCCTTGCCGTTGGCTGCCATCAACCCGCCGGCCTGGCCCAGCCCGATGGAGTTGGTGGCGAGCACGTAGACGGCCGGCAGGCACAGGAACGCGCCGAACACGATGGCCTGGGCGGCCACCCAGGCGTTGTTGGTCCAGACCTGGGCGGCGAAGGACGCTCCCGGGTTCTCGACGTAGTAGTTCGCGAAGTCGTTCTCGACGTAGGACCGGATGGTTTCGGGCGTGCCCATCGCGGCCTGGACCTCCGGGTTGGCCGCGACCCACCAGCCGACCCCGAAGGCGACGGCCGTGCAGGCCAGCGCGGTGAGCATCCACCACCAGCGGAGCCGGTACAGCGCGGCGGGGAAACTGCGGGTGAAGAACCTCCCGAAGTCGCGCCAGCCCCCCGACTGCGCGCCGGTCACGACGGAACGGGCCCGCGCCACCAGCCCCGACAACCAGCCGGTCAGGGCCGGGTCCTGGCCCGAGGAGCGCAGCACCGACAGGTGGGTGGCTGCCCGCTGGTACAGCTCGACGAGTTCGTCCACCTCTGGCCCGTCGAGCTTGCGGTGCCGGCGCACCAGCGTTTCCAACCGGTTCCAGTCGGGACGGTGTTCGGCGATGAAGAGATCGAGGTCCACGCTTTGACTCTACTGACCCCCCGAGGGCGAAAGGCAGGGCGGAACCCGGGGAACCGTACCGGGCGTCGGGCCATCAGAGCACCTGACAGACTTGGTGTGTCGGTGCGGTGTGCGAGCGATGGGAGACGACGGTGGCGAACCAGGGCGGCCAGTTCGAGCAGACCCGGTTGGTGACCGGGGACGCGGTCGTCCTCGACCTCAATCCCGCTGGGTTCGCCAGCCGGATGGTGGCACTGTGTATCGACGTCGCCCTCCAGGTGAGCGTCCTGATCGGCGCGACCCTGCTCCTGGCGCTGGTCGAGGGCGCCATCGACACGGCCATGGCCGCGGCACTGGCGGTGGCGACGATGGTGCTGGTGATCGTCGTCTACCCGGTGGCCTTCGAGACGCTGAGCCGCGGCCGGTCCCTGGGCAAGTACGCGCTGGGCCTGCGGGTCGTCAGCGAGGACGGCGGACCGGTGCGGTTCCGCCAGGCCCTGACCCGCGGGCTGACCGGGTTCGTCGAACTGTGGATGACCTTCGGCGTGGTGGCGGTGGTGGTGTCGATGCTGAACCGGGACGGCCGCCGGGTCGGGGACTTCCTGGCCGGGACCATGGTGGTCCAGGAACGGGCGGGGCGCCGCCCGAGCACAGCGATCGAGATGCCCCCGAGGATGGCCGAGTGGGCCCAGCACGCGGAACTGTCCGGACTGCCGGCCGAGACCGCGTCGATGGCGCACCAGTACGTGCTGCGCTACGACGAGCTCACCGAGGCCACCCGCTACGAGATGGGGGTCCAGGTCGCCAACACCGTCGCCAGGTACGTGGCTCCCCCGCCGCCCCAGTGGGCGAGCCCTCCGGAGTTCCTGTCCGCGGTCCTCGCCGAACGCCGCCGCCGCGAGGAGGCCCGCCGACAGCACGGTTCCTCCCAGTGGTCGTAACGCCTCGCGCACGGGCACGGTGTGAGCGGGACGAGGCCGCGACCGGCGTGCGGTGTCGGCTCAGACGCGCCAGGACCTGAGGTAGTCCTCCTGCTCGGGGGTCATCGCGTCGATCCGGATGCCCAGCGCCGCGAGCTCCAGCCGCGCGACCTCGGTGTCGATCGCGGCGGGGACCTCCACGACCCCCGGGGCGAGGTCGGCGTGGTGCTCGGCGAGCCACGCCACGGTGAGGGCCTGGACGGCGAAGGACATGTCCATCACGGCGGCCGGATGTCCCTCGGCCGCGCCGAGGTTCACGAGGCGGCCTTCCGCCAGCAGGATCAGGCGACGTCCGTCGGCGAGGACGTACTCGTCGGCCTGGGGCCGGACCTCGCGTCGGACCTCGACGGCCAGTGCTTCCAGGGCGACGAGGTCGATCTCGACGTCGAAGTGACCGGAGTTGGCCAGGATCGCCCCGTCCTTGAGCACGGCCAGGTGCTCTGCGCGGATGACGTCGCGGTTGCCGGTCACGGTGACGAACACGTCGCCGATCGTCGCGGCCTCCGCCATGGGCAGGACCGGATAGCCCTGCATGGCGGCGTCCAGCGCCTTGACCGGGTCGACCTCGGTGACGACGACGCGCGCACCCATCCCGCGGGCACGTTCGGCCAGGCCGCGTCCGCAGTAACCGAAACCGGCCACGACCAGGGTCCGTCCGGCCAGCAACGCGTTGGTGGCGCGCATGATGCCGTCGATCGTGGACTGGCCGGTGCCGTAGCGGTTGTCGAACATCCGTTTGGTGGCGGTGTCGTTGACGGCGACCATCGGGATCTTGAGTACTCCCTCGGCGCTCATCTGGCGCAACCGGATCACGCCGGTGGTGGTCTGTTCGCACCCGCCCAGGGTCTCGGCGAGCAGGTCCGGACGGTGCAGGTGTGCCAGGTTGACGAGGTCGCAGCCGTCGTCCAGGAGCAGGTGCGGACGGTACTCCAGCACCGTGGCGAGGTTGCGGTCGTAGGTGGCGGTGTCCATCCCGGAACGGGCGTGCACACCGACCCCGTACTCCATGACGAGCGCGGCGGCGGTGTCGTCCTGGGTGGACAGGGGGTTGGAGGCGGCCAGCGCCACCTCGGCCCCGCCCGCGCGCAACGCACGCAAGAGGTTGGCGGTCTCGGCGGTGACATGCATGCATGCGGCCACCCGCAGGCCTTCCAGCGGCCGGCGCTGCGCGAATCCGTCCCGGATTCGACGCAGTGCCGGCATGGAACGCTCGGCCCACTCCACCCTGCGGGCCCCGGCCGCGCTGAGGCCGGGGTCCGCGATGTCGTGCTGGGGAAGGGACATCGGGTCGGCTAGTAGCGGTAGTGGTCGGGCTTGTACGGCCCGGCGACGTCCACGCCGATGTAGCTCGCCTGCTCCTTGGTGAGCTCGGTCAGGCGTACGCCCAGTGCGTCCAGGTGCAGACGGGCCACCTTCTCGTCGAGGTGCTTGGGCAGCACGTAGACGTCGGTGGGGTACTCGCTCTGCTTGGTGAACAGCTCGATCTGGGCGATCACCTGGTTGGTGAAGCTGTTGGACATCACGAAGCTGGGGTGGCCGGTGGCGTTGCCCAGGTTGAGCAGGCGGCCCTCGGACAGCACGATGATCGAGTGGCCGTCGGGGAAGCGCCACTCGTGCACCTGCGGCTTGATCTCGATCTTCTCGATGCCGGGGATCGCGGCGAGGCCCGCCATGTCGATCTCGTTGTCGAAGTGGCCGATGTTGCCGACGATGGCCTGGTGCTTCATCCGGGCCATGTGGCCGGCCATGATGATGTTGAAGTTGCCGGTCGTGGTGACGAAGATGTCGGCGGTCTCGACGACGTCCTCGAGCGTGGCGACCTGGTAGCCGTCCATCGCCGCCTGGAGCGCGCAGATGGGGTCGATCTCGGTGACGATCACCCGGGCGCCCTGGCCGCGCAGCGACTCGGCGCTGCCCTTGCCCACGTCGCCGTAGCCGGCGATGACCGCGACCTTTCCGCCGATGAGGACGTCGGTGGCGCGGTTGATGCCGTCGACCAGGGAGTGGCGGCAGCCGTACTTGTTGTCGAACTTGCTCTTGGTGACCGAGTCGTTGACGTTGATCGCCGGGAAGAGCAGCTCGCCGTTGCGGTGCATCTCGTAGAGGCGGTGCACGCCGGTGGTGGTCTCCTCGGTGACGCCCTGGATCTGGGCGGCGACCTTCGTCCACTTGCCGGAGTCGGCGGCGATGCTGCGCTGGAGCAGCTCCAGCACGACGCGGAACTCCTCGGAGTCGGCGGTACCGGGGTCGGGGGCCGCACCGGCCTTCTCGTACTCGGCGCCCTTGTGGACGAGCATGGTGGCGTCGCCGCCGTCGTCGAGGATCATGTTCGGGCCGTCGGCGCCGGGCCAGGTGAGCGCCTGCTCGGTGCACCACCAGTACTCTTCGAGCGTCTCGCCCTTCCAGGCGAACACCGGGACGCCCTTGGGGTCCTCCGGCGTGCCGTCACGGCCGACGACGACCGCCGCGGCGGCGTGGTCCTGGGTGGAGAAGATGTTGCAGCTGACCCAGCGGACGTCGGCGCCCAGGTCCACCAGGGTCTCGATCAGGACCGCGGTCTGAATGGTCATGTGCAGGGAACCCATGATCCTGGCGCCCTGGAGCGGCTTGGAGTCACCGAACTCCGCGCGCGTTGCCATGAGGCCGGGCATCTCGTGCTCGGCGAGGCGAATCTCGTTGCGACCGAACTCCGCCAGCGACAGGTCCGCGACCTTGAAGTCGAATGCCATGCTTCTTAACTCCTCCTGTGGGTGCGTCCCGAGTCTAGAGGCGCGCGCCCCGACCGGACACGACCAAACGCGCAAAGTTGACGATGGTTTGTTAGATTCGTGGGCATGGAGCGCGATATTCCGATCTCGGCTGCTGCCGATCGGCTCGACACGACCCCCCGTATGCTGCGCTACCGGGAAGGGCTGGGCCTGCTCCCGGTGACCAAGGAACAGCCGACCGGACGCGGCCACCGGCACCGCCGGTTCACGGAGGCCGACGTGCAGACGGTGGCCGCGGGCCTGGAGCTGGAACGCTCCTACGACATCACCCCGGCGGCGCTGTCCTTCGCGTTGCGCGTGCTGGCCGAACCCGCGACCCGGGTACGGGTGCGCGCCTACGGCGAGCGGCTGGGCCGGCTGACCCCACCCCCTGCCCGGGCCCTCGACTTCGAGCAGCAGAAGGCGCTGCGTCTCCTCAAGAGCGCACCACCGCACCCGCTGCCCTGAGCCGGGCCCGGCGTGCCTGACGGCACACCGGGCCCGAACGGGGACTCTCAGGCCATGACGCTGGTCAGATGGCTGACCGCGCGGGAGACGACCTCGTCGGTCAGGTCGGCCACCGCGGGCCAGCGTTCGTCGGCGCTGTCGGTGGACAGCAGTGTCACGCAGTCCGTGGAGGCCAGGTCGAGAACGTCCTGTGACTCGTTCAGCGATTCGAGGCGGGCGTCGGCGGTGACCGCGAGTACTCCTGTGGCCGGCCCCCCGACGTCCTGGACGGTGAGCAGCAACCGCAGGGTCGTCCCTTCGGTCTCGGCGTTGAGACAGACCCACCACGAGGAACCGCCGCGCGCGAACAAGGCACGTTCGGCCGCCGAGTCCATGCGTTCCCGGTAGGGCTCGTCACCACCGAGATCCCCGGAGTCGACCCCGACCCGGGCCGCCGGATCGAGCTCGCGCAGCACCAGGGAGAGCGAGGAGGCCCGCTGGCGCAGATGGGTGAGGAGGCGCCGGTACACCGCCCTGGCCAGTGCCGTTCCCCCTGTCTCCGGAGCCGGTCGCTCCGCGGCCCAACTGAGCTCGCCGCGCAGCGCGGCGATCTCCAGGTCGGCGAACAGACCGGTCAACCGGACCAGCCGGTCCTGGTCGGCGGCACCGACCAGGGCACCGCGAAAAGCCGCGGCCGTTCGGTGGTCGGCGATCAGCGGCGGGTGGTTCGCCCGCATCAGCGCCATCGAGGCGAGCGCCCACGGCAGTGCGATACGGCCCTCCTGTCCACGGGCCGCGAACTCAGCAGTGGCCTGCTCCGGAACGATTGCGCCGGAGGATGCCTGCTGCGCCAGCGCGCCGGCGCAACACAGGTAGACCACGGCGGCACGGACGACGGGATGGGTGCACACCGAGGCGGCCTCGGCCAGGCAGCCGCCCAGCATCTCCACCGGCGGGACGTTGTCCTCCCCGCCCAGGGCGCGGGCGAGCCCTTGCAGGTACTCGGGGGTGAACCGGTGGCCGGCCAAGCAGTCGGCCGCCAGCGCCACGAGCGCCTTCTCCTCTCCGCGCAGTTGCTCGCGCAGGTCTGCGTCGAGGTCGGCCGCGTCCCACCCCTCGGCCGTCAGCGCCTCGACAGCGAGCGGAGCGGGCATGGCGTGGCCGGAGAGCGCGCGCATCTCCAGGATGTGTCTACGGAACAGTCGAACGCGGTCGTCGGCCCATTTCCGGGCCGGACGAAGTACCTGTCGTTCCGCCCAGACCTGGCGGAGGCGGTCGAGTTCGGCGAGCCGGTTTCGCACGTCAGCGGGCAACCGGTCCGGGGCGAGTTCAAGGCCACGCATGAAGTTCACGAAACTCACCGTAACCCGCGCGCACCCGGCGAAAACCTGCGATCCCCCATCCGGACAGGGCAGGCCGGATGAGCACGGGCACAGTGCGGCACTCTGTTGTGACTTTTCGCTACCGCCACGCTGTGTATGAAAACGAACCGAAAGTCCGAAGAGGTGAAATCCGCATTTTCCGCACCGATGGAGTTTTCGTCGAACAGGCCCCCACCCCTAGGCGTGGCACACGGTTCAACCTGGGTTGGCCAACGGATTAACCCGTCGTAACCGCGATAACCGACGATGTCTCGATATCGCTGACCCATCCAGCCGGCCGCTACCTCTTCCTGGCTCTTCGCAGAGACGACATCCTCATGCTCAGCAATCCCACCGCCGTCACGCCCGTCCCCGGCGCGGGGGAGCGTCCGAGCAGAGCCGTCGACGACGCCCGTCGACCCGAGATCGAGGGACTGCGCGCGGTAGCCGTGCTGCTGGTGGCCGTCTACCACGTGTGGTTCGGCCGGGTCTCGGGCGGCGTGGACGTGTTCCTGCTGATCACCGGGTTTTTGATCACCGGTTCCCTGGTGCGCTCGGTGGAGCGCACCGGCCGGATGAACACGGTCGCGTTCTGGACCCGGCTCTTGGGCAGGCTTTCCCCTGCCGTCGGAGTGACGCTGCTGGGTGTGCTGGCCGCGACCCTGGTCTTCCTTCCCGCTGACCGGTGGCGCGCCGCCCTCGCGGAGACCGTGGCCGCCGCCCTCTACTACGAGAACTGGCTCCTGGCGCTGAACTCGGTGGACTACCTCGCGCAGAACGCGCAGGCAAGCCCGGTCCAGCACTTCTGGTCACTGGCCGTACAAGGGCAGTTCTACCTGCTGTGGCCGCTGCTGGTGGCAGGCGCCGCGATACTGGCCGTACGGCTGGGATGGCCGCTGCGCCGGGTGGTGCTGGCCGCGGTCTCCGGCGTGTTCGCCGTGTCACTGGCCTACTCGGTCCGCATGACCGCCACCGACCAGCCCTGGGCGTACTTCGACACCGGTGCGCGGTTGTGGGAGTTGGCCCTTGGCGGCCTGCTGGCCGTCGTGCTTCCCCACCTGAGGCTTCCGGCGGCGATGCGCGCGGTCATGGGCTGGACGGGGCTGGTGGCCCTACTGGCCTGCGGCGCACTCGTGGAGGTGTCCACGGTCTTCCCCGGCTACGCGGCGCTGTGGCCCACCGGCGCGGCGGTCCTGGTGATCGCGGCGGGAACGACCGGGTACCGGTTCTCCGCGGACCGGCTGCTCTCGCTGCGCCCACTGCACTTCGTCGCGGGCGTCTCCTACTCCTTCTACCTGTGGCACTGGCCGGTCCTGGTCTGCTACCTGGCGGTGACCGACCGGAATTCGGCGAGCCTGCTCGGTGGAACGTGCGTCCTGGTCCTGGCCCTGTTGATGGCGGTGGCCACCAAGCGACTGGTGGAGGACCGGGCACGGGAGCTCACCCTGACCAGGCCCGCACCGACGTGGTCGCTGCTGCTGGCCGCCGGTTTCCTCCTTCCCGTGCTGACCGCGGCGGGCGGCTGGACGGCGCACCTGGACGCGCGGGATCGCGCCCAGGAGGCACTGGTCGCCGACCCGGCCAACTACCCGGGGGCCGCGGCCGGCCCGATGGGAAGCGCGCCGGACCTGCCGATCTACCCTGCTCCGGCGGACGCCGCGACCGATGTGGCGCAGACCTATGCCGACGGCTGCAACCAGGGGATCGCCGACAGCACGGTGCTGGAGTGCGTCTACGGCTCCTCGACCCCCGAGCGCACCGTGGCACTGGTGGGCGCCTCGCACGCCGCCCACTGGTTCCCCGCCCTGCTGGCCGTCGCCGAGCAGCGCGACTGGCAGGTGGTCAACCTGGTCAAGGGGGCGTGCCTGTTCACCGACGCCCCGCAGACCTACAAGAAGGCCGCGTACACCTCGTGCGCGCAGTGGAACGCCTCGGTCATGGACCGCCTCGCCGAACTGCGACCGGACGCGGTGTTCACCACCGCCACGACCACCAGTCTCGACACCGGCGCCGGCTTCGGGTCGGAGACGGTCGTCCAGGGCTACCTTGACCGCTGGGCGGAACTGGAGGCACTGGGCATCGCGGTCATCGGGGTACGCGACACCCCGCGGCTGGACGTCAACGTGCCCGAGTGCGTGGCTGCGAAGGGCCCGTCGGGATGTGTGGGGGACGCCGCGAACTCGATGGCCGAGCAGTCCCCCTTGGAGGAACTGAGCGGGGTTCCCGGCAACGTCGCCCTCATCGACCTCACCGATTCGCTGTGCCGCTCCGGCCGCTGCCCCACGGTGATCGGCAACGTCCTCGTCTACTGGGACAACGCGCACTTCACCGCGACGTTCTCGCGTACCCTGGCGCCCGTGCTGGGCGCCGAGCTGGACCGCGTCACCGACTGGTGAGGACGCCTGCGCCTACTGGATCGCGGCCAGCAGCAGGAGCAGCATCAACACGATGATCACGATGAGCACCGCCGGGATCACCCAGCCCTGCGACAGCACGGGGTCGTCGACGGGCTGGTTCTGCTGGAAGTTCTGTTTGGCCGGCACGCCCTGGGGCGGGGGCATCCGGTTGTAGATGGTGTTGGGGCCGGTCGCCGGCGGCCGGGCCACCCCCGGGGGCAGGCCGCCGGTCATGTTGGGGTGCTGGGGCTGCTGGTGGTGCGGCCTGGGGGTGAAGCCCCCGCTGACATGCTGCGGACCGGACTGGGGCCGGGCAGCGGGACCGCCCTGGTTGGGGAAGGGCGTCTGCGGACCGGTGCGCGGCGGGGCCAGGTAGGCCGCGGCGTTGGGTCCGCTGCCCGTGTTGTGCTGGGCGACCTGCTCCCCCTCGGCGACCACCTGCTCCGTGGACGCCTCGGCCTCGTCGTGGCCGAGCAGGCGCATGAGGAGCCGCTGGGCGCTGGGGCGCTTGTCGGGGTCCTTGTCGAGGCAGTCTTCGACGATGCCACGGATCTCGGCGGGAACGCCGTCGATGCTGGGCGGAGCGCTCACGACCCGGTGCACGACAGCGGGAACGCTGTCCGCTCCGAAGGGTGCGCTGCCGGTGGAGGCGAACGCGATCACGCAGCCCCAGGCGAAGACGTCGACCTTGTCGGTGATGTTCTTGCCCGCGATCTGCTCGGGCGCCATGTAGGAGGGGGTGCCCACGATCGAGTTGGTCATGGTGGCGGTGCTGTCGGAGACCCGGGCGATACCGAAGTCGATCACCCGGGGGCCGTCGGGGCCGAGGAGCACGTTGCCGGGCTTGAAGTCGCGGTGCACGATGCCCGCCTTGTGGATCGCGACCAGCGCAGTGGCGGTGGACACCGCGAGCCGTTGCAGGGAAGCGCCCTTGCGCGGCCCCTCCGTGGACACCGCTTCCTGGAGGTCGGGCCCCGGCACGTACTCGCTGACCACGTAGGGCGGCTCGGCTTCGAGGTTGGCCTCGTGGACGGCAGCGGTGCAGAAGGAGGCGACCTTCTGCGCCGCGCGGACCTCCTTCTCGAAGCGCTTGCGGAGGTCGGTGTCCTGGGCCCACTGGTCGTTGAGGACCTTGATGGCGTACTCGTCGCCCGAGGAGTCGTGCCCGAGGTAGACGATTCCCTGGCCACCCCGCCCGAGACGGCCGACAACGCTGTAGTCGCCGAACGAGGTGGGGTCGCTCGGCAGCAGCGATTCGGGACCGGGCATCGATCTCCTCCAGAACGGTCGTGGACGGCGCTATCGCACGACCAGAGTATTTGTCAGCGGTTCCACGGCATATGCCACGGCCAGATACAGACTGGCGTAATCGGTTAGAGCGATCAAACCAGCCAAACGTTCCATTGGTCCGGCCCCCTTCGCGGCGATCTCCGTCACCGCGGCCCCCGCGCCGAGGGCACTGAGCCGCGCACCGTCCAGCGCGGCTGCGTCCTGAGGCGCGGCGTGGTCGTCCTTCAGCAGGACCACCCGCGGCCGGAGTCCGGCCCCGGTCTCGGGGTCGTCGAAGATGCTGCGCTCGCCGGCCGGGAACAAGGGGCCCGACAGGGTCGCGGCCTGCGTCTCGACGGCGCCCGGGGTACCGGCGGCCAGCGCGGGATAACGCGCGTCGGCGGCCAACTGGGATGCGAAGCGTCGGGCCGCCAGGGCGGTGACCGGTGAGGTTCCCCAGATCACCGGCAACGAGCCGGCGAGTTCCAGCGCCAGGACCTTGGCGGGGTTGGTGGAGGTGTCGACCCCCGGGGCGCAACGGTGCGCGGCGTCCTCCAACGCGACCGCGGTGGCCTCGTAGCCGTCCTCGGGCACGGTGCGCAGCCCCGCCGTGCCCACCGCGGTGAGCAGCGCGGTGGCGACCGCCCACAACAGCGTGCGCGGCTCCCCCGACAACGGGACGGCCGCATAAGGGGCGCGGACCTGCTCCGCGGGACCGGCGAGAGGACCTCCGGGAACACCGACGGCGAGGAGGCGGCAGCCTCGGCGAGCCGCCTCGACCACCACGGCCACGGCACCGGCGTCGTCCTGTCCGGAAGCGACCGCGACCACGACCACGAGGTCGTAGGCGCCGACCCAACCGGGCAGCCTTGTTCCCTCCACGGTGGTCACCGGTACCGGCAGCCCCGTGCCCAACAGGACCTCCAGGACGTCACCACTGAACGCGGTGATCCCGGTTCCCACGATGACGACGGAACGCGGTCGCCCCTCCTGGGCGAGAACGTCCAGACCTGCTTCCAGTACGGCCGACCTGGACCGGCGCACCTGGGCAGCCCCCGTGGCGGCCTGGCGCAACAGCCCTCCAGGATCGAGGCGGGGGTCGGTCGCGACGTCGTCGAGCCGGTACTCCTCGAATTCCACTGGCTTCTTTCCTCGTGTTTCACGGCGGGGACGGGGCCCCGGGTGCTCATCGGTGTGCCCCGGGTGCCCGTCGTTATGCCGGTGCTAGCCGATCTGGCGTGCCTCGTCGACCAGCAGCACCGGAATGCCGTCCCGGATCGGGTAGGCAAGGCCGCTCTCGTCGCAGACGAGTTCGCCGGCTTCAGCGTCCAACCGAAGCGGGGCCTTGCTCTTGGGGCAGGCCAGAATGTCCAGCAGCCACTCGTCGATCTTGGTGGTCATGTCCTCGGTCACTTCCTCGATGGTGGTCGATGGGGAGCGGGTACGGCGCGGTCTAGGCCCGGACGATGGCCAGGACCTCGTCGCGCAGCCGTGCCATCGCCGCGTGGTCGGGGCCCTCCGCGTTGAGCCGCAGCAGCGGTTCGGTGTTGGAGGCCCGCAGGTTGAACCACGAACCGTCGGAGAGGGTCACTGTGAGGCCGTCGAGGTGGTCCACCGAGGCGACGTCCTGGCGGTCGGCGTAGGCGGCCTCGACGGCAGCTGCGCGCTCGGCCTGGTCGGCGACCTCGGAGTTGATCTCACCGGAGTCCGCGTAACGAGCGTACTCCGCGGTGATCTGCGACAGCGCCCGCTCGTCGGTGCCCAGCACCCGCAGCACGTGCATCGCGGCGAGCATGCCGGTGTCGGCCTTCCAGAAGTCCCGGAAGTAGTAGTGCGCCGAGTGCTCGCCGCCGAAGATGGCACCGGTCTCGGCCATGGTGGCCTTGATGAAGGAGTGGCCGACCCTGGTGCGCACCGGGACACCGCCGTGCTCGCGCACGACCTCGGCGACCGCGGAAGAGGTGATCAGGTTATGGATGATCGTGGCGCCCGGGTCCTTGGCGAGCTCCTGGACCGCGACCAGCGCGGTGATCGCCGAGGGCGAGACCGGTTCCCCGCGCTCGTCCACCACGAAGCAGCGGTCGGCGTCGCCGTCGAAGGCCAGCCCCAGGTCGGCGCCGCTCTCGCGCACCCTCGCCTGGAGGTCCACGATGTTGGCGGCGTCCATGGGGTTGGCCGGGTGGTTGGGGAAGGTGCCGTCCAGCTCGAAGAACAGCGGCAGGATCTCCAGCGGCAGTGCCTTGAGGATCTGGTCGCCCAGCACCGCGGGCACGGTGTAGCCCCCCATTCCGTTGCCGGCGTCCACGACGACCTTGAGGGGGCGGATGCCGGACAGGTCCACCAGGGAACGCAGGTGAGCGGCGTAGTCGGCGAGCATGTCGCGCTCGGTGACGGTTCCGACGGGACCGTCGTGGGCGGGGACTCCCTGCTCGGCGAGGCGCCGGATGTCGTCGAGGCCGGTGTCGGAGCTGATCGGCGCCGCACCCGCCCGGCACATCTTGATCCCGTTGTACTGGGCCGGGTTGTGGCTGGCGGTGAACATGGCGCCGGGAATGCCGAGGCTTCCGGAGGCGAAGTAGAGCAGGTCGGTCGAGCCGAGTCCGGCCATGACGACGTTCACCCCCTGCGTGGTGACGCCCTCGGCGAAAGCCTCGGCCAGTTCCGGCGAGGAGGGACGCATGTCGTGGGCGATGACGATCTGCTCGCCACCCACTGTCCGGGCGAAAGCCGCTCCGATCGAACGGGCGATGCCGGCGTCGAAGGTGTCCGGGATTACTCCACGGATGTCGTATGCCTTGAAGATCTGACCGAGGTCACCCACAGCAGCTCCGGATGTGTCGATGTGCGCCCGTTGAAGAGTCCGCGGACCGCGGTCGGTCCACGGAGACAAACGTACAAGACCCGGATGACGGCAGCCGTGCGCTCCGAGCGGCGGCACCGGGTTCAGGCGTCGCGGGACGGCCTGTGGACCGACGGTCGGGGACGCTCTTCCGGGCGCGGCGGATCGGATTTGACGACACGCAGGTGGCCGCGGCGGTTGGTCTCGACCCCCTGACCGGTGGGGGCGGGCGGCCTGATCGCGGGCGGGCGGCCCGCCTCGCGCACGGCGTTGGCCAGGGCTTCGAGATCATCGCTGCCCGGACCACCGCTGGTGTTGTCGGCCGGCAGGCGGACGACCTCCCAGCCGCGCGGGGCGGTGAGCCGGTCGGCATGCATCGCGCACAGGTCGTAGCAGTGCGGTTCGACGTAGGCGGCGAGCGGGCCGAGCACCGCGGTGGAGTCAGCGTAGACATAGGTAAGCGTGAAGACGGCTGGCTGCCTGCACGCTGTGCGTGAGCAGCGTCGGACAACGCTCACGAGGACAGACGGTATCCCTTTCCGGGCCGCTGCGCTAGCTTCTACGCCCCTCCCGTGCCGGTTGTGCACGCTCCGGGATGGATCAGACACGTCGATGCCTCCCCGGGGCTGCGCTTTGGTGTGTCGATGGCATAGTCTCGATATGTGCGACGACTGCACCTTTCCCACACCGAGGCCGGACGAGTTCGGCGCAGAGACCGCCGCGGACGTGGTGTGCGCGGCCCACTGACACAACCCGAACTCCCGATCACCAGAACCCGCGCCCAGGTCTTCGACGACCTCGTCCTGGACGCCGTCGAACGGCTCGAACGCGTTTGGGCCCGGGAACTCGCCAACGTCGAGTTCCTTGTCGAGGACGTCCCGCGTGTGCCGCCCGGCGTCACCTCGGAGGACGGTATACCGTTCTCCCGCTTGGAGGCGTCCGCGTCCGGACAGGCCCGGATCATCGTCTACCGACGCCCCGTCGAGATCCGCACGAAGGAACCCGAGGAGATGGCACTGCTCGTCTACGACACCGTTGTCGAGGAAGTGGCCAACCTCTTGGGCCTGGAACCGGAGACGGTCGACCCCGAGGCGTGACCCCCCTCGCCCGGGCGCGGGGCCCGAACTACCGCGATCAGGCAGCGGGTGCACCGTACTGCTCGACCATGGGGCCGCCCGGCGTTGTTCGCTCGAAGGACCGACGCCGGGTGACCGGATCGGGCCGCGCCCTTCCACCGATCGGCACCGCGCGCCCGCGACGGGTCGCGGTGCCGAGCCATGGAGCCGGGCGTCCTCCCCGAACCCGGGACACCGCTCCGGACGGCCGTTTCACCCCCGGGCGGGTCAGGGCACGATGCTCGTGAGGCTGTCCGCGACCCTGGGCAACGGAACCTCGGACGGGGCGGGCGGGAGCGGCAGGATACTCAGGGATCCGTCATGGGCGAGACTGCGGGCGGCATGGACCGGACCGCCTTCGAGGGCCTCGACGACCCAGGTGGTACCGCCCCCGGTGGGGTCGAGCTCCGGTTCGACGGTGGTCGCCGCTTCCACGGTCAGGACCACCGGCTCCCCGGCGACCCCGTCCTTGTCGATCGGGGTGAGGCGTACCACTGCGGCCTCCTGCGGAGCCCCCAGCAGCAGTGAGGTCGTCCCCTTGCCCGTTGCCGGGGCGACGGCCCGGGCGTTGGGGCCGCTCTCCAACGGATCGACGGCACTGGAGTAGGCGACGTCATCGCCCCCGGACCGTTCCACCGCGATCCCTGCGACCACCGGCCGATCGCTCTCCACCACCACGGTGGCCGGCCGCTTGTCCAACGGCCCCTCCAGGCTCAACCGGGCCGACGCCGCCGGAGGCACGTCCAGCGACGTCAACGACTCGTCCTCGACGACGCCGTCCGGGGTGGTCAGCCGGACCTTCACCGTCGCCGGGTCATCACCGGGGGCGGTCACGATCAGACGCTTGTTGCCTCCCCCGCCTACGACACCCGGGATGACGTGCCGGGTGGCGGGCTCGGCGGTGGCGGGCACCCAGGCGGCCCCGCCCTTGCTTCCTTCGGCGAAGAGCGCCGCGGCGACCCGACCGGAGTTGGTGCGTACGTGCACCGCGACCGCGCCGGTGGTCTCCACCAGCGGCATGAGGGACAGCTCCAGGTCGTCGGCGGGGCCGATCTGGACACCGCGGGTCTCGGGAGCGAACGCGGGCCCGTCCGTGGCGAACAGGTCGACGTTGACCGTTGCGGCGCTGGCGTCGGCGTTGGACAGGTGCAGCCGCAGTTCGTCGAGGTCCCTGCCCCCAGGCGCGACGAACCAGGTGCTCAGCGAGGGTTCCACGCAGCGGACCTCGGTGACGGCGGAGCCACCCGTGCTGGTCTGGGTCACCTCAAGCCCTGCCGCAAGCACACCGTCGGCGCGCACGAGGGTCCCGGACGCGTCTTCGTCGTCGGCCGCGACATCGGTGGACGACCACGGCACTCCGGCCTCCAGCAGCGGCTCGGTGGGCTCCGCGCCGGGCCGGTTGGGCGCCGCACCGAGGCTGCCCGCCTCGTCGGAGCCCTCGGCACCGGGCGCGAAGGCTGCCACCTGGGTGGCACCGCTTCCCTGGGGAGGCGGACAGACCCGCAGCGCCGACTCCACCCTCGTGAGCACGGGGGCGGCATCGGCGGGGGCCACGACGTTGAGCGACAAGTGGGCCGCACCGAACAGCGCCGCCAACGCGACCATGACGAGGCCGAGCAGCGCGAAACGGTTCTCGACGATCAATCTCACGTGGAGCTCCCTCGCTGTCGGGCGCGGCGTCCGCCGCGGTGGCCGCGGCCATGGGTGCGGCGGGGGGCCTCTGCTGCCTCGTCGTTCTCGGTCTGCTCCGCGGAGGTGTCCTTGGCGGGACGGCGGCGGGCACGCGGTCGACGCGGACGGGGGGTGGACTGGGCGGCCTGCTCGCGCAGGTCGTCCTCGGTGCGCGCGCCGGGCAGCGCGAGCACGAGGACGACGAGGACGAGGAGTCCTTGGACGAGCAGCCATACCTGGCGGGCGATCCCGACCCGGGTGATCTCCAACCGCCCCCCGGCATCGGACAGCTCGAACTCCTGCATTCCGAACTCGTTGGCGGAGCCCTTGAGTTCGACGCCGTCCACGGTCGCTCTCCAACCGCCGTCAGCGGGTTCGGCGAGCACCAGGCGGCTTCCCTGCTGCCCGCCGGGGACGGTGGTGGAGACGTTCACCGGGCCGGACTGTAGAACGGTCGCCCCGCTGTCACCGTCACCGTCGGTGGCGGTGAGCAGGCGCAGCCGTCCGGTCTCGGCGGTGAGCCGCCACAGCGCGAAGTCGTCGCCGAGTTGGAGCCGGCGCACCCCGGGCAGCGCGTCCACCGTGTCGACCAGCGTGAGGTCGGTGGTCGTCCCGACCTCCGGGGAGGCGACGAGCACGAAGCGGATCCCGAACTCCGACAGCAGGTCGGCACCGTCACCGCCCCGGCCTGCGACGAGCGCGGCCACCACTTCGTCGAGCTGGGCGCTGGAGGCCGGGTCCGCGGGGATCTGGGGTTCACCCAACCGGGGCTCGCGACCGCGCAGGACACTGTAGGTGACGGTCCGATCCTCGGCCGGGGTGATCACCAGGGTGCGGGGCTGGGTGCCGTCATCGCTGTAGGAGGCGAGGAACGGTGGGACGGAGGGCGGCGCGTCGCCGCTGAGCGGCCCCTGTACTCCGTTCCACATCCAGACCCCGGCCGAGGCGATCGGCGTGGCCAGGGCGAGGGCCGCCACTCCCCCGGCGAAGAGCCGGCGGGTCCCGCCCAACGACCACAGGTCGCCGAAGGACTGCGCTGCGGTGGCCGCGGACAGCAGCATCGCGGTGGCCGCGAAGGCCAGGGCGACACCGGGCCAGGCGGTGGCATCCTGGGTGCTGTAGGGCAGGGTGATGGTGATACGGCTGAGCACGATGGCGATCAGGATGCCGAACAGCGCGATGCACCAGCCGACTGCGACCAGCATCCGGCGCCGGCGCAGCAGCAGCGCGCACAGTGCGGCAGCGACGAAGCCCCCGGTGATCCAGATCGGCGGCAGACCCGGGCCTCCGGGGGAGAGCAGCAGCAGGGCTTCCGCCGAGATCCGGGGATCGGCGATGTCGGCCCGGTTGAGGCCGGCCTCCAGCAGCCACAACGAGGGGTGCGCGAACAGGTCGAGGGTCCACGGCAGCAGGAGCACCAGCGGCACGGCCAGGACGATGCCCAGGCTCGCGTAGAGCCGTCGGCCGACGTGGCCGAAGGTGATCGCGATCAGCACCGCGGTGACCAGGGCGAGTATCCACACCAGTGGGACGAAGGCCGTCGCGAGCGCCAGCAGCAGGGCAAGGGCCCAGGCGGCGCGGCGCGACCGGCGCGGCGGGCGGGTGAGGATGTTGGTCGCCAGAAGCCCCAGGACCGGGAACAGTGCGTGCACCAGGGCGGTACCCAGGCGGCCTTGGGCGACGGCGCCGGTGGCCACCGGCAGCAGGGCGTAGGAGGCCGCCATCCACAGTTGGGCCGGCGGGTAGTTGAGGACGCGGCGGGCCAACAGGTAGGCGGTGAGCCCGGCGAGCGGTACGCAGCCCAACAGGATGACGGTGACCGCGAGCCAGGGCTTTCCCAGGGCGATGGTGGACAGCAGGGCGAGGATGCCGATGTAGGGCGGGGCGATGGCGTCGGAGCCGATCCCGACGTCGTGCCAGGTGGCGGTATACATCGCCCAGAGATCGGCGGCTCCGCCGTTGACCGGTGGCAGCGCGCCGCCGGCGAGCGTGCCGCCCAGCAGGAGGGACCGCTCGGCAACCAGGGCGATCACGGTGAGGCCGACGACCAGGAGGACGCCGGGGTGGGTGATCGCGCGCCGCAGCAGACCGGAGTCGTCGCGGAGCGGATCGTCGTCCGTGCCGGGTGCGACGGTGACGGCCTGGTGACGTCCCGCCGTGTCCAATGCCTCGGTGTCGCCGCCCAGCAGGTTGGCGACGGCGTCGGTGAACTGGCGCATGGCAACGCCGTGCGCCAGGTAGGGCTGGATGGCGCTGTAGGTGCGCCGTCGCCCCTTGCGGCGTCTGGCCCGGGCCATCATGAGCCGGAACGGCATCACGAAGAACACCGACGTGATGGCCAGTGCCTCGTCCAGGGCGTTGGCGGGCTGCTTGGCGACGATGTAGGTCAGAACGCGCAGCGCCGACCCGAAGGAGTTGCGCAGCAACGCGAACAGCATCGCCCCGAACGGCAAGTTGGCGAGCAGGACGTAGAGGGCGTTGCGGCGGTCGACGCGGCGCGGGTGGTCGACGGTCGCGTTGATGCGGCGGCGCCGGCGGGCGGCGGCCTCCGCGTGGTAGGCGACGGCGTCGGTGACGATGCGGACCCGATGGCCCGCTCCGCCCACCCGCCAGCAGAAGTCGATGTCGTCACGGAACAGGCGCAGCGCCGGGTCGAAGCCGTTGAGGTCCTCCCAGACGTCACGACGCACCAGCATCCCGGCACTGGAGACCGCCAGGACCTGGCGGTTTCCATCGTGCTGGCCGTGGTCGAACTCGCGGGGCTCCAGACCGGTCTCGCGACGTCCAGCACCGTCGATGGTGACGCCGACCTCGATGAGCCGCCGACGGTCGAACCAGTCCCGGAGCTTGGGTCCGAGGACGGCGGCGCGCGGGTCGTCGGCGGCTGCGAGCAGGAGTCGCTGCAGCGTCTCGGGCTCGGGCGTGCAGTCGTCGTGGATCAGCCAGACCCACTCGACGGCGTCCTTGGAGGAGGGGAACTCGGTTCGGGAGCGCGGATGGTCCAGCGCGGCCTGCACGGCTTCGCCGTAACCGGCGGCGCGGTCCATCCGGATGATCGACTCGGGCGCGATGAACTCGGCCAGGATCTTGTTGCTTCGATCGCGGCTTCCGTTGTCCACTCCGACGACACGCTGTACCGGGCGCGTCTGGGAGCGCACCGCCTCCAGGGTCTCGGGCAACCAACGGGCACCGTCATGGGTGACCACTACGGCCGTGACGATGTGGCGTGTGGGGTCCAGGGGTAGCACTGCTGGTGTTCGCCTCGAAGTAGCAGGGAGAGAGGACACAAACGGTCATTGCGGGCAGACCACTAACGGCTGATCACGATACGCCAGTCCGGGAGCGGCCATGGTGGTCGCCGTCGTTTTGGGCCCATCGGGACACCTCCCACCCCCTCCGACCGGTCACTCAGCGTGCTGTTCGCACACCAGGCGCACCCGATCAAGGATGGCAAAGAGAAGATAAAAAAGACGTGCGCCCTGGACAAAGCTCCCAGGGCACACGCCTACGCACTGACGACCCGTTACAGCATGTCAATCAGAAAATCGAAATCCTGTCCGGCGGCTTTCTTCAACCTCCGGCGCTCTCGTTCGGAGAGTCCCCCCCAGATACCGAACCGCTCATCATGCTCAAGCGCGTATTCCAGGCACTCCGTACGTACCTCGCACGAGTGGCAGACCTTCTTGGCCTCCCGCGTCGATCCGCCCTTCTCGGGAAAGAACGCCTCGGGATCGGTCTGCGCGCACAAGGCACGCTCTTGCCAGCCCAGATCTTCATCCGAACCGTGCGTCAGCGGGATAACCTCGCTCACGCGCACCTCCTATTGCCCCCCTAGATGTACCTTCCCATTCGGCCCCCGGGAAGGTGGAATCACACCTTGAAATTACACGCGCGCGTCTTGCTATACGTCAAGCGCGTTGCGTGGTAATCCCCTGAATATCATGTAACGAACAGTCACTTCGCTTCGCGGTGACCGGATCCAGCGGATTACCACGCCCTATTCGCGGTGTTCTGGGAGCCTGCGGGCGTCAGCGGGGGTCGCCGTCGCGATACGACCCCTTCCAGTGGTCATCCCCTTCGGAACCAGGGCGTCGCTGCTGGTCAGAAGGGTAATTGTCACCATAGGCGCTCGGGGCCTCCGAACCCCGCCCCGGGTACGCACTCGCCCCGTAGGACCCCTGCTGTCCCGATTCGGACCTCGCTGAGGCTTCAGGACCGTTCTGGTCGTCGGAACGGAAAAATGCGTCCAACGGCGTGTCGCGGCGCTGGTTGGCGGCCGGTTGGTCGGTGGGCGGCTGGTCGGAGATCGGGGTCTGCTGGTACCAGCCGTGCTGGATGGCGTCCTGGGCGGCCCGCTCGACCGAGCGGTCGTCCGCCCCAGGGTAGGAACCGGCCGGCGGCGGACCGGGGACCGCGTCCTGCACGATCGTGGCGTCGGCATCTCCGTACGCACCCTGGCCCGTGTCGTAGCCGGGGTAAGCGGGCTTCTGGTCGCCGTATCCGGCAGAAGGGGCCTGCTCACCGTATCCGGGCTGCGCCGACGGCTGGTCCCCGTACCCCGGCTGGGCCGGCTGCTGATAGGCGTCGTACGACTGCTGCTGGCCGTAACCGGCGGGCTGGCCACCGCTCTGGCTGTAGCCGCCGGTCTGGTCGGGGCCGTAGGCCTGCTGGGCACCGGTCTGGGGGTAGCCCCCCTGCTGCTGCTCCCCGTACCCCTGCTGGCCGTAACCGCTCGGCGGCTGCTGCCCCGCACCATAGGCCGGCTGAGCACCACTGGGCTGCGCATACCCCGGCTGCTGGGGCTGCTGGTACTGCTCCCCGTACCCCGGCTGGGCCGGCTGCTGGTAGGGGTCATAGGGCTGCTGCTGGGCGTAGCCGCCGGTCTGGTCGGGGCCGTAGGCCTGCTGGGCACCGGTCTGGGGGTAGCCCCCCTGCTGCTGCTCCCCGTACCCCTGCTGGCCGTAACCGCTCGGCGGCTGCTGCCCCGCACCATAGGCCGGCTGAGCACCACTGGGCTGCGCATACCCCGGCTGCTGGGGCTGCTGGTACTGCTCCCCGTACCCCGGCTGGGCCGGCTGCTGCTGCGGTGCCACCGGGTACCCCTGACCGGTCAGGTTGGGGTTCTGCGGGGCGAAGGACTGCTGGGCCCCCGTGGCGGGATAGGCGGCCGGGGGCTGCATCGGGACACCGGGGTGAGCGGCCGGAGCGTTGCGCGGGACCAGGTCGGTGTCGCCGAAGACCCGGAACACGAACAGGCCCACGACGGCCAGGAACGCCAGGTAGCCGGCCATCAGGAAGAAGTGGCCAACGCCATCGGCGAAGTTCGCGGAGGCGATGAACCCCATGATCAACGAGATGAATCCGAACACCGCCCCTGCTCCCAGCAGGATCATGGCGGTCAGCACGATCTGGAAGGTGCGCGGCGACCTGGTCGGCGCGGTGACGGCGAGCAGCACCCCGCCCAGGAGCAGGGCGACCGTCACCGGGTTCGCGAAGTGGTTGCGGCCGATGTCGCGCATCACCCAGGTGGCGTCGTAATCGGCACCGAATATGGAGACGAGCGCACCGAGCATGATCGCGCCCGCGGCGCCGATCAGCGCCCAGGCTGCGGGCTCGCGCAACCGCTGGATGGCTTCGTTGTTCAAGAGGTTCCCCTCCGCTGCTGCTTCTCTGTCGCGTCGGTGGAAGCTTTGCATATCGTTGGTTTCTTAACTGAATCGGACAAGATCCGATAGGAGAAATGGCCAAAAATTGCGAATCAGCAATCCAAGCCAATGGGTCTGCACAGGTTCGACCGACACGCGCAACAGCCGCGCGGCTCGGCCAGGGCACGCATTGATGGGCCTGCGCCGCCTCGCGCGGATCCGGTCTTCGGCGCAGACGCGACGCCCCGAGCACCGGGGCGCGCTTCTCAGCCACCCCGTCACCGTGTCCTGCGACCAGCGGAGCCGGGGCACGACACGCATACCCCACCACCCTGCCAGACTTGTCCCCATGCGGATAGTCGTGCTGGCTGGTGGGATCGGAGGCGCGCGGTTCCTGCGCGGCCTCAAGGACGCGCTGGACAATCGGGAGGCCCCGACCACAACCGGAACCGAGATCACCGTCATCGGCAACACCGGTGATGACATCACCCTTTTCGGTCTGCGAGTGTGCCCGGATCTGGACACGGTGATGTACACGCTGGGCGGCGGCATCAACGAGGAACAGGGCTGGGGACGCGCCGACGAGACGTTCTCCGTGCGGACCGAACTGGCCGCGTACGGGATGCAGCCGCAGTGGTTCGGGCTCGGCGACCGGGACATGGCCACGCACATCGTGCGGGCGCAGATGATGGCGGCCGGCTACCCCCTCTCCGCGATCACCGAGGCGTTGTGCGACCGCTGGCAGCCGGGTGTCCGGCTGCTGCCGATGAGCGATGACCGGGTGGAGACGCATGTTCTCGTCAACGAAGGCGAGGGGCAGCGCGCCATCCACTTCCAGGAATGGTGGGTGCGCCACCGGGCCGCGATCGACGCGGAGTCGATCGTGAGCGTGGGCGCGGCGGACGCCAAGCCGGCGCCGGGTGTACTGGAGGCGATCGACACGGCGGACTTCGTGGTGCTGCCCCCCTCCAACCCGGTCGTCAGTGTCGGCTCCATCCTGGGCGTGCCCGGCATCAGGGAAGCCGTGGCGGCCACGACCGTGGTCGGTGTCTCCCCCATCATCGGGGGCGCCCCCGTGCGGGGCATGGCCGACGCCTGCCTGAAGGCGATCGGCGTGCGGACCAGCGCGGAAGCGGTCGCCGCGCACTACGGGGCCGACCTCCTGGACGGCTGGCTGGTGGACGAGGCCGATGCGCACACGCGGGTACCGGGCATCGAGGTGCGGGCGCTGCCGCTGTACATGAGCACCCCCGAGACGACCGAGGCCATCGCGGCCGCCGCGCTGGACCTCGCCGGGGAACTGTCCGGCGTCGACACCGGGCGGAGCACCCGATGATCGCGATCGAAGGAATCACCGGGCTGCCCGAGGTACGACCGGGCGACGACCTGGCCGCGCTGCTGGCCGACGCCGCCGACCTGCGCGACGGTGACGTGCTCGTGGTCACCTCCAAGGTGGTCAGCAAGGCCGAGGGGCGCATCACCACGATGGACCGCGATGCCGCCATCGACGCCGAGACCCAGCGGGTGGTGGCCAGGCGCGGACGGACCCGGATCGTGCAGACCCACCACGGACTGGTGATGGCGGCGGCCGGCGTCGACTCCTCCAACGTGGAGGCCGGCCACGTACTGCTGCTGCCGGAGGATCCCGACGGGTCCGCGCGGCGCATCCGGAGCGGTCTGTGGGAACGGTCCGGGGTGAGCGTCGCGGTCATCGTCACCGATACGTTCGGGCGCCCCTGGCGGGTGGGCCAGACCGACATCGCGATCGGCGCTGCGGGGATCGACGCCCTGGAGGACCTGCGCGGGACCACCGACACCCACGGCAACGTGCTGGAGGTGACGCTAAGCGCGGTGGTCGACGAGATCGCGGCGGCGGGCGAACTGGTCAAGGGCAAGGCCACGGGTGTCCCCGCAGCGATCGTGCGGGGCCTGTCGCACCTGGTGACCGAGGACGACGGCGACGGGGCCCGGGTCCTGGTGCGCAGCGCGGACCAGGACATGTTCCGCTACGGTTCGCGCGACGTACTGCACGCCCGCCGCACGGTCCGCACGTTCGGCGAGGCCCCGGTGGATCCCGAGGCCGTGCGCCGCGCGGTGGCGGCGGCGATCACCGCACCGGCCCCGCACCACACGACCCCGTGGCGGTTCGTGCTGGTGGAGTCGGCCGCCGAACGGACCCGGTTGCTGGACGCGATGGCGGACGCATGGATGGCCGACCTGCGTCGCGACGGCTTCACCGACGCCTCAATCGCGCGCAGGGTGCGCCGTGGCGACGTCCTGCGCCACGCCCCGTACCTGGTGGTGCCGTTCCTCGTCGCCGAGGGGGCCCACTCCTACCCCGACGAGCGGCGGGCATCGGCCGAGCAGGCGATGTTCCTGGTGGCGATGGGCGCCGGCGTGCAGAACCTCCTGGTGGGGCTGGCCATGGAAGGGCTGGGGTCGGCCTGGGTGTCCTCCACGATGTTCTGCCCGAACGTGGTGCGCGAAGTGCTCGACGTCCCCGCGCACTGGCAGCCGATGGGGGCTGTCGCGGTAGGCCACCCGGCAGCTGCCCCAGCCGAGCGCGCTCCCAGAGACCCCGAGGAATTCATCCAGGTCAGGTGAGTGTTGCAGGTGAGGACGCCCCGGTAGCGGCCTCACCTGTGACACGACAGCAGCATGGGAGAGTGGAGGCCTTCGGCCACGACGGAGGTCCGGATAGTTGAGTGCAGAGCACTACGTCCTCGCCGGCCTGGTCATCGTGCTCATGGTGTTGGCCGGCCGGGTGATCGCACCTCGCCTGCGACTGCCGGACGCGATCGTTCTGGTCCCGCTGGGGTTCGCGGTGAGCTTCGTCCCCGGCATGGAGAGCATCCATGTCGATCCCGACGTGGTGCTGTTGGTCTTCCTCCCCCCACTGATCTACAACGCGGCGTTCTTCTCCGCGCCGAGGGAGATGCGCGCGGAGGCGCGGCCGATCGTGGCCTTGGCGGTGGGAATGACGCTGGTGACGGCGTTCGCCGTGGCGGCGGCAGCGGTCTACCTGCTACCCGACACCGCCTGGCCGGCCGCGATCGCGTTGGGCGCGGCCGTCGCGCCCACCGATGCGGTGGCGTCCTCTGCGGTGCTCAAGCGGGTGGGCGCGCCCAAACGGGTGATGACCATCCTGGAGGGCGAGAGCCTCATCAACGACGGTGTGGCCCTGACCCTGTTCAGCCTCGCCGTGACGGCGATGGCCGTGCCGCTGACCCCGGTGGACGGCGTGGTGGAACTGGTCAAGGTGGTCGCGGGCGGGCTCGCGTACGGGTTTGTCGTGGCGGTCGCGGTGACCTGGGTGCGCACCCGGCTGCACGACGACAACACCCAGCTCGTTGTCGCGCTGCTGACCCCGTTCATCGCCTACGTCCCCGCCGAGCTGATGGGTTTCTCGGGGGTACTGGCCGCGGTGATCGCGGGCTTCTACCTGGGCACCAGGGGCTCCGGTCTCCTGCCGCCACGCGTGCGGGTGACCGGGCAGACCGTCTGGAAGGGCCTGGTGATGCTGCTGGAATCCGTGTTGTTCGTACTGCTGGGACTGCAGCTGCACGAGGTGCTCACCGACGTTGCGGGGCTGCCGTTCGGCCAGCTGGCCGCGGCAGCGGTGGCGGTGATCGTCGCGGCCATCGGGGTGCGGATGCTCTGGGAGGTCGTGGTGTCGCCGGTGATGCGGCGCCTTCCCGGTCGCCTGCGGCTGGACTCTGGACCGCTGGCCCAGCGGGTGGTAATCGGGTGGAGCGGGATGCGCGGGGCGATCTCGCTGGCCATCGCGTTGTCACTGCCGTTGACCCTGGAGGGCGAGGAGTTCGGCGACCGCAACCTGTTGATCTTCATGGCCGCCTCGGTCGTCCTGGCCACCCTGATCGGACAGGGGATGACGCTCCCGCTGCTGCTGCGCCGCCTGGGGGTCAGGACCGACAGTCGGGTGCTCCAGGAGATCGCCTCGGCGGAGACGGCGATGGGCCGCGCCGCAATGGACAGGTTGGACGAGCTCATCGCGGACGAACGGGTGGACGCGGACACCGCCCGGGCCCACCGGCAGATGCACGAGCTCTTGGTGACCCGGGCGCGGGAAGTACTGGCGGATGCCGACACCGACCCCTCCACGCTGGACCGGGCCAAGGAGACCTTTGTGGTGCGCCGGGAGGTCGGCGCAGCCCAGCGGTTGGCACTGACCCGGCTCTACCGCAAGGGCGAGATCGGCCACGACGTCTACCAGAACCTCCAGCGCGAGCTTGACCTGAAAGAACCGCCGCTCCCCTAGGCCGTCGCCGGGCCCCTGGACCGGCCGCGGGCCGGCCGTCCCTACTCTTCGCGAGCGCGCCGAGACGGCTCCGGGCCGACGCCCTGCCGGGAGGCCCGAGGAAGCTCGCTAGCCTGGATGACGTGGCCATACGAGATCTCCGACCGACCTCCGCGGGCGAACTGTTCATCGGCGGGGCGGCGCGGCGCGGCACCGTCGACAGCCGCCGGCTCCCCCTCTACGCGGCCGGTGAGATCGATGTGCCGTTCGTCATCAGTGGCCAGGACGAGGTCATCTCCCGCGACACGCTGTGGGAGAAGCATTCGCATCCGACGCACGAACTGCTCTGGAACCAGCGGGGTGCGTCCTCCGCGGCGATCGGCATGCGGGTCTGGACGATCACTCCGACGGTGGGTCTGTGGATCCCGGCGGGCATCCCCCATTCCGGATGGACGCCCACAGGAACGTGGCACCGGGCCGCGCAGTTCAGTATTCACGCGGTGCCGTCGATCTCCGACGATCCGGTCGCGGTGGACATCACACCTTTGCTGGGGCTCCTGCTCGGCCGGCTCAACACCGACGGCCTCACCGCGGATTCACGGGCGAAGACCGAGGCGATCGTCCTCGACCTGATCGCTCCGGCCCAGCATGAGCTGTTCCTGCAAATCCCCGAATCGTCACTGCTGGCACCAATCGTCGCCGCCGTGCGCGCCGATCCCGCCGAGACGACGACCCTGGCCACGTGGGCGACGCGGCTGGGCGTCAGCACCCGGACCCTGACCCGGGCGTTCCGTTTCGAGACCGGCCTCGGATTCAGCCAGTGGCTTGCCACGGCCCGCGTGCAGCACGCGGTGTCGATGCTCACACGAGGGGACGAGATCGACGAGGTCGCGGCGTGTGTCGGGTACCACTCGGTGAGCGCGTTCAGCACGGCGTTCCGGCGGATCGTGGGGATGAGTCCCGGGCGGTTCCGCGCGCAGTGACGCACCGGTCGTGCCCCCTCGCGGGCAATTTTTGTCCGTTTCGCGAAAAAAATGTCACATCTGCGTGATTGCGCAGCAACCAAATGCACCCTAAGTTCGGTTAGGCAACCCTTATTTTCGCCATCGTCTTGGTCGCGGAAGCACCTGCTTCCATGCACCGCATCGAGGCGTTTCGCCCGACCGGTCTCTCACCGCCGCATGCCGTTCCTTGTTCGCCCCGGGCGTCACGAGGCTCCGGCCACGTCAGTGCTGTGCCTGCGGCCAGACGGTCAAAAACGGAAGGAAACCATGCCCCGCGTTTCAAGGCTGGCCGCGCTCCCCACCGCTGCGCTGCTCATCGTCGGGATCGCAGCCTGCTCGTCCTCCCCTTCCGATTCCGGTCAGGAGGGTGGCGGCTCCGACGACTGGGCGGCCATCACCATCGAGCACGCTCTCGGCACGACGACCATCGAGTCCAAGCCCGAGCGGGTCGCGACGGTGAACTGGGCCAACCACGAGGTCCCCCTGGCGCTGGGGGTCGTACCGGTCGGCATGGCAGCCGCCAACTTCGGCGACGACAACGACGACGGCATTCTCCCGTGGGTCGAGGAAAAGCTCGACGAGCTGGCCCCGGACGAACAGCCGGTGCTCTTCGACGAGACCGACGGGATCGACTTCGAGGCGGTCGCCGACACCCAGCCGGACGTGATCCTCGCCGCGTACTCCGGGTTGACCCAGGAGGACTACGACACGCTGAGCGAGATCGCTCCCGTCGTCGCCTACCCGGAGACCGCGTGGGGCACCCCGTGGCGGGAGATGATCGAGCTGAACAGCCAGGCCATCGGCATGGCGGACGAGGGAACCGAGCTCATCGCCGACCTCGAACAGCAGATCGACGAGTCCGTCGCGGAGTACCCGCAGATCAAGGACAAGGCGACGATGTTCCTCACGCACGTCGACACCACGGACCTGAGCGAGGTCAGCTTCTACACGACGCATGACACGCGCACCCTGTTCTTCGAGGACATCGGCCTGAAGACCCCCGAAAGCATCGCCACGGCCTCCGCCGAAACCGACCGGTTCGCCCTTACCCGCAGCGCCGAGCAGGCGGACGCGTTCAACGACGTCGACATCATCGTCACGTACGGCGGCGACGAACTCGTGAGCGTTCTGAACGACGACCCGCTGCTGTCCCAGATGCCGGCGGTGGAGAACGGTTCGGTCGTCAACCTCCCCGGGGACAGCCCCCTGGGCACGGCCGCGAACCCCACTCCGCTGTCGATCGCCTGGATCCTCGAGGACTACCTGTCCCTCCTCGCCTCGGCAGCTGACGAGGCGCAGTGACGAGGAACGGTTCCCTGTCCGTTTCGGGCGCCGCACGACGGCGGCGCCCGAAACGCGGCAAGACCCTTTGGCTGATCGTGGTGCTCGGTGCGCTGGTCGCGCTCATGTGCGCCTCGGTCACCGTCGGATCACGCAACGTCGACTGGTCCGACATCGTGGCGGCCTTCGGCGGCTCGGTCGAAGGCTTCGGCCAGGCCGCGGTCGCCAAGCGCATCCCCCGGACACTGCTCGCCGTCATCGCCGGCGCGGCGCTGGGCGTGTCGGGTGCGGTCATGCAGGGGGTGACCCGAAACACCCTGGCCGACCCGGGCATCCTCGGCGTGAACATGGGGGCCTCCCTCGCAGTCGTCACCGGTATCGCCTCCTTCGGGCTGGCGTCCGCGACCAGTTTCATCTGGGTCGCGATCGTCGGCGCGGGGGTCACCGCGGTGTTCGTCTACGCGATCGGATCATTGGGCCGGGGCGGCGCGACACCGCTCAAGCTCGCCCTCGCCGGAACCGCGACCTCTGCCGCCCTCGCATCGTTCATCAGCGCGATCGTGCTCCCGCGCAACGACATCGTCGACGGGGTCCGCTCCTGGCAGATCGGCGGTGTCGGCGGCGGGACGTTCGACAGTATCTCCCAGGTCCTTCCCTTCCTCGCGGTCGGTTTCGCCATCTGCCTGCTCTCGGCACGGGGGCTCGACCTGCTCAGCCTCGGCGACGAACTCGCCGCCGGCCTGGGAGAGCGCGTCGCGGTCGCGCGGGCGAGCGCGGCCCTCGGTGCCGTCGTCCTGTGCGGCGCGGTCACCGCCGTCACCGGACCGATCGCCTTCGTCGGCCTCATCGTGCCGCACGTGTTCCGCCTGCTCGTCGGTGTCGACCACCGGTGGCTCCTGCCCTTCTCGGCGCTCGGCGGTGCCGCTCTCCTGACAGCCGCGGACGTGGTCGGCCGTATCGTGGCGCGGCCCGGACAGGTCGACGTAGGGATCGTGACCGCGTTGATCGGCGCCCCCCTCTTCATCTACATCGTCCGCCGGCAAAAGGTTCATGAGCTGTGAGCATCGCAACCGTCGAGACTGTCGCCCACGGCCGGAAGCGCAGTGCGCGCCGACGGCGCGTCGTGATCGGAGTTCTCGCCACCCTGATCGTCCTCGCGTTCGCCGCGACCCTGATGATCGGAAAGACGTTCTATCCTCCCGGCGACGTCGTGCGGGTGATCCTCGGGGAGAACGTGCCGGGCGCTTCGTTCACCGTCGGACGGCTCCGGTTGCCCCGCGCGGTCCTCGCGGTGGTGGCCGGGGCGTGCTTCGGACTCGCCGGCGTCACCTTCCAGACCATGCTGCGCAACCCGCTCGCCAGTCCGGACATCATCGGCATCAGCTCGGGCGCGAGCGCGGCCGCGACCTTCGCGATCGTGATGCTCTCGCTCGACAAGACCGGCGTGTCGGTCTTCGCGATCGTCGCCGGGCTGGCGGTCTCCTTGCTCGTGTACGTACTGGCGTTCAAGGACGGAGTCGTCGGGACGCGCTTCATCCTGATCGGCATCGGTATCGCGGCGATGCTCGACAGCCTTACCACCTACATCCTGGACCAGGCGGCCGAATGGGACGTCCAGGAAGCGATGCGGTGGCTGACCGGCAGCCTCAACGGAACCAAGTGGAGCGAGGTCGTCCCGGTCGTCATCGCGCTGCTGGTGATCGCTCCGGTGCTCCTCTCCCAGGCGGGCAACCTCACCATGTTCCAGCTGGGCGAGGACACCGCGTCGGCGCTCGGGGTCCGGGTCGACCGCACCCGGCTCGTCGCGATCGTCGGAGCGGTCGGGCTCATCGCCTTCGCGACCGCCGCTGCGGGGCCGATCGCATTCGTCGCCTTCCTCTCCGGCCCGATCGCGGCGCGCCTCGTCGGCCCGAACGGCTCCCTCCTCGTTCCCGCCGCACTGGTCGGAGCGCTCCTCGTACTGGTGGCCGACTTCGCCGGACAGTTCCTTTTCGGCACCCGTTACCCGGTCGGGGTCGTCACCGGCGTACTCGGCGCTCCCTACCTCGTGTACCTCATCGTCCGGACCAACCGCGTGGGAGGCTCCCTGTGACCACGGCTCATTCACTCCTCGTCGAGGAACTGACACTCGGCTACAAGGACCGGGCCGTCATCGACTCCCTCGACCTCGCCATCCCCGCCGGGCAGATCACCGCGATCGTCGGGGCCAACGCGTGCGGGAAGTCGACCCTGCTCCGCTCGATGTCCCGACTCCTCGCGCCCCGGAGCGGACGGGTGCTCCTCGACGGCAAGGAAGTCCACCGCCTTCCGTCGAAGCAGGTCGCCCGGACCCTCGGCCTGCTGCCGCAGTCGCCGATCGCCCCGGAGGGGATCACGGTGAGCAATCTCGTGGGCCGGGGGCGGCACCCCCACCAGAAAATGCTGTCCCGCTGGAGCAAGGAGGACGACGAAGCCGTCGCCGCCGCCCTGGAGGCGACGCGGACGGTCGAGCTCGCCGACAGGCCCGTCGACGAACTCTCCGGCGGGCAGCGCCAACGCGTCTGGATCGCCATGGCCCTGGCCCAGCGCACGGACCTTCTCCTGCTCGACGAACCCACCACGTTCCTCGACGTCAACCACCAGGTCGAGGTCCTCGATCTGCTCACCGACCTCAACCACTCGTCCGGAACAACGATCGTGCTGGTTCTCCACGACCTCAACCTCGCCGCACGCTATGCCGACCACCTCATCGCACTCGCGTCCGGCCGGCTCCACGCCGCGGGCCCGCCCGAGGAGGTACTCGTCCCCGAAACGGTGCACGCCGTGTTCGGGCTGCACAGCCAGGTCATCACCGACCCGACGTCGGGGAAGCCCCTCATGCTGCCCATCGGCAGGCATCACAACGCGGTCGGGGCCGGTCGCTGAGGAGCAGGAGGCACCGGCCCTGACGTCCCGGCCCCGGGCAGCGCTTGAGGCGCTGCGCCGGGGCCGGTGTCCGTCCGGCCCTGACGGGGCCGACAACCGCCCGGTGGGGGATGAGAGACGTACGGCACAAATATTGAAAACTTTCCTTCCAATTGCATTGACCGCACAGCCCTGTTTCTTTTACGTTTATTGACAATTCGAGACTGTCCGAATCTGGACGCCCTGCGAAGACAACCGACGGCGCTCGGATGCGTCCGCCCCGGCCTCCCACCGGCGGCCCGAACCCGCATCGCGCCGTCGTCGACCAGATCACGTCGTACCCGCCCGACGATGAGGAGTAAGCCGTTGCCCCCCAAGGCACTACGCTCAGTAGTCGCAGTAGCCGCTTCCGCATTAATGGTCATGGCCGGGCTGTCCGCGCTCTCGGCGCCTGCCCACGCGGCTCCCGCCCCGCAGGAGCCCGTCACCACCGCGGCCGACGGCCCGTGGCTGACCGGCTACTGGCACAACTTCAACAACGGCTCGACCGTGATGAAGCTCAGCGAGGTTCCCGAGGCCTACAACCTGGTTGCGGTCGCCTTCGCCGACAACCTGGCCGGCACCCCCGGCGGCATCACGTTCAACCTGTCCAGCGGTGAGCTCAACGGTTACACCGACCAAGAGTTCAAGAGCGACATCGCCGCCGCCCAGGCCCAGGGCCGCAAGGTGATCATCTCGGTGGGCGGTGAACTCGGCAACGTCAGCGTCAGCAACGCCACCGAGGCCACCAACTTCGCCGACACCACCTACGCCCTGATGCAGGAATACGGGTTCGACGGCGTCGACATCGACCTCGAACACGGCATCAACGCCCAGTACATGACACAGGCGCTGAACTCGCTGTCGGACAAGGCCGGCCCCGAGCTGATCATCGCCATGGCACCGCAGACCATCGACTTCCAGTCGGAGTCGGCGCAGTACTACCAGTTGGCGAGCAACATCAAGGACATCCTGACCATCGTCAACATGCAGTACTACAACTCCGGCTCGATGCTGGGGTGCGACGGCCAGGTCTACAGCCAGGGCACGGTGGACTTCCTGACCGCCCAGGCGTGCATCCAGCTGGAGATGGGGCTGAGCCCCGACCAGGTCGGCCTGGGCCTGCCCGCGGTACCGTCGGCGGCCGGCGGCGGCTACCAGTCCGCCGACAACGTGGTCAAGGCACTGGACTGCCTGGAGAACGGCACCAACTGCGGTTCCTTCACCCCCTCCACCCCCTACGGTCCGATCGGCGGAGCCATGACCTGGTCCGTCAACTGGGACGCGACCAACAACTACACCTTTGCCACGACGGTCGGCCAGCGCCTGAGCACCGGCGGCGGACAGCCCAACCCCGGACCCGGCCCGGACCCCGAGCCCAGCCCCGAGCCTGAGCCTGAGCCCGGCGACTGCACCGCCCCCGCGTGGAGCGCCGGAACCATCTACGTCGGCGGCGACCGTGTCTCCCACGGCGGCAAGACCTGGGAAGCCCGTTGGTGGACCCAGGGCGAGTCCCCCGCCCCCAGCGAGTGGGGCGTCTGGAAGGACCTCGGCGCCTGCTGACCAGAGGCCGCCGAAACCCCGGTTCGGACCCGGCCTGCCATCCAGGTCCGAACCGGATGAGACCCCGCCGTGGCGCGCCGAGCCCCTAGGGCCCAGCGGCTCGGCGAACGCGCCCCCCTCCTCCCGGGGGGGCCCGCGCGGCGGGGTCGCCTTGATCGGCCCCTGGACTCCTCAATGGCCCTTGAGGAGTCCAGGGGTTCTTCGTGGACTCACACCACGGGCAGGCGGGTCCTGCGCACACTGGCGGCGACGCCGTCACTGGCCGCTGCGACGGCCTGCCGCTCCGCGTCGACCTCGCCGTACAGGGTGTCGCGCTGGCGCAGCGGACGCCCGGTCGGTTCGACCAGAGCGCGGATGTCGCTGATGGTCTTGAACGAACCGTTGTCGGAGCCCGCCATCCTGCTGATGGTCTCCTCCATCAACGTGCCGCCGATGTCGTTGACACCGCCGCCGAGCAGGCGACGGCAGCCGTCGTCGTCGAGCTTGACCCACGAGCACTGGATATTGTCGATGTGGCCGTGCAGCAGCAGCCTGGCCAGTGCGTGCACCGCGCGGTTCTCCCGCTCGGTGGGTCCGGTCCGGGCCAGCCCGGCGAGGTAGATCGGTGCGTTGGTGTGCACGAACGGCAGCAGCACGAACTCCGTGAAGCCGCGTCGGCCGTTGCGCTGGACCGCGCGTTCCTGTAGGGAACGGATCAGCTTGATATGGGCCACCCAGTGCTCGGGCGTGTCCACGTGCCCGTACATCATCGTGGAGGTGGTGGGGATGCCCAGGTCGTGGGCGGTGGTGATCACCTCGACCCATTCCCGGGTGGGCAGCTTGCCCTTGGTCAACACCCAGCGGACGTCATCGTCGAGGATCTCGGCGGCGGTGCCGGGGATGGAGCCCAGTCCGGCCGCACGGGCGCGGGTCAGCCATTCCGCCACGGGCAGGTTCGTCCTGGCCGCGCCGTTCATCACCTCCATGGGGCTGAAGGCGTGGACGTGCATATCGGGTACACGATCACGAACCGCGCCGGCGATGTCGAAATACGCGGTCCCCGGCAGGTCCGGATGGATTCCGCCCTGCATGCAGACCTCGGTCGCACCCGCCTGCCACGCCTCCGCCGCACGGTCGGCGACCTGGTCCAGCGAGAGCGTGTAAGCGTCGGCGTCGGTGCGGCGCTGGGCGAAGGCACAGAATCGACAACCGGTGTAGCAGACGTTGGTGAAATTGATGTTGCGGGTGACCACGAAGGTCACGTCGTCGCCGACGGTGTCGCGGCGCACCTGGTCGGCCAGACCCGCCAACGCCTCCAGTTCGGGGCCGTGGGCGTACAACAGGGCCAGCGCCTCGGTATCGGTCAGCCCGGCCGGATCGGTCTCGGCCCGGCTGAGCGCGGCTTTGATCTCGGGGTCGAAGCGGCGCGGCTCGCCCACCCCCAGCGCGGGCCGCGCGATGCGCCCGCGCAACTGGTCCCAGTCGCCGTAGACCGCGTCGAAGTCGCCGCGACGGTCGCCGGTGCGCCCTTCGGTGTCCACTTGGACGTGGAGTTCGGTGCGGCCGGTCGCGGTCATCCCGCTCTCCGGCTCCTGCCAGGGGCGGCCCTGGACCTGCGCGTCCTCGCGGGCAAGACCGGTGGAGGGGTCGGCCAGCGCCGCGACGTGGGCGAAGAGCCGCGGGTCCAGCCACGGCTCGCCCTGGAGCACGTACTCGGGATAGATCGTGAGACGCTCGCGCAGGTCGAAGCCCGCTTCCGCGGTGCGCTGGGCCAGTGATTCGATCTGGGGCCAGGGCCGCTCGGGGTTGACGTGGTCGGGGGTGAGGGGGGAGACCCCGCCCCAGTCGTCGATACCGGCGCGCAGCATCAGGGCGAACTCGTCGCCGATCAGGTTGGGCGGGGCCTGGATCCGGGCCTTCGGCCCCATGACGACGCGGGTGACGGCGATGGTCGCGGCCAGCTCGGCCAGCTCGGCGTCCGGCCGGTGCATCATCGCGGTGTCGGGTTTGGCCCGGAAATTCTGGACGATCACCTCCTGGACGGCGCCGTACTCGCGGGCGGTGGCGCGCATGGCGAAGATCGCGTCGGCGCGCTCCGCCACGGTCTCGCCGATCCCGATCAGGATCCCGGTGGTGAAGGGGACGGTGGAGCGGCCCGCGTCCTCCAGTACGCGCAGCCGCACCGCCGGGTCCTTGTCGGGGCTGCCGTAGTGGGCCTGTCCCCGCTCGGTGAACAGACGCTCGGAAGTGGTCTCCAGCATCATCCCCATGGAGGGGGCGACGGGCTTGAGGCGCTGGAAGTCGCTCCAGCTGAGCACGCCCGGGTTGAGGTGGGGAAGGAGACCGGTCTCCTCCAGCACCATGATGGACATGGCGCGCACGTAGGAGAGCGTGTCGTCGTAACCCTGCTCGTCGAGCCACTGGCGGGCCTGGGACCACCGGTCCTCGGGGCGGTCCCCCAGAGTGAACAGGGCCTCCTTGCACCCCATGGCCGCGCCCTGGCGGGCGATGTCCAGGACCTCGTCCGGGGAGAGGTACGGGGCGGGCAGCCGTCCCGGGACGGTGGCGAAGGTGCAGTAGTGGCAGCGGTCACGGCACAGGCGGGTCAAGGGGATGAACACCTTGCGGCTGTAGGTGACGATCCCGGGACGCCCCACAGCCTCCAGTCCGGCGTCCCGGACACGTGCGGCGTGCCCCAGCAGCGTCTCCAGATCCGCTCCCCTGGCGTGCAGCAGGACCTCCGCCTCGGCACGGTCCAGTGCCTTTCCGTCTCTCGCCCGGGCCAGCGCGCGCCGCATGGCCGAAGGGGACGGGGCGTCTTCGATTTTGGCGTTTCCAGCACCACTCATAGGCGCACGATACGTGGCAGGGGCCGACGACGCGCGCCGCAACCCCATCTCCCGGACGCCTGATTGCCCACACCGACGCCCCGGGCCCGGGCGGGGCGCCGATCGACCGCGGGCGGTTCGTTCGGGGCCGCCGGGGGCCGGTGGAGCCGGCCCGCCCCCCGCGTGCAGGCGGCGGTCGCGGGGGCCGCCGCCCAACCTGCCCTCAGTCCTGCGCCGCGGCCTCGACCTTCCCGGCCAGGGCCGCGGCCTCGGCAGGCTCCAGGACGATCCCGAAGACGTCGGCCAGGACCGTCGACACCTCGGCCGGCGCGAGCTCGACGGCCTCCTCGCCACCGGCGCGCGACGTCACCAACCGCGTTCCGCGCAGGACGCTGCGTTCCCCGGCGCTGGTGCGCTGCGCCGTGAGGCCGCGCACGAACGGCGAGTCGGGGTGGGTGGCGGTGTAGTAGTTGCCGACCTCGTGGTCGACGCGGTAGCGCGGCTCCAGCGTGAAGGAGTAGAGATCGGTCGTCTGCTCGTCCGTGGTGGTGCGCAGCACCCACTCCCCGGCGTCCACGCGGTGCACCGAGAAGCCCCGATCGCCCTGCTGCTCCCGGGCACCGTCCGCGAGCCTGATCGGCTCCAGCAGCCCGGTGCCGCCGAAACCGACGTCCGCGACCCAGGCCATGCCCTGGAGGTCCACGACCGCGAGTACCACGTGCGTGGCAGGACGCAGCCCGTGCGCGCCCACGCTCACCCGCGCGGCGAGGCAGGCCACACCGAACCCGACCCGCTCGGCGACGGCGGCGAAGAGGCCGTTGTGCTCGTAGCAGTAGCCCCCGCGCTCCCTGCGCACCAACTTGTCCTGCACCGACTTCAGGTCGAGGCGGGGCTGCTCACCCAGGAGCACCGAGACGTTCTCGAACGGAATGGCGGCCAGGTGGGCGCGGTGCAGCCCGCGCAGCGTCTCCTCGGTCGGGGCGAGCGGGCCCCGGTAGCCGATCCTGGCCAGGTAGGCGTCGAGGTCGAGGTCGGCCCCGCCCCAACTCCGGTCGGGGTCGGGGGCAGGGGTGGAGCGTGCGGTCACCAGGTTCTCCGTACACGACGTAGTGTCAGCCGGACGGCGATCCGGCCACCTCCAAACGGTAGTCGGCCGAGCGCGTGAAGCGGCACCGCGGCCACCGGGTCGCGGTGACCCGCTCAACCGGGGATCGACGGGCACCGCCGGAACCCGCCGCCCTTGCTACGGTTTCGTGTGTCGTGCGCGCCGACGCCCAGTCGTACCCGGCGCCCGCTCCCACCCCCGAATCCGAAAGCCGCCCATGCGATCTCATCCCCCCTCCCCCGCCGCCCGGTGCGCCCTGGCCGCCGGTGCCTTCATGGTGGCCGGCTCGCTGCTCACCGGATGCAGCACGATGCCCTTCGACCTGGACTTCTTCGACGGCGCATCAGCGGAGCCCTCCGGCGAGGCCGCCGCGCCCTCCACGGAACCCAGCGCAGAGGAGGCCCCGTACGCGGTACCCGAGTCCTGCGCCGATGTCGGCGCCACGGAACTGGTCGGCTCGCTGGTGCCGGAGAACACGACCGTCGAGGAGGAGGCGGGCGAGGTGTCCGGCGCGGACGAAGCGCGGCAACTGTCGTGCGTGTGGTCCGGCGGCCAGGCGGCCGACCCGTCGGGAGCGGCGGAGGAAGAACCCGGCGACGAGGCGGCGGTGACCCGTGTCGAGTCCATCGCGCTCGTCTTCACCATCAACGTCGACCCCAGCGACCGGGCCGAAGTGGTGCAGGCAGCCGGCGGCGAGGAGGAAATGAACTGGGAGGTCGACGTCGACGTGGACGTGGACACCTACCGCACCGATGACACCGACACCCTGGGCGGGGAACTGAAGTCCGTCTCGACCGTGGACGGCTCCAACCGGCAGCTGCACCTGTCGCTGCCCGGCGAGTTCCACGTGTCGGTCATCGCGGTGTCCTCCGACGCCACCCAGGAGGACATGGAGCGGATCCTCGTCCAGGCGGTGGAGCAGGCCCGCCGTTAACGACAGGCCGGTTCGGGTCGGCCCCCGCGCGGGGGCCGACCCGAACAGCGGGATCACTCGCCGACGGGGATCTCCGGGATCTCCCCGAAGGGACCGGCCCGCAGGGTGAGCTCCTCGACTCCCTCACCGGGTGCGGGGAAGACCGCCACCAGCTCGTAGGTGTTACCGGGCTGGAGTTCGTGCACCTCTTCGGCGAAACCGTCGTACTTGCCGTTGCCGAAGTTCATCTGTGCGACGTAGCGCACCAGGCCGGTGTCGGGCTCCAGGAGCTGGAAACCGCCCAGGGTGCCCTTGCTGAACTTCTCCGGGCCGCCCGCCTGGAGGGACTCAAGCCCGCCCATGTCGGGGTCGGCCGGCTCATTCGTGGTGTTGGTCAGGGCCACGGTCCCGATCAGGTAGGAACCGTCGCGGCGCAGCGGGTAGACGTCCAGGCGCACCCCCTCGCGTTCCACACTCGCCACGATGTCGCCGTTGTCGTCGGTGAAGGGCGCGGGCCAGCCGACGGTGCGCTGGGCGACGCCCAGTCCGTCGTCGTCGGACTCCTCCTCCACGTCGGGTGCTCCACCGAGCTTGTAGGCGAACTCCACCCGCCGGTTGCGGGCGCGTGCCTGCTCGTCGTCGGGGCCGCCCTCCCGCGCGACCGGCTCGGTGCTGCCGCGCCCCTGCACCTCGTAGTCGTAACCCGGACCGATCTCCTCGGCCAGCAGGTCGCGCACCGTCTCGGCGCGCCGGACCGAAAGCGCCTTGTTGTAGGAGTCGCTGCCCAGTCCGTCGGTGTGCCCGATCACGGTGATCTTCGGGTCGTCGGGGTCGACGTTGCGCACCAGCGACTTCGCCGCCTGGCGCACGACATCGGCGGCCTCCTCGGTGAGGTCGGATTCGTCGAACTCGAACATCACGTCGGAGTGCAGCGAGATCGTCTCGGTGTCCCCGTCACGGGTGATCGAGGCGATCTCGGAGTCCACGAAGCTCTCCACCCACCCCTCGTCGGCCACCGCGTCGTCGTCGGGGCGGCGGTTCTCGAAGGTGAGGTTCTCCCGTGCCGGGGGCGGTTCGGCGAGCGAGAGATGGTCGGCTCCGTTGGGCGCCTCGGGGTCGGGGCGCTCCTCCTCGACGTCCTGGATCGGGATGCCCGTCATGGCGCCCAGTCCGCTGCCGATGAAGGTGACCTGCTCGACCCGTTCGGGGATCGGCGGGAAGTACCTGCGGTACTCGTTGACCGCGCCGTCGTGCACCGGGTACAGCCCGGGCGGGCCGGGGCTGACCGAGCCGTACTTGAACCCGTCG
This sequence comes from Nocardiopsis ansamitocini, assembly GCF_030268225.1. Lineage (GTDB taxonomy): Bacteria > Actinomycetota > Actinomycetes > Streptosporangiales > Streptosporangiaceae > Nocardiopsis_D > Nocardiopsis_D ansamitocini. The sequence continues at coordinate 85,518 of NZ_BSQG01000008.1, read as the reverse complement.
CCGTCGTGGTACTGGCGGTAGACCCGGCCGGTCATCGGGTCGACGAGGGTGTGGGCCATGCTGAGGTTGCGGTTGCTGCCGGTGAACCCGTCGGGATAGTCCACCTCGTAGTGCATGACCGTGTAGTCGGGGGTGCGCTCCAGGCCGGTGATGGAGAAACGCATCACCTCGTCCTGGCCGGTGTCCTGGAAGATGGTCCCTTCCTTGACGTAGGGGAAGTTCTCCCGGACCTGCGGCGGGCCCGAGTCTTCGAAGAGGCTGCACCCGCTGAGGAGCAACGCTCCCGACAGCAACAGGGCGATGGCCGGCGTCGTGCGCGCCATGGGGGAGGTACTCCGATCGTTGGGGGAGACGTACCGGGGCGCGTCCTTTGACGCGCGGAGGATGCGCGGGCAGGGGGTGGGGTGGGGCGTCAGTCCGAACGGCGCCGGGCACGCAGCAGGACGATGCTTCCACGGGTATTGGGTTCGCGGCGGTCGCTCAACGACACGAAGGGGATGAGGGGTGCGGCGAGGTTGAAGCCGACCCGGCCGCCGTGCGCCGAGAGACCGAGGTAAGTGCGTTCTGCCGCCTTGCCGCGGAACTGGTAGCTGTGCTCGGCCACGTCCAGTCCGCACTCGGCCAGCAGCACGCCCAGGTCCTCGTGTGTGTAGGTGCGCTGGACGTGGTAGCGACGGCGGTGGGCGTCGAACAGTTTCGGCCAGGATTCGCGCCGGGACAAGCAGTCGGCCGACATCACCAGCTCGCCGCCCGGCTTGAGCACCCGGGCCATCTCGCGCAGTGCGGCCGGACCGTCGTCGAAGTGCTCGATGGCGCAGATCGACATCACCTTGTCGACGGTGGCGTCGCCCATGGGCAGGCGCAGGGCATCGCCCTCGATGAGCGCGGGGGCGTGGCCGAGCCGGCTCCCCCGCACCATCTTGGCGCGCGCGAGGTCCACCGAGATCGCGCGCGCGCCGCGTTTGCGGGCCTGGGCAGCCCAGTAGCCGTCTCCACCGGCGACGTCGAGGACGACCTGACCGGTGAGGTCGGGACCGAGCCAACGGAGCAGGGTCCCTGCCTCGCGATAGCGGCAGACGTGGATCTGGTGGCCGGCGAAGGCGACGACATCAGGCAAGAGCACGCCAACACCCTAGTGCGTCAGTCATACGTCTTCGTCTCGGTCGGGCGCGGCTGCCGGCCCCGAAACGGTCCGTGGACGGCGCGGGCGGGGCTAACCTGACCGGGTGCTGAGCCGCCTTCGCGCAAACCCCTGGGTGCGCACCGGGATCGTCCTGCTCGTCCTCGGATGTGCGGGGCTGGCGCTGTACGCGCGTTGGGACGAGGCGAGTCAGGCACTGGCCGCACTCCCGACCTGGGTGATCGCGGGATCGCTGGTCGCCGCACTGGCCGGCCTCGGCGCGCAGATGCTGGCCTGGCGCGCGCTGCTGGGCGACCTCGGATCGCCGCTCCCCCTTCCCGTGGCCGCACGCGTCATGTTCGTGGGGCAGCTCGGCAAGTATCTGCCGGGGTCGGTCTGGGCGTTCGTGGCCCAGGTGGAACTCGCCAAGGACTACGCGGTCCCCCGTCGGCGCGGCGTGAGCGCGACCGTGCTCGCCGTGGGAGTGACACTGACGGTGAACCTGCTGGTGGCCGCGGTGACTCTGCCGTTGGCCTCGGCCGAGGCGGCGGCCCGCTGGTGGTGGGTATTGGCCTGCGCACCGGTGCTGTTGGCGGCGCTGCACCCGCGGGTGGTGACCTGGTTGCTGCATCGGGTCCTGCGCCTGACCGGCCGGGGCAAGGACGTCCCCGAGTCGGAGCTGGAACGGATCAGCGGGCGCGGAATGGCCGCGGCGGTGGGCTGGTCCGCGCTGTCCTGGATTCCGTTGGGGCTGCACGTGTGGACCCTGGTGGCGGGGGTGGGCGGCGGCGGGGCCGAGTCGCTTCCGGTGGCCGCGGGCGCCTACGCACTGGCCTGGACGCTGGGCCTGCTCGTCGTCTTCGCACCGGCCGGGCTGGGGGTCCGCGAGCTCGTACTGGTGGTGGCGCTGGCTCCGGTCCTGGCTCCGGGGGCCGCCCTGGTGGTCGCGGCCCTGTCGCGGGTCGTGATGACGGCAGCGGACATCCTTTGGGCCCTGACCGCCCTGGCGACGACGCGTTCTCCCGCCCGGCCCCGGCCGTGAGCCGGGCGGCTCAGTTGGGCAGCAGCGCCGTCAGGTAGCGCTTCCAGTAGGGGCCGGGGTCAACCGGGCGCACACCCGCGCGCAGTCGCTCGGGCTCGCCGGAACGGTAGAAGTCGGTGATGGCGCGGGCGAGGTCAGCGGGATCGCCGGGTTCGCACAGGAGGCCGTCCGCCCCCTCGGTGACGTGGCCGGGGATGGTGCCCGCACGGGTGGCGATCACCGGCAGTCCGTGCTCCTGCGCCAGCCAGACGTTCTGGGTGGCCGTCGCGGAACGGTAAGGCAGCACGGCGGCGTCGGCGTCGGCGAACAGGGCGGCGAGCTGCGCGGCCGGAACATAGCCCTCGTGCCAGCGGACGCGCTCGCCCACCCCCAGTTCGGCGGCCAGGGCGCGCAACTCCTCCGAGCCGCCCCAGAACTCTCCCGCCACGGTCAACGACACCTGCGGGGGGCCGGCCGCCAAGGCACGCAGCAGGACGTCCACGCCCTTGTAGGGCCGCACGATCCCGAAGAACAGCAGCCGGTGGCGTACACCGCGCGGCTCCACGGCACTGGGGGGCGGCGTGTCGGGCAGGTGGGGCGGGAGCTCGGCCAACCGGACCGAGGCGATGGCTCCCGGTCGCAGCTCCCTGGCCAGTTCCTGCTGTTCCGGCGAGTGGGTGAGCACGGCGTCCACCCGGGCCAGCAGACTGCGCATCAGGAGCGTGTCGATCCGCCCTCGCTCGTGCGGGAGGACGTTGTGGCACAGCGCCACCGTCTCGGCGTCACGGCTCGCCCCGGCCAACAGGGTGAGGTAGGGCGGCACCTGGACCGGCGAGAGGACGGTCACCACGACCAGGTCCACCTCCCGGCTGAGAGCGCGACCCACGCGCCACCAGCCGTCCGGCCGATACCAGGCGAGCCGGTGCCGGGTGCCCGGGAACAGGGCGCCCTCGGGGACGTCGATGGTCTGGCGCCCCGGGTAGAGGGCGGCCGGGTACTGCGCGTGCCACGACTCGATGACCACGTCGTGGCCCGCTGCGGTCAACCGGTGCGCGAGCTCGGTGGTGTGGCGGGCGCCCCCGCCCTTGTAGGGGTAGGCCGGACCAACCAGGGCGATGCGCATGGACCCCTCGTCAGACGCCGTTGCGGGAGCGGACGATCAGGTCGGCCAGCAGCGCCATCGACGCGACCATGAATCCGGTCATGAGCAGCATGATCGTGTTGTTGCGGATGTAGACGGGGTCGGTGACGACGTCGTAGACGACCTTGACCGCGCCGATGCCGATCAACCACAGCGCGGGCGGCATCAGCACCTTCAACGGGTTGAAGTACATGACCATTCGCAGCACCTGGAGGATGTAGCGGTAGGCGTCGTGCACGAAGTGGAACTTGGACGTGCCGGCCCGCTTGGCGTAGGTGATCGGCTCGTAGTGGACGTGGTGCTGGTTGGACAGGAAGGCCAAGGTGATCGTGGTGACGCAGGAGAACCCCGGCGGCAGCAGCCGCAGGTAGGGCAGCGAGACCTCACGACGAAACGCCCGGAGCCCTGAGTTGAGGTCGGGGATCTTGGTGTTGCTGAGGCGCTCGGCGATCTTGCGGATCAGCCACTTGGTGGGCACCCGCAGGAACTTGTGGCTGCCCATTTCCTGGTGGCGCGCACCTACTACCTGGTCGACCTCTTCGTCCTTCTCCAGGATCGAGACGAACTCGGGGATGCGCTCGTTGGGGTAGGACATGTCGGCGTCGGTCCACACCACGATCTCGCCACGCGCCCGCTGGGTCCCGATCCGCCGCACGGTCCCGGAACCGCCGTTGGTGCGGAACGGGATGATGCGCATGCGGGGGAACAGGTGCTCGACCCCCTGGAGTCTGGCCAGGGTGGCATCGGTGGAGGCGTCGTCGACGGCCAGCAGCTCGTAGGGGTAGCCGCTGGTGTCCATCGCCGCGCAGATCCGCTCGACCTCGGCCACCACGTGGTCCTGCTCGTTGTAGCAGGGCAGCACGATCGTGACGTAGGGGTCGGCGTCGGGTTCAGGGCTGATTTCGCTCACGGTAGGCAAAGGATAGCGATGATGGCGGTACTGCGTCATGACTCCGGCACGGGCAGGACGGCGACCCAGACGTCGCCGTTGAACGCCCAGGCGCCCGTGGGCGGCTCCATGAGGGTGCTGGGGTCCTGCTCCGTGTGCACGTCGAAGGGGTGGGTGGGCACCGTCCCCGCCGGAAGGTAGGGCTCGATGAGTTCCGGGCCGGCCGCGGCGAGCACAGCGGTCCGGTTCCTGGAATGGATCTGCTCGACGACCTCGCGCACGGACACGGGGTCGGGATCGTTGAGGTGAGCGGTGGGCACCCCGCACATTCCCCTGATGAGCTGCATGAACTTGCTGGCGGTCGAGGGGTCGACGATGACCACGCTGGAATCGGGGCCGATGGCGGCGCAGGTCCGCTCGGTGGCGGCGACCGAGCCCACGTCCGTCCGGTAGGTCATGATCCCGCCGGCGGTGACGGCGGTGGGCACGAGAAGCGCGATCGCGCCCACCGCCGCGACACCGCTGACCGCCCACTCCGGCACCCGCGCGGGGTGCTCGCGCAGGTAGCGCGTCGCCCAGGACAGGAACCACACGGCGAACAGGATGAACGCGGGGATCACCAGGACGATCAGGCGGCGGCTGGCCCAGGGGTGGTCCGGAGTGATGGCCGGACGCGCAAGCGTCGTGGCCACCGTCCAGAGCAACACCATGAGCGGTAGAACCCACTGCGGTTGCCCGCGCATGGCGACCCGGCGCAGCAGCAGGGCGACCCCCAGGGTGGCGAGCAGGACCGCGGCCAGGCCGACGTACCACCCCACCCAGTACAGGCTCATTTCCTCATAGGTGCGGTGGGGGTCCACGAGCAGCCCCTCGATCTCCTGGACCTGGCCGATGTAGAGGCCCGTGGCGTCGTCGCCGTGCCCGCGCTGGGTGAACAGCAGCGGGCGCACCGCGAAACCGGTCATGACCACGATGACCGCCACCGCGAGGCCGGTGGGCAGCCATCCCGGACGGTCGAATCGGGGCACCCCTCTACGCCACAGCACGATCGTGGCCAGGACGGTCAGCGCGATGACACCCCCTGCGAGGAGCAGGAGCGGGTCGAGCGACGCCGACAGGTACTCCAGGTAGGGACGGGACAGGACGAACCCGGCGACGAGTCCGTACCCCGCTCCCACGGCAAGGCCGATCGCCATGGGCAGGGCCTGTCCCCGGCGGGCGAGCAGGAGAAGACCCAGGAAACCGATCACCGGCAGGATGTCGCGTATCCCGTCGATGCGGACGAGCAGCGCGAGCCCGAAGGCCAGCCCCGCCGCCAGGGCGAGCGCATGGGGGGAACCCCAACGCCCGCGCGCCGGGGTGCGGCGGGCCAGGGCCTCGTAGGCGAGGACGAGCGCGCCGAACAGCAGGACCTGGGCGACGGGCTCGGAGTAGGTGGAGCGGCTGACCCACTGCTGGGGCAGGGTCACGGCGAGCAGGAGCGCGGCCAACGGCGCCCACCGGGCGCCCACGAGACGGGCGGTCAGGCCGGCCAGCGTGAGCACGCCCAGCGCCCCGATGATCGGGGGGACGACCACCATGCCGTTGAGACCGCCCGCCCAGTAGCCGAGCGCGTAGACCAGTGGGGCCCCGGCCAGGAACTGCGGCCACACGACGTCGTCCACCTGGTAATAGGCGAGGCTGTTGTAGCTGAGGCCGGGGTAGTCGCCCGCGATGAGCTCGCGGTGCTGCGGGATCGGCAGGAACCCGTTCTGGGCGATCCACGCCGTGTACTGCGCGTAGGACGCCGCGTCGCGTCTGATCACGAACTGTTCGGAGTGGTAGACGATCTGCACCACGGCGAACGCGACGACGATCACCAGGACCAGGACTACGGGCCACCAGGGGGTGTCGTCGGATTCGGGTTCCGGGACGAGCCTGGGTGCCAGCGCCAGCGCCGCCACGACCGCGGGCAGCCCCAGTACCAGTCCGGTGACGGGGGTGAAGACACCCAGCAGGAGCAGCGGGAACGCCACTGACAGCCATGCACAGAGCGCGACGACGGGGGCGAGGGTGACGCGGGAGAGGAGGCGTCCAGGAGTCAGGCGCATGGGGTAACGATGTCAGTTGGACGCCCCGCGTGTGGCGCGGAGATGCCACCGCGATCGCACGAGGTGACCGAAACAGGGAGGGCTGTGCCACTCGACGCCCGTTACCTCGGGTCCAGCGGGCCGAGCGGAGAACCGGTCCACGACGCAGGGTCGGTAACATGTGGCCGAATCCCTCTTCTCCACCACCTGGCAGGAAGGCAGCCGTGTCAGCTCAGACCCCGCTGGAGTTGTGGCGCACCGCAAAGGCCGCGGACTCCGCGCGCCCGTTCGTGACCGCCTACGACGAGGCGACCGGCGGTCGGGTGGAGCTGTCCTACGCCACCTTCGACAACTGGGTGTCCAAGACCGCGAACATGCTGGTGGACGGACTGGCCGCCGAACCCGGCGACCGGGTGGCGATCGCGTTGCCCCTGCACTGGCAGAGTCTCGCCTGGGTACTGGCCTGCTGGTCGACCGGGCTGACCGTGGTCGCGGCCGAGCCGGGGACCGTCCCCGAGGCCGACATCGTCGTCGCCGACGCCGCCCGGCTGGAGGCAGCACTGGCGACCGGGGCGCGTGAGGTCGTCGGATCGTCCCTGCACCCGCTGGGGTTGCCGCTGGCCGACTGCCCGCCCGCGGCAGTCGACTACTCGGTCGAGGTCCGGGGGTACGGCGACCAGTTCTTCGCCGGCTCGGTGGATCCCGCCGGAAGCGCCCTGGAACACGGCGCGGCACGTTTCACCGGTGCCGAGATCGCACAGGCGGCCCGCATCCGAGCCGAGGAGTGGGAGCTGACAGCAGTTGACCGAGTGGCTATCATCGCTTCCACGACAGACCCCCTTTTGGCGCTTGGCCCCGATCTGTCCCGCTTTTCCGCCGTGCTGGCCGGTGCGGCGGCGGTCGTGCTCACCCCAGACCTCGATTCGGCTAGCCTGCAATCGCGACTGGGCATGGAGCGTGTCACGGCCGTTGTCGGCCGCCGGTTCCCCTCCGGCTCCCCTCTCAAGTCACTGACCTGACGCCTACCCCCTTTGGTGTTCGATGCCGACACGATCTTCCTCCCGCCGATCCTCCAGAGCCCGGGCTGCGCAGCGTGGACTCACCGCCGGCGGATGGGTGGCCGTAGCCACGACAGCCCTCGTCATCGGCAGTAGCCTGACCGCCTACGGCGCCTACTACGACATCTACGGCAACATCAGCCAGGAGAACATCGACACCGATGCCTTCGGCGACCGCCCCGGCAAGGTCGAGGGCGCGCTCAACATCATGATCATCGGTTCCGACGTCCGCAGCGGCGACAACGGCGACTACGGCAAGGCCGAGGGCGAGCGCCCGGACTCGCTGATCATCGCGCACATCTCGCCCAACCAGGACGGCGCGACCCTGATCAACCTGCCCCGCGACTCCATGGTGAACCTGCCGGCCTGCGAGGCCAACGGCGACAAGCCCGGGATGGCCGCGCAGTACGGGATGGTCAACTCCGCGATGACCTTCGGCGGCGTGCAGTGCCAGTGGAAGGCAGTCGAGCAGACCACCGGTATCCACATCGACCACTTCATCAGCCTCGACTTCACCGGCTTCAAGGGCATGGTGGACTCGATCGGCGGCGTGGAGATGTGCATCCCCAGCGCGGTGGACGACGACAAGGCCCACCTGGTCCTGGAGGCCGGCAAGCAGGTCCTCGACGGTGAGCAGTCCCTGGGCTACATGCGCTCGCGCTACGGCCAGGGCGACGGCAGCGACCTCAGCCGCATCGACCGCCAGCAGGACTTCCTCGGCGCGATGCTGCGCAAGGTCACCAGCGGCGAGATCATGAGCAGTCCCGCCAGTATCTACGGTTTCCTCGGCTCCGTCACCGACTCCATCACCACCGATGACGAGCTCACCCTGGACAAGATGACCGACATCGCCATCTCCATGCGCGAGGTCGACATGGGCAACATCCAGTTCGTGACCGTTCCCAACGGCCAGGACCCCGCCGACCCCAACCGGGTCGCCTGGACCCAGCCCGACGCCGACCGTCTCTTCCAGGCGATCGCCAACGACACCGAGATCGCGGAGAAGGACGACGACAAGGAGAAGGAAGAGAAGGACGACAGCGCCGCGGACGACTCGGTGAGCGCGGTCCCCGCCGAACAGGTCGCGGTCGAGGTCCTCAACGGCAGCGGCGTCGACGGACGCGGCAGCGAGGTCGCCGACGCCCTGGGCGCCAAGGGCTTCCAGATCACCGGGACCGGCAATCCCGCCGAGGGAACGGTCCCCGCGAAGACCACCGTCTACTACGGTTCCGGCCAGGAGAGCCACGCCAAGTCGGTCGCCGCGGAACTCAAGACCGCCATCGTCGAGGAGAACCCGCTGCTGGCCGGTTCAACGACGGTACAGCTGGTCATCGCAGCCGACTGGGACGGCATCAAGGGCGGGGGCGGTGCGCTCCCCTCGTCGGTCGAGGGCAAGACCGCCGAAGCGACGGAGGACGTCTGCGGCTAGGACCTGTTCCCAGGTCCGCTGCGTGACGGGGCGTCGTTCCCGCTGAGCGGCGAGGTCTCCGGTAGAGGGTTCATCGGCCAGGAAGAACCTGGGTCCCGGGGACCTCGTGGCCGCCCTGGCGGCGACTGGACGGTTCGACCCGGCCGATGAGCAGTGGGCACGGCCCGTACCGTTACCGGCCGTCGCCGCGGACCCGGGTGGACCGCCACCGGAGTTCTGCGCGATCGGCCACCGGCGGCGTCACACCCTCGGGCACGGCATCAACCGGCCCGAACACCACAACGGCGTCGCTGCGCGATCCGACACGCTCGCCAGCCGCTACGGAGCCGCCCCGCCCGACCTGGCCGGGCGAGAGCCGAAGGGCGCGCAACAGGGCGGCGGGCCCGGCGCGCGCCCCGGGCCCGCACGGGCCCTCAAGGCACGCGGCCCACGCGTCGTACCGACGCGCGGGCCGCATCGGCCGGGGCTTTGGGGTCAGGGCTGGGTGAGCGCGCCGCCCACGTTCTCCAGGCGCACCGGCTCGGGGTGCTCGCCCGCGACGATCAGGCGGGTCCACGCATGGCTCACCCCGCGCAGCGAGTAGTTCTCGGTGATCTCGGCACGGGCCGCGTCCCTGGCCGCGTCGAACCGGCCCTCGGTGACGATCGCGTGTACGGCGTCGGCCATCGCCTCGGTGCTCTCGTGCACCCAACGGCGCGAGTAGATGGTGTCCGCGCCCGGCCAGCCCAGCACCACGGGGACCCCGCCGGACGCGGCGCACTCGGCGGGCGCCAGGTGGAAACTCTCGTCATCACTGGTGGAGAGCATGAACCCGACCCTGCGCAGCCAAACGGCGACATCGGGGCCGAACGGGTCGAACACCACACCTTCGGAAAGGGCCTCCGAGCGCTGGATCCGACGGTAGGCGCGCTCGTAGTAGTCACGCTCCTCGGGCCGGTTCCAGATCCACCAGTAATCCCACGGCTGCTTGGTCTTGATCGCCAGCGTGTAGCGGGGGTCGCGCTTGCGCAGTTCGGCGAGCACGTCCAGCCCCCGGTCGAGGCGCTTGCGGGAGGGGGCGATCCCGATCATCCCCAGGGTGTACTCGGCCCCGGGCAGTTTGGGACGCGCCAACTGCTCCACGTCCACCCAGTTGGGGACCACCACCACCTTGTCCGCGGGCCAGCCGGCGAGCTCGCGGGTGAGGTCGGCGTAGTAGGGGCTGACACAGATGATCGCGTCGACCTTGTCGATGTCGAGCTTGCGCGGCCACTCCGCGTATAGCTCGAACCGGTGCAGCCGGACGAGCAGTCGCTGCCCGGGGCGCTTGTGCTGGGCGTAGAACAGCGCGTTGGGTCCGCACCACTCGCAGATCACCACGTCGGCCCAGGCCGCGAGCTCTCGGCTGCGGTACTGGTCGTGGGTGCGCAGTCCCTCCCATTCGTCGAGCCGGACCTCCAGGCCGGGCAGGGAGATCAGGTGGTCGGCGAGGCGGGTGAAGAACTTGAGGTCGTGGCCGGCGATGACCACTTTCAACGGAAGCGCGGCGTCGGTGCCCTCGGGCCGGGGCGGGAAGGCAAGGCCCAGGTAGGAGCGCAGTCGCTCGGCCGCGCGGTCCAGGGTGAAGCGGGCCGAGGCCTCCGCGCAGCGTCGCGCGGCCGTGCGGTAGGTGTCGGGGTCCGCGGCCAGGGCGATCGTGTCGGCGACGGCGTCGAGGTCCCCGTCCGCGAAGAGGGGGTAGTCGGCGCCCAGCAACGACTCGTGCATGGGGGTCCGGTTGAGGACGACGGGCAGCCCCAAGGCTCCCAGTTCCAGCACCTTGGTGGACAGCTCCAGGCTGGCGTCGAGTTCGGGGGCGCGCCAGGACAACCCGATGTCGCACTGGGCCGACAACTCCAGGGCTTCGGCGCGCGGGCGCCCGCCGTGCCACACCACCCCGGGCGTGTTCTCCAGCGCCTTGCCCATCTGCTTGGCCCACTCGGGCGAATCGCGGTGGATCTTGTCGCCGATCATGTGCAGTTCGGCGGGGGTGCCACGGGCTGCGAGGGCGGCGGGCAGCTCGGTCATCTCCAGGGTGTTCCACGCCTGGGCGAACTTGCCGGTGTAGACGAGCTTGAGCGGGGCGTGCGCGGTCCCTGAGGCGGTGAGCCCGTCGGGCACGACCACGGTCGGCGGGAACAGCACGCTCTTGCCACAGGCAGCGGGAACCGCCGATTCGAGGAAACCGCGCAGCTCCTCGGTCTGGCAGAGCAGGAACCGGGAGGCCAGGGCGATATCGGTCAGCTCGGTGACGGCCGTGACCGAGAGGTCGGGGACGTTTTGGGGGACGTCGGTCAGGTAGGTCCACAGCCGGCCCTTGAGGGCGTCGGTGTGGGCTGCGACCGAGGCCAGGCGCTTGCCGCGCACCACGATCAGGTCGAAGCGCTGCCGGCCGTCCAGGGTGGTGATCAGTTCGATCGCCTGTTCGGGGGTGAGCCCCCGCGGGCCGAGGTCGCGGGCCAGCGATTCCTCGTAGGGGCGGCGCACCGTGACGTCGGGCAGCCCCACCAGGGGCGCGACCAGGCGGTCGGTCCTGACCGGGGACTTGAGCAGCAGCGTGGTGTCACATCCGGCCGCGGCCAGGGCCTGGGTCATGGACTGCGCCCAGATGGCCGACCCGTCGATGATGTTGAGGTCGACATCGCCGTAGACGAGTGCGCGGATACTCACGTGGTTCCCTTCGGTCTTTCCCGTGTGTGCCCTCCCCGGTCGGGGCGGCCCACGGGGCCGGTACTGGCCTGCCGACCTTCGAGAGGGTCGGGGCGGCGGGTTCTCCACAAGAGGAGTTGTCCCGCCGTGCGGGCCTGGCGAAATCTGATCTGATTGTGAGTGGGGGCAGAAAACCTCCCCCTACCCCCGGGGCGCTCCGGGGCTAGGGGCGTGTGCCCCTACCCCCTGCTCTCTAGCCCGCTCAGGCCGCGTGGGCGTGGTCGGGTTCGTTGTCGCGGCCTGCACTGCGCAGCCGACCAAGGGCCAGCAGTCTGGCGCCGTGGCGGTTCCACACCCCGGGGTGCAGGGCCTTGCGCACCAGTTCACGCCGGGCGACGTCGGGTCTGATCTCGCTGACGAACACGTACTCCTGTCCGGCGACCGCCCAATCGAGGTCGTCGGGGCGCGCCCCGTCCTCGACCGCTCCTCCGGGGGTGACCGCCGGGCCCACGGCGTCGGCTCCAGAGCATTCTGCCGCGCACAGCGCGTCAGCGAGGAACGCCTCGCCGACCGGTCCGGTCCACAGTGCCACCCACGGAGTGGTGGCCGTTTCGGCGAGCCGGGCCCAGTCCGCACGGGAGCGGCCCACGGTCGCGTCGGCCACGGTCCGCACGGTCAGACCGCGGGCCTGCAACCGCTTGACCCCGGCGAACTCCGTGCACGCCTCGGGCACCACGACCTCGGTGGGTGCATGCAGTTGGCGGAGCACGTCGTCGGCGAAGGCCAGCGAAGCGATGTCGTCGGCGGGGGCGGCCAGCACGGCCACCGCACGTCCGGTCAACGGCAGGGTGTCGGCTCCGGAGCCGGGTGCCAGGTGCACCTGGCCGAGGATCTCGGCCAGGCGTACCGGCGTGGCCCTTGCCAGGAAGATCGCGCGCAGTGCCCGGCGGGTCTCGCCCGGGGTGAGCGGTCCGTCGGCGACCACGCCGGCCAGGTCCTGTGGGGTGGCCCCCGTTCGGGTCGCCTGTTCGGGCAGACCGGATTCGGGGCGGGCTCCCACAAGCAGGGCGCGCGCTCCGCACGCCAGTGCGCGATCGGCCAGCCACGCGGTGCCGACGACTGCCGTGGAGGCCGTACGCAGCGTCTCGGGCAGACCGTCCCAGCGCACCGTCGCGCGGGTGAGGTCCTGCTCGGCGAGCGCCGGCGGCAGCGGGACGGGACGGCCCGCGGAGGGCACGTGCACGGGCGTGGGCACGCGTTCGGGCTCGGCCGCAACCGGGTTGAAACGGTGCAGCGGCACGCCGAGGTCGTCGTCGTGGACGTGGTCGAACCCGAGTGTGGCGAGCGCGGGCGGAGCCGGCGCGTCCTGGACCAGGACCGAGGGAACCCCTCGGGAGGCGGCCGCATCGATCACCCAGCGCAGCGCGCGGGTGCGGTCGGCCGCGGCCGGGTCTCCTATGTGCGCCCACGCGGTTCCCGGCTCGGCTGCGGAAGCCGTGACCAGTACGAGGTCGACGTCCACGGAGTCGAAGACGACCTGGGCGTCGTGCGGGCGGAGCGGGACGATGCGCGCGTAGGGCTCGATGGCCGCGCGTGCTTCGGGCGAGAGCACTCCGGCGACCACGATGCGGCTGTCGTGAGTGCCGGGCGTTCCCGAGAGCAGCCGCGCCTCCTGGCGCTCGGCGTCGTAGGACCGCGACGGTTCTGCGGTCCGACGGCGACGCGCACCGATCTGGTTGGTCCGGGTGCTGCCGCGCCACAGACGGTAGAGCTCGCGGGGCAGCCGGACGAGCCCGCGCGCGGGCCGCTTGGCGGCCCCGGTGAGCGCCCGCCCCACCTGGAGCGAAGTCGACCCCTCCAGTGCGGCGAGTCGGGTCTGGGCCTCGTGGAGCTGTGCCTCCCGGTCGGCGAGTGCCTTGCGCAGCTGCTCGGTCTGGCTCTGGTCACGTCGTTTCATAGCGTTGTCGGCGCGCGTCCCGCCCGCAGCGGCGGGGTGCTGGCGCCGAACCTCCTTTCACGTGCCACTGAGAGATACGGTCCGGCCCTGGCCGGTCCATCCTCGTGCTCCGGACGGGGGTGGTGTCCACAACCGGGGGTGCTTCTCCTGCGAGTGTCGCGAAAACCGCGCCGCCTCGGCGCGCGTCCGGCTCAGCCACGGCGGTCCAGTTCGCCCACCATGACCGCGGCGATGCGCTCGCCGGCGCGGCCGTCCCACAGCGGCGGGATCGAGTCGACCGCCCCGTTGGGGCGGTCCCCGGCGAGGATCTTGGCCATGAGACCGGGGAGTTCGGTGTCGGTCACCAGCCGGTTGGTCCCGTGGGTGATGGTGATGGGCCGCTCGGTGTTGGGGCGCAGCGTGAGGCAGGGCACCCCCAGGATGGTGGTCTCCTCCTGGACGCCGCCGGAGTCGGTGATGACGGCGGTGGAACCGCGGACCAGGGTGACGAAGTCCAGGTAGCCCAGAGGGGGCAGCAGGCGTACGCGCGGGTGGTCGGCCAGGCCGGCCGCCTCGAACGCCGCCTGGCCGCGCGGGTGGACCGGCATGACCACGTCGACCCCGTCGGCGACCTCGTGCAGGCGCGCCACCAGGCGCGCGACGATCGCGGGGTCGTCGACGTTGGCGGGGCGGTGCAGGGTCGCCGCGGCGTAGACGTCGGGCAGCCCCAGGCTCTCGCGCAGGGCCGCGGTGTCGAAGCGGTCGAGGTTGCCCAGCAGGGTGTCGATCATCGGGTTGCCCACGAGATGCACCCGGTCGACCGCCACGCCCTCGTTGACCAGGTGGCCGACCGCTTCGGGGCTGGTTGCGAAGGCGAGGTCGCTCAGCTGGTCGGTGACCCGGCGGTTGACCTCCTCGGGCATGGTCATGTCGAACGAGCGCAGTCCCGCCTCCACGTGGGCGACCGGGATGTGCAGCTTGGCGGCGACCAGGGCCGCGGCGAGCGTGGAGTTGACGTCGCCGTAGACGATGACGAAGGCGGGTGAACGGGAGATGAACTCCGCTTCCAGCCCTACCAGCAGTGCTGCCGTCTGCTCGGCGTGCGATCCCGAGCCCACTCCGAGGTCGACGTCGGGCCGTGGCAGACCCAGTTCGCGGAAGAACACCGCCGACATGCGGTCGTCGTAGTGCTGACCGGTGTGCACCACTGCCTGGCGCACACCCCTCTCCCGCAGTGCGGCCACCACGGGGGCGGCTTTGACGAAGTTCGGGCGGGCGCCGACGATATGCACGACCTCGTTGGACATGCGGGATCTCGCCTCTCAGGAAGTGAATCCGACCGTCCCGTGCACGACGCTTGTGCGTCACCGGGTGGTCATCATCGGGTGCTTTCATTCCGGACCGTGTACGACATCGTGAAAGCGGCCACCTTCACCGCGTCCCTGACCCTGCGCCACCTGCGGGACGAACCCGCCCGGCTGCCGCTCCTGGCCCTGCGGCTGCTCCCCGGGCCGATGCGGCGCGGTGCGCGCCGTACCGGTTCGGGGCTGGGACCGCTGCCCAGGGCCTACGCCCTGTGGGACGCGGGCCGCCGCACCGATGCCGAGGCCGTGGTGCGCGACGCCGCGGAGTCGGCCGGGCCTCGCCGGCTGGCGCGCCTGACCGCCTTCGCGATCGCGGTGGAGCGCCCCGGTCTGGCGGACCTCCTGTTGGCCCGGCTCCCGGAGGGGCCGCGCCGCGCCGCGCTGGCGCACCGGTTGAGCGTCCGGACAGGACGGACCATTCCTGTCCAAACACCTAGCCGGTGGGTCGACGCCAGCGTAGACCGGGTGCGGAGAACTCCGAGCTACCAACCGGTGAACGCTCGGGTACTGCATATCGTCAGCAATGCCCTACCGCACACGAACGCGGGTTACACCCAGCGCACGCACCGGATCGTGCTGGGCCAGCGCGCGGCCGGGCTGGATCCGCACGTGGTCACGCGGGTGGGTTTTCCTCTCACCAAGGGGGTGCTGGACGCGCGGACCACAGTGGAGGTGGACGGGATCCCCTACCATCGGCTGTTGCCGTGGCGGGCCCCGGCCGGCGACGCCGAGGCGCTGGCCGCCGGTCTGCGGCTGGCGGAGCCCTTGGTGCGGCGGTTGCGCCCGGGGGTGCTGCACGCGGCGAGCGACTACCGCAACGCGCGGCTGGCCTTGGAGTTGGGCCGCAGATTCGGTCTGCCGGTGGTCTACGAGGTGCGGGGGTTCCTGGAGGAGTCGTGGCTGTCCCGGGACCCCTCGCGCAGCCCCGACGACGCGTTCTTCGTGGCGGAGCGGGAACGCGAGACCGCCTGCATGCGTGAAGCCGACACGGTGGTGACGCTGGGCGAGGCCATGCGCGCCGAGATCGTGTCCCGTGGGATCGATCCGGCCAAGGTGGCCGTCGTGGCCAACGCAGTGGACGAGGCGTTCCTGGCCCCGCTCCCCGATGGGGCGGACCTGCGACGGGAGCTGGGTATCGGGCCCGACGACTTCGTGGTGGGCACGACGACCAGTTGCTACGGCTACGAGGGACTGGAGTCGCTGGTGGACGCCACCGCGCTGCTGCGCAAGCGCGGGGTGCCCGCACATGCCCTGGTGGTGGGGGACGGCCCGGAGTTGGGTGCGCTGCGCGAGCGGGCCGCGGCAGCGGGGCTAAACGGATACGCGCACTTCCCGGGCCGGGTCCCGGCCGAGCAGGTTCGGGTCCACCACGCGGCGTTGGACGTGTTCGCCGTCCCCCGCCGGGACGACCGGGTGTGCCGCTTGGTGACGCCGTTGAAACCGGTGGAGGCGATGGCGAGTGGGCTTCCTGTCGTCGCAAGTGATCTTTTGGCGCTCAGTGAAATTGTGAAACCCGGAGTGACGGGAGAGTTAATTCCCGCAGGCGACTCGGAAACCCTGTCGAATTGCCTGGAAAGACTGTTTTACAGTCCTGATGTACGAGAGGCGTACGGCTTAGCAGCACGTGAGAGTGTGGGCGCGCATCGCACATGGCGTGCGGCCGCATACATCTACATCGATGTGTACACCACGGTCAATCGTGGATTGTCCGAACCAGGCCATACCTCCTGGACACCGGCAACGCAGAACTAACCTCAGACGTCTAGTTCACTGAATTGCCGTTTCGACCTCTCCGGCAATCGCGAATTCACCACAAGGGAGAGAACTGTGGGCGTCTCGACCGCACCATCAGATCTGGTCGTCATCGGCCTCGGTTACGTGGGGCTGCCTCTGGCGCACGAGGCCAGCAAGGTCGGTTTGAAGGTCACCGGACTCGACGTGAGCCCACGGGTGATCGAGGGGTTGAACGCCGGCCGGTCGCACGTCGACGACCTCTCCGAGGCCGACATCGCCGTCATGCGCGCCGCGGGCTTCCAGGCCACGTCCGACCCGACCGTTCTGGGATCGACCCAGACGATCGTGATCTGCGTTCCCACGCCGTTGTCGGCGGAGGGCGGACCGGACCTTGGCGCGGTCACCGCCGCCGCCGAGGCGATCCGCGCGGAGCTGAAGCCCGGCACGCTCGTGGTCCTGGAGTCGACCACCTACCCGGGCACCACCGACGAGATCGTGCGACCGATCCTGGAGCAGTCGGGCCTGGTGGCCGGTGAGGACTTCTCCCTGGCGTTCTCACCGGAGCGTATCGACCCGGGCAACCCGGTCTACGGTGTGGCCAACACCCCCAAGGTCGTCGGGGGGCACACCGAAAGCTGCGGCGCCGCCGCCGGCGCCTTCTACGGCAAGTTCGTGCAGACGGTGGTCCAGGCGCACGGGACGCGCGAGGCCGAGATGGCCAAGCTGCTGGAGAACACCTACCGGCACGTCAACATCGCGCTAGTCAACGAGATGGCGATCTTCTGCCAGGAGCTCGGGGTCGACCTGTGGGACGCGATCGCGTGCGCGGGGACCAAGCCGTTCGGCTTCCAGGCGTTCTATCCCGGCCCCGGGGTGGGCGGGCACTGCATCCCGATCGACCCGAACTACCTGTCCTACAAGGTCAAGACGCTGGGGTACCCGTTCCGGTTCGTCGAGCTCGCGCAGGAGATCAACGCGCGGATGCCCTCCTACGTGTTGCAGCGGGCCCAGGAGATGCTCAACGACGCCGGTCTCGCGCTGTCGCGCTCCACGGTGCTGCTCCTGGGCGTGACCTACAAGGCCGATATCGCCGACCAGCGCGAGTCGCCGGCGCGCCCGGTGGCGGCCAAGCTCGCCGGCAAGGGCGCCACGGTGAGCTACCACGACCCCCGGGTCGCGGAGTGGACGGTGAACGGCGCAGCGGTGCCCCGCACCGAGGACCTGGAGCGGGCGTTGGCCGAGGCCGATCTCACCATTTTGCTCACCGACCACTCCGAGTACTCGGCGGAGCTGTTGACCCGGAACGCCAAGCTGCTCCTGGACACCCGGGGCGTGCTGCGCCGGCTGGGACCGGACGCGCAGCTGGACCACCGGATCACGACGCCGATCGCGCGCGAGGGCATCCAGGTCCTGTGACCTGAGCAGTGCCTGCCGGGAGGGGCCCACCACAACGGATGGTCGTGGTGGGCCCCTCGCGGTGGACCGGTCCGAGGTTCACTCAGCCAACGCCCCCCCGTAACCCTGCTTTTCACCGGCTGTTTCCCCCATTCCTTAGCGTGGGGCCGCACGACGGGCTGGCAGAGAGGCAGGCGACGGATATGCACGTGCTCGTGGCAACGGTGGTGCACCACCCGGAGGACGCCCGCATTCTGCACCGCCAGATCAGGGCGCTGCTGGACGCGGGACACACGGTCACCTACGTCGCTCCGTTTCGGGCTCGGGGTGTGACGCCCTGGCCGGAGCTGGTCGCGGTGGACGTGCCCAGGGCGGCCGGGCGGCGGCGGTTGGCCGCGCTGCGCGCGGCGCGGCGGGTGCTGGCCGAACACACCCCGGAGGCCGACGTCCTGCTCTTCCATGATCCGGAGCTCCTGCTCGCCCTGCCGTCGAACCGACCGGTGACGGTGTGGGACGTGCACGAGGACCCGGCCGCTGCCCTGCTGACGAAACCATGGGTACCGCGCTGGCTGCGTCGACCACTGGGGCCGGTGGTGCGCGGTTTCGAACGCCGGGCGGAGCGCAGGATGCGGCTGCTGTTGGCCGAGGAGGGCTACCGGGGTCGGTTCCGCGGTGAGCACCCGGTGGTACCCAACACGACCTACGTGCCGGGGCAGCCCGGACGCGAGCCAGGTGCCGATCGGGTCGTCTACCTGGGGCAGCTTTCCATGGCGCGCGGCGCGGCCGAGCTGGTCGAGCTGGGGCGGCGGCTGCGCCCGCACGGGGTTTCGGTGGAGGTGATCGGCGCGGCCGACGCCGAGGTCAGGCCGATGCTGCGTCAGGCGCAGCTGGAGGATGCGATCCGCTGGTACGGGTTCGTCCCCAACGACCAGGCGCTGCGGTTGGTCGGGGGCGCGTTGGCGGGACTGTCCCTGCTGCACGACACCCCCAATTACCGCCACTCCCTGCCGACGAAGGTCGTGGAGTACATGGCGCACGGCCTGCCCGTGGTGACCTCGCCCAATCCCGCGGCCGCGGCACTGGTGACGGACCAGCCGCAGGGCGAGTGCGGGATCGTGGTTCCGTTCAACGACGCGGATGCCGCGGTCGAGGCGGTGTTGCGGCTTCGCAAGGACGCCCGACTGCGCGGCGACTACGCCCGTACCGGGCACACGATCGCGCGGGACCGGTTCCACTGGCCGGTGCAGGCCGAGGCGTTCGTGCGGACGCTGGAGGAGTGGGCGGGGTGCGAACGTCCGACGCAGCCCCAGGTGTTCGTGCGCCGGGAACGCGGCGAGTCGGCGGGCGAGCCCGAAGGCCCGGAGGTTCCCGGGTTGCCACAGCAGGCGGGGACACAACAATGGCGGGGGCCACGCCGCGGGGCCGGAATCACCGCCTCGGACAGCGATTTGTGAATCGGGAAGCAGAAGATTTCGCTTTCCCGTCCGATGAGGTGGTCATGTTCCACCCCGCCCCCCTGGAACTGGCCGGAGAAGCCCAGAACCCGCTGTTCGGTGAAGCCCGCAGCGCCAAGACGTTCACCGGTGAACCGGTCACCGACGGGCAGGTGCGCGCGATCTACGAGCTGGTGAAGTACGGGCCGCAGGTCTGGCCGCAGGTCTGGCCGCAGGCCCGATGACCGGCTCCGATTTTGCCGGCGTGGACGCGGAGTTCCATCCCGACAAACGGCTGCGGAACCTGGTCGTGGTGAACATCGGCCGCCCCGGCCCCAACGCCTGGCAGGCACGGCTCCCCGCTTGGAATACGACGAGATCGTCGCCGAGCTTTGAGGCGTCGAGGAGCCGGGCCGGATCAGATGACGGGGGGCCGGCCGTCCTTGGTCATGCGCCAGGCGGTCGACCATCGAATGGGGGTACGGGGTCCGGCATCGCTGCGCCAGCCCTCGCCGAACCCTGAGAACCAGGAGCGCAGCGCGGGGCGGGAACGCTCGCGCAGCACCGTCATCCCCACCCACGTGCCCAGGTAGGCCAGTGCCAGCGGCCAGGGGAGGTTGCGCCGTGCCAGCCATACCCGGTTGCGGGCGTTGAGGCGGTAGAAGTCTGCGTGCCGGGTGGGGGCGACCGCAGGGTGGTACATAACCGCTTCGGCGTCGTACTCGATGTGGAAACCGGCATCGAGGATGCGCCAGGCGAGGTCGGTCTCCTCATGGGCGTAGAAGAACGCTCCGGGCAGCCCCCCGCCCATGTCGAAGGCGGTGCGTCGAACCGCTGAGGCGCCGCCCAGGAAGGTGGTGACCCTGCTGGAACGCCGGGGGTCGCCCACGCGCAGCCGGGGGACGTGTCTGCGCTGGTCGGGCCCGCCGTCGGGGTCGGCGATACGGAACGACAGCGCCCCCAGCTCGGGGTCGGCGGCGAAACGGTCGTGCACGTGACGGGCGAGATCACGCGATCGGTACCAGCCGTCGTCGTCGAGGAAGACCACGATGTCGCCGGTACTGATCTTGACGCCCTCGTTGCGCCCCGCCGGGATTCCGATGTTCTCGGGCAGGCGCAGCGTGACAACGCCCTCTCCGAGTTCGGGGAGGTCCGAGCCGTTGCCGACGACGATGACCTCGGTGTCGACGTCCTCCTGCTCGAAGACGCTCTGGATCGCCCGGCGCAACTCCGCCGGGCGATTTCCCATGGTCAGCAGGATCACCGAGATCTTCAACCGCTGCACACCTTCACGATCCCCCGAACCGGCCTGTTCTCCTGCGACCGGATGCGAAACCTCTGCGGCGTCCTGGATGGACACTCCCGCCACGACGGACTCGTCGGTCTGCCGAGGGGCGCTCGAGGGGACAGAACTGCTCATCTGCAACCGTTCGTCGAGTTGGATGGCCAAGGGTAGCGAGATAGAGGGAGTCTACGCTCGCACACAGCGGGTAACGATCGAATAAATCGAGGATTGACTTTCGGCTTTTGCGGGCACATCGGCGCGTTCTAGTGCAGTCGGCGCGAAGCGAGCACGCTGACCAGGTGCAGCACCGTCTGCAGGGCCGCCACGGCGACACACACCACGACCAGCACCTGGGTGGCGAGCAGGTCGCCGCGGAACTGGTCCACGACGGCCACGACCACCACCAGCAGCGACAGTTCGACGGCCTGGATCACGCGGTGGAAGAGCAGCGCGGAGGCGATCTTGCGGGCCAGGCCCAGTCCGGCCGAACGCGGTTGCATCGCGGAGTCGGCGATCTTCTCCGGAAGTCCGGCCTTGGCGCGGGCCACCACCACGTTGTCGGTCTCGACCTTGATCAGCGCGGCACCAATGGCGGCAGCCATGCCGGCGATGACCCAGATCCCCGCCTCGAACCCGCCCTGGGCACGGATGCCAAGCCCGATGAGCAGCGCGATCTCGGACAGGTAGTGACCGATACGGTCCAGGTAGATGCCCGCGACGCTGGTGCGCCCGGTGTAACGGGCCACCTCGCCGTCAGAGCAGTCGAGCAG
This sequence comes from Nocardiopsis ansamitocini, assembly GCF_030268225.1. Taxonomy (GTDB): domain Bacteria; phylum Actinomycetota; class Actinomycetes; order Streptosporangiales; family Streptosporangiaceae; genus Nocardiopsis_D; species Nocardiopsis_D ansamitocini. Next base: position 64,207 of record NZ_BSQG01000008.1, on the reverse strand, counting down.
CAGGTAGATCTGGATCAGCACGGCGGCGAGGATCGCCGACCACAGGCCGCCGAAGGCCAGGGCGACCCCGGCCAGGACGCCGAACGCCATCATCAGGTAGGTGATGGGGTTCGGCGGAACACCCATGCGCACGAAGACGGTGCTCAGGTAGGGCGAGAGGTCGCGCATGTAGAGCCGACCGGCCCAGTGCTCCTCGTTGACGCGCTCCTTGATCCCTTCCGGCTGGCCGCCGGAGCGGACCTCAGCGACTGAGGGCTTGGACATAGTCACGGACGCTCCGGGCGATCTCGTCTTCGGTCAGGTTGAGGTGCTCCAGGACCGTGAAGCGTCCCGGGCGGGTGGCGGGTGCCAAGGCGATCGCGCGCGCGAAGTCCTCCTCTCCCAGACCGACGTCAGCGGGGGTGGTGGGGAGGTCGTGGCGCAGCAGGCAGGCGCGCACGTCGGCGAAACGCTGGTGGCCTTCGTCCAGGCGGGTGGTGCACAGGAAGGTGGCGAACAGCGCGCCCAGACCGGCGAGCTCGCCGTGGTTGCTGGTGCCGGGGTAGAGCTGGTCGATGGCGTGCAGGATCTCATGGCAGGCGCCACTGGCGGGCCGGCTCGACCCGGCGACCGACATCGCCATACCCGAGAGCACCAGTGCCTCCGCCAGGACGGTGAGGAACTCCTGGGACTCGATGGAGTCGGGGCGGTGCAGGATGGCCTCGGCCGCGACCCGGGCGAAGGTGACGGCCATGCCGTCCACCGGCTCGCCCTGCTCGCGTCCGGCCAGTTCCCAGTCGGCGATGGCCGAGAGGTTGCTGACCACGTCACCGATACCGGAGCGGACCAGGCGCGGGGGCGCCGCACGCACGTAGTCGACGTCGACGATGACCGCGATGGGCATGACGACGCCGTAGGAGCCCTTTCCGCTCTCGTGCTCCAGCGAACTGACCGGTGAGGCGATGCCGTCGTGGGAGAGGTTGGTGGCCACGGCCACCATGGGGATCCCGGCCATGGAGGCGGCGAACTTGGCGACGTCGATGGTCTTGCCGCCGCCGATCCCCGCCACCGCCTCGAACGCGCCGGCGCGCAGTTTCTTGCCCAGTTCGTTGGCGACGTCGACGCTGCCGCCCTCGACCTGGAAGATCTCGCAGTGCGGGAGATCGAGGTCGGCGGCGATCTGGGCCCCCTGGCCCGGACCGACCGCCACGGCGATGCGGCCCTCGTTGGCGATGCGGCGGTCCGCCAGCAGCACCCCGAGGTCGGCGATCGCGCCGCGGCGCACGTCGATTGCCAGGGGGGAGGAAACCATCCGGGCTAGTAGCGGCATGCGATCTCCCGCGCGCGGGCGAGGTCGTCGTGGTTGTCGACCTCGACCCAGTCCACCTTGCCGATGGGGGCGACGGCGACCTTGCCGCCACGGTTGACGAGCTCCTGGTAGCCGTCCTCGTAGTACAGGTCGGGGTCGCGCTCCCAGGTGGCCTTCAGAGCGTCGGCGAGGCGACCCGCCAGCGAGCCCTCGATGAGGGTGGCCCCGATGTACTCGCCGGCGGCGGTGGCCGGGTCCATGAGTTTGGTGATCCGCGCGACGTGGCCGGCCTCGTCCAGGGTCACCTTCATCTCCTCTTCGGCCAACGTCTTCACGTTGTCCACCGCGAGGAGCAGTTCCGGTCCGCGTGCGGCGAACAACGTCTCTTCGACGCTCACCGGGTGCACGGTGTCGCCGTTGACGAGGAGGACGCCCTCGGCGAAGTGGTCGCGGGCCGTCCACAGGGAGTAGGCGTTGTTCCACTCCTCTGCCTTGTCGTTGTGGACGAGGGTGATGCTGACGCCGTGGCGCTGCTCCAGCGCCTCCTTGCGCTGCTCCACCGCTTCGGAGCGGTAGCCGACCACGACGACGACGTCGGTGAGACCCGAGGCCGCGAGGTTGTGCAGCGAGATGTCCATGATGGTGGTCTCACCATCGACAGGGACGAGGGCCTTGGGCAGGGTGTCGGTGTAGGGGCGGAGCCGTCGGCCCGCTCCCGCAGCGAGGACCATACCGAGCATGGAGACGCCTTCCTTCGTTTTTCAGATCGCGGAGGCGTCAATGCCTCCTGCTTCGTTGCGCGGCTCGCCGGCCTCCGTGGGAACGGGGGCGTCGAGCCAACTGGTAGCGGACTCCCACACGAGCAGGACCACCAGGTATCCGGCCAGCAGCCCGTAGGTGAAGGGGAGCCAGCCCAGGACCCCGCCCATGGCGATGAGCAGCATCCGCCCGTCCCAACCGAGCATGGCGCGCATGGTCCGCCGGGAAGGCCGCACACCACAGGTCGCTCTGCGCACGGCCGAACCGTGATGCACGACGACCACGGTCATGAGTGCGAACACCAGCGGCCCGGGTACGCCTGCACCGTAGCCCAGCGCGAAGAGATATAGGTACTCCGCTGCGCGCAGGAGGGGGGGCACCAGCCAATCAAATCGTCCGTCATGGGGGTGCCCGGAGGCAACTCCGGACAGCAGGAGTGCTGCGGCAGGTGCGAACAGGGTGGCCCCGGCGAGGTCGCCCAACCCGGCGACGAGGAGTGCCGCCAGCACGAGGGAACCCGCCAAAACGGGAAGCAGCGGAGGAAGCGCCCCCTGGACGAGGGTACCGATTCCACTGCTCAGGTGGCCGTCGTCGCGAAGAAAACGCAGGTCTGCACAATTCCGTGGCGCAACCAAAGGCTTCGAGGTCATATCCGCCTCAAGAGGTAGGACGAACCGGATCCGCGAGCTCACCGGCGACAGCCAGGACGGACCCTACGATCAATGCGATAAAGGTCACGCGAACGTCCCAAATCGTTACCGTAACGGCGATGAGGAAGAAGCGCTCGGACTGCGCGAAGCGCCCCAGGGCACGCAGAGGACCCAGTGGGGTCGGGGGCGCGATCCCCGCCCGTGCCCGCGGCGGGGCGGGACGGTCAGGACCGGCGGCCAACGGCCGCAGCCCTTCGCCGCGGGTGGGCGGCGTGGTCCGGATGGGGATCACCGGATTGCCCTCGGCACCGGGACGGTCGTCGTTCGATACCCGTTTGCCCAGGAGTTCGTCGGTGAACGAGGCGTCCGCGGGAACGCGTCCGTGCCGGCTCGGATCCACGGCGTCGATGGGCGAGGGCCGACGCTGCCCCGGTACCCGGCCGGGCGCCTGCCGGACCTCGCGCGAGGGACCAGAGGCCAGAGCGGCTGCACGGGCCGTACGGACCGCCTCGCGCAGCGCCAGGGCGATGAGAGCTCCCGCGGCCCAGGCCCAGGCGTCGGCGATTCCGGCCACGACGCCGCCGATGGCCAGTCCGACGCAGAGCACGCACTCGCGCAGCTGGGCGAGCAGGGGAACCGCCCAGGCGGTCAGTGGATCCCACGGGCGGCTCCGGGCCAGGCGCAACCCCACCGCGTCGGTGAACAGCACAGCAGCGAGCAGGACGGATCCCACCAGGCTGCTCCGCACTCCCGGCGCGGTGAACCAGACGGCGGCCGCAACGGTGATGAAGAGGCCGATTCGCGCCGCGCCCGCAGGTGTGACGCCCCTACGGCGGGACCAGCGCGCGACGGGACCCGCGAGCGGCGCGAAACCGCGGAGGGTGAGTACACCGGTCTCCGTCACCAACCGTGTCCCCCTCCGCGCGCCACTGCGCAACCGTCTCCCAGTGGGGGACGGTTGGCAAGTATCGACGCGCGGAGGAGAGGGGTGGGCTGCGGACTCAGGCGGCCTTGCCGCCGTCCTTCTTCTTGCGGGCCGCGATCTCGGCCTTGGTGTCGACGTTGTAGGCGTTCAACGCCTCGGTGATGTCGCTGTCCAGCACGAGGTCGCCCTGCTTGACGTAGAGGCCGCGGTTGCAGAACCGCTTGAGGTCGCCCTCGTTGTGCGAGACCAGGACCATGGTGCGCTCGTTCTCGAGCATCTTCTCGATGGCCTTGTAGCACTTCTCGCGGAAGGATTTGTCCCCGACCGCAAGGACCTCGTCGACAAGCATGATGGGGTGTTCGAGCTGGGAGATCAGCGCGAACCCCAGCCGGACCTTCATGCCGCTGGAGTAGTGGCGCACTGGAGTGTCGATGAAGCCAGGCTTGATCTCGGCGAAGTCGACGATCTCCTCGAAGCGGTCCTCCAACATCTTGGGGGTCATCCCGTGCAGCGACCCCACCAGGTGCACGTTCTCCCGGCCGGTGAGCTGGTCGTTGAAGCCGGCACGCAGTTCCAGGAGCGGGGCGACCTTGCCGCGCACGGTCACGGTGCCCTCGTCCGGCAACAGCACGCCCGCGATCATTTTGAGAAGCGTGGACTTACCGGTTCCGTTCTTGCCGACGATGCCCACGCAGTCGCCCTTGGCGACCTCGAAGGACACGTTGCGCAGCGCCCAGAAGTCGCTGGCGGCCTTGTTGGGGTCGCGCTTGGTGCCGTGGATGAACATCTCGCGGATGCTGCGCTTGCGTCGGCGGTTCATCGCGAACTTGACGCCAAGCCCCTTGGCCTCGATGACCGGCTGGGCCATTACAACTCCTTCAGGACGGCGCTCTCGAGCCGCCGGAACGTGAGGTACCCGATCAACAGCATAAGGAAGGCCCCACCGATGGTGGTGCACAGGGACAGTGTGCCTGGGGCCTCGCTGGGATACCACACGGCGTGATGCAACTGGAAGATACCGACCAGCGGGTTCAACTCGTAGACGAGCTTGAACCAGTCGGGCAGTCCCGAGTTGAGCACCATGGAGAGCGGATAGAGGATCGGCGAGCTGTACATCAGCACCCGGGTGAGGATGCGGATGACCCGTTCGACATCGCGCATCAGCACGTTGATGCAGGACAGCAGCAGCGTGAAACCGAGGGTGATGGCGAACTGCAGGACGATGGCCAGCGGAAGCCACAGCAGGCTCCAGCCGGTCTGGCCGCCGAGGACGAACACGAACACCAGCAGGATCGGCCAGGTGAGCAGGTACTCGACGAACTTGGTCTGCACGATGGCGAGCGGGAAGATCTCGCGGGGGACCTTCATGGTCGTGATGAGTTTGGCGTGCGTGATGAGCGCCTTGCACGCATCGGTGAGGGCGCCGCTCATCCAGAGCCAGGGAAGCAGCCCCGACAGCAGGAAGAGTGCGTAACCGCCTGGTGCGTCGGGGCCTCCGGGTGCCGAGCGGGCACTGCCCTCCCCTGGCACGAAGAGGACACCAAAGACGAAGAAGTAGATGCTGGCCATGGCCAGCGGTTCCAGAAGCGACCAGGCGTAGCCCAGGATCGATTGCTGGTATTTGACCTTCAGGTCACGGCGAACCAGGAGTCCTACAACTTTCCGGTTCTGCCAGACGGCCAGCGCCCTAGACGCCACCGCCACCTCCTCGGGGTGTGCAGTCGTATTGAGTCGATCGCACCGCGTGCATGCCACGGCGAGGTCGCGTTCTTCTCGCGTGCCCTGACCATGTCGGGTGCGTCTGGGGGCGACCACGACGCGCTATCGAGCACGAGCGGCCGTGCGCCGCAACAGGGCGTCGCCATGACGGCTGACTTTTCGGAAACCCGGCTGTGTCGCCGGTTGACCAGCCGAGCCTTGAGCCGGCGTCGCGCGCTGGGGGTGCGGGTCTCGGCGACCGATCTTTTCACAATTCGTCGACCGGTCACCGCGCCGGGCGCCTATCAGGGTACCGGGACGGCGGACCGACCGGCCCATTGCATGGCGGTTGTTCGGGAATTGTTGGCTTTTGGGCACGTGGGACCGAGGACGAGGTCCGCTAATGTCGACAGTTGTTCTCAGCTGAGAAGGGAGTCCCGCACATGGAGGGGCACGTGGGACCGACCGGTCCGCAGCCGGCCGGGCGACCGCGGGTGACAGCGGCGGTGCTCGCGGGCGGGGTGGGCGTCCGGATGGGCGCCCCCGGCCCCAAGCAGTTGATGCGGCTGGCCGGACGGACCATCATCGAGCACTCCATCGCCGCGTTCTGCGCGGCCCCCGAGGTCGACGAGGTGGTCGTGCTGATGGTCGCCGACAGGATCACCGAGGTGGAGCAGATCGTGGCCTCCGGCGGTTACACCAAGGTCGCCCGGATCGCTGCGGGCGGGACCGACCGCACCGGCACCTCTGCGGCGGCTCTGCGGTTGCTCCAGGACCGTCCCGGCACCGACCTGGTGCTCCTGCACGACGCCGTGCGCCCGCTCGTCGCCCCCGCCACCATCGCAGCGTGCGTGAAGGCACTGGGACGGTTCGGCGCGGTCGGGGTCGCGGTGCCGTCGAGCGACACGGTGGTGGAGGCGGAGTTCGGCCCGGACGGTGCGGAGGTCATTCGGCACGTCCCGCCGCGCGCGTCCTTGCGCCGCATGCAGACGCCGCAAGGGTTCCGGCTGGACGTCATTCGCAGCGCCTACGCGCTTGCACTGGCCGACCCCGCTCTGGTGGCCACCGACGACTGCGGGGTGGTCCTTCGCTACCTTCCCCGGGAACCGGTGCGGCTGATCGCCGGCGAGGAGTCCAATATCAAGGTCACCCATCCGGGTGACGTCGCCGTGGCGGAGTCGCTGCTGCGCGAGCGTGAGGGGGCATCGTGATCTTCACTCCGACCGAGGTCATCGGGCATCGCGGTGCCGGCCGCGGAATCGTCGCCGGCGCGGTGGAGAACACCCGGGAATCCTTCACCGCGGCCGTGGCCGCGGGAGTCGACTGGGTGGAGGTGGACGTACGGCGCAGCGCCGACGACGTGCTGCTGGTCCACCACAACGCGGCCCTCGACGACGGGCGGGCCGTCGTCGACCTTCCCGCACGGGAGGCGCGCGCCGCCGGACTCGCCACCTTCGAGGAGATCCTGGAGGTGCTCCCCACCGATATCGGGCTGGACGTGGACGTCAAGACGGTCATGGAGGACGCGGTGGACGCCCCCGCGCGTCGCACGACCTCCCTGGTCCTGCCCCACCTGCGCCGTGAGGCGGCGCGGCGCAGGGTGATGGTGTGCTCGTTCGACCCGGGAGTGCTGACCGCGGTCCATGAGGGCGCCCCGGAAGTGGCGACGGCATGGATGCCCTTCGTGCGCGGCCCCCTGGACCAGGCGGTCGCCGGAGCGGCGGGCCTGGGATGTCGGCTGGTGGCGATCGACGCCCGGTCCTTCGGGCTGCTCGGCGAGGCACCGCGCCCGGGTGCGCGCCCGGTCGGGTACACCGTGGAACTCGCGCACCGTGCCGGATTGCAGGTTCTTTCGTGGTGCCCCGGCCCGGCGGACGCGGCGCGTTTCGCCGCGGCGGGGATGGACGCCGTCGTCGTGGACGACGTCCCAGGTGTCATCGAGGCCCTTGGCAGGACCGGGGTCGCGTCCGGCACCCGCTAGGACGGGGCCTCGCCTCGAAGGCACGGGGGAAGCGGGACGACGGCCTGCGCCGGGGCCCGGCCGCCGTCACCGGTCAGGCGTTCTGGGTACGGGTGCGCGCCGTGCGGGAGTCCTTGCCCAAACCGGGCGGACTGGTGATGAAACCCGCTCCCCACGCCATGTGCATGGTGCCCAGGGCGACCGGGATGGCCATTCGGGCCTTGACCGGGAGGCCTGCGCCCAGCAGGACCGATGCGCCGGTGATCGCAACGGCGTAACCGGCCGGGACCAGCCAGGCCGGCCAGAAGAGGAAACCCCCGACGAGACCGGCGACGACCCCGGTGAGGGCGATCGGTGGGGCGAGGTAGCGCAGGTTGATGGTGCCCTTGTGCTGGCGGGCCACGACCCGGCGCCAACGGCCGTAGTGGAAGTACTGCTTGGCGAGCGCCTTCACGCTGGGGCGCGGCCGGTAGGAGACCCGCATACGGGGCTGGAACCACACCGTGCCGCCGGTGGCGCGGATGCGGTGGTTCATCTCCCAGTCCTGGGCCCGCAGGAACGCCTCGTCGTAGCCCTGTACGCGGTCGAGCGCGGAACGACGGAAGACCCCCAGGTAGACGGTGTCGGCGGGGCCGCCCTGGCCACCGGTGTGAAAACGGGCGTTGCCCACTCCGATTTTGGACGTCATGGCGGCGGCGACGGCCCGTTCCCAGTCGGTCTCGCCCTCGGCGGCCATGATTCCGCCGACGTTGTCGGCACCGGTCTCCTCAAGCGTTTCCACGGCCACGCGGAGGTAGTCGGCGGGCATCATGGCGTGCCCGTCGATACGCGCGACGATGTCATGGGAGGAGGCCGCGATGGCCGCGTTGAGTCCCGCTGGGGTCCGCCCGGTGGGGTTGGGAACGACTTTGACCCTCGGATCGTCCGCGGCCAGGGCGTCGGCGACCTCCTGAGTCCGGTCCGTGGAGGGACCGACCGCGAGGACGACCTCCAGCTCACCGGGATAGTCCTGGCTGAGCACGTGGCGAACAGCGGCTTGGAGGTGGCGTTCCTCGTTGAGGATGGGGGTTACTACCGAGACGGCCGGCCAGGTCACGGGCATGTCCAAAGAGTTCGGGCGGCAGGGGAGAAAAGAGACGGGGGGATGCGCAGTCGCAACGGTACTGCACCCTGCTCGCAGGCAGTGCGCGTCGAACGGGCCGACCGCGGCCGCGCACGCGCTCCCGCGGGTTTCGACACCCCCGAGCGCGGGGGGTGAAAGATTCCGGTAAGCGGCGGCTGGGAACGTCTTGTGCATCCGGCATCGTGGCGAATTGGCAGGCAACACGCCGCGGGTGTCTTCTTCGATCCACTGGCCGGATTCCTGACAACCTGTAGGGGTTGCACACATTGGGCCTTGGGGGAATGGTCGATGGGGCGGAGGCCAACTGGTGAACGGTGACGGTGACCCAACGACGGGGGGCGCCCCGGAGTTTCGCCGGGTGCGTTCGGGGCCGGTCCCTCCTGTGGACGGCAGCGGCTCCGGTCCGCGTCGGGGAGCAGCAGCCGTGGGCAGTCCCGCGTGGCTGCCCAGTGCTGCGGCGAGGCGGCGCCGGTTGACGCTGTTGTTGGCCGGGGTCATGTCGATGGTGGTGCTGCTGGCGTCGGGGACGGCATGGGCGATCACCGGCTGGGTCTCAGGACGGCTCAACCGCGACGACGTGTTCGCCGGGCTGCTGGACGCCGACCGCCCGGAAGCAGGCCCCCGAGGCGCACTGAACATCCTGGTGATCGGTTCGGACGGTCGCGGCGATATGCAGCGCGAGCGCCAGGACGAACTGGGGGTCGGCCACACCGACGGACAGCGCTCGGACACGATGATGCTGGTGCACGTCAACAACGACCGTGACCAGATCACGGTCGTGGGCATCCCGCGCGACTCCTGGGTGCAGATTCCGGGGCACGGCGGGGACAAGATCAACGCCGCTTACGCCTACGGCGGCCCGCAATTGGCGATCCAGACGGTGGAGCTGGCCTCCCGGGTGCGAATCGACCACTACGTCGAGGTCAACTTCAGCGGGTTCGTCGATGTCGTGGACGCCCTCGGCACGATCACGGTGTGCCTGCCCGAGGCGATCCAGGACGAGAAGGCGCACCTGGACATGGCGGCGGGGACGCACGAGGTGGACGGCGCCCAGGCGCTGGCCTTCGCGCGGACCCGCAAGACCTCCGACGGCGACCTGGACCGCATCGACCGCCAGCAGCAGGTGCTGGCCGCACTGTTGAACAAGGCGCTGAGCACCGAGACCCTCACCGACCCCGCCAAGTTCACCCGGTTTCTCGACAGTTCACTGAGCTCGGTGACCGTGGACGAGGGTCTGGACACCACCACCATCAACCAGCTGGGCAATCAGCTGAGTTCCATCACCCTGGACGACGTGTCCTTCACCCAGGTTCCGATCGGGCAGTTGGACTACTGGACGCCCAACGGCGACCTCGCCATCAAGTGGCACGAGGAGCGGGCCCGGGAGATGTTCACCAAGATCAGCCGCGACGAGCCGTTGGCCGCGCCCCCGGAACAGGAGGCCGGTGCGCCGACCGCCGACGAGGCGATCGCTCCCGGCGAGATCGCTCTGGAGGTCTTCAACGGGGTGGGCACGCCGGGGTTGGGCTCCACCGTGCGCACCGAGCTCACCACGGCGGGATTCGCGGTCGCCGGGGAGGCACAGAACTGGCCGACCCGGGACGTGGCCGAGTCCCTGGTGCGCTACGCGCCGGGGCAGGAGGCCGCGGCACGGGCCGTGCTGGAGGCCGTTCCCGGAGCGCGCCTCGAGGAGGACGCGACCCTGGCCGCACGGGTACAGCTGGTCGTGGGGTTCAACTACACGCGGGTGGCCGCGCCGGCGGCCGGCTCGGTTCCCGAGCCGAGCGCCGAGGCGTCCGCGCCGGACGGAACGGGATCGGGCGGACGGGACTCCGTGAACACCACTACGGCGGCGGAAAACATCTGCGGCTAGCCCGGGCAGCACGTCGGCCGGTCGGGGAGCTCCCCGACCGGCCGACGTTAGTTCAGCCGGCAAAGTGGTAGGAGGAAGGGCAAACCTGCCCTCGGGAGGATCCCTTGCTGCGCCACCCGCTCGGCCTGCTCGTCGGGCTGTTCATCACACCTCTCCTCTGGTCCGGCGCCGCGTGGTCGACGGCCGAGATCGGCTCGCATCTACAGAACCAGCAGTTCAGTGATCCGCTGCTGTTGACCGCTTGCGCCACGATGATGGGGGTCGGTCTGGCCGCCGGCCTGCTCGCCGGCTCACGAATCTCTCCCCTGGCCGCCTTCCTCCCCGGGGTGTCCATGCTGGGCGGCAGCCTCTGGGCACTGCTCAACTACCCGTCGATGGCCGCGGTACTGCCGTCCTGGTTCGAGCCGGGTTCGCTGTTCCACCCCTTGGGCCCCGGCCTACCGGTCTTCCTGGGGGTGGGGACGCTGCTGTTCATCTCTGCCCTGATCCCGTCACGGTGGCGCTCCGCACGCAGGACCGAGGAGGCACCGATGCCTTACGCACCGGCGCCCGAACCCGCTGCACCGCCCGTCGTAGAGGCAACCCCCGACTACGACTACTCCGCGCCGCCCGAACGAGAAGAGCCCCAGCCGCTTCCGCGGCGCAGGTGGACGCCCAAGCCCGCGCGGCCGCGCTATGCCGACGACCGCTACACGGCCGGCTCCGACGATCCGACCCGGACCACCACGCCGTTCCGGCGGAGCGAGGACGGGTTCGAGGCGGTGGAGCCCAAGGGCGAGGAACACACCCGGACCTTCCGCGACGGCTGAGCCCGCCGAGCGTCAGTGGGCCAGTACCGCATCGGTGTGGCACGGGTGACGGCCGCGCGGGATCATGGTGCCCTCGGCCCACCCCCGTATCAGGGGCGCGGTTCACCAGATCATCGAGGAGGTCACCCATGTCCAACGCACTGCGGCATGCGATCGGCGGTGTCGCTGGCCTTGTCGCGACCCCCCTCATCGTCGCCGGAACGGGATGGGGCAGCATGCAGCTGGCCCAGGTCCTGACGCGGTTCAGCCTGGACCTGGCGGTGACGCTGCCCGGACTGCTGGCCTTGGCGACCACCGGCCTGCTCATCGGGTTGCTCGCGGGGTCGCGGCTCTCCCCTCTGGGGTCACTGGTTCCGGGGGTCGTACTGACGGTATGGGGGGTGTGCGCCTTTTTGCCCATGACCTCGATGCTGTTCCTGCGCCTGTTGCCGCTGGAGTACTCGTACGCGGTGATCTTCTATCCGGTGCTGGGCGTGCTGCTGGTGGGGGCTTCCCTGACGCCTTCGCGCTGGCGTGCGGTCTCCTCTGCGCCGGCACCTGCCGCACCGGCACCCCGCCCCCTCGACGCGCAGCCGTGGCAGAGCCCCACCCCGCCGTGGCAGCAAAAGCAGGTCGTCGAAGCCGCGCAGCCGCAGGACGCACCGGTCCCCCACCTGTACGGCACCGGTCCCATCCCGCAGATTCCGGCCGAGCCGATGCACTTGTACGGCACCGGCCCCATCCCGCGGATCACCGACGAGCCGGAGCCGCCGCGCTGAACGGCCCGCCCGCACAACGCGACAGGACGACTGCTTTCCGAACGAATCATGAAATCTTTCTCTTCGGGTTCGTCTCGGGATTGGCGGGCTCGCGACTGGCAATGTCTCCGGCACGGACTCCGGGTACCACACCGCATCCGCGGTGTCCCTATGCGCGCCGGGCCCTCCCCCCGCGCCGCAACCCGAGCACGCCGGTACCATGCCAAAGCCCGTAGCGAGGAAGGACAAATCCATTGGTCGAGAAGCAGCGCCTGAAGATCTCGGTGCTGGGTACCGGATACCTTGGTGCCACGCACGCCGCCTGCATGGCCGAGCTGGGATTTGACGTGATCGGCCTGGACGTCGACCAGGCCAAGGTCGACAGCCTGTCGGCCGGTCGAGTGCCGTTCTACGAGCCCGGGCTGGAAGAGGTGCTCAAACGCAATCTCGCCTCCGGCCGACTGCGGTTCACCACCGACTATGCCGAGGTCAGCGCGTTCGCCGACGTGCACTTCATCTGTGTCGGCACGCCCCAGCAGGCCACCTCCAACGCCGCGGACCTCACCTATGTCGACGCGGTCGTGGAGACGCTGGCGCCGTACCTGACCAGGCCCACCGTGGTCATCGGCAAGTCCACCGTGCCGGTGGGCACCGCCTCCCGGGTCATGGCCCGCCTGCACGGCACCGCGCCTGCCGGCCAGGAGGTCTCCGTCGGATGGAGCCCGGAGTTCCTGCGCGAGGGGTTCGGGGTGGAGGACACCCTCAACCCCAATCGGATCGTGCTCGGCACGTCCTCGGAGCGGGCGGAGGCCGTGATGCGCGAGGTGTCGGCCAGGCAGATCGCGGCGGGCATCCCCTTCCTGGTGACCGACCTGCAAACCGCCGAACTGGTCAAGGTGTCGGCCAATGCCTTCCTTGCGACCAAGATCTCGTTCATCAACGCCATGGCCGAGGTGTGCGAGGCGGCGGGCGCCGACGTGATCCAGCTGGCCGCGGCGCTGTCGCACGACGACCGCATCGGCGGCAAGTTCCTCGGCCCGGGGCTCGGCTTCGGCGGGGGTTGCCTGCCCAAGGACATCCGGGCGTTCATGGCGCGCGCCGACGAACTGGGGGTGGAGCCCGCGCTGTCCTTCCTGCGCGAGGTGGACGCCATCAACCAGCGCCGCCGCGCACGCACCATCGACATCGCGCGGGGACTCATCGGCGGCAACTTCGCCGGACGCACCGTGGGCGTGCTCGGTGCGGCGTTCAAACCCAACTCCGACGACATCCGGGACTCCCCCGCCCTGGACGTCGCCGCGACCATCAGTTCGCTGGGCGCGAAGGTCATGGTCTATGACCCCGAGGCGTTGGAGAACGCACGGGCCGCACACCCCGACCTCACCTTCGCGCACTCGATGCTGGAGGCGGTCCGCGACGCCGATGTGGTGCTGCTGCTGACCGAGTGGGCCGAGTTCCGCGACGCCGACCCCGACGAACTGGCCAAGGTGGTCTCCCAGACCAAGATCGTGGACGGGCGCAATGCCCTGGACCCCGAGCACTGGCGCGGGCACGGTTGGATCTACCGGGCGCTGGGACGCCCCTGAGCCGACCCCGGCGACGCGGGACGACAATGGACGCATGGAACTGATCAACGACGAAGCCGCACTGCGCCGCATGTTGACCGAGAGCGAGGTCTGGGCCGTGGTCGGCCTGAGTGACAACCCGGCCCGCCCGGCGTACGGAGTCGCCCGCTTCCTCACGTCCAAGGGCAAGCGGATCGTCCCGGTCCACCCGTTGGCTGCTGCCGTGCACGGGGAGCCCGGCTATGCGCGCCTCGCCGACATTCCCTTCGACGTGGACGTGGTGGACGTCTTCCGCCGCTCGGCGGACGCCGGTGCCGTGGCCGACGAGGCGCTGGCCCGTCCCGAGGTGGGCGGCGTGTGGTTCCAGCTCGGGGTGACCGACGACGCGGCAGCCGGGCGGGTCCTGGCCGCGGGTCGCGCCATGGCCATGGACCGCTGCCCGGCGATCGAGTGGCCGCGCCTGGTGGGCTGAGCGTCGTCGCTCCCTCGAAGAACGGCCGGTTCGTGGCGCGCGCCGGCCGAGCGGCGTCGCCGGTGGGCAGGCGGCGTTTCGCCCCGGGGCCGGACGGAGACCCGACACACCGATTGACATATCGAATATCGATGCCTATCGTTTTTCGTTGTTATCGAAAAACGATAGGTAAGGCTCATGTTTCCGGAGACACCCATCAATTCGCGGCTGCGCCCCTTGCGCGGCCTTGTCCAGGCCCTCGCTCTGATCACCGGAATCTTCGCCGTGGCGACAGTAGTGGTCGCCCTATGCGGTGGCTTCGGGCTTCTCGACTCCCCTGTCGCCGTGCGCGTCTCCTCGTCGCTGGTGGACGGGCTGGCCACGGCACCCGGCGCGCTCGCCACCGGTGTGGCGCCGGGCGGTGACGTGGACCTGGTGTTCACCGACCCCACCTGGACACAGCGACTGCTGGGCGCGACCGGACCGGTGGTTTCACTGCTGCTGCTCACGGTCGGGCTGATCATACTGAACCGGGTGGCCGGTGCAGCCCTTCGCGAGGGGGCTTTCACCGAGCAGGTGTCCCGAGGGCTGCGCACGCTGGGAGTCTTCACCGTGCTCGGGGCGCTAGCGCACTCCGTGCTGGAGCTGGTCACTACGCTGGCGCTGAGCGCCCAGGCACTGGCTTCCGGGCTGTCCGCGTCCTGGTCGGTGCCCCTGCTTCCACTGACGTGCGGCCTCGGGGTTCTGGCCGTCGCCGAGATCGTGCGACACGGCCTGTCCATGCGCGAGGACCTCGAAGGCACCGTCTGATGGCGCCCGAGGCCGAGGGTCCCGGGCATTTCATCTCGGTCCACCTGGACACGCTGCTGGCCCAGCGGGGAATGACACTGGTCGAACTCTCCCATCGCGTGGGAGTGACAGTGGTCAACCTCTCGATCCTCAAGAACGGCCGGGCCAAGGCCATACGGTTCTCCACCCTGGCCCGGCTGTGCGAGGTCCTGGGCTGCCAGCCCGGCGACCTCCTGGGCTACCGCGCTCCGAACCCGAACGAGGACGGCCCCTCGGCAACCTGACGGCGCAGACGCTCACCCTTGGCGTGCGCCTGCTCCTTGAGTTCGACCTGGAAGCGCGCCATCCGCTCGCGCAACGCCTCGTCGTGGGCGGCCAGCATGCGCACCGCGAGCAGCCCGGCGTTGCGCGCCGCACCCACTGCGACGGTGGCGACCGGGACCCCGGCGGGCATCTGCACGATGGACAGCAGGGAGTCCATGCCGTCCAGGTACTTCAGCGGAACCGGCACCCCGATGACCGGGAGGGTGGTGACCGACGCCAACATGCCGGGCAGGTGTGCGGCACCGCCGGCACCGGCGATGATCGCCTTGAGGCCACGGTCGGCGGCCTCGGCACCGTAGGCGATCATCTCGTGCGGCATCCGGTGCGCGGAGACGACATCGGCCTCGAACGAGACACCGAACTCGTCCAGCGCCGTTGCCGCGTCCTGCATGAACGGCCAGTCGGAGTCGCTGCCCATCACGATCCCGACGGCGGGTCCGGTCTGCGTCACTGCTGGTCTCCCTTGAGGTATTCGGCTGCGTCGCGGGCCCGCGCCAACAGGTCGGCGTGGTCGTCCCCCACGACCGTGACATGGCCGATCTTTCGACCGGGGCGGACCTCCTTGCCGTAGAAGTGCACCTTCAGCTCGGGGTCCTTCGCCATCACATGAATGTAGCGGCCGTGGACGTCGGGATCGGTGCCGCCGAGCAGGTTCGCCATCACCGTGTAACGACCGACGGCCCGCGGCGACCCCAACGGAAGGTCCAGGACGGCCCGCAGGTGCTGCTCGAACTGGGAGGTGCACGCGCCGTCGATGGTCCAGTGCCCGGAGTTGTGCGGCCGCATCGCCAACTCGTTGACGACGACGCCGTCGGTGGTCTCGAAGAGCTCGACGGCGAGCATGCCCACGACCTCCAGGGCGTGCGCCAACTCGATGGCGAGCTCCTGGGCGCGGCCGGCCCGCTCCTCGTCCAGACCGGGCGCGGGCGCGATGACCTCATGGCAGATGCCGTCGCGCTGCACCGTCTCGACGACCGGGTAGACCGCGACCTGGCCGTAGGGGGAGCGGGCGACCTGGACGGCGAGTTCTCGGGTGAAGGCGACCCGCTCCTCCGCCAGGAGCGCGACACCGGAGTCGGCCGCGCGGCGCAGCACGACGCTCGCGTCGTCAGCGTCGTCGACCACCCACACGCCCTTGCCGTCGTAGCCGCCGCTGGCGGCCTTGAGCACGACCGGCCACCCGGCGCCTCCGGCGAACTCGGTCACGTCCTCGATCGTGGCGACGGCGCGCCAGCGCGGGCAGGGCGCGCCGAGCTCGGTGAGCCTGGCCCTCATCAGCAGTTTGTCCTGGGCGTAGCGCAGCGCCGAGCGTGAGGGACGCAGGACGACGCCGTCCTCCTCCAGCGCGCGCAGCACCGGCTCGGGGACGTGCTCGTGGTCGAAGGTCACCACGTCGCAGGACTTGGCGAAGGCCAACAGGTCGGGCAGGGCCCGGTCGTCGCCGAGCTGGGTGGCCGCCACAACGAGGGCGGCGCTGTCGGTGGCCGTGTTGGCCAGCACTCCGAAGTTCACCCCCAGCCCGATCCCCGCCTGGTGGGTCATCCGGGCGAGCTGACCACCCCCGACCATTCCGACGGAGGGGACAGGACGGTTACTCTCGCTCACAGCGCCTCGAATCTTGGTTCACAGTGCGGGGAGGGTCGACTTCTCGCCGCGCGGCCAACGCGGCACCCGCAAAAGTGTAGTGACCTCCCTGAACCCTGATCGGACCCGGCTCGTGCGACCATTCACCACCCTGTACCGGCGTTTCTCCTGGCTCGTGCACGAACTCGCGAAGTTCGGCACTGTCGGCGCGTTGGCATACGTGGTGCAGATCGCCGTGACGAACCTGTACTGGTACGCCTACGCCGGTGACCGGCAGGACGTCCTCGCGGTACTGATCGGGCAGACCGTCGGCACGGTTTGTGCGACGGTCGTGGCGTTCCTGGGCAACCGGTTCTGGACCTTCCGGCACCGGGCGCGCAGCGGACTGCTGCGCGAGTACGCCCTGTTCTTCGCACTCAACGGGGTGGGACTGCTGATCCAGCTGGCCTGCGTGTGGGCGACCGTGTCCCTGCTCGGGCTGGACGGTCCGCTGGCCCGCAACATCGCGGGCAACGTCGTGGGAGTCGGACTGGGCTCGCTGTTCCGATTCTGGTCCTACCGCAAATGGGTGTTTCGCACACCGGAATCACATGACGCCGGGGCGGCCGATCGTCCGCCGGTCCGCGCCGATCAGGAGTAGCCGAGGAACCTGTCCGATCGGCGTTTTCCGGGACCGGTCGAACACGCCTTTCACACCGATGCCGAAGCGCCGCCCTCCCGACACAGGCACGCCCCGGGGACGGGTCGGCACCCCGAATCCCGCACGGTAAGTGAAGTATGTCGACTATGAGGCTTGCGCATTTTTGGTCAACCCCTGGTCAATCGGCGCGCATAACCGGGAAAACGGTGAACGGCGGCTTACGATCTGCTCCATGACCTGCGTTTTGCTGGCCGAGGACGACACCTCGATCTCCGAGCCGCTCGCCCGTGCGCTCCGCCGGGAAGGCTACTCGGTCGATGTCACCGTCGACGGCATAGAGACTCTCGAACGCGCCCGTGCGGGCGACGTCGATCTGCTGGTCCTCGATTTGGGGTTGCCAGAAATGGACGGACTGGAGGTAGCCCGGCGCCTGCGCGCCGAGGGGCACGGAACCCCAATACTGATCCTGACCGCTCGTGCCGACGAGGTGGACACCGTGGTCGGCCTGGATGCCGGCGCCGACGACTACGTCACCAAGCCCTTCCGACTGGCCGAACTCCTGGCCAGAGTCCGCGCGCTGCTGCGCCGCGGCGGCGGCGAGGTCCCCGTCGTGCACGGAGTCCGCATCGACAACGACTCCCGACGCGCCTGGCTCGGCGACCGGGAACTCCAACTGACCACCAAGGAATTCGATCTTCTCCGTGTCCTGGTACGCGACGCCGGTAAAGTCGTCACTCGCGAACAGATCATGCGCGAGGTGTGGGACACCAACTGGTGGGGTTCCACCAAGACCCTGGACATGCACATCTCCTGGCTGCGCCGCAAACTCGGCGACGACGCCAACCAGCCTTCCTACATCACCACGGTGCGCGGCGTGGGCTTCCGGTTCGAGCGGGAGTGAAACCGGGTCCGCGGCGTGGCGCCCGCGAAACCGACCGACGAACGAGGGCGCCACGCTGGCGATGAGGTGACATGCGCAGGCGGATGCTGTTCTCCACTCTGGTGGTGGCCATCATCGCGGTAATGCTGCTGGGGCTCCCTTTGGGAGCGCTGACCTACCAGCAGGTCTACAACGACAACGCCGAACAGTTGCGGCGCGAGGCCGAACTGATCGTCACCGAGGCCGACTCTCAGCTGGAGAGCGACGGCACGATCGATCCTGCCTACTTCGCGGCGACTTATCCCGAGCGCTATCTGGAGATCACTCCACGCAACGGCGAAACGGTGCAGACGGGGGGCTGGCACTACAACCCGCGCGCCCCCGAAGCCACCACCGCACTGAGCTCGGAAACCGTCTCCGCCCGGGGCACGCGGGTGATCGTCTGGCGCGGCACCGAACGTGTCCGCGAGAACATCATCAGCGCCTGGGTCGGGATCGCCTCACTGTCCCTGCTGGCCATCGGCGTCGCCGTGGGCCTGGCGATGCTCCAGGCCCGCCGGTTGACCCTGCCGCTGGTGGACCTTGCCGCAACCGCCGAGCGTCTGGGGTCGGGGGTGGCCACCCCGTGGGGGCACCGTTACGGCATTCCGGAGGCCGACGCGGTCGCGGAGGTACTGGACCGCAGCGCCGAACGCATCGCGAGCCTGATCTCCACCGAACGCCACTTCGCCACCGACGCCTCCCACCAGCTGCGCACCCCGCTCACGGCGTTGACGATGCGGCTGGAGGAGATCATCGCCGAGGCCGACGACCCCGCGGTGGTCCGCGAGGAGGGCGAAGCGGCACTGGCCCAGACCGAACGACTCGTGCAGATCGTGGAAAGTCTGCTGGGCCGGGCCCGTAAGACACAGAACCCGGAGGTCCGGGCCGTTTCCATCGACGAGGTCATCGACCAGTTCGTGGCGGAGTGGCGGCCGGTCTTCACCCAGGCCGGGCGGGAACTACGCCTGGCCGGCATGGACGGACTCACCGCGATGACGGTGCCCACCGACCTTTCCCAGATCCTGGCAACGCTGGTGGAGAACGCGTTCAAGCACGGCGCGGGCGCGGTCACCGTACGCCGCCTGGAGTCGGGGCAGTCCGTACGCATCGAGGTCAGCGACGAGGGCGACGGAATCCCCGAGGAGCTGTCACCGCGGATCTTCGAACGCGAGGTGACCGGCGGCAACGGTACCGGCCTGGGCCTGGCGCTGGCCCGCCACATCGCCGAGGCGGAAGGGGCGCGCGTGGAGTTCGTCCAGGCCCGCCCCACGACCTTCGCCCTGTTCCTGCCCGTGGGCGGCGGCGGGCTCATCCGCTCGACCGGCCCGGCCTAGCCCGACCGGTCCCCTCCACGCCCCGTCGGCCGCCGACCGGGAACGGGCCGCCACACGGTTGTCGTGTGCGGCGGCCCGTTCATCGCCGCAGGTGCCGTTCCCCGACGTGGCGAACGGACACCGTCAAAGGTCAGTGCCCCCGCTTCACCCACTCGTCCAGGTGCGGGGCCTCGGCCCCGATGGTGGTGGAGTCGCCGTGGCCGGTGTGCACCACGGTCTCCGGCGGCAGCCCCAACAGACGCTCACCGATCGAGGAGACGATCGTCGGGAAGTCCGAGTAGGACCGCCCCGTGGCGCCGGGGCCACCCTGGAACAGGGTGTCGCCGGTGAAGACCACGCCGAGCTCGGGGGCGTGCAGGCACACGGCGCCGGGCGCGTGGCCCGGCGTGTGCAGAACCTCGAGGTCGACACCGCCCGCTTGCAGCCACTCCCCCTGGAGCAACGGTGCGTCCGGCTGGCGGTCGGGGTAGACCATCTCCCACAGCACCGCGTCATCGGGGTGCAGCAGGATCGCGGCTCCGGTGAGATCGGCGAGTTCGGCGGCGGCGTTGATGTGGTCGTTGTGCCCGTGGGTGCACACGATCGCCATCAACTCCCGGTCGCCCAGCGCCCGGGCGATCGCCGCGGCGTCGTGCGCTGCGTCGATGACGACCGCCTGCCGCTCGTCACCGATGATCCAGACGTTGTTGTCGACCTCCCACTCGCCGCCGTCCAGGCGAAACACCCCGGAGGTGACGAGTTTTTTGATGGGGGCGGCAGCGATTTCGTCGGCCATTTAGAAGACCACCACCGAACGCAGGACATCACCGCGGTGCATCTTGGCGAACGCCTCCTCGACGTCGTTGAGGCCGACCTTCTCGGTCACGAAACGGCCGAGGTCGAGCCGACCCTGAAGATAAAGGTTGATGAGCATCGGGAAGTCTCTGGAGGGCAGGCAGTCGCCGTACCAGGAGGACTTCAACGCGCCGCCGCGACCGAACACGTCCAGCAGCGGCAGGTCGATGCGCATCTCGGGGGTGGGGACCCCCACCAGGACCACCGTACCGGCGAGGTCGCGAGCGTAGAACGCCTGTTCGTAGGTCTCGGGGCGGCCCACTGCGTCGATGACGACGTCGGCGCCGTTGCCGCCGGTGAGTTCGCGGATCGCCTCGATCGGGTCGGTCGAACCGGAGTTGACGGTGTGGGTGGCGCCGAAGTCGCGGGCCCACTCCAGTTTCCGGTCCGACAGGTCCACGGCGATGATCTTCTCTGCACCGGCCAGCCGGGCGCCGGCGATGGCGGCGTCACCGACCCCGCCGCAGCCGAAGACCGCCACGGAATCGCCACGGGTCACGCCGCCGGTGTTGATGGCCGCGCCGATGCCCGCCATCACCCCGCAGCCCAGCAGGCCCGCGACCGCAGCTCCTGCGGCGGGGTCGACCTTGGTGCACTGTCCCGCCGCGACCAGGGTCTTCTCAGCGAAGGCACCGATCCCCAGCGCGGGCGAGAGCTCCGTGCCGTCGGTCAGCGTCATCTTCTGGGTGGCGTTGTGGGTGTTGAAGCAGTACTGCGGGCGGCCCCGGTTGCAGGCGCGGCACTGCCCGCACACCGCGCGCCAGTTCAAGATCACGAAGTCGCCCGGTTCGAGACCGGTGACCCCGGCACCGACCTCCTCGACGATGCCCGCGGCCTCGTGGCCGAGCAGGAAGGGGTAGTCGTCGTTGATCCCGCCCTCGCGGTAATGCAGGTCGGTGTGACAGACCCCGCATGCCTGGATCGCGACCACGGCCTCTCCGGGGCCGGGGTCGGGGACGATGATCGTCTCAACCGATACCGGCGCCTTCTTCTCACGCGCGACGACAGCTTTTACCTCGTGCGGCATGCAAACTCCTTCGTCCTCGGACACCGGGTGTGGCCTTCCAACATGCCCGACGGATCCGGCACGGGAAAGGACCTCGCTCGGCCGTGTGCCGAGCCCGGTGAACATACCTGGTCGGGCCGGTCGCCCTCCTTGGTGGTCGCGTCCAGCCGGCATTACCCACCAGAGTCCCGTTCATTCCCGGAGTCAGACCCCCGGTACGGCCACCTCGAAGCTGCGGCGCAGGACGTGGGGCTGCAATTGGCCCAGTCCGTGGGCGTGCCGGGCCCTGGCCCCCACCACCTGGTAGGCGGAGTCGCCTTCGAGCAGCTCGGCCAGTGCGTCGTCGATGAGGACGGTCCCGGGGCGGGCGAAGGAGGTGAGGCGACTGGCGCGGTTGACGGTGGTGCCGAACACGTCGCCCAGCAGCGCGAGGACCGGACCGTAGGCGAGCCCGACCCGGACGTCGGGAACCTCGATGTGCGTCTTCACTCCATCGGCCAGCTGCAGTGCGATCTCGGCCGCTTGGCGGGCGGAGTCGGTGACGTAGAGGATTTCGTCGCCCAGCGTCTTGACCACCCGGCCGCCGCCGGAGGCGACGATGTCGGCGGAGGTCGCCTCGAAGCCCTCGACGACCTCGGCCAGCCCCACCTCGTCGAGCTCACGGCTGAGCGTGGTGAAGGAGACGAGGTCGGCGAATCCCACGACCAGCGGGAAGTAGTTGGGGGCCGCGTCCTCGCTCTGCTCCATGACGGCCAGGGTCCGCGTGACGGAGGCCGCCAACTGGCGGCGCCAGATGTGCACGAGGAGTTTCTCGGCCTCGGGGATCAGTTCCTTGGTCAGTCCGACCAGCGGTCCGAGCTGGTTGTCCTCGGCGTTGTTGCCGGGAGAGTAGGACAGCGTGGTGAGGATGCTGGTCTGCCATTCGGCGAGCCGGGTCATGGTCTGCCCCATCGCCCGGGCCAGCCGCACGGCCGACTCCTCGTCGAGGAGGCCGGTGGCGAGCAGGTTCGTGGTGACCCTCAGCGCCTCGACGTCGCCGTCGGTGAAGGCGGGGACCTCATGGCCGCGGGCCGCGAACCCCAGGGCCCGCCAGACACGGTTCACGAACTCCGGGGACGCGCCCGACAGGCGGACCACCTCTGCGCGGGTGTATCGCGCCTCGCCTCCCAACAGGGCGGCTTCGATCTCCTTGGGGTCGGGACGCGACGACATGTTTTCTCTCATGTTCGGGTGCACCTTCGAGGACCGGATGTCCAGAGGTGCGACAGCGCGGGGCACGCCCGTTCTCGGACACGCCTGACTGCCGGTTTAGTACGTCGGGGGTGGGCCCGTCAAGAAACCGGCCGGTCGGCGGCGGCGCGCCCCTGCGCCCCGCGCCGGTCAGGGCGCCTGTGTCGGGGGCCGGTGGTGCCTGCGCTGTTCCTCGTCCACCTGCCGGTAGATCTGGCTCTGCAACCACTCCACCCGGGGCACCTTGGTCAGCAGCAGCCCCTCCTGTTCGGAGGCCGACTGCACCGAGAGCGTGCCGTAGCGCATGATGCGCTCCCACAGCGAGATGGAGAACGACACGTCGTTGATCCGGGTCAGCGGCATGTCGCGGCCGTGCCGGGCGAGGATGCCGTGCCGGTAGAGCAGGCGGCGGTTGGTGAGGATGTAGACGGTGCTCCACCACTTGAGGAGCGGCACCAGCCAGAACGCGAGGGCGGCGACGACGGCCAGGCCGATCACCGCGTAGAGCGCCCACTGGCCCCACTGTTCCTCGGTGGGCAGCAGCCACACCGCGACCGCCGCGATCCCGGCGACGAGCAGCAGCGCGATGAACTCCCCGACCAGGAGGGTCCAGTGTTGGCGGGTGACGTACACCAGCTCTTCGTCGTCGGCGAGATAACGGTCCGCGATAGGCATGGCATGAATAGTGGCACAACGGTGCACCGCGCGGTAAGCGGCTACAGGCGGCCGGCAACGGCCCCCGCCAGGAACGCCCGCCATTCCCCTGCGCCGAACACCAGGCGGGGCCGCTCGGGGTGCTGGGAGTCGCGCACGTTCATCCGACGCTGCTGCGGTGCGACCTCCACACATGCCCCTCCCTGCGAACCGCTGTAGGAGGACTTGCGCCAGGACGGACCGGACTGCTGCGACACGCTGTTCATAGCTCCCTCATGACGGCCGTGACCAGATCGGCGGAGGCCCGCGGGGAGAGCGCCTGACCGCACAGCGCCACGAAGGCGCCTCGGGCCGGGGCGACGTCGCGCGCCTGGTCCGTCATTGTCGCACTGCCGCGTCCCTCGACATAGAGCAGCGGCGGCTCGACCGCGAATTCCAAGAGAATCCACGAACCGTCGAGCCCGGCGTGCTCCTGACTGTCGGTCGGCAGCACCGACAGCGTCACGTGGTGGCGGTCGGCCATCGCCAGCAGGTGCGCCAACTGCCCGCGCAACACCGCCCGCCCGCCGATGGGGCGGCGCACCACGACCTCGTCCACCACCACCCGCAGGAACGGCGGGCGGTCGCGCTCGAACACCCGTTGACGGGCCATCCGGGCGGCGGTTTTGCGCTCGACCTCCTCGGGGGTGGCCGCCGGCACTCCGCAGGCGATGACCGCGCGGGCATAGGACGCGGTCTGCAACAGTCCCGGCACGGTCTGGGTCTGGTACTCGTCGATGGCCGTGGCCTCGGCCTCCAGCAGGGTGTAGGGCTTGAACCACGCGGCGTAGGCGTCCGCGTTCTTCAGCAGCGGCATGATCCGGCCCAGTGCGCCGCCGGTATCGAGGACACGGTCGCAGGCGTGGGTGAAACGATCGTCGGGGCGGCGTCTGCCGCCTTCGATCATGGACACCTTGGAGCGGCCGTAGCCGACCTCGGCGGCCAGTTGCTCCTGGGTGAGACCGGCTGCCTGGCGGTAGCGCTTGAGCTCGGTGCCGTAGTAGGCAGCCGCACCGGGTTCGAGGACGGGTTCACCGGCCGGCGGGACCACACGGAGATCGACCATCGCGGACTCCTGGTGACTGAGGAGAATCGAGGAGGGAACCGGCTGGTGGGAGACGCCGACGGCGCGAGGAGGCCGGTCGCCTGTCACGCTAACCCACGGTTGCGGGGCGCGATCGGCCGTTCAAGGATTTCTCGCGTCGCACTTGAGGCCACCGTTGCCACGCTTTTCTCGCGTCTGCCACAGCCCGCCACACCGGAGTCGGATATCACGGACACGACGTCGCACTCCCGATCGCGACGCCAAAGCCATCGCGCCAGGTCAATCCGCTGCCACATGCTCGTATCCATGAACGAGACAGTGAACCCCACGGCTGCTGACCGATCCGGCCAGGCACGGCTGCACCGGGAAACCGAAGCGATGGTCCGAGAGGAAGCTCCGCTGCGTTTCGCGGTCTGTGCGGTCAACGAAGCCGAGAACGACGCCGCGATTCTCGTGTGGGGGCAGGAATTCCCCGACGGCCGGGTGGAGGTCGTCCCCGATCTGTCGCGCGTGCGGGGATCGTTTCGCAGCGTCGACAGCCTGCTTCGCCGGATGCGCGCCTGCGGGGACCATCCCCTGCGGCTCGTCCGGCTCGACCCGGAACGCCCCCCGACCACGCCCGGCCCCCTATGACCGGGTGCTATCCGATACGGACGGCAGCGGTCAGCCCTCCCCGCGCACGTGCACCACGTCGCCCGCGCTGAGCGCCGTCTCGACGCCGTCGTCGGCGCGCACGGTGAGGCGGCCCTCGGCGTCGATTCCGGTCGCCGTGCCGTGCAGGAGTACGTCGCCGGGCAGATGGACCCGGACCTGGCGGCCCACCGTGTCGCAGCAGGCGCGGTACTCAGCGGCGAGCCCACTGACCTCGGCGTCGCCGCCGTGGCCGACCCACGCGGTGTAGCGGTCGGCGAAACCGCGCAGCACCGCACGCAGCAGCGGATCGCGGTCGGTGCAGGGCGCCTGCGCGAGGGCCAGCGAGACAGCGGTGTCCACCGGGAGCTCTTCGGCGCGTTGGGAGACGTTGAGGCCCATACCGACGACGATCGCGTTGCCCTGCGGAGCGAACACCGCTTCGGCGAGGATGCCGGCGAGCTTGCGGTCCCCCAACAGGACGTCGTTGGGCCACTTCAGTACGGCGTCGACCTCGGCGATCCGGCGCAGCGCGCCCACCGCGGCAACGCCCATCAGCAGCGACATCCAGCCGTATCCGTTGGTCACGACATCGGGGCGCAGCAGTACCGAGAAGGTCAACGCCGCACGCGCCGGGGTGTGGAACGCGCGGTCCAGGCGCCCGCGGCCGGCCGTCTGATGCTCGGTGACCAACACCGATCCCCCGGCGAGACCGTCCCTGGCCCGGGCTGCGAGCTCGGTGTTGGTGGAGGCCGTCGCAGGTGTCACCTCGACCCCGGTCCACAGGGCCCCGGGACGCACGAGCGCACGCACCAGCCCCCGCTCGTTCAACGGAGGCCGGTCGAGGTCGGAGTAGGGCGAGGAGAAGTCGTCGAACGAGGTCATGTGCCCATTGAACCGCCTCCGCACGGCCCTCGGGGCGGGGCGGGCGAACCAGCCGCCCGCCCCGCCCGGCGACCGCGCCGGTCAGCCGGTGTTCTGCAACCCGGCGGCGACGCCGTTGACCGACAGCAACAGCAGCCGCTCCAGGTGGCTGCGGTCCTCGGTGGACAGCGCCTCGGCCTCGCCCGTGCGCAACGCCTCCAGGGCACGCAGTTGCAGGTGGGAGAGTGCGTCCACGTAGGGGTTGCGCAGGTCCACCGCGCGCGAGAGCACGCTGCGGTTCTCCAGCAGACGGGTGTGGCCGGTGACTCCGAGCACGATCTCGCGGGTGCGGTCGTACTCGGCGAGGACCCGCTCGGTGAGCTCGGGCCGACCACCCAGTGCCAGATAGCGCTCGGCGATCACCCGGTCGGTCTTGGCGAGGCTCATCTCCGCGTTGTCCAGCAGCGACGCGAACAGCGGCCATTCGGCGTAGGCCGCACGCAGGGCGTCCACGTCGGGGGCCGCGGCCAGGCCCGTCCCCAGGCCGTACCAGCCGGGAAGGTTGACCCGGGTCTGCGTCCAGGCGAACACCCAGGGGATCGCGCGCAGGTCGTCCAGGCCGGTGGCCGCCGAGCGGCGCGAGGGACGCGACCCCAGTCGCAGCTCTCCCAGCTCCTCCAACGGGCTGACCTGGGAGAACCATGCGGCGAACCCCGGGGTGTCGACGAGATCGCGGTAGGCCCCGTGTGCGGCCTTGGCCACGGTGTCGGCGACCTCGCGGAACTTCGTCGCGGCCTCCTTGGCGCGGTCCTGCACGGTTGCCGTGGACGCCATGAGCACGGCGTGCCCGACCTGCTCGATGTGACGGCGGGCGATCGCGGGCTGCCCGTACCTCGCGAAAATGACCTCGCCCTGCTCGGTGACCTTGAAACGGCCGTCCACCGACCCCGGCGCCTGGGCGAGCACCGCCCGGTTGGCGGGGCCGCCGCCGCGGCCCAGCGCGCCGCCGCGGCCGTGGAAGAGGGTCAGCGTGACGTCGTTGCGCGTGGCCCACTCCGCCAGCTGCGCCTGGGCGTCGTAGAGGCGCAGGGTCGCGCTGACCGGGCCGACGTCCTTGGCGGAGTCGCTGTAGCCGAGCATGACCTCCAGGCGGCGCCCCGTGGCATCGAGGCGGCCGATGATGCCGGGCAGGGAGAGCATGCCGTCCAGGACCTGGGGCGAGGCTTCCAGGTCCGCGCCGGTCTCGAACAGCGGGATGACGTCGAGGACGGGCGCCTTCCCGGTGGGCAGCGCGTACTCGGCGAGCTCGTAGACGGCGGCGACGTCCTCGGCGGAACGGGTGAAGCTGACGATGTAGCGGCGGCACGCCTCGACACCGAACCGCTCCTGGATCCAGGCGATGACCCGCAGCGTGGCCAGGACCTCCCGGGTCTGCTCCGACAGTTCCTCCCCTGCGCGCAACTGCTCCAGAGCCGCGGCGTGCACGGCGCTGTGCTGGCGTACCTCCAGCTCCGCGAGGTGGAAACCGAAGGTCTCGGCCTGCCAGATGAGGTGCTGAAGCTCACCGTATGCCTGACGGTGGGCGCCGGCAGCGGCCAGCGACTCCTGCACGGTGCGCAGGTCGGACAGGAACGCCTCGGGCCCCGGGTAGGCGAGGTCGGCGTTGCGCTCACGGGTGGCGCGCAGCCGCTCCGTGGCCAGGAGCAGGAGCTGCCGGTGCGGCTCGTTGGGCGAGCGCTTGAGGATCTTGCCCATCATCCGGGGATACCCGGCCTGGGCCGTGGCCAGGGTGTCGCGCAGGTCGCCACTCGCCGGGGTGAGATTGGAGTACTCGGTGTGGGTGCGGCTGATGCGTCCGCAGGCGTTCTCCAGCGCGCGCAGCACGTGCTCGGACTGGATGGCGATGGCCTCACGGGTGATCTCGTGCGTGACGAAGGGGTTGCCGTCGCGGTCGCCGCCGATCCAACTGCCGTAGCGCACGAACGGGCGGGCCTGCGAAGGACGCTGACCGCTGCCGGCGGCGTCGATCGCGGCGTCCAGGGTGCGGTACACCTCGGGGATGATGCGGAAGATGGTCTCGTCGAAGGCCGCGAGCGCGGTGCGCACCTCGTCCAATGGGTCCATCTTGGTGTAGCGCAGCTGGGAGGTGCGCCACAGCAGGTCGATCTCCTCCAGGAGCCTGCGGTGTGCCTCGGCCTCCACGGTGCTTCCCGGGTGCGCGGCGCGCAGCTTCTCCAACTGCTCGCTGACCCGCAGGATGGAGGTGGACACGGCGCGGCGGCGCGCCTCGGTGGGGTGCGCGGTGAGGACCGGATGGAACTCCATGCCGTCCACGAGTTCGGCGAGGCGCTCCTCACCGCTGCTCTCGCGGATCGCGCGCACGGCAGCGGCCAGCGACTCGCGCGGCGGGTTGTCGGCGTCGTCGCGCTCACGCAGGGACCGAATGCGGTTGTGCTCCTCGGCGAGGTTGGCGAGGTGGAAGTAGACGGTGAAGGCGCGGGCCACCTGCTTCGCCCGCTCCAGTGGGAAGGAGGCGACCAGCTCGGTGATCTGCTCACCGGTGACCGACCCGTCGCGGGCGCCGATAACGGCGTGCCGCAGGCGTTCGACGTCGTCGAGCAGATCTTTCCCGCCGTTCTCTGCGAGCACTGTGCCGAGCATCTCGCCGAGCAGGCGGACGTCGCCACGCAACTGGTCGGGCATCTCCTGGCGTGCGCTGTCGCGTGTCATGGGGGAGACGATACCCAGATTGGTCTAGCCCATTTGGGAGCAGGGTCTCCCCGGTGTCGCCGTGTGCACGGGTCTTCTCCGAAGATGCGCACTTACCCCCGGATAACGGTGGTCGGCCTCACCCCGGCAACGAGCACGGGGCTACCCTGGGGCATTATGGCGACCGAAGCCCCCGAACCGCTGCCCGCGGCCCAGATCGACATCCACACCACCGCGGGCAAGCTCGCCGACCTGAAGCGCCGCCGCTACGAGGCAGTGAACGCAGGTTCCGAGCGAGCCATCGAACGACAGCACGCCAAGGGCAAGATGACGGCGCGCGAGCGCATCGACGCCCTCCTCGACCCCGGCTCCTTCGTGGAGTTCGACGCGCTTTCCCGACACCGATCCACCAATTTCGGGCTGGAGCACAACCGCCCCTACAGCGACGGCGTCGTCACGGGCTACGGAACGGTGGACGGCCGCCCCATCGCGGTGTTCAGCCAGGACGTCACCGTCTTCGGCGGCTCGCTGGGCGAGGTCTACGGCGAGAAGATCGTCAAGGTCCTGGATCATGCGCTCAAGACCGGATGCCCGGTCGTGGGCATCAACGAGGGCGGTGGCGCGCGCATCCAGGAAGGGGTGGTCGCGCTCGGCCTCTACGCCGAGATCTTCAAGCGCAACGTGCACGCCTCCGGGGTCGTCCCGCAGATCTCCCTGGTCATGGGCGCGGCAGCCGGCGGTCACGTCTACTCCCCAGCACTCACCGACTTCATCGTGATGGTCGACCAGACCTCACAGATGTTCATCACCGGGCCCGACGTGATCAAGACCGTCACCGGCGAGGACGTCTCCATGGAGGAGTTGGGCGGCGCGCGCACGCACAACACCAAGTCCGGCGTCGCGCATTACATGGGCAGCGACGAGGCCGACGCCCTGGAGTACGTCAAGACCCTGTTGTCCTACCTCCCGGCCAACAACCTGGAGGATCCCCCGGTCGGCGACGCCGAGATCGAGCCGGAGGTGACCGGGACCGACCTGGAACTGGACGCCTTCATCCCCGATTCCGCCAACCAGCCCTACGACATGCACCAGGTCATCGAGCACATCGTCGACGACGGTGACTTCCTTGAGGTGCAGGCGCTGTTCGCGCCCAACATCGTGGTGGGCTACGGCCGGGTGGAGGGCCGATCGGTGGGCATCGTGGCCAACCAGCCGATGAGCTTCGCCGGCTGCCTGGACATCGACGCCTCCGAGAAGGCGGCGCGTTTCGTGCGCACCTGCGACGCCTTCAACATCCCCGTCCTGACCCTGGTGGACGTGCCCGGGTTCCTGCCCGGCACCGACCAGGAGTTCAACGGGATCATCCGGCGCGGCGCCAAACTGCTCTACGCCTACGCCGAGGCCACCGTCCCGCTGATTACCGTCATCACCCGCAAGGCGTTCGGCGGCGCCTACGACGTGATGGGCTCCAAGCATCTGGGGGCCGACATCAACCTGGCCTGGCCGACCGCGCAGATCGCGGTGATGGGCGCCCAGGGCGCGGTCAACATCCTGCACCGGCGCGCCCTGGCCGCGGCCGAGGACGTCGAGGACGAGCGCACCCGGCTGATCGGCGAATACGAGGACCGCCTCCTCAACCCCTATTCGGCGGCCGAACGCGGTTACGTGGACGGCGTCATCCTGCCTTCGGAGACGCGCACCTCGGTGGCCAAGGCGCTGCGTTCGCTGAGCGGCAAACGCGCGCAGCTGCCGCCCAAGAAGCACGGGAACATCCCCCTCTGATGGCCGCCGACGCAACGGAACCCCGCTCCGCGCCCTTCCTCCAGGTGGTGCGGGGCGATCCCGGCCCCGAGGAGATCGCCGCCCTGGTCGCGGTCCTCACCGCCCGCGCCCGGGCGGCCCGGGCTGCCCGGGACGTCGCGCCCGAGCCCGACTCCGCCTGGCGCAACCGTGCCCGCCTGGTGCGCGCACCGCAACGACCGGGCCCCGGCACCTGGCGACGCAGCTTCCACCCCGGATGAGCGGCTGTGCCTGCCCGGTCCCGCCCGTGCCCCGGACTGCCGGACCGCACCGGCCGTCCGGGCCCACCCACTCCACGACCCGCCGAACGCGTCGGCTGCCCGGCATCCGACCCCGCTCCAGGAGGAATGTTCGACCGTGCGTAAAGTTCTGATCGCCAACCGGGGCGAGATCGCGGTACGGGTGGCACGCGCCTGCCGCGACGCCGGTCTGGGCAGTGTCGCGGTCTACGCCGACCCCGACCTCGACGCCCTGCACGTCAAAATTGCCGACGAGGCGCACGCCCTGGGCGGCGCCACACCCGCGGAGTCCTACCTCGACATCGCCAAACTGCTGGCGGTTGCCGAGGTCTCGGGTGCCGACGCGGTGCACCCCGGGTACGGGTTCCTCGCGGAGAACGCCGACTTCGCCCAGGCCGTCATCGACGCCGGGCTGACCTGGATCGGACCGCCGCCCGCGGCCATCACCGCGCTGGGCGACAAGGTCCAGGCCCGCCACATCGCGCAGAAGGTCGGCGCACCACTGGTCGCGGGTACCCCCGACCCGGTGTCGGGCGCAGAGGAGGTCCTGGCGTTCGCCGAGGAGCACGGGCTGCCCATCGCCATCAAGGCGGCGTTCGGCGGCGGGGGGCGCGGGTTGAAGGTCGCGCGTGCCCTGGAGGAGGTCGCCGAGGCCTACGATTCGGCGGTGCGTGAGGCGGTCACGGCCTTCGGGCGCGGCGAGTGCTTCGTGGAGCGTTACCTGGACCGCCCCCGCCACGTGGAGACCCAGTGCCTGGCCGACGCGCACGGCAACGTCGTGGTGGTCTCCACCCGCGACTGCTCGCTGCAACGACGCCACCAGAAACTCGTCGAGGAGGCGCCCGCCCCGTTCCTCACCGACGCGCAGTCGGAGCTGCTGTACTCCTCGTCCAAGGCGATTCTGCGTGAGGCGGGTTACGTGGGCGCGGGTACGTGCGAATTCCTGGTCGGCCAGGACGGCACGGTCTCGTTCCTGGAGGTCAACACCCGTCTCCAGGTGGAGCACCCGGTGAGCGAGGAGGTCGCGGGCATCGACCTGGTGCGCGAGATGCTGCGGATCGCCGAGGGCGGGGTGCTGGACTACGACGACCCGGTGCTGCGCGGGCACTCCTTCGAGTTCCGGATCAACGCCGAGGACGCCGGGCGCAACTTCATGCCCGCACCCGGCACCATCACCACGCTGAATCTGCCGGGCGGCCCGGGGGTCCGGGTCGACACCGGCTGCGAGGCCGGATTCACCGTTCCTCAAGCGTTCGACTCACTGGTGGCCAAGCTGATCGTGACCGGCCGGACCCGCACCGAGGCGCTGGAGCGGTCGCGGCGGGCCCTCGCCGAGTTCGAGGTGGGCGGCATGCCCACGGTGATCCCGTTCCACCAGGCCGTGGTGACCGACCCCGCGTTCGCACCCGCCGAGGCCGCCGAGCCCTTCACCGTGCACACGCGCTGGATCGAGACGGAATTCACCACCACCATCGCCGCGTATGCGGGAGATGTGGCCGACGCGGTGGAGACCGAGCCGCGCGAACGGGTCACCGTCGAGGTAGGGGGCCGACGGGTGGAGGTCGTACTGCCCGCGGGGCTGGGTGCCACCGCGGCCGATGGCACTGGGGCGGCCAAGACCGCGAGGCGCAGTGGCAAACGCGCCAAGGCCGCGACCGCCGTCAGCGGCGACGCGCTGGTGTCGCCGATGCAGGGGACCGTGGTGAAGCTGGTGGTGCAGGACGGGGCCGAGGTCGCCGAGGGCGACACCGTCGTGGTCATCGAGGCCATGAAGATGGAGCAGCCCTTGACGGCCCACAAGGCCGGGACGGTCTCGGGGCTGTCAGTGGCGACCGGGGAGACCGTGGGCAACGGAGCGGTGGTCTGCGCGATCACGAGCGCCTAGGTGCACCCGGCCGTAGACGGGGCGTTGCCCCTCGTGCCCCGGGGCACGAGGGGCAATGTCCTTCCCGGCCGTTCCGGCGGTTCGGGCATCGTCGCGCGGTCTCGGGAGCCGGCCCGGGCCGGGCCGCAGGGAGAATCAAACCGAATCGACCTCTTGAGGGTAGGAATAAAGCCGCTTGTCCGGTTATTGTGTTTTCTCGTGACCAATCTTTGGGGACTGACCAGGCGGTGGCACATCGATCTGTGCCGCCTCGCCAGCCACGCGTGTCGTTAGCTTCGGCTCGACCAGAGCAGTAAAGCTCCGCGCGTCTTCCATACGCCGTGTCGTCAACGGCGCTCCCGCTTGTCACGGAGACCGGTCCACCACCATCCCGGCGGGCCCCTCCACGCCTCCCTCATCCCTGGAGCATTCCCGTGCTGTCCGCACTTCGCCGCGTCCCGTTCGCGGTCCAAGTACTCATCGCGCTCGTCCTGGGCATCGTGCTCGGTGTCGTCGCCCGCCAACTGGGCCCCGTCGGCGAGGCCGGCGATCCCAACTGGCTGGCCGTCACCCTCGACACCATCGGCTCCACCTTCGTGGCGCTGCTGCGCACGATCGTCCCGCCGCTGATCCTGCTGGCCGTCATCTCCTCCATCGCCAACCTGCGCAACGTGACCAACGCCGCGCGCCTGGCCGGGCAGACCCTCCTGTGGTTCGCCATCACCGCGCTCATCGCCGTGGCCATCGGCATCGGCCTGGGCCTCGTCATGCGCCCCGGCGTGGGCACCGGCGTTGACCCCTCCGGTGTGAGCGAACCCTCCAGCACCGGATCGTGGCTGGCCTTCCTGGACAGCATCGTGCCCGCCAACTTCCTGGGGCTGACCGCCAGCACCAGCGCCGACGACGCGGGCGTGCTCAGCACCTCCCTCAGCTTCAACGCGCTCCAGCTCATCGTGATCGCCATCGCCATCGGCATCGCGGCGGTCAAGGTCGGAAAGTCCGCCGAGCCCTTCCTCGCCTTCACCCAGTCCGCGCTCGACGTGGTCCTCAAGGTGCTGTGGTGGGTCATCCGGCTCGCCCCGCTGGGCACCGTGGGCCTGCTCGGCAACGCCGTCTACAGCTACGGCTGGACCACCATCGGCGCGCTGGGCTCGTTCACCCTGGCGATCTACATCGGCCTGGCACTGGTGCTCTTCGTCGTCTACCCGCTACTGACCTTGGCCAACGGCCTCTCTCCGGTCAAGTACTTCACGGGTGTCTGGCCGGCCGTGCAGTTGGGCTTCGTGTCCAGGTCCTCGATGGGCACGCTGCCCGTCACCCAGCGCGTCACCGTCACCAACTTCGGTGTGCCGCAGTCCTACGCGTCCTTCGCGGTCCCCTTCGGTGCGACCACCAAGATGGACGGCTGCGCGGCGATCTACCCGGCGATCGCGGCGATCTTCATCGCGCAGTTCTTCGGGATCGACCTGAGCATCACCCAATACCTGTTGATCGTGTTCGTGTCGGTCATCGGCTCCGCGGCGACCGCGGGCACCACCGGCGCCACCGTCATGCTGACCCTCACGCTGTCCACCTTGGGCCTGCCCCTGGAGGGCGTGGGGCTGCTGCTGGCCGTCGACCCGATCCTAGACATGGGACGCACCGCGACCAACGTCGCGGGCCAGGCCCTGATCCCGGCAATTGTGGCAAAGCGCGAGGGCATCATCGACCTGGAGCGCTACAACGCCCCGCGCGGCCTCGACGGCTTCGTCTCCGAGGACAGCACCACGGACACCACCGCCACGGTCTCCGCCGAGGCCGCCGCATCGGAAACCACCGGGGCGACGGCAGAGCCGGCTGCGAGCACCGCCAAGTCGTCCTCCGGCGCCTGACGCACCGCACCGCCGTTTTTCCGGGGCCGCCCCATGCGGGGCGGCCCCGCCTCTGCTCTGGAGGTCGGACAGGGCTTTCACCTACAATCTGGGCATGTCCCCACCCCCCGGCTCGCTTCGTGCCGCCGTGACAGCAGCCCTGGCCGCGATCGCGGCTTTCGCGGCGCTTCCGGTGCTCCCCGTCGCCGCACAGGAGACCCAAGCGGTGCAGACCTACCCGGCCTACCTGGCCGAGCAGCTGGCCGAGGACCCCGTGTACGTCAGCGACCACTTCGCCGGCGTCCTCGACCTCTCCGACTCCCGGAGCAGGATCACCGCCCAGGTCGAACGTCTGGAATTCCCGATGTACGTCATCGTGGCGCCCCGGCTGACCTCCTACGGGGAGATGCTCGACGACGGCTTCCTGGCGGCCGTGCACGACCGCCTCGGCGAAGA
This sequence comes from Nocardiopsis ansamitocini, assembly GCF_030268225.1. Classification (GTDB taxonomy): domain Bacteria; phylum Actinomycetota; class Actinomycetes; order Streptosporangiales; family Streptosporangiaceae; genus Nocardiopsis_D; species Nocardiopsis_D ansamitocini. Next base: position 29,556 of record NZ_BSQG01000008.1, on the reverse strand, counting down.
CGGCGTCTACCTCCTGCTCGACCACAGCGGTGCCACCAACTACGCCCTCGCCTACGGGGTGCAGGTCCCGCTGCGCGAGGCGACCATGGAGGCGACCATGGTCCCCTCCTTCGACTACGCAACCCCGGCCCCCGACGTCGTGGAGCGCATCGTGGACAACCTGGCCGCCGGCCCGGCCGAGGCAAAGGCCCGCTACGAGCGCAGGCAGGAGCTCTACCGATCCGGTGCCGATGACACCGGGGACGGCTACGAGCGGGACGGGTTCCTCGCCGAGCTGGCCGCCGAGCTCGACCCGGAGAGCAGCGCGGGGATCCGCAACCAAGGGTTGCTCATCGGCGCCGTGATCAGCGGCCTGGCGACCATCGCCGGCGGGGCGCTGCTCCACCGCCGCTACCGTCTCGGTTCCGCTCCCACGGCGCCCCGCCAGGTGCGGACTCCCCCGTCTCGGCCGGTCACGTCCGCCCCTTCCGGACCGGGCAACCGGTCCCAGCGGCGCAGACGAGCCAAACGGGGCCGCAAGTGAGGCGGGTGGCGGCCACGGCGGCCGCGGTACTCGCCCTGTCCTTCGTGGCCGTCCCCGCCGGAGCGGTCGAATTCTCCCCGACCCCCCCGTACGTTCACGACACCGAACGGGTGGAGCGCATCGCCGCGGCGCTGCGCGAGGACCCGTTGTTCGTGGACATCGACTCCGCCGGCGGTCTGAGCGCGGCCGAGACGGCGCGGATCCGGGCCGCCCTGGACGACCAGCCGGTCCCGGTGTACGCGGTGGTCGTGCGCAGCAGCCCCGAAGACGAGTCCGGGGGCGACGGCGACCTCTTCCTGCACGCCCTCCACCACGTCATGGACGAGGACGGCGTCTACCTGCGCATCGAGGTCCCCTGGAGCCGATCCGCCGAGTACCAGGGCTTCTACACCGACCTCGCGGTACTGGGGGTGAGCCTGAGCTCCTACGACATCAAATCGGCCGCCGACGGCCCTCCCTACGACGTGGCGGGAATCGTGGCCGTCCTGGAGGAGGTGCGCACGGCGCCGGAGGCGCCGGTGCGCGACGAGCTCCCCCGTGCGGTGCAGCGGCAGGAGGAACGGGAGGACGAGGCCTCCGCCAATCCCACCAACCCGCTGGCCACCGGCGACTTCTGGGGCGGCCTGCTGGTCATCGGGCCCCTCGTCGGCGCACTGCTCTACGGGGCCGCCCTGCTCCTGGCGTTCCTCGTGCGGCTCGGGCTGCGCACGGCCGGGATCTCGCTTCGGCCTCCCGACCCCCGCGACCTCGACCTGCCCGCCGTCCTGCGGGCCAGGCGCCGGGCACCCAGGCGTCCCAGCCGCCGCACGCTCACCGCGCTGCTGCACACCGAACTGCGCGCGCTCGCCAAGGCCGTGGAGACCGCGAGTCCCGACACCGACCGCGAGAGGATCCGCACCGCCTACGACTTCGCGAACCTCACTGCGACCACCCCCGGGGCCAGTCCGGAGAACCTCGTGGGCGCCATCGTCGTGGCACGCAACGGCCGCGCCCTGACCGACCCCGATTGCCCTCCCCGGCTCCCCGGGGCGTGCATGGTCAACCCGTTGCACGGGTCGGCTCCGCCGGACAGCGGCAAGCATCCGATCCCGCGGTTGGGGCGACTCGCACCGATCTGCGCGCACTGCCTGGCGCGTCAGGGACACCTGGCCTCACGCGTACTGATGCTGGACAAGAAACCGCACTTCGCGACCGACACCGTGTGGGTCACGACGCGCTACGGAGAAACGGTCCCGGACCTGGCCCGGTACGCCTTGAAGGAGCTCGATGTCTGACCCCCGCCCCGCTGCCGGCCACCGCCTGATCCGCCTGGCCGCCCTCGCCGCCGCCGCGATGCTGTCGTGGCCGACGGCAGCCGTCGCCCAGGACTCCCCTTCCCCCTCCGCCACCATCGCCGACGCCCTCTCCCAGCGGCCCGTGTACGTCGACCCCTCCCTGGAGTCGGTGCTGTCGGCGGAAGCCCAGGAGGGGCTGGTGGAGCAGATCGAGTCCTCCGACGAGTCCATCTACGTGATCGTGGTCCCGCTGGTGCGCGGCGACGCCTGGGACGGTGACGAAGAGCAGCTCATAGGGGTGGTGAGCGATCGCCTCGAAGGAGACGGGCGCTTCCTGGCCATGGGGGCGGACTCCCGGTTGGACGGCAAGGACTACGGCGGCGGATCCTCGCACGCGCTCTATGCGGCCCTGGCCGTGAACATCGACCCCGAGATGGACAACGCGCCGTTGGCCACCCGGTTGGAACGCGCGGTCGACCTGACGGCGGCGGGCACCGGTGAGCAGGAGTACGAGCGGCTCTACGAGGAACGCGACACCGGCGGGTCCGGTCTCGGCGGCCTGCTCAGCGGCGCGAGCGGCCAGGGGGCGAGGTCCGGCACGGGACTGCTGCTCGGTGGCGGCGCGCTCCTGGTGGTCGTGGTCGGACTGGGGCTGCTCCTGGTACGCCGGCGCCGGACGAACGCCCTGCCCCCGCCGCTGCCGCACAGCACGTTCGCCGCGATCGACACCGCCCAGGCCGCGCAACTGCGCTCGGAACTGCGGTCAGCGGTCACCGAGCAGGGCGAACGCCTGGCGTCCTTCTCCCTGGAGGGTGCGTCGGAGAAAGCGGGAACCGCCTTCCAAAAGGCACTGGACGCCGGTCAGGCAGCGGGCAAGGCGCTGGACGAGACCTCCGACCTGGCCGGCCTGGCCGGGGTGCGGGTCCTGTTGGACATGAGTTCCGAGGCGCTGGAGGCGACGCGGGCCGGACGCTCCGCTCCAGCACCCTCACCGCACTGCTTCTTCAACCCGCTGCACAAGGGCGCCACGGCCCCCGCCTCCTGGCGGGCCGTGGGGTCCCGTCAACGCGTGCGGGTACCGGCCTGCGTCCAATGTGCCGGTGCGCTGAAGACCCACCGTGAGCCCGAGGCCCTGCCCGCCACGCACGAGGGGCGACGAATTCCCTACTACGAGGTCCCCGCCGAACGCAGTGTCTGGGCCGCTACGGGGTACGGAACGCTCCGCTCGGACCTGGTGCAACGCATTCTGCGCGGCGATCTCCGCGAAGGCTCCTGACCGGTTCTGCGCACGTCTAGGCTGTTGGGGCCGCGCCGCTGCTTGGACCATCCGGGAACCAAACCCCCCAGCCGTTCGTCGAACAGGCGTGAGGGAGGCGAGAGGAACGATCATGTTGCGCCGATTGACACTACCCGCACTGCTCGCCGCAGTGCTGACAGTCTTCATGGCCGCCGCGCCGGCGAGCGCGGCCGAGGCCCCGGGCGTCTCGGAGGTTGCGAGCGCCCTGAAGAGCAGCCACATCTATGTTGACGACGCCAGCGCCCAGGACATCCCGCAGGCGGAGATCGACGCGATGGCCTCGGCCGCCGAAAGCGCCGAGACCCCCGTCTACTTCGTGATCGTGGCGGACGGCGTGTTCGCCTCCGAGACCACGTCGGCGGCGTTCCTCTCCGAGCTGCGCGACGAGGTCGGCGAGGGCACCTACGCGCTGGCCGCGGGCGGCAGCAAGGTGCTGCGCTCCGACGTCATCTCCGAGGGCGACCAGCGCTCCATCTACAACGAGTGGAACCGCACCGCCAACCCCGTTGACGGGATGGTGGGCGTCGCCGGCGGTGCCGACGACGCGGCCAGCTCCGCACAGGCGTCGGGGACCTTCGGCCTGGTGCTGCTGGGCCTGCTTGCCCTCGCCGTGGTCGGCGGTGGCTTCTTCATCTACAACTCCAAGAAGAAGCGCGAGGCCAAGGCCGCCCAGGAGCTGCTGGAGATCAAGCAGATGGCGACCGAGGACGTCGTTCGCCTGGGCGAGGACATCGCCCAGCTCGACATCGACCTCAGCCGGGTGGACGACGCCACCCGCACCGACTACACCCACGCGATGGACTCCTACGACCGGGCCAAGACCCAACTGGACACCATCCAGCGCCCCGAGGAAATCCAGGAGGTCACCAACTCCCTGGAGGACGGCCGCTACTACATGGTCGCCACCCGGGCGCGGATGCAGGGCGAAGAGGTGCCCGACCGCCGCAAGCCCTGCTTCTTCAACCCCCAGCACGGACCGTCCGAGCAGGACGTCATGTGGGCGCCCATGGGCGGCGCACCGCGCTCGGTTCCGGCCTGCGCGGCCTGCTCCCACGACGTGCTCTCCGGCGCGCACCCCGACGTGCGCATGGTCGAGGTCGACGGCCAACGGCGCCCCTACTACGACGCCGGCCCGGCCTACGCGCCCTACGCGGGCGGCTACTTCGGCACGGACATGATGATGGGTATGTTCACCGGCATGATGATGGGCTCCATGATGGGGTCCATGATGGGTGGCGGAATGATGGGCGCCGGCATGGGCGGCGGCTACGAGGGTGACATGGGCGGCGGCGACGTCGGCGGCGGGGACTTCGGAGGCGGCGACTTCGGCGACTTCGGCGGCGGTGGCGACTTCGGCGGATTCGGCGACTTCTAGCCCTCCGCGCACACCCGCACCACACAGCACCACAAGGACGGCCCCGGTCACTGACCGGGGCCGTCCTTGTCGGCGGTGCCGGCTACTCGGGGGATGCCCGCATCAGCGAACGGGCCGCCTCGGTGACGCTGCCCGACAGGGAGGGGTAGACCGCGAAGGTGTGCGCGATGTCGTCCACGGTGAGGCGTTGCTGCACGGCCAGCGAGACGCCCAGGATCAGCTCACTGGCGCGGGGGCCGACGATGACCCCGCCCAGCACGATGCCGGTGTGCTGGCGGCAGATGAGCTTGACGAAGCCGTCCTTGGTCCCGTGCATCTTGGCGCGCGGGTTGGTGTCCAGCGGCAGGTTGACCACGCGCGCGTCCACCCGTCCCTCTTCGACGTCGGCCTCGCTGACACCCACGGCGGCGAGCTCGGGGTGGGTGAACACCGTGGAGGAGACGTTGGACAGCTTGAGCGGGGAAACCGCCTCGCCGAGCGCGTGCCACATGGCGATGCGCCCCTGCATGGCGGCCACGGAGGCGAGCATGTTGATCCCGGTGCAGTCACCGGCCGCGTACACGCCGGGGGTGGAGGTCCGTGAAACCCGGTCCACCTGGACGAACCCGCCGTTGTCCAGGCGTACTCCGGCCTCTTCCAGCCCGAGGTCGTCGGTGTTGGGGATCATGCCGACCGTCATCAGGCAGTGGCTGCCGTCGACGGTGCGTCCGTCGGCGAGCCTCACCCGCACGCCGGTCTCGGTACGGGTCACCGACTCCGCGCGGGAGTTGCCCAGCACCGTCATACCGCGGCGGATGAACACCTCCTCCAGGACCTCGGCCGCGTCGGTGTCATGGGTGGGGAGCACGTGGTCACGGGAGGAGACGAGGGTGACGTCGGAGCCCAGTGCCTGGTAGGCGTTGGCGAACTCCGCACCGGTCACCCCGGAGCCGACGACGATGAGGCGTTCAGGCAGTTCGTCGAGGTCGTAGAGCTGACGCCAGGTGAGGATGCGCTCGCCATCGGGCTTGGCCGTGGAAAGCTCGCGCGGGTGGGCACCGGTGGCGATGAGGACCACGTCGGCGCGCAGCCGCTGGTCGCCCACCGCAACGATGTGCGGGTCGACGAGGCGGGCCTCGCCGGAGACGAGTGTGACGCCCTCCGTCCGCAGGCGGGCGGCGGTGTCGGCGGACTGGGCCTGGACGAGCCGCTTGACGCGGGCGTTGATCGTCTTGAGATCGACGGATACCAGGTCCTTGTCCTCCGGCTCGTTGCCGACGTTGATGCCGAGTCTGGCGGAGTCCTTGACGTAGGTGGTGCGCACCGAGGTCGCGATCAGCGTCTTGGACGGCACGCAGTCCGTGAGCACGCAGGCGCCGCCGATGCCGTCGCGGTCCACGACCGTCACGTCGGCTCCCAGCTGGGCGGCTACGAGCGCCGCCTCGTAGCCTCCGGGTCCGCCTCCGATGATGACGACCTTCGTCACGTCTGATCCACTCCTCGTATCGCGCGTTCTGAGCCTCGCGGCAGCGGGTTCGCCACGGCCGCCGGCGACCGTCGCGCGGTTCGCCCGCCGGTCACTGCCCTCCCCATTCTCCTCCATGTCATATGGGCGTTTCAGCACCGAGTCCCCTCACCAGCACGTAGCATGACGCGCGTGCCTTTGTACGCCGCATATGGAAGCAACCTCGACCCCGAGCAGATGGCCAAGCGCGCGCCGCACTCACCGCTGTGGAGCACCGGCTGGCTGGAAGGCTGGCGGTTGACCTTCGGCGGACGCGGCCCCGACGGCGGCGCTCTGGCCACCATCGTCGAGGACGCCGACGCCAGCGTGTTCGTCGCGCTGTACGACGTGCCCGAGTGGGACGACCCCTTGCTGGAAGCCCGGGAGCGCAGCGACCTGGGCACTTCGACCAGGATCAAGGTCCGGGTGGTGACCCTCATGGAGGGCGAGGTGACGGCCTGGGTCTACGTGCTCGACGACTACGAGGGCGGCCTGCCCACGGCCCTCTACCTCGGCATGATCGCTGAGAGCGCGGAGAAGGCAGGAGCCCACGCGGAGTACGTGGCCGATCTCCGGTCTCGCCCCTGCACAGCGGTTGACCGATAGGACGACAATCACTCTGCGTGGCGATCCGAAATGAATCGGTCATCGCGGAGTAGGGTCCGAGATGTGAGCGAATCCACGCAAGGTCGCCCTGTGTCGAGCACCGCGGAGGCCAAGAAGCACGCGGCCGCCGCGGCGGAGGAACTACTGGAGCGGATGAGCGCCGACGCCTTCGACGCGGTCGTCATCCTCGGTCCCGGTTTCGCCGAGGCTGTCACGGTCCTGGGGAGTCCCGACGCCGAAGTCGATCCGGCCTCCCTGGTCGGTTTCGGTCCGGCACAGGAGGGGTCCACGGAGTCGGTGCACAGCGTGTGGGTGGGCGCCAAGCACGTGCTCGTCTTCGTCGGACGCACCAATTTCTACGACGGTTACGGCCCCTTGCGAGTGGCGCACGCCGTCCGGACCGGGATCAGCACCGGCGCACGGACCGTCGTCCTCACCGACACGGTGGGCACGCTGCGCACCGACTTCCAGGTGGGACAGCCGATCCTGGTACGCGACCACATCAACCTGATGGCCGCATCACCGCTGGTGGGCCCCGACTTCGTGGACCTGACCCGGGCCTATTCGCAACGGCTGCGCGACACGGCTCACGAGGCCGACCTCTCCCTGGCCGAGGGCGTCTACGGAGCGGTGCGGGGGCCGCAACCGGGCACCCCGGCCGAGCTGGGCCTGCTGCGCACAGCGGGCGCGGACCTGGTCGGATCGGCCACGGTTTTGGAGACCATCGCGGCGGTGGAGATGGGCGCGGAGGTACTGAGCGTGTCCGTGGTGGGCGAAGACGCCCTCTACTCCGGCAGCGGCCCCCGCGACACCGGGCAGTTGCTCGCCGTCGCGCAGTACTACGCGCAGCCGATGGGGCAGTTGCTGAACCGGTTCCTGCTCCGCCTGTGACCGCGAAGGCCCAGACGTCAAGAGCGCCGCGGGCCGCCGGGGAATCGATCCTCGGCAGCCCGCGGCGCTCTTGACGGTTCGGGTCTGGTGGAACAGTCCTGGGGGAAGGCGCGACACCCCTTCCGCGCTCGGGGCGGGCGCCCTCCCCCAAAGGAACCGGCGAAGTCCGACATACACCGGGCGACGAACCGGCACTGCGTGGCGAGCAGCATCCCGAGGCCGGGGATGACTGTGCCGACACCGCGACCGCTGCCTGTCGTGCTTCCGTACGACCCGGTCCTCGAAGTCCCCGCAGACCCGTGAACGGACCGAACCGTACTTTTCCATGGTGTGCGCGCCGTTGGCAGCTCGTCCGGGAGTCGTGTCGACCCGCCCGGCAGAGGCAACCGCGAGTGGCGATTCGCGGCCCGTGAGGCGCGCACCCGCTATTCAGTTGACCCGTACATCACCTGAGGCAACAGGTCCGGGGCGACGGTCCGCGCTCCGCCAACCCCCGAACCCTTTGTCTTAGGCATACCTTACCTAACCATTCATTCTCGGCCCGGGTCAAGTCGATCACCGGGAAACCCGAAAAAATCCGGTCCGGCCAACGGGTCAGAGGAAGAACAGCACTGCGACCAGCAGGATCACCGGAACCGCCAGCGCCACCACGGCGTCAGGCGATACCAGGACCGTGGGCTCGGTGCCCACGGCCCCGCCCCCCTCCGCCTCTTCGGACGGCCGGGCCTTCCTCCGCTCGGCCTCCCCCCGCAACTCCCACGCCATCAACGTCACCGGACGCATCGCGCGCGGATCGTCCTGCTGGTCCCCGCCCCATCCGTCTTCGGCGTAACGCAGGTTCGCGCGCACGTGGGCACGTTTGGTCTCCCGCAACGGCCAGGAGCGGATCACCTGGCCCCCCGCGTGCACCCGCAACACGTCGGTGACGTCGGCCCAGGTGAACGCACTCCACGGAACGAAGGTCTCGCGCAGCGGGTTGATGACGCGCACCCCCAGCGGAGTCGTGACGATCTTGGGCCGCAACGCCAATACGTAGGCCGCGCCCGCGGTACACAAGAGCACCGCCGCGGCGACGACCGCCGCCGATGTGCGTCCGCGCATGGCCAGGTCCACGAGATTGAACGCGACGACACCCAGCCAGACCCAGGCCAGCACCCGGGGCACCGGCTGCTTGAAGGTCTTCACTGCGTGGCCCACTTCAGCTGCGCGAACCCGGGCTTGATCCGGCCGTTGATGAGCGCCAGACGCTCATCGAAGGGCACGAACGCCGACTTCATGGCGTTGACGGTGAACCATTCCAGGTCGTCCCAGTCGTAGTCGAACGCCTCGACCAGCTTGGCGAACTCGGCCGACAGGGTCGTACCGCTCTGCAACCTGTTGTCGGTGTTGACGGTGACCCGGAAACGCAGCTGGCGCAGCAGTCCGATGGGGTGGGACTGAATGGACTCAGCGGCCCCCGTCTGCACGTTGGAACTCGGGCACATCTCCAGCGGAACACGCTTGTCACGCACATAGGAGGCCAGACGGCCCAGACTCGGCTGCCCGTCACCGCCGTGGTGGATGTCGTCCACGATGCGCACACCGTGCCCCAGACGGTCGGCCCCGCACCATTGCAGTGCCTCCCAGATCGAAGGCAGCCCGAACGCCTCCCCCGCGTGAATGGTGAAGTGGGCGTTCTCCCGACGCAGGTACTCGAAGGCGTCCAGGTGCCGGGTGGGCGGGTGCCCCGCCTCGGCCCCGGCGATGTCGAACCCGACCACGCCGGCGTCGCGGTAGCGCACGGCCAGTTCCGCGATCTCGCTGGACCGCGCGGCGTGGCGCATGGCGGTGAGCAGCGTGCCCACCCGGATCGACTCTCCGCGCCCGGCAGCACGTGCGCAGCCCAGCGCGAAGCCGGCTTGAACGGCCTCGACGACCTCTTCCAGTTCCAGGCCGGCTTCCAGGTGCTGTTCAGGGGCATAGCGCACCTCGGCGTAGACGACACCGTCTGCGGCGAGGTCCTCGGCACACTCGGCAGCGACCCGCTCCAAGGCGTCGCGGGTCTGCATGACCGCGACGGTGTGGCCGAAGGTCTCCAGATAGCGCTCCAGCGAACCGGAGTCGGCAGCGGCGGTAAACCAGGCGCCGAGCTCGGTGGCGTTGCTACTGGGCAGGCCGGCGTAGCCGATCGCGTCGGCGAGTTCGATGATCGTCTCCGGACGCAGACCACCGTCGAGGTGGTCGTGCAACAGCACCTTGGGGGCGCGCCGGATCTGCTCCAGGGTCAGCGTTTGGCTCATGGGCTTCAGGATGCCACCCACCAGGCACCGGAGCCGACAGACCGGCCCGGGGGCCGCAGGACGTACGGCTTTTGGCCCGGCAACCGGATACCGCCCCCGGGAAAGGCTCAGGCCAGTGCCGAATTCTCCACGCTTTCGTCAGCGGTAGGGAAATCGCCGCCCCACAACGCCGTCAACGCGGTGGCGGCCATCAGCCGTACCCCCACGCCGATGGCGCGCTCGTCCACGTCGAAAGTGCCGCGGTGCAGGTCGAGCATCGGCACGTCCGGAGAGGTCCAGTGCGTTCCCAGGCGCGCGTAGGCCCCCGGAACGGTCTCCAGGTACCAGGCGAAGTCCTCTCCGCCCAGGCTGTGCGGAGTGGGCGCGACCGACTGCGGACCGAGGATCTGCACGCACGCGTCGCGCAGCATCTGCACGCTGCTCTCCTCGTTGATGGTCGGCGGCACCCCGCGCCGGTAGTCGAGTTCGGCGGTCACCCCGTAGGAGGTGGCAACCGCGTCCAGCAGCTCCTTGATCAGATCAGGGGCGGAGTGCCATGCCTCGTCGTCCAGGCAGCGCAGCGTCCCTTCCGCCACCCCGTCGTCGGGGATGGCGTTGGGGGCCGAGCCGGCACTGATCCGGCCCCACACCAGGCTCAGTCCGGAGCGAGGGTCCACCCGGCGCGACAGCGCAGCGGGCAGTTCCGTGACGATCTTGCCCAGTGCGTAGACCAGGTCGGCGGTGAGGTGCGGTCGGGCGGTGTGACCGCCGGGGCCGGAGAGGCGCACCAGCAGCTGGTCGCACGCAGCGGTGATCGGGCCCTGGCGCAGTCCCACCTTGCCCACCGGCAGCCGCGGATCGCAGTGCAGGGCGAAGATACGGCTCACACCGTCGATACCACCGGCGTTGATGACCTCACGGGCACCGCCCGGCAGTTCCTCGGCGGGCTGGAAGATCAGCCGGACCCGGCCCGGAAGCGCGCCGGCACGCTCCTGCTGGGCCAGGAACAGACCGGTGGCCAGCAGGACGGTGGTGTGCACGTCGTGGCCGCACGCGTGGGCCGCACCGGGCACCGTGGAACGGTAGGCCACGTCTTTCTCGTCGTTGAGCGGCAGGGCGTCGATGTCGGCGCGCAGCGCGACGAGCGGCCCCTTCCCCGAACCGATGTCGCAGACCAGCCCGGTTCCCTGTGGAAGCTGACGTGGTTGCAGGCCGACTGCGCTCAGACGTTCCATGAGGCGCTGCGTCGTGCGATGCTCGGCGAAGGCCAACTCGGGGTGCATGTGCAGGTCGCGCCGGAACTCGACGAACTCACGCTCCCGACGCTCCAAAAAAGCCGACATTTGTTCTCGCAGGTCACGTCCCTGCATGCGAGGGTCCCCTCTTCCTCGACGGATCTGTCCGGTCATGGTCGGCTTCCGGTTGCGCGCCGCCGGCGCCCGCGGCGGGCAGGGGCCCGAGAGCTGCCCCGGGCGCACCGTCCCTGAACTCGACCGAAAGGGCGTCCACCACGTCGTTGAGCGTCCCGCCCTGCTCGATAATGGCCCGCTGGCGCTCATAGGAGGCGCCGTTGCTCAAGGTCTCGGACACGACGTCCAGCTCAGCGGCGCAACCGAGGCGCGCGGCCACCGGCTTCAACTCGCGGACGAGCTCGTAGAGGTCGTCGCGCAGAGGGGCGGTACTTCCACGCTCATCAGTGATAACGCGTGCATCCAGGCCGTACCGGGTGGCCCGCCACTTGTTGTCGGTCACGACCCATGTGGGCGGGCTGGGAAGACTGTAACCGCGGTCGAGCTGTTGTTCAAACAACTGCACGAGGCTCTGGGAGAGCGCCGCCGCCATCCCGACCTCGCGCAGGGTGGGGATGCCGTCGAACATCCTGATCTCCACCGTGCCGAAGTCCGGGTGCGGACGGACGTCCCACCACACTTCCTTGATACTGGCGATCGTTCCCGCGCGCAGGAGCGTCTCCATGTACTCCTCGAACGCGCCCCAGTGCGGCAGACGGGGCGGCGGGCCAGCGGTGGGAAGCGCCCCGAAGACGATGGAACGGCTGGAGGCGAGCCCGGTGTCGTGGCCGCTCCAGAACGGGCTGGAGGCGGTGAGCGCGAGGAAGTGCGGGAGGTAGTTGGCCAGAGCGTTCACGATCGGGATGGCCCGGTCCTGGGAGCTCACTCCCACGTGGACGTGGACCCCGAAGGTGAGGATGCGCCGCGCCAGCCATTGCATCTGCTCGATGAGCTCGCCGTAGCGCTGTACGGGGGAGAGCGTCTGGTCGCGCCAGTCGTCCAAGGGGTGGGTCCCCGAGCAGATCAGCCCGATCCCGCTGGGGTCGGTCGCCTGCTGCAACCGTTCGATGGTTCTGGCGAGATCGGTCCTGGCCTCTTCGACGGTCTCGCAGATACCGGTCACCACTTCGACCGTGCACTGCATCAACTCGTGACGGAGCGGGGGGTGGTTTCCCTGGCTGAGTTCGGGAAGGCGTCCGAGCAGCTGCTGGGCCTCCTGGCGCAGGTGTCGCGTAGCGCTGTCGACCAGTTGTAGTTCCCACTCGACCCCGAGGGTCGTCCGCTCCGAAGAGTTGAATCGAATGGCCATGCTCAACCTCCGCGCTGTCGTGCAGCCGGGTCGTGTACCGGCTCCAGACGCACGATAGGCGAGACGCCGGAGGAGATGTCAGTACGTTCCATGGCCGGTTTCACTTCCTATCGACGGTCGATGCGCGGTGACAGGCCGGTGGGCTGGGACTTTGACTGCGGGCGTATCCGTTCTTCCGTGCCGAGGATTACAGAGACCCGCACCGGACCGCAGGAGAACACCGCAGCATGATCCGAAATGACCATGCCGTCGTCGTATCGGACCACCATTTCCCGAACGCACCATGAGCAAACGTTGCTAGCAACGGCCACCGGGACGCACGGTTCCATCACGTTCTGACGGTTCGGCCCCACTTGTCGATGATCACGCTACACAACGGAAGTTGAAACCCTGTCGAAGTGACCAACACGTGATGTGAGCGGTCACCGGCCGCGTCGGATCGTACGCCGGTGCCGTGACCACACCAGCAGGGCGAACGCCCCCGTCCCCAGAAGCAACGGCGTGGCCAGCGACCGGGCGCGGTCCACCAGTCTCCGGTTGCGCAGCAGTCGCTCGGAGCGCAGCGCCTGCTCGTGGCTGGGCCTGGCCGGCAACGTCGCGCAATAGTGGACGCTGCGCTGCTCCCAACGGGTCAGGACGGCGGGTTCGGCGGCCGACGCGGAGACCGGCACGCTCATGGGGACCGCCCCCAGGTAGGGCGGCTGGATCGGAAGCCAGGTCGCGGTCCAGGCCGCCGCGAAAATGACGAACCGCAGCACGACGTTGATCCACACCAGCAATCCCACGACCACCGCGAACGAGGCGAAGACCGGGTTGGACAGCGTCCCGGCGATCAGGAGCGCGCCCAGCGCCTTGAGCGCCTCGAAACCGACCGCACCCAGCAGTGCCCCCCTCCACAGCAGGCGCCACGGCCGACGCGTCCCCGAGAGCCGGGCGAACAACACCATGAAGATGAAAGTGTCGAAGGTGATGGCGATCGCCAATCCGAGCAGCCGGGTCGCCACCAGAGCGAACCACGCGCCGTCCAACGCCACCCACGACAGCAGCCAGCTCGTCGCAGCCTGGGCAACGCTGGTGAAGGCCACCGAGGCCAGCAGCGCGGCCCCCAGAAGAACCACCACGACCACGTCCCAGAGCTTGGCGAGCAGGAAGTTCGGGCCGTCCGCGGGATTCTTCAACCAGATGATGTGCAGCGCCTCGCGCAGCGCCGCGATCGCGCCGAGCCCCGCGTAGAGCAGGCCCAGCAGACCGATCACCCCCGCACCGGTACGCGCCTGGGCGACCTGGTCGATCGGGAGCTGCTCGGCCAGTCCCGGCAACAGGTCGTCGATCGCCTGTTCCATGTAGGAGCGGGCGCCCATGTCGAAGACGGCCACGTACCCCAGGACCGAGAAGGCCAGCGCGATCAGCGGGAAGAAGGACAGGAAGGAGAAGTAGGTGACGGATGCCGCCAACTGGTTGCCGCGCTGGTCGGCGTAGCGCTCGTAGGCCCGCACGATGTGGTCGATGCCCGGCCTGCGTTCACGCAGCGCCCAGTAGTAATCCATCGCCGCGTGCTGATAACGCTGCACCCCGGTCCGGACTCGCACCGACAATGAGGTCACTCCGCCTCCAGCATGATCGACCGGTTTCGATGGGGACGTAGCGTAGCCCCGGTCGCCACGCCGGTCGGGGAGAACGCACCGTGTGTCCCGAAACGGGCCGTCTCATGGGCAACGCCCCGCAGCGGACCTGTTCCACCCTGCCATGCAACGGTTGCTCCCGTAATGGGCGGGGCGCCGTCGAACGCCCTCGGGGCCGGCCTGCCGTACGGCCGGCGCTACCCGACCCGGCCCGCTCCCCCGGCCGGTACAGCGTTGAAGAACACCGGGGCAGACCAACGATGCGCGGCGAAGGCAGCCGCCACGGCCTCGGCGATCGGAGCAGCCCGCCCCTCTGGCACCACCGAGAGCGCCAAACCCAGTGGCCCGCTCATCCGCCCGCCCCTGGCCCCGCGTCGGGCAGCGGTGTCGACCGCGGCATCCACCTGTGGGGTGGAAACCCCCAACGCGTCGCGCAAGGACAGGTGCGAGGAGTTGAGCAGCGCGCCGATATCTCCGGCGGCGCCGGCGCGCAGCAGCCCGACCAGGGCGTTGACCCGATGCCCCTCGGTCACCACGTGCCTGGCACGCAACCGGAGGGCCGGATCGTGGAGCACCGTCAGGGCTCCCGAGAGGTCGTCGACGTCACGCAGGCTCGCCACCTCCAGCTGCGCTGCCGCTTTGTCGCACTCCACGCGCCGTGCAGCGAACTGGTCGGCGGCCCGCGCCGCCCCCGTGTCGGTGATCAGGAGCCGCAGTCCGGCGCCGGCCAGTGCGAACGCCATCGTGCGCCCGGTCCCGCTGCGCCGATCCGTCAACAGGGCCCGCCCCTCTGCACAACGCAGCGAGGCATCGAGGTCGGCGGGGTTCCCGGGTGCCCCCTCGTGCGCACGATGAGCGATGCGCACCAGGGAAGCCCGCTCACGGGAGGGCTCCGGTCCGGCGAAGACCTCGGCTAGCGCCAGCAGGACCGCCGCGATGAGCGGAGCGACGCCCCCCAGCGGCGCGGCGCGCACCAGGACGCGGACCCCCGTCCCCGAGGGCAGACCGTATCCGGCCTCGGCCAGCGCGGTGAGGACCGCGACGGTGGCGTCGCCGCGGACGACCCGGCGGGGACGCTCGGCACGGCGCACCTGGACCACTCCATCGGTGGCCGGGGCCAGTGCGACGGACGCCCCCCACGGCAGCGCGACCGACAACAGCACACCGTCGCCCAGCGGACCGTCGTCCCCGATCACCGCGGCTGCGGCGGGCGCTCGCCACACCCCCGCGGGCGGCATACCGTAGACCGCGGAGAACAGCTCGGCCAGCACACGGGCCTCACGCTCCGGCTCGACCCGTTCCCCCATGTGCACGAGCGGTGCACCACTGCGCCGCCGGATACCGAACAATCCCGTCACCGTCACCTCCCGAGCCGGTCACGACGTTATCGGGTGCCCACCCCGGCAAGGACCTGGGGCGACCCCTCCGGCTCCGCCCCGCATCAGCGTCGACACCTCCAACGGCGCTTGCCGGACCAGGCATGATGCGGCAAACCAGGCGCGGTCTTCCCCCAATAGAACCGAAATACCATGTGGCGAGTCCAATAAGGCATAGCGACGGCGAACGGACGGGCAACCAAGGCGATGGCTGACAGATCAGATGGGCGTAAGCGCAGGCCCAGTGCGGACCGTACCGGGGTTTTCCGGCGCGGCGCCGACGGGGGCGTGCCCGACGAGATCAACAGGCTTTACCGGGAGCGCGATTCGGCTCAGCGGTCGGCGGGACGTACCCAGCCCACCAAGCGGATGCCCCCGGTGGACCCCGGATCGTCGACACGGCGCGGCTCCGCCTCAGGAGGACGCGGCAGAATCCATGACGGCACAGGGCGCAACCGCCGTGACAAGGAGCGCCGGGCGCGGCGACGGCGCACGATCGCCGTGGTCGTCATCGCGCTGCTCGTCCTGGTCCCCACGGTCTTCTACTTCTGGGCCGACTCCCGCCTACAGCGGGTGGATGCGCTCACCGACTACGAGGGCCGCCCCGCGGACCAACCGGGGACCACGTACATGATCGTGGGATCGGACAGCCGGGACGGGCTCAGCGACGAGGACATGAACTCGCTGCGCACCGGACGCGCCGAGGGCAAACGCACCGACACCATCATGGTGCTCTACGTTCCCGAGAGCGGGCGGCCCTCCATCGTCAGTGTGCCGCGCGACTCCTACGTGAGCATCCCCGGGATCGGCGAGAACAAGATCAACGCGGCCTTCGCCGAGGACCTGGGCGGCGGACCCGCGACCCTGGTGCAATCCTTCGAGCAGGCCAGCCAGGTGCGCATCGACCACTACGTGGAAATCGGGTTCGCCGGGTTCGTCGACATCGTGGACGCGATCGGCGGCGTGGAGATGTGCCCGGAGGAACCGATGGAGGACCCCAAGGCAGGGCTGGACATCGCGGCCGGCTGCCAGGAGATGGACGGCGCGACCGCGCTGGGCTACGTGCGCACCCGCGCCTCCGCCCGCGCGGACCTGGACCGGATCCAGCGCCAGCGCGAGTTCTTCAGCGCGCTGGTGTCGAAGGCAACCGCCCCCTCCACCCTGGTCAACCCGTTCCGCTCGGTCCCCCTGGTGGTCAACGGGACCGCGACCTTCAGCGTGGACGACGACGACCACCTGAGCAACCTCGCCGGCATGGCGCTGGCGATGCGCGACCAGCCGAGCACCACGACCGTTCCGGTGGGCTCCACCCCGACTCTGCCGGGCGCGGGTTCGGTGGTGCTGTGGGACGAGGGCCTCTCGGAGGAGATGTTCGAAGCGATGCGCACCGGCCAGGAGATTCCGGAGTCGGCCCTACAGGACTGATCCGGCCCGAACGGCAGGGGACGCCCGCTCGCATGGAAAAGAGGGAAGGTCCCGCGCTTGTTCAGCTGCGGGACCTTCCGGTGACGCTCCGCGCCGTGCGCGCCTACCCCCCAGCGGGCGCTCGGCCGGTCACGTCGGTTATTACTGAGAACGGGATCTCGTCTCCGTCTCAAGTAAGACACTACGGGCCCGGGAGTAAAGGCCACCGGTCCGGCTTGGCCAAGCGCGAGCAATGATCTGCGCCACTGTTCCCCGGGGTTGCCGGCCAACCAGTGACATCTCGCCCGCAAACCCCCAGAACAGCAGGCCGAGGGGGCGGCACCGACGCTACGGCCGGCACCGCCCTCCCAACACGGGAACATCAGGCGTCAGGCGAGACGCTTCTGCAGGTTCTCGTCCAGCGCGGCGAGGAACGCCTCGGTGGTGAGCCACTCCTGCTCCGGGCCGACCAGGAGCGCGAGGTCCTTGGTCATCTGACCGCCCTCGACGGTCTTGATGACGACGTCCTCAAGGGTGGTGGCGAACTCGATCACCGCGGGGGTGTTGTCGAGCTTGCCGCGGTGCTCCAGGCCCCGGGTCCAGGCGAAGATGGAGGCGATCGGGTTGGTCGAGGTCGGCTTGCCCTGCTGGTGCTGGCGGTAGTGCCGGGTGACCGTGCCGTGCGCTGCCTCGGCCTCGACGGTCTGGCCGTCAGCGGTGCGCAGCACCGAGGTCATCAGGCCCAGCGAGCCGAAGCCCTGCGCAACAGTGTCGGACTGCACGTCACCGTCGTAGTTCTTGCAGGCCCAGACGTAGCCGCCCTCCCACTTGAGCGCAGCGGCGACCATGTCGTCGATCAGCCGGTGCTCGTAGGTGATGCCCGCGGCGTCGAACTTCTCCTTGAACTCCGCCTCGAAGATCTCGGCGAAGACATCCTTGAACTGGCCGTCGTAGGCCTTGAGGATGGTGTTCTTGGTGGAGAGGTAGACGGGGTAGCCGCGGTCGAGGCCGTAGTTCAGGCTCGCTCTGGCGAAGTCCTCGATGGACTTGCGGTAGTTGTACATCCCCATGGTGACGCCGCCGCCCTCGGGGAAGTTGGCGACCTCGAACTCGACGGGCTCGCCGCCGTCCTGAGGCGTGTAGGTCATCGTGACCGTGCCGGGGCCGGGGACCTTGAAGTCCGTGGCCTTGTACTGGTCGCCGTGGGCGTGACGGCCGATGATGATCGGCTTGGTCCAGCCGGGGACCAGACGCGGAACATTGGAACAGATGATCGGCTCGCGGAAGACCACGCCGCCGAGGATGTTGCGGATGGTGCCGTTGGGCGAGCGCCACATCTTCTTGAGGCCGAACTCTTCGACCCGGGCCTCGTCGGGAGTGATGGTCGCGCACTTGACGCCGACGCCGTACTGCTTGATGGCGTTGGCGGCGTCCACCGTGATCTGGTCGTCGGTGCGGTCGCGCTCCTCGATCCCCAGGTCGTAGTACTTCAGGTCGATGTCGAGGTACGGCAGGATCAGCCGCTCCTTGATGAACGACCAGATGATGCGCGTCATCTCGTCGCCGTCGAGCTCTACTACGGGGTTCGCGACCTTGATCTTGGCCATGGCTGTGTGGCTGTCCCTTCGTTTCGGCCGGCTCGGGGCCGGCTACTGGCCCTGCGGCCGACCGCGCCGTGCGGCGGGTCCATGCCGTGGCCATCTGCTCGCCGCAAGAGTCCTGCGCACGCCCGGTCGGCGGGGCCGATCCGGACATGTCCCGATGGCTTCATCTGTCGGACTATGCGGTATCTCGATATCAAGCTTATTAGAGACCCGGATCAGAGCTGTGGCGCGACCCATGCCAAGACGATGAGGAGCACCGCGAGAGTGACCAGCGTGGTGACGTCGATCCACCTACGCCGCACCGCAAGCATGCCGACCCGTTTGGGCGGCAGGAGCAGGCGAAAGATCGCTCCGAGCAGCAGCGCACCGGCGATGATGGCGGGGCCGCGCTTGAAATACGCCGCGGCGACCACCACGATCCCGGAACTCATCATGGACAGCACCAGGAAATAGGGCACCTGCGACAGCCAGCCGGGAACTTCCGCCCGCGGGGCGGAACCGGAGTCGACCGTGTCGCCCCCGGGCTCCTCGGGGGGATCAGATTGGCGTGCTACCGCTGCCTCCACCGTTTTCTGGCTCACCGTAACCTCACGCTAGCGCACACCATTGCGGGACCGACCGGACCGGTGATGAGTGTCATGGCGCGGTCCGGCCATGAAAGATTATGCCGCGACCGAAACACGCCTCATTCGGCGGCCAGTCACCACCAACAGTCATCGGCGACTTCACGACATCGCTGGCCACGCTCAAAAATTGACCGATGACCTTCACCACACCCGCACCAAGGGTGCGGGAATTCGGTCACCTTACACCCCGACGAGCAAGCCACCCGAATTTCTCAAAAATGTCGCAAACCCCCTGAGATGACGCCCTTCCTCACCAACAAGGGCGTAGAAGTGACGTGTCACGGGTAACCAATCATGAGATGAGTGCCACGGTGAGCGAGGACGATCCCCTATGAACCCCACTCAGTCGGCGACGGCATCGCGGGCCACCCCTGCCCCCGCGCGTGCCACAACGCCCCGTCGCACCCATTACCGCAGGTCGCGCCCCACGTTGGGAGGAACAACCGTGGACGGGCCCTATATACGGGTCGAGGAGAGTGGTGACGTACAACCCCTCGCAGCAGAGGTCACCACTGTGGGACGTGGGGGTGGGGCCGACATCCACCTCACCGACCCGAGCGTCTCACAGCTCCACGCGGAGTTCATTCGCCGCGGCCCCTACGTCTATGTCGTCGACCTCGGGTTGTCGCGCAACGGCACCCGCGTCAACGGCCGCCCCATCGCCCGCCGAGTCCTAGAGGAGGGCGATGTCGTCAGCTTCGGCGCCGCGCGCTGCAAGATCGGCGGCCTCATCCAGGAGGAACTCAACCCCGACGTGGAGCTGCGCCGCGGCGCGGCTCCCGAGCTCACCCGTCGCGAACTCGATGTCCTGACCGCGCTGTGCCGCCCGGCCCTGTCCGACGAAGCATTCGTCTCCCCCGCAACAGCGCGGGAGATCGCCGAAGCCCTTGTCGTCACCGAGGCGGCCGTCAAACAGCACCTACTACGCCTGTACCAGAAATTCCGTATCGGCGAAGGAGTCAACAGGCGAACCCGCCTGGCCAACGAGGTCGTCGCCCTGGGCCTGGTACGCCCGATCCCGGTCCTGGACCGAAAGGCGAGCTAGTCCGGGTGGGAAGCCCCGCGTTCAGGGGCTTCCCACCCGAGCCCGGCCGGACACCTCCGTGCCCCGGCCACGAGCCGCTCAGACCGCGGCCGCCTCCGCCGCCTCGACCACATTGGCCAACAGCATCGCCCGCGTCATCGGCCCCACTCCACCGGGGTTGGGCGCCACATAGGCGGCCGTCTCACGTACGTCCGCAGCCACATCGCCCACCAGTTTGCCCTCGGCGGTGCGCGAGACGCCCACGTCCAATACCGCTGCACCGGGCTTCACCATGTCGGCCGTGATCAGACCGGCAACGCCTGCGCCTGCCACCACGATGTCGGCGCGCCTCGTGTGCTCGGCGAGATCGCGGGTCCCGGTGTGGCACAACGTCACCGTCGCGTTCTCCGAACGCCGGGTCAGCAGCAGCCCCAGCGGCCGTCCCACCGTCACGCCCCGGCCGACCACAACCACGTCGGCGCCCTTGAGCGAAACACCGTAGCGGTTCAACAGCTCGACGATGCCGCGCGGCGTGCACGGCAACGGGGCCTTCTGCATGAGGACCAGCCGCCCCAGATTGACGGGTTGCAGACCGTCGGCGTCCTTGGCCGGGTCGATCAGCCCCAGCACCCGGTTCTCGTCCAGCCCCTTGGGCAACGGAAGTTGCACGATGTAGCCGGTGCAGGCCGGGTCGGCGTTGAGCTCGGCAACAGCCTGCTCCACATCCTCCTGGGTCGCCGTGGCGGGCAGGTCCCGGCGAATGCTGGCGATCCCTACCTCCGCGCAATCGCGGTGCTTGCCGCGCACGTAGGAGTGGCTGCCCGGGTCGTCACCGACTAGGACCGTCCCCAGTCCGGGAACGACCCCCTTGGCCCGCAGCGCCGCCACCCGCTCGGTCAGCTCCGCCCGGATCGCCGCGGCGGTCGCCTTGCCATCGAGAATCTGCGCAGTCACCGTATCCCTCTCTTGCCGAATGGACACGGGCGTCCCACCCCGCTTCCGGGGCGAGACGCCCGCAGGTCAACGAACCCGGGACCTAGTGGAAGAAGTGCCGAGTACCGGTGAAGTACATGGTCACGCCCGCCTTCTCCGCGGCGGCCACGACCTCCTCGTCACGAACCGAACCCCCCGGTTGCACAACGGCGCGCACTCCCGCATCGGTCAGGACCTCAAGCCCGTCCGCGAAGGGGAAGAACGCATCGCTGGCGGCAACAGCACCGCGGACCCGCTCCCCCGCCCGGGCGGCTGCCAGACGCGCCGAGTCCACCCGGTTGACCTGCCCCATGCCAACGCCCACCGTCGCACGGTCCGCGGCCAGCAGGATCGCATTGGACTTGACCGCACGCACAGCCCGCCACGCGAACGCCAAGTCGGCCAGCACCGCTTCGTCCGCGGCCGGCCCAGCACGCAACTCCCAGGCCGCCGGGTCGTCTCCGGGGGCATCGACGAGGTCGGCCATCTGGATGAGGACACCGCCACTGATCTGGCGCATCTCCGCGCGGGCCGAGAGGCCCGGCGCGGTCACCTCCAACAGCCGGATGTTCTTCTTGCGGGTCAGCAGTTCCAGGGCGTCGGAGTCGAAGCCCGGGGCGACGACGACCTCGGTGAAGACCTCGGCGACCTGCGCGGCCATCGCCGCGTCCACCGTCCGGTTCGTGGCGATGACCCCGCCGTACGCCGACACCGGGTCACAGGCGTGGGCCTTGCGGTGCGCTTCGGCGATGTCGTCGCCCACAGCGATACCGCACGGGTTCGCGTGCTTGATGATCGCGACGCACGGGTCGGTGAAGTCGTGGGCGGCACGCAGCGCGGCATCGGCGTCCACGTAGTTGTTGTAGGACATCTCCTTGCCGTGCAACTGGCGCGCACCGGCCAGGCCGGCTGCCGAGGCACCGGAGCCGGAACGGTAGAGGGCAGCGCTCTGGTGGGGGTTCTCCCCGTAACGCAACGTGGCGGCGCGCTCGTAGGACTCCGCAGCGAAGTCGGGCCACCCCGACGCCACCGACAGTTCGTCGGGCGCATAGGCGGAGGCGAACCAGCTGGAGACTGCGGCGTCATAGGCAGCGGTGTGCGCGAACGCCCCCGCAGCCAGGCGTTTGCGCTGGTCCAGGGTGAATCCGCCCGCCCGGACGGCCTCCAGCACGCGGTCATAGGCCGCGGGGTCCACCACGACCGCAACGCTCGGGTGGTTCTTGGCAGCGGCGCGGACCATGGTCGGTCCGCCGATGTCGATCTTCTCGATGCACTCTTCGGGAGAGGCCCCCGAGGCGACGGTGTCGGCGAACGGGTAGAGGTTCACCACGACGAGATCGAAGGGGGCGATGTCCAGCTCCTCCAGGGCCGCCCGGTGCTCGGCCTTGGTCCGGTCGGCCAGAATCCCGGCGTGCACCGCGGGGTGCAGGGTCTTGACCCGGCCTTCCAAGCACTCGGGGAAACCCGTGACGGCTTCGACCGGGGTCACCGGCACTCCCTGGGCGCTCAACCGGGCTGCGGTCGAGCCGGTGGAGACGATCTCCACACCCGCCTCGGCGAGGCCGAGAGCCAGCGCCTCCACTCCGGTCTTGTCGTAAACGCTGATCAGCGCACGCCGAACGGCCTGCTGGGTCACCGGTTCTCCTCTGTCGCATAGCTTCCGGGCGCTGGGCCCAGTTTCACCTGTCGGCCGTCAAGGGCCCAGCCTTGACGGGCCAGTCTGCCCACCACGTCCACGAGCATGCGGCGCTCGACGCCCTTGATGCGCTCGTGCAGCACCGCAGCGTCGTCGCCGTCCTCGACCCGGACGGTGACCTGTTCGATCACCGGCCCGGTATCGACGCCCTCGTCGACGAAGTGCGCGGTGGCACCGGTGACCTTGACCCCGTAGGCCAGCGCATCGCGGACGGCGTGCGCTCCGGGGAAGGCCGGCAGCAGTGCCGGATGAATGTTGACGACCGTGTGCTCGCTGAGCACCTCGCGGCCCAGGATCCGCATGAACCCGGCGGATACCACCAGGTCAGGCGTGAACCCGGAGATCCGCGCGGCCAGCGCGCGGTTCCACTCCGCCCGGTCGGCGTAGTCGGAGAAAGGGATCAGGAACGTGGGGATACCGGCCTGCTCTGCGTGGGCCAGGCCCGCCGCCTCGCGATCGGCACCGACCGCGACGATCTGCGCGCCATACGCGGGATCCGCGGCCGCGTCGAGCAGGGCCGCCATGTTGCTGCCCGTGCCCGAGATGAGAACGACTACTCGCGCCGACAGTGTGCTTCCTCCTCATGGGAAAACAAAGTGGGGACGACAACGGCGTCCCCGTTCCCGGGGGCGCGACCGAAGCGCGCAGCATCCGGAATGCGGGCCGGTCCGCCAAAGGCGGACCGCAGCGGGGGCCTGAACGCCTCCGTGCCGCTGCTCAGCCTATCCCCACGCGGTCCCTCCTTCAGGGGTCGGCCCCGAAAACCGACCGCGCGCACCGTGTTCACGGGAACACGACGCCCCCCGCAGGACCGGGGTACGAGGTTTCACCCAGAGACGGGTAGCGTCTACCTCACATGCTTTCTCACCTCCGCGAAGCCGCTAGGAGCCCCAAGTGACAGACCAGCCGTCCACGCAGCAGACCGAAGGGCAGCAGCCCACTGTCGAGCGGGGCGGCCTCTGGGGACTCTTCTTCTCCACCGCAGGGCTTCTCCTGCCGCCTTACGGTGCGATCCTGTCGGTGTTCGGGATCATCCAGGGCATCCGCGCCCGGCGCAGCGCCAAGGCCAACGGCGCGCAGGCGCCCGGAGCGATGCTGAGCATCATCGTGGGGATCGTGGGCATCGCCTTCTCCGCGTTGTTCGCCGTCCAGACCGCCGTGCTGTGGGACGAGAACACCGCTCTGCGCGAGTGCACCGCCAAGGCCAACACCGTCAGCTCCCAGGACCAGTGCGACGCCACGTACAAAAAGGCCCTGGAAGAGCGCTTCAGCGACTACCCCCAGATCGCCGAGCTGCTGTAGCGCCCCCGCCGGCTGGTTCACAACGGCTGCGCCCGGTCACGGGGCCGGGGCCGCATCGTCGTCCAGCGGTCGGGGAGTGTCCGCCTCCGCGGACTCGGGACCTGCCTCGTAGGTGATCCCGTAGAGCTCCGCGTCCTCGTCAGTGGCAACAGCCGTGCGCTCGGCCTTGGTCCGCCGCCGCAACCGGGGCGTCCACCGCCGCCGCCGCTGCTTGGCAGGACGCGATGCCACCGCCGCGCCGTCGTTTCCGGAACCGGGTTCGGTGACGGGCTCCGGCTCCGGCTCGTTGACGGGCCCACGGCCCTCGACAGGCTCGGTCGGCGCGGGGGCTTGCCCACCCCTCTCCCCCCTCCCCGGTCGGAGACCGGCAACCGCAGGGATCGCGGTGCGCTCGGCCTTGGTCCGCCGCCGCAACCGGGGCATCCACCGCCGCCGTTTGGCGGCACCAGCCTGCCTGGCGCTGCGCGGGGTGCGAAAGTACAGCCAGTTCGCCACCCACGCGGTGATCGCCGCCGCCACGCCCACCTCAAGTGCGGTGACCAGGCCGACGTGCCAGGGAGAGGGTCCCACCTCGGCCAGGCGTTGCGCCCCCAACGGGCCGCCGGCCAACACCGCGAGACCGGCCCACACGATCCCCGTGGTCAACCCGCAGACGAATCCCCACAACGGCGCCGCCTCGCTGACCACCGTGGGCGCACTGCGCAACGTCAGTGCCCCACCGACGCCTCCGGCCACCAGCGGTGCGGCCAGCGCCACCAACGACAGCACGGGGGCCGGGCCGCTTTCGGGCAGCGCGGCCAGCATCGGCAGGTGGGGGACCGGCCCCAGGACGACGCCGGTGGGGGCGACCGTGGTTTCGGCCCCCAGGGCGAAACCAGGACCGATGGCGTAGGAGCCGGCGAAGATGATCGCGTTGGGCAGGTACATCAGCTGGATCAACAACAGCAGCGCCCCTCCGACTATCCCGGGCGCCAATCGTTCGGTGACGGCGACCGCCTCCCCGATGTTGAACGCCAATGCGCCGAAGAACAGCAGTGTCCCCGCCAGTAGCAGGGTCGACGTCGCACTGAACGTCCCCACCAGCAACGAACGCCAGCGCGCCGGCATGATCTCCAGCAACCGGCGGCGCGGAATGGCCTTGTCCTTGAGGAGTTGGCGCAGCACCCCCAGTCCGCCGGCCACGAAGGCCAGCAGGAAACCGGAGAGAAGGGCCTGCACCATGCTGGGCTGGATCACCTCGGTCTGCCCGACCAACGCCAACGTCCCGGAAATGGCCGCATACGGTCCGGCAAGAGCGAGGGCTGCCTGGAACACGTGGCGCAGCCGCGGAAGTTCACAGCTGCGCGCCAGCCACCTCCCCGACCGGTACAGCAGGATGCCGGGCAGGATCAGCAGACCGATGGGCAGCATTCCGACGTGCCCACCGGGGATCTCGAACCCGGCGTGTTGACCGATCAGCCACGCCTGCACGGCCACCCGGAACACGTCCGCGATGTCCTCACCGAACGTGGCGTGCGGAGCGGCCACCCAACCGATCAGGATCAGTGTGACGAGTGTGGTCAGCCCGATCGCGGCAGCCGAAGCGGCACCCATGCCGCCTGCCGTGTACAAGGGCCGGGGAGCGTCGTCCTCGGTCGGTGCAAAGGCGGCCGCCGACCGACCGCGCCCGCTGGGCTTGCGGTCGGCGGAGCCGCGGGGCTTGCCGCGGTTCACGGGAGATCCTGCTGGCGCGCTCACCCGTTCATGCTCCCAGCCGGTGCCCTCCGGGCGGCCTATTGCACCGGGCGTGTCGGCACTTGGCTCCTCTGCGCGGTGTGGTAGTCGGCACCCGCGCACACCGGGAGAACAGCGCGGGCCCGCCACTGCCCCTGAAGGCGTGCGGCGGGCCCCTGGCTCACTGGGGTGGAAACCCTAGAACAGCTCGCGCGCCAGCTTGGCGGTCTCCGTGGGGGTCTTGCCGACCTTGACGCCGGCGGCCTCCAGGGCCTCCTTCTTCGCGGCGGCCGTACCGGAGGAACCGGAGACGATGGCACCCGCGTGGCCCATCGTCTTGCCCTCGGGCGCGGTGAAACCGGCCACGTAGCCCACGACGGGCTTGGTGACGTTGTTCTTGATGTACTCCGCGGCACGCTCTTCGGCGTCACCACCGATCTCACCGATCATGACGATGGCGTCGGTGTCGGGGTCGGCCTCGAACGCGGCGAGGGCGTCGATGTGCGTGGTCCCGATGATCGGGTCGCCGCCGATGCCCACAGCGGTGGAGAAGCCGATGTCGCGCAGCTCGTACATCATCTGGTACGTGAGCGTGCCCGACTTCGACACCAGCCCGATGCGGCCCGGCTTGGTGATGTCGGCCGGGATGATGCCCGCGTTGGACTGGCCCGGGGTGATCAGACCGGGGCAGTTCGGCCCGATGATGCGGGTCTTGTTGCCCTTGGAGCCCGCGTAGGACCAGAAGTAGGCGGTGTCGTGCACCGGAACGCCCTCGGTGATGACCACGGCGAGGCCGATCTCGGCGTCGATGGCCTCGATCACGGCGTCCTTGGTGAACTTCGGCGGGACGAAGATGACGGTGACGTCGGCGCCGGTGGCCTTGATGCCCTCGGCCACCGAACCGAACACCGGAACCTCGGTGCCGTCGAAGTCGACGCTCTGGCCGGCCTTGCGCGGGTTCACGCCGCCGACGATGGTGGTGCCCGAAGCGAGCATGCGGCGGGTGTGCTTGGTGCCCTCAGAGCCGGTCATGCCCTGCACGAGGACCTTGCTGTCCTTGGTGAGGAAGATAGCCATGTTGATAGTCCCCGGTTACTTCGCGGCCAGTTCGGCGGCCTGTGCGGCGGCGCCGTCCATGGTGGCCACCTGGCGGACCGCCGGGTGGTTACGGTCGTTGAGGATCTTGCGTCCGAGCTCGGCGTTGTTGCCGTCCAGACGCACCACGAGCGGCTTGGAGACGTCGCTGTCGCCCGCCTCCAGCAGCTCCAGGGCCTGGACGATGCCGTTGGCGACCGCGTCGCAGGAGGTGATGCCACCGAAGACGTTGACGAAGACGCTCTTGACGGCGGGGTCGCCCAGGATGATCTCCAGGCCGTTGGCCATGACCTCGGCGGAGGCGCCGCCACCGATGTCGAGGAAGTTCGCCGGCTTCACGCCGCCGTGCTCCTCGCCGGCGTAGGCCACGACGTCGAGCGTGGACATGACCAGCCCGGCACCGTTACCGATGATGCCGACCTCGCCGTCCAGCTTGACGTAGTTGAGGCCCTTCTCCTTGGCCTTGACCTCGAGCGGGTCGCCTTCGGCCGCGAAGGACAGCGCGTCGAGGTCCTGGCGGAACTCGGCGTTCTCGTCCAGGGTGACCTTGCCGTCGAGCGCGACGACGTTGCCGTCCTTGGTCAGGATGAGGGGGTTGACCTCGACGAGCGTCGCGTCCTTGGCCACGAAGACGTCCCAGAGCTTGGTGACGAGCTCGGTGGCGCCCTTCGCGGCGGCCTCGGGCAGTTTGCCCTGGGCCACGATGGCGGCGGCGATCTCGGCCGGCGCACCCTGGATCGCGTCGATGGAGACCTTCGCGACGGCGTCGGGGTTGGAGACCGCGACCTCCTCGATCTCCATGCCGCCTTCAGCGGAGCAGATCGAGAGGAAGGTGCGGTTCGCCCGGTCGAGCAGGAACGAGAAGTAGTACTCCTCGGCGATGTCGCTGGCCTCTTCGACGAGGACGCGGTGGACCGTGTGGCCCTTGATGTCCATGCCGAGGATCTGCTCGGCCTTCGCGGTCGCGTCGTCGGGGCCGTCGGCCACCTTGACGCCACCGGCCTTACCGCGCCCGCCGGTCTTCACCTGGGCCTTCACCACGACGCGGGGTTTGCCCGCGGCCGCGAATTCTTCGGCGATGACACGCGCCTCCTCGGGCGTGCTCGCCACCTTTCCCTGGGGTACGGGAACCCCGTACTCCGCGAAGAGTTCCTTCGCCTGGTATTCGAACAGGTCCACGAGGGTCCGTCCTTGACTCGCTGGCTGAGTGTCCTGCGGAGGCGACATCACGCCACACGGGAACCGTCGGGCGGTCGCCCGCGTTGGAGGGTACGTCGAAAAGCCATCCGCAACATGCGGAAGCTTAGCCGTCCCGACTCTTGACAGCCGACACCGGGGGCACCGTGACCTGTCGGAAAACCTCGCGAAGGGCGCCATTCACCCCTTCTCTCCTGCGATTGTGGTGGGAATTGGTGTGACGGGTCACATCGGGGCTAACAGCACCGGCAGTACGGTCGAGCCGTTTCTTTTCCCATGTGCGGCCTCGGCGCAATTCACCGGAGACCCGACCGAGCGGCTTACTCAGCCGAACTGGTCGTATCCGAGTTTGACCACGAGCGCGACCACCACCACGACGAGGACGACCCGCACGAAACCGGTGCCGCGGCGCAGTGCCATGTGCGCGCCCACCTGTGCACCCACGATGTTGGCGGCGGCGAGGCACAGTCCCAG
Source organism: Nocardiopsis ansamitocini (assembly GCF_030268225.1). GTDB lineage: Bacteria > Actinomycetota > Actinomycetes > Streptosporangiales > Streptosporangiaceae > Nocardiopsis_D > Nocardiopsis_D ansamitocini. Next base: position 1,146 of record NZ_BSQG01000008.1, on the reverse strand, counting down.
CAGCCACATCACGTTGCCGTTGTAGGCGAACACGGCGATGGCGCCCAGGTTCGTCGCGGTATTGACGATCTTGGCGGACGCGGAGGCAGTGACGAAGTCCATGCCGATGATCGACGTGAGCGCGATGATCAGGAAAGTCCCGGTACCGGGACCGATGATTCCGTCGTAGAAGGCGATTCCCACGCCGGCCACCGTTACGGCGGCGACGATACGGCGCGGGGTGAGCAGCGTGGGGCGTGCGGCCGAGCCGAGCGCCGGCCGCAGGACGACGACCGCCAGAACAGTGAGCAGAACCACCATGACGACCGGGCGCAGCGCCGCCGAGGAGACAGCTCCCGCCAGCGCCGCCCCGGCCCCCGATCCGGCGAGGGCGAGTCCCGCGGTCGGCCAGACCACACGCGGGTCCAGTTTCAATCCGCGGGCGTAGGTGATCGCGGCGGAGAAGGTCCCGAAGACGGCCGTGAGCTTGTTGGTCCCCAGGACACTGGCCACGGGGGCTGTTGGAAAAGCCACCAGGAGCGCGGGCAGGAGCAGGAGGCCGCCGCCTCCAACAACCGCGTCCACCCAGCCCGCGGCGGCAGCCGCGAGAATCAGCAGGCCGACGATCTCGATATCCATGCGATCTACCGAATCCGGACAGGAATTGTCAAAAGCCCGATAGCGGGGCGAAAGGCGTGTGATGTCACAGGAACTGGAGCCTAGCCGGTGGACGATCACCGGGTCAGGCCCGGGGCCCGTTGGCCCAAGCCACCACACGGTGAGAGTTCTGCCACGTAAAACAGCGGGTGTCCTGCCCGGATGAGGCGCACGGTGCAACGCGATCGGACCGAGTGGCAGTTGCGGAGAACACCACCGGGCGCGGGCGGCACGAAACCGTGGCGCCCTCAAGTACGAGGGGCTTCCTGCCAGCCTCTGCGCGGAGGCGGCGACGATCCCAGAAGCGCAGGAAGAAGGGGCGAATTCTCCTGCCGTCCGGCCCCGTTCATAAAAAAAGGGGGGGCAGCGCCCCCCCAACACACAAACACCCCCACAAATGCGGAAGGGCTCGCCCAGCCACCCCCACAAGAGGCAACCAAACGAGCCCAACCAACATCAATTACGGCGGCGTCCTACTCTCCCACCCCAGCAAGGAGGCAGTACCATCGG
>NZ_BSQG01000007.1 GCF_030268225.1 Nocardiopsis ansamitocini | reverse complement strand
CCACGACCACATCTCACTCACAGCCATCCACAACCACACCGACCTCCCCGCCGACACCCCCCTGTTCGACAGCATCGTCGTCTTCGAGAACTACCCCGACACCACCACCGACCACGGCGTCACCGTCGAGGAGGCCGGTGCGCACGAGGCCACGAATTATCCCCTGACCCTGGTCGCCTACGACGGCGAGCGCGTCGGGTTCCATCTCGCGTACGACCCCGCCCACTTCGATCCGGATACCGCCGCCACCCTCCTGGACCGGTTCCTGTGTCTGGTGGATGCGCTCGTGGCCGGGCCGGAGCACGTCCTCGCGGCGCTGCCGCAACAGGACGCCGCCGAACGGGACCTCGTCCTGCACACGTGGGGTGCCCCCGAGGGGCCGTCGCGCGCACAGACTCTGGTGGAGCTGCTGGCGGAGCAGGTGGCACAGCGCCCTGACGCGCCGGCCCTGATCAGTGCCGGCACGGAGATCGACTACGCAGGTCTGGCGGATCGCGCCGACACCGTCACCGAGGGCCTGCTCGCCCTGGGCGTGGGCCGGGGCGCGGTGGTGGGGGTTGCGCTGGAGCGAGGCCCGGACCTGGTCGCAGCACTGTTGGGCGTGGTCGGGGCCGGGGCCGCCTACCTTCCGCTGGATCCCGGCTACCCGCCCGAGCGTCTGGCGTTCATGATCGCCGACTCCGGGACCCGCGTGGTCATCGCCGGCGACGGCACCGCCCTCGCCCTGCCCGAGGGGGTGCGCCGGGTGTCCCCGGACGCGCTGGCGAGGACGCCCGCCGGATCGGCACCCGAGGCGGTACGGCCCGTCATCGGGCTGGACGACGCCGCCTACCTGATCTACACCTCCGGCTCCACCGGCACTCCCAAGGGAGTGGTGGTCACCCACCGGGGGGTGGCGGAGTTGGCCGCCGCGCAGGCGCACCGCTTCGCCACCGAGCAGGGGTTCCGGGTCCTGCAACTGGCCTCCGCCAGTTTCGACGCCTCCGTCATGGAGGTGCTGATGGCCCTGGGCGCAGGTGCCGCGCTGGTCCTGCCACCTCCGGGAGCACTGGCCGGAGAGGCGCTGGCCGGGGTGCTGCGGGACTACCGCGTCAACCTCACGATCGTTCCGCCGTCGGTACTGGCCACTCTGCCCGAAGGCGACTTCCCCGACCTGCGCACCCTGGTGGTGGGCGCCGAGGCGTGCCCGGCCGAACTCGTGCGCCGCTGGGCACCGGGGAGGCGCATGGTCAACGCTTACGGGCCGACCGAGATCACGATCGCCGCCTCGCTGAGCGACCCCCTCGAACCGGGCCGCACCCCACCGATCGGCCGTCCGGTCCAGGGCACCCGCATCTACGTGCTGGACACATTCCTGCGGCCGGTACCGGTGGGCGCACCGGGTGAGTTGTACGTGGGCGGGGCGGGCGTGGCCCGCGGCTATCACGGCAGGAATGCGCTGACCGCCGAGCGGTTCGTGGCCGACCCCTTCGGTTCGGGCGGGCGCCTCTACCGCACGGGCGACCTGGCCCGATGGACCTTTTCGGGGCAATTGGAGTTCCTGGGCCGCGCCGACGGCCAGGTGAAGGTGCGCGGTGTGCGCATCGAGTTGGGCGAGATCGAGGCGGCGCTGGCGGCCCAGCCCGGTGTGCGCCAGGCCGTGGCCGTGGTCCGTGAGGACCGGCCCGGTGTGCGGCAGCTGGTGGGCTACGTCGTGGGCGGCCCGGGAAGCGTGCCGGACGGAGCACGGCTGCGCACGGCTGTGGCCGCGGTCCTGCCGGGCGCGATGGTGCCCACGGCCGTGGTCGTCGTGGACGCGATCCCCCGCACCCCCAACGGCAAGACCGACCATCGTGCGCTGCCCGCCCCCGGGGCAAAGAGCGCCGGGGACCATGTCGCCCCACGCACGGACGCCGAGCGGGTGCTGGCCGAGGTGTTCGCCTCGGTCCTGGGCGTGGACCGGGTAGGCGTGCACGACAACTTCTTCGACCTGGGCGGCGACTCCATCGTCAGCATCCAGTTGGTCTCGCGCGCCCGCCGCGCGGGGGTTTCCCTCAGCTCCAAGGACGTCTTCACCCACCAGACCGTGGCGGCGCTGGCCGCAGCCGCACCACCGGCCCGCGAAGCGGGGGCCGTCGACGGCCCCGTGTACGGGCCGGTGGCGCAGACGCCGATCATGCGGTGGTTCTTCGACACCCACCCGCTGTCCCCGCACCACTTCACCATGTCGGTGCTGGTGGAGACGGCCCAACGCCTGGACCGCGCGGCGCTCGTGGCCGCGATCGGCGTGCTGCTGGACCGGCACGACATGCTGCGGCTGCGGGTGGACGGCGGCGACGGCCCGGGGCCGCGCATCGGCACCGAGGCCGATGCCGGACCGGTCGTGGAATTCGTGGACGCCTCAGCGGCAACGGGAGAGGCGCTGGATGCGTTGGTCGCCACCGTGGTGGAGCGGGTGCAGGCATCCCTGGACCTGGCCACGGGACCACTCATCCGAGCCGTCCTGTTCACCGGCAACGACAACGAACCCACCCAACTGCTCCTGGTCGCCCACCACCTCATCGTGGACGGCGTGTCCTGGCGCATCCTCCTCGACGACCTCGCAACCGCCTACACCCACACCACCACCGGCCACCCACCCGACCTCGGACCACGCACCACCCCCTTCCCCCAATGGGCCCGACAACTGACCACCCTCACCACCACCGGCGGCTTCGACACCGAAACCCACTACTGGACGAACCTGGACGCACCCGCGGCGGTCCCGGTGGACGGGACAGGGGACAACACGGTCGCCTCCCGCTCCCTGGTGTCGACGACACTCCCCCCGGACCTGACCCGGCGCCTCGTCCAGGACGTCCCAGCGGTGTATCGCACGCAGGTCAACGACGTGCTGCTGGCCGCACTGGGCCGGGTGCTGTGCGCGTGGACGGGCAGGGAACGGATCCTCGTCGATCTGGAGGGCCACGGCCGCGAGGACCTGTTCGAGGGAGTGGACACCTCCCGCACGGTGGGCTGGTTCACCAGCATGTTCCCCGTGGCACTGGGGGTCGGCACCGACCGGGCCGCGTCGCTGAAGGAGACCAAGGAGACGTTGCGCGCGGTGCCCAACCGCGGCGTGGGCTTCGGCGCACTGCGCTACCTGGGCACCAGCGAACAACAGGCCGCACTGGCCGCCGTCCCCACCCCCGCCGTCAGCTTCAACTACCTGGGCCGCTTCGACACCACCGGCCCCGATTCCCTGTTCACCTCGATCCGGCCGGGAGGTGCGGAGTCCCCCGAGGCCGAGCGCGCCCACCTGATCGACGTGGTGGGCCGGTTGGAGGGCGGCGCCCTCGTCTTCGACTGGGCCTACTCGCGCACGCTCCACGAGGAGTCCACCGTGACCGGGCTCGCGGAGCGCTTCACCGCGGAACTGGCCGAGCTGGCCGATTTCTGCCTCGCCGAGGGTCGCGGCGGCGCGACCCCGTCGGACTTCCCGCTCGTGGACCTGGACCAGCAGACCCTCGACCGGCTCGTCGGGGCGGGCCGCACCATCGAGGACGTCTACCCCCTCACCCCCATGCAACAGGGCATGCTCTTCCACTCCCTACTCGAACCCGACTCGGGTGCGTACCTCGAACAGATCGTGCTGGAGCTCGACGGGGTCGACGACACCGGAGCGCTGGCCCGTGCCTGGCAGGAACTCGTGGCGGCCACTCCCCTGCTGCGCACGTCGGCGGTGTGGCGGGGAACGCCGTCCCCCGTGCTGCTGGTACACCGCGACGCCGTGCTGCCCGTGACGGTGCTGGACTGGCGGGGACGTTCCCCGGCAGAACAGGCCGACGCGCTCACCGCGCTACTGGCCGCCGACGAGGCCACCGGTATCGACCTCGCCGTCGCCCCCGCCGCGCGGGTGGCGCTGGCCCGCCTGGACGACACCAGGGTCCAACTGGTCTGGACCTTCCACCACCTGCTCCTGGACGGCTGGAGCCTGCCACTGGTACTCGACGACGTCCTCACCGCCTACCGCGGCGGGGCGCTCCCCGCGCGCCCCGGCTTCCGCGAGCACCTGCGCTGGCTGGGCGAGCAGGACCAGGAAGCCGGGCTCGCGTACTGGCGCGACGCACTGGCCGGGTTCGACACCCCCGTCGCGCTGCCCTACGACCGCGCACCCGAGGACGTCCGCGCCGCCCGCTCCAGTCTGCGCATCAGCCACGACCTGTCGGCCGACGCCTCGGAGGCGGTCCACGGATTCGCACGCCGCAACCGGCTCACGGTCAACGCCGTGGTCCAGGGCGCGTGGGCGCTGCTGCTGTCGGCCCACTCCGGCCAGACCGACATCGTCTTCGGCGCCACGACCTCCGGACGCCCCACCGACCTCCCCAACGTCGAATCCACCATCGGCATCTTCATCAACACCCTGCCCGTACGCATACGAATCGACCCCACCACAACCGTCACCCACTGGCTACACACCATCCAAGACAACCAACTCCACTCACGCCCCCACGACCACATCTCACTCACAGCCATCCACAACCACACCGACCTCCCCGCCGACACCCCCCTGTTCGACAGCATCGTCGTCTTCGAGAACTACCCCGACACCACCACCGACCACGGCGTCACCGTCTCCGGTGTGACCGCCAGCGAGGCCACCAACTACCCGTTGGCCCTCAGCGCCTACGACGGCGAGCGCATCCGGCTGCTCATCGGCTACGAACCGGCCCACTTCGACGCGGCCACGATCCGAGGACTGCTCGCCGACCTGGCCGGTATCGTCACCGCACTGGCCGCCGCTCCCGACGCTCCGCTGGGCCGGCTGGAACGCACCGCACCGCACCGCCCCCTGGGCCTGGCCCGGGGCGAGCACGCCGACCTGCCGGCGGGCTCGGTGACCGACCTGTTCGGCGCCCGGGTCGCCAAGCACCCGGACGCCCCTGCGCTGATCTCCACCGAACGCACCCTCACCTACGCCGAACTGGACGCCGAGTCCGGACGCCTCGCCGCACGGCTGCGCGATCTGGGGGTGGGCCCTGAGTCGCGGGTGCTGCTGCTGATGCCGCGTTCCCCACGGGTCGTGGTGGCGATGCTCGCCGTGCTCAAGGCAGGCGCGGCCTACGTTCCCGTGCACGCGTCGTTCCCGCCCGACCGGGTCGCCCGGCTACGCGCCGACACCGGGGCGTGCACGGCCGTCGTCGACCCCGCGATGGCGGATCGGCTTCCCGACACCTCGGTGCCGCAGATCCTGGAGTTCGGGCCCGACACCGACCTCGGCCCCGACTCGGGGCCCCTCGCCGACGCTGTCGCGGTGCCCCCGGCCACAGCCGCGTACACGATGTTCACCTCCGGCTCCACCGGTGCGCCCAAAGGCGTGGTCGTGAACCACCACAACATCGTGGGCCTGGCCCTGGACCGACACTGGCGCCGCGGCCACGAACGGGTGCTGTGGCACTCCCCGCACGCCTTCGACGCCGCCACCTACGAGGTGTGGGCGCCACTGCTGGGCGGGGGTGCCGTGGTCGTGGCCGAGGGCGACCTCACCGCCGCGGAGATCCGCCGGGCCGGCAGGGAGCACGGCGTGCGCGCACTGTTTCTCACCACCGCCCTGTTCACCCTGTTCGCCCAACAGGATCCGGAGTGCTTCGCCGACCTGGGCGAGGTGTGGACCGGAGGCGAGGCCGCCCAGCCCGCGGCGTTCGCCCGCGTGCTCCAGGCGTGCCCGACCACCCGGGTCGTGCACGTGTACGGCCCCACCGAGACGACGACCTTCGCCACCTGCACCCCGATCGACCTTGTCGGAGCACAGTCCGCCCGGACGCCCATCGGTCGCCCCATGGACGGCACCCGGGCCTACGTGCTCGACGCGATGGTGCGGCCCGTACCGGTCGGGGTGCCCGGTGAGCTCTACCTCGCCGGCGACGGTGTGGCACGCGGCTACGAGGGGCGTCCCGGGCTCACCGCCGAACGGTTCGTGGCCGATCCCTTCGGTTCGGGCGGACGGCTCTACCGCACCGGTGACGTGGTGCGCTGGGGGACCGACGGCCGCATCGAGTTCCTGGGCCGTGCCGACGGCCAGGTCAAAGTGCGCGGGCACCGCATCGAACTGGGCGAGGTGGAGGCCGCGCTGACCGCGTGCGCGGGGGTGGCCCAGGCCGCGGTGACCGTGGCCACCGCCCCCTCGGGCACCCAGGTCCTGGTGGGCCATATCCGGCCCGAAACCGGCCACGCACCCGACACGGGGGCACTGACGGCAGCGCTGGGAGCGTCCCTGCCCGCCTACATGGTGCCCGCAGTGCTCACGGTCATGGACGCGCTTCCCCTCAACCACAACGGCAAGGTGGACCGCGGGGCACTGCCCGCCCCCGACTGGGCGCCGGCCGCACGGGCCCGCTACACCGCGCCGGAGACGGTCGCCGAAGAGGTCGTCGCCGATATCTGGTCCACCGCACTCAAGCTCGACCGGGTCGGTGTGCACGACAACTTCTTCGAGATCGGCGGCGACTCGGTGGCCAGTATCCGCGTGACCGGGGAGATCGAAGCCGCGTTCGCGGTCCGTCTCCCCACTCGGACCGTGTTCGACCACCAGACGCTGCGGGAGTTCGCCGCCGCGGTGGAGGCCGCGGTTCTGGACGAGATGGGCGGCTGAGCCGGTGCGTCCCACCCCGACCGCCCCCAGCCCGAGACGTTTTTCGACCCAACGGTGGAGGACCAGGCGATGACCGCCAACCCGGCCCAGGACGGCCCCGCTACCCCCCGCATCGCCGAACCCCCGTCCACCGGGACCAGTGCCCGGGTACGCGCGGAGATGCTGCGGCGGTTGGCCGCGCGGCGCGAGCGGAACGCGGAGATCCCCCGTGTGCCGCGCGACGCGCCCATCGTGCTCTCACCCGCTCAACGGCGGTTGTGGTTCCTGGACCGGATGGCGCCCGGGCGAGCGGACTACAACTCCGGGTTCGCCCTGGACCTGCACGGCGACCTGGACGAAGCCGCTCTGGCTCGGGCCTGCGCGGCGCTGGTGGTGCGGCACGAGTCGCTGCGCACCACCTTCCACGAGGTCGACGGCGAGGGCGTGCAGGTCGTGCACGAACCGACTGCCCCGCCCCTGCGGACCGAGTCCGCGCCTCCCGGCGGGGAGGACGCCCTGTCCGCACGGGTGGGCGAATGCTACGCCCTGCCTTTCGACCTGGAGACCGGGCCGCTGCTGCGCATCCACCTGCTGCACGCGGGCCCCGGGCGGTGCGTGCTGCTCGTGGTGCTGCACCACATCATCACCGACGGCTGGTCCATCGGACTGCTGCGCGACGAACTCGACCGGCTCTACACCGCCGCGTGCGCCTCCCCGGACCTTGCTGCTATCGCCCTGCCCGCCGCCGCCTCGTTGAGCGAACTGGAAATCCAGTACGCCGACTACGCCGTCTGGCAGAACGGCCGTCTCACCGGCGCACGCCACGAGCAGTCCCTGGCGCACTGGCGCGAACGGCTCACGGGGGCGCAGCCGCTAAAACTGCCCACCGATCGTCCACGACCGCCGGTGCGCGGCACCCACGGCGACTCCGTCACCTTCCGGCTGCCCGCGGCGACCGCCACGCGCATGGCCGAGGTCGCGCGGGCCCGCGACGCGAACCTGTTCGTGCTCCTGGTCGCCGGAGTGCGCCTAACCCTGGCGAGGTGGAGCCGGACCCAGGACGTGGTCGTGGGCACGGTCACCAGCGGCCGCGAGGACCCCCGCCTGCACGGGGTCACCGGTTTCTTCGTCAACACCGTTGCCCTGCGCGGACACATCGACGAGCGCGACTGCTTCGGCGACCTCCTGGACCGCACCAAGGACGACGTGCTGGCCGACCTCGACCACGCCGAAGTGCCCTTCGACACGGTGGTCGACGCCGTGCTGGGCGAACGCGACAGTTCCATCCCCCCTCTGGTCCAGGCCGCGATCGTCGTCCAGAACGCCGGCGACGCCCGGGCCGTCTCCCTGGGGGACCTCGCCGCCGAGGTGTTCCCGGTGCGGCGCGAGCACTCCGTGTTCGATCTGACCGTGGAGTTCGCCCCCGGTCCCGAGGGGATCGACGTCGGCGTGGAGTTCAGCACCGACCTCTTCGACCGCGCCACCATCGAGTCGCTGGGCGCGGACCTGCGCGCGGTGTTCGCCGCGGTGGGTGACGAGCGTCCGCTGCGTGCGATCGACCTCGTCGCCGACGCCGAGCGCGCCCGCATCCTGGCAGCAGGGGCCGCTGCCGGTGCCCCGCCGGTACCGCGCACCCTGCCGGAACTGTTCGCCGACCGGGTCGCGGCCCACCCCGACGCCACCGCGGTGGTCTTTCCCGGCGGGGAGCTCAGTTACGCCGAACTCGACGCGCGGGTCCGCACCCTGGCTGCCGGGCTGCGCGAGCGCGGCGTGCGCCGCGGCATGTTCGTCGGTGTCTGCCTGGAACGCGGCGCCGAACTGGTGGTGGCGTTGCTGGGCATCACCCGCGCGGGTGGCGCCTACCTTCCGTTGGACCCCGACTACCCGGCCCGGCGTCTGGCGTTCATGATCGAGGACTCGGGCGTGCGCACGGTGCTGACCGTCCCAGGGCTCGCCGGCCGGCTGCCGTCGTCGGTCGAGGCGGTATCGGTGGCCGAGGCGGCCACCGCGCCCGTCGGCTCCGCCCCCGACTCCGGGATCGGGATCGGGATCGGGATCGGGATCGACGACGCCGCCTACGTCATCTACACCTCCGGCTCCACCGGCACCCCCAAGGGTGTCGTCGTGACGCACCGCGGCATCGCGAGCCTGGCGCACGCCCAAGGGACCGTGCTCGCGGTCGGCACCGACAGCAGGATGCTGCAATTCGCCTCCCCCAGCTTCGACGCCGCGATCGCCGAACTGGCGGTGGCACTGCTCAACGGTGCAGCCGTCGTGGTCCTGCCGCAGCGGACCCTGCTGGGCGAGGGGTTGCCCGCGGCCCTGCGCGAGCACCGGATCAGCCACGTCACCCTGCCGCCCGCACTGCTGCCCGCACTGTCGCCAACCGAACTGGGCCCGGTGTCGACGCTGTTGGTGGCCGGAGAGGCGTGTTCCGGGGAACTGGTCGCGACGTTCGCCCCGGACCGCACGATGGTCAACGCCTACGGCCCCACCGAGTCCACCGTGTGCGCCACGATGAGCCGGCCGTTGACCGGGGCGAACACGCCCCCCATCGGCGGGCCGGTCTCCGGCACCCGGGTGTACGTGCTCGACCCGTGGCTGCGCCCGGTGGGCAACGGGGTTCCCGGTGAGCTCTACATCGCCGGGGACGGCCTGGCCCGCGGCTACTGGCGCAGGCCCGGTCTGAGCGCGGGACGTTTCGTGGCCGACCCGTTCGGCGTACCGGGGGCGCGGATGTACCGCTCCGGTGACGTAGTGCGGCGGCGCCCCGACGGCGAACTGGAATTCATCGGCCGGGTGGATGATCAGGTCAAGATCCGTGGCCACCGGATCGAACCCGGCGAGGTCGAAGCCGCGCTGACCGCGCTGACCGGGGTCGCGCAAGCGGTCGTGACCGCTGAACGCACCGCAGCGGGAAGCCGGCTCCTCGCCTACGTCGTCCTCGACGACGGTGTCGGGGCCGAGGAGGTGCGCGGGCGGGCCGCGGCCGTCCTCCCCGGATACATGGTGCCCGCGGTGGTGCACCGCATGGCCGCCATCCCCCTGACCGGCAACGGCAAGGTGGACCGGTCCGCCCTTCCTGCCGTGGACCGAACCGGGCCGGCCGAAACGGTCGCACCGCGCGACGCCACCGAGGAGGCCCTCGCCGCGCTGTGGCGCGACCTCCTGGGGCGGGAACGCGTAGGAGTACACGACGACTTCTTCGGCGCGGGGGGCGACTCCATCGGCGCCATCCGGCTGACCTCCCGCGTGGCCGACGCGTTCGGGGTACGGCTGCCGCCACGGGCCGTCTTCGACCACCCCACGATCGCCGGGTTCGCCCCCGTGCTGCTCGCCGCCGCGGGACGCGGCGAGGCACCGGGCGCGCGCATCACCCCCGTGGCGCGCGGCGCCGACCTGCCGCTGTCGGCCGCCCAGCGCCGACTGTGGTTCCTCGACCAGTACGAGCCCGGCAGCGCCGAGTACAACTCCGGTGCCGCACTGCGACTGGCCGGCCCGCTGGACCGCGCCGCACTGGACGCCGCCCTGGCGGAACTGGTGGGCCGGCACGAGTCGCTGCGCACCACCTTCGAGGAGCGTGAGGGCCGCCCCGTCCAGGTCGTGCACGACCGGGTGGCGACCACCCCGGCCACCGCCGACCTCTCCGCGTGGGACGCCCCCCTGCGGGACGCCGAGCTGGACCGGCTGCTCGCCGAGCAGGTAGACCTCCCCTTCTCCCTGGGGACCGGACCACTCGTGCGGTCGCTGCTGGTCGCCCTGGGCCCCGAGGACCACGTGCTCCTGCTGACCCTGCACCACATCGTCATGGATGCCTGGTCGATGTCGGTGCTCACCCGCGAACTCGGCGCCCTGTACGCGGCCGCAGCCGCTCACCCGGGGCTCCCCGCGGACCAGCTCGCCGAGCAGGCCGGACTGGCACCGGTGCCGTTGCAGTACGCCGACTTCGCGGCCTGGCAGGACGCGTACCTGAACAGCGCGGACTTCGAGGACGCCCTGGCCTACTGGGCCACACACCTGGACGGTGTCACGCCCCTGGAACTGCCCACCGACCATCCACGCCCCCCGGTGCGCGGGACCACCGGCGCCACCCGCCTCTTCGAGGTGCCGGCCGACATCCACACCGGCCTGCGGGAACTGGGACGCTCCCACGACACCACACTGTTCATGGTGCTGACCGCCGCCGTCCAACTCCTGCTGTCGCGCTACTCCGGCCAGCGCGACATCACGGTGGGCACCGTCACCTCCGGCCGTGAACGCGCCGAGTTGGAGGGCGTCGTCGGGTTCTTCACCAACACACTGGCGGTACGCACCCGCGTCGACGACACCGGAACCCTCGCCGATCTACTGGCCTCGGTGCGCGAGGGCCTGCTGGAGGCGTTCGCGCACGCCGACGTCCCCTTCGACCGGGTCGTGGAGGCGGTGGCACCCGAACGCGACCCCGCGCGGCCGACCCTGGTCCAGGCGGTCGTGGCGTTGCAGAACGCGCCGGAGGAACATCTGGAACTGGCCGGGCTGTCGCTGCGGGAACACCCGCTGACCCGGCGGTACTCACTGTTCGACATCAGCGTGGACTTCACCGAGAGCGGAGGGCGGCTGCTCGGGGCGATCGAGTACGACACCGCCCTGTTCGAGCCCGCCACCGTCGACCGTCTCAGCGACCACCTGTGCGCCCTGCTGGGCCTGTTCGCCGGCTCCCCCCGAACCCCACTGGACGATCTCGACCTGCGCACCCCCGAGGAGCGCTCCGCCCTGTCGGCCGCGGCGAGGGGCCCCGTCCAGGAGCCCGGGACCGGCCACGTCCTGGGCGGCCTGACCGACGCGGCACACCGCGGGCCGGACCGGCCCGCGCTCACCGCCGGGGCCCTCACCCTGTCCTTCGGCGAACTGGAACGCCGCGTCAACCGGACGGCCCGCTTCCTCGTCGCCGCGGGGGTGGGCCCGGGCGACCGGGTCGCGCTGCTCCTTCCCCGCACCGCCGACGCCGTCATCGCCGTGTTCGCGGTACTGCGCGCGGGAGCCGCCTACGTCCCCATCGACCCCGCCTACCCGGCGGAGCGGGTGCGCGGCATCGTCGAGCAGGCCGCCCCCTCCCTGGTCCTGGCCGCCGAGGCCACCGCTCCCGGGCTCACCGACCTGCTGGGCCCCGACCGGCCCGTCGTGGTCGTCGACGCGGCCGACACCGCAGCCGCATTCACCGCACACGACAGCGCGCCGATCACCGACGCCGAGCGGCTCCTCCCCCTGAGCGACGCCCACACCGCCTACGTCATGTACACCTCCGGCTCCACCGGCACCCCAAAGGGGGTGGTGGTCAGCCACGCCAACCTGCGCGCCATGATCGAGGGCTACCGCCACGCGGTGCTCGCCCCCGCCGGTGTGCCCGAGCGCGACCTGACCGCCGCACACATCGCCGCCTGGTCCTTCGACGCCTCCTGGGACCCGCTCGTGTGGCTACTGCACGGACAGCACCTGCACGTCATCGACGAGGACACCCGCCTGGACGCCGAAGCGCTGTGCCGCTACCTCGACGGCCACCGGATCGACTACTTCGACACCACACCCTCCTACCTCGCCCAGCTCGTGGCCGCGGGGCTGCTCGCCGAGGGCGCGCACCGGCCGACCGTGCTCACCGTGGGCGCCGAGGCCCTGGACGACGCGCTGCTCGACGCACTGCACGCGGGTGGGGTGGCCACCGGGTACAACTTCTACGGCCCCACCGAGAACACGGTCAACAGCGTCTACTGGCCGATTCGCGCCGGTGTGCGCCCCCTCATCGGCCGCCCCATGCCCGGGGTCGACGTCCATGTGCTGGACGACCGGCTCCGGCCGGTACCGACGGGGGTGCACGGCGAGCTGTACCTGGCCGGCGCGTGCGTCGCGCAGGGCTACGACGGCCGTCCGGGCAGCACGGCGGAACGCTTCGTCGCCGACCCCTTCGGGGCGGGCGGGCGGCTGTACCGCACCGGCGACGTGGTGCGGTGGACGTCCGAGGCCCAGCTGGAGTTCATCGGCCGGTCCGACTCCCAGGTGAAACTGCGCGGCTTCCGCATCGAACTCGGCGAGGTCGAGGCCGCGCTGGCCGGTCTTGCGGAAGTACGCCACAACGCGGTCGTGCTCCAGCGGGAGCCGTCGGGGCCCGCCCGGCTGGTCGCCTACGCGGTGGTCGACCAGGACGTCGCCGGAACGTTCTCCGCCGCTGACGCACGCGCCCGTCTGCGCCACCTCCTGCCCGAGTACATGGTCCCCGCTGCCGTGGTGGTGCTGGACGAGCTCCCGCTCAGCGCCAACGGCAAACTCGACCGCCGCGCACTGCCCGCCGTGCGCCACGAGGCGCTGGGCGGGGCCGGTTATCTTCCGCCCAGCACCGAGGCCGAGCGGGTGCTGGCCGAGATCTGGTCGGAGCTGCTCGGAGTGGAGAAGATCGGTGTGGAGGACAACTTCTTCGACTTGGGCGGCGAGTCCATCCTCACCATCCAGCTCGTCTCGCGCGCCCGCCGGGCCGGCCTCGCACTGACCTCGAAGGACGTCTTCGTGCGCCAGACGATCGCCGGGCTGGCGGCTGGAATCGGCGAAACGGCCGCCGTGGGTTCCGCGAAACCGACGGCGGCCTCGCCCCCGGTCACCGGCGACGTCGCGCTGACCCCGGTGCAGCGCTGGTTCCTCGACACCCATCCGCACGCCCCCTGGCACTTCGACATGTCGGTGCTCGTGGAACTGGAAAAGGGCACCGACCCCGCGCTGGTGGAACAGGCCGTGGCCGCGCTCGGCACCCGTCACGCCATGCTGCGCGCCCGCGCGGAGCACCGGGACGGTCGGTGGCACCAGTGGATCCCGGCCGAGCAGGACGCCAGGCACTTGATGCGTACGGTGGACGTCCGCGCGCTGGACGACGCCGGCCTGGCGGCGGCGGTGGACGCGGTCGCGCACAGGGAGCGCCCAGCGGCACGTCTGGCCCAGGGGCCTCTCCTGGACGCGGTCCTCTTCGACGGCGGAACCGACCGCCACTCCCGACTGCTGCTGTCGGCCCACCACCTGGTCGTGGACGGTGTGTCCTGGCGGGTACTCCTGGAGGACCTGGCAACAGCCCATCGGCAACTCGCATCGGGGCGGGCCCTCGACCTCGGCACCGCCACCAGCTCCTTCCGGGACTGGGCGCTTCGCCTCGCGAAGTTCACCGGGGAGGGCGGCTTCGACGACGAGATCGACCACTGGACCACTGTCGCCACGCAGCCGGTCGCCCCGATCCCGGTCGACCTTCCCGTCGAGGGCCCCGGAACCGTCGCCTCCCAGGACGTGGTCACGGTGTCCCTGTCCCCGGGGGACACCCGGCGGCTGCTGCACGGCGTCCCCGGGGTATTTCGCAGCCAGGTCAACGACGTGCTCCTGGCCGCACTGGGCCGGGCCCTCGGCGAGTGGACCGGCTCCTCGCGCGTTTTGGTGGAGATGGAGGGGCACGGCAGGGAGGAACTGTTCGACGAGATCGACCTGTCCCGCACCGTCGGCTGGTTCACCACCGTCTACCCGGTGCTGCTCGACGTCGGGGCCGACGGCGGCTGGCGCACAACAGTCTCCTCGGTCAAACGGCAGCTGCGCCGCGTCCCCAACCGGGGCATCGGCTTCGGGGCCCTGCGCCACCTGGCGACGGGGCCGCGGACCGACCCCCTGCGTGCGATGCCCACCGTCCCTGTCTCCTTCAACTACCTCGGCCGATTCGGCGACGACGGCGGAGGCGGCCTCTACCACCGCTTCCTGTCCTCCCCCGGCGGCGACCAGGCGCCCAGCCAGGAACGCACCAACCTTCTCGACGTCACCGGGGCCGTCACCGGTGAACGGCTGGAGTTCTCCTGGACCTACTCGACCGAGCTGCACCACCGGGAAACCGTCGAACGCGTCGCACTGGCCTTCGCCGACCACCTGCGCGCCATCGCGGGCGCGGCCCCACCCGACGGGCGCTGAGCCCGTCCCCACCGACCACCACAGCACCCACCGATTGAAAGGAACCCCCGTGACCAACCCCTTCGACGACGAGAACGGCACCTTCCTGGTCCTGGTCAACGACGAGGGCCAGCACTCCCTGTGGCCGTCGTTCGCGCAGGTGCCCGAGGGCTGGGACGTAGCACTGGCCGCGACCGGCCGCGCCGACGCACTGGAGTACGTCGAACGCAACTGGACCGACCTCCGACCCGCGAGTCTGGTCAAGGCGATGGAGGGTTAGCCGGCCGGCGGCCCCGGTGCGGGGCCGCCGTTCTCATGCCGAGCGCGCCAGCGGTGTGTTGCGGTATGCGCACTCCCCGCACCACTGCTCCTGCTGTTCCCCCGGTGAGTGCAGCACCGTCATCCCCAAGGGGGTGACGAGGTGTCGCACGCTGTTGCTGCGCCGGGTCGTGGTGATCAGTCCCGCACCGCGCAGCACCGAGGTGTGTTCGCTGACCGTGGTCGCCGAGATGTTGAGCTCCCGGCTCAACCCACCGGTGGAACGCGCGCGAGTCAGGGCGGCCAGCACCGCGGCCCTGGTCCGCCCCAAGAGCCTGGCCAGCGTCTCCGGGACGTCCTCGTCCTCCTTGGTCAGGGCGCCGGCCGCCCGTCCGTGCGGGCACACCGAGAAGGCAAGGACACCGGTGGCCCGGCCGGTGCCCGGTTCGGGCCAGGAGAAGAACCGCGGGCCGCCGCTCAGGAACACCGACGGCAGCAGGATCGCGCCCCGACCGCCGAGGAACACCGTGCGGTCCGCGCCGTCGTCCAGGGTGAGGACTCCCCCCGACCACCGCACGCGCTCTCCGGCGGTCTCCAACGCTGCGGCGATACCGTGTTCGGCGATCAACCGGTGGACCCGGCGCCCGGCTTGCGCCTGAAGGCCGCGCACACTGGACCAGTACGGCGCGACACACGAGCGCTGCACCTCGACCAGTGTCGCCATGGGGCCGCGCAGCGCCGGGGGCCAGCCAGTGGTGTCACGGACCCCCGGGGAGGCGGCCGAGTCCTGGAGGAACGGCATCAGCTCGGCGGCCAGTCCGGCCGCGCGCTCCAGCTCCGAGCGGATACTGGCCGTCTCCGCGAGGCGGGCGCGCGCGTGGCGCACCCAGCCGCCGGGCCGGGCCCGCCCCGGGTCGCACAACAGGAAGTCCAGCGCGAAGAGCGCCTCGATCATCGGGTTCGTGGCCGGAGACAGACGTGTCCGCGCGATGTCGTCGTGGGTGAAATGGGTCGTGGACAAGGGAGAACTCCTCGATCGTTGCGGTGCTGGGGCGCGTCCCAGCACCGGGTGCCGTCCGTAGCGGGCTTGTGGCCCCGGGCGGCACCCGTGCGTCGTATCGGTTCGGTGCGGGTGGAGCGGGTCAGCGAGTGCGGCGCAGGTAGGCGCGGATCGCCAACGGGAACAGGACCGCGTGCAGGAGGACGACGGCGACCAGGCTCGCCATCAGCGGACCGGCCGTCTCGCCCCCCAGCATCAGGCCGCGGACGGCGTCGACGAAGTGCGTCACCGGGTTGACGGCAACCCACACCTGGAGCCACCCGGGCATCGTCTGCGGGTCGGCGAAGATGTTGCTGCCGAACGTCAGG
This sequence comes from Nocardiopsis ansamitocini, assembly GCF_030268225.1. Lineage (GTDB taxonomy): Bacteria > Actinomycetota > Actinomycetes > Streptosporangiales > Streptosporangiaceae > Nocardiopsis_D > Nocardiopsis_D ansamitocini. The sequence continues at coordinate 206,205 of NZ_BSQG01000007.1, read as the reverse complement.
GGCAAAATCACCGCCATGGCGATACCCGGCACGGCCTGAGGGTTCTTGGCGACCATCCCGACCAGCACGGACAGCCAGCACAGGGTGAGTCCGAACACGATCACCAGGGCGACCGCCCCGAGCACCGGCAACAGGCCCGTGCTCGTGCGGAACCCGAGCGCGAACGCCAGGGCGAGGAGCACGGTCACCGCGACCGCGTAGCGGACCACGTCGCCCAGGACCGCGCCTACCAGCGGCGCCGAACGCGCGATGGGCAGGCTGCGGAACCGGTCGAAGACCCCTTTGGAGATGTCGGTGTTCAGGGCGAGCCCGGTGCCGACGCTCGCGTAGAGGGTGATCTGCACCATCAGTCCGGGGACCAGGGTCTGGAGGTACTCCTGCCACCCTCCCGCGATGGCCCCGCCGAAGAGGAACACGAACACCAGAAGGAACAGCACCGGTTGGATGACGGTGTCGATCAGGGTCGAGGGAGAGCGGACGATGTAGCGGATGTTGCGGTTGGCGAGGGTGAGTCCGTGGCGCAGGCCGCGGAGCGGGCCGATGCGTCGCCGTGGAGGTATGTGGACGAGCGGGGGGCGTTGGGCGAGGGCGGTCATACGGCGCTCCGTTCGGGGACGGCGCTCGGGCCGCTGGTCTCGGCCTCCGCCTGTGCGGGGCGTCCGGTGATGGCGAGGAAGACTTCGTCCAGACTCGGCAGCCGGATGGCCAGTTCCTCCGCACTGATCGCGGCCTCGTCCAGGCGGCGCACCAGCGCCGACAGCAGGACGGGGTCGTCGACCGGAGCGGTGAGCAGACCCGTGTCGTTGTCGGAGGCGGGAACGCACCCGGTCAGTTCGCCGAGGATGCGCGCGGTACGCGCACTGTCGGCGGGGTCTGCCGGACGCACCTGGATGCTGCGCCCGCCAACACGCCGCTTCAGTTCCTCGGGGCGCCCCTCGGCGACGACGCGGCCGTGGTCGATCACAGTGATCCGCTCGGCGAGCTGGTCGGCCTCTTCCAGGTACTGGGTGGTCAGCAGCACCGAGGTCCCCTCGTCGGAGAGCCGGCGGACGATGTCCCACACCTGGTTGCGGCTGCGGGGGTCCAGGCCGGTGGTGGGCTCGTCCAGGTAGAGCACCTGGGGGCGGCCCACCAGGCTGGAGGCCAGGTCGACCCGGCGCCGCATGCCCCCGGAGTAGGTCTTGATCGCCCTGCCGCCCGCCTCGACGAGGTCGAAGCGTTCCAGCAGCTCCGTGGCCCGCGCTTTGGCCTCCCGGGAGGGCAGTTCCAGGAGCCGTCCGATCAGCACCAGGTTCTCGTAACCGGTGAGCTCCTCGTCGACGGAGGCGTACTGGCCGGTCAGCCCGATCACACCCCGCACGAGTACCGGATCGCGCAGGGCGTCGTAGCCGGCGACGGTGACGGTTCCGGCGTCGGGACGCAACAGCGTCGCGAGGATGCGCACAGCCGTGGTCTTGCCCGCACCGTTGGGGCCGAGCACCCCGAGAATGCTGCCGGCCGGCACGGCCAGGTCCACCCCGGCCAGCGCCGTTGTGTCACCGAAGCGTTTCACCAGGCCTTCGGCCTGGATCGCAAGTGTCATCGAAGGTTCCTCCTAGGTCTGCACCCCACAGTGGGCGCGGGACCTGACACGGCACCCACAGGACGCTGACATCTCAAAAACAGGGCCGGGCGCAGCGGTGAGCGGCAACCGCTGCTGGGCAGGACGACGGCCCACGCATCCGCCGCGGGCCCCTCCGTTGTCGGTTCGGACCGGGCCGGTGCCGCTGCGCGCCGAGCGGGGCACGCGTTCCGACGGAGGCGGGGACGCCGACCGACTCCCACGGCCGAGGCTAAAAAGATCCCTGCTCCCCGAGAAGGAGAGCAGGGATCTCAACTGGACGAGCAGTGGGGCGCCCCACGGCGTGCGCCTGGGAGCTCACCCCGGCCGGGGCGGCGTCCGCCGGCTACTCCCGGACACCGACCGCGTCCACCGGCCTGCTGCGCAGCGCCAGGCGCACGGGGACCAGCACCGACACCAGCCCCAACAGGGCGGTCACGGCCAGCACCCCGAAGTAGGCGAGTGGTGACCCTGCCGGAAGCAGAGTGCCCAGGAAGGCCAGGCTCAGCACCCCCAACGGCACGGCCGCGACGGCCGTGCCCAGCAGGGCGGCCAGGGTCACGAGCAGCAGTGCCTCCAACCGCATGGTGCGCACCACCTGGGCACGCGACATCCCGATCAGGCGCAGGAGGGCGAACTCCCGTGCGCGCCCCGCAGTGGCCATCACCAACGTGTTGACGACCGCGATGGCGATGTAGGCCAGGATCATCGCGAGTCCCACGAGATTCACCCAGGCCACCAACGCGGCCTCCGCGCCGGCGGCCGCGGTGAACGCGCCCCGGTCGGTGACGGTCAGACCGGGATAGCGCTGCACCAGTTCGGCGAGCCGCGCCTCGACGGCCGATGCCTCGCCGTCCTGGGCGCGGACCAGCAGATGACTGGGGGCGGCCCCGAGGTGTCCCTCCACCACCTCCATCGGCAGGGTCATCTCGGCGAACCCCATACCGTGCTCGTAGGTGGCCACCAGGCGCAGTGTCTCGGTCGCGCCGTCGCCCAAGCGCACCTCGACGTCGTCGCCCACCGAGGCGCCCAGCAGGCCGGCGCCGGAGTCCTCCAGCGCGACCGCGCGACCGGACAGGTCGGCGAGGTCGCCGTCGACGACGCCGAGATCGACGGTCTGGGCCAGGCCCTGGGAGGTGACCCCCCGCGCGGAGTAGACCGCGAGGTCGGGGTCGCCGAACACGCTGTAGGGGACGAAGACCGTGGTCGTGGCCACCGCGGTCGCCCGTGCCACACCGGGCACGGCGCGTACCGCGTCCGCGGCCTCCTCACCGACCCCGCCGGAACCGGTGTCGGCGACCACGAAGTCCGCCGTGATCGCGCGCTGCGACTGGGCCTGGACGGCCGCGGCCACCACATTCTGGGAGTAGACCATGGTCACGGTGAATCCGATCGCCAGGACCAACGGGGTCACCGCCGCGCTCATGCGCCGCGCACCGGACTCGCTGTTGGCCGCGGCCAGGAAACCGCTCACCCGCGACCATCGCAGCGGTACCGCGCACACCGAGACGGCACCGCGCAGCACGACCGGCCCCAGCAGCGCCACCGCGACCACGAGGAGCAGCGCGGCGCTCCCGGTGCCCGCAGCGCCGATCGCGCCCTGGACCGACAGCGGGGTCAGCGCGGCGGTACCCCCCAGGACCAGGCAGATGAGACCGGCCGTCCTGCGCCACCGGGGAAGGTCGGCCGGAGGGACGGCGGATTCGCGCAGTGCCTCGACGGGGTTGATCCGGGCAGGCCGGACCGCGGCGACCAGGCCGCCCGCCACCGCGGTCACGACGATCAGCAGTACGGCCGCCAGGGGTGGCAGCGGGCCCATCGACATCGGCAGGTCGGGGGGCACCACTCCCAAGCCGGCGAACAAGCCGCGCAGGAGTTCGGCGAGCAGGAAGCCGGGCACGACACCCGCGATTCCGCCGAGCAGGGAGAGGAGCAGGGCTTCGGCCGCGACCAGTCGGACGATCTGCCAGGGGGTCGAACCGATCGCGCGCAAAACGGCGAACTCCCGGCGCCGCTGGTCGATGGACAGCGCCAGGGTCGTGGCCACGACGAACATCGCGATCAGCATGGCCATCCCACCGAAGGAACCCGCCACCAGCAGCAGCACCCCACGAGAAGCGCCCACGTCGGCGAACTCGACCTGACTGGCGGCGGAACCCTCGTGGACGACGACCGGTTCGGCCACCTCTTCGGCAATGGAGCCGGCGAGGGCGTCGATGTCGCTTCCGGGGGCGGCGAGCACTCCGACGGCGTCGAAACGGCCCGCGTGCCCCGAGAGCCGTCCGGCCTCCTGTTCGGTGAAGAACACCGCCCCGGTACGTCGGAAGGTCTCCCCCGACTCCGGGACCGCGGTCCCGCTGACCCTGTACGGGGCAGCCGCGGACCGGACGACGAGGTCGACGCTGTCCCCGACGCCGACCCCCGCGTTCCGGGCGACGGCCGCGTCCAGGACGACATCGCCGTCGGACTCGGGGGCTCGGCCGTCGGTCAGGGCGTAGGGTGCCAGTCCGGCGGAGTCCCAGCCGTGCCCGGACGCGGGTGCCGGGGCATCGGTGCTGCCGGTGGAGCGCACCGCCACCGCCACCCGGTAGTCGCCGATGGCACGGTCCACCCCCGCCAGTGCGTCGATCGTGGCGGCGGTGCCCGCGTCCAGGGTGACCGGCTCGGGCAGCCGCTCACGAACCGTGAAGTCGGCCCCGGGCAACCGCAACGTCTGGTCGGCGGCCACCACCAGGGACGCCCCGGCATAGCGCTCGGGAGCGACCGAGGAGCGCAGCCCGGACTCCAGCAGCACCCCGGAGGCGGTCAGCACCGCCGAACCGCCCAGCAGTGCGACGAACGCACCGACGAATGCGGCCTTGCGCGCGCGCAGCGTCTTCCACGCGATCGACAGCACGGTGCTCACCGGTCCCCGAGGTGGGTCATGCGCTCGGCGACGGCATCGGGGGTGGGCGATTCCAGGCGTTCCACCAACCGCCCGTCGGCAAGGAACAGCACGCTCTGGGCGAAGGAGGCCGCCACCGGATCATGCGTGACCATGAGCACGGTCTGCCCCATGTCGGTGACGATGTCGCGTAGCAGCGCCAGGACCTGGCCACCGGTCCGGGAGTCGAGGGCCCCGGTGGGTTCGTCGGCCAGGACCAGGTCGGGGCGGGCGATCAGTGCGCGTGCGATGGCCACACGCTGCTGCTGACCGCCGGAGAGCTCGGCGGGACGGTGCCGCAGCCGGTCGGCGATACCGACCTGGGCGATGACGCGGTCGCACCAGGCACGGTCCAGGGGGCGACCGCTGAGCCGCAGCGGCATCGTGATGTTGTCCTGCACGGTCAGCGCCTGGAGCAGGTTGTATGCCTGGAAGACGAAGCCGATCCGGTCGCGGCGCAGCCGGGTCAATTTGGTCTCGCGCATGGTCGAGAGCGGCGTGTCGCCGAGCCAGACCTCTCCCCGGGTGGGCCGGTCGAGCCCCGCCGCGCAGTGCAGGAAGGTGCTCTTCCCCGAGCCCGAGGGGCCCATTACCGCCGTGAACGTGCCCGCGGCAAGCCCTACGGAAATATCCCGAAGAGCATCGACCTGATTCTCACCAGACCCGTACGTCTTGTATAGTCCGTCCATTCTCAGCGCGTTTATCGGGCCGGATTCTCCTCCCGCCCCCCTGCCGGTGGTGCGCACCGCACGACCGTAATCCCCCACCCCACTTGCCACGAGGCTCCCCCCTCTGAATAATCGTCGCGACGGTACCATACATCAGTTTCGTGAAATTCCCGCGACGAAGGATTATCTGCCGTTTACCGGCGACAGCCCGAAAAAGACGGAACCGACGCCGCCGGGAACGGTAGAACAGGCGGCCGCGGTGCCGGCACATCGAAATACTGCGGCTGCGCGGGCGAACCGGAAGGGGGTTGGGACGATCACCGATTCCATGGAATTGAATTCGCACTCGCGGTTCCCCGCGGGAGACGAACAGCCTCAAATCCGCCTCGACGACTCACGGAAACCCTCTCCCAACAGGGGTTTTGTGGCGCAACGATTGATCCGCGACACCAGATCGGGCCTGCCCTACCTCTTGGACGCGGGCGGCAATTCCCTCGTCTACTGGTTCCTGCTGTGCGGCCTGCTGGGGGCGCAGGGACTGTCGGCGGTGGGAATCGGGATTCCCCTCCGCACCCTTCTCATGGGAGCCGTCGAAAGAGCAGCCGACCGCGATCTTCGTTCCAGCACACGACTCCTCGGCCGCACTGGCCCCCACCGAGACAAATTACGGGCATCCGCAATAATCGGTTTCTGGCTCCAGCTCCGCTGGATTTTCACGAATGCGGTCGTCGGCCTGCTTTTCGGGGTAACCGTACTCATCCTCACCGTCGGCACCACGATTTCTCTGACCATTCCGCTGTGGTGGTGGATACTCCCCGAAGGCTTTGCGGTCAATCCAGCTGGCTACCCTGTTGATTCCTGGCCGGCGGCAATTCTCACTCCGGTCGCCGGCCTCGTCTACATCGCGGCGCTCATGGTGGCGGTGCCGGCGATGGCCACCGGGCACGCCCGAATCGCCTACGCCCTGCTGACCTCCGTCGGCCGTGCGGGGATCAGTGTCCGGCTCGCCGAAGTGACCGCCTCCCGGTTCGAAGCTCTGGAGGCACACGGCGCGGAACTGCGCAGAATCGAGCGCGACCTCCACGACGGCACACAGAACCGGCTGGTCGCGGTACGCATGCACCTCGGCTTGGTGGAGCGGATGCTGCGCACCGACCCGGCCAAGGCCCTGGAACTGATCACGACCGCACAGACCGCGGCCGACGACGCGCTCGCCGAACTCCGCGGCGTCGTCCGCAGCATCTATCCGCCGATACTGGCCGACCGCGGGCTGGCCAGCGCCGTGTCGGCGCTGGCCGCACGCTGCCCGGTCCCCTGCTCCACCCGACTGACGGAGCTCGAACGCGCACCGGCCGCGTTGGAGGTCGCCGCCTACTTCGTGGTCGCGGAATCGTTGACCAACGCGATCAAACACGCCGGCGCCACCGCCATCCAGGTGGAACTGCGCATCGACGACACCGCGATGTGCGTCGAGGTCGTCGACGACGGTCACGGCGGCGCCGACGAGGCGTCGGGAACCGGCCTGGCCGGGATTCGGCGCCGGGCAGCCGCGTTCGACGGAACGACCGAGGTCGCCAGTCCGCCGGGCGGGCCGACCACGATCCGGGTGGTGCTGCCATGCGGGTCGTGATAGCCGAGGACGACGCCCTGCTGCGCCAGGGACTCGCGCTCCTCCTTGAGACCGAAGGGGTCGAGGTCGTGGGGGCCGCCGCGGACATCGAGGAGTTCATGGTCCTCGTCAACCGGCACACCCCCGATGCGGTGGTGGTCGATGTCCGCCTTCCTCCGACCTTCCGCGACGAAGGGCTGCGTGCCGCCGCCCAACTGCGACGGGCCACCCCCGGTTTCCCGGTGCTGGTCCTCTCCGCCTACGTCGAGGACGGGTACGCCACAGAACTTCTGGGCGACGGTGCCAGCGGCATCGGTTACCTGCTCAAGGACCGGGTGGGCGAGGTCGGCGACTTCGTCGACGCCCTGCGCCGGGTCGCCTCCGGTGGCATCGCACTGGACCCCGAGGTGATCTCCCAGTTGTTCAGCCGACACACCGCCGGCGACCCCCTCGGCTCGCTCACCGCGCGTGAACGCGAGGTCCTGGCGCTGATGGCCGAGGGACACGACAACGCGAGGATCTGTCACCTGCTGGAGCTGTCCTCGGCAGCGGTCAGCAAGCACATCGGCAACATCTTCGGCAAGCTCGGGTTGGCCGCGTCGGGAACCGGAAGCGGGCACCGCCGGGTCCTGGCGGTACTGGCCTTCCTCAACAGCTGAGCGGGGCCGTTCCTGCCCCGGCCGCGTAGGCGCGCCGGTAGCCCTCGTCCCCCAGGGCTGCCGTAAGCCGCGCCACCAGTCCCCTGACCTGTGGGCTTCCGTCGTCGCGCACCCCTCTCAGCCGGGTCGCCTCACCCAAGGTCCGGGCCGCGGCCTGCGGATCGCCCTCGGCCAACAGGACTTGCGCCCCGACCTCGGCGGCCTTGGCCTGAACCGCCTTGTCGCCGAACTCCCGGGCGAGCCGAACCGCCGACTCGAACGCCGCACGGGCCGCCGGAACCGTCGCGTCCATTTCCAGTTTCAGGGCCGCCACCTGGAGCAGTACCTCCACCCGCAACGCAAGGACCCCGAACGACGCGTCACCCAGCAGCGCCGAGGCGTCTGCCAGCAACACGCGAGCGGTTTCGGGGCGCCCGCGCGCCAGCGCCAACCGGGCGAGACCTACCGACACCAGGATCCGGTGCTCGGTGGCCGGCGAGCGGGTGCTGCCCAGGGCCTGGTGGAAACTGGCCTCGGCCTCGGCGAGCATCCCCGAACGCAACTGTTCGGTCCCCCGCCGGATCAGGATGGGGGTGAGGTCGTCAGGTGAGCCGACCATACGGACCGCCTCCAGTGCCTCCCCCAGGCTGTGCACGGCCTCCAGGGTGTCCCCCCGCAGCGACTGGAAGTCCGACAGCTCGCTGATGAGCTGTCCGGCCATCCATAGGTCACCGAGTTCGCGAAACGCCATCAGGGCCGAAACGACGTGCCGCTCGGCGGCTGCCACGTCCCCTGCTGCCTGGGCGGCCAGGCCCAACGACGCGATCCCCGCCGCCCTGGCCCAGGGGTCGGGATGCGCACGGGCACGCTCGGCGCTGGCGGCCAGGCGCTCGTAGTCGCCCACCAGCAGCCAGCACTTGGGCTCCACCATGGCCAGCAGCCGGTGGTCGGCCATGGCGCCGACGCGGTCCGCGAGGTCGGCGGCCTCGGCGGTGACCCGGGCACGGTCCGCTTCCAAGGACACCGGGATGACCACGCGTGTCGCCGCGAACACCGCGCGGGCCCGCACCGGGATACCGTCACCGAACCGCAGCAGCGCACCGAACCAGCGGTCCGCCTCGGCGTAACGCCCGCGCATCACCCAGTACCAGCTCAGCGCGAGGCACAACCGCACCGCGACGTCCAGGTCGGCGTCGACGACCGCGCGCTGCACGGCCTGGACGAGGTTGTCGTGCTCGGCGTCCAACAGGGCCAGGAGTCGGGGCTGGTCGCGGCCGTGCAGCCCGGTTCCGGCACGCTCGGCCAGTTCCAGGAGATACGCGGTGCACGCGACCTCGGTACGGACCAGTTCCTCTGCCTCGACCAGCCGCTCCCGGCAGTAGGCCCGGGTGGTCTCGGGCATTCGGTAGCGGACCTCGCCGGGCTCCGGCTCCAGCACCTGGACCAGTGACTTCTCCGCCAGGGAGGAGAGCACGTACAGCACGTCGTCACCGATCAGGCCGGCCCCGGCGCACACAACCGCCGCCGCGTCGGCGGTGGTCCCCCCGGCCATGACCGACAGGCGCCGGGCCAGGACGCGTTCGGGCTCCTCCAGGAGGTCCCAACTCCAGTCCAGTACCGCGCGAAGCGTACGGTGGCGCACCCCTGAGGTGCGATTGCCACCGGTGAGCAGCCGGAAGCGGTCGTCCAGGCGGTCGGCCACCTGCCGCACGGTCATGGTGCGCAACCGGGCTGCGGCCAGTTCGACGGCCAACGGAAGACCGTCGAGTCTGCGGCAGATCTCCACAACGGCCCCGACAGTCTCGGGGGTGAGGGCGAAACCGGGCCTGACCAGGGCCGCGCGGTCACAGAAGAGCTGGATGGCCGCGGCCCCTTCCGCATCCTCGACGTTTTCCGGGACGCCCAGCGGGCCGATGTGGCACAGCGCCTCGCCGGTGATCGCCAGCGGCTCGCGGCTGGTGGCCAGGATCCGTAGCTGGGGGCAGTCGGTGAGGATTCGTCCGACGAACAGGACGACGTCGTCGAGCATGTGCTCGCAGTTGTCCAGGATGAGAAGGGTGGGATCGCCCGACAGCACGGACACGAGCTGGTCGAAGCGGTTGCGGTCGGGAAAGGGCCGGTCGAGCAGCAGGGTCTGGCCCGAGCCGAGCGCGGCGGCGACCGTCTCGGCCAGGTCGGTCCCCGCCCGGAGCGGGGCGAGCTCCACGAACCGGATGCGTTCGGCCGTGCGGTCGCGCAACCGGGTCGCGTACTCGATGGCCAGGCGGGTCTTGCCCACCCCACCGGAACCGAACAGGGTGGTCAGGCGCGAACGTTCCAGCGCCGTCTCCAACTGCGCGAGTTCGTTCCGGCGGCCGACGAACCGGGCGAGTCGCGCGGGCAGCCTGGCCGCCTCCGATCGCGGCTGCTCCTTGCCGTCCCCCTGCCGCGCGGCACTGTTTCCGCGGAGCAGGCCCACGTGCAGTTCGCCTAGCCAGGGGGAGGGGTCGGCGCCCAGTTCCTCGGCCAGCGCGGATCGGATGCGTTCGTAGGCGCCCAGGGCGTCGGTCTGGCGACCGCTCGCGTTCAGCGCCATCATCAGCAGGCCCGCGGCACGTTCCCGGAGAGGGTGCTCCGCGCACAACCGTGCGAGCTCGACCGCGGCTTCCGCGGAGCGGCCCAGCCGGAGTTCGGCCTCGAACAGGTCCTCTGTGGCCGACAGCCGCAGCTCCCCCAGTCGCTGGGCTGCCGCATGGGCGAAGCCGACATCGAACTCGGCGAGCGGGACGCCGCGCCACAGCTCCAGGGCGCCGCGCAGTGGCTCGACGGCCCGCGCGGGGTCGGACTCGCGCAGCAGCCGACGCCCCTCTGCGGCCAGCCCCTCGAATACGGTGGCGTCCACCTCGTCGGGGGCGACGGTGAGCAGGTAGCCGCCTGGCCCCGACTGGACCGTCACGTCGCCGGCGCCGTGCTCCTGGATCGCGCGTCGAGCCCGCGAGACCAGTCGCTGGAGTGCGTTGGCTCCGCCTCCGGAGGGGGCGTCGCCCCACAGATCGTCGATCAGCAAGCCGGCCGGGACCAGTTCGCCGGGCGACAGTGCGAGGCGGGCGAGCAGGGTCTCGACCCGACGTCCGCCGAGTGCGACGGTACGGCTCTGCCCGTCCAGGAGCTCGAAGGGGCCCAGCAACGCTACTCGCACATCCGCCATTTTCTCAGATCCCGCGGGTCGGGTGCCCCGATTCGGGCGACCGGAGCCGGTCAGCGCACGGTCGCCGGAGCAGACGAACGCTCCGGTCCGCCGATCGGCGCCGGGTCGGGGACCGGTCGATCCCGACGTGGGCGATCTGGTCGGTGGGGCTCCCGTGGTGGATGGCGAGGACGACGCCGGCGAGTCCCCGGCCCGAGCGGACCGGGTCCACCGCACCGCGGGCGCCGAAGCGCAGGCGGGGTGCACGGGAGCGCACGCGACACCGGTCGTGCCTCACCGATAGGGGCGAGGAAGGACCTCGCCCCTAGGACCTACTGAGCGAAAAGCAGTGGATCAGTGGGCGGCTTCGTACTCGTCCATGATCGACTGCGGGATCCGGCCTCGCTCGCTGACCTCTTTCCCCTGGGCCTTGGCCCAGGCGCGAACCTCCGAGCTGCGCTCCCGACCGGGTGCGGTGCGTTGCTTGGCCCCGCGCACCGTGCGCCCCTTGGCCGGAGCCTTGCGAGCGGCATCGACGAACGGCGCGAGCGACTCACGCAACGCAGCGGCATTGTCCCCACTGAGGTCGATCTCGTAGGTGGCACCATCCACAGCGAAAGAGACGGTCTCCTCGGCCTCTCCCCCGTTAAGGTCATCAATGAGCATTACCTGGACTTTTTGCGCCACGAAGTTATTCCTTAAACAAATCTACTATTCCCTACAAGATCAATATAGCCTACACGCACGCCCCGAGAAAGCTATTTCTACATGATCCAAGGAAATATTGAAAGGTTATATTTTAAGCTCCAAGGAGATACAGGACTCCCCCATTGGCCAACTGCCCATCACACGCCGAACCCCCCATTGGACCGCCCCTGCCACAGGGAAGCCGAGAAGGACGGCGGCCTCAGTCGACGCGTCTCCCTCGGACCACCTTTCCAATCGACCGCGCGTTAATCATTTTTCCCACCGCTCCCCATAGTGGCACCGTCGACCCGAGCTTCCCTCTCCACCGGAAGAGCAACTTTGGGACCGTAGCGAAAACGACGGTTCCGCGTGACTTCCAGACACCTCGGGCAAACGCGGAGAGCCCGACGGCATCGGAGGGGAGAGGCCCCGACGCCCGGCGAAGAAATGGGCAGCAGCAGCCGCAAAAGAAACGGCTGAATGCCCTGGAAACCAGGATTTCCGCAACGCCCGGCCGGCAAACCCCGCAAGCCGAGACGGGGTCACAGCTCCGTTCCATACCGGTCCCTCAATGGGGCCGCGCCGACTCGGCCCGACCACCTACCGCCGTTGACGACGCGGTCTTCGGCAGCTTCGATCCGTATTCACACCGAGAGCCCGAGAGGCCGGAGAAAGCCCGGTTCGTCGACGTCGACCTCGCTCAGGCAATCGTTCTTCGGAGAAATCCCCTCTCCGATCACGTCGGGTCAAGGCGTCTTGTGGACGACCATGATCGGGCACGGCGCGTGGTGCAGCAATCCGTGCGCGGTTCCCCCCAGGGCCAACCGGCTGAACCCGCGCCTGCCCCTCGCCCCCACGACGAGCAGGCGGGCGTGCTCGGCAGCATCGACCAAGGCGTGGACCGGTTGCTGCTCCATTACCTGGGCAACAACCTCCACCTGCGGATACTTGGACTTCCACGGCGACAGCGCGTGGTGGAGTGCGGCGGCCTCCGCCTCCCGGACCCGATCGGTGTCGTAGAGCATCGGTCGCATGGCCGGCGCCGGAAGCATCGGATCGGTCCAGGCTCGGATCGCACGTAGCCGCGTGCCCGTCAGGGCAGCCCACTCGAACGCCTCCGCCAGGACGTCCTCGGAGGACTCGGAGCCGTCCAGTCCGACGACGACCTCGGCCTCGGAGTCGACGACAGGCTCCGGACCGACCACCACGACCGGCACCGAACAGTGAGCGGCGACCTGATAGGCGACGGAACCGATCCTCAAGCCGGGAAACCCTCCTCTCCCTCGTAGCCCCACGACCACCATCAGCGCCGTCTCTGCCAGCTCCACCAACGTGGCGGCCGGCGCACTGATCACAGTGGTCGAGGCGACCTCCGTGCCAGGGGCGATTTCGTGGACGTGCTCCTCCGCCTCCCTCAGGACCGCTGTCGAGTTCTTCCGGATCTCGTCCTCCGGCCACACGAACGCGGCCTCGCCCGAGGGAAGGGCGAACGCGGTCAGCAACCGCAGAGCACATCCACGGCGTGCCGCCTCACCGGCAGCCCAGTCGACCGCCCTCAGTCCGGTCCCCGATCCGTCCACCCCGACCAGAATCTCCCTCTTCATCACAACCCCCTCGCACTCGATGCTCCTGGGACAAGCCTCAACCTTTGCGGCCCTCACCACCAACGGTCCGAGGTCCTCTCCCGGTACTTCGAAAGTCACCGGTCGTCTCCGCGTGCCACACGCACCCACCGGACGCGAAGGGCCGACAGGTCCCGCACAGCGGCGTGGAGGGCCGGCTTCCCCGCTCACGGACGGTCGCCGGGACCGGCCGCCCCATGTCCCGCAGGACGACTCCCCGACACCAGAAGCACCGAAAGTTCAACGAAAGGGACTTTGCGCCGCGGTGGCCGTAGTGCCGGACACCCGGACACCCGGACACCCGGACACCCGGACACCCGGACACCGACGAGAGTGACCTTCGGCCCTGGCCGGGCAGACGAACGGACCATGCCGCCCCGGGCGTCACGGGGGTGGACTGGGAGGGCAGGAGAGGACACCGACCAACGACGGAGGAGACCATGGACACGCTCGCACGTCGCGAAGGACACCAATTCATGCCCGATCTCACCGAACTGCTCGAATCCCCGCTCCTACCGTTCCGGCACCTGTCGGACATCAGCGTCGAAGACGTCGTGCGCGACGGGCACTACGTCATCCGGGCCGAACTTCCCGGCATCGATCCGGACAAGGACGTCGCTGTGACGGTATCGCCCGGACGGCTGACCATCGAAGCCGAACGGCGGGAGGAGCACCGGGAAGGCCGCCGTTCGGAATTTCGCTACGGCTCGTTCACCCGCACCGTCGCGCTCCCGAAGAACTGCGACGAGAACGACGTGACCGCGACGTATGAGAAAGGGATTCTCGAAGTCAGCCTCGGCCTCGCCCAACAGGGAACGGAAAGCCGCCGAGTCCCCATCAGCTCCACCGAGTAGACGCGGACACCGCGCGGGGGTGTTCGTGCAGGTCCCTCGCGCGACGGCGCTTCGAGGCAGAGGACAACACATGCAGCCAAACGTTGCCGGGGCTCGCTACGCGGACATCCGGGAAACCCATGCGGGCGTGGTCGTCCTCATCGGGGAAAAGGCCTACAAGCTGAAAAAACCGAAGGACTTCGGGTTCCTGGACTACAGTACGCGCGAGCTGCGGTTGGCCGCCTGCCTGCGCGAGGTCGAACTGAACAGCCGTCTCGCCCCTGACGTGTACGAGGGCGTGCTCGATGTCGTCGACTCCACCGGACGACCGTTCGATCACCTGATCGCGATGCGACGGATGCCGGAGTCGCGCCGACTGTCCACCCTGGTGCACGGCGATCGCGATCTCGGCGGCGAACTACGCGCCGTCGCCCGCCTCCTGGCCGCGTTCCACAGCCGCGCGCCGAGCGGCCCGGAGGTCCGTGAGCAAGGGTCGACCGACGCGCTTCGGGGCAGATGGGCCGCCAGTCTCCACCAGATCCGCCCTTTTCGTGGCGAGGTACTGGGCGGGGAGACCGAGGAGATCGAACGGCTGGCCCTACGGTTCGTCGACGGTCGGCAGGCCCTGTTCACCGCCCGTGTCGACGCAGGGCGCGTCATCGACGGACACGGCGACCTGCTCGCCGATGACATCTTCTGCCTCGACGACGGCCCGCGCATCCTGGACTGCCTGGAGTTCGACGACCGGCTGCGCTGGGTCGACGCGCTGGACGACGCGGCTTTCCTGGCGATGGACCTGGAACGGCTCGGCGCCGCCGGGGCAGCCGAGGTGTTCCTTCGCCTCTACGCCGAGTTCACCGGCGACCCCGCACCCGCGTCGCTCCACCACCACTACGTGGCCTACCGGGCGCTCGTGCGCGCCAAGGTCGCCTGTCTGCGCCACACCCAGGGCGACGGCTCGGCAGGGCCGCAGGCACGGCTGCTCGAACACATCGCCCTCGGACACCTGCGCGACGGAGCGGTACGGCTGGTCGTCGTCGGCGGTACGCCCGCAACGGGCAAGACAACGGTCGCCGGTGGACTGGCCGACCTGCTCGGGGCGGTACTCATCAGCAGTGACCGGGTCCGGAAGGAACAGTGCGGGATTTCTCCCCTTGCCTCCTCCGCCGCCGCCTTCGGGGAGGGTCCCTACGATGCGGAGACGAGCAGGCGGGTCTACACCGAAATACTCGAACGCGCGGGGCTGCTCCTGGCCAACGGAGAATCGGTCGTGCTCGACGCCTGCTGGGCCGATGCCTCGTGGCGGCAGGCCGCAGCGATGACCGCCGAGGACAACGCCGCCGACTTCACGCAGTTCCGCTGCACAGCGCCCGCCGCGACCGTGGCCCGGCGTCTGGCCGAACGTCCCAGGGACGGTTGCCTCTCCGACGCCGACGCCGCGATCGAGCGAGCCGTGTCATCGACCTTCGCACCATGGCCCGACGCGACGTGCGTGGACACCTCACACAGTGTGCGGGCCGCGCTGGAGGAGATGCTGGCAGTGGCCAGGCCCAGTCCGCCGGTGGCCCAGTGGCTCCCCAGCCGCCCCCTGTTGACCGCCGACTGACCGGCCCTGCGGGGGGCCGAAACGTCGACGGGACCTCTGTCCCCGTCATGGCAACCGTCAGGCCCTGGCCGAGCTGCCGGCCATCGGATGGAGTGAGGACAGGAAGGCTCGGCGGCCGACCATCCGCTCCTGCGGCGGCGGCTCCGACAAGGACGTTGGCGGCACACACGAGAGGTTCACCCGATGAACGAGACATCCGCGGCAGAAGCGATCGTCGTCGGCTACGACGGTTCGAGGCCAGCGACCGTGGCTTTGGACTGGGCTGCCCGCGAAGCACGCCTGCGCGACTGCGAGCTGTGGATCGTGCGCGCGCTCGATGACGGCCGGCTCCCACGTGCCCAATACGCGGGAGCCGACGGGGACACCACCGCCCAACACGCGGTCGCCATCCACGAACTCCACCGTGCGGCCGAAGAGGCCAAGGGCAGCGGAACCCGTGTCCTCCAGGTCCTGGTCTACGACGCTCTCGCCGCCCGGGCCCTGAACAAGGCCGCCACCAGCGCGGCACTATTGGTACTGGGAGCGCCGGAGCACTCTTCCCCGACGTCCCCGGCCCTGGGCCCGACCACGTCGGCATGCGTCCGCACCGCTTCGTGCCCTGTCGTGGTTATCCCCTTGCCGATGCAGCAGGAGTCCGCGTCATCGCGACCGGGGCTCGTCGGAAACGCGGCCGAGAAGAGGTGAGTACGTTGAGGACGCACAGCACCCGCCTGACCGGAAGCGATCCCGTTCGGGCCGCACTGCGCGCCGCCGAACGGGCTCCGTCGGTCCACAACACGCGGCCATGGAGACTGGTCGACGACAGCGGCCGTATCTCCATCAGCACCGACACCGACCGGCAGCTGGGCACGGCCGACCCTGGGGCGAGGGAGCTGGTGATCAGCTGCGGCGCGGCGCTGTTCAACATCCGGACCGCGCTGCGCGCACACGGTGTCATTCCGCGGGTCGAGGTCTTCCCCGATCCGGACCGTCCCGGGCTCCTCGCGGACGTGATCACGACAGAGGAGGCGCAGGCGAGCGGACTCGACAACCTGCTGTTCGACTCCATCGAACAACGGCGGACCCATCGCGGGCCGTTCCTTTCCGACATCGGCAACGAACAACTTGCCCGGGTCCTGGTGGCGGCCGCTTCCGCCGAGGAAGCGACCCTGAGGCTGGTCACCGACGACTCGCTGGTCCACTCCCTCGCCGGCCTCGTGGCCGCTGCCGAACACATCCACCGGCGCGAGCGCGCGCACACCGACGAGCTGGCGCGCTGGGTCCACGCGCCCAAGAGCGGACGACCGGGCGGGATGCGGGCCGCGGACTTCCCGCCCGAACGGCGGGTCGCCGGCGCACTGTTCCCCGACCGGGACTACGGACACGGCCGGATCAGCGGAAGCCGAGAAGTCCACGGCGCCGTACGAGGCACGGTAGCGCTACTCACCACGGTCTCCGATACACGGGTGAGTCACCTGGCCGCCGGGCAGGCCCTGGAGCGTGTGCTGCTGACAGCGACAGCGGCGGGGGTCGCCTCGGCGTTTCACACCCAACCCCTGGAAGAGCCGCTGTTGCGCGCTTTCGTCACCGAACGCCTGTGCGGCGGCGCCCACCCGCAGATGCTCATGCGCCTGGGCCGGGCAGGGCCCTGCTTCGATGAGCGCGACGAGGCGATCGAGTCCATGTTGACCGGCTACTGACCGAGCGGTGACGGTGGCCGTGCTGCCCGGCCGAGGCAGACCGGCCCTGTTGAGCAGTGCCGCCGACCGTCGGCGGGGGTTCGATCCTGTGCTCGTTTTTAAGCGACCATCGACAATTCACCGCGCTGACCAGCCGATATTCCTCCGAGAGGAGCCTACAATCGGCCTCAGGGAACACCAACGGGTGATTACGACAACGCTTCGACTTCCTTGGGGACCGACCATGGCCAACAACGCTCCCGAACCAGAGCGGGCCGACCTTCTCCTCCCCCAGGGACAACCCGATGAGTTGCTCGTGGAAGTACAGGAACGCCTCGACAGGGTGATGTTGACGCGAGATCGGGTGCACGGCCTGCTCAACGCGGTGGTCACCATCGGCAGCGGCCTGGATCTGGAAACGATGTTGCGCCGGATCGTCGAAACGTCCATGGCGCTGGTCGACGCCCGCTACGGGGCGCTCGGAGTCATCGGCGGCGACGGCGAACTGGAGCGGTTCGTCCCTGTGGGTCTGGACCGGGAGCAGATCGCAGCCATCGAGCACTGGCCGCAGGGCCGGGGCGTGCTCGGCCTGTTGATCAAGTCCCCCCGCCCTCTTCGCCTGAAGAACCTGGCCGACCACCCCGCCTCCCGGGGATTCCCTCCCGGCCACCCGCCCATGCGCGGATTCCTCGGGGTGCCGATCCG
The DNA here is from genome assembly GCF_030268225.1 of Nocardiopsis ansamitocini. GTDB lineage: Bacteria > Actinomycetota > Actinomycetes > Streptosporangiales > Streptosporangiaceae > Nocardiopsis_D > Nocardiopsis_D ansamitocini. The sequence goes on along the minus strand of NZ_BSQG01000007.1, from coordinate 188,490 downwards.
CATCCGCGACGAGGTGTTCGGCAACCTGTACCTGACCGAGAAGGCCGACGGCGGACACTTCGACGAGGACGACGAGGCCGTCGTCACCGCACTGGCCACCGCCGCGGGCGTGGGGATCGCCAACGCGCGCCTGTACGGACAGACCCACCGCCGGGAACTGTGGCTGGACGCCTCCGACGAGATCACCACCCGGCTGCTGCGCGGCGCCGGGGCCGACGAAGTACTGCAACTCATCGCCCATCGCGCACGACGCATGGCCGACGCCGAACTGGTGGCAATCGCGACCCCCGACGACCACGACAAGCGGCTGACCGTGCGCACCGCCGACGGCCCCGGTTCCGCGGAGTGGCTCGGCCGGACCATGGACGTGGAAGGAACCTTGGTCGGGCAGGCGGTGCGCAACGGTGCACCCGTCTTCGCCGATTCCACCCAGCCGTGCGGTGAACCCGCGCTTCTCCTGCACGACCTGGGGACCGGGCCGGCCCTGGTGGTTCCGCTGGGTGGACGCGACGGCGTCATGGGCGTCCTGCTCCTGGCCAGGAACCGGGGCAGCGCCCCCTTCCCCGCCTCGACCGTGCACATGCTGCACTCCTTCGCCGACCACGCGACCGTGGCCCTGGAACTGGCCCGAACACGCAGCGACGCCGAGCGGCTGAGCATCCTGGAGGACCGGGACCGCATCGCCAAAGACCTGCACGACATCGTGATCCAGCGCCTGTTCGCCATCGCGATGTCGTTGATGGGCAGCGTCCGGCGCATCGACTCCCCCGACCCCGCCCACCGGGTCCGACAGGCCGTGGACGACCTGGACGACACCATCCGCCAGATCCGCTCGACGATCTTCGCCCTGCAAAACGTCGGCGGCGACCGCCCGTGGCTGCGCAACCAGATCCTGGAGGTGGTCAACGAGGCCACCGGTCCGCTGGGCTTCTCCGCCGACCTGCGCTTGGACGGCCCCATCGACAGCAGGGTCCCCGACCATGTCTCCGAGCATGTCCTGGCGGTCCTGCGCGAAGCGCTCTCCAATGTCGCCCGGCACGCCGGGGCCTCGCGAGTGGAGATCCGCGTCACGGTCGACGACGCGGTGAGCATCGAGGTGACCGACGACGGGATCGGCATCCCCGAGCAGGGGCGGCGCAGTGGTCTGCGCAACCTCGCCGACCGGGCGAGGGCCTTGGGCGGGGCGTTCGAGGCCGGCCCCGGGGTGAGGGGAGGGACACGGCTCCACTGGAGCGCGCCCCTCGACGAGGACTGCCTCACCTGAACCGACGGTCCGGGGCCCTGCTCCGTCGACACCACCTCGACAGAAATCGCGCAAGACGACAATCCGGGACGTTCGCCCTGGTTGGAACAGTGACGTTGCGGACATCAGCTGAGGAGGGGTGTCCGAGCACACGCGCTCCGAGGGGGAACGGTGAACGTGACGAATGATTCGAACAGATCGCGGGACGACCTCGGCAGAAGGGTGGCGCACCGTCGCATCGAACTGGGCCTGACCCGACCGCAGCTCGCCGAGCGTGCGGGCATGGCCCTCGGATACATCGACTACCTGGAACACAACCCCCCCAACCTGAGCAGGGCCGCACTCAACCGATTGGCCGACGCTCTGCACACCAGTCCGGACTCACTGCTGGGGGCGGGATTCGAGGAACCGGCGGGATCGGCAAGCACCCGGATCCCGGATCCCCGCCTGTGTTCCCTGGACTCGCAGGAGTGCATGGAGCTGATCGGAAAGGGCGGGGTGGGGCGCATCGCCTTCACCGTGGCCGGGGACACCGCGCCGACCGTACTTCCCGTCAACTTCCTCATAGCCGGCAACGGAGTCGTCTTCCGCACGGCCGCGCACGGAATGATCGCCGAGCACGCCATCGGCATCGACGTCTGCTTCGAGACGGACAGGCTCGACGGCGCCACGAGCGAGGGGTGGAGCGTGCTGATCACCGGCCGGGCGCGTGCCGTGCGCGACACCGCCGAACTGTCCGCGCTGCGGGCGACCGCGCCCGTCCGGCCCTGGGCCGCCGGAAAGCGGGACCTCTTGGTCATGATCGTTCCCACGAAGATCACCGGGCGCAGGGTCCTCGGAGGGCACCCATGACGGAGGGGCTCCCGAGGGCCGGGGACACGGTAGGCGTGCGGAAAGGACCAGACGGGTGCGGGCCTTCCGGTACGGCACAGCACCCCGAGGAGGCTTTCACGTGAAAGAGACCGGTGACGACGTGATCCGGGTGTTCCTGGTCGACGACCACGCCGTGGTGCGCCGCGGGGTGGCGGCCCTGCTGGAGGCCGAGGGCGACATCGTGATCGTGGGCGAGGCCGCCACCGCCGCCCAAGCACTCGCCAGGATCCCCGCGACCCGACCCGACGTGGCCGTCCTGGACGTGCGCCTGCCCGACGGCAGCGGCGTGGAGGTCTGCCGCGACGTCCGCTCCCAACTGCCCGGCCTGGCCTGCCTGATGCTCACCTCCTACTCCGACGACGACGCCCTCTACGAAGCCGTCATGGCCGGCGCCGCCGGATACGTCCTCAAGCAGATCCACGGCTCCGACCTCGTGGGCGCGGTGCGCACCGTCGCAGCCGGACAGTCCCTGCTGGACCCGCGCAGCACCGCCCGCATCATGGAGCGCATCCGCCAGGACGCCACCCGCGAGGACCCGCTGTCGGAGCTGACCGAGCGCGAACACCGGATCTTCACCCTCATCGGCGAGGGGCTGACCAACCGCCAGATCGGCGAACGGGTCTTCCTCGCGGAGAAGACGGTGAAGAACCACGTCTCCACCGTGCTGGCCAAACTCGACATGCAACGCCGCACCCAGGCCGCCGCACTGGCCGCACGACTCAAAGCCGAAAGCACCCGGCACGACCAGGAACGACCATCTGGAAGCGGGAGCACACCGCCCCCTTAGCGGGATCCTCCCGCAGACGGCGGGAACCGGAAACGGAGCGATTCGAGTGTTCGAGGAGGCACCCGTGTCCCACAACAGCACCGAGCCCGTGGTCGCGGCGATCGACGCGACGCCCGGTAGCGAACGCGCCCTCGCCTGGGCCACCGACCAGGCCCTCCTGACGCACCGCGGATTGCGCATCGTGTATGCGTTCGAGTGGCCTCTCCACCACACGATCCCGCGCGACCTCCCGGGTTTCGACATCGACGAACTTCCCCGGCGGCTTGTGGCCGCCGCCGCCGACGAAGTCCGTCGACGTGCCCCGGAACTGACCGTCGAGGCCGTACACATCACCGGCGGGGTCGCCCCCACCCTGCTCCTGGAGGCCGAGAACGCGCACACCGTCGTCGTCGGCTCACGTGGTCTGCACGGCCTTCAAGCTGTTCTTCTCGGCTCCACCGGCCTGGAGCTCGCCGCCAGGGCGGCATGTCCTGTCACCGTCGTCACCCGGGAACCCCGCTCCGCCACCGGCCGCGTGGTGGTGGGCGTCGACGGTTCCGACACAGCGCAGGTCGCAGCCGCCTGGGGATTCACCGAGGCGTCCGCCCGTGGGGCGACCGTGCACGCGGTGACCGCGTACGACCACGCCTCACACGGTGTTTTCCGCACCCTGGAGACCCCTCCCCCGGGGTTCTCCGGTGTGCCTGAGAGAGGCGCCGCCTTGGAGGAGGCCCGCCGGCACCTGTCGGAGTCGCTCGCCGGACAGAGGGAGCTGCACCCCGACGTGGCTGTGCGGGAGAAGGCGGTCTCCGGTCACCCCGCCGAGGTACTGGCCGCCGAATCGGAAAAGGCGGACCTGCTCGTGGTCGGGTCGCATGGGCGGGGCGGCTTCGGCGGAATGCTCCTTGGGTCGATCAGCCAGTCAGTGCTGTCGCACGCGCGCTGCCCCGTGATGGTCGTGCACGCCGGAGACCGCTCCTGACGACGACTCGGGTGGGGCCTCCGACACGGAAGCGCTCGGGGACGATCCGCAACGGCAGTGGCACGAAGGTCCCTCGACGAAGGCACGGAGGACTCTCCCCGGTACGGCGTGATCGGAGGAGAGTGGAGGAGGAGAGCAGGTCGCTGTCCGTCGGGGGCGGCGGCGTTTCCGGTTACCGGCCGGGCCCGGGTCCGGCCGAAAACAAGGGGGCGGCATGGACAGCACTGTCGGCGAGGTCATGACGACGAGGGTCGTCTCGGTGACCGAGGAAGCCGATTACAAGAAGATCGTCGCCACGATGGTGGAGTACGGAGTAGGTGCGCTTCCGGTGATCGCCCGGGACGGCCGGGTGATCGGAGTGGTCTCGGAGGGAGACCTGCTGTACAAGGAGGAGTTCAAGGAAGACGACGCCTACCGGCCTCCAGTGCGGTCCCGGCTGCGCGACCGGTTGCGCGGCACCGGTCTACAGGCATCCCCTCCGGCGGCCAAGGCCGCGGGGCGGCGGGCCGCCGATCTCATGACCCGCCCCGCCGTGACGATTCGCACCGGTGCCTCCGTGGTCGAGGCGGCGCGGCTCATCGAACGATGCGGAATACGGCACTTGCCGGTAGTGGACGACTCGGGGTGTCTGAAAGGAATGATCAGTCGACGCAACCTGCTCCTGGTGTTCCTCCACGATGACGACGACATCACCGAAACGGTCCAGGCCGAACTGGCCGTCGCGATGCGGAGCATCCGCATCGAGCACCCCGCAGCGGCCGTACACGACGGTGTGGTCACCCTGTCGGGAACCGTGGAGCGGCGCAGCGAGGCCCAGAAACTGGTCAGGCGCGTCAGCGGTGTGGAGGGCGTGGTGTCGGTCCCCGTCGGTCCCGACTGGCGAACCGACGACGTCGTGCCCGCCTACGTTCAATGGAACAGCGGAGCCTGACCGGCACGGCTCCGGACGGCCCCGGGGAAGAAGGTCCCGGAAACGAGGGCCTTCGCCCCTCCGCCCGACACGGGAATCGGTGGTGGGCTTGAGGGCATGGACACAGTCGCCGCCGAGATGGACGCATGGGTCGTCGACAGCCCGGGACCGATCGCGACGAAGCCGTTGCGCCTGGTGCGCCGCCCGGTTCCGCGACCGGTGGAGCGCGAACTACTGGTCCGGGTGGAAGCGTGCGCGGTGTGCCGGACCGATCTCCACCTCGCCGAAGGCGATCTCCGGCCCAAGCACCGCGGCACCGTACCGGGCCACGAGGTGGTCGGAAACGTCGTCGCGCACGGTCCCGACGCGCACGAGATCACCGTTGGTAGCCGGGTGGGCGTCGCCTGGCTGCACTCGACCTGTGGAACGTGCCGGTACTGCCTGCGCGGAGCCGAGAACCTGTGTCCGCGCTCCACGTACACCGGCTGGGACGTCGACGGCGGATACGCGCGCTACCTGAGCGCCGACGAACGCTATGTCTACCCGCTGCCCGAGGACGCGGCGGCCCCGGCCACCGCGCCGCTGCTGTGTGCGGGCATAATCGGCTACCGGGCGCTGCGGCGCGCGCAGTTGCCGGCCGGAGGCGTGCTCGGCATCTACGGCTTCGGTGCCTCGGCCCATCTCACCGCGCAGGTCGCGCTGGCCGGTGGGGCACGGGTGCACGTGATGACACGTGCGGCGCGGGCCCGCGCCCTGGCCCTGGAGCTGGGGTGTGCCTCCGCGTCCGGAGCCGACACGGCCCCACCCGAACCACTGGACTCCGCGATCCTGTTCGCACCGGTCGGCACCCTGGTTCCGACGGCCCTCAGCGCCCTCGAACGCGGAGGGACCCTGTCGATCGCGGGCATCCACCTCAGCGACATCCCACCGCTGAACTACCAGCGGCACCTCTTCCAGGAGCGCACCGTGCGCAGCGTGACCGCGAACACCAGAGACGACGCCCGGGGCTTCCTCGCGATCGCGGCCGGGAACCCGCTGTCCGTGACGACCACTTCCTACTCGTTCGACCAGGCCGACCGTGCGTTGGCGGACGTTGCCGCGGACAGGGTCGACGGGGCGGCTGTCCTCGACTTCGCGTCCGGACCGGACTGAACCGGCCGGTCCGGGACCGCCCCGGGTGCCTTCGGTCCTGCGGATCATGACCAACGCCCCGGTCGGCGGGCATGAAAACGGCGTGGAATGGGAGGTGGACGGGCCGAGAGGAGCCGGCCAGGCGTGGAGAGGATGTGATGAAGGTGTTCGACAGCAACGGCAACGGTGTACCGCTCGGCCAGATCCTGGCGGTGATCTTCGACGTCGACGGAGTGGTCACCGATACCGCATCGGTGCACGCCGCGGCGTGGAAGCGGACATTCGACGAATTCCTCCTGGACCGGTCCCGCAGTGGCCTCGGGCCGTTCCGGCCATTCGACCTGCGCCAGGACTATCGGAGGTTCGTCGATGGCATGGGCCGGTCCGACGGTGTCCGAACCTTCCTGGCCTCACGCGACATCACCCTTCCGGAGGGGGACGAACCGAACCGGCCGGAAGCCCTCACCGTGTCCTCCCTGGGCGATCGCAAGGACCACTATTTCCTGGACTACATCCGCAGGTACGGCGTCGCCGCCTTTCCCTCAACGGTGGCTTTCGTCCACGAGCTCCGCGACAGAGGCCTTCGAACCGCCGCGGTCTCGGCCAGTCGCAACTGCAAGGCGGTCCTACGGGCCGCGGGGGTGACCGCCCTGTTCGACGTCCGGGTGGACGGCATCGACGCGGCTCGGTGGAGCCTGCCCGGCAAGCCCGACCCGGCCCTGTTCCAGGAGGCCGCGCGGCGCCTGGCCGTGGCCCCGTCCCGTGCCGCCGTGGTCGAGGACTCCCTGGCCGGGGTCGAGGCCGCACGCCGCGGCGGTTTCGGGTTCACCGTGGGCGTCGACCGCGCGGGGCAGCACGACGGGCTGATCGACCGCGGAGCCGACGTCGTCGTGGCGGACCTGGGGGAACTGGCCCTGAGTGAGAAGAAGGCGGTCCCATGGATCACTGGCGCCTGACATACAGCGGCTTCGACCCAGCGGCCGAGGGGGTCCGGGAGGCCTTGTGCACACTGGCCAACGGGTATCTCGCCACGCGCGGCGCGGCTGCGGAGTCGCACGCCGACGGCACGCATTATCCGGGGACCTATGTCGCGGGCTGCTACGACCGGCTCACCTCGACGGTCGGAGGCCACGAAGTGGAGAACGAGGACATCGTCAACGTCCCGAACTGGTTGCCGTTCACCTTCCGGGCGGACGGCGGGGACTGGCTGGGCGGCGGCGGAAACTTCGTCGAGGAGGACGAACGCGAACTGGACATGCGCTCCGGTGTGCTGATCCGTACCGGTGTGGTCCGCGACCGAGGGGGACGACGGACACGATTCGAGCAGCGTCGGCTGGTGTCGATGGACTCCCCGCACGTGGTGGCGCTACGAACCGTGATCGTTCCGCAGAACTGGACGGGGACGTTGACGGTCCGCTCCGGGCTGGACGGCCGGGTGGTGAACGCCGGGGTTGCCCGTTACAGAGGCCTCGACCGCACGCACCTGCGCCCCGCGGGCAGCGGAAGGCACTCCCCGGGTCTCATGTGGCTGCGGTCACGGACCGTGTCCTCCGGCATCGACATCGCCCTGGCTGCCCGCACAACGGTCACCCAGGGCCCGGCTCCCACGGTGACGTGGCCGGATTCCCCGGACGGCCTGATCCAACAGGACCTGGAGGTCGAAGCCCGCGCGTCCCGGGGCGTGACGGTGGAGAAGGTCGTGGCCATCCACACTTCCCGTGACACCGCGATCAGCGACTGTCTGACCGAGGCACTGGAGAACGTCTCGCTGGCTGAGGGCTTCGACGAACTGTCGCACCGTCACCACGCGGCCTGGGGCCGGCTGTGGTGGGCGTCGTCGGTGGACATCGGGAACGAGGAGGACCAACGGCTTCTGAACCTCCACCAGTTCCACCTGCTCCAGACGCTGTCACCGCACACAGCGGACCTCGACGTGGGGGTCCCCGCGCGCGGCCTGCACGGGGAGGCGTACCGGGGGCACGTCTTCTGGGACGAGCTGTTCGTCTTCCCGTTCCTCACGACGCGGTTCCCCGAGACCGCGCGCGCCCTGCTGCGCTACCGCTGGCGCAGGCTTCCCCAGGCCCGTGCGGCAGCACACGCGGCGGGGCACCGGGGAGCCATGTTCCCCTGGCAGAGCGGCAGCGACGGCAGGGAGGAAGCCCAGAGGCTGCACGTCAACCCACGGTCGAAGCGGTGGATCCCCGACAACTCGCACCTGCAGCGCCACGTCAACATCGCGATCGCCCACAACGTCTGGCAGCACTACCAGGTGACCGGCGAGACGAGTTTCCTCGTCGACTTCGGCGCCGAACTACTGCTGGAGACCGCCCGGCTGCTCGCCTCGCTCGCCTCGCTCGACACCGATCTCGGCCGCTACGTGATCCGCGGTGTCATGGGGCCGGACGAATACCACGACGGTTACCCCGACCGGGACACGGCAGGGGTGGACGACAACGCCTACACCAACGTCATGACGGTGTGGGTACTGCGCCGGGCGCTGGACACGCTGGCGGCCCTGCCCGGACGCGGCAGGGCCGAACTCCTGGAGCAACTGGAGGTGGCACCGGAAGAACTCGACCGGTTCGAGGACATCTGCACCAGGATGCGCGTCCCCTTCCACGACGGTGTCATCAGCCAGTTCGCCGGATACGAGTCGCTGGCCGAACTGGACTGGCCCGGGTACCGCAAGACCTACGGCGACATCCGCAGACTCGACCGGATCCTGGAGGCGGAAGGCGACTCATGCAACCGCTACAAGGCCTCGAAGCAAGCCGACGTGCTCATGCTGTTCTTCCTGCTTCCCGCGGAAGAACTCGCCGAGCTCCTGGAGGACCTGGGCTATCCCTACGATCCCGGCCTCATCCCGCGCACGGTCGACTACTACATGGCGCGCACCTGTCACGGCTCCACCCTCAGCTCCGTCGTGCACTCCTGGGTGGTTGCCCGTACGGACCGGCACGCCTCCTGGGAGTTCTTCCTCGACGCGCTCCGCTGCGACTTCGACGACGTCCAGGGCGGGACCACTTCCGAAGGCATCCACCTGGGCTCGATGGCCGGCACCGTCGACCTGCTCACCCGTTGTTACACCGGCCTGGTCGCACGTAACGAAAGCCTCCAACTGAGCCCGTTGGTTCCCGCCGAACTCGACGGCCTGTCCTTCACCCTGCGCTATCGCGGTCATTGGGGAATGCGCCTGGACTTCTTCGACGAACGGGTCGGGATCGAGATGCCCGACGACCGCGCCCCACCCGTCACCGTGGAGCTCAAGGGACAGAAGGTGCGGGTGTCCGCGGGCCGCACGTGCGCGCTTCCCAGTGCCCCGGGGCAGACCGACACGTGACCAACGGCCCGGCCCATCGGGACCTCCTCCCTGCCCCGGGCGAGCGGAAAGACCGCACAGTGGAGAACATGGACCAGGGCAACGACGCAGTCCGCAAAGGCCCCAGCACGCAGTCGGCCCTGCTCGTCCTGTGTCTGGCGGGACTCGTGTCCGGGGGTCTGCTCCATCTCGCCTGGTCGCCCTCCTCCGCGCACACCGCGTGGCTGGGCGCCACCCTCCTGGGGACCGCGGCGTCGGCCTGGTGGGTGCTCGACGGCCTGCGCCACAAACGCTTCGGCACCGACACCCTCGCATTGCTGGCGCTCATCGGAACGCTGCTGGTCGGCGAGTTCCTGGCCGGGTCGATCATCGCGGTGATGCTCACCGGTGGGCGTGTGCTGGAGGAGCGGGCCGGCCGAAGGGCCCGACGCGATCTGAGCGCGCTGCTGGCGCGATCGCCCACGACCGCGCATCGGCTGCTGGACGGGGAGATCGTCACGGTCCCGGCCGACGACGTGCGGCCGGGCGACCTTCTCCTGGTCCGCTCTGGGGAGGTCCTCCCCGTCGACGGCAGGATCGAGGGGGACGCCGCGGTTCTCGACGAGTCCGTGGTGACCGGTGAACCCCTACCGGTCGAACGGCAGGCCGGTGAGGCCGCGCGCAGTGGGACGGTCAACGCGGCCGGCCCATTCCGGCTGCGGGCCACGACCGACGCCCGGCGGGGCACGTTCGCCGCCATCGTCCGGCTGGCCGGTGACGCCAAGAGCGACAACGCCCCGTTCGTACGGCTGGCCGATCGATACTCAGCGATTTTCCTTCCCGTGTCGGTCGTGGTGGCCGGCGTCGCCTGGCTGATGTCCCAGGATCCGGTGCGGGCCGTGGCGGTACTGGTCGTGGCGACGCCCTGCCCCCTGATCCTGGCCGCCCCCATCGCCTTCACCTCGGGGATGTCCCGGTGCGCACGGCGCGGGGTGATCGTCAAGAGCGGTGCCGCGCTGGAGCGGCTGGCCCGCGCCCGGGTACTCCTGTTCGACAAGACCGGAACCGTCACCGAGGGGCGGCCTCGGCTGGCCCGCACCGCCACCGGAACCGACGGCTCCGGCGAGGACGTCCTGCGCCTGGCCGCCTGTCTGGACCAGGTCTCCGCGCATGTACTGGCCACGGCCATCGTTCGCGCCGCGCGCGAAAACGGTCTGGGGCTGGAGCAACCCGGGCGGGTGTCCGAATCCCTCGGTGAAGGCATTGAGGGGGTGGTGGGCGAGCACCTGGTCAGGGTGGGAAAAGCCGCCTGGGCAGGGTGCGGTGAGGAAGAACCGCCTTGGGTGTCCGCGGCCCGTTCCGAGGCCGCACGGGACGGGTCGGTAACCGTTTTCGTCGGGGTCGACGGTCGGTTCGCCGGAGTGCTGCTGCTCAAGGACCGCCTGCGCACCGACGCGCCGCGCACGTTCCGGTTGCTGCGCATCGCGGGCATCGACCGGACCGTGATGGTCACCGGTGACCGGCAGGCCGTGGCGGACCTCGTCGGCGCGTACGTGGGAGCCGACGAGGTCCGCGCGGAGCAGTCCCCCGAGGACAAGGTCGAGGTCGTCCGGACGGAGAGCGGTCGGGCACCGACGGTCATGGTCGGCGACGGTGTCAACGACGCGCCTGCGCTTGCATGCGCCGGAGTCGGAGTGGCGCTGGGCGCACGCGGGTCGACCGCCTCATCGGAGTCAGCGGACGTGGTCATCACCGTGGACCGGTTGGCTCGGCTCGCCGAGACCCTGGTCATCGCCCGGCGGACCCGTTCCATCGCACGGGAGAGCGCCCTGGTGGGCATGGTGCTCTCGTTCGGCGCGATGCTGGTGGCCGCCGCAGGGCTGCTGCCTCCCACAGCGGGCGCTGTGCTCCAGGAGTTGATCGACGTCGCTGTGGTGGTCAACGCCCTGCGTGCCCTGAACGGCGGACTGCGCGGACATTCCCACGAACTCAGAGGGGCATCGGCCGAACTGGTGCGCTCACTCGACGAGGAACACCACAGGCTGTGGCCGCGCATCCACGAGCTGCCCCAGGTGTCCGAAGCCATAGCGCTGGGGAGCGGGGAACCGAGTACGGAACTGCTCGACGGCCTGACCGCGTTCCTGGCCGAAGTGGGCGAGCACGAGGAGCGCGACGAGAAGCTGCTCTACCCACAGGTCGACCGGGCCCTGGGGGTCCGGGGCGCAACCGCGGCGATGAGCCGGGGGCATTCGGAGATCGACGTCCTCTCCCGGCGGATCGGCGCCGCGATCGGGGAACTGCGCACCGACTGCCGCCCCGAGACACGGCGACACGCCGCCCGGCTGGTGATCGAGTTGTACGCGGTACTCCAGTTGCATTTCACCCAGGAGGAGGAGAACTACCACGTCTTGGCGACCGGCGACGGCGCGGGGAAAGACCGCTGAACGGCTCCGGGCCGTTTTCCGAACAGTAGGCGGCGCGGATGCGGTCGAGGTACTCCTCGGGATCGGGATGGACCAGGTCCTGCGCTCCGCGGCGGTGCAGCTCCAGTCGTCCGTCTGGGTGCAGGCGCAGGGTCGTGGTCGCCCTGCGGGGGGCACCGCGGCCCCGCTCCGCGGCGCAGTCGGGCACGACCGCCCCGAGAACGGGGGTGGCCGCGAACATCGCGATGGCTTCGGCGACCGAGGCGGCCGGCGGGTGACCGGTGCGATTGGCGCTGCTCACGTAGAGGATCGGCGCACCTGCCAGAACGGGCGACAAGGGGGCCCAGCGGGCGCCGAAGAGCAGGGCCCACCCGTCCCTGCTGGCCGGGCGAAGCCAGTGCGGCGGGTGGGCGGTCGACCGCAGGGGGACCAACAGGGTCACCCGCTCCTCGCTGAGCAGGCGGCCGGCCACCGATACGGTCCGGCCGTGGAGATCGAGCGCGCCGTCGAGGGCCGTGAGTGCGCGTACCCCGTGGGTCCAGAGTGCGACGGCCTGATCGAGCGGACGTCCTTTGGCCGCGTTGACGGCCTGCGGACTGGTGGCCGCGACGACGAAGGTCAGCGGTGCCGGATTGGGCAGGACGACGGCCTCCCCCCTGCCGAGCGCGCATCGGGCACCGCGCGTGTCGACGATGCCCGCATTCATCGCTCGCCCACTCCCACGGTCTGCTGTCTGTCGAGGTAGCCGGCGAAGTCCTGATCGGCGACGACGGCCTGCCCCGACCGGTAGGCACGGGACTTGACCCACGTCATCGCCGTGCGGACCTGCTCGTCGTCGAGTTCGTGTCCCAGGCCGGCGGCCACCGCACGCACCACCCGGGCGCTGGCCAGATGGGTGAGCACCACTGTCGGGGTGATGCCCAGCGACTCCTGCGGGTCGAACGGTTGGAAGAGTTGGGGGTGCACGAAGGGTGTACCGGTGGAGATCGTCCCCACTCCGGAACCGACGATCGGTGACGTCACGCTCAGCGGTACCCCTGTTTCCTGGGAGACCATCCGCGCGATGGCGGGCAGCCTGGTCAGGTCGGGGGCCGTCCACCACGGGGCGATCGCCTCCCCCAGGAGTACCGCTGTGCGTTCGGCCCGGTAGGCGAGCAGGAAGAGCAGTTGTTCCGTTGCCACCAGTCCGCTGCGCTCTGCGATGCCCAGCCAGGAGCTGGACACGACCCGCACGCCCGCACGCAGCGCCTCGATCGTGTTGCACAGGCCCAGGCCGAGGTCGTTGTGCATGTGCGAGGCCAGGACGACCTCGTCCCCGGATGCGGCCCGGACCCGCGCGAACATGCCCCCCGCCTCGGCCGGGAGCTGGCAGCCGACGGTGTCGGCGAGGAGCACGGTTCCCGCTCCGGCCTCGGTCATCGCCGACGCGCCGGCGGCCATGAGTCCGTGGTCGGCTCGTGAGGCGTCGGCGAGACAGACGTCCACCGCCACCCGGTCGTCACGCTCCCGCGCGGCCTGGACGAGCGCGACCCCCTCCTCCAGGGCCGCGCCGGCCGTCCGGTGCGTCATCACCGCGGCCATCGGCTCCGACGCGGGAACGACGACCATGATCCGCGCGTGTGCGGTGTCCCGCACGGACGCCAATGCCTGCCGGACGTCCGCGACTGTGCCCCGGCACACCGCGGCCACGCTGACCAGACCTTCCGCCTCCACGGCGACGCGTCGGACCGCTTCGAACTCTTGCGCGCACACCGCCGGAAACCCTGCCGCGAAAACCACATGGCGCGGGCCGTCCGCCCCGAAGACCCGTCCGTGCTCACGGGCGAGGCGGACCCGGAAGTCCGGGCTCATCAACGTTTTGGCCTGCGCACCGTCGCGGGCCGATTCCTCCCACAGCACCACCCTGCCCGCCAGAGCGGACTCGCGAATCACATCCCGGCTCACCGGTTCCCCCGCAGTTCTGCGCACCCCTGTTCGGAATGCCAATCCTGCCACCGATGACAACAGAAAGTAGCCAATTAATTACTTTGGGGGAAATGTCTTTTCATGGCTGCTGCGGACCCTCCGAGCCCCGACCCCGTCGACAGGGGCAGGAGGGGGAAGCGGGGCGATCTGGAAACCGGGCGGCGCCCATGGCGCAACACCCGGGACACAGGGGAGACCGCGGCCCCCGAAGGGTCGCGGCCTCGGCCTCAGGCTCGTGCGTTTAGTACCAGTAGTCGTAACCGCCACCGTAGTAGCCGTTGCCGTAGTAGCCGTTGCCGTAGTAGCCGTGACCGTAGTAGTAGCCACTGTTGGCGTAGGAGCTCACGCTCCCGGAGAACGCCCCGTCGTACCCTGCCGAGGTGTAGTTCGCGTTGTAGTAGCTGTCGGCCAGGGCCAGCGCCGGAGCTCCAAAGGCCAGCGCCGGAACAGCGACAGCGGTGAAGGCGATGCGGGCCAGAGTCTTGCGGCTCATTGCTGATACTTCCTTTCTCTGGCGGTGTAACTGTCTGCCATTGCGTTCTACGCCTCCCGGACCCCCAGCTCTGCCGAAGCGACCCGAAGACGATCACCGGTGAATGAATGGCTAATAGGTCCCATGACCCTCAGAGACGGACGCTAACCCTGCAAACCCGCTGAGCGACCGAAAGTAATAATTGCCGTCGTTGGGGTGCCGTTGGTCAACCCCGCCATCAAATGCACGGCGACGAACAGGACTTTTGCGCGATCGCGCCCGATCCGCTGCTGGGCTTCCCTTCTCGCTTCCCCTGTCCCGGACCGTGCCGGGCCCAAAGGTGAAGCGCAGGCAATGCCGCGACCAGTGGACCGCCCGCGCCTCGCCCACGGGCAAGAGCCCCGGGCGGCCCAACCGCGGGCAGACCGCACCCGACCGATCGGTTTCGGGCTGCCCGTACACCCCGGAACCGCACCCGGGCCCCCTCCGTGCAGCGCCGGCCGCACCGCCCCGTCCGGGCCCGCTTCGACGGTCGACGGACCCACGACGTCCGCCCTACGACGCCGCCGGGGGAAGGGCCCCGGGCGCCGGTCGCGGATGCGCGGGAATTCGTCCGGTCCTCGCGCCGACGGACCGGACGGAGCCGGGACCGCACACGGTTCCCGCCCCCGGTTCCGGGCGCCCCGCCTCAGGCGTCGGCGGCCGACAGCCGCTCGTCGGGATCGTTGGCGTCACAACCGCCGTCCTGCCAGGCCCTCCACAACGCGGCGTAACGGCCGCCACGGGCCACCAGTTCGGCGTGCGGGCCGACCTCGACGATCCGTCCTCCTTCGAGCACCACGATCCGGTCGGCCTCCACCGCCTGGGGAAGCCGGTGGGCGACCACCAGGGTCGTTCGTCCCCGGGTGGCGGCTGTGGCAGCACGTTCGAGATCGCGGGCACCCGCGCTCCCGGCCTCCGCACTGGCCTCGTCCAGCACCGCCACGGCGGGGTCGGCGAGTACCAGGCGCGCCAGCGCGAGGTGCTGCGCCTGGTGTGCCGTCAACCGCAGTCCGCTCTCCCCGACCACGGTGGCCACGCCGTCGGGCAACGCGAGCGCCCAGTCGCGGGCCCCGACCGTGTCCAACGCTTCGAGCACCTGCGTTTCGGTGGCCTCCGGTGCCGCCAGCCGGACGTTGTCGGCGAACGTTCCGGCGAACACGTGCGACTCCTGGCTGATCAGCGCCAGGTGCCGCCGCATGACATCGGGGTGGAGCCGCTCGACGGGTACCCCGCCCAGCAGTACCGTTCCCTCGGTCGGGGCGATGAGCCCCACGACCACGGAAGCCAGGGTGGTCTTTCCGGCACCGCTGCTTCCGACGAGGGCCACCCGCTCACCGGGGGCGATGTGCAACGTGACCCCGTCGAGCACGACCGGGCCGTCGTCGTAGCGGTGGGCGACTCCACGGATCTCGACGCCGGCGTCGCCCGGCCGTACGGGGTCGGCCGGGGCCTCCGGCTCGGGCAGTAGCGCCACCCCGGCCATCCGGGCCAGGCTGACCCCCGCCGACTGCACGTCGTTGAAGGTGAGCATGATCGCGCCCAGCGGCCCGAAGAGGCGGTGGAAGTAGAGCGCGGCCGCGGTGGTCGCCCCCACCGTCACCAGGTCGGCGCCGACCAGCCAGAACCCCACCGTGACGATGGCCGCCAGACCGACGCACTCGGCCATGTTCATTCCACCGGCGAACCGGGTGAAGAGCCTGAACACCCGGACGGTCGTGTTCATCGCTGCGGTGGAGCGCTCGTTCACCAAGCTCAGGCGTCGGTCGTGCAACCGGTAGGCGTGCACCGTCTCCACTCCGTGCAGCGATCCCACCAGCGCCTGGGCCCGCTCGCCCATGGCAGCGCGCTCCTGGGCGTAGAGCGGGGCAGAACGCGGCAGGTACCAGCGCAGGGACCACACGTAGACGGGCAGCGAGCACATGCCGGCCAGCCCCAGACGCCAGTCCAGGGCGAACAGACCGCCCATGGTGAGTACCACCGTGATCAGCGCGGACAGGATGAACGGGACCTTCTCCCGCACGGTCTCGCTGACCACGGAGACGTCGTCCCCGACCCGGGAGAGCAGGTCGCCCGCGCTCAACCGGGCGAGGGTGGGGGCCGGCAACCGAAGGGTACGTTCGACCACCCGCTCCCGGAGCCGGGCCAGGACGGTCTCCCCCGTGCGCGCGACCAGGGTGAACGCCACCGAGGTGAGCACACCGCCCACAACGGCGGCCACGGCGATGATCACGGCGAAGGACGCGACCTGGACACCCGTCGTTCCCTGGGTCACGGCGTCGACCAGGAGGCCCAGGACCCAGGGGGCGACCAACAGGCAGGCGTTGGCGGCCACGGACAGCGACAGGGCCGCCAGCGCGCCGCTCCTGGCCTGCCCCAGCTCGGCCAGGACGAGGGCCAGTGTCTCCCGCGCCGAGGCGATCGGAAGCAGCCGGTGCGCAGCCGGTGCTGCCGCCTCCCGTGGTCGTTGCGTGTCGACCGTCATCGCAGCACCGCCTTTCGGTAGTCGGGATCGCCGGCGAGTTCGGCGTGCGTGCCTTCACCGACGACGGCTCCCCCCGCGACCACCAGCACCCGATCGGCGCGGGCCAGGAGCGCGGGGCTGCTGGTCAGCACGATCGTTCCGTAGGCCGCGTCGGCCTCGGCACCGTGCCGGGCCAGCCGCAGCCCTTCGGCGATGCTTTCCTCGGTCATGGCGTCGACCGCCGTCGTGGGCTCGTCGAGCACCAGCACCGACGGGCGGGCGACCAACGCTCGGGCAAGGCCCAACCGTTGGCGCTGGCCACCCGAGAGGACCGTGCCGCGGTCGGTGATCCGGTGGTCGAGGCCGTCGGGATGGGCACTGACGGCCTCGTTCCCGGCGGAGGCGCGCAGCGCCGAATCGAGGGCGTCCTCTGTGCTCTCGGGAGCCCCGACCAGCACGTTGGAGCGCAGTGACCCCTCGAACAGGTCGACCTCGTGCGGTTCCACGAGGACGGCGCGGCGGGCCGCGTCCAGGGAGATCCGCTCCAGCGGGACCCCGTCGAAGAGGATCTCGCCTTCACGTTCCCGGGGCGGGACCCGACCGGCCAGCAACGCCGCCAGTGCCTGGGCGTCGGCAGGGTCGTAACTGACCACACCGAGCATCTCCCCCGGCTGCAACTCCAGGTCGATCCCGCGCAGCGACCGGTAGTGCACCCCGCGCAGTTCCACTCGGCCCGTGCCTTTGACGTCGAGCTCTCCGGGGGCGAGCCGGAAACCGGCGTCGAACACCATCGCCAGCCGACGCGCCGAGGCGCGACACAGGGCGATCCCCTGGCCGCACAGACCGAGTTCGCGTACCGGTTCGGTGATGAACTGGGCCAGGCCGACGACGGCCACCAGCTCTCCGATGCTGATCCGGCCCTGTAGGGCCGCCCATCCCGCGAGTGCGGCGACCCCCGCGAGGAGCAGACCGCCGCCCGCGATGGTTGCGCCGTGGTAGGCGCCGGTGGGGGCGGCTGCCCGCAGGGTGCTGCGCAGGGCGGCACCGCTGGAGTCGCGGTAGCGCAGGGCTGCGTTGTGCTCGGCCCCGATCCCGCGCAATGCGGAGATTCCGCGAATCAGGTCGGTGGCCAGCGCCGTGGTCTCGGCGGTGGCCGCCTGTTGGAGGGCGGCCCTCCGGGTGAGCAGCGGCCCCAGGAGCTGCACGGCCACGACCAGAAGAGGAACCCCCACGAGTACGGCGAGCCCCAGGGCGGTGTCGATGCGCAGCAGCGCAACCGCGGCGACGGCAAGGGCGACCAGACCGGAGACGAAGGCCGGTACGAAGTGCAGCAGCCGGGACATCCGGTCGGCGTCGGAGGTGGCGATGCTGAGGAGTTCGCCGGAGAGCTTCCCGGTCTGCTGCCTTCGGGGGTCGACCATGCGGCCCGCGGCCTCGACCCGCAGCAGGTGGGCCTCGCGCTGGATGGCGGCGACCAGCGAGCGGGCTCCGAAGCGCCAGGCCATGGTCAGGAAGGTGAACAGGACCACCAGACCGACCAGGGAGAGGGCGAGTGCGAAAAGGTCACCGGTGGCGACGGCGCGGTCGATGATCAGGCCGATCGCAACCGGCACCATCGCTTCTGCGGCCTGGTGACCGGAGGCGCCGGTGACACCGACGGCGAGACGGCCGCGGTTCCTGGCCAGCGCACGGCGCAGCAGGCGGCCACCGCCCCCGGGGGGCCGGGCGTCAACCGACATGGGGGCGGGTCTCGTGTTTCGGGGGGCGGGCCGGGGCCGCACCGGTGGCAGCGGGCGCCTGCGACTCGGTCATGAAACTCCTGACACTCAAAACAAAGTTAGGCTACCCTAATTTATCGGTGAGGGGGTGCCTTGAGTGAAGGTATCGAATGCCGTGGCGGGCGGAAGGCTCGTCGATACCTGCGCGACCTGCTCGACGAGGGGCGCGAAGCGCCGGTTCGGGCGGCCGGGCCGCCCCCGGAAGAACGCTCAGGGCCGGCCCGAGGCGGTACGCGCGGCGTGAACCGCCTCGTCGAGAGTGGCGTGGATGGCTGTGACGAGGTCGATCCCGGCGAGGTGGAAGACCCTGCGCACCCGGGGGTTGGCGATGGCCAGGTGCAGGCCCACGTCGGCCTCGCGGGCACGCCGGTAGGCGCTCATGAACACCGAGATCCCGGCGGAGTCGCAGAAGGACGTGGCGGTCATGTCGATGACCATCGCGGCGGGCCCCTCCTGGAGCACCTGGTGCAGGGTGGCGGTGATGTGGTCGCGCACCAGCATGTCGATGTCCGCTGGCAGGGTGACCACGCTGCATCCCTGAACGGTCGACACCGGCAGCGGGGGCAGGTCGTAGGGCGGTCTCATGGGAAAAGCCTCGCAGACGGGAAAGACAGCGGAGAAGTCCATCATCTCCGGTATGCCCACTGTTTCGGGCATCGCCCCGGCACTCCCGGTGAGTCCACCCTCACGAACCCGCGCCAACCGGCCCGACGGCAGGCGCGGTCGATCGCGTCGGCAAGAGGTCGCGGGCGAGGAGGCGCGGGCGCCCGTGACCTCGTTCGCGGGCCTGGGCTCGGAGGGAGCGGGGGTGGTGATGTTCGCCGCCTACGGGTTCGGCCCGGTCCGGGCGGACCGGGTTCACTGTTCGGCTTGGCCGGCCTCCCCTCGCTCGCGGTCCCCACGGTGCCGTGTCGGCAGGCGCCCCCGGCCGGGGCGGCTGAGTGCTGCGCCCCTGTCCTGTTCCTCCCTCACCCGGTCACGGCGCCGAACGCCAGCCCGAGCAGGTAGGTGGCGGTCGCGGCGGCCGCGCCGATCACCAGTTGGCGCAGCGCCCGCCACAACGGCGGCGCCCCCGAGAGCACCCCCACCACCCCTCCGGTCAGCATCAACGCGGAGCCGGTGAGCACGCCGGCGACGACCACAGCGGTCACCCCGCCCGCCCCGAACAGGAACGGCAGGACCGGGATGAGCGCACCGGTGGCGAAGAACGCGAAACTGGACGCCGCGGCGCCCAGGCCGCTTCCCACGGCGTCGGTGCCCCGTTCGCGGACCGGTTCGGCGGACGCGGGGGCGGACGCGCCCTGCCGCAGCACGGCATCGGCGTGGGCATGTGCCTCGTCGGCGGACATCCCCCGGGCCCGATACACCAGCGCGAGTTCGTTGGCGTCGACGTCGAGGTGGACCACCGACTCCCGCGCCCGACCGTCGGGGTCGGAGGCCGCCAGCAGTTCACGCTGAGAATTCACCGAGATGAACTCCCCCGCGGCCATGGACAGCGCCCCGGCCAGCAGCCCCGACATCCCGGTCAGCAGCACGGTCTGGGGGCTCGCTCCCCCACCGATGACCCCCAGCACCAGCGAGATATTGCTGACCAGGCCGTCGTTGGCGCCGAAGACCGCGGCACGAAGCGTCCCCGACATCCGTGTGCGCCCGCGCGCGGCCAACCCGCGCACGACCTCACCGTGGATGCGCTCGTCGGCCGCCATGGCGGCGGGCGCGTCGGCGTCGCCTTCGTAAAGGGGGCGCGCCTCCGCCTGCTGCATGAGTGCGAGCACGAAGACCCAGCCGAAATGGCGGGCGAGGAAGGTGAGCACCCGGGTCTGGGGGCTGCCGCGACGCGGCGGTCCGACATGCTCGCCCAGCAGGCCCTCCCAGTGGGCGACGTGGCGCTGCTCGGCCGCGGCCAGCCCCAGCAGGATGTCGCGCTCCTCACCGGTACGGCGCGATGCCAGTTCGCGGTATCCACGAGCGGCCTCGCGCTCGTTGGCAAGCAGGCGACGCCACTTGCGCAGTGTCGCGGGCGGCGGCTGCGGGGTCGCGCCGGAACCCTCATCGGACATGGTGGACGTCCCTTCGCTCGGACCGGCGGCTGCGCACACCCCGGTACTGCCCAGGAGCACGCCGAACAGCCGGAACGAACGTCTTTGGTCGGGACGTTCTTGTAAGCCCCCATCCCGGCATGGTCCCGCTGCCGGGTGGGCTGCGGGTGTGCTCCTCGTCGGAGCCGCTGTCCTCCTCGTTCCACAACACCCCCGCACCGGGACGTCCAGTGCTCGGGCGATGCGTACAACGGTGACGAACATAGACACGCTCGGTCCGTCCCCGCGTGCGCGGGGCTCACGCAGACCGCTAAAGGCGACAATGCAAAACGGCGGTCCATCCCCGCGTGCGCGGGGAGCACACGACAAAGCCCCGCAGGCGATGCCTGCGGGGCGGACCATCCCCGCGTGCGCGGGGAGCACCCCTCCACGGAGTTGTTGATCCCGTCGCCGTAGGGACCATCCCCGCGTGCGCGGGGAGCACCAGGTACCCGTGGCCGTGGCCCGCAAATGGAACGGACCATCCCCGCGTGCGCGGGGAGCACCGTACGCGGACTATCTCCGAGACATCAGGGGCAGGACCATCCCCGCGTGCGCGGGGAGCACCCTTAATGACCAGGGACTCTACCAGTGGGTAACCCTCGTTTCATTCACTTGTCGAGAAAAGAACATCCGACATGAAAAACCCTTTTCCTCGCGCTAAGGAAGTAACCACACAGGTTCATCGGAGCGAGGCACCGGAAACGGTCTGTTCCGGAGATCAATCCCGTCGGGCAGAGCCCGGATAGTCCTCCCGCGGCTTGCGTCGCCGCACACGCATCACTCGCAGGGCACGGCGCGGACGTCGGGCAACACCGACAGTCCCGGGGTCGCCCCGGGGCGCATCCGCCACCCAGCGGTTTCGCCGCGCATCGTGCCGCCCACCGAGGGGCCGTCATCGGGGCCGGCTCTTCGCGTCTCTGCGGCGGCGAGCATCGAGGCGGCACCGCCCCTCCCCCGCAACACCGGAGGTGCCTGCTCGACAAGGGCGGTCCCCGTTCCCCGGGCGCGGTGGGCGGGAGCCGACCGCCCGGTTCTTCGTGGCCGGTTCAGCCCGTCTGGGACATCACCACCGTGGTGCCGGCCACACCGGAGAGGCGACTGGTTCCCTCGGTCCCGGACACCGCGCCGTCCGCGTGGCAGAGCAGCAGGCACACATCGTCCTCCCCCGGGTAGTCGCGCAGCATCTCTTCGAGGATGAGATCGGCGGCGGTGTCGGGGTCGTGCTCCAGGACCGGCCCCAGGCGACCGAAGACCTCGGCGAGCTGGTCGATCCCGGGGTCGACACCGTTGGCGCGGCGCTCGACGAGGCCGTCGGTGTAGAGCAGGAGGGTGGAGCCGGGGGCGAGGGTGAGTTCGTGGTCCTCGATGGTCTGGTCGATGGGCAGCCCGAGCATGGCGCCCAGGCGGGGCTGGAGAACGTGCACCCGGCCGTCGGGGTCGCGCAGCAACGGCGGGAGATGCCCCGCACTGGACCAGGAGACCGTGGGGTTTCCCGGCTGGATCCTGGCGATGATCGCACTGGCGAACAGGTCCGGTTCCAGATGGCGCAGCAGGTTGTGCAGCCGGGTGAGCAGACCGCCCGGACCGTGCCCCTCGATGGCGTAGGCGCGCAACGCGTTGCGCAGTTGGCCCATCATGACCGCGGCCTGGATGCCGTGCCCGGTGACGTCGCCGATGACGCCGATCAGGCTGTCGTCGGGTTGCAGGAAGACGTCGTACCAGTCGCCGCCCACGTTCATCCCGCTGGTGGCGGGCAGGTACCGGGCCGCCAGCCGGAGGTCGGCACGAGCGGGGAGATCGGTGAGCATCGCGCGCTGAAGCGTTTCGGCGATGTCGCGCTCGCGCTCGTAGCGCAGGGCGTTGTCGGCGGAGATCGCGGCCCGGCGGGACAGTTCGACCAGCATGACCGCCTCGTCGGGGGTGACGGTGTCGCCGGGGGCGGTCAGCGTGAGGACGCCCAGGACGGTGTCGCGCGCGATCAGCGGAACGGCCAGCATCGGCGGTTCGTCCTCAGAGACAACGATGTCCTCAAGGCCCTCGATGCCGGTCGGTCGTGGACCGACGTGCTGAACGCGCCTGGTGCGCACCGCCGCCTCGGCGGGGTGGCGGTCCTCATCGCCGGGTTCGCTGACCCCTTCGGCGGAGATGGCCCGGCTCAGCCCCTGGCGCGTGTCCAGCAGCCACACCCGCGCCGCCCTGGCGCGCTCAGGCACGAGCAGTTGGGTGAGGCGGCGCAGGACCTCCTCGTGATTCAGCGAGACGGCCAGCGCGACACTGGCGCTGGAGAGGAAGTTGAGCCGGTTGCGCGCGGTCTCGGCGGTGGTGCGCGCGGCGTGCTCGGCCTCCAGCAGTCGGCGCTGGGCCTGGCTGGCGGCGTCGAGTTCGGCGTGCAGGGCCAGGACGCCGCGGTTGGTGTGCTCGATCTCGTCGCGGTGCCACTCCACGAGCGCGCGTTCCTCGCGCAACAGCTCCACGACCGTACCGGCGTCCTCGTCGCCGTCCAACAGCGCCTGCACGGCCTCGTCCCGGACCCGTTCGGGGTCCGTCCCGCCCTCGGCCCCGGCCGCCGCCTCGACCAACCGGTCGGCGGTGGCCTCCGCGCCCAGTCCCGCCTCGGCCTCCCAGACCGCCGCGGCCACCTCGCCGGCCGCGTCCGCGGGCGGGTGCAACGCGGCCCGCAGACGCGGGGTGGGGTCGGGCACCGTGCCGATGAGGAGGTGGTGATCGCCCTCCGCGATCAGTACGAGGCGCAGATTGCGCGAGAGCTCCGCCAGGAAGGCCAGGCGCTCGACCGGGTCGAGGTCGGCCGCCACCGTGATGGCTCCGGCCGCGGCCCGCGCCATCACGGCATCGTCGATGGTGGCGATGGTGCGGGAAAGCAAGGTGTCGTTCATGATCGTTCCTGCCACGGGTCCCCATCGGCGGTGGCGATGGCGATGGTGGTGTCGTCGCGGTTGGTACTGGCCGGACTGCTGGCGTCGCGCAGCAGCACCGCGGAGATCAGCGCGGGATCGTGGCGGTGCAGTTCCCCGTCGGCGTCACCGCTGTACTGCCACCGGTTGGGTAACCCGTCGCTGTGCATGACCAGCAGGCCATCTGCGGTCCAGGGGTGGCGGGCCGGGGGTGCGGCCACCGTCCGGTGCGCGCCGACGATACCCGGCTTGGACAGCAGGTGCTGCCACTGCCCCCCCGTACGCAGGCGCGCGGCGATGTTGCCGATACCGGCGTAGTCGAGGCGTCCCGCCCACGGATCGATCCGGGCGATGGCGATGGCCGCTCCCCGGGTGCCGTGCAGCGCGGTGTCGATCTCCCGCAGCAGCGCCTCCAACGGCAGGTCGGGCGACCGGTGGAAACGTCGGACCGCCGCGTCGCCCGCCTCGGCTGCCTCGGGGCCGTGCCCCAGCCCGTCGACGACCATCAGGGTGCGGCGCCCCGGAGAGGACCAGCAGGTCCAGGCGTCCCCGGACTCCTGCATCCCCGCCACAGGCACGTGCACGCCGCCGATGCGCCCGAGGATCGGGGCGGGCGGCTCGACCGACAGGTACTCGGGAACGGGGCGCGCGATCCGTGCAAGCACAACGGTGCCCCGGCCACGGGCGCTGTGGATGTCGAACACGTCGGAGGTCCGCCGGCAGGTCCCCAGCCCCGCTCCCAGGGAGTCGGTGCTGGAGAAACCGTCCTGCATTGCGTCCGCGAGACTGGGGATGCCGTCGCCGTGGTCGATGGCCAGGATCTGTACGGCCGCCTCCGGTGCCTCGGCGCCGCGGTCGCGGTCGGCCGCCGGATGGGGCGCCAGTTCGATCAGCATCCGTCCGCCGCCGCCGTGCTTGAGGAGATTGGTGGCGAGCTCGGTGGCGACCAGGGCCGCGGAGGCGCTGCGCCGCTCCCCCAGGCCCACCAGCTCCGCCGCCTCCTCGACGGCGACCCGCGCGTCCCTGACCCGCGTCGCGTCGTGCACGGGCACGTCCCAGACACGTGTCACCGCAACACTGCCCGCGGGTCGACCGGCGTGGTGGCCCACGACACGATCGTGACGGTGGTGCCCTGGGAGCGGGTGTCGATGTCGAAGTGGTGGACGAGGCGACGCGCTCCGCCCAACCCCATGCCCAACCCGTTCCCGCTGGTGTAACCGTCGGCGAGCGCTTGTTCGACGTCGGCGATCCCCGGCCCGGAATCGGTGAAGGCCAACTTGATGCCGTGCACGCCCGCCTGGGCGACCTCGCTCATCTCCATCTCTCCTCCCCCGCCGTGGACGAGGGTGTTGCGAGCCAGCTCGCTGGCGGCGGTCACCAGTTTGGTCTGCTGCACCAGGCCGAACCCGGCCGCCTGCGCCTTGGCGCGGACCTGGAGGCGCACCGCGGAGAGGTCGGCGTCGGAACCGATCCGCAGCCGCACCGTCTCGTCCACCGGCGTGCTCATGGGCCGTCCGTTCCACTGCCGCCGTCCATGGCCTCCGGCTCGTCCTGTCGAACGGCCACGGGGGCCGCACGCGAGGTCCTGGAGGACACCCACACGCCCAGCATCAAGGCCGCGTCCTCGACCGTGCGCGCGGTCCGCAGTTC
The DNA here is from genome assembly GCF_030268225.1 of Nocardiopsis ansamitocini. Taxonomy (GTDB): domain Bacteria; phylum Actinomycetota; class Actinomycetes; order Streptosporangiales; family Streptosporangiaceae; genus Nocardiopsis_D; species Nocardiopsis_D ansamitocini. The sequence goes on along the minus strand of NZ_BSQG01000007.1, from coordinate 163,503 downwards.
CGGCAGGGTCAGGCCGAGCTCGACCAGGGTGATGGCCACGGCCGGACGCATTCCCGTGACCACCGTGTCCGCGCCCAGCAGTCGCGAGCAGCCGGCGATCTCGGCCAGCACCCTGCCGAGGAAGGAGTCCACCATGTCCAGCGCGGAGATGTCGATGATCACGCCGCGTGCGTTGTGGGCCTGGATCGCGTTGGTGACATCGTCCTGCAGGCTGAGGGCGACGGCGTCGTAGAGTTCTCCTTGGATGCTGACGAAAAGGACGTCCCCGAGGGGGATGACCGGGATCTGGGACACGGGGGTGCGCCCCTCCTTAGGATCGTTGACTCAGAGGGCGGCCGGACCTGCGACAGGTGGAGAATCGGGTGCCGAGTGCACGCGAAGACCGATCCGGTGCAGTGCCATCGCGAGCGCGTCGGCGAGGGACGATCGGGTGATGACCGACCCGAGGTCGATACCGAGCTGGACGATGGTCTGGGCGATCGCGGGACGGATTCCGGAGACGATGCACTCGGCCCCCATCAACCGCGCCGAGGCGACCGTCTTCATCAGGTGCTGGGCCACCAGGGTGTCCACCGTGGAGACACCGGTGATGTCCAGGATCACGACCTTGGCCTGCTGGGCGACGATCGCCTCCAGCAGGCTCTCCATGACCACCTGGCTGCGGGCGCTGTCCAGCGTGCCGATCAGCGGCACCGCCACGATGCCCTCCCAGAGCTTGATCACCGGGGTGGCGCCCTCCAGCAGTTGCTGGCGTTGGCGCACGATGATCTCCTGGCCGTCGTCGAGCATGGTCTCCAGCGTCACCAGCCGCAGGGTGGCAAGCAGCTCCGAGGCGAAGAGCACGGCCTCGTGCCGGATCTCAGCGGGCTCCTGCTCCAACTCCGCCTTCAGCAGGTCCACGACGGCGTCCTTGAGCGCCGCGACCTCGGCGGCCACCTGGCCCACGGACACGCCCGCACGCGAGCGCGAAGCCGACATCCGCCCGATCTGGACACGGACCGGATCGAAACCCGACGCCTCCAGGTCGCCGGGACGTCCGGACGACGCGACCACGGCCAACGCGTCCACGACGGACTGTCCCGCTTCCACCGCCTCGTCACGGGTGACCGTGAACACGGTACGAAACAGCGGGAGCTCCGCCCACCGTTGTGCCACCTGCTCACGGCGCCGCAGCAGGACATCAGCCACGGACTGTGCCGCTGAGCGCTGCGTCGTCGCGTCGGGCTCCGACATTCACATGCCTCCTCGTCTGTTGCGATAGTAGATCCGCGGCTCCGGCCTCACTCGGCCGGGCACGATCGACCCAGAATAGTTGCCGCGCAGCAAATGTTAGCGGGCATGGCGCCAGACGAGACATTCGTCGCCGCTCAGCGGAAACCACGGCGTCCATGCCCTCCCGCTTGCCTTCGACAGAGAGGGTGCGACAGTGGACAGGCAACCCACGCCGACGGAAACGATCACCGCGCTCGAACAGATCGCCGAGACACTGATCGGACTGTGGCGCACGACACGTGAACAAGTAGCACCGAGCATCTCCGAACAGCAGATGCGCGTCCTGACCGCGCTGGAGCGGTCCGACACCAACCTGTCCTCCCTGGCCGAGGTCCTGGGCCTCCCGCCGTCCTCGGCCACCCGGCTGTGCGACCGGCTGGAACGCCACGGGCTGCTCGAACGGCGCCCCGCTGGACGGAGAGTGATCGTCTTCCTGACGCCGGCGGGCCGCACCCTGCTGACCTCCATCCACGGCTACCGGCGTCGGCGGCTGGAACAGGCATGGAACCTCATCCCGGCCGCGGACCGCAGCGTCTTGGCCGGCCTGCTGCCCCGGATCGCCCTGCCCGCGCCCTCCTCCGAGGTCGATCCGCTCCGGGAACAGCACCCCGCGGGACTCGCCGCCGGTGACCTCTCCCCAGTGGAAGAACCGCTCGCCTGAACGCACGCCGAAACGACCGGTCCGCACCGCCACAGCGGCGCGGACCGGTCAGGGCTCCTCGACGCGCAGCCGGTCGAGCTGTCGGCGATCGCGCTTGGTGGGACGGCCCGCCCCCCGGTCCCGTCTGGCCACCGGGATCGTGGCCTCCGGGGGCAGGACCGGGGTGTTGTCGACGTAGCAGCGCACGGCATCGGGCGCACCCACCCGCTTCTCGATCACGTGGCCGACCTCCACGATGCGGGTCCTGGCGTTGAGGTGGATCCGGACGTCGTCGCCCACGCGCACCGCCGTGGCGGGCTTGGCCGGGCGGTCGTTGACCCGGACGTGGCCCGCCCGGCACGCCTGCGCCGCATCGGCGCGGGTCTTGGTGAGGCGAACCGCCCACAGCCAACGGTCGACCCGGGCGGTGGACGGCCCCGGTGGCAACGGCCGCACCGGTGCGGTCCGCCCCTCGGCGCCGCCCGCTCCAGCGGGGTTCTCTCCCTGGTCCTTCACGGTGCATGTCCTGTCCGTCGACACTGAACGGCTCATGGCTCCCGGCCGTCCCCGTCCGCACTGTAATACCCATCCGCCCGCACGGGGGCCGCCCCGGGCGCCCCACCACCGCTCAACGCAGCGCGTCGGCCACATGGGTGGGGCGACCGGCGAGCAGCGTCGCGACAACGGGCAGTTCACGCAGGTCCTGGGGCGCGACCTCCGCCGGATCCAGCGCGGTGACCATCAGATCGGCCCGGTCCCCCACCGCGATCCCGGTGCGGCCCTCGCTCGCGGCGGCCAGCGCCGCCCCCACCGGGATCGCCTGTTCAGCGTGCCAGGGCGGCCGCTCGTCATCGGTCCGGGCCACCGCCGAGGCGATCCCGTCCCAGGGGTCCAAGGGCGCCACGGGAGCGTCGGAACCGATCTCCAGGCGGGCACCCGCCGCCAGCAGGTCGGCGTAGCGGTAGGCCCGCTCCAGACGGTCCGGCCAGTAGCGCTCGGCGACGTCGCGGTCGTCGGGGGCGTGCGCGGGCTGCACCCCGACCACGACGCCCAGCGCCGCGAACCGGTGCAGGTCCTCGGCGCGCACCAACTGGGCGTGCTCCACCCTGCCCGGACAGCCCACCTCGGCGAAGGCGTCCAGGGCCACTGTCGCCGCGCGATCTCCGATGGCGTGCACCGCCGGCTCCACGCCGTGCGCCCAGGCCCGCTCCATCAATGCCACGAGCTCCTCGGGTTCCAGTTCCAAACGCCCGGAGCCGGCGTCCGCCCCCGGGTAGGGCTCGTGGCACAGCGCCGTACGGGTGTTGAGCGAGCCGTCCACGAACAGCTTGAGCGGGCCGACCGTCAGCACGCCGTGCCCCTCGGGCACGGGCTGCCCCGTGCGCAGTCCACGCCCGATCGCCGCGTCGAGCAGGGGCCGCGCGATGGAGCAGGCGACCCGCACCGTCGGCGGGGCCGTCCGGAGGCGCCGGGTCCAGTCCTCGACCGTGTCGGCGAACTCGAAATCGGTGACCCCGGTGACCCCGCGCGCCGCAGCGGCCTCCATCGCCTCCATCACCCAGCGGTCGCGCAACGCGACCGGTTCAGCGGGCAGGGCCGCGGTGACCGCCATGCACTCGCCCTCGACGAAGACCCCCGTGGGATGGTCGCGGCCGATGAGGTCGAGCGCGGCCGGGCTGAGCCAGCACGTGTGCAGGTCACTGCTGAACAGGGTGACCGCGCGGCCCGGCAGGGCCCGCTCCAGCAGGTCCTTGTGCAAAAGATCGGGCCACAACCCGTCGCGGAAGTCGTACCCCTGGACCAGCTCGCCCGCCGGCACGGGGCGACGCTCCAGCTCGGCGGCCAGCAGGTCGACCGCTGCCTGCGCGGAGTCGGCCGCCGCCAACGACACCTTCCGTCGGGCCCCCGCCCATTGCACGGCGTGCACGTGCGCGTCCACCAGCCCCGGCAGCAGGGTGCCTCCCGCACACCGCAGCACCCGGGCACCGTCCTCGGGTGCGCCCGGCGCCATCACCTCCACGACTCTCCCGCCCGCCGAACGCACATCGACCGTGGGGCCGCCGCTGCCCAAGCGCACGTCGCGCAACAGGGTGTGCGGCGCTGAGCGTTGCGGGTCGCGGGGATCAATGGCGGAATCGGGCACGGTGCAGTCCTCACGGTCGAAGGTCACGACTGTCGGCACCCCGGGCCCCATCGTGTGGGAACCACGACCCGACCACGGCTCGCATCAGGGCCCTCCCACATGATGGTGGCAACAGCACAGCGGGGAAAGACGGCAGAACCCTATTTTCCGCTCCCCGCTGTCTCGACGGTCGGATAGCGTCGAGCCGGCCCTATTGACGACCCGCGCAGGAGGTGTTGGGCGGTGGCTTCGGGCGAACCGTTTCGCTTCTCGGTCCTGGAAGCGGTGCTGGAACGCATCACCTATGCCAACGAGGACACCGGCTACACCGTGGCCCGCGTGGACCCCGGACGCGGCGGCGACCTGGTCACAGTGGTCGGCGCGCTCCTGGGCGCCCACCCCGGCGAGTCCCTGCGCATGGAAGGCCGCTGGGGGTCCCACCCCCAGTACGGCAAGCAGTTCCAGGTGGAGAACTACACCACCGTCCTGCCCGCCACCGTGCAGGGCATTCAGCGCTACCTCGGTTCCGGACTCGTCAAAGGCGTGGGGCCACGCCTGGCCGAACACATCGTCGGCCACTTCGGCGCCGCCGCCCTCGACGTCATCGAGCACTCCCCCGAACGCCTCATCGAGGTCCCCAAGCTCGGCCCCAAACGGACCAAGATCATCGCCGAGGCGTGGGAAGAACAGAAGGCCATCAAAGAAGTCATGGTCTTTCTCCAGGGCATCGACGTCTCCACCTCCCTGGCGGTGAAGATCTACAAGAAGCACGGGGACGCCTCCATCCGCGTGGTCAGGGAGGAGCCCTACTCGCTGGCCGCCGACGTATGGGGCATCGGCTTCAAGACCGCCGACACCATCGCCCGCGCGGTGGGCATCCCCCACGACAGCCCCCAACGGGTCAAGGCCGGCATCCAGTTCACCCTGTCCGAATCCACCAGCAGCGGCCACTGCTACCTCCCCGAAGAGAAACTGATCTCCGACGCGGTCAAGATCTTGCAGGTGGACTCGGCACTGGTCATCGACTGCCTCGCCGAACTCGTGGCCGAAGAGGGAGTGGTCCGCGAGAAACTGCCCGACGGCGACAACGGGGCCGTGGCGGGGGTGTACCTGGTGCCCTTCCACCGCGCCGAGATCTCCCTTGCCGGCCAGCTCCGTACCCTGCTGGGCGCCGAAACCGACCGGATGGGCGCCTTCCACGACGTCGACTGGGACCGCGCCCTGGGGTGGTTGAAGGAGCGCACCGGAACAGAACTCGCCCCCGAACAGGAAAAAGCCGTCCGTCTCGCCCTCACCTCGAAGGTCGCGGTACTCACCGGCGGCCCCGGCTGCGGCAAGTCCTTCACCGTGGCCTCGATCATCACCCTGGCCGCCGCCAAAGGGGCCAAGATCGTCCTGGCCGCGCCGACCGGACGTGCCGCCAAGCGCCTCACCGAACTCACCGGGCACGAGGCCGCCACCGTGCACCGGCTCCTGGAACTCAAACCCGGCGGCGACGCCTCCTACGACCGCGACCGCCCCCTGGACTGCGACCTGTTGGTAGTGGACGAGGCCTCCATGCTGGACCTGCTCCTGGCCAACAAACTCGCCAAGGCAGTCGCCCCCGGCGCCCACCTGCTCCTGGTCGGCGACGTGGACCAGCTGCCCTCGGTGGGAGCCGGCCAGGTCCTGCGCGACCTGCTGAGCGCGGGCTCCCCCGTCCCCAACGTCCGCCTCACCCAGGTCTTTCGCCAGGCAGCGCGCTCGGGCGTGGTGGTCAACGCCCACCGTGTCAACACCGGTGAGCCCATCCTGCTGGACGGGATGGACGACTTCTTCCTGTTCGGCTGCGACGACACCGACGCCGCAGCCGACATCACCGTGGACGTGGTCGCCAACCGCATCCCCGCGAAGTTCGGCCTCGACCCGCGGCGCGACGTCCAGGTACTGGCCCCGATGCATCGCGGCCCCGCCGGAGCCGGCAACCTCAACACCCTGTTGCAGAACGCCCTCACCCCCGGGCGCGAAGGACTGCCCGAACGGCGCTTCGGCGGGCGCACCTTCCGCGTGGGCGACAAGGTCACCCAGATCCGCAACAACTACGACAAGGGCGCCAACGGCGTCTTCAACGGAACCCTGGGCAACGTCATCGCCATCGACAACGACGAGCAGACGATGACCGTGCGCACCGACGAGAACGAGGAGATCGGCTACGAGTTCAGCGAACTCGACGAACTCACCCACGCCTACGCGCTGACCGTGCACCGCTCCCAAGGCAGCGAATACCCCTGCGTGGTGGTCCCGGTGACCATGAGCGCGTGGATGATGTTGCAACGCAACCTTCTCTACACCGCCATCACCCGCGCCAAGAAACTCGTCGTCCTGGTGGGTGCCCGCAAGGCGATCGCCCAGGCGGTGCGCAACGCCGGCGCCGGCCGCCGCCACACCGCGCTGGGCCACCGCCTGGCCGACCAACGCCCCCCGCGCTGACAGTCCTCAGTGGTCGCGGCGCACCGCCAGCCGCGCGAGAGCACTCAACTCCGCGACGGCCTGGGAGGCCGGCAACTCGGCCTCCAACCGCAGCAGTGACTGGTCCAGCAGCTCATCGGCCCGCTGCTGGCTCCAGGACCGCCCTCCCGCGCCGTCGACCAACCGTGCGGCGTGCACCAACTCGCTGTCGGTGAGCGGCTCCGCCCGGTAGTAAAGCGCCGCCAACTCCTCGGCCTCGGGGGTCGGAGAGTCCAATGCGGCCACGACCGGCAGGGACTTCTTGCGGTTGCGCAGATCGGAGTAGACGGGCTTACCGGTGATGTCGGGGTCGCCCCAGATACCGAGGAGGTCGTCCACGAGCTGGAACGCGAGCCCCACATTACGTCCGAAATCGCCCAGCGCCTCGACCTGCTCGGGGGTTCCACCCCCGTACGCCGCCCCCAAGGCACACGAACAGCCCAGCAACGTGCCGGTCTTGCCCTCCACCATGCGCACGCACTCGGGGAGGCCCACATCGGTGCGCTCCTCGAAGGACACATCGGCGCTCTGTCCCTCGACCAGGCCCAGGACCGTCTTGCTGAGCATGCGCATCCCCGAGGCCGCCGCAGGGTGACCGCTGGCGGCGAGGACGTCGAAGGCGACCGTGACCAGCGCGTCCCCCGCCAGGATCGCCGGCCCCCGCCCGAACACCGTCCAGGCCGTGGGCCGGTGGCGGCGGGAGACGTCGCCGTCCATCACATCGTCGTGCAGCAGCGAGAAGTCGTGTACCAACTGCACGGCCACAGCCGCGGGCAACGCGTCCTGCGCGGTCCCTCCGACCGCCTGGGCCGACAGCACGGCCAGCGCCGGCCGGATCGCCTTGCCCCCGCTGGTCGCGCTCGGGCTCCCCTTCTCGTCCCACCAACCGAAGTGGTAACCGGCGATGTGTCGCATCGACTCGGGCAGCCCGTCGGCGGTGGCCCGCAGGGCGGGCTCCACAACGGCGCGGCTCCACGCCAACACTTCACGGGCCGGCCTGCCCTCGATCAGTTCCCCCGTTGAGGTCATGTGGCCCTTCCCCCCTTGCTTCCGCGGAACTCAGTGTCCGATTTCAACGTGTTCGAGGACGCCGAGGGCGTCGGGCACCAGGACCGCGGCGGAATAGTAGGTGCTGACCAGGTAGGAGATAACGGCCTGGTCGTTGATCCCCATGAACCGCACGTTCAGGCCGGGCTCGTACTCGTCGGGGATGCCGGTCTGGTGCAGGCCCACGACCCCCTGGTCGTCGACGCCGGTGCGCATGACCAGGATGGAACTGGTCCGGGTGTCGGAGATCGGGATCTTGTCGCAGGGCAGCAGCGGAACGCCGCGCCACGTGGTGACGGCGTGGCCCTCCACCCGCTCGGAGCCGGGATAGATCCCGCGTTTGCTGCACTCCCGGCCAAACGCCGCGATGGTTTCGGGGTGGGCCAGGAAGAACTCGGACTTACGGCGACGCGACAGCAGTTCGTCGAGGTCGTCGGGGGTGGGCGGCCCCGTACGCGTATGAATCCGCTGCTTCAGATCAGCATTGTGCAACAACCCGAAGTCACGACTGTTGATCAGCTCGTGCTCCTGACGCTCCCGCAACGCCTCGATGGTCAGCCGCAACTGCTGCTCCACCTGGTTCATCGGCTGGTTGTACAGATCAGCCACCCGACTGTGCACCCGCAACACCGTCTGAGCCACACTCAACTCATACTCACGCGGCGCCAACTCATAATCCACGAACGTCCCCGGCAACACCGGCTCACCCACATGCCCCGACGACAAATCAATCGCCGCCTCGCCGTACTTGTTCTGCGGCTGGGAGTCTCCGTGGTCGACCCGGTCCAGGTACTCGCGCAGCGATTCGACCCGGTCGGCGACCTGGCCCAGCTCCCGGGCGGGGAGGACCAGAACGGTGCAGGGGGTGACCGCCTTGGCGGTGAAGTCGAACGTGCCGGCGTCCCCGGCCAGGGCCTGGTGGCCGAAGTAGTCACCGTCTGCGAGCGTGCCCAGTGCCGTGTCGTTGCCGTACTCGCCCAGGCCGGTCTTACCGACCTTGCCGTGCGCGATGAGGAACACCCGGTCGAGGTCCTCCCCCGAGCGCACGATCACCTCGTCGGCAGCGAACTCGCGCTGCTCGAACCGGTCGGCCAGCGCACTCAGCGCGGCGACGTCGTCGAACCCGCGCAACAGCGGCAGCTCGCAGAGTTCCTGCGGGATGACCCGAACGGTCGAACCGGTGCTGGTGAACGTCACCCGACCGTCCCCGACCGCATAGCTCAACCGCCGGTTCACCCGGTAGGCACCACCCGCGGCCTCCACCCAGGGCAGCTTGTTCAGCAGCCAACGCGGCGAGATGCCCTGCATCTGGGGCACCGACTTGGTGGTCGTGGCCAGTTTGCGCGCCGCGCCGGTGGCCAGACTCAGCTGGGCGCTCGCCTCTTCGGCGCTGGGACGCGACTCCATGATGGTCATTTCTGCTACCGCCAATCAGTGTTCGTGCTGGGAAGAAGCGGCCCCGTACCGCAGGACGGCCCGGCCCGCCGGGCATGTACGACCGGGGGCCGGGCCGGCGGACCGGGGCCGATGGACCATAAGGTCCGGGTCAGTCCTCGCGACCGATCTCCACGTGCTCCAGGACGGCGAGGGCGTCGGGCACCAGGACCGCGGCGGAGTAGTAGGCGCTGACCAGGTAGGAGATGACCGCCTGGTCGTTGATCCCCATGAACCGCACGGACAGGCCGGGCTGGTACTCGTCGGGGATGCCGGTCTGGTGCAGGCCGATGACGCCCTGCTGGGCCTCGCCGGTGCGCATCAGGAGAATGGAGCTGGTCCGGGTCTTGGAGACCGGGATCTTGTTCGAGGGCAGGATCGCCACGCCGCGCCAGGCCGGGACCTGGTGGCCGTTGATGTCGATGCTCTGGGGGTAGATTCCCCTGCGGGTGCACTCCCGGCCAAACGCCGCGATGGTTCGCGGGTGGGCCAGGAAGAAACCGGGGTCCTTCCACACCTTCGCAAGCAGTTCGTCAAGGTCGTCGGGGGTGGGCGGCCCCGTACGCGTATGAATCCGCTGCTTCAGATCAGCATTGTGCAACAACCCGAAGTCACGACTGTTGATCAGCTCGTGCTCCTGACGCTCCCGCAACGCCTCGATGGTCAGCCGCAACTGCTGCTCCACCTGGTTCATCGGCTGGTTGTACAGATCAGCCACCCGACTGTGCACCCGCAACACCGTCTGAGCCACACTCAACTCATACTCACGCGGCGCCAACTCATAATCCACGAACGTCCCCGGCAACACCGGCTCACCCACATGCCCCGACGACAAATCAATCGCCGCCTCGCCGTGGTTGTTGCTGGGCTGGGTGGTGGCGGACTGCACCTGGTTGATGTGCTCGCGCAGCTGCTCTGACTGGTCGGTCAGCTCCTGGAAGGCCCGGCGGGGCAGGACCAGAACGGTGCAGGCGGTCAGGGCCTTGGCGGTGAACTCCCAGTCCCCCGGGGAATCGGCAAGCGCACGGTCGCCGAAGTGATCGCCGTCGGCGAGCGTGCCCAGTGCCGTGTCGTTGCCGTACTCGCCGGCCACGACCATGCCGATCTTGCCGTGCGCGATGAGGAACAACTGCTCGGCGGGGTCGCCCGAGGTGACAAGCGCGTCCCCGGGGGCGAACTCGCGCTGCTCGAACCGGTCGGCCAGCGCACTCAGCGTGGCCTCGTCGTCGAACCCCCGCAACAGCGCGAGTTCTTGCAGTTCCTGCGGGATGACCCGAACGGTCGAACCGGTGCTGGTGAACGTCACCCGACCGTCCCCGACCGCATAGCTCAACCGCCGGTTCACCCGGTAGGCACCACCCGCGGCCTGCACCCAGGGCAGCTTGCGCAGCAGCCAACGGGAGGAGATGCCCTGCATCTGGGGCACCGACTTGGTGGTCGTGGCCAGATTGCGCGCCGCCGCGGTACCCAGGCTCAGCTGAGTCTCACCCGTAGCAGCACCGGTGCCAATAGTTTCCGTCACGAAACGAACCGCCGATCAACGAGAAAGTTAATGGGAGAAGCGGACATCCGGCCACGCACCCGAGGAAAAAGGGTACGAATCAACGAGCACACTACGGGACCGGAAATCACTTGGACCCAGCAATGGCGAAATCAATTCGTCTACCAAAAGCCCACCGAACGCAGCTGGAGCGATATTACCCGCCGACCAAGCGCGAAGTCGGAGAAAGAAATCCTCTTGAACCGAAACCCCGTCACCGCACAGGGAAAGCGAATTCGATCACGCCTCCCACCGGTGTCTTTTAATACCGATAAAGCAGTCGAAACTCCGCAAAATAATCGTGAAACCCGGTTTCGGCCGCCCCGAACAGGCGAAGGATCAGCCGGCGCCGAGTCCAACCGAAATCACGGAAAAACCCACCCGAAAACAGCCTTACCCCCCGCCGCCGGCAGGGCCGACCGCGCCCCGCCGGCCCTGCGGCGCACACCCGCGAAACCCAGCCCACCGACTTCTCCCAACTCCCGGATCCACCATCCCGAGCAGCACTACACTCCGAAAAGCAATCAATCAGGTACGGAGAGTGCTCACGTGTGGCGTCGTCGACACCGGCCCAACCAGCTGCAGGCCCTACGGGCGGCGACACGGGGAACGGGCGCGCTCCTCATCGGCGCCGCAGCGTTGGCCGCCACGACAGGGGGCGCACCGGCCGACCCCCCGAGCCCTCCGCTCCCCGAGGTCGGCCTTCCCACCGCGTCCGTCCCCGACACGATTCCCGGGCCCGCCCAGGACCTGCCCGGGCTCGGGGTGGAGATCTACGACGACGTCGTGGGATGCCTGGAATGGATCACCGTCGTCTACGGCCACTTCGGGTACTGTCATCCGCCGGTACCGTCACCCGCGCCCCCGACGCCCAGCCCGAGTTGGTCCGCGCAGCCGTCGCCACCGGCGCCTTCCCCTTCCCCCGCGCCTTCCGTCTCTGCGCCTCCCCCGGCTCCCGCCACAGACCCACCGGCTCCCTCCCCCGGCCTGGCCGCCCCGCTGTTTCCGGTCGTGGTGCCGCCGATGCCGCAACCGGCCCCCGAGCCGGTCCCGTCCGCCGCCGAACCGGCCTTCCCGTCGGCGCCACCCGCGCCGCTGACCCCACCGGTTCGGGCCGAGCTCCTGACGATCGTGACGGAGGCACACGGCGCGGGCGACGACCGCCCCTCAGCCGGCCTCAGCACCCCGCAGACCATGGCGGTCATGCTGATCATCATCGGGGTGTGCGTGGGGGCCTCGGTGGGGTCGTCGCGCTCGCGCTCCTCCTGAGCGAGGGACATGCGGCGCCTGCTCCAGCACAGGCTCCGCGGTGATCGATCCGCGGAGCCGCGGGGCGCCTCAGACCCCGGCGAAGATCTGGTCGATCCGATCGAACCCGGCCAGGGTGTCCTCGACGCTGCCGGGGTCCAGGGCCAGCAGGCCGGCATAAGGGTTGTCGATGAAGAACAGCACCAACACGCTGCCGGCCACCAGTGCGAGGTTGACGATCGCCCAGAACCTGCGGGTGGGAGATCCCTTGACCCCCATGGCGAAGGGCATGACGATGACCGCGACCGCGCTCACGACGCTCGCCAACAGCAACAGGGTCGGGATGTTGGGGCCAGCGGTGTCACCGCGGTCGATGCGCAACTCGATCAGCGACGCCGTCTCCTGGTGGGCGAGCATCCGGTCCATTACCGCGCTCTGATCGTCCGCGGTGATCGCCCCGACGCTCATCCGCAGCTCACCGAGGCGTTCTTCGGCGACATCGCTCATGGCCCCGGCCGCCATCAGCGGCCAGTCGTCCTCGATCACCGAGCCGAGGTAGTCACGCAGGGCGGCGCGGACCCGCTCCCCTTCCTCCTCCGGCATCGCCCCGGTACTCCAGTACAGGTCGGTGGCGGCTGCCGACTCTCTAACCGACAAGTCCTGGGCCGCGGAGTTGTTCTCCCAGCCGATGACGATGGCCATCGCAACGGCGACGAGGTAGATGGCCAGCACGCCCGGGGCGACGAACGAGCCGATCGGCCCACCGCAGTCGTCGTCGGAGATGGCGTACCTGCGCACGGCGAAGAACCCGCCCAGGGCGAGCAGTGCAACGGCAACGGTGATCAGGACGAATTCCAAGGTTTTTCTCTTCCGGGTACAAGGCCGCGGGGAAACTGAGGAGTGATTGTCGCCGGGATCCGGGTCCGCCGGGAAATGTGCAAAGCGCGGCAATCAACAGTACGACTGCATGCAGATCCGCCGGTTCAACCAACCATTACGGCTAAAGAGCCCGCGAGTACCAGCTGATCAATTTCAGGTGACCATGATTGGGAATCGTCGGCAGAAAATCCAATCCGAATCCTACTCCACCCGAAGCACCAAGCACAGGCCGATCACCAGAAAAGCAGCAGCCCCAACCGCACGCGACCACCAGAACCCACCACCGGACCACCAAAAGCAAAACAATGCCCCATTACTCCTTTTTGCCAATCAATACGGGCGAAAGGAGACCGGGCCCGCCACTGGTGGACGCCCCGCAGCGGGGCCACCCATGGGACGGCAGTCCCAGATCGTTAGACTCGCTAACCATGCTTGAGGCGTTACTACTGCTCGGAGCTGGCGTTCTTGCCGGCTTGACCGGGTCAATCGCGGGACTGGCGTCCCTGGTGTCCTATCCGGCCCTGTTGGCGACGGGCCTGTCGCCCGTGGCCGCCAACGTCACCAACACGGTGGCCCTGGTGTTCAACGGCATCGGGGCGACCGCGGGGTCGCGGCTCGAATTGCGGGGCCAAGGCCACCGGATCCGCCGCTTCGCACTCCTGGCCGGGATGGGTGGCGCATGTGGTGGTGCCCTGCTCCTCGCAGCCCCAGGCGACACCTTCGCCCGAGTCGTTCCGGTACTCGTCGGAGGAGCATCGTTGATGGTGCTTCTCCCCCCGCGCCCCAGCACGTTCGACGCAGCGGAGTCCCACCGCGCCAGAACAGGGGTCGTGGTGTTCGCGATCGGAGTCTACGGCGGTTATTTCGGCGCTGCCGCAGGAGTCCTGCTGCTCGCTCTGCTACTGGCACTGTTCAACGAGACACTGGCCCGGATCAACGCGTTGAAGAACGTGGTGATGGTGGCACCCAACGCTGTGGCCGCGTTGGCGTTCGCCGTGTTCGGACCGGTGCACTGGGCGGCCGTCCTCCCGCTCGCCGTCGGCTTCTTCATCGGTGGCCGCATCAGCCCCGCGATCGTCCGGCGACTCCCCATGCGGCCGCTGCGGATCGGCATCGGCCTGGCCGGTCTGGGCCTGGCCGCCAAACTCGCCTGGGACGCGTGGGCGTGAACCCGCACCACATTTGCCCGACCGGCTTTCGATGACCGATGCGTTGCTCACAACCATCGCCTTTACGACGTAGATCATTTAAGCCTGTCCGGGTCGGTGTCGGGCGACAGGCGCGCGGACGGGCCGTGGTGTCACTCGGGAGCGGCCGAAAACAAGTGGACAGCCGTTCCTTTCGGCGGATGGGATGGACATCCGACCGAGCGAAAGGGTGCGCATTGCCCACCAGCCGCAAATCCCACCCGCGTATCGACTCCCACCTGGTCACGCGACTGATCAGCGCCCAGTTCCCCCAATGGTCCGGCCACACCGTCCGGGCCGTCGCCAAACCGGGGTACGACAACATGACCTTCCGGCTCGGCGAGGAGATGTCGGTACGGCTCCCCCGCTGTCCCCGATGGACCGGCCAGGTGGAACGTGAGCAACGCTGGCTTCCCCGCCTCGCCCCGTACCTACCGCTCCCCGTCCCGCACCCCCTGGGACGGGGCGAACCCGACGCGGACTTTCCTTTCCCCTGGTCGGTCTACCGGTGGATCGACGGCGAGGACATGCGGTTCGAGCGATTGGACGCACCCGACCGAGCGGCGGCGGACCTGGCCGCGTTCATCACCGCGCTCCAGGGCGCGGACGCCACCGGCGGCCCTCCCCCCGAGTGGAGTAACGGGTTTCGCGGCGTTGCCATGGGCGACAGCGCCGACTCGGTCACCGTGGAGGCGCGCGTACTCCCCAAGATCGCCGCCTTGGAGGGGCGCTACGACCTGGCCCTCCTCAACGGGGTGTGGGAGGCCGCCATGTCCGCCCCGGCCTGGGGGAAGGCACCGGTGTGGGTGCACGGCGACCTTGCCGCCGGCAACCTCCTGATGAAGGACGGCCGGCTGAGCGCGGTCATCGACTTCGGAACCCTGGCCGTGGGCGACCCCGCCTGCGACCTGATCCCCGCCTGGCTGTTTCTGGCGACCCGGCACACCAGGCAGGTCTTTCGATCGGCACTCGGAGTCGACGACGCCACCTGGGTGCGCGGACGCGGCTGGGGACTGGCCCAAGCCCTGCCCGAGCCCGGCACGGAACTGACGGAGGCGACCCGCCGCACGCTGGACGCCCTCGCCGCCGACCGGGCCTCCGACGATCGCTGAACGCGGTCGCGCGAAGGAGCGGGGCGTGCCCGCCGGCTGTCTCCGCCTTGAGGGTGCGAGGCCCTCAGACAGGCTCGGTGGAGAACGGGCCGCCGTTGCCGAAGGCCAGTTCGGCGAAGCGTTCGCCGATGCGGCGGTGTGCGGCGGCGTCCGGGTGGAGCTGGTCGGGCAGCGGAAGTTCGGCGAAGTCCGCCTCCCCGTAGAGGGCACGACCGTCGAGGTAGTCCAGGTTCGGATCGTCGGCCGCCCGTTGCTGCACGATACGGGACAGTTCCTCCCGGATGACGGCGAGCGTCAACTTCCCGGCGGCGCGCTCACCAGGATCGCCGGTCGCTCGGAACCGCAGTTCTCCGGCGCCGAGACTACTGAGGTCGACAGCGCAGGGGCCCGGCGTGTCTTCGTGGATGGGGCAGTGGAGGGGCGAGACGACGAGCAACGGCGTGGTGGGGTGTCCTTCGCGAATGGTGTCGAGGAAGCCGTGCACCGCGGGGGCGAAGGCGCGCAGGCGCATCAGGTCGGAGTTGACCAGGTTGATGCCGATCTTGAGGCTGATCAGGTCTGCGGGAGTGTCGCGCATGGCGCGGGCGGTGAAGGGGTCGAGCAGAGCGCTGCCGGCCAGGCCGAGGTTGACCAGCTCCGCGGCGCCGAGGGCGGCCGCGAGCGCGGGCCAGGTGGTGGTGGGGCTGGCGGCGTCGGAGCCGTGGCTGATCGAGCTTCCGTGGTGCAGCCAGACCTTTCGCCCCCGGTCCGGCGCGGGTTCGGTGCGGGCGTCGGTGCGCAGAGCGACGAGTTCGGTGGTCTCGTTGTGCGGCAGCCAGATCTCGACGTCCTTGTCGTGATCGGGCAGACCGGTGAAACGGAGGGTGCCGACCGGGCCGGGGCGGGTCTCGGCGGCACCGGTGGCCATATCGATGACCAGGGCGTTGCCGCCGGCTGCGACGGCCTGGTCGACGAGCCGACCGTCGACGACGAGGTCGTACACCCCGTCGGGGCGTGGCGGGGCGCCGGTGTAGGAGCGCTTGGTGGGCAATACGTCGAGCTCGACGGCAGTGGCCCGGGTCCGAAAGACCAACCGCACCCCCGAAGGCTGGGACTCCGCCATGGTCAGCTGCGGATCGGCGCACTGGGCACGGGCCGCTGCCGGCAGCCGGTGGGGAAGCACACCGTGCTCGGTGTGCTCCAGGTCGAGAGCGCCGCGCAGGAGGTCGGGAGTGATGGGTGTGGTGGTCCAGTTGTTCTGGGTGCTCATCATGTCAGCCTGTTGGTCGAGGGTGTGGGGTTGCGTTGACCCGTTGCCGCTGCGCGCATCGACCGGCGGCGGCGAAGCACCGGCGGCGCTCAGGACGCGGGCCAGTTCCGCAGCAGGGCGTCGAGGGCGTCCATCGTCCGTGACCAGGTTTCCTGGGTGTCGGGGGCGCTATGGCTGAACCCTCCTCCCATCTCCAGGGTCACGTAGCCGTGGAAGACACTGCCCAGCAGCCGGACGGCGTGGGTCTGGTCCGGCTCCGTCAGGTCGTAACCGCGCAGGATCGCCCGTGTCATCTGGGCGTGCCGGACTCCGGCGCTCGCGACCGCCGTCTCCGGGTCCAACCTGAGCTGGGCTGCGGCGTAGCGGCCGGGATGCTCGCGGGCATAGTCGCGGTAGACGTTCGCAAGAGCGGTCAGCGCGTCCTTGCCCGCGCGCCCGGCAAGGGCATCGGCGGCCCGGTCGGCTAGTTCCTCCAGAGCGAGCAGGGCGATCCTGGTCTTGAGGTCGTGGGAGTTCCTCAGGTGCGAATACAGACTCGCGACCTTGACGTCGAACCGTCTGGCCAGCGCGGAGACGGTCACCTGGTCGAAGCCGGCCTCGTCGGCCAGCTCTGCCCCTGCTCGGGCGAGGCGTTCCGTCGTCAGTCCCGCGCGTGCCATATCGCTCCTTCTCTTTGACGAAAAGGATCGTACATTTGCCTAATACCTTTAGGCAAATAATCCCAACCTTCAGGAAGCTGGCAAGCGAGCCGGACGGCTGCGTCTCGGCATCCGCCCGGGTCGTCCCGGCCATGCGGTGCGGCCGGGACGACCAGCCGCTCTCAGCCGTCGAGCACTCCACGGAGGGGCCCGGCGCACGTCGCGCGAACGGACTCCGGACTCACCAGCTGACGGGAATCCGGATGGGCCGACGGTTCAGGAGGTCGTCGCGCCACTCGATCTCGGTGCACGGAACAGCCAGGCGCATCCGGGGAAACCGGTCCGCGAGTTCACCGATCGCCACTTTCAGCATCAGCCTCCCCAGGGCGCTGCCCGGGCAGTGGCCCGCGCCGTGCCCGAACGCCAGATGCCCCTTGGCGGCACGGCTCGGATCGAAGCACTCGGGCCGGGGGAACGCCTCGGGGTCACGGTTGGCCGTGTCCGCACTGATCAGCACGAGTTCGCCCGCGCGTATCGTCGTGCCGCCCAACTCGATGTCCTGCCTGGCCACACGTTGCAGGCCGGTGTTCAGGAACAGGGCGTGGCGCAGCGCTTCCTCCACTACACCGGACAGGTCCCCGGAATCACCCCGCAGGTGCTCCATCATCCCGCACTGGTCGAGCATGGTCACGAAGGCATGTCCCAGCACACTGGAGGCGCTGACGTGGCTGGATTCGAAGAACCAGGCCAGCGCATCGGCAACCCGGGTCTCGTCGACGCGGTCCGCGGGAGGGCGCGCCGCGTTGGCATCACGGTAGCGACGGGCGACGCCGTCGGGCAGGCCCGGGCGGGCCAACAAACCACTGAAATAATCGCGCAGCTGCTGCCAGTCGTCGAGATAGGCGTCGGGCTCCCGGGGGCGAAGCGACATCACTGCCTCGCTCAGTTCCGCGAGCGTCTCGCCTTCGGCGAGCGGCATGCCGACCAGGCGACAGCTCAGGGCGATCGGAAACCTCCTGGCGTACCCGGAGAACAGGTCCACCGGCTGCGGGGACGCGGCGATCCCGTCGAGAATGGACCGCGCGGCCCCGCGGGCCCAGGGTTCGAGTTCGGCCAGGCGCGGAGGCGCAATGGCACGCAGGAATTCCTTGCGCAGTCCGTCTCGCGCGAAGGTCTCCATGGAGGAGACCGCGTCCGCAGGCATCCCGAGGACCTGACCGGGCGCCTGTAGGTCCGCTTGCAGGGCCGGGGACAGGCGTTCGTCCTCAAGCGCCCGGACGGCCATCGGGTGACTGGTGATCAGCCACGCCTCTGCCGAGGCAGTGCGCACGCGGCTGATGGGCCGCGTCTCCTGCAATTGGCGACATTCCGGGCTCACGGCATCACCGTGGTGAGCGAAGGGGAAGTAGGGCAATGTCTCGTTCATGGCTCTCCCTGACTGTGTGGAGGTTCGGAGTGGAAGGCCCCGAATGCCCAGGACAGCGGGAGAACGGTGCGATTTTGCCTTGAGTAACAGTGAAGGGATGGCCGCCCGCCGCCCAGAACCCCGGGATATCACTTTCGGCAATCATTGATAACAATAAGTAATCGACTGGGTGGAGGTCCGGCACTTGAGGAACATCGGAGCAAAAATTCAGGCCACAATCCGCCGACCGGGCTGACCGGTTCGCGGTGGGCTCTTCCCACCCACCGCCCTGGCCCGCATCGACGGACGGGGCAGAAAGCAGCCGAGGCCGACCCGCTCCGTCGGGCCCGCAGCGGCCACGCGCCGCCACCACCCGCGTCGTCGTACATGTCTTGAGGTTGGCGTCGAACCGTTCAGGGACGTGCCGGCATGGCTCAGCACACTTTTGACGATCAAGGCGACCATGCCCGCCACCACACCGACGAGCATCCAGCGCATGTGGTCCGGCACACGCTGCGGCGAAGCCGACGGGGTGGCGACCAGCCCGAAGGTCACCGAGTCCAGGTCCAACGGGCCGAGCGGACCGAAGAGCACGGGTGCGACCACGGCCGCCGGAGCGAGCAGGCCGGCCACGATCTCAGGTCACCCGGACGTATCGGGGCGCTGCCAGAGGCGGTGCCGACCGGTGGGGATGGGCGATCGCCATGGCGGTGACTCCCTGAACCCCAACCGAAGGGCCCCGCGGCCCGGCCCTGGCGTCAACAGCCGGAACGGCCGGCCCGCCCAGTTCTTCGGACGGACCGGCCGGCTCCGGTGCTCTCGGCCGGATCGGTCACAGGTCGGCTTCGCTACCGCCGCGGGAGGTAGCCCGCCCACCGACACTAACCGGCGTAGGTCTCGAACTCCGCGACGCGGGGGGTGCCGTTCGAGCTGGTGATCTCGAAATTGATCTTTCGAAGCGTCGTCCGGTTGAAGGTGACGACGCCCGCTCCGCTTCCGGTGGCCAGAACGGCACCGGTGTCGTTGTTGACGACCCGCCAGGAACCGATGTTGCCTCCGGCTCCGACCGCCTCACGGATGTTGATCCTGGACACCGCGGTGCCGGAGTCCCACTTGACCGAGATGCGACCGGTCGAGCCGCTCGGCGACCAGTAGGTGCCCATGTTGCCGTCGACGACGTTGCCGTAGCTGGTCCCGCCGGCCTTGCTGGAGCCGTCGGCGCCGGCCCCGGTGCTGAGGTTGGTCCCCGCGGGAGGGTCGGTGGGGTCGGTGGGATCTGTCGGGTCGGTGGGGTCGGTGGGGTCGGTCGGCTCCTCCGCTTCGCAGTTGCCGTCGGAGACCCGGTTGCCCTTGCCCGCACCTGCGGTCTGGCTCAGCACCTCCGGCACGCAGCCCGCGTCATCGAGCCCGTAGGTGTAGGGAATACTCACCGACGTGGTGGACCGCGGGTTGGGCCCGGCGGGGTAGTTCTGGTTGCCCTCGCTGGACCAGGTCACGTTGTCGAAGATGTTGCCGCCGACCTCCCAGGAACCCCTCTCGTTGGTGTAGAAGGTGCCCAGGACGTCCTTGGAGTCCTCGAAGTAGTTGTTCTCCACCTTCGCGCGGGCCCCGGCCCGGGAGTTGATGCCGGACGCGTGGATCCCCGCGTAGTGGTTGTTGTACATGTGCCCTATGCCGCCGCGCAGCAGGGGCACGCGCGAGTCGATGTTCTCGTATCGGTTGTGGTGGTACGTGACATAGCCGTTCGAGCGGTCGCTCTCGCTGGACCCGACCAGACCGCCACGGCCGGAGTTGCGCAGGATGCTGTAGGAGAGGGTGACGTACTGGGTGTTGTTCTTCAGGTCGAAGAGGCCGTCGTAGCCCTCCGACTCACCGCCCGACGCCTCCAGGGTGACGTGGTCGATCCAGACGTTGCGGACACCGCTTTCCATCCCGATGGCGTCACCGCCGTTGGACGTGGGCGAGCCGGACTTCTTGACGTTCCGGACGGTCACGTTCTGGACGATGATGTTGCTGGACTCCCGGATGTGGATGCCCAGCTGGTCGAACACGGCTCCGCTGCCAGTGCCGACGATCGTGACGTTGCTGATCTTCTTGAGCTCGATCACGTCGGCAGCAGTATCGCAACCGGGGCCCGACACCTTGGAGGTGTTGCCGTGGTTGATGGTTCCCTGCACCTCGATGATGATCGGTGTACTGGTGCTGGGCCGGCTGCACAGGGCCTGGTGGATCTGGGTTCCGGTCGTGGCCCGCACCGTCTGTCCGCCCGCGCCGCCGGTGGTCCCGCCGTTCTGGCTCGCGTACCCCGTGGCGCTACCGGTCTGCGCCGATGCCGGGGACATCGGCAGGGACAGACCGGCCGTCACCATGACCATGGTGACCAGCGTCGATGTAAGTCGACGCGTAATGGATCGCCTCACTGTTCACCCTTCGGCAATAGAGAAAAAACATTGGCGTAACTTCCTCCGAGAGTAAAGAAAGCGCTTTCCATGTCAAGAGGGTTCCCGCAACCTTTTTTGGGGGAACCGAACGCCCCGACTTCGCTTTACGCCCTTTGTACTGCGATTTCATTGAAATCCAACGCCGAAATTCGAGTCGGGTGCTTCTGAGCGCAACCCGTTGGTCCGTCTCGTCGACGACTCAGCGGACCGGACACAGACGCCCGGTCGCGACCGCCTGCACCGGAACCGGTGCGCACGCGCCCTTCCGCCCCTCTCCCCACCCCGGGCGGCGACTCCCCGGAGCCACGGCGGGACAGAAAACTCGTGCTGCCCCGGGCGGCCGGAAAGGCGTCCACGGCACGCGAAGCGCCCTGAAGGAAAGGGAATTCTCGGACCGGTATCGGGACCTTTCGACGAGCCAGGAAATAACAAGATCCCACCCGATCGAAAGGATAGGGCGGGATTTCGTGAACCGCCTGCGAGCCAAATCGCGAACGGTCCTGGACGCATTGATTCAAACGGCCGGACACTCGGATGGCGGGAGGCCCTCTCCTCGCGCGTCAACCGGGGCGGGCACCACCAACCCCATGGTCAGTACGGCTGGACGCTTCGAGATCATCCCAAAAATTCACAGAGTCGACCAACCGAGCAAACCGCCAGGATTCACAACTCGCGCGGATGCCCCGATCGCTCGGCGCAAAAAGTCGAGGAACACCGAAAGTCACGCGACATCCGGCTCACGCACCTGCGGAACAAAACTTCACACGGCCACCGGTCTTGTTCAAACCTCGACTCTTCAAGAGCCTCTACATAAAATTTGCCGGAAATGCAAGAACACGCTCGAATGTACTTCGACACACGAGGGCACCGTCCTGCGGCCCCCTCGCCCACCGCGACGAACGACCAGAGGGGCCCGGCTGCGTCCCGCACCCGTGAAGCCGGCGGACATACGGCGGGTCACCGAAGGTCTCGCGTGGCCGCGGGACAGCGGGCGCCGTCCCGCACCTACCGCTGCACGTCCCACGACAACGCCCCCGAGAGTGCAAGGACGAGCCGGCACAACAGGAGTTCGGAGGCGGGCGTCCCACTGGGACCCGGGACAGAGATGCTCTCCGCCATCACCCATCGGGGAGCACGGCGGCACGCCCGGCGGATAACGCTTACCGAAATGGGGACGACATCGCCCCGATGGCGGCGACACCTTGCACACCGCGCCACACGTGCGTCTCCAGGCGGCTCGATGCCGGGGCCTCCGAGAACGCCGATCGCCCAGTGGGCCGGTCACGGTGTCGCGGTGCTGAAAAAGATCTGCGCCAAGTGCCTCGTAGGTGAGGAGGAGCGTGCGAAGAAGCAGATCGAAGAGGCGCTGAGGCGCCCGTAGAACTTCAGCGCGTATTCAGCGCAGCCACCCGTCAGAAGCCGCAAGCAACCACTGACAGCCACTAAGGCATGACAACGCCCCTTGAACTGTTTCCACAGTTCAAGGGGCGTTTTTCGTAGTCAAAGGGCTGTGGGCGCGAGAGGACTCGAACCTCCGACCACTCGCTTGTAAGGCGAGGGCTCTAACCAACTGAGCTACGCGCCCGGACACAGCTCACCCCGGCTTTCACCGGGGCGGCTCCACCCGATACTACCGGTTTCACGACTATCGGCGCGCCCGTTGGGCGAGCGGGGCCGTCAGGCCGCTCAAGGCGCGGGACAGCGCGCGCTCGACCTCGTCGGTGAGGGCCGCGTCCACGGGTGAGCGGTCCTGGACAGGGATCGGGACCGTCTGCTCGCGCACGGTCCTGCAGTCGTGGCACTCGATCTCGCCGAGTCGCGAGATCAAGAACGTGGACCGGCAATGGCCGCACCTGTCGATGTCGGCCTTCCAGTCCTGGGTGAGTTGGCATTCCGGACAGACCAGTACCTGGCGCTCGTGGCGCACCCCGCGTTTCCACGGCTGCGCGCCCCGGGCAGGGTCACCCTGCCGCGCCCCGCACAGATAGCAGGGCATGGATTCTCCTTGGTGGTTGAGTCAGCTCAGCTCGGCAAGGGCCTTGCGGTAGTCCTCGATATCGCGGGCCTCGGAGATCGGGTTGACGACCTTGAAGCGCACGACCCCCTCCTTGTCCACGAGGAAGGTACCGCGCAGCGCGACGCCCTTGGCATCGTCGAAGACACCATACGCCTGGGCGACCGCGCCGTGTGGCCAGAAATCCGAGAGCAGCGGATACTGCAGGTCCTCCTGGTCGGCCCACACACGGTGGGCGAACATGGAATCGACCGAGATGCTCAGCAGCCGCACATCGCTGTTGGAGAAGTCCGCGATGCTGTCGCGCAGCTCCCTCAGCTCTCCCCCGCAGATGCCGGAGAAGGCAAGCGGGTAGAACACCACGAAGACGTCGGCTCGGCCCTTGAAGTCCGACAACCGCACGGTTTGACCGTGCTGGTCGGAGAGCTCGAAGTCCGGGGCGTTCTGGCCGACTTCGATCGACATTGGCTCGTCCCTGGTCGTTGATGCGCGAGTTCCGTTGTTGTGCCGCCCGTCAATCGCCCGACGGGCGGCACGTGCCGCCCTAGGTCAGACGCCTGCGGCGTCGCCGGGTGGGCTCGCAGAATCGAATCAGCGGTGCGCCTTGGGCAGGACCAGTCGGGTTCCCGACCAGTCGGATCCCGCGCTCACAGCGCTGGTCTGCGACAGTCCCGCCGTCGTCGCGGCCTCCGCGACATCGCTGGGCGAGACGTGCCCCTCACGGCCGGCCTTGGGGGTCAGCACCAGAAGTGTTCCGCCGCCCTCAATCGTGGCCGACACGTCCACGAGCACGTCGGTGAGGTCATCCTCCTCATCGTCGCGCCACCACAGCAGTGCCGCGTCTACGACGTCCTCGTAGTCCTCATCAACCAGCTCACTGCCGGTGCGCTCGGCGATCGACGCGCGCAGCTGCTCATCCACGTCATCGTCGAACCCGAATTCCTGCACCACCTGACCCGGCTTGAATCCGAGTCGATCGGCCAGGCCACGTTCGCTCTGTGCCTGACCCGCGGTCGCGCTCACGAAAGTCCTCCTCCACTCGATGTCGCCCGCTCCTTACGGGCTCGGCCGCGACTAGTCCCGTTTCCGGAGTCGATCCCGCCGTTGCTGGCTAAGTTCACACGCTGGGTACCTGATCCGTCAACGCGTCGCACCCGTCGTGCGCTCTGCTTCTACCATCCTGCCCCGTCAGCGGAACTCGTCAAGAACGACAGCCGGACCTGACGATGCGGATTATCGATGTTGACGTCCACGATGGCGATAGATTGCCATGTACCCAGCGCGGGCCTCCCTGAAATCACCGGAACGGTGGCGTATGGAGCGATCAACGCGGGCATCACGTGCGATCTTCCGTGTCCGGGCGAGCCGTGGCGGTGACGCCAGCGGTCGTCCGCGGGCAGCAGGTCGCCCAGGGCCGCGAGCAGGTCCTCGTCGGATCGGGCGCCCAGTTCCATGACCGCCACTCCCGCGGTCGCATGCGGGACGAAAACGTTGAGCAGGCCGTCCCCGCCGGTCTCTGCAACGAAGTCGGTGCACTGGGGCGTGATGTCGGTGACGGTCTCGGACCCACCGGTATGCAGGTCGAGCAATTTGGTCCGCATGCGCAACGGCTACCCACAATGGGCCCGGCACAATCGTGCCGGATCCGCAGGTGTTCGAACGCACGCCGCCGCCCTCGTCGGGTAGTCGGACGAGAAGTCATACTCGGCCTAGGGGTGTCCTCTGCCCCGGGCCGATTCGTCCCCCGACGAGCTGGGAGTAGAGAGTGAGTACCGAACTGCGGCTCGGTCCGATGCTGCGGCACGTGACCGAGACCACTGCCGTGATCTGGGTGGAGACCGACGCGGCGTGCACCGTCACGGTCAGCGCACAGGACGTGAGCGTGCGCACCGAGACCTTCACCGTGCACGGCCACCACTACGCCCTGTGCGAGCTCGAAGGGCTCGCACCCGGCAAACAGGTGCCCTACCAGGTGTACCTGGACGAGACCCGGGTGTGGCCCGAGGCGGACTCCCCCTATCCGCCGAGCACGCTGCGCCCGCTGGACCACTCGGCCCCGGCACGGTTGCTGTTCGGCTCGTGCCACACCCCCACCGACCACTCCGCCGCCGCGGTCCTGCGTTACGGGGTGGACATGCTGCGCGCCTATGCGCTGCGCCTGGCCGCCGAACGTGTCGGGGACATCGGAAACGAACCGGCCGCAGGCGAGCCGACAGCGCTGCTGCTCATCGGCGACCAGGTGTACGCCGACGAACTCCAGGAGTCGATGGAGGAGTTCCTGGCGCATCGGCGCGAGGGCGAGGACGAGCGGGATCGCGCCCCCGACGACGAGGTCGTGTTCTTCGACGAATACGCCGAGCTGTACCGGCAGGCGTGGACCGACCCCGATATCCGCTGGCTGTTGTCGACGGTTCCCACCCTGATGCTGTTCGACGACCACGATATTCGTGACGACTGGAACACATCGGGCACCTGGCGCGAGCAGATCGCCCGGACACCGTGGTGGCGCCCGCGCATCACCTCGGGGCTGGGGACGTACTGGATCTACCAGCACCTGGGCAACCTGTCCCCCGAAACGCGGGCCGCCGACCCGGTGTGGCAGGAGATGACATCCGCGGGAGACGGGGGCGCGGCACTGGACGCGTTCGCCTGGCGGGCCCACAGCGAGCCCACCAGTTACCGCTGGAGCCACCGGCACGACTTCGGCCGCAGCCGGGTGGTGATGGTGGACACCCGGTGCGGCCGCGATGTGGCCGACGACCGCGCACGCTCGATTCTGGGCCCCGACGATTCGGCGTGGCTGGACGAGCAGTTGAGCGGCGACGTCGACCACCTGGTGCTCGCCAGCACGCTCCCGTTCCTGATGCCCGCCGGGGTGCACTACCTGGAGGCGTGGAACGAGGCGTTGTGCGCCGGGGCGTGGGGCCGATGGTTGCGCGGCCCGAGCGAGAAACTGCGCCAGGAGGTGGACCTGGAGCACTGGCCGGCTTTCCAGCGATCCTTCGGAGCGGTTGCGGAGGCGGTGCTGGAGGTCGCCGGGGGCAAACGCGGGGCGGCCCCGGCGAGCGTGCTCTTCCTCGGCGGGGACGTGCACTTCTCCTATTTGGCGCGGGCCCGGGCACGCGGCGGTTCAGCTGCGGGGTCGACGACCACGATCGCGCAGTTGGTGTGCTCACCGACCTGCAACTGGATGCAGCCGATGATGCGGCGGCTGATGTGGGTCGCGGTGCGCACGGTCACCGGGCTGTTGTGCCGGGGGCTCGCTCGGCTGGCGGGTGTCCGCGCACCGGTGTTGGACTGGCGACTGGCCGAGGGCCCCTGGTACGACAACGCACTGGCAACGCTCACCCTGGACGGCCGCTCGGCCACGGTTCGCTGGGACCACTCGCCGTCGGTGCCCGCGGCAGCGCGCCAGATCGCCTCTGAGGCGTCGGAGCGCCCCAGGGTCCGGGAACTGGCAGAGCACCCCCTGACCGGGTGAGACGACGTCTCAGGGCGTCTGATAGACGCTGTCACGGACGTCGGTCACCGCCATGTGGCCGGGGGCGTGGGCGATGGCGTAGGCAGGCCGTGACGCCATGACCGCGGCCTGCGGGGTGACTCCGCAGGCCCAGAAGACCGGGATCTCCCCGGCCCGGACCTCGACGGGGTCGCCGAAGTCGGGACGGCCGAGGTCGGCGATGCCCAGTGCGGCGGGGTCGCCGACGTGGACGGGGGCGCCGTGCACGGCCGGGTAGCGCGAGGTGATGCGTACCGCGTCGGCGACCCGGTCGGCGGGGACGGGCCGCATGGACACGACGAGGGGACCGGCGAGCCGGCCCGCGGGCCGGCAGTCACGGTTGGTGCGGTACATGGCGACGTTGGTTCCGGTCTCGACGTGGCGGACCGGGATACCTGCCTCGATGAGGGGGGTCTCGAAGGTGAAGCTGCACCCGATGAGGAAGGCAACGAGGTCGTCGCGCCAGGCGGCGCCGGCGTCGGTGGTCTCCTCGGTGAGCCGACCGTCGACGTAGACGCGGTAGGCGGGCAGGTCGGTGCGCAGGTCGCCGTCGAAGACGGCCGAACGGGTCTCACCGGGCTCGGTGACGTCGAGGACCGGACACGCCTTGGGGTTGCGCTGGGCGAACAGCAGGAAGTCGAAGGCCAGGTCGCGAGGCAGGGCGATGAGGTTGGCCTGGGCGTAGCCGGCGCAGTAGCCGGCTGTGGGAGTGCTGAGTCCCGCGCGGAAAAGGGCGCGCGCCTGGGCGGGTGCCAGTGCTGCGGGGGCGGTGGGCGGCTGGGGCACGGTGTCCTCCTGGGGCGGTCTCGGATCGGGCGGTTTCAGCGGTGGAACCGCAGGCGGCTGCCGGGGCGGGCCTGGGCTGCACGGGAGACGTCGGCGGCGACCACCACGGCGATCACCGGGTAGCCGCCGGTCACGGGATGGTCGGCCAGGAACAGGACCGGGTCGCCGTCGGGGGGAACCTGGAGCGAGCCGGCCACCATGCCTTCGCTGGGCAGTTCCTGGTGGACGCGGCGGGTCAGCGCGGGTCCGAGGAGACGGGCGCCCACCCGGTCGCTGCGGGAGGTCACCTCGTAGGCGGCGGACAGGAGGGTGCCCACGGCTTCGGGGGTGAACCAGTCGTCGCGCGGGCCCGGTACGACGCGCAGGTCGAGTTCGAGGCCCTCGATGGCGGCGACGGGGGCGAAATCGGTGACGGGGAACCGTTCCGGTGGGGCCCCCACCGGGAGGAGCGTTCCCGGAGCGGGCCGCTCGGGGCCGAGTTGGGCGAGGGTGTCGGTGCTGCGCGAACCGAGCACGGGGGGCACGTCGATGCCGCCCCGCACCGCGAGGTAGCTGCGCAGTCCCGTGGCCGGGGTGCCCATCACCAGTTCGGCGCCGTCGGCAAGGGTGAGGACGCTGTTGAGGGCCGCCCCGTGTCCGTTGACGGTCAGCGGACACGGGGCTCCGGTGACGGCGACCGTCAGTGTTCCCCGCGCGCGCACGCGCAGTCCGCCGAAGGTGACTTCCAGGGTTGCGGCGTGCACGGGGTTGGCGAGCAGCCGGTTGGCCAGGGCGTGGGAGCGCGCGTCAGCGGCTCCCGAACGGCCCACTCCCAGACCGGCATGCCCGGGTCGACCGGTGTCCTGCACCGTTGCGAGCGGTCCGGTCGCCAGTACTTCCAGGGCTGCGGCTGCCATCAGTGCTGTCGTCTTCTTCCACGGGAAAAGGGGCGGTGGTGTCTTGGGGCCCTGCTAGGCCGCGATGAAACGGACCCGGGTTCCGGGGCGCAGCAGGCCGGGTGGATCACGGTCGAGGTCCCAGATGCGGGCATCGGTACGACCGAGGAGCTGCCATCCGCCCGGCGAACTGCGCGGGTAGACCCCGGTGAATTCTCCGGCCAGCGCCACTGATCCGGCGGGGACGCGGGTGCGTGCTTCGGCGCGGCGCGGGACGTGCAGACGCGGGTCGTCGCCGACGAGGTAGCCGAACCCGGGGGCGAAACCGCAGAAGGCGACGGTCCAGAGGGCCGCGGTGTGCGCGGACACGACCTCGTTGCGGCTGAGTCCGGTGTGTGCGGCGATGTCGGCGAGGTCCTCGCCGTCGTAGTGCACGGGGATCTCGATCTCGCCGGAATCGGGGCGGTGGCCGGGGCTGGGCCGCAGGGCACGCACCGAGGAGGCCACCGCGGCCGGGTCCGCTCCGGGTTCCAGTCGCAGCAGGACGGTGCGCGCGGCCGGGACGGCCTCGCTGACTCCCGGTGGGGGCTCCTCGGCCAGGGCGGCTTGGAGGGCGAGCACCTGGTCGAGGTCGGCGACCTCGACCAGCACACCGGTGTCGCCGCAGTTCAGGATGCGCATCGTTGTCTCCTCGCGGTGGCCTTCGCCGGCAGGGGCACCCTGCGCGGGGTCCGGTCGTCCTGCACGGTGGGTCTTCTTCCACTCTGGTGCCTCAACGCGTGTGGTCCGAGGGCCGGCGACCGCTCCGGGGGACGAAGGGCGCGATCTGGACACCGGATGTGCCCAGGTGGTCGGCGACCTCGCGGGCGATCTGGACCGCGCCGGGGCTGTCGCCGTGCACGCACAGGGAGTCGGCCCGGATGTGCACCGGCGTGCCGTCGATCGCGCTCACCGGTTCGCCGTGTGCGATGCGCAGGCAGCGGTCGGCGATCTCACGGGGGTCGTGCAGGACGGCTCCGGGTTCGCGACGGGAGACGAGGGTGCCCTCGGGGGTATAGGCGCGGTCGGCGAACGCCTCCCTGATGGTGCGCAGCCCCGCCTGCTCCGCGGCGCGCAGCCATACCGATCCCGGCAGTCCCATGACGGGCAGTTCGGGATCGTAGAGCCGGACCGCCTCGACGACGGCCGCCGCCTGGGCCTCGTGGTGCACGATGGCGTTGTAGAGGGCGCCGTGCGGCTTGACGTAGCGGACCCGGTCCCCGGCGATGCGGGCGAAGGCGTCCAGGGCGCCGATCTGGTAGACGACGTCGTTGGTGAGTTCGCCCGGATCGGCGTCGATGAAGCGTCGGCCGAATCCGGCGAGGTCGCGATAGCCGACCTGCGCTCCGATGACGACCCCGTTCCCGACGGCCGCGGCACAGGTGCGGCGCAGCACGGTGGGGTCGCCGGCGTGGAAACCGCAGGCGACGTTGGCGCTGGTGACGATGGACAGCAGCGCCTCGTCGTCGCCCAGTTCCCACCGGCCGAAGCTCTCGCCGAGGTCGGAGTTGAGGTCCATGGTCATCGGTGGGCTCCTTGTGCGGTGGGGCCGGCGGCCGCGATCGCGGCCGCCGGCGACGGGGTCAGGACCAGAGCGAGGAGATTCCGCCCAGTGCCTGGTAGGCGATGAAGATGGTGAGCAGCCAGGCGACGACGCCGACCACCAGCAGCCACTTGGGGTACTGGTAACCGTGCAGGAGGTCGCGCGAGCGGCGCAGCGCCACCCAAAGCATGATGCCCAGTCCCACCGGAAGGATGAGCCCGTTGAGTGCACCGGCCAGGACCAGCAGGGTCGTAGGGGTCTGGTCCAGCAGCAGGTAGATGACGGCCGAGATGGAGATGAACGCGGCGACGAGCCAGCCGCGGTTGCGCTCCAGGCGCGGGGAGAAGGTCGCGACGAAGGAGATCGAGGTGTAGGAGGCTCCGATGACGGAGCTGATGCCGGCGGCCCACAGGATGACGCCGAACAGGCGCAGTCCGACCTCTCCGGCGGCCTGGGAGAACGCCTCGGCCGGCGGGTTGGGCGAGTCGAGGATGGACACGCCTCCGGCGACCACGCCGAGCACCGCGAGGAACAGCAGCACCCGCATGACACCGGTGACGATGATGCCGGTGACCGAGGCCCGGGTGATCTCCTTGACGTTGGCGGGGCCGCTGACCCCGGCATCGACCAGGCGGTGGGCGCCGGCGTAGGTGATGTAGCCGCCGACGGTACCGCCGATGATGGTGACGGTGGCCAGGAACAGGTCAGTGCCCAGCTCGTCGGGCCACACGGCCTGGCGCAGGGCCTCGCCGACCGGGGGGCTGGAGGCGAAGGCCACGTAGAGGGTCATGGCGATCATGAGCACGCCCAGGACCACCATGATGCGGTCCATGGCCACGCCGGCGCGCTTGACCATGAACAGGGCGATGGCGATCGCCGCGGAGACCGCGCCGCCGATCTTGACGTCGATGCCGGCCAGGGCGTCCAGGCCGAGGCCGGTACCGGCGATGTTTCCGACGTTGAAGACGAGGCCGCCGAAGACGATGAGGGCCGCGAGCAGGTAGCCGGCGCCGGGCAGGACCTTGTTGGCGAGGTCCTGGGCGCGGGTGCCGGCCACGCCGACGACCCGCCAGATGTTGAGCTGGACCGCGATGTCCACCAGTACCGAGACCATGATCGCAAAAGCGAACGTGGCACCGAGCTGGGCGGTGAAGTTCGTGGTCTGGGTGATGAACCCGGGACCGATGGCGCTGGTGGCCATCAAGAACATGGCACCCAGCAGGACGCTGCTGCCGGCGGTGCGCTTCAGGTTGGGGCGGATGCCGGCCTTGGGTGGCTCGCTCATGCGGGAATCTCCACGGTCTGGGGCCAAAGGAAGGACAGGGGAAGTGATGGTGACCACACTGTCGCCGAGTTGTTGAACAATACTCCAATACTGCGATTTCATGCGGGTAAATTTCGGTAACTTTTACCCGCCGACCAGTGCCGACAGGGTTTCCCCTCGGGCATTGCGGTCCCACACCTCCCATGGGCACGGCGATCGGCGACAATGGGCAGGACTGTCGAGACGTGGGACACGGTGAACAAGGAGCAGGCGTGACGGTGACGGACGACTGGATCGACCGGATTCCCGATGTCGGGGAGGAACTGGAGCGCTCCAGCACCGCTGAGCGGGTCGCCGACAAGCTGCGCGCCCTGGTCATCGACGGCGCGCTCGCTCCGGGCACCCGCCTGTCGGAGGAGAAGATCCGGCAGAAGTTCAAGGTCTCGCGCAACACCCTGCGCGAAGCGTTTCGACTGCTGGGACACGAGCGCCTGCTCGTGCACGAGTTCAACCGCGGTGTCTTCGTGGCCAAGCCGACCCTGGCCGACGTGGTGGACCTGTACCGGGTCCGCCGCCCCTTGGAGCTCTCGGCGGTGCGCGGCGCCGCCCATGCCCCTCAGGCCGCGGTGCGCGCGGTCGGGGCCGCTGTGGAGGAAGGCGAGCGCGCCGAGTCCCGGGGGGACTGGTGGGGCATCGGCACCGCCAACATGCACTTCCACGAAGCCATCGGCCGGCTCTCGGGCAGTCCGCGCATCGACGAGGTCATGCACCAACTACTGGCCGAGCTTCGCCTGGTCTTCCACGCGATGGCCGCTCCGCGCGAGTTCCACGCGCCCTACCTGGGCGAGAACCGCGAGATCTACGACTCTCTGGCCGCCGGGGCGTTCGACGAGGCCGCCGACCGCCTGGCCGAGTACTTCGACGCCGCCGAACGCCAGTTGGTCGAGGCGTTCTCCGGCGGACGGGGCGTCACCACGCGGTGACCCCGGGGCGGTAGCCTCCCGGCGACGAGCGGTCACCGGACAGGACAATAATGACCGGATGAATCTAGCCGTGTTGGTCCTTGTCGCCCTGTCCGGGCTGTTTCACGTCGCCGTCTTCGTCATGGAGAGCTTCCTGCTGCACCGGCCAGGAGTCGCACGGGTCTTCCTGGTCACCCCCGATACCTTGCCCGCGGTGCGTCCCTGGGCGTTCAACCAGGGCTGGTACAACCTGTTCCTGGCGCTGGGTGCGCTGGGCGGAATTGCCGTATCCCTCGGGGGCGCCCCTGTCGTGGGGACCACCCTGTCGCTGTTCGCATGCGGATGCATGGCCGGCGCAGCGATCGTGCTGGCCTTCTCCGACCCACGGATGCGGGGCAGCGCGCTCAAACAGGGGCTGTTCCCCCTACTCGCCCTGCTGGCGAGTCTGCTGGCGCTGGCCGCGACCGACTAGTTCTTGGTGCGCTGACGGGACTCGGAGCGGCTGCTGCGCTGCTTGGGCCGAGTGTTGGCCCGCAGCCGCAGCAACTGGCCGGAAGGACGCGGCACGACCGCCGAGCCCCCCGTGGCGAGCAGCCCCGGAATGAGCGGCTCGGGACGGTGTGCGGGAGCCTGCGGCTCGGGCTCGGGTGTGACCTGGGCGGACGGGGCGGCCTGCTCCTGAACGGCCGGAGCCGGAGCAGGCCGGGGGGCGGGGCGGCTCGGTCCCCGAACGGCTGCGGACGCGGCCTTGGCCTTGCGGCGGGCGAGGTAGCGGGTGATCAGCGGCCACTCGACCTTGGCGGGCTGGGCCAGGGCGGCCCACAGGTACGCCTTGGTCCCCCACGCCTCCATGGCCCTGCGGGCCCGCGAGACGGTGAAGTATCCGGGCAGGGCCAGCAGCAGTTGCGGCCAGGCCAGGGCCATGGCCACGGCGTAGGGGAACATCCCGCCGCCTGCCAGGGCGGCACCGGCCCCGAGCAGGATCGGCAGCATCGCCAGCGTGATCCGCAGACCGGTGATCTGACGGAAACGGTGCAGCGAACGCCGGACCGACGCCTCCTGGGAGAGGCCCTCGGGCAGCGGGGTCGGATGCACCAGAAAGGCGATCAACAGGCAGGTCACCGAGATCGACCCCGAGAACAGGATCGTCCAGCCGGGAGCCGACCACTGCGTGTCGAGCGCGAGAGCGAGGACTCCTCCGAGCAGCACCGGTATGGGGACGAAAAAGAACACCTGCCGCCGGAGGTGGCCGGCCGCCGTGGGCTCGCCCACCATCCGCGCCAGTCCTGCGTAGAGCCGCTTCACTCCGAACACCGTTATCGCCCCAAACCCATGTGCCGCCGCAGACCAAGCAGGACAGACCGTCCCTGGTCGAGCGCGCCCGCGAGGAGGGCAGGCGTCTGCTCGGCGGCAGCGATCAGGTGCCCACCGTGATCGCGCCGCTCATGACCCACGTTATCCGGTTTCCATCTCCGCCGTGGCCCGTGATACCCCATATTGAGGACCATACGCACGAACCACTTTCGGTCAC
Source organism: Nocardiopsis ansamitocini (assembly GCF_030268225.1). GTDB lineage: Bacteria > Actinomycetota > Actinomycetes > Streptosporangiales > Streptosporangiaceae > Nocardiopsis_D > Nocardiopsis_D ansamitocini. The sequence goes on along the minus strand of NZ_BSQG01000007.1, from coordinate 130,289 downwards.
GTCCCACTGAATGCAACGAGGGCTGCCACGTAAAGGTTCCGGATCGGTCGCCTCAGTCGCGCTCCGACAATCGGCCAAGCGTTACGGCCACCCTCAGCGCGAACGAGCCGCGCCCGTCCGAGGGGGTGAACCCGGTGAGTTCGGCGACCCTGCTGAGTCGGTAGCGCACGGTGTTGGGGTGCACGAAAAGCATGCGTGCGGTCGACTCCAGCGAGGACGCGTGCTCCAAGTACACCGAAAGGGTGTCCAACAACGGAGAGCCTGCGCCGCGCAGAGGCAGGTAGATCTCCTGGATGAGTCTGCGCCGAGCCGCCTCGTCCCCGTCGAGGGCCCGCTCGGGTAGGAGGTCGGCGGCGGAGACCGGACGAGGAGCGTCCGGCCAGGCCGGGGCCGCCCGCAACCCGTCCACGGCTGCGCGGGCCGAACGGCCCGCGGCGTACAGGTCGGTGACCGGCGGCCCCACCACGACCGGACCGGGCCCGAAGAGACCGGCCAGTGGCTCGACCGCGGAGATGGGGGCCGCTCCGAACTGGTCGGCGACACCGATCACGACGACGACCCGATCGCCCTGGGCACCCGCCAACACGTCGTGGCCGGCCCGGCGGGCCATCGCCCGCAGGTCGGCCAGGACCTCCTCCGCGTCCTGGCCGCCCAGGAGTCCGGCGACGGCCATGACGGGAGTGCGCGACCAGCCCAGCGCGGCGCTCCAGGTCTGCAGCCCCTCCTCGCGGTCGCCGTGGAGCAGCGCCTCGACGATGAGTGCCTCCAGCCGGGCGTCCCACGCGCCGCGCGCCTCGGCGGCCCGGGCATAGACCTTGGCGGTACTGAAGGCGACCTCTCGGCTGTAGTGCAACATGGCCTCGCGCAACTGCTGCTCGCCGCCTGGCGCCGCGAGCTCCTGGACCCGGGTCTCCACGACGTCGATGACGACGCGGACCATCTCCACGGTCTGCTGGAGCGAGACGGAGCGGGTGAGTTCACGCGGAGCGGTGCCGAACACCTCCACGGCGATGGCCGGACGCACTCGGTCGGGGTTCTTGAACCAGTCGACGAAGGCGGCCACACCCGACTGGGCCACCAACCCGACCCAGGAACGGTCCTCCGCCGACATCGCGCGGAACCAGAACAACCGCTGCTCCATCCTGGCGACAGCGGCGGTACCGAGCGCGCCCATGGCTCTTTCCAGGCGCTGGACGGTTTCGACCCGAACGCTTTCGGCGTCGGAATCGGGCGAGGAGTCATGAGAATCCGTGGTCACCCTCCTTAGGGTGGCAGCCTGCTCCTCCGGGCGGCGCCCCCGTGCACTACCAAGCGGTCATAAGGTGAGATGGAACACGCACTTACGGCCCCCACTCCACCCTCTTTGTGGAAAGCCTACAAAACGAGATGGTCAAAGTTCGTGCCTGTCCCCATCAAGCTGGTGATGTTCCACAGGGCAAGGTTGATGTCGTGCTTGCAATCGTCGCTCCCGGCCAAGGTGCCCAGGTTCCCGGTTTCCTCTCCCCATGGCTCGAACTCCCCGGTATGACCGAAGTGTTCGCCGAATGGTCCGAGGTCGCCGGGCTCGATCTGGTTCGCTACGGCACGACCGCAGACGCCGATGAGATCCGCGACACAGCAGTGGCCCAACCCCTGCTGGTCAGTGCAGGGGCAGCCGCGGCCACCGCGCTGTTGGGCACCCTGGACGAGGCCCGCGGGTCCGTCGACGTCGTCGCCGGACACAGCGTCGGCGAGTTCACCGCCGCCGCGATCGCCGGCGTTCTCTCCCCCAGCGACGCGCTGGCCCTGGTCGCCGAGCGAGGCCGCGGGATGGCCGACGCCGCCGCGGTCGCCCCCACCGGGATGACCGCGGTCCTGGGCGGTGACCGCGACGAGGTGCTGGCCGCGATCGGGGCAGCCGGGCTGACAGCGGCCAACGACAACGGCTCCGGTCAGATCGTGGCCGCCGGGACCCTGGGCGAGCTTCAGGCGTTCGCCGACGCCCCTCCGGCCAAGGCCCGGCTGCGCCCGCTGTCGGTGGCCGGCGCCTTCCACACTCTCCACATGGAGCCCGCGGTGAAGCGGGTACAAGTACTGGCCGATGGGCTCACACCGGTCGACCCCGTTGTCCGGCTGCTGTCCAACCGCGACGGCGCCGCAGTGGCCTCGGGCACCGACTACCTCTCCAGGCTCGTGTCCCAGATCAGTTCCCCCGTGCGCTGGGACTCCTGCACCCGGTCGCTGATCGACCTGGGCGTGACCGCCGTGATCGAACTGCCGCCCGCGGGTACTCTGACCGGTCTGGCAAAGCGCTCGATGCGAGGCGTCGAACTGCTCGCCGTCAAGACCCCCGAGGACCTGGACCGTGCACGCGAGCTCGTCAAGGCGCACGCGGGTCCGGGTACCGCAGACCTGGAAGGGCAGAGCTGATGAAATTTCCTCCGAGCTCACCCGGAGCACGCATCGTCGCCTTCGGCGACTACCAGCCGGCCAACGTTGTCACCAACGCCGACCTGGTAGCCCGGATCGACACCTCCGACGAGTGGATCCAAAGCCGCGTCGGCATCAAGGAGCGGCGCATCGCCGGTCCCGACGAGACCGTGGGCGACATGGCGGTGGTCGCGGGCGGCAAGGCGCTCGCAGCAAGCGGACTGAGCCCCTCCGACATCGACCTCGTCATCGTCGCGACCTGCACCCAGCTCGACCAGATCCCCAGTGCCGCCGCCGGAGTGGCCACCCGCCTCGGGATCGAGGCGCCCGGCGCCTTCGACGTCAACGCCGCCTGCGCGGGCTTCTGCTACGCGCTGGCGGTCGCCAATGACGCGGTACGCGCGGGGTCAGCGCGCAACGTCCTGGTCATCGGCTCCGAGAAGCTGTCGCAGTGGATGGACTGGACCGACCGAACGACGTGTGTGATCTTCGCCGACGGTGCCGGGGCCGCGGTCGTGTCCGCCTCGGAGGAGCCCGGCATCGGGCCCGTGGCCTGGGGCAGCGCCGGAGACCGCGCCGACAAGATCTACATGCGCGAGAACAAATACCTCCACCAGGAAGGCCAGGCGGTCTTCCGGTGGACCACCACCGAGCTGTACCCGGTGGCGCTGGAGGCCATGGAACGCGCGGGCGTGGCCCCCGAGGAACTGACCGCGTTCGTCCCGCACCAGGCCAACCTGCGCATCGTCGAAGCCATCGCTCGCAAGCTGGGGGCTCCGCAGGCGCTCATCGCCCGCGATATTGTCACCGCGGGCAACACATCGTCGGCGTCCGTCCCGCTCGCGCTGTCGCGCATGATCGGACGCGGCGAGCTGCCCTCGGGAAGCACTGTGCTGACCATGGGGTACGGCGCGGGTCTGACGTATGCCGCGCAGGTCTTGCGCATTCCCTAGACATCGATGGACCAACCCCGCACGGGCGGTTGCGCCCGGGGTCCCATCATGACCAACCGTTCTACTCGCATCAAGAAGGAGAAACCTGACATGGCCCACTCTGAGCAGGAGATTCTGGCCGGCCTCGGCGAGATCATCGACGAGATCGCCGGTGTCCCCGCGGACCAGGTCAGCCCGGAGAAGAGCTTCGTGGACGACCTCGACATCGACTCCCTGTCGATGGTCGAGATCGCCGTCGCCGCGCAGGACAAGTTCGGCGTGGAGATCCCCGACGACCAGCTGAAGGACCTCAAGACGGTCCAGGACGTCATCACCTTCATCCAGAAGTAGCGGCGCCTCGCTCTTCTCGCCCGCCGGAGCGGTTCGCCGGCGGGCACCGCGGGCCCACCGATCCCGGTGGGGCCCGCGGCCTCCCACTCCTCCCCGTCATCATCGGCACCGCGCCATCGGGGTTCGACCATCTGACCTGAAGGGCGATCGGCCATGAGTACTCGCGAAGTCGTCGTCACCGGCCTCGGAGCCACCACCCCTCTTGGGGGTGACGTCGCCACCACCTGGTCCGCGCTGCTCGAGGGTCGGTCGGGGATCACCTCGCTTCCCGAGGAGTGGCACGACTCACTCCCCGTGCACTTCGGCGGTGTCGCCGCCGTCGACCCTGCCGAGAAACTGGAGCGCCACCGGCTGCGCCGTCTCGACCGGACCCAGCAGTTCTCGCTGGTCGCCGCCCGTGAGGCATGGGCCGACGCCGGCGCTCCCGAGGTCGACCCGTTGCGCCTGGGCGTCGTCGTCTCCAGCGGCATAGGGGGGATCCTCACGATCCTCAACCAGTACGACATCTTCCGCGAGCAGGGCTGGAAGCGCGTCTCGCCGTTCACGGTGCCGATGCTGATGCCCAACAGCCCCGCAGCGGCCGTCGCCCTGGAGTTCACCGCCCGGGCAGGGGCCCACGTCCCGGTGAGCGCGTGCGCCTCCAGCGCCGAGGCGATCGGCGACGCCATCGAGATGATCCGCTCCGGCCGTGCCGATGTCGTGATCGCCGGAGGCACCGAGGCCGCGATCCACCCGCTCAACATCGCCTCGTTCGCTTCCATGCGCGCGCTGTCGACCCGCAACGACGACCCGCAGGCGGCATCGCGCCCCTTCGACGTCGACCGTGACGGCTTCGTCATGGGCGAGGGCGCCGGCATCGTGATCCTGGAGTCCGCCGAGCACGCGGCCGCACGTGGCGCCCGGGTCTACGCGGTGGCCGCCGGCTCCGGCTACACCTGCGACGCCCACGACATCGTGCAGCCCGACCCGGTGGGTGCCGGTGCGGCGCGCGCCATCTCCGCGGCCATCACCGACGCCGGGCTCAGCCCCGACGACATCGTGCACGTCAACGCGCATGCAACGTCCACCCCCGCGGGCGACGTGGCCGAGACCGTCGCCATCCGCAGCGCGCTGGGCGACTCCGTGGCCGACCGGGTCGCGGTCACCTCGACCAAGTCCATGACCGGTCACCTCCTGGGCGGTGCCGGCGCGGTGGAGTCCATCGCCTCGGTTCTGTCCCTGTACAACGGTGTGGTGCCGGCCACGCGCAACCTCCGCGAGATCGATCCCGGTGTCGTGGTCGACATCGTGCGCGACAAGCCGCGCGAGCTCGCTCCCGGCGACGCCGCAGCGGTCAACAACTCCTTCGGCTTCGGGGGGCACAACATCGCCCTGGTCTTCCGCCGGCCGTAACCCCGAACGGTGTCTTCCCCGGTCGCGGGCGGTCCGTGGCGTGCTCGGAAAAACCCGCGGCACGGCGCGGCGCCGCCCACAGCACCCTTTTGTGGCAGCGCGGGCAACGGTGGGGTGGGCGGGAACACCTCCCCCGCCCACCCCACCGTTGTGCACGGGCGATGAGTTCAACACGTCTTCACCGGGGTGTCTTTCGAAGGTTTCCCTGCCCGGAGAGCATGAACGGGTGTCTTTGCCCACGAGTGCCTCCCCCCGCGGCGCGCGGCTCGAAACCGGTCGGGCCGAGCCGCCGACCGCTCGGCTGCGACCGATCGTGGACCTGGACTCCGGAGCGGTGCTCGCCGTGGAGGTCGCCCCGGCCACCGACGCCGGGCAGGGCGACGACGCCGCTGCACTGGGCGAACGGCTCCTGGCGCTGGCCCGCAGCGCGCTGGATCGCGAAAGCCTGCTGCCGCTGGTCCTGCCGGTTCCCGCACGGCTGCTGTGTGCGGGCCGGGAGCCGTTCTCCTTGCTGGAAAGCTGGTTTCGCCGCGCCGGGCGGCGTCCTCGCGACATCACCCTCATGGTGGACGCCGGGCTGCGCGAACTACCGTCCGAGCAGCTGACGCGTGGGGTGGCCGTGCTCCGGGAGCTGGGGTTCCGCTCGGCGCTGGGGACGGCGCGGATCGCGCCGGACCTCCTCGTACGGTCCGCGCCGTTCTTCTTCCGCGTGGACGCGGAGTTGACTGCGGGTGTTCCCGGGGACGAGCGGCTGACCGCGATCGTCGAGGGCATGACCCGTATCGGCCGGGGCGCGGGAAGTTTTCCGTTGGCCGCTGGGGTGTGCTCAACAGCGCAGTTGGTGGGATTGCGCAAGGCGGGGGTCCGATTGGCGCAGGGGCCGGTCTTCGCGCGGGACGACTGGGCGCCCGGCGAACGCGTCGCCCCGATCCCGGACGCGGCGCTGTTGGAGTCGACATCGACCGGTGTCGACGTGGGTCCGCGGGTCTCGGAATTCATGGTCCCGGCGGTGACGATGACGCAGGATGCCACCTCCGAAGAGGTGCTGGAAGCGTTCGGCAACGACTCCGCACTCAGCAGCGTCATCCTCATCGACCACCGGGAACGCCCGGTGGCGGCGCTGGACCGTGCCCGGTTCCTGCTGTCCATCACCGGGCCCTACGGACATGCGCTGCACGCGCGGCGCCCCGCTCAGCGGCTGGCAGGTGCTCCCCGGACGGTTGCGCGCACGGCTCCGGCTCTCGCGGCGCTGCGGTCGGCGGGCACCGAGCGCGAGCGGGTGTACGAGGACCTGATCGCGGTGAACGAGTTCGGCCAGTGCATGGGGGTCGTCCATGTGAGCGATCTGATCCGCAGCCTGTCGAGGGGATGAGGTCGCGCAGGAACGGCCTCCGCAAGGGAGCGCGCTGCGGCCCGGATTCGGGTTGAATACCCGCATGGACCCCCTGGAAGCAGCGATCGATCTGCTGTGGAAGAACCATCCGGACGCGCGGGCGGCCTTTCTGGCGGGCAGTTCCCGTACACCGCGGCGTACCCCGACGTCGGACCTGGACATCGTGGTGATCCTCACCGGCCCTCCGGCTCCTTACCGCGAAAGCCTGGTCCACCGGGAATGGCCGGTGGAGGTGTTCGCGCACACCGAGGCGTCGTGGCACTCTGCTGCGCGCAGGGAGGCGGCCTCCCGGTGCTCGCCCCTGTTGTCGATGTGTGCCACGGGGGAGCTCCTGATCGACGTCGAGGGCACCGGGGCGTCCATCGCACGCCAGGCGCGCGCTCGCCTTGCGGCCGGCCCCTCCCCCGCCACACCCGGTGAATTGGAGGACGCGCGCTATGCGCTGACCGACCTGGTGGACGACCTGACGGGGTGCACCGACACCGACGAGCGAGGATTCATCGCGGCCGAGACCGTGCGGAGCGGGGCACGGTTGGTGCTGCTGGTGCGGCGGGAGTGGTCGGGAGCGGGCAAGTGGCTGTCCCAGCGGCTGCTGGAGTGCGATCCGGTGGTGCACGCCCGACTGGCACAGGCGCAGCGCCTGGCGAGCACCGGGGATGCCGGCGCTCTTGTGATGGTGGCCACGCAGATCCTGGATCTGGCTGGTGGTCCGCTGCGGTCGGGGTATCGACGCAAGGGGCAACCGGAATCCTGATCCGGAGGGCATGAGCGGACGCTAGTCCTCGTCGGGTGCCAGTTCGGTCATGTCGGGCCGCTTGGGAAGACGGCCGTCACCCGAGGAACGGCCCATCGCCCGGCGACTCAACCAGGGCACCAGATAGTCCACGGCCCACTTGCGGGTCTGACGACGGCGCAGGATCCGCGGGAGCTGGAGGTTGGGTGTCGCCCAGGGGTGGGCCCAGAGTTCACGGCCGCCCATGGGCTGCCCGAGGATCTCGGCGATGCGCGCGGTGACGATCTGGTGGCCCGCCCCGTTGAAGTGCAGGCGATCGGTGCTCCAGGCACGCGGGTCGTTGAGGGCGTTCATCGACCACAGGTCGACGATGTCGCAGTCGTTGCGCTCGGCGATGGCGCGCAGGTGCATGCTGAACACGGCGATACGTCCACGGTAGACCCGCAGCACCGGGATCCAGCCGGTGTCGTAGCCGGAGAGGATGACCACCCGGATACCTGCCTCGCGCAGCCGGCGCACACCGTCGTCGAACTGCTGGGCGAGGCGGTCGAGGTTGGTGTTGGGACGCAGGACGTCGTTGCCGCCGGCGTTGACCGTGACGAGTTCGGGGGCGAACTTCAGTGTCTGCTCCAACTGCTCGCCGAAGATCTGGTGCGATCGGCGGCCCCGTACGGCGAGGTTGGCATATCGGAAGCCCGAGGTGGCAGCGCCCAGGTGCTGGGCCAGGCGATCGGCGAACCCGAGGTAGGAGCCATCAGGATTCGGGTCGTCGAGCCCTTCGGTAATGCTGTCCCCGATGGCGACGTAAGAGCGGATGACCGCGGAGGTCTCCGCCTGCATGCGGTCAGGGGGGTTCATCTCGAGATCAGTCACGTCAACCAATCATGCTGCTTGACACCGACACGCTGAATGACGGGGCCCATGGGGACCACGGAGTGCGTGCCTTGCGTAACACGAGGGTGAATGTGTCAAGCCGAACGGTCGGGGTAAAGCGGACCAGATAAGCATACCGCCGCTGTTCACCGGCGCGTTTGATGAAATGCGGGTTTTGGTCGAGGCATCCGGGAACCGTGCGCACCACTCCTCGGGGATGCCGATTCCGACCCTCGTGCCCTACTCATAAGGAGCGTCCTGCCATGACCACGCCGACCGGCTCGGCCGAAGGCGATTCCGTACCGTTTCCCGTCAACCCGGTGGAGAACGCCCTCGCCGAGGCCATAGAGCGGACCGCCGCCGCCCCCGAGAGCGCGGACGACACCCAGAGCGAGGGCGCGGAGTCGGTGTCGCGCTTCATCGGCGCCCTGCGGGAGGGCTCACTGTGGGTCCCCCTTCCCGAAGGATCCGGCGTCCAGGACGACGGCTCCATCGCGCTGCCGACGCTGGACCTCAAGGGTTCGCCGTTCGTCCCCGTGTTCACCTCCGAGGAGCAGTTGAGCGCGCGCAGTGGAGAACTGCCGTACACGATCATCCCGACCCAGGACCTCGCCGACGTGCTGCCCGGCAACGTGGGGCTGGCCGTGAATCCCGGCAACAAGGCGAGCGTCCCGATCTATCCGGAGACGGTGGCCACCCTGGCCGCCGAGTAGACAGCGACCTCGGGGGTCGGGTGGGGGGCCGGTCCGCTGACCGGCCCCCCACCCGACGCGTCAATAATGTGACTTCTGCCACAGCAAAAGCGAATGTCGGACGATCATTCCCCACGCCAGAACGAGATCCACTGACCTGCCACTTCACCATCGACTGTCCGTTTTCTCCGCCTTGGGCTACACATAGCGCGCGCACGCCCGTACGATCTGCGAGAGATCAGCACCACGTAAAGTCGAATCAGCATTCAGCTCCGAACGCGATCTCCCGCAAGGCGCAGCCGCCGCATCGAACCCACACGTCCGGCATCCGCGCACGCCCGGGGAGGCGTAGTGTGTAGCGCACAGCCGAATGCCAGTGCCGCTCCCACACGCTCGCGAGCCGTATGCCAGGAGGTCGAGGTCCCCAGCAGATGAACGCCGTCTCCCCGATCTGCCTAACCGACCTCGCCCCGGCTCTTCGCTGGAGCAAGTCAGCCGACATCTCCGAGATCCTGCAGCACACCCGACTCGTGGACGGCTGGTGGCGCTCGCTGCCCCTCCCCCGCGTCCTCGACATCGCCGGGCCCACCTGGCTTGCGCACTGCCTCGCGCGGCTCACCGTGGAACAGTGGGACCACCTCGCCGTCTGCGAATTCCTCCCCACCCTGCGGGCGCTGTCCGTCGACATGGACGAGGTCGCCGAGCCCGTCCGCGGCGCGGTGCTGGCCACAGCCGGCAACTGGGAACAACTCGTCGCGGCCTCCCCCGCAACCATGCGCGAATGGGGCTTCCCCGGCAACTGCGACGTCGTCGAGGTCGTCAGCATGGTCATGTGGCGGGCGGTCCACCCGTTCACCCGCGACCCCAGCGGCGGGCCGACCCCCTCCCCCGCTCTGATGATCGAGGCAGTGCGGACCGTCGCCAACTGGATCCCCGCCTCGGCCCCCGAGCACGTGCACAACGCGCTGGCCTATCTCACCAACGCGACCGGCTCGGACTGCGCGGGCCCCACGACCGATCCCGAGATCTCACCGCAGAGCCCGGCCACCCGCGCCATCCGCACCCTGCGCGCGCTCCGGGCCAACCGGGACGAGGATCTCGCCGAGGAGCGGGCCAACGCGGCTCCCACCCGCTCGGGCCGCTCCGGACGATCCAGTTCGGCCACCGGGGCGACGCCTGCGCTGGCCCGGCGCGGTGGCAGTACCCTTCTGGGCCCGGGCCGCACCCTGCGGCGCCCCGCCTTCGGCCCGCCCAAGGCAATGCGCGGGGAGACCCCGGCCGTTCCCGAAGTCCCCGACATCGCCACCGCGCCGGCCCCCGAACTCGGCCAGTACCCGCTGATCGATCTGCTCGACCGGCTGTTTCGCGAGTGGAACGACCTTGAGCGGCTGGTTGCCGCCGAACGACTGTTCGCCGCCGACCCCACCAGCATCAGGCTGCTCTCGGACCAGCTACGGGTGGAGATCGGCGAGCTCCGCACCGCCCAGCGCACCGTCGAAGAGCGCCTGCTCCATTGGCTCGGCTCGCCTGCCGGCGCGCCCATCGCCAAGCACGTACGCGACGTCTCCGAACAGCTCGGCACCGCCACCACGGTGGATCACCTGATCGGCTCCCACCCCGACCACCCCGTGGACATCCCGTCCCTCGGGATCCCGCTGTGGCGGGTGATCATCACCCTCTTCACCGACCGCCGTCTGGACAACGGATGGCTGCTGTCGGCGGAGACGGGAACGCTGCGCTGGCAGACCCGCCAGGTCGTGGTGGGCCAGCCCAGCATCACCGAGGCCGGGCTCCGCCTGGGCAAGCTCGGGATCAGAGCGCAGGCGCTGCGCGCCTGGCTGCTGAGTACGCCCGGCGTGAGTATCCACGACGGCTACGTTCTGGTCGACGAAACGGTGCCCCTCGACGCCCCCGAGGCGCCCGCCTTCTCCGGACACGCAGCGGTCACCCCCGACTCCCCCGGTTCCACCACCGCGGGCGGCCTGCCGATACGGCGCAGGCCGACGGTTGCCGCACCTCGGCCGGAGCCCGTTCTGGGGGTCTCCACCTCGGCTCGCTGCTTCCGCGCACCGGACGGACGCTGGTGGCACCGGGTGGACGTCAGCGCCGACCAGCTCAACGGCGCACCGGTGACCGTCCCCCCGGGCTACGCCACCCATCTGGGGCTGCAGCCGGGACGGTTGCTGTGCCTGACCGGCCCCGGCGCGGATCTCCTGGTCCTGGTATGGCGGGACCAGCCCGCGTTCGACTCGTTGCGACCGTTGCTGCGCCGCCAGGGGGCCCAGCCCGGCGACCGCGTGTTCATCACCGTCAACGGCGACCGCTTGGACGCCCGGCTGCTGCCCACGGCAGCATTGGGCGACAACGGCTCCATCGGCAAGGCTCTCAACCTGATCGGCTACACCGCGGCTGCGGGAACCGACGAGGCGTTGGAGATCATCGGCCGTCGGATCAGCGAGGACGGCGAGGACAGGACGAACAACAATCCGACGCAACTCATCGAAATGCTGACCAAACGCGGTGACGACGACATCGCGGCCGAATTGCGGTCCACGCTCTACGCCTCGCGCTGAGACGACGAAGAACCGGGTTGCGGGGCGAGAAAGCGCGGTCCACACTGTGCGGACATGAGCGCAGCGCCACTCCACCGCACGGGAACGCCGTGACCGCGGCCGAAACCGGCCGGCACGTCGCTTTCGACGACGACGGTGCCCCGGCACTCAGCTATCTGCGCGACACCCGCGCCGGACTCCCCTGGGCGCATACGGTGCGTCCTTTGGGTCCGGGAACCGTCGACACGATCCTGACCCGGTTGTCCGGCTGGGCCGTGAGCGTCGACCCGCCCCTGGGCGAAGAACTACTGCGACGGGGCGCGATCCCCATGCGCCACGCGCACGACCTCCGTCGCGACCTGCGCCGCGTTGCCTCTCCCCCCGACTGGCGCTCACCCGTCCTGGGCGAAGGAATCCGGATCACACCGTACGACCGCGACATCGACGCGGTGCTGCCCGCGCTCGAAGCCGCCTATCCCCCCGGGCATCCCGACCACCACGCCTGGGACGCCGCGACGAGCCGCTCGCTGTACGAACACCTGCTGTCGGGCGCGGTCCTGGGCCCGTTGCTACCGGCGAGCGGGCTGGCGGTGGATCCCGAGGATCGGGTGCTGGCAGGGGTGCTGGTGTTCGAGCGCGAACCGGACCTGGACTGGGTCGGGGAACTCTTCAAACATCCCCGCGCTCCACGGGGAACAGGCGCGGCTCTTCTGCGCCGCGCCGTGGTGCTGGCCGCCGACCGCGGCACGGCCGAGCTCGGGCTGGCGGTGACCGAGGGCAATCCGGCACGGGGGCTCTACGAGAAGCTGGGCTTCGCCCTGCGCGAGAGCGTGCAGACCGTGGTGGTCCCCTAGCCCCTCCACCGGGGCACTGTTTCGGCGGAGGGCACGAGGGGGCGCCCCGCCCTGTGGCGGGACACCCCCTCGGCATGGTCTCGAACGGTCTCAGACGTTGAAACCGAGCATGCGCAGCTGGTCGCGCCCGTCATCGGTGATCTTGTCCGGACCCCACGGCGGCATCCAGACCCAGTTGATCTTGACCTCGCGGCCGAACTCCTCCAGCGCGCTGTTGGCCTGCTCCTCGAGCACGTCGGTCAGGGGACAGGCGGCGCTGGTCAGGGTCATGTCGATGGTGATGATCTGACCGTCGACGTTGACGCCGTAGATCAGCCCGAGGTCCACGACGTTCACGCCGAGTTCGGGATCGATGACGTCCTTCAACGCCTCGATGAGCTCTTCCTGGAGCTCCTGGTCGACCTCGGTGCCCTCACCCGCGTCCTGGACGTTCGGAGCGTCGGTGTCGGGGACCTGGACGGTCTCGTTTCCTGCGGTCATGCGGCGCCCTCCTTCTCTGTTGCCAGTGACTTGGCCGTCGCGTCCTTCCACGCCATCCAGGCGAGCAGGGCGCACTTGATACGGGCCGGGTACTGGGAGACCCCGGCGAAGGCGACGGCGTCTTCCAACACGTCCTCGTCGGGTTCGCCCTGTCCCCTGGACTGCATCAGGGTGGTGAACTCGTCCAGCACGGCCAGTCCCTCGTCGACCGTCTTGCCGATCAGCAGGTCGGCCATGACCGAGGCACTGGCCTGGCTGATGGAGCAGCCCATGCTGTCGTAGGAGACGTCGGCGACCGTGGCCGCGCTGTCGAGCTCGGCCCCCGCGGGATCCAGGGCGACGCGCAGCGTCACCTCGTCCCCGCAGGTCGGGTTGATGTGGTGGCTCTCCGCGTTGAACGGGTCCCGCAAACCCTTGTGGTGAGGGTTGCGGTAGTGGTCCAGGATGATCTCCTGGTACATCGCGTCCAGCTTCATGGTTTCCAAACGCCCCTTCTAGCTTCGGGCCACGCCGAAGAACCGCTGCGCCTCGCGGATACCGTCGGCCAAGGCGTCCACGTCGGCGAAGGAGTTGTAGAGGTAGAACGAGGCGCGGGTGGTGGCGATGACCGAGTAGCGCCGGTGCAGCGGCCACGCGCAGTGGTGCCCCACCCGCACGGCCAGACCGCGATCGTCCAACACCTGCCCCACATCGTGGGGATGAATACCCTCGACCGTGAAGGACACCGCTCCACCACGCCCATCGGCGTCAGTGGGGCCGATGATGCGCACGCCCTCGATGGAACCCACCTGTTTGAGCGCGTATTCCACGAGCGCGTGCTCATGGGCGGCGACGTTGTCCATTCCGATGGCACTGAGGTAGTCGCACGCAGCGGCCAGCCCGACCGCCTGCGGGGCCATCGGCACGCCGGCCTCGAAACGCTGCGGCGGGTCCGCCCAGGTGGCGCCCTCCATACGCACGACACCGATCATGGAGCCGCCCGAGATGAAGGGCGGCATGCCCGCCAACAGCTCGCGACGGCCCCACAGCACGCCGATCCCGTTGGGCCCGAGCATCTTGTGCCCGGAGAACACCAGGAAGTCGGCGTCGAGTGCGGCGACGTCCACCGGCATGTGCGGTACCGACTGGGCGCCGTCCAGGAGCACCAGCGCACCGACCTCACGGGCGCGGGCGGCGATGGTGGCGACCGGGTTGACGGTGCCCAGCACGTTGGACTGGTGGGCGAGCGCGACCAGCTTGGTGCGCTCGTTGACCAGTTCGTCGAGATCGGACAGATCCAGACGGCCCTCGTCGGTGAGCCCGAACCAGCGCAGGGTCGCCCCGGTGCGCCTGCACAGTTCCTGCCAGGGCACCAGGTTGGCGTGGTGCTCCATCTCGGTGACGACGACCTCGTCGCCCGGCCCGACCACCATGCGGGCGAATTCGTCGCCCGCGGTGGCGGCGTTGCTCATGGCGTAGGCGACGAGGTTGACGGCCTCGGTGGCGTTCTTGGTGAACACCACCTCGTCTGTCTGGGCACCGATGAAGGCCGCGATGGTGGCGCGGGCGGCCTCATAGGCGTCGGTGGCCTCCTCCGCGAGCTGGTGCGCGCCGCGGTGCACCGCCGCGTTGTGGTGTTCGTAGAACTCCCGCTCGGCATCGAGGACCTGCCGGGGTTTCTGCGAGGTCGCCCCGGAGTCGAGATACACCAGCGGACGCTCGTCGCGGACGCTCCGGGCCAGGATCGGAAAATCGGCCCGGATCGCCTCGACGTCCAGCTCGCGTGCGGTCACGGTTAAGCGCCCGCCTTCACGAACCGCTCGTAGCCGTCGGCCTCCAGCACGTCGGCGAGCTCGGGACCGCCGGATTCGGCGATACGGCCGGCCGCGAAGACGTGCACGAAGTCGGGCTTCACGTAGTTGAGGATCCGGGTGTAGTGGGTGATCAGCATGACGCCGACCTCACCGGTGGCCCGGGCGCGGTTGACGCCCTCGGACACGACCTTGAGCGCGTCCACGTCGAGGCCGGAGTCGGTCTCGTCGAGGATGGCCACCTTCGGCTTGAGCAGCTCGAGCTGGAGGATCTCGTGGCGCTTCTTCTCACCGCCGGAGAAGCCCTCGTTGACGCCGCGGGCGGCGAAGGAGGACTCGATGGAGAGGCCACTCATGGCGCCCTGGAGCTCCTTGGAGAAGGCCCGCAGCTTGGGGGCCTCTCCACGCACGGCGGTGACGGCGCTGCGCAGGAAGTTGGACATGGAGACGCCGGGGACCTCGACCGGGTACTGCATGGCGAGGAACATGCCGGCGCGGGCGCGCTCGTCCACGCTCATCTCCAGGACGCTCTCACCGTCGAGGAGGACGTCGCCGCCGGTGATCTCGTACTTGGGGTGGCCCGCGATGGCGTAGGCGAGAGTGGACTTGCCCGAGCCGTTGGGGCCCATGATGGCGTGGGTCTCACCGGAGTTGATGGTGAGGTCGACGCCCTTGAGGATCTCCTGGCGCTCGTCGGCACCGATGAGGACATCGGCGCGCAGACCGCGAATCTCGAACTTGGTCATCTTATTGATCAGCCTCTAAGAGTTCTTCGTGTTCAACGCGACGAGGACGTCGTCGCCGTCGATCTTCACTACGTACGTGGGTACCGCCTGGGTTGCGGGCGGGTTGATCGGCTTTCCCGTGCGCAGGTCGAAGCACGAACCGTGCAGCCAGCACTCGATGGTGCCGTCCTCGACCTCGCCCTCCGACAGGTTGACCTCGGCGTGGGAGCAGACGTCGCGCAGGGCGTAGACCTGCCCCTCGGAGCGCACGATCGCGACCGGGTTGTCGTCGACCTCCACGGCCAGGGCGCCCTCGTCGGGGAGGTCGCCCAGGCCGCAGGCCCGTACGAAACCGTCGTTACTCATGGAGAGCCAGCTTCTCCTCGACCTCTTCCATGATCCGCTCGCGCAGCTCCGGGACCTCGATGCGGTTGATGAGCTCGGCGAAGTAGCCGCGCAGCACCAGGCGTCGGGCCTCGTCGGCGGGAATTCCGCGCGACTGGAGGTAGAAGAGGTGAATGTCGTCGAGACGGCCGGAGGCACTGGCGTGGCCCGCCCCTTCGACCTCTCCGGTGAAGATCTCCAGGTTGGGAACGGAGTCGACCCGGGTGCCGTCGGTGAGTGCGAGGTTGCGGTTGAGCTCGTAGGAGTCGGTGCCCTCGGTGCCCTCGCCGATGATGACGTCGCCGATCCACACCGCGTGGGCGCCTTCTCCACTGAGCGCGCCCTTGTACTCGACCCGGCTCCGGGTCTTGGACACGTTGTGGTCGATGAGCGAGCGGTGCTCGTGGTGCTGGCCCGGACCGGTGAAGTAGAGGCCGTGCAGCTCGGCGTCGCCGCCGGGGCCGGTGTAGGCGACCTTGGGCGACAGCCGGACGAGGTCGCCGCCCAGCGTGATCACGAAGCTCTTGAAGCGGGCGTCGCGGCCGACCCTGGCGTAGTGGTGCGAGACCTGGACGGCGTCGCGCTCCCAGTCCTGGAGGCTGATGACGTTGAGTCGGGCGCCGTCCTCGACGATGAACTCGACGTTGTCGGCGTAGACGGAGCTTCCGGTGTACTCCAGGACCACGGTGGCGCTGGAGTGGCGCTCGGCACGCACCACGATGTGGCCGTAGGCGTCACCCTGCTCGACACCGGTGGTCGTGACGAACACCGGGGCGTCGGCCTGGACGTCCTTTGGCACCGTCACGACGGTGGCGGTGGCGAAGGTGGCGTAGGCCAGGGCGCTGACCCGGTCGGTGGGCAGGAAGGACGTGCCCAGTCGAGCGTCGTCGCGGCCCACTGTCTCAACCGTGACGCCGTCGGGCGCCTTGATGTCGACCGTGACCACGCCGTCGGCGATGTCGCGGCCGTCGTGCAGGCCCCTGAGGCGGCGCAGCGGGGTGAAGCGCCACTCTTCCTCACGCCCGTTGGGCTTGGGGAAGTCGTTCAGGTCGAACGATCCGTGGACGTCGAGTTTGGAAACAGGAAGGTCCCCGCCGTGCGAGTGTTCCTTGATTCCGAGATTGGGGCTGGCCATGATTAGCCGACCGCTCCTTCCATCTGAAGCTCGATGAGCCGGTTCAGTTCCAGCGCGTACTCCATGGGGAGTTCGCGCGCGATGGGCTCGACGAACCCGCGGACGATCATGGCCATGGCCTCGTCCTCGTCCATCCCACGGCTCATGAGGTAGAAGAGCTGGTCCTCACTGACCTTGGAGACGGTGGCCTCGTGGCCCATCTCCACGTCGTCCTCGCGCAGGTCCACGTAGGGGTAGGTGTCGGAGCGGCTGATCGTGTCGATCAGGAGCGCGTCGCACTTGACCGTGGACTTGGAGTGCTCCGCACCCTCCTGGACCTGGACCAGACCGCGGTAGGAGGCACGTCCCCCGCCACGGGCCACCGACTTGGAGATGATGGTGGACGAGGTGTTGGGCGCGCAGTGCACCATCTTGGACCCGGTGTCCTGGTGCTGGCCCTCGCCGGCGAAGGCGATGGACAGCGTCTCGCCCTTGGCGTGCTCGCCCATGAGGTAGACAGCCGGGTACTTCATGGTGACCTGGGAGCCGATGTTGCCGTCGATCCACTCCATGGTGGCGCCCTCGTAGGCCACGGCGCGCTTGGTGACCAGGTTGAAGACGTTGTTCGACCAGTTCTGGATGGTCGTGTAACGGCAGCGGGCGTTCTTCTTGACGATGATCTCCACGACCGCGGAGTGCAGCGAGTCCGACTTGTAGATCGGTGCGGTACAGCCCTCGACGTAGTGGACGTAGGCGCCCTCGTCGACGATGATCAGCGTCCGCTCGAACTGGCCCATGTTCTCGGTGTTGATCCGGAAGTAGGCCTGGAGCGGGATCTCGACGTTGACGTTCGGCGGCACGTAGATGAACGAGCCACCGCTCCACACGGCCGTGTTGAGCGCGGCGAACTTGTTGTCGCCGGGGGGGATCACCGTGCCGAAGTACTCCTGGAAGAGCTCGGGGTGCTCCTTCAGGGCGGTGTCGGTGTCCAGGAAGATGACGCCCTGCTCCTCCAGGTCCTCACGGATCTGGTGGTAGACGACCTCGGACTCGTACTGCGCGGCGACACCGGCGACCAGGCGCTGCTTCTCGGCCTCGGGGATGCCGAGCTTGTCATAGGTGTTCTTGATGTCCTCGGGCAGGTCCTCCCACGAGGTGGCCTGCTTCTCCGTGGAGCGCACGAAGTACTTGATGTTGTCGAAGTCGATCTTCGAGAGGTCGGCGCCCCAGGCCGGCATGGGCTTCTTGTCGAAGAGCTTGAGGGACTTCAGGCGCAGGTCGCGCATCCACTCCGGCTCGCTCTTCTTGCCGGAGATGTCGAGGACGACATCCTTGTTGAGGCCTCGGCGCGCGGAGGCGCCGGCCACGTCGGAGTCGGCCCAGCCGTACTCATAGGTGCCGAGCCCTTCGAGCTCGGGGTGCGCGATAGACGTCATTACGCGGATCCTCCTGGACGGGACGTCCTGTTTTGGCGTTGCCCCTCGGCGTTCCGCTCGGGGCGGGCGCCGGCGTGGGCACTGGTACTGATGTCGCGGGGACTGACGTGCGTGGTGCAGACACCGTCGCCGTGGGCGATGGTGGCCAGGCGCCGCACCGGTGTGCCCAGCAGCCGCGAGAACGCCTCGACCTCGGCGTCGCACAGCTCCGGGAACTCCGCTGCCACGTGGGCGACCGGGCAGTGATGCTGGCACAGCTGCTCTCCGCCGCCGGGCACGGGGGCCTTTGTGGCCGAGGCCGCGTAGCCGTCGGCCGACAGTGCCTCTGCGAGCAGCCGGATCCGCTGTTGCGGAGGGACGGCGGCGAGCAGAGGACGGTAGCGGCGTTCGAGGTCGGCCACCTGACGGTGGGCGAACTCGGCGACTGCCTCGGGACCGGCTTTCTCGGCGAGGAAGCGCAGTGCGCTGGAGGCGAGGTCGTCGTAGCCGTGGACGAAGGCGTCGCGCCCCGCACCCGTGAGCGCGAAGACGCGGGCGGGACGGCCTCTGCCCCGGCGCCCCATAGGGCGGGCGTCGCGGGCCTCGACCATTCCTTCGGCCATGAGATTGTCGAGATGGCGGCGGATCGCGGCGGGCGTCAGTCCGAGCCGCTCGCCCAGCATGGACGCCGTGATCGGACCATGTTCGAGAATGAGGCGGGCGACCCGGGCGCGCGTGCCGGTCTCGGCACCGAGCTCGGGCACAGCGTGCGCGCGGGACGTGCCCGATACGGCCGTCCCGTCTGCTCGCTGATGATCGCCCATGTATTTCACAACATCAGTGTGGCTTAATTAAGTCCCCTTCGGCAAACCGTGACCGATGCCATAGATCACGCAGGTTAGCCTTGCCTAACAGGCGTTTCGCGGCAATGAAACGCGCCACACGGCCAACCGGGATGAAGACACAGGCGCACAATATCCATTATTTGAGACTCCAGTCTCAAATAATGGAAGGGAAATCGATGGTCCCGACTGTGCGACACGACGGCCCCGGGGGCGACGGCCCCTGCTGCGCGACGTCGCCGACACGGGCCGGTGCACCCCACGTGCGGTGCCGTCCTACACTTTCGGTCATGGACACAGCCGCGGTCGAGGTAACCGACTTGGTCAAACGCTATGGCGACACCACCGCCGTGGCCGGCGTGTCCTTCTGTGCACCGCGTGGGGCCGTGACCGCTCTCCTGGGGCCCAACGGTGCCGGCAAGACCTCCACCATCGAGATTTGCGAAGGGTTTCGGCGCGGTGACGCCGGCCGGGTCCGCGTCCTCGGACTCGACCCGATCGGCGACGCGCGCACCCTCAAACCCAAGGTCGGGGTCATGTTGCAGTCGGGTGGGGTACCGACCGGCGCACGCGCCGGCGAGTGGCTGCGGTTGATGGCCTCCTTCCACGCCGCTCCCGTCCCTCCCGACCTCCTCCTGGAACGTCTGGGGTTGACATCGGCGGCGCGTACCCCGTTTCGTCGGCTGTCGGGCGGCCAGCAGCAGCGGCTCTCCCTTGCCGCCGCGGTGATCGGCCGCCCCGAACTGGTCTTCTTGGACGAGCCCACCGCCGGGTTGGACCCCCAGGCCAGGATGGCGGCCTGGGACCTGGTCACCGAGCTGCGGGCCTCCGGAGTGGGGGTCGTACTGACCACCCACTACATGGAGGAGGCCGAACGCCTGGCCGACCGCGTGGTGATCATCGATCGCGGTCGCGTGGTCGCCGACGGCCCGACCGGCGACCTCACCGACGCCGACCACGAACTGCGTTTCCGCGCCTCCCCCGGCCTGGACTCCACGTCCCTGCTGCGGGCCCTGCCCGGACGGTGCGGTGTGGAGGAGCATTCCGGCGGCCAGTACGTCGTCACCACCACCGAGCCGGGCGGAGTGGACCCCGGTTTCCTGGCCACCGTGACCACCTGGTGCGCGGCCAACGACATCCTGCCCGAGGACCTGCGCATCCAACGGCGCACCCTCGAAGACGTCTTCCTCGAACTCACCGGTCGGGACCTGCGCGAATCATGACTTCCTCCCCTTCCTTCGTCGAACCCGGAACCTTCACCCCCCGCCCCGGTGCGGCACCACTGAACCGCCTGATCCTGGCCCAGGCCGGAATGGAACTGCGGGTACTGCTGCGCAACGGCGAGCAACTGCTGCTGACCATGGTGATCCCGGTCCTGCTGCTGATCGGGTTCAGCACCACCTCCCTACTGGACCTCGGCGACGGGCCCCGAGTGGACTTCCTGGCCCCCGGCATCATCGCGCTGGCGGTGATGTCCACCGCCTTCACCGGCCAGGCGATCGGCACCGGCTTCGAGCGGCGCTACGGCGTGCTCAAACGTCTCGGAGCCACCCCGCTGTCCCGGCTGGGCCTGTTGGGCGCCAAGACGATGGCGGTACTGGCCGTTCAGGCAATCCAGGTGGCGATGCTCTCCGGGGTGGCACTGGCCCTGGGATGGCGTCCCTCCGGCGGCCTGGGCGCGATCCTCGCGTCGGTCGTGCTACTGGTGCTGGCCACCGCGGCGTTCAGCTCGCTGGCGCTGCTGATGGCCGGAACCCTGCGCGCCGAGGCGACCCTGGCCGCGGCCAACCTGGTCTACGTGGTACTGCTCGGCCTGGGCGGCGTCGTCTTCCCGGTCGACCGCTACCCGAGCGCCGTGCAACCGGTGGTGGAGGCGCTCCCGATCACCGCTCTGGCCTCGGGCCTGCGAGCGGTGCTCACCGGCGGCGCGGCCTTCCCCGTCCTTCCCGCGCTGGTCCTCCTCGTCTGGGCACTCGTGGGTACGGTCCTGGCGACCCGCTTCTTCCAGTGGGACTAGCCACGGCCCGGACCTAGACTGCTGCGGATGGAATCCCTCGGTGTCCCCTGGTTCGTACTCGTGCGTCAGCTCGGGCCACCCGCCGTACTGCTGGTCGTCGGGATCGGCCTCACCCTGTGGCGACGCCCCGCACGCGGAGGCCTGGTCACCGTGGCGCTGGTTGTCAACCTGCTGGCAGCGGCGTTGCCCTTCGTCTGGATCCTCCTCCAGGTCGGCGCGGACCTGGGCACCCAGACCTGGGCCGGTCTGGTGACGCTGCTGGTACAGCCGCTGGTCACCTTCACCGCCTGGATGCTGTTGCTGATCGCTGTCCTGTCGGCGCCGCCGCGCACGAAGGCCGGGCCGGCGCCGCAGGGCGAGGGAACCGGGACCGTCACCGGTCCGGCCGACAGGCGCGATACCCAGTGGCTTCCGGGGCGGTGATCCGCCGCGCGCAGGGCAGGGCTACCGCTTCTCCTGCCCGGTCTCCGGGCCGAGGCCGGTGGGACGCCCCGGACCGGCGAGGCCCGTTCCGGGATAGGTCCCGCTGGGGGTGACGACGGTGCCCGCCCGACCCGCCACGATCTCCGCGGCGTCGGCGAGCGAACCGATCGCGGCCGTTCCCCCGGTGAGCTCGGTGAACCGGCAGGCCGCCTCGGCCTTGGGCCCCATGGAGCCGGCCGGAAGGTCCAGCGCGGCCAGTTCCGCGGGTGTGGCGTTGGCGATACCGCGTTCCTCGGGGGTGCCGTAGTCGACCATGACCTGTGCGACATCGGTGAGCAGGAGGAGGATGTCGGCTTCCAGTGCCTCGGCCAGCAATGCGGCGGTCAGGTCCTTGTCGACCACCGCCTCGACCCCGGCGAGGTGCCCCTGCTCGTTGCGGATGACCGGAACGCCACCTCCCCCGCCGCAGACCGCGATGGCTCCCGAGTCCAGCAGGAGTCGGATCAGCCGGGTCTCCACCACGCGCCGGGGCCGCGGGGAGGGGACGACGCGGCGCCACCGGTCGCCGTCCGGCTTGACCACCCAGCCGCGCTCCGCGGCAAGCCGTCGGGCCTCCGCCCGGTCGTAGACCGGACCGACGAACTTGGTCGGGTCGCGAAACGCCGGGTCCCCCCGCGCGACCAGGGTCTGATTGATCAGTGCAGCCACTTGACGACCGGGCAGCGCGTTCTGCAGCGCCTGCAACAACCAGTAGCCGATCATGCCCTGGGTCTGGGCGCCCAGGACATCGAAGGGATAGGGGTGGGCGAGCGAGTGGTCGGCAGCACTCTCCAACGCGAGGATCCCCACCTGCGGACCGTTGCCGTGTGTGACGACCAGCTCGTTGTCGGCGGCCAGCGGTGCCAGCGCGCGCACCGCGGCGGCCACGTTGGCGCGCTGGACTTCGGCGTCGGGGCGCTGGCCGCGCCGTAGGAGCGCGTTGCCCCCGAGCGCCGCGACTACTCGCATCGCGGACTAGCTCCCCAGGGTGGCGACCATGACGGCCTTGATCGTATGCATCCGGTTCTCCGCCTGGTCGAAGACGATGGAGGCGGGCGACTCGAAGACCTCGTCGGTGACTTCCAGTGCCGCCATGCCGGTCCGTTGGAAGATCTCCTCGCCGAGCGCGGTGCCACGGTCGTGGAAGGCCGGCAGGCAGTGCATGAACTTGACGTCGGGGTTGTTGGTGGCCTTGAGCGCCGCCATGTTGACCTGGTAGGGCGTGAGCAGCGCGATGCGCTCGTCCCACACCTCGGCGGGCTCGCCCATCGACACCCACACGTCGGTGTAGACGAAGTCCGCGCCGGCCAGGCCGGCGGCGATGTCGTCGGTGAAGGTGACCGTGGCCCCGGTCGACTCGGCGATCTCGCGTGCCGGCCGGGCCACCGTCTCCTCGTCCGGCCACAGTTGCCTGGGGGCGACCATGCGGACGTCCATGCCCAGGAGCGCTCCGGTCACGGTCAACGAATTGCCGAGGTTGTTGCGGGCGTCGCCCATGTAGGCGAACGTGACCTCGCCGATCGGCTTGTCGGTGTGCTCGGTGATGGTGAGGAAATCGGCGAGCATCTGGGTGGGATGCCACTCGTCGGTGAGACCGTTCCAGACGGGAACGCCCGAGTACTCGGCCAGTTCCTCCACCAGGGCCTGCTTGGATCCGCGGTACTCGATGCCGTCGTACATCCGGCCGAGGACACGCGCGGTGTCCTTCATCGACTCCTTGTGCCCGATCTGGGAGCCGGCAGGGTCCAGGTAGGTGACGTGGGCGCCCTGATCATGGGCGGCCACCTCGAAGGCGCAGCGGGTCCGGGTGGAGCTCTTCTCGAAGATCAGGGCGATGTTCTTGCCCGCGAGGCGCTGGCGCTCGGTACCGGCGTACTTGGCCGCCTTGAGGTCGCGCGAGAGCGCGAGCAGGAAGGCGATCTCCTGGGGGGTGAAGTCGAGTTCCTTCACGAAACTGCGGTTGCGCAGGTTGAACGCCATTGCGGCTTCCCTCTCCGTGTCTGCCCGTTGCCGGGCGGGTTCGCGCCCCCGACAGCGGGCGCCTCAGTCGTTGCGAACGGGTGCACTCGGCACCATCTGGAAAAACATACATAGATTCGCATATGCATGCGAAATGGTTTCCAGTGGGCTACGCATCACGTTCGATCGGACAGGTCATACAGTGCGGCCCGCCTCGACCGCGTCCGAGTTCGCTGCCCTGCACGGTGATGACCTCGATACCGTTCCTGCGCAGATAGGTGTTGGAAGTGACGTTGCGCTCGTAGGAGAGCACGACGCCCGGCTCGACGGCGAAGACGTTGCAGCCGTCGTCCCACTGCTCGCGTTCGGAGGAGAAGACGTCCTGGGTGGGGGTGAGCACCTTGATGTCGTCCACTCCGGCAGCGGCGGCGATCGCACGGTGCATGTCCTCGGGAGCATGGTCGGTGACCTTGAGCTCCTTGTCGTTGTCGCCGGGCTCGATCGTGTACGAGGGAAGCATTCCCAGACCGGCGTACTTGGTGAACACTCCGTAGTCGACGTTGGTCATGACGGTGTCCAGATGCATGACGGCACGGGCCTTTGGCATGTCGATCCCCAGGATGCGCCGGGCTCCGCCCCGGGAGAACAGCTCCCTGGCCAGTAGCTCCACCGACTGCGACTGGGTGCGCTCACTGATACCGATCAGCACCGAGTCGTTGCCGATGGGCATGACGTCGCCGCCCTCGATGGTCGCCGGCGCATTGGCCTGACCGGGATTCCAGATCTCGAACTCCGCCCGGGCGAACAACGGGTGCCACCGGTAGATCGCCTCGTAGTGGTTGGTCTCACGCATACGCGCTCTCTTGCGCATCGGATTGATGGACACTCCGTGGTAGAGCCAACAGGAGGTGTCGCGGGTGAACAGGTGGTTGGGCAGGGGCGGGAGCACGAAGTCGTCGGGCTTGAGGGTGTGGAACCACACGGAGGACGGCACCTGCGCCCGTTCCAGCAGTTCGCGCTTGGTGATGCCACCGATGAGGAAACGCCGCAGGGTCGGGGAGTCCATCACGTCGAAACAGTTGCGGATGGCGTCGATGGCCAACGGACCGTAGAAGCGCTCGTCCAGCGCGTGGTCGAGGATGTGGGACCTTGCCTCGGGCAGGTCCAGGACCGTCTGGAGCAGTTCGTGGAAGACGTGCACGGTGACGCCGCGATCGCGCAGGGCGTCGGCAAAGGCGTCGTGCTCCTCGCGGGCCCGGCCGACCCACAGCACGTCGTCGAAGAGCAGGTCATCCTTGTTGCTGGGGGTGAGCCGCTTCAGCTCCAGGTCGGGACGGTGCACGATGACCTGGCGCAATCGTCCTACCTCGGACGCGACGGAAAAGGCCATGACTCCTCGGTTTCTGTTGCTGGACGGCCCCTCACGGGGCCCGGAGACGCCGGACGCGGTGACCACGGAACGGCAGGCAGGGACAGCACCCACCGGAGGACCTTCCCGGAGGCCGGCTCACTTACGCTGCCCCGCTCCCAGGAGGAAACGGCTTCGCCGTGCATGGACGTGGACAACCGGACGGCCTGCGGCCGACGCCCCGACCGCAGGTACATAGGATGATCGGCTGTGAATGCGCATCCGGATGCGGGCCCTCCCGCTACACCTCGCAGGGGACTCCTCCCCCGCGCCGCGGAACTGACGCGCGCCGCCGGGGGCTCGCTCTCCCCCACCTGGATGGTGCTGATCGGCATCCTCTCGGTCCAGGTGGGCGCGGGAATCGCCAAGAACCTGTTCGACGTGTTGCCACCGAGCGCGGTGGTGTGGCTGCGGCTGCTCACCTCGGCCCTGGTGCTGCTGGCCATCGCGCGTCCCAGGCTGCGCGGCCGGACCCGCGCCGACTGGCTGGTGGTGGTCGGTTTCGGGGTGTCCCTGGCGACCATGAACTACGCCATCTACGAATCGTTCGCGCGGATCCCGCTGGGCATCGCGGTGACCATCGAATTCCTGGGCCCGTTGGCCGTCGCGGTAGCCGGATCGCGGCGGCGCGTCGACCTGGTGTGGGTGGCCCTGGCCGCGACAGGCGTGCTGCTCCTGGGACGCGGCGGAGGCGATCTCACCATCGCGGGGGTGGCCTTCGCGCTGCTGGCCGGCGCCGCGTGGGCCGGCTACATCCTGCTCAGCGCGGCCACCGGACAGCGCTTCTCGGGCACCTCCGGACTCGCCATCGCCAGCGTGGTGGGGGTGGTCCTGATCGCCCCGGCCGGGATCTCCCAGGGCGGCGCCGCACTCGTCGACCCGACCCTGCTCGCGATCGGCCTGGCCGTGGGCCTGCTGTCGTCGGTCGTCCCCTACACCCTGGAGATGCAGGCACTGCGCCGGATGCCGCCGCGGGTGTTCGGGATCTTGATGAGCCTGGAGCCCGCAGCCGCCGCGTTGGTCGGCGTGGCACTGCTGGGCGAATTCCTCTCGGGCTGGCAGTGGCTGGCGGTGGGATGCGTCGTCGCCGCGAGCGTAGGGGCCACGCGCTCTGCGGGCCG
This sequence comes from Nocardiopsis ansamitocini, assembly GCF_030268225.1. Taxonomy (GTDB): domain Bacteria; phylum Actinomycetota; class Actinomycetes; order Streptosporangiales; family Streptosporangiaceae; genus Nocardiopsis_D; species Nocardiopsis_D ansamitocini. The sequence goes on along the minus strand of NZ_BSQG01000007.1, from coordinate 104,391 downwards.
GGCCGCCGGGGGGCCTGCGGCGCGCGCCGATCGGACCGATCCGGGCACGGGCCGAGCACAACCGGATGCGGGTGGACCGCCGCAGTAGTTGTTACCGTCCCTTGCGTCCGCCCCGTCGGTCCGGTGGGCGCGGCGCGCGGCCACCCCTCCCCGGGAACGACCGTCCGTGCTGCTCACAGAGGTTGGGCGGGCCCGAGAGCCGCACCGAAAACCCTCTACTACAGTGTGTCGTATGACTGGCTCTCCCCCTCTCGCCGCCGCGGCGACGGATGAACTCGTGCTTCTCGGCCAGCCCTTCTGGGTGTGGCAGGTGGCACTGGCCGTGCTCGGCGTGGTGGTCCTGGCACTGCTGGCGCGCACCATCTGGCAGCCGACGACACGCTCGCTGCGCTGGTGGGCGCTGGGCAACATCGTGGTCAACTCCGGAATCGCCGTCACCGGCGCCACCGTTCGCGTGACTTCCTCGGGCCTGGGCTGCTCGGAGTGGCCCAAGTGCACACCCGAGAGCTTCGTCCCGGTGGGCGTCGAACACGCGGCGCTCAACGCCGCCATCGAATTCGGCAACCGCACGCTGACCTTCCTGGTGCTGGCGGTCGGCGTGATCGTGCTCGTGGCTGCGGTGCGTACCCGGCCCAAGCGCCGCGACCTGGTGTTCATGGCCGCCATCGTCCCGGTCGGCGTGCTCGGCCAGGGAGTCGTGGGCGGGATCACCGTGTGGACGGACCTGCACCCTGCGGCAGTGGGGTCGCACTTCGTGCTGTCCACTCTCGTGGTGATCGTGACCGTGGCCCTGTACGTGCGCTGCCGGGAACCGCAAGGGCCGCTGAAGCGCACCGTCACCAGGCCGCTGCACCGTACGGCCACCGCGATGGTACCGCTGGGCCTGGTGCTGATCGTGGCGGGCACGGTGGTCACCGGAACCGGACCGCACGGAGGGGACGCTGCCGCACCGCGCTGGGGCTTCGACCTGGAAGTGGTGACGCGGATCCACTCCGTCCTCGCCTGGGCGGTGTCGGCACTGGCGGTGGCCGTCGTGGTCATGGCGATCGCCACGCGTGCCCCGCAGGTGGTGCGCCGCCAGGCGTGGCTGCTGATCGCCGCGATCATCGTCCAGGGCACGATCGGCTACGTCCAGTACGCGCTGCACCTGCCCGAGTGGCTGGTGGTACTGCACGTACTGGGGTCCACCGTGACGTGGGTGGCGATCCTGCGCCTGTACTTCGCCACCACCGAGCGGACTGCGCCTACTGCATCGGGCCCTGCGGCGGAGGTCCCGGATGCTGCCGGTGCTGCTGGGCTTGCGCCTGGGCGATGACGTGCGAGAACTCCGCCCGACGGAGGAACCCGGAGTCGGTGGCCTGCGGTGTCCATGAGGGCGCCGCTGGCTGGGCGATCCGCCCCAGGAACGCGTCGCGGGCCACGTGCATGAGCGCGAGGAAGGCATCGCGCCGCTCCCACCAGGCGGGGGGCGCCACACCGCGGTTGATGCGCTGGTGGAGCAGCGCCAACTCGGTGGCGGCCATCTGATAATCCTCCATGGCCCTGCGTCCGGGGCGGCCTGCGTTGCGCGCGGCCCAGGCTCGGGCCTGTTTGCGCCCGCGCATCGAACTGAGCATGTTCACGTCGGCCGGGGTCACCAGACCGGTGGGGATGTAGGGCGGCAGGTAGTGGCCGATGGCCGCGACCTGATTGTGGCGGTCGTGCACCGCGATGGCCACGATCCCTACGAGCAGGCCGAACAGCACGAGGTAGGCGACCCCCAGACCGATCCAGCCGAAAACGGTCGAGGCGTTCCACATCCCGTGCAGGAAGACGGCCAGCATCCATCCCCCGATCGGGGCGAGGAAGCGGGCGCGGCCATTGTGCATGGCCGCGTAGGCCACGCCCAATCCGGTCATCGCCGTGTAGATCGGATGGCCGAAGGGGACGATCAGTCCACGCAGGACGAAGGTGAAGGCGAAACCGCCGAAGCCGTCGGAGAACAGCGCCGAGAGGAAGTAGGAGATGTTCTCCGTGAAGGCGAAGCCGGTGGCCACCATCGCCGCGTAGATGACCCCGTCGGTGTAGGAGTCGATCTCGTGGCGGCGCCGCCACAGCAGGAACAGCAGCGCGGCTCCCTTGGCACTCTCCTCGACCAGTGGGGCGCCCACCGCGGTGGTGATGAAGGTCCCCAGGTCGGTGCCGAAGGTCGGGACCGTGTAGAGCTCCAGCCCCAGGGTGTTGAGGATGAGCGCGGCCAGGACCGCGATCCCCGCACCCCACAGGAACGCGAACACCAGCATGCTGTGGGGCTCCGGTTCGAGGCGGTCCAGCAGCAGGATCAACGGGATCAGGATCGTGACCGGGATGACCGCGGCCACCACGCTGATGAAGAACGCGACGATCCCGGCCGGGCCCGCTGCGACGAATCCCGTCAGGAACAGGTAGCTCAGCATCAGACACATGCAGATCACGCCGATGACGCTGCCGACGATCAACCCGACGGAGCGCCGTCCGGGTTTGCGGCCTTCGAGGATCGCTCTGGTGTCAAGGACAGGCATGGCATCTGAGCGTAGCGGGCCGGGAGAGGAAGAACGGGCTCTGCGAAAGCATCGGGGTTTCGCGGCCGACCGGCATGACGCCAGTGCCGCATGTCGACATATCCGGATGTTTCGCCGTTGCGCCACGCCTTCGGGAGCAGTGCCCCTAATCTCATCGACATGCCCTCACTCGACCACGAGTTCCCCCTCGACCTGATCAGGCATGCGCCCGATCTCGCCGTACGACTGCTCGACCACGTCTCGGAACGGCCGCTGCCCGACTTCGCCCGGGTCCGCTGCGACTCGGGGGACATGACCACGACCGCGCCCCCCGAACTGCGCGCGGATTCCGTGGTGGTGCTCGAACAGGACGCGGACCCCGGCGAGCAGTCGGACGCACCGGTCCTGGCGATCGTAGTTGAGTGTCAGAACGGCTACGACCAGCACAAACGCTTCAGCTGGCCCGCGTACGTGGCGAACCTGCGCGCCCGCCTCGGCTGCCCGGTGATCCTGCTCGCCCTGACCCCCACAGAGGCGTTGGCACGGTGGTGTTCCACACCGATCGACCTGGGCGGCGGCTATCTGGTACACCGGCCCCTCGCCTTGGGGCTCTCCTCACTCAAGCCGGTCACCGATCCCGAGGAGGCTCGCGCCGAACCGGAACTGGCGATCCTGGCCGCGGCCCACAACCACGTCGACGATCCGACCGTACTGGACGCGCTGCTGCCTGCTTTCGACTCCCTCGATGAGTCGAAGAGCACCCTGTATTCTGACTACGTGCTCGCGGCGCTTCCCGCCGCGGCCAGGAAGTACCTGGAGGACGCCGTGACCGCAGGCACCTACGAGTTCAAGACCGACTTCGTCGGCCGCCCCTTCCAAGAGGGCAAGACCGAGGGCAAGGCCGAGAGCGTGCTGACGATCCTCGATGCCCGCGGCATCGCGGTTCCCGAGCCGGTGCGCGAGCGGATCACCTCCTGCACCGACCCCGATGAGCTCACCCTCTGGCTGCGCCGCGCCATCACGGCCGCGACGGCAGCGGACCTCTTCGACTGACATCCAGTAGGAGCATCCCGACAGGGGCACCGCACGCCACGGCGCCGATCACGACTCGGCAGAGCGGATGGGGGCCGGTCTCGTCCAGCGGCGGCCCCGCACCGACTCGACCGGTGTTCCTTGCCTCGTCCGACCGGCATCGTCCGCGTCGGGCACCCCTGGTGCACCTGGACGCCGTCGAGATGCTCCTCCCACGGGGAAAGAGCAGTGTTCCCGGCCGCCTCGCCTTCCGGCACCAGAGCCCCTCGCCGTTCCAGGGTGTATTGCCCAGCACGGTTTCCGCCGTGGAACCGTTCACGCAGCGGGCCATCGTCAGTGCCGTGGCGCCGAAGGCCCCGACGAGGCGCGTCCACTCCCCCGGCCAGTTCGGCAACGGCCGCAGGAGGCCACGTTCCCCGATGGGACAACACCCCGCGGTCGGCCCGGGACCCGAGGCCCGGGCAGCGCTCAGTCATGGCCGGCCAGCGCCCAGGCGTCGGCGTCGAGGTGGGAACGGGCACTGTCCAGATAGGTCATGGCGGCCAGCCAGGCCGTGGCCAGGGCGTCGGGCGGCGGGACGGCCGACTCGCCGGTGGTGGTGCGCAGGCGGTACCGGGCGGCGCCGGTGAGCTCGGCGAGGAGCCCCGCAGCCGTCGGCAGGTGATGCCTGCGCAGCTGGGCGGGCAGCACGCCTGGCTGCGGAGCGGCGTCGCGGCCCGCCTCTGCCACCCGGTTGAGGACGCGGGCCACCCCGGTGAAGGGCGAAGCCCGAACCGGATGCGCGGGCACCCCCGGTTCGGGTTTCGCCGACTGCGCGGCGGTTCCCGGGACGTCGTCGAGCGAGATGTTGACCAGCCCTTTCCAGTCGGCCGCGAGCGGGAAGGCGGGGTCCGGTGCCACGGTCAGGGGCATGAGCGTCCCGGGGGCGTCGACGACCGGCCGGGCCACCACCCGCATCCGCAGGCCGGGAACCGCGGCCAGGCGGGCGAGGGTCCGGACGCCCTGGTGATCGCGCGCCGTTCCCGCCGACAGCACCAGGCGGCGCCCGGTCGCGGCCTCCACCGCGCCGACGTCTCCCCCGTCCAGCAGACCGGTGAGGGCGAGGTCGACGAAGACCAGGTCCGCGCCGGTGCGGTGCGCCGGTGCGGCCAACGCGGCCAACGCCGCACCGACCTGGTCGGCCAGGGGCCGCTCCCAGAGCACCGCCAAGGGGCGCTCGTTCCAGGCGCATCCGCCCATGGGGGCGGCCGTGGTGGCCGCGCCGCCGCTGAGTCGGCCGTCCGCGCTGGCGCTCACCTCCTGGGCGATGAGACCGGACCGGGTCAGGGCGCGGTGGCTGAGCGAGACCCGTCCGAAGGCGACCGAACCGCCGTAGGCCGGAACGACCCGGTCCGCTCCCCCTGGCGTGACGGCCCCGATACGCCAGAAGCGCGGCGCGTCCTCCTCGAAGGAGACGGCGTGGCTGACCACCCCGCCGTAACCAGAGGTGGTGACGACGCGTTCGCAGCCCAGACCGTAGAGCCGCAGCGAACCGATCCGGGTGTAGGCACGACGCCCGATACCGACATCGGCCAGGGTCGCGGCCGGTCTGGGCCCCTCGGGGCCGCCGCCCAACCGCCAGGCGACATCCAACAGGCTCGACAGCTCGGCGGCGTAGGCGGCCAACGCGAAACCGGGGCCGGCGAAGTCGCGCGGTCCGGCGGCCACGGCGGTGCAGGCGGCGGCGAGCCGGGGCAGCCGGGCGACCCTGGCCAGCCCGGCCGCGCGCAGCAGTTCGACGCGCTCCGCCGCACCGGCGGCGCGCACCCCGACGGCAAGGGCTCCTGCTCCTGCGCTCCAGGCGAACCGGGCCGCGGTGCGGGTGTCCTCGTCGACCTCCACCTGTTCGGCGAGGGCGTCGACGGTTCCGGTGCGGGACGGTTCGGCGGGGTCGGGGGCCGGCGGGTGGACCGGCTGCCCGTCCACCCCCGGCTCAGGGGGGTCGGTGCTGTCGAGGAGCCCGACGACCGAGAGCAGGTGCAGGCAGCGGGGGCTGAGCAGGCAGCCGCAGCCGACCTGGCCGGCTTCGGTGATGTCGGACGCCCCCAGGCGTACGGTCTCGGTGCCCGCTGCGACGAGCCAGCTGTCGCCGTCGAGAGTCCACTCCCATGACTGGGCGGCGCGGGGGTCGGCGTCGATCTTCTTGCGCACCCGGGCGGGCGCGGCGGCGAGCAGGTCGGCGAGCAAACCGGGGTCGATGCGTGGGCGGGGCTGGGTCACCGGGGGCCTCCTCGGCGGGCTGGCGCGGGAGGAGCCTGGACCGGGGGTGAAAGCCGGTCGGACTCCGTGCGTACGGGAAGGACGAAGGGAGGGGAAGGACATCCGGGGTGCGCCTAACCGCTGCCGCGGATCTGCTCACCGATCCAGGCCGCGAGCTCCTGGGGGCTCAGCGCCGCCACGGGCATTCCCGCCGCGACGAACTGCTGGGCAGTGGCCTTGTTGTAGACGGGCTTGCCGGCATCGTCCAGGGCCGCCAACCCCAGCAGGTGCGCACCCGAACCGGCCAGTGCCCGTACCTCTCCCAGGGTGCGGGACAGGCTCCCGCCCTCCTCGAAGTCGGTGATCAGGGCGACGATGGTCCGACCGGGAACGGTCATCCGGGCACGGGTGTAGGCGAGGCCGGCACCGATATCGGTGCCCCCGCCGACCGCGACCTCCAGGAGCAGGGCCAGTGGATCGCTGACCCGGTCGGTGAGGTCGACGACCTGGGTGGAGAAAGTCGTGAACGACACGCTCAACGCCGGCAGGCCGTGCAGGACCGCCGCCACCAGAGCGGCGTAGATGGTGGACCGCTCCATCGACCCTGATACGTCCACCACGATTCGCACATGCCAGTCCGCGCTCTTCTTGGCCTTGGTGGTGAAGATCGGCCTTTCCGGAACGACCTGTGGGCCGTCCGGGCCGGGGCGCACCGTGTGCAGGTTGGCGCGCAGCGTGCGCCCGAGGTCGAGCCGCCCACCACGACGCCGGGTGGGGCGCGGTACCGACAGTCCCGACAGGGCGGGCGCCAGTCGCCGCGCGAGTTGGCGGACCAACTGGGCGACGAGCTGGTCGACGAGCGGTCTGAGCCGGGCCACTCGCGCCTCGGGCATCCCCCCGGCCAGGGACAACACCTGTTCCAAGAGGTCCACCGAGGGGGCGACCTTTTCCGGGGCGAGCTGCTCCAGCACATCGGAGCGTCCCCTCTGCGCGGCGCGGCCCAGCACCTCCTCGCGCACCCTCTCACCGAACAGCGCCTCCAGTTCCTGGGACCATTCCCGTGGCGCGGGGTGCGAGGCGCCGGTTCCCGCCCCGCCGGACGCCCGGGACCCTTCTCCGTGGCCTCGCCCGTACAGCTCGTCCAGGGCGGCCGCGGCGCGCGCCCCCTTCTCGCCGGCGGCCTGGGGTGCCTGGCCCAGGACGAGACGCCACCGGTCGGCGGGGCCGATCACCCGGGCCTCTTCCGAGCGCGGCGGTCCTGCGACGGGGGCCTGCTCCGCCGGGGCAGTGACGGAGGCGCCCAGTGTCAGGCCGGGCAGCAGGGCGTGAACGGCGTCGCGGGCGGCGAGGTCGGCCCGCGCCCAGGCCACGGCGGTCTCCGGGGCGACGGCGAGGCCGCCGCCGGTGTCCCCGATGCGTTCGATGATGGTTTCCAGGAAACGGCTGCGCGCAGCGGTCGAGAGCGTCTCGAAGCCGTCGCGCAGAGCGGGCAGTCGCTGCAGGAATGCGTCGTCCGACCAGGTCTCCACCCGCCCGGTCAGTGCGTCCAGCACTCCGGGGTCGCCTTCGACCACGGCCGCGGCCACGGTCAGGACACCGGTGAGACGCAGGGAGAGGACGCGTCCGGGGGCGTGGTCGCCTTCGCGCGGGCCGTGGGCCGCGGGCAGATCCAGCCACCCCGACAGGCGGGCGGCGAATTCGTCGGTACCGGTCTCCTCCAAGAGCAGCAGCGCGGCGCACGCCGCCCCCTGCGCGAGGGGACCGCCGTCGGCGGCGAGTGCGCGCAGGTGCCACAGCAGGCGTTGGGGGCCGACCGCACCGGGCAGCGCGGTCTGGGCCTGCACCAGGCGTACCACCCGCAGCAGCGCCACGGCGTCGGCGGGGTCGGTGCTGCCGGACATCCCCGGTACCGATGCCACGGCCGCCTCGGCCAGCCGAATGCCCAGCCGGGTCAGGGACTCGGGGGCGGCAGCCATGCCGGGGACCTGGCCTGCGGCGATGCGTCGGACGTGTTCGTGCAGTTCGACGGCGTCGGCCAGGCCGGCTCGCGGCAGCACCTCGGTCTCGATGCGCTCCCCGAGTTCGCCGACGAGATCGGGCAGTGCGCACTCGGCCGCGTCACCGAGCAGGGCACCGGCAACGGCGGGGGTGATCTCACCGTTGTCGGCGCTCTCCTGTGCCGTGCGCAGCCTGGCCCGCAGGCGCCCGCGCGCGGCCTGGTCCAGAGTGATCCCGTAGCAGGCGCTCAGTTCCACGGTGGCGGCCGTGGTGGGACTCCAACGCACGCTCCAGGTGCGGCCGAGGGCTTCGGTGCCTCCGACACCGGAGGATCCGCGCTGCTCGGCGTACCCCACTCCGGCTGCGCAGAGCCGCTGGAGGGCGATGTGGCGGTCACGGTCGCGTCGGGTGCGCAGGGGGTCCAGCCGTATTTCCTCGACCTTTCCGGAACCGTCGGGCCCTGGAAGGCCGAGGTCGGCCAGCAGCACGCGCACGTGCACGGTGAGTCCGGCCTCGGGGGACTGGGGGGCGGGCGCGCCTCGCCTGGATCCCACGAGTTCGCGCTGGGCCGCACGGGCGATGGCGCGGGCCCTGCCCAGCGGTTCGCCCTGGGCCAGTGCACTGGTGAGGCTCTCGATGAGTTCGCGTCGTCCGGGGGCGGGCAGACCGCGCAGGACTGCGAGGTCGCGGGCCATCCGGTAGGCGGCGACTGTGTCGGTGACCCCGGAGACGTGCCCCTGGGCGCGCAAGTGCGTGCCCAGGCCGGCGAACCTGCGTGCGGCCGCGCGTTCGACCTCCTCCGGGCGGCCGCCCGTCTCGTAGACGTCCTGCTGCCACTGCGGGTCGCGGATTCCGGCAGGGTAGCCCGAACGGGAGTCCAGGAGGGCGAACGTGTAGGGGATGAGCGCGGTGGTGAGTCCCGTGTCGGTGGCGGTACCGGGGGCGGGAACGGTTACCTCGGCGGTGGCGGGCAGCCCGTCCGGTTGCGGGCCCCGCAGGTGGGCAAAGCGATGGTCGTCGGGGAGGAGGGCGGCCGCGTGGAAGGCCCCTACGACGGCGACCGGGCGCCGGGCCCCGATCTCGGCGATGCGACGGCGCATCCACGCTTCACGGGCACGGTCGCGGGCGCCCGCACCGCCCCTTCCCAGGGTGTCGGCCCTGGTCGCCCAGCCGAAGGTGAGGGCGGCACGGCGGACCTGCTCGGGCTGGGCCCCGTAGGACCGCGCCTCCACCATGCGGTCCCACATCTCCTCGGAGTCGGTGGTCGCGGTAGTGCGCAGGAGCGCGTCGGTCAGCCCCGGGGTGCGGTCGAAATCGGGTGCGTCGTCGGGGACCGAAAGCGCACAGGGGAGGTCGATCGCGTAGGCGGGCACTCCGTTGGCGTACGCCCAGCGCAGAGCGGCGAGCTCCGGGGAGAAGTCGGCGAAGGGGTAGTAGCCGTGGCGGTCGCGGGACGGGTCGCCGAGGACCAGTGCGACGGGTGCGCGGGTGTCGGGGTGGGCCAGCCACTCCAACCAGGGTTGGGCCTCAAGCGGGAGTTCGACGAGGACTGCGTCGGGGGAGGCGGCTTCCAGGAGGGCGGGCATCGCCGCGGCCAGCGCCGGGGAGTGGTGGCGTACGCCGATGATGTGGGGTGCACGGGCGGCGGCCAGGGCCTCGGGCAGGGCCGTGGCTTCGTCGGGGCCGATGCCCGTCGCCGTGTCCGCCCCGTGGGGGGCGGCAGCCCGGGCGCTCACTCCCCCACCACGTGGCGCAGCTCGTAGAGGCGTTTCCACAGGCGGGCGCCCTTCTCCGCCCGGTGGCGAATAGTGGAATCCCAGTAGGCCAGCAGCCGGCCCTGGTCGTCGGCGTCGTCCTTGCGGACCGCCCCCAGGAGGTACCCCGGCAGTAGGGAGAGGGGGTCGGCCACGTCCAGGTAGGCGCTCTGCAATCCCAGCGAGGTGGTGACGCCCACCGCCTCGGCGGTGCTCAGCACGGTGGTGGGCCGCTCCACGGGCCAGCCCTCCGCAGAGGTGCCGGAACGCAGGTCGCGAAAGGCGGTGACGAGGGCTTCCAGAACCGCGTCGTCCACGGGGAGCTCGTGGCCGTGCCGGGCGAGCGCGGCACCGGCCTGGCGGCGCACCAGGGTGACCTCGGCGTCGAGGTCGGCGATGGGCGGTACGACTTCGAAGTTGAAGCGTCGTTTGAGGGCCGCACTCATCTCCGACACGCCCCGGTCGCGCAGGTTGGCGGTGGCGATGACGTTGAAGCCGGGGCGGGCCAGGAAAATACCGTCGTCGAGGTCGGCACCGGTACCGCTTCCGGTCAGGCCGGCCAGTTCGGGCACGGCCATGCGACGGTCGGAGAGCAGGGAGACCAGCGCGTCCTGGACCTCGGGAAGGCAACGGGTGACCTCCTCCACCCTGGCCAGGCGGCCGCCACGCAGTGCGGTGAGCACCGGCGAGGGGGCGAGGGCCTCGGGGGTGGGCCCCTTGGCCAGGAGCAGGGCGTAGTTCCAGCCGTACCGGAGGTGCTCCTCGGTGGTTCCGGCCGTGCCCTGGACGGTGAGGGCGCTGGTCCCGCTGACGGCGGCCGACAGCAGCTCCGACAGCAGCGACTTGGCGGTACCGGGTTCGCCCACCAGGAGCAGTCCTCGTTCTCCGGCGAGGGTGACCACGCAGCGTTCCACGAGTCCGCGTTCACCGACGAACTTGGGCGTGATCTCCATGGCGGCGGGGAGGCCGTCGACGGGGTCGGCGAGACGCAGTTTGGCGCCGGCGCTGCCGACGATGAAGACGACGACCGAGCGCGGGGTGAGGCGCCAGCCCGGCGGGCGCGGACCGGAGTCGTGGGCGGCGAGGAAGGCGAGTTCCTCGGCGTGGCGGCGCTCGGCCGGCTCGATCTGTACGTCGGTCGTGGTGACGGACACCGGGTCTCCTCGAAGGCTGGTGGGGTGAGTAAGAAGTATCAAAGGGTGCTGACAGTGCGGAGAGCCGGTACCGTCCGACAGCGGCGGCTATGCTCCCCCGTGTCCCGGCTGGTTTGATCCGGATAAGGAGCCGCAACGATGTCTCAGACGGCGCGCACCGCTGTCCCCGCCCGATACTCGATTCCGCTGTGGGGCCTGCGCGCAGCGGTGTTGGCGCAGACCGCAGTGTTGGTCTGGGAGTTCGTCACGGCGGGCCGGTTGGTGGAACAGGACTTCACCGCTCTTTCCCTGCACGCCGGTGGGGCGATCGTGCTGCACGTGGTGGCCGGGCTCCAGTTCGTCGCCGCGCTGTTGCTGTGGCGTCCCGGCCGGGGATCCCCACTGCCGGCGGTGGTGAGCGCGCTCGCGTTCGGCCTGGGGTTCGTCCAGGCCTACCTGGGCAGCCACCTGATGCTTGAACTGCACGTTCCGGTGGCGATGCTCCTGGTGGTCCTGGTGGCGTGGGTCCTGGTATGGACGTGGACACGTTCGGCGGGGCGCGTGTCGGCCTGAGCGGTCCCGCGTCCGGAGCGGGTGCCCGCGATCGGGTTCGCGGGCACCCTCACCCCTAGCGGGGCCCGTCCCCTCCGCGCACCCGCTGCCAGGCACGGTCGACGATCGCGGGCAGGGAATCCAGCGCGACGAACCTGGTCAGCTGCCCTTCGGGACGCCCCATGCTGTCGGTCGTGAGACCGTAAAGCGGCAGTTTCCACGCCTCGAAGGGCAGGTTGGGCGCCTTGGCGTCGATCCACTGACCGGGCAGGAACACCGACCGTCCCGCTCGGGAGCGTTTGGCCGCGACGACCAGGCCGGCGTCCACGAGTTCGGTCTGTGCCTTCTTGTGCCGGGCCGGGGTCCAGCCGTTGGCCGCACGCACCCGCTTGTCGGTGGGTTCGAGCATCGCCAGCAACTGGAGGTAGAGCCGGGCCGCCTCCGAGGACACCCCGAGTGCCTGCGCCGCCTCCTCGGTGGTCCGGGGCGCGGAAGCCCCCGGGTCGAACTCGTAGGCACCGTCGGGGAGGCCGTCCGCCACGCGCTGCGCGATCGCCGCGAAGCCGGGACTGCGCAGCAGGTCCACGTGGTTCACCAGGGCGCCGTAGGGGGAGGAGTCGGCGGCCATCGCGCGCAGCACCCGGGAGTCGGCGTCGTCGCCGAGCCGGGCCGGGCGGAAGTACAGCTGCGCGTACGCCCCCTCCGCCACGAGCACCGAGACGCCGTTGTCACCGCTTTGCCCGAAGGGTTCGGTGCCCTTGGGGTCGCGGTAGGGCGTCCCCCCGATCTGCTCCAGGAGCCGGTTCCGGGACTCGTCCCCGTGCGCCCAACTGCGCATGGCGAAGAGCAGGAGGTCGGGGGCGGCGAGCCGGTCCAGTACCGCGCGCAGCACCGCGGGAATGCCGCTGCGTACGGGGTTTCCCTCGGGCAGCTCGGTGTAGGCCCAGGGGATGAGGGCGGTGAGGGCGGGGACGATGTCGGAGAGCGTGATGGTCGTTCTGTCGGAGAAGAACAACTCGACGGCGCGATGCCCGTTGCCCCGTTCCTCCCTCCCCAGCCAGGAACGCGTGTCCTGGGCCAGGGCGGGCGCGCCGGCAGGGTCTGCGAGCATGCGGACCCAGTCCAGCACCTGCGCGGAGGGGGCGAGGGAACCGAGGGCCGCCAGCGTCGTCCCGTCCAGGGGGAGCCTGGGGCCGAAGCGCGCGTTCCACGCCTCGGCCAGGCGTTCGGCCACGACCAGGGTCCCACCGGGGCTCCACAGTCCGGCGATCTCCTCGGGGGTCTCGGGCAGCACGGAACGGAACAGCGGCAGCAGGCCGTCCCGGCCGAGGGCGGACAGCTCGGTCGCGCCGAGCTCCGCCTCGGCGGCCTTGAGCCCCAGCAGGGTCCTCGCCTGGGGGGCCAGCGGCCTCTCCCAACGGGTCAGGCGCATCGAGCACGTCAGCAGCAGGACCGCTGCGGCCCGGGTCAGTCCGGTTCGGTCGGCCAGGAGCTGTGCGGCTTCGGGGTCCCAGGTGAGGGGGCCGTGCTCGGCGGCCGCGGTGACGAGGGCCTGGAGCTGGGCGGGGGAGCCCCACCCCGGGGCCATCCGGTCGCGTTCGTGCTCGGCGGCCGGGGCCTCGATCGTGAGCGCCGGCCCGCGCCGCAGCTCGACGAAGCGGCGTGCCCGGGTGAACTTCCCGTACCGGCGCTCGATGTCGGGGATGTACGCGGCCATGTTCAGGCCGAGGCGGCGGCGGCCGTCGGGGGCGGCGTGCGCGATGCGGTCCTCGCCGGCGAGCCGGATGAGGCCGTGGTCCAGGGAGGCGGAGGGGTCGGCGAAGACCGTCTCCGACCAGGCTCCGAGGAAGCCGACGAGTTCGGAGCGCACGTCTTCGGGGGTGCTCGGCAAAACGGCGTACCAGGCCGGGAGCGCGATCGCGCCGACCAGGCCCGTCCAGTCGACGGAGGAGTGCGGATGGCGCGACGCGGCGTCGGCGTCGGTCGAACCGCGCAGGAAGTCCGAGACCGTCCGGATCTGGGCGACGGTGTCGGACGGACCGCTGGGGCGGGCACTCAGGAAACGCTGGAGCCCCTTGGTGAGGGCGGCGCTCTCCTTCTGGACGGGAACCGCGGCGGTACGGGTGACCTGTACCGCCTTCCTGCGCAGGGCCCTCTGCTGGCGTACGACCGCCAGCGCGATGCCCGCGACGCCCTTCACCAGGGAAGGGTGCGGCGTGTGGGAGCCGTCCGCGAGCAGCGCGGCTGCCGCGGCCTCCGTGCGCGCTGCCCCGGCGGCGTCGCGGTGTTCCTCCTCGGCGGCCGTGAGCAGTGGTGCGAGGTCGGCCGCGCGAACGGAGCGCAGCCGGGCGGAGGCGACGACATCACGAGCGGTCATGAAGTGCCAGAACGCCACTTCGGGCAGATAGGGGGTGCCCAGTTTGGCGGTGCAGTCGCAGGCGGAGCCGATGTGGCAGCTCCAGATCTGGGCTCCGTCGGCTCCGTGGAGGGAGAGGCCGTTGTCGTTGGAGAGGACGTGCTCGGCGCCGCCCGGGTAGCTGATGAGCCCCGCGGGGACGGGCCGGGCGTAGCGTTCGCCCTGCTTCAGCGCCACTGCGCGGGTCCGGCCGTCGATGGTGGTGACCCGGTAGGAGTGGGTCGCGCCCCACCCCCTCCCGAAGGAGGTCCGCACCACCGCGAAGCCGGCCAGGCCGTCCGCGTGGCCGAGCGGGCTGGGACCGCATCCGTCGGGGAGCCGGGCGAGGCTGGAGCTCCCCAACAGCAGGTGTTCGCCCTGGGCGACGGGCAGTTCCTCGAGGAAGGCGGGGAGGCTGGCGCGGCCTCGACCGCCGGTGACGGGGTCCACCTCGCGCAGGGTGTTGTGCTCGTGCACCCAGTAGGTCGCACCGTCGCCCAACAGGCGCAGGTCGGCCTTGGCCGGTTTGTCACCGGGCGCGAGTGCACGGTGCCCGGAGAGGCGGAGCCCGTCCGCGCCGAGCTGGGCGGGGCTTCCGGTGGTGTGCCAGCGCCAGTTGGAGACGGCACCGTAGTTGTCGATCTCCAACCGGGTCTCGGGGTCTGTTGACCAGTAGGCGTGATCGTCGTACCCCTGGCGGTAGCAGACGAGGAACTGACCGCCGGAGTAGACGGCGAGCGGCTGCTTGCCCCCCGGGGGCAGGCGCAGGTCGTGCTCGGCCACACGCCCCTTCGGTCCCACGGCGATCGCCTTGGTCTGGGAGGTGAGCGTGAGCACCGGCCAGCTCGTGGTCGTAGTGAGCGCATGCTTCTTGGGCCTGTCGCCGGCCAGCTCGCGGACGGCCTCGTCGAGGGCGTCCCAGCCGTACTCGTCGAGGATGCCGGCGCGCAGGGTCCTGGCCAGGATCTCGTCGAAGTCGACCGCGTCGAGTTCGGCACGGCGATCGGGGAAGGCGGTGAACGCCTCGCCCCTGACCTGGCGGGAGAGGCTCTCGATGGTCACCTGCGCCTCGCCCAGGGCCTTCCCGGCCAGGCCGCCCACGAGGGCGTGCAGCCGACGGTCCACATAGGGGTGCAGGAACGGATAGGGCAGCAGGTCCTCCAACACCTCCTGGTGGCCGCCGTAGTCGGCGACGGCCTGTTCCAGCAGCGGCTCCCAGACCGGGTCGGCCAGCAACGAGGCGAGGTCGCGGCGCGGGACCTTTCGGCCGCTGTACGCCCAGTCCGCGAGGTCCAGGTGGCTGCCTTCGCGCGGCGGGTGGACCGGCACTCCGAGGTGGAGGCAGAGGTCGAGGAGGCCGAGGTCGACCTCGCGGCCCCGCCCTGGGTATCCGCCGTCGAGGTAGAGGGGCTCGCCGTCGGCGATGAGACGCTCGGCGATGCGCGGCAGGAGGTCGAAGAGCTGGGCCGGGGTGGTACTGCGCCAGCCCCTGACGTGCCGGACCATGCGGGACAGCCAGCCTGCCGCGCCGCCGGGCACGGCCTCTCCCGCGTCGGAGAGCAGGTCCAGTGCGCCCGCGTCGGCCAGCAGGTCCAGCCACCACCCCTGGAAGGCGGTGTCACCGTTGGGGAAGAGCCCCAGGAGCGCGCGGGCGGCGTCGGCGTCGGCACGGCCGAGGGCGACCGTGGAGGCCCGGGCGGCCCTCCAGAAACCGCCGGGTGCGGCTGCGGCGACCGGGATGTCGATGAGCTCGCGCAGCAGCGCGGTCTCCTCCGCGCCGGCGTCCAGGCCGGCTGCCGTGGCAAGGGAGCGCAGCTGCTTGGGGAGGTTGGTCCAGGGCGGGAGGCCGCCCAGGGTCCGGCGCAGCGACAGCTCGCGGAACTCGGTGTAGGCACGGGCGGGCTCGTAGCGGCGACTGAGCTCCGCGGCATGGTTGGCCAGGGCCTTGACGGTGAGCGCGCCGGCGAACGCGAACTCCAGGAACGCCTCGCGCCTGGTGGTCTCGTGCACGGGCAGGCTGTAGACGATCTCGGCCTCGCGGGCCTTGCCGAACATGACGGCGGCGGTGGTGGCGCCGTCTGCGGCGATGAAGATCCGGCCGACCTGCTCCCAATAGGAGGCGAGGTGGGCGACCGGGACGGTGGTGGCCAGACGGGTGAATGCCTCGATGGCGGCACCGGGTCGGGTGGCGGCCGTGCGGGCCGCGCGCTCCATCGGCTTGACCAGGGCGAGCGCCTCGGCGGTGCGCTCGGGGTCGTGCACCAGCGCCCATTCGGGGTAGCCGAGGCCGCGCGGGCGGGCCATGGACAGTGGCTCGGAAACGGTGGGCGCGGCGAAGTTCAGGAACTCCAGCGCCGCGTCCTCGGCCGGGGCGAGGGTGTCGGGGACCAGGCGCACCAGGCGGCGCTCGCCGAGGGCGGGATGGGTGTAGCCGCGGGCGCGCACCGGGTCGATGTGTCCGTCATCGGCAATGTCGAGGGGGGCGAGGCCCGCGTCGAGGAGTCCGATCGCGGTGCTGTGGGTGGCGGTCACTGGGACTCCTGCTCGTTGATCGTGCGGCCCGCGTAGACGAGCTCGGCCATGCGGATGCCTTCGGACCAGGCGATGGGGCCCACATCGGTGAGCCTGATGGGGCGCTCGTCGGCGTCGACCCAGATCAGGGAGCCGGCCTCGGTCTGGTAGTCGGGCGAGTCGGCACCGATCCAGTAGCGGGCCTGGACGGACCGGCCGCCTTCGAGCACGCGGCATACGGCATAGCCGCCGCGCACGGCGAAGCCGAGACGCTGGGCGCGGCCCACCGCGTGGCGCTGCTCGGCGAAGACCGCGTCGCCGTAGTCGGTGACCGCGGTCGCGTCGGGGGCGATGGGGCTCGGTTTGTGGTGGACCTCGCGGGTGAGCTGGGGCAGGCGCTGGGTGATGTCGAGTTCGAGGGCGAACTCGCGGACGTCGTCGAGGTCCTCGATGAGGACGGGGTGGGCCAGGACGACGCGGTCGGCCTCCAGCCACGTGCTCTCGGCGTCGAGGTCGACGACGCCGATGCGCCCGTTGTCGTCGACGCCGCGCAGGAAGCCGCCTTCGCCGCCCTGCGCGGGGAGCACGAAGAGGTTGGCGAGCAGGTCCTGCCAGGTCGGGTCGGGCCAGACCTGGGCGAGGGTGGCAGCGGGGACCGGGAGCGAACCGAGCAGCCAGGACTCCACGCTGTGGCGGCACTCGCGCTCGTGGCGCTCCAGGAACTGGGCCAGGGAGGTGAGGCGCTCGGCCTCGGCGGAGCCGCGCACCTTCTTGGGCACGGACTTGAGGCGGCGGCCCTTGGCGTTGCGACACACGAGGGTGGTGCCGTCCAGCGCGAGCGAGTAGCCGTCTGGGCCTTCTGCCCAGTTCAGCTCGGCGGTGGGAGGGGAAGTGGTGGACATGGCAGAAGTTATAGCGAGCCCCTGCGACAAAGCACAGCCCTTGCGTATCGCCGGACCTCCCCGCCGCAGGCCGGCCGGCGCCCGGCAGCGACACGGGCAACGGCGTTCGGGAAAGCCAGCTGCCCTTCCCCGTCAGGCTTTGGGACTGTTCATGCCAATGGGCCGTGCCGGTCGGCACGGCCCATCCGCATCACCGGATTTCACGCGCGCCCGGATCGGGCGGGCGGCCTCGCGCTCAGGCGAACAGGCCCTTCAGGAGCGGGTCGATGGTGACCGCCACGAAGAGCAGCGCCAGGTAGGCGTTGGAGAGGTGGAAGAAGTTCATCGTCTTCAGCTTGGCGCCCGACACACCGGCGCGCGACTGGTTGAACAGGCGGTGCGCCTGGACCAGGAAGACGAGGCCGAGCACGCCGGCCACCGCCGGGTAGAACAGCGTGGTCTGGGCCACCGGCCACAGGATCAGCGAGACCACGACGGTCGCCCAGGTGTAGAGCACGCACTCCAGCAGCACCCGACGGTCGCCGGCGACGACGGGCAGCATGGGCACGTTGGCCGCGGCGTAGTCCTCGCGGTAGCGCATCGCCAGCGCCCAGGTGTGCGGGGGGGTCCAGAAGAACACCACCAGGAACAGGATGAAAGGCGCCCAGTCGAGACGATCGGTGACCGCCGCCCAACCGATCAGCACCGGCATGCACCCGGCGATACCGCCCCATACGACGTTCTGTGCGGTGCGCCGCTTGAGCAGCATCGTGTAGACGAAGATGTAGAACGCGATCGCGAACAGCGAAAGCACCGCGGAAAGCCAGTTGACCAGCAGCGCGAACCCGACTGTGGAGCCCACTGCCAGGGTGAGGCCATAAATCATCGCCCCGCGGGGGGTGACCTGGTGCATGGCTCCGGGCCGCTTGCGGGTCCGGCGCATCTCCTGGTCGATGTCGCGGTCGATGTAGCAGTTGATCGCATTGGCGCTGGCCGCGGACATCGTGCCGAACAGCAGCGTCCACACGGCCGTCCACAGCGGAGGCACGCCCTGGGCCGCCACGAACATCACCGGGATGGTGGTGATGAGCAGCAGTTCGATGACGCGCGGCTTGGACAGCGCCACATAGGCGCGCACGTAGGCGCCGAAAGAACGCGAACGGACCGAGGACTCGACGGCGGGAGCGTCGGCGGGATCGGGGTCGGGTGCGTCGGGGGTGGCCGCGGACCTGTCGAGCAGGGTCATGACGACCGCCGGTTCCTCGACGCGTGCCCGGTCGGAGCACTCCGCCGCCGTTCGGCCCGCCGACCGTGCGGCGCGAAACGCACGGCGGGGGTCATCCGCTCTACAGACACGCTAGAACCTCGAAAGAATTAGGGAATCTTCACGACTGATCGCCCGCTCGCCACAGCGGACCCGCGGTTCGGCCTCCCAAAACGGCCCTGGTCTCAGGCTCAACCGCGCGAGCCGTCCACAATCCATCAACGACAGAGTGTAGTGCTTACCAGATGGCGGCTCTCACCGGGTCCGCCTCGAAACGGCACCGGGCACGTGAACGGTTCCTGCGAGCCTGCCATATGCCGCCTCCTGAGGTGGGGCGGGGTGAACATCCTGCTTGAGGGGTTTGCGCGATAGGGTCGGGGTAGTCATGCCCCTGGGCATTTCGCACCCCGCGGACTGCGGATGGCACCCGCCGCCACTCCGTGTGTCGCTAGCCGTCGCGCCTGGCGGTGCGGGCAACGCGGCGTCCCGGACCACCTGACCCACCTACTTTTTCTTCGGGCCACCATGCCTGCCACTGGCCTGGATGCGCGAAAGGAGCCCTGAGCCCGCGTGAACACCGGTACCTCCAAGACCCTTGAGTGGTCGGAGCTGGACCAGCGTGCCGTCGACCTGGTCCGCGCCCTCGCGATGGACGCGGTTGAGGAAGCGGGGTCCGGCCACCCCGGAACCGCGATGAGCTTGGCCCCAGCCGCCTACCTGCTGTTCCAGAAGATCATGCGACACGATCCCAGCGAGCCGACCTGGGTCGGCCGGGACCGGTTCGTGCTGTCGTGCGGCCACTCCAGCCTCACCCTCTACATCCAGCTCTACCTGGCGGGCTACGGCCTGAGCCTGGACGACATCAAGCGACTGCGCCAATGGGGAAGCCTGACCCCCGGGCACCCCGAGTTCGGGCACACCGCGGGCGTGGAGACCACCACCGGTCCGCTGGGCCAGGGAGTGGGCAACGCGGTCGGCATGGCGATGGCCGCCCGCCGCGAGCGCGGCCTGTTCGACCCCGAGGCCGCGCAGGGCGAGAGTCCGTTCGACCACTTCGTGTACGCCATCTGCTCCGACGGCGACGTCCAGGAGGGTGTCTCCCACGAGGCGAGCTCGCTGGCGGGCACGCAGAAGCTCGGCAACCTGATCATGATCTGGGACGACAACCGGATCTCCATCGAGGACGACACCCAGATCGCGTTCACCGAGAACGTTGCCGAGCGCTACGCGGCCTACGGCTGGCACGTCCAGGAAGTCGACTGGACCAGCGGCGGTTCCTACCACGAGGACATCGAGGCGCTGCACGCGGCGATCACGGCCGCCCAGTCCGAGCCCGACCGCCCGTCCTTCATCCGGCTGCGCACCATCATCGGCTGGCCCGCGCCCAACAAGCAGAACACCGGCGCCGTCCACGGCTCTAAGCTGGGCACCGAGGAACTGCAGGCCACCAAGCAGGTGCTCGGCCTCAGCCCCGACACCCGCTTCGACGTGCCCGCCGAGCTCCTGGAGCACACCCGCGCCGCGGTTGCCCGCGGACGCGAGGCACGCGCGGAGTGGGACGGGTTCCTGGCAGCGTGGCGCACGGGCGCCGGGGAGCGCTCCGAACTGTTCGACCGGCTCTTCTCCGGCGCGCTGCCCGTGGGCTGGGAGGAAGCCGTCCCGACCTTCGACACCGACGCCAAGGGAATGGCCACCCGCAGCGCCTCCGGCAACGTGCTGAGCGCGATCGCCCCGGTGCTCCCCGAGCTGTGGGGCGGTTCGGCCGACCTCGCCGGATCCAACAACACCACGCCCAAGGGCGAGCCGTCGTTCATCCCCGAGGAGTACTCCACCAAGGCGTTCTCGGGCAACCGCTACGGCCGGGTGCTGCACTTCGGCATTCGTGAGCACGGCATGGGCTCGATCCTGAACGGGATCGCCCTGCACGGCCCGACCCGCCCCTACGGCGGCACGTTCCTGGTGTTCAGCGACTACATGCGCCCTGCTGTACGCCTGGCCGCACTGATGAAGCTGCCGGTCACCTACGTGTGGACGCACGACTCCATCGGCCTGGGCGAAGACGGCCCCACCCACCAGCCGGTGGAGCACCTGTGGGCGCTGCGCGCCATCCCGGGCCTGGCCGTGGTGCGTCCCGGCGACGCCAACGAGACGGCCGTGGCCTGGCGCACCATCATCGAGCGGGGCGACGGCCCGGCCGCCCTGGCGCTCACCCGCCAGAACGTGCCGGTCCTGGACCGTTCGGAGTACGGTCCGGCCGAGGGCACCGCCAAGGGCGGCTACGTGCTGGCCGAGGCGAGCGACGGCCGCCCGCAGGCGATCATCATCGCCACCGGCAGCGAGGTGGAGATCGCCCTGGCCGCGCGCCGGCGCCTGGAGGACGCCGGAACACCCACCCGCGTGGTGTCCATGCCGTGCGTGGAGTGGTTCAACGAGCAGAACGACGCCTACCGCCAGCGCGTGCTCCCGCCGGAGGTGCGGGCCCGCGTCTCGGTCGAGGCGGGGCTGGCCCTGGGGTGGCGCGAGCTGATCGGCGACGCCGGCGAGTCGGTGAGCCTGGAGCACTTCGGTGCCTCGGCGCCGTACCAGACGCTGTACGAGCAGTTCGGGATCACCCCTGAGCGGGTGGAGGCGGCAGTGCACGCCAGTATCGCCAAACTGGGCTACGAAAGTGGAACAACGACCGGTAGCTAGCGGTTGACGGGAGGGCCTCGCGTTGAGCGGGGCCCTCCGCTTCGTCGGCAGGCGACCACCGTCGACGACGCCGCAACGACGATGGGGATCGAGGGAAGAGCGATTATGACCAGCCCACTTCAGAAGCTGTCCGACGCAGGCGTGGCGGTCTGGCTGGACGACATCAGCCGGGAACGGCTGCGCAGCGGCGGCCTGGCCGCACTGATCGCCGAGCGCAACGTGGTCGGGGTCACCTCCAACCCGACGATCTTCGCCAAGGCCCTGAGCGAGGGCGACGCCTACGACGCCCAACTGCACGACCTGGCGATCCGGCGCGTGTCGGTGGACGAGGCCGTGCGCGCCATCACCGCCTACGACATCCGCTGGGGCGCCGACGTGCTGCTTCCGGTATACCGCGACGGCGGAGGGGTGGACGGCCGGGTCTCCCTGGAGGTGGACCCGCGCCTGGCCCGGGACACCGAGCGCACCATCGCCGAGGCGCGCGCCCTGTGGTGGCTGGTAGACCGTCCCAACCTGATGATCAAGATCCCGGCGACGGTCGAGGGGCTGCCCGCCATCACGGCGGCGCTGGCCGAGGGCATCAGCGTGAACGTGACCCTGATCTTCTCCCTGGACCGCTACCGCGCGGTCATGGAGGCGTTCGTCTCGGGTCTGGAGCAGGCGAAGGCCAACGGTCACGACCTGTCCGAAATCCATTCGGTGGCGTCGTTCTTCGTCAGCCGGGTGGACTCCGAGGTGGACAAGCGACTGAACGCCATCGGCACCGAGCAGGCGCTGGGACTGCGCAGCAAGGCCGCACTGGCCAACGCGCGTCTTGCCTACGCCGCCTACGAGGAGGTCTTCGCCGGCCGGCGTTGGGAGGCGCTCGTCGCAGACGGGGCACAGGCCCAGCGCCCCCTGTGGGCGTCCACCGGTGTCAAGGACCCCGCGCTGCCCGACACCCTCTACGTCACCGAGCTCGTCGCCCCCAACACGGTCAACACGATGCCCGAGGCCACCCTGCAGGCCACTGCCGACCACGGCGAGATCAGCGGCGACACGGTGCGCGGCACCTACGCGGCCGCCCGCGCCGACCTCGACGCGCTGGCCGCGGCGGGCGTAGACCTGGACGACGTGGTCAAGGTGCTGGAGGACGAGGGCGTCGTGAAGTTCGAGAAGTCCTGGGAGGAACTGCTCGAACGCGTCGCGCAGGAGTTGGACAAGCAGCGCTGAGCACCGAGCGGCCGGGCGGGGCGACCCGCCCGGCCGCTCCCGGGTGCCGGCTCCGGACCCGCGCTGCCACTCGCGCTCCCACTCCGAGGTTTCGGCCGCCCCAATCGCGGAACGGCTGGTTGCGTGAATTCTCTCCGACGACGCGGTCCCGACACAATTGCAGAGTCCGTGTGTGAGACGAGGAAGGACCAATCGCTTTGAGCAGTGATCAGGTACGCGCCGCAAACCTCACGATCACGCTGCGCGGTGCTGTGCACTCCGCAGCGCGCGCGGCCGTGGACGGGGTTCTCGAACAGGACGATGTGGCAGCCAGGCTTGCCGCCAAGGACGCCACCCTTTGGGGCACCGACGCCGCGGCCGAGGCCGCCGTGCGCCTGGGCTGGATGGACCTGGCACAGACCTCGCGGGCACT
This sequence comes from Nocardiopsis ansamitocini, assembly GCF_030268225.1. Taxonomy (GTDB): domain Bacteria; phylum Actinomycetota; class Actinomycetes; order Streptosporangiales; family Streptosporangiaceae; genus Nocardiopsis_D; species Nocardiopsis_D ansamitocini. The sequence continues at coordinate 81,799 of NZ_BSQG01000007.1, read as the reverse complement.
GCTGGGCCAGATCGCACAGCTCGCCGCTGACAAGCGGGCCCTGGGGCTGGACCGCGTCGTCCTGGCCGGGATGGGCGGCTCCTCGCTGGCGCCCGAGGTGATCACGGCCAGCCGCAACGCCTCCCTGGTCGCCCTCGACACCACCGACGCCGGCCAGGTGCGCACCGCGTTGGGCACCGACCTGGAGCGTACGGTCGTGGTGGTGTCCTCGAAGAGTGGCGGCACGGTGGAGACCGACAGCCACCGCCGCGCCTTCGAGCAGGCGTTCACCGACGCCGGGATCGACCCCGTCGAACGCATCGTGGTCGTCACCGACCCCGGTTCCCCGTTGGCCGCCCTGGCCGCGGAGAAGGGCTACCCCACCGTGCTCGCGGACCCCGATGTCGGGGGGCGCTACAGCGCGCTGACCGCATTCGGTCTCGTGCCCAGTGCACTGGCCGGGGTGGACGTCGAAGCGCTCCTGGACGAGGCGGCCGCCGTGTCGGAGACACTGGCCGAGGGGGGCAACGCCGCGCTGCTGCTGGGTGCGGCACTGGGCGGGTTCGCCGGTCACGACAAGGTCGTGCTGGCCGGAGCGACCCCGGCCGGGCTCGGCGACTGGATCGAGCAGCTGGTGGCCGAATCGACCGGCAAGAACGGCACCGGGCTGCTGCCGGTGGTCGTGGAGGGCGCGGAGGCCCCCGGATTCGTTCCCGGCCCCGACACCCACCTGATCGCCTATTCCGAGGACGGCGGCCCCGACGCCGCACACGCCGACACCCTGGTGTCGGGACCGCTGGGAGCACAGTTCCTGGCCTGGGAGTACGCCACGGCCGTAGCCGGGCGCCTCCTGGGGATCGACCCCTTCAACCAGCCCAACGTCCAGGAGTCCAAGGACAACACCAAGGCGCTGCTGGACTCGGCGGGCGACGACGGGCCGCTGCCGACCGGCACGCCGCTACTGGTCGAAGGGGCGGTCGAGGTCTACACGGCCGACCCCGAACTGCTCGGGGAGGCCAAGGACCTCGCCTCGGTGCTACAGGTACTGCTGCGGGCCGTTCCCGAGGACGGCTATCTCGCCGTCATGGCCTACCTCGACCGTCACGGCGACACCGCCGCGGCGACGCTGCGCCCGGGACTGGCCGCGCTGACGCCGCGCCCGGTCACCTTCGGGTGGGGGCCGCGCTTCCTGCACTCCACGGGCCAATACCACAAGGGCGGACCCGCCAACGGCGTGTTCTTGCAGATCACCGGCGAGACCGTCCGCGACCTGCCCGTACCGGGCAAGCCGTACTCGTTCGGGAGGCTGCAGCTGGCCCAGGCGCTCGGCGACTTCGGTGCGATCGCCGAACGCGGCCGGCCCGCGGTGCGCCTGCACCTGCGCGACCGGGCCGCGGGCCTGACCGAACTGACCTCCGCGCTGGGCTCCGTCCAGCCCTGATCCCTGTCGCGCCGGGCGCGCGGATCGCGCCCGGCGCACACCACCCACCACCTCTTGGGGAGAACGATCGTGAAAGAACCGGTGATGCCGGGCGCGGTCCCGAATCCACTGCGTGACGTGCTGGACCGGCGCCTGCCGCGCATCGCCGGGCCCAGCGTGCTCGTACTGTTCGGGGTGACCGGCGACCTGGCCCGCAAGAAACTGCTCCCCGCCATCTACGACCTGGCCAACCGGGGCCTGCTGCCGCCGGGCTTCGGACTGGTGGGTTTCGCCCGCCGGGACTGGGCCCACCAGGACTTCGCGCAGGTCGCCCACGAGGCCGTCCGCGAACACGCGCGCACCCCGTTCCGGGAGGACGTGTGGCGCCAGCTCAGCGAGGGGATGCGTTTCGTCCCCGGCGAACTGCACGACGACGACGCCTTCGACAAACTGGCCGACACCGTGCGCGAACTGGACGCGGACCGGGGCACCGGCGGCAACTACGCGTTCTACCTCTCGTTGCCGCCGAAACTGTTCCCGACGGTGGTCACCCAGCTCAAGCGCAGTGGTCTGGCCGAGTCCGAGGAGCACGCCTGGCGCAGGGTCGTCATCGAGAAGCCCTTCGGCCACGACCTGAAGAGCGCCCAGGACCTCAACGCGGTCGTGGACGACGTGTTCCCGCCGCAGTCGGTGTTTCGCATCGACCACTACCTGGGCAAGGAAACCGTCCAGAACCTGATGGCGCTGCGGTTCGCTAATACGCTGTTCGAGCCGATCTGGAACCGCTCCTACATCGACCACGTGCAGATCACGATGGCCGAGGACATCGGGGTGGGCGGCCGGGCCGGCTACTACGACGGCATCGGCGCGGCGCGCGACGTCATCCAGAACCACCTGCTGCAGCTGTTGGCACTGGTGGCCATGGAAGAACCGCTGTCCTTCACCGCCGACGCGATCCGGGCGGAGAAGGAGAAGGCGCTCTCAGCGGTGGAACTGCCCGAAGACCTGGAGACGGCCACCGCTCGCGGGCAGTACGCCGCGGGCTGGCAGGGCGGCGCGTCGGTCGTGGGATACCTGGAGGAGGAGGGCATCCCGTCCGACTCCACCACCGAGACCTATGCCGCGATCAAGCTGGGGGTGAACACCAGGCGCTGGGCGGGCGTCCCGTTCTACCTGCGCACCGGCAAGCGCCTGGGGCGCAGGGTCACGGAGGTGGCCCTGGTGTTCCAGCGCACCGCCAACCGGGTGTTCAGCCATACCGCCACCGAGGAGCAGGGCGCCAACTCGCTGGTGATCCGGGTCCAGCCCGACGAGGGCGTGACGCTGCGGTTCGGCTCCAAGGTTCCGGGAGCCGCGATGGAAGTGCGCGACGTGAGCATGGACTTCAGCTACGGCGAGTCCTTCACCGAGGCAAGCCCAGAGGCGTACGAGCGGCTCATCCTGGACGTGCTCATCGGCGACCCGCCGTTGTTCCCCCGCCAGGAGGAGGTCGAGCTGTCCTGGCGCATCCTCGACCCGATCGAGGAGCACTGGGTCAAGGCCGGTCGGCCCGAGCAGTACGAGTCGGGCGCGTGGGGGCCGAAGTCCGCACACGAACTGCTGGCCCGCGACGGCCGGCAGTGGCGCAGGCCCTGATCCCGTTGTCCTCGCCGACGGCGCACCCGGATGGCACCCGCTTCTCATGGAGGACCCATGACGCTCTACCTTCCCCGCACGACGACGTCGCAGATCGCCGAGGCCCTGGCCACCGAGCGGCGTAGCGTCGGAGGCGGCGCGATGAACCTCGTACTCACCCTGATCATCGTCACCGACGAGGCCGACCACTACGACGCGGTGCGCGCGGCGACCGAGGCCGGCCACGAGCACCCCAGTCGGGTGATCGCGCTGATCCGACGCGACCCGGACGCCGAGCCGGCGATCGACGCCGAGATCCGCCGTCCCGGCACGGCCGGTCCCGGCGAGGCACTGCTGCTGCGGCTCTACGGACCTCTCGGCGAACACGCCGATTCGGTGATCACCCCGCTGCTGGTCCCCGACGCGCCGATCGTCGCCTGGTGGCCCGGCACCGGACCGGCCAACCCCGCGGAGGACCCCGTGGGACGTCTGGCCCACCGGCGCATCACCGACGCCCAGAGCGCCGCCGACCCCATGGCCGACCTGCTGGCCAGGGTCGAGCACTACGTTCCGGGCGACACCGACTTCACCTGGACCCGGCTCACGCCGTGGCGCTCGTTGCTTGCCTCCACGATGGACCAGCCGTGCGGTTGGGTGTCGGCGGCCGAGGTGAGCGCCGAGTCGCACTACCCCAGCGCCAACCTGCTGGCGGCCTGGTTGTCGCAGCAACTGGAGGTCGAGGTGGAGCGCAAGGAGTCGGGCGGTCCCGGCATCACCGACGCCAAGCTGTTCACCGATGAGGGCGAGATCCAGATCTCGCGCCTGGACGGACGGGTAGCGACGCTGAAACGGCCCAACCAGCCCGACCAGACGGTGGCACTGGCACGGCGACGGGTCTCGGAGTTCCTCTCCGAGGAGTTGCGCCGGCTGGACCCGGACGAGACCTATGAGCGGACCGTGCGCCACATGGCGGCTGCCATCAGGACGACAGGAGTCTCGGCGTGACCACTATCGCCAACCCGCCCACCGTCGTCGTCCATCCCGATTCCGGCCTGCTGGCGCACGCGACGGCGGCGCGCATCATCACCCGCCTGGTGGACGCCCAGGCACTGCGCGGCAGTGCCTCGATCGTGCTGACCGGTGGTGGGATCGGCATCGCGGTGCTGAAGGAGTTGGCCGCGGCCCCCGCGCGCGACGCCGTGGACTGGCAGCGGGTGGACGTGTGGTGGGGTGACGAGCGTTTCCTTCCCACGGGCGACCCCGAGCGCAACGAGACACAGGCGCGGGCCGCGCTGTTGGACCACATAGCGCTCCCGGCCGATCGGGTGCACGCCATGCCCGCGTCGGACGGGGCCGACGGTCCCGAGCCGGAGCCGGGGGCGGCCCGTTACGCCGAGGAGTTGCGCGCGGCGGCCGACGGCGCCGATTCGCCCTCCTTCGACGTATGCCTGCTGGGCGTGGGGCCCGACACCCATGTGGCGTCGCTGTTCCCGGAGCACCCGGCCCTGCGCGAGACGGGGCAGGCGGTGGTCGCGGTGCACGACTCGCCCAAGCCGCCGCCGACCCGGGTGTCGCTGACCCTGCCTGCGATCCGCGCCTCGCGGGAGGTGTGGCTGCTGGCGTCGGGGACGGGCAAGGCAGAGGCGGTGCGACTGGCCCTGGCCAAGGAGGCCGGCCCTCTGGAGGTCCCGGCGGCCGGTGCACGGGGGCGCTCGCGCACACTGTTCCTCCTGGACGCCGAGGCCGCCGGCGCCCTGCCGGAGGAGTTGCGCACGGGTGCGGGCGGTTAGCCGTCCGCACGGGCTCCGCCCATGGTGTCGAATCGCCCTGGTGTCCATCGTCACCAGGGCTTTTCCATTCCCGTCGCATACTATTAATTTTCGACCGTTTTAGTATGAAAAAGGAGTGGCGATGACGTCTCACGACAGTGCACCCACGGTGAGCGCGGCCTGGCTGGCCGAGCACCTCGACGACGACGGCCTCGTGGTGGTCGACTCCACCACCCACCTGGCACTGCCCGCGAACGGCCCCTACACCCTGGAATCCGGACGATCCACGTACGAGGCCGAGCACATCCCCGGTGCGGTCTTCGCCGACCTGCTCACGGACTTCGCCGACACCGAGGCTTCCGGGGCCTGGACGGTCCCGCCCTCGGAGAAGTTCGCGGCGAGCGCCGCGAAACTGGGCATCGGCGACGGACGGCGCGTCGTGCTCTACGACCAGAGCAGCGGTTTCTGGGCCACCCGCCTGTGGTGGCATCTGCGCCTGGAGGGTTTCGACAACGCGGCCGTGCTCGACGGCGGCCTGCGGGCCTGGACGGCCTCCGGACGGCCCGTCACCGATGCCCCTTCCACTGTGCCGCCCGCGGAGTTCACTCCCGCGCGTCGCCCCGGGCTGCTGCGTTCGAAGGAGGAGGTCGCAGCCGCTGTCGACGACGAGCGCACCGTGCTGGTCAACGTTTTGGATCCCGAGACCTACCGGGGCGAACGGACCACGTACAGCCGCCCCGGGCACATCCCCGGCAGTATCAACCTGCCGGTCACCGAGATCACCGACCCCTCGACCGGACTGCTCAAGCCGGTCGAGGAACTGCGCGTGATCTTCGATCGGGCGGGGCTGCTCGACCCTGGCGTCGCTCCCGTCACCTACTGCGGTGGCGGAATCGCCGCCACCGGGGTTGCGCACGCCCTGGCCCTGGTGGGCCGGGACGACGTGGCCGTCTACGACGGCTCGTTGACGGAGTGGAGCGCCGACAGCTCTCTGCCCCTGGTCACCGGCTCCTCCCCTCGATAGGGGCGGTATCCCGGAACGGCCCTCCACCCGCCGGGGAATCGGGGGATCCCGGTTGCCCGGTGAAGCGTTCGTCCGGCTGCCCCGGCCGGAAAGGGCCTCCGGCCCTGGTGAGTTCCCGGCCCCGTCCCGCACGGAGGGGGCGGGCGGCCCGTCGGGACCGTCCGCCCCCTTGTTCGCCCCGGGAGGATCAGGGGTGGTAGATGTCGGGCCACGGCGGGGTCGCCATGCCGTCACCGATGTGGAACGAAGGGTGCGGCGGCTGGTTGTAGGCGGTGTTCTGCCAGGCGATCGCGGTGCGGTACTGGGTGTCGTGCATCAGGGTGGGGATGCGGCGGTCGGTGGCGTGCGGACTGGAGTAGACGCGCAGTGCCGAGTTGTCACCGGTGCGCCAGACGACCTCTTCACGCCAGTCGCCGAGGATGTCCCCCGACAGCGCGGGGGTGGCCTTCGTGCCGTTGTTCGCGGCCACGCCGGAACCGGTGAGCAGACGGGTGTCGCCGCTGGGCCCGTACTTGTCGATCTGGGTCTGGTCAAGCAGTTCCCTGCTGGGATCGCCGTCCCACCAGGCGAGGAAGTTCGTCGAACCGGGCTTGCGGGCCACGTTCTGGCCGGAGGTGTTGGCCAGCCCGCCCACGCGTGCCGACCAGAACTCCGCACCGGGGCTGCCCGCCCAGATGTCGCCGGCCACACCGCGTCCGTTGTCGCCGCCGGTTGCGGTACGCCACAGGGTGGCCCCGGTCCTCGCGTCGGCCAGCCAGGCGTCTGGCTGGCTCGCGCTCTCCGACACCCCGTAGACCTCCAGGCCGGGGCGGCCCGGCACGAAGTCCCCGACGTGCAGGGCGTCGCCGTGGCCGTAGCGGGTGGTCCAGAGCCGGGAGCCGTTGTCGTCCACGGCCATCGCGCCGAACATGATCTCGTCGCGGCCGTCGCCGTCGGCGTCGGCGATGGACAGGCTGTGGAAACCCTGGCCGTCATAGCCCTGGCCGCTGTTGGTGGAGCTGTTGGTGTCGAAGGTCCAGCGCCGGGTGAGCTGGCCGTTGCGGAAGTCCCAGGCGGCGATGACGGTGCGCGTGTAGTAGCCGCGCGAGAAGATCATGCTGGGACGCCGGCCGTCGAGGTAGGCGGTCCCGGCCAGGAAGCGGTCGACCCGGTTGCCGTAGTTGTCGCCCCACGAGGAGACGGTGCCGCGCGCGGGCACGTAGTCCACGGTGTCCAGGGCCCGGCCGGTGCGGCCGTCGAAAACGGTGAGGAACTCAGGACCGCTCAACACGTAACCGGCGGAGTTTCGGTGGTCGGCCGAGGCCGAACCGATGACCGTCCCGGCGCCGTCGCGCGTGCCGTCGGCGGTCTTCATCGCGACCTCGGCGCGCCCGTCCCCGTCGTAGTCGTACACCTGGAACTGGGTGTAGTGCGCCCCGGCGCGAATGTTGCGGCCGAGGTCGATGCGCCACAGCCTGGTGCCGGTGAGGGTGTAGGCGTCGATGATGACGGGGCCGGTGTAACCGGAATTGGAGTTGTCCTGGGCGTTTGTGGGCTCCCACTTGAGGATGATCTCGTAGCGGCCGTCGCCGTCGAGGTCTCCGACGCCGGCGTCGTTGGCGTCGTAGGTGTAGGCGGAGCCGTTGACGGTGCCGCCCGCGGGGCGCTGGAGGGGGACGTCCAGGTAACCGTTGGTGAAGGTGAGCGAGGCGGATGACGCTGCCTGCTCGGTGCCGTTGACGACCGCGCGCACCGTGTAGGAGGCGCTGGCCGCCGCACCGGAGTCCAGATAGGAGGTGGCCCCGGTGAGCGGGGAGGAGTTGACCTTGGTGGAGCCGCGGTAGACGTCGAACCCGACGTTTGGCGGGTCACCGCCGAGGAGGCGCCAGCTCACCAGGTTGCCGTTACCGCTGCGCACGCTGATCAGACCGCGGTCGAGGCGCTCGGCCTGGCGGGTGCCCGTGGGATCGGCGGCTGCGGCGGACTGCGCGGCGGGGACGTCCGCGTGGGCGGGGGCCGCGGTCAGGGGCGCGGCGGTCAGCGCGAGGAGGCCGAGGAGGGCCGCGGTTCGGCGGAGCCGGCCTGGACCGGAGGGTGAGGAGGGTAGGGGGGATCGCACAGGAGCACTCCTTATGAGCACTTTCGAGGCGGGCGGGGTCGCTGTCCCCGACCGCCTGCTGGTTTGACCGGGCCCCACCACAAGCGGAGCCCGGACGACCTTGCAGAACGCGCCTCCCCTTTCCCCACAAAAGGTAAGCGCTTACCTGCTAAGGGTGGGACAGAACGTAACACGAAAGATACGCACCGAGAACCCCTGCGCCATAGGCGATTGCGCGTTCGCGGGAGAAGCAGCGGGCGGACTCGGAGGAGCCCGGGGGACGCGAGTCGGGGGGCTCTTCGGCCTGCGGGCGGGGAGTGGCGGGGCGAGGGGAGTGGAGCAGCCTCGGCGTACCGGAACGGACCACTGCGCAGGGGCCGGGCGGTCAGCTCAGGAACGGGCCGCCGAGAGCGCTACCGCCTCCACCGCGCGCGAGGCCCGCCGCGATCGTCCGGCACCCCGTTGGACCGTGACCGTTTCGGCCGAGGGCGTCACGCGTGAAAATCGAACTCCCCCGAACGCACACCGGCGGTGAACGCCTCCCACTCCTGCCGGGTGTAAACGACCACGGCGGCATCCGGGTGATGACTGTGCCGCACCGCCACCCGACCCGACCCGTCACCCAGCAGCCCGGCCTCGACACACGCGGCGCCGCCGTTGGAACTGTAGGTACTGATGTGCCACGCGACACCCGCACGCTCCCGCTCCGAAAGCTCCTGCGGTGTCGGAATAGTGGTCACAGTGCTCGCTCCTCGATCCTTGCCGCAATAAGCGCAGCAGATTCTTCCTGGCCGAGAGATACCTCCCACAACCGATCGTAGCGCTCGGCCACCGCCTCGGAATCGGGCAATTCGATGTAGAGAGCTCCCTTCAAAGTCTCTACACACGTCACCTCAGGGTACGGTTCGGCCATTTTGAAGAGAATGAACGAACCGGTTGGACTCGCGTGCATTCCGGCGCTGAACGGCAGTACCCGGAGTTGGACCGATGGCCGCTGCGCGCAGGCGAGCAGGTGCCGCAACTGGTCACGCATGATTTCGGGACCGCCTGCCTGTCGGTGGAGGAGCGCCTCGTCGATGATCGAGCGAATTCTGAGGTTCCGCCGGTCCAGAATCTTCTGGCGCTCCATGCGCAGCGCGACACCGCGCTCGATGTACTCGGCACTTCCGTCGAACTCGGCCGCCTCGATGACGGCGCGAGCGTAGTCCTCGGTCTGCAACAACCCCGGCAGCACCGTGTTGTCGAAGAGCAACTGCTCGTCGGCCTGTTCCTCCAACCACACGAAGTCCACGAACTCCCTGAAGTCGTCGGCGTAGCCGTCCCACCAACCGGTGCGCCATACGCTCTCACTGAGGCCGGTGAGGGTCTCTCTCCGACGCGGCTCGTTGACCCCGTAGAGGGTGAGCATCGCCTGCATGTCCGGGCGGCGTACGGGATAGATCCCATTCTCGAACCGGCTGACGGTGCCCATGTTGCGTTGAAGGTAGTCGGCCACCTCCTCAATGCTCAGACCACTCTCCTCTCTCAGCTGTCGCAGGCGGCTGCCGAGCCAGCGACTACGCAGAGTCGGCGTGGGCGCTTTGCGGCTGACCATCACCTACTCCCCTTCCCACATATTTACAAGCTTCTTTCTGCACAAGCTTGTGAGTTACTAGAATATGTGCAATCATAACAGCAGGTGAGACGGCCGTCACAGAAACTGGACATTCGAGACCCGACCGATACGGCCACCAGCCCCCGAACGCAGAGCGGCCCGAGCGGAAACCGGCTACCAACCACCCCGCTCGGGCCTCGAACCGAGAAAGGTGTCCTATGGACGACCCGTCCCTCGACTCACGTCCTGTCTACCACGGCGCCCCCGCTCCCGAGGAGACGGCAGCCCCTCCCACGGAGGTGCCCCGCGCGTTCTACATCGACGTGTACACCGACGACGACAGCGACGACACCGAGCACGCCTACTACGGCGCGACCAACCCCGCCGGGGGCGCCGTGGCACGCGGGATCGACGAACACGGCTTCTACTCGCTGTCGGACCCCGAACGTTTCGCCGCACGGGTCGGCGGCCACGTGGTCTGGATCTGATCACCTCATCCGGATCGGCTCGGGCCTCGGAAAAAGAGGTTCCAGCCGATCCGGACCACGACGCGCCTCTCCCATGCATCAGACCAGGGTCAAGGCAAACGCACCGTCGGCCGCGGTGCCGTCTGGTGCGAACGCTAGGAGCAAGGAAATCGTGAGCGAGAGGTTGAAGGGCAGCCCTGAGACGGAGATCCACGAGATCGAAGACCTGTCGCCCGCCTACGACCTGGTCTCCAACGGCGTGTACCACCCGGACGGCGCGGAGACCCTGGGGCTCAAGTTCGGCGGGACCAAGCGCTTCTCGGCGGTCTCCCTGTCCACGTTCGACCGGTTGGCGGTCCGGCTGGGCGCGGGCGAGACGCACCTCGCGGACACGGCGGCCTCCGTGGTTCGGGGGGTCCGTGAACGGTGGCCGGAAGCGGCCGAATCGTTGAAGGGGATCCCTTGGCTGCGCGAAGGGATAGCGCGCAGTATCGAGGAGCGTTCACGGTCGTTGACCGAGAGGGCTTGAGCGGAAAACGGCTTCACCGGGCCCTCCCACCGCACCGGTTTCCTCATCGGTCAGCGCATACCTTTGCGAGAGGAAACCGTATGCGGAGAACCATTTCCGAGATACTCGGGCGCAAGCCCCGCCCCGGCACCGTGCACATCGTGACGGTGGGGCTGTCACTGCGAAACACGCTGATCAACGACCACTCGCCCATGCAACCGTGGCGCAACGCACCGGGCGCACCCGAGCGGGGGGCCAAGACACGCGCACACGTCGACCGGCTCATCCCGGTGGAGAACCCCGACCCAGACATTCAACGGACCTTGGCGGACGCCCACCGGAAACGGTTGAAACACGAACTGAACGGCGACACCGCAGAGGCGAAGGAGCTCGACGCCGACATCGCCGTTCTGCGGCCGGAACTGTTCCTGAGCGGGGCCAGCGCCGAACTCGCCTCCCTGGCGCACCCCGGGAGCCCCGACACCCTCCAGCTCCCCCCGCACGTCCGCGCGGGTCTGCACGACGTGGTGGTGCTGATCCCCAGCGACACCGCCGTCGGGACCCGCGCCGCCCTGTGGAACGCGCTGGCCCTCACCGGTGGGGACCGCTCACGGGTGGACTACCTCGCTTCTCCGAAGGATGCCTCGGAGCCCGCGCACGGACGCGTGCTGATCGCCCCCGTCCCCGGGCTGGATCTGCTCCACGGAGGCGACCTCTCCCGCGCGATGCGCCACATCGGCACCCTCGGCAGCCGCCTGATCGACACCCTGGCCGGCCCCGGACACCGCTACGTCTTCCACCTGACCGGCGGATACCGTGCCCCGCTCCCCTACCTGATCGGGCTCGCCGAAGGGATGCGCTCGCTGCGGTCCCGCAACGGAGCAGAGCATGCGGAAGTGGCGTCGGTGTCGGCCCGGATGATGCACGAGTCGCGCAGGGAACGGCTGATCCCCGTACCGCTGCGCGATCTCCCCTACGCACTCGTCAAAGAGGTCTTTCGCGAGGCCGACGAGCACCCGGAGTCCTTCGCCGCCAGGGGAGCCCAGAACGACGACCTCGAAGGATACGTCTACCAGCGGGTGAACAGACGGTTCGAACTCACGCCCTTCGGTGAAGGGCTGCGCGCCCTCTTCACCGAACCTGCGAAGCCGTGACCGCGACAGAGGCGGAGACGGACCCGCTGGACGGGCTCGCGCGGCGTCTGAGGTCGGGAGTCATGGGCGCACCCGCCCTGTCGCACCTGGGTGCTTCGGGGGACCCGAAGACGGCTTGGCGGCGGGTCTGCCCCCTGCTGGCGACGCTGTCCGACTGGGCCGACCGCCCCTGGGGCCAGGAGGCGGCGGGTGTGGAGGCCATGACCGGCGGGCTCGCCCAGGCGCTGGTACCGGAAGAGACGGAAAGGCACTCGACACTGCGCGTGCTGCTGACCACTCCCCATTTCCTGGTCACCGGTTCGGACTCCGAGCAACCGCCGCAGGGTTCTCCCGCCGAACGGTGGGCGATTGCCTGCCGGGCGGCCGAGGCGGTGTGGTCGGCGGTGGAGAGCGCCGACCAGGCGGAGACGCGGCGGCTGCTGCCGTTGGCCGCGCGCCTGCGCTTCCTGGTGCTCAGCGAGCCGTTCCGGCACCGCCAGCAGGACTCCGGGAACTGGGTATGGGGGGCGGCCGATGCCCATAGCGCACGAGTGCACGGAGTCGTCGGCTGGGCGTTCGGGGCCGGAAGCGAAAAGCTTCTGCTGGCACGCGCCCGCGCCGCCCGCCGGGACTGGCAATCGTGCCTGGACTCCTACCAGTCACATCCGTTGTTGTCCGCCGCCGACCCGGCGATGGTGGAGGCAGAGCTGAGTGAGCTGGCGACGGCGCAGAACTCTTACTGGAGGGGGCCGCTCGTCCTGTCGTCCGCTCCGCTGGACAAACCCGCCCCGCCCGACGGCGAGGACGAGGCGGTGTCCGCCGACGTGGTGGAGCGGCACCTGCTCCCCCGGTTCCAGCTGCTGTCGGCGGCGGGACTCGCCCTGTACGGCCACGTGCCCGGCTGGAACTGGTTTTTACCCCTCACAGTGGTGGGGGCGGCTGCGGGCGCGTTCGGCCTGGCCGTGTCCGGACTCTTCACCCCGGCGGCGGGGCTGGGCGCGGCCGCCTACCTGCTGGCCATCCTGGACACGGCCGCGCTGGGCCGGCAGCGCTCCGCCCCCTGGGCTCTGCGCATCCCGGCGGCGTGTGCCGTGGGCCTGGTGGTGCTGGTGGCGTTTCCCGACTGGTGGCAGCGCGCGCGGCTCGACCCGGCGTTCCCCTCGGCACCGTGGGCAGCGGTGCTGCTGGCGGCGGTGGCGTGGTGCTACCTGGTGGTGGAGGCACGCAACCACGGGGTGTCGGGCGGGCAGGCACTCGCCCGGGCGCTGGGCGTCACCGCGCTGGGCGCGGCGCACGCGTTCCTGGTGAGCCTGATCGGGCTGGTGGCGGTGGCGCCGGTACTGGCCGACACCGCCGCGGCCGCCAGGTGGGAATCGTTGTGGCACGGCACCGGCGGTGATCCGTGGGCGGTGCTGGTGCTGGCGACCGGCTGGTGCCTGGCCGTTGGGGTGTTCTCGCAGATCCTGTGGGACGACCGGCCGATCACCGCGCCGCTGGCGCACCTGCGTTGGCAGCGGTGAGAACCGCTCCGCCGCGTGACCGGTGGGCGCGGCCCGTGGACCGCACCCACCGGAAAACCGCTTGAATCCCCGGATCAGGCGGTGGTGCGCCCCGGCCGGGGACGGCCGTGCTGCCGGTGGCGCGCGAACCGCTCGCTGACGGCGGGCAGCACCGGGAAACGCTTGAACTCGTCCAGGGTCATGGTGCGGGTCCAGCTCTCCGGCAGCCGCTCGCGCCACTGGGCCGCGCACAGCCGTTCGCGCACCCGAGGAACGTCCTCCCACCGCTGCGGGACGGACTCCCCTCGTTTGACCGGCTGCCCGCGCTCCCACTCCAGCAGCGCGTCGTCGAAGGCGGCCAGCAGCTTCTCCACACCGGCGTCGTCAACGGCGCGCACCCCGGCCAACGGATCGAGCGACCGGGTGCGTTCGGTGGCGTCCACCAGGTGCAGGCGCGGGGTGATGTGCACGCTGCCCAGGCCCAGCGGCTTGCCCATCCCGATCTTGTGCGCGTAGCGCGGGTCACGGGCGGCCCCACCGTCGGCCGGGTTGCCGAGCAGGAGTGCCCGCATGAGCGCGCCGAGTTCGGCCTCGGCCAGGTTGGTGAAGGTGAGGCGGCCGTGGAAGACGGTGCCTTCGCGGACCGGGCGCACGTCGCGCTCGGTCGCCAAAGGGTCGGTCTCCGGTTTCGGGCGCAGCTGAGCGTGCCGGTCATTGGCGCGCGGGCCCGTGGGCTGCTCGTCGTGACGGTGCAGGTAGACCTTGTACCCGCCGAGCCGGACGTCGCCCTCGTGTGACCAGGTGACCAGGTCGAGCGGCTTCTTGGGGTCGAACCCGGGATGGGGTTGGACGAGGTAGTTGGCGAAACAGCCCCGCTGCGGCGACAGCAGCTCGACCCGCAGCGGATCGGTGAACTCGACGTCCGTGCTCTCGCTCAGCGCCGCGCCTACGCTGACCCTGCCGCGCGCGGCGAGCCGCTTACCCTCGTCTTCTGCGAGAAGGTCGATATCGCCGAAGATCGCACGCGGCACATCGGCGGGGCGGTCGCGGTCGGGCCGCTCCGTTTCACCGGCCCGGTGACCGCTCCTGCACTCCTGCGGACCGAGCACGGCGGCGGGAACCACCTTACTCAACGGATCGAAGTCGCCCACCGCGACCCGGTAACCCCCCGATCGCCCGAAGGAGACCACCGTTCCATCGACGGTCTGGAACCAGACGGGTTCGAGCGAACGCCGGGGAAGGCCGCCGCCGCGCCCGTTGGCCAGCGGCGGCCGCTCCGGGTCGCCACTGGTGACCGACAGTTCTTCGTGGAAGTTCTTCTGCTGGTATTTGGTGATCTGCTCGGCGGACTCGAAAAGGCGAATCAGGCCCTCGTCCACTGGCAGTCCGTCACGGAAACCGGTGGGAATCGGGAAGAGGTAGGCGTTGTTCCGGGGTTCACCCGCCGCGCCGGTGAGAACGAGGACGCACTGACGGATCTCGGTCCCCCGCTCACCGTTCAGCAACAGTTCGGCGCGCTTCTTCTTCGCGGTCTCCTCCGTCGGCGCGATCAGGAACGCCGTCAGCTCCTCCGGTTTGAGCATCGCCCACACCCTGCGGTACTGGAACGCCGAGTGGTGCTCGGCGGGCACGTAGGTGTTGTCCCGCGGCGGGTCGGGGAAGTCGCGTTCGGCGTAGCCGAACGAGCGCTCTGCGAGGCTGGCCCGGATGGCCTTGAAGCTGATCGTCCACGGTTTCTTGGCGGCCAGCTCGACGATGGACCAGCCGCTCTCCCTATGAACGAGAAAGCCCGCGCTGACCTTGCGTTTCTCATCGATCTTTTCGATCTTCTTGTACTGCTTGTGCAGACGGTCCCCCACCAAGCGGGTGCGGTACTCCTCCTTGTTGTTCTTGACGGAATCCGGACGCAGGTCTACCGGCGCCCGGAAGAACAGCTGCGGGGTGTTGACTGGACCGGTCTCGCCGCCGGTGAGCAGGCGCAGCTCGTTGCGCAGCAGGCCGCGCAGTGACGCGCCCGGGATGACCGGGCGGTTCTCGACGTGCGCGGAACGGGCGACGGGCGGCGGTTCCCCTTCTTGCCGCTCGTCCTGGGTGGTCCCCACGAACAGCGGGGTCAGGGCGCGAATCTCCAGGTCGATCCAGCCGGTGTGCGTGCCGGGCAGCCGGGAGTCATGGCTCCTGAGCAGTGCGTCCGGCGAGGCGTCGGGACCGAGGAGGTCCAGCGCCGACGCCTGGAGCCGGGTGGCGGGCATCGGCGTCTCGGGCAGCGGGATCGCGCCGTAGGGGGCGAGGGCGTGGAAGTCGGTGCCCGGGTTGGCTCCCGGCTCGGGCGGCGGGGCGTCGGCGGCGAGACGACGATCAACCCCCGCACCCGGTTTGGCACCGGACGTGCCCGGACCGCCCTGTCTCGCCGTCGCTCCGCCGGGTTTCTGCTGCGCGAACGCCGGGCCCGACAGCTTCGCTAACGTCGCCGGGTTCGGTTTGCCCGGCTGAATGTTTCCCGGGGTCGACCGGGGCTTCTCCGTGCTCACTTCGTGTCTCCCTCGGGGTGGGGGTCGTCGCCGACGTGGTAACCGGTGAGCCGGTGCGCCGCGACCACGACCTCACCGGTCGTTTCGTCCTGCCCCCAGTACTCGCGCACGCTCAGCCAGCTGCCCTGCGGCGGCTTTCCCGTGGAGGCGGGGCAGGGCTTCTCCCACCTCACTGGATGGACCACGGTGGCCCCGGACAGTTCCTCGGCGATGGTGAAGGTCACGTCGTCGTGCGAGACCCATCGGTGCTTCTGGCCGGGCCGGTCTGGGCGGCCGGATCGGTTGGGGTTTCCCGGGTATCCGGCCAGCAGGAACGAGCGGTCGCGGGGGGCGAGCCACGGCTTTTCGACCAAGGCGTCGAGGTCGCCGTCGCGCAGCAGCCAAGCGGCGCGCGCCCCCTCCCCCACCCGGATCTGGGCGTTGGCGGAGAACACGACCGCCTCCAGGAGCCGCCAGGCGTCGGTGTCGTCCTTGTCCGATGTGCGGTGCCAGGCACCGGGATGCGGGGCCGAGAACCTGGGCAACGGCTCCGGACCCGTGCTGGACAGCCGCCACTCCTTACCGGGGCAGGCGCCGACGATGCGGCCGTCACCGAACTCGGCGATGAGCCACTGGGTCGTGCCGGGGTCGTAACGGTCGAGGAGACTGCTGCGGCCCTGCTTGTCGGGCACCTTGCCGAACACTTCGGCGTGCAGCGTGGTGATGTCCTCAACGGACAGGCTCACGTTTTCCACACCCATGGGCTTCAGCCGGTCCGGCTCCGGCCGGGCGGGGTTCACTGCGGTCATCGGTCCTCTCCTCGGGGTGCGTCGGCGGCGGCGGTGGGGGCCAACCGGTCGTGCAGCGCGCCGACCCACTCCTGGGCGCGTGAGCGGGCCACGGGGTCGGTGCCGTGCACGGCCGCGATCAGGTCGGTGGGCTCGGGTGCGGCACCTGGCCGGTGGCGGGTCAGGGTCGCGCCGGTGACGGTGAGCCGCCCCTGGCCCACCCCCCAGCCCGCACCGACACCGTCGAAGGCGACGGTGCCCAGTTCCCGGACCACGAGGGCCAGCAGGCCGCGCACGGAGTCGTCGGCACCAAAGACGTCCAGGACCACGCGGGCCGTGCCACCCGCGTGCAGGGCGTCGGTGAACAGCCGGCCGTCCACGGTGTCGCCGAACAGCGCGTCGATGCTGTTGCGGGTCACCGCCATGGGGTGACCGCCGTCGATGGCGGGGGCGTCGCGCAGCCTGACCTGGGACGGCGCGGGCGGGCGACCCGAGCCCGGTGCCGGGTCCTCCCCCCACCAGGAGGCGTGCCAGGCGCGGGCGCGAACCGCTCCGGTACGGGCCTCCGGTCCGGCCGGTCGCGCCTCTCCCCCGGCGTACCCGGCGGCGTCGGCGGCGTCCGTCGCGAGTCGTCGGCCGATCCGCTTGACCATCGCGAACAGTCCGGTGTCGCCGAGCATGGGTTGCCACTCGACCGCCCCGTCACCGGTGAAGCGGGGACGGGTGCGGTGCGCTCGGTCGGTGCGGTCGGGGGCTCCCGGGCCGGGAACGTCGCCGATCATGACCAGGCCGGGGCGGACCGGACCACCGGCCCCGGCGGCCAGCACCTCGGCGGGCTGTTCCGCCACGGCCACGGCCAGGACCAACTCGTCGCGGTCACGCTGATCCGCGCCCACGGCGTCCAGGGCGGCACGGTAGGCGTCGGCGCACTCGGACGCCCGGCTGTCCAGCAGGTCGCGCAGCCGCTCGTCGCGCGGTCCGGCGTCCAGGCCGCGTTCGGCGCGCTGACGGCGTTCGGCCCAGGTCCAGGCGTAGTAGCCGGCCCAGCCCTCGACGGTGGCGAGGTCGTGGCGGCGGGCGTGCCAGACCTCGGCGCGCACCGCACCGTAGCCGCGTCCGGTGCGCGCACCCAGCCGAATATCGGGTCCGGCCACGGGACCGCGCAGGCCGTCGGCGGCCAGGGCGAGCAGCGCCAGCAGGCGACCCTCGTCGGCCCGGTTGCGCACGCGCAGCCGCAGAGTGGCGGTGAACAGCGTCCCGGCGGGCAGGACCTCGAACTGCCACAGGCCACCGGAGGCGGCCGCACCCCGATTCCGGTCGATGCGGTTGCCGGTGCGCACGGAGATTCCCACCCCCTCGGGCAGGAGGGCGACGCAGTCGTCGAGTTCGAGGGGGCTGTCGGTGGCGCCGGGGCCCAGTTCGTTCGGTTCCCTGGGAACGCTCGGCTTCCCGAACAGGACATCGGCGCCCCGGGGTACCGGGTCGTCGGGGCCGGTGGGCGCGTCGAGGCCGCCCAGCCGTGCGGTGAGGTGGTGGCGCAGCAACCCGGCCAGGGTGGTGGCGCGCAGGCGCGGGACCCCCGAGACGGGGTCGCGATCGACGAGCCCGGCGACGTCGCTCTCGGCGGCGTGGCGCGGGGTGTCCAGGGCGGCGCCGACGTGGGTGTCGCCCAGCAGCCGCAGCCGCACGGCGACCTCCCACACAAGGGCGGTCTCGCGGATCGCCCCGGCGGCGAGGCCGGGCACCCCCTGGGTCGTGTCTTCGCTGTTCTTTGTCGTGGACATCAGGACCTCTCCCCCGATTCGGCGCGGTCGGCCCGCTCGGTCTCGTTCTGGTGGGCGATCCGGGTGCGTTCGGCCAGCCAGGTGGTGATCAACAGCAGGGAGAGCCGGGCGAGCACGGCCGGATCGCTGAGCCACTTCTGAGCGGCGGTGGACAACTCTCCGGACGCGTCCCGGACGGAACCACCCGCGAGGTCCACCGTGTTGATCGCCTTCGCGAGCTCGGTTCCTTGCGCCTTGTTGTTCGTCCACGAGGCTGCGGGGTCCTTCGCTGTCTGGCAAAGCCAGTTCTGGACAGAGGTCTTTTCCTTGTAGAGGGTGACCTTCGCGGTCTCGACGGCGGCCAGCGCCGAACTGGTGAACGGCTTGAAGGGGCTGACGGCACCGAGGCTCGCCTCGGGTTTGTCGGAGGTGACCGCCAGGGCCAGGCGCTTCAGGGTCGTGCGCGCGGCGTCTTCGTTCCCCTCAGGAGCGACCGGGGCAGCGGCGATCTCGCGCAGCCGGCCCAGCAGGCTGGGGGTGAGGGTGCCGACCATGCCGGCCGCGAGATCGCGGGCGCGGGCGCGGACCGGCTCGGCCACCGCCTGCCACAGCATCGCGTCGTAAAGAGTGGACAGTGGCGTACCGCTTCCGGGCCGCAAAGCCGTGCCGTCGGCGATGTCCTCCTCGACGTCGACGCCGGTCCCGTCGGCCAGCAGGACGCGGCGACGCGGCGAGGCGCCGCGCGGTGCTTGCTCACACGCGGGTACGGGCTTGCGGTTGGCCTTGAGAACCGCCTCGTCGTGGGGTGGCGGAAGCAGGACGAAGGCCCCGAAGCCGTCGACGGCGCGCTCGCCGAGTTGGATGTCCTCCAGCGCGCGGATCTCGGAGATACCGATGTCGCGGCAGGCTCGCAGCCTCAGGACCGACCCCGGGGCCGCGGCCCGGCGCTCGGCCATCGGGCCGTGGTAGAGACGGTGGTAGGCGCCGACGATCCGCGGTTCGACGTAGGAGCCCACAGGCACGACGGCTTCCCGTTCCCGGCCCAACAGGCTCCGCACGACCTCCAGTGCGTGCTTGGCGAAGACGAGGGGGTTGTGGACCCCCGCGCCGTCGGTGAGCAGGGCGGGCGCGAGCAGCACGAGGAAGCGATCGGTTCCCGCTCGCCAGACCGTTCGGGCGTGGCTGGTTCGGTCCATGACCGTATGCCCCGTGCCGGATGGCGCGGCACAGGTGACGCGCACCCCGCCGCCGTGCGCGCGGGTGCCGCCCGAACCGAGGGAGAGGCGCCCCTCGCGCCCGGCGAGAACGCCGAGGATGTCCCCGGCCAGTGCTTCCAGTTCGTCCGGGCTCCCGGCGGAGAGCCGCCAACGGGCCTCGAACACCTGGCCGGGGTCGAGGCTGGTGGTGATGAACGGGACACCGGGCTGGAGTTGTCCGGTGCGCTCCACCCCCAGGTACTGCTCGGTGCTGGTCATGGGGGTGACGAGGTGGCGGAAGTCGGGGGTGATCGTCCCGGTGAGCGCGCGCAGCGGGACGGCGGAAGCACCGGGCTCCTGGACGAGTCGGTCCACGAGCGCGCGCTTGTCGGTGTCCTCCGGCTTCTTCTCCCCGGAGAGCGACAACGGGGCCGGGACCGTGGCGACGGGTTGTTTCTCGGCCGCTTCCAGCCGGGGGAAGGCGGGGGCGAAGCGGATGGCCTCGCCCCGGGCGATCCAGGCGTCGATCAGTTCGTCATGCCGGTTTCTCGGCAGCGCGGCGGCCAGCATCCCGCGCTGGGCACGGCCGCTGATGACGGTGTCGGTGGTGATGCTCATCGGATCGAACCGGGTGCGCACGACCAGGGACTCGGTGAGCAGGATGCGCAGCGGCAGGTAGCCGACGGACGGTGTCGATGTCATGGGGTCTCCTCTCGGGCAAGACCGGCCCAGGCCAGGGTTCGGGTGTTGCGCTCGGAGTCGTCGCGGCCCTTGGCGAGCCGGGCGTCCACCCGGCCCCGCCCCCGGCTCGTGCGCAGGCCGGCCTGGGTGAAGGCGAGCGCGGCACGGGCCAGGCAGCGCACCTCGTCCTCGGTCGGCTCACGCGTCCATGACAAGGGGGTGGCCAGGCACATACCGGGCAGCAGGGCGCGCACGGTGCGCAGTCGGCCCGGGACCGGTGCGCCGTGCTGGTCCACCTCGATTCCGCTCTCCAGGCAGGTGAATCCGTCGGTGACCGCCGCCAGGAGCGGCAGACGAGCGGCCTCTGCCCTGTTCTCCAGGGCGAGGGCGACGGCGGCGCGCACGGAGTCGTCCAGGACGGCGTCGCGCAACCGCAGCGCACGGTCCTCCTTGTTGGAGCGTGCCGTACCGAACAGGCGGTGCGCCGGAGCCAGCAGCGACCCGTCCGCGAGGGCGGCGCTGACCGCACCCATGCGCAGCAGCGCCAGGACCCGTTGCCGGGGCAGGTGCGGCAGACCGTGGGCGTCGGTGACGACGTCGGTGTGGGCGTGGGTCCCGGTGGCGCTGTGCCCGACGAACAGGGCGGGTGACACCAGATCGATGACCAGGTGGGTGGGTGTGTCGCTCACGTCGCCTCCGGGCTCGTGCTCCGGGCCTCGGCCAGGGGAAGGTCCATGTGCAGGTCCAGCAGGGCCAGCGCGTCCAGCAGCGCCCCGGGAAGCGATTCGGGCAGGTCGGCGGGCAGTCCCCGGTCCCGCCTGCGCCTCTTCTCCGGTTCGAGGTCGCCCCCGGCGAGGAGCAGCGGCTTGAGCGACGACAGCAGCCAGGACCGCTGTTCGGCGAGCTCCCCCCGGCGCAGACTGCGCGCGCCGCCGTCGAGGTACTCGTGCAGGAACACGCGAAAGTCCGCGCCGGTCATGGGTTGGGCGGTGCGGGTGTCGCGGTCGGCGGTCATCCGCTCGGCGATCCGCTGGGGGTCGTCGAAGCGCAGCGACCAGGCGATCAAATGGTCGACGACGGGCTGTTTCGGGGCGCCATTCGTCGAGCCAGGACGGTCATTTTTCTCATTTTTGCCCTTGTGGTCCTTGGCGAGACGGCACATCGTCTCGCACACCTTGTAGCCCACCGACATGGGCGCGCCCACCGGCTGCACCGCGATGCCGATACCCACCGTGGGCACTCCGGTACGGACCCCGGTCAGGGGCACGACACGTTCCCACACCTGCCCGATGCGATCGGCCATGCCGTAGCGGGGGTCGTTCTCGGCGAGGGCGGCGGGGTCGGCGTCCAACCACTCGATGGCGAAGCGGGCCACGCTCCAGGCGAGGCGGGCGTCGCACATGACGGTGAGGTCGTCGCCGGCCACGACGATGGGGCGCACGGGGACCGAGGTCGTTATGTCCTTGATGGGGTCGTCGCCGGCCACGACGGTGGGGCGCACGGAGACCGAGGGCGTTGTGTCCTTGATGTGGTGCGGGACGAAACGGTTCCCGCACCGGCCGATCAGCACGGGTTTGCCGTTCTCCTTGGTGATCGCGCCGGACACGGCGCGGATCAGCGCGGTGGCCAGCCCCTCGGTGAGGCGGGCGATGTCGTCGGAGACCTTCTTCAGCTCGAACGCGGTGTCGACGGCGGGGTCGGTCCTCCCGCCCAGCTCGGCACGGAACCGCTGGAGGAGGTCGCCCAGCCCGTTGAAGTCCAAGTGGAGGACGGCCAGGCTGCTGACGTCTCCGATCGAGCGTCCGAGGTGGTCCACCTCGGTGGGCAGCCGCAACCGGGTGTCGCCGCCCAGCCACGTCGACTCGTAGGAGCGGTGCCAGTCGCGGCCCAGCCCCCGGGCCACCGCGACGTCGTGGGAGACGCGCTCGTGCACGGTGCCGAGCCGGGCAAGGTGCTCGCCCTCCACCGCGTCGTCGAGTCGCCTCTTGGCGTTGGCGTTGTGCTCGCTCTTGATGCCGTGTTCACGGCTGCGGTCCACACCACCCGCCGGGCGCCCGGTCACGTCGCAGGGCGCGGTGACACCCAGGCCGGACACTGCCAGGTGCAGCGGCGCGGTGAGCCGCGCGGCCTGGAACCGGTCGTTGACCACGGCCGCCGCGGCCCGGCGATCGGCGTGGTGGTCCTCCGGTCCGCCGTAGCCGATGTGCACCACCACCGGCGAGAGCTGCGCGGTGATGTCGCGCAGCAGCCGGGTGTAGCGGGCGGTGAACCGGCGGGCGTTCTCGCGGCCGGGACCGGGCAGGTCCACGATGAGTGTGCCCCCGGCGTCGCGGAGCACGGTGT
Source organism: Nocardiopsis ansamitocini (assembly GCF_030268225.1). Classification (GTDB taxonomy): domain Bacteria; phylum Actinomycetota; class Actinomycetes; order Streptosporangiales; family Streptosporangiaceae; genus Nocardiopsis_D; species Nocardiopsis_D ansamitocini. Next base: position 59,434 of record NZ_BSQG01000007.1, on the reverse strand, counting down.
GGTCGTCGGGGAGCAACGACCGGATGTCGGGGGAGAAGCGCCTGGGGGTGCCGGTCTCATCGGGCTCGGGTTCCCGGGTGCGGGTGAGGTTGGCGACGAGTACCGCGCGGCCGATCGCGTCGAGGAGGCGAGGGCTCCCGTACACGAAATCCTGGATGCCGCGCAGGTCGATCGCCACGATCACTCCCTCGTCGGGGGGTGGTGCGTTCATCGGCTCCTTCTCACTGGTGGGAAACGGGTCACTGTGGGACGTGGACGGGATTTCGGGTGGCCGGACCGGGCGAACACCGCTCAGGGGCTCGATGGATCCAAGACCGCGCGCCGATGCGAGGACGGTTCCGGACAGGCCGACGAGGGGTCCGGACCGAACAGGGGCACCAGCGCACGGCACGATCAGTTGCCGTCTCCACGCGAGGACACCGCCGGCCAAGAGGCCCCCTGGCCAATGGAGCGGCGGCGCTGCGCAGTGCCCGCTGATTCGTGCATGCGGGGTAGAGGACATGGTGGCCGATCCGGACTGCCGTACGGGCCGCATCGGCGAGATTTCCGCTTTTTAGGGGATCGAACGGCCACTAGCGGTCAGTTTCCGGCCGGGGATTACCCGGATTCGCACGACTTTCTGACCGACGGTGACCGTCCGGCCGCGAACGATCGTCGCGCCGGTGCGTTCCCCGGCCCGCCCGGCCCCCACCGGCTCAGTGCGCGCCCGTACCGGTCAGGGACCGGACGCGGAGCTCCTGGTAGCGGGCGGTGTTGCGTTCACGGGAGAGCAGGGTCCCGACGACGGCGCAGAGGAAGCCGAGCGGGATGGAGACCAGACCGGGGTTCTCCAGGGGGAAGAGCTGGATGTCGATCCAGGAGGGCAGCAGCGAGAGGTTCGCTCCGGTCACCGGATCGGTCTTGCCCGACATCACCGGCGACAGCAGGACCAGGAGCACAGAGGACAGCAGTCCCCCGTAGACACCGGCCTCGACCCCGCTGGTGTTGAAGCGACGCCAGAACAGCGACAGCACGATGACCGGGAGGTTGGCGGCGGCGGCAATGGCGAAGGCCAGGCCGACCAGGAAAGCGACGTTGAGGTTCTGGGCGACGACGGCCAGACCGATCGCCACGGCTCCGACCAGCACCGCCGCGAGACGGGCCACGCCCACCTCCTGGGACTCCTTGGAACGCCCCCACATCAGGACGTGGCCGAAGAGGTCGTGTGCCAACGAGGCCGACGACGCCAGGGTGAGACTGGCGACGACCGCGAGGATCGTGGCCAGGGCGACCGCGCAGATGAACGCGAGCAGCACGGCGCCGCCGACCGGTCCGCCCAGCAGCTCGCCGACCTCCCGGGCGAGCTGGGGAACGGCGGTGTTGCCGGAGGGGTCCTGGGCGGCGATGCGCTCCGGGCCGACCAGGGCCGCCGCACCGAACCCCAGCACCAAGGTCATGAGATAGAACGCGCCCACCAGCAGGATGGTGCGGTTGACCGAGGCGCGCGCCGCCCTGCCGTCGGGCACGGTGTAGAAGCGCGTCAGGATGTGCGGAAGCGCGACGGTGCCCAGGACCAGCCCCAGCGCCAGGCTGACCAGGTCGAGTTTGTTGATGAGGGTCCGGGCGGGGTCCGCGGCCACCTCCTGGCCGAACCGCAGCCCGGGTTCGAGGAACGCCTGTCCCCGGCCGCTGGTGTCGGCCGCTGCCGTGAGCATGTCGTCGACGTTGAACCCGAACACCGCAAGGACCGCGAACGTGAGCAGCCCGGTTCCGGTGAGCAGTACGACGGCCTTGATGATCTGCAGCCAGGTCGCGGCCTTCATCCCGCCGTACATGACGTAACCGACCATCAGCACTCCGACCGCGACGATGGATGCCGTCCTGGCCTGGACGGCATCCATTCCGAGGAAGGAACCCCCCTGGTCGATGCCGAGCATGAGCGTGACCAGCGCTCCCGCACCGACCATCTGGGCGAGCAGGTAGAAGACCGAAACGGTCACCGTGGACGTGGTGCAGGCCATCCGGACCCGCATCCGGCGCATCCGGAAAGCGGGGACGTCGGCCATGGTGAAGCGGCCGGTGTTGCGTATCAGCTGCGCCAACGGGAGTACCAGCAGCCACGCCACCAGGAAGCCCACCGAGTAGAGGAAGCCGTCGTAGCCGTCGAGCGCGATGATCCCGGCGATGCCGAGGAGGGAGGCCGCCGAAAGGTAGTCACCGGTCAGCGCCAGGCCGTTCTGGGTACTGCCGAAGCGCCGTCCACCGGCATAGAAGTCGAGGATGCCCGCTGCGCCGCGTCGGGCCCGGACGGTGACGATGGCGGTGACGGCGACGAAGAGCGCGAAGAATGCGATGGTCCAGAGCTGCCCGAGGGTCACGGACGCACCGTTTCGCCGTTGCGGGCGGCGTCGGCCGCTCGCATCTCGGTGTGCAACTCGACGGCGACGGGATCGATGGAACGCTCGGCACAACGGGCGTAGCCCCAGGCGAGCAGGAAGGTCGAGACGAACTGTCCGGTTCCAACGAGCAGACCGATATTGATCGATCCGGCGACTCGGATCGCCATTAGATCACGGGCGTAGACGGTGAGGAAAACATAAGCGAGATACCAGCCCAGGGAAAAGACGACAAGGAGGGAAAACTGACGGATGAACCGTTTGCGCAGAGCGACGAAACGCGGATCGGCCCCCATTCGGACGATCTGGATGCTCTGCTGGACGAGCTGCCCTCGACGCTCCTCCTCGGAGTGCCACCACTGCCCGCCTTGAACCGGAGCCGGTCCAGGATCAGCGCTCTCACGACGGTCCACCACGTTTTTCTCCCAAAACGGGCTCCCCGCCTCTCCCCGCCGGAGCGCCACTTTCCCCGTGGTCCACCGAAATTCATGCAACTGTTCGGGGCCGCGACATTTCGCAAAGAATCCCCTTCTTGGGTGATGCCGGTCGAATTCGGGCACACCCGGGAGAGCGAGGGGCAGTCGCCTACGATATCCAGCGGCAACGGCACACGTTCGGCTTATCCGAAATCTCGACGATGTTTGCCGGTTTGCCTGCGTCGCCCACCCGGGCGAACAACGGGCATCGACGATCGCGCTTCGGGAACCGCCCCGAGTGGAACCCGGCGCCGCGATGCGCTATCCACATTGTCATGAACACTCTCTCCTGCCCCAAGTGCCCCGGCTCGCTCAGCCGGGAGAACCTCGTGGGCGTGACCGTGGACAAGTGCTCGCAGTGCCGGGGAATCTTCCTGGACCGCGGCGAGCTGGAACAGCTCCTGGAAGCCGAGCACCGCTGGCGGCGCGGCCAGGAGGACGAGTACAGCGGCGGACGCCGCCATCGCGACAACGGGGACAACAGCGAGGACGCCTACACCCGCAACGACTACCAGGGCGAACGCCGTAAGCGACAGGCCGACTTCCTCGACGAGATCTTCGACTGAGCAGAGGCCCCGGACCGCCGAGGCGGACCGGGGCCACCTTCGCGCGTATTTGGGAGCGCTCCCAAATACGCGCGAAGGCCCGTGGGAGATACCGACTCAGGCCGCCGGACTGACCTCGGTCGCCGAGGTGCGTACCGCCTGCCTGCCCCAGGGAAGGAAACGGTCCACGGTCAACCGGCCGCCGGCGAAGCCCAGCGCAAGGGCCGAGCCGCCGAGCACCAGGGCCAATTCGAATCCGCCGGGACCGGTGAGCGGGGCGCCCAGGTGACCGAAGAAGTAGGCCGCCGCCATGAAGCCGGCGAGTACCGCACCGGTCACGGGCAGCGCCAGTCCGAGGAGCAGGGCCGCACCGCCCCCGATCTCCACCGCGATGGCGAGCGCCGCGGCGGCCTGCGGGAACGGGACGCCGATGGCATCGAACATGTGCCCGGCCCCCTCGACTCCCATGCCGAGCTTCTGGGCGCCGTGGGCGATAAAGGTGACACCCACGGCGATACGGGCCACCAGGGCGGTGATATCGACCAGGCTGTCGCGGAGGGTGGGGGTGTAGTGCCGCATGATGATCGTCTTCTCTCGTCGATTCGAGCATGACCGACCACGGAAGGGGCGGGACAACCACCCGCTCCGTGCAGGGATGCGCATCCACGGGGTGACGGACGCGCGCTGTGCGGTACATGGTCGGTCACCAAGAGCGATCGCCACAATACTCAAAAGGTGCCAAATCCCTTACCCACAAGGGCCTCGGAGGCAAAAAGCGTCCACCCCCGAGGCGAGCGGATCAGGGCCTACGAGGAACGCGACACCGGCTCGGTGGCACGGACCGCGGAGCGCCCCCAGGGGAGAAAACGGTCCACCGCGAGGGTTCCGCCGTTGAAGCCCGACGCGAGGGCCGCGGCCCCCAGGACCAGAACCAGTTCATAGCCGCCCAGCAAAGGGTCGCTGGTGTGCACGAAGACGAAAGCGCCGAGCATTTGGGCCGCGAGCAGGATGCCTGCGACAGGAAGCCCCAGTCCGATCAGCAGGGCGGCACCGGCCCCCACCTCGATGACGATTGCGACGACGGCGGCGACCTGCGGAAGCGGGATGCCCATGGCGGCGAACATCTCGGCAGTGCCACCGACTCCCCCGCCGAGCTTCTGCAGGCCGTGCGCGATGAACACCAGGCCCACGGCGACGCGGGCGACGAGGGCGGTGATGTCGGCCGCCCAGGCCCTGGTGTGACGAGTGGTCTCGGCCATGACGTGATCCTTCTTCCATCGATTGACTGAATACGGTCGGCGCGGAATAAGGGCGGGGATCCTTGACCTTCAACCGTCCCGGGAACATCTTCCGAGGAAAATTGATCGTATTCGTATTCGCCTGGATACGGAACGTGGCCAATGCCACACCTCCACACAGCCTCCCCGGCCACCCCATTGCGCCACGGGCCGGAGCCTGTCCGAACTTCGCTAGGCTTCTCCCTTGTGGCGCGCCCTGTGCAGCTACCCAGCACCCCCTTTGCGCACCCCCGAACCCGCGTTCGTACGCGTGTATGATTTTGGGGCCAGTACCCACACAGTCACCGAATGGGGAGCCGCCATCGTGGTCACCGAGGTCTTCACGCGCAAATATTGCGACCCGCACGCCGTCCGTGACGAGAAGGTCGAGGCCACCGAGGTCGTCCAGTTCGCCTGGGACGGGACCGTGCGCGAGGTCGACTCTTGCGAGGAGTGCAAGAAGGAGTACGAGACCCAGTTCGAGGCACTGGTGGACTACTCGCGCCCGGTGAAGAAGCGCCGCGTCACCAAGAAGTCCGACGAGACTTCCGCTGACGAGACTTCCGCCGAGGCGTAACCAGCCCATAGCGGCAACCAGGACCCCCGGTCCGCACGACAACGACCGGCATGTCTTCTGGCGGCCGGCGCCCCCTCGGGCGCCGGCCGCTTCTTCTTTCCCCGACCGCCAGACCGCGTTTCAGGTAACGGGGGAGTCTTGGGCGGACAGTTCTATGGCCAGTTCCATACAGCGCCATCGGGCTGGGGAGAAGTCGTAGGGCATCTTGCCGATGGCTTCGAACGCGCTCATGGAGTCAGCCTTCCGCCTACCGGAACCGAGGCCGGCCTCGTCCTCGCCGTCATCGGCGGTAGCGGGGTGCACAGCGTCCCAGGCGTCGAAGAGGGCATCGTCGTCCTTGTCCAGGCCGGACTCCTCGATGACGGCCTGCAGGGCGCTTTCGAAGGCGTGCCGCTCGACGGCGACTTGAGCCACCCGTGGATCATCGACGGCGACGCTGTCATCGAGTGCCTCCTCGGCGTCGTCGATGCGGTCGGATTCCTCCCGCAGAGTGGGATGCACGGCCAGGGCGACGAAGCGGGTGGCCTGGACGGCCGCGCCGAGCGGGCCGAAGATCCGCTCAGTGACCAGCAGAGTGTCCAGGTCCGCCTGACGCAGGGAGCCCTCGGGCAGGCTCTTGAGACGGTCGGTGACGAAGTCGGAGAGCAGGCCCATTCGGCTGCCTTCGGTGCGCATCCGCTGCACGGCGGTCCGTTGCCGCCGCAATTTCGCCTCCTGCTCGACGAGGGTTTGTTCCAACCGCTCCAGGATGCCCGCGATACCTTCTCCGCTGTTTGCACCGGCGGAAGCCGTGCCGGTGGCAAAGGCGTCACGGATGTCGTCCAGGGCGATCCCGGCGTCGGCCATCTTGCGAATCCACAGCAGGCGGATCATGTCCTCGTACTCGTAGCGGCGGCGGTCATCGCCGCCCCGCTCGGGCTCGGGGAGCAGGCCGATCGCGTGGTAATGGCGAATCGCCCGTGGCGTGCTGCCGGCGAAGGCCGCCGCGTCACCGATCTTGACCTGGCGGGGTGGCACGAACGACGAATGCATGAGAAGGGACCTTTCCTCAAGAAACCGGGACGCAAATCCATCGGACCACATGCCGCTACGGAAGGTGCAACCCCATGCACACCGCCCACCGTCTAGCAGCCACCGACAGCCAGACCGCCTGCGACTTGTGCCCACCGCGGACAGCAACGGCTCCAACACCGACCACTGCGCGCCAGTCAGGACCGTGGAAGAAGTTTCGAGAAACCTTCCAGGTGGGAGTATGCTCGCGCGGCAGTTGAACCATCCGAAGCCGTCCCTGACCTCGCAAGAGCCAGGTAATTAGGCTGGAGCACCCCTTCGTGAGTATTTGGCGCACAAAAAGCATCGAGCAGTCCATCAAGGACACCGACGAACCAGGACACGCCCTTCGCAAGGACCTGACCGGATTCGATCTGATCGTCTTCGGTATCGGCGTCATCATCGGAACCGGCATCTTCGTGGTGACCGGCCGTCAAGCGGCGGAGAACGCCGGCCCCGCCATCATCGTGTCGTTCCTGATCGCCGGACTCGTATGCGCTCTGGCGGCCATGTGCTACGCGGAGTTCGCCTCCACCGTTCCGGTCGCGGGCAGCGCCTACACCTTCGGTTACGCCAGCCTCGGCGAGTTCGTCGCGTGGATCATCGGCTGGGACCTGATCCTGGAGTTCACCCTGGCCGCCTCCGTGGTCGCGGTGGGCTGGTCCGCCTACGCAGGCGATCTGCTCGGCATACCCACCTCGATCGCGATCACCGACGACTACGGGGTCAACGTCGGCGCGATGGCGATCGTCATCCTCCTGGGTGTCGTCAGCACCCTGGGCGCCAAGCTGTCGGGACGGGTAACCGCGGTGGTCGTGGCCATCAAGGTCGCCATCGTGCTGTTCGTCATCGTCGTGGGCGCGTTCTACGTCAAGGCGTCCAACTGGACGCCGTTCGTTCCCCCCGCCGAGCCGGTCCCGGCCGAGACCCAGTCGATCGGGCACCAGCCCCTGACCCAGGTCCTGCTCGGCCTGGAACCCAGCTCCTTCGGTATCTGGGGGGTCATCGCCGCCGCGTCCGTGGTGTTCTTCGCCTTCATCGGCTTCGACATCGTCGCGACCACCGCCGAGGAGACCAAGAACCCCAAGCGCGACATGCCGGTGGGAATCTTCGGCTCACTGATCATCGTGACCGTGCTGTACATGGCGGTCGCGGCCATCGTCACCGGCATGCGCCCCTACACCGAACTGAACAGCGACGCGCCCCTGGCCGAAGCCTTCCGGGGTGTGGGGGCGGACTGGGCGGCGACACTGATCTCGCTGGGCGGTGTCATCGGCATCACCACCGTGATCCTGGTCCTGATGATGGGCCAGTCCCGAGTGGCGTTCGCGATGTCGCGTGACGGCCTGCTGCCGCGCGGACTGTCAAAGACGCATCCGCGCTTCGGCACGCCCTATGTCATGACCGGCATCACCACCGTCGCGGTGGCTCTCCTCGCCGGTCTCGTGCCCATCAGCGCGCTCGAGGAAATGGTCAACATCGGCACGCTGTTCGCGTTCGTGGTGGTCTCCGTCGGTGTGATCGTGCTGCGCCGGACCCGCCCGGACCTGCCCCGTGCCTTCCGCGCGCCGTGGGTGCCGGTCCTCCCGGTCATCGCGGCCCTGGCCTGCGGCTGGCTGATGCTCAACCTGACCGTGGACACCTGGATCCGGTTCCTGGTCTGGATGCTCCTGGGCGTGATCGTCTACTTCTGCTACGGAATGCGCAAGAGCCGACTGGCCCGGGCCGAGCACACCCCGACCGTGAAGGACGACTCAGCCGACTGACCGCAGCAGCCGGATCACCTCGCGGTTCCCGGGGCGCCTGCCTGACCCAGCAGGGTCATCAGGCGCCCCGGCCTGCGCGAGGGGACGGTTCCGGCGACCGGCAGGCGGGCCTGGACGATGCCTTCGCGCGGTGGACGAATGGTCGCGCCGAGTCGGCCCATGATGCGCTGCATGGGCTGATTGTCGACCACCGTCTCCGCGCGGATCTCGGCCAGCCCCCAATCCGCGGCGATCGTGGTGAGCACCCGGGCCAGGCAGGCACCGATCCCCTGCCCCTGCCAGGTGTCCTCCACCAGCAGGGCGATCTCCCCCACTCCCGGATCCAGCGTGTACATCAAATGGGCCAGCGCCACCGGCTCGTGCCCGTTGACGGGGCGCGCTGCCAGGGTGAGGCCCCGCTCCGGGTCGCAGAAGACATCGAGCATGCGCGGACTGAGTTCACGGACGGTGGAGAAGTAGCGCCTGCGCGTGGTCTCGACCGAGGAGCGCCGATGCAGCTGCTGGATGGCATCCCCGTCACCGGTACCGGTCTGCCAGACGAAGAGTTCGACGCCTCGCTGGGTGATGACCGATCCGCTGGTGGGCGCAGGACCGGTCGGGGGAAGGATCGAGCGCACCAGCGCATCGGCCCGGGCCGACTCGGTCCAGGTGAAAGGACGGTCCGAGCGACGCAACCGGACCGCGCGCAGTGGACCGACCGGAACCACCAGCGCGGTCTCGGGCTCCTCCGGGAACTCCGGCGCGGGCCGGGTGAGGTTGGTCCACTTGGCCTCGTCCGCGCTCAGCAGGTCGCGCAGGGCCTCGGGCAGTCGGTTGGGGGCGGACTTGAGCCGTGCGGTGAGCAGGAGCGACCTGGTCACGTCGTCGCCGACGTCGCGCGGTACGGCCGGGACCGCGGTCACGTCGCCGTCGCTGCTGAGCGGGGTGAGGGCGGCCGACAGCGCGTGGTGTGCGCCGGGAAGATCGACGATGAACTCGTCCACGACGCCGATGGGATCGGCGTGGATGGACATCCCCAGAACGTTTGCGCCGTGTTCGGCCATGACGCCTACGAGGGCCGCCAACTGGCCGGGCCGATCATCGACAGCCACTCGGATTCGCCACAGGGCCATGCCGCACCTCCACACAGACTGGGGTTGTCGCGCATCTGGCTTTCAGTGTGCGCGGACCGTGTTTCAGGGGTGCTACAGGTGGGTTAGCGGCGGATGGGCCGTAGACGCGGACCGCTCAGGCGAGCCAGAAAGCAACAGCACTCACAGCAGCCGCCAACAGGATCAGAGCGGGTGTGGTCCAGCAGCCGCGATGTCCGCGCCCCCGCGACCGCACGGACGCCGCCCGGTGGACGGGAGCGCACTGGGCATCGGCGCTACGGCGGCGCAGCAGGGCGCGCGGTCCGGCCACCGCGCGTCCGGCACGATCGTGGTGCAGCGCCCGCGCCGCCCGCGACAGCGCAGCGTATGCCTGTTCCCGGTCGCGGCGCTCCAGGAGCTCGGCTCGGGCCGCCAGGAGCCGGTCGTCGACCCCGGGGGCCACGCCGGGGTGACGCGCAGCGTGCTGGGAGATCTCCACGCCGAAGCGCTCGAACTCCGCGACCACCCGCGCCAGCGGAGTCCAGGCGCGGATCGGCTCGGGAATCGGGGCCAGGAGCGCCGCGACCTCGTAGAGCCGGTACCGGGGCACCCCGGAGACGACCTCCATCAGGTCCACCCACTGGCGCAGGGGGTCGGGGCGGGGGTCCTGACGCAGCAGCACGACGTAGTCGTATGTACCGGGCATGGGGCGAGCGTAGTGGGTGGTGGCCTTCAGCGGGCGGTGGCCAGGCCCCGGAAGAGCCGGTCCGAGCGTCGTGACCGTCTCAGGGACGACCGGCAGCCAGGACCCCGTCCTTCCACACGGCCGCGACCTGGGGAACCCCTGGACGGTAGGCGAGATAGACGGGATCGGGGGCGTCCAACAGCACCATGTCCGCGCGGGCCCCGACCCTCAGCGCGCCGACGTCGCTGCGGCGCAGGGCCGCGGCTCCGCCGGCGGTAGCCGCCCACAGGGCCTCATCGGGGGTCATCCCCGTCTCGCGCACGGCCAGGGCGATACAGAAAGCGATGCTGGAGGTGAAGCAGGATCCCGGATTGCAGTCGCCGGCCAGGGCGACAGTGGCCCCGGCGTCGATGAGAGCCCGTGCATCGGGATAGGGCTGGCGGGTGGAGAAGTCCACCCCGGGCAGCAGAGTGGCCACCGTGGGATCGCTGCGGGTGGCGGCCTCGGCGAGGGCGGCGACGTCCTGGGCGCTGAGGTAGGTGCAATGGTCCACGGAGGCCGCCCCCGCCTCGACGGCGAGGGCGACACCAGGGCCGGGGCCCAACTGGTTGCCGTGCACCCGGGGCAGCAGTCCGTGTTCGCGTCCGGCGGCGAGGATCGTACGGGCGGCATCGGCGTCGAAGGCACCGTTCTCGCAGAAGACGTCGATCCAGCGCGCGTGCGGTGCGCACGCGGTGAGCATGTCCCCGGTGACCAGGGCCGTGTACCCCGCCGGATCGTCGGCGTACTCGGGGGGCACCACATGGGCGCCGAGGAAGGTCACCTCGTCGGTGAGCTGGGCCGCGATCCGGGCGCAGCGCTCCTCGTCCGCAGTGGTCAGGCCGTAGCCGGTCTTGATCTCAAGGGTGGTGGTGCCCTGGGCACGGGCCTCGTGGAACAACCGCACGGCGCCGGCCCTCAACTGGGCGTCGGTGGCCTCCCGGGTGGCGGCCACGGTCGTGCGGATACCGCCCGCCTGATAGGGGCGTCCGCTCATACGGGCGGCGAACTCCGCGCTGCGGTCGCCGGCGAAGACGATGTGGGAGTGGCTGTCGACGAAGCCGGGGATGAGGCAGCGCCCGTCGGCGTCCACCCGGACATCGGCGGCGGGGGCACCGGCGGCGGGACCGATCCAGGAGACACGGCCGTCGGCGACCACGAGAGCGGCGTCCTCGACGCGGCCCAGTGCGCCGGGACCGTTGCCGGGATCGTTGGTGACGAGGACGCCGATGCGGTCGATGAGCAGGGTGTGGGGCACGTTCGGGGCGCGCATCGTGGTCACAGCTCCTTGATTGCCTGGTCGAGGACGCGGGCGGCGTCGGGGATGAGCTGGTGGACGCCGTCGCGCACGATCCAGCGGCCGTCGGCCATAACGTGGCGCACGTCGGCGGCGGTCGCGGCGAAAACGACGGCATCGCTTGCCCGATCGGGGTCGAACCCGGCCAGACGGACACTGTCCAGGCCGATGGTGACCAGGTCCGCGCGGTTGCCTGCTCCGAGTGCGCCCGCGTCCTTCCATCCGAGGGAGCCGGCGTGGCCTGTTGTGTGCAGGGACTCCAGCAGTCGGGACGCATCGACGGTGCCACGACGCCCGGTGCGCAGCCGTTCGTGCATCTCCACCGCGCGCGCCTCTTCGAGCATGTCGATGGTGGAGTGCCCGTCGCTCCCCAAGGACACCGGAACCTCGGCACCGAAGTCGGCGGTGCGCGCCAACCCGTCGGCGAGGTCGCGCTCGGTGGTGGGGCACAGGCACACCACGGCCCGTGAGCGGGCGGCTCGCAGCAGGTCCAGGTCGTCGTCGGTGAGATGCGTGGCGTGTACGAGAGTGGGGGCGGTGCGGTCGAGGAAACCGGTGTCGGCCAGCAGCCCCGTGGGCGTCCGGCCGTGCGCGGCCAGGCAGGAGGCGTTCTCGGCCGGCTGCTCGGACAAATGGATGTGCACGGCGGGCCAGGGCTCGGCCAACGCGTCGTAGTGGCGTACGAAGGCGCGCAGGTCTGGCTCGGGGACGGCGCGCACCGAGTGCACTGCGGCGCCGAGCAGCGCGTGCGTGCCGTCGGGCCGGTAGTCGGCGACGCGGTGCGCCCAGGCGTCGAACGACGCGTCACCGAAACGCAGCTGGGTGCCGCGGAGCTGGGTGTGCTTGCCGTCCGCGTCCAGACCGCCCGACAGGTAACAGGCGTCGAGAAGGGTGATGCGGATTCCGGCGTCGGCGGCCGCGGCCACGAGTGCTGCGCTCATGGCGTTGGGGTCGGAGTAGGGAACCCCTCCGGGACCGTGGTGCAGGTAGTGGAACTCCCCCACGCAGGTGACCCCGGCGAGCGCCATCTCGGCGTAGACGGCGCGGGCCAGCCGATGATAGGAGTCGGGGTCCAGCGCTGCCGCGACGGCGTACATCCTCTCCCGCCAGGTCCAGAAGCTGCCGCCGTGTTCGCCGGTGCGCCCGCGGAGTGCACGGTGGAAGGCGTGGGAGTGGGCGTTGGCGAATCCCGCAACGGTGAGGCCTTGTAGGCGCTCGGCATCGGAGGGTGCGGCTTCCCCTGCCCTGACACCGCGGATGCGTCCGTCGGCCACCTCGATCAGCACACCGGCGGCGGCTGCCGGGTGCGGGCCCACCAGGGCCCATTCGCACCAGTACCGGTGGACTCTGGTCATTGGGCCTCCGTCCGGCCGATGGGGGAACCGGTCACCGGGCACCGGTCAGTTCGGCCAGGGTGTCGGCGAGCGCTGCGACCCCGGCATGGCAATCGGCGGCGTCGGCGTGCTCTTCGGGGGCGTGGGAGACGCCCGTGGGATTGCGCACGAACAGCATCGCGGTGGGAACGGCCGTGGCGAGGACACCAGCGTCATGGCCGGCCCCCGTGGGGAGGATGGGAACCGGCCGGTCCCCACCCACCAGTGCTGCGAGGCGGTCGCGCAGGGCGGTGGAGAAATCGACGACGGGGCTGAAGGACTCCTGATAGGAGGACAGGGCCACCCCGTGGGCGGCGGAGGCGTCACGGGCTGCGGCATCCACCCCCGCCACGACCGCGCGCAACGCGGCCTCGTCGGGGGCTCGGGCGTCCAGCCAGGCACGGACCCGGGAGGGGATCGCGTTGGTTCCGTTGGGAGCGACGTGCACCTTGCCGATGGTTGCGACGGCGTCGTGGGCGCGGGCGGCCGAGCGAGCGGCCAGAACGGTCTCCGCGAAAGGCAGCATGGGGTCGTTGCGGTCGGCCAGGAGCGTCGTTCCGGCATGGTCGGCCTGACCGGAGAAGTCCAGGCGCCAGCGCCCGTGCGGCCAGATACTGGAGGCGACTCCGACGGGTGCGTCCTGATGGACGAGTGCACGCCCCTGCTCCACGTGCAGTTCGACGAAGACCGCGATCTGGGCGAGCCGGTCGGGGTCGGGGCCGATCCGGTCGGAGTCCAACCCCGCATCGGTCATCGCGGCTGCCCAGGTGACGCCGTCGGCGTCGGTGAGCTCGCGGGCCCGATCCGGGGCTATGGCTCCGGTGATCAGGCGCGACCCCAGGCAGGGGACACCGAACCGTGCCCCCTCCTCCTCGACGAAGACCGTGACCGCCAGCGGCACTGCGGGGCGCAGGCCACGGCGCTGGAGCTCGTCGACGGCCGCCAGGGCGCTGACCACGCCGAGGGGGCCGTCGAACGCTCCCCCGTCGGGGACGGAGTCCAGGTGCGATCCGGTGACGACCGCTCCTGGACCGGGCCGTCCCCACCAGGCCCACAGGTTGCCGTTGCGGTCGGTCTCCACGCTCAGGCCGCGCGCGGTGGCCGCCGCGCCGAACCAGTCGCGCACCTGGGTGTCGGCACCGGTCCAGGAGTAGCGGCGGTACCCCCCGGTGGACCGGTGCCGCCCCAAGGGCGCGAGGTCGGCCCACAGTTCGTCGAAGGTGTCACTCATGACGTGCTTCCTCCAGGTCGTCACGCTGCCGGGACGGTCGCCCCGGCAGCGGTCGGTGGTCGGGTGCTCTCCGGTCGGCTCTACCCGGCCCCTTTCGTTGGGTACCGGCGACGGCGGTCAGCCCTCGCGCATGGGTACCCGGAGCCCTTCGCGCTCGGCGACCGCCTCGGCCTCCGGGTACCCGGCATCGACGTGGCGCAGCACTCCGGTACCGGGATCGTTGGTGAGGACCCGCTCCAACTTGGCCGCGGCCAGTTCGGTGCCATCCGCGACACTGACCTGGCCGGCGTGCAGAGAGCGCCCCATTCCGACCCCGCCGCCGTGGTGGATGGACACCCACGACGCTCCCGAGGCGGTGTTGACCAACGCGTTGAGCAGCGGCCAGTCCGCGATTGCGTCAGAACCGTCGCGCATCGCCTCGGTCTCGCGGTAGGGGGAGGCCACCGAGCCGGTGTCGAGGTGGTCCCGGCCGATGGCCAACGGGGCGCTGATCTCGCCGGAGGCCACCAATTCGTTGAAGCGCAGGCCCGCGGCGGCCCGCTCCCCCTGGCCGAGCCAGCAGATCCGGGCGGGCAGGCCCTGGAAGGCCACCTTCTCCCCCGCCAGGCGGATCCAGCGCGCCAGCGGCTCGTTGTCGGGGAACAGGTCGAGGATGGCGCGGTCGGTGCGGGCGATGTCGGCTGCGTCCCCCGAGAGTGCCGCCCAGCGGAACGGTCCCCGGCCCTCGCAGAACAGCGGGCGGATGTAGGCGGGGACGAAACCGGGGAAGTCGAAGGCGCGGGTGTAACCGGCCGTCTTGGCCTCGCCTCGGATGGAGTTGCCGTAGTCGAAGACCTCGGCCCCGGCGTCCATGAACCCGACCATCGCCGCCACGTGCGCGGCCATCGACTCCCGTGCACGCTCGGTGAACTCGGCCGGCTTCGCAGCGGCGTAGTCGCGCCAGTCCGCGAAGTCCACCCCCGCCGGCAGGTAGGCGAGCGGATCGTGGGCGGAGGTCTGGTCGGTGACGATGTCGATGGGCGCCCCCCTGCGCAACAGCTCGGGCAGGACCTCCGCCGCGTTGCCCAGTACCCCGATGGACAGGGGGCGGCGAGCGGCGCGGGCCTCGGACGCAAGGCGCAGTGCGTCGTCCAGGTCGGTGGCCTGTACGTCCAGGTAGCGGGTGTCCAGGCGACGTTTGATCCGGCTTGCGTCGGCCTCCACGACGAGGGCGACCCCTCCGTTCATCGTGACCGCCAGCGGCTGGGCTCCCCCCATCCCGCCCAGACCTGCGGTGAGGGTGACCGTCCCGGCCAGGTCCGCGCCGAAGCGCTTGGCGGCGACCGCGGCGAAGGTCTCGTAGGTGCCCTGCAGGATTCCCTGGGTACCGATGTAGATCCACGATCCGGCGGTCATCTGGCCGTACATGGTCAGGCCCAACGCGTCGAGGCGGCGGAACTCCTCCCAGTCGGCCCAGTCGGGGACCAGGTTGGAGTTGGCGATGAGCACCCGGGGAGCCCACTCGTGGGTGCGCAGGATCCCGACCGGGCGTCCCGACTGCACCAGCAGCGTCTCGTCGCCTTCCAGGTCGCGCAGCGAGGCGGTGATCCGGTCGAAGCTGGCCCAGTCGCGGGCCGCCTTCCCGGTTCCCCCGTAGACGACGAGCTCGTCGGGGTGCTCGGCGACATCGGGGTCGAGGTTGTTGTGCAGCATTCGCAGCACCGCCTCCTGCTGCCAGCCCTTGGCGGTGAGTTCGGTGCCGCGCGCGGCCCGCACTGGGCGGGGGCCTGCGTTGGACATGGCGTCAGCCTCTCTGGTGGTTACCGCGGGACATCGGTTTCAGGACAGTGGCGCCACGGCCTCGACGGCGCTCAGGACGGTGCCGTCGGCGACCAGTTCGGCGGCGGCAGCGATCTCGGGGGCGAGGTAACGGTCTGGACCGGGGCCGGCGACCCGCTCGCGCACGACGGCCACCGCGGCGGCGGTGGCCGGTGCCGGGCGCAACGGTGCGCGCAGCTCCAGGGCACGGGATGCGGTGAGCAGCTCCACCGCAAGAACCGTGGTGAGGCCGTCGACCGCTCGGCGCAGCTTGCGTGCGGCCGACCACCCCATGGACACGTGGTCCTCCTGCATGGCCGAACTGGGGATGGAGTCCACACTCGCCGGGGCGGCCAGGCGCTTGAGTTCGGAGACGACGGCCGCCTGGGTGTATTGGGCGATCATGTGCCCGGAGTCCACGCCGGGGTCGTCGGCCAGGAAAGCGGGCAGTCCGTGGGAGCGGGCCACGTCCAGCATGCGGTCGGTGCGCCGCTCGCTTATGGAGGCCACGTCGGCGACGGCGATGGCCAGGAAGTCCAGCACGTAGCCCACCGGCGCGCCGTGGAAGTGGCCGTTGGACTCGACGCGCCCGTCGTCGAGTACCACCGGGTTGTCGATGACGGAGGCGAGTTCGCGCTCGGCGACGGTCACCGCGTGGGAAAGGGTGTCGCGGGCCGCGCCCGCGACCTGCGGGGCGCAGCGCAGCGAGTAGGCGTCCTGGACCCTGGTGCAGTCGGGTCCGCGGTGCGAGGCGATGATCGACGAGTCCGCCAACAGCGCGCGCATGTTCGCCGCGGCGGCGGCCTGGCCGGGGTGGGGCCGTAGCCGCTGAAGGTCGGCTGCGAAGACCCGGTCGGTCCCCAGCAGGGCCTCCACGCTCATCGACGCGGTGAGGTCGGCCGTACGCAACAGCGCGTCGAGGTCGTGGCAGGCGAGCAGCAGCATGCCCAACATGCCGTCGGTGCCGTTGATGAGAGCCAGGCCTTCCTTGGCGGCCAGGTCGATCGGCCGGATTCCCGCTGCCAGAAGCGCGGAATCGGCCGTTGTGAGGGTTCCGGCGGCGTCACGGACGCTGCCCTCTCCCATGAGCGCCAGGGCGACGTGCGACAACGGGGCGAGGTCGCCGGAGCAGCCGAGACTGCCGTACTCGTGGACGACAGGAGTGATCCCGGCGTTGAGCAGCGCGGCCAGGGCCTGGGCGGTCTCGACCCGGACGCCGGTGTGGCCGGAGGCCAGGGTGCGCAACCGCAGCAGCATGAGCGCGCGTACGACCTCGCGCTCCACTTCGGGGCCGGCTCCGGCTGCGTGCGAGCGGATCAACGACTTCTGGAGCCGCGCGCGCAGTTCCGGGGCGATGTGCCTGGTGGCGAGGGCACCGAAGCCCGTGCTCACCCCGTAGGCGGGTGTCTCCGCGGCCGCGAGCGCGTCGACGCGCCGGCGACCCGCGAGGACGGCCTTGAGCGCGTCGTCGGTGAGGCGAACGGTGGCGCCGGCGCGGGCGACGGAGACGACCTCGGCTGCGGTGGGCGGCCAGGGGCCGACCAGGACTTCGTCTGCGGTGGGCATGGGTCCATTGGACCCGGTTCCACCCGTTTTGGGCCAGGGCCGGAGCAGAGGTCGTGTCCGAGATTTCAGACAGGTTCCGTCCGGGGCGGCCCCCGGTCGGTCGAGGAGTTCGGCGGCGCCGTGCCCGGTGGCCGCGCGTCGAGCGCCCTGGTGTCGCCGCTGTGCGCGAGAGCCGACGGCGCGGCCGGCTCAGGGGATTTCGCGGCCTGCTCCGCAGAGGTCGGCACCGGTGTGGTGTCGGGACCGAGCACGAGCGGGGACGGTACCCGGCCGGGATGTCATGTCGATCGGCATCGCGCGCCATCGGGCGATGGCATCGTCAGGGCACAGCACGAGTAGTCACGACCGGGCAGGCCGGCCGGGCTCGCAGGATGAACGGGCAGACGGGCCAACGGGCCGACTGCGCCGTTTTCTCTTGTCACGTCCGCGTCGGCGCGGTACTCGACGGGCTCGCAATCGGACAGATCACCGGACTCGATCCCGACCTTGCCGTAGACGGGGAGGTCGAGCCCGAACACGGTGTCCACCAGCAGGGCCGCGAGCTCGGGCCTGCTGAGGAACAGCTGGACGAGGACCTCCTGCGCTTGCGCAGGAGGTCCGGAACGTTAACGAACGCAGCTATCCGGCCCGGCGAAGCCGAAAAGATTGCTGTCGCCCGTTTCCGTTGTGGGCGGCCCGGATTCTGTGGCGGCAGGCATGCAGTGGGCGCCCGACCGGTTCGGTGGGGCGCCCACTGTGCGCGCGGGACGGACGCGCGCTCGGGAGAGGAACTAGGCCGCCGTTTCACCGAGCCACTGCCGGGCCTCGTCCAGTACAGCGGCCGGCAAGGCGTGACCACCGGGGTGTTCGCGCAACCGCACGTCCGCCGAGCGCTGCCGGAGCTGCTCGGCGAGCAGGCGGGCCTGGTCGATCGTGGTGATCGGGTCGGCCACGCCGGCTCCCATGAACACCCGGGTACCCGACAGATCCACCTGCCGGGGTTCCCGGTCCTGCAACGGTGCGGCTGCCGCGAACAGCGCGGCCGCACCGAAGACCCCGGGGTGCAGGAGCAGCGTGGCAGCGGCGATGTTGGCGCCGTTGGAGAAGCCGACCGCGACCCGGCCCGCCGGATCGATCCCGTAGGCGACCGTCGCGGCTTCGACGAACTCCACGAGTTCGCCTGAGCGGTCGATCACGTCATCGACGTCGAAGACGCCCTCGCGCAGACGGCGGAACCAGCGGTTGGCGCCGTGCTCGTTGACTTTGCCGCGCGGTGACAGCAGTGCCGCCCCCGGGGCCAGCAGCTGCCCCAGGCCGATCAGGTCGTGCTCGTCGGCTCCGGTGCCGTGCAGGAGAACCAGGGTCGGGCCGCCCGGCGTGGCCGCCGGATGGAACACGTGCTCGAAACCGAGGTCGGCCACGGTACTCACTCCCCCACGCTCAGTCCGGGCAGCGCCCGCTCAATCTGGCTGCGGTTGGGCTCCAACCACGGCGGGAGCTGGAGTGCGCGCCCAAGTGCCAGCAGCGGCTCGTCGTAGTCGAAACCGGGCCCGTCGGTGGCGATCTCCAACAGCACTCCGCCCGGCTCGCGGAAGTAGATGGAGGTGAAGTAGGAGCGGTCCCGGATCTCGGTCACGTCGACGCCCTGTTCGAGCAGATCGCGCTGCCAGGCGGCCTGGGCCTGCTGGTCAGGCGCGCGGTAGGCGACGTGGTGGACGGTCCCTGCCGCGACGTGGCCCTGACGTGCATTGGGCGCGGCGATGACGTCCACAACGGTACCGACCCCGTCGGTGGCCGCACCGGTGCGGAAGCGGAAGCGGTCGCCCTGCTCGGCTGCGAGGGTGAATCCGAGCTGGCTCTGGAGCATGGTCGCGGTCTTCTCGTACTCGCGCTCGGTCAGGGTGACCGCGCGGATACCCCGAACGGCGTGCTCGACCGGGACAAGACCGCCGTCCCAGGGGTCGGTGTCGTGGTGGTCGGTGCTGGCGACCAGTTCGATGACCAGTCCGTCGGGGTCGCGCAGACTCAACACGTCCTCCTCCAGGCGTTCGGCCGGGCGGCTGGACTCCACTCCCAGCCCTGCCAGGTGGTTCTGCCACCAGCCCAGTGACCCCTCCGGCACCGAGAAGGAAGTGACCGTGGCCTGGCCCGCACCGATACGCCCCTTGGGTGCTCCGGGCCACGGGAAGAAGGTCATAACGGTTCCCGGGTTTCCCGCACGGTCGCCGTAGTAGAGGTGGTAGGTGTCGGGAGAGTCGAAGTTGACTGTCTGCTTGACCAGGCGCATCCCCAGTGCGTTGCGGTAGAAGTCTGCGTTGGCCTGTGGGTCGGTGGCGATGGCGGTGACGTGGTGGATCCCCGAGGGACGCACGCTCATGGTCGTACTCGCTTTCCTGTGGCGGGTCCGCGGCGGATCCGTTCCCCTGGTCCCACCGTCGACTCCGGTCGCCCGTTTTCGGTGCGGACACCTTGCTGGTCTTTAGTCATCTCCGAAGCATCGGACACATTAGCAAACGGTTTAATATTCAACAATATTCCACGAAAGGGAAATCTGCGCGTCGGCACTACGGCTACCAGCGACAATTACCATCATGAGCGTTGTCCCGGCCGCGACCCGTGCCCTACGCGTCCTCCGCCTCCTGGCCGCCCAGGCCGGGCCGGTATCGGCCAGCACGCTGGCCCGCGACCTGCAACTCCCGCGATCCAGCGTCTACCAACTCCTGGAGGCGATGGCCGAGGAGGGCTTCGTCGTCCACCTGCCGGAAGAGCACCGGTGGGGGTTGGGGGTGGCCGCATTCGAGATCGGATCGGCCTACTTGCGCCACGATCCGCTGGAGCGACTGGCCCGCCCCCTGTTGACCAGGCTCGCCGAACAGGTCGGGGCAACAGCGCATCTGGGTGTCCTGCACGGCGCGGACACCCTCTACCTACTCAAGGAGCAACCCCCGCACACACCGCCCCTGATCACCGGTGTCGGGGTCCGGCTGCCCGCTCACCTGACCGCATCGGGGCGGGCGATGCTGGCCGGGTTGCCGCGCGCCCAGGTCCGCGCGCTCTACCCCGATGCCGACCGGTTCACCAGCCGCACCGGTCGCGGCCCCACGTCTCCCGGCCAACTACGCGAAGTGCTGTCGGCCGAGGCCAAACGCGGTTTCTCCCGGGAGGAGAGCGAAGTGACCGAGGGCTACTCGTCCGTGGCCGCCGCGGCGTTCGACCACCACGGCGTCCCCGTCGCCGCCATCAGCCTGACGGTGCCGCAGCAGCGTCCGGTCACCGCCGAGGCCCTGGCGGCCCGGGTCCGTGACGCAGCCGCCGAGCTCACACGTCGCCTGGGCGGCCGGCAACCGCTCTGAACACCCCAAACGACGGCCGCCCGCTCCCCGACAGCGGGAGCGGGCGGCCGTCGGGCACGTCTAGCTGCTCATGGCCTTGATGGCCGCGTCCACTGCGGCACGGTCGGCACGCAGCTTGGTGAGCGCCTCCTGGAGGATCGCCTGACCGTCGGCGTCACTGCGCCGCTCCTTCACGTAGGCCAGGTGGGTCTTGTAAGGCTCGGTCCGCGGGGGGGCCGGCGGGTTCTGGGGGTCCTTGCCCGCGGGGAATCCGCAACGCGGGCAGTCCCACTCCTCGGGGACCTGGGCCTCGTGCGAGAAGCTCGGGATCACCTCGTGCTTGTTGGCACAGTAGAACGCGATACGGATCCGCGGCGCGGACTCGCCGCGCTCGGCCTCACCCATCGGGCCGGCACCGACGCGGCTGCCACGGATGGCACTGCCACTACCCACGAAAAACTCCTTCGGCGTGCGTCCCCGCTTGAGAGAGGGGAAACCTGGTGCGCTCCGCACGGACTTTGAGGGCGCGCATGCCCGGGCCGTGCGGGCACCGGATGTCTGGGACGGACTATCCCCGGTTGAGCAGCAGCCCGAGAACGAGGACGCAGATGATCCACGTCACGCCCGTGATGACGGTCAGCCGGTCGAGGTTTCGCTCGACGACCGAGGAGCCACCGAGAGAGGAGGTTACGCCGCCACCGAACAGGTCGGAGAGGCCACCACCCTTGCCCTTGTGGAGGAGCACCAGCATGATCATCAGCAGGCTGACAATCATCAGGACAATGGACAGACCGACAATCACGTGCTCACCCGTAACTCGACCCCAACGAGGGGGAATTGACGACCTAAGGTCCCACCGCGTACCGCGTGCCCCTGGAGAGGGTGCTCGCAACGGCGGGTAGGGGACCGGGGACAGTACCTGATTTTAACCCGCGCCCCGAAGGGCCCGGGTCGGTTCGGGGGGAACCCTTCGCGCATCGTAGCGCGTTGCTAACCGATTTTGGAGCGACCGAAGGCCCTCTTTTCCGGTTAGATCCGCACAGATCCGCCGCTCAGGGGTTTCCGCGGGTCCGACGCCAGGCAGCGCCGGACCCGCTGGAAGCACGCCGAAGGAGTACGGGTCAGCCCTGCTGCTCGCGGAAGCGGGCGAGCTTGACGAACTCCTCGGCCTTGAGGCTCGCCCCACCGACCAGTGCACCGTCCACATCGCTCTTGCCGAGGATGGCGGCGACGTTGTCGCTCTTGACGGAGCCGCCGTAGAGGATGCGGGTGGCGCGGGAAGTCTCCGGGGAGTAGAGCTCACCGAGGCGGACCCGCAGCGCCGCGCACACTTCCTGGGCGTCCTCGGGGGTGGCGACCTCGCCGGTCCCGATTGCCCAGACCGGCTCGTAGGCGATGACCAGGCGCTGGGCCTGCTCGTCGGTGACGCCCTTGAGCGCGCCCTCGAGCTGGGTGAGGCTGTGCTCGACGTGCTGGCCCGCCTTGCGGACCTCCAGGCCCTCGCCCAGGCACAGGATGGGGGTGATGTCGTTGGCGAAAGCAGCCTTGACCTTGGCGTTGACGACGGCGTCGTCCTCGCGGTGGTACTCGCGCCGCTCGGAGTGCCCGGCCAGGACATAGGAGCAGCCGAGCTTGGCCAGCATCGCTCCGGAGATCTCGCCGGTGTAGGCGCCCTTCTCGTGCTCGGAGATGTCCTGCGCTCCGTAGCCGATGGACAGTTTGTCCCCGTCCACCAGGGTCTGCACACTGCGCAGCGCCGTGAACGGCGGGAGCACCACGACCTCGGCGGCGTCGAAGTCGGCGTCGTTGAGGGCGAACGCCATCTTCTGCACCAGGGCGATGGCCTCCAGGTGGTTGTTGTGCAGCTTCCAGTTGCCCGCGATCAGCGGTTTGCGCTTGGCGGTTGCCATGTTTTCTAGTCCTCCAGTGCCGCGATGCCGGGCAGGGTCTTGCCTTCGAGGTACTCCAGGCTGGCGCCGCCGCCGGTGGAGATGTGGCCGAACGCGGTCTCGTCGAAGCCCAGGGCCCGCACGGCGGCGGCGGAGTCGCCACCACCCACGACGGTGAACGCGCCGGAGTCGAGCAGCGCCTGGGCGACCGCACGGGTTCCGCCGGCGTAGGGTTCCATCTCGAACACGCCCATGGGGCCGTTCCAGAAGACCGTCCGCGCGTCGGCGAGCGCGGCGGCGAACAGCAGGGCCGACTCGGGGCCGATGTCCAGGCCCATGCGGTCGGCGGGGATCGCGTCGACGGCCACGACGTCGTGCGCGGCGTCGGCGGCGAACTTCTCGGCGGCGACCACGTCGACCGGGAGCACGAAGTCCACGCCCTTGTCGCGGGCGCGGCGCAGGTACTCGTTGACGGTGTCGATCTGGTCGCGCTCCAGCAGGCTGGAGCCCACCTCCAGGCCCTTGGCGGCGAGGAAGGTGAAGACCATGCCCCCGCCGATCAGGATACGGTCGGCGGTTTCGAGCAGGTTGTCGATGACTCCGAGCTTGTCGGAGACCTTGGAGCCGCCCAGGACGACCGCGTAGGGCCGCTCCGGGGACTCGGTGAGCCTGCGCAGGACGTCGACCTCGGTGAACACCAGGCCACCGGCGGCGTGCGGCAGCCGCTGGGGGAGGTCGAAGACGCTGGCGTGCTTGCGGTGCACGGCACCGAATCCGTCGCCGACGTAGAGCTGCGCCAGCGCCGCGAGGCGGTCGGCGAACTCTCCGCGCTCGGCGTCGTCCTTGCTGGTCTCCCCGGGCTCGAACCGCAGGTTCTCGACCACGGCGACCTCACCGTCGGAGAGTGCCTGGGTCACGGCACGGGCGGATTCACCCGCGGTGTCGACGGCGAAGCGCACCTCGGTGCCCAGCAGCTCGCCCAACCGGGCCGCGACGGGGCGCAGGGAGAACTCCGGCTTGGCCTGCCCCTTGGGGCGGCCCAGGTGCGCGCCGACGATGACACGTGCGCCGCGCTCGCGCAGCTTCTGGATGGTGGGCAGGCTGGCCCGGATACGGCCGTCGTCGGTGATGCGGTCACCGTCCAGCGGCACGTTCAGGTCGGCCCGGACGAAGACGCGTTTGCCTGCGACGTCGAGGTCCTCGATCGTCCGCATGTCTGCTTCCCCTTCATGGGAGTGGCGTATAGGGGCGGAACGCCCTCCCCGCTGCACAACGCGAGGAGGGCGTCACCGTTGCCGTTTGCGGCGTCTCGTGCCTAGAGGTTGGAGCCGACCAGGGTGGTCAGGTCCACGAGGCGGTTGGAGTAGCCCCACTCGTTGTCGTACCAGCCGATGATCTTGACCTGGTTGCCGAAGGCCATCGTCAGGCTGGCGTCGAAGGTGCAGGAGGCAGGGGTGCCCACGATGTCGGAGGAGACGATCGGGTCCTCGGTGTAGACCAGCAGGTCCTTGAGGGGGCCCTCGGCTGCGGCCTTGAACGCGGCGTTGACCTCGTCCTTGGTGACCTCACGGTCCAGGGTCACGACCAGGTCGGTGACGGAGCCGTCGGGAACCGGCACGCGCATGGCGATACCGTCCAGCTTGCCCTGCAGCTCGGGCAGGACCAGCGCGGTGGCCTTGGCGGCGCCCGTGGTGGTCGGGATGATGTTCTGCGCGGCGGCGCGGGCACGGCGCAGGTCCGAGTGCGGGAAGTCGAGGATGACCTGGTCGTTGGTGTAGGCGTGGACCGTGGTCATGAGCCCCTTGACGATGCCGAAGTTCTCCAGCAGCGTCTTGGCCATCGGCGCCACGCAGTTGGTGGTGCAGGAGGCGTTGGACAGCACGTGGTGGGTGGCAGGGTCGTACTTGTCGTCGTTGACGCCCATGACGACGGTCAGGTCCTCGCCCTTGGCCGGGGCGGAGATGATGACCTTCTTGGCGCCGGCGGCGATGTGCTTCTTGGCGTCCTCGGCCTTGGTGAAGAAGCCGGTGGACTCGATGACGACGTCCACACCCAGCTCGGCCCAGGGCAGCTTGGCCGGGTCGCGCTCGGCGAGGGCCTTGAAGCTCTTGCCGTCCACCGTGATGGTGTCCTCACCGACCTCGACCTCGCCGGGGAGGGTGCCCAGGAGAGTGTCGTACTTGAGCAGGTGGGCCAGAGTCGCCTTGTTGGTGAGGTCGTTGACGGCGACGATCTCGACGTCGTTGCCCCCGGCGGCCTGAACCGCGCGCCAGAAGTTACGACCGATTCGTCCGAAGCCGTTGACGCCTACCCGGATGGTCACGGAAACCATTCTCCTCACGTGTTGAATGCGTCGTTGACGCTACTTCCGACGCGACACGCGCCGGATCACGGAAACAGTGCGTTTGGGGTCGCAATCGAGCCTATCGCCTCTGCCGGCGAACGCCTGAGCTGGACCGGCCGCAGGATCGACACCCCTCGCAGTAATGCCCATACTGGCACCGCGGCGGGCTAGAGGTATAGACCATTAGACCGGATTTTTCTACCCGGCCGGCACTGTTTCCGCAGATCGTGAAAGCGTGGGCGCCCAACGCCGACCTTTCACACTTTCGTTACGGGCGCGTTAACAGACGTCGCACGGGGCCGAAGGGCTCCCCGGCCCCGCCGAGGTCGCGCCACGGCCCCCCTTCAGGGGTTGATTCGCATGTCCGGGGCGGAAAACGAGAATTTTCGGCACACCGCCGCCGGGCACCGTCAGGGAACCAGCATGTCCGGGGTCAGGTTGGCCTCGGTGTTGGGGATCCCGAGGTCGGAGGCGCGCTTGTCGGCCATGGCCAGCAGCCGCCGGATCCGCCCGGCGATGGCGTCCTTGGTCAGCGGCGGGTCGGACAGCTGCCCCAGCTCCTCCAGCGACGCCTGCTTGTGCGCCAGGCGCAGCCGCCCGGCCGTGACCAGGTGATCCGGGGCGTCGTCGGCCAAAATCTCCAGGGCCCGCTCCACCCTCGCACCCGCGGCCACTGCGGCACGCGCGCTGCGACGCAGGTTGGCGTCGTCGAAGTTGGCCAGCCGGTTGGCGGTCGCGCGCACCTCGCGGCGCATCCGGCGCTCCTCCCAGGCCAGCACGCTCTGGTGCGCGCCCAGCAGTGTGAGCAGCGCACCGATCGAGTCGCCGTCTCGCACCACCACCCGGTCGACACCGCGCACCTCACGGGCTTTGGCGTGCACCTTGAGCCGACGGGCAGCGCCCACGAGGGCCAGGGCGGCCTCCGGGCCGGGGCAGGTGACTTCGAGCGACATCGATCGCCCCGGCTCGGTGAGCGAGCCGTGGGCGATGAACGCACCGCGCCAGGCCGATTCGGAGTCGCAGGAGCCGCCCGCCACGACGTGGCGGGGCAGTCCGCGCACCGGACGGCCGTTGCCGTCGATGAGCCCGGTCTGCCGGGCCAGGCTCTCCCCGTCCTTGATCACCCGGACCACGTAGCGATTGCCCTTGCGCAGGCCGCTGGGTGCCAGCACCACGACTTCGGACTCGTGGCCGAAGACCTCGGAAATGTCCTTGCGCAGCCGGCGTGCCGCAGCCCCGGTGTCCAGCTCGGCCTCGATCACGATCCGACCACTGACCAGATGCAAGCCACCGGCAAAACGCAGGATCGTGGAAACCTCGGCCTTGCGGCAGCATGGTTTGAGAACGGTCAGCCGGCTCAACTCGTCCTTCACCACGCCGGTCATCGCCATGGATGCGGTCCTCCCCGTGAAACTCATGCGTCTGCGCCGCCCGACGGACAGCGCCCTGCCACCGAGGGTACTTGGCGGGCACCGCAACACCTCAGACCACGCGCGCGTGTTCGAAATCCCTGCTCAATCCGGCGAGTCGTGTTTTCCGCTCTGGATGATCTTGGCCGGTATTGCCCCCGTACCGCTTCCGTCGGAGTCCCGGGCGCGGGTCCCTTCCAGTCCGACTAGTCCAGGAACCGCTCGAAGGCCGCCGCCAGCCGATCGGGGTCGTGACGGGGGGAACCGTCTGCGGCGGAGACGTCGGCGAGCACCAGTCGGGCCCCCAGCGAGGCAGCGGTCCGCTCCAGCATCACCGGGTCCTCCACCCCGGACCGCTCGGCGAGCACCACGTCGACCCGTAGGTCGGGAGCGTGTGCCGCGAGCACCTCCAGGTAGGTGTGTGCGGCGAACCCGTCGGTCTCACCGCGCTGCGGGGAGAGGTTGAGGGTGACCACCCGGCGCGCGGAGGTCGCAACGAGCGCGCGGGCCAACGCCGGCACGAGGAGGTGCGGCAGCACACTGGTGAACCAGGAACCGGGACCGAAGACCACCCAGTCGGCCTCGTACACGGCCTTGAGGGTCTGTTGGGGAACCGGGGGCTCCTGCGGGACGAGGGACACCGAACGGACCCGGCCCCGGGTACTCGCGCAGGCAACCTGTCCGCGCACCGTGGTCATGGCAGTTGGCCGGTCGGGATCGGCCCCTTCCACCTCGGCCACGATGTCCAAGGGGACGGAGGACATCGGCAGGACCCTGCCGTGTGCTCCCAGGAGCTGGCCCACCCAGTCCAGACCGGCCACGGAGTCGCCGAGCAACTCCCACAACGCCACGATCAGGAGGTTGCCCACGGCATGACCGTGCAGCTCCCCCTCGGACCGGAAGCGGTGCTGGACCACTTCGCTCCAGGTGTGACCCCACTCGTCGTCGCCGCACAGCGCGGCCAACGCCATGCGCAGGTCGCCGGGAGGCAGCACCCCGAGTTCCCGGCGCAGTCTCCCGCTGGAGCCACCGTCGTCGGCAACCGTCACCACAGCGGTGACATCGGTGGTCACCCGGCGCAGCGCCGAAAGCGAGGCATGCAGCCCGTGCCCACCGCCCAGTGCGACCACTCGCGGCGGCTGCGTTCTGGCGCTCCCCGCTGCTTTGTGCTCAGCGTCCTCGATGCCCGACATCGGTGTATGCGTACCCTGTCATCGAAAGTCCTCGCGCGCTGGGCGCCTACGTGCCACGCGGTCCACGCCGCCCCCGTGGACGACCGCACGCGCGGACCGATCCGGTGTCTGGCACCGGCCGGTACCGAGACCCTACTCGCGTCCGAGGTCCCGATGGATCGCGTTGACGTCCAGCCCCTCGTCGCGCAGCCGAGCACTGAACTGCTCGGCCATGGCCACGCTGCGGTGCTTGCCACCGGTGCAACCGACCGCGAGCGTCATGTAGTGCTTGCCTTCGCGCAGGTAACCGGAGATGAGCAGTCGAAGGACATCGGTGTAGGAGTCGAGCAACTCCTTCGCGCCGCGCTGGGCGAGCACGTAGTCGCGTACGGGATCGTCCTTGCCGGTCATCGGACGCAGCTCCGGGACCCAGTGCGGGTTGGGCAGGAAGCGGCAGTCGATGACCAGGTCGGCGTCCACGGGAAGACCGTACTTGAACCCGAAGGACACCACGTTGGCACGCAACCGTGCCTCTTTGGCCTCCCCGAAGAACCCGACCATCTTGGCCTTGAGCTGGTGCACGTTGAGCTGAGAGGTGTCGATGACCAGGTCGGCCTCGCCGCGGATGGCCCGCAGCAGCTCGCGCTCGCGGGTGATCCCGTCGGTGAGCCGACCGTCCCCCTGGAGGGGGTGCGGACGGCGCACCCCCTCGAAGCGGCGCACCAGGGCATCGTCGCCGGCCTCCAGGAAGACCACACGCGCACCGATTCCGCGGGTGCGCAGTTCCTCGACGGTGGAGAGCAGATCCTGGGTGAAGGCCATGCTGCGCACGTCCACCACCGCGGCCACCCGCGAGACGGCGCCGTGGGTTCGTCCGGCGAGATCGATCATGGTGGGCAGCAGCCCGGGCGGCAGGTTGTCGACGACGAACCAGTCGAGGTCCTCCAACGCCCGCGCGGCGGTACTGCGCCCGGCCCCCGACATACCGGTCACCACGACGATCTCCGGCGGCAATGCGTCTCCGAGATTGGTCGTCACCTGTTCATCCCCCATTTTCCCGTCCGCCCTCATCCGCTGGCTGCGTGCTCGTAGTCGTGCCCGTACCACCAGTATCTCCGTTCTCGCCCACGCTCGCGTGGATCACCTCCGCAGTTCGCCTGCCGATCCCCGGGACCTCGGCGATCTCGGCGACCGTGGCCGCTGCCAGGCGCTTCACCGAACCGAAGTGCTTGATCAACGCGTTCCTACGGGTGGGCCCGAGACCGGGGACCTCGTCGAGGGCACTGCCGGTGAGCGCTTTGGCCCGCTTTGCGCGATGGTAGGCGATGGCGAACCGGTGGGCTTCGTCACGGACACGTTGCAGCAGGTAGAGCCCCTCTCCGGCGCGCGGCAGGATCACCGGGTCCTCGTCGTCGGGCAGCCACACCTCCTCCAGGCGCTTGGCGAGGCCGCACACCGCGACGTCGTCGATACCGAGCTCACGGAGTGCGCGCTCGGCCGCCAGCACTTGAGGACGTCCTCCGTCCACGACCACCAGATTGGGCGGATAGGCGAACTTGGCCGGCGCGGCCTCCTCGGCGGGCTCGACGGTGCCCCGCCCCAATGCGTCGAGCTCGCCGGAACGCTGGCTCTGCTCCAGGTACCGGGTGAACCGGCGGGTGATGACCTCGTGCATCGCCGCGACGTCGTTCTGCTCCGCGCCACCGCTGCCGCTCCCCCTGATCGAGAAGCGCCGGTACTCGGACTTGCGTGCCATCCCGTCCTCGAACACCACCATGGACGCCACCACGTGCTCGCCCTGCAAGTTGGAGATGTCATAGCACTCGATGCGCAGCGGGGCCGCGTCCAGGCCCAGGGCCTCGGCGACCTCGGCCAGCGCCTTGGAGCGCGTGGTGAGGTCCCCCGCGCGTTGGGTCTTGTGCCGGGCCAACGCCTGCTCGGCGTTCTTGGCAACGGTCTCCAGCAGGGAACGCTTGTCGCCGCGTCGGGGCACCCGCACGTCCACGGCCGCTCCCCGCCGTGCGGAAAGCCAAGCGGTGACCGCTGCATGATCGGCGGGAGCGGCCGAGACGAGTACCTCGCGCGGGATCGCCCCGGCGGTCCCCGCGCTGGAGGGATCGGCTGCGCCGGGCTTGAGCTCGCCGTAGGTCTGGGCGAGGAACTGCTCGACGAGCCCGCCCGTACCAACGTCCTCGACCTTGTCCACGACCCAACCGCGTTGCCCCCGGATGCGGCCGCCGCGCACGTAGAACACCTGAACGGCCGCTTCCAAAGGATCTTCGGCAAAAGCGATGACATCGCAGTCGGTGTCGTCGCCCAGCACCACTGCTTGCTTCTCCAGGGCGGTGCGCAGCGCGTCGATGTCGTCGCGGATGCGTGCCGCGCGCTCGTACTCCTGCTCGGCGGCTGCGGCGCGCATGTCGCCCTCCAGCGCGCGGATGAAGCGCCCGGTGTCACCGGCCATGAAGGCGGCGAAGTCCTCGGCGAGGACGCGATGCTCCTGCGGGGACACCCTGCCCACGCACGGGGCAGCGCACCGGTCGATGTAGCCCAGGAGGCAGGGACGTCCACTGGAGCGGGCCCGCTTGAACACACCCGCGGAACAGGTGCGCACGGGGAACACGCGCAGCATCAGGTCGACGGTGTCGCGGATGGCCCAGGCATGGGAGTAAGGACCGAAGTAACGCACCCCCTTGCGCCTGGCGCCACGCATCACCTGCACCCGGGGGAACTCCTCATCGAGGGTGATGGCGAGGTAGGGGTAGCTCTTGTCGTCGCGGTACTTGACGTTGAAGCGCGGGTCGTACTCCTTGATCCAGGAGTACTCGAGCTGCAGCGCCTCCACCTCGGTTCCGACCACCGTCCAGTCGAGATCGGTTGCGGTGGAGACCATTGACTGGGTACGCGGGTGCAGGCCGGCGAAATCCTGAAAGTATGACGACAACCGGGCACGCAGATTCTTGGCCTTGCCGACGTAGATGACCCGACCGTGTTCGTCACGGAAGCGGTAGACACCGGGGTCGGTCGGGATCGATCCGGGTTCGGGGCGCAGGTGTGGTCGGACAGCCATGCACTCATTGTGGTCGGACCCGACGACGGTTTGCATCCGAGCGGCACCGGTCGGCGCCGGGGATGCACTAGTTCACCCTTGAAACGTCACAATTCGGTATCCGGATGACCTAGGTTTGCTGAAGACCACCGATGAAATCTCAACGTTAAGGGGGATTCTTCCCGTGATGTCACTTGGCAACTGGATCGCGGTCGGTGTGGCCGTCGCTATCTCAGTACTGCTCGTCACGGTGATGCACTGGCTGCTCACCCATCAACTCTCCAAGGTCTGGGTCCTGGCCCAGCCCCTGGTGGCACGCAGCCGGAACTCCGCCTACGCCGCCGCCGCCGTACTGGGGGTCAACCTCGCGATCCCCGACGCCGGCGGGTTCGAGAACCCGCGGTTCTGGTACCCCCTGTTCCAACACGGCATGCGCATCGCGATGATCGCATCGCTGACCTGGCTGGCACTGACCATCGCCTACGCCGTCACCGACAGCGTGCTCAGCAAGCTCTCGGCCTACAACGGCGACGCCGACCGGCGCTCACGCCGACTACAGACACAGGTCAAGCTGCTTCGCAGGGTGATCGCCACCGTCATCGGGCTGTTGGCGGTAGCCGCGATCCTGTTCACCTTCCCCGCAGTCAAGGCTCTGGGCGCCGGGCTGCTGGCCTCTGCCGGGCTGATCGGCATCGTCGCCGGCGTGGCTGCCCAGTCCACCCTGGGAAACATGTTCGCCGGGCTCCAATTGGCGTTCAGCGACGCACTGCGGATCAACGACATCATCGTGTTCGAGGGTGAGTGGGGCCGGGTGGAAGAACTCACCCTGACCAACGTCACCTTGCGACTGTGGGACGAGCGCCGCTTCGTCCTGCCGGTCTCCCACTTCACCAACAACCCGTTCGAGAACTGGACCAAGCAGGGCACCTCGCTGACCTCGGCGGTGATGTTCCGGGTCGACTGGGAGGTTCCCGTCGACGACGTGCGTTCCGAGGTAGGGGAATTCGTCACCAAACACCCGCTGTGGGACGGCCGCAACTGGTCGCTTCAGGTCACCGACGTGCTGGAGTCGGGATTGATCGAACTCAGGGTGGTGGCGACCGTCGCCGACTCCGACGCGCGCTGGACACTGGCGGTGGAGTTGCGCGAACACCTGGTCACCTACATCCGTGAGCGTTTCCCGCAGTCGTTGCCGCGCAACCGCACCGAGTTCACCGCTCCGGAGACCAACGACAACTACGCGGCGATGTGGCCGACGTCGGCGTTTCGCCGTCCGGCGGGCTTCAGCCAGGCCGGTCCCACCGACGGCACCGGAACCACCAACGACGAAGGTTGAGCGGAGCGCCCGTCCCCCTGGTGGACGCCCCACTCCTCCCCCGCGGTCCTTCCCCCTGTTAGACGAGCGACCCTGCCCCTCCGGTTAGACGAGCGACCCTGCCCCTCCGGTTAGACGAGCGACCCTGCCCCTCCGGCTAGACGAGGGTAATGTCGGTCCCCTCCACCCTCACCTCGAACGGCTCCAACGGTTCGGTGGCCGGCCCCTTCACGACCTCGCCCTCAAGGTCGAACCGACTGCCGTGACACAGGCAGTGAATGTCCTCGGTGACCTCTTGAACGGTGCATCCTCCGTGCGTGCAGGTCGCCCCGAAAGCCCGGTACTCTCCGGGCCGGGCCTGGGTGATCACCAGCTTGGCCCCGATGACCAGCAGTCCGCCGCCCTCGGGCACGTCCGTGGTCTGGGCAACTACCCGGCCGCGCAACGTGTCCTGGGGCTTGGGCCGGTTCTCGTCGGTGGTGCAGGCCGTAGCGGTGACGGCAACCGCCCCCACAGCGCCCGCGGTGGCCAGCAACGCTCGTCTACTGACTCCGCAGGCACACGGCACCGACTTGCTCGTCATGGCGGGGCTCCCCTGGTGATCGACTCGAAACATTTCTACTACACAGCGTAGTAGGGATGTGGAGGGCCGACCGACCGGGTCGGGGGTGCGGCCCGGTTACGGGACCGCGGGGACCAACCGCGGACGGACCACCAGGGTGGAGCCGAACCGGTCGTGGATCCCCTGGCGGCTCGGAGCGTTCAGGAGCGCCGAGATCACCGCGTACACCGAGAGCCCCAACGCAATCAGGTTGACGACCAGGATCGGGGTGAAGAGAACCGAGGCGTAGAGGAGCACCGAACGCTTGAGGACACTGGAGGTCGCGGCCGTCGTCGTGCCGTCCGAGGCCGCGGCCAGGCGCAGACCGAACAGCAGCTTGCCCGGCGTCGCGCCGTACAACCGGACGCACAGCACCTCGTACCCGAGGTAGACGGCGAAGGTGGTCACCGAAAGCGCCAGGCTCGCGGGACTGAAGGACGCCTGGAGAAGGTCTTCGCTCGGGAGGACGACGAGCAGCAGGCTGTTGAGCGCGATACTCACCCCTGCCAGGACGAACACATCGACCACCCTGGCGAGGATGCGACTGCTCAGCGGCGCCGGGCCGGTCTCCGGTCTACGGATGTCGTCCATTGGGGGCTCACTTTCACGGGGGTGGGCGACAGGGAAACGGCTTCCTGAAAAGGCGCCGTCTCCTACTCTGCCGCACCGCCCCCGTCAGATCGTTTCCCTACCCGACGACGGGCGACGTTGAGCACAACGACCGGTTGACGGTCCGTCCACGGGATGGGGCGAACCGGGAACGCCACGGCAGAACCGGGCATTCGGTCCCCGGTCAGAGAAGGATCTTACGCAGGAACTGACCGGTGTAGCTGTCCGGCTCCTCCGCAACCTCTTCGGGGGTACCCGTGGCCAGAACCGTACCGCCGCGCGCACCGCCCTCGGGGCCCATGTCGATGACGTAGTCGGCCGTCTTGATGACGTCCAGGTTGTGCTCGATCACGATGACGGTGTTGCCCCCGTCCACGAGCCGGCCGAGCACCCCCAGCAGCTTCTCGATGTCGGCGAAGTGCAGACCCGTGGTGGGCTCGTCGAGAACGTAGATGGTGCGCCCGGTGGAACGGCGTTGCAGTTCCGTGGCGAGCTTGACCCGCTGTGCCTCCCCGCCCGAGAGCGTGGTGGCCTGTTGGCCGAGCCGGACGTACCCCAGGCCGACGTCGTTGAGGGTCTGCATGTGTCGGCGGATGGCAGTGAT
The DNA here is from genome assembly GCF_030268225.1 of Nocardiopsis ansamitocini. Lineage (GTDB taxonomy): Bacteria > Actinomycetota > Actinomycetes > Streptosporangiales > Streptosporangiaceae > Nocardiopsis_D > Nocardiopsis_D ansamitocini. Next base: position 26,007 of record NZ_BSQG01000007.1, on the reverse strand, counting down.
GGGTTCGAAGAACGAGCACGCCTCTTCGATCGGCATGTTCAGCACGTCGGAGATCGTCTTGCCCTTGTAGTGCACGTCCAGCGTCTCCCGGTTGTACCGGGCCCCGTGGCAGATCTCGCACGGAACGTAGACGTCGGGCAGGAACTGCATCTCGATCTTGATCGTGCCGTCACCGGCACACGCCTCGCAGCGGCCGCCCTTGATGTTGAAGGAGAACCGGCCTGGCTGGTAACCGCGCATCTTGGCTTCGGCGGTCTGGGCGAACAGCTTGCGGATGTGGTCGAAGACACCGGTGTACGTGGCCGGGTTGGACCGCGGGGTGCGCCCGATCGGGCTCTGGTCCACGTGCACGATCTTGTCCAGCTGCTGCATCCCGTTGATCCGGGTGTGGCGGCCGGGAACCGAGCGCGCGCCGTTGAGCTCCTTGGCCAGCGCCTTGTAGAGGATCTCGTTGACCAGGGTGGACTTACCCGAGCCGGAGACCCCGGTGACGGCGGTGAACACTCCCAGCGGGAAGGCGACGTCGAGGTCGCGCAGGTTGTTCTCCCGCGCGCCCTTGACCACGAGCTCGCGACCCTTGGCGCGCGGCCGGCGCTCGGCCGGCAACGCGATGGCGCGCCGTCCCGAAAGGTACTCGCCGGTGGCGGACTCCGTGCTGTCGAGAAGGTCCTGGACCGACCCCGACACCACGACGTGCCCGCCGTGCTCCCCCGCTCCGGGGCCGATGTCGACCACCCAGTCGGCAGCACGGATGGTGTCCTCGTCGTGTTCGACCACGATCAGGGTGTTGCCGATGTCGCGCAGTCGCTGGAGTGTCTCCAACAACCGGAAGTTGTCGCGCTGGTGCAGCCCGATGGAGGGCTCGTCCAGGACGTAGAGCACGCCCACGAGCCCCGACCCGATCTGGGTGGCCAGTCGGATGCGCTGGGCCTCGCCCCCGGACAGGGTCCCGCTGGCACGCGACAGGCTGAGGTAGTCCAGGCCGACGTCGAGCAGGAACCCGAGTCGGGCGTTGATCTCCTTGAGTACCTGGGCCGCGATGGCCTTGTCGCGTTCGGACAACTCCAGTGCCGCCAGGAACTCCGCGCACTCGTTCAGCGGCATGGCGCTGACCTCGGCGATGGAGCGACCGTCCACGGTCACCGCCAGGATCACCGGCTTGAGCCGGCTTCCCTCGCAGATCGGGCAGTTCACCACCCGCATGTAGCCTTCGAGGCGGTCGCGGCTGAACTCGCTCTCGCTCTCACCGTGCCGGCGGTGCACCCAACCGATGACCCCCTCGAAATCGGTGTAGTAGCTGCGCTTGCGCCCGTAGCGATTGCTGTAGCTGACGTGCACCTGGGTGCTGTGCCCGTTGAGCAGCGCCTTGCGGGCCTCCTTGGTCAGCTTCTCCCACGGGGTGTCCAGGTCGAAGCCGATGGCGTCGCCGAGCCCCTGCATGAGACGGCCGAAGTACTCGGCGGAATGTCCCCCCGACCAGGGTGCGATGGCGCCCTCGTTGAGGGTCTTGGCGGGATCGGGGACCAGGAGGTCGGGGTCGACCTCCATTCGGGTCCCGAGCCCCGCGCACTCGGGGCAGGCCCCATAGGGGGAGTTGAAGGAGAAGGAACGCGGCTCCAGCTCCTCGAAGGAGAGGTCGTCGTAGGGGCAGTAGAGGTGCTCGGAGAAGATCCGCTCGCGCTCGGGGTCGTCCTCGGCCAGGTCGACGAACTCCAGCAGGATCGTCCCGGCGGCCAACGGCAGCGCCGTCTCGACCGAGTCGGTGAGCCGCTTGCGAGCGGAGTCCTTGACGCTGAGCCGGTCCACGACCACGGCGATGTCGTGCTTCTCGTACTTCTTGAGAGTGGGGGGCTCGTCCAGTCGGATGAGCGCACCGTCGACCCGGGCACGGGTGAAGCCCTTGGCCTGCAAGTCCTTGAACAGTTCGGTGTACTCGCCCTTGCGCCCGCGCACCACGGGGGCCAACACCTGGAAACGGGTCCCCTCGTCGAGTTCGAGGACCCGGTCGACGATCTGCTGGGGGGTCTGGCGAGCGATCGCCCGCCCGCACTCGGGGCAGTGCGGCTTGCCGACGCGTGCCCAGAGCAGACGCAGGTAGTCGTAGACCTCGGTGATGGTCCCGACCGTGGAACGCGGGTTGCGACTGGTGGACTTCTGGTCGATGGAGACCGCCGGGGACAGTCCCTCGATGAAGTCGACGTCGGGTTTGTCCATCTGGCCGAGGAACTGACGGGCGTAGGCCGAGAGCGACTCCACGTAACGCCGCTGCCCCTCGGCGAAGACCGTGTCGAAGGCCAGGGAGGACTTTCCCGAGCCGGACAGCCCCGTGAAGACGATCATCGCGTCACGGGGCAGGTCCAGCGAGACGTCTTTGAGGTTGTGCTCCCTGGCGCCGCGAATCACCAGCTGCTCGGCCATGAATTGATCAGCCCTCTCGGGGTGCGGAAACGCTCCCCCACGACAATCGGCTTCTCAACAGTAACCACGGGGAGGCTCGGAGGATTTCCAAACGAGCGACTCCACTATAGCCGTACGCCTGTTCGATCGACGGCTATTCGTCGGCACCGGTACGCGCGACTTCGCCGTTCTTGGCGCCCTTGCCGATCTTTCCGTCGATCCGCGCCTTGACCACACTGGCCACGACGGTGACGGTCATCACGCCGAGGATGACGATCAGGGAGAGGTTGGTGCTGATCTCGAAGACGTGCACACCGTTCTCGTGCAACGCGTGCAGCAGCATCTTGATGCCGATGAAGACCATGATGGCGGCCAGGCCCCAGCTGATGTACTCCAGCTTGTCCATCAGGCCGGCGAGCAGGAAGTACAGCACCCGCAGGCCCAGGAGCGCGAAGGCGTTGGCGGTGAAGACGATGTAGGCGTCCTGGGTGAGACCGAAGATCGCGGGGATGGAGTCGACCGCGAAGACCAGGTCGGTGACGCCGATGGCGATGATGACGAGGAGCATCGGGGTGACGTGGCGACGTCCGTCCAGCTTCACCGTCAGGTGCGAACCGTGGTACTTGTCGGTGACCGGCCAGACCTTGCGCACCATGCGCACGGCGAAGCTGTTGGTGTAGTCGGCGTCCTCTTCGTCGCTGCCCTTGAGGTGGTCGCGGACGATCTTGATGGCGGTGTAGATCAGGAACGCGCCGAAGAGGTAGAAGACCTCGCTCCAGGCGTTGATGGCCTGGGCACCGATCGCGATGAAGGCGCCGCGCATGACCAGCGCTATGACGATACCGACCAGCAGCACCTCGTGCTGGTACTTCTTGGGGACCGCGAAAGAGGTGAGGATCAGGTAGAAGACGAAGAGGTTGTCGACACTCAGGCTTTTCTCGGTGACGTAACCGGCGAAGTACTCACCCGCCCGGGCCGAACCGGCGAAATACCAGATCCCGAAACCGAAGATGATCGCGATGAGGATGTAGAACGCCGACCACCAGCTGGCGGCCTTCATCGAGAATTCCTTGGGCGCGGTCTTCTTGCTCCACGGGTGATCGACGATCGCGAGGTCGATGGCGAGGATGGCGAGGATGCCGAAGATGGTGGCGAGCCAGAGCCACAGGGGAACGTCCATGGTTTGAGGTTTCTCCTCCGGTTACGATGTCCGCTTACGTTTTGCGGACACGACTGCTAACCGGAGGTCTCTCCCGCCAACCATGAAGATTCAGGTCGACCAACAGCACCGGGAACGCGCCGTTGCGCTCCGTGATGACGGCACTGCTGCGAAGGGATACTCCCCTACCGTTGATTGGAAACAAAAACCGGCCGCGGGAAACCCCGACCGGCAACTGCATCCGGCTCTATGATGCCACTGATCAGGCAGGTTGCAAACCGCCCCGCCGCCTCACTTCCCCCTCTTGCAGGTGATATCCCTCTCCTTGCAGCTCACGCCGGTCCGCGCACGCCCACCAGCTCCCGATAGAAGCCGATCACCTGGTCCGCGTCGTCTCCGGGAACGGCGAGAGCGTCCGCGGCGGCACGGGAATCGGCCCGCATCCGGGCAGCCAGGGCGGTGTCGTCCAGGACTCGCGCCACCGCCTCGGCGAGCGCTGCGGCATCGCCCGCGGGTACCAGCTCCGCGGCCGGGCCCACCAGGTCGGGAACCCCTCCGACGTCGGTCGCCACGATGGGCAACCCCGCGCGCAGCGCCTCCTGCACCACAAGAGGCTGGCCCTCCCAGAGGCTGGACAACACGAACATGTCCGCTGCCGCCAACAGGTCGGCGATGTCGGAGCGCCGGCCCAACAACTGGACCGGCAGCCCTTCGGCTGCCACCCGCGCGGCCAGCTCGGCCTCCAACGGACCGTCCCCGGCGACCGCCAGGAGCGGACGGTGATCCCGCCGCCCCAGGCGCGCGGCCGCGTCCAACAGGACCGGCAAGCCCTTCTGTCCGGCCAGCCTGGCCACGGTGAGCAGCAGTGGGCGTCCGGGTTCCACACCGAGCGCCGCACGCACCTCCTCGGGCCCGATACCGGTGGCGGTCATCGCCGGTGCCGGAACGAGGGCGCGGTCCACACGGCGCGCACGGCGATCGCGCATCCGCTGCACCAGGTCCCCCGAGACGCCGAGGACGAGGTCGGCACGGCGCGCGACGAGGCTCTCAAGGACCCCGAACACCAACGGACCGGACCCCTTTCCGGCGGGAGGTGCGTTGTGCAGAGTGACGGCGAGGGGAACACGGGGGCGGGCCAGCGCGGCCAGGGCACCGGCGCGCACCCCGTGGGCGTGGACGACGTCGGCCCCGGCGAGCAGGCCCCGCAACCGCGACAGCGCGGCCAGATCAGTGGCGGGTCGGGGCAGCGCGCCCACCTCCAAGGGCGCGAAGCGAGCACCCGTGGAGGTGAAGGAGAACCGCTCCTCGGTACTGGGCGGGCCGATAACGGCGACCCGGTGGCCGCGGTCGATGAGGCCGGAGCACAGTGAGCGGACGTGGTTGCCCACTCCCCCGCCGCTGGTGGCCAGGGTCAGCGCGATGCGCAGCCCGTTCATGGTTTCGTCCCTTCGTCGGTGGGGCGCGCTGGGCGGACCCGTCGGGTGAGCGCGGCCCGCAACGCCTTGGCGTCGATCGCGGCGACGACCGCTCCGGCCACCACGATCGCAACGGTGCCGGAGACCAGGGCCGATCCGATGGCGACCGGTGTTTGAGCAGTGGGGAGCACCCCGGCCAGTGCTGCGCCACCGGCGTAGCCCAGGCCCGCCCCCAGGGCCGACGCGACCAGGGCACGCGGCAGACCGGCGAAGGCAGATGTGCCCCGGGCCCGCAGTACGGCGGCGCCCAGCAGGAGCGCACCCACGGTCAACCCCGCGGACATGGCGGTACCCAGTGCGGCTACGGCACGATCCGACGGGGCCAGCGCCACCCCTGCGACGGAGACCGCCATCACCGTCAGCCAACCGACGATCTGGGCAGCTGCGGCGGATCGGCCCCGATGGGCGGCGTACAGCGCCTTGCTGAGCAACGCGATCATCCCGAAGGCGACCACTCCCGGAGCGTAGGCGGGCAGCGCCGCGGCCAGGGGTCCGGTGGAATCGGTGGCGAAGACAGCGGCCAGGGGGCCGGCTGCCGCGGCCAGTGCCGCCGCGACCGCCGCGGTGGTGGCCAGGACGGCGCGGGTGCTCATGGACAGCACCCGATCGTAGGCCGCCCCGTCCTTCTCGCCGTGATGCACGGAAAGGGTGGTGAAGGCGCTGGTGGCGATCGGCACCGCCACCACCCCGTAGGGCAGGGTGAACAGCGCCCACGCGTAGCTGTAGAGCACCCCGGCCCCCTGCCCGCCGCCGTTGTTGGCGAGCCACATGGACACCAGGAGGGTGAGCTGCATCGCCACGAGCGGCAGGAGCGCCGCCACGGCCAGGGAACGTACCCGACGGGCGATGCCGGGCGGGAAACGGAGCGTCGGCCGCAGTCTCAGGCGCAGCCTGGCCGCGGGCAGCAGAGCGGTGACGAAGAGCGCGACCACCCCCAGGGTGGTCCCCAACGACAGGGTCAGCTCGGCGGCGACCGGGAGAACGGCGATGTCGTCGGCCCCCGACCCGCTCACCGGGACGAAGGCCAGGTAGGCGCAGATAACCACGAGGCTGGACAGCAACGGGGCCAGAGCAGGGGCGAGAAACCGACGATGCGCCTGGAGCAGCCCGTAGAGAACGGCTGCCAAGCCGTAGAACAGGATCTGCGGGGCGAACACCACGAGGAACCTGGCGGTCAGGGCCAGGAGCTGGTCGGGTGGACACCCGTGGGCGTCCACCAGCAGGAGCCGCGTGATGGGGACCGACACGACGGCCAACAACAGGCTGAGCGGAACCGCGGCCAGGACCACCCAGGTGATGAGTGCCGAAGCGGTGCGTCGGACGTGCTCGGTGTCCCCGTTGCGGGCGGCGGTGGCCAGCACGGGAACGACCATGCCGGCCAGTGCACCGCCGATCAGGATCTCGAACAGGACGGTGGGCAGTTGGTTGGCGGTGACATAGGCCGTTCCCAGGCAGCGGTCGCCAACTGTCTGGGCGAACACGAAGGTCCTCCCGAACCCGGCGACCCGGGCGAAGGCGGTGACCACCCCGATCAGTACCGCCGCTCCGGCAAGACTGGCGCTGGCCCGCCGGATACGCTCCCAGACCACGTTCGGGTCGCCCCCTCCTCGACTTGTCCCCACTCGGGTTGTCGAGGCTATCGACGTCCTGGATCCGGGGTGTCCTGGTGTGCGCGCCTCCCCAGGGCGCGCACCGCTACTCCGCGCTGGGCGCGGCCAGCAGATCAGCGGGCAGGGGGCGGTGCGCGGCTGCCTGCACCGGCCGGCGCCCCAGCTCGTCCAGATGGCGCAGCGGTGGAGTGGAGGCGATGACCTTGGTGAAGCTCACGAACTCGCTTGCCGCGGTCAGCCCGACCACTCCGGCGAGCAGACCCAACCTGGCCCGACGCGACAGGCCCGCCGCAGCCGATACCCCGAGCACCGCTCCGAGGGCGTTGGCCCCGGCGTCGCCGAGCATTGCCCGCTCCCCCAGGTCCTCCGGCAACAGCGCGGCCGCCGCCCCCAGGGCGGGGGCGACCACCGGTCCCGCCACGGGATGGGCCAGGGCGGGCAGGCCCGCGAGCATCCCCACCTTGGCTGCCCGCCCCGGGCGCAGATCGAAGAGGTTGAGCAGGTTGGCGCTGCCGGCGATCAACGCACCGTTGACCACTACGTCCACCGGGTTGCGGTTCACGACGAGCGCGGCGGCCAGGCCGCTGGCCCCGATCCCCAGGATTTTGACCGCACCGGTGGTCACCTCACCGCGCGCCAACGCGCCCAGATGACCCTTGAAACCACGCGCGCCCGCCGACCCCGAGAGGTCGTCGTACGCCCCGAACGCCCCCGCGCCTCCCCCCGCGACGACAGTGGCCGTGCGCAGGCGTGGTGAAAGGCCCGGGGCCAGCACCGCCCCCGCGCAGACCCCCACCGCCAGCGCGGGCCCTTCCAGGAGCGTGACCCGGTCGCCGCGGAAATTGGTGCGGTTCCAGCGCGCGGCCGGACCCGGCGTTTTGCTATCGGGGCCCGGCCCCCATGCGCTGGTCAGCGTCGCGTAGGTACCTCGGGCTGCGACAGCGCCCAGCGCAACACCGGCGACAGCGGTGATCAGGCGGGCGGCGCGGGTCGACGGGATCAGGGGCATCGGGGGCTCCGGTTCTCGAACCTCTTAGGAATCGGCTCTGTCTGCGGGACTCGGGCTGGGGGAAGGAGCTGCCTCGGGCTGCGCCTCGGGCAGCGGGTCGGGGAGGTAGCCGTCACTCGCCGCTCCGACCCCGTAGTGGCCGCGGCGCCCCTCGGCCTCGGCCGCAAGGGCCAGCACGGCCACGACGTTGCCCGTGGCCGCTCCGGCGTTGTCAACGGTGGAGAAACGGACGTCCTCCGCCCGGGCCTGCTGCACCATCCCGTCCGGTCCGTCCGCACTAGGCGGACCGGCCAGCACCACACCGCCTCCGGCCTGGCTAAACGCACGGGCAAGCGCGAGCATCGCGGCGTTGCCCGGCGGAGTGACGGCCTCGCCGTCGTCCTCCTGCCCCTCGGCCAGGGGGAACGGCTCTGTGGGGGCGATCACCAGCACGAGATCGGCGGGAGAGGCCGGAGACCCCTGGACGGAGAGCAGGCCGGCCTCGGTGAACCCCGCCAGCACCGCTTCGCCGTCGAAGGAGTCGCCGGTACGCACGGCCACACCGTCGGGCACGTCCTTGTCGCCGTCGACCACGGCCTGGGCCAGTTCGGCCCCGGCCCGCTCATAGGGATTGCCACGGGGCAGTTCGAGCCCGTCCGAGAGCTGATCGGTGAGCTCGTTGACGAACGTGGCCTGACCGGGCTCCAGGTACTGGGCGGTGAAGGCGAGTTGGCCGCTGACCGTGCCGTCGGCACGTTTGATCTCCTCGATGAGGGCGTCGCGCAACTCGGGCTCGACTCCCGGCGCCTCCACGACCAGCACACGACGATCGGCCAGCCGGTCCGCCAACATGTCGTCGGCGTAGGCGGCAACCAAGGCGTCGCTGCCGGTGTTGAGCTGGTCGGCGAGGTCCTTCTCGGTGCGCAGCTGCTCGCTCTGCTCGCGCAACTGGGTGGTCTCGGCTTTGAGGGTGTTGAGCAGCGGGTCCTGGAGCATGGTCGTGCCCAGGACGATACCGACGGTCAGGGCCAGGAAGACCGCGACGATCGAGACCAGGTGATAGCGGAAATCGATCACGTGAAGAGCCCCGTGAACCAGTAGAGGAAAGCGTCCCAGCGCGCGGCGAGGAAGGTCATGTAGACCTGACCCGCCGGAGAGCTGTAGGCCGCGACGACGATGGTGAGCAAGGATGCCGCGACGAGGGCCAGCACCGTCCACGGCGAGATCCGACTGCGGTAGAGACGACTGACGCCCTTGGCGTCGACGAGCTTTCCGCCCACGCGCAACCGGGTGAGGAAGGTGCTGGCCATGCCGGCACGCCCCTTGTCCAGGAACTCTTCGAGGGTGGCATGCGTCCCCACAGCGACGATGAGGACGGCGCCGGCATCGTCGGCGAGCATCATCGCCACATCCTCGCTGGTACCGGTGGCCGGGAACACCACTGCGTCGTGGCCGAGATCGGCCACCCGTTCCAGCCCCGGCGCACGCCCGTCCCGGTAGGCGTGCACGACGAGTTCGGCACCGCAGTTCAGCGCCTCGTCGGAGACCGAGTCGAAATCGCCGACGATGATGTCGGACCGGTAGCCCGCCTCCAGCAGTGCGTCGGCACCGCCGTCCACACCGATGATGACCGGCCGGTACTCGCGGATGTAGGAGCGCAGCGCGGCGAGGTCCTCGCGGTAGTGGTAACCGCGGACCACGATCAGGACGTGTTTGCCCTCGATCCGTGTGGCGATGTCGGGGACGCCGACCCCGTCCAGCAACAGCGCGCGCTCACGTTTGAGGTACTCCATCGTGTTGGCGGCGAACGCCTCCAACTGCACCGACAACCCGGCACGCGCCTCGGTCATGGCGGCCTCGATGGAGGCCGTGTCCTGTTCGACCCCCTTGGCCACGACGTCGTCGCCGCGCAGCAGGGCCCCGTCCTCCACCCGCAGCCGCTCGCCCTCCTCGATCCGGGAGAACACCTCCGGATCGACGTCGTCGACCAGCGGGATCCCCGCCTGCAGGATGAGCTGGGGGCCGAGATTGGGGTAACGGCCGCTGATGCTGGACGCAACGTTGAGAACCGCGGCGACCCCGCAACTGACCAGGGCTTCGGCACTCACCTTGTCGATGTCGACGTGGTCGATGACGGCGATGTCGCCAGGTCTGAGGCGTTTGGTGAGGTTCTTGGTGCGGCGGTCCGCTCGCACCGGAGCGGTCACGCCGCGGACACCGTCGGCCCTGCTTCGACGGAGTCGCGGAAACCGCGAGGAGAACACGCTGGAGACCTTCATCGCTTGCATCCTGCCAGAGGGCGCAGCGCTTGGGTCACAATGCGTGCACAGGCGGCGTGTTGGGGCTGGTACGGATCTGGAACGGGGTGAATCGTGGCCACCCTTCCCGGCGGCCGATCCGGCGGCCGCTAGTCGCGATCAGCGGCCGCGATCGTCAACAGCTCCTCGGCGTGGGCGCGGCCAAGCTCGGAGTCCTCAAGTCCCGCCAGCATACGGGAGAGTTCCCGCACGCGCCCGGAACGGTCCAGTCTGGTCACCCCGCTTTCGGTGACGATGCCGTCGTTGGACTTCTCCACCACCAGGTGCGCGTCAGCGAACGCCGCGACCTGAGGCAGGTGCGTCACCACGATGACCTGCGAGCGACGGGCCAGACGGGCAAGGCGGCGGCCGATCTCGACAGCGGCTTTCCCGCCCACTCCGGCGTCGACCTCGTCGAAGACGAAGGTCGGCACGGGGTCGGCACCGGCGAAGACCACTTCGATGGCCAGCATCACCCGCGACAGCTCACCGCCGGAGGCCCCTTTGTTCAGGGCCAGCGGCGGCGCACTGGGGTGGGCGGCCAGAAGAAGTTCGATGTCGTCGCAGCCCTGCGGGCCGAACTCCGCTCCGGTGCTCACCCGGACGACGACCCGCGCATGCGGCATGGCCAGCGCGGTGAGTTCCTCGGTGACGGCAGCGCCGAACCGCTCGGCGGCGTCGGTGCGAATCGCGGTGAGCTGGTCCGCGAGTCCGGTCATTCGTTCGCGCAGCTCGTCTTCCTCACGCCGTAGCTCCTCGATGTGCTCGTCGTCGCCGTCGAGGTCGGCGAGCCGCTTGACGGCGTTCTCCGCCCAGGCCAGCACGTCGTCGACCGTCTCGCCGTACTTACGCGACAGCTGGGTGAGCACCGAACGCCGTTCCTGGACAGCGGCAAGACGCGCAGGATCGGCGTCGACCGACTCGAAGTAGGAGGCGAGCTCGGTGGCTGCGTCGCTGAGTAGGTAACTGGCCTCGTCCAACCGGTCGGCGACCGCCGCGAGCTCGGCGTCGTGTTCACGGACCGCGGTGAGCGCCTGGCGTGCGGTGGCGAGCAGGGCGGCGACGTCGACCTCGATGTCGCCGGCGGGGTCACCGGCCAGTGCCTCGTGCGCGGTGGTGGCCGCCAGGCGCAGCGAATCGGCGTGGGCCAGGCGGGTCTCCTCCGCCAGAAGCTCGACGTCCTCTCCCTGACGCGGCTGGGCGGCCGTGACCTCCTCCACCCCGAACCGGAGGATGTCGGCCTCCTGGGCCCGCTCCCTGGCCTGGGTGGTCAGCTCGGCGAGTTCCTCCGCGACCTCACGATGACGCCGATAGGCGGCGCTGTAGGTGCTGAGGACCTTGGCCAGGGACTCCCCCGCGTAACGGTCGAGCGCGGCGCGCTGACGGTCGGTGCGCAGCAGCCGCTGTTGGTCGGACTGACCGTGCACGGCTACGAGGTCGTCCGCGAGGTAGGCCAGCAGGCTGACCGGAACAGACCGGCCCCCGAGGGTCCCCCTGGAACGCCCCTCGGCCGACACGCTGCGCGCCACGATGAGGACATCACCGTCGAGTTCGCCACCGGCATCGGCGACCCGCTCGGCCACCCTGCCGTCAGGAGCGACCGTCAGCCTGCCCTCCACCGCCGCGCGGTCCGCACCAGGTCTGACCCGCTGGGGATCGGCTCGACCGCCGAAGAGCAGGCCGAGACCGGTGACCACCATCGTCTTGCCGGCGCCGGTCTCACCCGTGACAACGGTGAATCCCGGCGACAACTCCAAGACGGCGTCATCGATCACGCCGAGTCCTTGAATTCGGACTTCTTCGAGCACCGGACCCTCTCCTGAAACCACCGTGAAAAAACGTTTCGCGCATTGTCCGCACCGCCCCGGACGGTGCGGACCCGTTCATGTTCCGTCGGGGTCGGCGAGCTCGGCCCGCCCCCGCCATCCGGCCACGGGAAGGCCGAACTTGGCCACCAGCCGATCGGTGAACGGAGCCCGCTGCAAACGGGCCAGCCGGACCGGTGTGGCCGAACGCGAAATCTCGATCCGCGCACCGGCCGGCAATTCGACCATACGACGTCCATCGCACCAGAGCACCCCGTCGGTGGTGTCGGGGAGCACCTCAAGGGCCACAACGGCGTCGGGGGACACCACCATGGGCCTGGCGAACAGGGCGTGCGCGCTGATCGGTACCACCAGCAGGGCCTCCACGTCGGGCCAGACAATGGGGCCTCCCGCAGAGAACGCGTGCGCCGTGGAACCGGTGGGGGTGGCACAGACCACCCCGTCGCACCCCCAGCGGGACAATGGCCGACCGTCGATCTCCAAAACCAGTTCCAGCATGCTGCGGGCACTGGCCTTCTCGGCCGTGGCCTCGTTGAGGGCCCACGTCCGCTCCGGGACCGTCGAGGCCGCGCCGGCCCGGTCGTAGACGGCGATGTCCAACGTCATCCGTTCCTCGACCTGGTAGTCGCGGTCGACCACCGCGCGCACGGTGTCGGAGAGGTTCTCCCGCTCGGCCTCGGCAAGGAAGCCGACGTGGCCAAGATTGACGCCGAGCAACGGCACCCCTGCGGGGCGGGCGATCTCGGCGGCACGCAGCAGCGTGCCGTCCCCGCCCAGCACCATGATCAACTCGGCTCCGGCAGCGGCGTCGGCATCGTCGGAACGGACGATCTCCAACGGGTACAGTCGCGCACCGGTCTGTTTGATGTCGTCGGCCTCGGAAGCGAACATCCGCACCGAGATACCGGCGCGGGTGAGGCTCTCATGGACCAGCTGAGCGCTGCGGATCGCAGCGGTGCGCCCCGTATGCGCCAGAAGGAGCACAGTGCGCCCGGCCCCCTCCGCAGTTGCGGCGGCCACGCCTTCGCCCCTGGTGGAGCCGGTCATCCAACGCCCTCCTCATCGCCATGCCCGTCCACCGCGCACAGCACCGCCCGCCGGGTCCGCCCCGGCCGGGCCACGCTACCCGAAGCGTCTGACGGGCTTTGTGCGCCGTGTCCAAGACGCAACGATCCGGACGCATTCCTCGTCGAGGAGGCGCATCAGGTCCGCACACGCGCACAGCAGCCCGTCGATCCCTTGCCGAGGGTCCTGACCTTCTCGGCTGCGACCGCTCACTGCGGCCCCTCCTCGATCGCCCTGCTCAGCTGCTCCTCCTCCAAGGGACGGGCGTCGCGGCGCAGCCACAGGAAGTACTCGACGTTGCCGGAGGGGCCGGGCAACGGGCTGGCCGCCACGCCGGCGACCCCCAGGCCCACGGCCAGCGCGCGCGCAGCCACACCGCGCACCGCGTCGGCGCGCAGTTCGGGCTCGCGCACCACGCCACCGGCGCCCACCCGCTCCCGGCCGACCTCGAACTGCGGCTTGACCATCATCGTGAAGTCGGCGTCTGCGGCAGCACACTCGGCGAGCGGCGCCAGGACCAGGTTCAGAGAGATGAAGGAGAGGTCTCCCACCACCAGGTCGGGCAACGGCTCGCCGACGTGTTCGGGGGTGAGCTCGCGAACGTTCTGGCGTTCCAGGACCGTGACCCGGTCATCGCTGCGCAGCGACCAGGCGAGCTGGCCGTACCCCACGTCCACGGCCACCACCCCGGCAGCACCGCGCCGCAACAGCACGTCGGTGAATCCCCCGGTGGAGGCGCCGGCGTCCAGGCAACGGCGACCCGTGACGCCGATGGAGAAGGCGTCGAGCGCACCGATCAGTTTGTGCGCGCCCCGGGACACATAGGCGGGCTCTGTGGTAGCGGCCGTCACCACGATGGCCTGGTCGGTCCCCACCTGGGTTGCCGGCTTGGTGGCGGCTGCTCCGGCCACCCTGACCTGTCCGGCGTCGATCAGTTCGGCGGCGTGCCCGCGTGAGCGGGCGTGCCCGCGCCGGACCAACTCGGCGTCCAGGCGGCTGCGTTTGGCCATGGTGTGCGATGCCTATCTTGATCGTGGGCTTGCAGGTGCCCCCATCATCCCGCGCGCCGACGCGGGTCCACGATCCGGATCAGCCGCGAGCGGCGTCGAGAGCGGTCAGAACCTCCGACAGTTCCCGATGCACCGCCTCGAACACCGCGACGTGTTCGAAGGTGGGCAGGGCGTCGAGGGTGTCCAGCCGGGCGCGCACTCCCCTCACCGTACGTTCGGCGAGCGCCGCCTCTCCCGTACCGGGCGGCACGGGAACGGCGGACACCGTGTCGGCCCCGTGAGTGTCCTGGCTCATCAGCGGTTCCTGGCGCGACGGTTACTTGCCACTGGAGGAACCACCGGTGTTCTTCCGGGGACCGGTGCGCTTGGTCTGGCCCTTGCCTGCGCCACGGCCACGGGTACCCGTGGCCTTGGGCTTGGCTGCCCGCGGCGCGGGCTTCTCCGGGGCGGGATCGCTCTGCGGGGCGGGGTCGCTCTGCGGGGCAGACTCCTCGACCGGAAGCGGCGCGGGAGCGGGGGTCGGCTCGGCCACGGGCTCTGGCGCGGGCGCCTCGGGCGCTGCCGGCTCGGCGACGACCGCGAGTTCGGGGCGCACTGTCGTGGTCTCGGGAGGAGCCGTGTGCTCGGTGTGCTCGGGAACAGCGGTGGTACGGCGCCGCTGTGCAGCCGTACGGGAGGCCATCCGTCGCTCCAGTTCGGCGACGCGGCGCACCACCCGGTCGTGCTCGTCCCGACGCACCAGGTCGAGGCGGTCGAGGAGGCGTTCGACCTCGCCCTCGACCAGATTGCTGATCGCGGCCCGGTTGGTCTTGCTGGTCTCGATCAGGTCGGAGGCCAACGCCTGGATGCTGTGACCGACCCGGGTTCCGCGCACCGAGCTCTCGACGTTGTCCATGGTGTTCTTGGCGGTGTCGGTGGCCTTGGTGATCGCACCACCAGAACGCTCGTCGCTCTCCTTGAGCAGCGTCTTGGCCGCGGTGACCGCGCGTTTGCGCGTCAACTCGGTGAAGCCGCTGGCGGCCTCCAGATACGTGCGTACCGCGTCGACGACCATTTCATGCACTCCTCGAAGGTCACAGGTGTGATCGGCGGGATCGGGACCCTTGAAGAAAACTACCTGTATCGATGCGGCGATGTTACCCAGTGGGCAACTCAAGGGGTGTGCGGTGTACCGCTTGCCCGTTGACGGGGCCGGGCCGACACGGCCCGGTCGGGCGGCAGCCGCGGCTGTGAGCGTGGTGGCCCACGCCGGCGGGGCCTTCCCCGTGGCGTTTTAGGGCATGATGGGGCCATGGCCAGTGTTGAGGAATGCCGCGCCGCAATCGGCAAAGTGTCGGACCGGATCAGTCAGGTGGACGAGAGCCGCCGACGCAAGCACATCATGGACCGCACGGTCAGCGTTACCGTCAGTGACCTGGCGACCGTCTTCGATATGCGTTTGGACATGGCAGGACTGGTCGGGATCACCGACCGCCCCGTCGATCCAGCGGCAAAACGGGCCCAGGTCCGGATCACCGTTTCCAGCGACGACCTCGTCGAGCTCGCCGAGGACCGTCTCGATTTCGCCAAGGCGCTGCTCAGCGGTCGGATCAAACTGGACGCGAGCCTGGGCGACATGATGCGGCTGCGCAAACTGCTGTAACACCGGCCGATATCGTTTGCGGGTGGTTGACGACGTCCAGGACCCCCTTGAGCTGGCTCCCTTTCGGGGAATCCGCTATGCCTCCCCCGATGCCCGGGCACTCATCAACTCTCCCGAGCTGGACGTGGCCCGTGCGCTGGCCCCGCCCTACGACGTGGTGGACGCGGTCTCTGCCGGTCACCTGCTGCGCGGCGGGCCGCGCAACGCCGTGCGGCTGACCGTCCCACCGGCTGCACACGCCCTCACCGGGCTGACCGGCCCCGACCGGTACCGCAGGGCTGCGACCACCCTGCGCACCTGGATCGAATCGGGGACACTGGTCCGCGACCGCTTCCCCTCGCTCTACGTGTACGAGCAGCTCCTTCCCGGGGGAGAACGTCAGCGCGGGTTGATCGGAGCATTGCGGTTGCCCGGCCCGGGGGCACGGTCCGTACGCGCACACGAAGAGGTCTTCGCCGAGTCGGTGGCCGACCGTGCGCTGCTGATGACCGAGGCCCGCGCCAACCTTGAGCCGGTCTTCCTGCTCTACCAGGGCGGTCGCGGAAACCAACGCGGCGCCGCAGCGCTGGCAGCCGAAGCCGAACCGCCCGCAGTTCCTCTGGTGGACACCACGACCGACGACGGTGTCACGCACCGGCTGTGGGCGATCACCGACACCCCACAACTCTTTGAGATCGCCGCAGACCTGGCACCGCGCAACGCACTGATCGCCGACGGTCACCACCGTTACGCCGCCTACCAGCAGATGCACGCCGCAAACCCCACAGCGCGGGCATGGGGGTACGGCCTCGCCCTCCTGGTGAACTCCGACACCTCGCCTCCGCACGTGGGAGCCATTCACCGCGTCATCGCCGGCCTGGACTGCAGGAGCGCCGCACGGGCAGCCGGGACAGCAGCCAAGGTGGACGATCTCGGCGGTTGCTCCATCGACGCCGCGAGTGCCCGATTGGCCGACGCCGCCGAACGCGGCCCCGCCCTGCTGCTGGCTGATGCCCGACACCGCTATCTGGTGCGCGACATCGACCGTGATCGTCTGGCCGCTCTGTTGCCGAAACGGTCTCCCCGATGGCGTGCGCTACCCACCGCAGCGCTGATCGGTATCTTCCTGCCGATGTGGAAAGTCCGCGACGAGGACGCCGAACTGGTCCACGACAACGCGGCCGAGGCTGCCCGGTCCGCCGTGCCCGGTGAGCGGACCGCGGTACTCCTGCCTGCGTTGAGCGTCGATGACGTCTACGCGGTAACAGCTGGTGGCGAACTCACCCCACGCAAATCCACCTCCTTCGGCCCCAAACCGCGCACCGGATTGGTGTTGCGCAGCCTGGACCCGCCTGACACCCCTTGAGCGAGAGTTGAATCCGTTGACACTCCTGACCAGCACCGAACCATTGCACTCGGTCTATGACGCGGCCCTGTTCGACCTCGACGGGGTCGTCTACCTGGGACCCGATGTGATCCCCGCGGCCCCCGACGCCGTGGCCGCTGCACGTGCGGCCGGAATGCGCGTGGCTTTCGTGACCAACAACGCGTCCCGCACCCCCGCTTCGATCGCCGAACGTCTGACCTGGATGGGCGTGCAGGCCGACGCCGCCGACGTGGTGACCGCCGCCCAGGCGGCCGCGCGCCTGGTGGCCGAGCGTTTCGCCCCGGGGTCCCCCGTACTGGTGGTCGGCGACACCGGCCTGCGCCAGGCGGTACGCGAGCAAGGGCTGCGGCCGGTGACGACCGTCTACGACAAACCCGTGGCGGTGGTGCAGGGGTACTCGCCCCGCATGGGGCTGGATCTGGTGGTGGAGGGGGCCTTGGCCGTCGCGGCAGGAGCACTGTTCGTGGCGAGCAACGGCGACGCCACCGCGCCGCTGGGCCGTGGAATCCAACCGGGCAACGGTTCCTTCGCCAGGGTGATCGCCTACGCCACGAAACACGAACCCATCGTGGCGGGCAAGCCCGAACGCCCCTTGCACGAGGAGGGGGTGAACCGCACCGGAGCAACCAACCCTCTGGTGGTGGGCGACCGCCTGGACACCGACATCGAAGGGGCCACGAGGCGCGGGGCGCACAGCCTGCTGGTGCTGTCGGGTGTGACCACTCCCGTCGAATTGATGCTGGCGCCACCCGAGCATCGGCCCTCCTACCTCTCCTACGATCTGGACGGAATCAACGAGAGCCACCCCCCGACCGTCGTGGAGCACGGCCGGGCGCGCTGTGGCTCCTGGCAGGCGCAATCGAACGACGGGCACCTTGAGCTTGAGGGGTCGGGAGAGCGGCTGGACGCTCTGCGGGCGTTGTGCGCGGCCGCCTGGACCAGTACCCGTACCGTCTCTCCCGACTCCGCCCAGAAAGCAGTCGATCAACTGGGGTGGTGATCACGGGGGGCGACATGCCGCACGGTCTTGGCCTCCACCTCGAAAACGCTGGACGCTCCACTGGGCGAACGCCAGAATCGGCGTCGCAGCGCTCCCGTGACCTGAACCGTGTCGCCGATGCGCCAGTCACGAGTGAGTTCGACCATGTCACGGCGGAAACTCACACAGGTGATGGGATCGGCGGGCTGATTGGGACGCTGCTCAGCCGGGGGCCTCGTGACGGCGATACGCCATGTCACCAGTTGATCGCCGCTGGGCAACTCACGCACCGACGGTTCGGCGGTGACCCGGCCGGCCAACAGGATCTCGTTGCGGTGCCCGGCGGGCTGGGGAACCGGGCGAGCCGGAACCGGCCGCTGGCCGGGGCCTGGCGCGAACGGACCGCGAGGGCTGGGGGGTGCTGGTGCGCGATCGTGCATGGTCGTCCTCTCGAAGAAACCGGAGCCACCGGGGCTGGCAACGCGGGCAGGGCCCTGCTGTCTCCAGGATCACCGGGTGCGCCAGGACGTCTGCGCCCCGGAGCGCAATCTGTGGACAACCGCACCGGGATCGCCCCTGCCGCCCGTCTGCCCCGTACCGTCTACATAGATTCGGGTCCGCGACATCGCGGGCCGGCAGACGAAGCGGGGGAGTCCATGGCTGACACGACGCGGCCGACCGGCGAGGACATCACGCCCCTGGGCGACGAGGTCTACGCGATCGACACTCTGATGGCCGGCTGCCCAGGGGTCACCTCCAGCTACCTGCTGCGCACCGAGCGCCCCTGCGTGGTGGAGGTCGGCGCAGCCGGATCGGCCCCGGTCCTGCGCGACGCGATCCACCGGCTGGGGGTCGCACCGGCGGATCTGGCCACCATCGTGGTCACCCATATCCACCTCGACCACGCCGGCGGCACCGGCGAGATCGCACGAATGTTTCCCAATGCGGAAGTAGTGGTGCACGAGAAGGGGGCGCGGCACCTCGCGGATCCCACCCGGCTGATGCGCAGCGCCCGCATGGTCTGGGGCGAACGGCTGGACGCACTGTTCGGGGAAATGGCCGCGACCGAGGCCGTCCGGATCCGGGCCGTGGACACCGGTGGCATCGTGGACCTGGGCGGGGGCCGCACTCTCACCGCCCACTACTCCCCCGGCCACGCCAAACATCACGTGGGGCTGGTGGACTCGGCAACCGGGGACCTCTATGTCGGTGACGCGGCCGGAATATACAACCCCGCCACCGGTGGGGTCCGCCCCGCCACCCCACCACCGGACTTCGACCTGGACGCCGGGCTGGCCTCCCTGCGGCTGTTCGGCGACATCGACCCCCAACGACTGATGTTCTCCCATTTCGGCGCAACCGACTCGGTCGAGGAGACCCTGTGCCTCGCGGTGGAGGAACTGCGGCTGTGGGTCGACACCGTCCGCGTCTCCCGGGACGACGGAGGCGACCTCGACCACGCCATCGCTCTCATACGCGAACGCGTGACCAGCCGCCCTACCGAACCATCCGACGCGCTCTCGCAAACCCGACAGGTCATGGACGCTCTCAGCGGGGTCGAGGGCAACGTCGCGGGCATCGTGCACTGGCTGGACCGGATCGCGGCAGAACAAGAGGAAACAGAGCGGACAGGATGACCGGGAAGGAGCTCCGGCCGGTGGCCCTGGTGACCGGGGCCACCGGGGGGATCGGCGCCGGCGCGGCCCGCCGACTGGCAGCGGAAGGGTTTTTCGTCGTGGTGCACAGCCGCGACGGCCGGGCCGCAGGAACCGAAC
Source organism: Nocardiopsis ansamitocini (assembly GCF_030268225.1). Lineage (GTDB taxonomy): Bacteria > Actinomycetota > Actinomycetes > Streptosporangiales > Streptosporangiaceae > Nocardiopsis_D > Nocardiopsis_D ansamitocini. The sequence goes on along the minus strand of NZ_BSQG01000007.1, from coordinate 6,418 downwards.
TCGCGGCGGAACTGGACGGCTATCACGTATGGGCCGACTTCTCCGACGAGAAGAACATCGTTGCACTGGCCGAACAAGTCCTGGCCAGGCTGGGCCGCCTGGACGTGCTGGTCAACAACGCCGGAATCAGCACGGTCGTCGAACACGCCGACATGGCGGCGGTCTCAGCCGCGGACTGGCACGCGCTGCTGGACGTCAATCTCATCGCGCCCTGGACACTGACCTCGGCGTTCCTTGAGGCACTGCGGTCAAGTCCTCGCCCGGGCGGTGGCTCGGTCGTCAACGTGACCAGCCATGCCGGGGTGCGTCCCAAAGGCGCGTCGATCCCTTATGCGGCGACAAAAGCGGCCCTCAACCATGTCACCCGGCTGCTCGCCGCCGCGCTGGGCCCGCACGTACGCGTGAACGCGGTGGCGCCGGGATTCGTCGAGACCCCGTTGACCGCACAATGGCACGAGGCGAGACGGCATTGGCGCGACACCGCGCCCATGGGCCGCACCGCGACCCCGGCCGACGTCGCCGACATCGTGTGGGCGCTGGTGGCGAATTCCTATATCACCGGTGAGGTCCTGCTGCTTGACGGGGGATTCAACCTGCGGTGAGGACGCTGCGAACCGAGCGGCACGACTCTCCGTGCGGTCATTTTAGTGATATATTCGGTCAATATAATGACCGAAGGAGGCACGTGACCGACCGCGACACAGCCGCGACCGTGGCCGCCAACGTCCACTCCGCACGGACCAGGCACGGGCTCTCCCTCGATCAGCTGGCAGCACGGGCCACCGTGAGCAAAGGTGCCCTGGTGGCCGTGGAGAACGGCAAGGGCAACCCCAGCCTCTCCACCCTCGTACGCCTTGCCGACGCACTGTCCCTGTCGGTGTCCGCACTGGTGGAACCGCGCACCAGCACACAATCGATCCGCGTTGTCCCCCTCGACCGCGTCGCACCACTGTGGACCGGCACCGCAGGCGGTACCGCCCGGCTGCTGCTGACCACCCCCGGCCCGGCACCGGTCGAGGTGTGGCGGTGGCGCCTCCTGCCCGGCGAGACGCACCGCAGTGCGATGCACGGAGCAGGGGTACACGAAACCGTGACGGTGCTCAACGGCACACTGCACGTCACCGTGGACAAGGCCGAGACGGTCGTTGCGACCGACGCAACCGCGGCTTTCGCCGCCGACAAGGAGCACGCCTACTCCTGCGCGGCGGATCAGCCCTGCGACTTCCTGATGACCGTGCATCTGTCGCCCCGATCCCTTCCATCCCGAGGAGAACCATGACCGCCGACCTCTCCGCCTGGCTCGACGAGGCCCGTGTCGACGATGCCGTCTTCACCCTGCGTCCCGACTACCGAGCGTTTCTGATCGCCGCAGAGGGGCTGCGTCCCGGTCCCAGCGACGCGGCCAGCGAGGCGCTGCTCGCCGACGCCGAATCCCGTGCCACGACACTGCTCGCGGACACGGACCCGGCCGACCTCCCCCACGTGCACTCCTGGCGGGAGGCGTTCCGCTCCTTCGGAGCAAAACCGCAGCGCACCCGCACCAGCGTGGAGGCACTGCTGCGCAGGGCGTCAGAGGGACTGCCCCGTGTCGACCGGCTCACCGACGCCTACAACGCCGTCTCCGTCTCCCACGTCGTTCCTGTCGGCGGCGAGGACCTCGACTGTTATCAGGGGCCGCTGCACTTGGTGCGCGCCTCTGGTGATGAAGAATTCGAGACGAGCAAGGCCGGTGAATCGATCATCGAACACCCTGCACCGGGCGAGGTCGTGTGGCGCGACGCCACCGGGGTCACCTGCCGCAGATGGAACTGGCGCCAGTGTCTGCGCACCCGGCTCACCGAGACGACCACCCGGGGCATCTTCATCATCGACACCCTCGCCCCCATGACCTCCGGTGACGTCGAAGCAGCAGGCGATGCCCTGCTTTCGGCGCTGCACACGACCAGTCCGGAGCTGAAGGCCGTGAGTCGGCTCCTGACCCGATAATCAGGCGACAATCCCTGCTCACGCCCCCTAGGGTCACCACATGACCCTTGTGATCCGACCGTTCCGAGGCGATGACGCCCCGGCGGTCTTCGCTTTCCGCCAGGCGGTGATGCCGTATCTGGTCGACACCGTTGCAGCCATGTGCGATCGTGCGGCCCGGGTTCCGGAAACGTCCCGGGAGACGGTGCTCGTCGCCGAACTCGACGGCGTGGTCGTGGGCCGGGCACGCGCCGGCCTGGAGTGGGAGACGACACTGGCCGGCCAAGGAGAAATGGACGTGCTGGTGGCCCCGGGTCATCGCGGGCGAGGAGCGGGCAGCGCGCTGCTCCAGGCGGCCGAGAAGCACCTCGCCGCCGTCGGAGCCGTTGTCCTGCGCGGCAATGTGCTGGATACCGACTCCGCCGGGTTCGCCGAACGCCGCGGCTACCAACGCCGCACGAGCGCGAAGTTCCAAGAACTCGACCTCAGCGCGCTGCCGCCGATCCCACCTGCGCCCGGGAACGCCGCGCTTTCCCCCTTCGCCCGGTTCGGCGCCGACCCCAGACCACTGCATGCGGTGGAGGCCGAAGCAATCAAGGACGAGCCTGCCGACATCCCCTTCGACGCCAGTCCCTACGAGGACTGGCGTCGAATGATGTGGCGGCATCCCCTGATGAACACCGACCTGAGTACCGCCGTGGTGGTGGACGAGCGGCCCGTCTGCACCGTCAGCCTGTTCACTGACGGCATCGACAGGGTCTACTCGGCGATGACCGGGACCCTACGCGGCTACCGCGGTCGTGGACTGGTCAAATACGCCAAGACCGCCGCACTGCACAGGGCTCGGGAGCACGGCTACCGTTTCGCCTACACGGCCAACGCGGACGACAACGTGCCCATGCTCGCCATCAACCGGTGGCTGGGTTATCGACCCTGCGCCGAGGAGAGTCTGTACGCCAAACCCGCAGCAGGGCACTCCGCCCGCTGAAGACGGCTCATGGCACGGTGGGCGGAACCCCCGGAAGCCCGATCACGGTGAGCAGATGGGCGTAGAGGCCGTCGTCGAACGACAGGTCCGGGGGCAGCACGTCGAAAACACGGACCTCGAGCGTCTCGAACTCCCCGGTGAGTGGAACGAGGCCGACCAACCGCGCGTGGGTGACGACCGTCGTGTGCCCGTTGGCAAGACGGTAGTAGCCGGCAATCGTCAGATCGGCCAGTTCCGCGCCTGCCTCTTCCCGCACCTCCCGGCGAGCAGTCGTCTCCACGTCCTCACCCGGCTCGGTGTGGCCGCCGGGAAATTCCCAGGCGCGGTCGCGATGGCGGACCATGACCGGGCGCCCGTGGGAGAACAGCAGCACAACGACTGAGTCATGGGTTGCGGGCAGCTCACCGAGGTGGACGGCGGCGCCGTTGAACGGCGGAGGGAGAACGGTCATAAGCGCTGTCGCCTCACGTGTGCGTAGCCGTCAGATGGTCGATGCCGGGGATACCAGGAGAGCCAAAATCATCCGATCATCGGATGCCAGCCATGGCGCCTGTGGAGAAGAACGGTCAAGGGCGCGTACATCCGTCAACGGAAGTTCTGGCATCCCCTCAAGTCTCACCGATGAACTCGCGGTGCGCCAGCCCCCAGGCCCCATCGTCATGGCCCCGGGGTGGTGGTGCGGGCCAACACCTCTGCGATGGCCCGCACCACCACCGGTCAGAGCCGGGTCAGGTGCTCCAACGGGAACGGCGGCTGAGCGAGTGGCCTGGTGGCGATCCTCATCAGCGACAGAGGATTGTCGTCGCCCGCGGTGCGGTTGGAGCTGAGCTCGGCGCACCCTGTGCAGCGGTGGACGATGACCCATTCTCCGGCACCGCGTACGGCGATGGCGATCGGTTCCATCCGGGCACGGCATTCGGAGGCGCGGTCCCCCGGCAGGCGATCGTCCACATGCCTGCTGTATAGACAGTTCGGGCAATGATTGCGGTGTTGCGTGCCCGGCGCCCACAGCGAGACGTCGAGACGGCAGTGGTGACAGCGAAACGATCGGGCGCCCTGATCGGCACGTGAACGAGAACGGTCGTCGCGTCGTTGGGACACGATGGAATGCTCCTAGCGGGAATCGGCGAAACGGCACACGTGGAGTGCGACTCGCCCGCACCGCAAGGTCAACCCGAGGGCATCAGTAGATCTTTTTCGATCGCTGGACACCACAAGTCGGACTCCAAGCGGGCATACACGGCGCACTCGGGAACTGCCGGGGCACAAAACTCACCGTTTCCATGCTCGAAGAGCGCAGGTCACCAAGGTCGGACCCGCCACCCATCCAACCCAACTTCACCGGAGGCCGAGAAGCAATCGGTTTTTCAGGGTGCCGCTCCTGCCGGTTTCCGACACGACGGCGCCGGGCGGTTCGCGGACAAGAGCCACGAACCGCCCGGCGCCGAACCACAGTCGCGAGGAACTCCTAATTCTCCCGGTCCCGGGGTGCGGGGCCGTCCTCGTGCCCGCGCACATCGCCGGCGTCGGCCTCTTCGGTGGACATCGAAGGCACGGAAGGAGCCTCGGACTCCGCTTCCTCCTCGAAGTAGGGGTCCTCGGCGTCGGTCCAGACCACGTCATCATCGCTGTCCACGATCTCGACGCCCTCAAGAGCGGCAAGACGCTCGTCGGCGTCGGTCCCGCCTTCCCGGTCCACAGCGGATGCGCGAGAGAAGTACTCACGAGCTTCGCTCTCGCGGCCGAGTTCGAGCAGGGCATCGGCGTAGGCGTAGAACAGACGGGCCACCCACGGGCGTGCGCGGCGCTCCTTGAGCTCCGGTACCTGGAGTTCCACCAGGGCAGCGTGGATGTCCCCCATGTCCCGGCGTGCCCCGGAGGCAACGATCCGCAACTCGATCCGGTCGGCGACGTCGAGGTCAGCGGCCTCGGGTCCGTGTGCAACCTCGAGGGCCCGCTCCGGACGGCCGAGACCGCGCTCGCAGTCGGCGATGACCGCCAGGTAGGTATTGCGACCATTCATCCTGCGAGCGGCCCGGAGGTCGGAGAGTCCTTCCTGCCACTTCCCGACACTGTAGGCAGCAAGCCCCGACGCCTCACGCACGGCACCGATCCGCGATGCCTTGCGACGGGCGTAGACAGCGTGCTGGTAGGCACGCTCCGGGTCTTCCTCGAGCAGTTCACCAGCCGCGACCAAGTGTTTGGCCACTACATCGGCCAGCGACTTGGGAAGCGTGGTCAGTTCACTGCGGACATCGGGGTCCAGGCGGTGCGGCAAGGCGTCTTCGGGCAGTTCCGGCGCGGTGTCGCGCGGGTCACGAGGCTCCTCGCGGTAACGGTCGTTGCCCTGCTGGCGACGGGGGCCGTCAGAGCGGTAGCCGGAACGCATCGGCCGATCGCTGCGACCGCCGCGCTCGTCACGGCGCCCCGAACCTGCACCCCGGCCGTCCCGGGGCCGGTCGTCGCGACGGAAACCTCCGCGGTCACCGCCCGGCCGGTCGTCGCGCCGGTCGGAACCGCCACGATAGCCGCCCTCCCGACGCTCACCCGAATAATTTCCGCGGTTGCGGTCGCCCGGCCGCTCGTCGCGCCGGTCGGAACCGCCACGATACCCACCGCGATCGTCACGCCGGTCGGAACCGCCACGGGAGCCATCCCGCCGGTCGCTGTCTCGGAACGAGGAACGCTGCTGGTCACTCGACCGGAACGGGCGGTCGCCACGCCCCCCTCGGAAGCCTCCGCGGTCACCTTCGCGTCGCTCACCGCTCGGACGGCCTGCGCCGTCACGGCGGGGCCGCTCGTCACCACGCGGCCCATCACGGTCGTCACGGGGACGGTCTGCGCGATCGTCCCGACGGAAACCACCACCCGCGCGGTCGTCTCGACGTCCGGAATCACGACCGTCACGTGACCAGTTCCCACGCCCGGATCCACCGCCACCCCGGGCTGTGTCCCGACCGAACCGGCCGCTGTCACGACCCCCCGACCTCTGGCCGCCGGATCGATGACCTCCATGGTCGCGTGCTCCGGAGCCTTCGTGGCCCCCCGATCGGCTTTCGTCAGTCATCGTTCCGTCCGTAAACAAGTCAAAAGCGCTGCCACCTCTTGCATAGCAGCGCAAAATGATTCCGAAGATCCAGACCAACTGTACGGCATCTGTGGATCTACCTGGAAAACCATGTGTTTTGGCCGCTGCAACAGGCATGACGCGGTACAGCGGGGTCCGGGAAAACCTCTCTGGACACGTTGGGGTCGGTGCGGTGGCCGCTGCCGGCGCCGTCGCCCGCCCGAAAATCCTCACGGGTGCGGGTGATGACTGCCACCGAAAACACCCCCACAAATGCGGAAGGGCTCGCCCAGCCACCCCCACAAGAGGCAACCAAACGAGCCCAACCAACATCAATTACGGCGGCGTCCTACTCTCCCACCCCAGCAAGGAGGCAGTACCATCGGCGCTGGAAAGCT
>NZ_BSQG01000006.1:166968-249676 GCF_030268225.1 Nocardiopsis ansamitocini | reverse complement strand
CCAAAACAAACTTGGCTGTAAGTAAATAAACACGCGCTGTTGAGTTCTCAAAAAGCAACCGCTTAACCGTCTACAAGCATTCCCAGCGGGCCAGGCCCGCGTGTCACGCTCTTCGTATCGGTGCGGCATTGTTTCCGCTTAGTTTTAAGTCTTTCCGAGTGAGACTCTATCAGAGTTTCTCGTTTCGGGCCAACCCTTCAAGCTTACTCCTGATTTCTTCCCTGTCAAGTACCAGGGTGTCTTCCGGAGTGATTCTCACTCTACCGCCTGTCCGAGCGTGCTCGGACCGAACGTTGTTCGAGTGAGGTGAACCGGCTCGCCCGCGTCCTGTCGGCCGCGTTCGTTTCGCTCGGTTCCACCAGAGTACCCGCTCTCAGCAGTGCTTCGTGCGGTTTCTCCAGAGTGTCGCCCGTACCTCCGGGCCTGGCTTTTTCGGCCTGCCCGGCGTTCCCGGCGACGTCTACGACTCTAGCGGAGGTTTGGAGCCCCTCAGGACGGGACAGTAACCGTTGTTGGGGCGAAAACGGTTGCACCCGCCCCACCCCTCCGGTGTCCCGACTGGTCAGCCCCTCGGTTACCGACCCAGCGGTCGGAGCTACAGTTTTTCGAGCGGCGCGAATTTCACCATCAGGTCCTTCTCCCCGATGTCCGCACCGAAGTCGATCCGCGCCTTGGTCCGGTCCCCGGCCCCGTCGACGAGCACCACCGTGCCCATGCCGAACGAATCGTGGTTCACCTTGTCCCCCGGGCTGAGGGCAGGCACGTCACGCGAGGGCTTGCGGGGGGCGGCCTTGGCCATGCGGGGCGGCGCCTGGACACGCGCGATCGAGGATTCGGCCCTGCGCCAGTCGACCAGTTCCTTGGGAACCTCGTCGAGGAACCGCGATGCGGGGTTGTAGGCGGGCGTTCCCCATGCGCTGCGCACCGCGGAGCGGCTCAGGTAGAGCCGTTCCTGCGCGCGGGTGATCCCGACATAGGCGAGCCGCCGTTCCTCCTCCAGGGCGACCTTGTCGCCGAGCGTGCGCATGTGCGGGAAGACGCCGTCCTCCATCCCGGTCAGGAAGACCACCGGGAACTCCAGCCCCTTCGCCGCGTGCAGCGTCATAAGGGTGACCACTCCGCCGTGCTCGTCGGCGTCGGGGATCTGATCGGCGTCGGCCACCAACGCGACCTGCTCCAGGAAGTCCACGAGGGTGGCCTCGACCGGCTCGCCGGCCTCCGGTCGCTCCTCTCCATCACCGTCGTCAGCGGTCGGCGAACCGGCGAAGGACCCCTCGAACTCCCTGGCGACCTCGACGAACTCCTCAAGGTTCTCCAGCCGGCTCTCGTCCTGCAGATCCTTGGAGTTGGCCAGTTCGCTCAGATAGCCCGTGCGTTCCAGCACGGCCTCGACGATCTCGACCGGGCTGCTCGTCGGAACGAGCGCCTCCAGCTCCTCCAGCAGCGCGGTGAATTCTTTGATCGCCTTGAGGGAACGGGTCGCGATGCCCGGTGCCTCGTCGGCCCGGCGCAGGGCACGGGAGAAGGAGATCCGCTCGCGTGCGGCGAACAGTTCGACGACCGCCTCGGCCCGGTCGCCGATGCCGCGTTTGGGGACGTTGAGGATCCGACGCAGACTGACCGTGTCCTCGGGGTTGGCCAACGCCCGGAGATAGGCCAGGACGTCGCGGATCTCCTTGCGCTCGTAGAAGCGCACCCCGCCCACGATCTTGTAGGGAAGTCCGGTCCGGATGAACACGTCCTCGAACACCCGGGACTGGGCGTTGGTCCGGTAGAACACCGCGACCTCGCCGGGAGCGCACACCCCGTCGTCGGTGAGCGTGTCGATCTCACCGACGACGAATGCCGCCTCGTCGTGTTCGTTGTCGGCGACGTAGCCGACGATGGGCGGACCGTCCCCCCGGTCGGACCACAGCTTCTTGGCCCTGCGCTCGGAGTTGCGCTGGATCACCGAGTTGGCGGCCGTGAGGATGTTCTGACTCGACCGGTAGTTCTGTTCCAGCAGGATCGTCGTAGCGTTGGGATAGTCCCGTTCGAACTCCAGGATGTTGCGGATGGTCGCCCCGCGGAAGGCGTAGATGGACTGGTCGGCGTCCCCCACCACGCACAGTTCTGCCTGCGGGACGACGTCGTCGGGCCCGCCCGTCCCCACGAGTTCGCGCACCAGTTCGTACTGTGCGTGGTTGGTGTCCTGGTACTCGTCGACCATCAGGTGACGGAAGCGACGCCGGTAGTGCTCGGCGATGTCGGGGAACATCTGGAACAGGTTGACGGTGACCATGATGAGGTCGTCGAAGTCCATCGCACCCGCCTCGTGCAGGCGCTGCTGGTAGAGCCGGTACGCCTCGGCGAGCTTCTTCTCCTGCTCGGTCTGCGCCTGGTCGGCGAAGGTGTCGTAGTCGACCAATTCGTTCTTGAGGTTGGACACCTGTGCCGAGAAGGACCGGGGCGGGAAGCGCTTGGGGTCGAGGTCGAGTTCGCGACAGACCAGCTGCATGAGCCGCTGGGAGTCGGCGGAGTCGTAGATGGTGAAACTGCTGGGGTAGCCCAGTCGCCCGGCCTCGCGGCGCAGGATGCGCACACAGGCGGAGTGGAAGGTCATCACCCACATCGTGTTGGCGACGCGGGCTCCCAGGATCTTCTCGATGCGCTGCTTCATCTCGGCCGCGGCCTTGTTGGTGAAGGTGATCGCCAGCACTTCGCCGGGGCGGACCCCGCGCTCGGACAACAGGTGGGCGATCCGGTGCGTGAGCACACGGGTCTTGCCCGAACCCGCACCCGCCACGAGCAGCAGGGGGCTTCCGGCGTGCGTGACGGCAGCGCGCTGGGGCTCGTTCAGACCTTCGAGAAGCTGTTCTTGGGAGGACACCCCACCTAGGGTACGGGCGCCGCACGGGATCGGTCCCCGCACTCGGGGGTGTCATCCGGCAGCACCTGAGCCATCCCGCCTGGAAGCGCACCGAACTGCGGCAATAGCATCGCCATCGGAGCCACGGGCAGAAAGGCGGTTCAGCGAGTGCGCGTGTTCGCGGGAGGGTTCCGGATCGCGATCGTGACGGCGGTCGTGTTCGGGGTCGGGACGGAGATGTGGCAGAGAGGGCTGTGGCCGCCGCTGGTCTTCTTCACCAACCAGAGCAACATTTTGCTGGGGATGTGCATGGCGGCCTCGGCGTGGGCGGTACTGGCCGGCCGCGCAGGACCGCCGCCGTTCGTCAGAGCAGGCGTCACCTTCTTCGTGCTCATCACCGGGCTGGTCTACAACTTCATCCTGACCGACGGCCCCGACCTGGCCGCGTTCTCACTCGCCGATTCCAGCGATCTGCTGCATCTGGTCACTCCGGTCATGGCCGCGGTGGACTTCCTGCTGCTCGACGAGCGGGGTGGGCTGCGGGTTCGCGACGCCGTCCTGTGGTTGGCGTATCCGTTGGCCTACGTCGTGTTCACCACGGTGCGCGGAATCGTGCTGCCCGAGAGCGATTACCCGTACTTCTTCGTGGACGTGTCACTGGCCGGCTACTCCGGGGTGGCGGGCAACGCGGTGCTGCTCGCGCTGGCGTTTCTGGTTCTGGGCCTCTGCCTGGTGGGCGCGGACCGGCTGTTGGGCCGGATGGGGGCCGGTACCGGCCCGGACAGCCCGACCGGTCGGGTACCGGCTCTAAGCTCTGACCCGTCGAATCAGTAGTTTTTTGGGGGTAGATGTGCGGGTCTTCGTGGACTGCGATCCGGGGATCGACGACGCGCTGGCGCTGGCTTACCTGGCCGCCTGCGCCGACGTGGAGATCGTGGGCGTCGGCACCGTGTACGGCAACAACTCCGTAGAGATCACCACGGACAACGCGCTTCGGCTGCTGGCACTGTACGGACGGCCCGAGGTGCCCGTCGCCGCGGGGGCCGGCCGGCCGCTGGTACAGCCGCCGAACCTGGCCGGGCACGTGCACGGCGAGAACGGGCTGGGCGGTGTGCGGGCACCGGAGCCCACCGCACGACCGGTGGACGAGTCGGCCGCGGAACTGCTGGTGCGCCTGGTCCGGGAATCTCCCGGGGAGATCGACGTGCTGGCGGTGGGACCGCTGACGAACCTCGCACTGGCCCTGGCCTTGGAACCGAGGCTCCCCGAGTTGGCCGGGCGGGTGGTCGTCATGGGCGGCGCCGTGCAGGCACCGGGCAACGTGACCGCGTGGGCCGAGGCCAACATCATGAACGATCCCGAGGCGGCCGAGGCCGTGCTGGGTGCCGGGTTCGACCTTTCCCTGGTGGCGCTGGACGTGACGATGCGCACCCTGGCAGGCGGCCGATGGTTGGACGACCTGGCAGCCGTGGCAGGCGAGCGCGCCGAGTACACGCACCGCTTCCTGGACTTCTACGTGGGGTTCTACGAGAGCGTCCTGGGCGAGCGCGCGTGCGCCATGCACGACCCCCTGGCCGCGGCCATCCTGGTGAACCCGGAGCTCATGGTGGTGGAGTCGGTGTCGGTACCGGTCCGCGTCGAGCTCAACGGAGCACACACCCGTGGGGCGACCGTCGCCGACCTGCGCCCCCGTCCCCGTGCGGACGATCGGCCCGCGGTGACCCTGGTGACCGAGGTGGACGCGGACGGATTCCTCAAGCGCATGCTGGACGCCCTGCGCTGACCTGCCGGGGCAGGGGCGGGGGCCGGTGCGTCACCGGGGCCGGTCGCACGGTGACGCGGCGGCCGGCAGGGGGCGCGTCGGCCGCAGGGCGGGGTCAGACCAGTTTGCGGGCGGTCGCCCAGCGGCTGAGCTCGTGACGGTTGGAGAGCTGGAGCTTGCGCAGGACCGAGGAGACGTGGGTCTCGACGGTCTTGACGGAGATGAACAGCTCCTTGGCGACCTCTTTGTAGGCGTACCCCCTGGCGATGAGGCGCAGGACCTCGCGCTCGCGCTGGGTGAGCCGGTCGAGCTCGGGGTCCATGGGAGGCGCGTCGGTGGCGGAGAAGGCGTCCAGGACGAACCCCGCGAGCCGGGGGGAGAACACCGCGTCGCCGTCGGCTACCCGCACGATGGCGTTGGCCAGTTCCTTGCCCGAGATGGTCTTGGTGACGTAGCCGCGTGCGCCGCCGCGGACGACACCGATCACGTCCTCGGCGGCATCGGACACCGACAGTGCGAGGAAACGGATCTCGGGGTGCTTGGCCAGCACACGGCGCAGCACCTCGACTCCGCCGCCCCCGGGAAGATGGACGTCGAGCAGGACGAGGTCGGGCTGGTGCTCGACGATGACGCGGACCGCGCTGTCGACGTCGCCGGCCTCGCCGATGACCTCTACCGCGTCGCCGAGTTCGCCGCGCACACCGCTGCGAAAGAGCCGGTGGTCGTCCACGATGACGACGCGCGGGACCCGCCCGGATGCAAAGGAGTTTTCGTCTACCACGGGCTGGACTCTACCCTTGCCGGCTCGCCCACGGGCGCCCGGTGCCGGACTCGGCCACCTCCGGGCACCACCGCTGATGCGTGAACGGGTGCGGCCCCCGCCCTACCTGGTCTCGGCACCGCGGGGCATCCGCAACTGGACTTCGGTGCCTTCGCCGGGCGCGGTTCGGATGCGGGCGTTCCCGCCGTGGCGTTCCATCCGTCCGATGATGGAGCCGCGTACGCCCATCCGGTCGGCGGGGAGGTCGTCGAGGTCGAAGCCCTCCCCCCGGTCGCGGATGAAGACGAGCACCTCGTCGGGTTCGACCTCGCCGAACACGGCGACGGTGTCCACCCCCGCGTACTTGGAGGCGTTGACCATTGCCTCGCGGGCGGCCTGGAGGGTGGCGCGGACGCCGTCGTCAATGGGGCAGTCGCCGACGCACACGACCTCGATCGGTACGCCGTGGGCCTCCTCGACTTCGGCGGCAACGCGTTCGAGTGCGGGCGAGACGGTGGTCTCGGCGTCCGCGGGGCGCTGGTAGAGCCAGCTTCGCAGCGCCCGTTCCTGGACGCGGGCCAGCCGCTGGACCTCGCGCGGGTCCTCCGCCCGGCGTTGGATCAGGGTGAGGGTGTGCAGTACCGAGTCGTGGATGTGCGCGGCGAGTTCGGCGCGTTCCTGGCTGCGGATTCGCTCGCGGCGCTCCTTGTCGCGCTCTCGGACCAGGCCGACGATCCAGGGGGCGGCGATCAGCGCGATCCCCGAGAGCAGTGCGATGGCGAAGGTCAGGCCGGCGCGGGCGTCACTCAGCTGCTGTTGGAACGCGAGGAAGCCGATGACTCCGGTGATGACCAGCAGGACCCCGGCTCCGGTGCGCGCCCAGCCCTTGCGGCCGCGGAAGGGGGTGCTGGCAACCCACTCGTCACGCTGGGCGGCGTTGGCCTGCTGCCAGAGGATCGTGCCACCCAACGCGCCGAAGACGAGGAACCACAGCAGCGGATCGAACACGCCGCCGAACAGCAGGAACAGCACCCCCATGCCGGTGGCCAGCGCGATGTAGGCGAGCAGCTGGCTGATGTCGCGGCCCTTTTTCCGGGCGCGCGCCTTGACGTCGAGAGGGTCGGAGGGGTCGGTTGTCTCCGGCTCGGTCGGAACCACCAGGGTCAGGGTGATGTAGACGGCGATGCCGATGCCTGCGGTGGACAGGGCGAGCAGCGCCAGGCGTGCGACGACGGGATCGATCCCCAGATGCCGGGCGAGCCCGGAGCCCACACCGGTTACCAGGCGGTCGTTTCGCCCACGGTAGAGCTGTGGTGTCTCCCGCTCCGTCGCCGTCGTCAACCGTCCCCCATCATTGTGCTCGCGCTGCCGCCCTACCAGGATGCCGCGCCCGTCGACGCGGTCGCATCAGGGGCACGCCCCAGCTTTGCGGACCGCCGGTTCAGGGTGGGGTCAGGGTGGTCCCCGATGGGAACCGCCGGCGGTTGGGGCGACGATGGGGACATGGAGGATCGTGAGTCTGCTGCCGGGACCGGCCAGGGCGCGGCTCCGACCGGGGTGGCCCCCCCGGAAGGGGACGGCGCCGAGCGCCTGCTGCGCAAGGACGACGTCAACGGTGTGGTGACCGGTGTCGCCGCCGGGTTGGGCCGCTACACCCAGACCGACCCGGTGGTGTGGCGGACGACGTTCGCGATCACCGCCCTGGTGGGCGGTACGGGCCTGTTCCTGTATATCGCGGCGTGGCTGTTGATGCGCGACTCGCGCGGTGGGCCGGCGATGGCCGAACAGCTGCTGGGCGTACGGCTGCTGGGCAAGGCGGTCGTAGCGCTGTTGGGTGTGGGGCTGGCGGTCGCCACTGCGTTGAGCCTGGTGGGCGGGTTCGGCTGGGGAACGCTGGTGTTGGCGACGCCCTTGATCCTGAGCGGGTTGAGCGCGCACAACCGGGGTGTGGATCTTCAGCAGACCGCCCGGGACCTCCCCGGGTGGCTGAAGGCGACCGGTCCGCCCCCCGCCGCGCCGGAGCCGGAACCGACGGCCTCCTACTACAACCCTGCACAGCCGTGGGCTGCGGCGCCGGCCGGACCGGTCGACCTGGCGTTGGTGGGGCGTCACGCGGCGGAGCACAATGCGGAGGCGACGGAGGAGGAGAGCGACGAGGACACCGGTTCCACCCCGGGCTGGGGCACGGGGTCCGACGCGTGCCGGAAGGGACGGGGAGCGTCGCTCCTGATGGCCGCGCTGTGGTTGGTGGCGGGGCTGAGCATCACGACGTTCGTAATGGTGGGCGGGGTGTCGTGGTCGTCGCTGATCGCCCCTGGGACGGGGCCTCTCTACCTCGGCGGGGTCGTGTTGCTGCTGGGCGCCGTGCTGGTGGTCGGTACGTGGGCGGGCGATGGCCGAGGGGTGAAGACGGTGGCGACGGTGGCGACGGTGATGGCGGTGGCCGCTTCGACGACCGATCTGACGACGATGCGTTTCGGTGACGCGCCCTGGGGTCCGAGCACGGTGGCACAGGCCGAGGAGGGGTTCGCCTTGACCGCGGGAAACGCCGATATCGATCTGACGGGGATTCCTCTTGAGCCGGGCCAGGAGTTGGCGGTACGCGCACGGGTCGGCATCGGGACCGTCGAGGTACTGGTACCAGAGTCGGTGCGGGTCGTGGTGAACGCTTCATCCGGTGTGGGAGAGGTCAAGGTGGGTGACATGGAGCGGTACGGGGTGGACAACCGGTTGACCGAGACCGTGGAACCGGTTGGGCACGACCCGTCGGCGACGTTGGTGATCGACGTGCGATCCCAGGTGGGGACAGTGGAGGTGCGCCATGTCGCGTCGTAGAACCGACTGGGCGTCGCTGACCGCGGGGCTGCTGTTCGTCATGCTGGGTCTGGCGTTCGTCGTGCAGGGCTCGACCGGTTGGTGGTTCAGTTCCTTGTGGCTGCTTCCGGTCCTGGGGGCCGGGTTAGTCGCCGTGGGCACGGTTCGTACGGTGGGCCGGTACCGGGAGCGGCGCGAACTGCGGCGCCAGGGCGGACGGTGAGCACACGGTCCTGGACCCGCGGGGGTGCGCGGCGCGTGGGTCCTCGGCCCGGCCCGTGGGGACACGCCTCCACGACACACCCGTTTGTGTCGATATGCGACCATGTGGTATTGGTGTGTCGCCAGAGGAACCGCATAGCCCAGCCCGACGCCGGGCGGCCCGGTGCACCGGATCACTAAAGAAGACCTTTCCAGTAGGAAATATGGTTAACTAAGTTTATGCACGTCACCTCGATTGGGAACAGGGTGTGGCATCGGAGCGAAGTCTTTGACGAGGGGTGTCGGCGGCGCTGAACGCGACTGCTGAACCGTCACCGCCGACCTCGGAGAAAGACAGCCTCACATGACCATCGCCGACTCATCCGCGCGCGTCCTCGGCCCGACGCCGCTGACCCTCGACGAGCTCGTAGAGCTCACCCGCGAGACCGCCGAAGAGGTGCGCGCGGGTCTGCACGAGATCCAGTTCGACGCGAGCGACCGCTGGTCGGTACGGCTGCGCAGCGAGACCTACGCCGAC
This sequence comes from Nocardiopsis ansamitocini, assembly GCF_030268225.1. GTDB lineage: Bacteria > Actinomycetota > Actinomycetes > Streptosporangiales > Streptosporangiaceae > Nocardiopsis_D > Nocardiopsis_D ansamitocini. The sequence goes on along the minus strand of NZ_BSQG01000006.1, from coordinate 240,753 downwards.
GTCTGGCTGATCAGCTGGACGCAGGCCCAGTCCACCGAGCTGCACGACCACGCGGGCTCGCTGGGCGCACTCACCGTGGTGGACGGCGAGCTGACCGAGCGCGTGTGGCGCGTACAGAACCGCGGTGACGCGGGCCTGCGCGAACGCGGGCTGACGACCGGACGCAGCGTCGGCTTCCCCGTGGGCTACGTGCACGACGTGGTCAATATCGCCGAGGCGCCCGCGGTCAGCGTGCACGCCTACTCACCGCCGCTCACGGCGATGTCGTACTACCGGGTGGACGAGGCGGGTGCGCTGCGCCGCACGCACAGCGTCCTCACCCATGTCCCGGAACCCGACGCCCCGCCGCTGGACGCAGTGCCCACCAACGGAGCCCTCGCATGAGCGCGATCGACCGCCTCCTCGACCAGCGCCGTGCCGGACTGGAACGGCTGGACCCCCACGAGGCACACGCGGCGTTTGCTGCGGGCGCGCTGCTGGTGGACACCAGGCCGGTGGAGAACCGCGCGACCGAGGGCGTGATCCCCGGCGCCCTGGTGATCGATCGCAACGTGCTCGAATGGCGCTTGGACCCGACCAGCCCCGACCGTGTTCCCGAAGCCGACAGCCCGGACCTGCACATCATCCTGTTCTGCAACGAGGGCTACGCCTCAAGCCTGGCCGCGGCGAGCCTGCGCGAACTGGGACTGCACCGGGCGACCGACCTGGTCGGCGGGTTCCGTTCCTGGGCGGCGGCCGGACTCCCGGTGCGCTCCGCACCCCCGCACTGATCGGGGCCTCGTTGCGGCCGAGGAATTCGGCGGGAACGAGACCCCGATCGACGGCACGTGGCCGCTACTCCCACTCGATGGTGCCCGGGGGCTTGCTGGTGACGTCGAGGGTCACGCGGTTGATCTCGCGGACCTCGTTGGTGATCCGGTTGGAGATCACGGCGAGCACGTCATAGGGGACGCGTGACCAGTCGGCGGTCATGGCGTCCTCGCTGCTGACCGGACGCAGCACGACCGGGTGGCCGTAGGTACGGCCGTCGCCCTGCACCCCAACGGAGCGGACGTCGGCCAGAAGCACGACCGGGCACTGCCAGATCTCGCGGTCCAGACCTGCGCGCGACAGCTCCTCGCGGGCGATGGCATCGGCCTCGCGCAGGATGTCCAAGCGCTCTGCGGTCACCTCACCGATGATGCGGATTCCCAGGCCGGGGCCGGGGAAGGGCTGGCGCCAGACCATCTCGGCCGGCAGACCCAGCTCCTCGCCGACCCTGCGCACCTCGTCCTTGAACAGTTCGCGCAGCGGCTCGACAAGGGTGAACTGGAGGTCGTCGGGGAGCCCACCGACGTTGTGGTGGGACTTGATGTTGGCGGTACCGGTACCGCCACCGGACTCCACGACGTCGGGGTACAGGGTGCCCTGCACCAGGAACTCGACCTCGGCGTCGCCGTCCCCGGCCTCGGCGACGACCTCGCGGGCCGCCTGCTCGAAGATCCGGATGAACTCGCGTCCGATGATCTTGCGCTTCTCCTCGGGGTCGGTGACCCCGGCGAGCGCACCGAGGAAGCGCTCCTGGGCGTCGACGACCTTGAGCGCGGCCCCCGTTGCGGCCACGTAGTCTTTCTCGACCTGCTCGGCCTCACCCTTGCGCAACAGGCCGTGGTCAACGAAGACGCAGGTCAACTGGTCGCCGACCGCACGCTGGACCAGCGCTCCGGCCACGGCGGAGTCGACACCGCCGCTGAGTGCGCAGATGACCCGCTTGGTGCCGACCTCGGCGCGAATGCGCTCGACCTGCTCCTCGACGATGTTGACCATGGTCCAGGTGGGCCGGCAGCCCGCACCCTCGTAGAGGAAGTGACGCAGCACCGCCTGGCCGTGCTCGCTGTGCAACACCTCGGGGTGGAACTGGACACCGAAGAAACCCTGGTCGGGAGCTTCCATCGCCGCGACGGGGGCACCGGTGGTACTCCCGACCACCCGGAAACCGGCCGGGGCCTCGGAGACGGAGTCACCGTGGGACATCCACACCGACTGCTGGGGGGGAAGGGTGTCGAAGAGGACGGTGTCGGTGGCGACCTCGATCTCGGTGCGGCCGAACTCCGAGAGCCCGGTCTTGGCGACGGTACCGCCCAGCGCCCTCGCCATCACCTGGAAGCCGTAGCAGATACCGAAGGTGGGCACCCCGGTCTCGAAGAGTCCTTCCGGGGCCTGGGGGGCGCCGTCGGCGTAGACCGAAGAAGGGCCGCCGGAAAGGATGATGGCCTTGGGGTTCTTGGCAAGCATCTCGGCGACCGGCATGGTCGAGGGGACGATCTCGCTGTACACGTGGCACTCGCGAACCCGTCGCGCGATCAGCTGCGCGTACTGCGCGCCGAAGTCGACGACGAGAACGGTGTCGAACGTGCTGTCGGCAGCACCGGCAACGGACACGTAACGGCCTTCCAGCAGGTAGATATGGATTGGCACCAGTCTAGTGCGGTGTCTACCGGGGTTGGCCGGATAGGCGGCCCCCGCCGACCGTGAGGTCGCCCTCCCAAGGCGGTGGGTGCCGTGAACCTGAGGTCAGCGGATTCCGAGGCGGCGCATGGCGCGCGCAGCGAAGGTGAAGAGCGTGGCGACGGTCTCGCCGTCCGCTCCGGGCATCCCGGAGAGACTGATGTGGTGCTGGCTGGCGATCGTCTGCGCCTCGGTGTAGCACAGCAGCCCTTCGGCACCGTGCCGACGCCCCAGCCCTGAGTGCTTCATCCCGCCGATGGGTCCTCCGTAACTGGCCCAGGTGGCCGCGAACCCCTCGTTGATGTTGACGGTGCCGGCCTTGATCCGCTCGGCGATCCGGCGCCCGCGTGCGGCGTCGCGGGTCCAGACGCTGGCGTTGAGGCCGAAGGCGGTGTCGTTTGCGCGCTCGACGGCCTCGTTCTCGTCACCGAACCGGTAGAGCGAGACGACGGGGCCGAAGGTCTCGTCGGCGCACAGGGCCATCGAGGCGTCGACACCGGTCAGGACGGTCGGCTCGTAGAACAAGGGGCCGATGTCGGGGCGGGCCCGGCCCCCGGCAAGAACGGTGGCACCTTTGGCGCGTGCCTCGTCCACGTGCTCGCTGACCCGGTCGAGCTGACGCCGGTAGGTGAGCGATCCCATGTCGGCCGAGTAGTCCAACCCCGTCCCCAGGCGCATGGCACGCACAGCGGCGGCGAACTTCTCGGCGAAGGCGTCGTGGACGGAGTCGTGGACGTAGAGGCGCTCCATGGAGACGCACAGTTGGCCGGCGTTGCTGAAGCAGGCGCGCAGCGCACCCCGCACGGTCCAGTCCAGGTCGGCGTCCGCGCACACGATCATGGGGTTCTTCCCGCCGAGCTCCGCGGAACAGCCGATGAGCCGGGACGCGGCACGCGCGGCGACGGCCGCCCCCGACGCGGAGGAACCGGTGAAGGCAACGTAGTCGGCGTTGTCCACCAAAGGGTCGCCCACCTGGGCGGGCTCCCCCAGCACCGGCACCCACAACTCCTCGGGCAGTCCCGCTTCGACCAACAGGTCGATGGCCCACAGGGCACTGAGCGCGGTCTGGGTGTCGGGTTTGGCGACCACTGCGTTGCCGGCCAGCAGGGCCGGTACGGCGTCGGCGACCGGGAGCGACAGGGGGTAGTTCCACGGCGTGATGACGCTGACGACGCCCTTGGGCTGACGGTTCACGTAGGCGCGGGTGGCCAGCGGCATGGCGCCTGCCGTGCGGGTCCGCTGCAACAGGCGAGGTGCGTGCCGGGCGTAGTACAGAGCGGTCATGGCGCAGTCGTAGATCTCGTCGAAGGCGTGTTGGCGCGCCTTGCCGGTCTCCAACTGGACGATGTCGAGGATTTCGGCCTGGCGTCTCAGCACCAGGTCGTGAAAACGCAGGAAAGGGGCGACGCGTTCGCGCGGCGGACGGGCTGCCCAGTCCCGTTGGGCGGCGCGTGCGCGCCGGAATGCCTCGGCCACGTCGTCGGCCCCGCTCTGCGGGAGCTCGGCGAGCGGTTCCCCGGTGAAGGGCGCGGTGGTGACGGCGGAGTGCCGCGAGGTTCCGACCACGCGCTGCGCCAGCCGTCGGACCAGGTCGGGCCGCAGCACCGTGGAACCGGTAGTGGCGCTCGTCACGTTTTCCATATCCGGCAGCTTAGGCGACCCCGGACGACTTGACTACCCACTGGTAACCCGGGGCACACGACGTCGGATCTCCTTGCTGGCAGGGCGATGCGCGATCGGTTCTTTCGTGCGTGGCAGGTGGACAACCCGTCCCCGAGAGGCTTGTGTGTCAGTGACCGATGAATCCTCGGGGCACACTCATCCAGGAGCTCGCCGATGACGCGATCCCAGACCACCACCTGCGCCGTCTCCGGCGGCGGCCCTGCGGGCATCATGGTGGGTCTGCTCCTGGCCAGAGCCGGAGTGGAGGTCACCGTGCTGGAGAAGCACGGCGACTTCCTGCGCGACTTTCGCGGCGACACGGTGCACCCCGCCACCCTCGACCTCCTCGACGAATTGGGCCTGCTGGACGCCCTGGACGCGCTGCCGCACCGCGACCTCTCCCACATCCGCATGGGAACCGCCGAACGCGCGTTCCTGGAGGTCTCGCTGGCCGACGTCCCCGGCAGGCACAAGCGGGTGGCGATGGTTCCCCAGTGGGACTTCTTGTCCATGCTCACCGAGCACGCCACGCGCTACCCGGGTTTTCACCTCGTGCTGAACGCCGACGTGCGCGGCCTGCTCGAAGAGGACGGCGCGGTGCGCGGGGTCCGCTACACGACCCCGGACGGCGAACACGAACTCCGGTCCGTGTTGACCGTGGCCGCCGACGGCCGCCGCTCGACGCTGCGCTCCGCGGCCGGACTGATCCCCGTGGACCTGGGGGCCCCGATGGACGTCCTGTGGCTGCGGCTGCCCCGCACGGCGCAGGACCCCTCCGGACTCAACGGCCGGATCGGCGGGGGCGGACTGGCCGTGGCCTTCGACCGGGGCGACTACTGGCAGGTCGCCTTCATCGTGCGCAAGGGCGAGCACGTGGAGATCCGTGCCCGCGGCATCGGAGGGCTCCGGGAGTCGCTGGGACGGCTGCTGCCCTTTCTCGCCGACCGGACCTCCGCGATCACCTCGTGGGGCGACGTGGCGTTCCTGGAGGTGGGCCTCGACCGGCTGCCCCAGTGGTCGGTCCCCGGCCTGCTGTGCATCGGCGACGCGGCGCACACGATGAGCCCGATCGGCGGCGTGGGCATCAACCTGGCGATCCAGGACGCGGTGGCCACCGCGAACTTGCTGGCGGACTCCCTCTACCGCGCCCAGGCCGTACCCGACCGCTTCTCCAGGACCTTCAACCCCGCCCTGGTCCAGCGGGTGCAGCGCCGCCGGGAGCTCCCCACCCGGTTCACCCAGCGCATCCAACGGGTGATCCAGGACCGGGTGATCGAGCACGTACTGGAGGGGGACGAAGCGGCACTGCCGGAGATCCTGACGAACGTGACCACCAGCAAACCGTGGTCCGTGGTGATGGGCCGGGCACTGATGTACGGGCTGCTGCCCGAACACGTCCGGACCCCTGAACGCCGGTAGCGCCGTGTCGGTTCCGCTCCTTCGGGGCGCGGTCAGCTCTCCCGTACCTCGATGGAACCGTCGATGGTGGTCAGGTCGATCGTGGACGGCGCGTCGTCGCTCTCGGGAACGTCCACCCGCACCCGACCGTCCACCGTGCTGGTGGACAAGGTGTAGGGGCCACCACCGCTGGGGGTGAGGACCGTGATGGAGCCGTCCCCCGCCTTGGCGGTGAGCGCGTCGAATCCGGAACCGGCGGTGATGGTGATCGAACCGTCGCCGGTGGACGCGTCGAGCGTCTCGACTTCTCCGGTGGTACTGACCTCGACGGAACCGTCCAAGGCCCGCGCGACGACCGTCTCGGCGGTGATGTCGGTGAGAGTCACCGCCCCGTCGGTCGTCGTGGCCTCCACCCGTGCGGCACTGCCGCTGACCGCGATCGCCCCGTCCCCGGCCTCGATCACCACGGCAGCGCCCTCTCCGGCGTTCTCGACGGTGACAGGACCGTCACCGCTGTCCACGGTCACGGCGGTACCGGAGGGAACGGTGACGGTGTAGTCGATGGCGCACTGGTTGATACCGACCGTCACCACCGAACCTCCGCACCCGCCCGCCGTGACGGCCAGGGTCGGGCCTTCCTCTGCCACACGCTCCTCCGGCGGGGTGTCGCCGGTGTAGCGCAGGACGCGTTCGAGGGTGATCTCCTCGACGTCGGCACCGACGACGGTGGTCGCACCGTCGCGGTTGCGCAGCTCCAACGCCGTTGCTCCTGAGTAGGCGTCGCTGCGTTCCTCCTCGGCGAGCGCGGTGTCCAGGGAAACCCGGAAGCCGCACCCGGTGAGTATCAGCGCACACCCTGCCGCCAGCCCGACCGCCGCGTACTTCGTCGTGGTGTTCCCCATAACCGCCTCATCGCCGTTTTCGTTGTCTGTCGACGATTGTTCCTCCGGCAGGGGCGGTACTGCGACCCCGCCTACACGTCTTTGCGGGGTAGGCCCAGCACCACCGCGGCGACGGAAGGCCCGCCCCCGTCAGAGTCGTGGGTCCACCGGTTCGGCTCCCAGCGCCAACACCCCGAAGACCGGCTGATGGACACGCCGCAGCGGTTCCTGTCGGGCGTGCCTGGCCAACGCCTCCAGACCGAGCGCGTGCTGGCTCAGCGCCATGGCGCTCACCCTCGCCAGTCGGCGGTTGCGCAGGACCGCCAACTGCCCGGGGACGTCGTAGTCGGGGCCGTAGGCGATGCGCAGGTGCTCCGGCGAACGGACCTTCAGGCCCGGCTGCACCGGTCCCGCGCTTCCCCGGATCGGTGCACCGGGGGACGGCTTAACGACCATCCCGGCTCCCCCTGCGTCGACCAGGTCGCGCCACCAGGTCGCAGCAGCCGTGACCTCGCCGGGGTCGGCGGTGGCCACCACGAGGTAGCGGGTGGCCAGTACCAGTGGACCGGCCTCCGCGAGACGCTCGGCCAGACCCATGTGCCACAGGGGGTCACGACCGGCGAACGAGGCACCCTCTGCGGCGAGCAGCGCGAACGGCGCGTAGCGCACACCGGCCGGCCCCCGGGTGGGCCGGCTGTCGCGCCGGTACACCCGGCTGAACGCCTCGATCCGCGTCGCGCGCTCCTCCACCCGTCGCGCCAGGCCGGCCACGTCCAGCCCCCGCTCGGCCGCAGCAGCAAGAACCCTGGCCGCCTCGGGCAGCGCGGCACGGGCAGCGGCACCGACCGTGGCGTAGCGGTCGCGGATAAGGTCTTCTTTCCCGAGCGACCAGGGCAGCAATTCCCCGTCCAGGGCCACCCAGTCGGTGTCCAGGTCCTCCCACAGGCCGGCAGCGCCCACCGCCTCGCGCAGAGCGGTCAGGACCTCCGCCTCCACCTCGGGATCGGCGAAGAACGGCCGTCCCGTCCGGGTGTAGACGGCCCCCAGCGCCTCGGGGACGAATCGGCGCGCCGCCGCCCCCTCGTCCCGGCATACGACGACCACCGCACGTGTCCCCGCGTGCTTCTCCTGGCACACCACCCGGTGCACACCGTTGTCGAGGTAATGGGTGAACGCCTCCTCCGGACGTTCCAGCAGGGCGGGGTCACCCGACGTGGGGACCGGGGCGATGGCGGGCGGCAGGTAGAGGAGCCAGCGCGGGTCCACCGCGAAACGGCTCATCATCTCCAGCGCCGCCGCCGCCTGCTCGGGCCCCACCCGGACGGTTCCGTGCGCGGTCTCCACCTTCCCGCCGAGGCGGTCACCGTCCATGAACACGTCGCCGGCGTCGACGGCCCCCACCGCGCGGAGGGCCGGGGCGCCAGGACCTGCATGCGGGCTCGGGAAAGGGCGGGCCGGCCGGTACCAGATCCGTTCGGCGGGAACGGCGACGAGCGCGCGTTCGGGGTAGCGCAACGCGGTGAGGCGGCCCCCGAACACGCAGCCGGTGTCCAGGCAGATGGTGTTGTTGACCCACTCGGGCTCGGGCGTGGGGACATGCCCGTAGACCACCGTGGCCCGTCCTCGGTAGTCGTTCGCCCACGGGTGGCGTACCGGCAGCCCGTACTCGTCGGTCGCCCCGATGGTCTCGCCGTAGAGGGCGAAGGAACGCACGCGCCCCGAGGTTCGCCCGTGGTAGCGCTCGGCGAGGCCGGCGTGCGCCACCACCAGCCTGCCTCCGTCGAGCCGGTAGTGGTCGACCAGTCCGGCGCAGAAGGCGAGGACCCGTGCCCGGAACTCCTCCGATTCGGCATCGAGTTGCTCCAGGGTCTCGGCGAGACCGTGGGAGGGCCGCACGGCACCGCCCTTGAGCGCCCGGACGAGCTTGTTCTCGTGGTTGCCCGAGACGCACAGTGCATGGCCCGACGCGACCATCCCCATGACCAGGCGCAGAACTCCGGGTGAGTCGGGGCCACGGTCCACGAGGTCGCCGACGAAGAGGACGGTGCGCTCGGGGTGGGTTGCGTCCACGGCCCGGCCGAGCCGGTCACGATGCAGTGCGTAGCCGAGTTCGGTGAGCAGCGCCTCAAGTTCGGAGCGGCACCCGTGGACGTCGCCGATGATGTCGAAGGGACCGGTGCGGTCGCGCCTGTCGTCGGTCGACCTCTCGTAGGCGATGACCGCGGTGTCGACCTCCGGCGGCCCGTGCAGCACGTGGACCCGGCCGATCCCCTGTCGTTGCATCCGGCCCAGTCCGCGATGGAGTTCGCGGTACTGGAGCGCGACGTCACGGGTATCCGCGGCGGGCCCGTGACGCTCCCGGACGCGCTGTCGGGCCGGGCTTTCGGGGACGTCCAGGACGATCGCGGTGCACGGCACGTCGTTGTCCTTGGCGATGCGCGCCAACTGCCGCCGGGCCCGCTCCTGGACGTTGCCTGCGTCCACGACGGTGAGCAGGCCGCGGCCCAGCCGCAGCCTGACCATGTGGTGCAGCAGGTCGAGGGCGTCACCGTCAGCAGTGGGATCGGTGGGGTCGTCACCGACCGCGACACGGCAGAAGTCCAGCCCCACGATCTGGGAGGGCAGAAAATTCCGAGCGGCGAAGGTGGTCTTGCCCGCCCCGGGGACACCGACGAGCAGGACCAATCCGCTCTGGGGAACGGTGAGCACCCGCTCACTGCTCATCTGGTGAACACCCCCATCTGGGTTGCGGGGCCGGGTCCTGGGTCGTCGGGGCCGACCGGAACGTACCGGACGCGGTAGCCGTGGACACGCGCGACACGTTGCGCCCATGCCCGGAAACGGTCGCGGGTCCACGCGAACCGCTGATCGGGGTGTCGGTACGCACCCGCCCCCTCCGCCACGTCGCGGGGGGCGGAATCGGCCTCAGGAGTGGTGACCACGACGGTCCTCGGCGCGGCGTGTCCGAACACGACCTGTTCCATGGCGGGGAGTCGGCCCGGCTCGATGTGCTCGACCACGTTCATGAGAACGGCGGCGTCATGGGATGCGAACCGGTCGTCGCGGTAGAGGACGGAACCGGTCAGCAGGGCCAGACGGGCGGGCTCGTCGATGCGGTCCTGGCCCAGCAGGCGTTCGGCCCGTCGGAGCGCGGCACCCGCCACGTCCACCCCTGTGATCCTTTCCAGGGTCGGCTCGGCGCACAGCAGGGCGAGCAGCCGACCACTCCCGCAACCGAGGTCGACGACGCTGCGGGCGTTCTCCTCCAGGAGTACCGCCAGTACGGCGTCGGCGTGCCGCCCGCCGTCGGCCGGGGTCTCGTGCGCTGGTGGGCTGCCTGTTCCTGTCGAGCGTCCTTCGACCTCGACGAGGCGCCGGACGGCGATGCCGTCCTCGTCGTGCCCCTCCGGGGGCGGGTCGGCGATCTGTGCCCGGTGCGGGTGTCCGGGCAGCCATCCGGCGGCGTGCCTCAGGGGGTCCGCCTCACGGCCATCGCCCAGGAGGCGGGGCGCACCGGCGAGGGCGGGGAGCAGTACACAGAGGTGGCTGAGCGCGTCGGCCACCCGTTGTTCACCGGTGAGGGTGAGAGCGAGGTAGCGGGAATCGCCCCACCCCGGCAGGCCCGGGTCAAGGGGGACCGGCTCGGCCGTCACGGTCCAGCCCAACGGCTCGAACAGTTGTCGTGCCTGGCCGGGGCCGCCGTCACACGGGACGGCGGGCAGGTGCAGGGTGAGGTCGAGCACGGTTCGCACACGTTCCGGCCGTTCCGGGCACTCACCGTTGAGCGCACGGTGGAAGACTGCGGCGATCGTGGCCGCGAACAGCGAGGAGGCCGCGTAAGGCTGGTCGTTGACGTACTGGACCGACGCGAAATCGGGGGTGCGGCCCCCCCGTGTTCGCCGCAACCGCAGCGGGTCCACCTCCAACAGCAGCGCGGCCGTGCAGCGCTGCTCGTTCGCCTCCGGGTAGAAGACGTGCGCTGCACCATGGGCCTGTTCGACGGTCTGCACCGTGTCGGGATCGCTGTGCAGCAGGAGCCCGAATTCGGTGACCGGACAGCGGGTGGCGGAGATCGTCAGCAGCACGGACCAAGTGTGCCCGTGCCGCTTCGCCATCGTCGAGGGCTTTTCTTCGCGGCCCCCACCGCATTGGGTGTGACATTGGGGACGCGCAATGCCCGCACCTACATCGGGAGCTTCTTGCCAAAGCGGCTCCATTTGCCCCGGCAAAGGGAAAACCGCAGCGCAGACCTCTGTTTGTCACCCAAGGGGAAAGGGCTTTTTCGATAAGATGCGACCGGCTGTTACCTGACGGAGACGGCATCAGAACACGGGCGTTCTTTAGATGCTCTTTACTGGTCGTCACGGCATGCACCGTGGACACGGTTTCCGGGTGCACTCTCGCCGATAGCCGCCATCACTGCTCTCTTCTTCCCCCTCAGTCCAGAGCTCTGGAGTTCCCTATGCAGCGGTTCACGATCAATGACGTGCGTGAACAGACATACAAGGCACGTGACGCCTGGTGGACCGTGTTCCTGGTTGACCCGGTGGCCGCGCGCCTGACCCTGGTGACGGCGAACAGGACGTCGATCACCCCCAACCAGATCACCATGGGCGCCATGGTCCTGGGCATGGGGGCTGCCGTCTGCTTCGCGACCGGGCAGCCGCAGTGGTTGATCGCCGGTGCAGTGCTGTTCCACCTGAGTTTCATCCTGGACTGCATGGACGGCAAGATCGCCCGGTTGAAGGGCACCGGTTCGGTCTTCGGTACCTGGCTGGACTTCGTGTTCGACCAGATCCGGGTACTGGCCTGCGCCGTGGGCCTCATGGGCGGGCAGTACGCGGCGACGGGCAACCCCGTCTTCATCTGGTTCGCGGTCGGCATCGTCTTCACCGACATGTTCCGCTACCTCAACGGTTCCCAGATGGCCAAGGTCCGCAAGGCCATGCAGAAGCGGTTGACCGCGGCGTTGCGCGACGCCGAGGAGCACACCGCCGCCGGCGACGCCGAATTGCAGCACCTCCAGGAGAAGGTCGCGAAGAGCGAACCCGTCGCGGCCGCGGGCGAAGAGGAGCCCGCCCCGGCGCAGGAGCCCGAGGTGATCGTGCCCAGCCACAGCGCGCGGGCCCGGGAGATCAGGGCGACCAAGCTTCAGCAGCGCTTCAACTCGCACTTCCCCTGGTACCTGCGTTTCCGCAACCAACTGCTGGCCAGCCGGGTCCGCACCCACCTGTTCAGCGGCATCGAGTTCCAGATGAGCGTGGCGATCATCGCCCCCGTCGTCGGGGCCTTCTCCGCCACCGGCATGCTCGTGGTCATCGCCGCCGCCGCCGCCCTCATGCTGGCGTTCGAGCTCCTGCTCATCTACAAGCTGTGGCTGTCCACGCGCGCCTTCACCAAGACGCTGGCCGAGATCGAGGAACTGGGAGCCGCCAACACTCCGCCGGAGGAGCAGGGCACCACGCTGGTCCTCAGCGAGCAGAAGGGCTGACCTTTTCGGGAGGCGTGAAGGGGGCCGGTGGCGTGTGCCACCGGCCCCCTTCTTTCGGTTGCGGTGCTCAGGTGGCCGTGCGATAGCCGTCGGGGTTGGCCTGCTGCCAGCGCCAGGCGTCCTCGCAGGCGTCGTCCACCGTGTGCAGGGCGGTCCAGCCGAGGTCGCGCCGCGCCGCGTCGGGTGCGGCGTAGCAGGTGGCGATGTCCCCGGGACGGCGGGCGACCACCTCGTAGGGGAGGGAGCGGCCCACTGCCCGCTCGAATGCCCGGACCGCCTCCAGCACCGAGGTCCCCCGTCCCGTCCCGAGGTTGTAGACGCCTACACCGGCCCGGTCGTCGATGTGGTCGATGGCCGCGACATGCCCCCGGGCGAGGTCGACGACGTGCAGATAGTCGCGCACACCGGTTCCGTCGACGGTGTCGTAGTCGTCCCCGTACACCCGGAGCACCGGCAGTTTCCCGCCGGCGACCTTCGTGAGGTAGGGGAAGAGGTTGTTGGGGACGTCGTTGGGGTCTTCGCCGATCAGACCGCTGGGGTGCGCGCCGATGGGGTTGAAGTAGCGCAGCAGCGTGATGTGCCAGTCGGGTGAGGCGTCGGCGAGATCGGTGAGGATCCGCTCGCCGAACAGCTTGGTGGCACCGTAGGGATTGGTGACGCCCAGTGGCATGTCCTCGGTGATGGGCACCTGCTCGCAGGCACCGTAGACGGTCGCCGAGGAGCTGAACACCAGACGCCGCACTCCGCGGGCCTCCATGACCTCGCACAGCGTCAGCATGGCGTCCAGATTGTTGCGGTAGTAGCGCAGCGGCTGGGCGGTGGACTCGCCCACTGCCTTGAGTCCGGCGAAGTGCACGACCGCGTCGATCTCGTGTTCGGCGAACACCTTCTCCAGTACCTCCGGGTCCGCGCAGTCCCCGACGTGGAAGGCGATGGTGCGCCCGGTGATGCGCTCCACTCGGCGCACGGCCTCGGGGTGGCTGTTGACGAGGTTGTCGACGAGGACGACATCGTGCCCTTGGGCGATCAACTCCACTGCGGTGTGTGTCGCGATGTAACCGGCTCCGCCGGTCAGCAGGATTCTCATGTGCCACTCCCGGAAAGGGTCAGGGGCCCGCGAAGGATCGCGGGCCCCGCGTTACGAACCGCTCGGCTCGGTCAGCCCAGCGTCGGGAACAGGCGGTCGACGATGCGCGCCGCGGCCTTCCCGTCGTCGAGAGGACAGAACTGTTTCACGAAGGCCCGGTACTTGTCCTGGTGGGCGGCGTGTGTCTCGTCGATGTTCTCGATCGCCCCGATCACCTCGTCAGAGGTCATGAGCAGCGGACCGGGGGCGGTCTCGTTGAAGTCGAAGTAGAAACCGCGCAGGTTGTCGCGGTAGTCCGCCAGGTCGTAGGTGAAGAACAGGATCGGCCGGCCGGTGTTGGCGAAGTCGAACATCAGCGACGAGTAGTCGGTGACGAGCAGGTCGGTGACCAGGAAAAGCTCCTGGATCTCGGGATAGGTCGAGACATCCCACACGAAGCCCTCGCCGACGACCGGGACGCGGTCCACGATGTTGGGGTGACGGCGCACCATCAGCACGTGGTCGTCGCCCAACCGCTCGTACATCCGCTGAAGGTCCAGGTGCAGATCCAGCTTGTACTTGCCGGGCGAGTAGAACTTGTCGTCGCGCCAGGTCGGGGCGTAGAGGACGACCTTCTTGCCTTCGGGCAGTCCGAGCCGCTCACGCACCTCGCGGGTGAGGGCGTCGCGCTGAGGCGAGTGGAAGATGTCGTTGCGCGGGTAGCCGGTCTCCAGGATCTCGCCCTCGAACTGGAAGGCCCGTTGCAGGATGGGGGTCGCCCAGGGGCTGGGCGAGACGAGGAAGTCCCACTGCTTGGTCTCGTGGCGCAACCGCTCGTGGTAGTTGCGGCTGGCGAACTGGACGTGCTCGATGTCGAAGCCGATGCGCTTGAGCATGGAGCCGTGCCAGGTCTGCACGACCGTCTGGCCGGGGCGCTTCTCGAACCACAGGGGGAGGTGGGCGTTGGAGACGATGAACTCCGACCGTGCCAGCGCGTCGAAGTACTCGCGACTGGTGTGCGGCACGGGAGTGAGGCCGTCGGGGAGGGCCACCTGCTGGTCGCGCACCAGCCAGGAGGCCGGACGGTCGATCCCGCGGCGCACCAGCTCCTCGTAGATCCCGCGGGGGCTGTCGGAGAACTGCTTGCCGGTGTAGCTGTCGAACAGCAGGCCGGGGGCGATGGGCTGCTTGCGCAAGCGGGGATAGGTCTTCTCCCGCAACTGCTGCTGGGCGTAGCTCCCGCGGTCCTCGGCTCGCAACGCGGATCCCACGGTCAGGACCGGCACGTCGTGGCGGATCGCGTCCAGCGAAACGGTGCGGCCGGCGGCATCGGTCGCGGCCGGCAGGGAGGGCAGGAGGTCGTGGTGGATCTGGGCGTAACTGTCCTGCCACTCGTTGGGCCCGGTGGTACGGCGCACGAGGAGCCGGTACTGCCCGGCGACGAGCGGGATCTGCGCCCCGAAGGAGGGTAGTGCCGTGGGTCTCAGCGTCACGGAGAAGCGAGAGCCGTCGAGCTCCAACGGGAACGAGCGCTCCTCGGTCCGCCCCCTGGCCTTGAGCACGAAGCTGAGGCCGGTGGGGTCGGCCGCATAGAAGTCCCCCGAGACCCGCAGCAGGTCGCCCTCCCACGACACGTCGGTGATCGAGGGGCGGTCCACCCCGGCCCGGAGGAAGGCCCATCCGGCGCTGTTGCATTCGACGTCGATCTGGTGGTCCTGCACGCGGTAGCGGTCCTCGCGCGTGTTGTCGGCCAGGGAGACCTGGATGGCCTCGCCATTGTCGAGAACGACATGGACCTCCCAGCGCTCGGAGGTGACCGGGCCGCCCACGACGGAGCGCCGCTGCTGGAAGCCCTCGGTCAGGGCTGACACCGGGACGCCGGCGGTGAAAGCTCCCCCTGCGGTGATCTCCATCGGGACCTCGGCGGTGACGTCGCCGGGCATCCGGGTGAGCCGCAGCGAGGCGGCCGCCCCCGCGGGCGCGGCAACGGTTCCGTCGAGCGTGAGCACATCGCCGTCGAGGCGGTGCCCGGCCAACTGCGCGCGCAGCGGGTCGACCGCCAGGCACAGACCGTCGGACCCGCGCCAGGACGGACGCACCCAGACGTCGTCGCCCACCTTCTGGGCGGCGGGTCGCTGAGGAGCACCGGAACTGGGCCGGGCCAGCCGCTCGCGCCGGGTGAGGCCGCGGTTGAAGACCAGGAGGTCGACGAACCACTCGCTCGGCTGCCACTGGCCGCCGCTCCTGAGGGCCGCGGGGTCCACCACGATCTCGTAGCCGCCCCAGTCACGGCGCGCGGTGACGGCGTCCTTGGGAAGGCGGAACTCGTTGGCCTGGTGCATGGTGACGGCGAGTTTGACCTCGGCGCCGGTGGCGGGGTTGACCGCCCGGGCCCGCAGGTGCTGCTGGATGCGCTTGTTGGGACGAAGGAACTTCAGGCAGGTCCGACCGCGGATGACGAGCTTGCCGTCCTCCCAGCGCACCTCCTCGGCCTTCTGCCGGATCACGAGTTCGCGGTCCAGGCGGTAGATGCTGCGCGGAATCCCGACCGCGGGATCGTCCTTGAACGGGTAGTCGGCGTAGAACTTGACGCCGTGCCGGACCGCCTTGGCCTTCTTCTGCTCGACGCTCTTGTTGAAGGTGAGGACCTCCAGCAACTGGGGCAGCATGCGGCGGCGCACCAGGTGCCACTTCAGCCGCTCGGCCGCGGAGAGCTCCTGGTACACCTGCGGGTCGATGGTGTCCATGTAGGCGTTGCCGAGGTCGAGGAAACGCTGCCGGAACTCGTCGTCGGCGATGTCGAGGACCTGCATGAAAATTCGCAGGTCGCTGCCGAGGCCGGTGCGGTCCCACCGGCGCTTGTCGAGCGGGGTGCGGTGCGCGGCGAGGAAGTCGCTGGTCTCGCGGACCGCGCGGAAGCGATCCTCCAGGCCCTTGACGTGCAGCCGGTCCTGGGTGATGGACTTGTCGTCGCTGGGACGCTCGCGCCACAGGTAGACCGGGGAGGCGAGCACGTCCACGGCTGCGGCGAGGAAGTGCGCGGGGATCACGACGGACACGTCCTCGTAGAGCACGCCTTCGGGGAACCACAGCTCGTTGGCGTCCCAGAACGCGCGGCGCCACACCTTGTTGGTGGCAAGCCGGTCGATCAGAAGCGTGTCGCGCTCGGTGATGTGCGTCTTCTTGACCGTGGTCTGAAAGATCTTGCGGTGCATCGGCGACTGGCGCGTGCCGAGCTCACTGAACCGGTGCACGTTTCCGGTGGAGAAGTCCGATCCGCTCTCCAACAGACTGCGCATGTGGTAGCCGAAAGCGAAGGGCGGGATGACGTCGTCGCTGTCCACGAAGGAGAGGAACTCACCCGAGGCGTTGCGGATCCCCGTGTTGCGCGCGGCGCCGAGGCCGCCGTTGCTCTGCCGCACGAGCGTGAAGCGCGGGTCCTCTTCGGCGAAACGCTGGGCGATGACCGCACTGTCATCGGGAGATCCGTCATCGACCATCACCACTTCGAGGTCGGTCCAGCTCTGCAGCTGCAGGGACCTCAAGCACTCGTCGAGATAGCGCTCGACATTGTAGATAGGAACGATGACGCTGAGGGTGACCACAAATTTCTCCAAGACCCACATGCCGTCAGTGACATGCCGGGCAGATTCCAGGTTGGCTCCGAATAGCGGTCGCGGCGAGCGCGGGCCCCAGAGCCGAACATGGGCCGCATTTGTCGCCGAACACCGCAAACACCGCGTGAGCATCCCACTGCGGTTGGACGTCGGAAAACCCTACCTGGGGAAACCGACCGACCGATAAGCGCACCGCCAACCGGGCAAGGGCGTTCACGGAGGTGTTCAACTCGGATTCGCCGAACGGGGACGTCCCCCGCCACGGCTTGCCCCCCGGACCTCCCCGGAGCGGTGCGACTCCCCTGCACCCCTTCTGGCAAAGGGAATCGGTGCGACCGGCAACCGGAAAGAACCGGTGAACCCGAGCATTACCCCAGATGATAAGCGAGTCCGTTGTGCCCTCGAAACCACGCTTCTGACCTGCTAAATCACGCGTCCGGAGTGGTCTCGGGGATTCAGCAGTGCACGCAGTGAGACGGATTCAGCGGAGGTGGTGTCGGCCTGACCGAAACCACCTCCGCCGGGCCCTCAACCCCTGGCTGCGGGAACGATGTCGGGGGCGCCGTGCTGAACAGCGTCGGCCTCCTGGTCGCTGTCCTGCTCCTGCGCCGCGCGCTCGGCCTCGATGCGCTTGCGGTAGTACTCCACCTCGCGCCGAACCTGGTCGGCCTCCCACCCCAACGGACCGGCGAGCAGCTCCGCGGCTTCCTCGGCCACGGCAAGGCCGCGATCCCAGGTCTCGATGGAGATATGGGTACGCCGGGACAACACGTCGTCGAGGTGCCGGGCTCCCTCGAACTCGGCCGCATAGACCACCTCGACGCGCAGGTAGTCCTCTGCGCCGGTCAACGGCTCCTTGAGATCGGGGCGCTCGGCGATGAGATCCAGGATCTCGTGGATCATCGAGCCGTACCGGCGCAGCATGTGCTGTATCCGGGAGACGTGCACGCCGGACTGTCGGGCCAGCACGTGCCGGCGGTTCCACAGCGCGGCATAACCGTCCGCGCCGACCAACGGCACCCGGTCGGTGACAGAGGACGGCACACCACCGCCCAGCCCGTGGGCCACCGCGTCCACCGCGTCCTTGGCCATGATGCGGTAGGTGGTGTACTTGCCTCCCGCGATGAGGACCAGGCCGGGGACGGGGTGGGCGACCATGTGCTCGCGGGAGAGCTTGGAGGTGTTGTCGGACTCCCCCGACAGCAACGGCCGCAGCCCCGCGTAGACCCCTTCGACGTCGTCCCTGCTCAGCGGAACTCGTAGCACCGCGTTCACGTGGTCGAGCACGTAGTCGATGTCGGTGCGGCTGGCCGCCGGATGCGCCTTGTCCAGGTCCCACTCGGTGTCGGTGGTGCCCACGATCCAGTGCCGGCCCCACGGGATGACGAACAGCACACTCTTCTCGGTGCGCAGGATCAGCCCCGAGGATGCCTGGATGCGGTCCCTGGGCACCACCAGGTGCACGCCCTTGGACGCGCGCACATGGATCTGGCCCCGGCCGCCCACCATCTCCTGGATGTCATCGGTCCACACCCCTGCGGCATTGACGACCTGCTTGGCGCGGATCTGGAAATCTTTTCCGGTTTCCAGATCGACGACCGCCGCCCCCGTCACGTGCTCGCCCTCGCGCAGGAAACCGACGGCCTGCACCCGGGGGGCGACCTTGGCCCCGTAGGTGACAGCGGTGCGCAGCAGGGCAATGACGTAGCGGGCGTCATCGACCTGGGCGTCCCAGTACTGCACCGCGCCGACCAGCGCGTCGCGCTTGAGCGCGGGGAAGACCCGCAGCGCGCCGTTGCGGGTGAGGTGGCGGTGTCCGGGCAGCCCCCGCGAGTGGGCAGCCGTCAGGGCCAGTGCGTCGTAGAGCGTGACACCGGCTCCGATATAGGGACGCTCCCAGTGCTTGGTGAAAGGGAAAACGAACGGCACGGGACGCACCAGGTGCGGCGCGAGTCGCCCCAGCAGCAGACCCCGTTCGGTGAGCGCCTCTCGCACCAGTTCGAAGTCCAACTGCTCCAGGTAACGCAGTCCGCCATGGATCAGCTTGCTGGATCGGCTGGAGGTTCCGGAGGCGAAGTCGCGCGCCTCGACCAGTCCCACGGAGAGTCCTCTGGACACCGCGTCCAGCGCCACTCCCGCGCCGACGATCCCACCGCCGACGACCAGCACGTCGAGTTCGTTGTCGGCCATGTGTTCCAGCGATGCCGACCGTTCCTTGGGCCCCATCTGCGCTACCGTCATCTCACGCCCTCCCAGACCGGTGACTGTCCGACTGCGCTTGATCGCGTACCCGGGTCTATCAGGCTATAACGCCTGGATGGTGTCGGTCTGGTGCGCCGCGTCGGGATCGCGAACCGGATGCGGAGGTCAGCTCAGCGCGTTGACGTAATCGTTGGCGACGTCGAGGACGTCGTTACCGTAGCGCTCGGACTGGTTGTAGGAGAGGATCCCCGCCCACCATCCTTCGGAGGTGGTCAGGACGCGGTCCTGGTGGCACAGGTACCGGGCCGCGCTGAGCGCGGTGTCGTCGATGTTGTGCGGGTCGGGATCATCGCCGCCACTGGCGTCGGCACCCCAGATCTCCCACGTGGTGGGGATGAACTGCATGGGGCCGACCGCACGGTCCCACTCGGTGTCGCCGTCGAGGCGTCCGCCGTCGGTGTCGGGGATGGCCGCGGTGTTGTTCTCCCCGTTGAGAGGGATGCCGATCACCTTGACCGTGGTCACTCCGTCCGGGCCGATCTCGCCGCCGGCATAGGTGCCGTGCCGGGACTCCACCGAGCCGATGGCGGCGAGTGTGGGCCAGGAGATCTGGCAATGCGGCTGCTCGTTCATCAACCGCAACTGGGCGTTGGCGTACGCCTGGAGGGCACGACGCGGAATCCCCGTGGCGGCGGAGACCCGGTCCAGCCATTCCGGACTGGCCTCTTCTGCGACCTCGGCGGCCATGGGCGAGGGACGGGTGTCGGCGGACTCCTCGGTGGCGGAGCGCTCACGCGGTGCGGTGTCTTCGCGCACCGCCTCGACACTGCCGGCGGACTCGGTCGGGCCGGGCGGAAGCGAACGGGGGGCAGCCGACTCGACGACCGTGGACACACCGGCCAGGATCGTCCCGGTTACTCCGGCCACGGCAACCAGTGCCGTACAGGCCGCGATCACCGGTTTCCAGGAGTGGTCGGTCGCGGAAGCCCCGGGGGGCTGGGGGCGTGCACCGTCCACGGGAGGGGAAACGGTCACCGGCACCTCGCTCGGTCTATTCCGGACAGGGAAACGGCCAACGGGGGCTACTGGACACCGGCACTCATAGGCAGATCCGGTGGCGTTCGGGCCGGGAGGAGAGCCCGGCAGGACAGGGGGCCGGGCCGCGCCGGAGGAGTGCCCCGACGCGGCCCGCACGCTAGTGCGGTGCGACGACGACCTCGACCCGCTGGAACTCCTTGAGGTCGGTGTAGCCCGAGGTCGCCATGGTGCGTCGGAGGGCACCCATGAGGTTCATCGAGCCGTCGCTGGTGGAGGCGGGGCCGTGCAGGATCTCGCGGAGGGTGCCGGCGGTACCGACCTCCACCCGCTCCCCACGCGGCAGCTCGCTGTGGTGGGCCTCGCTCCCCCAGTGGTACCCGGCTCCCGGGGCCTCCGCCGCACGGGCCAGGGGCGAACCGACCATAACGGCGTCGGCGCCGCAGGCCAGGGCCTTGGCGATGTCACCGCTGCGCGTCATCCCACCGTCGGCGATGACGTGCACGTAGCGGCCGCCGGACTCGTCGAGGTAGTCGCGGCGGGCCGCGGCGACGTCACCAACCGCGCTGGCCATGGGCACCGCAACTCCGAGGACGCTGCGGGTGGTGTGGCCGGAACCGCCGCCGAAGCCCACGAGCACGCCGGCCGCACCGGTACGCATCAGGTGAAGTGCGGCGGTGTAGGTTGCGCAGCCGCCGACGACGACGGGGATGTCGAGGTCGTAGATGAACTGCTTGAGGTTGAGGGGCTCGGCGCGCCCCGAGACGTGTTCGGCCGACACGGTGGTGCCGCGGATGACGAAGATGTCCACACCCGCGTCGATGACGGCCTTGTGGTACTGAGCGGTGCGCTGCGGGGAGAGCCTGGCCGCGGTGGTGACGCCGGCCTGGCGGATCTCCTCGATGCGTCGGCCGATCAGCTCCTCCTGGATGGGCGCCGCATAGATCTCCTGCAACCGCTTGGTCGCGGCGACGGTGTCGAGCTCGCGGATCTCGGCCAGCAGCGGCTCGGGGTCCTCGTAGCGGGTCCACAGGCCCTCGAGGTCGAGAACACCCAGGCCGCCCAGTTCTCCGACAGCGACGGCGGTCTTGGGCGAGACCACGCTGTCCATGGGGCTGACCACCAGAGGCGTCTCGAACCGGTAGGCGTCGATCTGCCACGCGATGGACACTTCTTCGGGGTCACGCGTACGACGCGCGGGCACGATCCCGATCTCGTCGAGCTCGTAGGCTCGCCGCCCGTTCTTGCCGAGCCCGATCTCAACCTGAGCCAACGCTTCGATCCCCTCTTGGTCCGTGTAGCCGGTGCTACCCACCGGCCGGTACTGCTCGGCGGCGAGTTTACCGCCGAGCAGCAAAAACGCCAGTGCCGGCCGGCACCGGGGCCGCTGCCCGTCCGCGAACCGGGAGCACCCCGGCCCGCAGACAAGGGCAGACGGCCCGTGTCTTCGCCGGTCAGCGACGCGTGTGGTAGTTGGGCGCCTCGACCGTCATCTGGATGTCGTGCGGGTGGCTTTCCTTGAGCCCCGCCGAGGTGATCTGCATGAGCTGTCCGCGGTCGCGCAGGTCGGCGACCGTGCGCACCCCGGCGTACCACATGGACTGGCGCAGGCCACCGACGAGCTGGTGCGCGACCGCCGAGAGTGGGCCTCGGAAGGGGACCTGCCCCTCGATGCCCTCGGGGATCAGCTTCTCCTCGCTGCTCACATCGGCCTGGGAGTAGCGGTCCTTGGAGAACGAGCGACCGCGCATCGCGCCCAGCGAGCCCATGCCCCGGTAGGACTTGAACTGCTTGCCGTTGATGAAGATGAGTTCGCCCGGGCTCTCCTCGACCCCGGCCAGCAGACTGCCCAGCATTACGGCGCTGGCACCCGCGACGATCGCCTTGGCGATGTCACCGGAGTACTGGAGGCCACCGTCGGCGATGACCGGAACGCCGGCCGGTCCGGCCGCCTTCGCTGCCTCAAGAACCGCGGTGACCTGGGGCGCGCCCACTCCGGCAACCACACGGGTGGTGCAGATGGAGCCGGGGCCCACACCGACCTTGATGGCGTCCGCACCGGCGTCGACCAGGGCCTGGGCACCGGCACGGGTGGCAATGTTGCCCGCCATGACGTCGGCCCTGGTGTTGGCCTTGAGTTTGGCGATCATCTCCAGGACGCCGGTGGAGTGCCCGTGGGCGGTGTCGACCACGATGAAGTCGGCACCGGATTCGACCAGGGCGTGGGCTCGCTGCTCCGCGTCGACACCGACGCCGACGGCCGCTCCCACCACGAGTCGGCCCTCGGCGTCCTTCGTGGCGTCGGGGTACTGCTCGCTCTTGGTGAAGTCCTTGACCGTGATCAGTCCGCGCAGCCGGCCCTGCTGGTCGACGAGCGGCAGTTTCTCGATCTTGTTGTCGCGCAGAAGCACGAAAGCCTCGTCGCGCGACACGCCGACCGGTGCGGTGACCAGCGGCATCGGTGTCATGACGTCACGGACCAGTCGGGTGCGGTCCTCTTCAAAACGCATGTCGCGATTGGTGACGATTCCGACGAGGCGACCTTCACCGTCGGTCACCGGCGCGCCGGAGATCCGGTAGTGGGCACTCAGCTCCTCGACGTCGGCGAGGGTGTCGTCGGGGCTACAGGTCACCGGATCGGTGATCATGCCGGCCTCGGACCGCTTGACGAGGTCCACCTGGGCGGCCTGGTCCTCGATGGTGAGGTTGCGGTGCAGCACGCCCGCTCCACCTTGGCGAGCCATCGCCACGGCCATCCGGGACTCGGTGACGGTGTCCATTGCCGCCGAGAGCAGCGGAATTTGCAACGTGATGTTGCGGGAGAGCCTGGTCGTGGGCTCGGCGTCGCCGGGTTGAAGGTCGGAGTAGGCGGGCACCAGCAGGACGTCGTCATAGGTGAGGCCGGGACCGAGCACCTTCTGGACGTCCTGTGAGCTCCCCGATTGATTCAGCGACATGACACCTTCCAACCGCGCGGCAGCTTGCCTTTTCATCCTAGGCCGCACTCACTACCGGGCGGGGACCAAACTCCGAGTCGGGAGACTCACAGCACCGGGACCGCTCACCGGCGGCGACGGCTCCCCCGGCCTCGGGGCACTGCGCAGCAGGGAATTGCGGTCCGACGGGCCCGGCCCCGACCACCACGGCGCGAACCGGAAAAAGCGACAGGGTGGCCGGCCGACCGCGAACGGCTAGAAGAGGCGGTTCGCCAGGGCCACCTGCCGAAGCCGAGCCAGAGCTCGGTGCTGGGCAACCCGAACCGCTCCGGGCGACATTCCCAGTACATGTCCCGTCTCATCAGCAGAAAGACCCGCAATCACACGCATGGCGAGCAGCCGTCGCTGCTGCTCGGGAAGTTCGCTCAGCAGTGCCCTTGCCCGCTCGGCCTCCACCGTGCGCACCACGGACTCTTCCGGGCCCGGGGCGTCGTCGGCACGTTCGGGGACCGAATCGGTGGGGACGTCGGCGCGAGTGGAGCCGCGCAGCGCGTCGGCGACCTTGTGCGCGGCGATACCGAACACGAATGAGGCGAAGGGGCGTCCGCGGTCTTGGTAGCGCGGAAGGGCAACGAGCAGGGCGATGCAGACCTCTTGGGCCACATCGTCGGAGTAGTGGGCGTAACCGGAGACGCGGGCGAGCCGGGCTCGACAGTACCTGAGCACCATTGGGCGGACCTCGCGGAGGAGCGAGTCCATCGCTCCGTCGTCCCCCTGGACGGCCAGCGATGTCAGGTGGTCGAGCGCCGCATCGTCCGCCTTCGGCAAGACAGCAGGTCTTTGCGCGAGCATGGCCCCCGCGACGCGTAGATCCGTCACATATCGAATGATGCCCACTCGTGGAGAGTCACACGTCACGATTCTCGGCAACAGAATGATTACATTTGGGACTTTTGCTGTCGTAGTGCCGAAAAGCGCGCGTGTCCCGGGCTGGCGCCCGGGACACGCATGGTATCGCCCATTCGACGAAACGTCGGGCGCGACCGGCTCGGCTCCTAGTGACCGTGGCCGTGGCCGTGGCCGCCCGCGGCCTCGTCGTCCTCCTCGGGCTTGTCCACGACAAGAACCTCGGTGGTGAGCAGCATGCCGGCGATGGACGCGGCGTTCTGCACGGCGGAGCGGGTGACCTTGACCGGGTCGATGATGCCCTGGGCGACGAGGTCGCCGTACTCACCGGTGGCCGCGTTGTAGCCCTGTCCGGGCTCCAACTCGGCGATCTTGGCGGTCACGACGTAGCCCTCGGCGCCGGCGTTCACCGCGATCCAGCGCGCCGGCTCGACCAGCGCACGACGCACGATGGCCACACCGGTGGCCTCGTCGCCGGTGAGGCCCAGGCCGTCCTCCAGCGCCTTGGCCGCGTGTACGAGGGAGGCACCTCCACCGGGGATGATGCCTTCTTCGACGGCCGCGCGGGTCGCGGAGATGGCGTCCTCGAGACGGTGCTTCTTCTCCTTGAGCTCGACCTCGGTGGCCGCACCCACCCGCAGGACGCTCACGCCGCCGGCCAGCTTGGCCAGACGCTCCTGGAGCTTCTCGCGGTCCCAGTCGGAGTCGCTGGCTTCGATCTCCTTGCGGATCTGGCTGATCCGCTCGGTGACCTCGGTCTGCTCGCCCGCACCGTCGACGATGGTCGTCGCGTCCTTGGTGACGGTGATACGGCGTGCCGTGCCCAGCACGTCGAGTTCGGCGTTCTCCAGGGTCAGGCCGACCTCTTCGGCGATGACCTGACCGCCGGTGAGGGTCGCGATGTCCTGGAGCATGGCCTTGCGGCGCTCACCGAAGCCGGGCGCCTTGACCGCCGCGACGTTGAGCGCCCCGCGCAGCTTGTTGAGGGTGAGCGCGCTCAGCGCGTCGCCGTCGATGTCCTCGGCGATGATGAGCAGCGGCTTCTTGGTCTGGACGATCTTCTCCAGCAGCGGCAGCAGCTCGTTGAGGCTGGAGATCTTGCCCTGGTTGATCAGGATCAGGGCGTCTTCCAGCACCGCCTCCTGGCGGTCGCCGTCGGTGACGAAGTAGGGCGAGATGTAGCCCTTGTCGAACTGCAGGCCCTCGGTGAACTCCAGGTCCATGCCGAAGGTCTGGGACTCCTCGACGGTGATGACACCGTCCTTGCCGACCTTGTCGAACGCCTCGGCGATGAGTTCGCCGATCTGCTCGTCCTGCGCGGAGTTGGTCGCGACGTAGGCGATGTCGGCGCGCTCGCCGATCTCGCGGGCCTGGGAGAGCAGGGTCTCGGAGACGGCGCGCGCGGCGGCGTCGATGCCCTTCTTGAGGGAGAGACCGGACGCCCCGGCGGCAACACTGCGCAGACCCTCGCGCACCAGTGCCTGCGCCAGCACCGTGGCGGTGGTGGTGCCGTCACCGGCGGCGTCGTTGGTCTTGGTGGCGACCTCCTTGACGAGCTGGGCGCCCAGGTTCTCGTAGGGGTCGTCCAGCTCCACCTCACGCGCGACGGTCACACCGTCGTTGGTGATGGTGGGAGCACCGAACTTCTTGTCAATGACCACGTTGCGGCCACGCGGGCCGAGCGTGACCTTGACCGCGTTGGCGAGACGGTCCACACCGCGCTCAAGCGAGCGCCGCGCGTCGTCCTCGAATTCCAGGATCTTCGGCATGGGTTCCTCGGTTCCTCAAAGTCAAGTACGGCGGGCGAGTGGACCCCGCCCGCCGGGGGCACATGAAAGACGCGCGGGCGGATGTCGTGAAACCCCGCCCGCGCGCCGTCATGCATTACCCGGAAAAGGTGTTTTCCGAGGTCTTACTTCTCGACGACCGCGAGCAGGTCGCGGGCGGAGAGCACGAGGTAGTCCTCGTTGTTGTACTTGACCTCGGTGCCGCCGTACTTGCTGTAGAGGACGAGGTCGCCCTCCTTGACGTCCAGCGGAATACGCTTCTCGCCCTCGTCGTCCCAGCGGCCCGGGCCCACGGCAACGACACGGCCCTCTTGGGGCTTCTCCTTGGCGGTGTCCGGGATGACCAGGCCAGACGCGGTGGTCTGCTCGGCTTCGAGCGGCTGGACGACGACGCGGTCCTCAAGCGGCTTGAGAACAGTCTTGGTGGCGGTCGACACGGTGTGACCTCCCCCTTCAGAATCGCTGATTGTGAAACGGCATGCAGGTAAAAGGGGCGACCACGGCGGCCTGTCGTCGCGGGTGCCAGACCGGCCTCGTCGCGGTTAGCACTCTACCCTTGAGAGTGCCAATATGGAACAGTAGTCGCGTGCATCCAGCTCGTCAAACAACAGGTCACGGGGGAACGCGAGGGTGACAAACGGGCCGATAGCGGGGCTACTCGCGCTGCTCACACCGGCAGGACGCGGAGTATTGGAGGGTCTGGACCCCGCTGAGATCGATGCCGATCCGCTGAAAGCCGCCACTCGGTTGCGCGCCGACCCCGCACTGGCGAAAAGCCACTGGGACGTACCGACGACCGAGCTCGTCAACGCCGCGCTCACCCAAGCCCGGCTGCGCGGGCGGGCCAAGGAGAAATTCGGACCGGCCGCGGACCGGATGTTCTTCACCCCCAATGGACTGGAGCAGGCGACCAGGGCTCCGGTCGCACGGCACCGCGCGGGCAGATTCGCGGCGCGGCTGGGCCCCGGCGGCGAGCCGCCGGTGGGCGACCTGTGCTGCGGGATCGGCGCGGACCTGATCGCCATGGCGGAGGAGGGGCTGGCCGTCGAAGGCGTGGACCTGGATCCGTTCACGTTGACCGTGGCCCAGGCCAACATCGAGGCGATGGGCCTGACCGGGCTGGCGCGGGTCCGCGCCGGTGACGCCAGTGCGGTCGCCCCCGAGGACTACTCGGCGGTCTTCTGCGACCCCGCCAGACGCGGCGCGCGCGGCCGGATCTTCAACCCCCACGCCTACTCCCCCTCCTGGGACACCGTGACCCGGCTGGCCGAGACAGCACCCGCCGCCTGCGTGAAAGCCGCCCCCGGCATCCCGCACGACCTGGTGCCGAAGGAGGTCAGCGCCGAGTGGATATCGGTGGACTGGGAGGTCAAGGAAGCCGCACTGTGGTTCGGGGGGCTGGTCGAGGAGTCCGGCCCGACCCGGAGCGCCACGTTGATCCGGACCAAGGGCGCGACACCGGGGACAACCACGCTGACGGCCGATCCCGACCTGGGCGCCCCCGAGGTTTCCGCCCCACGTGGCTACCTCTACGAGCCGGACGGCGCGGTCGTGCGCTCGCATCTGGTGGCCGAGGCGGCACGGGCGGTGGACGGCGCGCTCATCGATCCGGCTATCGCCTACATCACTTCGGACCGGCTCGTCCGCACTCCGCTCTGCCGCGCCTACGTGGTCCACGAGGTGACGCCGTTCTCCCTGAAGCGACTCAGGGCGGCGCTGCGGGAACGCGACGCCGGAAAGATAACGATTAAGAAACGCGGTTCCGCCGTGGACGTGGACAAACTGCGCCGCGACCTCAAGGCGTCCGGACCCGAATCGGCCGTGGTCGTCCTCACCCGAATCGGCGATCGCCCCTTCTACCTGCTGTGCAGCGAGGTCAGCGGGGACGCCTAGCCGGGGGACGCGAACCCCGCACGCCCACCACGCCTCGCGGAAGGCCAAGGAAAGCAACATATAACCAAGTCAAGGGCGTTCCCCAAAAACAGGTATCTTCGCCACTTCCTTGGGGTGGACCATGATCATGTCGTTAAACTGAACTCACTGAATCCTTTCTCCCCTGTCTCGTGGATTCGTCTGGCAATCCCCAAGTCCGACCGGCTGCACCCGGCTCGCTAGCCGTCCCGCATGGCCATAGCGCCTACTCAAAGTAGACGGACCATCGCCCAACGTCACGAACACGGGGGCCGGACCCCCCTTTTCGCCGGCCGCATACCTTGCCAGACTTCCACGGGAACACCACCCGTCCGAGGTTGATGAGGACGGGAGGCGCCATATCAAAAGGAGCACCTCGGTGGAACAGACGAACCACAACTTCCTCAATGGAGGAGGTCAGACCGGGATTTCCGACCGGATGCGGGATCTGCTCTCCCGGGCTGCCCAGGACCACGTCTCCGAGCAGAAGTCACAGGGCGCGATCACCGAGGAGATGCGCCAGCGCCTTGAGGGCATGGAATGGCTCCTTCGCGAATTCCGCGAACGTGAACTGTCGGCCCTGGCCGAGGCCGTGGCCGGCGTGCAGGCCCGCGTGGACGAGCTGTCCGCGCGTCCGCCGGAATGGGCCGAGACCCTCGCCGAGCACATCGAACAGGTCGGAGTGAGGGTCAAGCCGCTTGCCGACCTGCCTTCTCTTCGATCCGACGTCACCGCGGTCGCGGGCGACCTCGACACGACGCTGAGTCGGTTGGCCGGCCTCAGTGACACATCGGCGCGCTCAAGCGGTCGGCTGAACGAGCTGGGCGAGCGGATGGAGACCCTCGCCACGAGCGTGGACGCGCGCTTCAACCGCATCGACGAGGCGCTGGAGTCGTTGAGTACCCGCGCGGCGACGATGGAGAGCGCCGTCGCCACGACCACCGAGCGCTTGGACCAACAACACGAGGAGTCTCTCGACCGGGCCACCGAGCACCACGAGGCGCTCACCGCGAAGCTGGACGAACGTCACGACGCCTTGGCCAGCAGCCTGGACACCCATCACACCGGGCTCACCGCCAGCCTCGACGAACGGCACGAAGCAGTCACCGGCGCCGTCACCGATGCGCGCCAGGCCCTGGAGCGCCTGACCGCCGAGGGCCGCGCGGCCTTGACCCAGGCCATCGCCGAACAGCACGAGACGACCCGGGAACTGGCCGAAGCCCACCAGAGCGCCGTCACCAGCAAACTCGACACCCAACACGAGAACCTGGGCACCAAACTCGACGAACACGGCGAAGCACTCACCACCAAGCTCGACGCCCACCACGAGGCCACCCGGGAACTGGCCGAAACCCACCAGAGCGCCGTCACCAGCAAACTCGACACCCAACACGAGAACCTGGGCACCAAACTCGACGAACACGGCGAAGCACTCACCACCAAGCTCGACGCCCACCACGAGGCCACCCGGGAACTCGCCGAAACCCACCAGAGCGCCGTCACCAGCAAACTCGACACCCAACACGAGAACCTGGGCACCAAACTCGACGAACACGGCGAGAACCTCAGCGCCAAGATCACCCACGGCACGGACTTCCTCAGCACCCAGGCCGACGAGAACCACGCCGAGGCGACCGCGGCCGTGGCCGACGCGAACACCGCCGTGGCGGCCCTCACCACCGCAACCAACGAGCGGCTCGCCGACATGCGCGAGCAGTTGCGCAAGCACCGGTCGGAACTGCACGAACGGCTGGAGACACAGCACGCCGAACTGCGCGAGCGCGACGAGGAGCAGCACGAGGTGCTGTCGGAGAAACTGGCCGAGACCGCCGAGACATTGCGTGCGCGCCTAGACGCCAACCACACCGAGGCGTCCTCCGCGATCGCCGAGGTCGCCGGATCGGTGGCACAGACGGCCGGAGCGGTCTCCGCGTTGGCAGAACGCTCGGAGACCCGCCAGACCGAACTACGGGCCTTCGTGGACGAGAACGCCCAGGCCCTCACCGCCAAGACCGGCGAACAGCACGGTGCACTGGTCGAGCTGTTCGAGGAGCACCGTTCGTCCGTCCGTAGCCACCTTGAGCAGCAGGAACGGGAACTGTCCAACCGCATCGACGGGCATCTGAACACGGTCACCGGCAAGGTCGAGAGCCAGCACGACTCGCTGACCGGGAAGTTCGAGCATGGACTGGGTCGTCTCAGTGACCGTTTCGACACCTTTGAAGGCCACTTCGACGGCAGTTTCGAGGGTGTAGAAGGCAAACTCGACGGGCTGGGCGGTCGCCTGGAGGGCCTCGACGGACGGGTCACCGGTGTCGAAGGCAAGTTCGAGGGTGTCCACGGACACTTCGACGGGGTGGACGGCCGGCTGGAGGCCATCGACGACCGGTTGGAGTCGCTGAACCAGCGCATCGGCCAGCTCCCGGCCTCCATGGAGGTCAACGAGGTGCACCGCCGTCTGACCGAACTGGTCGACCGACCGATCATCGACCACGGCAACCGGTTCGACTCGCTGGACAAGAAACTGGGCGACTCCCTGGACCCGCTGCTGGGCGAACTCCGCTCGCGCCCCGACCGGCACGAGTTCGAGGAGACCATCAGTGACGCCGTGGAGACCTCGCACGACGACATGACCAAGCGGCTGGCCTCCTTGGAGGAGACCATGCTCGCTCTGGCCGAGGCTCTCCTGCGCCCGGGCCGCGACGGCAAGAAGCGACGTCGTGCCCTGGACGACGAGGACGACGAGTAACCCGTTCCGCACGGAGGGGCCGCACCGGATGTCCCGGTGCGGCCCCTCCGCTGTTCATCCTTGCCTTGCGATTGCGCGAGGAGCCGGAACGCCATCCGGGCGCGGATGTGGTGACCGTCGGGCCCGTGCGGGGTGCCCGCAAAGGACTGCTGCTCGCCGGCCGTCGGGGAGCAGCGCCCGCGTTGCCGGGACTGCCCGACCGCCTGAGAGGGCTGCCGGCTCCAGCGGGAAGGGCGGGGTCAGCCGGCCAGGATCTGACTGACGGGGAGGGAGGTGTCGGTGGCGAGGTCGAGGGGGGAGGGCAAAAGACCTGCGGCAACAACCTCCGCGCCGAGGGCAGCGATCATCGCCCCGTTGTCGGTGCACAGCCGGGGACGCGGGACACGCAGTTCGATTCCGGCAGCGGCACAACGCTGCTCGGCGAGACGGCGCAACCGGGAGTTGGCGGCGACTCCCCCGCTGATGACCAGATGCTGTACTCCGTGCTCCCGGCAGGCGTCGACGGCCTTGCGGGTGAGCACGTCCACGACCGCCTCCTGGAAGGCCGCGGCCACGTCAGGGACCGGGACCGGCCGCCCATTGCGTTCGGCGTCCTCGACCCAGCGGGCAACCGCGGTCTTGAGACCGGAGAAGGAGAAGTCGTAGCTGCCGTCACCCCACTTGCCGCGCGGGAAGTGGATGGACTTGGCGTCGCCCTGTTGCGCCGCACCGTCGATGGGCGGCCCCCCCGGGTAGGGGAGGCTGAGCAACCGGGCGACCTTGTCGTACGCCTCGCCCGCCGCGTCGTCCACGGTCTCGCCCAGCAGTTGCACGTCCGTGGCGATGTCGCGCACCAGCAGCAAGGACGTATGCCCTCCTGACACCAGGAGCGCCACCACCGGTTTGGGGAGCGGCCCGTGCTCCAACTGGTCCACCGCTACATGGCCGACCAGGTGGTTTACCCCGTACAGCGGCTTCCCCAACGCCATGGCGTACGCCTTGGCCGCCGAGACGCCGACCAGCAGGGCTCCGGCGAGGCCGGGGCCGGCCGTGACAGCGATCGCGTCCACATCGGACAGTTTCACCCCGGCCCGCTGGGCGGCCCTGCGCACAGTGGGCGTCATGGCCTCCAGGTGGGCGCGGCTGGCCACCTCCGGCACGACACCGCCGAAACGGACGTGCTGGTCGACGCTGGAGGCGACCTCGTCGGCGAGCAGCTCGCATCCGCGTACGAACGCGACACCGGTCTCGTCACAAGAGCTCTCGATGCCCATGATCAGGGGCAGGTCGGTGCTGATCATCGTATTCCCCTACCGGTGGTCTCGACCGTCGTGGCGGAGCGTCGCATGACAATGGCGTCGGCACCGACGTAATAACCGCGCCGCACACCGATCTCGGCAAAACCGAACCGGCGGTACAGGTCCTGGGCGCGCGGGTTGTCCGAGCGCACTTCCAAGAACATCTCGAGGACACCGCGCCGGGCGGCCTCCTCCAGGAGCGCGGCGAGCAGTGCGGAACCGATCCCTTTGCCCTCGTTCCCGGCAGCGACCGCGATGGTCTGCACATCGCCTTCGGGAGCGACGCAGCGCAGCCCCGCATAGCCGAGGATGCCCTCACCACCGGGGTTCTCGGCAACGAGGTAGTAGCGACTGGGTTCGGCCAGTTCCTCACGCATCATCGCCTCGCTCCAGGCGTCGGCGGGGAACAGTGTGCGTTCCAGCTCCATGACGGCCACGACGTCTGCGGGGTTCATCAACCGCAACGGGTGGGTCATCGTGACCGCTCCGCGGTCGG
The DNA here is from genome assembly GCF_030268225.1 of Nocardiopsis ansamitocini. Classification (GTDB taxonomy): domain Bacteria; phylum Actinomycetota; class Actinomycetes; order Streptosporangiales; family Streptosporangiaceae; genus Nocardiopsis_D; species Nocardiopsis_D ansamitocini. Next base: position 208,852 of record NZ_BSQG01000006.1, on the reverse strand, counting down.
CGTCATGGACTGACGAACCTTCTTCGGCGTACCCGGCACCTGGGCGTCCGGGCGACGCAGGTAGAGCGGATTGGGTTCGGCCAACGGCTCGCCGGCGAGGAGGCGGCGCACCGCAACCTCACCCAGTGCGCCCGCGGAAGGGTAGAGCGGGTCGGTGGCGGTCTGCCCGAATACGTCGGGGTAGAGAAGGGCGCCGTGCCCGATCACGGGCAGCCCCCCGGTCCCGACCTCGGCGGGCCGGTCGACGGCGATCTCGCTCACCCGGGTGGCCGCGTCGTCGTAACGAGCCCAGAAGACTTCTTTGCGGCGGGCGTCGGTGGCGGCGATGAACGGGGTCCCGCGGCCCGACTCCCAGGCGAGGGCGTCCAGGGTGGGGACACCCACGCAGGCGATGTCCAGTGCGTCGGCGAGTGCCCGGCCCGTGGCCAAGCCGACCCGGAGTCCGGTGTAGGGCCCAGGGCCTGTTCCCACGGCGACGTGGGTGAGGTCGGCGAGAGTGGCACCTGCCTCCGCGACGACCGCGTGGATGCCTGGGGCCAGCAGCTCGCCATGGCGGCGGGCGTCGATGGAAGAGGTCTGGGCGCATACCCGCACACCGTCGCCGTGGGGTTCGCAGACCGCGACGGTGACGGCGGGGGTGGCGGTGTCGAAAGCCAGGAGGAGCACGGTCAGCCAGCCTATTCGAGTTCGTCGGTGCCGAGTCCGGCGAGCGCGTCGACCCATCGGGCCCCGACAGCGGTGAAGCGTACGGTGCGGGTGTCGTCGGCGAGCCGATCGATGGCGACCTCCAGGCGCTCGTCGCTGAGCCCTTCGGCGAGGCCCTCCCCCCATTCGATGACGGTCACCGACTCGGGCAGACTCAGGTCGAGGTCGAGGTCCTCCATCTCCTCCGCCGCGGCGAGCCGGTAGGCGTCGGCGTGCACGAGGGCCGGCCCTTGGACGAGGGAGGGGTGGGTGCGGGCGATGGCGAAAGTGGGTGAGGTGACGGGTCCACGCACGCTCATCCCCTGTCCGAGCCCCTGCGTGAAGGTGGTCTTCCCCGCTCCCAGCGGCCCGGAGAGGATGAGGAGGTCGCCGGCTCGCGCCTGCCGGCCCACGACTGCACCCAGGCCGCGCATCGCGGTGTCGGTGGCCGCGATGCGGGTCACGGTGGCGGTCGGGGTGGTGGGTTGGGTTCGAGTCATTGGCTCACACGTTCGGGAGGGACGGCTTCGGTCGCGCGGCATGCGCCGCCACGCGCTCCAGCAGGGTGCGCAGCGCGTCGGTGACGAGTTGCGGTTTCTCCAGCATCACCAGATGGCCGGCGCCGGGCACCCGCACGAAGTCGGCTTCGGGCAGCGCCTCGCTGATGGCCTCGCTGTTGTCGATGGGCGTGATGCGGTCATGGTCACCGCACACCACCAGGGTAGGCACTTCTTGCAGTACATGCAGCGCATCGAGTTTGTCGTGCCTGGCGATGGCCGGCCAGAACTCGGCAATGACCTCGATCGAGGTCTGGCGCAACATCGTGTCCAGGTGGTCCACGACGGCTGCGCTCACCTCGCCCGTGCCGAACCCGAAGAGCCGCGAGGAAAGGAACGACAGCTCGCGACCGACCTGTCGTCCGTGGTCGACGAGTCCCGGTTGCCAGGCGAGCGTGCGGATGAAGGGGTCGGTGGAGGCTCCGATGACCCGGCCCAGCACCGAAGGGAGCCCCAGAGTGACCTGGTTGATCTTGCCGGTGGTGGCGATGAGGGCGATCCCGCTCACCCGCTCGGCGAACAGCTCCGGGTGCGAATGGGCCAGGGCGAGCACCGTCATTCCGCCCATGGAGTGACCGACCAGCACCACCCGATCCGTAGGGGGAACGGTGGCGGCGATGATCCGGTAAAGGTCGTCTCCGAGCTGGTCGACGGTGGTGTTGTCGGACCGGCCGCGCCTGGAGCGGCCGTGCGCGCGTTGGTCCCAGAAGACGCGGCGCCCAGTGCCGGTGAGGTCGCGGCGCTGGTAGTGCCAACAGTCCTGATTGAGCGCGTAGCCGTGGCAGAAGACGACGGTGGTACCGGTGGGTTCCTCCTCCTCACCGTCGATCTCGGCGTGCAGCGGGACCCCGTCGTCGGCGACCACGGTGACGGGACGCCCGCGCAGGTGGCCGAACCCTTCGCCCGCCTCGGGGTCGGCCCGGTTCCAGATACGCGCAACCGCGCGCTTCTCCGCGACGACGGCTCCGGTGACCCCCGCTGCGAGCAGGCTGAGGCCGCCCGCGACGATGCCGACGGCGACCTTGGCCGCTCGGTTGTCCGCCGGGCTCATCGGGCGGCTCCGACGTAGGCGCGAGGCACCCGGGCCCCGATCCGGGTGACGATCTCGTAGGAGATGGTGTCGAGGACGTCGGCCCAGTCCTGGGCGGTGGGCTCGCCGTTGTCACCGGCGCCGAAGATGACGGTGGCGTCCCCCGGCGCCACGGGGTCGTCCCCGACGTCCACGACGAACTGGTCCATGCACACCGTGCCGGCGATAGTGCGGCGTTTGCCGCCGAGGAACACGGGACCGATGTTGGTGGCCGCCCGGGGTACGCCGTCGGCGTACCCGAGCGGGACCAGGGCGAGGCCGGTCTCCCGGTCGGTTACGTAGCGGTGCCCGTAGGAGACCCCACTGCCCGCAGGCACTCGTTTGACCGACGCGGTCCGGGCCGAGAGGGTCATGGCGGGGCGCAGGCCGAAACCGGCGAGGGCGGGGATGGGCGAGAGCCCGTAGGAGGCGATTCCGGGCCGCACCAGGTCGAAGTGTGCCTCCGGCAGGGTGAGGGTGGCCGCGGAGTTGGCGATGTGGCGCACCTCGGGTCGCAGTCCGGCCTTGTCCGCGATCTCCAACGCGCTGTGGAACGCCGAGAGCTGGGCACCGATGGAGGGGTGGCCGGGCTCGTCGGCACAGGCGAAGTGGGAGAACACTCCGACGGCCTTGATGAGTCCGTCTGCTTCGGCACGGGCCGCGGCGTCCACGACGGCTTCCCACTCCCCCGCGGCGACGCCGCCCCGGTTCAGTCCGGTGTCGGCCTTGAGGTGCACCCGCGCCTGCCGACCGGTCTGGTGGGCGGTCGCGGTGATCTCGTCGAGGGTCCCGAGCGCGCTGGCACCGAGGTCGATTCCCGCGTCCACGGCTGCCGCCAACGGCTCACCGGGCGGCAGAATCCAGGCGAGGACGGGGACCTCGATACCGGCTGCCCGCAGTGCCAGGGCTTCGCTGACGAAAGCCGTCCCCAGCCACGTGGCCCCGCCGGCGAGCGCCGCCCGAGCGGCGGGCAGCATCCCGTGCCCGTAGCCGTCGGCCTTGACCACACCCATGACGCGCGAACCCGGCGCCCGTCCGGCGAGCGAGGCCACGTTTGCACTGATCGCGTCCAGGTCGATCCTGGCTTCGGCGAAAGGAGGCATACCAGCAAGTCTGGCATGGGGCGGGGGCGGGATGCGAAACCGGTCGCTTCCGCGTTCCGTGCCCTGCCGGGGACCACCACCAGCTCAGCCCGCCGGCGGGGCGGGGCGGGGCCCGGGCTGGAGCAGCCGGGTCACCCGCGGGGGCAGCAGCAGACCGACGAGGCCGGTGATCGCGTAGGCGACCTGGCCGGGGGCGAGCGCCCCGAGGAGGCCGCCGGCGTTGCCTCCCGGGTCGCGCAGGAAGTCCTTGACGCTGGGATGGGACCGCGGCACGGTCCATCCACTGACCAGGAGCCAGATCAGGGCGAGGCCGCCCGCGAAGACCCAGCGGGTGTCAGCGGTGGAGAGTCCGGTGAGCCAGTCGGCCAGGGCCCGCGTGGTCACCACGGCGTAGGCGGGGTGGGGGCCGGCAAAGACGCCGAGGGCCGGCGCGGTGAGCAGTAGTCCGGCGATCGTGGTCGCGAGCGCGGTTCCCAGTCCGATGACCTGGCTGAGTCCGGTCCCGACCGTGGCCAGTTCCGCGCGGTCGGGGACACGTCTCCAGGGCTGTCCTGCGGCACGGGCCGCTCCCATGGCGTGTTCGCGCCGACGCAACAGGAAGCGCCATGCCGTGCAGAGCGCGGCCGGCCCGCACCGGGCCGCAACCACCTGGACAGCGAATTCGTGCAGGATGGAGGCGGCCGTCTCGGCTAGGGTCACCGGGAACCGGGCCCAGGCCAGGGCGATCCGGCGAAACCCCGGAGCGATGTCACCGGGCAGATGGGTGCGCCGCCAGACCGCGCGCCCGTGGGCACGGGTGGTGAGCGCGGCAAGGGGTGCCCGGCCCGGCAGCCGCGGGGCGGAGTCAGCGGCGAACCGGGCCGTCCGGTAGTCCAGGACGACGGCGACCGCCAGGAGCAGCAGGAGTAGCCACCGGGTCGCTGCACCGCTGCCGTAGAGGGCGAACACCACGGAGGTGACCTGTGTGGGCTCCAGGCCGGCGATGAAGGCGTTGTAGCTGAGGTGTTCGAGGGCGGCCGCTCCCAGAGCCAGCGGCGGCAGTATCCACAGCCACCGGCCGTAGAGGCGGCTGCCCACCGCTGCCAGCCCGAACGCGGCCCCGACCAGGCCGGTGGTGACCGCGTGCCCGGAGAAGTGGACACCGGGGCCGGTCAGTTCCACCCAGCCGGGCAGTACGGAGAACAGGCCGCCCTGCACGGCGAGAGGGGTGGCAGGGCCACCGGCCACCAGGGTCGCCATAAGGGTCTCGGCCAGGTGGAAGCCCGCCCCCGAGGCCGCTGCCACCAGGAGGTAGTCCACGGCGGCGAAGCGCTTGAAACGGCGCCGCGCGACCAGCCAGAACAGCAGAACAGGCGTGAATTTGGCGAGTTCCTCAACCGGGACAGCCACATAGGCGTAGGCGTAACGGTTGGTGGGATCGAGTCCCACGACGGTGGCGACCGCCTGCTCCGCGAACGCGATGGGCCAGGTGCTGAGGGCGCCCAGGACGAGCAGCCGCAGTAGCGCGGCGAAACTGACCGTGCGCGAGCGGGCGAGCCAGGCGAGCTGGACAAGAAGCCAGAGCATCAGCAGGACGGTGGGGACCACTCCCGAGGTCCCCGGTACGAACACCAGTGCCAACGCCAGGACGACCACCATCGCCCACCCGGACACACCGCGTACGGTGCGCAGCAGCGCGGTGGCACCCGGGGCGTCGGCACGCATGGCCGCCACACGATCGGCGGCGCGCTCGGCCGGATCGGGCCCCGGGACCCGCGACCCGCGAGAGTGCTTGCCGCTGGTGTCCAGCAGTCCGTAACGGGTGGCCGCTCGGGTGAGGTCGGGGTCGCGTCGGCTGCGCGCCTCTTCGGCGAACTCCGCCCGGACCTGGGCGATGTCGGGTCCCACGAGCGCCCGGACGTAGTCGGCGGGACCGGCTGCGACGGTGAGTTCTCCCGCGGTGATCAGAACCGCCCCGGAGAAGTCCTCCAGGCAGACGAGGAAATCGGTGGGTTCTCCGCCCCAGTCGCGAATGACAGCGATCAGGGACCGGGCATCGGCGTTGACCTGGATGACCGACTCATATGCGTGCTCGGAGCGGGTCCGGCAGATCAGCAGCCGGTGCACACCCAGTACGTGGGCGCCGGCTGCGACGCGCTCCATCAGCGAGGTGTCGCGCGAGGCGGTGAACGGGGCGACCACTTTGTGATCGGTACGGATCCAGCCCCGGTCGAGCTCGGTGGCGGTGGCGCAGATCCGCAGTACGAGATCGCGCGTGAGCATGGCCTGCTCGTCCATGGCCCTCGTTTTCTCGTGTCCGGTGCCCGGTCGTCCTTGCGCCGGGCCCCGAGTCCGGCGAAGTGCCTACGTTATCGCGGGTGCCGCACTCTGTCCCGAGGGACGAATCCCTTTTTTCGGATCCGGGGAAGGCCCGTCGAGGTCAGGATGCCGGCGGGATCAACTCGGTGAGCAGGGCGCGATGATCGGTGCCCGGAACCGGATACAGACTGGTGGCGGTGGCGTGCGCCCGGGAGTCGACGAGCACGTGGTCGATGGTGATCCCGGGCAGCGGTCCGGAATCCGGCCAGGTCGCGCGCCGGTCGTCGCGGCCGCGTCACGGTAACCGGTGGCCAGGATGTCGCGTAGGGCCGCGTGGTCGAGGGTGGCGTTGAAGTCCCGGCCAACAGCCGGAGCGGAGCTGCCGGGGCTGCCGCGGGGAGCGCGGCGAGGTAGTCGTTCCAGGCGCCGGTCATCGGCCGCCAGCGGCGGGCAGGCGTGAACGGAGACGACCTCCAGCTCTACGGCACCAGGAGGAGCGCCGCGAGCACGGACGGTCGGGGTATTCGGGGGGACGCCCCCTCCCGGTCCGCACGCTCGGTCCGGGTCCCGGGTCCGGCTAGTGCTGTCGCGCACGGGCGCGCTGCAGCCCCAGGGCGATGATGTCGGCGGTGAAGGTATGGGAGGGGTCGTCGTGATCGGCCAGCAGGTCCAGGCCGGTTTCGTCGACCCAGGCGAACTCGGTGTGCTTCTCCCACTCCAGTTCGGGTGCCGCCAGGTCGCCCTCGACGCGGACCAGGTAATCCACCTCGAAGCGCTCGACGCCGTCACCCGGAGTCCATGTCAGGCTCCCGAGATCGGCGACGATCTCGCTGAGACGCCACCCCGTCTCCTCGTTGATCTCGCGGGACAACGCCTCGACAACCGTCTCACCGGGCTCGACGTGTCCGCCGACGATGTCCCAGGAGTCGGGGAAAACCGCGCGGTCAGGTGCGCGGCGCTGAGCGAAGGCACGCCCGGCGGGATCGATGATCACGGCACCGACGACCCAGCGCCGGTCGCCGTCGGGAGTGGGGATGTCGACGTCCTCGTCGATTCGCACCGAAACCGTCATCCCCGTCTGCCTCCCCGTCCGCGCGTGCCGTCTGCGACTTTACTGCCCCGGGCAGGTACTCCCTCCTCGCTGTCGCTGCCCAGAATCGCCGCGAAGGCCACGGGCAGTGCACCGATCAGGTCGGAGGAGGAGACCGGGGCACCGTCATGGGCCAGGCGGGCGGCCAGTCCGTGCAGGTAAGCGGCGCAGGTGGCCGCGTCGGGAGGGGACAGTCCAGCTGACAGGAGCGCGCCGGCCGCCCCGGCGAGCACGTCGCCCGTTCCCGCGGTGGCCAGCAGCGGGGTTCCGGTCGGATTGACGACGACGGGCAGCCCGGGGGCGGCGATCAGGGTCGTGGACCCTTTCAGCAGGACCGTACAGTTGTAGCGCTCGGCCGCACGGACGACGTGGTCCAAGCGGTGTTCCTCGACCTCGGCGGGGGTGGAGTCGGGCAGCAGCCGGGAGAGTTCGCCCGCGTGCGGGGTGAGCAGGGTCGGGGCGGTCCGATCGCTGACCAGTTCCGGACGCTTGGCGAGCAGAGTGATGGCGTCCGCGTCCAACAGCACCGGTCGATCGGTGGCGAGCACCGCCTCGAGTTCCATCGCCGCGGTCGGGTGCAGCCCCCGCCCCGGGCCGACCACCCACGCCGCGACCCGTTGGGGGAGGCGGCCGGCGGGATCGGTCGGGTCCAGGACCGAGACGACCGCTTCGGGCCAGTGGTGGACCACCTCGGTGGCGACCCCCTGCTGTCCCACGTAGCGCAGCAGACCGACGCCGGTGCGCAGTGCTCCCCCGACCGCGAGCACCGCGGCCCCCCGGTAGCGGTCGCTTCCCGCGGCCACGGCCAGGACACCGCGCCGGTACTTGTCGGACTCCGGCCCGGGCTCGGGCAGCAGCGCCGCGATGTCGGCTACCTGGGGCGACACCACCCGCGGTGCCGGCAGTCGCGGTCCCAGTCCGATGTCGACCAACTCGACGACCCCGACGTACCTCGCTCCGGGATCGACGAACAGACCTGGCTTGTGGGTACCGAACGTGACCGTGACGTCGGCGCGCACGCAGGGTCCGGAGACCGTACCGGTGTCGGCGTCGATTCCGCTCGGCAGGTCGACCGCTACGACGAGCGCGTCCGCCTCCCCGGTCAGCGCAGCCAGTGTCGCGTGCGGTTCGCGCAGCGCGCCACGACCTCCGATACCGACCAGACCGTCCACGACGAGTTCGGCTGCGCCGATCTCCGTCGCGGCATCGGCACCGGCCGCCACCGCCCCGCCTGCCGCACGGAACGCCGCCAGCCCGGCCGCGTGCGGGGCCGAGCCTGCGACGAGCGCCCGGACCCGCGCGCCGCGCCGCGCGATTGCGGCCCCCGCGTAGAGGGCGTCGCCACCGTTGTCCCCACCGCCGACAAGAACGACCACACGTGCGCCGTACACGCGCGGGAGCAACCGGATGCACACGGCGGCCAGTCCACCGGCGGCTGCGCGCATGAGCGCTCCTTCGGGCCGGCTCGCCATGAGCGCTTCCTCGGCCTCGCGCACGGTCTGCACGGTGTGAGCCTGCCGCACCTTGTCCTCCAACTGTGTGGTGTCGGACTACTTCTGCCCCCATGCCCCACCGGACATGCTCCGAAGCGCTGTCCCGGCCACGCGCGCCGGGGTACTCGGAGCGCGTGGCCCCAGGAGGCCGGATACGCTGCGCCGCACCCTGTCAGCAGGGCGGAGCCACCGCCCACCGGACGGGCCGGGGTCGAACACGCCCGGCGACGGCCGCGGTTCGCCCGTGCGGGGCGGGCGGTGTGTACCAGGGCGCCGAGTGTCGCGTACGGTCGTGGATGTCCTAGGGTGCGCGGTTACCGGATGAAGCCTGATTTACTTTTCGCGCCCCGACATGTCCGCTTTGCGGCACCGAATAGCAGCACGGGACCCTCCCATGACCTATACCGACGACCGGGTCACGGCCGACAGCGGCCTCACCGACCGCGTCGCCCTGCTCCAGAACGCCATGCACAAGCTCGGCGCGGACGTCATCAGGCTGCAGACACAGCTCAGTGACCTGGCCCCCGCTCCCCCTAAAGCAGAGGAGGCCCCCAGCGCGCAGCGGTTCATCTTCAACCTGCCTCGCGAGGAGTACCGCGGGGAACTCGCCGCGCTCGTGGGCTGGGTGAACGACTTCCTGCTACCGGTCTACATCGGTTCGGGGGCCGAATGGTGCCCCTCCTGGTGGGAACACCACGAGGCGGTGGGCCGGCTGCACGCGCTGCGACTGTCCTACGTCGAGCTCACCGACACGGCGACTGCCGGCACCTCCGGTCCGGGGCTATGGCACCGCGACCACCTGGACCCTGCGCTGGACCGGCTGCGTTCGGTCACCGGCCCGTTCGGCCGGTGCCTGGGGCCCGGTGGCCATCGCGGCGGGAGGGGCTGACCGCCCCCGACAACGCTCAGGTCTTGCGCAACCGAACCCGACGGACGTGGTGGTCCTCGCCCTTATACAGCACCAGGGTGGCGCGCGGTCGGGTCGGAATGATGTTCTCCACGAGGTTGACCTCGTTGACGGACTTCCAGGTACGCAACGCGAACTCGCGTGCCTGGTCCTCGGGGACCTGGGTCGCCATGGCGTGGAAGTAGGAGCGCGGGTCCTCGAAAGCGGTGCGCCGCAACTCCAGGAAGCGGTCCAGGTACCACTCTCGGATGCTTTCCGCCCTGGCGTCCACATAGATGGAGAAATCGAAGAAGTCGGCTACCGCCAGCCTCCCGGTCGGGGGCGGCTGGAGCACGTTGATGCCTTCGACGATCAGGATGTCGGGGCGGTGCACCGTCTGGGTCGCGTCGGACAGGATGTCGTAGGCGAGGTGCGAGTAGATCGGAATCCGCATCTGCGCGGCGCCGGCCTTCATCTCGGAGACGAACCGGACCAGTGCCCGGCGATCGTAGCTCTCGGGGAACCCCTTGCGGTTCATGATTCCGCGCTCCTGCAGCACCGCGTTGGGGTACAGGAAGTTGTCGGTGCTGACCAGTTCGACATTGGAGTGGTCGGGCCACTGGGCGAGCAGCGTACGCAGCAGCCTGGCGGTGGTGGACTTGCCCACGGCGACGCTGCCGGCGACCCCGATGACAAAAGGCATGGGCCGGTCGTCCTCGCCGAGGAACCCGCGCACCGCGGCGTGGCGCTGGCGGGTGGCTTTGACGTACAGGTTCAGCAGCCTGGACAACGGCAGGTAGATGTCGCGGACATCGTCCAATGAGGTCGGGTCCGCGGTACCCCGCAGGATCTCCAGTTCCGCCTCGGTCAGCGACAGGGGCGTCGCCGCACGTAGCGCCGCCCACGCGGATCGGTCCAACTCCACGTACGGCGTCGAAAAACCGTTTTTCGTCGCATAAGACACGGTTGCCCACCCTAGACGAGCCCGGTCGGCGGCGTCGCGTCCGCCCTCCGCGGACGGGCGGGCACCCGGTCCGTGGGCACCACCGCACCACTGTCAACTGCGACGGTACGCCACCCTCCTCACCGGAGAGGTGGGACACGGCCGCACAGCCTCCTTGCCCGTGGTGCAACGCAAAAAACGCGCTCGTATTGGATCAAGCGATGGCGAATACCCCCTTTTTCGCTGCGTAGTGCGGTTTATCGTGACCGGATACGACCACGTCTTCGCCTCTTCAGGAGCTGACCGTCATGTCCGCGACCCGCCTCCCTCGCCGCACCGCGACCGTCCCGGGCGCCCAACGCGGCGACCCGGGCCGACCACCCGCCGGCCGGACCTGGGCCGTGACCCGCATCTGCCTGGGCTTCCTCTACCTGTGGGCGTTCTTCGACCGCACATTCGGCCTGGGACTGCCCACCACAGCGGACCGTGCCTGGTTGACCGGCAACAGTCCGAGCATGAACGCTCTCAGCGGCACCCGCGGCCCGTTCTCCGGCGCTTTCCGTGCCGTGTCGGAACTGCCTGGCGTCGACACCCTCCTCATGCTGGGATTGCTGGGGACCGGCGTGGCGCTGACCCTGGGCATCTGTATGCGCGCCGCCGCGACGGTGAACGCGCTGCTGATGGTGCTGGCCTATCTCGCAATGCTTCCGATGGCGGACAACCCCCTGCTGAACCACTACCTGATCTACGCCCTCGTCGGCGTCGGCCTGGCAACGGCCGGAGCGGGCGACGTCTGGGGGCTCGGCCGCGCATGGGGCCGAAGCGCCCTGGTGACCCGGGCGCGCTGGTTGCGCTAGCCGGGACTCCCCCTGTGATCTCGGAACTTTTTTCACCGCCCCGGTCCTTCGCCCCCGCACCGCCAGAGCACCCGGACTCCGCGCCCCACCTGGGCGGAGAGCCGACCGACAACCAACTGGTCTATACCGCTACCTGCGAAAATCCTCATTGGACTAGTCCACGGGAGGTCCGTTCGGCCCGTTTTATTGGTTACTCTGACGCTCATGTGTGGAATCGTTGGCTACGTCGGGCCGCAACCGGCGCTGGAAGTCGTTGTGGGCGGTCTTGCACGACTGGAGTACCGGGGATACGACTCCGCGGGTGTCGCGGTCCTGAACAACGGAAAGCTGGAAACCGAGAAGCGCGCGGGCAAGCTCGCGAACCTGCGCTCCGCTCTGGAGAACCGCCCGCGTTCGGCCGACGGGATCGGGATCGGGCACACCCGTTGGGCGACGCACGGCGCACCCAACGACGTCAACGCCCACCCGCACGTGGACAACCACAACCGGGTCGCCGTGATTCACAACGGCATCATCGAGAACTTCGCCTCGCTGCGTCTGGAACTGGAGGAGCGCGGCTGCAAGTTCCTCTCCGAGACCGACACCGAGGTCGCCTCGCACCTGTTGAGCGAGGAACTCAAGGACCGCGGTGACGGCGACCTCGCCGCCGCGATGCGCGGAATCTGCCACCGGCTCGAAGGCGCGTTCACCCTCGTCGCGATGTCCGTGGACGACCCCGAACTGGTCGTCGCCGCCCGCCGCAACTCCCCCCTCGTGGTGGGCCGCGGCAAGGGCGAGAACTTCCTCGCCAGTGACGTCGCCGCGTTCATCGCGCACACCCGCGACGCCATCGAGCTGGGCCAGGATCAGGTCGTGGAACTGCGTCCCGACTCCGTCACGGTCACCGACTACGACGGCACCCCTGTTCCGGTGCGCGAATACCACGTGGACTGGGACGCCTCCGCCGCCGAGAAGGGCGGCTACGACTACTTCATGCTCAAGGAGATCGCCGAGCAGCCCCGCGCGGTCGCCGACACCCTGCTCGGCCGGGTCGCCGTGGACGGCACCCTCACCCTCGACGAGATGCGCCTGGCCCCCGAAGAGCTGCGCGACATCAACAAGATCGTGATCATCGCCTGCGGAACGTCCTACCACGCCGGCCTGATCGCCAAGTACGCCATCGAGCACTGGTGCCGCATTCCCTGCGAGGTCGAGGTCGCCAGCGAGTTCCGCTACCGCGACCCCATCCTCGACCGCCAGACCATGGTCATCGCCATCTCCCAGTCCGGCGAGAGCATGGACACGCTGATGGCGGTGCGCTACGCGCGGGAGCAGCGCGCCCGCGTGCTGGCCATCTGCAACGTCAACGGCTCCACGATTCCCCGTGAGTCCGACGGGGTGCTCTACACCCACGCCGGCCCCGAGGTAGGAGTGGCCGCCACGAAGACCTTCCTCACCCAGCTGATCGCCTGCTACCTGGTGGGGCTCTACCTCGCCCAGGTTCGCAACCTCAAGTTCGGCGACGAGGTCAACGCCGTCATCGAGCAGTTGTCGGGCATGCCCGAGCAGGTCGAGCGGGTCCTGTCGATGATGGAGCCGATGCGCGACCTGGCCCGCTCCCTCTCCGGCGCCAACACCGTGCTGTTCCTGGGCCGCCACGTGGGCTACCCGGTCGCCATGGAGGGCGCGCTCAAGCTCAAGGAGCTCGCCTACATGCACGCCGAGGCGTTCGCGGCCGGCGAGCTGAAGCACGGGTCGATCGCGCTCATCGAAGAAGGCGTACCGGTGGTCGTGGTGGTTCCCTCCCGCGAGGGGCGCAGCGTGCTGCACGACAAGATCGTGTCCAACATCCAGGAGATCCGTGCCCGTGGCGCCCGGACCATCGTGATCGCCGAGGAGGGCGACGAGAAGGTCCGCCCGTACGCGGACACCCTCATCGAGATCCCCGCCGTCCCCACCCTGCTGCAGCCGATCGTGGCGACCGTGCCGATGCAGGTGTTCGCCTCCGAGCTCGCCCTGGCCAAGGGCAACGACGTCGACCAGCCGCGCAACCTCGCCAAGAGCGTCACCGTGGAGTAAGGCGAAGCGGTCCGGACAGAATCGGGATCGCAACGGCAAGGGGGGCGCGGCCGATCGGCCGCGCCCCCCTTGCTCTTTCGCCCGGGCCCGTGCCGTCCCGCCCGGCTGCGGGGCGGACGACACGGACGGATCAGGCGAGCGCCGTCCTGACCACATCGGCGAGGCGGTCTGCGATCTCCTGCGCCCGATCGTGCTCGGCGGCCTCGACCATCACGCGCACCATCGGCTCGGTGCCGCTGGGGCGCAGCAGGACGCGTCCGGTGCCGCCGAGCTCAGCCTCGGCCTCGGCGACCGCCTTGGCGATCTCCGGGGACACTCCCGCGCGCGCACGGTCGACCCCGCGCACGTTCACCAGTACCTGCGGAAGCCGGTTCATGACCTTGGCCAGTTCCGCCAGCGCGAGACCGCGCCGGTTCATGGCGGCCAGCAGGTGCAGACCGGTCAGCAGACCATCCCCAGTGCTGGCGTGCTCCAGGAGGATCACGTGCCCGGACTGCTCGCCGCCCAGCGAGTAGGACCCCGAGCGCATGGCCTCCAGCACGTAGCGATCGCCGACCAGCGTCTCGACCAGCGTGATGCCGGCCTCCTTCATCGCCAGCTTCAGCCCCAGGTTGGACATCACCGTCACCACGAGGGTGTCCTCGGCCAGTCGTCCCGCCTCACGCAGTTCCAGGGCGAGGATGGCCAGGATCTGGTCACCGTCGATGACGGAACCGTCAGCGGCCACCGCAAGGCAGCGGTCGGCGTCACCGTCGTGAGCGATACCGGCGTCGGCACCGTGTTCGCGGACGGCGGCGCTGAGCGTCTCCAGGTGGGTGGAGCCACAGCCCTCGTTGATGTTGAGCCCGTTGGGCCGGTCGCCGATCGCGATGACCTCGGCCCCTGCTCGACGCAGTGCCTCAGGGGCAACGCCCGAGGAGGCGCCGTTGGCACAGTCCACGACCACCTTGAGACCGGTGAGCGGCTGCGGCAGGGAGTTCACCACGTGCTCGATGTAGCGCTCGCCACCGTCGGAGGAGTCGGTGACCCGGCCGACGTCAGCACCGACCGCACCCGCGACGGTGCGCCCCAGGCGCTCCTCGATCGCGTCCTCGACGGCATCGGGCAGTTTGTGTCCGCCGCGGGCAAAGAACTTGATCCCGTTGTCGGGGGCGGGATTGTGGCTGGCCGAGAGCATGACGCCGAAGTCGGCGTTCAGCGCGCCGGTGAGATAGGCGACCGCGGGGGTGGGCAGCACGCCCAGTCGAACCACGTCGACGCCGGCGCTGGCCAGACCGGCCACGACCGCCGCCTCCAGGAACTCACCCGAGGCACGGGGATCCCGGCCGACCACCGCGAGCGGCCGGGATCCCTCCGTGGGCTCGGTGGCCAGTACCTGGGCGGCCACAACCGCGAGGTCGAGAGCCAGCGCGGCGGTGAGGTCGCGTCCCGCGACCCCGCGGACTCCGTCTGTGCCAAACAGTCGAGTCACGAAACAATCGCCTCGTTTCGTCAGGATGACGGCGCGAACACGACGCCATTTCGATAAGGGGGGGACCGAGTACACCCGTGGGAACCTGGTCAGAAAACAGCTACGGCCCGCACTGGCCACCCGGATTGATCCGGATGGCCGTCGGGCCGTAGCCGCGACCGCGATCGGTGTCGCGGCCGCGAGAACCAGTCGGCAAGAGCCCAGAGGGCTGTTACCGCTTGGAGTACTGCGGGGCCTTGCGGGCCTTCTTGAGACCGGCCTTCTTGCGCTCGACCTCGCGGTCGTCACGGGTGAGGTGGCCGGCCTTCTTCAGCGGCGGACGGTTGTTCTCCGGGTCCAGCCCGGCGAGTGCGCGGGCGAGGCCGTGGCGCAGGGCACCGGCCTGGCCGCTGGGGCCACCGCCGTTGAGGCGGGCGAAGACGTCGTAGGCGTCTTCAAAACCAAGGGCGACCAGGGGCTCCTTGATGAGCTGCTGGTGGACCTTGTCCGGGAAGTACACCTCGAGCGGCTTGCCGTTGACCTTCCACTCGCCGGCACCCGGGTTGATGCGGACGCGCGCGATGGCGGTCTTGCGGCGGCCGGTTCCGGCGCCGGGGCCAGAAGCGGTGGGAACGTACGCCCCGCCCGGCTCCTCGGCACTCTCGGTGGTGTACTCGGCCGGGAACTCCTCGGAGTTCTCGTCGAATTCCTGAACGTCTTCGATGCCGGTGGGCTCGACCACGGTTCTCCTCGTGCTTCCTTGTAGTCTCGCGAACGCCTAAGCGGGCTGCTCGATCTTGGTGATTTCGAACGGCACCGGCTGCTGGGCCTGGTGCGGGTGCTCCGGCCCGGCATAGACCTTGAGCTTCTTGGCGATGTCGCGGCCAAGGGAGTTCTTGGGCAGCATGCCCTTGATGGCCTTCTCGACGGCGCGCTCGGGGTTCTTCGCGAGCAGGTCGCCGTAGGAGACCGACCGCAGACCACCCGGGTAGCCGGAGTGCCGGTAGGCCCGCTTCTGCACCAGCTTGTTACCGGTCAGCGCCACCTTGTCGGCGTTGACGATGATCACGAAGTCACCGGTGTCGAGGTGGGGCGCGAAGTACGGCTTGTGCTTACCGCGGAGCAGCACGGCGACGTGGCTGGCCAGCCGGCCGAGCACGAGGTCGGACGCGTCGATGACGTGCCACTGACGCTGGACATCGCTGGGCTTGGGGCTGAATGTGCGCACGATCGTATTGCCTTCTCAGTCGGCGGTGTCCATCTCCGCGAGCGGAAATGGGGAACTCGTATTACTGGACCGGACCACCCGCGGTGTGGAGGTCGGCCCGATGGTCTGAGTGCGCAGACAGTGATGCGTGATCGGCGCCCAACGAGATCAAGTGGGAACCCACGGCAACTCAACGCACAACGACGGAGAATCATAACCACCGGACACGCTACGGGTCAAAACGGCCCATGATGCTTACGTCTGTTTTCATGGGCCGGCCAGTGGTCCTGCCGGGGCACGTGATTACTCCACTCTCATTATGCCTTGCCCGATGAGTGGTTTGGTCCCGCCGTCGACCATCGCCCACCAGGAACGCCTGTCCGACAGCGGAGAGCGGCACGGAAAGCCCCCGGCACGCGATGCAGTATTGGGATATTGGCCTCAGACAAACACCTAATAGGATGGGAGAGGCACTACCGGCGCGAACGCGAGCATAGCGCGTACCCGCAGTGGGGTGGTCACGCTACCGGACACCATGCTCCGCGGCAGCAACAGCGCTCCGCTCCACCTGCGCACCCGCACCTGTGCCTGCCGGACGCGCACGTCCAGGAGCGGGGCTCCGCCCCCGGTTTCACCCACGCATCGACCGATGGGGCCATACCCTCCCGGTGCCCCCGGCCGCCCCCGGCCCCACCGTCCCACAGTCGACCGAGGAGAAGCCGAACACCGTAGATCGGACGGCGTTTTCCGACGCGAGCAGCAGACGACCTGCCCCCACCGGTCGAAGAGTTCCCAACCGACCTCAGGCGCGCGAGAATACGAAGCTCGCGACGCACCACGCGGCGGGAGCGGGGTCCCCGAAGAGGGCCGCTCACCGCCCACGGACAGTCCCCGGAGTTCTCCCATCGCATCGCACTCGAACGAGCCCGCCGACGGTTACGATTCCCCCTCGGCCAGGCCTCAGCACCCCCTGACACCCCACTCCGACGAGGACCGGGCGGCCCAAGGCACACCCTGGGACGACCCCCTCCAGCCAGGAGCCTCCTCGGGGCCCCAGCCCCGGCACAGCTACCGCATCGACGACCCCCTCGGTCCTCCGACCCCGCCTGCGGAGCAGCCCTTCTCGGGTCCGCAGCACCCGGCGAACAGCTGGGGCGCCCAGGGGGCGCCGGCACCCCACCCGGGCCAACCCCACCCCCCTTGGGACACCCCGACCGGAGGCCATCTCCCATCGCAACACGGCCCCCAGCAGCCGTGGACCCCGCAGGGCCCTCCACCGCCACCGGCCAACCCCGCCCAACCACCCACCTGGCACACCCAACAACCGCCCCCCTGGTCCTATGGGCAGCCCGGCGGTCCACCGCCGGCACCTTCGGCCCCCCGCCCCTCCCTCAATGCCCTCCCTCCCGCGCCCCCTGCAAAAGGCCATGTCCCCCCGGGGCAATGGGCGGCCCCCGAGCAGCCGTGGACCCCGCAGGGCCCTCCACCGCCACCGGCCGACCCCGCCCAACCACCCACCTGGCACACCCAACAACCGACGCCGCCGGAGTCGCACGGCCAGCCTCTTCAGGGACGCGTGCTCTCACCGCAGTCCGGACAGGGCCGGTACCCGGACGCGGACGAGGGCGTGACCCAGGCCATCCCGCCGGTGCGCGAAGACGACAACGTCACCCAGGCCATCCCGCCGGTACCCGATGAGGACGCGACCCAGGCCATCCCGCCCGTACGCGAGGACCTTTACGGCGGCCGCCCCATGTTCCGCGACGAAGTGCCGCCCCAGGAGAAGACCGCCAGTACCGCTCAGATCGACCTCTCCGGCTTCGACGAGTACAGCGAGGAGCGCCGCAGCAAACGCGGCGGTCGCGGCCGCAACGGTGGCGGTGGCGGTGGCGGCAGAAACGGGCGGGGCAGCCGAGGGAGCGGAGTGGACCGCACGACCCTCGCCATGGCGGGGGGCTTTGCCGCACTCGTGGTCATCGGTGGCGGCGGGGCGTTCCTGCTCGCCACCAGCGGCGGTCAACCGGACCCCGCGGACTTCGACACCACCCTGGTCTCGGACGAATCCACCGATCCCGCGCCGCTCAAACCAGGCGAGCTCTTCGCCCAGGAGAACGTCGAAATCAGCGGCGAGACATACACCCTGGTGGTCAACGACGACACCGACAAGTGCGAGACGACCGCACAGGGCGATTTCGGGCAGGTCCTCGACGACAACGGGTGCCGACAAGTGGTCCGGGCCACCTATGTCAACGAGTCGCTGACCCGCGCCGTCACGGTAGGAGTCGCCGCGCTTCCCGACACCGTCAGCGCCAAGGCTGTGCACGAGGGGCAGGACCCCGCCGAACTGCAATGGTTCGCCGGACTCGCCGGACCTGAGGGAACGGGTGCGGAACGCCTCGAAGGCGCGGGCGGTCACGCGTCCGGCGCGCTGTGGGGCCGCTACGTCGTCTTCACCCTGACCGCCAACACCGACGGCAGCACACCGGAGGAGGCGGACTCCGCACTCGCCGAAACCGGTGAAGAGTTCATCGACCTGGCCCTACGGCCGCTCGGAGAACGGGCCCTCTAGATCGGGCAGCCGCCGCGGTGGGACCCCCCACCGCGGCGGCGACCGACGGACCCTGCGCTACGCGGACCGGCCGGCCCTTCCCGCCCTCTCTGCGGTCCGGCGCCCTTCGCTCAGGAAGCGTCTTTCGGGGCGAGCGTACGGAATCGGCGGGTCTGCGCAGCTCGTGCCGCCAGCTCGCCGTCGGAGGGATAGCGCACCTCCTCAAGGCTGAGCCCCCGCGGCGACACCACATGCACGGAAGAGTCGCGCACCCGGGCCGACAGGACCTCGGCCGGCCAGTCGGGGCCCCGACGCCCGTCGCCCACCGCCAGGAGCGCACCGACCAGGGCACGGACCATGTTGTGGCAGAACGCGTCAGCCTGGACCGTACCGGCGTAGAGGTGCTCCCCCTCCCTCTCCCACTCCACCCGCTGAAGTTCGCGAATGGTGGAGGCTCCCTCACGCCTGCGGCAATAAGCTGCGAAATCGTGCTCTCCGAGCAGTTTGGCCGCTGCCCGGTTCATCAGGTCCACATCCAGCGGGTGGCGGTGCCACAGCACGTCGTTCCTGCGCAGCGGGTCGACCCCGCCCGGAGCATCACTGACCCGATAGACGTAGCGGCGGAACAAGGGGGAGAAACGCGCGCTGAAGCCCTCTGGTGCACGGCCGACCGCGCGTACACGAACATCGGGGGGCAGCACTCCCGCCAGCCTGCGCAGCAACCGGTCGCCTTCCTCGGCCCACAGCCGAGCAGGGATCGCGACCTCCGCGACCTGACCCCGAGCGTGCACACCCGCGTCGGTACGCCCGGCACAGCCGATGGCGGCTTCTTGTTCCAACCGCAAGACACGGGCAAGCGCCTCCTGGAGCGTCCCCTGTACGGTGCGCAACCCCGGCTGATGGGCCCAGCCGGAGAAATCGGTGCCGTCGTAGGAGATGTCGAGTCGGAGCCAGACCTGTTCCTCGTCGTTCAACAGCCGTTCCCCTTGGATACCAAGAATGCCCGGCCCCTGAGGGGACCGGGCACTCCTGTGGTGCGAATACAGGCGTCGAGCGCCTTACTTCTCGGTGCTCTCCGCAGCCTCGGCATCGCCTTCGGCCGGAGCAGCGGTCTCCTCCGAGGCGGCCTCGGCGGACTTCTCCTCGGCCTTGGTGTCCTCGGCCTTGGTCTCCTGCGCAGGGGCCGGAGCCGTGGTGGCAGCCGGGGCAGCCAGTGCCTCGACCAGCTCGATCACGGCCATGGGCGCGTTGTCGCCCTTGCGCGGACCGACCTTGGTGATGCGGGTGTAGCCACCGCTGCGGTTCTCGTAGCGCGGGCCGATCTCGGTGAAGAGCTCGTGCACGACGCCCTTGTCCAGGATCTTGGTCATCACCTGGCGACGCGCGTGCAGGTCGCCGCGCTTGCCGAGGGAGATGAGCTTCTCCGCGTAGGGGCGCAGGCGCTTGGCCTTGGCCTCGGTGGTCTTGATCCGACCGTGCTGGAACAGCGAAGTCGCGAGGCTCGCCAGCATGAGCCGCTCATGCGCTGGGCCGCCACCCAGGCGAGGGCCCTTCGTGGGCGTGGGCATGTGTCGTTCTCCTAGTGTGCGATCGGTCCGGCCGCACTCGGCCGCCGACCAAGGTCTTCGGGGCTAGTACTGCTCGGTCTCGACGTAGGACTGGTCGTCCTCGTCGGATCCGTAGGAGTCGGCCGCGCTCGTGGGGTCGAACCCAGGCGGGGAGTCCTTCAGCGAAAGCCCCATGTCGATCAGCTTCTGCTTGACCTCTTCGATGGACTTCGCGCCGAAATTCCTTATATCCAAGAGGTCCTGCTCAGAGCGGGCGACAAGTTCGCCCACGCTGTGGATGCCTTCGCGCTTCAGGCAGTTGTAGGAGCGCACCGTGAGGTTGAGGTCCTCGATGGGCAGCGCCAGGTCCGCGGCAAGCGCCGCGTCCGTGGGCGAGGGGCCCATGTCGATACCCTCGGCGTCGACGTTGAGCTCACGGGCCAGACCGAACAGCTCGACCAGGGTCTTACCAGCGCTCGCCACCGCGTCACGGGGACGGATGGACGGCTTGGTCTCGACATCCAGGATGAGCCGGTCGAAGTCGGTCCGCTGCTCGACTCGGGTCGCCTCGACCTTGTAGGTCACCCGCAGCACCGGGGAGTAGATGGAGTCGATCGGAATACGACCGATCTCCTGTCCGGGCTGCTTGTTCTGCGTCGCCGAGACGTAACCGCGGCCGCGCTCGACCGTCAGCTCCATCTCCAGCTTGCCCTTGCTGTTCAGGGTCGCGATGTGCAACTCGGGGTTGTGCACCTCGACACCGGCCGGGGGCGCGATGTCAGCAGCGGTGACGACACCCGGGCCCTGCTTGCGCAGGTACATCAGCACCGGCTCGTCGTGCTCGGAGCTGACGACGAGACCCTTGAGGTTCAGGATGATCTCGGTGACGTCCTCTTTGACGCCGGGCACGGTGGTGAACTCGTGCTCGACGCCCTCGATGCGCAGGCTGGTGACAGCCGCACCGGGGATGGACGACAGGAGAGTCCGACGCAGCGAGTTGCCGATCGTGTAACCAAAGCCCGGCTCCAGGGGTTCGATGACGAACTTGGAGCGGTATTCGGAGATCGACTCCTCGATCAGGGTGGGACGCTGAGCAATCAGCATTGTCCGTTACTTCCTTTCCCACGGCCGCCCGCTATATGACGGCCACTGGCCGGCTCCACGGCGCGTGGAGCCGCAACTATTACCTTGAAGGTGCCCGGTCGGGCCGCCGCCCAAGCCTGACGGCCGAGGCGGACGGCACAACCGGTGCGAATGGGACCGGGATCAGACCCGGCGACGCTTCGGCGGACGGCAGCCGTTGTGCGGAACCGGCGTGACGTCCTGGATCGAGCCGACCTCCAGGCCGGTCGCCTGGAGCGAGCGGATCGCGGTCTCGCGGCCGGAGCCGGGACCCTTGACGAAGACGTCGACCTTGCGCACACCGTGCTCCTGAGCGCGGCGGGCGGCGGCCTCGGCCGCCATCTGGGCGGCGAACGGCGTGGACTTACGAGAGCCCTTGAAGCCGACCTGCCCGGAGCTTGCCCACGCGATCACCGCACCGGTCGGGTCGGTGATGCTCACGATGGTGTTGTTGAACGTGCTCTTGATGTGAGCGTGTCCGTGGACAACGTTCTTCTTTTCCTTGCGGCGCACCTTACGCGCGGCGCCCTGACGGCCCTTAGGCGGCATTCCTCAAACTCCCAAGATCATCGGTCCGTTGTGACTTCCGGACCCGTAAAAACGGTCGAGTCCGGACGGACTACTTCTTGCCGACCTTCTTCTTGCCGGCCACGGTCTTCTTCTTGCCCTTGCGGGTACGCGCGTTGGTCTGCGTGCGCTGACCGTGGACCGGAAGGCCACGGCGGTGCCGGATGCCCTGGTAGCAACCGATCTCGATCTTGCGGCGAATGTCGGCTGCGACCTCGCGCCGCAGGTCGCCCTCGACCTTGTAGTTGGCGTCGATCCACTCACGGAGCTTGACGAGCTCGTCCTCGGTGAGGGCGTGAACGCGGGTGTCGGGGTTGACACCGGTGTTGGCGAGGGTTTCGGTCGCGCGCGTGCGGCCGATCCCGAAAACGTAGGTCAGAGCGATCTCCACCCGCTTTTCGCGGGGGAGGTCAACGCCTGCAAGGCGTGCCATCTGGGCGAACTCCTTTGTGCTTTGCGGAGGTCTGTCCCGTCCCTGTTCCTCTCATCGCCCAATCGACGAGGCCCCGGCCTCCGACCGGGGGTGGTCCCTTCCAGGCGCGATGCGCCGGTCCGGGATCGGAACGAGATTCTTCATGTGCGCCGCGCCGGGCCGTGACGGCCGTGCGCGACCCGAGATGCCGCCGAGAAGAGCTGGACTAGCCCTGACGCTGCTTGTGCCGCGGGTCCGAGCAAATGACCATGATCCGGCCGTTGCGGCGGATCACTCGGCACTTCGCGCAGATCTTCTTGACGCTCGGCTTGACCTTCATGGGTTGCTCCGGGACTTGAGTCCACCTGCGCGCCGAACCTCGACGGTCTGCGCGCGAGCGGAGAAGCTACTTGTAGCGGTAAACGATGCGCCCGCGGGTGAGGTCGTACGGGCTGAGCTCCACGACCACACGGTCATCGGGAAGGATGCGGATGTAGTGCATTCGCATCTTGCCGCTGATGTGCGCGAGGACCTTGTGCCCGTTGTCGAGCTCCACTCGGAACATAGCGTTGGGGAGGGACTCGATAACGGAGCCCTCAATCTCGATGGCGCCGTCTTTCTTGGCCATATCCTCCACGCCTTCTGAAATCACCCCCGCACGCGGGGGAAGCACCGGACACGACGAACCCCGTTGATGGAGATCTCGGATCCGGCTGCGAAATTGAACACTGAAACTTCAGGTCAACTGCAATAGCATACGCCAACGTGAACGTCAGACGCGAATGGAGGCAGACTGACCCAACAACCCGAGTGTGGGCACAATCAGTTTAACGGATCGGACCGAGTGCCCCGGCCACCTACACGCCGCCGGACAGGGGCTCAGGACTGCGGGTCGTGTCCGCGGTTGAGAGCGACCACTCCGGCCGTCACGAACAGCATGACCACTCCCCAGGGAATCGCCACCCACAGGAACCACGGATAGTGCGTGCCGCCGCCGAGATAGACCATCAACCAGATGGAGAAGCAGAGCGTGTTGACGCCGGCCCACGTGAGCCACGGAATGACCAGGGCGGGATCGCGGAGCAGCCCCCCTTGACGGGCACCGGCGGGGGAGCCGGCGACCAGACCGGGAAGGTCGGCGAGATCGCGTTCGGGAAGGTCTTCGGTGACCAGCGCGAGTTCCTGGGCGGTCCGAGCACGGTAGACCGATCCGAGACGGGAGTTGAATTCGTCGCTGTCCAGCCGGCCCTGTGCGAAGTGTTCCTGCAGGCGCTTGGCGACAAGGTCGCGGTCGCCGTCGGACGCCCTGAGTTCGGGACTTGACTCGGACACCGTCACACCACCTCATCGACCACCATCGTGGCCCCCAGTCTAAGGCTCGCTCGGGACTCGCGAAGAATACCGCGAGCCCCGAAACGGCCACGGACTAGAAGCCGGGGTCGGGCAGTCCCATGTCGGCGATCTTGTCCCGGTTCTCCGCCCGGGCGGTGAGAACCAAAGGACCCTCGGCGGTGATGGCGACCGAGTGCTCGAAGTGGGAGGAACGCTTGCCGTCCTGGGTGACAACGGTCCAACCGTCGTCGAGTTGGACCACGTGGCGGGAGCCGAGGTTGACCATCGGCTCGATCGCCAGGCACATGCCCTCGACCAGCTTGATGCCGCGGCTGGTCTGCGCGTAGTTGAGGACGTGCGGTTCCATGTGCATTTCGGTGCCGATGCCGTGGCCACCGTATTCACGGACGTTGCCGTAGCGGCCCTGCGAGGCGATGTAACCACCGATCGCCTGTCCGATGTCGCCCAGTCGGTTACCGGGGCGAAGCATCGCGATGCCCTGCCACATGGCCTCTTCGCAGACGGCCATTCCCGCGAGGTCGGCATCGGGGACCGCACCGACCGCGACGGTGATGGCGGAGTCTCCGTGCCAGCCGTCGAGAATCGCCCCGCAGTCGATGGAGATGACGTCGCCGTCGGCGAGTACTCTCTCGGCGCTGGGGATCCCGTGCACGACCTCCTCGTTGACCGAGGCGCAGATCGACCCCGGAAAGCCGTGGTAGCCCTTGAAGGACGGCACGGCACCCGCGTCGCGGATGCTGCGCTCGGCGATCTCGTCGAGGTCGAGGGTCGTCATACCTGGCCGAACCGACGCCCTCAGGGTGTCGAGCGTGCGGGCCACGATCTGGCCCGCAGCCCGCATCTTCACGATCTCAGCCGGAGACTTCAGCTGGATGTTGGACTGACCTTTACGAAACATCACGCCTTGCTCTTCAGCGCGGCAAGCGCCCGCTCGGTGACGTCCTCGACCGAACCGATGGCGTCGACCTTCACGAGAAGCCCCTGCTCCTCGTAGAAGGAGACCAGCGGAGCGGTCTGCTCGCGGTAGACCACCAACCGGTGACGAATGGTCTCCTCGTTGTCGTCGCTGCGGTGGTCGATCGCCGCGCGCTCGGCGAGACGACGGATCACCTCTTCTTCGTCGACAACGAGTTCGAGGACCACGTCGAGCCGGCTGTCCAACTCGCCGAGCATCGTGTCCAGGGTTCGCGCCTGGGCCACGTTGCGCGGGAAGCCGTCCAGGAGGAAGCCGTCCCGCGCGTCCTCTTCTGCCAGTCGGTCCTTGACCATGGCGTTGGTGACCTCGTCAGGTACGAGGTCACCCCGGTCCATGAACGCGCTTGCCTGCTTGCCCAACTCCGTGCCACCACTGACGTTGGCACGGAAGATGTCACCGGTGGACACCTTCGGAATTGACAACTCTGACGCCAGGATCTGGGCCTGGGTACCTTTACCGGCACCGGGAGGTCCCACCAATACGGCACGCATCTATCGCAGAAAACCTTCGTAGTTTCTCTGCTGGAGGTGACTCTCGATCTGCTTCACCGTGTCCAGCCCGACACCGACCATGATCAGGATGCTGGTACCGCCGAACGGGAAGTTCGCAGAGGCTCCGGACGCTCCCAGAGCCAACATCGGCAGCAGCGCGATCAGACCCAGGTACAGCGCACCAGGGGTCGTCAACCGGGTGAGGACGTAGTCCAGGTACTCGGCAGTCGGACGCCCCGGGCGAATACTCGGGATGAACCCACCGTACTTCTTCATGTTGTCGGCGACTTCAGTGGGGTTGAAGGTAATCGCGACGTAGAAGAACGCGAAGCCCACGATCATGGCGAAGAAGGTTGCCATGTAGACCGGGTGGGTCCCCGTGGGATCGAAGTACTTGGTGAGGAAGTTCACCACCGGACTCTCGGAGTCGGAACCCATAAGGCCGACCGCGAGCTGCGGAAGGTAGAGCAGCGACGAAGCGAAGATGACGGGGATGACGCCGGCCTGGTTGACCTTGAGCGGGATGTAGGTGGAGCTTCCCCCGTACATCCGGCGACCGACCATCCGCTTGGCGTACTGCACCGGGATACGGCGCTGCGCCTGCTCGATGAAGACCACCGTCGTGATGAGGAAGAGGCCCGCCACACAGATGATGGCG
Source organism: Nocardiopsis ansamitocini (assembly GCF_030268225.1). Classification (GTDB taxonomy): domain Bacteria; phylum Actinomycetota; class Actinomycetes; order Streptosporangiales; family Streptosporangiaceae; genus Nocardiopsis_D; species Nocardiopsis_D ansamitocini. Next base: position 183,483 of record NZ_BSQG01000006.1, on the reverse strand, counting down.
AAGACCCACACGCTCTGCTCCTGCCAGATTCGCATCATGGAGGAGGGGAAGACCGCGACGATCTGCGCGAAGATCAACAGCGACATGCCGTTGCCGACGCCACGCTCGGTGATCATCTCGCCGAACCACATGATGACGCAGGTACCAGCCGTCATCACGAAGACCATCGTGATGAGGGTGATCAGGTCCTGGTTCATGTACTGGCTGGAGTCCTGACAGGACGTTCCCTGGAACAACTGCCCGCTGCGGGCCATGGCGATCATGCTGGTGGCCTGGAGGACCGCGAGGGCGACCGTCAGATAACGCGTGTACTGCGTGATCTTGGTCTGCCCGGCCTGGCCCTCCTTCTTCAGGCTCTCCAGCCGCGGGATCACCACCGTGAGCAGGTTCAAGATGATGCTCGCGGTGATGTAGGGCATGATGCCCAACGCGAAGATCGCAAGCTGCAGCAGCGCACCGCCACTGAACAGGTTGACCAGCGAGTACACCGAGCTGGAGCCGCTTGCGGGGTCCGTGACCTGCTCAACACACTGCTTGATCACAGCAGGGTTGACCCCAGGGGCCGGAATAACCGAGCCGAGCCTGAAGATGGTCAGGATGAATAGGGTGAAAAGCAGCTTGTTACGCAGGTCAGGCGTGCGGAATGCACGGACGAACGCACTTAGCACGTCTCCTCCTGCGAGGCTTCGGCAGCGGGACCGAATCGAGACATCGCGGCCGATCCTGGATCGTCGTAATCGTCAGCTCTACGCGAGAACGTAGAGCCCGGAAGTCTGGCAAGCAGATGGCAGATTAGCAGCCATCCGCGGATTGGTGTGGACCAGAGTGGACTCAAAATTGATCACTCCAGGTCACACAGGAGTCGCGCTCCGAAGAATTCGCGGCCCCGGAAAAGACAGGGGCGCCTGCCGGTCCACCCAATCTAGTGGGTTTACCCGGCAGACGCCCCATGAATCCACGTGGGAATCTCGCTTACAGCTCGGTGGCAGTGCCACCGGCCGCGACGATCTTCTCCTTGGCAGCCTCGGAGAGCGCGTTGACGCTCACCTGGACGGCCACGGAGATCTCGCCGGTTCCCAGGACCTTCACGAGCTGGTTCTTGCGAACCGCGCCCTTGGCGACCAGACCCTCGACGGTGACCTCGCCACCATCGGGGTACAGCTCGCTGATCCTGTCCAAGTTCACGACCTGGTAGGTGGTCTTGAACTTGGCGTTGGAGAAGCCCTTGAGCTTCGGGATCCGTCGGATGAGGGGCATCTGGCCACCCTCGAAACCGACGGGGACACTACCGCGAGCCTTCGTGCCCTTGGTACCGCGACCCGCCGTCTTGCCCTTGGACGCCTCGCCACGGCCCTTGCGGGTCTTGGCCTTGTTGGAGCCCGGAGCAGGACGCAGGTGGTGGATCTTGAGCAGCTCGTCCGGAGAGTACTTCTCGCTCATCAGCTGACCTCCTCGACAGTGACGAGGTGCGCGACAACGTTGATCTGCCCACGGACCTGAGGAATGTCCTCGCGGACCACGGCCTTGCCGATGCGTCCGAGGCCGAGAGTGGTCAGGGTGTCACGCTGCTTCTGCTTGCCGCCGATCTTGGATCGGACCTGCGTGATCTTCAGCTTCGCCATGACTTAAGCCCCCGCCTTCGCTTCCGCGCGAGCGCGCAGCATGGCGGCCGGAGCGACGTCCTCGATCGGCAGCCCACGGCGGGCCGCGATCTCCTCGGGACGGTTCAGGCCCTTGAGGGCGGCCACCGTCGCGTGCACGATGTTGATCGGGTTGGACGACCCGAGCGACTTGCTCAGGATGTCGTGGATGCCGGCGCACTCCAGCACGGCACGCACCGGGCCACCGGCGATAACACCGGTACCGGGAGCGGCCGGGCGGAGCATGACCACGCCGGCTGCGTCTTCGCCCTGGACCTGGTGCACGATCGTGCCCTGGATCCGGGCGACCTTGAAGAAGTTCTTCTTGGCCTCTTCGACACCCTTGGCGATGGCCGCGGGAACTTCCTTGGCCTTGCCGTAGCCGACACCGACCATGCCGTTGCCGTCGCCGACGACGACCAGAGCGGTGAAGCTGAACCGCCGGCCGCCCTTGACAACCTTGGCGACCCGGTTGATCTTCACTACGCGTTCGATGTAGGAGACACCCTTGTCGGCGGAGCCGCCGCGGCGATCGTCACGGCCACCAGAGCGCCGCTCGCCACCGGCGCCGCGCCGCGGAGCTGCAGCCATTAGTGGTTCCTCTTCCCGTCGATGAAAATGCGGTTGGCAGGAGTCATCACTAGAACTCCAGCCCGGCCGCGCGCGCGCCGTCGGCCAGCGCGGCGATGCGACCGTGGTACCGGTAGCCGCCACGGTCGAAGACGACCGACGTCACGCCGGCGGTCTTCGCGCGCTGGGCGAGCAGCTCGCCCGTCTTCTGCGACTTCTCGGTCTTCTTGCTCTCGTCGCCACGGATGGAGGCATCCATGGTGGAGGCGGACGCCAGGGTCAGGCCCTGGGTGTCGTCCACGATCTGCGCGACGATGTGCTTGGCGGACCGGGTGACGACCAGACGCGGACGCGCGGTCGTACCCTGAACCTTCTTGCGGACCCGCAGGTGCCGGCGCGACCGGGAGGCCGAGCGTGCGGCAGTGCCCTTGCGAGTAAGCGACGACCTCTTCTTCGCCATGCTTACTTACCAGCCTTTCCGGCCTTGCGGCGGATGTGCTCACCCTTGTAGCGCACACCCTTGGCCTTGTACGGGTCAGGCTTGCGCAGGCTCCGAATGTTGGCCGCCACCTGCCCGACCAGCTGCTTGTCGATTCCCTCGATGTGCAGCAGGGTCGGCTTCTCGACCTTGAAAGTGATGCCCTCCGGGGGCTCCACCACGACCGGGTGGCTGAACCCGAGAGCGAACTCCAGGTTCGATCCGCGGGCCATGACGCGGTAACCCACGCCGTGGATCTCCAGCGTCTTGCTGTACCCCTTCGAGGTGCCCTCGATGAGGTTGGCGATCAGCGCACGGGTCAGACCGTGCAGCGATCGCGTCTCCGGCTTGTCATCCGAGCGCGCGACCGTGATCTCGCCGTTCTCCTGCTCGACCGTGATCGGCAGGGTTACGGTGTGCTTCAGTTCGCCCTTCGGCCCCTTGACTTTGACGTCTTGCCCGTCAATCGTGACTTCGACGCCCTTAGGGACCGAGACCGGCAGTCGACCGATTCGCGACATGCTGAAATCTCTCCCTTTACCAGACGTAGGCGAGGACTTCGCCGCCCACGCCGTTCTTCTTGGCCTGCTTGTCAGTCATCAGGCCACCGGACGTCGAAATGATGGCCACACCAAGGCCGCCCAGGACCCGCGGAAGGTTGTCCTTCTTCGCGTAGACCCGGAGGCCGGGCTTGGAAACGCGGCGGACGCCGGCGATGGAGCGCTCACGGGTGGGACCGTACTTCAGGTCCACCACGAGGCTCTGGCCCACCACGGCGTCTTCGGCACGCCAGCCCTGGACGTACCCCTCCTGCTGGAGGATCTCGGCGATGTGTGCCTTGATCTTGGAATACGGCATCGTCACGGTGTCGTGATACGCCGAATTCGCGTTACGCAGACGCGTGAGCATGTCTGCGATCGGGTCGGTCATCGTCATGGCCGATTGGCCCTTCCTCGCTGTGGTTTCCCCAAGGACGGGTCTCTTCCTCTGAGCCCGTTCCCCCGCCTGGGGCGGGAGTTCCTCTAGGACCTACGGCGTGGTCATGGGCACGGTGACGTCGGTGCGCAGCACCCGTCACAGTGCCCTGTCGGTTGAATATGTGTTGCCGAGGCGACCGGACCCGAGGGGGAGGCCGCCTGCCTGCCGGCGAGCCCGGGGCCGGCCTGGATCAGGCCGGCCCGCGCAGAGCTCTTTACCAGCTGGACTTGGTGATGCCGGGCAGCTCGCCCCGGTGCGCCATCTCGCGGAAGCAGATACGGCACAGGCCGAACTTCCGGAAGACCGCGCGCGGACGACCGCACCGCGAGCATCGAGTATACGCGCGAACCTCGAACTTCTGCTTCCGGTTCGCCTTGGCGATGAGCGCCTTTTTAGCCATCTCTATCTCCCCTACGCTTCCTTGAAGGGGAAACCGAGCCGCTTGAGCAGGGCGCGCCCCTCGTCATCGTTGGTCGCCGAGGTGACGACCGTGATGTCCATACCGCGCTGACGGTCGACCCGGTCGGGGTCGACCTCGTGGAACATGACCTGCTCGGTGAGACCGAAGGTGTAGTTGCCACGACCGTCGAACTGCTTCGGGGACAGACCACGGAAGTCACGGATACGGGGAAGTGCCAGGGAGAGCAGCCGGTCCAGGAACTCCCACATCCGGTCGCCGCGCAGCGTGACGCTGGCGCCGATCGGCTGGCCCTCGCGCAGCTTGAACTGCGCGATGGAGTTCTTGGCGCGGTTGACCTTGGGCTTCTGGCCGGTGATCGCCGTAAGATCGGCGATGGCCCCCTGGATCAGCTTCGCGTCCCGCGCAGCCTCGCCGACACCCATGTTGACCACGATCTTCGTGAGACCGGGGACCTGCATGATGTTCTTGATGTCGAACTCGTCGCGCAGACCCGAGATGATCTCGGCGCGGTACTTCTCCTTCAGGCGCGGAAGCGCCGGAGCCTCGACCTCGTTCGTAACCGTCATCAGATGTCCTTACCAGTACGGCGGGAGATCCGAACCTTGGTTCCGTCTTCCTCGAAGCGGTAACCAACACGGGTGGGCTTGCCGTCCTCGACGAGCGCGACATTGCTCACGTGGATCGGGGCCTCGAGGGTAACGACCTCGCCCTGCTGGCCGCCCGCCTGGTTTGCCTTCTTGTGCTTCTTGATGAGGTTGACGCCCTCGACGACGACACGCTGCTCCTTGGGGATGGCTCGCTTGACCTTCCCCGTGGCGCCCTTGTCCTTGCCGGCGATGACGACGACCTCGTCGTCCTTCTTGATCTTCATCGCCTAAAGCACCTCCGGCGCCAGCGAAATGATGCGCATGAACTTCTTGTCCCGCAGCTCGCGGCCCACCGGGCCGAAGATACGGGTGCCTCGCGGGTCCCCACCGTCCTTGATGAGCACGGCGGCGTTCTCATCGAAGCGGATGTAGGAGCCGTCGGGCCGGCGGCGCTCCTTGGTAGTGCGCACGACAACGGCCTTGACGACATCGCCCTTTTTAACGCCGGCGCCGGGCATGGCGTCCTTAACGGTCGCCACGATCGTGTCACCGATACCGGCGTAGCGCCGACCCGAGCCACCGAGTACACGGATGGTCAAGATCTCCTTGGCCCCCGTGTTGTCGGCGACCTTGAGTCGCGACTCCTGCTGAATCACGTCTGCTCCTGATATATGCGCGCGGGTTCACGACCCGCGCTTGCTAGGTGGTCCACCCCACTGCGGCGGCCGATCTCCACGAATCGGCCGCCGGCCGGGGGTCAGGGATCGCGTCTGCGAACCCTTACTTAGCCTTCTCCAGGATCTCCACGACGCGCCAGCGCTTAGTCGCGGAAAGCGGCCGGGTCTCCATCACGCGGACCCGGTCACCGATTCCGGCGGAGTTCGCCTCGTCGTGGGCCTTGTACTTCGTGGTGCGGCGGATGACCTTGCCGTAAAGCGGGTGCTTCACGCGGTCCTCCACCTCCACGACGACGGTCTTCTCCATCTTGTCGCTGACCACGTAACCTTCGCGCACCTTGCGGTAGTTACGCTCCTGGTCCCGCGTCACTGCGTTGTCGCTCATTCGGCTGCTTCCTTCGTCTTCTCAGCCGACTCGCCGGCAGCAAGTGACACGATGCCCAGCTCGTGCTCCCGCATCACCGTGTAGATCCGAGCGATCTCACGCTTGACGGTGCGCAACCGGCTGTGGTTGTCCAGCTGCCCGGTGGCGGCCTGGAAGCGGAGGTTGAACAGCTCTTCCTTCGCCTCTTTGAGCTTGCCGACCAGGTCCTCAGAGGACTGGTCGCGCAGCTCAGTGGCGGTCAGGGACTTAGCCATTACTCCCCCGCCTCTCGCTTCACGAACTTGCACTTCATCGGCAGCTTGTGCATCGCCCTGCGAAGAGCTTCCTTCGCGATGGGCTCCGGCACACCCGCCAGCTCGAACATCACACGTCCGGGCTTGACCGGAGCGACCCACCACTCCGGGGAACCCTTACCGGAACCCATGCGGGTCTCGGCGGGCTTCTTCGTCAGCGGGCGGTCCGGGAAGATCGTGATCCAGACCTTTCCGCCACGCTTGATGTGACGAGTCATCGCAATACGCGCGGACTCGATCTGTCGGTTGGTGACGTAAGCGGACTCCAGAGCCTGGATTCCGTACTCACCGAAGTTGACCTTCGTACCACCCTTTGCGTGCCCCTTGAGGCTGGGGTGGTGCTGCTTGCGGTGCTTGACCCTACGGGGAATGAGCATGGGTCAGCTCCCCTCGTTTCCGGTCTTCTCAGCGGCAGGCGCGGTCTCGGCCGGAGCACCGGCCTTGCCCTCGGCCTGACCACCGCGACGACGACGCTGCGGGCGCTCGCGACGCTGTCCAGCGCCGCCGCCACCGCCACCGGGCGCGCGCTGCGCGGCCTGGGCCGCCTCGCGCTCGGCCCGAGTAGCGGGAGCCTCACCCTTGTAGATCCACACCTTCACGCCGATGCGGCCGAAGGTGGTGCGGGCCTCGAAGAAGCCGTAGTCGATGTCGGCGCGCAGCGTGTGCAGCGGCACCCGACCCTCGCGGTAGAACTCCGAGCGCGACATCTCGGCGCCGCCGAGACGACCGCCGCACTGGATACGGATGCCCTTGGCCCCGCTCTTCATCGCGCTCTGCATCGCCTTGCGCATGGCCCGGCGGAACGCGACTCGGCTGGACAGCTGCTCCGCAACGCCCTGCGCAACCAGCTGGGCGTCGATCTCGGGGTTCTTGACCTCGAGAATGTTCAGCTGGACCTGCTTCTTGGTCAGCTTCTCGAGGCCGGCCCGGATACGGTCGGCCTCCGCACCACGGCGGCCGATGACGATGCCCGGCCGGGCGGTGTGGACGTCGACGCGGACGCGCTCACGGGTGCGCTCGATCTCGACCTTGGAGATCCCGGCGCGCTCCATGCCGCTGGTCAGCATCTTGCGGATGGCTACGTCTTCCTTGACGTAGTCCTTGTACAGCTTGTCGGCGAACCACCGGCTCTTGAAGTCGGTGGTGATACCGAGGCGGAACCCGTGCGGGTTGATCTTCTGCCCCACTATCGGGTCCTTTCGCTCTCACGCGGTCCGACGACCACGGTGATGTGGCTCGTACGCTTGGTGACCCGGAACGCGCGGCCGAAGCCCCGCGGGCGGATACGCTTCAGTGTCGGTCCTTCGTCCACCCACGCACTGCTGACGACCAGCGACTCGCGCTCCAGCTTGTCGTTGTGCTCGGCGTTGGCGATGGCGCTCGCGAGCACCTTGCCCACCGGTTCACTTGCCGCCTGAGGCGCGAACCGGAGCACCGCCTGAGCCTCGCCAGCGGGCAGCCCGCGAATAAGGTCCACCACTCGGCGGGCCTTCCGGGGCGTAACGCGGACGAACCGCGCTTGTGCCCTCGTTCCCATCGCTTTTCCCTCGCTCACGGAATTCTCACCCCCACGCACCGTGGGGAATTGGTTCTGAATCGACCAGAACAGCAGCCGTTAACGGCGGCTGCGGCGGTCTTCTTTGACGTGGCTACGGAAAGTGCGCGTGGGAGCGAACTCGCCGAGCTTGTGGCCGATCATCGAGTCCGACACGAACACGGGAACGTGCTTGCGCCCGTCGTGGACGGCGATCGTGTGCCCGATCATCTCCGGGATGATCATGGAGCGACGGGACCACGTCTTGATGACGTTCTTGGTGTCCTTCGCATTCTGGTCCTCCACCTTTTTGAGCAGGTGGTGGTCGATGAAGGGACCCTTCTTAAGGCTACGTGGCATCAGACGTGCTCCTTACCGCTTCTTCTTGGAACGCCGACGCACGATGAGCCGGTCGCTGGCCTTGCCCTGCTTGCGGGTACGGCCCTCGGACTTACCCCAAGGGCTGACCGGGTGGCGACCACCGGAGGTCTTACCCTCACCACCACCGTGCGGGTGGTCGATCGGGTTCATGGCCACACCGCGGACGGTCGGGCGCTTGCCCTTCCACCGCATACGGCCGGCCTTGCCCCAGTTGATGTTGGACTGCTCGGCGTTGCCGACCTGTCCAACGGTCGCCCGGCAGGTGACCTCGACCTGGCGCATCTCACCGGAAGGCATACGCAGCGTGGCGTAGGCGCCTTCCTTGGCGAGGAGCTGGATCTGCGATCCGGCCGACCGGCCCAGCTTGGAGCCGCCGCCCGGCTTCAGCTCGACCGCGTGCACGAACGTACCCGTGGGGATGTTGCGCAGCGGGAGGCAGTTGCCCGGCTTGATGTCGGCCGTGGGGCCGTTCTCGATCTTGTCGCCCTGCTTGAGGCCGGCGGGCGCCAGGATGTAGCGCTTCTCGCCGTCCACGTAGTGCAGGAGGGCGATCCGCGCGGTGCGGTTCGGGTCGTACTCGATGTGCGCGACCTTGGCCGGCACGCCGTCCTTGTCGTGACGACGGAAGTCGATCACGCGGTAGGCGCGCTTGTGGCCGCCGCCCTGGTGGCGAGCGGTGATACGGCCGTGGCCGTTACGCCCACCCTTGGAGTGGAGCGGACGGACCAGGGACTTCTCCGGGGTCGAGCGCGTGATCTCGACGAAGTCGCTCACGCTCGATCCGCGGCGACCCGGGGTCGTCGGCTTGTACTTACGAATGCCCATCTTCTTCGCGCATTCCTTTACGTGTTACTTGAGACGAAACGGCACAGCGGGTGGATCAGACTCCGAAGATGTCGATCCGGTCGCCGTCCTTGAGGCTCACGATCGCGCGCTTGGTGTCGGGACGCTTCCCGAAACCGAACTTGGTGCGCTTGCGCTTGCCCTGACGGTTGATCGTGTTCACGGAGGTGACCTTCACTTCGAAGATCTTCTCGATCGCGATCTTGATCTGGGTCTTGTTGGCGTCGGGCCGGACCATGAACGTGTACTTGTTCTGGTCGATCAGGCCGTAGCTCTTCTCGGAAATCACCGGTTCGATGATGATGTCCCGAGGGTCGGGGATCCTCACTGGTCGTCCTCCTGAGACGCCGTGGCCTTGGCGCCCTGGGCGTGCGCCAGGAACTCCTCGTAACCGGCCTCGGAGAACACGATGTCGTCCGCGTACAACACGTCGTACGTGTTGAGCTGGTCGGCGTCGAGGATGTGCACCTCGGGCAGGTTGCGCAGCGCGACCCGGTTGTGCTCGTCGGCGTGCGCCAGGACGACCAGAACCTTGTCGGACTGGGTGATCGTGCGCAGCGCGGTCAGAGCAGTGCTGGTGCGCTTGGTGATGACGTCCTCGGCGAGGAACTCGCTGATGACGTGCACGCGGCCGTGGTTGGCCCGGTCGGAGAGGGCGCTGCGCAGGGCGGCGGCCTTCATCTTCTTGGGCGTCCGCTGGCTGTAGTCGCGCGGCTTGGGGCCGTGCACCACGCCACCGCCGGTGAACTGCGGAGCGCGGATGGAGCCCTGCCGGGCGCGACCGGTGCCCTTCTGGCGGTACGGCTTCTTGCCACCGCCACGGACCTCGCCGCGGGTCTTGGTGGAGTGCGTGCCCTGACGGGCAGCAGCCTCCTGCGCGATGACGACCTGGTGGATCAACGGGATGTTGACCTGTCGACCGAAGATCGCCTCGGGAAGCTCAAGGCTGCCCTTGGCCGCGCCGCCGTCGGGGTTCTTGACCTCGATGGTCGCCATGACTTACTTCTCCCCCTTCGCGGCGGTGCGAACGAGCACCAGGCCGCCGTTGGGGCCGGGAACCGCACCCTTGACCAGAATGAGGCCCTTCTCGGTGTCGACCGAGAACACGGTGAGGTTCTGGATGGTCTTGCGCACGTTGCCCATGCGACCGGCCATCCGCAGGCCCTTGAACACGCGGCCGGGCGTGGCGCAGCCGCCGATGGAACCGGGAGAGCGGTGCTTGCGCTGGGTACCGTGCGACGCGCTGAGGCCCTTGAAGCCGTGACGCTTCATGACGCCGGCGAAGCCCTTGCCCTTGCTCTTGCCCGTGACGTCGACCCGCTGGCCGACCTCGAAGATGTCGGCGGTGATCTCCTGGCCAAGCGAGTACTCGCTGGCGTCGGAGGTCCGGACCTCGACGTAGTGGCGGCGGGGGGTCAGCTCGTGCTTGCGCAGGTAGTCGCCGAGCGGCTTGTTCACCTTGCGCGGGTTGATCTGGCCGTAGCCCAGCTGCACGGCCGAGTAGCCGTCGGTCTCCGGGGTGCGCACGCGAGTCACGACTGACGGAGTGGCCTTCAGGACCGTCACCGGCACCATCTTGCCGGCGTCGTCGAAGACCTGGGTCATGCCGAGCTTTTCGCCCAGAACTCCCTTGATCTGCTTGGTCATGTCTTCAGCGTCCCTTAGAGCTTGATCTCGATGTCGACGCCGGCCGGAAGGTCGAGTCGCATGAGCGAGTCGACGGTCTTCGGCGTCGGGTCGATGATGTCGATCAGCCGCTTGTGCGTACGCATCTCGAAGTGCTCGCGCGAGTCTTTGTACTTGTGCGGCGATCGGATTACGCAGTAAACGTTCTTCTCCGTCGGCAGCGGCACCGGGCCAGCAACCTGTGCGCCAGTACGCGTCACAGTTTCGACGATCTTACGCGCCGAGCTGTCAATGACCTCGTGGTCATAGGCCTTGAGCCGAATGCGGATCTTCTGTCCCGCCATGGTGGCCTTTTCGTCCTTCGCTTCAGTGTCCGTAGAGGCGCGATGCCTTGGGACTTGCCCTTCGCCTTTTGAGGCTCTATTCACCTGAGAAACTGCTACAGGGCTGTCCCCTGAGGTGGCATCACCGCTACAGAGCCCGATGACGTCCTTCATGGTGCGGGCGGTCGAGTCAGATCTGACGGACTCGACCGCCCGCTACTACAGGCGTGCTACTTGAGGATCTTGGTAACGCGACCCGCGCCCACGGTCCGGCCACCCTCACGGATGGCGAACTTGAGGCCCTCCTCCATGGCGACCGGCTGGATGAGCTCAACGGTCATCTCGGTGTTGTCGCCGGGCATAACCATCTCGGTGCCCTCGGGCAGCGTGACGACGCCGGTGACGTCGGTCGTCCGGAAGTAGAACTGCGGACGGTAGTTGTTGAAGAACGGCGTGTGGCGGCCGCCCTCGTCCTTGGACAGGATGACGACCTGGCCCTCGAACTGGAGGTGCGGGGTGGTGGTGCCCGGCTTGATGACAACCTGGCCGCGCTCGACGTCCTCGCGCTTGATGCCGCGCAGGAGGAGGCCAACGTTGTCGCCGGCCTGACCCTGGTCGAGCAGCTTGCGGAACATCTCGACGCCGGTGACCGTGGTGGTCTGCTTGTCTTCCTTGATGCCCACGATGTCGACGGTCTCGTTGACGTTCACGATACCGCGCTCGATACGGCCGGTGACGACCGTGCCGCGACCGGTGATCGAGAAGACGTCCTCGATCGGCATCAGGAAGGGCTTCTCGACGTCACGAACCGGCTCGGGGATGTTCTCGTCCACGGCGGTCATGAGCTCGAGGATGGCCTCGCCCCACTTGGCGTCGCCCTCCAGCGCCTTCAGCGCGGAGACGCGCACGACCGGCAGGTCGTCGCCGGGGAACTCGTACTCGCTGAGGAGCTCACGGACCTCGAGCTCGACGAGCTCGAAGATCTCCTCGTCGTCCACCATGTCGGCCTTGTTCAGGGCCACCACGATGTAGGGCACGCCGACCTGGCGGGCCAGGAGCACGTGCTCCTTGGTCTGGGGCATCGGACCGTCGGTCGCGGCGACGACCAGGATGGCGCCGTCCATCTGCGCGGCACCGGTGATCATGTTCTTCACGTAGTCCGCGTGACCGGGGCAGTCGACGTGCGCGTAGTGACGCGACTCCGTCTGGTACTCCACGTGAGCGATGGAGATGGTGATACCGCGCTCGCGCTCTTCAGGGGCCTTGTCGATGTCCTCGAAAGGCGTGAAGGGGTTGAGGTCCGGGTAAGCGTCGTGCAGAACCTTGGTGATCGCCGCGGTAAGAGTGGTCTTACCGTGGTCAATGTGACCGATGGTGCCGATGTTTACGTGCGGCTTGGTCCGCTCGAACTTGGCCTTCGCCACTGGATTTCTCCTAGACGTACGGGTTGCTTAGCTGACTGATTACGTGTGCGGCTATTCGCCGCGGACCTTCGACACGATTTCTTCCGCGACGTTGGTCGGGACCTCCGCGTAGGAGTCGAACACCATGGTGTACTGCGCTCGACCCTGCGTACGGCTGCGCAGGTCGCCCACGTAGCCGAACATCTCCGACAGGGGGACAGTGGCCTTGATGATGCGGGCGCCGGAGCGCTCGTCCATCTGCTGGATCTGACCCCGTCGGCTGTTCAGGTCGCCGATCACATCGCCCATGTAGTCATCGGGCGTGGTGACCTCGACCGCCATGACCGGCTCAAGGAGAACCGGCTTGGCCTTGCGCGCCGCTTCCTTGAAAGCCATGGAACCGGCGACCTTGAACGCGAGCTCGGAGGAGTCGACGTCGTGGTAGGCGCCGTCCTGCAGAGTCACCTTGACGCCCACGAGCGGGTAGCCCGCCATGATGCCGAACTGGGCGGCTTCCTGGCAACCGGCGTCGACCGAGGGGATGTACTCCCGCGGAATCCGGCCACCGGTGACCTTGTTCACGAACTCGTAACCCGCACCGTCGCCATCGGCGTCGGCGGTGATGGGCTCAAGGTCGATGATGACGCGACCGAACTGGCCGGAGCCACCCGTCTGCTTCTTGTGGGTGTACTCGACCTTCTCGACCTTCTTGCGAATGGTCTCGCGGTAGGCCACCTGGGGCTTGCCGATGTTGGCCTCGACCTTGAAGTCGGTGCGCATCCGGTTGACCAGCACCTCGAGGTGCAGCTCGCCCATGCCGGAGATGACCGTCTGGCCAGTCTCCTCGTCGGTCTTGACCTGGAAGGACGGGTCCTCCTCGGCCAGACGCTGGATCGCGATGCCCAGCTTCTCCTGGTCGCTCTTGGTCTTGGGCTCCACCGCGACCTCGATGACCGGGGCGGGGAACGTCATCGACTCGAGGACGATCGGGGACGAGGGGTCGCACAGGGTCTCACCGGTCGTGGTGTCCTTGAGGCCCATGACGGCAACGATGTCACCGGCGCCAACCGAGGCGATCTCCTCGCGCTTGTTGGCGTGCATCCGGTAGATCTTGCCGATGCGCTCCTTGCGGCCCTTGATGCTGTTGAGCACCTGGGTGCCGGCCTCAAGACGACCGGAGTAGACACGCACGTAGGACAGCTTGCCCAGGTGCGGGTCGCTCATGATCTTGAAGACCAGGCCGGACAGCGGCTCGTCCTCGCTCGGCTTGCGCGAGAGCTTGGTCTCCTCGCTCTCGTCCTTGGGGTCGTGACCGACGATCTCGTCGATGTCCAGGGGCGAGGGGAGGTAGGCGACGACCGCGTCGAGCAGGGGCTGGACGCCCTTGTTCTTGAAGGCCGTGCCACAGAGCACGGGGATGGCCGTGCCGGCGAGGGTGGCGCGACGGATCGCGGGGACGATCTGCTCCAGGGTGGGCTCCTGCCCCTCCAGGTACAGCTCCATGATCTCGTCGTCGGCGTCGGCCAGGATCTCGATCAGGCGGTCGTGGCCCTCGCGAGCGGCATCGACGTGCGTGTCCGGGATCTCGATGGTGTCGTACATCTCGCCCTTGGCGGCCTCGTCACTCCAGACGTAGGCCTTCATGCGGACGAGGTCGATGACGCCCTTGAACTCGGACTCGGCACCGATCGGAAGCTGGATGGGGAGCGGGTTGGCCCCCAGCCGGTCGGAGATCATGTCGACGCAGCGCTGGAACTCGGCGCCGATCTTGTCCATCTTGTTGACGAAGCAGATCCGCGGCACGTTGTACCGGTCGGCCTGGCGCCACACCTGCTCGGACTGGGGCTCGACACCCTCTTTACCGTCAAAGACGGTGACCGCGCCGTCGAGCACACGCAGCGACCGCTCGACCTCGACCGTGAAGTCGACGTGGCCGGGCGTGTCGATGATGTTGATCGTGTGGTCGTCCCAGTGAGTGGTCGTCGCGGCCGACGTGATCGTGATGCCGCGCTCCTGCTCTTCCTTCATCCAGTCCATGGTGGCTGCGCCATCGTGGACTTCACCGATCTTGTAGCTAACACCGGTGTAGAAGAGGATCCGCTCGGTCGTCGTGGTTTTGCCCGCGTCGATGTGCGCCATGATCCCGATGTTGCGGACCTTGGCAAGGTCAAGAGCAGTGGTAGCCATGTGGCTCGTCTTCTCTCGGTCTCTCGTATCGAAAAGCCGCGGGGATTACCAGCGGTAGTGAGCGAAGGCCTTGTTGGACTCGGCCATCTTGTGGGTGTCCTCGCGACGCTTGACAGCGGCGCCCAGACCGTTGCTGGCGTCGACCAGCTCGTTCATGAGGCGCTCGGTCATGGTCTTCTCGCGACGGGCGCGGCTGTACTGGACGAGCCAACGCAGCGCGAGGGTGGTGCTCCGCGACGCGCGAACCTCGACCGGCACCTGGTAGGTGGCGCCACCGACACGGCGGCTGCGCACCTCGAGGGCGGGCTTCACGTTGTCGAGCGCACGCTTGAGAACAACGAGCGGGTCCTGCCCGGTCTTCTCGCGAGCGCCTTCCAGGGCCTCGTAGACGATGCCCTGGGCAATGGAGCGCTTACCGTCCAGCAGCACCTTGTTGATCAGGGAGGTGACCAGGGGGGATCCGTATACAGGATCGGTGATCAGCTGGCGCTTCGGCGCCGGACCCTTGCGCGGCATTTACTTCTCCTTCTTGGCGCCGTAGCGGCTACGCGCCTGCTTGCGGTTGCGGACACCCTGGGTGTCGAGCGAGCCGCGGACGATGCGGTAGCGAACACCCGGAAGGTCCTTCACACGACCACCGCGGACCAGGACGATGCTGTGCTCCTGGAGATTGTGGCCGACACCCGGGATGTAGGCGGTGACCTCGATCTGGCTGCTCAGCCGGACACGAGCCACCTTACGAAGGGCGGAGTTCGGCTTCTTCGGCGTGGTCGTGTAGACACGCGTGCACACGCCGCGACGCTGGGGACTCCCCTTAAGCGCCGGGGTCTTGTTCTTAGAAACCTTGGTCTTCCGGCCCTTACGGACCAGCTGCTGAATCGTGGGCACCGCGTCTCCGTCTTCCCTCTTTGACCTACGCCGGCTCGATAACCAAACCGCTGCGCTATCGACCTGCTGGATTTCCCGTTCCCCCCGACCCACGCACTCGGGCGTGTCGCGCTCGAATCCACGCATGGCGGCACCGAATACGCCCGACCTGGTGGTCGATTGTCATGGGAGGAGGTGTCACGCGCCGCTCTTGCCTTCGCCGCCCGCAGGAACAGCCGGCAGCGAGACGTAAAAAGCGCACACGTGTGACCCGTAGACTCACGGGCACGAAGTTAAAGAGTACCTAATTTGAACCACCTGGTCAAAACGACGGTGGAAACGTTGGTACCCATACCTCGCAGCCTCATGCTGCCGTAGGTCTCTTCCAGTGTACGGCCTGTCAAGAGTGGTCGCGTTGATTTCCGGGTTCCGCGCAGACGATCCCCTTTACCATGCCGCACCCCCCACTGCGTCCCACCACGCCGGCGCTGCACGACCGGAGGGGCCGGGCGATGCGCCCGGCCCCTCCTGAACAGTCGACTCCCTAGAGCAGGACGTACCCGACCCCGGCGGCGATGCTCACCGCGATGCCGACGAAGGCGAGGGTCGTGCCGGTCTTGACCAGCTGCTCCCCTTCGAGGGTTCCCCGCGACTTGCGGATGTTGCGTCGCGCCTTCGGTCCGAGGACCAGCGCTATCGCGGCCAGCAGCAAACCCAGGCCGGGGATGAGCGAAAGAGCGCCGAGCCAGACGGTCGCCGTGGCCAGTCCATCGGTCTCAGGCCAGACCTCGATGTTGTCGTATCCGGGGTACTCCGAGTCGAGGTCGCCGCCCAAGGGCCCACTGAAGCCGGGGAACTCTTCGGAGATCTTGTCCCGCTTGCGACCACGACCGCGATTCTCCGGCAGCGGCTCCGGATAGTAGCGGTCATCGACGTCGTCGTCGTAGTCGTCGCCGGAGGCCGGTTCCCGGTCGTCGACGTCGTCGTACCGTGCCCGGGAGCCGTGCCGACCACCGCGTCCTTCCTCGTCCTCCTCGTCGTCCGCTCCGAGCACCGGCATCGCCTGGGTGCCCTCGCCGGCGTCGAAACGGTCCGCGTCCAGACCGTCCGGATCGTCATCCCGTCCCTCGTCCCCCCGGGCCGAGGGGGAACCGTATCCCAGCTCGTCGTAGTCGGCGTCGGCGTCCATCCGCCGGTAGCCGTCATCGGCCGGGCCGTGGGAGGAGGCGTAGCCGGGCCCGTCGTAGGAATCCGCTCCACGGGCATCACGACGGTCGTCGTACCCGAGCCCGTCGTCATACTCCCGGTCACCACCCGACGCC
>NZ_BSQG01000006.1:101606-166872 GCF_030268225.1 Nocardiopsis ansamitocini | reverse complement strand
ACCCGAGAAATCCTCGTACCGGTCGGAGTCGTACGACGCATCCGTCTCCCGGCCCCCACGGCGCTCGTCAAAACCGAGCTCGTCGTAGGAGTCGGCCCCACGGGCATCACGACGGTCGTCGTACCCGAGCTCATCGCCGTACCCCCGGTCACCACCCGACGCCGAGAAATCCTCGTACCGGTCGGAGTCGTACGACGCATCCGTCTCCCGGCCCCCACGGCGCTCGTCAAAACCGAGCTCGTCGTAGGAGTCGGCCCCACGGGCATCACGACGGTCGTCGTACCCGAGCCCGTCGCCGTACCCCCGGTCACCACCCGACGCCGAGAAATCCTCGTACCGGTCGTAGTCGGAGGCGTCGCCGATCACCGGCATGGCCTGGGTGCCCGCGTCACCGTCGAAGCCGCCGACGCCAGCTTCCGCCTCGCGTTCCCTGGCCCTGGCCTGCGCCTGCTCGTTGGCGATCGCCAGGAGCGGGTCGTCGGTGGCCGCCGGTGTCTCCGGCTCCTCAGAGCGGGACCAGTGGTCGTCACCGGTCAGCGGATCGGCGGTTTCTGCACGACGCCGTTCCCGCTCCTCCCTCTCCCGCTCGGCGACCTCGCGCACGCTGTCGGGCAGCCGCGGGTCGTCCCGGCTGAACGCCCAGGTGTTTCCGCTACCGGTGCCGAGATCGCCGCCGAAATCGCCGCCGGAGGCGAAGGAGCGCTCATCGGAACGCCTGACGGTGTCGGGCTCGTCGTCGAAGGAGTAGTCCGCGGTCCTTTGCCAGCCGCTGTCGGAGTAGTCGTCGTCCCGCCGGGCCCCCGAGGAGTCGTTCTCTTCGTACGCGGACCGTGAGAAGTCCGTCAGCGGGTCCGGCGCGGCAGACCCGCTGACGCCATAGGCGGGGCGAGCCTCGTCCGTGTCCTGGTCGGGCTGTCCCCCACCGGCCGAGGACGACGACGCATCCGGGGAGGTCGCCCAGGGGCGGTCGGTGGCGCCGGTGGCGCTCGACCAGCTGGAGTAACCGCCGCTGGAGTAACCCGCCGCCCCGGCCGGACGGTCCGCACCCGCCGAGGTGTCGGGGATCCGGTAGACGTCGGCGGGTGACGGGGTCCGGGACTCCGGCGCTTCGTCGAAAGCCGGAGCGGCGTCGCCGGACCGGGAACCGGCATCCGGTTCCCGGCTGAACGTGTCGGAAGCCTGGTAGGCGGTCGGCTTGCCCCGTGGCCCGTCGAAGTCGTACTCCGGGGCGGCTGCCCCGGACTCCGTACCGCTCGCACTGTCGGGGGTGTCGAAGAGGAACGTCACTCCCGGATGCGAACCGGTCTCATGCGCCGTTTCGGACTCCTGCGGCTCGGACCGCCGGCCGGGCTCGGAGTCGAACAGATAGGTCGTGCCCTGCACCGAACCGGGTTCGGCGTCCGGATAGAGCTCCTCCGGCCGGTAGGAGGCCGAGGAGAGGTCGTAGGAGGCCTCGTTCCCGGAGGAACCGGCATCCATGGACGGCTGCCCGTCGGCCTCCGGACCCGGGTAGCTGCCGGTGCTCGCCGGCGCGGCGGAGAACGGCGCGCCCGGTCCGCGGGGCGGCAGGTCGAACGGGTAGTCGTCCCGGCTCGACGGCTGCGGTGCGGGGCGGGCGGGCTCCGCCGCCCCGGGCGGGGCTCCGAGGTCGCCCAATGCGGAGGGGTAGGGCTCAGCCATACCCGGTGTGGCCGAGCGCCCCAGGTATCCCAGGCCGGGATAGCCGCCGGAGTCCGGGTACGGCGAAGAGCCGGCCGGACCCGACTGGTCGGTCCCGTCGTCGCGAGCCTCGGAACCGTAGTCCGGCCTCTGCTGCTCGTCCTCGTACGGATCTTGGTAGTCCGCCTGTGTGCGGTAGCGGTCGCCACTCGGTTTGAACCAGGAGCCCGAATCCTCCTTCGGGTACCCCTGCTCTCCGTTGGGCGCCCCGTGGGCCGCTCCCCCGTTTTCGGTCACTGTGTTCGATCTCCCGACCGCGCGTGCGCGCTCAACCGACAGTCCCCCTTATGAGTATGCCCACTGACAAAGACGAACGGCGGTAGTCCCACCCCGTTACGGGGGGTGGACTACCGCCGTCGCCAGGTCAGACAACCACACTCACCGGTTGTCCTTCAGGTCACCTGTTGTAGGGACCGAAATCGTATTCCTCCAGCGGGACGGCCTCGCCGGATCCCTGACCGAAGGTGTACTCGCTGGGCTCCTCGTAGGAGGAGACAGAGTACATCGATGCCTTGGCCTCTTCGGTGGGCTCCACCCGGATGTTGCGGTACTGCGGCATTCCGGTACCGGCCGGGATGAGCTTACCGAGGATCACGTTCTCCTTGAGGCCCAGCAGCGGGTCGCTCTTGCCGTGAATGGCGTTCTCGGTGAGGACCCGGGTGGTCTCCTGGAAGGAGGCCGCGGACAGCCACGACTCGGTGGCCAGCGACGCCTTGGTGATGCCCAGCAGGACGGGACGCGCGGAGGCCGGCTGGCCGCCTTCGGCCACGACCTGACGGTTCATCGCCTCGAACTTGGGACGCTCGACCATCTCACCCGGCAGCAGTGAGGTGTCGCCGGACTCCAGGGTGTTCACCCGCTTGAGCATCTGCCGCACGATGATCTCGATGTGCTTGTCGTGAATCGAGACACCCTGCGACTTGTAGACCTCCTGGACCTCCGACACCAGGTGCTGCTGCACCGCTCGCGGTCCCTGGATGCGCAGGACCTCGTGCGGGTTGATCGCACCCTGGATCAGCTGCTGGCCGACCGTGACGTGGTCGCCCTCCTTGATCAGCAGGCGCGAACGCATCGGCACCGGGTAGGCGATCTCCTCGGAACCGTCGTCCGGGATCAAGATGAGCTTGCGGCTCTTCTCGGTCTCGTCGATGCGGATCCGACCCTCGACCTCGCTGATCGGCGCGACACCCTTGGGGACGCGCGCCTCGAACAGCTCCTGGACACGCGGCAGACCGTGCGTGATGTCCAGACCGGCCGAACCACCCATGTGGAAGGTACGCATGGTCAGCTGGGTACCGGGCTCACCGATCGACTGGGCCGCGATGATGCCGATGGCCTCGCCCACGTCCACCGGCTTGCCGGTGGCCAGGGAGCGACCGTAGCAGGTGGTGCAGACGCCGATCTTGGCCTCGCACACCAGGGAGCTACGTACCCGGACCCGGGTCAGGCCGGCCGCGATGAGATCGTCGATGACGGTCTCAGTGGTGTCGCCCAGTGCGGGTGCCACGACCTTACCGTCTACGACGACGTCTTCGGCCAAAGTGCGTGCGGTACCGGTGTTCTCGACGTTGTGCTTGCGCACGACGGTGCCGTCCGGACGGACCTCGCCGATCTCGTGCCACAGCGAACGGTCGGTGCCGCAGTCGATCTCGCGGACGATGACGTCCTGGGCCACGTCCACCAGACGACGGGTGAGGTACCCGGAGTCGGCGGTGCGCAGCGCAGTGTCGGCAAGGCCCTTTCGCTGCCCGTGCGTGGAGATGAAGTACTCCAGCACCGACAGGCCCTCACGGTAGGAGGACTTGATCGGACGCGGGATGGTCTCACCCTTGGTGTTGGAGACCAGACCACGGATACCGGCGATCTGACGCACCTGCATCGGGTTGCCTCGGGCACCGGAGTTGACCATCATCCAGACCGGGTTGTCGATGGGGAAGTTGTCCTCCATCTCCTTGGCCACCTCGTTGGTGGCCTTGGTCCAGATCTCGGTCAGCTCCTGACGACGCTCGTCGTCGGTGATCAGACCGCGGTCGTACTCCCGCTGGATCTTGTCCGCCTGCTTCTCGTAGGTGTCCAAGATCTGCTGCTTGTTCGGCGGGGCGACGACGTCGCCGATGCCGATGGTCAGCCCGGAACGGGTCGCCCAGTGGTAGCCGGCGTCCTTGAGGGCGTCCAGCGTGGTGGCGACCTGCACCTTGGGGTACTTCTCGGCCAGCTCGGTGACCAGAACCGACAGCTGCTTCTTGCCCATCTGCTGGTTCACGTACGGGTAGTCCAACGGGGTGGTCTCGTTGAACAGGTACCGGCCCAGAGTGGTCTCCAGGATGTACGGCTCGCCCGCCACGTGGTCGTCGGGGAAGGTCCAGCCGCGGGGCGGCGGGGCGTCTCCCTCGATGCGCAGCTTGATCTGGGCCCGAATGTCGAGGGCTCCCAGGTCGTAGGCCATGATCGCCTCGGCCGGCGTACGGAACGCGCGACCCTCGCCCGGCGCACCCTCTTTGTGGGTGGTCAGGTAGTAGAGGCCGATGATCATGTCCTGCGTGGGCATGGTGACCGGCTTGCCGTCGGACGGCTTCAGGATGTTGTTCGTGGCGAGCATCAGGATGCGCGCCTCGGCCTGGGCCTCCGCCGACAGCGGCAGGTGCACCGCCATCTGGTCCCCGTCGAAGTCCGCGTTGAACGCGGTGCACACGAGCGGGTGGATCTGGATGGCCTTGCCCTCGACCAGCTGCGGCTCGAACGCCTGGATACCCAGACGGTGCAGGGTCGGCGCACGGTTGAGCAGCACCGGGTGCTCGGTGATGACCTCTTCGAGGACATCCCAGACCACCGGGCGGGACCGCTCGACCATTCGCTTGGCGCTCTTGATGTTCTGCGCATGGTTCAGGTCGACCAGGCGCTTCATCACGAAGGGCTTGAACAGCTCCAGCGCCATCTGCTTGGGCAGACCACACTGGTGCAGCTTGAGCTGCGGACCGACGACGATCACCGAACGACCGGAGTAGTCCACACGCTTGCCGAGCAGGTTCTGGCGGAACCGGCCCTGCTTGCCCTTGAGCATGTCCGACAGCGACTTGAGCGGTCGGTTGCCCGGTCCGGTGACCGGACGGCCGCGGCGGCCGTTGTCGAACAGGGCGTCGACGGCCTCCTGGAGCATCCGCTTCTCGTTGTTCACGATGATCTCGGGCGCACCGAGGTCCAGCAGACGCTTCAACCGGTTGTTGCGGTTGATGACACGGCGGTACAGGTCGTTCAGGTCGGAGGTGGCGAAACGGCCACCGTCGAGCTGAACCATCGGACGCAGGTCCGGCGGGATCACCGGGACGCAGTCCAGCACCATGCCGTTGGGGCTGTTGCGGGTGTTGAGGAACGCGGACACGACCTTGAGCCGCTTGAGCGCGCGGGCCTTCTTCTGGCCCTTGCCGCTGCGGATGGTCTCGCGCAGCTTCTCGGCCTCGGCATCGAGGTCGAAGTTGGCAAGGCGCTCCTGGATGGCCTGGGCGCCCATCCCACCGCGGAAGTACTTGCCGAAGCGGTCGCGCATGTCGCGGTAGAGCAGCTCGTCGCCTTCGAGGTCCTGGACCTTGAGGTTCTTGAACCGGCTCCACACCTCGTCGAGACGGTCGATCTCCCGCTGGGCGCGGTCGCGGATCTGGCGCATCTCGCGCTCGGCACCCTCGCGCACCTTGCGGCGCGCGTCGCCCTTGGCGCCCTGCTCCTCAAGCTCGGCGAGGTCGGTCTCCAGCTTGCGGTGACGCTCCTCGACCGTGGAGTCGCGACGCTGCTCAAGGTGCTGGCGCTCGACCGAGATCCGCGCTTCCAGCGACTGGAGGTCGCGCTCCCGGGCGTCGGTGTCCACCCACGTGACCATGTAGGCCGCGAAGTAGATGATCTTCTCGAGATCCTTCGGGGCCAGGTCGAGCAGGTACCCCAGGCGGCTGGGTACGCCCTTGAAGTACCAGATGTGGGTCACGGGAGCGGCGAGCTCGATGTGGCCCATGCGCTCACGCCGGACCTTGGCCCGGGTGACCTCCACGCCGCAACGCTCGCAGATGATGCCCTTGAAGCGGACGCGCTTGTACTTACCGCAGTAGCACTCCCAGTCCCGGGTCGGACCGAAGATCTTCTCGCAGAAGAGTCCGTCCTTCTCGGGCTTGAGGGTCCGGTAGTTGATGGTTTCCGGCTTCTTGACCTCACCGTGCGACCACTGACGGATGTCGTCGGCGGTGGCGAGGCCAATGCGCAGCTCGTCGAAGAAGTTGACGTCGAGCACTTAATTCGTCCCCTGCTCTTGGATCGCGGAATTAGACCTCTTCGACGCTGCTCGGCTCACGCCGACCAAGGTCGATACCCAGTTCTTCCGCCGCACGGAAAACGTCCTCATCGCTGTCACGCATCTCGATCGACATGCCGTCACTGGACAGCACCTCCACGTTGAGGCAGAGCGACTGCATCTCCTTGATGAGCACCTTGAAGGACTCGGGGATGCCGGGCTCGGGAATGTTCTCGCCCTTGACGATCGCCTCGTAGACCTTGACCCGGCCCAGGACGTCGTCGGACTTGATGGTGAGCAGTTCCTGGAGCGCGTAGGCGGCGCCGTACGCCTCCAGTGCCCACACCTCCATCTCACCGAAGCGCTGGCCACCGAACTGCGCCTTGCCGCCCAGCGGCTGCTGGGTGATCATCGAGTACGGGCCGGTGGAACGCGCGTGGATCTTGTCGTCCACCAGGTGGTGCAGCTTCAAGAAGTAGGTGTAACCGACCGCGATCGGCTCCTTGAAGGGCTCACCGGTCCGGCCGTCGAACAGTCGGGCCTTGCCGTCCTTGTTGACCAGCTGGACGCCGTCGGCGTTGGGTCGGCTGGACTCCAGCAACCCGCCGATCTCGTCCTCGCGCAGACCGTCGAAGACAGGCGTGGCGACACGGACGCCGGGCTGGACGTCATCCGCGCCGATCGCCCTCATCGCGCGCTTCCACTCCTCGTCGTCCCCCTGGATCTTCCAGCCGCTCTTGGCCAACCAGCCCAGGTGAATCTCGAGGATCTGGCCGACGTTCATCCGGCCGGGCACGCCCAGCGGGTTCAGCACGATGTCGACCGGGGTGCCGTCCTCGAGGAACGGCATGTCCTCCTGCGGGAGGATCTTGGAGATGACGCCCTTGTTGCCGTGACGGCCGGCGAGCTTGTCACCATCGGTGATCTTGCGCTTCTGGGCCACGTACACGCGGACCAGCTCGTTGACGCCGGGGGGGAGCTCGTCGCCCTCCTCGCGGCTGAACACGCGCACGCCGATGACCTTGCCGGACTCGCCGTGGGGCACCTTCAGCGAGGTGTCTCGGACCTCTCGGGCCTTCTCACCGAAGATCGCGCGCAGGAGCCGCTCCTCGGGGGTGAGCTCGGTCTCGCCCTTGGGCGTGACCTTGCCGACCAGGATGTCGCCGTCGACGACCTCGGCACCGATGCGGATGATGCCGCGGTCGTCCAGGTCGGCGAGGACTTCCTCGCTGACGTTGGGGATCTCGCGGGTGATCTCCTCGGGGCCCAGCTTGGTGTCGCGGGCGTCGACCTCGTGCTCCTCGATGTGGATCGAGGAGAGGACGTCGTCCTGGACGATGCGCTGGGAGAGGACGATGGCGTCCTCGTAGTTGTGGCCCTCCCACGACATGTAGGCGACGAGGAGGTTCTTGCCCAGCGACATCTCACCGTTGTCGGTGCAGGGGCCGTCGGCCAGGACCTGCTTGACCTCGACCCGCTGGCCGTCGGCCACGATGGGGCGCTGGTTGAAGCTGGTGCCCTGGTTGGTGCGCTTGAACTTGCCGACCCGGTAGGTCTTGCGCGTGCCGTCGTCGGCCATGACCGTGATGTAGTCGGCGGTGACGTCCTCGACGACCCCCGCCTTCTCCGCCAGGATCACGTCGCCGGCGTCGGTGGCGGCACGGTACTCCATGCCGGTGCCCACGAACGGGGACTCCGCGCGCAGGAGCGGAACCGACTGGCGCTGCATGTTGGAACCCATGAGCGCGCGGTTGGCGTCGTCGTGCTCCAGGAACGGGATCATCGCGGTCGCGACCGACACCATCTGGCGCGGCGAGATGTCCATGTAGTCGACCTCGCCGGCGGCCACTGCCTCGAACTCCCCGCCCTTACGGCGGACCAGCACACGGGCATCGGCGAAGCTGCCGTCGGGAGCGACCGGCGTGTTCGCCTGGGCGATTACGTAGCGGTCCTCCTCGTCGGCGGTGAGGTAGCGGATCTCGTCGGTCAGCCTGCCCTCGGAGATCTTGCGGTACGGGGTCTCGACGAACCCGAAGGAGTTCACCCGGCCGTAGGCGGCGAGCGAGCCGATCAGGCCGATGTTCGGGCCTTCCGGGGTCTCGATCGGGCACATGCGGCCGTAGTGCGACGGGTGGACGTCGCGGACCTCGAAGCCCGCGCGCTCACGGGACAGACCGCCGGGACCGAGCGCGGACAGGCGGCGCTTGTGGGTCAGGCCCGCGAGCGGGTTGGTCTGGTCCATGAACTGCGACAGCTGGCTGGTGCCGAAGAACTCCTTGATGGAGGCGACGACCGGCCGGATGTTGATCAGGGTCTGCGGCGTAATGGCCTCGACGTCCTGGGTGGTCATGCGCTCACGCACGACGCGCTCCATGCGGGCCAGGCCCAGGCGGACCTGGTTCTGGATGAGCTCACCGACGGTGCGCAGGCGGCGGTTGCCGAAGTGGTCGATGTCGTCGACCTCGATCGGGAACGTGCCGTGCGGGCGCTCCAGGGTGTCCTCGCCCGCGTGCAGGCGGACGATGTAGTCGACCGTGGCGACGATGTCGTCCTCGGTCAGCGTCCCCTGGGTGAACTCGGCCTCAAGCCCCAACTTCTTGTTGATCTTGTAGCGGCCGACCTTGGCGAGGTCGTAGCGCTTGGGGTTGAAGTAGAGGTTCTCCAGCAGCGTCTGCGCGGACTCCTTCGTGGGCGGCTCGCCCGGACGGAGCTTGCGGTAGATGTCCAGCAGCGCGTCATCGGTGCCGGCCGTGGGGTCCTTCTCCAGGGTGTTGCGGATCGACTCGTACTGGCCGAAGCGCTCCAGGATCTGGTCCGTGGTCCAGCCCAGCGCCTTGAGCAGGACGGTGACGCCCTGCTTGCGCTTGCGGTCGATGCGGACTCCGACGAAGTCGCGCTTGTCGACCTCGAACTCCAGCCAGGCACCGCGCGACGGGATGACCTTGCACCCGTAGAGGTCCTTGTCCGAGGTCTTGTCGACCTGGCGGTCGAAGTAGACGCCGGGCGAACGGACGAGCTGGGACACGACGACACGCTCGGTGCCGTTGATGATGAAGGTGCCCTTGACGGTCATGAGCGGGAAGTCGCCCATGAACACCGTCTGGCTCTTGATCTCACCGGTGTCGTTGTTGATGAACTCCGCTGTGACGAACATCGGGGCGGAGTAGGTCATGTCCTTGTCCTTGCACTCCTCCTCGGAGTACTTGGGCGGCTCGAACCGGTGATCGCGGAACGACAAGGACATGGTGCCCGAGAAGTCCTCGATGGGACTGATCTCTTCAAAGATCTCTTCGAGGCCGGACTGCTCCGGAACGTCCTTGCGGCCTGCGTTACGGGCCGCTTCAACTCGGGTACGCCATTCCTCGTTGCCGAGCAGCCAGTCGAAGGACTCGGTCTGCAGGGCGAGGAGATTGGGGACCTCGAGTGGTTCCTGAATGCGGGCGAAAGAAACGCGGTTCGGACCAAGGGCGTTAGCGGAGGCGATGCGCGAGGCTGCCAACAGGGGTCCTTCCGAAGGCTTGTGGCGGTTGATGCGCGCGCACGCCGGACGATCCAATGTGTCGAGGACCCACCGAACGGGGCGGCGTCTTCAGCTCTAGAGAACGTGCGATCCAGGCCAATCAACGAAGAAATTGGACACAACGCACGGGCTCTGGCAGAGGATACGTCAAAGGGCAGCGCAAAAGGGCAGTGTAGCTGAATACTACACCGCTGTCCAACATGGCGCCACGTAACTCCTCAAGACACCACGCAGCATCGCTCCAACAGGCGGATCCGTCAAGCCCGAGTCGGCCCCATAGGGGGTTTCCGGCACCGTGAGAGGACCCACAGGCGAAACGAGGTGTGAGCCAGCAGACATAGGGGAATGAACCGGGGTTCACGGTAACAGCAGGGGACGACAGAGATCCGGTCCCCGCCCCGGGCGCCGCGGCCCCTTCACTGCACGACGGCCGCGTGCGACGGCCGCCGACGCCGGACACAACGAGAGCCGTCGGGCCATCCGGGCAAAACGGTCGCACGCACGCCGGTTCAAACGCGTCCAGAGCGGCTCGGAGCGCACCCCGCCCCGTTCAGCCCAGCCGCCCCCGTCTCTTGCCGACAGCGCGTTTCAGCGCTTCGGCGTCGCACCCCGGACACGACAAAGGCGGCCGCCCCGGAGGGGACGGCCGCCCGAACGTCTCTCGGGGGAGACTACTTCAGGGTCACGGTGGCGCCGGCACCCTCGAGGGTGGCCTTGGCCTTCTCCGCGGTCTCCTTGTTGACGCCCTCGAGCAGCGGCTTGGGAGCGTTGTCGACCAGGTCCTTGGCTTCCTTCAGGCCCAGGCTCGTGAGGCCGCGGACCTCCTTGATGACCTGGATCTTCTTGTCGCCGGCGGCCTCGAGAACGACGTCGAACTCGTCCTTCTCCTCCTCGGCGGGGGCAGCAGCGCCACCGGGGGCGGCGGCGACGACGGCGGCCGGGGCGGCGGCGGTGACGTCGAACTTCTCCTCGAAGAGCTTCACGAAGTCCGCGAGCTCCAGCAGGGTCATGTTCTCGAACGCGCCGAGCAGCTCTTCGTTGCTGAGCTTCGCCATGGTTGCGATCTCTCTTTCTCTACCGGTTCCCGCGTCCGTTGACGAGGGACCGAAATGTGAACGGCGGCGCGTGGCGCGCCAACCAGGTACTCATGTCGCGCGGGCTTCGGCACGCCAAGGGCGGCCGAGGCGATCGCGCTACTCGGACTCCGACTCGGCGCGCTTGTCGGCCAGGGCCTGGGCAAGACGCACGGTCTTGGACGGCAGCGCCTGGAACAGGGCCGCGGCCTGGCCCTGCTTGCCCTTGAGGGCACCGGCAAGCTTCGAGAGGAGCACCTCGCGGGACTCAAGGTCGGCCAGCCTGGTGATCTGCTCGGGGCTCATCGGCTTACCGTCGATGACACCGCCCTTGATCACCAGGGGCGAGTTCGCCTTGGAGAAGTCACGCAGACCCTTGGCGGCCTCAACGACGTCGCCCTTGACGAAGGCGATGGCGGAGGGACCCTGGAACAGGTCGAGGACCTGCTCGTCCAGACCGGCCTCAGTGGCGGCGATCTTGGTCAGCGTGTTCTTCACAACGCGGAAACGCGTGTTCTGGCCGAGGCTGTTGCGCAGTTCGGTGACCTGCGCAACAGTGAGCCCACGGTATTCGGTCAGCACGGCGCCGTTGGAGCTCTCGAATTCTTCCTTGAGCTCGGCGACCGCGGCTGCCTTATCCGGCCTCGCCATGGGACTCCTTCCAACTGTGAACACCGATTTCAAGGCCGCAGTCCGGGCGAGCACCCGAGAGAAGCAGAAATGCCCCGGCGCAGGCGCACGGGGCATCGAGAATCATGGGCATGCGAAGGCACGCGGGAATCCAACGCTCACAGCAACCTACGCAGGCGCCCCACAACAGACTGGGACCTTAGGTCACCCGACGGGTGACGACCGGCGGTCTTCGGCAGATACCAATGGTAGGCGATGTTTCCCCGTGCGTCGAACCGGGCAGGGGACGTCCCCTCGCCCGGCCGGCACGCTCCGGGTCAGCCGCCCAGGAGGGAGCCCCCGTCGGTGATCTGGTCCTCGGACGGCAACTCGATGGTGATGTCGCCGTTGAACTCCAGGTACTCCACTGTCATGGACGACTGCCCCATGTCGGTGACGATCCGGCGGGGCAGGTCGTCACCGTCCACCCAAAGGGTGAAGGGGATCTCGGTGAGGCCGGCGTCGGCGTACTCCTGCTCGGTCGCGGCCCGCACGTCCTCGGGGAGCGTCTCGATCGCGCTGGAGACCGGCAGGGTGCCGGCGAACTTGGTGGTGGCCACGCCGTTGACCTCCTCCTGCCCTTCCTCCGAGAGGTCCGCGGCCTCCTGGAGCTTGGCGACCTGGGCCCCGGGGTCGACGGCCTCACTGACGTCGACACCGAGTTCGCCGACGTCGGAAAGGCTGGTGCGGGTCCATCCGGATCCCATGTCCATCAGCACTTCGTCGCCGTGGATGATGGTGACGATCTCCATCCCCATCAGGTCCGACTTCGCCTCGTAGACGGGCTCCGGGGAGGCGGTGTAACGGATCTCCTGCTCAAGGGCGACCTCCTGCTCCCCGGCCTCCCCTCCCTGGATACTGCTCACCGCCCGGAAGCTGGTGACCTCCTCGGTGGAACCGACGAGCTTCTGGAGGATGTCCAGCCCGCCCGAACCGGTGTCGGCGGACTCTTCTACGGGGGACGCCGGGGCTTCGGTCGGCGTGTCCCCGGCGCCACCACAGGCGGCCAGCATCAGGACCGTGCTTCCCGCAACGACTGCGGTGCCGAATGTACGCAACATGTGGATCGTTTCTCCAGATCGGGTCACGGCCACCGGTGCGGCCGAGGAAGATGAACATACCGATCGAAAACGACATTTACGGTCTCGCTGAGCTGGCAGAACCGACCTGGCGGCAACCTTGCCGCTTGCGGCCGACATCTGGCCGGGTGACGCCACCTGGGCGAATACTCCCAGGACACACGAAAAGGGGCGCCCCGGCGCCGGGCCCGAAAGGGCCTGCTCAGCGTCGGGGCGCCCCGTGCGCAGGGCGCGGACCGCTTAGGCGGTTGCGTCCAGCGGGATGCCGGGGGCCATGGTGGTGCTCATGGTCGCCTTGCGGATGTAACGGCCCTTGGCCGCGGAGGGCTTGAGACGCTGCACCTCGTCGATCGCGGCGGCGTAGTTCTCGGCGAGCTTGACGTCGTCGAAGGATGCCTTGCCGATGATGAAGTGCAGGTTGCCGTGCCGGTCGGCACGGAACTCGATCTTGCCGCCCTTGATGTCGGTGACGGCCTTGGCGACATCAGGGGTGACGGTGCCGGTCTTGGGGTTGGGCATGAGGCCACGGGGGCCGAGCACGCGGCCCAGGCGGCCGACCTTGCCCATGAGGTCCGGGGTCGCCACAACGGCGTCGAAGTCGAGGAAACCCTTCTGGATCTCCTCGACGAGGTCGTCGTCGCCGACGAAGTCGGCGCCGGCGGCCCGCGCCTGCTCGGCACGCTCACCCGTGGCGAAGACCAGGACCCGGGCGGTCTTGCCGGTGCCGTGCGGCAGGTTCACGGTGCCGCGCACCATCTGGTCGGCCTTGCGGGGGTCGATGCCCAGACGCATGGCGACCTCGACGGTGGCGTCGAACTTGACGACGAGGTTCTCCTTGGCCAGCTTCACGGCCTCGACCGGCGTGTACAGCCGGTCGGTGTCGATGTTCTCAGCCGCTTTGCGGTAGCTCTTGCTGCGCTTCACGAAAAACTCCAGATTTCAGAGGCGTGTGGTCCGGGCCAGCGCTTGGCCCTGCCACGAAAAACAGAGGGGGTGGCGCCAGTGCGCTACTTGACCTCGATGCCCATGGAACGGGCGGTGCCGGCGACGATCTTCTCCGCGGCGTCGATGTTGTCGGTGTTGAGGTCGGGCAGCTTGGTCTGCGCGATCTCACGCACCTGGTCCCGGGTGATGGAACCGGCGGTGCTGCGGCTGGGGTCCGGCGCACCCTTGTCGAGGCCGGCGGCCTTGAGGATGAGCTTGGGAGCCGGCGGCGTCTTGGTGACGAAGGTGAAGGAGCGGTCCTCGAAGATGGAGATCTCGACGGGGATGACGCTGCCGCGCTGGGCTTCGGTAGCAGCGTTGTACTGCTTGCAGAAGTCCATGATGTTGACGCCGTGCGGACCGAGAGCGGTACCGACGGGCGGCGCCGGGGTGGCCTGGCCAGCGGGAAGCTGAACCTTGACCAGCGCGGCCAGTTTCTTCTTCGGAGGCATGATTCGGGTCCTTTGCCTGATTTGCGAATTGCGGTGGTCCCGGGCCCGCAGGCGCGCAGGGGGTGCAGCCGTGGCCCCACCCTGAACAAGGGACGAGCCCTTGGACGTCTCCCTGCGCGGATTCGGGAGTGCGCGCGACCGCCGGGACCCGTGCGGACCGCGCGAAAGCCCCGCCGGAGCGGGGCGCGATGGGCCCGCCCGATCAAGGGCGGACCCACCAAGTCTAGATCATGCGTCAGATCTTGGAGACCTGGTTGAACGCAAGCTCCACGGGGGTCTCGCGGCCGAAGATCGACACCAACACCTTGAGCTTCTGGGTGTCGGGGTTGATCTCGCTGACCGTGGCGGGCAGCGTGGCGAAGGGGCCTTCCATGACGGTGACGGACTCGCCGACCTCGTAGGCCACGTCGGAACGGGTCTCCGACTCCTTCTTCTTGGCCTGCTCCGGGGTCTCCTCGGGCTCGGGCGCGAGGAGGTCGGCGACCTCCTGGACGCTCAGCGGCGCCGGGCGGTTGGACAGGCCGACGAATCCGGTGACGCCGGGGGTGTTGCGCACCGCGGCCCAGGACTCGTCGGTGAGGTCCATGCGCACGAGCACGTAGCCGGGCAGCACCTTCTCGGTAACCAGTTGCCGCTTGCCGCTCTTGACCTCGGTGACCTCCTGCGTGGGCACCTCGACCTGGAAGATGTACTCCTCCATGTTGAGCGACTGGGTACGGCTCTCGACGTTGGCCTTCACCCGGTTCTCGTAGCCCGCGTAGGTGTGGACGACGTACCAGTCTCCGGGCAGGAGCCGGAGCTCGATCTTGAACTCCTCGACGGGGTCGAGCTTGGGCAGCTCGACCTCGGTGATCTCGCCTTCGGAGTCGGTGTCGTCACCGGACTCGGACTCGGTTTCGTCGCCGGACTGGGCGTCGGTCTCCTCGGCCGCGACCGCGTCGGCAGCCTCAGCCTCAGCAGCTTCCGCCTGCTCGGCACGCGGACCGGTCTCTTCCGCCGACGACTGATCCCGCTCCTCGTTGGGGAAGCCGTCAGCTGTCAGTGGGGACTCGGACACGGCTGCTCTTTCTCTCGTCGGATAGGCGCTGGCGCGACTGGCCCGAAAGCACAAGAGGCCAGCACTGCCAGCTTATGGTCTCACCAGAGACGATGGGACCAAACTGGCCGTGCCGGCCCGAAGATGCTGATGGATCAGCCGGAGACGACCGTCCCGTAGAACCAGGTGACGGCTTCACCGAAACCAAAGTCCAGGAGGGCGATGTAGCCGACCATCACGAGGACGAAGATGATCACCACGACGGTGTAGGTGACCAGCTCGCGCCGGGTTGGCCAGCGAACCTTGCGCAGCTCGGCGACGACCTGCTTGGTGAACGTCACCGGACCGGTACGACGCTTGCGCTCCTTCTCGGGCTTGGCGTCCGCGTCAGTCTGTGTCACCTGAGGTCCTTAGGGATTGCCGGATGCTCTTCTCAGAGTGCCTTGCAGGGCAGGAGGGACTCGAACCCCCAACCGCCGGTTTTGGAGACCGGTGCTCTACCAATTGAGCCACTGCCCTTGGGTCGTGCGGGTAACACGATAGCTGCTATCGGAGGCGTTCGCTCGTCAATAGAACGAACTTCCGGGCCGCAACCATCCCATCGGTTGCCAGATTCTATGCCCAATCCGGTTCCGGAACCAACCCGGAGGTCCGATCCGGACGCCGACAAGCGGTCCTCACCCCTTGTCGTACGCACTGAGCCGGCACGTGAAAACATGGGGCCATGACTGAGCGACCCCGTATCTCCGCACGTATCGGCGGCATCTCCGAGTCCGCGACCCTCGCGGTGGACGCGAAGGCCAAGGCCATGAAGGCCGCAGGCCGTCCCGTGATCGGCTTCGGGGCCGGGGAACCCGACTTCCCCACCCCGGACTACATCGTCGAGGCGGCGGCCAAGGCCTGCCACGACCCTCGCTTCCACCGCTACACCCCGGCCGGCGGCCTGCCCGAGCTGAAGGAGGCGATCGCCGCCAAGACGCTGCGGGACTCCGGCTACCAGGTGGACCCGAGCCAGGTACTGGTCACCAACGGTGGCAAGCAGGCCATCTACGAGGCGTTCGCGACCCTGCTGGACCCGGGGGACGAGGTCATCGTCATCGCCCCGTACTGGACCACCTACCCCGAATCGATCAAGCTCGCGGGCGGCGTCCCGGTCTACGTGGTCACCGACGAGTCCACCGGCTACCTGGCCGGCGTGGAGCAGTTGGAGGCGGCACGCACCGCGCGCACCAAGGTCCTGTTGTTCGTCTCCCCCTCCAACCCCACCGGAGCGGTGAGCACTCCGGCCCAGGTGCGCGAGATCGGCCAGTGGGCCGCGGCCAACGGCCTGTGGGTCCTCACCGACGAGATCTACGAGCACCTGGTCTACGGTGACGCCCGGTTCTCCTCGCTGCCCGTCGAGGTGCCCGAGCTGGCGGACCGCACCGTGATCGTCAACGGAGTGGCCAAGACGTATGCGATGACCGGCTGGCGGGTCGGATGGGTGATCGGCCCCAAGGACGTGGTGAAGGCGGCCGGCAACCTCCAGTCGCACGCCACCTCCAACGTCGCCAACGTCTCCCAGGCCGCCGCGCTTGCCGCCGTCTCCGGCGACCTCGCGGCCGTGGACGAAATGAAGGTGGCCTTCGACCGCCGCCGTCAGACCGTCGTCCGGATGCTCAACGAGATCCCCGGCGTCCTCTGCCCCGAACCGCAGGGCGCGTTCTACGCCTACCCCTCCGTCAAGGAGGTCCTCGGCAAGGAGATCCGCGGACAGCGTCCCCGGTCCTCCGCCGAGTTGGCCGGGTTGATCCTGGAGCAGGCCGAGGTAGCCGTCGTCCCGGGTGAGGCGTTCGGCACTCCCGGGTACCTGCGCCTGTCCTACGCCCTGAGCGACGCCGACCTCACCGAAGGCGTGGGCCGGATCGCCAAGCTGCTGGCCGAGGCACACTAGAGCGCACCGCACCAAGCCGCGGAGGGGGCGCTTCCATTATTACGGGGGCGCCCCTCGTGCGATGCTCCTGGACCACCGGTCCCGCCCGCGTACGCGATCGCCCCGCCCGGCTCGCCCCGGTCTTCTGGCAACGCGCGGGTTCGGGATACGGCACCCTTGGTTCATGGAGACACCGGTCAATACCCGTCCTTTGGAGCGGTTGCCCAAGACGCACCTGCACCTGCACTTCACCGGTTCGATGCGGCACTCCACCCTGGTGGAACTGGCCCGGGAACGCGGCGTGCACCTCCCCCAGGCGCTCGTCGAGGAGTGGCCCCCGAAACTGCGCGCCACCGACGAACGAGGCTGGTTCCGCTTCCAGCGCCTCTACGACATCGCCCGCTCGGTCCTGAAGACCTCCGACGACCTGTACCGGTTGGTGCTGGAGGCGGCCGAGGACGAGCGGGCCGCGGGCTCGGGCTGGCTGGAGATCCAGGTCGACCCCAGCGGTTACGCGTCCCGCTTCGACGGGCTCACCTCGACGCTGGAGCTGATGCTGGACGCCGCCCGGGTCGCCGAACGCGAGACCGGCGTGGGCGTGGGCCTGGTGGTGGCCGCCAACCGGACCAAGCACCCGATGGACGCAAAGGCACTGGCCCGTCTTGCCGCACAGTACGCGGGACGCGGCGTGGTCGGCTTCGGTCTCAACAACGACGAGCGCCGGGGCCGGGCCCTCGAATTCGAGGGAGCCTTTCGGATCGCTCGACGGGCCGGCCTGCTGTCGGTGCCCCACGGTGGGGAGCTGTCGGGCGCGCGCAGCGTGCGCGAGTGCCTGGACACCCTGGACGCCGACCGGGTCGGGCACGGCGTGCGCGCGGTCGAGGATCCTTACCTGATCGAGCGGATCGCCACCCAGGAGGTGACTCTGGAGGTGTGCCCGAGCTCCAACGTGAGCCTGGGCGTGGTCGAGGACGTCGCACACATCCCCTTGCGCCGCCTCTTCTCCGCCGGAGCACCGATCGCACTGGGCACCGACGATCCGTTGCTGTTCGGACCGCGCCTGGTGGAGCAGTACGCGATCGCCAGAGAGGTGTTCGGCTTCTCCGATCCGGAACTGGCGGAGCTCGCCCGAATGTCGGTCCGCGGCTCGGCCGCACCCGACAGCCTCAAAAAGGAACTCCTGGCGGGCGTGGACGCCTGGCTGGCCGTCCCACCGCCGAGTGTCTGAGCGGGTGGACCGGGTCCGTACAGGAGAACAGCGCGGCACCGGAGCCGCCCCCGCGCTCCGGGCTCCGGACTCCGGTGCCGCGATCGATCCAGCGCCTCGGACGAAACGGTGCCACTGCCTGCGGATCAGGCCAGCAGCATGGCCAGTCCCTGCCAGGTCATGACCGCGCCGGCGATGAAGAACAGCACAGCGGCGCCGATCTGGATGGCGCGCTCCGGCAGTTTCTTGCCCAGGACCGAGCCGATGGCGATGGCGATGCCGTCTGCGGCAACCATTCCGACGGTGGAGCCGATCCAGACCGCGAGCCAGGCGAGTGGCGTTCCCGAATAGTTGGCGCCCACGGTGATGGTGGCGAGCATGGTCTTGTCGCCGAGCTCAGCGAGAAAGAAGACCATCGCGACGGT
Organism: Nocardiopsis ansamitocini; assembly: GCF_030268225.1. GTDB lineage: Bacteria > Actinomycetota > Actinomycetes > Streptosporangiales > Streptosporangiaceae > Nocardiopsis_D > Nocardiopsis_D ansamitocini. The sequence continues at coordinate 148,523 of NZ_BSQG01000006.1, read as the reverse complement.
CAGGAAGGCGGAGCGGTTGCGGCGGCTTGCCGCACGCTCCTCGTCCTTGTCCGTGAGCTCGTCGCCGCGCAGGGTCCAAAAACCGAAGAAGAGGAAGGCCAGTCCGGCGATGAGGGTGACCCAGTCGGTGGGGATGGCCAGGCCCAGGACCTCTGCGGCCAGCACGCTGACGCCGTGGACGGCGACCGTGGCAGCGGTGATCCCGAGGAGCACCGTCAGCGCGCGGTAGCGGCTGGCGAGCGACATCGCCACCAATTGCGTCTTGTCGCCCATTTCGGCGATAAAGATCGCGGCGGTACTCACGCCCAGCGCCGTCAGGAATCCCATGCCAATCTCTGCCCTTCGAATACACGCCGAGCCGAAGCACGAAAAAGGCGAACGCCACGCTTCGGTCCAGCAGTGATGCCAGTCCGAAGGTCTCGTCCGCCTTAAAGGCTCATGCGACCGGGAAGCCCCTCAGGAGCGGCTTTCCAGCGTGTCGATCGCAAGGATTGAGGACTACTCCCCCTCGATGAATTTCAAGAGTAGCAAACAATTGACAAATGGCAATTCATTGGCAAGGCCAGTAGAATTCGCGCCTTTGGCGAATAAAAGAGTTCGGCTTGCCTAATTTATTTTGTCGGCGGCGCTGCGGCCACCGTCCCTGTCCCGGCACTCCCCTTCTCGTCCGTGGGAAGGGGCGGTGGCGCTAGAGGGAGACGCCGACCATGACCGGCTCGTTGACCAGGGTGACGCCGAACGCCTCGCCCACTCCCGCGCGCACCTCGCGTGCCAGTTCCAACAGGTCCGCGGTGGTCGCCCCGCCGGGATTGGTGAGGGCGAGGGTGTGCTTGGTGGAGATGCGGGCCGGTCCGGTGCCGTGTCCCTTGGCGAATCCCGCACGCTCGATCAGCCAGGCCGCGGAAAGCTTGACCCTCCCCTCTCCCGCCGGATAGACGGGGGGCTGCACATCGGGGCCCAGTACCGTGACTGCGCGCTTGGTGAAGTCCGCGAACTCCTCGGTGCTCAGGATCGGGTTCGTGAAGAAGGAGCCCGCGCTATGGCTGTCGGGGTCGGCGGGGTCCACGACCATCCCCTTGCTGCGGCGCAGCTGCAGCACCGCGGGGGGCACGGTGGCGAGGGGGACTCGCTCGCCGGTCTCCACCCCCAGGAACCTGGCCAGCTCGGCGTAGCGGATCGGCGTGCTCAGGTCGGAGCGCGTCAGTTCGAAGACGACTTCGCACACCACGTAGCGGGAATGGCCCTTGAAGGCGCTGTCCCGGTAGGTGAACCCGCATTCGTCGTTGTCCATGGCCCGCATACGGCCCGATTCCCGGTCGTAGACGACGACCTCGACGATGCTCTGGCTGACGTCCTGGCCGTAGGCTCCGACATTCTGGATGGGGGTGGAGCCGACCTTTCCCGGGATGCCGCACAGGCATTCGAGGCCGCTGAGCCCGGCACCGGTCTGCTGACGGACGAACGCGTCCCACTCGACCCCGGCATCGACGCGCACCCGCACGGTCGTGCCGTCGTCGGCCACTATTCCCGTCCGGTCGGACTCGACGAGGACCACCGTGCCGCGAACCCCCTCGTCGGAGACGACAAGGTTGCTGCCGCCGCCCAGGATGAGCAACTGCGTACCGGCGCTGTCGGCCTCCCGTACGACCTCGATCAGCCCCGCGGTGTCGGCGGCGGTCCGAAAGACGTCGGCGGGGCCGCCCACCCCAAGGGTGGTGAAAGGCCCGAGCGGCACGTTGTGATCGATAGCAGCGGACACGGCGGTCACCTCTGGTCGGTAGAAATCAAGCACGCCGGCCCCGTCAGGACGCGGGACCGGCGGTCGGAGCGGCGGGGGCTGTCAGGCCAGACGCACGACAGCGGTGGAGCGCGCCAACACCTTGGCGCCCGCGGACCGGGCGGTAATGGCGACGACCACGCGGTTGTCGTCGCGCTTCTCGGTGACCACACCGGTCACCACGAGTTCGGCGCCCTTGTCGTCGTCGGGGACGACGACCGGAGCGGAGAAGCGCACCCCGTACTCCACGAGCGCGCCGGGGTCACCGACCCAGTCGGTGACGAGGCGTCCGGCCTCGGCCATGGTGAACATCCCGTGCGCGATCACATTGGGGAGCCCCACCGCTTTGGCGATGCGCTCGTTCCAGTGGATGTCGTTGAAGTCACCGGAGGCGCCCGCGTAGCGGACGAGGTCGAGACGGCGCACGGGGTAGGTCTGCTCGGGCAGTTCGGTGCCCACTTCGACGTCGGCGTAACGGACGTTGGCGGTCATGTGCCGGACTCCCTACTTCTGCTCGGCGGGTTCGGCGCCATCGCGCACGACGAGGAGGTTGCGCGTTGTCACGATGTGCTCGCCCTCCACAGTGGAGAGCTCGCTCTTTAGAGTGATGAGCTCGTTGCGCCCCAGGGATTTGATCTCGGTGATCGTGGTGACGCAGTTCACCACGTCTCCGGCTCGCATCGGGCGACTGTAGCTGAAGCGCTGCTCGCCGTGCACCATCATCGAGTAGTCCAGGCGCAGGTCGGGGTCGACGATCGCCTGCCCCGCCCCCTCCATCCCCATGATGATGGGAAAGGTCGGCGGCGCGATGACGTCGGCATGACCGGCGGCCTCGGCGCTGGCGCGGTCCCGGTAGACGGGGTTGGGGTCGGAGATCGCGTCCGCGAACTCGCGGATCTTCCCCCGGGTGACCTCGTAGGGCTGCGGGGACTCGTACACCCGTCCCAGAAAGTCGCGGTTGATCGCCATGGGCTCCCTCTCAACGCTTCGCTTGTGTCGTCGTGCCAGGCCACGGCCGGTGGAACGGACCCCCACACAGTAGTAGCCCGGTGAGCCGTTGGGCTCACCGGGCTACCGGTGCTTTCGACACTGCTTGCCGAACGGAAAAGGATCCGCTGCCGCCTGTAGGCCGTCGGGCCGCATCGCGCGCACGTGGGGCTACGCGAGGCACCCGAGGGGCTAGCGGGTCTCCTTGTGAGCGCGGTGCTCACGGCAGTTCGGGCAGTACTTCTGGAGCTCAAGACGGTCGGGGGTGTTCCGACGGTTCTTGCGCGTGATGTAGTTACGGTGCTTGCACTCCTGGCAGGCCAGGGTGATCTTCGGCCTCACGTCTGTGGCAGCCACGTTGGAGTGCCTTTCTCGCTGAGCAAACTACGAACACTGAAAAAGACCCGCGTTGACCCCTGAAAAACGATCAGGGGCCTCGCGGGTAGTAGCGGAGGCCGGACTTGAACCGACGACACAGCGATTATGAGCCGCTTGCTCTACCGACTGAGCTACTCCGCCTGGACCGGGATAACCGGACTCAACAGCAAGGTTACCCGAACCCGGCCGCTCCGGCGAATCACACTCCGCCGCCTACCCACCTGAGTGGACCGGGTTTCATCAAGTGGTGGAGCCCCTTTACGGAATCGAACCGTAGACCTTCTCCTTACCATGGAGACGCTCTGCCGACTGAGCTAAAGGGGCGCGCTCCTGCGGGTTTCCCTTGCGGGTTCCGCCGTTCGCGTTGACACGACTATAGCGTGACTTTGGGGTGCTCTGCCAAATCGGCGTCCCACCGAGGAGACGCCCGCGGCCCGGTGTCCGGGTGTCGTCAGTCCGCCACCCAGACGTTGGACATGGCGTCGCGCTGGATGGTCCGGATGGTCGCGGGCAGACCGAGTCTGCGCATGGCGTCGGGAAGCCGCGTGTCGTGGGTGAAGACGACGAGTTGACGGTGCCGGCCCACTTCGGCGAGCACCGCCGAGAGCCCTTCCACGGTCTCGGTGTCCATGGCCTGCACGGGATCGTCCAGGAGAAGGAAACCGAACGGGTTGCCCGGGGCGAGGGTGCGCGGCAGGCAGATGGACAGTGCCAACGCCTGGAACTCGCCCTGGCTGAGCAGTCCGGGCGAGTTTCCGGCGCCCTCGCTGCCGTCCACCGCGACGTCGACGGCCACTCTGCGCGAGGCGCCCCGGCCGACGAGGCGCAGTGCCTCCAGATCGATGTGGCGTTCCTGGCGCAATCGGGACCAGACCTTCTCCGCCTGCGCGGCCAGAGGGCCCAGACGCTCCTCGCGCAGCTCGCGGGCAAGTGCGGTGAACCAGTCCAGGGCCTGTACGGCCGGCGCCAGTGCGCTGCGCGCGCGTATGGCCTCGCGCGCGTCGTCGACCCACGCCGCCAGCTGCTCGGTGAGCTCGGCCCAGCCGTCGGTGGGATCGGTGAGACTCTCGGTTGCGGCCTTGCGCGCGGCGACCGCGGCCGTACGCAGCCGCCGCCCGACCGTTTCGACGTGGGTCGCCAACTCGCCCAGGTCGGTGATGGCGGTACCCGCCGCCCAGTCCGCCCAGATGCGCCCCAATTCGCTGTCGGGGGGCAACCAGCCCGGGGGCGGGGCGAGCAGGAACCGGGCCTGGTCCCGGGCGCTGTCCGCGCGCGCGTAGGCCGCCGCGGTGCTCGCGGCGATCGGCTCCAGTTTGGCGATCTCGGCGCGTGCCCGGTGCGCCCAGGCCGTTCCGAGGACCGACTCGGTGCCACACGTGGGGCAGTCCGCTTCCGCGGGATGGCGCTCGTGATGGTCGATGGCCTGCCTCAGGAGTTCGACCAGGCCGCGGGCCCGGGTGCCCTTGGTGCCCGAGGCCATGGCGATCTCCATGGCGGCACCGCGCAGCTCGTTGACGACGTCGCCGATGAGGGCCCGTTCCGGAACCGCCAGGCGGCGCAATCGGCGCAGGACCACCTGCTGGGCGGGGTCGCTGGGGCCGTCGTCGGCTGCCAGCGCCGCCAGGCGGTCGAGGTCGATGGAGGGTGCGGCCAGAAGGTCGCGGGCCCTACGGGCACGGGGGTCGGGGCTGGCGTGCAATCGCTCGACCAGGAAGGGAAGGTCGCGGCCGGGCCGGCCCTCGGTCTTCGCGAGACGGTCGCACGCCTTGGCCAGACGCCGTTCGGTCTCGGTGAGCTCGGTGAGTCCGAGCAGGGTGGTGAGGGTGTCGTAGAGCTCGGCCGCGCGCCCGGTGACCGTCCGGCCGAGTTCGTCGTAGGACAGAAAAGGGCGGTAGCGGGAGAGATCCTCGCCCCAGCCGAGGCTCGCCAGCGAACCGGAGCGTCCGTCGGGCAGGGAGACCTCTCCGCGTGCCGAACGGACGCTGTCGCCGTTCCAGGAGCGGGTGACGCGGGTGGGCCGCCGCTCCCCGGAGCGCTGGAGCTCCACGGTGATCTCGGTGCGGTCGTCGAAGTGCAGATTGCGCCAGCCGTCGCGCCAGGCGGTGGGCATACCGTCCCAGCGAAGGTTTCGGCCGGTCAACGCCGCCTCGACGGCTTCGGCGAAACTGGATTTGCCCGAGCCGTTTCGGCCGACGATCACGGTCAGGCCGGGCCCGGGCGGGAACTCCAGTGCGGCCGAGCGGCCGATGCCGCGAAATCCCTGTACTTCGACGCGGCTGAGGAAGCAGCGCCGCGCGTGCTGGACCGGTGCCACGGGTTCGTGGGGCTCGGGGAGATCGAGGGTCTCACCGCGGGCGCAGGCAGCCAGCGCCTCGTCGCCGTGCGCGGCTGCGGCGACCCACTGCCTGGCGGTGGCATCGAGGGGAGACCGCGCCAACCGGTCCAGGAGCAGCCCCGCGGGGGCGGTCGCCTTGCGGCGTCGCCTGGGGGGCTCTGCGGAGAACGCCGCTTGGGCCGTCGTAGCCGTCGTCACAACACCCGCTCCGTTCGTGGCCTCGCCTCTGCAGATTAGGGCAGATGGGGTGAAACGAGTAGGGCTATCGGCGAAGACAACCACTACCGGTCACCGCAGCGGGTGCGGCGAGAATCACACGCCGTTCAACCTGCGTCGATTGCCGTCCCAGGTGAAGTGCAGTGTGGCGATGCCCGGGACGGCCGGGTCCCGCAGGCACTCGTAGACGTGCAGCCGGGGCACGCTGGGGAAGCAGCCCCAGACGCGCTCGGATGTGAGGACGAAGTCGAGGTCGAGCTGGACGAGCATTCCCAACAGCCTGCCGTGGGTCGGTTCGTCGACCTTGGCGAAGGCGTCGTCGAGAAGGATGAGTCGTGGAGACTGCGGTGCCTCCAGGGCGAGTGCCCCGAACTGTGCTGCCGCGGCGGCGAATAGAACCAGATAGGCGATGACCCGCTGTTCCCCCTGGCTGAGCGCGGTGCGGTGGGTGAGGCGGCGCTCGCGCTCCGGGTGTGCGGCATCGGTGACGTAGACGGTGAAAGCAAACCAGGAGCGGTAGTCCAGGGCCGCTCGCAGTTGGGCACCGCCGACGGCAGTGGGATCGAGTCGACGGATGGCCTCGATACAGCGGCGCAGGGCATCGCGCAGCCGGGTGGTCTCGACCCGGGTTCGCTGCTCGGCGGGGCGGCGCAGCAGCGGGACCACCGCGTGGATATCGGCGTCGGCGTCGGGGGCCAACCGCCAGTCCAGGCGTACCCCCAGGCCCTGCGAGGTGGTGACGTCGCCCAGCACATCGTTCATCGTGGCGATGAGTTCGCGGGCCTCGTCGATCTGGCGGGAGAGGTGACCGGCGAGCTCACCGAGGAGGTGCCGTTCGTACGCTTCCTCCTCACGCACGGCAGCGGTCTCCTCGGCCTCGACGATGCCGGCGCTCAGGCGGTGGGCGTAGTCGGTGATGTCGTGTGCACCGTGGTCGTCGTGCACGGTGACGCGTTTCGTCCCCAGCGGCTCGGTGAGTTCGGTGCGGGCTCCGAGGACCGCGTCGTCGCCGAGGCGACGGTGCAGCTCCTCGCGACGCCGCAGGATCCCGCTGTCGTCGATGACGGGGAGGTCGGGGTAGGCGGCGAGGCCGGTCTCGATCTCGGCGACCAGTGCGCCCAGGGCCTGGACCCGCTTGGGGAGCTCGTCACCGCCGTCCTCGACCTGCTCAGCGGCGTCATAGGCGGCGATCGGGCCGGATTCCCCGGCCAGGCCGGCGAGCCCCGCGGCGGCGAGCAGAGCGGAGTCCGCGCCCCCCTCCGGGGTGGCGAGCATGGCACGCAGCCGGGCCCCTGCGTCCAAGGCACGACGAGCCTGCTCGGCACGCTCCAGGAGGGCGGTGTCGTAACGGGTTTCGGCGGCCACGCGGGCGTCGCGAGCACGCTGGGCCTCGCGTTCGAGCGCGGTCAGCGCATCGCCGGCGTCGTTCATCCGGGCACGGACCTGGGCGACGGCGGTTTCGATCTGGTCGGGGGCGGCGGAGCGGGCCCGATCGGTGAGCTCGGTCTCACGGCGCACGGTGATCATGTCGCCGATGGCTGCGCCGCGGGCGTCCTCGGAGAGGATCCGGGCCTCACGAGCGCGCTCCCACGCGACGGTGTGCTGGTGGTAGTCCTCAAGACGGACGGCCAGCGCTTCGAGATCGCGGTGGGCAGAGGCGATCTGGACGCGGAGCATGCCCAGGGCCGCCTGGACACCGGTGAGCTCGTCGCGGTCGGCCGGCAGTCCGTGTTCGAGCGCCGGTTCGACGAGTGCGGCACGCAGCGTCAGGGCGGTCTTGCGCGCGGTGTCGGCGGCGGAACGGGCTGCGGCGTGCTCGCGCACCGCAGAGGCGAGCCAGTCGCGGGCGTTGTCCAGGGCCGCCCACGCCGCGACGAGACCGCCCCCGGAGGGGACGGACCGGTTGACCCGGATCAGACTGTCATGGCGGTTCTCGATATCGCTGCGGCGCTCCAGGGCCTCGTCGAGGAGGTCCCTGGCCATTTCGATGCGGCGCTCGGTCTTGGCCCGGTTGCGTTTCAGGGTCTCGGCGCGGGCGGCCTCCCCGATGTATTCGGGGGCGGCCTTGCGGTGGGAGCCGGTGGCCACGCCGAGGCGCCAGCGGCCGTCGAGGCCGACGGAGTTGTCGGGGCGGCGGCGCGGGCTGCTGGGGGTGGTGAACCAGGACTCGGTCGGGGCCGCCTCGTCGGTGGTCGTCTCGGGACCGCCTTCGAGGCGGATGGAGCCGAGCAGGGCGATGACGGAGCCGCGTCCGATACCCGCTTCGGGTACGTCGAGAGGGACGAGCGCGTCGAGCAGGGTGGCGCCGCGGACGGGCTCCCCTGCGGTGAGCAGGAGGTCGCGTGTGTCGGGGTCCAGTACGGAGCCGTCGGGGGTGATGAGCCCGGCGAGGAGACCGGACGCCTCCAGGGCGGCCTCCAGGCCGGCCTGCTGTTCGGGGGCGAGGCCCTCGGCGAAGTCCACGGCCAGGTGCAGTGGGGTACCGGCCGCTCCGTCCCTGGGCGCGGTCGCCCAAGAAGGACGGGGGGCGGTGACGTACTCGGTGCCCGCGGCCTTGCGCTCGTCGAGGTCGTCCAGCTCAGCGGTGAGCTCGCGTTCCTCCCCGATGGCGGTGTCGCGGCGGTCCCGGAGCTCGTGCAGCAGGGGGTCGACGATGGCGTGGGCGTCGCGGGCGACGGACTCGGGGGTGTCGGCGGGCAGGACGCGCAGGGTGTCGTCGAGAGGGAGTTCGACGCGTTCCTCAAGAGAGGCGAGGGCCGAGGCCACTGCGGCGTCGGGGGCCGCGGCGCGCAGCGCGTTGCTCCAGTCCCGCACGTCAGCGGCATAGCCGGTGCTCGCTTCGCGCACGGCCTCGATGGCGGCGCGTTCGCGCATGCGGGCGCGCTCGACGAGATCGTCACCCCATTCGGCCTCGCTGTCCAGGGTGCTTTCCCGACGCTCGGCGGCGTCAAGCACGAGGGCACGCCGGTAGAGGTCGGCGACGGTGCTCTCACGTTCGAGGGCTTGGGCACCTGCGCGGCTGAGCCGGTCGTGCAGTCCCGCGAGTCGGGTGCGCAGAGTCGTGACCTCGATGCCGTTCACGGGCCGGCGCTCGACTGCCTGCTCCAACCCGTCGAGGTTGACCTGGGTGACGCTCTCCCGAGGGGCGAGGGTAACCCGCACCACCTGGGGGATCTCACCGATGGAGGCCGATTCGATCCCCGCGGTGCGGGCGGAGTCGCGGAGACCGACGTGCAGACGGCGCAGGGTTCCGATGCCGCGCTCGATCGCGGAGCTGTCGCCGGCCAGGCGGGCCTGGGCCTGCTGCTCGGCGGTGAGTGCGTGCTCGGCCGCGGACCAGGCGGCTTCGGCCGCACGGATGTAGGCCGATACAGCGGCGTAGCGGGCCTGCTGTTCGGCTTCTCCGGGCTCGGGGGCGCCGGTGCCGCCTTCGCTGAGTGTGGAGGCGTCGGAGGCGGCGGTGTCGCGGCTGCGCCGCAGCCGGTCGCGCTCCTCCTGGACGCTGCTCTCGGTGGAGACGAGGGCGTCGAGTTCGGTTTCGAGGCGGGAGAGTTCGGCGTCGCGCTCTTCGTAGGAGTCGATCTGGGCACGGACCTGGACGGTCTGATCGTGCAGGACACCGTGCAAATAGCCGCGGTAGTCCCCGAGAAAACCGCTGACCTGCTCTTCCGCTGAGCGCAAGGCGGTCAGACGGGCGCGGGCGGTGTCGAGGTCGGTGATGTTGCGGGCGACCTCGTCGAGGACAGCGTCGTCCATGGGCGGCAGCGCCTCGGCCAGCACGGAGACGAGTTCTCCGGCTTCCAGGCGCTCACCGACGGTGGGGCGGCGCAACCGGTAGAGGAGGTGGATGAGGTTGCGGTAACGCATGGGGTCGTCGAGGCCGAAGAGGTCGTGCATGACCCTGGCCCGGTAGCCCACGGCGGTGTCGTAACAGTTGTCGGGGCCGACCTCGGTGCGCAGCCGCTCGATGGGGAGGGGGTGTCCGTCCACGCTGAGCGAGAGGTCGTCACCGATGCGGCGATCGGTGACGAAGAACATCGCGCGGGCTTCGGGCTGGGCCGCCGAGGCGGTGATCGCCGCTCCGAGCGTGCGGGTGCGCGCTGCGCCGTCGGCTCCCCGCCCGCCGAACTCCACCCACAGGTACCCCAGGGTGGTGTCGCCGTCCTCGGGGACGGCATCGCCGCCGGACTCGGTGGCGGTGCGGCCCTCCAGCATGAGCCAGCGCAAGCTGGTCCGGCTGGTCCCCGTGGTGTCGAGTCGGCGGGCGTCGCCGTCGAGGAGGAAGGGCAGCAGCATTTCCAGCGCCTTGGACTTGCCGGCACCGTTGCGACCGCGCAGCAGCAGACGTCCGTCGGCGAACTCGAAGACGTGGTCGTCGTATTGCCAGACGTTGAGGATTCCGGCGCGCTGGAGCCGGTAGCGCTTGGGCCGGGTGATGACGGCGGGCTTGTCCTCGCTGCTCATCGACCCTCCTCCGTTTCGTACCGCCCGTCTGCGTACACGCCCCTGCCGACCGTGCGGCTGCCGGGGGTGCTGACATTGTCGCGGATGCGCGGGGCACTCTGGGCGGCCCCCCGGCGTGGATCGTGGTTGGCGGGCTCGGCGCTCATTCTGTTGGCTCCGTCGGCTCCGCGGTGCCCGGGGCGGGGATCCGGTAACGGGCGGCCGCGGCCAACAGCCGCCGGCCTGCGGTCGGCTCCTGCTCGGGCTGGTGGTCGATCAGGCGGCTGCGAGTGAGCAGATCCAGAATCCGTTCGGAAAGGTCGGCAGGGTCGGGGTTGTGGCTGAGTGCGGTGCGCGCCCAGCGCTTGGTCTCCGGGGCGTCGATCGCGGCGGCGAGTTCGGTGGCGAGCATGTCGGGAGGGATCGCGATGGCGTGGGTGAACGGTGGCGGGTCGAGGAGGGTGGCAAGGCGACCGAGCAGGGTGAGGGCGGCGTGGCCGACCGGACCGGTGCTGGGAAATCCCACGGAGTGCTTGGGCCCGCGGGCGTCGGCCGCATCGCTGGCGGGCATGATCAGCGCCACTCCCTCCGCACGGATCTCCGCCTCGCAGCCGAGGAGTTCACCGAGTTCGGCCACTGCGCGCCACTGGTGTCCGGCGAGCCGGCTGCGGTGTTCGGGACCGAGTTCTGCGCGGTAGACGACGCTGTTCTCGGCGAGGAGGCGGCGAAGGGTGAGCTCGGCGGCGCGGTCGTCCGGGGCGGTGGAGTCGTGTTGGACCAGGGCGACGAAATCTGTGGGGTCGGCGGTGGCATTGGGCGGGTGGGCCAGGATCCGGCCGGCGATCGTGTGGTCGACGTTCATGGCGACCTCGGCGGTGCCGTCCATGGCGTAGGCGTCGAGGCTCCCCTCGGGCACGGTGAGCGCCCCCCACTCGGTGAGTCGGACGAGACCGGCGGTGAAGGCCCGGCGCTCTCCCATCCTCCGCTCGGGGTCCAGGCGCAGCCCGGCCTCTGCGGCGGCCTCGCGTACCCCGGCGGCCAACTCGGCCACGGTGGTGCGGGCCGGTGAATCCGCAAGGGCGGCAAGGGTCAGCGCGAGGTAGGTGTAGGCCCGCGGGGTGAAGGGAGCTCCGCTGGTGCGCGGGAGGGGTGCGACGACCGCATCGACCAGGCCGGTCTTGACGAGTCGGGCATGGTCGTCGGCGACGGTGAGGTGATAGCCCAGGACCCGGTGAAAACAGCGGATGAGCCAGTCGGAGTGGGCGTGCACGAGGGGGAACTCGTCGGGATGGCTGCCCGTGGTGATGAGTGGATCCGCGAGCAGCCGACGGGCTGCCGCCTGGCGCTCGACGGTGAGCGCGATGTCCTCCTTGGCAGCCACGGTTGCCGTCACCTCCATCGGCTTGGGTGCCCGGGGCCGCCGGGCGGTCGTCACCCGCCCGGGACCGGGGCGGGATCGCTACTGGGGTCGAGCCGCGGAAGGCGGCGTCGGGTACCGGTTGGCGGAACCGGGGGTTTCAGCTTCGCCCGGCTCCTCGGGGGCGGGGTCTGCGGGGTCGGGTGTCAGCCGCGCGTACTCGGTGGCCTGCAGACGAAGCCCTTCGAGGGTGAGATCGCCGCCGGGCTGTCCGATGGTGAGGACCGCCTCCGGCGCATGGCGGACGTGCAGCCGGATGTCGAGTTCGAGGTCGCCGGCCGCGACCGGTCCGGCCGTGACGTCTGCGGATCCGAGTGCCGCGGTGAGAAGTTCCATGAGGACTTCGAGCGCCGATCCGGACAGCCGCAACCGTCCCTTTTCGGGGGTGAGCTCGGTGAGGACGGAGCGGGCTTCACCGGCTGCGGTGCGGCGCCAGTGCGCGGCCGCCTCTGCGGCGTCGCGCAATCGGGCCTGCTGGGCGCCGTGGTCTTCGATGGGGGCGAGCACTCCGCGGATTCCGGGCCGCACCGCCGAGGTATCGGCGGGCTGGGCCGCCCACCAGCTCGCGGCCGCGGCGATGGGGTCCTCGGATGTAGCGCCGAGGTGCCGGGCCGGCTGCATGGCGAAGGCCGCGGTCGCGATGCGGTGCGCGGTCGCACTGTCGGCGCCGTCGAACCAGGCGGCCAACCGCAGCAGTGCCGCCCGCCCGTGCGGCACTCCGGTGCCGCGGTCCTGGTTCACTGAGTCACCCACACCTCAGCAGACTAAAGACACTCGGGCGTTCCCGCGTCCCGAACCGACCGAGACACCGGCCACCCGCGTCCGAAACCCCTCCGGTTAACCGGGTTTCCCGGCCGGACAAGTTCCCGAACACAGAGCAGTGATGTGGGGGAGGCCGGCGGGGCGCATCCGCGCGCCTCCTTGCCGCCTACCCCTGCGGGAGCTGCAACCGTCCGGAGAACTCGTCGTATCCGACCTTCTCGTAGATCTTCTCCGGGAGCTGCTGCTCGATCTCGGGGAGCTCGTAACGGGTGTAGTAGCTGCGGCCTGCGACCTCTTGGGGGTCACTCAGGCGCACCGTGACCGGAAAGGGGCCTCCCCCGCAGTCCGGCGGAAGGCACCAGGTACCGGTGAGGTCGCCGCTGCCGGTGGCCTCGTCCGGCTCCCACGACGTCCATTCGATCTCGTTGAGGCTGGTGAACTCGGTGAGGACGAGCCCCTTCGGTTCCTGGTAGTCGGCTCCCTGCTCTGCCGACCAGGTGTTGAACACCCACACATCGGCCGCCTGTCCCCCTTCCGCGGGACTCGAGGTGGGGCCGGGAACGACCTGCGAGGGTGTCTGCGGTCCGCATCCGGTGAGCAGTCCCAGCGCGCACAGCCCCGCGATCCCCAGCGCGTTTACCCGTCCCACGGTCATTCCCCCAGCTGTCATCCACCGTCGGCCAACTCTTCCCGCAAGGCTAGACAGCAGGACCAGGGACGATCGGCCTCACCTGTCAGTAGCCACCCAAGTTCGGGGAAAGATTTGGCCGCTCGCACAGCCGCTTGCAATATGCCCGAAAAGGTCTTTTTCGGACGCAGCAAAAAGAGCTCCCCGACCCCCGCGCAATGGCGGGTGTCGGGGAGCTCCGGAGTTCGCTCGGGCGGGTCGGCGCCGCGACTGCCTCAACGAAGCACAGCCGCGGCCCCTGGCCCGCTCTCACGGACGATTCACCTCATGAGACCGACTACCTAGTAGCCGTAGTCTTCCTTGTCGTCCCCACCATGGTGGTGGCCGTGACCTCCACCGTGGTGGCCCTCGGCAGCCTGCAGCACGGTCTGGATCGGACCGTTGGTGCAGTCGCCCGTGGACTGCGGCGACAGCACCGGAACCGTGGCACCCAGAACAGCCACGTTGGCGTTGCAGACCGTGATCGGAACGAGCTGGAGGTTCTGGTTGAACGTCTGGTCCCCGGCGAGCGCCGGCGCGGCCGAGAAGGCCATGGCGGCACCGGCGATCAGACCGGCGACGGCAATCTTGCGCAGCATCGGAGAATCCTCTTTTGCTACTTGTTGATGGTCGTCTGGATCGGACCGTTGGTGCAGTCGCCCGTGACCTGCGGCGACAGCACCGGAACCACGACACCGACGACGGCGCCGATGTTGGCGTTGCAGACGGTCGCGGCGACGGCCTGGAGGTTCTGGTTGTAGTTCTGGTCGCCGTGGTTGTGGCCGTGGGCCAGCGCCGGGGCGGCGGAGAAAGCGAGGGCGGCACCGGCGATCGCGGTGGCGGCAACAATCTTGCGCAGCATGATCAAAAGCTCCTAGAAGAAGTTCGCGTTAGTTGACGACGGTCTGGATGGGGCCGCTGGTGCAGTCACCCGCGAACTGCGGCGACAGGACCGGGACCACGACGCCGATCGCGGCACCGACGTTGGCGTTGCAGACCGCGGCGGAAACAACCTGGAGGTTCTGGTTGTAGTTCTGGTCGCCGTGGTTGTGGGCCAGCGCCGGGGCGGCGGAGAAAGCGAGGGCAGCGCCAGCAATGGCGGTGGCGGCAGCGAACTTACGCAGCATGGTAATTCCTAACAATGAAAAAGAGCGAAAAGTAAAGAGAGATCGTGTTGGCCGATTAAGAGGCCAGCGGTACTGCTAGTGGCCAACCTGGGTCTGGATGGGACCGTTGGTGCAGTGGCCGGTCGTCTGCGGAGAGAGGATCGGCGCGGTGACACCCAGGACGGCGATGTTGGCGTTGCAGACCGTGATGGGCACGACCTGGAGGTTCTGGTTGAAGTGCTGGTCTCCGGCGTTGGCAGGAGCAGCCATCAGCACGGCGCCCATCGCGGCGCCGGCAATAAGCCCAGCAGCAGCCAGCTTCTTGATCATCAAATTCCCCTGAGAGAAATTAGCAAGGATTCAATTGACGCCGAGCGGCGCCCGATGTCCGCGGTGGACTAAGGCAATCATTGACCATGGCCAGGATTTTTGTCAACGCCAAAATGCAAGAAATCAATATGTCTGATTCGCTCTTTAAAGACCATTGCGTAGAGAAAAACATAAAAGGCCCCGGCGACATTTAACTTTATTTTCCGGCTTTTTTGCCGTGTCGTGCAAAAGCACCCTCCCCAGGGCAGCACAGGACAGACCTGGACACTCTCCGAGCATGGATGACGACACAGAGTCACGAATTTCTTGAAACTCGGTCACGCACCGTCCAGCGTGTCGCTACTGTGGGTAGTGCACCTTCGGGGTCAAGCGGCCGCATCACGCGCGTGCGCGTGTTACGGACATGCCCTAATCAAGGGCCCCATCCCTGCCCCGGACGACAAAAGACCAGGCAGCAGGAGTGCGGGGTGAATTAATGCCCGGCGCAGGACATCGATTACCCGGGCCTGGATACGGTGCACGGTAACTGTTCTTGCGCGCGAAGCACGGGGGACAACGAAAAGGCCCCCGGACCGTGAAGTCCGGAGGCCGTTCGGTGGCAGGTGTAGGGTTCGAACCTACGTAGGCTGAGCCGGCAGATTTACAGTCTGCTCCCTTTGGCCGCTCGGGCAACCTGCCTGGGATTACGTGAACCGCTTGCGCGTGCCGCGTATGAATAGAGAATAGCGGACACCGGCGCAGACGCGAAATCGATTGGCACATCTGCGCCGCAGGCCGCTGAGGACGGGCTCGTGCGGGCGCCCGGCTAAGCTCGGTCACTGCCGCGGCAGGGCCGTGTCGCTACCGGCTGGCCGCGATCCACAATGAGCCGTGGGCCGCCCAAGAGAGCCCGGCTCGAAACCACAACGGGGGTGCGAGCACACGTGGCCGCTGAATCCAGCTTCGACGTCGTCTCCAAGCTTGACCGGCAGGAAGTCGACAACGCCGTGAACCAGACCGGCAAGGAGCTCTCCCAGCGCTTCGACTTCAAGGGGACGGGGTCCACCATCGACTGGTCCGGCGACCAGGCGGTGGAGATCCGATCCAGTTCCGAGGAGCGCGCCAAGGCTGCTCTTGAGGTGTTCAAGGAGAAGCTGATCAAACGCGGGGTCTCCCTGAAGACCCTGGACCCGGCAGAGGAACCGCGGGTCTCCGGCAAGGAGTACCGGCTGCCGATCTCGCTCAAGGAGGGCATCAGCAGCGAGGACGCCAAGAAGATCTCCAAGATCATCCGGGACGAGTTCCCCAAGGGCGTCAAGGCGCAGATCCAGGGCGACGAACTGCGGGTCAGCTCCAAGAAGAAGGACGAGCTCCAGTCCGTCATCACCCTGCTCAAGGGGACCGAGTTGGATGTCGCCCTGCAGTTCGTGAACTTCAGGTAGTCGGTGCGGCCCCACCGTCGGTGCAGCACACGTGTGGTGCACCGACGGTGGGTCGTGACGGGTCCGGCCCGCGCCGCCCTTCCCTTGGGGCGGGAGGCACGGGTCGGGGAGTGCCGCGCCTTCGACAATTGGTCGGACGCAGCTCCCCCGGCTGGTGGGCCGCCGCTTCTGTCGGCGCTGCCCGACGGGAACGGTTCAGGTGGTTCCCCACTCCTTCGCGAGCGCGCGCAGGCGTCGGATCCGCTCCGGGGTGGGCGGATGCGCCGCGAAGAGCCGGCCTTCCCCGCTCTTGGGGAAGGGGTGGGCGATCATCAGGTGGCTCGAGGTGAGCAGGCCGCGCTCCGTGGGCAGGGGGTGGGTGCGCGCCCCGACCTCGATCTTGCGCAACGCATTGGCCAGGCCGATCGGATCACCGGTGAGACGGGCCGCGTCCTCGTCCGCGCGGAACTCACGGCTGCGGCCGACGGCTCCCCGGACCAGCATCGCGGCGATCGGGCCGACCACGAGGAAGAGCAGTCCGCTGAGCAGCCCCGGTCCGTCGTCGTCGTCGGCGTCACCGAGCGGCATCAGGATGGCCAACGCCGTGAGCGAGACGATGATCATCGCGAGCATCGCGGCGATGGAGCACAGGATGGTGTCGCCCTTGCGGATATGCGCGAGTTCATGGGCGATTACCCCGCGAAGCTCCCGCTCGTTGAGCAACGACAGCAGACCGGTCGTGCAGCAGATCACGGCCCGGCGGCGGCTGCGTCCCGCGGTGAAGGCGTTGGGCGCAACCGTGGGCGACAGGTACAGCCGGGGCATCGGCTGGCGTGCCTCCGTGGCGAGCTCGCGCACCACCCGGTAGAGGTCGGGGCGTTCGATCTCGCTGATGGGCCGGGCATGCATGGCGCGCAGCGTCATGGTGTCACCGAAGAAGTAGACGAGGCCGTTGACCACGATGGCGGCGACCAGACCGAGCTGAAGCCCCAGCCCTCCCGCACACATCCAGCAGGACAGAACCAGCAGGCCGGAGAGGCCCGCGAGCAGTCCCGCCGTGAAGAGCGCGTTGTAGTGCAGGGTCACCACGGCCCTCTCTCCTCGTCTTCGGCGCGGCCCTCCTCCAGGCCCGTCCACCGTTACAAACGTCTGAGTCGGGGTCCAGCGTTCCCGTGACCCAGCGGTGAAGTTCACGTACGTGCACGAGGTGCGGGCGGTCTCCCGATCACCGGTGTCCCCTGTCCCGCTCACCGCGGAGAGGGAGCACCTATAGTTCGGATGTGACGTTCCTTACGCTCCCTGCGGCTCCTGGCCACCTGCCCGTCAAGCGGGTGTACATGGATCTGCTGCACATCAACGGCGGTCTCTGTCCGCGTTGACCGCCCTCCGGGCGCACCGCCGATGACCGGTGCGCCACATCCCGTCTCTTCACCCGACAAGCGACCCCGCGGGTTCATAGGGTGCAAGAAGCACGATCCATAGCCGGCCGGGCAGCCGCCCGGTTGGCGAAACCGTAGCGAAGCCGAGGCAACCCTGAACCGCCGCGCCGCGCGCGGCGGCTTCCCGAGGAGGTCGGCAATCTCAGTGCCCAAAGAGGTCCAACGACTCGATCGCGTCATCATCCGCTTCGCCGGGGACTCCGGCGACGGCATGCAACTGACCGGTGACCGGTTCACCCAGGAAACCGCATCCTTCGGCAACGACCTTTCGACTCTTCCGAACTTCCCCGCCGAGATCAGAGCCCCCGCCGGCACCCTGCCGGGGGTGTCCAGCTTCCAGCTGCATTTCGCCGACCACGACATCATGACCCCCGGGGATGCCCCCAACGTACTGGTCGCGATGAACCCGGCGGCCCTCAAGGCCAACGTGGAGGACGTCCCCAAGGGCGAGACGATCATCGTCAACACCGACGAGTTCACCAAACGCGCCCTGACCAAGGTCGGCTACTCGGCCAATCCGCTCGAAGACGGCTCCCTTGCCGAGTTCAAGGTGAGCGCCGTGCCGCTGACCTCAATGACGGTCAAGGCGCTGGAAGAGTTCTCGATCTCCAAGAAGGACGCGGAACGGGCGAAGAACATGTTCGCTCTTGGGCTGCTGTCGTGGATGTACAACCGGCCCTCCGAGGGCACCCTCGGCTTCCTGCGTGCCAAGTTCGCCAATCGGCCCGACATCATGTCCGCCAACATCGCGGCGTTCAAGGCCGGCTGGAACTTCGGCGAGACCACAGAGGATTTCGCGGTCTCCTACGAGATCAGGCCGGCCGCGCTCCCTCCGGGCACTTACCGCAACATCACCGGCAACACGGCATTGTCCTACGGACTGATCGCGGGATCGGAGCTGACCGGTCTGCCGTTGTTCCTGGGTTCCTACCCGATCACCCCTGCGTCCGACATCCTGCACGAACTCTCCAAACACAAGCGGTTCGGTGTACGCACCTTCCAGGCGGAGGACGAGATCGCCGGCGTGGGAGCAGCGCTGGGCGCATCGTTCGGCGGTGCGCTGGGCGTCACGACCACCTCGGGCCCGGGCATGGTCCTCAAGGCCGAGACGGTAGGGCTGGCGGTGATGACCGAGCTTCCGTTGATCGTCATCGACGTGCAGCGCGGTGGCCCCTCAACCGGTCTTCCCACCAAGACCGAGCAGGCCGACCTCCTGATGGCGCTGTACGGTCGCAACGGCGAGTCGCCGGTTCCGGTACTGGCGCCGTGCTCGCCGGCCGACTGCTTCGCCATCGCGATCGAGGCGGCACGCATCGCCACCCGGTACCGCACACCGGTGATCGTGCTGTCGGACGGCTACTTGGCCAACGGCTCGGAGCCGTGGCGGCTTCCGGAGGTCGCGCAGCTGCCCGACCTCTCGGTGCGTTTCGCCTCCTCCCCCAACGGTCCCGAGGGCGAGTTCCTCCCTTATCTGCGCGACCCCGAGACCCTGGCCCGTCCGTGGGCGGTTCCGGGAACGGCAGGTCTGGAGCACCGGATCGGCGGGATCGAGAAGAGCGACCGCACCGGCAACATCTCCTACAGCCCCGCCAACCACGACCTGATGGTGCGCACCCGCCAGGGCAAGATCGACGGGATCGCGCGCGACATCGACCGGCTCGACGTGGATGATCCGAGCGGTCGGGCCAAGGTGCTGGTCCTGGGGTGGGGCGGCACCTTCGGGTCGATCGGCGCGGCGGTGCGCCGGGTCCGGCGGGCCGGTGGCGAAGTCGCCCAGGCGCACCTGCGCCATCTCAATCCCTTCCCCGAGAATTTGGCGGATGTGCTGGGCGGTTACGAGCGTGTGCTCGTCCCCGAGATCAACCTCGGACAGCTGGCGCTCCTGCTGCGCGGCAAGTTCCTGGTGGACGCCATCAGTTACACCAAGGTCCGTGGCCTGCCGTTCAAGGCCGAAGAACTGGCAGGGGTGCTCCAGGAGGTCATCGACAATGTCTGAGCAGACCGGCGGGCACCGCGAAGGGCCCGCGTTCAAGGGCCTGAAGCTGGTCCCGGTGAGCGACGAGCAGTACACGATGAAGGACTTCAAGTCCGACCAGGAGGTGCGCTGGTGCCCCGGCTGCGGGGACTACGCCGTCCTGGCCGCGTTCCAAAGTTTCCTGCCGGAGCTGGGCGTCCCGCGGGAGAACATCGTCATGGTCTCGGGGATCGGCTGCTCCTCCCGCTTCCCCTACTACTTGACCACGTACGGGATGCACTCCATCCACGGACGCGCCCCGGCCGTGGCGACGGGGCTCGCGGCCAGCCGGCCCGACCTGTCGGTGTGGGTGATCACCGGCGACGGCGACGGACTGTCCATCGGCGGCAACCACCTGATCCACGCGCTGCGCCGCAACGTCAACATCAACATCCTGATGTTCAACAACCGCATCTACGGGTTGACCAAGGGCCAGTACTCCCCCACTTCGGAGCCGGGCAAGATCACCAAGTCCTCTCCGATGGGCTCGCTGGACGCCCCCTTCAACCCGGTGTCGCTGGCGCTGGGCGCCGAGGCCACGTTCGTGGCGCGCACCCTGGACTCCGACCGCAAGCACCTCACCGGCGTACTTCGCGCCGCGGCCGACCATCAGGGCGCGTCGTTCGTGGAGATCTACCAGAACTGCCCGATCTTCAACGACGACGCCTTCGCCCCCTTGAAGGACCCCGGACAGCGCGACCTGAGGCTGCTGCGCATGGAGCACGGCGAGCCACTGCTCATCGGCGAGGGGCGCGGGGTGGTCCGGGGCGAGTACGGGGAATTGGGGGTGTCCGAGCTTTCGGGGGCGGATTCCGCGCGGGTGGTGCGCCACGACGCGCACCGCGCCGATCCGGGGTACGCGTTCGCGTTGTCCCGGCTGGACTACCCGGCTTTCGAACACGTGCCGATCGGTGTCTTCCGCGACGTGGAACGGCCCAGCTATGACGAGCTGATGCTGGAGCAGCTCACCGAGGCGGAGACCGTCCAGGGCCGGGGCGACCTCGCCGCGCTGTTGGCGGGCGGCGACACCTGGACGGTGGACTGACCGCGCCCTCCTGGCGGCCCGACAGGTCTCGACCTAGGTTGGGGTGTGCGTCGCATCACATCGGTGGCGCGCACCCGGACCTGGAGGACAGGCATGACCGTTGGACTTCCGGCGCAGGCGAGCACGGTGGACGGGGTGCTGCGCCGGTCGGCGGCGCGCTTCCCCGACCGGACGGCACTGCGGTTCGCCGACCGGTCCTGGACCTATGCGGAACTGGACATCGGCGTCAGCCGAGTGGCCGCGTGGCTGCTCGGACTGGGTTTGGCCAAGGGCGACCGGGTCGCCGCCTACGGCCGCAACTCCGACGCCTACGTCCTGGCGTTCCTTGCCTGCGCCCGAGCGGGCCTGGTGCACGTGCCCATCAACAACAGCCTCACCGGGGACGAGCTGTCCTACCTGTTGGCGCAGTCGGGCAGTACCGTGCTGCTGGCCGACCCGTCGTTGGCAGGAGAGGTCGAGCGGATCAGGTCCCGGGTACGGGTGCGCGACGTGCTGGCGCTTCGCTCGGCCCCGGAGTCGGCCCTGGAGGTCGCACGGGATCCAGGAGCACCCGGGTCGGTGAACGTGGCGGTCGGTGACGCCGACCTGGTCCAGCTGCTCTACACCTCGGGCACGACATCGCGCCCCAAGGGCGCGATGATGAGTCATCGGGCGCTGGTGCACGAATACCTGAGCTGTGTTCAGGCACTCGACCTCTCCGCCGCGGACCGGCCGCTGCACGCGCTGCCCCTATACCACTCGGGGCAGATGCACGTGTTCCTCATGCCGTCCCTCATGGTGGGGGCGGTCAACGAACTGGTGGAGGAGCCCGAGCCGGGGGACCTCCTGCGCCGGCTCGCTTCCGCGGGCATCACCTCGTTCTTCGCCGCGCCTTCCGTGTGGATGGCGTTGGTCAACCATCCGGACTTCGCGACCCGCGACCTGTCCGGGCTGCTCAAGGCGTACTACGGAGCGGCCGTCATGCCGCTCCCGATTCTGCGTCGACTCAGGGAGCGCTATCGGGGAATCGGGTTCTACAACTGCTTCGGGCAGAGCGAGATCGGTCCGTTGGCGACGGTACTGCGGCCCGAGGAACACGTCGAGGGGCGGATGGAGTCCTGCGGAAGGCCGGTCCTGTTCGTCGAGGCGCGACTGGTGGGCGAGGACGGTGCCGATGTGCCGGTCGGGCGGACCGGGGAGATCGTCTACCGGTCCCCGCAGTTGTGCGACGGCTACTGGGGCAGCCCCGCCGAGACCGAGCAGGCGTTCGCCGACGGTTGGTTCCGCTCCGGGGACCTCGCCCGATGCGATGACGCGGGTTACTTCACGATCGTGGACCGGTTGAAGGACGTGATCAACACCGGCGGCGTCCTGGTGGCGTCGCGCGAGGTCGAGGACGTTCTCTACCGGCACGGCGCGGTGGCGGAGGCGGCTGTCATCGCCGTGCCGGACGAGAGGTGGGGCGAGGCGGTGACGGCCGTCGTGGTGCTGCGGGAGGCCGCCGAGGAACAGGAGTTGATCGACTTCGCCCGTCAACACCTGGCGGGTTTCAAGGTGCCCAAGCGTGTGCACGTGACCGACGCACTGCCGCGCAATGGGAGCGGGAAGTTGTTGAAGCGCTCGCTGCGCGACCTGTACACCTCATGAACTGGTTGAACGCGGTGGAGCCGCCGCTGGGTGGCGGGTCGGCACGGCCACGTCATGCCACCGACGTCGAATGTCCGTTCCATCGCAAATTTCGCTTTTATTCGTCGAGATGCCTTACTCCCGTGGGAAACCGGTAATCTCTTCGACTTGTGACCCTCGATTCAGCTGACTTCGACTCGACCGTCCGCCGTCGCTCCTCCCGCCGTGGGTACGAGGACGACCATGACAGTGAACCCCGTGCGCGCACGCACGAATCGGGCAGTCCTCTTCCGACCAACCGGGCGGTGCTGGGCCTGACCGTGGCCGTGGCGCTGGTGCCCTTCCTGGCCCTGAGCGCCCTCGTCACCGGTGGCTGGTCACCGTTGCTCACCGCGGACGCCACGATCGCCGAACGTCTTTACGAACGGGTGCACCCCGACCCGGCCTTCGCCCACGGACTGGAGATCTGGACGGAGCTGTTCGGCACCTGGGCGATGCGGATCGTCTCGCTGTTGGCCGCTGCCTGGCTGGTCTTCCGGCGCCAGTTCGCCACTGCGGCGTGGGCGTGCGCGGCGGTGTTCACCGCCAACCTGCTGGGACTGGTCGTCAAGTTGACAGTGGATCGCGCCCGGCCCGAGTTCGCCGACCCGATCCTGGTCGGGGTGGGCCCCTCCTTCCCGTCCGGACACGCTCTGATGGCGACGACCGGCATGGGAATCGCACTGTTCGCGGCACTGCCGCTGCTCCGGGGCGCGATGCGTCATGTGGCGTGCTGGGTGGCGATCGGGATCGCGATGAGCACCGCACTGAGCCGCCCGATGCTCGGTGTGCACTGGTTCAGCGACATCTTCGCCGGGGTGAGCCTGGGGATCGTGGCATTGGCGCTGACCATGCTGGCCTGGACCTACCTGCCGCCCGTGGCACGCCGTTGGGACCGCGAGTCCGCCAACTGGCGCTGAGTCCTGCTGCGCCTTTGGTCGATCACCACGTAGCCTGCGGGTATGCGTATCGTCATCGCCGGAGGCCACGGAAAAATCGCACTGCACCTGGAGCGGCTTCTGGCCGCTCGGGGTGACTCTCCCGTCGGCCTCATCCGCAACCCCGACCATGCCGACGAACTGCGCGCGATAGGCGCGGAACCGGTCGTGATCGACCTGGAGTCGGCCACCGTCACCGAGGTCACCGAGGCGGTCATGGGCGCCGACGCGGTGGTGTTCGCCGCGGGTGCCGGCCCAGGCAGCGGTGTGGCCCGCAAGGACTCCGTCGACCGCGCCGCCGCCAAGCTGTTCGCAGACGCGGCGACTCTGGCCGGGGTTCGCCGTTTCCTCATGGTCTCGGCCATCGCCGTGGACGACGGCCCCTCTCCCGACGCCGAACCCGTGTGGGCGGCCTACGTCAACGCCAAGAAGGCAGCCGACGACGACCTTCGGGAGCGCTACCTGGAGCTCGACTGGACGATCCTTCGTCCGGGCGGCCTGACCGACGATCCGGGAACCGGGCTGGTCTGGCTTGCGCCCAAGGTTGAGCGGGAGCAGGTGTCGCGCGAGGACGTCGCCGCGGTGCTGGTGGCACTGCTTGACGCACCCGCCACGATCGGACACGTGCTGGAACTGGTCGGGGGCAATACTCCGATCAGGGACGCGGTGACTGCCGTCGGCCGGTAGTCCTCCCCCTCATTCAGTGGCCGGGAGGGGCCGCCAGAAGGCATCATGGACAGAGACGGCCCTGCGGGTCTTCTCCGCGATCACCGCGGACGAACAGCAGCGCTGCGAAGCGCGACAAGGGCAGATGGGTACGGTTGGACAGATGAGCGTCACACAGGTCGTGAGAGACAGCACTGTCGTCGAGCACGCCAAGGTCGCCGCGCAGCAGAAACGCAAGATGTTCGTGGTGCAGTTGCGCGTCAACACCTATGACGACGCTTCAAGCAGCGTCCGGCCGGGCCTCACCAGAATCCTTGAGGGGATCGAGGAGGCCGGCTGGCGCCTGGACCAGACCTCCTACAGCCAGAACAACAACGGTGAGCCCGCCCAGCTGTTCGTGTTCCGGCCCGCGCCCGTGGAAGAGGACCGGCCCGAGCCGGAGGCCGCCGCGCAGGAGCAACCGCCGACCAACCAGCAGTCCGGGCAGCAGCAGGCGTACCAGGACCCCTACGCCGGCTACCAGTACCCGCCGGGACAGCACTACGACCAGCACGGGTACCCCCAGCAGCAACAGCAGTACCCGGGATACGGCCAGCAGCAGGGATACCCGCAGCAACAGG
The DNA here is from genome assembly GCF_030268225.1 of Nocardiopsis ansamitocini. Taxonomy (GTDB): domain Bacteria; phylum Actinomycetota; class Actinomycetes; order Streptosporangiales; family Streptosporangiaceae; genus Nocardiopsis_D; species Nocardiopsis_D ansamitocini. Next base: position 124,339 of record NZ_BSQG01000006.1, on the reverse strand, counting down.
GGTATCCGGGCTACGGCCAGCAATATCCGGGGTACGGCCAGCAGCAGTGGTGACGGCCCCGAGCGGTGGTGGCCCGGTTTCCGAGAGGAGCCGGGCCACCACCGGTTCCGGGGCCGTCGGCCTGTGGTGACGATGACCGTGCCCGACCGGTCCGGGCGACCTGTGTCGTACACGGTCGCCGTGACCGACCGGTCGTCCGCCCGGGTATTTTGGCTACGGCCGGCGCGGGCCCGGGCGGGCCGCGGAGCACGCGAGGCAACGCCCTGTCCGCACCGCCGGGGGTCGGGGCGGGTGCGCGCCCTGCGCCGGGCGCGCCGGACACCACCGGGCTGATGGACGCGGACGCGGTGCACGGACGGCTAGGGTCTGGCCAGACACCCCGTACCACCCCCGAAGGAGCCCTCCCCCGTGTCCGCTCGCACCACCGGCCCCATGATCAGACCCGCCACCGCCGAGGACGGCCCGGCCCTCACCCTCATCGACATCGCGACCTGGTCCCCCCGGATCTCGCCCGGCCCCCCGTGCCGCGAGGACGCGGACTTCTTCGGCCCCCGGGTGGCGGTCGCCGACGTCCTGGTGGCCGAGGCGGACGGCCGAGTGGCGGGCTGGATACGCCTGACCCAGGTCTTTCCGCTGGAGAGCGCGGCACGTACCCAGGAGATCGGGGGCCTTGCGGTGGATCCGGCCATGCAGGGGCGCGGGATCGGCCGGGCACTGGTGGAGGGCGCGCGCGAGCTCGCGCTGGCGCGAAAGGCACGCAAGCTGACGCTAAGGGTGCTGGGCACCAACGACCACGCGATGGCGCTGTACCAGTCGGCGGGCTACGAACCGGAGGGTGTGCTGAAAGGGCTGTTCTTTCTCGACGGCCAGTACGTGGACGACGTGCTGATGTCTTTGGACCTGCGCTGACCCGGCCCGTGCCGTGATTGTCCCGGAGGCGGGGGAAGCAGCTTGCACCTGACGCGACGTCAGGTCCTAGCGTCGGTGGCGCCGCCCCGCGTGGGGCGGCGCGAGGAGGAACGGGCATGGCCGCGCACAACGGCGGACAGACGTGGAAGGTCGGGGAGGTGTCCCGGCTGACCGGGTTGACCGTGCGGACGCTGCACCACTACGAGCACGTGGGCGTACTGGTGCCGTCGGCGCGGACGGAGTCCGGGCACCGGCTGTACAACTGCACCGACGTCCAGCGTCTCTACCAGGTGGTCGCGCTGCGCGACCTCGGTCTGGACCTGGGGACGGTCGCGACGGTGCTCGCCGGCGAGTTGGACATCACCGTCGTCCTGGGCGAGCACCTGGACCACGTGGAGCGCCGGCTCACCGCGCTCATGTCGCTGCGGTCGCGGTTGGCCGCCCTGTTGGCCGCGACCCGGTCGGCGGGCACGCCCGGCCCGATCGAACTCCTCGCTCTGACCGAAGAGGTGATCAGGATGGAAGAGACGACGAAGCGGTACTTCTCCCCGGAGCAGCTGGCCGCGCTGGAGACCCGCCGCGAGCAGGTCGGCGAACAACTCGTCACCGAGGTGCAGGCCGAGTGGCCCCGGCTCATCGCCGAGGTCCGGACCGAGCTGGACGCGGGCACCCCTGCGGCCTCCCCCAGGGTTCAGGCCCTGGCCAAGCGGTGGATGGAGCTACTGGAGGCGTTTCACGGCGGCGACCCCGGTCTGCGCGACTCGCTGTACCGGATGCAGGCGGAGAACAGCGAGGAGATCCGGCAGCAGTACGGCGGTCCGACACCGGAGCTGATCGCCTACGTACAGGAGGCGGTGGAGGCGTCCTGAGAACCGGGAGGCGGGCGGCCCCGCCCCTGGCGCGACCACGTATCGGGGCCGCCCGCCCTTTCCGGGGGTGCGCCGGCCCCCACTACCCCCGGAGCTGCACGAGGGCGTGGGTTCCACTGGAGCGCCAGGCCGGGCCGCTTTCGTCCAGAGCGGCCACTGTCGCCCGATCCAACCCCGTCACGACGTCGGACTTGAGGGTGCGCAACGCGGCGACCGGACCGGGGAAGTAGCCGGTGGCGGTGGCGAAGGACGTCGTCGGCGCCCAGTAGCGATCGCCGACCAGGCGCCGGTAGTTCAGGTCGCCCTTCATGATCGTCAGCGAGGCCGCGGCGAAGTCGGCCGCGAGGTCCTCGGGCATCTCCTGATAGGGCAGCGGCGCGCAGGAGAACGCGTGCGCCCGCACACGCAGGCGGCCCTGTTCCATGGCGCGCCACAGCCGCGTTCCCACGTCGTACGCCTGTCCTTCACGAGCACACAGGTGGCGCAGCGAGTCGAGGACATCGGCCGTGGTCGCGTCGGAAACGTAGTACGGGTGCGGCTTGACGTGCAGCACGACCTCGGACGCGCGCCCCGTGGCCAGGAGGTCGTCGAGCAGCACCAGGTCGGGCAACAGTTCCCGGCCGGCGTTGTCGGCCACCAGGCAGACCCGTCCGCCGGAACCCTCGTCGAGCAGGTTCCAGAAGCGTTCGGTGGCGTCGGCGACCAGACGGGACTTCTCGGCGTCCACGCCGTGGGCCCCCTCCTGGAAGCTGAGGTCGGCTCGGTTCCCCCACAGCGACGACCGGAGCAGGACGTCGGCTCGCTCCCGCGGGTCCAGCCCGGTGAGGGTGTCCAGTGCCCGGATCTCGGCGGCGGTTTCGGGGCCGGCCAGCTCGGCCCGTTTGAACGGGGCGAAGGGGTCGACGCCCCTCCAGGGGCCGGGGCCGAAGTATCCGGAGGCGTCCAGAAGGAGCCGGTAGAAATAGCTTTCCGCCCACAGGAACGGGGCGTGCAGCAGGGACGTCCCGATGTGGCGGGCGATTCCCCAGTCCTGCCAGGACCGGTGGTCGTGTGCGTCCGCGCCGATCGGCTCGACGACGCCGACGTCGAGTTGGTCCAGCAGCGCCGCGAAGCGGTCCCGCCGTTCGGGGGAGAACGGGAAGGCGTCGCGCACCTTGCGGACCAGGGCGGGGTTGCGTTCGCGCATCACCCGCCAGGCGAACGAGCCGGGGACGTCACTGGTGATCACCGAAGCGTCGTCGGGGATCTCGGCCGGACCAGGGGGCGTGGGCGTCGCGTCGGGCATGGTCCCTCCACCGGTTCTCGTAGTCGAAAGGCGACGAGCCGACGCTATCGCCGGCACCGGCCGGGCCGACGGAACACGCGGGCGCGGCGACCCTGATCGCCCCTGTCGGCACGAGACCACCCGGTTCCTCACCGCAGGGCCCTCTGTTCGTACCGACACTGTCAGCAGGGGCGTCTATTCACCCGACTGTAGTTCGGCCACGGCTCGAAGTAATCCGCTTCGTTCCAGACGTGACAGGACGTCGTCAACCGTTCCAGGAGGGTTGCGCCACGAGCCGGCGATCTGGCGGACGCAGGACCACACGACTTTACGATCCAGGTGGATCTGGTCCACGATGAAATCGTCCGGGCTCCTGGCATGGACATCCCAGTCGGCAAGTGCGGATCGGGGAAAATCACGCAGGTTGGACGTGACAACCACTTGGGCCCGGCACGCCAACGCGCAGCAGAGCATCGCTGTCGTTACGATCGCACTGGCAACGGCCCGTACCGGCCCTCGTGGCGCCCTTCCCGATCCTGCGCCGTCCGCCACCGTCGAGGACGGGTACCGGCCGGACGGCGCAAGGGGCTATCCGTCGGTGCGCGCCACCCCGATCGGGCAGACCGCACCCGTGCCGCCGACACCGCAGTAACCGTTGGGGTTCTTGGCATCGGACAGGTACTGCTGGTGGTAGGGCTCGGCGAAGTAGAACTCGCCCGCCGGCACGATCTCGGTGGTGATGGGCCCGTATCCCGACGACGTCAGGGCCGGCTGGAAGGCGTCGCGCGTCGCTTCCGCGGCCTTGCGCTGGTCCTCGCCGCGGTAGAGGATCATCGAGCGGTACTGGGTGCCGGCGTCGTTGCCCTGACGCATTCCCTGGGTGGGGTCGTGCCCCTCCCAAAAAACCTTGAGCAGGTCTTCGTAGGAGGTGAGGCGTGGGTCGAAGACAACGCGTACCGCCTCGGTGTGACCTGTCCGCCCGCTACAGACCTCCTCGTAGGTGGGGTTGGCGGTGTACCCGCCCGCGTAGCCCACGGCCGTGGTGATGATGCCGTTCTGCTGCCCCAGACGCCAGAAGATCCGTTCGACGCCCCAGAAGCACCCCATGCCGAACTCGGCGATCTGGGCGCCCTCGGGGTACGGGCCGGCCGGCGGGGTGTCGAGGACCTCGTGGTGATCGGGAACCGGCATCCGCGTGTCCCGACCGGACAACGCGTCGGCCTGGTCGACCATCGTTTTCTTCATGAACCCGAACATGCTTTCAGCCTAGTCGGGCTGTCCACCGCGCCCACGCGCACGGCGCCGCGCGGAGACGGCCCGGAGCGGTCCGGGCCGCTGCCCGGGGCCACGTGATCCGCCGAACCGGAAACACCTCTCGGGAACGGTCCTCCTTCTGGTGGGACGCACGACGGCAACAGCGTTTCGTCGAACCCGGTGACCTGCGTCTCCCTATTCCGCACTAAAGAGAACACTTAAGCAAAATTAATTACTCATAGCACGATAATTCCAATAATCTGAATCATGTGTCTGAACTCAATAAGGGCGTCGCTTACGGGGTGAGCGCCTACCTGCTGTGGGGCATCGTCCCCCTCTACTGGCCGTTGGTCTCCCCCTCGGGGTCGCTGGAGATCCTCGCCCAACGGATGATCTGGTCGCTCGTCGTCGTCCTGGTGGTGCTCGCGGCACGACGGCACTGGCGATGGGTCCTAGGGGTACTGCGCAGCCCCAGACAGATGCTGTTGCTCACCTTGGCGGCAGTACTGATCGCACTCAACTGGGGCGTTTTCATCTACGCCGTGAACAGTGGAAACACTCTCCAGGCAGCGCTGGCCTACTTCATCAACCCCCTGGTGAGCGTCTCCATGGGGGTCCTGGTGTTCTCCGAACGGCTGCGGGTCACCCAGTGGGTGGCCGTCGCGCTGGGCGGCGTCGCCGTCGTCGTCTTGGCCGTCGACTACGGGTCGCTGCCGTGGATGGCCCTCACCATGGCCCTGAGCTTCGCCTTCTACGGGCTGGTGAAGAAGTTCGTGCGTCTGGACGGGGTCGAGAGCCTCACCGTCGAGACCGCCGTACTGTTCCTGCCCGCGTTGGCGTTCGCGGTGTTCCTGGAGGTCGACGGAACCGGGACGTTCCTGAGCATCTCACCGGCCCACTCGGCGCTCCTGGCCGGTGCCGGGCTGGTCACCGCGGTCCCGCTGATGCTGTTCGGTTCTGCGGCGCATCGGATTCCGCTCAGCCTGGTCGGACTGTTGCAGTTCATCGCGCCGGTGCTGCAGTTCCTGGTTGCCTGGCTGATCTTCAACGAGACGATGTCGCCTGGCCGATGGATCGGGTTCTCGATCGTGTGGGCGGCCCTGGCGCTGTTCGCCGTGGACATGATCCGGCACACCCGGCCGCTCAAGACAGCGGCGGTGCACACCGATCCCGTTCCGGAGGAGCCCGCGGAGATCACCGTGGAACGGCGCTGATCCCGTGTCCCGGGGTCGGGGCCACCGACCAGGCCCCGGCCCCGCGGACGGACGGTCAGGCGCCGTCGCGCCATCCGGGCTCGTCGTCGTCGCGCTCGACCTCGATGTGCTCCTTGCGCAGTTCGCCCTGGACCCGCTGCTCCTCGGTCACCTGCTCCTTGGAGATGCGGATCTTCTCCACGGGGACGGTCTTCTTGGAGACGACCGCGCGCTCCTCGTGCAGGATGATGTCCTGGTCGTCGGCCTCGATCCGGGCATCGGCCGCGGCGATGTCGGCCTCGGTGACCGGCTCGCGCTCGATCCGCAGTTCCTCGTGGGTCACCGGGACATCGCGTTCGAAGTGTTCGGTCTCCACTGACTTGTGCACGTGGGCCCGACCGCTCTCCCGGCTCTCCACTCCCACCTGGGCCTGCTCTTCCGAGCGGGTCATGAAGGTGTCGCCGTAATCCGACTCGCGGGCACGGGCGGCCTCTCCCATGCGGGCGTCTTCGCGCATGTGGGCGTCGTCCCGCATGTCGGCGGCCCCGGCCATCGGCATCGCGGCCATGTCATCGGTCCCCGCCGTGCCGGCGGGCCCGGTCCTCTCCTCGTCGATGATCCCGGCCGTGCCCGGCGTCTCCGCCATCCCCTCGGTGTCGGCCGTCTTCACTCCTGCGGGTGCGCCACTGGCGTGTCGACCGCCTTCGGTGTCGGCGCGCTGGCCCGGCACCGAGGGACGGACCCCGTAGTGGCGGTAGAGTTCGGCCTCTTCATCGCGGGAAAGGTGCCGCCCCGCCTCGAACCGCGGGGAGTCCTTGATGAGGTCCTTGTCGAAGGGGACCATCAGGTCCTCGCCCGCGGCTTGTGCACCTTCCAGCGGCACGAAGCTCTCGTGCATCCCGAAGAAGCCGGTGTGCACGGTGACCCACCTCGGAGTCTGGGTCTGGTCGTCGAAGTAGACCTGACCGATCTTGCCGACATTGCTGCCCTCGCGGTCGAGCAGTCGGTGGTCGATCAGCTCCCGGACTTCGAGCTTCGGTGCCATGGAAATCAACTCCCCTGATCGTCGTCCCGCCTGCGGCGGTCCCTGCTGACATCACCACCAGGACCGGTCGTAACAGCAGGTCAGAGTACGCCCTACCCGACGAGTTGCGGAGAATCCACGAATTGCCCGACCCATGCCCAGAACGAACGGAGTCATGACCGTCGCGTGCGGCGCCGGACCACGGAAGCAGTGGCCGGCGCCGCACGCGGGCGTCTCACACCTGGGGCTGGTCGTACGACGGAGCGGCGAAGGGCCCCCGGGGCTGCTGGGGTACCTTGGCGTGCCGGCCGCGCGGCGCGAAGTGGGTCGGCATCGGCTCGGGCGGGTCGGGCTGGATCCCGTAGTGCCGGTAGATCCGGTCCTCGTCGGCCACCGAGATGTGCTTGTCGATGGGAAAGATCGGCGCGGTGGAGATCAGGTCCTTGGCGAAAGGGACCCGTAGCGCGTCGCCGACGGCCTGGGCTCCCCGCAGGGGAACGAAGTTCTCGCCGTGGCGAAACATCCCCCGGCTCACGGTGACCCACCGGGGAACGTCGGTCTGGTCGTCGAAGTAGACCTGGCCGATCCGCCCCACTTTCACCCCCTTGCCGTCGACCAGACGAAGCCCGATTAGCTGCTGTGCCCCCAGATGCCCCACCACGGTTGATCACACTCCCCGTTCCGACCGGCTGTCCCCTGATGACCCCACAAACGATCATCACCCTTAGTCATATGAGACTACTCACCGTTAGGACAACTTGCCCGACAGGGCACGACGCAGGCATTACCCGGAATATGCAAAGAATGGGGATCGCGGTTACCGAAACGGCGCGGCCGGCGGGGAGTCGCTCCCCGCCGGCCGCGCCGTCGTACATCCGGGTGGATCAGCCGCTGCGCTCGATGACGTAGTCGCACAGCCCCTCGAACGCTTCGCGCGCAGGCCCGGCCGGAAGCGTGGCGAGTTCGGTCCGGGCCTTGTTCGCCCAGTCCTCCAGATAGGTGCGGGCACTGCGCATTGCCGGGTGGGCGCGCAGCAGGCCGAGCGCTTCCTCCGCCTCGGTGTCGTCGAGAGGACGCCCCAGCAGGGAGCGCAGACGCTCGTGCTCGGGAGCGGTGTCGCGCAGCGCATAGAACATCGGCAGCGTCAGCACCCCCTCACGCAGGTCGGTTCCCGGGGTCTTGCCGGACTGATCGGTCTCGCTGGCGACGTCCAGGATGTCGTCGGACAGCTGGAACGCCATGCCGAGCGCGTCGCAGGCCTTGGTGATGGTGTCGATCACCTTGGGGTCGGCGTCCCCGAACATCGCCCCGAAACGCCCCGAAGAAGCGATCAGTGAAGCCGTCTTGTCCCCGATGACCTGGAGGTAGTGCTCCAGGGGGTCGACCCCTCCCCTCGGCCCTGCGGTCTCCAGGATCTGGCCCTGCACCAGTCGACCGAACGTCTGGGCCTGCAACCGCACCGCGTCGGTTCCCAGGTCGGCCAACATCTCGGAGGCCCTGGCGAAGACGTAGTCACCGGTCAGGATGGCGATCGAGTTTCCCCAGCGGCGATTGGCGCTGGCCTCGCCCCTGCGCAGTTCCGCCTCGTCCATGACGTCGTCGTGGTAAAGCGTGGCGACGTGGGTCAACTCGACGACCGCCGCGGCCGGGATCAACTGCGGGTTACTCGGGTCGCCGAAACGCGCCGCCAGCAGAACCAGGGTCGCCCGGAACCGCTTGCCTCCGGCCGACAGCAGGTGCGCCGCCGCCTCGTTCAGCAGTGGATCGCTGGCCTCGACCGTCTCGCGGAGAAGGTCCTCAACTTGTACCAGATCCGCCTGAATCTCCTGGGCGAGCGCGTCGTCGACGGTCGGCAGGGTCAGGAACCCGCTCGGGACAGCACCGCTCACCTGAAAGCTCCACCTGTCAGCAGGGCGCGCGATATGCCCATATCGGACGTACCGCGCGCTCTCGGGATGAACATAAACCGATCTAGAAGCTATCCGACGCTGCCCCAACCGCCAAAGCCGCCATCGGATTCCTCCTGTCTACCGAACGAACATGTCCCCCGGAACCATCCCCGCTTCGGCAGGTTGTGTACCGTTGACCGCCTCGGGAACCGGCTGCGGGACCAGATTGTCCAGTACCGGTCCGGGGAAGACGCCCAGGATCAGCGTGGCGGCCACACCGACGATGATCGCCGTTCCCGTGAGGGCTCCGGGCTTGAGCACCTTGGGCGCGCTCTCCGCGGGGTCGGCGAAGAACATCAACACGATGATGCGCACGTAGAAGAACGCGGTCACCGCGCTGCTGAGCACACCCACGATCACCAGTGGGGTGGCCCCAGCCGCGACCGCTGCCTCGAACACCGCGAACTTGCCGATGAACCCGCTGGTCAGCGGAATTCCGGCGAACGCCAGCAGGAACAGGGCCAGCGAGCACGCCAGGAATGGGGACGTGCGTCCGAGCCCGGCCCATTGAGCCAGCTCGCCCGCCTCGCCCCCGCCCTCGCGGGCACGGACCAGGGTGACAACGGCGAAGGCGCCGATCGTGGTGAAACCGTAGGCGGCGAGATAGAACATGGCGCCGGCCAGACCCTCGGGGCTGGCTGCCACGACCGCGGTCAGGATGAAGCCGGCGTGCACCACCGAGGAGTAGGCCAGCAGGCGCTTGACGTCGCGCTGCGTCACCGCGATGGCCGCCGCCACCACCATGGTGAGGATGGCCACGACCCACATCATCGGCCGCCACTCCCACACCGCGCCGCCGAAGGCGACGTAGAAGACCCGGAGCAGGGCGCCGAAGGCCGCGACGAGCGTGCAGGAGGCCATCAACGCGGTGATCGGGGTCGGGGCCCCCTGGTAGACGTCGGGCTTCCAGTTGTGGAAGGGAACCGCACCGACCTTGAAGAGCAGGCCCACGGCGATCAGGGCGATCCCGATGAGCAGCAGCGGCTCGCCGTTCTCGATCGTCCCGGCCCCGCCCGCGCCGATCGCCTCGTGCACCGCGCCGAACTGCACTGAGCCCGCGTAGCCGTAGACCATGGCGATACCGAAGAGGAAGAACGCCGAGGAGAACGCGCCCAGGAGGAAGTACTTGAGCGCGGCTTCCTGGGAGAACAGACGACGCGTGCGGGCGAGTCCGCACAACAGGTAAAGCGGCAGGCTCATCACTTCCAAAGCGATGAACATGGTGAGGAAGTCGCCGGCGGAGACGAACAACTGCATACCGAGGACCGCGAACATCACCAGCGGGTAGACCTCGGTGTGCTGGGAGCCGGCGAGGCGGTGCTCGGCTTCCTCCCCGCTCCCCGGCACGGTGGCCGCCTGCGCGGCGAAGGCGCTCTCACCGTCGCGGTGTTCGGCGATCAAGAGGAGGCTGACCAGGGCGAGCACCAGGATGGTGCCCTGGAAGAACAGGGCCGGACCGTCCACCATGACGGTGCCGAACGCGATCGCGACCCCGGCCTCCGGCCCGGTCACCGCCCCGACCTGGAGCACGGTCAGCACGAATGCCGCGAGCAGTCCCAGACCGGCCAGCCACAGCTGGACGATCCGACGCTTGTCCTTGGGGGCGAACGCCTCCACGGCGACCCCGATGACACCGACCGCGAAGACCACCAGCATCGGTGACAAGAGGCCGTAGTCGATCTCGGGAGGTTCGGTGATGACCGCGGGGGCCGCGAGCACCGAGAGACTCAGCGGGCTCATTCGCCTGCTCCTTCCTGGCCGTCGGCCTGGTCGACGCCCAGCTCGGGGGCCGGGTCACTGACACCGACCTGCTGCATGGTGCCTTCGACCGCCGGGTTGATGACGTCCAGCAACGGCTGGGGGTAGACGCCGAAGAGAATGATGACCGCGATGAGCGGACCGACCGCGAACTTCTCCCGCAGGGAAAGGTCGCTGATGTGGGCCAGTTTCTCCCTGACCGGTCCGGTCATGGTGCGCTGGTACATCCACAGGATGTAGAGCGCGGCCAGGACCACGCCGACGGTGGCGATGATCGCCGGCACCGGGTTGAAGGCGTAGGTACCGACGAAGACGAGGAACTCGCTGACGAAGGGTGAGAGCCCCGGAAGCGCCAGACTGGACAACCCCGCGATCAGGAACATGGCGGCCAGGACCGGGGCGACCTTCTGCACGCCGCCGTAGTCCGCGATGGCCGCGGAACCGTTGTTGCGGGCGATGAGGAAGCCCACGACCAGGAACAGCGCGCCGGTGGAGAAACCGTGGTTGACCATGTACAGGGCCGCACCGGACTGCGCCTGGGAGGTCATCGCGAAGATGCCCAGTGTGATGAATCCGAAGTGCGACACCGAGGTGTAGGCGATGAGCTTGAGCATGTCGCTCTGCCCGATCGCCACGACGGCCCCGTACACGATGCTGACCAGGCTGAGAACCACGACCGGCCAGACGAACCAGGTCGCCGCCCCGGGGAAGAGCTCCAGGCAGTAGCGCAGCATGCCGTAGGTGCCCACCTTGTCCAGCACGCCCACGAGCAGGACGGCGGTGCCGGGACGCGAGCTCTGCGCCGCGGTGGGAAGCCAGGTGTGCACCGGCCACATGGGCGCCTTGATCGCGAAGGCGATGAAGAAACCGAGGAACAGCCAGCGTGCCGTGGCCGGGTCGATGCCGGCGAGCAGCCCGTCGGAACCCACGAGTTCCGACCACAGGAAGGTGCCGTTGCCGGCCTGGGCGCTCAGCGCGTACACGCCGATCACCGCGACCAGCATCAGCAGACCGCCCAGCAGGCTGTAGAGCAGGAACTTGACCGCTGCGCGGCGACGCCCCTCTCCCCTGCCGTAGCGCCCGATCATGAAGTAGACCGGGATCAGCATGGCTTCGAAGAAAACGTAGAACAGGAAGACGTCGGTGGCCGCGAAGACACCGATCATCATCGCCTCGAGGATCAGGATGAGGGCGAAGTAGCCCTTGCCCTCGTCCTCGGTGCCCTGTTGTTCCTTCCAGGCGGCCAGTACCACCAGCGGCACCAACAGCGCCGAGAGGCCGATGAGCACCAGGGCGATGCCGTCCACGCCCACGGCGTAGTGCACGCCGAAGCGCTCGATCCAGACGTGCGTCTCGGTGAACTGGAAGCGCGGCCCGTCGGCTTGGAAGTTCAGCGCCATGGCGCCGACGACGGCGAGCACCGCGAGCGTGAAGCCGAAGGTGACCCGCTTCGCCAGTTCACCCTGCCCGCGCGGGAGCAGTGCGACGATCAGCGCGCCCACTGCGGGCAGCGCGATCGCGAGTGTCAACCAGGGGATGGTCATGTGTAAATCCTCACCTGCCGGTCAGGGGTGCGGCGCGGGGAGCGCGAGTGCGCAAAGCTAGGCAAAGCTCACTCCCAACGTGGTCGCAACGACGATGGCGGCGCCGAACAGCATGGTCAGGGCGTAGCTGCGGGCGAACCCGGTCTGGGTGAGCCGCAGCCCCTCGGAACTGCCCTTGACCCAGCGGGCCACCCCGTTGACGAGACCGTCCACGACGGAGTTGTCGAAAGCCGTCGACGCCTTGGTGAGCACCAGGCCGGGGCGCATGAACAGGCCCTCGTTGACGGCGTTCCCGTAGAGCTCGTTGCGGGCGGCGACGGTGACGAAATTGCCCTTGGGCGCGGCCCCGGGCACGTCGGCCCGGGCATAGCGCACCCAGGCGAAGGCCACGCCGGCCAGCATGAGCGCCAGGGCGATCAGCGAATAGGGGCTGAGCACCATGTGCGCGAGATCGAACTCGTGGTGCGGCGCCCCCACGACAGGGGCGAGGAACTGGGCGAGGGTGTAGTTGAACACCAGGAGCGCGCCCAACGCGACCGAACCGACGGCCAGCACAATCATCGGCACCGTCATGGACATCGGCGATTCGTGCGGGTGCGCGTCCTCGGCCCAGCGCTTCTTGCCGAAGAAGGTCATGAACATGATCCGCGACATGTAGAACGCGGTCAGCCCGGCCCCCAACAGCGTCGCCCAGCCGAGGATCTGGCCGGTGACGCCGCCGGAGTCGAAGGCGGCCTGGATGATGCCTTCCTTGGTCCACCAGCCGGACAGGAACGGCACCCCGATGATCGCCAGGTAACCGAGCCCGAAGGTGGCGAAGGTGATGGGCATGGCCGAGCGCAGGGCGCCGTACCTGCGCATGTCCACCTCGTCGTTCATGCCGTGCATGACCGATCCGGCGCCCAGGAACAGCCCGGCCTTGAAGAAACCGTGCGTGACCAGGTGCGCGATGGCCGCCGCGTAGCCGATGGGACCGAGGCCCGCGGCGAGGACCATGTACCCGATCTGGCTCATGGTGGAGCCGGCCAGGGCCTTCTTGATGTCGTCCTTGGCGCAGCCGATCGCCGCACCGGCCAGCAGGGTGGCGGCACCCACGATGGTCACGACCAACTGGGCGGTGGGTGCGGCCTCGAAGATGGGACCGGACCGCACGATCAGGTAGACGCCGGCGGTGACCATGGTCGCGGCGTGGATGAGGGCCGAGACCGGGGTCGGGCCCTCCATCGCGTCCAACAGCCACGCCTGGAGCGGGAGCTGGGCGGACTTGCCGCACGCCCCCAGCAGGAGCAGGAGGCCCACAGCGGTCATGACGCCCTGGCCGGCACCGGGGGCCGCCTCGAAGAGGGGGCCGAAGGCGACGGTGCCGAACGTCGTGAACAACACCATGATCGCGATCAGCAGACCGATGTCACCGACCCGGTTGATCAGGAACGCCTTCTTGGCGGCGACCGCCGCAGAGGGCTTGTACTGCCAGAATCCGATGAGCAGGTAGGACGCCAGGCCGACGCCCTCCCAGCCCAGGAAGAGCAGCGCGTAGTTGTCGGCGAGGACCAGGACGAGCATCGCCGCGACGAACAGGTTGAGGTAGGCGAAGAAGCGCCGACGACTGTCGTCGTGGGCCATGTACCCCACCGAGTAGATGTGGATCAGCGATCCGACACCGGTGATGAGCAGCACGAAAGTGATCGACAGCGGGTCCAGCAGCAGGCTGACGTCGGCGGAGAACCCGCCGACCTCGATCCAGCGATAGACCTCGACGACGCGGCTGCGGTCGGCGGGAGCATAGGAGAGCAACGCGAAGAGGCTGGTCACGGCCCAGGCGAAGCTGGCCAGCGACATGGCGATCGCGAGCCAGTGCCCCCACGTGTTGGTGCGCCGGCCGCCCAGCAGCAGGATCGCCGCTCCCAGCAGGGGGAACGCGATCAAGAGCCAGGCATAGGTGTGAACGGCCCCGTCGGCCGCGGCTGTCACCGCGGTCGCCTCGGCGGCCAGGTATGACGTCATGGCAGCCGCCCTAGTTCTTGAGCAGGTTGGCGTCGTCCACCGACGCGGACCTGCGGGTTCGGAAGATCTGCATGATGATGGCCAGGCCGACCACGACCTCGGCCGCGGCAACCACCATCACGAAGAAGGCGATCACCTGTCCCTCGATGCCGCCGTGGATGCGGGCGAAGGAGACGAAGGCCAGGTTGCAGGCGTTGAGCATCAGCTCCACGCACATGAAGACGATGATCGCGTTGCGTCGCACCAGGACGCCCACCGCGCCGATGGTGAACAGGATCGTCGCCAGGAGGATGTAGTTCATCGGGTCCATCAGCCCTTGCCCTCCTGTTCTTCGCTGCCGCCGTCGAGGCGCGCGTCGGGATCCTGTTCGTCGCGGTGGTGGCTCTCCTTGGACCATGTGGAGTCCGCGGCGCTGCCGGGAGTCGCTCCCACCGTGAAGCGCAGGTCCTCCGGTACCTCGCGCTGCTCCTCCGGGGCCCGGGCGGCGAGCACCGGGTTGAGGGAGAGCTCCGAGACCGAGCCGTCCGGCAGCAGGGCCGGCATGTCGATCGCGTTGTGCCGGGCATAGGTACCGGGACCGGGCAGGTTGGTCGGGTGGTCACCGCGGATGCGGTCCTGCGACATCTGGCGCTGGCTGCGCCGGCGCTTGAGGCGCGTCGTGTGGGCGAGCACCAACGCCCCCAGGACAGCGGTGATCAGCAGCGCGCCCGTCGCCTCGAAGGCGATGATGTAGCGGTAGATGATCTCGCTGGCGATCCAGGGGATGGAACCTCCTGCCGCGGCCACCCCGGCGGCGAGGCCGACCGGGGTGCCCACCGTGATGGTGGCCAGGCCGCCGACCAGGGGGACGAGGAAGGCCAGAGCGACGACCGCGGTGAGGAGTCGCTGCCCCTTGATCGTCTCGACCAGGGAGTCCGAGGAGCTCACCCCGATGAGCATGAGGACGAACAGGAAGAGCATCAGGACCGCGCCGGTGTAGACGACGATCTGGACGACCATCAGAAAAGGTGCCTGGTTGATGCCGTAGAAGACCGCGAGACCGATCATGAAGACGGCCATCATCAGCGCCGAGTAGACGGCCTTGCGGCTGAAGACCACGCCGAGCGCGGCGAGCACCACGATGGTGCCCAACACGTAGAAGGCCCCGGTCTCGCCGCCGCCGATGGCATCGGTCGCCGCGGCCTGGAGGGGGAGGACGGTCACTGGGCGGCCTCGCTGTCCTGCTCGCCCGAGTGGGCCGCCGGCACGGTCACGTCGTCGCGACCCAGCCGGTAGTAGTCCTCCTCGGTCTCCCCGAGGCGCATGGCGTGCGGGGGCTGCTCCATGCCTTCGTACAGCGGCGCCAGCAGCTGCTCCTTGGTGAAGATGAGGCTCTCGCGGCTGTCGTCGGCCAGCTCGTACTCGTTGGTCATCGTGAGCGCGCGGGTCGGGCACGCCTCGATGCACAGCCCGCACAGGATGCAGCGCAGGTAGTTGATCTGGTAGACGCGACCGTAACGCTCACCCGGGGAGTAGCGGTCCTCCTCGGTGTTGTCGCCGCCCTCGACGTAGATGGCGTCGGCTGGGCACGCCCAGGCGCACAGCTCGCAGCCGATGCACTTCTCCAGGCCGTCGGGCCAGCGGTTCAGCTGGTGACGCCCGTGGAAACGGGGCATCGTGGGCGCCTTGACCTCGGGGTACTCAATGGTCGGCACCTTTTTGAACATGGTGTGAAAGGTGACGCCGAACCCTTTCACGGGATTGAGCCACTCAAGCACCGGTAACCTCCTCGCGCTTTTGGGCCGGGACCGGCTGGAAACGGGGTTCCTCCGCGGCGACGCTGCTTCCGTAGTGCGCAGCTGTCATGGGTGGCACGGGGAATCCGCCGTGCATGGGGTCGTCGCGCTTGGCCTGTCGTTCGGCGGCCATCTCCGCGGCCTCCTCCTCGCGGGCCCGCTCCGCGGAACGCCCCCAGGCGAGCAGCCCGGCGACGACCAGCAGGAAGAAGACGCCGATGACGATGACGGTCACGTAGGGCGGGTACTGCTCGTTGCGCAGGACCCGGATCGTGGCGACCGCGGTGATCCAGACGAGCTGGATGGGGATGAGGACCTTCCAGCCCAGCGCCATGAGCTGGTCGTAGCGGACGCGGGGCAGTGAACCGCGCAGCCAGATGAACAGGAACATGACGAACAGGAACTTGCCGAGCCACCACAGTGCCGGCCACCAGCCCTCGTTGGCACCGGCCCAGAAGGTGGTGATCGGCGGGGGTGCGTGGTAGCCGCCGAGGAAGAGCGTGACGCTCACCGCGGCGACGGTCACCATGTTCACGTACTCGGCGAGGAAGAACATCGTGAACTTCATCGAGGAGTACTCGGTCATGAACCCGCCCACGAGTTCGCCCTCGCCCTCGGCGAGGTCGAAGGGCAGCCGGTTGGTCTCGCCGACCATCGTGATCAGGTAGATCACGAAGGACGGGAAGAGCACGATGGCGTACCAGACGTGCTGCTGCGCCTCGACGATCCCGGAGGTGCTGAGCGTTCCCGCATAGATGAAGACCGCCACGAAGGACAGACCCATCGCGATCTCGTAGCTGATGACCTGGGCCGAGGCACGCAGACCGCCGAGCAGCGGGTAGGGGGAGCGGGAGGCCCAACCGGCGAGGACGATGCCGTACACGCCGATGGAGGCCGTGGCCAACACCAGTAGCACCGCGACCGGGAGGTCGGTGAGCTGTAGGCGGGTCTCGACACCGAACATCGTGACCTCGGGCCCGATGGGGATGACCGAGAAGGCGATGAACGCGGGGATCGCCGCGACCATCGGCGCCGCGATGTAGACGACCTTGTCCACGCTGCGCGGGATCAGGTCCTCTTTCAGCGACAGTTTGATGCCGTCCGCCAGGGACTGCAGCAGACCCCAGGGGCCGAACCGGTTGGGCCCGTGCCGCTGCTGCATCCGACCCATGACCTTGCGATCGGCCATGATCATCATCAGCACGCAGACCATGAGGAAGACGAAGATCCCCAGGGCCTTGATGAGTACGATCCACCAGGGATCGTTGCCGAACGCCTCGAGGCCGGGTTCGGCGGCCAGTTGGCTGGCCGACTGCAACGCCGTCACTGCACGCTCCCAGCACTCGTCGGGGTCTGGTCGGCCGTGCCGTCGTCGACGGCCAGGGAGACGACCGCTCCGGCCCCCGCCCCGAGATCCCTGCGGGCGGAGCATCCTACGGCGTTGGCCGGGAGCCAAACGACCCTGTCGGGCATCTCGGTGAGGATGGCGGGCACGACGACCGATCCGATCGGGCCCGAGACCCGCAACAGGCCGCCGTCGGAGAGGCCGATCTCGGCGGCGGTGGCGGCGGAGAGCCGCGCCACCGCGGGGCGCGCGGTACCGGCCAGGTAGGGCTCACCGTCCTGCATCCGCCCCTCACCCAGCAGCTGGCCCCACGTGGAGAGCACCGCCTCGCCGGCCTCCGGGACGACGGCCTGCTCGGCGCGTGCGGTCGGGGCGGGGACCCGCGTACCGGACCAGCCCCCGAGCTCGGCGAGCTCGCGGCGGGCGGCGGCGGCGTCGGGCAGACCGAGGTGGACGTCCATCTCGTCGGCGATCGCCGCGAGCACCCGCAGGTCCGAGAGCAGACCGGGGATCTTGAGCGCGTCGCCGAAGGGTCGGCCACGGCCTTCCCAGTTCACGAACGTCCCGGCCTTCTCCGCGACGGCGGCCACCGGCAGCACCACGTCGGCGCGGTCGGTGACGTCGCTGGCGCGCAGTTCGATGCTGACGATGAACGGCACCCGGTTCAGGGCCGCGCGGGCGGCCGCCGGGTCGGGCAGGTCGTCGAGGTCGACGCCCGCGATCACCAGTGCGTCGAGCTCACCCGCCGCTGCGGCGGCGAGGATCGCGTCGGTGTCGCGTCCCGGCGTCGCCGGGAGGTCGGCCACCGACCAGAGCCGGGCGACCTCGGCGCGGGCCCCGGCGTCGGCGACGGGGCGTCCCACCGGCAGCAGGTTGGGCAGGGCACCCGCCTCGACCGCACCGCGTTCACCTGCCCTGCGCGGGATCCAGGCCAGGCGCGCGCCGGTGGCGTCGGCGAGCCGGACCGCGGCCGAGAGCGCACCGGGGATCTCGGCGAGACGCTCACCGGCAAGGACGACCGCACCCGGTTGGCGCAGCGCCTCAAGGGTGTCGGGTGCGACATCGGCGAGGGCGTCCAGGGTGCGGGGCTCGTCGCCGGGTGCGGTGGGGATCAGGGTCCCGTTGGTCTTGGCCAGGCCGCGGCTGGCGAAGGCCGACACCGCGAACACGCGGGTGTGGTTCTTGCGGGCGGCCTTGCGCAGCCGCAGGAAGACCACGGCCGCCTCGTCCTCGGGGTCGAAGCCGGCGAGCAGGACGGCGGGGGCGTTCTCCAGGTCGGTGTAGGAGACCTCGATACCGGTGCCCGCGACCCGCGCCGCGATGAACTCGGCTTCCTCCTCGGAGTGCGCGCGCGCCCGGAAGTCCACGTCGTTGGTGCGCAGCGCGGTCCGGGCGAACTTGGCGTAGGCGTAGGAGTCCTCGAGCGTCAGCCTGCCACCGGTGAGGACGCCCACCCGGCCACGGGCCTCGCGCAGTCCGGCGGCCGCGGTCCCCAGTGCTTCGGGCCAGGAGGCGGTCTCCAGGGCACGGCTGTCCTCGTCGCGCACCAGCGGGTGCTTCAGGCGGTCGGACCGGGTGGCGTAGGTGAACGCCCACCGCCCCTTGTCACAGTTCCACTCCTCGTTGACCTGCGGGTCGTCCCCGGCGAGGCGGCGGGTGACCTTGCCGCGCCGGTGGTCGGTGCGCAGCGAGCAGCCGGCCGAGCAATGCTCGCAGACGCTGGGTGTGGAGACCAGGTCGAAGGGGCGCGAACGGAACCGGTAGGCCGCCCCCGTGAGCGCGCCGACCGGACAGATCTGCACGGTGTTGCCGGAGAAGTAGGACTGGAAGGGCTGCCCCTCGGCGATGCCGACCTGCTCCTTGGCGCCGCGCTCCAGCAGTTCGATGAAGGGGTCGCCGGCGATCTGCGCAGAGAAGCGGGTGCAGCGGGCGCACTGGATGCAGCGCTCGCGGTCAAGCAGTACCTGGGTGGACAGCGCGACGGGTTTGGGGAAGGTCCGCTTGACGTCGGTGAAGCGGGTCTCGCCCTGCCCGTTGGCCATGGCCTGGTTCTGCAGCGGGCACTCACCGCCCTTGTCACAGACCGGACAGTCCAGCGGGTGGTTGATCAGGAGGAACTCCATGATCCCGCGCTGGGCCTTCTCCGCCACCGGCGAGGTGAGCTGGGTCTTGATGACCATGCCCTCCATGACGGTGATGGTGCACGATGCCTGGGGTTTGGGCATTCCCCGACCGTTTCCGGCGTCGGGGATCTCCACCAGGCACTGGCGGCAGGCCCCGACCGGGTCGAGGAGCGGGTGGTCGCAGAACCGGGGGATCTGGATGCCGAGCAGTTCGGCGGCCCGGATCACCAGGGTGCCCTTGGGGACCTTGACCTCGAAGCCGTCGATGGTGACGGTGACGAGGTCCTCCGGAGGCACCGCGGGGCTGCTCCCCCCCGAGGGGGTGTTGGTCGTGACTGTCATCAGGCGTCCTCTTCCACGGACTCGCTCGACCAGCGAGTGGTGCGCTGGTAGGGGAAGAGCTCCCAGGCGGGGGTGTGGGTCCCCGCGATGAACTCCTCCCGGAAGTACTTGATCGCCGAGGTCACCGGGCTGGTGGCGCCGTCCCCGAGCGCACAGAAGGAGCGACCGAGCAGGTTGTCGCAGATGTCGAGCAGCTTGGCGACGTCCTCCTCGGTGCCCTTTCCCGCCTCGATCCGGCGCAGGACCTGGGCCATCCAGAAGTTGCCCTCGCGGCAGGGCGTGCACTTGCCGCAGGACTCGTGGGCGTAGAACTCGATCCAGCCGCGGACCGCCCGGACCACCGAGGTGGTCTCGTCGAAGATCTGGAGCGCCCGGGTGCCCAGCATCGACCCGGCGGCCCCCACTGACTCGAAGTCCAGGGGGGTGTCCAGGTGGGCGTCGGTGAAGATCGGCGTGGAGGAACCGCCCGGCGTCCAGAACTTGAGGCGGTGCCCGTTTCGGACCCCACCGGCCATGTCCAGGAGCTCGCGCAGTGTCACCCCCAGCGGCGCCTCGTACTGGCCGGGTCGGGTGACGTGCCCCGACAGCGAGAAGAAGCCGAATCCGGCAGATTTCTCGGTGCCCATGGAGGTGAACCAGTCGGCACCGTTGGCGACGATGCTGGGCACGCTGGCGATCGACTCGACGTTGTTCACCACGGTCGGCGAGGCGTAGAGCCCGGCGACCGCCGGGAACGGGGGCTTGAGGCGGGGCTGGCCGCGGTAGCCCTCCAGGGAGTCCAGCAGGGCGGTCTCTTCACCACAGATGTAAGCGCCCGCTCCGGAGTGCACGACCACGTCGAGGTCGAAGCCGCTGCCGAGGATGTCCGTGCCGAGCAGCCCGGCCTCGTACGCCTCGGCGACGGCGTGGCGCAGCCTGCGGATGACGTGCAGGACCTCGCCGCGCACGTAGACGAAGGCGTTGCGGCTCTTGATCGCGTAGGAGGCGATCGCGATTCCCTCGACCAGCGCGTGCGGATTGGCCAGCAGGAGCGGCATGTCCTTGCAGGTGCCCGGTTCGGACTCGTCGGCGTTGACGACGAGGTAGCGCGGGTTGGGGTTGTCCTTGGGCAGGAACCCCCACTTCATGCCGGTGGGGAAGCCCGCACCGCCACGGCCGCGCAGTCCGGACGCCTTGACCAGGTCCACGATGGCGTCGGGCTCCATGCCCAGCGCGGTACGCAACGCCTGGTAGCCGCCGTCCTCACGGTAGGCGGCGAGGGTGAAGGAATCGGGACGGTCCCAGTTCTTGGACAGGATCGGGGTCAGCGTGGTCACTTGGCACCGTCCTCGGTGGCCGGGGCGGCCGCGGGCAGGTCCGCCGGGTCGGGGGCCTGCCAGCCGCGTTGGCGGGCCAGCTCAAGGCCGGCCAGCGAGGGCCCCGATGCCTGTACGCCTTCGGTGGCGCGTCCGTCGTCGATACCGGCCAGTACCCGGGACGCCTGTTTCCAGGTGCACACGCTGTTCGCCCCGCGGGTGGGGGTGACGTCGTTGCCCAGTCGCAGGTCGTCGACGAGCCGGCGTGCCGACTCGGGCGTCTGGTCGTCGAAGAACTCCCAGTTGACCATCACGACCGGCGCGAAGTCGCAGGCCGCGTTGCACTCCAGGTGCTCCAGGGTGACCTTGCCGTCCTCGGTGGTCTCGTCGTTGCCGACGCCCAGGTGCTCCTTGAGGGAGGAGAAGATCTCGTCCCCGCCCATGACCGCGCACAGCGTGTTGGTGCACACGCCCACGTGGTAGTCGCCCACGGGGCGGCGCTTGTACATCGTGTAGAAGGTCGCCACCGCGGTCACCTCGGCGGTGGTGATGCCCAACTGGTCGGCGCAGAAGGCGATGCCGTCGACGGAGACGTACCCCTCCTCCGACTGCACCAGATGCAGCAGCGGCAGCAGGGCCGAGCGCTCCTTGGGGTAGCGGGAGATGATGTCCTTGGCGTCGACCTCCAGCCGGGCAAGGGCCTCTCCGGTGAAGACACTCGTGCGGGCGGCCCGCTCCTCGGATGCCTTGGGGGTCTCTGGCGTACTCATCGGTCAACGCCTCCCATCACGGGGTCGATGCTGGCCACCGCCGCGACGACGTCGGCCACGGTGCCGCCTTCGCACATGGCCGCGACCGCCTGGAGGTGGGTGAACGAGGGGTCGCGGAAGTGCAGACGGTAGGGACGCGGGCCACCGTCGCTGACCGCGTGGCAGCCGAGTTCGCCCTTGGCGCTCTCCACCGCCGCGTACGCCTGCCCCGGAGGGACCCGGAAACCCTCGGTGACGAGCTTGAAGTGGTGGATGAGGGCTTCCATGGAGCCGCCCATGATGTGCGCGATGTGGGCGGGCGAGTTGCCCATGCCGTCGGCGCCGATCGCCAGCTGTGCGGGCCAGCCGATCTTGGCGTCCTCGATCATGACGGGGCCCGGCTGGAGCTTGTCGAGGCACTGCTCGACGATCTTGAGGCTTTCCTCGATCTCTGCGACGCGGACCCGGTACCGGGCGTAGACGTCGCAGCCGTCGGACACCGGCACGTCGAACTCGTAGTTCTCGTAGCCGCAGTAGGGCTTGGCCTTGCGCAGGTCCCAGCCCAGGCCCGACGAACGCAGCAGCGGGCCGGTGATACCCAGCGCCATGCAGCCCGCGAGGTCCAGGTAGGCGACGTCTCGGGTACGGGCCAGATAGAGCGGGTTGGCGTCCAGGAGCTTGCGCATGTCGGTGAGCCGCTTGGGCATCTCCACCAGGAGCTCGCGGATCTTGCCGACCGCGCCGGGGGGCAGGTCCTGGGCGAGGCCGCCCGGACGGATGTAGGCGTGGTTCATCCGCAGGCCCGTGACCATCTCGAAGATGTCGAGGACCATTTCGCGTTCGCGGAACCCGTTGGTCATGATGGTCGTCGCGCCCAGCTCCATACCGAACGTGGCCATCGCGACGAAGTGCGAGGACATCCGGTTGAGCTCCATCATGAGCACGCGGATGACGCTGGCCCGGTCAGGGATGCGGTCGGTGACGCCGAGCAGCTTCTCCACCGCGAGGCAGTAGACGGCCTCGTTGAAGATCGGCATGAGGTAGTCCATGCGGGTCACGAACGTGGTCCCTTGGGTCCACGTCCGGTACTCCATGTTCTTCTCGATGCCGGTGTGCAGGTAGCCGATGCCCACCCGCGCCTCGGTGACGCTCTCGCCGTCGAGGGTGAGGATGAGCCGGAGCACACCGTGCGTCGAAGGGTGTTGGGGCCCCATGTTGACGACGAGGCGGTCGGTGTCCGCGCGCTGGGCCGCTGCGACGACCTCGTCCCAGTCACCGCCGCTTGCGTCGACGTAGGTTTCCGTCGGGGTCGTACTCATGGTCGCGCTCCCCTCCT
>NZ_BSQG01000006.1:0-101508 GCF_030268225.1 Nocardiopsis ansamitocini | reverse complement strand
CTCTCTCGACTCTGCCGCCGGCATGAACGCGCTCCGCGCAAGGACACCGCCGACTCCGCTCGCTCCTCGGCTCGCCGCTGCGAGTCCCAGTCACCGCCGCTTGCGTCGACGTAGGTTTCCGTCGGGGTCGTACTCATGGTCGCGCTCCCCTCCTCTCTCGACTCTGCCGCCGGCATGAACGCGCTCCGCGCAAGGACACCGCCGACTCCGCTCGCTCCTCGGCTCGCCGCTGCGAGTCCCAGTCACCGCCGCTTGCGTCGACGTAGGTTTCCGTCGGGGTGGTCACGCGTACGACCTCCGCTCGTCCGGCGGCGGGATCGTGGCTCCGCGGTACTCGACCGGGATCCCGCCCAATGGGTAGTCCTTGCGCTGGGGGTGGCCGTTCCAGTCATCGGGCATCTGGATCCGGGTGAGACCGGGGTGTCCGTCGAAGACGATCCCGAAGAAGTCCCACGCCTCGCGCTCGTGCCAGTCGTTCGTGGGATAGACGGCGACGATCGAGGGGATGTGCGGGTCGGTGTCGGGGCAGGTGACCTCGAGCCGGATCTCGCGGTTGTGCGTGATCGAGCGCATTTGGTAAACCGCGTGCAGCTCACGATCGGTATCGGAGGGGTAGTGCACGCCGCTGACACCCAGGCACAGCTCGAACCGCAGCGCGGGATCGTCGCGCAGGCGGGCGGCGACCTCGGTCAGGTGCTCGCGGCGCACGTGGAAGGTGAGCTCGCCGCGGTCCACCAGGACCCGCTCGATCGCGTCGCCGAAAGAGGTGCCGGCCTCCTTGAGGGCGTGCTCCAGGGCATCGGCGACGACGTCGAAGTCCGCGGTGCGGGGATCGGCCTCGTCGGCGTAGGGGCGCTCGGTTCCCAGCGGGATGTCCCGAAAGACCTGGAGCCCCCCGTATCCGGAGGTGTCCCCCGAGCTCTTCGCGCCGAACATGCCCCTGCGGGCGACCGGCGAGTTGAGACGTTCCTCACCCAGCTTCGAGGGGAGGTTTTCCCCTTCTGCTAGGTTAGGCTTACCTTCATGGCTTTCGGGGCTCATGGGGTGTTGCCCCCTTCGCTGTGCTGGACCAACGGCAGCATGCGCATGCGCCGCGTCTCCAGTTCTTCGATCTCGCGCTCGCGATGTGCGCCGAGCTTGGTGTTCTGGACCTTGTCGTGCAGTTTGAGCACGGCGTCCAGCAGCATCTCGGGGCGCGGCGGGCAACCGGGGAGGTAGATGTCCACAGGGACGACGTGGTCGACGCCCTGAACGATGGCGTAGTTGTTGAACATGCCTCCACTGGAGGAGCACACGCCCATGGCGATGACCCATTTCGGGTCGGCCATCTGGTCGTAGATGGTGCGCAGGACGGGGGCCATCTTCTGGCTCACCCGGCCCGCAACGATCATCAGGTCGGCCTGGCGTGGAGTGGCCGAGAACCGCTCCATGCCGAAACGGGCGATGTCGTAGCGCGGTCCGCCGACCGACATCATCTCGATGGCGCAACAGGCCAGCCCGAACGTCGCCGGCCACATCGACGTCTTGCGGACGAATCCGACGGCCTGCTCCACGGTGGTCAGCAGAACTCCGCTGGGCAGCTTCTCTTCGAGTCCCATCAGGCGAACCCCCTTTCCGGTTCTTCGATCTCACTGGGTCGGGACACACTGGACGGGCCGTGCGCGGGCCCCATACGCGTCAGTCCCATGCGAGTCCTTCACGGCGCCACTCGTAGGCATAGGCAATCGAGACGTTGACGAGGAAGAGGATCATCGCCACCAGGCCGAAGAGCCCCAGGGAGTCGAGATGGACCGCCCAGGGGACCATGAAGATGATCTCGATGTCGAAGACGATGAAGAGCATCGCCGTCAGGTAGTACTTGACGGTGAAACGACCGCCGCCGACCGGCTGCGGGGTGGGGTCGATACCGCACTCGTACGCCTGGAGCTTGGTGCGGTTGTAGCGCTTGGGGCCGGCGACCGAGCCGGCCACCAGCGAGACCACCACGAACGCGGCGCCGATCCCACCGAGTACGAAGATGGGTGCGTAGAGCTCCATCGCTAACCGTTCCCTGTCGTTGCTGCGCGGAATTTGTTCATCACTTGGGGTCCTCGCTGGGGTGTCTGAAGACGCGCGCTTTGGCTCCCGCGACCGGTTCAGGCAGCGGGAGCCAGTTTCGAGAGGCCGTTGATGACCCGGTCCATGGCATCGCCGTGGGTGGGCTCGGTGAGGTTGGCCAGCAGCTTGAGCGTGAAGCGCATCAGGAGCGGCTGCGGGAGGCCGTACTTGGTCGCGTACTTCATGAAGTCGGGGTTGCCGATCATCTTCACGAAATAGCGGCCCAGCGTGTAGTAGCCGCCGTAGGTGTCGCGCAGGATGACCGGGTAGCGCAGCAGGGTCCGCTCCCGGGCCTGCTGGGTGGGCCTGCTGAGCGCTTGGGCGACCACGTCGGCGGCGATGTGGCCGGCCTCCATCGCATAGGCGATGCCCTCGCCGTTGAAGGGATTGACCATCCCCCCGGCATCACCCACCAGCAGCAGCCCGCGCGCGTAGTGCGGCGTGCGGTTGAAGCCCATGGGCAGCGCGGCGCCCAGGATCTTGCCCTGCTGGTTCTCCTCGGTGAAGCCCCACTCCTCGGGCATACTCTGCGTCCAACGGCGGAGCAGTTCGCGATAGTCCACCTTGCCGAAGGAGGCGGTGGAGTTGAGGATGCCCAGACCGACGTTGCTCGTGCCGTCCCCGACACCGAAGATCCAGCCGTACCCCGGCAACAGGACGTCCTTGCCTGCGCTGCGGTCCCACAGTTCCAGCCAGGACTCCAGGTAGTCGTCGTCGTGGCGGGGGCTGGTGAAGTAGGTGCGTACGGCGACGCCCATGGGGCGGTCGTCGCGCTTGCGCACGCCCATCGCGACGGAGAGCCGGGAGGAGTTGCCGTCCGCGGCGATCACCAGCGGGGCACGGAAGTGCACCCGGTCGCCCTCGGAGTTCTTGGCCGCGACACCGACGATGCGGTTGCTGCGCTCGTCGATGACCGGCTCGGTGACGGTGGTGCGCTCCAGGAGCCGGGCGCCGGCCTTGACGGCCTGGTTCACCAGGATCTGGTCGAAGTCGTATCGGGTGCGGACCAGGCCGATGCCCGGGTATTCGGCGAGGTCGGGCCAGGGCAGTTCCAGGCGCGCACCCCCGCCGATGATGCGGAGTCCGTGGTTCTTGACCCACCCGTCGCCCTCGTAGGAGACGCCCATCGAGGTGAGCTGCTTGACGGCTCGCGGGGTGAGGCCATCGCCGCAGACCTTCTCGCGGGGGAAGGACGTCTTCTCCAGAAGGAGGACATCGACTCCGGCCTGGGCGAGGTAGTAGGCGGCCGTGCATCCGGCGGGCCCCGCGCCGACGATGATGACATCGGCTTCGTTCGCGGGTGGTCCGTTGACGGCAGACGATGGGGTCGGTGCTGTCTGGCTCACGAATGGTCCTGACTGCTCGGCGCGGCATTGCGCTGGGTCATGCTGGGAGACGGGGTTTGTGGCTATACATATTTGCGGGAAAGAACTCGCACCCTTGTGAAGCACTTCACAAGGGTTTGTGTCGCAGTCTAGACCGTCTCCCACCCCGGAGCGACCCCCGCCCCCACTTGGCGAACAGCGCAGCCGCACCCTCCCGACAAGGGGTTTCACCAACCAACGATGCGGATATATAGAGGGGTTTGACCGCCTTGTCGCACAAAGGCGAGAGGGCACACCCCCAGCGAACTTGGTTCCACGAAAGGGATATTCAACGCTTATCGCCCGAACTTCACCGCTTCCGCTCCCAGTCACACCAGGGGATATCAATCCGGAGAAGATCTTTTTCGGCGCACCCCGGATACACCGAGTGCGCACGACCGGTCGGTCGTGCGCACTCGGTGGAGCGGTGAGAAGTCGGTTCAGGCCCGGCGGTATCCCCGGTGCAGAGCGACCACGCCCAGGCTGAGGTTGCGCCAGGCGACGTCAGACCATCCGACCGCCTGCAGTTCCTTGGCCAGAGCCGGCTGGTCCGGCCAGGCCGCGATGGACTCAGAGAGATAGGAGTAGGCCGAGGGGTTGTCGCTGAAGCCGCGCGCCACGAGTGGCAGCACGACCTCCATCCCCTTGCCCAGGGCCTTGTCGAGGGCCCCGACCGGCAGGTGGCTGAACTCGCAGATGACGATACGACCGCCGACCTTGGTGACGCGCAACAACTCGGCCAGGGCGTCGCCGACGTCATTGACGTTGCGCAGACCGAAGGAGATGGTCACGGCATCGAAGGTCCGATCGGCGAACGGGAGCCGCAGCGCGTCCCCGGCCACCACGGTGACCCCGCGGCGGGAGGCGCCGCCCCGACGCTCGGCACCGACCTGGAGCATGCCCAGCGAGAAGTCGCAGGCGATGACCCTGGCCCCCTTGGCGGTGAAGGATTCCGACGAGGTTCCCGTCCCGGCCGCGAGGTCCAGCACCAATTCCCCGCTGTACGCCTCCACGGCCTGTACGGCCGCGCGCCGCCAGCGCCGGTCCTGGCCCAGTGAGAGCACGTCGTTGACGAGGTCGTAGCGTCCGGCGATGGCGTCGAACATCGCGGCGACGTCTCGGGGGTTCTTGTCGAGTTCGGCACGGGTCATGACGACCAGCCTAAAGCGGTCCGGAGTCCAGAAGAACCGGTTCCGTCTCGCCGGAAATCCTTTTTCCGCCCGACCCCGAACCGGAAAACGGTTACTGTAGGTAATCGCCTATGCCGTTTGAGCAAACGGATGACCTTTTGGAGCCCTGGAGACCGCTCGTGCCCCGCACCCTCTCGTTCCTGACCGCCGGCCTCGCCGCGTTGACCGTCGCGGGGATGCTCGCAGCTCCCGCCGAAGCCGGCACCGCGCACTCTTTTGTGGTCAGCGAGAAACCCGTGGCGTGGACCCCGCACATCCTCGACGGCAGCGTGAAGTCGATCGTCCAGATCGGTCGCACCGTGGTCGTGGGTGGCGACTTCTCCACCGTGACCGACCCCAACCGGGACGTGACCGTGGAGCGGGACGGACTGTTCGCCTTCGACTACGGGACCGGGCGGATCGATACGGACTTCACCCCCAGGGTCAACGGCACGGTGGTTTCCCTCGCAGCGGGCCCGGGCGCCACGGTGTACGCCGGCGGTACGTTCACCAGGGTCAACGGGTACGCACAGCGAGGGGTCACCCAACTCTCGACGGCAAACGGCAGCCGGATGACGGCCTTCGGCGGAAATCTCGACAACGGTGCGACCTACCGCTTGGCCACGCACAGCGGAAAGCTCTACGTGGGTGGGAGCTTCACCTCGATCAGCGGACAGTCACGCACTGGAATCGCCCGGCTGGACGGGACCAGCGGCGCCGTGGACGGCGCATTCGACATCGCGATCAGCGAACCGCGCCGCGGCACGCTGCGCGTGCAGGAACTCGCGCTGAGTCCGGATGGGCGACGCCTGCTCATCAACGGAACCTTCACCAAGGTGCAGGGGCAGCGGCGCCAGCAGATCGCGATGATCGACACCGCTTCCAGCCCTGCGCGTCTGGGGAACTGGTCCACCGAGGCGTTCGCCTCGGAGTGCGACTACGCCAAGCTGCACACGTACATGCGCCAGATGTCGTTCTCCCCGGACGGCTCCTACTTCGCGGTGGTCACCAGCGGGGGCCCGGAGAAGAAGCCGGGACTGTGCAAGAGCGCCAGCCGCTGGGAAACCACCGACATCCCCCAATCGCGCCACACCTGGGTGAACTACACCGGCGGCGATTCGCTGTACTCGGTGGAGGTCACCGGTGCGGCCGTCTATGTCGGGGGGCACCAGCGTTGGCTGGACAACCCCCGGGGCCACAAGTCCGCCGGGGAGGGCGCGGTCTCCCGGGAAGGAATCGGCGCGATCGATCCCCGTACGGGCAAGGCACTGGCCTGGAACCCGGGCAGGACCCGCGGATACGGTGTGGAGGCGCTGCTCTCCACTCCGGACGGTCTCTACGTCGGCAGCGACACCGAACGGCTGAACGGGCTCTACCGGGCCCGCCTGGGGATGTTCCCGGCCCTCTGAACCGAACGGCGGATCTGGTCGCGCCGCGTCCGTCGGGTGGCCGTGTCGAGCACGGTCGGGACTAGCCGACGGGGCGATGCTCGGCGTCTCCCTCGTCCTCTTTGGCCGATCCGGCGTCCAGACGGTCGGCGACCCCCTCTCCCTTGGCCAATCGCGCAGAAAGCGACGCCGACATCGCGTCGCGCTGCTTGGAGAGCAGAACAAAGCTGACCAGGCCGCTGACCAGGAAAGCAAGCACCAATGCCAAGAGGTCCCGGGCCCCGAGAACGTAAACCACACCGAGGGTGACCACGAACAACAGCAGGCGTGCCGCGGTATAGGTGATGACGTTGCGCATGAAACTGCCTCACAACGGGCGAGTCGGCGAATAGATTAGGGGAAGGCAACGCGCGGGGCCGGACCAGCGACCACCGCAAGAACGTGGTGTCGGCATCCGCACCGGAGCCCACAGCACGCACGTCCCCCCACATCACAGGGTAAGGGGGTCGCTTCCGGAGGCGGGAACCACCCCTCCCGTGCGCTGTCGCCTGTCTCGGCCCGGATATCCACATCCGACTCGACACAGGGGGCACCCAAAAAGTGACACCCAAATCAAAGATTACGTTCAGGTCACATCTCGCCGAGGGCCGATCCCTTCTTCCTAATTTTTACGAAAACTAGGGATGAAACGGACTAACTCGTGCACACTAGGGGATCAAACGCCCGTCCTGAATTCCAAGACGGGTCGGAAGGGGGATTGTGAAGGTGGAAAGAGGAAGCGAACGCTTGCTGACACCCGGAGAGGTAGCCTCCCTCTTCAGGGTCGATCCCAAGACGGTGACCCGATGGGCTGCCTCCGGTCGGATCAGCAGCATCCGCACGCCCGGCGGACACCGCCGGTTCCGTGAATCCGAGGTCCGGGCACTGCTACACGGGGAGACCACCGAGAGCTCGCGCTAGCGAGGCTTCAGCGGGTGTTCCTGCGCCGATAAACGTGACAACCCCGCCGATGCCGACCTCCCATCGTGTCCCCCCGCGCATACGGGGCGTTTCCCCGGATAGTGTGGAAGCATGGTGTGGCTCGGTGGCCTAATTACGCTGCTCTCGATCGTGCTCTGGGTGTACGCGTTCTTCGACGCGCTCACCAGCCCGGCAGAGGAAGTCCGCAACCTTCCTAAACTCCTCTGGCTGGCCATCATCCTGATCTTCATGGTGGTCGGTCCACTGCTGTGGTTCTACCTCGGGCGCCCACGCGCCCCCGTCACAGCGGCTGACTCCGCTTCCGTGACGGCGACCTCCGTCGATGACCTGGATCCCTCGGACTTCCAGAAACCGTCCGGACGCCAGCGTCCTCTCGGCCCGGATGACGATCCCGAGTTCCTGCGACGGCTGGACAACAAGCGCATCGACCCCGAGGACTGAGTACCCGAACAGACGAAGGCCCGCCCCGTAACGGGGCGGGCCTTCGTCGTTTCCGATGCGCGGGACGGGTTCCTCCCGGGGCACGCACAGCCGCCCGGGCCACAACGAGACGGGGCCGGCCGGCTCCGCCCCCGCGGGTGGATCACGCGTAGGAGTGCAGACCGCTGAACATGTAGTTGACGCCAAAGAAGTTGAACAGCAGGCACGCGAAACCGATCAGGCTGATCCAGGCGGCCTTCTTGCCCTGCCAGCCCGCCGTGGCCCGCGCGTGCAGGTAGGCGGCATAGACGACCCAGGTGATGAAGGACCAGACCTCCTTGGGGTCCCAACCCCAGAATCGGCCCCACGCCTCGTCCGCCCAGATCGCGCCGGCGATGACACCGAACGTCCACAGCGGGAAGGCCAGGATGATCATCCGGTGCGCGACACGGTCCAGCAGTTCGGCACTGGGAAGTTTGGCGGCGATGCTGCTGACCGTCTCACCGAGCGCACGCTTGGCCTCGGTCCGCTGGGCGACCAAGTAGGTGATGGTGGCCGAACCGGAGACCATGAAGGCGCCGGTCGCCAGGATCAACGCTGAGACGTGGATGGCGATCCAGTAGGAGTCCAGGGCGGGAACGACCGGTCCGGCCTCCCCGTCGAGCCAGCGCACCGCGATCCCCAGCAGCAGCAGAACGGGGATCAGGACAAAGGTCCCGAGGTAACGGGCCTTGTAGCGGAAAGAGGTGAACAGAAACGCGCCCACACCGCAGAAGCAGATCGCGACGACGAACTCGAACATGTTGCCCCACGGCCAGCGGTCCACCGCCAGCCCCCGGGTGACGATCTGCACGAGGTTGATGGCGAACCCGACCACGGTGACGCCGAGACCCACGCGCCCGAAGATGTGCCGTGACGCCTTGACCTCGGGCTCTTTCGAGCGCAGGTTGACCGTGAGGTCGTCGACCCGGCCCTCGGTGGCGCCCACGGCCACCAGCCGGGTCCCCGCCAGCGACTCGCGACGCCCGTAGGCGGCCTCGAAGACGAACAGGAAGAGGGCGATCGCGTAGGCGATGATCAGGGCGAGGACGAGGTCCTCGCTGATCCCCGCAAGATTGGAATCTGCCGCGACATTCGCGGCGAGGGCGTGCACCACCACTGCTCCTTCTCGGTACCTGTGTCCGTATGAGCGGGCCGGGCCCGCGCCTTGTCCCGACCCCGCGCTGCGGTGCGGGCGGCCGGTGTCCGGAGCACGCCATCGGGGCGCGGTCCGGACCGGGTCATCTGAGCCGCTGGTTGAGGCCGCTGGCGAGTTCGTGGAACCGGGCCAGGGAAGCCGCGCCCTCGGTCTTGACGAGTCCGGCGACCTCGACAACCGTACGCCCGTCGGCTCCGGGGCGGGCCCGGACCCACACCCGGCGAGGCTGGACGAACAGCGTGCCCAGCAGCCCCACGACGGCGGCGATCGCGCTGACGAGCGCCGGCACCCGCGACGGGTTGCTGGCGACCTGGAGGCTGATGTAGTCGCTGACGCCGGTGAACTCGATGGTCCCCGCCCCGTCAGGGAGCTCCCAGGTGTCGCCCGGGGCCATCGCCGGGGACTCCCCCACCTGTGTCATCCGCTCGGCGTAGAGCTGGTAGACCGACTGGGAGTCACCGCTGTCCAGGCCGAGGTCGCCGACGAAGCCCTTGAGGACGACCCGCGGATTGCGCGCCTCGGGGAAGTCGGAGACGAGATCGCCACTCTCCGCGGTCGCCGCCGACGGCAGGAAGACCCCGGTGAAACCGAGCTGCTCGGGCGCACTGTCGGGAACCTTCACCACGCCGTCGGAGGTGAAGGTGAAGGTGTCGCGGAACAGGAAGGGCACCGGCTGGTCGAGGACCACGTCGCCCCGGGAGTCGGTGACCTTGAACGAGGGGGCGTAGCCGTGTCCGAGCAGGTACACCTGTGCACCGTCGACCTGGAGTGGGTGGTTGACCTTTAGGACATGCGTCTGCTCGACCTCGCCGGGAGCCTCGCGGTAGGTGACATCGGCACTGAAGGAGTCGGCCTGTCCGGAGAAGCTTCCGTCCTGCACGAACGCGGCCTCGAAGTCGTCCAGACGCAGCCAGAACGGCTCGATTGCATCCGGGTCGACCGCGTGGCCGGGGTGGAAGGCGTCGTAGGAGGGGAGCGTGTTGGCGAAGCTGTCGCCCTCGACGAGCAGCATGTTTCCGCGGTAGCCGAAGAACGATCCGATGGCCAGGGCGACCAAGAGCGCCAGCAGTGCCAGGTGGAAGAGCACGTTCCCGGTCTCGCGCAGGTAGCCGGCCTCCGCCGACAACGAGTCCGTGTCGGCCTCGATCCGGTAGCCCTTGAGCAGTGGACGCGCCTGGGTGAGCACCTCGTCGGGCGTCGCGTCGGTGGAGAAGGTCGCGGAGTAGGGCATCCGGTCCAAACGGCGTGGCGTTTTGGGCGGACGGGCCCGCATCAGGCGGTAGTGGGCGAGTGCGCGCGGCAGGACGCACCCGGTGAGCGAGACGAACAGCAGCAGGTAGATCGCCGCGTACCAGGGCGAGGAGTAGACGTCGAAGAGGAAGAAGCGGTCGAGCCAGGGCGCCAGGTCGGGATTCTCGAAGAAGTAGTTCTGGACCTGCTCGATGCTGACCCCCCGTTGAGGGAGCAAGGAGCCGGGAATCGCGCCCAACGCCAGTAGGAACAGCAGGATGAGTGCGGTGCGCATCGAGGTGAGGATGCGCCAGGCCCAGCGCACCCAGCCAAGAGGCGAGAGTCGGGGCGCTGAGGAGCCGGGGCCGTCCGAGGAGGCCGGCGCGGTGGGTTTGAGTGAGGTCACTGCTAGATCACCGTCGTGAAGGTTGCGGCCCAGCCCTGCATGATGGCCGTGAGGTCGGTCCAGAGCCCGCTGACCAGGAGCAAGCCCACCAGGACGAGCATCGCGCCGCCGACGGCGGTGATGGCCCGGTAGTGGCGCTTGACCCAGTCGAAGGCCCCCAGAGCTTTTCGGTAGAGCAGGGCTGCGAGAACGAACGGCAGCCCGAGTCCGAGGCAGTAGACGAGGGACAGCAGCGCACCGCGGCCGACGCTGCCCTCGACGAATGCCAGGGACTGCACGGCGGCCAGTGTCGGGCCGATGCAGGGGGTCCAGCCCAGTCCGAAGAGGATGCCCAGCAGAGGGGCGCCGGCGAGGCCGGCGCTGGGAAGACGGTGGAAGCGGAACTCCCGGTTCAGTCCGGGAAGCACTCCCATGAAAGCCAGGCCCAGCACGATGGTCAGCCCGCCCAGTACCCGGGTGATGACATCGGCGTGGTCCAGAAGCAGCCCGCCGACACCGCCGAAGAACACGCCGACGGCGACGAACACGGCGGTGAACCCCGCAACGAACAGCAGGCTTCCGGCAAGCATGGTCCATCGTCGGGTGGCCAGTACGTCGTCCACGGTGACGGCGGTCGCGGTTGCCCCGCCTTCAGGGGGTGCGGTGGTGGCAGCACGCCGATGTGCGGCGATATCGGCACCGGTCATGCCCGTGACGTAGGACAGGTAGCCCGGGACCAGCGGCAGAACGCACGGGGAGAGGAAGGACACCAGTCCGGCTGCCATCGCCAACGGAACGGCGAGCAGAAGGGAGCCGCTGAAGATCGTCTCGGCGATCACGGGGTTTCCGCGTCTTTGCCGCCCTCTGCGGCGATGGGTTCGACGATCTCGGTGAGCCCGTCGTAGTTGGTGGCGCCGATGATCCGGGCGGCGATGCGGCCCTCACGGTCGATCACCAGGGTGCTGGGGATCGCCTGAGGAGGGACGGTGTCGCGGAACGCCTGGGAGACCTCACCCGGCTGGTCGTAGAGGCTGGGGTAGGTCACCTCCTGGTTGCGCTCGAACGCCTGCGCAGCGGTGAGGTTGTCCTTGATGTTGATCCCGAGGAACTCCACGCCGGCATCGCGGTACTCGGCGTACACCTCTTCCAGGACGGGTGTCTCGGCACGGCAGGGCGCGCACCAGCTGGCCCAGAAGTTGACGACGACGACACTGCCCAGATGGTCGGAGAGGGCCAATTCCTCGCCGTCCAGGGTCTCGCCTGCGACCTCGGGCGCTTCTTGGCGGTCGGCGACCGCGAAGGCGGTGCTGGAGCCGTCGCCCGCGACGTAGCGGTCCTCGGCTCCGGTGTCGCCTGCTGTCACCCCACCGGCGCAGCCGGCGAGCACGATGAGCGCCGCGAGGGCGGCACCGCACCGCAGGGCCGATCGCACGGGGGAGTGGAGCTGGCTGAAAGGCATCGTGAAAGACCTCGTCAGAGGGGCTTGAGCGGGATTACCTCAATAACGACGAAGTGTAGTAGATGCCTGGAAGCCCCTGACGGAGCCCCGTCGATAACCGGTTCGCCCACGGATTCGGCCGGTCACGCACTCCGGAGGCGCCGGCGGGACGGCCGGGAGGGCGGACAAAAAGCTTCCCCCGTGCGGGCGATGGCGAGTCATCGTCTGCACGGGGGAAGCAAGGGGCTACCCCGCTTCGACGAACGCCTCACGAAGGTAGTCGTGCACGGCGCGCTCCGGTACCCGGTAGGAACGCCCCACCCGGATCGCCGGGAGCACACCGGAGTGGACCATCCGATAAACCGTCATCTTGG
This sequence comes from Nocardiopsis ansamitocini, assembly GCF_030268225.1. Classification (GTDB taxonomy): domain Bacteria; phylum Actinomycetota; class Actinomycetes; order Streptosporangiales; family Streptosporangiaceae; genus Nocardiopsis_D; species Nocardiopsis_D ansamitocini. Next base: position 89,464 of record NZ_BSQG01000006.1, on the reverse strand, counting down.
AGACCCGCATGATCCCGGCCACCTCTGCGACGGTCAGGAACCTGACCTCGTCCAGTGGAGGCTTACTCCCGCTCATTTACGACGCCCTCTTTCCCGGACGTGCTGCACCACTGCCTGCCCACGCGGCACGTTGCCGCGTGGCCTTCTCTCCACGCCCACCGCCGCGCTCGTGTGTCGTTCGGTCACTACTGACACGTCCGTTTTCAGAGTAAATCCGGGCCCGGGTCATTGAAAGGTCGTTTTCCCTATCCGTGCGTCCGACTGGGGAATGCGGGACACCTGAGGTTTAGCCCATGGGTAGGCGAATCCGAAACTCCAGGCTATGGCCACTGACCAGGCATGCAGCCGGTGTCCGGACCGGTTTCGGTTCCCGGCCCCGAGGTCATGCCAATCCGGCCCGGCTCAACACGTAGTCCGACAACGGACGGTAGTCCTCGGTGAGGTATCCATCGTCCAGAGGGACCGTCGTATGCAACTTTCCTTCATACTCACCCAGGAACAGGGCAGGATCGTTACAGTCAGCAAATCCGACGGTCTCAATGCCCGCCTCCCCTGCGGCACCGGCGAAGCCGTGGTCGGATATGACCAACTGCGGCCATGGCTCACCGCGCTCGGTGAGGTCGGCCAGCGCGGCGCGCATCCCGAAGGGGTGATGGCTGTGGCGGGGGTTCTTGCCGTCCATGACGAGGCCGACCTCGTCACGCCACACCAGGACCCGACGGGACGGCGGATGCTCGCCGGAGACGTCGTAGGAGTAACCGGCTGCGCCGGTCACGACCTCGCACCCGCGCTCGGCGAGCGCGTCCTTCCACGCCCGGTACGTGGCGTGCAGGTTCTTGGGATGGCCCGTCGCGAACATGACGCGCTCCCGTCGGTCGGCCGCCTGGGCGATGCGGCCGGCCAGGGCCTCCAGCGCGTCCACCGTGCGGTCCGGATCGATGGTGTCGATCCCCCACAGGTACGTCTCGTCGTCGACGACCCCACAGCGCTTGGACATGAGCGCGAGAACCTCGGCGAACGACCATTCCTGGGAGAAGGTCAATCCGAACTGGTAGTAGGGGTCGCCCTGGACGAGCCGCCGGTAGTGCTTGAGGTTGTTCTGCCGCGGAGTGTCGACCTGACCTGCGATCCCAGTACGCACCAGATGATCGACGAGTTCCGCGCGGGAGGGCGGCGTCACCAGTGAACCCCCTTATCGAAATGAGTGAGCCCGAGATCCCGACAATCACGGACTATCGAGGCATCGTCATACCCGATTCACGACGTGTTCACCCGCACGGAGGCCGGGGTGTCGGCCCCACCGGCCCGCCTCAGAGCATCGGATCGATCCCGTGGCAGGGGAAAACCGCCCGTCTGGTGGCCTGAATGGCCCGGTCGACCGGATCATCAGGATCGAACCCGTCTTCGAAGGGCGTGTAATCGGGGCTGCGGCAGTCGGTCATGCGCAACGGCGCGGTCTCCCCCGTGCGCTCCTTGACGAAGCGCTGCCACTCCTCGGGGGTGGCCAGACCGGGGTCGAGCGGGTGTCCGGACGCTTCTGCGAGCAGATGGGTCCAGGCCCGCGGAACCACCTGGACGAGTTCGTAACCGCCCCCGCCGAGGATGACCCAGCGCCCCCCTGCCGTCTCCTTGGCGAGTTCGTGCAGCGCGGAGTAGGTCCGACGTTGGCCGTCGACGCTGAGCAGAAGGTTGGCGAGCGGGTCCAGCACATGGGTGTCGCAGCCCTGTTGGGTGACCAGGACTTCCGGCTGGAATTCGCGCAGCAGCGGCGGGACGACCGCGTGAAAGGCACGCAGCCAGCTCGCGTCGTTGGTGCCGGCCGGCAGCGCGACGTTGGCGGAATAGCCCTCGGCTCGGGGTCCACCGATCTCACCGGGGCGCCCGGTTCCGGGAAAGAGCGTCAGCGGGGACTCGTGCAGGCTGATCGTCAGCACGCGGGGGTCGTCGTAGAACATGGACTGCACACCGTCGCCGTGGTGGACGTCGACGTCCACGTAGGCGACCCGCTTGGCCCCCTGTTCGAGCAGCCAGGCGATCGCCAGGGCGGCGTCGTTGTAGACGCAGAATCCCCACGCGTTCTTGCGCATGGAGTGGTGGAGGCCACCGGCGATGTTGGCGCCGTGCTCGGCCTCGCCGTTCCACACCGCGCGCGCCGCGGCGACGGACGCCCCCGAGATGAGAGCGGCGGCGTCGTGCATGTGCGGGAAGACAGGGTTGTCCGTGGTGCCCAGACCGTAGGCGTCATCGGGGTGCAGGGTGGTACCGGCCTGTTTGACCGCCGCGATGTAGCCGGGGTCGTGGACCAGTTCCAGCAGGGCGTCGTCGGCCGGCTCGACCGGGGCGAAGGAGATTCCCGGAGAATCGAAGACGCCGAGTCCGCGCGCCAGCGCCATGGTCAGCTCGACCCGGATCGGGGCGAGGGGGTGGTCGGAGCCGAAATTGTATGCGGTCAGTCCGTCGTCCCACGCGATGCGCAGTGCGCAGCCCATTCGCCCTCCGTCAACTGATGCCGTGTCCTGGCACACACCCTAGCCAAAGCGGACGAACCAGAGGTGAACTGGGGTTATGGGCCCCGATCACCCTTCGGAAAGTTGGCGGCTGCGGTCGCGGGCCGCCTCGATCGCGTCGGTGAAAGCGGTACGGACCCCGTGACGCTCCAGTTCGCGTACCGCGGCGGCGGTGGTTCCGCCCGGGGAGCTGACCGCCTCGCGCAGCACCACGGGATGTTCGCCGGAGTCGCGCAGCATTGCCGCGGCACCGGTAATGGTCTGGGTCACCAGCTTTTCCGCCGTGGCTCGGGGCATGCCCATGAGGACGCCGGCCTCGATCATCGTCTCGGCGATGAAGTAGAAGTAGGCGGGTCCGCTTCCTGACAGGGCGGTGACGGTGTCCATGTACTTCTCCGGCACCCGCACCACCTCCCCGACCGAGCTGAGCAGCGACTCCGCGCGCTCCAGGTGCTCGTCGCGGGCGTGCCGGCCCCCGGCGACGGCCGTCATCCCCAAGCCCACGAGGGCAGGGGTGTTGGGCATCGCCCGAACGACGGCGGTATCGGGGTTGAGATGTTTCTCCAGCACCTCGGTGGTGATGCCCGCCGCGACCGACACGACGAGGCAGTCGGGGCGTAGTGCGGGAGCGAGATCGTCGAGCAGGGCGACCATGTCCTGGGGCTTGAGCGCGATGATCAGCGTGCTCGCTTGCCGGGCGGCCTCGGCCGCAGGGACGACGCGCACGGCGTAGCGCGCACGGAGCTCCGCGGCGTGGTCCGCGCGAGGCTCGGTGACGAGCACGTCGGCCGGGTCGTGCCCGGTGTTCAGCATCCCGGCGAGCAGCGCCTCGCCCATCTTGCCCGCACCGATGATCGCGATCATGTGGTCCCCACCTTTCGTACGCCCCCAACGGTAGCGGGAGGCGGCGCCACGAAACGACGGCACGGTCACGTCCCCGTGCCGGAGCAGGGGGTTCGGCAGACGCACCGAAGTGGTCAGGCAGTGCCGTCGACGGTTCCGTCCGAGTCCACCGAGAACACTCGGTGGGCGATGTCGGAACCGCTCCGGTGAGCCGCACCGGCGACCTGCTGGCGCGACGGCTGGGCGAAGTGCAGCCGGGTGAAGGCCAGTGCTTCTGCGAGCTCGGTGAGGCGCGTCTCGCGGTCGGACTTGCGGGTGCTGACCTCCAGGACGATCTGGCCCTTGTAGTCGATCTCGGCGAGGTGCTCCAGAAGCTCGGCGCAGGGCTGCCGGCCGCGACCGGGGATCAGGTGCTCGTCGATGTTCTGGCCGCCGATGCCGTCGGCCATGTGCACGTGGGAGAGCCGGTCGCCGAGTTTGCGGGCCATGTCCATGGCGTCGGAACGCGACATGGCGGTGTGCGAGAGGTCGAGGGTGACGTCGGGGTAGTCCCGGTCCAGGGGGTTCCAACTGGGGGCGTAGGGCACGACCTTCTTGCCGCGCATGTGCACCTGGTACATGTTCTCGACCGCGAACTTCACGTCGGTCTCGTCCTGCATGCGTGCGACGCCCTGCTCGAACTCCTTGGCGTATTCGCGCTGCCACTTGAACGCCGGGTGGACCACGATGGTCTCGGCGCCGAGGGCCTCGGCCATCTCCTTGGACTTGACGAGCTTGTGCCACGGATCGCGTCCCCACACCCGCTGGGTGAAGATGAGACAGGGCGAGTGGACCGCCAGAATCGGGATCTGATGGTAGTCGGAGAGCCGCCGGAGCATGTCGATGTCCTGGCTGGCGGGGTCGGTGGTGACCATGACTTCGACACCGTCGTAGCCGAGCTTGGCCGCGATCTCGAAGGCCGCAGGGGTCTTCTCCGGGTACACCGACGCCGTCGAGAGGACGACCGGCGCTTCTGGAACCTGGATAGCGCTCACGCGAAACAGCCTACGCGCTGTGGTGCGGGGTTGATTCGCACGGCAAAGCCGGTCGGGGTCGCGCCGGGGTGTCTCACTAGACTCCCGAGGATGAGAAAGGCGCTCGCCGGGGCGATCCCCAGCCCGAACATCTGGAACAGCCCGAGGCTGTACGAACTGGAGAACGCGGCTGTCGACCCGCACGGCCGGATCGAGGCCGCGATGCGCGAGGTCCGCGACTGGAGCGGGGCACACGTACTGGACGTGGGCTGCGGAACCGGTTATCACCTGCCCCGGTTCGCCGCGACCGCGGCACGGGTGACCGGCGTCGAGCCGCACCGCGAACTCGCCGCGGCAGCCAGTTCGCGGGTGCGCGGGCTGGCCAACGTGACCGTGGCGCACGGGGTGGCCCAATCCCTGCCCCTTCCCGATTCCTCGGTGGACGTGGTGCACGCGCGGTGGTCCTACTTCTTCGGCCCCGGCTGCGAGCCCGGTCTCGTCGAGCTGGGCCGGGTACTGCGTCGGGGCGGAACGGCCTTCGTCATCGACAACGACGCCACGCGCAGCACGTTCGGCGGTTGGTTCCGCCGCGCGCTGGCGGGTTACGACCCCGGTGCGGTCGAACGCTTCTGGTCGGCACGGGGGTTCCAACGGCGCAGCCTGGACATGGGGTGGCGCTTCGAGCGCCGTGCCGACCTGGAGGCGGTGGTCCGCATCGAGTTCTCCCCGGAATGGGCCGAGGAGTTCATCGCCGGACACACCGGCCTGGAGGTCGACTACGCGGTGAACCTGTGGTGGCGCGGCTACTAGCCGAGCCGGCTAGTAACGGCCGTAGAAGCTGATGCTGCCGTAGGCGGAGGTCTCCGCATCGTAGGTGCGGGTGCCCTCGTACTCGTCCTCGGCCACGCACGCGATACCGCTGGAACCGACCGAGCCGAGCTGGTATTCCTCCATGTCGCAGGCGACGTTCTCGACATCGGCGGTGTGGCGCAGCCCGTCCTCCATGAAGTCGCGTGCCAGCGGGACCTTGTCGGCGGTGTACTTGTAGCTGAAGACGAAGTCGCCACCGGTGATGTCCACGCTCCACTCGCTGGTGAGCCCGTAGACGACGGTGGTGCAGGTGATCGTCTCGTCCTTGCTGCCGTCCGTGGCGGCGCAGTCGGAGGTGGAGTCGGGGTCGTAGGAGCCGGCGAACTTGCTGGCGGAGGAGATGAGCTCCCACTCGATGGCCGCGCGGGGGTCGGATCCCTCGGGCTTGGGGGGCAGTTCGCCGGTGTCGAACTCGGGGCGCTCGTCGGGGATAGGGCCGTTGCGCAGGTCCGATGCGGTTTCGTCGGCCGCGCTCTCCTCTGCGGCGGGGGACTCCTCGATCACCGGATCGGCTGCGGGGTCGGTGGCGGAGTCCTGCGGAAAGAGCAGCCCGCAACCGGACAGGGTGACGAGTGCACCGGCGGCGGCGAGGCCGACCGCGGAACGGGCGAGGGTGGTGGCGGACAAGGGCTGTTTCCTCTCAACGTGCGCTGCCGGCAACAGCGACTCCCGTGTCGCCTGGGACGGCCGCGCGTCAGGTCATCCGATGTTTCGGATGCGCCCAACCGTGTCCCGGTTTCCACCATTTGATAACGAAATGAACACCCCCGCTGGTCATGAGTCCCCCGGTTTTCCCGACGGGTGCAGGAGTGTCGCTGCCAGGGGCTAGCGTGCTCCTATGGCCAGGTCTGCGAAAAGTACGTTCCGGTGCGGCGAGTGCGGTTGGACGACCCTGAAATGGGTCGGGCGGTGCGGTGAGTGCAGTGCGTGGGGCACCGTCGAGGAGGCCGGCGCGCCTGTCTCCGGCGGCATCGTCGCGGCAAAGGTCAGCATGCCCGCACGCCCCATCGCCGAGATCGACGTCGAGGCGGCCCAGGCCGCGCCCACCGGTCTGGACGAGCTCGACCGCGTACTGGGAGGCGGCGTGGTCCCGGGCGGGGTGCTGCTCATGGCCGGTGAACCCGGGGTGGGCAAGTCCACGCTGCTGCTGGAGGTCGCCGCGCTCTACGCCGACATCGGCCCCGTGCTCTACATCACGGGCGAGGAGTCGGCCGGCCAGGTCCGGCTCCGCGCGGAGCGGCTGGGCGCCCTGGCTCCCAAGCTCTACCTGGCGGCGGAGACCTCCATCGACACCGTTGTCGGCCACGTGGACGAGGTCGCACCCCGGCTGCTGATCGTCGACTCGGTGCAGACCATGAGTTCCCCGGACGCCACCGGAGTCCCCGGGGGCGTCACCCAGGTCCGCGAGGTCGCGGGCTCACTGATCCGCCTGGCGAAGTCCCGGGGTATCGCCACGGTCCTGGTCGGCCACGTCACCAAGGACGGGTCGATCGCCGGACCGCGCATGCTGGAGCACCTGGTGGACGTGGTGCTGCAATTCGAGGGCGACCGCCATTCCCGGCTGCGCCTGCTGCGTGCGGTGAAGAACCGCTACGGTCCCACCGACGAGATCGGCTGTTTCGAACTGACCGACTCCGGCATCATCGGGCTTCCCGACCCCAGCGGGCTGTTTCTGACCAGGCGCAACGAACCCGTTCCCGGCACCTGCGTGACGGTGACCCTGGAGGGCCGTCGTCCGCTGATCGCCGAGGTGCAGGCACTGGTGGCGCCGACCGCTCTTCCCCAACCGCGTCGCGCCACCTCGGGGCTGGACTCCGCACGCGTGGCGATGGTGATGGCGGTGCTGGAGAAGCGTGCCAACCTGCGGGTGGGAGCGTCCGATGTCTACGCGTCGACCGTTGGCGGGGTGCGCCTGGTCGAACCGTCGGTGGACCTCGCCCTGGCCCTGGCACTGGCCGGGTCGCACACCGACCTCGCCCTGCCCCGCGGATTCGTCGCGATCGGTGAGGTCGGCCTCGCCGGCGACGTCCGGGCGGTGAGCGGCATCCAGCGGCGGCTGCAGGAGGCACAGCGGCTCGGCTTCACCAAGGCCGTCGTCCCCAAGAACACCGAGGCTCCGGTGGAAGGCATCGAGACCATCGGAGTGGAGGACGTGGGCGAGGCCATGCGGATGGCCCTTCCGGCCAAACGGCGCTAGTCGCGGAACCCGCGCTCCTGTCGTTGCGGGCGGGCTCGGCCCGTCCGCCGGTCGCCCCTACCCGCTATCGGCCACGGCTGCGGTGCGCCTCCGTCCCCGCACGTTCCACCGCCTACGTCGTCCCCTGTCCGGACGCGCCTGCGACCGTGGACGTCGTCCGGCCGGCGGTGTTGCGCAGAGAACGCCGTGGGAACCGTCCCGGGGCCACGCGCATCTCATTCGGACACCCCACCTTCCCCAGAGGACACCATGAGCGGTTCGATCATCGCGGCCCTGATCCTCGCGGCTGTGGCCGCGTTGTTTTTCCTGTTCGGTTTCCTCGTTCGCAAGAAGCGGCTCGTGTTCATCGACACTCCGACCCTGACCGCTGCCCAGCTCGCGGAGGCGACCTTCCGTGCCGGAGAGGTCGTGGCCGAGGTGTCGGGGCGTACCGGGGCCGGCCCGGCGGGGCCGCTGTCAGGCCCCTACTCCGAGATTCCCTGCGTCTGGTACGAGACCACGGTCGTCCGGCACTACCGCAAGACCGAGACCGACTCCAAAGGCAACGCCAGGCTCGTCAACGCCACCGAGACGGTGGAGACCAACGAGTCCCACCAGGTGTTGACGATCAAGGACGCCACGGGCCGGGTGCTGTTCGAACCTGTGAAAGGCAGTGTGGACGGCGCCTCGCAGACCCATGAGCGCTACGAACAGGCCGGGCGGCGCGACCGCCGGTACGGTCATCGCCAGGGCACGACAGGTTTCACCTACCGGGAGCGGGCGCTCAAACCCGACGTCGCGGTCTTCGCGATCGGCCGGGTGCGTGCCCAGGACAGCACCCTGGTGATGGGCAAGCCGGAGAACGGGCCGTTCATGGTGTCCACCCGTTCCGAGGCGGAGCACCTGAAGAGCGGCTGGTTCTGGCAGCGGTTCTGGTTCGGTGGTTCACTGACGGCGGTCGCCGTGGCCATGGGCCTGATCGTCTACGACCTCCTCTGAGCCCATCCGACGTCACCGGACGTTCGCAGACGATGGGGCCGACGCCGGCCAAGAGGGGCCGGGGCCGCAAGGGCCAGAGGGCGCAAGCGGCACCCCCCGCGCCGGAAGGCGTGCGCCCCTTCCCCCGCACCGACCGGTGGACGGCCCCGGCGAGAAGCCAACGGTGCCCGCCCACCGGGCGGACGGCGCACACACGGCCGCGGCCCGCCCGCTCGTGACCGGAGGGGCGGGCCGCGGTCCGCGGCGCGACAGATCAGAGCGCGGCAGCCAGTCGCTCCTCGTGCAGCTTTTCGCCCCATGACGGCTGGAGAGGCGCGATCTCGCCGACCCGCCAGCGCAGCAGGAGGTCGGCCAGGGCCGGGTTGCGCGGCAACGCGGGACCGTGCAGGTAGGTGCCCAGCACCTGCCCCTGGTAGGCGCCCTCGGTGGCGTCGTCGTTGCCGATGCCCTTGACCGTGGTGGACAGCGGCCGGGCGGAGGGGCCGATGGCCGTGCGTCCCTGGTGGTTCTCGAAGCCGGTGATGCGACCGACGCCCAGCTCCGGAACGACGTCGGCGACGATCTCGCCGACCGCACGTGTTGCGCCGCGGCTGCTGCGCACGTCGAGGATCCCCACGCCGGGCAGCGGGTTGTCGGCGTCGTCACCGTAGCTCTCGCCGATGATCTGGTAACCGGCGCAGACCGCGAACACGGCGGCACCGCGGTCGGCCGCGCGCTTGAGGCCGCCGTCCGCACGCAACCGCTCGGCCGCGAGGATCTGCGGACGGTCCTCGCCTCCGCCCACCAGGTAGACGTCGCCCTCCACCGGGACCGGGTCGCTTGAGTGCACGTGCAGGGTCTCGGTGCGGATGCCGCGGAGTTCGGCTCGGCGGCGCAGGATCAGCACGTTGCCCTGGTCGCCGTAGGTGCTCAGCAGGTCCGGGTAGATCCAGACGATGCGCAGCGTGCTGCTGGTGTCGGTCATTGGGTGCGCTCTCCCCTACTGGACGCGGCCGTAAGCCGTGCGGATCTGCTGGAAGGCCGTGTAGTTGGCGATGACGTCGACCTTGGTGATGTCGGGCTGCTCCGACTTGAGCGTGGCAATGATCTGGTCCACGCGGTCGGCGATCTCGAAGGGCACCCCGTCGGTCTCCAGGCGCAGCGCGAGGTCGGTACGGCGTTCACCCATGACGAAGACGCGCCGTCCCTTGAGGACCGTGTAGTCCACGTCCCACAGCCAGGAGGTGTCCTTGCCGTCGGGGATCTGTGCGTTGACCGAGAGGATCACCGGGACCCGGGGCGGGTCCAGGACCGCGAAGGACTCCAGCCAGCCGGCCGGGTTCTTGGACAGCAACAGCCGCACCTCGACACCGTTGGTGACAACAGAGGTGTAGCGGCCGGCCACCGACTCGATCTCGCGCAGCCGCGGCAGCGCCTGCTTGGGGTGGATGCCGTAGGCGGCGGCGGTGGCCAGCGCGATGACGGCGTTGGCGCGGTTGGCGTCCCCGGGCAGGTTCAGCTGGAGCTTGAGCTCCTGGGCGTTGGGGTCGGTGACGGTGTCGTTGTCGTTGTCGACCGACCAGGTGGTGTCGGGCCGGCGCAGACCGCACTCGGGGCACTCCCAGTGCGGGTCGGGGTCACGCTTGAGGTGACCGCCGCATTCGGGGCAGCACCAGGAGTCCTCCTTCCAACGCTGTCCGGCGGAAACCCAGGTGGCGTAACGGGCACCGAGCCCGGCCCAGGCCACGAGGGGGTCGTCGGCATTGGCGATGACGTGGGTCTCGCTCTTGGCGAGCGCATCGCGCCATTTCTTGGCCAGCAGGTTGATTTCCGAGGCGCGGTCCATCTGGTCGCGGCTGAGGTTCATCAGGACCACGACGGCAGGCTTGGTCTCGCGCAGCACCTGGGGCAGGTACTTCTCGTCGGTCTCCAGGACACCGATGCGGGCGTCGGGGCTTTTGGCAAGGGCGGTGATGTGCCCGGTGGGCATGTTCGCGCCGTGCTCGTTGGTGGCGATACCACCGAGCTCACGTAGCGCCGACGTGATCAGCCGGGTGGTTGTCGTCTTGCCGTTGGTCGCACTGACCAGGGCGATCCGGCGTCCGCGGGCGAGTTTGGCGAGCAGATCCGGTTCGACCTTGAGCGCGACGCGCCCCCCGATGACCGAACCGTCGCCGCGGCCGGTGGCCCGGGACAACGAGGCCGCGCCCTTGCCCAGCGCAGCGGCCAGTTGGGCACGCAAGGGAAGTTCGCTCATGATCCCCACAACATTCGATGAAAAATACGATTCGCCTTCGCACGAGGCGGTCGCCCCAGCCTATTGCCCTGTCGAGCCCCCGGTGATCCGCCGCGTGATGGGGACTGTGTTCTTCACACGTCCGGAGCAAGGGGTTAACACGCGGTCGACCGACGCGTTCTTTCCTCGCCGGCCTTCCGCTTCGCCCTCTCCCGTCCCCCGTCTTTTGGGGGGGCGAGGTGCCTTGGAAAGCGCATACACCTGGTCAGACATCGGTGGCGCGGCGCCAGTCGAGACGCTCGGGGGGTGGACCGACGTTGGCGGGGGGCGGGGTCTGCGGCGGGCCCGCCACCCGTTCGGGCCCGGCCTCACCGGTGGTCATCAGAGTGGCGGTGGCCAGTGTGAGGATTCCGGGGTTGGCGTCGGCGAGGAGCGGGCCGTTCGCGCCGGGAACCACCATGGCGGTGGAGGGCAGACGCCTCAGGCCGTAGGCGTCCAGGCGCTGGTCGGTGAGACGGTCCGTACCGTCGGAACCGGCCGTGTCGTCGTGGTCGGCGGCCTGCGCGGTGGTCCTGCCCCAGTCGGTGGCCGAGCGCATGTGCCGGACCAGGTCCAAGGGCGCGATGGACTTGGCGGTGTAGCGGACCGGGACGGCTGCCGTGACGCTCTCGGCGGCGTCGGTGACGTAGGCGTCGGCCTCCTGGTCCTCCAGGGCGGCACCGATGATCTCGGTGAGACGGTGCAGTTCGGCACGGTGGCCGGCGCCCAGGAACCCGGCGAGCGCGGTGGCGGACTCGGCGTCCGGGGGACGCATCACGACCGGAAGACCGTCATCGGCGACCAGTGACTCCACGGCGTCCTCCCCCGCTCTGCGATACATCAGCACCAGACCGGCGGAGACTTTCGCTGCGGCGTCGGCCAGGCGCTGGACGGACCAGCCCGGTAGGGCGTCGGCCCCGCACAGCACGATGGTGTGCGCCCAGGGTTGCACCGGCCCGGTGGTGCGGGCCCGCAGGTCCAACAGCTCACTGAGGGAGTCGAGGGTGTAACTGCCGTAGGCCCGACCCGCGAAGTCCCCGGCCGAGCGGTCGGTAGCGATGATCTTGACCTGGGCGTAGGGCTCCTGTTCAGCACGGGTGCCCAGTCCCTCGAACGGGATGAGCGCTCGTTGCAGGTGCGGGCAGCGTTCCGACACAGCAGCGGTGTCCCCGGAGAACGCCTCGCGCAACTGCGCGCGCTCGCCGCAACTCAACAGGACCAGAGCGGGATCGTCGTGCGCGTCGGCCTGGCCCGGTAGTCCGAGCAGGCCGAGAGCGGCGGTGACGCGGGCCACGGAGGCGTCTGCGCCGAGGACCCCGAAGATCGTCACCAGGATTGCGTGGTCGGCCTCGATATCGGCACGGGGGTCGGTGGCGAGAACGGTGGAGGCGAGGATGTCGGCGCGGTGGCTCGCTTCCAGGTTGTTGCCGAGGTTCATTCGAGGCAGGTCGGCGGGCAGCACCCACACCCGCGGGATGAGGCCGCAGCGCTGGGTGAGTGCCACGAGTTGTCCGGCCAGTGCTTGGCCGGAAAGGTCGACGACGGTGAGGTCGCCGCCGTCGCGGAGCCTGGACGCCCCGATCGTGGTGAGCAGCGCCGACCAACCGGTATCGGTGCCGCCCACGACGGTCACCCTGCGTTTTCCCTGCGGGACCTCAAGCGAGTACCAGCGGGGCTGGGCTTCGTATGCCTGTTTGCGCTGCTGCCATTCGGCGTGGCGGTCGGCATGTTCTTCCTGTTGGAGGCGCAACCGCAACTCGCGTTCGCGCCGTTCTTCGGCAAGGCGGTCCTTCTCCTCGTTGAGGCGCTCGCCGACGGCCTGGCGGCCCTGTACGAGCGCAACGATGATCGGCAGGGCCACGACCAGGCAGCCGAGGAATCCGACGAGGGCCAGCAACAGGGGGAGTACCCGGACCATGACAAGCAGTGGGAACAGGGTCGCCAGCACGAACAGTGCGAGGAGCGCGAACAGGAGCGGCCGGTTGATGTCGGCCTCGGAGCGGCGCTGGGCGATCACCCACTCGGGTTCGAGGCCGGCCCCCTCCGCGGGGACCGGCCTGCGCGGCGGCGGTCCGGGGTCACGGACGAGTACCTCGTGTCGCCAGCCGAGATGGGTCTTGCGCCTGCGCGCGGGTTTGGCCTCGGGCACCGCTGAGTACCTCCCACCCGGCCGCGTGGAGGGCGGTCCGGGCCGATCACGACCAGAAACAGGGGCATGTTGTCGGGCTGTAGCAATGGTGTCACGCGGGAATGGGAAAAGGGAGTTATGCCGTCTTTTGGGTAGGCGGTATCGGATGTGTCGGGGCGTCTTGGCAGGTCCGGAAGCACGAGCCAAACGGAAGTTCCTGTTGGGGCGATGAACCGGGCCGCGCCGGGCTCAACCGGTCGGGGTCGGGTCCGGCGAACAGCTGGCCCGGCTGGTGGTGTGCGGACCGTTGGCCGAGGACGCGGTCCCGGGACCGCTGGCCACGACCGTCCATGTGACGGGGGCGTCCATCGGCAGCCCGACGGCTTGCGCCGACCAGGCCCCCCCGGTCGAGGTCATCGGTATCCGTTGCCCGCCATAGGGGGTATCGACCTCCAGTGCCACACGGGTCGCCTCTCCGTCGACGCCGGCCGACACCTGAAGTGTCCACGTCTGCACGCAGCCCTCCGGAGTGATGTCCTGACCGCTGGCGGAGGTGACCCGCATCGCGGGGCTCTGCGAAGGCGTCTCGTCGGGCGACTCCTCCGGTGGGATCGGGGGCTCCTCGTCGGGGGTGCCCGCGACCGGTCGGGGCGGGGTACCGACGGGTGACCGTTCGGAGGTCTCTCGTGGCTCGGGAACGAGTTGACGAGTCGAAGAGGACGGCTGTGGGAGGTGGTAGTGCGAGCGCTCCGGGTTGGCCGGCTCCAGGGAGACCACCGTGGTGACCTCGACCTCGCTCCCGGGTGCGATCCGGTCGGCCAGGATCGGCAGGACCAACCAGCCCACCAGGGCAACGACCAGCGCACCGGTCACCAGGGTGAGGACGGGGGACATCACGAGGGGCCGCACGGGGACGCGCGGCCGGGGCTCGGAACGGGCCGGTGCGGGGAATCCGTCGGCACGCAGGGGTCCGGCCTGGGCTGCGAACTCGGCGTGGTGCCCGTCGAGTTCGGGGTCGAAGGCGTTGGCCATCAACTGGTCCCGCAGGTAATGCGGTGCGGTGGCGATCGGCACCGCATCCACCAGGGCCTCAGGGGCGACCAGCCCGGCACTGCGGCGCTCGCACCGCGCACAGCCCGCCGTGTGGCGGACGATGCGTCTGCGCAACGGCGGGGTGGGTGCACCGTCGTGGTCGGCCAACAGCGCCCGCAGCCCACGGCAGTCGCGAATGCGGGCGAGCGCGGGCGGGCTCAGTGCGCGCTCCAGCCGGGCGCTGGCAGCACGCACGACCTCATCGGCCTGTCGTGTGGCGATCCCGAGCACCGCGGCCAGTCGGGGCCCGTCCAGCCGATGACGAAGAGCCAGGTGAACCACTTCGCGGTCGCGCGGATCGAGCCCGGACAGAGCGGTGCGTACCGAAGCGTGCGATTCCGGGCGGCCGACGGACCGAACGGAAACGGTGTCCGGTTCGGAGTCCTCCTCCACCAGGGGGAAGCGGTCACGGTCGCCCAGGGCACGGTGGCACTGGGAACGGGTGATGGCGTAGAGCCAGGGGCGGAGCATGGCGGGGTCGCGCAGTCGGGGGATCTGCTCTCGGGCGATGAGGAAGGTGTCGTGCAGCGCGTCGGTGGCAGCCTCTGGCTCACCGAGGAGTCGCAGGGAGTAGTCGTAGAGGCGATCGGCGTACCTTGTGTACGCCTCGCCCAACCCGTCTGGTCCGCCCACGATGATCGCGTGCACGATATCTGCGTCGCGCATGATCAAAGCCTAGACCCGTAGGGGTTTTCGGCACAGTCCGGCGACTGTGCCAAGACGGTCACGGAGCCGGGCCCGAGCGGGCTCGCTCGGTCTTTTGCGCACGTCTTCGGGGTAGCGGCGGTTACTCGGTGCAGTCGTGGACGGAGGTGCCCGACGGCCGACAGTGGACAGCGTCCGCCCCGGGTAGACGCCGAGCGCCGGCGGCGGGAAGTCTCTCCCGGCCACCGGCGCTCGGTGGAATCGCTAGGCGCTGACCTGGAGATCGATCACCGTTCCGGTTTGGGCCTGAACGGTGAACTCGTCGGTGAAGCCCTTGGAGGCCAGGACCCGGACCTTCCACTCGCCGTCGGCGGCGAAGAAACGGAAGGTGCCTTCGTCTCCGGTGACGACCTCGCCGGCGAATTCGCCGTCGTCGTTCAGCAGGCGCGCGTAGGCGCTACTGAGCGGTTGGCCGTCCCGGGTGACCGTGCCCTGGATGACTGCCTGGTTGCCGGCGTCGACTCCGGCGAGGGCGACCCCGCCGATGGGTGCTCCGCAGCTGTCGCTCACTTGGCCTCCCCGAGCTCCACCGGAACGCCGATCAGCGAACCGTACTCGGTCCAGGAACCGTCGTAGTTCTTGACGTTGGGAACGTTGAGCAGCTCACTGAGCGCGAACCACGCGATGGAGGAGCGCTCACCGATACGGCAGTAGGCGATGATCTCCTTGTCCAGGTCCACGCCTGCGCCGGTGTAGAGCTCGCGCAGCTCGTCCTCGGACTTGAAGGTGCCGTCCTCGTTGGCGACCTTGGCCCAAGGGATGTTGCGGGCGGTGGGAATGTGTCCGGGCACCTGGGAGACCTCCTGCGGCAGGTGCGCGGGGGCGAGCAGGCGGCCGGTGAACTCGTCGGGCGAGCGCACGTCCACCAGGTCCTTGGTGCCGATCGCGGCGACGACCTCGTCGCGGAAGGCACGGATCGAGGAGTCCTGGTCCTTGGCGACGTAGGTGGTCGCGGCGCGCGCGGGCACGTCCTCGACCAGCTCGCGGGAGTCCAGCTCCCACTTCTTGCGGCCGCCGTCGAGCAGACGGACGCTCTCGTGGCCGTAGAGCTTGAAATACCAGTAGGCGTAGGCCGCGAACCAGTTGTTGTTGCCGCCGTAGAGCACGACCGTGTGGTCGTTGCCGATCCCGCGGTCCGACAGCAGCTTCTCGAAACCCGCCTTGTCGATGAAGTCGCGGCGAACCGGGTCCTGGAGGTCCTTCTTCCAGTCGAGCTTCACGGAATTGCGGATGTGGCCCTTGTCGTAGGCGGACGCGTCCTCGTCGACCTCGACGACGACCACATCGGCGTCGTCCAGATGCGACTCGACCCATTCGGCGTCTACGAGGACATCAGTGCGGCTCACGGGGAACCCTCCTTGATTCATTACTGTCGTTGCTGCGCGGGTGCGTGGTGATCACCGTCGGGCCGGTCCGGGTGGGCGGCCCGATGAGTGAAGTCGGTGAGTCGGCGGATGAGCAGGTAGGTCTCACAGCCCAGGCAGAAACCGAAGGCGGCGTTGAGGAAGGCTGCGAAGAGCGCGACAGCGGTGGCGCCGATACCCAGCCAATCGCCCACGAAGAGGTAGCCGAGAAGGCCGATCAGGCCGAAGGCGAGGCCCACTCCCTGGGCGAAGCGCGGCGGAGCCGCGTCCTCCAACTCGCGCGGCGGACCGAGCCTGGGCCTGACCAACCGCGTATAGAGGAGTCCGTAGGGGGAGAACCGCAGCCCCAGCAGAACCGCGGCCGCGAACACCAGGGTCTGGACGGCGAGCAGCCAGGCGTTGGCGGTGACGAGGACGGAGGCGAGAACGAGGGTGGTGATGCCAGCGGCGAAGCGCTGCCCTCTGGGATCGACCTGCATTGTGGCTTCCCAGCTGCGTAAGCGATGCGAGAGAGATCTTCAGACACTGCGGCACCGCAAGAAAAGGGTGCGGGAGGAGGTCCGCGGCGGTCCGGGCGCCGAAGGGCGCGCGAAAGATCCGCTTAGCGGGCAGCGCGACAGAGCGCGGTGGCTACGCGGCAGAAATCAACCGCGCGCCGCTTCGTCAAAAGCGCGCCTGTCAGGAAAGTCACGCTCCCGATGGTACGTGTTCGCGAACACGATGTCACGGGTGGGGTGGTTCACAATGCCTGAAAAACCGATCTGGTTGGTCGGCATTCCTGTCGGATAGCAGGTGGCGCTGCCCGCGCCCGGCACGGGCGGACGAGCCCCTTCGTCCGATGGCCGAAAGATCCAGGGTGCCGGCAGGTGCGCCGGGAAGCCCCTTCCCCGTGTCGAGCAGGTCCGATCGGTCCTCGGCGCCGCGCCCGGCAAGCGCGGCCGGCGGCCGTGATCTCCTGGGCGAGGGGCACGGTCCCGGTTCTCCTCGTCTGCACCGCGTCCATGGGCCGCCCTCTCCCCGCTGCGCCGCACCGGGGAGGTCCGCACGCACGGACCGCGCCTATCCGGGGATGGCCCGGCCCAGCGCGGCGATGACGTCGGGTTTGGTAGGCGTCCCACTGGCACGGGTACTGACGCGGCCGTGGGCGTCGAGCACCAGAACAGTAGGGGTGCGCAGGATGTCGAGGCGGCGCACGAGGTCGAGATGGGATTCCGCGTCGACCTCGACGTAGGCCACCCCCGGAACCAGTCCGCTGACTTCGTGAAGAATTCTGCGGGCCGCACGACAGGGCTGGCAGAACGCGGTGGAGAACTGCACCAGGGTGGCCCGCTCCCCTAGCGCCTGGCCGAGGTCGGCAGGGGTCAGGGAGTCTTTGTCGCTCATGGCCGCCGCACTCCCCCGCCTTCCGGATTTTCTGAGCGCCGGGGTCCGGAACCGACCGCTGGAGCGTCGGGCCACCAGGCCGAGGACCGTGGCGAGCAGGAGTGCGACGACGAGTGCCGCACTCCCTGCGATCTGCACGGTTTCCATGGAAAGGACCTACTGGGTGAGCTGACCGCCGACGATCGGGACGTCGGTGCCCGTAGCGGTGGCCTGCACCCCGTTGGGCAGCAACTCGACGTCGGTGACCTGGAGGTCGAAGGGCAGTCGGGGAAGCTTGATCGACGGGGAGAGGCTGGTCTGGACCCACCCCTTGGGGATGATCTGCTCGCCGAGCTGGATCTCACCGGGGATGACCGTCAGAATGCCGTCCTCGACCTCGATCGTGAACTCGCTCTGGAGTGCGACGCTGAAGCCCTGGTAGGCGATGTCACCGGAGATCCTCGGCGTACCGTTCTCGGTCTCGATGACCACGCCCGGGGGCAGCCGCTTCTGGAGTTCGCTGTAGGGGAGAAGCACGGTGCCGTCAACGGTTCCGGCGACCGCCGTGGGGCTGGAGAGAAGATCGGCGAAGGGGGCGTTGACGTCGCTCAGTGTGGCGTCGACCCGGTCCACCTGGACGTCCTCGATGCTGAGTGCACCGGTGACGACCCGGATCTCGGAATACTGACCGTTGATCGCCTGGTTGAGGAACGGGATGCCCTCGATGGTGACCTCGGGCTCGGTCGCCATTCCGTACTGCTGGGCGATGCGCTTGGCGATCTCGTTCTCAGCGGCGTAGTGCGCGCCACGATCGGCTGCGACCAGCAGGATCAGCAGAAAAATCAGGAATACGAGGAACTTTCGCATCGGGCTTCCAGCACACTCCCGGTCGATCTGGCGAGTCGCGCGGCGCTTGACGACCGCACCTGACCCCGGACACGTTTAGGAGCGTACTTCAGGGTTGGACACCCTCCGGCTCCCGGGGGGAGTTCTCCCAGCGAACTTTGAGGAATACCCACTTTGCCGGGGCCCTGAAACCCCCTGGGCACCTTCGGCCTCAGCGAGGCATCAGCATGTCGACCAGGCCATCAGTGGCCGACGCCCCGGAAAGGGACAGTTCGATCACATTCGTCGCCACCACGTGCGGGGTCCGCCGGCGGGCGAAGTCGGCCACATGCGGCTGCTGCTCGTGCTCCTCGAGAGCGAGCTCGTCGCGGTAGATCGCATAGACGATCCGCTGCAGCGGGGCACTGGGCACGGTGTGACAGGCGAAGAAGAGGGTGTCGGGCTCGTGGCGGCGGACCTCCTCGACGACCTCGTCGGCGTCGTCGTCGAAGGCATCGGCGTGACCGTTGGCAAGCGTGTAGATGGTGATGACCCCGCACAGGCGGGGAGATGGCCGAGACGGAGCCACTGGCTCGTCGTCGTAGTCCGCACCGCGCCGCTTGCGCCGCACCGGCTGCTCCTTCTCGTCGGGTTCGTCGTAGTCGTCGTAGTCGTCGTCGAAGTCGTCGTCGTAATCGTCGAAGCCCTCCTCGTCCTCGTCCTGCTCCCGCGTGCGGCGTCCGCCCCTGCGGCGGCTGGAGCGCTCGCGATGGGGTGCGGTGGCCCGGATCAGCGCGACCCAGACCGCAGCGATGGCACCGAGGAGAATGACCTGGCCGAGCAGGCCGAGGCCCATCCGACCGACGAGCACCAACAGCAGGACGGAGAGGGCGATCAAGGAGAGGACGACGAACTGGTGCTTGGCCTGGCGGGGCTGCTCGCCCAGCCTGCGCCCGGCTACGATCGCGCACGCCAGCAGGGCGATCAGCGCGAACACGTCCACCAGGGCGATCGCGCTCATGGGAATGGCGGCGTAGTGGTCGGCCGCCGCCGGATACCCGTTGCCGTAGCGCCCGCGCAGCGGGTCCAGGGTGAGGACTGCCAGGGGGACGATGCCCAGGGTGGTGACGACCAGTCGCACGCCGAAGAGAGCGCGTGGCGACCGCACCACGTACTCGACCGCGCCCCACGCCAGCAGCAGCGGTCCCAGAAGGCTGACGCCGATCTGGAAGAGCCGGAACGTGAGCGGGGAAAACCCGAGCAGCGCTCCGGGGAACGCCGCGCTGAGCGCGATCGCGAGGATGAGGACCGCAGCGGTCCAGACTCCCGCAAAGAGCTCGGGCTTGCGGTACGTACGCGTACTGAGCGCCGCGGCGGCGCTCCATGCCACCAGGGCGCAGATGAATGCCAGTCCTACCTCGACCATCTCGACAATGATGCTGCACTTTCAGCCCAGAACGCGCACTCGGTGGGTAAAGCGGTCCCGCTTCCAGTGTGATCCTGCTGGCATCACGCCCAATAGACCCACCAAGATGTGACTTACCTCACCAAAGGATGTCCCTGACGAGCCGCGCGTAAGCAGCCTGCCACCGCTGGCCGTAGGCTCACAGCATGTGGGCGTATCTCCGAGACCGTGACCACGGCCGCGCCGCGCTCGCCGGGCAGGCCGCCGCCGCGGCCGCCGAGGCACTTCTGGCCGCCGAGGGCGAATACGAGCCGACCAGCAATACGCGTGGGGCGGCGTTCTTCGATGTGGACAACACCCTCATGCGAGGGGCATCGATTTACCATTTCGCGCGCGGTCTGGCCGCGCGCGACCTGTTCACCACCCGTGACCTGCTCCGATTCGGCTGGGGCCAGATGGTCTTTCGGATCAGTGGCAACGAGCAGCCCGAGCACATCAACGCCGCGCGCGAGGCCGCACTGGCCTTCGTCGCCGGGCACAAGGTCGACGACCTCGTCGAACTGTGCGAAGAAATCTACGACGACTCCATGGCCGACCGTATCTGGGAGGGCGCCCGTGTACTCGTGCAGCGCCACCTGGACGCGGGGCAACGCGTCTGGCTGGTCACCGCCACTCCGGTGGAGCTGGCCGACATCATCAAGCGCCGGCTCGGCCTGACCGGCGCGCTGGGCACGGTGGCCGAATCCGTGGACGGGGTGTATACCGGCCGCCTGGTGGGCGACCTGCTGCACGGTCCGGCCAAGGCAGAGGCGGTACGCGCCCTCGCCACCATCGAGGACATCGATCTCGGCGCCTGCACGGCCTACAGCGACTCCTACAACGACCTGCCGCTGCTGTCCATCGTGGGCCACCCCAATGCCGTCAACCCCGACGACGACCTCAACAGCCACGCCGACGCCAACGGCTGGCCGGTGCACGACTTCCGCAAGCACCGCAAGGCGCTCAAGGTCGGCGTTCCCGCGGCGATCGCGGGCGCGGTGGCCGGCGGCGTGGCCGTGAGCCTGCTGCGCAGGCGCGCACGCTCCTAGGCGGCCATGGCCGCGAGCGGGGCGCCCCTCCTAGAAGGGGTCGCCCCGCTCGATCACCAACCGGTTCAGGGTCTGCTGGATGGTGTCGTGCACCTGGTCGCCCACCTCGAAGATCACTCCGGGGTCGTCTGCGGCTTCGGGGGCGTACTTCTCGGTGCCCATCGGCTCGCCGAACTCGATGATCCACTTGGTGGGCAGCGGGATCAGGCCGAGCGGTCCGAGCAGCGGAAAGGTCAGTGTCACCGGAAAGTACGGCAGCTTGAGCAGCCGGGCCAGCGCCGTGAGGTCGCCGATCTTGGGATAGATCTCCTCGGCACCGACAACCGAGCACGGGATGATCGGCGAGCGGGTGCGCACAGCCGTGGAGACGAAACCGCCGCGCCCGAAGCGCTGGAGCCGGTAGCGCTCGCTGAAGGGCTTGCCCAGACCCTTGTAGCCCTCCGGGAAGACCCCGACCAACTCGTCCTGCCCCAGGAGCCGTTCCGCGTCTTCTGGGGTAGCGAGTGTGTGGCCTGCCTTCCGGGCGAGGTGGGACAGCACCGGAATGTCGAAGACCACGTCGGCGACCAACATCCGGAATCGACGCTCGGCCGGGTGGTGGTCGCGCAGCGCCACCTGGAGCATGAGGGCGTCAAAGGGCACCACCCCGGAATGGTTGGACACCACGAGGGCTCGCCCGGCGTCCGGGACGTTGTCCAGGCCGCGTACCTCGATCCGGAACCAGTTCTCGTACCAGACCCGGATCAGGGGCAGCAGGACCTGCTCGGTGAGGTCCTCGTCATAGCCGAAGTCGTCCACCGCGTAGGCGCCGGTCAGGCGACGTTCGCAGAACTCCAGGAACGCGTTGAGCGGCTCGGCGCGTTCCACCGCGGAGACCAGCGGAACGACCGGCGCGAGGCCGGGTTCGGCTGTGGTCGGATCGGTGGCGTCGTCGCCGGGCGTGGTCAAGGCTTTCCCCTCGTTCGTGAAGAGCAGCGCCACCGTGGCAGCACAGCACTGGCATCGTCATTATTTCGTGACAATGCCGGAAAGGGGGAATCGATCAGGAGTGGTTCAGGGCACTTCTCGCAGCTGGCGGCGGGGCCAGACCTGCCCGATGAAGCCCGCGGGCTCGCCGCCGTTGGTGGCCACGTAGCTGTCGAATGCTTCCTGGGAGGTGTAACTGGGCTCCCAGTCGAGGGCGCGTTCGAGCTTGCTCGCGTCCAGGACCCGTCCGTAGCAGAGCAGTCGCAACTGCTCGGGCGAGTAGTCCAGATGCCCCTTGCGGGCAAGGCCACCCAGGACTTTCAGACCGCGTGCGGGAACCGGCATCTCGGGGCGCCCCGCGCGGCGCAGGCACTGCGACAGCGGCATCGCACCCGGCGCGGCGACGTTGAAGACCCCGTCACGCTCGTTGAGCGCCATCCGACGGATGACCTCGACGCCGTCGTCCTCGTGGATGAACTGCATGCGGGGGTCGTAGCCCAGGACCGTGGGCACCAGCTTCAACCCGAAGTAGCGGGTCAGCGGGGAGTCCACCGAAGGCCCCATGAAATTGGCGAAGCGCAGCACCGAGATGGAGAGGTCGGGGCGTCGGCGGGCCAGTCCGCGAACGTAACGCTCGACCTCGACCGCATCCTTGGCGTAGCCGGAACGCGGGGTGTCGCGGGCTTCGAGGTCCTCGGTGTAGAGCGCGGGGTCGCGCGAGGAGGAGCCGTAGACGGCAGCGGTGGAGCGGACCACGAGACGACGCACGGTGCTGGAGCGCTGGCAGGCCGCCAGCAACTGCATCGTGCCCAGGACGTTGTTCTCCTTCATCTCCGCCCGGCCGCCCGCTGCCGAAGGGGTGGCGACGAGGCTGAGATGCAGGACGGTGTCGGCTCCGGAGTCGCGTACGACGGTGTCGACGCTGCCGTCGTGGAGTTCGGCCTTGACGAACTCGGTGCGCCCCAGCGGCTGCTGCGGCGGAGAGGAGTCCATTCCGATTACCCGGTCGATCTGGGGATCGGCCTGGAGGGCGTTCGCGACCCGGGCTCCCAGATAGCGGGAGACCCCGGTGACGAGCACGACGCGGGCCATAACGGGCACGCCTCCTTGACTTGCAGCGGGACGCACGGCACAGGAGAAAGAAGTGTCTCCGCGCCGATCACGAAACCGGGCCCCGCCATCAGGCGGGCCGGGATCGTGATGCATCCGCGGAGAGACGGGCCTACTTCTTGTTGCGGCGCGCGATGCGGGTCTTCTTGAGCAGCTTGCGGTGCTTCTTCTTGGCCATGCGCTTGCGGCGCTTCTTGATAACGGAACCCATGGGATCACCTCAGTTGCACACGATCAAAAGAGAACACGGCGACGGACTCGGGACCATCTCCGCATTCGCGGGGAGGATGGAGGCTCGACTCGCCGTCCTGCGAGTGCGGCAGCGCGCGTTGCACGCGGCCCGACACCAGGGCAGACCCGCCTCCGACAGAGGCGGCACCCGAAAAACTAGCCTACCCTCTTCGTCCGGGCCCTGAACGCAGGGCCGGGACGAAAACGTTGCGGATGCGCGATCACGCCCCCGGAACGACCCGGCCACTGGTGTAGAGGGAAGCTGCCGGCTCGGTGTAGGAGACGCTGACCAGCTTCTCCTCCTCGAAGGTCAACGACGTGACGCTTGCGAGGTTGCACTGGCGTCGATCGGGACGGTGCCACAGCCGTTGCTTCTCGGCTGCCCTCCGCGCCATCCAGATCGGCAGTTGGTGGCTGACGCAGACCGCTTCTCTCCCCCACGCCTCCTTGCGCACTGCGCGGATCACCTCGACCATGCGCTTGACGATGAAGGTGTAGGGCTCCCCCCACGAGGGCTGCATCGGGTTGTACAGCCGCCCCCAGTTGCGGGGATCGGCCACCGAACGGGGGTTGAACGGCTTGCCCTCGAACCGGTTGCCGGCTTCGAGCAGCCGCGCGTCCAGCCTGATCGGGAGGTCGAAGGCGACGGAGGCGGGCTCAGCTGTCTCCTGCGCGCGTTCCAGCGGAGAGGAGTAGAGCGTGGCGATGTCGCGGCCGTCGAACCATTTGGCTGCCAGTTCGGCCATCGCGTGGCCGCGCTCGCTCAGGTGGAAATCAGGCAGGCGGCCATAGAGAATCCCGTTGGGATTGTGTACTTCGCCATGCCGTAGTAGGTGGACGACGGTGGTCGTGGTCATCGTGGCGGAACCGTTTCCCTTCCGGATGCTGCCCCGGCTCGCGTCGTGCCGCTGGGCTGAAAAGACCGCGCCGGAGTGAACTCCGGGCGACTCCCTTCAACCGTATCGACCGCCGCGCGCAAGGCTGCCACCGTGGCCTGCACAGCGGGTCGACGGCCGGCCTCGGTGCGCCAGACGACGTAGACGTGCCGCACGAGCCGGGGCTTCACCGGCACGGTGACCACGCCGGGAGGCAGCAGGTCGCGCCCCAGCCTGGGCAGGACAGCGACACCCAGCCCGGTGGCCACCAGCGCCAGCTGAGTGGGGTACTCGGAGGAGAAATGCGCGATCTTGGGTTCCACGCCCCCGTGGCGCAGCGTGTGGGACAGCCAGGCGTGGCAGATGTCTCCGGGAGGTGCCCCCACCCATTTCTCCTGGGCGAGGTCGGTGACGGCCAGCCACTCCCGGCCGGCCAGTGAATGCCCCGCGGGGAGTGCGACCTCTGCGGGATCGTCCAGCAGGTGGAGCTTCTGCAGCCCATCGGGGAAGGGCAGGGGGGAGTTCTTCCAGTCCTGCACGACGGCGACGTCGAAATCGCCGCGCAGGACCTGGGGAAGCGCGGTCTTGGGGTCGCACTCGTGGAGTTCGACGGTGAGCTGGGGATGGATGTGGGCGATTCCGGTGAGCATCGTCGGCATGATCCCGCGCGAGGCCGTGGCGAAGGCGGCGATCTTGATCGTTCCGACGACGCTTCCGCGCTGGGCCTCCAGGTCCGCTTCGGCCTCGGCCACCATGCTGAGGATGCGCTCGGCATGGCCGACCAACAATTGTGCGGCATCGGTGAGCCGGACACCGCGCCCGTTGCGTTCCAGCAGGCGGGAGGAGGTCTCGCGTTCGAGTTTGGCGATCTGTTGGGAGACGGCCGACGTGGTGATCCCGAGGATTTCGGCGGCCGCGCTCACCGAGCCGTATTCGGCGACGGCGTTGAGCGCGCGTAACCGGTCAAGGTCGAGCATCCCATCAGCGTAAACCTGTCCTAAACGATCGGCTGACGAAATACGTAGCTCATCTGATCACAGCGAGGGCGACCGTGGTTGCACGCGTCCCGGAGCAGCGCGGTTCGCCCTCCGGGCGGGTGGAACCGATCGCCGTCGGACAACCGCGGCGGGCCGGGCCCGCCGCGGTCCGGTCAGGCCGCTCGGGCCGCGGCACGAGCTGCGGCGGGGAGTGCGGAGAGCACACGGTCCAGTGCTGCGTCGTCGTGGGCCGCGGAGAAGAACCACGCCTCGAAGGCCGCGGGCGGCAGGTAGACGCCCTGTTCCAGCATGGCGGTGAAGAAGGCCGCGAACTGCCCGGTGTTCTGGGCACGGGCCCCGTCGTAGTCGATGACCTCGGCGTCGGTGAAGAACACCGTGAACAGGCTGCCGCCGTGCTGGATACGGTGCGCCACCCCGGCTGCGGTCAGCTCCGCGGCGACAGCGGCTGACACGGTCGCGGCGGCGTGGTCGATGCGCGTATACACCTCAGGGTTGGCCCCGCGCAGCGTGGCCAACCCGGCCGCGGTGGCCAGCGGGTTCCCCGACAGCGTCCCGGCCTGGTAGACCGGTCCCCCCGGGCTGAGCTGGTCCATGAGGTCGGCACGGCCTCCGAACGCGGCGGCGGGCAGGCCGCCGCCCATCACCTTCCCGAAGGTCATGAGGTCGGGGACGACGCCCTCCAGCCCGAACCAGCCGGCCGCGCTCACCCGGAAACCGGTGAGGACCTCGTCCAGGACCAGCAGCGCACCGTGCCTGGCGGCGATCTCCTTGAGGCGGGCGTTGAAACCGGCCTGCGGCGGGACGACTCCCATGTTGGCGGGGCACGCCTCGGCGATGACGCAGGCGATCTGGTCACCGGACTCGGCGAAGACCCTCTCGACCGCGGCGATGTCGTTGTAGGGCAGCACGATGGTGTCCGCCGCGCTGGCGCCGGTGACACCGGGCGAGTCGGGCAGTGCAAAAGTGGCGACGCCGGAGCCGGCTGCGGCGAGCAGGGCGTCGACGTGGCCGTGGTAGTTCCCGGCGAACTTGACGACCTTGGGGCGTCCGGTGGCTCCGCGTGCCAGGCGGATCGCCGACATGGTCGCCTCGGTGCCGGAGTTGACGAGGCGGACCTTCTCCACGGGGGTACGGGCGACGATCTCCTCGGCCAGCTCCACCTCACCGGGGGTGGGCGCACCGTAGGAGGTGCCCTTGCCGGCGGCCTCGGCGAGCGCGGCGACGACCTCGGGGTGGGCGTGGCCGAGAATCAGCGGTCCCCACGAGCAGATCAGGTCGACGTACTCCTTCCCGTCGACGTCGGTCAGGTACGCGCCCTTGCCCGATGCCATGAACGGGGGCGTGCCCCCGACCGCTCCGAAGGCGCGGACCGGCGAATTCACCCCACCGGGGATGACGGCGCCGGCGCGTTTGAACAGCTCACGAGATGTCTGATGATTACCCACCCGTCCAGTCTCTCAGCTGCGGAGACAGCCCCGTATCGGGGACCGGTCGAGCGGCGAGCCCTGATCAACGGTGTCCCCGGCCACTTCCGCGGGCGGCCCCGGACCGGTGCCGGGCACGAGGAAGCACGATGGGTAGCGTGGCTGGGCGGGACCGCCCGGAAGCGAAGAAGGAGACCGCCATGGCCGGGAGCCCCGCCACCGCCGGCCTGATCGACGACCACGGCGACTCCATCGCCAGTTGTGCGACCCGGTTCCGTCAGTTCGGCGGGGCGTGCGTCTTTTCCGGACCCATCGAGACGGTCGCCTGCCACGAGGACAACGCCCTGGTCAAGGAGCAGTCGGGGTAACCGGGTCGTGGCCGGGTGCTGGTGGTGGGCGGCTGCGGGTCGCTGCGCGGCGCGCTCATGGGGGACATGATCGCCAAGGCGGCGGAGGCCGACGGTTGGGCCGGCGTGGTCATCAACGGGGCGGTGCGCGACGTCGCTGAGCTGTCGCCCCTGCGTCTGGGCGTCAAGGCGCCGGGGCCCGACCCCCGCACGTCCGCCACGGCCGGGAAGGGACTCGTGGGCGCCCCGGTGTTCTTCGGCGGCGTCCTCTTCTCCCGGGGCGGCCGGCTCCACAGCGACGAGGACGGCACCGTGGTGGCCGAGGAGCACCTGGGTTGACGAGGACTTCGTTTCCGATTCCGTGTCCGACCGGGCGGACGCCGTGCGCGGACGGCTCTCGTGAGGACGCGCGCCCGGGAACCGCCGTGGCCTACCGTCTCCGGGCATCGAACAGGGCGATGGGGTGTCGAGTCGTCCCCTCCACCGCGAGGTCGGCGAGGATCTCCCCGATCACCGGCACGAACTTGAAGCCGTGGCCGGAGAAGCCGCACGCCACTGTCACCTGTGGATGCTCCGGATGGAGCGACACAACGAAGTGCGCGTCGGGAGTGAGCGTGTAGGTGCACGCCGCTCCCCTGACCAGGGGGCCGGCCAGGGCCGGGATGCGAGGGCGCAGGAACGTCCGCAGCGCCTCGGCCTCGACGTCGTGGATCTCGCGGTCGAGCCGGTCCGGGTCGGCCCGATCCCCCACCGAATGGAAACCGACCTTGACCCCGCCGCCGGGGCCGTCGAGAGCGGGGAAGCCGTAGACCTCGCTCCCCGCCGACTCCTCCCAGATGTAGACGGGATGACGGGCGACGTCGAAGGCAGCCGTACCGCCCTCGGGGGCGAACCAGTACATGACCCGGCGTTCCACCCGGAGGGGGACCGCGAGCCCGGGGAGCAGCTTCGGGGCCCAGGCACCGGGTGCCACGACCAGCCGACCGGCCGTGACGACACCGTTGGGGGTGGTGACCCGCACGCCTCCCCCCTCGTCCGCGGTCCAGTGGAGTGCCGGCGTATGGAAGCGCAGCTCTGCTCCGGAGCGTTCCGCCACCGTCAGGTGGGCGGTCACTGTGGCCTCCGGGCGGGCAACTCCCCCTTGGGACTCGTAGAAGGCCACCTCGTCGCTCCCCGGGGTGAAGGTCGGGAACCGGCGACGGGTCTCGACCGCGTCGAGGAGTTCGTGTTCCAGTCCCCACTCGTCGGCGCTGCGCAGGCATCCGTCGACCATCGGGCCGCCCTCCTTGCCGACCGTGAGGAAACCGGTCCGGGTGAAGACGCTCTCCCCTGCATCGCGCCCGAGCTGGTCCCATAGTTCCCGGGCCCGCAGCAGCAGCGGTACGTACTGGGGGCCCTCGGCGTAGCTCTGCCGGTAGATGCGGGAACCGCCGTGACTCGCGCCGAGGCTGTGCGCCGGACCGAACTGCTCCAGGCCGAGCACTCGCTGTCCGCGTCGGGCGAGGTGGCAGACCGCCGCGCTGCCCATACCGCCGAGGCCGATCACGATGACGTCGTATGAGGAAGGCATGACGGGACTCTACGCAGCTCAGAGCGTGGGGGCCACGTGGTTGCCCGCGAGGCGCGCGGACGACGACCGTATCCCGCGTATCCCGCGGGGTTGCCCCCTCCGCCGCTGGTGTGGCACGGCGGGGAGGCCAACGGACGATGACCGGTGCTTCTTCCCACCTCGCGATATGCGGAAGCGCTTCCCTGCCTCGGGTGGAACCGGCCGGCGCATCGTCCTCACGACTCCTTCGGGACGAACGGCTGCCCCGAAGGGGTCCGGTCAGACCGCGGCCACCTCGGCTGCCGGGACCTCGCGGGTGACCTTGGAATCCCACGGGCACCAGAAACATCCCGGCAGGAAGGCGCCGCACGCCTCATCGAGGTGGTCGTTGACGTAGTGGGGAGAGGCGTCGCACACCTCGATCGCCATCGTGAAGAACGAAATGGTGTCGGGATCGAAGTGGAAGTCCCAACGGGGGTTGTAGTCCTTTCGCTGCTTCCTGATCCTGCCCATGACATGCACGGATTCCGTCTCCTCGCCGGAGACGATCCGGCGGGCCTCGGCGATTCGCGCCTCGCTGGTGAGCTTGAAGATGAACTCCGGATGGCCGTTGGCGGTGAAGGCGAAGTAGACGGGGTCGCTCATATCCGTACTCCTCGTGAAGTGTGCAAACCAGTTCTGAACAGGGATGGGGCCCCACCCAGAAATGGACGCTACCCCAAGTCGCCAATCGATTTCGGAGAGTTTTCACCCTTGGCCGGTGGACACCATCGGGCGAACTCGGCCCCGGAGGAGCGAGTGTCGAGCTCGCCCCCAGGGGACCCCCTGGCAGCCGAGCCGGGGCCGCGCGACGGCATGGCACACGGTTGTGCACCCCGCTGCGCCCGCACGGGATGCACAACGCGAACGGCCCGGTCGAAGGGCGCTGCTTCGAGCCACGAGCGAACTCGGCGGACCGCTTCGGGCGGTCGTCCCGCACCCCGGGAGCGGGCGCCGACCGAACGGCTACTCCTCGCCCAGGATCCGGAGCGAACTCACGGCCGGAACGTCCAACTCGTAGGTCTCCCCCGCGGCCACCGCACCGATACGCCCGTCACACGCACCGTTCTCGAACAGCACAATGGTGCGGTCGGTCTTGTTGCGCACCCTGCTGGCGGAGAACTGCGAACCGTCGTCGCTGCTGTTGTAGCACTCCCCGCCCTGGGGTGCGGAGATCGTGTACTCCGTGTTGTTGAGCGGGTCCCACAGCAGGATGTCACCGTGGGCGGCCTGGGCCGGAAAGACCGTGACCAGGATCAGGGCCGCGGCGGCCGTACACATACCGAGGACGCGAGGCGCCCTGGGCCCCGTCGGACCGGTGACAGCCGGTACCTCGACCGAACGCCGGACGACCAGCGGCGGCATCCCGTCCGCAACCGGGGACGGGGCGGCCCGGCGAACCGGCGCGGACTGTTCGCGCACCGCCCGCACATCGATGGCGCGTCTCGCCGCGCCCGGGCGGATCCGTTCCCCTCGAACCCGGCGGGCCGGGCAGGCGCCCCCCGGCAACGATGCCCTGCGAAGTCTGGGGACAGAGGTCGGAGCCGCTGGAGAAAAGAGCATCGTTCGCGCTCGGGGCCCATGAGTTTTCTGCACTCTTCTTCGGCCTTCTCGTAAGGATCGGACTGAATCTGCGGACAGACCGGGCCGATGGCGCCCGATGCGGTGGGAACGCACCGCAGGACCCACCAACCACTAGATGACTCTAGGTAACCGATTATAGAGAATCACTACACAGAGTAATTACTCGCCACGCCATGCGCCCGGGCATGCGACCCGACGGCGGACGTCGGCGCACGGCATCGGACGGCTAGGATCATCGCCCATGAACGCGCCTGCGGAGAACACGATGGTGGCCGTCTCTCCGGGGCAGGTGATGCTGTCGGACCGGCGGACGCAGCGCACATGGTCAGTCGAGGTCGCGCCGTACGAACTCGGCACGTACCCGATCACCCGGGCACGCTATGCACAGGTCACCGGCCGGCAGCCGGGCACCGCACGCGGTGACCGGTTGCCGGTCGAAGGCGTTTCCTGGTGGGACGCGGTTCGGTTCTGCAACACACTGTCCCGACGCGAGGGCCTGACCCCCGTGTACGACCTGCATGCCGGTACGGAGACCGCCGGGTGGAACACCTCCGCCGACGGGTACCGGCTGCCGACCGAGGCCGAATGGGAACACGCCTGCCGGGCCGGTACGACCGGCGCACGGTACGGGGAGCTCGACGCGATCGCTTGGCACCGCCGCAACTCAACCGAACGGGCCCACTCCGTGGGCGGCAAACAGCCCAACGCGTGGGGCCTGTACGACATGCTGGGCAACGTCTGGGAATGGTGCTGGGACGTCTACGACGCGGAGGTCTACGGCACCTACCGGGTACTGCGCGGCGGCGGGTGGGCGGACGAGCACTGGAGCTGCCGGGCCTCGGTGCGCCGTCGCAGTCATCCGACCTTCCGGATCGACGACGTAGGTTTTCGCATCGCGCGTTCCCCCGTGTGCTGATACGCGACCGCCCACCACCGACGCGGTGAACGCGATGGGGCACACACCGGTGCCCCGGGGGCGTAGGAACGCGGGTTCACCTTCCCCGACTGACACGGAACGGAAGACGCGCAGAGGGTCGATCGGGCGCTCTTCGCCGGGCACCGGTAGGTGGAGAGAGCTCCCCGCGCTCGGGGGGCGTGTCCCGGGATGCGGACGCTGCTTCTTGACGTCACTCCTATGACGGGAAGCCCTGGCACCTGTGCGCTGCTTTTTAACGCCGGTGCCCGCCGGCCAGCGATCGTGAGAGGGTGACGCGACGCTCCAGGAACAGCCCCTACCCGGGGCTTTGGCCGCCTAAGCTGCGACGGGGCGGAAGTGTGGCCGGTTTTTCGTCCCTGTCGGGCGAAGCCCGTGGACCGAACCGGTCAAGAAAGGAACGTCTGCCTGTCGGGGCGGGCATCCGGAGTCGTTTCGCGAGGCTCGTCCACCCCGCCCGTCGACGGCCGACCGAGCGGTTCGCCGTTCTCCAGGTAGGCGATCGCACCTTCTGCCCGGGCCTGGACGGCATGGGTGATTCGGCGGGCCAGGCGGGGCGTGGTCCGTTCGTGGAGCACGGCGACGTCGTGGAAGCCGTAACCGGTCAGCTCGACCTGGTCGAGGACCACGGCGTCGAGATGATCCTGTGCCAGTCGCCCGCCGTCGAAAATGAACAGCTGCTTGTCCCCCTCCACGCGACTGGGCGCCCAGTCGATGGCGAGCAGCCGACCGATGGGCGGTTCGATTCCCAGTTCCTCCTGGACCTCCCTGGCGGCCGCGCGGCTCGGCGTCTCCCCGTGCTCGATGTAGCCGCCGGGAAGGTCACGGTGGTTCTTGTAGGAGGGGACCACCAGCATCACGTGCCCCTGCCCGTCGAAGAACAGCACGCCGGCCGCTGCTCGGGGGCGGGAGAAGGACTCCGTGGGATCAGCGCTCATCCGCCCGACCCTAGTAGCGGCACCGGGCCAGGGTCCATCTCCGAGCGTTCGGGGTTCACCGCGGCCGACCGGAACGCGACCGTCCGCGGTCCTGACGAGATCCCCGCCGGCAGTGCTCGGCTCCTCGGTGTCCCGAGCCCTGTGGTGACATCGGCCGGGGCGCTCACCTGCCCTCGATGCCGATGACGGTGCCGAACGGGTCCACGATCTGGGCGATGCGGCGTCCCGGCCGCACATCGAGAGGGCCCCGGTGGCGGGTGCAGCCCACTGCCAGCAATGACTCCAGCGCCTGCTCCAGATCTCCTTCCACGGCCCAGTAGACGACCGGACTGGCACCGCGGGGGTTGCGCTCGTCGTCGGCGGGGTGGAAACCGTACTCGACCCCGCCGAGCTCGATCCACGCGTAGACCGCCCCGTGCGGCGCCACATCGCGGTGCACGGTGACACCCAGGACATCGGCCCACCACCGGGCGGACACGTCGGGGTCATCGGCGACGACCATCACGGCGGCGACACGGCGGAAAACGAGCACGGACCCTCCTTGACCAGACGGGCGAAAGGCACCGCACGCCATCGCGTCCTCTCCTGCTCGGCACGACTTTCCCGAACCACCATCGGTACTGCCGGAAGTCGGTACTGCCGGAAGTCGGTGCCATGTGGCCCGCAGAGGGGGCATCCCTGCGGGCCACGCCGGCCGGGCGCTACGTGGCGGTTCCCTCCGGAACGCGGGAGCGGATGCTCGTGGGCGCCACGCCGCCCTGTCTCTCGGGCCGCTTTCACTGTCGCCGGGCATACACCTGTCAGAAGTCGAAGACCGGGTCCGTCGCCGACCACAACACACAGGCGTTGGGGTACGTCCTGGTCCAGTCGACGGAACGCCCGCGGTGCTCGCCGACTGCGGTGGCGGTAACGGGGTCGTACTCCTTGGTACAGGGCCGCGGCCTGCCCGGCAGCGCATCGAGGTCGCCACGGGCCCGGTCCAGCGCCGCGCAGGCCGCTTCCGCGTTGGGGTGGTCCCCGCCCCTGCCCGATTCGCAGTCCAGATCGACCCCGCGGATCCACGTGTCGTTGGAGCCGGAAACCGTGAGGAAAAGCCCCGGCCCCACCGGGGCTGCGCTCGCCGACTGCACAACCACGAGTGGACCGGCCAGTACCGCGGCGACCAGTGAGGCACCGGCGATCCGCCGGGCAAAGGTGCGAGCGATCATGGGACCATCATCACCCAGCAGCACGTCTATGCAGGTCAAGACACGCGGAGCTGCAATCATGGAGGTGGGTTGCGCCGGAGCGCCGGTGATCGCTCAGTGCCCGGCCGCAGCACCGCCGAACCGACCGAAACGACCGGTTGGGCCACCGAACCAGGCCGCGCCGGAGGGGTGGATGCTGCGAACGGTCGCGGACAGCGCGCCCGCATCCCGCGACCGTTCGCCTCGCGTGGCCACGCCCCCGGCAGAGTGTCGGCCACTGCGTCCCCATCGTCACAGGCGTGCGCCCTTCCCCCCAGATGCGCCAGTCACGAAAACCCGATGACATCTGTCACCGCGTGGCGGCAGGCAGCCACTGCACCGCTCGTCGGTTCCGGCATCGGTGAACGGTCGAGCAGGGCGTCGAACGATCCGGCATACGTGCGCGCAGCCGTGCCCGACGCACGGCCCGGCACTCATTGCGGCCGTCAGGGCAGTCGGGCCGGACGGTGACCACGACCCGCCTCAGCCGTCCTGCCCCGGCCCTCGCGGATCGTCGTGCTGCCCCCCGATCACGTCGCGGCCCGCCCGTGCCACCCGCTGATCGAGGTGATCGCCACGGTAAGCGGTGGCGGCGACTCCACCGTGGATGGTGCGGGCCTGCACCGCGATCCCCGACACGTCACCCGTGATCGTGTTCGCGACCCCGCTCTCTTCCGCGCGGGGGGCGAGCTCCTCCAGGAGAGCGCGCAATTCCTGGACCGCCTCGGGGTTGTCGGTGAGCAGGCGCCGCAGCTTCGGCTTCCACTCGCCCACGACCTCCTCCGCCAGCTCCGGGCCGGCAAGCGCATCGAGGCGGGAGCGTTCCAGCTCCGCGACCACGCCCGTGGCGGCACGGCCGAACAGGCCCGCGAAGCGGTCCCGTACGGCCTCCCAGCCGTCGGTGATCATGGCCTGTACCAACGTCGTGGCCGCGCTCGCCGCCAGTGTCACCGCTATCGGGTCCATTTCGCCTCCTCAACCGATCCGATCCCGCGCCGAGTAGCACCAGGATTGACGGACAGGCCAGGATAGTTCTCCCCGCTCGGCCGCCGCTTGCCCCGGCCGCAATCGGCCACTTTCCCCACCTGGGGCGTCGGAGCCGCGACGGCCCCGACCCGACGGTAGAGCGGACGGGGCGGCCCTGATCGAACGGCTCGGACCGCCCGGTTCCACCGAACCGTTCTGCGAGCGAGCGCCCGGGGCCTGTCCAAGGCGTCGGACCTCACGATCGGCGTGTCCGCGCCATCGCCGTCCGAGTCGAGGCCCTGGGGAAGGAGTTCGTGACCTGAGCGGCCCCGGCTCCGGGGAAGCCTGTTCGACGATGGCCGCACCACTCCCGTGGTACCTCCCGCGCAGATGGGAACCACCTTTGCGAACCGTCGGGCAACCTTTCCCTTTGGGCCGCATCCGGCCAAAAAGGGACGCCGGACCGGCCGTCCGGGAAAGTACCCGGTCAACCGGCAGTTGCCCGCGCTGCCCCGGCCCGCAGGGAGCACCGTGTCGACGAGGCTCGCACTCATCCGTTATCTCGCCCGCGACATCTACCTCGACCCCAACGAAGACGACCTCGGATTCAGTCGCCATCCCGGGCTCTGGGACGAATTGCGCACGACCCCTGAAGGGCGGCGTCGCAGCATCAGCCGAGGCGAACTCCAGTGCCAGGGATGCGTCTCCATCGGCCGCGCCTCACCCTGGGTCCATCTGCGCGAACAACGCGACGGCAGTCGGCAGATCGTGCACCACGGCTCTGCCGAGGGCCCCTGCCATGAACCCGAAAGCGACGAGCACAAGGCGTGGAAGGAACGGGTGGCGGCAGATGCCCAGCGCGCCGGATACAGCGTGGTTGTCGAAGCCACAGCCGCTCGCCGCGCCCCCACATCCGATGTCGTGGTGCACGGCGACGGTCTGGACCTGGGCTGGAGGATTCAGCTGAGTCGCCTGCGGCGAGCGACGGTCGTCCGGCACGCCGGTCTCGCCCGCCGGGATGGGCTCACCCCTTCCTGGCTGACCACCGACGGCCGGTCGCCCCTCGTCGACCGGGTGCCCTGGACCCTGGCCAACGACATGCCCTGGCAGACCGTCCTGCGTGACCGTTCCCTGCGGGTGGCGGGAGGCGTGTACCGGCTTCGCTACCCGCTGTGCAAGGACCTCGGCGGCGTCTGCCCCGATCCAGTACCCGGACGCCTGACTGTCGACTGCGGTAAACGACACTCCCACTGGGAGGCGGTACGCCTGCTCGTAGAGGAACTGGTGGGTGCGACCGCCGGCGGCGTCTACGTTCCCATGGCCATCCCAACCCCCGACGGCGGCGTCGTACGACGCTGGGTACCGGCTTCCGACCGCGAACGCTACGCACACGCCATCAAGAAACCCTGTACCGAGGAGACCTTGTCCCCTGCGTTCCCCGGAAGGGTGCCCCACCCCCGTACCCCGGACCGGGAGAACTGGAACGACTCCCCCCTGCACACCCCCGGGCAGGACCGGCGAACCGCACCGCGCCGCGGGAGCACACCTCTCTGCGAACCGCGCCTGCCCGTGCACACGATAAGCGCACAGTCGGCCACCACGACCGCCCTGCTCACCCAGGACGGCTGCCTCCACGGGTGCGCCGGCCCCGCTCGCCTCTACCTGGGCGGATGGCGCTGCCCGGCCCACGCTCCCCGATCGTGACCGTCCCGGTCACGATCGTCTGGCCTCCGGGGTGGATCGGGTCGGCAGGAATCCGGAGAGCACGACGGCCACCAGCCCCGCGAGCGGGACGACCACCAGGCCGTAGCGCAGTGCGGTCGCGTCGGCGACGAGTCCCACCACGGGCGGGGAGAGCAGGAAACCGAGCCGCATCAGCCAACTCAACATCGTCAGACCGCTGCCGGAGCGCAGACCGGGGAGTTGGTCCGCGGTGTGCATGGCCGCGGGCGCCAGGGTGGCGATCCCGAGACCGGCCAGCCCGAAGCCGATGATCGTGCCCCCGATGGTGGGAAAGACCAGGGCAAGCCCCATCCCGAGGGCGGTGGTCGCTCCGCCGACCCTGGCGACGGCCCGTTGGCCGAACCGGTCCACCAGGCCGTCGCCGATGATGCGGCCCACGAACTGCATTCCGGCGAGCGCCACGAAACCCAGTGCGGCGACCGTCGGGGCCGCCCCCAGAGACCCCGACAGGTAGAGGGCTGCCCACGTGCCTCCTGAGTCCTCCACGAGAGAACCGCTGACCGCGATCATGCCGAGGGCCAACAGGATCGCGTAGGTGCCCAGGCGCGCGGCTGCGCGGGTCCCGGAGGCGGCCTCGTCCTGTACGGCCGCCTCCCCTTCGACGCGCGTGGGCTCGGGCCCGGCGAGCAGGAACCGGTAACACAGGAGGTTGACGAGGGAGAAGACGAGCGCGGAGGCGGCCAGGTGCAGCCCCGGAGGGATGCCCAGGCCGGCGGCCGCTCCGCCCATCAGCCCCCCGAGCATGGCCCCCACACTCCAGATCGCGTGGAAGGAGTTGAGGATCGAGCGGCCGTAGCGACGCTGCACGCGCAACCCGTGGGAGTTCTGGGCGACGTCGGCGACCGAGTCCAGTGCACCGACCATGAACAGCGCCGCGCCCAGGAGGACCAGCATCGGCGAGACCCCGGCCAGGAGGACGCACACGCTCGACGCCACCATGCAGGCCACCGCCACGCGGGAGGAACGAAAACGCCTGATCAGCATCCCGGCCAGCAAACCGGAGGAGAGAGCGCCCAACGGACCGGCGGCCACGGCCAGCCCGAACTCGGCGTTGGTCGGCTCCAGACTCGCCACGATCGCCGGGTAGCGCGGGATCAGGTTGGCGGGCACCGCCCCGTTGGTGAGGAAGAGCAGTGCCACGGCGATTCGGGCACGACGGTCCTCCGGGGCCACCGGGACGGGGGATGCACTGATGGTCGCAGTCATAAGGGTGCGTCTGTCTTCACGGGGACACAAAAGGGCGTGCGAGCAAGGGGCGGCACGGGGAAGAGCCGGCTCGGAGACCGTCGGCTCCGAGGGTTCCCGGGGAAAACGAACTTCCAATGTACGATCGTACGTCAGAAGAGTACGATCGTACATATGAAGGACTACTTCGCGGGGGACCCCCGAACCAACCGTGAACGCATGCTCGCCGGCGACCTCTACATCGCCGACGACCCCGACATCGCCCGGGAATCGCAGCGGGCCGTGCGACTGGCCGCCGAGTATCTGGCCGCCTCTGTCCAGAACCCCGAAACCGCGCGCCCGATCCTCGTCGAACTCCTCGGCTTCCTCGGTGAGGAGGCCGTCATCAGGCCCCCACTGGCCGTGGACTACGGCAGCTACATCTCCGTGGGCGCGCGCACCTTCATCAACTTCAACTTCACCGCCCTGGACGTCGCGCCGATCACGATCGGCGAGGACTGCCAGATCGGCCCGAACGTGCAGTTGCTGACGCCCACGCATCCCGTTGAACCGCAGCAGCGACGTGACAAACTTGAGGCAGCCGAGCCGATCGTGATCGGCGACAACGTGTGGCTCGGCGGCGGGGTGATCGTCCTGCCCGGAGTCACGATCGGGGACAACAGCGTCGTCGGCGCGGGCGCAGTCGTGACCAAGGACATCCCCGCCGACGTGGTCGCCGTCGGCAACCCGGCACGGGTGATCCGGTCGATCTAGGAGGCGGCAGTGGCGACCAGGCGGGTGGACCCCGAGCGGCGGGACCGGATCATCGCCGCCGCCACCTCGCTGATCGCCGAGGTGGGGGTCGCAGGGACCTCACACCGCAAGG
Source organism: Nocardiopsis ansamitocini (assembly GCF_030268225.1). GTDB lineage: Bacteria > Actinomycetota > Actinomycetes > Streptosporangiales > Streptosporangiaceae > Nocardiopsis_D > Nocardiopsis_D ansamitocini. Next base: position 51,853 of record NZ_BSQG01000006.1, on the reverse strand, counting down.
TCGCCGCCCGGGCCGACGTGCCTCTCGGGTCCATGACCTACCACTTCGAGAACATGGACGAGCTGCTGCGCGAGGTCTTCACCCGATTCTCGATCACGATCAGCGACCGGTTCGAGAAGCGCCTCTTCGCGGCCACCACCCCGGACGAGGCCCGGCGCGCGGTCGCGGACCTCGTCCACCAGGACCTCGCGGACTCACCGCGCGACCTCGTACTGACCCACGAGCTCTACACCCTGGCCGCGCGCGATCCCGCATACCGCCAGCTCACACGATCGTGGATGCACCGCAGCAGGAACGCCCTCGAACAGCACTTCGATCCGCTGACCGCACGACAGGTGGACGCGCTGATCGAGGGTCTGGTCATCCATCGGGCGCTGGAGACCGAACCCCACGATCGCGCACTGACCGTCGACGCGATCGCGCGCCTGACCGCTGGTACGGGGGAACGGCTCACGGAGAGTTGATCGGGGCCGGTTCCAACGGACGGCCACCGGGTCGCCTCCCCGGTACGCGGCGGCCTCCGGAAGGCACAACGGGGCCCTGTCGCCAGATCCCGGGGACACGAAAAGCGCGGCGGACCGGTTCGCGCCGCTCGCGGCCGTGTTGTACCGATGGAACCCGACACGTGTCCGGTCTCCCGCGCGCAACAGGCCCGACGGTACCTACCGCGCGGCACCGGCCCCTTCCGAAAGGACGCAGCTGTGCCGCACGCGACGAGCCCGGACGGGACCCGCATCGCCTACCAGCCCAGGGGTGAGGGCGCACCGCTCGTCCTGCTGGCGGGGCAGGCGAACAACCACCACTGGTGGGACGACGTCCGCGACGACTTCCCCGATCACCGCACCGTCACGCTCGACTACCGCGGCACCGGGGAGAGCGACAAACCCGACGCGCCCTACAGCACCGAAGGCTTCGCCGAAGACGTGGTAGCGGTGCTGGACGACCTCGGTGTCGAACGGGCTGACGTCTACGGCACGTCGATGGGTGGACGCGTCGCCCAGAAGCTCGCGGCCCGCCATCCCGACCGGGTCCGCTCCCTCGTACTGGGCTGCACGTCGCCCGGCGGCCGGCACAGCGTCGAACGCGACAACGAGGTGCGCAGGTCGCTGGCGGGGACGGACCCGACCGCGACCAGGTGGGCCCTGCTCGAACTGATGTACACACCGGCCTGGCTGGCGACCCACCCGGGCCCCTACCCGACCCTCGGTGACCCCGACATGCCGCCACACGCCAAACGTCGGCACCTGGTGGCCAGCAACCAGCACGACGCGTGGGACGCACTGCCCGCCGTCTCGGCACCCACCCTGGTGGTGCACGGAACCGACGACCTGCTCAACCCTGCCGCGAACGCGTACCTGATCGCGGACCGCATCCCCGGCGCCCGGCTCGAACTGATCCCCGGAGCGCGGCACGCCTACTTCGAGGAGTTCCGTGCCGTCGCGAGCCCACTCGTGCTGGCGTTCCTTGCCGAAGCGGCCCTCCGGCCCTAGGACAACTCCAGGGGCGCGACGGACGAGGAGCGACCCGTAGAACTGCGGCCCGGCGGCCGGGGAGGTCTCCGGCCGTGTGGCGGACTGGGCCTCCCAAGGACGCGCCGTCGATCCTTTGACCTGCTGAGATACCGAATCCTCCTGGCCGCAGCAGCTTGAGGCGGAGCGCACGCGGGCGCCGGCCCCGGGCTCCGTCCGTCCAGGACCGATGGGGCCGGACCGCTCGTCGCGCTGTTTCGCGGAGGCTGGGCCGATGGGGACTTCGCGGTGGATCAGGAAGCGGGGGTGATCCCCACGAGTGGCACCACCTCGGCCTCGACGTTCGGGGCCCTCGTGGACGACTGGGACCCGGTGCTTCGGCCCACGCGGGGCGACGCGCTCCCCCGGGCGCGTCCCACCTGTGAGCAAGGGACCTGGGCGGAGCGACTGCCCGCGTTGGTCGGCATCGCGCCCCGGCGTGGCACTCCCGCACGTTCGTCACCGGCGTGGGGCGATGGTCCCGGCCGACGCTCGATCGACAACAATCACGCAGGGTCGTCAAGCCATCAGCGTGGCGGCCTGACCTGGACAGCACGGGGACACTGAGCAGGCACGGCGCCCTTGCGCGTGCCCGCCCGGCGTTGTTCGGCGCCGGACACACCGACCAGGGCGTGTGGCACCGTCCCAAAATCTGACGAAGATCAGCTCCAGCGGTGACCGATACCGGCAACTGGAAGATTTCTAACGCTTGGCCCCGTTATGGTCCGATATGTCGGCGCGACACAACGTCGCCCCCCATCCCCCTTCAGGAGAACCCATTGCAGCCCCAATCCCCCTACCCCCAGCCCGGCGGTCAGCCCAAGAAGAAGTCCCCACTGCTGTGGGGGTGCCTCGGTTGCAGTGGCCTGCTCGTCCTGTTTCTGATCATCGGCGGTATCGGTGCCGCACTGACCAGCGGTGGCGGCGGCGAGGCCACCGGCGGTTCGGCCTCGGAGTCCGTGGAACCGGCCGCTGACGGCGCAGCCGACGACGCGGTCGAGGAACAGGAGGGCCCGGTCACGCTGGAGGCGCAGGCGGCCGAGTTCGTGCCGAGCGTTCTCGCCGACGGCAGCGACTACACGAGCGTCCAGGTCACGGTGACCAACAACGGTGAGGAATCGGTGGAGGTCAACCCGTTGTTGTTCTCCATCACCGACGACAGCGGCACCAAGCACTCCACCGCCGGCGGCCTGGGCATGGCGGAAGGCCAGATCGACACCCTCACGCTCGACGCCGGCGAGAACGCCACCGGAGTGGTCACCGCGAAGGGTTCATTCGTTCCCGCCTCGGTGGAGTTCGCTGAGGGCTTGTTCGGCGACAACACCATCAAGGCCTCCGTGCAGTAGCCCCGGCGGACACCGACTCCTTCCCGGTTCGCTCCTCGGCCCGTCCCGACCAGGAAATACCGATCGCGGGCGGGACGGACGCCCGGCCGAGGGCGGGGAAGCGGCGGTGTCCTTCCTAGCGTTGCCGGCCGCTGTGGAGTCGATCCACCACCCGGTTGTGCAGGAGTTCGTACTCCATGCGCAACCGGGTGATTCTGGGCGGCCGAGGGATGACGCGTCCCCCGGTGACGACTTCCTCCGAACGAAACTGTTCGCGGGTGAGATCGATCTCCACCCCCATCCCCAGGCTGTTCCACCAGTGGTAGTCCGTCTGTTCTCCCCCGACCCGGACCTCTCCGCGGATCAGCGCACCGCCGAGCAGGTCGTTGAGCACAAGGGCGGTCACACCGCACTGGTTGCGGGCCGGATTGTCCCTGCTCCAGTACGGCCGAAAATCCGGTGTGCACGTATCGGCGTCCCAACTGGCGCGCACGGCACGCTCGATGTCGGCGAGGAGCAACGGGATCTGCATGGCGGCCATCATCGCAGCGGACGTCACCGCCCGGCCGCCGTCACCCGGGGAGAGTCCAGGCCGGAGGCGCAACCGCCCCCTGCGCCTCACCAGGCCGGGACCACCAGGAGAGCGCGCCACGGAACCGGCGGGCGACTCACCTTCCGACCTCCACCGCCAGGATGGTCTGCCCGGGAATGCGGTCGGAACCCGTGTGGGAGCGGGCCCGGCAACGACGGCAGGTCACCGGCTCGGACACGGCGCGCAGGCGCAACGGGTCGGCGGTGGCGTGGCAGGCCACACCGGGGACCGGGAGGCCCGCCCACATCTGGGTGGTGAGCGCGTGCACCACGCGGGCATCGCCGATCACGGCGCCGTGGGCGTCGGCGAGGTCCTCGCGGACCCTCCTGAGCTGGGCCACCAGGTGCTCGACGACCGGGTCGTCGACAGTGACCAGGGGTGGCTGGGAGTGCACGGGGAGAGGCATACCCCAAGTGTGCCCGCCTCCGCGGACAGGACCACGCGGCCACGCGCGCAAGCGCCGTGTCCGACGCGCGTCATGACGATCGTCCCTCGGCAGCGGCCGGGCACCGGCGCCGAAGAAGTGGGATCACGCCTCGTAGACGTCGGCGAGAAGGCTCAGCGCGGCGATCGGGTCCGGCAGGACCGGTGGCGTAGCGCCCAGGACGAAGGCCGAACGGATCCAGGTCACCTCACCGTTGCCGGGAAGAACCGACCCCGGGGCCGGAACATAGCTGTCACGGCAGTGCCAGCGCAGACCGGGCGAGTCGTCGACGGTCTCGGGGACGCAGTCCAGACTGCAGGACCACCACTCGTCCTCGTCGACGGGTGATCGGGTGGCGACGAAGAACAGCGTGCGCAGACCGCCCACCGAGGCGACCGGCCCCGGGGCGAACCCGTGATGGGCGTCCATCCTGGCCAGGGCGAGCGTGCCCGTGTCGGCGGGGACGTCCAGGACGTCGAAGACCCGGCCGGTCGCCAAGATGATGTTGGCGTCGGGTTCGATCTTCCACCAGCGTTCCAGGACGGCGGCGTCAGTGGTGGCCTCGGTCGCCCAGGCAGCCGACATCGGGTGCACTCCGGGGTCCGGACAGCCCATGCGATCGCAGGTACACGAGCGGGGGCCGACCCGATCGGGGGACGCACCCCGGCACACCGGCCAGCCCAGAGCCGCATACTCCTGGGCCGACGCGAGCATGCCGCCCGGTTCCTGACGCTTGCGCCGTTTACGCCTACCGCTCAAAACGTCGGCCACTGGATATCCCCCTCGCGGTCGTGCCCGTCGGCTGACGCTCCGTGAGTGGAACCGGCTGGGCCGGGTGCACAGAGCATCGTGGTCGGTTCTTCGTCACCTCCCGACCTCGGACGGAGCCCGACCGGGAGAAGCTTCCCGGTTACCTGAGCAGGCGCGCTGCCTCGGTCGCCCAGTAGGTGAGGATCTGTCCCGCACCTGCCCGGCGGTAGGAGGTGAGGGTCTCCAGGATGACCCGCTCACGGTCCAGCCACCCGTTCTGGGCTGCTGCCTCCACCATCGCGTACTCCCCGCTGACCTGGTAGGCCGATACGGGGACCCGGACGGAGTCGGCGATCCTGGCCACGATGTCCAGGTAGGCGAGCCCCGGTTTGACCATCACCATGTCCGCACCCTCGGCGATGTCCAACTCGGCCTCGCGCAGTGCCTCCGACGCGTTGGCGGGATCCTGCTGATAGCTGGCGCGATCGCCGAACTGCGGTGCACACTCGGCTGCCTCGCGGAAGGGTCCGTAGAAGGCCGAAGAGTACTTGGCGGCGTAGGCGAGGATCGCGACGTCGGTACGGCCGGCCTTGTCGAGCGCGGTACGGATCGCGCCGACCTGGCCGTCCATCATTCCGCTGGGGCCGACCACCTGCACGCCCGCTGCGGCCTGGGCCAAGGCGATGGAGGCGTAGCGCTCCAAGGTCGCGTCGTTGTCCACCTCACCGGAGTCGGTGAGCAGGCCGCAGTGCCCGTGCGAGGTGTACTCGTCCAGACAGAGGTCGGCCATGAGCACGATGTCGTCGCCGAGGTCGGCGGAGAGATCCCGCAATGCCTTCTGCACGATGCCCGCGGGATCGTCGGCGGAGGAGCCGTGCTCGTCCTTGAATTCCGGGATGCCGAACAGCATGATGGCGCCCACTCCGGCCTCGACGGCCTCGTGGGCTGCCTTTCGCAGGCTCTCGCGGGTGTGCTGGTAGACGCCGGGCATGGACGACACCGGGTGCGGCGACTCGATGCCCTCCTTGACGAACATCGGCAGGATGAGCTCACCGGGGTGGACCCGCGTCTGTGCGACCAGGCGCCGCATAGCGGGCGTGGTGCGCAACCGGCGCGGACGGGCCACCGGGAAACGGGCGGTCATGGCGTTACCCCTTAACTACTGCTCGCGGAGCGTCAAAGCGTCTTGCGGCGACGGCCGCGGCGCTTCTGGCTGGGACGCAGGACGGGCTTCCCAGCCTCCACAGCCGCTTTCCGTTGTGCGGAACCGTACTGCGAAAGCGCCTCTGCCAGGGCTGAAACCGAGGTTTTGGGTGCGATGACGTCGACGCGCAGACCGAACTCCTCCGCGGTCTTCGCGGTCTCCGGACCAATCACGGCGATCACCGTGGTCGCATGCGGTTTCCCGGCGATACCGACCAGGTTGCGCACCGTGGAGGAGGAGGTGAACAGGACCGCGTCGAAGCCGCCCCCCTTGATGGCCTCACGGATCGGGGCGGGCGGCGGCGCGGCGCGCACGGTGCGGTAGGCGGTGACGTCGTCCACCTCCCACCCGAGGTCGGCGACGCCCGCGGCGAGGGTCTCGGTCGCGATGTCGGCACGCGGCAACAGGACGCGTTCGATCGGGTCGATCTCCGCGTCGTAAGGAGGCCACACCGCGACCAGTCCGGCACCGGACTGGTCGTGGGCCGGCGGGACGAGATCGGGCTGGATGCCGAAGGCCACCAACGCCGCAGCGGTCTGGTCGCCCACGGCCGCGACGCGCACGCCGGCGAAGGCGCGTGCGTCCAGGCCGTACTCCTCCAACCGCTCCCGGATGGCCTTGACCGCGTTGACCGAGGTGAAAGCGACCCACTGGTAGCGGCCGGTGACCAGGCCGCGCACGGCCCGCTCCATCTGCTGGGGGGTCCGGGGCGGCTCCACCGAGATGGTGGGGACCTCCTCGGGCACCGCACCGTATCCGCGCAGCTGCTCGGAGAGGCTCGCGGCCTGCTCACGGGTACGCGGGACGAGTACGCGCCAGCCGAACAGCGGACGGGTCTCGAACCAGGAGAGCTCCCGCTGTCGGCGCGCTCCCTCGCCGACCACCATGAGGGCCGGCTTGGTGACGGTGTGCCCCTTGGCGTCGGCGGCCTTGAGGTCCGCGGTGAGTCGCGCCAGCGTCGAGGAGACGGTGGTCTGCTCGGTGGTGGTCCCCATCCGGGTGACGGCGACAGGCGTGGTGTCGGGACGTCCGCCTGCGATGAGGGTCTTGCAGAGCCGGTCGAAGCCGGGGCCTCCCGCTCCGGGGTCCTCGTCGTCGGACGCATCGGGGAACATCACGAGCAGCGTGGCGTTTCCCTCCGCCGCGCGGTCCCAGTCGAGACCGGTCTCCTTGGCGTTGAGGACGCGCAGCTCCCCGATTCCCTCGGGCAGCAGCGGGAGCCCGGCGTAGGCGGGGACAGCCGTGACGGCCGACAGACCCGGCACGATCTCGTACTCGACATCGGCCGCGCGAGCGGCGGCGGCCAGGTCCGCGCCGCGGCAGCCCAGCAGCGGGTCCCCGCTGTAGAGGCGGACCACGCGCTGACCGTCGCGGGCGTGTGCCAGAGCCAACCCGTCGGCGTCGCCACCGCACTCGGCGGCGTCCACGACCAGGACGTCGGGGCGACAGTGGCTCAGCAGCGCCGGCCGGTACTTCGCGAGTTCCGGCCCGGGCTCGCGCAGCGTGAAGACGACATCGGCGCGCGCGAGAAGCGCGGCCCCCCGCAGGGTGAGCAGATCGGCGTCACCCGGGCCGGCCCCGACCAGGGCGATGTGGCCGACTGCGGGCTCGGCCGGCTTCTGCGACCCCGGCTCGCGGTTCTCGGTCTGCGCGTTCACTTGACTCCTTCGTACTTGCCTGGCCTGCCCCGGTGGTGCTGCGCGGATGGGACATCCAGTGCTAGCTGTCTCTCTGGGCCGCTTCTGCCACAATCCGGTCCGCCCCATGCGCGATCATCTCGCGCGCGAGGTCGCGGCCGAGGTGCGCGGCCGCCTCGACGGAGTCGGGGAAGTCGCTGGTGGAGACGGCGCGCTCCATGCGTACGGCCTCCGCGCCGTCGGTGGACACCACCGCGGCGCGCAGGCGCAGGCGCCCCTGCCCCGTGAACTCGGCATAGGCCCCGACGGGTGCGGCGCAGCCGGCCTCCAACTCGGCCAGGACCACGCGTTCGGCGGTAACGGCTGCCCTGGTTTCGAGGTGATCGACGGCGGTGAGGTAGTCCAGTGCGGCCACGCCGATGGGGCACTCCACGGCGAGCGCGCCCTGCCCAGGCGCGGGAAGCATCTGCTCTGGCTCGAACACGTCGGTGACGTCGTCGACGCGGCCCACGCGGACCAGACCGGCGTAGGCCAGTACGACCGCGTCGAGCTCACCGGAGGTCACCTTGCCCAGGCGGGTCTCGGCATTGCCGCGGATCGGCAGGTAGCGCAGGTCGGGCCGCAGCGCGGCCAGTTGGGCGACCCGCCTGGGCGAACCGGTGCCGATCGTCGCGCCGGCAGGCAGGTCGGCGAACTTGAGGCCGTCACGGGCGCACAGGGCGTCGCGGGGGTCGTCGCGTTCGGGGATCGCGGCGAGGGTGAGTCCGTCGGCGGGTGCGGTGGGCAGGTCCTTGAGGGAGTGCACGGCGAAGTCGACGCTGCCGGCCAGCAGCTCGTCGCGCAGCGCGTTGACGAAGACGCCGGTTCCACCGAGCTGGGTCAGGTGGGCCTTGGTGACGTCGCCGAAACTGGTGATGAGCACCAGTTCGATCGGGACACCGGTGTGCTCGGTGATGGCGTCCGCGACCAGCTGGGACTGGCTGGTGGCCATGGTGCTGCGGCGAGTGCCCAGGCGTGCGGGAACCGGGGCCATGTCAGCTCTCCTCGGCGGCGGGCTTGGGGGTGGCGACCGCGTCGGTGATCGCGGGGTCGAGGTCGAACAGAGCCCGCAGCGCCGCCTCGTACGCCCCTCCGTCGGGCTGGGCCGCGAGCTGCTTGACGCGGACCGTGGGCTGGTGCAGGAGCTTGTCCGCGACGCGGCGCAGGGCGTGGGTGATCTCACCCCGGGCCTTGTCGTCGAGGTCGGGAAGCCGCCCGTTCAACCGGGCGAGCTCGGTGTCGACGACCGTGCGAGCCTTGCCGCGCAGGGCGACGATGGTGGGAGCGACGCTCTCGGCGCGGCGCACCGACTGGTACTCGGCGACCTCCTCGTCCACGATGTCGCGAACGACGGAGACGTCTGCGGCGCTGGTGGCGGAGCCGGTGGCAGCCTGCGCGGCGGCGCGCAGGTCTTCGATGTCGATGAGGATCGCGCCGGGCAGCTCGCGGACGGCCGGGTCGATGTCGTGCGGCAGTGCGAGGTCCACGAACACCAGGGGGCGGCCCGGGCGGTTGCGGATGGCGGCTGCGACGTCGGGGGCGTCGAGGACGAGTCCCTGCGCTCCGGTACAGGAGATGACCAGGTCCACCTCTGCCAGGTGGGCGGCGGCGTCCGCAAAGGGAACGGCTCTGCCGGCCAGGGAGTCGTATGCCTCGGTGAGGCACTCGGCCAGGCGTGCGGCGCGTTCGAAGGTGCGGTTGGCCACGATGACGGAGCTGGCTCCCTGGCGGGCCACGGTGTTGGCCGACAACGCGCTCATCGAGCCCGCTCCGAGCACCATGACGCGGTAACCGGTGAGGTTCTGGGGCCGGGGCAGCGCGGCCGCGATCTCGCCGGCGATCCCCGCATGTGCGTCGTCCATGGGGCAGCGGGCGCCCGAACGGGCGGCGTCGGCGGAGGCCGCGGGCAGGTGTTGCTGGGCGACGGCGAGACCGAGGGTGACCATCCCCGCGCCGGCCTGGTCGAGGTGGGTGTCGGTGTGGGCGCGCTTGCCGACCCTCAGGGCCCGCTGGCCGAGGTCGTTGAGGACCCGGCCCAGCGTTCCCGCCTGCTGGGCGTCCTTGAGGGAGTTGCGGACCTGCCCCAGGATCTGGCCCTCACCCACGACCATCGAGTCCAGACCGCAGGCCACCGAGAACAGGTGCTGGACTGCGCGTTCCTCGTAGTGGACGTAGAGGTGGCGGGTGAGTTCACCGAGCGAGACGCCCGTGTGCCAGGAGAGCAGCTCGGAGATCGCGGCGACACCGGGGTGGAACTGGTCGACGTCGGCATAGACCTCGACGCGGTTGCACGTGGCGACCATCATCACCTCGTTGACCGCTGTCGCGCCCATGATCTCGGACATGACCTTGAGGCGCACCTCGCCACTCAGGGCAACGCGCTCAAGCAGCGCCACGGGCGAGCTTCGGTGGCTCATCCCAACGGCGAGGACACTCATCCGTACTCCAATGCAGGCACGTTGCTCAACGCTTTTGTCACGACTCGGCACCCGCCCGCCTACGCGCGCGCCGGCCCCGGCCACCTCACTGGTCCAGGGCGCCGACCCATTCGGGCCCTTTGTCCCCGCCGGCCTTGCGCTGTTCGTGGAAGGCGAGGATTTGGAGTTCGATGGATAGATCGACCTTACGCACATCCACATGGTCCGGCACATTGAGGACCATCGGAGCGAAGTTCAGGATGCTGGTCACTCCGGCACCGACGAACCGGTCACACACCCCCTGGGCCGCCGCGGCCGGGGTCGCGATGACGCATATGGAGACGTTCTCCTTGGCGACAACGTCTTCAAGAGTGTCAATATGCCGCACCTGAAGGCCCGCGACCTCATGGCCCACCATGGCCGGATCGGCGTCCAGGAGCGCGGCGATCCGGAAGCCCCGCGTGCCGAAACCCCCGTAGTTGGCGAGGGCGCGCCCGAGATTGCCCGCACCGGTGATCGCGACCGACCAGTCCTGGGTGAGACCAAGCTCACGGGAGATCTGGTAGATGAGGTACTCGACGTCATAGCCGACCCCGCGAGTTCCGTAGGACCCCAGGTGGGAGAGGTCCTTACGCAATTTTGCGGAGTTGACACCGGCCACCGAGGCCAGTTCCTCCGAAGACACAGTGGGCGTGCCACGCTCGCTCAGACCGTGCAGCGCCCTCAGGTAGAGCGGAAGCCTCGCGACTGTCGCCTCCGGGATTCCCCTCTCCCGAGGCCGTGGGGTACGGCTGGTCACAGGTGTGCGCTCCTGGGCGACTATCGGCGTTATTGATCCTCTTCGGACGCCTCGGACCGACGCGCCCCGATTCGGGGCGCCTCCGGTGTCCGCCGAGAACCGAACCGGAAAAGACCGTGCGTCCAGATTACGCCCTTGTGAATGCACGCACAAAGTGGATGCCGAATTAACAGAACCGCACGGCGGTCGGGACCGGGCGCTACTTCCCGGCCAGGGCCGCACGTAGCCGGGACTCGCTCACCCGCCAGAAATCGTGCTGCGCACCGTCGATGAAGGTGACCGGGATCTTCTCCCAGTACTCGTCCTTCTCCTCTTGATCGGAGCAGGTGATGTCGCGGACCTCGTAGGGGATGTCCAGGTCGGCGGCGACCCGCTCGATGACGGCCAGCGCCTCGTCGCAGAGATGGCAGCCCGGTTTGCCCAACATCGTAATGACGTGAGGCGTTTCACTGTGACGTCGACCTGATTTCCACAACGGCATAACCGCTGATCACCCTCCTGCGAACGGCGGAAGGACCTCGACGACCCATCCGTTGGACAGCGACACGCCCGCGGGCGGACGTTTTCCCACAGACACCCCGTTCACCAGCAGAGACGAGCGACGCAGCACCTCAAGGAACCGGTGATCGCCGCTGCGCCTGCCCCTTACCAGGTCAAGTGCCTCGGCCAGGGAGTCGGCGTCGAGGGTCTCCTCCCCCGTGCCGGCAGCATCTTTGGCCGCTGCCCAGTACCGCATGGTCCCGTTTGCCATTGATTGATTATCCTTGTGTTTACTCGGAGGCAATTTCCACAGCATTTTCACCGAGGGCAATGGGGCCTTCGATCAGCCGCGCAGCGCGGGCGACGGGAAGAAGCGCATGAGCCATCTCCTGCTACTGACGAACTCCAACGAACCGTCCGACCATGTCCTGCCCGCACTCGGGCTGCTCCTGCACTCGGTGCGGATCGCGCCCGCGGAGGCCAGCGCCCTGCTGACCCCCGGTCACGACCGTACGGCGGGCCTGCCGGTGGACGCCATCCTGGTGGACGCCCGGACCGACCTCGCAGCGGTGCGCAACCTGTGCCGCCTGCTCAACACCACGGGGCTCGACTGCCCGCTCATCACCATTCTCACCGAGGGCGGCGTCGCCGCACTCACCCCGGACTGGCAGGTGACGGACTTCCTGCTCACCTCCGCCGGACCGGCCGAGGTCGAGGCCCGGCTGCGTCTGTCGATCGGCCAAGCCGACAGCGCCACCGACGACCCCGACGAGATCCGCCGCGGCGACCTCACCATCGACGAGGCCACCTACATCGCGCGGTTGCGCGGGCGCATCCTGGACCTGACCTTCAAGGAGTTCGAGCTCCTGAAGTTCCTCGCCCAGCACCCGGGCCGGGTTTTCACCCGAGCACAACTGCTGCAGGAGGTGTGGGGATACGACTACTTCGGAGGCACCCGCACCATCGACGTCCATGTGCGGCGTCTGCGCGCCAAGCTCGGCAGCGAATACGAGTCGCTGATCGGCACCGTGCGCAACGTGGGGTACCGGTTCGTCCCCGATCCCGCCACCAAGGCGGCGAGCGAGGAGGCCGCACGGCAGGTCGAAACCCCGGAGCAGCTCGCCAACCGGGTCTGAGCCGGGAGTGGACACGCGGCTTCCAGGAACCCGGGGCAGGGTGATTCCTTCGTTACGGATCGTCACTCAAGGCTCGTCATCCAGGGCCGGAACGCTTAAGATGCTGGACAGCAGTCGCTGTGCGGCCGGTTTCGCGAGAAATCGGCCGCATTGCACGGAAACGGGCTAGGCACACCCGGGCGACTGGGTTAATTTGGGACGCCCAGCCCGCAGATCGGCCTGGCGCCGCCCCGACCGAGGAGGACCGCCCGCATGCCGAAAGAATCGACGGCGACCACCGCGCCTCGATCCTTCCCGCGGGTATGGGCCGGCGTTCCGCTGTGCGCGGTGTTCATCGGATGCACTCTGATCGGGTCGTCGTTGACCTCCCCCGCCTGGGCCGACTCCCGCACGCTGGGACTCGGTGTCGCAGGGCCCACCGTCGCCCCCAGAGCGGACTTCTCCCTGCCGCTGACCCTGACCAACAACCGCACGGACACCGCGCTCACCATCACCGGTGCCACGGTGACGGAGTCGGGCATGGGGATGAACATCACCCGGTTGCCCGCCGCCCTCGACGCCGGCGGGCAGGCGCCGGCGACGATCACCGGCCAGGCGCCCGCGGAGGCCGCCGAGCCGGTGGCGTTCACCGTGCGGGTGTCCTACGAGTACGCGATCGTCCCCGAGGACTGCGACCGCGAGCCGTCCCCCTCGCCCGCCGACCCCAGCGCGTCGCCGGCGCCCGAGTCGTGCCCGCGGGAGCAGCACAAGGGCACGACCGAGATCACCCGGTCGGTCACGCTGAGGAAGCCCGCCCCCTCACCGGAGCCGTCGGAGCCGAGCACTCCGCCGCCACCGTCCACGTCGCCCCCGCCCCCGCCGTCGGACAAGCCGACCACGACGCCGCCGACGTCGAACCCGCCGAGTTCGAGCGCGCCGACCGCACGGCCCTCTACCCCGGCCAACCGCCCCTCCTCCCCGGGCATCCGACGTCCGGCGGCACCGCACAGCCCCGTCTCGACCACGCGTTCGGACGCCGCCGACGACCGCTTCGGGCTGCCCACCGGCAACGCCCAACTCCCCGACCTCACCGCCCCCGGCGAGAGCGGGGCCGACAGCGGCCCGTTGGACCTTCCGCTGGTCTCCCCGGGCGAGGACGAGGAGGCCGCGACCACCGTGGCCCAGGAGTCCCAGGACCTGCGCGGCTCCATCACACCGAGCATCCTGTTGATGTTCCTGCTCCTGCTCCTGCTCCTGTCCGCCCCGCTTGCACCGGCCCGGCGGGTCAGGGTCGGCGGCGCCTACACCGGCAAGCGGCGCAGGAAGTAACCGCTCCGCCCAATGGCCCCGCACTGGTCATAGGCTCGGGCCCATGAGCCACATCATCACTGCGGAAGCACTGGATCCCAGCCGTCGCGACGCCGTACTGGCCCTGGCCGAGGCCGCCCGGGAGGCGGACCAGGTGGCCCCCCTGTCCGAACAGACCCTGCTGCGGGTCCGCCACGGCGCGCCGGAGGGGACGGGGCGCTTCTCCTTGCTCTACGAGGAGGAAGCCGACGGCGAGCGCCTGAGCGCCTTCGCGTTCACCGAGATCGCGCCGGGCGAACCCGAGTCGGCCGAGTTGGTGGTGGCCCCGGATCGGCGACGCCAGGGGCTGGGTGGATGGCTGTTGGGGGACCTGCTGACCGCCTCCGTGGGCCCCGGCCTGCGGGTCTGGGCGCACGGACGCCTGCCGGGCGCGGTGGCTCTTGCCCGTTCCGCCGGACTGGAGCAGGTCCGGGGGCTGTTGAAGATGCGGATGGCACTGAACACGTCGGCAGGCGCGCCGGTCCCCGACCTGCCCGCGCCGGTCCTGCGCCCCGAGACCGCGCAACGGTTGGAGCTGCGGGCTTTCCGAGTGGGCGAGGACGAGGCGGGCTGGCTGACCGCCAACGCGCGTGCCTTCGCCGACCACCCGGAGCAGGGGCAGATCACTTTGGAGGACCTGCGCCAACGCGAAGCCGAAGACTGGTTCGACCCCGCCGGCTTCTTCGTGGCCGTCGAACACGGCAGCGGCGACGTGGCCGGCTACCACTGGACCAAGACGCACGCCGACGGTGCCGGACTGACCGACGGGGAAGCGGTGGGCGAGGTCTACGTGGTGGGCGTCGATCCGCGGTGGCAGGGCAGCGGGCTGGGACGGGCCCTGACCCTCGCGGGGCTGGTGCACCTGCGCGACCGCGGTCTGCCCTGGGTACTGCTGTACGTGGATGAGGAGAACCGGGCTGCGGTGCGTCTCTACGAGTCGCTGGGCTTCACCCTGTGGGACGCCGACGTGATGTACGCCAAGCCGGGAAACTGACCTCTCGGCGGACCCAACACAATGGCAACTCTATGTGTCTTCTCGATAGACACAGTGCGATAATCGCAGCTCAGTTACCGACATAATTCACAAAAGGGGCGCGGTTCATCTGGTGGACACCAGAAAGCCGCGTCTTTTTCGTGGACTCTCACCGCCACGTTCACCGTTCGTTCATCCTCCCTGGTCCGACTGGCCACCTGGGCTGCCTACCTTCACATTTGACGGGAACGGCAGTCGAACTCGTCCACAGGTGACCATGCTCAAAGGAAGGACCCCCGGGCTGTGAAGCTCTCTAGGTATGGCCGAATCGCGGGCGTGACCCTCGCCGGCGCCCTTGCGCTCTCCGCCTGCGGCAGCGACCAGGCCGTCGACCCGGCCGGCGACGGCGCTACCGCGGCCGGCAACGCCGACTGCGTCGACGGCGGTGGCACCCTCGCCGGCGCCGGCGCCAGCTCCCAGGAGAAGGCCATGGCGGCCTGGGTCGCCGCCTACACCGGCTCCTGCGAGGGCACCACCGTCAACTACGACGCAGTGGGTTCCGGCGCGGGTGTCGACCAGTTCCTCGACGGTGCGGTGGCCTTCGCGGGCTCCGACGGCGCGGTCGAGGGCGAGGAGCTGGACCTGGCCACCGAGCGATGCACCGGCGCCGACGCCGTCAACCTCCCGGTCTACATCAGCCCGATCGCCGTCATCTTCAATCTCGACGGCATCGACTCGCTGAACCTCAAGCCCGAGGTGATCGCCAACATCTTCAACGGCGAGATCACCACGTGGAACGACGAGGCCATCGCCGCGGACAACCCCGACGCCGACCTCCCCGACACCACGATCACCCCGGTGAACCGCTCCGACGAGTCCGGCACCACCGAGAACTTCACCGCCTACCTGGCCGGCGCCGCCGGCGACGCCTGGCCCAACGAGCCGGAGAAGGTGTGGCCCTACGAGCCCAAGGAGGCCGCTCAGGGCTCTTCCGGTGTGGTCTCCGCGGTCGAGGGCGGCAACGGGACCATCGGCTACGTCGACGCCTCGCACGCCGGCGAACTGGGCACCGCCTCCGTGGGCGTGGGTGACAGCTTCGTCGAGTACAGCCCCGAGGCAGCCGCTGCGATCGTGGACAGCGCCGAGCCCGCCCCGGGCAACGACAACGACCTCGCCATCACGCTGGACTACGGGACCTCCGACAGCTCGGTCTACCCGATCGTCCTGGTCAGCTACCACATCGCCTGCCTCAGCTACGCGGAGCAGAGCGACGCCGACCTGGTGAAGGGCTTCCTGAGCTACGTCATCAGCGAAGAGGGCCAGCAGGCCGCCGCCGACGAGGCCGGCTCCGCGCCGATCTCCGCCGAGGCACGCGACAAGATCCAGGCGACGCTGGACAAGATCGAGGCCGCGGCCTGATCAGCGCGTCGACTCCGTCGAGGGTAGGGCTCCACCGAGCGAGGTGGGCCCTGCCCTTGGTCGCGTTGGTCACCCGCGGCCCGCTCGGCGGAGTCGGCGCCCGGCTCCTCCCACGCACTGGGAACGCCAAGCAAAACCGGTCCATCACCGCAGGTCAGAGCGCCCTGTATCGCCCAACCGGCAGTCGCGTTCCAACCCGCGGCGGGCAAGCTCCACAATGTAACAGGCCCCGCCATCGTCTGTCTGGAAAACGCGCAGAAGAACGCTCTGCATGGGGGCGGACCTTGAACCATCTCGACCGGAGTCTCACATGACCACCACAGACCCGTCTGTGACGGCCCGCGAACCGCAGGGCAAACGTCGCGTCGGCGACGTCGTCTTCGCCAACAGCGCGAAGGGATCGGGGATCCTGATCCTCGCGATCCTGGCGGGTGTCGCGGCGTTCTTGATCGGCCAGTCCTACGACTCACTCGCCGCGAACACCGCAAACTTCTTCACCAGCTCCGAATGGGGCGCCAACACGCGCGAGGCACCCGCGTTCGGTGTGGCCGCACTGGCCTTCGGCACCGTGCTCGCCGCAGCGATCGCCCTGATCATCGCGACTCCCATCGCCATCGGCATCGCGCTGTTCATCGTCTACTACGCGCCGCGGCGCGTCGCGGCGGTCCTGGGCTACGTGGTGGACCTCCTCGCCGCGATCCCCAGCGTCGTCTACGGCCTCTGGGGCATCGGCTGGCTGGTCGTGCAACTGGTTCCCTTCTACGCCTCCCTGGAGACGTACCTGGGCTGGATCCCGTTCTTCTCCGGACCGGTCTCCACGACAGGGCGCACCATGCTGACGGTGGGCATCGTGCTCGCGGTGATGATCCTGCCGATCATCACCGCGATGTCGCGCGACGTCTTCCAGCAGGTCCCCCAGTCCCACCGCGAGGCGGCCCTCGCCCTGGGCGCCACGCGCTGGGAGATGATCCGGATGGCGGTACTCCCCTTCGGCCGCCCCGGCATCATCGGCGGCGCGATGCTGGGTCTGGGCCGGGCGCTGGGCGAGACCATGGCCGTCGCCATGATCTTGTCGCCCTCCCTGGTCATCTCGTGGTTCCTGCTACAGAGCGGCAACCAGACGATCGCCGCACACATCGCCCTGCAGTACCCAGAGGCCACCGGCTACGGCGTCTCCGCGCTGATCTCGGCCGGCCTGGTCCTGTTCGCCATCACGCTCGTCGTCAACATGGCAGCGCGCTTCGTGGTGTCGCGCCGCAAGGAGTTCGCGTAAATGTCCGCCTCCACGCAACTGTCTCCGTCCTCCACCGAAGGCGGATCCACCCCGTCGGCGAACACACTCTCCCTCGGCGGGACACTGCCCAAGCCGATGCCGCCGGCGACCCTGGCCGCGATCGTGGTGCTCGGCGCCGGCACCCTCTACGCCCTGGACGCGTGGAGCCTGCCGATGCTGGCCGTGATCACCATCGTGGGCTACATGGTCGCGATCACCACCGCCTCCGCCTTCTACGAGAACGGCCGCAAGGCCAAGGACCGGCTCGTCACCGCGGTCGTCTACACCTGTTTCGCGCTGGCGATGGTGCCGCTCGTCTCGGTGCTGTGGACGGTTCTCAGCTCGGGCCTGGTCCGCCTGGACGGCTACTTCCTCCAGGTGTCCATGAACGGGGTCACCCCGAGCATGGACGCGGGCGGTGCCTACCACGCCATCGTGGGGACCCTGATGATCACCGGCTTCGCCGCGGTGGTGTCCATTCCGATCGGCCTGCTCACCGCCGTCTACCTCGTCGAGTACGGTCGCGGCCGGCTCAAGCAGGCCATCACGTTCTTCGTGGACGTCATGACCGGCATCCCCTCCATCGTGGCCGGCCTGTTCGTGGTCGCGCTGTGGATCATGCTGTTCGGCCCGGGCAAGACCAACGGCGCCGCCGGAGCGATCGCCCTGTCGGTGCTGATGATCCCGGTCGTGGTGCGCTCCTGCGAGGAGATGCTGCGCCTGGTTCCCAACGAGCTTCGGGAGGCCTCGTATGCACTGGGCGTACCCAAGTGGCTGACCATCGTGAAAGTGGTCCTGCCCACCGCGATCGCCGGTATCACCACCGGCATCATGCTGGCGCTGGCCCGCGTCATCGGCGAGACCGCGCCCCTCATCCTGACCGCCGGCTCCTCCGCGGTGGCGATCAACTGGAACCTCTTCGAGGGCCAGATGATGAGCCTCCCCGTGTTCATCTACTCGCAGGTGCGGATGGGCGGCGCCATCAACTACGAGCGGGCCTGGGCCGCTGCGCTGACGCTGATCATCGTGGTCATGCTGCTGTTCTTCGCGGCTCGGATGATCTCGCGTCTCTTCGCACCCAAGCTCGGGCGGTGAGGCCGTGCCCCTCGCCGACGCCCCCGCTCCCCTACTCTTGAGAACCTGAGGAACTTTCAGTGGCCAAACGAATCGACGTCTCCGGACTGCACGTCTACTACGGCGACTTCCTCGCCGTCGAAGACGTCTCGATGACCATCGAACCCCGCTCGGTGACCGCCTTCATCGGCTCCTCCGGCTGCGGCAAGTCCACCTTCCTGCGCACCCTCAACCGCATGCACGAGGTCACCCCTGGGGCCCGTGTCCAGGGCAAGGTCATGCTCGACGACCAGGACGTGTACGGCCCCGAGGTCGACCCGGTGGCGGTACGGCGCGAGGTCGGCATGGTGTTCCAGCGCCCCAACCCGTTCCCCACGATGTCGATCTACGACAACGTCATCGCCGGCTCCAAGCTCAACAACCAGCGGATGAGCAAGGCCGTCGCCGACGAGACGGTGGAGAACGCGCTGCGCGGCGCGAACCTGTGGGAAGAAGTCAAGGACCGGCTCAACAAGCCGGGAGCCGGCCTGTCCGGCGGCCAGCAGCAGCGTCTGTGCATCGCGCGGGCGATCGCCGTCGAGCCCAGCGTGCTGCTGATGGACGAGCCCTGCTCGGCGCTGGACCCGATTTCCACCCTCGCGATCGAGGACCTGATCTCCAAGCTCAAGGAGAACTACACGATCGTGATCGTCACGCACAACATGCAGCAGGCCGCCCGGGTCAGCGACGTCACGGCGTTCTTCAACCTGGCCGGCACCGGCAAGCCCGGAAAGCTGATCGAGATGGGCGAAACGAACCGGATCTTCACCAACCCGGAGAAGAAGGAGACCGAGAACTACATCACCGGTCGCTTCGGGTAGCCCTCGCCCCCCGGCCATCGACGCGGGGCGTCTCAGTGGCCCTCCAGGGGCCGCGGGACGCCCCGCGGCTGTTGCGGGCCGGACCAACCGCACGGAACAGGCTCACATCAGGTACAGCAGACCGTAGACGCCGGCTGCGATGAGGGCGGCGCTGGGAACGGTCAGCAGCCAGATCACCACGATGTCGCCGGCCACTCCCCAGCGCACCGCCGAGAGCCTGCGCGTCGAACCGACCCCCACGATCGCCGACGTGATGATGTGCGTACTGGAGACCGGTACGTGCCAGATGAACGAAGTGGCGCCCATGATCAGCGAGACGGTGGCCTCTGCCGCGAACCCCTTGGGTGCGTCCAGTTGGATGACCCGATGGCCCAGTGTGCGCATGATCCGCCAACCGCCGGTCGCCGTCCCCAAGGACATCGCGACCGCGGCGCCGACGATTGCCCAGGTGGGGACGTCGTAGGACTGCTGATAGCCGGTGGTGACCAGCGCGAGGACCACGATCCCCATCGTCTTCTGCGCGTCCTGGAGCCCATTGCCCAGCGCCATGGCGGCAGCCGACACGCTCTGCGCGAGCCTGAACTTACGGCCCACCGAGCGCGGACGGGCGTTGCGAAAACCCCACAGGATCGCCAGCATCAGCAGGTAGCCCAGCAACGCACCCATGAGCGGCGACACCAGCATCGGGATCAGGAAGCTGGTTCCCACTCCGCCCCAGTCGACAGTGGCCGCCGACACCAACGCCGCCCCCAGCATCCCGCCCACCAAGGCGTGCGAAGCCGAGGAAGGCATCCCCCGGTACCAGGTGAAGACGTTCCAGGCGATGGCACCGCACAACGCTGCGAAGAGCACCATGAGGCCCGGATGACCCGGCGGCGGAGCGATGATGTTCTGGCTGATCGTGCGGGCCACTCCTTCCCCGAGGAAGGCGCCCAGCAGGTTCATGCACGCGGCCATGACGACAGCGACCCTCGGGGTCAGGGCACGGGTCGAGATCGAGGTGGCGATGGAGTTGGCGGCGTCGTGAAAACCGTTGGTGAAGGCGAACACCAACGCGACGGCGACGACGGCGAGCAGAGCGGGGTCGGTTGGCACGATCAGCTGGGTTTCCCCCTGGGCGACGGGCTCAGGATTCCTTCACGGCGATGCTCTCGACAGTGTTGGCCACGTGCTCGAACGCGTCCGCGGCCTTCTCCAGCTCCTCGATGACGTCCTTGAGCTTGAGCACGGTCAGCGCGTCGTACTCACCGCTGAACAGGTGCGCCAGCAACCGCCGGTAGATCTGGTCGGCCTGGTTCTCCAGCCGGTTGATCTCGATCCAGTAGCTGGTGAGGTTCTTCATGGAGCGCAACCGCGTCATGGCCTCGGCGGTGAGCTCCGCGGCCCGTTCCAGGACCTCGACCTGGTCGATGATGCCCTTGGGCAACCGATCGAGGCTGTAGAGGCCGATGAGGTCGACGGCCGCGTCCATGGAGTCCATGACGTCGTCGAGACAGGAGGCGAGCCGGTAGATATCCTCGCGGTCGAACGGGGTGACGAAGCTCTCGTTGAGCCTTCGCATGATGGCGTGGGTGCGGTCGTCACCGGCGTGCTCGCAGGCCCGCATCTTCTCGGTGATGGCCTCGCGATCAGCACCGTCGCTGATCAGCTCCACCAGTAGTCTCGACGCGATGACCAAGTTGTTCGCCGAGTCGGCGAACATCTCGTAATAACTGTCGTCGCGCGGTGTCAGGCGAAGACGCACATCTCTCTCCCGGGAGTGCGGTGGGGCTCGTGGTCCATTTGGGGCAGCCGCGTTCGATGGCCACCCCTCCCCTGGGCGTGGCCGCGCGGCACCCCTTCGTTAGCTGACGCAGGGGCGCGTCACTCGATGTTCACTTGAACCGCACCGGCGTCAAATGCCGACGTAGTGGCGCAATCATCCTAACCACCCCTGCTCTCGGTGCGGGGTATCCGGGCGTATTGGGCCTTTTCACGGTGACATGCGCCGACAGGGCACGGGAATCCGGGTGCGGTGCCCTTGAAGAGCGCCCTCCTCGGCTCATGTAACCCACATGACACATTTGATCAACTTACTCGTTGGGGGCAGTTTTCCCAATCGCCGTCTTCGTCCGTGTCGTAACCGCACGTCAGACGGGTGAGACATTGTCGATCGTTTCGGGATCGTGATCGTCGCGAGACGGGCTAGGGTCGTGGGGTGCCCGCCAAGCCCACCTCGACCCAGCGACGCCGCGCCGCATTGCGGACCGCCCTCGACGACCAGCTCAAGGCCCTGGACGAGGCCCCCTATTGCGGCCCCGACCTTCCTACAGATGTCCTCCGGGCGTGCGCGCACGCCGTGCTGCGCGCCCAGGACAGCGGGGCCGCCCCCGAACGCTCTGCGGTGAAGGCGGTGGTGCGCGCAACCCTGGTCGAACTGGCCGAGCGCGTCCCCGGGCACGCCCTGGAGGTCAGGGTTCCCCCTTTCGGAGCGGTGCAGTGCCTGTCCGGGCCACGGCACACCCGGGGCACTCCGCCCGGCGTCGTGGAGACCGACCCACTCACCTGGATCGCGCTGGCCGCAGGAACTCTGGACTGGCCCGAAGCCACCTCTGCGCACCGGGTCTCGGCCAGTGGAGTGCGCGCCGACCTGTCCGCCCTGCTTCCGCTCTGGGGACACGAGTCCCGACCTGCTTGACACGGGCTTGGACATGAGACGTTAAGCTGAAGCACGTGTCGCATCCCGACGGCCGGCTGACCATGGATATCGATCCACAAGAACGCGGACCGCAGGACGCCTGCGGAGTGTTCGGGGTCTGGGCTCCCGGCGAAGAAGTCAGCAAGCTCACCTATTTCGGTCTCTACGCTTTGCAGCACCGTGGACAGGAGTCCGCGGGCATCGCCCTCAGCGATGGCGAACGCATCGTCGTATACAAGGACATGGGGCTCGTCTCCCAGGTTTTCAATGAGGCGACCCTCGAATCGCTCCGAGGTCATCTGGCGATCGGCCACTGCCGTTACTCCACCACCGGTTCCCCGGTGTGGGAGAACGCACAGCCGACCTTCTACTCCGCCCGTGAGGGCGGTCTGGCGCTGGGCCACAACGGCAACCTCATCAACACCCCCGAACTCGCAGCGATGCTGCCTTCGGACCGGCTCACCGCCACCACCGACACCGAGGTGCTCACCAGCCTCCTGGCGTCCAATCCCGACCGCACCACCGAGGAAGCCGCGATGGAGCTGCTTCCCAAGGTCAAGGGCGCCTTCTCCCTGGTCTTCATGGACGAGGACACGCTTTACGCGGCACGCGACCCGCAGGGCATCCGCCCGCTGGTGCTCGGACGCCTCGACAGCGGATGGGTGGTGGCCAGCGAGACCGCGGCACTCGACATCGTCGGGGCCACCGTGGTCCGCGAGGTGGAACCGGGCGAGATGCTCGTCATCAACGCCAACGGCGTGAGCGCCAAACGGTTCACTCCGGCAGAGCCCAAGGGCTGCCTGTTCGAGTACGTGTACCTTGCCCGTCCCGACACCACCATCGCAGGACGCAACGTCAACAGCGCACGGGTGGAGGTGGGGCGGCGACTCGCCAAGGAGCACCCGGCCGAGGCCGACATCGTCATCCCGGTTCCCGAGTCGGGGACTCCCGCCGCGGTGGGCTACGCAGAGGGCAGCGGCATCCCGTTCGCGCAGGGGCTAGTGAAGAACTCCTACGTGGGCCGTACTTTCATCCAGCCCAGCCAGACCCTGCGCGAACTCGGCATCCGGCTCAAGCTCAACCCCCTGCGCGATGTCATCGGGGGCAAGCGGCTGGTGGTCGTGGACGACTCGATCGTGCGGGGCAACACACAGCGGGCACTGGTGCGAATGCTGCGCGAGGCGGGTGCCGCCGAGGTGCACGTGCGCATCTCCAGCCCGCCGGTGTTGTGGCCCTGCTACTACGGCATCGACTTCGCAACGAAGGCCGAACTGATCGCGGGGAACCTCTCCACCGAGGAGATCTGCCGGTCCATCGGCGCCGACTCCCTCGCCTACATCGGTCTGGACGAGTTGATCTCGGCCACCGAGGTACGCAAGGACCGGCTGTGCCGGGCCTGCTTCGACGGCGTCTACCCCATCGAGGTGGACGAGGACTCCAGAGGCAAGTACCTGCTGGAGAAGTCGTGCGGCACCCCCAAGAGCGCGTCGGTGTCGGCGTAGTCAAGTTCTCCCCGTCCCGGCGGCCCCAGCACGGGCCCGCCGGGACGCCAGTCGAGCGAAGAAGAGGTTTTCCGCGTGTCCGAGGGCACCAACACCACTCCGGCCTACGCCGCTGCCGGGGTCGACATCGCCGCTGGTGAGCGCGCGGTGGACCTGATGAAGAAGCACGTGGCACGGACCCACCGCCCCGAGCTCGTCACCGACTCCAGCGGGTTCGCCGGTCTGTTTCGGCTGGACCCGACCAAGTACACCGCGCCCGTCCTTGCGACCTCGACCGACGGTGTCGGCACGAAGGTCATGCTCGCCCAGACGTTGGGCAAGCACGACACCATCGGCATCGACCTGGTCGGCATGGTCGTGGACGATCTGGTGGTCAGCGGCGCCGAACCGCTGTTCATGACCGACTACATCGCCTGCGGATCGGTGGTGCCCGAGCGGATCGCCGAGATCGTCGGCGGGATCGCCGAGGGCTGCCGTCAGGCCGGATGCGCGTTGATCGGCGGCGAGACCGCCGAACACCCCGGAGCGATGGGGGCCGACGAGTACGACCTCGCCGGCGCGGGGACCGGCATCGTCGAGGCGGATGCCATCCTGGGCCCCGACCGGGTGCGGGCGGGCGACGTGGTGATCGCGCTGGCTTCTTCCGGCCCGCACTCCAACGGCTACTCACTGATCCGGCACGTGATCGACCGGGCGGGGCTCGACCTGCGCGCCGAGGTGCCCGCGTTGGGCGGGGTGCTGGGGGACGTGTTGCTCACCCCGACCAAGGTGTACGCCAAGGACTGCCTGGCGCTGATCGAGGCGGCGGAGGTCCACGCGTTCTCCCACATCACGGGAGGCGGCCTCGCCGCGAATCTGGCACGGTCCCTTCCCGGCACGGTGGACGCGACGCTGGACCGCTCGACGTGGAGCCCGGACCCGGTCTTCGGCTATCTCGCCGAGCAGGGAAAGGTGTCCCGCGCGGACATGGAGGCGACCTTCAACATGGGTGTGGGAATGGTCGCGATCGTCGCACCGGCCTCGGCTGAGCGCTCGCTGGCGGTTCTCGCAGAACGCGGCGTGCGGGCCTGGACGATGGGGACGCTCGCCCCGGGGACGGGCGAAGCCGTTCTCACCGGTGAGTACGCCTAGCTCGGGTCCTTGGTGCAGACATGCGAAACCGGGGCCTGTCTCAGTGAGACGGCCCCGGGTTTCGACGCCCCGCTGGCGGGGTTACCTGCCTCGTTTCACCGGCCACAGACTCCGTGGCCCAGCCCACTGACGTGGACCGGACCGGCAGGGCCTGCTCAACACCGATGAACCCGGTTGAGCGGATATTGCAGCCTGCTGACGGTACTACCGGGCGCATCAGCGACGATTGTCCGAACGTTCGGAATCGTCCCCTGCGCCCTCTTCACCACCCGCGTACCGATCGGCGTAGTCCGCGTAACGGTCGACCAGGTCGTCGTAAGGGTCTTCGGTGTCATCCGGAGGGCCCGAAGGCTCCGCAACCGACACGTCTTCCTCAGCGACACCCAGCTCTGACCGAAGCCGATCAAGGTCGGTACCACCGGCGCTGTACTTCAACCGCCGGGCGACCTTCTGCTGCTTGGCCTTGGCTCGGCCGCGCCCCATTGGCTCGACCCCCTCAACGATTGGGTTCTCACAAACCCCAGATCACTAGCAAAACCACAATGCCTGGCTGGCGACCATCACCGCACTGACGAGGACAGGCGCCAGCTTACGTACGGATACAACCGTACCCGGTTCAGGACCAACCTGCCTACGCCGCCCGCTCGGAACCGAGCGTGCCGCACAAAGCCGGAACGACGCCGACACTCTCCGGCGTCCCCCGCACCGCCCCTGCACACTCACGTGCCAGCGCTCGTCGCCCTCCGGGCTCGCTTCGCAGACATCGGGGGACGACCGGTGCGACCGGAGGAGTCGGCGCACGGCTCACGCCGCCCGCTGTTCCCCCGGCACGCGGGTCACGCCCCGTGGAGTGCCACAGACACGGTACCGTCTCCGCATTTAAGGGACGGCATCGGCATGCCAGCGAAGTGACCACAAGTGGCTTGCTGGCAGGGGCGGAGGTCCCCCGAAAATCCCCTGTCGTGTGCCACGATTCAGGCGTGCTCCCCTATACGGCCTATCTCCGGCTCTACCAGCCGATTGTGGCGTTCTCCAGCCGCGACCGGGCGTACTGGCGCGCGTACGCGGACTCGCCCGCGCGGCCGCGACGGGTGGAGGCCATGGCGGTCGAGCACGCACAGAGCCTGGTCCGGCTGAGCGCCACCCCTCCGGTGGTCGCACCGGCGAAGGAGAGCGGCGACGCCTATGTGCGCAGGATCGGCGACGAACTGTTCATCTGCCCATGGCAGACCAGACTGCGCTCCTGGCTGGCATTCGAGTCGTTCGAGACCCAAACCGACGAGCGCCGGCGCGGGGCGTTCATCACAGAGACGGTGGCCGGAGAGGTACGCGCGGACTTCGCCCGCTGGCGAGAGCGCGGCGAGCCCGCCAGCCCACAGATCCTGACCAGCACCTGGCGGGTCCCGCTCGCGTGGCTGCTGCCGTTCGAGGCCGACGAGCGCTGCCTGGTCCTGGGGCCTGCTCGCGGTGCCGATCGCGACCTGTCCTTCCCCATCCCGGGCGGAACCGGAGCCCTCGGGGAGACTGCCCCGCAGCCCGCCCCACGCCACGAGCCCCGAACCCTGCTGTACGTCGCTGAGATGGCCGACGCCCGCTCCCGGCTGACCCGGGCGGTATCCCTGCTGGGCGGGGTTGCTGCGGCCGGTTCCTCGTTACTGTTCGCGGTCGAGCGCCTGGAGGAGTGGTTGGTCGAACTGGCCCACCCACGGGCCCTCCTCGAGCTCGACTACGGCGGCCTGGTGCATCTCATGGACGACAGCGCCCTGCGCGACGACCACTCCGTAGCGGAGGCGTCCGCGGCGCTCATCGGCCTGGAGACGGGGCACCCCGAGTTGGCCAAGGCCATGGCCGGGCGGCTTCGACAGCGCTGGAACGCTGTTCGGGCACTGCGCAACGCCAACTGAACGCAGGCAGCAGGCCCCTGAGCCCCCATCCGGCGCTCTGGCGGGGGGCTGCGAGCGGTCGGGCGCGGGCCCGGTTCCCTGTCTTTCCCACCCCTCGGGGTCAACCTGGTGCACCAGGTTTCTCAGGGTGTTCCACCGATTTTCGAACAGGTAGAGGTGGGACAGGTCATGACGAGCTACACAGTTGGCATCAACTTTGCTGAAAATGGGCATACCATCCGATAGATATCGACATAGACTGTGTTGAGACCGTTACAGAGCGCACTCTGTGTAACTGAACACCCGTGCCGCAAAGGGGGTTCACATGGCACCTGACAGGCGCCGACACACGCACCAGGCATTCATGCCCAGCAGGCAAAACTGCTGATGGGTGGCCCGGCAGCCCCGCCCAGCCGACGGGGCATCCAGAGCATCGACCAACGCCGCCCTAGCACCCCAAGGTCGTTGAATCGAGAACGACAGGGCCGGAGGACGAAGTTTTGACCGAATACGCCACATGCCACTAAACGTGTCGCTAGAATCACTCAGCGTGACGCAACGCATGTGCGACTTTGGAGCTCCCATCCAACAAAGTCGCGTTAAGTGGTCGCGCAATCACCTCGGGTGATGCCAATATGTAGACCTAAGGGCAATATTGGACATCCGGGCCAAGTGCCAGGATTGAAGTCTCAAGGATCGGCACACAGATCCAGGAGGAGAGGCCGTACAAATGTCAACTCGCACGCCCGAGGCGGAGCCCCTGTTGACCCCTGCCGAGGTGGCCACCATGTTCCGCGTGGACCCCAAGACCGTCACGCGCTGGGCGAAGGCCGGCAAGCTGACCTCGATTCGGACTCTGGGCGGCCACCGCCGCTACCGCGAGACCGAAGTCCGTGCACTCCTGGCCGGGATTCCGAGCCAGCGCAGCGAGTAGCCCGCCCTCCAACTTCCGGAGTCCGGAAGGATCGCTGGGGGAGAATGACTGCCCGACGCACGAGGGCGGGTCGCCGAGGAAAGCGACCCGCCCTCGGCATGTCCGGGGCTAGGAGACGACCCGGCCCTCGACGTAGTCGGTACCCACCTGCTCCCAGGCGAGAAAACGTTCGGATTCGCCGAGCAGGGCACTGGTCAGCCAGACCGCGACACCGATGTCGTCGGCCAGCCCGAGGAACGGGATGAACAGCTCCGGGATGAGGTCGACCGGAGAGGCGATGTAGGCGATTCCGGCCAGGAACAGCAGTACGCGGGATGCCGGGAGCTGGTCGTAACGCCCCCTGGCCTTGGCCCCGAGCATCCGGGGCAGCGCCTTGATCCGGTCGGCGACGGGGGGCTTACCCGGCTGGTTGGCCTCACTGACGACCTTCCAGGCTGCCGCGCCGGCCGCGGCTCGGTTGGACTTGCGCATTCGCTTCACCTCGACAAGATCGGTGCGCTCGGGACGCTCCGAGTGCTCTTGCGATATGACGCGTCCCTGCCCCGTTCTGTTCCCGCCAAGTGGCGGTGTTATGCGGACTCCGCGGTGAAATGGGCCTCACCCCGGCCATCGGACGCGAGCCGGAGAGTCGGTGCGTGACATAGGTTGTTCACGCAGACCCGACCGAACCACCCCACTTCATCCCAACGGGGGCAAGCATCGGCACCACCCGCGGCCTCCGCCGCTCTCGATCATCGCGCATCCAGGCGCTCGCCCTGCTTCCCGTGCTGTGCCTGTCCCTGGCGACCGGATGCGCAGGTTCCCTGCCCGAGGGTGCCCGGCCCAATCCTGAGGGCACCGCCGACCTGCCCCTTCCGACCCCCGGGGCGGGCGAAACGGCCGCCGGCGACAACGCGGCACCTCCGCGGCCGCAGCTGCCCCTCTCGGGTGCCACCGTGGTGGTGGACCCCGGGCACAACGGCGGGAACGCCGAGGCCGCGAGCGAGATCAACAAGCAGGTTCCCGCAGGCCCCGAGAAGAAGGCGTGCGACACCGTCGGTGCTTCCACCGGCGACGGGTACCCCGAGCACGAGTTCAACTGGGATCTGTCGCTACGTGTGCGTGACCGCCTCGCCGCCGAGGGGGCGACGGTCGTGCTGACCAGGCCGGACAACAAAGGCGTCGGCCCCTGTGTGAACGAGCGCGCGCAGATCGGCAACGACGCCGAGGCCGACGTCGCGATCTCCATCCACGCCGACGGCGGACCCGCGAGCGGACGCGGCTTCCACGTCATCGCCCCGGGCGAGGTGGCCGGGTACACCGAACCCATCCTGGAGCCCTCCCGCATACTCGCCGAGGACCTGCGCGACGAGTTCGTCGAGGTGCAACCGCACGCCGACTACCTCGCCGACGAGGGACTGGACTTCCGTACCGACCTGGGCGGGCTGAACATGTCCACTGTGCCCAAGGTCTTCCTCGAGGTCGGCAACATGCGCAACAGCACCGACGCCGCCAACCTCACCGACCCCGATTGGCGCGACGAGGCGGCCGAGGCCATCACTGCGGGCCTCTCCCGCTATCTTCTTCGGGACTGACCCAGGAATATCCGGTCCGCCCCGCGCCCTGTTTTCGGTGCGACCGTTGCAGGGCTTCGCGGGTTCCGGCCGACCGTCGCCACCGGCGGGCCGAAGAGGACTGCACAGCGTCCGGCCCGGCCTGGCGGACCCGCGATCCCCTACGGACGAAGCGATCCGGTCGACCGCCGCAGCAATACCGGAGATCTGGAGCAAAGACGCGCGCAATCGGGCGCAGATATGGTGTGGGTCACGTCGGATATGCACAATATGGCTATGCCACTGACGCCCGCGGACATCCGCAACAAGCGGTTCAGCACCTCGCGCCTGCGCCCCGGATACGTCCGGGATGACGTGGACCTATTGCTGCGCAGGGTCGAGGCCACCCTCACCGCGGTAGCGAACGGACAGCGCGGCGGCGACCTGATCACAGCCTCGGATGTCATGCGGTCGCAGTTCCGGACCACTCTTGTCCGTAGCGGCTACGACGAGGAAGAAGTCGACGAGTTCCTCGACCGGGTCGCCGAGAGCCTGCGCGCTGCCGGACTGTACGCCGCAAGCGTGAACACCGGACAGTTCAAGCGAACCGGTGTCCCGAACAAGCCGGCCGGGACGGTCTTTCGGCTGCGCCCCGAGGACATTCGGAACAAGGGGTTCACCACCACCCGGCTGCGCAGCGGCTACGTCGAGGACGAGGTCGACGCCTTTTTGGACCGGGCAGAGGCGACGATCTCCGCGGCGCTCAACGGAGCCGACGCAACCGAACCGCTGAGTGCGACAGAGGTGCGCGCGGTCCGGTTCACCTCGGCCCGGCTGCGCAGCGGTTACGCCGAGGACGAGGTCGACCAGTTCCTCGACCTCCTCGTCGACGAACTCGAACACCACGGCCTGCACTGAGGCCCGCCCCTGGAGGAGGTCCCGTCTCCACGGGGCCCGCTTCACGAAGCAACGGGCGGTCCGCCCTGCACGGCAGTCGGGTGGCGAGGGCGGACGGGCTCGTCACCACCGCTGCCGGCGACAGGACGATCCCGAAGAGGGCGCCGGCACCCCGACCGCCGGTGGGGCGGCGATCGCGTCACCCCCGACAACGACAGGACAGGGCTCCACCAGAACCTGGCGCGGAACCCGCGGTGCGGTTGCCTGCGCCTGGTGAACCGTGTCGTCCGCGTCCCGCCCGCCCGTTCAGCGTCCCACCTCGACCGATACCCCATTGGGGTATCGGTCGAGGTGCCGAGTGGATTATTCCGCCTCCGCCGCCCCGAATCGCGCGGAACACGCGTGGATGATTCGATCACAACCAGATACGGAAAGTAATATTCCATTACTTGAAGTAGCCATTATGTGGCTGGCGGGCCGCGATGCGAACGGCAGGGTGCGGAAATGGCCCAGGCGAAACTCCCCGAGAACCACGACGACACCGCCCGATTCCCCTATGGCGCGGCGCCTCTTCCCGCACAGTTTCCCCAGGGATACGCACCGGGGACGCCTTACCGATCCCAGCAGGTACCCGGGCAACGGTCACGGACCGTTCCGGCCGGCGCCGCGTCGGCGAGACGACATCCCTGGGAGCTTCCGCTGCTCCTCACCTGCCTGGTGATCACAGTGGGCATGGCCGCTGCCCTGAGCCGCGCCCTGTGGATCCACTCGGGCACCCCCGGCACGGCCGCCCTCGCCATGCTCGGCACGATAACGGGATACTGGCTGATCAGAGGACTCATCGAGGCCGATCACAAGGCGCGCTCGGCCAAGGTCTCGCCCACCCAGTTCCCCGAGGTGTACCGAATGCTGCGCGAGCTGTCCGCTGCGATGGACCTGCGGCGCGTCCCGGCCGTGTACGTGGGACCCGGCCGTCGACCGCTCCTCGGTGCGGCCGGGCACGGCTCCCGGCGCTACGTGGTCCTCGACCCCGACCTCTTCGAACTGGGCGGGCGGCTCCGCGACCCCGAGGCACTGCGGTTCCTGATCGCCCACGAGCTCGGCCACATCGCCGCCGGTCACACCGGCTACTGGCGCCGTCTGGGCAGTTGCGCGGGTTCCCTCCTGCCCGGGGTGGGCTCGTCACTGTCACGGGCGATGGAGTACACCGCCGACGACCACGCCTACGCGCACTGCCCTGACGGCGCACACGGCCTTCGGGTGCTGGTCGGCGGCAAGTACCTGTACCCCTACATCAACCTGGGCGAGATGGCCGAGCGCGCCCGAACCGAACGGGGGTTCTTCTCCCTCCTGCACAACCTGCTGTCGCGGCGGCCGAGCACGGTGCGTCGCCTCGCCGCCGTCCGGGACCGAAGCCGCCCCGGACGGGTGTTCGGCTGACGAGGCGCGGTGCGGTGCGCCCTCCCCCTCCCTGAGCGCCCGCACCCCCGACCAACGGGTGCAGCCGCTCCCCCACGACCGGTGCGGACGCCGTTCCCGGATACTGCCGTCGGTTGAGGTCACGGCGTCTTCCCCTCCCCGGCCGTCGGTCCGCCTCAACGGAACCGCGGACTCGGGACGGCAGACACCCCCGCTACGGCGGCGTCGGGACAAGAGAGGGCAGAGGCCGGGCCGGGTCAGGTCAGGTCAGGTCAGGTCAGGTCAGGCGCACGACAACAGACCGCCCGCCGGCCGGGGCTCACGTCCGGAGGCTGGCCAGGAGCAGGTCCGCGAAGTGCTCGCCGACCTGGGCACCGCTCAACTCGCCGTCGGCGTGGTACCACATGCCGAGGTGGTGGACCGCGCCGAAATACTGGCTGACCACGATGTCGGGCGGCACGTCGGTCCGGAAGGCGCCCTCGCGGGCCCCCTCCTCGACAAGCGACCGGAACAGTTCGTGGTAGGAGCGGCGTTCTTTGCGCACCTGCGACTGGCGCGCGGGAGAGAGCATGTGCAGGGAACGGAAGAAGATGAGGGTGTCGTCGAGGTTGTCCACCGTGGTGATGACGACATCGGCCGCGGCCTGGTGCAACCGCCGGGCCACCGGCCCCTCCGCCTCGGCGAACGCGGCGAGCCGCCGCGTCTGCATACTCAGCACCCGCTCGTACACGGCGAAGAGCAGATCGTCCTTCGAGGTGAAGTAGTGGTACATCGCGCCCTTGGTGACCCCTGCGGCCTCCACCAGTTCCTGCACCGAGGTTCGCTCGAACCCGTGCTCGGCGAAGAGCCGGGTCGCCGCGGCGGTCAGCCGGTCCGGGACCGAGAGTGGGGCGGTTTCAGCAGCACCCGCGTCCGGTTCCACCGGCTTGGTCATGTGTCCGCCTCCCGCGTCGTGCGGCCTCGGACGCCCCGGGCCCCTTCCCGACCAGGATAGGCCACCTACATACCGACCGGTCTGTGATTCTCGTCCCGCTCAAGCGGCAGGGAAAGCCCGGCTCAGCCGGGATCGACCTCCACCACTGTGCTCCCTCGCACCTCGCACAGAGCCTGGCCGGCGGTGAGCTCGGCGATCCAGGCCAGGAACCCGGGAAGTTCCTCGTCGGACACCGCC
This sequence comes from Nocardiopsis ansamitocini, assembly GCF_030268225.1. Classification (GTDB taxonomy): domain Bacteria; phylum Actinomycetota; class Actinomycetes; order Streptosporangiales; family Streptosporangiaceae; genus Nocardiopsis_D; species Nocardiopsis_D ansamitocini. Next base: position 19,471 of record NZ_BSQG01000006.1, on the reverse strand, counting down.
ACGTCCACCTGGACATCGGTCTCGTAGCGCACTGCCAGGACCCGGTGGCGGGAGTCGCGCAGATCGCTCTCCAGACGTCCGGCCTGCTGATAGTCGGCGAGGACCTCGACGACCAGGAGCGTACGCAGCTCCAGCAGCCCGGACACGTCGACGGCAGCAGCAACGGCGTTCCCGTACGCCCTGATCAGACCGCCTGCACCGAGCTTCACCCCACCGAAGTAGCGGGTCACCACCGCGACGGTGTCGGTGATCCCGCGGTGGCGCAGCACCTCCAGCATCGGGACCCCGGCCGTGCCCGAAGGTTCACCGTCATCACTGGAGCGCTGCACACCGCCGTCGGCACCGAGCACGTACGCGGTGCAGTTGTGGCCGGCACCCCAGTGCAGTCTGCGTCGTTGTGCAATGAACGCGCGGGCCGCGGCCTCGTCGCCGACCCGGGCGAGCGCGCAGATGAACCGGGACTTCTTGATGTCGAGCTCGTGCTCGCCGTCGTGCTTGATCGTTCTCATCGCCGACCCGATCGTACGTGCCGGCGCCCCCGCGCCGGCACGTACGCCCTGCCCTGGGGACAGGACGCGGGTACCCGCGCCGCTGGGAGGGGAAGCGGCGCGGGTACCCGTTTTCTCCGGACCGACCAGCCGGGGAGGGACGGGAAGGCGGTCAGCCGGTCTTGGGGTGCCCGGCCGAGGCACCGGCCCTGTCGCCCCCGTCGCCGGGCGGCGCGGGATCGGTGCCCCCTTCTGCGGACGCGGTCTGGGCGGACGCGGCCTCGGTGGACGCGGTCTCGGTGGATACCGCACCGGAGGTCTCCGCCTCGGAGTGCGGGTCGAACTTCATCAGGGCGTCCATGTCGACGGAGTTGGGGTTGTCCAGCACGTAGCGCAGACGCTCCCGGTCGAGCTCGCCGTTCCAGCGGGCGATCGCCAGCGTCCCGATGCCGTTGCCGGTCAGGTTGGTGAGCGCACGGGCCTCGGACATGAAGCGGTCGATACCGACGATGAGCGCGATGCCGGCCAGCGGGATCACGTCGTCGAAGGCCGCCAGGGACGCCGCCAGCGTGACCAGGCCGGCACCACTGACACCCGCGGCGCCGTTGCTGGAGATCAGCATGAACAGCAGCAGGCCGATCTGGGTCCAGATGGACACCTCGACGCCGGTCACCTGGGCGATGAAGATGGCACCCATGGTCATGTAGATGGCGGTGCCGTCCAGGTTGAACGAGTAGCCGGTCGGGATGGTCAGGCCGACCACCGACTTCTTGGCGCCGGCCGCCTCCAGCTTCACCAGCATCCGGGGCAGGACCGACTCGCTGGAGGAGGTGCCCAGGACGATGAGCAGCTCGTCGCGGATGAACCGGATGTACTTCAGCAGGCTGAAGCCCGTCATCCGGCAGACCGCACCCAGGACCAGGCCGATGAACAGGATGCAGGTGATGTAGAAGCTGAGCATGAAGTAGGCGAGGCTGCCGAGGACCTGCTCGCCGTACTCGCCGACGGTGAAGGCCATTCCGCCGAACGCGCCGATGGGGGCCGCGTACATCACGATCTTGATGACACCGAACATGATGTGGGACATGGTGTCCAGGGCGCGGATCGCGGGCTTGCCGCGCTCACCCATCATGGACAGCGCGCACGCCACGAGGATCGCCAGTACCAGGACCTGGATCAGCTGGCCCTCGGTGAAGGCGGAGAAGAACGTGGTGGGGATCAGGCTGAGCAGGAAGCCGGTGAGGCCCTCGCCTCCGGTCTCCTGAACCTGTTGGATGGTTCCGGCCGCCGCCGACTCGTCCAGGGTGATGTTCAGCCCCACGCCGGGCTGGAGCAGGTTGATCGTGACGAGGCCGATGCCCAGGGCGAAGACCGTGGTGACGTTGAAGTAGAGGACGGTCTTGAGCGCCAGCCCTCCGGCCCTGGCCAGGTTGCCGAGGTTGGCGATACCCACGACGACCGTGCAGAAGATCGTGGGGGCGATGACGACCTTGACGAGCTTGATGAAGAAGTCGGCCAGCCACTTGGTCTGGGCCGCCTGCTCCGGGAAGGTCAGGCCGAAGGTGATGCCCAACGCGATTGCGACCAGCACCCAGAAATAGAGCTGGTGGTAGATGCGCTTGCGTCGGGCCGGCTTCGCGGAACCGGTGTCCGGGCCTTCCGGGGATGGTGCGGCTTGTCCGAGGGCTGACACGTCGGACCTCCTAGCGGGTTTGTGCGGGGCGTCACATGACTCTCGCCACAGTCGTGTTTTACGAGCAAGCCACACGGTTGAAACTTCAGGTTCGTCTGACATTCCGGTGCGCTGGGTCACCGGAATGCACACTGTGTGACGCCCGTCTCCCTGTGTGGCCACCGTTGGCACGCGGCTGTGAGCGGGGTCGCACCCCGAAACAGAGCGCGTAGGCTTGCGGCGTGCTCGAACGCCCCGGTCTCACCCGCCGTGCCGCCCTGCTGGGCGGCCTCGCGGTGCTGAGCGGATGCGCCTCCGACACCGTTGTGGACCCCGCGGAGCTGATCCTTGCCACCGGTCCGCCCGGCGCGGTGTTCCGCGAGATCGGCGCTGCTCTGGCGGGGGTCCTGGCCACCCGGCTGACACAGACGAGAGTGCGGTCGGTGGAGACGGGTGCCTCGGCGGACAATCTGCGAATGCTCAGCAGGAACCAGGCACAGTTGGGGTTCGCCAGTCTGGACGCGGTGGTCGGCGAGAACGCCACCCCACCGCCCTGGGCACGATCACTGGGCCGGGTCTACGACAGCCACCTGCACCTCGTGGTGCTCGCCGGTTCCCCCGTCGAGGAATACGCGGACCTGGCCGGTCGGGTCGTCTCCCTGGGCGCGGAAGGCTCGGGCACCGAGTTCACCTGCGAACGGTTGATCCGCCTGACCGGTCTGGGCATCGACGACGTGCGCCTGGACCAGGCCGAGTCGGCACGGGCACTGGTCGACGGCGAGATCGACGCCCTGTTCTCCCTGACCGGTATCCCCACCCCCGCGATCGAGGCGTTGGCCCGGGACCACGACGTCCGCTTCATCCCTCTGGAGGAGCAGGCGACCGACCTGGTGGACACCTACCCCGGTCCCTACATTCCCGCGACCGTGCCGTCCACTGCGTACCCGGGGGTGCCGCCCTGCCGCACCGTGGCCATCCCCAACCTGCTGCTGTGCCGGGCCGACCTGGCCCCGGAGGTCGGCGCGATCGTCACCGAGACCGTCTTCACCCAGTCCTCGGTGATCGCCGCCGACCGTCCCGAGGCCGCGCACATCAACGTGCGCACCGGCATCGCCACCGGCCCCGTGCCGCTGCACCCGGGCGCGCAGACGTGGTTCCGGGCCGCCAAGAAGTGACCGGTGCGGCGCGCCCCGCAGCGGCCGCCCCGGCGGCGGGCGCTCTGTAGGGTCGGGACATGCCGACTCCCTCCTTCGTCCTCGAACTGCGCGAGCGCCTTGGCCACGACCTTCTGCTGCTGATCGGTGCGACGGCGATCGTCATCGACGACCAAGACCGAATCCTGCTGCACCGGCGCGCCGACGACGGCCACTGGGCCACCCCGGGGGGAATCGTCGAGCCGGGCGAGCAGCCGGCGGCCGCCCTCGTGCGCGAGATCGAGGAGGAGACCGGCGTGCGGATACGGGTGGCGGAACTGGTCAGCGTGGTGATGGAGGAGCCCCACACCTACCCCAACGACGACCGGGTCCAGTTTCTGGACCTCGCGTTTCGCTGCCATCCGGTGAGCGGCACCCCTCGGGTCAACGACGACGAGTCCTTGGAGGTCGGCTGGTTCGCCTACGCCGACCTGCCCCCGATGCACGAACGCCTCATGCGGCGCATCGACCAGGCGCGCGCCGGTGTCAGCGGCTGGTTCGACCCCGACCGCACCGGCCCCTGGACCCCGTGATCCCACCCCGGCCGCACGGTTTCCGCCATTACCCCGGGGTGGACGGGGACGCCGCGGTCAGCGGGGGTCGTCCTCGGCGCGCGGCAGACCGATGACCACCGCCAGGCCGTAGCCGCCGTCCCGGGGCAGCCCCGGGCGCAGACGCAACTCACCGCCCGCGGCCTGCACGAGTTCGGCGCAGATGGCCAACCCCAACCCGGTGCCGACGGTGTTCTGGTGTTTGGTCGCCCGCCAGAAGCGCTGCAGCGCCTGCACGCGCTCGTCGGAGTCCAGGCCGACTCCGTCGTCGATCACCGACAGCTCCACCGGATCGCCGGGACGCGCGCGCAGCACGACGCGGGAGCCGCCCGAGAGCCGGATGGCGTTGCTCATCAGCTCGTCGAGAACGCTGCCCAGGCCGCCCGGCGGTTCCAGGATGCGCAGCCCCGGCGGGATGTGCGTCTCCAGGTCGAGTCCGCGCTCTGCGCACAGCACCCGCCAACGCTCCAGGCGGGTGTCGAAGACCTCGTCCAGTTCGACCGGCTCGGCCTGATTGAAGCTCTCCAACCGGGTCGCGGCCAACAGCGCGTTGAGCATACGGTGCATGGCCTTCGCTTCCTCGACCGCGTCGGCGTGGGCTTCGCGGGCCTGCTCGCCCTCCAGGTGGGGCTCGATGTTCTCCACCGCCAGACGCAGGCTGGCCAGTGGATTGCGCAGTTGGTGGGAGGCGTCGGAGACGAACGCCCGTTGACGGTGCAGGGAGCGCTCCACGACGTCCACCATCGCGTTGAAGGACCCGGCCAGGGTGCGCAGCTCGGGTGGGCCGCCCTCCGCGTCGGCGCGCACCGACAGGTCACCGTCGGCGATCTTGGCGGTGGCCGCGTCCAGGCGACGCACCGGCAGGAGCACCCAGCGCGAGACCGGCCAGGCCACGGCTGCGAGCGCGGCCGTGGGCAACAGCCCGACCAGGGCGAGCCTGCCCCAGCTGACAAGGATCTGGTCGCGCAGCTTCGCGGTGGGCGACACCAGCACCATCACCCCCACCACCTCGCTGTCGCGCCCGATGGGCTCGGCGAGGATCAGGGGGGCGGGATTCCAGGGCCACACCGCCGTGGGCGCCTCCGGGCGGTACCCGGCCAGTGCCTCGTTCAGTACGCCGCGGGTGGCGGGGTCGGCTAGCACGTTCTCGACCTCGTGCCCGGGCCCCGAGGACAACAGCACCTCACCCGCGGGGTCGAGGAGCGCCACCGGGATGCCGTAGAGATCCTCGTAGCGGGTCAGTTCCATGGCCAACGACTCGGTGCGCTCGGCGGCCAGTGCGGTCGCCGCCAGCGAGGAGAACCGACCGATGTCGTTGAGCCGGTCCACGTAGACCTCTTGGGTCTCCTGTTGGGCCACGATGGTGCTCAGCGGCACACCCAGCGCCGCCACCAGGACGAACGCCAGCGGCAACAGGACGATCAGCAGCCTGCGCAGCACCGGCTAGCCCGGTTCCGCCTCGGCGAGGAGCCGGTAGCCGACCCCGCGCGCGGTCTGGATGCGGACCTGATCACCGAGCTTGCCGCGCAGGGCGGCGATGTGGGTGTCCAGGGTCCGCGAGGACGACTCCCAGGTGGCCCCCCACACCTGGTCCAGGATGACGTCACGGCCCACCACTCCCGGCGCCCGACCGGCCAGCAGAGCCAGCAGGTCGAACTCCTTGCGGGTCAGCGACAGTGCCGCACCGCCCAGGCTCGCCTCCCTGGCTTCGGTGTCCACCGTGAGCGGCCCGATCCTCAACGGGGGTTCGGGATCGGCCCCGGCGCGGGCCGCTCGGGTCCTGCGCAGCACGGCGTCGATGCGCGCCAGAAGCTCGGCGATCCCAAAGGGCTTGACGACGTAGTCGTCGGCGCCGGAACGCAGGCCCCGGACCCGTTCCCGTTCCTCTGCGCGTGCGGTGACGGCGATGATCGCGATCTCGGGTCGTTCCCGGAGCTTGCGCAGCAGGTCGATGCCGTCCGCGTCGGGCAGTCCGAGGTCGAGCAGCACGACGTCCGCCGCTGGCGCACGCAGCGCAGCAGCGGCGGTGGAGACCCGGTTCACCTCGTAGGACGCGTTGCGCAACGCGGTGACCAGTCCCCGCGCGACGCGATCGTCGTCCTCGACCACCAGTATGCGCATCGCAAGACATCGTAGAGCGCCTGGCAAACGGCCGGGCGCTCCCACTGGGCGAAACACCGCTCCCGGCGCAGCGCACGGCTGCGCCGGGCCGGCAGGCACGACGTGACCGCCTGTGCCGCGGACCCGGCCGAGGACTGCGTCCGTACGCGCCGCTGGCGGGCTATCCGGGAAGGTTCTCCTCGATCGCCGAGATGACCTCGGGATCCTCGGGCTGGACGCTGGTCCGGAAACGATTGAGCACCTTGCCGCCGGGGGCGACGAGGAACTTCTCGAAGTTCCACGCGACGTCTCCGGCCAGTCCGGAGGAATCGCGGGTCTTGGTGAGCTCCGCGTAGAGCGGCAACCTCTTCGGCCCGTTGACCTCGCTCTTCTCCAGCAGGGGGAAGCTGATGCCGTAGGTCATGGCACAGAACAGCCGGATCTCCTCCGCGGAACCCGGCTCCTGACCGGCGAACTGGTCGCACGGAACGCCGATGACGGAGAAACCCCGGTAGGCGTACCCTTCCTGCAAACGCTCCAGGCCGCTGTACTGCGGAGTCGCGCCGCACTTGGAGGCGACGTTGACAATCAGCAGCAGCTGGTCCTGCGGCAGCCGGAACGACTCACCTTCCAGGGAGCGCAGTTCGCTCTGATAAATCCTCATGGCACCGGAGCCTAACCCGCCTCGGGTGGTCGCCGCGGTTCGCGGGAGCCCAAGCGGCGCCCCGCAAGCCGCGGACGTGCCCGGCGACGCGTACCGTAACGGGACGGACAAGGGCTGTGTCACGGTACGACAGCTGGTTCTAGGATCGGTCAACAGGGACAGCCGTCGCGAGGGGAGTGAACGGGAATGCGCAGCCGGGCGCGAGGGGTACTGGCGCTGACGGCCGGGGCGTGTCTGCTCGTCACCGCCGCGGCCTGTACCGACGACCCCGAACCCGAGGCCCCGACCGGTTCTCCGCCCCCCTTGCCCACCACCTATGACGGTGCGGCCCCGCCAGGGCTGTCCGGGAAGGCGCTGCGGTTCCTGCACGGGCCCGAGGGCAGTGGCCCCGACCTCCTCGACGACCCTCTCGGCGTGCGCATCCAGGCGGTCGGCGACTCCTTCCTGATCTCCGCCAACAGCGAGGAACGGCACCTTCTCCAGGACGCCGCCGACGGCCGCACGCTCTGGGAGGACTCCCAGCGCGTGGAGCGGTTCACCACCGACGACTCCGGCGACGACGTGTTCGAGGTGAGCCGCCCCGGCGACGGCACAACCGTCACCACGGTCCTGGACGATGCCGGCGAGCAGGTGTGGAGCGGCTCGGACCCCCGCGAGGGCTACCTCAACGGATGGGTGGTGCGGCGTCCCGCCGACTGGACGCCGAACGAGCCCTACGGCGCGTTCGCCATCGCGCGCCCCGACGGCGAAGCGGTCTGGGAGTACGAGTTCACCGAGCCCGAACCGCCTGCCGCCCCCGAGAAGGAGGACGACGAGGAGGCGGCGGACCCGACCGACAGCGCAGAGGCGGAGGAGGCCGTCGCGCACCTGGGCGTGCCGGTGACCGCACGCGGCGAGGTGGTCCTGCTCGACGACGGCGCGGGACGTCTACAGGCCCGCGATCTCGACGACGACGGCGCGTTGCTGTGGAGCGTGTCCGGCGAATCCCCGGAACTCGCCGAGGACACCGTGCTGAGTGGCGCCCGCCCCCAGGTGGCCGGGTTCTACACGCTGGACGTGCCCCCCGATGCCGAGGCGACCGGGCCGGCAACGCCTTCGACCAGTGCACGTCCGAGCCCGGCCCCCTCGGCCTCTCCCGCCCCGCCCGAGGAGCGCGAGACCGTACTGGTGCGTTGGGGCATGCCCGAGGAGCCGTCGGTCCTGTCGCTGCACGATCTGGACGACGGCGCACTGGTGTGGTCGCTCGCCGAACCCGGTGCCAACCCCGTCAGCGCGTCCCTGGGTACCGCGCCGGTCCCCGGTACGGTCCTCGACCCGACCACCGACACCCTGCTGCTGCCCCAGTCCAGCGGCACCACCCCGATGATCGCGGTGGATCTGGCCACGGGCGCGGTGCGCTGGCAGTTCGAGGACCAGGAGGAACGCTCGATCGTGCCGCGGTTCGCACTGGGGGGCTACATCTACGGCGACTCCCGGGGCGCCGAGGACGACAGCGGCCAGGTGGTGCTGGAGGCCGACGACAAGGCAGCGGTCTCCGACGAGCTGACCGGCTACGTGGAGGCGATCACCCGGGACGGTCACGCCCTGGTCGTACAGAACCGTCAGCGTTTCGTGTTCGCTCCCGAACCGGACGCTCCCCGGCCCAGCGATTCCCCCGGCCCCGGGGCGTGAGGACGCGGTCCGTCACCCGGGGCACTTTCGGTCCCGGCCCGGTCACTGGCAGGGTGCACCAGCTCGGGAACGAAAATTTTGTGCACCCTGGTGGACCCGATACCGAACGGCGTTCTCTACGCTTTCGGCTATGAGTGTGCCGGAGAACGCAGCCACCGCACCCGAGGCACTGGCCCTGGCAGCCGAGTTCCCCTCGGCCGATCCCGGGCAGTGGCGCGAGTTGGTGGCGGGGGTGCTGCGCAAGAGCGGGGCCGACCCCGACTCCGCCCGTTCTCCCGAGGACCTGCTCAACTCGACCACCTACGACCGGATCACGATCCGACCGCTCTACACCGGGGACGACGGCCTCGACTCCGGCTTCCCCGGCCTGGCACCGTTCACCCGCGGCTCACGGCCGCAGGGTGCGGTGCCCAACGGCTGGGACGTCCGCCAGCGTCACGCCGATCCCGACCCCGCCGCCACCCGCAAGGCGGTAATGGCCGACCTGGAGAACGGCGTCACCTCCCTCTGGCTGGCCACGGGCGCCGCCGGGGTCGCCACGGAGCACATCGGTGAGGTCCTCGCCGACGTCTACCTCGACCTCGCCCCTGTCACCCTGGACGCCGGAACCGATTACGAGGCGGCAGCGCGGGCCCTGCTCCAGGCGCACTCCGACCGCCGCGTTCCCGACAGCGCTGTGGTCGGCTGCCTTGGCATCGACCCCTTGGGGACCGCCGCGCGCACCGGTGGCCGGGCCGAGGTCGCGGAGGCCGCGGGGTTGGCGGCACCCTACGCCGCCCGCTACCCGGCCCTGCGGCTGATGGTGGCCGACGGGACGCCCGTCCACGACGCGGGCGGCTCGGAGGCCCAGGAACTGGGCGCGGCCGTGGCCGCGGGTGTCGCCTACCTGCGGGCCCTCACCGATGCCGGGCTGAGCACGGCCGATGCCGCCTCCCGGATCGAGTTCCGCTTCGCCGCGACGGCGGACCAGTTCCTGACCATCGCCAAGTTGCGGGCCGCACGCGCCATGTGGAACCGGGTCACCGAGGTGTGCGGCCTGGCACCGCACCACCGGGGGATGCGCCAGCACGCGGTCACCTCGGCGGCGATGATGACGCGGCGGGACCCTTACGTGAACATGCTGCGCACCACACTGGCCTGCTTCGGTGCGGGCGCCGGCGGCGCCGACGCGATCACGGTGCTGCCCTTCGACACGGCAGTGGGACTGCCCGACGGCCTGTCCCGGCGCATCGCCCGCAACACCCAGGCGCTGCTGGTGGAGGAGTCGCACGTGGCGAGGGTGATCGACCCCGCCGGTGGCTCGTTCTACGTGGAGCGCCTCACCGCGGACCTCTACGAGCACGGGTGGGCGTTCCTGCGTGAACTTGAGGGCGCCGGCGGCGCCGCAACGGCGTTGGCGGACGGGGTGGTGGCCGAACGGGTACGGGAGGTCTGGGAGCGACGCCGGGCCAACCTGGCGCACCGACGCGATCCGCTGACCGGGGTGAGCGAATTTCCCAACCTGGCCGAGAAGCCGCTGGTCCGTCCGGCCGCACCTTCCGCACCTGCCGCACCGGGTGCGCTGCCCGTCCACCGCTACGCCGAGGACTACGAGGCGCTGCGCGATCGCTCCGACGCCGTACTCGCGGCAACCGGTGCGCGACCGCACGTCTTCCTCGCGACGCTCGGACCGGTGGCCGCCCACACGGCCCGGGCCACCTTCGCCGCCAACCTGTTCCAGGCGGGCGGGATCGCGACCACCCCCGGGGGCGGCGCCGAGGGGCCTGAGGCGGTGGCCGCCGCCTTCACCGCCAGCGGCGCGCGCATCGCCTGCCTCTGCTCGAGCGACAAGGTCTACGCGGAGCACGCAGCCGATGCGGCCGCCGCGTTGAAGGCGGCCGGCGCCGAGCAGGTGCTGCTCGCCGGAAAACGGTCCGCGGAGCTGGAACGGGCCGGGGTGGACGGTTTCGTCTTCGCCGGTTGCGACGCACTCACCCTGTTGACACGACTCAACGACACCCTGGGGGCGGCGCGATGAGCGCGAACATCCCGAACTTCGCCGCGGTCGAGGGCGGCGCCCTCCCGGTCTGCGACAGTCCTGCGCTGAGCGGGCAGTGGCGCGAGGCACTGGCGGCGGCCACCGGCAAGGGGCCCGATGCCCTGGTGTGGGAGACCCCGGAGGGCATCGGTGTCCGACCGCTGTACACCCGCGCCGACCGCGCCGGGCTGGACTTCGTGGGCACCTATCCGGGAATCGCACCGTTCCTACGGGGCCCCTATCCGACGATGTACGTCAACCAGCCGTGGACGATCCGCCAGTACGCGGGCTTCTCCACCGCCGAGGAGTCCAACGCCTTCTACCGAAGGAACCTCGCCGCGGGGCAGAAGGGCCTGTCGGTGGCCTTCGACCTGGCGACGCACCGCGGCTACGACTCCGACCACCCGCGGGTGTCGGGCGACGTGGGCATGGCCGGGGTGGCCATCGACTCCATCTACGACATGCGCCGGCTCTTCGACGGCATCCCCTTGGATCGGATGAGCGTGTCGATGACGATGAACGGCGCGGTGCTGCCGGTGCTGGCGCTGTACATCGTGGCCGCCGAGGAGCAGGGGGTGAGCGCGGACAAACTCTCGGGAACCATCCAGAACGACATCCTCAAGGAGTTCATGGTCCGCAACACCTACATCTACCCCCCGCAGCCCTCCATGCGGATCATCTCCGACATCTTCGCCTTCACCTCGCAGAAGATGCCGCGCTACAACTCCATCTCCATTTCCGGCTACCACATGCAGGAGGCCGGGGCCACCGCCGACCTGGAACTGGCCTACACACTGGCCGACGGCGTGGAGTACATCCGGGCCGGCCGCGCGGCCGGGCTGGACGTGGACTCCTTCGCGCCGCGGCTGTCGTTCTTCTGGGCGATCGGGATGAACTTCTTCATGGAGGTCGCCAAGCTGCGCGCGGCGCGGCTGCTGTGGGCCAGGCTCGTCAACGGCTTCGCACCCGCCAACACCAAGTCGCTGAGCCTGCGCACGCACTCCCAGACCTCGGGCTGGTCGCTGACCGCCCAGGACGTCTTCAACAACGTGGTGCGCACCTGTGTGGAGGCGATGGCCGCGACCCAGGGCCACACCCAGTCGCTGCACACCAACGCCCTGGACGAGGCGCTGGCGCTGCCCACGGACTTCTCCGCGCGTATCGCGCGCAACACCCAGCTGTTGCTGCAGCAGGAGTCGGGCACCACGCGGGTGATCGACCCGTGGGGCGGCAGCGACTACGTCGAACGCCTGACCTACGAGCTGGCCGCGCGCGCCTGGGGCCACATCCGCGAGGTGGAGGAGGCCGGCGGGATGGCCAAGGCCATCGACGCCGGCATCCCCAAGATGCGGATCGAGGAGGCCGCGGCGCGCACCCAGGCCCGGATCGACTCGGGTCGCCAACCGGTCATCGGCGTCAACAAGTACCGTCCCGACCACGACGACGAGATCGACGTGTTGAAGGTCGAGAACAGCCGGGTGCGCGCCGAGCAGTTGGACAAGCTGCGGCGGCTGCGCGAGGAGCGCGACGAGGACGCGACCCGTGCGGCACTGGAGCGGCTGACCAATGCGGCGGGAGCCGCCTCCGACGGAACGACGCTGGAGAACAACCTGCTGGCCCACGCGGTGGACGCCGCGCGGGCCTACGCGACGGTCGGGGAGATCTCCGACGCGATGGAAAAGGTGTTCGGTCGCCACTCCGGGCAGATCCGTACCATTTCAGGGGTGTACCGGGACGAGGCGGGTTCTTCGAGCGGGGGGACGGCGACCATGGACGCGGTCGCGGCGCGAGTAGTGGAGTTCGAGGAGGCGGAGGGGCGCCGTCCCCGCATCCTGGTCGCGAAGATGGGTCAGGACGGCCACGACCGGGGGCAGAAGGTCATCGCGACGGCCTTCGCCGATCTCGGCTTCGACGTGGACGTGGGCCCGCTGTTCCAGACCCCCGCGGAGGTCGCGGTCCAGGCGGTGGAGGCCGACGTGCACATCGTCGGGGTGTCGTCGCTGGCTGCGGGGCACCTGACGCTGGTGCCGGCGCTGCGCGAGGAACTGACGGGGCTGGGCCGCCCCGACATCATGATCGTGGTCGGCGGCGTCATCCCGCCCGCGGACTTCGACGCCCTGCGCGCGGCGGGGGCCTCGGCGATCTTCCCGCCGGGCACGGTCATCTCCGAGGCCGCGCTGGACCTGCTCGGCACCCTCGGCGAACGACTCGGCCACTAGGAGGTTCCGCTGCGCGGCCATCCCGTTGTCCACGGCCACCGGGCCCGGTGCGCCAGACTCCTGCGCGGACCTGGTCTGATGGCGGGTGGGCGCACACGGTCCTCCCTCACCCCAAGGCGGCCCCCGGGTCCGGGGACGTTCCCGCGTCCAGGCGACGATCCGGCGTAGGCGGAAGAGAAGACATGGCCACATCCATCGACATCGACACCTACGCCGAGGGCGTCCTCGCGGGGCACCGCCCCACCCTGGCGCGGGCCATCACCCTGGTGGAGTCGCGACGCGCCGACCACGCCGCGCTGGCCCAGGAGCTCCTGGTGCGATTGCTCCCGCACAGCGGGGCCGCGCACCGGGTCGGCGTCACCGGGGTGCCCGGCGTGGGCAAGTCCACCTTCATCGACACCCTCGGCACGAGGCTGACCGGTGACGGGCACCGGGTCGCGGTGCTGGCGGTGGACCCTTCCTCCACTCGCAGCGGCGGCAGCATCCTGGGGGACAAGACCCGGATGGCGCGCCTGGCGGTGGACCCCAACGCGTTCGTGCGTCCCTCCCCCACAGCCGGGACGCTCGGCGGGGTGGCGCGGGCCACCCGGGAGACCATGGTCCTCATGGAGGCCGCCGGATTCGACGTCGTACTGGTGGAGACGGTGGGCGTCGGCCAGTCGGAAGTGGCGGTGGCCGCCATGGTGGACTGCTTCCTGTTCCTGACCCTGGCGCGTACCGGGGACCAGTTGCAGGGGATCAAGAAAGGCGTTCTGGAACTGGTGGACGTGGTCGCGGTGAACAAGGCCGACGGCCCGCACGAGGCGGACGCCCGCAAGGCCGCGCGCGAACTGTCTCGCGCGCTGCACCTGTTGCAACCGGTCAGCCCGTCATGGACGCCCCCCGTGCTGACCTGTAGTGGCCTGGAGGGGAACGGGCTCGATGCCGTATGGGAGCAGGTGCTGGCGCACCGTACGGCGTTGGAGGACGCCGGTGAGCTGGCGACGCGCCGCGCCACCCAGCAGGTCGACTGGATGTGGGCGCAGGTCCGGGACCGGCTGCTGCACCGGTTGCGCACCGACCCCGCGGTCCGCGCGCTCGCACCGGATCTGGAAACGACGGTGCGTGACGGGGAGATCACCGCCACGTTGGCCGCCGAACGACTACTCAGCGCCTTCAGTGGCGCGAACCAAACCACTGTCGAAGCCGAACCGTAATGGCGGAATCCGGGGCATTGAACACCCATACGCCCCCAGAACACCGCACTTCCCAACCGGTTTTGTGACCGGCGGGCGAAAATTTCTACCGGTTCGCCATTCCCGAGGGGCGATTCGCCTAATACCGTGTGTGTCCAAAGCCCTAAGGGTGGCCAAGTGGTACCGGGGAGTGGGTCCGCGGCCTGTCGGTGGAGGATGGAGGCCGTCCGGCAGCGGACGCGTCGGCGTGAACAGGGACCGCGCCGTGCGGGAGTCACCGGTTCTCCATTGCTGGTTATGGTTGCCACGAGGGGACCCTCATACGTACGTGGGGCTGGGGAGGAGTGAACGTGCACAGACTTGGGGTGAGCACTCGGGTCGAGAACCACAGTGTGATCGTTTCCGTCGAGGGCGAACTCGACATCGCGACCGCTGGCGACCTCCGCGAGAACGTCCAAAACGCTATCGACGCGCACGGGCCGTGGCTGATCCTTGATTTCTCCGCATTGGAGTTCATGGACTCAAGCGGACTCAATGCGGTCATCAACGCCTACCGACTGGTTCGGGAACGCGGGGGCAGTCTCGCGTTGGCCGCTCCGAACGAGCGGGTCACCAAGGTCATCCGCCTGGTCGGCCTGCACCGCCAGGTACCGGTCCACCGGACGGTCTCGGCAGCCCTCATCGCGATGGAGGCGCTCGAAGCCAAGAAGGAAGCCGGATAACCGCACCGCCAAGGGGCCGGACCGACCCAAACCCCGATTCCCGCGACCGCGCCGCCCCAGAACAGACCGGCCCCGCCGACTCCACCGCTTCGGCCCCCGCCTGAGCGGCACCGGCTCCGCACCGGCGCGCACGCGACAGCCATCGAACCGGTGGGGTCGTGACCCCACCGGTTCGCTTGTCCGGCACCGCCCGGCGGGTGCGTCCTCCCGGAGCACGCACCCGAAAGGTCCACGTGCCCTTCGACCTGAGTTGGAGCCACAACTCCCACTACCACCCCCTGCTGCTGCGCCATGTCCCCGTCGGCGCCGTGCGCGCGCTGGACGTGGGGTGCGGATCAGGGCGCTTCGCCCGGCGCCTCGCCCGGCACGTGGACCAGGTGGACGCGTTCGACGCGTCAGCGGAGATGGTGGCCACCGCACGCGAGCGCACACCGCCCCGGCTCGCCATCCACTACAGCGTGGCCGGACTGGCCCGTTTCGTCCCCGATCCACACGGCTACGACTTCATCGCCGCCATCGCCAGCATCCACCACATGCCGCTGGCCGAGTCCACCGCGCGGCTGCGCTCGATGCTGGCCCCCGGCGGGGTTCTGGCGGTGTGCGGTCTCTACCGGTCGAACGGCATCGGCGACACCGCCGCCTCCGTCGCAGCGCTGATCCCCCAGTGGACGACGGGCGCGGGACTGGCGGTGGGCCGCGCCGTGTCCGGGGTCGTCGATCCCGACCGTGCCGGCGGCCCTGCCATGCCGGTGCTCGATCCTGAGACGACGCTGCCCCGTGTCCGGGCCGTCGCCGCCGCGCACCTCCCCGGCGCGAGGGTGCGCCGCCTGTTGTTCTGGCGCTACCTCCTGACCTACCGGGCTCCCCGCTCCGCCTGAGCCCCCGGGCCGGGCCACGAAAGCACGCGCGACACCCTCGATGCGGGTCCCCAACGCCGGCGGCCCCCACCGTCGTGAAGACGGTGAGGGCCGCATCCAACGGCATACGTGGGTCAGAGACCGGCGACCTCGTCGTCGGCCGCGCCACGCACTGCGTCGCGGGCCTGAGCCGGACCGGCCGCGGCCAAAGCGAGCTCGGCGAGGTCACGGCAGTCGGCGAGGGTGTGCCGGGCCAGGGCGTAGCGGACCGCCGCAAGGGACGGAGCCGACATCGACAGGCTGCTCACCCCCAACCCGACCAGGACCAGGGCAAGCAGCGGGTCGGCGGCCGCCTCGCCGCACACGCCCACGGGCTTGTCCGTGGCGACACCGGCGGTTCCGACCTCCTGGATCAGCCGCAACAGCCCCGGCTGCCACGGGTCCAGCAGATCCGGCAACGAGTCCAGCATCCGGTCGGTGGCCAGGGTGTACTGGGCGAGGTCGTTGGTCCCGATCGAGACGAAGTCCACCCGGTCGAGAACCTGGCGGGCCAGGAGGGCCGCACCGGGAACCTCGATCATGACGCCGACCTCGGCGAGGCCGGCCGCGCGGGCGAGCTCCGCGAACTCCGCGGCCTCGGCAGGCGTGGAGATCATCGGTGCCATGACCCGCACGTGGGCACCGGTGTCGGACGCGGCCCGCGCGATCGCCGCGAGCTGACGCTCCAGCAGGCCGGGCAGTGCCCGTGCCGTGCGGAAACCCCGCACCCCGAGAGCAGGGTTGGGCTCCTCGCCCTGCGCCACGAAGGCCAAGGGCTTGTCCGAGCCCGCGTCGAGGGTGCGCACGGTGATGATCCGGTCCCCGAAGGCCCGGAACAACCGCGCGTAGCTCTCGTACTGCTCATCGGGGGTGGGCTCGGTGTCGCGGTCCAGGAACAGGAACTCGGTGCGCAGCAGGCCCACACCCTCGCAGTCGTGCGCGGCGGACTCGCCAGGGTCCTCCGCTCCGACGTTGAGCAGCAGTTTCACCGCCACACCGTCCTCGGTGCGCCCGGCGCCACTGCTGTGCGCGAGGATCTTCTGCCGACGCTCGGCGCGCTCGACCGCGGCGGCGACCTGGGTCGCTGTCGGGTTGAGGACGACCTCTCCCCGATCGCCGTCCACCGCGACCTCGACGCCGTCGGTGAGCTCCCCGGCCCGACCGCAGGCGATGACCGCGGGGATGCCCAACGAGCGCGCCAGGATCACGGTGTGGCTGGTGGGGCCGCCTCGCCTGGTGACGATCGCCAGAACCTTGGCGGGGTCCAGCTGAGCGGTGTCAGCGGGCGCCAAGTCGTCGGCGACCAAGACGTAGGGGTGCCCCGGGTCGGGCAGCCCCGGCATCGGGACGCCCAGCAGCACGGCCACCGTGCGGTCGCGGATGTCCGCCAGGTCCGCCGCACGCTCGGCCAGGTAGCCGCCGGCCGCGCGCAGGAGGTCCTGGTAACCGGCCACCGCGCTGTGCACAGCCCAGGCGGCCGGAACACCCTCGCCGATCTCCTTGGCGATGTTGGTGCCCAGCTGCGGGTCGCGTGCCATGAGCGCCTGGGCGCCCAGCACCGCGGCCGCTTCGGGCCCGCTGCCGGCCGCCCGGGTCTCAAGACCCACCGCGACCTGCTCCAGCGCCGCGTGGGCGCGGTCGGTCTCGGCTGCGGTGTCGGTCACCTCGGGCCGCTGCTCCGGGAGCGCCGGAGGCGCGGCCAGCACCGCCACCGGGGCGACCGCGCTTCCGGGGCTGCCGGGGGTCCCGGTGATCGTCTGAGTCTCGCCCTCGGCGGGCTCCGGATGCGTCTGCGACACCGCTGTCTCCTCGGCCTGCACGGTCGCTTCGGGCGTGCTCTGCGACATGATCCCTGTTCCCTCTGTCGTTCCAGGCGCCCCCGCCGCGCGGGCGGGGGCGGGGGCGGATGGCATGGTCACGGCTCGATGGTCACGGCTCGATCGTTACCTTGATGGCCGTGCCGGAGGCCACGGTCTCGATGGCGGTGAGCACATCGGACAGCGGCATGCGGTGGGTGATGAGGTCGGACACCGGGACCTGACCGGAGGCGATCAGCTCCAGGGCGCGCTTGTTGTGGTCGGGGCTGGAGCCGTTGGCGCCGTAGATGGTGATCTCGCGGTAGTGCACCACGTTGGAGTCCAGCGTGATGGTCGGCTTGTCCTTGGGCAGGCCACCGAAGAAACTGATGCGGCCGCGCCGCGCCACCATCTGCAGGGCGTCCTCCTGGGCCTTGCCGGAGGCGGCCGCGGTGATGACCACGTCCACACCACGACCGTCGGTGAGGCGCTTGACCTCCTCGACCGCGTCGACCTCGGCGCCGCAGATGGCGGCGTCGGGGTGGACGACGTCGGCGGACATGTCCAGACGGCCGCGGTTGAGCTCGACCAGGAAGACCTTCTCGGCCCCGCGTGCCCGGGCCAGGCGCACGTGCAGGCAGCCGATGGGGCCGGCGCCCACGACCACGACGGTGTCGCCCTTGTTCACACCGGCGAACTCCTGGGCGTTGAGGGCGCAGGCCAGCGGCTCGGCGACGGATGCCTCGTCGAAGCCCACGCCCTCGGGAATGCGGTTCAGACCGTCCACGGCCAGGACCTTGGCCGGGACGATCATGTACTCGGCGAAACCGCCCTCGTACTGGTAGCCCATGGACTCCTGGTTGGGGCAGATGGTCATCCACCCGCGCTGACAGTCCGGGCACTTGCCACACGGGATGGCGGCGATCACCTGGACGCGGTCGCCCTCGGCCCAGCCCTCCACACCCTCGCCCGCGGCGACGACCTCACCGGCGATCTCGTGGCCGATGACGCGCGGCGGCGAGATGTGGTGGTGACCGTGCCGGTGGATCTTGACGTCGGTTCCGCAGGTGGAGCAGTTGCGGACCCGGATCTTGACCTCGCCGGGGCCGGCGTCGGGCTCGGGTGCGTCTTCGATGCGGACATCGCCGGGCGCGTAGAAACGGGCGACCAACATGTGTGCTGCCTTCTCTCTGTGTACTGCCTAGTTCGCCTGGACCGGCCGGAGCAGGTCGATCACGGTGGCCGCGTCGGGCGCGGTGCGCAGCCGCTCGGCCTTCGCGGGGTCGGTGAGGACGGTGGCCAGCGCCGAGAGCACTCCCACGTGATCCTCGCCGCTGGCTGCGATGCCGATGGCCACGGTGACGGTGTTGCCGTCCCAGTCCACTCCGTCGGGGAACTGGATGACGGCCAGCGCGCTGTGCTTGACCAACGCGCGGGCGGCGTCGGTGCCGTGCGGGATGGCGACGCCCTCACCGATGTAGGTGGGGATCGACAGCTCGCGCTCGTGCATGGCGGGCAGGTAACCGGGCTCGACCGCGCCGAGCTCCAGCAGGAGCTGGCCGCACTGGTCGATGGCGTCGGACTTGTCCGAGGCGGTGCGGTCCAGCCGCACCGCCTCGGGACCGACCGAAAGGTCAGTCGGCAATCGTCTCACCGGCCTTGATCGCCTGCTCCAGCCGCGCGAACGCCGGGTCGCCCAGGAACATCTGGAATCCGATGACGACCTTGTCGGGGGCACCGGCGCGGGCCCGGTCCACCAGACCGGTGTGGCACAGGACCACGTCGGCGTCGTCGGGGATCCGGTTGACCGGGGCGTGCGCGACCTTGACCGAGTAGGGGGCAAGGCTCTTGGACAGCTGGGAGGTCAGCAGGACGCTGCTGCCCATCCCCGCGTCGCAGGCCACGATGACCTTCTTGACGTCAGAACCGTTGATGCTGCTCATGCTGCTGAAACCTCCGAGTTGTCGTTCTCAGCCTTCTCCTTGGCGCGCTCCGCGCGGCCGAAGCCGAGCAGGAGCGAGGCCACGGCGAAGGAGACCGCTGTGGCCACGAAGACACCCGCCAAGACTCCCAGGTGTCCGCCCTTGGGCGTAACCGCCATCAGGGCGATGATGCTGCCCGGGGAGGGGGAGGCCACCAGGCCGGCACCGAAGATCATGAAGGTGGTCACACCCGCCATGCCGCCGGCGATCACCGCGAGGATCAGCTTGGGCTGGGCCAGGATGTAGGGGAAGTAGATCTCGTGGATGCCGCCGAAGAAGTGGATGATGATCGCACCCGGGGCGGTGGCACGGCTGATCTTGGGGC
>NZ_BSQG01000005.1:438155-525766 GCF_030268225.1 Nocardiopsis ansamitocini | reverse complement strand
TGTTGATGAAGATGCCGATGGTGGATTCGACGTTGGGGAGGTCGGTGGGGCGTCCGGAGGTCGTGGCGCCGAAGACGATGTCGGTCTGGCCGGAGTGGGCCGACAGCAGCAGCGCCCACGCGCCCTGCACGACGGTGTTGGGGGTGAGGCGGTGCTGCCTGGTGAAAGCGTGCAGTGCCGCCGAGCGCTCGGCCGACAGCTCAGCCGTGCTCCGCTCGGTGGAGCGGGCGGCGCGCGCGTCGTCGGGACGGCGGTCGTAGGGCAGCGCGACGGGGGTGTCGAACCCGGCCAGCGCGTCGCGCCAGTGCTCCAGGGCGGCGCCGGGGTCCTGATCGGCCAACCAGCGCAGATAGTCGCCGAACGCCGGACGGGGCGGCAGGACGGCGCCGCGGTAGGCGGTGAGGACGTCGTCGAGTACCAGTGGCAGGCTCCAGCCGTCCAGGAGCAGGTGGTGGAAGGTCCAGACCAGTTGGACCCTGGTGTCGTCCAAGCGGGCCAGCGCCACCCGGACCGGAGGCCGGGCTGTCAGGTCCAGGCCCGCGGCCTCGTCGGCGGCCAGTAGCGCGGTGAGCGCGTCGGCCTGTTCTGCCGGGGAGCGTCCCCGCCAGTCCAGCACCGTCACGGGCAGCACGGCGTCGCGGTGCACCACCTGGACCGGGGCCTCCAGGCCCTCCCAGGCCACCGTCGTGCGCAGTACCGGTGTGGCGGCGGCCACCGAGGTCCAGGCGCGGGCCAGCGCGTCGACCTCCCCACCGACCCCCGCCACGACGTAGCAGACCTGCTCGACATAGGCGGCGGAGTCGGGTTCGAGTAGGGAGTGGAAGAGCATGCCCTGTTGCATGGGGGTGAGGGGGTAGACGTCCTCGATGGTGCGGCCCGCCCCGACGAGCCGGTCGAGGGTCTGCTGGTCCAGGTCCACGAGCGGGAAGTCCGACGGGGTCGCGCCGTCGCCGTCCTCGGCGAGACAGGCGTCCACGGTCGCGGAGAGTTCCGCGGTGAAGCGCTTTGCGACCTCGGTGATCGTGGCCCGGGAGTGCAGGGTCCCGGAGTGGATCCAGTCGAACAGCAGCCGGCCCTCGACGACGCGGCCCACGACGTCGAGCACGTGGCTGCGCACCTCGTCCGGTGCGTACTCGCCGCCCGCGTTGAGCACGACCGAACCGATCAAAGACGTGTCCGCGCCGGTGGTGTCGAAGCGGCCCAGGTAGTTGAAGCTGACGGCGGGGGTGGGGACGGCGGCCAGTGCGGCCTGTTGTTCGCTGGTGCCCAGGTAGCGCAGTGCGCCGAAGCCCACGCCGCGGTTGGGCACCGCGCGCAACGTCTCCTTGGTCTCCTTCACCTGGTCGCAACGGTCCGCCCGCGTCCCCAGTACCACGGGGAACATGCTGGTGAACCAGCCCACCGTGCGGGAGGTGTCCACTCCCTCGAACAGGTCCTCGCGACCGTGGCCCTCCAGGTCCACCAGCACCTGCCGCGCGCCGGTCCACGCGCACAGCACCCGGCCCAGTGCGGCCAGCAGCACGTCGTTGACCTGCGTGCGATACACCGCGGGGAGGTCGTGCAGCAGCCGGTGCGTCGCCTCCTCGTCCAGCTCGACGCGCACCGTCTCCCGGGTGCTCTCGGTGGTGTCGGTGGCGTCGGGGAAATCGAGGAGGAGTTCGTGGACGGCGCCGTTGGCCAGGTTCGTCCAGTAGTGGGTTTCGGTGTCGAAGCCGCCGGTGGTGGTGAGGGTGGTCAGTTGTCGGGCCCATTGGGGGAAGGGGGTGGTGCGTGGTCCGAGGTCGGGTGGGTGGCCGGTGGTGGTGTGGGTGTAGGCGGTTGCGAGGTCGTCGAGGAGGATGCGCCAGGACACGCCGTCCACGATGAGGTGGTGGGCGACCAGGAGCAGTTGGGTGGGTTCGTTGTCGTTGCCGGTGAACAGGACGGCTCGGATGAGTGGTCCCGTGGCCAGGTCCAGGGATGCCTGCACCCGCTCCACCACGGCGCGTACCGCCGGGGTGCGGTCGCCGTCCGTCGCGGCGAGGTCGGCGACCTCCAGCGGCAGCTCGGCCTGCCCCACCGGTACCACCAGAGGAGACGGGGCGCCCTCGGCGTCGCGGGGAACCCGCAGCCGCAGCATGTCGTGCTGGGCGGCCAGGGCGTCCAGCGCCCGCGCCAGCGCGGTGATGTCGGTGCCGGTGTCCAGATCGAGCAGCACCGACATGGTGAAGTGGTGCGGGGACAGCGGGTGGGTGTCGAAGAACCACCGCATGATCGGCGTCTGCACCACCGGCCCCTCCGCCGGGCCGCTGCCGACGGCCCTGGCACCGTCGGCATCGACCGGTACTGCCGCCTCGGCCAGCGCCGCCACGGTCTGGCGGGCGAAGACGTCCTTGGAAGTGACCAGGAGGCCCGCGCGCCGGGCCCGCGCCACGACCTGGATGCTCAGGATGGAGTCGCCGCCCAGGGTGAAGAAGTTGTCGTGCACGCCTACCCGGTCCACGCCCAGGACCGAGGCGAACACCTCGGCCAGCACCCGCTCGGCGTCGGTGCGCGGCGGCGTGAAAGCGGCTGTGCCCAATGCGTCGCGGTCGGGGGCGGGCAGTGCGCGGCGGTCCACCTTGCCGTTGGCGTTCAGCGGCATCGCCTCCATTCGGACGAGGACCGAAGGCACCATGTACTCCGGCAGCGTCGCGGTGAGCAGCCCGCGGATCGTCTCGGTGTCACCCGTCCCCACCAGGTAGCCCACTAGTTGGCGCACCCCTGCGTCGGTCGAGTGGACGATCACGGCCGCTTCGTCCACGCCCGGGGAGCGCAGCAGCGCCGACTCCACCTCCCCGAGTTCGATCCGGAAACCGCGGACCTTCACCTGGGCGTCGCCGCGGCCCACGAACTCCAGTTCCCCGGTCGTTGTCCACCGCACCAGGTCCCCGGTGCGGTACAGCCGTCCGCCACCGCCGGAGGGGTCGGCGACGAACCGTTCCGCGGTGAGCCCCGGGCGCCGCCAATACCCGCGAGCCGTCCCCGCACCGCCGATGTAGAGCTCTGCGACCACCCCCGCCGGGACCGGCCGCAGGAACCCGTCCAGGACGTGCACCCGCATCCCGTCCAATGGTGAACCGATCGGCGGTGCCACCGTCGACGCGAACCCCGGGACGAGTGGCGAACAGGTCGCGAACGTAGTGGTCTCGGTAGGGCCGTAGATGTTGGCCACCACCGTGTCCGGGCAGGCCCGCACCACCCGGGCCAACGCCTGCGGGTTGGCGGCCTCGCCGCCGGTCGACACGGCGCGCAGCCCCGCGAAGCAGGCCGGGTCCTGGCCGGCGAACAGGACGAACAGCGCCGTCGTGACGAAGGCCGCCGTGACGTCGTACTCCCGGACCAGACCGGCGAAGGAGACGGGATCGAGTCGTCCGGGGGGCGCCACGACCACGGTCGTTCCCGACAGCAGAGGCACCCAGACCTCGTAGGTGGCGGCGTCGAAGGCATGCGAGGAGTGGAAGAGGACACGGTCGTGACGCCCGCCCCGCCACCGCTGGTCGGCGGCCAGGGCGACGATGTCCTGGTGCGTGACGGCCACGCCCTTGGGCGCGCCGGTGGAGCCGGAGGTGAACATCAGGTAGGCGAGGGTGTCCGGTCGCACCGCGCACGCACGCGCCTCGGGTCGGGCGACGGCACCGGATTCCCGTGCCACCAGCCCCGATTCCTCCAGGACCAACAACGGGCAGCCCAGGTCCTCGGGCACTCTCGGTGTCGAGGGGGTGTCGGTGAGGACGCAGACCGCACCGGTCTCCCCGGCCAGGTGGCGTACCCGCTCGACCGGGTCGCCGGCGTGGGAGGGAACGTAGGCGCCCCCTGCCCGTAGCACGGCGAGCATCGCGACCACGGTGTGGACGCCACGCTCCACCACCAACAGCACCGGCGACTCCGCGCCCACCCCCAGGGCCCGCAGCCGCTGTGCCAGCAGCCGTGCCCTCTCGTCGAGCTCGGCGTAGCTCACCGGCCCCCCGGGACCGTCCAACGCCGTCGCCCGGGGGGCGGTCGCGACCCGGGCCGCGAACAGCTCGGGCACCGTGGCCGGCGCCGCAGCCGCGACGTCGCCCCTCCATCGTTCGAGCGTTCGCCGTTCGGCATCGGTGCGCAGGTCCAGTGCGGCCAACGGTGTCCGGGGGGAGTCGGCTGCCCGGTCGACCAGCGATCCCAGCGCGGCGGCGAGCCGGGCGATGCGCTCGGGCCGGTAGAGGTCGGTGTTGTACTCGATGTTCAGCCGCAGTCCGCCGGCGTGCTCCTCGAACTCCAGGACCAGGTCGAACAGGGCACACGCCCGCGGAAGGTCCAGTGCCTCGACGTCGAGGCCCCCCAGTTCCAGTCGCCCGGAGTGGGCGTTCTGCACAACCAGGAGTGCCTGGAAGAGCGGTGTGCGAGAGGGGTCGCGTTCGCCGACCAGTCGTTCGACCAACAAGTCGAACGGCACCTCGTTGTCGAAGGCGGTGAGCACGGTGTCGCGCACGTCGCCCACGAAGGACTCCAGGGTTGCGCGGCGGTCCAGCGTCGAGCGGATCACCAGGGGGTTGACGAAGAACCCGACCACCGGGTCGAGCTCGGGGCGGTCGCGCCCCGCGGAGGCCACGCCCAAGGCGATGTCGCGCTCGCCCGATACCGAGGCCAGCAGGACCTGTGTCACCGCGGTCAACGTCATGAACAGGGTCGCCCCGCAGCGGCGTCCCAGCTCTCTGAGCCCCCCGACTGCGGCAGCGGGGATCGTCGAGCGGTGCACCGCGCCCGTCGTCGTGCGGATCTCCGGACGCGGATGGTCGGTGGGGACGGCCAGTACCGGCGGTTCGGCGAGGTGCCGGGACCAGTACTCCAGGCTCCGCTGTACCCGGGGCCCGTTCCAGCGTCCCTGCTCCCAGACCGCGAAGTCGGCGTAGCGTGGCCCCGGCGCTGGGGGGACGGCCTGCTCGCCCCGTACCCGGGCGCGGTACAGGGCGGCGAGGTCGGCGGTCAGCACGTCCAGTGACCAGCCGTCGCTGACGATGTGGTGCGCACTGAGCACGAGCACGTGCTCGTCGGTGTCCTTGCGTACCAGCAGGGCCCGAAACGGGGGCCCTTCGGCGAGGTCGAAGGGCCGGGCCACCTCGGCGGCCAGCAGCCCCGCCAACGCTGACTCGCGCTCGGCCGGAGGCAGCGAACCGAGATCCTCGTGGCGGGTGAGGGCGAGGGGGTCGGGCACCGCGGCGACGCGCTGCCGCGGTTCGCCGTCCACCTGCTCGAAGACGGTGCGCAGCGACTCGTGCCGGTCGGTGAGGTCGGCCAGCGCGGCGCCCAGTGCCGTGGCCGACAGCGCACCGCGGATCAGGTAGGCGCTACCGGTGTAGTACTCGGCACTCGTCTGCTCGTACTGGTCCAGGAACCACAGGCGGCGCTGGGCAAAGGACAGGGGAAGCGGCCCCGTGGCGGAGGTCCTCCCGATGACGGCGTCGGTCGCGTCCTGCGCGTCGCGCAGCCGCTCGGCGAGCAGCGCCGCGGTGGGCGACGCGAACAGGGCGCGCCGCTCCAGTGTCCGACCCGAGACAGCGGTCACCCGCGACAGCACCCGGGCCGCGAGGATGGAGTCGCCGCCCAGGTCGAAGAAGTCGTCCTCGACACCCACCCGCTCCAGCCCCAGGGCAGCGGCGAACTCCTCGGCCACGGTCTGCTCGACGGAGTCGCGGGGAGCGGTGAACGACCTCTCGAACGTCGGTGCGGGCAGGGCGGCCCGGTC
This sequence comes from Nocardiopsis ansamitocini, assembly GCF_030268225.1. Classification (GTDB taxonomy): domain Bacteria; phylum Actinomycetota; class Actinomycetes; order Streptosporangiales; family Streptosporangiaceae; genus Nocardiopsis_D; species Nocardiopsis_D ansamitocini. Next base: position 520,023 of record NZ_BSQG01000005.1, on the reverse strand, counting down.
CACCTTGCCGTTGGCCGTCATCGGCAGCGCCTCCAGCACCACCACCGCTGAGGGCACCAGGTGCTCGGGCAGCGTCGCGGCCAGTGCGGCACGCAACGCGTCGGGTGAGACCTCGGGGGCGTCGGGGGCGACGACCGGGTAGGCGACCAGCCGTCGTTGTCCGGGTCGGTCCTCGCGGACCGTCACCACGGCGTGCAGCACCCCGGGCAGAGCGGTGACCGCTGCTTCGACCTCGCCGGGCTCGATCCGAAAACCCCGGAGTTTCACCTGGTCGTCGGTGCGGCCGAGGAAATCGAGGTCACCGTCGGGCCGGATCCGCACGAGGTCACCGGAACGGTACATCCGGGCACCCGGAGGTCCGAAGGGGTCGGCGACGAAGCGCTGCGCGGTCAACCCGGCGCGGCCGTGGTACCCGCGGGCCAGCCCTCGCCCCGCGATGTAGAGCTCACCGGTGCCGCCCGGCCCGAGCGGGCGCAGCGCCTCGTCCAGGACGTAGACCGACGTCTCCTGCACCGCCCGTCCGATCGGCGGACGTCCGGTGCCGTCCAGGGGGGCGCTCATCGTGGCGCACACCGTGGACTCGGTGGGGCCGTAGCCGTTGTACATCCGCCGGCCGCGCGACCACAGCTCCACCAGTTCGTCGGGACAGGACTCCCCGGCCACCATCAACGCGGCCAGGTCGGGCAGGCCCGTGGGGTCCAGGCCGGGCAGTACCGCCGGGGGCAGGGTCACGTGCGTGATCCGCTGCTCGCGCATTGTGGCCACCAGCGAATCGCCGAGCAGTCGCTCCTGGGACAGCACCACGAACGCCGCGCCGTTGAGCAGCGACATGCAGACCTCGAAGATCGAGGCGTCGAAACTGGGGGAGGCGAACTGCAGTACCCGCGAGTCCGGCTGCACCGCCATACGCACGCGCTGGGTCTCGGCCAACGCGGCTATCCCCCCGTGGGTCACCACTACGCCCTTGGGGACGCCGGTGGAACCCGACGTGTAGATCATGTAGGCGGCCTCCTCCACCCCCGGAGCGGCCGGTAGGACTGCCCCGTTGCCTTCGGCCCGTTCGATGAGCAGCGTGCGTACCCCGGCCGGTACCACGCGGGCAAGGCCCTCCTGGGTCAGCACCAGTTCCGCCCCGGAGTCGGCGACCATGAACTCCAGTCGGGCACGCGGGTAGGCCGGGTCCAGCGGCAGGTAGACCCCGCCCGCGCGCATCACCGCCAGCAGCGCCACCACCAGGCCCACGCCTCGCTCCAGGCACACCCCCACGGGCGCTCCCCGCGAAACGCCGCCGGCGACCAGTGCCGCGGCCAGTTGTTCGACCCGTCCGGCCAGATCGGCGTAGGCCAGGGTCTCGTCCTCCGCGACCAGCGCCACTGCCTTCGGTGTGCGCTGTGCGTGCGCTGCGAACAGGTCCGGCAGCGCACACGCGGTCCGTGCCGCCCGGTTGAGGGAAGGGCTGACGTGCTCCGCGGTATGGGTGGACTCCTGGGCAGACGGCACGGGGCCCTCTCCTTATGGTGTTCTTCGACGGCCGTGCGACCGGCCGACCGTTACGGGGGACTGCGGGAAGGGTGCGGGGTCAGGCGGCGAGGTGCCGGGCCACGGCCGCGCGGCGCAGCGTCCGGCCGTTGTACTGCATGGACTCGATGGGGCCAAAGACCCCTGCGGCACGCAGGAAACGGCCACTGAACAGCGGCTGGTCACGTTCGGCCGACGTCACGCTGAAGGTGAGGTCGGGGTCGGCGTCCAGTACGCCCACGAAGCCGTTGGAGACGCCGAACCGCAGCGCTCCCGTGCTGTCGGAGGTGACGCTGATGGAGAGGTCGCCGTTGGTGTAGTCACCGGTGACCTGCTCGCCGACACCCGCCGCCGCGCCGACCGGGGCGGGCTGGCAGTAGTGGCCGATTCGCAGACCGGCGTTGCGCAGCTCCACCACCAGCTCCTCCCACAGCTGTAGACCGCTGGTGGCATTGGTGGTGAGGGCCACGGCCGCTCCGCCAATGGGGTCGAACCGGACGTTGCAGGTTCCGCCGTCCAGGGTGCCGTCGTGGCCCAGCCAGCGGGTTCCGTCGGCGTGGAAGATCCCCCACCCCGCGCCCCAGCCGTCGGCGAGGCCGAAGGGATCGGCACCGGTGACGGAACGCCCCATCTCGGCCAGCACGTCGGGCCCGGCGATCGCTGTTCCGGGCACGGTGTCGTCGTCGCCCATGAAGGCGCGGGCGAAAGCGACCAGGTCGGTTGCGCTGCCGGCGATTCCTCCGGCGGCGGCCAGCGTGGACTCCACGTAGAAGTCGATCGGGGTGACCTGGCCGGTCGCGGCGTGCACGGCGTGTCCGCTGACCGTGTCCGCCACGGCCGAGGGAAAGCGTGCATCGTGGATGAAGGCGAGGTCGAGTCCGGCGGGGCGGGCCAGGTAGGAGCCGAGGGTTTCCCACCAGTCCTGTCCGGTGACGGCCTCCACGATGTAGGCGGCCACGGCGTAACCGGTGTTGGAGTAGGAGAACGCGGTACCGGGGCGCAGGAGCTGCTCGGTGCCCAGCACCGAGGCGAAGTAGCGGCGCAGCGATGCCGAACGCAGCGGTTCGCCCTCGTGGTCGGAGACCAGGCCCGCGGTGTGGCTGAGCAGATGGCGCAGCGTCACCGTGTGCATCGGGTGGCCCTGTGCGATCCGGTGTGTCGCCAGGTAGGCGGGGACGGGTTCGTCCAGGTCGACCTCGCCCTCCTCCACCAGTTGCATGATCAGCGCGGCGGTGAAGACCTTGCTGACCGAACCGAAGGCGAATCGTGAGCGGGGGGAGACCGGCCGAGTCGTCCCGGACCGTTCCACCCCGTAGGTCATTTCGTGCAGCCCGCCGTCCCGGTAGACGGTGAGTTGTGCGCCCGGTACACGATGCCTGTGGGCCAGCTTCTCAAAGAGGTCCGACAGGTGTTCGCGTTCCATTTCGTCTCCCCCGTGCAATCTCGTAAATCCGGTGAATCTATGCGATTCCGCCCCTGAGTGGTACGGCTGACCCTAAAACCCGTAGTAGGGCAGGGTCTACCTATAGGGAAAGACTCACCCATACCGAGGTAAATGTGCAAGTGGGTGCGGCGGGAGCCGAAAAGCGCAGGTGTGGGCCTCGGAGGTGCTGGAGCAGGGCTTCTGCGGGGTTTGCGGAGGTGAGGCGGATGTGCGGCTGTGCGCCCCTCCGCTGTGAGGCGCAAATGCCTATTGGATAAGGGATTCGGAAATTCGAGCAGCCTCGGGGAGGGGTGGTGGCTCTTCGGTGCTGTGCGATCCGTCCCGCTCTCCCTGAATCCCGGATCCGGTGGTTTCCCTCGTGGGGCGGAGGTCAGGTGCACCAGGTGGCTGTGTACCTATTTTTGAGTAGAGAGCGCTTTTTCTCGGTTCCGACCCGGTGGAGAACGCGGTGGAAAAAGTGTTTCGCAAGTGCTCTGAACAGCAAAAACAGTATGTCTGTGGCAGGGGGGCCGGCGCTCTTCCCTTGTGAAGATCTTTCGAGGATTGGTCGAGGGGAATGGCCGGAATCGGCCATGGGGGGAGCTGGGGAAATAAAAGCGGTCCGCTCCCCGGGCAATCGTGAAAAGAAGTGGGGCGTTCGTGCGGATGAGTGGGGGATTCGGTGGGGTGGCCATCGGCGGCGAGGAGAAGGGGGTGTTTGGAAGGGCTCGTGCTGTGCGGGCAAAAGGTGCGTTCCATGGTCATGAGGAGCACGAAAGCTGCACTGTTCTATTGCCGTGTTGTCGAATCGATCATAAAGACGAAGAGGCTTGCCGAAAAATCTTCGCGGTGGCCATTTTCGGCCATTACGACAAAAGCAACTATTTTTCGCCTGCCGGTGCGGTATGAGGTGGGAACGTGAAGGAAAGTTTTGCCGAACAAGGGCGGCAGCGTCGCCCGGTGGGAGAGTGGGGCGCTTCCGGGGTCGGCGGGAAACCATTCACCGGCGCTCGGTAGAGGCGGCGGGAACCATTCACGTCTTTGGCCCGGCGGAGAAAAACCGGGGACGGTCGGAGGAGTGGACCGTCATCGGCCACTGCGACAGCGCCCGGCAAAGGCATTCCGGCCGGCGCGCAACCAGGCCGATCACACCGCGGTCATCGCAGGTGGGCGCCGCTTCTCCGGAGTTTCGGTGCCGCGCGCGGCAGCGGCGTCACGTCACGCTCCGGGCGGGCGCGGTCCCACGGCGATCGCGCAGCGAGGAGCCCGTACGGATCGACGGCCGGCTGCCGCATCCCTGCCCGGGCACAGAATCTGCGGCTCCTCCGCGCACCGTGCCGAGCGGGTCGACCAGCGACCGCACCTCAAACACCACGAGCCCGCGCCTGGCCGCAGCCCGATCCGGTCGGGGCAGCCGCTCAACGAACGGCACCGCGCCCGGCCGGCGTGTGCTTCGACGACGTCACCGCCGGCGCAGGTGGCCGACCACCAGCAGCACGATGCACAGCACGGTGATCAGCCCGAAACTCAGGCTGACCAGCGTGGGGAACCCACTCAACGAGGTGACCGCGTTGGCCGTGGCGCTGACGATCAGTACCGTCCACAGCAGTCCGCGTCGCAGGGAACCGTCGCGCACCGCCTCCCGGCGCCGTCCTCTGCGCGGCGCATCAGGGGTGTTGTCGATCCGATAGGGGTCGCTCATGACTACTCCGTTGCTCGTAGGCGGATACAGGTGGGGCGAGGCACATGGCACACATCGGCCACAGCGTGCCTTACCCGAGGCTAGGAAGAAGGCCCCGAGAACAGCGATCCCGCACCCTGGCGCAACGGGAGTAGTGCAGGCTGTACCCGCACCGTCCCCTGATTTTCCGGGCGACCGGTCCGCGACGGACGGTAAGGTTCAGAGCCGACCGCCCCACCGGTTCGGAGAGGAACACGGGTCAGCCATGGACCGCAGTCAACGGTTGTCCCCCCGCACCGCAGTCCTTCGCGAAGCCGCCGTCACCGGCCTGCGCAACCTCTTCGACGCGCTGGAGCGTCTCGCCGGTGGCCTGGTCACAGCGGTCCTGGCACTGGCCACCGCTACCGCACTGCTGATCGTGGCAGTCACCGGCCCGCTCGGTATCGGTCTGCTCCTGCTCCCCTCCGTGCTGAAACTGGTGCGCACGGTCGCCGACCGCGAACGCGACCGGCTCTCCCGCTGGGGGGTGGATGTCCTCCACCCCTACACCCGTTTTCCGGCCGGCCCCGTGGACAGCCTGCGCAGCATGGTCCACGACCCCGCCACCCGACGTGATCTCGCCTGGCTGCTGGCACACGCCTCCCTGGGATTTCTCCTCGGGCTCCTGGGCGTCCTTCTGCCCGTCTTCGCCGTACGCGACCTCAGCTTCCCGCTGTGGTGGTGGCTCCTGCCCCGCGAGGACGCCGGCGCGGCCATCGGAATCCCCGTCAACGACTGGCCCGCCGCCTTCGCCGTCAGCCTCATGGGCCTGGGGTGGGGCGCTGTCGTCTTCGGACTGGGGCCACTGATCGCACGAGCCCAGTCCTGGCCCGGACGCAAGCTCCTCGGCCCGCCCGCAGGCACCGACCTCACCCAACGCATCGCCGAACTCACCAGCACCCGTGCGGCGGGACTCCACGCACACGCCGTGGAACTACGCCGCATCGAGCGCTCATTGCACGACGGGGCGCAGAACCGGCTGGTCGGCGTCACGGTGCTCATCGGTGCCGCACGGCGCGCACTCCAGAACGACCCGGCCCGCGCCGACGCCGCTCTCGAACGCGCCCAGACGATCACCGAGGAGGCGCTGGCGGAACTGCGCGTGGTCGTCCGCGCGATCCTGCCCCCCATGATCGCCGACCGCGGACTGGACGGCGCCCTCGAAGCCTTGGCCGCCGCCTGCTCGGTGCCCTGCGAGGTCGACGTCGAACCCATCGGACGCTGTCCGGCCTCCATCGAGTCCACCGCCTACTTCGTGGTCGCCGAGGCACTGACCAACGTGACCCGCCACAGCGGAGCCGGACGGGCCGAGGTCGCCGTGCGCCGCGAAGGCGACCGGCTCGTCGTCCTCGTGCACGACGACGGCCGAGGCGGCGCCCACGAGGCGGCAGGAACCGGCATCCTCGGGATCCGACAACGCGTGGAAGCCCACGACGGAACCGTCCGCGTGCTCAGTCCCGAGGGCGGACCCACCACCATCACCGCGGAGCTGCCATGCGGATTGTGATCGCCGAGGACGACGCCCTGCTGCGCGAGGGCCTGACCCTCCTGCTGCGCGGGGAAGGACACGAGGTGGCCGCCGCGGTGGCCACTCCACACGAGTTCCTGGCCGCCGTGGCCGCGCAGCCCCCCGACATCGCCCTGGTCGACGTCCGCATGCCCCCCACCTACACCGACGAGGGCATCCGCGCGGCGGTCCAGGCCCGCAGCGCCAACCCCGGCCTGCCTGTTCTGGTGCTCTCCGCGCACGTCGAGCAGACCTTCGCCACGGACCTGCTGGGAGCGGGTACCTCCGGTATCGGCTACCTGCTCAAGGAACGGGTCGGCCGGGTCGACCGGTTCCTCGACACCCTCGACCGGGTCGCGGCCGGGGAGACCGCCATCGACCCCGAGGTCGTGGCGCAACTGTTCACCCGCAAACGTCCCGGCGACCCCCTCGGCCGGCTCAGCCCCCGAGAGCACGAGGTGCTCGCCACGATGGCCGAGGGACTGGGCAACGCCGCCATCGCTGAGAAGCTGGTCGTCACCGAGGGCGCCGTTCACAAGCACATCCGCAGCATCTTCAACAAACTGGACCTCGCCCCGACCGACCGCTCCGACCGCCGCGTCGCGGCCGTACTGCGCTACCTCGACTCCAACCGCTGATCCGTACGGTCGGGGCCCGCCGCCACCGCGCGGGGATTCGCCCCTCCTGCGGCAGGGCGTCCCGCCCCACGGCGCGGCCCGTTCGCGAACTCCTCGGGCTCGGCGGGAACCGGGTGCACACCGGTTCGGCCCTCGCCCCGTCTGGAGCGGGGTGCTCGTCGAGGACGGTGCGGATCGAGGCGGTCGTGGCGTCATGGATGGCGGACGGCGTCGACAGTTCGGTTCCCCCACCCGAGAAACTGGCGTGGACCCCCGCCCTTTCGCTTCTCGACGTAGGGGCGGCGGGGGCGGCGTGTCCCTGGCGTACGGCGGTCTCAGTACCCCGCGTCGGTGTAGGCGTCGCGCTCCCAGTCGGTGACGGCGGTGCAGAACCGCCTCCATTCCAGGGATTTCATCGCCAGGAAGAGCGCGGCGGTCTCCTCGCCCAGGGCCCCGGTGCTGACGGGGTCGGCGGAGAACCGCTCCAGGGCCTGCTCCAGCGTGTGCGGCAGTGCGGGGAAGCGTTGCGCGGAAGCGTGGTCCTCATGGGCCTTGTCCGGACCGGGGTCGGTCTGGTTCTTGATGCCGTCCTCGATCGCGGCGATGAGGACGGCATGGGACAGGTAGGGGTTGGCCATGGCGTCCGGGAGCCGGAACTCGACCCTCCCGTTCGCCGGTAGACGCAGGGCGCACGCCTTGGTCTCCCGGCCCCAGTTGACGTGCGAGGGGGTGAATTCGCTCGCTTGGGCGAGGCGTTTGTAGGAGTTGACGGTGGGACACACGACGGCCGACATCGCGGCCGCGTGGGTGAGGATGCCGCCCATCGCGTACCGACCGATGTCGCTCAGGTGCAGCTCGCGCGTCTGGGGGTCGCTGAACACGTTGACCCCGTCCCGCCACAGGCTGAGGTTGTGATGGCAGCCGTTTCCCATGTGGCGGTCGCTCGGCTTGGGCATGAAGCTGACGGTGAGCCCCAGTTCGCGTGCGACCTGTCGGCAGATCTGGCGGTGGACGATCAGCCGATCGGCGGTGCGGTCGGCATGGTCGAACATCCAGTTCATCTCCAACTGGCCGTCGTCGCCCTCGTGCCCGCCCTCGGTCATGTCCAGGCCCAGCGCCTGCCCGTACGCGATGATGCGCTGGTAGACGGGCCGGAACCGGTCAAGGGAGTCGAGATGGAGCGCCGGAGTCACCCGATGGCCCCGAGGAGGTTCCAGGCCAGGTCCGCTCCACGCGGCCTCCGGCTCGCAGCCGCTGCGCAGCTCCAAACCGGTGCGGGTGGTGAAGTCGGCGTGCATGCGTTGCAGGCCGCCCCGTACGTCGGTGGGGAGGGGCTGGCCGCGCACTCCCTCGGGCCGGTGGTCGGGCTCGTAGAGGCGACAGAAGAACCGGGCCGTGCGGGGATCCCAGGGGAGTACGGCGAAGGTGTCGAGGTCGGGCATGGCCGTGAACTCGGCCGCGTCGTTGCCGCCGCCGAGAAGCTCCCCGGTCGGATCGGTGTGCAGGTCCCCGAGGACGGTGCGGAACTGCTGGACGCCGTTCTCCAGGCTGCGTCGGAGATGCCGGGCGGGCACGGTCTTGCCGACGACCCGCCCGGTGAGCGTCACCGCCTGGTAGTGCACGTAGTCGATGCCGGTTTCCAGGATGCGTTTGCTGACATCCTCCACAGCGGTCGAGTCAGTGTTCAGCTCGCGGTGCTCATCCAGCGTGGTGCGGCCGTTCGAGATTGTCATACTTACCTCGCAGACAGCAGGGCGGGCCAAGTGGCAAGGAATGGCTAACCCCGGGCCGCGGGACGTAAACCAGGAGGATGGGCCGGTCTCACACCCGGGTGTGGTTGTCGTCGGTTGTGGACTGCACCGCTGTGTCGGCCGCTGCCGCGTACGGGGCGGGCGGTGCGGCGGGTGCGCGCCCGATCGAGGGAGGCCCGGCCGTTCGCCGGCTGCGTGATGGTGCACCCTCGATGGCACCGGCCTCGTCATCCGTGCTTTTCGACCCGGCTGTCCGGGCTCTGTCGGCGTCTTCCGAGCAGGCTCCGCCCCCGGGACGTGCCTGCCCGGTGCGATACGTCGCTACCTGTCCTTGACGGTGATGCCCAGGGTGAACGCCGGCGCCGGCGCCATCCCGGTCAGTTGCGCCTCGCTGATGGTCGCCCCCGCAACGACTCGTAGCCCGAGGCCAGGTCCAGTCCGGCCGCGTCGCGAAGATCGACCTTGGTCATCGATGCCTTGGCCAGGTGGACGCCTTCGAGGGTGGAGCCGGGGAAGGAGACCCGGTTCAGGACGGCCTGGCTGAAGTCCACGTCGATGAGGGCGCAGTTCTCGAAGACGACGTCGAACAGTTCTGCGGCCCGGACGTTGACCGCGTTGAGCTTGCAGGACGAGGACACCACCCGCTGGATGCCGGAGCCGAACGCCGCGATACCGGTCAGCAGGCTCGCGGCCACGTAGCTATCGCTCCAGCTGCACTCGGCCGGATCGGTGCCGGTCATGCGCACGGTGTGCAGTCACACGTCGTTGAACCCGGACCGGCGCAGCCGCCCGTGATCGAATTGCACATTGCTGAAGGCGCTCTCGACGAAGCGGGACCCCACGGCATCGACGTGGTCGAGGGAGGTGCCGTCGTAGGGGAGGACTTCGTGGATGTCGTGGTCCGGCCGCGTATCGGTGAAAGGTTCCAGGACGTCGGCGCAGGGCAGGTCCGCCACCGTCGCGGGCACGCGCACGGGCTTCGTAGAGGGGCTTATCAGATCCTTCATGGGGTTGACGGTTCTGGGAACCGTTGGTGGTGGGGGTGTTCTTCCCGGAGGAAGAACACCCCCACCCGTCAGGTCCCGGACTGGTGTGCATAGAGGGCCGTTTTCGGGCTTTTCCTGTCGGGATGCTCCGTTCGCAAGGGGAGGGTCAGGCAATCCCGCCTGTGATCACGTGGCTTGTGGCTGCCGCGAGCCTCTTTTGGGGCGAGTGCGGTAGTGGAGAGGTCCCGATGTGACCTCTCCTGTGAAGGGAGAAGGTCTCAGTGCGAATCTCGGTTCCAGTCCCTCGCGGTCGGAGGAATTCCTGCGAACATCTGGTCCAGCATTCGGTCGGGCATGACCCGGGCCAGTATGTTCACTCGCCATGAGTCGACTCCCACGCGGTACCGGGTGCGAGGTGAGGAATCCGTCAGGGCTCTCGCCACCGTGGTCGCGAATTGTTCCGGGGTGGTGCGGCTTTGTGCGGCCTGTCCTGCGTTGGCCTCGACGAACGCGGAGAAGGACGCACGGTAGATCTCGGCAACGCCTGGGGGAGCAGTACGGAGCGCGTCCGTTGCGATGTCGGAGAGTTTGCTCCATATGGGGGTCATGATTGCTCCGGGTTGCACTACGGACACGTTGACCCCGCTCGTCGCCAGTTCCCTGCGCAGCGCATCGCTCATCGCCTCTTTGGCGAATTGCGCCGCAGCATAGGCCCCCATGTAAGGGATCGCGACTTTTCCCAGACCAGAGGTGATGTTGACGATGCGTCCCCGGGTACGGCGCAGTGAAGGCAAGTGGGCCCGGATCATTGCCAGTTGGCCTACGACGTTGGTCTCGAGTTGGCGACGCAGCATCTCGCTGTCGACGCACTCCAGCGGTGCGGAGACGGCTATCCCCGCATTGTTCACGAGACCCCAGAGCCCGGAGGGGTACTCAGCCTCGATCAATTGGGCTGAGGCCGTCACCGAGTCGTCGTCGGTCACGTCGATGATCGCGTAGCGGAGTCGTCCCTCCAGGGATTCCGCGACCAGCTTTTCTCCGTCTTCCGGCCGCCTGACGCCGGCAACCACATGGAAGCCGCGATTCTCCAGATCGAGGGCGCATTCCCGTCCCAGCCCCGACGAGGCTCCGGTGACCAGTACGGGATGTTCGGGAACAGGGCGGCGGGGGAAATGGGGGTGTGCGTTCTTGCTCATGGCCGATCCTCTCTGCTACCGGGGACGGGCGAGTTGTCCGTCCCGTGTCCGGGGAAAGTCAGCGCCGGTTCCAGTTGTCCGACGAGTGTCCGGTGCGACATGTACCTGAAGTAGGAATCGCGTATCCGGCGACGCAGCGGCCCCTGGGACTGCTCGAAGTCGCTGATGGTTCGTGTCGCCTCGACGATGCCCCGGGTACGCTCTCGCCTCGCGTCCTCGTAGGCCCGCAGCGCCCGTGGGCCATGCGGTTCCAGTTCCACGTGACGGGCGAGCACGACCGCGTCCTCGATCGCCATGGCCGATCCTTGGCCGAGGCTCGTCAGCATTGGGTGGGCGGCATCGCCCAGTAGCGTGACCGGCCCGCGTCCCCAACGCTCCAAGAACGGCCTGTCGCGGGATGAAACAGACAGAACGTCCTTCTTGGGTGTGACCCGGATGGCCTCGCGAACCTCGTCGGGCCAATCGGAGTAGGCGTCCAGGATTTCTGACTTGCCCCCGTTCCACGCTGCCGAACGTTCCGCGGACATGTTCTTGGTCCCCCACCAGTAGAGCCGTCCCTGGCCGATGTCCACCAGGCCGAAGCGCATGCCGTCGCCCCAGAAGTGCACCACCGAGCCGGGAGGAAAACGAGGGTGTTCGTAATCGGTGATGCCCAACCACACGATGTAGCCGCTGTCGTGCGCGGGCTCGTCGGGACCGACGATCTGCCGGCGCACGGCCGAGTTGAACCCATCGGCGCCGATCAGCAGATCCGCTTCCGCTGTGACTCCGTCGGTGAAGTGCGCGCGCACCCGGTCATCACGCGTCTCGAATCTCTCTACCGCGGTCCCCAGGGTTAAGGGGATTCCGGATGCCTCCTCCTGAAGCGCTGCGAACAAGTCGGGGCGGCCGATGCAGACGCTGGGCACACCGAGGCGGTCGATGATCTCAGGAAAGGGGAACTCTCGGATCAGCCGCCCTTTCCTGTCCTTGACGAGATAGGTGTCGAGTGTCCGCCCGCGTTTGTCCAGTTTCAGATCGATTCCGAGAGAGTCGAGTGCGGCCACCGCATTGCTCATGACCGACAGGCCGAATCCTTCTGCCCGGATCTCCGGCGCCCGTTCGTACACTTCCACGTCGAGGCCGACCCTTCGCAGGGCGATGGCAGCAGTGAGACCACCGATTCCGGCACCCACGATAATTGCCGTTCTCTTGGTATTCATCAGTCACTCTCTTCCGGTGGCAACGCTGTCGTCGATGATGCCCAGCACCTTTGTTGCGACGTCGATCACGTACGGCTCCTCCATGATCGTGAGGTGGTCCCCCTCGACCTCGATCACCGACAAATTTCCCGAAGTGCGTTCCCGCCAGCCGTTGGCCGGGTCGGCGTGCATGCTCCCGATAGCGCTGTGCATGGACATGAGCACATCAGGAAGCGGTTTCTTGGCGTGTACGAGGACCATGTCCTGATCGACGACCTCGGGCCAGTAGTCAAAGGCAGACCGCCAGTTCGCCTCGTAAAGTCGGAAAAGACGTCGAACGATCGCGTCCGTGCTTCCCGGAGGAAGGACGCCCTCGTCGATCGCCAGTTGGGTGATGAACTCGAATTTCTCGTCAAGGGTGACGAGCCCGGCTGGTATCACCGCCTCGGGTGAAGCCCCGCCGCGCTCCAGCCAGAGCAGCTCCCAGAAGAACCAGGCGATGAGAGCCTCGTCGTCGACTCTTGCGTTCCGCCCGGCCCCGAGCGCCGTTGTGTCCAGCAGCACCAGAGAACCGATCCGCTGGCCGGCCTCTCGAAGTTGGCGCGCCATTTCGAAGGCAACGAATCCGCCGAACGACCAGCCGCCGATGTGATAGGGCCCTTCGGGTTGCACTTCCCGCATCGCCTCGATGTAGCAGCGGGCAATTTCCTCCATTCCGCGTATCGGTTCGGTCCCGGAATCCGTCCCGAATGCCTGCAGAGCGAAAAACGGTTGCTCGGCCGGTAGGTATTTGGCGAAAGGCACGTAACACAATACGTTGCCCCCCATTGGATGGACATAGAACATCGGTGCGCTGGACCCGCCCCGGCGGATCGGAACCAGCGGATTGAAGGCAGTGCCGATCGAATCGCCCTGCTCGCCGGAAACCGGGAGACGCAGCGCCAGTTCGGCGACAGTGGGGGATACGATCAGTTCGGACAATGGGATGGGCGAGCCGAAGCGCTGTTCGATGAGCACCGCGAGCCGCATCGCAGTGATGGATGTTGCACCCAGCTCGAACAAGTTGTCATGAATACCAATTCCGGGGAGGTCGAGCAGATCGCCAAGCATTTCGACCAGTACGCGCTCGTGGGAGTTGGTGGGTGCTGCTGAGTCGGTGGACCGGTTCTGGATCCGTACGGTCCTGCGTCTCAGGGCGTCGTCATCGCGTTTTCCACTGGGAGTCGTCGGCATTGCGGGAACCCATTCGAAATGCACGGGAACCATGTAGTCGGGCAGGACCGATTGGAGCCGTCGACGAATACCGTCGAAAACGGTTTCTTCCTCACCACCGGCCAGGTAGGCGGCAAGGAAATTGTCACCGCTCTCGCGGCGTCGGGCGACCACCGCGACTTCCGCGGCATCGATATTGTTGAAGGCGACCGCCTCGGCCAGGGCGAGTTCCACCTCCCCCGGCTCCACGCGGTAACCGCGGATCTTCACCTGACGGTCGGCCCGCCCCAGACAGACGATGTCGCCGCCGGGCAGCACCATGCCGATGTCGCCCGTCCGGTAGATGCGTTCCCCGTCGCTGCGCGTCGGGTCGGCGACGAACCGCTCCTCGGTCAGCTCAGGACGACCGGCGTAGCCGGCCGCCAGGCACACGCCACCGAGATAGATCTCCCCCTTGCCGCCGACCGGTGAGGGACGCCCGAGAGAGTCCAGGACCAGTACGCGGGCTCCGTCGATCGGTTTGCCTATCGGGGGGAGGAGCGGGAAGCGCGCCGGGTCGCCCGACAAACTGTGAGCGGTCACGACATGGCTTTCGGTCGGTCCGTACTGGTTCTCCAGAACCACCCCGTCTAGTGAACGACAGAACTGGCGGATCTCGTCGGTCACCTTCAGCTGTTCGCCCGAGGAGCCGATGACAGCCAGTCGCCTCGGGACGATCCCCAGTGCGCTGGAGGCCTCTGCGAGGCGCTGGAGGGCCACATAGGGCATGAAGAGACGCTCGACCTCTGCGCGGTCGATCATCCTGAGAAGTCCGGGCATGTCCCGCCGAAGTTCTTCGGAGACCACCACCAGCGTTCCGCCCCCGCAGAGAGTGGAGTACAGCTCCTGGAAGGAGACATCGAAGCTGAGCGGCGCGTACTGCAGTGTCCGGCCACCGACCGCCCCGCTCGGAACGCGGTTCTGCCAGGCGACGAGGTTGGCCAGCGCCCTGTGCGGCATGGACACGCCCTTGGGGGTGCCGGTGGACCCGGAAGTGAAGAGCAGATAGGCCTCGTCCTCGGGAGACACCCGGGGAAGAGCGCCTGACGCCTCGCGCAAAGGCGCGGCGGTTCCGGCTACGAGGGACGCAACCGAGAGCACCAGGCTCTGGTCCTCGATGAGGTCCGCGTAGGCCGGATGGACGACCACGTGCTTCGGTGCACTTTGTTCGACCATGAGGCGCAGCCGTTCAGGAGGATAAGAGACGTCGAGCGGGACGGCCGAACACCCCGATCGTGCAACACCGAGCAGGACGGCGACCGTCTCGGATCCTCTTTCCATGGCGATTGCGATCCTGTCGCCCGGGTTCGCGCCTGCCGACAACAGTTTCCGCGCGATGCGTTCGGAGATGTCGTCCAGCCAGGCGTAATTCCAGGTCTCCTCACCGAACACCAGGGCAGTCCTGCCCGGTGCAGCCCGGACACGTTCCTCGAACGCGCTGACGACGTCGACGGGAGTACAAGCCCGGGGAGCCGCGGACAGCATGCCGGCCGGCGCGAGGAACGAGAGGTCCGCCGCTGCCGTCGGTTGTTCGGCGATGCGACGCAGGAGCCGCGCGTAGATCTCGGCGAACAGAGCCCCTTGCTCCTCGGTGAAGACACGGCCTGAGAAATCCATACGCAGGCGGATACGACCGTCGACAGGGTCCGCCATCGCGTTGACCAACAGTGTGAAGTTGGTTTCTTCCCAGGCTTCGAAACCCCGGTCCTCCACCCCGGGGACCTGGAAAATCGGGCCCAACTGTCGAAAGTGGATGTAGTTGAAGGCGGTGTCCACCAGCGTGCCGGCGCCCAAATCCTCCTGGATCACGGCGAGGGGGACCCGGCGGTGCGGATGGGCCTCACGTTCGACTTCGACGGTGTTTCGCACCGCCTCGAGCCAGGTGCCTCGGTCGAAGGAAGAACGGATGGGAAGGGTGTTGAGGAAAAGTCCGCAAATACGCTCACCGTCCTCTATGTCGGGACGGCCGTGGGTGACCAGCCCGGTGGTGAGGTCGGCTTGTCCTGAAAGGGCTCTCAGGGCCATTAGGTGAGTTGTGAAGAGTATGGATTTGACCGGGAGAACGTGCTCGTCGGCCAAGGAGCGGACGGCCCCTTGGAGCTCTTCGGAGAGCACGATTTCGCGGACGATGAGTTCGGTTCCGGTGTCGTGGCCGTGTGCTTTGAAACCTTCGATCTGCGGGGGAAGCGCGCCGTCAAGTCGTGCCCGCCAGTACTCCCGGCTGTCCACTGAGGCGATCGCGGCACGTTCGTCAGCTGCGTGCAGCGCCGGGGTAGGGGGCTTCGCTCCCGTCACCGGACCGATTTCCATGCCTGATGTGTGCAGGTAGTCCTGGAGAAGCTCGCTCAGCAGATTGGCGACGCTCCCTCCGTCGAGGAGAGCGTGATGGAAGGAGAGCACGATCTCGACTGTCTCGGGCATGACGAATGCCTGGAACCGGTAGAGAGGAGCCTGGTCGAACATGTAGTCGTGAAGGCGCCACTTCTGCATGTATTCGACGACGGCCGCCTCGGCCTTCTGCGCCGGGACCTGGCGGAGGTCGGCTGTCCCGAGTCCCCCCGATACCGTCCGGTCGACGACCTGAAGTGGTTCGGAGTAGTCGGCAAGCGCGAACGAGGAGCGCAGAGCCGGGTGACGCGAGGCCAACCTGGCGAATGCCGCACTGAAGCGTTCTTCGTCCCAGGGCATTGCGATGCTGTATCTGAAGACGTCCTTGTAAACGGCGGAGTCTTGGCGTTCTCTGCTGTGAAAAAGTAGGCCGAGCTGCAGCCTGGTGATGGGGAAGGCGTCCTCCCGGCCTTCGAGGCGGGCACGGTCGACCTGGGAAACCAGGGCGAACGGCTCCAAGGCCTTTGCCCGAGTGGAGACCGTGCGAGGATCACTGCCGGTCAACCCCTGGTCGACGAGTTCGGCCAACGCCTTCACCGTGGGGTTCTGCACCAGATCGGACAGGTCGAAGGGGACACCGGCCTTCTCAGCGAGCGCGCGTACCCGCAGCATGGTGATGGAATCGCCACCGAGGCCGTAGTAGTCGTCGTGGACACCGACGTTGTCGACTCCGAGAACTTCAGCCAGAACGCCTGCGAGTACGGTCTCCGTGGGCGTGGTCGGGGCGCCTCCGCGTCCTGTCCGGAGAGCTGTGCTCGGAGAAGGCAGGGCTCCGCGGTCGGCCTTGCCGCTGGGACTGAGCGGAAGATGGTCGATACGGATGTAAACGGCAGGAATCATGTATTCCGGAAGTGAGGCGCGCAAGCGGGTAGACAGATCAGCGGTGTCGAGCTCGGCTTCGGCTGTGTAGTAACCGACGAGAACGGTCCCGCGTCCCGCTTGGGTGTGATCGATGACCACCGCGTTCCGAATCTCGCTCAGGGAGACGAGCGCGTTCTGGACCTCTCCGAGCTCGACCCGGTTCCCGCGGATCTTCACCTGGCCGTCGAGACGACCGAGGTATTCGATGGTGCCGTCGTGCAACAGACGTGCGAGGTCTCCCGTCCGGTAGAGACGGCCGCCCGGCGAGAAGGGGTCCTTGACGAATTTCTCGTCGGTCAGGTCGGCGCGGTCCAGATAGCCCCGGGCGACTTGTACCCCGCCGATGCACAGTTCCCCGGGGGTGCCGATCGGTTGGGGGCCGCCGTGAGCGCCGAGCACGTAGAGGCTGGTGTTCTGCACAGGGCGTCCTATGGGGACGCGGG
The DNA here is from genome assembly GCF_030268225.1 of Nocardiopsis ansamitocini. Taxonomy (GTDB): domain Bacteria; phylum Actinomycetota; class Actinomycetes; order Streptosporangiales; family Streptosporangiaceae; genus Nocardiopsis_D; species Nocardiopsis_D ansamitocini. Next base: position 503,181 of record NZ_BSQG01000005.1, on the reverse strand, counting down.
CGACCGGACCAGCGGAAGCAGGCGGGCAGTCATAGCGGGTGACATCGACAGCGGCTTCCGTGGGGCCGTACAGGTTGACCAGAAGAGGAGCGGTTCCGTCCTTCTGTGCACCGTCGAAGATGCGGTTGAACTGATTGACGCGTTCGGCCGGGAGGGCCTCGCCGCTGCAGAAGACGTAGCGCAGGCTTGATGCGGCGGAGCGAGCGGAGGAGTCATCCTCCAGAAGGTCGAGAAAAGGGCCCAGCATTGACGGAACGAAGTGAATGGCCGTCACACCGTGGGCGTGAACGGATCTGAGGATCTGGTGCGGATCCTTCTCCGCTCCCGGGGGTAGAAGCGCCACGGAAGCTCCCCGGGAGCTCCACCAGAACAGTTCCCACACCGACACGTCGAAGGAGGTGGGCGTCTTCTGTAGAAGGGTGTCGTCGGCGCCGATCGGATAATGGCGTTGCATCCAGGTGAGGCGGTTGACAACCGAATGGTGCTCGACCATCACCCCTTTGGGGCGGCCGGTCGATCCGGAGGTGTAGATGACGTAGGCGAGGTCGCCGGAGTCGGCAGCGGGCGCCAGGGGCCGGTTCGAACCGTGGAAAAGGTCCGAAATGCGGTGGACGGATATGGCGCCGGGTGCACGGTCCTCGCTCACGCCTTTGCTGAGCAGTACGGTGCTTGCTCCGCAGTCGTCGAGCAGCATACGGATTCGGGCCTCAGGGTAACTCGGATCGATCGGCACATACGCGGCACCGGCCTTGAGGATTCCGAGGAGACCGGGGAGCAATTCGGTTCCGCGTTCGGCCATGATCGCGACCCGGGAGTTCGAGCCGACCCCTTCCGCCCGTAGGGTACGAGCGACCTGGTTGGACAATCGGTCCAATTCACCGTAGGTGGTCAGTGTCCCGGACCCCTCGTCGTGCACTGCCGGGTGATCGGGGGTACGCGTGGCGTGCTCGCTGAAAAGGATGTCGAGCGTCTTCTCGCTCGGATAGTGTGCGTATTCTCCCTGGTGGCGGCGCACGACGACTTCGTATTCGGAGTCGGTCAGCATCGATAGGCCCGACACCGGCAGCTCTGCCAAGTCGAGCCCCTTGCGGACCAATTCGTTGATGTGTCCGGCGAACGCCTCGGCGGTGAGATCTTCGTCGAAGACGTCGCAGGCATAATCGAGATCGACGCGTAGATCGTCCTCGTCCTCGAAAGCGTGGACCATGATCGACAGGACGTTCGCCTCATGGACAGGCGCCATGATTGTTGTCGTTCGTTCGAGGCCGGAGATCTGAGGGGGACGCGGATAGCGCATGTAGGAGAGGGTCACGTCGAAAAGCTGACGTCTTCCTCCTGGTCCTGCTGCCGTTTCACGGAGGATCTCGCCAAACGGGAGGCGTTCGTGCGCGCGCATTTTCCTTAGTCGGTCTTTGGTGGCGCTGGCGAGATCGAGTATCGGGGTCTTTTCGTCCACCTGGATCCGTAGCGGAAGATTGTTGGCGAACTGACCTATGATTTTATTTTCGGTTGTGCTGTGCCGGTTGAGAAAAGGAACTCCCAGTACCACTTCTGATGAGCGGAGAACGCGGGTGAGCCAGACGCCGACCGTTGTGGCAAGGTAGGGTAGCGGAGAACTTCCCGCCTCCAGGATTCGTCTGACGATCTTGCCGTCGATCGTGAAGGAGTGCCGGCCCCGCTCGGCACGGCCGGGGGCGGACCGCGTGAAGAGCGCCGGTGTGAACCCGTCCAAGTTTTCTCTGTGGAAACTACGGTCGCGTTCCTGCTGGACGGAGGTCGTGTATGCGTGCGACCGGCAGATCTCGGCAAAAAAAGAATTCGGTTCGCTGGTGGTCCTCACCCTCCCGTCAAGACGATCTCGATAGTCCGAGATGATCTCCAGGGACAGCTGGTTCAAGGCCCACGCATCGGCGACGATGTGGTGTGCTTTTAGGTAAAGATGAGTGGATGTAGGGCTTTCCACGAGCAGCACGGTTTGGAACAAAGGACCGTCTCCCTGCTCGAAAGGGTGGTTCAGGGCGCGTTCCTGCCACAGGCTCACCGCCGCGGCGGGATTCTTCTCGGCCGATAGGTCGACCGTCTCCACCCGTGGTGTCCACGAATCCTGGTGGGTCGGCCAGAGGCGGGGAATGCCTTCCTCGTCCTCGGTGATTCTCATGCGAAAAGCGTCATGCCGACGCAGCGCGCGTACTGTGCACGCCTTCAGCAGATCACGGTCCGTGACGCCTTCCAAGCGTTCATTGATGACGACGTTGAACTGGGGGCTGCCCGGCATACGGGATTCGGCAGCCCAGATGTCGTTCTGGTACACGCTTGGCCGGATCTGGTCGGCCAGGCGTGGCACATCAAGGGTGTGCTTCGTTCCGACAGGGTTCACTGAATACCCCTTTACGCGTTTCCGGTGGAAAGAAGGGCGCTCGCGGACTGCTCGGCCCAGTGAGCTGGACATTCCATCGGAAAGATAAAAGATTGCCCTCTGGTTCGGCCACTGCGTGATCAAGTAGGCGCTGTGCCGACTACGCGGAAATTTCGCAGGTCAATGCGCTGATCGTTAATATTTAAGAAATATAGGAGTTGGTTTGGAGGGGATGATCATCGGGATGAAGATCATCTTCTCGACTTGCAGGTAAAGCTACGGATTCCGTGCCCCGGAACTCGCTGTTAAATGGTGAGTGATCTAGATCACTCACGATTTGTCTTGCGGTGGATTCAATGGTCGCAAACAATCGGAACGACCGTACAGCTTTCTGTTCTCGGGTGTGTGCTGGGGGATCGGCCTGGTTGCCGTCGATGGTTCTTCCATACAGCTGTTTCGTTGCTGTTCTTCGTGTGTAAATTGATTGTTCGAGTTGAATTGTGGGTTGCTCGGATGGGGGGAGGAAAATTATGAATTTCATTTCACTTGGAACTTCGAAAGGTGTAGATGGATTCAAGCTGAGACAGTTCGAGATTCGGTGCGGATCAAAAGATGACCGTCGAACGAACCCTCTTCGAGGGCGTTCGGACGAACGGTCGGAGGTTCTCCGTGTACTTGGAGAGGCGAAAAATCGACGACAGTCGGTGGCTATTTTGATCGAAGGGCCTCCGGGGGTCGGAAAAACGCGTTTCGCCGAAGAATGTCTTGATTTTGCCCGCAAATTGGATTATGAAGTGCGAGGCCCCACTCGCTGTCGGATGAAAGGGGGATGCTCGCTCGTTCGGGACTGCGATTGCCTGTCCTGCGGTTGTCCCCGAATCAACGTCGACCGCATTCCCGATGAAGCACTGCCTTCTGGTTCCAGCGGGTCGGGAAGCGGGGGTTTCGGTTGTTCGCCTGTCGGCCGCAGCGTCTGGGTTTTCGCTTCCAGCCCCGGAGGGGATCCTCTGAGCGAAATCGACCTGCTGAAGCCGGCGGTTTCGAACATTTGCCGAATAAGACTTGGCCCCGTCTCGCGCTCCGCAGTGGTCCAGATTGCGGAAGACGTCCTTGGAATCCCTCCTGGGAAACGTTTGTCCGAGATGCTTTTTCGGGCTGGAGGGAGCCCGGCGCTTGCCCTTGAGACGCTTAAGGGAATCAAAGAGGAAGGAGTAGTCGTACAGCAGGGAAATTTTGCCGACATAGGAGAGACCCGCCTGCCGGGCCGACTCTACTCGTGGGTCGACGGTATTCTCGAGCAGGGGCCGAGGCATATAAAAGAGTTTCTCGCTGCTTGTGCGGCGGTGGGTGAGGGTGCGGACGTGATCGAATCCGTTGCCCCCGTGGTCGGGAAGAACAGGGAAGAAATTTTTTGGGCTGCTGCGGCGGCCTACAATCTGGGAATCCTTGGACGAGGAATAAAAATTCAGTTCCAGAGCCCGATCGTGCACGAAATTTTCTGGAGTTATATTCCTCGATTTTTTCCGTCTCTTCTTGCCGGAGGTGTCGGTGAGAACTTGCGAATTAGTCGTGTTCCTGATCGGAAGCCGACTCCGAAGCTGACCCGACAGGAGATGCGCTTGGTCCTGTTGACTTCCGAGGGTTACACGAACCAGCAGATCGCGCGGCGGCTGAGTATTTCACAGCACACGGTGAATTATCATCTCAAGAAACTTTTTAAAAAATATGAGGTGAATTCCCGGGTTCGATTGGCTCGGACCGCACTCATGGACGCAGCGCCTCTTGCTGATTCCCATTGGGAAGCCGATCAGGGGATCAAGCGGGCCGGTCATGGTTAGTTGAACTGCTTGAACCATGTTCCACGACAAGGAGATTTTGTTTTGCGTCCACTTAGTAATTTGGAGCGTTGGTACTGGATTGCTGACCAGATTTCCCCACTCAACGTCGTTGGAAGGATGCGGATAGAAGGATATTTTTCCCTCGCGGTGGCGCGCGAATCCCTTGATTCGTTGCAGCGGCGCCATCCATTGCTCGGTGTCGCCATAGAGAAGATAGGGGAAAAAGGTCCGGAATTCGTCGAGTCGAAGTGCCCGATTCCTCTTGAGTGGACCCGGGCCGGGTCGGGGCGGGTCGGTTCGAGCGCGCTTTGGGAGGACGACGCCGATTCCCGGTACCTGTCCGTCGGGACGGACTGGCGCTCGGGGCCGCTCGTGCGGGCCGCCGTAACGAGCACGGCTTCGGACCGGGGCGAAAACGGCGTACACGAACTCGTGCTCGTCCTGCACCACGCGATCGCGGACGGCACCACCGCCGTCTCTCTTCTCCAGCAGTGGGTCGAGACGGCCGCGCAACATCCACGCGACGTCTCCTCCGCGCCTCCCCATCGGCGGCTCGCCGCCACGGAGGACCTCTTTCCCGACCCGTACCGCTCGTTCCGCGGAGCGGGAGCAGCCGAACAGAAAAGGAACCGTGACAGCCTGGACGTCGCCCGTCATGCTCCCGTCCGTGTTCCTCGGGAACGGCATGTGGACTTCCGCGACCGCAGGACCCGGCTCGTCCATCGTCGTTTGGACGCAGCGGCGACGAAGGCCCTGTCGACTGCCTGCCGAAAGAGGTCGGTGACCGTTCACGGCGCTCTCGCCGCGTGTCTGGTCGAAGCTGTGCACAGAGACGCGGGAACACCTGCGGGAACCTATTTCATGATCGGTTCACCGGTGAGTTTCAGAACGGAACTGGATTCTCTGGTGCGCCCGGACGAGGCGGGCACCTATGTCGCCACTCTGCCGACGATGATCAAATGCAACCCTGAATTCGATATCTGGGCCGTGGCCGGGTCGGTCAACGCCGACCTTGCGGAAAGACGCGCCCGCGGTGAGCATTTTTCGATGATCAGTGACTTGAGCGCGCGGGTGCCGGCCGGAATCGAAGAGAGCATGGAACTCCTCGACTATATGGACAAGGAAGGACCTATCAACCTCTGCCTGTCCAACATCGGAGTGCAGCCGATTCCCGAATCCGTCGGCGGGTTCACCGTCGTGGATGCCGATTTCGCCGCGGGAATCTCGGTTACCGGCGTCCTCGTGGTTGCCGCGACGACCACCCATGGGTGTCTGAGTCTGAACTTCACCTATGTCGACGGTCTTGTCTCACGCGATCGTGCTGAGCGGATCGCCGACGATTCCCTGGACATCCTGCTGACCCACACCGCCTGATCGAGAACTGTTCCGCCTACCCGTGCCCGCCACTCGGCAACCCGAGACTTTCCGTTCGGCCAGTACTCATCTCATGGAAAAGGGGACCGATGAACGAGCCGTCCACACCTGTCACCGCGCTCCAAATTCGATCACACGTCGCAGACAATCCCGGGGCCGCAGAAAAACTGGTCGCCGAGCGATTCCAATTGATCCGTGACGTCGAACCCAGAATCAACGCCATGGCCTCCTTGCGTGAAGACGCGGCGAGGGCCGACGCTCAGCGCGTGGACTCGACCCCCCGACTAAGGGGCGAATCGCTGGCAGGCGTCCCGGTCGTCGTGAAAGACGTCCATGAAGTCGCAGGGCTTCCCTTCTCCAACGGGTCGGGTGCCATCACAGAATATGTTCCTGATTTCGATACCGAAGCCGTGAGACGTCTGAAGGAGGCGGGAGCCGTCATCCTCGGCGGGACCGTGATGCCGGAATTCGGGCTTCGCGCGACGACCGAGAACGCGCGGCACGGTGCGACGTGCAACCCCTGGAACCTGGAATTTGGCCCCGGGGGTTCAAGCGGTGGGGCGGCCGCGGCGGTTGCCGCCGGTCTGGCTCCTCTGGCCCTTGCCGCTGACGGCGGTGGTTCCGGACGTGCCCCTGCCGCCGCGTGCGGGATCGTCGGAATCAAGCCGACCCGTGGACGGATCCCGTGGGGGCCCAGCGCATTCGAGCATTGGGCCGGCCTTGCGATCAGCAGCCCCATGGCACGAACCGTACGGGATGCCGCCCTCATGCTCGACGTGGTCTCGGGGCCGATGACCGGGGACCCCTACGGTCTGCCATTGCAGAAGGCTGGTTTCTTCCTGAACGCCTGCGACCGGGCCCCTGAACAGCTCAGGATCGCGTGGACGCTCGCTCCGCCGCACGGAGAGATGGACGCCGGAATCGCGGAGAGCGTTCGTCATGCTTTGACCGTTTTCGATAAGCTTCCCCATTCGCTCTCCGAGGACACCCCCGAGCTGAAGGGGATGTTGGATTCGTTTCTTGCGATCATGGCCGGCAACGTGGCAGCCCTGGTGGAGAGTATTCCCGTAGGAGAACTGGGCAAGGTGGAGCCGACCTCGCTGGATATCGCAAGGCACGGCGAGCGGATGACCGCTGGCGATTACTGCGCTGCCGTGAGCTCCTGCCGCGTTCTCTCCGCTCGTGTACTCGGGTTCTGGGACCGCTACGACGTGCTGGTCACCCCGACGACGACTCGGCCGCCCTACAAAACAGGGGAGGGGCCGAAGGGGGATCGATTCGCGGAGCGATGGCGAGAGTACGCCGACATGCTGGCATTCGGTTACCCCTTCAACATGACGGGCCAACCGGCGATCAGTATCCCCTGCGGGGTCAGTGAGCACGGGGTCCCGGTCGGTATGCAACTCGTCGGTCGTCCGGGCGCCGAAGACGTGCTCCTGTCGTTGGCAGCCCAGATCGAAGAGCTTCGTCCCTGGGACGGTGCTCCGCCGGTCGTATAGACGAGCGGGTGCCTGCCGGATCGTCGTTCGACGCCGGCCCACGGGTGGCCCACGCCGCGGACTCGGTGTCGCTCCTGGCGGGCTCCTGCAACAACGAGAGCCCCGAGAAGGTGACTCGAACCCGTGCTGTTCATCGGTCGCGGGCTTGTTCGGGCCCCGACCGTCGGTGTCGTGCGGCGCGCGTCGTGTTGGCCCCGGTGGCACGGCGCAGTCCTGACAACTCCTTCGAGCCCTGCCTCTGTGCCGTCGTTTTTGTGACAGTGCAGAGGCAGGGCTTCGTTCCTCACCGTCTACGGCCCTGCGGATCGAGGATCTGCTTGATTCTGGCGCGGACGTCGTATGCGGTGAGTCGTTCCGAACCGGTCAGGGCGCGGAAGCGGATCCCTTCGACCTCATCGGCAGCGCGTTGAGCGGCCCACGGTTCCACCGCCATTTCGTCCAAGGTGGTGAACAGCAGCCGACGCCAGCCGGTGCCCGGGGGGCGGCCCAGGTTCGTGTACCGGACCGCGAGAAGCGCGAATTCGTATTCCACCAGGGCGCGCCGGCGGCCATGGGACGAGGCGTCCGCGACCAACGCCGCGAGTATCCCCAACCGGTCCGGTTCTTCCAGCACCAACTCACTCGTTTTGGCGTCGGATTGGGTCGCTGCGTACCGCAAAAGGGCTTTGAGTAGCATCGTTCGGTCAGGGAAGTGGTAGCTGACTGCACCGGGGGAGACCCCGCTCTCGCGCGCGACCGAACGGTGTCCGACCTCGGTCACTCCTGACCTTTCGGCCACGCGCAGGGCGGCCGAGAGCAGTTTTTCCCGACGCCGGAGCCCGCGCGAGAGGCGCCCGTCATTGCGATCGCCGAAGTCACCAGACATTGATCGCCTCCAGACATCTTCTGTTCTCTCTGTTGCACCCACTGAAGGGCGACCGCTCCCGATCTGTTGAGAGCGGGAGCGGTCGCCCTGCTGTTCCTCACCCCGAAGGGTGCGCCGGCAATTGTTCCGCGTTGCTCGGCTCCGCGTCTTCCGGCGTGTCCCCGGTGGCCTTGATATGCCTCAGCGTCACTGCGGTCAGGACCGCCAGGGCCAGAATCGTCACCGCACCGACGACGCCGGCGGTGTTCAATCCCGATATGAAGGCGTCCTTGGCCTGTTCCACGACCTCTGCCGGAACCCGGTCGGCAACCGAAGTCGCACCGGACAGGCTGTTCTCGACCGAATCGACAGCATCGGAGGGAAGGTCGGCGGAGTACTCGACAGCCTGCATGCGGTTCCGGTAGACCGCGGCAGCCATGCTGCCCACGAGCGCGATGCCGGCGGCCAGCCCCAGTTCCTGCACGGTCTCCGACATCGCCGATGCCGACCCCGCTTTCTCCGGTGGTGCCGCTCCGACGACCAGATCCGTTCCCAGAGCGGCGATCGCTCCCAGCCCCAGATAGACCAGGGAGAAACCGAGTACGACGAGGACCAGTCCGTCGGAGCTTCCGACGAGGCCGAGGAGGACGTATCCCACGGCGGAAAGCGTGAGTACGCCCGCCACGACGTATCCCGCGCGGATACGTCGTGCGATCAGCGGCGCGATGATCGCCGAGAGCATCATCATCAACGCCGGCGGGCCGTACCACAGGCCGGCCACCAGGGGGGAGAGCCCTTCCACCAACTGCAGGTACTGCGTCACCAACAGCATGGTCCCGCCGACGCCGACCAGCCCGACGAGCATCATGCCCAGCGCCACGCTGAATGCCCGGTTGCGGAACAGGCTCACGTCCAGCAAGGGGCTGGCCAGAAGCCGTTGACGTTGGACGAACACGACCGTGAAGACAAGGCCCGAGACGACGGCCGCGATCACGCCGACGGTTAGCCCGTCCTTCGCGAACTGTTTGATGCCGTATACGACCGGAAGGATGGCAGCCAGCGAAAGAACCACACTGAGCAGATCGAGCCTGCCGCTCTCCGGGTCCCGGTACTCGGGGAGCAGGAAAGGCGCGGCCAGCAGCATGATCCCGATCATGGGGATCGCCAACAAGAACGCGGCACCCCACCAGAAGTGCTCCAACAGCACTCCTCCGACCAGGGGCCCGGCAGCCATCCCGCCGGCGAAGAACGTCGCCCACAATCCGATCGCGAGGGCACGCTGTTGAGCATTGTGGAACATGTTGCTGATCAGTGCCAGTGTCGACGGCATGAGAGTGGCGCCGGCGATCCCCAACGCCGCGCGGGCGGCGATCAGCATTTCCGCGCTGGTGGAATAGGCGGCAGCCAGTGAGGCAGCGACAAAAGCGATGCCGCCTATCATGAGGAGCCGGCGACGGCCGATCCGGTCCCCGAGGGTCCCCATCGTTATGAGGAAACCGGCGATCAAGAACCCGTAGGCGTCCACGATCCACAGTTCCTGGGTTCCGCTCGGACGCAGGTCGACCGCCAGCGAGGGCAACGCCAAGTGCAGGACGGTGACGTCCAGGCCCAACAGAACGGTGGGCAGTGCCAGGACGGCAAGTCCTCCCCACTCCGCCGGGCCGGCCCTGCGGTCACTTGTCCGGGGCATGGAAGCTCCTCTTCTTCATAGGTGGAAGAGGCTTCATCGTCCTCGACCGTGCGCACGGTCCGCGCACGAAATACTGGGGGCTCTGCCGGTAGGATTCAGCTATGCGTTACGGGGTGCTCGGCCCGCTGGCTGCCTGGGACACCAGCGGAAGACAGGTAAAGATCCCCGAAGCGAAGGTACGGGCAATCCTGGCGAACCTCTTGGTCCACCAAGGAGGTCCGATATCCGCCGATCGGCTCATCGACGACCTCTGGGGGGACGCACCGCCCGGTCGTCCCCTCAACACACTGCAGACCAAGATCTCCCAGTTGCGACGTGCGCTCGGCCCGGACCAGGTGGTCCGTCAGCCGGCGGGCTATCAGTTGAACCTGGACGGGGACGGCCTCGACGCGTACTCGTTCCAGCAGCTGACCGAACTGGCGGCCCGCACCGGCAACCCGCGCAGCCGGGTGAAAGTGTTGACCGACGCCTTGGCATTGTGGCGGGGGCCCGCTTACGCCGACGTCGCCGACGCCGCGTTCGCCGGCGCGGAGATCACCCGTCTCGAAGAGTTGCGGTTGGCCGCCCTCGAACATCGGGCCGCGGCGCGCCTTGAGCTCGGCGAGCACAGCGCGACCATCGCCGAGCTCGGTGAATTGGTGAAGCTGAATCCGTTGCGCGAGCAGCTTCGTGCGCTCCACATGCTCGCCCTCTACAAGGCCGGGCGTCAGGGGGAGGCGCTGGACTCCTTCCACGACCTCCGGACCAAGCTCGGCGAGGAATTGGGGGTCGACCCGGGGCCGGCACTGAGCGGGCTTCACACGTCGATCCTGCGTCAGGAGCCGAGCCTGGTGGCCGAGGTGCCCGCGGTCCCGTACCGGACCAACCTGCCGAGTCCGGCCACCCCACTGATCGGGAGGGAGAAGGAAGTCGACAGCGTCCGCAGGGCGCTGTCGGCCGGCCAAGGGGGTCGGTTGGTGACGTTGACCGGTCCGGGGGGCGTCGGGAAGACCCGGCTCGCGATCTCGGCGGCCAGGACGCTGACCGAAGAGTTTCCCGACGGAGTTTGGCTCGTGGAGTTTGCCGGCCTGGACCGCCATGCCTCGGCAGGAGACGTCGCGGAACGGATCATCACGACACTGGGCCTCTGCGACACGGCGGCCGAATCCGACCCCGTCGACCTGGTGAACTGGCTTTGTGTCGCCATCGCCGACAAACGTCTCCTGATTCTTCTGGACAACTGCGAACATGTGGTCGAACCGGTCTCCGTCGTGGCCACGGAACTGCTTGCCGCCGCTGCGGTGACGCACACCTTGGTGACCACTCAGGAGGCACTCGACGTTCCTGGTGAAACGGTCTGCCCTGTGGCGCCGTTGGCCCTGCCGAAGCTCCCCACCGTCCCTTCGGTCAGGATCGCCGAAGAGATCGGCCGTTCCAGCGCCGTCCAGCTGTTCGTGGAGCGCGCCGCTGCGGCGGTGCCCGGTTTTGCCATCACTCCTGACAACGCGTCGTTCATCGCCTCGATTTGCAGGCGGCTCGACGGCATACCGCTTGCCCTGGAACTGGTGGCCACCCGCCTTCGCGTGCTCAGCCCCGAACAGATCACCGAAGGGCTGGACGACCGGTTCGCGCTTCCCACCGGTCCGGGGCGCGGGCGCCCCACGCGGCAGCAGACACTGCGAGCGATGATCGGTTGGAGCTGGGAGCTCCTGTCCGATTCGGAACGGGCGGTGCTGCGCCGTCTGGCGGTGAGCGCGGACGGCAGCACACTCGTCGGCGCGCGTACGGTGTGCGCCGACCGCTCCGTCCCCGAACGCGATGTCCTGGACGTGCTCTCGCGCCTGGTCGACCGATCGCTCGTGGTCCGGGACGGTGAACGGTTCCGTCTGCTGGAGTCGGTCGCGGCCTACTGCATGGAGCAGCTGGCGGAATCGGGAGAACTGGCCGAGGTCCGGCTCAAATTCGTGCGCTTCCACGTGGCACAGGCCGAGACGGCGGAAAGAAATTTGCGCGGTCCCGACCAGGGCCGGTTCCTCGAACTGCTGGATACCGAGACGGTCAACATGCGAAGGGCGCTGGAGCTCGCGGTACGACACGGTGAGGCGGCTCTCGCGCTGCGACTGGTGAACGCATTGGCCTGGTACTGGCTGCTCCGCAGCAGGCTGACCGAGGCGCGCAGGTCTTTCCGGGCGGCACTTGAGGTGGAAGGCAGCGCCGAGGGAAGCCGGGAGATCGCCGAGGCATGGTTGGCGGGCATGGAGGGAAAACCGGCCCGGATCCGCATCGAGGATCTCGTGCTCAGCTCACGCCTTCATTGGTTCGTGGGGGCTTCCCTCTACCGGGTCGGACGCCATCAGGAGGGACGGGCCCTGATAGAGGAGGCGTTGGTCGCCGCGCGTTCGCATTCCGACTGGTGGGGGGAAGCCGCGGCCCTCGCAGAACGGGCCGACCACAGCTTTGACGGCAAAGATTTTCTTTCGGCGCGCAGCGATGCCGAAAGGAGTGCGATGCTGTTCGCCCAATTGGGTGACCGTTGGGGGCACCTGCGTGCGGGACGGTCGCTGGCCCGTGTGGCAGAGACCGACGGGAACCACGCAGAGGTGACCGGGCTTCTCAGCGAATGCCTGCGGGCGGCTGAAGGCCTCGGCCTGTGGGTCGAAGCCGTCGAAACCTTGTTCCGCATCGGTCGTGCCTTTTATGTCCACGGTGATCTTGCCGCGGCCGGGAGAATGTATGAAAGAGCTCTCCAGGTGGCTTCAGAGCGTTCCTACACACGCGGTGAGGTCGAGGCCGACACCTGGTTGGCCAAGGTCGCCCTGTGCGGCGGAGACACCGGCGCCGCCGAGTTCCATCTCCGTCGTGCGGTGGAGCGCGGTCAGTCGCACGGGTTTGCCGTAGGCGGGGAAGAGACGTTTCCGGGCATCGGCAGAAAAGCCTACGAAACGTCTCCACCGGGAAAGACACTGCCTGGAATGCCTGTGCAGGGACGTTCGTGACGCTTTCCTGAGCTCTGCCGGGATGCCCGTTCGGTTTGGGGCCCGGGGCCGGCGCTGCTTCGTCAAACCCGGTACCGCGTGGTTTGCCCGCCGACGCCGGACGCGCATACTGGCCCGGGTGAGTAGCTTTCAGGCCCGACCCGTAGGAGGAGAACTGGACGAGTCCACAACGGATGGGCGAAGGCTCAAGGGCCTGAGGCGTAGACACGCGCTCATCGAGGCGACCTTGCGGGTTATCGAACGGGATGGGGTGGCGGGTGTCAGCCACCGGAAGGTGGCCCGTGAGGCGGGAATGCCCACGTCCGCATCGACCTACCATTTCACCAGCCTGGGAGAGTTGCTGACCGCAGCATTGACCAGTGTCATGGAAGAGGACTCGGCGCGTATGCGCAGGCTGTCTTCCGGAGGTGATCGACGACGTGATCTGGCGGTCCTGCTCTCGCAGGTCGTGGCTGATCCAGGGCGTCTGCTGGCTGAATACGAGTTGTTTCTCCTGGCGGCAAGGCGCCCCCATCTGCGATCGGCGACCGACGGATGGCTCGGTGCGGTCAAGGCATTCGCAAATTGCTATACCGACGATCCGGTGCGAGTACGGGTGGTCGCAGGTGCGATCGACGGATTGCTGCTGCACACCTTGCTCACGGACGACAAACCGAGTGCTGAGGAGTTCGAGGGCTTTCTCACCGACCTTCTCCCGTCTCCTGGCAGGTCGTGAGCTCTACCGACTTCTGTGGAGCCCGTTGGTGGTGCGGCAGGATCGGGGACGACCGGTGCCCCGGCTGTCCTTGCGGAGTGCGCCCGCGGCCCGGTGCGGGGCGGCGCCCTTCGGATATCGGTTTACCCGGCTGAGCCGGAGCGGTTGAGGAGGACGGCCCTGTCGGTTCTGCTCGATCCGCCTGCAAGAACATTGAGCACCACGGCTCCGGTCCGGGTCGGCAGACGGCCCCGCGGTCGACCTAGCGCGGTGGGTGTCGCCGAGGCGCGCTAGGGCCTGTTTGGGAATGTGTTGGCCTGGGACGAAGCGCATCAAAACAGTAACGGCGGGCGCGTCGCCCCACACATAAGCGAAGCCTTCGGTGGACGAGTCAACGACGAAGAAGACCAAGCCCACCGAAGGCTTCGCTGTGACCCTACCCGGCCCCGGACGCGGTGACCTCACCGACATCCAATGGGCACTGCTCGAACCGCTCCTGCCCACCCCGACCACCGGCCGCCCGCCCGGGTTGGACAGGGGCGATTATCGGGCCCGGCACGCGGTGGAGTGTGGGATCAACCGGCTCAAACGTAATCGGGCGGTGGCCACGCGCTATGACAAGCTCGCGCTTCGCCACGAGGCCACCCGCCACGTCGCTGCCATCAACGAATGGCTCTAACTATCCAAACAGGCCCTAGTCGGCTTGGTCCAACAGAGGCCGGCCGACTCGACGGTCTCGTGGGTAGAGGCGGCGCGGTGTATCCGGTGTTCAGTCCGCCAGCCGTGCCAATAGTTCGGGGTGGTCGGCCAGGGAGGACCGCACCAGTTCCTGGGTCAGCCGTGCGAAGGAGGGACGATCCACCGTCGACCAGTCGATTCCGCCCAGGGGTGGTTCAGGGTCATATTCGATCACCAGTTGGGCGTTGCGCGCGGCCTGCTCGCCGGCGAACAGGTGCACCAGTTGCAGCGCCATGTCGATGCCCGCCGATACCCCGGCCGCGGTGAGCACGTTGCCGTCACGGACCCAGCGCTCGTCCACCGGATGCGCACCGAACTTGGGCAACAGGTCCCGAAAACCCCAGTGGGTGGTGGCTCTGCGGCCCTGGAGCAGACCGGCCGCACCCAGGATCAACGAACCGGTGCACACCGAGGCCATCACCTCGGCCGTGGTCGAGGCCTGGCGGAGCCACGCGAGCAGCGACTCGTCCGCGCAGGCTTTGAAGGTTCCCCCCATGCCGCCGGGCACGATGACGATGTCGGGTGCGCTGACCTCGTCGAAAGTGGCCGTCGCGGACAGGTGCAGCGGAGCGTCGCTGGGCTGGGGAGCCAGGTCGTGGGCGAGGACCACTGACCGGAATTCGGGCCCCACGGCTGTGGTCACGGTGAGCGGGCCCACCAGGTCCAGGGCGGTGAGGCCGGGGTAGAGCACGAAGGCGATGGTTTTGGTCATGGCTCTACTGTGGGCGCCGGCCCGCAGCCGGGCGAGACTTCCATCCAAGTAGGTCCGAATTGCTGGGAAACCTGTCATTCGGACCTAGAGTTGGATTCATGGACGTGCGTCGGGTGGTGGTCGTCGGGTACGAACAGGCGGAGTTGTTGGACATCGCCTGTGTGACTTCCACGCTGCAGACGGCCAACCTGATGGGGACCCGGGTCCCCTACGAAGTGGTCCTGGCCACGCCGGGCGGGCACCCGATCACCTCCTCCTCGGGACTGGTGCTCCAGGGACAGGCCGTGCTGGAGCGGACCGTGGGCCCTCTCGACACCGTCCTGGTCTCGGGTGGGTTCGGCTCTGAGCGGGCCGCTGCCGACACGCACGTCGTCGCGCACGTGCGTCGGCTGGCGCGCGAGAGCCATCGGGTGGCCTCGGTGTGTACGGGGGCCGCCATCCTGGCCGCTGCCGGACTGCTCGACGGCAAACGCGCCACCACCCACTGGTTCGCGGCGCAGCGGTTGGCGGCCCGATACCCACGGGTCGAGGTGGACCCCACGCCGATCTATGTCAGGGACGGCAAGGTGTCCACCTCGGCGGGGGTCACCACCGCCCTGGACCTGACGTTGGCCTTCGTCGAGGACGACCACGGGGCGGATGTTGCCCGATCGGTGGCGCGGGCCCTGGTGACCTACCTCCAACGCCCCGGCAACCAGGCGCAGATGAGCGTGTACGTCGCCGGCCCGCCGCCCGAGCACGTCCTGGTCCGGCAGGTGGCGGACTACGTCACCGCCACCCTGGCCGGGGACCTGCGTACGAGCGTCCTGGCCGAACGGGCGGGCGTGAGCGAACGACATCTGACCAGGCTGTGCGTGGAGCACCTGGGGCGCACACCGGGCCGGTTCGTGCGCGAAGCGCGAGTCGAGGCGGCCGCGCGCCTGCTCGTGTCGTCCCGTCTGCCGTTGGCGGGGGTCGCGAAACGATGCGGGTTCGGGTCGGTGGAGAC
The DNA here is from genome assembly GCF_030268225.1 of Nocardiopsis ansamitocini. Classification (GTDB taxonomy): domain Bacteria; phylum Actinomycetota; class Actinomycetes; order Streptosporangiales; family Streptosporangiaceae; genus Nocardiopsis_D; species Nocardiopsis_D ansamitocini. The sequence continues at coordinate 487,473 of NZ_BSQG01000005.1, read as the reverse complement.
GCTGCGGCAGGCGTTCACGGCCCGGTTCGGGGTGGCGCCCTCCAGGTATCGGTCGACCCAGCTGCGCCGGAGTGGTTGAGGAGGGTGGTCCCGGCGATTCTGTTCGATCCGCCTGTACGAACAGCGGGCACCACAGCTCCGGGGCGGGCCGGCGGGCGGCCCGGGAGCGGTCTGGCGCGTGGGGTGCCGCCGGGACCGACAGGGGTTCGGCTGTTCAGTCGGTTCTGGCCGGAGAGCCGAGCAAAGCCCGAACGGCGTCTGCGAGACCGCCCGCCTCGACGGTGATCGTCTCGGCCGCGCTCTGCGCTGCGCCGTCGAAGAGCCACCGGACCCAGACGGCGAGCCGGTCGACGGGAACGTCGTCACGGATCGTGCCGTGCTCTTGGGCGATGGCCAGGTTCCGGGTGATGAACTCCGACGTCGCCCTGGCCTCGTCGAGCAGTACGCCGGCGACTTCCGGTACCTGCTCCACTCCGGCGATGGCGTGCACGAACCCGCTGTAGGACGGGTCCGTCAGTTCGTTCTCGAACGCCTTGACGTAGGCCAGTATCGCGTCGACGCCCTTCTGCTGCTGTTCGATCAGTGCCAACTGCCGCACCGTCGCCTCCGCGCCTGAGGCGAGGAGGCCGATGAGCGCGTCGAGCTTGGTCGGAAAGTAGTGGAAGAACGTTCCCGACGAGATCCCCGCGCCGCGGCAGATGGACGCGGTGGTCGTGCGGTCGAAGCCAGACGCCGAGAACTGGCGGTGGGCCTCTTGGAGTATCGCGTTGCGCCGCTCGTGATAGCGGTGCTGGTCGACTGTTCGAGCCATGCCACGAGCATAGTGCATTATTAGATTTACTGCTCTAGAGTGACCAATCTATGAATGAGAATGCAGGCCCTTCGTCTTCCGGTACCGCGCGTCCCTCCGAGGGCGAGACCGCAGGCACGTCACGCACCGCGTGGCGATGGGCGGTCGTCCTCGGGGGGCTCGGTCTGGCCTATTCCCCGATGTGGCTGCCGCGGGTCCGTGAGGCGACGGGTATCGACATCGGGATAACAGGACCCGCTTCGTCGATCGTGTGGAACGCGCTGGCCGTAGCCCTGTTGATCGGTTACGTCCATGCCGTGGAACGACGCGGGCTCGATTCGGTCCGGCTCGTGCGCCCCTGTGGAACAGACCTGGAATGGGCGCTTGTCCTGTTCGGCTGCCACATGGGGTGGACCTGGATCGTGCACACGCTCTGGCCGCCTCCGACGGACACGGGAACGGCGACGATCACGGCGCTGCCGATCGTCGTCGTGTTCGCCGTCGTCGTCTCCGCTGCGGTCTTCGAAGAGATCCTCTACCGCGGGTACCCGATCGAACGGCTCACCGAACTCACCGGGCACCGCTGGATCGCGCTCGTATGCACCCTGCCGCTCTTCATCGTGCCCCACCTCTTCTTCTTCGGGCCGCAGTGGCTCCTTTACCACGGCAGCGGCACGCTCGCAATCTACGTACTCTTCCTGTGGCGACGCAACCTCGTCGCGTGCATGCTCCTGCACCTGGGCATCAATCTCCCGATCCTCATCCCCACGATCGCGGGCCACCTCGCCGAGTAGCGTCTGGTGGCCCGCAGCGGCAGGGGCGGTCCGACCGCGCGATCCTGCCGTTTTCCCTGACGGGTTCCGGAGCCCGGACCGCCCCGGGCGGCGGACGCTTCCATCCGGCCGGGCTCCGGCGGTCCCACCCCGCCCGAGCCGCCCGCGCGTGCACCGCCCGCAGGAAGCCACCCGCGACGAGGCGCGGTACCGGCGCGCGCCCGGCTCACGGGGCCGGGGGTGCTGCGCCGGTCGCGGCGTCGGTGTAGCGGCGGGCCAGGTGGGCGAAGGCCTCCCTGAGGTCGGCCGGTCCGACGACCTCGATGTCCGCGTCGAACCTGCCGATGGCGGCAGCCAGACTGGTCCACGACCACGAGCCCAGGCTGAGGCGGCAGCGGTGCGGACCGAGCTCCTCCACGACCCCGTCGTGGGTGTGGCGGGACACGGAGGCGGCGGGCAGGGCGAGGATCACCTCGCCGCGGCAGGGCCAGTCGCCCGAGCCGTCGGAGCCCCGGAACCTGTTGGTGATGAAGGCGGCCACCTCGCCCCCGGGCAGTTCGCGCGGGGTGAAGCGGGGACCGGCGGGGGTACGCGCAGTGATCCGGTCCGCCCGGAAAACGCGCCAGTCCCCACGGTCGAGGTCCCAGGCCACGAGATACCAGCGCCCGCCCCAGGTGACGAGGTGGTGGGGCTCCACCCGGCGAGGGGATGCGAGGGAGAGGCCGTCGCCGGCGGTCCCCGCCGGGAGGGCGTAGTCGAAGCGCAGCACCGTGCAGGCGTGGACGGCGGCGCCCAGCACCGTGAGCACGGTGCTGTCGACCGTGGAGCCCGTCCCGGTCGTGGGCCGTTCGACGGCGGTGACCTGGAGGGTGTCGATGCGACGGCGCAGCCGGGCGGGCATGACCTGCCGAACGGTGTTCAGCGCGCGCAGGGCTGCTTCCTCGATACCCGCGCCGGCGGTGACGGCGACCTGGAGGCCCACGGCGAGGGCGACGGCCTGCTCGTCGTCGAACAGCAGCGGCGGCAGCTCCGCGCCGGCGTCGAGCCGGTATCCGCCGTCGGGGCCCTTGGCGGCCGTTATGGGGTAGCCGAGTTCGCGCAACCGGTCGACGTCGCGGCGCACCGTGCGCGGACTGACGTCCAGCCGCTCGGCCAGCAGCGCCCCGGGCCAGTCCCGGCGCGCCTGGAGCAGCGAGAGCAACGAGAGGAGTCGCGCTGAAGTCTTCTGCATAATTCCATGGTGCCGGGAGAAGAGGACACATCCTGTCCGCTGCCGCTGCGATTGTTCTCGCATGTCAGACAACAAGAACGACCAGCAGGGCACGGTCACCGCGCCCGCCACGACCACGTCGGCTCCGGCCCTCGACGCGGAGCGGGCCGATCTGCTCGCCCAACTCGCGGCCGCGCGGTCGGCCCTGACCACCACGGCGCGCGGGCTCGGCGACGAACAGGCCGGTGAGCAACCCACGGTCAGCACACTGTGCCTGGGCGGGCTGATCAAACACGTGGCGTCCATGGAGGAGGGGTGGCTGCGCTTCGCGGTCGAGGGCCCGTCGGCCATGCGCTACGACCTGCCCGACGGGGTCACCTGGGCCGACCTCGAAGACGGCACCGCGCGCGAGTTCCCGCAGTGGGCGATCGACCACCAGAGCGACTTCCGGATGCAGCCGGGCGAAACGCTGGCCGGGATCATCGCGCACTACGAGCGGGTCGCCGCACGGAGCGAGGAGGTCATCGCCTCCGTGCCCGACCTATCGGCGACGCATCCGCTGCCGGAGGCGCCCTGGAACGCACCTGGGGCCGTATACAGCGTGCGTCGGGTGTTGCTGCACGTCATCGCCGAGACCGCCCAGCACGCCGGTCACGCGGACATCGTGCGGGAGACGCTCGACGGTCGGACGTCCACCTGAGCGCCGCCCGCCCCAGGGCCCGGGGGCGAGCAGCCGCCCGCCCCCGGGCCCCGCTGTGTCAGGCCGGTCGGTCGGTGACCACCGATCATTACTACGGAGACGAATATGTTCAATGTTGTGGGCGATGTGAACTGGATCGGCGTCCTGGTCGCCTTTCTCGCTTTTTCGGTGCTGGGCGCCCTGTGGTTCGCGCTCCTGTTCACCAAGGCGTACAACGTTTCGCTGGGGCGGGACGCGTCGGCCAAGCAGGAGGGGTCCGCGCTCTTCTATGCCGGGCCGCCGCTGGCCTCGCTGGTCATCACCATCACCAGCGCGGTCCTGATGGCGGCGCTGGGGGTCGACTCCTATCCGGACGCCCTGCTGTTCGGTCTGATCGTCGGAGCCGGATACCTGGTGGCCAACACGGTCACCATCGCGATCAACCCCAATTTCCCGCGGCCCCTGTTCTACTCGCTGATTTCCGGAGCGTACAACCTGCTCGGAAGCGTCCTGGTCAGCGCCGTCCTGGTGACTGTCTAGGTCGTTGCCGACGGTAAGGCACCCGACGGTTCGTCCCCGTGGGCGTCGAGGAGACCGGCCGGTCGACGGTGCTCGACCGCGCCGGCCTCGGCGGCCCGCCCCTCGCGGGAACGTTCGTGGGGGCCGGCGCCGCCGTGTTCTCGCCCCGGCCGTGTTCGCTGGTGGGCGGGCGGTGCTGCGGCCTGTGCCCAGGCGACGACGGGGCCACCGCCCCAGGACGGGAGGCGTCGGCCGTCAGTCGTGGAAGCGGAGGTCGCCGGGGGTGAGAGGGCGGCCGGGCAGGGGAGCGTCGGAATTTGCCCGCAACCCGTCCAGACTCAGGGCCAGAACCCTCTCGTACACCGTCGCCCCCAGCGCGCCGGAGGACGCCCGCATACCGGTGACCACGAGCGCGATGAGCATCAACACGTCCCCGGTGCCGACGTCGGAGCGCAGTGTCCCCTCGGCCTGTCCGACCCGGACCAGGCCGTCGAACACGGTCGTGAACTCCTCGGCCCTGGCGAGGGCGTGCGCATCGCCCTGGATGATCGCCCAGGCATCCGGTGAGAAGAGTGTCAGGCGCAGGGTGAACCACAGTTCGGGCAGGTCCTTAAGCACTCCCAGGAAAGCCTCCCAACCGCGGTCGCCCTCGGCCTCCGCCTCCCGGGCCCTGGAGAGCAGGACCGTGAAACTGTCCCGCGCGACCTCCCGGATCAGCGTGTCACGGTCGGGGAAGCGCCGGTAGAGGGTTCCGACGCCCACGCCGGCCCGGCGGGCGACCTCCTCCATCGGAACGTCCGGGCCGCGCTCCGCGAAGACCGTCTTGGCCGCGGCGATGATCTGGTCGCGGTTGCGTCTCGCGTCGGCCCGCAGCGTCTGCGGCTCCGCCATCGTGTCACTCCCCCTTCTTGTCGGGACGGACCCATTGTCCCACCGCCGGATGATGTGGACGAATCTCTTCCGCTTTGTTAGCGTCGGAAGGCAAGCGGAGGAAATCGTTCCAGATAAGAACCGCGCAAGGGGAGTCCAACCGTGCCCGCAGAACAGTCGCCCGCCCTGCCCATCGCCCGCACCTGTCCGTACGCCCCGCGAGACGAGCACGTCCGGCTCCGCGAAACCGACCCCGTCAGCAAGGTCACGCTGCCCACCGGCGCCGAGGTGTGGGTTGTCACCCGGCACGAGGACATCCGCGCCCTGCTGGCCGACACGCGCTTCAGCTCCGACCGGAGACGGCCCGGATTCCCGATGCTGGACAACGGGAGCGGAGCACCCACGGACGTCCTTCCCCCACTTCTGCTCACCATGGACCCGCCCGAGCACGGCCCGGCCCGCCGCGCGGTGCTCGGCGAGTTCACCGTCAAGCGGATGAACAAGCTCAAGCCGCGCATCCAGGAGATCGTGGACGAGCACATCGACCGGATGCTCGCCGGGCCGCGCCCGGTCGACCTGGTCCGGGCGTTGTCGCTGCCGGTTCCGTCCCTGGTGATCAGCGAACTCCTCGGGGTGCCCTACGACGACCACGCGTTCTTCCAGAGCAGGTCCGCCTCGCTCGTGAGCCGTACCGTGTCGCAGGAAGAGAAGCAGAAGGCCCTGTTCGATCTGGCCGGCTACCTGGACGAACTGCTGCGGGCCAAGGAGGAGGTCCCCACCGACGACCTCCTGGGGCGCCAGATCCTCCGCCAGCGCGAGGTGAACGGTGCCGTCGACCGCAAGGACCTGATGGGCCTGGCCTTCCTTCTCCTCATCGCGGGGCATGAGACCACGGCCAACATGATCTCGCTGACCATGCTGCAACTGGTCCGCGACCCCGGGGCCAGGGAGGCGCTGCGCCAGGACCCGGGCACGACCCTGCCCGCAGTCGAGGAACTGCTGCGGTACTTCACCATCGCCGAGCAGGCCCTCGCCCGGGTCGCCGTCGAAGACGTCGAACTGGGCGGACGGCTCATCAAGGCCGGGGACGGCGTCCTCGCCCTCGCCCACACGGCCAACCGCGACCCGCGGGTGTTCCCCGACCCCGACACGTTCGACGTCGGACGCGGGGCCCGCAACCATCTGGCGTTCGGCTACGGCCACCACCAGTGCCTCGGCCAGAACCTCGCCCGCCTGGAACTCCAGATCGTCATCGACACCCTGTTGCGCAAAATCCCCGACATCCGGCCCGCCGTGCCCGTCGACGAACTGTCGTTCAAGGACGACGCCATCATCTACGGCATCTACGAGTTCCCGGTCACCTGGTAGGGGTGCGCCCGCCGATACGACCAGCCGCGAGGAAGAAAGGACACGGGCATGAAGGTCCGCGTGGAAGAGGACAGGTGCTGCGGGGCCGGGCAGTGCGTACTGCTGGCGCCGCAGGTGTTCGACCAGCGTGATGACGACGGGATCGTGGTCCTGCTCGACGGGACACCGCCGGAGGCAGAACACGAGGCCGTCCGGGAGGCTGTCTCCGTGTGCCCGGCGGCGGCGATCCATGTCGACGGGGACGGATGAACGACCCCGTCGGACGTCCTGGCCGTAGGCGTCACCACCGCCTCCGGGGGACACCGGTCGCGGTCCCGTCGTCACCACGACGGGACCGCGACCGCGTACCAGGGCCCTAGCTGTCGAACCCCAGGCCGAGGCGATCCAGAAGACGCAACCACGGATTGCGCCGACCCTGGTTGCGGTCGGCGCGGTCCAGCGACCACCGCGTCAGCTGGATGCCGATGTAGCGGACCGGCTCGGGAGGGAAGGGAAGCGGACGGCGACGCACCATCTCCAGGCGGGTGCGTTCGGTGTCGGCGCCGGCCAGCAGGTCGAGCATGACCTCGGCGGCGAATCGGGTGGCCCCCACCCCCAAACCGGTGAATCCCTGCGCGTAGGCCACCCGGCCGCCGCGCGCGGTTCCGAAGAACGCGGTGAAGCGGGTGCAGGTGTCGATGGCGCCGCCCCAGGCATGGGTGAAACGCACGTCGGCCAGGGCCGGGAAGGTGTCGAGGAACTGCCCGGCCAGGCGCTCGAAGGTCGCGGAGCGGGTGTCGTGCTCGGACCGGATCCGACCCGCGTAGTGGTAGACGGCGTCGTAGCCGCCCCACAGGATGCGGTCGTCGGGGGTGCGCCGGAAATAGTGGAACTGGTTGCCGGCGTCGGTGAGGCCCTTGCGGGTGGGCCACCCCAGTTCGTCGAGGCGTTCGGCGCCGATGGGCTCGGTGACCAGGACGTAGTCGTAGACGGGCACGGTGGACAGCCGGGTGCGGCGCAGGAGCGGTCGGAAGCCGTTGGTGGCCAGGGCGACGCGCTGGGCGCCGACCCGTGCGGTGTCGGTGGCCAGGACGACGCCGCGCGCGGTGGCGGTCAGCCTGCGCACGGGCGTGTGCTCGAAGACGCGTACTCCCATCGCCAAGCAGGCGGCCTTGAGCCCCCAGGCGAGTCGGGCGGGGTCAAGGGTGGCGCAGCCTTCGGGGTCCAGGAGCCCGGCGAGGTAGCCGGGGGCGTCCACGGAGGTGCGCAGTTCGTCCCGGCTCAGAAGCTTCAGCGACCGGCCGTGCCGGTCCGCCAGGGCCACGGCTTCCTCGAACGCCCGTACCTGGTAGGGCTCGGTGGCCAGACTGATCTTGCCCTGGCGGTCGAAGGCGCAGTCGATGCCGTAACGGGTGAGGGCCGCCTCGATCTCGTCGAGGTTGCGCAGTCCCAGGCGTTCCAGCAGGGCCAGGTCGTCGGGCCAGCGCTGCGCACCGTTCTCCATGCCGTGGGTGAGGCTGGAGGCGCAGAAACCACCGTTGCGGCCCGAGGCCGCCCAGCCGGCGGTGCGGCCCTCCACGAGGACGACGTCGCGTGCTGGGTCCCGCTCTTTTGCCAGGAGCGCTGTCCACAGCCCGGCGTAGCCACCGCCCACGACGGCGAGGTCGCACACGGTGTCGGCGGCGAGTGCGGGTTCAGGTCCTGGGGCGTCGGGGGAGTCGAGCCAGAAGGGGGTGTGGCTGATGCCGGCCAGTGCTCGGGCCACGTCGGGGCGGGACATGGGATCTCCTCAGGCGATGACGCGCAGCGCGTGGTCGAGGGCGGAGAGGGACCGGGGCCCCTCGGGCGTGCACAGGACCGTGTCGCCCATCTTCAGGCCGAACCCCTCGTCCAGGAGGGCGAGATTGGGTTCGATCGTGAAGGACATGCCGGGGGTGATGACGTGGTCGTCGCCGGCGACCAGGGTCATGGGCTCCAGCCAGCCCGGCGGGTAGGCCACCCCCACGCTGTAGCCGATGCGGTGGCAGCGGTTGGCGACCAGGCCGAGTTCGGAGAGGACGTCGTCGCAGGCGGTGTCGGGGGCGTGCGCCGGAGCGCCGGGGACGGCTGCGGCGATGGCCGCCTCGGTGGCGCGTTCCAGGCAGTCGGCGACCTCGCGCACCCGCGGCGAGGGCTCGCCGATGACGGCCGAGCGCATCAGCACCGCATGGTAGCGGTTGACGACCCCGGCCAGTTCCACGCACACCACGTCGCCGTGTGCCACGGTGCGCCTGCCGGCCATCGCGTGCACCAGGGCACTGCGCTCACCGGTGACGACCATGGGCGGGATCGCGGCGTGTTCGCCGCCGGCCGCGCCCAGCGCCGCCGCGGCGATTCCGGCCAGCTCCACCTCCGAGATCCCCGGGCGCAGTGCCGCGAAGACCTCGTTCATGGCGTGGTCGGCGATGCGGGCCGCCTGATGTTGGTAGGCGAGTTCGTCGGCGGACTTCACCAGCCGTTCCTCGGGTACGAGCATGGAGGTGTCCACCCATGTCACCTCGGGCAGCAGTGTGCGCAGGCGGTCCCAGCCCCCAGGGGAGAGGGTGAAGGTGTCCAGGTCCAGGCCGACGGTGGCGCTGCCCAGCCCGGCCGCGCGGATCGCCTCGGCGATGACGGCGATGGGTTCCTCGGCCGCGATGTCGTAGTAGCGGACCGAGCGCAGCCAGGACAGCCGTCGCACGCACGGCTCCTCCGTGGTCCGGGTGACCAGGGTGGGCTCGCCCGCCCCCGCCCCCACGACCAGTGCTTGGGGCCAGAGGTAGCCCACCGAGCTGACGCCGGTGAGCCAGTGGATGGTGTCGGGCATCGTCAGCACGATGCCGTCCAGGCTCTGGGCGCCCATCCGGGCCCGGGTCCGGGTCAGCCGCTCGTCGTAGGTGGAGAGGGTGAAGGCGAGTTCCATCGGTTGTCCTCGTGGTTGAGGGGGCGGGGGTCTAAGGAGCGGGGTCCGCAGGGGGAGCGCCGGCGCCACCGGGCCGGGAGGGGGCGATGGGGACGGCGTTCTGTTCGCCGACGCCCCAGCCGTAGGCCATCTTGTGGATCTCCAGGATCAGGAAGGACTCGGTGGAGGCGACTCCGTCGATGCGGTGCAGCTGTTTGGTCAGCAGCTGGTTGTAGTGGGCGGTGTCGCGGCACACGACCTCGACGATGAGGTCGAAGGAGCCGGCCAGGGAGGCCACGTAGCTGGTCTCGGGCAGGGTCTTGATCTCCTCCACGACGCTCTCCAGACGGCCGGGGACGACCCGGACGCCGATCATCGACATCAGGTCGAACCCGATCTTGAGGGGATCGGCGATGCCCACGATCTGCAGGATCTTGGCCCGCTCCAGGCGCTGGACCCGGTAGCGCACCACGCTCTCGCTCGTGCCGATCTCCTTGGCGAGTTTGGTGAACGAGCGCCGCCCGTCCACTTGGAGGACGGCCACGATGCGGCGATCGATCTCGTCCAGTTGCGCCAGGCCGCTATCAACCAACTCTTGCGAAATCCGAGACATCTCACGTTCCATGAAGGTTAATTCGCGAATACAGCCTTGACCATCTGCGGAATACGAGAGATAGTCAAGCCCACATTGCGAATATTCGTCAACAGGTACCAGCCCATTGGATGGACCGTCGGCTCGCTGGGGGGCGAGCCGGGAACGGCCATCCTCTCGGGGCTACGCACGCCTTAGGGCACAGGGCTTCGCCCAATTTCCATGCGGATCTTTCCAGTCTCAGGAGAAGCGACCGTGGACCTCGCCGCACTCGAAACCTTTCTGGCCCGGCACCGGGAGCAGAACCAACCCGCCCCCGCCATCCCCTTCACTCCCGAGGAGTACGACCGACGCCTCACGGCGCTGCGCGCCGCGATGGCCAAGGACGGCATCGACCTGCTCCTCCTGTCCTCACCCGAGGCCATGTACTGGCTGCACGGTTTCGCCAGCCGCTGGTACAAGGCCCACGCGCCGCGTCAATGGCGCCCGCTCATCTGTACCGCCGTCCACGTGGACCACGACCGGCACATCAGCTTCGACGGCGCCGAGCACGCCGAACTGTTCAGGCGCACGTCGATCGCCACCGACGTGCGTTTCCTCCCCCGCGACCAGCGCGACGGCATGCTGGGGTTCATCGTCGAAGAGCTGCGGGCCGAGGGCTGGCTGGGCACCACCGCCGGACTGGAGAAGTACTCCTACCTGCCCAACCCGGCCGTCAGCGCCCAACTCCAGGAGGCGCTTGAGGCTCAGGGATGCACGGTGGTGGACGGCACCGACGCAGTGCGGCGGGTCCGGCGACGCAAGTCCGCGGCCGAGCTGGCCTGCGTGGAACGCGCCGCCGAGATCTGCGACATCGGCCTGACCCACCTGGCCTCGGTCCTGCGCCCCGGCATGACCGAGCTGGAGGCGTGGTCGGAGATGGTGCACGCGATGTCGGCAGCAGGAGGCGAGCCGGCGGCCATCCACGAGATGGCGGTGGTGGGGCCGCGCGCCGGACACGCCATCGCCGGGCGGCGGGTGCTCAAGGAGGGCGACATCGTCAACGTCGACCCTTGTGGCGTCTACAACCGCTACCACTCCAACCGCACCGGCACCCTGTGCCTGGGCGAGCCGCCCCGAGAGCTCGTGCAACTCATGGAGATCCTGGCCGGAGCCTTCCCCGTGCTGTGCGCGACCGCCAAGGCCGGCACACCGGTGCGCGAGGTCAACCGCGCGCTGCGCGAGTACTACGACTCCCAGGGCCTGTGGCGCCTGCGCGACCAGATCTGGATCGGCGGCTACGAACTGGGCGTGAGCTTCCCGCCCGACTGGGTCGGGGACTGGATCTTCACCGTCAACGACGACGACACCGAAGAGGTCTTCGAGGAGGGGATGGTCACCAACTACGAGTCCATGCTCTACCTCGGCCTCATCGACACCCTCATCTACGAACCCTCAGGCGCGCGAACCCTCTCCGCGCTGCCCCACGAGATCACGGCGGTGGACTGTTGAGCACGACACGCACGACCCTCATCCCCTGTGCCGCCGCAGTGGCGGCGCTGACCTTGCTGGCCTCCGCATGCGCGTCCCCTGCCGCCGACGGCGGCGGAGCGGGTTCCGGTTCCGACGGCGCCCTGGTCATCGCCAGTTGGGGCGGACGTTTCACCGAGACCACCCAGAAGCACCTGGCCGACCCCTTCACCGAGGAGACCGGCATCCAGGTCCAGATCGTGGACAGTCCGGGCACCTTCGCCACGAAACTGCAGTCCATGAGCGAGGCCGGCAACATCGAGTGGGACATCATCGACAGCTCCGGCGCTGCCGACGCCTTCTTCATGGCCCAGGAGGGGCTGGTCCAGGACCTCCCCGCCGACATGCGCTCCTCCTTCGAGGACGCCCTGGGCGAGGGAAAGGTGAGCGACTTCGGCTTCACCTACGCCAACCTCGGCTACGTGATCGCCTGCAACGACGAGGCGGTGGACGCCTGCCCCACGACGATCCCGGAATTCTTCGACACCGATGCGTTCCCCGGCCGACGCATCATGCCCGGTGAGGCCTACAGTCAGATGACAGCCGTCCTGGCCCAGGCCGCGGGCAGACCGGTCGACGACGCACTGCCCATCGACGTGCCGGAGATGCTCGAACCCCTGCGCGACATCAAGGCCGACACCTCGGTGTGGTGGACCTCGGGCGACCAGATGGAGCAGAGCCTGCGCCAGGGCGAGGGGGACCTGGGCATCTTCATGAGCGGACGGGCCTACAACCTCGCCGAGACCGGCATGGACGTCACCGTCAACTGGGCGGGCTCCTACGACCCCGGCTACACCATGGCCGTGACCGACGCCCCCAACCAGGAGGAGGCCATGCAGTTCCTGCAATGGGTGGTGGACCACCCGGAGGCGCAGGCGGCGTGGGCCGAGGAGATGCAGTACAGCGTGCCCAGTCCCGACGCGCTCGACCTGCTTCCCACCGAGGTGGCGGAGACGCTGGCCGACTACCCCGCCAACTTCGAGGGCCTGGCCCAGCAGGACTTCGAGTGGTACCTGGAGAACAAATCCGAGATCGACTCCGGGATGCAGCAGATCATCCAGGGCGGATGAGTCCGAGGCTCCACACGGCCACGGACACGGAAAGGGAGACCGATGGCGACGGTTGAGACGGTGCGGCCGGCGAAAGGGCGGGTCCGCGCCCGCCCATGGCGGCCGGAGGCGGGGCCGGTCACCGGACTGCTCCTGGCAGCCCCGATGCTGGTGGCGATCGTGCTGTTCGTCGCCTTCCCCCTGGTCCAGGTGTTCGTCGACGCCTCATCGGGTGGTGTGCCCGTCCAGCGCTACACGGACGTGTTCACCAACCCGGTGAGTCGTCGGGCCCTGGCCACGACCCTCACCGACAGTGCGCTGGTGGCGGTCGTGACCGTGGCACTGGGCGCGGTCATCGCCTGGACACTGCACACCACCGCCCGCCGCTGGGTGCGGGTGCTGCTGTGGACCACGGCCCTGGTGCCGTTCTGGATGGGCATGATCATCAAGAACTATGCGATCTACCTGCTGTTGGCAGCCAACGGTCCCCTCAACGCGCTGCTGATGGGCCTGGGGGTCGTGGACAGCCCGCTGAGCCTGCTCTACACCAAGTTCGCGGTGGTCTACGGGATCTCCTACTCCCTGCTGCCCTACGCGGTGCTGGCGCTGTACTCGGTGTTCGTCCAGGTGGACCGGAGCCTGCTGTCCTCGGCCGCGGTCCTGGGCGCAGGCAGGGCACAGGTACTGGCCACCGTGGTCGCGCCGCTGGTGCGCGGCGGGGTACTGGTGGCACTGGCCCTGATCTTCCTGCTGTCGATCGGTTTCTACGTCACCCCCATCATGCTCGGCGGTCTGCAGACCCCGTTCATGGCCACCGTGATCAACCAGCAGGTCTTCTCCCTCTACGACTTCCCCGGCGCGGCGGCCTCCGCGGCGATCCTCCTGGTCATCGCGTTCGTCGTGGTGGCCACGATCCTGGCGCTGGCCGGAGGGAAAACCCTGCGGAGGATGCTGTGAGCGCCCCCCGACGCGCCGGCGAGAAGCTGTTCGCGGCCTGCGGTGCCGTGATCACCGGCACGATCGTCGTCCTGGTCCTGGCGCCGGTGGTGCTCACGGTGCTGTTGTCCTTCTCCAACGACGCCGCCATCCAGTTCCCGCCGCAGTCCTGGGGGGTGCAGCGCTACCTGGACCTGGCCGCCAGCACCAAGTGGCTGACCGCGCTGTGGCTGTCGGTGCGGCTGGCCCTGACCAGCGCGACCATCGCCTTCGTCCTGGGCGTCGGTGCGCTGCTGGCCATCCACCGCACCCGGCTGCCGCTGCGCTCGTGGCTGGAGCAGGCCGGGATCGTGAGCCTGCTGATCCCGATGTCGGCCTACTCGGTGGCCATGTACTCGGTGTTCTCCCAACTGGGGCTGCTGGGCAGTTTCCTGGGCCTTGCGCTGGCCCACGCGGTCCTGGCCCTGCCCTTCATCATCCTGGTGGGCAGCGCCTCGATGCGCGGGGTGCCGCCCGACCTGGAACTGACCGCGATCACGTTGGGCGCGAGCCGAGCACGGGCCTGGGGCGGCATCACCCTGCGCCTGGTCACGCCGGCGCTGGCCGGGGGGTTCGTGATGGCCTTCCAGACCAGCTTCGAAGAAGCGGTGTTCGTCAACTTCCTGGGCGGTCCGGGGCTGGTGACGCTGCCCAAGGCCATCTTCGACTCCGTGCAGTTCGGCAGCGACCCCGTTATCACCGCCATCTCCGCCAGCATCGTCTTGATTTCGTCCGTGGCCGTGGCACTGCCGTTGGCCCTGACGCGAGGAGCACGCCGTTGAACACCATAGAGGAGCGCCCGCAGCAGGCATCCACCGCCGGGCCCCCGACCGCGCCCCCGGCAGGTCGACACGCCGTGGAACTGATCGGCCTGGGCAAGAGCTACGGTCCCGAGACCGCGGTCGCCGGGGTGGATCTGGCCGTGGAGCACGGAGAGCTCATCGCCATCCTGGGGGCCAGCGGGTCGGGCAAGAGCACCCTGCTGAAGATGGTGGCGGGCTTCGAGGGCCCGAGCCGGGGCCGCATCCTGCTGCACGGGCAGGACGTGTCCAGCCTGAGCCCCGCCGACCGCGAGATCGGCATGGTCGTGCAGAACTACGCACTGTTTCCTCACCTGAGCGTGGCCCGCAACGTGGAGTACGGGCTGCGCATGCGCAAGTGGCCCAAACGCGAGCGCGCCGAGCGCGTCGCGGAGATGCTGGAGCGCATGCGGCTCAGCGCCTTGGGCGACCGGCTGCCGCGCCAGCTCTCCGGCGGTCAGCAGCAGCGCGTGGCGATCGCTCGGGCGCTGGCCTATTCGCCGCGCATCATGCTCATGGACGAGCCGCTGGGGGCGCTGGACAAGGCGCTCAAACAGGACCTGGTGGAGGAGATCCACCGGGTGCACCGGGAGTTCGCCACCACCATCCTCTACGTCACCCACGACCGGGAGGAGGCGATGACCCTGGCCGATCGGGTGGTGCTGATGCGCGACGGCCGGATGGCGGCCTGCGCACCGGTGGAAGAGCTGTACCTGCGCCCCCCGACGGCGTACGCGGCCGGGTTCTTCTCCGGGGCGAACCTGGTGCCGGCCCGGGTCGTCGATCGCGTCGAGGGCCGTGCCCGGGTGGAGATCGGCGGTCGGACCCTCGACACGACCTGCCCCGTGGACCCGCTCGGCTCTCCCGTCACGGCCGCGGTCCGACCGGTGTGCGTGGTCCTCGACCCGCCCGACGACGCCTGGGCACTGGAGGGGGAGGTGACCGACCGGCTGTTCCTGGGCGACTCCGTCCAGCTCAAGCTCGCCTACTCCGATGCGGACACATCGGGGGTGGTCAGCTGCCTGCTCCCGGCCACGGCCCCCGGACTTCCCGGCGCGGTCGGGGAGAAGGTCAGATTCGGTTTCACCCCCGACACGGCACGGATCGTGCCCGACGATCAGGAGACGCGATGACATCGACGACCGCCGCCGATCTGGTGGTGCGCGGCCCCGTTTACACCTGTGACGCGGCGGGCTCGTGGGCCTCGGCGTTCGCGGTCCGCGACGGGCGGATCGCCGCCGTGGGCGGTGCGGCCGACGTCGCCGACCTGGTGGGGCCGGGAACCGAGGTCGTGGAGGTGGACGACGCGGGGGCGGTCGTGCCCGGATTCGTCGACTCCCACGTGCACCCGCTCAACGGCGGCCTGGAGCGGTTGCGCTGCGACCTGTCCGGGGCCCGTACGCGTCACGACTGCCTGGAGACGATCGCGGAGTACACGCGCACCCGCCCCGGAGCGGGCTGGGTGCGCGGGGGCGGCTGGTCCTTCGACGCGTTCCCCGGCGGGGTGCCCGACGCGGCCGACCTCGACGCCATCGACGCCACGCGCCCCATGGCCTTCTACAACCGTGACCATCACACACTGTGGGTGAACTCCCGGGCCATGGAACTGGCCGGCATCGACGCCGCCACGCCCGATCCGGTGGACGGACGCATCGAACGCCGTGCCGACGGCAGCCCGTGCGGCGCCCTGCAGGAGGGCGCGATGACCCTGGTGGAGCGGGTCCTGCCCGACCTGTCCCCCGACGAGTTGCGCGCAGGACTGCTGGCGGGGCAGGAGTACCTGCACTCGTTGGGCGTGACGGCGTGGCAGGACGCCAAGGTGCACGAACGCGACTTCGGCGTGTACGCCGACCTCGTGGCGCGCGGAGAGCTCAGCGCCACGGTGGTGGGCGCCATGTGGTGGGACCGCCACGCCGGCCTGGACCAGTTGGCGGGCCTGACGGAGCGTCGGGCCGAGGCCGCGCGCCGGGGGCTGTCGCGCTTCGACTCGGTCAAGGTCATGCTCGACGGGGTGTGCGAGAACTTCACCGCGGCCATGCTGGATCCCTACGTGGGGTCAGCCGCATCCGCCGACCTGGGCACGCGCTTCTTCGCCCAGGACGACCTGGAGCGCTACGTGGTCGCCATGGACGCCGCCGGCCTGCAGGTGCACTTCCACGCGGTGGGCGACGCGGCCGTGCGCCAGGGACTGGACGCGGTGGCCGCGGCGCGGTCGGCCAACGGCGACACCGGGCGCTACCACCACATCGCCCACGTCCAGGTGGTGCACCCTGATGACCTCCCGCGGTTCAGGGCGCTTCGGGTCGCGGTCAACGCCCAGCCGCTGTGGGCCCGCTACGAACCGCAGATGACCGACCTCACCATTCCGTTCTTCGCGGAGCACCGTGTGGGATGGCAGTACCCCTTCGGTGACTTCGTGCGGCACGGGGCGGTGCTGGCGATGGGCAGCGACTGGCCGGTCTCCACCCCCGACCCGGTGCATCAAATCCATGTGGCGGTCAATCGGACGCCGGTGCCGGTGAACACCGCGTGGACGCCGGAACAAGGGGTGTTCTTCCCGGAGCAGCGCATCACCCTGGCCCAGGCGCTGCGCGCCTTCACCATGGGCAGCGCGTTCGTCAGCGGACTGGCGAACACGCACGGCTCGATCGAGGTGGGCAAGACCGCGGACTTCGCGGTGCTGGACCGCAACCCCTTCGCCGGGCCGCCGGCCGACATCCACCGGTCACGGGTGCGCCAGACCCGGGTGGCCGGCCGGACGGTGTTCGAGGCCGGGTGAGAGTCCACGGCCGCGCGGCCCGCCGGGGCCCGGAGAAGGGAAACCCGGCGGGCACCGCGTTCGCGCGTCGGAAGGACGACGAGCCTTCCTGCCCCTGGACCGACGCGTGCGTCGCCGGCAAGGGGCGGGGGCGGGCGCAGTGGACGGGGGTCGTTCAGGGGGCGACGCGGCGGGTGCCGCGTTCTCGTTCCCGGAGCGGTCCATCCCGGGAACGAGGAGCTGTCACCTGCTGCAGTTCAGCCGCAACCGCGCCCAGGAGTTGTTCGCGTACCCCTTGGGGTTCCACAGGTGCGCCGCCGATTCCGGTTGGGCGGCGCCGGTGGAGTCCCAGGCGCGAGCGGTGATCTCGACCTCCCCTTCGGGAAGGTCGAGGGTGGTGCGCCAGTACTGCCAGGTCCAGGGGCCGATCGGGGCGTCCACGCCAGCCTGGGACCAGGTGCGCCCACCGTTCACGGAGACGTCGACCCGCGCCACGGTGCGGTCGTCGCCGGCGAAGGCGTAGCCGACGATCTCGGCGGGCCCCGCGATCCGGCGTACCGTGCCGTCGGGGCGCAGGATCGCGCAGTTGAGTGCGACAGGACCGAGAGAAATGCCTTCGTGGGCTCCGACCGCGGCCGGGTCGGCGTCGGCGGGCAGCAGCCGGTACGCCGTGGCCTGGAAGTAGTTGCCGGAGGGTTTGCGCTGCGCGGTGATCCGCTGGAGCCATTTGACGCTGCGCGCACCGATCCAGCCGGGCACGACCACGCGCAGCGGAGCGCCGTGGACGCGCGGCAGGGGAGCCCCGTTCATCGTCCAGGCCAGGAGCACTTCGCCGTGGACGGCCTTGGCGACGGGCACCGACGCGCCGTAGGGCTGGGGCGGATCGGCCAACTGGGAGACGTCGGGGGCGGCGAAGGCGATGTGCTCTGCGCCGGCCTTCAGCCCGGCCGCGGTCAGGAGGTCAAGCAGGCGCACTCCCGTCCATCGGGCGGTCGACGTGGCGCACGGGCCCCACGGGTCCTCCCCGGGGATGTCGCGTATCTCGGTGAAGCCGGACCGCTGGTTGCCCGCGCACTGGAGGGTCGCCGCCACCGTGTGCTCCTGGAAGCGCTCGCGCAGTTCGGCCAGCGACAGCAGCAACGGCCGTTGGACCAGGCCGTCCAGTGCCAGCCGCCACGATGCCGCGTCGATTTCGGGAACGGGGCCGTGGTTGCGGCTGTAGAAGGTGTCCGCGGGCGTGAGCGGCCCGCCCGCCAGCGCGCTCCTGGGCGGTTCCGCGTTGTACGGGTCCCGCTCGTGTACCACCATGTCGTCTCTTTTGCCCCATGGTCCCATGGGGAGGCGGCTACCCAGTGGGGCCTGGTGGTACCCCTGCCCATCTGCGGTGACTACTGTGGCCGGGCCGCCCGGGCCCGGCCGTGGGCAGTTGCTCCCGGCCGGGCGCGGGGTCAGCTCCCGTCGTCTCCGGTGTAGAACGCCCGCGTGCGCTCGCCCGCGGTGCGCGCGACGTCGGCGGGCGCACCGTCGGCGATGTGGGCCCGGGCCCAGCCGCTGCTCGCGGCCGCGATGGAGGCACGCCCCTGGGCACTGGCCGTCCAGGCCGCCCCGTCGAAGTCCGCGGTGCCCGTGCCCAGGTGGTGCTCCAGGGCGATGAGCATGATGTCCCAGCCCACACCGGCGGCGCCGGGGCCGTACGTGATCCAGTGGTCGTCGTCGACCGCGGCACAGACATGTGCGAGCTCGAAGGCCGTACGGTCGAGGTCGGTCTCGCTCAGGTGTACCTCCACGACGGAGAAGGCATCGTCGAACTCCCAGGTCACCCTGAGCCGGTTGGGTTTCTCGCAGACCTCCACGATCCCGCCGGCGTTGCCTTCGAGTTGGTAGCGCCCGCCGACGGTGAAGTCGCCGGAGACCGGCCCCACCCAGCGCCCGAGCCGTTCGGAGGAGGTGCACGCGTCCCACACTCCACTGATCGGCTCGGGGAACTCGCGGCGCAGGACGACGGCCCTGGCGGGGGCGCCGCGAAGGGTTGTCGCCTCCAGTGTGCGCTGGGTCCGCTGATGATCGGTCATGTCGCTCGCTCTCGTGTCGCGCGTCGTCCGGTGCCGTTCGCGGTCTTGCGGTGGGTGCGGTGACACGAGTCCGTCGGGACGCTTTTCCCAGAAGGGGCGGAAGCGCTGCACCCACTCGTCGACCTCGGCCATGCGCTCTCCACGGATCGTGTAGAGCCGTCGGGTGCCCTCGGGGCGTACGTTCGCGAACCCAGTGTCGCGGAGGACCCGAAGGTGCTGCGAGACAGCGGGCTGGGTGACCCCGAACTCTGCGCGCACGGCCTCGGTGAGCAGCCCCGATGTCGTCTCGCCCGACGTCAGCAGTTCGAGGATGCGGCGGCGGATCGGGTCGCCCAGGACGTCGAACGCGTGCATTCACCCATTATATAAACCACGTCTTCAATAAGCGGGAGCTGTTAAAAGCCGCTCGGCAAACAACGAGGACGGCCGGCGTGTCGGGCACGTCGGCCGTCGTGAACGGACAGGGAGCGGCCCGAGCGGTTCAACGCTGCGGGAGCCGGTTCGACGTCCACTTCTGCAGGGCCTCCAGCGGCCCCTGGGAGAAGCGGCGCAGCCACAGGGTGGATCCCACGAGCAGGACCGCGCAGACCGTTGCCCACAGTCCGAACACCCACCACGGCCCGGTGCCCTCCAATCGCTCGGCCAGCCCCAGGCCGATGCCGTAGCAGGCCAGCACGCACAGCACGTTCTGGAGCACGTACCCGCTCATCGCGGTGCGGCCCAGCGACGACAGGCCGGTGACCAGCGGTCCGTCGGATCGGACCCGGTCCGTGCCCCAGCCGATGAGTCCGATGAGCCCCAGTGCGAACAGTGGTGCGGCCAGGTAGCGGTCGGCGAAGAAGAACGACGGTCCGGCCAGGGTGGTGGCCACGTTCAACGGCAGCCCCACTCCCAGGCCCCACGCCATCAGCCGGGCGCGGATGCGCCGACCGGTGGTGTCGTCGCCGAACGCGCCGGCCCGCAAGAGCAGGACGCCCACCAGGAACAGGAGCACCAACAGCGGGAAGGAGACGACGGGTTCCACCCGCAGCAGCAGTACGTTGTCCAGTCGGAACGCGATCTGCTCCGCATAGGAGCCCTCTGCGTAGAGGGCGACCACATCGGCGGGGGCGCCCCCGGCCCCGTTTCCGGCCGGCGCGGCCTGCTCCACGAGGACCAGGGCGCCGGTGACCAGCGCGGTCATTGCCCCGTGCAGAACCGCTGCCGTCCACAGCGCGGCCTTTTGCACACGTTCGGTACGCGCCAGCAGCCACGCCACCAGGAGCGCGGTCACCGCGTACCCCATGAGCACGTCCCAGGCGAACACCAGGGTGAAGTGCACCGCGCCCTCGACGAACAGGAACAGCGCCCGGCGAGGGTAGGAGCCCGGCCAACGCCGGCCCCGCGAGGTCGCGGAGCGGTACTGGATGGCCAGGCCCACCCCGAAGAGCAGGGCGAGCATCGCCAGGAACTTGCCGTTGGCCGCGAACCGGAAGGTCTCGGCCAGCACCGTGCCCACCGAGGGATCGGCTGACACGCCGGCCACCGGCGAGAACGCGTCGGGATCGAACAGTGGTCCCGCCTCGGCCCCGGGCAAGGCGAAGATCCACACGTTGGTCGCCAGCGTGCCCAGGATTGCCACCCCGCGCAGCACGTCCAGCAGCGGAAGCCGCTTGCGTGCCTCCCCGCCGGAACGCTCCACGGGAGCCCCCGCCCGACGGGCCGTGGTCGGATCCATGCTGTCCCCTGATCGGCCGTGCGACGGCCACTGCGGCGTCGCGACTGGTTTTAGTCTGGGCACGACAGGGGGCGCGACACCTCCTGCGCGCAGCCGAACCCGCCTGGCACTTTGGATGTACGCCGGTGCGGTGGTCAGGCCAAGGGCGGTCGCAGGAGGAATTCGGTGATGTGCTCGGAGAGGGGGACGCCTGCTCCCAGTCGGTGGCCGCGGTGGCGGTTGGCCCGCCAGGAAGGAGGGCCGGCCCGTTTCACGCCGTGCTGCTGCCGCCGGAGTGGTCGTGGTGAAGCGTCTCGGCGCGGTCCACGGTCTGCAATCGTGCCCCGACCAATGCCCCCACCGAGAGCAGCAGGACGCAGAGGCCCAGGAAGACCGCCGGGACGCCCAGAGCGCCCGCGGTCACTCCCGCGGCGAGTGCCGCGAACGGCATGACCCCCCAGGTGATCCAGCGGTAGGCGGCGTTGATCCGGGAGAACATCTCAGCGGGGACGGTGCGCTGGCGGTAGGTGATGCTGGCGACGTTCCAGAACATGATCACCATTCCGTAGAGAGCGAGCCCGGCGACCAGGGCCCCGACGTGCCGCACGGTCAACAGCAGCACGCAGCCGGCCAGCAGGGGCAGGCACAGCCGGAAGACCGTCCGCTCCCCGATGACGGCCATCACCCGGTGCGTCAGCATTCCGGCGGTGATGCCGCCGAAAGCGCCGGCCGAGACGACCAGTCCGTAGGCTGCCGGCGTCAGCCCCAGGGGGCCCGTGCCCCAGAGGGGGATCACCGTCATCATCGCGGTCAGGGCGAAGTTGGCCGCGGCCGCCAGGGCCGCCAGCGAGAGGATGTCGGGCCGCCGGACGAAATAGCCCATCCCTTCGCGGATGTCCGAGACGGAGACCGCCACCGCGGCGCCCAGCTGACGGATACCGGGGCGCTGCGATCCCGGTTCCGGCCCCCGGTCCGACCGGACGGACAGCAGGGCGACCAGGCCGAGGAGGTAGACCGCCCCCAGAAGTCCGAAACTCCCGGAGATGCCCAGCAGTACGAAGTAGCCGGCCACTGCGGGCCCCACCAGTTGGACGGTGGTGATCTGGATCGACTGCGTGCGGCCGTTCGCGCGTACCAGGTTCGGCGCCTCCACCAGGCGGGGAACCATCGCCTGGGCCGAGAGGTCGCTGAACACGCCGGCGGTGCCGAGGACCAGGGCGCCCACCGCGAACCCCCACAGGGGCAGCAGCCCGAGGAAAGCCAGCCCGCCGAGGCCGAGGATCAGTGACGCCCGGACGATGATCGCGTATCGCATCACCAGCAGCGGTGCCGACCGGTCGGTGAGCGCTCCGGCGGGAAGTGCGACGACCAGCCACGGAAGCCAGGACGCGGCGACGATCAGGCCGATCGCCTCGGGGGAGCGGGTGAGGGAGAGGGCGAGCAGGGGAAGTGCCACGCGGTAGACGCCGTCTGCGAGTCCGGAGAAGACCAGGACTCCTTGAAAGACCGAGAAGGGTTTTCCGAGTCGCGGCCGGGATGTGTCCTCGATGGAAATCGCCCCTCCAAGCCGAGGTTTCCTCGGCTCTTGTACTCGGTGCATGTTAATTCTCGGATTTTTGTGTAAACGAAGGGTTTCCGGATGAAAGCGCCGCGATTCTAATTGCGGAGGGAGAGTGCGGCAAGGTGGTGCATTTTGTGAAAAATTACCAAAGGGGAAAGAGTTGCGGAACGCATTCTTCACGGAGGGTAGCCGTGCCGGAAGGCGGGGACTGCGTTCTTTCGTGGCCTCGTCGATCGCTGTAGGGGAAAGTCCGTTGCGGGGGTGCGGGCGGTTGGCATCCGCCAGAAGGGTCGTCGCGCACAGTAGTCGGTTCGGTGGTTTCCTGGATAAAGAAAGGCGGGTCCACCGTCGGTTTCGTGGCCGTTTTCGGCCATCGGGGGGAGGGGTGGGAAGTCAGCGGTAAACGCTGCGGCAAGAGGGAAGGATGAAAGAAATTGACGAAAATGACTGGGTGGACGGGAGTGGATCGGTGAATGTCCGGTCAGCGACCCGCAAGCCCAGTGCGCAGATCTTGGCGAAAGACGGCTGATTTCTGCTGTTTATGGTTGTCCGGGGCCGCGTTGGGCCTGGGGCGAGCGTGGCGGACGAACGCGAGGCCGCCATCCCCTACGGCACGGTCAGGGGCTGCGTTCGGGGTCAGCCGACGGCGCGTGATGCCACTTGATCAGGTCCGCCGATGCCGTTGCACCTGTCCCGGGCCGACGTCGTCGTCAACGGACACCCGGGGTGTCGTGCCGGGATTCCCCGAGTCGAAGGACGTGGAGTCGTGAGGACGTTCGAGGTCTGGTTCGTTTTCCTCTTGATGCTGGGGGCGGGGCTGTACCTGGTCCTCAGCAGCCTGCCCTCCACCCCGAAAGAGGTGGCGACCTGCGACGGGGAGTTCATGACCAGCGAGGACGTCTGCGAGTACGTCTCCTCACGGGATGGCCTCGTCGGACGCTACGACCTGGACGCGATGCGGGAGAAACAGGACCGGGACGCGCAGTTCCAACCGGTGGTGCTGGTGGCGGGCCTCGCGATCGTTTCCATGGGTGTCCTCTTTTGCGTCGGCATGGTCTACGCGGAGCGAAAACAGGATGCGGAAGCCTGGGATGAGGACTGACCCGGGAGCGGTGCGCGTCCGAGAGGCGCTCGCCCCGGATGCGCCCCGACGAGGAAGTCGGTCCATTGAACGACAGGGGACATCCGCCGCCCGGTCCGACCGTTCACCGCGACTCGTTCCCGACCCGGGGGCGCGCCGCTCGGCAGGAATCGGTGCCGGTCTCGATGACGGCCCCGCCGAGGGGCGGTGAAGGTCGCGGCCCGAGTCGCGGCTGGACACGAACAGAACCGCCCGGCGAAGCCGGAGAGGGACGGAAAAGGAAAAGCAGGCCAGAGAAAATCTCTGACCTGCTTTTTCGCTGGTGGGCGATACTGGGATTGAACCAGTGACCCCTACCGTGTCAAGGTAGTGCTCTCCCACTGAGCTAATCGCCCGAGCTTGTCGACTCGGAGGTGGAGACGGGATTTGAACCCGTGTGGACGGCTTTGCAGGCCGCTGCCTCGCCTCTCGGCCACTCCACCGGAGGACCAGACGGAGAGGGTGGGCCCTCTTCGCCGATTCCGAGCGGACGACGGGATTCGAACCCGCGACCCTCACCTTGGCAAGGTGATGCTCTACCACTGAGCCACGTCCGCGTGCCGTGGGGACCGGACCCGGTTGGAGCCGGTTCCAGCGCCTCGCTGCATTAAGAACTGTAGCGGAAACTGGCCAGACGGCAAATCCGGTTCGCCATCGACCTCGGCCGACGGTGTCGCCGCCGTCCCGACGGTCCCACCGGGGAGGTGCGCCCGAACCGTTGAGATGTCGAGATATACAGGGAGGTGTGCGAGTACATGGGGAGACCGGCCGACGCGGCGGCACCGGGCGCGCCGCCGACGCGGCCATGCCCTGGGCGGCCGCGCGGCGCGCCGCGCGAGAACTGGGCGCCCGCAGCGGACCGGTGCCCGCGGTGCGCGAGCCGTTGGCCGCTGCGCTGGACGCGGCCCTGGCCGACGATCTGATCGCCCGCATCCCCCTGCCCCCGTTCGACGCCTCGGCAATGGACGGATACGCCGTCTGCGGTCCCGGCCCCTGGGCGCTGCGCGGCCAAATCCTCGCCGGACGCCCCTCCGACATCGACCTCCGTCCCGGCGAGGCGGCCGAGATCGCCACCGGTGCGCGCGTGCCCACCGGCACCACCGCGGTACTGCCCTATGAGCGTTCCGAGGTGCGCGACGCCTCGCTGCACGGTGCGATCGAATCCGGCCGCCATGTCCGCTGGCGGGGCGAAGAGCTCGCCGAGGGCTCCGTCGTGCTGCCGGCGGGGCAGACCGTGACCCCCGCCGTCCTGGGCCTGGCCGCGAGTCTCGCCCACGACGACCTCGCGGTGCGCCGGCCCAGGGTCGCGGCCTTCGTCAGCGGCGACGAGCTCGTCGACGACGGCGTCCCGGCCGTGGGCGCGGTCCGCGACGCCATCGGCCCGATGCTTGAAGGACTGGTGCGCTGGGGCGGGGGAACGCTCGCCTCGCGCGAGCGCATCGGTGACGGTTTCGCCGCGATGGTCTCGGCCCTCGGCGGTGCGGCCGGCGCCTCGGTCGTCGTGGTGTGCGGGGCCTCCTCGGCGGGGCCGGCCGACCACCTGCGTGGAGCATTGGCCGAACTGGGCGCCTCCGTCGTGGTCGACGGTGTGCGCTGTCGGCCCGGACACCCCCAGCTCCTGGGCCACCTGGGTCCCCCCTCCGCGCCGGGGACACTGGTCGTGGGACTGCCCGGGAACCCCAACGCCGCGCTCGTCGCCGCGCTCACCCTCCTCGTGCCGCTCCTGCGCGCGCTGGCCGGCCGTCCCCCGGCCGACCCCGGCCTGGCCGCGGGCTGCCTCGTCGAGGGCGACGTCCGCCCGCACGAGCGCGACACCCGCCTGGTCGCGGTCCGTGTCGAGCAGGGGCGGGCCCGGCCGGTGGGCCACGACGGGCCCGCGGTGCTGCGCGGCGCGGCCCTGGCCGATGCCTTCGCCGTCATCCCGCCGGACTGGCGCGGCCCCGACGCGCGGCTGATGTGGCTGCCGCGCTGAGCCCCGGGGCCCGAGGCCCCCACTGAGTACAATCGCGCCAACGCCCACGTCCCGCCCAGAACGGAAAGTACGGAGCCCCAGTGCCCTCGACCCCGCTCCCCAAGGGACTGCTCGCCAAGCAGGTGCGCCACCCCGCACCGTTGCGCGAGAGCGTGCACGAGGCGCTGCTCGAGCTGATCACCCAGCGCGGACTGCCGCCGGGGCGGCATCTGGTCGAGAGCGAACTGGCGTCGATGCTCGGTGTCTCGCGTCAGCCCGTGCGCGAGGCCCTGCAACGGTTGGCCAACGAGGGCTGGGTGGACCTGCGCCCCGGTTACGGCGCGTTCGTGCACCAGCCCACCGAGAGCGAGGCCGAGCAGCTCCTGGCGGTGCGCGGACTCTTGGAGACGGAGTCGGCGCGCCTCGCGGCCCGCAGCGCCACCGCCGAGGGCCTGGAGCGGTTGCGCGCGGTGTACCGGTCGGGGGTGGCGGTTCTCGAAGGGGGCGGCGGACCCCAGGAACTGGTCGAGGCCAATGCCGAGCTGCACCGCTGTGTCACCGAGCTGTCGGGCAACACGGTCCTGGCCGAACTCACCGGTCAGGTCGCGCGCCGGGTGCGCTGGTACCACGCGCTGGTGGCGGTCCAGCGGGGGAGCGGCGCCTGGGACGAGCACGCCGCGATCATCGCGGCCATCGCCGAGGGCCGCGAGGATGACGCGGGCCGGCTGATGCGCGAGCACACCGAGACGACCCGCCTGGCCTACCACGCCCGCGCCGCCCAGGACGGTTCGTCCCGGGTGTGAGCCCCGGGAGGCGCGGCGCTACTTCTTCGAGGCCCGCACCCCGGCCCGGTCGCGGCGGCGCCGGGGTCCGTAGGCGCCCAGGGCGCTCAACGCGCAGACCGCGCCGAACACCCCGGCCACCAGCACCGAGGAGGTACGGGCGTCCTGGGTGGGCAGGGTCAGGCCGAAGCCGATCGCGTCGCCCAGGTCGGAGGCGACCCGGATACCGATCGCGGTGTAGAGCGCCGCGCCGGAGGGGACCAGCAGCATCGCCGCGCCGCACGCGAGGTCCCGGGCGAGCACCGCCCGGGTCAGGGTCGCGACCTCGGGGTCGGCGACCTGCCCCGAGAGCGCTGTGGGCACGGTCATGGCCTCGGGGCTGGCGATGACGTAGAGCGCGTACCCCATGGTGAACACCCCCAGCGCGCGGGGCAGCAGCCGCAACGCGGTCGTGGCGGGGGTGTCGTCCAGGTAGTGGTCGCGCACGTAGCGGCTGAGGTTCATGCCCGCGCTCTGCCCGCTGGCACGGGCGTTAACCGCGTGCCGCGGGCAGAGCGTCCGGCATTATGCGTCCGGGGTGCGCCGGGGCTCGGGGGAGACCGCGCCGTGCTTGGTCGAGCCGCGCAGCAGCAGTCCGGCCTGGAGTGCGGCGTAGGCGACGATGAGCCCGCCCACCAGGCTGGTGGCGTGGATGCCGTCGGTGAAGGCGATCTGGGCGGTGGCCAACAGGTTCTCGCCGACAGGGCCGCCGATCTCCTCGGAGATGACAGCGGCGGCCCCCAGTGTCTCGCGGGCCCCGTCCATGGATGCGGCGTCCACCCCCGGTACCGCCGCGAGCTCCAGGCGGTACACACCCGTCAGCAGGCTGCCGAGGACCGCCACGCCCAGCGCTCCGCCCAGTTCGTAGGCGGTCTCCGACACCGCGGAGGCGGCGCCGGCGCGCTCGGGGGGAGCGGCGGTGATGATGGCGTCGTTGGTCAGGGTCTCGGAAATGCCCACTCCGAAGCCCACCAGGGCGAAGGCGCCCATGACCAGGACGGTGCCGCCCTCCAGGGGCAGCTGGGTGAGGGCGAGGAAACCGGTGGCGGTCAACGACAGGCCCATCACGATCATGGTGCCCAGGGTCAACCGGCGGGCGAGCACCACTGCCACCAGGTGTCCCACTACGGCCAGGGTCAGCCCGGGCAGGAGCAGCAGGCCGGCCTTGAGCGGGGTGATGCCCAGGACCAGCTGGATGTACTGGGTGAGGAAGAACAGGGAGGAGACCATCGCGAAGACCACCATGAGGTTGGTGGCGATGCTGACGCTGAACGTGCGGATGGCGAACAGCCGCATGTCCAGCATCGGCGACTCCAGGCTCAGCTGGCGGCGGACGAACACCCAGCCCAGCGTCAGGCCCAGCGCGATGGAGGCGAGTGCCAGCAGGGTGGGGCCGTTGGCCGCGATCTTCTTGACGCCGTAGACGACCGGCAGGATGGCCAGCAGCGACAAGGCCGCACTGGGCAGGTCGTAGCGGCCGGGTGCGGGGTCGCGGAACTCCGGCACCAGAATCGGGGTGAGGACCAGGATCAGCGCCATCACCGGCAGGTTGATCAGGAAGACCGAGCCCCAGTGGAAGTGCTCCAGCAGCCAGCCGCCCAGGATCGGGCCCAGCGCGGCGCCGCCGGAGAACATCGTGCCCCACACCGCGATGGCCATCAGGCGCTGGCGCGGGTCGAGGAAGATGTTGCGCAGCAGCGACAGGGTTGAGGGCATCAGGGTGGCCCCGGCCAGGCCCAGAAGGGCGCGCGCGGCGATGAGCACCTCGGAACTGGGGGAGTAGGCCGCCAGCAACGAGGCCAGACCGAATCCGGCCGAGCCGATCATCAGCAGTCGGCGCCGCCCGATGCGGTCGCCGAGGGTGCCCATCGTGACCAGGAGCCCGGCCAGCATGAACGCGTAGATGTCGATGATCCACAGCAGCTGGGTGCCCGAGGGGCGCAGTTCCTCGCTGAGGAAGGGCACGGCGAAGCCGAGCACGGTCATGTCCACGGAGATCAGCAGGACCGGAAGGGTCAGGACGGCCAGTGCTGCCCACGCCCGCGGTCCGGCGGTGGGCGGGCCCCCGCTCGCGGGCGTCCGGGGGTGGGCGGCGGCGGAACTCATGGTCGCTCGGTTTCTGCTCGTGATCGGTGTGTCGGTCGAGTGAGAGGTTGTCCGGTCATGGGACTAATCGCGCTCTCAACCGTCCAGACGGTACAGTACCGTCTGGACGGTAAATTACCGTCTGGACGGTAAAGTGGCAACCGTGAGTTCTTCGACAACGCGCGACCGCATCCTGGATGCGCTCCAGGACGTCCTGATCGAGGGCGGGACCTCCGCAGCCACGCTGGAGAGCGTCGCCGCCGCCGCGGGAGTCTCCAAGGGCGGCCTGCTCTACCACTTCCCGTCCAAGGCGGCCATGATGATCGGGCTGGTCCGGCGCATGAGCGACCGTGCCGAGGAGGAGTTCCGCGAGTGTGTGGCGCAACCGGGCGGCGTCGTGCGCGCCTGCCTGCGCACCTCGCTGCCGGGGTCGTCGGAGGAGGCCGCGCTCTACTGGTCGGTCATCGCCTCCCTGCGCAGCAAGGAGGACCTCCCCGACGAGGCGCGCGACCTCATCCACAACCTGTTCGCGCAGTGGTCCACCCTGCTGCGCGAGGAGATCGACGATCCGGTCCTGGCCGAGACCATCCGGCTGGTGGGCGACGGCCTCTACCTCACCGCCATCGCGGGTCTGCCCCAGCCCGACCCCGAGGTGATCGAGCAGATGATCGAACGTCTCGTGGCCCAGGCCGACGCCGCCCGCTCGGTGTCCTGATCCGGCCGGGGTCCGAGCACGGCCGTGTCGGTGTCCGTCCTGCTCAGCCTGCGTCGCCCCGCTCGCGGATCAGCCGCACGGACTCCTCGACCAGTTCCTCGGGGGAGCACGCGATGTCCAGGACCCACCCGGCCTCGTCGGTGCCCAGTGGTTCCAGGGTGGCCGCCTGCGAGGCCAGTAGGCCGGGGGGCATGAAGTGGTCGGCGCGGGCGCGCAGCCGCTCCCCGATCAGTTCCGTGGTGCCGTCCAGGTGGATGAAGGCCACGCCGGGCGCTTTGCTGCGCAGGATGTCGCGGTAGGAGTGCTTGAGCGCCGAGCAGGCCATGATCGTGGTGGCCCCGGCACGGTCGTGCTCGCCGATCCAGGCGGCCAGCGACTCCAGCCAGGGGCGCCGGTCGTTGTCGGTCAGCGCGACCCCGCTGGACATCTTGGCGATGTTGGCGGCCGGGTGGAAGGCGTCGGCCTCGGCGTAGGGCAGCCCCAGGCGCTCGGAGACCCGAAGCGCAACGGTGCTCTTGCCGCTGCCGGACACACCCATGAAGACGAAGTGCATGTGACGGACTCTCGTTCTTTAATAGTGATACGAATTGCGGCGCATGATTGCTGCGCCTTCATCAAGCACGAGGGAGACCGATGACCGACGCGGACCACCGAACGCTGCACAATCGCGTCCTGGCGGCCCTGGGCCCGGCGATCGCCGCCGGCGAGTTCGCCCCCGGTCACGTGTTCACCCTGGAGCGGTTGGAACGCGAGTACGGCGTCTCGCGCACCGTTGCCCGCGAGGCGGTGCGGGTGTTGGAGTCGATGCACCTGGTGTACAGCCGTCCGCGACTGGGGGTGCGCGTGCGTCCCCAGGACGAGTGGAGCGTCTTCGACCCCCAGCTCATCCGCTGGCGCCTGGCCGGCTCGGCCCGCACCCACCAACTGCGCTCGCTGACCGAACTGCGCGCGGCCGTGGAACCCCAGGCCGCGGCTGCCGCTGCCCGGCGCGCCCCCGAGGAGGAGCGCCGGCGCCTGGTCGAGATCAACGAGGCCATGCTCGCCACCGGTGCCGCGGGCGACCTCGAGGCGTTCCTCGACCTGGACATCCAGTTCCACCGGCTGGTCCTCCGGTTGTCGGGCAACGAGATGTTCGCCGGCCTGTCGGGGGTGGTGGCCGAGGTGCTGGCGGGGCGTACCGCCTACGACCTCATGCCCCACCACCCCCGCCCGGAGGCGCTGCGGCTGCACACCCACGTGGCGGCCGCCGTGCGCGACGGCCTCCCCGCGGTGGCGGAGGCCGCCATGCGCGCCATCGTCGACGAGGTCGTCGAGGCGCTGGAGGAGCTCGGCTAGAACACCAGGCTCAGGAGCAGCGCGAAGGTGAAGCCGACCACGCCGATCAGGGTCTCCATGACCGTCCACGTCTTGAGGGTGGTCTTGACGTCCATGTTGAGGAAGCGTCCGACCAGCCAGAAACCGGAGTCGTTGACGTGGCTGAGCACGGTCGAACCACAGGCGATCGCGATCACGATCAGCGCCAGGTCGACGGAGGACAGTCCCGAGGTCTCGGCCACCGCCGGAGCGATCAGCGCCGCGGCGGTGGTCAGGGCCACCGTCGCCGACCCCTGGGCCACCCGCAGGCAGGTGGCGATCACGAAGGCCGCCACGATCACCGGCAGCCCGGTGGCCTCCAGGCTGGAGGACAGCGCGTCGCCGATGCCGCTGGCGCGCAGCACGCCGCCGAACATCCCGCCCGCGCCGGTGATCAGGATGATGGAGCAGACCGGGCCCAGCGCGCCGTTGGCCAGCTCCTCGACCCGGTCGCGGCTCAGACGGCCCCAGGTCAGCACGAACATGCTGACCAGTGCCGTGATCAGCAGGGCAACGGGGGTCTGGCCGATGAGCAGCAGCGCCTGGACCACCGGGTTGTCACCGTCGAGCGCTCCGGAGGTGACCAGGGTGTTGGTGCCGGTGTTGGCGAAGATCAGGATCAGCGGCAGCACCAGGATGCCCACGACGGAGGCGAAGCGGGGCGGGTTCTCGTAGGCGAGCTCGCCGTCGGCGGTGAAGTCCTCGGGAACCGGGATCTCCCAGCGCTTGCCGGCGTAGCGGGAGAACAGGTAGGAGGCGATGTACCAGGTGGGGATGCCCAGGAGGGTGCCGACCAGCAGGGTCAGTCCCATGTCGGCGCCGATCAGGTCGGCGGCGGCCACCGGGCCGGGGTGCGGGGGCACGAACGCGTGCATCACCGCGAAGGCGCCCGCTGCGGGCAGCGCGTAGAGCAGTACCGACCCGCCCACGCGTCGGGCGACGCTGAAGACGATCGGCAGCATGACGACCAGGCCGGCGTCGAAGAAGATCGGGAAGCCGAACAGCAGACAGGCCACGCCCAGCGCCATCGGGGCGCGTTTCTCCCCGAACGTGGAGATCAACGTGTTGGCCAGCACGGCGGCACCGCCGGTGACTTCCAGCATCCGCCCGATCATCACACCGAGCCCGACCAGCAGGGCGACGCTGGCCAGGGTGCTGCCGAAGCCGCCCAGCAGGGTCGGCATGACGTCGACCAGTGGGATCCTGGTGGCCAGGGCGGTCAGCAGGCTGACCAGCACCAGTGCCACGAAGGCGTGCATCCTCAACTTCATGATCAAGAACAGCAGCACGCCGACGGCGCCGAGCGCGATCAGCAGCAGTGGAACGGTCCCGTAGGCGGGCTCGATCGCTTCCATGGTGGGCCTCCGGTGGGAAAAGGCAGGTGGGAGGTGGTGGGACGGGGGCGGCGCCATGCCGCGGATCACATTGCCGGAATGGTAACACCATTAATGGGAATTGGTGAGAAGGGTTGTGTGGAAATGTGACGCCGGCCGGACGGTCGTGCAGTTCGTGTGCCCCAGAACACAGTCGCGCGCTCCGATCGGACCCGTCCCGGTCGTTGCGACCTGCGTGCACACCCCACCCGCCCAAGACGCGAACGCGAAGGGGCTGGACACGCGAACAGCCGACTGGTGCGGTAGTACCTGCACCACATTCGTTGGTAGCGGAGACGCTGGTGCCGGTGCCGGGCGGGACCGGCCAGACTGAGATGGTCACAAGCCACGGGACGGCAACGAAAGTGCGGGGCGGATGCGAAGGCTGATCAACCAGGTGCGTCCCTATCAATGGGGGTCGTCCACCGCGATCCCCCGCCTGTTGGGAACACCCCCCGACGGCCGGCCCCAGGCCGAGCTCTGGCTGGGCGCGCACCCGGGCGCCCCCAGCGCGCTGCTGACCGAGGACGGCGAACGCTCCTTCGACAGCGTCATCACCGCCGACCCCAAGGAAGTGCTGGGCGAGCGCACCGTGACCACCTTCGGTGAACGGCTGCCCTTCCTGCTCAAGGTCCTGGCCGCCGACGCTCCGTTGTCGCTGCAGGTGCACCCCGACGCCGACCGCGCCCACGCGGGGTTCGCCCTGGAAGAGGCGAAGGGGATCGCCGCGGACGCCCCCGAGCGCAACTACCGCGACCCCAACCACAAGCCCGAACTGGTGCTGGCGCTGGAGCCCTTCGAGGCGCTGTGC
The DNA here is from genome assembly GCF_030268225.1 of Nocardiopsis ansamitocini. GTDB lineage: Bacteria > Actinomycetota > Actinomycetes > Streptosporangiales > Streptosporangiaceae > Nocardiopsis_D > Nocardiopsis_D ansamitocini. The sequence continues at coordinate 455,124 of NZ_BSQG01000005.1, read as the reverse complement.
GGATTTCGTTCTCCTCGGGATGCCTGTGTCGAGCTGGCCGGTTTCACCTCGCCCCTGGCCCGCGCCTTGCACGAGGACCTCGCCCGGCCCGACGAGCGCACCGCGCTGCGCTCGGCCATGACCCGGCTGTTGACCCTGCCGCGCGACGATCGTGCCGAACTCGTGGACACGATGGTCGCCGAGCTCGCCCTGCGGCCCCGGTGCGGTCCGCACGCCGCCACCGTCGCCGAGCTCGCCCACCGCTACCCCGGCGACCCCGGGGCGGTGGCCGCGCTCCTGCTCAACCGGATCACCCTGCAACCGGGGGAAGCCCTCTTCCTGCCCGCCGGCAACGTCCACGCCTACCTGCGGGGGGTGGCCGTCGAGGTCATGGCCAGTTCCGACAACGTGTTGCGCGCCGGTCTGACGGGCAAGCACGTCGACCCCGTCGAACTGCTCGACGTCGTGGACTTCGCGGTTTTGCCGATCCCCTACGCCAGCCCCGCGCGCGAGGCCAACCGATTGGACTACCGTCCCGCGGTCCCCGACTTCGCCCTGTCGGTGCTGGAGCCCGGCAGCGGACCGACGGTGCTCGACGGGGGCGCGCCGTCGATCGTGCTCGTGCTGGAGGGGGCGGCGCGCATGCGTGCACAGTGCGGATCCGAACTCGTGCTGGTCCGGGGCGAGTCGGCCTTCGTGGCAGCCTCCGACGGTGCGATCGCCGTCGACGGCGGCGCGCACGCCGTGGTGGCCACGACCGGGGCCCTGGACTGAACCGCCTCGGCCGAGCCCTCGGGCGGGGCGGGGGTGCCGTCGGCACGCTCGTGACCCCGCTAGGCTGAAGAGTTCCGTCACCTCCACGACAAGGGGCTTTACCCATGGCGCTTGAGCGTCCCGAGATCGACTTCATCGACGGCCCGCCCCCGAGCGAGCTTCAGGTCACCGACATCTCCGTCGGCGACGGCGCCACCGCGGAGCCCGGCTCCACGGTCCACGTGCACTACGTCGGTGTGGCCCACTCCAGCGGCGAGGAGTTCGACGCCTCCTGGAACCGCGGCGAGCCGCTGGTCTTCCCGCTGGGTGCGGGCCGGGTCATCGCCGGCTGGGACCAGGGCGTAGCGGGGATGCGCGTGGGCGGCCGGCGTCAGCTGGTCATCCCGCCGCACCTGGGCTACGGCGACCGCGGCGCGGGTGCCGTCATCAAGCCGGGCGAGACGCTGATCTTCGTGGTCGACCTCATCGGTGTGAGCTGACGCGTCACCCCGATCGCGGGGCCGTTCCCCGCCGACGGGGAACGGCCCCGCGACGTTTGGAGCGGCTCCGCCGGCAAGGGAAGCCGACCATTATTACCAGAGTATTCCTCTGTCGCTTTTCACGTTGCTAATCTCCTGGCATGGAGCCAGTGTTTTATCGGCAGTTCGCGGTCAAATTGTCCCTTCCTGACAAAACCCTTCAGGGAGTCACCGAACTCGCCGAAACGGGCAATTTGCGTTTTGGTCCGCTGATTCAATGGGCGCAGTCCTGGGCGGACTACTTCGGTCAGCCCGTTCCCTGGCAGGCCAGTCAGAACGGGAAGCTCGTGCGCGAGGGGGTGGCGCGGCCGGCGTCGGCCGACCGCGCCACGGTGGAGGGCAGCTCCCGGTAGGACGTTCACCACCACCGGGAGCCGCCGGTCTGGGTCAGCCGAACAACTCCTCGTGGGCGGCGAAGGCCGTCGCGATCTCCACCTGGGCCCAGAACCGGTGCCGCTGAACGATCGGGGCGGGCACGTTCTCCGGGTCGGCCAGGTGCGCCTCCACGTCCGGCCACATCGGGTCGTCCTCCAGGAAGGAACGGATCGACAGGAAGGTGGCTCCCGGCTCGATCACGTCGCCGTTGGGCATCGTGCCGGAGAAGCCCGGAGGAATGTAGAGGCCGTCCTGGCTCTGGGAATCCCAGGTGTCGGTCAGCCGGCTCCAGTCGGGCTGGTCGGGAGTGGTGATGCCCAGATCCCCGCTGTGGGCCAGTAGGGCGTCCAGCAGCCCCTCGCCGGTTGCGCGGGCGTCGGCGTCGCCGGAGCCTTCGGCGTAGTACAGCAGGGTCTTGGCCAGCGCTGCGGCCACACCGACATCCTGGCTGTAGTCCTGCACGTCCACGTGCAGGCCCGGGTTGCCCGTGGACGTCCCGGTCCAGGTGTCGGGCTGGCCCGACCACGTGAGGTTGGCGGGGACCTGGAAGTCGGCCCCGCCGTTGTCGGTGTCGGTGTGCTCGATGGCCCACGGCACCCACGTGTCGAGGATGGCCTCGGCCCGCGGGTCACCGGTCACCTGGTAGAGCTGGGCCACGCGCTCCATGTTCCACACCTGGAAACCGAACCAGTTGTTGGAGGGCGGGTCGTTCCACACCGGCTGCCAGTCGTAGTACATGCCGTAGAACGTCGACAGTCCGCCCGGGGGCTGGGCGTAGCTTCCGCCCCAGCTGTTCGTTGCCCCGCCGGCGATGCCGCCTTCGGATGCCTGCAGCCACTGCAGGAACTCCAGCTGCCGGTCGTAACTGATGGCCCAGTCGTCGGCACCGGTGGGGGAGGCCGGCTTGAGCTCGGGAACCTGCGACAGCGCGTAGGCGGCCAGCACGTTCTGGTAGCCCTGGTGGGAGGCGCTGGAGCCGATGCGCCACGCCCACGGCGAGGATGTGTCGGTCGCCCCGCCCCAGGCGTAGTACCAGGACATCAGGTAGTGCGCGCTGTCCTTTCCACTGGCGCCCTGGCAGGCAGAGGCCCCTACGCAGTCGCCGATCTCCTTGAAGTACTTGTCGAACATCGCGTAGCGCAGGTAGTCGCCCATCTTGGCCGCGTCGTCCAGCAGTCCGTCCAGCTCGCCGCCGTTGCCCTGCTCCTCGGCCCACTGCTGCGCCCAGAACATCACCTGGACGGCGCGCGCGTCGGCGTCGGGGGCATTGGTGTAGCGCCACTGCTCGGCATAGTCGGAGTCGTCGGTGAACAGGTCGAGGTAGCCGTTGGGGCCGCCGTGCTCGAAGGTCTCGCAGGAGGGATGGGGGACGGTTTCCCAGACCGACTCCTTGGAGCCGCGCTGGTAGCTGTTCATGTAGACGGGGGCGTCGTCGGAGCCGTCACCGCAGAACCCGAAGCCGTAGACGTTGTCCACGTCCAGCAGCCAGTGCATCCCGTACACCTCGTCGGTGCCGTAGGTGCTGCTGAGCTCGGTGGCGATCGGGTCGTTGCCCACGTCGACGTTCTGCTGTAGGGCCGAGGGGTAGCCGTCCATGTTGGGCTGCTCGGGGATGTAGGTCGCCGGAGAACCGGGGTTGTAGGCGGCGTTGGTCGGCTGGTCGGCCGTGCCGGGGATGATGAAGGCCTCCATCGACTCCCAGGCGTCGTGCAGCGGCTCCCAGTCACCGGTGACCCGCCCGTAGTAGGCCTCCAGCCAGAGGTAGTAGCTGAACGCCTCCGACGTGGTCTGGTGCCCGTGGTCGGGGGCCTCCACGATCATCGTTTCGATGGAGTGGTAGGGGACCAGGAGCCCGTCGAACTCGCGGAAGTATCCGCTGGCGGGGTCCTTGATCTTCTCGTACTGCTCCAGGAACGCCTCGTCGTAGGCCGAAGCCGAGGCCGAGGTCTCGCGCACGGTCACGGTCGCGGCGTCGTGGCCGCTGGCGGAGACGGTGAAGACGGCCTCGCCCGGGTCGCCGCCATTGTCGGCGGAGGCCACGGTGACCTGCTGGGGCTGGTCCCAGTTGCTCGTGGTGAACGACAGGGAGGCGCCGCTGGAGACGCTCAGGTCGGAGCTGCCGGAGCTGCGTGCCACCGTTGCGGTGACGGTGCCCGAGGGCTGGTTGGACAGCTTCACCCCGAAGGTCGCCGTCTGGCCCTGGCGGACGCGCACGGTGGCGGGGGTGGCCAGGAGGCCCGGTGTGTCCAGGACCTGCACCGTGACGGGTGCGGAAACGGTGCTGGCACCGGCGTCGTCGTAGGCCGTCGCGGTCAGTGCGTGCTGGCCGGCCGTGGCGTTGGTCCAGGAGAACGTGTAGGGGGCGGTGGTGTCGGTGCCCAGTACCGTGCCGTTGGCCGCGAACTCCACCCGGTCGACAGAACCATCGGAGTCCGACGCGCTGGCTGCCAGGTTCACTGCCTGGCCCACCAGGAAGGACGCGTTGGCCGCGGGCGCGGTCAGCGCAACCTCGGGGGCGACGTTTCCGGGGTTGCCCCCACCGCAGGGGGCACCGTTGACGGTGAACGACCCGGGGGCGGTGTTGGTGCCCGAGTAGGTGGCCTGGAAGCCGAACGACGTCGACTGACCGGGGGCGATGGAGGGGGCCCAGGCGGGGTGCTGGGCGGTGACGGCCGTTCCGCTCTGGGCCACGACCGCGTTCCAGCCGTTGCTGATCTGCTGGTTGCCGGGGAAGGTCCAGCCCACCGACCAGTTGTTGATGGCTTCGCTGCCCTCGTTGTGCACGGAGACGTTGGCGGTGAAGCCCGTCCCCCATTCATTGCTGACCTGGTAGTCCACGGAGCAGGCCACGGCGGCCGCTTGAGCTGGGCCGGGCGTCATCAACGCCGCGACCATCGCCGCGGCGAGCGCGCCCGGCAGCAGCGCGCGTCTGCGCGCGGAGGAGAAGGATGCGAATTTCACGGGGGGCGACCTCCGGATTTCCCGGTCCCTGGTCGTGCCGCTTCGCACGGGCATGGCGCTGAGCGGCGCGACTTCGCCTCGGCGGGGACCGCGTCGTCACAAAAAGCGGGTGCGGGGCCGTCCTGCGGGAGGTGCGGACGACACAGCGGGGGAGGCGCGCGGTGGGTCGGGGGTGGGGCCGGGCGCCGGCGGGTCAGCGGGGGGACAGACGGATCGTGGCCCGGTGGTCGAGGGGGTGGCACCGGGCGCCGTGGCTGCCGTACTCCTTCCGAACAGTTCCACCGATATTTTGGGAGCGCTCCCACGCGACTTCGAGAGCTCCGGCCGCCATTTCCCCATCCACCGGGGTGGTGGGGGCGAACCCCGGTGGATGGGGAGCGGAACCGGAAGTCGAGAAGGGCTCTCAATGGGGAGATTAACCCCAGAAATGCCCGGTGTAAACGGTCTGTAAATAATAACTTGACCGGTTTTGTTCTCCGGGACCGTCTTTGTGGAATCCGTACTGGTGGGGGTGTTTTTTCGCCGTTTCCCCGCTCGTGCGGCCCCCGTTGCGTCCCGCTGCCGGTCGGTAGGGTTCTCGGGCCGGACCAGTGCGAGGGAGGGCCCGACCGAGATGGTGTCGGACGACCGCGCGGGAGTGGGGTTCACCCTGGGGCGCCCCGTACCCGATGACATCAACGGGGTGCTCGCCTGCCGCGCGACTCCCGCACCCGACGGCGCAGCCGCCCCGGGACTGCTCCCTGGCGAGGAGGACCACATCCGTGCCATGGTCGATTCCTGGATCGGGGACTGGCACGACCGGGGTATCGGCTACTGGGTCCTTCGCGGGCGCGCGCACGCAGGATCGGGGAGCAGACCGATCCTGGGCGAGGGCGGAGTCCGCTACTCCCCGACCCCGGTCGGCGAGGTCTTCAACCTCTACTACCGCCTCGACTTCCGGGTGCGCGGGCGCGGGTGGGCCCGGCTGCTGGCCCGCCTCGCCGTGATCGCCGCGCACGCCCACGACCCCGACACCGTCGTGATCGCGCGGATGGCGCCGGACAACCACGCTTCGCACCGCACCGCGCTGGCGGCGGGGTTGCGCCCCGTGGGACGGGACGCCTCCGGACGCCTCGCGCTGGCCGACCGCCCGATCGACGGGCGTCTCACATGGGCGCTGGCCGCTCTGTGACCGCCCGACGGACGTCCCGGAGCGGGGGAGCGGTACCCGCGCCTGCGCAGGAGCAGAAGGTGAGGACTCCTCGACGTCACATCCCGCCGTCGAGGATGTCGGGCGCGTAGTACTCGTCCACCGGGACCGGACCGCGGTACCCCTGGCACATGCACTTGCGGTAGGAGTTGGCGTTCTCGCCCGTCCACTTGCCCGGGATCACCACCTGGGCTTGGCAGACCTTCTTCTCGTGGTCGTGGAACACCAGATGGTGTCCACAGCCGCACATCGGTTGAGGGGTCGGCGGGCGTTGTTGGGCGACCGCCGGGTACCTCGACGACTGCTGCGGCCGGGGGGCCTTGCGATTGGGCAGTGCACGTCCCAGCAGGACGCCGCCCAGTGCGATCATCGCGCCGACCACCAGACTTACGGGCTCCATGACGGCACCGACCTCCAATCACCTCGCTCGTCATCATTGTGGTCTACCCCGCCCCGGTTTTCCTCCCCGCATGGCGGTCGTGACCGATTTCGTGCCCGGCCTGCCGCCTCTTACCCGGGGAGGGCGGCACGTTGTCGCGCAGCTTCTTCAGCATCTCCACGTCGGAGGCATGCGCGCCCGCCGGCCCTGGCGTCTCCAACGTGACGGGTACTCCCGCCGACACCGGATGGGTGAACAGTTCGGCGAAGGGCGTGGACCCGATGTAGCCGGAACCGATGTTGGCGTGGCGGTCCCGGTTGGCGCCGCACGGGGCCGCGGAGTCGTTGGCGTGCACCAGCCGCAGCCGGTGGGCGCCCGCGACCTCGCCGAACCGGTCCAGCATCGCCCGCATCCCGGCAGGGGTGGAGATATCGTGTCCGGCAGCGAAGACGTGCGCGGTGTCCAGGCACACCGCCGCCTTGGGGTGGTCGTCCAGCGCCCGGAGATAAGGGCCCAGATCGTCCACGGTCGCACACAGCACCCGGCCCTGGCCGGCCATCGGCTCCAACAACACCTGGGGTGCGTCCTCGGCCAAGCCCTCCAAGATCGGTAGGAGCCGGGCGCGCATCCGCTCCAACCCGTGCGTCCGGGAACCGTTCACCGCCGACCCGGTGTGCACCACCACCCCCCGTGCGCCGATCTCGGCCCCGCGGCGCAGCGCGTGCTCCAGCGACGCCACCGACTTGGCGGCCACCGCCTCATCGGGGGCGCCCAGGTTGATCAGGTAGGGGGCGTGGATGAAGACCGGAAGATCGGCGCGCTCGCGCAGCAGCGCGTCCTGCCCGGGGTTGCCCGGCCCGGTGGCCCACCCGCGCGGGTTGCTCACGAAGACCTGAATGGTCTCGGCCCCGATCTCGGCGGCGTAGGCCAGCCCGCTCTTGGCGAGCCCCCCGGCGACAGGAACGTGCGCCCCGACGGGCGAGAAAGATTCGGTAGTCATGGCCGCACCAGCCTAGGGCGTCACCCGCGGCACACCGGTACCGGACCGGGCCCCTACCGGTGAAGGGTTTCTGAGCCGCTTCGCGCCTTCGGGGCTGAGCTCTGCTACTCAGGGAAACCGTTTCGACTGATGCCACCATGAAGACATGACGACACAGACGAAGAGCACTGCCGCCCGAGACTTCCTGGTCGCCGCAGGAACCGGCGCGGTGGCGGGGATCCTTTCCTACGGCCTCACCCACGGCATCGCAGCGGTCGTCCTGGCGGTCACCGATCCGCCCGACGCCAACATCGGCCTGGGAATCCTGATGATGGCGCTGAACGTGCTCTTAGTGCCGCTGCTGTCCTGGCCGGCACTGCGCGGCCTGGGCGTATCGAGCCCGGGACTGTCGGCACTGTTCGGCGGGATCATCCACCTGGCGCTGCTGATCGTGCTCGTCCCGGTCGGGAACACGGTGGACGGCGCGCTGGTCCAGAGCTCCGCCGCGGCGCCGGTGAGCATCGCCGTCGGCCTGATCGCGGCCGCGGTGCAGGCGGGCCTGGGCCTCGGCGTGGGCGCGCTGGCGGCCCGCCGGATCGCGCGCGGCCGGACCGCGCGGGCCTAGCGGACGAACCGCAGGGAAGCGCCCCGGTACGGGGCATCCGTACCGGGGCGCCGGCTATGGCGGCTTCCGCGCAGCGCACCCGGCGTCTCGCCGGGGCCGGAAGGAAAGCTAGTCCCCGCCTTCCTCGTCGTCGGTCAGCGCGTCCACGCACACCGCCACGCTCAGCACGAGCGCCGGGTCGCCGCCCGCGTCCTTGCGGTGCGTGTTCACGTCCACGGCATAGGTGTCGCGGACCCGGAACCACTTGCGGCTGATGTGGGCGATCGGTCCGTCACCGTCGCCGATCACGTACTCCTTGTCGAGGAAGTCGCCGGTGACCTCCCATTCCCCGCCCTCGGCGAGGTCGACGATCAGCTTGTTCCTGATCGGGTTGAACAACCGCTTGCGCACGGTGGCCACGGTCTTGCCGTCGCGTTCGATGCGCATCGTGTCGCGTACCGACAGCAGCCGCTTGCGGATCCGGAAGATCTCGTTGCCGTCCATGTCCTTCAGCTCGAAGGTCTGGCGGATGCGCAGCGCCTTGCCGTCCACCAGGAACGCACGGTCGCCGTTCTGGTCCTCCACCCAGTAGTCGTCACCGATGTCGAACACGCGCTCGCGTACCAGGAACTTCACTCTTGACCCCGATTCCTCGTCACTGACGTCAGCGCGGTCGAGGCTATTGGAGGGACGGCGGCTTCGGCCAGGGGGACGGGCCGATCAGCCCACGCCGGCCAACGACTGCACTCCGATCGTCCCCTCGTTGCCCAGCGCACGCAGCAGCGCGAGAACCGCCCGGTTGAGGGGCACGTCGATGCCGTGCCGCTCGGCGGCACGCACCACCGCCCCGGTGATCAGGTCGTGCTCCACCGAGCGTCCTGCGAGACGGTCGTAGAGCATCGAGGTGCCGCTGTGCGGGTGCATCGCCGCGAAGAAGTCCAGTGTCTGGTCCACGTCGGAGGAGGCCAGCGACGCACCCTCCGCCCGGCCCACCGTCACGGCCTCGGCCAGCATGCCCCGCGCGAGCTCGCGCATGTCGGGGTTCTGGAGCACGCCGATGCGACGCATCGTCAGTGCGGTCAACGGGTTGGCCGCGAGGTTGGTCAACAGCTTGCGCCAGGCAGCGGTGGTGAAGTCGGCGTCCAGGACCACGTCCACCGTCGAGCCGCTGAACAGTCGCGCCAGACCGGTTCCCTCGGCACCCGTCGGGACGACCACCTTGCGGCCCCAACGGTGGGTGACATGGTCGCGCGAAACCCGCTCGGCCGCGATGTAGACCAGCGCCGGGACGAGAGTGCCGCGGGCCAGCAAGGGGGTGATGCGCTGGACATGGTCCACCCCGTTCTGTAGCGCCACCACCTTCGTCGTGGGGCCGGCCAGCCGCCGGATCCAGCTCAGCGCGCGTTCGGTGTCCTGGGCCTTGGTCGCCAGCAGCAGGTAGTCCACCGGTGCCCCGACCGCGTCGGGCGTGGTTGCGGTGGGCAGCCGAAGTTGGCGCCGGGCGTCCCCGCGCTCGATCGTCAGGGCAGGCAACGGACTGCGCACGCACAGGGTGACGTCGTGTCCGGCCAGGTGGGCGGCCTCGGCCACAATCGCCCCGATCGCGCCCGCCCCTACGACGGCAACGCGCTGTGAGCGCTCCAGGGGAGCCGGGGTGGTGGCCGGGGCCTGGTGCTCAGCGGTCGTCGATTCGATCATCGAGTCCCTCCAAAGGAAGACCAGCGGGTCTCGCCGGTCGCCGTCGATGCTCGGGCCGTCGTGTTGCAGCCATGTCACTAGCGAACAAACCGGGAGTTAAGTCACTTGTCAGACACTGTGGTGCTTCTGACACCGCGTATGGCAGAGGCGTTAACCTGCCCACCGTGACTACTTCACCGGCGCCGCCGACCCTGCACGATGTCATCGCCGCTTTCGAGGGCGTCTACGACCCCTCCTGGGCCGCCTCCTGGGACGCGGTCGGCCTGGTGTGCGGCGACCCCGTCCAGCCCGTGCGGCGTGTCATGTTCGCCGTGGACCCGGTCGCCGAGGTCGTGGAGGAGGCCGTGGAGTGGGGTGCGGATCTGCTCGTCACCCACCATCCCCTCTTCCTGCGCGGTGTCACCAGCGTCGCCGCCACCACCCCCAAGGGGCGCCTCGTCCACCGGCTGATCGGTGCGGGCACCGCCCTCTACACCGCGCACACCAACGCCGACACCGCGGCCCCGGGCGTCTCCGACGCACTCGCCGCGGCCATCGGGCTCACCGGCGAACTGCGTCCCCTGGATCCCGACCCCGCTGACCCTCTCGGCCGCAGGGGAATCGGCCGCATCGGCACGCTCGACACCCCTGAGTCCCTGCGCTCCTTCGCCGACCGCGTCGCCGGCGGGCTGCCCGCGACGGCCGCGGGGGTGCGCGTGGCCGGGGATCTCGACCGCCCGGTCCGCGTGGTCGCGGTCTCCGGTGGAGCCGGCGACTCCCTGCTGGGGGCGGCCCGGGCCGCCGGCGTGGACGTCTTCCTCACCGCCGACCTGCGCCACCATCCCGCCTCGGAGTTCGCCGAACACGGCGACACCGCCCTGGTGGACGCCGCGCACTGGGCCACCGAGTGGCCGTGGCTGGCTGAGGGCGCAGCCCGACTCGCGCACGCGTTGGGCGGAGAACGGGCTAACGTGGAGATGCGTGTGTCCGGCCTCGTCACCGACGCCTGGGCACGGGCAGTGGGAACCCCCGACACCCCCACGAGTCGCCACAAGGAATCAGAGGACAAGTGAAAGCAGAACCCGTCCACCAGGTCCGCCTCCTGGACCTTCAGGAGATCGACGCCGCCCTGGACCGCTTGAAGCACCGCGCGCGCACCATCCCCGAAATCGCCGAGGTCAAGGAACTGGACGTCCGCATCGTGGCGTTGCGCGACCAGGTGGCGGTCGCTGAGACCGCGCTGCGCGACCTGGACCGGGAACAGCGCAAGGCCGAGAGCGACGTCGACCAGGTCCGGGTCCGCTCCGACCGCGACGCGCGGCGGCTGGAGACCGGCCAGGTCTCCTCCCCCAAGGAACTGGAGGGACTGCAGTCCGAGATCGTGTCGCTGCAGCGCCGCCAGGCCGAGCTGGAGGAGATCGTCCTGGACGTCATGGAGCGCCAGGAGCTCGCCCAGGCCCGCCGCGCCGACATCGAGAAGGAACTCGTCGCCCTCACCGCGGAGCGCGAGGCCGCAGAGGACCGTCGTTCCGAGGCGATCCTGGAGATCCGGGCCGACGCCGACAGCACCAACCAGCGTCGGGAGCGGGTCGCCGCGGAGATCCCCGAGGACCTGCGCGCGCTGTACCTGAAACTGCGCGAGCAGCAGGGCGGCGTCGGGGCCGCGGCGCTGCGCTACGGCAGGTGCGAGGGCTGCAAGCTGGCGTTGAGCACCGCCGAACTCAGCCAGATCCGCTCCGCCCCCGCCGACGAGGTGCTGCGCTGTGAGGACTGCCGCCGCATCCTCGTGCGCACCAACGAGTCCGGGTTGAGCGGGCCGGTGCAGGAGTGAGGGCCGCCGCGCACGGGCGGGGCCGATGAGCCGGGCGCTGATCGTCGAGGCCGACGGCGGTTCCCGCGGCAACCCCGGGCCGGCCGGTTACGGGGCGCTCGTGCGTGACGCCGGCACCGGCGAACTCCTTGCCGAGGTCGCGGAGCCGATCGGTGTGGCCACCAACAACGTCGCCGAGTACCGCGGCCTCATCGCGGGCCTCGAGACGGTGGCCGCTCTCGCCACGGCGGCCGACGTCGAGGTCCGGATGGATTCCAAGCTCGTGGTGGAGCAGATGTCGGGGCGGTGGAAGATCAAACACCCCGACATGCGTCCCCTGGCAGCCCGTGCGGGTGAGCTCGCGTCGGGGCTCGGGCGGGTCCGCTACACCTGGATCCCGCGTGCGGAGAACGCCCACGCCGACCGGCTCGCCAACGAGGCCATGGACGGTGCGTCGCGCGGCCTCGGCGACGGTGTCCCCGACGCCTCGGTCGAAAGCGCCGCGCCGGTATCCGGCTGGTCCGCGCCCGACACCGCCCCCACCCAGCTCGTGTTGCTGCGGCACGGGCAGACCCCGCTGTCGGTCGAGCGTCGGTTCGCCGGTGTCGGCGACATCCCTCTCACCGACACCGGTCACGAGCAGGCCCGCCGCGCTGCACGCCGGTTAGCCGGCCGCGGGATCGACGCGATCGTGTCCTCGCCGCTGCGCCGCACCCGGGACACCGCGGCCTACGCAGCCGCTGAACTCGGCCTGCGGGTCCACATCGACGAGGATCTGCGGGAGACCGACTTCGGTGACTGGGAGGGCATGTCCTTCGCCGAGGTGCGGGCCAAGCAGCCCGATGAGCTGTCGCGCTGGCTCGCCGACCCGGCCGCAGCGCCACCGGGAGGGGAGAGTTTCGCGGAGGCCGCGGACCGTGTCGCCGCTGCCAGGGACCGGTTGCTCGCCGACCACCCCGGTCGGACGGTGCTCGTGGTCAGCCACGTCACCCCGATCAAGGTGCTCCTCCAGCAGGCGCTGCTCGCGCCGTTGCAGGCGCTGTACCGGATGCACCTGGACGTGGCCTGCCTCTCGGAGGTCCATTGCTTCAGCGATGGTCCCATGGTGGTGCGGCTGCTCAACGACACCGGGCATCTGGCCTAGGCGCTAGAATCGCGGGACGAGGGGGAGTCGGCCAGACGGTCGCGGCGTCGCTTGCGGCGTCGAGGAAAGTCCGGACTCCACAGGGCAGGGTGGTCGGTAACGCCGACCCGGGGCGACCCGCGGGACAGTGCCACAGAGAACAGACCGCCGCCGGGCGACCGGCGGTAAGGGTGAAACGGTGGTGTAAGAGACCACCAGCGTCCGGAGTGATCCGGGCGGCTTGGTAAACCCCACCCGGAGCAAGGTCAAAAGGGGGACGCGAGTCCTCTGCGCGGACGATCGAGGGCGGCCCGCCCGATGTTCGCGGGTAGACCGCACCGAGGTCGCTGGTAACAGCGGCCCCAGATGGATGGCCGTCCGGCCCGGCGACGGGCCGACAGAATCCGGCTTACCGGCCGACTCCCTCTCGCTTTTTGTTCGCCGCCTTCTGGGCGCGGCCCTCCGGCCCTTCGGGTGTTTCGGCGCACGTACAGAATTCGGGGCAGGGGCAAATAGGGTGTTGCGGACGGTTCGCCGATACTGATGAACCCCGATTGTCTCCGACGAGAAATCCCCGGTCAGCCGGGTGCCGGTGTGCAGCCGGGTGCCGGGGTCCCTGATTTGGTGGTGTGCCGGGCTGTCGGGCCGGGCCGACGACGCTAGATTGGTGGGGTCCGGGCGTCACCCAGCATCGAAGTCGGTGAGCATGAGTTCCACGTTGTACCTGCTGATGTTCGGTCTGCCCATCGTCGCGATCATCGTGATCATCGGCTTCGCGCGGTACCAGGCGTCCCCCGTCGAACGCGACGAGCGTGAGGACGAGCGTTCCAGCGAGGAGTAGTCGGCGCTGCCGTACACCCGAGAGGCGGTTGGCCGCGCCGACCTGCCAGCTCGCGTGCGGGACGGGTGCGTCCCGCACGCTTGTCGACTACTGCGGCTGGTGTTCCATGCCGCCCACGCGCTGTTCCGGGATCCGGTGGCCGCCAACCGCCACGAACTGCCTGGTCGATGCGTCCAGCACGTGCACCATCGCGGTCTCCAGGTCGAAGTACATCCCGGTCAGCTCCAGACGACCGGCTTCGTAGCGTTCCCGGACCGCCGGGTAGCTGAGCAGATGCTCCAGTTGCTGGACGATGTTGGCCTCCGCCAGCCGTCGTACCGTCTCCGCCGCGGGCAGCCCATGGCGGTCCGTGCCCAGCCGGGTCACGCTGGGTGCACCGTGGCGCAACCAGCGCACAACCGAGGAGAGGTCCGCCTCACCGGGTCTGACCGGGCACCCTTCGATCAGCGCCCGCATCGCCCCGCAGTGTGAGTGCCCGCACACCACGATCGAAGGCACCTCCAGTACCGACACCGCGTACTCCACGGCAGAGCCCACGGAGTCGTCGCTGACCCCCGGCTCCCATCGCGGCACGAAGTTGCCGACGTTGCGCACCGTGAACAGGTCGCCCGGCCCGCTCGCGGTGATCAGGTTGGGTACCACCCGGGCATCCGCGCATGCGATGAACAACGCGGCCGGTCGCTGACGCTGGGACAACCGCCCCATGAGCGTGCGCATTTTCTCGGTGGTGGAGGAGTGGTACTCCCGGGCCCCTGCCACGAGCAGACCGGACGCACTCTCTCCCGAGCTGCCGTCCTGGCGCATCCCCCATGGGGCCCACCAGCGGGACCGTGAACTGGACGGGGTCTTGGCCACCGGCGCGGTACTCGTGCAGTTGCGCTCGTACCAGTTCTCGTGCGCCTCGTCGATGTCCACGCGTCCGCCGGTGCGCTCATGGTCGAGCCGCCAGGCGTGGATGGACTCGAACGCGGCGTGGTCCATGAAGTCCACGTGCAGGTCCAGGTCCACCTTCGCACCGGTGGGAATGGTGCGCAGGACCTGGGTGACCTGCGGGACGCCCAGGAACGTCAACGACCCCTGTACGACCACGTGCCACTCGTTCTTGTCACCGGGCCGCTCCTCGGTCCGCACGTTCACCTTGGTCAGTCGGCGCAGTGAGACCAGGACCGCCAGGGCGAAGCCGATCAGGACCCCTTCGAGCAGACCCAGCCCCACGACGCCGGCAACCGTCACCAGGTACACGCTCACCTCGTGGTGTTTGCGCAGGTTGCGCATGTGGGCGAGGCTGACCATCTGGAGGCCGATGTAGACCAGCAGCCCGGCGAGGGCCGCCATCGGGATCAGCTCCACCGCTGAGGCGAACAGCACGACGAACAGCAGTGTCCAGACACTGTGCAGGATCGTGGAAAGCGGGGTGCGGGCACCGGCTCGCGCGTTGGCTGTGCTGCGGACGATCACGCCGGCCACGGGCAGTCCGCCCAGGGCGCCGCTGGTGGCGTTGGCCGCGCCCTGGCCGAAGAGTTCCCGGTTGAGGCGAACCCTGCGTCCGTCGTGGAGCCGGTCCACGGCCACGGCGCACAGCAGCGATTCCACGCTGGCGACCATGGCGACCGTCGCCACGGCGATGACGACTCCGTGGATCTGCCCGGTCTCGGGCAGGGCCGGACCGCTCCAGGCACTGGCCAGGGAATCGGGCAGGTTCACCCGCTCGACCTGCCAGCCGGCGAAGACGGCCACACCGGTTGCCGCGGCCACCGCGACGAGGGCGGAGGGCACTCGGCGCAGGCGCACCCGGCCGAGGTCGGGAATCCGCGACCACACCAGCATCACCGCGATGGTCACCAAGCCCACCATCACCGCGGGGCCGTGGTTGTCGGCGATCTGCCCGGGGAGTTCCTGGATGTTGGCGATCGCCGAGCTCTGCGGGGCGCCGCCCAGGACCACGTGCAGTTGGGCCAATGCGATGGTGATGCCGATTCCCGCGAGCATTCCGTGGATGACCGCGGGGGAGATGGCCAGCGCCGCGCGGGCCACCCGAAACAGTCCCAGCGCGATCTGCACCAGTCCGGCCAGGAGCGTGATGAGGCAGGTGATGCCCCAACCGTAGGTGAAGACGAGATCGGCGACGATGATGGTCAGTCCCGCGGCCGGGCCGCTGACCTGGATGGCCGAACCGCCGACCGCGCCGGCGACGATGCCGCCGACCACGACCGCGATGATTCCTGCGATGAGCGGGGCGCCCGACGCGACGGCGATGCCCAGCGACAGTGGGACGGCGACGAGGAAGACCACCAGCGAGGCCCCGAAGTCCGCGGCCGCTGTGTGCGGTAACCGGATACGTCGGCGAGCCGGTTGGCTGTCGTACCCCTCCTGGGTCGGCTGTGTTCCCTGAGCGTCTTCACGCATGCGATACCCCCGGTGGGTGTGGGGTCCGCGCGCCCGAACCGGGTGCAGCCGGTCCGTTGGTCGCGCACGGTTCCCAGATGAAATGGCGCTTGGGGACAGCGGCACAGCTGAGGGCGGGCCGTCACGGCCGGGTAGGGTCACATCCCTTGTTCCGGCAGCGTCGGGGTTGCAATCACCCGTCGAGCGCTGTCAGTCACTTACTGTAATCAATCTTTTGATGTGAAAAATTCTCTACAGAAGTGATCTTCGTGACTGTTTTTCACGGAACGACTGAGAAGTGTCATGCGTTCTTGCAGGCTGTGGCTTTTTTAATGGTATTAAAACGGAAAATGGGGCCCAAATTGGACCCCATTTCCCGTTTCGTGAAATGCAATTAAGCGAATTATGTCCGAACTTTTATCTATACGTTCCGTCACCGTAGCGGTAGCCGTGCGGGTCGTAGTTCGGATCGTCCTCCGGCGTGTTGGGCCGCCTCTGCTGAGAGCCGCCCTGCCCGAAGTCCTGCCAGTCGTTGTTCTGGGTGTCATAGCCCGACGGGCCGGCCCCGTACCCGTCGTTGCGCGGGTGCGCGGGAGGCTGTGCCGCCCCACCGCCGTAACCGCCCAACGCGTCTGTGGTGTAGCCGTTGTAGGCCGGCGGCTGCGGGTTCACGGGCTGGCCGTAGTCGCCGCGGGCGTAGGACCCGGTGTCGTAGGAGCTGGTGTAGCCGGGCGGTGTGGTGTAGCCGTCCACGGCCGGTTGCTCGCCGGTCGGGGAGTACCCGCCGCCGAACGCCGGTCGCTGCTGCTCGGCCCCGCCGAGAGGAGACTGGGCACTGCTTCCGCCCGACCAGGACGACTGGTCCCAGCCGCCCTGTCGGGTGCTGTCGCCGTACCCCGCCGCCGGGTACTGCTGTCCCTGGTCGGACACGGGCTGGCCGTAGTCGCCGCGGGCGTAGGACCCGGTGTCGTAGGAGCTGGTGTAGCCGGGCGGTGTGGTGTAGCCGTCCACGGCCGGTTGCTCGCCGGTCGGGGAGTACCCGCCGCCGAACGCCGGTCGCTGCTGCTCGATTCCTCCGTGGCGGGGAGGCTGCGCAGCGTTCGGCGGAACCGACGGTCCACCGAACGAGGACGGTTGGGCGGGCGGCGGCGGGACCTGCGGCCGCTGGTGCGACCCAGTGTCCATGCTCGACCAGATCGGCGACCCCGTCTCCGGTGCCGCGCTCGGCGACCGGGAGAAGGAAGGGTCGGTGAGCGGGTCGCCCGAGGACGGCGTCGCAGCCACTCCCCCCGAGGAGAAGGATCCGGTGTCGTAGGAGGAGCGGTTGTGCGAACCGGTGTCGTAGGAGGGTCGCGAGTGCGAGCCGGTGTCCGTA
>NZ_BSQG01000005.1:0-438062 GCF_030268225.1 Nocardiopsis ansamitocini | reverse complement strand
GTCGTAGGACGATCCGGTTGACTGCGGTGCCTCGTAGCCGCCCCGGCTGTGCGAGCCGGTGTCGTAGGACGACGGACCCGAGGAGAAGGATCCGGTGTCGTAGGAGGAGCGGTTGTGCGAACCGGTGTCGTAGGAGGGTCGCGAGTGCGAGCCGGTGTCGTAGGACGATCCGGTTGACTGCGGTGCCTCGTAGCCGCCCCGGCTGTGCGAGCCGGTGTCGTAGGACGACGGACCCGAGGAGAAGGATCCGGTGTCGTAGGAGGAGCGGTTGTGCGAACCGGTGCTTCCCGACGACGACGAGAGTGGCCCGCCCAGCGGGTCGTCGTCACGGGGGCTCCACGCCTGGGTGCGGTCCGAGGGGCCGGTGCCCGATGCCTGCTCCGGCTTGGGGGCAGGAGGCGCGGGAAGCTCGCGTCGGGCCTGCTGGCCCAGCGGGTCGTGCAGTGCCTCGCCGGCCACCGGGGTGGGCGGATCCGAAGCGGCGGGATCGCCGCTCTCAGTGCCCTGGCCGAGACTTGCCAGCATCGCCAGCGGATCCGCACCGACGGCGGGCGCCGGCTCCGCGGCCGCAGCGCGACCCCGCCGAGAGCCGCGGGTGTCCTCCGCCGGGTAGTCCTCGGGGTCGGGTACCACCGTCATGGCCTGGGTGGACTCGTCGCGGGTGTCGCGGCGCGGCCGTGCCGCATCGCGGTCCTCGTCGTCGTCGACCGGCGCATCATCGGCCAGGCTCGACCAGAAATCGTTGTCGGAGAGCCCGTCGTCCCCGTCGCCCCACTCCTCGGCCACGGCGTCACGGCTGCGGCGGGAGCGCTGCTTGCGGGAACTGCGGGGCTCGGCCTCGGCGCGGGAGCGCCGGCCACCGCGCGAGCGCGGTGCGGGCTCCTCGTCCGCCTCGATGTCGTCGTCCTCATCGACATCGTCCGCGGCAGCGGGGCGGCGGGAACGCCGCGGCCGGCGTTCCTCCTCGTCGTCCTCCACGCCCTCGTCTTCGGCGGCGTCGTACTCGTCGTCGTAGTCGTCCTGGTTGTTGCCGGCCCCCAGGGCACGCAGCCCCAAGACGATCAGCAGGAGTACGACGATGACGATGACGATGACAAACGCAGTAATCATGGTGTACGCACCACCCTGGGCCCCGCGGCCTGATAGAGGACAGAGTTGGCACCGGCAATGGTGATGCGACCGGCCGGTGTCGGACCGTTCCCGCCGTGATGGCGTCCGTACACGATTGGCGGTTCGGGCCATCCCGAAAAGGGATGGCCGTCGTCGGCGCGTACGCGGTCGCGCGTACGAACACGCCGGCGCCAGAACGCGCACGGAACGAATTCGGTCATCAAAGAATCAACGGGGGGCACGGCCCCACTTTATGCATAGATGTGCTGTCCGTGCAGAGGGCGACGTCAGCTTCTCCCTGCAACACGGGGGACGGGGTGTCGATGGCGTGGGCCATGTCACGAATCGCTCACGGACATCAGACGCCCCCTGGCCAGCGTATGCGCAGCAATGGCTCCAAGGGCCTCGTCCAACGGAGCCCCGTCGGACAACTCCAGTTTCTTGGACAGCGCATAAACGGTGAAACGGAACTCGTGCTCCCGTCCTTCCTGAGGACACAGCGGCGCGTAGGCCGCCTCTTCGAAACTGTTCTGTCCCTGCTGCGAGGGCAGGGGCAGCCCGCCCTCGGGAATTTGTGTTTCGCTCGGGTCGATCCCGTAGACCACCCAGTGCACGGTCGCCCCGCCGACGGCCTCGGGATCGTCCACGATCAACGCCAGAGACTCGGTGCTGGTGGGCAGACCCGACCAGCTCAACGGCGGCGAGGCCCCGTCGCCCGCACAGGTGTAACGCTCGGGGACGGCTTCGCCTTCCTGGAGCATCGGACTGGTGACGGTGATGTCGTCCGTGGTTTCACCGTTGTTCGTCTCGATCAGCACCCCGCACCCAGTGGTGAGGGCGGCCAGCGTGACCGCGGCACCGCCGGTGGCGGTGAGTCGGCGGACGCGCTCTCCGACCGGGAGATGTCGTGCGAAGGCGAACATGGGACTCCTGCGAGAACGGGATGAACAAGGGCGCTTCGGCCGGGCCGGCGCGCGGCGGTCCCCGGCGGGACCACGGCAGCGGCGCATCCCCGGCGGGCTCCAACGAACCATACTGCCGTCGGCGGGTCGCTCGCCCCAGAGAACGCGTGTGTCCGGCAGGTCACGACGCCTTGATGACGGCAAGGAGCTGGGATCGGCCACCATAGTGGGGTGAAGTTCTCGATCCTGGGTCCTTTGAGTGTTCGCGACGATCGGGGGAGGTCCGTGCGGGGCGGCGGAGCCTGACCGCGCACCCTGCTCGGACTCCTGCTCGCGGAACCCGGCCACACCGTGGGTGCCCAACGACTCATCGACGAGATCTGGGACGGTGTACCCCCGGCCAGGGCCGACAACATGTTGCAGGCCCTGGTGTCCAAGCTGCGCCGGATCCTCGGCGAGGGGGCAGCGTCCAGCGCTGAGCCGGCCGGCTACCGACTGGCCGTCGAACCCGCCGACGTCGATCCGTGGGCGTTCCAGGACCTCGTGGACCGTGGTCGCCGCGCGGTTCCTCGCCGCCTGCCCCAACGCCCGCGCCCTCGCCATCAGCCGTGAGCAGCTGGGCGTGGCGGGGGAGCGTCTACTCCAGGTGGCGTCGTTGGACCTTCCCCCGAGGGGGGCGATGCCGAACGGGCCACGGGACACGCCTCGGTCCGGCTGTTCGTCGAACGGGCGCGAGCCGTCCAACCCGGTTTCGCGATCACCGAGGGCACAGTGGGCCGCGTCGTGCGGGTGGGCCGCGGGCTCGACGGGATGCCGCCGGCTGGCCGCCGACACCGGTGAGCAGGGGCGCGCGGCCGGCCTGCTGGGGGTCACCGACCGGGTCCGCGGCATCACCGACACGGTCACCCCCGACGCGGTGGCCATGCGGGTCCGGCTGCTGTCGGAGCTGGGGGAGGAGAGGTTCACTCGCGACTACGGCGAAGGACACGCGTTTGACACCGCCGCGACGGTGGCCGGGATCGGCACGTGGATCGCGGGGTGGAACGCCGCCCCGGACAGGTGAACCGTCCGGGGCAGCAGGGCGGGGTCAGGAGCGGCGGCGGTAGGCGCGGGTGGCCAGCGGGAAGAACACGGCCGTCAGCAGCACCGTCCACACCCCGCTCCACAGCAGGGACTCGGCCAGCGGCACGGTCACCGAGGGGTCGTCCGGTCCCAGCATCAGCGACCGCATCGCGTTGGTGACGTGGGTGACCGGGTTGGCGTCGGCGAACACCTGCAACCAGCCCGGCATGTTCTCCGTGGGCACGAACGTGGAACTCGCGAAGGTCAGCGGGAACATCCAGATCGAACCGAAGATGTTGACCGCCATCGGGGTGCGCAGCAGCAGCCCCATGAACGCCGACAACCAGCACAGCGAGAACGCGAAGACCATCAGCACCGCGACTGCCCCCAGGACCCCGGCCGCCCCGCCGCTGGGGCGGAACCCGATGACCAAGGCCACCACGAGGACCATCACCACGGTCAGGAGGTAGCGCACGAGGTCGCCGAGGATCGCCCCGATCAACGGGGCCGAGCGGGCCACCGGGAGGGAGCGGAACCGGTCGAAGATGCCCTTCTCGATGTCGGTGTTGAGCGCGACACCGGTGCCGATGGTGGCGAACACCACCGACTGCGCGGTGATACCGGGGATGATGAAGTCCCGGTAGGTCTGCCAGTCGCCCATCATGGCCTGCCCGAACACGAACACGAACAGCGCCACGAACATGATGGGCATGAAGGTCAGGCCCAGGACCTCTTCGGGGTTGCTCTTGATTCGCAGCAGGCTGCGCCAGGTCAGCAGCAGGCCGTGTTGCACCGCGGTGGCGGGGGAGATGCGGGCCGCTGGTTCCGGCGCCGTCGGTGCGGAGCCCCGCACCGAGGGGTTGTCGGTCACGGCGCTCATACGGCGGTCCTCTCGGGGGAATCGATGGGGGCGTCGGCGCGCTCCGGCGCGGCCGTCCGGCCGGTGATGGCCAGGAACACCTCGTCCAGGCTGGGTTTGCGCAGGGAGAGCTCGGCCACCCCGATCTGTGCGGCGTCCAGGCGCCGCACGACCTCGGGCATCGTGCCGGGGTCGGTGACCGAGGCGCCCACGCCGTGTTCGGTGAGGCGGGCCTCGGCCCCGGTCACCTCTGCCACGATGGCCGCCGCCGTCTGTGCCTGTTCCGGGCGCACCGTCTGTAGTTGCAGGACCTGGTGGCCGGCACGGCCCTTGAGCTCCTCGGGGGTGCCCGTGGCGATGACCTTGCCATGGTCGAGCACCATGATGTCGTCGGCCAGTTGGTCGGCCTCCTCCAGGTACTGGGTGGTCAGCAGGACGGTCACGCCTTCGTCCACCAGCCCGCGCACCACGTCCCACAGTTCGTTGCGGCTGTGCGGGTCGAGTCCGGTGGTGGGTTCGTCCAGGTAGAGAACGCTGGGCCGGCCCACCAGGCTCGCCGCGAGGTCGAGGCGCCGGCGCATGCCCCCGGAGTAGGTCTTCGCGGTGCGGTCGCCGGCATCGGTGAGCGCGAAGCGTTCCAGCAGTTCGGCGGTGCGCAGCCGGGCGTCCGGGCGGGAGTAGCCGAGCAGGCGCGCGATCAGCATCAGGTTCTGCACACCGGTCAGCTCCTGGTCCACCGCCGCGTACTGGCCGGTCAGGCCGATCAGGCGGCGCACCTGATGGGGCTGGCGCACCACGTCGAAGCCGCCCACCAGCGCGTGTCCCTCGTCGGGACGCAGCAGAGTGGACAGGATGCGCACCGTGGTGGTCTTGCCCGATCCGTTGGGACCGAGCACGCCGAGTACGGCCCCGGCGCGGGCGACCAGGTCCACTCCGGCCAGGGCGGCCTTGCCCTTGAAGCGCTTGACGAGGCCCTCGGCGCGGATGGCGTTGGTCATCGGTCCTCCGTGTAAGTCGTGTTCACGCCGGTCAGTCTTGTCGATGCCACTGACAAGAAGCTGACAGGTATCCCCCGAGCGGCTGAGGGGCGGCAGGGGCCGCCACTGGTGCAACACCGCGCCCGTCGGGTGAGTTCCCGTCGAATCGGTGCTTTTCCGCTCGCCGGTCGATCCGGACGTCATGGGATCCAAGCCACAAACCCCTAGACTTGGCCGGGTGACCACCGCCGCCAGCCTTCGCCCCCCGCAGAACCGTGTTTCGCGACGAGCCGTCTGGATGTGGACGGTCCGCAGCGCCATCGGTGTCCTTTTCATGCTCGCCCTGATCGGGGGTGCGTCCTGGGCGGTCGGTTTCTTCGCGTGGTCGTGGGTCCCCGCCCCGGTCGTCGACCACGTCTGGGCCCTCCCGGCCCTCTACGCCTGCTACGGCGTGGCCAAGACGATCATCGCGCCCCGCTGGCGCTACCGGGTGCACCGTTGGGAGGTCACCGCCGACGTCGTGTATACCAGGGTCGGCTGGCTCAGCCGCTCCTGGCAGCTGGTCCCCGTGGGCCGCATCCAGACGGTGGATCACACCCAGGGGTGGCTGGAGCGGATGTTCCGGCTGGCCACCCTTGAGGTGCAGACCGCCTCACACGCCGGTTCCTCCACCATCGAAGGGCTGGAGGAGCCCGAGGCGCAGCGGATCTCCGAGGAACTCGCGGCGCGCGCCGGCGACCTGAGAGACGATGCCACGTGAGCGATCCCCACGAGCAGCCCGAACCGGACCGGCAGCCCGAGCGGCCCCCGGGCCCTCCGGCCGAACCGGGGAGGGCGCCCGACACCGCCGATCCCGCTGCCGGGGTTCCGGTCACGGGGCCGGCCCCGGCCCCCGACCCCCTCTCCGAGGCGGTCGGGGGCACCGGTGACGACGGTGCACCCGCCGCGGCCGCGGCCGAACCGGAGGAGGACCGTCGGCTCAGCCCGAAGACGATGGTCACCGCCTCGCTCAACCAACTGCGGTCCTTCATCATCCCCATCGCCGTCGCCCTGTTCGCGGGGCAGTTCAACCCCTGGGTACTGGGCGGTTCGGGCATCGCACTGGTCGGCATCCTCATTTCGGGCGTCTACACCTACAAGACCTTCCGCTACCGCGTGGGAGCCGAGCGTCTGGAGATCCGCAGCGGCCTCATCGCCCGGTCCCGCCGCACCATTCCGCTGGAGCGCATCCGCGGGGTGGACATCACCTCCACCCTTCTGCACCGCGTCTTCGGGCTCGCCGTGGTCAAGATCGAGGCCGCGGCCGGTGGCAGCGGTGCGGAGGAAGGCAAGCTCGACGCGGTCACCCGTGCCGAGGCCGAGCGGCTGCGTACCGAACTCCTGCACCGCCGTGCGCTGCTGACCGGCGCGCCGGAGCCGGACGCCGCTGCCGTTCAGGTCGATTCCCAGGACCCGCAGACCGAGGAAGGCGGGCACGAGCAGCACGCTCCAGGCGCAGCGGCACCGGCGGACGTCGTCTACTTCCAGATGCCCACGCGCTGGTACTTCTACGCGGTACTGAGCCTGGGCTACCTGCTCACCCCATTCGCGGCCCTCGCCGCGCTGTTCGGTTTCGCCTCCCAGGTGTTCGGCGGCGACACCCTCAGCGACTACCTGGCCGACGGTGCGATCGCCGCGGTGGACGCCGCGCGCGACGGACTGCTGGTCCTCGTCCTGTTGGCAGTAGGGCTGGTTCTGTTCCTGGCCGTGGCCATGCCGCTGTTCGCGGTCATCACCTACGCGGTGAACCACTGGAACTTCACGCTGCGCCGCAGCGGTGAGTCGTTGGTGACCGAGCGCGGGCTGTTCACCCGGCGCAGCGTCACCCTGGAGCACCGCCGTATCCGCGGGCACGAGCTCGCCGACACCCCCTTGGAGCGGACGCGTTCCCTGGTCAAGCTGTCGGCGATCGTGACCGGGCTCGCCGACAGCTCCACCCGCGCCACCCTGTTGCCCATCGGCAAGCGCGTCACCGTCGACGCCGTCGTCGCCCGGGCGCTGGCGCCCTTCACCGCGTCGCTCATCGCGCACCCGCCGGCGGCCCGCACCCGCCGCCTGGTGCGGGCGATCGTGCCCTTCGCCCTGCTCGCCGCCGGGGCCGGGGCGCTGGGCTGGTACTGGGTGGCGGGCGGCCTGGCGGTCCTCGCCCTGTTGGGCGTCCCACTGGGGCTGGACCGTTACCGCTCGCTGGGGCACGGCTACGACGGCGGCCGGGTCAGCGTGCGCTCGGGGTCGTTGCAGCGCGGCCAGGCCGTCGTGGAGCAGGGCGCGATCATCGGCTGGTCGTGGTCGCAGACGCTGTTCCAACGACGCTCGGGCCTGGCCACCATGGAGGTCGCGGTTGGGGCCGGCAGCGGCAGCTACGACGCCGTCGACGCCGACTTCCACGAGTCGGTGGCTTTCGCCGCGGACGTCACCCCGGCCATGATCGGACCGTTCCTGGTCGCCGAGCCCGAGCCGGATCAGGGCCGACCGTAGTACCGCAACGACGAAGGGGGCCACCGATCTTCATCGGTGGCCCCCTTCGTCGTTGCGGCGTGCGCTACTCCGACTTCTTGGAGCCGAACATGATCTCGTCCCAGGAGGGGACCGAGGCGCGCCGTCCACGTCCCTTGCGCCGAGGCGGCTGGGCCCCACCGGAGGTGGAGGTGGGCAGTGGCGGTTCGGGGCGGGCGGGTGGTTGGGCCGCGGCGGGACGCTGTGCCGCCGCCGGTTGGGCGGCCGGTGGCCGCTCGGAGACGGGCTGTTGCGCCGCGGGAGCCTCGGGCCGGGGCTCGGGCTGCACGGGCCTGGCGGGTTCCGGGCGGTACCGGGGTTCGGCCGCCGGACGTCCGGGCGAACCGAAACCGGAGTCGGGCTCCATGGCGCGCACCCGATCAGGAGTGATCGGGACCCGGGGTCCCTGCGCGCCGAGCGGGCGTGGCGCGGGCGCCGGGGCCTGCGTCGGCTCGGGCTCTGGTTCGGGGGGCGGCGCCACCTGCTCCATGGCCGGGGCGATGTCACGCACGCTGGGCCGCCGGGGCACGAACGGGGTGACGTTGGCGCTGCCGGGGCCGAGGTCCAGCGGTTCTTCGGGGGGAGCGCCGCTCAGGAAGCGCACGGCCTCCTCGTCGTAGGGCGTGACCGAGCGCCGTCTGGGGTCGAAGACCCAGTGCGCGACGTGTTCCATGCCGGAGAGCGAGAAGGTCAGCTTGACCTGCCAGGTGTTGTCCTCGCGCTTCCAGGAGTCCCACAGTGCGTCGCCGGTTTCGAGCTGGTGCTGGCCGATCCGCTCGGCCACCACCTCTCCCAGGGTCGGCCCCGGTGAGGAGTCGCCCTGGCGGCGTACGCTGACCCGTTGGGCCTGCTGGGCGATGTACTCGCGTTCTTGAAGGACCGGGCCCTCGAACCAGCGCACACGCTCGATGGGGATCCCGGCGGCCTGGGCGATGGACTCCGCGGTCTCGCCCGAGCGGATCCGGGCCTGGATTTCCTTTGGGCGCAACGGATTCTCCACTTCGATCTCGTACTGGCCGAGCCGAGAGAACTGGCCGCGCACAGCGGCGCGCAGACGATCGTCGACGGGCAGCATGAACCGGGTTCCGCGGCCGGCGCTCGCCAGCACCAGGTAGGTTCCGTCCTCGCTGACGGCGACCAGGCGAAGCTCCTGCATCGCCCTCCCTTTCGCGTCCCGTCGAGGGTATGTCGGTATGCCCTACATCCCCCACGTCTTCAGTCTTGTCGGCCTCAGCCCTTTCGGCCAGTACCGCGCCCGGCATGTCCGAACCCGCGAGGCTGGTTCGGATGAAATGGTGCGCCCGAGCCCGGACATGCCGGGAGCTCTCAGGCGTCGCGTTCCTATCGTGCCATCTTGACACGCCGATGGGGCGGCCCCGAGGTCACGGATTCGACTCCGCCGCGATCCGCGCTTGACGCCGTGCCGGTGATGCTATCCGCACAGGTGATGCGGGGAAGGTCAAGCCCCTCCAATCGGCGCGTCTTCCGTGTGAAGCACATAAAACCGACTTTTGGCGAATCGACACGCCGCTCGCTATCCAAGGGTGATCCATCCAATTTCTTCTAGTTATAGGAACATTGTTGGCCTTGGTGAAAGTTGTCCACTTGTGGACGCATGACTAGTGAAGTGTCCGTAGTGAGTCATGAGCGGTGTCCACCGCGCCACCACGGTCCACCACCAGGAGAGGGGGAAGATGAGCGAGGACGCGCAAGAGAAGAAGAAACGGATCGATCTGAGCATGTCCCAGATCGCCGGCGGTGGGCTCGCCACGTTGACTGCGGCAACGGCGGCCTCCTACCTGGGGGTCTACGGCACGATCATCGGTGCCGCGGTCATGAGCGTCATCAGCACGGTTGGAACGGCCGTCGCCCAGCACTACCTCAAGCGCAGCGGGGACCAGGCCCGTGTCCTGGCCGAACGGGCCCACCTGGTGCCCGGGGGGCCCAACGCCCCCATGACCGCCACCGGCGAACTGCGTGTCAGTGGACCGGGGACCGTCACCGACGCCGACACCCTGCTGGCGGCGACCACCGAGACCGGTGCCACCGACCTCGACGACCACACGCGGACCCGGGCGCTTCCCGTTCTGGGCACAGACGTCACTGGTGCCACCGACACCACACGGGCGATCCCCGAGCCCGACGCCGACGACCCCCAGGACGGTCCCGGCCCCCTCCCCGCAGCGAAGTGGAAGAGCCCGCGCTCGATGATCCTGGCCGCCGTCGCGGTTTTCCTCGTGGTCATGGCCGTCATCTTCACGTTCGAGCTGGTCTCGGGGCGCTCACTGGGAGACACCGTGCGCGGCCGGGACGGCGCATCGGCACCCTCGCTGTTGGGCGGCGCGCCGGCGACGGAACCGGCCGACCCCGGTGAGCAGGAGTCCGGCCCCCGGCCCGACGCGGTGGAGTCCTCACCGGAGCCGGTGGCCCCCGAGCCGTCGACCGATCCGCAGGACGGGACCACCGACGACAGCACCACCGGGCCCGTCGACCCGACCGGGCCCGCCCCGGACGAGCCAGGCGAGCCGACCGCACAGCCCGAGCCCGGTTCCGAGGGCGGGCAGGACGGTGGCGACCAGGAGCCCGGCGCCCCCGCACCCGCCCCCGGCGGGCAGGGCGAGCAGGGGACGCCGCCCTGATCCTCGGCCGCCCAGGACTCAGGGGCCCAGGACGGTGTCCAGGTAGGGGTTGGCGAACCGGCGCCGGGGATCGACCCGTTCGCGAACGGCCAGTGCGCTGTCGAGCCGGGGGTACACCGTCTCCAGGTAGGAGCGGTCGCGGGTGTGCATCTTGGCCCAGTGCGGCCGTCCGCCCACACTCGTGAAGATGGCCTCCAGGTCCGCGAAGTACGCCTCGTGCGGCGTTCCCTTGTAGACGTGCGCGGCCACGTAGGCGGTCTCGCGGCCGTAGGCCGTGGACAGCCACACCTCGTCGGCCGGGGCGAAGCGGATCTCCAACGGGAAACTGATCCGGTGCCTGCCCCGGTCCAGGACCTCCTTGACCGCGCGCAGCACGTCGGCGAGGTGCTCGGCGGGGACCGCGTACTCCATCTCCAGGAACTTCACCCGCCGCGGGCTGGCGAAGACCTTGTGGGAGCGGTCGCTATAGGTGCGCGCCGAGAGCGCGCGGGCCGACACCTGGTTGAGGGCCGGAACGACCGACGGCATCCTGCGGGCCGCCCTGTTCGCTGCCTCGAACACTGTGTTGGACAGGAATTCGTCGTCCAGCCACGCCTTGAACGCCGTCAGCGGCCGGGCCGGCCCCCCGACCCGGTTGTTGCGCTTGGTGTTGGTGGACCCGGTGTGGGGGAACCAGTAGAACTCGAAGTGCTCGTTGTCGGCGCGCAGTTCCGGCAACCGTTCCAGCACCTCCGCCAACGGCATGGGTTCTTCCCGCGCGTGCAGCAGGAAGGCCGGTTCGATCGCCATGGTCACCGCGCTCACCACGCCGAATGCGCCCAGTCCCAGGCGCGCCGCCGCGAACAGCTCCGGTTCGACGTCGGCCGAGCAGGTCACCACCGACCCGTCGGCCAGCACGATCTCCAGGCCGCGGACCTGCGCGGCGAGACCGGCCGAGGAACGTCCGGTGCCGTGCGTCCCGGTCTGGGTGGCCCCGGCCACGGTCTGCACCGCGATGTCGCCCATGTTGGTCAGGGCGACCCCGTGCTCGGCCAGGGCGGTGTTGAAGTCGCACAGCTGGGCGCCCGCCTCCACCGTCGCGGTGCCCGCCGCGGGGTCGATCGAGCGGACGCGCGACAGCGCGGTGGGGGAGAGCATCAGGCCGTCGGTCACGGCGACGGCGGTGAAGGAATGGCCCGAGCCGACCATCCGTACCCGCAGGCCGTCGTCGCCGGCTGAGCGCACCGCCGCGACGATCTCGGCGGTGCTGTTGGGGGTTGCCATCCGGCGCGGACGCGCTCGGTGTGTATCGGCCCACGTGAGCCAAGTCACATTGCTCATGGGGGGAGGCTACCCAGCCGAACGGGAGAGGGTAACCGCTCGGTAACTTTTGTTCCGGGACGGTTACCCGCGCTTGCCCGGGGGTCGGGCGGGACACGCCCGAACAGCTGG
The DNA here is from genome assembly GCF_030268225.1 of Nocardiopsis ansamitocini. Classification (GTDB taxonomy): domain Bacteria; phylum Actinomycetota; class Actinomycetes; order Streptosporangiales; family Streptosporangiaceae; genus Nocardiopsis_D; species Nocardiopsis_D ansamitocini. Next base: position 426,547 of record NZ_BSQG01000005.1, on the reverse strand, counting down.
TTTCATGGGACCTATGAGCTCCTACGACGCGTTTTTGCTCCTCTCCTTCGGCGGCCCGGAGAAGACCGACGATGTCATCCCGTTCCTCGAAAACGTCACCCGAGGCCGCAACATCCCGCGCGAGCGGCTGGCCCAGGTGGGCGAGCACTATTTCCTCTTCGGCGGGGTCAGCCCCATCAACCAGCAGTGCCGCGACCTGATCGAGGCGATCCGTGCCGACTTCGACGCCAACGGCGTCGAACTCCCCGTCTACTGGGGCAACCGCAACTGGGACCCCTACCTGGAGGAAACCGTCGCGCAGATGGCCCGCGACGGCGTCCGCCGCGTCGTCGCACTGGCCACGTCGGCCCACAGCTGCTACTCCAGCCACCGCCAGTACATCGAGGACATCGACCGGGCCCGGGCCGCCGTCGAGGACGCCCCGCACATCGACCTCATCCGCCCCTACTACGACCACCCCGGCTTCATCGAGTCCTTCGCGGACAACACCGTCAAGGCACTGGAGCGGCTGCCCGCCGAGCTGCGCCCCGGCGCCCGGCTGCTGTACTCCGCGCACTCGATCCCCGAGACCATGGCCCAGGCGTCGGGCGACCCGCGCCAGGACTACGGGCCCACCGGCGCCTACGAGGCCCAGCTGGCCGAGGCCGCCCGCCTGATCACCGAACGCGTGGGCGGCGGGCACCGGTACGAGCTCGTCTACCAGAGCCGCAGCGGTCCGCCCAGCCAGCCGTGGCTGGAGCCCGACATCAACGACCGCCTCGCCGAACTCAAGGACGAAGGGGTGGAAGCGGTCGTCGTCGTGCCGCACGGCTTCGTCTCCGACCACATGGAGGTCAAGTACGACCTCGACGTCGAGGCGCTGGAGACCGCCGGCAAGCTCGGAATGCGCCTGGAGCGCGCACTGTGCCCGGGCACCCACCCGGCCTTCGTGGCGATGGTGCGCGACCTGGTCGCCGAGCGCTCCGAGGAACGCCCGCCCGCCGGTCTGAGCAGGATCGTGCGCAAGTGCCACGAATGCCCGCCCGACTGCTGCAAGATCCGCTGACCCCGCGCGCCCGCCGTCCGCGTCGCGGCGGGCGCCGTCCAAGGCGGCCCCTCCCCTCCTCACGCCGGGTATCCCCCCGTGGATAGGGTCCGAGGAGATCCGATGTCGACGATGCGGAGGGTTCTGTGAGTCACCCGTGGTGTGAGCTAGACGGATACATGGCGTTGCGCCGAGTCAACGGACTGTGCCTGTCCCCGGACGGCCGACGGCTGGTCGCCCCGGTCGGCGAACTCGCCCCGGACGGCACATCGTTTGGCACCTCGCTCTGGGAGATCGACCCCGAGGGCCGCACCGCGCCCCGCAGGATCACCCGCTCCGCCGCGGGCGAGAGCGCGCCCGCCTTCCTGCCGGACGGCTCGCTGCTGTTCTCGACCAGGCGCCCCGACCCCGACGCCGCACCCGGCACCGACCCCACCGCAGCCCTGTGGCTGCTGCCCGCGGGCGGGGGAGAGGCCATGCCCGTGGCCGCCCGGCCGGGAGGAATCGGCGCGGTCACGGTCGCGCGCGACGCCGGGACGGTCCTCTACACCGCCCAGACCCTGCCCGGGGCCACCGACGCGGACGAGGACACGGCGGCGCGCAAGGCCCGTAAGGACGCCGGCGTGACCGCGATCCTGCACGAGGCCCACCCGGTCCGCTCCTGGGACCACGACCTCGGCCCCGCCCAGCCCCGGTTGTTCGCGGCGGCGCCCCCCGAAGGCCCCGACTCCGGCCTGGGGGCCACGCGCGACCTCACCCCCGCTCCCGGGGGAGCACTGCACAATGCCGACCCGGCGATCTCCCCGGACGGCCGCACCGCGGTGGTCGTCTGGCTGACCTCCACCGAGACCGCCGAACCGTATGAGGAACTGGTCGCGATCGACATCGCCACCGGCGACCGCAGAACCCTCGCCGACGACCCCCGGCACGACTCCTACGGGTCCCCGCGGATCTCCCCGGACGGGCGCTGGGTCCTGACCGTGGCCTCCCACGAGGGCACCTACGACGGCGAACCCCGCAACAGCACCCTCTGGCTGATCGACCTCGCAACCGGCCGGGGCCGCGACCTGCTGCCCGAACACGAACTGTGGCCGCGCGAGACCGCCTGGGCACCCGACTCCTCGGCCGTCTACTTCGTCGCCGACGACCACGGCCGCCGCCCCGCCTGGCGGGTCGGCCTCGACGACGCGGCACCGGTCCGCCTCACCGCGGAGGGCGCCTACAGCGCGCTCAACCCCGCCCCCGACGGCGCGTCCCTCTACGCCCTGCGCGACTCCTGGGACGAGCCGCCCACCCCCGTGCGCCTCGACACCCGCGCCACCGGCCAGGACCCCGCACGCCTCCCCTCGCCCACCCCCGCACTGGACCCGCCGGGCACCCTCACCGAGGTCGAGGCCACCGCCGACGACGGCACCGTCATCAGGTCCTGGCTGGTACTGCCCGACGGAGCCTCCGACTCCGCACCGGCCCCGCTGCTGCTGTGGGTGCACGGCGGCCCCTACATGAGCTTCAACGGCTGGTCCTGGCGCTGGAACCCCTGGCTGATGGCGGCCCGGGGCTACGCGGTGCTGCTGCCCGACCCGGCACTGTCCACGGGGTACGGCCAGCAGATGCTGCGCCGCGGCTGGGGCGACTGGGGGCCGCGTACCTTCGCCGACGTCATGGCCGTCACCGACGCCGCCGTGGCCCGCCCCGACATCGACGCCGAGCGCACCGCGATGATGGGCGGCTCCTTCGGCGGCTTCATGGCGAACTGGATCGCCGGACACACCGACCGTTTCAAGGCGATCGTCTCCCACGCCTCCCTGTGGTCGCTGGACGGCTTCCACGCCACCACCGACTCCCCGGCGGTGTGGATGCGCGAGTTCGGCGAGCCCCGCACCCAGCCGGAGCGCTACCTGCGCAACTCACCCCATCTGCACGTCGCGGACATCCGCACGCCGATGCTGGTCATCCACGGCGACAAGGACTACCGGGTGCCCATCGGCGAAGGGCTGCGGCTGTGGTGGGACCTGCTCAGCCACCGGGTCGACGCCAAATTCCTCTACTACCCAAACGAGAACCACTGGATCCTCGGCCCGGGCAACGCCAAGGTCTGGTACGAGACCGTCTTCGCCTTCCTCGACCACCACGTGCACGGCAACGAATGGCGCCGCCCCGACCTGCTGTGAACCCGGCGAACATCGGCACCACCGATCGGGCTCGGGCCCACAACCGGCAACAACCAAGGAGAGACAACTGATGGCCGACCACGACCCGCACGACCTCCTGGCACTGGCGCTGCGCGCCGCCGAGGACGCCGGTGCGCTGGCCGCGCGCGGCCAGGCCGGAATCGCGGTCCTGGACACGAAGTCCTCGCCCACCGACGTCGTGACCGAGATGGACCGGGCCGCCGAGGAGCTGATCCGGGAGGTGCTGCTCGGCGCGCGCCCGGGCGACGCGATCCTGGGGGAGGAGGGCGGCGCCGCCGAGGGCCGATCCGGCGTGCGCTGGCTGGTCGACCCGATCGACGGCACCGTCAACTACCTCTACGGGCGCCCCGACTGGGCGGTGTCCATCGCAGCGGAGGCCGACGGCGTCGTGGTGGCCGGGGTGGTCTTCGCGCCGGCGCGCGGCACCGTCTACACGGCGGTGCTGGGGGAGGGCGCCACCCGGGACGGGAGCCCCATCACGGCGGCCCCTCGGGTGGGGCTGGGACTCGCGCTGGTGGGCACCGGTTTCGGCTACGCGGCCCAGCGCCGCGTCCACCAGGCCGCGGTGTTGAGCGAGGTGGTTCCGCGCGTCCGCGACATCCGCAGGGCGGGCGCGGCGGCCCTGGACTTGTGCGCGGTGGCCGACGGCCAGCTCAACGCCTACTACGAGCGCGGGCTGCACCCCTGGGACTGGGGCGCGGGCGCGCTCGTCGCGCAGGAGGCGGGCGCCCGGGTGGGCGGCCTCCGCGGGCTCGGCCCCAACGGGGACCTGACCCTGGCGGCGGCGCCGGGACTGTTCGAGGAACTGCACAACCTGCTGGAGCCCTTGGGGGCCGACCGGGACGCCTAAAGGCGGCGGGAAGCGACGAGGCCGGGCCGTGTCCCCTCACGGGGACGCGGCCCGGCCTCGGTGGATCCGTGGGCTCGGCGCTCTAGGCGAAGCGCGGGTCGATGCCGTTTCTGGCGGCGATGCGGCGCAGGTCCTCAAGTTCCGACGCGTGCGTGTCGGCAAGGAAGTCGTCTTCGGCGGCCTGGGCCGCTTGCAGCGACGTGTAGGTCTCGTTGATGCGGACCCGAATCTCAGACAGGAACTCGCCCATCGTCACTCCCCTCTCACCCACATGGTCAGCGGTCGCGGAACATACCCACGACGGCGCTGGTGCCGAACCCCGCAGAGGCAAAGTTCACCAACCGGTAACACGACGTTGTGCCAGATCCGGGCGGTTCCCCCGCGAGGTCCCAACATGATGCCAACCCCTCCGGAAATCCCGCAAGCGGGGGTGCCTTAGGCGTTTTCGGTCGGGACGAGCGGTCCGCGCGCCACGGGGGTGTGAGTGCGGAGGGGAGTTCGAGGGAAAGGCCCCCGACTGCCGGAGGTCGCGCCTGCCGTGCCGGCCCCACGCTGGCGGGCCGTGGTGTTCGCGCGGCTGACGGTGGCGGTTAGGGGCGTTGCCGGTCAGGGATGGGTGCGGGCCGGAACGGCTGCCCGGTGAGCGGGGGAGGCACAGGCCAGGGGAGTGCGGTGCTGTCCGCTGAGCCCGTCCTGCCGGCCAGCGATCACTCCCGGGCGTTCGGCCCCGGCGGATCTGCGTGCTTACGGCCCCTGGGTGAAGAAGGGGGGCTTGTGTGCGGAATGTTCTTTTCTCGACAAGTGAATGAAATCAGGGTTACTCGCTGGTAGAGTCCCAGGTCAACAAGAGTGCTCCCCGCGCACGCGGGGATGGTCCCGCCATTACGCACGCATCCTGGTACGTCGATACGTGCTCCCCGCGCACGCGGGGATGGTCCCGATCCCACCACCGTGTCTCAGTCTCGATCTTTGGTGCTCCCCGCGCACGCGGGGATGGTCCCTCTCGGACGAGACGCATCCAGTGGGGGGCAGTGTGCTCCCCGCGCACGCGGGGATGGTCCCTCGGCAATGGCGTCGATGAGGACGGCCTCCACGTGCTCCCCGCGCACGCGGGGATGGTCCCACCGACTGCTCGGCATCGATGTCGTGGGGCGGGTGCTCCCCGCGCACGCGGGGATGGACCCGACGAAGACGAGAACTGGGAGCTCATCCAGAAGTGCTCCCCGCGCACGCGGGGATGGACCCGACGAAGACGAGAACTGGGAGCTCATCCAGAAGTGCTCCCCGCGCACGCGGGGGTGGTTCCCGCGAGGGGATGCCGGTCCAGTGCTACCCGTGAGCGCGGGGATGTGGCGGGTTGAGGGTGGTTCTGTTTCGGGGGTTCTCGCTTGGTTCTGTCCGAACAGGTATGCTCAGCCCTGGATGAATGCCTCGAAGGGCCCCGGATTTTTCCGGGGCCCTTCGTGTGTCTAGCGGCTGTTAGAGCTGGCTGTTGCGGATCGCGCCCAGCAGGCCGGCCATTTCTCGTGCCGGAAGTTCGATATGGCCCAGCTCGCGGTTCTGGGTGTCGCGGATGGCGGCACCATTGGGCAGGTCGGCGAGCTCCACGCAGTTGTCGCCGGAGCCGCTGTAAGAGGACTTGCGGAAGCGCATGGGGGTGGATGAATGCAAGGTGTCCTCGCTAAATGAGTGATTCCAGGAACGCGACCGAAGCTTCGGGGGACTCGGCCGCGCTGCATATGTGGCCGAAGACGCTGACGTAGTGCTGGATGACCTGGGGTTTCTCCAGGTACAGGTCTTCGGTTGCCGTCTCCATGTACACCAGTGGCAGGTCGGCTGGGTCGGGGAAGTCCAGGATCATGAACGATCCGTCCATCGCGGCGTGGGAACCAGCGCTGTCGCGCAGTACCTGGATGTCGACGTTCGGGCGTTCGGCCATCCCGATGAGGTGTCTGATCTGTGCAGTCATGACGTCATCGCCGCCGACTCGCTTGCGCAGTGCGGCTTCGTCGATGACCGCCCAGAGTCGGGGCGGGTCGTCGGAGGCGAGCACTTCTTGGCGGCGCATTCGTCCGGCGACCTTGCGGTCGATGTCGGTGCTGGACAGGACTCTTCCGCCGCGCAATACCGCTGCTGCGTAGTCCGGGGTCTGGAGCAGCCCAGGGGTGAGGAGCCCTTCGAAGGTCCGGATGAGGGACGCGCCGGTCTCGAAATCGGCCAACCCGCCTCTGAGGACGTCGCGGAATTCGACCCACCAGCCGCGAAGTCTCGCCTCCCGGGCAAGGGAGACGACGGCTTCCCGCATCTCCTCGGAGAGGTCGTACACCTCTGCGAGGTCCTTCATGTCGCGCGGTGAAGGCAGCTTCCATTCGTTGCGTTCCATGCGGCTGAGCTTTCCCGAGGCCCATCCGAGGTTTTTGTTGACGTCGTCGATCTTGAGCTTGCGCTCCTCGCGCATGCGCTTCAGCAGGGCGGAGAGTCGCCGCCGTCGCGCACTTGGGCTGTACCTGCTGTCGGCCACCCTCTGTCACCTCCTGGCCCGCCTGATCATAGGACAGCTAGTCAGACACAGACATATCGCCCAAGTGTTAATCGCATCTTGATAATTACATAGTGACTATTGCATGATGGTCTCGCATTCATTCGGTAGGTCGCCCTCATCCAGCGGCCGTACGCCCCCGGGAGGGGACCCTCATGCGTTTCTTTTCTCTGCTCGCGTTGGCGAGTGTGTTGTTGATGGCGGCGGTGATGCCCGCTCGGCGGGCGGGCCGTCACTGCGCCGGTGCCTCCGGAGCCGTGTCGGGTGTGCCTGGGCCGCAGCCTGTGCCTGCGCGTCAGGCGCGGGTGGTGCCGCGTATTCCGGACTATCCGCGTTTCGCTGAGGTGGCGGAGTCGCATTCGGCGCTGTGGGAGGTGACCTACCGCTACGGCGAGGCCGCGCCTTATTCCGCGCGCAACCGCGTCACCGCCCATGTGCTCGCGGTCTCGGACGTGGAGTTGTTGGACCACTGCCTGCACGTCTACGAGCCGCCCTCGCCGCTGCGGGCCTACACCGCACCGCGCGTACGCGCCTACGCCCCCACGCAGTGCCAGAGCCGGTGAGTGCGGTGTGCACCCCCGACAGTGTCGACGGTGTTGCGGCTGCTTTGGCGCGGGTGCGGTGGGATTTCCCGGCCTGGGCCATCACCCACACCCCTGACACCGACCCCCAGCGGGCGTGGAGCGCGCACCGTCGAGCGCCGTTGACCCGGGCCGAACACAGCAGCGGCCGCAGGCGTCACCTGCACGCGTCCACCCTGGACGCCCTCCTTGCCCAGCTGGGTGCCGAGCAGCGGGCCCTGGACGACCACCCCGACTCCCCGGACCGCCCCGGCCGGTGACCGACCGGACGTCAAGCGGGGGCCGCGTGTTCGCTCACCCCGCACGCGCGGCCCCTCCCACCCCTCGACCACCCGGTGTACGCCCGCCCTCTCGCGGCGGGTGCCGGTACTGCCCGAACGGACCCTTGACCTCATGTCTTGCACCGACCCCACCCCCACCGGCCCCGACCCGGATACGCCCCTGGAAAGCGTCCAGGGGGCCCTGTTGATGAACCACCAGGTGGCCACCCTGTTCGGGGTGGACGCCTCCACCGTGGCCCGGTGGGGAAGCCACGGCCTCATCACCTACGTGACCACCCCCGGGGGTGCGCGCCGCTACCCCGCAGCCCAGTTCCACGACCTGCTGCGCGAAACCCCGCACACTAGCTCTGTCAACCACACCGGTCCGCTGGGCCACGCGGACTCTCCCGGCCGGAATGCTCCTGATGGGTGTTGACGTCTCCGGCGCGCTGGTCGTCCAGCAACGCAACCTCGCGTTGGATGAACCCCACGGCCAGATCCGCGCCTTCGCACCCTCGGTCGTGCCCGCACCCCTGCAAACCGCGACCTACGCCCGCACGGTCCTGACCGCTTCAGGACTGCTGCGCCCTGAGCATGTGGAAGAGGTCGTAGCGATCCGTACCCGCCGTCAGCGCTTGCTGATCGACGCCGAACACCCCCGCACCTACGTGGTGACCGAGACGGCGCTGCGCCGCCCTATCGGTGGGGTGGAGACCATGACCGAACAACACCTGCTGCTCCTGGCGTTGGCCGAGCTGCCACATGTCACCCTGCGTGTCCTGCCCGAGAAGCAGGACCCCCCGGTGATCTGGTCGTGTGGGTTCACCATCACCGACAACGCCACCACCGTGGAGACGATCCCTTTCCCCCTGGCGTTGCCGATCACCGACACCCGCCACTACCTCGCCCACTTCCAGGACCTCTTCCACACAGCCCACCCCTACCGGCTCTGAGCGGAGGAGCGAGTGGGGTGTTGGTGCCTGTTCAATCCAAGTGATCGACAAGTCGCGAGGGGCAACGCGGACGGTTTCCTTCCGCAATCGCTTCCGCCTTTCCCGCGCGGTGGGATGTGGCCTGCTGGCCCAGGATGTTGTCGCAGGGCCCTGCTTGGCCGCGTGTCGTGGGCGTAGTGCCTGGTCGGGGGTGGGGGAGTGGTTGGTCGGACAGGGGGCGGGAGCCAGTGGATAATGGGGGTGTTGGATGCCTCACCGAAGATCTCATAATGGTAACGGCTCGCAAAGTGCCAGGTCATTAACTGTGAGCCCCGCGCACGCGGGGATGGACCGGCGCTTGAACCCGGGGGTCTGGTCGGGGGTCCGTGAGCCCCGCGCACGCGGGGATGGACCGCGACAGCAGCGAGGGCATCCGACGGACGCTGACGTGAGCCCCGCGCACGCGGGGATGGACCGAGCATCACCGGCCATCCTTCGTTGTTGCCGCCGTGAGCCCCGCGCACGCGGGGATGGACCGGCCCGCGCCACGGGGAGCGCGGGCCTTGTCTGGTGAGCCCCGCGCACGCGGGGATGGACCGGCCCTGCACTGTGTCGCCAGTAGCCCGATCCGGTGAGCCCCGCGCACGCGGGGATGGACCGTCATGGCGCACGTCGGGAAGTTCCAGATAGCTGTGAGCCCCGCGCACGCGGGGATGGACCGCCCGCATGACGCGCCTCGACTGTGACGCCCTCGTGAGCCCCGCGCACGCGGGGATGGACCGGACTCGAAAGCGTGGCTAACCGGAATAAGGCCGTGAGCCCCGCGCACGCGGGGATGGACCGGCGCGGTCGATCGCTTCAGCTTGGTCTCGTTGGTGAGCCCCGCGCACGCGGGGATGGACCGTACCGTTGCCCCTCCTCAAACAGCTCCGGGTCGTGAGCCCCGCGCACGCGGGGATGGACCGCGCTGTGGTCTGCGCTGGTGTATGCGCCGTGGGGTGAGCCCCGCGCACGCGGGGATGGACCGGTCGGCCAGCTGCTGGCCGCCGTCGGGTGCGTGTGAGCCCCGCGCACGCGGGGATGGACCGCCGCTGCACCATCCGTTGGCGTGACGCCTACTGTGAGCCCCGCGCACGCGGGGATGGACTTCGGCCCGTCCGGTTCGACCCGGTAGACCGTTCCGTGAGCCCCGCGCACGCGGGGATGGACCGACTGAACCACCCCGAACGCGAACCCGTCGGTGGTGAGCCCCGCGCACGCGGGGATGGACCCTCTGCGAGCTGTGGGCGGCCGACCACCTCGACGTGAGCCCCGCGCACGCGGGGATGGACCGGCGTGCCCCGTGGTGAGTCCGGGGCCGATGTGGTGAGCCCCGCGCACGCGGGGATGGACCGATGGACCGGCTCACCGAGCGGTTCCTCGACGAGTGAGCCCCGCGCACGCGGGGATGGACCTGCTGGGTCCGCTGAAATTGCCGACGTTGCCGAGTGAGCCCCGCGCACGCGGGGATGGACCGCGGATGTTGGCGCCGGTGGCTTTGGCCATGGTGTGAGCCCCGCGCACGCGGGGATGGACCTTCCCGTCGGATTGGCGACCGGGGTGCTCGTCTGTGAGCCCCGCGCACGCGGGGATGGACCGGGTCTCTCACCCCGGCGAGGGTCGGGCTCTACGTGAGCCCCGCGCACGCGGGGATCGACCCCGAGAACAACGGCTCACCCCTCGTCGCGAAGCGCGGCGCGCAGGTCCTCCGCTCCCGGCTGCCCGTGCAGATCGGTGGCCAGCTGTCGCAACCGCCCTCGGGTGGTTGCCCGCAACGCCCCCGACGGGACCGACTCCAGCACGCCCACGCCCAAAACGGTCGCGCTCCGAGAGTCCCGGGCAGCGGCGTGGGCGCGCGCGAGGACCGCCGTTGCCGCGGCCCATCCCGGAGACCCGGCGCGCTTGAGCCCGGCCGAGGTCTCGGCGTGGCGGCCGGCCGCTGCGGGGTCGCGGCCGAGCAGCGCTTCGCCGAGGTGCAGGTGGAACTCGGCGCGGTCGAACCCGAAACGACCCCCCTCCTCCCGGTCGGCGGCGTCCATGTGCAGCTGCGACGCGGCGACGGATTCGTCCAGTCGTCCCCAGTCGCCCAGTGCCGCGAGCGGACGCAGCCGGCACCAGGCGGTCGTCTGGGCGCGGCGCAACGGGGTGTCGGCGTATTCGGCCGCCTGCTCCGCGAGCTCCAGGGCTTCAGCGGGCCGGTCCTGCGCCATGGCCGCCATCGACTGCGCGCCCAACGCCCACCCCGTCAGACGCGGCTCACCCACCCGCACTCCGGCCCGGGAGGCGGCACCGAGGTGCACGAAAGCGCCGGGTGCGTCGCCGGTGTGGTGGGCGAGGTTGCCCAGGAGGGCGGAGAGCCATCCCACGACGCGCCGCATGTCCGTGGAGACGGTGCTGTGGTCGATGAGCAGGGAGCGGCAGCGGGCCACCTCCGAGGCGAGCACCCGGGGAGGGTAGTCGCTGTAGCGGATGGTGTAGAAGTCGAGGGCGTGCTGGGCCAGATCGAGCACCCCGACTCCCGGACCGTTCAGGGCGATGCTGTCGGCAACGGCTGTGAGTTCGGGGTGATGGCCGGGCATTGGATGCTCCTGTCGCGGATGCGGTACCCGGCGACCGTACCAACCGGGTAACCGCAAGGGGGGCGGTATGCCCAGGCCGGTCCGAGCAACCCCGTCCCCGCACGCCTTGGCGTGCGTGTGGCCCATGGTCGGGTGCCGGAGCGTGGTGCCCGCTGCCCCTGCCCCGTGCGGACGCGCCCCGCCGAAGCAAGGTGCCACTTCCGCGAAGAGGGGACGGGCGTACCGGTGGGGCTGCGGGCCGACCGGGCGCGGTTCGCCCGGTCCACGCTCCGCGCCACACGAGAGCCGCGAGGCTCCCCGTCCCGATCCGTTCACGTTCCGCCGAGGACCGTCCGGATTCTCTGAATCTACGCCGTAAAGGCAGGGATTCGTGTCGCTGGGAGACCGCTGTCGAGGAGCCTCTTCTTGCGAACCTCGGCATGCCGGTGGAGCCCGCACGGCCGTGGAGGCCACCGGGGCCGCCCGCTTCGGTCGGCGCAGTCGACTGCGCCTTGCCTCGAAGGGCCCGTTCACCCGCCCCGGGAACCCCTCGCGGGCCTCACGCCGGTGATCCGGCGGTGGTCAGGAATCCGCGGATGTACCCGGCCACGGTGTCCAGGTGGCTTTCGAGCAGGAAGTGCCCACCCCCGGGGACCAGGTGGATCTCCGCGTCCGGCAGGTCCCTCGCGAAGGCGCGCGCCCCGTCCGGGCCGAAGATCTCGTCGCCCGCGCCCCAGACCGCCAGGAGCGGGACCCGGTGTTCCCGGAAGTAGGCGTGCACCCGGGGGTAGAGGGGCCGATTGCTCGCGTAGTCGCGAAACAGGGCCAGTTGCGCCAGGTCGTTGCCCGGCCGGTTGACCTCGCGGTGGTCGGCGGCCCAGGTGTCGGGGTCGACCAGCTCGGGCCGGTCCACTCCGTGCAGGTACTGCCAGCGGATGGCGTCGAGTGAGAGTGCGGCCCGGACGGCGGGTTCGGTCCGGGGGCCCGGGTTCTCGGCGTACGCCCATACGGGCTCCCAGAAGTCCGGTACGAAGCCGTCCTCGTAGGCGTTGCCGTTCTGCGTGATCACCGCGGTGATCGCCTCGGGGGAGCGCAGGGCCAGCCGCCAGCCGATGGGCGCGCCGTAGTCCTGGACGTATACGGCGTAGCGGGTGACGTCGAGCTGGGCCAGCAGGGCTTCGGTGACATCGGTCAGGGAGTCGAAGGTGTAGGCGAACGTGTCCGCGGGCGGGGTGTCGGAGTTGCCGAAGCCGAGGTGGTCGGGGGCGATGACGTGGAATCGATCGGCCAGTGCCGGGATGAGGTGGCGGAACATGCGCGAACCGGAGGGAAAGCCGTGCAGGAGTACGAGCGTGGGTGCCTCGCGGGGCCCTGCCTCGCGGTAGAAGACACGGTGTCCCCGCACCGTCGCGTACTGGTGGCGAACCTCGGCCATTTCTAACCCCTTCAATCAATTTTGCTGGTTATCCCGGATGCCCAGTAGACCGCCCGTCGAGTAACCTGTCAAGTGGCTTGATAGAGTTAGGTGGAGAGGTGGGGCAGTGCTGGACGACCAAGCTTTGATGCAGGCGCTGAACAGCACCCCTGTCGTGGACGGCCGACGCCGGGACCTCTGGCGCGACGACCACGCGGTGGACGGCTGGGCGCGGGAGCACGGGGGCCTCGGCGGCGGCGAGGAACGCCGGTGGCTGCGCACCGCGCGGGATGCGCTCCAGGCGGTGGAGTCGGGCGCCCCGGCGGAACCCCGCCTGCGCCGGATCCTCGCCGGTGTTCGCAAGGTTCCGCGGCCCGGCACGTCGGGCGTCGAGTGGCGCCTGGAGGTGCCGTCGGAGCGACGGCTCGCGGTGGAGCTCGTGCTCGCGTGGGCGGACGTCAAGGAGCGCATGCCCGGCCGCCTGCGGCCGTGCGGGAACCCCGAATGCCGCCTCTTCCTCCTGGATCGCAGTCGTGCCAACGCCGCGCGGTGGTGCTCGATGAAGACCTGTGGGAACCGGCTCAAGGCCCGTCGGCACCAGGCGCGGGTGCGGGAGGCGCCGCGGTCCGAGTAGGGCGCCGTCGGCAGGGGCGCTTTTTCGGTAGCGGACGTGTGGGGACGTGGCGGCCGGTAGGGGGTGGGCTTCCCGCCGGCCCGGGGGCGCAGGCCGGGCGGACGCTCGCGGGGCCGGGGGCGCGCCTCGACTGGTTCGCTGGGCCGTCGATGTCGAACTCGCGCGGTTGTACGGGGTCGAGCCCCGAGGTGCCGCACGTGACGGTCTTCCGTCCTGTGGCCTGTGTGCCGCCCATGCACACGGCGGGCGGGGGAAAAATCTGCGGGCGGACCCGAACCATCGGGGCCGGGCGGGCATCTCCCATAAGGAAACCCGGAAGCATTGGGCGGGATGTGTCTTACCCCACAAGTGTCAAGATTGTCCCCCTTCTTACTTACTTCTTATCCATCTTGTGTCAGATTTGAGATGTGCGGGGTGAGCGTTGCCGCCGGCGGTTGGGGGATGCGCCGGCGGCAACGCTCCTTCTTTGGGGCTCCCCTCGGCTTCCTCGGGGGCTTGAGGAGTACCCCGGACGCCGTATTATCGGGATGCTTGCCGGTGCGGCCCTGGAGTGCCCTGGAGTTTGCCCTCTCCGCCCAATGGCCATAGCGTTGAGTTGCGCAGGTCAGGCCCGACCGAGCAAGACCAAAGTCTTCCTGGTTGCGAAGCGTCGAAAACGGTTTACCCGCCCCTTATCCGGGGTGTGGAATAACGGTTGACGCAGCCGGGATTGAACGCCGCTGCCGGTGTGTTGGGGGATGCGCCGGCAGCGGCCTTTTTTCTGCACCGACGCTCCGGGAAGCGAAGGAAACAGTGCGCGTACTCGTGGTCGAAGACGAACAGGTCCTCGCCGACGCGGTTGCCGTGGGCCTACGGCGCGAGTCGATGGCCGTGGACGTCGTCTACGACGGGGACAGCGCCCTGGAGCGCACCAGCGTCAACGAGTACGACGTGGTCATCCTCGACCGCGACCTCCCGGGAACGCACGGCGACGACGTCTGCCGGATCCTTTCCTCGCAGAGCTACACCGGCCGGATCCTGATGCTCACCGCCGCCGGCGAACTCGACGACAAGGTCGCCGGACTCACGATCGGCGCCGACGACTACATGGCCAAGCCCTTCGCCTTCGCCGAGCTCATCGCCCGGGTCCGTGCCCTCGGCCGGCGCGCCACCCCCCCGCTTCCCCCCGTCCTCCAGCGCGGCGGCATCGTCTTGGACCCCGCCAACCACACCGTGGAGCGCGACGGCCGTCCCGTCGTGCTCACCCCCAAGGAGTTTGCCGTCCTCGAAGTCCTGATGCGCGCCGGGGGCACCGTGGTCAGCGCCGAAGGGCTCCTGGAGAAAGCCTGGGACGAGAACGCCGACCCCTTCACCAACGTCGTACGGGTGACCGTCATGACCCTGCGCAAGAAACTCGGCGAACCCCCGGTGATCCGGACCGTGCAAGGCGCGGGGTACCGGATTTGAGTTCCACCGAGCCGACCGGCGCGGGACGGACGGCCCCGAACAAGGGGGAACGGGAACCGGCCTTCGCCCCCGCTCCGGTCCCGCTCGGCGAGGTCGCGCCCACGCCTCCCGGTGAGACCGGGACCTGGCGGCGCCTCACCCAGCCGGCCAAGGCGCAGGACCCGCGCATCGACGCCGACGGTGCGGTGCGCAGGGGCAGCCACTTCGCCGACAACATCAGCCTGCGGATGCGCCTCACCCTCATCTACGGGATGCTCTTCTTCGCGGCCGGCTCGCTGTTGGTCCTGCTCAACTACGTGGTCCTGGTCAGCGTCCTGGACAACCCCAACTTCAGCGTCAAGGTCGGCGACTACAACCTCGACCCGATGATCGCCCAGGGGATCAAGGACGACCTGATCGACGGCATCGCCAACCAGGTCACCCGGTTCTCGGTCATCGCCCTGGTCCTCGTGGGCATCCTCGCCGTGGCCCTGGGATACGCCGTGGCGGGCCGGGCGCTGTCGCCGCTTCACAAGATCACCCGGACCGCGCGCCGTCTCTCTGAGCGCTCTCTGCACGAACGCATCGCCATGAGCGGCCCCGACGACGAGATCCGCGAACTCTCCGACACCTTCGACGCGATGCTGGAGCGCCTGGACCGGGCCTTCGACGGTCAGCGCCGGTTCGTCGCCAACGCCTCCCACGAGTTGCGCACGCCCCTGGCGATCAACCGGACCCTCCTGGAGGTCGCCCTCGCCGACCCTGAGGCGTCCGCGGACCTGCGGACCATCGCCCGCACGCTGCTGGAGACCAATTCCCGCCACGAACGCCTCATCGACGGCCTGCTGTTCCTGGCGAAGAGCGACCGCGAACTCAACGTCCGTGCCGTCGTGGACCTCGGCGAGGTCTCGGCCACCGTGCTCAGCCAGCTCAGCCACGACATCGAGTCCTCTGGGCTGAAGGTCCGCACCGACCTGCGCGACGCCCCCGTGACCGGCGACCCGGTCCTGCTCGAACGCCTGGTGGGCAACCTCGTGGAGAACGCGCTGCGCTACAACGTCGAGGGCGGGGAGATCACGGTCCGCTCGGGCATCAACGAGGGCGCACCGGCGATGCAGGTGGAGAACTCCGGGCCCGTCATCCCCGTCTACGAGATCGAGGGGCTGTTCGAGCCCTTCCGGCGGGGTTCCGGCGACCGGGTGCGCTCCAAGAAGAGCGCGGGGCTGGGACTGTCCATCGTGCGCTCGGTCGTGCGGGCCCACGGCGGCGCGGTGAGTGCTTGGCCGCGCGTCGGAGGTGGCCTTGTGGTGACTGTTCGCTTCCCCGTTTTCCGCCGCCGCCTCGACGCCGAGAGCGGCGGCTGAGGTCTTGCTGAAACGGCCGACCGGGGAGCTCGCAGGACCGGCTGCGGTTGTTCCCGACTCCGTGATATTCATACGTGGCCGATGACACGGTCCTCCGCGGTACGGAGTGGTCCCACGGGTAGGTATGCTCACCCGGGCATCGGTACGGCGGGAAGACGTCCTGTCGTGACATGTCCGCTCTGACCTCGTGACTTGGTGTGAGTAACCGCGCTCCAGCCGGTTAGGGGAAAGACGGAAAAACAGGTCAGAATCCCTTGGGCGTTGGGTAGCACATGAGAGCGGGCCGGATGGCGAAGCACCAGGTGCTCCGCCTGTTCGGCCACTCAACGCTGCCATTTCAGGTGCGACCGCACCCGGGAGGGGTCACAGTCCACTTACGCCCGAGGGACTTTCTGGCCGGATCGGGCACAAGAAACGTCTCTCAAGCGTTACAACCGCGCGACGAGGCACATAGATCGAGGGGGATGGAGTAAGAAAGATGGCCACCGACTACGACAGCCCGCGCAAGACCGACGAGGACCTCAACGAGGACAGCCTTCAAGAGCTGCAGGCGCGTCGGGTGGACAAGGGAACCAGCACCATCGACGTCGATCCTGACGACGTCGCCGAGGGCCTGGAACTGCCGGGCGCGGACCTGTCCGGCGAGGAACTCGCCGTCCGGGTACTGCCGCGCCAGGCCGACGAGTTCACCTGCGGCCGCTGCTTCCTGGTTCACCACCGAAGCCAGCTCGCCGAGGAGCGAAAGGGACAGCTCGTCTGCAGGGAGTGCGCTTAAGCCTTACGGCAGGGCACCCCTACCTCCCTCCGCACCGCCTCACCGGTCGAAACGCGCTATGTGATGCGTCCCCGGGACCCTGTGTCTTCCGGGGCGCATCCGTTTTTCGTCCGGTTGTTCATCCCCCTTATGGAACGACCGCGACCTGCCGCTCGTCTACGTTGTGTGCACTGGACGCCTTCACCTCAAGGGGGATGAGACCGTGTCCGACAAGACTGAGCACGATCGTGACGACCCGGACGCCCCGGACCCGGGCGAGAACCAGAACCTGCCCGAGCGTTCCCATGACGCCGAGGTGGGCGAGCTGGTCACCCTCCTGGCCGCCGACGACGGCACCGACAAGCAGGGACGCGCCAAGCTGCTGCGGCGTCTCACGGGGGCCGTCGCCCGCAGCGCCCGTACGGCGGGGGTCAGGAGCATGGCCGGCGGGCGTTGGCTGACCGACCTCTTCAGCGAGGAGATCGCCCCGCGCATCGCGGTGCGCGACCGCGAGACGCTGATCCGCCACCACAAGGGCCTCCAGGGCGAGGACCTCGCCGACGCGCTGGAACGCAACGCCGTCAACGGAACCACCGCCGTTGGGGCGGCCGGTGGCGCGCTGGCCGCCGTTCAGTTCACCGCACCACCCCTGCTGCTGACCGCCCCCGCCCAGATCGTGGCCGAGACCATCGTCGTCGCCGCCATCGAGATCAAGCTGATCGGCGAACTGCACGAGGTGTACGGCACGCCGGCCCAGGGCAGTGCGCTGCAACGCAACTCCGGCTACCTGGTGGCCTGGACCAAGCGCCGCGGCGTCGACCCCACGCAGGCCGCGGAGTCGGTCACCGTCGCGCTGGGCGCCGCGGCCAAGACCGCGCTGCGCAACCGCCTCATGAAGTTGATGGGCCGGCACCTGAGCACGCTGGGCCCCTACCTGACCGGAGCCGTCGCGGGGGGAAGCCTGAACCGGGCCGGTACCCGCGCCATGGCCGGCGCGGTCCGCTCCGACCTGCGCTCCCTCACCCTGCCCACCATGGACAAGAGCGCCGTGGTCCCGCTCGATTCGCGCCGGGCCGTGGAGCGCGACTAGCGACGCAGCCGCAGACGACATGGGCGAGGGGGCGGCGCTTCCCGCGCCGCCCCCTGCCCTGTGTCCGCACGGACCGTCGGATCAGACGCCGAGGTCCTCGATCTCGCGGTGGCGCCGGGGTGCGAACCGCTTGTGGGCGGTGCGCGTCGCCAGCACGCGGGCGACCTCCATGCCCACACCCGTCACGACCGCCCAGCCCAGTGCCTCGCCCAGACTGATGTCGGGCGACTCCGGGTCGATGGGGGGTTCCTTGCCCATCGTCTTGGTCCAGGCGTAGGTCAGGGCCTTGCGCGTGACGTAGGCGGCGGCCAGTGCGGCCACACCGCCGACGATGCGAGCGGTGAGCTCGCCATCCTTGTCAGCCATCTGAAATAGGTCACTTCCGTTGTCGTCATCGGACGCCCAGCCGGGGAATGCTGTCCGAAATACTGTCATGGCGGTGCCGCCCCCGCAGGGACGACGCCCGCCGCGCCTCGCGTGCGCAGCGGCCTGGCGAACCAGGAGCGATCAGGGGCTCCGGAGCAATACCATTACCCCCATGACCAACCGCTCTCATTCCTTCAACGTGCCCGACAAGCCTTCGCTCGACGGTATCGAGGCGAAATGGGTGGACGTCTGGAATGAGTCCGGCGTCTACCACTTCGACCGCACCAAGAGCCGCGAAGAGATCTTCTCGATCGACACCCCGCCGCCCACGGTCTCCGGTTCGCTGCACATCGGCCACGTCTTCTCCTACACCCACACCGACACCGTCGCCCGCTTCCAGCGGATGAACGGCAAGTCCGTCTTCTACCCGATGGGGTGGGACGATAACGGACTGCCCACCGAGCGCCGGGTGCAGAACTACTACGGCGTGCGGTGCGACCCCTCGATCCCCTACGTCGAGGACTACGTCCCCCCGGCCAAGCCCGACCCCAAGCGCCAGGTCCCCATCTCGCGGCGCAACTTCATCGAGCTGTGCGACAAGCTCACCACCGAGGACGAGAAGGTCTTCGAGCGCATCTGGCGCACCCTGGGCCTCAGCGTCGACTGGCGCCACACCTACGCCACCATCGACGACAACTCCCGCGCCACCGCCCAGCGCGCGTTCCTGCGCAACCTGGCGCGCGGCGAGGCCTACATGGCCGAGGCGCCCACCCTGTGGGACGTCACGTTCCGCACCGCTGTGGCCCAGGCCGAGCTGGAGGACCGCGACCGTCCCAGCGCCTACCACACGCTGTCCTTCCACCGCGAGGGCGGTGAGCCGGTCCTCATCGAGACCACCCGGCCCGAGCTGCTGGCCGCCTGTGTCGCGCTCGTGGCCAACCCCGACGACGAGCGCTACCAGCCGCTGTTCGGTTCGACCGTGCGCACGCCCGTCTTCGGCGTCGAGGTGCCCGTCGTGGCGCACCGCCTCGCCGACCCCGAGAAGGGGTCCGGCATCGCCATGATCTGCACCTTCGGCGACCTCACCGACGTCACCTGGTGGCGGGAGCTACAGCTGCCCACCCGCCCCATCATCGGCTGGGACGGCCGGATCGTGGCCGACCCGCCCGCGGGCCTTGACTCCGAGGCCGGTCGCGTCGCCTACGCCACCCTGGCCGGGGCCACCGTGCACACCGCGCGCGAGCGCATGATCGGGCTGCTGCGCGAGTCCGGCGACCTGCTCGGCGAGCCCAAGCAGATCACCCACCCGGTGAAGTTCTACGAGAAGGGCGACAAGCCCCTCGAAATCGTCACGACCCGGCAGTGGTACATCCGCAACGGCGGGCGCGACGAGCAGATCCGTGAGGACCTGCTGGCTCGCGGACGCGAACTCACCTGGCACCCCGGCCACATGAGCAGCCGCTACGAGCACTGGGTCGGCGGGCTCAACGGCGACTGGCTGATCAGCCGACAGCGCTTCTTCGGCGTGCCGTTCCCGGTCTGGTATCCGCTGGACGACGAGGGCAACCCCCGCTACGACGCCCCCATCACCCCTGCGGAGTCCGCACTGCCGGTGGACCCCAGTTCCGAGGCGCCCGAGGGCTACACCGCCGACCAGCGCGGCGTGCCCGGCGGATTCACCGGCGATCCCGACGTCATGGACACCTGGGCCACCTCCTCGCTGTCGCCCCAGGTGGCCGGTGGCTGGGAGCGCGACAACGACCTCTTCCAGCGGGTCTTTCCCATGGACCTGCGCCCCCAGGGCCAGGACATCATCCGCACCTGGCTGTTCGCCACCGTGGTCCGCTCGCACTTCGAGCACGGCTCGCTGCCCTGGAGCACCGCAGGGATCTCCGGGTGGATCCTGGACCCCGACCGCAAGAAGATGTCCAAGTCCAAGGGCAACGTCGTCACCCCCATCGACCTGCTCGAAAAATACAGCTCCGACGCGGTGCGCTACTGGGCTGCCAGCGGACGGCTGGGCACCGACACAGCGCTGGACGAGGGCCAGATGAAGGTCGGGCGCCGCCTGGCCATCAAGATCCTCAACGCCAGCAAGTTCGCGCTCTCGGTCGCCGGACAGGACACCGCGGTCGACGCCTCCGCCGTCACCGAGCCGCTGGACCGGTCCATGCTGGCGGCCCTCGCCGAGGTCGTGGCCGAGGCCACCGCCGCGTTCGAGAACTACGACCACACCCGGGCCCTGGAACGCACCGAACGGTTCTTCTGGGACCTGTGCGACGACTACCTGGAGCTGGTCAAGGCCCGCGCCTACGACACCGAGTCGCCCGCGGGCGCGTCGGCGCGCGCCTCGCTGCTCATCGCGCTCTCCACCCTGCACCGGCTGTTCGCCCCGTTCGTGCCGTTCGTCGCCGACGAGGTGTGGTCGTGGTGGCAGGAGGGCTCCGTGCACGGCGCCGCCTGGCCGGCCGCCGCGGAGCTGCGCACCGCGGCGGGCGACGGCGACCCCCAGGTCCTGGCGGCCACCGCCGAGGTCCTGCGGGCCATCCGCAAGTCCAAGTCCGCTGCGAAGCTGTCCATGCGCGCCGAGGTCTCCAACGTCGTCGTGCGCGGCAAGCAGGCCGACCACGCCCGACTCGCCGGAGCCGACATCGCCTCCGCGGGCCGGGCCGAGGCCCTGGACTTCGTTCCCAGCGACGACACCGACCTGCACGTCGAGGTCACCCTGCCCGAAACCGTCGAGTAGCCCCGCACGCCCGTGCGGGCGCCCCGCCACATGGCGGGGCGCCCGCCGCCGTTAGCGGTAGGCTCGGCCAGTGTGAGCAACGTTTCCCTGGACACTGACCCGGTGGAGATCCCGATCGTGCGGATCGACCCCGACCTCCCCCTGCCCGGCTACGCCCACCCGGGTGACGCCGGCGCCGACCTGGTGACCGCCGAGGACGTGGTCCTGGACCCCGGCCAGCGGGAAACCGTGCGGACCGGGGTCGCCATCGCGCTGCCCGAGGGCTACGCGGCCTTCGTGCACCCGCGTTCGGGCCTGGCCGCCAGGTGCGGACTGACCGTGGTCAACGCTCCCGGCACCGTGGACTCCGGGTACCGGGGGGAGATCAGGGTGACCCTGCTCAACACCGACACCACCACTCCGGTGAAACTGACCCGCGGCGACCGTGTCGCCCAGCTCGTCGTCCAACGGGTCGAACGTGCGGCCTTCCGCGAGGTCCGCGAACTCGACGATTCCGAGCGCGGCGCAGCCGGGTTCGGTTCCACTGGCGGGCACGCCGCGCGGCCCGACCACAGATGAACGGTTCCCGGGGACCCCGGGACGCAAGGAAGAGGTGTTGAGGCGTGTTCGGACGCCGAGGCAAGAAGAACGTCAAGAGCGGCGCTAACGACATCGCCCCGCCCGTCCCGTCCGGCCACAGCGCTGTTGTGGAACCGACCAAGGACGACGACCGGCACCGTCTTCAGGGGCCGTGGGACACCTCTGAGGACAGTCCCGAGCTGCCGCGCGTCGACCTGGGAAGCCTGCGCATCCCCATCGGGTCCGACATCGAGGTCCAGGTCAACGTCGCCAAGCAGAACAACAAGGTCATCGGGGTGACGGTCCTCAACGGCCAGACCGCGCTACAGGTGCAGCCCTTCGCCGCGCCCAAGACCACCGGGCTGTGGGAGGAGATCCGCGCCGAGATCAGCGCGGAGATCGCCCAGTCGGGCGGCAAGAGCGAAGACTTCCAGGGAACCTTCGGACCCGAGCTGCGCGCGATCGTGCCCATGCCGGGAAAGACCACCGACGAGGGGCGCCAGCTCGGCCAGCCCGCCCGCTTCATCGGGGTGGACGGTCCGCGCTGGTTCCTGCGCGGTGTGATCCGCGGGGAAGGGGCGGTCAAACCCGACGTCGCGGCGCGCATCGAGGAGATCTTCGCCGGCATCGTGGTGGTCCGCGGCGACAACCCGGTCCCGCCCCGGGAACTGCTCGAACTCAAGCTCCCGCAGCAGACCCAGGCGGCGATGGCGGCCCAGCAGGCCCAAGCCGCCAAACCGGCCGCGAACCCCGCCACACCGGACGCGACCTCGTAAAATGGTTGCCCGCGGGGGTCTTACCGCCGATCATGGCTTCATGCTGATCCGACGCGAGACCCCCGCGGACATCGACGCCATCCGCTCCGTGACCACCAAGGCGTTCTCCGCGCCGGGACAGGAACCTCCGCGCGAGGCCCCGCTCGTGGACGAACTGCGCGTCCATGCGTCATGGCTGCCACTGCTCTCCCACGTCGCGATCCACGACGACCAGGTCGTGGGTCACGTGGTGTGTACCCGAGGCAAGATCGGCGGCGCACCCGTGCTCGGCCTCGGCCCGATCAGCGTGCTGCCGGAGCACCAGCGCTCGGGCGTCGGCTCGGCCCTGATGCACTCGGTGATCGGTGCGGCCGACGCACTCGGCGAAACCCTCGTGGGGCTGCTGGGCGATCCCGCCTACTACGCCCGGTTCGGCTTCGTCCCCGCTGAGAAGCACGGGGTCGTCGCGCCGGTGCCCGAATGGAGCCCCTACTTCCAGGTGCGCCCGCTCGCCGCCCACTTCCCCGGACTGCACGGCACCTTCGCCTTCCCCGAACCCTTCGACCGGGTCTGAGCGGCCACACCGGTCCGGGTCACTCGGCGGGCCCGGGGTCCTCCGGCTCGGTGACCTCGCCCAGGAACAGGATCGCGCCGCGGCGTCGCAGGATGATGCGGAAGGGGCGGTCCACGACGAAGGGCACCGGTGGAGGCGGCGGGGTGATGCTCGCGCGCATCATCACCACCGCGGTGGCGGCCGCGCCCTCCGCGCCCTTCTCGTCCACTCGCAGTTTGGCCTGGTGGATCACCTGATCGACCTTGAGGGGGACGGGGGAGAGCCCGCTGAGGTCGGCCCCGTCGCCGAAGACGGTGTGCACCCCGGCCGCGACCAGGGGTTCGGTGAGTTCCTGGTGGTGGGTGATGTCGAAACGCGGCAGCATCAGCCGGACGTCGACGACGTCGGTCCCCTGGTACAGCGCGCCCAGCGTCTTCTCGTCGAGGACGGCCCCGGGGTCGTCCTCGGGCGGCAGGAGGACATCCATGAACAGCTCGTCGTGGCCGGCCAGGGTCACCATCCGCCAGCCACCGGACACGGCGTAGGGGAGCTGGCCCGTGCGGCTCATGGTGGCGGTCTCGCGGGTCCCCGACGGCGCGCGGAAGGGATGGTCCACGGTGGAGTCGGTCGTGAACGGCGTCAGCCAGCGCATCTTCACCCACAGTGCGTTGACCAGAACCGAAATCGTGCCCGGGTTGATGCTCCCGGAGGTGAGCAGGTCGGTGATCATGCCCCGGGTGGTCGTGGCGACGTCGTCGTTGATGCGGGCGCGTACCCCTTCGGGGTCGCCGCGGAAGTCGGCGACGCGCACGTCGGAGTCGGGCCGTGCGCGCACCCTGGCCTCGAAGTCCTCGTGCACGGGAATGTCGCCGCGCAGCCACAGCGCGGTCCGCGACGCCAGTTCGGGCCCGCCCTCCACCGCTTCGTCCAGGCCGGCCAGCACGGCGTCGATGTCGGGGCCCAGCAGCCCGGTCAGCTCCTCGCGGGTCGCCCCGGCCGCCCCCGAGGCCACCAGTCCCAGCGCGCACGCCACCGAATAGGGCGACCACATCGCTCCGGTGTCGGTCGTGTCGTCGCTGAGCACCGCGTTCAGTCCGAGCGCGAACGCGACGTGGTCGGGACGCAGCGGGGTGGTGGGCATCAGGCACACTCCTCGTAGTCCTGCGGGTACTCCTCGCCCACCGAGCCTAGGCGACACGCCGTTCGTATTCCATCGGCGGCGACCGTCGGAGTCCGAGGGCCGTGTCGCAAAACCGCCAGCCGGGCGGGTGTCCAGCAGCGATGATGGAATGCGTAGGCCATCACATCGATCGACGACGAAAAGGGGCGCCATGACCGCCGCGCAGGAGATGCTCGGCCTGGAGCTGCCCGAGGACGGCGACTGGCTCGACCCGGTGGACTTCTCCGCCCCCGGTGATGGGCCGGTCCGCTACACCACGACGCCCACACCCATCGGTGAGCTGCTGCTCACCGGTGACGGCCATGCACTCACCGGCCTCTACATGCTGCCCGAGCACCGGTGGGGGCCCGAGGTGGGGTCCGACTGGGTGCGCGAGGACACCGCCTTCACCGAGGCGTGTACGCAGTTGGCCGCGTATTTCGCGGGGGAACTCGACGTCTTCGCCCTGCCGATGGCCCCGCGCGGCACTCCGTGGCAGCTCCAGGTGTGGCAGGCGCTGTCGACCATCCCCCACGGGCGGACCCGATCGTACGGGCAACTGGCCGCCCGGCTGGGACGCCCTACGGCCTCCCGGGCGGTGGGGATGGCCAACGGGCGCAACCCCATCTCGATCATCGTGCCCTGTCACCGGGTGATCGGCGCGAACGGTTCGCTCGTCGGATACGGCGGCGGTCTGGAACGCAAACAACAGCTGCTCGGGCTGGAGCGCGGGGGCCGATAGAGCGGCGGATACCTTCCGTTGGGGAACGTCGCACTACTCTGGTGTGATGCCACGGTGATGGTGTTGCCCCATGTTCGTTCGCGAGTCCCGTCCGGTAGGAGCAGCATGACCGATCAACAGCAGGGTGTGGAGGCCACGGGCGGCCAGGGCGCCCCTCCCGACAAGGAGGGGCCCGGGCCCAACGGATCCACCTCTGATGGGACCGGTGCGCGCGAGAAGGTCTCCGAGCAGACCGTCGAGGAAGTCGTACGCGGCCAGCTGGGCAAGGCCCTGGGCGGCAAGCGCGGCATGCTCGAAGCCGCGGTGCCCACGGTCGCCTTCACCCTCACCTACATCATCGGCTCCCGCTACGGCCTGGGCGATGCCGTGGGCTTCAGCGACGTCCAGGTCGCCCTGGGCCTCGGTGTGGGCGCCGCGCTGGTGCTGGGCGCGATCCGGCTGGTGCAGCGCTCCTCCGTCCAGTTCGTGGCCAACAGCCTGTTCGGTATCGGGATCGCCGCGGTCTTCGCGCTGCGCAGCGGACAGGCCGAGGACGCGTTCCTGCCCGGCATCATCTACAACGCCGTCTACGCGGTCGTGCTGATCTTCAGCATCCTGGTCCGCTGGCCGGTGATGGGCCTGCTCATCGGCGCGGTGACCGGAGACCCCACGGGTTGGCGCTCCAACCCCGCCGTCGTCCGGCTCAGTTCTCAGCTGACCTGGCTGTTCGTCCTTCCCTGCGTGATCCGCGTCCTCGTCCAGTACCCGCTGTGGGCCTCGGGCATGGTGGGGTGGTTGGGCGCCTCCAAGATCCTGATGGGCTGGCCCCTCCAGGTGGCGGCCCTGGCTGCCATGGTCTGGCTCCTGGCGCGAGGCCGCACCCCCATCGAGCCGGTGCCCGAGGAGCGCACGGCCTGACCGTCCGCGTTGTGCTCCGGCGTGGTTCAGCCCGCGCCGGACAGCAGCGCGTCGAGACCGTCGTCGGTGGTCCCGTCGCTCAGCAGGATCAGGTCGTCGCCCGGCGACAGGATCGTGCCGGGCAGGGGCGCCGTCACCCGGCCCGAGCTGACCACCGCCACCAGCACGACCCCTTCGGGCAGCAGCGCGGCCAACTCACCGGCACCGCGCCCGGCGTGCGGGGAGTCCGCGGGCAGGGTGATCTCCAGCAGGTCGGCGCTGTCCAGCCCGGCCGCCGCCACCGTGTCGCCCGCGGACGCAGCGGCGCCCTCGTCCTCCACCAGCGCCGCCATCAGCCGCGGCGGGGACACCGCCACGTCCACGCCCCAGGAGTCGGTGAACAGCCACTCGTTGCGGGGGTCGTTGATGCGGGCCACCACCCGGGCGGTGCCGAACTGGGTCTTGGCCAGCAGCGCCACCACCAGGTTGACCTTGTCGTCGCCGGTGGCGGCCACGACCACGTCGAACGCGTCGAGCCGGGCGTGTTCCAGGGAACTGAGCTCGCAGGCGTCGGCCAGCATCCACTCCGCGCGCTCCAGCGCGTGCACGTCGATCGCACGCGAGTCGCGGTCGACGAGCAGCACCTCGTGCCCGTTGTCCAACAGTTCGGCGGCGATGGAGCGTCCGACCCCACCCGCTCCGGCGATGGCGATGCGCATCACGCCCGACCTTCCTCGTCCTCGTCCGCACCCAGGCGGGCCAGCAGTTCCCGGGCCGCTTCCGTCTTCGTCAGCACGTGCACCACGTCGCCGTCCACCACCCGGGTGTCCCCGCGCGGCAACAGGGCCGCTCCGGCCCGCTCCAGGTAGGCCACGCGCAGGCCGAGCGCCGTCTCGATCTCGTCGACCGTGCGATCCGACCACTGTGGCCCGGGCGTGCCCGCGGCCATCACGAGGGCGCCCGACGGGTCGTGCCACGGCGTCCCACCGGTCGGGGAGGCATCGGAGGGCAGCAGACGGCGCAGGATGGTGTCGGCGGTCCAGTGCACGGTGCCCACCGTGGGGATCCCCAGCCGCTGGTAGACCTCCGCGCGCCGCGGGTCGTAGATCCGCGCCACCACGTTGCGCACCCCGAACGTCTCCCGGGCCACGCGCGCGGCGATGATGTTGGAGTTGTCGCCGCTGCTGACCGCGGCGAACGCGTCGGCGCGCTCGATCCCGGCCCTGACAAGCGCGTCCCGGTCGTGGCCCAGGCCGGTGACCGCGGTCTTCGCGGTGGCCGAGCGCAACCGCCGAAACGCCTCGGGCGACCGGTCGACCACCGCGACGGTGTGACCGGAGTCCTCCAGGGTGTGCGCGAGGGTGGAACCCACCCGCCCGCAACCCAATATGACGATATGCACGTGCTGTCCGCTCCGCTCGACCCGAATCCTCTGTGGAATCCCCGCTCGGGCGCGCGGCCCGGGTGACAATGGTCTACCCAACGGGCCAGCCCGCCCAACGGGTCAGCTTAGGGGGATCATGCGTGCGGCGCGGGACCCCGCGACTCCCGGGCCCGATACGGCCCCGATCGTGGAGCACGGATTCTGCGCCCCCGTGCTCGACTACAGTTGTCGCAGATGGGCGGTGGCTAGCAGGGGTCACCCGTGCGATGCCCAGAATGTCCCGTCTGTGTGGAGGTCGTTTTTCATGAGCCGTGTCGGAACCCACCTCGAACTGAGCGTCGACGGCGTCGCCCACGGGGGATGGTGTGTGGGCCGCCACGACGAGCAGGTCGTCTTCGTGCGCCACGCCCTGCCCGGCGAGCGCGTCCGTGTACTGGTGACCGAGCAGACCAAGCGTTTCCTGCGCGGCGACGCCGTCGAGGTGCTGGAGGCGTCCGCGGACCGCGTCGAGCCGCCCTGCCCCTCGGCGGGACCGGGCAAGTGCGGCGGCTGCGACTGGCAGCACGCCTCGCTGGAGGCCCAGCGCGCGATCAAGGCGCGCGTGGTCACCGAGCAGCTGCGCCGCATCGCCGGCATCGAGCGCGACGTAGTGGTCGAGGAGCTGCCGGGCACCCCCGACGGCCTGGGCTGGCGCACCCGCGTGCGCTTCGCCATGGACGCCCAGGGCTCGCCCGGGCTGCGCAAGCACCGCTCCCACGAACTCCAGCTCATCGACGACTGCCCCATCGCCCACCCCGAGGTCAACCGGCTGGGCGTGACCCACCTGGAGTGGCCGGGCATCGCCGAGGTCGAGGCCGTCACCTCGGCCGTCACCGCCGACACCGCGCTCATCGTGACCCCCAGCGCCGCGAAGATGCCGTTGCTGCCCACGCCGGAGGCGTCCACCGCCGTGCTGCGCCGCTTCAAGGGCGGCCGCACCCAGCCCGTCAAAGGCAAGCGCGGCATCCGCGAGCGCGTCGCGGGTCGCGAATGGCGGGTCAGCGCGGGCGCCTTCTGGCAGGTGCACCCGGCCGCCGCCGAGACGCTGACCGCCGCCGTCCTGGACGCCCTGGAGCCCAAGCCGGGCGAGACCGCCCTGGACCTCTACTGCGGCGCGGGGCTGTTCGCCGGCGCCCTGGCCGAGGTCGTCGGCCCCGAGGGCCGGGTCATGGGTGTCGAGGGCCAGGCCGACGCGGTGCGCGACGCCCAGCACAACCTGCGCGACCTTCCCCAGGCCAAGATCGAGCGCGGCGACGTCGCCGGACGCCTGCGCGAGTGGGCCGACCTGCGCGCCGACATCGCGGTCCTGGACCCGCCCCGCGCGGGCGTGGGCCCCGAGGTCGTGCAGTCCCTGGCGAACCTGCGGCTGCGCCGGGTCGCCTACGTCTCCTGCGACCCCGCCACGCTGTCGCGCGACATCGCCTCCTTCCTGGAGCTGGGGTACCGCCTCGTCGACCTCCGCGCGTTCGACGCCTTCCCGATGACCCACCACGTGGAGTGCGTCGCGGTGCTCGAACGGGCCACGAAGCGCTCCTGAACTGTGGTTCTTCCCGTGCAGATCGTGCACGGTGTGGGCGTTGCGGGCGGTACCCCGACGCCGGTGACGCCCACTTGACGCTCGTCCTGACGGAGCGCCAGGTGGGCGGAGGGCTGGTCAGGCAGCCTGCCCATCCCTCCGGTGAGCCGAGGGCGGCAGGAGCCACAGCGGCGCAAGGGGCACGGTGCGCTTGCGGGAATCCTCCCGGCAGTGGGGTCCCCGCGTCCACCGTGCACCTGTGCGGGCGGTGAACGCGGGGACGTAGCGGACAGGCCCGAAGCAGGACCGCTCGTCCACGGATGGCCGACAGGATTCCGCGGAGCCTTTCGACCAGAGGTTTCCGCGTTTCTCCGTCCGTGTCCGCCTCTGTCACCTGTTGGACGTCCGCCAGCGCGTTCTGGTCGCGGGGCCGTCCGTGGACGTGAAGCATCGAACGGTCGGCCTCGGACGCCCGGCTGCTTTGAACCCCGGTCCTCACCAGGGTTCGGCCGGCCTGCGGTTCTCCGTGCCGGCGGCGGTGCACCCCATGACTTCTCTTTTCCGGCCGACGGGACGAACGCCGACGCAGACCTGCGCGTGAGGACGTCGTGCTCCCGGCGTCGGGCAGGGCAATCGCCGCTGCGCGTCAGGCCGGCCCCTGCGCCGAGCCGTCCCGCGTCGCGGCCACGGCTTGGTCCACGTTGTCCACGACCGTGACCCGGCCGCCGTCGCCGGGGTCGGGATCGGGCATGACCGATTCCGGGTCGACGAGGTAGATCTCGTGACCGCCCAGCGTCAGCCGGCGTGCGACCTCCAACAGCACGCGCCGTGCCACGTCGTCGATCGAATTGACCCGTGTCAGGTCGAAAGCGACCCTGCCGTCCGAAGCGGAGATGTCCATGGCTTCCTGGACGACTCTCTCGGCTCCGGCGAAGCCGACGCCGCCTTGCAGTTGCAGCACCCGCAGCGCGTTCGATCCGCTGCCGGCGACATGGTTGGACCGCACGACGGCACGCGCGGCGGCGGGGACCTCCATCACGTGCAGACCCATGTCCGAGGAGAATCGTTCGAACAGCGACACCCCGCGAACGCTGTTCCCGTGAACGTCCAGCCGTGGCGAGAACGTGGCGATGCCGATCTGTCCGGGGAGCGCGCCGATCAGGCCCCCGGCCACCCCGCTCTTCGCCGGAATACCGACCTGGGTCGCCCAGTCGCCGGCGGCGTCGTACATTCCACAGCTGAACATGACGCTCAGTACCTGACGCACCACCGGTTCGGGCACCACCTGCTTGCCCGAGAGGGGGTTCGTCCCGCGGTTGGCCAGTGTCGCGGCCATCATGGCCAGATCCCGCGTGGTGACGAGCACGGAACACTGGCGGGTGTAGCCGTCCACGACGGCCCTCGGGTCCTGGGTGAGGACATCGTGGCTGCGGAGCATGTGGGCAATGGCGAGGTTGCGATGCGCGTGTTCCATCTCCGACGCGCACACCGCCTCGTCCATCCTCAGCCGACGACCGGCGAACGCCGACAGACCGTGGAGCACGTGCTCCACACGCTCTGTCGGATTCAGGTCCTTTGCGCCGGCCAGTGAGTGCACGGTGATCGCGCCCGCGTTGATCATGGGGTTGAGAGGGCGCCCCGTATCGCTTTCGAGAGAGATCTCGTTGAACGCCTCTCCGGACGGCTCGACACCCACTTTGGCGAGCACGGGGCCGAATCCGCGATCGGACAGGGCCAGCGCATAGACGAACGGCTTGGAGATCGACTGGATCGTGAACTCCATATCGATGTCACCGGCGCCGTAGACCTCCCCGTCGGTCATGGCGAAGGCCACGCCGAGGCGCTCGGGGTCCGCTGCCGCGAGCTCGGGGATGTATCCCGCCGGCTCTCCGGACCTGTCCGACTCCACGTCTCCCAGCGCCTCGGCCAGGTAGTCGGGAATGATCGGCCGCATTCGTCCTCCATGTGTGGTTGCGATCTTCGCGCCGTGAGAACCGCGTTGCGTCCGCCCTGGTATCAGGAGGAACCCGGAGGCGCTGCACGGCGCCGCATCGTGTGATGCGCCCCAGGGAGATGTCATCACGCTTCGCCGAACGCGGGGTTCGGCCGAAGCGCTCCTGTTCTTTTGTTACGAGTGCTCAAGAAGTCGTGTCGGAGCGGGGGCGGCGGTAAGCACGCGGAGCTGGTCGGCGTCGACATTGGCTCCGAATGCGGGGGTTCCGGGTTCGAGCCGGACGCCCGCTGCGAGGTCGCCGATGGTGAGGGGGTCGAATCCGAGAGCGTCGATCAGCGCGGACACGACGGCGAGATCCTCGGGCGAGTCGCCGGCGATCGCGATGGCCTTGCGTCCGGGCTCGCCGGCCGGACGGGCCCCGTCCTCCAGGTCGTGGTAGCCCATGTGGTTGAGGGCTTTCACGACACGTGCGCCCGTCAGGAACCGCTGGACGACTTCGCTCGACGAGGTGTTGGGCGGGAGGACCGTGTCGCGCGGACCATCGACCTCCCACCAGTGGTTCATCGCGTCGACGACCAGTCTTCCCTCCAGCTCCGGGACGGGGAGGCCGCGGTGTTTGCCGAGCGGGAGAGCCAGGACCACCACGTCGGCGGCATCCGCTGCCCGGGCCGGCCATACGGCGGTCGCTCCGGGGGTGAGGATCGTGGCGGTCAGCGCGATCTCGGCGGGGTCACCGGACCCGGAGACCAGGACGCGATAGCCGGCGGCGACCGCCAGACGCGCCAGGACGGTGCCGACTTTCCCGGCTCCCAGGATCCCGATAGTGGTGACAGGGTCGGTCATCGCGTCGCTCCCGCCGGGTCCGCGGGCTGCTCGGCCAGAAGTTCGCGGACCCGAGGGATGACCTGGGTGCCGTACAGCTCGACCGAACGCAGCCGTGCGGAGGCCGAAACGGTGCCGGCGGTGGAGTAGATCATGTCGAACCGGCCCGCGTTCAGTACCCGGACGGCATGGGCGATCTTGGCCGCGACGGTCTCGACCGAGCCGACGTACAGCGATCCGCGGTCCACCTCGGAGTCGAATTCCTCCCGGCGCAGCGGCGGCCAGCCGCGCTGCGCCCCGATCCGGTCGCGGATCTCCTTATACCCGGGGTAGAAGAGCTGTTTGGCCTCTTCGTCGGTGGACGCGACGAAGCCGGGCGAATGCATCCCGACCGGCTGTGCGGTCGTACCGAACTCCTGGGCGGCACGCTGGTACAGATCCACGTAGGGAGCGAACCGGTCGGGGGAGCCGCCGATGATCGCGAGCATGAGCCGGAAGCCGTATTTGGCGGTGCGGATCACGGACTGCGGTGTCCCGCCGACCCCTACCCAAGTGGCGAGACGTCCCGAATCCGTCTTCGGGTACACGTCCGCGTCGTGCAGGGCGGCACGAGTGGTGCCTTCCCAGGTGACCGGCTTCTCGTCCAGGAGCCGGTGGAAGAGGTCGATCTTCTCCTCGAACAGCACCTCGTAGTCCTTGAGGTCGTATCCGAACAGGGGGAACGACTCGGTGAAGGAACCGCGTCCGAGGATCACCTCGGCGCGGCCGTTGGAGAGCGCGTCGACCGTGGCGAACCGCTGGAACACCCGCACCGGGTCGTCCGAGGACAGCACCGTCACGCCCGAGGCGAGCCGGATGCGCTTCGTGGCCGTCGCGATGCCCGCCAGCACCGTCTCAGGGCTGGAGAGCGCGTACTCGGGCCGGTGGTGCTCGCCCAACGCGACGACGTCGATACCGACCTGGTCGGCGAGGACCGCTTCGGCCACCGTGGCGCGGATCGCCTGCGCGTGCGAGACGATCACGCCCCGGTCGTTTCGGGGCAGGTCTCCGAAGCTGTCGATACCGAACTCGATTTGCGCGACATCCGTCGTGTTCACTTCGCTCAACGCTTTCGTTGTGTCGGGGTGTGGCGGTGCGTACTCCGTGACGACCGGGCAGTGCGCACCCCGGGGCGACCCGCGCGTTCCCCGTCGGCGGGGAACGCGCCCACACCACCTCCGCCAATTTAGTTGACGCGTAAACAATTGCATCTTTATGGTTTACATGTCAACTAGATTGTGGTGCGGCGGTAGGGGGTGCTTGCTCATGATCGACACGCGATTGAACGCGTCGATGGTGACCGCCGTCCAGATCACGGCCGGGATCCGGTCTTCGGAGAGGGCCTGTCGGGCGGCCTCGTAGGCGGATGCCTGGGTCGCGGCGTCCGCCGGATCGGTTTCGGCCTCGGAGGCCGTTGCTCGGACCGCCTCCGAGACCTGCGCCAGGGTAGGGGGTCTTGGGGCTCTACTTGTCGATGAAGATCCTGCGGAGTGGGGGCTTTGGGGCTGGTCGCTTGCGTCGGGGTCTCCTTCGGGCCATGCCCGGAGCGGCCCGCGTTCGTGCGGGGGGCGTGGTCATCGCCCTGCCTCCGTGCCACTATGGTTGACGAGACAACTAGATTTCTGAGGAGGCGCTCTCGGTGAGCAACCCGGAAGCCGATGCCGAGGCCCTGCGCTGCGGTGCGCTCGTCGAAGACGACCGGCCGACCGGAGTCCCGCGGGTCGATGTCCTGTCGGCGCGTGAGGTCCCTCTCGGCGGTCCACGTGCGATGCGCGTGCGGCGGACGCTGCCCCAACGGGAGCGCACGCTCATCGGCGCCTGGTGCTTCGCCGACCACTACGGCCCGCACCAGGTCGCCGCGTCGGGCGGCATGGACCTGCCCCCGCATCCACACACCGGACTGCAGACGGTGACCTGGCTGTTCAGCGGAGAGGTCGAGCATCGCGACACCCTCGGCACCCATTCCCTGGTCAGGCCCGGCGAGGTGAACCTCATGACCGGGGGATACGGCATCGCCCACTCGGAGATCTCCACGCCGAACACCAGGGTCATCCACGGTGTCCAGTTGTGGGTCGCGCTGCCCGAGGAACACCGCAACGCCGCCCGCGACTTCCAGCATCACGTGCCCGAACCCGCGCAGGTCGACGGAGCCCGGATCAGGGTCTTCCTGGGCTCGCTCGCCGGCCGGACCTCCCCGGTCCGGACCTTCACGCCGCTGCTCGGCGCCGAGATCGTCATCGAACCCCGTGCGGCGCTCTCCCTCGCCGTCGACGCGGCTTTCGAACACGGCCTCCTCGTGGACAGCGGGGACATCCGCCTGATCGACACGGTGCTGCGGTCTGCCGAACTCGGCTATGTCCCTCGCGGCGCGGACACCCTGACGATGGTGAACGAGACCGACGCCCCGGCGCGGGCCATCCTCCTGGGCGGGCCTCCCTTCGGGGAGGAGATCGTCATGTGGTGGAACTTCGTCGGCCGCAGCCACGAGGACATCGTGAAGGCCCGCGAGGACTGGGAAGCCTCCTCCGACCGCTTCGGCGTCATCGAGGACTCTCCCGGCGGACGCCTTCCCGCACCGGCCCTGCCCAACGCCGTCATCACACCGCGCCGGAACCCGCCGACCCGCTGACCTCCCTTGCGAAAGGCACACCATGAGCGAGTCCTCCACCACCACGATCGTCGAGCGTGCGGACGCCGACAGCCGGTACGACATCCTGGTCGACGGCCGGCGCGCCGGTCTGGCCGCCTACCGCGACCTGGGCGTGCAGCGTGTCTTCTTCCACACGGAGATCGACGAGGACTTCGCCGGCCAGGGGCTGGCCCCGCAGCTGGTCCGGCAGGCACTCGTCGACGTGCGCGCATCCGGAATGCGGATCGTCCCGGTCTGCCCCTACGTCGCCAAGTTCCTCAAGCGGCACGACGAGTTCGCGGACATCACCGACCCGGTCACACCTGACGTCCTGCGGTGGTTGGAGACGCAGCTCGGCTGAACAGCCGATTCGACTCCTCCCTCTCCTGGCGGAGGCGGTTCCCGGCCCCTTCGCCCGGTTTCCGGCAGCCCCGCGTGCACCTCGGGCCGGTGCGGCCGTTTCGCGACGACGGAGACGGGTTGGTCCGGCTTATGTCCGACCAGGACCGCGCAACACTTTTCGAAACGTCAGGACCGCTGCCGCAGAGCGGCGGCAACGCGCCGGTGTTCGGTCGTTCAGGTGCTCCATTCCATCCGCACGGGTTCGCTGGCTGTGGCAAGGGCCCCATCGAGGTCGGCAAGGCGTTCAGCGAGCGTGGCGGTGGCGATGCGGGGAGGTAGGGCCGCCGAGAATTTCAGACCCCGAACGGCGCGAGGATCGACGGTGGGCAGGGTGAGGGAATCGGGGAGTTCGGCGCGAGCGGCTTTCCAATCGATGGGGGAAAGGTCCTGGCGCAGCCGGACGTGGGTGTCGGTTGGACGCTGCACAGGGTCGGCGAGATGGCCCAGGGAAGCGGCGAGGGTGGCGTTGGCGCGGTACCCGGCCCAGGTCCACCAACGGGCGGCGTCCGCGTCGCGGACCAGCAGGGTGCCCGCCGGGTGCACTTCGTGAGGCGCACGATCCGTACGGAGTCCGGCGAGTGTCACTGTGGCGCGGCGCGTGAGCCGGACATCGGGGTCGGTGCCGAGCAAAACGTCGCGCATGGCGCGGGTCAGTGTGTACGACAGACCACGGGCCTCGCTTCCCTGCCACTTGGCGACGCCTCCGTCCTCGACAGGTTCGACGAAGGCGCGGCGTCGCGCCCAGTCGATGAAGGTGACCTGCCAGCTGCGACCGGCCAGGAGCAGCCGGCGCGGGCCCTGACGTTCTTCGGTGAGAACGGAAGGGTCGGTTGTGCCGATCTCGGCGCGTCCGGCGAGCACCGTGAACTCCGGAGGCGCGGTGAAGGAGGCGGTCAGCTCCATGAAGTGCCGCCGGCCGAAGTGTTTCTCGGCTTGGGGGCCGATGAACAGCATGCCGTCGTCGTTGTCGAGAAAGCCCTCGGCGACCAGATGTGCCAGAAGAGGAGCGGCCGAGCGGTCGAAGGGAGCGAGGCCGTTCCAATGCTCTGGCCATGTCCGGTCGCCGATGCGGTGTTCCTGCAGCGTGACGGCGAGGAGCTGCTGCGCGACGAGGTGGCGTGGTGAGGGAGGAGGGGTGACGGGTTCGACCCAGCTGCGCGACCACAGGGTGAGCAGGCCTGCTGCTTGGAGCAAGAAGTCGGGGCGGGTGGTGAGGAACAGACAGTTGCGGGAGGTTTGCGCACGGCGTCCGGTTCGGCCGATCCGCTGAAGGAAGGAAGCCACACTGCCGGGAGAGTCGATCTGGACGACGCGGTCGAGGTCGCCGACGTCGATGCCGAGTTCCAGTGTGGATGTGGAGACGATGACACAGTCGCGGGCTTCCGCGAACGCCTGCTCGGACCGTGCGCGTTCATCCGTGGAGAGCGAGGCGTGGGAGAGGAAGACGGTGACGTCTCGGGCGCGTAGTGCCGCGCCGAGTTCTTCCACCTGTTTGCGGGAGTCGCAGAAAACGAGTCGTTTTTCGCCCCGGTGCAGCGTGGAGATCACCTTGGCGGCGTTGGCGAGGGAACCGACGTAGTCGAGCTCCACTTCCCCTGCGGGGCGGGGGAGGGCACCGGTGCCGGGCGTGGCGGGCAGGGTGACGTCGGGGGCGATGACCCGACCCGGCCGATCGGTGGGGTACGCACCCTGGAGCCAGGTGAGGAGACGGTCGGGGTTTCCGACGGTGGCGGAGAGGCCGATGCGCTGGATGCGCCGGCCGGTCAATCGCTCCAGGCGTTCCAGCACGGCGAGCAGGTGCCAGCCGCGGTCGTCTCCGGCGAAGGCGTGTACCTCGTCGACGACGACAGCACGTACCCGGCCCAACAGGTGTGCATGGTCGGTCTTGACGCTGATCAGCATTGCTTCGAGGGATTCGGGGGTGGTGAGCAGAAAATCGGGGGACTCGGTGCGGATGCGTCTGCGTGCGGACTCGGTGGTGTCGCCGTGCCAGAGAGCGGCTCGACGTCCCAGCCACTGGGCGTAGCCGTCGACCCGATGCACCAGGTTGTTCAGAAGCGCCTTGAGCGGGGCGAGGTAGAGGACGGAAGTACCGGTCCAGTGCTTCTCCCGCATCGCGGACAACATCGGGAAGGTGGCGGCCTCCGTCTTTCCGCCCGCGGTCGGCGCGAGAAGGACCGCGTCTTCCCCGTCCATCAGCGGGTGCACGGCGGCTTTCTGCAAGGGCCGCAGATCGGACCATTCGAGCGTGTTGACGATGTGGTGCAGGACCACCGGGTCGAGACGCCCTACCGGGTCGGTGCCACGCGGCTGCTCCTGCACGTCTGTGACTCCTGTGCTGGTCGTCAGAGTTGTGGGCTCCGGCAACAGATGGTCAAAGGTCGAGGTCGAGGTCGTCAGCCGAAGCCGGTGCGGGGGCGGCGAAGTTCCGTTCGGTGGCGGTGAGATCGCCGCTGCCCACCGTCAGTTTGTAGTGGGTGCGCGGGTCGAAGTCGGGAAACTGGTCGATCCGGTCGAGTACGTCGCCGACCAGCTTTTTGAGGTACAGCCGGGGTGCCACCCCGACCTTTCCGCCGAGCGCACCGCCAACGGCCAGGGCCAGGTCGGTGAGGTAGGCGTCGTCGGCGAGTTGGTTGATCCGGTCGAAGGACGGTGAGCCTTCGGCGTACAGGTCACGGATGGTGGCGCCCAGGACGGTGAGAGATTCCTCGGTGAAGCCGGGCAGGCGGATCTGTACGGCACGCGGGTTGTCGAAGCGCGGATCGGTGGTGAAGTCGGTGGCGAGGCGCTGGGCGAGCGGCGCGAGACGCTGGACGCCCTGCTGCCCGTCGTAGAAGGCGGGGGTGCCGGTGATGACGAGGTACAGGCCGGGAAACCGGCCGGAGTGGACCTCGTCGATGAGCTGTCGAAGCGCGTTGAGTGCCTTGTCCCGGGCATCGGAGCGCACCCGCTGCAAGGTTTCCACCTCGTCCAGGACGAGGACCAGTCCTGCGTGCCCGGCGTCTCGGAGCATGGTGAGCAGGCCCTGAAGGAATCCGAACGCACCGAAATGATCGAGGTCGCCGCGAACGCCCGCGCTGCGCCGAGCGGCTGCGGCGACGTGTGGCTGGCCGCCGAGCCAGGACATCACCGCGGCCGCGGTGGCCTCGTCGCCTGCGTCCAGGGACTGCTTGTATCCGCGCAGTGCGGTGGCGAAGGCCGGTGCGTGCCGGGACACCTCGGCCAGGCGGGCGGTGAGCAGCCGGTCCACGGCCGGCGACAGCTCATCCTCACCGGCGCCGTCGGAGAGGGCGTCCTCCTCCAGGGCGTAGAACCAGGCGTCGGCGATCGGGCGCAGGGCGCTGGGCGGGAAGCTCGCGGTTGTCAGGCGTTCGGTGAGTCGCCGGTAGACGGTCTCCAACTTGTGCAGTGGCGTCTCGGTCTCCGACACCTGCACTTCGGCCACGGCGAAGGTGCGTCGTTTGGCGCGTTCTCCGAGCCAGCGGGTGAAGAAGGTCTTGCCGGAGCCGTACTCGCCGCGCACGGCCTTGAACACGGAGCCGCCGGCGGCCACGGTGTCGAGGTCCTCGTCGACTGCCCGCTCGAACCGGCCGAGTCCGGTGGCGAGCAGGTCGAGGCCGCTCTCGGGGACGGCGCCACGCCGCAGCGCGTCCACCACGGCGCGCCGTCGCACTGCGCCGACGGGGGCGGCTGCCCCGGAGACCGAAGATCCGAATACGTTCACCAGGGCAGTCTCCCATCTGGTCGCCTACGTGGCCGGATACGCGGGTGGACACCGGGCCGGTACACGGTCCGGTGGTGGTTCGCGACAGTTCGACTCGTCGCAGCCGCAGCGTGCCGGTTCACAGGCCGAACTGTTCGATGAGCCTGGCCCGGTGCAGGCGCAGGGTGCGGTTGTCGGGGAGGATCTCCAGGATCTGGGCGCCGTCGTAGTTGAGGAGCTGGACCAGGGTCGCGGCGAAGCCGGGGGCGCGGGTCGCGGGCTGGCCGGCTCGTTCGGCGAGGGCGGTCATCGACAGGGTGCCCGCGTCGACGAGCGCGGCCAATGCCTTCGGGACGGCATTGCCCTGTGGCCTACGGGCGAGCAGTTCCAGCTGTGCCCGGTACAGCTCGGTGGCCAAGAGACGTTCCACCAGTGCGGGGGCGAACGCTTCGGTCGGCTTGGCGGCGGGTACGTCCCCGGGCCCCGCCGAAGAGGCGGCGTGCTGCTTCGGTGCGTGTGCCACCTCGTCCTGGTCGAAGAGACTGATCGCTCCCTCGGACACGGGAGAGGCGGTCTTCCTGGGGTGTCTGCGGCGTGGGCGCACTGCGGCATCGGGTGCGGGACCGGCGTCGGTGGCCGCCCCGGTCTCCGCTCCGACAGCGACCTCGGCCTCTTCCCACCACACAGGGGCGGGGTCGCCCAACTCCCGCCATCCCGTGGGCGGCTGGGCGCCGAACGGCAGCAGGGCGAGCAGGGGGATGGTGAACTCCGCGAGGGTCGCTCCGCCGTGGTAGCCCGCCTTCAGCGCGGTGTACCGGGTGTCGTGGTCCCGCAGCGCGACGATCCGCGAGCCGGGTTCGGGCCAGACCACCCGGGGCCCGGACAACTCGACCTCGGCCGGTGCGACGGGGCCGCCGGGGGTGCGGTGACGGGCCGAACCGACGGTGCCGCCGGGGGTGCGGTGACGGGCCGAACCGACGGTGCCGCCGGTCACATCGAGCTTGCTGCCGCGCCGTTCGACCACATGGCCGTGGTCGGAGGTGAGGAGCACGGTCATGTCGTTCGCGCGGGCGGCCCGCAGCAGTGGCTCCAGGGCACCGATCTCCTTGGCCTCCCATGTTCCGTCGCCGAGTTTCTGCTCCTTGGCGAGCCGGTCGTCCACGGTGTTGAGGACGACCGCGACGTGGGTGCGCCCGTCGATGAGCGCCTCGCCCAGAGCGGTGGAGAAGGGCGAGCCGGTGTCGGGGCCACGCAGGTCGTCCTTGTGGAACACGGCTGCGGGGGCACCCTTCCAGCAGGAGTGGCGGGGGAAGAGCCGCTTCTCGTCGCTCTGGTCGCCCTTCAGCAGTGCCCCCGCGAACAGTGAGGTGCGCGATACGGTGGTCAGGGTGGGCAGCGCCGCGGCCACGGCACGCCGGACGGGTGTACCGGTGGCGTCGGTAACCGGGTCGAATTCCGACCATTGTCCACGCAGTTCCTCGCCGAGCTCGGCGGCGATCGCCGCGCTCATTCCGTCGACGAGGAGGAGCAGTACCCGTCGACCGGGGTCGGCCACGACAGGTGCGACGACCCGGTCCAGGAAGCTTTCCACCGTGAGCATGGCGCCCGGTGCGGTGCCGTCCGCCGTCCACACCGCGAGCCGCTCGGAGAACGCGCGGTCCAGTTCGCGGCGTTCGGCTCGCACCTGTGCGCCGATCCGGCTGTACGCGTCGGCGAGTACGTCGTCCGCGTCGCCTCCCGCCTCAAGATGTTCCAGGGCCCGGTCCACCCAACCGAGTTCGCGGATCTGGCGGGCGACGCCATCGGCCACCGAGGCGATGTCGCCCACGGGACGGTCGGTGAGCCACCGCCGCAGCCGGGCGGCCATCCGCACCCGCTCGATACGGGCCCGGGTGGCGCCGTCCGAGGCCAGGGCGTGCCCGGCCAGTGCGGTCACGGCGGCCGTGGCGGCCGCGGTGTCGTCATCGGCCAGAGCGTGGCCCGCAACGGTGAAGCGGGCGTCGAGTCCGGCCGGGAGGAGCGGGCTGGCGCCGGCGGCGGCCTGTGCCCCGAACTGGGCGACGAGCTGTGCGGCCCGGGCCAGGATCGGGTCGGCGAGCCGGTGCTCCTTCCGGTCGACGAGGCCCAGGACGTACGCTTCGCCGCTGCGTCCGAAGGAGGCCAGGAGGCGGTCGAGTTCGTCGCCCTGTGCGGGCGGCTGTTCGCCGAGCCATCGCTCCGCACGCCCGCGTGCCCGGTACAGGTCGTGGTCGGCCTTCGCGTGACCCCACAGCGTGGCGCAGACGACCGCGTACGCCGCTGCGTCCCCCCCGTGCCCGGCGTTCACCAGTGCGGTGACGATCGTGCCGGTGGATCCGCCCTGGTCGGGTTCGGCGAGGAAGCGGGCCAGGCCGGTCCGTTCCGGTCCCCGCAGGGCGCGCAGGAGGTCGGGGCCGCCGAGAGTGAGGGTCCACCGAAACAGTGCGACGGCGTCGAGGCGGTCCCCGTCGTCATGGCCGGCGCGCTCGTCCAGCGCGTCCGTGTCGTGGCGACCGATCCTGAGCCGGCGTCGTGCCAACCGGGTGAGGGCCTCGTCGCGGGAGAGCAGCCCCTTCCCGAGAGAGGGCCAGCCACGGGTGGCCGCCGCGTCGAGCAGCGCTTCGGCTGCCCAGCTCTCGTTGCGCAGCCGACTGTCGAGGCCGGTTGCGCCGAATGCCTCCTGGACGACCTCCCAGTTGTCGACGGACCGGATTCTCGCGCCATAGACGCGGGCGAGCAGTCCGGGGTCGAGGTCGGTGTCCTCGCGATCGGTGAGGACGACCAGAACCTTTGGATCGGCGGGGGGCGTCGCGTCGAGGTGGTCCAGGATCTGTTCGTGTACGGCGAGCACCGAGGGCGCGACGGCCACCCGTGCCCGCAGCCCGTCCGCCGTTCGCTGCACGGTGGGCCCGTCCCAGACGGGAGCGGCCCGCAGCAGCAGGACCCGGACCGTGCCGTCACCGAGCCGACTCCGAGCGGCGAGGTACTGGCGGACGGTTCCCGCCGACAGTCGGGCGGGGCCGACGGCCCCGGGACCGGTGGTGACCGTGTCGGACATCAGTCGACGACCTTCCAGACGATCTCGACGGTGGCGTTCGGGTGCTCGGCCGCGAGCGCCGCCATCTCCGCCTGTAGTTCGGCGACGGCCCGTGCGGCGGTGGTCCGCCCGCCACCGGAGCGGACGATGGATCGCTGCGGTGTGCGCTGCCACGACTGTTCCACCGGCTCGGGCAGTACCTGCGGGTGGGCGGAGCCGCCGTCCAGGTCCACGCTGTCGGAGCTTTGCGGCGGTGCGACGGGCTGTGGAGGGCGCTCGTTCGCGGTCGGTCGGGCCTTCAGGAGGGACAGCACCTCGATGCCGCCGGTTCTCAGGACCCCGGGCAGGTCGGGGTAGGCACCCGGGTCGCCGGTGGCGGCATCGCGCACCCGCTCCAGGACGGCCGCGCCGTCCACACCAAGGGTGTCGGCCAGGCTCAGCTGGTCCCAGCTGGTGTTCTGGAGCGCGGCAGCGACCTTCCCCGCGCTCTTCAACGACATACCGTACCGGTGTGCGCTGAAGTCGCCGAGGTCGAAGCGGGCGAGCCGGTCCACGACGGCCTTGGCCTCGATGCCCCTTTCCGTCACCTCCCTGACCAGTTCTTGTGCACGCCGGGCGAGGACGAGGCGCGGCGAGTCGTCGGTCAACCGGAGGAAGTCGCGGTGCTTCTCCAGTTCCCCGACCAGCCGTCCGGCGTCCTGGGAGAGCGCGGCGGCGGCCTGCCTGATATCCCCGGCGAACTGGTTGACGATCCGCCCGCGTCGTAGTTGCGGCGCCCGGTCCCCGAACACGGTCTCGAACCGCGTGCGCGCCTCGGCCCAGTCGCTCTCCCCGGGCAGCTGCTGCTCGCGCAGGGCATGGTCGCGTTTCAGCTCGTGCGGAGCGGGTGAGGGTTCGACGGCGACGCCGCCGCGCACCCACACCCGGTCGGTCGTCTCCGCGTAAGCGGCGGCGAGCAGCCGGCGCAGCGGCTCGGGCAGTCCGCGCGGTTCGGGAAGGTCGCTCCAGTCGGAGAGCTTGACCAGTGTCGGCTCGGCGGTGCCGCTCCGGCGGGCCTGGTGGGTGAAGTGGTCGGGCCACGCGGTGGACTGGCGGTAGTACGCCTCCCGCATGGTGCCGAGCCCGAGGCCGCCCGCGATCCGTGCCATGGTCCTGCGGTCCTTGGCATCGACCTCGACCTGTCCGTCACGGTCCTCGGCGGCCTTGCGGACGTATTCGAAGACGGTCTTGACCTCGGCGGGCCTGATGGGTTTGCCGGTATTGTCGGGGTCCAGCTCGGGGTGGGCGGGATATTGGTGGGCGAGCAGTTTTCCGGCCAGGTCGCGGGCGGCGACGTCCAGGGGCGCGCCGATCGGAAGCCGCAGATCGGAGACGTTCTGCTG
Source organism: Nocardiopsis ansamitocini (assembly GCF_030268225.1). GTDB lineage: Bacteria > Actinomycetota > Actinomycetes > Streptosporangiales > Streptosporangiaceae > Nocardiopsis_D > Nocardiopsis_D ansamitocini. The sequence continues at coordinate 384,211 of NZ_BSQG01000005.1, read as the reverse complement.
GGCGAACAGGTGGTCCTCGAAGCTGAGGTCGACGATGCCTTCCTGCTTTTGCGCCAGACCGTAGGCCTGCCGCAGCGCCAGGCCGATCCGCTCGGTGAGAAGGGCGCGCTGTGACTGGAGCATGCCCTTGGCCCGCGCCTTGTCGTCGGCGTTGAGGCTGCGCGCGAAGTCGGAGTCGAAGCGGGCCTCGTCGGCGAGGGCCTTGTCGATGACGACGAGGCGCTCGAAGTCGCCGCGTGAGGCATCGGTCAGGTGGGTGGGCAGCCAGGCCAGGGTGCGCGAGTCACCGCCCGGCTTCTCCCGCAGGGCGCGCAGCCGCTGCAGGTCGTCCATCGGCCCGAACTCGCCCTCGTCGTAGGGGAGGTCGACGACGAGCCGCCAGGCGTCTTCGTGGCTGGGGCGCAGGGTCGTCTCGGGCAGCGAGTCGATCTCGGCGACGTTGCCGAAGACCACCTCGACCTGCCGTTCGGTGCCCTTCCACACCAGGTTGAGCACGTCGTAGGCGTCGAAGCCGCCGGGTCCGTCGCCGACGCCCAGCGCGTCCTTGAGCAGGCCGCGCATCTTGGCGCGCCGGTTGCCCTGGTTGTTGTGGACCTGGGCGTTGGCGAGGACGGCGTCCAGGTCGACGCCGGTGAGTTCCAGGCGGATCACCGCGCCCGGTCCGGTGCCGGTGATCTTGATCTCGGGGAAGGTCGCCGCCCACTCCTTGGCTTTCTGTTCGAGGCGGCCCACCTCGGTGCCCGCGATGCGGGTGGTGATGGAGCCGTGGTTGAGGGCGTGCAACCGGGCCAGGGTGAGGTCGGCGAGTGCGGGCACGCTGGGTGCCAGAGCACAGAGCAGCAGCGTCTGCAGCAGGCGGCTGTCGCCGGTGAAGTCGCGGCAGCGGGCGGTGAGCCGCGGGTCGCCGAGGGTGTCGGGGCGACGCCGGTACGCCTCGACCTGGTCCTCGGTGACCTGGTTGGTCTTCAACAGGTAGGGGCGGAGCTTGTCCCGGTAGAGCTTGTCGGCGGCCTCGAAGTGGACGTTGGTCTCCCCGCTGAACGCCTTGTCGCCGCCGCCCGCGATCGCCGGGTACAGATCGCCGAGCGGCACGAGCTGCCCGAGCCGCCAGTCGTCGCGGTGGTCGACGAGCAGCTGGCTCATCAACTTCAGGCCGGTGCGGGAGCGCTGGAGCGCGGCGGAGATGTGCACCAGGGTGTCCATGAACGCAGGGGGGAACGGGTACGTCCGCCGGAAGGCGTCCTCGTCCGCGCCGGTGGTGGACTTGTCGTGGCCGAGCAGGGTGTCCCACACGTCCGGGCCGAGCTTCTTGGCCTCGGTGAACGCCGCGTCCACCTTCGCCTCTGCCTCGGGGGTGGCGGGCCGGAGCAGGCGGGCCTGCGCGATCTGCGGGAGGTTGCGGTCCTCCAGGACGACCTTGTCGAAGCGGCCGCCGCTGAGCTTCAGGCTGTCCTGCACGGCGGCCTCGGCGGCCCCCGACATCTCCTCGCCGACGAGTTCGCGCAGGTCGCGTTGGCGGGCGATGAACGACACCACCGGGATGGCGCGCCGCTCGTCGCCGCCTTCCACGAAGTTCGTGATCTTGTCGGCTTCGCGTGAGACGAACCGCTGGTCGTGGATGCGGGAGGCCAGCCACAGGATCAGCTCGTCCATGAAGAGGACGAGCCCGTCGTAGCCGAGCGACTTGGCGTGCGCGGCGATGACGCCGAGCCCCCTGTCCAGGGAGACGAACCCGTCGGCGTCCTCGGAGGCGGTGCGCGAGAACGACGGGAACAGGGTCTGGGTGAGGTCCTGTACGAGGCGGGCCCGCAGCTCTCTCGGGGTGGAGGGGGACTCCAGGTCGAGGTTCTTGGTGTTCTCGTGCTCCTCGGGCGCGTTCACCGCCTGGTCCAACAGTTCGGTGGTCCAGGCGAAGGAGTCGCCCCACTCGTCGGCCTGGCCGTCACCGGCGTCGGCGAGCTGCTCGATCACCCGGTCGTCGCCGTTGCGGCGGCGCTGTTCGGCGAAGTCCTCCAGGAGCCCGTCGGTCCGGTAGACCTGCGGCAGCGGGCAGTCGGGGTGCAGTTTGCGTACGTGCTCCACGTACTTGCCGAGCACGCGCTGCTCCAGGGACTTGGAGCCCAGCATGTGGTACGGCACGAGCAGGAACGTGCGGTCGTCGGTGTCCAGCCACGAGTGCCGGGCCCGCACCGGGTCGAGGTCGCCGCGTGCCCGCGCGGCCTTGTGCCGTGACAGCAGTGCGTACAGCACCGCCATGAAGTGCGACTTACCGGAACCGAACGAGCCGTGCAGATAGGCCGCCTTCGACGAGTGGCTGTCGAGCGCCGATTTGATCAGGTCGAGCGCCTCGTCGAAGTTGCCGAGCAGCCGGTCGGTGACGACGTAGTCCTTCAGTGCCGCCTCGGCCCCCTCAAGGGTGACCGCCTCGTTCAGTTTCAGCACGAAGTCGGAGGTGGACACCGACTCCGGGATGTCGATCAACTCCCGCAGCAACGGCCGGTCCTCGGGGCGGGGGGTGTTCCTGCTCATGAACGCCATGGTGTCTTTGCTCCTCGCCCTGCTCAGCGGGTCTCTGCGCCGGTTGCGGCGTCGGTGACGGTGTCCGGGGCGGACGTCGGGGCGACGGTCTTCGTGCCGGCGCGCTTGTTCGGTGCGGCGGTCTTCTTCGCGCCGCGCCCACCGGAGGCGGCCGGGCGCCAGGCCCGCAGCGCGTCGTCGGTCAGCCCGAGCTCGCCCTGTTTCTGCTGTCTGAACGCCAGGATCTCGGCGGCCGGCGACGCCGAGAAATCCGGGTCGTACTCGCCGTACCACTGCTCCAACCACGGCTGTAGTTCGAGCAGACCGGCCAGGTACGGCACGAGGTCGTCGTCGCCGAGCCCGGCCTGCTGGATGTAGGAGGCGAGGGCGAGGGCCTGCTCCAGATGGTCCCAGCCGGCCCACCCGTACAGTTCCGGTGTCTGTGCGTTGACCGTGCCGTACGACACGAACCGCTCCTTGGGCACGTCGAGCTTGCCGCGCGCCCGCCAGTAGCTGGGTTTCAGGAAGTCTGCGGAGGTGTACTTCGGCGGCACGGGCGTCCGCTCGCGGACCTTGCGTTTGGCGGGTTCGTCGGACGCGGCGTCCTCGTCGCGCTGGAGGTCCCAGACGTGTTCCCAGTCGGCGCGCTTCTTCAGCCCGGCCGGTTTGTACCGCAGCGCGGACACGAACGGGACGTGCTCCTCGGACAGCAGCTCCCGTACGGTTTTCGCGAGGTCCTGCCGGGGCGCGTACAGCTCGGCGACGGCCGCGAAGTCCTCGTCACCGGACAGGCGGTCGGCGAGCCGGGCGAGCGTGGTGACCGTGGGGCCGCCGTCGGCGTCGAACCAGTGCGCGCGGTCCTCGACCCGGTCGAGCAGCCAGGACTTCAGCGCCTTCTGTCGCATGGCGTCCCAGCCCTCGGTTGCCCAGCGCCGCTTGTACTCGGGGCGCTCCACCATGCCGATGGCGCGGTTCGACTCGATGACGTCGATGCGTTTTTGGACGAGGTCGCGGTAGGCGTCGGGCCAGTGCGCGGGGATCTCCGTGATCGGCGTGGAGCCGTGCCGGGTGAACCACTCGCCGCTGGCCTCTCCGGCGGCGACCCGCCGGGCGAGCACGATCTCGAAGGCCCGCTCGCCCAGAGCGAGTTCGGGCACGGTCGAGACGTCGGGCAGGCGAAGGTCCTCGGAGTGCAGGTCGTAGAGGGAATAGACCTGCCAGTCCAGTTCCTCCTGGAGGGCGATCATCCGGGCGCGGACGGAGGTGTAGCGGGTGTGGGCGTCGCGGAGAGCCGGAGAGGTGGGGACGGCCTCGGCGGCGAGGGCGGCCGGGGTCGTCGCGGAGAGCTGCTGGGCGAGGGAATCGAGCTCGGTGGCGAGGGCGGTCGGGTATTCGGCAGGGAAAGGGAACCTTTGGAGCTTAGTTCCTGTGAATTCGTAGAAACGTTCCCAAGCCTGCGACTTGTAGCCTTCATTAACGCCCTGGCTCCCCTTGTCGTGACTGACCATCTTGAGCCAGAATCCGGCCGTCGAGCTATTGAGTAGCCCAAGAAGCCGAATATGATCCTCTTCTGTTGCCGTCTCGTTAAGCTTGACAATTGGAGCGCTGCGGGTAAAGGAATTTTTGTTCCGGTCAAGAACAAAGTGATTATGAGTCGCTATGAAAGCGAAAGTGATCGACCATGGATGAGAACCTGTGTCTTTCGGGAGTTGATGCCAGCTCCACCACTCCCGACCTTCGGTGAAATAAGTTTTTCCGCTGGGTGTGGATCGGCTTCCAAGTTCGCTGCGATTGGGCCATAAAATTTTTTTAATCTTTGGAATCGAGTCAAGCGAGACAATTTTACGATTTTCATCGTAAGGATGGATGGCGTGGTTGCCGGGTGAAAGTGTGTAATCACGCACTTCATCTCCAACGCCAATTCGCTTGACAAATTTAGATTCTGCGTTTCGCGTCTTCAGTGCCCGGCCTGGTAGCGTTAAAGCATCATCAGCGTGCGTATCGCCGTAGAATCCGATACGCATGACCTTAGACTTGAGATTTTTCGTGCTTGAGTTTGACAAATTCTGTACAAGTTCAAGGCCGCCGGTCGTAAGAATCCAAGGTTTCTTACTAAAATACCGGTGCCGATCGAGATCGTCTACAGAAACCCAGCGGCTGGAGGTAGTCGCTTCATCGATCTGTTGAACGATTGCTCGCCATACCAATCCCTCCTCTGCTTTCTCCGGTGCTGACGGCTCTCCCTGCACGCTTCGTACGGTCCGGATCGTCGCCTGCCGCTCCGCTCCCGCTCTCGGCCGTCCTACGAGGATCACTGTCGGCGTCCCGTGTCCCGGGATGTACGCGCCCGACGTGTCGATCACCTCGGTGAGTTCGACCTTGTGCGCGAAGTACTCCTCGATGAGCTTCGTGCCGAACTCGCGCTTCATGAAGGAGTTCGCCGTGATCTGACCGACCATGCCGTAACCCTCGCTATCGGTTTCGGCTCGCTTCGCAAGCTCGAAGAACCGTTCGGCGAAGGGGACGGACAGCGCGTACGTTCCCGCGCATGCCTTGTACAGCCCCCGGTACAGCTCGTTGAGCTTCCTGTCCTTGACCGTGATGTACGGCGGATTCCCCACCACCACGTGGTAGCGCCCCTGCGCCAAAATCTGCGGGTACTCGTGCACGTCCTCCGTCGCGTACGAGAACTTGGCGAGCGGATCACCGGCTGCACGGCCCCCTTCCCTCTCCTCGTCCCCGATCCTCAACTGCAACTCCAGCTGCCGGTCCTGGATGAGGGAGTCGCCGACCGCCAGTTGGATGGGCCACGCGTACTGCCGCGCCTCCTCGAAGGTCCGCATGCCGCTCGTGGCCATCGCCGCGACCAGGAGCCGGAAGCGGGCCACCGCGACCGCGAACGGGTTGAGGTCCACCCCGTGTACCGACAGGAGGGCAGCCCGCACCCGCTCGTACGCGCCCACCTCGGGCCGTTGCTCGGCCCACATCCGCACCAGCCGCCCGAACGCGCCGAGCACGAAGTGCCCGGACCCGCAGGTCGGGTCGATCATCTTCAGCTCTTCGAAGCCGAACTCCCGCACCGCAGGGGTCATCGTCCGGTCGAGGATGAACTCCTCCACGAACTCCGGGGTCTGCAACAGCGCGTACGTCTTACGGGCCGTCTCGCTCAGGTCCTGGTACAGGTCGCCCAGGAAACGGGTGTCCCAGCCCTCGGTACCGTCCTCGCTCAGCGGATCGCTGAAGTCGTGCACGAGAACGGGGCCGCCGCCCCCACCGTCTCCCTCGTCCCCGCCGGAGCGCTGCTCCCGCCAGAACGTGAGCAGCGCGCCCGCCCCGTCGTGCGACAACGGGATCTGATACAGCGGGTTGTGGGCGCGGTCGAAGAGCAGCCGCCCGGCCTGCCCCGCGCCCAGCTCGGCGAACGCCGTCTCCAGCCATCCCCGGTACGTCGGGTCGGCGTCCTTCTCCAGGTACTCCTCGTACCGCGCCTGGGCGATCTCCCGTCCCGCCACGTCCGGGGCGGTGATGTAGGGCTCGGCGATCAGCCGGTTGTCCTCGCTGAAGCGGACGAAGACCGTGCCGAGCACCCAGGCCACCGCGACCTGGGTGACCCGATCGTCGAGCCAGGCGTTCCACGTCGCTGCCGTACGGCCCAGCTTCCGGGCCTCGTCGTACTCGCCGCGCAGCCGCGATCCGACCTCGGGGACGGCTCCGACCTGCTGCGCAAGGTCGGTCTCTGCCGTCTTGACCTGCTTCTGCAAGTCGGCGAGGAGGCTCTTGCGGTCGATCACGAACAGCTCCTGGGGGGAAGTGGGAGAAAACAAAAGAAGAATCGAAACAGATGAGGTCAGGCGTCCGGCGCGAGGTGTCTGCGTACGACCCAGGCGTCGGGAACGACGATCCACTCGTCGAACCCCGCCTGGTACGGCACGCTCTGCCCGGCCAGCCGCGGGGCCCGTGCCGGATCGGACTGGGCCACGAGCAGCCACAGCGGGCTGCCGCCCTGCCGTGCCTCCTCCGCGAGCCGCCCGAGCAGGTCGAGCGCGTCGTACCGGGCCAGGACCGAGGTGTCGGTCAACAGCAGCGGACCGTGCCCCTGTGCCAGCCGTTCCCGCAGCTGCGGTTCGATGCGTCCCCACGCCTTGTCGGTGCGGACGCGCAGCTGCTGGTGGGCCCGGCTGCCCGGCTCGGCGGCGTCCGCCTTGAGAACGGTCTCCCAGGTCGGGCGGGCCGCCTCGCCGACTACGCCGCGCAGTTCGGCCACGAAGAGCGCGGTCAGCGACACCGCCCGAGCCCCGTACGGTTCACCGGACAGCCGCCGCACCGCGTCCTCGGTGCGTCGCTGGGGAACGGTCAGAACCCGGAAGCCGTCCTGTCGAGCCGAGTGCGCGAGACGCTGCTCGGCCTTGACAGCGGCGGCCACGGCCGCGTCCGCGTCGTACTGGGAGGGGGCGGAACGGCGCGCGGCCGAGGAACCCCAGCTCGCGGAGGTCAGCCCTGCGGTGGCGTCCCCGGCCGGGCGGTCCGCGACGAGCCGGAGCACTTTGTCATAACGGGTGGCCAACTTCAGTTCGAAGCCGGCCTGTCTCAGATCGCGGACCAGGGCACTGCCCGTTGGCAGCTCGCGCGGCGCCAGCGGATCGGTGCCCAGGTCCGGGAAGCGGGTGGCGACCCGCTTGTGCAGGGCGTCCACTGTCAGACCCGGTTGCCGCTCCTCCTCAATGCCCGGCTGGACAGCGACCACACCGGCCTGGGTGATCCTCAGGGCACGCACCAGGTCCAGGTCGCGCGGGTAGATCTCCAGACGCGGGGTGAGCGCGGCTCGGGTGGAGGCGGCCACCGCGATCTCGGCGGTGCGCCGCTCGTCCCAGCCCAGGTTGCCCGGCGGACGTCGCACCGCGCCCAGCTCGGTGAGGACCGTGCTCGCCGTCGGCAGGGATTCGAGCCCCGCGAGCCGGTCGGCCCGCACACCCAGGGACAGCGCGTAGTCCTGTAGGGCGGGCAGCGTCGGGGTGTCCGGGCCGTCCACGTCCTCCCGGACGTCCAGGGCGATCAATCCGAGTACCGGATCAGTCCCCTTGGGCAGTCGAGCGTGGAAGTAGCGGAAGAGCTGCGGGGACTCGTTGTCGTAACTCTCCCGCTCCACCACCGCGCGCAGCAGCGAAAGGGCGAGTGCGCGGCGGTCGCGCCGCTCCACCTGCTGGGTGCCGCGCCGGGCGATCAGCGCGTCGGCGAGCTCGACCACCGACGCCACCCGGCCGCGCTCGGCGAGGAGCTCCACCACCTGTTCCCGCAGCAACTCCAGGGCGGGGGCCTTGTACCAGCGCTCGCGCGCCTTCTTCACGATCTGCGGGATACGGCCGGCGGTCAGCCCCACCGCATCGGCGACGTCGCGCTGGCGGACCCACGCCAGATCCCCGGGCAACTTGCCTGCGTCGTCGGGCAGGCGCAGCAGCAGCCGGATCGTTTCCCGTTCCTTGGAGTTGGGACGGGCACTGCCACCGGAGGGCTTGGGCACCAGGCGGGCGGCCAGCGCGTCCAGACTCAGACCGCGCAGCACCTGCGGGTCGGTGACGTCCCCGTCGGCTTCGGCGACCGAGTCGGCGACCGCCCGCTCCAGGTCGGTGAACTCCTGCTCGGCCGCTTTGCGGGCCTCCGCGCTGAGCGGAGCCGGTGCCGCCTTGCCCAGGCGTGCGTTCCACTCCTTCTGCCGGCGCTGGATCTCCTCCCGGGTGCGCGAACCCATCCCCGGTGCGGTGAGAAACTTCTTCGTCGAGTACTCCAGGACGTCCCCGACTGTGTTCAGCCCCATCGCGAACAGCTGGGACTGCGCCGAGACCGTCAGACCGGCCACCGACAGCGGTGTTGTGCGATCGGCGCGCCCGGCCTGCTGGTCGAGGACCTCCTCGGCGGAGAGGTCGTCGTCCTGGCGCCCGATCGGTGGCTCCGGCATCGCACCGGCGACCGCTCCGCCCTTCGCACCGTGCCCGGTGCTCGGTGCCGTCGTCTGCTGCGCGTCCAGGAAGATGCGCTGCCACGCGCGCTCCATCGGCTTCAGGTCCGGGAAACGGTCCTTCACATTCCGGGCCAGCGCCCTGCGGAAGAACGCCATCAGGCCGTCCCGGACGGCCGGTTCGAAGGCGTCGGCCGCGAGTTGTGGGAACGGCCATTCCTTCGCGTCCGTCTGCCGGGCCGTGACCGAGCCGTCGCCCCAGCGGGGCAGCTCGTTGGACGCCATCTCGTGCAGCGTCACGGCCAGCGCGTAGCGCTCGGCATGCCCGTCGTACGAGCCGCGCGTGATGACCCCCACGAACGGGTCGAGGTAGCCCTCGGTGCCCGCCTCGATCTCCTTCGCCGGATACCCGGCGAGGGAGAAGTCGATCAACACCAGTTGTCGGGTGCCGTTGGGGCGGATCCGGATCGCGATGTTGTCCGGTTTCAGGTCCCGGTGCCAGATCCCCTCGGCCTCCAGGTGTTCCACCGCGCCGATCAGGTACTTTCCGTACGCCTCCAACTGGTCCATGCCCAAGCGGCCGTTGTCCCGCAGCTGGCGGGCCACGGTGTCCTCACGACGACGCGGTCCCTTCGCCGCGTCCCCGTCCTTGGGCTCCCGGCTGTCGCCCACGTATTCCAGGACCAGGACCCGACGACCGGCCAGTGTGAGCGGCTCCCGCTCGTACAGCGAGATGATGCTGGAGTCCCGGTGGATACGGCTCAGCACCTCTGCCTCCCGATCCAGGACCGTGTGCTTGGCCTCGCTCAGCGCGACCTTCAGCACCGCCACCGGCAGGGAGCCGCTCCGCCGCGGCTCGCCCTCCAGGTCCCGCGCGAGGAAGGCCCGTGAGGTCGAGCCCGTACCGAGTCGGCGTACGACCTCCCAGCGCCTGGCCAGCACGTCCCCGGCAACTGCCTCCAGCGGGTCCTTCTCCGGCTCGGACTGTTCCCCGCCCGTTCCGGTTCCCGAACCGCCCTCCCCACCCTCGCCTGCGCCCCCGCCGCCCGGGGCTTCCTCGGCGAACGTCTGCTCGACGTAGTCCAACATCTCCAGGAAGTCGTCGACCGTCGATAGGCGCCGGTCCGGTTCGTACGCGGTGGACGCCTCCACCAGATCGTCGATGTCGGGGTTGAGGCCGTCGACCAGGGCGCTCGGACGCAGACTCTCGCCGGCCTCCAGACGCGCCATGACCTCGCTCTGGTTCGCCCCCGGCGCCTGCCCGGTCACCAGAAGATACGTGAGCACGCCGAGTCCATAAACATCGAGGCGCACCGGATCGGCTCTCGGAATCCTCAACTCCGGAGCCAAGTACGAATCGGCCTGTCCCGAGATGTGGGCCCCCGACACCCTGGTCGGAGCCAGGGTCAGCGGGCGACCGCGACTCACGCTCTCCCCGGTGGCGATCTGCCAGTCCGCGATCTGCAGCCACGGACGTAGCCAGCGCTGCTCTTCCCCCGACTCCCGCATGCGTGGAAGCACATGCACCGCGTGCGCCGACAACGTGCGGTGGTGGACCCGCCGGGAGTGAGCGGAACGCACCGTCTCGGCGAGCTGTCGCACCAGCGCGAGGCGCGCACTCAGGTCCAGACGGTCCCCGTGCCGGACCAGGTAGTCGTCCAGACGCAGTGTCTCCGGGTGGTGCTCGAAGAGGATCGCCGGCCCGGCCGGATGCCCCGACGGCAAGTAGCTCTTCAGCTGCACCGCGCCGGGATGGCGAAACCGGCTGAGTATCGAAGCCTCGCGGGCGGCGGCCTGCTCCACCGAGCGCCGCTCGTCGTCGGAGGCGCCGCGTTCGCTGAGAAAGACCCGCACCCGCGCCAGATCGGACAGCTGGGAGTGGCGGCCCAGATAGTCGGCCCAGGTGGGACCGGAGTCGAACGCTTTGGCGTCCAGGGAGTAGGAGCCCACCTCGTACTGGCGGCGGATCGGCGCGATACGGAGCTTCTTCAGCGCCGTATCGACATAGCGGGACGTCTGGGCGGTGATCCGGTGCCGGGCGTCTCCCGGGGGCTCGGCCAGCATCTCCACCAGTCGCTTGACCGTGAACACGCCGTTCATGTCGGCGGTCGAAAGGTTCACCCGGAGCGTGTCGTCGGTGAAACAGACCGCCTCGCCCACCCAGACCTTGGGGTGGTCTCCCGGTCGACCGGAGACACCTTTGATCAGGCCCGACAGTTCCTTGGCCTTGCGGTTCGACAGGTGCAGCGGATTGCCGTGCCGACGATTGAACCCACCGGGCGTGGTCTGCACCCAGTCGCTACCGCCGCCGTGTACCGATCCGTGCCAGTCCTTCAGCTCGATCAGGAACACCCCGGCCGGCGCTACCACCAGCAGGTCGACCTCACGGACGTGGCCACTGTTCGCGGTGAACGTGAAGTTCGACCAGGCGCGCCACGGCTCCTTGTCCGGCAGGCGCTCGCGGATGGCTTCGAGTCCGCGACGCTCGTGCTCGTGTTCGGACTCGGTGACCGTCGTCCACCGGCCTTCCAGCATGCGGCTCCCTGTTTTGTTGCTGCTTGTGCGCGTGTGTACCTGCCGCTACCTGCCACATTCCTGTTGGCGCGTTCAGGAAGCCCGGCTGGAACCCTCGGACCGAATCCTAAAGGGTGGGACCGACAACACGAGAGGGTCGAATCCGCCACGGCAGTGGACCTGTGGGCCGGAGCTGAGGGAGGTGGACCGGGGCAAGGGCACCGTGAACAGATTCGGCCAGGCCGGCAAGGACGAGTTTAGCCGTGGTGGTAGCGAATCTGCGAGTGCGTGGGTGGATCGTTCTTGTCCTGCTCACGCCCGAACACCTCGGCCGTTGATACTGCTTCGGTGCGAGGCGGACTCCTCCGGCGAACGATTCGCCGCCGATCATGCGGTCGGGCCGGTTCCCATACGATCGGCCAGGGCGGCGATATCGGTCAGGAGGCCGGTCGGCGCCTGGTCGAGTTCCAGGGCGTGCTGATGCAGGACGACGCCGGTGTGTCGCACCTGGTGGGCCGTATGGGGGCCATTGCCCTTGGCATAGACGAGGTGCCCCTCGGACAGGCCGAGGGCGGTGCAGTAGGCGAGCATCTGGTAGAGGTCGGAGTCGGGGTAGCCGGCCCGTTTCTCTGCCTTGTACTTGGCGTCGGCGACTGCCACCGGCACGCCTGCGGGACCGTAGAGGACGAAGTCCGGCTTCATGCGGATCAGGCCGGCCTCGTCGAGGTGCTGGGAGTCCTGGAGCACGCCGGTGAGGCCTGTTCCGCGCAGCGACTCGCGCAGCGAGACGGTCACGAAGTCCTCGAACAGCCGGTTCATGTCGAACAGGAACCCGTTGATGCGCAGCTCGCCGGTCGTGTGCTCCGGTGACATGCCCTCCAGTACGGCACGGGCGAGGTGGAGCGCCGGCTGGTAACGGATGTTGAGCCTGGACGGCTGCCAGGCGGGGATCGGCTGCCCCGGGACCGGCGGGGTGACTTTCGCGAGCCGGGCACGGTGATGCAGTAGCCGCCGCCGGACATCGCTGGGCACCTCGGTGAGCCGGAGCAGCCGCTCCACGGCCCCCCGCAGAATCCGGTTCTCGGCGACGTCGGTCGTGAACTCGTCGTGTGTGATCTCCACGGGCAGAACCGCCCCGAACCGCTTCCGGATCTGGTCGGCCTCTCGGATGCGTCCGCGCACCAGCATCGCGCTCTCCGCAACCGGCCGATAGCCCTGGAGCAGCCCCGGGCGCAGCGCCAGGCCGATCTGTCGCTCGACGGCGTACGCGAGCGCGGGGAGGACCCCGTCCTGCTCACCGACCTCGACGTGCTCTTCCCTCCAGCTGCCTCCCGGGTTGATGCTGTAGCCGAGCAGGAAGAACAGCCGGGCGATGGGAACCTTGGGCATGATCCGGACGGTCACCGGCTCTCCCGCGCCGTCTGATGTGCTTATGGAGAACGCGCCGACTTTGCTGCCGGCCCGCAGCAGCCAGCGCCCCGGTGTGTAGGGGTCGGGGGAGGCGGTCACGATACTGGTGGCGGCCAGGGCCTGCCCGATCGCTGCCGGAAGAGGATGTCCTGTGGCCGGAGCGTGTTCGACCAGCTCGATCCGCTGTGTCACGCGGTTTGCTCCGGAGCGGACGGCTCGGGGGGTCGTTGCGGCAATGAGTCGCGCAATGAGGCGAGCCCGTACCGCTTCTCGATGTCGAGGCCCTCACCGTAGTGGTGTTCCTCCAGCAGCGGGAGGATCTTCGTCCGCCAGGTACGTTCCAGTCCGCCCTCCCGGTACACGCCCGCCTTCATCAGGTAGGACGGCCCGATCCGGAAGTCCGGGTCGTGGATTCGAGAGTTCAGCGCGTCCAGGAGGTCCGCCGGTTCAGAACCGCGTTCCTGGACAGTGAGCCAGCGCCGAAGCAGTCCGCTGGTGGGTTCCGTGCGAGGGGACAGTTCCACGAATGCGAAGCGGCGCCGCATTGCCGTGTCCACGAGGGCGATGGAACGATCTGCGGTGTTCATCGTTGCGATAACGAACAGGTTCGAGGGCAGGGAGAAGTCGTCGTTCGAATAGGTCAGCCGGACGGATTTGTTCCGGTATTCCAGGAGGAAGTACAGCTCACCGAAGACCTTGGCCAGGTTGGCCCGGTTGATCTCGTCGATGATCAGGAAATGCGGGATGTGTCGGTTGCCTTCCCGCGAGGCGAGGTCGGCCAACTCGCGCAGCGGGCCGGCGGTCAGCCGGAAAGCCACCTCGTGGGTTTCGGGGTCTTCCTGGGGTCGGAACCCTTCGAAGAAGTCCTCGTATGCGTAGGACGGGTGAAATTGCACCGTTTTCACTTTTTCGGTGCCTTTGCCAAAGAATTCGGCCAGTTGTAGAGCGAGGTGGGTTTTGCCGGTTCCGGGGGGACCATAGAGGATGAGCTGCCGGTCGTCCCACAGCAGATTCCGTATCTCGCGCAGCCAGTCCGTGTCGTGGACCAGCAGTTCGGCAGCCAGCTCGTCGGTCGGTTCCGGCAGTTCCAGCTCGCGCCGTGCGGCGAGTGCCGGGAGCTCGACAGCCGGGTCGTGTTCGATGGCCTCGGCCTCGTCGGCCAACTCCTCATCCGTCATGCCGAGACCGTCGATCACGGGCTGAACGGAGGTCAGCTCCACCACGTTGTGCTGCGCGGAGAGCTTCTGTTGGAGTTCCTCCGGAAGCTCGTCGTACGCATACCCCTGGTCCTCCCAGGTCACGGGACGGCGCAGATTGGACCGGCGGTCCTCCGACTCGACCTGCTCCACCTCGCCGGTGATCTCCCCGACGTAGAGCGTGCCGTCGGAAGTCGTGCACACGGTATCGCCCGGCTTCATCCGGGAGAGGAATACGTGGAACTCCGCCACCAGGTCCTGTTTCTGACTGTAGGTCGCCGGGGATTCGTAGTCCTCATTCACCAGCACACGGACCTGGTCCTTGCTGATGTTCGGCTCCACACCTTGCCGGAGCAGGGACGCCGGCAGGCTGATCCATCCCTCGGGCAGCCAGGCGTGCCGCACGAGGTCCAGACCGGTGACGTTGGAGCCGCGAACCAGCCAGGCCCGGTTGGGACCCCAGGAGGAGTCCGGCATGAAGTCGGCCAGCGGACGACCGTCCTCCGTCTTCCAATCGGCCCAGCCGTTGGAGTTCCTGCCGGTGAGGACGCCTGCGGCTTCGGAGGGAGAGTTGAAAGTGATGGTGTCGGTGGTCTCCAGGAAGTCGGGCCACGTCTGCGAGGGCGTGATCCGCCCCTCGGCCGTGAGTTGCTCCCGGAGCCGGTTCGCGGAGGAAGCCCGTACAACGAAGGAGGGGACGACGTTCGCCCGGACGGGTTGGCCCTCGCCGACGACGAAACGGCGGCTGCCGTTCGTCCCCATCTCGTTGGTCTGCCGCCCGCGCGCTGTCGGCCCGCCGTTGGGCAGCCGTAGATAAAACTCCGGATACGGGTCTGTTGCCGTCAAAGCCCTTCCTCCGCATACTTCCGCCGGTGGGCGGATATTTCACGAGCAGGCTGCTCGGCTCCACCGATAGTTGGCCGGGCCGCGTGTCACCAGGGATCGAGGTCGTGGTCGGGGGGTGCGGTGTCGGGCAGCATGACCTGACGTGTGCGGCCGGTCAGCGGGGTCAGGCGCGCTGTTGAACGGTCGATGCGGAAAACGAATGCCTTGGCCCTGTCCGCGAAAACCGCGGCCTGCCGGCTGATCCCGGTGTCTGTCACCAGGATCAGCCGTTTGGGGACCTCTTCTCCGGAGGCGGCGGCCAGGCCGTTGAGCCGCTCCAACTCGGCGAGCGAGACGTCCTTTCGCACGCCGTCCCGGAGCTGGACGTCGTAGCCGTGGGACCGGACCGGGGCCACGGAGTCGCCCAGATGGACGTTGCCGAAGCCGAGCACGGTGAGTTGATCGACGACGGTCCGCGCGATATCTCTGCTTGCCGTCGTCGACACCCCGGTATCGGGTGGAGGAGCGTCCTCGAAGAGCGTTCGATGGATGGGTTCGGGCGCCTCGACAGGAAAGAGTGCGTGCTGCTGGTTGGATGGGATGCTTCCGGGGTTGGTGGAGCGAATGGTGAGCTTCCAGGGGAAGCTGTCGTTCCAGCGGTCCAGCCCCTTCCCGATCAAATCGGCCATTTCCTCGACCGTCACCTCTGTGGTGGGCACCCCGGGAACTGCTGCTTGGCGGCCCCACAGAGCGTGTGCGAGATCGAGACGGCCCCAAGCACCCAGGTCGCGGATGTAGGCGTCGACAAGCCAGCCCGTAGCGGGTTTGACCGAGATCCGGACGAATGAATCGGCGAGCTCGGCGTCTACGTACACCCCTGCGGACTCACCCACCAGTTCGAGCTCTGGTGCTCCACGTGATCCTTTGGCGAACCACCTGTTCCCTGCGACCACCCGCCGCACGCGGACGCCCGCCGCGTCGAGAAGATCGGCCAATCTGGTCATGTCCGAGGTCTCACCCTCGTCCCAACGCAGGGGCGAGGGCACCGGCGTCCCCAGGATGTGGGCCGCCGCATGGGCGTGCAGGGCATCGGCGAGCACGTCGACGGACGTGTCGAGGGCCCAGACCGACGGCTCGCTGTGCGGCGTCGGACCGACGATGGTCCAGGCGGTCCGACGCTCGAAGTTCACCCGGGCCAGCACGACCGAGCGTTCGCCCGACAGCGTGACCTTCAGGAGAAGGGGATCAAAATCGTTGAACTCGACTCGGCCCGTCAGGTCCGGATGACGTTCGAGGAGCGTGTTCTCAAGGGTGCGGAAACGCAGAAAGTCACCGGAGGCGGTGGTGTCGCCGGTGGGAAAGCTCACGTGAGTACGCTCCTGGAACGCTTGTACCGCCGGAGGGGCGGGATCGGTCGTCAAAGAAAGCGTAGAGCGCGCGAATTCTTTGATCAAAGGCGTTCTTCGTCCGGTTGGCCGGAAAATTCCGTGTCCGCTGGGAGAAACTTCTGCCCCGGTCCGTTCTTTCGAACAGGATTGAGGTCACGGCGCCCGCCGGGGCATCTGGTCGGGTCACCGCGACTGCCACGAGAAACCTTGGACCGCGTGCCCCTGCGCTCCGTCACCCTGTCGGGAGTCCGCTCTGCTCGGGCCGGGGGTGTTTCCGGTGAGAGATGTCCGGGCCCGGAAAGCGGCACAGCCCGATCCGGGTCCCACGAGGATCCCCGGCGGTTGCGCGCACACGGCAGTGAGCAGTCCCATCGCCGGTTCGGGGCGCGCCGGGCGGGGTCCGGGGCCCCGGTGCAGGAGAATCGGCACATGCGTTTGAGGATTTTCACCGAACCACAGCAGGGCGCCGACTACGACACGCTCCTCACCGTGGCCAAGGCCGCCGAGGACCTCGGATTCGACGCCTTTTTCCGTTCAGACCACTATTTGAAAATGGGCGACGTCAGCGGTCTTCCCGGCCCCACCGACGCCTGGATCACGCTGGCGGGTCTGGCCCGCGACACCTCCAGCATCCGGCTGGGCACGCTGATGACCGCCGCGACGTTTCGCCACCCGGGGCCGCTGGCCATCAGCGTGGCCCAGGTGGACGCCATGAGCGGGGGACGGGTGGAGTTCGGGCTGGGGGCCGGTTGGTACGAGGCCGAGCACACCGCCTACGGACTGCCCTACCCCACGGCCGCTCGGGAGCGCTTCGAGCGCTACGAGGAGCAGTTGGAGATCATCACCGGGCTGTGGTCCACCCCGGTGGGGGAGACCTTCGACTTCACCGGGCGCCACTACCGCCTCGCCGACAGTCCCGCGCTGCCCAAGCCGGTGCAGTCGCCGCGCCCGCCGGTGCTCATCGGCGGCACCGGGCCCAAGCGCACCCCGCGGCTGGCGGCGACCTACGCCGACGAGTACAACGTCCCGTTCGCCTCGGTGGACGACACCTCGGCGGCCTTCGAGCGCACCCGGGCCGCTGTCCGGGCCGCCGGACGCACGGCCCCGATGGTCTACTCGGCCGCGCAGGTGGTCTGCGCCGGTCGTGACGACGCCGAGGTCGCCCGCCGCGCCGCGGCGATCGGCCGCGACGTCGACGAGCTCAGGACCAACGGTCTGACCGGTAGCGCCGCCGAGATCGTGGACCGGATCGGGAGCTTCGCCGAGATCGGCGCGGAGCGGGTCTACCTCCAGATCCTCGACCTGTCCGACCTCGACCACCTGGAGTTCATCGCCTCCGAGGTCGCCCCGCAGTTGGGGTAGTGGACGCGGCGTCCGTTGGGGTGCTCCGTACCGCGGCGCACCCCACCGCGCCTACCCGAAAGTAACTTGATATCGAGATACATGTTGGATAACTTGATGTCGAGATAAAATCAAACCACTGAGCACGCTTCACCGTTGTCCGGGGACCGGCCTGCCATGATGGGACCGAGGCGGTCCGTGCGGCCCACGGCGAGGCCAAGGCCGTCGGCGCCGATGGAATCCGCCCTCCGGCGGATGGCATGTCGCGGGTGCCTCGGGTCTTAGGGGGAGCGATCTCGTAAGGGCAGCCTCAGTGGTTTCCCGGCATCGCGGCTACGGCAGGATGCTGGGAAAAAGTGGCGAGATCAGGAGGCGAACAACCGTGTCCGCGAACAGCTTCGGCAGCCGTGACACGCTCCGCGTTGGCGACGAGTCGTACGAGATTTTCCGTCTGGACGCCGTTGACGGCGCCCAGCGGCTTCCCTACAGCCTGAAGGTGCTGCTGGAGAACCTCCTGCGCACCGAGGACGGGGCGAACGTCACCGCCGAGCACATCCGTGCCCTTGGCAACTGGGACGCCACCGCGCAGCCCAGCCAGGAGATCCAGTTCACCCCCGCGCGGGTGATCATGCAGGACTTCACCGGTGTCCCCTGCGTGGTGGACCTCGCCACGATGCGCGAGGCCGTCAACGACCTGGGCGGCGACCCGGCCAAGATCAACCCGCTGGCCCCCGCCGAACTCGTCATCGACCACTCCGTGATCGTCGACGTCTTCGGCCGTGCCGACGCCTTCGAGCGCAACGTCGAGATCGAGTACGAGCGCAACCGCGAGCGCTACCAGTTCCTGCGCTGGGGCCAGACCGCCTTCGACGAGTTCAAGGTCGTCCCGCCCGGCACCGGCATCGTGCACCAGGCCAACATCGAGCACCTCGCGCGCGTCACCATGACCCGCAACGGCCAGGCCTACCCCGACACCTGTGTGGGCACCGACTCCCACACCACCATGCAGAACGGCCTGGGCATCCTGGGCTGGGGCGTGGGCGGTATCGAGGCCGAGGCCGCGATGCTGGGGCAGCCGATCTCCATGCTGATCCCGCGCGTCGTCGGCTTCAAGCTCACCGGTGAGCTGCCCGCGGGCACCACCGCCACTGACCTCGTGCTCACCATCACCGAGATGCTGCGCAAGCACGGCGTCGTGGGCAAGTTCGTGGAGTTCTACGGCGACGGCGTCGCGGCCGTGCCGCTGGCCAACCGCGCGACCATCGGCAACATGAGCCCGGAGTTCGGCTCCACCGCCGCCATGTTCCCGATCGACGCCGAGACCATCCGCTACATGCGCCTGACCGGCCGCAGCGAGGCCCAGACCGCTCTGGTCGAGTCCTACGCCAAGGAGCAGGGCCTGTGGCACGACCCCTCGGTCGAGCCCGTCTTCTCCGAGTACCTTGAACTGGACCTGGCCGAGGTGGTCCCTTCCATCGCCGGCCCCAAGCGTCCCCAGGACCGCATCATCCTGGCCGACGCCAAGCCGACCTGGCGCAAGAACGTGCGCGACTACGTGCACGACGACGGTCTCGACGGCAAGGTCGACGAGGCCAACGCCGAGTCCTTCCCCGCCTCGGACTCTCCCGCGGTCTCGGGCAACGGCAACGGCCAGCCCGCCGACCAGGGAACCGAGGTGCCGGGTGCACGCCCGCGCAACCCCGCCAAGGTCACGATGGCCGACGGCACCCAGACCGAGATCGACCACGGCGCCGTCGTCATCGCCGCGATCACCTCGTGCACCAACACCTCCAACCCCTCGGTCATGCTGGGCGCCGCCCTGCTGGCCAAGAAGGCGGTGGAGAAGGGCCTGTCCCGCAAGCCCTGGGTCAAGACCTCCATGGCACCGGGCTCCAAGGTCGTCACCGACTACTACGAGCGCTCCGGTCTGACGCCCTACCTGGACAAGCTGGGCTTCAACCTGGTCGGCTACGGCTGCACCACCTGCATCGGCAACTCCGGTCCGCTGCCGGAGGAAGTCTCCAAGGCCGTCAACGACAACGACCTCGCCGTGACCGCGGTGCTCTCGGGCAACCGCAACTTCGAGGGCCGGATCAACCCGGACGTGAAGATGAACTACCTGGCCTCGCCGCCGCTGGTGGTCGCCTACGCGCTGGCCGGGTCGATGGACATCGACATCACCACCGAGCCGCTGGGCACGGACACCGACGGCGAGCCGGTCTACCTGGCCGACATCTGGCCCTCCGCCGAGGAGATCCAGGAGGTCATGGACTCCGCGATCGCCTCGGACATGTACGAGCAGGCGTACTCCGACGTGTTCGCCGGCGACGAGCGCTGGAAGTCGCTGCCCACGCCCACCGGCAACACCTTCGAGTGGTCCGACGACTCCACCTACGTGCGCAAGCCTCCGTACTTCGACGGCCTGCAGCCCACCCCGGCCCCGGTCACCGACATCGAGGGCGCACGGGTGCTGGCCAAGCTCGGCGACTCCGTCACCACCGACCACATCTCCCCGGCCGGTGCCATCAAGCCCGGCACCCCGGCCGCGGAGTACCTCAAGGGGCACGGCGTCGAGCGCCGCGACTTCAACTCCTACGGTTCGCGTCGCGGCAACCACGAGGTGATGATCCGGGGCACCTTCGCCAACATCCGGCTGCGCAACCAGATCGCACCGGGCACCGAGGGCGGCTACACCCGCGACTTCACCCAGGCCGACGGCCCGGTGTCGTTCATCTACGACGCCGCGCAGAACTACGCCGAGCAGGGCACCCCGCTGGTCGTCCTGGGCGGCAAGGAGTACGGTTCGGGCTCCTCCCGCGACTGGGCGGCCAAGGGCACCAGCCTGCTGGGCGTGCGCGCGGTCATCACCGAGTCCTACGAGCGGATCCACCGTTCCAACCTCATCGGGATGGGCGTCATCCCCCTCCAGTTCCCCGAGGGCCAGTCGGCGGACTCGCTCGGCCTGACCGGTGAGGAGACCTTCTCCATCAGCGGCATCACCGAGCTCAACGAGGGCCGCACCCCCGCCACGGTCAAGGTCAGCACCGACACCGGCGTCGAGTTCGACGCCGTGGTGCGCATCGACACCCCGGGCGAGGCCGACTACTACCGCAACGGCGGCATCCTGCAGTACGTGCTGCGCCAGCTCATCGCGAAGTAGCGGTTCACCGCGCCACCCCGTGACCGGGCCCACCAGGCCCGGTCACGGACGCCAAAGGGTCCGCCCCCGTCGAGAAGAGGGGGCGGACCCTTTGGCGTCCGGGCTCAGCCGAGGTGGGGAAGCCTCTCGGGGAGAAGGGCGTGCCGGACGCGGAGGCGCTGGGTCCGGTGCAGGAGGAGCGCGTCGATCTCGTCGCGCGGGATCCAGCGCACCACGACGGACTCGTCGCTGACGGCCAGGAGGCCGCCCACCGGGCGGCCGCGGAAGCAGATGTTGAACTGGCGGCGGACCTCGCCGTCGGTATAGGCGATGATGTGCCGGGGATCGGTGTAGGTACCGACCAGGCCGGTGATCTCGATGTCGATCCCGGTCTCTTCCCTGGTCTTGCGCACGGCCGCCTCGGGCAGGCTCTCGGTGGGCTCCAGTACCCCACCGGGCAGGGCCCACAGCCCGTTGTCGACGCGTCGCTGCATCAGCAACCGCCCCTTGGAGTCGAACACGGCCGCGCTGGCGGCGACCACCGTGCTGTTGGGCGCCGGTGCGGTGGGATCGTCGTAGTACTCGGTGCGGGCCATGGCGGGGTCACTCCCGAATCGGATTCGACGTAGTCCGCACCGTGCCGCCGATCGCCGTGTGAGACGACGGAGAGACCCCGGGAACGGCCACGTCGGAGGTGGAAGACGAAATCGGCACGGGCGCCCGCTCCGCAGACACGGACCTTGCTCCGATGGGGGAGCCGGCCGGTGCTGACCCAGCGTTCAATGGTCTTCGGGTCGGTCGACAATGCCGTGGCGAGGGAACGCACCGTGTGTCCCGTGGTGATCATCGCGGAACGCAAACGTTCATTGGGCATGGGGACCTTCTACCGCACCGGTCCGTGTCGGCGCGGGAGAGAACGAAAGAAGCCGACCCTCCCCGCCCACACGGTCAGAGCAGGGTGAGCAGTTCGGCCGGTCCGAAGAGGACGAGCAGTGCACCCACGGCGCTGGACGCGGAGACGACCAGCGCCAGCGCGCCCCACAGCCACTCGCCGCGCCGTCGCCGCCACGACACCACCAGCATCACCAGACCGCCCACGACCCCCGCCAACCAGCCGGCCCAGGGCAGGAGCAGCGCCACGACCAGCAGGATCGGGTTGCACGCGGGGGCGTCGGCCACGGAAGTGCAGGAGGCGGGCTGCATCACCGTGGCGATGGACATGAAGGGAAGCACGGCCCCGCCGGCGAAGGCCGCCAACAGCAGGACCGTGCCCAGAGTGCGCGACACCACCCGTTGGGGCGTCAGGGGCTGCGGGGGAGAGAAAGGCTGCTGGATCATACGACCCCTTTTCGTCAAGGAGCCGGGCGGGGCGGCTCGGATGCGTTCGCCTGGTTCGACGCCGCAACTGCCCGGGTGGTTCACCGCGGCCCGATTGCTCGTGTGGCGTAGGAATAATCACGGTTGTCGGGGTATCTGGTGGACTGACGACGCTACGGAAGGCGATCCCATGACACAGGGTGACACTCCGAGACAGCCGCGCCCGAGGCCGTGGGCCGCCCTGCTGCTCCTGGTGCTTCCGGCACTGCTTCTCGGGTGGGCAGGTGCGGAAGCCGCCGGCGGCCTGCCGTCGCGGCCCGATGCGGCGGTCGCCCAGGTCCTGGCGGTCGCGATGCCGGTCTGGCTGGTTCTCGCCGCTGCGCTGTCCGGCGTGCGTCGATGGCGGCGCAGGTCCTCCGAAGCGTCCCCGATGTCCACACGACCGGGCGAGCCGCGCTCCCTGGAGCGCCGCCTCGCCCGTGCGCTGGCCAGGCACGGCGAGTACCATCCCCGCGCCATGCGCCTGCGCCGTAGGCTCGGCGCCCACTACGCCCACCACCAGCGCCGCGACTGGGAGAAGGCGCTGGAGCACTACGGGCCGCTGATGGCGGCGCTGGAGCACTGGCAGGACGCGCGCTCGGCACGACTGCGCCGTCTGGAGACCGGGGCGGAACTGCTTCGGCTCTACGACGCCACCGGTCGTGCCGAGCTGCGTGACGCGCTGTGGGAGCGGTTGGTCTATCCGGGGCCGCGCGAACGCGGTGACCGGTCCGTGCTGACCCTGCGGCGCGATCTCGTCGTCCAGATGGGCTACCTCGACCTGGCCCGGACAACCGCGGCGTGGGCGGCCCTGGTCCCCGAACTCACCCGCGCTTTCGGCGACGACGCCCAGATCACGATGGAAGCCCGTGAGCAGCACGCCAACGCACTGCTCGCCGCGGGAGACGTCCGCCGCGCCCATAGCGTCCTCAACGCCCTCCTGGACCGCCAGATCCGGCTCTACGGGGCAGGGGACGGCAGGGTCGCGCGTACCAGAAGGCGTATCGAGGGTGCCCGGGACCGCGAGCGCGAGGACGGCGCGGGACGAGGACTCGGCCGGCTGAGAGAGGCCCTGTCCTGGCTGCCCCGTCCCCGTTCGCACGCGTCCGCCGAGACCGGCGAACCACCGGTCAGCGAGGACCCCGACGCGCGTCCGGTGGGGTAGGGCCGGCGCAGCGGGCCGACTCCCGTCGCCTTCGGCTCCGCCCCGGTCACCACCCCTTTGCCGGCCCCCGTCGCGCGACTCGTCCGGACGCGCCGGCAGGCCGCGGATGCCGGTTGCGCGTTGCCGGGCGCGGTCGCCGGCGAACCCGTCCGATGCCGGTCCGCAAGGACACCCCAGCGTGGGGGCGGGCAACCGGCCGCTTCACCGCTGAAACGTATGTCTGCTGTTGGCTCCCCTCGGTGGGCCGGATGGATTGTCCACGATCGTGTCGGCGTGGTCGTTGCACCGGTGCTCGGCGTAGAAGAGGTCCTCCTGGGCGGCCCACATCGAGCGGTGGGGAGCGTAGTCGGCCGCGTCCGACCTGGCGTCCAGCCGCCTGGTCCGCAGCGAGGCGGGCGCCTCGACCCAGATCAGCGCGGCCAGGAACGGGCGCAGCCCTTGTGCCCCGCTGCCGCACCCCTCGACGACCAGACCGTCGGAGACGGGGGTGCGCACCCATTCGGTGTGCTCCCCCCGTTCCCAGTCGTAGCGACGCCAGTACGGGTCCGCACCTCCTACCAGTGGATCGACGACCCACCGGCGCACCAGTGCCTCCGTGGCCGCCAGGCCCGTCCACCCGGGGTAGAGATCGTCCAGGTGCAGGACCGGCCATCCCAGGTGGGAGCCGAGCAGAGCGGCGACGAAGCTCTTTCCCGCTCCCGATCTGCCCTCGATCGCAACCACCCGTGCCGCCCCGGCCCGGGCAGGGGCGCGCTGTGCACGCATTGCCAGCGCTGCCGCGAAGCCGGCATCGGCGGTCGACAACCGCACGGCCCGGCCCTCGTCACCGGTCCGTTCCATGGCTCAACCACCCGCCCGAACCGGAGTAGGCCAGGGCAGGGTGCGGGCCGCCACTCGCCGTGGCCCGTTCCTTGATGCAGCCGCTTCCACTCGACCCCCACTGCCCGCGCCGTCGTTTGCCGAGGTTCCACTTTCGCACCCGATTCCCCCGGTGGTGCGTTCCGGCTTCCGTGCCTGGAGATCGCCGCGGTCCCGTTCGTCGCCGCCCGCACGGGGTAGAGACGCCATCGCGCAACCGATCCCGTCCGGTCGGGGTCACCGGCGAAGAGGAGAACCACCATGGCAGCTCGCACCCTTGGGACGCTCACCGCGTTGCGCCGCCTAGCCGTGGCGGGAGCGATCGTGCTGTTCGCGGTGACCTCGCTCTCCGCCTGCGACGACACCCCCGGTGTGGGCGAAACGGAGGCTCCGGCCCAAGAGGAGCGCGACGAGGCCCCGGATGGTTCCGAGGACACCGACGAAGAGCGGGACGAGGACACCCGGGACGACGTTCGGGACGGCGGCGACGGGGACGGTGACAGGGACGGTGACAGAGAGGACGGCGACGACAACTGATCCGCGTTTCCCGGCGCGCCGGCATTCGAGGTGCCATCTCACCGGGTGTTTTCAAGCCTTGTAAGCTCGACTGCACCGGCCTTGGGCCACCGATGGTCGAGCGAAGGAGCATCCGTGACGACGGACGCGCAGGTTACGCCCGGGTCGCAGGCTGCTTTGCGCCAGGCCAACCGCGAGCGGGTCGTGGCCGCACTGCGTGAAGGCGGCACCCTGACCCAGGCCG
Organism: Nocardiopsis ansamitocini; assembly: GCF_030268225.1. Lineage (GTDB taxonomy): Bacteria > Actinomycetota > Actinomycetes > Streptosporangiales > Streptosporangiaceae > Nocardiopsis_D > Nocardiopsis_D ansamitocini. The sequence goes on along the minus strand of NZ_BSQG01000005.1, from coordinate 359,789 downwards.
AGATCGCGCGCTCCACCGGCCTCTCGGCGGCCAGCGTCTCCAACATCGTGCGCGACCTGCGCTCCACCGGTGCGGTATCGGTGCGAGAGACTTCCTCCAACGGTCGCCGGGCGCGTGCGGTCACCCTGCTGCGTCCGCCCGGTGTGGTGGTGGCGATCGACTTCGCCAACACCCGTCTCGGCGTCGCCCTGGGCGACAGCCAGGGGCGGTTGCTGTTGGAGGAGTCGATCGCCTACGACGTGGCCGACGACCCCGTGCGCGGCGTCCGGCGTGCCGTCTGGCTGACCGAGACACTGCTCACCCAGGCCCGAGTGGACCACTCGATGGTCATCGGGGTGGCCGCAGCCGTTCCCGGCCCCATCGACCCGGTCAGCGGAGCGGTCGGGGGGATCACCTGCATGCCGCGTTGGGCGGGGTTCGCTCCGGGCAGCGAGCTCGCCGAACGGCTGGGGCTCCCCGTCACCGTCGACAACGACGCCAACCTGTGCGCCCTGGCGGAGTCCTTCGAGGGCGTGGCCCGCGGAGTGGAGCACGTGGTCTACGTCAACGTCGCCCAGGGGGTGGGGGCGGGCGTGATGATCTCGGGACAGCTCTTCCGCGGTGCGGGGGGAACCGCCGGGGAGATCGGGCATATCGGTCTCGACGAGCGCGGACAGGTGTGCCGTTGCGGCAACCGCGGCTGCCTGGAGACGCTGGTGGGGGCCCCGCACCTGTTGGACATGCTGCCCCAGTACAGCAGTGTCGAACACGGGGCCACGCTTGAGGGGCTGATCGCGGCTGCTGTCGCGGGCGATCCCGGATGCCGGCGGATCGTCTCCGAGGCGGGCTCGGCCCTGGGGCGCGGTGTGGCGATCATGGTCAACATGTTCAACCCGCAGATGGTCATCGTGGGCGGTGCCATCGCCGAGTCGGGAGAGCTGCTGCTCGAACCCATGCGCCGGGCCATGGAACTGGGAGCACTGGGCAGCGCACTCGCCGACCTACAGCTCGTTCAAGGCGAACTCGGCCGCCGTGCGGCCCTGCGCGGTGCCCTGCGAACCGCTCTTGTCTCCACTGTCTGAAGCTACTAGGTAAAAGACTTCCGGCGGCACAGATTTTCACAAATCGGGCGATAAGCCCATTGACCTGGGTGAACGCTGCCTTCAAGGCGTGAAGTCGATGTCCGTAACGTTTCAGTTATGTGTTCAAGGCTTGACGCCAAGGTTTCCAAGAGTTTGACTTCACGGCATCGGTTCACCGAGTGATCCAGCGCACGTTGCGGTGGGCGCGTCCGCATCCCCCGGGTCGGTGGACCCACAAGGAGGCCAAGTAATGAGCAAGCGAAACAGGTTCGTCCACCGCGTGATGGTCGGCACCGCGGTCGGTGCCGCGACCGTGCTGACACTGGCGGGCTGCGGGGCCACCACCACGGGTGGAGCCGCAGGCGAAGGCGGCGATGCCTCGGTCGAGGAGGGCTTCACCATCGGGCTGCTCCTCCCCGAGTCAAAGACCGCGCGCTACGAGAAGTTCGACAAGCCCTACTTCGAAGAGGCCGTCGCCGAGCTCTGTCCCAACTGCGACGTCGCCTACCAGAACGCCGATCAGGACACCGCCAAGCAGCAGTCGCAGGCCGAGGCCATGCTGACCGAGGGCGTCAACGTCCTGGTCCTGGACGCCGTCGACGCCGAAGCAGCCGGAGGTATCGTCCAGCAGGCCAAGGGGCAGAACGTTCCGGTCGTCGCCTACGACCGTCTGGCCCAGGGCGGCGTGGACTACTACGTCTCCTTCGACAACAAGACCGTCGGCACCGTTCAGGGCGAGTCGCTCCTCGAAGGCATCGAGGAGGCCGGCGCGACCGGCGAGGGCGAGATTGTCATGATCAACGGTTCGCCCACCGACCCCAACGCCGCCGACTTCAAGGCCGGCGCGCACGAGGCCCTGGACGGCCAGGTCGAGATCGGTGCCGAGTACGACACCCCCGACTGGTCCAACGACAAGGCCCAGCAGCAGATGGAACAGGCGATCACCTCCATCGGCGTCGAGAACATCTCCGGCGTCTACAGCGCCAACGACGGCATGGCCGGCGGCATCATCGCCGCGCTCAAGAGCGCCGGCGTGGACGAGATGCCCCCCATCACCGGTCAGGACGCCGAGCTCGCGGGCATCCAGCGCATCATCTCCGGTGACCAGTACATGACCGTCTACAAGGCCATCCGCCCCGAGGCCCAGGTGGCCGCGGAGATGGCGATCGCCGCAGCCACCGGCGGCGAGTACGACGGCGGTGGCGAGTACACCGTCACCGAGGCCACCGACGGCGGCGGCGAGACCGTCCCCGCCGTGCTGCTCCCAGCGGTCGCGGTCACCGTCGACAACATCGAGGACACCATCATCGCCGACGGCCTCTACACCGTCGAAGAGATCTGCACCTCGGCCTACGCCGACACCGACCTGTGCAAGTCGGCAGGGTCGGGGCAGTAGCGAAACCGGAAGCAGGGGCACCGGGCCCGTCCATTCGCCCGGTGCCCCCTCCACGGCGACAACAGGCGGCCGAGGGATCCACAGACCCCGTCGGGGCGCGGCTTGAGGAAGCGACAATGACACAACCAGTCCTGGAACTCTCCGGGATCTCCAAGCGGTTCGGCGCGGTACAGGCGCTCAGCGAGGTCGATCTTCGGGTCGACCCGGGCGAGGTCGTCGCCCTGCTGGGTGACAACGGCGCCGGAAAGTCCACCCTCGTCAAGGTGATCGCGGGCGTTCACCCCGCTGACACCGGCACCATCTTCTGGGACGGCCGGGCAGTCCCGGTCGCCAAGCCCGGGGACGCCCAGCAACTGGGCATCGCCACCATCTACCAGGACCTCGCGCTCTGCGACAACCTGGACATCGTCGCCAATCTGTTCCTCGGAAACGAGCGCACCACCGGCGGAGTCCTGGACGAGGTGGAGATGGAGCGCCGTGCCAGCGAACTGCTGGACTCGCTCTCCGTCAGCATCCCCAGCCTGCGCATCCCGGTGGCCTCCCTCTCGGGAGGCCAGCGCCAGATCATCGCCATCGCCCGCTCCCTGCTGGGCGACCCCAAGGTCGTCATGCTGGACGAGCCCACCGCGGCGCTGGGCGTCGCCCAGACCGCCCAGGTCCTCGACCTCATCGAACGCCTCCGTGACAAGGGGCTCGGAGTGATCCTGATCAGCCACAACATGGCAGACGTCCGCGCGGTCGCCGACCGGGCAGCGGTCCTGCGCCTGGGCCGCAACGCCGGAGACTTCCGGGTCGAGGACACCAGCTACGAGGAGATCGTGGCAGCCATCACCGGAGCCTCGGACAACGCCGTGTCCCGGCGGGCCGGTCGTGTCTCGGTGCCGGGAACGGAGGAAGCGTGATGGCCCAGCAGACCCCAGTCGCGGACAGCGCCGTCGGCGTGCGCGACCCCCGCCTCATCGTGACCGCCAAGTCGCCCAGCGGCCTGGCCTCGGCCGTGGTACGCCGCCTGCGCGGCGGTGAACTCGGCCCGGCCCCGGTCCTCATCGGCCTCGTTCTCATCTGCGTGGTCTTCCAGTCCCTGAACGCCAACTTCCTGTCCCCGCAGAACCTCTCCAACCTGGCGTTGCAGATCGTCGCGCCCGGCCTGATGTCCTGCGGCGTCATCATGGTCCTGCTGCTGGGGGAAATCGACCTGTCGGTCGGTTCGGTCTCCGGCGTCTCCGGTGCGGTCCTGGCCGTCCTGGCCGTCAACCAGGGGCTGCCCGAGATCGCGGCGATCGCCCTCGCGGTGGTGTCGGGTGTCGTGATCGGCGTGCTGCAGGGCACGGTCTTCGCCAAGATCGGCGTTCCCGCGTTCGTGGTCACCCTGGCCGGCCTGATCGGCTGGCAGGGCATGCAGCTCTACCTGCTGGGCTCCGACGGCACCGTCAACGTGCCCTACACCGGCGCCATCGCCTACCTCACCCAGACCTTCTTCGTCCCGGTCATCGGGTGGACGATCGCCGGGATCGCGGTCGCGCTCTACCTCGTGCTCAACATCCTCGGGGAACGCCGACGCGCGGCGGCGGGCCTGCCCGCCAAGTCGCTCATCGAGATCGCCGTGCGTACCGTGTTCCTGGCCGTCCCGGTCTTCGGGTCGGTGGCCGTGCTCAACCTGTGGAAGGGCGTCCCCCTCTCCTTCCTGATCTTCGTCGGCTTCGTCGTGGCCTTCGACCTGATGCTGCGCAAGACCCGATACGGCCGGATGGTCTTCGCCGTCGGCGGCAGCGCAGAGGCCGCACGGCGTGCGGGCATCAACGTCGACTTCGTGCGCATCTCGGTGTTCGCGCTGGCCTCGACGCTGGCAGCGGTGGGCGGCATCATGGCCGTCTCCCGGGCCTTCGCCATCAGCCAGTCCACCGGCTCCGGTGACGTGCTCATGCTCGCCATCGCCGCGGCCGTCATCGGCGGCACGAGCCTGTTCGGTGGACGCGGCAGCGCCTACTCCGCGCTGCTGGGCGGTCTGGTCCTGGGAGCCATCACCTCCGGGCTGTACCTCCTCCAGATGGACTCCTCGGTCCGGTTCATGATCACCGCCGCGGTCCTGCTGATCGCCGTCATCCTCGACGCCGTGTCGCGCCGGAGCAGAAAGACCCACGCCCGAGGCTGACCCCCGGGCTCTCCCAGCCGGCCGCGCCGCCGACCCACCACTCCATCGGCGCGCACGACCGGTACCGCGGCCCCCGGAGCTCCCTCCCCTCCGGGGGCCGCCTCTCACCTTTTTCCAACACTGGGCGCACCTTCCTCTAGTCCGTCGCGCACATGATTGGCCGTGCAGAACCGATCAGGGCAGACGAAGGGGAGTGGTTCCCGATGCCGCTGCTACAGCAGAACGCGGAGTCGACCGCGCGGGGAGTGCTGGTCCATCAGCGCCCCCGCGAACGCCCCGGCGACCCGTCTTTGGAGCCGTCCGGCCCGGCCTCGGCCGACGTCCCCGTGACCATCGTCGAGACCCAGGCCGCCCGGCCCTGGTGGACCTGGCCGATCCCGGGGCTGCGCAACCCGCCCACGAGCGTGCTCTAGCACCCACCGGCCCCGCACGGCCGGCCGGGGAGTAGTCTCGCCTTCCGTGTCCGATCTGGTCTTTGTGCTCATCGCCGGTACGGCCGTGCTCCTCGGCGCCCTGGTACAGAGCGGGGCCGGTCTCGGGCTCGGCCTCATCGCCGCCCCGGTCGTATCGATGCTGGACCCTTCACTGATGCCGGGGTCCATGCTCGTGGCCACCGCGGTGCTGCCGATGCTCACGATCGGTTCGGAGTGGCGCCACGTCGACTTCCGGGGTGTCTCCTGGGCACTGGCCGGACGGATGGTGGGCACGGTGGCCGGGGTGTGGGTGGTGGCGGTGCTGTCGCCCCGCACGCTCGGGATCGCGGTCGGGATCCTGGTCCTGGTGGCCGTGGCCCTCACCGTCTCCACCGTGCGACTGCGCCCCACCCCCCGCACGCTGAGCGTGGCCGGGACGATCTCCGGGGTGACCGGGACGGCCACCTCCATCGGAGGACCGCCCATCGCCCTGGTCTACCAACACGAGACCGGTCCTCGCGTGCGCGCGACACTCGGCGGTTATTTCATCGTCGGGGCGCTCGTCTCCTTGGTCGCGCTGGCCGTCGGTGGCCAACTACAGCTGCGCGAACTCCTGGTCGGCTGTGTCTTCGTGCCGTTCACCATCGCCGGTTTCCTGCTCGCCCGCCCGCTGCGCCGCTTCCTCGACGGGCCGTGCCTGCGGTGGACACTGTTGGTACTCATCACTGCTTCGGGAACGGTGCTCCTGGTCCGCTCGCTTCTGGCCTGAGCAGTACCCGCCCCGGAAAGGACCCCTATGCCCGCCCGTCCCACCAGGGCCGACCTCGTCGCGGCTGCCGACCGGACCGTGCCCGACGTCCTCGGCCCGGACCTGGACATCCTGTTGTGCGGAATCAACCCCGGTCTCTACTCCGCCTGGACGGGATTTCACTTCGCCCGTCCCGGAAACCGGTTCTGGCCCGCACTACACGCCGCCGGCCTCACCCCTCGGCTGCTGCGGCCCGACGAGCAGGACCAACTGCCCGCACTGGGGGTGGGGATCACCAACCTGGCAGCCAGGGCCAGCGCCCGTGCCGACGAGCTGGCCCCCGCCGAGCTGCGCGAGGGCGGTGCGGTGCTCGCCGCACTGTTGGAGCGCCATCGCCCCAGGACACTGGGGGTGCTGGGCGTCACCGCCTACCGTCGCGCCTTCGGTCGGCCCAAGGCCCGGATCGGCCGCCAGGACACGGAAGAGGCCATCAGCGGGGTGCCGGTCTGGGTCCTGCCCAACCCCAGCGGCCTCAACGCCCATTGGACCACCACCGACATCGGTGACGAGCTGCGGCGTTTGCACGTGTGGGCCCGAGGCGCCCGAGCAGGGCGAGAAGCTGGGTGACTTCGGTAGGTTCGGGGCGAGAACGGCGTTCGGGGCTCGTAGACTCGGGATGAGCGCGCCCGCATGCGCGGCGCGTCCGATTCGCAGACGAGGGGCATCCGCTCCCCGCCCGCGGCGCCCGGGTCCCGCTTCGCCGAGGGGCCCGCGGGTCGACCCGGACCGAGTCATCGGTACCAGAGGGAGGTGCACTCGTGATGGCTGAGTTTCACGCTGATGAGCGGTTGCGCTCGGGTGGGCCATCCGGTGACGGGCGTTGCGCTCGGTACCCGGAACGTACCCCGCGTGGAACACGGTTGTGGGGAGCCCCGCAGGGCCGACACCCGGCCCCGCAAAGACCCCGCCCCGCCGCCCCCGCCGGGGACGAGCGGGACGATCCGGGCCGTGCGGCCCGCATCGTGTCTGACACGGGCAACGGGAGGCCCCGACGCCGCCCGTGTCCGACCAACACCCTCAGGAAGGAGCGAGGCGCGTTCTTCCCGGCGTGACCGCCGGACCATCCGCGCCAGAATCCAGATGACGAGAGTGACGTTGCTCGAGTCGGTGCACAATCCGGACGACCTGAAAAAGCTCTCCGCGGAGCAGGTCCCCCAGCTCGCGGCCGAGATCCGTGAGTCCCTGATCTCACAGGTCGCCAGAACGGGCGGACATCTCGGCCCCAACCTGGGTGTCGTTGAGCTCACCGTTGCGCTGCACCGGGTCTTTGACTCCCCGCGCGACCCCATCCTGTTCGACACCGGGCACCAGGCATACGTGCACAAGATGCTCACCGGTCGCCAGGACCTCTCCGACCTGCGCAGCGAGGGCGGCCTTTCGGGCTACCCGTCGCGCGCGGAGTCCGAGCACGACTTCATCGAGAACTCGCACGCCTCCACCGCACTGTCCTACGCCGACGGCCTGGCCAAGGCCAACGAGGTGCAGGGCCGTACCGACCGCACCGTGGTCGCCCTCATCGGCGACGGCGCGCTCACCGGTGGCATGGCCTGGGAGGCGCTCAACAACATCGCGGAGGGCAAGAACCGGCGCGTGGTCATCGTCGTCAACGACAACGGCCGCTCCTACTCGCCGACCATCGGCGGGCTCGCCGACCACTTCGCGTCCTTGCGTATGACACAGGGCTACGAGCAGGTCCTCGACATCGCCAAAACCGCCCTGAACCGGGCCCCGGTCGTCGGACCGCCGCTGTACGAGGCGCTGCACGGCTTCAAGAAGGGCCTCAAGGACGCGATCCAACCGCAGATCATGTTCGAGGACCTGGGACTGAAGTACCTCGGCCCCATCGACGGCCACGACACGGCCGCGGTCGAGAAGGCGCTGCGGCGCGCCCGCGACTTCGGCGGCCCCGTCATCGTGCACGTGCTCACCCACAAGGGCAAGGGCTACGCCCCGGCCGAGAACCACGAGGAGGACCAGTTCCACTCCCTCGGCGCGTTCGACGTCGAGACGGGGCTGCAGTCGGCCAAGCCCGGGCTGAAGTGGACCTCGGTGTTCAGCGAGGAAATGGTCAGCCTCGGTTCCGAGCGCTCCGACCTCGTCGCCATCACCGCGGCCATGCTGCATCCCACCGGCCTCGCCGCGTTCGCCGAGGCACACCCCGATCGCATCTACGACGTGGGTATCGCCGAGCAGCACGCCGCGACCTCGGCAGCCGGCCTGGCCATGGGCGGCCTGCACCCGGTCGTGGCCGTCTACGCCACCTTCCTCAACCGCTGTTTCGACCAGGTCCTGATGGACGTGGCCCTGCACCGTCAGGGCGTCACCTTCGTCCTCGACCGTGCTGGGGTCACCGGGGACGACGGGGCCAGCCACAACGGGATGTGGGACATGTCGATCCTGCAGGTCGTGCCCAACCTCGGCCTGGCCGTGCCGCGCGATGCAACCCGGCTGCGCGAACTCCTGCGCGAGGCCGTCGCCGTGGACGACGGCCCCACCGTCGTGCGCTACCCCAAGGGAGTCGTGGGAGCGGACATCCCGGCCGTCGGTCACATCGGCGGTATGGACCTGCTGCGGCGCGCGGAGAAGGACGGCCGGACCCCCGATCTGCTGCTGGTCGCCGTCGGTGCGATGGCCGAGACCTGCTGTGAGGTCGCTGATCGGATGGCCGCCCAGGGCATCGGGGTCACCGTCGTCGACCCGCGATGGGTCAAACCCCTGGACCCGGCCCTCGTGCCCGAGGCCGCTCGGCACAGCGTCGTGGCCGTCGTCGAGGACAACGGCCGCGTCGGCGCGGTGGGTGACGCGGTCGCCCGTGCGATGCGCGATGCCGAGATCGACGTTCCGGTACGTACCTTCGGTGTGCAGCAGCGTTTCCTCGACCACGCGAAGCGCGAGAAGATCCTCGGCGAGATGGGTCTGGCCCCCCAGGACCTGGCCCGCAAGCTCATCGAGACGGTCGCCAAGCAGACCGAGAAGGCGCTGGCCGACGAGCCTGCCGGCTGAGCCCGCTGGCCCCGCGTTCCGCCCCCGCCGGGCGGAACGCGGGACGCGCATCGCCCCCGTTCTACCGCTGCGACCTGCGGTTGTGAGGCACAATGGTGGGGTGGAGCCATCCGACGCGCTACGCGTCGCCGTCATCGGATCCGGACCTGCGGGCATCTACACGGCCCAAGCGCTGATCGGCCAGACCCGCGAACCCGTGGCCGTGGACGTCATCGACAGGCTGCCCACCCCCTACGGCCTCGTCCGCTACGGTGTCGCTCCCGACCACCCCACCATCAAGACGATTGCCGCCGTACTGGCCCGGGTCCTGGAGGACCCCCGCGTGCAATTCGTGGGCGGGGTGGAATTCGGTCGCGATGTCACCCGCACCGACCTGGCCCACGCCTACCACGCCGTGGTCTACGCCACCGGTGCCTCCACCGACCGCCTCATGGGGATTCCCGGCGAGGAGCTGCCGGGAAGCATCGCCGCCGTCGACATCGTCAACTGGTACTCCGGCCACCCCGACACCGGCCTCGGGTGTTTCGCGCTCGACTCCGAAGAGGTCGCGGTCGTGGGGGCGGGCAATGTCGCGCTGGATGTGGTCCGCGTCCTCAGCCGCACCGTCGACGACCTGCGCCGCACCGATGTCCCCGCACCCGTCCTGGACGCGCTGGCCGCCAGCCGGATCCACAGGGTGCACCTGGTCGCGCGGCGCGGACCGGACCGGACCAGATTCTCCCCCAAGGAACTGCGCGAGCTGGGGCGCCTGCCCGGTGTCGGTATCGGGGTGCACCCCACCGATCCGCCCCTGTCCCCGTCCCTCGCCCCGGAGGAGATGTCGCGCACGGCACGCACCAATGTGCGAACCCTGGCCGAATGGGCCCGGCATCCGAAAGAAGGCGTGCGCCGTGTCGAACTGAGGTTCTGGCGAAGGCCCACCGCGGTCCTCGGCACCCGGCGGGTCGAGGGCCTGGAGCTCGAGCACACGCGACTCGACGACGAGGGGCGGCTGCAGGGGACCGGTGAACGCGAGGTATTGCCGGTGGGAATGGTCGTCCGCTCGGTCGGCTCGGTCGGTCGGCCGCTTCCCGGTGTTCCCTTCGACCCCGTGACCGCGACGGTCCCTCACGACCGGGGCCGGGCCCTCGACTCCCACGGGCATCCGATGCACGGAGAGTACGTCGCCGGATGGCTCAAACGAGGCGCTTACGGGGTGATCGGCACGAACAAGTCCGACGCCGCCGAGACCGCCCGGGCGCTCCTGGAGGACGCGCCCATGCTGCGCAGGACCCCACCCGACGTCTGCGCCGACCGGATGCTGGCCGATTGCGGTGCGGCGACCAGCTCCTATACTGACTGGCTGGACATCGATGCCGCGGAGGCCGCGCTGGCCCGGCGGTTGTCGCGCGGTGAACGCGTCAAGCTCTGCGGATGGCCGGAGTTGCTCAGGGCAATCGGAGACCGGCGACATCCCGGTCGCTGACCGTGCCGACACGGCCGCATTCGGCACCGGCCCGCTTCGGTGTCCGTCAAACATCCCGGTGCCGGCAGACTGCGCGGGCGGGAAAAGGTGCCGATGCTGCGAGGGGAACGCGACGGTGACGCAAGAAGCGGCTAACGGTGAGAACCTGAAGGTCGGCGGTTACCGGTTGCAGCGCCTGCTCGGCGAAGGCGGCTTCGGCGCCGTCTACCTGGGGGAGGACGACCAAGGCCGGCTCGCCGCCGTCAAACTCCTGCACCGCGGCCAGGCGACCGAGGGCGTGCGCGAAAGTCTTTCCCGAGAGATCGAGGCCGCCCGCAAGGTCAGTCCCTTCTGCATCGCCCAGGTCTTCGACGCCGATCTTTTTGCCCCCCAGCCCTGGATCGCCACCGAGTACCTCGAAGGCCCCACGCTGGCCGAACGCGTGCATGATCGAGGGCCGCTCTCCGGGGCCGGACTACAACGACTGGCGATCTCCACCGCCACGGCGTTGACCGCCATCCACCGGGCCGGCATCCTGCACCGCGACTTCAAACCCGACAACATCATCCTCGCCCCGGACGGCCCCCGCGTCATCGACTTCGGGATCGCCAAGGCCACAGAGCAGACCAAGGTCCTGGCCAGCGCGGTTATCGGGACCCCCGCCTACATGGCCCCCGAACAGATCGAGGGCGTCGCACTCACCCCGCACGTGGACGTCTTCTCCTGGGGGGCGGTCATGGCCTACGCGGCGACGGGGCGCAACGCCTTCGACGGGCCCAACGTACCGGCGGTCATCAAACGGGTGATCATGGACGAGCCCGACCTTGCCGGCCTGGACCCGGCGCTGCTGCCGGTGGTGCGTCGTTGTCTGGAGAAGGAACCCGGGCGGCGCTACCGCGCCCACGAACTCCTCAACACCCTCCTCGGAGCAGGGGAGCGGGGAATGGACACCGAGTCGGCGTTGAGCGAGGGCAGCACAGCGGTGGAGAAGCTGGAGCCCACCGGGCCCCGCCGATCCTCCGCGGCCTCGTCCTTCGCCTACCGCTCGCAGCCCCCGCCCGTTGCCAGTGGGGTCGTCACCGGCCCGGGCCACCAGTTGTCCCGTTCCGCCAGGTCCGTTCCGCCATTCGAGTTCGCCGGCCGGCGTTTCTACGAACCCGGGGCACTGGCCGAGGCGATGCAGGGAGACTGGCCGGCGGCCGTGCTGATGTTCGGGGATTCGCTCAGCCGCGGTGATCTGCGCGACTGGATCATCGACGACCTGGGCGACACCCTGGTCAACCGGGCCGTGCTGCGTCGCGAACCCGAGGCCCCCGACCTCGCGGTGGCACGCTTCGTCGCCGACCTGCGCCCCGACCTCGCCCCTCGTTACCGGGGCTTCGACATGCGGATGGGGCTGCTCAAGCAGAACCTGGTCCGTGGCGACGGGGTGAACCCCGCGGCCGTGGACACCCTGGTCCGCGCCTTCTTCGTGCCCGGGATGCGGCGCAGCCCGATCGGCTGGTTGGAGGAGGTGCTGTCGGTCATGGCCACCCACCACTGCGCCGACCCCCGGCACTCCTGCCCGTCCGAGGCCCCCTGCCAGGGCTATCAGATGCTGGTCCGCGACTATCAGGAGGCGGCCCGCGCAGTATTTCGGACCGCGCAGCACATCAACCGGATTCTGGCGCAGGGCCACGACAGCGCGGTCCTGTTCGAGCCCGACCGGCCGGACACCGCGGTCCTGGTCCTTGCCCGGCTGCTCGCGGGGGAACGCCGGTCCGAGAAGGAGGACCAGCTCGTCTCCACGACGACTGAGGCGTGGACGGCCGCCTTCCAGGCCGCTGCCGGACCGGTCACGGGTCCGGCCCGCGCCGGTGCGGACGCGCTGCTGGGGCAGGCCGGTGACGTCGCCCATCATTTGGGGAGTCTGGAGCACACCTGCCGCAGGGAACAGGACAACTACGTCGCGGCGATCGACAAGGCCGTGCGGGTGCACCGCTGGTACGAGATCGGTTCGGTCGCCCACCCGATCGTCTGTGCACTCCTGTTGCTGGGCCTGGTTACCGGCTGTGTCGCCGATCTCTCCTCGGGCGGTGGGGGAGCAGGCGGTTACTTCACGTGGATCCTGGTGGTGGGAGTGCTGTCCCTCGTGCTGCGCAAAGTCGTGCGCAACAGTGCGGACTTCCCTGGTCGTCAGGCCCATATCAATTATCTGAAGCAGACCCTGTACTCCATCCGCGACCGGATCGCCCAGGCCGAGGGCAAGCGCCACCAGCTGGAGAGAACCCGCTAGCAGGCCCGCCCGGTCCTGCCACCGCGACGTTGGGCATCGGAGGGCGCACCGGAACGGGCCGTGCTCGCGATGGTGGCCGCGAGCACGGCCCGTTCCGGTGATGCGGGGGAGCGCGCTTCCCCGGCTACTTGGTCAGCGCCTTGCTCGCGCCGAAGGTGTTGCACGCCTCAAGGGTCTCCATCTCGGCCCCGGAGTCGAACCAGTGCACGCGGTTGGTCGCGCTCCCGTGGCTGGTGCTGTCGGCACTGTCGGCGTTGAAGTTGCGGTTGGTGAACTCCGCATCGTCGGCTCCGTACCCGTTGACCGCTGTGAAGGCCGCTCCTGCGAAGCACTCGGCCTGGAGTTCCACCCGGCGGCTCGAGTCCAGGAACTCGTTGTCGGACGTGGAGCTGTTGCCGACGGAGTCGCTCTCCGCCAGGATCTCGGTCTGTCCCTGGATGTGGTGGCCGTACTCGTGGGCCAGGAGCGCGAACCAAATGCGCTCGTCGCCCATGTTGGGGTACGGCAGCAGGTTGCGGACGCTGGGTACGAGCACGGTGATGGTGAGGTCGTAGTCCATGTAGTACGCCAGGACCCACCCCTCCTCGTCGTCGCCCTCCATCTCCGGCGGCACCTTGTCCAGCACGACGTAGGAGGGAGTCTCCGGGTGCAGTCCCAGTTCCGCCATGGTCGGGTTCCACATGGCGTCCAGGCAGGGGCCCACCGTCTCGGTGAAGGACTCCCACTCCGCCGCAGAGGAGGCGTCGAAGGCGGGGACGTCGCAGTCCACCGGTGCCGGCGGCGACAGGTCGTACAGCGGGTGGTCCTGGATGTCCACGGCGATCGGGTCGGCGGAGGAGTACCAGCTGGAGTCGTAGGGCCGTTCGGGTTTTCCGGGGGAGGTCGAACCGTCCTGGATGGAGACGACCATGAGCCCCACGCACAGCACCAGTGAGACCACCGCGGCGAACGCCGAGCCTCCCGCGGTCAGCCAGAGGCCGAGTCCGCGGCGGAGGGGCCGGGGTTGTGAGGGCTGAGGCGCCCACGGGCCGTACCCCGAGGCAGGGTGCGCCGCGTACGGCCACGGCCCCTGGCCGTGCCCCGGGGGAGACGGTTGCACACCGTAGCCCCATCCGGGCGGCTGCTGGTAGCCGGGACCGGACGTTCCCTGCTGCCAGGCGGGCGGGCCGTGGGGACGAGCCGGTGCGGCGGGGAAGGGCCCGCCCGGTGCTGCCCAGGGAGGGGGACCGACGGGGGACCGCCGGCCGTTCTCGGCTGTTGGCTGCGAAGGCGGCCGGCCGTCGGTGTGCGCTGGGGAAGGGGGCGGCTGTGCGGGCGAGGGACCCTGCTGGGGGCGGGGCTCATCCACGGTCGGCTCACGCGGTGCGGCCTGGGGAACCGGGGGCGGCTCCTGGCCGGGCTCAGGCTCACCGTCGCGGGGAACGTCCAAAACGGGGTCCTTCGGTGTGAGGGGTTGCCAATGGGGTTGATCAACTCTATTCGGACATGGGGTGGGCGTGGGTGGCTCGGGGCGCCGTGCGGATTGCGCATGGGGCGCGGTCGCAGACGAGTGCGTTCCCGTTTACCGGGGCGACCGGTACTCCACCCCTGCTGAGCTCAGGATGTCGCTCAACTCAGCCTCGAACAGGGCTTCCATGGTGTCCATGGCGAATTCCATGTGCTGGAACACCTCCATGCACACCAGCCCGTAAAGCCGGACCCAGCAGCCGACGAGCACGCGTAGCGCACCGTCGCTGGCGTTTTCCGTGGTGAAGCCGGCGTGTTCGGCAAAAGCCCGCAGCTGCCGGCTCAGTTCCGGGGAGATGTCGTCCTCGGGAGGAAGGCTGACCCGGTGCTGTTGGAGCAACTCGTCGAACAGGGTCAGGAAGGTCGCCGCGAAGTGCCGGCCCGCTTCGATCGCCACGCTCTCGTGCTGGCAGGAGCGGTGCGGGTGGGACGGGCCGAACAACAGGGTGAACTCGGCACGGTTGGCCAGCGCCCAGGTACGAAAGGCGCGCAGCGAGCTCAGGAGACGGCCGTCCACGTCCCTTTCCGGGAGGGCGTCGTTGGCGGTGCGTACGGCCATCGAAAGTTCGGTGAAGAAGTCCGCGCTCAGCGACAGCAACAGGTCGTCCAGGCTGGAGAAATAGCGGTAGAGGCCGGGGGCGGTCATGCCCATGTCGCGCGCGATCGCGCGCAGCGAGACTCCGCCCGGACCGTGTTCCACCAGGTGGCGCCGCGCGATGTCCTTGATCTCCACGAGTGTGGCTTCGCGCACACGTTCACGCCTGGACAGCGGCTGGATTGCCGGTTCCGTCCCGCTGACCTGTGTTGATACCGCCTCGTTTGGCACAGTTGTTCCTTACCGGAGGGTTGGGCCCGCCTTGCCCACCTTGACATCGGTTAACGCGGTCCGCTTCAGTAAACGGCGTAAGCTTACGCCGTTTACTGAAATTAGGCGTATTTACCTTAAATTAACACCCATCGGAGGGTCGCTTCATGTTCACTGCGCTCGGCAGGCTCGCCTACCGTGGCCGGGTCTGGGTGCTTCTGCTGACCGGGGCGTTCGTCGTGTTCGCCGGGGTCTGGGGCACGGGCCTGTTCAGCGCCGTCACCGACGGTGGTTTCGAGGATCCCGGTGCGGAGTCGGCCAGAGCCGCCGAAGTCCTCCAGGAGGAACTGGGGCGCGACGACGTGGATGTCGTCGCGGTCTACCGCGACGACGACGTCGAAGTCGACGACCCGACCTTCGCACGTGCCATCGGCGACGTCGTCGACCGGCTGCCCGACGAGCACGTGAAATCGGCCACGACCTATCTCGACGAGGGGCTCACCGACATGCAGCGCGGTGCCCTCGTCTCCGAGGACCGCCACGCCACGTACATCCCGCTCACCCTCAACGGTGCGGACAAGGCCGAGCGGATGGAGTCCTACCACGCCATCGTCGACGACATCGACTCCGATGTACTGGACGCCCGGTTCGGCGGCCCGCTGCCCATCGAGGCCGAGATCTCCGAGCAGGCCGAGAGCGACATCATTCGCGCCGAACTGTTCTCGCTCCCGGTTCTGCTCCTGCTGCTGGTGGTCATCTTCGGTGGCCTGGTGGCAGCGCTCATGCCGCTCGCGGTGGGCGGTCTGGCCATCCTCGGGTCCCTCACGCTGCTGCGCGCGCTCACCTATGTCACCGACATCTCCGTCTTCGCCGTCAACGTCGCCACCATCCTGGGACTGGGGTTGGCCATCGACTACGGGCTGTTCATGGTCAGCCGCTTCCGCGAGGAGATGAAACGTTCCGGCAATACCGCCGCTGCCATCCCCACAACCCTGGCAACCGCGGGGCGTACCGTCGCCTTCTCAGGCGTCACCGTCATGATCGCCTTCGCCGGGCTGCTGTTCTTCCCCCAGCCCATCATGCGCTCCATCGGGATCGGCGGTATTGCCGTGGTCCTGTTCGACCTGGTTGCCGCCCTCATCGTCCTTCCCGCGCTGCTCGCCGTCATCGGCCGCAGGGTCGACGCCCTGCGCCTTCCCTCCTTCGGCGGACAGGGATCGCTGCTGGGCTCCCTCACGGCCCGGTGGCGCAGCCGCTCCGAACGTGACGCCTCTGCACGCCCCGGCGAGGGCGACAGCCGCCCGGGCGCCACGGGAGCCTGGTCGCGCCTGGCCTACAGCGTGATGCGCCGCCCCACCCTCTACCTGCTCGTCGTCGGCGCGGTACTCGTCGCCTTCGCGTCATCCCTGATGTCCCTGCACATCGGCTCCACCGACCAGCGCTACCTCCCCGACACCTCCGACAGCCGAATCGCCACCGAGATGCTGAGCGACGACTTCCCCGGCGGAGGCTTCGGCTCGCTGGACGTCGCCGTTGTGGGGGACGTGGCCGCTGACGACCTCGATGCCTTCGCCGCCGAACTCGGTGACCTCGACGGGGCCGAGGGCGCCGCACTCGTGCGCGCCGGCGACGACGTCGCGCACCTGACCGTCAGCTACGAGGGCGAGACCGACGACCCCGGTACCGCTGACCTGGTGCGTGACGTCCGCGCGGCAGAGATCCCCCAAGGCGCCGACGAGGTACTGGTGGGCGGGGCCGCGCCGATGCAGATCGACAACGTCGACGCCATCGTCGACGCCGTGCCCTACACGCTGCTGTTCGTCTCGCTGTCGACCCTGGTGCTGCTGTTCATGGCCTTCGGCTCGGTGGTTCTGCCCATCAAGGCCGTCCTGATGGGCTTCTTGTCGCTGGGCGCGTCGCTGGGCGTGGTCATCTGGGGTTTCCAGGAAGGTCACCTCGCCGGTCTGCTGGGTTTCGAGGCCGTGGGCACCATCGACCCGACCTATCTCGTGCTGATCATCATCATCGCCTTCGGTCTCGCCATGGACTACGAGCTGTTCCTGCTCAGCCGTGTGCGGGAGGAGTACCTGCTCACCGGGGACAACTCCCATTCCGTGGCCGTCGGACTCCAGCGCACCGGCCAGATCATCACGAGTGCCGCGCTGCTGCTGGTGGTCGTGTTGGCGGGTATGGGGGTCTCCGGGCTGCTGTCCCTGAAGATCATGGGCATCGGCCTGGTCGTCGCGGTCGTCATCGACGCCACCCTGGTGCGCGCCCTGCTGGTTCCGGCCACCATGCGGTTGCTGGGCAGCGCCAACTGGTGGCTGCCGCGTCCGCTGCGCTGGCTGCACGACCGCATCGGCATCAGCGAGTCCGAGGAGGTTCCCGAGGCGGAGTCCGAGGGCGCACGCGAACGCGCGACCGCGCCCGTGGGCTGACCCTGTCTCGGTCGTCCCCCTATCCCGGCCGAAACGGGGGCGGGCGGGGGGACGCAAGTGGGCAATTGGCCGAAGATCACCCTTGGTGATCGGTTGGTTGTGTAGCGTCGTGGGGATCGGGTCGGGGGTCGGCCCGGTCCCCGCTGCCGCGGCGGCTACCGCATGCCCACAATGGAGGACTTCTCCGTGCTGCACATTCCATGGGCCGATTCGAACGCGCTGATCACACGACTGGTCCAATGGCACCCCGAACCGGCCCACGGGTCCCGGGCCACCGACGGCCGCGTCCGGGCCACCGCCTCGTTCAACCAGTACAGGCACTTCAGTGCCGCCCGCGAGGCGCGCGAGCAGAAGCGCCCGGAACACACGTGGGTCGCGGTCTCCTCCAAGGTGGCCGGCCCATGCGCCCCGGCAGCGGGTCCGGGCCGTGCCCGCCTCCCCCGGGGGGCGAGGAGCGACGGAATCCGGCCGGTCGGCCGCGGACGAGCGCTGAGAGACGATCCGCGTCGGGGCCGGCGCCGGCGCTTCGCCGCGGTTTCGGGGGCAGCCGGTCGACAAGGGGGCAGCGCCTCCTTTGTCCGCCCCCCGACGCCGCAGCAGCTGTTCCGGTCCCCCGCCCGCGTTCCCGTGCCCGGAGCGTGCGCGAACGACCGCTCCCTGTTCGGCGGGTACGCGTGCGCCCGGACGACACCCGACTGCCTCCACGCTCTCCACGACCGCCTCCGAAACGGTGGTCCGACGTGCTCGGTGGTGACGCGCACGGCCAGGGTGGGCGAAGGCGTGACAGGACATCTGCCGGTGTCCGCAACGCAGAGGTCGGCACGGCCCTTCCGATCGCGGGCGTCCCGGCTATCGGATGCCCGGAGCTCCCCGATGCCGGGGTAAGTGGCGTTCAGTTGCCCGATCGACGTCATCTGCCCGGGCGCTTCCCTGGGATGCGCGGCGAGCCGATGGCGTTGCAGGACGAACACGTGTCCGGCGGGGGCCGCCCCGCCGTCGACGACCACTACCGGCGCTGGTCGTTTTCTCGGACGACAGCCGCTATCGGACAAGTAATTCCTTTGAGTCGTTTCGGGAATTGGTTGTCCTGAGCCCGACGGTGCCTGTCTCGTTCAAATTCTGATCCGCCGGTGCCGTCCCGGTCGCCTTCGATGCGATCGAGCGGATTTGGTCGTGCGCCGGGTCGCAGCCGGATAGTTGCGTTGAATGCCAGCGTCTGTCCGTTTCCCGCCCGATGATGAATCCCGAATGTGCCGGCGATACGGCAATTGACAACAGGAAAGGCAATCATGCGTCAGATTCCCATCGAAGAGCTGGATATTGCACCGGGGTACGCCGTGGAATGGAGCGTGGTATCCCCGACCAGGGGTGGAGCCGCCGAACCCACGCAAACGCCTCCGGTCGCCTCCTACATCCAGGAGCAGCATTTCGCCCTCGCGCAGTACCTGGAGGGAGAAGAGATCTCCTGCCCGTCGTACATCGGCGGATCATTCGAGATCCGGGGGCGACTCGACCGTGACGCGCTCGGAGCCGCCCTCCTCCACTTCGTGCGCCGTCACGAGGTGCTGCGCTGCGTGTTCCGGACAACCGACGACGGGCCGGCCATCGAGCTCCTGGCACCCGAGGAGATCAAGGTCGACCTCGTCGAGGTGGGGCAGCTCGCGTCGACCGCAGACGTCCGTTCGTACGTCCACCGGTTCCTCCAGGGCACCCACACGCTCCGCGGCCCTTGGTTCGTCATGGGGGCGATGATCAGGGACGAATCCACGACGGTGTACTTCGCCTGCGACCACCTCGTGACGGACGGGGTGTCGACCCCGGTCGTCGTGGAGGACATCAGCACCGCCTATGAGGCCTTCTCCCGCGGTGAGGAGGTCGTCCTCCCCGAGGTGGGCAGCTACCTCGACTTCGCCGTCCAGGAGCGCGACCGCGGCCGGTCGCTCACCCCCGACGACAGCCGACTGGACTACTGGAAGGGGTTCACGGCGCGCAACGGTGGGATGTTCCCGCGGTTTCCCCTCGACCTCGGGGTCGAGCCGGGCGTGATGTACCCCGTGATCAACGAGACGTACCCCCTGCTGGGAGGCCATGACGCCGACGCGATGGAGCTCCGCTGCCGAGAAGCGGGCAGCGAGCTGGCCGCGGGGGTCCTGGCCGCTGTCGCGGTCACCCTAAGGAAAGAAGGGGGACCGGAGGTCTACCGAGGTCTCATGCCGGTCAGCCGGCGCGGGCGGGGCAAATACGCCAACAGCATGGGCTGGTTCGTCAACACCCTTCCGGTCGAGTTCTCCGTTGCAGGGGAAAAGGACTTCGCGGAAACTATTGGTGCGGTGCGGACCGCGCTCGTCGCGATGCTGAAGAGTGCCAATGTGCCGTTCCCCAAAGTTTTCGACCTGATGCCGTCGCAACATGCAGGCCCTCAAGGGTGGCCCTTCCCCATCAATTTCTTCTCCTACCTTGATTTCGGCAAGACTCCGGGGGCGGGTAGTCAGGTCGCGCGAAAAGCCTGCGGACATATCTGGGGGTCGCACAGCAACGGCATCTTCTTCTGGTTCTATCGGAACGACACGGGGCTGTACCTGAACGCGGCCTTTCCAGACACGCCGCAGGCCCGCAGGACCGCGAAAGAATTCCTGGGGACGCTCGGCACGACGATGGACAACATCATCGGGAACGGAACCTTCTGACCGGTTCCGTGCTCCGTGCCCATCTGCCGGCGACCACGCGCCCCGCAGCCTGCCACAGGCCGACGGCCTCCTCGATGCGGTCCCACAACCGCACCGGGCCGTGCTGACGCACGACCCACCCTCCGTCCCCGTCGTCGTCGGCGAGCGCCCACGACCCTGACGCGATGTCACGCACCCCACGCCCAGCACCCAACACGAGCGGGGTCGCGCCCGGCGCCGCGAGCTGGACGACGAAACGCCCCGCCCAATCATCGGACACCCCCGGTCCCACCTCGGTGGGCCGCTCGGACGCATCGGAGGAGAACACCATCGGCGGCGCGGGCGGGGCCTGCATCGAGCGGGCCGTCATGAACGACCATCCGTCCGACGCCCGATAGTCACTGTTCCAAAGGGTTTTGTATACCGCCGGGGCGTTTGCACGTATGAAGGCACGTGCCCGGTCCGAAACATTGGTGATCAGCGTGCGTGGAATCGTGAGCCCGCACCGGGTCGCGGCTTCGAGCTGAGCGGGTTTGGCCTCAGTGTCCCGGTTGCGCCACGGGTGGTTGACGTAGAACGCTCCCGGTATCGACGCCAAGATCTCGCCCAGCCCCCACCGGATCTGGTCGACGGTCCACGCGGCATCCTGCTCTTCCACGCAGGCAGGAGCGGTGTAGGCGGACGCACGCCGCCAATACACAGCCCGGACTCTCTCCAGCGAAAGCTCGCGCGTGAGGGTGCTGAGGTAGCCGCCCATACCCCTTACAGAGAATTCGGCGCTCGTCTCCACCTGGTGGGGAAAGGTGCCGGGATCCAACCGGACCAGCGGTACGTGCCGCTCGTTGAGTCGGGAGATCACCAGGTCGGCGGTAGGGTCATGCGCGCGTGCGCGGGGAGCAGAACACAGGTGCCTGTGTAGAGGTTGCCCCGAGACTGCGGATGCGGTGTTCGTGCGTGACACGCAGAACCGGGGCCTTGGGCATGTGGGGGTTTCGGTTGAGGCGTGGGGTGTGTTTCCCGCCGAAGTAAAGGCGGGGCGCGTGTAGCCGCATGGCAGGTGACGATAGCCCTCGGGGTTTTGAACCGCTCCCCGGAAGGTGGACTGAGAAATCAGTTCTGACTCCTGGGGAGCGGCTCGTTGCCGAGCAGCGTGCGGCTCCTAGACCGCCTTCAGGCCGTCGGGGTGGAACAGGCGCCCGTTGACCTTCTCCGAGATTCCGGAGCGGTCCAGGTAGGGCGTGATCCCACCCAGGTGGAAGGGCCAGCCCCCACCCGTGATCAGGCACAGGTCGATGTCGGCGGGCTCGGCCACCACGCCTTCGTCCAGCATCAGCCTGATCTCCCGGGTCAGCGCCACCAGGACGCGTTCGAGGATCTCGGCCTCGCCGGAGGGGCGGTCACCACCGGTGAGCAGCGCACGCACCTCCGGGTCGATGGTGAAGTCCGGGGCGAAGATGTTCTTCTTGCCCGTGGCCACCAGTTCCTCGAACTGGGCCGAGACCGCGAACCGGTCAGGGAAGGCGGCCTGCAGGGTCTGGGCCACGTGCAGGCCCACCGCCGGCCCGACCAGCTGGAGCAGCAGCAGCGGCGACATCGGCAGTCCGAGCGGTGCCACCGCGCGGTCGGCGACCTCGGGCTCGGTGCCCTCCTCGATCGCCGCCATGACCTCGCCCATGAAGACCGTCAGCAGTCGGTTGACCACGAACGCGGGAGCGTCCTTGACCAGCACCGCCGACTTCTTCAGGCCCTTTGCGGTCACGAACGCCGTGGCCAGTGTGGCCTCGTCGGTGGCGTCGCCGCGGATGACCTCCAGCAGCGGCATCACCGCCACGGGATTGAAGAAGTGGAAGCCGACCAGGCGCTCGGGGTGCTTGAGGTCTGCGCCCATTTCCGACAGCGACAGCGAGGAGGTGTTGGTCGCCAGAACGGCCTCGGCCGACACGTGCTCCTCGACCTTGGCGAAGACGGTCTTCTTGACCGCCATCTCCTCGAAGACCGCCTCGATCACGAAGTCGGCGTCGGAGAACGCCTCGTAGGACAGCGAACCGGTGACCAGGCTCTTGAGCCGGTTGGCCTTGTCCGTGGAGACCCGGCCCTTGGCCAGGAGCGTGTCGACCTCGCCGTGCACGTAGCCCACGCCCCGGTCCAGACGTTCCTGGTCCAGGTCGGTCATGACCACGGGCACCCCGAGTCGGCGCGCGAACAGCAGCGCGAACTGACCGGCCATCAGACCGGCGCCCACCACGCCGACCTTGGTGACCTTGCGTGCCAGCGACTTGTCCGGCGCACCGGCGGGGCGGCGGGCCCTCTTCTGGACGAGGTCGAAGGCGTACAGGCCGGCCGTGAGCTCGTCACTCATGATCAGGTCGGCCAGGGCCTCGTCCTCGGCGGCGAAGCCCTCGTCACGGGTGCGGTCCTTGGCCTTGGCCACCAGGTCCAGCGCGCGCACCGGAGCGGGGGCCGCACCGTGCAGCTTGCCCTCCACGACCCAGCCGGTGTTGGCCACCGCCTGGTCCCAGGCCTCGCCCTTGTCCACGCCGGCGCGCTCGACGGTGACGTCGCCGTTGACCACGCGTGCCGCCCAGCGCAGAGATTCCTCGACGAAGTCGGCGGGCTCGAACATCGCGTCGGCGATGCCCATGTCGAACGCCTTCGGGCCCTTGATCGTCCGGTTCTGGGCGAGCGGGTTGTCGATGATCAGTTTGAGGGCCTGCTCGGCGCCGATCAGGTTGGGAAGCAGGTAGGTGCCGCCCCAGCCGGGAACCAAGCCGAGGAAGGTCTCGGGCAGCGCGATCGCCGGTACGCCCGAGGAGACGGTGCGGTAGCGGCAGTGCAGTGCGACCTCCAGGCCGCCGCCCATGGCCGCGCCGTTGACGAACGCGAAGGTCGGCACCGAGATCTCGCCGAGTTTGCGGAAGACGTCGTGGCCGAGCCTGCCGATGGCGTGGGCCTGTTCGCGGGTCCGGATCCTGGGCACGCCGTTGAGGTCGGCGCCCACCGCGAAGATGAACGGCTTTCCGGTCAGGGCCACCGCGACGACGTCGGTGCGCGCCGCGGCGGCGTCGATCGCCGCACCCAGGCTCAGGAGACCGCCGGGGCCGAACGTGTTGGGCTTGGTGTGGTCGTGCCCGTTGTCCAGGGTGATCAGTACGGCAGTGCCGGCACCGTAGGGGAGTTCGACGTCGCGGGAGAGCGCGCGTGTGACGACCTCGTCGCCGAACAGGTCCTGTGCTTCCTCGAGGGGACCGCTCACTTGGTGTCCTTCCCGTCCCAGTTGGTGTTCTCCCACAGCACGGTGCCGCCCATACCCAGCCCCACGCACATCGTGGTCAGGCCGTAGCGGACGTCGGTACGCTCGCCGAAGAGGCGCGAGAGCTGCGTCATCAGCCGTACGCCGGAGGAGGCCAGCGGGTGGCCCAGGGCGATCGCGCCCCCCCACGGGTTGACGCGGGAGTCGTCGTCGGCGATACCGAAGTGCTCCAGGAACGCCAGCACCTGGACCGCGAACGCCTCGTTGATCTCGATCAGGCCGATGTCGTCGATGCCCAGGCCGTTGCGTTCCAGCAGCCGCTCGGTCGCCGGGACGGGGCCGACCCCCATGACCTCGGGCTCGACGCCGGCGAAGGAGAAGTCCACCAGGCGCATGCGTCCGCTCAGGCCCAGTTCCGCGGCGACGTCCTCGGCGGCCAGGATCGCCCCGGTCGCGCCGTCGTTGAGCCCCGCGGCGTTGCCCGGTGTCACGTTGCCGTGTGAGCGGAACGGGGTCTTGAGCGAGGCCAGACCCTCCATGGTCGTCCCCGGGCGCGGCGGCTCGTCCGCGGTGGCCAGGCCGTACCCCTGTTCGGCCGAACGGACCAGCATCTCCACCAGGTCGCGCTGGATCTTGCCGTCGGCGTAAGCCTTGGCGACCTTCTCCTGGCTGCGCACCGCGTAAGCGTCGGCGCGCTCCTTGGTGATGCCGGGGAAGCGGTCGTGGAGGTTTTCGGCGGTGTTGCCCATGACCAGGGCGGATACGTCCACCAGTTTCTCGGAGAGGAACCGGGGGTTGGGGTCGACGCCTTCGCCCATGGGGTGGCGGCCCATGTGCTCGACGCCGCCGGCGATGACGACGTCATAGGCACCGAAGGAGATCCCGGCGCCGCTGGTGGTCACCGCGGTCATCGCGCCGGCGCACATCCGGTCGATGGCGTAGCCGGGGACGCTGCGCGGCAATCCGGCCAGGAGGGCGGCACTGCGGCCGATGGTGAGGCCCTGGTCGCCGATCTGGGTGGTGGCGGCAATGGCGACCTCGTCGACGCGCTCCGGGGGCAGCCCCGGATTACGGCGCAGCAGTTCCCGGATGACCCGGACGATCAGGTCGTCGGCACGGGTCTCGGCGTAGAGGCCCTTGCCGGCCTTGCCGAACGGAGTGCGCACCCCGTCGACAAAAACGACATCGCGGGCAGTTCGCGGCACGATTGCCCCTCTCTTCTCAAGCGGGTGGGTGGACGTGATGTCCATATGCTACTCGCCGGTAACTAGTGGCGCGAGCATTGGGGGTGGGGGTTTTGAAGCCGTCGCTGGAATGTCAGGCGAGATGGTGAAGATGGGGGGAATGGTTCGCTTCTGTCGAGCATCCGTCAATCAAAATTGACGATCCATGATTGCCTGTGTCAACTTTTGTTGACCGCTTTTCCGGGTCGGACATCCCCATCGAGACGAGGAGCCCATGCCACCCACGGACCACGAGAGACCCGGCCCCGACCTCCAAGAGGCCCCGAAAGCCTCGATGCGCCGGTTGTGGGACTATGCCCGACCGCACTGGCGGATCCTCGTCGTCGGCGCAACACTGACCTTTCTCGGCGGACTCACCGAGCTCGCCCAGCCGCTGGTGGCCAAGACGGTCATCGACGCTCTGGGTGCAGGGACCTCGCTCACCCGCCCCTTGCTCGTCCTCGGCGGGCTCATCCTGGTCGGCGCCGCCCTCGGGGCCATCGGGGCGTTCGTCCTCGAACGCGTCGCCCAGAGCGTCGTCCTGGACGCGCGCCGCGGACTGGCCGTGCGGCTTCTGCGGCTGCGGGTCGCCGAAGTGGACCGCCTCAAACCCGGTGACCTGATCTCGCGTGTCACCAGTGACAGCACCCTGCTGCGCTCGGTCGCCACCGGAAGCGTCGTCGACGCCTTCACCAGTGGGCTCCTCCTGCTCGGCGGCGTCGGGCTCATGGCCGTCATGGACCTCACCCTCTTCGGCGTCACCTTCGGGGTACTCGTCCTGGTCGGCCTCGTCATGGCGTTCGTGCTGCCCAGGATCAACAAGGCCACCATCGCCGGCCAGGTCGCGGTGGGAGAGATGGGAGCACTGCTCGAACGGCTCTTCGGTGCCTTCCGCACCGTCAAGGCCAGCGGCGCCGAACACGCCGAAGGGGCAAAGGTCGAAGCCGCTGCCCAGCGCGCCTGGGAGAAAGGGGTGACGGTCGCCGGCTGGACCGCCTTCTCCGGAACGCTGTCCATGCTCTCCGTCAACATCGCCTTTCTGACCGTCCTGGGGATCGGCGGCGCGCGGGTAGCGGCCGGGGACCTGGAGATCTCCGCGCTGATCGCCTTCCTGCTGCTGCTGTTCTACCTGATGGGCCCGATCACGTCGCTGATCAGCGCCGCCACGCAGATCCAGAGCGGCCTTGCCGCCATCCACCGCATCGACGAGGTCGGTCGTCTCGACATGGAGCCGGAGAGCACCGGTGTCCCCGCGCCGACCGCCGGGGCCCGGCCCGCCACCGTCTCCTTCGTCGACGTCGCCTTCCGGTACGCCCCCGACCTGCCGATGATCCACCACGGCGTCACCTTCGACAGCGCCGCCGGGTTGACCGCCCTGGTCGGTCCCTCCGGGGCGGGCAAGACCACGGTCTTCTCCCTGCTGGAGCGCTTCTACGATCCGGTGGCCGGAACCGTGCTCCTGGACGGCAAGGACGTCGGGGAGTGGCCGCTGGCCGACCTGCGTGCCGCGATCGGCTACGTCGAACAGGACGCCCCGGTCCTAAACGGAACCCTGCGCGAGAACCTGGTGCTGGCCGCCCCCGCTGCGGACGATGCCGAGGTGGAGCGGGTGGTGCGCCTGGCCCGCCTCTCCGAGCTGGTCCAGCGCCTCCCGGAAGGGCTCGACAGCAGGATCGGGCACCGCGGGACAACGCTGTCGGGGGGAGAACGCCAGCGCGTTGCCATCGCACGGGCGCTGCTGCGCCGCCCGCGCCTGCTGCTGATGGACGAGGCCACCTCGCAGTTGGACGCGGGCAACGAGGAGGCGCTGCGCCAGGTGATGCTGGAGGCGGCGCGCGAGACCAGTGTCATGGTGGTGGCCCACCGACTGTCGACGGTGACCCGCGCCGACCGGATCGTCGTACTGGAAGCCGGAGCGGTGCGGGCCACCGGCACGCACGAGGAGCTGATCGCCGCTGACGCCCTCTACCGCGACCTCGCGACCTCGCAGCTCCTGGCCACGTCGGACTCCTGAGGAGGCCCCTCCCTTTCCGGGCCCCCGCGCAGGTCGGTGCGGGGGCCCGTATCCAGGCAGGCCGCCGCCAGGGGACGATCCGCCCGCCGGTAGGCGTCGGCGAGGTTGCGCCGTACGGTCAGGGTCTCGGGATGGTGCGGGCCCTGGACGTGGATGGCGAAGGTCAGCGCGACCTCGTAGTGCCTGATCGCTTCGGAGAGCCGCCCGGCCAGGACGTAGTCGAAAGCCAGGTTGTTACGGCTGGTCAGTGTCTCGGGGTGGGCCTGCCCCAGAAGTTCCTCGTGATGCCCCAGGAGCAGTTCGTCCCGGGAGATCTCCTTGGCCAGGGCTGCTCCGCTGGGGGGCGGGGGCCGTCGTTCGAACAGCCACCAGGTCACCCCGGGGATGATCACGGCCACCGCCAGGGCCAGTGCGACCCCCAGGAACGGACGCCCCGATTCCCAGAGGACCCACCCCAGGGCCAGCCCGATGGCGATCTGTCCACTTCTCGTCAACAACAGTGCGAGTTTCACGGCACTCCGTTCCGCGTCACCTGTCCGACTGACGCGTAACGTTCCACAAAACTCGAAGAAATAACGTGATCGCCGTTTTCCGGGGGTTCCGGACCGCTTTGTCGACGACCGTGCTGCTCGATCCGCGGTGGACGCGGCGAAACCGTCGGGGGGAGCAGGGGCGGCTCCCCCCGACGTCGCTAGAACAGTGCGGCGGCCTCGCGGTGCAGGCCCGCCGTGCGGTAGACCCCTGCGAGGTCGCGGCGTACCCGCATGGTGAGCAGCCGGACCTCGTGGTCGCCGGCCGCAGCGAGGCAGTCGCGGTAGGTCTGGCGCAAGGTGCGCAGCGCCTCCGGCTCGCGGCCCGCCGCCACGTAGGCCCGCCCCAGTTGGTGGTGCACGCTCAGCGTCAAGTGGTGCCGGGCACCCAGGCGTCGGCGGCGCTGGGCCAACACCATCCGGAACTGTCCACAGGTCTCTTCCAGCCGCCCGATCGCCTTCAGCGCCAACGCCAAACCGATCCGCATACCCTCCAGTTCGTCGGAGGCCACCCCGCGGGAATCGCCGATGGCGAGCTCGAAGTGGGCGATGGCCGCGTCGTAGAGACCGCTCTTGCGGTAGGCCGAAGCCAGACTCGCCCGGGCCGACACCGTCTCGGCGGCGTGCGACCCCATGCGCTCGTTGCGCTGTTGGACCAGGCTCTCCCACTGTCCTGCCGCCTCGCTCGGACGTGCGGCGTCCTCATAGCACAGGGCCAGGTTCTCCCGGATGACCTCTGTTTCGGGGTGCTCCTCGCCCAGCGTTGCCAGAGCGTCCTCCACCGCCTGCTCGAACTGGGCGATGGCGGCCGTACGGCGACCGATCTCGGCGTACTTGCTGGCCAGGTTGTTGCGGGCGGCGATGGTACGTGGATGGTGCGTGCCCAGGGTCTGCACAGCCGAATCCAGGGCCAGCTCCAGGCGAGCTGCTCGTTCCGCAGGGGTCACCCCGGTGCTGTCGCCGAAGGTCGTCGGCTCCGGCGCGGAGAAACCGATCGTTCGAAGCACGGATTGCCAGGCGGCCGTCAGAGCATCCACCGTGCGCCGGCTCAGCGCCAGGCGGACGTCGCCGTTTCGCGTCAAGGTCAACACGATTCCATAACATAAACGACCCAAAGCGGCATGAGGTACCGAGTGGGTGGGAGTGGCCAGAGTGAGACGCATCACCTTCTCTGAAGAAAAGGTTTAGCCGCGCTCGCGTCAAGTGTCGGTTTTTTGCGGCGGCTATGCAAGAGGGAAAAGACCGCTTCGCGAAGTGATCTACGGTACGCGCAGCCCAGCGCGCCGGTCGAACCCCCATGCCGTTTCAGCTGGGGGTTCGACCGTTACCACGGAGTCTAGGAGGCGGCCTCGCGCAGTGCTGACGCCAGCCCCTCGCTGGTCAGCTCGATCTGCCATTCCCGGGCGTTGTGCTCGCGCAGACGCGTTTTGACGGTCTCGGCGTTCACCGGGCGCGGAGGGGCCCAGGCCAGGCGTCGGACCGCGTCCGGCTGAAGCAGGTTCTCCGTCGGCATCCGCACCCGTTCGGCGATACCGCTTACCGCCGAGCGCGCTGCCTCCAGCCGGCGGGCAGCCGCGGGATCGCGATCGGCCCACCGGTTTGTGGGCGGCGGGCCGTCCCCGGGGGCGCTGGGCTGCGGAAGCTCCACGGTGCGCATGTCGCGGGCCCGGTTGATCGCCTTCACCCACACCGGCACATAGCGCCGGGCGAGCCGGATACTGAACGCCTTGATCTCCACCAGCTCCGCCGAGGTCCGTGGCATCGCCAGCGCGGCCTCCACCATGGCCGCATCCTGGAGGACCCGGCCGGGGGAGATGTCGCGTTCCTGGGCGATTCGGTCGCGCTCCAGCCACAGCTCCCGGACGATTCCCAGAGCCCGCTGGTTGCGTACCTTGTGGATGCCCGACGTGCGCCGCCATGGATCGGGACGGGGTTCCTTGGGCGGTGCCGCCAGTGACGCCGCGAACTCCTCGCGCGCCCATTCGAGCTTGCCGGCCTCGGCGAGCTCGGCCTCCATCGCGTTGCGCAACTCGACCAGGATCTCCACGTCCAGTGCCGCGTATCGCAGCCAGTCCTCGGGAAGCGGCCGGATCGACCAGTCCACGGCGGAGTGCTCCTTGGCCAGCCGCAGTCCCAGGACGCGCTCCACCATCGCTCCCAGACCGACCCGCTGGTAGCCCAGCAGCCGACCGGCGAGCTCGGTGTCGAACAGGACGTCCGGGCGCAGGTTCACCTCGGTCAGGCACGGCAGGTCCTGGTGCGCGGCGTGCAGGACCATCTCCGCACCGGAGAGAGCCTCGCTCAGCGGTGCGAGGTCGGGGCAGGCGATGGGGTCGATCAGTGCGGACCCCGACCCCATACGGCGCAGCTGGACCAGGTAGGCGCGCTGGCCGTAGCGGTAACCCGAGGCGCGTTCGGCGTCCACCGCGACCGGCCCGGTCCCTTTGGCGAATGCCGCGACCACGCCGGCCAGACCTTCGGCGTCGGAGACGACAGGCGGCAGCCCCTCGCTGGGTTCGCTCAGCAAGGGAGCCTCTTCGGCCTCCTGCCCGTTCGAGGCACTGGGGTCAGGGTCGCCTGTCTTTGAGTTCAGCACGTTCGCCACATAACTAAGGTATGTGGTTTCGCTCCCACCCTGGTGCCCGGCACCGGGGCTAAAGACGGCAAAGAACGCCTCGATCTACTGGTGGGCGGTATTTCAGGACTCCTGGCGGCTTCGTCGAGAGATGTCGGCGACATCCACCGGCGGCAGGCCGGCAGCCGTGGACAGCAGATCCAGCCACGCGGCCATGTGCCCGGAGAGGTCGTCCTCCTCGGTGGGCGTCCACGAGGCGCGCATCTCCAGTTCGGTCGTCGTCGGCTGGTCGGCCTTGCGGCCGAACCCCTCGGTGGTCGCCCGGGTCACGGTGCCGCTCAGCGTGTGGTGCCCGGCGGACTTCGTGCGCAGGGCATCGGTCAACCAGGTCCACGCGACCTGCCCCAGCAAGGGATCGGCCGACATGTCCGGCTCCAGCTCCGCGCTCACATAGGCCACGACCCTGAACGGGCCGGGCCAGTCGCGCACACCCTCGGGGTCGTACAGGACGATCAGCCGCCCAAAGGCCGCGTCCTCCTCACCACCGGCGTGCACGCTCGCCGACATCGCCACCGAGTGCGCTGCCAGTCGTTGCGGTGCGGGAATGTTCTCCAGCGCGATTTCGTGCCGCACCACCTGTGCGCGCAGGCTCGCGACCGCCCGCTTGAAGACAGGTGGAGCGTCATCGGCCCTACTGCGAGGGGGCATGGTGGAAGCGTCAGCCTTAATCTTGTGAAAGTCAGCCACGTGGTGCCGCTGGACGCCGATTCTCCGCGAATGCGTTTTTCACCGGGTCCCGGAAGGGCACGCTTAAGACGGTGGCACGAGTCACGCCCTTGCCAGTGGAGCTTTTCCGGCGTGTCGGCGTTTTGTGATGATCTTGGGATGTGCGGCGCCCCACCGCCGGGTACCCGCCGAAGCCCCGACCGCGCCCCAACGGTCCCGCGCACATGGCACGATCGAGGGGTGACGCTCCAAGACTCTCCTTTCCTCCGCGCCTGCAAGCGGCTGCCCGTCTCCCACACCCCGGTGTGGTTCATGCGCCAGGCCGGGCGTTCGCTGCCCGAGTACCGCAAGCTCCGCGAAGGCGTGGCGATGCTCGACGCGTGCGCTCGACCCGACATGATCGTCGAGATCACCATGCAGCCCGTCCGCCGCTACGGCGTGGACGCAGCCATCTTCTTCAGCGACATCGTCGTTCCGCTCAAGGCCATCGGTATCGACCTCGACATCAAGCCGGGCGTCGGGCCGGTCGTCGCCGAGCCCATCCGCGACCTCGCCGCGGTCAACCGCCTCCGCGCACTCGAACCCGACGACGTCCCTTACGTGACCGCCGCGGTCGGCGCGCTCACCGGCGAGCTGGGCGACCGTCCCCTGATCGGCTTCGCCGGAGGCCCCTTCACCCTGGCCTCCTACCTGATCGAGGGTGGCCCCTCCAAGAACCACGAGCACACCAAGGCCCTCATGTACGGGGAGCCCGACGTGTGGGCCGAGCTGATGCAGCGCCTGTCGGCCATCGCGCTGGACTTCCTGCGGGTCCAGATCGCTGCGGGCGCCAGCGCCGTCCAGTTGTTCGACTCCTGGGTGGGTGCGCTCAGCGCCGAGGACTACCGCGCCAGTGTGCTGCCCTACACCTCCTGGATCTTCGAGCAGCTGGGCGAGCTGGACGTACCCCGGATCCACTTCGGTGTGGGAACGGGGGAACTGCTCAGCCTGCTCAGCGAGGCCGGCCCCGACGTGGTGGGCGTGGACTGGCGGGTTCCCCTGGACAAGGCCGTGCAGCGGGTCCAGCCGGGCACCGCTCTTCAGGGCAACCTCGACCCCGCCACTCTCTTCGCGCCCTGGAGCGTCGTCGCAGAGCGCACCGACGCCGTCCTGTCCAGCGCGAAGGCAGCCGACGGCCACGTCTTCAATCTGGGCCACGGTGTCCTCCCGACCACCGACCCGGCAGTTCTGGAGCGGCTCGTGGACTACGTGCACGAGAAGACCGCGCGCTGACCCGGGACGCCAGCCCGCCGCGCCCGAACCCGTCGAAGGGCCTGCCGCGCAGGGCAGGCCGCCCCGTGGCGCCGATGGCCGCTGCGAGCCCCCGTCACGACGCGCGGGGCTCGCAGCGGACCGGCTAGGACTTCTCCGTGTCCGTGCCGTCGGGGCTTTCGGCGGACGCATGGCCCTGCGACGATCCGGGCTCCGCGGCCGGCTGCGGAGCCGCACCGCTCGGCGGCGCGTTTCCGGGGGCCGGGCGAGTTCGGCGAAGGCCACCGCGGGTGCGACGGAGCACCCACAGGGCCGGAACCGCGAACAGCGCGATCACGACGAGGAACGGGAGCAGCAGGCCCACTGTCACCGACAGGAAGTCCACCGTGGACAGCAGCCCCCGCCACCCGACGGACAGCCCGCCCACGAAACCGGGCGAGTCGCGGTCGGCCTCGGGGGCAGCCGAGGACGGCAGGCTGAGATTCAGCTGCACGGTGCTGAAGGACGTGAGATCGGCCAGCGACTCCTGACGTGCCAGCAGCGACTCGAGATCGGCCTGGCGTGTGCTGACCTGCGCCTCGATCTTCAGAACCTCCTCGACGGTCTCCGCGTCGTCCAGGAGTGCCAGCAGTCGCTCCAGGGACGCTTCGGCAGAGGCGACCCGGCTGTCGACATCGGCGACCTCCTCGGTGACGTCCTGGGCCTGGCGGTCCAGGTCGAGTTGGCGGCCCAGGCCGGCCAGCTCCTCCAGTCCTTCCTCGTAGCGGTCCACCGGCACCTTGAAGGTGAACTCCGCGGTGGGCGCGGCCGCATCGGGGCTGCTCGCGTACTCGGCGGCGATATAGCCCCCGGTCGAGCGCACCCACTTCTTGGCCTCGGCCCCCGCCGCGTCGAGATCGTCCACCCGCACACTCAGCGATGCGGAATGGATCACAGCGCGTTCGGAGACGTTCACGTCGGCTCCGGCGGCCGTACCCGCCCCGGAGCCGTCCGCGTCGGTGCGGGCGGCCTCGGGCGCCGCCTCGTGGGGGGCGGCCGCGCCGCCCATGTCAGCAGCCCCCGAGCTGCTCTGCTCGCCGGCGCCGCCGCACCCGGCCAGGAGAAGGGCGAACACAATGGGGACGAAGGGGAGGACCAGCCGGCGTCGCTGCGCACGCCTGCGCACAATGGCGTTCATACCGGTTTCGACTCCACCCGCACCAGAGGCGTTTCTCCCGAGGCGTAACGTATCGGTCACGTTGTCCGCCCCAGAACCGGCGGGGGCGAACGCGGACCGGCGCCGATATCTGCAAAGCTGGGCTGCATGGAGACGAAACCGCACGTTGTTGTGGTCGGCGGCGGGGTGTCCGGGCTGGCTGCGGCGCATCGGCTCAGCGTGGACGGCCACGCGGTCACGGTGTTGGAGGGCTCTCCCCGGTTGGGCGGCAAGATCGACGTCTCGCCCGTTGCCGGGGTGCCGGTGGACGCGGGGGCTGAGTCGGTCCTGGCCCGTCGCCCGGAGGGGATCGCCCTCATCGGCACCCTCGGCCTCGACGGCCGCCTCGCCTACCCGGGGACCCTGACGGCCGGTCTGTACAGCCGGGGCGCGCTGCGCGATTTCCCCGCCAACCACATGATGGGAGTGCCCGGCGACCTGTTGTCCCTGGTCCGCAGCGGCGTGCTTTCACCGGCGGGCGCCCTGCGCGCCGCCCGGGACCTGGTGTGGCCGGCCACGCTGGTCCGCGACGACGTCCCGGTGGCCGCCTACATCGGTATCCGCATGGGCCACGAGGTCGTGGAGCGGTTGGTCGAGCCGCTCTTGGGCGGCGTCTACGCGGGACGCGCCGACCGGCTGTCGCTTGATTCCACCCTGCCCCAGATCGCCCCTTTGGCCCGCAAAGAGCGTTCGCTGATGACCGCGGTCCGCACCGCCAAGCAACGCGCGGCCGACGCCGCGCCCGAGGGGAAGCCCACGCCGGTCTTCGCCACGCTGCGCGGCGGCCTGGGCACCCTGATCGATGCCCTGGCCGCGCGCCCCGGTGTGCGGGTGGAGACCTCGGCGACGGTGCGCGAGCTCAAGCGCACCGAGCAGGGCTGGCGACTCACCGTGGGGTGCGCGACCCAGCCCCGCACCCTCGACGCCGACGCAGTGGTGCTGGCCTGCCCCGCACCGGCCGCCGCGCGGCTGCTGAGCGCAGAGGTCCCCCTCGCCGCCACCGAGCTCGCAGCCATCGACTACGCCAGCATGGCCGTGATCACACTGGCCTACCGGGCCTCGGCGTTCCCCTCCGGTCCGGTCGGAAGCGGATTCCTGGTCCCTGCCGTGGAAGGGCGTGCCGTCAAGGCCGCAACCTTCAGCAGCCTCAAATGGCCGTGGCTGGCCGACGCACTCGATGCCGCCCATCCCGACACCCCGATGGTGATGCTGCGCTGCTCCATCGGCAGGGTGGGGGAGGAGGCGCTGCTCCAGCGCTCGGACGAGGAACTGGCCGCGCTCGCCATGGCCGACCTCGCCGATATCTGCGGCATCCGCGAGCTTCCCGTTGACCGCAGGGTCACCCGCTGGGGCGGCGGACTCCCGCAATACGCTGTCGGGCACGCCGATCGGATCGCGCGGGTCCGCTCGGCGCTGGCCGAACACGAGGGCCTTGCCGTCTGCGGAGCGGCCTACGACGGAGTGGGCGTCCCCGCCTGTATCGGCAGCGCCGATGACGCGGCGACCTTGATCAGCCGATCGACACAACAGATCATCCGACGAAGGAGTCACACGTGAGCACCGGGCAGCACAACCACACCGTCACCCCCGAGGCGGAGGAGCTCAACCGTCTCATCCGCTACACCATGTGGTCGGTGTTCAAGGTCGACAGCCTCGGCGACCTCGACCGCGCCGCCGTCGGCGACGAACTGGCCCATTTCCTCAAGGACGCCGAGGAGCAGGGCGTGACCACCCGGGGCGGTTACGACGTCCAGGGGTTCCGCGCCGACGCCGACATCATGTTCTGGTGGATCGCGGACACCCCCGACCAGCTCCAGGACGTCTACTCGGCCTTTCGTCGTACCGCGGTCGGCCGCAACTCCGAGCCGGTGTGGTCGGTTATGGCACTGCACCGCCCCGCCGAGTTCAACCGCGGTCACGTCCCGGCGTTCCTGGCGGGGGAGGACCCGCACGACTACATCTGCGTCTACCCTTTCGTGCGTTCCTACGAGTGGTACCTGCTGCCCGACGACGAGCGCCGCGCCATGCTCGCCGAGCACGGACGCATGGCCGCGCCCTACCCCGACGTGCGCGCCAACACGGTCTCGACCTTCGCGCTCAGCGACTACGAGTGGATGCTGGCCTTCGAGGCCGCTGAACTGCACCGCATCGTGGACCTGATGCGCACCCTGCGTGCGGCCGAGGCCCGTCGCCACACCCGTATCGAGGTCCCCTTCTACACGGGCAAGCGAAAGACCCCGGCGGAACTGGTCGCGGCCCTGCCCTAACCGGAGCCCGCGCGAAGCGGAGCCTCAAGCGGCCAGCACGACCAACAGCGGCGCGGCGACCAGGCTTCCCCATCGGATGGCCGCCTCGGGAGCGCCTCCCACGGTGATCCTGTGAGCCGGGCCGAGCATCCGCCACCGCTGGCCGCGCATCCGCACGGGCCACAGCAGGGGTGCGCCCGCCTTGGTGAGGGCGTCGCCCAGGGAGTGCGTGATCATCCCGACGGCGACCGTGAGCCCCATCAGGGAAGGGGACACCCCTGCATCGATGAGCAGCCATGTCGCTGCTCCGGCCAGCAGGCTCACCGCCCCCCAGTTCGCCCGACGCGCCCTGACGCACCCCCACAGACCGCGCACGGCCAGGCTGAGCAGGAACCACAACAGCACGGTCAGCAGCGGCAGCCACTGGCCCGCACCGGCCACGAGAAGGCCCGCCACCACCGCCGCGAGCACGGTGTGGGTGAGGTGCCGGTGTGCGCCGTCACGGTCGTGTCCGCCGCGATCGTAGTGCGTACGGGTGGCCCGCCACACGGCCGTGCTCGCGGCCCGGGCAACCGCCGAAGCCGCTTCGGACACCGGGCCCTGGGAGCGGGTCGCGGTGGCGTCGGGGTGGTCCAGGTCGGGCAGGAGCGCGGCTCCGGCGCAGACCAGGATTGCGGCGATGATGTCGGGCAGCGACAAGGACACACCGGCAGCGGCCATCGTCATGGTGACCGCTGTGCCGGCCGCCAGCCCGGTCGCGGCATGGGAAGGACCCATCATGGGGGGCTCCGCTCACTTGGGGGTCGGTGAGGTCCGCCCCCGACCGACCGGGTGTGCGGTAGAGGTCGGCGAGCACACGAAATCCCGCCGGAGCCGGCCTCGGAGTGGATTTTCCCGGGACGGGTTCCACTCGTGCAACCCTGCTGTGTCGCAGCAGCGGCGCCTTGCCGCGCGGTGATCGTGCAACAGGACCGTGGCCAGCGGCGACGACAACGGCGCTGCCGTCACGGCCTGATCCGGCCAGTACACGTCGGGGTCCGGGAAGCCCGTGGCGCATCGGCCTGCCCACGCCTCGCCCCGCCCGAACGGTCCGGTTGTCCTTACCCGGAGTTCACAGCGATCGCAGTACCATTCGCGCAGTCGCTTGAGACCGCTGCCGGGCGTCGTGACACGACGCCTTCCGGTAAATCCCGTCGTGCTGCGGCCAAGACGAG
Source organism: Nocardiopsis ansamitocini (assembly GCF_030268225.1). Taxonomy (GTDB): domain Bacteria; phylum Actinomycetota; class Actinomycetes; order Streptosporangiales; family Streptosporangiaceae; genus Nocardiopsis_D; species Nocardiopsis_D ansamitocini. Next base: position 323,598 of record NZ_BSQG01000005.1, on the reverse strand, counting down.
CCGCTGCGTTCCCGGGTTGTTACGAGCCAGGGACACGCCGGCTCCGTATTCCCGCACTCTTTGCCAGAGGTTCGGTCTCGCGATCTTCCTTTTTCCGGCCGCACAGAGACAATGAGGAACATGGCACCGCTGGAATGGTCCCTCTCCCTTGCCGCAGGCACCGTCGATCCGGCGATCGACCCCTCCCACCAATACGAGGGGTTCATCGGCTGGGTCCTCAGCCTGATGACCACCCTGGGCGAACCCGGGGTGGGCCTCGCCCTGGTGATCGAGACCTTCTTCCCCCCGATGCCCAGTGAAGCGGTGCTCCCCGGAGCGGGTTTCCTGGCCTACGCCGGTCACATGAACGTCTGGCTGGCCATCCTGTGGGCCACCATCGGCTGTCTCGTCGGCTCCTGGGCCTTCTACGGCATCGGTGCGCTCCTGGGCCGTGAGCGCACCATGTGGCTGGTTCAGAAGACCCCTTTGCTGGAGATCGAGGACTTCTACAAGGCCGAGCGTTTCTTCGCCCGATTCGGTGGCCTGGCGGTGCTGTTGGGACGCTGCGTGCCCCTCGTACGCAGCTTCATCTCCGTTCCTGCCGGTATCGAGCGCATGCCACTGGTGAAGTTCTCCGCCTACACCGTTATCGGCAGCGCAGTGTGGAACAGCCTCTGGATCGGCCTGGGCTACGTGTTCGGACCGGCCATCGAGCCGATCCTGGTGCAGTGGAGCGGCGTGATCAGCAACGTCGTACTCGCCATCATCGCGGTGCTCATGCTGTGGTTCGTCGTCGTGCGTCTGCGCAAGATCCTCAAGGCCCGCAAGGCCGGTTCGAGTGCTGCCGCCGTCGCGCCCACGGCGGAGACCGCCCCGACCGCTCCGTTTCCGCAGGAGCCCCCGATGAACCAGCCCCACCCGCCGCGGCGCGACTAGGGCACGCACGACGCGTCCGCGACCCGATGACGAAGGGCCGCTCCCCGACGGGGGAGCGGCCCTTGCGCACGCACAGCCAGAACGTCTACACCTCGACGCGACGGGCGTCCTCGTCCCGGCGGCGGGCATTGCGACGAACCGTCACCAGGTAGACCGGGGCGAGAAGCGTCAGCGTCAGCATCAGCCCGGAGCCCGAGTAGAGCAACAGTTCGCCGCCGGGGGCGTTCATGGCCCAGGCGGCGAGGCAGGCCACCCCCGCCATGATCGCGCCGAGAACGGCGTAGGCGACCCGTCCGCGCGGCTTGGGGTAGCGCACCTGGCTGATCATCAGCCAGGCCACGAGCAGGATTGCCGCAACCCCCAGGTACAGCGGTGGGTGCAGCACCACGATCACGATGACCGCCATCGCGCCGAAGGGACTGGGCAGGCCGGTGAAGTAGCGCTCACCCGGAGCCTGGCACGAGAAACGGGCCAGCCGGACCACAACCGCCAGCAGTACGGCCGCGGCAGCGACAATCGGCAGCACCGAGGCGGCGGCGTCGGTCCGGTCGCTGAGCGCCCCCCACGTGACCACGAAGAACGCAGGGGCGAACCCGAAGCTGATCACATCGGCCAGGTTGTCCAGTTCCGCGCCCATCGCACTGCCGCCCAGCTTGCGGGCGACCCGACCGTCGAAAAGGTCGCAGGCAGCAGCGATGAGGAGCAGGATGACCGAGACGGCCACGGCGTTGCGCTGAAGCGGACCTTCCGCGCCGGCCGAGATGTGTGCCATCTGCGCCGCCGCCAGTTGCCACACCGCCATGAAGCCGCACAGGGCGTTGCCGAGGGTGAAGTAGTCGGCCACCGCCAAGCGCATCCTGGGCGTCGCCTCGACCGCCACGGAGGCGGGGAGGATCTGCTCAGGAGTCGCGGTCAAGACGGGTTTCTCCGGCGCGGACCTTTTGCCCGATTTCCACGGCAGGAGCAATACCCGCGGGGAGGTAGACGTCGACGCGCGACCCGAACCGGATGAGCCCGATCCTTTCGCCCTGTTCGACCTTCTGCCCGACCGCGTGATACGGGACGATGCGGCGGACCATCGCCCCCGCGATCTGAATGACCGTGACTTCGCCCATTTCGGTGTCGAAGGTCCAGATGACGCGTTCATTACGTTCGCTGTCCTTGTCAAAAGCCGGTCGGAAGCCCCCGGGGCGGTGTTCGATACTGGTCACCACGCCGGCGAGGGGAGCCCGGTTCACGTGGACGTTCAGTGGATTCATGAACACCGCGACCCTGGTCCTGCCGTCGGGCTGGGGGTCGATGCTCTGCACGACGCCGTCGGCGGCGGAGATGAACCGTCCGCTTGCGGGGCCGCGATCGGGGTCGCGGAAGAACCACGCCATCCCGGCGGCCAGCCCAACCACGGGGACGGCCACGGCCGTTCGAACGGCCGAGCCGCGGCTTGCGAGTACGGCGACACCGGCTGCTGCGACAGCCGGCACGAGCCAGGGCGCTGAGCCCCGGGCCATTCTCACAAGTGGTCGGGAGGAGGGGGCTGCGTGATGGTCGTGGGTCATTGCGAGCTTTCGTTGAGGATGCCGGGAAGAGGCGTCAAGGACCTTCGGGAAGAAGAAGAGGTCGCGGGCGCGCCCGCACACCCGATGCAGAAGAGGATGCTATTGCACTGCGTCGTCCGGCTCCAGGGTCAAGGATACGGAGTTGATGCAGTAGCGGTCGTCGGTCGGGGTCGGGTAGCCCTCTCCGTGGAAGACGTGCCCCAGGTGGGAATCGCATCGGGAGCAGCGGACCTCGGTACGTATCATGCCAAGGGTTTGGTCCTGATGCAGAGTTACCGCTGAGCTCTCCGCGGGATCATAGAAGCTCGGCCACCCACAGTGCGACTCGAACTTTTCGCTTGAGCGGAACAATTCCGCGCCGCACGCCCGGCAGCGGTAGACGCCGGTGGTCGCGGTCGACACGTATTCCCCGCTCCACGGCCGTTCGGTGGCACCCTGGCGCAGCACCGCGAAGGCCTGTGGATCGAGTCGTTCGCGCCACTCCTCCTCGGTCCGTTCTACCTGTGCTTGTGATTCGTCCATGTCATTGACGCTACCTGGTTTCCGTTTCCCTGCGCAGGAACACCCTCTGCGATATATCGGGCACTCGGGGTAAAGCAGTCATGGGAGTTTCCTGTCTCTTTCTTCGCTCTTGGGGAGTTCGTCCCCGAAACCATGGGGTAGGGCCTCAGGGGCAGAGCTAGAGCGGGAGTGATGACCATGGTCACGTACCAGCAGTCAATGGGTTGTCGTCGACCGCTTCGCGTGGGGTGGATGCGCTACGGCCGCATGTGGATGGAACACCAGACCGATCGTGCGGTGGTGCGGGTGCGCACCGCGGGGATCGCGGCACGGTCGGTTTCGGTTCCGGGCGCCACCGCCGTGGCCTCCGGTGCCGCCTTGGCGGCTTCGTTGGCCGCGGGAGCCAGGACGGTCGTCGCCCAGCGGGTGCCGGCGCGTCCTCGGCCGATGGATGACGGTGCGCTTCTGGCCACCGCCGTCCTGACCGGGTTGGGGGCGCTGGTCGTCGCCGTGCTGCTGGGGTTCTCCCTGGCGGGGTGGATGGCGACCACGCCTCACGACGCGCCGGCCGTGGTCGGCGGGGTCGCGGTGGGTGCCGCGTTCCTCGGTCTGGGGTACCTGGTGTTCGCGTCGCACCGTCGGCGCGGCGAAACACGACACGCGAAGAATCGGTCGGCCTGACGGGGACGGCGTCCCGGCTCGTGGCGGCGGGCCGGGGCCGTCCTCCCCGGCCCGCCGCGCACGGCTCCTCCCTCGTGGCACGAGAAAAGCGGCACACGAGGTGGTTCTCTAGAGAGCCGATTGCTCCATATCGACACACAAGCGCCGGCTAGTCAACCTTTATGTGGCTCTGTGTCCGTTTGCTGGGGTGTGTCACGGTTGCCTGGATGACATGTTCCGAATTTCCACCGACGCGTGAACACACTGACCAGCGAAGGGCCAACGGTTAATCCAGCTTCACCGTAACGCCCGTGTGTCACAGAACGGTAGCGTTCGGCGAACCCGTGACGTCCGACGACGGAATGCGGCCATGCCCGTATGTCGAGTCCGGTGTCCGTGCGGCGACCACGGGGTCGGCTCACGCGTCGAAGTCGTATTGGAGGACGTACGCCGAACCGTCCAATGTCATCTCGTTGAGTTCCACCGCGCGGTGTTCCTTCGTCAACGCAACCCGCATGACGTGCATGACCGGGGTCCCCGGGGAGAGGGAGAGCTTCGTGCGCTCGTCGGGGGAGGGCATGCGAACCCGGATCTCCTCGGTGAAGTGAGCCGGAGCCTGCCCCAATTCGGCCAGGCGGGCGTAGATTCCGCCGGGGCCGGTGTCTGGACGGGTCACCGAAGTTCCCGCTACGAGCTCGGCCGGCAGGTAAGAGGTCGCCAGCTGCATCGGCCGGTCGTCCAAGCGGTAACGGCGCCGCCGCCGCAGGACCCTGTCGCCTTCGTCCAGGTCGAGGGCGCGTGCCACGTGGGCGGGCGCGCGCATCTCGCTCACGGTGACACTGTCGGTGGCAAAAGGCCGTTCGGCGGTATCGGCTCCCCAGATGGCGCGGCCCGTGCTCCACAGCTCTTTCGACAGGCGTCGTCGACCGTGTCGCACCAGCGGACTGAAGCCGCGCACATATACGCCCGAACCGCGCACGGCTACCGCGATTCCCTCGTTGATGAGGACCGAAAGCGCCTGACGTGCTGTCGCGCGAGCGACTCCGTGCCGTTTCATCAGCTCGTTCTCGCCTGGGATGCGGTCTCCGTCGGAAAGCTCCCCTGAGGCGATCGCGATACGCAGTGTGTCAGCTATTTCTCGGTAGACCGGCGGGGAGTCGTTTTCGGGCGTCAGCACTCAGTTCATCCTCTCGACAAGCGCGAGACTCATACATCCGGTATGTCCGATCAATAGCCGCTTCATGCCTAAATTGCGGTTATCCGAATTTGAGTGATCTCGGAGATAATTTGGCTTTGTGTCGGCAGCCAAGTTATCGGGACGGTTCGCCGACTGGGCGGACGGGGCGTGCCCGGCCGCGTACGGCGTGTCCACACGTGCGACTGTGCGTCCTGCCCGTCGTGAGCGGTCAGGGTCTGGTGTAGCGCAGGAACAGCGACCCTTCGGCCTCTGCGAGCGCGGCCAGACACATCCGCTGCACCTCCGGCCGGGGGCCACCGGTGACGATCCGATCTGCTCCGGGGCCTGCCAGCGTGGGACTCATGGTCAGGCACAACTCGTCCAGAAGATTCGCCCCCGTCAACTCGCCCAGGAGCCGGGGGCCGCCCTCGGTCAGTACCCGGTGCAGGCCACGATCGCCCAGAGCGGCCAATACGGCCGCAGGCTCGACCGACTCCTCCCCGGCGACGACGACGTCCGCGTGCTCGGCCGCGGCGATCCTGCGCTCCCGCGGGGAGTTCTCGGTGGTGAAGACGATGGTCCGCGCGTCGTCGGGAGCATCGCGCAACAGTTCCGGCTCCAGGTCGAGGCCGCGCGTCACGACCGCGATGCGCGGGGTGGCGGGTCGGCCGGTGCGCAACCGGTCCCATACCTCGCGGGGGCGCACCGGACGGTAGCGTTCTGCCCGTGCGGTACCCGCACCGGTCAGCACCACGTCGGCGAGTCCGCGCAGGACTCCCATGAGCGCGCGGTCGGCGGGGCCGGAGAGGTCCCGGCTGCGCTGGGAGGGCCCCCAGGCGGCCCCGTCGGTGCTGGTAACCATGTTGGCCCGCAACCAGGGGGCGGAGAGCCCGTCCGGATAGGCGTAGCCCGCCACGAGGTCGAAGTCGTCGCACGCGTCGGGGAGGAGCCGCCGAAAGCGCGGCGGAGTTGGGGAACTCATGGTCCCTGAGATTAGAGCCTCGACCATCGCCACCTGCGATTGGGACGCCCTACCCGCCCGGCGTGGCGCGTTTTCGGGCCGTTCTCCTTCACCCGTCCCTGTCTCCCGCGGGCCGGGCGCCGGTACGGAACCGGTGCCCCTTCCCCGCCGCAGACACTCTGCCCCGGTGTTCCCAGGGGCGCCCACTAGCCCTCGGACACGCGTTTGAGCATCAGGAAGGCGCGGTCGATCACTGTCACGGTGCCGTCCGGCAGAGCGAACGGCCGGTCGCTGATATCGGGATCGGCGGTGTCGAGCACCGTCTCCCACGCGGTGCCGTAGCTCTTGTCCGGCACGGTGAACGCCACGTCAGTGGCCCCGGCGTTGAGCAGCAGCAGGAAGGAGCCGTCGTGCACCCTGCGCCCGGTGGGGTCCGGCTCGGTGATGGCGTCGCCGTTGAGGAAGATCCCCAGCGCCTGTTGCCCGTTGCCCCAGTCGTCGTCGCTCATGATCGCGCCGTCGGGCCGCAGCCACGCGATGTCGCGGAGTTCGTCGCCGTTGGGCGACACGCCCTGGAAGAATCGTCGGCGCCGGAAGACCGGATGGGCACGGCGCAGGTGGGACAGCGTACGCACGAACTCCAGCAGGTCCTCCTGCTTCTCCGCGTGCTTCCAGTCCATCCAGGCGATCTCGTTGTCCTGGCAGTAGGCGTTGTTGTTGCCGCCCTGCGTGCGGGCGATTTCGTCGCCGTGGGACAGCATGACCACGCCCTGCGAACAGAACAGTGTGGCCAGGAGGTTGCGCACCTGACGGCGGCGCAACGACAGGATCCCGGGGTCGTCGGTGGGGCCCTCGACCCCGCAGTTCCAGGACCGGTTGTCGTCGGTGCCGTCGCGGTTGTCCTCGCCGTTGGCCTCGTTGTGCTTGTCGTTGTAGGACACCAGGTCCGCCAGCGGGAAACCGTCGTGGCAGGTCACGAAGTTGATCGAGGCGACCGGGCGCCGACCGTCCGCCTGGTAGAGGTCGGAGGAGCCCGATATGCGGGAGGCGAGTTCGGGCAGTACCGGATGACCGCGCCAGAAGTCGCGCACGGTGTCGCGGTACTTGCCGTTCCACTCGGTCCACAGCGGCGGGAAGTTGCCGACCTGGTAGCCGCCGGGCCCGACGTCCCACGGTTCGGCGATCAGCTTGACCTGCGAGATCACCGGGTCCTGCTGCACGATGTCGAAGAACGTGCTGAGTCGGTCGACGTCGTGGAACTCCCGGGCCAGCGCCGAGGCGAGGTCGAAGCGGAACCCGTCCACGTGCATGTCCAGCACCCAGTAGCGCAGCGAGTCCATGATCAGCTGCAACGAGTGCGGGTGCCGGGCGTTCAGCGAATTGCCGCAACCCGTGTAGTCCAGGTAGTAGCGCTGGTCGTCATCGCGTACCCGGTAGTAGCTGAGGTTGTCGATACCGCGCAGCGACAGGGTCGGTCCCATGTGGTCGCCCTCGGCGGTGTGGTTGTAGACCACGTCGAGGATCACCTCGATGTCGGCCTCGTGCAGGGCCTTGACCATGGCCTTGAACTCCTGCACCTGCTCGCCGCGCGTTCCCGTGGCCGCGTACCCGCTGTCGGGGGACAGGAAGGCCAGGGTGTTGTAGCCCCAGTAGTTGGTGAGGCCGCGTGCCACCAGGGCGTGTTCGGGCAGGGAGTGGTGCACGGGCATCAGCTCGACCGCGGTCACCCCCAGCGACTTCAGGTACTCGATCATGACCGGGTGGGCCAGGCCGGCATAGGTCCCGCGCAGGGACTCGGGCACGCCGGGGTGGCGCATGGTCAGCCCCCGCACGTGCGCCTCGTAGATCACCGTCTCGTGGTAGGGCGCGTTGGGGCGGTGTTCGTTGCCCCAGTCGAAGAACGGGCTGATGACCACGCACTTGGGCAGATACGGTGCGCTGTCGCGCGTGTTGACCTTGGCGGGGTCGTCGAAGTGGTAGTCGAAGAGCGAGTCGTGCCAGTCGATTCGGCCGTCGATCGCCTTGGCGTAGGGGTCCACCAGCAGTTTGGCCGGGTTGCAGCGCAGGCCGCGGGAGGGGTCGTGCGGCCCGTGCACCCGGTAGCCGTAGCGCTGCCCCGAGCCCACGCCCGGCAGGTAGCCGTGCCAGACGTGGCCGTCCTTCTCGGTCAGCACGATCCGTGTCTCGGTGTCGTCCTCGTCGAACAGGCACAGCTCGACACCGGTGGCTATCTCCGAGAACAAGGAGAAATTGGTTCCGGAGCCGTCATAGGTTGCACCGAGCGGATAAGAGGTACCGGGCCAGACTTCCACCATGGACACGTTTCTCTCTGCAATGCGCGGGTGCGGACGGACCTGGTTGTTCCGCTATAGCGTGCGGTCTATGCCTGCGTTGGGTTATCGACACCCGATTGTGCTGAGAAGGCGCGGATGAATGCTCGCAAAAACCCGATGCCGGCTAATTCGGGCTGCTGTGAATCCGCGAATGATGGCGAAGGTTTCCCGGTGCGGTCATGGCCGGTTCCGGTCGATGATCGCTCCGACGTCGGCTGCCCGGTCCAGCGTCCCGAAAACGTGGCCGCGCCCGTCACCGAGGCGGGATGCGACGAAGGCATCGGCGACTGCCGGGGGTGCATGGCGTACCAGAAGGGCTCCCTGCAGGCACAGCGCCATCAGTTCCACCACCGAGCGCGCGCGGTACTTGATGCCGTCCGTATCGGCGAGCTCCGCGCGCAGGCGGGTGACCGCTGCGTCCAGGCGGATGTCGCCTCCGGCTGCCAGGTCGAGTTCGGCCAGCAACGCCGCGATGCTGTCGGGTTCGCGCTCTATCGCACGCAGCACGTCCAGTGCCGCCACGTTGCCCGCCCCTTCCCAGATCGAGTTGAGTGGCGACTCGCGAAACAGTCGCGGCATCCCCGACTCCTCCACGTAGCCGTTGCCACCCAGGCATTCCAGTGCCTCGGCGACGTGCGGTGCCTGGCGCTTGGTCACCCAGAACTTGCCCACCGCCACGGCAAGGCGCCGAAAGGCGATCTCCTCGGCGTCGCCGCCGATGGCGCGATCGGTCGAGCCGGCCAGGCGCAGCATCAGGGTGGTGGCGGCCTCCGACTCCAGCGCGAGGTCGGCCAGTACGTTGCGCATCAGTGGCTGTTCCAGCAGTGCCCGGCCGAAAACGTACCGCTGGCTCGTGTGGTGCACGGCCTGGCCCAGCGCCGCGCGCATTCCGGCCGCGGAACCGATCACGCAGTCCAGCCTTGTGCTGTTGACCATTTCGATGATCGTGCGCACCCCGTGCTCCGGGTCGCCGACCGGCCAGGCCAGCGCCCCGTCGTACTCCAGTTCGGCGGATGCGTTGGAACGGTTGCCGAGTTTGTCCTTGAGACGCTGGATGACGAGGGCGTTGCGGGAACCGTCCTCCAGTACTCGCGGTACCAGGAAGCACCCCAGCCCCTCGGGGGACTGGGCCAACGTCAGGAAGAGGTCGCCCATCGGAGCGGAGGTGAACCACTTGTGGCCGCGCAACCGGTAGGTGCCGTCAGGAGCGGGCACTGCCTGGGTGGTGCCCGCCCGGACGTCGGAACCGCCCTGTTTCTCGGTCATCGACATGCCTGCCAGTAGCCCCTGCTTGGTGTGGGGAGGCCGCAGCCCGAAGTCGTAGGAGCGTGCGGTCAGCAGCGGCTCGAACTGCTTGGCGAGTCCGGGGGAGTGGCGCAGAGCCGGGATCGCGGCGTAGGTCATGGACATCGGACATCCGTGGCCGGCCTCGTTCTGGCTCCACACGAAGAACTTGGCGGCCCGAGCCACGTGCGCCCCGGGCCGGTCCTCGGCCCACGGGGCGGCGTGCAGGCCGTGCGCCACTGCCGTGTCGGTGAGGACGTGCCACGCGGGGTGGAAGTCGACCTCGTCGATGCGGTTGCCGTAGCGGTCATGGGTGCGCAGCACCGGTTCGTTGACGTTGGCCTGCTCGGCCCATCCGTGCGCCGCAGCACTCCCGGCCAGCTTTCCGAGCTCGGAGAGTTCACCGGCCGCCCACCCCGCGCCCTCGCGTTCGATCCCCTCGGTCAGCGCGGCGTCGTCGGCGACGTCGTAGTCCTCCAGGGGGGAGGGCTGATTGAACACCTCGTGCGTGGGGGGCATGGCTGCTGGCTTCCCTTCCGGCCGGTCCTGGCGTGCTTTCCACCCTAGTCGGAGGGGGCGGCGATGAAAATGAATCGAATTCATTTTCTGTCCCTGTCCCTGCTCCTGCGCCGACGCCGGTCCGCCGTGCACTGCCCTCCCGGTCGGTGCGGTGGGGCGGAAACAGCCGTGCGCCCGGCCCCATGAGGGAACCGGGCGCACGCGGGACCGGATCAGCGCGTCACGCCGCCCGAGGCCGGTACCGGACGCAGCGCCGCGTCGTAACGCGCAACGACGATCTCGGCCAGTTCCGGGCAGTCGCCCAACGCGTCCGACACCACCACCGCGCCGGCCGCCTCCGCCTGCTGTGCCACCCGATCGGCGAAGAAACCCGGTGCCAACAGGTAGGTGGCCACCGCGACCCGACCCGCACCCTGTGTGCGCAGCAGCTCCACCGCTTCACCGGGAGTGGGAGCGGACGCGGAGGCGAAGGCCGGGCGCACCGCACCCCAGTCCCCCCGCTCGGCCAGCCGGCGCGCCATCTCGGTGACCACCGCGTTGGCGCCCGCATCGCTGGAACCGGCTGATGCCAGCACCAGCGCGGTGTCGGGCCCCGCCGTCGCACCCGCCTCGGCGAGCCGCCGCTCCACCGCCGCCAGCAGCAGTGGATCAGGCCCCAGGGTGTCGGCGTAGCGGACCTTGAGCCACGGGTAGGCCGTACGGACCCGGGTCAGGACCCGGGGCAGGTCCACCTTGCTGTGGTAGGCCGCCGTCAGCAGGGCCGGCAGCACCACGACCTCTCCCGCACCCTGGGCGGCCAGCGTCGCCACCGCGGTCCCGGGATCGGGGGAGACGTGGTCCAGGTAGGCCACCCGCACGTCCAGTCCCGGCCGCAGTCGGCGCACCCGGGCGAAGAGCGCCTCCACGGCGGCGGCCGAACGCGGGTCCCGGCTGCCATGTGCCACCGCGATCAGTGGTGCCCGCTCCGGGACCGGACGGGTGTTGCCGCCGGTCACAGGTGAATACCGCATTCCGTCTTGCCCGTCCCCGCCCAGCGCCCGCTGCGGGGATCGGCCCCCTCCTCGACACGCCGGGTGCACGGTGCGCACCCGATCGAGGGGTATCCGTCGTACTGCAGCGGGTTGACCAGCACACCGTGCTCGGTCATGTAGGAGTCCACGTCCTCCTTGCTCCACCGCGCGATCGGGTTGACCTTCACCATCTTCTTGCGCTTGTCCCACTGCACGACGCCCACGTCGCGCCGGGTCGTGGAGTCCGCGCGGCGCAACCCGCTCAGCCACGCGTCGTACGGTTCCAGCGCGCGCTTGAGCGGTTCGACCTTGCGCAGGTGACAACAGATGTTGGGGTCGCGTCCGTGCAGGCGCGGACCCAGGTCGCGGTCCTGCTCCGCCACGGTGCGCAGCGGCTCCACGTTGACCAGGTTGATCGGGTAGATCGCTTTGACCGCGTCCCGGGTGCCGAGGGTCTCGGCGAAGTGGTAGCCGGTGTCCAGGAAGATGACGTCGATCCCGGGCACCACCTTGGAGACCAGGTCCACCATGAGGGCGTCAGCCATCGAGGAGGTCATGCACAGCCGGTCGCCGAAGGTCTCCGACGCCCACCGGATGATCTCCTGGGCGCTGGCCTCCTCTAGCTCGGCCGCGGCCCCGGCTGCCAGCGCGGCGCCGTCCAGTGTGACGTTCATGCGTTCTCCTCCAGCGTCGGTGTAGCGCGTCCCGCCTCGGCGATGGCAGCGGCACGAAGGCCCACGAACTTGACCCGGAACACGCGGGCGCACGAGGCGCAGGCCCAGGCATAGCCTGATCCCTTCTCCCCGTCCCCCTCGTGCGGTTCCAGGTCTTCGTCACCGCAGTAAGGGCAGTAGTAGGGTGCGGCTCGCTCGCTCATCGGCGGGCCACCTCCGCGCGGTCCGTTCGGTGTCCGGTACTCACTTGAGGTCCGCCTCCTCGGCTCGGGTCACCCAGGTCGCGAACGCCTCGCCCTCCTGCTTCTGCGCCAGGAAACGGCGCAACACCCGCTCGACGTAGTCGGGCAGTTCCTCGGCGGTGGCCTTGAGCCCGCGTACCTTGCGGCCGAACCCGGCCGTCTCCAGGCCCAGGCTGCCGCCCAAGTGGATCTGGTAGCCCTCGACCTGGTTGCCCGCGGAGTCGGTGACCAGTTGGCCCTTCAGCCCGATGTCGGCCACCTGGATGCGCGCGCAGGAGTTCGGGCAGCCGTTGACGTTGATGGTCAGCTGCTCGGAGAACTCCGGGAGCCGTCGCTCCAGCTCCTCGATCAAGGTCATCGCCCGCCCCTTGGTCTCGACGATGGCGAGCTTGCAGAACTCGATGCCCGTGCAGGCCATCGTCTGACGGCGGAAGGTACTGGGCCGGACCTGGAGGTCCTCGGCTTCCAGCGCCGCCACGATCGACTCGACCCGGTCCTCGTCGATGTCGAGGACGACCAGTTTCTGGTCGGTGGTCGTACGGATGCGGTCCGACCCGTGTGCCTCGGCGATATCGGCGACCCGGTCCAGGAGGGTTCCCGAGACCCGCCCCACCCGCGGGGCGAATCCGACGTAGAACCGGCCGTCCTGCTGGCGGTGCACGCCCACGTGGTCGCGCAGCGAACCTTCGGCGATACCGGAGTCGGGGCCGTCCGCCAGCGCGTAGCCGAGGTACTCCTTCTCCAGTACCTCGCGGAACTTCTCGGCCCCCCAGTCCTTGATCAGGAACTTGATGCGGGCGCGGTGGCGCAGCCTGCGGTAGCCGTAGTCGCGGAAGATGCCGCAGACTCCGGCCCAGACCTCGGGCACCTGCTCGGGGCGTACGAAGGTCCCCAGCCGCTTGGCCAGCATCGGGTTCGTGGACAGGCCCCCGCCCACGTACAGGTCGAACCCCGGGGCGCCGTCGGGGCCGATGACGCCGATGAAGGAGATGTCGTTGATCAGTCGGGTGTCGGCGGTCAACGGGTTGCCGCTGATGAGGGTCTTGAACTTGCGCGGAAGGTTGGAGAACTCGGGGGAGCCGATGTAGTCGTCGTAGATCTTCTGGATCTGCGGCGTACCGTCGATGATCTCGTCCTCGGCGATTCCGGCCAGTGGACAGCCCAGGATCACCCGGGGGGTGTCGCCGCACGCCTCCATCGTGGACAGTCCCACCGACTCCAGCCGGTCCCAGATGGCAGGCACGTCCTCGACCCGCACCCAGTGCAACTGCACGTTCTGGCGGTCGGTGATGTCGGCCGTGTCGCGCCCGTAGGCGGTGGAGACCTCGGCCACGGCCCGCAGCTGGGCGACGCTGAGCTGACCGCCGTCGATGCGCACGCGCAGCATGAAGTAGCGGGCGTCGAGCTCCTCGGGTTCCAGGACCGCGGTCTTGCCGCCGTCGATGCCCGGTGCGCGCTGGGTGTAGAGACCGAACCAGCGGAACCGGCCGCGCAGATCGGCCGGGTCGATGGAGTCGAAGCCCCGCTTGGAGTAGACGTTGATGATCCGATCGCGGACGTTGAGTCCGTCGTCGTTCTTCTTGTTCTCCTCGTTCTTGTTCAGCGGTTCACGGTAGCCGAGGGCCCATTGGCCCTCGCCGCGGCGGGGACGGGCGGTCGCTGCTGATGCGGGAGGCATCGCGGGGTCCTCCGAAGTCTCTGGGTGTCGACCGAGCCGCGGGTCGAGGGCTGGTACCCGGGAGCGCGGCCGGCGGTGCGGGTTGTGGACCGGCCCAGAAGACGTGCATCCCGCAGGGCTCCCGTACCGTGGACGTCATTGTGCGCGTGGCAGGGAGGAAGCGAGAGAGCGAGAGCAACGTCGGCGCTGAGCTGGCCCCGTATAGGGCGGAAATAGCTACAAAGCTGGCGTGGAATCAACCGACGTTGCGACAGATGGCGCTGCGGACCCGAAGGAAGTCCACGTGCCGGCGCACGCAGAGCATCGGGTCGATAGCAGCAGTCATAGGAACGACAATGACATGCCGGAGAAACCTTTGTCCAGGCATGGGCGTCCCGGCTCGACAGTGAGCCGCGTCACGTTAACTACCTTTAACTGACTGATTGAGTGGGATATGTGGCGCAGTGGTCACGGTTCGCCATCGAAACGGTGTGAATCCATAGCCTGTGCCGTGTAGGGCCCGCCCTGTGCCGGTTCGAACAGTAGCTTTGACCTGTGCGACGCATCTCGGACCGGATCCGCCAGGCCGCGGAGGACGCGCGTGACCGCCATCCGCGTACTGGCGCGGCCGGCACACTCGTCGTGCGTACCGTCAAGTCGGTCATTCGGGTGCGTGTCCTGGGGCTCGCCGCCGAATCGGCATTCTTCACCCTGTTGTCGCTGCCGGCCCTCCTGCTTGGACTGCTGGGCACCCTCGGCTACTACAGCTCGGTGCTCGGCGCCGACACCGTTCTGGAGATCCGGGTCTGGATCCTCGACCTGGCCGCCCGGGTCCTGACCAGCGAAACCGTGGACTCCCTGGTGGCACCCCTGGTCGACGACTTCCTCGGCGGTGTCCAGGGCGGGATCATCTCGCTGACCTTCCTGGTGTCGCTGTGGTCGGGGTCGCGGGCCATGAGCGTCTTCATCGAGTCGATCACCATCGCCTACGGACTGGCCGATGTGCGCGGCTATATCCATCATCGCGGGCTCGCCTTCCTGGCCTACCTGGGCGGACTGTTGTTCGCGCTGCTCGTGTTGCCGGTCCTGGTCGCCGGTCCCGACCTCATCCGCCGCCTGCTGCCCTTCCTCGACGAGCCCTTGCGCCTGGCCTACTGGCCGGCCGTCGGCATCCTCCTGCTGGTCTGCATCGTCACTCTCTACACGGTCAGCGTCCCGGTGCGCACCCCGCTATGGCGCCACCTGCCCGGCGGCATCCTCGCGATGCTGATCCTGCTGCTGGGCTCGGTCGGCCTGCGGGTCTACCTGGACGTCTCGTTCGGCCAGGTGAGCATCTACGGTTCCTTGGCCGCCCCCATCGCGATCATGGCCTGGCTGTACGTCATGGCGCTGGCGATCCTGATCGGCTCCTCCCTCAACGCCGAGATCGACGCGATGTGGCCCACCCCCACAACCGCTGAGGCCCGCGCCGAGATCGCTGCCCGCCGGCATGCCTGGGCCGTGCGCAACGTGCGCTACCGGGAGGAGGCGCTACAGAGCCTTGCCGAGAGCACGGAAGCCAAGAAAGGCAACAACGGCAACGATGACACCCCCGGCGAGACGGTGACCGACGGAGCGCCCCCCGTGGACACCGGTGCTGTTGGCCGAGAGGACGCCCCCGACCGCCCCGTCCCCGATGACGTCGCTGCCTGTCCCGCGCCCGCCGTCCCTGTTGCCCGGCCTGCCGGTGAGAGTGCGACCATCGCATCGCGCACCACCGAGGACCACTGATCCCCGACCCCGACCCGACGAGTATCCCCCCACGACCCCGCCCCGACCCGGGCGGGCGAAGAGAGCAAAATGGCGCGATCGACCAAGAAGCCCCCCAAGTCCCCGAAGTCCACCATCACCGGCCTGGTCGCCTCCATCGCTGCGCTGGCGGTGGCCGCACTCCTGGTTGCCTTCCTCACCGGCAACAACGTCATCGATGTCTTCCGCGACCTCAGCGGCCAGGAGGGCCAGGGCGGTTCCGGTGGCAGCACCGAGCAGCAGGGACCGGCCACCGAGGCCGATGCGGAGCAGGCCCGCGAGCAGTTGGCCGCCCTCCAGATCACCGAGCCCGCACCCCGCGGCGACTACGAACGCAGCGAGTTCGGCAGCGGCTGGATCGACACCGACAAGAACGGCTGCTCCACCCGCAACGACGTGCTCGCCCGCGACCTCACCGACACCGATATCGCCCCCGACTGCAAGGTGCACAGCGGCACACTGGACGACCCCTACACCGGCCAGAGCATCGAGTTCAGCAGCCAGGACCCCCAGGCGGTGCAGATCGATCACGTGGTGCCGCTCTCACTGGCCTGGCGTATGGGAGCCGACCAGTGGGATCGCGACCGGCGTGTGGAGTTCGCCAACGACTTCGGCAACCTGTTGGCCTCCGACGGTCCCGCCAACCGGCAGAAGAGCGACTCCGGTCCCGGGGAATGGCAGCCCTACGAGGGGTACCGCTGCTCCTATGCCGTGGCATACGTGGACGTGAGCCATCGCTACGAACTCCCTGTCTCCACAGCCGACCACGACGGACTGACCGAAATGCTCGACACCTGCGCCTCCTAGCCGGAGCCGTCACCCGGGAGCCGGCCCGGAACCGCTGTGCGTGGACGCAGACTCCAGGCCAGGCACGCAGCGACCAGGCCGGCCACCGGAACCGCCAGCAGGCCCACGCGTAGCGACGACAGGTCACCGATGGCGCCGATCAGGGGCGGGAAGGCCAGGAATCCCAGCCTGGCCAACCACGCCACCACGGTCACGCCGTCACCGCTGCGCACGCCCGGGATCTCACCGGCCGCGGCCAACGCGAGCGGAAAGAGGGGAGCCACCCCCAGTCCGCACAGACCGAACCCGACGATCGTCAGCATCTGGCCGCCACCGGCCAGTGCGATGCCGAGCCCGACCGCAGACAGCAGAAGGCCGCTCCGGGCCACCGTCACCGCTCCGAACGCGTCGGTGAGCCGGTCGCCCACCAGGCGGCCCAGCGTCATCATCGCCTGGCAGGCGACGAAGGGCAGTCCGGCCAGGAAAGCGGTCGCGGAGAGTTCGTCACGCATGTAGACCGCGCCCCAGGAAGCCGCCGCATCCTCGATCGCGCCCGAGAGCATCAGCAGGACGCTCAGCGCCATCAGCAGGCCCAGAGCCCCTGAAGGCAGTCGCCATCGTCGGCCCCGCACCGTGGTGGCCCCGTCGGCCCGTTCGCTGTGCTCGGCGCCGCCCAGCAGGAACTGCGCCGCCACCAACGACGCCAGGGTCAGCGTCACGGCGACGCCCGTCAAGTGTCCGACGATGGGTATTCCCAGCCCGGCCATGAGGACGCCCAGGAGTCCGCCCGCAACCGCCGCGATGCTCCAGACCGCGTGGAAGGTGTTGATGATGGTGCGCGCATAGCGCCTCTGCACCCGCAACCCGTGGGCGTTCATCGCGGAGTCGCCCCAGGTGTCGCCGCACCCCAGTACGAAGAGCGCCGTGGCCAGTACCCACCAGGACGGAGCGAGCGCCACGACCGGCAGCGTCCACGCGGCCAGGATTCCGGAGGCGACCGCGACCCGGCCGCTGCCAAACCGTGCGATGAGCGGTCCCGCCACCATTCCGGTCAACGCCGCGCCCAACGGCATCGCCGCGATCGCGGTCCCCAGTGCGGCGTTGGACAGGTCCAACCGGTCCTTGATGATCGGCAGCCAGGGCACCACGTTGGTGTAGGTGAAACCGTTGATCGCGAACAGTGCGAGCACGGAGGTCCTGGCCCGCTGCGCCTGGGCATCGGGTGGCGCCGTTGTGCGCTGAACGCCGGTCACCGTTCTCCCTCGGCGGATCCTGCGGGGGCCTGGATTGCACCATCGGCGGACTGTGCGGGCACTCGCTCATCCCCTCGGGTCGATGACCGGGGCAGCTTCGGTACAAACGCTTAGGCTGTGAGCGCTCCCCTGCCGATGGGATACGGACCGCCCGGAGCTGCTGACGACCTTCCGACCCTAATCCTTCACATGAAGTTGCGGAATCGGTTTCACCCCCTCTAAATATGAACTCCCGGACCTGCTTCCCCCCGGACGACCGGAGCCTCGTACCGATGATCGACATGACCGCACTGCGCGAGAAGCCGGTACTGGCCGGCGAGCACGTTCGACTGGTACCGCTGACCGAGGAGCACGCTGAGGTCTTTCACGCCTCGACGTTGGACCCCGAGGTTCGGAGGTTGACCGGCACCCATCGGTTCCTCGACCGGAAGGAGGCCGAGGACTGGTGCGCCACCCGCGACGCGCAGGCCGACCGGCTGGACCTGGCGATCATCGAGCAGCACAGCGGCAGGTTCTTCGGCGAACTGTCCCTTATGAGCGTTGATGTCGACAACGAGAGCGCGGCCTACCGCATCGCGCTCTCGGCGATCGAGTTCACCGGTCGTGGTCTCGGCAAGGAGGCGACCCGCCTGTTGCTCGACTACGCCTTCGACCGGATCGGACTCCACCGGGTCTGGCTTCGTGTCTATGCGTTCAACATGCGCGCCATCGCCGCCTATCTCTCCTGTGGTTTCACCGTCGAAGGGCGGATGCGCGACGCGCTGCTGTGGGAAGGCCGTCGCCACGACGCACTGCTGATGTCGGTCCTGCGTGACGACCCGCGAAAAGACGGCGGACGAGCGGTCGCCGGTCAGGGCCTCTGATTCGACGGCCGGCCGGTAGCGCTTCGGAAAACGCGCGTCGCGGGCCGGGGCAAGGGCCGACAACCGTACTGATGGTTCCCCGGGCGGATCGGCCGCTCCGTCGTGGTTGGTCCGGCGACTTCAACGGGTATGCCGGTAGGCACGTTTTCCGTGCAGAGCCGAGTTGTGCGGTGGTTGCCGTGAGTCCACTACCCGTATCACTGCCGTTCGCCGACCGGGCAGAGGCCGGACGACTGCTCGCCGAACGGGTGGGCGCCCTTGCCGAAACCGACCCGGTCGTGATCGCGCTGCCGCGCGGTGGGGTGCCGGTGGGTGCGGAACTGGCCAGGCGATTATCCGTTCCATTGGACGTCCTGGTAGTGCGCAAGATCGGTCTGCCGGGCCGCCCTGAGGCCGGAGTCGGAGCCCTCGCCGAAGACGGGCACGTCTGCTACGACGACGGCACGTTGTCGAGGCTGCGCCTGTCCCGTGGGCAGTTGGCCGATGTGGTCGGTGCCGAGCGCGTCGAACTCGGACGCCGCCTGGAGGTCTATCGGGGAGACAGACAGGCGCCCAGACTCACCGGCCGCGACGTCATCGTCGTCGACGACGGTGCGGCCACCGGTGGCACCGCCCGAACCGCACTGCGCATGGTGCGTCGTCAGTGCCCGGCCCGGCTCTTCCTCGCGGTCCCGGTCATCGCGCCCCGGGCGCTCACCCTGTTGCAACCGGAGGCCGACCAGGTTGTCGCGCTGGCCGTTCCGGAGAACTTTCGGGCGGTGGGGGAGTGGTACCGCGATTTCACCCAGGTGGGCGACGGCCACGTCACTGCCGTGCTGACCGAGTTGCGCGACGCCGACTCCACGGGGCAGACCGAGCGTGCTGTTCGTGTCCAGGTGCACGACCGGCACCTGGACGGCGACCTCACCCTGCCGGCAGCCATCCGCGGGGCGGTCGTGTGCGGGGTCGGGCACGGCAGGGGCAGTCCCTACAACCGTGCCATCGGCACGGTCCTGCGCCAAAGCGGGTACGCCACCCTGCTGCTCGACCTTCTCACCCCCGCAGAGCGCAACGAGGCGGCCAACGGCGGAAGCGGGGCAGGCCCCCTTGTGCTGGGGGACCGATTGGCGGCCGCGGTGAGCTGGTTGCGTCGGGCCACCACCGTGGCCGGCGGCCCGGTCGGTCTGCTGGGCATCGGCACCGCGGCGCCGGCGGCTCTGGTGGCCGCGGCCCGGCTGCCGCACGACGTGGGAGCGCTGGTGCTCAGAGGTGGCCGGATCGACCTGGCCGGTGACGCGCTTTCGCAGGTCCGCTCCCCGGCGCTGATCATGGTGCAGGGGGCGGACCCGTTCGTCCGGGAACTCGCCGAGTGGGCGTTGGGCCGGTTGGGGGCGCCCTACGAGCTGGTCGTACTTCCGGGCGCCGAACAGCTGCTCGACCACTCGGAGGAATGGCGCCCGGTGGGAGAGCGGGCCGCGGAGTGGTTCCGGCGCACTCTCTGACGGGGGTACCGGTGGCTGGACGACACCGCGGCGCCCTCGACGAGGAAACGTCGGGGCGCCGCGGGGAACGGCCGATCGGGCCGGATACTGAGTTGTTGCCGGGGGAGGTCCGTTAGGGAACGTGCCTTGCCGGTCCTTGCCGAGCCACCCAAAGGGGGCGGGTGCTCAGCGCCGCGATTCTCGCCGGGGGCGAGGCGGGATCAGGCTGCGTTGGCGCGGCGCATACGACGCCGGCGCTCGGACGCGCGCTCGTCTTCGTTGAGCCCGCCCCACGTTCCGTACTTCTCGGGACGCGAGATCGCGTAGTCGAGACATTCGGTGCGGACGGGGCAGTGAGCGCAGATCTCCTTGGCCTTGCGCTCGCGAATCTCCCGCTCCGGCTGGCGTTCGCCATCCGGGCCGAAGAAGAGCACAAGGTCCTCGCCCCGGCACGCGGCGGCATCCTGCCACCCCCAGCTCGGGCGGGGGCGCAGCGCGGCCTGCCGACGTACCTGAGACATGGTTGAACCACCTCTACTGAAATCGCTAGTAAGCTATGTGCAAGCTGATGATCAAACTGGGCAAAGCTACGTGAGTCGCCCAGCACGGTGTTAACGCCGTGCTGTGCTTCGGTGTTCCCCGTGTGGTTGAGACCACGCTGGCGCAGATCCGCCGAATCGGCGGGCGCTCACGCGACGGGCCGAGGAGGCGGAAGACGCTCTCCCTGCGGGCCGGTACGTAATCATGCCATCCCCGCTCCCGATCGCGCACGGGGGGTAGGGAAATTCCTCGCTGAACCGTTACCGAAAACTAGATTAGGGCACTGGACGAACCGGGTACCTGTCATGGTTTACGGCAGAAATACGTGATCCACCCCTGACGGGACGGATAAGGAACATCCTAGGGGGGTTTTCGGTCTCTGGCCAGAGGTCTGTGTTGATACGCCGGTCACATCCTTGTCGCCGATGGCGCTCACACCTCACTGCTCTCTCCGGGCGACAGTCGTTCGTATCCCGCGTCGCTGCCGGTCATGGCCAGATTGCGTCCGTAGACGGCTATCCCGTTCTCGTTGAGCAGCCCGTCGTGGATGGCGACACTCCGTCTGGCCCCGACCGCGCGGACGTAGTCGATGAGTTCCGCGGACTTCATCCAGGGGGCGTGCAGCGGGACCAGGAGCGTGCCGACCGGATCGTCGGGAACGGTGTAGGCGTCGCCGGGATGGAACACCCCGCCGGTAGGGGTATCAATCCGAAACCCGATGTTGGGTACGACCGGAATATCGGGGTGGATGACAGCGTGCCGCTCCCCGTGCACCTGGACGTCGAACCCCTCGACCTCGAAGCGGTCGCCCGACTCCACGCCCAGGTGGGTCACCCCGAGAGGGAGCAGGTGCGGGGCGAGCGAAGGGTGCGCGTACACCCGCAGCCCCGGGTTGGCGGCCGCAGCCGCACGCAACCGGTCGGTGTCGAGGTGGTCGGGATGCTCGTGCGTGATGGCGACGACGTCGGCACCCACCGCGGCCTCCTCCTCGCTGAAGGAGCCGGGGTCGATCACCAGCGTCGCTCCGTCTTTCTCCAGACGCACGCACGAGTGGCCGAGTTTGGTCAATCGCATGACCGCCTCCTTGACTGTCGGCGTTCTGCCGCGTTGGTCCGGGTGGCCTACCCGCCGACTCCGACGCTATTCACCCGGCGCTGGGACAACTGCCGTCCGGTCCGCTTCACCCGGCGCAGCAACTCATCCATCACGGAGGCGTCAACGGAGTCGCGTGCAGTCGAGATCCTCGGCGGATCGGCCGGCAGGGGCAGCAGGACCTCGGCTTCTCGTGTCTTCTCCACGACGCATGGCCTCCCCATGGCGAACAGACGCCACACCGGAGGCAAATAGATTTTTGGCCCGGCGTTTCCCGGGAAGGGGAACGAAGCGGGACAACAGGGCTTCCCCTAGGGGGGAAGTACGGGATGGGCGCCGGAACTGGTGGCGCCGCGTCCCCGTCAGACGTAGTAGACCTTGAGCGGTCGCCGCCGTTGTCGGCCGACCGTGCAAAGACCAAAGAAGAATGAGGTGTCGGGCAACGTGGGCCTGCTGCGGTTAATCCTTAACATCATCTGGCTGTTCGTGGCGGGGCTCTGGCTTGCGATTGGTTACGCCATCGCCGGGATCATCTGCTGCATCCTCATCATCACCATCCCCTTCGGTGTCGCGTCCTTCCGGATGGCCGCTTACGCGCTCTGGCCTTTCGGCCGCGACCTGGTGCGCCGTCATGATGCCGGCACCGCCAGCACCGTCGGCAACGTCATCTGGATCATCGTGGCCGGCTGGTGGCTGACCATCGGTCACATCACGACCGCGGCGGCGCTTGCGATCACCATCATCGGTATCCCCATGGCCTGGGCGTCGATCAAGATGATTCCGATGGCCCTCGCGCCGTTCGGCAACGAGGTCGTTCCCTCCGGTTCCCACCGATCCACATGGGGCATCTGATTCGAATAGGTCCTTGAGCGACCGCGGTCAGGGGTACGGGTCCGAGTGCTTCGGACCCGTACCCAGTCGGTGGGAAACGGGGCCGAGTGGGACTTAAGGGGTAAAAAGGTGGAATTCAAGCGATCGAAATGGTGGTCCGCGGCGCGCAAGCGTCGTGCGGCGCGGACCAGGGCTGTGCCCGCGCCCGAGTCGGTGCCGGCTCCCACACCGGAACCGGTGCACCAGGACGACCTCTTGAAGACGGTCAGCAATGCCGCCTGGCGCCTCTTGGTCATCGGGGTGGTGGTCGCCCTGCTGTTGTGGGGGGCGATCTACATCCGGGTCGTGGTCCTGCCGATCATCCTCGCCATTTTCGCCACGGCGCTGCTCATGCCGGTCGCCAACTGGCTGCGGTCAAAGGGGATGGGGCGCGGGACCGCCACCGCCATCACCGTGTTGGGGGCGCTGATCGCTTTCGGCGGCGTCGTCACCATCGTCGTGATGCCGGCGGTCTCGGGTTTCAACAGCATCGCCACCAGCGTCAACCAGGCCGTGGTCACGCTGCAGGACTTCGCCGCCTCGCTGGGATTAAACGACCGCCTGGTCAGTGACTGGGTGGCCAGCGCCCAGGCCGAGATCCAGCGCAACAGCAGCCAGTTGGTCAGCGGGACCTGGGCGGTGGCCGTCGGGGTCGGCGAGGTCCTGATCGGCGTGATCCTGGTCCTGGTCCTCACCGTCTACTTCGTGCACTCGGGCGACGAGCTGATGAAGTGGGTGCGCGAACTGTTCCCCCAACCGAGCCGTCGCGCGATCCAGATCGCCGGCGAGGTCAGTTACGACGTCATGGGCCGCTACGTGCGCGGGGTCGCGCTGGTGGGTCTGTTCGACGCCATCGGCATCGGCATCGTCCTGCTGTTCTGCCTCGACCCCACCCTGGCCTGGCCGCTCATCGTGTTGACCTTCATCGGTGCCTTCCTGCCGGTCATCGGTGCCTTCCTGACCGGGCTGATCTCGGTCCTGGTGGGCCTCGTCGCGGAAGGCTGGATCGTGGCGCTGATCATTCTGGCCGGCACTGTTGCCGTACAGCAGTTGGAGAGTCACGTCTTCGCCCCCCGTGTCTACGGAAAGGCCCTGGAGCTTCCTTCCGCGGTGGTGCTCCTGGCGATCGCCATCGGTTCGATCATCGGTGGCATCACCGGTGCGTTCCTGGCGACCCCGGTGGCAGCGGTCCTGGCCGCGCTGCTGCGCAACCGGCCCTTCGCGATCGCCGAGGCGCAGGTGCTCGGCGCCTCCGCTCCTTCCGTCCCGTCGCCCCAGGGCACAGCGGCCCCGGCAGCCCCGGCAGCCCCGGCGGCGTCGCCGGCCCCGACGACGCGTCCGGCCACCAGCCCACCCCCCGCGGCGGACGGGTAGCAGTCCTCTCCCGCCGGTTGCGTCCGGTCGGGCCACCGAATCCTGTGGACGGATCGGTGGCCCGGCCGCTTTACCGGACCGGTTAGGGTAGTGGGGTGCGTCTTGCGGACTGACGAGCCTTACGTCCCCAAACAGCGGTCCCCGCTCCATGAGCGGCTGAGCCGCCGAACCGTCGTCCCCTCCACGCACCCCGCGCGCCGTAGCGAGAAAGTCGTCATCACCCATGCTCATTGCTTCTGACCTCGAACTCCGTGTAGGCGCCCGCCTGCTGCTGGAGCCCACGTCCTTCCGGGTGGGCCCTGGCGACCGGATCGGCCTGGTCGGCCGCAACGGAGCCGGGAAAACGACGATGACCAAGGTCCTCGCCGGAGAGGGCATGCCGGTCGGTGGTGGGGTCACGTCCTCGGGGAGTATCGGTTACCTGCCCCAGGACCCGCGCACCGGCGACCTCGAAGTCCTGGCGCGCGACCGTATCCTCTCCGCCCGTGGCATCGACGACGTCCTCCGCACGATGCGTGCGGCCGAGCAGAAGATGACCAGCGACGTTCCCAAGACCCGCGACCAAGGGGTGCGCGCCTACGCGCGGGCCGAGGAGCGGTTGCACGTGCTGGGCGGTTACGCGGTCGAGTCCGAAGCGGCCTCGATCGCCACCAGCCTGGGGTTGCCCCAGCGCATCCTGGAGCAGCCGTTGCACACCCTCTCCGGCGGCCAGCGCCGCCGGGTCGAGCTGGCGCGCATCCTCTTCAGCGGTGCCGACACCCTGCTGTTGGACGAGCCCACCAACCACCTCGACGGTGACTCCATCGTCTGGCTGCGCGACTTCCTCAAGTCCCACCAGGGCGGGCTCATCGTGATCAGTCACGACGTGGAACTCGTCGAACACGTGGTCAACAAGGTCTTCTACCTCGACGCCAACCGCTGCGTCATCGACATCTACAACATGGGTTGGAAGGCCTACCAGACCCAGCGCGAGGCCGACGAGCGCCGGCGTCGACGCGAGCAGGCCAACGCCGAGAAGCAGGCGTCGGCCCTACAGAAGCAGGCCGACAAGTTCCGGGCCAAGGCCAGCAAGGCCAAAGCGGCCCAGCAGATGCTCAACCGTGCGGACCGCCTGCTCAACTCGGTCGCCGGCCAGCGGGTCGCCGACCGGGTCGCCAAACTGCGGTTCCCCGACCCCGCCCCCAGCGGTCGCACCCCGCTCGCCGCTGAAGGGCTCTCCAAGTCCTACGGGTCGTTGGAGATCTTCACGGGAGTCGACCTCGCCATCGACCGCGGCAGTCGGGTGGTCATCCTCGGTCTTAACGGTGCGGGCAAGACAACGCTGCTCCGGATCCTTGCCGGGGTGGAAAAGCCCGACACCGGAGGCGTGGTCCCGGGGCACGGGCTGCGGCTGGGCTACTACGCCCAGGAGCACGAGACCCTGGACACCGAGCGCTCGGTGCTGGCCAACATGATGAGCGCAGCCCCCGACCTGCCCGAGGTCGAGGCCCGTCGCACGCTGGGATCGTTCCTGTTCACCGGCGACGACGTCGACAAGCCGGCCAGCGTCCTCTCCGGTGGAGAGAAGACCCGGCTGGCGCTGGCCGCCCTGGTCGTCTCCAGTGCCAATGTGCTCCTCCTGGACGAGCCGACGAACAACCTCGACCCGGCCAGCCGCGAGGAGATCCTCAGCGCGCTGCGCAACTACAAGGGCGCGATCGTTCTGGTCACGCACGACGAGGGCGCGGTCGAGGCACTTCAGCCCGAAAGAGTCATCCTGTTGCCCGACGGCGTCGAGGACGTCTGGAACACCGAGTTCGCCGACCTCATCGCGCTGGCCTGACCTCCTGCGCAGCGCCGGACGGGTCCCGCCGGTGGTTCCCCGGCACGGTTTTTCGTACCCGGGAACCACCGCTATCACAACGACATCCTTTCTTTCCCCTCCGGTGGGTAGCCAGTTGGCGGTCCATGGCTGATCATGGGCAGCAATGTGTCGCCCATCTCGCTGACCCACCAGGAGGCATCCGTGGCAGAGACTCTGAGAAAGGGCACCCGCGTGACGGGAAGCGATCGGTCGGATCTTGCCTCTGACCTGAAGGAACGCTACGAGCAGGGGGAAAGTATCCGCTCGCTCGCCGCTGCCACCGGGCGCTCCTACGGTTTTGTGCACCGGTTGCTCACCGAGGCGGGCGTGGTGTTGCGTGGCCGCGGCGGGGCCACGCGCAGAAACCAGGGGTGAGTCCCGCGCGCCGGGGGCGTGCGGGCTACGGTCTCTTCCAACAACGGTAAACCGAACCGGATTCTGGGTGCGGTCCGAGTGCGCGGAGGCATGTATGGGGCAGGCGACGATCCCCTCGACCGAGGAATTGGCCGCGGCGGGGCTGGGTATGGCGGTCGACGGTGCCGTCGTGCGGATCACCATCGCACGCCCCGAACGCCGCAACGCCATGACCGGCCGAACCTGGACCACTCTGGCCCGGATCGGGCAGTCCCTTTCCGAGTCGGTGCGTGTCGTCGTGATCACGGGGGAGGGGGCCACCTTCTCCTCCGGTATCGACCTGGCGATGTTCGAGCCCGGCGGGGTCCCCGGTGAGGAGTCGCTGTTCGCCCGGGCCGTCAGCGACCCCGACGACACCGCCGCCCTGGACGCGGGAATCGCCGCCTACCAAGACGGCTACCTATGGTTGCGGCGGCCCGGCATCGTCTCCATCGCCGCTGTGCGGGGCCATGCCATCGGTGCCGGTTTTCAGCTTGCTCTGGCCTGCGACATCAGGGTTCTGGCCGACGACGCCCAGTTGTGCATGAAGGAGCCCGCGCTCGGTCTCGTCCCCGACCTCACCGGTACCAAGCCCCTTGTGGACCTGGTCGGCGTCAACCGCGCCATCGAGTTGTGCCTGACCGCTCGGACGGTCTCGGCACAGGAGGCCCACGAACTACGCCTGGCCGAACGCGTGGTGCCCGAGCCGCAGCTCGACGCCGCCGTAGCCGATTTGGTGGAAGCGCTACTGGCCACGCCGGCCGAGGCCGCGGCGGCCACCAAAGCACTGCTGCTTCAGGCCCGGAACAACGACCTCCCCACTCAGGCACGGGCAGAGCGCACCGCGCAGATCGCCCGCCTGCGCGCGCTGGTTGCTGGCGCCTAGCGGGTGCCGCGCGTGGTGCGCCCGCCCCGGGCGCAAGACGGTCCTGCCCGATCGCCCCGGGGCGTCTTCCCTTCAGTATTGATCGCGCCGGCCGTCGACCGGGGAGCGCGCAATCCCACCGCTGTTCGTGCGGCTTTTGGTCCCAGGCGGCTTTGTGCCGCAACGAGAACGTCCAGACCCGCTTACCGGTTCGTAAGAGTTGTCTAGTATGTTGTTCGAGGCGGTCAATTAGTGCTGCGCGCATCCGGCGCGCCGGGCCGCCTGGCGCCGGGGGAAGTCCATACCCCCCGTGTCGCGTTTACCCGGCGCGTTTGTGTGATTTCTTCGCGGTTCCATGTTGACCAACCTCGGAGCCTTCCTCGAAACGCAGCCCAACGATGAGGAAGGTTTACGTCACTTGACGGACAATGCCGCATGCCCGCAATTCGGTGATCTCGGTCTCCCCGAGGCGATCGTCGAAAAGCTGGCGCAGAACGGTGTGACCACCCCGTTCCCGATTCAGGCAGCGACCATTCCGGACGCCATCGCCGGTCGCGACGTGCTCGGCTGCGGGCGCACCGGATCCGGCAAGACCCTGGCCTTCGGCCTGCCGATGCTGGTTCGCGCGGCCCAGGCACGTGCGGAGTCCCGCCGCCCCCGCGGCCTCGTGCTGGTGCCCACCCGCGAACTCGCCCACCAGGTCCGCGACGCCCTGCTTCCCTACGCCCACGTGCTCGGCGTCCGCGTCGGCGACGTCGTCGGGGGCAGCTCCTACACCCGCCAGATCAGCGAACTGCGTCGCGGTATCGAGATCCTGGTCGCCACGCCCGGCCGCCTCAGCGACCTGATCGACCAGGGCGCCTGCGACCTGCGCGACGTCGAGCTGTCCGTGCTGGACGAGGCCGACCAGATGTGCGACATGGGTTTCATGCCCCAGGTCAGCGAGCTGCTCGACCAGGTGCGCCCCAAGGGGCAGACGCTGCTGTTCTCCGCGACCCTGGAC
Organism: Nocardiopsis ansamitocini; assembly: GCF_030268225.1. Lineage (GTDB taxonomy): Bacteria > Actinomycetota > Actinomycetes > Streptosporangiales > Streptosporangiaceae > Nocardiopsis_D > Nocardiopsis_D ansamitocini. The sequence continues at coordinate 295,979 of NZ_BSQG01000005.1, read as the reverse complement.
GGCGACGTCGACAAACTGGTCCGCCGCTACATGAACGACCCGCAGACCCACTCGGTCGACCCGCCGGTCTCCCAGGTCAGCACGATGGAGCACCACCTGCTCAAGGTGCTTCCGCGCGACAAGAGCCGCATCATCACCGAGATTGCCGCCCGCGACGGTCGCACCATCCTGTTCGTGCGCAGCAAGCACCGCGCTGACAGCATCAGCGAGCAACTGGTCAACGCCGGCGTTCCGGCCGCCTCGCTGCACGGCGGCAAGACCCAGAGCGTACGCACCAAGACGCTGGCCAAGTTCCGCGAGGGCAAGATCCAGACCCTGGTCGCCACCGACGTCGCGGCCCGCGGTATCCACGTCGACGGCATCGACCTCGTGCTCAACGTCGACCTGCCCACCGGGCACAAGGACTACCTGCACCGCGGCGGCCGTACCGCCCGTGCGGGCGAGTCCGGTCGGGTCGTCTCCATCGTGGCACCCAACCAGCGCCGTCAGGCCCGCCGTCTGCTCATCGACGCCGGGGTGGACGCCAAGCAGCACCTGGTCAACCCCGGTGACGAGCTGCTGACCGAGGTCACCGGCGCCCGCGAGCCCTCGTGGGAGCCCTGGATCGAGCCGCCCGAGCCCGAGCGTCGCGGCCGTGGCCGCGGCGGTCCCCGCCGCGGTGGGTACGGAGGTGGGGGCGGCCGTCCGCGTCGCGACTTCGGTGACCGCGACAGCCGTCCGCGTCGCGACTTCGGTGAGCGTTCCCAGGGCGGCGAGCGCCGTTCGTTCGGTGACCGCGACGACCGTCCGCGCCGCGACTCCGCGGACCGCCCACAGGGCGAGCGCCGTTCGTTCGGTGACCGCGACGACCGTCCGCGCCGCGACTTCGGCGACCGCGAGGGCCGTCCGCGCCGCGACTTCGGCGACCGCGAGGGCCGTCCGCGTCGCGACTTCGGCGACCGCGAGGGCCGTCCCGCCTTCCGCAGTGACGACCGCCGGGGCGGCGGAGCACGCACGCCTGCCTTCCGTGGTGGTGACGACCGCCGTCAGGGCGCTCCGCGCGCCTGACCCCGCCTGAAACGCCGGTGGCCGCGCTCCCCTCGGGAGCGCGGCCACCGGCGTTTCACGGGCTGTTCGGGCGGCGCTCGTTCTACGGAGGGTTCCCCTCGCTCCCACCGCGCTTTCGCGCCGAGCGTGGCGGCCGCTTCTCCTGCACCACCCCGGTGTCCTTGAAAATGCCGATCGCCAAAGCGACCAGGCCGCCGAACGCGAACACCACGACGCCGATCCCGACCACGAGCCAGGACGGCCCCTGCGTCAGGCCGACCCCTGCCGTGATGAAGCCGACGACCATGACCAGAACCATCGCCCATGACGAGGCCCGCCCCTTGTGCGAGCGGTGCAGACCGGCCCCGTCGATGTCCGGTGCGTCGCCGAAGTGCCCCTGCCGGTCGTTCATGTCAATCCCCCTGACCAGGACAACTGCCCGTGGCCGCTCGACGCCAAACACCACGGAGGCGGACGGCATACTGCCGGTGTGAGACGGCGCGTTGTGGGAAGCCAATGGGGTGACCAGTCCCGCAGATCCAGGAAAGCCGAGTGCCGTCATGTCGGTCACCGCCCGTGAGATCCACCTCGCCGCCTACCCCAAGGGTGAGCCCACGCCCACCAACTTCACCCTGGCCGAGCGCGTGCTACCCGATCCCGGGCAGGGCGAGTTGCTGGTGCGCAACCTCGCGCTCTCGGTGGATCCCTACATGCGGGGCAAGATGACCGGTGTCCGCAGCTACACCGACCCCTACGAGATCGGCGAACCCATGGACGGCGCCGCCGTCGGTGTCGTCGAGGCGAGCGGGGACCCCTCCTATCCCGTCGGCACCACCGTCCTGCACGGCCAGGGCTGGCGTTCCCACGCCCTGCTGCCCGTCTCCTCGGTGCGTCCGGTCAACGTGACAGGGGACCTGCCCGCCAGCGCTTACCTCGGGGTCCTCGGGATGCCCGGCCAGACCGCCTACATCGGCCTCTTCCACAAGGCGGAGATGCGTGAGGGCGACACCGTGTTCGTCTCGGGCGCGGCCGGCGCGGTGGGCAGCGTCGTGGGACAACTGGCCAAACGCAACGGTGCCAAGCGGGTCATCGGCAGTGCGGGATCGTCGGAGAAGGTGCGCCACCTCGTCGAGGACCTCGGGTTCGACGCCGCCTTCAACTACAAGGACGGGCCGGTGCGCGACCAACTCGTCGAGGCGGCCCCCGACGGAATCGACGTCTACTTCGACAACGTCGGTGGCGAGCACCTGGAGGCAGCCATAGCGGTGGCCAACGATTTCGCCCGTTTCGCGCTGTGCGGAGCGATCTCCGGCTACAACGCCACCGAGCCGCCCCAGGCTCCGCGCAACCTCTTCCAGATCGTCGCCAAGCGGCTCACCCTGCGTGGTTTCATCGTCGGTGACAACCCCGAACTCGTGGGATCGTTCTACCGCGATGTGGCCCCTGCCGTGGCCGAGGGCGCCATCACCTTCCGAGAGACCATCGTGGACGGACTGGAGAATGCCCCCCGGGCGTTCATCGACATGCTGCGTGGCGCCAACACCGGGAAGATGATCGTGCGCCTCGGACAGTAACCGCCCCGGGAGGGCACAGCACGGCGGCGCACAGTGAAAACGGTTATCGGCTACCATGCGACGGAATCCCTGACTTCGACCGACGAGTGAGGATCCGGCGTGCCGGAACGACCATCCCCTGGGGCTCCTCCTGCCCTGGGCGACTCCCTGGCCCACGGGTGGGACGACCCCGACGGCCAGAACCTGCCGCCCGCGGACTGGGGGCGCCCCACTGGGCCGCGGCGTACCGCAACCATCTGGCTCTTCGCGCTGTTCATCATCGCACTGGCCGTTGGAAACGCGTGGCTGTCCGACACACTGACCAGTGAGGCGTTCCTCGCCTGGGCGACGATCTTCACCGCCATCAGCCTCCAGGCGCTGCCGTTCCTGGTGTTCGGCGTCGCATTGTCGGCGGCGCTGAGCGCGTTCGTCCCGGCGTCGTTCTGGCAGCGCGTCATCCCGCGCAGACCTGCCCTGGCGGTACCGGTGGCGGGCCTCTCCGGTGCCGTCCTGCCCGGCTGCGAGTGCGCCTCGGTGCCCGTGGCCAGCGGACTGATGCGCCAGGGGGTCGCCCCGGCTGCCGCGCTGACCTTCCTGCTGGCCGCCCCGGCCATCAACCCCATCGTCTTGGTGGCCACCGCGGTGGCCTTCCCGAACCAGCCCGAGATGGTGGCCGCGCGGTTCCTGGCGTCGCTCGGCGCGGCCGTGGTGGTCGGCTGGGTGTGGGCACGGTTCGGTCGCACCGACTGGCTGCGGCCGCCGCGCCGCCACCACGATCCCGACGCCTCCAAGTGGCTGGTCTTCCGGGAGTCCATGCAGCACGACCTCATGCACGCGGGAGGCTTCCTGGTCGTGGGCGGCCTGGCCGCAGCCACGCTCAACGTGCTCGTCCCCCGGGACTGGATCACGGCCGTCGCCGACCGGCCGGTGCTGTCGGTCCTGGTTCTTGCGCTGCTGGCCATCCTGCTGTCGATCTGCTCGGAGGCCGACGCGTTCGTCGCGGCGAGCCTGACCGCGTTCTCGCCCACCGCCAAGCTCGCCTTCCTGGTGGTCGGTCCCATGGTCGACCTCAAGCTCATCGCGTTGCAGGCCGGTACCTTCGGTTGGTCCTTCGTCTACCGGTTCGTGCCGCTCACGCTGGCAATGACCCTGATCTTCACCTTCGGAATCGGCTGGTGGCTGCTGTGAACCGGATCGCCCAAGGAATGGTCCTCGTCCTGCTGGGGGCCTCCGCGCTGAGTGTCACGCTCGCTTCAGGCCTCTACCTGAACTATGTGCAGGCGGCCTTCAAACCGTTCCTGGTCGCCGCCGGCGTCGTATTGGTCGTCCTCGGCGTTGTCGCCGTGGCCAGTGACCTGCTGGCCGCGGCGCGCGGCGCGGACGAGAACCCGGAGTCCGGGGGCGGCGATGACGACCACCACGGACACTCCCATGCGCGGGGTCCCGGAGTGGCCTGGCTGCTGCTCATGCCGGTCATCGCGGTGTTCGTGGTCGCGCCGCCGGCACTGGGCGCTTATACGGCCTCGGCGGCCAACCCGCCGGCGCCCTCCGACGTCGAGGCCGGTTCCCTGGACGAGTTCGGCGCCGATGTCCCGGCCGGTGAGCCCGTGCCCATGGAGCTCCAGGCGTTCGTCATGCGTGCCTGGACCGACGCGGACCGGCAAATGGCCGGGCGCGAGATCGAGCTCACCGGGTTCGCGGTACCCAACCCCGAGGGGGAGGGCTGGTATCTGGCGCGGTTGCAGATGGCCTGTTGCGCGGCGGACGCCATCGTCAACCGTGTCCTGGTCGAGAACGAGCCGGAGCCACCCAAGGACTCGTGGTGGACGGTCACCGGGACCTGGGCGGAGCCCGAGGGCGACCTTCAGGAGATCCGGGACCACCGGTTCACCGTCGGCGAGATGACCGCGGTGGACAACCCCCCGGATCCCTACGAGTAGTCGGAGCCCCACGTCGAGGGGCGAGTACGCGAGGGCGGGTCAGATCCGGCGGGCGCCCAGCTCACCGGATATGCGTGCGGCCGTGCCGACCACATCGGGCCCCAGCTCGCGGACCTGGGCGGCGGTGAGCCGGCTGGCCAGGGAGGAGACGCTGATCGCGGCGGTGGCCTCGTCGTTGTGGTCGAACACCGCGGCGGCCACGCACCGGACCTCCGGCTCGTTCTCCCGGTCGTCGATGGCGTAACCGCGTTCGCGCACGCGCACCAGTTCGCGCCGGAAGGCATCGGGATCGGTGATGGTCTTCCCCGTCACCGGGGGCAGCCCTGCGGCGACCACGTCGTCGACCAGGTCGGGCGGACCGTGGGACAGGATGGCCTTGCCCACCGCGGTGCGGTAGGCGGGCATGCGCGCCCCGATCCGTGAGGCCATGCGCACCGTGGCGGTGTCCTCGACCTTGTCCGCGTAGACGACGTCCAGTCCCTCCAGCACCACCAGGTGGCAGGTGTGCCCGGTGCGCCGCATCAGCTCCCGCAGGTGCTTGGACGCCACCGAGCGCAGGTCCAGCTGGTCGAGGTAGGCCTGTCCGAGTGAGAGCGCGGCGGCGCCCAGGCGGAACCGGCCGGTCTCGCGGTCCCGGGTCAGCAGCCGGGCCTCCAGGAGCGGGGTGGCCAGCCGCAGGACGGTGCTTTTGTTCAGTTCCAGGGCCTCGGCCAGGTGGGTGAGGCTCACCCCTCGACTGCCTGCCGGCTGGAAACGCACCTGTTCCAGGATGGCCAGTGCGCGGCGCAGCGACGCCGAGGAGTTGCGTGCGGGCCGCGTCCCCGGGGTGTCGGCCGTCATCCCTTCACCGCCCCTCCCAGCCCGGAGACGAGGTGGCGCTGGACCAGGATGAAGAACACCAGGACGGGGATGGTCATCAGCACCGATCCCGCCATGATGCCACCCCAGTCGTTCTCGTCGGGTTTGAAGAAGGTCAGGAGCGCGATGGGCAGCGTCTGGTTCTCCTGCGCCGAGATGATGAAAGTCCTGGCGAAGAGGAAGTCGTTCCAAGTGGCGATGAAGGAGAAGATGCTGCACGCGACCACCCCCGGCGCCACGAGCGGGAACAGGATGCGTCGCACGAAGGTGAAGCTGCCGGCCCCGTCCAGCCGGGCGGCCTCTTCCACTTCGCGCGGGACCGCCGCGACGAACCCTCGCAGCATCCAGATCGCGAAGGGGATCGAGAAGGCGAGGTGCACCAGGACGAGGGAACCGAGATGGTTGAGGCCGAGCGCCGGAACGGTTCCGCCGATGTTGCGCATGAGGAAGAACAGCGGGATGGTCAGTGCCTCCACCGGAACCATCTGGGCGACCAGCACCATGACCAGCAGGGTCGTGCGGCTGCGGAACCGGTAGCGGGTCAGGGCGACAGCGGCGAGGAACGCGCACACCGTGGACAGCACCACCACCGCGGCGGCGATCAACAGGCTGTTGAACAGGTACTGGCCGAATCCGTCCACCAGGATCACCCGGCGAAACGACTCCAGGGTGGGGGCGAGGGTGAACGGGGTGGCGTCTCCGGCCTCCAGTTCGGTGCGTGGTCGCAGCGCCGACAGCAGCATCCAGTACAGCGGGAACGCAACGACCGCTGCCACCGCCAGTGCTGCCAGGTCGGCCAGCGGGAACCGCCGTCGGGTGCGACCGGTGGTCGAAGTACTCACAAGACCTCCCCGTTGCGGCGCAGGACGCGCAGGTAGACCAGTGTGATGGCCAGGAGCAGCAGGGTGGTGACCACGCCGATGGCCGAGCCGAGCCCGTACTCGCTGGCGGCGAACGCCTGCTGGTAGCCGTAGACGTTGAGGACCAGGTTCTGGCCCGAGACACCACCGCCGTTGGTCATGATGTAGATCTGCGTGAAGATCTTGAAGTCCCAGATGATCGACTGGATCGTCACGATCATCATCACCGGGCGCAGCATCGGCAGCATGATGCTCCAGGCGATGCGGGGGGTTGTGGCGCCGTCCAGCCTGGCTGCCTCCACGATCTCCTCGGGAATCGACTGGATCCCCGCGTACAGCGTCACCATGACGAAGGGGAACGAGCACCACACCACCTGCGCGCCGACCAGGCCGAAGGCCGACCACTTGTCGTAGGTCCAGGAATGTCCGGCGAACCCGTCGAACCCGATCCCCGCCAAGGTCTGGTTGACCAGCCCCAGGGTGGGATCGAAGAGGAACAGCCACACCGCACTCCCGGTCACCGCGGGGGTCGCCCAGGCAGCCAGCGCTGTCAGGAACAGTGCGGTGCGCACCCAGGGACGCAGCCGCGTGGCCAGCACCGCCAGGGAACCGCCGACCAGCAGCGTGCCCAGGACACAGGCCCCGGCGAAGACCGTCGTGTTGGCGAGAACCGTCCAGAACCGCTCGCTGCCCAGTAGGGCCGTGTAGTTGTCCAGCCCGATGAAACGCAGCGGCTCGGTTCCGCTGACCTGTGCCTGGCGGTAGTCGAACAGCGAGACGAGGCCGAGCTGGTACAGGGGGTAGACCAGCATGACGGCGAGGATCACCAGCGCGGGCGCGAGATAGACCCATGGTTCGTGGCCGCCGCGTCGGCGGCCGGGGGCTTTGCGGCCCCCGGCCTGCCGCACGGGCAGAACGGGTGTTGTCATCGGTTCACTGACCGAACGCGTCGTTCATCTGGCCGGCCGCATCGTCGGTGGCCTCGTCGACCGACGCGCGGTCGCCGGCGATCTGCTGCATCATCGAGGGCAGCACGGTCTGGGCGTCGATCGTGGCCCAGGCGCCGGTGGCCGGTACGAACCGGGTGCCCGCATCCAGGGTGGTGACGAACGGGTCCATCTCGGGGTGTTCCGCGGTGATGTCGGCTTGGACGTCGGTGAACGCCGGCAGGTTGCCCATGGCGTCGAACATCTTGCGCTGGTACTCCTTGCCGCCCAGCAACTGGGTGAATTCCAGGGCGAGGGTGCGGCGTTCGGTCCCTGCCAGGATCCCCAGGTTGTTGCCGCCGGCGAACGCGGGGGCCACCGAGCCCTCCTCCACCCCGGGCAGCGGGACGACGGCGAAGTCCTCACCGATCGCGCTCTCCTGGACGGCGTTGAGGCTGAAGTTGCCGCCGATGGTCATTCCGGCTTTGCCCGCGACGAAGTTCTGGACGCTGTCGTTGCCGCCCATCTCCGAACAGGTCTGGGGCGGGCAGATGTCGTCGGAGAGCAGCTCGGCGTACTGTTCGACACCGGCGCGGGACTCGGCCGAGTCGATGGCGGAGGTGAAGGAACCGCCGGAGGGGATGGCGATGTCACCGCCGTGCGCCCAGATGAAGGGCATGAAACCGTAGGTGTAGGCGCCGCCGGTGGAGATGCCGAGCAGGTCGGGCTCCTTCGCACGGATCGTGCGCGCGGTCGTGGCGAGCTCGCCCAGCGTCGCGGGCACGTCCAGGTCGTGGTCGGCGAAGACGTCGGTCCGGTAGAAGAGGGCGCGGATGCCCACGTACCAAGGGACACCGTAGGTGCTGCCGTCGACCTGGGTCGTCCGGGCGAGTTCGGCATCGATGTCGGCGGCCTCGTCCCAGGCGTCGATGTCGGCGCTGATGTCGGCGAAGCCGCCTGCCTCCACGTACCCCGCGAGGTCGGTGTTGCCGAACTCCGCGACATCGGGGGCACTGGCGGGATCGTTGAAGGCCGCGCGGAACCGCTCGGCGCGGGTGTCCACCGGGATGTACTGCACGTCTACGGTGACGTCGTCGTGGGCTGCCTCGAAGGCCGCGATCGCCTCGTCCACGACTTCCTCTTTGGGGCCTTGGTTGACTTCGGAGAACAACCAGACGCGCAGGGTACCGGTGTCGAGGTCGGCGTCGGAGGCGGAGTTGGTCGACTGTGCGGGGGCGCACGAAGCCAGTAGTGCGGCCGTGCAGGCCACTCCCAGGGTGCGGATCAGTCGCATCGAAGCTCCTTGGCGCGGGGATCGTTCGTGACGGTGGCGAGAACGGGCCGTGGCCGGGATGGGGCCCGGAGGCGGCCTGTCTTTCTCTAGCTCGGCAAGCTATAGATCCGTCGACGAGTCTTTGAAGAGCCCGCGCGCAAAGTTGTGCATTGCACAATCGCTGAGTACCTATGCAGTGCTCAGATGGATTTCGATTCCTGGAGCTGGGGTTACGCAAGGTGTCGTGGCCGTCTTGCGACCAGATCCGGGCCTGGGCGTGACATGACGCGGGGCGCGAGAACGTTCTCGCGCCCCGCGTCCGCGCCCGGGTGTGGTTTTAGAAGGCGAAGACCCCGGCGGCCGCCTGGGCGGCCATGCAGGGGTTGCCGAACTCCCTGCCGTAGTTCACTTCTTGACCCAGCCAGTAACCGCGGGCGGTGACGGTCACCGGCTCGTACTGCATGGTGCAGAAGCCCCCACGATGCGGCAGCGACTCGAAGTCACCGTTGGTCGCCTTGAGCGCCGCACACGCCCCCCGGGAATTGGGGTGGCTGCCGACTGCGGCGGGGTGGCAGGCCAGAGTCACCCGGCGGTGGTCGGTCAAGGGGCCGTCGGCGGCCTGGGAGCCCTTTGCCGTGGTCAGCACCAGTGCCGATCGCAGAGCTGGCTCGGCGGCTGCCGCGGGGGATGCCGTCACCAGGGCTGCTGCGGTGGCGGTCAGGGCGGTCGCGATGGTCAAAAACGTGCGCACGAGCTCTCCCGGAGTCATGATGGGTCGCCCTACCGGCAAGGACAACTAAGTGTTATTTAACAGTCACTTAAAGTAGCGCGCACGCTTTTTTGGAAATCCGCCCCATTGCGCGGAGGGGGTAGATGTCCAGTAAGATAATGATAATCGTTTTCAATCGAAGGGGAGTGAAGGTCCTGATGCCACAGGCCACGGCCGCCCGAGTGGTTGTCGTCGCGGGGTTGCACCGCGCGGCGCGCTCGTACGCGGTGGACGAGTTCCTGTACGGGATGCCCGACGCAGTTGCGGTGCACCACGATCTCACCGGTATCACGGAGGGGGTCGTCCACCGGGTGGTGCGCGACCGTTGGGGCGAGCGCGACCGTCAGCGCGTCGACCTGGTGCACGCCTGCGTCTCCTGCACTCTGCGCGAGGACCTCGTCCCCCTCCTCCTGAAGCTCGCGGCGCAGGGGGAGGCCGCTCTCTATGTCGTGGAGGCGTGGGACGGTGTCGAGCCCCGCGCCATCGTCGAGGCGTTGACGATGGCCGAGGTCAACCGGAGCCCCATCGCCGACTGGTTGACGGTGGAAGCCGCGGTCACCGTCGTGGACGCCGAACTGTTGGTCGCCGATCTGACCTCCGGCGACGACATGTGCGATCGCGGTCTGGACATCGCTCTCCAGGACGACCGTACGGTCGCCGAGGTGCTCAGCCGGCAGGTGGAATACCCCACCGCGTTGGTACTGCACGGAGGCGAGCGCGCTCCGGAACTGACCGAGCAGTGCACGGCAGTGCTCAGCCAGCTCAACCCCGCCGCAGCGATCATCGCCCCCGACCGGGGCCGGCTCGCCGCGCTCGCGGGCGGTCGCTTCGACGCCGTCGCCGCTGCTGCACGGTTGGACCCGGCATGCGTCCAGCCCCTGGACTTCTGCGAGACGGGTCAGGTGCGTACCGTCACCTGGCGGCGTTCGCGTCCTTTGCACCCCGGCAGGCTGCACGCCGCGCTCGACGACGTGGTGGGTGCGGGGTTGCGCAGTCGGGGGCGGTTCTGGCTGGCCAGTCGTCCCGACACGCTGCTGGTCTGGGATGCGAGCGGGACCTCGCTGGCCATGGAGACCGCCGGCCCGTGGTTGGCGGCGCTGCCCGACGCCGCCTGGGACCTGGTACCCGAGCAGCGTCGTATCGCCGCGCGGCTGGACTGGCATCCCACCGCCGGGGACCGCTGCCAGTGCCTGTCCTTCACCGGGATCGGTCTGGATGCCGGGCGGCTGGTCGAGCTGTTGGACTCCTGCTTGCTCACCGAGGCCGAGCTGGAGGAGGCGGCGCGCGAGTGGCCCGCTGCCGAGGACCCCTTCGCCGAAGTACTCGACGCGGTCTCCTGAGAACCGTGCTCCGGACCGATTCTCCCGTGACCTGCAAAGAGGAAAGAGAAGGCCGTATGACTCCCCGTCCACGTCCCCAGCGCGCACCGCACCGTTTCGCCAATCCGCTGCACGGTGTGACCTCCATCGACTACAAGGACGTCGCCCTGCTGCGTACGTTCATCTCCGACCGCGGCAAGATCCGCAGTCGCAGGGTCACCCGGCTGACCGCCTGCCAGCAGCGGCTGCTAGCGGCAGCGGTCAAGAACGCCCGTGAGATGGCCCTGCTGCCCTATCCCAATACCGACGGTACGTCTGCTGCCCGTCGCTGAGAAGCCGGATGGCCCGCCGCGATCGTGGTGGGTCATCCGGAGATCCGGCGCTGTCAAAGGGCACTACCAGCTGGACTTGGTGACTCCGGGCAGCTCGCCGCGATGGGCCATCTCGCGGAAGCGGATGCGCGACAGCCCGAATCTGCGCAGGTGCCCGCGCGGGCGGCCGTCTACGGAGTCGCGGTTGCGCAGTCGGGTCGTGCTGGCGTCGCGCGGTTGGCGGCCCAGTGCCAGAACGGCTTCGGCCCGTGTCCGCGGATCGGTGTCGGGGGCCTTGATGATCCGCTTCAGTTCGGCGCGACGCCCGGCATGGCGCGCCACGACGAGGGAGCGCCGGTCGTTGCGGGCGATCGTGCTTTTCTTCGCCACGGTGGCTCCTAGATCTTTGTGCCACGGGCGCGCATGCCCGCCACCACGCGTTCGATGCCTTGTGCGTCGATGACACGAATGCCCTTGGTGCTCAGGCGCAGCCGGATGTAGCGCTGTTCGCTGGGTAGCCAGTACCGCTTGACCTGGATGTTCGGGTCGAAACGGCGCTTGGTGCGCCGGTTCGAGTGGGAGACGTTGTTGCCGAACGCGGGCGCTTTGCCCGTCACCTGGCAGACCTGGGACATCGGATTGCTCCTCTCGGGGGAACGGGGGTGGGAAGCCCCAGCTTACTAAAATGAAAACCATTTTCATAATTGGAAGAGGGGCGACTCCGAGAAGAATCGCCGCTCGGCCTTCCGGCGGGTCGGGGGCCGGCTCGGTTAGGTTGTGAGTCGATCCCGGTGCTGGAGAGGGCGGCTCATGGCGGCGGACAGCGGACAAGAGACCGTGGGAGCCACGCCTTCCGTGCCCCCGGCCGCCGTCGGTGGAAGTACTGCGGGGCGCCCGGCCGCCCCCGGTGGTCCGGTCGCACCCGTCGGGCCGCCCGGCCCCGCCGACCGTCCCGAACCCCGGCGCCGCAACAATTACTTCGCCATCGGCTTCACCGGTGCGCTGGGCGTGCTGACGGCGTGGCTGCTCGCTCAAGCGCTGGTCCAGGCGCGCGCCATCCTCATCTACATTCTGGTCGCGCTCTTCCTGGCGGTCGGCCTCAATCCGATGATCGAATTTTTGAGGCGTCGTCTGCTCCCGCGCTGGGCGGCGATCGTGGCTGTGTGCGTGGGTCTGGTGGTCCTGGCCGGCGGATTCGTCTGGGCGATCGTCCCGCCGCTCACCCAGCAGGTCGCCGGTATCGCTGCGGACGCGCCCCGCTACATCCAGGAGCTACAGGACAACAAGTTCGTCGCCGACCTCGACGAGCGATTCAAGATCCTCAGTCATCTCCAGAAGGCGGTCGTCAGTCCCGACTTCGGGCAGCAGCTCTTCGGCGGGCTCGTCGGGGTCGGCCAGGTAGTGGTCAACTCGCTGGTGGCCACCTTCACCGTGCTCATCCTGACGCTGTTCTTCATGTCCTCGCTCCCCGGCATCACCGAGGTCGCCTACCGGTTGGTGCCGCGGTCGCGCCGCGAAAGGGTGCGCGAACTGGGGGACGAGATCCTGGAGCGCATCGGCAGCTACATCGGCGGACAGCTGCTGATCGCGCTGATCAGTGGGCTGGTCGCCTTCGTCTTCTTGATGCTCATCGGCTCCGACTACGCACTCACCCTGGCCCTCGTCGTCGGAGTCACCGCGCTCATCCCGCTGATCGGCACCACCCTCGGCGCGCTGGCGGCCTCGCTCGTGGTGGGGATCGGCGACCTGCGGCTCGGGTTGCTCACCCTGGCCTTTTTCCTGGTGTACCAACAGATCGAGAGTTATGTGATCGCGCCCCGGGTGATGCAGCGCTCGGTGGACGTCGCGCCCACCGTGACCATCACCGCCGCGTTGCTGGGCGGTGCGCTGCTCGGTCTGGTGGGCGCACTGATCGCGATCCCCACCGCCGCCGCGGTCACCCTGTTGCTCAAGAAAGTGGTTTTTCCCCGCCTGGAAGAGCGCTGAACAGGGTTTTCCCGGCCCGCTGTCGACGACCGCCCGTGTGACGAGCATGTTGCACGGTGGTTTCAAACGTGATTTCTCAGACACTGTCCTGTGCACTTTTTATGGCTGATCGTCACTTTTGCGAACCTTTCTCGTCTTGACACCGCGCGCTCCGTCAATCGACACTTGCACACAGTTGCTTAGGTAAGCATTGCCTTAGTAAGGCAAGGCTGTGCAAAATGCTGCGCAAAAACCATAGGGGGAGATGTGGGCCGGAACGGGATCGATGGGTCGATCGCCCTGGTCACCGGTGCGGGGCAGGGGATCGGCAGAGCGGTCGCCGCAGCACTCGCCGACGAGGGTGCCACCGTTGCCGCGGTCGACATCGATCCCCACCGGATCGAGGCGTCCGGTGCCGACCGGACCGGCGCCGAGGCCACCATCTGCGCCTACCCCGCCGACGTCACCGATCCTCGGCAGGTCGACTCCCTCCTGGAGCGCATCGAACGCGACCTCGGCGCCGTCGACCTGGCCGTCAACGTCGCCGGGATCCTGCGCACCGGTCCGGTCACCGAGTGCACCGACGCCGACTGGGCCGCGATGCTCGCCGTCAACGCGACCGGCGTCTTCACCGTTTCCAGGGCAGCGGCCCGGTTGATGCGGCCGCGCCGCAGGGGACAGATCATCACCGTCGCCTCCAACGCCGCGGGCGTGCCCCGCGCGAACATGGCCGCCTACGCCGCGTCCAAAGCCGCAGCGGTCGCCTTCACCAAATCGCTGGGCCTGGAGCTGGCCCCACACGGGATCCGCTGCAACGTGGTCTCCCCCGGATCGACCGACACCCCGATGCTGCACGGCATGAACGGCGCCACGGGCACCCCCGACGTCGTCGCCGGCGACCCCGCCTCCTACAAGGTCGGCATCCCGTTGGGCAGGATCGCCGACCCGGGCGACATCGCCGCGGCCGTCTGCTTCCTGGCCTCCGACGCAGCCCGACACATCACCATGCACGACCTCTACGTCGACGGCGGAGCCGCCCTGCGCTGACCCCGCGCACCACGCGACCCTCCAGCACCCCGCTGCACAGCGGGGACCAGGCTGCCCGGCCCACCACCACCCTTACGGCGGTGCCCGGCATGTCCCGACACAGAAAGGCCAATCGGTGCCCCAACAGCGTGTCGTCACCAGCGCCTCTACGGCCGGCGACCTTCTCGACCACTACCGGCCCGGCGATTCCTTCTTCTCCTCGGCCGCGCGTGCGGTCCGCGGGGAGGGAGTCCTCGCCACCGCGACCAGGATCGACGACCTCCCCACCGTTCTCAGCGGCATCGACACCGACGACTCCCAACCGCCGATCGCCATGGGTGCGCTGCCTTTCGACCCGGCCGAACCCGCCCACCTCGTTGTCCCGAGCACCGTGTGCTGGGCGCCTCCGTTGGCCGCCCACGCCGCCGCACCCGTTGCGCGCCGCCCGCTCGCGGGGACCTGGAGCATCACCCCCGTGCCCCCGCCCGCCGAACACGTGGCCGCAGTGGAGCAGGCCCTCAAACTGCTGGCCGGCGCCTCCGGCGAGGGCCTGCGCAAGGTCGTCCTTGCCCGCTGCCTGAGGGTGAGAGGCAGCGAGCCCGTGGACGTCGCCCAGGTCCTCGCCAACCTGGCCCGGCGCGACCGCTCCGGTTTCACCTTCGCCATGAACCTGCCCGAACGGGCAGCCGGGACCCGCACCCTGATCGGGGCCAGTCCCGAACTGCTCGTGGCCAAACGCGGCCGTTCGGTGACCTCCAACCCCTTGGCCGGATCGGCGCCGCGCAGTGCCGATCCCACCCTCGACCAGCAGCGGGCAGTCGCCCTGCTCACCTCGGCCAAGGACCGCTACGAGCACGCCGTGGTGGTCGATGCGGTCGTCGAGGCGCTGCGTCCCCACTGTCGAGGACTGGACGTCCCAGCCGAGCCCGAACTCATCGGGACCGCCACGATGTGGCACCTGTCCACGCGGGTCTCCGGGGAACTGCGCGACCCGACCACGCCCTCCCACACCCTGGTCAAGGCACTGCACCCGACACCCGCCGTGTGCGGCACCCCGACGGCCGCGGCGCATCGCGCCATCACCGGCATCGAACCCTTCGACCGCGGCTTCTACACCGGAGCGGTGGGTTACACCGATGCCGCCGGAGACGGCGAGTGGGTCGTCACCATCCGCTGCGCCGACACCGAGGGCCGCGACCTCGAACTCTTCGCCGGCGGCGGCATCGTGCCCGAATCCGACCCCGAGGCCGAGCTCGCGGAAACCTCCGCCAAGCTGCGCACCCTGCTGCTCGCCCTCGGTATCAACCAGTCCCTCTGACCCTCTCGCCCGACGCCCCTACGAAAGGCCGGTTCGACCATGCTCGCCGGATGCACCCCCTGGCCCGAGGCGGACGCCGCCCGGTACCGCGCCGCCGGGTACTGGACGGGCGAGACCCTCGGCGCGTTCCTACGCGAACGCGCCGAACGTTTCGCCGACCGCCCCGCAGTCGTCGGAGACGGCCGCCGCTGGACCTACGCCGATCTCGACGCCCGCGTCGACCGGCTGGCCACCGGCCTCTCCCGGCTCGGACTGGACCGCGGCGACCGGGTCGTCGTGCAACTCCCCAACATCCCCGAACTCATCGAACTGGTCTTCGCGCTGTTTCGGCTGGGCGCACTGCCGGTGTACGCGCTGCCCGCGCACCGCCGCAGCGAGATCGAGCACCTGTGCACGGCCACCGGAGCCGTCGCGCTCGCGGTGCCCGGACGCCACGGGGGATTCGACTACGCGGCCATGGCGGCCGGCATCGCCGACACCAGTCCCGCGCTGCGCCACGTCCTCGTCGCCGGTGACACCGACGCGTTCACCGCGCTGGACGACGTGCGCGCAGCAGAGCCCGACGCAGTCGCGTTCATCGACGCGGACCCCGGTGACGTCGCGTTCTTCCAGCTTTCGGGTGGCACCACCGGGCTTCCCAAGCTCATTCCGCGCACCCACGACGACTACCTGTATTCGGTGCGCGCCAGCGCCGACATCTGCGGCCTGGGCCCCGAAACCGTCTACCTGGGGGCTCTGCCCCTCACCCACAACTTCCCCATGAGTTCGCCCGGTTTTCTGGGCGTCCTGCACACCGGGGGCACCATCGTCCTGGCGCCCGATCCCAGCCCCGCCACGGCGCTGGCGCTCATCGAGGCCGAACGCGTCACCATCACCGCCGTCGTTCCGCCGGTCGCGCTGCTGTGGCTGGACGCCGTCCAGAGCGGAGCCCAGTCCGACCGCGACCTTTCCTCGTTGCAGGTACTCCAGGTCGGCGGGGCCAAATTCAGCCGGGAAGCCGCCCGGCGGGTGCGTCCGCTTCTGGGCTGCACGCTCCAACAGGTCTTCGGCATGGCGGAGGGCCTGGTCAACTACACCCGACTCGACGACGCGGAGGACGTGGTGACGGGGACGCAGGGCCGACCGATCAGCGTCGACGACGAGATCCTGGTCGTCGACGACCAGGACCGCCCGGTGCCCGACGGCACCCCCGGCCACCTGCTCACCCGAGGGCCCTACACCATCCGCGGCTACTACCGGGCCGACGCGCACAACGCCACTGCCTTCACCGCCGACGGCTTCTACCGCACCGGCGATATCGTGCGCCGCGACCCCGCCGGCTCCCTCGTCGTCGAGGGCCGGGCCAAGGACCAGATCAACCGCGGGGGAGAGAAGGTCGCGGCCGAGGAGATCGAGAACCACATCCTGGCCCACCCCGACGTGCACGACGCGGCCGTCGTCGCGATGCCCGACCCCTTCCTGGGCGAACGAGTGTGCGCCTACGTCATTCCCCGCGCCCAGGCCCCTGCGAAGAGCGTCCTGCTGCGCTTCCTGCGCGGACGCGGGCTGGCCGCCTACAAGATCCCCGACCGCGTCGAGTTCGTGGAGCGCTTCCCCGCCACGGGCGTCGGAAAGATCTCCAAGCGCGAACTCCGCCGGGCGATCACGGCCGGTCTACGCGCCGCCCAGGCCCAGTCCTGAGACCGCTTCGTTTCCACCCAGCGATTGGACCACCTGATGGCACTGCCCACGATCGAGCCCTACCCGCTCCCCGGCGCGGGGGACCTGCCCGAAAACCGGGCCGGATGGACCCTCGACCCGCGGCGCGCACTGCTCGTCGTGCACGACATGCAGCGTTACTTCCTGCGCCCCTACCCCGAGGCCCAGCCGCTCCACGGCGCCCTGGCCAACATCCGTGCGCTGAGCGCGGACTGCCGCGCCGCCGGGGTCCCGGTCGTCTACACCGCAAAACCCGGCGGCATGAGTGCGGGCGAGCGCGGGCTGGAGCAGCACTTCTGGGGGGCCGGGATGAGGGCGGTCGCCGAGCACACCGACATCGACGAGCGTCTTGCCCGCGAGCCGCAGGACGTACTGCTCACCAAATGGCGCTACAGCGCGTTCGTGCAGACCGACCTTGCCCAGCGCATGGAACAGGCCGGACGCGACCAGATCATCCTGACCGGCGTCTACGCCCACATCGGCTGCCTGTTGACGGCTGCCGACGCGTTCATGCGCGACATCCAGGTGTTCTTCGTCGCCGATGCGATGGCGGACTTCACCGCAGAGGACCACCGATTCGCGGTCGGCTACGCGGCCCGCCGTTGCGCCGTCGCGGTGCTCGCCGACCAGGCACGCACCGCACTGGGCGCCGACCTGGCCAGCACCCCGGCCAGAGCCTGACCGGCCCACTCGCGCCACACCACTAGTGAAGGGCAACGACATGTCAACGCTTGAGCAGGAGACCGTGGTCCACGACCTGGTCGGGGTCGGGTTCGGCCCCTCCAACCTCGGCCTGGCCATCGCACTGGACGAGCGCGCCACGCAGGAACGATCGCTCAGCGGAGTATTCCTGGAGCGTCAGGCCGCCTTCGGATGGCATCGGGGAATGCTGCTGGACGACGCCACCATGCAGGTCTCCTTCCTCAAGGACCTGGTCACCACCCGCAACCCCGCCAGCGACTTCAGTTTCCTGGCGTTTTTGCACCAGGCCGACCGCCTGCACGACTTCATCAACCACAAGACCCTGTTCCCGCTGCGCGCCGAGTTCCACGACTACCTCGCCTGGGCAGCTGCCAGGGTCGCCGGCCAGGTCCGTTACGGCCACGAGGTGACCGGCCTGCGGCCGGTGCGCTCCGAGGGCAGGGTCACCTGCCTCGACGTCATCGCCCGGGACCAGGCGGGCCGGGAGAGCACGCTGCGGACCCGAAACGTCGTCTTCGGCCCCGGCCTGACCCCCCGCCTGCCCACGGGCGTCACCCCGTCCACGCGGGTATGGCACAACGAGTACCTGCTGCACGAACTCGCCGCGCTGCCCGAGGACGCCGCCCCTCGGTCGTTCGCGGTCGTGGGTGCAGGCCAGAGCGCCGCCGAGGTCGTGGACCACCTGCACCAGCGTTTCCCCGCGGCCGAGGTCAACGCGGTGTTCTCCCGCTACGGCTACAGCCCCTCCGACGACAGCCCCTTTGCCAACCGGATCTTCGACCCCGAGGCCGTGGACGCCTTCTTCGAGGCCCCCACCGAGGTCAAGGCCGAACTGATGGGCTACCACCGCAACACCAACTACTCGGTGGTCGACCCCGACCTCATCGACACGCTCTACCGCCGGGTCTACGCCGAAAAGGTCCACGGCGTCCAACGCCTGCGGATGCACAACACCTCGCGGGTCGCGGGCCTCGTCGAAGGGCCCGACAACGTCACCCTGACCGTCGAGCACCTGCCCACCGGCAAGCAGACGCCTCTGATCGCGGACTACGTCGTCTACGCCACCGGCTACCACCCCGCCGACCCCCGCCCCCTCCTGGGCGACCTGGCCGCGCACTGCGCCACCACACCCGAGGGGCGACCGGCCGTCCAACGGGACTACCGGCTGGTCACCAGCGACGACATCACCTGCGGTATCTACCTCCAGGGCGGTACCGAGCACACCCACGGGGTCTCCTCCTCCCTGTTGTCCAACGTGGCCACCAGAGTTGCCGAGATCCTCGACTCCATCCAGACCAGAAGCGGCGCTTCCGCGCGCGGCTGACCACCCCCTCCAGGAGAGCGAGCACCATGTCCGAACCGACCGGCACCACCCCCGGACTCACCGCCCGACAGGTCCGCGCCGACGTCGAACGGGTCCTCGGACCCGACAGCGCCGGCCTCGCCGGCGACGAGGACCTCCTCGACCACGGCATGGATTCCATCCGGCTGATGAGCCTGGTCGAGACCTGGCGTGCGGCAGGGGTGGAGACCGACTTCATCACCCTGGCCGAGGAGCCGACCCTGGACGCCTGGTCGGCGCTGTTGTCCCGCAGCTGAGCAACGGCCGCCACCCACCGCGGCGGCCCCGCCAGCCGTTCGTCCCACCCCGCAACCGAGGAGCCCCCTGCCGATGGCCGACCACTCCGCATCCCGCCTCCCGCTCACCGCGGCCCAGGCCGGCGTCTGGTACGCCCAGCAGGTCGACGTCACCAACCCCGTCTACAACGTCGGGCAGTACGTCGACATCCCGGCGGCCCTCGATCCCCGGCTGCTGGCGGCCGCCCTGCGTAAGGCGGTCGCCGAGGCCGAGGCGCTGAGAACCCGCTTCGCCGACGCGGACGGCCATCCCCTGCAAGAGGTCCTCGACGACTGGGACCCCCTGTTGGACGTGCGCGACCTGCGGACGCAGGCCGACCCCGAGGCCACGGCACTGGAATGGATGCGCCAGGACATGGCGGTGCCCGCCGATCTCGCGGCGGGGCCGCCGCACGCCCACGCCCTGCTCCTCCTAAGCGAGCACCGCTGCCTGTGGTACCAGCGCTACCACCACGTCGTCGCCGACGCCTTCACCGTCACGCAGGTCGCCCGCCGGGTCGCGGAGGTCTACACCGCCCTGGCCGAGGGAAGCGAGCCCCGGGCAGCGCGCACCGGAGCACTGGCCGACGTCATCGCCGCCGAGCACGCGTACACCGGTTCCGCCGCTGCCGCCGCGGACCGTACCTACTGGGGGGAGCTGCTGTCCGGTCGGGCCGAACCCGCCCTGCTCAGCGATGCCCCGCCCGCGCCGCCCCGCACCACCGTCCGCGCCGACGGCGGGCTCGGCCCCGATGCCCTCGCCGGGATCGACCGACTCGCCGCCGAGACCGGAGGGACGTGGGCCGAGACGGTCATCGCGGCCTTCGGTCTCTACACCCATCGTCGTACGGGGCGTCGTGACGTGGTGGTGGGGGTGCCGGTGATGGGGCGTCTGGGGTCGGTGGCGCTGCGCACCCCCGCCATGGTCGTCAACGTGTTGCCACTGTGCCTGGACCTCGCCCCCGCCACCGCTATCGGCGAGGCCCTGGCCCACACCCTCGACCGGCTGCGGGGGGTGCGTGGGCATCAGCGGTACCGGGCGGAGGAGGTGCGGCGTGATCTGGGGCTGGTGGGTCGTGCGACGGGTCTGTACGGTCCGATGGTCAATATCAAGGCGTTCGACTATGCGTTGTCCTTTGCCGGGGCGGGGGCACTCACGCACACGCTTTCGGAGGGCCCGGTCGACGACCTCTCGCTGTCGGTCTACCGCGGCACCGACGGTGCCCTGCGCTTCGAACTCAACGCCAACGCCGCACGCTACTGTGCGGCCGACGCCGCACAGCGCCTGGCCGAATTCGTCCGACTGCTCACCGACCTGTCCCGGGCACGCACCACCGATCCCGTGGCCCGCCTGGGCCTCCTCACCGACGGCGAGCGCCACCGGCTCCTGACCGGCCTCAACGCCACCGACCGTGCCGTGCCCGACCGGCCACTGCCCGATCTGTTGGCGGAGGCCGCCGCACGTACTCCCGACGCCCCCGCTCTGATCACCGCAGACGCCGTTGTCACCCACAGGCGACTCGACGCCCGCGCCGACCGGCTGGCCCACGTCCTCCACCAGCACGGTGCGGCTCCCGGCCGGGTCGTGGCAGTGGCGCTGGAGCGCACCGCCGACCTCGTCGCCACCCTCCTTGCCGTGCTCAAGACCGGGGCCGCCTACCTGCCCCTCGACCCCGGTTTCCCCGCGGACCGGCTCGCCCACATGCTCGCCGACTCCGGCGCGGTCCTCCTGGTGACCACCACCGACCTCGCCCCCGCCCTCCCCGACACGGCCGAACGGGTGGTCCTGGACGCGCCCGACACCCTGACCGCGGTGGCCGCGGCCCCGGGGCGCCCCTTCGACCGAGCCGGGGCCGGCTCGGGCACGTCGGCCATCGACAGCGCCGCCTACGTCCTCTACACCTCCGGTTCCACCGGCCGCCCCAAGGGGGTGGTCGTCTCCCACCGCGGCCTCGTCAACTTCCTCGTCGACATGGCCGCCCGGTTCCCGCTCGCACCCGAGGACCGGATGCTGGCGGTCACCACGGTGGGCTTCGACATCTTCGCCCTGGAGCTATACCTGCCGCTGTTGCACGGCGCGGCCGTGGTCCTGGCCACCCGTGACACGGTGCGCGACCCCGCGGCGTTGGCGGCCCTGTGCGCCTCCAGCGGGGCCACCGTCATGCAGGCCACCCCCACCCTGTGGCAGGCCCTGGCCGACGAGAACGCCGATGTCCTGAGAGGGCTGCGCATCCTGGTGGGCGGCGAAGCACTGCCCCCCGCCCTGGCCCGCCGACTGGCCGCCCACGGTCCCACCACCAACCTCTACGGTCCGACCGAGACCACGGTGTGGTCCACGGCAGCAGCCGTGGAGAGCGGGGAGGTGAGCATCGGGCGGCCCATCGCCAACACCCGGGTCTACGTGCTCGACGGTGCCCTGCACCCGGTGGGGGAGGGCACCCCCGGCGACCTCTACATCGCCGGAGCCGGTCTCGCCCACGGCTACCTGGGCCGGTTCTCCCTCACCGCCGAGCGGTTCGTCGCCGATCCGTACGGGGGGCCGGGGGAGCGGATGTATCGCACCGGTGACCTGGCGAGCTGGCGGGCCGACGGGTCACTGGACTTTCTGGGGCGCAGCGATCACCAGGTCAAGATCCGCGGTTTCCGGATCGAGTTGGGCGAGATCGAGGCGGCCCTCACCGAACATCCCGACGTCGCCCAGGCCGTCGTCGTGGCCCGGGAGGACACCCCGGGGCGTACCGTCCTCGTCGGGTACCTGGTCCCTGTCGGACGGGAGCCCGACCCGGCGGAACTGCGCACCCACCTGGCCGGTCGGCTGCCCGACTCCATGCTTCCCGCAGCGCTGGTGACGTTGGACGCCCTGCCACTGACCGCCAACCGCAAGATCGACCGTGCCGCACTGCCCGAACCCGGGCCCGTCGCCGGTCCCAGCGGACGTGCACCGCGCGGCGCGGGGGAGCGGACGCTGCTCGCTGTCTTCGGTGACCTTCTCGGCGGCGACGCCGTAGGTGTCGACGACGACTTCTTCGCGCTGGGCGGCGACAGCATCCTGGCCATCCAGGCCGTGAACCGGGCGCGCACCGCCGGAATCGCCCTGACCATGGCGCAGGTCTTCGAGCACCGGACCGTTGCGGCCCTCGCGCGCGTCGCCACGGCCGCCCCGGCCCCCGTATCGGCGGTGTCCCTCCGACCCGACGCCGACATCGAGCGTCTGATCCGGGCGGACCGGGCCGGGCTCGACCCCGATGGCCCGACCGGCATCGACCACGTCCTGCCCCTCACCCCCCTCCAGGAGGGGTTGTTCTTCCAGAGCCGCTACTTTGCCGGACACGATCCCTACGTCGTACGCACCCAAGTGGACCTGGACGGTGAACTGGATACCGCGCGGTTGCGCGCTGCGCTGGCCGCACTGGCCAACCGCCACCCCGCCCTGCGCACGGGCTTCTGGCAGGACGGTGACGCCTCGCCCGTTCAGTTCGCGGCCGTCGGCATCCACGCGCCGCTCACCGAGGTCGACCTGGGTGAGCTGTCCGACGACGAGCGCGCACGTGCCCTCACCGATCTCGCCGAGCACGATCTCGCCGAGCCCTTCGACCTGACCAGGCCCCCGTTGTGGCGCGTCACGCTGATCCGGCTGGGACCGGGACACCAGCGCATCGCCGTCACCCACCACCACATCCTGCTCGACGGCTGGTCCATCCCTCTCTACCTGCGCGATCTCCTCCACCTCTACGCCACCGGCGCGTCGGGAACCGCGCCGGCCGGGCCTGGCCCGATACGTGCCCACCTGGAGTGGCTCGCCGGGCGCGACAACCGGTCGGCCGATGAGGCATGGGCCGCGGAACTGCGCGGACTGTCCGCCCCGACCCTCGTGGCGCCCGAAGCACCGACCGCAGTCCCGGGGCCGACCGCAACCGCCCTACTGGAACTGCCGGGCGCGACCACCGACGCCCTCGACGCCACCGCCCGACGCCTCGGCACCACCCCCAACACGCTCGTCCAGGCAGGGTGGGGGCTGCTGCTCGGCGCCCTCACCGACAGTCCCGACGTCGTGTTCGGTGCCACCGTCGCCGGACGATCCGCCGACGTCGCCGACGCCGAGACCGCGATCGGGATGTTCATCAACACCATCGCCGTCCGCGTGCAGGCCCGCCCGGGCGACCGCGTGAGCGACGTGCTCGGCGACCTGCGCGCCCGCCAGACCGCGCTGTTGGAGCACCAGCACCGCGGCCTGGCCGACATTCAACGCGCCGCAGGTCTGGGCCCCCTCTTCGACACCCTCCTGGTCTTCGAGAACTTCCCCTTGCGTGCACGCGTGGCGGACGGGGAGCACGGCGGGCTGACCGTCACCGACACCACCGTCACCGACGCCACCCACTACCCGTTGGCGCTGAGCGTGTTCCCCGGCGCACGCCTCGGGCTGCGGCTGGTTCACCGCACCGACGCCTTCGACGCGCGGGAGGCCGCCCTGATCCTCGACCGCCTCGCGGCGGTCCTCACCCAAGTCGCGACCGATCCCGGGGTCCGGGTCCGCGACATCGACCCGCGCTCCCCCCACGAGCGCGCGCACCCGCCCGCGGCCCCCGCCCCCGAAACCGTCGACCTCACCGACCGCGTCGCCGAGTACGCCCGGCTCGACCCGGGCGCTCCCGCCGTCGTCGCCGCCGACGCCGTCCTGGACTACGCCGAACTCGACGCCGCCGCCAACCGGACCGCGCGCCTGCTCGCCGCCCGGGGTGCGGGGCCCGAATCGGTCACGGGCGTGGCCCTGCCCCGTTCCTCGGTGCTGGTGCCGACCCTGCTGGGGATACTGCGTGCCGGAGGCGCCTACCTGCCGCTCGACCCCGCACAACCCGCCGGGCGCATCACCGGGATGCTGTCCGACGCCCGGGCGCGCCTACTCGTCACCACCACCGAGCTCGCTGCCGCCTTGCCCGACGACGTCGCGACGATCATCCTGGACGCCCCCGAAACCGCCGCTGAACTGCGCTCGCTCTCCCCGAAGCCGCTGACTGGCGGCGAACAGGCCCTGCGCGACCCGGCCGCGACCGCCTACGCCATCTTCACCTCGGGCTCAACCGGTCGGCCCAAGGGCGTGGTGGTGTCCCGCGGCGCGATGGACGCCTTCCTGGCCTCCGTCGGGGAAGCGGTGCCATTGGGGCGGGGCGAGCGGATGCTGGCCGTGACCACGCTCGTCTTCGACATCTCCGTCCTGGAACTGTTCCTGCCCCTGCTGCACGGCGCGACCGTGGTTCTCGCCGACCGCGACACGGTGCTGGACCCCGCGGCGTTGGCGGCCCTGCGCGCCTTTAGCGGCGCCGACGTCATGCAGGGCACCCCCACGCTGTGGCGAGCGCTGTTGAGCGAGGCACCACAGATCCTCCCCGGGCTGAGGCTGCTCACCGGCGGCGAGAGCCTGCCCGCCGATCTGGCCACCGGCCTCGCCGCGGCGGGTGCCCGGGTGACCAACCTCTACGGCCCCACCGAAGCCACCGTCTGGGCATCGGCCGAGCAGGTCACCGACCCCGCCGATCCCACCATCGGCCGTCCCCTTCCCGGCTACCGGTTCCACGTACTCGACCACGCACTGCGCCCCGTGCCGCCGGGAACGGTGGGCGACCTCTTCATCGGCGGCCCGTTCACCGCCCGCGGTTACGCCGGGCGCCCCGACCTCACCAGCGCGGCCTTCGTCGCCGACCCCTTCGGTCCGCCCGGCACCCGGCTCTACCGGACCGGGGACCGTGCCCGGGTGCGCGCCGACGGCCGCACCGACTTCCTGGGCCGCACCGACCACCAGGTCAAGATTCGCGGGCACCGCATCGAACTCGGCGAGATCGAGTCGGTCCTGGCCCGCCAGCCGGGGGTGACCGCTGCGGCAGCCGCCGCGCACGCCAGCGCGGCCGGCGTCACCCAGTTGACCGGTTATGCCGTGGTGGGCACCGGTGAACGCCCCGATCCCGCCGTACTGCTGGGGGCACTGGCCCGGCTGCTTCCCGACTACATGGTCCCCTCAGCGTTGGTGTTCCTCGACGCGCTACCGCTGACCTCGAGCAACAAGGTCGACCGCGCGGCGCTTCCCGCGCCCGACGCCGCCGCCCCCGTCCAGCGCACGGCCCCCCGCAACCGGGCCGAGCAGGTCCTCGCAACCGCCGTCGGGCGACTGCTGGCCGGTACCGAACCCGGGACGGACGACGACTTCTTCGCCTTGGGCGGCGACAGCATCACCGCCATGAAACTGGTGGGCCGGGCCCGGTCGGCAGGGCTGGAACTCACCGTGCGCGAGGTGTTCGAGCTGCGCACGGTCGCCGCACTGGCCCGCGCGGCCCGCACGGCCGCAACCGCCCCTTCGGCCACCGTCCTCGACGTGCCCCTCACCGACGCCCAGCGGCGCGCCGTGACGACCGCGGCCGGCCCGGCCGGCGTCGACCAGATCTGGCCCACCACCCCACTACAGGCGGGTTTCGTCTTCCACGCCCTGCACGGCGGAGCCGACGACACCTACGTCTACCAGGCCGTTCTTGAACTGGCCGGTGACATCGACCCCGAGCGGCTGCACCGGGCCGCCGACGCTCTGCTACAGCGCTACCCCAACCTGCGCGCCGGGTTCGCCCACGAGGGCCTTGACGAACCGGTGCAGTTCGTCGTCGAGGGCGCGCGGCTGCCCTGGCGGTCCGACACCGCGGACCCGGCCGGTGACCCCGAGGCGTTGGTGGCCGGCGTCGCCCGCGCCGAACGCGCGGCCGGCTTCGACCTGGCGCGACCGCCGCTGCTGCGCATGGCTCTGGTGCGGATGTCCGCGCACGCCTCCCGGTTGGTCCTGACCCACCACCACGCCGTCCTGGACGGATGGTCGATGCCCCTGCTCCTGCGCGACCTGCTCGCCCAGTACGCCGGGTACCCCCTCGACCCGGCACCGGCCTACCGCGACCACCTCGCCTGGCTGGCCGACCAGGACCCCTCCGTCGCGGAGGACGCCTGGCGCAGCGCCCTGAGCGGGCTCGACGGCCCCACCCTGGTCGCCCCCAACGGTGACGCCGACACCGGGCCGGCCGTGCGCGCCCGCCTGGAGCTCTCCCCGGAACTCACCGGGCGCCTCGCCGACCTGGTGCGCCGACTGGAGATCACCACGGGCACGCTGCTGCGCGCCGTGTGGGCCCTGGTGCTGGGCACGCTCGCCGACCGCACCGACGTGGTCTTCGGCGAGACCGTGTCGGGGCGCCCGGCCGCGCTGCCCGGTGTCGAGGAGATGGTCGGACTGTTCGTCAACACCGTGCCGGCACGGGTCCGACTGAACCCGGGGGAGAGCGCAGCCGCACTGCTGCGTCGGGTCCACGCCGAGCACGCCGCGCTGCTGGACCACCAGCACGCCGGGCTCCCACAGGTGCAGCGCGCTGCGGGCCTGGGCACCCTCTTCGACACGCTCCTGGTCGTGGAGAACCACCCCGACGACCAGGAGCTGCGCGGTCGGGACTTCGCCGGTGCGGTGCTGAGCGCGGTGTCCTTCGACGACGCCACCCACTACCCCCTCACCCTTACCGCCTACCCTCGCCGGCGCCTGCTGCTGCACCTGGACCACCGCATCGGCGTGCTCCCCGAGGCGACGGCCCGCGAACTGGTCGACCGGATCGCCGGCCTGCTGGAACAGATCGCGGCCGACCCCGACCAGCCGGTGAACCGCCTCGCCCTGGTCACCGGCGCCGAAAGAACGACGCTTGCGCCCGCCCCGCTCGCCACCGCCCCCCGGGACGCGGCCGACGTCTTCGCGGACACCGTCGCCCGGTGGCCGGACCGTCGCGCACTGGTCCACCCCGCCGGCGTGCTCACCTTCGCCGAGCTCGACGCGGCCGCCGAGCGCCTGGCCCGCCTGCTGCGCACCCGTGGAGTGGCGCCGGGCGACCGGATCGCGCTGGCGGTGCCCCGCTCGGTCCGCCTGCCCGTGGCGATCCTGGCCGCCCTCAAGGTCGGCGCCGCCTACCTGGTCCTCGACGCCGACCACCCGCCCGCGCGACTGGCGACGCTCCTCGCCGACCTCGCACCCGTCGCCGTCCTGCGCGCCGCCGGCTTCGACACCGAGTTGCCGGAGAAGAGCCCGGTCATCGACCTCGACGCCTCCGACCGCGTCGATGCTCCCGGCCCACCCCCGGCCGATCCTCCCCGGACGCCCGACGCCCCCGCCTACCTCGTCTCCACCTCGGGCTCCACCGGAACCCCCAAGGGCGTGGTCGTGCCGCGCCGGGCCCTGGCCAACCTGCTCGACCACCACCGCACCGGTTTGTTCGGCTCCGCGCGGGAGCCGCTGCGCGTCGCCCACACCGTGTCCTTCACCTTCGACGCCTCCTGGGACGCCTTCCTGGCGCTGTTCCTGGGACACGAACTCCACCTGCTGGACCAGGACCACTACCTTGACCCGCCGCGCCTGGCCCGCTACGTCACCGAACACGCCATCGACTACCTGGACTTCACCCCGACGTTCTGGCAGCGGCTCCTGGACGCGGGCCACGACTTCACCATGCCGCGGATCGCGGTGGTGGGGGGTGAGGCGTTCCCCGCATCGCTGTGGACGCGGATGCGGGCCCTGCCCGACACCCGGGTGCTCAATCTCTACGGCCCCACCGAGAGCACCGTGGACGCCCTCGTCGGGGACGTCGCCGACACTCCCGCGCCCACTGCGGGGCATCCACTGCCCGGCACCGCCCGCTACGTGCTCGACGCCTGGCTGCGACCGGTACCGCCAGGTGTGGCCGGCGAGCTCTACCTCTCCGGAGCCCACCTGGCACTGGGGTACCTCAACCGCCCCGGCGGAACCGCCGAGCGATTCGTCGCCGACCCCTTCGCCGCACCGGGAGCACGCATGTACCGCACCGGCGACCGCGCCCGGCTGCGCGCCGACGGCCGGGTCGAGATCCTGGGCCGCGCCGACGGCCAGGTCAAGATCCGCGGCCTGCGCGTGGAACCCGGAGAGGTCGAGGCCGCACTGGCGGAACTGCGGGGGGTCGCACGGTGCGCGGTCGTGGCACGTTCGGACGGTCCCGCGGGGCCGCGCCTGGTCGGCTACGCCGTCCCCGGCCCCGACACCGCCCTCGACCCCGATGCGCTCGGCGCCGAACTCGCCCGGGTCCTGCCAACGCACCTCGTCCCCTCGGCCCTGGTCGTCATGGACGACCTGCCGCTGATGGTCAGCGGCAAGCTCGACGTGTCCGCGCTGCCCGCGCCCCAGACCCCGGGCAGGGGGACGGGGCGGGGGGCAGCCGACACCGTCGAAGCAGCGTTGGCCGCCGCGTTCGCCGAGGTGCTCGGCCTCCCCGAGGTGACCGTCGACGACGACTTCTTCGCCCTCGGCGGTGACAGCATCGTCTCCATCCAATTGGTGGGTCGTGTGCGCGGATTGGGACTGGCCCTCTCCACCCGCGACGTCTTCGAGCATCCGACGGTCGCCGGACTCGCCGGCGTCGCGGTCCCCCTCGACGACACCGAATCCCCCCGGGCGGCAGATCCCGAGGCCGGCCTGGGCCGCCTGCCGTGGACCCCGATCATGCGCGACCTGTTCGAGCGCGGCGGTCCGGTGCGCCGGTACAACCAGACCCAGTTGGTGCGCCTGCCGGCCCCCACCGACCACAGGGCGCTCTCCACGGCCCTCCAGGCGTTGTTGGACCACCACGACGCGCTTCGCCTGATCGTCGACCCGGCCGACCCCGACGTCGGCGCACTGGTCCCGCCCCCCGGCACGGTACGCGCGGAGGAGGTCCTGCGCGAGGCGGACCTGTCCGGTCTGGACGGCGACGCCCTCCGGCACCGAACCGCCCACGAGGCCCACGCCGCGGCCGACCGCCTCGACCCCGCCGCGGGTCGGGTCGTGGCCGCCGTACGCTTGGACGCGGGCCCCGACCGACCCGGCCGGCTCCTGCTGGTCGTGCACCACCTCGCCGTTGACGGCGTCTCCTGGCGCATCCTGCTGCCCGACCTGGGCCGGGCCTATACGGCGGCGCTGGCCGGGCGGGACCCCGCCCCCCAACCCACGGGGACCCCCCTGCGCCGTTGGGCCGAAGACCTCGTCGAGCACGCCCGCGGCGCCCACCGCGCCGGTGAACTCGACCTGTGGCGTGCGACCCTGGCCGCGCCCGCACCGTTCACCGCACGCCTGGACCCCGCCGGCGATACGGTCGCCACCGCGGCCACCCGCACCTACACCCTGTCCGCCGACCTCACCGACACCGTTCTGAGCGTCGTCGCACCCGCCTTCGGAGCGGGCGCCGACGACGTGCTCCTGAGCGCCCTCGCGCTGGCACTCGCCCGATGGCGCGCCCCGGGCGTCCCCGCAGGGGCCTGGCGGGTAGACATCGAGGGCCACGGTCGCGAGGACGTCATCGGCGGTGCCGAGCTGTCGCGCACGGTCGGCTGGTTCACCACCGTCTACCCCGTGGCACTGGACCTGGGCGGTCTGGACGCCGAGGACGCCGTCGCGGGCGGCCCGGCCGCGGGCGTCGCCGTCAAACGCGTCAAAGAGGCACTGCGCCGCGTCCCCGACCACGGAATCGGGTTCGGCCTGCTGCGCCACCTCGCCCCCGACACCGCGGCCGAGCTCGCCCGCCTGGACACCCCCGGTCTGCTGTTCAACTACCTGGGCCGCTTCCCGGTGGGCACGGACGCTCCATGGCAGCGCGTCCCCGAAGCGGCCGAACTGCCCGACACCGCCGACCCGGACCAGCCGCTCAGCCACCCCGTCGAGGTCAACGCGGTCGTCCACGAGGAGGACGGCGCCGTGCGCCTGGTGGCATCCTGGCGGTGGGCGCCCCGGCTGGTCAGTGAACAGCAGGTCGACGACCTGGCCGAAGGATGGTTCGCGGCATTGCGCGGTATCGCCGCCCACGCGGCCGGCACCGGTGCGGGCGGGGCCACCCCCTCGGACCTGTCACTGGTCTCCCTGGACCAGGACGAGATCGACGACATCGAAGCCCTGTTGCGTGACCTGTGATCCCCTTCGTCAGCGCCCCACCCACCGAGAGCAGGAGACCATGAACTCCCCCGACAGTGTCCGCCTGGCACTGACCGGCGCCCAACTGGGCGTGTGGTACGCGCTGCGCGTCGATCCGGGGACGGCCGCCTACAACGTCGGCCAGTACGCCCGGATCACCGGCCCCCTGGATCTCGCCGTCTTCGAAGAGGCCGTGCGTGCGGTCATCGACGAGACCGATGCGCTGCGCACCGGTCTGGGCGTCGAGGGCGACGTCCCCCACCAGATCATCCGGCCCCGACTGGACTGGTCGCTGCCGGTGGTGGACCTGCGCGGCCACACCGACCCCCGCACCGTCGCATACGGGCTCATGCATCGCGACATGGCCACCGCCGTCGACCCGCTGAGCGGACCGCTGTTCGACTACACCGTCTACCGCCTCGCCGACGACCAGCACCTGTGGTACCAGCGGGCCCACCACATCATTCTCGACGCCTACGGGATCACCACCCTGGCCCGCCGCGTCGCCGAGGTGCACACCGCACTGGCGGCCGGACGTGTGCCGCCCCGCCGCTTCGGGACCCTGGCCGACGTCGTCGGGGCCGAGACCGCCTACCGCGCCGGCCCCCAGTACCTCGCCGACCGTGCGTTCTGGACGAAGACCCTGGCCGACCGGCCCGAACCCGCACTGCTCAGCACCGCCCCTCCCGCACCCGCACGGGGCTGCCGAAGACACGTCCTCGACCTGCCGGAGGGCATGGCCGGCGCACTCGACGCGCTGGGCGGGCGCAGCGGGGCGACCTGGGCCGAGGCCGTGGTCGCCGGTGTCGCCGCCTACACCCATCGTCGTACGGGGCGTCGTGACGTGGTGGTGGGGGTGCCGGTGATGGGGCGTCTGGGGTCGGTGGCGCTGCGCACCCCCGCCATGGTCGTCAACATCCTGCCCCTGCGATTGGACATCGGTCCGGCCACCGGCGTTCACGCCCTGGTCGCCGCGACCCGGGACGGCCTGCGGGGGGTGCGTGGGCATCAGCGGTACCGGGCGGAGGAGGTGCGGCGTGATCTGGGGCTGGTGGGTCGTGCGACGGGTCTGTACGGTCCGATGGTCAATATCAAGGCGTTCGACTATGCGTTGTCCTTTGCCGGGGCGGGGGCACTCACGCACACGCTTTCGGAGGGGCCGGTCGACGACCTCTCGCTGTCAGTGCGCCGAACCGGCGACACCCTCCAGGTCCACGCCAACGCCAACGCCGCACGCTACCCCGAAGCCGACCTCGCCGAGCGCGCCGCAGAGCTCACCGAGTTCCTCACCGGATTCACCGCGCCCACCCCTCCCTCGGCCGACCGGCCGGTGGGCCGGCCGTACCTGCTGCCCCCAACACGCCGTGCGACCGTGCAATCCTTCGGTGCGCCCGCGGTCAGCGGTCCGGTCGGACCCTCCTCGTTTCACCGCATGGAGGTCGCCGCACGCAATGCTCCCGACCACGTCGCCGTTGTCAGCGACAAGGGGAAATGTTCCTACCGCGACCTCGACGCGCGCGCCGACCGCTTGGCGCGGCTTCTCCTGCGGCGCGGTGCGGCCCCCGAACGCGTCGTGGCAGTGGCGCTGGAGCGCAGCGTCGACCTCGTCGCCGCCCTCCTGGCGGTGCGCAAGACCGGGGCCGCCTACCTGCCCCTCGACCCCGGTTTCCCCGCGGACCGGCTCGCCCACATGCTCGCCGACTCCGGCGCGGTCCTCCTGGTGACCACCACCGACCTCGCCCCCGCCCTCCCCGACACGGCCGAACGGGTGGTCCTGGACGCGCCCGACACCCTGACCGCCCTCGCCGCACTCCCCGACACCCCCCTCGCTTCCGAGGAGCGTGTCGGTCCCCGCCGCGCCGACGAACTGGCCTACCTGCTCTACACCTCCGGTTCCACCGGACGCCCCAAGGGGGTGGCGGTGCCCGACGACGCCCTGGCCAACTTCCTCGCCGACATGGCCGCCCGGTTCCCGCTCACGCCCGAGGACCGGATGCTGGCGGTCACCACGGTGGGCTTCGACATCTTCGCCCTGGAGCTCTACCTGCCGCTCATGGCCGGAGCAACCCTGGTGCTGGCCGGCAAGGAGACGGTGCGCGACCCCGCGGCGTTGGCGGCCCTGTGCGCCTCCAGCGGGGCCACCGTCATGCAGGCCACCCCCACCCTGTGGCGGGCGCTGCTGGCCCACGCCCCGACGGCGGCGAGCGGGCTGCGCGCCCTCGTGGGGGGCGAGGCGCTTCCCCCCGACCTGGCCGAGGACCTCGCGCATGGAACACGCGGCGCGGTGAACCTCTACGGTCCGACCGAGACCACGGTGTGGTCCACCGCCGACCGTGTGACGGGACGCCGGGTGGGTATCGGGCGGCCCATCGCCAACACCCGGGTCTACGTGCTCGACGGTGCCCTGCACCCGGTGGGGGAGGGCACCCCCGGCGACCTCTACATCGCGGGGATCGGACTGGCCAGGGGATATGTCGGTCGTCCCGATCTGTCGGCCGAGCGGTTCGTCGCCGATCCGTACGGGGGGCCGGGGGAGCGGATGTATCGCACCGGTGACCTGGCGAGCTGGCGGGCCGACGGGTCACTGGACTTTCTGGGGCGCAGCGATCACCAGGTCAAGATCCGCGGTTTCCGGATCGAGTTGGGCGAGATCGAGGCGGCCCTCACCGAACATCCCGACGTCGCCCAGGCCGTCGTCGTGGCCCGGGAGGACGCGACCGGACGCCCCCGGCTGCTGGGCTACGCAGTAGCGCACACCGGCACAGCCCCCGACCCGGTCCGACTGCGCCAGGACCTGGCACGGACACTGCCGGAATACATGGTGCCCGCAGCGATCACGCTCCTCGACCGGTTCCCGCTCACGGCCAACCGCAAGGTCGACCGCGCGGCACTGCCCGAACCCGACCTGGCCGTGTTCAGCGGACGGCACCGCCCCCGCACCGCCGTGGAGACGACGCTGTGTGCCGCCTTCGCCGACGTCCTGGGACTGCCCGACGCCGGCGTCGACACCGACTTCTTCGCCCTGGGCGGCGACAGCATCCTGGCCATCCAGCTCGGCAACCGGCTGCGCGCCCGCGGTCTGGCCATCACCGTCCAGGACGTGTTCGCCCACAAGACCCCGGACGCGCTGGCCCGCGCCGCACGTCCGCTCGCAGAGGAACCGGCGGATACCCCGGCCGGGCCCGCCGCCATGTCCCTGGTGTCGCTGGAGGACGACGACCTCGGCGCGTTGGAGGCACTACTGCGCGATGAGCAGTGACGCCCGGGCAGTCCACCGACAACGAACCAAGTATGAGGAGGCAGCGGTGCCCAAGCCCGCACTCGAAGACGTGCTCCCGCTCACCCCGCTCCAGGAGGGGCTGCTCTACCACGCCGTCTACACCGCCGATGACATCGACGTCTACACCGTGCAGACGCTGTTCCGCTTCACCGGGCCGGTGGACACCACCGCGTTGCGCACCGCCGCCTGCGAGACCGTGTTCGAGCGTCATCCCAATCTTCGCGCCGGGTTCCTGCACGAGGGCGTCAAACAACCGGTCCAGTTCATTGTGCGCACGGCCGTCGCCCCTTGGCGCGAGGTCGACCTCGGCGCCACCGCGCCCGCCGAACGCGAGGCCGCGCTGGAACGGGTCTGGCAGGACGAGCGCCACCGCCGGTTCAACCTCGCCAAACCACCCCTGTTCCGTTACGTGTTCGTGCGCCTGGACGACGAGCACTCCGCGTTGTTGTCCACCAGCCACCACATCCTCGCCGACGGCTGGTCGCTCGGTCTGTTCAAACGCGAGCTGCTGGAGCTCTACCGCGGCACCGAACCCGCAGCCCTGCCCGAGGTCCGTCCCTTCCGCGATTACCTCGCCTGGCTGCGCGACCGTGATCAGGCCGCCGACTTGGCCGCCTGGCAGGAGGCGCTGTCGGGGTTCACCGAACCCACGCTCGTGGCCCGCCCCGATCCCGACGGCCGCAACGTGGTCTCGGTCCCGCTCACCGAGCACCTGTCCGGTGCCGAAGCCGATGCCGTCACCGCGCTCACCCGCACGGCGCGGGTCACCGCCAACACCGTCTTCAGCACGGCGTGGGCAATGGCGCTCGGTGCACTGGTGGGCCGGGACGACGTGGTTTTCGGCAGCACGGTCTCGGGACGTCCGCCCGAGTTGGCCGGGGTGGAATCGATGATCGGGCTGTTCCTCAACACCCTGCCGGTGCGGGTCGTGCTGCGTCCCGGCGAGCGCGTCCTGGACCTGCTCCGCAGAGTGCAGGCCGAGCAGACCGCGCTGCTGCCCCACCACTACACGGGCTTGGCCCAGATCCAGCACGCCACCGGCGCCGGGCAGCTCTTCGACACCCTCTACGTGTTGCAGAACATGCCCCGCCGTGACGCCGCCTTCGAAGAACTGGTGCGCGAGACCGGCCTCAGCGAGATCAGCGACTCCGACCAGACGCACTACCCGTTGACCTTCGTCATCCGCCCCGATGAGAACGGTTACGAGATCCAGTTGGCCTATCGGCCCGACAAGGTGGACGACGCGCTGGCCCGCCGCACCCTCGACTCCGCACTTCGGGCGGTGCGCCTGATGGCGGCCCGTCCCGAACAACAAGTGGGCCGCCTGCGGCTCTTCGCCGACACCGACCTGGCCCCGATCGAGGCGTTCAACGACACGGCCCTGGACCTGCCCGCGACCTCCATCGCCACGCTTTTCGAGGAGGGCGCCCAGCGCTGGCCCGAACGCACCGCGTTGGTCTTCGGCGACATCGAACTCTCCTTCGCCGAACTCAACGCGAGGATCAACCGCCTGGCCCGCGTGCTCATCGACCGCGGGGTCGGCCCGGAGACGCTGGTGGCCATCGGGGTGCCGCGCTCGGTGGACTCCGTGGTGGCCCTGTTCGCGGTCCTCAAGGCGGGGGCGGGTTACGTCCCCCTCGAACTCGACCATCCGGCCGAACGCCTGGCGGGTATGCTCGTCCGCTCTGCCCCGGCCATGGTCCTCGTCAGCCGTTCCTCCCACGACCGGGTTCCCGGGGTGCCCGGCCTGGAGCGCCTGGTCCTGGACGCCCCGGAGACGCTCGACCTGCTGGACGTGACCGGCGCCGCCGATATCACCGACGCCGAACGCACCGCTCCCGCCTCGCCCGACGCCATCGCCTACACCATCTACACCTCCGGCTCCACCGGCGAACCCAAAGGCGTGGCGGTGCCCTACCGCGGCCTGACCAACATGCTGCTCAACCACCGCGCCGCCATCTTCGACCCGGTCGTGGCCGATGCCGGCAACCGGGTGCTGCGCATCGCCCACACGGTTTCGTTCTCCTTCGACATGTCGTGGGAGGAACTGCTGTGGCTCGTCCAAGGGCACGAAGTCCACCTCATGGACGAGGAGATGCGCCGCGACTCCCTGACCCTCACTTCCTACTGTGCGAAGCACGCCATCGACGTCATCAACGTCACGCCCTCCTACTGCGCCCAACTCGTCGACGACGGTCTGCTCGACGCCTCGCGGCATCGGCCGTGCCTGGTGCTGCTCGGGGGAGAGGCGGTCTCGGAAGCGGTCTGGGAGCGCCTTGCCGAGGCCGAGGGCGTACTGGGCTACAACCTCTACGGCCCCACCGAGTACACCATCAACGCGCTGGGCGGTGGCACCCACGAGAGCGCCACCCCCACCGTCGGCGGCCCCATCGCCAACACCAGGGCCCTGGTGCTGGACACCGCCCTGCGCCCCGTTGCGGTGGGGGTCCCCGGAGAGCTCTACCTGGACGGTGTGGGGCTTGCACGCGGATACGCCGGCCGCCCCGACCTCACCGCGGAACGGTTCGTGGCCAACCCCGCCGGTGCGGCGGGCAGCCTCGTCTACCGCACCGGCGACCTCGTGCGCTGGCGCGCCGACGGACGGCTGGACTTCCTGGGCCGCACCGACGACCAGGTCAAGATCCGGGGCTTTCGTATCGAGCCCGGGGAGGTGGAGTCGGAGCTGGCCGCGTGTGCGGGTGTGGCCCAGGCCGCCATCGCGGTGCGTGAGGACGTCCCCGGGGCGAAACGGTTGATCGGTTACGTCGTCCCCGCCAGGGGCGGTGCCGATCTGGAGGAGGTGCGTGCGGATCTGGCGCGGCGGCTGCCCGCAGCCATGGTCCCCGCAGCTCTCGTCGAGCTCGACGCGCTTCCGCTGACGGTCAACGGCAAGCTCGACCAGCGCGCGCTGCCGGCCCCCGAACCGCGCCCGAGCGTCGGGCGGCCCCCGCGCGACGAGCGCGAAACGGCGCTGTGCGCGATCTTCGCGGAGGTGCTGGGTCTGCCCGAGGTCACCGTGGACGACGATTTCTTCGTCCTGGGCGGCCACTCACTGCTGGCGATGCGTGCGGTGGGCCGCATCCGCAAGGCCATGGGGGTCCGGCTCACCGCCAGCACCCTGGTTCTCGCCCCCACGGTCGCCCGGCTGGCCGCGCACGTGGCCGACACCGGTGCGGCCTCCGAACATGCCCGGTCCTCCCTGCTGCCTCTGCGCGAGGGACGCCGCAAGAAGGCCGTCTTCTGCTTCAGCCCCGGGCATGGCGTCTCCTGGGGATTCGCCGGACTGGCCCCCTACATCGAGGAGGGGCGGGCCGTCTACGGACTCCAACCGCCCTCCTCGGGCGACGTCTCCCGGATGCCGGCCAGTACCGAGGAGATGGCGCACTACTACCTGGAGCGCATCCGCGCGGTCCAGCCCGAAGGGCCCTACCACCTGGTGGGCTGGTCCTACGGCGGGCAGGTCGCCTACACGGCGGCCACCCTGCTGCGCGAAGCCGGGGAGCGGGTCGGACTACTGGCCCTGCTGGACACCTTCCCGGTTCCCCCGCTGGAGGAGATGTCGACGGTGACCGACCCGGTCGAACTGGAGCAGACGGCACTGTCGGACATGCTCGCCTACGCCCGCGCCACCGTCCAGGACGCGGGAGGGCCGCCCTTGGTGCGCGAACAGGTGTTCCCGGTTCTGCGCGCCAGTGACCACCCGCTCCTGGCCGCCCAGGACGACGCCACCCTGACCTGGATCCTGGAGTCCTGGATCCACATCGGGCGCCTGATGCCCTTCACCGAGTACCGCCCCTACGACGGTGATCTCGTGGTCTTCACCGCCAAGGCCAACGTCAGCCCCGGTGCCCAGTATCGCGACCACCGGCACTGGGGCCCCAAGGTCGCCGGAACGGTCGTCAACCACGACGTCAACTGCGACCACGACGATTTCGCCACCCCCGCGGTGATGGCCGTGATCGGCCCGGTTGTCGCCGAGGGCGTCGAGAACGCCGAACCCCAGGGCCGCTAGGCCCCTGTTTTCCCGTCCCCGAGCATTGATGGAGGAATACCGATGAGCAACCCGTTCGACGACACCGAAGGCGTGTTCCTGGTCCTGGTCAACGACGAGGACCAGCACTCCCTGTGGCCCGAGTTCGCCGAAGTCCCTGCGGGCTGGCGGATCGTGCACGGCCCGGGCAGCCGGGAGGAGGCGCTGGACTACGTCAACGCCAATTGGGGGGACCTGCGCCCGCGCAGTCTGCGCGTGGCCATGGGGGAGTCCTAGGCCGGGCCTCCGGGTCGGTACGCGGGCGTAAAGCGCCGCCCGCCGACCCGGAGGGCGTGTCACCGTCGTCCCGAGGACAGCCGAACCGGTCGACCCACCCTGATAAGGTGAGCCTTGCCTAATATTATGTTGTGGGGCGGGTGCCGAGCCGCGCAAACTGGAGTCCCGTGAAACTCGCCGATTTCGTCATCGACCTCAGCCCGCTGCGTTCCAGTCCCGCCTTTCGGGCAGTGTTCACCGCCCGGGTCGTCTCCTTGTTCGGGATCGGCTTCACCATGGTGGCGCTGCCGCTCCAGGTCTATGACGCGACCCGGTCGTCCCTCCTGGTGGCCACCGTCTCCGCCACGGCCGGGGCCTCGGTTCTGGCGGGCACGCTCATCGGGGGGTTGCTGGCCGATCGGGTGGACCGTCGCCGGTTGATCATCACCGGCAGGGCCGCGGCGACCCTGGCGTTCGCCGGCCTCGCCCTCAACTCCGCCCTGCCCGACCAGCCCGCCCTCGCGGCGATCTACGCCTGTGCGGTCCTCAACGGTGTGGTCGGGACGTTCAGCGCAGTGGGCCTACAGGCATCGGCTCCCGCGCTGGTGGGCAGGGACAAACTCCCCGCGGCCGGTGCCCTGATCGCGCTCAGCAGCGAAGTGGGAATGGTGGCTGCCCCGGCGCTGGGCGGGATCATCATCGCGGCCTGGGGTTTCACCGCGAACTACACGGTGACGGCCGTCGCGTCCGCACTGACCACTCTGCTCGTACTGCGGTTGCCGGCACTGCACCCGCAGGGCGCGGTCGCGCGGCAGTCGGTGGTCGCGGCGATCGGCGAAGGGCTGGGCTTCGCCGTTCGCCACCGTGTCGTGGGCCCGTTGCTGCTCCTGGGGTTCGTCCAACTGCTGTTCGCCGCTCCGCAGGTCCTCATCCCGGAGTTCACCGACAAGGTCCTCGACGGTGACGCCACGACCGCGGCACTGCTCTACACGGCACCCGCTGTGGGCGCGCTGCTCGGCTCGCTGACCAGTGGCTGGACCGGAAGAGTGGACCGTGCGGGGGCTGTGGTGGGCGGTGCCGTCCTGATGTGCGGTGGCGCCGTCCTGTGCCTGGGGGCCAGCCCCACCCTGCTGCCGGCGTGCGGGGCCCTCGTCCTTCTCGGTCTGGCCGAGGTCGTCGAGGAGATCCTGCGGTATTCGCTCCTCCAGTCCCAGACCCCGGACGCGCTGCGCGGCCGGGTCAACAGCGTCTGGACCGCCCAATCCACTCTCGGGGCCTCCGCCGGAGCGTTGACCCTGGGGGCGATAGCGCCTTTTGTCGGCCCTGCTGCGGCCGTCATGGCGGGGGGCGTGCTGACCATCGCGTTGGGGGGCGCCGTCCTGGCGGCCTTCCCGTCGCTGCGCGCCGCCCGTATGGCGGACCCGGCCGACGAGGCCGACAGCGCCCCACAACCGACCTGAGACGGTGGGGCCGTGCGGTCCCGCCCCGACCCCGACCCCGACGACGACCGGCTCCGGACCGGGTTCGTCGCACGAGTGTAGAGGTGCCGCCCATGACCGCGACCCGATCCGCCGGCCGCGTCGAGTTCTATCCGCTCAAACCCCGGGCCCTTGAGGTGGCCGCGGTACGCCGCATCACCCCGCGGATGATCCAGGTGGTTCTGGTCGGCGACGACCTGGCGGGTTTTCGCACCGACAACCACGCCGACCACGTCAAGCTGTTCTTTCCCGAAGAGGGCACCGGCCGCCACGTCATGCCGGTGATGGTCGAGGACGAGCGCTGGAACATCCGCGCAGAGGGGATCGTCTTTCGCGACTACACCGTCCGGCGCTACGACGCGCGGGCCGGTGAGCTCGTCGTGGACTTCGTCGCCCACGAGCACGGGCCGGCCGGCCGCTGGGCGGCGCAGGCCCGGCCCGGCCAGGTCCTTGGCGTACTGGGGCCGCGCGGAACCCGGTTCCCGCCCACCGGATTCGACTACCACTTGGTCGCCGCGGACGAGACCGCGCTGCCGGCGGCACTGCGCCTGATCGAAGGGCTGGCGCCCGACGCGGTCGTACACGCCTTCCTCGAAGTCGTCGATGCCGCTGAGGAGCAGGAGGTCGCCGCACCCCGGGGCGCGCGCATCACCTGGGTGCACCGAGGGGACGCGGAGCCGGGCACGACCGACGTGCTGGAGCGCGCACTGCGCGCGTGGCGGCCCCCGGAGGGGAGCGGATTCGCCTGGGCCGCCGGTGAGGCCGACAGCCTCAAACCGATCCGCGGGTTGCTCAAGGAGTACGGCTTCGTCCGCGGGGAGTCGGCCGAGACCGACGGCTACTGGCGCCGAGGAGCCGTCAACCTCGACCACCACGCCTGACCCGTCGGGCGGGGTGGCCGCCGTATTCTGGTGCCGTCCCGCCCGATCATCGTGGTGCTGCTAGGGGACAATCTCGCCGATAAAACTGACGTCGTCCTGGTAGACCAGGGCAATGTTTTCCGCAATGAGAAGCTTTTGGAGATCCTGATCCGGCTCGCTCGGCACCAGGACGGCAAGCCTCGGATTTGGGGGAGTGACGTGGCGTCGGTAGTCAAGAAGCTGGCCGATGGCCATGCGTATGTCCTTGCGGGTGCTCGTCCCCTTGGCTTCGTACAACACATGGTCGGTCACATCGTAAAGATCAGTCATCAGCGTTGAGGTGAGTCCCTCTGGTCTGATCTGGACCCGCTTGACCTCATGGCCGTTAGTTGCGAGGTGCTTCTGATAGGCATTGGATAATGCTGCTTCGCGGCGCTCGGTCGGGGTGCTGGGCTGAGCAGAGCGTATGCCCTTGATCTTCTTGTTGTTTTCTGGTTCCACCATGGAACTGGTGGTGACCTCGGCGGGAACCAAGTTCACCTGTGTGGCTGGAGCCGGCGGGATAGCGTCTTTTTCGTTGCGTTTGACGTCACTAGTCGGGCGCAACCGAAAAACGATGACGGTTCTCAAGGTATCGGTGTCATCGGGAGCCTGCCGGAGGACGTACGGTTGTTGCAGATCTAATGCGAACTGGCCGACGTAGCGCTGAAATTTTGTTCCCGACCCCGGAACTTTGCCGGCCGCAATGAAAACGCGGAGAACACGATCGTCAGCATCATGATGCAGAATCGCTTTGTTGCCGCTTCCCTTTTGTCCTTGAAAGGTTTGATCGCCAACGGTGCCGGCCCCGGTGTATTCGAAGATTGGTCCGTGCTCGTCTTCTTCGGCCAGCCAGCCGTCGTAGTACCCGTAGCGGTGTCCGGTGGAATGGTCGGAGTAGATGAGGATGGTGTCCGTCGTGGTGGAGGGAACGATTCCCCCCTGTGGGCCGCCCCCGAAGAGGTCCTTCATTTCGGCGCGGGTTGTAATCTGTCCCGGTTCGATGCCTGCTTCAGCCATCTCATGAGAGTAATTGGTCGTACGGACAGCGGCGTATGGGTGTGACTTCCGGGCACCCATTGCGACGGTCGGTCGCTGGCGACCTTGGGGAGCCAGCAGTCATCAATCGAGCAGTCTTTGTGCGGTGCAAAAATCCGGTTGCACCGCGCAGGCCCCTGGCAGTTGCCCACGGGCCTGCGCGGTGACCCGAAGCGCCCACATCGTTGGGGGCGCTTCAGCGCAGCGGGGGAAGAAGGCGGTTGCCCGCGCGGCTCTTCCCCCTGGTGGCTACAGCTTGCTGAGTAGATCCTTCTCCAGCGCGTCCAGGCGCAGCATGGCGGTCGTGTAGGTCAGTGCCTCGGGCCAGGCCACGGTGTAGACCCGGCCCGCCTCGACCGGCTCCAGTTCCTGCCAGACCGACTGCTCCAGCACAGGCCGGATGAGTTCGGTGGGTTCCCCCGTCCCGTCGCCGGGAATGACGACCAGGTCGTAGTCGTCGAGCCGGTCCAACTCCTCGAAGGACAGCGTCTCGAAGAAACCGCCGTCCTCGGCCGCCTGGTCGAAACGCAGCCCCGCGTCCTGGATGACACTGGTCGACCAGGAGTCCTGGTAGTCGAACTGCCACTGGTTCTTCTCGAACCCGGCGGCGATCGAGGCTGCGGAGACGCCCTCCAGCTTCTCGCCGTAGGTTTCGTTCAGCTCCGCCGTACGGGCATCGTAGTCCTGCGCCATCCGCGCGACCGTGTCCTGTACGCCGGCGGCGTCGGCGATGGTCTCGTTGGTGGTGCGCCACTCGCCGGGGTTGCCCGGTTCGGCCACGACGACCGGGGCGATCTCGGTCAGGGCGGTGTAGTCGAACTCCATCTTCGATGGGATGCCGGAGATGATCAGGTCCGGTGCGAGGGTGGCGATCTCCTCGATGTTGATCTCGGTGCGCTGCCCGACCTTGGGCAGTTCCTCGTAGCTCGTCAGCGCGTCGGGGGCGATCAACGTGGTGTCGGCCTCGCTCACCCCCACCAGCGGGATGCCCAGCTCCAGTGCGGAGGGGGTGGCCTGACCCAGGGTGATTACGCGTTGGGGCGCAACGGGGATCTGCACCGTCGTGCCGTCGGGGTTGGTGTAGTCCCGGATCTCCGCGGCGTCGGGAGCCGCCGGCTCCTGGGCGCCTGAGCCGCCGCAAGCACTGGCGCCCAGCAGGGTCAACGCCCCGACACCGGCGACCAGCACCCGCCACGCCGCGGGTGTGCGGTCCCGGGCGCGCTCGACCGCGGAGCCGCGGTTCGACAGACGGTTCATTCGTCCTCCAACACTTGGGGCAGAGGGGACGTCCCCTCCATAGCCATGCCTAACTTAGGTAAGGCTAGCCTGTGAGACTAGTGGTTGGGGAGGGGGGTTCCTGGTCGATCCGTAGAGGCCGGCTCCGGCCGTGGGTGACCGGATCCGGCCCGATCCGTAACGGTATTGCTCTTCCCCGGAAAGCGGCCCGCATGTGAGCCTTGGGGGACACCGGGACACGCTCGGGCGGGTGAAGAGGAGAGCCGCGGGTGCGTAAGGGGGCGGGGACGGGGCGCGCTGAGGGAGAACGCTACGACCCCGACCGGGACCGGATCGCCACCTACATCGAGTGGCAGAAACAGGGGGCCTGGGTCGTGCTCTGGGGCCCCTATACCCGCAGGTTCTGGGCCTTCGCCTGCTGGCCGCTGCCCGAAGGCGGCGAGGCGGTCTCCGCGCTCGATCCCACCGAGCTCTACTCGGAGATGCGCCGGGTGGAGCGCGAGCGCGGTTTTCTCCAGTGGCGCTACGGGCGCCGGCGCTCGGTCCAGGTCGAGCCGGCCTCGGTCGAACCCGCGTAGGGGCCGCCCCGTCGGTGTGCCCCTGCCCCGCGCGCGTCTCACGGGTCCTCGTCGCACATACTGCCCCCGCAGCCAGGACGAGCAGCCCTCCCTTCGTGCAGACCGAACACTCGGTTGGCCGTGGAAAGGCGGAGCAACCAATGGTCGAGGCTGCTTGTCGGCGCGTCCGCAGGCAGGGGTCGAGGGACCGGGTGAGGCGGCGCTAAAGGCCGGGAGCCTGTTAACGCTCCGGACGTGATCGTGGAACGGATCGGTCCTTTCGTATGCGCAGGATCAAGGCGACCGCGTCCTCCGGGCGGGTTCCGGGAGTCAGGACTTCCTGCAGGAGGAGGCCGCGAATCGCGGCAACGGTGACGGTGGCCGCATCCCGCGCTTCCTTCGTGCCGAGCCCTTCGCGTTCCGCGAGCGAGGACAGCATCACGGTCAGGTCGTCGA
Source organism: Nocardiopsis ansamitocini (assembly GCF_030268225.1). Taxonomy (GTDB): domain Bacteria; phylum Actinomycetota; class Actinomycetes; order Streptosporangiales; family Streptosporangiaceae; genus Nocardiopsis_D; species Nocardiopsis_D ansamitocini. The sequence continues at coordinate 252,656 of NZ_BSQG01000005.1, read as the reverse complement.
TCGACTCTATGAACTCACGGAAGCCCTCGGAGTCGTACGTGGCCAGTCCGACGACGTAGAAGAAGCCACGGACTCGCGACAGCTGTTCCGGCCGGGTGTAGGTACGCCAGATCGCCACGACGAAATCGTCGAAGGTGCTCTGCCGGGCGGCTTCCAGAAGTGCCTTGTTGTCACGGGATCGCTGCGCCTTGAGCATGGCGGCCAAGACACCCGAGAGCGAACCGAAGTGGTATCGCAACAGGGCGTGGCTGGTCCCGATCCGGGCGGCGACCTCACGGAGCGACATCTCCGGCGGGGGAAGGGCCGCGCCGAAGGCGTCGAGAAGCCGTGCCAGGAGTCGCTCGCGCGCGCTGCCCGCGCGTTCCGAAATTGACAGGATCACTCCCATAGTTTATCCATTGGAAAAGAAAAATCGGCGGTTCCGTGTCGCTTCGCACATGATCGCAGTCAGCTCGCAACGGCGGAGGACCGACTATGGGGCCCGAACATGTGGTCGGCGCGGCGGGCATCGACGGATCGCGGCGCGATCCCGGCAATCTCGGCATCCCTGTCGGGAACGGCCGCACCGCCGGAGCCGGTCCCGCCGAGTCGACCCGCGACCGGGCCAGGGGCACGTGCGAGCAGACGGCGAAAGCGCTCGCCGTCGCCGAGCACGCAGGAGTACGGATCGGGCCGGGTGTTGACCTCGTCGGTCCGGCCCAGGGCCGTCGCGGCAAGGAACTCGGCCTGCGCGCGGCCCGCGAGACGCCGATGGAAGCGCTCGGGGCGACGACCCGGACCGACGCCGAGGTCCTCGACCTGTCCGGCCGGGTGGGTGTCGTCGCTCCCCGAGCCCGGGCAGACCCCGTTCTTCGGAACGGCAACCCGCTCGACGGCCCAGAACCGTTCCCCGATCCCACCGACGCCGTCCTCGTCATCCAAGGCCGGCCAAATCGTGAAGGACCTCAGATGAGCACCATGTGGCAGGGCTGCCTCCCCCATACCGACTACTTCGAGATGCGCTCCAGCGGTGGGCACGACTACGGGGTCTGGGTCACCACGCCACCGCGCTACGACCCTGCCGCGGCGCAAGCGCCTGTCGTGTACGTCCTCGACGGCAACTGGGCCGTGGGCTTGACCGCCCCACTCATCGTCACGCAACTGGACCCCATGCAGTCGATTCAGCCCTACGTCCAAGTCAGCGTGGGGTACGCGGGCAAGGAAGCAGAGCAGTGGGAGCGGTTGCGCAACCGCGACCTCGTGCCCCCCGGCGAACCCATCGCGAAGGAGTACATCGATGCGGTGGAGATGGGGATCGAAACGGGCACGATGACTCGCGAACAAGCCGACGCCTACCTCGCTGAACTGAGCGACAGCCGCGGAGATGTGTTCCTGAACTTCCTTACCGACGAGCTGCACCCGCGGATCGAACGCGACTACGGCACGGCCCCGGGCGGTCACGGCCTCTTCGGCTATTCCTACGGCGGACTCTTCAGTCTCTACGCCTGGCTCACCAACAGCACCTTCTTCGAGAGCATCGGCGCGGGCAGCCCCGGCATCGTCAACGCGGAGAGCCAGGTGTTCGCTCGTCTTCAAGCAATGGACGACACCCTGCCCGCCACGAAGCTTCACGTGACCTTCAACGACCGCGAGCTCCTCGGAGACCTGGCGGTCTACCAGAACCTCGCGAAGAACGCGGCCACGTTCCTTCACCACCTCACCCCGCGCAGCGGATCCGTCACCAGCGCACTCATGCACGAAACGCACGTGACCGGGCTACAGGCATCGTTCCTCAGCTACCTCAGAACCTGCCGTGCCCAGTAGACCGGGACGTCGAGGCCCTGCCGAACCGCAGCGCTGAGCGGTGGTGCTCCCGGCCGGTGCCGCCGCCCCGGATTCCCGGCATCGCTCGTGGTACCCGACCGGAACGCGTTTCGAGCCGGTCGGGCAGGGAAGCCGCTGCCACGTGCATCCGGAAGTCGCTGTGCACACGATCGCGGCCGGAACCTCCCGACCGCCATGCCGACGCCGACCGCCGCCCTGTGGTCGCGAAGGTGCCTCGGGCATCACCCGCCGCACGATCGAAACCACGACCGACAGGCCGGCGATCCGAACGAGATGACGTCTAAGGGGCAAGTGCGGGGTTGCGGATCCACTCCTGCAACTCGTCGCGCCGCTGGGTGTCGTTCTTGAGTGGACACGTGGTGCAGTATCCGTGCGCGGGATCGCCCTTGTAGTCGAAGCAGCAGGTACCGCGTACGGCCCACGTGCCCCGCGGGTCCTCCTCGCAGAAGGGAAAGAGCCGGGGGCGGGCCCGGGTGACGGCCCCGGCCTCGACCAGGGCGTCGGCCAGTCGGTCGGCACGACTCCATGCCGCCCCCGCGTCACGGCCCAGGAACCTGGCCGGGTTGAGCATGTAGAAGTGCATGGTGTCCATGATCCAGCCCCACAGAGTGCGCAGCCCTACCCGGGTATGGGCCTGCACGGCGGTGACCAGCGGGGAGAAGGCGTCGAACATCCCCTGGGCAGCCAGGCGGTCCAGTTCGTCGGCGTCGGCGGCCACCACCGCGTCGGGGTGGTCGGCGAATGCGTCGCCGCGCAGGACCGCAACACGCGAGCCGGTCAGCATCGGGGTACCGAAATCGGCGTTGTAACCGGTGGGGAACCACAGGTGATGGGCCCGCAGCAGCGGTGCCCGCCCGGTGAGATAGATCCCCGCTGCCACCATGAAGATGGGCTCGCGCAAGAGCCGGCGCAACAGGTGTGTCGCCGACGGAAGAGGGTGTCCGGGGCCGTGCGCGGCCATGAAGCGGTCGTAGACGGGGCCCAGCGCACCCTTGGCCGAGAGGAGGTCGGCCCGGTACCAGTGCTCGGTCTCCGGTTCTTCCGTCGCAGTCAGGACCTCGGCGGTCCGGATCTGCGGCAGCGGCGAGAACTTCAACGGCGCACAGGCGTCTACCACCGTGGAGAGCGGGTGGCGCGAGTGAGCCATGGCGAAAAGCCTTCCTGCGGACGCGAGTGCGCCCGACGCGATCAATGCCCCGGTGGCCTGCGCGGCAGCGTCGGTCTTCCCGACGGCGCGGCAGTCACCTCCTGTATACAAGTGAGGGTAGCCTCACCTATTGACTTTGGCAATTAACGCGGATCGGTTTGGTGTGTCCTGCCCTTCCGCGGCAAAGCCGCAGAAGGGGAAGGTTATACGCAACGATGGCGCACCGGGGGTCCGGAACGCCATCGTCACCTGCGTGTCATCTGCGGCTTTCGCCGGTTCTACCGCAACAGCACCAGCTGGTGGCGAACCAGGACCCGGGCCAGTTCCGCGGCCGTCGCCACGTCGGTTCCGGTGCTCGTGGCCAGTTCGCCCAGTGTCAGGGTCCGCGCGCGGGCCAGTTCGGCCAGCATCGGCTCGGCCGCCACCGGGAACCGGTAGCGCCGCCCCGACACCGCCAGGGCAACCCGGTCGTCTTCCCGCTCCAGGGCGGGGGGCAGGATCGGGGTGAACTCCACGACGGTGTCGGCATCCGGCACCGTAGCGTCCACCGCCCAGGGAAGGGCGAAGGACTGCCGGCGCGGGAATCGGGCGTCGCGTTCGGCAAAGAATCCGTCCAGGTCGTGTTCTTCCGCCAGATCGGTCAGCCGCCGGACCAGCTCGTGCTGGTGCTTGCGGCGTTCCTCGGCAGAGGCGAACCGGGGAAGGTCGGTGCGCAGGAACTCCGCCTCGTGCAGCCGCTTCAGCAGCGACTGTGCCCAATCGATCCCGGTGGCGCGAGTGAACCCGAACGTCAGGTGCATACTGACGTCCCCGTTGCCCTTGACGGTGTGCCACCAGCCGCGCGGAACGTGCAGTACCTGGCCGGGGCGCAGGATCCCTTCCCACACGGTCGTCCCGGGTGGGGTGTGCGCGTGGTCGGCATCCACCTTCATCGGGTGCGGGCGGCTGCCCTGGCCGTGCACCTGCCAGGACTTGCTCCCCGCCAGTTGCACGATGAAGGTGTCGTGGTCGTCCCAGTGGGTGTCGAAACCGTGGGAGTCGCCCCAGATCAGATACAGGTTCACTTGGGCGCGTTCACGGACGAGCCGCATCAGGTCGTCGGTGGCCGCACGGACCGGCGGATGCAGCCGGTCCACGCCGTCCAGGACCAGGCTCGCCCCCTCGCGCAACCGCTGGTACAGCGCCTCGGGGCGCACCACGCGCCGTTCGCCCCCGGAGGAGTCACCCAGCTCGGTGTAGTCGCTGAGGGGAACCGGCTTTCCCAACCGGTGCAGCCGAAGCCGGGGCGGCTCCAACTGGTGGGAGCCGAGGATGTCGCTGAGGGCATCGAAGGTCAGTAGTTCGCGCACGGTCTCCTCACCCAGGTCGGCGAACACGAACTCGTTCGACAACCGGGACTGGAGCAGGTCCTCGCCGACGGCGGTGCGCAGCGTCTCGGTGAACAGGCGATCGGTCACGAGCGGTGGTCCTCCACAATCACAGGGGGGCTGGGCGTGCGCGGACACCGCCCGGAAAACGCGGGGGAGCGGAAAAAGAGGGGGCGGCCGCCGAAAAGGCCCCTTCGGCGACCGCCCGAGCGTGCTAGATGAAGTCGGAACTGCTGTCAGTGCCGTCGCTGTCGCCGCCTGCGGTGATGTCCCGCGAGGTGACCTCGGTCAGCTCTTCGACCTCTGCCTCGAACTGGTTGGGGTCCATCTGCGTTCACCTCATCTTTCGTTATGGGGCCGGGCCCGCCGTCGGCGGGCCGGTGACAGCCCCGTCTCCGCAGCCGCGAACGCGTGTGCGTCGGCCGCGAGTTCGATTGCGCGGGTCACGGATCGCGGGCCGTGGCCCACGCCGTGCTCGTAGCGCAGCAGGATCGGGCGCGGTCCGGTGGCCGCCGCCAGCAGAGCCGCGCACATTTTGCGGGGATGGGCGGCACCGGTGCGGGTGTCACCGCCGAACCCGGTCAGCAGTACCGCCGGGTAGCGGGTCGGCCCGCCGCGCAGCACGCGGTGGTACGGGGAGTAGTCCAGGAGGGCGGCGAAGTCCTCGGGATCGGCGGCCGTGCCGAACTCCCGGATCCACATCGCGCCCAACCCCAGCCGTTCGAAGCGGACCATGTCGGCCAGTGGCGCCGAGGCGATCACCGCCGCGCACAGGTCGGGCCGCCGTGCAGTCGCGGCCAGCACCAGCAGTCCACCCGCCGATCCGCCGGACAGGCACAGTTGGTCGCGGTCGCACATCCCCCGCGCCACAAGGGTGTCGGCCGCGGCGACGAGATCCATGACCGCGCGCGCCTTGTTCCGTCCGGCGCCTGCCAGATGCCAGGCACGCCCGCGGTCGCCACCGCCGCGTACGTGTGCGACCGCGTAGCGTCCGCCTGCCCGCAGCCAGGCCAGCACCGTCGCGGAGAAGCCGAACTGGCGCGGACGGCCGAACCCGCCGTAGCCGTGCAGGATGGTCGGTCCGGCGGACGCGCCGTCCAGGGAGAAGACGCTCACCGGAACCCGGGTGCCGTCGGCGGAGGAGCACCACAGGACACTCCTGCGAACCGGCGTGCGGTCCGGGGCCGATGCGAGGTCGGCCGGCCAGCGGATCGGCGGCTCGCCGCTGCGGTACACCCATACCGACAATTGCGAGGAGACGTCGGCATAACAGAAATGGGCGCCTCCCCGGGAGTCCGCGGCCAGTTCGGCGACCATTCCCTCACCGGGCAGTTCGACCGCCCGTTCCGTGCCCCTTTCAGGATCGTGTGAGGCCAACTCGCTGATGCCCAGTCGGGTCCGGGTCACCAGCACCTCGACCGATCCGGGGCGTCCCGTGACCGCGAAACCGTCCAGGGTAGCCTCGGGGTCCTCGGGGACCACTTCGCGCCAGTTGCCTGTGTCGGGGCGTTCGGGCGTGGTGACGCACACCCGGCGCAGCGGTGCGCCGTGCGTGGTGCGCAGGTACAACAGCCCGTCCGGCCCGACGTCGGCCTCGGACTCCGCCTCCAGCCCCACGTGGACCGGGCGCAGCGCAGGAGCACCGGGATCCTCACCGGACAGGTCGGCGATCCACAGGTCGCTGCGGTGCCCGGTGCCGTGGCTCTCGCTGATCAGTAGCCAGCGCCCGCGGCGCAACCGGACGCCCGGTACGGTCCGCGGACCGGTGCACGCGTGCACCAACGTGTCGGTTCCCCTGGCAGCGCCGATCCGGTGCAGCCACACCCCGCGGCGGCCGTCGCCGTCGTCGCGCCGGGCGAAATAGAAGGCGGGGCCGTGCTCGGCGGGCAACCAGGCCACGTGGGAGTACCGCACCCCGGGCACGGGGCGTTCGACGGGGTTTCCGTCCGTGGCCGAGAGCACTTCGAGTGCGCCGCGTTCGGTGCCGCCGCTGGAGGTCTGCACCGCCACCAGTGCGCCGTCGGGGCTGGGCTCCCAGGCATCCAGCGTGGTCGCCCCGGACGGGTCCACGGCCAATGGGTCGAACAGCACCCGCTCGTGGTCGCCCTCCACCACGACCAGCCGCGGATGCTCGTCCCCGGCGTCGCGCCGGGTGGCGAACACGGCCGTGCCGCGCGTTTGCGGTACCGACCAGAGCACACCGGAGACGAGGCCGCGGATGTCGTCGGCCAGGTCGGCGCGCAGCGGCCACTGTGTCGCGGCTGCGCGCAGTTCTGCGTCGCGGTCGGCCAGCCAGCGCTTCGTCTCCGGCGATTCGTCTTGTTCGAGTCCCTGGTAGGGATCGACGACCCGGTGCCCGTGCAGGGTCTGGGTGAACGACTCGCTGTCGAGCCGCGCTTCCTGGTCCGCGCGCACCTAGCGGGCCTCCGAGGTCGCACCTGTGGGGCGGTGGGGAGGCAAGGGGCGGGAGGCACTGAGCAGGCTGGGCACGTCTGCAATACATCAATGCCGGTCGCCCACGGTCAAGGCAGGAACGGCTTGCCTGACCACGACAGGAGTGTGGCGTCAGGTATACGTTTACCCGCGCGATTTTTGTGTCGGTCCAGGTCGAGACGGTGTGGCCGGAAATGCCGGAAAGGTTCTGTCGTCGGCTGCTGTGATCTTTCCCGGTCCGGCTCGCCACCCTCAATCGGCTTCGCGGTGCTCCTGCGGGGGGAGAAGGGGACCGCCCTCCCACTCCTCGAAGACCAGCATCGTCTGCACCTGGGTGACCTCCGGGCGGGTGGTGAATTCGTCCACGACCAGCCGTTGCAGGTCGGCCACATCGGCGGCGGCGACCAGCACCAGGAAGTCGTCGACCCCGGCCAGGTGGTAGAGGGCCCGGGTCTCGGGCAGCGCGCGGATGTGCTCGGCGGTGGAGCGCAGCATTGTGTGGCTGTGGTGGACCCGCAGCGACAGGAACGCCTGGATGGGGCGGCCCAGTGCGCTGGGGTTCACCCGGAGCCGGTTGCCGGTGATCACGCCCGATTCGCGCAGTCGTGCCACGCGATCGAGGCAGGTCGAGGGGGCAAGGCCCACGGAGGCCGCGAGATCGCGGTTGGTGATCCGTGCGTCGTTCTGCAAGATCCGCAGAATCTCCAGGTCGGCCGAATCCAAGCGAACATTCTCAGTCATTTGCCGAACTTAGCACGGCAGTTTGCGATTCTTGCGGAAGTATCTTCATAATTGAAGCATTGTGGCCGTGAACTGGGCGGATTTTCGCCGCCCCGACCGTGTGTCGTTCGCAGCCCTCGGAGTCCCGTCTCCGCACCCCGATCATCACCTGAGGAGTACCGCTATGCCCATGCCCGAACACCTTCTCGTGTTCGTGCTCGCCTCGGCCGTCATCGTCGTCCTGCCCGGGCCGGACTTCGTGCTGGTCACGCGGAACACGTTGGCGCATGGGCACGGCTCCGGAATGGCGACCGGGCTGGGGTCCACGACGGGGATCGCCGCCTACACGTTGCTTGCCGCCGCAGGGCTCACCGTGATGATCGCGGCCAGTCCGGTCGCCCTGGTCGTGCTGCGTTTCGCCGGTGCGGCCTACCTCGTCTACCTCGGCGCGGCCGTCCTCCTGCGACTGTGGCGCGGCTGGCGGCGCGGGGACCTCGCGGAGCTGGCGCCGGGGGCCGAGTCCGGCCGAGGAGGTTCGCCCTTTACGCAGGGGCTGCTCAACAACCTGCTCAACCCAAAGCCGCTGGCGTTCTTCCTGACCTTCCTTCCCCAGTTCGTTGCTCCTGACGCGGCCGCCGCACCGCAGATCATGCTCCTGGGGGCGATCGTCATCGCCATCGCGTTGATGTGGTGGGCGGTCTACGTGTTCGCCATCTCCCACCTCTCCGAGCTGCTGCGCCGGCGAAGGGTTCGCCAGGGCATCGAGCTGACCAGTGGAATGGCGCTGACCGCCTTCGGGGTGGCGCTGGCCGTGGCCGCCTAGCGTCCCCGCGCGCCCCTGCTGCCCGTCCGGTTGTCCGTCCTCGGGCAGGTCGGGGCGGGGGATCAGTGGGAGGCGAGCAGGGCGGCACCGTCGTGAACGGTGAGGGCCAGGGGGCCCGGGGCCAGGGCGGCCAAGGCCGCCCGGTAGCCGGCTCCGGCGTCCAGATCGGTGAGGCACACGGCTGCGGGAGCATTGGGCGGATCCCAGTGCAGCACGGCCGCGTCCTCGTGCGGACCGTTGACCGCAACCGAGGTCAACCCGCCCGAGAGTCCCGCCCCGGTCGCTTTGAGCAGTGCCTCCTTGCGCGACCAGTAGGAGAAGAAGCCCGCGGCCCGCTCGGCCTCGGGCCGGGCGTCCAGGGTTGCCCGCTCGGCGGCGGTCAGTGCGTAGTCGGCCAGGCCGTCGAGGTCGCGCGTGGGCTTGATCGCTTCCACGTCCAGTCCCACGGGCACTCCCCGGGACAACGCCACCCCCACGCGTTCCCCCGAGTGCGTGATCGAGATTTCCAGCCCCTCGGACGGACCCGTGGGGCGGGGTTTGCCGTGGGGGTCGGTGCGCGTGCAGTACCCGCAGTGCAGGGCGAACGTCACCTCTCGCGGGTCGCACCCGCTCTCCTGCGCGCACAGCAACCGGGCGAGGGCGTGTGCCACGGCGTAACGGTCGCGGTCGCTCGATTGGCGCAGGCGGCCGTGCCGGGCCCGTTCGTCGGTGTCGAGAATGTCGAGAAGGGCCGGCGTGGCAAGGGCCGGGGCGGCCCACCAGACGGCGCAGGGGACGGGGCTGCTGGCTGATGAGGAGAGCACCCCACCATTGTGACCGGTTCGGGATGTCGCGCGGCAATGTGCTTCGGTTCACTCGACAATGCTGATAGTTCACACATATTTAAGGTCCGTAACTCGATCTAATGAACATCTTCTGTGTTTGAATTGCGACATGGACAGCGTCGAACGGATGGATCTCATCGTCGCCCGGCTCCGTGAGGAGGGCGAGGTCACCGTTGTGGAACTCGCCGAGACCACCGGACACTCGGAGATGACCGTCCGACGCGACCTCGACCACCTCGCAGGGCAGGGCGTTTTGCGTCGGGTGCGCGGCGGTGCGGTCAGCCTGTTGCCCCGTGGACAGGAGCCGCCCTATGCGATCCGGGAGCGCCAAGCCCCCGATGCCAAACGGCGGATCGCCGAGGCGGTCGGTGAGCTGATCGGTGACGGCCAGGCGGTGCTGCTCGACAGCGGGACGACCACCCTCCAGGTGGCTCGGGAACTCGCCGAGCGACACATCACCGTGATGCCCTTGTCGTTGCAGGTGGCTCAGGTTCTCAGTGATGGTCGAACTGCCCGCCTCCTCATGGCGGGGGGAGAAGTGCGCGTCGGCGAGCTCTCCCTGATCGGCCCTCTCGCAGAGGCGTCGCTGAACGCGGTGCGCTTCGACACCGCCGTCCTTGGATGCTGCGGCCTGTCGGTCGCGGAAGGGGTCACTGCCTACGACCTCGGCGATGTCGCCATCAAACGGGCAGCCATGCGGTCGGCGCGGCGCGTCGTCCTGGCGGCCGACTCCACCAAACTCGCCCAGGTGGCCATGGGATACGTCTGCCCGGTGGGCGACATCGACGTCCTGGTCACCGATACCGATGCCCCCGACGAGGCCGTGGCCGCGATCAGCGCCGCCGGTGTCGTCGTCCAGTGCGTCTAGCGCACCTTCCTCCCATCCGTCAACCGTGTGCCCCCGGGCGGTCCGTGCGCCCGGTTCCAGGCGCCGGTGCGCTCCTGTCCGGAGCTCCCGGTCCGCTCGGGCGACGGGGCCGACCCGGCCGCGCCGCCCCTCGCCCCGTCGCCGCCGGCCGATCCCGGCGACGTCGGGCCCGCCCAGTACGCCCCCAGCACGACCCGAGTGAGGGTGAACCGTGACCGAGAACCAGCGCATTCCCCGTCCTGTGCCACCGAAGGCCGCTCCGGCTGTTTCCCCTGTTCTGCGTCGAGCACGCCGTACCGTCTGGGCCTACTTCTTCGTTGCGGGAATGATCATCGCGACCTGGGCTGCCCGCATCCCCGCTGTCAAGGAGCAGGCAGGACTCAACGACGGGCAGTTGAGCCTCGCCCTGCTGGGGCTGGCCGTCGGTGCGCTGGCCGCGATGCAGGTCGCCGGACGCCTGGTGGACCGGCACGGCAGCACCGCCACCATCCTGCCCGCAGCCGTCATCGGCAGTCTCGCGCTGGTCGCGCCGGGCTACGCCAACTCCCTGCCCTTCCTCTTCGTGGCACTGTTCGCGATCGGGGCCGGCCACGGCATGATCGACGTCCCCATCAACGTGCACGCCGCCCGGGTCGAACGCCTCTACGGTCGTCCGATCATGGCCTCTTTTCATGCGGCCTTCTCCATCGGCGGTTTCACCGGCGCGGCCCTCGGCGGACTGGCCGCCTACGCCCGGATGAGCGCCGCTCTCACCTTCTGGATCGTCGCCCTGGTCCTGGTCGTGCTCTCGGTGGCCGTGCGTCGTGGGCTGCTGGGCGGACTGGACTCCACCGCCCCGGCCCCGGTCCGTGGTGACCAGGACCCGACCAGCCCGAAACCAGGGGGTCGCGCCCGGATCTCGCCCAAGGTCGTGTTCTTCGGTCTGGTCGCCCTGTGCTGCATGCTCGCCGAGGGATCGGCCACGGACTGGGCCACGGTATTCCTCCACGACCAGCGGGGCGCGTCCGGTGCGCTGGCCGCGGCAGGCTTCGCCGCGTTCTCCGCCCTCATGGCCGCCGGCCGTCTCGTGGGAGACCGCCTGACCGCCCGCTTCGGCCCGGTCGCCATCGTGCGCGCGGGCGGGCTCCTGGGGGCCTGCGGGCTCACCCTGAGCCTGGTGGCGCCCTGGACCTTCGCCTCCATCGTGGGCTTCGCGATCATGGGGGCGGGTCTCTCCTGCATCATTCCCCAGGTCTTCACCGCCGCCGTCGACTACGACCCCGCCCGCGCCGGCCGGAATCTCGGATTCGTCGCCGCGATCGGCTATGTGGGACTGCTCAGCGGCCCCGTGGCCATCGGTGCCCTTGCCCACGTCACCAACCTGACCGTGGCCATGGCGGTGCCGGCCGTGCTCTCGGTGTTCATCGCACTGGCTGCTGTCGCGCTCCGCCCCGACCGCGAGGGTTCGGTCCACCCCGTCGACGCATGAGTCCTCTCCGACCGCCCGGCACCGGAGCCGGTGCCGGGCGGCAGTGCGTCCGTCCACCATCCGATATCGGGTGACAGCACTATCACCAAGGCGAGCCCCTGGGCGCGTGTAACGAGTGCGTGGGCAGGGAATCCCCACAGGGACGTACTCGGTGAGCTGGGTCATATCCCGGATGCCGTGCATGGTGGTTCACCCCCGGCCCGAGGGAGCCAAGGCATGTCCGTGCTGCTGATGTTCGGCATCGCCACACTGGTCGCGTTCGCCGTTGTGGTGACGCTCTTCATCCTGGCCCTGGTCCTCGGCAACGGAACCGAGGACGGCGACGATTCCTCCGACGACCATGGTGACGACGAGGCGATCGACAAGGCGTTCTCCGCACACGGCGTTCGCTTCGACTGACCGCCTGCTCCCTTATGATCTGATCGCGGCATCAGCGGTCGGACCACCCGGTCCGACCGTCGCCGCGGCAGATCGAGATGGGGTCAAATGGCTCGGGAGGGCAAACCGGTGTTCGCCGCCGAGCGCCGGGAGCGGATCCTGGAGCTGGTGCGGGCCAACGGCACGATGGCGCTGCGCGACCTCGCCGATCGGGTGTGCGCCTCGGAGGTGACGGTCCGCCGCGACGTGCGCACGCTCGAGGCGCAAGGGCTCATCGACCGCAGGCGGGGCGGGGCTGCCCTTCCAGGGCGAATACGTGCCGGCGATACCCGCTCCGCCGACCACGCCCGGTCCGAATGGCCGGCGATCGCCCGATCCGCGGCGCGGCTGGTCGTCGACGACGACGCGATCGTGCTCGGCCCCGGCGATGCCACCGAGGCGCTGGCCCGCGAGCTCACCGGCCGCGCGGGCCTCACCGTCGTCACCAACTCGCTGCGCGTCGCCCAGGTCCTGGCCGAAGCCACCGGTGTGGAGGTCGTGATGACCGGGGGGACGCTGCGCGGCTCGCTCATGGCGCTCGTCGGCAGCGCGGCCGAACACTCCCTGGGCGGCCTGCGGGTGCACCGCGCATTCGTCTCGGGCAACGGGGTGACCGCGGAACGGGGCCTGAGCACGTCCAACGCCGCAGTGGCGAGTGTGGACCGCGCGCTGGTCGCCTGCGCCGAGGAGGTCATCGTGCTCGCCGACCACACCACCGTCGGAGCCGACACGATGGTGCAGACGGTTGCTCCCGAAGCCATCGCGCACCTGGTCACCGACAACCACGCCGACCCCGAGATCCTGATGACCCTGGAGGACACGGGGACCACGGTGCACGTCGCCGTCCCGGAGAGCGACCGCGGGGAGTAACGGCCCGATGCCGTCGCCGTGACGGTCGGCGTCGGAGGGCGGCGGTTCCGGCCACAATGGTTGGAGTGAGACGCAGCCAGCGACCACGACCCGCCACCGGTTACGCTCCCGGATTCCGATGATGGAGGCCTTCTCCCCCATGCCCACCCCGGTCACCCTGCCCGAGCCGTGGTCCCGATCCCGGCTAAGCGTCGTCGTCCCCACCTACAACGAGGCGGACAACCTGCCCGTGCTGGTCGCCCAGCTGATGGCACTCGAACTGCCCGGCCTGGGCCTGGTGATCGTGGACGACAACTCACCCGATGGCACCGGCGAGGTCGCCGACAAGCTTGCCGCCGAGCACGCGGGCCGGATCACGGTGGTGCATCGCACCGCAAAGGACGGCTTGGGGCGCGCCTACATCGCCGGGATGACCCGAGCCCTCGACGACGGGGCCGACTTCGTCGCCCAGATGGACGCCGACCTCTCCCACCCCCCGGCCTATGTGCCCCAGTTGCTGGGTACCCTGCTCTCCACCGGTGCCGGTGTGGTCATCGGCAGCCGTTACGTACCCGGTGGCAGTCTGTCGGGGGAGTGGGGAGTGCGCCGCCGCCTGCTCAGCGGCTGGGCCAACACCTACGTCAAGGCGATCCTGGCGATGCCCATCCGCGACGTCACCGCGGGCTTCAAACTCTGGCGCCGTGAGGCCCTGGAAGCCCTCGACCTGGGCAGCATCCACAGCAGCGGGTACAGCTTCCAGGTGGAGATGCACTTTCGTGCCTACCGTCGAGGCCAGAAGATGCTGGAGATCCCCATTCACTTCGAGGACCGCGCCGAAGGCATCAGCAAGATGGACCTCGCGGTGCAGGTCGAATCCGCGCTGCGCCCCTTCCGGTTGCGCAAGTACGAGCGCGAGGCGCATCGCCCCGGTTGATCCACCCCTGCGCCGGCTCCCACGGTCCGGTGCCGGCGCAGGGCCAGGGCCTGTTTCAGGGCACCACGGTCGGTTCCACCGCGCGATTGCGGAGCACGGTGTCGGCGATTCGCTGGGCCAACTGCTCGGCCTGGGCACGGATCTCGGGAATCGCCGTGGTCTCGTAGAGCTGGCCGCGGCGTACCGGCCCCAAAGCGAACAGGCGTCGGCTGACCCGCCCGGACGGGGTCACCAGGGCGCCGCGCGGGCAGGTGTCCACCCCTAGGCCCAGGTGGTTGGGGCGCGCCAGGCCGTCACCGAGGATGCGGGTGATGAAAGGCGCGCTTCCGGGGTTGGCACCGGTGCAGTTCAGCACCGCGTCCACGTCCAGGGCCGTTCCATCGCCCAGTCGGGCGCGCAACGCGCCGTCTGCCCGGCCGACCTCGCGGAGCCCACCGCTGTGGATCCGGAGCCGGCCCTGTGCGCGCAGCGCCGAAAGCCGGGCGGCGACCTCGGGTGCCATCCGGTGGCGTGCGGCCTCCCAGTGCCGGGCCAGGCGGTCCAGGAAGCGGCGCTGTTCGCTCGCGGACAGCCCTTGCCACACCATCTGCACGTGCGGCCGCAGCGAGTCCACGACGTGGCGCCAGTCCCCCGGATAGTCCCGTACCGCCGCGCGGACCCGCCGGGTCAGGTCGCGCAACGACGGAGGGTTGCCCGCCATGCCGTGCAGGTCGACCAGTCCCGGCGGGGTGACCAGGGGAAGCCGGTGCTCCTGCGGCAGCAGTCCGTGCCGCGAGACCGCGTGCACCACCGTGTCCGGGCGGCTGCGGGTCAGGCTCAGGGCGACATCGACCATGGTGAGGCCGGTTCCCACCGCCAGAACCCGGTCGGCGCGCTCAAGGGCTGTGATCCCGGAGTCCGGGTGCCACGGGTCGGAGACGACTCCCGGCAATTCCGGGCAGCCGGGGGTGTGCATCCCGGCGGCGTTGCCGGTGGCAACCACGACGCCGGAGGCGCGCAGCTCCTCGCCGCTGCCCAGACGCAGGGTGACACCGTCGTCGCCCGGACGGGCCGACTCCACCCGGGCGGTGCGCAACTCCAGGGAGGCGTGCGGTTGCGCCCAGGCCGCCGTCCGGGCCAGCGTCTGGGCCAGGTAGTCGCCGTAGACGCGACGGGGGAGAAAGGAGTCCGGTCCGTGTCCGAGAGCGTGCTCGTGCGACCATTCGGCGAGATGGCCGGGTTGGTCGGGGAGCGCGGACATGGATTTCAGCGGCGAGTTGAGCAGGTGGCCGTCGTCGTGGGTGGAGTAGGCGACCCCGCGCGCGTGCCGGCCGTGCTCGTCGAACAGCACGAGCCGGTAGCGCAGTCGCAGCCACGTGGTGGCGCGCAGCAGCGCGATCGCGGTGAGGGCGGAACTTGCCCCGCCACCCACGCAGGCGATGACCGGCCGCGGATCGGGCTCCATCAGATCGCGGACCATAAACCTACTCTATCGATCGGAATTAGCGATTGGAATGGTCCGGCGCAGCGGGCCTTCCGGCGGCGATACCCAGGAATGTAACCCGGAAGCAGCTCCGGAGGGAAATAGGAAACGCAAAGCGGGCGCTCGACGAGAAACTCCTGGAAAACGCCCGTTTCGCGCAATCGGCCGATGCTGGTCGCTCGTCAGCGCCCCCGTGATCGAGGTCCGCACGGCCCGGCGCGATCGAGGCGATCAGTCCTGTCGGCACCGCGATCGCGATGAAGGCGCAGATCTGCCCCACCGGCAGGGCCCGGTCCATGAACATGTTTCCCGCAGCTCAGCCGAACAGGATGCCCAGCACGGCGCCCACCAGCGACACCAGTACCGCCTCGATGCTCAAGCATCGCGCCCACCTGTCCTTTGGACAGCCCCAGGGCGCGCACCAGAGCCGATTCCCGGCGACGTTCGATCACCGGCAGCGCCATGGTGGTGGCGACGCCGAACACCGCGATCAGGATCTCTGCTCCCGAGCGCGCGTCCAGGTTGCCGGTGGGCGTCGGAATAGACCGCCTCGGGCGCGTCCAGCAGGGCGCGGGCCACGGGCCACGCGCTGTGGCCGACCCCCGGAAAGTTCGGAGGTCGGGTGGTCCAGGCGGTCGGCCACCCCCACCGCCCCGATCACGTGGGCCAGGCATCGGGCGTCCACGGTGCGTTTGGCGATCCGGGCGGGCAGCACGATGGTGTGGTGCGCGGTCGGCATGGGGAGCAGGTTGAAGGACTGGAAGATGAATCCGATGCGCTCGCGGCGCGGCCGGGTGAGCCGTCTGTCGTCGAGGGTGGTGATGCCGGTGCGGCCCAGGCGCATGCTTTTGGACGTGGCGGTGTCGGCCCGCCAAGCACTGCATCAGGGGGGACCGCCCGACTCCGAGGGCCCACGACGGCCGTGAACGCGCCCCGGGCGAACTCCACGTCCACCCCGCCCGATCCCCGCACCGCAGGGGTTCTCGCCCCGTACACCTTGGTCGGCCCGCGCGCCGCCACCGCGGGCGCGGCGGATGGGACGGGGGACGCCGCCGTCCGGCTCACGGTGGTTCTCCTGGGCATGGGTGGAGGCATCAGCCGGTCGGGCGCAGACGTGACTGTGCAGGCCGCCCGGCCGACGAATTCCACGCTGGGCCGGCCCGCCCCTTCGACCTCGCCCGAACTGCTGATCGCGGCCACGGTCGAAGGGGGAGGGAAGGCCCAGGGTCGTCCTTTCGCCCGAAACCGTTCCCGACTTTCGTCGGTGCCCTGCAACACCATCGGGAAGCAGAGCGTCGGCCGATTGCGCCGCTACCTGCCCGGATACGGGCCATCGACTTTCGTCACCCGCGCGCCACGCCTTTGAACAGGGATTCTTTGGCTGCTCATCCGCTCGTAGAATCCCGCTCATGGTGTGGCGATGGATGCAACGGACGGCCGCGCCCTGGAAGTGGGGCCGGACGCACCGCTACAGGGTGGCCGACGTCTGCTGGGCGATCGGCTTCTTCCCCTTCGTGATGCTGGGGATGGCCGGCGGATTCGGTTCCACCCTCGGCAACGGCATACTGACCTTCAGCCTTTTCGCCGGCGATTCGGGCAGTGTCCTGCCCCGTCTGCTGGTCGTCACGTATGCGCTGATCCTCCTGCTGGTCCTGCCGACCGCGGTCGCCGTCACGATCATGCTGCGCCGCTCGCGGCCCATCTGGCTGCTGGCACTGAGCCTGGCGCTGCTGCTGCTCTTCGGCAATTTCGTCCCGCTGTCCATCGCTATCTACAGCTACGCGGTCTGGTCCGCTGACCGGTTCCGGCTGGTGTCCTGGGCAATCGCCTACTTCCTGGCGCTGGTCGTCGTCTACTGGGAGCAGCCTTTCGGGACCACCCTCTTCACCGTCAGCTTCTCCCTTGTCCTCCCGCTGGTCCTGGGGCTGTGGGTGGGGACCCGGCGTCAACTCGTGGACAACCTCCGCGACCGTGCCGCGCGGCTGGAGCGCGAGCAGAACCTCAAGGCCGAGACCGCGATCGCAGCCGAGCGGACCCGAATCGCCCGGGAGATGCACGATGTGGTGGCCCACCGGGTCAGCCTGATGGTCCTGCACGCCGGCGGACTGGAGGTGTCGGCCGGGGACGACGCGACCGTGCGGACGGCCGGACTGATCCGCACCACCGGACGGGAGGCGCTGGCCGAACTGCGGGAGATCCTTGGGGTGTTGCGGGACGACCAGACGGCAGGCGCCCCCACTGCTCCCCAGCCGATGCTCAGCGACCTCGCCAAACTGATCAACGATTCGCGTGCTGCCGGTGTGGAGGTGCGGTGGCGGACCACCGGAACCCCGCGCCCTTTGGCGGCCCAGCTGGAGCGCACCGCTTACCGGGTGGTCCAGGAAGCGTTGACCAACGTTGCCAAGCATGCCCCCAACAGCCCGGCGAGCCTGCGGCTGGACTACGGTTCCTGCGACCTGGAGGTGGTGGTGGTCAACGACCCGCCGTCGACGGGCGCAAAGGAGAGCCCGCCCAGCAGTGGGTACGGCCTGGCGGGGTTGCGCGAGCGCGTCACCCTGGCCGGCGGTACGCTCGCCGCGGGGCCCCACCCCGACGGTGCGTGGCAGGTGCGCGCCGTCCTGCCGTTGGTGGAGGCAGCGCGGGCCGAGGGCCCGTCGACCGGAGAGCAACCATGACGGGGGCCGCGTGATTTCGATCGTTTTGGTCGATGACGAACAGTTGGTGCGTTCAGGACTGCGGATGATCCTGGACTCCGCCCCCGATCTCGAAGTCGTCGGCGAGGGGGCGGACGGAGCCGAAGCGCTGGAACTGGCGGCCCGGCTCGCCCCCGACGTCATTCTGCTGGACATCCGGATGCCGGGGATGGACGGGCTGACCGCTGCGGCCCGACTCGCCGAGTTGCCCGGATCGCCCAAAGTCATCCTGTTGACCACTTTCGACCTGGACGAGTACGTGCACGCGGCGCTGCGCGCCGGGGCGATGGGTTTCCTCCTCAAGGACACTCCGCCCCGGGACCTGATCACAGCGGTGCGCACCATCGACGAGGGCAATGCGATGCTGGCCCCCAGTGTCACCAAGCGGATGCTGGAGCGTTTCGCGGCCCAGGCTCCTGCGGCAGGTGCGGACCAGGCTGCTCGGCGGCTGGACGTGCTGAGCGAACGCGAGCGCGCCGTCCTGGTGGCTGTCGCCCGGGGCATGTCCAATGCCGAGGCGGGGCGGGAACTCGGTATGCGCGAGGCGACGGTGAAGGCCCATGTGAGCCGAATCCTGGCCAAACTGGACATGAGCAACCGGGTGCAGGCCGCGATCTCGGCCCACGATGCCGGCTGGGTGTGAGTCGGATCGGAACCGGTGTCTTCGTAACAGTGGCGACACATGAAGGTCACGTATAAATAACGCCTGGAGTGGGTGGTGGTGACCGGCGCGTCCTAAGGTGGTTCCGTGTGCACCGCGGTGGCCGTGTCCGGCCGTCTCGGGCCGAGGTTGTTCGAGCCGCAGAAGGGCAGTGCCGTGGCCGTTGTGGTCAGCCGCTTTGACTCCATTGTCGCAGGGACGGGAGTCGAGGGGCGCCTGCGCGCCGCCGCCGTCGAGGTCGTGGTCGCGGCGGTCGCCGGACCGGTGGCCGTTTTTCCCGGTCGGAGCGAGCGCGAACTCTTCCACGGGTTGATCGAGCAGGGCCAGCGCAGCGGTGTCTTCGCCGATCAGGTTGCCGGGGACGTGGTGGCCGACTTCTTCTTCGGTTCGGTGCGTTCGCTGCGCACCTGGTTCCAGCCGCGGGGGGAATGGACGCCCGCGGCGGCGGGAGAATACTACGCGCGGTTGCTCCTCGACGGCCTGCGTCCGGCCGCCTCCTCGATCGCTCGATAATTGTGGCCCGCGACGCTTTTCTCTTCTCCTCGCGGTCCTCCCGGTCGTGACCCTCTGGGGTATATTGCGCTACGCCCGGTAGTAGATACCGGTCGGTCGGTATGTGATGGGGGGAACTGTGAGCGGAGCCAACCCACCCGGGCTCGACCTCGAACGGCTGAGAAGGTACCTGGACAAGGCACGCCCCGGCCTGGTGGGCGAAACGTTGACCGGGCGACTCATCGAGGGAGGCCGCTCCAACCTGACGTATGCCATCACCGACGGCGTGCACCACTGGGTGGTGCGCCGGCCACCGTTGGGCCACGTCCTGCCCACCGCACACGACATGGCCCGCGAGTACCGCGTCATCACCGCCCTGGCCGCCACCCCCGTTCCGGTCCCCGCCACCCGGCTGCTGTGCACGGACGAATCGGTCATCGGTGCGCGTTTCTACGTGATGGACCTCGTCCCCGGCACTCCCTACCGCGACGGCGCCCAACTGGCGGCCATCGGCCCCCGGCGCACTCACGCTGTTCTGCTGCGGCTCGTGGACACCCTCGCCGAACTGCATGCGGTCGACCCGGTTTCCGTGGGGCTCGCCGACTTCGGGCGTCCCGACGGCTTCCTGGAGCGGCAACTGCGTCGCTGGAGCAGACAACTGGCCGCCTCGCACAGTCGCGACCTCGCCGGTGCCGAGGAGCTTCGCGCCCGGCTCGCCGCGGGTCTTCCGCGGGAACGCGCCGCGGCGATCGTCCATGGGGACTACCGCCTGGACAACGTCCTGGTGGATGACGCCGACCGCATTACGGCCGTTCTGGACTGGGAGATGTCCACTCTTGGCGACCCGCTCACCGATCTCGCCCTCGTCCTGGCCTACAGCAGCGCGGAACTCCCCGAGGACATCGGGGTGAGCAGTGTGCGTCGGGCCCCGGGATTCCCGGGGAGTCGGGAGATCGTCGCCCGTTACGTCGAGCGCTCCGGGTGCGATGTCGACGACCTCGCCTGGTATGTGAGCTTCGCCTACTTCAAGATCGCGGTGATCCTGGAAGGCATCCACTACCGGTTCATCCACGGCCAGACCGTAGGAGCCGACTTCGAGCGGGTCGGCACCGCCGTGCCCGCCCTGATCGCCGCGGGCATCGACCGTCTCGACGCGCACTGACGGGCGGGCTGGTCGTGCCGGACGTCCGGCGAGGGGCGTGATCGCCCGGTCCACACGCTTGTCCCAGCGGTGATCTGAGTCTCCGTACCGGGTTCCCCGACGGTGCTCAGCGGCCGTGTCGCGGGGCAAATGCCGTGTCGGTGCAACCGAATCCGCCGATGTTCCCGGGGCCTCGGTTGGGACTACCCATCGGTAGCTGGATAGCCTGCTGTCCGTTCTTCACACGATACGCAATGTCTGCGCTGCTCTGCAGCGACTTCGGAGGTGCCGTTCATATGTCTCGCTCGGTTCTGGTCACCGGCGGCAGCCGGGGGATCGGCCTGGCCATCGCCCGGGAGCTCAAAGAGGCCGGCGACGACGTCGCGGTGACCTACCGCTCGGGCGAGCCTCCCGAGGGTCTCCTGGGTGTCCAGTGCGACATCACCGACACCGCCCAGGTCGACGCCGCCTTCAAGCAGGTGGAGGAGGAGCAAGGCCAAGTGCAGGTCCTGGTCGCCAACGCCGGCATCACCAAGGACCAGCTCCTCGCCCTGATGAGCGAGGAGGATTTCTCCTCGGTGGTCGACACCAACCTCACCGGTTCCTTCCGCGTCGCCAAGCGTGCCGTGCGCGGCATGATGCGCAAGCGCACCGGCCGCATCATCTTGATCTCTTCCGTGGTGGGACTGCTCGGCTCGGGCGGCCAGGCCAACTACTCCGCCTCCAAGGCCGGCCTCGTCGGTTTCGCGCGTTCCCTCGCCCGCGAGCTCGGCTCGCGCAACATCACCGTGAACGTCGTGGCGCCCGGTTTCATCGAGACCGACATGACCGCCGCGCTTCCCGAAGACCGCCAGGTCGGCATCAAGAAGAACGTGCCCCTGGGCCGCTTCGGCTCCGCCGACGAGATCGCCAAGGCCGTGCGCTTCCTCGCCAGTGACGACGCCGCCTACATCACCGGCGCGGTCATCCCCGTCGACGGCGGCCTCGGCATGGGCCACTAGGCGCCCCCCGTCGGCTTCGGCCGCCCCTGATTCCGCACGGCAACTATCGAACAAGGACAAAAACCGCCAATGGGAATTCTTGAAGGAAAGCGCATCCTGGTCACCGGGGTGCTCACCGACTCCTCGATCGCCTTCCACGTGGCCAAGCTCTGCCAGGAGCAGGGCGCCACGGTCGTGCTCACCGGATACGGTCGGCTCAGCCTGGTCAACCGCATCGCCCAACGGCTGCCCGACACGCCCCCCGTGCTGGAACTCGACGTGACCGACGAGGGCCACCTGGAAAGCCTCGCCGGACGTATCGCCGAGCACGTGGACGGCCTCGACGGCGTCGTGCACTCCATCGGCTTCACCCCCCAGGACGCGTTGGGCGGCAACTTCCTCAACACCAAGTGGGAGGACGTCGCCACGGCCATCCACACCTCGACCTTCTCGCTGAAGTCCCTCACCACCGCGGTGCTGCCGCTGATGAAGGACGGTGGCTCGGTGGTGGCGCTGGACTTCGACAACAGCGTCTCCTACCCGATCTACGACTGGATGGGCGTGGCCAAGTCCGGCCTCACCTCCACCGCGCGCTACCTGGCCCGCTACCTCGGCGAGCAGAACATCCGGGTCAACCTGGTCTCCGCGGGCCCGCTGAGCACCATGGCCGCCCGCAGCATCCCCGGCTTCGACCAGCTGGCCTCGGCGTGGCCCGAGCGCGCCCCGCTGGGCTGGGACACCACCGACCCCGAGCCCGCCGCCCGCGCCGTCGTCGCGCTGCTCTCGGACTGGTTCCCGGCCACCACCGGCGAGATCGTGCACGTCGACGGAGGGTTCCACTCCACCGGCGCGTAGTGTCCAGCACCACCCGGCCGCGGGTACCCGCCACCACTCGGGTACCCGCGGCCTTTGCCTGACCCACGGTCACCGACAGAGGGAGACGACAATGGACTTGGGACTCGACGGAGCAAGGGTCGTGGTCACCGGCGCCAGTCGCGGCATCGGCCGTGCCATCGCCCAGACCTTCGCCGACGAAGGCGCCGACCTCGCGATCTGTGCGCGCTCCCCGGAGCCGCTCACCGAGGCGGCCGGGCAACTGCGCGGCACGGGTGCCACGGTCGTGGATCAGGCGCTGGACGTCACCGACGAGGCGGCCCTGCGCGCCTTCGTCGCCCGCGCGGCCCATGAACTGGGTGGAATCGACATCGTGGTATCCAACGTCTCCGCCGGCAGCAGTGCGTCTCCCGACCAGTGGCAACGGAATTTCAGTACCGACCTCATGCCCTTCGTCCACCTCGTGGACGAGGCCGAGGAGCACCTGGCGGCCTCCGCCCGGGGCGGCTCGGTGGTACTGATCTCCAGCACCTCGGCGCTGCACACCTCCGCTCCGTCCGGACCGAAGGCGTACGGCCCGCTCAAGGCAGCACTCAACCACTACGCGGCCGGTCTGGCCCGCACGCTCCCTGCCCGAGGGGTGCGCGTCAACACCGTCTCCCCGGGGCCCACCGAGTTCGAGGGAGGCGGCTGGGCCCGGCGTCGGGAGACCGACCCCGACTTCTATGCCGGCATCCGCTCCCGTATCCCCAGCGGTCGCCTCGGCACGGCCGAGGACGTCGCCCGTGCCGTGGTGTTCCTGGGCTCGCCGGCGGCCGAGTACATCACCGGGACCAACCTGGTCGTGGACGGCGGTTTCCTGGACCGTGTGTGACGCACGTTTCCCGGAGGCTCAGCTCTCGCGCAGGATCTGCACCAGCCGGGTGTGTCGTTCGGGGGCGGTCGCGTCGCGCACCGCCCCCGACAGCGCGGGAGCGTTGGCGGTCACCACACAGACGTGGCTCTCCCCCCTGGTGAGCGCGGTGTAGAACTGCGCACGCGACACAGGGGCGTCGGGACCGTAGACCAGGATCGCTGCGGGCCAGGTCCCGCCCTGCGCGGCGGGGACGGTGATCGCCCAGCCCGGCCGCAAGTGGGCCGGCACCGAGACGGTGACGGTACGTCCGTCGACCAGTTCCACCGCGGCGCCTTTCTCGCCCACCGCACCCAGCACGCCTGCGTCACCGGGGAGGTACCCGGGCCCGCTTCCGGCGAGCAGGACCCGGTCGCCGGGGTCCAGACCGGCCACCGCGCCGGGGCCGGGATTGAAGTGCGCCTTGCACGCGGCGTTGACGGCGTCCGAGCCGGCCTCCCCGGTGCGCTCGGCCGTGATGATCTGGACGTGCTCGGCGGCGATCCCGAACGCACGCGGAACGGCATCGGTGATCAGCTGGACCGCGCGGTGCGCGGCCTCACCCGCGGAGGCCGCCGGGACGACCACGACCTCGCGATCGGGAGCGTGGACGTCAGTGGGGTCGAACCGGCCGTCGGCGACCTCCGCGGCCAGGAGCACCTGCGGGCCCGGAGCCGGGTCGCCCGGCAGCACGGCCACGGCCGCCACCCGTGAGGTGATCAGGTCGTCGACCAACTGTCCGGGCCCCACCGAGGGGAGCAGCCCGGGGTCGGCCACCAGCACCAAGTGGGTATCGTCGCCGCAGGCCGCCACCAGCGCCGCGGCCGTCTCGGTGTCCAGGGCGGTGGCGTCGGTGAGGACCACGAGCCCCGCTTCTCCGGGACCACCCGCGTCCAGGAGTCCGGCCACCGTGCCCGCCCGTACCGCGGAGTCCGCCAGCCTGAGGTTCAACGCGGCGGCACCGGATGCGGTCGGCGCTGCCACCACCAGGCCGACCTGGCTCTCCTCCGCGATCGCCGAGGCGTAGCGCACGGCGTCGGCGATGGTCGCGTGCGAGCCCGCCCCGTGCACGAGCACGCTCACGCCCCGCAACGCGACGGTGACCATTGCCGCGGCCGTCTCGGGCAGCAGCTCCCGGTCGAGCGAGGCAGCCGCGGCCTGCACGGTCTCCACGGCCGTTGCCGAGTCCATGATCGGTTCTGCACTGATGAGCCGCAGCAGGCCCTCGCCCAGCTGCTGTTCGGCCAGGCCCAGTCCGTCCAACGCCAGAAAGCGTTCGGCATCGGGCATCTCGGGGGAATCCTCGCCGAACTCGTCGTCGTCGGCGGAGTCGGGGAACACTTCGACGAGCTGCACGTGCGGCCCGTCGGTCGCTGCGCTCATGGCCGCGTCGACCGAGCGCACCTGCTGGTCGCGCAGGGCGCCGGCCACCCGGGCCTCGGCCAGGGCGGTGTGCCCGCTGCGCGCTGCGCGACGCAGCAGATGGGCCACCAGTGCGCGGCCGCGCCGGGGGTCGTCGGGGTGTGCGGCGTCACCCAGCAGCGTCCGCGCGCAGAAGTCCGCCTGCTGCACGGTGACCGCGGGCAGCTCCAGCAGGCGCCAGGGGTCGGCGGTGAGCTCGTGGGCCGCAGTGGGTCCGAACACGGCCACCAGGCGCGGCGCCAGTTCCGCGGGGGCGCCCATCCGTGCCAGCACCTGCCGGGTGCCTTCGGCGGCGTCGTCCGCTGCGGCGGGCGGGGGCGGCGATGACGGGTCGACCACGGGAACAGACCTCACTGGTGTGCTGGCGTCGGACATGGGCTGCGGGGCGAACCCCGATGGGCGAGCCTATCGAGAACCGCCCACCGGACCGCGCGAAACGTCTCCGGGGGCGCGTTCGCGGGTCACGAGCATGCGTCGAACCTGGTGGGTGCCGTTGCCCCGCCGATGCCGCGGTGTACGTCCAAGGGTGCCACTGTTCGCGCGCTTGCGCCGGACCACCGCGTGAACTGTGGACGATCGGGTCCGGTCGCGGGTCAGTGGGCGGTCGCGGCCGATGCGTCGGTCAGGGCCTCACGAATCTCTCGGGGCAGTGTCACCGTCTCGGCCGCCAAGATCTCGCCCAGTTGGGTCGCGGTGCGCGGGCCCACGGTCGCGGTGGCCACGTGCGGCTGGTCGCGGACCCAACTGAGCGCGACCGCCAGCGGAGAGACACCCAGGCCGTCGGCAGCGGTGCACACCGACTCCACGACGCGTCTGCTGTGCTCGTCCAGGTAAGGCTCGACGTAGGGCGCCATGTGCGGCAACGCTCCGCGGGAGTCGCTGGGCACCCCGTTGCGGTATTTGGCGGTCAGCACACCGCGCCCCAGCGGGCCCCAGGCGATCATCCCGACCCTGGAGTCGGTGGCCGCGTCCAACAGCCGGCTCTCGCAGCGGCGGTTGAGCAGCGAGTACTCCGTGCCGACCGAGATGATGGGGGAACGCCCCTGGTCGCGGCCGGCCGCCTGCCACGTGGCGTACTTGGCCAGCTGCCATGCGGCCACGTCGCCCACCCCGACGTAGCGGACCTTGCCCGAGGCGACGGCCGCGTCCACCGCCGACAACGTCTCCTCGACCGGGGTGTCTGGGTCGTGCACGTGCAACTGCCACAGGTCCACGTGCTCGACCTGCATCCGGCGCAGTGAAGCCTCCAAGGAGGCCATGAGGTGGCGCCGGGAGGTATCACACGGGCGTTGGCGGTCCGGAGTGTGCCCCACCTTAGTGGCGATTATCACATCGTCGCGACGCACTACCGTGCGGAGCAGGCGGCCCACAATGCGTTCGCTGTGGCCGCCGGTGTAGATGTCGGCCGTGTCGATCAACGTGCCGCCCGCGTCCACGAACGCGGCGAGCTGATCGCCCGCCTCTTCCTCCTCGGTGTCTTTGCCCCAGGTCATCGTCCCCAGGGCGACCCGGGAGACCCACAGGCCAGACCCGCCCACCTGTCGCTGTTCCATGGCGCGGAGAGTACCGCTTCGCGTGCGTCGGCACAGCTCGACGTGCGGTACGACCCCCATGCGGCCCCCGCGCCGCCGTTCGGGCGACCGGCGCGCTTCACCACTCGTTCACCGTCCGTCCGCGCCCGAATTCGCGGGTCGGGGCGCCGAGGGGCGGACGGAGTAAGCTGCCGGGGTCTTCCCACCCACTCCTCCCGCGGCACCCGCGTGGCAGTGTCCATATCTCCAGGAGCCGAACCAGCCGTGTCCATCATCGAGGCCATCGTCCTTGGGCTTGTCCAGGGACTGACCGAGTTCCTGCCGATCTCCTCCAGCGGCCACCTGCGCATCGTCGCGGCCTTCTCCGGATGGCCCGACCCGGGTGCGGCGTTCACCGCGGTCAGCCAGATCGGTACCGAACTCGCGGTGCTGATCTATTTCCGCAAAGACGTCTGGAACATCATCAGCACCTGGTGCCGTTCTCTGGTCGTCAAGGAACTCCGGCGCGACATCAATGCCCGTATGGGCTGGTACGTCATCCTGGGCAGCCTGCCCATCGCCATCGCCGGGCTGCTGTTCGAGGAGCAGATCGCCGAACCCTTCCGCGACCTGCGCCTCATCGCCCTGACCCTCATCGTCTTCGGCGTGCTGCTGGGCATCGTGGACCGTTACTCCCGCAAGCACCGCGAGCTCACCGACCTCACCGCCCAGCGCGGCGTCGTCTTCGGCCTCTTCCAGATGCTCGCCCTGGTCCCGGGCGTCTCCCGTTCCGGAGCCACCGTCACCGGCGGGATGCTGCTGGGCTTCAAGCGCGAGGCCGCGGCCCGGTACGCCTTCCTGCTCGCGATGCCCGCGGTCTTCGCCTCGGGGGTCTACAAGCTCAAGGACATCGGCGGTGACGAATACGCCGGAGTCGGTGCCACCATCGTGGGCACCGTGGTCGCCTTCGTGGTGGGCTACGCGGTCATCGCCTGGTTCATGCGGTTCATCTCCACCAACAGCTTCATGCCCTTCGTCTACTACCGCATCGTGCTCGGCGTGCTCATCCTGACCCTCGTCAGCTTCGGGGTGCTCACCCCGGAGTCGGGAGCGGATGCCTCGTCGGGAGAGGTCACCGTCCAGGAGCAGGGCACCGAGACCGCCGTCCCCGCGGATTCCTGACCGGGGCGGGGACGTCCCGGGACAGGGGTGTTTCCCCGGCCCGCCTGCTTATATGGTCTGGTGATGAGCACCCCACACGATCGCGCCTCCCGGCGATGGGCCTCCCCCTTGGGGAGCGAGGCGGACCCCGGTTTCCTCGCCTCGTTGGGCGGCAGTGCCACGCCGTTGTCGGTCCTTCGCCTGCTCTCCGTGGCCATGGCGGGTGTGATCCCGCTGATCACCGGGGTCATGGTCGTCGTCATCGGGGTGGAGTTCGCCTTCACCCCGATCGCCATCGCGCTTCCGGCCGTCGGGCTGGGCGCGGTGGCCGCGGCGTTCCTGCTCCGGCCGGCGCCCCTGGACACGGACCTCACCCCGGGGGCCGCTGGGCATCAGGCGGTCCTCAGGGCCAACTCCACGACCCTGGTCCGCCTCGCGTTGTGCGAGGCCGCTGTGATGCTCGGTCTGGTCGGGGCGTTCCTGGGCGAGATGAGCCTCACCCCGCTCCTGGCCGGGGCGGTCATCTCCCTGCTGGGTATGGCCATGGTCGCGCTGCCCACCAGGTCCACCATCGAGGAGTACCGCGAGCGCCTCGAATCCCGAGGGGCCACCTCCTACCTCTGGAACGGTCTCACCGATCCCGACCGTCCGCGAGCCGGCGACGAGGTCCCGGGCCAGTGAGCGGCACGCGAACCGCGACCCTGGTGCTGGTCCGGCACGGACTGACCCCCCTCACCGGTTCCGCCCTCGCCGGATGGACCCCGGGCGTGCACCTGGACGAACGCGGGCGCGCCCAGGCCGCCCGGGTCGGTGCGCGACTGGCCCCGATCCGCTTCGACGCGATCGTGTCCAGCCCGCTGGAGCGCTGCCGCGAGACCGCCCAGGCGATCGCGGACGCGGCCGAGGCCGCCCCCGCGATCACCGTCGACGAGCGCTTCGGGGAGTGCCACTACGGCGAGTGGACCGGACGTCCGCTGGCGGAGCTGGCCCATGAGCCGCTGTGGCAGGTCGTGCAGTCCCATCCCAGCGGTGCGCGCTTCCCCGGCGGGGAGAGCCTGGCCGAGACGGCCCACCGTGCGGTCGCGGCGGTACGCGACCACAACACGCGTCTCACCGAGCACACGGAGCATCCGGTCTACCTGGTGTGCAGTCACGGTGACGTGATCAAGGCGATCCTCGCCGACGCACTCGGCCTGCACCTGGACCAGTTTCAGCGCCTCAACGCCGACCCGTGCTCGCTCAGCGCGGTGCGTTACACCGCGTTCCGCCCGTTCCTGCTGCGCCTCAACGACCTCGGGGAGTCCCTGTCGGGACTCCAGGTCGGTGGGGCGGCCGGCTCTACCGACGCAGTGGTCGGCGGAGGCGCAGGCGAAGGCTGATAGAACAGTTCCCAGCCGGTTTCCCGTCCCCGCACGCGCGGGGCCGTCACCATGCCCAGCCAGCGCAGACCATTCCCGGAGCCTCAGCGATGCCCGTGTTCCAGTACGACCCGCCCGAACGATTCGTGGCCGGCACCGTCGGCCAGCCAGGGGAGCGCACCTTCTTCCTCCAGGCCGTCGGCGATGGCCGTGTCACCAGTGTTGCCCTGGAGAAAGCGCAGGTCACTGCACTTGCGGAACGGGTCGGGGAACTCTTGGACGAGGTCCGGCGCCGCTTCGGCGACGACACCGACCTCGACGCCACGGCGGGAAGCGACGATGCTCCGCTGGAGCAGCCGATCGAGGAGGACTTCCGGGTCGGCACGATGGCTCTGGCCTGGGACTCCGACACCAGGCGCGTGGTGATCGAGGCCCAGCAGATCCGCGAGGTCGAATCGGGCGGGGAACCCACCACGGAAGAAGAGGTGGAGGCATTCGCCGACACCGAGACCGCCCACGACGTCCTCCGCGTCTACCTCACGCCGGCCTTTGCGCGGGCTTTTGCCGGACGGGCGCTGCGCGTCGTGGCAGCCGGGCGTCCCAACTGCCCCCTGTGCGGTGGACCGTTGGACCCCGAGGGGCACATCTGTCCGCGCCAGAATGGGTACAAGCCTGTCGGGCTGAACTAGGGCACGAAGAAAAACGGGGGGCCGCATGACAGCGTCGTCGCCGTCCGATCGCCGCACCGCAGCCGACTTTCTGGAGCTTCTCCGAGCCGGCCACATCCAGGTGCTCGGGCGGTTGACCGGCGCTTCCAACACCACCCTCTACTGCGAGGTCTCCTCGGGCCTCGA
Source organism: Nocardiopsis ansamitocini (assembly GCF_030268225.1). Lineage (GTDB taxonomy): Bacteria > Actinomycetota > Actinomycetes > Streptosporangiales > Streptosporangiaceae > Nocardiopsis_D > Nocardiopsis_D ansamitocini. The sequence goes on along the minus strand of NZ_BSQG01000005.1, from coordinate 223,521 downwards.
CAGTGCCGCCTGCGTGTACAAACCGGTCGCGGGGGAGCGGCCGCTGTGGGACTTCCCCGACGGCACGCTTGCCGGCCGGGAGGTCGCGGCGCACGCGGTGTCGGAGGCGCTGGGCTGGGCGGTGGTCCCGCCGACGGTGTACCGCGACGGCCCGCACGGGCCGGGGATGGTGCAGTTGTGGACCGAACCCGACCCGGCGGTCGACCTCATCGCGCTTGCCCGCGACCTCGACCATCCGGGGCTGCGCCGGATGGCCGTTTTCGACGCCGTCATCAACAATTCCGACCGCAAGATCGGACATCTGCTGCCGGTCCCGGACGGCCATCTCTACGGCTGCGACCACGGGGTCGCGTTCGCCGAGGACTACAAACTGCGCACCGTGCTGTGGCAGTGGGCCGGGGAATCCCTGCCCGAGGGAGCGCTGGAGCGGCTGAATTCCCTGCTCACCCTGCTCACCACCCCCCACAGCGACCTCGCGCGGACCCTGGAGCAACACCTGACGGGGCCCGAACGCTACGCCACCCGCCGGCGGGTCGAGGTCTTGTGCGAGCACGATCTGCACCCCTACCCCTCCCCGGACTGGCCGGCCGTCCCCTGGCCGCCGATCTGACCGCTGCCGGCGCGGGACGTGCCCGCGCCGGCCGGCCGCACCACGCGACCGCCGCCGAAGGTCAGGAAGCGGTGTCGCGCGCGAAGAACCAGTCGTCCACAATCCGCACGACGGTGATCAGCGTTGCCGCGACCCCCGCCACCACCAGGGCGGTGGTGAGCTTCGCGGGGTCGCTGACGTCCAGGGCGAAGAAGGTCCGGCCCGCCGGGGTGAGCAGCGCGGTCAGCAACAGCCCGGCCATCGCCCCCACCAGCACCACCTTCCACCACACGTAGGGTTTGGCCACCAGCAGCAGCACCCACAGCGTCGTCGCGCACAGCGTCACCACGACCGCTGTCCGGTCGGTGAGGTCGGGTGTCCTCGCGCCTTCGAGCACCATCAGATAGGTGGTGATCGCTGCGAATCCGCTGATCAGGCCGGCTGGTACCGCCAAGCGCAGGGTGCGCTTGACGAACCCCGGCCGGGCACGTTCGTTGTTGGGGGCCAGCGCCAGGAAGAACGAGGGGATGCCGAACGTGACCGCGTTGATCAACGTGGCGTGCCGGGGCAGGAACGGGTAGGCCACAGCGAGCACCCCGACGACACTGGCCATCGTCATGGAGTACACGGTCTTGGTGAGGAAGAGGTTGGCGACGCGCTCGATGTTGCCGATGACGCGGCGCCCCTCGGCCACCACGTACGGCAGGGTGGCGAACCGGTTGTCCAGCAGGACCAGTTGGGCGACCGATCGGGCCGCCTGGCTTCCCGACCCCATGGCGACGCCGATATCGGAGTCCTTCAGCGCCAGGACGTCGTTGACGCCGTCGCCGGTCATGGCGACGGTGTGTCCCCGCTCGCGCAGCCCGCGCACCATGGAGCGTTTCTGCTCAGGCGAGACGCGGCCGAAGACCGTGCCCTCCTCGACCCGGTCGGCGAACGCCGCGGCCTCGGTGGGCAGCTTCCGCGCGTCCACCGGATCGTGGGCGCCGGGGAGTTCCAACTCGGCGGCCACCGCTCCCACCGACACGGCGTTGTCGCCGGAGACCACCTTGACCTCGACGTCCTGGTCGGCGAAATAACGCAGTGTCGCCGCCGCGTCGTCCCGGATGCGCTGCTCCAGCACCACCAACGCCACCGGGGTGATCACGGTGGGGGCGGCGTCGGCACTGACCCGTTCGGGGGCGGCTGCCAACAGCAGCACCCGAAGACCCGTCGCACCGATCTCCTCGGCCTGGTCGGCCACCGCACTACCCGGTGCGGCCAGGACGTCGGCCGCCCCCAGGACCCAGTTGCGCCCGCCCTCGGGAGTGGCGAAACTGGCGCCGCTCCACCTGCGCCCCGAGGAGAACGCGGCGATGGACGTGGGCTCCCAATCCGGGGCCTGCGGGTACGCCTCGGCGATGGCCAGCATGCTCAGGTTGGGGCGCGGGTCCACCGCGGCCAGGGCGGCGAGCACTTCGCCGACCGGGAAATCGTGGGTGTCGCCGAGCTGATGGATCCGCGACAGCCGCATACCGTTCTCGGTGAGGGTGCCCGTCTTGTCGGTGCAGACCACGTCCACCCGGGCCAGGCCCTCGATCGCGGGAAGCTCCTGGACCAGGCACTGGCGTCGTCCCAACCGGACCACGCCAACGGCGAACGCGATGCTGATCAGCAGCACGAGTCCTTCGGGCACCATCGAGACCAGCGCGGCCACCATGCCGCGCAGGGCGTCGGGTACGGGGCCGTTGATGAATCCGTCGGTGACGGCGGCGTCACTGGTGACCTGGCTGCCCAGGTACAGCTGACTGTAGATCAGCAGAGCCCCCACGGGCAGGAGCAGCCAGGTGATGAAGGTCAGGATCCGGTTGACGCCCGCGCGCAGCTCGGAGTTGACCAGTCCGAACCTGCCCGCCTCCTCGGCCAGGCGCGCGGCGTAGGCGTCCCGGCCGACCTTCGTCGCCCGAAACCGCCCACTGCCGGCGACCACGAAACTGCCCGACAGGATCGGGTCACCCGGCTGCTTCACCACGGGGTCGGCTTCTCCGGTCAGCAGCGATTCGTCCACCTCCAGGCCCGCGGAGGAAAGCACGACCCCGTCCACGACGGCCTGCTCGCCCTGACCGAACTCCAGGACGTCGTCCAGGACGACGCCCTGGGTCGACACCTCCGTCACCTCGTTGTCGCGCACCACACGGGGGTGGGCGGCGTTGACGATGGCCAGCGCGTCCAGGGTGCGTTTGGCGCGCAGTTCCTGGATCACGCCGATCAGTGTGTTGAAGACGATGACCAGAGCGAACAAGCCGTCCTGGAGCGGGCCGATCACCGCGATGACGGCGAACAGCACCGCGACCATCGCGTTGATCCGGGTGAACACGTTGGCTCGGACGATCTGCCCGAGACTCCGGCTCGCCCGGATCGGAACGTCGTTGCCCAGCCCTGACGCCAGCCGGCGCGCTGCCTCCGCGGAGCTGAGTCCCCGCACGTCCTGTGCTGCGACCGCCGCTGCTCCACCCTGCTGGACCATCCGGTCTCCATCCGTGAATTGCCTTCTGGGGCCAGCGGCGGCGTCTAGAGGACGCGGCCGGGCCGGGGTGCTCACGCACCGGAGGTCTGAGCTTATGAGACCGGTGGCTTTCGCGTGTTCGCGCGAGCATTGTTTTCCACCCTGGCCAGAGCCGGGGCCGGCCCTGGCTCTTTCATTCGGTCGGCCCGTTATCCGGCGCTTATGGTGGGTGTGTCTCTTGCGTTAAGGAGTGCTCGGATGTGCACCGTCATCATCGGCTTCGACCCGGCGTCGCCCGTCCCGCTGGTCGTCGCAGCGCTGCGCGACGAGATGACCGACCGTCCCTTCGAGTCGCCGGGCGCGCACTGGCCCAGTAGCCCAGGACTGCTCGGCGGACGCGACCTGCTGGCCGGTGGGACATGGCTGGCGGTCTCGACGCAGGGTTCCCCCCGCGTCGCCGCCGTCCTCAACGGACGGCTCGACACCGCGCACACCGCTGGTCGGCGCCCCGTACTGGACCGCACCGTCGCCCCTGACATCCCGCGCCGCAGCAGGGGCGAGCTCCCCCTCCTGGCAGCACGCACGGGTGAACTCGGGCTCTCCCCCGACCAGTTGCGCGCATTCGACCCGTTTCACCTGATCATCGCGGACAGCGAAGCTGCGGCCCTGCTCAGCTGGGACGGGACCGGGCTCGCGCGCCAGGCGCTCGCCCCGGGGGTCACCATCGTCGTCAACAACGGTGTTGACCCGGCCGAGCCGCGCGCCGCCCGCAACACCCCGCTGTTCGAGCGCACCCGTCCGGTGCCGGGCGCCACCGTCCTGGCGTCGGCCGGCTCGGTCGGAGCCGTCTGGGGGGCCTGGCCCGGCCTGCTCGACGGTTCCGTACGCGACGGGGCGCGCACCGCCGGCACCGGTTCGGGGACCGACGACCCCGCAGCCCTGATCACCCGGGTCGAACTCATGGACGGCAGGGTGTGGGCCACCGGGTCGATCACCCTGTTGGCCTGCGCGCCCACGGCGCTGCGCTACGCCTTCAGCGACCGGCCGGGCGACCCGACCGCCTGGCGGATGATCCGCTGATCCGTCGAACGCTGCCCCGGTAAACCACTGTCGCCAGGCAGACGTCTGTTAGTCGAGCCAGTTGAGGCAGGACCGAAAAAGCCCCAGTCGGAAGGGTTGCGTACTCGAAGTGACCAATCGCGGAGCGCACGCGCGCCCGGGCGGCCCCAACGGCGGTGCGGGCCGGGCCAAAGCCGCGCTGGCCTGGGAGCGCGCGGCCTACTGGCTGCTCTACGTGGTCGCGCTGGCGGCCACCCTGTGGCACTGGAGTCACGACAACCTGGGACTGTCGGTGCTGTGCCTGGGGGCGGTCGTGGCGAGCATGGCGATGGTCGCCCTCTCCTCGCGGCCGCCCGACACGCCCTGAGTGCCTCCCACGAACACATCCGCCGCCCGATCCGATTCCCACGACGACTGGGGCGTTCGTCTCCCTAGGTCAGATGCCATGCTGGGCCGATTCCGCCCAGACGGGCAGATAGTCTCTTGCTCATGCGTTCTTGGTCTGCGCCCGAAACCGTCGCCCTCCCCGGAAACGGCGGGCCGCTCAGCGTCCACGACACCGTCACCGGCACCCTGCGCACGACAACCCCCGACCGTACAGCGCGACTCTACGTCTGCGGGATCACCCCCTACGATGCCGCACACCTGGGGCACGCCTTCACCTACCTCGTCTTCGACCTGCTCAACCGGGTGTGGCGCGATGCCGGCCATGACGTGGACTACGTCCAGAACACGACCGACATCGACGACCCCCTCCTGGAACGGGCCGCGGCCACCGGCGAGGACTGGCGGGCCCTGGCCGAACGCGAGATCCAGGTGTTTCGTGAGGACATGACGGCCCTGCGGATCCTGCCGCCGCGCGCCTACGTCGGAGTCGTCGAGTCCATCGACCTCATCGCCGATTTCGTCGCCCGCCTGCGGGAACGGGGCGCGGCCTACGAACTCGACGGTGACATCTACTTCTCCGCCGCCTCCTCCGAGGGCTTCGGCTCGGTCAGCGGCCTGGACCGCGACCAGATGCTGCACCTGTTCGCCGAGCGTGGCGGCGACCCCCAGCGCCCCGGCAAGAAGGATCCCCTGGACTGGCTGTTGTGGCGTGCCCAGCGTCCCGGAGAGCCTGCCTGGGATACCCCGCTCGGCCGTGGCCGTCCCGGCTGGCACGTCGAGTGCAGCGCCATCTCCCTGCACGAGCTCGGCATGTCCTTCGACCTCAACGGCGGCGGCGACGACCTCGTGTTCCCCCATCACGAGATGGGCGCGGCCGAGGCGCGTTGTGCGACCGGTACCGCCCCGCACGCGCAGAACTACGTGCACGTGGCGATGGTCGGCCTGGACGGCGAGAAGATGTCCAAGTCGTTGGGCAACCTGGTCTTCGTCTCGCGGCTGCGCGCCGACGGGGTGGACCCGATGGCGGTACGCCTGGCCCTGCTCGAACACCATTACCGCACCGCCTGGGAGTGGGGCGACACCTCCCTGGACGAAGCCCGTGCCCGCCTGGAGCTCTGGCGTTCCGCCGCCGCCCTGCCCGCTGCACCCGACGCCGCTCCACTGCTGGCCGAGGTGCGTGCGGCGCTTGCCGCCGACCTCGATTCGCCCGCGGCGCTGCTGGCCGTCGACACCTGGGCGAGGAGAGCACTGGCCGAGCCGCACGGCGACCCCGCAGCCCCGGCCCTGCTGCGCGACATCGTCGACACCCTCCTGGGTGTAGCGCTCTGACCCGTGCGGTCTCTCCAGGCCGCTGCGATCGCCCGCCCCCCGGGGAGACCGACCGTGCGCCGCGCAGTCGCGGGCACGGTCGGGGGAGCCGCCGAACCGTCATCACGCGATGGCGTTCCGTGATGTCATATCCCTATGACAACCCCCACCAAGAAGAGCGGCGCCGCCGCTCTCATCCACACCTTCATCAGTACCGGGGACTCGCTCTCCGACCGGGCCGATCTCGCCCGCTTCCTCCGGGAGCAGCGGCTGGCCACCGAGGGGGCCATCCCCATCACCCTCGCCGACCTCGACGAGGCGATCGCCCTGCGCGACGGACTGCGCGCCCAGTTGAGCCACGCGGCAGGGGGCCCCGGCGATCCCGAGGCCGTGGCCCGTGCCCAGCGGGTGCTCGACGGATTGCGTGTGACCGTGCGCCTGGTGCCGGGTGAGGCGGCGTTGTCGCCACTGGCCCCGGCCGTGGTCGACGAGGTGCGGCGCGGCCTGGCCCGGATCGCCGGCGCCTGGGCCGCGGTACTGGCCACGGGGGAGTGGCGCCAGATCACCCCGGGCTGACGGCAGGGAGGATCCGGCCCCGTGGGGGCCGGATCGTGCCGTCTGGCGGGCGGGCGCGGAGCCGGCCAGTCGGTTCCCGGTCGAATCGGGCGCGGCCGCAGGGAAAACGGGGCCGGGCCCGGTGGAGAAACCCCACCGGGCCCGGCCCCTGGACCCAAGAACCGCTAGGATCCCTGGCCGCGTCGCTTCAAATAGCGTTCGAACTCCCGCGCGATCGCCTCGCCCGTCGCCTCGGGCAGCTCCGAGGCGTCCTTGGCCTCTTCAAGGCTGCGCACGTACCCGGCGACGTCCGAGTCCTCGGCCGCCAACTCGTCCACCCCGCGCTCCCAGGCCCTGGCGTCCTCGGGCAGCTCGCCCAGGCGCACGGTGAGGTCGAGGGTGTCCTCGACCCGACGCAGCAACGCCAGGGTTGCCTTGGGGCTGGGCGGCTGCGCCACGTAGTGCGGTACAGCGGCCCACAACGAGAACGTCTCCACACCCGCTCGGCTGAACACGTCGTGCAGCACGCCGATGATCCCCGTGGGGCCGTCGTAGGTCGTCGGCTCCAGGTTCATCGTCTTGGCCAGTTCGGGATGGGAGAACACGCTCGTCACCGGCACCGGCCGGGTATGCGGCACGTCCGCGAGCAACGCGCCGAGCAGGACGACCCGGCGCACTCCCAACTCCTGCGCCACCGACAACAGGTCGCTGGCGAACCCTCGCCAGCGCATGCTCGGCTCCGACCCCCGGACCAGCAGCACATCCCGCCCGCCGGGCGGACGCGACACCGACACCTTCACCCCCGGCCATCGGATGGACTGGCTGTTGCCGTCGACCGACTTCACCCGCGGCCGCGCGACCTGGAAGTCGTAGTAGTCCTCCGAATCCAGAGAAAGAAGTTCTTCGGAACCCCACGTGGTGGCCAGGTGCTCGACGACGGCGCTGGCCGCGTCACCGGCGTCGTTCCACCCCTCGAACGCGGCCACCATCACGGGCTCGACGAGCTTTCCGACGCTGTCGAGCTCAGGCACAGGCCGTCTCCTCACATTCCGGGCGCCACTGGTGGGTCACCCGGTCGACACCACCGACTGCCATCCGGCCGTTCCGCGAACCCAAGTCGCGTCGGCGGCGAACTCATCCGACGACGAAGTCGAACGCGGCTCGGCCGGTCCCGACCACCCTATGTCCAACGCCCCAGTGGGCGCAGTGGGCGAGCACCAAGTGTGTGCCCCTCCCGTACAACGACACGGTGTCGGGTCGACGAGGGCATAACAACGGCGGCACCGGTGTTCTTCCGACGCGTCCGAGCCCTTGTTGAACCCGTGCGATATCGTCGGGAGGTCGGCCGCGCCGCCAGCCGTAGGACACCGTCGTCCGACCCCGAGGGCTGAGCCGGTCACGGCTACGACCCCCTGGACAACGGGCACGGCCCGCGGAACCCCAGTCCAACACCGAAGCCAGGTATATGAGTTCTCGACCCTCCTTTCGCGATGTCCTCACTTCCCGCGTCATCGTCGCCGACGGTGCGATGGGCACCATGCTCCAGGCGCACGACCTCGGTCTGGACGACTTTCAGGGACACGAGGGCTGCAACGAGATCCTCAACGTCACCCGGCCCGAGGTCGTGCGCGCCACCCATGCCGCCTTCTTCGACGTCGGTGTCGACTGCGTCGAGACCAACACCTTCGGCGCCAATTTCGGCAACCTCGGCGAGTACGACATCGTCGAACGCACCTACGAACTGGCCGAGTCCGGTGCCCGCCTCGCTCGTGAGGTCGCCGACGAGTACACCACGCGCGACCAGCCCCGTTACGTCCTCGGTTCGGTTGGTCCCGGGACCAAGCTGCCCACCCTCGGCCACGCGCCCTACGCCCTCCTGCGCGACTACTACGAGCAGTGCGGCCAGGGCCTCATCGACGGCGGCGCCGACGCCATTTTGATCGAGACCTGCCAGGACCTCCTCCAGGTCAAGGCGGCCGTCGTGGGTTCGCTGCGCGCGGTGCGCGCCGCGGGCCGCGATGTCCCCGTCATCGCCCAGGTGACCATCGAGACCACCGGCACCATGCTGATGGGCTCCGAGATCGGTGCGGCGCTCACCTCGCTGGAGCCGCTGGGCATCGACATGATCGGGTTGAACTGCGCCACCGGACCGGCCGAGATGAGCGAGCACCTGCGCTACCTCGCCCAGCACGCCCGTGTCCCGATCTCCTGCATGCCCAACGCCGGCCTGCCGGAGCTGGGCTCCACCGGTGCCGTCTACCCGCTCAGCCCCACCGAGCTCGCGGACGCCCACGACTCCTTCACCTCGGAGTTCGGTCTGGCCCTGGCCGGTGGCTGCTGCGGTACCACTCCCGAACACCTGCGCCAGGTGGTGGAACGGGTCCAGGGCCGCGGTATCAGGGAGCGCAAGCCGCTGAGCGAGCCCAGCGCCGCCTCGCTCTACCAGAGCGTTCCGCTCCGTCAGGACAGCAGCTACCTCGCAGTGGGCGAGCGCACCAACGCCAACGGCTCCAAGGTCTTTCGCACCGCGATGATCGAGGAGCGCTACGACGACTGTGTGGAGATCGCCCGCGACCAGATCCGTGACGGTGCTCACCTGCTCGACCTCAACATCGACTACGTGGGCCGTGACGGCGCCGGTGACATGCGCGAGCTCGCCTCCCGCCTGGCGACCGCCTCCACGCTGCCACTGATGCTGGACTCCACCGAGCCCGCTGTTCTGGAGGCCGGACTGGAGATGGTGGGCGGACGCGCCGTCGTCAACTCCGTCAACTACGAGGACGGCGACGGACCCGAGTCCCGGTTCACCACAATCATGGCCCTGGTCAAAGAGCACGGCGCGGCCGTGGTGGCGCTGACCATCGACGAGGAGGGCCAGGCGCGCACCGCCGAATGGAAGGTGCGCGTCGCGGTCCGGCTCATCGAGGAACTGACCGGTACCTGGGGGATGCGGGTCGAGGACATCATCGTCGACACCCTGACGTTCCCCATCGCCACCGGGCAGGAGGAGACCCGGCGCGACGGTATCGAGACGATCGAGGCCATCCGCGAGGTCTGCCGCCGCTACCCCGGGGTGCAGACGACGCTGGGGCTGTCCAACGTCTCCTTCGGCCTCAACCCGGCCGCGCGGATCGTGCTCAACTCGGTGTTCCTCAACGAGTGCGTCGAGGCCGGGCTGACCTCGGCGATCGTGCACGCCGCGAAGATCCTGCCGATGAACCGCATCCCCGAGGACCAGCGCCAGGTCGCCCTGGACATGGTCTACGACCGGCGCACCGCCGACTACGACCCGCTCGAGCGGTTCCTGGAGATGTTCGACGGGGTCGACGCCCAGCAGCTCAAAGCTTCGCGTGCTCAGGAACTGGCCGCGCTCCCGCTGTGGGAACGCCTCGAACGCCGCATCATCGACGGCGAACTGGTGGGGATCGAGAAGGACCTCGACGCCGGTCTCGCCGAGCGCCCGGCGCTGGCCATCGTCAACGACACCCTGCTCGCCGGGATGAAGGTCGTGGGCGAGCTGTTCGGCTCGGGGCAGATGCAACTCCCCTTCGTCCTCAAGTCCGCCGAGGTCATGAAGAAGGCCGTGGCCTACCTCGAACCGCACATGGAGAAGAGCGACGACGACGGCAAGGGCCGTATCGTGCTGGCCACGGTCAAGGGCGACGTCCACGACATCGGCAAGAACCTCGTGGACATCATCTTGAGCAACAACGGCTACGACGTCGTCAACATCGGTATCAAGCAGCCGGTCGCGGCGATCCTGGACGCCGCGGAGGAGCACCGGGCCGACGTCATCGGAATGTCGGGTCTCCTGGTCAAGTCCACGGTCATCATGCGCGAGAACCTGGAGGAGATGAACTCCCGAGGTATCTCCGAGCGCTACCCGGTGCTGCTCGGTGGCGCCGCACTGACCCGCTCCTACGTCGAGCAGGACCTCGCCGGGATATTCGACGGCCACGTCCGCTACGCGCGCGACGCCTTCGACGGACTGCGGCTGATGGACGCCTTCATGGCGGTGAAGCGCGGGGTCGCGGGAGCCGAGCTGCCTCCCCTGCGCCAGCGCCGGGTCAAGACCGGCGCCAAGCTCACCGTCACCGAGCCCGAGGCGATGCCGGAGCGCAGCGACGTCTCGGTGGTCAACCCCGTACCGGCCCCGCCGTTCTGGGGGGACCGGATCAGCAAGGGCGTACCGCTCGCCGACTACACCGCCTTCCTGGACGAGCGCGCCACCTTCATGGGGCAGTGGGGACTGAAGGGATCGCGTGGCGACGGCCCCGGCTACGAGGAGCTGGTGGAGACCGAAGGCCGACCGCGCATGCGCATGTGGCTGGACCGTATCCAGACCGAGGGGTGGTTGGAGGCCGCGGTCGTCTACGGCTACTACCCCTGCTACAGCGAGGGCGACGACCTCGTCGTGCTGGACGAGGACGGCGCGACCGAGCGGACCCGGTTCACCTTCCCCCGCCAGCGCCGCGACCGCCACCTGTGCCTGGCCGACTACTTCCGCCCCAAATCCTCGGGGGAACTGGACGTGGTGGCCTTTCAGGTGGTCACCGTGGGCTCGGCGATCAGCCGGGCCACCGCGGAGCTGTTCGAACGCAACGCCTACCGCGACTACCTCGAACTCCACGGTCTTTCGGTACAGCTCACCGAGGCGCTGGCGGAGTACTGGCACACCCGCGTGCGTGCCGAGCTCGGGTACGCCGGTGAAGATCCAGCCGAGCTCGACGCCTTCTTCAAGCTCGGCTACCGCGGCGCACGGTTCTCCTTGGGCTACGGCGCATGCCCCAACCTGGAGGACCGCGCCAAGATCGTGGGGCTTCTCCAGCCCGAGCGTGTCGGAGTCACCCTGTCGGAGGAGTTCCAACTCGTTCCCGAGCAGGCAACCGACGCCATCGTCATCCACCACCCGGAAGCGAAATATTTCAACGTATGACAGCTGAGACGATCCACGCCGTGCTGTTCGACATGGACGGCACTTTGATCGACACCGAGCACCTGTGGGGGGAATGCGAGCGCGAGGTTGTGAGCGAGCTCGGCGCGGTCTGGACCGACCAGGACCAGCGCAACACGGTCGGCGCCTCGGCGACCATGGTCACCCGGTACATGATCGACAAGACGGGCACCGACCGTTCCGCGGAGCAGATCCACACCATGCTCGCGGAGGCCATGGAGACCCGGCTCAAGGGCGGGGCGGACCTGCGCCCCGGAGCCAAGGAGCTCCTCGCCCAGATCGCCGATGCCGGTATCCCGATGGCACTGGTCACCTCCACCCATCGGCCGCTGATCGGCTACTCCCTGGACCTCATCGGCGCCGACTACTTCCAGGTCACCGTCGCCGGTGACGAGGTGTCGCACAACAAGCCGCACCCCGAGCCCTACCTCAAGGCCGCACGGATGCTGGGCGTCGACCCCCGGCGGTGTGTGGCGTTCGAGGACTCGCCCACCGGTGTCGCCTCGGCCCAGGCCGCCGGTTGCGTCACCGTGGCCGTGCCGCACCTGATGGCCATCGAAGAGGCCGACCGGCGCCACGTCGTGCAATCACTGGAGGGCATCGACGCCCAGTGGGTCCGTTCGGTGGCGCGTCCCTGACGACAATCCGAGCGTGAACCGTGGCCACCCGTCGCGACCTGCCCTCCCTAGGGGACACGCCTGATGCTCTCGGGCAGCAGGTGATGTCAGACTGGAACCATGCCGACACAGATCCCTTTTGAAGGTCCGGTGCTGGGAGCCGCTCTCACTGTGGTGGGGCTGATCGTCTCGTGGCTGGTGTGGCGCCGCAAGGGCGCCGCGCCCGGGCTGCGTGCGGTGGCCTGGTCACTGCTCCCCCTGGCCGTTGGCCTCATGGGGCTGATGACGATCCTGTGGCGCCTGGTCGCCGATGTCATCGGTTTTTTCGCGAGCCTGGTGTTCAATCCGATCGTCTGGGCCGGTGTCGCCCTGACCGGCCTGGCCGTGGTGCTGTGGGTGGCCGGCGGCTTCATGGCGGCACGCGGGATCGGTGTCCGGGCGGGGGCCAAGCGCCCGACCGCGGCAGCCGGGGGTGCTGCTGAGGGTGCGCCCCAGGTCGCGGCGCCCAAGGCCAAGCCCGCCGCAGCACCGACGTCCGGGGCGGACGACGATTTCGACGACATCGAGGCGTTGCTGCGCAAGCGCGGAATCGACTGAGCCGGCGGTGACCGCGTCGCGCCAACGCTCGAAGGGCCGTCGTGTCCGATTCGGTCGTGCGTTTTCGACGGCGGTTCCGCCCGGTTTCCTTCATGGGAAGCTGGTGGCGGGGCCGCCGTTGCTCGTGTCGGGAAAGTTCCTTTTCGGATCACATATGCTCACTCTGCGCGAGACATTGCAGGCCGCCGTCCTGGCACGGAAAGCCTCCGTTCGTGCACAATGAGTAACCAGTGCATGGTCCCGAGGGTCGGTGTGCGTCCTGCGCACAGATGACGGATTTAGCTTTGTCTCGTCACGATTCAGCTACAAGGTGCCTGGCTGGACGTTTTGCTACCTACTCGGGCGTAAATTGTCCGTCGTGCGCTGTAGGGCGCACAATGAGGGTTAGTTCTGTTTGCGTCATCCGTTAAGCGGGGCTTAGTTTGACGCCACTGGTGTGAGAGACCCACTCACAGCCAGTGACGGCCGGATCAGTCGAAGCGTGATCATCGGGCTCCTCTTCACCCCCGAATCACGTCGGTCCCGCCGAGTTATCCGGAAGATCCACCGGAGTCGAATCCGCAGCCACAAGCAGGTAGTGGGGGAGTAGTGGTGTCATGACCGCGCCTTTGGACGCACCAGAATCGGCGCAGCAGGCCGATCCAGAGGCGATTGCCCGAGGGGCCCGCAACGTTGCGAGTCGTTCGCTCACCCAGATCGCCTGGCAGCGCCTTCGTCGCGACAAGATCGCGATGATCGCCGGCCTCATCGTGCTGCTGCTCATCCTCGCCGCGGTGTTCGCGCCGCTGCTGGTCAAGTGGTTCGGCTACCCGCCCACCGAGTTCAACCAGGCTCCCATCGACCCGGCCACCGGTGGCGTCTACAAGGACCCCGACAACCCGTTCGCGGGGATCGACAAGACCGGCGGCATCAGCTGGGACCACCTGCTGGGTCTGGAGCCCAAGACCGGGCGAGACCTCTTCAGCCGCATCCTCTACGGTGCGCAGATCTCGCTGCTGGTCGCCTTCCTGTCCACGATCCTGTGCGTGTTCATCGGCACCGTCTTGGGGATCATCGCCGGATACGTGGGCGGCTGGGTCGACACCGTGATCAGCCGGGCCATGGACATCTTCCTGGCCTTCCCGCTGCTGCTGTTCGCAATCGCGCTGGTCGGTGTCATCCCCGACTCCGCGTTCGGGCTCACCGGAAACGGGCTGCGGGTCGGACTGATCGTCTTCATCATCGGCTTCTTCAACTGGCCCTACGTCGGCCGCATCGTCCGGGGCCAGACCCTGACGCTGAAGGAGCGAGAGTTCGTCGAGGCCGCCCGGAGCCTGGGCGCGAGCAACCGGCACATCCTCTTCCGAGAGCTGCTGCCCAATCTGCTCACGCCGATCCTGGTGTACGCGACGCTGCTCATCCCCACCAACATCCTCTTCGAGGCGGCGCTGTCCTTCCTCGGTGTGGGAATCAGCCCCCCCACCCCGACCTGGGGACGCATGCTCTCCGAGGCGCTGCCCTATTACACGACGTCACCCCACTTCGTGATCATCCCCGGTGTGGCGATCTTCATCACCGTGCTTGCCTTCAACCTCTTCGGCGACGGCCTGCGCGATGCCTTCGACCCTCGCTCCTCCGACTAAGCGGTGACCGGTCGCAACCGGACCGGGCACCTGCCGGAGGACATCCCCACCGTATTTCCCTAGCCCGTAAGAAAGGCTGACTACATTGAAGAAACGAGCACTGGGGTTTATCGCGCTCGGCGCGGCCTCTGCTCTGTTGCTCTCCGCCTGTGGCGGAAGTGACGGCGGCGGTACCGGAAGCGGTGACGCACCGGGTGAGTTCAACCAGGGCGCGACCGAGGTCGTCAACCCCTCCGACGCCACCGGTGGCACCCTGCGTTACGCCATCAACGACGACTTCGACTCCACGGACCCCGGTAACACCTACTACGGGTTCTCCTGGAACTTCTCGCGTTACTACGCGCGCACCCTGGTCACCTACAAGACCGAGCCGGGCGCCGCCTCCTCCGAGATCGTCCCCGACCTCGCCGAGGAGATGCCCGAGCCCAGCGACGAGGCCAAGACCTGGACCGTCAAGCTCAAGCAGGGTCTGAAGTACGAGGACGGCACGGACATCGTCGCCGAGGACATCAAGTACGCCATCGCGCGCAGCAACTACGGCGGCCAGCTGAGCAAGGGCCCCGAGTTCTTCGCGCAGCTCCTCGACGAGGACGACTACAAGGGTCCCTACGAGGACGACGACCTCGACAACTTCACCGCGATCGAGACCCCTGACGACCACACCCTGGTCTTCAAGCTCAAGGAGTCGTTCTCGGAGTTCCCCTACGTCCTGCTCCAGCCGCAGACCGCTCCGGTCCCGGCCGAGGCCGACAATGGCGAGCAGTACCAGACCAGCGTCCTCTCGTCCGGCCCGTACAAGTTCGACGGCGACTACGAGCCCGGCGTGAAGCTGAACCTGACCCGTAACGAGGAGTGGGACGCCGAGTCCGACCCCATCCGCACGGCGCTTCCCGACAACATCACCGTCGAGCTCGGTGTCGACCAGGACGAGATCGACCAGCGTCTGGTCAACGGCCAGCTCGACGTCGACCTCGCCGGTGTCGGCGTGGGCCCGGCCATGAAGGGCCAGCTCGTCGGTGACGAGTCCAAGCAGGCCTTCCTGGACAACCCGCCCAGCGGCGCCCTGCGCTACGTCAACATCAACAACACCGTCATCCCCGACGTGGCCTGCCGCCAGGCGATCATGTACGCCGCCAACCGCGACAGCCTCCAGCGCGCCTGGGGCGGCGCCATCGGTGGCGACATCGCCACCCAGCTCATGCCGCCGCAGCTGCCGGGTGCCGACAACGACTACGACCCCTACCCCTCCGAGGACAACACCGGCGACCTCGACGCCGCCAAGGAGAAGCTGAAGGAGTGCGGCGAGGAGGACGGTTTCAGCGTCAACATCGCCGCGCGCGAGGGCCGCGACAACGACATCGCGACCGCCGAGGCCCTGCAGGAGTCGCTGTCCCGCGTCGGGATCGAGACCAGCATCAAGTCCTACCCGGCCTCGGACTTCGCCACCCAGTACGCGGGTTCGCCCGACTACGTCAAGGACAACGACCTCGGTCTGATCGTCCTCGGCTGGATCCCCGACTGGCCCACCGGCTACGGCTTCATGAAGAGCATCATCGACGGTCGCTCCATCAAGGACTCCGGCAACTACAACATGGCCGAGTTCGACAACAAGGAGGTCAACGACCTCTTCGACGAGTCTGTCGAGACCGTTGACGACGACGAGCGCGCCGCGATCTACACCGAGATCGACAAGATCGTCATGGAGGAGGCCGCGGTCCTGCCGGTCGTCTTCGACAAGGGCCTGCTCTACCGCCCGGAGAACCTGACCAACGTCCACTTCTCCAACGGCTTCGCGATGTACGACTACATGACCCTCGGCACCACCAACACCGAGTAATCGAGTAGTAGTCGGCAGTACGGTTCGCCGCTACCGCGAAGCGGCACCACACCTGCGGGTGACGGGGCCCGGATCCCGAACGGATCCGGGCCCCGGTCCCGCTCGTATCTGGACCGACCGCCCCCTCTGGTCGGCCCGGGACTTCGGAACCTTGACGGGCGCGCCGCCAATCGCCCCTGGCTCGCCCCGCACGAAAGGCACCCCATGAACAAGCGCGGACTCGGTTCCGTCGCGGTCGCGACCGCTACGGTGCTCCTCCTCGGCGCCTGCGGTTCAGTCGAAGAAGGGAGCGACGTCGAGGACACGTACAACTTTGCCACCGAGCAGGTTGTCAACCCTTCTGACGCCACCGGTGGAACGCTCCGCTTCGGATACAGCGACCAGATCGAAAGCACCGACCCGGGAAACACCTATTACGGGTACAACTGGAACTTCACGCGCTTCTACGCGCGGGCGCTGATGACCTATGCCCCCGACGTCGGCACCGCCGGAACCGCTGCGGTCCCCGACCTCGCCGTCGATCTGCCCGTCCCCAGCGACGACGGTCTGAGCTGGACGGTCAAGATCCACCCCGGCCTCAAGTACGAGGACGGCACGGAGATCGTCGCCGAGGACATCAAGTACGCCGTCGCGCGCAGCAACTACGGCGAAGAACTGCTCAACGGTCCCAAGTACTTCCAGGAGCTGCTGGCCGACAGCGACTCCTACGCAGGCCCCTATGCCGGCGGCGACCCGCTGGCCGGCTTCGGCGGCATCGAGACCCCTGACGACCACACCCTGGTCTTCAAGCTCAAGCGGCCCTTCGCCGACTTCCCCTACATCCTCACCGAGCCCCAGAGCGCGCCGGTCCCCGTCGACACCGAAGAAGGCAAGGGCGAGCTCTACCAGACCCGCGTCCTCTCCTCCGGCCCCTACAAGTTCGCCGAGGACTACCAGCCCGGAAGCGGACTCCACCTGGTCCGCAACGACCAATGGGACCCTGCCACCGACCCGATCCGCAAGGCCCTGCCCGACGAGATCACCGTCGAGGAAGAGCTCGACCCCAACGAGATCGACCAGCGCCTCATGACGGGGGCGCTCGACGTCGACCTCGGCGGAAACGGCCTCTCCCCGGCAGCCAAGGGCGCCGCGATCAGCGACGGGCAGATCAAGCCCCGGCTGGACAACCCCTCGACCGGCGCCGTACGCTATGCGGCGATCAACACCCAGGTCGAGCCGCTGGACGATGTGGCCTGCCGCCAGGCCATCATGTTCGCCGCCGACCACGATTCGCTGCGCCGCGCCTGGGGTGGTGAGATCGGTGGTGAGATCCCCACCCAGTTCCTGCCGCCCACCCTGGCCGGCCACGACGCCACCATCGACTTCTACCCCTCGGAAGACGACAAGGGCGACGCCGACCTGGCGCTGGAGAAGCTCCAGGAGTGCGGTGAACCCGACGGGTTCAGCACCAACATCGCCGTGCGCAGCGACCGCCCGGCCGAGGTCGAGGCCGCGCAGGCACTCCAGCAAAGCCTTGAACGGGTCGGGATCTCCACCGAGATCAAGGAGTACCCGAGCAGCCCGTTCACCAAGAGCTACGCCGGCTCGCCGGAGTACGCCAACAGCAACGACATCGGGCTCACCTTCTACGGCTGGATCCCCGACTGGCCGACCGGCTACGGCGTGCTGTACCCGCTGCTCTACGGCGGGGACAACATCCGCGCCCAGTCCAACAGCAACCTGTCGCAGCTCGACGACCCCGACATCAACCGGTTGCTCGAACGCTCCACCGAGACCACCGACCCCGATGAGCAGGCGGCGATCTACGCTAACGTCGACAGGCTGGTCATGGAGAACGCGGCGATCGTGCCCGCGGTCTTCGAGAAATCAGTGCTCTACCGGCCCGAGAACCTGACGAACGTCTACTTCCACTCGGGTTACGCCATGTACGACTTCATGGCACTGGGCACCACGAACAAGTAACACCCAAGCACCGTCCACGAGTTTGAGATAGGCAGGTGAAGGCCGCGGGGGCGGCCGGGACCTCCACAAGGGGTCCCGGCCGACCGTCGCTGCCGGCGTACGTTGCTCACATACATCCTTCGTCGCCTCGGCGCCGGCGCACTACTGCTGGGTATCGTCACCATGGTGACGTTCGTCATCTTCTACGGAGTGCCCCGCATGGCCGGGCAGACCGTGGAGCAGCTCGCTGCCATGTACGTCGGTAGGGCGCCCACCCCGGCGGCCATCGAGGCCACCATCGAGCGCCTCAACCTCGACCAGCCCATCGCGGTCCAGTTCTGGGAATTCCTCAAGGGCATCTTCATCGGCGCCGACTACCAGTACGGCCGCGACATCGTGCACTGCTCCGCGCCGTGCTTCGGCTACTCCTTCCAGAACAACACCGAGGTCTTCGGCGAGATCGTCAAGCGCCTCCCGGTGACCTTCTCCCTCGCCATCGGCGCGGGCGTGCTCTGGCTCATCGGCGGCGTGGCCGTCGGTGTGGTCTCCGCGATCAAGAAGGGCAGCATCTTCGACCGCGTCGCCATGGGCGTCGCCCTGGCCGGCGTGTCCATGCCGATCTTCTTCACCGGTCTGCTGGCGCTCGCCTTCCTGGTCCACAGCTGGAAGATCCTGCCCAACGCCAGCTACACGCCGTTCACCGAGAACCCCGTGGCCTGGGCGTCGGGCTTGTTCCTGCCCTGGGTCGTCCTGGCCTTCCTGCACGCGGCCCAGTACGCGCGCCAGACCCGCGCCGGAATGCTGGAGACCATGGGCGAGGACTACATCCGCACCGCTCGGGCCAAGGGCCTCAAGGAGCGTACGGTCGTCCTCAAGCACGGCCTGCGTCCGACCCTCACCCCGATCCTGACCATCTTCGGTCTGGACATCGGTCTGGTCCTGGGTGGTGCGGTGCTCACCGAGCAGGTGTTCTCGCTCAACGGCATCGGCCGCTACGCGGTCAACGCCATCGCTTACAAGGACCTCCCCGTCGTGCTGGGTGTCACCCTGTTCGGCGCAATCTTCATCGTCGTCTGCAACCTGCTCGTCGACCTGCTCTACCCGCTGGTCGACCCCCGGGTGCGGGCCGCGCACTAGCCGGCCTGGCGGTACCGCGATCCGGTACCGCCTCGCCGGACCCAGTACCACGATGACGATCCTCTCCCGCCCCGGGACAACCCTCCCGCGGCGCCCGAGCCGAAGGAAGACCGGCAATGACCAACCCGGGAACCCGCACCGCGGGCAGCGGTGACCCCGTCGTCTCCGTGCGAGACCTCTCCATCACGTTCGCGTCCATGGACGGCGACGTCCACGCGGTGAAGAACCTCTCCTTCGAGGTTCCCGCCGGCGGCGCGCTGGGCATCGTGGGCGAGTCGGGCTCGGGCAAGAGCGTCACCTCGCTCGCGCTCATGGGCCTGCACCGCGGTTCCAAGGCCCGTATGAGCGGCGGTCTCACCGTTGCCGGGGTCGACGTGGTGAGCGCGCCCGACTCCAGGATCCGCGCCATGCGCGGAAACGACATCGCGATGGTCTTCCAGGACCCGATGTCGTCGCTGCACCCGCAGTACACGATCGGCAACCAGCTGATCGAGGCCTACCGCACGCACCGGCCCAAGGCCAGTGCCGCGGAGGCCAAGGCGCGTTCGATCGACGCCCTTGAGCGGGTCGGCATCCCCGAGCCCGCCAAACGGATCAACTCCTACCCGCACGAGTTCTCCGGCGGTATGCGCCAGCGCGTGCTGATCGCCATGGGGCTGGTGTGCGAGCCCAAGGTGCTGCTCGCCGACGAGCCCACCACGGCCCTGGACGTCACCGTGCAGGCGCAGATCCTCGACCTCCTCGACGACCTGCGCCAGGACCTGGGCATGTCGCTGATCCTGGTCAGCCACGACCTCGCGGTCGTCGCCGGATCGGTGGACGAGGTCCTGGTCATGAAGAAGGGCGAGGCCGTCGAGCGGGGCGACGTGCGCTCGGTGCTCTCCTCGCCCGAGCACCCCTACACCCGCTCGCTGCTGGCCGCGGTGCCCCGGGTCGAGGTCTCCCGGGCCCAGCGCCGTGCAGAGGTGCGCGCCGACCGTGCTGCCGCGCAGCAGGCCGCCCCCCAGGCCGAGGCCACCCCGAAGGGCAGCGTCAAGGACTCCGGATCCGGCGTCGCAAAGGGCGAGCTGCTGCTGAGCGTGACCGACGTCCGGCAGAAGTTCAAGGTCCGCGGCGGCATGTTCGGCCGCACCACCGACTTCTACGCCGTGGACGGCGTCTCCTTCGACCTCTACCAGGGGGAGACCCTGGGCATCGTGGGCGAGTCGGGCTCGGGCAAGAGCACCCTGTCGCGGATGGTCATGCGACTGCTCCAGCCGACCGAGGGCTCGATCGTCTTCGAGGGCAACGACATCACCCGGCTGCCCGAGCGCAAGCTGCGCCCGCTGCGCCGCGACATCCAGATGATCTTCCAGAACCCCTACTCCTCGCTCAACCCGCGTCTCACCGTGGGCGACAGCATCGGCACCGCGCTCCGGGTGCAGGGAGAGGGCGACGGCAAGCTCATCAAGCGCAAGGTTCAGGAGCTGCTGGAGCGCGTCGGCCTGGAGGCCAACCACTACAACCGCTTCCCGCACGCCTTCTCGGGCGGCCAGCGCCAGCGCATCGCCATCGCCCGCGCGCTGATCCTCAATCCCAAGCTGGTCATCTGCGACGAGCCGGTCTCGGCGCTGGACGTCTCCACCCAGGACCAGGTGTTGCGCCTGCTCTCGGAACTGCAGGACGACTTCGACCTGACGCTCATTTTCGTGGCCCACGACCTCGCGGTGGTCCGCCAGGTCAGCGACCGGGTCGCGGTCATGCGCAAGGGCAAGGTCGTGGAGATGGGGGACGGCGACGCCGTGTACGAGAACCCCCAGCACGATTACACCAAGCAGTTGCTGGCAGCCGCCCCGATCCTGGACCCCGACGAGGCCAAGCGGCAGCGCTCCGCGCGTCAACAACTGCGCAAGCAGGTCAGCGCGGTCGTCTAGGATCCACCGCCGGCCCCGGCCGTCGTCAGCGCCCGTTCGCCGGGTCTCCCGTCAAGGGGGGACCGGCGGGCGGGCGTTCTTGCTGTCCGGGTCACGGTTCGGGAGAACCCGTCGGTAACAGGCGGGGGAGCGGTGAGAGTTGTCGCCAGTAGATCCGAACGCTGGGAGCGGGAACGGGGCACTGTGGTGTGGTCGGCACGGGGATCGGGTCCTTCGTACAGCCGTGCTCTCGACGCGCGGCACCTGAGCGTGCTCGCGGCCGTGGCGGCGCCATTGCTCGTCGCAGCGGTGCTGCTCGGTTTTCTGATGCTCAGTGCGTACGGACCAGGCGGGCGCTGGTGGGCGACGATCGGATACGTGACCGCTTTTTGCATCCTCGCTGTCAGTCTCCTGCGCGGAACCCCCGCTTTCCTGCCCGGAGCCCTCGTCTTCCTGGCGATCGGGACCACGGCGACCGCCTTCGAGAACTGGGTACTGGCTGACCGGGGACGGGTGGCCGACTGCACCGTGCTGGACGTGGACACGCGGGTCGTGACGCTCACCCGTACTGACGTCGATGATTACGGCTTTACCACCGACACGGTCCACTACGACTACCGTCTCGACTGTCTGGGCGGTGCTCCCGCCACCCTGACCACGGGCAGTCCGGCCCACCGCGCGGACCGACCCCTGGCGGTGGCCTACGACCCCGGCGGCAGGGTCGATCCCAAACCGCAGGCCCACGTGGACATCGACTCGGCATGGTGGGCCGCGGGCCTGATCGCGGCCTCGATCATCGTGGGCGTGGGGTGGACGCTGTGCGAAAAGGAACCCTGGTAGGCATGGGGTGCTCCGGCAGCGGACCGTCGAACGGGGCGGGCCCGTGTCCGTACCGCTATGGACACGGGCCGTCGGTCAGTAGCCGCCGCGGGTGCGCCGTGCGGCCTGGCGCCCACGGCGTCCGGCGCCGGCCAGTCCGCCCCGTTGGAAGGCGCGTACGAGTTCGCCACCGAAGTTGACTCCGGCGCCCAGGGCCATGCCCACGGCCACGGCCTCGCAGATACTCACCATGCCCGACACCGGGTCCCCCATGCTGATCTGCAGCAGCCCCCGGTACAGGATGCTGCCCGGCAGCAGCGGTGCGATCGCCGGGACGATGTAGGTCAGCGCCGGGCGCTGGGTACGTCGTGCCAGCCAGTGCCCGAGGACGCCGATCACGATCGCGCCCACCGCGGTTCCCACGATCGGCGGTACATCCAGGACCTCGCGCAGTCCTGCGTAGCAGACCCAGATCAACACGCCCAACGCGCCGATGGGGGCGAGGGTCGGCAGCGGTACTGCCATGGACACCGCGAACGCCACGGCGATCCCGGCCGCTCCCAGCAGTACGGGGGGAGCCATCGAGGTCCCGGCCGAGGGCAGATTGTCCAGGTCCATGTTCACGCCCAGCTGCACGGCCGTGTAGGCCACCATGCCGACGCCCGCGATGATCGCGCCCAGGGTGAAGAACACCTCCAGCAGCCGTGCCGCCGACGAGACGTAGGCCCCGCTGATGCCGTCCTGCAGACTGGAGACGAGGGGCCGCCCGGGCAGCAGCGCCATGATGTTTCCGGTGATGATCGCCGCAGCCTGCAACCGCAGATCCAGCTCGGAGCTGATCCACAGCAGGCCCACGCCCATGCTCGCGGCGATGGTCGCGGCCGCGATCATCTGGTAGAACTCCGCCACGCCGCGCTCGGCCAGTCCGACCGAGACCCGGTCGCCCAGCACCGTCGCCAGGAACGCGGCGGTGGCCACGATGAGGCCGCCGCCCATCATCACGCTGGCGCTGGAGGCGATCAGCCCGAACCCAGCGACCATCAGCCAGCGCGGGTAGGGCGGTTGGGCCCGTTTGACCGCGCGCAGCCGTGCGATCGCCCCTTCCAGTTCCACCTGGCCCAGTGCCGCATCCTGGACCAGGGTGTGCAGTTCGCTGACCCGGAAGTAGTCGAGGGTGCGCCGCCGTACGACACGCTCCCCGGTGACCGGGGGCTGGTCGCCGCCGGGGTGGCAGGACAGGGTGATCGCGGTGAAGGTCACCGACACCTCGCTGCGCGGCAGTCCGAAGGCCACCGACAGGCTCAGCATCGCCTCGCTGACGGCTTCGGTGGACTCCCCACTGGCGAGCAGGAGCTCTCCCACTCGAAGGACCAGATCGATCGCCCGCGGGTCGGGAAGCTGCACCGCGTCGTCGTCGAACTCCTCCGCCCCCGATTCGGGATCGCGCGAGGCGCGCCAGTCGCGCAGGCGGCTCAGCAGGGTGTCGTCGTTCAGCGGGCTGTGCCGCTGGGCTCGCTCGGTCATCGCCGGGGTTGGATACCTCCTCCAAGACGGTCCCGTCTCGATCCGGTCATCGGATGAGTTCGGGGGATCGAGGCATGTGCCCCGCCCCGTGGGACGCGGGGCTGGGGCGTGGGGTTGGCGGCGCACGACCGACTCCGAAGAGTGACCTCCGTCACGTGGAATCTCCCCTGTTGCCCCGCCGATACGGTGGGCCCGCTCCAAACCGTGGCAGCCCTCGGGTCAGTCGTCCGCCTTACCCGGAGTGATTACCCCGTTCTCGTACGCGTAGACCACCGCCTGCACCCGGTCGCGCAGCCCCAGCTTCGTCAGTACGTTGCCGACGTGGGTCTTCACCGTCGTCTCACTGACCACCAACCGGTGCGCGATCTCGGCGTTGGACAGTCCGCGTGCCAACAGCCGAAGCACCTCGCGCTCGCGTTCGGTCAGATAGTGCATCCGTGGTGGGACGGAGACACGCGTCGAGGGCAGCCGGTCGGCGAACCGGTCGAGGAGACGGCGGGTCATCGAGGGGGCCACGGTCGCGGCGCCCGCGGCCACCACGTGGATCGCCGACAGCAGCTCGGTGGGAGGGACGTCCTTGAGGAGGAAGCCACTGGCACCGGCGCGCAGCGCCTCCACCACGTATTCGTCGAGGTCGAAGGTGGTCAGGACCAGTACCCGCACGGCCTGTCCGGCATGTGTCGCCCACGTGGTGATCTCCCGGGTGGCGTCGATACCGTCCTTCCCGGGCATCCTGATGTCCATGAGCACCACGTCGGGCAGCAACCGCCTGGTGGCGGACACCGCGGCGTGACCGTCACCGGCCTCGCCCACCACACTGACCCCGGACTGGGACTCCAGGATCATCCGGAAGCCCTGGCGTAGGAGGGGTTGGTCGTCGACGAGCAGCACACGGATGGACATGGTCCCGATTCTTCCCGATCAGCGGACCACAATCACGGTTGGCGCTTCCCGGAGACCGGATCGGCACCGCCGGTCAGGAGGAGGCCGGCAGCGGAGGGGGAGTCCCACCGAACTCCGGGCAGTGCGCCTGGTAGTCACACCATCCGCACAGCTTGGACTTGCGCGGTTGCCATTCCCCGGCCCGCGCGGCCGCGGTGATCTCGTCCCACACCGACCGGATGTGCGCCTCGGCGTCGCGTAGCTCGGCCTCGGTGGGGTCGTACCATCGTGCGCCGCCGTCGCCGCCCAGGTACAGCAGCTGCAGGCGATCGGGGACCCGGCCGGTCTCGCGCCAGATCATGACAGCGTAGAAGAAGATCTGGAATCGGGCCTTCTCCTCGAACCGGGCCGATGGTTTCTTGCCGGTCTTGTAGTCGACGATGCGCACCTGGCCGTTGGGCGCGACGTCCAGCCGGTCGATGTAGCCGCGCAGCCGTGGTCCGTCCGCGAGCTCGACCTCCAGCCGCATCTCGCGCTCCCGTGGTTCGAGCCGTTCGGGGCGTTCCATCTCGAAATAGCGTTCCACCAGCGCCCGTGCGGCGCTCAGCCATTCCTGGAGCGCCGTGTCGTCGGCGAACATCTCCATGATCTCGGGTTCGCGTTCGCGCAGCTCCTTCCACTGCGGCTCCAGCAGCGCCAGTGCCGAGCGCGGGGTGCGGCTCTCGGCGGGCAGTTCGAACAGGCGCTCCAGCACCGCGTGGACCAAAGTCCCGCGCTTGGCCGCCGGGCTGGGCTTCTCCGGCAACCGGTCGATCACCCGGAACCTGAACATCAGAGGGCACTGCATGAAGTCCCCGGCACGCGATGGCGACAGTGCCCGGAGCACGGGAGAAGGAGTGGAGCTCATGACTCCTCACCCTAGACGCGCACGACGACATCCGCAGGCCCGGCGTTCGGGGACCGCGTAGCCTGAAGGAGTGACCGAACAAGGCAGGACCCCCCGGCAGACACGGACCACGAGCAGTTCGAGAGGGCGCGGTGGGATCCGGATCGTCACCCTGCTGGGCGTACCCGTCTACGTCACGCCCTCGTGGCTGCTCATCGCGGTGATCATCACGGTCCTCTACCAGCCGATGGTGGAGCGTGCGCTGCACCTGGGGCCGGCCTCCTATCTGGTCGCCCTGGCCTTCGCCGTGTTGCTGTACGTCTCGGTGCTTATCCACGAACTCGCCCACTGCGTGGCCGCGCGTTCCTTCGGCCTCCCGGTGCGCCGTATCACCCTCTACATGCTGGGCGGGGTCTCCGAGATCGAACGGGAGGCGCAGACCCCGGGACGCGAGTTCTGGGTCGCGTTCTCCGGGCCGCTGCTCTCGGCGGTACTGGCCGGTGGCGGTTTCGTCGTCTATCTTCTCGTCGATCCGGCCACCGTCGTCGGGGTTCTGGTCTGGCAGCTCTGGGTGGCCAACCTCCTGGTGACGGTCTTCAACCTGCTGCCCGGCCTCCCCTTGGACGGGGGGAGAATCCTGCGCGCCGGGGTGTGGGCCGTCACCCGCCGGCCGCACAGCGGAACGGTCGCGGCAGCCTGGGTCGGCAGGGGGCTGGGTGCCCTCATCATCGCGCTGCCGTTCGTGTACGCGGTCTGGTTGGGCGTCGCACCCAGCCTGTTCGGGATGCTCTGGTCGGTGCTGCTGGGCGCCTTCATCTGGATGGGGGCCAGCTCGTCGTTGCGCAACGCACAACTGCGTCAGCGCATCCCCGCGATCCGCGCTCGGCTCCTCGCCCGTCGGGCCGTCCTGGTGATCGGGGACACCCCGTTGGCCGAGGCGCTGCGGCAACGAGCAGTGGCCGATGCCGGGGCCATCATCGTCACCGACTCGCTGGGCACCCCGACCTCGTTGGTCAGCGACACCGCTGTGTCGGCGGTCCCCGAGCCCCGGCGTCCGTGGCTGCCGGTCGCCAACACCGCGCGCGCCATCGTTCCGGAGATCGTGCTCTCGGCAGACTCCAGCGGAGAGGAACTGCTGCGGGCGATGCACGACTACCCGTCCGCCGAGTACCTCCTGGTCGAGGCGGACGGGAGCCCCTACGGCGTGCTGATCGCAGCCGACGTGAACCGGGCCTTCGCCGCGGCGGGGTGAGTCCGCGGAAAGGACCCGGGGCGCCTCCTCTCAGGCCGGCAACCGACCGGTGATCATCGCGGTGAGTTGTTCGTCCAGCAGGCTGACACAGCGGGCACGCGGGCCGTGGTAGTCGCGGCGAAACCGCCTGACCCGCCCGATCACCCGTTCGGAGCGGAAGTTCACTCCGGTGCGCAGCGCTTCGGAGGCCAGTCGGAACGCCTCGTCGACGTCTCCGGCATCGGCGTGCGCCGAGGCGAGCTCCACCATCAGGATCGCCCCTTGCTTGGCCCCGGGGGGCCGGGAGTTGCCGAACGCCTCGTAGAACGCCGAGCGGGCTTCGTGCGGGCGCCGCAGGCGGACCGCGGCCAGTGCCCGGTACCCCGCCACCTTCGCGTCGTCGAACGCGAACACCCACGGCCATGGTGGTTCGGCGTTGTCGGGGCGGGCCACCTCGGCTCCGGCCGTCCTCAGCTCGCGGTGCGTGGAGGAGGAGTCGCCCAGACCGGCGTACCCCATCGCGCGTACGCACGCCAGCCAGGCGCGCGCCGTGGGGTGGGAGTCGTTGCCGAGGCGGCGGGTCGCCTCGGCGGCCAGGCCCAGCCCGAGCTCGGCATCGTCGGAGTCGATTTCGAACGCGGCCAGGCTGCCCAGCATGTACACGTCGAGCAGGCCGTGGCCGGCCTGACGGGCATGCTCGACCGCCACCCGGTAATAGGACCGTGCCGACCCGGCGTCACCCATGTCGGCATGCAGCCACGCGGCGAAGCCCGCTGCTTCGCTGGCTGCGGCGGCCACGTCCACCAGGTGCGGTGTACGTCGTGCCCTCCCCAGGGTCCGCCCCGACAACTCCAGGTGGGCCAGTGCGGCCTTGGCCAGGTCGCGGGAGGGGGAGGATGCGTCCAGACGCCGCTGCCCACCGGTGATGGAGCGCAGGGTCGGCGCCGTGGTCTCATTGATGTTGCCCGCTGCGCTCGCCAACGGCAGTGGGGTGGCCGTCATGGCGACGACCTTTGCGAACTCTCGGCGCCTCGTTGGATCCGCCCCCTTCACGATGCCCACCGCGCTCACGGTGGGACGGCGTGACGATGCGAAGGACGTAGGCATGGCGCCCACGGTCGCGAACCTGAGAAGATGGACCGGGATATCGAGCCGTCCCGCGATCTCCCTCACCTGGTCGATGGTGAGGGACTGTTGGCCGTTGACGACTCGTGACACCCAGCTCTGGCTGTAGCCCACGGTTCGGGCCAACTCAGCCTGAGACCATCCGCGGGTCAACCGGATGGCTTCCACGATCGCCGCCATGTCGCAGGTGGCCAGTGCGGTGGCCATTGCGGGGCGGGACCAGAACTCCGGAGGTAAGGCACCATCACGCTGGGGCATGAGCCTAGATTAGGGACCCGACCTGGGCTTCGTGGCTATCCGTAAAAGAAATACCTCTATGCGTGATTTGCATAGGGTTATCTTTCGAGGTGAAAGGGGGTGCAGAGTCAAGGGACTAAAGTCCCGTTTTCGTGGGAAATCACCAGTGGATAGGACCTGTGAATGACCATCGAGACACCCCCAATGGGCATGCCTTCGCTGGCCGGATCCGGACAGCACATTGATTACGGCCGCAACGACGTGCTGTGGCTCTCCGCTCTGCGCTCGCTCGACGCGCGGCTGCAGGAGTGTGGGCTGGAGACGTCCCTGGACGGCCAAATAGGCGCAATTGACGCAACTCTACGCGACCCGTCCTCTATCTGGGGTGTGCCCCTGAGGACTCAGCGCACAGTGCTGCGTCCGCACCGCGGCCGGCTGTGGTGGTGGCTGCGTGCCTCGCACGAAGAGCCGGCCGTGCCGTTCATGAGCCCGCTCACCCCGGCAGTCAACTCCTCGGCTGCGGCGCGCCGCATCCTCGGAGTGCTCACCCCCCGCGCCAACTAGCAGGCGCACCGAGCACGTATGACCGGTCCGGTCCCGCCTCTGGTGGCGGAGGACGGGCTGTTGCACCGCACACCCTGGGAGGGGAAACGCCCGGCCGTCGGGAGAGGCACGGCCGGGCAGTGGTCTTTTCGGTGCGTCAGCCCAGTTGCTCCGCGGCCAGGACGGCGGCACCGACGATCCCGGCGGTGTTGCGCAGCTGAGCCGCGACGATCGGCGCCCGCAGGTGCAGGTGCGGCAGGAACTTGTCGGCCTTGCGGCTCACCCCGCCGCCGACCACGATCAGGTCCGGCCAGAGCAGGTCCTCCACCACCGAGTAGTAACGCTGCAGGCGTTCCTCGGCCCACTGCTGGTAGGACAGGTCCTCGCGCTCCTTGGCACTGGAGGCAGCCCGGGTCTCGGCGTCGTGCCCGTCGATCTCCAGGTGACCGAACTCGGTGTTGGGCACCAGGCGGCCGTCCAGCAGCAACGCGGTCCCGATTCCGGTTCCCAGCGTGGTCAGCAGTACGACTCCTTCGGTTCCCGCAGCCGCCCCGTAGCGGTGCTCGGCCACCGCTGCCGCGTCGGCGTCGTTGACGACGTAGACCCGGCGCCCGGTGGCCTTGGCCAGCAGGTGCTCCACATTGGTGCCCACCCAGGACGGGTCGACGTTGGCCGCGCTGCGCGCGACCCCGTGCTGGATCACCGCGGGGAACGTGACGCCCAGAGGGCAGTCGGCATCCACGTGATGGGGGAAGTGCGCGGCGATCTCGGCCACCACCTCGGCCACCGCCTCGGGGGTCGCGGGCTGCGGGGTGGCGATCTTGACCCGCTCCACCAGGAACTCCCCGGTGTCCAGGTTCACCGGGGCCCCCTTGATCCCGCTCCCGCCGATGTCGATTCCCAGTCCGGTCCGCACCGCGTGCTGCACCATCGAGTTCATGCCCTTCTGCTGTCGGCCACACCCGCCACTTGGCCACCGGTACTCCGAGGCCGTCCGACCAGTATCCAACCCCCGCCGGGCGAAGTGTGTGGCGCGTCACCCCTGCGCGTTTCGGGGGGTGCGCGAAGGCCGATACGCTGGGCGACCGGCCCAGAAGCACACGATCTACACCGCAGAGACGAGAAATCAGTGACCGGCATCCACGGCCGCCGCGGACCCTTCGGGGACGGCGACATCGTGCAGCTGACCGACCCCAAGGGGCGGATGCACACCATCACCCTGCGCGCCGGGACGGCGTTCCACACGCACCGTGGCCGCCTGGACCACGACGATCTGATCGGCGCCCCCGAGGGCAGCGTGGTCACCGCCAGTTCGGGGACCGCCTACGTGGCGCTGCGCCCCCTGTTGGCCGACTTCACCCTGTCGATGAAGCGCGGCGCGACCATCGTCTACCCCAAGGACGCCGCACAGATCGTCGCGCAGGCCGACATCTTTCCCGGCGCCCGCGTGCTGGAGGCCGGTGTCGGATCGGGCGGGCTGTCGTGCTGGATGCTGCGCGCTGTGGGGGATGACGGCCTGCTCTCCTCCTACGAGCGTCGCGCCGATTTCGCCGACATCGCGCGTACCAACGTCCAGCGTTTCTTCGGGGCCGAGCACCCCGCCTGGAAACTGACGGTCGGCGACCTGGTGGAGAGCCTGGACGAAGGCGACTTCGACCGGGTGGTCCTGGACATGCTGGCCCCCTGGGAGTGCCTGGACGCCGTTGCCAAGGCGATGGTCCCCGGCGGTCTCATCTGCGTCTACGTCGCAACCACCACCCAGCTTTCCAGGGTCGTCGAAGGGCTGCGCGAGCACGGCTCCTTCTACGAGCCCTACTCCTTCGAGACCATGCTGCGCACCTGGCACGTCGAGGGCCTGGCCGTGCGCCCCGACCACCGGATGATCGGCCACACCGGTTTCCTGGTCACCGCCCGTCGTCTGGCCGACGACACCACCGCGCCGGACCGCCGCCGTCGTCCCGCCAAGGGCTCCTACGGCGAGGAGTACGCCAAGAACCGCGCACAGTCCGCTCCTGAAGCCGCCGCTGCCGGTTCGGTGGAGCCCGCCGCGACGCCGGACGCCGCGGCCACGGACGCTGCGACTCCTCCTGTCAACTCCGAAAACGGACAGTAAGGCCGGGACCGGACGTTACGTTCTCATTACGAGAACACCCTGATCGGCAGGGTGAGCTCGTCTTATCCGCGATTAAAAACCGAGTGGTTCGACACTGGCCGCCGAGGACAGGTTAGGAATGGGCCCCGGGTAGGTAGGCTCCCGATTAGGTTTTTCCTCTTAACGGGAGGTGGCGGACGTGGCCGATCGCGACGACGAGCGTCAGGCAGAGCGCGACCGTGAGGAGCTCGTGGCCCAGGTCTCCTACTTGGAGCAGGAACTGGGCGTCCTGCGGCGCAAACTCGCCGATTCCCCTCGGCACGTACGGTTGCTCGAGGACCGACTCCGGGAGGCCCAGGCCAGCCTGGCTGCGACCAACGGTCAGAACGAGCGCCTGGTGGCGACGCTGAAGGAGGCGCGCGACCAGATCGTGGCGCTCAAGGAGGAGGTCGACCGGCTGGCGCAGCCGCCGTCAGGCTTCGGGGTCTTCCTTGAGGCCCGTGACGACGAGACTGTCGAGATCTTCACCAACGGCCGCAAGATGCGGGTCAACGTGAGTCCCTCGGTCGATCTCGACACCCTGCGGCCGGGGCAGGAGGTCATGCTCAACGAGGCGTTCAACATCGTCGAGGCGGCCTCCTACGAGACGATCGGTGAGGTCGTCATGCTCAAGGAGCTCCTTGAGGACGGCGAGCGTGCCCTGGTCATCTCCAACCACGACGAAGAGAAGATCGTTCGACTGGCCGAGCCGCTGCGCGACCAGCCGGTGCGCGTGGGCGACTCGCTGCTGTTGGAGTCGCGTTCGGGCTACGTCTACGAGCGCATCCCCAAGTCCGAGGTGGAGGAGCTGGTCCTCGAAGAGGTCCCCGACATCGCCTACAGCGACATCGGTGGCCTCGGTGGTCAGATCGAACTGATCCGCGACGCGGTCGAGCTTCCCTACCTGCACAAAGACCTGTTCTACGAACACAAACTGCGTCCGCCCAAGGGCGTCCTGCTCTACGGTCCGCCCGGCTGCGGCAAGACGCTCATCGCCAAGGCGGTGGCCAACTCCCTGGCGAAGCAGGTGGCGGAGCGCACCGGCCAGGACGCGGGCAAGAGCTTCTTCCTCAACATCAAGGGTCCGGAGCTGCTCAACAAGTACGTCGGCGAGACCGAGCGGCACATCCGCTTGGTCTTCCAGCGTGCGCGGGAGAAGGCCAGCGAAGGCACCCCGGTCATCGTGTTCTTCGACGAGATGGACTCGATCTTCCGCACGCGCGGCTCGGGTGTTTCCAGCGATGTCGAGAACACGATCGTGCCCCAGCTGCTCAGTGAGATCGACGGTGTCGAGGGCCTGGAGAACGTCATCGTCATCGGCGCCTCCAACCGCGAGGACATGATCGACCCGGCGATCCTGCGTCCGGGGCGACTCGACGTCAAGATCAAGATCGAGCGTCCCGACGCCGAAGCGGCCCGCGACATCTTCGCCAAGTACATCGTCGACGACCTTCCGCTGCACCCCGACGACCTCGCCGAACACAGCGGTTCTGCGGCCGAGACCGTCAACGCCATGATCCAGCGCGTCGTGGAGCGGATGTACGGCGAGACCGAGGAGAACCGCTTCCTGGAGGTCACCTACGCCAACGGCGACAAGGAGGTCCTGTACTTCAAGGACTTCAACTCCGGCGCGATGATCCAGAACATCGTGGACCGCGGCAAGAAGATGGCGATCAAGGACTTCCTGGAAGTCGGCGCGCGCGGGCTGCGGGTCGCCCACCTGCTCCAGGCGTGCGTGGACGAGTTCGCCGAGAACGAGGACCTGCCCAACACCACCAACCCCGACGACTGGGCGCGCATCTCCGGCAAGAAGGGCGAGCGCATCGTCTACATCCGGACGCTGGTCTCGGGTAAGAAGGGCGCCGACTCCGGCCGGTCCATCGACACCGTGGCCAACACCGGCCAGTACCTGTAGGAACGCGCTTCACCGAAAGAACGACGGGGACCTGCCGGCCACCGGTGGCTCCCCGTCGTCCTCGTTCTTCCCGTTCGTCACGGTTGCGCGATCGTCCCGGGGCGAGAGGAGCGGACAAGCAAGCCCCCGGTTCCCCTCGGGCCTGCCGTCCCGAGGGGAACCCCGGAACGACCAGGGGCGTTGGTGTAGGGTCGGCCATCTCGCACGGCCCGGGGCCGCAGCCGGGCGCGGGCCTGCGGGCACGTGGCCCCGGAGGGGCGCCTCCGGAGCGTTCCGAGCCTCCCCCACCTTCAGGAGTTCTCCCACATGCACCGCGCAGTACTCTTTGCCGCCACCGCCTTCTGCCTCGCCCTGCTCGCCGGCTGCTCCGCCGGCGACGGCTCGCAGGAGACGGATCAGGACGCCGCCCGCGGGTGGACGCTGCCCGAGGACTGCGCGGGTCTCGCGCAGCAGGCTCCGGCGCTGGGCGACGCGGTGGCCGGGCTGGACCCGCTCATCGACCAGTTCAACGATCCCGCCGAGTTCTCGCTGCCCGCCGACGAGCAGGAGCTGATCGGACAGGACATGGAGTCCCTGCCGGGCCTGGTCTGCTCCTGGCAGGGCGGAGAGGTCGCCTCCCTCGTCGTGGAGGTGTTCCCTGACGAGCCGTTCTGGTCGGAGCACCGTTTCGACCCCGAGGGCGCCGGAGACGGTACCGAGGTGACCGGTCTGGGCGAGGAGGCCCTGCACCGCGAACGCAACGGCATGCATTCCATGGTCAGCCGTTCGGGTCGGACCCTCGTCTTCGCCACCACCTACGAACTCGGCCTGGGGCGTGCGGAGCTGACGGCCCTGCACACCGACATCCTGGCAGCCGAATAGGCCACCCCTGCGGTACGCGCCAAGTCGATGAGCAGCAGGGGTGGCGCAGGGCAGCCGAACCGGTACTATCCGGTGGCTCAGGGAGCGCATGCCCCGGGTCGCCCCGAGCGGTGCTCCCCGCCCCGCTATCACCTGGAGTACCCATGCGCGTCATCCCCCCATCCCTGACCCTGTGCGCTCTCGTCCTGCTCGTGGGCTGTGCCGCAGCAGACGAACCGGATACCTCCTCC
Organism: Nocardiopsis ansamitocini; assembly: GCF_030268225.1. Lineage (GTDB taxonomy): Bacteria > Actinomycetota > Actinomycetes > Streptosporangiales > Streptosporangiaceae > Nocardiopsis_D > Nocardiopsis_D ansamitocini. The sequence continues at coordinate 190,157 of NZ_BSQG01000005.1, read as the reverse complement.
GCCGCCCCCGACGCTGCCGGACAGAGTCCTGAGGCCAGCACGTGGCCGCTGCCCGAGACGTGCGCCGGCCTTGTCGAGGCCGCGCCCGCCCTCGACGGTGCCGTCACGGACATGGAACTGTCGGAGGAGTGGTTCAACGACCCCGCCGAGTTCGAGATGCCCGCTGACGCCGAGGCCGCCGCAGGTCAGGCACACGATCGTTTCCCGGGCCTGCACTGCGGCTGGATGGGTGCCACCGGCGGCTACATGCTCGACGTCTATCCCCACGACCCCGTCTTCTCCGAGCTGCGCCTGGCCGGCTCGGCCCAGACGGAGGTTGCCGGACTGGGCGAGGAAGCCGTGTACCGGGCCGACGCGGGCTCGCTGACCAGCCGCACCGAGGAGATCCTCGTCTTCAGCACCGCGCTTGGGGAACAGGCGACCCAGGAGGACCAGGTCGCCGTCCACGAAGAGGTCATCGCCCAGGCAGACTGAGCAGCCCGGGCCCTGTCGCCGCCCCGTCGTGCCACCACGCTCCGGGGCGGCGGCAGCCGTGCAGGTCACGGTGCTGTGGCGGAGTGGTCCCGGCTCTTTTCGGGCCCTGGGCGCCGCACCCGACCCGCGGACGCAGCGCGGCTGTTAGAGCACAATCGGCGACACGACGTTCCAAAACGGTGTCCGCTGGATAACCTCAACCTATGACTGTGCGGCGGATTATGGGCATCGAGACCGAGTACGGCATCTCCGTGCCCGGCAACCCCGGTGCCAATGCGATGGTGACCTCCACTCAGGTGGTCAACGCCTACCTGGCGGCTTCGGCGGCCCGGGCCCGCAAGGCCCGATGGGATTTCGAGGAGGAGAACCCGCTCCGCGACGCCCGCGGCTTCGATCTCGCCCGAGAAGTCGCCGACCCCACCCAGCTCACCGATGAGGACCTGGGGTTGGCCAACGTCATCCTCACCAACGGCGCGCGGCTCTACGTCGACCACGCCCACCCCGAGTACTCCGCGCCCGAGGTCACCGGTCCGCGTGACGCGGTGCTGTGGGACAAGGCGGGGGAGCGCGTCATGGCCGACGCGGCCCGGCGCGCCTCGGCCATTCCCACTGTCGAGCCCATCCAGCTGTACAAGAACAACACCGACAACAAGGGCGCCTCGTACGGCACCCACGAGAACTACCTGATGCAGCGGGCCACGCCCTTCGCCGAGATCGTGCGCAACCTCATCCCGTTCTTCGTCTCCCGTCAGGTCGTGTGCGGCGCGGGACGGGTCGGCATCGGCGCGGACGGGCGCGACGCGGGGTTCCAGATCAGCCAGCGCGCCGACTTCTTCGAGGTCGAGGTCGGTCTGGAGACCACGCTCAAGCGGCCCATCATCAATACCCGCGACGAGCCGCACTCCGACCCCGACAAGTACCGTCGTCTGCACGTCATCATCGGCGACGCCAACATGAGCGAGATCTCGACCTATCTCAAGGCCGGTACCACCGCGATCGTGCTCGCCATGATCGAGGACCGCTTCCTCAGCGGTGACCTGTCGCTGGAGACCCCCGTGGCCGATCTCCGCGCGATCTCCCACGACCCCACGCTCACCCACGCGGCCAGGCTGCGCGACGGTCGCAAGATGACCGCGCTGCAGTTGCAGGGCGAGTACCTGGAACAGGCCCGCAAGTACGTCGAGGATCGTTTCGGCTCCGACGTCGACCCCGACACCGCCGACGTCCTCGACCGCTGGGAGGCCGTCCTCGCAACCCTGGCCGAGGACCCCATGCGCCTGGCCGACCAGCTCGACTGGGTCGCCAAACTCAAGATCTTGGAGGGATACCGCTCCCGCGACGGCATCGACTGGGACCATCACCGCCTCCAACTCGTGGACCTGCAGTACTCCGACGTCCGCGAGGACAAGGGGCTCTACAACCGCCTCGTGGCCCGGGGACGGATGCAGCGACTGCTCGACGAGGCCGAGGTCGAACTCGCCATCACCGAACCGCCCACCGACACCCGCGCCTACTTCCGGGGCCGCTGCCTGGCCAAGTACGCCGATTCCGTCGCCGCGGCCTCCTGGGACTCCGTCATCTTCGACATCCCCGGCACCGACTCGCTGCAACGCGTGCCGACCCTCGAGCCGCTGCGCGGCACCAAGGAGCACGTCGGGGCGTTGCTGGACCGGTCGGCCACCGCGGCGGACCTGCTGGCGGCCCTCGGCGGAGAGCGACGGTAGCGGGTTACTCCAGATCCTCACCGGTGTGGTCGGGATCGGGGGACAGCTCCATGGCCAGGGCGAGCTCCAGGCGGTGCCTGGGCGAGTCCAGCGAGCGGCCCATGACCCGCTCGGCGGTGCGCAACCGGGTCCGAAGCGTGTTGCGGTGCACGCCGAGGTCCCGCGCTGTCGCCTCGATCCCTGCCCCGTTGTCGAGGTAGTGCCGCAGGGTGTGCACCAGGTCGGCGCCATTGCGCGTGTCGTGTTCCTGAAGGGCGCCCAGGACCGAGCGGGTGAACTCCCGCTCGGCGGCAGGGTCGATGGCTCCCCGCAGTACGGACCAGGAGTCGGCGTCGTCGGTGTTGCGGTACCCGCGTCCCGTCGTTGCGGCGTGTCGGGCACGCGCAACCGCCTCGCGTATCCCGGACGGCCCCCGTGCCCCGCACGCCCCGGCCGACCGTTCCGCTCCCGCGGCTGCCGACAGCACTCCGAGGAGCCGTTCGCCGACCCGGGGGCCCGTCCCACTGGTGTCGGGCAGGACCACCACCAGGCCCGCGCCCAGGGCGCACATGGCTACGCGTTCGGTGCCGGTGGTGTCGCCGAGGACGTCGGGCAGCGCGTCCGCGGCCGCGTCCAGCAACCGGGCGGGGTCGTCACCGGGATAGTAGGCCACTTCGAGCGGTCCCACCGGCAGCGGCAGAAGCCGGGTGGTCAGTTCCTCCGTCGCCGTGGAGCCTTCGATCAGCGCACGGAGCAGCGGCGCCCGCTGGTGGTGCAGCGCGCGCCGCGCGTCACGCGAATGCAGCAGGTCCACCGCCAGCAGGGACGCCGCGTGGTTGGCCAGCATCCGGGTGTGGGTGGAGACGGGCGACGCGCAGCGCAGCCCCAGCCAGCCCAGCGTGGTACCGCTCGCCCCGAGGCTCTGCAACAGCACACTGGCCGCGCCGTCCGCGAGCACGGTCATCCCGCGCGGTCGTGAGCCGTCCAGTACCAGCGCTGAGCGAGCCGCCGCGTGCCATGCGGGTTCGCCCGCGGGCGCGGTCGAGGCGGTCATGCCGTTGCGGTCCAAGAGCAGCGCCTGTCCGCCGGTGGCCGTGGCCAGCTCGCCCAGCACCCCGGCGGGCCCCGAGCGCAGCGCGGCGCGCGCCATCGCGTCCTGGGCCGCCAGGACCTGGCGCTGAGCCTCCACCCGTTCGGCGGCGTAGTGGTCGGCAACCGCTTCCACGATCGCGATGAAGGGCGTGCTGCCCTCCACCACCAACAGTGGAAGTTCGCACGCGCCGGCCGCCTCGGGAACGGCCGGGGGCAGCTCGCTCAACCAGGTGTCCACTGCGACCCCCAGACCGGCGCAGCCCGCAGCGGACAGCCGGGCCACGTAGGCGCGTTGCTCGGCAGGAGTGGCGCCAAGGCCCAGGCCCACGGTCAGCACCAATTCGCCGCCACGCAGCCACCGCACCGGATCGGCGAGTTCGGTCACGTGCGCCCAGCGGATCGGGTTGTCCAGGCCCGACGTCCCGGCCACCGCTCGCACTTCCAGGTCATCGTGAGCCACGAGTCCGCGGACCGTCAGCGTCATCCCTTCCCCCTTGTCTTCCGGTCGGCGCCGCTGACTGTGCGGACTGCACATTAGTCACGGGCCCGACTGTGGAGATCGTCCTGCGCGTTGCGTTGTGCGGGTGTCTACCGTCACATCATCGCCCGTTCGTCCCACGCCGAACCGCTCGCGAGCAGGGACGACTCCCCGCTCGCCCGGTCCGGACCGATTCCCGCACGGAGTTGCCATGTCTGAGCGCATTCCCCCCACGTCCGATCACCCGGCACGTGCGGCCATCGCGGCCTTCGTCGGAACGACCATCGAGTGGTTCGACTTCTACATCTACGCCACCGCCGCCAGCCTGGTCTTCGCCACCCTCTTCTTCCCCGCGGGCATCGACCCGATGACCGGTCTGATGGCCTCGTTCGCCACCTTCGCCGTCGGGTTCTTCGCCCGCCCGCTGGGCGGCATCCTCTTCGGCCACTACGGTGACCGCATCGGCCGCAAGTCCGCTCTGGTCACCACCCTGTTGATGATGGGCGTGGCCACCTTCGCCGTGGGGCTGCTGCCCACCTACGAGCAGATCGGCGTCCTGGCTCCCGTGCTCCTGGTCGTGCTGCGCTTCGTCCAGGGCATCGCCGTCGGTGGTGAGTGGGGCGGTGCGGTGCTCATGGCCGTGGAACACGCCCCCGAGGACAAGAAGACCTTCTACGGTTCCTTCGCGCAGTTGGGCAATCCCGCCGGCGCGCTGCTGGCAACAGGAGCCTTCAGCCTCATCGCCACCTTCGGCGGAGACGCCCTCTACACGTGGGCCTGGCGCCTGCCGTTCCTCGCCTCGGCGCTGCTGGTGGCGGTGGGTCTGCTGATCCGGCTCAAGGTGGAGGAGTCGCCGGTCTTCACCGCGGCCCAGCAGGCCGACGACCGGCCCACCGAACTGCCGCTGCTGGAGGCCGTGCGCGGCTCGTGGCGCCCGCTGCTGTTGGGCATCGGCGTACTGCCGGTCGCCGTCGGCGGATACTACATCGTCACCACGTTCCTCCAGGCGTACGGTACGACCGAGGCGGGCATCAGCGAACAGGTCATCCTCACGGGCCTGTCGGTGGCGGCCTTCGTCGAACTCGTGGCCACGCTCGGCGTGTCCTGGCTGGGCGACCGCTTCGGCACCGTGCGGGTCGTCACCATCGGCCTGCTGGCCGTCGCAGTGCTGGCGGTCCCGCAGTTCCTCGTCCTGGAGACCGGGAGCACCGCCCTGATCTTCCTCGTCCTGTGCGTCATGCGCCTCGCCATGGCCACCGTCTACGGGCCCATCGCCCGGGTGCTGTCCCAGATGTTCCCGCCCAAGGCGCGCTACACCAGCGTCTCGCTGGCCTACCAGATCGCCGGTGCGATCTTCGGCGGCCTGTCCCCACTGGCGTGCACCGCCCTCTTCGCGCTCACCGGCAGCATCTACCCGGTCGCCGGCCTGCTCGTCGCGATGGCACTGCTGAGCATCGCCTGCCTGGTCAAGGCGCCCCGCTACCGCGACGAAGACGTTCTCGTGCCCGCCTCCTAGGCAGGCCCGAACGCCCCATCCGCCCGTGCCGCCGCGCCCGATCCACGCGGTGGCACGCCCCACCCGCCCAAGGAGAACGCTGCCCGTGTCCGCACTGCTCATCCACAACGCCACCGTCCTGACCATGGACGACGCCAACCCTCGCGCCTCCGCGCTGGCCGTGCGCGACGGCCGGGTGCTGATCGCCGCCGACGACGCGACCGCACGCGCCGCCGCCGGTCCGGGCGCGGTCGAGGTGGATGCGGGCGGACGCACCGTCCTTCCCGGGTTCATCGACCCGCACAACCACCTGCTGTCCACGGCAGAGTCGCTCGCCGCGGTGGACGCCGGCTACCCGGCGGTCACCAGTGCCGAGGAGCTCGCCGCGGCGATCGCCGCGGAGGCCGTGCGCACCCCCGCCGGCCAGTGGGTCCGCGCCTTCGGCATGGACGACGCCAAGTACCCCGGGGGCCGCCCCGACCGGCGCACCCTGGACGCGGCCACCACCGAGCACCCGGTGATCGTCTACCACGTCTCCGGCCACCAGGCCGTGGTCAACTCCGCCGCACTCGCCTGGAGCGGTATCTCCGAGGACGTCGCCGACCCCGCGGGCGGAACGTTCCTGCGCGACGAGGGCGGCCGGCTCACCGGGATGGTCCTGGACGCCGCGATGGAACTGCTGCTGCCCCTGGCGGTCGACATCGGCTGCCACGGTCCCAACTTTCACACCGCACTGCCCACCGACCAGCTCCTGGGCTGGTTGGCCGCCGCGGCCGACCCCTACCTGTCCGCGGGTGTCACCACCGTGTGCGACCCGCAGGTCTCGGCACGCGAACTGCGTGTCTACCGTGCGGCCCGCGCAGCCGGGACCCTGCCGCTGCGGACCTTCGGAATGCCGCTCTCGCACCAGCTCGACGCACTCACCTCGATCGGTCTGGCCGGCCCCTTCGGCGACGACTGGCTGCGCCTCACCGGAATGAAGTTCTACTCCGACGGCACCCTGCTCGGCGGCACCGCGAAGTTCAGCACGCCCTACGGCGAGCGGGGGCAGTTCGCCGGAAGCATGTACCACGACCCCGACCAGTTGGTGCACCTGGTGACCAAAGCCGCCGAACAGGGCTGGCAGGTCGCGATCCACACCCAGGGCGACTGGGCCATGGAGCAGACCCTGGCCGCCATCGCCTCCGCAGCGAAGGTCTCGGGTCCCGACCCGCGTCCCCGGGTCGAGCACTGCGGCTACCCCACGCCCGAGCAGGTCAAGCGGTTCACCGACTACGGCGTCATCCCGGTCAACCAGCCCAATTTCCTGCACGACAGCGGCGGCGACTTCCTGCGTCGCCTGGGCGACCGGGCCCACCGGTTGCAGCCGATGCGGGAGGAACTCGACCTCGGCCTGCGCCCCGTGCTGTCCAGCGACTCCTTCGTCTCCAGCCTGCGCCCCCTGGACACCATCGCCAATGCGGTGCGCCGCACCACCCGTGAGGGCGCGGCCATCGGTACCGACCAGGCCGTCACCCTGCACGAGGCGCTGCGCGCCCACACCCTGGACGCCGCGCACGCGGTGGGGGTGGAGGACCGACTCGGCTCGTTGCGCCCGGGAATGCTCGCCGATGTGGTCGTCCTGGACCGTGACATCGAGGCCGCCCCCGTGGACCACATCAGCGAGGGGGCGGCCTGGCTCACCGTCCTGGACGGCGAAATCGCCTACCGGGCGCGGGGCTGACCCGAGCGCCCCGGTGCACCGTGGCCCGTCCGTGCAGCGGGTGGGCCACGGGTCAGGACGGTGGCCCGGACAGCTCCGCGACGGCCTGTTCGCGCATCGCCACCTTGCGGACCTTGCCGCTGACCGTCAGCGGGAAGGACTCCACCACCCGCACGTGCCGGGGGATCTTGTAGTGGGCCAGGCGGTCCCGGCAGAACGCGGCCAGTTCGGCCGCGCTCAGCCCGGTTTCCGGTTCGTGCAGGATCACGCAGGCCATGACCTCCTCGCCGTATTTGGCGTCGGGAACCCCGATCACCTGTACGTCGGAGATGGCCGGGTGGGTGTGCAGGAACTCCTCGATCTCACGCGGGTAGACGTTCTCGCCGCCGCGGATGATCATGTCCTTGATGCGTCCGACGATGTCGAGGTAGCCGTCGGTCCGCATCACCGCCAGGTCCCCGGTCCGCATCCACCCCTCGGCGTCGATCGCCGCGGCAGTGGCTTCGGGGTCGTTCCAGTAGCCCAGCATCACCGAGTACCCGCGGGTGCGCAGTTCGCCCGACACCCCGCGGGGCACCGTCGCCCCCGTGGCCGGGTCCACCACCGCGACCTCCAGATGCGGCAGGACCCGTCCCACGGTGGCGGTGCGCCGCTCCAGGTCGTCGTCGCGCCGCGTCTGCGCGGACACCGGCGACGTCTCCGTCATCCCGTAGCAGATCGCCACCTCCGCCATGTGCATCTCCCCGATGACCCGACGCATGACCTCCACCGGGCAGGTCGAACCCGCCATGATCCCGGTGCGCAGCGAGGAGAGGTCGTAGGAGGCGAAGTCCGGCAGGTCCAGTTCGGCGATGAACATGGTCGGCACCCCGTACAGCGATGTGGCGCGCTCGGCCGCCACCGCACGCAGTGCGGCCGCAGGGTCGAAGGACGGAGCGGCGATGATCATGCAGGCACCGTGGCTGGTGGCCGCCAGATTGCCCATCACCATCCCGAAGCAGTGGTAGAAGGGCGGGACCACGACGATCCGGTCGTTCTCGGTGTACCCCAGCAGTTCGCCGACGAAGTACCCGTTGTTGAGGATGTTGCGGTGCGACAGCGTCGCACCCTTCGGGAAACCGGTCGTCCCCGACGTGTACTGGATGTTGATGGGATCGTCGGGACGCAGCGCGGCCTCTCGCTCGGCCAGCAGCGCAGGGGACAGGCGCGCTCCGCGCTCGATCAGCCGCTGCCATGTCGGGTCCGCCACGTAGACCACGTCGCGCAGTTCCGGGCAGGCCGGACGCACCTGATCGACCAGCGCCCTGTAGTCGCTGGTCTTGTGGCGCCGGTAGGAGACCAGCAGTCGCACACCCGCCTGGTTGAGCACGTACTCCAGTTCGTGTGCCCGGTAGGCGGGGTTGACGGTCACCATGACCGCGCCGATCCGCGCGGTCGCGTACTGCACCAGCACCCATTCGGGGCAGTTGGGGGCCCAGATGCCGACCCGGTCGCCGGCGGCCACGCCGGCTGCCAGCAGCCCCAGCGCCACCTCCTCCACGGCCCCGTCGAACCGGGCGTAGGTCCAGTGCCGGCCGCTGGCCGCGTCCACCAGTGCGTCCCGGTCGGGGTGGGCGGCCACCGCCCGGCCCAGGTTGTGGCCGATGGTCTGGTCGAGCAATGGGGGCTCGCAATCCCCGCGGGAGTAGGACGGTTCCACTGCGCCTCCTCAACAGGTTCGGATGTCGCGGTCACGGGCCGGGGAAGTCCCCTTCGCGGAACTCCGCTCCCGGTCCGGACTCGGCCTCCCGGGTCCGCAACTCGGTCCGGCGGATCTTGCCCGAGATGGTCTTGGGCAGTGCGGCGAACTCAAGACGCCGCACCCGCTTGTAGGGCGCCAGCACCGCGCGCGAGTGGGCGAAGATCGCCTCGGCGGTGGCGGCGTCCCCCGACCACCCTTCGGCCAGTGCCACGAACGCCTTGGGAACGGCCAGACGCACCGGGTCGGGGGCGGGGACCACGGCGGCCTCGGCCACTGCCGGGTGCTCCAGGAGCGCGCTCTCCAGCTCGAAAGGGGAGATCCGGTAATCCGATGCCTTGAACACGTCGTCGGTGCGCCCCACATAGGTGATGTAGCCGTCGGCGTCACAGACCCCGATATCACCGGTGTGGTAGTAACCGCCGCGCATGGCCTCGGCGGTACGTTCCTCGTCACCCGCATACCCCACCATCAGCCCCAACGGGCGTTCGGCGAGGTCCAGACAGATCTCCCCGGTGGTTCCGGTCGCCGCGGGTCCGCCGGTGGCCGGATCGACCACCACCACGGAGTAGCCGGGCACCGGCCGGCCCATCGATCCGGGACGCACTTCCTGGCCGGGGGAGTTGGCCACCTGCACGGTCGTCTCGGTCTGTCCGAATCCGTCGCGAATCCGCACACCCCATGCCGCGCGAACGTGCTCGATCACCTCGGGGTTAAGGGGCTCGCCGGCCCCCACCACCTTGGCGGGGGGAGTGCGCAGCCGGGTCAGATCGGCCTGGATCAGCATCCGCCATACGGTGGGCGGTGCACAGAAACTGGTCACCGAGCAGCGTTCCAACTGCGTCAACAACGCAGCAGGGTCAAAGCGCGTGTAGTTGTAGACCAGGATCGTCGCCTCGGCGTTCCACGGCGCGAACACGTTGCTCCAGGCGTGCTTGGCCCAGCCGGGCGAGGAGATGTTCAGGTGCACGTCGCCCGGTTCGATGCCGATCCAGTACATCGTGGACAGGTGTCCGACCGGGTAGGACACGTGCGTGTGTTCGACCAGCTTGGGCTGCGCGGTCGTGCCCGAGGTGAAGTACAACAACAGGGTCTCGTCGCCCCTGGTCGGGGCGTCTGCCGTGAAAGTGGGGCCGGCGGTGGCAGAGTCCGCGTAGTCCAGCCATCCCGGCCGCTTCGGGCCCACCCCGATCCTGGTGTAGTCGCCGTCCAGGGCGGTGAACTTCCCCGCCTGCGCGGTCGCTGCCACCACGTGCTCGGCCTCGCCCCGCACCAGTCGGTCCCGCAGCTCCTCCGTCCCCAGCAGCGTCGTCGCCGGGATGACCACCGCCCCCAACTTCGTGGCCGCCAGCAGTGTTTCCCACAGTTCCACCTGGTTTCCCACCATCAGGACCAGCCGGTCCCCCCGACGTACCCCCTGGTCCCGTAGCCAGTTGGCGACCCGGGCCGACCGCCGGGACAACTCGGCGAAGGAGAACTTCGCCTCCGAGCCGTCCTCCTCCACGATCCACAGTGCTGTGCGGTCGTTGCCCGCGGCTATCACGTCGAACCAGTCCAGCGCCCAGTTGAACTCCGCCAGTTGCGGCCAGGAGAATCCCGCGCGAGCCGTCGTGTAGTCCTCGCGGTGCTCCAACAAGAAGTCCCGTGCTCGCCTGAAGATCGCCGTCCCCGGCTTTTGTGCCACGTCTCCTCCTGAGTGAGCATCCCGGTCCTGCGCTGCGTACTATCGTGAGCAAAGTGAGCCAGGTCTCACCACCCCCGAACGGGGGGACTCCGCGCGTCAGAGTGCGTGCCGAATCCGGTGACTCAAGGGGCAGCCATGACAGTCAGCGCGACCCATGCCCAGGAAGGGGCGGCCATTCGGGGTGCCGTGCTGGCACTGCGCCGACACACGGGTGTGCACATGGCCTTCGGCGGTCCCATGACCGGCCGCGGGCAGCTCCGCCTCACCGAGCTTTCCGGTGAACGCGGCGACGCACTGCGCGGCCTCGCCATCACGGTGGGCGCGGGCCTGGGCGGCAAGAGCATCGCCCTGGCGCGGCCCTTCGCCGTCAACGACTATTCCAGCGCACGCTCCATCAGCCACGAGTACGACCGGCCGGTGGGCGCGGAGCGCCTGCGCTCCATCATCGCCGTCCCCGTTGTCGTACGCGGCCGGGTACGCGCCGTTCTCTACGGGGCGCTGCGCCACAGTGTGCCCCTGGGCGACCGCACCATCGCCTCCGCACTGCGTGTCGCCCGAGGACTGGAGCAGGACCTCGTCGTGCGCGACGAGGCCGGCCGCCTGACCCGCGAGGCTGGAACACCCGCGCATCAGGGCAGCACGGGGTGGGAGCAGGTGCGCTGTGCCCACGCCGAACTGCGCGCACTCGTCCAGCGTGCCGATGATCCCCAGCTCCGCCAGAGCTTGCGCGACGTCTGCGACCGCCTGGCCGGTGCCGCCGACCCGCGCGCCCCCGAATCCGCCCCCAGGCTGGCCCCCCGCGAGCTCGACGTCCTCGCCTGCGTGGCGATGGGCGCCAGCAACGCCGAGGCGGCCCGCAGACTCGGGATCGGGGCCGAGACGGTCAAGGGCTACCTGCGCACCGCCATGCGCAAGCTCGACAGCAGCACGCGCCTGGAGGCGGTCGTCGCGGCACGCAGGGCGGGGCTGCTGCCCTGAGATCCCGTTCCCCACGACCAGCGGTCACCGTCGGGGCGCAGCAGCACCGTCCTCCCGGACACCGTGCAGTGCGCGCCGCAGCACCGACAAACGCTCGGTCGCCTCACGCCTGGACACCTCTGCCTGCTTCACCATCACCGAGCCGTGGAAGGTTCCAGGGAACACGTGCAACTCGACCGTGACCCCTGCGGCCAGTAACGCCATGGCGTAGGCGATGCCCTCGTCGCGCAGTGGGTCGAATTGCATCGCCGAGATGTAGGCGGGTGGTAGTCCGGCCAGGTCGGTGGCTCTGGCCGGGGCCGCGTAAGGGGAGACGTCCTCCGATCCGGCAACGCCTTCGCCCAGGTAGCAGTTCCAGCTGACATCCGCGTTGGGCCGGTTCCACATCGGGGTGTCGGTGAACGCCCGCATACTCGGTGTGGCCAACCGGTCGTCCAACTCGGGGACGCCCAGGTACTGGAAGGCGATCGACGGTCCGCCCCGGTCACGGGCCAGCAGGGTCAGCGCGGCAGCCAGGCCGCCGCCCGCACTGATGCCGTGCAATGCCACCCGATCGGGATCCACCTCCAGTTCGGTGGCGTTGTCCGCCAGCCACACCAGGCCCGCGTAACAGTCCTCCAGCGGGGCGGGAAAGGGCGCTTCGGGGGCCAGCCGGTACTCGACGCTCGCCACGACCGCCCCCAGGTCCCGTGCGAGTTCCACGTTGCCGGGGTGTGCGGCGTCGATGCCGCCCATGATGAACCCGCCACCGTGGATGTCGTAGACGGCCGGAAGAGGGCCGGACTCCTCCTGGGGCCGGTAGACCCGGACGGCGACGTCGGGCGCTCCCACCGGTCCGGGGACGAGCAGGTCTTGTACGTCGATCCCCCCGGTGTCGGGTTCGGGTGCCGTCGCGCTCAGCTCGGCCGTCTGCGTCCGGGCCTCCTGGGGGTCCAGCGCCACCGGTGGTGGCAGCAGTGCCGCGGACGGTGCCAGTTCGGGGTCGAATGCGTAGGACACGGGACTCCTTGTCACCAGGGCGCGAACGCACCGATTCTCTCCGGCGGCCGTCCGGCGCGCGTCGGAAGCCGCGACCGGCGGCTCCGACGCGCACACGATCAGGCCGTGCGGTTCATGTACTGGGCGAACTCCTCCAGCGAGATCAGCCCGTCACCGTCACCGTCGATCTCTGCGACGGCCGCCGCCGCCTTCTCCTCGGAGAGCGGACTGCCCAGCACCTCCATCAGCCGTCCCAGCTCCGCTGCGGAGATCCGCTGGTCGTCGTCACTGTCCACGAGATCGAATGTCGCGGCGTACTCGCTTGTGTCGGCCACTGTGCGCCCTTTCCTGGGTGGGGGTAATCGCGATGCCCGGTACCTTACTCGCCGCCGGGGGCGCGGCTTTTCGCGTGTCCCCAAGGCCGGGGTCGGCTGTGACATCGATCGGTCCCGTGCGGAAGAACCGGCGCGCCGAAGCTGTTCAGACGTGTGTACGCACTGTGGCGCGGGTACCGTCCGCAAAACAGACGTGGTGATCAAGGTTGAGTCGCTCGCCGAATGGCCAAGATATGTGGCGAGAGCCCAACCGACAGGGAGGAACCCCCACATGGCGAACGACACTGGTGGCCAGAAGCACGCCACGCGCCAGAACGAGGAGGTCGAAGAGGTCGAGGCGGGCACGGACGTCGCCGAGCGCAACGAAAAGCTCTCCGAAGACGTCGACGACATCCTCGACGAGATCGACGAGGTCCTGGAGTCCAACTCCGAGGACTTCGTGCGTCAGTTCGTGCAGAAGGGCGGTCAGTGACCCCGGTCACCGGCCTTCCTCCGTCCCATCGCCTCCCGTACCGGTAGTGGCGCTGCACCAAGCGTCACCGGCTCTTGTGATAGGGGAGCAGTCTCGTGGCCGTGACCAAAACACGTGTCGGCTCTGTCACGGGAGATCGGTCCCGGTCGGTCATCTCACCGAAAAGTCCCACTCGCCGACTGTTTTCTCGGCGCTTGAGTAGGGTCCAGACAAACTGAAGAAGTCCTCGTGCCCCGCTCGCCCCTGCGTATCGGGTGGGGGCGCAAATCGAAGGGAGTCGCGTGTCTGAAGCGTTCAAGGGCGGCGGACGTCTGCCCGCAGCCTTCATGAATCCGGGAACCTCGTCGTTCGTCGAATTCCTCGCTGAGGTGAACCCCGAGCGGTTGCCGGGCCGTGCCGACCTTCCGACCGGGCGCCCCACCGAGCACCTCACGCCCGAGGCCACCACCATCGTGGCCCTGACCTTTCCCGGCGGGGTCGTCCTCGCCGGGGACCGCAGGGCGACCTCCGGCAACGTCATCGCCAACCGCGACATGGACAAGCTGTTCCGCACCGACGAGTTCTCCGCGATGGCCATCGCGGGAGCCGCGGGGATCGGTATCGAGCTCGCCAAACTGTTCCAGGTCGAGTTGGAGCACTACGAGAAGAAGGAGGGCCGCCCGCTCTCCCTGGAGGGCAAGGCCAACCGCCTCGCTGCCATGATCCGCTCCAACCTCGGTATGGCCATGCAGGGTTTCGTCGTCGTTCCGCTCCTGGTGGGCTACGACGAAGGCCGTGAACAGGGCCGGATCTTCAGTTACGACCCGGTCGGCGGACGCTACGAGGAGCACCGCTACCACTCCATCGGCTCGGGATCGGTCTATGCCAAGAGTGCGCTGAAGAAGCTCTACCGCGACGACCTCGGCGAGTCCGACGCCGCGCTCGCCGCGCTGCAGTCGCTCTACGACGCCGCCGACGACGACTCCGCCACCGGCGGCCCCGACGTGTACCGCAAGATCTTCCCGCTGGTCGACGTCATCACCGATGAGGGACACCGCAGGCTTCCCGCCGACGAGGTGGCCGAACTGGCCGCCACTGTGGTCGAGGGGCGCACCCAGCACCCCGACGGCCCCACCGCCCCGGTGAGCTGACGCCCCTCCCAGGCCCCTTCGACCAGTAAAGGAAACCACGCCGGTGTCGATGCCGTTCTACGTCTCGCCAGAACAGATCATGAAGGACAAGGCGGACTACGCGCGCAAGGGAATCGCGCGCGGCCGCAGCGCCGTCGTCCTGCAGTACGACGGCGGAATCCTCTTCGTGGCGGACAACATGTCCCGGACCCTGCACAAGATCAGCGAACTCTACGACCGGGTCGCCTTCGCCGCGGTCGGGCGCTACAACGAGTTCGAGAACCTGCGTCTGGCGGGAGTGCGTTACGCCGACAGCCACGGCTACACCTACGACCGCAGCGACGTCACCGGCCAGATGCTGGCCAACGCCTATGCGCAGACCCTGGGCAGCATCTTCACCGAGAGCAACAAGCCCTGGGAGGTCGAGATCGTCGTCGGCGAGGTCGGTGAGACCGCCGACTCCGACCAGATCTACCGGATCACCTTCGACGGGTCGGTCGTGGACGAGCGCGACTTCCTGGCGATGGGCGGTTCGGCCGAGCACGTCACGACGGTGCTGCGGGAACGCTACGTCAAGGACGCGTCGCTGGCCGCCGCGCTGAGTGCGGCCGTGCACGCGCTGGCCCACGAGAACGGCGAGCAGCGCGAGTTGGAGGCGACCAGCCTGGAAGTCGCGGTCCTGGAGCGTGCACGGCCGCACCGCAAGTTCCGGCGGGTTCAGGGTGACCGCTTGACCGCACTGCTCGCTCAGGGGCACGCGGCCGACACCAAAGACACCGACACCGATTCCGACACCTGAGCCGGTCATGGACAGTGGAGCGCCGCGGGCACGCCGCCCGCGGCGCAGTGGGACAAGAGATGGGTGAGACCGCGTGGATCGTCGCATCTTCGGTTTGGAGAACGAGTACGGGGTCACCTGCACGTTCCGGGGACAGCGTCGGCTGTCGCCGGACGAGGTGGCGCGCTACCTGTTCCGCCGTGTCGTGTCGTGGGGACGCAGCAGCAACGTCTTCCTGCGCAACGGCGCGCGGCTCTACCTGGACGTGGGTTCCCACCCGGAGTACGCAACTCCGGAGTGCGACAGCCTGCTGGACCTGGTCGCGCACGACAAGGCGGGCGAGCGGATACTGGAAGGGCTGCAGGTCGACGCCGAGCAGCGCCTGCACGAAGAGGGCATCGCCGGTGAGATCTACCTCTTCAAGAACAACACCGATTCGGCCGGGAACTCCTACGGCTGCCACGAGAACTACCTGGTGGGCCGGCACGGTGAATTCGGCCGTCTCGCCGACATCCTGATCCCGTTCCTGGTCACCCGACAGATCATCTGCGGCGCGGGCAAGGTGTTGCAGACCCCGCGCGGCGCCCTGTACTGCGTCAGCCAGCGGGCCGAGCACATCTGGGAGGGCGTCTCCTCGGCGACCACCCGGTCCCGGCCGATCATCAACACCCGTGACGAGCCGCACGCCGACGCCGAGCGGTTCCGCCGGCTGCACGTGATCGTGGGCGACTCCAACATGAGCGAGACGACCACCCTGCTCAAGCTCGCCTCCACCGACATGGTCCTGCGCATGATCGAGGCCAACGTGGTCATGCGCGACTTCACCCTGGAAAATCCCATCCGTGCCATCCGCGAGGTCAGCCATGACATGACCGGGCGGCGCAAGGTCCGCCTGGCCAACGGGCGCGAGGCCAGCGCGTTGGAGATCCAGCGCGAATACCTGGAGAAGGTACAGACCTACGTGGACCGCCACGGCACCGACGCCACCGGCAAGCGGGTGCTCGAGCTGTGGCAGCGCACCCTGGAGGCGGTGGAGACCGGCAATCTCGACCTCGTCGCCAGGGAGATCGACTGGGTCGCCAAGTACAAGCTCATCGAGCGCTACCGGGCCAAGCACAACCTGGGCCTGTCCTCCCCGCGGGTGGCCCAGTTGGATCTGACCTACCACGACATCCACCGCGACCGCGGGCTGTTCTATCTGCTGCAGCGGCGCGGTCAGATGGAGCGGGTGGTCGGCGACCTCAAGATCTTCGAGTCCAAGTCCGTGCCGCCCCAGACCACTCGGGCACGGCTGCGCGGGGAGTTCATCAAGAAGGCGCAGGAGAAGCGGCGCGACTTCACGGTGGACTGGGTGCACCTCAAGCTCAACGACCAGGCTCAGCGCACCGTCCTGTGCAAGGACCCCTTCAAATCGGTGGACGAGCGGGTGGAGAAGCTGATCGCCGGAATGTAGCTGCGGGCACCTGGCCGGCCCACTCCATCCCGCCCGGTCTGGGCGGTCGGTGCCCGTGGTGGACCAAGAGTACGGTCAACGCTGCGAGTTCGAGGCTGAACCAGGAGAACGGCTCCGCCGCCTTGGGCAGGACGGCACCGGGAGCCGTGATGCGGTCCACGAGACGGTCGATCAGGTCGACGACGGCCGCACGGAAGCGTCGGGAGCGCGGGCGGACACCACGCCTGCACAGGTCGGCGTTCACCACGGAGGCGCGTTCGACGACGGCCGCCCGCAGCCGTGGATCGACGTGTGTCGCGGCCATGAGCGGCGCGCCGTGTTCGTGGTACAGCTCGTGCAGGCGCCGGTGCACGTTGCCGGGGAGAAAACTGAGCACGCGCTCCCAAGTCCCCATGCGACCGCCGTCCAAACACCGAACGGTGTCGGTTCTTTGCGGTGAGGGCAGGTGACGGTGCTGCCCGTCGTCCTCAAACGGCAGGGGTCACCTCAAGGATCTCGCCGATGCGTTCGACGGTGCGCCGCGATTCACGTCGCAGGGTGGCGGTGTCCATCCCCTCGTCGCCCATCACCACCAGCAGGGCCTCCACGCCCACCGCGTAGATGACCACGTAACCTCCCTGGCAGCGGGTGACCACCTCGCGGAGCGTGCCCATACCCACTTCGCTGGAGGTGCGTTTGCCCAGGCCCAGGGCTGCCGCGGCGAGGGCCGCCAGCGACTGGGGCTGCACCCCGTCGGTGTCCGATGCCACCAGCAGTCCGTCCGCGGCGGACACGACGCTGTCGGTGACCCCCATGACGCGGCCCCGAAGGCCCGCCAGCTCCAAGACGATCGCTTCCTGACTCACCTGTCGCTTGCTCCTTGATCGTGCGGCGCGGGCGGGGTCAGGGCACGCGGGGGTCTTAGTCCATGTCGTGTAGTGCCTGGCGAACGCGTTCCAGCGAGATCTCGGCCTGCGCGCGCCGCAGAGCCGCGATCGGCCCGGGTTCGGGTGCGGGCGGTTCCAGCAGACCGGGGCCGGGGCGGGGACCCCGGGGCGTCAACGGTGGAGTGCGTTTGGGCAGTACGGGAGTCGTCCCGGACGGTCCGGCGGTCGGCGCCGGTGGGGCACCGTGTTCGGGCCCTGCCCCCGGCCCCATGGGGGCGCAACCGCGGGCAGGCACGTCAGTTGGTCTCTGGTTCGGCGGCCGTGCTCTGGCCGGCGAGGGGGTGGCGGCCGTAGCCCGACGCGCGCAGCTTCGCCAGTACCTCGGACGACACCGACGTGCGTTCGGCGTCTGGAGGGCGGCGTACCGCGGTGGAGCCGGGCGCGCGTTGGGGCAGCGATCCCACCGGTTCGGTCGCTGTCTGGGGTTCGGGAAGCCTGCGGGAGACGCTGACCTCGGTCGGACCGGGGCGGGTGGCGTCGTCGAGGAGGCCGCGGTCGATCATCCGCACGGTGTCGGCCATGACCGCGCAGACTCCGCGTCCCAGGACGAAGGCGATGTCACGCGGGGTTCGGCGGCCGTTGGCCTGCATGAGCAGGTCACGGTAGGCGGGGGGGAGCGCCGAACTGCCCGGCCCCAGCTGGATGGTCGGGGCGGGGCGGATGCGGGCGAGCTCGCCGGGAGAGCCCCAACTCCGCGACAGCAGGGCGAAGCGGCGCCTGCTCTCGGCGACCATGATCTCGGGGTCGATCCCGACGCGCAGTCCGAGTGTCGGTCCGGAACCGGCGGGCTCGGTGGTCCACCGCGGCGACGTGCTCAACGCGAGGGCGAAGGCGCCGTCGAACAGTGCGGCGGTGCACACCAGTTCCAGTGCGCCGGCCGAGACCACGCCGCGCGAGACGAGCTCCTCGGCGAGGTCGCCGCTCGCTGGTACGGCCTCGTAAGCCGCCGTCCACGCCTGGTCCGACACGCGTCCGGCTTTGACCAGGAGCGTCTCGGCCCCCGGGGCCGCGGGGGTCTCCACTGCGGTGACGAGCCCCTTGGAGAAGTGGATCGCCGCGTCGGGCGGCCCGGTGACACGCAGGACACCGGTGAAGGCGTCGTCCCGTAGTTGTCGCAGGTCCTCGGAGAGGCTGTGCGGCACCTGCTCGGAGCCGACGGTGCTCACGCCGACAACGCCTTGGCGTGGTCGCCGATCTGGTACCCGGCCAGGGCGATGTTGGTGCGGGCACGGTCGAGCACGACCACAAGCAGCAGGTCGTCCCCGTTTCCGCCGGGTACGGCCTGTGTGACGTAGTGGCGTTCTGCTGTGGTCACCACGACACTCTCCAACTCTGTCTCGGTCCGGGTACTGGCGAGGATGTCGTACGCCAGGTGGAAGTCTTCCGCCGCTTCTGCGGAATCGGGAAGAACCGACTCGTCTCCGGAGCTGGTGTGGGCGAATCCGGTGGCGCGTTCGACCAGCATCGCGGCGAGCGATCCTTGGCAGTCCAGGACACGCTCGATGGACGCGGCCATGATGGACACGATGCCCCCTGAAATCTTGCCGCCTCTTGCTTGAGGTACTGTAACGGGCATTTGGGGCGAAACAAATACTCCAAGATGACGATTTGCTGGTAGGAGCCATCGGGTACCTTTCGGCTGACCGAACAATCAGGTACTTTGCCGCACCAAGTTCGCCCATCGGTACATCAGCACTAAGGAAGACCCCCATGAACATCGAAACCACCCTCAAAGAAGCCATGAGCATCGAAGGCGCCATCGGCGTCGCCCTCGTGGACTACGAGAGCGGGATGTCCATGGGCAGCCTCGGTGGCGGCCAGTTCGACCTGGAAGTCGCCGCCGCGGCCAACACCGAGGTTGTTCGGGCCAAGACCCGTGCCCTGAAGGCGATCAACCTCGACGACCACATCGAGGACATCCTCATCACGCTCAGCGGCCAATACCACCTGATCCGCCTGATGGACAGGGCGGGCGGTTCGCTCTTCCTCTACCTGGCCCTGGACCGCCAGCGCGCCAACCTGGCGCTGGCACGGCACACCCTTCGCCGCATCGAAGGCGACCTGGAGCTCTAAGCTCCCACCGTGCAGGCGGGCGGGGCGGGCGTACGCGAAGCATCCCGAGCCCCGCCGCTTCGCCGGGCACGCCATCGGTGGCGCCTCCCCGGGCCGCGGCCGAGGTGGATCAGGCCGTGCCCAGGCGCTTGGAGATCATGTCGGCCTCGGCGCTCACCAGCAGTCCGAGGCCCTGGATACGCTCGTCGTCCAGGCGGTAGGCCGGTCCGATGACGCTGATCGCAGCGCTGTCCCTCAGCGGAGAGCGGACCGGTGCGGCCACGGCGATGACGTCGGGGGCGGCGATCGATCCCGCGCACACGTATCCCGCTTCGGGGACTTCGCCGCGCAGCGCCTGACCAGAGCGGCCGTCGTCGTCGCGGCGCTGTCCTTCGTCGCGGTGCGCGGCAATCCGGAGTCGTTCACCCGGGTCGCGGCCCGCGCCATCCCCTTCCCCGGTGTCGGGGCGGTCGCCTCGTGGCTGCGCCTGCTCATCGGCGACGCCGCGCCGCCCGCCAGGATCCAGGACCCTTTCGGCTACCGGGCCCTGCCCCAGGTCCACGGCGCGCTCGTTGATGCTGCCGGTGGTCTCGCGGAAGCCGTCGCCGCGTTGTCGGGCGTTGCGCAGGGGAACCCGGTTCTGGTCGAGGTGGCCAGGCAGGAACCCGCCGGGGTGGTTCATCGCGGCGGGTTTCACCAGGCGACGCTCGGGCTGCACCTGGACGTGGTGCGCCTGGCCCTCGCCCAGACCGCCCCGCTGCTCCTCGGGCGCATGCGCACCCCGATGCTGTCCTCGCCGCTGTTGGCCGACGTCTGGGAGCACGGTCTCTCCCGCGGTCCGGTGGCCGGGCGTATGGGCGACTTCGTCGACCGTGGCCTGCAAGAGGATCTGGACGCTGTGAAGCTGCTGCTCTCGGGTAGGGCCGACCTCCGGCCCGCAGCATTCGCGGTCGTGCCGGACCAAGGGCTGCCGTACCCGCTCCTGCCCCTGCGTTCGGCGGTGCCCCGTAGCGCCTGATCGCCGCGTTCCCCGTCCGACCCAGGCGCCTCAGGCGTGGTCGACCTCGGTCCCCGCAGCGAGCAGAAGGGCGGCCAGTAGGCCGGGAAACAGGGCGTCGAGGTCGTCGCGGCGCAGATCGTTCATCCGGGCGGTGCCCCGGTAGGACTGGCGGATCACCCCTGCCTCCCGCAGTACCCGGAAGTGGTGGGTGCAGGTGGATTTGCTCACCGGAAGTTCGAACGCCACGCAGGACTTCGTGGTGCCCGCGGCCGCAAGTTCGCGGACCACCCGCATGCGGATCGGGTCGGCCAGGGCGGCCAGGACGCCGGCAAGCCTGATGTCCTCGCGCGGCGGATGGTCCACGTCCCGCTGTGCATCGGCCACGGTCGCCATGTCGTCCGCCCTTCCAGGTCCGGGTTTGCAAGAGCCATAATACGGATCACCTCATAGTTTTATCAATCTCGTAGTATGGTTTTTGTCGTACAAGATGGGACGCCGCCGCCCCGCCGCTGTCTATTCCCAGGAGAAGCTTGTGAGCACGCTGTTCCAGCCCATGACCCTGCGATCGTTGACCGTCCCCAACCGCGTGTGGCTGTCCCCGATGTGCATGTACTCCGCGGCCGCCACCGGACCCGATGCCGCCTCTCCCACCGATTGGCACCTCGCCCACCTGGTCAGCCGCGCGGTCGGCGGTGCGGGCCTGGTCATGACCGAGGCCACCGCCGTCACCGCGGAAGGACGGATCAGCCCCTTCGACCTCGGCATCTACAACGACCGCCAGCAGCAGGCGTTCACCCGCGTGGCCGCGGCGATCACGGCCGCGGGAGCCGTCCCCGCCATCCAGCTCGCCCACGCCGGTCCCAAGGCGTCCACCGACCGG
This sequence comes from Nocardiopsis ansamitocini, assembly GCF_030268225.1. Taxonomy (GTDB): domain Bacteria; phylum Actinomycetota; class Actinomycetes; order Streptosporangiales; family Streptosporangiaceae; genus Nocardiopsis_D; species Nocardiopsis_D ansamitocini. The sequence goes on along the minus strand of NZ_BSQG01000005.1, from coordinate 168,830 downwards.
CCCTGGCGCGGCGGCGGTACAGTCGCCGTCGCCGACGACGGCTGGACCCCGGTGGGACCGGTGGCCGTCCCCTTCGGCGACCATGTCACGCCGCGGGCTCTCGACCGGGACGAGATCGCCGGCCTGGTCGGTGCCTTCGCCCGGGCGGCCGAGCGTGCCCGCGACGCCGGATTCCAGGTGGCCGAGGTGCACGGTGCCCACGGTTACCTGATCCACTCCTTCCTCTCCCCGTACACCAACCAGCGCACGGACGACTACGGCGGCTCGTTCGCCAACCGTGCCCGGTTCGCCCTGGAAGTCGTGGAGGCCGTGCGCGCGGTGTGGCCCGAAGAACTACCGGTCCTGTTCCGGGTCTCGGCCACCGACTGGCTCAGCGAGAACCCCGCCGACCCCCGAGAGGGGTGGACGGGGGACGACACCGTCCTCCTGGCCAAGGAGTTGCAGGCCCGCGGGGTCGACCTCCTCGACGTCTCCAGTGGTGGCGCGGCCCCGGACGCCCGCATCGAGGCGGCTCCCGGCTTCCAGGTCCCCTTCGCCACCCGGGTCCGGCAGGAAGCGGGCCTGCCGGTCGCGGCCGTCGGGCTGATCACCGAGCCCGCGCAGGCGGAACGCATCGTTGCCGAAGGGGACGCCGATGCGGTGCTCCTCGCTCGCGCGATGCTGCGCGACCCCTACTGGCCCCAGCGGGCCGCGCGCGAGCTGGGCGCGGCAGTGCCGGCTCCCGTGCAGTACGGCCGTGCGTAGCGGATCGGCAGAAGGGCCCGCCCAGGGGCCGTGCGGCCCGGGGCGGGCGGCGATCGCCCCCGCGATGACGCAGGACCGTGCGGATCGGACCCGTGCACCGTGCGCGCAGCTCGCGGCGGCACCGCGTTCACGAGCCCCACCGGTGCGGGGATTAACCCTTCTTAACCCCTCTCTTACCGGGCTGGTGCATTCTTGCTTCTTCGATAGTGTGTCGGGGATTTCTGGCCAACTCTTGAGGTAGTGACATATGCGCCGACGTGCAGCCGCGGCCCTAGCGGTGCCGTTCTCCGCCCTGCTGCTGGCTGTGTCCAGCTGCGGGTACGTTCCAGATGACTGGAAGACGCCCGTCTTCATGCGGTCCGACGACGGCTACGACAGTCGTCTTCCGACCGTGACCGGCAACGTCGGCGAAGAGCCCGAGATCGCCTTTCCCGACAGTGCTCCCCCCGAGGAACAACTGACGGGCGTGGCCCGCAAGGGCAAAAGCGAGGGCGCTCTGGTCCGCGCCGACGATCTGGTCCTGGTGCACATCACCGACTACCAATGGACCGGTCCCGGTGAGGGCGAGCTCACCCAGTCCAGTTACGAGGCAGGGGCCCCCATGCTCCTCAACCTCACCGAGATGACCCCCGAGCTCGCCAACGCCATGGTCGACCAGCCCATGGACACCCGCGTCGTCTTCGCCTTCCCGCCCGTGGACGAGGCCCAGGCCGAACAGGCCGCGGCAGCCGGCCAGGAGGTGCCCGAGGGCGGCGCCGTGGCGGTCGTGGACATCACCGCCCGCTACGGCAAGGGCGACGTCGTTCCCGGCGAGCAGACCACCGACGGCGGCGGCGACCTTCCCACCGCACCCGACCCCGGCCGGGCGATCCCCGAGATCACCATTCCCGAGGACACCGATCCGCCCGGGGACCTGGAGATCGTCCCCCTCATCGAGGGCGACGGCCCCGAGGTCACCGCAGAGCAGCAGGTCGTCACGCAGTACACCGGTGTGCGCTGGGATGACGGCGCGGTGTTCGACTCCACGTGGAACCCCGGCAAGGACGGAACGCCCTTCACCTTCCAGGTCGGTACGGGCGGCGTCATCAAGGGCTGGGACGAGGGACTCGTCGGCCAGAAGGTCGGCAGCAGGCTGATGCTGGTCATCCCCGAGGACCTCGCCTACGGCGAGGACGCCGAGGCATCCGGTGCGCCCGCGGGCACCCTGGTGTTCGTCATCGACATCCTGGGTGCCGTCGACCCCCAGCCCCAGCCCGAGGCCGAGCCCGAAGCGTCCCCCGAGCCCTCTGCCGAGCCCTCGGCCGACGCCGAGTAGGTCGCACCACCACCGGCCGCTTCATCGGCGGGCCCGCTCCTTCCCGGTAGGCAGGAGCGGGCCCGCCGCTGTCAGGGGGCGCCCCGACGCGGTCGGCCGACCAGACCGGCCGCGTGCCGCCCCGCCGCCGCTGCCGCCAGGAATGCCGCGGCATCCGCGTCCAGCCCGCGCCCCATCGTGGAGAGCCGGACCGGAAGCGCCCGCAGCGCCTCCATGAGGCCCTCGACGCCCACCTCCAGCACCGTGTGGCGTTGGGTGAGCGGCGCGGCCTGGGCGCGTACCCGGGCTCCGAAGTCACCGGGCAGCAGCGGCACCACCACATCGGCCCGGGCCAACGCGATCCGCCCGTAGGCGGTGAGGCTGTGGTGCGAGACACCGAGGTGGCGCTCCCTCGCGTCGCCCTCGCTGACGCGCAACGACGCCACCGGACGTCCGTTCAGCACCGCAGCCGCGTTCACCGCCTCGCCCGTGGCCACCCCGGAGAAGCCCCACGGTGTTCCGGTGCCGAGATTGCCCGGCCCCTGTGCCACGATCGCGAGGTCCGCTCCCAGCACGTGTCGCGCGGCCAACAGCCCGGTGTGCACCGTGACCGTCTCCAGATCGCCGCCGAAGGACTGGCCGACGGTGACCACCCCGCTCAGCAGCCCAGCCGACCGCAGTTCCGCTGTGCTGCGGGAGAACCAGGCCGGCAGCGCTCCGCCGTCCAACATCACGTAGGCCACCCGAAGCCCCGGGACGCGTTGCGTCGCCCCCGCCAGGATCGCGGGGACCGCCGAGTGCAGGTCGGCGGTCACCACCGGCATCCCGTCCACCCCGTCGGCGTCACGCAGTACCGCGTGATGCGGAGAATCCTGCTCGTCGGCACCCAGCACGGTGGCCTGCATCGGGGTGTAGCGGGCCTTCACCAGGTGCCCCGGGCCGGTCGGGTCCGGTGGCAGCCGGTCGGGCAGCGCCACGACCATCGCGTACCCGCCGGTTCCCAGGCCCATCGCCAGCGCCGTCGTATTGAGCAGCACACGGTCGCCGACCCTTGGTTCGCCCACCAGCGCGGTGTAGGCCAGTGCCCGGCACCCGGCCTCGTCACCGGCCAGTGCCACGTCGATTTCCAGTACGCCGGACCAGGAGCGCCCGACTTCGGTCACCTCACCATTACGCCATCTGATCACCCGGGTCACGGTAGCGTCTTGTTCCATCCCGCAGGCGAGAATGTCGCGCGGATGAGCACGGGCCCGGCGAAAAGAGGTGCGGCGATGTCGCAGGAGAAGACCGAACGGCAGCTCAATCTGGTGATCTGCCTGCTTTCCACGCGGCGGTACCTCAGCGCCCAGGAGATCCGGGCGACCGTCCACGGCTACGGCAAGGCCGACAGCGACGCCGCCTTCAAGCGGATGTTCGAGCGTGACAAGAAGGAGTTGCGCGCCGCCGGTATCCCCATCGACATGGGCGGACACGACGCCTTCAGCGAGGAGGACGGCTACCGCATCTCCCGCGCCGACTACGGGCTGGAGCCCATCGAACTGCTTCCCGACGAGGCCGCGGTCCTCGGGCTCGCCGCCCGGGCCTGGCGCCATGCCGCCCTGGGCGGTGCCGCCGCCGACGCGCTGCTGAAGCTGCGTGCGGCCGGGGTCCCGGTCGACTCCGATGCATTGCCCGCGATCACCCCGGTCCTGGGCACCGACGAGCCGGCGTTCCTCGCCGTCTGGCAGGCCGTACGCGACCGCCGTCCGGTCGGCTTCGACTACCGCAAGCCCGGAGCCCCGGAGCCGGAGCCCCGCGAACTGGAGCCCTGGGGGGTGGTCAACCTGCGCGGCCGTTGGTACGTCGCCGGCTACGACCGCGACCGCGGCGAGCGTCGGGTCTTTCGACTGGGCCGGATCGTCGGGGAGGTCCGCGTGCACACCAGCGGTCCGCCCGTGCAGGTCCCCGCTGACGCCTCTGTCCGCTCCGTCGTGCGAGGGCGCCCGGCCGAGCCCGAGCGTCCCGCCCTGCTGCGGGTGCGCGCCGACACCGCGCACGGCCTGCGGCGCGGGGCCCGTCGTATCGTGCCCGGCGTGGACCCCGGGTGGGACCTGCTGGAGTACCCCTTCACCGACGAGGCGGTCCTCGCCGAGGAGCTCGCCTCCTACGGCGAGCACGTCCTGGTGCAGTCGCCCGAGGAGGTCCGCTCCGCGGTCGTGGCGCACCTGCGAGGTGCCGCCCGCAATGCCTCGGCCCCCTCCGACGCCGATGCCGGGGCGTCCGGTGAGGCGCCGGCCGAGCCCGCTCGCCGCGGTGCTGCCTCCTCCGAACAGTTGCGCCGTCTGCTCATGCTCGTGCCCTACGCCCTCAGCCACGACGTACGCGTGGCCGACGTCGCCGAGCACTTCGCGCTCCCCGAGAAACAGGTACTCAAGGACCTGAGCCTGCTGTGGATGTGTGGTCTGCCCGGCTATACCCCCGGAGACCTCATCGAGGTGGACGTGGAGGCCGCCGCGGAGACCGGCGAGATCATCATCGGCAACGCCGACACCCTCGCCGCGCCGCTGCGCCTCACCGCGGACGAGGCCGCCACCCTCGTGGTCGGGATGGAGGTGCTGCGCGACCTGCCGGGGGTCGACTCCGCTGCGCTCGAACGGGTGGGGGAGAAGCTGCGGAAGGCGGCGGGCACCGCGGTGGCGCTGGCCGATTCAGTGGACGTCCGGGTCGAACTCGACGAGCAGGTGCGAGACATCCAGCGCCGGGCCGCCTCGGCGCTGGACTCCGGGCAGCGGCTGCACCTGCGCTACCTGTCGGGTTATGAGGACCGGGTCAGCGAGCGCGAGGTCGACCCGATGCGCCTGGTCCTTCAGGACGGACACGCGTTCCTCGAGGGGTGGTGCCGCCTGCGGGAGGACGTGCGACTGTTTCGCCTGGACCGGGTCCTGGACCTGACGGTTCTTCCGGTGGCCGCTCGGGTGCCGGAGGGGGCGCGCGGGCGTGACCTCGGTGGCGGTGTCCTCCAGCTCTCCGGAGACGACACCTATGTCGTCCTGGATCTGGAGCCGGCGGCGCGCTGGGTCACCGAGGACTACCTGTGCACGCGGGTGGCGGAGCGTCCGGGCGGCGGGTTGCGCGTCACCCTGCGCACCCCCGCGCCGGCCTGGGTCAGCCGTCTGGCGCTGCGCCTGGGGCCCGGAGCCCGGGTGGTCGCCCCGGCCGAACTGGCGCAACGGGTCCACGACGAGGCGGAACGGGCCCTCGCTGCGTATGCCGCGGACCGGTAGTTTTCTGGGCCGTGATCTAGAGATTTGCCGAGGATTGAGTACTCTCGGGAGAGTGTTGTTGACCGTTGCCCTCCTGTTCGCGGCCATCGGCCTGATCATCGTGGGTGTGCTCACGGTGCGCATGCTGGTGGGCTTGCGCGCCCTCGGCGCGCAGCTCGCCCTGACCCGAGCCGAGCTCGATCCACGCCACGCGGCACTGAGCGCCGCGGTCGACGCAGCCAGCAGCGGCCCCGAAACGGCCCCTGCCCGGGCAGGGCATACCATCGGTGGCGCATCCGGCGCCGCACAGAAAGGCTGAAGACATGGGCATCGGCCCCCGCGAGATCCTTATCCTGCTGGTGATCGCGCTACTGCTGTTCGGCGCTAAGAAGCTGCCCGAACTCGCCCGCGCCATCGGCCGCAGCGGGCGTATCCTCAAGGCCGAGGCCAAGGGCCTGTCCGACGAGGAGAACGAGGCCGGTCAGGCGCAGCAGCCGCAGCAGGCCCAGGCGCCCGAGCAGCCCCAGCCGCAGCCCGCGACGCCGCAGGCCTACGACGCACAGCACAACCAGAGCTACCAGCAGCCGCAGCAGACTCCTCAGGGATACCCGCAGCTGCCCCCCGGCCAGCGCATCGTCGACGGTTCCACCGAGACCTCGCAGCAGCGCCAGTACGGTTCCTAACCTGACGTCGATCGCGGTGCTGTCGGTTCCCCCGGCCTTGGGACGGGTGCACGGACAGCGCCGCGGTTCCCCTTGAGTCGGAGAGTAAGCGGTAATGGCGAGGCGAGAGCGGCGGCAGGGCAACCCCGAGGGGCGAATGCCGTTGATGGATCATCTGCGCGAGCTGCGCAACCGCGTCGTCAAGGCGCTCATCTTCGTCACGGCCGGCGTCGTCGTCGGCTTCGTCCTCTTCGACCCGGTCTGGAACTTTCTCCAGAAGCCCTACTGCGACCTGCCCGCCGAGGTGCGCGGAGCCGACGCCGACACCTGCAGCCTCATCTTCACCGGGATCTTCGACGCGTTCTTCCTGCGGTTCAAGGTCGCCATCATCGTCGGGATCCTGGTGGCGTGCCCGTTCTGGCTCTACCAGCTCTGGGCCTTCGTGGCACCGGCGCTGCGCGGCAAGGAGAAGCGCTACACCTACCTCTTCGTCCTGTTCGCGGTGCCGTTGTTCCTGTCCGGTGCGGCCCTGGCCTACTACGTCACCGAGAAGGCGATGCAGATCCTGTTCGGGTTCTCCCCCGAAGGATCGGTCCCCCTGATCACCATCGACAACTACCTCGGCTACATCATCATGATGCTGCTGGTGTTCGGCACCGCCTTCGTGCTGCCGTTGGTCGTGGTGTTGCTCAATTTCCTGGGCGTGCTGCCGCATCGGGCGATCGCCAAGTGGCGACGCATGATCATCTTCCTGGCGTTCGTGTTCGCGGCGATCGTCACCCCCGGCGGCGACCCCTTCACCATGATGGTCCTGGGCGTGCCCGTGGTGCTCCTCTTCGAGGTCGCCGAACTGGTGTGCTTCCTCAACGACCGCCGCAAGGGAGTCGGGGACTCCACCGCCGACCTGGACGACGACGAGATCTCCCCGCTCGACGACGAATCCGGCGCCGAGACGGCACCCAACCGCTAGGGTCCTGATCTGAGTCCGGTGCACACCAGTTCGCCGGCGTCGAGCACTTCCGACGGAGAGGACCCATGAGCGAGTCGAACCCCACCCCCGCCCGCGCGCTTCCCCCCGAGGCCCAGGGGAACGAGAAGTGGCACGACACCACCGATGCCGTATGGATGCGCTCGTCCCTGTCCAGTGAAGAGTCCGAGGCCATCGTCGAGGTCGCCAAGTTCGACGACGGATTCCGCGCCGTGCGCGATGGCAAGGCCCCCGAAAAAGGCATCCTCTTCTTCACCCCCGCCGAATGGGAGGCGTTCGTGCTCGGAGCCAAGGACGGCGAGTTCGACATCCCCGAGGAATACCTGACCCCCGAGGAGATCGCCATCCAGCGCGGCGAGGTCCCCGTGCGCGCGGTGCCCTCCCCGCTCAACCGGAAGCGGCCCGACGCCGGGTAGCCGTAGCCCCACTCGTCGCAGTCGGCGCGGCACGTCCCGCGCCGACGGGCAAGCCCGCCGAGGCGTGCCGAAAGTTTGCCGGGCTATTAGGCTTGATCAACATGAGTACCCACGCCGCCCGCTACGCCGAGTTCCGCCGGCGCCAGCAGGAGTCCAGCGCCGCTATCGAGGACTTCCAGGCCCTGTACGGATTCGAGTTCGACGACTTCCAGGTCAAAGCGTGCAAGGCCCTGGAATCGGGCAATGGTGTGCTGGTCGCCGCGCCCACTGGTTCCGGGAAGACCGTCGTCGGCGAATTCGCCGTCCATCTCGCGCTGCGCGACGGCGCCAAGTGCTTCTACACCACCCCCATCAAGGCACTGTCCAACCAGAAGTACACCGACCTGGTCCGCCGGTACGGTGCGGAGAACGTCGGTCTGCTGACCGGCGACAACAGCGTCAACGGCGACGCACCGGTGGTCGTGATGACCACCGAGGTCCTGCGCAACATGCTCTACGCCAACTCGACCACGCTGACCGGCTTGGCGTACGTCGTCATGGACGAGGTGCACTACCTCGCCGACCGTTTCCGCGGCGCGGTGTGGGAGGAGGTCATCATCCACCTCCCCGAGTCGGTGCGCATGGTGGCGCTCAGTGCCACGGTGAGCAACGCCGAGGAGTTCGGCCAGTGGCTGCACCAGGTGCGCGGGGACACCTCGGTCATCGTGGACGAGACCCGGCCAGTGCCGCTGTGGCAGCACGTGATGGTCGGCAACCGCATCCACGACCTGTTCGTCGACGAAGCGCCCGCGGAGGCCGCCGAGTCCGAACCCGGTACCTCCAAACGCGAGAAGCGCCGACGCGAACGCTCCGGGCGACGCGACCGCCCCGCGGAGATCCAGGTCAACGGTGAGCGTCTGCTGGTCAACCCGCGCCTGGTCCGGATGGCCCAGGACGATGCGCGCGTCACCCAGATGGCGCACAAGCGCCGCCACCCGCAGAGCAGGGCGCGCAGTGGTACGCCCCGCCCCCGGTCCAAGTTCGCCCCGCCCAACCGGGTGCAGATCGTCGAGGAGCTCGACGACGCGGGGCTGCTGCCCGCGATCTCCTTCATCTTCAGTCGTGCGGGGTGCGATGACGCGGTGCGCCAGTGCGTCCAGTCCGGACTCTCCCTGACCACACCGGAGGAAGCCGAGCAGATCCGGGAGTACGCCGAGCGCCAGTGCGCCGACATCCCGCAGGCCGATCTGGCCGTGTTGGGGTTCTCCGAATGGATCCGCGCATTGGAGCGCGGGGTGGCCGCCCACCACGCGGGGCTGCTGCCCACGTTCAAAGAGGTCGTGGAGACACTGTTCTCGCGCGGCCTGATCCGCGCGGTGTTCGCGACCGAGACCCTGGCGCTGGGCATCAACATGCCGGCCCGCACGGTGGTCATCGAGAAACTCGACAAGTGGAACGGTGAGACCCACGCGGCCCTCACCCCTGGGGAGTACACGCAGCTCACCGGCCGTGCCGGTCGCCGCGGGATCGACGTGGAGGGCCACGCCGTCGTGGTGTGGCAGGCCGGAACCGACCCCGAGGCGGTCGCCGGGCTCGCGGGGACGCGCACCTATCCGCTCAACTCCAGCTTCCAGCCGTCCTACAACATGGCCGTCAACCTGGTGGCGCAGGTCGGCCGGGACCGGGGCCGGGCCATGCTGGAGTCCTCCTTCGCGCAGTTCCAGGCCGACCGCGCCGTGGTGGGCCTGGTGCGCCAGCTGCGCAAGCACGAGGAAGCGCTCGAAGGGTACGCCCGGGCCGCCCACGACCCTCGGGGCGACTTCATGGAGTACGCGGCGATGCGGCGCCGCCTCAGCGACCTGGAGACCTTCGCCCAGCGCAACCGGGGAGCCCAGCGTCGCAAAGATGCCGTGCGCAGCCTGCACTCCCTCAAACCGGGCGACATCATCCGCATCCCCGCCGGCCGGCACTCGGGCTACGCCCTGGTCCTCGACCCGGGGCTGGACAAGGGCCCCGAGCCGGTGCCGCTGGTGCTCACCGTCAGCCGTCAGGCCAAGCGGCTGAACGCCGCGGACTTCCCCGTTCCGGTGGAGCCCGCCGGTCGGATGCGGGTGCCCAAGTCCTTCTCCGCGCGTTCGGCGCAGTCGCGGCGCGAACTCGCCTCGGCGCTGCGCACCAAACTCGACGGATTGGAGCCTGCGCCCGTGCGCCACCGGGGCGGCGGGGGAGTGGGCGAGGACCCCGAGATCGCCACGCTCCGGGCCCGGATGCGCGAGCACCCCTGCCACAACAGCGAGGGCAGGGAAGACCGCGCACGCTGGGCGGAACGCTATTTCCGGTTGAAGAAGGAGACGGACGAGCTGGAGCGGCGCGTCGCGGGCCGCTCCCATGTCATCTCCCGCACCTTCGACCAGGTGTGTCGGGTGCTGGAGGAACTGGGCTACCTGCACGAGGACACCGTCACCGACGAGGGGCGGCTGCTGGCCAAGATCTACTCCGAGCTCGACCTGCTGGCGGCGGAGTCCCTGCGCCGGGGGTTGTGGGAGCAGCTCAGCCCGATCGAGCTCGCCGCTTGCGTGTCCACCCTGGTCTATGAGGCGCGGCGCTCCGACGACGCCTCCCCCCGGGTGCCCAACGGTGCGGTGCGCGAGACGCTGACCGAGATGACGCGTCTGTGGGGTGAGCTGCACGAGACCGAGTACCACCACCGGGTGTCGTTCCTGCGCGAGCCCGACTTCGGGTTCGTGTGGATGACGCATCGCTGGGCCCGTGGGGATCGCCTCGACCACATCCTGCACGAGGCCGGGATGCCCGCCGGCGACTTCGTGCGCACCACCAAGCAACTCATCGACATGCTCGGTCAGGTGGCCCAGGCGGCCCCCGAGGGCAGCGGGGTGCGTTCCACCGCCCGCGCCGCCATCGACGCGGTACGCCGGGGTGTGGTGGCCTACTCCTCGGTGACCTGATTTTCGCCGGCTCCCCGAAACGTGGCCGTTCGGTTCAGGGAGCCGGTGTCCGGGGGCTGCGGTGTCAGGCGTCCCTGCGGGCCGTGGCCGGTCCGGCAGCCCCCAGCAGCAGCGCCGTCCATGCGGTGAGGACCGCTGCCGCCGCTGCGGGCGGCAGATGGGGCGCCCCGGCCGGGCAGCGCCTCCCCGAGGAGCAGGGACGGCAGCATTCCCGGGGTCATCGAGAAGGCGACGGAGTTGCTTCGCGCGAAAGCGGACATGCGGCTCCTGGCCGATCGTGCGGAGCGGAACCGGGGGCAAGGGGAGAACCGCGCCGAAGCAATGTTGGCGCAGCGCAGTCGACTGCACTCGCCGGGTGACCGCCAGGGGGCTATGCGGCTTTCTTTCTGCCTTTTTGTTTTTTGGGACTTCGTAATGCTTTTGCGTTGTACTGGCTGTTCAAAGGGTGTGCCGGCCCCCTGTTGCGGGGGCCGGCACACCGTGCCTACCCTTCTGCGGCCACCCGCAGCCACACCGCCGCGTCACCAGGAAGCGAATCGCCGGTCAGCCCCACACTGGACAGGATCACCTGCCCTTGCGGCAACGGAATCGGTTCGGTTCCGGTGTTCACCAGCACCAACACGTCGGTGCCGCGCCGGTAGGCCAGAACGTCGCCATCGTTGAGGGTGTCCTCCCAGGCGAAGGACTCGTCGCCTGCGAACGCCTTGCGCTCGCGCAGCGCCGAGCGGTACAGCTCCAGGGTGGATGCCGGGTCGCCGGTCTGCGCGGCGACCGACAGCGCCGCCCAGTCGAGAGGCTGGGGCAGCCAGCCCTCCGTCTCGCCGAATCCCAGAGAGGGACCTTCGCGCTCCCAGGGGATCGGCACCCGACACCCGTCGCGGCCCTTGACGGTATTGCCCGTGCGCTCCCAGGTCGGGTCCTGGAGCACCCCCGCCGGCAGCGCCGCAACCTCGGGCAGCCCCAATTCCTCGCCCTGGTAGACATAGGTCGCACCGGGCAGGGCCAGTTCCAGCAGTGCCGCGGCACGGGCGCGGCGAAGGCCCAGGCCGCGGTCGCACTCGGGTTCTTTCCCGCCGCTCATCAGCCACTCGTTGAGGTCGGTTCCCTCGGGCAGGCCCAGCACCGAGGCCGGGCGCACCACGTCGTGGTTGGACAGCACCCACGTGGCGACCGTGCCCACGGAGCCGGCGTCGTCCAGGCTGGTACCGATCACCTTGCGGTAGGAGTCGGCGTGCCAGGGGCAGCGCAAGAACTCGAAGTTGAACGCCTGGTGCAGTTCGTCGGGCCGCACGTAGCGGGCCAACCGCTCGCTGGGCAGCCACGCCTCGGCCACGGCCACCCGGGGCGGGTCGAACTCGTCCAGCACGCGCCGCCACTCGCGGTAGATCTCGTGTACCTCGGGACGGTCCCAGTGGGGGTGGTCGGGATTGGTGGAGACGCTGTCCAGGCTGTTGGAGTCCGATGCCTCCTCCACCTCGCGCAGCGGTTCTTTCAAGTCCTTGACCAGCGCGTTGGCCACATCGATGCGGAACCCGTCCACGCCGCGCCGGCTCCAGAACCGCAGGATGTCGGTGAACTCGGCCCGGACCTCGGGTTCGTCCCAGTTGAGGTCGGGCTGCTCGCGTGCGAACAGGTGCAGGTACCACTGCCCGTCGGGAACCCGGGTCCAGGCCGGGCCGCCGAACATCGACTGCCAGCCGCTGGGCGGCAGCGAACCGTCGGGGCCTCGGCCCTCGCGGAAGACGTAGCGCTGCCGTTCGGGCGAGCCCGGAGCGGCGGCCAGCGCCTGCTGGAACCATGCGTGCTGGTCGGAGGTGTGGTTGGGGACGATGTCCACGATGATCTTGATATCGCGCTCGTGTGCGGCGGCGACGAGCACGTCGAAGTCCTCCAACGTGCCCAGCCGCGGGTCGACGTCCCGGAAGTCGGCGACATCGTAACCGCCGTCGGCCAGCGGTGAGGGGTAGAAGGGCGACAGCCAGATGGCGTCCACGCCGAGCGCGGACAGGTAGCCGATACGGCTCGTCACACCGGGGATGTCGCCGAGACCGTCGCCGTCGGCGTCGGTGAAGCTGCGCGGATAGACCTGGTAGATGACGGCGTCGCGCCACCAGTTACGGCTCATGGGGCTCCTTCGCGATCGGTTGGTGCGTGCGGGTCGGTCGGTGAGTCGTGTCGAGCGGTGCGGCGGCCGAGTGGCGCACGACCAGCCGGGTGGCCAGTCGTACCTGGCGACCGGCCTCCTCCCCGGCGAGCAGGGCCGCGACCATGCGCCCCGCCTCTTCGCCCAGTTCGGTGACGGGTTGGGCGACGGTGGTGAGGTCCATGACCTCGGCCATGTCCTGGTTGTCGAAACCGATGACCGACATCGCCCCGGGGACCGGGACACGGCAGCGGCGCAGGACCCCGAGGGCCCCCATCGCCACGTCGTCGGATTCGGCGAACAGCGCCGTGGGCACGGGGTCCGACGCGAGCAGTTCGGCGGTGGCCCGCCAGCCGCCACCGGAACCGGGACCGGTCGTGACCACCTGCGGGTGTGTGCCGGCGCGTTCCATGGCGTCCAGGTAGCCCGAGACACGATCCTGGGAGCTCCAGGAGAATCCGGTGTCGTCGCGCGACTGGAGATAGGCGATGCGGACATGACCCAGGTTGAGCAGGTACCGGGTGGCGTCGGCGGCTGCCCCCCGGTCGTCCACGCACACGCTGGAACGTCCGGGGACGGTCCTGCTGCAGAACACCACCGGTAGCCCCAGCGACTCCAGGCGCCGTACCGACTCTGGGTCGGGTGACAGTGCAAGCGCCACCACCGCGTCCACGTTGCGGCGCAGGGGCAGTTCGCCGATGAACCCGGCGAGCTCACCGGTGGTTCCGGCCTCGTAGACGAGCGTGTCGAGTCCGACTGTGCGCAGCCGCCGGACAAGCCCCGACAGTGCGACTCCGAAGAACCACGGGTGGAGAAACGGCACGATCGCTGCGACCCGGCCGGTCGCACCGGTGACCAGTGACGAGGCGTCACGGGCCACGGCATAGGACAGTTCGGCGGCGGCCCGCTCCACCCGGGCGCGCACCGCGGGGGCCACCCCGGGGGCCCCGCGCAGGACGCGTGAGACGGTCGAGGCCGACACGCCGGCGCGTCGAGCCACGTCGCTCATCCGGGAATGCTTGGGGACAGGCATGATGGTTTCCGATGCAATCACGCCCGGTGCGCGCCTGGCAACGCTTTCACCGTGGCCGGTGCAGCGGGAGCCGTTCGGGTTCGTTCTGCTCTCCGGCCGCTGTTGATGCGACTGGGGCGTGTGTGGCAACGCTTTCAGACGGGGGAGGACATTTCAGCCATGGCAGGGCGAACTCTGCTGGTGACCAATGACTTCCCGCCCCGACAGGGCGGGATCGAGACGTTCGGCTACGAACTGGCCGTGCGACTGGCAGCCGAAGGCGGAGTGGTCGTCTACACGTCGTCCTCCACCGGCGATCACGACTTCGACGCGGGACTGGACTTTCCGGTGCGGCGCGATACGGCCAGTACGCTGCTTCCCACCCGCAGGGTCGGTGAGCGCGCCGTCGAGTTGATGACCGAGTATGGCTGCGACCGGGTGGTCTTCGGAGCGGCTGCCCCCCTGGGGCTGCTGGCCCGACGACTGCGCGCGGCCGGGGCGCGGCGCATCGTGGCCATTACGCACGGACACGAGGTGTGGTGGGCGCGGCTGCCCGGGCCGAGCTGGTTGCTGGCGCGCATCGCAGCCGATGTGGACGCGCTCACCTACCTGGGGGCCTTCACCCGCTCGGCCCTCGTGCGCGCCGTGCGTCCCGACGACCACGCCAAGCTCTCCCGGCTCGCTCCCGGTGTGGACCCCGAGCGTTTTCGCCCCGGGCTGGACGGCGCCCCGATGCGCCGGCGCTACGGCCTGGGGGACGCTCCGGTGATCCTGTGCGTGGCACGGTTGGTGCCGCGCAAGGGAGTGGACACCCTGATCCGCGCGATGACCTGGGTGCGTCTGCGTGTGCCCCGGGCGCGGCTGCTCGTGGTGGGGCAGGGGCCCGATGCCGATCGCCTGCGCGCGTTGGCGCGGTGGGCGGGGGTGGGGGAAGAGGTGGTCTTCGCCGGCGGTCATCCGCACACCGAGCTGCCCGCGTTCTTCGCCGCGGCCGACGTCTTCGCAATGCCGTCCCGGACGCGCAGGGCGGGGTTGGAGGCCGAAGGACTCGGCATCGTCTATCTGGAGGCCGCTGCCAGCGGCCTGCCGGTGCTGGTCGGCAATTCCGGTGGGGCACCCGACACGGTGCGCCACGGCGAGACCGGCTTCGTGGTGGACGGAGAGGACCCCAGGGCGGTCGCCGACCGCCTTGACATGCTGCTCGGTCACCCGCAGCTCGCGAGCAAGATGGGAGAGCGGGGGCGGGAACGGATCCTCGCCGAATGGACGTGGGACGCCAGTGCGCGGCGGTTGGTGGAACTCCTGGAGTGAGGTCGCGGAAGGCATCGGGCGAATCCATCGTCAGACGGAGCGGTGGTGTGCCACCATATATTTGGACGACCGAATATTGGACGTCCGAATATATTCTCTCCATCGAGACGTTGAGGATCACCGTGGCCGTCGACCGCGTCCTTCCCAGCCCCGAAGCCGCCGAACTGCTCGCACTCGCCCGCGACCTCGTCGACAAAGAGCTCACCGGCCGGGCCGCCGGTGACGAGGAGGAGGCGCGTTTCCCACGTGACGCGTTCACCCTGCTCGGACGTTCCGGGCTGCTCGGACTGCCCTACTCCGGCGAGTACGGCGGAGGAGACCAGCCCTACGAGGTCTACCTCCAGGTCGTCGAGGAGCTCAGCCGGGGATGGCTGGCCGTCGGGTTGGGGGTCAGCGTGCACACGCTGTCCTGTTTCCCGGTGGCCGAATTCGGCACCGCCGCCCAGCGCGCGCGATTGCTCCCCGACATGGTGGGCGGCGAACTGTTGGGCGCCTACTGCCTGTCCGAAGCCCACTCGGGGTCCGACGCCGCCGCACTGGCCACCCGAGCCCAACCACGGGACGGCGGTTATCGGGTGGAGGGAGTGAAGTCCTGGATCACCCACGGAGGGGTTGCCGACTACTACACGCTGTTCGCCCGGACCGGGAGCCCCGGTTCCCGGTCACGCGGTATCAGCTGTCTGCACGTCCCGGCCGAGACGGCCGGGGTCACCGCCGCACCCCCCGAACGCAAGATGGGAATGGCATCCTCGCCCACCGCCCAGGTGCGCTTCGACGGAGCCCGCGTCCCCGAGGCCCAGCGGATCGGCGATCAGGACGAGGGGTTCGCCATCGCGCTTGCCGCACTGGACACGGGGCGGCTGGGGATCGCGGCCTGCGCGGTCGGTCTGGCCCAGGCCGCGCTGGACCTCGCCGTCGACTACTCGCGTCGGCGCGAACAGTTCGGCCGTCCGATCGGTGACTTCCAGGGGGTGTCCTTCATGCTCGCCGACATGGCCGTCGCAGTGGAGGCGGCACGTGAGCTTTACCTCGCGGCGGCACGCCGCCGCGACGCCCACCGTGATTTCACCAAGCAGGCCGCGATGGCCAAGCTTTTTGCCACCGACGCCGCGATGCGGGTCGCCACCGATGCCGTGCAGGTCCTCGGCGGTGCCGGCTACACGCGCGATTTCGCCGCCGAGCGGCTGATGCGCGAGGCGAAGGTCCTGCAGATCGTCGAAGGAACCAACCAGATCCAGCGCATGGTCATCGGCCGCCACCTGTCCCGCGCCCACTGATCCGCCTCCCGCGCGCACCGAACCCGGTGGTTCGAGGCGAGGAGCCGACCATTCACACGGGCACGGGGCGCCCGGATCTCTTCCGGAACGCCCCGTGCCTCGGTTCGATTGCCGCCTATGGCGGGCCCGTCGACTACGCGGGGGCCGTGACCGGTGCCTTGACGTTTGCCGGGTGGCCGATGGCCAGGCCGCTGACCTTGTCGAAGTAGTGCAGGTGCCGGGTGTCCACCGTCAGTGCGAGGCTCTGGCCGGGACGCACGGCGCTGCGCGGGTTGACGCGCGCGGTGAAGACCGACTTGTTCTTCCCGGTCAGCGGGATGCCCACGCCGTCCTCGTCGTCCTCGCCCGCGGCGTCGGCCGCCAGAGCCGCGGCGTCCTCGTGCTCGACCGGGGGAGCGTCCACCGTGAAGATCACGTTGATCTCGGTGCCCAGCTCCTCGGTGATGTCGGCGGTGACGGTCATCGTGCTGCCCTCGTGCGAGGCATACTCGGCGTCGTCGAAGTCCGAGGGGCGGATACCCAGGATGATCTCCTGGCCGATGTAGTCGCGCAGTTCGGGGTTGCCGGCGAGCGCCTCGCCGGTCACCGTCAGGGCCTGGTCGGCGAAGCGCAGGACGGCACCGGTGGCGTCGCTCTCCAGGCGGGCGGTCACGAAGTTCATCGCGGGAGAGCCGATGAAGCCCGCCACGAACAGGTTGACCGGGTTGTCGAAGAGGTTCTTGGGCGTGTCCACCTGCTGGAGGCGGCCGTCGCGCAGCACCGCGACGCGGTCGCCCAGGGTCATCGCCTCGATCTGGTCGTGCGTGACGTAGACGGTCGTGACGCCCAGGCGGTCGTGCAGCTGGTTGAGGGAGGCGCGCATCTGCACACGCAGCTTGGCGTCCAGGTTGGACAGCGGCTCGTCCATCAGGAAGGCCTGCGGCTCGCGGACGATCGCGCGGCCCATCGCCACTCGCTGGCGCTGGCCGCCGGAAAGAGCGGCGGGCTTGCGGCTGAGGTAGGGCTCCAGTCCGAGCATGGCGGCGGCCTCGGCGACCCGGCGCGCGATCTCGGGCTTGGGCGTCTTGCGCAGCTTGAGGCCGAAGGCGAGGTTCTGCTCCACCGTCATGTGCGGGTAGAGCGCGTAGTTCTGGAACACCATGGCGATGTCGCGGCTCTTGGGCGGAAGGTCGTTGACCACCCGGTCGCCGATGGTGAGGGTTCCGCCGCTGATCTCCTCCAGGCCGGCGATCATCCGCAGTGCCGTGGACTTGCCGCAGCCGGACGGCCCGACCAGCACCATGAACTCGCCGTCCACGATCTCCAGGTTGAGGCTGTCCACGGCCTTCACGCCGCCGGCGTAGATCTTGTCGACACCTTCAAGAACGATCTTGGCCATGGAACTCTCGACTCCTACTCTGGCGCGCGGCCGGGGGAGGCGCGGACGCAAACGCGATCGGTTGACCGATTCGTATCGATCTGTTGCCTGTATCGAACACTACTGTTGACCGTTCTGTCGACACCTCGGCGTGAATTGGTCAAAATCGGCCGAGATTTGACGATCCGGTGGATCTTTGACCCTGGATTCCCCATTCCTTGACCGACTTGTTGATCGATTTGATCAAAAATCTCTTCGAGGCAGGTCATGGGGGTAACAGGAGTCGCGCCGCCCTCTCCCGGGCTGACTGGCGTCACGGGCGGGTGTGCGTTAGCCTGGCAGGCGCCTGCCCGGGGACGGCCGTGCTCCCTGTGCGCTCCGCGCCGCCACACCGGCGTCGAGGAGACGACACGGGACCGTGAGAGCGGCGGCCGAACACGAGTCTGGGTAGGCTAACGACCAGTCCAGCACTGGACGGACCGGTTGAGCGGTCTGGTTCTTGTCATGTCGGACGCCGGGCCACGCACCAGGTGCGGCGCAAGGCGCGAGAAGAGCCGGGGCTCCGCGACCGGGCGGGGGGTTGGACCCGGAAAAGGCCCGAACATCCAGTAGACAACGGTCTCCGCGCTCGCCGCCTACGAGACGGATCCGGTCCGAAGGGTGCTTGGGCCTTTTTCCGTGTCCCCCCATACCGCCCCCTCATCGGGCACCCGCCGCTTGCGGTGCCCCAGGCCGCCGACCGGTGCGGCGTCGCCTAAGCTCACTGCGTGATCCTGCTAGCGCGCGCCCTCCTCGCCCTCGCCGCCGGGCTCGCCCAGCTCGCGGCCCTCCCGCCCTACGGACTGTGGGCCCTGGCACCGGTGAGCGCCGCGTTGCTCCTGTCCGCCGTGTACGGCACCCGGCCCCGCCGTGCGGCGTGGCTGGGCCTGCTGGCCGGCGCGGCGCTCATGGTGCCGCTGCTGAAGTGGCAGGAGGTCATCGGCACCGACGTGTGGCTGTTGATCGCCGCGGCCGAGACGATCTATTTCGCCCCCATGGCGATGGGAATCGCCCTGGTGTCCAGACTGCCCGGATGGCCCGTGTGGACCGCCGCGCTGTGGGTCGCGCAAGAACTCGTGCGCTCCCGTTTCCCACTGGGCGGTTTCCCCTGGGGCAAACTCGCCTTCAGTCAGCCGGAGACCCCCTTCACCGGTTATGCGGCCCTTGGGTCCTCGGCCCTGGTCACCTTCATGGTGGCACTGACCGGTGCCCTCCTGTTCACGGCCGTGCGCGCTGGGACCACCGCGGTGCGTGCCAAGCGTCTCCCCGGGCAGATCCGCCCGATCGCCGCGTCCCTGGCCGGCATCGCACTCATCGTGCTGGGCGGCGTCTACGCCCCGGTGATCGGCGCCCCGCGCGCGGACCACACCGCAACGGTCGCGATCGTGCAGGGCAACGTACCCGGAGTGGGGGAGCTCGACATCCTCGGCGAACGCATGCAGGTCCTCACCAACCACGTCGACGGGGTCCATGAACTCGCCCGGCAGGTGCGCGCCGGCGAGGCGGAGCAGCCCGATCTCGTCGTCCTTCCGGAGAACGCCAGCGACATCGACGCCTACGCCGACCCGGTGGCCGCCGACCTCATCTCCGCGGCCGCCGCCGACATCGACGCGCCGCTGATGTTCGGTATCACCCGCTACAGCGAGGACGGCTCCCAGCGCGAGATCCGCAGTGTCGTATGGGATCCCCGGACCGGGCCCGGGGACTACTACGTCAAGCGTTACCTGGTGCCTTTCGGCGAGTACGTGCCCTTCCGCGACGCCCTGTCCTCGCTCATCAGCCGCCTGGACCAGGTGGGCAGCGACGCCGTGCCCGGCACCGAGCCCGGTGCGCTTGAGGTGGCCGGAACCACCGTTGCCACCGTCATCTGCTTCGACGTCGCCTTCGACCGGCCCGTACGCGAATCGGTGGCCGCCGGTGGTCAGATCATCGCCGTCCCGACCAACAACGCCAACTACAACTTCACCGGCCAGTCCGAGCAGCAGCTGGCCATCACCCGGCTGCGCGCCGTCGAGCACGGACGCCCGGCACTTGTCGCCTCCACCAGTGGAATCAGCGCCGTGGTCACCCCCCAAGGCCACGTCCAGTACCGCTCCCCGGAGGCCCGGCCCGATGTGCACACCACCCGGGTCGAGGCGATGACGGGCCTGACGCCGGCCACCCGGCTGGGGGCGTTTCCCGAGTGGCTGCTGACGGTGGCCGGCCTGGTCGCGGTGGGTGCGGCATGTAATGCCGCCCGTCGCACCCGTGCATCCGGGCCACCCGCCCAGTGACCCCGGAAGGTCCGAGGTCAGAGGACGCGGGCGCCCGGGACGACGATCGCGTCGAGGGCCGCCAGGTCCTCGGACGTCGGCTCCCAGAGTCCGGCCCGGGCGTTGGCCCGGATCTGCTCGGCGCTGGTGGCCCCCGCGATCACCGATGCCACGGCGGGTTGCGCAGCCAGTCCGGAGATCGCGACGTCCAGCAGGCTCACCCCCCGTTCCTCGGCGAACGCGGTCAGGGCCTCCACCACGTCGAAACGGGAGTCGGTCAACCGGTCCCCGATTCCCATCGCCCGGTAGCGGCTGTTCTCGGGAAGGTCCGCCCCGCGCCGGTACTTTCCGGTGAGCAGACCGCTGGCCAGCGGAAAATAGGGGAGTACGCCGACACCGAAGTGGTCGGCGGCCGGCAGCAGTTCGGCATCGGCACGGCGGTCCAGCAGGCTGTACTCGTTCTGGGCGCTGATGAACCGGGCCAGTCCCCGCGACGTCGCGGTCCAGTCCGCGTCGGCGAGCTGCCAGCCGGAGAGGTTGGAGGAGCCGATGTAGCGGACCTTTCCTTCGCGAACAAGCTCGGTCAGTGCCTCCAAGGTTTCGGCTATAGGAGTGTCCGGGTCGGGGCGGTGGAGTTGGTAGAGGTCGATGTGGTCGGTGCGCAGCCGACGCAGTGAACGCTCCACCGCGCGGCGGATGTAGCGCCGGGATCCTCGTGCGCCCCAGTCCGGCCCGTTGGCCCCCTGAAGGTCGCTGCCGAACTTCGTGGCGAGCACGAACTCGTCGCGACGTCCGGTCAGGGCGTCGCCCAACAGCTCCTCGGAGTCGCCGTAGACGTCGGCGGTGTCGATCAGGGTGACACCGGCCTCTTGGGCGGCGTCGAGTACGATACGGGTGCCTTTGGCGTCGACTCGATCGTGCCAGCCGAAGTTGTTGGCCCCGAGGCCGACGACGGACACGACGAGACCGGAGTCGCCGAGACGGCGATATCTCATGTCTGACATGGTGCGCCCCTGCCCCATAAGGGGAGAGGTTATTCTTCCCCGCCAGTCGGGAACGGTAGGGGTGGTATCCGCGTTATTACTTGACGGGAGCCCCCGATAACGCCTCGCCCTTGGATGGTGCCCATGCCGCTGCTCTTCGTCATCGCACTGATGGCTCTGCCGTTCCTGGAGATCTGGGTGATGATCCTGGTCGGCCAGCAGATCGGTGTGTCCTGGACCATCGCTTTGCTGTGCGCGCTGACCGTCTCCGGTGTCCTGGTGGTCCGCCGCGCCGGACGCAGCGCCTACCGCGACGTGGAGAAGGCCATGCGCACCGGTGTCCAGCCCAAGGACACCCCGCTGGACATGCTGATGCTGTTGGTGGGGGGAATCCTCCTGGTCACGCCGGGCTTCATCACCGCTGTTCTCGGGGCGCTGCTGGTGCTGCCGGTGACCCGTCCGGTGCTGAGGTGGGCTTTCACCGGCTGGGCGGCCCGCCGGTTGGAGCGTATGCGCGTGCGCATGGAAGCCGATCTTGCCACCCTCGGCGACGCCGCCCCCGGCAATGCGCCCGGCTCCGGCGGCCCCAAACGGACCCCGGGCGGCGGCCAGGTCATCCAGGGCCACATCGTCACCGACGACGAGCAGGGCCGCTCCTGATCTTCGGAGGGTGCGCCGTCGTCAGTCGGCCAGATGTCGCGCCGGCGTACGACCGCCGGCGCGGGGGCGCCGGCCGTCGCTGACGCGACCGGTCCGCACCCCCGCTGCCTTGTCCCGCGCGGTGGCCACCGCACGGGGGCGGGCCTGAAGGGCCCGCTGACCTACTCGTCCCGCACACTGAAAGGGTTGGCGACACCGGAGTCCTTCTTGTCCGACTGGTCGGCCTTGGGAGCGGTGTTGCGGTTGCGGTAGGCGTTGGCGATCTCCAGGGCGATACGGCCGCGGTCGTTGACCTTGAGGCCCTGGGCTTTGGCCCACTCGCGAATGGCCGCGGTGTCTTCGCGCGAGGCCGCCGAGCGGGTCGTGGTGTTCTTGGCGGCTTTTGCGGTTCCTTGTTTGCGCCCTGCCTTCACGAACGCCTCCAGAGCACTTCTCAAGTCCTCGGCGTGGTCGGCCGAAAGATCGATCTCGTAGTATCGACCGTCCAATCCGAAGGAGATGGTTTCATCTGCCTTTCCTCCGTCGAGGTCGTCGATCAGTTTCGTGATAACTCGTTGTGCCATGAAGTCCTCCTAATTGGTGGCGTGTGGCTCGGTTATATCATTTAGCGGCGTTGTATGCGCCCTTGATCGTGTTTGCTGGCCCCCGGGCGTCGCGCGGAGTTGCGGTATTGGCTGTTGGCGTTGCGCTAATTCCCTGCTCCTGGTGCCGGTTCGGTGCGGTGTGTGCAGTGTGTGCGGTATGTGGTCCCTCGTGGCCGCCGCGTCAAATCGATGAAATCGGCGGATCCTCATTTCGTCCTACGGGTACCGGTACCCCCTCTGGTCGGTGAAAAGCCTTCTCCCGGTCAAGAAGAGGGCTGGACGCGGCCGCCGGGATGTTCGACGGATCTGCACGAACTGCCGGCGTGGTCGCGAAATTCCCATTAACCAAAAGTGGGGTCAACTGCCTGGTCAGTGGTGCTCTGTCCTTGCTCTCGGTCATTCATGCCGAGAAAAGAAGGTACTGGTCGGACAGTTGGCCCGTGGCTTCCGGTCCCGCCCGGTGAATTGGACGGACCAGGCCCATGCCGGTGCAGATCAGGGAGTCGGCTTTTGGTAATCCTGTGCCTGTCAAGGGGAGGGGGCTGTGTTTCGATTCTTCTCTGCGCGCCTAACGGTCGGGGGCGTTGCAGAACGGATTGTCCGGACCGTCATTGGTCGGTCACGATGGCGATATTTCTGGGAAGATCCTGTGTGTCGCCGGGGTGGTGGGCCGTGAGTCGGGCGGTTGTCTCCGTCGTCGCTGAAATCGCACCGGTTTTTGTCTGCCCCACGGAGAGATGCCGCGCTCCTTCCGTCGTATCGTTTGCCAATCGGGGCGCGACCGTGAGGCGAAGCGCTCGGTTTACCCGGGTACGGCAAAGTCCGCCCGTGCAGCCTTCGCGGCGGGAGCGACGCCGTGGAAGCGAGAAGTGATTCTTCGCACGGCGCGACGGCCGTCGCCCCCGGGCCCGAAGCGGTTCATGGTGGACCACCACGTGCATCGGTCGGCCATCGAGCCCACCGGTCGACGGTGGCCACCACGGTGCAGACCGGTTGGTGCGCCGCGCGGCTCAGCGCACGGAATACGTGGTGAAGCGTCGCTCGGCCCGGTTGACGATTCCGGTGACCGAGGTGATCACCGCCCACAGGTAGTCCTCGTCGGGCCCCCAGTCCGGCACCGGCTGCCCGACCTCGACATCCAACGGCCGGCCCAGATCTTTGATCGGAGCCCCGTCCTGAAACATCGTGTGGCGCACGGCCTCGGCGTCGTCGTAGAGCCAGAAGCCGTAGATGCCGGAAACGCTGGAGAAGACGGCGGCCAGAACCGAGGTGCCGGGCACCGCGCATGCCGGCGGGATGCCCGGGGACGCCTGTCCCACCGCTTCCAGCACGTGGATCTGGTTCGGGTCCCACAACACGGTCCAGCGGCCGTCGCGTCCCAGGTACACCTCGTCGAAGGAGGAACCCGAGATCGCCTCGTCCTCCCCCACCTGCGCCCCTGCGACCGCAGTCGCTGCGTCGACGATGGTCAGCACGTCCTCGAACGAACGGTCGCGCACGAACAGCACCGCGGTATTCCATCCCATACGGGGCAGTTTCCTGGTGGGCGACCACTGGCGTCAACGGTTCGCCGTCGCAGGGGAGGGCGACCGGTCGCTCGTCGTCCGGCCGGTCGTGCGATCGTCGCCCCGACGCGCACACGTGGCCCGAGGGCGCACGTGGACCCGCGCTTCGGCGGGGATCCATCGGGACGATGCACGGTGCCGTGCCGGCGGTAGGCGGTGGCAGGCGGTCGCCGTGGGGAAAAGGGGGCTCTCCGGTGTCCGACGATCGGGGCGCAGAAAGCAGCCGTGCCTACGGCTTGACGGGTCGTCCGCGTTCCCACAGTTCCTCGCAGTGCTCCGCGAAGCGGTCGAACATGCCGTCCTTGCGGAGGCGGCGCAGGTGCATCATCGGGGAGTCGTGGCCGACGGTACTGGCAAGGTGCGGGGTGACCAGTGCTTCGTCGTCGAAACGGAACACGCTCAAGCCGATGTGGTTCGGTCCGTCCTCCGGCGCGGAGAACCGGGATTCCAGCCCGGGGACGTCCGCCAGCTTCGCCAGTTCGTCGAGGGTGATCCTGATGCGGGTGGCGACCGACAACGGCACCTTCTCGACCGACTCACGGTTGCCCACGATGGGGGTGCCGGGATCGCCCACCAGGAACCGTACCCGGCATCCCGCCTCGGTCTTGCGGCGCAGCGTCTGCGGAAACGCCGGCTGCTGCGACCACACGAAGTAGTTCGTGAACCCGCCGAGGAAGATGTCGGCACGTGCCCCGTCGACCAGTTCCGCCCACGTCGACGTGGGGCATGCGGACCGGTACGGGAACGTCTCCACCACCTCACGATCGCTACGGGACTTCACCAGCGTTTTCACACGCGGCCACACCACTTCCTCAGCCACCCCCAACGCATCGCACACCGCCCAGCGGTGCTGCGGATGCGGCAAACGCGACGAGTCCGCCAGCCACCGCTGAACGGTCTTGTGACTCACGCCGACCAACCGGGCCAAATCTCGCTCACTCATCCTTGCAGCCCGTAACCGACCCCGTAGGTCTTTGTGGGACATGACCGCCCCCCTTTCTCCCACCTCGGACGATACGAGAAAACGTCCTGAACGTCCCGGAGTTGGGTCACCAGCGTCCCGAGTGCGGGGAAGGGACACCGCATGATGACAACGGAGGTACCCCCAATAGCCGGACCGCCGACCCCCGACCCCGTCGAAACCGCTTTCGCCAACCTCTTCAGGGCCCTGCGTGCCAAGGGTGTAACCGTCAGGGCCGACACCGGCCGATCACGACTCAGCTGTACGGCGGGAACGTCCGTGCTCACCGTGGTACTGCGCGGACGCTGGTGGTTGATCGTCTGGCCTGACGGGGAGCCCGACCCGATCCTGCCCGTCGGGCAGGAATGGCGGATGGCCGAACGGGTGCGTGCCGTCCTGAGGATCGGATGGGTGCGACGCGGACCCGGCCTGCCCCGTCTCGACGTCGGCAACGAGGACGGTTACTGACGTCAGGGCGGGTCGGCGCCGAGACGGGGCCGCGCCCTTTTTCCACTGGAACGGGACCCCGTTCGGGGCACCGGGAGAGCGCCACCGGGCACAGGCCGCTCTCCCGGTGCCCCGGACACACCCCCGGTTGAGCGGATCCGCCGTGCGGTTCCTCCCGCCGGATGCCGTCCCACCGCAGTTCGCCCACGTCCATTGGTTGGTTCCACGCAACGAACACGCGACAATTGAGCCGTGATCAACGAATCCGGCTGGAACTTCCTGATGGACATGGATGGCGTGCTCGTGCGGGAGGAGCACCTCATTCCCGGGGCCGACACCCTGATCGGCGAACTGCGCGACAACCAGATCCCGTTCATGGTGTTGACCAACAACTCCATCTACACGCCGCGCGACCTGCGTGCCCGACTGCTGCGCACCGGCCTGGACATCCCCGAGGAGTCCATCTGGACCTCGGCGCTGGCCACGGCCGGCTTCCTGGAGCAGCAGCGGCCCGGAGGGTCGGCTTACGTCGTGGGCGAGTCGGGGTTGACCACGGCCCTGCACGACATCGGCTACGTCCTGACCGACCGCGATCCCGACTATGTGGTGCTGGGGGAGACCCGCACCTACAGCTTCGAGGCGATCACCAGGGCCATCAGGCTCGTGGAGAACGGCGCCCGGTTCATCGCCACCAATCCCGACGAGAAGGGGCCCAGCCGCGAGGGCTCTCTCCCGGCAACCGGCGCGGTCGCCGCCCTCATCGAGAGGGCCACCGGGCACGCCCCCTACTACGTGGGCAAACCCAACCCGCTGATGATGCGCTCCGCGCTGCGCGTGCTGGGGGCCCACTCCGAGCAGACGCTGATGATCGGGGACCGCATGGACACCGACGTGCGCGCCGGACTGGAGTCGGGTCTGCGCACGATCCTGGTCCTCAGCGGGATCTCCGACGAGGCCACGGCCGACCGGTTCCCCTACCGGCCCACCACCATCGTCGACTCGATCGCCGACCTGGTCGGGCACACCACCGACCCGTTCGACGGGAAGTCGTCGTCCCACTGACCGCTCTTCTCGGTGCAGCGGGGACGAGGAAGGGCCGGGTGGTGCACCCCAGGTCATCTGGGACGCACCACCCGGCCCTTTGAAAGACTGCCGGCAGGTCAGGCGCTTTGGCGCTGCCTGGCCAGGGCGTGCAGGTGCTCCTGCTCCTCCTTGCGTCGGTTGCGAAGCAGTTCCAGCCGCTCGGCAAGGACCTCCTCCAGGTCCTCCATGCTCCTGCGCTCCAGCAGCATGTCCCAGTGGGTGCGGGTCGGCTTGGTCTTCTTCGCCTGCGGCTGCTCGCCGTCGACCATGAGTGCGTTATCGCCGCAGAAACGGCATTCCCAGTTCGCGGGGATCTCGGCCTCGGTCGCGAAAGTGACGGAGAAGCGATGGCCCCGGGGGCAGTCGTAGGTGACCTCCTGGCGTGGGGCCAGGTCGGTATTGCGGTCGTTCTCGTAGCTCGTTGCCCCGAGTCGGGTTCCGCGAAGTGCTCGCTCGGCCATCGTGTACATGCCTCCAGGCGCTCTTGCGGTCTCGTGGGTGTAACGCGTCGATCCGTGTGAGGATTCCCCACACGACTGCGCCCCAACCGTGCGACAATGCGCGACCGCTTGCGGGGAGGGCTCCGCCGGGGGTCGCGATCCTCGAATTGTGGCCCATCCCACCCTGTTTTCGGTGGATCGTATCGTCGCAGCTCATCCCCTTTCTTTGTGCAGACTTTGCCGGGATCGCCGCAGCTCGCCCGACAGCGCCGAAAACACGACTCTCGGCGACCGAATCATGACGGAAACAAACGGGGCCTAAGCTTCGCCGCACCCCCGCCATAGGAGCCCGTCGTGAACAACGGTCAGTCCCGTCCCACGCCCGGTAGCCCTTCCCCGCGCTGCCCGGTGCACGACCAGGCAGTGCCCCTCTACAAAGACCTCCAGCACTCCGACCATGCCTCCCTCTGGGAGGAACTGCGGACCCGGTTCGGCGCGGTCGCCCCGGTCGAGATCACTCCGGGAGTCCCCGGCTGGCTGCTGCTGGGTTACCACGAGAACCTCAACGTGCTGCGCGATCCCGCGCGCTTTTCCACCGACCCCCGTCACTGGCGTCAGGCCCGGGAGGGCGGCCTGGGAAACGTCCCCGGCCCGCGCACCGGATCGCTGGCCGGTGACGGAGCCGGCCACCGACGCCTGCGCGCCCCCATCGTCGAGGGGCTGGCCGCGGTCACGGGCCCCGCGCTGGGCGCCGCCATCGAACGCCTGGCCCACGCACTCATCGACGGGTTCGCGGGCGAAGGGAACGCCGATCTGATCGCCGACTACGCGGCCCCGCTGCCCGTACTCGTCCTCAACCGCCTTTTCGGCCTCTCCGACGAGCACGGCCGCCTGCTCGCCGACCTGACCGCCAACCGCCGGGACGGCGACGCGGCCGTCGCAGAACGGGCGGCCGACGACATCCGCGACTACTTCACCGCGCTGGTGCGCCGGCGCCGGGACAAACCGGGTGGAGACTTCGTCTCCACGCTCCTTGCCCATCCCGCCGCGCTCAGCGACACCGAAGCGGTGGACGAGTTGCTGCTGATGGTCGGAGCCGGTCACGAACCCACCACCCACCTCATCGGCAACGCCCTGCACCGCCTCCTGGGCGACTCCGAGATCGCGGTCGCCTACCGCGGGGCGGCATTGCCGGCGGCCGACTTCATCGACTACGTCATGTGGGTCGATCCGCCGCTCCAGACCCTCGCGGGCCGTTACCCCACCCTCGACGTGCGCATCGGCGACGCCGAGATCAAGGAGGGGGACGCACTGCTGTTGGGGTTCGCACCCGCGCACGCCGACCCCGCGACCCGTCCGCCCGGACGCGAGGACGGTATCGACGCCCTCGCCGGCAACCGCGCCCACCTGATGTGGGGGGCGGGCCCGCACGGCTGTCCCGCCCAGAGCCTGGCCCGCGAGATCACCATCACCGCCATCGACGTGCTCATCTCCCGACTCGGCGACCTGACGCTCACCGGCGCACCGGAGACGCTGCGCCGGCGCGGATCGCTGTCGGTACACGGACTCGTCGAGCTGCCGGTGGCCTTCGCCCCGGAACGCAGGCCCGCGGCCACCCGACCGGCCCCGGTTCCTGCGCGCAAGGGAATCCGTCGAATGTTTCCCCCGGCGCGGACCCCTCGCGCCCAGGGCGCTCGTTACGGGGCCCCCGACCGGGATAGGGCACAGCCCCAGCAGGCAGGCCCCGCCGCT
Source organism: Nocardiopsis ansamitocini (assembly GCF_030268225.1). Taxonomy (GTDB): domain Bacteria; phylum Actinomycetota; class Actinomycetes; order Streptosporangiales; family Streptosporangiaceae; genus Nocardiopsis_D; species Nocardiopsis_D ansamitocini. The sequence goes on along the minus strand of NZ_BSQG01000005.1, from coordinate 140,673 downwards.
TCCCCCCGCGCGCCCGCCCCGGTGCGGGTGCGGGCCACGGGGGCCCGTTACCAGGCTCCGGCAGCCCGCCCCCCGGAGCCGGAGGCCGATCCGCTGGAGCTCCTGCTCGCCCGCTGGCGTCGCGACCACGCCGACTGAGCCGCCCGTACGGGCAGCCGCTACTTTGTCTCGCGGTACACCTTGTGGTTGGAGGCCTGGGCCCGGGGCCGTACCACCAGCAGGTCGATGTTGACGTGCGGTGGGCGGGTCACGGTCCAGGCCACGGTGTCGGCCACGTCCTCGGCGGTCAGTGGTTGGGGCACGCCCGCGTAGACCGAGGCGGCCCGGTCGGCGTCACCGTGGAAGCGGTTCAACGCGAACTCCTCGGTGCGGACCATGCCCGGCGCGATCTCGATCACCCGGATCGGTTCGCCGCACAGCTCCAGACGCAGCGTCTCGGCGATCACGTGCGCCCCGTGCTTGGCCGCCACGTAACCGCCGCCGTTCTCGTAGGGCGTCAGCGCGGCGGTCGACGACATCACCAGCACCGTTCCGTCGCCGCTCGCGCGCAGCTTCGGCAGCAGCGCCTGGGTCACACGCAGGACCCCCACGACGTTCACGTCGTACATCGCCTGCCATTCGGCGGGGTCGCCGTTTTCCACGGTGTCCGTGCCGATTGCCCCGCCGGCGTTGTTGATCAGGACGTCCACCCGCTCCAGGCCGGCGGCGAAGTCGCGCACCGAGGCGGCATCGGTCACGTCCAGGGAGTGTGCCCGTGCGGCAAGACCGGCCCCCCGCAGCTCTTCGGCCAGGGCACCGATACGCTCGACACGTCGGGCAGCCAGGATCACCAGGTAACCGGCCTCGGCCAAGCGGCGGGCACTGGCTGCGCCGATCCCGCTGCTGGCTCCGGTGATCACGGCGATCCTCTGCTCGGTTGCGGCCTCAGACATGGTTTGCAGCCTCCGTCAGGGGCGAGTGGGCCCCTCGTCGATCGAGGTGGCCCGGATCCGGGCCCACTACGGTTTACCACTCCGGCCAACCGGCTCGATCGTCGGACCTCACGCCACTTTGTCCATTTCAAGCGGCATTGGATATATTTCTTGGTGTGCGGGGCAGGCAGGGGCGCGCCCGGGAACGGGCGACCGCGTCCCGCGCACGGCGGTGGAGGCCGCCGACGCCCGCTGAGACCCACCCCGCCCCTGACCAGCCTCCGGCCGTCCCCTTTTCGCGCACACTCTTCCCGACCCCTGGGAGACCGCACACATGCCCACGACCCACCGCGCGTCCCGCGCCCTGCTGCCCGGGGCGCTCGCCCTCCTCATGCTGGGTGTGGCAGCCTGTAGCTCCGATCCTCAACCGGCCGATCCCACAGCCGGGGAACAGGCCCCCGAGCCGGGACCCACCGCGGAAATCCTGATCACCCCCGTCGACGGCACCGACGAGGTCCGCCCGGACCTTCCCGTAACCGTCGAGGCCGACGGCGGTACGCTCACCGACGTGCAGGTGCGCACCGAGGGGGTGGAAAACACCGGCGCCGACGAGATGACCGGCACTTTCAACGAGGACGAGACCGGGTGGACCAGCGACTGGACGCTGACCCCGGGCGCGAAGGTCACGGTCACCGCGACGGCAGAGACCCCCGACGGCGAGACCGTCGAGGCCACCAGCGACTTCGAGACCCTCCCCGCCACCGACGGCAGACGCCTGGAGCTGCAGTCCAACTTCCCCACGAGTGGTGACACCGTCGGGGTGGGGATGCCGGTGGTGGTCAACTTCGACCTGCCGGTGAGCAACAAGGCCCAGGTCGAGGCGGCCATGGAGGTCGTCTCCGACGAGCCGACCGAGGGCGCCTGGAACTGGTTCGGCGACCAGATGGTGGTGTTCCGTACCAAGGAGTACTGGACCCCCGGCCAAGAGGTCACCGTCAACATGCACCTGGCCGGCGTCAACGCCGCAGAGGGCGTGTACGGCGTGAAGAACCACCAGCTCAACTTCGAGGTCGGCCGCTCCCAGATCACCACCGTCGACGACTCCTCCCACCGCATGGTGATCGAGCGCGACGGCGAGCAGATCAAGGACTTCCCGATCAGCAACGGCGAGGCGACGACCCGGGCCTACACCACCACCTCCGGCACCCACCTGACGATGGAGAAGTACCAGCACCTCGTCATGGACTCCGCCACCGTGGGCATCCCCGAGGGCCACCCCGACTACTACAAGCTCGACGTGAACTACGCGGTGCGGTTCTCCAACAGCGGCGAGTTCACCCATGCCGCCCCGTGGAACTCCTCGCTGGGCCAGGCCAACCTGAGCCACGGCTGCACCAACATGAGCACCGGGGACGCCAAGTGGTTCTACGAGAACTCGCTCATGGGCGACCCCTACATCGTCGAGGGCACCGACCGCGAACTTGAGGTCGACAACGGTTGGGGCTACTGGCAGCGCTCCTGGGAGGAGTGGCTGGACAACAGCGAGACCGGCGAGGCCGACAAGACCGATGAGGCCGGCTCCCCCGGAAGCCCGCACAGCGAGTCGTAACCCCCGCTTCCGGCAACGGCCCGGCCCCGCTCCTGGCGCGGGCCGGGCCGTTGGTGTTTCCCGCCCCGGTTGCGGTCTCAGCCGATCGTCTCGGTGGATGCTCCCAGGTGCAGACCTATTTCGTTTCGGGCGCACAATGGGCGAGGAAGGCCGGCCAGACCGGTCCGGTGCGGGCACGGACCCACCCCAGGAGGAGGCCGGCCGCGGCGCCCGGGAAACCGTGCGCATGATCGGGAAGCGAGCATCGGGTGCCCGCGCACCGGCCGACGATCCGGCCGCTTCCGGCCCACCGCACCGCCACGTGCGGTACCGCTGCCGGTGGCGCTATCGTCGGTGACCTGATGAGTGCCTCCATCGTTGTCAAAGACCTCGCCGCCGCCCACGCCGACCGCACCCTGTTCTCCGGACTCGACCTGGTGGTCGCGCCCGGCGACGTGATCGGCCTGGTCGGTGTGAACGGCGCCGGCAAGTCCACCCTGCTGCGCCTGCTCGCCGGTCTGGCCACCCCCGCGGAGGGGACGGTGCGCACCAGCCCCGCCTCGGCGGTGGTGGGCCACCTGCCGCAGGAACCCGAGCGCCGCCCCGACGAGACGGTCGCGGACTTCCTGGCCCGGCGTACCGGGGTCACCGCCGCGCAGCGCGAACTCGACGCCGCGACAGAAGCCCTGGTCGAGGCGGCGCCGGGCAGTGACGACCGTTACTCCCTGGCGCTGGAGCGCTGGCTCGCACTGGGCGGAGCAGACCTGGAGGAACGCGCCGACGAGGTGGCGGCCGACCTCGGTCTGACCGTCGGGCTCACCCGGCCCATGACCGCGCTGTCGGGCGGCCAGGCGGCCCGCGCAGGGCTCGCCTCGCTTCTCCTGAGCCGCTACGACGTCTTCCTCCTGGACGAACCCACCAACGACCTCGATCTGGACGGCCTGGACCGTTTGGAGCGCTTCGTCACCGGATTGCGCGCGGCCACCGTCGTGGTCAGCCATGATCGCGAGTTCTTGGCCCGGACGGTCAATCGTGTCGTCGAACTCGACCTTCCCCAGCAGCAGGTGCGTGCCTACGGTGGCGGGTACACCGCCTACCTCGCCGAGCGCGAGACCGCCCGCCGCCATGCGCGCGCCGAGTACGAGGAGTACGCCGACACCCGCGCCGGCCTCCAGGCCCGCGCCCGCACCCAGCAGTCCTGGATGGACAAGGGCGTCAAGAACGCCCGCCGCAAGGCCACCGACAACGACAAGATCGGCCGCAAGTTCCGATCCGAGGCCAGTGAGAAGCAGGCCGCCAAGGTGCGTCAGACCGAGCGGATGATCGAGCGCCTCGACGTGGTGGAGGAGCCCCGCAAGGAGTGGGAGCTGCGCATGGAGATCGCCCCCGCGCCCCGCTCGGGTGCCGTGGTGGCCACGCTCAACGCCGCGGTGGTGCGGCGCGGCGGCTTCACCCTCGGACCGGTCGACCTGCACGTCGGGTGGGCCGAACGCGTGGTCGTCACCGGCGCCAACGGGGAGGGGAAATCCACCCTGCTGGCCGCGTTGCTGGGTCGGGTCGAACTCGAATCCGGACTCGCCTCCCTGGGGCCGGGAGTCGTAGTCGGTGAGATCGACCAGGCCAGAGGGCTCTTCTTCGGCGACGAGCCGCTGCTGGACGCCTTCGGTGCGGCCGTGCCCGACCTCTCCCCGGCCGACGTGCGCACCCTGCTCTCCAAGTTCGCTCTCAAGGCCGCGCACGTGTTGCGCCCTGCCGCCACCCTCTCGCCGGGGGAGCGCACCCGTGCGGCGCTGGCCCTGCTCCAGGGGCGCGGAGTGAACCTCCTGGTGCTGGACGAACCCACCAACCACCTCGACCTGGAGGCCATCGAGCAGTTGGAGTCCGCACTGGATTCCTACCCCGGCACCCTGCTGCTGGTCACGCACGACCGCCGGATGCTGGGCACCGTGCACACCACCCGCCGCCTGCACGTCCACGCCGGGCAGGTCGAGGAGCTGGCCCCCACCTCGGTGGACCGTTAGCGCCGTGGCCGGATGCCTGCGCCGGGACGTGTCCGCCGGCGCCGGCGGACACGCGCCCGCGAGGGACCGCCACCCCTGTCGGCCGCGTCCGCCCGTGGTGGAGTAGGTTGGTTGACGTGCCAGAGTCGAACAGAGTGTGCCGCCCGTAGCGGCGGCGTGCTCCCAGTACCACGCTTCGCCGCATCAGCGCCCATCGGCCGGTGCGCCCACCAGTGCTGCCCGGCTCCACGCTTGATCCACGGAGCTCTCTGTGCACCCCTTTCCCGCCCGTGGCCGGCCCCTGTCCGGCCACGGTTCTCCCGCGTCTGCCCGAAACCGGTCTGACGTCCGCCTCTCCGGTCCGGCGAGGTGCGCGCCGTGACCAGGAACGTGCTCGTCCTCACCGCCGTCCTGCTGTCCTCGCTGACGGTCCCGCTCACGATCACCGGCGCCGCGGTGGCCCTTCCCGGCGTGCAGAGCGACCTGGCGGCGGACCTGGCAGCGGCCCAGTGGGTCGTCAACGGCTACAACGCCTGCTTCGCCGGGTTCCTCGCCTTCGGCGGTTCGCTCGCCGACCTCGTGGGGCGGCGGCGCATGTTCGCCGGCGGGGTCGCCCTGTTCTGCGCCGGCAGCCTCATGTGCGTGCTGGCCGGTGACATCGTGCTCGTGAACCTCGCGCGGGCGTGCGCCGGGGTCGGCGCAGCCGCGGCCACGGCCACCGGAGCGTCGATCCTGGCCGCCACCTTCGACGGGCCTGCGCGGACCCGTGCCTTCGGGGCCCTGGGCATCGTGCTCGGCGTCGGACTGGCGTTCGGGCCCGCGCTCTCGGGCCTGCTGGTGGGCGTCCTGGACTGGCGGGCCGTCTTCGCGGTGCCCGCGGTCCTGTCCGGGGCGGTCCTGCTGCTCTGCCCCTTCTTGCCCCGCCTGCCCGGAACCGGGGAGAAACGCGTCGACTGGGCGGGAGGCGCCCTGTTCACCGCGGCGCTCGTCCTGGTGATCGTCGTCCTCGTCGAGGCACCCGTGCTCGGGTTCACCAGCCCCGTGGTCGCCGGCGGGCTGCTGACGGCGGTGGGCCTGGGAGCCGGATTCGTTGCCGTGCAGCGGCGCGCCGCCGATCCCATGGTCGACCTCGCGCTGCTGGCCAACCGGACGTTCCTGGCGTTCTCCCTGGCGGCGGGAGCCCTGATGGCCCTGCTCGTTCCCCTGCTCGTCTACCTGCCCTCCTATCTCATCGCCGTCGTCGGCCTGAGCCCTGGTCGGGCCGGTGCCTGGCTGCTGATGCTCACCGTTCCCTCGATCGTCCTGCCCGTGGCCGGCGCCGCGGTCGCCAGGCGTTCCCCCGCCCTGCTGGTCTGCGGGTCGGTCGCGCTCAGCGGTGCGGGCGCTGTCCTGCTGGTCACGGTCGGTCCGGACAGCACTCCCTGGGGCCTGGCCGCTCCGCTCCTGCTCATCGGGGCCGGAGCGGGACTGACCACCGGGGTCGTCGACGGTCTGGCGGTCTCCAGTGTCCGCGCGGAGCAGGCGGGGACCGCGGCCGGACTGTTCAACACCGCCCGCCTCACCATGGAGACCGTCGTCCTGGCGGTGGTCGGCACGGTGCTGGCCGTCATCAGCGGCGGCCGACTGGCGGGGCCGGGCTTCACCACGGCACTGCACACCGTCGGTGTCGCCCTCGGCCTCCTCGCCGTCGCGGCATTCGTCGGTTCCGCGCTGCTCCTGCGCGAACACCGCCGGGGCGGCTGAGTTCCCGGCATCGTGTCGCCCGGGGACGCCCGGCCGCACCTCTGCTCCGCAACGGTGGCGGATCAGGGATGATCATCGGATGACCATGTCCGCAGCGGTACCGCGGCGCCCCACCTCCGACGGGGCGCCGCGGTGACCGACACCGGGCGGCGTGGGCCGGCCTCCTTCGCGTTGGACCTGCGGCCCCTTCGCCACCGACCGTTTCGCCGCCTCTGGGGCTCCACCGTGGTCACGGCCGTGGGGGGCCAGGTGTCGGCCGTCGCCGTCCCCGTTCAGGTCTATGCCATGACCGGCTCCTCCACGATGGTCGGTTTGGCCTCGCTGGCCGGGCTCGTGCCCATGGCGGTCGCCGCCCTGTGGGGCGGCAGCATCGCCGACGTCGTGGACCGCCGCACCATGATGCTGGTCACCAACACCGGTCTGGCCCTGACCGTCCTGGCCCTGTGGGTCCACGCGGCCACCGGGAACGGGTCCGTGGCGCTGCTGATGTTCCTGGTGGCGGTCCAGCAGGCCTGTTACGGCGCCAACGGTCCGGCGCGGGGGGCGGCGGTGGCCCGGCTGGTCCCCGACGACCTGCTGGCCCCCGCGGTCGCGTTGAACACGACCGTCATGCAGGTGGGGATGGTCGCCGGACCGTTGGCCGCAGGGGCGCTCATCCCCCTGGTGGGGATTCCCGCCCTCTACCTGGTCGACTTCGTTGCACTGGCCTTGGCGGTGCTGGCGGTGGCCGGCCTTCCCCGGCTGCGGCCCCTGGTCCGGCCGACGATGCGGCCCGGGGCGGCCAGCATCGGCGCCGGCCTCAAATACATCGTGGCCAACACGGTGCTCGTCGCGTCGTTCCTGCTGGACATCGTCGCCATGACGTTCGGGATGCCGCGCGCGATCTTCCCGGAACTGGCCACGGGGTTCGAGGGGGTCGGCTCAGGTATGGCATTGGGCCTGCTCTTCGCGGCGATCCCGGCCGGCGCGGTCCTCGGTGGCCTGCTGTCCGGGCGGCTCGTGCTCGTGCGCCGGCACGGCCGCATGCTGATCGGGGCGGTTGTGGCGTGGGGCGTCCTCATCGCGCTCGCCGGAGCGTCCCACGTCCTGTGGATCACCCTGCTGTGCCTGGCCCTGGCCGGGGTGGCGGACCTGGTCAGCGCGGTCTTTCGCGGGACCATCCTCCAGGAGGCCGCCACCGACGAGATGCGTGGACGCATCCAGGGCGTGAAACTGGTCGTGGTCGCCGGCGGGCCGCGGGTGGCCGACGCCCTGCACGGCTTCGCCGCCGACCTGATCGGCCCCCGTGCGGCCATGGCCCTGGGCGGGGTCCTGGCCGTGGCGGTCCTGGCAGTGCTGCCCCGGTTCCTGCGGGCGTTGTGGTCCTACACGCCCGCCCGGTGAGTGGGGCGCGCGCCCGGCCACCACCGCCTGCTCAGGACCGGTCGAGCAGCGGGGTGAGGCCGAGTGCCCGGCCGCGGGCCGCCGCGGCACCGCGGTTGGCGACCCCCAGCTTGGCCAGGATGTTGGAGACGTGCACGCTCGCGGTCTTCGCCGAGATGAACAGCTCCGCGGCGATCTCGGCGTTGGTGGCTCCCCGGGTCAGCAGGCGCAGCACCTCCAGTTCCCGGGGGGTGAGCCCCGAAGGCGGCGCGGGAGCGCGGCCCGGTTCCGCGTCCAGGGAGGCGTTCAGCCTGCGGGCGAGGTCGGTGACCTGTCCGGCCAGCGGGACGGCGCCACAGCGTTCGGCAACCGCGGCGGCACCGCGCAATCGCCGCACCGCAGCCACGCGCTCACCGTGCGCTGCCTCCCACTCGGCCAGGCGCAGCACCGCCCAGGCGTGCTGGAGCGCGGCGTCGGTGGACTCCCAGAGCTCCACGGCCCTGCGCCAGGCCAGGGCCGACTCCGCGGACGTCGCCCCGGCCTCGCCGAGCAGGGCCGCCACAGTCGCCCGGTGCCCCTGCTGAACCGGTCCGTGCGCGGCGATCCGCTCCAGCATCGGGCGCAGCACCGCACGCAGCCGTGCAGCCGCGGGATCGTCGGGGCCGCCCGCACGCACCGCGCGGGCCACCGACGCCAGCAGCGGCCAGGCGTACCCCGTCCACAGGGCGAAGTCGGTGCCGGCGCAGACCCGTTCGGACGCGGCAAGGGCCGCACCGGTCTCCCCGCGCGCCAACGCGACCTCGATGGTCAGGGTCGTCGCGATCAGGGCCAGCTGCAACCGGGGGCTCTCGGTCACTCCGGCGGCCACCACCTCGGCCGTGACCTCCTCGGCCGCAGCGAGGTCGCCTCGGGCAAGGGCCGTCCGGCCGGCCAAGCACATCAGGAAGAAACGGATCAGCGGGGGTGGTGCCCACTCCATCCCCTGATCGGCCATGGCACCGGCGGCGGCGAGGTCGCCGGTCTCGTAGTGGATCTCGGCGAGGTTCAGGGCGAGGAACGATCCTTGGGGACGCAACAGGCCGCTGGTTCGGGCCTGTTCCAGGCCGCGCTGCGCGGCTTCGGCGGCTTCGGCGTAGCGCCCGTGCTCGCGCAGCATCGAGGCGAGGCCGCCCAGGGCCCGCGACGCCAGCTCGGGGTCCAGGGCCGCGTCGACGGCCTCCTCGAACGTCGCCATTGCCGCCGTGGTGTCACCCGCCTGGCTTTGGAGGGAGGCCAGGGTGACCAGGGCGTCGGAGCGCGCACAGGGGTCGTGGTAGACCTCGGCGTGGGCCAGCGCCTTGCGGGTGAGCTCGGTGGCGTCCAGCAACCGCTCGCCGCCGGTGTCCCCGCCCCGATCGGAATCGTGCAGCCGGTGGGCCGGCAGCAGCCCTCCGCGCATCAACAGCTCCCTGGCCAGGACCGCCAGCAGGAACCCGTAACCGGGGTCGGCCGGGGGATGCACGTCCAGCGCGGCGATCAGGTCGTCGATGCCGTCGTGGTCGCCCAACTGCATCCGGGCGCGCCCCAGCCGGCGCAGCAGCACCGCCTGTGCGATCCGTTCGTCGGGCCCGTGCGCCTCGCCCAGTTCGGCGAGCCCTTCCTCGGCCAGCCGCTTGGCCTTGGACATCCGGCCGCTGTCGTAGGCCGATTCCGCGGCCCGCTCCAGTACCTTGACCAGGGTGGCCCCGGTCTGTTCCGCGGCGTCGGGGACCCGTTCCCACAGTTCCAGCACGCGCTGGAGCATGTGCAGCTCCTCGGAGAAGGCCAGCGCCTCGTGCGCGCGCCGGGCGGCCCGCCACGCCGCGCCCAACGCCCGGGGCAGCTCGTGCGCGGCGTGGAAGTGGTGGGCCAGCTCCACGGCGAGCCGGTCGGAGGGGGCGAGGTCGGGGCGCTCCTGGAGGACCTCGGCGAACTGCAGGTGCAGCCGGGCGTGCCGGCCCGGCAGCAGCTCCTCGTGCACGGCCTCGCGCAACAGTGCGTGCCGGAACACGTAGCCCTCCTCGTCGGCGCGCAGCACATTGGCGTCCACGAGCTCCGACAGCGCCGTGTCCAGGACGTCCTCGTCCAGTTCCGCCACCCGGGCCAGCAAGGCGTGTCCGATGCGGTCGCCGCCCACGGCGCCCACCGACGCGGTCTTGGCCAGGGTGCGCGCGTTCTCGCCCAGCCGCTCCAGCGGCCCCAGCAGCAGTTCGAGCGATCGGGCCGGGACCTGGCCGTCGGTGCGCCCGGTCTCCAGCAGCGACTCCACGAACAGGGGGTAGCCGGAAGTGCGCTCGTACAGGGCGGTGACTTCCGAGGGCGTCAGCTCGTGCCCGCGCAGCGCGGCGGCCTGGCGCGCCACCTCCGAGCGCGACAAAGGGCCCAGCTCCAGATGGGTGACGGTGGGCAGACGCAACAACTCGGGCAGCAGCCGGCGCAGCGGATGCTCGCGGTGCAGGTCGTCGGAGCGGTAGCTGACCACGATCTGCACCGGGGCGGTGTCGAGCGTGCGGATGAGGTAGACCAGCAGGTCGCGGGTAGCGGAGTCGGCCCAGTGCAGGTCCTCGACGACCATGGTCAGACCGCCGGTCCCGGCGGCGGCGGTCAGCAGCCGCAGCACCTGGCCGAACAGCCGCCCGCGTGCCTCGCGGCGGTCGGGGGGCGGGGACCCCAGTTCGGGCAGGAGCCGGGCCAGCTCCTGTCCGGTCCCCTCCGCCACGGCTGCGAAGGGCGCTGGCCCCCGCGCACGCAGCAGTCCGCGCAGGACCGTCACGAACGGTGCGAAGGGCAGCCCCTCCACCCCCAGCTCCAGGCACCCTCCCGACAGCAGCAGCGCGTCTCCGTGGCGGCCCCCGAACTCCTGGAGCAGCCGCGACTTGCCCACTCCGGCTTCTCCGCTCACGAGCACCGTGGCCGAGCCCGCCGTACGGGTGCGTGCCGCGTGCTCGACGAGTGTCCGCAGCTGCGCGGAGCGCCCGACGAACACGGGGCCGGGGGTCGAGAAGGTCATAACACCCAGTATGCCCAGCACGGGGGACGAAACGGATCCCCCCGGGAGCCCGGTTGCGATCCGGTGCCCGCGCCGCCGCGCCGCGCGCCGCGTGGCGCCCGACCGGACCCTCCCCGAGCGCGGCCGTGCGGTCGCGCGGTGCCGGGGCCGATCAGGAGGCGCGCTCCAGGACCACGATGGGGATCACCCGGTCGGTTTTGGACTGGTAGTTGTCGTAGTCGGGCCAGACGAGTGCCAGCTGCGGCCACAGTCGGGCCCGCTCCTCCTCGGAGGCCGTGTGCGCGACGGCGTCGAACTTGTCGGCGGCCACCTGCACCCGCACCGAGGGGTCGGCGGTGAGGTTGAGGTACCAGAGGGGGTGGTTCTCCGCGCCGCCCTTGGACGCCACCACGGCGTAGGCGTCGCCGTCCTCGATGTAGATGAGCGGGGTGGACCGCTGCTCGCCGGACTTGCGTCCGGTTGTGGTCAGGATCAGGGTGGGAACGCCCTCCTGCCAGATGTGTCCTTCGCGTCCGTCGGTCTCGACGTAGCGCTTGACGTGTTCGGCGCCGTAAAGCATGGCGCTCCTTCCCTCGAAGCTCTCTGCGGGCATCGTGTCAACGGTGGAACCCGACCTATCAAACCCCCAATTCCCACTTCGCCCCGCGTCAACGCGCCCGACCCTTCCTCACCCTTGGTGACCACCCCCGCGCGGGGGGTTCTTTTGTCGTGGTTGGGCCGATAATGTCAGGCGGGTTCTCACCCATGAGTACTCCCGCGACTACTGGAGGTCACGCGCGTGGTCGACCATCACCGCCCCTCACTCGTCCGGTTCTCGGTGGCGCTGCTGACCGCGGCCGCACTCGTGTTCACCGGGCTGCCGGCCGCTGCCCAGCCGGTCCCCGAAGGCGACATCGCCGATCGACTCGCCGAGGTCCCCGGCCTCACGGTCGTCGAGGAGAAGCCCACCGCCCAGGGCTTCCGCTACTTCGTCCTCGGCTACACCCAGTACGCCGACCACGACCGGCCCGGCGACGGCACCTTCGAGCAGCGCCTCACCCTGTTGCACCGCGGCTTCGACCGCCCCACCGTGCTCCAGACCAGCGGCTACCAGGTCGGTACGGTGCCCTCCCGCTCGGAGCCGACCCGCCTGGTCGACGGCAACCAGATCTCCACCGAGCAGCGGTTCTTCACTCCCTCGCGCCCCGACGACCCGGACTGGAAGCGGATGCTCACCATCCGCCAGGCCGCCGCCGACCACCACCGCATCATCCAGGCCATCGACGACATCTACACCGGTGCCTGGATCTCCACCGGCGCCTCCAAGGGCGGCATGACCTCGGTCTACCACCGTCGTTTCTACCCCGACGACCTCGACGGCACCGTCGCCTACGTCGCACCCAACGACGTGATCGACCGGGAGGACCGCGCCTACCTGGAGTTCTTCGAGACCGTGGGCGGCGACTCCCCCTGCCAGACCTCGCTGGAGGAGGTCCAGCGCACCGCACTGGAGCGGCGCGTGGAGATCGTCGACGGCTACGAGAAGCAGGCCGCCGAGAACGGGTGGACCTTCGACAACATCGGCGGGGCCGACGCCACCTTCGAGGTGCTCGTCCTGGACACGGCCTGGGCCTTCTGGCAGTACTACGGGATCGACCAGTGCGCCATGGTCCCCCCAGCGGACGCCCCCACCGAGGAGATCGTCGCCTTCCTCGACACCGTGGCCGGTTTCGAGTTCTACACCGACCAGGGAATCGAGCCCTACACCCCCTACTACTTCCAGGCCGCCACCCAGTTGGGTACGCCGAGCGTCCCCACCGGCCACGTCGACGACCTGCTGGACCACCCCGGCCTCTTCGCCGCGGCCACCTACCTGCCCGACGATCTGCCGGTTCCCCGTTACGACCACCGCGCGATGATCGACATCGACTCCTGGGTGCGCACCCGCGGCACCGAGCTGCTCTTCGTCAACGGCGAGTACGACCCGTGGGCGGCCGAACCGTTCCGGGTGGGGCGCACCGGCCAGAGTCGCGACGCCCACGTCTTCACCGCGCCCGCCGCCACCCACGGGGCCAACATCTCCCTGCTGGCCGAGGAGGACCGCGCCGCGGCCACCGCGTCCCTGCTGAAGTGGGCCGGCGTCGCCGACCAGGCCGGCGCGCTGCGCGCCCCCGCCCTCATCCCGGGCCTGGACGACGTCGAGGACACCGAGCGCCGGCCGCTGTAGGGGCCGACGCCTGCGACGGTGCCGGGGACCGCGCGGTCCCCGGCACCGTCCGCTTTGCGCGGCTCCCAGGGGCCTTGCCCCTAGACCTTGGCCGGGACCTCGTTGCCGGCGGCGCGGATGGCGGCGGGGATGTTGGTCAGGAGCAGCAGGACGAACCCGGCCACGAAGAACACCGAGAGCGACAGGATCGCCAGCCGGTACTCGCCGCCCGTGGCGTCCAGGACCACGCCCACCGTCAAAGCGCCAAGGAACGCGGACCCCTTGTCGCTGATCTCGTACAGGCCGAAGTACTCGGCCTCCTTGCCCTTGGGGATGAGCAGCGAGAACATCGACCGGGACAGCGCCTGGGTGCCGCCCAGCACGATGGCGATGAAGAACCCCAGGACGAAGAACTGCACCGCCGAACCGGTCTGCAGCAACGGCGCGACCCCCACGACGACCAGCCACACCACGAGGCTGCCCAGGATGGTCGTCTTGGTGCCGAGCCGTCGCGCGATCGCCCCCAGCGCCAGCGCGCCGCCGAACGCCACGAACTGCACCATCAGGATGGTGCCGATCTGGACCGTCTGGTCGAGTTCCAGGGCCGCGTCGGCGAACGTCGCCGAAAAGGCGATGACCGTCTGGATGCCGTCGTTGAACATCAGATACGCCACGAGGAACATCAACGTCTTGGGGTAGGCCCGCAGCCCCTTCACGGTGTGCCACAGCTGCGTGAAGCTGCGCCCCACGCTGATGCGGCGCATCGGCGCCTCCACCGAGCCCTCGCGCCGGTTGCGCAGCCGCGCCAGGGGGATCAGGGAGAACAGCGCCCACCACAGCCCCGCCGACACCAGGCAGATGCGGACCGCGTGCCCCTGCTCCATGCCCAGGCTCTCGTGTCCCAGGAACAGGCCCAGGTTGAGGGTGAGCAGGAGCGCGCCGCCCAGGTAGCCCATGGCCCAGCCGCGCGAGGACACCGCGTCGCGTTCGTCGGGGGTGGCGATGTCGGGCAGGAAGGAGTTGTAGACCACGATCGAGGCGCCGAAGCACAGGTTGGCCAGGACGAACAGTCCGGCGCCCAGCAGGTAGGCGTCGCCCTGCACGAAGTACAGCCCCATCGTGGCGAAGGCGCCCAGGTAGGCGAGGACGCCCATCAGTTCGCGCTTGCGTCCGCTCTGGTCGGCGATCGCACCCACCGCGGGCAGCAGCACCAGTTGCAGCAGGACCGACAGGGACGTGGCGTAGGGGTAGAGCGCGGTGGGTTCGATCATCCACCCCAGCACGCTGATCCGCCCGCCGGGGCCCGCACTGTCCTGGGCCAGCGTGGTCAGGTACGGGCCGAGGAAGACGGTGATGACGCTGGTGGTGAAGACCGAGTTGGCCCAGTCGTACATGTACCAGGCCCGCTGCTCGGACCTGCGCGACCGGACCGGGGCGACGGGCGGGGGCTGTTCGGGGGAGGGCGGGGGGTTCGGCGGTTGCGACAAGGGAGTGCCTTCGTGGGGTCGGGGGCGGTGGGGTCAGGCGGGGGAGGGCCAGGCTCCGCGGGCGAGGAGGATCCGGCGCAGTTCGACGGTGTTGTCGGTGATGATGCCGTCCACTCCCGCGTCGAGCAGGCGTTCCATCGCAGCGGGGTCGTTGATGGTCCAGACGTGCACCTGTACGCCGATCCGGTGGGCGGTGGCGATGAGGTCCCTGCTGAGCACCGGAAAGCCGCGGTGGGTCGGCGGTATCTGCACGCAGGAGACCCCGCGCCTGGCCAGGCGCCCCAGCAGCGGCACGAGTGAGGCCGCCCGGAGCCGGGCCACGTCCACGGGGCCGCTGGACACCGCGACCGGGCGGTCGAAGGTGCGCCGGACCCGTTCCAGGCGGGCCTGGGAGAAGGAGCCGACGCACACCCGGTCCCACGCGCCGGTGCGGCGCAGCACCGCCGCCAGGGGGGCGACCGCGCTGTCGGCCTTGACGTCGATGGTGAAGCGGGCCTCGGGCAGCGAGCCGATCAGCTCCTCCAGCACGGGGATGGCCTCGCTGCCGCCCACCTTGGCGCGTGCCACCTCGGAGTAGGGCAGCCCGGCGATGGCGCCGGATCGGTCGGTGACCCGGTCCAGGGTCGGGTCGTGGAAGGCCAGCAGGACGCCGTCGGCGGTGGCGTGCACATCGGTCTCCAGGTGGCGGTAGCCCAACCCGGCCGCGTGCTGGAAGGCGACCGCGGTGTTCTCCAGTTCGGGGCGGCTGCGTCCCGCGTCGTCGACCGGCCACCCGCCTCGGTGGGCCAGGCCGATCGGCGCCGGCGAGCCCAGATACGCGTCGTTCACCCCAGCAGTATGCCGAGGCATCGGTAACGAACAGGGATACGGAACCGGAACGGCCGGCGGGCGGCCCCGCGGAAAGCTGGTGTACCAGGTTGCCCTGTCCGGTCTTTTCGGCATCTGGTCACATCGGCGGCGATTTTCCCCGATTGCCGCGGGCGTCCACCGAGAGGAGACCGATGTCAGTCGAGGCGCAGTACGGCCGGTGCGACCGAGCCGGTGCCGGGGGCGTGCACCGGGGGCGGGTCCGCACCGGGGTCGACCTGTCGCTGTTCGCCCAGTGCGTGGTGGAGGTCCTGGGCGGGCACCGCAGCGCCGGCCAGTTGCGGTCCATGCTCTCCGAACAGGCGTACCGCAGTCTGCGGCTGCGTACCGGCGGCTACGCGGGTGCGGTCCGCCCCCGGCTGCGCGCCGCCCGCCTGCGCTGCCCGGTGCCGGGAGTGGCCGAGGTCAGCGGGATCGTCGCCTGCGGGGCCCGGCACCGGGCACTGGCCATGCGCATCGCCTTCACCGAGAGCGGCTGGCTGTGCACCCACATCGAGACCGACCTCGGTGCCCGGCAGAGGCGGGTATGATCTACGCCGTAAAGGCAGCGGTTCCATCGCGTACCTTTCCCGGCAGTCCATCGCCGGACGATCACGGGCCGCAATTCCGGTATCGTGCACCAACACCCCCGATCCGGTCGCCGACCGGACGGGGCCGTCAGCGCTGCTGCTCGTCGAGCGCGGGCCGTACTCGCACCGCGCCGGCCATCGACGAAGAGTCGGGCCCGCAACCGGTCGCGGTCGCTCCGATGCCTTTCCTGGATCGCCTCCGCGATCACAGCCGTAGCCACGCGTCACCCGTGCCCCGGCCGTGCCCAGCGGAGTAGATCGGCGGGTTCGGCCGCCACCTGGGAGAAGGCGTGGACCCGCGGCCGTTCGCACCGCGGGATCGGCGTCACCGCGGCCCGGCCCGACCCGAGGAAGCCATCGCCTTCGTTACGATCGCAAGGGTTTCGACGGCACAGCGGATACACAGCGGATCAAGCGGAGGTCAAGCGTGGGCCCACTGGAAAACGGCGACCCGGAACGGATCGGCCGGTACCGGCTGATCGGACGGCTGGGCGCCGGGGGGATGGGCCAGGTGTTCTTCGGCCGTTCCGCCGGTGGGCGGGCGGTCGCGATCAAGCGCATCCATCCGCACCTCGCCACCGACGAGTCCTTCCGGCAGCGCTTCGGACGCGAGGTCACGGCCGCGCGGCAGGTCAGCGGTGCTTTCACCGCGCCGGTGATCGACGCCGACCCCGAGGGTGAGGTGCCCTGGCTGGTCACCTCCTACGTCCCCTCGCTCCCCTTGGACGAGGCGGTCCAGGCCCACGGCCCACTGCCCGAGGCCAGTCTGCGGGTCCTGGCCGCGAGCCTGGCCGAGGCCCTCAACGAGATCCACCGCGTCGGGCTGATCCACCGCGACCTCAAGCCGGCCAACGTCCTGCTGGCCGAGGACGGCCCCCGGGTCATCGATTTCGGTATCGCCCGCGCCACCGAGGGCACCGCGGCCACCCAGTCCATCATCGGCACGCCCGGGTTCATGTCGCCCGAGCAGATCCAGGGCGCGCACCTCACCCCCAAGAGCGACGTCTTCGCCTACGGTGCGGTGCTGGCCTACGCGGCCGGCGGGATCGGCCCCTTCGGCGAGGGCGCCATGCCGACCATGGTCATGCGCATCCTGCAGAACGAGCCCGACCTGTCCAAGGTGCCCCCGGCGCTCCAGCGCCTGGTGGCGGCCTGCCTGTCCAAGGACGAGCGCTACCGCCCCGGCCCCGGTGACGTGCTGGACGCCCTCGGCGACGTTCCCGCCGGCACCTCCTGGCTGCCGCCGCAGTTCATGCACGGTGTGCAGGAGCAGGTGGCCAAGGTCAACGCGGCCCTCAGCGGCGCGCCCCTGACACCGGGCGCCGACGGTGCCACCGTCGCACTGGGCTCCGGACCCCAGGCCGCCACCGAGATGCTGGGCAACCACCAGGCCACCCGGGTCGCCGGCCAGCCGGGTACCTACGGCGGCGACCAGGGCGCCACCTCGGTGATGGGGATGGGGGCCGGCCCCACCGGTGCCCCCGCGGCCCCCACCGCCGCCTACGGTCAACAGACCGGCTACGGCCCCACCGGCGGCCAGGTCCCGCCGACCGCCGCCTACGGCCAGCAGACCGGCGGTCAGACGCCTCCCACCGCCGCACTGCCCGCCACCGGGCGCGGCGCGGACACGGGGTACGGCACGCGCGGTGCGCAGGAGTCGCCCTCCGACGACGAGGCGTTCTCCGACCTCTACCGGGGGTCGCGCCGTGCGGGGCAGGGACGCGGCTACGAGGAGCAGGACCGCGCCGAACAGCGCCGCCAGCAGGAGCAGCGCCGCCGCCAGGACGAGGAGCGGATGCGCTACGAGCAACAGCAGCAACAGGAGGAGCAGGAGCGGCGCCGTCGTGACCGGGAACGCCGTCAGGAGCAGCGCCGCGAGCAGGAGGCCGAGCGCGCGCACCGGGAGCGGATGCGGTCGGAGCGGCGCAGCGCCGACCAGCCCGACCTCTGGGGCTTCGTCAAGCTCATCCCGCTGCTGATCATCCCCCTCATCCAGATCCCGTTGGGCTGGGCCGGATCGCTGGCCTGGGAATGGTTCGCCACCACCGACGTCTACACCGGCTCCGGTTGGTGGTACGCGGGGATCATGACCTGGGACGGCTTCTTCCAGGCCCTGTGCCTCGGCTACTTCCTGCTCAACAACGTCATCGGGCTGGAGTACCTGGTGCGCTCGCTGCGCACCTCCTTCGTCACCGGCATCATGCTGGCGCTCGCGGTGATCGTGGGCACCAACTGCGGTCTCTGGTACTTCGGCTGGTTCTAGCGCAGCCCCCGCGGCCCGCGCCCGATGCCGCGGCGTCCCGTTCGGTTCGCAGATGGCCGCTTGCGGCCCGACCGTGCGGCGGGAGGGGCAGCCCCCTCCCGCCGCACGGTCGCCGAGGACTAACGTGCTCCCCGGTGACCGAGCGAGGGGGAGGGGCGCGGATGCCGGGACCGCGTGGGACGGTGCTGGAGCGGATCGGGCGTCGCGGGCCGGCGGGGCTTCTCGCGGCCCAGCTGGTGCGTTTCGGCGTGCTCCAGGCCAGGGCGTGCGCGTTCGCGGTGTGCGTCTTCGTCGGCCTGGGGCTCTCCACGGTCCTGCCGTTGCCGGTGGCCCGCTACGACGCGCTGCTGGTCTACCTCGTCGGGGTCACGGCGGTGTTCTGGCTGCTGAAGCTGGAGACCGGACGCGAGATCCTGGCCATTCTCGGCTTCCACGTCGTGGGCCTGGTGTTCGAGCTGTTCAAGGTGCACATGGGGTCGTGGTCCTACCCCGAACAGGCCCTCACCATGGTCGGCGGCGTCCCGCTTTACAGCGGATTCATGTACGCGGCCGTGGGCAGTTACGTGGTCCGCGCCTGGCGGCTGCTGGACCTGGCCCTGACGGACTACCGTTCGCGCGCCATGGCGGTCGTCGCGGCGGCCGTCTACGCCAATTTCCTCACCCACCACTGGCTGCCCGACGCCCGGATGCTCCTGGCGGTCGTGATGGTCGCGGTGACCTGGGGCTCATGGGTGCACTTCACCGTTGGGCGGGTGCGCTACCGGATGCCGCTGGCGCTGTCGTTCGTCCTCATCGGCTTCTTCCTCTGGCTGGCCGAGAACGTCTCGACCTTCCTGGGCGCCTGGCGCTACCCCGACCAGGTGGACGCCTGGGCCATGGTCCACCCGGACAAGTTCGGTGCCTGGGCGCTGCTGGTGACGGTGTCCTTCGTGCTGGTGGCCTCCCTGCGCAGCTCCGAGCCCGCCCCTCTTGTGGACCGTTCCGCGCACGCGGGCGGTCAGTTCTCGTAGAGCCGCGCGGTCGCGCGGGCGGACTCTGCCATCCGGGTCCGCAGTTCCGCCGGTTCCAGGACCTCCAGGAGCGGCCCCCACTGGGCGAACTCCACACTCGCGTGGTGGACCGACTCGATCGGCAGCACGGCCTCCAGCCGTCCGTCCGCGCACTCGTGTGCGGCGTCCAGGGCCGGCCGCAGCGCGGGCGGCCCGACCTCGCGGACCAGATCGCGCCCCTCGGGGGTGATGCGCACCCGCGCGGTCGCGGTGTAGACGGTCTTCTCGAACGCGCGCGACCAGTCCGTCCAGTAGTCGATGAGGTCGAAGTCCCCCGGTCGTTCGAACCGCGTCCCGGTCGCCTCGACGCTGTCGACTCGCGACGCCCGGTAGGTGCGCGGGCCGCCGCCGTCCGGAGCGGGGAAGGGAAGCGCGACGAGGTACCACAGCCCGCTCTTGAGGACCAGGCCCAGCGGGGCGATGGTGCGCTCGGCGGCCTCCTTGCCCCACCGCCGGTAGCGCACCCGCAGGACCTGCTCCTCCCAGACGGCCGTGGCGATCGAGGCGAGGTGCGGTGCGTGGTCGGCCTCGCGGAACCACGCGGGGGAGTCCAGGTGGAACCGGCCGCGCACCCGTTCGGCGCGTCCGCGCAGGCTCTCGGGCATCGCCGCCAGCACCTTCAGGTTCGCCGCGGCCATCTCCGCGCCCAGGCCCAGTTCGGCGGCCGCGTGCGGGACGGCCGAGAGGAACAGCGATTCGGCTTCCCCACTGGTCAGCCCGGTCAGCCGGGTCCGGTAGCCGTCCAGCAGTCGATAGCCGCCCCCCGCGCCGCGTTCGGCGTAGACGGGGATGCCCGACGCGCTGAGGGATTCCACGTCGCGGTAGATGGTCCGCTCCGAGACCTCCAGTTCCGCCGCGAGTTGCCCGGCGGTGAGGCGCCCGCGGTTTTGCAGCAGCAGGAGCAGGGAGAGCAGTCGGCTTGCGCGCATACGGCAAGTCTGCCCGGTGAACCTGACAGAACCTGTCAGGTTCACGGGCGCGGTGGACGGCGGTGACGGGGCCGGATCACGGCCTGTCGGGGGAGGGGAGCGGGCCCCTGAGAAGGGCCGGGGCGGGCACGGCCGGCCGCCCGGCCGCGCGGGTGCGCCGACGCGGAGACCGCCCCGGTGCCCTCGGCTAGTGCTCTACCGACGGGGTGGGCTGCCGTTTCGCGGAGGCGTTCTTGCCGACGAGACCGCCGACGTAGGTGATGGCCCCCAACAGGACGCCGATGTCGTCGATCAGGATGGGGTCGGGGAGCAGGTCGACGGGGGAGACGAGGTAGATCAGCGCTCCGTAGAAGGCGACTTTCCCGCTGACCGGGACGGGACCCGACGACAGCATGCGCCAGGTGCGGAAGAGGCGGAAGCCCAGCATGACGGCGATCACGAGGGTGACCGCGAAGATGATCACGGCGCCCACGACGAGAGCCGTTGTGGTCCGATCCATGACGGGGGCCTTTCTCGGGGCGGGGGCGGGGAGTGGTGGGGCGGGTGCTGTCGCGCCCGTGATGCCGCCCCTTCAGATTGTCGCACTGCCCGCTGACGGTCGCTCGAACCCCGTTCGGGCAGGGCCGGTCCGGCCGGGCGCGACCGCCTGTCGGGCCGCGAAGGGCGATCCGTTACCGTGGCACCCCGAACAGCTGGCCGGTGGGAACCCGGCACCAGGGAGGGGACGCGTGCGCAAGATCACCGACTGGGAGGTTCGGACGCAGGCCGACCCCGACGGGTCGCGCTGGTACGTGGAGCGGTTTCGCGCCATGGCCGCGCAAGGAAAGGACTTGGCGGGCGAGGCGCGCATGATCGACGCCATGCTCGCCCGCTCCGCCCGGGTGCTGGACGCCGGCTGCGGTTCGGGGCGCGTCGGCGGCGAGCTGGCCGCCCGCGGCCACACGGTCGTGGGCGTCGACGTCGACCCGGCGCTGATCGAGGCGGCGCGCACCGACCGTCCCGGCCTCGACTGGCGGGTCGGTGACCTGACCGAGCTCGACCTCCCCGCCGAGGGGGTGCCGCAGCCCTTCGACGTCGTCGTGTGCGCGGGGAACGTGCTGCCCTACGCGGCTCCGGGGACCCAGTCCGCGATCCTGGGCCGGCTGCGCGCGCACCTGGCGCACCGCGGCCGGGTGGTGGTGGGTTTCGGCCGCGGCGTGGGCCGGGGCTACTCCTTCGACCAGTTCTTCGTCGACGCGGCCGACGCGGGACTGCAACCGGATCTGGTGCTGTCCACCTGGGACCTGCTGCCCCTCGCCCCCGACTCCGATTTCCTGGTGGCGGTGTTGAGCGCGGTCGCGGGGGCGGACGACGCCTCCGGGTGACCGGGCGGGGCACCTATTGGCCTGCGTCCGTGGGAACACCGGCGCGCAGGCGGCCCGGCGCGGTGTGCTGACGGACCCGTGGCCCGGTGGCCGCCGCGCACCGCCCCACCCGTCTGATCGGTGGGAGAATCGCACCCGTCCTGCGGCGGGGGCCGGACGTCGCCGCCCCGCCGGACCTTCCTCAGACGAATCCGGGTGGCCAGTGCACGCCGATGACATCACCGAGGCCGGTGCGGGGGTCTTCCTCGTCCGCGGCAGCGACACCAACTGGGTGCTGGTGACGGAGGGCGAGGCGGTGACCCTGGTGGACACCGGGTATCCCGGCGACCGGGACCGGCTGCTGGCGTCGCTCGCCGCCATCGGCCGCCGGCCCGGCGACGTGGCAGCGATCCTCGTCACGCACGCCCACACCGACCACATCGGCTCGGCCCAGGAGTTCGGCTCGGTGCACGGAACCCCGGTCCTGATGCACGAAGCGGAGGTGCCCCATGCCCGCCGCGACTTCCTGCACCAGGTCACCCCGCGCCAGATCCTGGCCAACGCGTGGCGGCCCCGTGTGCTTCCCTGGGCGCTCAAGGCCGTCGGGTCGGGCGGCACCAAGGACGTGCGGATCGCGGCGCCGGAGGCGTTCCCCGCGCCCGGTGCGCTCGACCTGCCCGGACGTCCGGTCCCCGTCGCCACGCCCGGTCACACCCTCGGGCACAGCGCCTACCACCTGCCCGACGCGGGCATCGTGATCAGCGGGGACGCGCTCGTCAGCGGCCATCCGACCTCCGGGGTCAGCGGCCCGCAGCTGTTGCCGGGGATGTTCCACCACGATCGCGACGCGGCGCGCGCCTCCCTGACGGTCCTGGCGGGCCTGGAGGCCGACGTGGTCCTGCCCGGGCACGGGCCGCTCCACGACGGAGCGGTCCGCGCTGCGGCGGAACTCGCCGGCGAGCGCGCGCGGCTGGGCTGACCACGGAGGGCGCTGATGCGCCCCACCCGCGCAGGAACGGTTCGCCCCGTCCGCGTCCCCGTGTGCTGCTGTCCGGTTCCTCTGCTGGGATGGATGCTTGATGGTCTTTGGTGAAGAAAGCGGTTTTTCGTGTCGGGTGTTCTTTTCTCGACAAGTGAATGAAACAGCGGTTACCCGCTGGTAGAGTCCCAGGTCAACAAGAGTGCTCCCCGCGCACGCGGGGATGGTCCTTGGATGCAGTTATCGAAATCCTGATAGAAAAAGTGCTCCCCGCGCACGCGGGGATGGTCCGGCAAGACAGACGCCACCACCACCGCGGTCACAGTGCTCCCCGCGCACGCGGGGATGGTCCCAGGCGCCGCGATCGGGGGAGGTCCGGCGATTTGTGCTCCCCGCGCACGCGGGGATGGTCCCGTGAGGACGCGGCCGCCGAGGTGCAGCTCGACCGTGCTCCCCGCGCACGCGGGGATGGTCCCCGAAAGGCGCCCTCAACCTCGACGACGTGACTGTGCTCCCCGCTTATGCGGCAGACGTGGTTTTAGGCCACTGTCTCTAGCTTTCCCGTTACTGAGGGGACTTTCGTCCAATCGTCTCGCTGCTCTAGGCTCGCGACGGGAACATTCCACCAGGGATGTGCACGACGGCCCTCCGAGTCTTCGGAGGGCCGTCGTGTTTCCCGGGGATGTTTTTCTGGCCTGGGGCTAGAACTGGTCGGAGCCCGCGACCTGGCCGATGGGGAAGACGTGGCGACTCGCGGCGCAGATGGTTTCCAGTGCGTGGATGGGAACGTCGTCGGTGGAGACGCTGACGCGTAACACCTGCACCACCCATTCCCCTGGCACGTCCAATAGGTCCGCTTCATAGGGTGTGGGCGGTCGGGCGGTCAGTGTCTCCGTGGCGTGGCTGAACCGGTGCCCCAGGTCTTCGATCGCGGCCTGGAGGGTGGGCAGTACGAACCCCTCACCGTCCAGGCGGGTGCCTTTTGCCACGTCGGTGCGAAAATAGCTGGTGGAGATGCGTACGGGTACCTCGTTGGCCCAGAACATCTTGCGGCGTGCGATCACCGCGTCACCGGTGTGGACGTCAAGGCCGGCGGCCACGTGTTCGCTGGCCGGCTCTTGTCCGACGTAGAGCATTTCGCGTTTGGGTTCCAAGCCCTGCTGTTGTGCCTCGGTGAGGTACAGCGATTTGGATCCGCGTGTGGCGGGCGGTGTGGGCAGCGCACGTTGTACGAGGATTCGAGGCCGTGGGCCCAGCGGTCCGGCGGGGGCCTGGTGTTCCGGCCCGGCTCCGGCCTTCTTCATCTGGCTGACGCGCCCGGGAGTCACGCCCAGGTGCCGGGCGATGTCGTCCTGGCGTTGTCCGGCCTGCTGGGCGTCCACGATCGCGCCCCGACGGATTCGGGACAGCTCCACGCTTTGGCCCTGAAGGGTGCCCATTGCCGCTGAAGCCGCGCGGGCTCTTTCGAGCGGGTCGGTGATGGCTGCAATCTCGTGCAGCGTCCTCGCATCCACGCTGGTCGTCCTCTGCTGGTAGAAATCCGCTCGACTTTAGCCCCTCTATTGCGCGCGCTGTGGCGAGTGGACTACGGTCATAGTACGCGCAGAGTTTAGCCCCTATAAACAGGCTCTGGTGAGGGCCTATGTGGGGCGAAGGGAAGCGAGCGGATGATTGGCGGTCACTCCGTCAGTCTGCCTTAAGCCTCCCCGTCCATGCGCCCCGGATACCGCACGTCTGGCCCGACCGGCGGTCACTGGCCGTGCGGCCCGCACTTCCCTGGTGGATCAGCGGTCTTCCCGGCCGCGTTACGTGAGGTGTCCCATGCGTTTCTTTTCTCTGCTCGCGTTGGCGAGTGTCCTGTTGGTGGCGGCGGTGATGCCCGCCCGGCGTACGGGTGGGTTGTGTGCCCACCTTCTCCGTCATGTCGCGTCGTCTCTGGTTCCGGTGCGTCAGGCGCGGGTGGTGCCGCGTATCCCGGACTATCCGCGTTTCGCTGAGGTCGCGGAGTCGCATTCGGCTCTGTGGGAGGTGACCTACCGTTACGGCGAGGCCGCGCCTTATGCCGCGCGCAACCGCGTCACCGCCCACGTCGTGGCGGTCTCGGACGTGGAGTTGCTGGATCACTGCCTGCACGTCTATGAGCCGCCCTCACCGCTGCGCGCCTACACCGCACCGCGCGTGCGCGCCTATGCCCACGCCCCGGCGCAGTGCCCACCGGGCCGGTGAGCGCGGTGGCCACCCCCGACAGTGTTGCTGCGGCCCTGGCCCGGGTGCGGTGGGACTTCCCGGCCTGGACCATCACCCACACCCCTGACACCGACTCCCAACGGGCGTGGAACGCACACCGGCGCGCACCCCTGACCCGGGCCGAACACGCACACGGGCGCAGGCGTGACCTGCACGCCCCCACCCTCGACGCCCTCCTCACCGAGCTGGGCGCCGAGCAGCGGGCCCTGGACGACCACCCCGACTCCTCGGACCGCCCTGGCCGGTGAGTGACCGGCCCTCAAGCGAGGGGCCGCGCGTCTGTTCACCCCGGCGCGCGGCCCCTCCTACCCCTCGACCACCAGGTGTGCCCCCGCCCTCTCGCGGCGGGTGCCGGTTCCACCCGAACGAACCCCTCACCCTCATGACTTCCACCGACCCCACCCCCACCGGCCGCCGGGCCACGCGGACGCTCCAGGTCAGGACGCTCCCTGATGGGTGGTGACGTCTCCACCGCACTCGTCAAACACCAACGCAACCTGGCATTGGACGAACCCCACGGCCAGATCCGCGCTTTCGCACCCTCGGTCGTGCCCGCACCCCTGCAAACCCCCGCCTACACCCGCACCGTCCTCACCGCCTCAGGGCTACTGCGCCCCGAGCACGTCGAAGAGATCATCCAGATCCGCACCCACCGCCAACGCCTGCTCATCGACGCCGAACACCCCCGCACCTACGTGCTCACCGAGACGGCACTGCGCCGCCCCGTCGGCGGTGTGGAGACCATGACCGAACAACACCTGCTGCTCCTGGCCCTGGCCGAGCTGCCCCACGTCACCCTGCGCGTCCTGCCCGAGAGACACGACCCCCCGGTGATCTGGTCGTGCGCCTTCACCATCACTGACAACGCCACCACCGTGGAGACGATCCCCTTCCCCTTGGCGTTGCCGATCACCGACACCCGGCACTACCTCACCCACTCCCACGACCTCTTCCACGCCGCCCACCCCTACCGGCTCTGAGCGGGGGATTGGAAGGAGTGTCGTACCGGTTCAACGCAGGTGATCGACGAGTCGCGAGGGGTAATGCGGACGGTTTCCTTCCGCAATCGCTTCCGCCTTTCCCGCGTAGTGGGGGTGTCGTATTTGTTGGAGGTCCCTGCCGCGAAGCCCTGCTTGGCCGCATGTCGTGGGCGTAGTGCCTGGTGGGGGTGGGGGAGTGGTTGGTCTGACAGGGTGCGGGAGCTAGTGGATAATGGGGGTGGTGGACGCCTCACCGAAAATCTCATAATGGTAACGGCTCGCAAAGTGCCAGGTCATTAACTGTGAGCCCCGCGTACGCGGGGATGGTCCGGGTCTCCTCAGGGTAACGCGCGGACGCCCGGAGTGAGCCCCGCGTACGCGGGGATGGTCCGCCCTTCGCGGTCTACACCTGCGACATGACCGGGTGAGCCCCGCGTACGCGGGGATGGTCCGGTGGTCCCGTCGCCGGTGAACCGCTCGACGTCGTGAGCCCCGCGTACGCGGGGATGGTCCTCCTGGGGCTGAGCCTGCGCCGCGGTGAGGCGCGTGAGCCCCGCGTACGCGGGGATGGTCCTCCTGGGGCTGAGCCTGCGCCGCGGTGAGGCGCGTGAGCCCCGCGTACGCGGGGATGGTCCTGGACGACTGTGCCGCGCGCGGCGGAGCCCACGGTGAGCCCCGCGTACGCGGGGATGGTCCGCGCTACCGAAAAACTGAATGAGATGGGGGTGAGTGAGCCCCGCGTACGCGGGGATGGACCGGGCTTCGTGCACGAGCTCCATGAACTCCCGGTGTGAGCCCCGCGCACGCGGGGATGGACCGACGAGTGATCACGCCACGTCCTGGCGACCCAGGTGAGCCCCGCGCACGCGGGGATGGACCGACGAGTGATCACGCCACGTCCTGGCGACCCAGGTGAGCCCCGCGCACGCGGGGATGGACCGGACAACGACTCCGTGAACGATGTCTTCGCGCAGTGAGCCCCGCGCACGCGGGGATGGACCCAGCAGTGTCTCCGGGGGCACTCTCACCGTCCGGTGAGCCCCGCGCACGCGGGGATGGACCGTCGGGGATGGTCGAGACGCTCATGCGATCGTGGTGAGCCCCGCGCACGCGGGGATGGACCGCACTGGTCTCAGCCGACCTAGTCCCCGACGAGTGAGCCCCGCGCACGCGGGGATGGACCGACGCCACGGATCACGCGTTCACCCAACCCGGCGTGAGCCCCGCGCACGCGGGGATGGACCGGAACAGGGCTGGTGGTGGGGCTACCGCGATATCGTGAGCCCCGCGCACGCGGGGATGGACCGGCACGACCACACATAGAGAGGAGGGCCGGTGTGTGAGCCCCGCGCACGCGGGGATGGACCGCCCTGAACCTTCCGCGACTTCTCAGCGTTGAGGTGAGCCCCGCGCACGCGGGGATGGATCAGAGCGGGACGTGCACCAGGCGCACCCGGAGCGTGTGAGCCCCGCGCACGCGGGGATGGATCAGAGCGGGACGTGCACCAGACGCACCCGGAGCGTGTGAGCCCCGCGCACGCGGGGATGGACCGACTCCCTTGGCGATGGCGCGGTTTTCCCTGTCGTGAGCCGTGCGCGGTGTGCCGTCGTTTCGTGTGGGGGCTGCCCTCGACGTAGTGGTCGATGAGATCGGGGAAAAGGCGAGCCCCCTCCGCCTCCGGCGTATAGCCTGGTGGGTGACCTGCGCAAAGCCGCAGGTCGCGTCGCAGAACCACCGGCCGGGGGCCAGGACAGGACCCACGGAAACGGGAGTCGCGGGATGCGGGTGTTGCTGTCGACGATGGGGTCGCGCGGGGACGTCGAACCGATGGCGGCACTCGCGGTGCGGTTGCGGGAATTCGGTGCGGAAGTGCGGATGTGCGCGCCACCGGATTGCGCGGAGCGGATGGCCGAGATCGGCGTGCCGCTGGTTCCCGTCGGTCGGCCGGTGCGTCCGCTGATGCACGAGTCGGCGCCGTCGGCGGCGGAGCTGCCCCGCCGCGCGGCCGAGTTGATCACCGCGCAGTTCGACGCGGTCGCCGTGGCGGCACGGGGATGTGACGTGCTGGTGGCGACGGGCATGATGCCGGTCGCCGCGCGGTCGGTCGCCGAGAAACTGGGCATCCGTTACGTGTACGCGAGCTACTGTCCGATCACCCTGCCGTCGCCGCACCACCCGCCCGCGCCGTTCCCCGGTCGGCCGTTCCCACCGGGGGTCACCGACAACCGGGCACTGTGGGACCTGGACACCCAGAGCATGAACGCGCTGTTCGGCCTGGCGCCCCACCGGGCGTCGATCGGCCTGCCGCCGGTGGACAACGCCCGCGACCACGTCTTCACCGACCGGCCGTGGCTGGCGGCGGACGCGGTCCTGGGCCCGTGGCAGGAGCCGGCGGACCTCGACGTCGTACAGACCGGAGCGTGGACCCTGCCGGACGAACGCCCGCTCCCGGCCGGGGTGGAGGCGTTCCTGGCCGCCGGCACCCCGCCGGTGTACGTGGGTTTCGGCAGCGTGCGCGCACCCGAGGGCGTCGCCCGGGTCGCCATCGAGGCGATCCGCGCGCTGGGCCGTCGCGTGCTCGTCGCCCACGGCTGGGCCGAACTGGCCCTCATCGACGACCGGGACGACTGTTTCACGGTTGGCGAGGTCAACCAGCAGGCACTGTTCGGCCGGGTGGCCGCCGTCGTGCACCACGGAGGCGCGGGCACCACGACGACGGCCGCCAGGGCCGGTGCGCCCCAGGTGGTGGTTCCCCAGGCGGTGGACCAGCCGTACTGGGCCGGCCGCGTCGCCGCCCTGGGCATCGGTGCGGCACACGACGGCCCGACCCCCACCGTCGAGTCCCTGTCGGCCGCGCTCGCGACCACTCTGACCCCGGCGACCCGCGCACGGGCGACCGCCGTGGCAGGCACGATCCGCACCGACGGTGCGGCGGTGGCCGCGACCCTGCTGTTCGACGCGGCCGGTCGGGAAAGGCCGCCCGTGTCCGCGTAAGCGGCGTGGGGCCGCCGGGTCGGGGACGGCGCCCGGGGGTGGACCGCACCGCCGGCGCGGCAGTGCGAAGACGCCGAACCCCCGTTGGGCCGTCCGTGGTCAGCGGGCGCCGTCGGGCCAGTCGGTGTAGCTGATGCGGTCGACCCGGCTGACCTCGCCGACGGTCGCCCACTCGTTCCTGCCCAACCGGGACAGGGGGTGCAGCAGGGCGACGTCGGGGTGGCCGTCCACCATCGCGGAGTCGGCGACGGCCGCGTGCACGACCTCGCCGAAGACCACCGTCGTCCCGCCCAGCGCCACGGTGGAGTGCAGGCGGCACTCCAGTGCGACGGGTGAGGCGGCCACGCGCGGCGGCCGCACGGCCCGGCTCGCCTCGCGCTTGATCCCCACGGCGTCGAACTCGCTGATGTCGGGGGGAAAGTCGACGGCACTCTCGTTGACCTGGCGCTGGAGTTCCTGCGGGGCGAGGTTGACAACGAACTCCCCGGTCTCCTCCACGTTGCGCAGGGTGTCCTTGTGCCCGGAGGAGGAGAACTGCACGATCGCGGGCGCGGTGCTGGCGATGGTGAAGAACGAGTGGGGGGCGAGGTTGTCGACGCCGCTCGCCGATGTCGTGGAGATCCAGGCGATCGGCCGGGGCACGACCACCGACGTCAGCAGCCGGTAGAAGGCTCGGCCGGGTAGGTCGTCCGGAGTCAGTTCGGTGCGCATCGATGTTCAATCTACGCTGCCGGGGGCAACCTGGGTGCATGGAGCTCATCACCATCGACCAGGTGCGCGCTGCGGCGCGGCGTGTCGCCCCCCTCGCCGTGCGCACGCCGCTGCTGCCCTGCCCCTGGTACGAGGGCGATCTGTGGCTGAAACCGGAGAGCCTCCAACCGGTGGGCGCCTTCAAGATCCGCGGCGCCGCCAACGCGCTGGCGCTGCTGGACGACGCCGCCCGCGCGGGCGGCGTCGTCACCCACTCCTCCGGCAACCACGGCCAGGCGCTGGCCTACGCCGCGCGGGCGGAAGGCGTCGCCTGCACGGTGGTCGTCCCCGAGGGCGCACCGGAGGTGAAGGTGGCGGCGATGCGCGGGTTCGGCGCGCGGATCGTGTCGGCCGCTCCCGAGGACCGCCAGTCCGTTGCCGAGGCGCTGGCCGCCGAGCACGGAGCGCACCTGATCCCGCCCTTCGACCACCCCGACGTGCTCGCCGGCCAGGGAACGGTGGGGCTGGAGATCGTCGCGGACCTCCCCGAGCCCGACGTCGTCCTGGTGCCGGTGGGCGGTGGGGGGCTGGCCTCCGGGGTGGCCACCGCGGTGCGCTCGTTGAGCCCCTTCACCAAGGTCGTCGGGGTGCAGCCGGAGCTGGCGGCCGACGCCGCCGAGAGCCTGGGGGCGGGGCGGCTCATCACCTGGGAGCCCGAGCGCACCCGGCGCACCATCGCCGACGGTGTACGGGTGGGCCTGTCGGAGCTCACCTTCGCGCATCTGCACAAGCGCCTCGACGGGATGCTGACGGTCACCGAGGAGGAGATCCGCGCGGCGATGGGGACGTTGCTGCGGCGGGCCCGCCTCGTGGCCGAACCCAGCGGGGCCCTGGCAGTCGCGGCCGTACTGTCGGGCCGCGCACCCCAGGGCCGTACGGTCGCGGTCGTCTCGGGCGGCAACGTCGACCCCGAACTGCTGAGGGCGGTGCTCTGACCCGCTTCCCCGCCGGCGCGTTCGGGGCGGTGGCACCCGCCCGACGTGGGCGAAGGTGAACGGGATCATAGCCCCGACGGGCGTCGACCGGGCCGCTCGGGGTAGCCTGGCGCCTTTGGCGGGCAGGCAACGGCACGCGCTGCGCGCGGGCCCGGCGAGGAGGCGGAAATGGCGAATCTCGACGACGTGCGTGCGCTCATCGAGCAGGGCGGCAACCGCGGCGTGGTGTCCACGACCAGGGCCGACGGTTCCATCCAGTCCAGCCTGGTCGTGGCCGGCATCGTGCGCCACCCGGTCACCGCCGAGGAGGCCGTCGCCTTCACCACGCCGGCTTCCAGCGTCAAGCTGAGGTTCCTGCGTCAGCGCCCCCGGGCCACCATGGTCTTCCAGTCCGGGTACCACTGGGCGTCGGTGGAGGGCACCGCCGACCTCATCGGCTACGACGACGCCTATGACGGTGTCGACGCCGAGATGCTGGGGCTGCTGCTGCGCGCCGTCTTCGTCGCGGCCGGCGGCACCCACGACGACTGGGACTCCTACGACCACGCGATGATCGAGGAACGCCGCAGTGCCGTGCTGATCAGCCCGGCCCGCGTCTTCGCGATGTGAGTCGTCGCCCCCCCGGCCGCCGTGCCGGGAGGGGAGAGGGGGAGGAGCCCACTGTGCAGGAGTTGAGCGGGTTGGCGGCCCCCGTTGTCGTGGCGCCCATGGCCGGAGGGGCCAGTACCCCCGAACTGGTGGCCGCGGCGGCCTCCGCCGGAGGGCTGGGTTTCCTGGCCGCTGGGTACGCCACGCCCGCGGACATGGTGCAGAGGGTGCGGCGGACCCGTGAGCTGGGCGCGGAGTTCTTCGGGGTCAACCTCTTCGTCCCCGGCCCCGACACCGCCGATCCCGTCGCGCTCGCCGCCTACCGGTACCGCATCGCCGCCGATGCCGCGCGCCTGGGCGTGCGGCCGGGCGAACCGCGCTGGGACGACGACGCCTTCGCGGCCAAACTCGATCTGCTGCTCGCCGAACCGGTCCCCGTGGTGTCCTGCACCTTCGGTCCGCCGCCCCCCGGGGTCGCGGACCGGTTGCGCCGGGCGGGGACGCTCGTCGTCGGGACCGTCACCGACGCGGCCGAGGCGCGGCTGGCCGTCGACGCCGGGGCCCACGCCCTGTGCGTCCAGGGGGCGGAGGCCGGCGGCCACCAGGGCTCCTTCGACGACGCCCGCGAGCGGACAGCGCCCTTGGCCGAGGTCCTGGCAGCGGTGCGCGCCGCTGTCGATGTCCCGCTGATCGCCGCGGGCGGTCTCACCCGCGCCGCCGATGTGCGTGCCGTCCTCGCCGCGGGGGCGACCGCGGCCCAGCTGGGGACCCTGTTCCTGCGGACCCCCGAAAGCGGGGCGAACCCGGTGCACCGGGCGGCGTTGGCCGATCCGCGGTTCACGGCCACGGCGGTGACCCGCGCCTTCACCGGCCGCCGCGCCCGGGGCCTGGTCAACGGTTTCCTCACCGTCCACGACCCACTGGCTCCCGCGGGGTACCCCCAGGTGCACCATTTGACGGCTCCGCTGCGGGCGGCCGCGGTGCGCGCCGGCGATGCCGAGACCGCGCACCTGTGGGCGGGGACCGGCTATCGGGCGGCCCCCGTGGAGCCGGCCGCCCGGGTGATCGCGTCCCTGACCGCTTCCCGACAGTCCTGACGGCGGGCCCGGTCAGCCCTCGTTGAGCCAGTCCAGTACCACCGCGGCCGTCCACGACTGGCTGAGGCTCCCCAGCGGTGCGCCGGTCAGGGGATGGTAGTACTCGGCGAAGGTGCCGTCGGAGACCAGCCGCAGGCACTCCGCGCGGATTCCGGCGGCGCTGTCGTGCAGGCCCTGGCGCCGCATGGCCCAGGTGAACAGCCAGCTGATCACCGGCCACTGGGGCCCGCGCCAGTACTGCTTGGGCAGGAAGCCCGCGGCCGAGGGCGACACGGTGGGCAGCGCCCCCGTCGCCAGGTGCGGGTGCCCCGCCCAGTCGGGGCCTTCGAGGGCTGCCACCAGGGAGGCGCGCTCCTCGGGGGTGACACCCCCGCACAGCAGCGAGGAGAACCCGGCGATCGTGGGGGTGGCGATCCAGCGGTCGGCGCGCACGTCGAAGTCGCGGGCCAGGCCGGTGGCGGGGTCGCGGGTGGCGGCCACCGCCGCGCCGGAGCGCGCCGCCCAGGAGCGCAGCGTCGCCACCTGTTCGGGGGACCGGTCCGATTCCTCGCCGAGGTCGGCGAGTACGTCGCAGGCCAGGGCGAACGCCGCCGTCATGAACACGTCGCCCACCAGGAAACTGCCGTTGCGCGCGACCTCGTCAGGGCGGTAGCCCGCGCGGCGCATCTCCTCGATGAGCCACATGTAGCGGTCGTACTCCGCGTCGGTGGGGCGCTCGCCCTCGTCGCCGACCTTGTCGAGGTCCTTGCGGGTGTAGGGGGTGAGGTCGGTTCCCGGGCGCACCCCGGAGTAGGCGGAGTCCCAGCGGGGGGAGTTGTCCATGCCGGACTCCCACCCGTGGGTGATCGCGACCAGGCCGGTGCCCAGCGGGTCGCGGTGGGTGGCCAACCACCGGTGCCAGGCGAACAGTCGAGGCCAGGCGGTCGCGAGCAGCTCCTCGGCGCGGCGGTTGTCGGCGGCCGACCCCCGGCGCCCCGCGTCCACGATCGTGCGCAGCGCGATGGCGTGCACGGGCGGCTGGCAGATACCGGAGGTGGCGGGGGTGCCGGGAGCGGCGGTGCTCAGGCGACCGGTCTCCCAGCGTTCGGGGCCGGGGAAGTAGCCGGTCCCGTCGCTGAACACGATGTGCGGGATCATCCCGTCCGACCACTGGCCGCCCAGGAGCGTCTCCATCTCGCGGGCCGCGCGGTCCACGCTGATCCGGGCCAGGCCGACCATGATGAAGGCCGCGTCCCAGCTCCACATGTGCGGGTACAGCCGGGGGGAGGCCGTGACCATGCGCCCGGTGTCGTTGCCGGCGAGCACCCACGCCGCTCCGGAGGCGAGCTCGGCCGTCCCCAGGTGGGGCCGGTGGACGTGGGGGGCCGGCCGGCCGACTGCGCCTATGGTCATGGAGACTCCCAAGAAGTGGGGATGGCTGGGCCGGCGGTCCGCACGCCGGTCGGGAGCGGACGTCATGTGTTAAGAGAATGTTACAACCGCTGTCCTCGGTTGCCACCCGTCCGTCGGCACCGCACCCCCACAGAGGGGTAATCGCCGTCGGGCGGTGGGCCTGTCGAGAATTATGTCGCGGGCGCGATCGCCGTGGCCAGTCCGTCGGGCGGCGCAGTGGTGCGACCGGAAAAGACCGGCCCCGCTTGCCTTCCGCGCCGATCCGCTCGGGGGCGCGCTGCTGTCGAGGGGGTCGGCGGACGGTAACCGTCGACCCGTTGCGCGCGGAGTACGCTCCTTCGCCGGCCGCCCGCACAGGTTGTTGCGATCAGGTTTCCGGCGCAGGGCAATTCCGGGGTAACCGGCGCGTGCGCGGCGATCGGGCCGCGGCCGGGGTGCGCCCCGCGCACACGACACGGCCGGGCGCGTGGGTGCGCCCGGCCGCGGTCACGGGGGAGTCAGCGCCTCGGTCGGCGCTCCCCGGTCAGGAGATGATCGTGTTGGACGAGTGGACCTCCTCCCGGGGGCGGGGAGCGCCGCGGTCCTTGGCGGCGCCGGCGGCGGAGACCTCCGGTTCCAGGACTGCGATGTCCATCGGGGAAGGCTCGCCCGAGGCCACCGACACCGAGCGTTCGGGAGCGGTCTGCGCGCCCGTCGCCGGACGCAGTGCCCCCGCGCCGACCGCGATCAGCAGCAGCAGTGCCGCCGGCAGGGTCAGTGCGGCGGTCAGCCCGACGTACTCGGCGAGCAGGCCGATCGACACGGGACCGACCAGCGGCCCGCAGTAACCGATCAGCGAGACCGTGCACAGGTTGCGTCCGGACTTCGCGGGATCGTAGGCGGAGGCCGCCGTGAACACCTGGGGCATCACGCAGGACAGGCCGGCTCCCAGCAGGCCGAACCCCAGCATCACCACGCCTTGGACGGGCGAGACCAGCGCCAGGAACAGTCCGGCCGAGGCGAGCAGACCGCAGCAGCGGGTCACGGCCACCGGCCCGATGGCCAGGGTGAGACGGTCGCCCACCAGCCGACCCACTGTCATCAACCCGGTGTAGACGGCGAAGGTCGCCGAGGCCATGGCCTCGGTGCCGCCGACGACCTCCCGGGTGTAGAGCGCGCTCCAGTCGGTGGCGGCGCCTTCGGCGAGCATGCAGCACAGGGCGATACCGCCGAGCAGGGCGATCCGCGACGGCGGGGCGGAGATCCGCCAGGTCCGCCGACCGGTCGGC
The DNA here is from genome assembly GCF_030268225.1 of Nocardiopsis ansamitocini. Classification (GTDB taxonomy): domain Bacteria; phylum Actinomycetota; class Actinomycetes; order Streptosporangiales; family Streptosporangiaceae; genus Nocardiopsis_D; species Nocardiopsis_D ansamitocini. The sequence goes on along the minus strand of NZ_BSQG01000005.1, from coordinate 106,118 downwards.
GCGGCCCGCTGGAGCGGCGGGGGCACCGGTGCGTTGTCGCTGAGTTCCTTGCGCAGGGTGATGGCGATGGCGGCCAGGGCGATCGACACCACGTGGAAGGTCGTTGTCGCGTCCATCCCGGCACGGGCGAAGATCGTCCCGGCGATGGCTCCGAAGCAGCCGCCGAACGAGCAGGCCGCATGGAAAGAGGCGATGATCGGACGTCCGTATGCGCGTTGCAGTTGGGTGGCCTGGACGTTGACGGACACGTTGAGCAGCGCGTGGGTCGAGCCGAGCAGGAACAGGGCCGCGGTCAGCTGAAGCATGCCGCTGACATGGGCGGGAACCGAAAGCGCGAGGCTCGCGGCCAGGGCGGCCGGTGGCACCACGACCCTGCCGCCGAACCTGTCCAGCAGTCCGCCGCTCAGTCGCATCGCCATCAGCGCCCCGGACGCCAGGGCGAGCAGCGCGATGCTCAGTTCCCCGGCGCTCACACCGGCCTGGTCCTTCACCGCCGGGACCCGGGTCGCCCACACCGCGATGACTGTTCCGGTCACGAAGAAGTAGGCGTAGAGCACCCTTCTTGCGCGCCGCAGCCGCTCTGTGGCGGCCTTCTCGTCGTGAGTACGTGCGTAATCGATGTATTGGTTCTCAGACACGTTCTACCATTTTTTCGGAAAGAGTATGTATGACATTGCGCGACTGAAGGTGGGGCGTTGGCCTCGATAGCCCCTGGTTTGGGTTTCGTGGCGGTGGATGTCGGGCCCACTGGAGCCGGAATCTGTTTCCAGAGGGGATCGGGCAGCGGCGGCTATGGCCGTAAACGTGAACGCCGACTGTCATAGAGGCTACATAAAACACGACGTCAATGCTGCGACTCGACGCGCGAATTTTCGCTTCGGCACTCTAGGGACCAGCGAAAACGCTCAAAGCCCCTTGCTGCTCTGGGTTTTGTTGAAGGTAAAGTAATTCTTGCTTAGATCTAAATCACAACAACTTCAAAGGGGCCATATCGTTTGTCCGTCTTAAGAATGCATTGTGGCCTGCATTTCAAATTTGGCGCGTATTGGTCCCTTTTGCTCGCTTGGTGGGAAGTTCTCCGGCAATGAGATCGGCCAGTGATGGGCGTCACGGGATCAATTGGCCGCTGGGGTGTTTTGTTCCGCTCGTTCGCACGGGTGTTCGTGGTTCGCTGGCGTTGGCCCGGGCCCGTCGGTCGACCGTTTGGAAGGCTGACCGGGCAGGGAAACGCGGCGCCGGTATGGGGAGGAGCGAGGCGTGCGATCGACAGCGGCCCAGCCGGGGAGCCCCCGGGCCGGTGATGCGGTGGACCGGTCGCCGTGCCGGTTGCGGTGTCGGGGCGGGGATGGGCACGTCCCCCCTGGTCAGCGGGCGAATAGCGCGTAGTCTGAAAGGGTGAGACGGCGCGTTCGCAACTACGTGTTGCTAATGGGGGGCAGCCTCGTCCTGTTCGCCGCTTCCGCTCCGGTGGCGGCGCTGACGGGCACGGGTGTCGGCGTTGCCATGTGTGCGGTTGCCGCGGTCCTGCTGCTCGTCGCGGTGTTCGTCGGAAACTCCGCCGATCCGGACGATCCCGCCGATCACGACTCCCGTTACGGCCCCAACGCCGACTGATCCCGTTCAGGCCGGCCCGGCGGCCCGGTGTGCCGGTCGGTCCCGCCCCGAGGCATTTTTCTTTTCGCGCAGGAAACGGCCCGATGGCGTAGTCCTGCGCCTGCTCCCACTGTGCGGAGGCCGGGACGTTTCCCCGCCGGGTGGGCGAGGCGACTCCGGGCGACTTCGCGCCCCTGATTTCGCTCCCCGGAGGAAGTCGGGCCCCGGGGCACTTGTCGTTCGGGCGGGCGCGGGGTGCGGCACCGGACTTCCGCGGGCGGGAGAAGACCGGGTGAACAGGATCGCCAAAAGTTCACCTCGGCGGCTGCGGCAGCGATGCCTGTCGCGCATTTTTTCGCCCTGAGCGAAAGTCCGCGGCGGAAAAATCCGTCCCCGAGCTCGACCGCCCCTTCAGCGAGCGGTATCGAACGCGCTGTCACCAACCGGTCGGTTTCGCAGGGAGGGATAGCGGCGAAGGCGGCGCCGGTTAATTCACTGTCTATTAACTTCTGGTGCCGCCTCCGGTGCATGGTGATGGATTGTGCCCGTGATACGCGTTGCCCGGCGGCGTTTGATGTTTTTTTGTGCCCTCCGGGGAGAAGGTCACGGAAATTTCCACCGCCGATGTGTGGGAAAGGGCGTCGTTATCTCCCCGGCTGCGGGACGGCGGGGTATTCGCCTTGGAGGAGACGGTTCGCGTTGCGTGCTGCCCGCGTGCGGACTCGTGTCGATCTGTACCGCTATCGGTGGCCCGAATGGGAAATGGGCACCCCGGAATTCACGCGTCCGGGGAGGGAGGTGGGCGAACGCTTCCATCGTCATTCGAGGGCTCCGCGACGCGAAACGGCCGAATGCCATCGGTGCGGTATTGCCGACCCGATCAGGGGTTTTGGTGCCGCCTGGGGTGAATGTTCTTTTCTCGACAAGTGAATGAAACAGTGGTTACCCGCTGGTAGAGTCCCAGGTCAACAAGAGTGCTCCCCGCGCACGCGGGGATGGTCCCGCGGCAGCCAACAACGACATCGGCCGGTTTCTGTGCTCCCCGCGCACGCGGGGATGGTCCCATCGCCCCCGTCGAACTGAAGGACTTCAATGTGTGCTCCCCGCGCACGCGGGGATGGTCCCAATGTTGTCGGTGACGACCAGCAGCCAATGGTGTGCTCCCCGCGCACGCGGGGATGGTCCAGTTGTGTTCAAGGAACCGCCCGCACGAAGGAGGTGCTCCCCGCGCACGCGGGGATGGTCCCTCCTCGGTGAGCGTCACGCCGACCCCAGACGGGTGCTCCCCGCGCACGCGGGGATGGTCCCCTGATCACCAGCGTGGGCGACGCCGCCACCCAGTGCTCCCCGCGCACGCGGGGATGATCCCACCTACGGGATCCAGCAGTCGGTGTCGCTCGTGTGCTCCCCGCGCACGCGGGGATGGACCGCTATGGGCGGTCATCGATGAGGCCGCGCTCCTAGTGGGCCCCGCGCACACCGAGGACGGCCCCCGCGCCGCGCCGATTCGGTGTCCGGAAGGGGCTATACGCGGGGACCCGCGCCGGTGGTTCCCGGGCGCCGGGCTTCTGCGATCCTGGTCCTGTGCCGTCCACACCCGCTGGTCCCGAGCCGGTCACGCCCGATGCGCCGGGGGCCGTCGCCCACCCGCTCCTCACCCAGTCCTGGCTCGACACCACCTTCCTGCACTGGGAAGTGGACCCCGGCCTGGTCGCGCCGCTCCTGCCGCCGGGCACCGCCCCCGACACCCGCAACGGGGTGACCTACGTGGGCCTGATCGCCTTCCGGATGCACCGCCTCGGCTGGTTCCGACTGCCCGGCATCCCCTATCTCGGCACCTTCCCCGAGACCAACGTCCGTCTCTACTCGGTGGACGCGCACGGGCGCCGCGGCGTTGTCTTCCGCTCGCTGGACGCCGCCCGCCTGGCGTCGGTGCTCATGGCGCGGATCGGCTTCGGCCTGCCCTACCTGTGGTCGCGCATGTCGATCCGCCGCGACGGCAGCACCATCGCCTACGCCAGCTCCCGGCGCTGGCCCGGTCCGCGCGGCGCGCACAGCCGCATCGCCGTCCGGGTGGGCGGCCCCGTCGACGAGCCCACCGAACTCGACCACTTCCTGACCGCGCGCTGGGGACTGCACAGCACCCTGTTCGGCCGTTCGCTGTACCTGCCCAACGCCCATCCGCGTTGGCCGCTGTACCGTGCCGAACTCCTGGAGTGCACGGAGGACCTCGTCGCGGCGGCCGGTCTGCCCGCACCGGCCGCCGAGCCGGTGAGCGTCCTGTACTCCCCGGGCGTGACCGTGCGTTTCGCAGGACCCTTGCGCGGGCCGCGTCCGGCCGTGGGGTAGCGGTCCGTGGCCGGGACCTTCGCTCCGCCGAGTCGGGGCCTGCGGGCACGCCGTCGCGGCGCCAGGCGACCCTTAGCCGCTCCCGTTCGGGGCAGTCCTTGAAACAGTAGGACGAAAAAGCCCTGATCAGTGCGGGGATCTTGCGACCCGGGTACCCGCGCCTTCCGCGAGGAAGCGGCGCCGGCCATCGACGGGGACGCCGGCCCCGAGGGCATCCGGGGCCGGCGGGGGCACAGCGGTTCGGTCGTGGGGGAGGGGACACGGATGGACGCGGGGGACGGTGCCGGGCGGGGCGGCGATGCGCGGGCCTACGGGGGCGTCGCCGGGGTGGACGGCTCCGAGGGGGCGGCGATCGCCCTGGACTGGGCGGCCGGCGCCGCGCAGGCGCGGGGGATCGGGCTGCGCATCGTGCACGTTCTCACCGGCCCTTCCGGTTCGGTGCCCGGCGATCGCGGGCGCAGCGGGGCGGTGCTCGTGGCGAGGGAACGGGATCGGGTCCGCCGCGTCCGCCCCGGCCTGGCGGTGGACACCCGGGTCGTCAGGGGCGAACCGGTCGAGGCGCTCGTGGCCGAAGCGGCACGGGCCGACCTGCTCGTGGTGGGCTCGCGCGGCAACGGGAGCCTCGCCACGGTCCTGCTGGGCTCGACGAGCGTGGGGGTGAGCGCCAGGGCGGCGTGCCCCGTCGTGGTGGTTCCCGCGGTGGCCCCGCGTGCTCCGCAACCCGGGGGGCGCGTTGTGGTCGGGGTCGACGGGTCCCCGGCCTCGTGCAAGGCGTTGGAGTTCGCGTTGGCGGAGGCGGTCCGCGGCGGAAGGGGACTCGCCGTCGTGCACGCCTGGCAGGTGCCGGCGCAGGTCGACCCGATGGCGTTCGCGGCGGTCTCCACGATGGGCCGCGAGACCGTGCGGACCCGCAACGAGAGGTACCTCAGCGGTCTCGTCGCCGAGGCCCGGACCCGGGAGACCGAGTCGGTGCGGGTCCGGGTGCGCATGGCGGAGAAACCGCCCGCCGAGGCCCTGCTCGCCGCCGCAGAGCGCGCCGACCTCCTGGTGGTCGGGTCGCGCGGGAGGGGCGGGATGGCCGGACTGCTCCTGGGGTCGGTGAGCCAGTCGGTGCTGCACGGCGCCGTCCTGCCGGTGGCGGTGGTCCGAAACCCGCACGACCGTGCCCGGTGAGCGGGGCCGTCCACATCAGGGCGGCGGAGGGCGCCGGCCGCCGCCGACGTTTCGCAAGGCGACGACCGTCGAGCGGATCTGGCGGATGACGTCGACTCCGTCCCCCTGCCCCTCGACGAGGGGAGGGGAGGGGAGAGGGGCGCCCGCGCGAGGCCGGGAACGCCCGAGGGCAGGCAGAACGGGCGGAAGCGCTGCGCCGGCGTCCCGGCGCGGGTGCGCGCAAACCCGGCGGGGATTGTTTCCGCGCGGCGGCGTGCACCGAGGTGGTCCGGGTGAGCGCCCCGGTGCACCTCGAACAGCACGGCCGCGATCGTCTCGCGCGGCCACGCCATCCGTCCCGCGCGCATTGCGGGCCGCTTTTCCCTGCCGGACCGGGTGGCCCACCACGGGTCGTCCCCCGGCCGGGGGACGCGCCGTCGATCAGCGCCCCAGCACCCGGGCCAGGGCCGCGAGTACCAGTTCGGCGCGGTCCAGGCGGGCGTTGTCCCCCATGAGCCCGATCCGCCAGACCGTCGAGGCGTACTCCCCGGCACCCGCGCCGATCTCGATCCCGTACTCGGCGAGCAGGCGCTCGCGGACCTTGGCGGAATCGGCGTCGGCGGGCACGCGCACGGTGGTCAACTGGGGCAGGCGGTGGCCTTCGGCGGCGAACAACTCCAGGCCGAGATCGGTCAGGCCCTCCTGGAGCCGCAGCCCGGCGGCGCGGTGGCGCTCGGCGACCAAGGGCAGCCCCTCGGACGTGATCCGGGTCAGAGCCGCGTCCAGGGAGGCGACCATCGCCACCGGCGCCGTGTGGTGGTAGGCCCGTCCGCCGGGGCCGCCGCGCACGTAGGCCCCCAGCAGTCCCAGGTCGAGATACCACACCGGCGGCACCTCCACCCTGCGCTGCCAGGCGCGCTCGGAGAAGGAGAACGGGGCCAGGCCCGGTGCGACCCCCAAGCACTTCTGGGTGCCCGCGTAGGCGATGTCCACGCCCCAGGCGTCCAGCGCCATCTCCGAGCCGCCCAGCGAGGTGACGCAGTCGGCCAGCAGCAGGGTGTCCGAGGAGCGGGCCCGCAGCGCCGCGCCCAGGGCGGCGATGTCACTGCGCACCCCGGTCGAGGTCTCGGCGTGCACCGCCGCCACGATCGCCGGGGCGGGGTGCGCGGCGAGCACCCGTTCGACGTCCACCGGTTCGCCCCACGGGTGGTCCACCCTGACCACCTGGGCGCCGTAGCGCGCGGCGACCTCGCACATGCGCGCACCGAACAGTCCGTTGACCGCGACCACCACGGTGTCGCCGGCGCGCACCGTGTTGGCGAACGCGGCCTCCATGCCGATGGAGCCGGTCCCCGACAGCGGCAGGGTCAGCGCGTTGTCGGTCCCCCACACCTCGCGCAGGCCCGCGCAGGTGCGGTCCAGGATGCGGATGAACGCGGGGTCGAGGTGTCCCAGCAGGGGCGCGGCCAGCCCCGCGGTCGCCTCGGGATAGGGGTTGCTCGGGCCCGGGCCCAGCAGGGCGCGTTGGATGAGTGTCATGCACCGCACTCTAGGACCGGCCGGCAAGGGGCTCCTGCCCCCGGGTGGGCCGTTTCGTGTCCGTTGGCGTCCCGCCCGAAGGGGCGGCGGCGGCCGGTTTCGCGGTGGCCGTGTCCCGGTTCCTCGCCGGAGAGGGCATGCTGGTGCCCAAGCGTCGGCGAGCGCTGCCCGCACCGCGGGCTGTCGAGTATTTTCGAGGAGATCGCGATGAGCTGGAACGTGTCGTTGGACCGGGGCGTGTGCATCGGTTCGGGGATGTGCACGGGGGCCGCCCCCGACCACTTCGAGTTCGACTTCGACGACGGCATGGCCCGGGCCGTCGCCGCCGAGGTCGCCCCCGACGACTCCGTCGTCGAGGCCGCCGACGCCTGCCCCGTCGAGGCGATCCTCGTGCGCTCGGCCGACGGGACCGTGGTCGCCCCCACTGCCTGAGTGCCGCCTGAGCGCTCCGCCCCAGGGCACGTCCGCCGTGTCCGGGCGGGCGGCGCTCCCGCGGCCCTCGGCGCGGCCCGTGCGGTGGCCTCCCCGATGCCCTCGTCCCCTGCCCGCCCGGGGCGAGGGCACCGGAAATAGCCGGGCGACCGCGCGGGTTGTGCACTGGCGCCGGTGCGTCGCGACGGGCGGCGCGCCACGAACACGGAAAGCCGGACATGGTGCTGCAACCCCCCGCGCGAACGGACCGTTCCGTTCGGGCCGCGACACTGACCGACCCTGGCGCCGCCCTTCTCGTCGAGGCACTGCTGGAGGAGTACACCCGCCGCTACAGTGCCGAGGGGGCCGCGCACGAGTTGGCGTCCTACCCCTTGACCGACTTCGCGCCCCCGCGCGGCGCGCTCCTGCTGGTCGAGGAGGGCGCCTCCGTGATCGCGGGCGGGGCCCTGCGCCGCTACGACGAGGGCACCGCAGAGGTCAAGCGGGTGTGGACCCATCCCGCCCACCGTCGCCGCGGCCTGGCCCGCCAGGTCATGGGTGCCCTGGAGACCGAGGCGGTCCGCCTGGGCTACACCCGTGTCTTCTTGAGCACGGGGCCGGCCCAGCCCGAGGCGATGGCCCTCTACCGGGTGCTCGGTTACCGTGCCCGTGACGGCGAGGGGTTCGACGAGTCGGGGCGGCGCCGCTACTTCGCCTTCGACAAGCCGCTGTCCGGCGCCCCCTGACCCGACTCCGCCCGCTCGGCCCCCGCGCGCCGCCGCGGCGTCGGCCCCGGCCAACAGCGGTGAGGGCACCCCGGGGGGCATCGGCGGCGTCCAACCGGGTGGAACCCTTCGGCGCTCACGCCCAGGCTCGCCCCGGTCGTCGCTCCGGGGCACCCCGCTGTGCAGGAGGGTGCCGGCCGGCACGCCGGATCTTTGCGCCGGCACTCGTGACCTGATGCGAAGCCAGGCGATTGCGCGTCACGTTTTCAAGGTGTGCCGGAGTGGCAGAAGCTGCACAGCCGGTCGCAATTGTTTTTGAGGAACCCGGGTCGGTCGACCCACGACGCGGGGCCCCGGCTTGTGGCCGGGGCCCCGCTGGGTCGATCGGTTCGCTACCGGATCGGGGTCAGAGGCCCGAGACGTTGAGCAGCAGGTTGGGCGTGCCCGCCGGCACGCCGCTGAGGACGCCGGCCGACGCGTTGCCCACGAGCCAGTTCTGGACCGTGCTCTGGCCGGCCTCGCCGTTGGCCTCCTTGTACAGCGCAGCCGCTCCGGCGACGTGCGGGCTGGCGAACGAGGTGCCGTTGCCCGTGTAGGTGCTGTTGCCGGTCCAGGTGGAGGTGATGGCCGACCCGGGTGCGTACAGCTGCACGGACGGGCCGTAGTTGGTGTAGGAGGCGGAGGTGTCGGTGCGCGTGGAGGCGGCGACCGTGGTCACTCCCGCGGCCCGGGCGGGCGAGGAGCCACTGGCCGGTGCGGCGGAGTTGCCCGCTGCCACGGCCACGAACACGTCGCTCGCGGCCAGTCGGTTGACCGCCTGGTCCAGGGCGAGGGAGGCACCGCCGCCTAGGGACAGGTTGGCCACCGAGGGGCCGTCGGCGTTGGCGCCCACCCAGTCCACGCCGGCGATGACGCCGGCGGTGGTGCCCGAGCCGCTGTTGGAGAGGACCTTCACGCCGTAGAGGTCGACCTCCTTGGCGACACCGTAGGTGGCGCTGCCCACGGTGCCGGCCACGTGCGTGCCGTGTCCGTTGCCGTCCACGCCGTTGCCCCCGTAGGCATCGAAGGCGATCGAGGCCCGGCCGCCGAAGTCGGGGTGGTTGGGGGCGATCCCGGTGTCGATGACGTACACCGAGACGCCGTCGCCGGTGTAGTCGTAGGAGTAGCTGTTGCTCAACGGCAGGTTGGTCTGGTCGATGCGGTCCAGGCCCCAGGTGGGGTTGTTCTGCACCGCGGAGAGGTTGACCTCGCCGACCTCTTCGACGTAGGCCACGCCCGGCTCGGCGCGCAGGCGGTGTAGTTCCGCGTCGTCGAGTTCGGCGGAGAAGCCGTTGAGAACGGTGTCGTAGACGTGCTCGATGTCGCTTGCCGCGACGCCGACGCCGTCACCACCGGTGACCTCGGCGACCGTCACGTCGTCCTCCAGGACGACGATGTACTCGCCGTTCACCGCCGTGGCTCCGGCCGACTTCAGGGGGGCCAGGTCGTCGGCGGCGGCCGGGCTCGCGCCGAGTGCGGCCAGGGGCAGGGCCAGCAGTCCGGTCGCCGCGAGACCGGCGAGCGCGCGCATGTGGGTGGATCGTTGCACCAGTGTCCTCCTGGTAGGAGAGGGGTGGCGTGGCTCCGGGGGTGAGGAGTCGCGCCCCGCGGCGGCGGGGTCCGTCGCGGTTGACAGGACTGTAGGCGGATCGTCACTTAAAAAGAAAGATTGGTTACTTTGGGTAGTTTTTCGCCATGTAACACCAATGAAAAGCAATTACCTACAACTGCGGTAGGAAAAGTTGTCAATGGGGCAGAGTGGCCATGCCCGGCCAGTCATGGTCACGCTCCGCTTCTGCCTCCTCGCAGCCGGCTGTGCCTCGCGGGGCCGCGTCGCGATCCCCGTCGCGCACCGTCGAACCGGGGTGAGTAGGGTCGGTGCCCAAGCGTCGGAGCGTCCCCGACGCGGCGCCCCGGCCACCGTCCCTGCCGCCCCCTCCCGGCGGACCGCACCCATGCGAGGAAGCCCGTGCCCCACTTCGACCTTCCGCTGGACGAACTGCGCCGCTACCGCTCGACGGTCACCGAGCCGGCCGGGTTCGACGCGTTCTGGTCGGCCACGCTGGCCCAGGCCCGCGCGACCTCGCTCGATGCCCGCTTCACGCCCGTTGACACCGGCCTGCGCACGGTCGACACCTTCGACGTCGTTTTCCACGGCTTCGCGGGCAACCAGGTCCGTGCCTGGCTCCACCTGCCCGCGCACCGGGACACGTCCCTGCCGGGCGTGGTCGAGTACGCCGGCTACGGAGGCGGCCGCGGGCTGGCGCACGAGAACACTCTTTGGGCCGTTGCGGGCTACGCCCACCTGGTCATGGACACTCGCGGGCAGGGCTCGGGCTGGAGGGTGGGCGACACCCCCGACGAGGTGGCCGCAGCGGGGATGCCCGCCTCCCCGGGGGTCATGACCAGGGGGATCACCGACCCGGCCGACTACTACTACCGCCGGTTGTTCACCGACGGGGTGCGCGCGGTCGAGGCACTGCGCGCGTTCGAGGAGGTCGACCCGGCCCGGGTGGCGGTCGCGGGCGCAAGCCAGGGAGGGGGCGTCGCGCTTGCCGTCGGCGGCCTCGTCCCGGACCTCGCCGGTGTCCTGGTGGACGTGCCCTTCCTGTGCGACTTCCCGCGCGCCACCTCCCTCGCGGACTCCGAGCCCTACCTGGAGATCGTGCGCTACCTCAAGGCCCACCGCGGCGCCGTCGGGCAGGTCTTCCACACGCTCTCGCACTTCGACGGCACGGTGCTGGCGGCCAGGGCGAACGCTCCCGCGCTGTTCTCCGCCGCCCTCATGGACGGGGTGTGTCCGCCCTCCACGGTGTTCGGCGCCTACAACGCCTACACCGGGGACAAGGACATCCGCGTCTACCCCTACAACGGCCACGAGGGCGGCGCCGGGTTCCAGCAAGCAGAGCAGCTGCGCTGGCTCGCCGCGACTCTGTGAGCCCGTGCGGGCCCGACGAACCGGGTGCGGTGCCCCGCGACCTCGGGCGAGCGGTGGCGGCCTCCTACGATGGGGGGAGGAGGCAGCCACAAGCAGCCCGCCGGCCAGACCGGCACTCGACGAGGAGAGCACAGCCGTGACCCAGCAGCAGCCGTCCCAGGACGACGCACCGACCTTCACCCCGCGCAAGAACGGCCCCTACCGGCAGGTCTCCGAAGAACTGGCCGCGTGGATGCGCACCGGCTGGGCCGACACCGAGCGCCGTGACCTGGAGCCGCTGGAACAGTCGCCCTACGCCGCCAAGCGCCGCGCCGTGCTCAGCGCCCGCTTCCCGGGGGAGCGCCTGGTCATCCCGGCCGGCGTCCTCAAGGTCCGCTCCAACGACACCGAGTACCCCTTCCGGGCGGCCAGCGACTACGTCCACCTCACCGGCGACCAGTCCGAGGGCGGTTGCCTGGTGCTGGAGCCCCGCACCGACGGCGGCCACGACTCCGTCGTCTACCTGCTGCCGCGCTCCGACCGCGACAACGGCGAGTTCTGGTTGGACGGCCACGGCGAGCTGTGGACCGGCCGCCGCCACAGTCTCACCGAGGCATCGGCCCTGCTCGGCCTGCCCGCCCATGACGTGCGCGCCCTCCCCGACCTGCTGCGCGACGCCCCTGAGGCGCCCAGTCGGATCGTGCGCGGTCACGACGCCGCGCTGGAAGCAGTGCTCGCCTCGTCCGGTGCCGACCCCCAGGAGGCGACCCGGCGCGACGCGGAGCTCGCCGAGTTCCTGCACGACACCCGCCTGGTCAAGGACGACTGGGAGATCGGTCAGTTGCAGCGGGCCGTCGACTCCACCGTGCGCGGCTTCGAGGACGTCGTGCGGGTGCTCCCCGAGGCCGAGGCCACCTCCGAGCGTCACATCGAAGGCACGTTCTTCCTGCGCGCCCGGGTCGAGGGCAACGACGTCGGCTACGGCACCATCGCCGCGGCCGGCCCCAACGCCACCACCCTGCACTGGGTGCGCAACGACGGGCGGGTGCGCTCCGGCGAGCTGCTTCTGCTGGACGCGGGAGTGGAGACCACCACCCTCTACACCGCCGACGTCACCCGCACCCTGCCGATCAACGGGCGTTTCACCGACGTCCAGCGCCGCGTCTACGACCTGGTGTACGCGGCCCAGGAGGCGGGTATCGCCGCAGTCCGCCCGGGCACCCCCTTCCGGGCCTTCCACGACGCCGCCCAGCGGGTACTGGCGGAAGGGCTCGTGCAATGGGGCCTGCTGGAGGGACCGGTGGAGCGGGTTCTCGAACTGGGGCTCCAGCGCCGCTACAGCCTGCACGGAACCGGCCACATGCTGGGCCTGGACGTCCACGACTGCGCCACCGCGCGCTCCGAAGGGTACGTCGACGGCCTCCTGGAGCCCGGCATGGTCCTCACCGTCGAACCGGGCCTGTACTTCCAGCCCGACGACACGACCGTCCCCGACGAACTGCGCGGAATCGGCGTGCGCATCGAGGACGACATCCTGGTCACGGCCGATGGCCACCGCAACCTCTCCGCGGGGCTGCCGCGTGCCTCCGCCGAGGTCGAGGAGTGGCTGTCGGGCCTCCTGCCCGACGCCTGACGCCACCCGCCGCACCGTACGGGGCGTACTTCCACCGCGCAGGCCCCGCCCGTGTTCTTGGGCGCGCACCGGCACGTGCCGGTGCGCGCGGCCGTTCGGGGCGGGGCCCTCAGCCGGTGGCGGGCTCGTTGTAGGTGTCGGCGCGCTCCTGGCCCGACAGCGCGTGGATGGCGTCCATGATCGTGTCGGTGACCTCGCGGCGGGCCTTGCCGGGCTTGAGGTGGTCGTAGCCCGTGGAGAAGTCCATGGGGGCGCCGAAGCGGATCCGGATCGGGCTGATGCGAGGCATCCGGGTGCCCACGGGCTGGATCCGCTCGGTACCGAACAGGGCCACCGGCACCACCGGGGCGCCGGAGGCCAACGCGAGGTGGCCGATCCCGGTGCGCCCCCGGTACAGCCGTCCGTCGCGCGAGCGGGTCCCCTCGGGGTAGACGCCGTAGGCGTCGCCGTCCTTCAGCACGCCGAGGCCGGCCTCCAGCGCGGCGATCGCGTCCCGCCCCGTGCCCCGTCGGACCGGGAGCGCGCCCAGCGAGGTGAAGACCTGTCTGGAGATGCGTCCCTTGACGCCCGGACCCTCGAAGTACTCCGCTTTGGCCATGAACCGCACCCGGCGCGGTACCGCGAGCGGGATCACGACGCTGTCCACGAAGGACAGGTGGTTGCTGGCGATCAACAGGGGGCCGCTCGCCGGAAGGAGCTCCAGTCCCTCGATGCGGGGCCGGTACACCGCCCGCGCCATGGCCGAGGCCACCACCCGGGTTGTTCTGTAGAGCACGCGCATCTCCCGTCGATTCTGCCGGCGTCGTGGTGTTCGTGCACGTAGAACCTATCGGCCGGCCCGGCCTGCCGGGCCGGCCGCCCCACGCGTGGCTACTCGGGGCCGGCGGAAGTGACCACAACCCTTTGCCACAAGGGGTTGGGAGTTGTTGGGGCCCCCGATTTTCACGGTAGAAATGTCCGGTGATCTATCACCTGGTACCCATTGACAAGTGGAAGTCCGATCCCGACCGCCCCTACACCCCGGCCTCTCTCGACCGTGACGGTTTCGTGCACGGCGTGGGCGACGAGAAGGTGACCCTGGAGGTGGCCAACGCCTTCTTCAGGGACACCCCGAGCCCCGTCATCGCCCTGATGATCGACGAAGCCGGGCTGAGCTCGGAGGTCCGCGACGAGGAGGCGGTCCCGACGCCGCCCGGTTTCGCGGACGGAATCCGGTTCCGGCACGTGTACGGGCCCATCGAGCGTTCCGCGGTCGTCGCGCTGCTCGATCTCGAACGCGACGAGCAAGGGCACTTCACCGCCCTCGTGCCGCGGCCATGAACAATCCCGCGGGCCCGTCGCAACGGGCCCGCGGGAGGGTCAGTCGACCGGCCGCCAGTCGGCGTTGGCGCCGCACACCACCAGGCACGGCAGCTCCCCGGGCACTCGGCCGGCCAGCCAGGCGGCGAACGGCGCGGCTGCGGCGGGCTCCGCGGCGATCCGCAACTCCGACCACAGCCGGTCGCGCGCATCGAGGATCTCGGCGTCGGAGACCAGCACCGATGCCGCCCCCCGGTCGCGCAGTACCGCGAAAGGCACCGCCCCGACCCGGGTCGCCCCCAACGAGGAGGAGGCCACCGAGTCCACGGGGGAGTCGACCGGCTCCCCGGCGGCCAGCGCGTCGTGCATGCCCCGGCACCCCTGCGGTTCCACCCCCACCGGGCGGCACCCCGCACCCGCGGCCAGGCTCACCCCGGCCAGGAGGCCGCCTCCGCCCACCGCCACCGCGATCGCGTCGCAGTCGGGGGCGTCGGCCATGATCTCGGCTCCCAGCGTTCCCTGGCCGGCGATCACGTCGGGGTCGTCGAAGGCGTGCAGGTAGCGCAGCCCGCCGGCTTCGGCGTGCCGGTGTGCCGCGGCTGACGCTGCCGCGTAGTCCACGCCCCCGCGCACGACCTGCGCACCGGTCGCCTCCAGCGCAGCGGCCTTGACCGCGGGAACCGACGCGGGAACGTAGACGGTGGCGTGCACCCCCAGCAGGCCCGCGGCGGTGGCGACCCCCACCCCGTGGTTGCCGCCCGAGGCGGTGACGACAGCTGCGGGCAGGTCGCCCGCCAACAGCGCGTTCAGCGCCCCGCGCAGTTTGAACGAGCCGGTGAGCTGGAGGTGCTCCAACTTCAGCAGGAGCGGGCGGCCCTCGATCCGCGCGCGCAGCAGCGGTGTGCGGCGGGCGTAGGGCGCGATCCGCTCCGCCGCCGCACGCACGTCGGCCGCGCCAAGGGGGGAGGTCGCAAAGGTGGTGCTCGATGTCATGGCTCCCACTGTGCCGGTAAAGATCGTTAAGGTGAAGTTAACATTGCTAACGATGGTTAAGCAGAACTAGGGAAAGGTCGGGGAGTCCGGTGCTCGACGCCAATCGGTTGCGGGTCTTGGTGGAGGTGGCGCGCGCGGGTTCCATCTCCCTGGCGGCCGAACGCATGTCCTTCACCCCGCCGGCACTGTCCCAGCAGCTCACCAAGCTGGAGGGGGAGGTGGGCTGTGTGCTCCTGGAGCGCGGACGCGGCGGTGTCGCACTGACCGAGGCCGGCCGGGTGCTGCTGGCCCACGGCGAGCGTGTCCTCGGCGAACTGCGCGCCGCCGAGGACGCGGTACGCGCCACACTCGCCGCCGCCCCGCCGACCCTGGCACTGGGCGCGTTCGCCAGCGCGGGCAAGGCCCTGGTCCCCGGCGCGCTCGCCGCCTTCCGCCGCGCCCACCCGCACGCGCGGCTGGCGCTCAGCGACGTCGAGCCTCCGCACGGCTACGGCCTGGTCACCTCCGGCGACCTCGACCTGCTCATCACGCATCGCTACCCGGGCACCTCCCTGCCCTCCGCCGGCGGTCTGCACCGCGAGGCGCTGTTGCGCGACCCCCTCCTGCTGGTTTTGCCCGAACAGCACCCCGCCGCGCACACCCGGCCGGGGCTGGCCGACCTCGCAGGGGAGGAGTGGATCAGCGGCGCGCCCGGTGTCTACAACCGCGTGGCCCTGGAGAACGCCGCTGCCGCGGTGGGAGTCGTGCTCGACGTCGCCTACGAGACCCGCGACTACGAGGTCGCGCTCGCCCTGATCCGTGCCGGGGTCGGCGTGGGGCTGGTACCGCTGACGATTCTGCACGCCGACTCCGGAGCGGGCTGGAGCGCGCACCGTCCGCACGACCTCGACCTGGCCCGGGAGATCCACATCGTGCACCGTCGCCGACCGCGTGACGCGGTGTCGGCAATGGTCGCCACCCTCCGCGCATCGGCGGGAGCGGCACTGCCGCCCTGAGCAGAAGCGCTGCGGGGGAGCCCGGCACGCGTCACGGAGCCGTCTTCCGACCTGCTCCGGGCCTCCGACCGTCCTGCGCCGGCCCTTCACGGCCGCGCGCGCAGGCGGCGCAACATGCGGGCGTCGGCGAAACCCACCGCGCGGGCGGCCGCCTCCGTGGTGACGCCCTGGCCGATGAGGTGCTCCGCCCGCTCCAGGCGCAGCTCCTGCTGGTAGCGCAGCGGGGTCACCCCGGTGGCCGCGGCGAAGCGGCGGGTCAGGGTGCGCACGCCGATCCCGGCAGCCGCCGCCAGCCCCGCGAGTCGCAAGGGCTCGGCGAACCGGGCGTCGATCAGGTCCTGTACGCGGTGCACCGCGTCGCTGACGTGGGCACGATGCCGCACCATCGCGCCGGCCTGGTCCTCCTCACCGTTGCGTCGGGCGTAGACCACCATCGAACGCGCGACCCGTGCCGCCGTTCCAGGGCCGTGGCGCACCGCCACCAGGTGCAGGGCCAGATCGATGCCGCTGGCGATGCCCGCCGACGTCACCACGCGGCCGTCCTGGACGTACAACACGTCGCGCACCACCGCGGCGTCGGGGTAGCGCAGCGCCAGCACGTCCTGGAGTTCGTGGTGGGTGGTGCAGCGCCGCCCGTCCAGCAATCCGGCCCGTCCCAGGACGTCGGCTCCCGAGCACACACTGGCCACCGTGCCCCCCGCGCCGTGGTGGTCGCGCAGCCGGGCCAGCGAGGCCGCGTCCACGCGCCCCGTCCCCGGTCGGACGGGGGAACGCCATCCGGGCACGATCAGCAGGTCGCGGGGCATCAGCGGCGGCCAGGTCGTCTCGGCCCGCAGCGTCAGCCCCTGGGCCGTCGGGACGTCGGGCCGTTCGCAGACGTAGTGCAGCCGGTAGTCGTGCCCCATGTCGGCCGCTGTGGAGAACACCTGTGCCGGACCGGCTACGTCCAGCAGGTGCAGGTCGGGGACCAGCAGAAAGACGACGCGGGGCACGATCTGCTCAGCCTTTCGCCGTTGCGTCCGCGGTCAGTTCCGCCACGGTGCGAATGGTGGCGAATCGTCCGGAGAGGGCGTACTCGGTTCTGGTGATGATGGCGTCGGTGCCCAGGGTGCGCGGGTCGGCCATGATCGCGGCGACCGACCGCCCGGGAGGGGCGTCGCGGTGCTCCACCGGGGTGCACGCGGTCGCCTCGGTCACGAACGCCACGTCGAAACCGAGGTCGAAGGCCAGGCGGGCGGTCGTCTCGCAGCACTGCTCGGTCCGGACCCCGCAGACGCTCAGCCTGCCGATCCCACGGGTGGTGAGCAGCTGCTGGAGGCCGGTGGTCGTGAAGGCGTTGTGCGCGGTCTTGGTGAGCACCGGCTCCCCCTGCTGCGGCTCCAGGCCCTCCATCAGGCGCACGTGGCCCACGGCGGGGTCGAAGAGGGAACCGCTCCCGGGTTCGCTGTGCAGGACCCACACCACGAGTTCGCCTCGTGCGCGGGCCGCGTCCACCAACAGGCCCACCTTCTCCACGATGCGGGGCTCGGAGGCTTCCGGCCACAGGGGGTGGTGCAGGAACGAGTCCTGGACGTCGATGACGAGGAGGGCGCTGCGCGTGTCGTCGCTCATGGTGTTCATCCTGGTTCCCGCGGTTCCCCGGTGAAAAGGCACCATCGCGTCCGGTTCCGGGCCGATCCGGTCAGCCGGCCGCGGTCTCCTGCTCCCCCCACTCCAGGCAGAACGGGTGTCCGGCGGGGTCGGCGTAGACCCGGAACCGTTCCCCCGAGCAGGGGAGACGGGTCGCGCCCAGGGCCAGGACCTTGGGCTCGGCCGCGTCGATGTCGTCCACCAGGACGTCCAGGTGGGCCTGCTGGGGAAACGCGGGATCGGGCCAGCGCGGAGGCTCGTGGTCGGGGGCCTCCTGGAAACTGATCCGCACGCCCTGGCGGTCGCCGATGTCCACCCAGACGCCCTCGTCGCCGATGATCGGCAGCCCCAGCAGCTTTGAGTAGAAACGGGCCAGGGCGCGGGGATCGGGGCAGTCGAGGACGACCGTGGACAGACGACCGATCATCGGGGTCTCATCTTCCTGTCGTGGAGTACCGCTGACCCCATGGTGCCCCGCCGGGGCCCGCCGCACACCGGCGGTGCCGGGTCCTGCGCCGATCGCCCGGCAACGGTCGGGCGCGCGGCGGTCAGGGAACGCCGAGAAGGCCGTCGGTGCGGATGCGTACCGCCCGGTCAATTGCGCACCGATGTCGAGGGGGCTCATTAAAGCCGCGTCGGCGAAACGGTGAAAAATCTGCCAGAGAATCGGATCTGCACTAGATTAGTTTGTCTTCCTACTATATCGTCGGCTTCAGTCGCGACGTCGAGGTCGCCGGGGTTCCGCTGATGCGGGCCTGTGGGCCGCGGGGATGCGATGCTTGACAAAAACCTTCTTTGAGCTGCAAAAACATACTTTTTGACGCGTTTGCCCGCTCGGTGTGGCCACGGCGTGGATGGTTCGTGGGAGCAGAGCGGGCACCACGGGACACTGCCGGTAGGCGCGTGGCCACCCGGACAGGGTCGACCGGAAAACGGGTTCGGCAATAGGGCCGGAGTCGTCGCCCGATCGTGCCGGAGTTCGATTCTTTTGTTATCCAGGGGCGGGTGTATTTAACGGTGCGCGAACTCGACCATTTCATCGGTGGAAAACACGTCGCGGGGAAGTCCGGTGCCTTCGCCGACGTCTACCGCCCCGACACCGGCGCGGTTCAGGCCAGGGTGGCCCTCGCCGACGCGGCCGACACCGAGGCGGCCATCGGCGACGCGGCCGCTGCCCAGGTCGAGTGGGCCCGCTGGAACCCCCAGCGCCGGGCCCGGGTGCTCAGCCGGTTCGTCGACCTCGTCAACGCCGAGATGGACGACCTCGCCCTCCTCCTGGCCGGGGAGCACGGAAAAACGGTCTCCGACGCGCGCGGTGACATCCAGCGCGGCCTGGAGGTCGTGGAGTTCGCCACCGGGGTCCCGCACCTGCTCAAGGGCGACTACACCGACAGCGCCGGCACCGGCATCGACGTCTACTCGATGCGCCAGCCGCTGGGCGTGGTCGCCGGGATCACCCCGTTCAACTTCCCCGCCATGATCCCGCTGTGGAAGGCAGCTCCCGCCATCGCCTGCGGAAACGCCTTCGTCCTCAAGCCCTCCGAGCGCGACCCCTCCGTTCCGCTGCGCCTGGCCGAGCTGTTCATCGAGGCGGGGCTGCCCCCCGGGGTGTTCAACGTCGTCAACGGCGGAAAGGAAGCCGTGGACGCATTGCTCACCGACCCCCGGGTCGCGGCCCTGGGCTTCGTCGGCTCCTCCGCGATCGCCGAGTACATCTACGCCACCGCCGCCGCGCACGGCAAACGCGCCCAATGCTTCGGTGGCGCCAAGAACCACATGGTGATCATGCCCGACGCCGACCTCGACCAGGTCGCCGACGCCCTCATCGGCGCAGGCTACGGTTCGGCGGGGGAGCGTTGCATGGCCATCTCCGTGGCCGTCCCGGTGGGCGAAGCCACCGCCGACGCACTCCTGGAGCGCCTCGTGCCCCGGGTGCGCGCACTGTCCATCGGGGCCTCCGACGACCCCGCCGCCGACTTCGGTCCCCTGGTCAGCGCCGAAGCCGTCACCCGGGTGGAGGACTACATCGCCTCCGGAGTGGCCGAAGGCGCCGACCTCGTCGTGGACGGACGCGGCTTCACCCTGGCCGGCCACGAGAACGGTTTCTACACGGGAGCCTCCCTGTTCGACCGGGTGACCCCCGACATGCGGATCTACCGCGAGGAGATCTTCGGCCCGGTCCTGTGCATGGCCCGCGCCGCCGACTACGACGAGGCCCTGCGCCTGCCCAGCGAGCACGAGTACGGCAACGGCGTGGCCATCTTCACCCGCGACGGCGACACCGCCCGCGACTTCACCAGCCGGGTCAACACCGGCATGGTCGGCGTCAACGTCCCCATCCCGGTCCCCATCGCCTACCACACGTTCGGCGGATGGAAACGGTCGGGCTTCGGTGACCTCAACCAGCACGGCCCCGACTCGATCCGCTTCTACACCAAGACCAAGACGGTCACCTCCCGCTGGCCCTCCGGCATCAAGGAAGGCGCCAGTTTCGTCATCCCGACCATGCACTGACCCGTTCGCATCGTTGAAGAAGGGCAGGTCGATGACCGTGACCGACCCGGCGCCCGGCGCCGTCTCCGATCCAGTGGTCCAGCGCCCGTTCGCGCTCACCGCCGACCAGCACGTCCTCGCAGAGGCGGTGGCCGCGTTCACCGAAACCGAGATCGCGCCCTACGCCCTGGACTGGGACCGCGACAAGCACTTCCCCGTGGACGTCATCCGCTCGGCCGCCCAACTGGGCATCGGCGGGGTCTACGTGCGCGAGGACGTCGGGGGGAGCGGCCTGAGCCGCTTGGACGCCACCGTCGTCTTCGAGGCGCTGGCCCGGGGCTGTCCGGCGATCGCCGCCTACATCTCCATCCACAACATGGTCGCCGCCATGGTGGACCGGTTCGGCGACGACGAACAGCGCCGCACCTGGCTGCCGCGGATCTGCTCGATGGAACTGCTGGCCAGTTACTGCCTCACCGAGCCCGAGGCAGGGTCCGACGCCGCGGCCCTGCGCACCCGAGCCGTACGCGAGGGTGACGGCTACGTCCTCACCGGGGTCAAACAGTTCATCTCCGGAGCCGGTGCCACCGACCTCTACCTGGTCATGGCGCGCACCGGCGAACCCGGGGCCAAGGGCATTTCCGCCTTCCTCGTCCCCGGTGACGCGCCCGGGCTGTCGTTCGGCGCCAACGAGCGCAAGATGGGCTGGAACGCCCAGCCCACCCGCCAGGTCGTCCTCGACGGGGTTCGGGTCCCCGCCGAACAGCGGCTGGGCCCGGAAGGCAAGGGCTTCGCCATCGCCATGGCCGGCCTCGACGGCGGACGCCTCAACATCGGGGCCTGCTCCCTGGGCGGGGCCCAGGCCGCCGCGGACCTGTGCCTGCCGCACCTGCGCTCACGCGTGGCCTTCGGACGCCCGCTCGCCGACCTCCAGACCATGCGTTTCGGCCTGGCCGACATGGACATTCGCCTGGAGTCGGCGCGCACCCTGCTCTGGCGTGCCGCGGCCGCCCTGGACTCCGGCGACCCCGACGCCCGGAGGCTGTGCGCCATGGCCAAGTGCGTGGCCACCGACGCCGGGTTCGACGTGGCCAACGCCGCTCTCCAGATGCACGGCGGCTACGGTTACCTCGCCGAGTACGGACTGGAGAAGATCGTGCGCGACCTGCGCGTGCACCAGATCCTCGAAGGAACCAACGAGATCATGCGGGTCGTGGTGTCCCGCGCACTGATGGGAGCCTGACCGACGATGACCACCGCCACCGCCCCCGAGGTCGTCTGCGTGATCGAGGGGGCGCTCGGGCACGTCACCCTCAACCGCCCGCGCGCGATCAACGCCCTCACCGCCGACATGGTCGCCGACATCGCCACAGCCCTGGACGCCTGGGAGCGCGACGACACGGTGCGCTGCGTTCTCGTCGACGGCGCGGGAGAACGCGGCCTGTGCGCGGGCGGCGACATCCGCACCCTCTACGCGTCGGCCCGTGCCCGAAACGGCGCGGCCGAGGCGTTCTGGCGGGCGGAGTACACGCTCAACGCCCGCATCAAGCGCTACCCCAAACCGATCGTCGCGTTCATGGACGGCATCGTCATGGGCGGTGGGGTGGGCGTCTCGGCGCACGCCGCGGTCCGGGTGGTCACCGAGCGTTCCCAGGTCGGGATGCCCGAGACCGGCATCGGTTTCCTGCCCGACGTCGGTGGCACCTACCTGCTGTCGCGTGCCCCCGGCCTGCTCGGGACGCACGCCGCCCTCACCTCCCACCGTCTGGGTGCGGCCGACGCACTGCTGTGCGGACTGGCCGACCACCACGTGCCGGCCGACGACCTGCCCGCCCTGGCCGAGAAACTGCGCGCCGGTGCCGATCCGGGTGAGGCCGCGGCTTCCCTGGCCACCCCGCCCACGGAGGGCACCCTCGACCGGGACCGGCTCTGGATCGACGCCGCCTACGCCCAGGCCACGGTCGTCGAGGTCCTCGCCGCGCTCCAGGCGCGCCCCGAACCCGCCGCCCGCGCCGCCGCCGACGCCATCCGCACCAAATCCCCCACCTCACTGGCGGTCACGCTGCGCGCCCTGGAGCAGGCCCGCACGCTGCCCGACCTGGAGACCTGCCTGGACCACGAATACCGCGCCGCCTGTGCGCTCCTGGCCGGCCACGACTTCACCGAAGGGGTACGGGCCGCCGTCATCGACAAGGACCGCAATCCCCAATGGCTCCCGCCCACTCCGGAGGAGGTCGCCCCGGAGACGGTCGCGGCCTGCTTCGCCCCGCGCCCGGGCGACGAACTCGGCCTGGGGCGCTCCACCACCGCCTGACCCTGGGCCGTTCGCCCCGCACGTCAGCGCCGTGGCCAACCGCAGATCGCTAACGAGGAGGATGCCGTGACCGTCATCGGTTTCATCGGGCTGGGGAACATGGGTGGGCCCATGTCGGCGAACTTGGCCCAGGCCGGACACCGGGTCAGGGGTTTCGACCTGTCGGCCGAGGCGGTGGCAACGGCCGCCGAGGCCGGCGTCGAAGCGGTCGCCTCCGGTGCGGAAGCGGCCACCGGCGCCGACATCGTGGTCACCATGCTGCCCAGCGGCAGTCACGTCCTGGACTGCTACGGGACCAACGGCGGACTGCTGGCCGCGGCCTCCCCCGACACGCTGTTCGTCGACTGCTCCACCATCGACGTCGCCCACGCCCGGGAGGCCGCGCAGATGGCGCGCGCAGCCGGGCACCGTGCCCTGGACGCCCCGGTCTCCGGCGGGGTCGTGGGGGCCACCGCGGGCACCCTCGCGTTCATGGTGGGCGGCCCCGAGGGCGACTTCGCC
This sequence comes from Nocardiopsis ansamitocini, assembly GCF_030268225.1. Taxonomy (GTDB): domain Bacteria; phylum Actinomycetota; class Actinomycetes; order Streptosporangiales; family Streptosporangiaceae; genus Nocardiopsis_D; species Nocardiopsis_D ansamitocini. The sequence continues at coordinate 83,536 of NZ_BSQG01000005.1, read as the reverse complement.
GCGGCGGGACCGCTGCTGGAGGCCATGGGACGGCGCGTCGTGCACTGCGGCGAGTCGGGTGCGGGGCAGGTCGCCAAGATGTGCAACAACATGATCCTCGCGGCCTCCACCATCGCCGTCAGCGAGGCGTTCGTACTGGGGGAGAAGCTGGGCCTGTCCCACCAGGCGCTCTACGACGTGGCGGCCAACGCCTCGGGCCAGTGCTGGTCGCTGTCGGTCAACTGTCCCGTCCCCGGGCCGGTGCCCACCAGCCCCGCCAACAACGACTACCGCCCCGGTTTCGCCACCCAGCTCATGATCAAGGACCTCGGGCTGGCCCGCGCCGCAGCCGAGGCCGCGGGGGTGGACGCCGCGATCGGCCTGCACGCCGCCCGGATGTACGAGGAGTTCGGTGCCGCGGGCGGGATCGGCCGCGACTTCTCCGCCATCATCACCGCCATCCGCGACCGTTCCGAGAGCGACGGGGCCGAGCCGGGGGAGTGAGCGCGCTCCGCCCGGGACGCTTCGCCGGTGGCCGGCGCCGCGAACGGTTCCCGGGCCCCGGCCCGCTCACGCCGACCCCGGCTCCGGATAGGCGGCGAGCAGGACGGACGCCGTCAGCCGCGCGGCCGGATCGTCCAGCCGGAGATCGGTCACCTCCGCCATCTTGCGCATGCGGTAGCGAACGGTGTTGGGGTGGACGCCCAGCGACTCCGCTGCTTCGGACAGGTCCCCCTGGGCGTCCAGCCAGGCGCGCAACGTGGCGAGGTAGCCGGTCGCGTGGGCCGCGTCGTGGGCGGCGAGCACCGACACCGGGGTCTGCTCCGGGGTCCGCCCGGCCTCCACGGCCGCGCGCAGCCGGTGGAGCACGATCGCCGACCACGACTCGTCATAGACCACCGGCTCCGAAGCGTCGGGCCGTGAAGCGTGCAGGGCCAGGCTCTCGTCGGCCTCGCGCCTGCTCGCCGGCAGTTGCGCCGCCGCAGCCGGGCCACCGACCCCGACCGTCACGATGATGTCGCGTCCCAGCCCGCGCAGCGTGTCCCGGAGCCAGGCGTGCACCGGCGTGCAGTCCGTCTCGCACGGCAACACGGTGTATACCGTGTTGCCGAACAGGGTGCTGCGTCCCGGTCGGGACCAGCCAAAACCGGTCGTGGCGTATTCGAACACCCGCAAGATCGCCGCGTGTCGCTCATGAGGCGTATGGGCCTGGACGGCGATCACCCGGAACCGGTTCGGCGGGAGCCCCAGCCGGCCGATGACCGCTGCCGGGTCGCCGTGGCCCTCAATCGACTGGATGACCAGCTCGGACTCCACCTGGCGCTCCAGGTCGGCACTGACCCGTGCCCGGAGCAGGTGGGTGGCCACCGTGCGCGCGCCGTTTGCCAGGACCGCGGCGCGCTGGTCCGACAGCGGTCGATCACAGGTGACCCAGAGCGACCCCAGCAGCTCGCGTCCCACGCGCACCGCCGCCACCATGCGTCCCTCCAAGCCGTGTTCGGCCGAGGGGGCCACGAACAGCGGCTCGTCCGAGGTGCTCAGGTGGGTGAACACCCCAATGCGCTCGAACAGCTCGCGCACCTCCTCGGGGGCGCGCCTGCCCAGGATCGTGGCGAGCCGGGCCGGGTCCGGGGTGTATCCCTCACCCGAGTACGCGGCGACCCTCGACATCTGGTCCTCGATGGTCACCGGCCCGCCCACCGCTGCGGCGATGGTGTCCGCCAGCGCGAAGAGGTCGCTGGGCCCGCGTCCGGCCTCGGTCTCCCGCGCCTCCTGCACGACCCCGTAGACGATTCCGGCGAGTTGGCTCCACGAGAGCGACGTGTCGACGAGCACCACCGCCACACCGGCCCGCTCCGCCCGGGCCCGGGCGGCCGCGTCCGGTTCGGTGTCGCCCCGGAGAACCACGACCGCGGACCGTGCCCGCGCCGCCAGGCGGACGGCCCGGGCGACCGAGGCGACCCCGACCGCCAGGAACAGGTCGCCGAACACCGTTTCGCCGCCGGCCGGGTCGTTCATGGCGACACTGCGCAGCGGAGTGCCGCGCACCGAATCCGGGCCGAACAACTGCACCCCGTAGCCGCCGAGGATGTTCACCAGCCGGTCGATGTTGGTCACCCGTCCCGCTCCCGTTCCATCCGCCCGCGTGTCCTGCCCGGTGCGCAGGCACCCTCGTTTGTTGTCGTCGATCGACAAAACACTACTCATCGATTGTCCGGAGCGGACAATCCGTGATTCGCGGGGAGAGGGCATGGTCGGGAGGAAGGAAAAGACTGCGGGAAAGATCAACGGGAAAGACGGGTCATGGGGAAATCGGGGTCCAGCCGTGGTGAGGTGCGCACGGCTGTCGTCGTCGGTGCGGGTGTCGTTGGGCTCTCCACGGCGTGGTTCCTCCAGGAGCGCGGAGTCGGCGTCACCGTGCTCGACCGTGCCGACGTCGCGGCGGGCGCCTCGTGGGGCAACGCCGGATGGCTCTCCCCGGGACTGGCCATCCCGCTGAACGAGCCCGGCATCCTCCGGTACGGCCTGCGTACCCTCGTGGACCCGCGGGCGCCCCTGTACGTGCCCCCGACCCCGGACCCCGAACTGTGGCGATTCCTCACCGTGTTCGCGGCCCAGTGCCGCTGGGGCCCGTGGTACCGCGCCGTCCGCGCCAATCTGCCGCTGAACCGCAGGTGCCTGGACGCGTTCGACGCACTGACGGCCGGAGGGGTCGAGGAGCCGACGACCGCCGCCCCCGTCACAGCGGGTTTTCGCTCGCGGCGTGCGGCGATCGGCCTGATCAGGGAACTGCGCCGGATCTCCGACTCCGGCCTGGACATCGACTACGCCGTGCTGTCCGGGGACGAGCTGCGCGACCGCCTGCCCCACGCCTCCTCCCTGGTGCGTGCGGGGGTGCGCATCGAGGGACAGAGGTTCGTCGATCCGGGGGCCTTCACCCGCGCACTGGCCGCCTCGGTCCGCAGCCGCGGCGGCACGATCCGCACGGGCGTGGACGTCGTCGGGCTCGACCGCGACGGCGGGGGAACGGTCGCCCATTCCCGTGACGGGGAGCGGATCACCGCCGACGTGGCGGTCGCCGCCACCGGGGCCTGGCTGAGCCGGCTCGCCGCGCCCCGTGGTGTCCGCACCCGGGTCAGGGCCGGACGGGGGTACTCCTTCACCGTGCCGACGGACGAGCCGGTGCGCTGTCCCGTCTACCTGCCTGAGGCCAGAGTGGCGTGCACGCCCTACCGCGGCGGACTCCGGATCGCGGGGACCATGGAGTTCCGCGGTCCCGACGCCCCGCTCGACGGCAGGCGCATCGAGGCGATCGTCGCTTCCGCGCGTCCCTTCCTCACCGGCGTCCGCTGGGCCGAGCGGACCGACGAATGGGTCGGTTCCCGACCCGTCACCCCGGACGGGCGGCCGCTCATCGGGGCCTCCGCCACACCAGGGGTCTATGTCGCGGGAGGGCACGGCATGTGGGGGCTCACCCATGGTCCGACCTCCGGGATGCTCCTCGCCGAAGAGATCACCACCGGAAAACGGCCCGAAGCGCTGCGCGGGTGTGACCCGCGACGCTGAACACGGGTCGTACGACCAGGGGCGGGGCCGGCACCAACGACGTTGTCGGCCCCGCTCCTTTTTCCACTTTTCCACGCGGTCCGCCGGGTCGGGCCCGGTGCGCCAGGGGGCGTCTCCCGCGCCGGGCCCGCCGCCACCGCCCAACCACAGCGACAAGGACGTACACGATGACCGACACCCACTGGATGACCCAGGACACCCACAACCGGCTCACCGAGGAGCTGGCCGTCCTCACGAGGCCCCTCAACGACGTGCGGCAACCGGACGGAGGCCCCGGGGCCGAAGCCGTCCAACGATGGGACATCCCCGACCCCGAGGCGCGAACCACCCGTATCCGGCGGATCCGCGGCCTGCTCCACGACGCGGTCGTGGGGCGGACCCCACCCGACGACGGGGTCGCCGAGCCCGGGATGGTGCTCACCGTGCGCTACGCCGGCGAGGAGGGGACCGACACCTTCCTGCTCGGGGTACGCGACGGCGCCGACCCGGTGGACCTCACGGTGTACTCGGCCGACTCGCCCATCGGCAAGGCAATCACGGGCGCGGTTCCGGGGGAGACGCGGACCTACCGGGCCCCCAGCGGCGCCGTCATCCGGCTCACCCTGGTCGAGGCCGCCCCGTTCGGAAAGCACTGAACCGTTCTCGTCCTGCTGCGCGGGGCGGAGGTGCGCGGACGGGGCCGGCCGAGGAGGCGCCGACACCCCCTCCAGGGCACCGAACCGCACCATGAAGGACGAAAGGGGCCGTTCTCGAATTTTCTCCGGTTTATTCGGAAACCGAGAAAACGGGATCGGCCCTATGGAGAAGAAAATCCCCGGTCGTGGATTCGGTGCGGTTCGGGTCGTCTCGGGGCATGGCTGGGGATTGTCGGTTGATCCCATCCATTTCCGTGTTCCGTTCTTCGATGTCCCGTCGAAGCGGTGGGCGGACGAATCCGTGCGATGACGTGCTCGGACGGGAATCGCGACGTTTTCCGTGCGTCGTATCGGTAACGGACGGGAATCGGATGGCCGCCGTTTGCCGATTGTTCGCCGGTTTCCTGTCGACGACGGATTAGAGTGGAAGTCGCGCGATGGAACCGCGGTGCGTACGCCCGCCTTCCCCGCCTCAATCGACGCCCGGGCGCGACCCAGGGCGCCTTCTCGATATCCGCTCCCGATTGTCCGCGAAGAAGGGGACATCATGGCGCTTTACCGAATTCGCATGAACGACGGCTCGCTGGCCACGCACGGGGCGGTGCGCGTGCGCACCGACGCGGCCAACCTCTACCTGGAGGACCAGACGGCCGGAGCGTGGCGTCCGGTCCTGGACGTGCGCATCGACCGGGTCGCCGGCGTGCAGCGACGGTTCACCGAGAACGACGGCAGCTGGAGTTGGCTCGACGAGACGCTGCCCGCCCCCGGCGGGATCCGCGCCTGGAACTGAGCCGTCCCGGTCACTCCAGGCGCAGGCGCCGGCGGGCCTTCAGCACGATCCACCCGGTCAGCATCGCGATCCCCAGGGTCAGGGCCACGGCAACGGATATTCCCTGGTCGAACACCATCGACAGCGCGCCGACGGCCACGCCGAGAACGGCGCCGATGATGAGCGGAACCACGATATCGGGCCAATTGGTCCGTGAGGACTGTGAAGTCGACATGGTTTTGTCCTTACCCGACACACAAAGGGTAAACGCCGAGCACGCCGAGTGATACCCGTGGGTTTTCCGAGTGATTTGTGGCGGTTGGGTGTTCCGGTGGAAAATGCGCGGCAAGGGAAGGCGCGGAAAAACCGGCCGGCCGCACCCTTGTGGCTCAGCGCCAGGCGAAACGGGGCTCGCGCCGTTCGGTGAAAGCCCGTTTTCCCTCGGCCAGTTCCGCGCCGGCCGCGGCCGAGCGCCATTCCGGCGAGGGGTCCGCCTCGCCGATGATGGCTTTGGCCGCCCGCACACTCAGCTGCGAGCGCGCGGCCAGCGTGTCGGTGAACTCCGCGACGGCCGCCTCCAGCGCGTCGTCCTCGACGACCACGTCCACCAGCCCGATCCGGTGGGCGTGGTCGGCACCGATCGGCAGCGAGGAGTACAGCAGGTAACGCGCCGGTGCGGCCCCCACCAGCGACACCAGGCGCCGGGTGGGTCCCGGCGGGTAGACCAGGCCCAGCCGGCTCGCGGTGATGGCGAAGCGGGCCGAGGAAGCGGCGAACCGGAGGTCGCAGGCCACCGCGAGTTCGCATCCGCCCCCCACGCACGCCCCGCGCACCATCGCCACGGTCGGTTTGGCGAAGTCCGCCAGCGCGGCCTCGGCGGTCGAGTTGACCCGCTCGAACAGCGCGGTGTCCTCGGGCAGGCCGGGGATGTCGGCGCCGGCGCAGAAGTGTGCGCCGGCCCCGGTCAGCACCAGCACCGAAACACCGGGATCGGCGTCCAGGCCGGCGAGGACCTCGGGAAGGGCCTCCCACATGGCCATCGTCAGGGCATTGCGCTTGGCGGGCCGGTCGATGACCAGCGTTGCCACCGGTCCGCGCCGCGCCACCGAGAACCCCGCAGCGTCCCCGGCGGCGCTGCCGGCCGCAGCGGGCCCCTCAGCCGGCACGGCGCTGCGCCTGGACGGGAACCGGGCGCTGGGCCAGGCCGGTGTAGCTGCTCAACGGTCGGATGAGGGAGTTGGCGGCCTGCTGCTCCAGGATGTGGGCGGTCCAGCCGGTGATTCGCGCCATCACGAAGATGGGCGTGAACGTCGGAACGTCGAAGCCCATCAGGTGGTAGGCGGGCCCGGCCGGGTAGTCGAGGTTGGGGTGGATGCCCTTGCGCTCGTCCATCGCCGTCTCCAGCGCCGCGTAAAGCTCCATCAGCGCTCCGGCGTCCTTGATCCGCGCCATGCGCTCCAGCGCGGCGTGCATCGTGGGGACCCGGGAGTCGCCGTGCTTGTAGACACGGTGGCCGAAGCCCATGATCTTGCGTTTCTCGGCCAGTGCCCGGTCCAGCCATTCCGCGGCCCGGTCGGCGCTGCCGATCTCGGTGAGCATGTGCATGACCGCCTCGTTGGCACCGCCGTGCAGCGGTCCCTTCAACGCCCCGATTGCCGCGGTCACCGCGCTGTAGATGTCCGACATCGTCGAGGTCACCACGCGCGCGGTGAACGTTGAGGCGTTGAAACTGTGCTCGGCGTAGAGGATCAGCGACACCTCGAAGCAGCGCACCACCTCCGGCTCCGGCACCGCTCCGAAGCACATGTGGAAGAAGTTCTCCGCGAACCCCAGTTCCGGGTCGGGGCGGATCGGGTCCAACCCCTGGCGGCGCCGGTGGTCGGCGGCGATGACGGTGGGCAGCCGCGCCATCATCACCTCCGCCTTGGCCTGGTTGGCGGCCACCGAACCGTCGTCCTCCGCCGGGTCGTCGGCGCCCAGGTAGCTGATGGCGGTACGCAGCACATCCATGGGATGCGTTGTCTCGGGGATTCGTCGCAGCAGCTCAAGGGTGCTGCGGTTCAGGACCCGGTTCGCCTGCTCGCGTGCACAAAACGCCCCCAGCTGTTCGGCGGTGGGCAGGTCGCCGTGCCAGATCAGGTAGGCGACCTCCTCGAACGTGCAGGAGGCGGCCAGTTCCTGCACCGCGTACCCCCGGTAGGTCAGGGAGTTGGTGTCCTGGTCCACCATCGAGATCGCGGTGGTGTCCACCACCACCCCGGCCAGCCCCTTGTGGATCGCCGAATCCGCCATCATCACACCGTCCGATCAGATCGTGAAGTTGTAGACGTCGCCGTCGAAGGCGTTGTAAGCGGGGTAGTCCAGCAGCTCGTAGAGCCGGGCCCGGGTCTGCATGCGCTCCACCACGCTCTCCTGGCTACCGGTGTCGCGGATGGTGCGCAGGCCGTCCTCGACCGCGCCCATCGCCAGCCGCAGCGTCGTGACCGGGTAGATCACGATGTTCATCCCCAAGGACTCCAGCTGTCCGGCGCTGAGCAGCTCGCTCTTGCCGAACTCGGTCATGTTGGCCAGGAGAGGGACGTCCACGGCCTTGCGGAATGCCGCGAACTCGCCCGCGTCGCGCATCGCCTCGGGGAAGACCAGGTCGGCGCCGGCGTCCACGTACGCCTTGGCGCGCTCGATCGCCGCGTCCAGGCCCTCCACCGCACGGGCGTCGGTACGCGCACAGATCAGGAAGTTCGGATCGCGGCGGGCCCGGACCGCGGCGCGGATGCGCCGGGTCATGTCCGCGGTCCCCACCACGGCCTTGCCGTCCAGGTGCCCGCAGCGTTTGGGATTGACCTGGTCCTCCAGGTGGCAGCCGGCCAGCCCGGCGTCCTCCATCGACTGCACGGTGCGCGCCACGTTCATCGGCTCGCCGAATCCGGTGTCGGCGTCGATGAGCGTGGGCAGGTCGCTGACCCGCGCGATCTGCGCGCCGCGCCCGGCCACCTCGGTCAGCGTGGTCAGCCCGATGTCGGGGAGCGCGAGGTCGGCCGAGAGCGCCGCACCGGAGATGTAGACGCCGTCGAAGCCCAGTTCCTGGATCAGCACCGCGGTCAACGGGTTGAACGCGCCGGGGAAGCGCAGGAGCCGCCCCGAGGCCAGGGCCGCGCGCAGGGCGTGGCGGCGTTCGTGGGGAGCGGTGGTGGCGTGCAGCATGGGTTAGAACAGTCCCTTCGAGACGGGCAGGTCCCGCGGCGCGGTGTCGGGGTCCTCGCTGAAGGAGAGCTGGGCCACCTCGGTGGCGGTCAGCTCAGGAAGCCGTTCCACCAGATCCAGGAAACGGTCCTGCTCGGCGAGGGACACCACCCCGTCGGCCAACGCGCGGAACTTGGCGATGTAGTCGGGCCGGGCGAAGGGACGGGCACCCAGTGGATGGGCGTCGGCCACCGCGATCTCGTCCTCGATCACCGAGCCGTCGTCGAGCTCAACCACCACGCGCCCGCCGAACGCCTTCTCGGCCGGGTCGGTGGCATGGTAGCGCTTGGTCCAGGCCGGGTCCTCGACGGTGGACACCTTGTGCCACAGCTCCACGGTGTCGGGGCGGGCCGCGCGTCGGGGCGTGTAGGAGCGCTCGTGGTGCCACTCGCCGTCCTGGAGTGCCACGGCGAAGATATACATGATCGAGTGGTCCAGCGTCTCGCGGCTGGCCGAGGGGTCCATCTTCTGCGGGTCGCCCGACCCGGTGCCGATCACGTAGTGGGTGTGGTGGCTGGTGTGGATGGTGATCGTGCGCACGCGGGCGGTGTCGCCGATGCGGGGACCCATGCGCCGGGCCAGGTCGATGAGCGCCTGGCTCTGGTACTCCGCGGAGTGCTCCTTCGTGTAGGTCTCCAAAATGGCGCGCTTGGCGTGGCCGCGGGCGGGCAGGTCCACGGTGTACTCCGCGTCGGGGCCGTCCAGTAGCCAGGCGATGAACCCGTCCTCGCCCTCGTAGGCCGGGGAGGGCGCACCCTCCCCGCGCATCGCCCGGTCCACCGCCTCCACCGCCATTTTGCCGGCGAACGCCGGGGCGTAGGCCTTCCAACTGGAGATCGCGCCCTTGCGCGACTGCCGGGTGGTCGTGGTGACGTGCAATGCCTGCTGGACGGCCTGGTAGACGGTTTCGACGGGCAGCTTCAGCAGGGTGCCGATCCCGGCGGCCGCGGAAGGGCCCAGGTGTGCGATGTGGTCGATCTTGTGCGCGTGCAGGCAGATGCCCCGTACCAGCGACACCTGGATTTCGTAGCCGGTGGCGATTCCGCGCGCCAGGTCACGCCCGGTGCAGCCCACGTGCTGGGCGACCGCGAGGACCGGGGGGATGTTGTCGCCGGGGTGGGAGTAGTCGGCGGCGAGAAAGGTGTCGTGGTAGTCGAGTTCGCGCACCGCCACCCCGTTGGCCCACGCCGCCCACTCGGGGGAGACCCGGGTGGACAGCGGGGTGCCCATGACGGTCGCCCCAGGTGCGAAGGGGTGGCGGGTGGCCTGGGCGCGCGCGGCCCGCACCGGTCGGCGGTGCAGCGACGCCGCAGCCACGGACGCGTTGTCGATGATGCGGTTGCGGACCATTTCCATGACGTCGGCGTCGAGTTCGACCGGGTCGGCTGCCACCTCTGCGATGCGGTGGGCGAGCTGCTCGGCCTTGGCCGGACCGTCGGCACTGCGGTGGACCCGGACGATGTGGTGGACCATGGTTCGCGCTACCCCATCAGTTCGCTAAGGTGCGGCTCGCCTGCTCAAGCCGCTGACACTCCGAGCTTGTCAAAGGAGTCAACGCAGGTCGAGGGAGCCAACGAGCTGATTCCTGCAAACTTTGCCCCTGTGTTTTGCGAAGATTGCGAAGACGAATTCGGACATCGGCGGGGTACGCTTGCCCGGTCCGTTACGGCCGATCGGAAGGGACACCGGATGCGCAAGGTCTTCGCCGGGGCACGGCTGCGCAGACTGCGCCAGGACCGGTCGCTGACCCAGGCCGACCTCGCTCGCGACCTCGGGATATCGGCCAGCTACCTCAACCAGATCGAACACAATCAACGGCCCTTGAGCGTTCCGGTCCTGTTGCGCATCACCGAGGTCTTCGGGGTGGAACCCGGCTTCTTCGCAGAGGCCGACACCACCCGGCTCATCGCCGAACTCCGCGAGGTAATGGCCGAGGAACCCGCAGGGGAGCAGGTCACGCCGGACGAGCTCGACGAACTGGCCAGCGCACTGCCCTCGGTGGCGCGCACTCTCGTCGCGCTGCACCGCCGCTACCGCGATGCCGCCGGCCAGGCGGCGGCACTGGCGGAAGGGCGCGACGCGGTCGCCGTTCCCGGTACCCCCATGGCCTACGAGCAGGTGCGCGACTTCTTCTACGAACGCCAGAACTACGTCGGCGAACTCGACGAGCGCGCAGAAGACGCCGCGATCCACGAGGACGCGCCACCGGGCCAGGCCAGGGACGTCCTCGTCCGCCGTCTGGACCGCCTGCACGGGGTGCGCACCGTGATCGGGGCCCCGGGGGGCTCCGGGGCAGCGGCTCCCCGCCACCGGGCCTACGATCCCGCCACCCGGGTGATCACCCTCGCCGCGCACCTGCGCCCCGGGCAACAGGCGTTCCAACTCGCCACGCAGTTGGCGTTCCTGGAGCACGGACCGTTGCTCAGCGAACTCGCGCGCGGTGAGCAACTGCGCACCGAGCAGGCGGTGCGCCTGGCCAGGATCGGGTTGGCCAACTACTTCGCCGGCGCGTTCATCCTGCCCTACCGCGCCTTCCGCTCAGCGGCCGAGGCCGAGCGCTACGACATCGAACTGCTGGCCGACGCGTTCGACGTGGGCTTCGAGACGGTATGCCACCGGCTGTCCACGTTGCAGCGGCCCCGACTGCGCGGGGTGCCCTTCTCCTTCGTGCGGGTGGACCGCGCCGGGAACATGTCCAAACGGCAGTCGGCCACCGGTTTCCACTTCTCCCGGTCGGGCGGCACCTGTCCGTTGTGGAACGTCTATGCCGCCTTCGCCGCGCCCGGCGTCGTCCAGACCCAGATCGCGCAGATGCCCGACGGACGTTCCTACTTCTGGGTGGCCCGGACCGTGGGGCGCAACCACGGCGGGTACGGAGCGGCGGGCAAGACGTTCGCGGTGGGGTTGGGGTGCGAACTGCGCCACGCCCACCGCCTCGTCTACTCCACCGGACTGGACCTGGCCGATCCGCGGGCGGCCACCCCGATCGGCATGGGGTGCAAGGTCTGCGAGCGCCCCGCCTGCCCGCAGCGCGCGTTCCCTCCTGCGGGACGCGCGCTGCTGGTCAACGAGAACACCAGTACGGTGTCCCCCTACCCCGTTGCCGGCGGGCCCGAGCGGTGAGCGGGGAGCCGCGCCGTCACTCCCGCGCGTTGTTCGTGGCCTCGTCGATCGGGGCGACGATCACGGACTCGGGCCGCTCGGTACCGGTCTCCTCCCCGGGGCGCCTCGCGGTGCTCCCCGCGGATTCCACCTCCGCCTCCACCTTGTTGACCCCCTGCTCGCGGGCGTAGCGCAAGGCGGTGATCACCGTGCCGACCACCGGGACCGCCAGGAAGGCGCCCACGATGCCGAAGATGGTGCCGCCCACGGTGACCGCACCCAGGACCACTGCCGGGTGCAGCGACAGCGTCCGTCCCACCAGGAACGGCTGGAGCACGTTGCCCTCGACCTGCTGCACGACCAGCACGATCGCCAGCACGGCCAGGGCGATCCAGAAGCCCTGGTCGATGAGCGCGACGATGGTGGCCAGGAAGCCGGTGGCGATGGCGCCGACGATCGGGATGAACGACGCGAAGAAGATCGCCACCGAGATCGGCAGGGCGAAGGGGATGTCCAGGAGCACCAGGCCGATGCCGATGAGCAGGGCATCCACGAAGGCAACCGCGGCCTGGGACCAGATGAAGCCCGTCAGCGTCTTCCAGATCCTGGTGGCCAGGGTGTCGATGTGCCTCTGGGTGCGAGCGGGCAGCCAGCGGTGCGTCCAGGGCAGGAAGCGCGGGCCGTCCTTGAGGATGAAGAAGGTCAGAAACAGCACCAGGACGAAGTTCAACAGGAAGGAGCCCAGCGAGCTGACCCCGGTGAGCACGCCCGTCGCGATGGCCTGCTGGTGCTCCTGGAGCTGGCCCAGGGCCTGGTTGAGCAGTGAGGTCACCTGGTCGCTGTCCACGTTGAACGGCGGACCGCTGAGGAACCCGCGCAGTTGGTCGATGGAGGCGTAGAGCTGGTCGATCAGCTCGCCCCCTTCGGCTGCGACCCGGGGGATGACCAGCCCCACGATCCCGCTCAGCAGGGCCAGGAAGCCGACCATGGAGACAAGCGCCGCCAACGCCGAGGGCAGGACCTGGCGCATCCACTGCACCAGTGGCCACAGGATCGTGGACAGCAGCAGCGCCAGGACGAGCGGCAGCAGCAGCACCCACGTCTGCTGGATCAGCCAGCCGGCGATGTAGAGCGCCGCGGCGATCGCGATCGCGCGGAAGGACCAGCGGGCGATGAAGCCCGCAGCCTGGTCGATGCGCATCGACGAGCTGGCCGGGGCCTCGGGGGAGTCCGGCACGTCGGCCAGTGCCGGCTCGGGCGACTCGCCCGACGGGGGTTGGGGGGCCGTCTTGGCCCCGCGGCCGAAGACGGTGGTGCGGCCGAGGGCGGTCCGCAGATTGTCGAACACGGCGTGTCCTTATCCGGGCGAATGGGGTTGTTGGGTACGTCGAACAGCACGGACGCTACCCTTCCTGCGGGTCGGAGAACATCATGGACCGCCCGAGCGCCCCGTGTCGTCCGCGTCCCTGTGGATCAGAACCCGCTGCCCGGAGCCGGTCGCGGTCGCAAAACGGCCGCAGAGTCCCGATTTTGCACCGGAGACGGGAGCGGAGCGTCTGATCGTCGCCCGTGCGGGGGCTGCTGTGATCCGGGGCACCCGTGGCCGAAAAGACCCGCGTCGTCGGTCGGCGCCGCCCCCGAAGCACCCAACCGATCACCCGCGGTGAACGATCCCCGTGCCGCCAACGTGTGCGATCGGTGCGACCTGGGCAGCAGGTGCTCCCCGAAGCGAGCTTCCCGCCACGCGGTCGGGACGGCACCGTTGCAGACGAGCCGGGGGGACACATGGCCAAGGAGAGTGTCGCGGAGCAGTTCGTTCGCATCCTGGTCGACGCGGGGGTCGAGCGGATCTACGGGGTGGTCGGGGACAGCCTCAATCCGGTGGTCGACGCCGTGCGCCGCACGAAGGGCATCGAGTGGGTCCATGTGCGCAACGAGGAGGCCGGTGCGTTCGCGGCCGCGGCCGAAGCCCAGGTGTCGGGAAAGCTGACCGCGTGCGCGGGAAGTTGCGGACCGGGAAACCTGCACCTCATCAACGGCCTCTACGACGCCCACCGGAGCATGGCGCCGGTGCTGGCCATCGCCTCCCACATTCCCGGTGCCAAGATCGGCACCGATTTCTTCCAGGAGACCCACCCCGAACGGCTGTTCACCGAGTGCTCGCACTACTGCGAGATGATCGGCGATCCCGCCCAGATGCCGCGGGTCCTGCAGATCGCCCTCCAGAACGCGGTGGGCCTCCAGGGCGTCTCCGTGGTGGTGCTGCCCGGTGACGTCGCCGACAAGACCGTGGACGCGGCCGTCCTGAACCACTCGATGGTCGCCGAGCGGCCCACGGTATGCCCAGGTGAGGGCGACATCGAGCGGTTGACCGACCTCGTCGCCGGCTCCGCCAAGGTCACCCTGCTGTGCGGGGCCGGGTGCGCCGGCGCACACGACGAGGTCGTGGCGCTCGCCGAACGGTTGTGCGCTCCTGTCGCCCACGCGCTGCGCGGCAAGGAGTACATCCAATGGGGCAACCCCTACGACGTCGGGATGAGCGGCCTTCTGGGCTATGGCGCGGCTTACGAGGCCATGCACGGATGCGATCTGCTGCTCATGCTCGGCACGGACTTCCCCTACGAGGAGTTCCTTCCCACGCGCGCCCGCGTCGCCCAGGTGGACATCCGCCCCGAGCGGTTGGGGCGCCGCTCCCGACTGGACCTCGCGGTGTGGGGAGACGTGGGTGCCACCGCGCGGGCGGTGACCCCCCGGATCGAGCAGCGCACCGACCGCCGCTTCCTGGACCGGATGCTGCGCGCGCACGCCGAAGCCCTGGAAGGGGTGGTGGACGCCTACACCCGTGACGTCGAGCGGCACGTCCCCGTCCACCCCGAGTTCGTCGCCGACCAGTTGGACGCGGTGGCCGCCGACGACACGGTGTTCACCGTGGACACGGGCATGTGCAACGTGTGGGCGGCACGCTACATCACCCCCAACGGCCGGCGCCGCGTCATCGGTTCGTTCAAGCACGGCTCCATGGCCAATGCCCTGCCGCACGCGATCGGCGCCCAACTCGTCGACCGGGAGCGCCAGGTCGTGGCGATGTCGGGCGACGGCGGGTTCGCGATGCTGATGGGCGACTTCCTCACCCTGGTCCAGCACCGCCTCCCGGTGAAGGTGGTGCTCTTCAACAACTCCTCCCTGAGCATGGTGGAGCTGGAGATGATGGTGGCGGGGCTGCCGCCCTACGGTACCGACAACGTCTCCACGGACTTCGCCGCGATCGCCCGCGCCTGCGGGGCCGGCGCCGTCCGGGTCACCGAACCCGCAAAGGTGCGCGGGGCACTGGAAGAAGCGTTCGCGACACCGGGGCCGTTCCTGGTGGACGTGGTCACCGACCCCAACGCGCTGTCGGTGCCCCCCAAGATCACCGGTGCGCAGGTCGGAGGGTTCGCGCTGTCGATGTCCAAGACGGTCCTCACCGGCGGGGTGGGCCGCGCCCTGGACATGGCCCGGTCCAACCTGCGCAACATTCCCCGTCCCTGAGCGGTCGCGCGGCACGGACGGCGCCCGACCGTTCGGGGAACCGCTCGGCGGTCGTCGGACGGGCCGCGGACGATGCTCCGATCCAGAAGGTCATCCCCCGTTGTCGGTGCCGCGCGGTGCGGGCGCGCGCCAGCGGTAGCGCAGCCCCACGGTGCGCAGGGTGAAGCACACCAGGGCGCCGGCGACCGCTCCCACGGGGCCGTACCCGCCCAGTGTCGTGACGGTTCCCACCAGGATGCAAGCCCCGGTCAGGGCCGGGATCGCGTACAGGGTGCTGTCCCGCGACATCACCGCCGGCACCCGGTTGATCAGCACGTCGCGCAGCGTCCCCCCGCCGACCCCCGTGATCGCGCCCAGCAGCGCGGCCTGGAGCGGGCCGAATCCGAACTCCAGTGCCTTGGCCGCACCCGTCACGCAGAACAGGCTCAGCCCGGCGGCGTCCAGGAAGGTGATCGCTCCGCTGAGGCGTTCCAGGTGGCGGCTCAGGAAGAAGGCCAGCAGCGCGCCGACCAGTGCCGTCATGACGTAGCGCCAGTCCTGGAAGGTGGCGGGGGTGGCGCCCAGGAGCAGGTCGCGGATGATGCCGCCGCCCAGTGCGGTGATCACCCCCAGCGTGATCACTCCGACGATGTCGATGCGCGAGGACCGTATACCGACCAGCGCCCCGTCCACGGCGAACGCGAGCACCCCGGCGAGGTCCAGGACGAGCAGGATCGTGGTGGTGGACACCCAGGTACGGTAGACGATTCCCGCTGCCGGGCGACCACCGCCACGGCGGTTGCGGCAGGCCCGCGCCTTCGCTTCCGCGTTCGTCCCCACAGCGCGCAGTACGGCGGGACCGCTGTGGGGGCCGCGCGATCCACGCTGCGCCGTCGGTCGCGTTCGCTCGGTGCGGGGCTGGCGCGCTCCGCCCCTCGTTAATCGATTCTTCACAAAGCCGTCCGATGCCGCTGAAGCCCGCCGGAGAGCCCGGTGCCGTCTCCAACTGGGGTTATAGGTGAGTGCCCAGGCGGCGCGACGGCGGTAGATGAACTCTTGACGTCTGTCGAGAGGCGCCCCTACTCTTCGATGAAGACGTTTTCATAGATCTCTCGCAGCACCGCGCTGAACGATCGCCAAGGCGTCAAGCACCTCCACACACTCTGCGAGGAAGCCATGTCCACACCCAACGCACGCCACATCCCCTGTCGCCGTTCACTGCCGCGCGCACTGGCCGCAGCGGCGCTCGCCACGGGACTGGCCGCCTGCGGCACCGCGGGCGGCGCCGCAGGGACCACCGACGCCGACGGGAACCGGGAAGTGCGCGTCGCGCTCGACTGGAACAGCTACGTGGCCTACCACGCGCCGCTGGTGATCGCACAAGAGAAGGGCTTCTTCGACGAAGAGGGGATCACCACGACACTGCAGCTCACCGCGGGCTCCAAGGACGGTGTGCTGGCAGTTGGCACCGGAAAGGCCGACATCGGCTGGGTCGACCTTTCCACCGCGGCGGCCTCCATGATGTCGGGCCTGCCCGTGGTGTCGGTGGCCACCGTTCAGCACAAGAACGCCACCGGCCTGACCGTCCTGGAGGACTCCGCCATCCAGGAACCCGACGACGTGCGGGGCCTGCGCATCGGCAGCACCCCCGGCGGGTCGGACTCCACCCTCGTCCCGGCCTTCCTCAGCGCCAACGACATCCCCGAGGACGACGTCACCATCGTCAACCTCCCCGCGAACGGAAAGATCGCAGCCCTGCTCGCCGGCAAGGTCGATGCCATCAGCGGCCAGGGATACTACGCCCAGAGCGCCATCGCTGACGCAGGCGAGGAGGCACGCACCCTCCTCTATTCCGACGCCGGGGCCGACGTCCTCGACCACGGATTCGTCGCCGGGAACGCCCTCACCGACGGCGACGGAGAGACGATCACCGCGTTCCTGCGCGCCTATCGCAAGGGCCTGGACTACACAGAGGAGAACCAGGAAGAGGCGTGCGAGGTCCTCGCGGCGGAGTCCGACGGAACCCTGACCGAGTCCTTCTGCACCAGCCAGCTCTCCGGTTGGCTCGAACTGGTCCCCGCCGCCGACACCGACGCCCCCTGGGGCAGCAACAGCGAGTCGGCCTGGGCTGACACCATCGACATCCTGCAGACCTACGGTGGGGTCGAGGGCGACACGGCCGTCGCCGACATGTACACCAACGACTTCCTGCCGGACGGCCAGTGATGGCGGCCCCGGGCCAGGCCGCCGCTCCCGCGTCGGGGCGGGCAGCCCGGATCGGCATCAGCGGTGTCGAGCGGGTGTACGCCTCCACGCGCTCCTCGGTCACCGCGCTGCACGACCTCACCACCGAGGTCCCCGGCGGACAGTTCCTCTCCCTGCTGGGCCCCAGCGGCTGCGGAAAGAGCACCCTGCTGCGCCTCATCGCAGGGCTGGAACACCCCACTTCCGGAACGATCGAGGTCGGCGGCACCACCGTCACCGCCCCGCACCCCGACCTGGGCATGGTCTTCCAGGAAGACCTGCTCATGCCATGGCGCACCGTCATCGACAACATCCTTCTCCAGGCCGATGTCCGGCGCGCCGACCGCAAAGCCATGCGGGACCGCGCCCGCGAGCTGCTGGCGCAGGTGGGACTGGAGGCTTGCGAGAACAAGTACCCGCGGGAACTGTCGGGAGGAATGCGCCAGCGCGTCGGCATCTGCCGGGCGATCCTGCACGACCCCCGGCTGCTGCTGATGGACGAGCCCTTCGCGGCACTGGACGCCATGACCCGCGACCAGATGGCCGTCGACCTGGCTGACATGGCCGCCCAGCGCGACACCACCGTCGTCTTCGTGACCCACTCCATCAGCGAGGCGGTGTTCCTCTCCGACCGGATCCTGGTCATGTCGCCCCGCCCCGGCCGGGTCGTCGCCGACATCACCGTCGACCTGCCCCGGCCCCGGGGACTGCACGTCCGGGAGACCCCCCGGTTCGCCGACTACGTCGGCCAGGTGACCGAGGTCTTCGAGGACCTCGGCATCCTCCGCGACCGCCGCCCCGCCGGCCACCACGAGGGGACGCAGCGATGAGCCACAGCACCGCGCCGACCGGTCGGGCCACCGCGCCCCGCACCGGACTGCGCCGCCTCGCCGGAGCACCGGGGTTCGCACCCCTGGTCATGCTCGTGGGCCTGGTCGCCGTCTGGCAGGTGTGCGTC
Source organism: Nocardiopsis ansamitocini (assembly GCF_030268225.1). Lineage (GTDB taxonomy): Bacteria > Actinomycetota > Actinomycetes > Streptosporangiales > Streptosporangiaceae > Nocardiopsis_D > Nocardiopsis_D ansamitocini. The sequence goes on along the minus strand of NZ_BSQG01000005.1, from coordinate 65,535 downwards.
CGCGTCCTGGACGTGCCCTTCTACCTGCTGCCCGCACCCAGCGACATCTGGACGGCAGGCGTCGACAACTGGGGACTCCTCTGGAGCAATGCCCTGGTCACCCTCGCCGAGACCCTCGTCGGGTTCGCGCTCAGCGCGGTCGTGGGCGTCCTGCTGGCTGTGGTCATGGTCGCCTGGCCGCTTGCCGGGCGCGCGCTCTACCCGGTACTGGTTGCCTCCCAGGTCATCCCCAAGGTCGCCATCGCCCCACTGTTCGTGGTGTGGATCGGCACCGGCGTCACCACGTCGTCGCTCATCGCCTTCGTCATGGCGTTCTTCCCGGTGGTCGTCAACGCCACCCAGGGGCTCAACTCGGTCAGCGAGGGTTCCCTGCACCTCATGCGCTCCATGGGCGCCTCGCAATGGCAGGTTTTTCGCTACCTGCGCCTGCCCAGTGCCCTGCCTTTCATCATCACCGGCCTTCAGCTCGCGATCGCGTTCGCGATCGTGGGCGCCATCGTCGGGGAGTTCGTCGGCAGCGACTCCGGCCTGGGCTATCTCCTGATCGTCACCCAGGGCAACCTCATGACCGACACCCTCTTCGCTGCCCTGGTCGTTCTGACCGCCATGGGCCTGCTCCTCTACTACGGCGTCGAGCTGCTGGGCCGGCTCGTCATCCGCTGGAAGTGACATCCACCCGACCCGTTCCGGCCCGTCAGGGCCGGAACGGGTCGCCGAAACGGGGTTTCTCATGAACACACCGACCACAGCACCGCGTCGCTCGCCGCAACAGCGCGTCTCCTCGACCACGGTGCGCTCCCACATCGCGGGCGAACCCGACCACGAGGACGGCACCGCGGTCCCCCTCGTCGACCCGGCCACCGGCGCCGTATGGGGCGAGGCGGTGGTGAGCCCTGCGGCCGTCCACCGCGCGGTCGCGGCGGCCGAGCAGGCGCGCGCCACCTCTGGCTGGGCCCAGCTCCAGGGCTGGCAGCGAGCCGAGGTCCTGCGCCGCCTCGGTGCGCTGATCGCCCGAGACGCAGCGGACCTCGCCGAGTACGAGACGCTGGCCAACGGCAAGCCGCTGCGTTCCACCACCGCGGAGATGACCGTCCTCCAGCGCTGGTACGACTTCTTCGCCGCGGCGGCCGAGACCCACACCGGGTCCTACCGGTCGCTGTCGCCCACCCGCGACGGCGTCGTCGTCGAGGAGCCCGTCGGTGTCGTCGCGGCGATCACCCCGTTCAACGGTGCGCTGTCGCTGGGCTCGTGGAAGATCGCCCCCGCCCTGGCCGTCGGCAACAGCGTCGTGGTCAAGCCTCCGGTGCACGCGGCAGCCTCCACCGCCCGCCTGGCCGAACTGGCCCTGGAAGCCGGCCTGCCACCGGGCGTGCTCAACGTCGTCGTGGGCGGTGCGGAGGAGGGGGCCGCACTGGCCGCCGATGAACGGGTGGACCTGGTGTCCTTCACCGGCAGCACCGCGGTCGCCCGGCGCCTGGGCGCGGTCGTGGCCGGGCGGCTGGGGCGCTTCGTGTGCGAGGCGGGCGGGAAGTCCGCCCACATCGTCATGGACGACGCCGACCTCGGCTCCGCCGTCATCGCCGTGGCCCAGGGACTGTTCAGCGCTACCGGCCAGACCTGTGTGGCGGGCTCGCGCATCCTCGTCCACGAGGCGATCGCAGCCGAGTTCACCGCTCGGCTGAAGGCGCACGCGGCCCACATCGTGGTGGGCGACCCCTACGAGGGTGGCACCCACTTGGGGCCGGTGGCCTCCTCCGCCCAACTGGAGCGCATCGAAGGCTTCGTCGACGACGCGCTGGCCCGGGGCGCGCAGCCCCTGTTCGGCGGCACGCGCGTCGAACCCGGTGCGGAACTGGCCGGCGGCAACTGGTTCCCGCCCACGGTGCTGGAAGCCACCACCGAGGACATGGCCGTGTGCAGCGAAGAGGTCTTCGGGCCGGTGGGCGTCCTGCACGTCTTCGGCTCCGCCGAGGAGGCACTGGAGATCGCCAACAGCGTGGAGTACGGCCTGGCCGCAGGGGTGTGGTCGGCATCGGCCGACACCGCCCACCGCATGAGCAGGGGACTGGCAGCAGGGACGGTGTGGGTGAACACCTACCGCGCCATCGACTGGCGCATGCCCTTCGGCGGCTACAAGCAGTCGGGCTTGGGCCGAGAGAACGGCCTCGAAGCAATGCGCGAGTTCACCCAGGTCAAATCGGTTGTGCAGGACTACGGGCCGCACCCCGACCCGTTCGCCATCGCCTGACCGACCGCACTGTCCCCATGAAGAGAAACGGAGCCACCATCGTGTCCAGCCCGGTCGCCGACCCGCTGCCCTTCACCGTCGACTGCCTTGAGTACAGCAAACCCGACCGCGCCCGCTTCGAGGAGTGGCGGCGCGGCAGCGTCGGATGCGTGCACGTCACCATCGCGGTGTGGGAGACCGCCCGAGAGACCCTCTCGGTCATCGGCGAGTGGAACGACCTCTTCGCCGCCAACTCCGACCTCATCGAGCAGGCCCACGGCGTCGCGGATATCACCCGCATCAACGCCGCGGGCAAGACCGCCGTCCTCTTCGGGTTCCAGAACACCACCCCGTTGGAGGACGACATCCGGCTGGTCCGGGTCTTCGCCGACCTAGGGGTGCGCATCATGCAGCTCACCTACAACACGCAGAACAGCATCGCCGCCGGTTGCTGGGAGGACGACGACAACGGTGTCTCCAAGCACGTGGGTGCCAACTTCATCAAGGAGATGAACGACGTCGGTGTCCTCATCGACCTCTCACACTGCTCCGAGCGCACCTGCCTGGACACCATCGACATGAGCGCGGCGCCCGTCGCCGTGACGCACGCCAACCCCATCGAGTTCGTCGGCGACGGCGTGGAGCTGAGCCGCCGGCCCAAGTCCACCGAAGTCCTGCGCAAGCTCGCCGGGCGCGGCGGAGTGGTGGGCCTGAGCCCCTATGTGCGGATGCTACGCGACGGTGCCGCCACCACACTCGACAGCTTCGTGGACATGACGCTGTGGACCATCGACCAGTTGGGGGTGGAACACGTCGCCTTCGGCACCGACTTCTACACCGGCTACGACGCCAGCATGGTCAAGTGGTGGCGGGCCGGCCGGTGGGGCCGTGAGAGCCCCATCCCCATCGGCGACGGCCCCGTGGTCGAGTGGCCGTCGTGGTTCAGCTCGCCCGAGGCGTTCCCGGGCGTGCTGGAGGCGCTGGTCGACCGCGGACTGAGCCGCGACGAACTGGCGCTGGTCGCCGGTGGCAACTGGATGCGGCTGTTCGAGCAGGGCTTCCAACCCGCGGTGCGGGCCTGACATGGCCGTTCAGGCAGCGCCGGACCCGCGCGACGTGGTCGTGGTGGGCGGGGGCCACAACGGCCTGGTCTGCGCGGCCTACCTGGCGCGCGCGGGCCTGTCCGTCACGGTGGTGGAGTCCAGGACGGTCCTGGGCGGGCCGGTCGGCACCTACGAGTTCATGCCCGGCTACCGGACCGCTTTCACCAACTCCCCGGGTTCCTTCGAACCCACTGTTCTGCGCGAGCTCGACCTGACCGCCTTCGGGCTGCGTTTCGTTCGTCCCGACCCCACGCTGTTCCACCCTTTCGACGACGGCGCCTTCGTCGGCTGGCGCGATCCAGCGGCGGTGGACCGCCAACTGGAGGGGTACGCGCGGGGCGAGGCGCGGCGCTACCGCGCCCTGGTCGCACGCCTGGACGACTTCGGCCGTGCCCTGGGCGCCTCGGTCTTCGAACCGCCGCCGGACCTGTCCGCGCTGGTGGCCGGGCTCGGAGCGGAGCCGGACCAGGAGATGTTCGCCCGGCTCTTCCTTGGCGGTGTCAAGGAGCTGCTCGACGAGCACCTGCGCTCCGATCAGGCCAAGGCGATCCTGACGATGCTGGCGGTCAACGGCAACCTGTTGGCCCCGGCAGCGGCGGGGTCTGGAATCGGGCTGCTCCTGCGTCCGCTGTCCAAGGCATCGACTGCGACCGAAGACCCGAACGACCCCAACCGGTCCCCGATCCGCGGATCGGTGGGGCTGCCCGTCGGTTCCATGGGCGCGATCATCGACGCGTTGGAGCGCTGCTGCCGCAGCGCCGGGGTCGAGTTCGTGACCGGTGACCCGGTCGCACAGGTTCTGACCGACGGGGACCGCGTGACCGGGGCGGTCACGGAGTCGGGGCGCGCGATCGCCGCGCGCACGGTCGTCTCCGCGGTCAGCCCCGACACCCTGGTCCGCCGGCTGCTGGACGAGCCCGGTCGCGTCGCGCTGTTGGACGGACGGCCTCCTGCGGCCAAGCCCACCGGCTCGGCGTTCAAGATCGTTCTGGGGCTCGACGGGCTTCCGGGCGTGCGCGCCCTCCCGGAAGGGGCAACCGCCGAGCAGATCCTGGGCGTGCAGTTTCGCGTGGGCCCCTCGCCTGAGTACATCGAGCGCTCGATCCTCGACGGGCTGGCCGGCGTCCCTTCGCAGGAACCCATCATGTGGGGTCTGGTGCCGTCACTGACCTCTCCCGGCCTGGCCCCGCCCGGGCGCCACCTGATGAGCATCAACGTCTGGCACGCGCCCTACACGCTGCGCGAAGGCGACTGGGAGACCGAACGCGACGTGTTCGGCCGTCGGTGCCTGGCGGTACTGGACCGCCACTTCCCCGGCCTTTCCGAGCGGGTGGTGGACCACCGGTTCATGGATCCGGTGCAGTTGGAGACGGAGTTGGGTTTGCCCGGCAGCAACATCACCCACGAGGACATGACCCCCGGAAAGCTGTTCGGCTTCCGTGCGCCGACCCCCGGCGGGGGATATCGCAGCCGGATCCCCGGACTTTTCCTCACGGGAGCCGGAACCTGGCCGGGAGGTTATGTCACCGGGGTCCCCGGTCGGAATTCCGCCCGCGCGGTCCTGGCCGAATTCACCGATTCAACGAAGTAGGAAGCAGGGCATATGGAGTTCCTGATCAATATCACGATCAATTGGGGACCGGATATGGACGAGGAGAAGAAGTCGGAGCTGTCGGTCCTGGAACGGCGTATCGCCGCCCAGCACGCCGAGGATGGCCACCTCGTACGAATGTGGCGGGTACCCGGGCGACAGGAGAACTGGGGGTTGTGGCGCGCCTCCGATCCCACGGAGATGCACCGGATCATTTCGTCGTTGCCGGTATGGCCGTGGATGGACGTACGGGTACACTGTCTCGCGGATCATCCGGTCGACCCTGCGGGGGGCACCGGGGGCGGGGCGGTCGCCGCACGAAGAAACGCCGACCAATAAGTGATTGAAAGAGGTCCGGGCGTGCCGAAGCGGGATTTGGGAAAAGACCCCGAAACGCCGCGGTCGAAGTCCACTTCGCCACGCCCGGGGGCGGCCAATATCGTCGACGTCGCCCATAGGGCCGGTGTCTCGGTTGCCACCGTCTCGCGGGTCATGAACCGTCCGGAACTCGTTTCCCCGGCCACCCGCGAGCGCGTCGAGAAGGCCATGGCCGAACTCGACTATCACGTGAACCGTGCCGCCTCCGGGTTGCGCGGCGGTTATTTCCGTACGGTGTCGATCGTGGTGGCCAGCCTGTCCCAGCCCTGGTACGTCATGCTGGTGCGGGCCCTGCGCGTCGAACTGGAGCGGCACGGCTACGCCACGCTCCTCTACGACCTCGACCACGACACCTCCAGCCTGGTGCGCACCCTGGAAAGTCTTGCCAGGCAGGGGTCGGAGGGCGTCATCCTGTCCACCGGCGACCGCCTGGACGATCCCGTCACCGTCGACGCCCTGAGTCGGGCCCGAACCCGTTTTCCCCTGGTGGTGGCCGGCCAACGCGTCGAGAACGCCACCTGGCCGACCGTGCAGTACGACGACCGCACCGGTGCCAGGGAGGCCACCGAGCACCTGTTGGAGGTCGGCGCGGAACCGGTCGCGTTCCTGGGCGGGCTCAGCTGCTCCTACCTGGGAGCCGAACGCTTCGCCGGCTACGCGGACGCTCTCCTGGCCAAGGGGCGCGACCCACAGGAATGGCTCTGGCCCCTCGACGGACTGGGGTTCGCGGCCGGCTACGCCGCGGTCCAGGAACAGGTAGCGGCCGCACGGATTCCCGGGGGGATCCTGGCCGTCAACGACGAGGTCGCGCTGGGGGCGAGCCGCGCGCTCGCCGACCACGAGCTGCGCGTCCCCGACGACGTGTCCATCGTGGGCTTCGGCGACACCGACTTCCTGCCCTACGTCTCTCCGTCGTTGTCCTCGGTACACGGGTCCGTCGAGAGGATCGCGGAGAGCGCCTGCGGCGCCATCTGGGACATGTTCGCCGGACGCGAGCCCGCCGAGATCGAGATCGTCCGGCGCCACCTGGTACGCCGCGAGTCCTCCCGCAAGGGCTGAGGCTACGCGGGAAGCATCTCCAGGAGCGCCTTGGCGGCCACGCTCGGCCCGGTCGCGGGGGTCGCCACCGATACCTGCCACGGGCCCGCCGCCGCCCCGTGCACCGCCACCCGGGCCACGCGCGCCACGGGCTTGGCCGCGATCGGCGCCGGGACCAGTGCCACCCCCAAGCCGTGCCCCACGAGTTCGAGCAGGGTGTGCACGTCGTTGACCTCCAATTCCACCCGATGGCGCACTCCCGCCGCGGCCAGCGCCGCGTCCACGATCGTGCGCGCGCCCCACGAGGGGTCGAACCCCACGAAGGTCTCGCAGTCCAGATCCTCGGGGGTGACATGTGAGCGCTCGGCCAAAGGGTGCTCGGGATGGCACACCAGCAGGATCGGCTCGGTGCGCAGCGCCGTCAGGGTCACCCCCACGACCGGCTCCCCGGCGGAGGAGACCAGCGCCAGGTCCAGGTGGCCGGCGTGCACGTCCTGGAGGAGCCCCACCGACCCCGCCTGCCGCAGCGCCACCTCCACGCCCGGGTGCGCGGTCCGAAACGCGGCCAGCAGGTCGGGGACGTCCACCACCCCGATGCACTGCTCCACCCCCACGGAGAGCCTGCCCCGCAGCAGCCCCTGGACCGCTGCCACCGCGTCGCGCGCGGCCGCGGCACTGGTCAGGGTGCGGCGACATTCGGCCAGCAGGGCGCGACCGGCCTCGGTGAGCTCCACGCTGCGCGTGTGGCGCACGAACAGTTGCGCGCGCAGCTCACGCTCCAGGGCGCGGATGGAGGCGGACAGTCCCGACTGCGAGATCGACAGGTCCTCGGCGGCCCGGGTGAAGTGGCGGCGGTCGGCCACGGCGACGAAATGTTCCAAATGGCGCAGTTCCACGATTGAGAATCCTAGTTGCTGGAATCGATCTAATTCTCCTGTTGGACGGATGGGCGATGCGGGGACAGGCTGGGAGGCATGGACTACACGCATCTGGGGCGCAGCGGCCTCGAAGTCAGTCGGTTGTGCCTGGGCACGATGAACTTCGGCCCTGAGACCGAGGCGCCGTTGGCGCACTCCATCATGGACGCGGCGCACGACTACGGCATCAACTTCCTGGACACCGCCAATGTGTACGGCTGGTCCGCGGGCAAGGGCCGCACCGAGGAGATCATCGGTGAGTGGTTCGCCCAGGGAGGCGGGCGCCGCGAGCGCACCGTCCTGTCCACCAAGGTCTACGGTGCGATGGGGGAGTGGCCCAACGAGGGGCGTCTCTCCGCCCTCAACATCCGGCGTGCGCTGGACGCCAGTCTTGCCCGACTGGGGACCGACCACATCGACCTCTACCAGTTCCACCACGTCGACCGCGACACTCCGTGGGACGAGATCTGGCAGGCCATGGAGGTCGCGGTCGCCCAGGGCAAGGTGCTCTACGTCGGCAGCAGCAACTTCGCCGGGTGGCACATCGCCCAGGCCCAGGAGGCCGCGAACCGGCGCCACTTCACCGGCCTGGTCAGTGAGCAGTCCATCTACAACCTGTTCACCCGTCAGATCGAACTGGAGGTCCTGCCCGCGGCCCAAAACTACGGTCTCGGCGTCCTCCCCTGGTCCCCGCTGCACGGCGGCCTTCTCGGCGGGGTGGTGCGCAAGGAGCGCGAGGGGCGCAGGCGCACCGACGGGCGCGCCGCCCAGGCCCTTGCCGCCCACCGCGAGCAGGTCGAGGCATACGAGGACTTCGCCGCCGAGTTGGGCCACGAGCCCGGTGACATCGCACTGGCATGGCTGCTCACCAGGCCGGGGGTCACCGCACCCATCATCGGCCCCCGTACGACCGAACAGCTCGACGCGGCCGTGCGTGCTCTCCAGGTCCGGCTGGACAGCAGTGCACTGGACCGTCTTGACGAGATCTTTCCCGGCCACCGGACGGCGCCGGAGGACTACGCGTGGTGAGCGGCGGGTAGGTGGCTCCGCGTGTTCCCCGGCCGGACAAGGCCGGCACCCATCGCACACAAAGGACAAGAAATGCACTCTCGCCGTATCGGTTCCGTCGAGGTCGCAGAGATCGGTCTGGGCGCAATGCCCCTGTCGATCGCCGGCCGCCCCGACGAGCAGCGATCCATCGCCACCGTGCACGCTGCCCTGGACGCAGGCGTCACCCTCATCGACACGGCTGACGCCTATTCGCTCAACGGCAGCGACACCGGCCACAACGAGGCGCTGATCGCCCGGGCGCTCGGCACCTACGGCGGCGACACATCAGGCGTGCTGGTGGCCACCAAGGGCGGACACGTGCGCACCGCCGACGGCGGGTGGGAGACCGACGGGCGCCCCGAGCACCTCAAGCGCGCCGCGGAGGAATCGCTCAAGCGCCTGGGGGTCGAGGCGATCGGCCTCTACCAGTTCCACCGTCCCGACCCCGATGTGCCCTACGCCGAATCGGTCGGGGCGATCGCGGAACTGCTGGACGAGGGCAAGATCCGGATGGCCGGGATCTCCAACGCCGACCCCGGCCAGATCCGCCAGGCCGTCGACATCCTGGGCAAACGCCTGGCGTCGGTGCAGAACCAGTTCTCCCCGGCCTTCCGCTCCAGCGAGCCCGAGCTGGCGCTGTGCGACGAGCTGGACATCGCGTTCCTGCCCTGGAGCCCGCTGGGCGGGATCACCTCCGCCGCGCAACTGGGCACCAGGTTCGCGGCCTTCCAGCGCGTGGCCGAGGACCGGGGGGTGAGCCCCCAGGTGGTCTGCCTGGCCTGGGAGCTGGCCAAGTCGCCCCGGGTCATCCCCATTCCGGGTTCCTCGCGGCCCGAGACCATCCGCGATTCGGTGCGTGCCGCCGACCTGCGCCTGAGCGCCGACGAGCTCGCCGTACTGGACGCCGCGGGCTGATCGACCACCGCCCGTCCGTTCGGGGCGGGCGGCCGGTCCGCACGCCCCGCTCGTTCCACCATTCGAGGAGCAATCGTCCATGACCGGCTTCCCAGCCCTGTTCATCGGCGGTACCGGCGTCATCGGTTCCGCCTGGGTACGAAGCGCACCGGTCGACCGGTTGGTTGCGGCCCTGCCCCCCGCCACTGAGCCCCGGTCCCACGGCACCGGGGCCAGGAGTCCGTGCCCGCCGGAAGCGGGAACGGCTCAGTCCAGCCCCAGGGCGGCCCCGGTGAAGTCGGTGACGATGCGGTTCCACGCCCTGAAGCGCAGCATCGGGTGGATGTCCAGCGGGACGTGGGTGAACACCGCGGTCTCGGCAACGCCGCGCACCGACTCGGTGTAGAAGCGCGACGCCCCGGGGCTGGTGGTCATGTCGTGCACCCCATGGGCGACGAGCACGCGCCGTCCGGCGAGCTGCTCGGTCGGTTCGCCCGGCGGCAGCCATGGCGCCAGGGCCGCCACCCCGCGCACGGCGGGGTCGCCGGCCGAGCGCAGCGCCGCTCGCCCGCCCAGGGAGTGGCCCACCAGCACGGTCGGTACCGGAGTCGGGCGGTCCTGGACCTCCACCAGGGCCCGGGCGACATCGTCGAGGGCCGAGGCCCCGTTGCCGTTCCAGCCGCGCACCCGGTAGCGCAGACGCCACACCGCCAGCCCCTGTTCGGCGTATCGCCTGCTCAGCGCCGTCGCGAACGGGTTCATCCGGCGCACCGCCAACCGGTTCGGTGCGGTGGGTTCGGTGCTGGTGACCTGGCCGCCGTGCAGCAGCAGGACCACCGCCGTGACCGGTCCCGGTGGTGGCGTCACCACCGCCCAGGGCCCCTGGGGGCCGAGGGCGTACTCGACGTGTGCCGATGGAAAAGTACGCATGGTCTCCGCTTTCTGCCGGCCGGTGTCCCGTATCAGGGGGTGAGGTGTCGCCGCGACGCCCCCGACGAATATTCGGAGCGGATCGGATTGCGGATCGGTTCGGTTTCCTGCCGGGTGACCATCCGTTTTCCCGCCTCCCGGCGGCACGGTCACCCATAACCGGTCCCGATATTCGACGGGCCGGCAGAGCCGCCCTGCGGCGCAGGGGGCGCGAGGTGGAAACTCCTACCCCTATCTGTTTCACGTATGCCTCGGATCAGCTGTTCTGCGGCGCAGTGGGGCGCGATTCCCCTGGCTGGGATCGCCTATTAGCATAAAATCACACTGTTATGAAATGGTTCGCGGGCCGGAACGCACAATAGAAGAAGACAACCGAACTCCGTTTTCGCATGCTTGTCCTGAGTGGGTCGGCAACTGGTTGCGGTGATGGTTCACCATCTTTTATGTCCGATGGAGAACCCTGGAATTGCTGATTCTTGTAATGCGAAATGATTTCTCTGGAGTTTGGTGAGAATATGAGCAGCGAGCGGATCGCGATCGTCGGTATCGGTCTTCGCTACCCCGACGCCGGCTCCCCCGGTGAGCTGTGGGACAACGTCCTGGCCGGCCGTCGGGCCTTCCGGCGGCTGCCCGACGGGCGAATGAACCGCGCGGACTACTGGTCGCCCGACCCGAAAGACCCCGACCGGTTCTATTCCGACCGGGCGGCCGTGCTGCGTGACTACGCGTTCGACCGGTTGAAGTACCGGGTGGCCGGCAGCACGTACCGCTCGACCGACATGACGCACTGGCTCGCCCTCGACGTCGCCGCGCACGCGTTGGCGGACGCCGGGTTCCCCGACGCCGAGGGGCTCCCGCGGACCTCCACCGGAGTGGTCGTCGGCAACAGCCTCACGGGCGAGTTCTCCAGGGCCAACACCATGAGGCTGCGCTGGCCCTACGTGCGCCGCACCCTCGCCGCCGCCTTCGCTGAGAAAGGCTGGGACGAGGAGGAGACCGCGGCTTTCCTCGGCGAGTTCGAGGCGCGGTACAAGGCCCCGTTCCCAACGATCAACGAGGACACACTGGCCGGCGGGCTCTCCAACACCATCGCCGGTCGCATCTGCAACCACTTCGACTTCGGCGGGGGCGGGTACACGGTGGACGGCGCCTGTTCGTCCTCGCTGCTGTCGGTGGTCACCGCGGCCACGGCCCTGAGCAACGGCGACCTCGACGTCGTCCTCGCGGGGGGAGTGGACCTGTCCATCGACCCGTTCGAGGTCATCGGCTTCGCCAAGACCGGTGCGCTGGCCACGGGGGAGATGAAGGTCTACGACCGCGACTCCAACGGATTCTGGCCCGGTGAGGGCGCCGGACTGCTGGTGCTGATGCGCGAGGCCGACGCCCGGGAGCGCGGGGCACGCGTCTACGCCACGCTCGCCGGGTGGGCGGTCTCCTCGGACGGCAAGGGCGGGATGACCCGCCCAGAGGAGAGCGGGCACCGTCTCGCACTCAGCCGCGCCTACGACCGGGCCGGCTACGGGGTGGAGACCGTCTCCTACTTCGAGGGGCACGGCACCGGCACCGCGCTCGGCGACGCCACCGAGATCGCCGCGCTGTCCGGGGCCCGCCGCGACGCGGCCCCCGACGCGCCCCCGGCCGCGCTCAGCACGGTCAAGGGAAACTTCGGCCACACCAAGGCGGCCGCGGGGGTCGCCGGACTGATCAAAGCCACCCTCGCCGTGCACCACCAGGTGATCCCGCCGGCCACCGGGCACCGCACCCCCCACCCGCTGCTCGCCGAGGACCGGCCGGCCATGTACGTCCCTGACTCCGCGCGGCTGTGGCCCGAGGACCAGCCCGTGCGGGCCGGGGTGTCGGCCATGGGCTTCGGCGGGATCAACACCCACATCGCAGTCGAACAGGCCCGAGGAACCGACCGCCGCACCGACCTCGACGCGCGCACCGCCGCGCTGGTCACGGGCCGTCAGGACGCCGAACTCCTGTTGTTCGACGCCGCCGATCCGGCAGAACTCCGGGAGAAGGCCGCTCGTACCGAAGGGTTCGTGTCCACACTCGCCCTGGCCGAGCTCGCCGACCTCGCAGGCACCCTCGCGGCCGAACTGTCGGATGCGCCGCTGCGCGCCGCCGTCGTGGCCACCTCCCCCGACGACGCGGAGCGAGCACTGACCAGGCTGCTCGAACTCCTCGACGACGGACGGACCAGCGCGGTCCTCGCCCAGGAGGGGGTGTTCCTGGGCGACCGCGCCACCGCGCCCCGCATCACCTTCCTCTTTCCCGGCCAGGGCTCGGGCAGCGGTGCGGTCGGTGCGCTCCAGCGGCGATTCCCCGTCGCCCAGGAGACCTTCCGCGCGGCCGGCCTGCCCACCGGCGGCGACCAGGTCGCCACCCAGGTGGCCCAGCCCCGCATCGCCGCGGGCTCGCTGGCCGCGCTGCGTGTGCTCCAGGCCCTGGGAATCGACGCCGACACCGCGGTCGGCCACAGCCTCGGCGAACTGACCGCGCTGCACTGGGGCGGGGCCATGGACGCCGGGCAACTGCTCGAACTCGCCGCCGACCGCGGCCGGGCCATGGCCGGGGCGAGCCGCGGCGGAGGGGCGATGGCGGGTCTCGGCGCGGGCCCCGAGCGCGTGGCACGACTCGTCGAGGATTCCGAAGCCGTCATCGCCGGCTACAACGGGCCCGAGCAGACCGTGGTCTCCGGGCCGGCCGGTGCCGTGGACCGCGTCTGCGCCCTGGCCGCCGAGAACGCCATCCACGCGACCCGCGTCAACGTCTCCCACGCCTTCCACTCGCCCCTGGTGGAGCCCGCCGCCACCGCGCTGGCCGAACCCCTGGCCAGGCTGAGGACCGCTCCACTGCACCGCCCCGTCGTCTCCACCGTCACCGGCGGGCTCCTCACCCCCGACACCGACCTCCGAGCGCTGCTGCGCGACCAGGTGGTGCTCCCGGTCCGCTTCCACGAGGCCGCCGCCGCGGCCACCGAACAGGCCGACCTGGCCCTCGAAGTCGGACCGGGCCGGGTGCTCAGCGGGCTGCTCACCGCCATCGCCCCGAACACACCGACCCTGCCCCTGGACACCGACCACGCTTCATTGGCGCCGTTCCTGCGCGCCGTGGGCGCTGCCTACGCCCTGGGCGCCGCAGTGGACACCACCGCGCTGTTCACCGGTCGCGCGCTGCGGCCGATCCCCCTCGACGGGCAGATGGCGTTCCTGGAGAGCCCCTGCGAGGCGGCTCCCGCCATCGACGCCGCGCTGGCGGCGCCGTCACCGGTCGACGCCGGAGAAACAGCGGACACCACCCCAACGGGGGAGCAGGACACCCTCGAACTGCTGCGCCGCTTGGCGGCCGATCGCGTCGAGCTGCCCCTGGAGGTGGTCGGCGCCCGGACCCATCCCATGGACGACCTCCATCTGAGCTCCATCACGGTCGGCCAGATCGTCAACCAGGCCACACGCGAACTGGGGCGACCCACCCTGGAGACCACGTCGAGTTTCGCCACCCTCAACCTCGGCGACCTGGCGCACATGATCGACGACCTCGCCGAGACCGCGGCCGACGGCTCACCGGCCGAGGCCGAGGCGGCGGGCATCGGAAGCTGGGTGCGCGCCTTCGGCATCGACCACGTGGAGACGGCCCCCGTCACAGCGGTCGAGACCGGGCAACAACCCTCCGGGCAATGGGAGGTGCACGCCCCGCCCGGCCATCCGCTGGCCGAACCACTGCGCACGGCGCTGTCCACCGCCGGGGTCGGCGACGGCGTGCTGTTGTGCCTGCCGGCCGACGGCCGCGAGCACGTCGGCCTGCTCCTGGCAGCGGGGCGCGCGGCGGCCACGGCCCCGGCCGGTACCCGGTTCGTGGCGGTCCACCACCGCTTCGGCGCGGCCGGTCTGGCCAAGACCCTGCACCTGGAAGCCCCCGCGGTGACCACGACCCTGGTCGGCCTCGCCGACACCGAACCGGCCACCGACGACGGCGTCACGGCTGCGGTGCGCCGGGTCGTGGCGGAGACGGCGGCCACCACCGGCTTCACCGAAGCCGCCTACGACGCGTCGGGCACCCGTACCGTCCCGGTGCTGCGCCCGGCGGCGTCCGGCACCCGGTCCGACGCCGAACCGGCCCTCGGTCCGGGCGACGTGCTGCTGGTGACCGGAGGCGGAAAGGGCATCACCGCCGAGTGCGCCATGGCGATGGCCCAGGACTCCCGGGCCCGGCTGGCGCTCGTGGGCCGCGCCGACCCGGAGCAGGACACCGAACTCGCCGACAACCTCGCACGCATGAGCGCAGCGGGGATCGAGCACCGTTACGAGCGCGCCGACGTCGCCTCGCCGGAGCAGGTGCGGGCGGCCGTCGGGCGGCTGGAACACGCACTCGGTCGCGTCACGGCCGTACTGCACGGCGCGGGCCGAAACGAGCCGGCGGCGTTGACGGCGCTGGCGGAGGAGACGTTCCACCAGACCCTGGCCCCCAAGACCGACGGCCTGGCCAACGTCCTCGCGGCCGTCGATCCCGACCGGGTCGGACTGCTGATCACCTTCGGCAGCATCATCGGCCGGGCGGGCCTGCGCGGAGAGGCCCACTACGCCACCGCCAACGCATGGCTCACCGAGATGACCCTGGACTTCCAGCGGGCCCACCCGCACGCACGCGTACTGGCCATGGAGTGGTCGGTGTGGTCCGGAGCCGGGATGGGGGAGCGGCTCGGCGTCGTCGAGGCGCTGTCGCGCGAGGGAATCACCCCCATCTCCGCCGAGGACGGGATCGCGACACTGCGCCGGCTCCTGGCCGACCCCTCGACCCCACCCGCCCTCGTGGTCAGCGGCCGGGCGGCCGGGCTGCCCACGCTGGCCATGGCCGAGCGCGAACTGCCGCTGCTGCGCTTCGTGGACCGCGTCCTGGTCCACTACCCCGAAATCGAACTGGTCACCGAGGTCGACCTCGCCCCGGGCAGCGACCCCTACCTCGACGACCACCGCCTCGAAGGGGACCTGCTGTTTCCCGCGGTGATCGGAATGGAGGCGATGACCCAGGTCGCCGCCGCGCTGACCGGGAACGAGGGGCCACCGCTGCTGGAGGACGCCGAGTTCCTGCGCCCCGTGGTGGTGCGGCCCGGAGGGTCCACGACCATCAGGCTGGCCGCGCTGGCCGAGGACGCGTCGACCGTCCGCATCGCCCTGCGCAGCGAGGAGACCGGGTTCGACGCCGACCACTTCCGGGCCGTACTGCGCTGGCCCCGGCCCCTTCCCCGCGAGGACGTCCTCCCGGAGGGGGTCGCGCTACCCCCGGTGCCGGTCGACCCGGTCGCCGAGCTCTACGGCGGCGTACTGTTCCAGGGCAAGCGGTTCCAGCGGCTGCTGGCCTACCGGCGTACCGCCGCCCGGCACGCCGTCGCCGAGATCGCCACGGCCTCGCCCGGCCCCTGGTTCGCCCCCTACCTGCCCCAGGACCGCCTGCTGGCTGACCCCGGCACCCGCGACGCCATGATGCACGCCCTCCAGTGCTGCGTCCCCGACGCCACCCTGCTGCCCGAGAGCATCGAACGGCTCCACCTCGCCGATCCCGCCGGGCCGGACACCGACTACGTTCTGCTCGACGCCCGCGAACGCTCCCAGGAAGGCGACAGCCACACCTACGACATCCAGGTGCGCACCCCTTCCGGTCGAGTCGTGGAGCACTGGGAAGGGCTTCGGCTGCGTGCGGTGCGCCGCCGTGACGGATCGGGGCCCTGGGTGCCGTCCCTGCTCGGCCCCTACCTCGAACGCGCACTGGAGCGCGTGGTCGGCGGCAGCCGCGCCGTCGTCGTGGAACCCGACCCGGCCGCCGAGCAGGCCGGCGTCACCCCCAGAGGACAGACCGAACTGGCCCTGGGCCGCGCCCTGGGCCGCCCGGCCCAACTGCGCCACCGTCCCGACGGCAAACCCGAGACCGACGGCGCACGGCTCTCGGCGTCGCACGGCGCGGGACTGACTCTGGTGGTGGCCGGCGACGGGCGCCTGGCCTGCGACGTCGAGACCGTCGCGGAGCGTACCGATGCCGACTGGGCCGGGCTGCTGGGCTCCGCGCAGTCCCTGTCCGCACGCATCACGGCGGAGGCCGGCTGTGCGGAGCCGGTGGCCGCCACCCGGGTCTGGGGCGCGCTCGAATGCCTGCGCAAGTCCGGCGACACCGGACGCGCGCTCACCCTCGACACGGTCCACCCCGGAGGCTGGGTGGTCCTCAGGGCGGGGGACGCCGTGATCGCGACCTGGGCGACGACCGTCGAAGGCCGCCCCGAACCGGTGGTCTTCGCCGTACTCCAAGGAAAGGACTGACCCGTGCCCGGCTACTACGAGATCCGCCACACCGTGGGCTTCGAGGAGACCAACCTCGTCGGCAACGTCTATTACGTCAACTACCTGCGCTGGCAGGGCCGTTGTAGGGAGATGTTCCTCAAGGAGAAGGCGCCGGCGGTGCTCGCCGATCTCCGCCGGGACCTGAAGCTGTTCACCCTCAAGGTCGAGTGCGACTTCTTCGCCGAGATCACCGCCTTCGACGAACTGTCGGTGCGGATGCGCCTGGAGGAGCTGACCCAGACCCAGGTCCAGTTCAGCTTCGACTACGTGCACCTCGCGGACGGAGCCCAGAACCTCGTCGCCCGCGGACGCCAGCGCATCGCCTGTATGCGGGGGCCCAACACCGCCACCGCCCCCACCCGGGTCCCCGACGAGCTGCGCCTGGCCCTGGAGCCCTACGCCGAGTCTCCCGTCCGTCCGGGCGCAAACCCTGCGGCGCCACCACTCGCGACCCGTACGGCAAGGGGGTAGGACATGGTCAGCAACGGCCGGGCCGTCCGTACGACGGCCCCCCACCCCCAGGCGCACTCGCCCAAAAGCACTCCGGACGCCGCAGACCACGCGTCGCTGCGCGAGGTCATGGGCCGGTTCGCTACCGGGATCACCGTCCTCACGGTCGGCGGCGAACGCTGCCACGGCATGACCGCCAACGCCTTCACGTCGGTGTCGCTGGACCCGCCACTGGTGCTGTGCTGCATCGCCCACACCGCCCGTATGCACGAGGCGATCACCGTTGAACGGTCGTTCGCGGTGTCGGTGCTCGGCGTGGGCCAGGAGGACACCGCCGGCTATTTCGCGGACAAGCGGCGTCCGGCCGGCCCGGCCCAGTTCGACGCGGTCGACTGGGTCCCGGGCCCCCGCACCGGGGCCCCGCTGCTGCCGGGGTCGTTGGCCTGGTTGGAGTGCGAGGTCGTCGACGTCCACCAGGGAGGCGACCACTCCATGTTCCTGGGTGCCGTCCTGAGTTCGACGCGCGCCGCCGAAGGCCAGCCCCTGCTGTTCTTCGGCGGCGCGTTCCATCGCTGCGCTCCGCATACACACTGACCGCCCGGCCCTGTGACGGCCTTCGCGAAGGGACGTGTTTGCTCCATGTTGGTGAGCGTGACCGGCGGTACCGGTTTCGTGGGCGCCCATTCGGTCGCGGCGGTCGTGGCCGCCGGCCACCGGGTCCGCCTGCTGGTCCGGGACCCCTCGGCGGTCGACCGCGCCCTTGCGCCACTGGGGGTGGGCCGGTCCGCTGTGGAAGTGGTGGTGGGCGACGTCACCGACGTGGCCGACGTGTCCCGGACGGTGCGCGGAGCCGACGCCGTGCTGCACGCGGCCTCGGTCTACTCCTTCGACAGCCGGAACCGTCCGGCACTGCGACGCACCAACGAACGGGGGACCCGACTCGTCCTCGCCGCGGCGCTGCGTGCCGGTGCCGACCGGGTGGTGCACGTGTCCAGTTTCGGGGCGATGGCCCCGACCCCGGGCCGGGTGGTCCGAGCCGGCACCCCCGTGGGCCGCCCCCGCGAGTCCTACATGGCGAGCAAGGCCGCCGCCGAGACGGTTGCGCGCCGCTACCAGGACCAGGGAGCCCCCGTCGTCATCACCTACCCGCCGGCTCTGCTCGGCCCGCACGATCCCCGTATGGGGGACCAGACCGCCCGGCTGCGCGACACCCTGCGCGGGCTGATGCCGATGTGGCCCTCGGGCGGTTTCCCGGTCGGTGACGTCCGCGACACCGCGGCCCTGCACGCGGCGCTGCTCGACGACCACCGCGGCGGCCCCGGGCGCCACTTCGGTCCGGGACGCTACCTCTCCACCCGTGACTACGTGCAGATCCTGCGGGAGGTCACCGGGCGCGCGCTTCCCGCGGTCTTTCTGCCGGCCCCTCTCATGCTGCCGGTGGGCCGCCTCGCCGACGTCCTGCAACGGGTGTGGCCCTGGCACATCCCGGCCGAGTACGGCGCGGTCTACGCCTGTGCGTGCGCCACCCGCGTGGGTGACGGGGAGTCGACCCTGGGCCTCGAACCACGCCCCCTCACCCGGACCTTCGGTGACACGGTCCACTGGCTGCGCCACGCCGGCCACCTGTCCGCGCGTCAGGCAGGGGCAGCAGGGACAGCCCTCTCCCGTCTGGAGGACCGATGAGTATTTTCGAGATCGACCTCGCCCCCGTGGCCCAGCCGCGCGCTGCCCGGCGTGGCGAACCCGAGCCGGTTTCCGGCGCGGTCGATGCCATGTCCCCATTGCGCGCGGAGCGCGCGGCCCTGCGCGAGCGCATCGTCGCCGGAGCGTCGGAGGCGGTCCGGCGCCAGCACGCGCAGGGCAAGCGCACCGCCCGCGAACGCCTGGAGCTCCTCCTGGACCCGGGCTCCTTCACCGAGATCGACATGTACCGCCGCCAGGCCGCCGGGGCCCGGTCCGGTGCGTCCCGCCCGCACACCGACGGTGTCGTCGCGGGCTCGGGGACCGTTCACGGGCGCCGCGTCTTCGTCTACGCCCAGGACTTCACCATCCTCGGCGGGTCCCTCGGCGCCGCGCACGCGGCCAAGATCCACAAGGTGATGGATCTGGCGATCGCCACCGGAGCCCCTCTCATCGGCCTCAACGACAGCGGGGGAGCACGCATCCAGGAGGGGGTGACGGCCCTGCACGGATACGGCGGGATCTTTCGCCGCAACGTCCAGGCATCGGGCGTCGTCCCCCAGATCAGCGTCGTGATGGGGCCGTGCGCGGGGGGAGCCGCCTACTCGCCGGCCCTCACCGACTTCACCTTCATGGTGCGTGACACCGCCAAGATGTATCTGACCGGCCCCGACGTGGTCGAGGCGGTCAGCGGTGAGCGTGTCAGCCACGCCGACCTGGGCGGTGCGCAGGTGCACGCCGAACGCTCGGGGGTGGCCACCGGCGTCTACGACGACGAGGAGAGCTGCCTGGAGGACGTGCGCTACCTGGTGTCGCTGTTGCCGGCCAACAACCTCGACCCGGCGCCGAGGGCGGCCTGCCCTGCTCCCGACCCCGATGCCGATGTACGGCCCGCGTTGGCCGAGATCGTCCCGGTGGCACCCAACAAGCCCTATGACATGCGCGCGGTCATCGCCGAACTGGTCGACGACGCCGACTTCTTCGAACTGCACGAGGACTGGGCGTCCAACGTGGTCTGCGCACTCGCGCGCATCGGCGGTGAGACGGTCGGTGTGGTCGGCAACCAGCCGATGGTGCTGGCCGGGGTGCTCGACCGACAGGCGTCGCAGAAGGCGGCCCGGTTCGTGCGGTTCTGCGACGCCTTCAACATCTCGCTGGTGACGCTGGTGGACGTTCCGGGTTTCCTGCCCGGCGCCGCCCAGGAGCACGCCGGCATCATCCGTCACGGCGCCCAACTGCTCTACGCCTACTGCGAGGCCACCGTTCCGCGTATCCAGGTCATCGTGCGCAAGGCGTACGGCGGCGCCTACATCGTCATGGACTCGCGCTCGATCGGCGCCGACCTCTCCCTGGCCTGGCCCACCAACGAGATCGCGGTCATGGGAGCCGAGGGCGCGGTCAACGTCATCCATCGCAGGGAGCTGGCGGCGGCGCGCGACCCCGAGCGTCTGCGGGCGGAGCTGGCGGCCGAGTACACCGCGGACCTGATGCATCCCTACTACGCCGCTGAGCGCGGTCTGGTCGACGACGTGATCGATCCGGTCGACACCCGCTCGGCCGTCGCCGCCGGGCTGGCGATGCTCAGGGACAAGCGCACGCCACCGCCCCAGCGCAAGCACGGCAACGTTCCCCTGTAGGTGCCCTGCGCAGGACGCGTATGTCGGTCAGGACGCCAGCTCGTCGGGCAGGCGGTCGCGTGACAGCGCCACCGATTGTGCTGCGCTTTGGGGGTTGTCGCCCGCCCCCACCACCAGCCCGACGAGCTGGTCCTCGAAGCAACGATCGGCGGGATAGGGCTCGACCAGGTATCCGCCGAGCTCCAGGGTGACCAGCCCGTGCAGCGTTCCCCACATCCGGTGGGCGACCAGCTCCGCGTCGGCGGGGCGAAAGCGTCCCATGCCCATGCAGCGCGTCGTGCACTCCACGACGTTGTGCAGGGTGTAGCGCCCGTGCTGGCGGTCGTCGTCGGTCAGGGAGAACCCCGCGATCGAGCAGCCGCCGAACATGACGGCGTAGAGGTGGGGATTGGCCAGCGCGTTGCGGCGGTAGGCGCGGCCCAGCATGGCGATGTCGGCCACGGGGTCGTCGGTCGGCTTCACGCAGGTCAGGTGTTCCTGCAGGCGGACGAATCCCTCGCGCACCATCGCGCGGACCAATCCGCTCATGCCGTCGAAATGGGTGTAAACCGCCATTGTCGAGCTTCCCGCCCGGCCGGCGATCCGCCGGGTCGAAAGGGCCTGCGGGCCCTCTTCGGCGAGTAGTCGCGCGGCAATGTCGATGAGGGAGGAGCGGGTGGCGCTGTTCGACGGGCGAGGGCTCATTGCGGAAGTTTCGCACGGGCTGCGCCGTTGTCTTCTTTTGGCCGGGTGATTTTTCGACTCCTGGTCCGCCCTTGCTGTGATCGGCTGTCGAAGCTGGCAGGGAGGAGTCTTTCCGGTTCGCCACACTTTCGTATAGCATTCGGCGCCGTCTCGTGGTTTGAGGTCGACTTTGTTTGGTTCTTTGTTATGTTTTGTTTCTTTCTTGTTGCCGGAGAGGGTCAATTCTCTTTCCGGCAGATTTCTTCTCCGGAAGAAGTTGAAGTCAGTTCATCTGTGAACTGCGAGCATGATGTTCCTTCTGATGCCTGGTTCATGAGCAGCGGGTGGCTGTCCGACTCGCTTGGGTGCATCTTCGGGTAACTTTTTGCGCTCCCCCTGATCGGGGCATGTGTTCGTTGCTTGCGTCGCGGTTGGCGGGCATGGTCGGCTGCGCTCCCGGCGCTCTTCTTTGTGGTGGGGATTTTGCCCACCTGACCCGGTGGTATTACAAGCAGTTAGTAATTTCCCGAGATAATTGCGAGTAGTTACGTCTTCTCGATTTTTGCTCCCCGGTGTGGCGTGCTGTTTACTCGCGAGCGGGGTGTGCGCTATCGTTCTTCTGGTATTCGAGTGGATTGCCCGTTCATGGGTTTCTAATTAATCTGCTCTTTGGAATTCGAGTGGCGGGGTTCGATTTTTAGCATCTTTTCTGGGAGTGGTGATTGTGTCTTTACATTCTTCCTGGAGCAGTTGAAAGCCCCCTTGGTTAGATGCTTTCGTTTGCATTCTGATTTATTTGGGGGGTTCTTGTGCGAGAGGCCGTTCGGCAAGCCGTCTCATCCATCCATGCCAGATACTATGATCCAATTACGCTCAATGGTTTGGCATCCGAGGTTTTTGTCAGCCCCTACCATTTCTCGCGTATCTTTTCGAGGGCCACCGGAGTCACGCCCGGACAGTACCTCGCCTCGGTGCGACTGTTCGAGGCCAAACGCCTGCTGCTGACCACCTCCCTGACGGTCTCCGACATCGTCTGCAGCGTCGGGTACAACAGCGTCGGAACGTTCACCAGTCGTTTCACCAAGGCGGTCGGGATGTCACCCACCCAGTACCGCCATCCCGAGGTCAGCAAGCTGCTCATCGCGGCGGCTCCCGGTTTTCAGCACCTCCCCTCGTTCGATCTCGTGTGCGAGATGAAAAAACAGCGAGGGACCGCGCAGCCCGCCGGCGGCTCGATCGTCGGACGGCTGGATCTTCCCGCGGGGGCGGCCGACGCAAACGCACTCGTCGGCGTCTTCGCCGATCCCATCCCCCAATGCGCCCCTGTCGCCTGTCAGGCCCTGACGGTTCCCGGGACGGCCGAACTCGACCTCGACGGTGTTCCCGCCGGCAGGTGGACGGCGATAGCGGTCGCGGAGTACACGAGCACCGAATCCTCCAAACGCAAGATCCTGGTCGGTGCGTCCCGCCTCCCCATCACGATCACTCCCGGACGTGCGGCCTTCGTCAATCTCCGAATGCGCGAACCACTTCCGACCGACCCGCCGATCGCTATCACCCTGGCCTCGCGCGTCTCGTTGCAGAGCCAGAACGCGCGGTCCTTCCACACCGGGTTCGCCGCCTGAGCAAACGTGGCCCGGTTCCGTGCGCGGCACCTCTTGCGCCCCGACGGGCAGTCCAACCGACCTGTAGGAGGAAAGGCCATGCCGACCGCTCTCGGATCGCTGCGCCGACTGCTGCTGACGCCGCGGCTCACCGACGTCACCTTCGCCAAGCGCGGTTTCCCGGCCGGCGCCCCCGACGTCGTCCGAAGACTTGAGGCGATCCCCCAGTCCGTTGTCTGTGGTTTCGAATGGGGGATCGACGCCCGAGGACTGTGGGAAGTCGAACGCAGGCTCGACCTGGTGGAACCCGAGTTGCGCGGATTCGCCTATGAGGGCGCCACGATGGCCCTCACCGTTCGCGACGCCATGGCCGGAGGCCGCGGAACGCTGACCCGGGAACTGCTCCGCGGCCCGGGGCGCCCGCATATCTTCCTCGCCTACATCGGCATCGGATTCGCGATGGCCCGGTTGCCCCGCCCACTGTGGCGTACCGTCATCCCGGCACTCGACGACGTCCAGTACCACCCGACGATGAGTTGGTTGGCCGTCGACGGCTACGGTTTCGACCGCGCCTATTTCGACACCCCGCGTTGGGTCGACGAGCAACGGATACCCGCCGCCTACCCCTGGGAGGGTAATCCGGCCTACTTCCTGCGTGCCGTGGACCAGGGGATCGGTCGAGCCCTGTGGTTCATCCACGCGGCGGACGCCGACAACGTCGCGACCGCGGTCGAACGCTTCGCGCCCAGTCGGCACCCGGACCTGTGGAGCGGGGTGGGGCTCGCGGCCACGTTCGCGGGCGGCTGCGACGACGCCGATCTGACCAGCTTGCGCGGTCGATCCGGCGAGCACCGTGCCCACCTTGCCCAAGGGGCGGTGTTCGCGACCAAGGCCCGGCACTTCTCCGGGTTCGTCGCCCCGCACACCCACGGCGCGATCGGTGCACTCGCCGACCTGGACGTCACCGGGGCCGTGGCACTCGCGGACGGCACCGCCGTGGAACCGGGAACGGTCGACGGGGTGCCTGCCTACGAGCTGTGGCGCGAGAAAATCCGCGCCCACTTCGCCTGACCACCCGCCCTCTCAGCGTCCCCCGGCTGCCCGGGGCATGGACGGGAAATGGGGGTCAATTTCGAGCGGGATCATTCTTCGGCCATTCGGCGGGAAACGCAGGTTTGAAGTAGACGGCCGCCGGTGTGCGCTGTGAGAATCGAAAAAGTAATGGTCAGATCACTGTTGAACCCGATGAGGGTAGTTGCGTTGACCAATTTATTCAGAGCGATAAGACGTCAGATCATCACGCCGAACGTCGTGGAGACCAGCCTGGAAAAACGCGGGTTCCAGGAAAAGAACGCCGAATCCAGAGAAGTGCTCGAAACGGTCGGCAGGACGTTTCTGGCGGGGTACGCCTACGCCGCCGAGGCACGCCGCCCCGATGACGCGAAGGACCGGCTGGAGCGCATCCCCACGCGGTTCCGCGGATTCGCCTACGAGGGGGCGGCCATGGGGTTCACCATGGTCGACGGGCTCGCCCCATTGCGCCGCGACCGCGTCGACACCTTCCTCACGGGCATCGGAGCCCCCCACGTCTACATGGCCTACGTCGGTATCGGCTGGGGAATGGCGAGGCTCCCGGTGTTTCGCTGGCCCGACCCCTCGGGCTACGATCCGCTGCTGCGCTGGCTCATCCTCGACGGCTACGGCTTCCACCAGGCGTACTTCCACACCGATCGCTACGTTCACGGGCAGGCCGACGACCACCGTTTCCCCTGGCCCGAGCAGCGTCACCAGTGGTACGTCGGCAACAGTGCCGACCAGGGGATCGGCCGCGCGCTGTGGTTCGTCTGCGGCACCGACGTGGAGCGGGTGGCCACCACCATCGACAAGTTCCCCCAGTCGCGCCACGCCGACCTCTACGCCGGCGCGGGCCTGGCCGCCGCCTACGCGGGCGGCGCCGAGGAGCGCGAACTGCGCGCCTTCTGGGACCGCGCCGGACAGTACCGGCCCCAGGTGGCCCAAGGGGCCGCGTTCGCCGCCCAGGCCAGGGTCCGGGCCGGGCTGGTCGTGCCCCACAACGAACTCGCCCTTCAGGTGCTGTGCGACAGCACCCCCGAAGCGGCCGCGCTGGTCACCGAGCGGCTCCGCCCGCCCGAACCGGTCCGTGAGGAAGCGGGCGACACCCCCGCCTACGAACTCTGGCGCAGGCGGGTGGCCGAGGACTTCGCCGCGAGAGGTCGGTGCTGACATGGCGCTCAACCAGGCCCGTCGCCGGGTGCCGCCCGGCCCCTCCCAAGCGGCAGCCCCGGGACTGTTCCGCAAGCTCATCACCGACCGGTTGGGCCTGATGACGACCGCGACCCGCTACGGCGACGCCGCCCGGCTGGCCATCGGCCCCAAGGCGCTGTACTTCTTCAACCACCCCGACCACGCCAAGCACGTGCTGGCCGACAACAGCGGCAATTACCACAAGGGAGTCGGCCAGGTCCAAGCCCGTCGGGCCCTGGGCAACGGGCTGCTCACCAGCGAGGGCGAGCTGTGGCGCGAACAGCGCAGGCTCATCCAGCCCACGTTCCAGCACAAACGGATCGTCGGCCAGGCCGACGCCGTGGCCGAGGAGGCCGCCGCCCTGGTCGCGCGGCTGCGCTCGCACAGCGGCGGCGGACCGGTGGACGTGGTGGGGGAGATGACCGGGCTCACCCTGGGGGTGCTGGGCCGGACCCTGCTCGACGCCGACCTCGGCGCCTTCGACTCCATCGGCCACTCCTTCGAGGCCGTGCAGGACCAGGCGATGTTCGAGATGGTCACCATGGGCGTGGTGCCCATGTGGGTCCCCCTCGCCCATCAACGGCGCTTCCGCCGGGCCCGCCACGACCTCCAGCGCATCGTGGACAAGCTCCTGGCCGACCGTCTGGCGCGCGGCGGCGACGGCGACGACGCGCTCTCACGCCTCGTCGGACTGGCCGACAGCGGCCCCCAGGGCCGCCAGCGCGTGCGCGACGAACTGGTCACCCTGCTGTTGGCCGGACACGAGACCACGGCCAGCACCCTGAGCTGGACCTTCCACCTTCTCGACCGCAACCCCGAGGTGTGGGAGCGGCTGCGCGCCGAAGCCCGGACGGTTCTGGGCGAGCGGACTCCCGTGCACGAGGACCTGCGCAGTCTCACCTACACCACGATGGTGATCCAGGAGGCCATGCGCCTCTACCCGCCGGTGTGGATCCTGCCCAGGGAGGCCCAGGACGACGACGAGGTCGGCGGCTACCACGTCCCGGCCGGCGCCGACGTGCTGATCTGCCCCTACACCCTGCACCGCCACCCCGACTACTGGGACGACCCCGAACGGTTCGACCCCGAGCGCTTCGATCCCGGTCGTCCCGCCGAGCGTCCCCGTTACGCCTACATCCCCTTCGGCGCCGGCCCCCGCTTCTGCATCGGGAGCAATCTCGGAATGATGGAAGCCGCCTTCGTGGTCGCCATGGTCGCCAGGGAGATGCGCCTGGCGACCGTGCCCGGCCACGAGGTCGTGCCCGAGCCGATGCTCTCCCTGCGCGTGCGCGGCGGTCTGCCCATGACCGTGCACCCCGCGCGCTGACGGGGCCACCCGAGGCAACCGTCCCTCCCGAGCCGACCAGAAGGAGCCCCGTGGCAGCCGGTACCCCAGAGGCCGAAGACGACCGGACGATCACCCTGGAGGCGTTCGCCGACACCATCATCCCCGGTGAGAAGCGCTCGCCCGGCGACCGTTCGGTCGCCGGGGCGGCACCGGACGGCGGCGCGGTCGCCGCCGGCGCCATCGAACTGCTGGAGACGTCCGCGACCGGCCTCACCGACGGACTGGACAACTTCGCCGGCGACCTGGACGCGCACGCGCGCGCCTATGCCGACCAGCACGCCCTCGTCCTGGACGATTCGCTTCCGCCCTTCGCGGCGCTGCCCTTCACCGACCGGACCGCGCTGGTGCGCGCCCTCACCGCACCGGGCCACCCCGAGAAGGTCTTCTGGGTGATGCTCTCGCTGTTCTGCAACATGGCCTACGACAGCGCCGCCCACCTGCACACCGCCGACGCCATCGCCGCGGGGCACCCGGGCCTGACCGCGATGGGCTTCGCCGTCCCCGACGCCGACGGGCTCTGGCGCTTCACCGAGCACTCCTACGGCCGCAAACTGGCCGACCTGCACCCCGACACCACGCCTTCAGGGAGCCCGGCATGACCACACCCGAAAGCACCGACGTCCTCGTCGTCGGCAGTGGCTTCGGCGGCGCGATCACCGCCTATCACCTCGCGGCGGGCGGCGCCAAGGTCACCATCCTCGAACGCGGTCCGTGGCTGTCGGGCACCGACTTCGACCACGACTTCCTGCTCGGGTCGTCCTACACCCGCGCCTTCGACTTCGTCGTCGGCGACGGCATGAGCGTCCTGGGCGGCAACTGCGTGGGCGGCGGCAGCGTGGTCTACTTCGCGGCCCTGCCCCGCGCCCCGGGCTTCGTCTTCGAGCGCCGGGGCAGCATCGGCCGGCGCATGTGGCCCGCCGCCATCAGCCGTGACACGCTCGACCCCTGGTACGACCGCATTGCCGAGGCCATGCCGGTGCGCACCCAGGACTGGGACGATGTCACCTACGCGGGCGGACTGTGGGCCGCGGCCTGCAACCACTCCGGGCGTACCGCCAACCCGGTGCCCAACGGCGTCGACAACGACAAGTGCGTCAACTGCAACTGGATGATGTCGGGGTGCCGGTTCGACGCCAAACGCTCCCTGCTGTTCAACTACCTGCCCGCGGCCCTCGCGCACGGGGCCCGGATCCGCCCCCTGCACGAGGTGCAGCGTCTGGAACGCACCGACGACGGCGGCTACCGGGTCCACTACAACGTGGTGCACGACGAGGACTACCGGCTCCAGTCGGGCAGCGGGGCCATCGACGCCAAGATCGTCGTCCTGGCAGCCGGCGCCGGTGCCACCCCGGTCATCCTGCAGCGCTCCGAACCGACCCTGGGGGCAATGCCGCACGCCGTCGGCCGCTACTTCTCCGGCAACGGGGAACGCCTCAACACCGCGGTCCTCGACGAGGAGCGGGTCCGCGACGTGCTCGGCCTCAGCCGCGGTGCCGACCTGGCCTACGAGGCCAACCAGATCGGCAAGGGCCCGTGCGTGGCCAACTGGGACCGGTTGGACGGTTCGCTGCCCGAGTACTCCCGCTACTCCCTCGAACAGCTCTACTTCCCGCCCGGTCTGGGCACGATCCTCGCGCAGGTCCCCGGGGCCACCACCCCCAGCTGGTTCGGTGTGGACAAGAAGGAGATGCTGCGTCGCTGGCGCTCCTGGCTGATCATCTTCACCATGATCGAGGACGACAACGAGGGCGTCTTCGGCCCGCCGCCGCCCACCGGCAACGCCAACCGCATCTCCCAGCAGATGCTGGGCCACGGCCCACTGAGCTACCACCCCACCGCCAACACCCAGCGGGCCTGGGCCGAGTCCGACGCCGACGTCAAGGACATCCTCGAACGCGACGGCCTGGCGAAGGTCGCGCCCTGGACCAACGACCTGGTCGGCGCCTACACCGTGCACCCGCTCGCCTCCTGCCGGATCGGCGACGACCCGTCGACCTCGGCCCTGGACGACCGGCACGAACTGCGCGGGCACCCGGGGGTGTTCGTCACCGACGGCTCGGCCGTTCCCGGCGCGCTCACGGTGAACCCCGCGATGACCATTGCCGCCCTGGCCGAGCGCGCGGTGCCCGGCATCGTGCGCGCAGCCCGGGAACGCGGGGTGGACGTCGTCTACGGCGCGCCCTCGCCCGACGGCCAGACCAGCGGGCGCCGCGCCACCCTGCCGCTGGCGTCCGACCTCCTCCGACGCTAGCGGGCCCTCCCACCCCCTCGGCAACCCCACGACGGAGGTCCCTGATGTCCGCCCCCCTGATGCGTCTCGCCCTGCACCGGACCCTGGACCAGATCCGCCACGTCGAGGCGGTGCGGCCCGGTGCCGCGCCGGCCCCGGTTGCCCGGGTCTACGACCAGGTCGAACGCGACTTCGGGATGCTCGCCCCGCCGGTGGCCCTGCACGCGCCGGCCCCGGACCTGCTGGCCGCCACCTGGGTGATGCTGCGCGAGACCCTGGTCGTGCAGCATCACGTCGACCGTGCGGCCAAGGAGGTCCTGGCCACCGCGGTCTCGCTGGGCAACACCTGTCCGTACTGCGTGGACGTCCACGGTGCGGCGTCGGGGAGCCTGGGCGTGCGCCAGGCGAACGCATCCGGTGCCCGCTGGGCGGAGTCGGTGGCCGACCCCCGCCTGCGCGCCGTCGCCGAATGGGGGCTGGCCATCGCCACCAGCAGCGGGGCCGCCGGGTACCGGCGCCCGTTCCCCGAGGGGCAACTGCCCGAGTACGGGGGAGTGGCCGTCGCCTTCCACTACCTCAACCGCATGGTCAACGTGTTCCTGGGGGAGTCGCCCCTCCCGCAGGCGATGCCCTCCGCCGCGCGACCGGGCGCGCTCCGGGTCCTGGGCCGTTTCCTGCGGCCCGGCGCCCAGCAGGCCCACCGGCCGGGGGATTCCCTCGGCCTGCTGCCCGCCGCCCCACTGCCGGACGAGTTGTCCTGGGCGAAGGGGACGCACGCCGTCGCCGAGGCGCTGGGCCGGACCTGTGCCGCCGTGGACGCGTCGGGGGCGCGTCGGGTTCCTGAGCGGGTGCGCTCCCTCGTCCTCGACCGCGTGGCGGACTGGGACGGCGCACCGGTGGGGCCGAGCCGGGCATGGGTCGAGGAGGCGATCGCGGCGCTGCCCGAGGCCGACCGCGCCCACGCCAGGCTCGCGCTGCTCACGGCGTTGGCCGCCTACCAGGTCGACGACGAGGTCGTTGCCGGGGTGTACGCCGCCGGTGCCGACGACGCCGTTCTGGTGGCGACCGCGTCGTGGGCGGCCATGGCGGCGGCACGCCGGTCAGGCGCGTGGCTCGCCTGACCCGACCGGCGCCCTGTTCGTTCCGGCGGTGGACCGGTCCTCTTCCCAAGCACGAACGGAGAAGACAGCACAGCGGTGTTCCGGCATTCTGAAAACAGCTCGGATCAATTTTTCCGGTTCTGTTCGATTGTGATGCGGCCGTGGCCTCCGGCGCCTTTCCCCGCTCGTGGCGAGTGATTTCCTGGCCGGGGGTCGATGCGTATCTCCTCCCGCCCGGTCGTTTTCGGTGCGTCGAAGAACCGACTCCTCGGAAGAATTTCCCGGCGTGAGGAATTTCGTGAAGAATTTCCACCGTGTGAGAGGACAGAAAACGTGAAAGACCTCCAAGGCGTCGTCTCCGACCTCATCGCGGAAGGCGACCGCCTCGACGGGCTGCTCGCCGGCCTCGACGCCGAACAGTGGTCGCTGCCCACTCCCGCCCCCGGGTGGACGATCGCGCACCAGGTCGCGCACCTGTCGTTCATCTTCCACCTGGCGGGCAAGGCGGCCTCCGACGCCGAGGCGTTCGCGGCGATCACCGCCGGAGCGGCGAACGACTTCGACGGCGCGATCAACGCGGCACTCGGCCTCTTCCTCAACGACTCCCCGGACAAGATGCTCGCCCAATGGCGGGCCGAGCGGGACACCACCGTCGCCGCGCTGGCCGCGGCCCCGCCCGACCAACTGCTTCCCTGGCTGGTCCGGCCGATCCCCCCGGCGGTCCTGGCCTGTGCAGGCATCATGGAGCTGTTCGCGCACGGCCAGGACATCGCCGACGCGCTCGGCATCGAACCCACGCACACCGACCGTCTGCGGCACCTGGTGGGCTTCGCGGTGCTGACCAAGGACTTCGGGTACCAGTCGCGCGGTTTGCCGACGCCGCCCGACGAGTTCCGCTTCGAGATCACCACGCCCTCCGGCGAACTGTGGGGATTTGGACCCGAGGACGCCGAGCAGCGCGTGAGCGGTCCGGCCGTTGACTTCTGCCTCCTGGTCACCCGGCGCCGCCACCGCGACGACCTCGCCATCACCGCGTCCGGTGCGGTGGCCGAGCAGTGGCTGGACATCGCCCAGGCATATCGGGGCCCGGCCGGTCCGGGCCGCTCGCCCGGCCAGTTCTCCGCACCGGCCGGCTGATCGGGCCGGGCGGACGCCATCGGGACCCGGGGCCGGGAGAGTCGTTGTCCGCCCGCCCCGCGCTGCTCTAGCCTCATCCGTGATGAGTGCATCCGCGCAGGGCCCCGAGAGCCACCGCGAACCGGCCGTCGCGAGGGAGGACGCCGTCTCCGAGGACCTGTTGCGCCGCCTGGCCCCCCAGGTCCTCGGAGCGCTCATCCGCCGGTACGGCGTCTTCGACGCCGCAGAGGACGCCGTCCAGGAAGCGTTGATCGCGGCGTCGGTCCAATGGCCCCGGCAGGGGCGCCCCGACGACCCCCGCGGCTGGCTCATCACCGTCGCCTCGCGCAGGCTGACCGACCAGTTCCGCGGAGAGACCGCCAGACAACGGCGCGAGGCCACCGCCGCGGCCCTCGCCCAGGACCAGCAGATTTCTCCCGGTCCCGACGCCGATCGTTGTGCGGACCAGGACGACACCCTCGTCCTGCTCGTCCTGTGCTGCCACCCGGTGCTGTCGCCGTCCTCGCAGGTGGCGTTGACCTTGCGGGCCGTCGGCGGCTTGAGCACGGCCCAGATCGCCCGCGCGTTCCTCGTCCCCGAAGCGACCATGGCCCAGCGCATCAGCCGCGCCAAACAGCGCATCAGGGAAGCCGGGGCCGGGTTCCACCTGTCGTCGGGGAGCGAGCGGCAACGCCAGTTGAACGCCGCCCTGCACGTTTTGTACCTCATCTTCAACGAGGGGTACACCGCGACTTCGGGCCCGGCCCTACAGCGCAGCGAACTCACGGGTGAAGCCATCAGGCTCGCCAGGATGGTCCGTCGGCTCCTTCCCGAGGACGGGGAGGTCGCGGGTCTGTTGGCGCTCATGCTGCTCACCGACGCCCGGCGTCCCGCCCGCACGGGTGCCGACGGGGCACTGGTGCCGCTCGCCGAACAGGACCGCGGCAAATGGGATCCCGACGCCATCGGTGAGGGAATCCGTCTGATCACCGACTCGTTGGCCCGTTCCCCCATCGGCCCGTACCAGTTGCAGGCGGCCATCGCCGCGGTCCACGCGGAGGCCACCAGCGCCGAGGACACCGACTGGCCGCAGATCCTCGCCCTCTACCAGCTGCTCGAAAACCGGTCCTCCGGCCCCGTGGTCACCCTCAACCACGCGGTGGCCGTCGCCATGGTCCACGGCCCCGGTCCCGGACTGGCGATGGTCGACGCCCTGGCGGCCGACCCCAGGATGTCCGACCACCATCGGCTGCACGCGGTCCGCGCCCACCTCCTGGAGATGGCCGGGGACGCCGCCGGGGCCCGTTCCAGCTACCAGACCGCCGCACGCCGGACCACCAGCCTCCCCGAACAGCAGTACCTGGAGGCCAGAGCGGCGCGGCTCCTTCCCGCAGAGAAAAGCGCGAGGGGTTCCTCAGCAATCTGAGAGAAGAGAATAAAGCGGCAATTGCGTTACGTTGAAAATAGCAATCTCTTTCGAGTTGGGTCGCGATTTTATTGTGAAAATCAACGGCCGACTTCTTCTGAGGCAACGCCCCAGACGCAAGGGGAAACCTATGAAAGCGCTGGTCGCATCGGGCGGATGGGGAACTCGTCTCCGCCCTTTTAGTTTTTCCACCCCCAAACAACTCGTACCGGTTGCGAACCGGCCGATTCTTGAGCATGTGCTCGGCAACATCCGCGACCTCGGCGTAGAAGACGTGGGAATCGTCGTCGGAGAAAGAGAAGACGAGATCGCGTCGGCGATCGGCACCGGCTCCCGTTTCGGATTGAAAATCACCTATATCGGCCAGGAGCAGCCGCTGGGCCTCGCCCACTGTGTCACCGTCGCCCGGCCTTTTCTCGGCGATGACGACTTCGTCATGTACCTGGGCGACAACGTGCTTCCGGAAGGGGTGGCCGGTATCGCCGACGACTTCCGGGCGCTGCGCCCCGACGCGCAGGTCGCGGTGTGCGAGGTCGCCGACCCGAGGGCGTTCGGAGTGGCCGAGGTCAACGCCGACGGCACCGTCCGGCGGTTGGCGGAAAAACCTGCCGAGCCTCTCAGCAGGCTCGCCCTCATGGGCGTCTATTTCTTCACGCCCGCCGTATACGAGGCGATCGCCGCCATCGCGCCCAGCGCACGCGGAGAACTGGAGATCACCGATGCCCTCCAATGGCTGGTGACCCACGGTGCCAAGGTCAGGGCGAGCGAGTACCGGGGCTACTGGAGGGACGCGGGCGCGCCCGAGACGGTCCTCGACTGCAACCACCGGTTGCTGGCCGGCCTGCGCTCCACGACGGCCGGCGAGGTGGACGCGGCCAGCGTGATCTCCGGGACCGTTGTCGTCGAAACCGGAGCCCGGGTGAGACGGTCGACGATCCACGGTCCGGTGATCATCGGAGCCGGTTCCCTCGTGCAGGACAGCCTGGTCGGCCCCGGAACCTCCATCGGCCGGGACTGCGTTCTCCACGCCACTGAGCTGCGTAATTCCATACTGTTCGACGAGGTCCGCCTCTCCGGCGCGTCCGGGGTGGAGGACTCCATCATCGGGCGCGGATCGGTGGTCGCCCTGGGCACGGACAGCGGACACCGGCGCCGGCTGCTCGTCGGCGACCAGACACGAATCGAGTTGGCCTCATGAGACTCCTGGTGACCGGAGGAGCCGGTTTCATCGGTTCGCACTACGTCCGGACCATGTTGGCCGGACGCTACCCGGGCTACGCTGACGCCCGGATCACGGTCGTCGACAACCTCACCTACGCGGGGGACCGCGACAACCTCCCCGTCGACCCCCGTTTGGACTTCGTCGAAGGCGACGTGTGCGACCGCCCGCTGATGCTGGACCTGCTCCCCGGACACGACGCCGTCGTGCACTTCGCCGCTGAGTCGCACGTCGACCGCTCCCTCCGGTCGGCCGACGCCTTCATCCGGACCAACGTCGAGGGAACCCAGCGCCTGTTGAGCGCCTGCGTACAGGTGGGCGTCGAGAGGATCGTGCACGTCTCCACCGACGAGGTCTATGGCGCAGTGGACAGGGGGACGTGGACGGAGGACCACCCGCTGCTGCCCAATTCCCCCTATGCGGCCTCGAAAGCCGCCTCGGACCTGATCGCCCGCTCCTACTGGCACACCCACGGCCTCGACCTGTCGGTCACCCGGTGTAGCAACAACTACGGTCCGCACCAGTACCCGGAGAAACTCATGCCGCTGTTCATCACCAACCTCCTGGAGGGAGAACCGGTTCCGCTCTACGGTGACGGCAGGCAGGTCAGGGAGTGGTTGCACGTGGACGATCACTGCCAGGCGGTGCACCTGGTCCTCACCGGCGGGGGAGCCGGAGAGGTATACAACATCGGCGGTGGAACGGAGCTGACGAACCTGGCCGTCACCGAGCGGCTGCTCGAACTGTGCGGCGCGGACTGGTCCAGGGTCCACCACGTCGCCGACCGGAAAGGCCACGATCGGCGTTACGCCTTGGACACCACCAAGATCCGCGAGCAGTTGGGGTACGCGCCACGGGTGTCCTTCGACCACGGTATCGCCGAGACCGTCGAGTGGTACCGCGCCAATCCGCACTGGTGGAAAGCGGCGAAGGCCCGCTCCTCGGCCCCCGGGGAAGACGATGGGCGCTAGCCCCCGGCCCCCGGCCCCGTCGTTGCGGCAGAGGGACGAGCCGGCAACGGCGCGACGGTTCGCCCGATCGGCGGCCACGCTCTCGGGAACCCGGGTCGAAACAGCCGACTGCCTGGCGTGGCTGGAGCAGCGTCGCCGGGCCCACCCGTTCCTGATCCGGCAGATCCCTTTCTCCGAGCTCGACGGTTGGTCGTTCGCGCCGGACACCGGAAACCTGGTCCACCGCAGCGGCGGATTCTTCAGCGTCGAGGGGCTGAGCGTCAGCATCGACGGAGAAACCCCCCGCGCCTGGCAACAGCCCGTCATCGTGCAACCGGAGATCGGGGTCCTGGGTTTCCTGGCCAAGGAGTTCGACGGAGTGCTGCACCTACTGGTGCAGGCCAAGATGGAGCCGGGCAACCCCGGAACCGTTCAGCTCTCGCCGACGGTCCAAGCCACGCGCAGCAACTACAGCGGTGCCCACTCCGGAAAGGGCGTCCGCTACATCGACTATTTCCTCTCGCCCGACCGCGGACGGGTCCTCGCCGACGTACTGCAGTCCGAGCACGGGTCGTGGTTCTTTCGGAAGATGAACCGCAACATGGTCGTCGAGGTCCACGACGACGTTCCCCCGCACGAGGACTTCCGCTGGCTGACATTGGGACAGTTGGGGGAACTGCTGAGGATGGACAACGTCGTCAACATGGACGCGCGCACCGTACTGGCCTGTGTCCCCACCGCGTCCACCGATACGCGCGCCCTGCTCTCCGACACCGCGCTGCGGTCCTGGTTCGTCGCCGAACGAAGCCGCTACACCATGCGGGCCGCGCTCGTCCCGCTCGCCCGCACGGCGGGCTGGAGCCGTGACGGCCTCGCGATCAGCCGGCCGGACGGCAGGTACTTCACGGTGACGGCGGTGGCCGTCGAAGCACCGAACCGTGAGGTGACCGGCTGGAGCCAACCCCTCCTGGCGCCGACCGGCACCGGAGTGACGGCCTTCGTGGTCCGCCGCTTCGGCGGGGTCCCCCACCTGCTCGCACATGCCCGAGCCGAGGGCGGACTGCACGACGTCATCGAACTCGGCCCGACGGTTCAGCGCACCCCCCGCAACTACCCGTCGGGACGAGGCGCTGTCCGGCCGCCCTTTCTCGACCTCGTCCTCGGCGCCGGTCCCGACAGCATCCGCTACGATGCCGTCCACTCCGAGGAAGGAGGACGGTTCCGCGATGCCCGGAGCCGTTGCCTCTTCGTGGAGGCGACCGAGGGCGAGGCTCCCACCGCAGCGCCCCCCGGCTACGTGTGGGTCACACCGGACCAGATGAACTCCCTGGTCCGACACAGCCGTTACGTCAACGTCCAGGCGCGCACGCTCCTGGCCGCCGTCACCACCGGTGCCGTCGTGCTCTGAGGGGGACCACCCGATACGACCGCCGGCCGGGGCACCCCCGGCCGGCGTGTTCGTGCCGCTAGAACACGTCGAAGTAGTCGCCGATCCACAGTCCGCGCTTCGCGTCGACCGTCGACAGCTCCGAGGGCCGGTAGTCCGTCAGCCGGATGCAGCGGAAGTCGAAGCTCACCCGGGTGCTCTCCGTTTCGTTGACCTTGTTGCCATGGCTCCAGTTCACCGCGTCGAAGACGAGTACCTGCCCGGGGTCCAGCGACACCGGCCG
Organism: Nocardiopsis ansamitocini; assembly: GCF_030268225.1. Lineage (GTDB taxonomy): Bacteria > Actinomycetota > Actinomycetes > Streptosporangiales > Streptosporangiaceae > Nocardiopsis_D > Nocardiopsis_D ansamitocini. The sequence continues at coordinate 29,714 of NZ_BSQG01000005.1, read as the reverse complement.
GTAGTCCTTGGAACCGAGTTCCTCTTCGATCCAGACGGCATTGGACCCCCAAGTCGGGGTGAACGGAACCCAGAAGTTCACCTCGCCCTGACCATGGTTGTAGTCGCCGTCGGTGTGGAAGTTGCCCACGGCGACGTTTCCGGGGAAGTGCACGCGGAAGGTCGGTACCCGCTGGAAGCAGAACTCCGTCGTGCCGAGCACCCCCGGTACGAACGAGGCGAGGAAACCGCGGTACAGGTCCTGGACCTTCGCCTCGAAGGCGTCGTAGAACTTCGCGTGGAACCGGGTGGCCTGGTCGGTCTTCCAGGTGAGCCGCTCCATGGGGGTACCGGGGACCAGCCGGGACAGCTCGTCGACTCCGTAGATGTCGCTCATGACACTCACGAAGTCGAACTCGGTCGTGTCGTAGTCGTGGATCGTCGGACGCATTCTCGCTCTCCTCTGCGGATTGGGCACTGCACTTGGTATCGGGAAGCGGGTGCCCGGTGGCCCCTGCGCTCAGGCCGCCTGCCGCGGACGGGACGGCGACGTCCGGTCCAGCCACCACTGCACGATGATGAGGTTGAGCACCCAGCCGCCCCAGCGGGCGACCTCGAAGATGTAGTTCACGTCGATGGCCGGCCAGATGATCGGCAGTACGATGCGTCCGCTCAACCCCCACAGGATGCCCATGGTCAGGGCGAAGCTGTAGAGCATCCAGCGGCGGTGTTCGGCGTAGCGGCGCTGCCGCGCCATACGCAGTCCCACCACGGTCGTGGTCATCCACAGCAGCGCGTGCATCGTGATGCCCACCTGGCCGCCCCACCCGGGCATCAGCAGCATGATCGCCAGGCTCAGCAGCGCGGAGGGCAGCACGCCGGCGAAGACGTAGAGCCTGCCGCTTATCCGGTGGATCCGGGGACGGCGCTGTCTCAGCCACGGCCATACCTGTAGACAGGCGGTGACCATGGCCACCGTGCCGGTCGCGATGTGCACTATGAGCAGCGGATAGTGCAGCGGGAAGCCCTCGTTCAGCACGATCACCGCCCGGCTGGGGTCCAGGGCCAGATACGGGGGCAGTTCGTAGGCCAGGAAAGCGGTGACCGCGACCACCAGCAGGGTCATCCAGACGCGGCGCTGCCATCGGGTGCGCCGTTTCTTCAGGGGGCGCGCCGAGCGTGGTGGGCCGGTGGAAACGGGAGAGCCGGCTCTCTCTGCGTTCTGCGTCACGGTTCTCTTCCATCCTCGACGAGGGGCGGGCGTGCGGCCGCCGCGGCGGCCCCACGCGTGGCGTTGCTGCGCCCGGAATCCGGCGCCATCAGCGTCACAGTGCCTTCCGGCGTCGCGCGTCTCCTGGATTGCGCTATCAAGAGCACAATCCAGGAGACGCGCGACGCCGCCCTCAGGACGCACCATCGCAGGTGACCCTCGACCGTAAGGACACCGATGCGAATCCTGTTCACCCCGGCCCCGTTCAAGGCGCACCTCTATGTCCAGGTCCCGTTGGCCTGGGCCTTGCGCACGGCCGGGCACGATGTGCGTGTCGCCGCCTCCCCGGACCTCGCAGAGGACATCGCCCGCACCGGCCTGGTCGGTGTGTCGGTAGGGCAGCCGGTCCACCTGGACCGGCAGATGGCCGGCGCCGAACCGCCCAGGCCCCTGGTCGACCCGACGGCGCGTCCCGAGCCGAAGTCGGTGCAGACCGACTTCGGCCGCGACGATCCCCACGGGGAACTGGAGTCCAACGTCATGGGCTGGAAGACCCTGTTCAACCCGCCTTCCGCGTTCGACGACCTCGTCGACTTCGCCCAGGACTGGCGCCCCGACCTGGTGGTGTCGGACACGTTCGTCTTCACCGGCGCGGTCGCGGCACGGGTCAGCGGCGCCGCGCACGCCCGAATGCTCTTCGGGGCGGATGGCCTCGCCCAACTGCGTTCCGCCTGTCGGGCGCACGGAGGCCCCACAGCAGAACGGCAAGACCCCATTCGCGACTGGCTGCACCCGATCCTGGACCGGTTCGGGCACGGCTTCGACGAGGAGGTCGTGATCGGGCAATGGACCGTCTTCCCCATGCCGTCGTGGATCTGGCGGCCCGCGGGGGTCAACTACCTCCCGATGAGGCACCTTCCCTTCAACGGCCCCGCCCGCACGCCGGAATGGCTGCGCGAGAAACCCCGACGCCCGCGGGTCTGCATGACCTTCGGGCTGTCACACCGTGACGGCGGATTCGGGGTGACGGCTTCGGCGCAGGAACTCTTCGCCGCGGTGGCCGACCTCGACGTCGAGGTCGTCGCCACGTTCAACAACAAGCAGTTGGAGACCGTCACGGAGGTGCCCGACAACGTCCGCCTCGTCGACTTCGTGCCGTTGAACCTGCTGTTGCCCAGCTGCTCCGCCGTCGTGCACAGCGGCGGCGCGGGCACCTTCGCCGCAGCGCTGGAGAACGGCGTCCCCCAGCTCATCATCCCCAACGTCTACTGGAGCGAGAAGTGGTGGGGCCCCGTCGTCATGGCCAACGGCGTCGAGAGCCGAGGTGCCGGGGTCTACGTGTCCGACGCCGACCAGCTCACCGCTGACGGACTGCGCAAACACCTCGTCCGGGTAATGGAAGACCCCTCCTACGCCGACAACGCCGCCCAGTTGCGCAGGGAGGTCACGGGGATGCCCACGCCCAATGACGTCGTCCCCCTCCTGGAGCGGATGACCGTGGCCCACCGGCCCGCCCGGTGATCGCTCCTCCACCGGCGCGGACGGCGGCAGCGCAATCCAGGAGACGCCGAACCGGTGCGGCGGGGACGACGATGCAAGAAGTGCCGGGGGATTCGCATCGCGAAGGGTCAGCCCCGTAACCGGAAACGGCCCGGGGGCCGTGCGGCCGTCGTCGAGGTCCGGTCCCCACCGCCCGCCCGTCCGGAAGACGAAGAGAGGAAACCGATGACCACCGAAAGCACGAAGACCACGTCGCCCGAGGAGATGGCCGCCCTGAAGAGCGTGCCGGCCCGGATCGTCGAGGCATGGGAGAAGAACGACGCGGACTTGTTCGCCGCCGTTTTCACCGAGGACGCCAGCCTGATCCTGCCCGGAGACGTCTACCTGGTCGGTCGGGAGCAGATCCGCTCCTTCATGGCCAACGCCTATGCCGGCCCCTTCAAGGGAACGCGGGTCGTGGGGGACCCCCTCCTGGTCAAGCGGTTGGACGACAACGCCGCGCTGTTGGTCACCCAGGGCGGAATACTCGCGCCGGGCGATGAGCAGGTGACACCCGAACGCGCCATCAGAGCCAGCTGGGTGCTGGTCAAGAGCGGTGCGGGATGGCTCATCACCGGATACCAGAACACGCCGATCGGTGCCGTCTGACCCACCCGGGACTGAGGAGAGGTCTGCGATGGCGAACCGAATCGGAAATCGCGCCGTGGTACTCGGCGGCAGTATGGCGGGCCTGCTCGCGGCCCGGGCGCTCGCCGACGTGTTCGACGAAGTGGTGGTCGTGGACCGCGACGAATTGACCGGTGTCCGCGGTCCCCGCCGGGGGGTCCCGCATGGCCGCCACGCCCATGGCCTGGTGGCCCGCGGACACCAGATCCTGGAAGCGCAGTTCCCGGGCCTGACCGACGAACTGGTCGCCGGGGGCGTCCGACCGGGGGACTTCAGCGGCGACATCCGCTGGTATTTCAACGGACGGCGTCTTTCCTCGGTCCGATCGGGGCTGCTGTCCGTGCCGGCCACCAGGCCGGTCCTGGAGCACCACGTGCGATCGCGGGTGCGGGAACTGTCCCGGGTGCGTTTCCTGGAGCTCCACGACATCCTCGGGCTGAGGAGCACGAACGACAACAGCGCGATCACCGGCGTACGCGTCCGGCCGAGCACCGACGGCGGGGCCTCGGAGGTCGTGGCCGCCGATCTCGTGGTCGACACCACCGGCCGCGGGTCGAGGACCCCACTGTGGCTGGAGGAACTCGGCTACCAGCGCCCCGAGGCGCAGCGCGTCAAGATTGGGCTCGCCTACACCACCCGCCACTACCGCCTGGACACCGATCCTTTCGGGGACGAGTTGGCGATCATCCCGGCAGCCACACCGGGGCATCCCAGAGGCGCCTTTTTCTACCGGCTCCCCGGAGACGGCGGCGCAGTGGAGCTGTCGCTCACCGGAATGCTCGGCGACCATCCGCCGACCGATCCGGAGGGGTTCGCGGAATTCGCCCGCTCGGTTCCGGTGCCCGACGTCTACGCCGCCATCCGCGACGCCGAACCCCTCGACGACCCGGTGACCTTCCGGTTTCCCGCGAGCGTGTGGCACCACTACGAACGACTGTCCCGTTTTCCACGCAACCTGCTGGTCATGGGCGACGCCGTGTGCAGTTTCAACCCGATCTACGCCCAGGGCATGACGGTCGCCGCGATGGGGTCGCTCACGTTGGGCCGGCACGTCGGCCGCGACCCCCAACCGGACCCGCTCGCCTTCTTCCGGGACCTCGCCCAGGACATCGAATCCCCTTGGGAGTTCTCGGCGGGCGCGGACCTGGGCTACCCCGGAGTCGAAGGGCGCCGCACGGTCAAGACCCGCCTGGCCAACGCCTACGTCTCCCGGCTCCAACGCGCCGCTGTGCACGATCCCGCGCTGACCAACGCCTTCATCCGGGCCGCGGGCCTTATCGACCCTCCGCAGGCGCTGATGCGCCCGGGCAACCTCGTGCGCGTGCTCCGACATTCCGGGCGCCGCGCGCCGGCCCCGAACGTCCCCGGTGAGGGCAGGGACCCGGTTCCGGGAACCGGCCGCGTCCGCCGAGACCCCTGAAAGGCACCCGATGCGTCCCTTCCGTATCGACATCCCCCAGGCCGAACTCGACGATCTTCACCGCAGGCTCGCCACCGCCCGCTGGCCCGACGGGTCACTGGGAGCCGGTTGGGAACGCGGAACCCCGCTGGAGTATGCCAAGGAGCTGGCCGAATACTGGCGCAGCGGTTTCGACTGGCGGGCGGCCGAGCGCAGACTCAACGCGTTTCCCCAGTTCACCACCGAGATCGACGGGGAGAACGTGCACCTGCTGCACGTCCGTTCCCCCGAACCCGACGCCATGCCGGTGATCCTCACCCACGGTTGGCCCGGCTCGGTCGCGGAGTTCCTCTCGGTGATCGGTCCACTGGTCGACCCGAGGGCCCACGGCGGGGATCCCGCCGACGCCTTCCACGTGGTCGTCCCCGCCATCCCCGGTTACGGTTTCTCCGGCCCCACCGTCCAAGCCGGCTGGGACGTGCGGCGGGTCGCCCGCGCGTGGGCCGCGCTCATGAGCCGTCTGGGCTATGAACGCTACGTCGCCCAGGGCGGCGACTGGGGCTCGGTGATCTCCCTGGAACTCGGACTGGCCGACCCCGAGCACGTCGCCGGAGTGCACGTCAACATGCTGGCGGCGTTTCCGCCCGACGACTCCGCGGCCCTGGCCGGCCTCAGCGGCGCCGACCAGGAACGGCTCGGCTTCACGGCCCGGTTCGTCCAGGACGGCATGGGGTGGCAGAAGATCCAGTCCACCCGGCCGCAGACCCTCGCCTACGGCCTCACCGACTCCCCGATCGGCCAGCTCGCCTGGATCGTCGAGAAGTTCTGGGAGTGGACCGACTCCGCCAAGTCCCCCGAGGACGCGGTGGACCGCGACCACCTGCTGACCAACGTCGCGATCTACTGGTTCACCAAGACGGCCGGCCCCAGCGCGCAGCTGTACTACGAGTCCGCCCGCGGGGACGCCGCTTTCGCGCGAACGTGGGGAGGGCCCTGGCCGCTGGCCATGCCGGTCGGGGTCGCGTCCTACCCCTTCGACGCGGTGCGCCCGGTCCGCAGGTTCGCCGAGCAGATCCTCCCCTCGCTGACCCGCTGGACCGAGTTCGACCGGGGCGGGCACTTCGCCGCGATGGAGCGCCCCGAGTCCCTGGTCGACGACCTTCGCGCGTTCACCCGCTCCCTGCGTGGCTAGCCCGGCCGTTTACCGCCCCGACACCGTGCTCTCTCCCGTGCCGTTCGGCACCGATCCCCCCACAGCCCAGGAGGCAGGCAAGTGACCGATGTGCAACGCCGAGGGTTTCTCACCGGAGCGCTCGTGGGAGGGGCGGCGCTGGGAGCGACCGCGTTCGCTCCGGCCGTCGCCGCCCAGCCCGTCCGCTCGGGCGCGGCCTGCGGCCCGGTGTTCGGCCCGGTCGCGATCACCCCCGACGACCCCCGTTACGAGAGCCTGCTGGGCGGCCACAACTACCGTTTCGCGGGCCGTCCCGAATCCGTCCACATGGTCGGCACGACCCAGCAGGTGGTGGACGCGGTCACCACCGCGGTGGCGGGCGGGAAGCGGATCGTCGTGCGCAGCGGGGGGCACTGCTTCGAGGACTTCACCACCTCGTCCGATGTCCAGGTCGTCGTGGACGTCTCCCCGATGGCCGATGTCTTCTACGACAAGAAGGTCGGGGCCTTCGCCGTGGGCGCGGGCGCGACCCTGGGGCACGTGTACCGGACGCTGTTCACGGGATGGGGGGTCACCGTTCCGGGAGGGGCGTGCTTCGAGGTCGGCGCGGGCGGGCACGTGCTGGGCGGGGGATACGGGCACCTGTCGCGACGCTACGGCCTGGTCGCCGACCATCTGTACGCGGTCGAGGTCGTGGTCGTCGACGAGACGGGCCGTGCCGGCGCCGTCATCGCGACCCGGGAGGAGAACGACCCGCACAGGGATCTGTGGTGGGCGCACGTCGGCGGAGGCGGCGGCAACTTCGGTGTGGTGACGCGGTTCTGGCTGCGCACGCCGGGAGTGAACTCCTCGGCCCCCGCCCGGCTGCTGCCGAAAGCCCCCGCGCGTATGCGCAGGCACACGATCATGTGGCCGTGGGACGACATGGACGAGACGTCCTTCACCGCCCTGTTCCGCGACTTCTGCACCTGGGCCGAGGACAACAGCGCCCCTGACTCGCCCTTCACCCCGCTGTGGAGCATCCTGCTCGCCAGCCACCGCTCCGCCGGCACCATGGGAATGATCGCGGTCATCGACGACGCCCTCCCCGACGCCGAGGCGCTGCTCGCCGAGCACGTCGAGGCGGTCACCGCCAGGGTCGGCGTCACCCCCGTTGTGGACAGCCGCCAGGTCATCGCCTGGTTGAGTCCGCAGAACTGGCCGGAGGAGCCGGGGGGACGCTACAAGCACAAGGCCGCCGAGCTGCGCAAGGGCTACACCTCCGCGCAGATCGCCGCGATCTGGCGGCACCTCAGCGACGGGGACTACACCAATCCGGCCGCCCACCTCAGTCTTGCGGGATACGGCGGGCAGGTGAACGCCGTATCCGCCACGGCCAGCGCGGTGGCCCAGCGCGATTCGATCCTCAAGGCCGTTTACAGCACGGGGAACTGGCAGGACGCCGACGAGGACGACACCCACATCGCCTGGCTCCGCGACTTCTATCGCGACGTCTACGCGGAGACGGGCGGGGTCCCTGTTCCCGGCGAGGTCAACGCCGGCTGCTACATCAACTACCCCGACATCGATGTCGCCGACCCCGACTGGAACACCTCGGGGGTCTCCTGGCCGCAGATCTACTACAACGACAACTATCCCCGGTTGCAGAAGATCAAGAAGCGCTACGATCCCGGGAACGTCTTCCGGCACGCCATGTCCATCCGGCTTCCGTAGCCGTCCCTGCGGCGATCGCGGTCCACCGCCTCGCCCGGTGGACCGGGACCGGGCACGTCGAACGCGTGGCGTCCGGTTCGACTCCTGACATGGGGCTTCGCCCGGAGGCCCCACGACCGCTAGGGGACGCCATGAAGTACATGTTGCTCATCTACAGCAACCCCGCGACCTGGGAGGCGCTGTCACCGGAGGAGCGGGACCGCCTCGGTCCCGAGCACGCCGAACTGATCAGAGAACTCACCGAGTCCGGTGAATGGCTGGGGGGATCGGTCCTCGCGGACCCCTCGAACACCAAGACGGTCCAGGTCCGAGACGGTGCCCCCATCACCACCGACGGTCCGTTCGGTGAGTCCAAGGAGCACCTGGCCGGCTACGACCTCGTCGCCTGCGACAGCCTGGAGCGCGCCGTCGAAGTGGCCGCCCGCATCCCCGACGCCCGGCTCGCCAGAGTGGAGGTCCGTCCGCTCATGGACGGTTCCGGCCTGGAGATGTGACGCGCCTCCCCACTGCTCGGCCCGACCGCCGTTGCTCCTGTGTCCGCCCGCCACCTGCTGCGATGGCCGTGAGCCCTCCGCTTTCCACGGCATCGCAATCGGGGAGACGCGGCCGCCGGGACGGCCGTGCGACTCTCGGTGATGAGCCGACGAAGCGCGGTCGCCGAGGGGGTCGGCCTTTTGGCCCGGCCCCCTCGTAAGGCGCGGGATTGCCGCGAGAGGAAGGCGGAGTACACGATGCCGACACCCACCGCACGGCCGACGGCCCCCGCAGGGACGGGCGCACCGGTCACGCCGGAAGGCAAAGCACTGCTCGCCCTGATCGACGGCGTCCTCCCGCAGATCCGGGACAGCGCACAGCACAACGACCACCACGGTTCTTTTCCCTTCGACACCTTCGACACGTTCAGGCGCAACGGAGTGATGGGCGCGACCGTGCCCGCGCAACTCGGAGGTCTGGGGGTCGGCCTGCTCGGCGACGTCGCCCTCGCGCTCCTGGCGGTCGCGCACGCCGACGCCTCGACCGCACTCGCCCTCCACGTCCAGTTCAGCCGCGGCCTCACCCTGGCCTACGAATGGCGGCACGGGACGGCTCCCGCGCGAATGGCCGCCGAACGCCTCCTGCGTTCGATGGCCACCGGAGAGGCGGTCGTGTGCGGAGCGGTCAAGGACCATCCGTCCGCCGTCACCAGGCTGGTTCCCGACGGATCAGGCGGATGGCTGCTGTCCGGCCGCAAGACGCTGGTGACCCTCGCCCCGATCGGCACCCACTTCGTCATCCACGCCCAGCGGCAGGTGGAGGGTGAGCCGACGGCACTCGCCGCCCCCGTCCTCACCCGCGACACCCCCGGGTTCTCCGTCATCGACACCTGGGACGGACTGGGGATGCGGGCCTCCGGCACGGTGGACGTCGCCTTCGACCGCTGTCCGGTGCCAGACGAGCGGGTCGTGGTCCGTACCGCGGTCGGCGCACGCGACGACGCGGTCCTGGCCGGGCAGACCGTCAGTTCCATCACGATGCTGGGGATCTACGTCGGAGTCGCCCAGGCCGCGCGCGACATCGCGGTGGCCGAGTGCCGCGGCAGGAGAGCACATCCGCCGGCGGCCGTGCGCACCCTCGTCGCGGAGATCGAAGCCCGCCTGTACGCACTGCGCGTCACCGCCGCCTCCGCCCTCGCCGAGGCCGACGCGGTCGCAGAGGGGATCGTCGACGACCCCGCCGAACGCGGCAGGCGCATGATGACCCCGTTCCAGTGCGCCAAGATGACGGTCAACCACATGGCGCTGGCCATCGTCAACGACTGCCTCACCGTGGTCGGCGGGGCCGCCTATTCGGGGGGCCACCCCCTCGCGCGGCTCTACCGCGACGTACGCGCCGGCTGGTTCATGCAGCCCTACACCTATGTCGACGGCGTCGACTACCTCAGCGGCCAGGCCCTGGGGCTGGACCACGACAACGACTACGTCAGCGCACGGGCCTCCCGTCCGGTGGGTGAGCGGTCCGTGCCCGCAACGGCGCGACGCAGCAATCCACGAGACGCGGCCCCGTCGGGCCGGCTGCAACCCTGAAAGAAGCAGGCAGCGGAGCAGCGCGAAGAGCCTCCCGGTGCCGTTTCGCCCCGTCATTCATGCGGTGGGAAGGTGAACATGGTTATACGTGTGTGGGACTACCTGGCCGAGTACAAGCGGGAACGCGCGGACCTGCTCGACGCGGTCGAAACGGTCTTCGAGTCCGGGCAACTGGTGCTCGGCAAGAGTGTGCGCTCCTTCGAGGAGGACTTCGCGGCCTACCACGGAGCCACTCACTGCGTAGGCGTCGACAACGGGACCAACGCCATCAAACTCGGCCTGCAGGCGTTGGGGGTCGGCGAGGGGGACGAGGTCGTCACGGTCTCCAACACGGCAGCGCCCACCGTCGTCGCGATCGACGCCACCGGGGCCACCCCCGTGTTCGTCGATGTGCGCGAAGACGACTACCTCATGGACACCGCCCAGGTCGCCGACGCGATCACGCCGCGCACGAAGGCCCTCGTACCGGTGCACCTGTACGGGCAGTGCGTCGAGATGCAGCCGTTGCGCTCCCTCGCGGCCGAGCACGGCCTCGCGATCCTGGAGGACTGCGCCCAGGCCCATGGCGCCCGCCATCACGGCCGTATGGCCGGAAGCATGGGGGACGCGGCCGCTTTCTCCTTCTACCCCACCAAGGTGCTGGGCGCCTACGGCGACGGCGGGGCAGTCGTCACCGACGACGACGCCACCGACGCCGCGCTGCGCCGGCTCCGCTACTACGGCATGGAGGACCAGTACTACGTGGTCCGCACCCCCGGGCACAACAGCAGGCTGGACGAACTACAGGCGGAGATCCTGCGCCGCAAGCTCGGCAGGTTGGACGACTACATCGCGGGGCGCCGCGCGGTCGCCCGCCGCTACGCCGAGGGCCTCGGCGACCAGGAGGGCCTGGTGCTGCCCGCCACGGCCGACGGCAACGACCACGTCCACTACGTCTACGTGGTGCGCCACCCCCAGCGGGACACCGTCATCGAACGGCTCAGAGAGCACGACATCGCGCTCAATATCAGCTACCCCTGGCCGGTCCACACCATGAGCGGTTTCGACCACCTCGGTTACGCGAAGGGATCGCTTCCGGTGACGGAGCGCCTCGCCGGTGAGATCTTCTCGCTCCCCATGTACCCCGGGCTGTCGCGGGACCGGCAGGACGCGGTGATCAGCGCCCTGAGAGAGGTGCTCGCCGGCCTGTGACCCACAGGCCGCCTTTTTCGATCCAACCCGAGAGCAAGGGGAAACGAGCATGGCTGAACAGTCCGGTCCCGGAGTCGAGCACGTCCTCTGCCACGTGTGTGGCGGGCAGGTCACCAGCTTCCTCGACCTGGGGCGTCAGCCTCTCTCCGACTGTTTTTTGGCCCCCGGGGCAACCGAGGACGAGTACTTCTACCGGTTGGCGGTCGGGGTGTGCGGATCGTGCACCATGGTGCAGCTGATCGAGCCGGTCGACCGGGAGAAGATGTTCCACGAGGACTACCCGTACTACTCGTCCGGCTCCTCGGTGATGCGCTCCCACTTCGAGGACACGGCACGGCGTCTTCTCGAACACACGGCCACCCGGACCGACCCCTTCGTCGTCGAGATCGGCTGCAACGACGGCGTCATGCTGCGGACGATCCACGACGCGGGTGTCCGCCACCTGGGATTCGAACCGTCGGGCAAGGTCGCCCAGGCCGCCCGGGACAAGGGGCTCCGGGTGAGCACCGAGTTCTTCGAGGAGCGCACAGCGGTGCAGGTCCGTTCCACGGAGGGGCCGGCCGACGTCGTCTACGCCGCCAACACCATCTGCCACATCCCCTACATCGAATCGATCTTCAGGGGAATCGACGCCCTGCTCGGCGAGCACGGGGTGTTCGTCTTCGAAGACCCCTACCTGGGCGACATCGTCGAGAAGACCTCCTTCGACCAGATCTACGACGAGCATTTCTTCTTCTTCACGGCCCGCTCCGTCCAGGCCATGGCCGCGGCCTTCGGATTCGAGCTGGTCGACGTCGAACGCCTCCCCGTCCACGGAGGGGAACTCCGCTACACCATCGCCCGGGCGGGAAAGCGGGAGCCCGACGCGGCCGTCGCCAGACTGATCGACGAGGAGCGCGTACGCGGCCTCGCCGACCCGATCGTCCTGCGGGACTTCGCCGACCGGGTCGAGCGGGTGCGCGCCGACCTCCGCACCGTGCTCCACGATCTGCGCGACCAGGGGCGTTCGGTGGTCGCCTACGGTGCCACGGCCAAGAGCGCCACCGTCGCCAACTTCTGCGGCATCGGCCCCGAACTGGTCTCCTACGTCTGCGACACGACTCCGGCCAAACAGGGCCGGGTGACGCCGGGGACCCACATCCCGGTACGGCCGGTCGAGGCGTTTCGCGACTCCTACCCCGACTACGCGCTGTTGTTCGCGTGGAACCACGCGGAGGAGATCATGCGCAAGGAGCAGGGTTTCCGCGGTGCGGGGGGCCGCTGGATCCTCTACGTCCCGCACGTGCACGTGGTGTGAGCAGCAACCCCACGGCACCGCACCCCGTCTCCGGCACCGGTGCGGCGTCGTCCACGGCCGAAGAGAGCATGGAGTGAGGACGGGGAAAGAGTATGCGCGTACGAGAACTGCGGGTCGAGGGCGCTTTCGAGTTCACCCCCGATGAGTTTCCCGACGACCGCGGCCTTTTCGTCTCACCGTTCCAGGAATCGGTCTTCGCCTCCGCACTGGGACACCCCCTGTTTCCCGTCGCCCAGACGAGTTACAGCGTCTCCCGGCGGGGGGTCGTACGCGGAGTGCACTACACCGCGACCCCGCCGGGATCGGCGAAGTACGTGCACTGCCCCCAGGGCAGGGCACTCGACATGGTGGTGGATCTGCGGGTCGGGTCCCCCACGTTCGGCCTCTGGGATTCGGTGGTCCTCGACCGGCGCGACCACCGTGCGGTCTTCCTGCCGGTGGGGGTCGGGCACGCCTTCGCCGCGCTGGAGGACGACACCCTGATGGCCTACATCCTTTCCGGCGAGTACCGGCCGCAGCACGAACTGGCGCTTGCGCCCGTGGACCCCGGTCTCGGACTTCCGATCCCCGACGGCATCGACCCGGTTCTGTCCCAACGGGACTCGGTCGCGCCCACCCTCGCCGAGGCCCTGTCGGCCGGGTTGCTTCCGCAGTACGCGAAATGCCGTACAGAACAGCAGCGGCTCTCCCCACGGGCGGGCTGACGGTGCAAGGACGGGACACAGTGAACGACAAGTACGGACGCAGCCTCCTCTGGGAGTTCAACAACGAGACCCGCGTGACCGACAGCGCCGTGACCGACCTCGCGCGGTTCAAGTCCAGCGCCGTCAACTTCAAGCTGGCGCTGTGGGACCCGAGCGTCAACGGGGTCCGCTACCTCAAGAGCCTGATCTACGACCTGGCCATGCGGTTGAGCCCGGAGAACCGGGAACGCCTGGACAGGGTCCGCAACCGCGAAGTCGGCGACCCCATCACGGTGAGGTGCAACGGCCAGACGGTCTGCATGGACTACCTCCAGGCGGTCCTCGAACTCGACTTCATCGCCGGCCGCGTGCGGATGGACGGGCTGCGCGTCCTCGAAATCGGGGCCGGCTACGGCCGGACCTGCCACACCATCATGTCCAACCACGACATAGCCGACTACACCATCGTCGACCTGGACAATTCCTTGGCGCTGGCCAGAGCGTACCTGCGCAGCGTGCTCGACGACGGGCAGTACGAGAAGATCGTCTTCGTGCCGGTGGACACCGTTGAGGAGGCCCTGAGCCATACCCGGTTCGACCTGTGCCTCAACATCGACTCGTTCGCCGAGATGGACGCCTCCACGGTGCGCAACTACCTCGCGCTCGTCGACGCCCACTGCGACCACCTCTACGTCAACAACCCCGTCGGCAAATACCTGGACAAGAGCCTGGACGGGCATGCCCAGGGTGAGGACGTGGTCAAGCTCGCCCTGAGCACGGGACTGCTCCGCGACGTGATCGACATCTACGACAGCCAGGCCGTGGCGGCGCGGTCGGTCGCGTTCACCGCCGCCTACCGGCCGGGTACGGGGTGGCGCTGCCTCGCCGACGACCGTGCCGTTCCATGGAGCTACTACTGGCAGGCGCTCTACCGCAACGAGACCCTTCCCGGCCGATGAGCGCCCCCGGGGACACCCTGCCGCTGATCACCGTGCTCGGTGCCTCAGGCATGGTCGGCTCCGCGATCACCGCGGTACTGGCCCGACGCCGCGTCCGGTTGCGGGTCGTCGCGCGTCGGCCCGTCGCACCGGTCCCCACCGGACCGGCCGAGATCGAGACACGCACCGCGGACCTTTCCGCACCCGGTGCCCTCGCCGACGTCCTCCACGGGTCGGACGTGGTGATCCACCTCGTCGCCCACGACGGCGGCTGGCGTGCCCTCGACACCGACGCCGAGAGCGAGCGGATCAACGTCGGCGTCCTGCGGGAGACCCTCGACTTCTGGCGCGGTGCCGACGGTGCGCGACCGGTCGTGGTCTTCGCCGGCTCCACCTCCCAGGTCGGCCCGGTGGCCAAGGAGCGCATCGACGGAACCGAGCCGGACCACCCGGAGACCAGGTACGACCGTCAGAAACAGCAGGCGGAACGCCTCCTCAAAGCGGCTACGGCAGACGGTCGCGTCCGGGGCGTCTCCCTGCGCCTGCCCACCGTCTTCGGGCCGGCCCCGATCCCTCCGGGGGACAAGGGCGTGCTGGCCACCATGGCCCGACGCGCACTGACGGGAGAGCCGCTCACCCTGTGGCACGGCAGCGAGGTGCGGCGCGACTTCCTTTTCGTGGACGACGTCGCGGACGCCTTCGCCGCAGCCGTCGAGCACGCGGACGCGCTGGCCGGCGGGCACTGGCTGCTCGGTACGGGGCGCGGGGTCCCGCTTCGCGGCGCCTTCGAGACCGTTGCAAAGATCGTGGGGGAGTGCACGGGGTCGCCACCGGTGCCCGTGACCGACGTCCCCCCGCCGGCCCACGTCGTCCCTGGGGACAACCGCAGCGCGGCAGCGGACCCTTCGCGGTTTCGTTCCCTGACGGGGTGGTCCCCCCGTGTCTCCCTGCGCGACGGTCTTGAACGCACCGTCGCCTCCCTCGTGAGGACCGCCCCCCGGGTGTGACCCCTCGGGACGTGCCCCGACACCCGGCGCGAAGAAAACGCCGGCGGTGTTCGCCGGGATGTAGAGACCCCCGTTCCGGTTCCGACGTATCTGTAGGGGGCCCGTTACGGGGCCGCCATACGACGAGACAAGGAACCGCATGGACAAGCACGCCGCGACCGAACCGCCCCCCAGGGCCGGCCGCAAAGAGTGGATCGGGTTGGCGGTGCTGGCCCTGCCCACGCTGCTGCTCGCCCTGGACCTCAGCGTGATCTACCTGGCGTTGCCGCACTTGAGCGCGGACATCGGTGCCAGCAGCCTCCAACAGTTGTGGATCAGCGATATCTACGGCTTCATGATGGCCGGCTTCCTGGTCACGATGGGCACCCTGGGAGACCGGATCGGACGGCGCAGGCTGGTGCTGATCGGCGGGGCCGCGTTCGGCGCGGTCTCGGTCCTGGCCGCCTATTCGGTCAACGCCGAGATGCTGATCGTGTCCAGGGCGCTGATGGGGGTGGCCGGAGCCACCCTGATGCCCTCGACGCTCGCCCTGATCAGCAACATGTTCCGCGACTCCAAGCAGCGGACCGTGGCCATCTCCGTGTGGATGAGCTGTTTCATGGGGGGCGCCGCGATCGGCCCGGTCATCGGAGGGGCACTCCTCGAAGCCTTCTGGTGGGGATCGGTCTTCCTGCTCGGTGTGCCCGTCATGGCGCTGCTCCTGGTGGCCGCCCCGATCCTGCTGCCCGAGTACCGCGACAAGGACGCCGGGTCCCTGGACCTGATCAGTGTCGTGCTCTCACTGGGCACCGTCCTGCTGTTGATCTATGCGATGAAGGAGACCGCTCAGAGCGGACCGTCACCGGTGTCCCTTGCCGCGGCCCTCGTGGGTCTGCTCGTCGGTGTGCTGTTCGTGCGGCGGCAGCGCAGGCTGACCAGTCCGCTGATCGACCTGCGCCTTTTCGCCAGCCTCGCGTTCAGCGCCGCCCTCGTGATCCTGATGATCAGCGTGGCGACGCAGGGCGGCAACATGCTCCTGGTGACGCAGTACCTGCAGATGGTGGAGGGACTGTCCCCGTTGTGGGCGGGGATGTGGCTGGTCCCGTCGTCCCTCGCCATGGTCGCCGGCTCGCTGCTGGCACCGGCGTTCGCGCAGCGGATCCCCAGGGCTTTCGTCATCGCGGGCGGAATGGCGTTGGCCACGGTCGGCTACGTGCTGCTCGCCCTGGTGCCCAGCACCGGCGGCCTCCCCCTGCTGATCACCGGCGCCTCCCTCGTCTTCTTCGGCATCGGGCTGGTCGGTGCGCTGATCACCGACCTGGTCGTCGGTGCGGCTCCGCCCGCGAAGGCGGGAGCGGCGGCGTCCCTGTCCCAGACCAGCGGGGACTTCGGGATCGCCCTGGGGGTGGCGGTGTTCGGCAGCGTCGGCGCGGCCGTCTACCGGAGCCAAATGGTGGAGGGGGTGCCGGCGGGGGTCTCCGCCGGTGACGCCGACGCCGCACGCGAGAGCATCGCCGGTGCCGTGGCCACGGCCGGCGAGCTGTCCGGGCCGCTCGGCGGCCAGTTGTCCGACGCCGCGCGGGAAGCCTTCACGAGCGGCCTCAACACCTCCGCTGCCGTGAGCGGGGTCCTGGCCGTCGTGCTCGCCGTTCTCGCACTCGTGGCGCTGCGCAAGGTCACCCCGCCGGGCGCCCCCGCGCCGCAGCCGGCCGGGGAGGACCGCCATGACGACACGCACCGGCTCGAACAGGACGTCGACTCCACGACGCCGCAGCCGTGACCAACCAAGGGAGAGGGGACAGCACGATGACCGCACGTCCGAAGGTCGTTTCGCGGGAGGAGTGGCTCAGCAGCCGAAAGGAGCTGCTCGCAGCCGAGAAGGAACTCACCGAGGCCAGGGACGCCCTGAGCGCCCGCCGCCGAGAACTGCCGATGGTCAGGATCGACAAGGACTACGTCTTCGAGGGGCCGAACGGGGCGGCGGGACTCCTCGACCTCTTCGAGGGGCGGCGACAGTTGATCGTCCACCACCTGATGTGGATCCCGGACCGGGACGGTGCCTGCCCCAGCTGCACCTTCCACGTCAACGACCTGGGTGATGCCTCCCACCTGTGGGAGCGCGACACCACCCTGGCCCTGGTCTCCCGGGGCCCCTACGACCGCGTCGACTCCTACCGGCGCCGCATGGGGTGGGAGCTGCCGTACTACTCCTCCCTCGGAAGCGATTTCAACTACGACTTCCACGTGACGCTCGACGAATCCGTCGCGCCCCTGCTCATCAACTTCCGGACCAGGGCCGAGCACGAGAAGGCGGTCGGCGCGTGGGACGTCTGGGGCGACGAACTCCCGGGCGTCAGCGTCTTCCTCCGGGAGGACGACACCGTCTTCCACACCTATTCGACGTATTCACGGGGACTGGACAACCTGTTGTTCACCCTCAACTACCTCGACCTCACTCCGCTGGGCCGACAGACCTGATAAAGCGTCGCGCCCACCGCTACCCGGTAGCGGTGGGCGCGACGGTTCGCGGGGGCCGGTTTCAGTAGGTGACCACGGCGCGAAAACGCACCTCGCCCTTTGCGACCCTCTCCACGGCGTCGGCCACCTGGTCCATGGCGAAGACCTCCACCACGGGGGTGACCTTGCCGGACTCCACGAAGTCGAGGGCTTCGACGAGATGGTCGAGGCCCTCGTGCGTGGCACCGAGCACGCGTTGCCCCTGGGCGAAGAACGGCACATCCGGGGGGATGGTGAACGCCTCCGAAGGGTCGAGACCGGCGAGCACCATGCGGCCGTTCACCCGCAACCCCCGCATGGCGTCGGCCGCGGCCCGGTGCGACTTGCCGGTCGCGAGGATGACGTCCGCGCCACCGGCCGCACGGAGCTCCTCGCCGTTGCCCACCACCATGGAGGCGCCGAGCTGGCGCGCCAGGTCGTGCTTGTCCGGTGAGCCGGTGACGGCGATGGTCTCGAAGCCGCACGCGTCGGAGAACTGCACGGCCAGGTGTCCGAGGCCACCGATCCCCAGGACGGCGACCCGGTCGCTCGGCGTGGGCGCCCCCACCCGAAGCGCACTCCACGCGGTGTACCCCGCGCACATCATGGGGGCCGCGAGTTCGTAGGGGACCCCGTCGGGGATGCGGACGGTCGCCTCGGCCGGGACCGTCATGTATTCGGCGTGTCCGCCGGGGACGGTGATCCCGGTCAGCACCGGTGCGGCGCAGTTCATCGCGGCCTGCCCGCCAACCGGAAGACGACGCAGACAGTAGTCGCACCGTTCGCAGGTGCCCTGCACCCACGTCGTGCCGACGCGGTCACCGATCGAACGGGAGTCGACCCCCGCGCCCAGTGCGACGACCTCCCCCACCGGTTCGTGCCCGGTGATCGACGGTGTGGCACTGGGAAAGTCGAAGACACCGCGGGTCAACCAGACGTCGTTGGCGCACACCCCGCAGGCGCGCACCCTGATCAGCACCTCCCCAGGGCCCGGGGAGGGGGTGGGCACCTCGCTGATGCCCCAGGGGGCGTTGACACCGGGGACGACTGCTGCCTTCATGACTGTCCACCTTTCGCGCGTTGGGTGAGGTGCGGGGCCGTGTCCCGCACGGGGCGGCGGCGCCTCAGGACCCGACCGCGCCCGCCGGGGTGAGCCGCACCGGCAGGGAGTCGACCCCGTTCATGATGAACGTTCCCTGCGGTTCGATCTCTTCGGCGGGGACGGCCAGCGTTATCTCGGGGAAGCGTTCGAACAGGGCCGAGAGCGCGGTCTCGGCCTCCAACCAGGCCAAAGACATACCGATGCAGTGATGGGGCCCGTGCCCGAAGGAGAGGTGTCGCTTGTCGGTGCGGGTCGCGTCGAAACTGTCGGCGGTGTCGCCGTGCAGTTCGGGGTCGCGGCCCGCGGCGGCGAAGCCGATGAGGACGGGTTCGCCCTTGGGGATCGTCACCCCCTCGATCTCGACGTCCTCCACGGCGAAGCGGAACGGCAGGTGGGCCACCGGTGCCTCGACGCGCAGCGTCTCCTCGATCACCTCGCGCCAGGTGAGGCGTCCGTCCTTGACCATTGCGCGCTGGTCGGGGCGGGTCAGCAGGGCGAGGACGGCGTTGGCCACCAGGTTCATGACCGGTTCGGTGCCCGTCGCCAGCAACAGGTGCAGCGTTCCGACCATCTCGGAGTCGTTCAGGCGGGAACCGCCCTCCTGGGCCTCGATGAGGTCGCTGGTCAGGTCGTCACCGGGGGACAGTCGCTTGGCCTCGACGAACTCGTGCATCTCCTGATGCCACTGCTCGACGTTGGCGGCGGCCTCCTCCGGGGTGAGGGTGGTGTCGATGTTCGCCTCGCCACCGCGCAGCACGGTGGCCCGCGACTCGGCCGGCACCCCGAACAGGTCGCAGATGACCTGGGCGGGAAGGGGACGGGCGAACGCCGATTTGATGTCCACGACCTGGCCCGGCGCGATCTCCGCCAACCCGTCCAGCAGTTCGGCCGTCGCCTTCTCCACATCGGACCTGATGGTCTCGACGCGGCGCGGGGTGAAGGCCTTGGAGGTCAGTCCGCGCAACCGCGTGTGGTCCTCCCCGTAGGCGGTCGTCAGATTGTCCATCAGGACCCAGCCGATCAGCGGGAACTCCTCGCCGATCTCGCCGTTGGTGAAAGCCGTCCAGTGCTTGCGCGGGTCTTTGGACAACCGTCTGTCGCCCAGAGCCTGGCGGACGGCCCGGTGGCCGGTCACCGACCAGGCCCGTACCCCGCCGGGAAGTTCCACGGCGGCCACCGGCCCCTGGGCGCGGATTCGCGCCCCCTCGGCGTGGATGTCCCTTCCGGTGCGATCGATGGCGATCGGGCAGCGCGTCGTCAAAACAACCTCCGAATGGTGGCGGCCGGTACCGGCCTCCGGTTTGCTCCTGCGAAACACCCGGATTTCCCCGGAGGGTCGAAAAGTCCTCGAAGAACGGATTCGACAGGAGGGACGTGGAAAGAAGGCGCTGTTTTCGCCGATCGTACCCCCCGAACGACGGGGTTCCCTTCTTCGCGATTGCCTCATTCTTTTCTTCCGTCAGCGCCCCGTTTAAGTCCGCCGGATGCGATTTCGCAATTAGGAAGATGAGTTGCCTCGGGAAGCCGTGTCAGGGTCATGTGATGGGGCCGGGGAGCTTCCCGAGGCTCGTTTCCCAGGAGGATTACATGGAGAGCACCGAAGCGCCGTCGCGGGGCGAACTCCTCCGCCGCGCCACAGAACTGGTGCCGTTGCTGAGCAAGCACGCGAATTGGTCGGAGGACAACAGGCGCCTTTCCGAGGAGGTCATCAACGCGCTCACCGAGCAGGGACTGCTGAAGATGCGCGTGCCCAAGCGTTACGGGGGGTACGAGTCCGATGCCGGCACGGTCGTCGAAGTCCTCGCGGAACTCGCGAGAGGAGACGGCTCGACCTCGTGGACAGCCGGGGTCTGGGCAATCAGTACCTGGGCGATCGCCATGTTCCCCGACGAGGTGCAGGACGAGGTCTTCTCGACCCCGGACGTGCGCATCTGCGGGATCCTCAGTCCCAGCGCCGTCGCGGTCCCCACCGACGGGGGCGTCGTACTCAACGGCAAGTGGTCCTTCAACACCGGCGCCCAACAGAGCCACTGGAACACCAACGCCGCCGTCCGTGCCACCCCCGACGGCGGATACGAACCCGTCATGGTCGCGCTTCCCGTCAGCGACCTGGAGATCGTCGACGACTGGTACACCTCCGGTCTGCGGGGTTCGGGAAGCGTGACCACGATCGCCAAGGACGTCTTCGTCCCCGAACAGCGCGTCCTGTCGATGGGACCGGTGCTCCAGGGGCAGAGCCTCTCCCCGGCCAACGCCGAATCCCAGGTCTTCTCCTCGCCGTTCCTGCCGATCGCGTGCACGACGGTCGGCGCCACCGTGCTGGGGCTGGCCAAAGCGGCGAAGGACGCCTTCTTCGAACGGCTCCCGGAGCGCAAGATCACCTACACCTCCTACGAGAAGCAGAGCGAGGCGCCCATCACGCACCTGCAGGTCGCCGAAGCCACCGTCAAGATCGACGAGGCGGAGTTCCACGCGCGCCGGGCGGCGTCGCTCGTGGACGCCAAAACCGGGGCGGGGGAGGAGTGGACGATCGAGGAGCGGGCCCGGATCCGGCTCGACCTGGGCGCGGCCTGCCAGCGCGCGAAGGAGGCCGTCGACATCCTCAACACCGCCAGCGGGGGCTCCTCGATCTACAGCTCGGTTCCCATCCAGCGCATCGAGCGTGACGTGCAGACCCTGAACCTGCACGCCATCATGCACCCCAACACCAACATGGAGCTCTACGGCCGTGTGCTCTGCGGCCTGGAGCCCAACACCCTCTACATCTGAGGCAGGGACCGGCCGCCCGCTGACCGGGAGAAGCCATCGGGCGGCCGGACACCCTTTCAGCGGGTTTGTCGGACCTGTTCGTCCTGCAATTTTTATCGCGGTGCAATTGTGCGGCTCCCTGCCATTGGTGTCGTTCTTCCTTCATCGGCCTCCTGGCTGATCCAGTCGATCGATCGAGATCAGGCCGGGGTCATCGCCGACGCAAGCCGAAAAGATTCCCCCTCTTCGTCAAGAGTGCCTCCCGTGGGCTGCCCAAAAAGCGATCCTCGCCATTTTCGGGGAGACGGGTTCTGCGGGGCGATCGTCGACCACTACACGCGACTACGTTCTAGGAATAATGATGCGGCTATTGTTCCGAGGTGCCACGGTCATCGTGGCGCTCGCCGTCATAACCACGATGGGGCTGATGACCATCCGGCCGTCACTCAGTGAGGCCGAGCAGACGACGCGCGCCGCCCCTTACGGTTTCGACGTCCTCGACCTCAACTCCGAGCCGCCCGGGGCTCGCTCGGAGCGCGAGGTCGCCCCGGCCCTGGAGCACTTCCGCGGCTGGATCTCGGCAGTGGGCGCCGGAGTCGCCCTGACCGACCTGCGCGACATGGGCCGCCCCACCGACGCTTGCCTCATCGACCCGCGCGACGACAGTGTCACCCTGCGCTCGGTCCCCGGCAGCGGCGCCCCCGACTACCCGGTGGTCGAACTCCTGCCCGAAGGGCTGCCCTACGACCACACCATGGCGCCCATGGGGTGTGTGCCCGCCGACTACGACGAGGACGGCGACACCGACCTCCTCGTCTACTACTGGGGCCGCTCACCGGTGCTGTTCATGAACACCGAGGGTCCCGGCGCGACCCCCGACGCCGCGAACTTCACCCCCCACGAGCTGGTCGAGCCCGTGCAGGTGTGGAACTCCACGGCCGCCAACGTCGGCGACCTCGACGGAGACGGCCACCTCGACATCCTGATCGGCAACTACTTCCCCGACGGCGCCCGCGTCCTCGACCCCGAGGCCGACGACGACACCCGCATGGAGATGCAGCAGAGCATGGGCCTGGCCCGCAACGCCGGCACCAACAAGGTCTATCTGACCGAGCCCACCGGCGAGGCCGACGAAGTCCCGGTACTGGTGGACGCCAGCGACGCACTGCCGGAGAAGGCGTCCACCGCCTGGACGCTGGCCATCGGGTTCCAGGACCTCACCGACGACGCGCTGCCCGAGATCTACCTCGGCAACGACTTCGGCAACGACAGCTTCCTGGTCAACCATTCGAGCCCCGGCCAGCTGCGCCTGAAGCTCCTCAAGGGCGAACGCGACATCACCGTGCCCAAGTCCAAGGTGGTGGGCAACGGGTCGTTCAAGGGGATGGGGGTGGCCTTCACCTACACCGACGGCGCCGAACTGCCCACCATCGTGGTCAGCAACATCACCTCCCCCTACGCCCTGCACGAAAGCAACTTCGCGTTCGTGCCCACCGGGGACGGCTCCGAGCTCCTCGACGACACCATCCCCTACCACGACGAGAGCGAGTCGTTGGGGCTGTCCCGCAGCGGCTGGTCCTGGGACGTCAAGGCCGGGGACTTCAACAACGACGGCGTCGACGAGCTCTTCCAGGCCACCGGCTTTTTGTCGGGGGACACCGACCGCTGGCCAGAGCTTCAGGAGATCGCCATGGGCAACGACGAGCTCCTGAAGTACCCGTGGGCCTGGACCAACTTCCAGACCGGCGACGACGTCTCCGGCAGCGAGACCAACCCCTTCTGGGTGCGCGGTCCCGAGGGACGCTACGCCGACCTCGCCGCCCCTCTGGGACTGGCCGAGCCCGACGTCAGCCGCGCCTACGCCTTCGGCGACGTCAACGGCGACGGACTGCTCGACGCGGTCCTGGCCAACCAGTGGCAGGACTCCCGGGTTCTCATCAACGAGGCCCCCGACGCGGCCCCCGGCATCTGTCTGCGCCTGCTGCGCCCGGCCGCGGTCGGCGACGCCCACCGTCCCGCCCTCGGGGCGCGGGTCGTCTCCGCCGGGGACGACGTACCCGTCCAGACCCGCCAGCTCTACCCCGCCAACGGCCACGTGGGGGTCTCCGACGACATCCTCTACCTAGCCGCACCCGCCACGGGCGACCTCCCGGTCACCGTCGAGTGGCTGACCGAGGGCGGTATCCGCTCGGCCGAACTCGAACTGAGCCCCGGTCCGAGCACGGTCGAACTCAACGATGACGGAACGGCGGTCCTGCGATGACGACGACTCAACCAGGCGGGATCCAGCACGCCACCGAACGTCCGGATGATCCTGCCGCCCGGCCCGCCCCTCCCGGCCAGGAGCCGCCCGCGGCCGCCGCGCCGCCCAAGGACAAGCGCATCATGGCGCTGCGCATGTTCGCGACCTCCATCACCGTCTTCACGGTGATCGGCCACCTCTTCCTCGGCTTCGAGCAGTCCCCGATCACTCCCATCGTGGCCGTGCTCGTGGGCTACGCCCTCGACCTGATCCTGGAGACCCTGGACGCCAAGGCCGCCGGCCGCACCCCCGGTTACGCGGGCGGCCGACAGCGCCTCATCGACCACCTGCTGCCCACGCACATCGCGGGCCTGGCCTGCGCGCTGCTGCTGTGGGGCAACGAGTCGCTGTGGCCCTACCTGTTCGCGGTCACCATCGCGGTCAGCAGCAAGTACCTCTTCCGGCTCACGGTGCGCGGCAAGAAACGGCACTTCCTCAACCCCTCCAACCTCGGCATCGCCGTCACGCTGGCGATGTTCCCGTGGGTGGGCATCTCCCCGCCCTACCACTTCACCAACAACTCCACCGGCACCATCGACTGGCTCATCCCGCTGGGCATCCTCATGGCCGGCACCATGCTCAACGCCCGGCTCACCGGCCGCTGGCCGCTCATCATGGCCTGGGTCACCGGGTTCGCCGCCCAGGCCGTCCTGCGCTGGCTGATCCTGGACCACGCCCTCGTCGCCGCGCTGCTGCCGATGAGCGGGGTGGCCTTCATCCTGTTCACCAACTACATGATCACCGACCCCGGCACGACCCCCTCCAAGCACCGCAACCAAATGGTCTTCGGCTTCACCACAGCCGCCGTCTACGGACTGCTCGTGTCGTTCCACGTGGTGTTCGGCCTGTTCTTCGCGCTGGTCATCACCTGCATGCTGCGCGGCCTGGTCCTGCTGGTCACCCCGTGGTTCGCCTCCCGAGGCGGGGGAGCGGACGCCCCGGCGGCACCCGCGGCGCCCGCGCCCTCCACCTCATAACCCGCCCGGCCCCCACCTCCGCAACCGACGGACCGACGAACCGAGGAGTCCAGCCCCATGGCGACACGTACTCCCTCCTCCACCCCGGGCCGCTACCGCCGCGGCCTGAACCGGATCAACTCCAGCGGCCACCGCGTTGCCCTGCAACTGTTCATGGTGATCGTGGTGGCCCACTGGGCCGAACACATCGTCCAGGCGATCCAGGTCTACGTCCTCGACTGGCCGATCCCCGAGGCCCGCGGTGTCCTCGGCATCCCCTTCCCGTGGCTGGTCACCTCCGAGTGGATGCACTACGGCTACGCGCTCATCATGCTCATCGGGTTGTTCATGCTGCTTCCCGGGTTCACCGGCCGTTCGCGGACCTGGTGGAAGATCTCCACCGGAATCCAGGTGTGGCACCACTTCGAGCACCTGCTCCTGCTTTTGCAGGCGCTGGTCGGCCGCAACCTCGGCGGCGGCGACGCCCCCATGAGCATCCTCCAGATGGTCATCCCGCGGGTGGAACTCCACCTCTTCTACAACGCGATCGTGTTCGCCCCGATGGTCGTGGCCATGTACTTGCACACCCGTCCCAACAAGGCCGAACGGGAGTCGGCCACCTGCGGGTGCGGCGACCGCTCCGAGGCGCTGACACGATGACCGGGCAGCGCGCGGGCGCCGGCAGCCGACGGAGAGGCCCTTCCCCGGCCTTCAACCTCGCCCTGTTGACGCTCGCGCTGCTCCTGGTGTACCTGGCCGTCTCCAACCTCGACCGCGGAATCCGTGCCGCCACCGCCGACGGGGCGCCCGGCACCTTCACCGCCGCCAGCCTCGCCTGCATCCAGCACCCCGGACACGAGTCCTGCACCTGCTACGGCACCTACACCGCGGACGACGGCGCCGCCCCGCGCGACGACGTCTACCTCTACGGCGCCGACCGCGCCACCTGCGTGATCGACCAGGACACCCGGGCCGTGGACATCGGCGCACCCAACCGCGTCTACGGCCCGGAGGGCTCCCGCGAGTGGATGTTCACCGCCGGGCTGCTCCTCGCGGGGCTCGCCCTGGCGACCGCGTCCACGACCAACCTGGTGCGGGCCCGGCTGCTCCGGGGTGGCGGCCGACCCCCCGAGAACGACACCGTCCACCACTACGGCCCCGGGAAGGAGGGACCCACAGCCGAGGAAGGACGGTGATCCTCGTGCCCGGAGCACTCCACGTCGCCCCCCACGACCGCGACGCCTGACCCGCGGGCAGCCGTGGTGCGGATCGAGCAGACACGATCCGCACCACGGCTGCCCGGAGTGCGCACTGCCGCCCGACCTTCTCGGACCGTTCCGATTCCGTGCAAGGCGCCCGGGGCATCGCCAGGAGAGCAGCCGGGGACCGACTCTCCGGCGTCGAGACTCCTCGCCCCGGCCGGGCCGGAGCCGTTCACTTCTCGACGACCAGACCCTTGAGCGGGTCCAGCAGCCACGACCGGCCGCCCAACTCGGCGGGCTCGACGCTGCCGTCGGGGTTCACCCGGTGTGGCAACAGCACCAGGTCGCGCAGGTGGAAGGACTCCGCCCACGCGTCCGGGGGACGGTTGCCCTCGGGCAGGGCCTGCCCGTACCAGGAGTCCGCGCGCACCGGAATGGTCTGCGCCATCACCGCGCGCAGTTGCTTCCTGGAGAACGAGCCGTCCTTCTCCTCCCCGACCTCCGGCAGCGGCTGCGCGCCGCACCCGCGATCGAGCCAGCGTCCGCCCCGCGTGTCCACGTAACAGCACAGCACCC
Organism: Nocardiopsis ansamitocini; assembly: GCF_030268225.1. GTDB lineage: Bacteria > Actinomycetota > Actinomycetes > Streptosporangiales > Streptosporangiaceae > Nocardiopsis_D > Nocardiopsis_D ansamitocini. The sequence continues at coordinate 3,537 of NZ_BSQG01000005.1, read as the reverse complement.
GGACCGAACCCGCGCCGAAGCGCGTGGCCAGCAGGTGCTCGCTGAGGTCGATCTCGAACTTCGTCATACCGATGAGGTCGCGGCCCATGTCCCTCGGCTCGGGCACCACGACGTTCTTGGCCAGGGTGCGCAGCGCCATCTCCGCGCCCAGCCGCGCGACGTCGTCGGCCGCCACGTCGGCCTCCACGTCCGCGGCCAGCGTCTCGTCGTCGTAGACGTCGTCCACCAGCGCCTGCACGTCCTCGGGGATGCGCACGGGATCGGTGCCGCGGCGCCGCAGCATCGCGCGGGTGCGTTTCAGCAGCGACACCGGGTAGACCGCGCGCCACCCCATGGGGAAGGCGCCGTCTTCGGCGTCCTCCCGCCCGGCGGCCGAGGCTTTCTCGGGCACCAGCACCACCATCCGCGGCCGGTCCGCCCACGCAGGGCGGGTGACGGTCCCCAGGTGCTGGTGGCGCCAGCACCGCCCGGCCCGCTGCAACAGCAGGGAGATCGGGGCGATGTCGGTGATGAGCAGGTCCAGATCGAGGTCCAGTGACTGCTCGACGACCTGGGTGGCGACCAGGACGTAGCCGCGCGGCTGGCCGGGCAGCCCCGGACGCAGGCCCTTGGCCGGACCGTTCTTGCCGAACCGGCCGGTGATCTCCTCGGTGATGGCGGTGCGCTGCTGGTTGGGGAAGCGCGCGTGCAGCAGCCGCAGCTCGGGTGCCCGCGCGCCCAGTCCGGCGAACCATTCGGCGAGCGCGTCGACGGTGGCCTGGGAGTCGGCCACCGTCGTGCACACGACGGCAGCACAGCCGCCCTGCTCCACCAGACCCGCCAACCGCGCCTTCAGGACGCCGATGCGGTCCGCGCGCCCGTTGCGCACGGGGACGCCCGCGAGCTCCACGGTCAGCGGTTCGCGTTCGGTGGCGGGAATGGGCCCCGGCTCCAGTTCCCCGCTGGTGGTGACCACGCGCGACGGTGCGGCGTGCAGCCACCCGGGATAGGACAGCGCCGTCACCGGCGCAGGGTCGCTCCTGCGCCACTTCTTGCCGGGGCACCCCGACAGGTACGCCTTGACCAGGGAGTTGGCCGTGCGGTGGTGCAGCGTCGCCGACAGCAGCACCACGGGGACCCCCAACCGGCCCAGCCAGTGCAGCAACCGCTCCAGCAGCACCTGCATGTAGGGGTCGACGGCGTGCGCCTCGTCGACGATCACCACCTTCTGCGCCAGGCCGAACAGGCGCAGCATGGTGTGTTTGGCGCGCAGGGCCGCCATCAGGGCCTGGTCGACGGTGCCCACCGACCACGACGCGAGGAGGCCGCGTTTGGGGCCCAACAGCCAGTCGGTGGCCGCGAACCGGTCGGCGCTTCCCGGCCCGGACGAGGAGAGGACCGTGGACACCTGGAGTTCGTGGTCGGGAACGTATTCGGGGTTCAGCCAGGCCATGGCGTGCAGCAGCGCGAGGGTGGAGGGTCGACCCGGTGGTGCCGGTTCGGCCCGCGCGTTCGCGTACTCCTTCAACCGGCCGTACATCTGGTCGGCGGTGGCCATCGTGGGCAGCGCGAGGTAGCGGCCCGGGCGGCCGGTGGCCGCGCCCAGCAGGTCGGCCGCGTGCAGGGCCGCCTCGGTCTTGCCCTCGCCCATGGGGGCGGTCACCAGCACCAGGCCGCCCTGCCCGCACAGGGCGGGCAGGTGCTCGGCGAGTGACCGTTGGAGGCCGTTGGGGGTGGTGATGAACGGGAAGGATTCCGCGAACGTCGCGGGCGCGACGGTGATGGGACGCAGCCCCGCCTCGTCCAGGAGCCGCGGCACCCGCTGTAGCGACGCCGCGAAGTGCGCGGCCGGCGAGGGCGGGCCGTCGGCACCGGCCGTGTCGGCGAGGCGCGCCAGGACGAAACCGCGCTGGCTCACCAGCCAGTCGGCGAGGATCACCAGGCCGCAGATGACGGTGGCTTCCGGGGCGGGCAGCGCGTCGGGCTGTCCGGGGCGGTCGAGTGCCGCGAAGACGGTCTCCAGCAGGGCCTGTCGCTGTTCCTCCCACGGGCCGGGGGCGAACCCGAGAGAGGCGAGCGGGTCGGTGGCGTGGATCGTGGGGTGTTCGGCGAACCGGCCGTGGTGGCCGCTCAACAGTTGGGCCACGAGCGGGGCGGGATCGCGGTGCCCCGTGCCGTAGCCGAGGGTTTTTAGAGCCACCGCCAGCCAGTGCCCGCTCACGGTGGCGTGGGGACGGGCCTCGCCGCCGTCCGGCTCGGGAGGGTACCCCGACAGGTCGACGCCCTTGGCCTGGCTCTGGAAGGAATGGGTCAGTTTGCCGAGGTCGTGCAGCCCGGCCCAGAAGGCGATGGTCCGTCCCGCGCGGTCCTTGTCGGGGGCCGCCGGGTCGGTCAGCGCTGCGGCGAGGTTCGCGCGCATGCCGGGGGAGAGGTACTCCCGCCACAGCACCAGGGCGGCAGCGGCGGTGTCCAGGCAGTGGTGCAGCAGCGGATAACGGGCGCCGTCGAGGCCGCGTTCCTTGCCCCAGAGAGCCAGGTCCACTGCCTGCCCGGGTTCCCCGCCGAAACAGTCGTCCGCCGCCATCCGATGGCCCCCGAATCCCCCGTACACCGACCGTGCGTCGACGCTAGGCTTTCCGGGGACAGGCCGTAGGCACTTTCCCTACGGTGGCCCGATCCGGTCATCTGCCGCGACCGGCCGGGTTCCGAAACCACAGATCTCATTACGATAACGCGCCGCAAAGTGCCAGGTCATTAACTGTGAGCCCCGCGCACGCGGGGATGGACCGGCCACGATCAGGGTGCGGCGGGTGGCCGCCGGGTGAGCCCCGCGCACGCGGGGATGGACCGGAGGCTGGCCGCCTTCTCGTGGCCTTCGACGAGTGAGCCCCGCGCACGCGGGGATGGACCGGTTTGGGCTGCGTGCCGGGTGGTGGGGTTGGTGTGAGCCCCGCGCACGCGGGGATGGACCGGAGATGACCGGGTGGGCCTATGCCCAGCTCATGTGAGCCCCGCGCACGCGGGGATGGACCGGCGTCCTCGTAGGCGGGCGACCCGGTCAGGAGGTGAGCCCCGCGCACGCGGGGATGGACCGTCGCCGGCCGTGGGCGCGACAGGACCGTCGGGGTGAGCCCCGCGCACGCGGGGATGGACCGGCGGGGGAGATGGTGCGCGACGGTGCCATCACGTGAGCCCCGCGCACGCGGGGATGGACCCGACGCCTACCTGTGGGCCAAGATGACCGGCGCGTGAGCCCCGCGCACGCGGGGATGGACCGTATTGGGCGGTCGCGGGTGTCGGGTTGACCTTGTGAGCCCCGCGCACGCGGGGATGGACCGGAACAACCGAGCCAGCACACCGACCGGTCGACGTGAGCCCCGCGCACGCGGGGATGGACCGCCGCCGCTCAGCCCCGTGTGGGTGGCGATGGCGTGAGCCCCGCGCACGCGGGGATGGACCGGAACAACCGAGCCAGCACACCGACCGGTCGACGTGAGCCCCGCGCACGCGGGGATGGACCGCCGCCGCTCAGCCCCGTGTGGGTGGCGATGGCGTGAG
>NZ_BSQG01000004.1 GCF_030268225.1 Nocardiopsis ansamitocini | reverse complement strand
GCCTACGACCTGCTTGTCGAGGCCACGCACCTGCTGGCGGCCGAGGGCGTCGACCGGATCGTGGCGGGCACGGACGTGACCAACACCCCGATGGCCGCGACCTTCGCCAGGGCCGGCTACCCGGTGGAGCAGGAACGCATCGACCTGACCTGACGACGATCTCGGCGGACGGTGAGGCGCGACGGCCGCGCCAGGCGTGGCCTCCTCGGGGCCTTGGAAAGAGATGCGATCGGACGGCACGGTGAAAACAGCGCGTCACCGGATCCTGCCGTGCCGTCCGGCGCCTTCGGTCGGCCAAGCCCCTCCTCGGTCAAGTGATCTGTTTGCCAACCGCGTGCCGGGGCTTGAAAAAACAGACGGTACGGGCTGCCGTCTCGGCCGAACCGTCGTCACGGAGCCGTCGGGTCGGTGAGCGCGGACTCGACGTCGGCAGGGGCCATCCGTTCCACGGTGAGGATCAGGGCGGCGACCCGGTCGACGTCGACGCCCTGCCGGGCGCCGTGCGACCGCAACAGCTCGGCCAATTCGGCGATCGACGGCGCGTCTACGAAGAAGCGCATGGGAAGTTCGAGCCGGAACAGATCGCGGATTTGGGCGACCACCAGGGTGGCCAGTAGGGAATGCCCGCCCAGCGTGAAGAAGTCGTCGCGCACACCGACACGCGGGACGTCCAGGACACGGCTCCAGATCGCGGCCAGTACCTCCTGTAGGGCGTCGGACGGCGTGACCCGAGCCGCCTCGGTCGGTTGTACCTTTGCCGCGGTTGTGGACAGGGCGCCCCGGTCGACTTTGCCGTACCCGGTCAACGGGAACGAGTCCACGGTGACGAAAACGGACGGGATCATCGGCGAAGGGAGGAACTTGGCCATGTGCGTGCGCAGCGACGCTGCCGATGGAAGCAGCCCGTCCCGGGCGGTCAGGTACGCCATCAGCCGAAGCTCGGACCGGGAATCGGTTTGGGGGAGGACCACTGCTTCCACGACGTCTTCATGGCCGCGGAGCGTGGCTTCGACTTCGCCCAGCTCGACCCGGTAGCCGCGAACCTTCACCTGGTTGTCCACCCGGCCCAAGAACTCCAGCGCACCGTCGGTCCGCCAGCGCGCCCTGTCACCGGTGCGATAGAGCCGTTCGCCCGGCCGAAAGGGGTGAGGAACGTAGGCCTCTGCGGTCCGCGCCGGTCGAGCGAGATACCCGCGAGCCAATTGGGCCCCACCGGCGACCAGGTCGCCCGGCACACCGATGGGCCGCACTCGCATCGAATCGTCGAGCACGTACAGGTCGGCGCCGGGTACGGGGCGGCCGATCGGCACCGGTGTCGGGACAGGTGTGGTCACCCAGTGCTCGGCGACGTTGATCGTGGCCTCGGTGGGCCCGTAGGAGTTGATCAGCTTTGTGTGCGGCGCGAGAGCGATCACCCGCTCCGATAGTTCCGCCGGGAGCTCCTCGCCGGCGCAGATCAGCAAACGCAATGTGCGTGCGGCACTGTCGAATCCCGGAGAGGCGAGTACCAGGCGCAGCGCCGACGGTACGAAAAAACAGGTAGTTATCCCGTGCAGCGACATCGTGTCATAGAGATAGGGCGTCTCGACGTGCCGCCCCTTCTCGGCCATGACCAACTCGCCGCCGCAGAACAACGGCACGAGCAGTTCCCACATGGCGGTGTCCGCGCTCAACGGTGTCCGATGCAGGACTTTGTCGTCGCGGTTGAAACCGAATTCCGCGCACATTCCATGGACGCGGTTCGCCAAGCCCTCCCTGGTGATCACCACCCCTTTGGGGACTCCGGTGGAACCGGACGTATACAGCACGTACGCGGCATTGAGTCCGGCGACCGCGACGCCGGACAGGTCGACCCGGCCCGTCCCCAGATCGACTTCGTCAAGCCGAATAGTGCGCGTAGCCAGATCGAGCTCCGCATCGATCGACGAGGTCGTGAGTACCAGGCCCGGGCACGCGTCCGCGACGATCATGGCGATTCGTTCGCGCGGCTGGTCTGCTTCCAGTGGGACGAATACAGCGCCGATTTTGAGCACCGCGACCAACGAGACGATCAGGTTCAGGTCCCGGTTGAGGCAGACTCCTACCTTGTCCTCCACGCCGACACCGGTCCGGCGGAGCCAGTGCGCGAGTCGATCGGCGCGTTCGTCGAGCTCGGCAAAGGTCAGGGTCTCACCCCCGGCAGTCACGGCCGGGGCCGCAGGAGAGGCGGTCACGTGATCGTCGAACCATGCCAGCAACGGTCGGCTGGTCAAGGGTGAGGCGGTCCTTCCACTGAATTCCTCGACCAGAAGGGCGTGCTCCTCGGGGGAAACGACGGGAAGCCCACTCAGCGTGCTGTCAGGGGAGGCTGCCGCGGCCGACAGTGTTTCCCGTACGCCCGCCGCGATCCGTTCCACAGTGGCGGGATCGAAGAGGTTGGCGGAGTAGACGAGCCACCCCCGGAGCCCGTCCGTGCCGTCCGGTGCGAGTTCCAGCGTCAGGTCGAAATCGGTGCTCGTCGGGGGGAAGTCGATTACTTCGGCTTCGACCTCTGGTAGGTCGATCGTGCCGATCGGGACGTTGCGCAACGCCAACATCACATTGAACAGCGTCGATCGTCCCCCGTGACGCTCCCCGTCCACCTTTTGGACGATGCGTTCGACGGGGATGTCCTGGTGTTCGTAGCTCGCCAGACACGATGCTCGGGTCCGGCGCAGCAGGTCGCGGAACGAAACCGCCGTGCCCAGCTCGACCCGTATGGGGACCGTATTGACGAAAAAGCCGACCAGCCGCTCGACCTCGGGTGTCGGCCGACCGGCCACCGGGGTTGCCACCACCATGTCGTCCTGGTCAGCCCATCGGCCCAGTACCGAGCAAAGCGCCGTGAGCAGGACCATGAACACTGTCGACTGCTCCGACCGTGCCAGCGCCTCCAGCTTTGCGGTCAGTTCCCGATCCAGCCGAAACGGTACGGCTTCACCGATCGTTGCCTGTCCGGCGTCGCGGGGACGGTCGGTGGGCAGTAGCAGCCTGCTCGTGCCGGCCAGCGCCCCGTGCCAGTAGTCGAGCTGCTCGCGTGCCGAGTCGCTGGAGAGCCAGTTCCGCTGCCAATGGGCGAAGTCCGCGTATTGCACCGGAAGGGGCCGCAAGGGCGAGGGTGATCCGGTGACGACAGCGGTGTAGGCCTGGACGAGTTCGTCCACCAGGACACCGATCGACCAGCCGTCCACGATGATGTGGTGTACGCACAAAGCCAGTACCCACTCGTCGTCCCGGCCTCTCAACCGCCACAGCGTGGCACGGGCCAAGGGGGCGGAGGAGAGATCGAAAGGTTCGGTGACGAGCGCCGCAACGCGCGATTCCACTTCGTCCGCATCGATTTCCCGCGTCGTCAGTTCGAGTTCTACGCTCCCGGCAGGCCGCACGGCCTGAGTCAGGCCTTCGCGTGGGTCCACCTCGAAACCGGTGCGCAGGATCTCGTGCCGCTCCACCATGGTGTCCCAAGCGAGGGCCAAGGCTTCTGGGCGGAGCTTTCCTGTCAGCCGAACCATGAACGGAAGCAGGTGGACCGGCGCGGCAGGAGCCAGCTGGTGCAAGAAATACAATCGTTCCTGCCCAGGTGACGCAGGGAAGCGCTGGACGCCTGTTCCCCGAGGCAGGGCCCGCATGGTTGTGCCGGCCGTCTGCCGGTCGGCCAGTCGCGAACTCAACAACGCTCGTTTCTCAGGGGACAGCTCTTCGACCGCGCGGCGCAGCGCCGCTGGGTTCAGGTCGTCCGTCATCGATTCTCCTGTCACCGACTGTCTCCACGGTCGGGGCAGGTGCGCTCCTCGGGAAGTCCGGTTTTCCCCTGACTACCGTTCGACGATCGTCCAACCGAAGGTGGGATCGACAGGAACTTCCTGGACCGAGCCCTTGAGAATTTTTCATGCGCAAGGGCGGAGCAGGAATCTCATGACCGGGAGGTGCGCGATGCCCATGCCCCCCTCTCCGGGGCCGATCACGCGGCCTTACAAGCGTGGTTATCGGCAAGTGCCCGAAACACGCGAGTTGATTGGTGAAGCGCACCGTACGAGGCTTCCGATCACTGTGTTCGTCGCGTTGGTGGACCACGTGTCGATTCCCTCCATGGTGGTGACCACCGTCTTTTTGTACGGCTGGTCGGTGAGTGCTGGAATCGCCGGAACACTTGTCGCGGTGTGTCTCGTGGGCCGCCAGTTGAGGGCTATGGAATGTCTGGTGCACGAGGCCAGCCACTTCAATTGGAGCCGACGGCGCCGACAGGTCAACGACACGCTTGCCGCAGTACTGTGCGGATGGCCGACCGGTATCAGGATCGGTGACTACCGTGCCTCGCACCTGTTCCACCACGGGCGGTTGGGGACCGACGAAGACCCCGACCGGCAGCGTTACCGCGAGTTGGACATCGAAGGCCTGGATCGCAGCAGCCTGGCCTCATTTGTCCGCGGTCTCGTTCCGCGACTCGTTTCCTATCAGCGCGGATGGCTACGCGCCACCGCAGCCGATCCGGTCAGCGCCGCCATGCCGTTGCTCTGGGCATTGCTGACAATCGCGTTGCCTGCGTTCCTGCTATGGGGGGTGGCGTCAGCCGCCGCAGGCCTGGCCGTTTGGGCGGCGGCCCACTTTCTTGCCTTGCCGGTGCTGCGTTTCATCGCGGAGAGCAGTGAGCACAGCTACACGGACGCCGACACGGTTTTCGACTCCACGGTCACCAACCTCGGGCGGCTGCAACGATGGCTGATCCACCCCCACAGCGATGGCTACCACACGGTGCACCACCTATGGCCGGGTACACCGCATCACGGGTTGCGTACATTGCACCAGATTCTGTTGCAGGCCGACCCGGACGGTTACGGCAACCGGTTGCGGGTGCGTACCCGGATCTTGTCCGAGCCCTCGCCGAACAGGTCTTCGCAATCGACAACGAATACCGCTGATGAATAGAACATCCTTTTCTTCTCCGAAAAGAATTGAGTTTCCATGGACGTCGAAGTGGAATCGCTGAAATTTCTCTCACCGGACGATGTGAGGATGGTCGCCGAACGGTTCGGTACTCCTACATTTGTCTATGATGAGGCGACGATCAAGAGGGCGGCCGCGGAAATGGCTGCACTTCCCAATGCTTTCGGGTTGACTGTCCGGTATTCCCTCAAGGCCTGTCCGAGCCAGGCGATCATCAGGCTTTTCGATCGAGAGGGGTTCGCGTTCGACGCGAGTTCGGTATGGGAGGCTCGCCGGGCGGTGCTCGCCGGCGTCCACCCCGGAAGGATCTCTCTCACCGCCCAAGAGGCCGTCTTCGACCACAGCCTCAAGGAACTCATCGACCAAGGGCTGCAGTTCGACGCGGGGTCGCTGCACCAATTGACGGAATACGGAAAGCAGTATCCCAGTGGTTCGATCGCGGTGCGGGTCAATCCCGGGTTCGGGTCGGGGCTGGTGAATCGGCTCAACAGCGGTGGTGTCAACTCCAGCTTCGGTATCTGGCACGACCAGATTCCCGAGATGAAGGCCGCGCTGGAAGAATACGGCCTGAAACTGGTGCGGCTTCAGTCGCATATCGGTTCCGGTCACCACTGGAACATCCTCGTGGACGCGGTGAAGAAACTGCTGGCCATCGCCCGGCAATTCCCTGACGTGCAGACGCTCGACCTGGGCGGCGGTTACCGGGTCAAGGCATTGTTGAGCGATCCCGAGTACGACCACACGGAGTGGGCCCGTGTCGTCGCCGATGAGCTGACCACTTTCGCCGAGGAGACCGGCCGTAGGCTGCGGATCGAGGTGGAGCCGGGCACGTTCCTGACGGCACTGTCCGGTGCGCTGGTTACACGTGTCATCGACAGGACCGATACCGGGAGCGAAGGGCAGACCTTCCTCAAGATCAATAGTGGGCTGACGGAAATCGCGCGTCCGTCGTACTACGGCGTCACCCATCCGCTCGTCTCCGTGCCCGCGGAAGGGCCCCTGCGTACAGAAGTCGAGAAATGCAACGTGGTCGGGCACTGCTGCATCGCCGGTGATGTCCTCACGGCCGTCTACCAGCCGGAGGAGGCGCTGGCGCCCGCGTCGCTCGGACGTACCGAAATCGGGGACTACCTCGTGATCGAACGAGCCGGTAGCTACTGCTCCAGTATGTCCATGAAGAACTTCAATTCCTATCCGGAAGCGGCGGAAGTCTTGCGTCGGGCGGATGGGTCGCTGGATCTGATCCGCTCGCGCCAGACACTGGAACAACTGGTGGCCAACGAAGTGATTCCTTCGGGTCTATGAAATCTGCGGTCGGCGAAAACCGGGAGGGGCTTACAGCTCCTTCCGGTTCCCCATTTTTTCATAGGGTCGAGGGTGGGTGGGAAATAAATTTTCGCCGAATTCGATCGTCTTTGCATTTCTTGGTTTTCCATCGGGGTCGAGACGATTCGGCAGTCGGCTTTGCCGATGGCGGGTGAAGTCGCGGGAGCGGGTTTCGGTTCAATCGGGATTTCGGGTTTCCCTTCCCGGGAAAACGGTTTTTCGTGTATTCGTTATTTCGGGATTTGTCTGCGGTGGCGAGGAAGAATTCCCCGAACGGATTCGGCGTGTTTCGGGCGGACGCGCAAAACCCGGCGGCTCCGGGCCGAGCCGAGAGGCGCCGTTCGTCAGGACCGAAACCATTGCCGGGCCCCTGAGTAGTGAGAAGGTTGATGGCTAAAGCCTCGGGCAAGAGTTTTTCTCCGGCCTTTTGGCGGTTTTGGACCGCTATGGTCGTCTCCGGTCTGGGGGACGGGATCAGGACGACCGCCCTCGCGGTGTTCGCCGCCGCGCTCACCCGCGACCCGGTCCAGGTCGCCATGGTCACTCTGGCGGGGAAGCTGCCGTGGGCCTGCGTGGGGCCCTTCGCGGGAGTGCTCGTCGACCGCGTCGACCGCTGGCGCGCGCTGTGGATCTGTGACGTCGTGCGGGTGGCAGTGCTCGTCGTATTCGTGGCCCTCATGCTGGCAGGCCAGGTCGGGGTCGTCGTGCTCGCGATAGCCGCCTTTTCCCTGAGCTCCGTCCAGACCATGTCCAACAACCTGTCTCAGGCAGTTGTTCCGGACGTGGCCGATAAAGAGACACTCGACACGGCCAACAGCCGAATCCTCGGCGGGCAGTTCGTCACGGTGGAATTCGTGGGCGCACCGCTTGGCACCGCGTTGTTCGTGCTGTCCGAGCCGACACCGTTCGTAGTCGACGCGCTGTCGTTCGTGGTCTCGGCGGTATTGGTGTTCAGCCTCCGGACGGTCGGCGGCGACCCGGCGCGATCATGCGTTCCGCTCACCCCTGCCGTGTTGTGGTCGGAGATGGTTTTCGGGGTTCGTTGGCTTTGGCGTCATCAGACCCTTCGGACTCTGTGCCTGCTCGGTGGTGTGCTCAACTTCGCAGTGGTCGGGGTGTTGGGGATCGCCGTGCTGTACGCGCTGGAAGTGCTGAGAATCAGCCAAACCGGCTACGGACTGTTGTTGGCTTTTATCGCCGTGGGCGGTCTGGTCGGTTTGTTGGTCGCACCAGGACTCGTGGCCGCGGTCGGACGGGGGCGTGCGTTGAAGGCCGTGCTCCTGATGTGCCCCGTTGCCTTCTTGGTCGGCGGGGTCACGACGGACGCCGTGGTGGCCGCCACGGCGTTGGCGTTCGTGGGAGTGGGGATCTCGGTCTTCAACGTGGTGACGGCCACCATCCGGCAGACGGTCATTCCCGCTGCCCTCTTCGGTCGGGTCAACGGGGCTTACCGGTTTGTCGGTAACGGTCTGTCCCCCTTGGGCGCGTTGGCCGGAGGTCTCGTCGCTGACGGGTTCGGCCTGCGGGCACCGTTTTTCGTCGGAGCGTTCCTGCTCCTGACAGCGGTGTTTGTCGTCTCCTTCGGTTGGCCCGGGCTTTTGTCGAGTGTGCGGGAAGCCCGCCGAGACGGGGGGTAGTCGTCCGCGTTCGCCCCATGGCTCGTTCCCACGTGTCCGGAGGGACTTCGCGGACGCGTGGTGTGCGCGCCGGCTCCTGCTGTCATCGTGGTACCAGGTGTGCCGACCGGGGAGGCCGGTTGCGCCGGCGGCGGGAGGACGGCTGATCGCGGCGCGGAATCGGTGCTGGTCGCAGTGGTACGACCATCCTGTGAACGCTTCTGGCCGTTCGCCCTCGCCGTCGGTCGGGGGCCGGTGCGGGCGTGCGCGACGCCCCACCCGCCGGGTAGCCCCCGCCCGACGGGCAAATTCCCAGTGGGTCCCGTTGCCGCTCGGCGTTCGCTCCACCACGACTCCCGCCGGCGCGAGATACGTGCGGCCGTGCTTCAAGGAGCCGATCGCGGTCTCTTCTTCTCGTCGGTCGGGATCTCGGTGCGGGGCAGGCGGTGGGGCCGCCCATCTGATGTGTGGATGTTCCAATGATTGGGTTTTCCATGTATTTTGGTGGTCATGGACGACCGGCAACTGAACGAAGAGCTCCACGACTGTCTGTTCGCGATTCGCGCCCACGTGCACACCGAGCTCAAGGAACTGGCCCGGGAAGCGGGGTTGACCGATACCCAGACCGATGCGCTGTGGAGGCTGAGCAGGGGGCGGGAGATGACCGCGCGCCGGCTGGCCGACCGCTTGCGGTGCGACGCCTCGACCGCCACCTCGATGATCGACCGGCTGGAGAAGCGCGGTCTGGTGCGCCGGGTCCCCCACCCCACCGACCGCCGTGTGAAGGTCATCCAGCTCACCCCCGAAGGATGCGCGCTGCGTGATCGCGTCGTCCGGCACACCACCGAGCACTCACCCTTCGCCCGTCTCGACCGCGAGAGCAGGCTGCGCCTGCACGCGCTTCTCCGCCAAGCGGTCGACGACACCCGCCCGACAGGAGAAACCGCCGACGTCATGGCCCCGTCGGAAAAGGAACAGCGGTGATGGACAGCAGGACCACCGTCATCACGGGCGGAGCCTCCGGCCTGGGTCTGGTGATGGCACGCCACCTGGTCGGGGCCGGGCACAGCGTCGTCCTCGTCGGCCGGGACGCGGCGCGCACCCGGGCCGCCGCCGAACGCCTGTACGGCGGGGCCCGTGCCGGCCGGGAAGCGGCTCCGCCCAGGACATACACCTCCGACCTGGAGCAGTGGTCGCGGGTACGGGCGCTGGCCGTGGAGCTGGCCGCCCACGGCCGCCCGGTGGACGTCCTCATCAACAACGCGGGGGCGGCCTTCCCCCGGTACGAGCAGACGGCCGACGGCGCGGAGCGCACCTACGCGCTCAACCACCATGCCCCGTTCCTGCTCACTCACGCCCTGCTGGCCGAAGGGGCGCTCGCGCCCCGGGCGCGGATCGTCAACATGTCCTCGTTCGTGGAGAAGCGGGGAAGGCTCGACGCCGCCGATCCGGATGTCGCGGGAACATCGTGGAGCAACCGTTTCTACAACCAGATCAACGTCTACGCGACGAGCAAGCTCGTCGGCCTCCTGGCGGCGCGGGAACTCGCCCACCGCCTGCCCGAGGGGATGAGCGTCTACAGCGCCAATCCCGGCATGGTCAAGGGCACCGCGATGAACAGCAACGCCGGCGGGCTGATGCGGTTGAGCGCCCCGTTGTTCCGACCGTTCTCCGTCACCCCGGACGAAGGGGTGCGGACCCCTGTCTGGCTCGCCACGGCCTCGCCCGCCCCCACCCCAGCGGAGGCTTCTTCAGCGCGTCCCGGCCCGACACCCCTTCGCGCCCGGCTCTCGACGACACCCTCGCCGGCGCCGTTTACACCAGGACCGCAGCCCTCCTGGGGGTGGCGCCCCTCACGAGGTGAGCCCGAGCGCGCTTCCCCGACCGCGTCTTCGGTGTCAGACCGCCGTGGACACCGGGCCGCCGCTGTCGGTCGACAGCCAGCAGCTGCCCTTCAGGACGACGTAGAAGCCCGCGCCGTCGTACGGGTCCAGCCGCGCGCACCAGCTCCCGCTCGTCCGCACGCGGTGGGACCAGGGGTGCCCCAGGTGTACGGCTGAGATCGCGTCACTCACCACATCCATCCACTCAGGATATTTCCCGTATGAAGCGTGAGACGGATGCGTATTTCATTGAGCCCGATACGCATTGAGAAGCTCATTCGGCCTTCTTAGGGGCGAACGCATGACGAACGAGAACGACAGTGTGCAGAGCATGGTGCTGGGGGACGTCGAGGTCATCAGGATCATCGAGTGGCACGAACCGTTCCTGCCCGCCTCCACCATGTTCCCGGAAGCAAGCGCGGATGCCTGGAAGGACAACGAGGACTGGCTGGTACCGGACCACTGGAGGCCAGGCGACGACTCGACGGTGCTCGCGCTGCAGACCTGGGTACTGCGCAGCGGCGGGCGGACCGTCCTGGTCGACACCGGGGCGGGCAACGGGCGCGAACGGCCCGGGATGGCGCCGTTCCACCACTGCCAGGGCGATTTCCTCGGCCTCCTGGAGAAGGGCGGTGTGCGCCCCCAGGACGTCGACGTCGTCGTCAACACCCACCTCCACGTCGACCACGTCGGCTGGAACACCGTCGACGCGGACGGGCAGTGGGTACCGACGTTCCCCAACGCCCGGTATCTCGTGCCCGCCGCGGACGACTTCCACTACGGTCCGGACAACGCGTACGGCAACGGCGCGCAGGAGGTCGACCGCCTGATCTACGAGGACAGCGTCGCCCCCGTCCACCAGGCGGGGCAGGTCGTGCTGTGGGACGGCCTGCACCGCCTCGACGAGCACCTCACCCTGGAGTCCGCGCCGGGCCACACCCCCGGGTCGTCCGTTGTCCGACTGGAGTCGGGGAGGGACCGGGCGGTCTTCGTCGGAGACCTGCTGCACAGCCCGGTGCAGATCCTCCACCCCTGCTGCAACAGCAATGCCTGCCTGGCACCGAGGCAGGCGGTGGCCAGTCGCCGCCGGATCCTCGAACGGGCAGCCGACGAACGGGAACTGCTCGTCCCCTCGCACTTCGGCGGCGCGGGCGCGGTGGAAGTCCGACGGGAGGGCGGCGGCTTCACCCTCGGCCCATGGGCGGAGTGGGCCGGCTAGGCAGGGGAGCATCAGGACAGGACCCGGCAATGGGCGATTGCGGCTGCCCGTCCCTCTCTCGGGGCCTCGGAGTTCTGGGCCGCCTCCGAGCGGGGGACTCCCCGGGAGTAAGGACGTGGTGCGGAGTGGGTTTCGGCGGGCTCCCCCAAGAGCCCGGAAACGATGAAGTTACCCCTCCCGGAGGAAGGACCCGGGCCGGACAGTGTTTCGGCTAGTGCATTCGGAGGGCCCCGAAACCCCGGCCTCCTCTGTCCGGTGGGGGAGGAATCCGACAAGCGAAAACACGACGCTGGAACTCTTTGGCCGGTGATTACGTGATTGTCGTTTGCTGTTGGGCGTCCGAGGTCCCTCCATGGCACACGATATTCACCCCGCTGTTCGCGCCGCTGGAGACCCCGGCCTCGGACTCGGGCCAAGAGTGGGGCCAAGGACCGCGCAAAGTTGAACCATAGATTAAGTTGCCCGTACGGTATAGCCATGTTGAACCCCCCCTTTGCCAAGGAGTTGACGATTGGCACAGTCGCAAAACGCATGGGAATTCCCACTTCCACGCTTCGCTTCTACGAACGCGAAGGACTGATCCGGAGCAATCGCACCAGCGGGAACCAACGCCGCTACACCAGGGACGTCCTGCGTCGGGTGGCGTTTATCCGCGTCTCCCAGCGGGTCGGGATTCCACTCGGCATGATCCGAGACGTCCTCGATCTGCTCCCGGAGGGCCGAACCCCGACCCAAGAGGACTGGGCCTGCGTATCCGAGCACTGGCGAGCCGACTTGGAAACGCGCATCGCCCAGTTGATCGGTTTGCGTGACAAATTGACCGACTGCATCGGGTGCGGTTGCCTCACCCTGGAACGGTGCACTCTGGCAAATCCCTACGATGAACTGGGTGAAGAGGGGCCAGGGCCACGTCGGCTGGAGATCCGTCAGGGCGAATCGGCGCCCTGCTGACCAACTTCCCGAGAAACCAGGCACTCCTCCAAAAAGGCGAGAGCTTTCAGATGGTAAGACCGTGCGGCCCAGCCCAGACTGATGTTGTGTCCGGCGTTCGGCAACCGCTCCATCCTGGCTCCGGTCGGCAACAGTTCGGCCAGTTCGGTCAGCGCCTCCTCGTCGTGACTCCACCAGCGCTCGTGTTGGGCGAAAGTGAACCGGAGCGGGATGTTCACTCGGCCGATGATATCGGCGAAGACGTCCGGCCAGCCGAGTAGTTCCTCCTGTTCCCGCTCGGGCACGGTTGCGGTGAGCGATGCGGCCAGACGAAAAGTGTCGGGCGGATAGAGACCCAGGGGACCCCAGTGCTTGAGCTGAGCCGCTCGGGTGTCGAAAGCCGGCATGCTTCGGACGTCCTCCGCATAGCGATAGCCGACACCGGAGACATCGGCCCCGATGAAGTTCGGTCTCCTTTCGTCTGCGGCGACTGCGAGCGCGAGCTTGCCTCCGTGAGAATGCGCCAGAAGGAACAACCCCGCTCCGGTCGGGCGGCTGCGGGTGAAGTCGGTCAGCGCCGCGAGCAGTGTCGTGACCTGTCCGTTGAGTTCCTGCCCCTTGGGGAGGCGGAGCGCGGACAACCCGTAACCAGGGCGATCGATGGACAATACGGTAAAGCCCAGGCGTGCACCGAGGGCCAACAGCGACAGTTCAGGGGTGGCTTGGCCATGAAAATAACCGGCCCGCATGCCGCTGCCGTGTACGGCCACGATGACTGCCCGCGGCGGAGCATGAGTGGGTTCGGCGAGCAGCGCCGACAGCTTGACGTCACCGGCAGCGAGCATGATCTCGTGGACATCGGTCATCTCAGTGCACCTCGGTGGTGTCTGGCCGATTCGCCGATCGCCGGATCGTATCCGGCGGGGCTGTATCGGGGCCTGCGGAACAGGACAAGCGCCATCCGGCGCTGAGCGAGATCACCACAACCGCCGCTATCGCCGCGGCTGCGAGGAAACCTGTGCCCAGCGAAGTGGCACCGATCAGGGGGCCGATCAGAAGCGGTGCACAGAACTGGCCGGTGAAAGCGGCTGTGGCCGACATCGACGTGGCCAGGCCGCGCGCGCTGGGCGGAGCCGCCCGGCCGATCAGGACCGTCAGAGCGGGAACGGCGATGCCCATCCCGCTTCCGAAGAACGCCGGAGCCAGGATCAGCAAGACCGGCCGGTCTGCCAAACCCGCCACAACCAGCCCGACCATCCAGCAGACGGCAGCCGTCCGGATCACTGTTTGGTGTTGCAGACGTCCCCGGAACCGCACGTAGGCCAACCCTCCCAGGGTTCCGAACAGTGACGTGGCCATGATGTAGAGGGAAATCAGAAAGGGATGGGAAAGACCGGTTTCGGCGAGCCGCTGGGGAAGGAACCCCGCCATGACGTACAGCAGCAGGGAACTGAGAAAAGACAGAGCGTAAAGGGAAAGGAGAACGGGCTTGCGTCGGAGCAGCACGAGTGAGCCTACGCGGGGGCCTGCACTGCTCACCCGGGACTCGGGAACGGTGAACAGTGCCATCACGCCCAGCGGAACAGCGACGAAATAGACAGCGAAGGACCAGCTCCAGGCGATACTCCCGAGCGCCCCACTCACCAAGGGCCAAACGATTCCTCCACAGCTGATGGCCACCGAACGCCACCCGATCAGACGGTCCTGGCCTGTCCCGGAGCAGAGTGACAACAGGGCCACAGTCGCTGCCACGAACACCACTGCCGCACCGACGCCGAAAAGCAGGCGAAGAGCGATCAGCACCGGATATGAGGTCGTCAAAAGGCCGGACGAGCCGGCAACGCCGTATAACAGGAGTCCTGCGGACAGGAGACGGCGGGGCCCGAGAGTATCGACCAGCCGACCGGCCAGTGGACTGGTGACGGCCAACGACAGGCCGTGCGCGGTGAGCAGGAGCCCGGCAGTTGTCTCGGTGAGGTCGAGGTCATGCCGGATGGCGGTGAGGACGGGGGAGAGGACGGTACCGGCCATGACGGTGAGGGTCGAAGCCGAGAGGAGCACGAAAACCGCAGCAGGGCTTGGTGCTGCGGATTGACCTGTGACGGGCGCTGACATGGCTGCCTCGCAAGACGGTCGACACAACGGAGTCCACGCGCGTGCATCCGTGCGGGGGTCTGCATGACAACGTCCAGACCCCCGCAGAGCCGTGCTTGACGGCCCACTGCAAAGAACAGGGCTTCTATCCTCCGTAGGGCCGCTTCTCCCTTGCCTCACGCAGGGCGAGTCCCCACCAGGCGAGCTGATCCAGCAAAATCTTGGCTGCCGCCGAGGAGCCTTCCGGGTCTTTCAAGTCCCCGTTTTCGTCGAACAGGTCCCACGCCATGTGGAAGCTGACCACGTCGCGCACGGTCACCGCGTGCAATTCACTGAAGATCGGCCGCAACTGTTCGACCGCGCGCAGACCACCGGCCAGGCCGCCGTAGGAGACGAAACCGACGGGTTTTGCCTGCCAAGGGGTCCTCTGCCAGTCGAGCAGACTTTTCAATGAGGAAGGAAAGCTGTGGTTGTACTCGGGAGTGACCACGACGAAGGCTTCGGCCTCATCGAGTTGAGGGGGCAAGATCGACAGCATCTCGGTAGCTGGCGGTTGGGGGGAACCCGTCAGCTGGTGCGGCAGCTGGAAGTCGAGAAGGTCTACGAAGCCGACCTGGAGGTCGCGGCGCTGTTCGGCCTGTTGCGTGAACCACTTTGCCACGGTGGGACCGAAGCGGCCCTCCCGGACGCTGGAACAGATAATTGTCAGTCGGAGAGGATTAGACATGCTTTCCCTAATGGCTGCTGATTGGGCAATTGTTTCAAAAAGGCTTGAATCGGAGGAAGTGGCTGTGTCAACCGGTTGGACCGGCTCGTTCGCATTTCTCTGGCCGGTCGAAAGCCGCAGACCTCGTCCGATGGGAAGGCGTGCGGCCCAGAGGCCGTCCCGCGATGAAGTACACGACAGCGACCACGAGCGCGCCAGTGGCAACAACAGCGAAAAGGTGCTGGACACCGATTGCCTCCACGACCGGCTGGGTCACGATCGGGGCCAGGAACTGCCCCAGAAACAACGAGGTCGTCAGGAGGCTCGCGTAACGGGCACGCATTCGGGGTGCTGCCTCGCCCATAACCCAATTGTTGAGATTGGGAATGAGGATTCCTAGACCGGTTCCCATGATTACCAGACCGGCCGTCAGGACAAGGGCGTTTTGAGCGAGGAAGAGTACGAGGTAGCCGACTCCAATTCCCAAGAAGGAGAGCGCTACCAGTCCGGATTCGGCCGCGAAGCGACGAAAAAATGCGAAACGCGTCGATACCATACCAGTGGTGAACGTCTGTGCGGCGATGACTGCTCCGGAGACGATCGAACTGGCACCGAAATCATTCTCGACAAGAAACGGGACTTGTACGGGAACGGAGTAAAAAGCAATCTGCCCCAGCAGCATGGCGACAAGGGCTGCGGCGACTGTCGATGGAACCTTCTTGGTCTGGCGTTCGACGGACTCGGACGTGTTTCCTGGAGTCAGAGAAGTTTCTGCTTTTCTTCGGGGCCTGGGAAGATAGATCAGCACTGGGACGATGTATGCGATGCCCAGCAGGTAGACAAGGAATACAACCCGCCAATCCAATGCGGCAAGGGCTCCGCCTCCCAAGAGGAGAACCGCACCGCCGAATGCGCCCGCAGCTGTCTGCCATCCCAACAACCGCTGCCGTTTCACACCTTCGTACAGATCCGCAATCATCGTCATTCCGCTGGTCAGTACCAGTGAAACTCCGATTCCGAGAACGGCCCGGCCAATGAGGATCGTGGGAAGCGTGGGGAGATAGAACCCTGAACTTCCACCGATGCTGAAGGCAAGCAAGCCGAGCATCAGCCCGTTCCTAGCGCTGACGCGCTCCACGACGAAGCCTGAGAACGGTGAGAAGAGCACGATTGCCAGAGCGTGGGTGGTGGTGACCATCCTGGCCATCAACTCGACGTCCGCGGCGTCTCCGAAAGTTCGCTGGATTCCAGGGATGGCCGGCGCAACGGTCGCGCCGGCCATGACCGTCAGCGTCCCGACCAAGACGAGTACAACTGCCTGGCCTGCTTTTCTGCGGTGGAGGGGAGCAGTCACTGTCTGGGGCATATCCACTGCTCTCCCTTGCCGGTGTCGATCAGCTGATGTCGTTGGCACCGACGATAGAACTTGAACTTAAGTTCAAGTCAAACCGCTGTGATGTACGCAACTGGAGTGCAGATGAAGTACTCCGGGGGAGCAGCCTCCAAGCGAGCGATCTCTTCCTGTCCTTCGGAGATCCGTGGGTCTTTCATCCATGAGTGTTGTGCGGATTCATCAACCCACATCGGGTAGTTGACGAAGGTTGTGCCATCGGCGCTGACGCATGGGGACGCCGAGATGAACCCCGGGAAGTTCCGCTTCCACTCTCCACTGCTCATCAGCAATTCCATCACCCCGTCCACGGCGTCGCGGTTCGCGAAGTGCCGTACCGCCACCGCCACGATCCCCGGCTCCTTGCCGGCCTCTGGCCCCTCAAGGCCATCCAGGGGGAAGGCGTGCACAGAGGTCGCCGACACAATCCCCGGTAGTCTCGCCAATTCGCGCAGGGTTTTTCCACGGGCGGTGTCGACGAACGAATCCTGGTAGTCGGAATCCGTCGCCCATTCGCTGCGGTGGACAACTGCCGTCCGGTCCACGCTCACATGAATCCTGGCAGACAGGAACCCCGGAGTTGCCCGCGCCCATTGCCGAACCTCGCTGGTAAGCGCGTCCACGAGGTCAGCAGCAGCCTCGGGGGAGTTCGTCTCAAGGATCCCGAAAGAAACAAAACCCGCCTCTAGCCTTTGGGGTTTCTCTGGTCTGATGTTTGTTTCCGGCATTGTTGAAAAACCTCCATTTACTCGTGCTCTCATGTCTGGAAGGACCTGGCCGTCCGGCCGGTTCTTCCCTCAACTGAGCGTGACATCACCTCTGGATTTTCCGTCAGTAGAGAAAAATAGTCCAGAGCGCCGTCCGCATATGCCGAAGGCCAACCGGTGGTGACCATCTGCTTCCGGGCCATCAGTCTGGGAAGTTCCTTCCATGCAAAGAACGGCCACATCCAGAACGCGGTCGTGAATCCCTCCGAGGCGATGTCCAGATTTTCGGAAACCGCGAGGTCACCGACGTAGAGTTCGGCCCCGGGAGAAGATTTGCAACAGCGGGCCATCTGGCAGGACAAGGGCTCGGGCCGTCACTTTCACCTCCAGCAGTCAAGAGACGAGGTGTGGATCGATATTGCCAATGGCCGCAGTGACTAGAATCACAGAGTGCGTCGCCGTGCACTCTTATTCTTATTCCGTAGCGGCAAAGTGAATTCAGGAACCATGCTGACGGCACAGCCCCAGACCGGCGGCTGAGGAGACCGTTCTATACGGAGAACACAACAGCTTCGGGTCAGGGTCGTCTTGGCGTGCCGCACCAGCTCCGCGGACCATGATTACGCACTACTGCTTGTGAGGAGCGCCGCCATTCGGCGGCTTTCGGTTGCCGTCCACCGACGTATTCGGGCCTCGCAACAGCAGCTGCCCTGAGCAGAACAACAGTGAGCGCTGCAAGTTCCGCGGTGTCGAGGCGCCCCCTGACGATTCGGAAAAAAAGGGGGGCGACCGTGGCGGCGTCTGTCTGCCGGCCCATCACTGCGGCAGGTTCCCGTGCTTGCGATGGGGCAGGTCAGCATGCTTGCTTCTCAACATCGCAAGGGCGTCGACGAGAACCTCGCGAGTACGCCGTGGGTCGATGACGTCGTCCACCAGGCCCCGTTCCGCTGCGTAGTAAGGGTGCATGAGCTGGGCCCGGTACTCCTTGATCTTCTGTTGGCGCAAGGCATCGGGGGTGTCTGATGCCTTGATCGCACGACGAAAGATCACTTCGGCCGCGCCCTCCGCGCCCATGACCGCGATCTCGTTGCCGGGCCAGGCGAACGCCAGGTCCGCGCCGATGGAACGCGAGTCCATGACGATGTAGGCGCCGCCGTAGGCCTTGCGCAACACGAGGGAAATCCGCGGAACCGTAGCGTTGCAGTAGGCGTACAGCAGTTTCGCTCCGTGCCTGATGATGCCGTTGTGCTCTTGGTCGACCCCCGGCAGGAAACCGGGGACATCGACCAGAGTCACCAGTGCGATGTTGAAGGCATCGCAGAACTGTACGAACCGGGCGGCTTTCTCGCTCGCTTTGATCGTCAGTACGCCGGCGTAGGCTGCGGGCTGGTTGGCCACGACACCCACCACCTCTCCGCCGATTCGCACCAGCGCGCAGACAATGTTGGGGGCCCAGTCGGCGTGAATCTCGAAATACTCTCCGTTGTCGACGATCTCCTCGATAACGACACGCACGTCGTAGACATGTCCGGGATCTTCTGGAACCAGGGTCAACAACGCTTCGTTGCGCTGGTCCGTCTGGTCCTCGCACGGTTGGCTCGGAGGAAGTTCCCGGTTGTTGGAGGGAAGTAACGACAGAAGAAAACGTACGTCTTCCAAACAGGCGCGCTCCTCGTCGTAGGCGAAGTGCGCAACCCCGGAGACAGTTGAGTGCACGTCGGCGCCACCGAGGCCGTTCTGGCTGATCTTCTCTCCTGTCACAGCCTGGACGACGTCAGGTCCGGTGATGAACATCTGGGAGGTGTCGCGGACCATGAAAACGAAATCGGTCAAGGCGGGACTGTAGGCGGCACCGCCCGCACACGGCCCCAGCATGATTGAGATCTGCGGGATCACCCCTGATGCCTTCGTGTGGCGTTGGAAGATCCCGCCGTAACCGGCCAAAGCGGAAACGCCCTCCTGAATCCGCGCCCCGGCACCGTCATTGAGGGACACCAGCGGCGCACCAGCCGCCAAGGCCATGTCCATCACCTTGTGAATCTTGGTGGCGTGCGCTTCTCCCAGGGCTCCACCGAAAATCCGGAAGTCGTGAGCGTAGACGAAGACCGTTCTCCCGTGCACGGTCCCCCATCCGGTGATGACGCCGTCGGTGTAAGGACGCTTGTCCTCCAGGCCGAACCCTGTCGCCCGGTGCCGGCGCAACTGCTCGACCTCGTGGAACGATCCCTCGTCCAGGAGCAGGGCGATCCGCTCGTGCGCCGTCAGCTTTCCCTTGGCGTGTTGACGCCGGGTCGCCTCGGGATCGCTCCCGTTGCAGGCCGTGGCTTTGATCAGGTCGAGTTCCTCCAGCCGCTCGCTCATGGACCATTGCGTGCGCGAGGTGGTCGTGTCGGTAATGGACATGGGGTTCACCCTCCAGGTGGGTTTCTTGGGTGGGAGGCCGCAAACGAGCGTGCGAAGACTGGAGCGAGAGACAGGTGGAAGTGTTCCGGGGACAGGTCGCCTTTGGGGCTTCACGGATCTTTCGTGCAGGTGGGTGCCGTCTCCGGCCGCGCGCTTCTCCCAGTGGTGTCACGGCCCCTACAGCGGCGGTCCGCGATTAGACCGACAACAGCGACCACCAGCCCTGACACGCCTAGGGCCGTGATCGCCCCTACTGCGAACCGGTGTCCGTCGAGCATCTGTTGGGGATCGCCGGGTGTCGCTCCCGTCAGGAGCAACGCCACCACCAGAGCGGGGACGACCGCGGCCGCGGTCTGCACAGCGGTCTGGTAGAGCCCGCTGGCCAAGGCCCGGTCGCGCGTCGGTACCAGCGAAACGGCCTGGGCGTTCAGTGCGGCGAACCCGAATACGAAACCCCACGCCACCAACAGCATCGTGGGCAAGATGTCGACCGCGTACACCACCGGTGGAGACAGCCTCAAATAGAGGGCGTATCCGAGCGGGGGGCCGAGCGCCCCGACAGCGATCAGTCGAACGGCGCCGAATCGCTTTGTCAGGCGTTGTGAGAACAGTGCGGCGACTGCCAGTGGAAGGCTCGCAGGAAGGAAGGCGAAGGCTGTTTCGGCCGGGGACCATCCCAACACCGTCTGCATGTGCAACGTGGCCACCAGAAGCAGCCCCACAAATGAACCGTTGAGGGCCGCGGCGCCTAACATCGAGCGAATCAGTGCGCCGTTACGGAGTACTCCGAAACGGATCAGCGGCCGACTCGCGAAATGTTCGGCGACGCAGAAAAGCAGGAAAAGAACCCCGGTCGCGGCAAAGGCTCCGAGGGTGAGCGGATCCCCCCAGCCTCGCACCGGCACCATCACGACTCCTTGGACCAGAGCCGAGAAACCGCCGGCCAGGCACACTGCTCCCACAGCCGCGAGGCGCAGGGGCGCGGTCCTGTCGGGGACGTCACGGGGAATGAGCAGTATCCCTCCCACGAGGAGCACCAGGACGACGGGAGCCGGGAAAACAAAAGTCAGCCTCCAACTCAGTCCGGTCAGCAGTCCGGCGAGAAGGAGACCGGCGACAAAACCGCAGGCTCCGACAAAGGAGTACACCGCGACCGCCCGATCACGATCGGGTCCACGACGAAACGCGGTGCTGATGATGGCCAGACCGATGGGAGCGGTGAGGGCCGCGCATACGCCCTTGACGAATCGGGTGGCGACCAGGACGGTGGGGTCGTTGGTGAGCCCCGCGATCACAGAGGCCGCGGCAAAACAGACGAGTGCGGCGAGGTAAACCCGGCGCCGGCCGAACGACTCGACGATCCGGCCGCCGAACAGCACGGTCATACCGAAGCCGAGAGCGAATCCGCTCACCAGCCATTGGAGGAGCGGGAGGGAAAGGTTCAGCTCCCGGCCGACCGACGGCAGCGCGACGAGCACCGTGGACACTTCGAGAGCGTCGATGAGCATGTTGCCGGCCAGGACGATCAGGAGCCCCCACATTTGCGGGCTCCACCTGGCGACGGCCTCGTCGGCGGAGTGGCGCGTCTTGCTCTCTGCGGGTTTCATGGTGCCCATCCCGGGATCGTGCCGACCGTTTCGAGTCTGCGTGGACGCACACCGCCCGGCGCCGATAGCCGCATCGGCGCCGGGCGATGCTCAGCCCAGGAGAGTGCCGCCGCTGGCGTCGATGAAGGCCCCGGTTATCCATCGCGCGTCGTCGGAGGCGAGGAAGGCCACCACATCAGCGATGTCCTGAGGTTCGCCCACCCGGCCAAAGGCTGACATTTGCGCCATCTGTTCGACTGCCTGGGGGATGTCGAAGACAGGGCTTCCGTTGCGGGTGATCCCCGGTGCGACGCTGTTGACGGTGATGCCGCGTGGGGCAAGGAACTTGGCGAAGTGCAGGGCGAGCTGCTCCACGGCCCCTTTCGACATCGCGTAGGCGATCTCGTCGGGGTTGGCGAACCGTGTGAGCCCGGAAGAGATGTTGACGATCCGGCTGCCGGGGGCGAGGAGGGCCAGTGCGCGCTGAATGATGAAGAAGGGCGCCTTGGCGTTCACGGCGAACAGCCGGTCGAACTGCTCGGAGGTGGTGTCTTGGGCCGAGACGCCACCCATGACACCCGCGTTGTTGACCAGGACGTTCAGTTCGGTCGACCCAGTACGTTCTTTCAGGCCTTGTTCGAGTCCGAGGAAGAGTTGGTGGACGTCCCCCGGAACCCCGAGTTCTGCCTGCACGGCGAAAGCCCGGCCGCCGTCCTTCTCGATCGCGGCGACGACGTCCTCGGCGGCGTCTTGGCCGACCGCATAGTGGACGGCGACCAGGGCGCCCTCCCGTGCCAGCCGGACGGCGATCCCTCGGCCGATTCCCCGGCTCGATCCGGTCACCAGTGCTGTCTTGCCCACAAGCTTGCTCATGTCGTCTCTCCGATCGGTTGAAAGGATGGGGTGAGGAACGGTCGTCGAGGGAGGCCCGAACCAGCGTTGCAGTGCCTCGGGCAACCCCACCGGGTTGCCCTGAGACGCCCAGGCGACGTAACCGTCGGGCCGGATGAGGAGAGCGTCGCCCTCTTCCAACGCAGTGCCGTGGGTATCGAAAGGCCGGGCCGTGATCGTGTCGATACGGTCTGTCCAGGGCGCGCACGCGGCTTTGAGGTGGGCTCTGTGGCCGAGGCCGCCCCAGAGGTCCAGAAGCACTCCACGACCGGGGGTCAGTAGGCGTGCGGTGCTTGTCTCCACGCCGTCGCACACGAGTTGGGCCGGCGGCAGCCGCACTCCGAGAAGCGGATGGCCACTGGAACCGGTGTCGTATCGGATGGCCAGACCGGAAACCGTTCCCGCCAGGTTCTGTCGGACGGACCCGTAGTCGACGAGCTCTCCGAAGAGTTGACGCAGGGCGTCGGTTTCCGGCCCCCCGAGAAGCAGCGTTGCCTGAGCGTTGATGTTTCCCAGGACCCGGTCGCCGACCGGGTGCCTTTCGTCGTGGTAGCTGTCGAGCAGTGTCTCCGGGGCTTTGCCGGTGACGTGGAGGGCGAGTTTCCATCCGAGGTTGAACGCGTCTTGGAGCCCGAGGTTGAGAGCCTGACCGCCGATGGGCATCTGCTGGTGGGCGGCGTCACCCGCGAACAACACCCGACCGTGGCGATACTGGGCCAGTTGGCGGGAGGCATCGGTGAACCGGTTGACCCACTGCGGCCTCCCCGTTCCGATGTCCTCTCCGGTGACCCGCTCCCAGGAGTCCCGGATCTCCGTGAAGCCCGGTTCACCCGCGTGTTCGGTCGGAGCTCGGCCGAACTCATGGACCATGACCCGGGTGACCCCGTCGCCGCGCCGGGCGGCAACAGCCATGCCGGCGGGCAGGCGTTGAAATCGCCGGTTGGGGACCTTGATTCCCGCCACATCGGCACGAATCAGTTCGCGGACCGCGTCCGTCCCGGGAAAGGAGGCGGCGCTCAGTCGACGCACCGTGCTCTGCTCGCCGTCACATCCGACCAGATAGGCACCGTTGACCCGCACCGGCCCGGCAGGCCCCACCACAAGAGCCTCCACGTGGTCACGGTGAACGGTGAGGCCGTGCAGCTCGTGGCCGCGACACAGTTTCACCCCGAGGGAGAGCGCCCATTGTTGAAGGACGGCTTCGGTCTGTACCTGTGGGACCTTCCATTGACCGGGGTACGGGGTGGGGAGGGTAAGGGCGACGGGAATTCCACCGAAATGGCCCATCACATCGTTGGGCGGGGACTTGAAAGCCGGCAGCAGTCCGCGGCTGTCGAAGATTTCCATGGTGCGGGCGTGCAGTGTGGAAGCCCTGGACTCGTTGGTCGGAGCGGTGCGGCGCTCCAGAAGGATTACCTCCGCACCGCCCAGTCGCAGCTCACCGGCGAGCATCAGTCCGACCGGCCCGGCGCCGACCACTATGACCTGGGTAAGTACTGTGCTCGGCTCGGTCATGTTCAGCGGTCGCGCTCGGCGTAGGTTTTGGCGTGGCCGAGTGTGGCCCGGCTGTTCGCCCCCAAGGCGTCACGAATGTAGGAGCGCGCGTCGGAGATTTTGGCTCCGGTGCCGAGCACCTCGGCGACGGCCTCCCTTTTGATCGCCACCGTGTGTTGGGAGGTGGCGGTGACGCCGTCGGCCGTCTCTTCGAAAAGCCAGTAACCGGTGTGCAAAGACATCAGGGCGGGAAGGGTGATCTGCTTGTAGGAGATTCGATGATGGGGGAAGCACACTCTGATCGACTTGGTGGTGTGAGTGGAACCGTCCTTGGTGCGCGTGTCCATTTCAAGGGTCTGGAGACCGGGGGTCTCCTCTTCCAGGTCGACTCTCGCCACGTGGGGCAGCCGCTCGGTCCACAGATGTGCTTCGTTGACGAAGTCGTAGAGGTCCTTGGCCGCTCCGGCGACGTGGACCGTGTCTTCGAAGGACAGCAGCAGGTCTTTGGCCGAAACGTCCAGTTCCACGTTGGTTTTGAGTGCCGCGAGTTCGGAGCGCGAGTTGTGGTCGACGGCCTGGTCTATCCAAGCGAGGTGCGAGGCGTCGTCGTCGACCGCACGGTAGTCGTGCAGGAGCCGTACCCGGGACTCGTTGGCGGAACGGGGTTCGATGAGCCAAGTTCCGGCCATTGCGGCCACGGGCGGGGCGGAGACCTCCTGACGGAAGTCGATTCGCAGTTCGTCGGGGAGGAGTGTGCGGTGGGAGGTCCAGTTCTTCGCGGCGCCACCGGCGGTGGCCCAGATCCGGATACGCTCTTCGGTGCTGCTCCGCTCGAGGTGGTCGACGTGGACGGTCGGCGGAAAAATCCGTGGCCAGTTCTCCACGTCCGCGATGAGCCGGTAGACGTCGACGGCCGGGGCCGCAATGGTTATCTCGTGTTCCACCTCGTGACGGCCTTGTTCAGGCATGGTGGTGTCTCCTTGGGGTGAAAAGGTGCTCCGATGGAGGGGGACGGCGAGTGTTCGTGCGGGTCAGAAGTTGCCCAGGCCGCCGCAGACGTTGAGCGCCTGGGAGGTGATCGAGGCCGCGGTGTCGGAGGCGAGATAGCCCACGAGGCCGGCGACCTCGTCAGGGGTGGAGTAGCGGCCGAGGGGGATCTTGGCGCTGAACTTCTCGAGGACCGCGTCCTCGGAGGTGTTCCAGACCTCGGCGTAGCCTTGGCGGACCCGCTGGGCCATCTGCGTCTCCACGTAGCCGGGGCAGACCGCGTTGACGGTGATCCCGGTAGGGGCCAGTTCGTTGCCGAGCGCTTTTGTGAAACCCACGACACCGTGTTTGGACGCCGAGTACGGAGCTCCGAGTACCACCCCCTGTTTGCCCGCGGTCGAGGCGATGTTGATGATGCGACCGCGTTGCTTGTGCCGCATGCCGCCGGCGTTGAGAGACGCCCGGGTCATGCGAAAGACGCTGTTGAGGTTGGTGTCGATGACCGCCTCCCACAGTTCGTCGGTGATATCGGCGGTGACACCACCACCGCTGCGGCCTGCGTTGTTGACCAGGACGTCGATCGTGGAGAAGCGGTCCACCGCTGCTTGGACGAACGCTTCGACACTGTCGTCGGAGCAGACGTCGAGGGTGGCGCCGTCCACGTCCATTCCCTCCTCGCGCAAGCGTTTCACCGTGCCGACCACGTTCTCGGTGGTGCGCGCTCCGATGAAAACCTGGTGTCCCTGAACAGCCAGCAGTCGGGTGACGGCGAGGCCGATTCCACTGGTGGCTCCGGTTACAAGGGCGACTCGTTGGTCCTGCTGGGGCATGACTTCTCCTGAACGTGGGGGTCGTGGGGTCGACCGGCCGTGTCGGTTGAGTGGGGACCCGCCCCGGTGAAGGGGCGCCGGTCGGCCTTCAGGCAGCGAGGGAGTCGGCGAGGTGGGCGTTGACCAGTGCGATCAGGGCGCGAGGGGTGGTGGCGTCGACGAGAGAGGGCTCATCGAGGGTGATCCCGTACTCACGTTCGATTCGGCTGCCGGTCTCCAACAAAGCCAGGGACTCGTAGCCCAACTGCTCGAACCCGGCGTCGAGGATGTCCCCGTCGATGTCGATGTCGTCGTCCGAACCGGCCCCCTCACGCAGGATTCGCTTCAGGTCGTCGAGGGTGAAATTCTTTGTGCTCATAAGAATCCTTCTTCGGGTGGATGGGAAGGGAGAAGGGATCAGTCTGATGGGGCCTGGACGACGACCGCGGAGTTGAATCCGCCGTGGCCGCGGGCCACCACCAGGGCCGTACGTATCGGAGTCGAGCGAGGCTCGTCCGTCACCAGGTCGAGCCGGTAGTCGGGAACCGCCTCGACGTTGGTGGTCGGCGGGATCACGCCGGTGGAGATCGACAACAGGGCGGACGCCAGGTCCAGGGCAGCGGCGCCTGAGTACAGTCGTCCGGTCATCGACTTGGGTGCGGTCACCGGTACCCCGTACGGCCCGAACACCGCGGCGATGGCTTCGGCTTCGACACGGTCCATCTCCGGGATGGCGGCGGCGTCCGCGAAGATCACGTCGACGTCCTCGGGCCGTACCTCCGCGTCCGCAAGCGCCAGCTCGATGGCTGTTCGCAGTCCGGGCTCGCGGCCGCTGCCCGCCCGTGGATCGAAGGTAGCCGCGTACCCCGCGATCTCTCCGTAGATCCGTGCGCCACGCGATCGTGCGTTCTCGACGTTCTCCAGGAGAAGGATCGCGCCCCCCTCGCCCGGAACATGGCCATGGGCGTGCGCGTCGAAGGGAAGGTAAGCCCGCCGCGGGTCGTCGCCGGTGCTCAGCCGTCCGCTCGCCAGCTGAGCGACCCATCCCCAGGGACAGATGGAGGCGTCGACACCACCGGTCACGATCATGGGAGTGCCCTTGCGGATCTGTCTCCGGGCCTGGGCCACCGCGTCGAGGCCGCCCGCCTGGTCACTGACCAATACTGAACTGGGTCCTTTCATCCCGTTGCGAATGGAGATCTGGCCACTGTTGACGGCGTAGAACCAAGCGAAGGACTGGTAGGCGCTGACATAGCGGCTGCCTTTGCTCCACAGCTTCTGGAGTTCTCCTTGGCCGAATTCGAAGCCCCCCGAAGAGCTGGAGGTGACGACCCCCATATCGAAGGCGGGTACCTCATCGGGGGTGATCCCCGCGTCGGTCAGCGCCCAGTCGGCTGCGACCAGCGCGAGCCTCGTCATCCGGTCGGTCTGGGGCAGGAGGCGCCCCGGCAGGTGGTCCTCGGCAACGAATCCCGGCACCTCGCCGGCCAACCGCAGGGGGTACTGGGCGGGGTCGAAGCGGGACACGGGTCCGATCCCGCTCCGGCCGTTCCGGGTGGCCGTCCAGAAGTCCTCTGCTCCGAGCCCGTTGGGCGCTGCGATCCCCATTCCCGTGACCACGGTCCGGGCGTTCATCGCGTCCCCCGTTTCTCGCCCGTCAGGACCATCGCGCTCTGGAAGCCGCCGAAACCGCTGCCGACCGTCAGCACCGTGTCCGTCGGCCACTCCCGAGCGGTCAAGGGAACGTAGTCCAGGTCGCATTCGGGATCTGGTGTATGGAGGTTCGCGGTGGGTGGGACCACGTTGTTCTCCATGGCCAGTACCGAGGCGGCGATCTCGATCGAGCCGATGGCCCCCAAGGAGTGGCCGACCATCGACTTGATGGAGCTGACGGGAACCCGGTAGGCGTGCTCCCCGAGGCTTTTCTTGAACGCCGCGGTCTCGTGCCGGTCGTTCTGTTTGGTCCCTGATCCGTGTGCGTTGACGTAGTCGATCTCCGCTGCGGCAGTGCCTGCTTCCGCAAGGGCGACACCGATGGCCTCGGCCATCTCCACGCCGTCCGGCCGAAGGCCCGTCATGTGAAAGGCATTGCACCGAGAGGCGTAACCACTGACCTCCGCGTAGATGTGGGCCCCGCGCCGTTTGGCGGCTTCACGCTCTTCCAGGATGAACACGGCCGATCCCTCGCCGAGTACGAATCCGTTACGGGTTCCGTCGAAGGGGCGAGACGCCTCTCCGGGGGCGTCGTTGAGTGGCGTGGTCGCCTTGATGGCGTCGAAGCAGGCCATGGTGATCGGCGATATGGGCGCGTCCGAGGCGCCGGCGATCATGACGTCCGCCGAGCCCTCGCGGATCAGCTCGACGGCGTGGCCGACCGCGTCGAGACCGGAAGTACAGCCCGTGGAGACCACGGTGCACGGACCTTGCGCGTCCACCGCCCAAGCAACCTCTGCCGCGAACGAGCTGGGCACCAGATAGTTGTACAAGTGGGGCACCGCGTACCCGTGGTCGACCAGATCCAGTCGCCCACCGTCGCTGACCACGCGGTATTCCTGGTCCAGGCCCATCGTCGCGCCTACCGCGCTACCGATGGTGACCCCGACCCGGTAGGGGGAGAGCCGGTCGATCTCGAGCCCGCTGTCGGCCACCGCTTCACGAGCGGCCACGACCGCCAGTTGGGCTGCGCGGTCCATACGTCGGACCTCTTGGGGGCCCAGTCCAGAGGCAAGCGGGTCGAAATCGATCTCCGCGGCCACCCTGGAGCGGAACTGGGACGGGTCGAAGAAAGTGATTCCCCGCGTCGCCGTCCGCCCTTCGCTGAGAAGGCTCCAGAATTCCTTCACTCCGATCCCCCCGGGGGCGATCACGCCGATACCGGTGATCACAGCTCGCCTGTCGTTCACGCTGACGCCTCCCAGCTGTAGAAGCGTGTGGCCATCGCGTCCGCGGGGGAGCGCCACGTGGTCGGGTCGTAGGGATTGATGTAGGGCTTCAGGTCGTCGCTGATCCGAACGAAGCGTGGCTCTCGCCTGGCCTGTTCGATGCGCCTGCCGCCGGTGTCGGTGTCGAAGTCCTGAACGTGGAAGTAGAGGCCCTGGTACGAAAACAGCTGGCGACGGCGCGTCCCCATGAGATGGGGCATGTCGGTCGCGTCGAACGAGCCGAACAGACGGGCCACCTCGTCACTCGAATGGAGGGCCATCCGGGCCACGATCAAAGTGCTGTGCATGTTTGTCTCCTCGCAATCGGGTCGGCTGTGATGGGGGACGGTTATCGCCGTGGTCCGAACCACCGCTCCAGCGCCATTGGCAGGTCGCCGTGGCTTCCAGGCGCGGCCCACGCCACGTAACCGTCGGGGCGCACCAGTACTGCGGTGGTTGCGTTCAGGGGACTGTCCTTCGGGAGCGGCCCGAGTTCTGCGGTCACGATGTCCACTTGGCTTTCCCACCCCGCGGCCCTTCGGCGTAGTTCAGGGTTGTCCCCCAGATCCAGGAGGACGCCGCGTCCGCTGTGCAGTACCTCCGTGCTGTCGGCGAAACGGGTCGGTCCGGACAGCTTCAGGCCGGGCATACGCCTCCCCAGCAGGGGGTGCCGCCCTCCGTCGACGG
Organism: Nocardiopsis ansamitocini; assembly: GCF_030268225.1. Classification (GTDB taxonomy): domain Bacteria; phylum Actinomycetota; class Actinomycetes; order Streptosporangiales; family Streptosporangiaceae; genus Nocardiopsis_D; species Nocardiopsis_D ansamitocini. The sequence continues at coordinate 547,747 of NZ_BSQG01000004.1, read as the reverse complement.
GATAGCGGATCTCCAGACCGCTGACCATCGCGGCCAGGTGCCGACCCACGTCCTCATAGGCGATGAGCTCGGACATCACGTCGCGTAGCGGCTGCATCTCGGGACCGCTCAGGAACAACAGCCCCTGCGCCCGCGTGTTCATCAGCAAGCGTTCGCCCACCGGATGGCGTTCGGTGTGATAGCTGTCCAGGAGCGCTTCACGGCTTCGCCCCTGGACGACGGCGGCGAGTTTCCAGCCGAGGTTCACGGCATCCTGAATGCTCGTGTTCATGCCTTGGCCACCAGCCGGGAGGTGGATGTGTGCGGCGTCGCCGGCCAGGAAGACCCTGTTCCTGCGGTATTCGGTGACCTGACGGGTGGCATCGCCGAAGGAGCTCACCCACACCGGTTCTCCGTGGGAGATGTCGTCACCGGTGAGGCGTTTCCAGGCAGCGGAGACCTCCTCGTACGCCGGTGGTGTTTCGCGGCGCTGCGGCGGGGTCCCGCGTTCGCAGACGATGAGGCGGGTGACACCGTCCGGTAGCGGTCCCACCATGACCATGCCGCCCGGTAGGGTCTGCCCGATCATCCTGGGTGCGAGATCGAGCCCTTTCACGTCGGCCAGAAACATTTCCAGGGTCGCGGGAGTCCCGGGAAAGTCGAATTCGAGGGCCTTGCGCACGAGACTGCGCCCGCCGTCGCAACCGACGAGGTAGCCGCTGGTGAGCCGGAGAATGCCCTCTGGTCCACGGACCTCGACCTCCACTTCGTTGCCGTTGTCCTTCACCGCGAGGACTTCGTGGCCGCGTCTGATGTCGCAGCCCATCCCGAGGACCCACTCTTCCAACACCGTCTCGGTCTGGGACTGTGGAACGCTCTTCGCCGCCTGGTGGGCGCCGTCGAGCAGGCCGAAGTCGACCGGAAGCCCGCCGAAGTGGCCGTGGTTGCTGATCGCGATCTCCCCGAACCGGGGCAGCAGACCGCGCTGGTCGAAAACCTCCATGGTGCGAGCGGTGAATCCCAGTCCGCGGGACTCTCCTGTGCGCTTGGCAAGGCGTTCCAGAACGATGACGTCCACTCCGGCCAATCGGAGCTCTCCCGCGAGCATCATTCCGGCTGGGCCGGCACCCACGACAATGACTTGGGCATCCACACGCGTCTCCCTGTTTTTCGATACCGGCGCGAAATTGGCACTCATCGGAAAAGCAGCATTCAAAGAAGAAGGGTCCGCTTTCCGGAAGGTCAAGGTTTTCGTGGTGGTTCGACGGTGCAAAAATCTTTGCCGTTCGAAACGGTTTTCGAATCCAAAGAAATTTTGATATCGGGATGTCGAGGATTTGGCAGGTTTCCAGGGGTTTTATTTCTGCCCGTGAGTGCTGCCGTTTTTCTGGTCGGAGTCGAACATGAAGCTCTCATCATTCTTTTATCTCGCAAATGACGGCACCCGAGGCGACCGTATCCCCCACATCGACCTTGATCCCTCTGACCGTTCCGGAACGAGGGGCGTTGAGCGGTTGCTCCATCTTCATCGCTTCGAGCATGACTACCAGTTCGCCCTCTTCGACGTGCTGACCATCGCGAACGGCGATTTTCACGATGGCCCCCTGCATGGGGGAGGAGAGCGTGTCACCGGACACCGCACTCCTGCTCTGCGGGTTGGCCCGTCGCTTCATCCGGTTTCCCGGCGCTGTGGACGGCCCGGGAACAGCGATTTCCAAACGCCGGCCTTCGACCTCGACAACGACTGTCTCCCATAGGGATTCGGGCACGGTTCCGGTGCTCGGAGGTGTGAACGGGGAGAGTTCGGCGGAAAACTCAGTCTCGATCCAACGAGTGTGAACGGCGAACGAAGATCCAACAAATGCCGGTTCCATGACGATCGCGCGATGGAAAGGAAGAACAGTTGCTATACCGTCGACGTGAAATTCCGCAAGGGCCCGGCGAGCACGCCCCAGTGCTTGCTCCCGGGTGGCGCCGGTGACGATCAGTTTTGCGAGGAGGGAATCCCAGGCCGCGCCGACAACGCTTCCGGATTCCACCCCGGTGTCGACCCGCACTCCTGGACCGGTCGGCGGAACAAAGGCAGCCACTGTTCCCGGTGTGGGAAGGAATCCTTTTCCTGGGTCTTCGCCATTGATACGAAACTCGATGGAGTGCCCTCTGGCGACGGGATCGTCATAACCGATTTCTTCACCGTCTGCGATACGCAGCATTTCGAGTACCAGGTCGATACCCGTGACCTCTTCCGTGACCGGGTGCTCGACCTGAAGACGGGTGTTGACTTCGAGAAACGAAAGAGCCCCGTCTGCGCCGACCAGGAACTCGCAGGTTCCTGCCCCTACGTAGCCGGCTTCTCGCATGATGGCTTTCGATGCCGCACGTATCTCCGCGTCCTGCTGATCGGTGAGAAAAGGCGCAGGTGCTTCCTCCACGAGTTTTTGGTGACGCCGCTGCAACGAGCAGTCGCGAGTGGACACGACGACGACGTTGCCGTGGGTGTCGGTCAGGCACTGCGTCTCCACATGACGGGGACGCTCCAGATAGCGCTCGACGAAACACGCTCCGTTTCCGAAGGCCGCGGTGGCCTCCCGCACAGCCGACTCGTAAAGCTCCGGGATCTCCTCCCTGGCACGAGCGACCTTCAGCCCTCTTCCACCACCGCCGAAGGCGGCCTTGATGGCGATGGGCAACCCGTGCCGGTCCGCGAACGCCTGGATTTCCTCAACACCACTGACCGGACCGGGAGTACCGGCCACCAGAGGCGCCCCCACGCGTTGTGCGATGCTGCGCGCCGCGACCTTGTCTCCCAGATCGCGGATGGCCTGTGGCGGTGGTCCGACCCAGGTCAAGCCGGCGTCGAGGACTGCCTGCGCAAAATCCGCGTTCTCGGACAGAAAGCCGTAACCGGGATGCACCGCGTCGGCTCCCGATCGAGCCGCCACAGCCAGCACCTTCGCCATGTCGAGGTAACTGGTGGCCGGGGTGTCCCCGCCCAGCGAGTGCGCTTCATCCGCCGCCCGCACGTGCAGGGCGTCTCTATCCGGTGCGGCGTAGACGGCGACGGTTGAGATCCCGGCGTCCTGGCACGCTCGGATGATCCGAACCGCGATTTCACCGCGGTTGGCGACTAACACCTTGCCTGGCATTGTGCGATTACCTCCACGAAGCGTTGGCGAAGCGGAAATCCGCGCAACCGATCACAGTTCCGCTTTGGCAAGGGCGGCGGTTGTCTTCTCGCATTCGTCGACGGTGGCGGTCGTGTAGGTCTGGGCTGTCGGGAGGATCGTCCGACACAGTCCGGTAAGGACCCGCCCCGGCCCGACCTCGACAAATTTTTCCGCCCCCCCGTGTGACATACGGATGACCGTCTCGCGCCAGCGCACCGGAGCCGTCAACTGGCGACGCAGTATGCGGATGATGTCGTGGGCGTCCGAGAGCGGCTCGGCAGTGACACTGGAGATCACCGGAATAGTCGGGTCGCGAAAATCGGTCCCTTCCAGGACTTCGGCGAATTCCTCCTCGATCTCCCGCAGGAGACTGCAATGAAAAGGCGCCCCGACACCCAACGGCACGACCCGCCGCGCGCCCGCACTTCTCGCTATCTGAATCAGTTCCTCGACAGCTCGCACCTGCCCGGAGACCACGACCTGGTCGGGGCCGTTGTCGTTGGCCACTTCGACGATCTCCCCCGTCTTCACCAGGGCCTCGGAGCAGGCCGCCTCCACTACGGTTTTTTCCAGCCCCAGGACAGCCGCCATGGTCCCGGGAACCTTCTCGTTGACCGTTTTCATCAACTCTCCGCGCCGCCGGACCAGACTGAGTGCGTCGGTCCATTCCAGTGCCCCGGCGCACACGAGCGCCGTGAATTCGCCAAGGCTGTGTCCGGCTACGACGTCAGGTGCCACAGCGTGATCGCGCAGTAGCTCCAGGGCTACGAGACTGGTGAGGAAAACCGCCGGTTGGGTGATCGAGGTGTCGCGCAGCGTCTGGGCGGAAGCATTCCGGCACAGATCCGAGAGCGAGAACCCGAGTATTTCGTCGGCGGTGCGGTAGTAGGTGTCGGCCAGGTCCGGAGCACGCTGGTGGAACTCCGTTCCCATTCCGACGCGCTGCGAACCCTGGCCTGGGAAAATAAAAGCGATGGATTCCATGTTCGCCTAATGTTGCTTTTGTGCAGAATAATTGCCGGGTGCGGGGGGCGAGTGATCGATTCCTCGGTGGGGCTGGTCTCGGTTTCGAATTCGTATTCCACCGAGACTGCGGCTTCGGATTTGCTTCACGATGAATCGGCCACCGAAATTATTTTCACTCCTCCATGGCATCGCAGTCAAGGATGGTATTTCAGAATGAAGTCAGATTCATTCATTTAAATGTGAACATCTCGGCAGGTCTGTCAAGTATGTCAGATCAAATAAAAATTTTTCTTCTCCGCCATTGACCGGCAGGAGCCCTTCCGGGGCGGTAGCCGATTGACTCGGCACTTAGCGTTGTTGTAGTGATCGTGGGAACCCGGAAACCGGCCGTACGTGAAAGGTGCCGAACCCATGAAGATCACAGTTTTTGGGGCGACTGGTGGAACCGGGCAGCATGTGGTCCGGCAAGCTCTCGATTCCGGGTGGCGGGTGACAGCCGTGGTGCGCGATCCGGCGAGGGTTCTCCTCAAGCACCCTGCTCTCGAAACGGTGACAGCCGATGTGCTCACCTCGCAAAGGCTGGCTGAATTCGTCGCGGGACGGGATGCCGTCATTTCCGCGCTGGGTCCGCGCGGCAGAAAGCAGGTAGGCGTCGCTTCTCTGGGGACCGGCCGGGTTTTGCGAGCGCTAGAGGAAGGAGGAGTCAAACGCTTTCTTGCGCTAAGCGCGGTGCCGGTCGGCCCGGTTCCCGACGGTGAAGGGCTTGTGCAGCGTTGTGTTGTGATCCCCTCTCTCAGAGCTGCCCTGCGCGCGACCTATGCAGACCTTGCGGCGATGGAGGAGGAGATGGAACGGAGTGAGTTCCAGTGGACGGTGGTACGCCCGCCTCGATTGACCGACGGCCCCCTTACCCGCGTCTATCGCACGACCGTCGGCGGCAACGTGGTACGCGGCAGTTCGATCTCCCGCGCGGATCTTGCCCACGCCCTGCTCGCCCTGTCCCGGGATCCCGCCTCTGTCGGCCGGTTCGTCGGTGTCGCGTACTGACCCCCGGACAAGGTCGGCCCCGGTCCTCGTCTGCTCCGCTCCTCGTGACGAAACGGGTCGCGAAGGCACTCCGCCATCCAGGGACCTGCGCATCGGAGCCGGTCAAGACCTCACTTCACGAGTCGCTCCGGATGCTTGGCCACGTGCTCTCGTCGCAGACGAGGACGCATGCGATGCCGAGTATGGGAAGGCGGAGCCCGTGCGCCCCCAGTGCTCCCGGGGGAGGACGGGATGGGGGCCGGTCCGAGAAGGGCACCGGTTCGCCATGGTCGGCACCTCCCGCTGGTCCGCACAAGGACGGCCGCCGGCGGGGTGAGTGGTTTCGCGGTCCTCGTCACGTCGGCTGACACGCCGCCGGCGGCGTGGGGTCGTCCTTGAGTGCCCGGTGGTGTCTCCGCAGGCCTTTGGAAGAGGACTGCGCGCTGGTCCTCGAATGCGCGGGAGCCGTGGAATTAATTTTTCCATAACAAAGAAGAAGCGAGAAAGAAATAAAAACTCGGGTCGAGTGAATGGTGAAGCCAAAACTTGGGCCGACGCCCAGGTGGTGGCCCCGCCTCCGGCTTGGCAAACAGCTCTGGAAAAAAAGTGATTTATGTCACATTTTGTGTATTGGGTCTAATTTGTTGGCTGTGACCTGGAAATACGCGTTTTGCGGACAACTCCCCTCACTCCTGCAACAACATGCAGAATAGTTGACAAAACCGGACAGTTCAACTTTAATCAATGCTGCAATTGGGGTATCGGTAAAACACTGGCAAAACACCGGTAAAAAATCGGGAATATATAAGCGGCTGTCATTGTTTATCTGTGGCAACGGGGCGTTTGTCGGTTGGAAGAAAGGTTACTCACTTTCGCGGGGAAAGTTCACCCTGGAGGAGTACGTGATTCGCACTCTTGTAGTGGAACACGATGTAAATTTATCCAAGACTACTGTCTCCAACCTGCGGCGGAACGGCTACGACGCCGACAGTGTCGGCACTGGAAAGGCCGCACTCGATGAGGCTGAAAACGCTGATCTCGTCCTCCTGGCCCTCGATCTCCCCGATCTCGATGGACTTGAGGTCTGCCGACAGATAAGGGCCATTTGTGACACGCCAATCATTTCAGTCACCGACGGGGGAACCGAATTAGATCGGGTGCTGGGGCTTCAGGCGGGGTCGGACGACTGTATCAACAAGCCTTACGGGTTGAGAGAGCTAATTGCCCGGATAGAGGCAGTCATGCGTCGTACCCGGCCGAAGCCGGCTTTTCAGGGATCGGTTATCTGCCACGGTCAGCTGTACCTGGATTGCGCGGGACGAAAGGTTCGTGTCAGTGGCAAGGACGTCAAGGTGACCCGGAAAGAATTCGACCTCCTTTATCTTCTGCTCTCGCAACGAGAAAAGGTGGTATCCCGGGAACAGCTCATGACGAGGGTCTGGGGCAACGAATGGGCGAAGAACGGTCGCACCATCGACACCCATGTCAGCAGTCTGCGCAGCAAACTTGGAGCCAGCTCTTGGATTACCACTGTCCATGGAGTGGGATACCGGATAGGACACGAGTGAGACGGCCTGCCATCCGCACGCCTGTGGCTGCCTTCCTTCACGCCCCGGGCCCCGGTCGCCCCTCCTCGCGAAATCGGGGCCTGCCGTCCGAAGGTCTTCGAGGATGCCCCATGAGGTGCTCGGGAGGTGGGGCGCGATGTCGCACTGTTGAGGGTTGATCGGTCGCGTCGGCTTGCGCCGACGAACCGTGGGAGCTGCTTGGGCGAGTGCCGCCTGAGCCCGCCTTGCCACGTCGGCGAGGCCTCCGGGAGCGGGTGCACCGTCATGCTCGCGCAGAGTACGGTGTGCCTCGCGCAGGCGGGCCAAGATCATGGTCGCCTGCGGACAACGGTCGGTTCCGGAGACGCGCGCCGTCGTGATGAGGTACCCAAACGCGTCGAGTGCGGTCGGTGACGTCGGAGTCGATGTCGATGGTGGTCACCTCGCCCTCTGGGCCGACCAACTCGGCGATCGGTGCGGCGTTGTATCCGCCGGACCCGATCTCCAGCACCCGCATTCCGGGTTCGAGCCCGGCTTGTTCGAGCGTCATGCCCCATTCCTTCTGGAGCTGGAGCAGGGTGTCGACCATGTCCTGGCGGGCTTGTTCGGCGTTTGTCGTCGGTGTGGCGGGCATGAGTGTGTCCTTCGTGGTCGTCGTCATCGTGCCGGGAGATTCGGCAACCGCTGTCAGGTGTGCTGGTGGGAAAGGCCCCGACCGTGCTGACCAAGTGTGGTGGCCGGGGCTGTGGCCTGCGTGGACTTCCCCTCAGTGGGGATTGCCGATCGCGCGCGGGAAGCATGGGATCCGTGGCCGGTCCGTCTCCTTCGCAGCCGGGCAAGTCGCGCCTGGGGGCGTGGAGGTCGGGAGGTTGGATTCGGTGGGCGGTTTCGACGTGTTCCAGTCCGACCGCGGGGTTGTCCTCGTCGGCGGTGATGTCGGCCAGGACGAGGCGGACGCGGGCGTCTTGGCAGGTGTCGCCCGAGGCTTGTCCGTAGGAGTCCAGGGCCTCGTCGACGCGCCCGGTAATGCGCCACAGGGCGCCCAGGTGGCGGCGTTGCGGTGCGACGCCGCGTTCGCTGCCGGGCATGAGGCGCTCTTCCAGTGACCGGTGGAACGTGCGTTGGGCTTTTTCGTGGTCACCGGTGAGCAGGGTGATGGCGCCCATGCCTTCGTGGGTGCTTGCTCGGCCCTGGACGGCGGGAAGCGGGGCGGGCGTAGAGCACGGTCGACGCTTGTGGCAGGCCGCTCTATAGGGTCGCGCAGAGCCGGCGCCCGTACCGCGGATTGGCGGAAGAACGGCAAGGAGCGAGGCGGCGGGCCTGGGGTAATGGGATTCAAGGAATGGCGTCGATCCAGTCCCCTTGCGAAACCCGGCGGCCTTAGGTTGGCAGAAAACGGCGGCCCTGCGTCCCGATTTCTGCATCTGCGCTGTTCACAAGCCCAACGCGCACGAGAAGTATTCGTGTCGCTGGTTCGCGCGTTCTTGAAGAACCGTGTCTTGGGCGAGTCCGCAGCTTAGGAGAGGGCCCCAGGGTTCCGATTGTCCGAAGCACTCTTCCGGCGAGGTGATTCGGAGACGTACTCGGACTTCTGAGCTGGAGGAGAGCATGAGAAACCGCCTTTGACCTGCGTTTGGAAAGCGGGGGTTGCTGCTGAAAATTTTTTTCCGGTATTCCAGCAGATGGCGAGCATGAAGAGGCCGGTGTGCCGTGGAAGAGTGCGTTCTGAGAAACCTTCGGCATTATGCTGATCGGCAGTCGGAACCACGGACCAGGATCAATGCGCGGGTCGACCGGCAGCCACAGAGCCTCATCTGCTGGATCACTCCCCTCGCTTCCTGGCCTGCCTCGCTACTCCATCGACGGGACGTCTTGGTGTTCCTGCCTGTCGTAAGGGGGCGCCAGCTGAGAAGAAGGAGCAGCAGGGAAGATCCTGTTCGACCATCGGCCCAAGGGGCTACTGAAGTGCCACACACGACAAGCGGCATTTACCACCCACACGATCTTTCCTGTGCCGAGTGGCCGTGAGTTCTGAAGAGCGACCGACCTTTCCGTGCCACCGCAACGCGTAGATTATTCACGGAACAGATTTCAGTGTGGCTTGTGTCGCAGTGAAATTATTCGGATTTGTTGAAAAGATTAAAGAATAAGTCGTCGGTATTAACAGTTTATTTCACGGTTGAAAACTTGAGCCTGCTTGGCATCCGTGCGAATGATCGGTTGGAGCGAGTGCTTGTCTGGCGGAGAGCTGGCTCCTGGTCCGATCGTGCCTTGTTTCGCATTCATGTGAGCCGCCAGATGAACCCTGGTTTCTTTTATCGGATATTCCTTGTCGACCGATACTGATGGAGTTCGAGCTGAGATGGCCCACACCGAAAACGTGTTTATGGTTCAGGACTCCCTGATCAGGCCTTTGGTGACTTCACTGCTTATGCATCCGGCCGAACGCCCGGCCTACAGTGACGGACGCCGTTCGGTGACCTACGGTCAGTTGCGTAGCCGTAGTGCTGCTATCGCGTCAGGACTGGGAGTGCATCCTGGTGAACGGGTTCTGCTCCACCTGGGAGCAGGGGTCGAGTTCGTCGAATACTGGCTGGGAGTGCTGCGGGCCTCGGCCGTAGGAGTGCCGGTCGGCCCGACCGCCACCGAGGCGGAACTGGCACGCATAGCCGACGACAGTGGGGCCGTTCTGCTCATCGCCCATGCCGCGCAGGCCGGGATCGCGCATCGGTTGTGCGCTGCTCGTGAGAATCTTCGGTTGCTGATCGTCGAGGACGGCTTGCCGGCCGCCGCACGCGGGCGGAATACGTCCCCACGGGACGATCTGGCCATGGATGATCCTGCCTGGCTGGTCTACACCTCGGGTACCACCGGTGACCCCAAGGGCGTCATCACCTCGCAGCGGGCCACGGTCTGGGCCACGGCAGCCGGGTACGTGCCGATGCTGGGGCTTTCAGGAGAGGACACGATCGTCTGGCCCCTGCCCCTACAATCCAGTTTCGCGTTGTCGTGCGTGTTGGGCGGTGCCATCACGATCGGCGCGCACGTCCGGATCGCCGTGGATGACACAGCGGCTGCCCTGGCCGAGCATCCGGGCGCCGTGCTGCTCGGAGTGCCGGCGATCTACCTGAAACTACGCAACGAACGGCTTGACCGGGCCTGGGCGCCGCGACTGTGCCTGAGCGCCGGGGCCAGCAACACGGCGCCGACTCGGGCCGCCGTGCGGGACCTTTTCGGCCTCGACCTGGTTGACGGGTACGGCAGTTCCGAGACCTGTGGCATGACCGCCATCCAGCGCCCCGGCGATCCGGGGCTGATCCCATTGCCCGGGGTCGAGGTCGCGATCGTCAAAGGCGAAATCCATCTGCGGACACCGGCCCTGATGATCGGTTACCACGGTCGGCCCACGCCGAATGTCGTGGAGGGTTGGTATCGAACCGGAGACGCCGGGCGCCTGGAGGACGGCGTACTGAGCATCGAGGGGCGCATCGATGACATGTTCCTGTGCGGTGGCCGCAACATCCACCCCGCCGAGATCGAGACCGTCCTGCTGCGTGATCCTTCGGTGACCGACGTCCTGGTGGCGGGTCGCCCCGATGACATGCTCGGTCAGGTTCCGGTCGCGTATATCGTCCCTGCCGACGAAGACGTCCTCGACCGGAGCGGTCTGCGTCGACTGTGCACGAAACAGTTGTCTCCGGAGAAGGTCCCGGTGAGTTTTGAGACCATCGCCGAGGTCCCGCGCAACGCTTCCGGTAAACCGTTGCGCCGTGCGCTTGCGTGGCAGCCGCGCACGGGCGGCCCGGTCCCCGGTGCCGCCGAACGTTCCGGTCGTGGGGCGGGGCCTGCGGCCACGGCTGGTTTCTCGGTCCCGGGAACGGTTTCGGGTGCGGGCGGCACGCCGGTCACGGCCACGGTGCGGGGCGCCGCGTCCGGGCCAGCCGAGTCGCCGAATTCTCTGATCGATCCACTTCAGCCGGTTCGGTCGCAGGCGTTCGCGGCGCCTGTCGCACCGTACGCACATCCTGGTCTGGTCGAGTTCATGCGCGCCGAGATAGAGGCCCTGACCGGCGCAAGCATAGGGGAGGGGTGGCTCGACCGACCCTTCGGTGATCTCGGGCTGACCTCGCTGACGGGGAGCCAGTTGCGTCTGAGGCTCGGGGAGTTCACCGGTGCCGACCTTCCGCACACGCTGATCTTCGACCGCCCCACCCCCAAGGCTGTGCTGGGGCTGCTCAGCCGGCCGGAGCCGCCCGTCCAGCCGCAGGCCGCGCGGATCAAGGTTCCCGGGGACCCGGGACGGGACGACCCGATCGCGATCGTCGCAATGGCCTGCCGCTACCCGGGAGGCGCCTCCTCTCCGGAGGATTTGTGGCGACTGGTCGCAGATGGTGTGGACGCCACCGGTGACTTTCCCACGGACCGCGGCTGGGACGTCGACGACCTGTACGACCCGGATGCCGAACGGGTCGGCCACTCGACGACCCGTCGAGGCGGTTTCCTCTACGACGCCATGGATTTCGACCCGGAACCGTTTGGTATCCCGCCGAACGAAGCACTGGTCGTCGACCCTCAACAGCGACTGCTCCTGGAGACATCGTGGGAGCTGTTCGAGCGGGCCGGGATCGACGTCACGACCCTGAGAGGGAGCGACACCGGCGTATTCGTCGGGGTGATGAGCGATGACTACGCAGCGCGTTTCGACGTTCACGAAATGGAAGCAAGGCTGGGCATCAACTCCTCGCGGGCGACGGCCTGCGGGCGCATCTCGTACACGTTCGGCTTCAACGGCCCGTCGATCGCAGTCGATACGGCCTGTTCCTCGTCGCTGGTGGCACTGCACTGGGCCGTCAGAGCACTGAGATCGGGGGAGTGCTCCCTCGCATTGGCCGGTGGCTCGACGGTCATCTCCTCACCGCGGAACTTCCTGGCGTTCAGCCGTCAACGGGGCCTGTCGCCCGACGGCCGATGCCGATCCTATTCCGACGGGGCCAACGGGACCGGTTGGGCCGAAGGCACGGGTGTGGTGCTGCTGGAACGGCTTTCCGACGCCCGCCGCAACGGCCATCCGGTGCTGGCGCTGGTCCGGGGCAGCGCCGTGAACTCCGACGGCGCCTCCAACGGTCTCACCGCGCCGAGTGGGCAGGCGCAACAGGCCGTCATCCGTTCCGCCTTGGCCGACGCAGGCCTCACCCCGACCGATGTCGACGCACTGGACGGGCACGGCACGGGCACGGCTTTGGGAGACCCGATCGAGGCGGAGGCGCTGCTGGCCACCTACGGGCAGGGACGGCGCGACCCGGTATGGCTGGGGTCGGTGAAGTCAAACCTCGGGCACACACAGGCTGCGGCCGGCGTGGCCGGTGTGATCAAGATGGTCGAGTCGATGTTGCACGAGCGCCTGCCCGCCTCGCTGTATGCCGACAACCCCAGCCGGAGGGTCCGATGGGACTCCGGGAAAGTCGCTCTGCTCGAACAGGGACGCCCGTGGCCGAGAAGCGAGCGGATCCGCCGCAGCGCCGTCTCCTCGTTCGGTATCGGTGGCACGAACGCCCACGTAGTACTGGAGGAGACACCACCTGCTGAGCACCGCCGAGACGCCGCAGAGGCGCTTCCACTACCGTGGATACTGAGTGCGGTCGGCCCGCAGGCCCTACAGGACTCGGCCGCGGCCTTGGCAGCCTCGCTGTCGGAGCTGCCCCGGGCCGATCCTGACAGGGTGGCCAGAGACTTGCTGCGCCGAACCCCGTTGAGCCACCGTGCGGTGGTGGCCGCCGGGGACCTCGACGCCCTCAGGGCCCTGGCCGCGGGGGAGACCGCGGGGCGGAGGGCGGACCCCGGCATTCAGGTCGCCTTCCTGTTCAGCGGCCAGGGGGCGCAACGGGCCGGCATGGGGCGTGAACTGGCGCAGAGGTTCCCCGTCTTCGCCCGGTCCTTCGCGGCGACCAGCGCCGCGATCGGCCCGGTGGGTGGGCAAAGCGTGCAGGACGTGGCGTTCGGAGAGACCGACAAGGAACAGGAAGCTCTGCTCGACCGGACCGACCACGCCCAGGCCGCGTTGTTCGCGTTCGAGGTGGCCCTGTTCCGCCTGCTGGAGTCGTGGGGCGTGACCCCGGCCGTCCTCGCCGGGCACTCGGTGGGGGAGATCGCTGCCGCCCACGTGGCCGGGATGATGTCCCTGGCTGATGCAGCGGCCTTGGTGGCCGCCCGTGGGCGGCTGATGGCCGCCCTCCCCTCCGGTGGGGCGATGATGACGCTGAATGCCACCGAGAACGACGTGCTGACCTTGTTGGAAGGCCGCGATCACGAGGTCGCTGTGGCGGCTGTGAACACTCCCGGCAAGCTGGTGATCTCCGGTGTGGAAGAGGCGGTTCTCGAGATCGCCGCAAATTTTCCAGGGCACCGGCGCCTGCGAGTGAGCCACGCGTTCCACTCCCCGTTGCTGGACCCGATGCTGGAGGAATTCCGCGCCGTTGCCCAGACCCTGACTTACCGTGCGCCCTCCCGTACCGTGATCTCTGCCGTGACCGGTCAGCCTCTGACGCAGATCGACGCCGAGTACTGGGTGAGCCACGCCCGGCTGCCGGTGCGTTTCACCGACGCCCTCCAGAGGGCCACCGACTCCGGGGTCGGGGCATTCCTGGAGATCGGTCCGGACGCGGTACTACGGGGAGCCGCAGCCCTGTACGGCCCCTCAGTCTCGACCGCCGGTACGGCCGACAGCCTGTTCCTCGCACTGGGCACACTGCACTGCGCCGGCGCCTCGATCAGCTGGGGAGACGTCGCGGGCAGGCTTGGTTCCGATCCCGTTGATCTGCCCACCTACCAGTTCCGGCGCTCCCGTTACTGGATCCCGCCCCAGGTGCCGGCGGCGGTGCAGACGGGAGGCGGGCATCTGTTCCTCGGGCCGGCTCTGGTCGCCCCGGACTCCTCACGAGTGGTGCACGGCGGTCAGATCGGGCTGCGCTCCCACCCCTGGCTCGGAGACCACGTGATCGGCGGGTCGGTCGTGGTGCCGGCCGCTGTCTTTGTAGACCTCATCGTCCACGCCAATAGGGGCCGCGCGGTCGGCGAACTCATAATGGAGAGTCCGTTACGGCTCGACCCGACCCAGGACTGCCTGCTGCAACTGGTGATCGAGGACGGCCGTTTCGACATCTACTCCCAGCAACCCGGGAGCGGCACCTGGACCCGGCATGCCTCAGGGAAACTGGCCGTCTCTGCCAAGCCCGTAAACTTGGCGACCACGCCTTGGCCTCCTGCCGGCGCCACCGAGATCGACGTCGAAAAGAATTACGCCGAGCTGGACTACGGTCCGGCTTTCCAGGCAGTGCAGAGGCTATGGACGTTCGGTGAGGAACTCTTCGCCGAGCTGAGCCTGCCCCGGGCGGCCGATGGGCCGTTCGACGTGCATCCGGTTCTGCTCGACGCCGCCGTTCACGCGCACGCCTTGGCCGATCCTTCCGGTGGCCCCCGCATGCCGTTCGCCTGGAACGACGTCCAGGTGTTCGATCGCGGAAGCGGCCGTACCGCCAGGGTTCGCTGCACCCGGACGGGTGAGGGCCGGTTCACCGTCGACATCCGCGATGAGACAGACCGTGCGCTGGTTTCCGTGGGATCGATGCTCACCCGCCCCCTGCTTGCGGCCGAGTCAATGCTGTATCGGCCGCACTGGGTCCCGATGCCCACTTCTCGGGAGACGGCCCCGGTCACGCTCGTGAACGCCGTCGCCGAGCAGGAGGACGTTCATCAGCTCACCGCGCGTGTGCTGGCCGATCTCCAGGCATGGAGCGGTGAGGGCCATCTGATCGTGGTCACTCGGGACGCCACCGGCCTGGACCCGGACCTGGCCTCGGCCGCCGTGGTCGGGATGGCCACAGCGGTGTCGGCCGAGTACCCCGGCCAGGTCAGCGTGGTTGACACCGATACCGACATGCCCATCGAAAGAGTCCTGGAACTGGTCGGCGGTACCACTGAGGACCAGATCGCTCTGCGCGGCGATGTGCCTTACACGCTGAGGATAGTGGGGGCCACCCCGACCATCCCGGAAACAGCTCCTGTTCTCGGCCCGGACGGCACGGTCTTGTTCACCGGCGGCACCGGCGCTCTCGGTTCACTGCTGGCCCGCCACCTGGTCACAACACACCGTGTAAGGCATCTGATGCTGGTGTCCCGTCAAGGGCGGCACGCCCGGGGGGTGGCCGAACTGGTGGCGGAACTGACCGAGCTCGGCGCCTTGGTCACCGTCCGCGCGGCCGACGTCTCCGATCCCGCCGCGGTCGACGAACTCGTCCGTTCCTGCGACCCCCCATTGAGCGCAGTGCTCCACGCTGCCGCAGTCGTCGACGACGGCGTGCTCGCCTCCCAAACCGCTGAGCGGATGGACACGGTGCTGCGGTCAAAGGCGGACGCAGCCTGGAACCTGCATCTTGCCACTCAGGCCCTGCCGCTGCGCGCCTTCATCCTGTTCTCGTCCGTCGCCGGAACTTTCGGGAACGCGGGGCAGGCCAACTACGGTGCCGCGAACCGCTACCTGGACGCGCTTGCCGTGCATCGGCAGAGGCGGGGCCTGCCCGCGCTGTCACTGGCCTGGGGCTTGCTGGAGCTTGGTGCGGGCAAAGAAGGCGGCCTAGGCGACCAGATCCCGGAGGTGGCGCTCCTGCGCATGCGCTCCTACGGCGTTCTCGGCCTCACCCCTGACGAGATCCTGGACCTGTTCGACGCTGCTCTCGGAGCGAAGGAACCCGTCCTGCTACCGGTGCGTCTGGACCGCAACGCCCCGAAGGCCCCACCAGTCATCCGCGACCTCTTCCGCACCGAGGCGCCTCCGACACGGAGACGCTGGCCGGCAGGGCTCTCCACGATCGAACTGGACGAGCTCGTGCGGGCTGAGGTCGCCTCGATCCTCGGGCATGCCGACGCCGGAAGCATCGTGGGCACGGATCGGTTCGACGCACTGGGTCTGGACTCGTTGGCCATGATCGAGCTGCGCAACCGGATCTCCACCCTCAGCGGGATGACGGTGGCCGCGACTCTGCTCTTCGACCTGCCGACCAGCAGCCAGCTCGCCGACCACCTGCACATGGAAATGAGCCGGGCCTCCGAGGCGTAGGACGACCCCTCTCATCCCTCCCCCTATTTCTGGAGATATTGCGATGCTGCCTGTCTGGAAACCGGCTGAACCGGCAAGCGCCACTCCCAACACCGCGTACCGTCGGCTCGGGATGATTCGCTACACCGCAACCGCAACCGCACCCCGGATCGAGAACGGTTCCCTGGCCCTCGACCTGCCGATGTCCGCATCACCCGCAACCGGTTTCGACGAGATCTGGCCCGCTACGGGAGAAGTCGAGTCCGGTGAGCTCGGCGGCGTCTACTACGCACACGACAAAAACACGGTGCTCTGCGCGGCGTACGTTCCGTATCAGGACGAGTACCGGCGCCCGGTGTTCAACGCCTATTCGAGGGCTTTCGACGTACTCGAGCAGTTGGGGTATCCGACGATCTTTCGGATGTGGAACTCGATCGGTGAGATCAACGGGAACAACCACCAAGGTTTGGAGGTGTACCGGGACTTCTGCCTGGGCCGGGCACTGGCCTTCGACGAACAGGCCCTGGACGTGACGCAGGCACCCGCGGCCACGGGCATCGGAGCACGGGAGCGCGGTGTCTGGTTCTACCTTCTGGCCACCAGCCGCCAAGGTGTCACCAACATCGAGAATCCGGTGCAGATCTCGGCATACAGCTATCCGGATCGGTACGGGCCCCGGGCACCGCAATTCGCCCGGGCTTCGTTCTTGCCCGGTTCCGCGCAGGAAGAAGCAGGAACCATCTACGTTTCGGGAACCGCCTCCATCCGCGGCCACCAGAGTGTCAACATCGGAGACCTTGAGGCGCAGGTGCACACGTCAATGGAGAACATCGCCGGTCTGGTCTCCCCGGAGAACCTTCTGAAGCACGGTGTACCGGGAACCTTCGGATTGGCCGCGATCCGCAGCAGCAAGGTCTATGTACGCCACGACGCCGATCTGCCGAAAGTGAGAGACCTTTTGGGTGGCTATCTGCCCGCCGGTGCCGATGTCGCCTATTTTCCCGTGGACATCTGCCGATCAGACCTTCTCGTGGAGATCGAAGCGATCATGCAGCCGGTTGGGCCCTGACAAAGCCGAAGAGAAACGACCTCTCCTCCGGCCGCGGAATCGAGGGTTGCTCAAGCCATAGCTGTTGTCACAGCCATCCTTTTGGCGGGGGCCGGTCTGTCCAGCCCGGCCCCCGCCTCGGGCGCCCCGGGGCGGGGCCCGGCGGCATTTCGCTGGGCCCGACCCTGCCGGCCTGCTTCCACGGGGCTTGAGCGTAGGGCTCCTTTTCCCACAACGATCGCGCCCGTTCCGAAGCGAGCGGCAGAAGGTCATTTCCGGGCAACTCAAGATCGGTTTCATGACAGCCCTGCACACCCCGTTCGAAAAACGGTGAGGGATTCAAGGTGTCAGTGCACTCGGGGCCGGGCTGCCGGACGGCAGGTGAGCAAAGCGGCCACGAAGGCCGGGCCCGAATCGGACCGGTCGGCCCCGGACAGGACTGGCCCCGAACTCCGTTCGAAACGGCGCGACCTGTGCGTTCCTTTCTGGAGTACCCGTAGCCGCGTTCAGATACGGCAGGCGTGGATGCGGGTGGCCAAGATGGCGCGGGCGCCCACGGCCGCCAGCTCGTCCATGACCGTGTGCGCCTTGTCGGCGGGGACCATCGACCGCACGGCCGACCACCCTTCCCGGTGCAGGGGAGAGATGGTCGGTGACTCCAGGCCGGGAGTCAACGCCATCGCTTTGTCGAGGTGGCGGGCGGCGATGTCGTAATCGACCATCACGTAACCGCGGGCGACCAGAACGCTTTGCATGCGGCGCAGGAAGCGCTGGGCAGGCGGGTGGGAGGCGTCGGCCCCGAAGGGGCGGATGATGATGGCCTCGGAGTGCATGATGGGCTCTCCGATGACCTCCAACCCCAGGTGGGCCAGGGTCGCACCGGTCTCGACGACGTCGGCGATGACCTGGGCGACACCCAACCGCAGGGAGGTCTCGACCGCGCCGTCCAGGCGCACGATCCCGGCCGCTTCCACGCCGTGTTCGGCCAGGTGCTTGGCGACCACCCCGGGGTAGGAGGTGGCGATGGTCATGCCTGCCAGGTCGTTGACGCTGCCGGCAGATCCGGGCACACCGGCGAAGCGGAACGTGGAGCGGGCGAAGCCCAGCTTCAGTACCTCTTCGGCCGGGGCCGCTGAGTCCAACAGCAGGTCGCGCCCGGTGATGCCGATGTCGAGCTGTCCGGACCCGACATAGGTGGCTATGTCGCGAGGACGCAGGTAGAAGAACTCCACCCCGTTGGCCTCGTCGACGACCACCAGTTCATTGGATTCGGTGCGTAGCCGGTAGCCGGCCTCATGGAGCATCCTGGCCGCCGAATCGCTCAGCGAACCCTTGTTGGGGATGGCGATGCGCAGCATGAGAAGCCCTTACTGATTGTCACGTGGCTGGAGATTCCATGGTCCCAGACCCTTGCACACCAGGTCAGGCCCTTACCGCATTAGGGCGCGGTGCTGCTCGATCACTTGGGGGTCCGTCAACGCGGCGATGTGGTCCACCACCGCGCGCCCGCGCTTGGTCCTGTTCGTCAGTGCTGGTTCTGGCGCTTTTTCTGTGGAATGGTCACAAAGCGTGATGGTTTTCAGGCGAGCAGCACCCGCTTACGCAGCAGAACGAACCCGGCCCGGCCGTACATCTGCCGCTTCAGCATCTTGATGCGGTTGACGTTGCCCTCGACCGGGCCGGAACTCCACGGCAGGCTCAACCCGGCCCGCACCGCGTCCTGGCCGCGTATCAGCCCTTCAGTGAACACCCGCAGCGCACGCAGCCCCGATCCACGCACCTCGTTGAGCCATGCCTCCAGGCGGTGCCCTTCCCGTCGGGTGAGCATCTGTCCGAAGAAGCGCACGAGTACGGCCAGCGTCCCCAGCTCCGGGCACCCCTCGGACAGTTCCTTGAGGTGGCAGGCGGTCCTCCTCGCTCAGGGCATCCGGGGGTGTCATGATCCACCCGGCGACCTTGCGCACCCGGGGCGGTCGCGGCTCGGCCGGCTGGGCTCGGATGCGCTTGGGGTACAGGTAGGCGCGCACCATGGAGTAACCGCCGGGGTAGCCCAGCTCCTTGATCTCCTCGAAGAGCTTCCAGGCGTTGGTGCATCCCTCCTGGTCCCAGCGCTGGTCGAGGTAGGGCTTGAAGGGGTCGACCCGGCTCGAATGCTCCTGGCACGGCCTGCGGAGCAGTTCCTCGCGGGTCGCGGCGTGGGCGTAGCGGACTACGGTGCTGGCGCCCATCCGGAGCTGGCGTTGGATCGACCTCATGCTGTGGCCTTTGGAGCGCAGGTCGTGGACGGTGGCGTGGGTCTCGCACACCCGGTTGGCGTGGCGGTGCCCGGCGGAGCGGGGCGGGTGCGGGTTCGGCTTCAGGGGCCTCCTCCTGAGCCGTTGAGGACGCGGGGCGCAGCTCGGTCCTGTGGTCGGAGACGCAGCGTTCGACGGCCTGGCCGAGGTTGTGCCACAGGTGTCACCGGTCGGCGACCTGGACCGCCTGGGGCGCACCGGTGTCGACGGCCTCCGCGTAGAACGCGGCCCGGTCCCGGCACAGGACCTCGATATCAGGGTGCTCTTGGAGCCAGGCTGCGGCCGTGGCCGCCTCTCGGTCGGACAGCAGATCCACAGGCGGCGGGTTTCGACGTCGACCAGGACTGTTCCGTAGACATGCCCTTTGCGCAGGGCGAACTCATCCACGCCGATCACGCGGACCTTTGACGGTTCGGGGTCATCGAGGGCGGCCACCTGCCGCACCAGGGTGCTCCGGCTGGCCGGGATCGCCAGGTGGCCGCAGAGGAGGCGGGCGGCGGCGCGGCTGGCCAGGGCGAGCCCGGTCGCGGCCAGTACCGGGCGCAGCCGCTCGGTCCAGCGGCTGCGTCGGTGGGTCAGGCCTGCCACCTGTTCGACGAAGGTCCGCCGACCGCATCCGGGGTTCGGGCACAGAAACCGGCGGACCCGAAGGCGAAGGCGCACCGGTGATCCGGCGGCGGGTGGTCGGCGGGATGACGCCAGTAGGAGCCATGCACCCGTTGTGACCACTGGGAACAGGCCGGGCAGCAAGCACCGTCACCCGCTGTTCTCGCCTCGATGGACATCCCATTCTCCGTGGTCTCCACGTTGGTGACCGTGATGTCGATGGCTTCGGGAAACAGTGCCCGGGCGATCCATGCGCAGACCTCGTCCATGGGATTGGACCCTGCCGAGGGAACACGATCAGCGCGGAGGGTTCCTGATAATCACTGATGACCGTTACGTTGTGTGACCGCTTCACAAAAACCGCGCCAGAACCCCACAAAACACCGACGTAGCCACCCCCGCGTGTGCGGGGAGCACGGCCTCTGTGGGGCCCGCCGCACGGCCCCGGGGGACCAACCCCCGCGTGTGCGGGGAGCACGACGACGCCGGGCGTGACCATCCACGTCCCGGGGACCAACCCCCGCGTGTGCGGGGAGCACGGCGAGGTGCACCACTCTGGGCTCACGGGCTCGGACCAACCCCCGCGTGTGCGGGGAGCACCACACCTACGCCAGACCGCTCTTCTCCGCGATCGACCAACCCCCGCGTGTGCGGGGAGCACTCCGCGTGCCTCGCGTCCACTCCCACACCCCAAGACCAACCCCCGCGTGTGCGGGGAGCACGCATCCCGGAGACTGCGTCCTCACACCTATGCAGACCAACCCCCGCGTGTGCGGGGAGCACAGGACGTACAACCCCGTCGCCATTTTCATGATGGACCAACCCCCGCGTGTGCGGGGAGCACACGCGAAGCTTGAACTTATTTGTCCCTGACTTGGACCAACCCCCGCGTGTGCGGGGAGCACCAGAGCCTCACCCCGTGGAACTTGAATGGAGTGGACCAACCCCCGCGTGTGCGGGGAGCACCGGCCCGCTCGCGCGCGCAACGTGCTCGTGGCGGACCAACCCCCGCGTGTGCGGGGAGCACCCCGCAGCCAACCCCGATGCGCTGCGCCGCAACGACCAACCCCCGCGTGTGCGGGGAGCACTAGTCGACAACACAAAAGTGTCGTCCCGGACCGGACCAACCCCCGCGTGTGCGGGGAGCACGCTCGAATCGTGCCGTCCAAAGAAAGCTCGGAGGACCAACCCCCGCGTGTGCGGGGAGCACTCTCCGGCGGTGAATCCGCCTGCCCACGGGTCGGACCAACCCCCGCGTGTGCGGGGAGCACTTGATGACCTCGTAGGGGCGGGTGGGGGTGGCCGACCAACCCCCGCGTGTGCGGGGAGCACATCCGCCCCGCCAACCTGCCTGTGAAGTGCACCGACCAACCCCCGCGTGTGCGGGGAGCACCGTACCGGAGTCCCACCCGTCGGTGACGGAATCGACCAACCCCCGCGTGTGCGGGGAGCACCTCCCGGGGACTGGGAGCGTTTTGTGATAAGAGGACCAACCCCCGCGTGTGCGGGGAGCACACGAGGTGTACCTGGGACGCGACGGCCGCTGGAGACCAATCCCCGCGTGTGCGGGGAGCACGGTGACGCATCTCGCCTTGAGCTGGCCGGTACCGACCAACCCCCGCGTGTGCGGGGAGCACGGGCGTTGGCGTCAGTAATGCGACCCGCGACCAGACCAACCCCCGCGTGTGCGGGGAGCACTCCGGGCCGCGCCCCCCTCGGCGCGGCCCCTCCGACCAACCCCCGCGTGTGCGGGGAGCACCATCTGGGGTTTGGCAAGGACAGCGAAGGATGGGACCAACCCCCGCGTGTGCGGGGAGCACGCTGGCGCGGGTCATTCACGGCTGCCCCCGGAGGACCAACCCCCGCGTGTGCGGGGAGCACAACAGGCCGGACGAGGCCACCGAATACCTCCAGGACCAACCCCCGCGTGTGCGGGGAGCACGGTGCAGTCATGTCCGGCCAGCAGCGCGGTGAGGACCAACCCCCGCGTGTGCGGGGAGCACAGCGGTCGGGGCCGGTCGGCCCGAAGTCCCCCGGACCAACCCCCGCGTGTGCGGGGAGCACGTCACGGCCGGTCTTCTCGGCCTGGGCCTGGGCGACCAACCCCCGCGTGTGCGGGGAGCACCGTCTGCCAACCCTCGTGGTGCAGCTCCAAATGGACCAACCCCCGCGTGTGCGGGGAGCACCCGAGCGAGACTTGGCGGATCGGGAGGGGGTTAGACCAACCCCCGCGTGTGCGGGGAGCACCTTGGTGGCAGCAGTCACCGTAGAATCGCGGGGGACCAACCCCCGCGTGTGCGGGGAGCACGGGATGGGAAAAGGGGGCCGTATCCCTTTCCTAGACCAACCCCCGCGTGTGCGGGGAGCACCTTGCGCAGCTCGCTGTCGTCCTGAACCCATGGGACCAACCCCCGCGTGTGCGGGGAGCACAGATTGACCGCCACAACCGCACCACGCGAGCAGGACCAACCCCCGCGTGTGCGGGGAGCACGCCAAGCGCCAAACTGACGGAACCGTCGAGTACGACCAACCCCCGCGTGTGCGGGGAGCACGTTTGCTGCGTCAGATCCATCAGAACCACCTCGGACCAACCCCCGCGTGTGCGGGGAGCACCCTTCGCGACCTGCGGCAATGTGGGCCGTTATAGATTTTTAACCTCAAGAGATTCAGACAAAGGCCACCCAATTAATGCAAATCCGTCAATTTCGCGAGGTCGCCTTGTCCCTTCTCCATGGGTGAGGACGCTGAACCCTTGTTCGGTTGGAGCGTTGTGGATCAACACGGCCCACCCGCCTTGAGCATCAATCGACGAACAAAGACCACCCCACAGCTCTTTCCACACGCGTTCTGTGAGTGTCCCGACGTAGACCCCGGGCGCAGGCTCGACCATCCATCGAGTCAGCGCGCCGCGGGTTCCATCCACGATGGCTGTAGTGGCGATAGCGACAAACCCGCCAGCCATCTACCAGTCCACTTTGCTGTAGTTGACCCCTGAGGGGACAGCGCCGTCGGGGTCCCAGAGGTTGACGATGTCAGCGGGTTCTGACTGCTTTTTGTGTGGGAGGTCCAATACTTTGTAGACGTTTTCAACCATGCTCGGTATCAGGTTCAGGAGGCGGAAATCTTCACGCATCCGGTGCCGGACCTGTCGGTCGGGATGGAGACTTTTGTGAAGTGAGAATGCCAGAGGTGCCGAGACTTTTGCTTTGTACAGATCAGCGATGTCCAAGGCGAACGCGCGTTGCTGGCCGTGGTGGAGGATGCCGATGGCCGGCGATGCCCCCAGGCTGAGCAGGACGGCGGTCGCCATGGCGTAGAGGGTCATGTTGGCACAGGTGAGCGCCATGTTCACCGGGTCCTGGGACTCCCAGTCGTTGGGGTCGTAGCTGCGTTTGAAGCTGGGAATTTTGTGCTGCTGGGCGAGTGTGCGGTACAGCGCTTTCATCCGCCGCCCCTCCAGACCGCGAAGCCGGTCCAGTGTGAGTTCTTCAGGGAGGGGCTCGTCGTAGCGCATGCCGTAGAGACGGCGCGCGGCGTCGAGATGGCGCTGTGGGTCGGAGACGATCTCGATTTGGCGGTCGAGGAGACGAGTGGTTGTGCTGTCGTTGAGGAACGCCGAATAACACCGCACACCGGCGTCTCCGACATAGATGATGGTGGTTCCGTCACGAGTGAGTTTGGAGATGGCCTCGTGGGTCGTGGAGGTGCCCGGTCCAAGGAGGATGCAGGCGATGCCCGCACTGGGCAGGTAGACCCGCTCGGTTTCTCCGTCGAATTCGACCATGGCGCACACGCCGTTGCGGTCGGCTTGGATTTTGACGGTGTCGAGGTAGAGGAAGCTCAATCGGTCGATGACTCGGGGGAGCGCGATGACCGAGGGCGCTCCCAGGGTTTTGGGTAAGCGGCGGACCATGGTCAGGTCTCCTGGGGAATGATTGAGAGCAGGCCGAGCCCGTGGGCTTTTCCTCGACCGATTCCGTCGACGATGGCGGTTGTGAGCGCCTTGGGGTCGGTGATTTCGGCGAGTCCTTCGAAGCGGACTCCGTGGTGCAGAAGACGGTCGGGTTTTTTGTCGTCCGTTTCGGGAGGTTCCTCGGTTGGAGGGGCCGCGGCGAAGTCGTAGCGGCGGCTGCGGGTGAGAGTCAGGTGCAGGCCCGCCTCGTGGGCTTTGCGCTCCCACCACTCCTCGGCATGGTGGCCGTGCAGGGCTTTGCGCTGGCCGCGTGAGCGGTCCCCCGGTGTCTTGGCCGACTTGATGGGGTTGGCGGCGATCCGGTAGCGCACGGTCGCGCCTTCGGTGAGCCGGTCGAGTAACGGGGCGAGTGAGAGCGTGCGGCTGTGCGCGAATTTCTTCGTTTTAGGTTCGATCGTGGACTGCACGAGGATCACGACTTGACGCTCAGTGGGCTCGATGCGGTACAGCGCCCCGCATGCACGGCGGGGGTGGACGCCGAGGTCGTCGGGAAACATCCCCATGATCATCTGGTGCGTTTTCCTGGCGTCGCGCAGGAAGCGTCCCACCGAGGCGGTGGGAAAGACGATCTGGGTGAGCCAGAGTTCTTGCGGGTCGCTCACGCTGCTTCCTTCAGTGCGGTGACGATCGTGGTGTAAGCGGCGATGCCGATGCCTGCGCAGTCGTCTGTGGTGAATTCGAGCGGGAACTCGTTGACCGGCCGCTCACTGAAAGAGCGGTTCTCGGGGTCGCTGCCGGTGGGTACGTCGCGGGCCCAACGGTCGACCGGGATGTCGTCCTCTTCCCGAGCAGAGGAGCGGGCGTCGCGGTAGGCGTCGACGCGCAACACGGCTGGTTTCCCTCCGGCTGCTTTTTTGCGGCCGGCCCGGTAGAGGGGCAGACGCGCGGCGATCTCCTCTTTCTTCTCGCCGACGGTTCCAAGAAGCACCGGCAGGGATGGCGGGCAGGCGCGCCTGCCCAGGTAGGGCGACCAGTGCGGTGCTTTGAGTGCTCGCGCCAGTTCCTCGGTCACCTCAGCGGACCCTTGGAGGTAGACGGTGAAAGCGGCATCACTGAGGTAGTCGCGTTCAGTGATGACAGCGTGTGACCGGCGTGACTTCTCGGCGGTGATCATCCGTTCGGCCGCCGGGTAGCCCCCACCGATGAGGTGGTAGTCGGTGAGGGGGGTGCCGGCGCGGTCGACGCGGATGAGCATGCTCAGGCCCGACCATTCCTCGGGCAAAGGCTCATCACGAGTAATTCCTGAGGCGGAGGCCAACAACCCCAAGATCCCCGACAGCGTTGGGTGGTCCTGGGTGTCACGGTAGTTGAACGACGACCTGCAGCCCCAAGACTGCAAGGGGCCGGTCAGCAAGAGCGCGAGGGTTCGTTCGGTCACTTCGCGCCTGCGCTGATTCGCTCGGTCAAGGCCGGCAGGGTCAGGCGGTCCCCGAAGACGTCGGCCGACACGTGGGTGTTTGCGGAGGTGTCGGTGGAACTCGCGGAGGTGTCCCGGGAAAGGGAGTCCTGCATTTTCTGGGTGCTGAGCATTGCGGAGTGGGCGTGCCAGAGGCGTCCTTCGGTGCCGAGGAAGCCGTCCAGGCCGGCCAGGTGTTCTCCCAGCGCCTTGAGGCTGGTGTCGAGGTGGCCGTGTTGGTTGGGGCGAACCGGGGCTTCAAACGCTGCGGCGAGGCTGACGGGGCGGTCAGTACGAGCCGCGGTGTAGACCAGTGTGGGGAGGGTGTGGGGGGCGGTGGAGGTGCGCTTGCCCGAGGGGACGGCGAGTGCGAAGGCCTGGGTGAAGAGACCCGCGAGGGTGAGAGCTGCCTTCTCGTCGCCGAGGCTGCGGGTGAGTTCGGCGATGTCGATGGTGGCGTAGCGGTAGAAGACGCCGCTGGCGTACTCGGCGGTTCCCAGGTGCGCGCTTCCGCTTTCCTTGCCGGTGCCGGTGAGCAGGTCGTCCACGGCGGTGAAGTAGTCGACTTCGAGTTTGGCCTCGTGGGTCGTGAAGGCATGGGCGACCTGTACGGCACCGTCGATGTTGCCTTCTGGCAGTGCCGCGATCATGCGGCCGAACAGGGCAAGGCCAGCGCCGGTTCCGGCCTTGAGGGTCTTGATGAGTTCCTTGGAGCTGATCTGCGCGGTCTCGGTCTTGGTTTTTCCTTCGGCTGCGGCATTCTCATAAGCGTCGCGATGCTGCTCGGCGAGGTCGGCCAGGCGTGCGATGTCGCTGGTGTTGAGGAACAGCAACACGTTGGTCAGCAGTTTGCTGCCTTCGACCTCTTCGGCCTTGGGTTTGGTGCGGCCGCGCTTGGGCTTGGCCTCTTCGGCCGCAGCGGCTTCCTCGGTTTTGTCCATGGTGGAGAAGACGTCGCGTGCGGCGATGCTGGCTGCCTTCTCGTCCCAGCCCCGGCCTTGCAGCTCGGTGATGATGGAACGCCCGTGGGCGCGGGAACGGTCGCCGAAGTCGAACAGGCCGTCGGTGGAGAGGTCCTTCAACGTGGTTCGCGTGGCGCGTTTGTAGCACTGGCTCGACACGCGCATCCGCGTCTTCCCCCCGAAGGAGAGTTCCTTGGGGGCTCCCAGGTCGTCGCGGTTGAGGTTGGAGAGGGGCATGGCCTGCAGGACGTGGATGTCGAGAAAACGCGGGTTCATCAGGAGTGTGCTCGCTTTCGGTTGAATGAAGAGGTGGTGGTGTGCTCGCCGGTGGAAACCGGTGGTGTGGTCATCGGCGCCATGGGGGCGCGAAAATGAAGGACTGCTGCCAGTACAGGGCGACTTTGTTGCGCTGGTAGACGCGGAAGCGAAGATCGTCTGCCAGCTGCCACCACGCAGGAAGGACCGCGCCGGCGGAGTTCAGGTAGGAGAGCGCCGAGAAGAGGTACCGGCGTAGCCGCTCGTCGTCGCAGCGGCACAGGTGTTGCAGCCTCTTCTCCATGGGGGAGAGGCCGGCGGATTCCGAGGAGGGCCTCTCAGAGCGGCGGGCTTCCTGGGCGCGTTGCACCTCGCCCAGGGCCAGTCCCAGGTCCAGGCGGGGAACCCACGCAGGAAACCCTCCCTCCTCCTCGTTCTTCTCCTCCTTTTCTTTCTCTTGCTCCAGGTGCCGCTCATAGCGTTCGAGCAGGGTCGGGGCACTGTGGAAATGCGCGATGAGACCGGCCGTGGTGTACAGCGACGCCTGCACGTGGGGTGAGGGAAGACCGCCCAACTCGTCGTGCATCCAACTGATCAGGTAGCGCTGAGCGCGAACAGCGTCGGTGCGATCAGCACGCACCGCAGTGCGCAGATCGCCGCGGGCTGAGGCGTTGAAGGCCGCCAGCTCGGTGAACTCCTTGGCGAAGTCACGCAGAGTCTGTTCGCTCAGCCGATAACGCGTATCGGCAAGTGGTGTGGTCATGGATTCACTTTCGATGAGCGGTCTGGTTGAGGCGGGGGCGGTGGCGGATCACCGCGCGACGCAGGAGGTAATCAGCTGATGTGGCGGTCTCGGCGTGCACGACGAGGTCGGTGACCTCGTCGTAGATCTCACAGGTCAGTGCGCGAATCGCACGCTGGCCCCTGTGCTGGCCCTGGCTACCGTCCCCAGCAGGGGCGGTGCTCTGGTCACCGGACAAAAGCCCGTAGAAGAGGTTTTCGGCGCGCTTCCAAAACAGCGGGGTGGCGCGGTTGGGCCATGCTTCGAGGAGTTTCTCCTTGGGGCCGCTGCGAACACCATTGCGCCAGGCGCTGCGCAGCGCGCTACGCAGGAGCCACGCCTCGGTGTCGAAGGTCTGCAGCAGCTGTTGGATCTCGGCGGCCACCATCGCCCGCTCGTTCTCGTCAGCCGCGGTGAGGAACTCAGCCAAAGCCACAGGGGTCTGGGAGAGCCACCAGGCGTAGTCCACGGTTTTGGGATCCTGGTGGAAGGCCACCGCGGTAAGACCTGCGATCCCGATGCCTTCGTCTGGCCGTTCGGCCAGGAACGCGGGAGGGAGATAGCCGTCGCGGCTCGGTTGCGCGTTGTTGCGCGCGCTGGGGAGAAGCGCGTCGAGTTCACGCCAGAGTGCGCGGGAGGGATTGGCCTTGCGGGTGTTGCCTTTGGAATGCTCGTAACTCAAAAACGGGATCTTCTTGAGCGCGGGCCACGGGTTGCGGTAGGCCCACGTGCGATAGACATCGGCGACATCGCCGTTGTCGTCGCGTACCAGCAGCATCGAATGGTTGTGCACCGCGCTCAACAGCGCACACATCCCACCCGGCTGTAGAGCGGGCCGCCCGGGGGAGGGCCAGGCCTCCCACTCCCAGGGGCACTCGTCGGCGAACGCCGCCACACCCGGGTCGGGTGCGGCTTCTCCCGGAGGCACCAGAGATCGCAAAAGGCTCTCGAACAAGGTCTTGCCGCGCGGGATGTAGACCATGCTCCCGCGCAGCATGCCTGACCGTGATGAGGAAGAGGACTTGCCGTCGACCTCGCGTGCGGTGATCTGGCCGGCAGCACCGTAGTACCACTGCACCAGCAACCACCAGATGGCCTCCGCAGGGGGAATCGGGGTCTGTTTGTCCTTGTGGTGGCGTGTCCACCACGTGGCCGAGTTGACACCGGTGGGGCGGCCCAACACGAACTTGTTGACCCCCGAGGTCTGCTTGCACTCAGCGGCAAGGCGTCGATCCTGCAGGAAGGGCTTGTCCCCGAAGAGGAAGAAAGCATCGGCGTAGCGCTCGAAGTATTCCTCGACCGGGTTGCTCTCCGCCGCACCGCCGGCGGAGTCGCGCAGCTCAGGGGGGACGGACGTGAAGGTGCCATGGCGATACCAGGCGTCGCGGCGCTTCTCCCACTCCTGCGGGGTGTCTTGTCGGTCCAGGCCGGTGATGCGATACGTCAGCGTGGTCAGTACCAGCCACACGGCCCCATAAGCCGGAGGGGTGGGTGCCACGATGTCGATCGTGTGCTGGGCCGTGGTGAAAAGGGACTGCAAACCTCCTTCCACGGTGTCCCTGTTGAAGTGGCGGCGAGGCAGCCATGGGCAATGGCGCAGGCTGTAGTCGTAGTCGTCCAAGAGGGGTGCCTTTGCTAGCGGTAGCGGCGTGAGAACGCGGCGAACAGGCCCAGATCCTCCGAGAGCAACACCCGGTAGGCGCTGATCGGGTGAACCGGAGCGTGGCCGGTGATGGTGACATCGGTGTCGGCGATGCGGTGGTCGGTCGCTGTGCGTTCGAACTCGACGGTGACCACGCGCTCCAGAGCGGGGTCTCTGTCGAACCAACCGGGAGAAGGCGATCGGGCTTCCTCGTGCCAAAAGGCCGAACGCGCGGAGATGGTGTGCTTGACGATGCTCCACACGATCTCCTGGTCGACCCGCTTGCGCTTTTTCTTACGACCGGGCTTCTCCTCGTCCTCTTCTTCTGGGACCTGAGGCATCGGCAGCGTGCAGTCGGCATCCAAAAACATTTGGTCGTCCTTGGTCCACACCGGCAGCAGCCGCACGCTGTCAGCACCCAGCCGTGTGGTGAGGATCGTTTCGACGTCCTCAGAAGCACTGGTCAGCTTGTGAAGATCCTTGACCCGAAGATCGGGGCGGGGGATGACGACCTGCTCGCCTTGCCCGGCCTGCACCGTGGCCTCGCTCCAGCACGCCATCGCCGCCTCGGCGAAACGCTCATCCTCCGAACACAGCCACAACTGGTCGCGAGTGGCCCGCTCCACCAGTTCCTGCACACCGGTGGGAACCTCGACCAGACGACCAGGAAGGCCCGCAGCTGCTTCCAGCCCGTTGCCCGTGCGTTCCTCAAGGGCTTCCCACGTGGCCATGAGCTCGTCGAGAGGGTAAGGGACGGCCTCCACCGGGAGCCCCTGCTCGATCCCCGCCAACACGTGCACCGACCACTGACGCCACGCACGCGGAATCTGGCCGCCAGAGCGGTGGCGGTGGGCACGGCCCGCGCGCTGGAAGAGCAGCGACATCGGCGCCAGCTCGCTGATCACCACGTCGAAGTCCCAATCCAAGGACTGCTCGACAACCGATGTCGCCACCAGGATCGAGCGGCGTGGCCGCGCCAGACGCTGCTCGGAGTCCCGCGAGCCGGGTTTGCCGAATTGCTGCTCCAGCCGGTCCGTGCGCCGACCGCGCTCTCCCACAGGAAAACGTGCGTGCAGCAGCTCCACCCGGCAATCGGCCGGGGCTTGCGCGCGCAACCGCACCGCCAGCGCCTGGGCCGCAGTGACCGTGTTGACCACGATCAACGCGTTTCCCTGCCCCCCAGGCGCGAAAATCGCGTCCAGAACACTTCGGCAACGCTCCGCCATCTGCACCCCCCGCTTGGCCAGATCGCGCTCAGCGAGTTCCATTGCGTGCAGGCGAAACGAGAGCTGGGCGACCTCACCCACGGGAGAGTGCCGTACCTGGGTACGCGCCGACCGGGCGTCGTAGTAGAGCCAGCCGGGGTAAGGAGCCCGCTGCTCATGCCCCGACTGCTCCACCGTGCCCAGACCGTTGATACGCCGCCAACAAGCGGCACCCACGTCATAGGAGTCACGAAGAGATCGCGTCAACTTGTCGGGCAGCGTCGCCGAGAGCACGATCACCGGAACCCCGATGGCCCCCAGCCACATGAGTGTGCGCCGCAGCAGGCTCTGGGAGTAGGCGTCACAGGTGTGGGCCTCGTCGATC
Organism: Nocardiopsis ansamitocini; assembly: GCF_030268225.1. Lineage (GTDB taxonomy): Bacteria > Actinomycetota > Actinomycetes > Streptosporangiales > Streptosporangiaceae > Nocardiopsis_D > Nocardiopsis_D ansamitocini. The sequence goes on along the minus strand of NZ_BSQG01000004.1, from coordinate 517,424 downwards.
ACGACGACCTTGTCGCGCAGACCGGCCATGCGCAGCGGTTGGAAACGCGAAGGCAGGGAGATCGCGAGCAGTTGGTCGATAGTGCACACCCCGACCGTGGCGTGCAGACGCCGCGCCCCTTGCGACATCCACTTCGACCGGTAAGGGCTGCCCCGCTCACAGTCGGACTCGATCACCGCTTTGTCCATCGCGGCTCCACCCACGGCCTCGGCAGTACCGGGTCTTCTCTCCAACAGCCGGGCGGCCTCTTCGGAGAAACTGGCCATGGAATGCAGGAGCTCAACCGTGGCATCCTCGCCCAGAGTCCGCCGCATGTCTTTCACGACCCGCCCGAACATCGCGTCGGTGGTGGCCATCGTCGGCAAGACGAACAACAGCCCTCTTTCTTCGTTGAGCCGCTCGCGCATCATGGAGAAGGCATCCAAGGAGGCTTGGGTCTTGCCCGCACCCGTACGGTCGGTGATGACCAGCAGACCAGGCCCGGTGATCATGGGTGCCAGCTCCTGTCGCAGGGAAAGCTGCACCCCGCGCGGCTCAAAACCGAAGCGCTCAACGAACGTCTGCTTCTGCAGCTTCAACGGCCGTACACCGATGCGTTTGAGTTCGGCGGCCGCTGCCTCGATTCCCGACTCGAAGAACGCTCGGGCGGCCTCGACCGTCCACCCCCGTGGCCCGGGCAGATGCTCCATGCGGCGCTGGATGTAGGACTCCTGGGAAACGATCCAGTCGGCCCACTGCACCATCCCGCAGGCCCCCGCCACCGCCAGGGCGCGACTTGAGCGTTCGTCCTCATCCGCCGAGAACATCGGGCTGCCCAACGCCTGCCATACGGTGTGTGCGATCTCTGAGCGCACCCACACCCAGTCGGCCTGCGCGTCACCGCTGGCGGCCAGGGCCGTGAGCGCGTCGGTCGTGTTCATCAGTCCTGGGACCTTGCCGTGGTGGGAACCGACCACCAGCCCCACGTATTCGATGACGGTCTTAACAGCTGGACCTGCGGCGACCATCTGCGCGATCCAGCCGTCCTGTATGGCGCTGGCGTGTCCCGGGGCGGTGTGCGCCCGCGAGAAACCTTCGGAAAAAGGAGGTTTCCCCTTCCACATGGCCAACCAGGCCGTTTTGTCCCTGGCGGCAAAGCCGGTGATGGCCTTGCCGAGGTCATGTAGCGCCGCCAACAGGGCCAGGCACAGAAGCTCCTGTCGCCCCAGTGCTTTGGACGCTCCACCGAAGCCCATCCGGAAATTGTCACTACCCAGTGCCACGATCATGGCGGCGGCGTCGAGAAGGTGCGCGATCAGGGGATACGGGGCTGGAAGTCCTTCGGACTTGCCCCACACCACGCCCAACGCCCGAGGCCGGTCGTTGCCACGTTGGGGGGCGGCAGTGCGGGCGGTGGCTCTCTGGAGGGAGCGGCGAAAGGACATGGCAAGTAAATTACATCAATCAGCATCGACTGTTCGCTAAATGCCAGATTCGGTCACTCCGCTGATTTAACCCCCGCGCGTGCAGGGAGCTGTGCTATCGGCTGGCCGCGTCAATCAGCAGCGGCTTGGCCCACCCTCGCGCGTGCGAGGAAGTTGCTAGCGCTCTCGATCCTAACTTCGATAGCTTCCGAGGAACTCACTCTCCCCCTGGGTGGTCAAATGTCATATTTTGCTCGTTTTGGCGATGCGGGGGCATCTTCAATGGTTGTGCCAAGTCGTGAGGGAGTGCCCTGTGAGTCGAAACGTTGAAGGGGTGGAAGGGCTGGGCTGGTTCGTCGATACTCAAAGTGGGATGGAATGGCCAGCAGTGTTCAAGCTGCGTAGGAGGGGCGGGATGCTCGTTCAAGGCGCTGTGGTGAAGTGCTTCGGTGAAACCGGTAAATTTGAACCATTTAGGTCTATTTTATTCGAAATCCCTAAGATTAAAAATCTATAACGGCTTGCGTTGCTGCAGGTCGCGAAGGGTGCTCCCCGCACACGCGGGGGTTGGTCTGCGCTGGACCTCCTCCAGTCTCCTGGCCAGCTGTGCTCCCCGCACACGCGGGGGTTGGTCCAGACCCCGCCGGACCCCTGTCGGACCCCTCGGGTGCTCCCCGCACACGCGGGGGTTGGTCCCTCGCGATTCTACGGTGACTGCTGCCACCAAGGTGCTCCCCGCACACGCGGGGGTTGGTCCGCCCCCGCCTCGCCGTGGGCGTCGCCGACCTGGTGCTCCCCGCACACGCGGGGGTTGGTCGGAACCCTCACCCTGGACGGGCGCACCCAGACGGTGCTCCCCGCACACGCGGGGGTTGGTCCCTGTCGGGCCACCCCGAGCGGGTCCTCAACCCGTGCTCCCCGCACACGCGGGGGTTGGTCCGGGATCCACGTGCTGGCCGGCACCGACCTGGCGTGCTCCCCGCACACGCGGGGGTTGGTCCCCGATGTCCATCGGGGGATCAGGAGCATATGCGTGCTCCCCGCACACGCGGGGGTTGGTCCTCTCTCGGTGGTCACCGTGCCCGGCCGGGGAGGTGCTCCCCGCACACGCGGGGGTTGGTCCGCGTCCTTTCTGCACCCCACCTCAGCGATCTTGTGCTCCCCGCACACGCGGGGGTTGGTCCCGCACCGGCATTCCCCTGAGCGACGACCCCGCGTGCTCCCCGCACACGCGGGGGTTGGTCCTGGTCGCGGATCGCACTTGTGGTAGCAGGTGGGTGCTCCCCGCACACGCGGGGGTTGGTCCCGACTACTGACGAAGGTCCATCCCCGCGTGCGGTGCTCCCCGCACACGCGGGGGTTGGTCCTGGATGTGACCGCTGGTACGCGAGCGCTTGAGGTGCTCCCCGCACACGCGGGGGTTGGTCTCCGCGCCCCATCAGTACGGCGCGGCGACCACCGTGCTCCCCGCACACGCGGGGGTTGGTCCGCGCCTTCGGCCGCGCGACGCCTGTCGGGGCCGTGCTCCCCGCACACGCGGGGGTTGGTCACGAGAAGTTCGCCCGACGAAATGGAAACGCCGGTGCTCCCCGCACACGCGGGGGTTGGTCCCGCTATGTCACGCACAGTCATACCTGAAACGTGTGCTCCCCGCACACGCGGGGGTTGGTCCGGCCACAGCCGTGACCCCGTTCGTCTCATACAGTGCTCCCCGCACACGCGGGGGTTGGTCCTGGGCGACGTGGCAGGCGCAGCCGAGGACGCCGTGCTCCCCGCACACGCGGGGGTTGGTCATGATAATCAAAGGGCGGGCGACTTTACCGGAAGTGCTCCCCGCACACGCGGGGGTTGGTCGATGATCGTGGCCGGGCGCGACGCGCAGATCGCGTGCTCCCCGCACACGCGGGGGTTGGTCGGTCGCCCAGACCGACCCCCGAATCGTCACCCCGTGCTCCCCGCACACGCGGGGGTTGGTCTCGACGGAGTCCGTGTCTGGGCAATCACCCACCGTGCTCCCCGCACACGCGGGGGTTGGTCCGCGCCCTTGTTGGTGGCGTACTGCCGGGAGTAGTGCTCCCCGCACACGCGGGGGTTGGTCCGCGAGCGCCGCGAAGGACCTCGACGCCCTCAAGTGCTCCCCGCACACGCGGGGGTTGGTCCCCGGAACAGGCCGCAGCCCTCCATCACGTACCGTGCTCCCCGCACACGCGGGGGTTGGTCCACCCCGCCATCGACTAGGTCAGCCTCTACTCAGTGCTCCCCGCACACGCGGGGGTTGGTCCGTCCTTGGTGGGGAAGTCTCTGGGCTCCACCGGTGCTCCCCGCACACGCGGGGGTTGGTCCTCCACCCGTTCGGGCGGCCGCGACCGGCTGGAGTGCTCCCCGCACACGCGGGGGTTGGTCACGCCAGCATCCGCGACCACTGACGGGCCACCAGGTGCTCCCCGCACACGCGGGGGTTGGTCCCCAGCACCCCTCCGAGCAGTCCGGGGCGTTGCGTGCTCCCCGCACACGCGGGGGTTGGTCCTTCAGGCCCAGGCCCTTGCCCGGGACCTGTCCGTGCTCCCCGCACACGCGGGGGTTGGTCCGCCGCCATCTCCCGCGCGCCGAACTCGATGTGGTGCTTCCCCGCACACGCGGGGGTTGGTCCCCCAGAACCAGGCAGTCGCCCTTTGCCAGTGGGTGCTCCCCGCACACGCGGGGGTTGGTCTCAGGCATCCACTCGCTCAACACACAGGACTTCGTGCTCCCCGCACACGCGGGGGTTGGTCTCAGGCATCCACTCGCTCAACACACAGGACTTCGTGCTCCCCGCACACGCGGGGGTTGGTCCCTGGAGCCCTGTCCCACCCGCACCCCGCACGACGACCAAGACGATTGGCCGTTGGCCCGCCCCTACCTCGATCACTTCGAGCGCGCCCATGCCTGCGCCGGCCCCGAGACGTCCGATGCGTTGGCCGCCGTGGTCTGAGCAGTCCGCGGCGAACCAGGACAAGGAGGAGGCCCGGCCCCCGGATACACGGGCGCATCGGAACCGTTTCCCGGTGATGGGGGAAGCCCCTGGTTGGCCTTGCCCCACCATTCCTCATGAGGTGCGCCTCCTTCCGGAGCCGTTCGGGAGGGGCCGCCTGTGCGGGTCCGGGTCATGACGGGGTGGAGCGGGGCGTTTCCAGGTGCCTCCATCGGGTCGGATCGATCAGGTGGGGTGTGTGTATGGCGGCGGTCGTGCCCGGAAGGGGGTCGTGGTGGGTGCAGTCGAGTATGAGGACCTGGTTGCCGCCCGGCTGGAACTCGTATCCGACCGGTTCCAGGCGGGTGGGGATGGTGGAGTCGTGGAGGCGCTGCCTGAGCCTGTCGAGTGCGGGGTAGGGCCGGTTGCTGGTGTGCAGTACGACGGGGAAGAGCCGGACCTGCTTGCGGGCCACCCTGGCGAGTTCGAGGAGGGCGGCGAGGTGGAACGCCTCGTCGAGGGTGGCCCCGTAGGAGAACAGCAGGTGCGAGCTGAGGACGAGGTCGAAGGAACGGTCGGCGAAGGGCAGGGAGGGCAGGGCGGCGGCGAGGTAACGTTCCGGACGGGTGGCGAGGTCGGCGCTGAAGGTCCGCGCGGATCGAAGACGCAGGCGGGTATAGCGGTCGGCGTCACCGAACCAGGTCCAGACGTGTGCGTCGGCCGTGGCCGCGAGGTCGGCGTGTTTGTACTGGATCTCGCGCAGGACGAGGGGGCCGAGGTCCCGACCGAGGGCGTACTGGGGGTCGACGGCGAGGGCGTCGCCGCCCCGGGCGGAGGCGACGGCGGTGAAGTCGGCCGCCCCGCCCGGGCAGTCCAGCACGCGCTGGGAGAGGTCCTCGTCGGTCAGCGCGAACATGGCGCGGTATTCGTCGTAGGAGCGGGCGCTGACCAGCATGGGATCAGCCCCTGCCGACGAACGGCATGGTCGTGGGCAGCACCGTGAGGGATTGGACGTTGGTGTCCAGCGGCATGGAGGCCATCAGCACCAGGGCTTCGGTGAAGCGTTCGACGGGCAGGGTCGCCTCGACGGCCCTGCTGCCGTCGGCCTGCAACGCCGGGGGCTGCGGACTGCCGTCCGGCGGGGCGACGTTGCCGACGTCGATCTGGCCGCAGGCGATCCGGTGGCGGCGTCCGTCCAGGGACAGGGAGCGGGTCAGGCCGAGGAGGGCGTGCTTGGCCGCGGTGTAGGCGGTGGAGCAGGGGCGCGGCGTGTGCGCGGAGGGTGCGCCGTTGTTGATGATGCGCCCGCCCTGCGGGTCCTGGTCCCGCATGATCCGAAACGCCTGCTGGGAGCAGAGGAAGGCGCCGGTGACGATGGTGTCCAGCACCCGGCTCCAGTCCTCGTACGCGACGTCCTCGGGAGGCAGCCGGGGAGCGGGCGCGCCGGCGTTGTTGACCAGCAGGTCGAGGCGGCCGAAACGGTTGCGGACGGCGTCGAAGAGCGCCCCGACCTGCTGGGGGTCGGTGATGTCGGTGGGGACGGCGAGCACCCGGCCGGGGGGCGCGGCGCACTGCGCGGCGGTCTCGGCCAGGGCTTCCTCGCGGCGTCCCACCAGGACCAGCGACCAGTCCTCGCGGGCCAGGGCCAAGGCGCAGGCCCGGCCCAGGCCGCTGCCGCCGCCGGTGACGAGGGCGACCCGGCCGGCGGGCCGGTGTGCGGTGGTCACAGGGCCTCCGTGTTCATCCAGAGGCGCAGTACGCGACGGGAGGCGGGGCCCGGGACGTCGGTGTAGGGCGACCGTCCGTGCAGCACCCTGCTGTTGCGGATGACGAGGAGTTCGCCGGCCTCCAACCGCAGGCCGAAGGCGATCTCGGGCCGGTAGAGGACCTCGTCGAGGACGTCGAGGGCCTCCCAGTGGCGGGCGGTCACGGGCGTGGCGCTGCGTTCCGCGGAGGCGCGGACGGTGCGGGTCTGGTAGTAGCAGCCGATGGCCCCGTCGGGCTGGGTGAAGAGGATCGGGGAGACGATCAGTTGCTGTCCCGCGCGGCCGGTCCTGTCGAACGTCCAGTCCTCGCGCAGGGCGGCCAGGGCCCGGGGCTGTTCGCGTCCGATGATGTCGTGGACACGGCGGGCGCTGGCCAGCTTGGTCATGCCGCCGCCGCGGATTGCGGGCTGGAGGCACAGGAGCACCAGGAGGTCGCAGGTGTCGCAGTGGAAGCCGAGCTCGGTGGCGCCGTCGCCGTCGCGGTCCCGCAGGACCTGGGTGAGGTCGCCCTGGGCGTTTTGCGGGATGACCTGGCCGAAGTCCCGGAGAAGGAACGACAGCGCGGACACGATGGCGTCCTCGGGTGCGGAGGCGTCCACGAGGTTGCGGACGTGGACGAAGCCGACGGTCCTCAGGCTGGTGAGTGCGAAGGAGCGGAGGCCGCGGCGCGCGGAGTCGGCCGGGCCCCACTCCCCGGCGGACGCGTCGCGCCACAGGGCGTCGCGGTCGGTGTCGGTCAGCGGCAGGGACCACAGCTCGCGGTGGGATTCGAGGTAGTCGCTGTCCCAGCTGACGTCGGTGAGGGTGTCGTCGGACATGGGTGAACCTTTCCGGCACGGGAACGGACGGTCTGCTCGGGGGCTGCGCTCAGGCCGTGGCCGAGGTCACGGCCTTGGACCACAGGGAGAGGGCCTCGCCGATCTGGTCACTGTCCACCACGAGCGCCGGGATCATGCGCACGACACTCTGGTGCACCCCGCAGGTGAGGAGCAGCAGGCCCAGTTCCGCGGCGGCCTGCTGGGCGCGTCGGGCCGTCGCGGGGTCGGGTGAGCCGTCGGGACGCTGGAACTCGCAGGCCGCCATGAGTCCGAGGCCGCGCACATCGGCGATGGCCGGGACGCCGGCGGCGGCCTCCCGCAGGCCGCGCAGAAGCAGTTCGCCCTGTGCCGCGGCGTTGTCGACCAGGCGCTCGTCCCTGATGACGTCGAGGGTGGCGACGGCGGCCGCGCAGGCCACCGGATTGGCGCCGTAGGTGCCGCCCTGGGAGCCGGGCCGTGCCTTGCGCATCAACGCGGTGGGCGCGGCGATCGCCGACAGCGGGAATCCGCTGGCCAGGCCCTTGGCGGTGATGAGGATGTCGGGCACGGTGCCGCTGCCGTGCTGGTGGGCCCAGAACCGCCCCGTCCTGCCGAAGCCGGTCTGCACCTCGTCGAGGACGAGGAGCATGCCGTGCCGGTCGGCCCTCTCCCGCAGGCCGGCGAGGAAGCCGGGAGGCGCGGGCACGTAGCCGCCCTCTCCCAGGACCGGCTCGACGAACAGCGCGGCGGTCTCTCCGGGGGAGCTCACCGTGGCGAGGACATGGTCCAGGCCGCGCAGCGCATGCTCCACGGCGGCCTCCGCGTCCAGCCCGAGCCTGAACGCGTAGGGGAACGGGGCCACGGCCACGCCGGGCATCAGGGGGCCGATGCCGTCGCGGAAGCGGGTGCCGGCGGTGGTGAGGGCCGCCGCCCCCATGGTGCGCCCGTGGAACGACCCGTCGAACACGATCACGTTCTGCCGGCCGGTGGCGTGGCGGGCGAGACGCACGGCCGCCTCCACTGCCTCACTGCCGGAGTTGAGGTAGAACACGGAGTCCAGGCCCTCGGGCAGTACGGTCCCGAGCCGTTCGGTGAGATCGAGCAGCGGCTGGTGCAACACGGTGGTGTACTGGCCGTGGATGAGCCGGCCCGCCTGCCGTTGGGCGGCTTCGACGACCCTGGGGTGGCAGTGGCCGGTGCCGGTCACCCCGACACCGGCGGTGAAGTCGAGGTAGCGGCGTCCTTCGGCGTCGAAGAGGTACACGCCTTCGCCGCGGACGGCCACCACCGGGGTGGCCTGGGTGAGCACGGGGGAGAGCTGGGACACGGGTTTTCCCTTCGTTGCTGCGACGGGAGGGCGCGAAGACGCTCAGACCGGCCGGGCGCAGGACACGGCCGTCGGCAGGAATCCCGTGCTTTGCGCCCAGTCCAGGCATCGGGACCACCAGGCGGGGGTGGGAGGGGTGAAGCGGACGCCGAGGCGTTCGAGGGCGGCGGTGGTGTAGGAGCAGTCGATCTCGACGTTGCGCCGCGCGGCATGGGACCACGCGGCCGTCAGCCGGGCTGTTTCGGGGTTCTCGCGTTCGGCGCGGGCCAGCGCCGCTGCGAAGGTCGGGCCGTCGGTCAGGGCGATCGGGTAGCCGTGATCGGTCATCCAGCGGACCAGGTCGTCGTGGGGGACCGAGTACGGGGTCTCCACGTGGTAGACGCCGGGGGCCGTATACGGGTGGGTGGCGAGCGCGGCGATACCGGCGGCCACGGTGTCGGCGTAGGAGAACGCGAAGGTCTCGGCGGGCCTGCTGGGCGCGGCGCCGGCCTGTACGTAGCCGCGGACCAGTTGGTAGACGCGGTTGTCGGCGATGTTGTGCTGGAAGGCACCTGTCCGGCTGTGCGCGGCGATGTGGCCGCTGCGGTGGATACAGCAGCGGCGGCCCGACGCCGCCCAGGCGCGGACGGTCTCCTCCGCGGCCAGCTTCACCCGCTCGTAGGGGGTGGTGAAGTTCTGGCCGATGCGGAGGTCGGCCTCACTGAACCGCCGGGGACCACCGCCGACGGTTCCCGCGACGGCGAGAGTGGAGAGGTGGTGCAGCGTCGCCGCGCGGGTCTCGGTGTCGATCCAGGCCAACAGGCGCCGGACCGCGGTGTGGTTGGTCCGCTCCAGTTCGGCCGGCGAGGCCACCAGCCGGACGTCCGCCGCCGCGTGGACGACGATGTCGGCCCGGCGGGCATGGGCCAGCCCGTGCGCGGACAGGCCGAGCCCTTCGCGGTTGATGTCGCCGGCGACGGTGTCGACGGCGCCGCGCGGAATGTCGAGCCTGGCCGCGGCGTCCATGTCGCGCTCCCCGCGCACCAGGCACGTGACGCGGGCGCCCCGGTCGACGAGGGCGGTGAGGAGGTGGCCGCCGACGTAACCGGTGGCGCCGGTCAACAGGACGTCCACCGGTTCACGCCCGACGCGCACCCGCCCGGGGGCGGGGTGGCGCCCGGTGTGCAGGATCTGCCCCGACGTCGTCGACGGCGCCCTGACCGGCGGGGGCGCGGCGGTCCGGGCGGCGGACGCCACGGCGCGGGAGAACCCGGACATCACGTCGAGCGCGCCGGCGTGCGCCGTCCGGGGCCACGCGTACACCAGGTCGGTGACCAGTCTGCCGTCCACCACACGGGCGGTCAGCCGGAGCCGGTACAGGGTGTCGCCGCTGCGGCAGCGCGCCGTCCCCGCCTGTTCGTCCGCCGGCGTCCAGGCCAGGGACGGTTCGTCGGGCAGCCGGAACGTGCCGAGGAAGTTGAACGCGGCCTCAGGGGATTGCCCCGCCGCGTCCATCGGCAGTTCGGGGGCCGCGCGCACCCGGTTCTCGGCCTCCCGCACACGGGCGGGGACGGGCACGTCCGATCCGTGGAGGCCGTCGAGGCGTACCCGCTTCACCGCGGTGAACCAGCCGACGGTGTCGAGGTGGGGCGAGCTGCCCGATGTGTCGCGGCCGTGGGTCTCCACCTCCACCTCCACCCAGGGCTGCTCGCTCCAGCGGCACGTGGCGTCGGCGAACGCCGACAGCAGCAGTGCTTCCAGGCCGTGCGCGCCGCCGTGCCCGCTGATCAGCCGTTGGGTCCCGCGCCGGTCCAGGGCCCAGGTCAGGGCGGCGGGTTCGACCGGTCCCACCGGGTCGTCCACCGGCAGCGGCGAAGCGGTGCGTGCGGGCGGCGCCGGCGCGGGGGGCAGCCCGGCGGCCCATTGGTAGAAGTCGGCGGTCAGGGGCAGGACGGGCTGTTCGCCCGACAGCGCCGTGCGGTAGGCGTGGGCCAGGTCCTCCAGGAGGATGCGCCAGGACAGGCCGTCGACCACCAGGTGGTGGGCGATCAGTGCCAGGCGGTCCTGCGTCGACGGGGCGCCCGAGAACAGGTGGACGCGGAGCAGCCGGCCGGAGGGCGGGTCGAGGCTGCGATGCAGTTCGGTGCAGGTCCTGGTGATCGTTTCGCAGATCGGTTCCGGCCCTGCCGCCTCGATCCGGGAGAACGACACGGCGTCCAGGCCGGGTGCCGGTCTGGCGGCTCCCGGGCCGTCCGGGCCGATCGGCCGGCGCAGGGCCGGGTGGCGTTCCAGGACGGCGGTGACGGCGGCCGACAGGGCCTTGGCCCGTACGCGGCGACCGCAGCGCAGCAGGACGGACTGGTTCCAGTGCCGGGGGTCGTCGATGCCGCGGCTCGACAGCCACCGCTGTGCCGGGGCGAGCCGGTCGTGCCGGGCGACGACGGGTGCCGCCACGGCCTGCCGGGGAGCGGTCGTGGCCGCTGCGGCTGCCGCCAGACGTGCGGGAGTCGGATTGCGGTAGAAGTCGTCGAAGCTCACCCGGTGCCCCTCGCGGCGCAGGTACGCGATGGTCCGCATGGCCAGCAGCGAGTCACCGCCCAGGTGCAGCACGTCCGCGTCCGGATCGACCGCGGGCAGGCCCAGCGCCTCCGCCCAGAGCTCGCCGATCGTCCTCGTCAGGCAGGTGTGCGACGGCTCCGCCGCGGCCCGTCCGCCGTCGGCGGGCCCGGCCGAGGCCCGCACGACCCGGTCCACCGCGGCCTCCAGGCGGGGCCGGTCGAGTTTCCCGTTGGCGTCGACCGGGAACTCCGCGAGGACGACGATCGGGGCGGGCACCGAGTACTCCGGCAGCCGGTCGCGCAGGTGGGCGCGGAGTACCTGCACGGTGGCGTCGGAGTCGTGCCCCTCCGCCGTGCGTACGGCGGCCAGCAGCGTGGTGCCGCCCGGAGCGTCCCGCGCCACGACCACTCCCTGGACCACTCCGGGGCACCCGCCGATGACACGTTCCACTCCGGCCGGGTCCACGCGAAAACCCCGCACCTTGACCTGCCGATCGGCCCGGCCGAGGAAGACGAGGTCGCCGTCCGGGCGGCGGCGGCACAGGTCACCGGTGCGGTAGACCCGGTCGCCGGCATGTCGGACGAAGCCACGGGCCGTCTCGGCCGGACAGTCGAAGTAACCGAGGCCGACCCCTGGGCCGCCGATGTACAGTTCGCCGTCCGAGCCGTCGGCGACCGGGTTCCCCTCGCCGTCCAGCAGGCGCGGACGGGCCGCGCCGATCGCCGTGCCGATCGGCACGCTCTCCTCGTCGCCGGGAAGGTCCTCCACCGACGAAGCAATGAAGCAGGTGGCGCCGATGGTCGTCTCGGTGGGGCCGTAATGGTTCACCAGCCGGCGGCCCACCCCCTTGGTGAGCAGCCGCTCGGCGAGCAGGCGCGGCAGGGGTTCGCCGCCCAGGATCACCGTGTCCAGAGCAGGGCTGGAATCGGGGCGCTCCTCCAACAGCGCGGCCATGTGCGACGGGGTGGTCTTCAGCATCGAGACGCGGGCGTCTCGCAGCGATGCCCACAACGCCTCGGCGTCCCTCCTGCAGTCCTCGGGAACGACGTGCACCGAGCCTGCGGTGACCAGGGCCAACAGCCAACAGGTGTGACCGAGGTCGGCCGCCAGGGTGGTGAGGTGGGCGATGCGCGGCGCGTCCGCCCCACCGAGCCCGAGCCGTTCGCGCACCCCCAGCGCGTAGTGCAGCGTGTTGGCGTGGGTGATGGCGACCGCCTTGGGCCTGCCCGTGGAGCCCGACGTGAAGGAGAGATAGGCCGTGTCGCCCGCGCCCGGCGTCTCGAAGCCCAGCGCTACGGGCGAGTCGTCGGGCGCGAGGGCGTCGACGTCCACGACCTCGGCGCGCAGCCCCGGGAGCTCGTGCGGCGGTTCCTCGGAGCACACGGCGTGGCGGGCTCCGACCGACCGGAGCCTGGAACCCAGGTCGGCGGCGCTCCACTGCGCGTCGGTCGCCACCACCGTGGCCCCCGCCCGCAGAACACCGTGCAGCAGGACGAGCAGGCGGGCGTCCCGTGGGCCGAGCAGGGCGACCCGGTCCCCGGCGCGTACGCCCTGGTCCCTGAGACGGACGGCGACCTGGTCGGCCGACCGGGCGAGGGAGCGGTAGTCGTAGGCACGGTCGTGGTCGGTCAGGGCCGTCTGGTCCGGTCGGAGCCGAGCGGCCCGCGCCAGCGCCTGCGGAAGGGTTCTCGCCGGTTGGGTCACTCCCGCTCATCCCCCGTCGACCCCGACGATCCCCCGTCCGGCCCTTCGGCCGTATGGGGACCGGTCGGACCCTCGGGGTCGCCGGCGATCAGTACTTCCAGCCCGGGGCCGTTTGCCAGCCTTCCCGTCAGCTCCCAGGCCAGCATCCGGTGCAGGCCGTCGAGGTGGATGAGCCCTTCCCTGCACGGCAAACCCGCGTAGTCGATGTGGTCGACCGCCAGGGTGCTCAGGTGCACCGGTGTGATGGGTGCCTGACCGAGCACGCGCATCTTGGCCGTGCAGACCGGGTTGGCCTTCTCGATATCGGTGGAGAACGCCCGCACCCGGGCCGCCACCTGCCCGACCGTCAGGCCGGAGGGAGGAATCAGCTCGAACTCCCCTCCCTCGGCGGTGTGCCACGGAAGGACGACGGAGAGGACTTCCGGGCGGGAGAGCCGGACCCGCCACCAGACCCCCAGCAGCTTCTCGGCACGCCAGAGGTTCTCCTCCCCGGATTGGTTGGTGTTCCCCGCGTGGTCCCGTTCGGCCGGATGCTCGTTCAGGTAGTCGAGTCGAACGTCGGAGAAGGCGACGCGCTCCAGAATCTCCACGAGTGATGTTCCCCTCAGGCCGTCTGCGTGTACTCGGTGAAATGGCGCTCCGCGAAGAGCTCTGGCCATCGTCCACCATCAAGACCCAGCGACCGCGCCCGGGAGAGCATATGGCGCCAGTACGGTTTCGCGGGCCGCCACTGCGTTCCCGTCTGGCAGTAGGAGGCGTCGACGAAATAACGGAAGCGATCGCTGACCGGAGGCGCGGGTCGACGCGCATGGAAAAGCCCTGAATTGATCAGCACGGTCGACCCGGGGGGCAGGCGGTCGATGATTATCTCGTCCGGTAACTCGCTGGTACCCAAATGCGTCCGGGAATCCTTGGAGGCGCTCTCATGATGGGAGCCCGGCAGCACCACCAGGCTGTCCACCGTCTCGTCCAGGCCGCCCAGATAATGCAGCGCGTGCACCATCGTCAACGACGGGTCGGCGCTGGCGTTGGGCTCACGGTCGTGATGCCAGGGCTTGCCCCCGCGTCCCGCGTCGTGCCGATCGCTATGCAGGTGATGGAAGACGAACGACGAGCCGATGAGCTGCGCCAGCACGTCCATCAGTGGCGGATGGGTCAGCAGCGCGCCATGGGCGGGCAGTTCCAACTCCATCACCGGAGGTGCGCTCACCTGCACCGTGTCCGTGCAGCACGCTATGGAGCGGGCGCGCAGCCCGTCGTCCACCCAGCGGTCCACCTCCGGAACGAGCCGGTCGATCAGGGCTCGGGGCACCATTTCGGGGAGGACGAGATAGCCCGACCTCGTGAACTCCTCCCTCCGGGCGTCCACGGCCACCACTTCCCCGGGATCAGACCACATAATGCAACGCACCCTCCCAGCAGAGAAACCGTCGGGGTTTCATCGAATGGCTCCTGGAGCGCTTTCCCTGGAATTGGCATCTGCTGCCGACGGTTGGAATTCGCGAGCGGGGCGGGCCGCCGGAAAACCGCGAAGAGAATTCGGCCTTTGCGGAGAAAAGCCAGCCTTGCCCCCATGGTTCGATGTCCGCCCTGGCGCAGTTGAAGTTGTTTCGACTGCACCGTGAGATCATATTCACTGACCCGCATCCCGTCCAGAGGGAATTGGGAGATATCCAGAATGAGGGCGGTTATCCGGCCAGGATGGACGCGAGTGAAGAAAGTTCGAATTAATTAGTTCTGATTCGTCTGGGGCTGGAGGGGGCGTGGGATGTGGGAGTTCTCTTTCCACTCCGGTCCGCGCGAAGCCCGAAGAGCACGCAGCCATACGGTGCGCCGCCGTTCGTCCGGGCCTCCGACGAACACTTTGCGGTGCTCGGCTGCTTGCGGGCAGGCGTCGGGGGCGACCCCCTGAGGGGCCGCCCCCGACACGCCCGTGCGAACGCCGATACGGTGCCGGGGCGTCCAGGCCCTCAGGGCCGGCATCCGATCAGGTCGAGAACCCCCTCCCCGCACCCGGCGGGCGTCCCGGTGGGCGACGTCCGACTTCTCCGGTCTCTTCCGGGGGCGCAAAGGACTCAGCGGTCGGCGGTCCCCTCGCCATGGGCCCACTCGGACGCGTGGTCCTGGACGAACTCGGCGAAAGCGCGGGGCGGGCGGCCGGTCAGATCCAGTACCGCAGTGCTGACCCGGTCCTCGCGGCCCGCCCTGACGCCGTCCTCCACAGTGGCCAGGGCGGTGGCGAACTCGGCGGGCATACCTGCGGACCGGTAATGGGCCGCCTGCTCGTCGGTGCGGATCGGCGTCACCCGGACCGGCCATCCGGTGCGGGCAGTGATGATCGAGGCAGCCTCCGTGTAGCTCAGTGCCTTCGGCCCGGTGAGCAGGTGGTCGCGTTGGTCGTCGGAGGCGGTTCCGGAGCCGGCCAGCAGCGCGAAGGCGGCGGCCGAGATGTCCCGCGCGTCGATCCAGCCCAGCCGGCCGTCCCCGGCAGCGGTGCGGATCTCGCCGTGCCGCCGTATCCGCTCGCCCAATGGGTGCGGGGCCAGGAAGTTCTGCATGAAGCCGGAGGCGCGCAGCACGACCCACCCGGGCCGGGCCCGCACCTGCGCGGCCATCTCCACCGCGCCGGGAGCGTTGGGCAATACGATGGCGGAACCGAGCAGTACCACCCGACGCACGCCGAGCCGTTGCGCCTCGGCCAGGAACGGCCCGACCAACGGCATCGGATCGACGGTGTTCACCGGAGGCACCAGGAAGACCCGGTCGACCCCCCGGAGCGCAGCCGGATGGGTGGCCGGGTCGGTCCAGTCGAACCGGACCGCGTCGCGGTCGTGAGCAGACGGCGTGCGACTGGCCACCCGGACCGGGACCCCACCGCCTCGCAGCAGGTCCACCAGTGCGCCCCCGGTCTTCCCCGTACCGCCGGTCACCAGTACACCGGTCATCGGGTGACCTCCGGACGAAGCGAGTCGAGCAGTTCGGGCAGCGTCCCGGCCGCAGCAGCGGCGGCCAGCGGGCTCCAGTAGTCCCGGTAGTGGGTGATCAGACCGTCCCGGGTGGTGACCACCGTCATGTAGTCCAGCCGGTAGGGCTCACCGGTGCGCACCGTGTGGCCGTGCGCCGTGAACTCCACCGCGACGGTCCCCGGCCGTTTCGTGTGGTGCACCGTCACCGCGGAGATCTCACGCACGTCCATCAGCTCCGGGTAGTCGGCCAGGTAGCCGCGGACCGCCTCCCGTCCGACCAGCCGCCGCGGTTGGCTCCCCGTGGCGAAGGGGAACTCGGCCGTGCCGTCCGGCGCCCACAGACGTGCGATGGCGTCCATGTCCTTGACCAGCAGCAGATCCAGCAATCGACGAAATACCTCTTCGGGTGTGCGTGGCACGGTGGCCCTCCGGTGTCGAACGGGTGTGACCACACCAGGCTGGGGGCGGGAGCACCGTCGAGGAACGGACGGCTTAGCCCCGGACCACCGGTCCGTGGCTGCGCCGGGGCCGCTGTGCCATCCTGGCCGGGTGAGCAGAGCCGAACTGGCAGATTTCCTGCGCCGCCGACGCGAAGCGCTGCGTCCGGACCGCATGCCGACCGCGGCGGTCCATCCTCCGGGCCGACGCGCGCGGCGTACCCCCGGACTGCGGCGCGAAGAGGTGGCCGCACTGGCCGGGGTGTCGACCAGCTACTACGAACGGCTCGAACAGGCACGCGCACCGCGTCCCTCGCCGCAGGTGCTGGGCTCGCTGGCCAATGCGCTGCGGCTCACCGCCGAGGAACGCGACTACCTGGTACGGCTGGCCGGGCAGGAGGTTTCGCGGGAGGTCGGAGCCGGTCGGCCACCGGTTCCCGCGGGTGCCCGCCGGTTGCTGGACAGGCTGGGGCCGATCCCCGCCTACCTGGCCGACGAGCGACTCGACGTCCTCGCCTGGAACAGCGCGGCGGTCGAACTGATCACCGACTTCGCGCTGCTGCCCGTCGAGGAACGCAACACCGTACGGTTGGCCATCCGGTTCAACGGCACGCTGTGCTCGTCGTCGGCCCCAGAGGACGACGGGTTCGCCCGGCAGACGGCCGCCCAACTGCGCGCGGCGAGCGTCCGCAGCCCGGCCGACCGGGTCCTCGGCGAGCTCGTCAACGCGTTCGCAGCGCACAGTACCGACTTCGCGACCCGGTGGCGCGACCATCACGTGCGCCCGGTGCCCGCCTTGCGCAAACGCTTGTGCCACCCGGAATTGGGCGACCTCGACCTGGACTGCCAGACCCTGCTGCTGCCCGGCACCTGCCTGAGCCTGGTGATGTACACCGCCGAGCCGGGCAGCGCGAGCGCCGCCGCGCTCGCCCGGCTCGCATCCCGCGGCGCCTGACCCCGGTCCACCGGGGGCCGGAGTGCGCCGTCCGGCGCGAAACGCAGTCAACCGCCCCCGACTACCGGGGTGCCGTCCCGCGATGATCCAGAGGACGGGCCACGGTCACGGCCGCCGGCTTCCCCCCCCGACAGCACGCGGGCCACGGGCTCCCTCCCCTCAGGAGAGCGTCGCGGCCCGCGGGGCACCCGCCCAAGGGCTACTTCAGCAGCTGCCGGGCCATCACCAGGCGCTGGATCTGGTTGGTGCCCTCGTAGATCTGGGTGATCTTCGCGTCGCGCATCATCCGCTCGACCGGGTAGTCGCGGGTGTACCCGGCGCCCCCCAGGAGCTGGACCGCGTCGGTGGTGATCTCCATGGCCACGTCGGAGGCCAGGCACTTGGCGGCGGCGCCGAAGAAGGACAGGTCGGCGTCGCCGCGCTCGGACTTGGCGGCGGCCACGTAGACCATCTGGCGGGCCGACTCCAGTTTCATCGCCATGTCGGCGAGCATGAACTGCACGCCCTGGAACTCCGCGACGGCCTTGCCGAACTGCCGCCGCTCCTTGACGTAGCCCAGCGCGTAGTCCAGCGCCCCCTGGGCGATGCCGACGGCCTGGGCGCCGATGGTCACCCGGGTGTGGTCCAGGGTGCGCAGCGCGATGCGCAGCCCCTCGCCGACCTCGCCGACCAACCGGTCGCCGGGGATGCGCATGTTGTCGAACAGGAGCTCGCGGGTGGGGGAGCCCTTGATGCCGAGTTTGCGTTCGGGCTCGCCCAGGGAGAAGCCGGGGTCGTCGGCGTGCACGACGAACGCGCTGACGTTGCGCCCGCGCGCACCGTCGGGGTCGGTCACCGCCATCACCGTGTAGTACTGCGAGATCCCGGCGTTGGTGATCCAGGACTTCTGCCCTGACAGCACCCAGTCGTCGCCGTCGCGGACGGCGCGGGCGCGCATGCTCGCGGTGTCCGATCCGGCCTCGCGCTCGGACAGCCCGTAGGAGAACATCGCCTCGCCGGCGGCGAGCGGCGTGAGGTAGCGCTGCTTGACGTCCTCGGAGCCGGCCAGGATCAGCGGCATCGAGCCGAGCTTGTTCACGGCGGGGATGAGCGATGAGGAGGCGCAGACCCGCGCGACCTCCTCGATGACGATGCAGGTGGCCAGGGCGTCGGCGCCCGCGCCGCCGTAGGCCTCGCCCACGTGCGGGGCGTGGAAGTCGCTGGCGCGCAGTGCGTCGTAGGCGCGTTGCGGGAACTGCGCGGTCTCGTCGGTCTCGGCGGCGTGCGGGGCGATCTTGTCCTCGGCGACGGCGCGGACGGCCTCGCGGATCGCGTCGTGCTCGTCGTTGGGGCGGTACAGGTCGAAGTCGCTCATCCGGTCTCCTTGCATCGCGATGCGCCCAGTATGACACTGAGTATCAAGGATTGAAACTCAGTCTCAATATCGGCGTTGTGCCGCGCAGGCGGGACAATCGGCGGGGCGTCCCGACCGGTACGGGCGCGGAAAACGGGGGACGATGCAGCGGCACACGGACACGGCGGCCCGGCGCGGGCGCGACACCGCGCGGCCGGCGCACTCGCGGGGAGTGGTGGGCGCCGCGCTGCGGCTGTTCGCCGAGCACGGTTTCGAGGCCACCACCATGGACGACATCGCGGTAGCCGCGGGGGTCAGCCGCAGCACGCTGTTCCGCCGTTTCGGCTCCAAGGACGACGTCCTCTTCGCCGACCAGGATGAGCTGGTGGAGGAAATCGGCGCGCTCCTGACGGAATCGGGCGAGGAACCGGTGGCGGCCGTGTGCGCGGCGGCCCGGATGGTGCTGCGCGGCTACACCACCGATCCCGATGTCGCCCTGGCCCGCTACCAGCTGGTCCGCGCACATACGGGCCTGCGCGACCGCGAGATCGCGATGTCGGCGCGCTACCAGGCGCTGTTCACCCAGCACCTGTCGCGCGGCCACACCGACGCCCGCACCCTGCTGGCCGCGGAGGTGCTGGCAGCCGCGGTGATCGCCGCGCACAACCATGTGCTGCGCGGGTGGCTGCGCACGCCGGGGGAGACGGGGGCCGCTGTCGCGCAGAGGTTGGAGGAGGCGCTGTCCTTCGTGACGGAGGAACTGGCCGGTTCGCTGCGCGCCGCCGCCTCGGGGCGGTCGCGGCCCTCCGGGCCGGAGGGGGCGGTGCTGGTCGCCGTCTATCCCGCGGGAGCCTCCGGGGGAGAGGTCCTGGCCAAGGTCCGCGCGGCCCTGGAGGCCGGCGGCCCCCAGCAACTCCAGTAGGCAGAAGGACCTCCGCGGTTCTCGAAACGGGATTAAAACGGACTTATCGCAAATCTTTCGAGACGTGGAATTGCGATTCGGGCACCTTTTTCGCTGCTTCGACCGAAGAATCCCTGGTCACAGAAGTGGGTTACCGGGGGGTAGTTGAAAACCGCCTGGTCCCTGCCGTTGCGGGAATATCATGCGGGCAACCGCTTTGCGCGGGTATCGTCCCCGGACATTGAGAGGCCCGATCGCCATGGGTAACGACTCCTGGATGAAAACGCAGGCTCCGGACCCCACGAAGCTCCCGCCCGAGGTCAACAGGGAGGTCCCCAGCATCGCGCGGGTGTGCGACTACTTCATGGGCGGCAAGGACAACTTCCCGGCCGACCGTGCCGCAGCCTCCGCCGTCGAGCAGGTCTTCCCCCAGGGCAAGCAGCTGGGCAAGGAGAGCCGGTTCATGCTCCAGCGCGCCACCCGGTTCCTGGTGCAGAACGGGATCAAGCAGTTCCTCGACATCGGCTCGGGCCTGCCGACGGCCGGAAACGTCCACGAGATCGCGCACGAGACCGACCCGGAGGTGCGGGTCGTCTACGTCGACAACGACCCCATCGTGCTCGCCCACGCCCGCGCGCTGCTGGCCGACAACCAGACCACCACCGTCATCCAGGCCGACCTGCGCCACCCCGACGGCATCTTCGAGCACCCCGACACCCTGCGCCTGTTGGACTTCGACCAGCCGGTCGCGGTGTTCATGGCCTCGATCCTGCACCACCTCGACGACGAGGACGACCCCTGGGCGATCGCCGCCCAGATCCGCGACCGCCTCCCCAGCGGCAGCTACGTGATGATCACGCACTTCTACGACTCCGGTGACGAACGCGCCCGCGACGTCGAGGCGGCGCTGGTCAAGGGGGGCCTGGGCAGCGGCTGGTTCCGCACCGCCGACCAGATCGCCCGTTTCTTCGACGGGATGGAGCTCCTGGAGCCGGGCGTGGCGGCGGCCAACGACTGGCGTCCCGACGACCACACCCCCCGTGGCAGCGACACCCACCACCTGCTCGCCGGGGCCCTGGGCCGCACGACCTGACCCGCTTCCCCTCCCGCCCCCGGTGCCGGCAAGAAAGCGGGAAGCGCGTCGGAGAAGGACGCGCTTCCCGCGACGGGGCGCTCGCCCCGTGCGGTCAGGCCGCGCGGAGGGGCGGCGCCAGCATCGACTCGGTCGCCGCGCGGACCTGCGGCGTGGCCAGGCCGCGCACCGTGACTGTGGTGCGCCGGCGCAGCACGTCGTCGGCGGTGGCCGCCCACTCGCGGTCGCGGGCGTAGGCCACCTGGGCCCAGATGTCGGGACCGTCGGGGTGGATGCGCTCGCCCAGCGCCGGGTCCTCGCGCACGAGCGCGGCCAGGTCCAACGCCAGGCTCCCGTAGTGGGAGGCCAGGTGCCGCGCGACGAGCACGTCCATCCGCTCGCCGGGGGCGTCCTCGGCCAGCAGCCGGTGCACCACGGCGTCGGGGCGGGCCACCCCCGGCAGCGGCACGGTCCGCAGCGGTGCCGCCATGTCCTCGGCAAGGGGGACCGAGCTCAGCCGGCGCAGCCGCTCGATCACGCTGCGCCCGATGTGCCGGTAGGTCGTCCACTTGCCGCCGGCCACCGAGAGCATGCCGCCGCGCCCCTCGGTCACCACCGTCTCGCGCTTGGCCGCGCTGGTGCCGCCGGCGCCGCCGGGCAGCACCCGCAGCCCGGCGAAGGAGTAGACGATTGACGCGGGGTCCAGCAGCGCCGGCTCCACGCCGACCCCCGCCTCGCCCAGGATCTGGTCGATGTCGCTCTGCACCACGCCCACCTCGGCGGGGTCGCCGGTGTATTCCTCGTCGGTGGTGCCCAGCAGGAGGTGGTCCTCCCAGGGAATGGCGAAGGACACGCGGTACTTGTCCACCGGGATGGTCAGCGCGGCGCGCCAGGGCCGCGGCGTCTTCACGACCAGGTGTGCGCCCTTGGACAGCCGCACGCTGGGCGCGGCGTCGGGGTTCTCCATCCGGCGGAGGTGGTCCACCCAGGGGCCGGTCGCGTTGAGCACCAGGCGTGCGTCCACCCCGAACTCGCTGCCGTCGAGCCGGTCGCGCAGGTCGGCGCCGCCGACCCGGCCGCGGGTGGTGCGCAGCCCGACGACCTCGGAGTGGTTGAGCACGACCGCGCCCGCCTCCACGGCCGCGCGTACCGTCATCACCGCGACGCGGCTGTCGTTCATCTGGTGGTCGTGGTAGGCGGCCACCGAGCGCAGTCCGTCGGTGCGCAGGCCGGGCACCATGCGGCGTGCCTGCAGGGGCGACATCACCCGCCCGACGCCGTCGCCGAACGCCGAGAGCGCGGAGTACAGGAACACGCCCGCGCCCAGCTTGGCCGCGCCGTGCGGGCCGCCCTTGTATACCGGTACCAGGAATGGCATCGGGTTGACCAGGTGCGGCGCCACGTCACCGGCCAGGGAGCGGCGCTCGCGGTGGTTCTCCGCGACCAGCCCGATGTTGCCGGTCTGCAGGTAGCGCAGGCCGCCGTGCACCAGTTTGGAGGAGGCGCTGGAGGTCGCGCCGGCGAAGTCCCCGGCGTCCACCATCGCCACGCGCAGCCCGGTCTGGGCGGCCATCCAGGTCACCGCGGTGCCGAGGATGCCTCCACCGATGACCAGGAGGTCGAAGGTGCCGCGGGACAGTTCCGAGCGGGCCTGCACCCGGGCGTCGCCGCTGGAGTGGGATGTGGTGATCATGGGACCCCTCACAGGTTCGTCGAGCCGCTCGGTCGGGGACTTAGGACGCGCTCGTCGGACCGTCCAGTCACCTTATGTCGGCCATCGTGCGACAATGTCGAACACTTTCTGCGAATAATGCCTTCCGGGTTCCGACGTGTCAACCTGTCGGACCGGCCGCGCCGGCGTACCGGCCCACCCGGGTCGTGCCAGGCCGCGCGGGCCGCCCGCACCCCACGATCGGGCCGCGGAGCGGACCGTGTCCCACGCGGGCTCCGCCCGACGGCCCCCGCGGTGTCCACCGGCGCCGCCGACACCGACCCCTACCCGCTCCCCGCCCGGTGCACGCGCCCTGATCGAAGGTCCTCGCCCCACGGGCGCCTGGTGGTCGGGGCACCCGGCGCCGCCCCGATGCCCGCCGTCCTTTGTCGCCCCGTAAGGATGCGCGCCGCGCAACGGCGTGCAGTGGGTCGGTCGCGGCGACCGGCCCCGGGGCCTCGCCCCCTGGCAACCGCTCGGGCGCGGGTCCGACACCGCCCGTCCGGGAGCACGATTGCCGTGGTGGTCCCGTCGGCGCCGTACCGCAATCGCTTTTCCACGCTTTGCGTTCGACATTGTCGAATCCGAGTCGAACCCGAACGGCGCCGGTCGGCCCATCCGGGCCCGGTCGTGCGGGCGGGGAGGACGCGCTCGTGCGGAAAGCGCGCCCGCCCCGGCGGTCACGGGGTCAGGACCAGTGTCCTCTCGGCAGCGGCGCGCACCGCCCCGGTCGAGGCGCGCATCGGGAAGGTCTCGCCCCGCGCCCACGGCTCCAGCTGGTCGGCGTAGTGGGGGTGGAAGGCGTGTCCGGAGGCGCCGGTCAGGTTGACCCAGCGGGAGGCGTCCAGGTCGCCCAGGTCCACCACCATCCGCATCGAGGGCACGGTGGTGATCGCGTACCCCTCGGCCGAGGCGTTCCATCCGGTTGCGTTGACGGTGCTGGAACCGCCTCCCGACTCCACCGGCCCCCGGTTGAACAGCCACTCCACCGCGGCGATACCGGAGGTGCCCAGCGAGGCGTTGGTGGCGGTCAGCGTGTGCAGGTCGCCCCAGCGCCAGTCCGCGGGGTCGTCGCCGAGGAGGTCGGTGAGCTCGTCGGTCGCCCGCTCCAGCGCCATGGCCAGCGCGTCGTCGCGGTTGTCGGCGACGGACCCCTTCCACCAGGGAGACTCCGGCGCCTCCACCAGGGCGCCCAGCAGCAGCCAGGAGCGCGAGGCGTTGGAGGGCGGACCGAGGTCGCCCAGTTCGTCGAAGACCAACGGCAGCAGGTGCTTGTAGGTCGCGTTGTACACGGCCGCCGCCGCGGAGTCCACGTCCTGCTGGTAGTCCCAGTCCGCCAACAGGTCGCGTGCTCGGGCCGCGGGACCCGACACCTCGGCCGCCAGAAGGTGCGGCACCACCGCGCGCGCCCCGGAGTTCTCGTTGTCCATGTGGATCCGCGACATGTCGGCCACGGTGATCCCGCCCTCCCCGACCGCCTCGGCCAGGAGGGTCGTGATGCGCTGGGAGCGGTAGCCGTAGTCCCAGTCGCGGGTCAGCAGGTTCGGGTAGTCCGTGCCGATCACCGCCTGGTTGGCCGCCACGATCATCCCCGACTCCGGATCGCGCACGCTGGGCAGCTCCTCGAAGGGGACGAACCCCTCCCAGTCGTAGTCGGAGTCCCACCCGGGTGCGGGCCAGCGCCCGTCGCCCTTGCCGCGAACCGGGATCAGCCCCGGCGCCTGGTAACCGATGCCGCCGTCGGTGTCGGCGTAGACCAGGTTCTGTGCCGGGACCTCGAAGAAGGAGGCCGCCGTGCGGAACTCCTCGAAGTCGCGGGCCCGGTTGAGCAGGAAGATCGCGTCGGCGGTGCGGCCCGGTCGCAGCGCCGTCCAGCTCATCGCCACCCCGTATCCGCCCGGTCGGGCGGTCCCGGCCGGTTCGCCCTCGGCATCCACCGGGGCGTCCTCGCCCAGGGCGCGCAACTGCGCACCCAATTCCGGGTCCGACATCAGCGGCCCGTGCCGGGAGGAGCGCACCGTGATCTCCACGTCGTCGCCGCCGGCCACCGCGATGGTCTCCGCCCGGGTCTCCAACGGTTCGGCGGCGCCGTCCACGATGGCAAAATCACCCTCGATCTTCTCCAGATAGAGGTCGGTGACGTCGGGGCCGAGGTTGGTGAACCCCCACGCGATCTGCTGGTTGAAGCCGATCACCACCCCGGGCAGGCCGGGGAAGGTGAATCCGGTGACGTCGAAGGGGCACTCCTCGCCCACCGTCGTGCAGTGCAGGCCCATCTGCGCCCACACCGAGGGCATCGCCGCACCCAGGTGGGGGTCGTTGGCCAGCAGCGGTCTGCCCGACGCGGTGTGGTCGCCCGAGACCACCCAGGAGTTGGAGCCGAGGTCGGGGGAGTCGTCGGGGCCCAGTAGCTCGGGCAGGCCGGAGAGGCCCTCGCCCAGTTCGCGCAGGACCCGGGCCGCCTCCGCGGCATCGTAGGGAGGGTTGGCCGCGTCGCCCTCGTCGGTTCCGCCGCCCGTGGTGAACACGCCGTCCTCGACCGTGCCTTCTGCCAGGATCGGGGCGTGCTCGGCCTCGGGGTAATCGGGGTAGAGCTCTTCGACCTGCTCGCGGGTGAGACCGCCGGCCAGCAGCGAGGCACGGTCGATCTCCGCGTCCATGTTGCCGGCCAGGTCCCAGGCCATCGCCTTGAGCCAGGCCAGGCTGTCGGCCGGGGTCCACGGCTCGATCGCGTAGTCGCCGTTGGTCAGGCCCAGCACCGCGTACTCCAGGCTCACCGCCGGTGCCGCGCGCCCGTCGAGGTAGCCGTTGACCCCCTCGGTGTAGGCGTCCAGGTACTCCCGGGTATCCGCGCCCAGCAGCGCGTACTCCTGCTCGGCCACCCGCCGCCAGCCCATGGTGCGCAGGTAGACGTCGGTCGCGACCTGGTCGGCACCGAACAGCTCCGCGGTGCGCCCCGCGGTCACGTGCCGGTTGAAGTCCATCGCCCAGAAGCGGTCCTGGGCGTGCACGTAGCCCTGGGCGAGGAACAGGTCCCGGGAGGTGTCGGCATAGATGTGCGGGATGCCGCCGGCGTCACGATGCACCGTCGCAGGCGCACTCAGCCCGGGCACCGACAGTTCGCCGTCGGTGTCGGGGAAGGAACGCTGCACGGTCCACACGGCCAGACCGGCGGTGACGAGCAGGAGGGCCGCCAGGCCCGCGAGGACGCCCAGCGTCCAGCGCCTGAGACGGGATTGAGCACGAGACATGGGATGACTGTAGGGCCCGCTCGGCGCCGGGGCCCGTGTTCCGCGTCTCACTTTCACAACTCCGGCTTATGGGGTGCATCGGTCGGCCGCAGGGAAAAGGTCCGCCCGTCGTCGCGGTGCACCGGCTCCCGCATCGACGAGCGGACCGCAACAGGCGAGGTAGCATCGCTGCCGTGTCCCACGAGCCCGATGAGTTGACCCCCGCCGCGATCGTCCGTGCCGCCTCCCGCCTGGAGGCGGTGGTACGGCGTACCCCGCTTGAGCACAGCGCCCGGCTCAGCGACGACGTAGGCGTCCCGGTGCTGCTCAAGCGCGAGGACGCCCAGCTGTGCCGTTCCTACAAGGTGCGCGGCGCCTACAGTCTGATCGCGTCGTTGAGCGAACAGGAGCGCAGCCGCGGCGTCGTGTGCGCCAGCGCGGGAAACCACGCCCAGGGACTGGCGTTCAGCTGCCGCGAACTCCGGATCAAGGGACGGGTCTACCTTCCCTCCAACACCCCGCGGCAAAAGCGCCGACGCATCGCGGCGATCGGCGGCGACTGGGTGCGCCAGGTGATCGTGGGCCGCTCCTTCGACGAAGCCAACGCCGCCGCCCACGAGGACAGCCGGCGCACCGGCGCCGTCTACGTCCCCCCGTTCGACGACCCCCGCACGATCGCCGGCCAGGGCACCGTGGGGCTGGAGATCACCCAGCAGCTCACCGGCCCCGTCGACACCGTCGTCGTCCCGGTCGGCGGTGGCGGCCTCGTCTCCGGCATCGCGCTGTGGGTCAAGGAGAACCTGCCCGGGGTCCGTGTCGTGGGCGCCGAACCCGCCGGTGCGGCCAGTATGCGCGCTGCCCTGGACAACGGTGGACCCGTCGCGCTGCCCCACGTCGACACCTTCGTCGACGGGGCCGCGGTGGGCCGGGTCGGTGAGCACTGCTACCGGCTCGTGCGCGACCTGGTCGACGAGATCGTGTCGGTGCCCGAGGGCGCGGTGTGCACGGAGATGGTCGCGCTCTACCAGAACGAGGGGATCATCGCCGAGCCCGCCGGAGCACTGGCCAGCGCCGCCGCCCGGATGCCACTGGGGCGCAGGCCCGAGGGGCCGGTCGTGTGCGTCGTCTCCGGGGGCAACAACGACCTCAGCCGCTACGGCGAGGTGATCGAGCGCTCCCTGCTGCACGAGGGGCTGCGCCACTACTTCCTGGTGACCTTCCCCCAGGAACCCGGCGCGCTGCGCCACTTCCTCGACGAGGTGCTGGACGAGGGCGAGGACATCGTCGCCTTCGAGTACGTCAAGAAGAACAACCGGGAGACCGGGCCCGCGCTGGTCGGCATCGAACTGGACCGCGCCGACGACATCGAGGCCCTGGTCAAGCGGATGTCGGAGAGCCCGCTGCAGATCGAACGGGTCTCCCCGGGGTCGCCGCTGTTCTCCTTCCTGCTCTGACCCGGCCCGCGACTACCAAGGACGGTGCGGCGGATGGAAGCGAGTCGACCGCGGTGACACACGAAGAGCCTCCGGCGCCCTCGCGCGCCGCCCCGCTGGTGCGTCTGCTGCGCTCGCCGTGGCCGCGTGTGGTCCTGCTGGTCGCGATCCTGGCGGGGTGCGGCTGGTTGGCGGCCACGCAAGGGCTGGACGCACTGGCAACGGCGCGCGAGCACGTCGCGGGACTGGGGGCGTGGGGGCCGCCGCTCTACGTCCTCCTCTACGCCCTGGCCACCGTCGCGCTGTTTCCCGTCGCGTTCCTCGATGCGGCTGCCGGGGCGCTGTTCGGCATCTTTTTGGGGGCGGCCCTGGTATGGGCGGGTGCGACGCTGGGCGCGGTCGCCGCGTTCCTGCTGGGCCGGGGGCTCTCCCGCGAAGCAGTCGAACGCCTCTCCGGGGGCAGGGTCGACCGCCTCAACGCATTCCTGGCCCGACGGGGGACCCTCGCCGTCGCACTGGTCCGGCTCTTCCCGCTCTTCCCGTTCACCCTGGTCAACTACGGCTCCGCCCTCACCGCGGTCACCCTGAGGCAGTACACGCTGGGAACGGCGATCGGCATCGTGCCCTCGGTGTTCGTCTACGTCTTCCTGGGCCGTGGTGCGGCCACCCCCACGTCGCCGATCTTTCTCGCGGCCGTGGGGGTACTGGTGCTGTTCGTCGTCGGGGGCGCGTTCGCTGCCCGACGGCTGTCGCGTCGCATGGAGCCCGCCGACCGAACCGGCGACGAAGGCTGAGCCCGGCACCCTATTCGCGGCGCACCTCGTTGTGGGTGAGCAGCACGTAGCAGGCCGCCAGTTCCAGGCAGAACCAGCTGTGGCCGTCCGCTACAGGCGGGGGCAGCCGGGCGTTCGGGGCGGTGACCGCCTCCACGGCCGAGCGTGCCTGGTCGGTGATCGCCTGGCGGGCCCGTCGGGTGCGCGGTCTGATCCCCCGTGCGCACAGGTCGGCCTGTAGGGCCCCGGCCCGCACCACGATCAGGTCGTGCAGGCGCGGATCGCTTCGGGCGGCCAACAGGAGGGGTTCACCGTGCTCGTGGTAGAGGCGGCGCAGCCATCCCTGGGCAGTTGAGAGTCGGGTCGTGGGCACGGTGGCGACGCTAGCGTCTTCCCCGGCCGCGTGCGGGCCGAACCGGTTAGCAGACGCGCTTCGCGCAGCATCCATTACGCGAAGCGCGCCCGCGTTTCACCGGGGTGGCCTCCAAGAGGGGCGGTGAGGTCCGTGCCACCGTCTCCAGTGGGGGGGGCTCCCCCCGCCCCAGAGGTAATTCGGTGCTGGTGGGCGCATGGATTGGCCGATTCGGTGATGCGATGCACGACCGACGGTCCCCGGGCGGAAAAGTACGGGTTTTCCCATCGCCGGGGCCCGCGCCGGAGCGGGAGATCTGGCCCGGGACGGGCAGGACGCACGGGGCCGGCGTGTTGACCGCGCTCCTACTGGGCAGCAGAACAACCATGATGACCTACGCCGACTGGAGCGACCTCGACGACGACGAGCTGATGGCCGCGGCCATGGCCCTCATAGAAGAGGAGCCTCCGCCCGCCGTGGTGTTCGCCTTCGTCGACGCCATCCTGTGCCACACAGATGGCGAGACGGTGCCTTGACGGGGTCTAGGGTCGGTGCCGACAGGCCACGCGCGGGAGAGGCACGACCATGGAACAGGTGCTCGCCGACGACGCCTTCCTGCACTCGGCGGCGCCCTTCCGCCGCGAGCTGCTGGTGCACTGCTACCGGATGCTGGGCTCGGTGCACGATGCCGAGGACCTGGTCCAGGAGACCTACCTGCGGGCGTGGCGTTCCTACGACGGGTTCGAGGCCCGATCGAGCATCCGTACCTGGCTCTACCGCATCGCCACCAACGTCTGCCTGACCGCCCTGAGCGGTAGGGCCCGGCGCCCGCTGCCGACCGGGCTGGGCGGCTCGCCGGCCGACCCCGAGGACGACCCGAGGCGCTCCGCGGACATTCCCTGGCTGCACCCCCTGCCCGATGTGCCGGTCGCCGTCGAATGGGGCGATCCCGCCTCGGTCGTCACCCAGCGCCACAGCCTCCGACTGGCGCTCGTCGCCGCCCTCCAGTACCTGCCGCCCCGCCAGCGTGCGGTCCTGGTGCTGCGCGACGTGCTGCAGTGGCGCGCCGCCGAGGTCGCCCAACTGCTGGGCACCACGACCACCGCTGTCAACAGCTCCTTGCAGCGCGCCCGCGCCCGGATCGCCGAAGCCGCCCCGGCCGAGGAAAGCGTCCTCGAACCGGAGGACGCCGAGTACCGTCGGCTGCTCGACCGGTACGCCGCGGCCTTCGAACGCAAGGACGTCGCCGCCATCACCCGCCTGCTCACCGCCGACGCGGTATGGGAGATGCCGCCCTTCGCCTCCTGGTACCGGGGCCCGGCCGCGGTGGGCCGCCACCTCGCGGCCAGGTGCCCGGGCGGTCCCGGCGACTTCCGCCTGCTGCCGGCCGGCGCCAACGGCCAGCCGGCGTTCGGGGTGTATCTGCGCGACGGAGGCGAGTACCGGCCCTTCCTCCTCCAGGTGCTCACCCCCACCCGGGCGGGCTTCTCCCATGTCGTCAGCTTCCTCGCCCCCCGGCTCTTCGTGACGTTCG
Organism: Nocardiopsis ansamitocini; assembly: GCF_030268225.1. GTDB lineage: Bacteria > Actinomycetota > Actinomycetes > Streptosporangiales > Streptosporangiaceae > Nocardiopsis_D > Nocardiopsis_D ansamitocini. Next base: position 488,242 of record NZ_BSQG01000004.1, on the reverse strand, counting down.
GCCTGCCCCCGTCACTGGCGGGGGTGTCGCCCGCCACCCCGCCGGGTGAGCACGTCGCGTGCACGGAGGGCATGATGGAGGGACACGGGACCCTTCGCGGCCTGTAGACCTGATGGACCGCACAGCTTAAGGACGCAGAGATCGTGCAGCGCACCCTCATCAACGGCAAGATCCACCGCGCCACGGTTACCCAGGCCGACCTGCACTACGTCGGATCGATCACCATCGACGCCGACCTCATGGCGGCCGCGGACCTGGTGGACGGAGAGCAGGTGCACGTCGTCGACATCGACAACGGCAACCGGCTGGTCACCTACGCGATCACCGGCGAGCGCGGCAGCGGGGTGATCGGCATCAACGGCGCGGCCGCCCACCTGGTCGACCCCGGCCACCTCGTCATCATCATCTCCTACGCCGTGGTGGACGAGGCCGAACGGGCCGGTCACGTCCCCAGCGTCGTGCACGTGGACGCGGCCAACCGGATCGTGGAACTGGGCGACGACCCGGCACAGCCGGTTCCCGGCTCGGATCTGCGCTCCGGTGCCGGCCACACGGGGTCCGGGATACGCGAACGGGTCGGCTGACCCGCGGGGCGGCCGAAAGCAGGTGCACCAGCCGGGGTTCCCGCGCCGTGCCCGGTTCCCTGCCGCCGTGACGAGGCCGTCCGCCCGCGCTCGGCGCAGGCGGACGTCCCCGTCCACGATCGGGCGGGGTGCTCCGTCACAACGAAGACGGTCGGGGCGACTGCCCCAGCGCGTCAGCTCCGCTCGCGCATGTGGTCGCGCAGACGCTCCAGGGTCTGCGACAGCAGCCGCGAGACGTGCATCTGGGACAACCCCATGCTCGCGCCGATCTGCGCCTGGGTCTTGTCACCGAAGAACCGCAGCAGCAGAATGCGCCGTTCCCTGGAAGGCAGTTGGGCCAGGGCCTCCTTCAAGGCGATCCGGTCCACGACACCCTCCAGCGCTCGGTCGGTGTAGGCGATGGTGTCGCCCAGGCTGTCGGTGTCGTCGTCGGATCCCCCGTGCGGGGCGTCCAGGGACAGTGCCCGGTACTGTGCTGCGGCGTCGAGGAGCTCGACAGTGGTCTCCACGGCCAGGCCCAGCTCGTGCGCGGTCTCGACCAGAGTGGGCGAACGCCCGTTGGCCTGCGCGAATTCCAGGGTCATGCGGTTGAGCTCGGTGCGCAGCTCCTGGTACTTGCGAGGAACCCGCACCGCCCAGGTGTGGTCGCGGAAGTGGCGTTTGAGCTCGCCGCACATCGTCGGCATCAGATAGGAGATGAACGGTTTGCCGAAGCGCGGATCGTAGCCCTCGATCGCGCGCATCAGACCCAGCACGGCGACCTGGTACAGATCCTCCAGCGGTTCACCACGGTTGCGGTAGCGCCGCGCCTCGCGTCTGGCTATGTGTTCGTGACGGCGCACGACCTCGGCGCGGATGGGTTCGGCCTCGGCCGCGCAACCCGCCTCCGCTAATTCGGTCAACAGCTCCTCGGTGCTCGGAGCATCGTCATCGGCGGCCTGGCGCGGATAAGGCGCGACCGCCCATGGCATCCGTGCGCGTGCAGCGTTCGAGGACTCGGTTTGCGTTCCAGCCATGTGGATCTCCTGCTTTTGGCCCTGGCGGCGGCGTGACGAAGTGGCGCCGCCCCTTACGCCGGCAAGATCCCGCGCAGAGTACGCGGGCCGGTTGGGGCGCGGGTGCGAATGAAGCAACGAGGCCGTTATTCGGACCTTAAGAAATCGCCGCCCGGAAATCCGGGAGCGAAAATGGTGCGGTTCCACACTTACCCGCCCGGAGTCCCCCACGACAGCCCCAGAGGGGGTGGTTGCCCGAGGTTTCACTCCGGTCGGAAGGGTTCTTTGCCTCCACAAAAGCCGCGGGTAGTCATACGGCGGGTGAAACCGGTGCTATTGCCACTGGTTGCCCCGGACGCTTCGGGGCAGCGAGAGGCCATGACGGCACGCGTGGACTGGGAGGACCTCGACGATGGTCAGATGCTGGAGGCGGCAGCGGCCCTCCTGTGGCAGGATCCGCCGCCGGCGGCGGTGTTCGCGCTCGTCGAGGCGATCATGGGAGCGGGAGACGACGAACCGGGGCCGCAACGCGCCCCCTGAGTGCGCTCGCGCGCGGTTCGCCCCCCGGCGAGCGGGTTTCGTGGTCTTCGCCGGTCGTGCCCGTGAGCGAGTGCGTAGACTTGCCCGCGACCACCGGGTCGCCGACGCGGCGCCGACCGGCGCATGCCCGCCGTTCTCGCAGGTCCGCCTCTGCCTCCCGGATTCCTGCCATCAGTACGCGGAGGTGGATCGTGTCCGTTGATCCCCGAGAGTCCAAGCCCTGCCCGCAGGGCTCGCGCATCGACCCCTACGTCGGTTCCTACGCCGCACGCGCCCAGGGGATGGTGGCCTCGGAGGTCCGCGCACTGTTCGCCGTCGCATCGCGGCCCGAGGTCGTCTCGCTGGCCGGGGGCATGCCCAACGTCAGCGCCCTTCCGCTGGACGCGCTCAGCGACATCGTCCAGCGCGTCGTCACCGAGCAGGGCGCCACCGCCCTGCAGTACGGTTCGGCCCAGGGCGATCCCGTGCTGCGCCAGCACATCTGCGAGGTCATGGGCCTGGAGGGGATCGACGCCAGTCCCGACGACGTGATCGTCACGGTGGGCTCCCAACAGGCGCTCGACCTGGTCACCAAGGTCTTCATCGACCCCGGTGACGTGGTGCTCACCGAGGGTCCCACCTATGTGACGGCCATCAACACCTTCGCCGCCTACCAGGCCCGCATCGAACACGTCCTCATGGACGACGACGGCGTGATCCCCGAGGCGCTCGAAGAGATGCTGACCCGGTTGGCGGCCGAGGGCGCCCGGGTCAAGTTCTTCTACACCGTCCCCACCTTCAACAACCCGGCCGGCGTCACGCTCACCACCGAACGCCGCGCACGGGTCCTGGAGATCTGCCAGCGGTTCAACCTCCTCGTCCTGGAGGACAACCCCTACGGACTGCTGCGCTACGAGGGGGAACCGGTTCGCGCGCTGCGCGCCGACGCACCCCGCAACGTCATCTACCTCGGCTCCTTCTCCAAGACGCTGTCGCCGGGCTTTCGCATCGGGTGGGCGCTAGCCCCTTCCGCGGTGCGCGACAAACTGGTCCTGGCCGCCGAGTCCGCGATGCTGAGCCACTCCAGCTTCAACCAGTTGGTCGTGGGGCGCTATCTCGCCACGCATCCTTGGCGCGAGCAGATCAAGGACTTCAACGAGATGTACCGGGCCAGGCGCGACGCGATGCTGACCAGCCTGGACGCCCTCATGCCCGCGGGGAGCTCCTGGACCAGGCCCGAGGGCGGCTTCTTCGTGTGGGTGCGCCTGCCCGAAGGACTGGACTCCAAGGCCATGCTGCCGCGCGCAGTCGGCGAGCGCGTCGCCTACGTGCCCGGAACCGGTTTCTTCCACGGCGACGACGGCCGCGGCAACATGCGGCTGTCGTTCTGCTACCCCACCCCGGAGCAGATCCGGGAGGGCGTGCGGCGACTCGTCGGCGTACTGGAGAGTGAGATCTCGCTGCGTGATACGTTCGGCAGCGCGTCGGCGCCGCCGCGCCTGGGAGACGACGCCCCAGCACCCGACCTGCCGTAGCGGCGGGGCGAGGAGACTGGGGCGCCGGCAGTGGCAGGACAGAGGGAGAACAGGGCCGTGGCCGACCTGAACCGAGTACTCGTGCTGGCCGGCGGGCTCTCACCCGAGCATGAGGTGTCGGTGCGCTCCGGCCGAAGGGTCGCCGACGCGCTGCGCCGCCTGGACATCGAGGTGCAGCTCGCCGACGCCTCCGCGGGGCTGCTGGAGACACTGACCACCGACCCGCCGCAGGTGGTCCTGCCGGTCCTGCACGGTGCACTGGGCGAGGACGGCGCCATCCGCGAGGTCCTGGAGCTGTCGGGGGTGCCCTATGTCGGTGCACGCCCCGACGCCTGCCGGGCAACCTACGCCAAACCCATCGCCAAGGCCAGGGTGGCCGAGCACGGGGTCGCCGTCCCCCGCGGTGCGGCCCTGCCCAAGTCGGTCTTCCACGACCTCGGCGCCCCGGCCGTGCTGGAACGGATCGTGGACTCCCTGGGCCTGCCGCTGTTCGTCAAGCCCGACCAGGGCGGTTCCGCGTTCGGCGCCACGGCGGTCGCCGGCGCCGCCGACCTCTCCGCGGCGCTGGTCAGCTGCTTCGCCTACAGCGACACCGCGCTGATCGAGGAACAGCTCTTGGGCACCGAGATCGCGGTGGGCGTCCTGGACCTGGGCGACGGCCCCGTGGCACTGCCCGCCGTGGAGATCGTCCCCGACGGCGGGGCCTACGACTACACCGCCCGCTACACCGCCGGGCGCACCGAGTTCTTCAGCCCGGCCCGGCTGTCCGCCGAGGTCGCCGCCGCGGCGGCCCAGGCGGCCGTCACCGCCCACAAGGCCCTGGGGCTGCGCGACCTCTCGCGCACCGACCTCATCGTCGACGACTCCGGCACGGTGCGCTTCCTGGAGGCCAACGTCTCGCCCGGCATGACCGAGACCTCCACGCTTCCCCTCGCGGTGGAGGCGGCGGGCCTGGACTTCGCCGTGGTGTGCCGAGAACTCGCCCACCGGGCGCTGCTGCGGGGCTGAGCACCGGGCGCCCGGGTCCTTTCGGTGCCCGGGCGCCACGGTCACGCCCGCTCGATCCCCACGATGTCCTCGGGGCGTACCGGTGTCCGGGAAAGCGCCCGACCGGTGGCTGCGCGCACGGCCGCGACCACCGCCGGAGTGGAGGACAGGGTTCCGGGTTCTCCCACCCCGCGCAGTCCGTAGGGGGCCTGAGGATCGGGGCACTCCAGGATGTCCAGGCGCATCGGCGGGGTGTCCGCGATCGTGGGTATGAGGTAGTCGGTGAAGGACGGATTGCGGATCACGCTGTCCTTGACCTGAATCTCCTCCATCAGCGCCAATCCGATCCCCTGGGTGGTGGCGCCCTGGATCTGCCCGGCGAGCTGTTGGGGGTGCAGTGCCCGGCCCACGTCCTGGACCGCGGTCATCTCCACGACTTTGACCAGGCCCAGTTCCACGTCCACGTCGACGACCGCCCGGTGCACGCACATCCCGAACTGGGTGTGGGAGTCGCCCTGGCCGGTGACCGGGTCGATCATCTGGGTCAGGCGGTGTCGGTACTCGCGGGTCTCCTCCACCGCGGAGTCGCCCAGTAGCTCCACCAGGCTCACCAGCACCCCCTCGGTGGCGGAGAGGACCTTGCCCCCGCTCAGCGACAGCAGGGCGCTCGCATGGTCGGGAGCCACCAGCCCGCGTTCGCGGACCAGGCCGAACACCCTCTCGCGCACCGCCTCGCAGGCGTTCTTCACCGCTCCGCCCGTCATGTAGGACTGGCGCGAGGCGGAGGAGGAGCCGGCCGACCCCACCCGGGTGTCGGCGGGGTGGATGGTGACCTGTTCCACCCCCAGTTCGGTGCGCGCGATCTGGCCCTTGATCGTGACCAGGCCCTGGCCCACCTCGGCCGCGGCGGTGTGCACCAGGACCGTCGGCTCGCCGCCGATGACCTCCAGGCGCACCCGTGCGGTGGAGTGGTCGTCGAACCCTTCGGAGAAGCACAGGTTCTTCAGACCCACGCCGTAGCCCACGCCGCGCACCACCCCCTCGCCGTGGCTGGTGTTGGCCATCCCGCCGGGCAGGATCCGCGGGTCGCCGGGGTCGGGCAGGGCCGCGCGCTCGGGCGGCATCGGCGCGTCCCGGGCGCGTATCAGCATCTCGGCCATCGGCAGCGGCGAGTCGATCACCTGACCGGTGATGATGCGCGATCCCTGCGCCACGGCGTTCTTCAGCCGCAAGTCCACCGGGTGCATGCCCAGCCGTTCGGCGAGGCGGTCCATCTGCGACTCGTACCCGAAGCACGCCTGGACCGCGCCGAAGCCGCGCATGGCCCCGCACGGCGGGTTCGTGGTGTAGACGCCGTAGGCGTCCACCAGCACGTTGGGCACCTCGTAGGGCCCGATGCCCAGGGAGGAGGCCACGCCCACGACCGCCGGGGTGGTCGAGGCGTAGGCGCCGCCGTCCAGCACGATGCGCATCGTCGCGTACACCAGCGTGCCGTCGGCCAGGGCACCGTGCTCGTACTCCATCCGCGCGGGGTGGCGGTGCACGTGCCCGAAGAAGGACTCCTCGCGGTTGTAGACGATCTTCACCGGCCGCCCGGTGCGCAGCGCCAGCAGGCAGGCGTGGATCTGCATCGACAGGTCCTCGCGGGCGCCGAACGCCCCGCCCACGCCGGCCAGTGTCAGGCGCACCCGGTCGGCGGGCAGCCCCAGACAGGGGGCGATCTGGCGCTGGTCCACGTGCAGCCACTGCGTGGCGATGTAGAGGTCGATGCCGCCGTCCTCGGCCGGTACCGCCAGGCCCGACTCCGGCCCCAGGAACGCCTGGTCCTGCATGCCGACCTCGTAGGAGCCCGACACGGTGACGTCGGCCCGGGCGCGCAGCTCCTCCACCGAGGCGCCCTCGGCGAAGGCGCCGGTACGGATCGGCTGGTAGCGGACCTGGTTGCCGTTCTGGTTGTACTGCCGGTGCGCCGGCAGCGAACCCGCCTCGTGCACCAGTGGGCAGTCGGGGTCGAACGCGGCCCTGATCGGGTCCGACACCGGTGCCAGCACCTCGTAGTCGACCCTGATCCGCTCCAGCGCCCGGCGCGCGGTCTCGGGATGGTCGGCCGCCACGATGGCCACCGGTTCGCCCTGGTAGCGGACCTTGCCCTCGGCCAGCACCGGCTGGTCGAGGTACTCCAGCCCGTAGCGCTTCTCGCCGGGCACGTCCTCATGGGTGAGGACGGCGTACACCCCCGGCAGCCGCAGCGCCTCGGTGATGTCGACCCCCTTGATGAGGGCATGGGGGTGCGGACTGCGCAGTGTCATCCCCCAGAGCATGTCCTCCGTCCACATGTCCGAGGAGTAGGCGAATTCCCCGGTGACCTTGAGGGTGCCGTCGGGACGGCGCGGGCTGGTGCCAACCCCGTCCTTGATCGCGCCGGAGAGGCCCGACGCGGTGGTTCCGGTCGTGGTCGTCATCAGCGGTTCACCTCCCGGAGTAGCCTGGTGTGGGCCTGGCGTCCGGCCAGGGCGGCCGCCTCCGCGGAGACGGTGCGGAGCTCTCCGCGGTCCACGACGCCTGCACCGCCGACCAGCAGATGCTCCAGTGGGGGAGTGGGACCGAAGGTCAGGGCCACCACCGGGTCGGCGATGACGTCGTAGCCGTAACCGTCCACTCGCCACAGGGCGATGTCGGCGAGCTTCCCCGGTTCCAGGGAACCGAGCTCGTCGGCGCGGCCGAGGCAGCGGGCCCCGCCCATGGTCGCCAGTTCCAGGGCCTGGCGCGCGTTCAGCGCCTGGGGCCCCATACGGGCGCGCGCCATCAGCAGTGCCTGGTGCATCTCGCCCGCCAACGGGGTCAGCTCGCTGGAGGCGGGGCCGTCCACCCCCAGGCCCACGGCCGCGCCCGCCGCCACCAGTTCGGTCACCCGGCAGATCCCCGCGCCCAGGCGGGCGTTGGAGGTGGGGCAGTGCGCGATCGACGTTTTGGTCGCGGCCACCCGGGCGATCGCGTCGTCGGACAGGTGCACGGCGTGGGCCAACCAGACGTCGGGCCCCAGCCAGCCCAGCTTCTCGGCGTATTCCACCGGTGTGCAGCCGAACTCCGCGAGGCACTGACGCTCTTCGTCCAGGGTCTCGGCCAGGTGGGTGTGCAGCCGCACTCCCTTGGCGCGGGCCAACTCGGCGGCCCCCACCATCAGCTCCCGGCTCACCGAGAAGGGCGAGCACGGCGCCACCGCCACCCGGGTCATCGAGTCGAAGGCAGGGTCGTGGTGGGTGTCGATGGCAGCCGCGGTCGCCTCCAGCGCTCCGTCCAGCGTCTCCACCACGCTGTCGGGCGGCAGGCCGCCCGCGGAACGTCCGCGGTCCATCGAGCCGCGGGCCAGATCGAGGCGGATGCCCACGGCCCGGGCGGCCTCCACCTCGGCGGAGGCGATGTCCCCGCGCCCGGCGGGGAAGATGTAGTGGTGGTCGGAGGCGGTCGTGCAGCCGGACAACGCCAGCCACGCGGTCCCCGCTGTGGTGGTGCCCGCGACCACGTCGGCGTCCAGGCGGTCCCAGCTCTCGTAGGAACCGGCCAGCCACTCGAACAGGGTGTTGTCGGTGAACAGGCCCTGGGTGGCCCACTGGTACAGGTGGTTGTGCGTGTTGACCAGCCCGGGGGTGGCCACGCAGCCGCGTCCGTCGATGATCCGGGCGCCGGCCGTGGACGGAGCGGGGCCAGGGCCGACCTCGGTGATGCGCCCGTCCACGGCGACGACGTGGCCCGAGGGGTACTCGGCGCCGGTCACGGTCACCACATGGGCGCCGTCGATGACCACGGTCGTGCTCACCGGGCGCCCTCCTCGGTGCGCTCGGCCGCGGTGCGCACGGCTTCGACGATCTTCTCGTAGCCGGTGCAGCGACACAGGTTGCCCGACAGGTGCTCGCGGATCGCGGCGTCCTCGGGGACACCGCGGCCCCGACCGACGGTGCGCGCGATGAGGTCCTCGGTCTGCACGAGCAGGCCCGGGGTGCAGAAACCGCACTGCACGGCACCGGCCTCGACGAACGCCTCCTGGATCACGCTCAGCCGGGCCTCGCCGGACGCGCCCTGCTCGGCCATGCCCTCCACGGTGCGCACCGCCCGCCCCTGGGCCTGCCCGGCGGCGACCATGCACGAGCACACCGTCACCCCGTCCAGGTAGACCGTGCAGGAACCGCACTCGCCCTGTTCGCAGGCGTTCTTGCTCCCGGGCAGGCCCAGTCGCTCGCGCAGCACGTACAGCAGGCTCTCACCGGCCCATACGTTGTCGGCCGACACCTCCCGGCCGTTGACCTCGAATGTCACGCGCACGTGGCGATCTCCTTCCGGTAGTCGGTGACGGCCCAGGCCAGGGTCCGGCGGGCCATGACCGAAAGGGCGTGTTTGCGGTACTCGGCGCTGCCGCGCACGTCGTCGATCGGGCGGGCGGTCGCGGCGACCAGTTCGCCGAACCGGCGTACGGCCGTCGGCGCGGGGGCCGTTGCCTCGTCCCAGTCCAGTTCCGCCGCGATGAACTCCTCGGCCGCCCGTGCGCGCAACGGTGTCGGTCCGGCCGAACCGATCCCGGTCCCGACCTCGCGGGTGCGGCCGTTCAGTGCCAGGGCGAACGAGGCCACGGCGATCACCATCGCGTTGCGCGTGCCGATCTTGCAGAACTGCTGCGGGCCGGCCGGTTCGGGCAGGAGCACCGCGGTGATCAGCTCGTCGTCCTGGCGCGCCGTCCGGCGCGGCCCCAGGTAGAACTCCCGGGCCGCGACCCGGCGCACGCCCCGCGCCGAGGCCAGCTCGATGGTGGCGTCCGCCGCCAACAGCGGTGGGTGCGCGTCGCCGGCCGGCGAGCCGCCGCCGAGGTTGCCCCCGACCGAGCCGCGGTTGCGGATCTGGGGGGAGGCCACGGCGCGTGCGGCCATGGCCAGACCGGGGGCGCGGCCGCGCAGACGGTCGATGATCTCGGTGTAGGGCACCCCGGCCCCCAGGCGCAGGTGGCCCGGCTCGACCCGCCATTCCCGAAGCTCCGCGATGCGCGTCAGGTCGATCAGTGCGGGCGGCCGGTGTTTGTCGAAGTTGAGTTCCACCATCACATCGGTGCCGCCCATGATCGGCACCGCGTCCGGCTGCTCGCCCTTGGCGGCGAGCGCCTCCGCCAGGGTGGCGGGGCTCAGGAATTGCATACGTCGTCCTTGCTGCTCGCCGGCGCGCGACGGTGCGCCGTGTCGGTCCCTGCCCGCTCTCCGGGTTCCAGTACAGCACTTGACGGGGGCCAGGACCAGGACGCGAAGACATGAAGAGAACGGCAGGTCGGGCCTTTCATCGGTGTTTTCCTCCAAAAGCCCGTCTGGGCTACCGTGGCCGCAGCGCAGGGGGTCCTTCTGCGCGCAACGGCAAAGGACGGGCCATGCTGATCAGCGAGCTGGTCGCCGTACCGCGCCTGCGGCTGCGCTTCCTCAGCGGCGCCCACCACGCGCGGCGTCCGGTGCGCTCGGTCCCCACCACCGATCTGCCCAGCCCGCAGCGCTCCCCCACCGGCGGAGAGCTGGTCATGACCGGGGGATGATGTGGCACGCGGGGGCGGCCGACTCCGAGGAGTTCGTGCGCTCGCTGGCCTCGCTTCCCGGAGAGGTGCGTTCGTCCTACCGGGACCGGGTGCTGGGCCCGTTGCCGGCCTACGACCGCGACCACCGGGGCGACCTGACGTGGACACTGCAGGCGTTCTTGGAGCACTCCGGATCGTGGCAGCGCTGCGCCGCGGCCATGCACGTCCACGTCAACACGCTGCGCTACCGGATCGGGCGCATCGAGGAGCTGACCGGGCGCGACCTGTCCCGCATCGATCAGCGGGTCGACCTGTTCCTGGCGCTTCGACTGCGCGAGTGAACGGTCTTGTCACCGCGTCCGGTTAGGCTCCACCGGTCGCGACAGTCGGGGAAGCGAAAACGAGCAGGGGAGCAGCGGTGGAATCGACGGTGGCCCGGGTTCTGGCCGACGGCGGGGAGCTCGCAGGAACGGATCTGAACGGCGCGGACCTGCGCGAGGAGTTGGGATCGCCCGTGAAGCAGGGCGAGCGCCGGTTCACCGGGTGCGACCTGCGCGGTGCGGACCTGCGCGGTGCCGACCTCGTGGGTGCGGTCTTCACCGGCTGCCGGGTGGACGGTGCCCGTCTGGGGCGTGCCGTCCTGGACAACGCCGTGTTCACCGGGGGAGGCGCACCCGACGCCGACTTCACCGAGGCCGAGTGCGCTGACACGCGCTTCGGCGACATCGACCTCGCCGGTACCCGGTGGGACCGCGCCCTCTTGGCGCAGACCGCCTTCGTCGGCTGTCGGCTCAGCGGCGCGGATTTCCGGGGCAGCCGCGGGGTCGGCCTGTCCTTCGCCGGCTGCAACCTCATGCTGGCGCGGATGCCCCGCCTCGGGTTGCGCGGTCAGGAACTGGCCGGGCTGCGCATGGACGAGGCCGATCTCGGCGGCGCCGACCTGCGCGACACCACATGGAGCCGGTCCGCGCTGCGCGGTGCGAACCTGCGCGGTGCCGATCTGCGGGGCGCGGACCTCAGGGGCGCCGACCTCGGGGAGGTCGTCCTGGGCGAGGCCGGGTGGATGCGCGGCGCGACGGTCTCCGCGGCCCAGGCCCAGATGCTGCTGGCGGCGATGGGAGTGGTGGTGGCCGCGGACTGAGCCGACCGGCCTCCGGCGATGCGAACGGCAGGTGGGCCCAGGGGCGGGTGAACTCTTCCCGCCACGGCCCTAGACGGCGCAGAACTCGTTGCCCTCGGGGTCGCGCATGATCCACCAGTGCCCGGCCGGTCCCTGGTCCACCTCGCGGACGCGGGTGGCGCCGACCGTCTCCAACCGGTCCACCAGCGCCGTGAGTTCGCCGGGCGCGCCGTGGACGTCGATGTGCAGGCGGTTCTTCACCGTCTTCTCCTCGGGCACGTCCTGGAAGAGCAGCCTCCGGCCGCCACCGATGCCGGTCACCGCGTCGAACGGGTCCTCGGGGTGGCGGATCGCGGCGTAGCCGCGAAAGATCCGGCGGCCGTTGTGCTCGGTGACGGCGTCCGCGCCGACGAGGCCGTCGGTCAACAGTTGGTCGATCAGCGCGCTGGTGTCCTCCACTTCGTACTCCAGCGCGGCGGCCCAGAAGTCCGCGAGGGCGGGTGCGTCCGTGGCGTCGAAGACCAGTTTCCAGTGCAGTGCCATGTGCTGGTTATAGTGGTTACATGGATTCGTCCGCAACCCCGGGGATGCCGATGCGCTCCCGTGCCGGGGCTGCCTACCGCTTCGACCCCGGCGCACTGTGCCTGGAGCTGCTGACCACCGGAGGCCCGGGGGCGTTTCGCCGGTACGAGGTGCTGCACGCCCCCGCCGACCTCGCCGCCTGGGCGCAGCGGTCGCGGCTGGACCCCACGCCGCGACTGGAGGTCTCCGAGGCCGAACTGGCAGACGCGCGCGTCCTGCGCGACGCGCTGTTCCGGGTCGCCACAGCCCGGGCCCAGGACCGTCCGCTCGCCCTCGAGGACCTGGGTGCCATCAATGCTTTCGCGGTCCGGTCGCCGATGGCGCCGGTCATCGGCCCCGCCGGCGAACGGAGCTGGGCCGGCCCCGCCAGTGGCGCCGAACTGCTCGCCACCGTCGCCCGCGACGCCGTCGACCTGCTCACCGGTCCGTTTGCGCACCGCATCCGGGTGTGCTCCGCCGAGGACTGCTTTCTCGTCTATGCCGACACCTCCCGCCCGGGGCGTCGCCGCTGGTGCTCCATGGAGCACTGCGGCAACCGTCACAAGGTGCGGGCGCTGCGTGCGCGCCGTGCCGAGGAGGGGTGATCGTCGCATCCACCGGGCCGGACGAGGACGCCGTCCCGCCCGCCCGTCGCCCGGGATCTCGGCGGCGGCCCTGACGGGGGTGGAAAGGCCATGGCCACGCCCTGGTGGCCAGGTGCGGGCAGCCGTTGCGTGTGCCTCGACGCCGCTCCGGGGCGCAAGGTCCCTTGTCGCAGGGACCGGGGCCGTCCCGACCGCGAGAACCGGGTGCCCGACCGGAACGGACGGCCGCAGGAGACGGCGCGGGATCCGCTCGTCGGACTGCGTTTCGGTTGCGCGGCGCCGTTGTGTCGTACCCACGGGCTAGCGTCTGTCCTGTCGGCGAAGGCGGCGCTTCGGAGGACGGCCGAGGTGCCGCCCGCGTCGATGTCCGGGGCGGAGGTTCCTGTCGAAACCTGTCGCGGACCGCCAAGCTCACGTATAGTCACTATGTGCAGTCATTTAAGTACGCAGTGTCACGTGCGGACGGGGTGTCCCACCGAGGCCGGGTGGACCACGTCGACACCCGCGTCTTTCGCAACGACTGGAAGCCGCTGGCCCCGCCGCCGGTCGGAGAGGAGACGCCCCGCCTCTCGGTCAGCGTCGTCATCCCGGCCCGTGGCGGCCAGGCCCGGCTCGACCTCACGCTGGCCAGTCTCGCCGAGCAGACCTATCCCGCCCACCTCATCGACGTGGTCGTCGTGGACGACCACTCCGCGGCCCCGTTGCGCCTGCCCGCGCTGCGCCCCGCCCGTTGCCGGATCGAGCGGGCCCCGGACACCGGCTGGGGGGTCGGGCACGCCCGCGCCTACGGCGCACACGTGACCTCCGGTGAGGTCATCTGCTGGCTGGACCCCGACCTCGTCGCCGGGGCCGACCTCATCGCGACCCTGGTCCGATGGCAGCACGTCCACCCCGAGACGGTCACGCTCGGCAGCCCGCGCTTCGCCTCCGACCAGTGGTTCACCCCGGCCGAGACGGCCCGGCTCACCGCGTCCGGAGCGCTCCCCGGGCTTCTCGCGGACGCCCGGCCCCATGCCTGGGTCGAACGCCTCCTGCACTCCACCACCGACCTCTGCGACGCCGATCATCTCGGCTTCCAGGCGTTCGTGGGCTCCTGCGCCACCGTCGGCCGTGCCCTTTACGAGGCGGCGGGAGGGGTCGATCCCGCGCTCACCCTGGGCCACGACACCGAGCTCGGCTACCGGCTCTGGCAGGCCGGCGGGGTGTTCGTGCCCGACCGTGCGGCCAGGGTCTGGCACCTGGGCCCGGCGACCCCCAACCGTACCCGCGTGCCCTCGCCCGACTTCCGTGCGGAGGTCCTGTCCGGGTTCATGCCGCATCCGCGGGTCTACCGCGAGCAGGCCGCAGTCCAGGAGAGCCGGGTCCCGCTCGTGCGCGCGGTCGTCGACGTCACCGGTGTCCGCTACGAACTGGTGCGCGCCTGCGTGGACCGGCTCCTGTCCTGTAGCGAGACCGACCTGGAGGTGACCCTCGTCGCCGACTGGGACGGTGCGGGCGACTCCGGCCTGGAGGCACGCCTGGTGCAGGCCAACTACCTGTCCGAACCCCGGGTCGGCTTCGCCCCGGTCGCGCCCCGAACCGGATTTCCCTCGCCCTACCTGCTGGAACTCCCCGTCGAAGTGGGGGTCGGCCGCGAGACCGTCGCCCTGTTGGTCGCCCGCGCCGAGCGCTCTCGCGCAGGGCTCACCGAGCTCGGCCGCCTGCCCGGCATCACCAGTCCCGGGGTGCGGTTGTGGCGTACGCGCGCGGTCGCCCGCGCACTGCGGGTGCGCCGGCCCGGCGAGGACCTCGCGCTGGTCGTCGCCGAGATCCACGGGCGGTACCGGACGCACAGCGCGCCGGTCGAGCTGATCGACCTGACCGCGTTGACGGTGGGGGAGTCCCAGCAGCGCCCCTGGCCGGGACTGCCCGCACCACGTCGCGAGTCCGTGCCCTACGACGTGCCCCCGCCGCCGCGCCGCCGTACGGCCCTGCGTCGCGCCGCCGCGCGGCTGACCCGCTCCCTGCGCTCCCTGCGCCGCCGCTGACCGGTCCCACGCACCCCGCTGCTCAGCCGCGTGCCCGCTGGGTGATCACGATGCAGGCGAGGACGGCCGCCGCTGCCGCGGGAGCCGCGGGGGTGAGGCGTTCGCCCAGGAGGGCCACCGCCCACAGCAGGGTCAGCAGGGGTTGGGCGAGTTGCAGCTGACTGGCCTTGGCCACGCCGATGACGCCCATCCCGCCGTACCACAGCACGAAGGCCACGAACTGCGTCACCACCGCCAGGTAGGCCATCCCGGCCACCCCCGTCCAGGCCGGGTGCACGGGTTCGGCCGTCAGCGCGACCGTGCTCACCAGTGTGGTCAGCGGTAGCGCCGCCACCAGTGCCCAGGCGATCACCTGCCAGCCCGGCAGGTGACGGGCCAGTCGACCGCCCTCGGCGTAACCGGCCGCACAGACCACCAGTGCCGCCAAGAGGTAGCCGTCCCCCGCGGTCAGTGACCCGCCGCCCTCCAGGAGCACGAAGCCCACGACCGTCGCGGCTCCGGCCACCGCTGCTCCCCAGAACACCGGCGACGGCCGTTGCCCGGTACGCAGACAGGACACGACGGCGGTCGCGATGGGCAGGCCGCCGATCACGACCGCCGCGTGCGAGGTGCGAGTCGTCTCCAACGCCAGCGTGCTGAGCAGCGGAAAACCCAGAACGCACCCGACGGCGACGACGAGTAGGCCGGGCCAGTGCCGCCTGGCCGGCACGCGTGCCCCCGCCGCCAGCAGGCAACCGCCCGCCAGGAGCCCGGCGATCACGCAGCGAAGGGCGGCTGTGGTCCACGGGCCGAAGGACCCCAGCGACCACGTGGTGGCCGGAAAGTTCAGCGAAAAGGCCAGTACGCCCGCACCGGCCAGCAGGGTCCCGGTGCGCACCGCTATCGCCTCTCGGTTGATAGCGCTACTCTCTATTTTCATGAACAACGGTAGCAGTGTGGACAATGTGGTGAAAGCCCTGAAAGGTGACCTCGACCGCTACTCTCCGGGGGAAAAGCTTCCGTCGAGCCGAGCCCTGGTCGAGCGCTTCGGCGTCAGCCCCGTCACCGTGTCCCGCGCGCTCGCCGTGCTCGCCGCGCAAGGACTGGTGCGCACCCGCCCCGGCTCCGGAGCCTTTCGCGCCCCGGTCGAGCCCCGGACCCCCAACCCTCCCGACACCTCCTGGCAGGAGGTGTCGCTGAGCGCGGAGCAGGCCGCAACCGCCGCAGAGCACGGCGAGCGCACCGTGGACGCCTCCAGCGTCCTGGCCACCCTGGCCGTTCCCGCCCCCGACGTGATCGCGATGAACAGCGGATACCTCTACTCCGGGCTGCAACCCGAACGCGAACTGGCGTCCGCACTCGCCCGCGCGGGCCGCCGCCCCAACGCATGGACCAGCCCTCCGATCGAAGGAGTCGAGGAGCTGCGCGCCTGGTTCGCCCGCCAGATCGGCGGCGCGGTCCGCGCAGCCGACGTCCTCATCACCGCCGGCGGGCAGAGCGCCCTCACCACCGCGCTGCGCGCGCTCACCGCGCCGGGAGCCCCCGTCCTGGTGGAATCGCCGACCTATCCCGGGATGCTGGCCGTGGCCCGGGCCTGCGGGGCCCGCCCCGTTCCGGTACCCGTCGGCGTCGACGGACTCCGTACCGACCTGCTGGAGAAGGCGTTCCGGGCGACCGGGGCGCGGTTGCTGGTGTGCCAGCCGCTCTTCCACAACCCGACCGGCACGGTCCTCTCGCAGAAGGGACGGGCCGAGGTCCTGCACATCGCCCGATCGGCCGGTGCATTCGTCCTGGAGGACGACTTCGCCCGCCACCTGGCGCACGCCGACGCCGCCCCCGTGCCCGCGCCGCTGGCCGCGGACGACCCCGACGGCACGGTCGTGCACGTGCGCTCCCTCACCAAGGCGACGTCACCGAGCCTGCGCGTCGCCGCCCTCACGGCCCGCGGCCCGGTCATGGAGCGGCTGCGCGCCATCCAGGTCGTGGAGAACTTCTTCGTGCCCCGGCCGTTGCAGGAAGCCGCGGCGGAACTGGTGGCCGCCCCGGGGTGGGGACGCCACCTCAGAACGGTCGCCCGCGGTCTCCACGAGCGCCGTCGGGCCATGGTCGCAGCACTCGCGGCCGAGGTTCCCGAACTGTCCCTCGCCCGCGTTCCCGTCGGCGGGCTCCACCTCTGGCTGCGCCTGCCCGAGGGGACCGACGACACCGGGCTCGTGGCCGCCGCACTGCGCGCGGGAGTGGCGATCGCGCCGGGCCGGTTCTACTTCCCGGCGGAGGCACCCGCACCGCACGTGCGGTTGAGCTTCGCCGCAACAGCGGGAACCACCGAGATCGCCGAGGGGGTGCGCCGTCTGCGCAGCGCCCTGGACCGGTACTGACCGGCGTGCCGGTGCCCGCGGTGTCACCGCGGCTTGCGCGCGTGCACGAGGGCGGTGGTGGGCGGCGGCCCACCGCCTCGGCCCACCGCCTCGGCGTCCCGCGCGAAAGCGGTTTTCCACCTTCCTCAACGTGAAGAGTCAGCTCAGCCGGCCTGGATCTCCCCGCCGACCGGTGCCAGCACCTCACCGGAGTAGTAGGAGGACAGTTGGCCGCTGGCGAAGAACACGTAGGACGGCGCGACCTCGTCAGGGTCGGCCGCCCGCCCCATCGGGGCCTGCCCACCGAACCCCTCCACCTTGTCCTCGGGCAGCGTCGCCGGGATCAACGGCGTCCACACGGGCCCCGGCGCCACGCAGTTCACCCGGATCCCGCGCTTGACGTAGTGCTGGGCGAGGCAGTGCGTCAGGTTCATCACCGCGGCCTTGCTGACCGAGTAGTCGATCAGCGAGGCGTTGCCGCGCAGCCCGTTGATCGAACCGGTGACGATCACCGACCCGCCGTCGGGCATGACGGGGATAGCGGCGCGCAGCAGCCAGAAGACTCCGAACACGTTCACCTCGAAGGTGCGGCGCAACTGCTCGGTGGGCAGGTCGGCGAAGTCCTCCACCGGAGTCTGGGTCGCCTGGTGGGCCACCAGTACGTCCAGCCCCCCGAACTCGGCCACGGTACGCGTCACCACCTCCTCGCACCGGCGCTCCTCGCCGAGGTCGCCGGGCAGGAGCAGACAGCGCCTCCCCTCCTGCTCCACCAGCGCCGCGGTGTGCCGGGCGTCGTCGTCCTCCGACAGGTAGGCGATCGCCACGTCCGCGCCCTCCTTGGCGAAGGCGACCGACACCGCCCTTCCGATACCGGAGTCGCCGCCGGCCACCAGGGCGATCTTCCCGGCGAGCTTGCCGCTGCCGGAGTAGCCGCGCATCTCGTCGCGGGGCCTGGGGTCCATCTCGTCGGTACGTCCGGGGTAGGTCTGGGTCTGGCCGTGCTCCGGCTTGGGCATCGGTACCGCCTTCCTCGCGCGCGGGCGGGGACCGTCCCCACCCGCTGCGATACGGCTGACCGAGTCAAGAACCGGTAAACACCGAATGGCCCGTGGTTATCGGCCGCCGTCCACCGTCGCCACCGAGGCCACCAGGTTCTCGCGCACCTCCGGCGACAGCGGCGCCGACCCGGTCTCCTCGGAGGCCGCCTGCTGGCCCTCGTCGCTCAGGATGTAGTTCACGAACGCCTTGACCGCGGAGGCGTCGGAGGCCTCCGGGTAGGTCTGGCACATGATCTCGTAGCTGACCAGCACGATCGGGTAGACACCGGTCTCGGAGGTCGCGTAGTCCAGGTCCAGCGCATGGTCGTGCTCGCTGTTGCCCTCGCGCTCGGGCGAGGCCGCGATGACCCCGGCGGCAGCCTCGGGCGACAGCTCGACGAATCCGTCACCCACCCCCACCTTGACCGTGGACATCCCCTGGGCGTGCGAGGACTCCAGGTAGCCGATGGTGCCGCCGCCGCTCTCCACGGCCTGGGCCACACCGCTGTTGCCCTGCCCGGCTTCGGCCGGGGGGATCGGCCACTGGCCGCTGTGCTCGTAGGGCCAGGCGTCCCCGGCCGTCGCCTCCAGGTAGGCGGTGAAGTTCTCGGTTGTGCCGGATTCGTCGGATCGGCTCACCGGCGCGATCGGCAGGTCGGGGAGCTCGGCGTCGGGGTTGGCCTCGGCGATCTCCGGGTCGTTCCAGTCGGTGATCGCGCCGGTGAACACCCGTGCGATGGTCTCGGGGCCCATGTTGAGCGATTCCACGCCCGGGAGGTTGAACACCACCGCGATCGGGACGACGTAGACCGGGATGTTGATGGCGCCGGCGTCCGTGCAGCGACGGCTCGCCTCCTCGGCCTCGGCGGGGTCCAGCGCCGCGTCGCTGCCGGCGAAGGCCACCGCGCCGTCGATGAACTGGCTGCGTCCCCCACCGGAGCCGATCGAGTCGTAGTAGACCCGGGCGTCGTCGCACGCCCCCTGGAAACCGGCGATCCACACCTGCATCGCCTTTTCCTGCGCGCTCGACCCCGACCCCGTGACGGTGCCGTCCACGCACTCCAGGTCGGCCGGCACCGGCACCGGGTCGTTGCCGCGCACGGCGTTGTCGCTGCCGCACCCGGTCGTCAGCGCCAGCGCGCCCAGCAGCGCGATCGCGGGCATCCTGCGATAGGTCGACGGCAACACGGCTCTCCTAGATCCCCTGATTGAACACCCGGTGCTCGGGTGCCGTCGACGAATTTAACAAGCTCTGAACACTCGTGCCGACCTGGCCCGGCGTCAACCCTGTTGTGCTGGTCGAACAGGGGCGAGGTCAGGTCCGCTCGGCGATGAGGTGGACCACCTGGCGCAGCGCCAGTTCGTAGCCGTTCGTCCCGCAACCGCTGACGTAGCCCCGGGTCACCGGAGCCGTCACCGACGTGTGCCGGAACGACTCACGGGCGTGCACGTTGGAGATGTGGATCTCGACACACGGCGTGGCCACCGCTTCCAGGGCGTCGCGCAGCGCGATGCTGTAGTGCGCGAAGGCGCCGGGGTTGAGCACGATTCCGTCCATGGCGCGCGCCGCGTGCACGTGGTCGATCAGGACGCCCTCGTGGTTGCTCTGCTCGCACACGACGTCGACGCCCAGCTCCGCGCCCAGCGCGCGCACCCGCTCCTCCACGTCGGCCAGCGTGGTGGTGCCGTACTGCGCGGGGTCCCGCTCACCCAGCAGGTTGAGGTTGGGGCCGTGCAGCAGAAGCACTGTGGGGCGGGCGGTTTCGGCGCTGTCCATAGGGGAAGGCGTCCTTTCAGTTCGATCCGAGAATCCACGGAAAAAGGCGTGCGATGCCGTGAACCACCAGCAGTCGGCCGCCTGCTCACGAGCCTAGTGAGCGTGCTGCGCCAACACGCCGCGCCAACAACGGTGCTGCGCGAAGGCGCGTTCTAGGCTTGGGGCATGGCCGACGCGGCCCCGCACGTCCGCATCCACCCCGCCGGCCCACGGGTCGACGGGGCCTCAGAAGGAGTCCGCTTTGCGACCCTGGCAGGGTTCGTCCTATCCACTGGGTGCCACCTATGACGGTGCCGGAACCAATTTCGCCCTCTACTCCCAGGTAGCCGAGTACGTCGAGCTGTGCCTTCTGGACGACGACGGAGCCGAGACGCGCATCCGCCTACCGGAAGTGCGCGGATTCGTCCACCACTGCTACCTCCCGGGGGTCGGCCCCGGCCAGCGCTACGGCTACCGGGTGCACGGCCCCAACGACCCCTCCCGCGGCCTGCGCTGCAATCCGGCCAAGCTGCTCCTGGACCCCTACGCGAAAGCCGTCACGGGGGAGGTGGAGTGGGACGAGTCCCTGTTCGGCTACCGCTTCGACGACCCCGACCAGCGCAACGACGCCGACTCCGCCGCCCACGTGCCCACCTCCGTGGTGATCAGCCCCTTCTTCGACTGGGGCAACGAGAACCGTCCCCGGACCCCCTACAACGAGAGCGTCATCTACGAGGCGCACGTGCGGGGGCTGACCATGCGCCACCCCGGCGTGCCCGAGCGGCTGCGCGGGACCTATGCCGGCCTGGCCCACCCGGCCGTCGTCGACCACCTCACGACGCTGGGCGTCACCGCCGTCGAACTGATGCCGGTGCACGAGTTCCTGCACGACCACGCCCTGCAGAGCCGTGGCCTGCGCAACTACTGGGGCTACAACACCATCGGCTTCTTCGCACCGCACAGCGGGTACGCGGCCACGGGAACGCGCGGCGAACAGGTGCAGGAGTTCAAGGCCATGGTCAAGGCCCTGCACGAGGCCAACATCGAGGTGATCCTCGACGTGGTCTACAACCACACCGCCGAGGGCAACCACCTGGGTCCCACGCTGTCCATGCGCGGCATCGACAACGAGGCCTACTACCGCCTGGTCGACGACGACCCCACGTACTACATGGACTACACCGGGACCGGCAACTCGCTGAACGCCCGGGACCCGCACTCGTTGCAGCTGATCATGGACTCGCTGCGCTACTGGGTGCTGGACATGCACGTGGACGGGTTCCGCTTCGACCTCGCCTCGGCGCTGGCCCGGGAGTTCTACGACGTCGACCGGCTCAGCGCCTTCTTCGACATCGTGCAGCAGGACCCGGTGATCTCGCAGGTCAAGCTGATCGCCGAACCGTGGGACGTCGGGCCCGGCGGCTACCAGGTCGGCAACTTCCCGCCGCTGTGGACCGAGTGGAACGGCAAGTACCGCGACACCGTGCGCGACTTCTGGCGCGGCGAGCACGCGACGCTGGGGGAGTTCGCCTCCCGCATCACCGGTTCCTCCGACCTCTACCAGGACGACGGCCGCCGCCCCTTCGCCTCGGTCAACTTCGTCACCGCCCATGACGGCTTCACCCTGGCCGACCTGGTGTCCTACAACGACAAGCACAACGCCGACAACGGCGAGGACAACAACGACGGCCACAACGACAACCGGTCCTGGAACTGCGGGGTCGAGGGCCCCACCGACGACCCCGAGATCCTGAAACTGCGCCGCCGGCAGAGTCGCAACGTCATCGCCACCATGATGCTCAGCCAGGGCGTGCCCATGCTGTTGCACGGCGACGAGATGGGCCGCACGCAGGGCGGCAACAACAACGCCTACTGCCAGGACAACGAGATCGCCTGGATGGACTGGTCCCAGGCCGAGGAGAACGCCGACCTCGTGGCCTTCACCTCCGCGATCACCCGGCTGCGCCACCACCACCCGATCTTCAGGCGCACCCGGTTCTTCGCGGGCAGCCCCATCCGCACCGGCGACGAACTGCGCGACATCGCGTGGTTCACCCCCGACGGAAGCGAGATGACGCAGGAGGACTGGGGGTCGGGCTTCGGTCGTTGTGTGGTGATCTTCCTCAACGGCGACGGCATCACCGACCTCGACGCGCGCGGTGAACGCGTCACCGACGACTCCTTCCTGTTGTGCTTCAACGCCCACGACGGCGACGTCGAGGTCACCGTTCCCCAGGCGGACTACGGAACGGAATGGACGGTGGTCGCCGACACCGCCAGCGGCGAGGTCTTCGCCGAGTCCGGCGGCGGGGTGGTGACCGGTACGGTCGCCGGTGCGGCTCCGACCCAGGCCCAGTCCGTCAAGGCCGGGGACTCCTTTCCGCTGCCCGCCCGTTCGCTGATGCTGCTGCAACGCACCGCGGTCGCGGAGTGAGCGGCACGGGTCCGTCGGTCGGACACCCCCAGCAGTGGGCGCGGAGAGGGGCGGACGTCCCGACCCCGCCGTCCTCCACCTACCGGCTGCAACTGCGCCCCGAGTTCGACTTCGCCGCGGCGGCCGACACCGCCGACTACCTTCGGCTGCTGGGAACGGGGGCGGCCTACGCCTCCCCGATGCTCGCGGCGGCCTCCGGGTCCACCCACGGCTACGACGTGGTGGACCCCACCCGGGCCGCGCCCGCTCTGGGCGGGGAACGCGCACGGCGGGAACTGTCGGCCCGCCTGCGCGAGGTGGGCCTCGGCCTGGTCGTGGACATCGTCCCCAACCACATGTCGATCGCCGACCCCGCCGCCAACCAGTGGTGGTGGGACGTGCTGCTGCACGGCCGCCAGTCGCGGTACGCCCGCTGTTTCGACATCGACTGGTCGGCGGGTCCGCTGCTGGTCCCCGTCCTGGGCGACGACGGCGACGACGGTGCGGGAGCCCTCGGCACCCTGACCATCGCCGACGACTGCATCACCTACTACGAGCACCGTTTCCCCATCGCCGAGGGCACCTACGAGCCCGGCGACAACCCGTTGGAGGTGCTGGAACGCCAGCACTACCGGCTCGTTTCGTGGCGGCGTGGGGACTCCGAGCTCAACTACCGGCGCTTCTTCGACGTCACCACCCTGGCCGCGGTCAGGGTGGAGGATCCCGGGGTCCTGGAGGCCACGCACGGGGAGGTGTTGCGCTGGGCCCTGGACGGCGACGTCCAAGGGATCCGGGTCGACCATCCCGACGGACTCAGCGACCCGGGGGAGTACACCCGCCGGCTGCGCGCACTCTTCCCCGGTTGGATCGTGCTGGAGAAGATCCTGGCCCCTGGGGAGACGCTGCCCGCCTCCTGGCCGGTGGACGGTTCCACCGGGTACGACGCGCTGCGCGAGGTCTGCGGGGTGTTCGTCGACGACACGGGGCAGGGACGCCTCACCCTGCTCGCCGAGGGCCTTGGCGTGCCCACCGATTTCACCGAGGTCGAGACCGAGTGCCGACGCGCGGTCGCCACGACCGTGCTCGCCGCAGAGGTCGCACGCATCGCCGCCCTGGTGCCCGGCGTCGAGCCCGACCGCGCCCGCGGCGCCGTCGCCGAACTCCTCGGCGCGTTCGAGGTCTACCGTTCCTACCTGCCGGAGGGAGAACAGGACTGGGCGCGCGCGATCGCAAGGTCGGCCGAGCGGCGCCCCGACCTCGCCGGGGCGCTGGCGGTCGTCGACGAGGGCGTGCGCGCCGATCCCGGTGGGGAACTGGCCCGCCGCATCCAGCAGACCAGCGGTATGGTCATCGCCAAGGGCACCGAGGACACCGCCTTCTACCGCTACTCGCGGTTCATCGCGCTCAACGAGGTGGGCGGATCGCCCGATCGCTTCGGGGTGACGGTCCCGGAGTTCCATGCCGCGGCGGCCGCGCGCGAGGCGTCGTGGCCCCGGTCCATGACGACGCTGTCCACCCACGACACCAAGCGCTCCGAGGACGTGCGGGCCCGGTTGGCGGTGCTCGCAGAGGTCCCCGGAGAGTTCGCCGAGGCGGTTCGGGGCTGGACCGGGCGCGCGGGTCTCAGCGAACCCACGCTCGACCTGCTGGCCTGGCAGACCCTCGTCGGCGCCTGGCCCATCGACGCGGACCGGCTGCGGGGCTACTTGGAGAAGGCCGCCAAGGAGGCCAAGCTGCGCACGTCCTGGGTGGACCCCGATCCCGCCTTCGAGAAGGAGGTGGCCGCCTGGCCCGACCGCGTCCTGGGCGATGCCGGGTTGAGCGCCGAGGTCGCGGCGTTCGTCGACCGGGTGCGCGGCCCCGGTTGGTCCAACGCGCTTGGCCAGAAGCTCGTGCAGCTGCTCATGCCCGGCGTCCCCGACGTCTACCAGGGCACCGAACTGTGGGACCTGTCCCTGGTGGACCCCGACAACCGCCGCCTCGTCGACTACGACCTGCGCCGCGGGCTGCTGGAGCGCCTGGACGGCGGATGGCGTCCACCGGTGGACGAGACCGGGGCGGCGAAACTGCACGTGGTCGCGACCGCGCTGCGGCTGCGCCGCGCCCGTGAACTCACCGGATACCGGCCGCTGCCCGCCTCCGGTCCCGCGGCCAGGCACTGCCTCGCCTTCGCCCGTGGGGCCGATCAGGGTGTGGTGGTGGTCGCCACCCGCCTGCCCGTGGGGCTGGCCGCTGCGGGGGGATGGCGCGATACCGTCGTGCCCCTGCCCTCGGGCAAGGGGGAGTGGACCAATCTGTTGACCGGGAGAACGGTGCCCCCCACCAGCACCGCCGGCTTCACCACTGCCCCGCTGGCCGACGTGCTGGCCGATTACCCGGTGGCGCTCCTGATGCGGGCCTGACGCCCGTTCCGCGGTGCCGCCTCGAACGACACAGACGAAGACAAGGGGAGACAACCCGTGAGCCCATCCATCGCCACCAACACCCGTGTGGAGCGCGCCGAGCTGCTGGAGTTCCTGCGGCCGCGCCACCGCGCGCTCCTGGTCACCCGCCGTGCCGACGGTTCACCGCAGGCGTCCCCGGTCACCTGCGGGGTGGACGAGAAAGGGCGCGTCGTGGTCTCCACGTATCCCGAGCGCGCCAAGACCCGCAACGCCGAGCGCGACGACCGGGTGAGCGTGGTCGTGCTCTCCGACGACTTCGACGGGGCATGGGTGCAGGTGGACGGTACCGCAGAGGTCCTGGCCGGGGAGGATGCGGTGGAGCCTCTCGTGGAGTACTTCCGCTCCATCTCCGGGGAGCACCCCGACTGGGAGGAGTACCGCCAGGCGATGCGCCGCCAGGGCAAGGCGCTGCTGCGCATCACCCCCGAACGTTGGGGGCCCATCGCCACGGGCGGTTTCCCGGCCAGGCTGGCGTGAGCGGCTCCCGTCCGCCGGTACCGGGTGCCGTCCGGTATCGGCGGACGGGCCGGGTCAGCGCACGACGACGGGAGTGTGCTGCTTGAGGCTGCCGTTGGCCCACAGCCAGTCCATCGCCGCGATGCTCACCCGTGCGCATCCGTGCGAGGCGGGGTAGGGCGGGACCGAACTGTAGCCGTGCACGGCGATGCCGCGGTTGAAGTACTTGGGGCGGTACAGGGCGCCCAGCGGGCCGGGATCCCAGGCGTCCACCGCACGAAACACCGGGTAGCGGCCCTTGGGGGTGGTGGCCACCTGCTTCTGCCCGTTGGAGACGTAGGGCTTGCCCGAGCCGGTCGAGGTGTTGAAGATCCGGCGCACCTTGCCGTCGGAGACCACCAACAGCAGTTGCCGTGCCAGGTCGATCTCCACCACGTTGCCCGAGGACGTGCTCGCCTTGGGGCGAACACCCTTGTCCAGGGCCGCGCGGGTGGCCGGACCGACCACGCCGTCGCGCTCGATCCCGGCGGCCTTCTGCACCGCGTAGACGGCCTGCGTGGTGAGCGGGCCGAATTCCCCGTCCGCACCGTCCAGCCAGTAGCCGAGGTCGATGAGGCGTTGCTGGATCGCTTTGACCTGGCTGCCCTTGGCGCCTTGGCGCAGCAGACCCGACTGCACGTCGGCCGCGTTCAGGTTCAGTCCGGCAGCGGCCGGGGCGCCGGCCGCGAGCAAGGAGCCGGTGGGGGCGGTGCCCGCGTGGGCGACGGTGCCGAACCCTGCCACCATGACCGTGGACACCGCGAGCACGGCCGCATTCGTCGTGTGCCGTCGGAAACGGCCGGATCTGCTAGTAGCCATGCGTGGATTTTGCCCGCGATTGACGATGTCATGGCTTTTTCCTGGCCGTCGCGTTGCCCCTGCCGGGCTTACCCGCCATCGGCGCCGCGTGTCGACGCAGGTGGGGCGAGCCCCGTCGGCTGAGCCGTGGCCGGATCCGGCCACGGCTTGACCGTGCCGCCGCGGGTGCCTACAGTCCCGAAAGCAACCGGCAAGATTTTCGAAACTATCGGAATACCGTTCGGCCGACCGCCCCGACGGGGAGCCCATGACCCGAAGTTTTCGCAACCCCGTACTGTCCGGATTCCACCCCGATCCTTCGGTCTGCCGGGTCGGCGACGACTACTACCTGGTCACCTCGACCTTCGAATACTTCCCCGGCCTCCCGGTCCACCACAGCCGGGACCTCGTCCACTGGCGGATCCTGGGCCACGCCCTCGACCGGTCCGACCAACTGGACCTGAGCGGAATCCGCTGTTCCGGCGGCCTCTACGCCCCCACGATCCGTCACCACGAGGGCCGGTTCTACCTGGTGTGCACCCTGGTCGACGGAACCGCCCAGGACGGGTCCTTCGTCCTCACCGCGACCGATCCGGCAGGCCCCTGGTCCGGTCCCCACTGGATCCAGGACGCGCACGGCATCGACCCATCGTTGTTCTTCGACGACGACGGGAGCGCGTGGTGGACCGGCTGTCGCGAGGCGGCCGATCCCCAATGGCCGGGACAGACCGAAATCTGGCTGCGCCGCTTCGACGCCGAGGAAATGCGGCTGACCGGGCCCGAACACGTCCTGTGGACGGGAGCGCTGCGCGGGGGAGTCTGGGCCGAGGGGCCGCACCTGTACCGGGTGGACGGACACTACCTCCTCATCACCGCCGAAGGCGGCACCGAGCACAACCACTCCGTCATGGCCGCCCGGTCGGCCTCGATCACCGGCCCCTACCTGGGCAACCCGCGCAACCCCGTCCTGACCCACCGTCACCTGGGCCTGGACCACCCCGTCGTCGGCGTCGGCCACGCCGACCTCGTGCGCACCCAGCGCGGTGAGTGGTGGGCGCTGCTGTTGGCGTCGCGCTCCTACGGCGGTTACCACCACACCCTGGGCAGGGAGACCTTTCTGACCAGGGTGCAGTGGGAGGAGGGGTGGCCGCTCCTCGCGCCCGGGGCGGGCCGGCTGGAACCCCGTGCACCCGCGCCCGACCTCGCACCCCACCCCTGGCCCCCCGAACCGGTGCGCGACGACTTCGACGCACCCGGTCTGGCCCCGGTCTGGAACGGCCTGCGCACGCCGGCCGAACCCGGGTGGAGCCTGAGTGAGCGCCCCGGACACCTGCGCCTGCGAGCCCTGGCCGCCACCCTTGCCGAACGGGCCTCGCCCGCTTTCGTGGGCCAGCGCCTGCGCCATCGCGACTTCCGCGCCGCGGCCCTGGTCGACTTCGTCCCGCGTGCGGTGGCCGACCGCGCGGGTCTGGCGCTGTTGCGCGCGGACACCCACCACGTCCTGCTGGTCGTGACCCGCGCCGACGACGGGGCGGGCCGGGTGCTGAGCGTCCTTCGCCGCGCCGGCGGACCGGAAGAGGTCCTGGCCCGGGCCCCCGTTCCGCCGGGGCCTCTCGTCCTGGCCGTTCACGCCCGCGGGCAGGACTACCGACTGTCCTGGGCGCGCCCGGGGGAGCCCCCGGTCCGGTTGGCCTGTGTCGACGGCCGGGTGCTCAGTACGCAGAGCGCCGGCGGTTTCACCGGCGCCTACGTGGGGCTCTACGCGCACGGCGACGGTACGGGAGCCGCGCACGCCGACATCGACTGGTTCGACTACGAGGGCCGTTCGGGCTGAGGCCGGACCGCAGCGGCGGGTGGTGCGGTGCTCTGGCGCACCACCAGGCTCGTCGCCAGGTCCAGGCGCAGATTGGCGGGGGTCTCCCCGCGACTGAGCCGCAACGCGAGCCGGGTGGCCTCCTCCGCCATCTCGGTCAGCGGCTGGCGCACCGTGGTGAGCGGCGGCCCCACCCAGCGGGCCACCGGCAGGTCGTCGTAGCCGACCACGCTCAGGTCCTCGGGGACGCGGGCCCCCAGTTCCCGGGCAGCCTCGTACAGGCCCAGTGCCTGTAGGTCGTTACCGGCGAACACCGCCGTCGGCGGGTCGTCCATGAGCAGCAGCGCGCGGCCGTGGTCGCGTCCGCCCTCCACGTGGAAGTCCCCGGAGCGGATCAGCGCCTGGTCCACCCCCAGCCCCGCGGTGTCCAGCGCGGCCCGATAGCCGTCCAGGCGGGCCCGGCTGCACAACACGTTCGACGGGCCGCCGATGAAACCGATGCGTCGGTGGCCCGACTCGATGAGGTGACGCGTCGCCGCCAGGCCGCCGTTCCAGTTCGCCGAGCCGATGGAGGGCACGTCGTCCCCCGGATCGCCGGTGGGGTCCACCACGACGAAGGGGACGCCGCGCGCGGCCAGCCTGGCCTTCTGGGCGGGGGCGAGGTCCGAGAAGACCAGGACCACCGCGGCGGACTGCCGGGCCAGCACCGAGTCCACCCAGGAGTCGCGGGGAGAGCGCTCGCCGCCCGACTCCGACAGCACCACGCTGAACCCCTCGGAGCGGGCGACCCGCTCCACCCCGCGGATCACCTCGATGGCCCACGCGCTGTCCAGTTCGTGGAAGACCAGGTCCAGGGTTGCCGCGCGGCCCGATCCGGGGCCACGGCGGCGCCGGTAGCCGTGCCGGCGGATCAGGGCCTCGACCTTGGAACGGGTCTGGGGGGCCACATCGGACCGACCGTTGAGCACCTTGGAGACCGTGGGGACCGATACCCCGGCGGCCTCCGCAAGTTTCGAGATCGTCATCGGCGGGGTGTCGGCGGTGTCCGGGGTGTCCGGCGCTGAATCTGCACTCACGTCCCGGGATTTTACGTGCTCGGAGCAGGAAAAGTGGCGCAGGGGAGTGGCGCAGGTCTCATTTTCCTATTGACGCGACTCGATTCCACCCGTACTTTCGGTTCTCAAAGTTTCGGGATAGTTACCGATAGTTTCTAAGGAGACGCCATGCGATCGGTCGCACGGACATCGGGGCGCGCGGCGGCTGCCGCGGCGCTGTCAGGGGTGCTGGTCCTCAGCGCCTGTTCCCCTCGGGGGGACGACGACCACGCGGGGATGGACGTCTGGATGTACCAGGACGATCTCGCCGTGGTCCAGGAGGCGGCGATCGAGGAGTTCAACACCGGCTCCACCGTCCACGCCCGGATGATCCCGGTACCCGGCGACGGCTACCAGGACAAGCTCCGCACCGCGATGGGCTCCGGTGACGTCCCCGACGTCTTCTTCAACTGGGGCGGCGGCAGCATCCGCCCCTACGTCGAGGCCGACAAGCTGCTGCCGCTGGACGACGCCCTGGCCGCCGACCCCGAACTCGCCGACGCGTTCCTGCCCTCGGTCATGGAGGCCGGACAGATCGACGGCGTGCAGTACGGCATCCCGTTGCGCGGAACGCAGCCGGTGATCCTCTTCTACAACAAGGACGTCTTCGCCGAGGCCGGCGTCGAGCCCCCGCAGACCTGGCAGGACCTCCTCGACCTCGTCGACACCTTCACCGAGGAGGACATCACCCCCTTCGCCCTGGCGGGCGCCGAGGGCTGGCCCCAGCAGATGTGGCTCCAGTACCTCGTGGACCGCCTCGGCGGCCCCGAGGTGTTCGGCCGCATCCAGGACGGCGACCCCGAGGGCTGGCGCGACCCGGTCGTGCTGGAGGCCGCCCGCACCGTGAGCGACCTCGTGGACCGCGGCGCCTTCGGCGACAACTTCGCCTCGGTCAACTACACCCAGGGCGGCGCACCCACCCTGCTGGCCCAAGGACGCGCCGCCATGCACCTCATGGGCTCCTGGGAGTACTCCACCCAGCTCAGCCAGGCTCCGGAGTTCGCCGAGGACGGACTGGGCTACCTCCCCTTCCCGGCCCTGCCCGACGGCGAGGGCGACCCGGCCAACGTGGTGGGCAACCCCACCAACTACTTCTCCGTCGGCGCCGACACCGATCACCCCGACGAAGCCGTGGCCTTCCTCAAACTGACATCGAGCCCCGACTACGTGCGCGACATGGTCGCCAACGGCGAGGTGCCCACCACCGCGAACGCCGCCGACCTGCTGGCCGACAGCCCCAGCCCCGACTTCGCCGAGTTCCAGTACCAGCTGGTCCAGGACGCCCCCGCCTTCCAGCTCTCCTGGGACCAGGCGCTGGAGAGCAGAATCGCCAACCCCATGAAGACCGAGATCCAGAAGCTGTTCAACGGCCAGAGCACCCCCGAGCAGTTCGTCGACGCCGTGGCGGCCCTGCGGTGACCACCGGGACCCGGCGCCCGCGCGGCCCCGCCACCGGGCGTCCGGGCGCCGTCTGGGCCCTCCCCGGCGCCCTCTTCTTCGCGCTCTTCGCCGTGGTGCCCATGGTGCTGGTGGCCTACCTGTCCTTCACCGACTGGGACGGTCTGGCCACCCCCGCGCCCACCGGCCTGGACAATTGGACGCGGCTGGTGGCCGACCCGGTGATGCGACAGGCCGTCGTCCTGAGCCTCGCGCTGACCGCCGCCACCTGGGCGGTACAGACTCCGATCGCGTTGCTGCTGGGGGTGTGGGCCGCCGGTCCCCAGCGCAACCGCGCCGTCCTCTCGGCGGTCTTCTTCTTCCCCCTGCTGTTGTCCTCTGCGGCCATCGCCGTCCTGTGGAAATCCCTGCTCGACCCCAACTTCGGCCCCGTCGCCCGCATCAGCGACGCCCTAGGCATGGGCAGCGGAAACATCCTGGGAACCTCGACCGGCGCGTTCACGGCCGTCGTCTTCGTCAGCGCCTGGCAGTTCATCCCGCTGCACGCACTGCTCTACCAGGGCGGCGCACGCCAGATCCCGGCCGTTCTCTACCAGGCGGCCGAAGTGGACGGCGCGGGGCGACTGCTGCGGTTCCGCCACATCACCCTGCCCCAGCTGCGCGCCACCATCACCACCTCCTCGGTGCTCATGGTGGTGGGCGCCCTCACCTACTTTGACACCGTGCTGATCCTCACCCAGGGCGGCCCCGGTACCGACACCACGATCGTTCCGTACCTGATGTTCTGGACCGGGTTCCGGGGCTACGAGCTGGGCTACGCCAGCGCCATCGCCTTCACCCTCGTGGTCGTGGCCACCACGGCCTCCCTGCTCATGGTCCGCCTCACCGGTTTCGGGGCGATGCGCAGCACCCGGGAGGGAATGTGAACCGCTCGTCCGCACCCCCCGCACCGCGACGCGCCCGCGCCAACCCGCTCGCGGGGCTCGGAGCCGCACTGTGGCTGCTGGTCGTGGCCGTGCCGCTGTACGCCATGCTCGTGGCCACCCTGCGCTCGCGTCCGGAGTACGCCCAGGCCAACCCGCTGACCCCGCCGACCCGGCCCACCGTCGACAACTACGTGCGCGCCATCGAGAACGGTTTCCTCGGTTTCGTCCTCAACACCGTCCTGATCACCGCGGGCGTCGTCGTCCTGGTCGTGTTCCTGTCCGCCACGGTCGGCTACGCGCTGGTGCGCTCGCGCACCCGCTTCAGCAGCGGCGTGTTCCGGCTCTTCCTCCTGGGCCTGGCCATTCCGGCCCAGGCGGTGATCATCCCGGTCCTGCTGATCATCAACCAGCTGGGCCTCAACGACACCCTGTTGGCCGTCATCCTGCCCACCGCCGCGTTCGCCCTGCCGGTATGCGTGCTCATCCTCACCGGCTCCATGCGCGACATCTCCGAGGAGCTCTATGAGGCGATGGCCCTGGACGGGGCCGGACAGTTGCGGGCCTTCGTGCAACTGGTCCTCCCGCTCAGCCGCTCGGGCCTGGCCACGGTCGCCGTCTACGCCGCGCTCCAGGCGTGGAACGGCTTCCTGTTCCCCCTCATCCTCATCACCTCGCCCGAGAAACGGCCCATCACCCTGGGCCTGTACGAGTTCCAGGGCCAGTACGGCACCGACATCCCCGGTCTGCTCTCGGCCGTCGTGCTCTCGGCCATTCCGATTCTGCTCCTTTACCTGGTGGCCCGGCGCTCCCTGGTCAACGGGCTGATGGGAGTGGGCGGCAAATAGGCCGACCGCGTGTGGTGAGACCAG
Organism: Nocardiopsis ansamitocini; assembly: GCF_030268225.1. Classification (GTDB taxonomy): domain Bacteria; phylum Actinomycetota; class Actinomycetes; order Streptosporangiales; family Streptosporangiaceae; genus Nocardiopsis_D; species Nocardiopsis_D ansamitocini. Next base: position 456,388 of record NZ_BSQG01000004.1, on the reverse strand, counting down.
CACCCCGGCCGGGGTGCCCCCAGCAAGCAGGAGGAGATCCGCATGACTTCGCCCCCGCACCACGCCGACCCGGTCGGCCGCCCCGCACCCTGGCGCGACGCCTCGCTGCCGGTGGCCCAGCGGGTCGGGGAACTCCTCGCGCGCATGACGCTGCGGGAGAAGGCCGCCCAGCTCTACGGCGTGTGGGTGGGAGCCGACGACTCCGGCGAAGGCGTCGCCCCCCACCAGCACGACATGACCGTCGAGCCTCCCGACCTCGACGCCCTCGTCGAGCACGGGCTGGGCCAGCTCACCCGGCCGTTCGGCACCACCCCGGTGGACCCCGCCATGGGGGCGCTGGCGCTGGCCCGCTCCCAGGAGCGCATCACCGCGGCCAACCGGTTCGCCATCCCCGCCATCGCACACGAGGAGTGCCTGGCCGGTTTCACCGCATGGACCGCCACGATCTATCCCGTCCCGCTCGCCTGGGGGGCGACCTTCGACCCCGACCTGGTGGAGCGCATGGCCGCCCAGATCGGCGCGAGTATGCGCTCCGTGGGTGTGCACCAGGGCCTGGCCCCCGTCCTGGACGTCACCCGCGACCCCCGGTGGGGGCGCACCGAGGAGACCATGGGGGAGGACCCCTACCTGGTCGCCACCCTGGGCACCGCCTACGTGCGCGGCCTCCAGTCCGCCGGTGTGGTGGCCACTCTCAAGCACTTCGTGGGGTACTCGGCCTCGCGCGGGGCCCGCAACCTCGCCCCCGCCTCGGTCGGGCCCCGCGAGACCGCCGACGTGCTGCTGCCCCCCTTCGAGATGGCCGTCCGCCACGGCGGCGTCCGCTCGGTCATGCACTCCTACGCCGACGTGGACGGGGTCCCGGCCGCGGCCGACCGCTCCCTGCTCACCGGGCTTCTGCGCGAGCGGTGGGGATTCACCGGAACGGTCGTGGCCGACTACTTCGGGATCGCGTTCCTGCGCACCCTGCACGGGGTCGCCGGCACCGACGCCGACGCCGCGGCACTGGCCCTGCAGGCGGGCGTCGACGTCGAACTGCCCACCGTGCACTGTTTCGGCCCCCCGTTGCTGGAGGCGGTGCGCACCGGGCTGCTGCCGGAGGCCGCGGTGGACACCGCCGTGCGCCGGGTGCTCACCCAGAAGTGCGAACTGGGGCTCCTGGACGAGGACTGGACACCACTGCCGGCCGCCGTATCCGCGGGAGAGCGCGGCAGCATCGACCTCGACCCGCCCGAGAACCGTGCACTGGCCCGGCGGGTGGCCGAGGAGTCGGTCGTGCTGCTGGCCAACGACGCCGCCGTACTGCCACTGGGTGCGACCGCCAGGATCGCCGTCGTAGGGCCCTTGGCCGACGACCCGAACGCGATGCTGGGCTGCTACTCCTTCCCCGCCCACGTCGGGACCCACCACCCCGAGGTGCCGCTGGGAGTGGAGGTGCCCACCGTTCTGGCCGCACTGCGCCGGGAACTGCCCCGCGCCGAGATCACCCACGCCGCCGGATGCGCGGTGACCGGTGACGACGAGACTGGCTTCGCCGCCGCGCTGCACGCGGCCGAGGAGGCCGACGTGTGCGTGCTCGTGCTGGGCGACCGCGCCGGCCTCTTCGGCAGGGGCACCTCGGGAGAGGGGTGCGACGCCACCGACCTGACGCTGCCCGGGAGCCAGGAACGCCTCGCCCACGCACTGGCCGCTACCGGTACCCCCGTCGTCCTGGTGCTGTTGACCGGACGCCCCTACGCGCTGGGCGGCCTCGCTCCGCGGGTCGCGGCGCAGGTCCAGATGTTCTTCCCCGGCGAGGAGGGCGGTCCCGCGCTCGCCGGCGTCCTGGGCGGGCGGGTCGCCCCCTCGGGTCGGCTCCCGGTGAGCGTTCCCCGCGGCCCGGGGGGTCAGCCCTGGACCTACCTCGCCGCACCGCTGGGACTGCGCAGCGAGGTGAGCGCCGTCGACCCGACCCCACTGCACCCCTTCGGCCACGGCCTGTCCTACACCCGGTTCGAGTGGACCGATCTCCGGCTCGCGGACGAGGAGGCGTCCACCGACGGAGAGCTGCGGCTGGGATGCGCGGTGCGCAACACCGGGGCGAGGGCCGGAACCGAGGTCGTCCAGCTCTACCTCGGCGATCCGGTGGCACGGGTGGCCCGCCCCCTGCGCAAACTGATCGGCTACGCCCGCGTCGCGCTGGAACCGGGACAGGAGCGCAGGGTCGAGTTCACGGTGCCCGCCGACCTGGCCGCCTACACGGGGCCCGAAGGGCGGGCGATCGTGGAACCCGGAGAACTGGTCCTGGAGCTCGCGGCCTCCAGCTCCGACATCCGCCATACCGTCCGCCCGCACCTGGTCGGGCCGGTCCGGGAGGTGGACCACACCCGCAGGCTCACCGCCCCCGTCACGGTGGCCCCGCCCCGCTCCTGAGCCGGGCGGGCCCCGCGGCCCCGCCCGTACGGATCGCCCGGCGTCCGCGCCGCCGCACGGCGGCGATAGCCTGAACGGCGATCATGGTGACCAACAGCGACGACCGACACCCCGCCGTCCTCGACCGGCTGCGCATTCCCGCCCCGGCGCTGGCCGCACTGGCCTGCCCGCACTGCGGGGGCGCCCTCGCGCCCGTGCGCAACGCCTTGGGCTGCGCGGCCGGGCACTCCTTCGACGTGGCTCGGGAGGGCTACGCCAACCTGCTCTCCGGCCGCCCGGTGGCCGGCGGCGGCGACGACCGCGACATGGTCCGCTCCCGCGCCGACTTCCAGCGGGCCGGACACTACGCCCCGCTCGCCGACCGGGTCGCGGCGGTGGCGGTCCGCTGCTGGCCGGGCGGGGTGGTCGCCGACATCGGCGCCGGGACCGGCTACTACCTGTCCGAGGTCCTCAACGCGCTGCCCGAGGCCGTCGGGGTTGCGGCGGACGCCTCCAAGTTCGCGCTGCGCCGCGCCGCCAAATGCCACGGGCGCGCCGGAGCGGTGGGCTGCGACGCCTGGCACGGCCTCCCGCTGGCCACCGGGGCGTTCGGACTGATCCTCAATGTCTTCGCGCCCCGCAACGGCCCCGAGTTCCACCGGGTGCTGCGTCCCGACGGCGCCCTCCTGGTCGTGACCCCCGCCCCGGGCCATCTCGCGCGGTTGCGCTCCCCCCTGGGGCTGATCGAGGTGGACCCGCGCAAGGAGGAGCGCCTGGCGACGAGCCTGGACACCCACTTCGCCCTGGAGAGCCGCGAGGACGTCGCCTTCTCCTTGGGGCTGAGCCGGGAGGAGGCCGTGGGGCTGGTCGCCATGACGCCCAGTGCCCGCCACACGACCCCGCAGGCATTGGTCGAGCGCGCAGCCGTCCTCACCGAACCGATCGAGGCCGCCGCCGCGTTCCACCTGTCGGTGTACCGACCCCGCTGACCTGCGGCGAGGCAAGGAAAGTGGGTGCGGCGCCCCGGCCTTCCCGCGATGACCGGAACCCAGGTACCGCGCTTCGGGCGCGGCGTCTCCTGCCACCGGGCGGAGCCGGACACGGGGGTGCCGGGTCGATCCGCAGCGACGACGCCTGGCCCGACGGTGCCGTCCACCCGCTCCCGCCGCTGCCCGCGGGCCCGGGTGGTACCGGTTGCGCCACCACGCCCGGGGTTCGACGCCCGGTCGGGAGGCCGACACCGCGGCCGTCGACGAAGATCGTGTCGACGCCTGCCTGTCGCAGCCGTGGCCGGCCCCGCCAACACCCTCGGCGGTGGTCCGGCCGGTCACCGGTACTCTCCGTCGACACGCGTCGTGCCGCGCCCGGGCCGGACTCCACTGTGGTGACGCTCGCCCTGCCCCATGGGCGTTACCGCCATCGCCGGAAGGGTAGTTAAGCGCCGTGACTACCACTGGAGCGGGACGTGTAAGGGTCTGGGCACCCGAGAGCGAGCGGGTTCGAGTGCGGGCGCTGGGCGCCGACCACCCCATGGAGGCGACGCAGGGCGGCTGGTGGCAGGCGCAGGTCCCGGGCCTTGAGGCGGGCGTCGACTACGCCTTCCTCCTCGATGACGACGACACCCCTTTGCCCGACCCCCGTTCGCTGTGGCAGCCCGACGGCGTGCACGGCCCCACCCGCCGCTACGACCACGGGGCGTTCGCCTGGACCGACGACGCCTGGACCGGGCGCCGACTGCCCGGCGTCGTCTACGAGCTGCACGTCGGCACCTTCACCCCCGAGGGCACCCTGGACGCCGCCGTCAGCAGGCTGGACCACCTCGCCGCGCTCGGGGTGGACTTTGTCGAGGTCATGCCGCTCAATGCTTTCGACGGCCACCACGGATGGGGGTACGACGGCGTGCTGTGGGGGGCGGTGCACGAACCCTATGGCGGTCCCGACGCCTTCAAACGGTTCGTGGACGCCTGTCACGCGCACGGCATCGCTGTCCTCCTCGACGTCGTCTACAACCATCTCGGCCCGTCAGGTGCCTACCTTCCCCGTTTCGGCCCCTACTTCAGCGGCGAGAACGCGTGGGGCCCCTCCCTCAACCTCGACGGCCCCGGCTCCGACGAGGTCCGCGCCTACGTCATCGACAACGCGCTGGGCTGGCTGCGCGACTTCCACCTGGACGGGTTGCGCCTGGACGCCGTGCACGCGCTGCGCGACACCCGGGCGGTCCCCATCCTCACCGAACTCGCCGCCGAGGTGGACGCGCTGTCCGCCGGGCTGGGCCGCCCGCTCAGCCTGATCGCCGAATCCGACCTCAACGACCCCCGCACCGTCACCGCACGCGAGGCGGGGGGCGTCGGGATGAGCGCCCAGTGGTGCGACGACCTGCACCATGCGCTGCACGCGGCGCTGACGGGGGAGGACCACGGTTACTACCGCGACTTCGCCGCCCCCGGCGTGCTGGCACACACCCTGTCCCATGCCTTCCTGCACGCGGGTACCTGGTCGTCCTTTCGCGGCCGAACCCACGGCGCCCCGGTGGACACCGCGCGCCTGCCCGGCCACCGCTTCCTCGCCTACCTGCAGAACCACGACCAGATCGGCAACCGCGCCGCCGGTGACCGCATGGCCGCGACCGTCTCCAGCGGCCTGCTGGGCTGCGGCGCCGCGCTCGTCCTGTGCTCTCCCTACACCCCGATGGTGTTCATGGGGGAGGAGTGGGGGGCCGGCACCCCCTGGCAGTTCTTCGCCTCCTTCCCCGATCCGGAGCTGGCCCGGGGTGTTCGCGAAGGACGCAGACGCGAGTTCGCCGCGCACGGCTGGGGCGAGGCCGACGTTCCCGACCCGATGGATCCGGCCACCCGGGACCGCTCGGTGCTGGACTGGGGAGAGCCGGAACGGGCTTCGCATCGCGCGGTGCTGGAGCTCTACCGCGTGCTCATCGCGCTGCGCCGTTCCCACCCCGAGCTTGCCGACCCGCGGCTGGACCGCTACCGGGTCACCGCCGACGCGGGCGGTCGGGTGTTGACAATCCATCGCGGCCGGGTGCGGCTGGTGTGCAACCTGGGTAACGAACCGGCCGCTGTGTCGCTGGACGCTCCGGCCGCCGACGTCCTGCTGGTCTGGGGCGGCGCCGAGGTGGACGGACGCGAGACGCGCCTGGGGGCGGAGTCCTTCGCGCTGTTGCGCGTCCAGCCGTAGTGCCCAAGGGCCCGCACCGGCGGTCATGGTCGGCGCGCCCCGGAACCGGTCCACCCGCTGTGCGGGGAGTGCGTTGCCGGAGCGCGCCGCGAAACGGCGGCTATCCGGTGGCTTCCCGCCGGTGGGCGGCGATCAGCTCCCGGTACCAGTGGTAGCTGTCCTTGGGCAGCCGCTCCAGGGTGTCGTAGTCGACCCGGACGATTCCGAAGCGGCGTTCGTAGCCGTACGCCCACTCGAAGTTGTCCAGCAACGACCACACGAAGTATCCGCGTACGTCGACGCCGGCCTTTATCGCCGCCGACAGCGCGCTCAGGTGGTCGCGCAGGTAGGCCACCCGGTCGGTGTCGTGCACCTTGCCGTCGGCGGCCACTTCGTCGGGTTCGGCGGACCCGTTCTCGGTGATCAGGATCGGCGGCAACCCCGGGTAGCGGCGGTCGAGGTCCACGAGCAGGTCGGTGAAGGCGTCGGGAACCACCGGCCAGTCCATCGTGGTGCGGCGGGGGCCCTCGATGGGCTGTTCGGGGGCCCGTACGTCCACGGCGGTGCGCAGCGCGGGGTCGGGCTCGTTGTGCGGTGCGTCGGCGACCATGATCGGTCGGTAGAAGTTCACCCCGAGGAAGTCCAACGGCGCACCGATGATGTCCAGGTCCCCCTCGCGGCGGAAGGAGCCGTCGGCCAGCGGGCCCCATACCTCGTCCTCGTTGGCGGGGTAGGCGCCGTTGAACAGCGGCTCCAGCCAGACCCGGTTGTGCAGGGTCTCGGCGCGGTCGGCCGCCGCGCGGTCGGCGGGGGAGTCCGAGGCGGCCAGGAGCCGGTCCAGGTTGAGGGTGATGCCGACCTCGGAGGCTCCCGCCGCGCGCAGGCGCCGGGTGGCCAGTCCGTGTGCCAGGAGCAGGTGGTGGGCGGCGGCCAGTGCGGGAGTGCCCTCGCGCGCTCCCGGGGCGTGGCGGCCCACGGCGTACCCGATGAAGGCCGAGCAGAACGGTTCGTTCAAGGTGATCCAGCGCCGCACCCGGTCGCCCAGGCCCTCGGCCACGATCGTCGTGTACTCGGCGAAGCGTTCGGCGGTGTCGCGCGAGCGCCAGCCGCCCGCGTCCTCCAGCGCCTGGGGGAGGTCCCAGTGGTAGAGCGTCGGAACCGGCTCGATCCCGGCCGCCAGCAGCGCGTCCACCAGGCGGTCGTAGAAGTCCAGGCCCTTGGGGTTGGCGGTGCCGGAACCGGTCGGCTGGATCCGCGGCCAGGCCACCGAGAAGCGGTAGGTGTCCACTCCCAGGTCGCGCAGCAGCGCGACGTCCTCGTGGTAGCGGTGGTAGTGGTCGCAGGCGACGTCGCCGTTGTGGCCGCCCAGGACCAGACCGGGGGTGTGGCTGTAGGTGTCCCAGATGGAGGGACCCCGTCCGTCGGCGGTGGCCGCGCCCTCGATCTGGTAGCTGGCCGTGGCCGCGCCGAACAGGAATCCTGCGGGGAAAGTGGGGAGGGGGTCCGTGGTCACGGCGGCTCCTGACGGTCGGGCGGCAAAGAATTAACCGGTTCAGCTCACCAGGGTAGGCGCCGCCCGGGGCTGGGTCGAGGGGAAGGACCCTTTGTTTCAGGGGGATTGCCGCGCTCTTTATCTATACTAAATCAGTAGGTTTAATATAAAATTGCGCTGTTCCGTGGTGCTCCGGCACCGTCCCTTTTCCTGTCGAGGACAACGCATGAGCAACGACGAACCCGAGAAGTCGGCCCCCGTCCGGCCGCGCATCAGTGAGGACTGGGCCGCCACCATCACCGGCCTGGTGCTGCTCGCCGCAGCCCTGGTCGGCCTCATCCCCGCAGGGCTGGTGCCCTGATGGCCGCCGAGGACGCCGGGGTGCGCCCCGGTGCGAAATCCGAGTCCGCGCAGATCGATCCGGCCCCCCGGCCGGCCTGGTACTGGGCGGTTATCGGGGTCGCCGTTGTCGTCGCACTGGCCGCAGCCACGCGCACCCTGGAAACGGTGGTGCCCGAGGCCGCCCAGGGCACCGCTCTCGGCGGCCTCGCCTCGGCGGTCGAGTATCCCGTCTACGCCATCATCCTCGGGCTGGTGGCCAACGCGCTGCTCAGCGTGGCGGGGCTGCGCGACCGGCTGGCCGGCGGCTTTCGCACCGAGTTCTTCATCAAGACCGGTCTGGTGCTGCTGGGTTCCACCGTCCTCTTCGACGTGATCGTGCGTTCCGCGGGGCCGGCGGTCCTCCAGGCCCTGGTCCTGGTCTCCTCGGTGTTCCTGTTCACCTGGTGGCTGGGCGGACGCCTCGGCCTGGACGACCGGCTGCGCGCACTGCTCGCCTCGGCGGTCTCCATCTGCGGGGTCAGCGCCGCCATCGCCGCGGCCGGGTCGGTGCAGGCGAAGAAGGAGCAGTTGGCCTACACCGCGAGCCTGGTCATCCTGTTCGCGGTGCCCTCCATCTTCCTGCTGCCCTGGCTGGTCGAGGTCATCGGGCTCAGCGACGCCCAGGCGGGGGCGTGGATCGGCGGCAACATCGACACCACCGCTGCGGTTGCGGCTGCCGGTGCCATCGTGGGGGAGGGGGCGCTGCAGATCGCCTCCGTGGTCAAGGCGACGCAGAACGTCCTGATGGGCGTGGTCGCCGTCGCCCTGACGGCCTACTTCGCCTTCGTGGTCGCCCCGCGAAGCGGTGCGGAGCCGGCCGCCGCGTCCGCGTCGTGGGGCCGCACGTTGTGGGAACGGTTCCCCAAGTTCGTGCTCGGATTCCTGGTGGCGTCGGTGGTCGCCACGATCTGGGCGGGAACGGTCGGGGAGGCCGCTCAGTCCGGGCTGGACACCGCCAAGGCGTTGCGCGACTGGTTCCTCATCGCGGCTTTCACCAGCATCGGTCTGGAGTTTCGGGTCGGGGCGCTCAAGGAGGCCGGCTGGCGTCCGATCGGGGTGTTCGCAGCGGCCACCGTTGTCAACCTGCTCCTGGGGCTGGCATTGGCGGTCCTGCTGTTTCGCGGGGTGGTGGTCTGACCTTTTCGGTCGGCGAAGTCCATCGCCGGAGGGCGTGGACGGAGGTCTTTGCCCCTGCGGCTCCATCGCGCACTCCTCGCGCGGTGGGGCCGCGGCCGCAGGGGGATGCTCACGCATTGACACGCTTTCGTAACCCTGGTTCTATGGCATAGATCACATAAATGGGAGCGCTCCCAAATGGTGATCCTTCCGCATCCGGCACCCCCTCATCGTCGGTCCCCCTGCGAAAGGACTCTCGTGTTCCGCGAACCCGGTAGACGAGCGCCACGTACCCTTACCGCCACCGCCCTCGCCTGTTCCGCAGTACTGGCCGGTGCCGCGCTCGTCGCGGCACCGGCTCACGCCGACGTCGGACCGATCGTCAAGGTCAACCAGGTCGGCTACTTCCCCGACGGCCCCAAGAACGCCACGGTGACCACCGACGCCGCGAGTCCGCTCGCCTGGGAGCTCAGCACCTCCTCCGGGACGGTTGTCGCGGAGGGCACGACCACGCCCCGCGGCTACGACCCCTCCACCGACACCCGGGTGCACAGCGTCGACTTCAGCGACTACACCGAACCCGGAAGCGGCTACCGGCTCACCGTGGACGGTGCGGCCAGCCACCCCTTCGACCTGGACACCGGTGCCTACGACGCCCTGCGGGTGGACGCGCTGTCCTTCTACTACCCCCAGCGCAGCGGGATCGAGATCCTCGATTCCGTCGCCCCCGGCTACGGTCGTGCCGCCGGTCACGTGGGCGTCGCCCCCAACCAGGGCGATATCAGCGTTCCGTGCGCACCCGGGACCTGCAACTACTCCCTGGACGTGTCCGGTGGCTGGTACGACGCGGGCGACCACGGCAAGTACGTGGTCAACGGCGGGATCTCGGTGCACCAGGTGATGAGCGCTTTCGAGCGCACCGGCGTGGCCGATGTCCAGGAGGGCGCCCTGGGCGACTCCACCCTGCGCGTGCCCGAGCACGGCAACGGGGTCCCCGACGTCCTGGACGAGGCCCGCTGGCAAATGGAGTTCATGCTGAAGATGCAGGTGCCCGCCGGGCAGCCGCGGGCGGGCATGGCCCATCACAAGATCCACGACGAAAACTGGACCGGGCTTCCCCTGATGCCCGCAGCCGACCCCCAACGGCGCTACCTCCAGCCGCCCTCCACCGCGGCCACGCTCAACCTCGCCGCCACAGCCGCCCAGTGCGCCAGGGTCTTCGAGCCCTACGACTCCGGGTTCGCCGCCGAGTGCCTGGACGCGGCCGAGACGGCCTGGACGGCGGCCAAGGCCAATCCGGCCGTCTATGCCCCCGCCGAAGGCCAGGGCGGCGGCCCCTACAACGACAACGACGTCACCGACGAGTTCTATTGGGCCGCGGCGGAACTGTTCATCACCACCGGCGCCCAGCAGTACCGCACCGAGGTCACCGCCTCGCCTTTGCACACCGAGAACGTGTTCCGCGACTTCGGCTTCGAGTGGGCCTCGACCGCCCCGCTGGCCCGGCTCCAACTCGCCACCCTGCCCAACGGCCTCGCCGACCGCGACCGTGTGCGTGCCTCCGTGGTCACCGCGGCCGACCGGGTGGTGGAGCTCGTCGACGACAGCCCATGGGGCCTGGCCTACGCCACCGAGGACGGAGCGTTCTACTGGGGCTCCAACAACCTGGTGATCAACAACCTGATCATCGCGGCCACGGCCTACGACCTCACCGGCGACGACGTCTACCGCGACACCGTCCTGCAGGGCATGGACTACATCTTCGGCCGCAACGCCCTGGGCCAGTCCTACGTGACCGGTTACGGGGAGAACGACGCGCGCAACCAGCACAGCCGTTGGTACGCCCACCAGCTCGACCCGAGTCTGCCCAATCCGCCGGACGGAACCCTGGCCGGCGGCCCCAACTCCCAGAGCTGGACCTGGGACGAGCTCGCCCATCAGGAATTGACCGGATGTGCGCCCCAGACCTGCTATCTCGACGACATCCACTCCTGGTCCACCAACGAGCTGACCATCAACTGGAACGCCCCGTTGTCCTGGATCGCCTCCTTCATCGCCGACCAGGGGCAGGGCGGTGACGACCCGGGCAGTGGGGACACCACCGCGCCCACCGTTCCGGGGGCTCCGGTCGCCTCCGGGATCACCGGCCAGGGCGCCGTCCTGACCTGGGACGCCTCCACCGACAGCGGAGGAAGCGGCCTGGCCGGCTACGACGTCTACCGGGTGACCGGCTCCGGCACCGAACTGGTCGGCTCGCCCACGGCCGCTTCCCTCACCCTGACCGGCCTCACTCCCGACACCGGCTACACCCACCGCGTGGTGGCGCGCGACCGGGCCGGCAACCGGTCCGCAGCCGGGGCCGACGGAACGTTTCGCACGGTTGCGGGAGGCGGCGATTCCGCGTGCCGAGTCGCCTACACCGCCAACACCTGGCAGGGTGGGTTCACCGGCTCGGTCCGTCTGACCAACACCGGTGACACCCCCCGCTCCGGCTGGCAACTCACGTTCGCCTTCGCCGCGGGCCAGACCCTGACCAACGGGTGGAACGCCCAGTGGTCCCAATCCGGGAACACGGTGACCGCCACCTCCTTGGCCTGGAACAACACGCTCGCACCGGGAGCCTCCGTGGACCTGGGATTCAACGGGGCCTGGTCGGGGTCCAACCCCGCCCCCACCGGGTTCACCCTCAACGGCGCCACCTGCGCCGTCGCCTGACGGCCCGGCGCGGGCCCCTCCCCTCCACAACACATGGAGGGCGGTCGCAAGGGCCCGCGCCGGGTTCACCCCCGTCATCCCGCCCCGGACGGGTGGTCCGCCGTCGCACCACCGGTCTCCACGCATTCGATTCTTCCGGTCTGTCCGGTGCGGTCACACCCCGTGCGGCCGGGTTGCCGACGCTTTCCGGTTCCGGTCTGCCCCGGTGATCGTTGTCCGTCGGAAAACACCACTGCTGCTCCGAGATATTCGCCGGCTTCCGGGGAAGTCGCCCCAGGGCGTCGGGGAGCGATTGCGAAGCGCGTCCCTCTTCGCACCGGTGGTGCCAGTATGTGCAGCAGAGAAATCGGTCGGACCGGGCGGGTGAGGCGCGGCCGGTCCGACCCGAGAAAGGGAGCCACAGTGACGATCCCCGAACGCGTGCGGTCGACCGAGGCCGACGACGCCGAGCGGATGCCGGTCACCCAGCGGGCGATCGAGCGGATCAAGTCGATGATCGCCGAGGGGGCGCTCGGTCCCGGCCAGCGTCTGCCCACCGAGCGCGAGCTCTCGGCGGAGATGGGACTGTCGCGCAGTTCGATGCGCGAGGCGATCCGGGCCCTGATCACCCTGGGCGTTCTGGAGGCCCGGCACGGAGCCGGCGTCTATGTCACCGCGCTGCGGCCCGCCGACCTGCTGGAGACGTTTTCGGTGCTGGCCGAGATCTCGCACGGCCAGACCCTGGTCGAGGTGCTCCAGGTGCGCCGCATGCTCGAACCGGCCGCCACCGCGCTGGCCGCTGCTCGCGCCACCGACGACCAGCTGCGCCACCTGGCCGGCCTGCTCGACCGGATCGGCCACGGCACCAGTGTGGGGGAGACGGTCTCCGCGGACCTCACCTTTCACCAGGCCATCGTGGCCAGCACCAACAACGCGACCCTGGCCGCGATCAACGGGGGGCTGTCGTCGCACACGTTCAACGCGCGGGTGTGGCGCGGCCACCGGGAGGAGGGGATGACCGTGCGCCTGCGCGAGGACCACGAGCGCATCTACCGGGCGCTGCTGGCGCGCGACCCCGATGCCGCACGGGCCGCGGCCACCATGCACATCCTCGAGGTGGAGAACTGGTTGTGCGCCCACCTGGACGATTTCGGGTAGTCGACCGCCTGGAGATCTACTTTGTAAAGGTGGTGGATTCCGTCGAACCGTCGTCGCACTCCGATCTTCCCAGGGCCTGGTCCACGCACTGCTGCAATAGGTCGCAGGTGTACTGGAACTCGTCCATGAGCCGGGTCGCCTCCACCATCAGGATCCCGTAGGGCCGGGTGTGGTCGGCGAGCGGTAGGGACCCGTTCTCGGTTTCGTCGCTCAGGAGGGTGCGGCACTCCTGCGCCCTCTCCGCCTGCGCGCACAGGTGCCGGGCCTGCTCACGCAGCCGGTCCTCGTCGAGCTCGCTGAGCAATCGGGTGATCTCGCCCGTCGCCGCGAGGAGGTCGCCGTAGCCGCGCACGAACGCGCGGTGGTCCGCTCCGCGCTCGTCCTCCCAGCGCGCCTGGTCCAGCCCGAGCGTCACCGAAACCAGCTGGCGCGCGACCCGGTCCAGTGCTTCGACCAGGGCGGCGTAGCCGGTGAAACTGGTGTGCCCCCGGTGGCGCCGCAGGAATCCCCGGGGGTTGAGGTAGACGCTCTCCTGCGCCGTCTGCACGCCGGAACGGGCCTGTTCCACCAGCGTTTGCATCCGTTCGGCCCGGGTGCGCCACTGGTCCGTGGAGTCGGGGTCCAGTGAGTCCTCGCTGAGCGAGGGGTGGATGTCGCCGACGAGGTCGCAGAGGGCGTGTGCCAGGGAACGGATGCCGTATTCGGCGCTCCGGTACCGCATCGGCGGAAAGACCAGCAGGTTCACCAGGATCCCCACCGCACAGCCGATGAGCACCAGCACGATGATCTGGCCGAGCTGGGTGAGGCGTTCCACGGTTCCGGTGGTGCTGACGTAGGTGGAGAAGGCGAAGAACGCGGCGGTCGCCACCTGGGAGCCCTGGGTGCCCAGCGCCGACCAGCGGCCGATCACCAGAGCGACCAGGGTCACCAGTACGAAGGCGGCCATGTCCGGGTTGACAGCGAACCCGATCAGTCCCTGCAAGGCCACGCCCGCGGCCACCGCCGCCACGTACCGCAGCGACTGCGCCACCGACTGGTAGACCGTCACCTGCATCATCAGCAGCGCCGAGAACGGTGCGAACGCAGCGGAGGACGCCTGCATCAGGTGGTAGGCGATCAACCAAGACACGCTCGCGGCCAGGGTGCTTTTGCCGATCGACAGCAGCGTGTGGCGTTCGTGGCTCTCCGAGCCCGCCGCGCGCCGCAACCACTGCTTCGACCTGGCCCAGGGGCCCTGTTCCGCCACCCATGTCCGCCGCCCGGGCACGACCTGCGCCATCGCTCGCTCCTTCTTCCCCGATCGAACATCCGTTCCTGCCGCGCTACCCCGATCGACGCGGTCCTCCCATGATCGGTCCACTCGACGCCGCATGTCCGTGCCCCGAACCGTTTGCCCCACAGGCTCAGGGGCAGTGGGGCACCGCCGACACAGGGGAGGGCGCAGCCGTGACCGAATCGGCCAACAGCCACCAAATCGCGGCCGGTGCCGGTCACACCGCGCTGCCCGACCACGCTCGAACCGTCGCCGCAGCGTTGGCCGAGGAGATCCGCAGGGGCGGACTGGACCTCCCGCTCCCCGGCAAGGGCCGAACCTGGCAGCGTTGGGAACGGCTGCGCGATCTCGGTCGCCGCGACCTGTCCTTGGCCCGCCTGGCCGAGGGGCATACCGACGCGGTGGCCATCCTCGACGAACTCCACGGTCCCGATCCCGGACCGGGCACGCTGTGGGGGGTCTGGGCCGCCCATCCGCCGGGGCCCGACCTGCACGCCCGTCGTGACGGCGGGAAATGGCGGGTGGACGGGGTCAAACGCTTCTGCTCCGGCGCGCGGATATGCACCCACGGCCTGGTCAGCGCGTTGGTCGAGGGGGAGGGCCGCCGACTGTTCGCGGTCCTTACCGACACCGTCGTCGCCGACCCCCGAACCTGGGCGGCCTGCGGGATGACCGCCAGCGACACCCTGACGCTCGTGTTCGACGCTGTCCCGGCCGAGCCGGTCGGCGCCCCGGGCGACTACATCGGGCGCCCGGGCTTCCACCACGGCGGAATCGGAGTGGCCGCGTGCTGGTACGGCGGCGCACTGGCCCTGGCCCGCCCGCTCGTCGAGCGCGCGGCGGCCGGCCGGGCCGATGCCCACGCACTGGCGCGCATGGGGGCCGTCGACCGCGACCTGCACGCAGCGGAGGCGGTCCTGCGCCTTGCCGCCCACGAGATCGACGCGGACCCCCATGACCTGGCGGGCGGCGCCGCCCGCCGAACGCTGCGCGCCCGGGCAGTGGTCGCCGCGACGTGCGCCTCCGTCCTCGCCGACGCCGGCAGCGCGCTGGGCGCCGGCCCCTTGGCCGCGGACCCCGAATACGCCCGCGCCTGCGCGGACCTCCCCGCCTACCTGAGCCAACACCAGAACGACCGCGCGCTGGAGACGCTCGGCTCGCTCGCCACCAACCGGGAAAAGGAGACGGCCAATGGCCACGGGAATGGGTGACCGCGATCCCGCGCACCCCATCGATGCTCGCGGAACCGCTGAGGAAGACTGGCGCGCCTGGCCCGACCTCGCACAGTTCCCCCTTCTCGACCTCGACGGCGTACGCAGTGTGGTCGTGGTCGCCCCGCACCCCGACGACGAGGTGCTCGGCTTCGGCGGGAGCCTCGCCCTGCTGGCCGAGGCGGGAGCCCGGTTGCGCATCGTGGCCGTCACCGACGGCGAGGCGTCGCACCCGAACAGCCCGACCCTCGCCCCGGGCGAACTCGTCGCCCGCCGCTCCGCCGAGCGCGCCGAGGCGCTGCGCTGTCTGGGAGCGGAGTCCGCCGAGGTGGTC
This sequence comes from Nocardiopsis ansamitocini, assembly GCF_030268225.1. Taxonomy (GTDB): domain Bacteria; phylum Actinomycetota; class Actinomycetes; order Streptosporangiales; family Streptosporangiaceae; genus Nocardiopsis_D; species Nocardiopsis_D ansamitocini. The sequence goes on along the minus strand of NZ_BSQG01000004.1, from coordinate 441,170 downwards.
AAACTGTCCATCCCCGACGGATCGGTGGGAGCGGCCCAGGCCGAAGTCGCGACCCGGCTCAACGCCCTGTGCTCCGGCTTCGACCTGTGCCTGGCCCCGTGGCCGGGCGACCTGCACCCCGACCACGACGCCACCGGGCGCGCCGCGGAGGCGGCGGCCGTTGCGGCGGGTACCCCCCTCGCCCACTACCCGGTGTGGATGTGGCACTGGGCCGTCCCCGGGCAGGGCGAGGTCCCCTGGCACGACGGGAGGCGCATCGACCTCCCCGCGAACATCCAGCGCCGCAAGGCCGAGGCGGTCAACTGCTTCACCACCCAGATCGCACCGTTGAGCGAACACCCCGACGACGCCGCGATCCTGTCCGAACAGATGCTCGCCCACTTCGACCGCCCCACAGAAATCGTGTTCCGATGACACTCGGTGCCACCTACTTCGACGACGCCTACGCCCGCTCCGGCGACCCATGGGGGTTTCGCACCCGCTGGTACGAGCGCCGCAAACGAGCGCTCACCCTGGCGTCGCTGCCGCGCGAACGCTACCGGCGGGGGTTCGAACCGGGCTGCTCCATCGGCGCACTGACCCGGATGCTCGCCGCGCGCTGCGATTCCCTCGTGGCCTGGGAGGGCGCAGAAACGGCGGTCGTCCGAGCCCAGGAGCACCTACGGGGTGCGGAGCACGTGCACCTCGCCCAAGGGCGGATCCCCCAGGACTGGCCGAGCGGCGACTTCGATCTGGTGGTGCTCTCGGAACTGCTCTACTACTTCGACGGCACCGATCTGGACGCGGTGCTGTCCCGGACCGTTTCCGCACTGCGGCCCGGAGCGACCCTCCTGGCGGTGCACTGGCGCCACGAGGTCGTCGAACATGTTCGCACCGGCGACGACGTCCACGCCGCGCTCGGTTCCCTTCCGGGCCTGGTCCGCGTCGTCGGCCACGTCGAAACCGACTTCGTGCTCGACGTCTTCGAGGCCCCTGGCCCGGGCGGCGCACGTTCGGTCGCCCAACGCGAGGGGCTGGCGTGATCCAGACGGTCGCCGTGGTGGTCCCGGCCAACGACGAGGCCCCGCGCATCGAGCGGTGCCTCCGCGCGATTGCCGACGCGCTGGCCGCGAGCCCCCTCGCGCCCGACCGTTGTCACCTGGTCGTGGTCGCCGACGACTGTCGCGACGCCACGGCGGCCCTCGCCCGGGCCCGCGGCGCCCACGTACTCGAGGTCGCACACCGCAGCGTCGGGGCCGCGCGGGCCACGGGGATGCGCTACGCGCTGGGCCGTTCCGGCGCCCACCCCGCGCATGAGATCTGGCTGGCCACCACCGACGCCGACAGTGTCGTGCCCCGTCGCTGGCTGACCGCGCAACTGGGGTACGCCGCGGCCGGCTGGGACGCGGTGGTGGGCACAGTGGCCGTGGCCGACTGGTCGCGGCGCCCCCCGGGACTGGCCGAGGCGTTCGCGCGCCAGTACGACGCGCACCGGGAGGAGCATCCGCACGTGCACGGGGCCAACCTCGGGGTGCGGGCATCCGCCTACCTCGACGTCGGCGGGTTCGCCCCGCTGGCCCGTGCCGAGGACCACGCACTGGTGGCCGGACTCGGTGCCCGCGGTCATCGCATCCGGCGCCCCGTCGATCTCCCCGTCCGCACCTCGGCCCGATCCGCCCCCCGAGCGCCCGGGGGATTCGGTGACCGGCTCACCGACATCGCGGCGGGGATCGGATAGCCGTCGACGGCACCGCCTGTATCGGCAAGGACGCCCCCGGTCAGTGCTCCAGGGGCCCGGCCGCGTCGATGGCTTCGGCCGGTGCGCGGACCGGGGCCTACCCGGAGCACCTGTCAGGGGCTCCAGGCCCATGCGCCGACCCGGTCCGACCGCACGGCCGGGAGAGCACGCCACAGCGGCAGCTGCGCCGGGTCCTCGTGGGCGGCCTTGCCGGGGCGGGCGTCCTGGAGCGGTTCCGCGTGGCCACGTCCTGAAATCGCGAGCGGCCATGCGCGGAGCTCGTCATCGTCGTGCCCGCGTCCGGTCCTGCGCCTTTGCGGAGCAGCCGAGAACGCGCGGCGGCCATGCGCGCCGGACAGTCGGGCAGCTCCGCAACCGCCCACTCCGAAACGGGAGCGAGCGCGCAGATGTGCGCTTTTCATCGGGCACCGTGCCCCGGCCTCTTGCCGCATTCCTGTTCCGACAGCGCTCAGCCGACGAACACGCGCTCGCGCCCCGCGTAGACGTTCATCGACTCGCCCCTCAAAAAGCCCACCAGGCTCAGCCCGGAATCCGCTGCCAGCTCCACCGCCAGCGAACTCGGCGCCGAGACCGCTGCCAGCAGGGGGATGCCCGCCATCAGGGCCTTCTGCGCCAGCTCGAACGAGGCCCGCCCCGACACCAGCAACCCGGTGCCCGACAGCGGCAGCCCGCGCTCGCGCGTCGCCCACCCGACCAGCTTGTCCACGGCGTTGTGGCGGCCCACGTCCTCGCGCACGGCCAGCAGTTCGCCCTCGGGGGTCACCAGCGCCGCCGCGTGCAGGCCGCCGGTGCGCTCGAACACGCGCTGCGCTTCGCGCAACCGGTCCGGCAGGGCGGCCAGGACCGAGGTGGAGAAGCGCACCGGGTCGCCGTCCACCGGGAACCGGGCGATGGTGCGCACCGCCTCCAGACTCGCCTTCCCACACACCCCGCACGAGGACGTCGTGTAGAAGTTGCGCTCCAACGACAGCTCCGGCACCGTCACCCCGGGGGCCAGCACCACGTCCAGCACGTTGTAGGTGTTGGACCCGTCGTCCGTCGCCCCCGCGCAGTAGCGGATCGAGTGGACCTGCTCGGCTTCGGTGACCACGCCCTCGCTCACCAGGAACCCGGTGGCCAGTTCGAAGTCGTGCCCCGGTGTGCGCATGGTGACCGCGAGTGCCCGACCGCCCAGGCGGACCTCTAGCGGCTCCTCCACGACGAGGGAGTCCAGCCGTTCGCCCGACTCCGCCCCCTTGATCCGCCACACCTTGTCCCGGACCGTGACTCGACCCATTAGTCTCGCCGCCCTCCCGCATCGTTGCTTGCCCTCCCATCATGCAGGCCGATCGTGTCTGACCGAACCGCCAGGTCGCGACGGTCCCCACAGTGGCCCGATCGGAGACGGTCACGGGCGACCGATGGCGCGGTTGCGGGGGAAGCCGGTCCAAGGACGGCATCGGCGACGCGGGACAGAGGCGAACGGCTGTGGACCAGTGGAACGCATACAGCCGGGTCCGGGAACGGGCGGCCGGGGCGCGGGCCCCCGATTTTGCCGGGCACGCTCTTCCCCGGCGAAACGCCCGTGCTCACCCGACCGATGCGCAGCTGATCCGCTCCTCACGACGAGCGGTCACCCCTCGGGCGTCGGCCGGTCGAGCCGGTTGTAGGCGGTGCCCGGGGCGAGGTCCTGACCGCCGAAGAGATGGGAGACCGTCACGAAGTGGTAGCCCTTGGCGCGCAATCCTCGCAACACCTGGGGGATCGCGTCCACGGTGGGGCGGTGGATGTCGTGGAACAGCACCACGCTGCCGGGGGTCGTGTCGGCGATCGCGCTCTTGACGGTCTTGGCGGAGTCGCGGTGCTGCCAGTCCAGGGTGTCCACGTCCCACATGATCATCGGCAGGCCCACGTGCTTCTGGGCGTTGGCGTCGTGGGCCCCGTAGGGCGGTCGCAGGGTGGGTGTGTCCGCCCCGGTCGCCTCCCGCACCGCTTTGCTCGTGCGGGCGATGTCGGCCGCGACGGCCTTCCCGGAAAGACGGGTGAGGTCGTCGTGCTTCCAGGTGTGGTTGCCCAGCTCGTGGCCTTCCCTGGTCGCGCGTCGGAGCACGTCCTTGTTGTCGGCCACGAGTTCGCCCAGAACGTAGAACGTCGCGGGCGCGGAGTACGCGGCGAGGTGGTCCAACAGCAGTGCTGTGTCGGGACCGGGGCCGTCGTCGAAGGTCAGCGCCACGCACGCGACGCGGGAGCAGTCCATGGTGTGGGTGGGGGCCTTCTCCTTCCCCGGAACGGGAAGCACGGCTTTTCCGGTGGCCGACTTCTGGGCCCGCAGCCCGAACTCCGAGAGCAGTCCGGCGCTTTGGGGCACGGTGATCTGGACGTCGTCGGAGCCGGCGACCTCGCCTGGGCTGAGGCTGACCACGAGGTCGCCGGCCGCGGTGAAGCCGAGATCCTCCAACGGGGAACCCTTGTGCTTGTCGGCGTCGGCCCACGCGACCGTGGCGTCCACCGGAGAGGGCGACGGCGAAGCCGCCCTGCTCGGTGTCGCAGAGGCCGGGGAGGAGGGCGCGGACAGACCCGCGGGAAGGGCATCGGAGGCGACGTCGTGCTCACTGATCAGAAGACGCGCGACCCGGTCGCCGAGTTCGCTGATCGCCGGTTCGCCGTCGAGTAGCGCCGTCCAGGGCAGCGCGAGCTTCGTGCGGCCGTCGTACCAGCGTGTCGTGGCGTTGCTGCGGCCGGAGTCCCCGTTCTTCTCCTGGGCGACCAACCGCGCCCCCATGACGTCGGCGGAGGCCGCGAGCAGGTGGGTCTCCTGGACCAGGGTGGCGTCCTTGGACCCGTTGGAGAGGAACGCCGTCTCCAGTTCGGCCATCGTCGTGCGGATCTCCAGGGTCAGCGGGTGGGCGCCGGGCAGGAAGGGGTAGCGGGCGGTCGTCGCGATTCCGTCGGCGGTGACGACCTCCTCCCGCTGGTCGAGGTCGGTGAGTGCGCTGGTGCTCACCAGTCGCAGGCCCGGTGGCAGTGCCTCCTCCGGGGCCGGAGTGGAGCAGGCGGCCAGGACGCACAGCGTCGCGACCGCTACTGCGGCGGCCGGACGGTGACTGCGGGAAGTGGAGTGTGAGAGCACGGCGCATCGACCTGTCGGTGGGTGACGGAGAAACCCGCCTGTGCGGCCCCGGCACGGGAAGCGGCCGGGGAAACAGAAGGCATGCCGAAAGTACGATTTCTCATCACTCTGTGCAATCAGAATGTGTGTGTTTTGGCGATAATTGGTGTGCTTTGGGACTCCTCGTGAGGCAATCGTTAATCGCTGAACAGGTACTTCTTGCCCCGGTCGCGGGAGGGGGCGATTGCGGGACACGCCTGCTGGCTACCGCAGCGAGGTTGCCCTGCGTAGTTGAATGGCCTTTCGGGGCGGTGTTTCTGCGGTGGGAGGCGGTCGGCGCATGAAGGTGCTGGTGACGGGTGGAGCGGGTTTCATCGGTTCCCATCTGGTGGACCACCTGCTCGATCTGGGCCGTGAGGTGGTGATCCTGGACGACCTGTCCACCGGAAACCCCCTCAACCTCGACCGGGCGCTGCGCGATCCGCGCCTCGACGTCGTCCAGGGCTCGGTGCTGGATCCGCACTCGCTCGACCGCGCGATCGCCGGTTGCGACACCGTCTACCACCTCGCCGCACCCGTGGGCGCGCTGCTGGTCGCCCCCGCCCCCTTGCAGGTGCTGCGGGTCAACACGGTCGGTACCGAACGGGTGCTCGCCGCGGCGCTGGAACACGACTGTTCCGTGCTGCTGGCCTCCACCGCCGAGGTCTACGGCCGCAGCCAGGGAGAGCCCCTGCGCGAGAGCGACGACCGCATTCTCGGCCCCGACCGGACGGGCCGTTGGTGCACCGCCGTGGCCAAGGGACTGGCGGAGTTCCTGACCGCCCGCTACCACCACGAGTTCGGACTGCCCACGGTCAGCGTCCGACTCTTCGACGTGGCCGGACCGCGACAGAGCGCCCGCTACGGAATGGTCCTGCCGACCTTCGTCGAGCAGGCCCTCCAGGGCCGCCCGCTGACCGTGCACGGCGACGGTTCCCAACGCCGTTGTTTCTGTTCGGTGCACGACGTCGTGCCCGCTTTGGTGCGCCTGGTCCAGCAACCCGGCGCGTACGGACGCGCGGTCAACCTCGGCGCCACCGAGCAGACCAGCATCCTGCACCTGGCCCAACGGGTCCGCACGGTGACCGGCTCCACCTCCGACCTGGTCACCATCGACCACGAGATCGCGCGCGGCCCCGGCTACGTCGAGGCCGGGCACCGGGCCCCCGACACCGGCCTGGCCCGCGCACTCATCGGGTGGGGGGCGACCACCGACCTCGACGCGATCATCGAGTCCGTCGTGCGGGAGAGGAGAACGGTGGCGGAGCTCATCGACAGCGCAGCCATGGTCTGAACAGGGTGAGGGCCGGTGCGGTCGCGCTGCGCGCCGCGGGCGGCACCGGGCACAAGAAAATCACTTGTCCGCGGATGCCGTCCCCGTTACCGTTGAAGACGTGAAGTGACGACATCGAGACCGCCCGCGTCCGTGGCGCTCCCGCTCCGCGTTCCGGTGGCGGTCGAGCAGGCCCGGCGGGCACAACCGAGACCCCTGTCCGGTGTGGGCTCGGTGTCGTCCCTTCTATGCCTCGGCACGGTCCGCGTGTGCGGCCGGGCCGTGCCGAATCGGACGATTCCGTGCTCGCAGGTGCGAGCCCCATGGCCCACCGCCCCGATTCCACGAAGGCGGCCGCCTCTTGTCCACCACCCGATTCCAGCAGTACCAGGAGCAGTCCCCGGTGCTCAGCGCCCGCGACCTCGCCAAGATCTACGGCGAGCACGTCGTCTTCGACGGGCTCTGTGTCGACGTCGCCCCGGGGCAGCGTCTGGGCCTCGTCGGGGAGAACGGCGTGGGCAAGTCCACCCTGCTGCGCCTGCTCGCCGGCGTCGAGGACGCCGATGCCGGTACCGTCGTGCGCCCGGCCGACACGGCCTTCCTGCACCAGGAACCGCCCTACCCGGGTTCCACCACGCTGGGCGCGGTCGTGGAGGACGCGCTGGCCGAGGTCCGCGCGATCGAGCGGGAACTCGCCGAACGCTCCGCGGCCCTGGACGCCCGCCCCGAAGAAGAGGCGGCGCTGAGCGCCTATGGAGCGGCCTTGGACCAGGCCGAGACGCGTGAGGTCTGGGACGCCGACCGGCGGGCCGCGCACGTCCTCGCCGGTCTGGGGCTCGCCGACCGCGACCCCGAGCGCACCCTGGACACGCTCTCGGGCGGTGAGCGCGCACGCCTGTCCCTCGCCGCGCTGCTCGTCCGCCGTCCCAAAGCCCTCGTCCTGGACGAACCCACCAACCACCTCGACGACGCGGCCGTGGCCTTTTTGCAGGACCACCTGCGCGCCACGACCGGCGTGCTCGTCCTGGCCAGCCACGACCGGGTGTTCCTGGACGAGGTGTGCACCCAGATCCTCGACCTCGATCCCTCCCGCGAGGGACGCACCTTCTACGGGGGCGCCTACAGCTACTACCTGCGCGAGAAACGGGTGGAGCGACTGCGCTGGGAGCAGCAGTACCGGGACGAGCAGGACGAGTTGGTGCACCTGCGCCAGTCCGTGCACGACACCGCCCGCAAGGTCGGCCAGTTCCGCCCGATGAAGGACGGCAACCGGATGGACTACGGGGGGATGGGCAACGCCGTGCAGAAACAGATCGCCCGCCGTGTCCGCAACGCCCGCCAACGTCTGGACACGCTGGAGCGCGACCAGGTGGCGCACCCGCCCCGGCCGCTCTCCTTCGCCGCGGGACTCACCGGAATCCCACCGGAAGGAGCGGCGGTGCGGGTGCGCGACGTCGAGGTCCCGGGCCGACTGGTGGTGCCCGAGCTGGACCTGCCCGGCTCGGGGCGGCTCCTGGTGACCGGTCCCAACGGTTCGGGCAAGTCCACCCTCCTGCACGTCCTGGCGCGTACCCTGCGTCCCGTTCACGGAACCGTCCGCTGGCGACGCGGGGTCGAGGTGGCGCTGTTGGAACAGGACGTCGGGTTCAAGCGCCCCGAAGCCACCCCATCGGGACTGTTCGCGGCCATGACACGCACCATGGACGACCCGCCGGACCTCGCCGGCCTCGGCCTCGTGGCGCGCGCCGACCTCGATCGACCGGTCGGCGCGCTCAGCGTCGGCCAGCGCCGTCGGGTCGCGCTGGCCCTGCTGGTGGCCCGCGCCCCGCAGGTGCTGCTCCTGGACGAGCCCACCAACCACATCGCGCTGACCTTGGCCGAGGAACTGGAGGAGGCCCTGCGCAGCGCGCCGGGATCGGTGGTGGTGGCCACGCACGACCGGTGGCTGCGCAGGGGCTGGGACGGACCGTGGTTGCGCCTGGAGCAGGGGCGGGTCGTCGAGCCCGCCGCCTGACGGCTCACACGGCCTCGGCCGATCGGCCGAGGCCCCGACACCACCGCGCGGCCTATTCTGGGGCGATGCCGAACAGGACGTACGACCAGACGGGGCAGAAGGCAGGGAAAATGTCCCTCCGGAGGTCGGTGCTGCTGACCGCCGTTGCCGCCGCACTGCTCGGGGCGGCCTGGTACAGCGATCTCGGCAACACGCTGCCCGACCTGCGTTTCACCTCGGAGTGGATGGGCCCGCCGCCGTCGTGGCGCGACTACCTGCCCCCGGTCTTCGGTGCGGTCACCGCGGTGGCCGCGCTCGCCGTTCTGCCTCCCGCGGTCCCGGCCCGCCCCACCTGGATCGTCGCCGCGGTGATCACCGTCGGGTCCATCGTGGTCTCCACAGTCCTGGGGGCGGGGCCCCCGGGCCAGTTCTTCGGTTATCCCGTCGCCACGACCGAGGTGCTGGCGTTGGCGCTGCTGGCGAACCTGGTCGTGCTGCGCGGGTCGCCCGGGGCGCTGGTGTGCACCGCGGGCGGACTGCTGGTCGCCTACCTGTCCATCGAGCTGCGCCGGGCGACGGTGGGGGACGACCCGCAGAACTGGGTCGTTCCCCTCGGTTTCGGCGTGGCCGCGCTGGCGCCCGGGTTCTACCTGCGGTGGCGCGCGTCCCAGCACGCCTGGCGCATCGACCAGGCCCGCCGGGAGGAGCGGCTCCTCCTCGCCCGCGACCTGCACGACGCGGCCGCCCACCACATCACCGGCATCGTGGTCCAGGTCCAGGCCCTGCGCCACGTGGCGGCGGCCCGCCCCGATTTGGCGGTGGCGGCGCTGCCCGCCATCGAGGAGGCCAGCGGGGACGCCCTGACCGCGATGCGCCGGATCGTGGCCACACTGCGCGAGGACGACGGCTCCGGCCATGAGGCGTCCCCGCCCGGTGTGGCCCTGCACGCCCTTTCGGCTCCGGGGAGCGAGTTCGAGGCGAGGGTCGACGTCCGGGTCGAGGGCGACCCCGATCGGCTCCCCGTCGAGATCGCCGACGCCGTACTGCGCATTGCCCAGGAATCGGTCACCAACGCGCGCCGACATGCCCGCGATGCCACCCGTATCGAGGTCCTGGTCCGGGTCGCCTGCGACGGGGTGGAACTCAGTGTGCGCGACAACGGCAGAGGCGGTGCTTCGGCCGCCGGCCGGCGTAGGGGGTACGGTCTGACCGGGATGGCCGAGCGGGCCAAGATCCTCGACGGCGACTTCACCGCGGGCCCGGTGCCGGACGGCCCAGGGTGGCGGGTCGACGCCCGGTTCCCGGTGTAGAGGACTCGTGAGACAGGGGAACACGACGTGGTGATCCGCGTGCTGCTGGCCGACGACCAGGAAATGGTCCGGACCGGATTTCGCTACATGCTCGACGCCGAAGAGGACATCGAGGTGGTCGGTGAGGCCGGCGACGGGCTAGGCGCCCTGGAGATGGCCGGGCGGCTGCGCCCCGACGTCGCCCTGCTCGACATCCGCATGCCGGGCCTGGACGGCCTGGAGGTGACCCGCAGGATCGCGGGCCCGGGGGTGGCCGACCCGCTCAAGGTCGTGGTGGTGACCACCTTCGACCTCGACGAGTACGTGCACGCCGCGCTCACCGGCGGCGCGGTGGGCTTCCTGCTCAAAGACGCCGGGCCGACGCTGCTGATCGAGGCGGTGCGAGCCGCCTCCCGCGGTGACGCGCTGGTCTCGCCGACGGTCACGGTCCGCCTGCTGCGGCATTTCACCGCCACGGGCGGACGCGCCGCGCGCGGGGGGATGCCCGAGCACGACCTCACCCGGCGCGAGACCGAGATCGTGCGCGCGGTCGCACAGGGGCTGACCAACGTCGAGGTGGCCGACGACCTGTTCGTCTCGCTCAGCACGGTCAAGACGCACCTGTCCAGCGTCCAGACCAAGCTCGGCGCCCGCAACCGCGTCGAGGTGGCGGCTTGGGCCTACCGGTGCGGGCTGATGGACGACGAGACCTGACCGGCACTGCCGCCGGGGCGGTAATTCGGGTGTGTGCGGGGGAACCGGGCGTTACCGTGGCGGCGTGCGTGAGCGACCAGCGGACATCGACGAGACCGGAATACGGCACTCCCTGCGGGAATGGGGGATCGACGCCGTTCGGTCGGACTACGCTCCGGTCGGTTTCGGCGACCACCACTGGCACGTGCTCGACGCCGGTTGCCGGCGGTGGTTCGTCACCGTCGCCGACCTCGACCACAAGGAGCACTGCGGTGCGGACCGGGCCGCCGCACTGGACGGTCTGCGGCGCGCCATGGACACCGCCGCGGCCCTTGCCGAGGACGGGGGATCGGGCACGGTCGTGGCGCCGTCGCGGACCGTGCGCGGCCGGACGGTGCACCGGCTCGGGGACCGCTACACGATCAGTGTCTTCCCGTTCGTGGAGGGGGAAACCGGTCACTTCGGCCAGGACCTGGCCGCAGAGGAGCGCGGCCGGGTCATCGATCTCCTCGCCGAACTGCACCGGCAGACCCCGCCGGCAGCAGTTGCCGACCGTTCACTTCAACTGCCCGGGCGCCACCGGTTGGCCGCGGCCCTGGCGGGGACCGGCCGGCCCTGGGCGGGCGGCCCCTACGCCGAGCCCGCCCGCCGGCTGGTCGCGGCCAACGCGCCGGGACTGCGTCGTCGGTTGGCCGCGTTCTACCGCCTGGCCGAGCAGGTGGGGCTCGGCGCAGGCACTCCCGTGGTGACCCACGGAGAACCGCACCCGGGCAACCTGCTCTGGGCGGGGAGGCGTCTCCTGCTGGTCGACTGGGACACGGTGGGGCTGGCCCTGCCCGAGCGCGACCTGTGGCTGGTCGCCGCGACGTCCGCCGATCTCGACCGCTACGCCGGGCGCAGTGGCAGGGTGCCCGATCCGGCGGCTCTGGCGTTCTACCGGCTCAGGTGGGACTTCTCCGACGCGGCCGAGTTCCTCGCCTGCTTTCGCGCACCGCACGACCGCACCTCCGACACGGAGCGGGCCTGGTCGGGGTTCGGCGACACCGTGCGGAGGTTGGCCGCCGACGACTCGGCCTAGGACACGGAGCGGGCCCGTGGGGCAGCCGACCGGCCCGTGAGTGGGGGTGCCCGTCGCCGGAGGCTCCGGGCGGTGTCGGCGCCACCGGTCGGTCCGGCGTTGCGATCGATCGGTTCATAGCATCGACGGGGTGCGAGGTCACTGCCCTTCGGAGAGGCATTAGGCTTACCTAACAAAGAGGTGTGCCTTACTACAGCTGGTGGTGACCATGTCCGACCGTCCACAGCGCAATCCCCGACCGGTCAACCGGGGCCGGGTGCGCGCAGTCGAACGGCTGAGCCCGCACATGATCCGGGTGGTGCTCGGCGGGGCGGGTCTCGCCGGGTTCGAGGCGGGGGCGTACACCGACCACTACGTCAAGCTGGTCTTCCCGCAGCCCGGAGTCGACTACCCCGAGCCCTTCGACATGCAGGCGGTGCGCCGGGACCTCCCGCGCGAGCAGTGGCCCAGCACGCGTACCTACACCGTGCGGGCCTGGGACCCCGAGTCCCTGGAGCTGACCATCGACTTCGTCTACCACGGTGACACCGGGCTGGCCGGCCCCTGGGCGGCCAACGCCCGGGCCGGCGACGAGATCGTACTCCTGGGGCCGGGGGGCCTCTACGCCCCCGATCCGGCCGCCGACCTGCACCTGATGGTCGGTGACGAGAGCGCACTGCCGGCGATCGCGGCTTCGGTCGAGCGCCTGCCCGAGGACGCCCGCGGTCACGTGTTCGTCGAGGTGGCCGGCCCCGAGGAGGAGCAGAAGCTCGCGGTGCCGGCCGGAGTGCGCCTGCGGTGGCTGCACCGCGGCACGTCCCCCGTGGGCGCGGCCCTGGTGGCCGCCGTCCGCGATCTCGACGTTCCCACCGGTCGGGTCCACGCGTTCGTCCACGGCGAGGCCGGGTTCGTCAAGGAGTTGCGCCGCCTGTTGCGCGTCGAGTGGGGCCTGGCCCGCGACGACCTGTCCATCTCCGGCTACTGGCGACTGGGGAACAACGAGGACGGCTGGCAGGCGGGCAAGGCCGAATGGAACCGTCAGGTGGAGGCGGAAGAGGCCGCGGCCTCTGCTTCCTAGACCGGTCGAACGGGGCCGCCTCCGCACGCGGAGGCGGCCCCGTTGCGTTGCAGGGCCGGTGCGCGCGGGGCACGGGGGATGCTATACAGGCATATTGAAAACGATAACCATTGCGAAAAGGTCGGTGGCGCGTGGGCGCGACAGGAGACGACGCGGCGACGCTGCCGGTGACGGTGCTCTCGGGCTTCCTGGGGGCAGGGAAGACCACTCTGCTCAACCATGTCCTGCACAACCGCGCGGGAGTGCGCGTGGCGGTCATCGTCAACGACATGAGCGAGATCAACATCGACGCCGGGCTGGTGCGCGAGGGCGGTGCCCTGTCCCGTACCGAGGAGCGGCTGGTTGAACTGACCAACGGCTGCATCTGCTGCACCCTGCGCGACGACCTGCTGGCCGAGGTGGGCCGACTCGCCGACGAAGGACGCTTCGACCACCTCCTCATCGAATCCAGCGGTATCTCCGAACCGATGCCGGTGGCCGCAACCTTCGCCTTCGCCGACGACAGCGGCGCCCGGCTGCTGGACCGTGCCCGCCTGGACACCATGGTCTCGGTGGTGGACGCCGCCAACTTCCTGCGCGAACTGGGGGCCGGCGACGATCTAACCGCCCGCGGACTGGATGCCTACGAGGACGACGAGCGCACCGTCAGCGACCTGCTCATCGACCAGGTGGAATTCGCCGACGTCCTGGTGCTCAACAAGGCCGACCTGGTCGCCCCGGCGGAGCTGGACCGGGTCGCAGCCGTGCTCGGCAGACTCAACCCCCTGGCCCGGGTGGTCCGCGCCAGTCACGGCCGCATCGATCCGGCCCTGATCATCGGTGCCGATCTCTTCGACCCGGAGCGGGCCGCACGCGCTCCCGGCTGGGCGGCCGAGCTCAACGGCGACCACGTGCCCGAGACCCAGGAATACGGGATCTCCAGCCTGGTCTTTCGCGCCGGGCTCCCCTTCCATCCGCAACGGTTGTGGCAGGTGGTCGAGCGCATCGTCCAGACGGCGGAGTTCGGCGCGGTGCTGCGCTCCAAGGGCTTCTTCTGGCTGGCCACCCGCGGTGCAGTGAGCGGGATGTGGTCCCAGGCCGGCCCGGTTCTGCGTTTCGAACCCTCGGGGCTCTGGGATTTCGACGAGGCACCGCCGGAGGGGACCCCCGCCGCGGAAGCCCCCCGGGCGGCCGCCCCTCGCCAGGAACTCGTCTTCATCGGCACCGGACTGCGCACCGACGCTTTGCAGGCGGCACTGGAGGAATGCCTGCTCACCGCAGACGAGCACGCGCGGGGCCCGGCTGTCCTGTCCGACCCGTTCCCGGCATGGGATCTCCCCACCGCGCCCGACGACCTCACCCACCCGCACTGACCAAGGGCTCTCCCGTGTCCCCGACCACCCGTGCGCCCAGACTCCTCCCAGCCTTGGTGCAGCGGTGGTGGCTGCTGGGCCGCCTGCGCGCCGTTCCCGGGCCCACCCGACTGCTCCTGCTCACCCAGCTGGCCTTCAACGTCGGCTTCTACCTGGTCCTGCCCTTCCTCGCTGTCCACCTCGCCCAGGACCTCATGCTGGCGGGCTGGGCGGTCGGCCTGGTTCTGGGGGTGCGCACGTTCAGCCAGCAGGGACTGTTCGCCCTCGGCGGCGCCCTCGCCGACCGGTTCGGCACCCGGCCCGCCGTGCTGGCCGGGTGCGCACTGCGGGTCACGGGATTTGCCATCCTGGCGCTGGCCGGAGACCTGTGGTCGGTCCTGGTCGGCGCGGTGCTGACCGGGCTGGCCGGCGCGTTGTTCTCGCCGGCGGTCGAGGCGGCGCTGGCCGAACAGGGGGCCGGTCTGGAGCGCCGAGGGACGATCACCCGATCCGAACTGTTCGCCCTGTTCGCGGTCTGCGGAGAGGTGGGGGCGGTCGCCGGGCCGTTGCTGGGGGCCCTGCTGCTGCGGGTGGACTTCGCCCTGGTCTGTCTGGTCGCCGCCGGCGCCTTCGTGCTGATCGGCCTTGCGCACGTGCGCTGGCTGCCGCGCTCGGCACCTCGCCACGCAACGGAACCGGTCCTGGCGGGATGGTCGGAGGTGCTGGGCAACCGGGTGTTCTGGCTGTTCGCGCTCTGCTACAGCGGTTACCTGCTCAGTCACAACCAGCTCTACCTGGCACTGCCGGCAGAGTTGCAGCGCGCGGGGCACCCGTGGGCGCTGGGCTGGCTGTTCGCGCTCGCCTCGCTGCTCGTCGTGCTCGGCCAGCTGCCGATGGCCGACTGGGCCCGGGCCCGCCTGGGGCCGCGGCGTGCGCTGCCGCTGGGCTTCGCGCTGCTCTCGGCGGCGTTCGCTGTCGTGGCGCTGGATGTCTGGGCCGCGCCGGGCTGGGGGGCGCTGACTCCTGCGGTGTCGATGGTGGTGCTGCTCACATTCGGACAGATGCTGGCCGTTCCCACCGCCCAGGACCTGGTCGCGGACCTGGCCGCCGAACGGCGCCTGGGGGCGCACTTCGGCTTCCTGTCGTCGGTCGGCGGACTGGCGGTCCTGGTCGGCGGGGCGGGGGTCGGGCACCTGCTGGACGGGTTCGGCGCGCTGCCGTGGGTCGTGCTGGCGGGGGTCCCCGCACTGGGCGGTGCGGCGTTGTGGCTGCTGATCGGTCGCGTCCGCGAGGGGCATCCGGTGCCCGACTCTGAACAATAACGACAATCATTGTCGTTTTCATTGTAAGGTGTGGCTGTTCGTCCGCAATGCCGTTTTTCCGGTCGCCGGGCCCCGCCCGCGCGGTGATCCTGCCCCGGCCCCGCCCAGAAGTAGAAGAGACCCTCATGCCTGCCCATCCCCTCGCCCGGCTGCTCCGTGCGTCGACCGCCATGGCCACCGGACTGTCCCTGCTCGCCGTATCAGGCTGCTTCAGCGGGTCGGGGGCGCCTGCCGCCGACGACCGACTGGCCGTGGCCATGCTGCTGCCGCCCCGTTCGGCGCTCAACCCCTTCACCGACGACGCCTTCAAACTGTCCCGGCTCGGTATCGCCGAGACGCTCGTCCAACTCGACGAGCCAGGAGACCCCCACCCCATGCTGGCCGCCCGATGGGAACGCGTGGACGCCACGACCTGGGAGTTCACCCTGCGCGACGACGTCGTCTTCCACGACGGCACCCCCATGACCACCGACACGGTGGTCACCGCCCTGACCGCCGCCACCCGGGCCGAGCCCAAGCCGCGCATCCTCGACGGCGTCGAATGGGAGATCCAGGCCGTCGGCCGGGACACCGTGGTCATCCGCAGCAACTCCGACGACCCCCTGCTGCCCCAGCGGCTCTCCAGCCCCCAACTCAGCATCCTGGCACCCGATGCCTACGACGGCCAGGCCGTGGACCCCACCGGCCGCGGAACCGGACCCTTCGAGCTGACCGCGCTCAGCGGCGGCGACAGCGCCACCCTGGACCGCAACGACGACTACTGGAACGGCACCGCCTCCGCCTCCGGCATCGACGTCTCCTTCGTTCCCGACGGCACCGCGCGCGCCGCTGCGCTGCGCACCGGCGAGGCCGACATCGTCGAGGCCATCCCGCCCGCGCAGACCTCGTTGCTCCAGGAGGGCACCTTCCGCGAGGTACCCATGCCGCGCACCAACACCCTCTACCTCAACACCCGGGAGAGCAGCCCTCTCGCCGACCCGGGACTGCGCGCCGCGGTCCGCGAGGCGATCGACCCCGCACCACTGGTCGCCGACATCTACGAGTCCCGCGCCGACCGGGCCGCCGGCCTGTTGGGCCCGGCGCTGCCCTGGTCCGCCGGACGTCCGGAGCCCCGGTTCACCACCGACGCAGCCGACCCCGACGACGTCCCCCTCACCCTGGGCACCTTCAGCGACCGCGCCGAACTCCCCGAGGTCGCCGCCACGCTGGAGCAGCAACTGGAAGCCGCGGGATTCGACGTCCAACTGGAGATCCGGGAGTACTCCCAGATCGAGGCCGACGCCCTGGACGGTGCGTTCGACCTGTTCATCCTGTCGCGCGCGACCGTCCTGGACTCCGGCGACCCGGTTGCCTACCTGGTCAGCGACTTCTCCTGCGACGGCGGGTTCGCCATCTCCGGCCTGTGCGACGACGAGGTCGACACCCTGCTCGCGGACGCCGCACAGGAGGCCGACCTCGACCGGCGCCGCACCCTGGTCCTTGAGGCCGAGCGCGCGATCCTGCGGACCGGCGCCGCCGTGCCGATGCTGCACGAGCGTGTCATCCAGGGCAATGCGCCCGGCGTGACCGGAGCGCTCTTCGATCCCCGTGAGCGGCTCCTCGTCGGCCTCGACACCAGTGCCGCGGGCTGATCCCGTGCGCCTTGACCACCTCCGGCCGCCTCCATGGCTGATCGTCGCCGTCAGCCGGGTCGTCGCGGTCGGGCTGCTGCTCCTCGTCCTGGGAACCCTGCCCTGGTGGTCGGGCCGCGACCCCGCCCGGACCATCCTGCGCGCGGGGTCCGCCGACCGCGATCTCGACGCCGAGGCGGTCGAGGCCGTGCGCAGGCGCCTCGACCTGGAGGACGGCCCCCTCGCCCTGCTCGGTCGCTGGCTGGACGGCCTCCTGCGCGGCGACCCCGGAACCTCCTGGGTGTCGGGCCGCCCCGTCCTGGACGGACTCTGGGCCAACCTCGGGGTCTCCCTCACCCTGATGAGCGGCGCACTGGCCGTGGCCCTGTTCCTGGCGGCCCTGCTCGTCCTGCCGACCCTGCACGCCGGTTCGCGCGGCAGACGGCGCGAAGGCACCGGTTTCACCGCCGCCCTGCTCACCGCCACCCCGGAGTTCCTCATCGCCTCGGCGCTGCTCGTTGTGGTCTCGGTATGGCTGGGCTGGCTGCCGCCCTACGGCTGGAACGGTCCCGCGAACATGGTGCTGCCCGCCCTGGCCATGGGGATCCCGGCCGGCGGCCTCCTCGCCCGCCTGGTCGACGACGGATTGACCGGTGCGTTCGGCGAGCAGTGGAACCAGACCTGGCAGGCCCTGCGGTTCCGCAGCACCCGGGTGGTCGCCGGCGGACTCGCCCGCGCCCTGCCCGCGCTGTTCCCCCAGTTCGCCCTCGTCGTGGTGTCCCTGGTCGGCGGAGCCGTCACCGTGGAGACGCTGTTCGCGGTGCCCGGTATCGGCCGCACGGCCGTGGGCGCGGCCATCGTCCAGGACCTGCCGGTCCTCCAGGCATGCGTGCTGATACTGCTGCTGTTGGGTGTCGCAGCCGGGGCCCTGGCCGCGCTCGCTCAGCTCATCGTGATCGGGCCGGCGCTGCGCGGGGCCGCACTCTCCGGAGCACCGCCGCCCCCGCCCTCCGACAGCCGACTGCGCCGCGCACTGCCGGTGGCCATCGCCGCGGTGCTGGGCGTGGTGATCGTCGCCGGCCTGCTGCGCGACCCCGAGGCGGTGGACACCTCCATGCGGCTGGCACCTCCCTCCTGGGCATTGCCCTTCGGCGCCGACGCGTTGGGGCGCGACGTCCTGGCGCGGGTCGGTCACGGTGCGGCAGGCACCATCGCCACGGCCGGGGCCGTCACCGTCGCGGTCCTGGCCGTGGGACTGCTCCTGGGAATGTTCCCCCTGATCAGTCGAGGGCCGGTGGAGGTCGTCAACGCGATGCCGCCCATTGTCGCCGGCCTCGTCACCACCGCGGCCCTGGGGCCGAGCGCTCTGGGGGCGGCCGTGGCCGTGGCGGCGACCTCCTGGGCACCGCTGGCCGCCCACACCTCGGCTCTGGTGCGCGAACAGTTGGCCACCGGATACGTCGAGGCCTGCCGGACCCTCGGTGCCTCCACCTGGTGGATCTACCGAACCCAGGTACTGCCCAACGTGCTGCCCTTCGTCCTGCGGCACGCGCTGGTGCGGCTGTCGGGGATCGCCTTGGCCCTGGCCTCGCTCAGTTTCCTCGGCCTGGGCGCCCGGCCGCCCGCTCCCGAGTGGGGTCTGGTCCTGGCCGAGGGGATGGGCTACGTCGAGCGCGCACCGTGGGCCGCGCTGGCCCCAGCGGGCGGACTCGCCCTCCTGGGCGCCCTGGCGGTCACCCTGTCCACCCTGCCCCCGCGCGGTCCCGCTCGGCAGCGGCGTCGCTCCGGTACGGCCCGGCCGGGCGATCGTGTCGACCGGGTGCCGGACGGGCTGACGGTGGCCGGGGGGCGCGCCGGGCGCTGAAGGGCCGGCCGTCGTCTGCCCGTAGCAGATCTCCCCAGGGCAGATTCGCTTCCACCGGGAGTGCTCCAGCGGTGAGCCTGGTGGTGAGCCGGAACGGGTCCGGCCACCATCAGGAGGACACCATGGCACCGATCACCCAGCGCCTGGAGGGAGCGGTCGCCGCCGCACAGCCCTTCGACGACCAGTTGGCGGCCCGCCTGCTGCACGCCCGGATCGTCGTGTTGGGCGAGCAGGTCGACGACCCCGTCGCCAACCGCGTCTGCGCGCAACTACTGCTGCTGTCGGCGGAGGACTCCCGCAACGACATCCACCTCTACATCAACTCGCCGGGCGGTTCCATCAGCGCCGGGTTGGCCATCTACGACACCATGAACTTCATCCCCAACGACGTTTCGACACTGTCCATGGGACTGGCGGCGAGCATGGGCCAATTCCTGCTGTGCGCGGGCACCGCGGGCAAGCGCTACAGCCTGCCCCACGCCCGGATCATGATGCACCAGCCCTCCGGCGGACTGGGCGGGACGGCCGCCGACATCGCCATCCAGGCCGAGAACCTTGCCCACACCCGAGCCGTCATGCAGGAGCGCATCGCCGCGCACACCGGCCAGAGCGTGGAGACGATCACCCGCGACAGCAACCGGGACCGCTGGTTCACCGCCGAGCAGGCACGGGACTACGGGATCGTGGACCACGTCGTGGACTCCGCCGCCGCGGTGGGTTTCGCCGATTCGCGGGGCTACGGCTTCGTCGGCCGGTCCGTGGACAACGGCGCGACCGCCGGGGAGGACGCGTGAGCTCCTACACGATCCCCACGGTGGTGGAGCGCACCTCCAACGGCGAACGCGCCTACGACGTGTTCAGCCGACTGTTGTCGGAGCGCATCATCTTCGTGGGCACCGCCATCGACGACGGGGTGGCCAACGTGGTGATGGCGCAGTTGCTGCACCTGGAGGCCGAGAGCGCCGAACAGGACATCCACCTCTACATCAACTCGCCCGGCGGTTCGGCGACCGCGCTCACCGCCATCTACGACACCGTCCAGTATGTGCGCCCCGACGTGGCCACGGTCTGCATGGGACAGGCCGCCTCGGCCGCCGCCGTGCTGTTGGCTGCCGGCGCACCCGGCAAGCGCTCGGCGCTGAGGCACGCGCGGGTACTGCTGCACCAGCCTTCCGGCAGTGCCCAGGGGCAGGCGTCGGACCTGGAGATCCAGGCGGCGGAGGTCCTGCGGGTCCGCGCCGAGGTCGAGGCGATCCTTTCCGCGCACACCGGCCAGAGCGTGCAGACCCTGCGCGAGGACACCGACCGGGACAAGATCCTCACCGCGGAGCAGGCGAAGGAGTACGGGATCATCGACCAGGTGATCCCCAACGGCGCATTGCGTGCCGGCTGAGCGGCCCAGCACCGTCGTGACGGTGCAGTGCCCCCGTTCCCACCGCTGAAGACGGGGACGGGGGCGAGAGGAGGTCAGGCCGCCAGCAGCATCGCCTGCGGGCCGGTGCGGGGCGCGGGAAGCGCCGTCGGCGCGGCGGGCGCGAAGCGGTGGGACAGTTGCTCGCCGACGTCGCCGACCAGGTCGATGAGCCGCAGGTCGAGTGCGCGGTAGACGGCGGCCAGTACCTCCGAGGAGGGCTCCTTGCGTCCCCGCTCGATCTCGGAGAGGTAGGGCATGGAGACCTGGGCGGCGTCGGCGACCTCGCGCAGGGTGCGTCCCTGCTCCTGCCGGACACGGCGCAGCGCGTCACCGATCAGGTGGCGCAGCAACGGTTCCTCGTCGTGGGCGGGATCGGGCACGATGTGCAGGATGCGATCGCTCATGGGACCTTCCGCTGCTGGCCGGTGGACGGTGCCGTCAGTCTAGACACCGGCGCCCCTCCTGCCGATGGCGCTTCGCTGCGGGCGTATCGTGCGCCCCGATCCCGATAACGTCGAGGTCAGTCGTTGTCCGATCCACCCGTGGGGGAGTCCGCCCGTGGCCGCGCGCCCGTCCGTCCTGTTCGCCGTCAGTGACCTGCATGTCAGCCACCGCGACAACCGCCCCGTCCTGGACACGATCCGCCCGGAAGGCCCCGAGGACTGGCTGCTGGTCGCCGGGGACGTCGCCGAGACCATCGAAGACGTCGAATGGGCGCTCCGGCAGTTACGCGACCGCTTCGCCCAGGTGGTGTGGGTTCCCGGCAACCACGAACTGTGGTCGCCGCGCGACCGGGCCGACGTGCCGAGGGGCGAGGACCGTTACCTGGCGCTGGTCGAGATGTGCCGCTCCCTGGGTGTGCTCACCCCCGAGGACGACTACCCCGTGTGGCGGGGAGCGGGCGGCCCCGTCACCGTGGCACCGCTGTTCCTGCTCTACGACTACACCTGGCGTCCGGAGGGGACCAGTACACCGGAGGAGGCCCTGGCCTACGCCCACAAGACGGGAGTGGTGTGTTCCGACGAGTTCCTCCTCGACCCCTCCCCCTACCTCAGCCGGCAGGCGTGGTGCGCGGCCCGGGTGGCCTCCACGGCAGCCCGCCTCGCCGCCTGTGATCCCGATCTGTCCACCGTCCTGGTCAACCACTATCCCCTGGTCCGCGAGCCCACCCGGATCCTGCACTACCCGGAGTTCGCGCAGTGGTGCGGTACCGAGCACACCGCCGACTGGCACCGGCGCTTTCGCGCGGCAGCCGTGGTCTACGGGCACCTGCACATCCCGCGCGTCACCGTGCACGACGGGGTCCGCTTCCACGAGGTGTCCCTGGGCTATCCGCGGGAGTGGCGTGCCCGCCCGGCCCCGCCGGTGCTGCCGCACCGCATCCTGTGACCCGATCGGCGTCGCGGCTCGTTGGCCCGGTCGGCGCCCCGGGGCGGGGCCCGAGCGCTGTTCAGGGACCGAGTACGGTCAGCCAGCCGGCCAGGGCGACCAGTGTGATGAGCAGTACCGGGACGGTGAGCACGACGCCGGTGCGAAAGTAGCGGCCCCAGCCGATGTGCATTCCCTTGCGGTCGAGTACGTGCAGCCACAGCAGCGTGGCCAGACTGCCGATGGGGGTGATCTTGGGTCCCAGGTCGGAGCCGATGACGTTGGCGTAGACCATGGCGTCGTGGATGGGACCGGTGGCGCCCACCGTGCCGATCGCCAGCGCCGCCACCAGCACGGCGGGCAGGTTGTTCATGATCGAGGCCAGCAGGGCCACGACGACGCCCACCCCCAGGGCGGCGGCGAGCACGCCGTGGTCGCCGAAGAACGCGAAGAGCCGGGCGAGCTCGTCGGTGAGCCCCTGGTTGCGCAGGCCATAGACCACCAGGTACATCCCGATGCTGAACAGCACGATCTGCCAAGGAGCCTCGCGCACGACCCGGCCCACGTCGACGGGCCGGACGGCAGGGCGGTCCGCATCCAACCGGGCGAACAGGACGGCCGGTCGACGCGCGGCCACAGCGGCCAGCGCGAACGCCCCGAGGCCGGCGACCACAGACAGGGGGACCCCCGCTTGCTCCGCGGCGAAATAGCCGGCCAGCAGCAGCGCCAGTACGACCCACCCCGCGCGAAACGTCAGCCGGTCGCCGATGGCGGTGTCCGGTGCGGGCAGTGCGTCCATCGCGTAGGTCGCGGGAATCGAACGGCGGAAATACAGCAGGAGCACCGCGAGGCTCGCGGCTGTCGCCACCAATCCGACGGGTGTCATCACCACCGCGTAGCGGGTGAATCCGATCCCGAAGAAGTCGGCGGTGATGATGTTGACCAGGTTGGACACCACCAGCGGAAGGCTCGCGGTGTCGGCGATGAACCCGGTGGCCATCACGAACGCCAGCGCCGCACCGGGCGGGAACTTCAGGGCCAGGACGATCTGTACGACGATGGGGGTCAGGATCAGTGCCGCCCCGTCGTTGGCGAAGAGCGCCGAGGTCGCCGAGCCCAGCAGCACCACGAGAACGAACAGTGCTGTTCCGCGTCCCCGACCCCACCGCGCCACGTGCAGTGCCGCCCATTCGAAGAAACCGGACGCGTCCAACAGCAACGAGATGATGACGATCGCGACGAAGGCCAGGGTGGCGTTGCCGACGATGCCCACCACGTCGGGGATGTCGCTGAGGTGCACCACCGACGCCGCCACCGCCGTTGCGGCGCCGCCCAGCGCGCTCCAGCCGATGCCCAGCCCCTTGGGCTGCCAGATCACCAGCGCGAGCGTACCGATGAAGATGAGGACGGCCACCACTGCCATGGCTGATCAGACTCCGCGCTCGTGGGGCCCGTGCCGCCTTCGGGCGCGGTGGGCGTGACGTTCATGGTGACCTACCCGCGGTGGCGAGAACCATCACCACCGCCGGGCAGGCGAGTGGTCAGGAGTATGCCCGGAAGCGGGTTCGCTCAGCGCCGGGCGCCTGCATGGCCGGCCAGGACCTCGGCGAAGCGGGACGCGGCACCGGCGTCCCGGGTCAGGAACAGTTCGGGTTCGATCAGTTCCAGTTCCATCACCGCCGGTCCTGATGCGGTCCGGACCAGGTCGACCCGGGCGTAGCCGGTGGTTTCCGGTGCCAGTCCCAGGGCCTGTTCGGCCACGGCGCGCTCCTGGGAATCGGGCGTGTGGTCCAGGACCGATCCGCCGTGGTGCTCGTGGACCCGGTACTCGCCCGAGGCGGGCACCTTGCGCACCGCGTGGCTGAAGCGTCCGCCGAAGTACAGCAGAGAGATCTCCCCGTCGGCCAGGACCGAGGGGGCGAAGGGCTGGATCAGCGCATCGCCTTCGCGGGTCAGCGCGGCCAGGTGGTCTGCTGCCCGCGGATCGTCGGCGGGTGAACGCAACGCCCCGTGGCCGCCCACGCCCACCGCGGGTTTGATTACGACCTCGCCCGTGCCGGAGGCGCGCAGCGCCTCGGCCTGCCGGCCGGGCGAGGCGTCGCGGCGCACCAGCGCGGTGGGCAGCACCGCAGCCCCCTTGTCGGCCAGTTCCACCAGGTAGCCCTTGTGGCTGTTCCACTCGATGAGCGGCGCTGGGTTGAGCAGCCGGGACACCTCTGCCACGTGCCGGGTCCATTGCAGGAACTCCCCGTGGCGCCCGGCGTAGTCCCAGGGCGTGCGCACCACGACCAGAGGGATCTCGGCCCAGTCCAGCGGCTCGTCCCAGGCGCGCACCTGGGCGCTCAGCCCCACTGCGTCCAGTGCGGCCACGAGCAGGTCGGTCTCGGGGACCGGGCGGGGGAGTCGGCGGGCGCTGGCCAGGATCAGGTCGGGCATGGTGCTCCTCGGCGGTGGGGGTCTCCAACCGCCAACTATGGCCAAAGCCGTCGGCGCCGTCGCGGGCGGGGCCACCCGATCGTGTTTGGGGGCCGTGTCCGCCGGTAGAGGTGAACGCGGCCGCCCTGTCGCTGGTCCGGAGCGACCATTCCGATCACGGGGGCGGGGTAATATACCACTCACAAAGAGTGAAATATGGGCAAATCCTATGTGTTTTTTATCGCTAAAAAATGAAACGACTATCTTTCACGGTCAGGGGCTTACGAAAAAGTATTCTCAGCCGCGGTTTGTGCACGTTGGTGTCGGTGATCGCTACGGTTGCACCGCACAACCCCCTGCCCAAGGCGGTGCGGAGCGGACACCACACGGACTGGTTCGCTTCCGCGCGTCGTATTACCTCGGAGAGCCCATGGCACCGCGCCCCATCGATGACGTACCGCTGCCTGATGAGCGCACCATCGAGGAGGTGCGCGCCTCCTGTGCCGATCTCGGCGACAGCCCCACGATCCTCGCGGAGCGCTTCTACTGGCACCTGTTCGACCTGGTCCCGGAGATCCGGTCCATGTTCGGTGCCGACATGACCCGCCAGCACGAGCGCATGGCCGACGTGCTGCTCCAAGTGGTCACCCACTTGGACCAGCCCCACGAAGTGGCCGACTACCTGCGTCAGCTCGGGGCGCACCACCACCAGATGCTCGGGGTGAAGCCCGACCACTACCCCTTCGTGGGCCGCGCCATGGTCCGGGCGATCCGCGACCTGTCGCCGGTGTGGTCCTCCTCCTTCAGCTCGTCCTGGATCCTGGTCTACGAGTGGATCGCCGCCACCATGCTGGCCGGGGCCAGGGCCCGTGCCCAACAGATGGCCGAGGGCGGGGCCACGGAGAGCACCGCCCGTCACAAGCGTCCGGCCCGCTCGCTCTAGCCCCGCCCGTCCGCAGCGTCGGCGAGTTCACGAGCGGTCGCCATGTCGCTGAAGGGCCGCAGTTCCTCGCCGACGATCTGGTGGGATTCGCTGCCCTTGCCCGCGATCAGCACGGTGTCGCCCGGACGGGCCGCGGTCAGGGCCAGGGCGATCGCGGCCCGCCGGTCGGTCAACCGCCGAAACACCGCATCGGCGGCGACCAGACCCGGTGCGATCTGGTCCAGGATCGTCTCCGGGTCCTCGGTGCGGGGGTTGTCGGAGGTGAGGACGCACAGGTCGGAGTGGGTGCCGGCGATCCGCCCCATTTCGGCGCGCTTGGTGATGTCGCGGTCGCCGCCGCAGCCGAAGACCGTGATGACCCGGCCCGTGGCGAAGCCGCGGATAGCGGTCAGGACCTTCTCCAAGGAGTCGGGGGAGTGTGCGTAGTCCACGACCACGGTGGCGCCCCCCGCGGTCGCAAAACGTTCGAAGCGTCCCGGGACCGGGGGAATCCGTTCCAGTGCCGACACGAGTCCGGCCAGGTCGTGCCCCAGTGCGTGACAGGCGGCCACGGCGGCCAGTGCGTTGGACACCGAGAACCGGCCCGGCACCGGGACCGCCGCCGGGTACTTGCGGCCGCCGTGGTGCAGGGTGAAGCGGGTGCCACCGGCGTCCGCGAACAGGTCGGTGGCCCGGTAGTCGGCCGGGGCGTCCAGGGCGTAGGTGGCGGTGGCCCCCGGCATCAACGCCGACACCACCGCGCAGACCGGGTCGTCGGCGTTGACCACCGCTCGCCCGCACAGACCGCGGAACAGGCCCAGTTTGGCGTCGCGGTAGTCCTCCATCGTCCCGTGGTCGTCCAGGTGGTCCTGGGTCAGGTTGGTGAAGACCCCCACGTCGATGAACGCGCGGTCCACCCGGTGGTTCAGCAGGGCCATCGACGTGGCCTCCAGCACCACGCTCGTGGCGCCGCCTGCGCGCATGCGGGCCAACAGATACTGCAGCTCCGGGGCCTCAGGCGTGCTCAACACGGTCGGGGGCATCGGGATCAACGCGTCGCCGATCCGGCTGCCCAGCGTTCCGATGACGCCCACCCGTGCGCCCTCGGCGATTCGCAACACCGACTCCACCATCGACGACACCGAGGTCTTGCCGTTGGTGCCGGTCACCGCCACCATCTCCATCGCACGCCCCGGCTCGCCGTGGTGGTGCGCGGACGCGACCGCCGTCGCGACCCGTGCATCGGCGACCCGCACCACACAGGCGTTCCCGACCCATCCCGGTACGTCTGCCGTGCCGTCTACGAGCACGGCTGCCGCCCCGCGGGCCAGCGCCGCTGCACCGGCCGCCGCCCCGCCCGCCTCGGGGCCGGACAGGGCGACGAACAGGCAGCCGGCCGCGGCCCGTTCGGCGTCCAGGCACGCCCCGGCGGTGACCTCCGTCCACGGGTCGCCCTGGATTACCTCGTATTCGCACCCGGCCAGCAGTTTGCTCAGTTGCACGGTCGATCCCTTCAGGGGGGCGGTGCCGCGCACGCTGTCAGGAGCCGACTCCGCGCACGCAACGGGAGCCGGCGGAGCATGTGGGGCACCGCGGTGAGGTGGAGCAGGAGTGCACGGGCGCTCTGCGCCGGACCGGGTCTTGTGGGGCCGGGGCGCGTGCGGGCGCGGTGTTCTCGTATCAGGAGAGGGGCCGCTGGTCCCGTGCACAGACGCACGGGGGCGGGGGCGGAGCCGCTGGGGGCGCTAGCCGCGGCCGTGCGGCGCCTTGGGGCGGGAGCTCGGTGCCGGACACGCACAGGGGGTGCGCCGTTGGCGTTCCCGTCCCGCGTGCGTGCGCTTCATAGGAGGAGTGTACGTCCGCTGCGGTCCCCTGCCCAGGGCCGGGTCACCGTGTGTTGCCGCGCAGAACGGCGCAGTCACCCCGAGCCAGCTCAAGACGGTCGGCCCCGTGTCCTGACACCAGGTCGTGTGCGTCCTCGCCCAGGCCGAGATCCGCGGCGCGCACCTTCTGTGCGGTGTCGGTGTGATTGAGCACGAACACCCGTGACGGTGCCCGGCGAGGTCGTCCAGGCGCGCGTCCTCGCCAGATCACGCGGACCGGGACGACGCGCCTCGCAGCCGCTCGCCCGGCGTTCGTGTTCGGGTCTCCACGAGTCCGCCCGGCCAGAGGTTGCGGCAAACTCCAGCGCCGTTGCCGATGGCTTCCCCTGGGGCGCCGGTGGACCACTCCCTGCATCAGGGCGGTCGCCGCCGCGCCGGGACCACCGACTTCAACCGCACTCCACCGATGCGCGGATGGCCAGTGCCGAGGGATCGGCCACCACCGGGTTGAGGGCCGCCGCCACCTCGGTGGTGAGCGCCCCGCCGTCGAAGACATGGGCCACCGCGGCGGGATCCACGGCCGTGCCGTACTGGACCGACAGGTGCTCGGTGAACGCCGAGGCGGGGTCGGCGGCGGTCAGCCGGCCCAGCAACCACGCCGCGCCGTCGTCGCCCCGGTCCTCGGGCGGGAACTCCACCGTCGCGGTACGCCACGCGCCGTCCCCCTCCTCCCGCCACAGCAGAGCGGTGGCCTCGAACACGCCCTCCGGACTGAAGTCGGGGTGCTTCAGCAGGGAGGCGAACACCGGGGGCAGGCCGTCGGTCAGCCCGGGCCACAGTCCCTCGTCGACGGCGACGTAGGGGCTCATCGGGGACTCGTGGTCGAAACAGCGGATCAGCGCGGCCTCGGCGGACAGCACGATCGAGTAGTTGTCGCCGCCGCCGTTGTCCATACCCGCGAGGTCCCACGGCTCGGACCAGCCCCTGTCGAAGGAATGCGTGCGGTAGCTGTTGTCGGGGGCGACGAGGAACTCCACCGCTGCCATGGCCCGGCACAGCTCGCGCAGAACCGGAACCGACGGGAGCAGGGGGGCGACCTCAGGAGCGTTCATCCCTGTATCCAACCAGTTGCTGCCGACACGGCACCGTCTGCCAGACGGAACGGCGCGGCCTCAGGCGGCGCTTCGGCTGGGCGGCAACGGCAGCGCACCGGTGTCCAGCGCGTCCACCAGGGCCATCGCCCCGCCGCGTGCGGCGGCGCTCAGGCCCAGGGCCGAGGCATCCACGCGGCATCCTCCGGAGTCCGCGGCGAAGACGTGCGCGCCCAGGACCGCCCGGCAGGGCGGCAGCAGCCACGGAGCCAGGGGCACGAAGTATCCACCGAACACCACCGCACGCGGGTTGAGCAGGTTCACCAGGGTCGCAGCGCCCCGGCCCAGCCAGGTCCCGGCGTCCTCCAGCGCCTCCAGCACGGTTGGATCCCCGGCCTCGGCACGCTGCACCGTGAGGTCCACCATGGCGCCGACGTCGATGCTCGCGGTGCGCTCGGGAGCCAGGACGTCGGGAAGCGCGCGGCGCAGCACGGCGTCCACACCGGCCAGCGCCTCCAGGCACCCCCGTCGGCCGCAACCGCAGGCGGGACCGTCCTTGAGCAACGGGATGTGTCCGAGTTCGCCGGCGAACCCGCCGGACCCGCGCAGCAACCGGCCGTCCATCAGCAGGCCCGCGCCGATGCCGACCTCCCCGGTGATGTAGACGAGATCGGGGGTGCGGGCCAGATGCCCGCCCCGGTACTCGGCGATCGCGCCGAGGTTGGCGTCGTTGTCCACGAGCAGGGCCAGTCCCGGGTGGCCGGCATCCGCCAGCAGCGCCGACAGGCGGTCGCGCAGGGCGAAACCGTGCCAGTCGAGGTTGGGCGCGTTGGTGACGGTGCCCGAGGCAGAGTCGATCAGACCGGGCACGGCCACGCTCACCCCGAGCAGGGCCCGCCGGCGCATCAGGGGGTCGCCGATGACCTCCAGCAGCGCGTCACGCAGTCGGCGTGCGCACGCCTCCGGTCCGGCCGCGCGCGCGTCGAACTCCACATGTTCGGTAAGAAGCTCTTGTTCCAGCAGGTCAACGGCTACGATCGAGACGTAGTCGACGTTGATCTCCAGCCCGATGGCGGCCAGGGTCTGGTGGTCCAGGGTGAGCATGACGCCGGGCCGGCCCACCTTGCGCTCGGCCTGCTGCCCGGTCTCGCGGACCAGCCCCCGGCCGATCAGGTCGGCCACGATGCTGGACACGGTCGCCTTGGTCAGCCCCGTGGCGCCCGCGACCAGGGCGCGTGAGCACGGCGCCTGTTCGCGGATCGTGCGCAGCACGATACCCAGATTGGTCTCTCTGATGGCCTGGAATCCGGCCGGTCCCTCACTCACGCCCACCACGCGGCATCTCTCCCATGTCCGTGCGCGCCGACGGCGCCCCCGCACCAGTGTGGCGGGACGGGCCGGCGCCTGCGCCGCCGCTGCCTCGGCAATCAATTTATTCAATCACCAAACTAATGGGATTTTCTGCTCGGCAGCCGTGCGCGGGGGTGGCGCAAGGGGCTTCTGGCGTCGAGAGGAGGCGGTAATTTTGCACTATTTAAAGCAAAGTGTACTATTGCACGATGTGATAGATGGTGCAAAAAAACCGGTCGGGCGGGCGGCCAAGAAGAGCAGGACCCGTCATGAACTGAGCCGGGTCGCGCGCGAGCTGGTCGCGCGGCACGGGATGGCGGGCTTCACCGTCGACGAGCTCGCGGCCGAGGTCGGTGTCTCGCGGCGGACGTTCTTCAACTACTTTCCGACCAAGGAACACGCGGTCATCGGCCGGGTCGAGGACGGTTTCGACGACGACCTGGTGGAGTGGTTCCTCGCCGGTGCGGCGCCGGGCCGCCTCGTCGACGACCTCGTCGAATTCTCGGTCAGCCACCTCGTCCGCCTCGACATCGGTTTCGACGACATCGAGACCGTTCGCCGGGCCCTCGACCGCGAACCCCAACTGCTCAACCTGATCGTGCGCGACGGGGAGGAGCACGACCGGCGGCTGATCGACCTCGTCCGCACCCGCGAGGGACTCCCCGAGGAAGACCCCGTGCCCCGCCTGGCCGTCCGCCTCGTGGGCGTCGTCATGCGCACCGCCTCCGAGGAGATCCTGCGCCACGGTCCGGGCACCGACCTCGGCGCCCTCGTCCACACCCACCTCGCCGCGGCGCGCGCGCTGTTCGCCCCGGCCCCGACCGACCACACAGCCTAGGACCGCAATGGACTCCACCACCCTCGACTCCCGGCCCGCGCAGGCCCCGCTGGTCCTGACCCGGCGCCGGATCTGGATCATCTTCGGTGCCCTGCTCAGCGGCATGCTGCTGGCCAGCCTCGATCAGACCATCGTCTCCACCGCCATGCCGACCATCGTCGGCCAGCTCGGCGGGGTCGAGCACCAGACCTGGATCACCACCGCCTACCTCCTGGCGACCACGGTCGCCATGCCGGCCTACGGCAAGCTCGGCGACGTCCTGGGCAGGCGCCACCTCTTCCTGGGCGCCATCGCGATCTTCACCGTCGCCTCCATCGGCTGCGCGTTCGCCCCGGACTTCTGGACCTTCGTCGCCTTCCGCGCCATGCAGGGGCTCGGCGGCGCCGGGCTGATGGTGCTCTCACAGACGATCATCGCCGACATCGTCCCGGCCAAGGAGCGCGGCAAGTTCATGGGCCCGCTCGGCGCGGTCTTCGGAGTCTCAGCCGTGGCCGGACCGCTCCTGGGCGGACTGTTCGTCGACCACCTCACCTGGCACTGGGCCTTCTACATCAACATCCCCATCGGCATCGCCGCCTTCGCGGTCGCCTGGAAGATGCTCACCCTGCCCGGCAAGCGCCCGGTGAAGCGCATCGACTGGCTCGGCCTGGCGCTGCTGTCGGTGGCCACCACCTGCCTCATCCTCGCCACCGACCTGGGCGGCGGCGAACTCGGGTGGACCGACCCGGTGACCCTGCTCGCCGCGGGCGGCCTCGTCGTCGCGCTGCTGTGCTTCCTCATGGTCGAGCGCCGAGCCCAGGACCCGATCATCCCGCTCTCGCTGTTCCGCAACCCGATCTTCGTCAACGCCACCGCCATCGGTCTGATGCTCGGCCTGGGAATGTTCGCCGCCCTGGCGTTCGTGCCCACCTTCCTGCAGATGGCGGCGGGGACCTCGGCCGCCGCATCCGGCCTGCTGGGGCTGCCCATGATGGTGGGCCTCTTCGCCACCGCCACGTGGTCGGGGCTCGCGATCAGCCGCACCGGACGCTACCGGCCCTACCCGATCGCCGGAATCGTCCTCATGCTCGTCGCGATGATCGCGATGACCACGCTGAGCGGCCAGACCCCGATCTGGCTCATCTGTACCTACCTGTTCGTGTTCGGCAGCGGTATCGGGCTGGTCATGCAGGTGGTCGTCCTGGTGGTCCAGAACGCGGTGGACCCCGCGATGGTCGGTACCGCCACCAGTACCAACAACTACTTCCGCGAGGTCGGTGCGAGCCTGGGCGTCGCCGTCGTCGGTGCGCTGTTCACCACCCGTCTCTCCGAGCGGCTCGGCGAGGCGTTCTCCGGCGCGGGCGCCTCGGCGGCCGAGGCGGAGGAGGCCGCGGCCACCATCGATCCGGCGACCCTCGCGTCCCTGCCCGAACAGCTGAGGCTGGTCATCGTGGACGCCTACGCCGACTCCCTGGCACCGGTGTTCTGGATCCTCGTTCCTTTCCTCGTCGTCGCGCTTCTGCTGGCGCTGTTGCTCAAGCAGATCCCGCTCTCCGACACCGCCGGGATGGTCGCGCGCGGAGAGGCCGTCACGGAGGAGCCCACAAGGGCCGCCACGGCGGACGCACCCGAGACCGCGTCCGAGGCCCAGGACGCCGACCGCCCCGACAGCACCGGCGCCACCACTGAGCAGGGGGCCGACCGCAGGTGAACCCGTGGGCGTCCGGGGTGGCCGAGAGCGCCGGCCCCGGACACCCACGACGGGGATGCGCGGCGGTGCACCGCCGGTGCGTCGAGCGGGGCGGTGTCCTTCGCGGACACCGCCCAACGGCCGTTCCAGGTGCTCTTCGGTGCGGCCGCACCCGCCGAAGGCCGGTCAGGCAGGCGGCTGCGCAGCGGCAGAGGCGAACCCGAGCCAGGTGTGTCGGTTGCCGGCCCAGCACCAGCCGACCTTCGGGGCACCGCGGTTGTCGCGGCCGTCGCGCCCGGTGCCGCCGCTGATCCAGATCGCGGGGGTGCGGGAGTCCAGGGCGGTGCCCTTCCTGCGCTTGCGGGATCCGATCGTCATGAAGCAGTGGTTGGGCGCGAGGCGTTCGGGCTCCTGGAGCAGCCAGCTGATCCCCTCCCCGATGGTGAGGGGGCGCCGTCCCCTGGAGCTGATCTCCGGAAGCGCCTCATCGGGGCTCCAGTTGGCCATGTCGTCGCCCCGGTCGACCTCGTTGATCAGGTACAGCGCGTCCTCGGGGGCGTCGAGACCGTCGATGGGGGCGAACGCGTCGAGGTCGGCCATGTCCACCACGACGAACCCGCTCTTGTCTCCCCGGCTGAGCAGGGGCGCCAGCGCGCTCGCAGGGACGAGCCCGGGGTGGACGGCCACGATCGCGCCCGGCGCCTCGGCTGGGAGGTCGCGCGCCAGGGCGTGGAACTCCTCGACGGTCATACCGGCCAGCGCCGGCAGGCCCAGTTCGACGAGCCGGTCGATCTGACCGGCGATACCAGTGGGGGTGGTCCCTGCTGTGGGGGTGGGCGGCATGGTCGGGTACACCTCTCGTCGCGGGGAAGGGGGCACGCCCACAACTCCCGCGGCACGCGAAACATTCCCGTCGTGGTCGTGGTCGTGGTCGTTGCGGCTCCGGAGCCGCACAGGCTTGACAGGCAATTTGTTTAGTGATCAAACTAATGGGGTCCGCGTCTGGCGGCCGGATCGGCCAAGCCGCCCGGCCCATCCGTGAGAGGCAGCCCGCATGAGCGACTACCGGCCAACCCCAGAGGACCGCTTCAGCTTCGGCCTGTGGACGGTGGGGTGGCGCGGCCACAACACCTTCGGCGAGGCGGTGCGGCCCGTCCTCGATCCGGTCGACGCCGTGCACTCGCTCGCCGCGCTCGGCGCCCACGGCATCACCTTCCACGACGACGACCTCGTTGCGCCCGGCTCCGACGCCGCGGCCCGCGACACCGTCGTCAAACGCTTCACCGCAGCACTCGCCGAGACCGGGCTCACCGTCCCCATGGTCACCACCAACCTGTTCAGCGACCCCGTGTTCCGCGACGGCGGATTCACCTCCAACAGCCGGGACGTGCGCCGCTACGCCCTGCGCAAGGTCGTGCGCACCATCGACCTGGCCGCCGAACTGGGGGCGCGCACCTTCGTGTGCTGGGGCGGCATGGACGGCGCCGAGACCGAGGCGGGCAAGGACGACGCAGCAGCCCTGGACCGCCTGCGCGAGGCGTTCGACGTTCTGTGCGGCTACGTCCTGGACAAGGGCTACGACCTGCGTTTCGCCATCGAGCCCAAGCCCAACGAGCCGCGCGGCGACATCCTGCTGCCCACCGTCGGCCACGCCCTCGCCTTCATCAACCAGTTGGAGCGCCCCGAGATGGTGGGGGTCAACCCCGAGGTCGGCCACGAGCAGATGGCGGGACTGAACTTCGCCCACGGCATCGCCCAGGCCCTGTGGCAGGGGAAGTTGTTCCACATCGACCTCAACGGCCAGCGTGGTATCAAGTACGACCAGGACCTGCGCTTCGGCGCCGGTGACGTCAAGGAGGCGTTCTTCCTGGTGGACCTGCTGGAGAGCAGTGGATACGACGGGTCGCTGCACTTCGACTTCAAGCCGCCGCGCACCGAGGACATGAGCGGGGTGTGGGAGTCGGCGCGGGGCTGTATGCGCAACTACCTCATCCTCAAAGAGAAGGCCGCGGCTTTCCGCGCCGACCCCGACGTCCAGGAGGCCCTGGCCGCGTCCAGGGTCGCCGAGCTGGCCCGGCCCACCCTCGACCCCGGCGAGAACCTCAAGGATCTGCTCGCCGAAGAGATCGACCTGGCCGAGGTGGGAGAGCGCGGCTACCACTTCGAACGCCTCGACCAGCTCGCTGTGGAACACCTACTGGGCGTGCGCTGACGCGGCAGGACCGGTCATCGTGGCGGCGGCGACCCGAGCAGCGCGGCACGGCGCTGCTCGGGCGCGGCCCGCTCGCGCAGCCACGGCGGGCGGCTGTCCGCTGCGTCCTGGCCGGCCGTCTCCACGGCCACCCAGGCGGCCACCCAATCGTGCCCCGGGTGGCCGACGGTGCCGAGCAACCGCGCCCCCTCGGCATCGGCGGCCAGATCCAGGGCGCGCAGCCGGGCCAGTGCCGCCAGCAGCACCCATGACCAGCACACGGCCGCGATCACCACCACCACCGCTGCGGCCGCCCATTGGCCCATGGCCAGCATGATGACGACCGGGACCGCGAACGCCGCCGCGAGCGGTCCGCCCTGGCGGCGAGTGGTGTGCACCCGTTCGCGTCGAGCCGCGGTAGCGGCCAGCCCCACGCCCCGGCCCAGCGCCCCGGCCACCGTCTCGGGCGGTACGTCCGAGGGCAGGGCCAGCACCCCCTTGCGCCCACCCGCGTGACGGGAGGAGTCATGACCGTCCATCGTGACGACGGGGGTCGGCAGCAGCGCCGCGATCGTCACCTGGTCGGCGAGGTCCTGGAACTCTTCGAGCGAGCGGGGCACGGGCGGGGGAGGGGGCATGCGGCGGCTCTCATATCTGATCGCGGTCGTGGTGTACACCCATGATGTGGGACGGGCCGCGGTGCGCGCCAGCGCCGGACATCTCCGTCGTCCCGGTGGTCGGAACCGGACCCTTGGCACAAGGCGTTGCCGGTGAGGACCGTGCGGCACGACCGTTCGTACTGCTCCGCGGGGTTCGGTGGGGCGTGGTCTAGTCGCGGTAGGCGGCGGTGGAGCCGCGCACCACGAGTTCGGGAGCGAAGAGCATCCGCTCGTAGCCGTGGCGGGGGCCGTCGAGCTCGGCGCTGAGCAGCCGCATCGCCGCCCGTCCGATCTCGTACTTGGGCTGGGCCACCGTGGTCAGGCCCGGGTGGACCAGGGCCGCCACGTCGATGTCGTCGTAGCCGACCACGGAGATGTCGTGCGGGGCGCTCAGACCGCGCTCGCCCAGGCCCTTGAGCAGCCCGAGGGCGAGCTGGTCGTTGGCGCAGAAAACCGCCTGGGGGCGCCTGCGCGGGCCGCCGGCCAGGACCTCCTCCACGCCCTTCTCCCCGGAGGCGGCCGTCAACGAGCCGGTCTCGATCACCCGTACCGAATCCTCCGCGTCGATCCCGCTCTCGGCCAGCGCCGAGCGCAGGCCGGCCAGACGCGTGCGGCACTGCTCCAGGCCGAGCGGACCGCTCAGGAAGGTGACGCGTTCGTGCCCCAGGTTGATCAGGTGCCGTCCTGCGGCCACCCCCCCGGCGTGGTTGTCCACGCATACGCTGCTGCCCAGGTCGGCGCCCACGTCGCCGCGGTCCAGCAGCACCCAGGGAATGCCGCGGTCGCGCAGCCACATCAGGTCGGTCACGTCGTTGTCCACAGGCATGACGACCGCGCCCGCGACGCGCTGCTCGGCCAGCAGCCGCAGCGAGCGGCGCTGCCGGGCGAGGTCCTCGGCCGAGTTGAGCAGCATGACGGTGCGCCCGGCCTCGGCGGCCTCGTCCTCCACCCCTTGGGCCACCATCGTGAAGAACGGGTTGGTGACGTCCAGGACGAGCAGCCCCACCGAGTCGCTGCGCCCGGAGCGCAGGTTGCGCCCGGAGGAGTTGCGCACGTAGTCCAGTTCCCGGATCGCCTTCTCCACCCGCAGCCGGGTGGCCTCGGCGACCCGCTCGGGCCGGTTCAACACGTTGGAGACGGTCCCGGGGGAGACTCCGGCCCGTGCCGCGACGTCGTTGATGCCGACAGGCCGTTTGACGTTCTCGGTCGAGGACACGCGGGGGCTCCGAACAGGGTCGCGACGGTGGACATGCGAGGTGCGGCTTATCGTCACAGCTCAATTGAAACGTGTCAATAGCAGTATGTGATCTTCATCATTGCGCCCTGCGGGTGGGGCGCATCATGTGACTTGAGTGGCTGAAATGTCCATATCTGTGGCTTCGTGTTAATAATTTTGCCGTTCTCTTGACTCAAGGGTGTGACGCATCTAACGTCCTCTTCAATTGAAACGTTTTTGTCGTCGCGGTGAGCGGCGACTGGACCCGATTGTCGAGGAGGGCGCCGTGGCCCAGGAGCCTCCGCCCGTCCCCCCGCCTCTCGCACTCGTCGGCGCGGCCAAGTCCTTCGGGGCGGTCAAAGCGCTCCAGGGAGTGTCGTTGGAGCTGCGGGCGGGCGAGATCCACGCGCTGTGCGGTGAGAACGGGGCGGGCAAGTCCACGCTGGTCAAAATGATCGCCGGGGTGCACCGTCCCGACGAGGGCCACGTCGAGGTGGACGGAGCACCGATCGAGTTCGCCCGGCCCGCCGACGCCCAACAGGCCGGTGTGGCCGTCATCTACCAGGAGCCCACGCTCTTCCCCGATCTCTCGGTCGCGGAGAACATCTTCATGGGTCGCCAGCCACTGGCCCGCGGTCGTCGTATCGACCGCCCGGCCATGCACGCCGCCACCGAGGCGCTGTTCGCCCGGCTGGGCGTGCACATCGACCCCGCCCGCCCCGCCAAGGGCCTGTCCATCGCCGACCAGCAGCTCATCGAGATCGCCAAGGCCCTCTCCTTGCAGGCCCGGGTCCTGGTCATGGACGAGCCCACCGCGGCGCTGTCGGGGGTGGAGGTGGAGCGGCTGTTCACCGTCGCGCGTTCACTGCGCGACTCCGGGGCGGCCATCCTGTTCATCTCCCACCGCTTCGACGAGGTCTTCGACCTGTGCGACCGGATCACCGTCATGCGCGACGGGCGCTACATCTCCACCGACCCCGTCGCCGAACTGACGGTGGACGCGGTGGTGCGCAAGATGGTCGGTCGCGACATCGCCGCGCTCTTCCCCAAGCAGGACACCGAACCCGGGGAGGTCGTCCTCGAGGTCGAGGGCCTGACCCGCACCGGTGTCTTCTCCGACGTCGGCTTCACCGTGCGCGCCGGCGAGATCGTCGCGCTCGCCGGGCTCGTGGGAGCCGGACGCAGCGAGGTCGTGCGCGCTGTCTTCGGCGTCGACCCCTACGACTCCGGCCGGGTCCTGGTCAACGGCCGCCCTCTGCGCAAGGGCCGCCCCGCCGCGGCGATGGCAGCCGGAATCGCCCTGGTCCCCGAGGACCGCCGCCAGCAAGGGCTGGTCATGGAGCTGTCGGTCGAGCGCAACGCCACCCTCACCCGCCGCTGGGCCCTGAGCCGGTTCGGCTGGCTGCGCCGCTCCACCGAGGAGCGCACCGCCCGCGAGTGGACCCGGCGCATGCAGGTCAAGGCCGGTTCGCTGTCGGATGCGGTGGCCACCCTCTCCGGCGGCAACCAGCAAAAAGTCGTCCTGGCCAAGTGGCTGTCCACCGACCCCGCGGTACTGATCGTGGACGAACCAACCAGGGGCATCGACGTGGGCACCAAGTCCGAGGTGCACCGCCTGCTGTCCGAGCTCGCCGGGCGCGGCCTGGCCGTCGTCATGGTCTCCAGTGAGCTCCCCGAGGTCCTGGGCATGGCCGATCGGATCCTGGTGATGCACGAGGGGCGCGTCAGCGCCGAACTGAGCCGCGCGCAAGCAACCGAGGAGTCCGTCATGTACGCCGCCACCGGGCAGCGGGAGGACGCCGCGTGAGCGCCGTCTCCACTTCCGCTCAACCCCCGCTGCAAGAGCACGGGGGAGGCGACGCCAAGGCCGACCGCAAACTGCGCCAGGTCCGCGAAGTCGGCATCCTGCTCGCCCTGGTCCTGCTGGTCGTCGCCACCACCATCGTCAACCCCAACTTCCTGTCCGCCCAGAGCGTGCGCGACCTGCTCCTGGGCGCCACCCTGCTGACCATCCTGGCCGTGGGCCAGACGCTGGTCATCGTCACCCGCAGCGTCGACCTGTCGGTCGGTTCCATCCTGGGCCTGTCGGCGTTCGCGGTGGGCAGCCTGTTCGCGGCGTTCCCCACCATGCCCGTCCCCGTCGCGATCATCGCCGGGGTCCTGGTGGGAACCGTGTGCGGCGCGGTCAACGGAGCCCTGGTCGCCCTGGCCCGCGTACCCGCGCTGGTGGTCACCCTGGGCACGCTCTACATCTTCCGCGGCATCGACTACTGGTGGGCCTCGGGCAAGCAGATCAACGCCTCGGACATGCCCTCCGCCTTCCTCGGCATGGGCCGCGCCAGCGTCCTGGGCATCCCGGTCCTGGCGCTGGTGGCCGTCCTGGTCGTGGCGGTCGTGGGCTGGTACCTCACCTCCTACCGCAGCGGACGCGAGCTCTACGCCATCGGCTCCGAGCCTGCCGCCGCCCGCCTGTCCGGCATCCCGGTGGACCGTCGCATCTTCATGGCCTTCGTCGCCAACGGCACCCTCGCCGGACTGGCCGGCGTCCTCTACGCAGCCCGCTTCGGCACCCTCGACGCCACCGTGGGCACCGGACTGGAACTCCAGGTCGTGGCCGCCGCGGTCGTGGGCGGCGTCGCCATCTTCGGCGGCAGCGGAACCGTCCTGGGCGCCGCGCTGGGCGCGGTACTGCTGACCACCATCGGATCGGCCCTGCCGATCCTGCGGGTCAGCGGTTTCTGGCAGCAGGCCGTGGTCGGTCTGCTCATTCTCACCGCGATCGGCCTCGACCGGGTCCTGGCCGTGCGCGCCGAACGCAAGCTCCGAGGAGGCCAATCCCGTGGCGCCTGAAGTGACCGCCCCCTCATCGGGGCAGGGCGCGCCGTTCGGACCGGACCGCGCCCCGCGCGGCGGCACGCTGCGCCGACTGCTCGCCACCCGCGAAGCCTCCGTCCTGGGCGCCCTCGTGGTGACCGTCATCCTCGCCTCGTTCTGGGTGGACGGTTTCTTCACGGACCGCACCGCGGGCTTTCTGATCCTGGACGTCACGGCGATCGCGCTGATCGCCCTTCCCATGACGCTCATCGTCATCACCGGCGAGATCGACCTCTCGGTTGCCAGCATCCTCGGGCTGACCAGCGCCGTCATGGGCCAACTGTGGTTCCTCGGACTGCCGCTGGAGACCATCGTCCCCCTGTGCCTGGCGCTGGGCGCCGTGCTCGGTGCGATCAACGGCCTACTGGTGACGGTGGCCGGCCTGCCCTCGCTGGCGGTGACGATCGGCACGATGGCGCTGTACCGGGGCCTGGCCTACGTCATCCTGGGAGACCGCGCCGTCGCCGACTTCCCGCGCTCCTGGACCAGCGGCGCCACCCAGCGCCTCGGTGAGACCGCGATCCCCTGGGTGGTACTGCTCATCGCCGCCCTCGCCGTGGTCTTCGGCATCGTCTTGCACGCCACCCCCATCGGCCGCTCGCTGTACGCCATCGGCAGCAACGACGAGGCCGCCCGCTTCGCCGGGATCTCGGTCCGCATGACCAAGCTGTGGCTGTTCGTGGCCAGCGGCGCCGTCTCGGCCCTGGCCGGCGTCTTCTGGACCCTCCAGTACTCCAGCGCCCGCGCCGACAACGCCTTCGGCCTGGAGCTGTCGGTGGTGGCCGCGGTCCTGCTCGGCGGCGTCTCCATCTTCGGCGGCCTGGGAGCCCTGCCCGGTGTCATCGGCGGCGTTCTGCTGCTGGGCACCATTCGCAAGGCCCTGGAACTCGCCGACGTCTCCTCCGACACCCTCTCGGTCGTGACCGGCCTGCTGCTGGTGATCTCCGTGGTCGCACCCAACATCGTGGCCCGTCTCAAAGAGCGCCGCCGCCCCGACACCCCGTCCGTCCCCGCACACTCCAACCAGAGGTGACCATGTTCCGCACCCGACTCGCCCGCGGCATCGCAGCGGGCACCGCCGCCGGAGCACTGCTGCTCCTGACCGCCTGCGGCGGCACCACCCGCGACTCCGTCGAGGAGGGCGGCTCCGAGCGTCCGGCAGGAGAGGCCGACCCCGACGCGGAGATCCCCGAGGGCCTCACCATCAGCTTCCTGCCCAAACAGCTCAACAACCCCTACTCCACGTTCGCCAACACCGGCGGGGCCGAGGCGGTCGAGGAGCTCAACGGGGAGTTCAAGGAGGTCGGCCCCTCCGAAGCCAGTGCATCCTCGCAGGTCAGCTACATCAACACGGTGAGCCAGCAGGGCGCCGACGCCATCGTCATCGCCGCCAACGACCCCAACGCCGTGTGCGCCGCCCTCAACTCCGCCAGCGACGCCGGTGCGGCCATCGTCTCCTACGACTCCGACACCGCCCCGGAGTGCCGCGACGTCTTCATCAACCAGGCCTCCGCCGAGGGCATCGCCAAGACGCAGGTGGAGATGATCGTCGAGCAGGTCGACGGCGAGGGCCAGATCGCCTTCCTGTCGGCCACCCCCAACGCCACCAACCAGAACGCCTGGCTGGAGCTGATGGAGGAGGAACTGGCCAAGCCCGAGTACTCCGACATCGAGGTCGTGGACACCGTCTACGGCAACGACGACGACCAGAAGTCCTTCCAGGAGATGCAGGGCCTGCTCCAGACCTACCCCGACCTCAAGGGTGTCGTCTCGCCCACCACCGTCGGCATCGCCGCAGCCGCGCGCTACGTCAGTGACTCCGAATACAAGGGCAAGGTCGCCGTCACGGGTCTGGGCACCCCCAACCAGATGAGCGAGTACGTCAAGAACGGCACGGTCGAGGAGTTCGCGCTGTGGAACCCCAAGGACCTGGGGTACCTGGCCGGTTATGCCGGTGCGGCGCTGTCGGCGGGCCAGATCACCGGCGCCGAGGGCGAGACCTTCAGCGCGGGGCGCCTGGGCGATTACGAGATCGGCCCCAACAGCGAGGTCATCCTGGGCCCGCCCACCAAGTTCAACGCCGACAACATCGACGACTTCGACTTCTAGCCACCGTCCCACCCGCCCTCCCGGGCCGGTGTGGGGGCCGCCCATCCGCGACGCCCGCACCGGCCCACCGGAGTGGGGACCGCTCCCCGAGGAGAGACCACCCATGCAGCGCGTCTGCTTCCTGCTCAAAGTGAGGCCCGAGCGGCTGGCCGAGTACCGCCGACGCCACGCCGCCATCTGGCCGGACATGCTCGCTGCGCTCAGCGCGTCCGGCTGGCGCAACTATTCGCTGTTCTGCCGCGAGGACGGCCTCCTCGTGGGCTACCTGGAGACCGACGACTTCGCCGAGGCCCAGGCCGCGATGGAACGTACGGAGGTCAACGCCCGCTGGCAGCGGGACATGGCGCCGTTCTTCGAGGGCATCGACGGCAATCCCGACGAGGCAATGGTGCCCCTCACCGAGGTCTTCCACCTCGCGTGAGCGGCCCGGCCGTCGGTTAAAACGATTTATCGCCAAACGCCCAACCGGTCCACAACCCGACCCCTGCCGTCCGAGTCGTTTCACCGTTCCGCTTGACTGATAGGCGGAAAATCCAAGCGACATCGAATTGCAACGTTGTAATCAGTGGACTTGGCCGATCGGAGCAGGAGCTTCCCGAGATGACCGAATTCAGTGCAGTCAAGGAGTCGCTGGCCCGCCAGGCCATCGAGCTGCCCTCGTGGGCGTTCGGCAACAGCGGCACCCGGTTCAAGGTGTTCGGCCAGCCGGGGGTGCCCCGCACCCCGCACGAGAAGATCGCCGACGCCGCCCAGGTGCACGCCTACACCGGTATCGCCCCCACCGTGTCGCTGCACATCCCCTGGGACCGCGTCGAGGACTTCACCGAACTCGCCGAATACGCCGCCGAGCAGGGGGTGCGCCTGGGCACCATCAACGCCAACGTCTTCCAGGAGGACGACTACCGCCTGGGAAGCGTCACCAATCCCGATCCCGCGGTGCGGCGCAAGGCCCTGGACCACCTGC
Source organism: Nocardiopsis ansamitocini (assembly GCF_030268225.1). Classification (GTDB taxonomy): domain Bacteria; phylum Actinomycetota; class Actinomycetes; order Streptosporangiales; family Streptosporangiaceae; genus Nocardiopsis_D; species Nocardiopsis_D ansamitocini. The sequence goes on along the minus strand of NZ_BSQG01000004.1, from coordinate 399,892 downwards.
TGGAGTGCGTGGACGTCATGGACGCCACCGGCTCGCGCGACCTCAAGCTGTGGTTCTCCGACGGAACCAACTACCCCGGCCAGGACGACATCCGCGCCCGCCAGGACCGCCTCGCAGAGGCACTGGCCGCGGTCTACGCGCGCCTGGGCGACGACCAGCGCATCGTGCTGGAGTACAAGCTCTTCGAGCCCGCGTTCTACACGATGGACGTCCCTGACTGGGGCACCGCCTACGCCCACTGCCTCGAACTGGGCGACAAGGCCAAGGTCGTGGTGGACACCGGCCACCACGCCCCCGGAACCAACATCGAGTTCATCGTCGCCTTCCTGCTGCGCGCGGGCAAACTCGGCGCCTTCGACTTCAACTCCCGCTTCTACGCCGACGACGACCTGATGGCCGGCGCCGCCGACCCCTTCCAGCTGTTTCGCATCCTGCACGAGGTGGTGCGCGGAGGCGGCCTCTCCGCTGAGGCCGGCGTCGCCTTCATGCTCGACCAATGCCACAACATCGAGCCCAAGATCCCCGGTCAGATCCGCTCGGTGCTCAACGTCCAGGAGGCCACCGCCAAGGCCCTGTTGGTCGACGCCGACACGCTGGCGGAAGCCCAGGCCCGGGGCGACGTGCTCGGCGCCAACGCCGCGCTGATGGACGCCTACAACACCGACGTACGTCCGTTCCTGGCCGACCTGCGCACCGAGCAGGGGCTGGACCCCGACCCCATGGCCGCTTTCGCCCGCTCCGGCTACGCCGAGCGCGTGGCCGCCGAAAGGGTGGGCGGCCACCAGGCGGGATGGGGGGCGTGAGCATCCCCGCCCCCACACCACCCAACCCATCGGAAGGACCGACCGCCAGATGACCTCTCCCACGCCCCACCCGCAGGCCCAGGCACTCCTGCGCCGCTCCAACGCGCTGGGCGCCGACCCGCGCAACACCAACTACGCCGGGGGAAACACCTCCGCCAAGGGCACCGACACCGACCCCGTGACGGGCGAGCCGGTGGAGCTGATGTGGGTCAAGGGCTCCGGCGGTGACCTGGGCACGCTCACGGAGGACGGTCTGGCCGTGCTGCGCCTCGACCGGCTGCGCGCGCTGGCCGGGGTCTACCCGGGAGTGGAGCGCGAGGACGAGATGGTCGCGGCCTTCGACTACTGCGGCCACGGCAAGGGCGGCGCGGCCCCCTCCATCGACACCGCCATGCACGGCCTGGTGGAAGCCCCCCACGTCGACCACCTGCACCCCGATTCCGGGATCGCCCTGGCCTGTGCGGCCGACGGTGAGAAGCTGACCGCGGAGTGCTTCGGCGACCGCGTGGCCTGGGTTCCCTGGCGCCGCCCCGGCTTCCAGCTCGGGCTGGACATCGCCGCCATCAAGGCCGCCACCCCCACCGCCATCGGCGTGATCCTCGGCGGCCACGGAATCACCGCCTGGGGCGACACCTCCGAGCAGTGCGAGGCCAACTCCCTGGAGATCATCCGCACCGCCGAGGCGTTCATCGAGGCCCGCACCACCGACGAGCACGCCTTCGGGCCCGTTCTGGAGGGCCGCGCCGCCCTCCCCGAGGACCAGCGCCGGGCGCGCGCGGCAGCCCTGTTCCCGGTCCTGCGCGGTCTCGCCTCCACCGACCGCCCCCAGATCGGCCACTACAGCGACTCCGCCGCGGTCCTGGACTTCCTGTCCCGCGCCGAGCATCCGCGCCTGGCCGCGTTGGGCACCTCCTGCCCCGACCACTTCCTGCGCACCAAGGTCCGCCCGCTGGTCCTGGACCTGCCCGCCGACGCACCGCTGGCCGACGCGGTGACCAGGCTCAAGGAGCTGCACGCCGCCTACCGCGAGGAGTACCGGGGCTACTACGAGCGCCACGCCGACGCCGACTCCCCGGCGATGCGCGGCGCCGACCCCGCCATCGTCCTCGTCCCCGGCGTGGGCATGTTCTCCTTCGGCACGGACGCCCAGACCGCCCGGGTCGCCGGTGAGTTCTACGTCAATGCCGTCAACGTCATGCGCGGCGCGGAGACCGTCTCCGCCTACGCCCCCATCGAGGAGGCGGAGAAGTTCCGCATCGAGTACTGGGCGCTCGAAGAGGCCAAGCTCCAGCGCATGGCCGCGCCCAAGCCCCTGGCCACCCGGGTGGCGTTCGTGACCGGCGGCGGATCGGGGATCGGGCGCGCCATCGCGCTGCGCCTTGCCGCCGAGGGCGCCTGCGTGGTCGTCGCCGACCGCGATGCCGACACGGCCGCGAAGGTGGCCGCCGAGATCGGCACCGCCGACCGGGCGGTTGCCGTCACCGCCGATGTCACCGACGAGTCGGAGGTCGCCGCCGCGCTGGCCGCGGCGGCACTGGCCTTCGGCGGTGTGGACCTGGTCGTCAACAACGCGGGACTGTCCATCTCCAAGCCCCTGCTGGAGACGACCGCCGCCGACTGGGACATCCAGCACGGCGTGATGGCCCGGGGCTCTTTCCTGGTGGCCCGTGAAGCCGCCCGGATCATGGCCGCCCAGGAGATGGGGGGCGACATCGTCTACATCTCCAGCAAGAACGGGGTCTTCGCCGGCCCCGACAACATCGCCTACGGTGCGGCCAAGGCCGACCAGGCCCACCAGGTGCGCCTGCTGGCCGCAGAACTGGGTGCGCACGGGATCCGGGTCAACGGGGTCAACCCCGACGGGGTGGTGCGCGGATCGGGGATCTTCGCGGGAGGGTGGGGGGCCGAGCGTGCCGCCGTCTACGGCGTGTCCGAGGACAAGCTCGGCGAGTTCTACGCCCAGCGAACCCTGCTCAAGCGCGAGGTGCTGCCCGAGAACGTGGCAGCCGCGGTCTTCGCCCTGACCGGCGGCGACCTCAGCCACACCACCGGTCTGCACGTCCCGGTGGACGCCGGGGTGGCGGCGGCGTTCCTACGCTGAGCACCGGGCGGGATGCAGGAGCGGCGCCGCTCCTGCATCCCGCCCCACCAGGGGGTTCCCAACCCCGTCGACCGAGCGGTACCCCGCCCCTGTCACGACTCCTGCGGTCGCCGGGCCCGCGAACTGTGGACGCCCCGGACCGCGGAGTCGCCCCGAGCCCGACCGAAAGGCATCCCCGCATGACCGAGCCCCGATCCTTCGCCGCGGTGGACCTCGGCGCGTCCAGCGGGCGCGTCGTGGTGGGCAGGGTGGGCGGTGCCGAACTCGCCCTGGAGCAGGCGCACCGCTTCCCCAACGAGCCGGTGCGCCTGCCCGGCGGTCTGCACTGGGACATGCTGGGGCTGTACCGCGAAGTGCTGCGGGGGCTGCGACTGGCCGCCGGGCACCGCCCCGTGTCGGTGGGCGTGGACTCCTGGGCGGTGGACTACGGTCTCCTCGACGCCACCGGCGCGCTGCTGGGCCTGCCCCACCACTACCGCGACACCCGCACCGACGGCGTCGCGGCCCGGACCGCCGAAGAACTGGGGTCCGAACGCCTCTACGCGCTGACCGGCATGCAGTTCCTGCCCTTCACCACCGTGTTCCAGTTGGCAGCCGCACGCGACAGCGCCGCACTGGACGCGGCCGCCACCCTCCTGCTCGTCCCCGACCTGGTCAACTACTGGCTGACCGGCCAGATCGGCGCGGAGGTCACTAACGCCTCCACCACCGGGATGCTGGATGCCGCCACCCGTGCCTGGCTGCCCGGACTCGCCGAAGCCGTGGGGGCGCGCCCCGCACTGCTGCCGCCGTTGCGCGAGCCGGGGACCACCGTCGGCGAACTACTGGCCGATCCCGCTCGCTCCACCGGCCTCACCGGCACCCCCGTCGTCTCGGTCGCCTCCCACGACACCGCCTCCGCCGTCATCGGCGTACCCGCCACCACGCCCGAATTCGGCTACATCTCCTGCGGAACGTGGTCCCTCGCAGGGCTGGAGCTGGACGCCCCGCTGCGCACCGAGGGCGCTCGACGCGCCAACTTCACCAACGAGCTCGGCGTGGACGACACCACCCGCTTCCTGCGCAACGTCATGGGACTGTGGCTGGTCAGCGAGAGCATGCGCACGTGGGGACTGGACGCCGCGGCGCTCCCCGCCCTGGTCGACCGGGCGGCGGCTGCGCCGGCCTTCGCCGCCCTCGTCGACCCCGACGACCCGCGTTTCCTCGCCCCCGGTGACATACCCGCCCGTATCGATGCCTACTGCCGGGAAACCGGCCAGACCCCGCCCCGGGGCCGCGCGGCCGTCCTGCGCTGCATCCTGGAGAGCCTGGCCCTGGCCCACCGGCGTACGCTGCGCACCGCCGCTGTGCTCACCGGACGCGACCTGCGAGTGGTGCACATCGTCGGAGGAGGGGCGCGCAACGCCCTGCTGTGCCAACTCACCGCCGACGCCCTGGGACTGCCCGTGCTCGCCGGGCCGGTCGAGGCCACCGCCATCGGCAACGTCATGGTCCAGGCGCGGGCAGCCGGCCTGGTCGGCGACCTGGCCGGAATGCGCGCGCTGATCGCCGCCACCCAGGAGGTGCGCCGCTACGAGCCCCGCGGCGCGGAGGCGGACTGGGCCGCGGCGGCGGCGCGCATCGGCTGGGAGTAGCCGTCCGCTAAACGGGGCTGGCCGCTATCGGTCAGCCCCACATCGTCTCGGGGGTCGGACCCGGGCAGTTACGTGCCCGGAGGCATAAAAGCGCAATATGTTGACATTGTGTTACTTATTGACACCCCTGGGTGCTCGTCCGTCAATAAGGAGGCGAAGTCCACGTGCGGGCTCCGCCCTCCCACCCCCGCTTCTTGGAGGCATTGGTGAACGGACGACGAAGACTGCTCACGGCACTCACCCTCGCGGCGTTAGTGCTCTCCGGCGGTGCTACCGCCGGAGCCCACGCCGAGGACGGCGCGGCCCGCCCCGGCCCCCCGGCGCAGTACCGCGTGGACGGCCCCGCGACCGCAGCGGAGCGCACCGAGGTGGCCCGCACGGGCGCGGCCATCGACGGGGTCGACACCGGCTCCGTGCAGATCACAGCGACCTCTGCCGAGGTCAGGGCGATCGAGGCCCTGGGCTTCGAGGTCAGCCCGCTCCTGCGGACCCTGGACTTCCCCCCCAGTGACTCGGCGTACCACAACTACGCCGAAATGGTCGCCAGGATCGACAAGGCCGTGGCCGACCACCCCACTCTCGTGCGCAAGACCACCTTCGGTACCTCCCATGAGGGCCGCAACCTCCTCGCCGTCAAGATCAGCGCCAATGTCGCAACCGATCAGAACGAGCCCGAGGTCCTCTTCTTCCACCAGTTGCACGCCCGCGAGCACCTGACGGTCGAGATGGGCCTCTACCTCATCGACCTGCTCAGCGACGGCTACGGCAACGACGCCCAGATCACGCGGCTGCTCAACAGCCGTGAGATCTGGGTCCTGCCCAGCCTCAATCCCGACGGCAGCGAGTACGACATCGCCACCGGCTCCTACCGCAGCTGGCGCAAGAACCGCCAACCCAATTCCGGAACCACCGCGGTGGGCACCGACCTCAACCGCAACTTCGCCTACTTGTGGGGGTGCTGCAACGGCTCCTCCGGCAGCCCCTCCAGCACGACCTACCGCGGCCCCCGAGCCGAGTCGTCGCCCGAGGTCAGGGCGCTGTCCAACTTCGTGCGCGGCCGGGTCGTGGGCGGAAAGCAGCAGATCCGCGTCTCCATCGACTTCCACACCTACGGACAGCTCATCCTGTGGCCCTACGGCTACACCTACGCCGAGACCGCGACCGGCATGACCCGCGACGACTACGACACCCACGCCGCCCTCGGCCGCCGTATGGCCGCCCTCAACGGCTACACCCCCCAGCAGTCCAGCGACCTCTACATCACCGACGGGTCCAGCACCGACTGGCTCTGGGCCAACCAGAAGATCTTCGCGTTCACCTACGAGATGTACCCGGGCGGCGCCAGCGGCGGCGGCTTCTACCCGCCCGGTTCCATCATCAACCGCGAGACCAGCCGCAACCGCGGGGCCGTGCTCGAACTCGTCGAGTACGCCGACTGCCCGCAGCGGGTGATCGGCAAGCAGGCGCAGTACTGCGCCTAGATCATTGAGGGGAGATTCCTGAACTGCTTCTATGGCGAAGGGCGTCAAGGATCGGTATGTGAAGACCGACCTTGACGCCCTTCGCCGCGTCCAGCAGGAGGCGCCTCCAAACCCCCATCAACGATCTAGGCGGGGGAGCTCTTGGAGAACAGCTCCTGGAACTGGCCCCACTCGATCCTGGGCCGGTCGAGTCCCCGCCGCTCCAGGTACCGGTTCGTGGACCGGCGGGCGTCCCGCAGGATGCGGACCGCGCTGCTGCGGTTGCCGGCCCCCATCGGTTCGATGACCTTGCTGGGCACCAGCACCCATTGCTCCCCGTCCATGTGCAGCTCACCCCGGACCAGGGCGTTGTGCATGCCGTTGAGGTGCTCGTCGTGCCGGTGCACGAGCAGGGATGCCTTCCCGGGGACGGCGCCCTCGGGGACGTCCGCCTCGACGACGAATCCGGCGTCGGTGGCCCTGGGGCGCACGCGCGCCAGCAGCGGCGCTCCGGAGGCGTCCCGGACCCCCAGGACCCCGCTCGGGAAACGTGCCACCAGGTCGGCGCCGAGCGGCCCGGAACCGGTTTCCGTTCCCTGAGCGGGGTCCTGGCCGGGGACTGGTCCGGCGGCGAGTTGCTCGGTGAGGGGGATCCGCGTCTCCACCCGGTCGGGCGTGATGGTGATGGACAACCTCATGTAGTACCAGTCCATGAGCCACCGTCCCGGCGCCCGGACGTATCCCAGACTGTGCGGCTGGCGTTCGAAGAGCCTGCGCCAGTAATCGGCCGCCTCGCCGGGACCGGTCAGGATCTCCTCGGGGCAGGTGGCGGTCCCGCTGACGAACACCTGGGGCAGGTCGGCGCGGCCGCTGCCGGTGGGGTCGGAGAAGAGCACCGACACGCGCCCGTCGCGTCGGACGTTGAGCGCCTTCTGTGCGTAGGCCAGGGACGTGGTGATGAGTAGTGTGTCGTCCGGGTGCCGCCAGACGGCGGTTGGCCAGGTCAGCGGGGTGCCGTCGGCCCCGAGCGTGGTGAGTTCGCCGGTCCGGTAGGTGTCGATGGCCTCGGCGGTCCGGGAGGCGATGGGGGTGGCCGTCACAGGGGTTTCCTTAGAGGAGGGGGAGGGGCGACCGGACTCTTCCCCCTGAAGGGATGAGGAAACCCCCACGGTCTCCCGGTTCACACCTTCCCCTGCCCCGGTCCCGTCCATCGCCGCGATCGGGCCGGTCAATGCCGTTTCGACCTGGTGGGAGACCCCGCACCCGAACGCGAACAGGCCCCGCACGTGTTCAACGTCATCCCCATCGGACCCGGGCAGTGCCCGGCCGTGGACGATGAGGGATGTGCCGGGGCCGGGGCCGAGAAGGCCGCTGCGGATCCGGGGCACGTGTTCATCGGGCCGGCACGCAAGGACGAACCCGACGACGGCCGGTCCCCCTCCTGGCCGCGCCAGAGGATCGAGACGATCATCTGGAGGGTGAAGGACCTGCTCGGGCCGGAACGCCACGCCGCGCGCACCACCGGGGGGTGCGGGAACGGGTGTGTCGGCGCGTCGCAAAACGGGCCGGTGCCGCCCGATCCGGGGCAGGAACTCGATCGTCGGGAAGGCGCGGCCATGCGACGACCGCGCTTTCCACGCCGGCTCCGAACGGGGTCGGGACCGGATCTACCAGCCGAGGGGCTGGGCGTCGCGGAAGAAGCCGCCCCGCGGACCGTCGTCGGGCAGGGTCGCGGCCCAGACGACCCCCGGAGCGCTTTCCTCGACCGGGCGCGCACCGAACGCCTCGGCGCCGGGCACCGTCGCCGTCACGCCAGGGCAGACCGCGTTCACGATCACGGGAGTGTCGGCCAGCTCGGCCGCCAGGACAGCGGTGAAAGCGTTGAGTGCCGCCTTGCTGATCGCGTGGGTCGCAGCCGTGCCGCCGAACACGGGAAAGCCGTACCGTTCGTCGGTGTGCGATCCTGCGCCCGAGCTGACGTTGACGATCCGGGGATGGTTCGACCGGCGCAGCAGGGGCAGGAATGCCTGCGTCGTCCGCCATGTTCCGAACAGCGTCACCTGAAAAGCGTCAGTGGCGATCGCGAGGTTCGCCCGGGAGGGCGTCTCGTCCCTGTCGGGGTGGGCGGCTGCGTTGTTGATCAGGATGTCGAGGTGCGCCCAGCGGGCGGCGAACGCTGCGGCTGCCGTGTCGACCGACTCCTGGTCGGAGATGTCCAGTCCCACGGGCAGGGCCTCGGCTCCGTCGACGCGTTCGACGGCGGCAGCCGCGTCGACGGGGTTGCGCGCGGAGACGACCACGCGTGTTCCGAGCCGGCTCAGCTGTCGGGCGACCTCTTCGCCGATCCCGTGTGCGGCTCCGGTGATCAGGGCGGTCGTCGCCAGGCGGCCGGGTGCGCCGTCGGGGCGGTTGTCGTCGGAAGTCCCGTTGTCGAGCATTGCTTGTTCCTCTCGTTGCCTGCGGGCCCGTCGTGTGTCACCTGGACTCGATTCGTCCGAGCGGGGCGGGTGCGCTTGTGAGCGCGTTGCTGGCGAAGTCCCAGGCGTGTTCGTCCAGGCCCAGCTCGGTGCACAGGAAAGCCCAGGTGAGCCACAGGGCCGCATCGGCCAGTTCCGGGTTCTCGTCCGACGCTTCGGCGGCGTCGTAGCCGGACACGCCCCCGAGGGCGTGCCCCGCACCGAAGAGTCGGAGCAGCGCTTTGCGGCCGGGGGAGAGCGCGTAGGCGTCGGTGTACCACTCGGGGCCGCGGACGGTCAGGTGGGTCGAGACGTCTTCGACACCCCCGATGACGAGTGCGGGAGCATCCATGTGGGAGAACTCGGTGCCCGAGAGGATGGGGTAGTGCTCCTTGGCGTACTCGCTCAGCGAGTCACCGCCCCTGCCGGGCGCGGACATCACGACACCGGCCGTGAAGCGGGGGTCGGCGAGATCGAGTTCCGATCCGTTCGTCGGGTCGACGGTGCGGGCGCCCAGCAGCAGGCTCGCCGTGAACCCGCCCATCGAGTGCCCGACGACGGCGATCCTGCCTGGATCGGTGCGTCCTCGCAGCTGGGGCAGTGCCTTCTCGACATCGTCGAGGTGATCGAGGATGAACGACATGTCCGTGGTTCGTGTGCGCCAGTACAGCGGTGCTTCGGGGTCGTCGGCGTCGCGCAGACCGAGCGTCGCCGAGTCCAGGTGCGTGGGATGGAGCACCACGAAGCCGTGCGCAGCAAGGAAGTTCCCCAGTGGTCCGTAGCCGTACAGCGACGACAGGAAGTTCGACGGTCCGTGTCCGTGCGACAGCAGGACGATGGGCAGGCCCGCGCCGGACACCGGCGCCGAGACGCGCAGTTCCAGATCGACGGCGCGATCCGGGGTCGGCAGTGTCACCGGGGCAAGGGACAGTACCGCCGAAGCGGGCACGGGGTTGCGGGTGTAGCCGGTGTAGCTCATGGAAGTGGTTCCTCTTGTGGAGTGGTGCGGCCGGCGCCGCCGTCGCAACGCCGCGGCCGGCTCGCGGCCGGGCTTTAACGGATCAGTGTTCCGGTAAAGACGATACGGAACATTGTTCCGGATTGTCAAAGGCTCTCCGGGGCATCGTCGGATGGGCCGATGGCAGACGAGGTCCGGCCGACTCCACTCGTAACGGATCGCCGTTCCAGTAACCTGCGGTGCGGAAGGCGTTCCACGACACCAAGGCCCCTTAGGGACTATCCAGATGACAGAACAGGGATCGGCGACATCCCCGCGTCGGGCTCGGCGCGCCGATGCGCAGCGAAACGAGCGAAGGCTTCTCGACGCTGCCGCCGCTGTCTTCGCGGCTTCGGGCGTCGACGCGCCGATCCGTGAGATCGCGGCGGAAGCGGGCGTCGGCCTGGGAACCATCTACCGGCACTTCCCGACCCGTACCGAGTTGGTCGTCGAGGTGTACGGGCACCAGGTGGAGGCATGTGCGGCTGCGGGCCCCCGACTGCTCACCGAGGCGGCTTCGCCTCTCGACGCGCTCCTTGCGTGGGTCGACCAGTTCGTCGACTTCGTCATCACCAAGCACGGTCTCGCCGACGCGCTGGGCTCGGACGACACCGGATTCCAACGACTGCACGCGTACTTCCTCGATCGGCTCGTTCCGGTGTGCGCGGAGCTGTTGGACGCTGCCGAAAGCTCCGGCCAGATCGCATCCGGTGTGGACGCCTACGAATTGATGCGCGGAATCGGGAACCTCTGCATCGGACACGAGACCGACGCCCGGTACAACCCCCGCCACATGGTCGGACTGCTTACTCGCGGTCTGCGTGGTTCAGGCGCCGACTCCTCGACCCCGCCGTCGGCCAGTGCGTGACCACTGCCGCCGGCCGGCGCCGGATGCGCGGTCCACAACGCTCGATGCTTCGGCCCGCTCACGGCTCCGCCTACTCGACGGCGCGATCGCGCCCCTTACGCACGACCGTGTCGTGGCCGGTGCCCGACGGTCCTTTCGGAAGGCGGGGCGGTGGTCGCACCGTGGCGAGCGGCCGGTTCGGCAACGGCACGGCCGGTGCTCAGGACGGCCCGGCTGGGCCCGCGGTCGTCGGCGCGGGCGCTCGACGCCCGTCGGTGCCCCTACATGGCGCAAGGCACAGGTGTTGCGGCTAGTACGCGCCGCCGTCGGCCGCTGACGGTGCCGACCCGCCGCGTCCGGTGCGGCGGGCAAGCGACAGCGCCACGGGCAGGCAGGCGGTGGCGGCCACGGCCGCCACCGCGAACGCCGGACCGTAGCCCAGGGTCTGGGCGACCACCCCCAGCCCCAGGGCGCCGACGCCGGTCCCGGCGTCGAACCCGATGTTCCAGGCCGCACTGGCGGTGCCGTACTCCGCCGGACCCGACCGGCGAAACATCAGCACCATGGTTTCGTTCTGCACGCCGCCGAACCCCGCACCGAACAGCACCGCTCCCACGATCACCAACGTCACGGCCACGGCCCCCGGCCCGCTCCACCCCTGGCCTGCCGGCCACAGCGCCCACGCCAGCAGGATCATCCCCGACGACGCCCCCAGCGCGCCGGCCACCAGCAGCGACCGCCCGGGCCCCCGGTCGTTGGCCAGCCCCGCCGCCCAGCGGCCCACCAGTACGGCAGCGCTGTACCCCAGCAGTCCGGCCGTCGCCACCCACGGTGCGGCCGCCAAGGGGATGGCCAGGAAAGTGACCACGGCACTGGAGGCGACCGCCAGCACCAGCATCGCCACCAGGGGGGCGGCAAGCGTCCCCCACAGCCGCAGCACCGTGCGGCCGTCGGCGCGCTGTCCGTCCCGTCCGGCCCGGTCGGCATCGCCACGGACGTCGAGCCGGATCGCCGCCGCGGCCACCGCGCCCAGGAGCGGTGCCAGCGTCGCGGCGAGGAACGGTACCCAGAAGCCCACGTTCAGGCTCAGCCACACTCCTGCAGGGAGGACGACCAGGAGCGGGGCCCCCACCGCCATTCCGTAGTAGCCCGCGGCGCGGCCGATCTGCCCGGGCGGCACCAGCCGGGCGGCCAGCGCCGATCCCACCACGGTCACCATGCCGAATCCCACGCCGCGCACGGCCGCGACCACCAGCAGGGGGACGAGGTCAAAGGACAGACCCACGAGTGCGGTGGGCAAGCCCAACAGCAGCGACCCGGTCACGAACGTCCACCGGTAGCCCCCGCGCGCCAACAGCCACGGCATCCCCAGCTGCATCGCGACGGTGGTGAGCATGAAGACCGCCGTTGTCGCGCCGGCCCCGATCTCACCCGCGCCGCCCCGGACCGCCCACAACGGGACCAACGGCAACAACATCGCGTACCCGCTGAAGCTCGCCACGGTGGCCAGCAACAGCAGCCGAAAGGCCCGGCTGCGCAGGCCGTCGTGCCGGGAGCCGGGTGCGGGGGAGAAAGGGAGGGCCATCGTTCCTTTCTAGCCCAGGCGTCGGCACGGGCGACAGGGAGGGCCCATCATCGGGTGTTTTCTTGGGCAGGGCGGACGTCCCCCGGGTAAACCTGAGTACATTGCCCCAGGCGCACCCCGCGCGGACCGGGCAAGATGGCCCGGAGCACCCCGGCCGCACCGCCCCTCCACCGCGACGAGGAACCCCCCAATGGATCACCACCCCCACCATCAAAACCACGGCCGCGCTCCGCACCCCACCGCGGTTTCCGTCACCGCCCTGGTCGTGGTCTTCGCGGTGGTCGCATGTGCCGGCGCCGTCGCCGCGATCTACGCCATCGTCGCCTCCGGCGGCCAAGGGGCGGTCGGGGAGTCCGCGTCGGCGCCGGTCACGCCCGAACCGTCGCAGCAGGAACAACCGGGACAAGGAGGCCCGGACGGCCTGCCCCGCACTCCTCGGCTGGGCATCGAGGTCGTCCAGAGCGGGACCACCGTTGGGGTGGCGGCCGACGCGGGCTCCGGCGATTCCCGCACCTCCCAGGTCGCCTTGGAGCGTCTCCCCTTCGAACTCCGCGTCCCCGACCTGGACGAGGAGACCCCGGTCCGGATCTGCGCCTGGACCGACGACTCGGTGTTCTCCCTGGACAGCGACACCGAACTCGAGGACGTTTTGTGCATGGCGCCGGGCACGGGAGCCGCCGACACCGAGTACAGCAGCGGCATCCTTTTTCTGGGTACCGACCGGCACAACCACCTGGTGGGGACCCGCCTGCGGGACACGCCCGACGGTGCGCGGGCCGCCTACTACGACACCGTCCACGACGCTCGCGACCGCGCCGTTCCGATCGCCGACTGGGAGGACGATCTCTACCTGGCCGTGGTCGTCGACCGCGACGCGGACGAGGCCATCGGCAACAGCGAATACGAGTACCTCGCGCTGGGCTTCCCGGCCGCTCCTTAGACCTGCGGGAGGTTCAGCCCCTCTCCCGCGGGGCCGGGGGCACGGAATCGGCACCGCCCAGTTCGATGACCTGTTCCAGGCGCGCGGCCACCTCGACGTCCACCGCGGTCACCGTGTCGGTCCCCGGAGTGCGTACGCGCAGCACCAGTCCGTTGGGGGTGTCCACCGCGTCCACGTGGTCGCGGTCCTTGCCCGCGGCCTGGTCGAACGCGCGGCCGAGCCCTTCGGGGTCGTCGGTGCGGGCCAGCCGGGCCAGTACTCCCGCCTGGTACTCCCAGTTGCCCAGCGCGCTCAGCGCGGTGTCGATCTCGTCCCTGGTCAAGGCGTCCATGTCCGGCCTCCTCCGTGTGCGGGTCGTCCCTCTGGCCACGGCGGCTACCCGAGGCGCGGCCGTTGACCACATTCGTGCGGCATCGCCGCCGGTCCGGTGCCGCGCCGGGCGTGTGCATGGAACGGAGCCTCCGGGGGCAGCGGCCCGGCATGGAGAACCTGGACGCATCCGCGGGCGGTCCCGGTGCCGACCGGCGTCCGCCCGGAGCGGACGCCGCCGCTGTCGAAGCGGCAGGTCGGCTCACCGAGGCGCTGGAGATCGTGGAGTGTGCCCGTGGCCACCTGTACGCGATGCACCGGCTCACCGGGGAAGCCGATCTCAAACTCGACGAGGTCGTCACGCGGCTCAGGGCCGGCGGACACGAGGAGCTCGCGGCCGGGATCGAGCACTCGCTCGTGGGCCGCAACGTCATCGAGGGCCGTTGGACCTACCAGCTCGTCGAAGAGTACGACGACGGCTACTACACGCATTTTCGCGACGCGGAGCGCACGGTCCGCGAGGCGCTGCTCGGGGGAGTGCGCCACGTCCAGGAGTCGGAGATGAAGGAACGGCGCCGCACGGCAGGGGTGCCCGGCCATGAGGCCGGACCGCCCCCGTGAGGAAGGCGCCGCGCACGAACGGTCCGGGCCGGCCGGCCCGGACACCGACCGACGCTGGGAGCACACCATGAGAGCAGTCGTCTACCGCGGGCCCTACGACGTCAACGTCGAAGACGTCCCCGATCCGCGCATCGAGCATCCCAACGACGTGCTCGTACGGGTGACCTCGACCTGCATCTGCGGTTCGGACCTGCACATGTACGAGGGCCGTACCGACGCCCAGCCCGGCATCGTCTTCGGGCACGAGAACATGGGGATCATCGAGGAACTGGGATCAGGAGTCTCGACGCTGCGCAAGGGCGACCGCGTGGTCATGCCCTTCAACGTGGCCTGCGGCTTCTGTCGCAACTGCCTCGCGGGGAAGACCGGGTTCTGCCTGACGGTCAACCCGGGGTTCGCCGGTGGGGCCTACGGTTATGTGGCCATGGGGCCCTACCCCGGCGGCCAGGCAGAGTATCTGCGGGTTCCCTACGCCGACTTCAACTGCCTGGTCCTGCCGCCGGGAACCGACCACGAGGCCGACTACGCGATGCTGGCCGACATCTTCCCCACCGGCTACCACGGCTGCGAGCTCGCCGACGTCAGCCCGGGGGAGACGGTGGCCGTCTACGGCGCGGGGCCGGTCGGGCTGATGGCCGCCTACTCCGCCTTCCTGCGCGGTGCCTCCCAGGTGTTCGTGGTCGACCAGGTCCCTGAGCGGCTGCGGCTCGCCGAGCAGATGGGCGCGGTCCCGGTCGACTTCACCACAGGGGACCCCGCCGAGCAGATCCGCGACGCCACCGACGGCGGGGTGGACAAGGGCGTGGACGCCGTGGGCTACCAGGCCCGCGGATACTCCGACCCCGGCAAGGAGGAGCCCGCGGTCGTACTCAACGCGCTGGTGCACACCGTCCGGCCCACGGGCGCCCTGGGCGTGCCCGGTCTCTACCTGCCCTCGGACCCCGGCGGCGTCGACGAGGAGTCCAAGCACGGCCGCCTGCTCTTCGAGGTCGGCAAGATGTTCGAGAAGGGCCTGCGCATGGGTACCGGCCAGGCCAACGTGAAGAGCTACAACCGCCAGTTGCGCGACCTCATCACCACGGGCAAGGCGACTCCGTCGTTCGTGGTGACCAAGGAGGTTCCCCTGGCCGACGCCGCGGTGTCCTACGAGCGGTTCGACCGCCGGGAAGAGGGCTACACCAAGGTGATCATGCACCCGTGACCCGGCTGCCCGTCCCGATCCGGTGGGCCCGCGCAGGAGATCCTGTGCGGGCCCACCGCGTGTCGATGGCCAGGGGTCAGTCGCCGACGGTCTCGTTGGCGATCACCTCGACGATCGCCGCGACCTGGTCGACGATCGCGGTGCGGTTCTGTTCGAACACCGGGTCCGAGACCGCGTCGGTGTTGTCCCCGCCGAAGGACAGGATCGGTGTGTGCACGTGCCCAGCGGGAATGCCGCTGCCGAACCCGTCGCGCAGCAGGGTGTTGCGATAGGCGATCTCGTTGGACAGGTAGTTGCCCCCGCCGCCCGAGCGCGCCGTGGAGCCCTCGGTGGGACCGTCGGGCCGGGCCACCTGCTGGTCGGAACCGGCCGGGATCTCGGTGACCTGGGTGTTGTCGTAGACGGGGAACACCCCGGTCCAGGCGGCGATGACCGCGTCGTGCGGAAGCGTGGACTCCGTCCACTGGGGCTGGGGGCGCACGGTGGGTACGCCCCGCGGGACGGGCACCTGCTCAGGGGTGCCGGCCATCTCATTGTCGGGGGAGCCAGCGCGCCACGCGCCGTTGTACGCCTCCAGGTCGAAGCGTCCCGCGCGGCCCTGGCTGACGGTGATCACCGCGTCGGCGGTCGTGCGCCCGGTGTAGGCCGGCAGCAGCGCCTCCTCCACGATGCCGTCGGTGAAGTCGCGCCAGCGCACCGGGAACATCGCTGTCTCGATGACCACGGTCCCCGCACCGGTCTCCACGCGGGTGCCGTCCAGGGCCAGGGCGGCGGCCCCCGAAGGGTTGCCCTGGCGGATGTCGTTGTCCAGCCGGAAGGGGTCGAAACCGGTCACCACGATGCGCGTCACGCCCTTGCGAGCCGGCTTCTCCAGGCTGGAGTAGCCGCGTGAGCTGCGCTCCATCCGGGCCACGAGGTCGGCGCGGGCCTCCTCGGAGAGAGCGAAGCCCGGCGACCAGTTGTTCAGCGCACCGGTCATGGACAAGCGGGCCCAGTACAGCGGACGGTCGTCCCCGGCGCTCAAGGACCCGGCCTTCGGTCCCTTGCCCTTGCCCTTGTCCTGGACCCGGTCCACCGCCGAGCGCCACAGCCGCTCCCCGTGCCGCTCCACCAGCGCCTCGGCCGCGCGCTGGGTGCGCGCCTTGCACAGCGCCGCGGTGAACTCGCGCACGGGGGCGTCGAAGCCCGAACGCTCCAGGATCTCCTTGACCGCGGCCTCGTCCACCCGCGCCTCCTCGACGGTGGCGCCGTCGTGGTCCAGGCAGGCGCGGGGCCCGTTGCCGGGGCCTGCCGCGGCGGGCGACGCCGCCATCAACAGTGGGGTGATCATGACTGCTCCGGCAAGGAGTCGAGCGGCCGTGCGGGTTCTCGCCATAATTGTTCACTTTCGGATCGCGGTTCCGGTCAGTGCTGATCCGAAAACTTAATGTATTGAAGGATTGTTGAGCAATACCTCATTTTGTCGTTCTGGTTAACTCTTCCGCCCCACCCAATCCCGTCCCCGGCCTGGTGAGGCCGCTACGTTGGTGCCGACCACCGGCAGGGGCGGGCAACACGAGGGCCGCGCGCGGCCCGGTCCGCGCCCGCGTGCGCGTCGCGCCGGACATCGCTCCGCCGCTCCGCGGCGCCGACGCCGATCCGGGCTGTTGGACAAGGTGGCCGAGCGGTTGCTCCTGGGTAGGGGCACCGCCGAACGCAGGGGACAGGCAGGGGAGGAAGCTCCCCGCGGATCAAGGAGCACACGCATGGGTGAAACGCACGAGGCACGCGCCAACATCGGGGTGGTGGGGCTTGCGGTCATGGGCTCCAACCTCGCCCGCAACCTCGCCAGCCGAGCGGGCAACACCGTCGCCGTCTACAACCGCTCCCCGGAGAAGACACGTACCCTCGTCGCCGACCACCCCGAGGCCGGGTTCATCGCCTCGGAGTCCGTCGAGGACTTCGTGGACTCCCTGTCCAAGCCGCGCACCGCGATCATCATGGTGCAGGCCGGAGCAGGGACCGACGCCGTCATCGACCAGTTGAGCGACCTCTTCGAGGAGGGCGACATCATCGTGGACGGCGGCAACGCCAACTTCCACGACACGATCCGCCGGGAGGGCGCGGCCAAGAAGCGCGGCCTCAACTTCGTGGGCGCCGGAATCTCCGGGGGCGAGGAGGGCGCGCTCAAGGGCCCCTCGATCATGCCCGGCGGTTCCGCCGAGGCCTACGCGACCCTGGGCCCGATCCTCGCCTCGATCGCCGCCGTCGCGGAGGGCGAACCGTGCGTCACCCACGTGGGGACCGACGGCGCCGGCCACTTCGTCAAGATGATCCACAACGGCATCGAGTACGCCGACATGCAGCTCATCGCCGAGTCCTACGACCTGCTGCGCCGTGTCGCCGGGCACGACCCAGAGGCGATCGCCGATGTCTTCGCCCAGTGGAACGAGGGCGACCTGGAGAGCTACCTCATCGAGATCACCGCCGAGGTGCTGCGCCAAAAGGACGCCGAAACCGAGAAGCCGCTGGTCGACGTCATCCTGGACCAGGCCGGATCCAAGGGCACCGGTGTGTGGACCGTGCAGAACGCCCTCGGCCTGGGGGTTCCCGTCGGCGGTATAGCCGAGGCCGTGTTCGCCCGCTCGGTGTCGGCCAAGCCCGGCCAGCGGGCCGCCGTGCGCGGCGCCATCACGTGGCGCCCCGACATCCAAAAGCCCAGCTCCAGCTTTGAGGACGACGTCCGCGCAGCGCTCTACGCGTCCAAGGTCGTCGCCTACGCCCAGGGGTTCGACGCGATCATCGCGGGGGCCCAGGAGTACGGCTGGGACATCAACAAGGGCGACATCGCCAAGATCTGGCGCGGCGGCTGCATCATCCGCGCCCAGTTCCTCAACCGCATCGTCGAGGCGTACGACGCCAACCCCGACATCGCGACCCTCCTGGAGGACCCCTACTTCGCCAGGGCCGTCACCGACGGCGAGGACGCCTGGCGCCGGATCGTGGCCACCGCCGCGCTGTCGGGCATCCCGATCCCCGGCTTCGCCTCTGCGCTGAGCTACTACGACGCGCTGGCCTCCGAGCGCCTGCCCGCCGCGCTGGTCCAGGCCCAACGGGACTTCTTCGGCGCGCACACCTACCGTCGCACCGACAAGAAGGGCGTCTTCCACACCCTCTGGTCGGGAGACCGCAGCGAGGTGCAGATCTCCGCGGAGTAGGCGCCCGTCGCCCTGCCGTGCCCGGACCCGTCCGGCCGGCGAGTACGGCAGGGCCCGTGTTCCGTGTCGCGATCCGCTGCCGCGGGCGGTGCCGGGCTCTCCGTCTCGCCGGCCGGTCCCCGAAGGACGGATGGGACTCCGGGGCCCAGCGCGAACCCTTCCCGCCCCCGCTCGGCGCTCCGGCGCGGGTCCCCGCCCTCGGCGACGTGCCCCCCCGAGCAGTACGCACCCCATCGGGGCACGGTCCACCATCGCTACCGTGCGGCCGGCATCGTCCAGCAGCGCGAAACAGGTGGAAAGAGGTGCCTGGGCGCTACGGCCGGCCCGTCCGTGCGAAACAGCGGCGCGCCGGAGCCGATCCAGGCAAGGACGTCCGCCCGGTCGTCGTCCCCGCACCCGCCCCAGAGGACCACCCCGGCCACGAGGCCGCAGATCATGACCGGGCACCGGCATCACGGCCCCTGCAACGGACACCGCGCGGAACCGGTCAGGGAAACCGCCGAGTCTTTACCGCACGCAGCCGCTGTGCGTACGGGGCCGTGTCGCCCCCGGCCGGTCCGAGGACGACGCGGCCCCGCTGCCTAGAGCCGGAAGTCCGGCTGCGCCTCGATCTGCGGGCCCTCCATCTGCGCCTTCTGCAGGCGACCGGAGTAGTCCCAGTTCAGTGACTGCCAGCGGGTGAACTGGTCGAGCACCCACACCCCGGAGAGCCGCCCGCCGTTGCCGGAGCGCCCGTTGCCGCCGAAGGGCAGGTGCGCCTCGGCGCCGGAGGTGGAGTTGTTGACGCTGACCATCCCGGCCCCGATTCCCGCGCGGTAGGCGAACGCCTTGGCCGGGTCGGTGGTGTAGATCGAGCAGGACAACCCGTAGCCGGGCAGGTTCGCCAACTCGACGGCCTCCTCCAGCCGCGTGTAGGAGGCCACCCCGATGATCGGCCCGAACGTCTCCTCGCGAAAGACCCGGTCGTCGGCGCGCACCCCGTCCAGGATCACCGGGTGGTAGAACAGGCCGGCCTCGGCGTCCCCCACGAATCCCTCGCGCGGGTTGGCGGCGCCGATGCGCCCGGTACCGGTGGAGCCCAGCACCCGGTGGTGGTCGCCGATCCAGCCCAGGTAGGACTCGTACCGCTCGGCGAAGCGCTCGTTGATCATCGGTCCGTACAGCACGTCCTGCGTCGGGTCGCCGACCGCGGCCTTGCCCGCTGCCTCGGCCAGCAGTTCCACGAAGCG
The DNA here is from genome assembly GCF_030268225.1 of Nocardiopsis ansamitocini. Lineage (GTDB taxonomy): Bacteria > Actinomycetota > Actinomycetes > Streptosporangiales > Streptosporangiaceae > Nocardiopsis_D > Nocardiopsis_D ansamitocini. The sequence continues at coordinate 380,512 of NZ_BSQG01000004.1, read as the reverse complement.
GTCGTGCACCGACTCGTGCACGATCGCCGTCCCCAGCGAGGTGCAGCGCTGCCCGGCGGTGCCGAACCCGGAGAACAGGGCTCCTTCCACCGCCAACTCAAGGTCGGCGTCCTCGGTGATCACCATCGGGTTCTTGCCGCCCAGTTCCAGGCACGGGTTCTGCAGGTGCCGCCCGCACAGCTCGCCCACGCGCACGCCCACGGCGCTGGAGCCGGTGAATCCGACCTTGTCCACCAGGCCCTCGTCCAGCGCCTGCTCCAGTCCGGCGAAGGTCTCCTCCCCCTCGGCATAGACCAGGTTGACCACCCCGCGCGGCGCACCCGCCCGCACCAGCAGCTCGTGGAACGCCCACGCGCACCCGGCCGAGTACTCGGCCGGCTTCCACACCACCGCGTTGCCGCTCAGCAGTGCGGGAATGATGTACCAGGCGGGGACGGCCACGGGGAAGTTGCCCGCGGTGATGATCGCGGCCACGCCCAACGGATTGCGGAAGGTGAACAACTGCTTGTCGGGCATCTCCGATGGCACCGTCTGGCCGTAGAGCCTGCGCCCCTCGCCGCGGAAGAACTCCGCGGTGTCGATGATCTCCTGCACCTCACCACGCGCCTCGGCCAGCGTCTTGCCGATGTCGCGAGTGACGATCTGGGCCAACGCCTCCTTGTTCGCGCTCACCAGGTCGCCGAAGTTGGCGATGACCTGGCCACGCACGGGGGCGGGGGTGCGCGCCCAGGTGGCCTGGGCCTCCTTGGCCGCCCGGCAGGCGGCGGTGAAGTCGGCGCGTCCGGACAGGCGGACCTCGGCCACGACCTCTTCGGTTCGGGAAGGGTTGGTGGAGAGGTAGGTGCCCGCGGTGCCGGGGGCCGGCTCTCCGGCGATCACGGAACTGACGGTCAGGGGCGTGGCTGTCACAGATGCTCCATTGCTCGTGGACAGGGCGGCGCGCGACTGGTGGCCGCGACGGTCGAACGCGCGGGGTCGTGCCCCGGGCACGCTGAGGCTGTCACGCCGCGCATCGGGGTTTCAAGTTCCCCCCGCCCCGCGCGCGGTTGCGCCCCGCGGGCGCGGGGACTAGCCGGTTCCCCGCAACGCGAAGTCGAAGGAGTAGCGCGAGGCGCGGTACAGGTGGGTGCCGTACTCCACGACCTGCCCCGCGGCGGTGTAGGAGGTGCGCTCCATGGTGAGCAGCGGCGCGCCCTCGCTCTCGCCCAGCAACTCGGCCTCGGCGCGGCTCGCGGCGCGCGCGCCGATGCTCTGGCGGGCCGCGTGCATGCGCACGCCCGCGCCGCGCAGGAGCTGGTAGAGGCCGCGCGTCTCCAGTACCTCGTCGCCGGGCAGCGGGATGAGGTCGGCGGGGAGGTAGTTGCACATGCGCGCGATCGGTTCGGAGCGCGCCAGCCGCACCCGCTCCAGGCGCCATACCTCGGTTCGTTCCGCGACGTCCAGGGCGCGTGCCACCGCGGCCCCTGCCGGTTCGACCACGTTGACCAGAACTCGGGTGCCGGGCCGCTGGTCGAGAGCGCTGAGGTCGTCGAACAGGCTGGTCAGCTCGACTCCGCGCTTGACCCTGTTGTGTACGACCTGGGTTCCCACGCCGCGCTTGCGCACCACCAGGCCCTTGTCCGCCAGCATCTGGATGGCCTGGCGCACGGTGGGCCTCGACAGGCCCAACCGGCCAGCCAGGTGCACCTCGTTGTCCAGGCGCGCACCCGGGGCCAGGGCACCGGAGTCGATGGCGCTCTCCAGCTGGGTGGCGATCTGGAAGTACAGCGGCATCGGGCTGGAGTGGTCCACCAGGATCTCGGCGCCGGGATCCCAGATGCCCGGGGAAGAGGGCCGGGGGCTGTTGGGCGTCGTCACGCGCACACCCTACCCAACGGTGCAGGAAGTCGTGAAGTCAGTATGTCAAGACAAATCGTTGACATGCTTTCGCCCTGCCTAGTAGAGATGGACTGTCCGAGTAGCTCCGGCCGTGAAGGGCGCCCCATGACCCCAGCGTTCGACGTCATCACGATGGGCCGCATCGGCGTCGACGTCTACCCCCTCCAGACCGGCGTCTCGCTGGCCGAGGTGGAGACGTTCGGCAAGTACCTCGGCGGATCGGCCACCAACGTCGCGGTCGCAGCCGCGCGCCTGGGCCGCTCCAGCGCCGTCATCACCCGCACCGGAGCCGACCCCTTCGGCGAGTTCCTGCACACCGCGCTCCAGGGTTTCGGAGTGGACGACCGCTGGGTCACCCCGGTCGCCGCGCTCCCCACCCCGGTCACCTTCTGCGAGCTGTTCCCCCCGGACGACTTCCCGCTGTACTTCTACCGTGAGCCCAAGGCCCCCGACCTGGAAATCGAAGCGGCCGACCTCGATCATCCGGCCATCGCCGCCGCCGGGGTCTTCTGGGTCACCGGCACCGGCCTGTGCGCCGAACCCAGCCGCACCGCGACCCTGGCCGCACTGCGCGAGCGCGCCAAGCGCGGCACCGCCGTGTTCGATCTGGACTGGCGCCCCATGTTCTGGAGCGACCACGACCTCGCCCGCGACCTCTACGGCCAGGCCCTCGCCCACGCCACCGTCGCCGTGGGCAACGTCGACGAATGCGAGCGCGCAGTGGGGACCCGCGACCCCGACCGGGCCGCCGACCTCCTGCTGGCCGCGGGTGTGGAACTCGCCGTGGTCAAGCAGGGGCCCGCCGGGGTGCTGGCGGTCACCCCCACCCGACGTGTCGCCGCCCCGGCCGTCCCGGTAGAGGTCGTCAACGGTCTGGGCGCGGGGGACGCCTTCGGCGGCGCACTGTGCCACGGACTGCTGGCCGGATGGGACCTGGAACGCGTCATCGGGTTCGCCAACGCCGCGGGCGCCATCGTGGCCGCCCGACTGGCCTGTTCCCCGGCCATGCCCTACGCAGCCGAGGTCGAGGAACTGCTCGCCCACCGCGCAGCCCCGCCCGCGTGACCACGACTGGAAGGTCGACCGTGTCCACACCCGCCATCAGTGAGCTGACCCGGCTGCGCGCCACGCGCCCCGAAACCGTCATGGAGGCCGCCCGCGCCCGTCGCAGGCGTCCGCTGCTGCCCCCCGGGGGCGGCCGCCTCATGATCATCGCGGCCGACCACCCCGCACGCGGCGCGCTGGGTGTCAGCGGCCGCCCCGACGCAATGGCCAGCCGTGTCGACCTGCTGGAACGTCTCGTGGCGGCGTTGGCGCGACCGGGAGTGGACGGGGTACTTGCCACCCCCGACATCCTGGAGGACCTGCTGCTCCTGGGGGCCTTGGAGGACAAGGTCGTCGTCGGTTCGATGAACCGGGGCGGCCTCGCCGGAGCGGCCTTCGAGCTCGACGACCGTTTCACCGCCTACCGGGCCGACGACATCGAACGCGCCGGCTTCGACGCGGGCAAGCTCCTGCTGCGCATCGACCCCGACGATCCCGGTTCGCTGGCCACCATGGCCGCTGCCGCCGACGCCGTCAACGAGCTCGCCCACCACCGTTTGATGGCGATGGTCGAACCGTTCATGGCCCACCGCGCCGACGGCCGACTGCGCAACGACCTCTCCGCCCAAGCCGTCATCCGCTCGGTCGCCATCGCCTCGGGGCTGGGCGGTACCTCCGCCTACACCTGGCTGAAGGTCCCCCTCACCGACGACGTCACCGACATGGCACGGGTGGCGGCGGCCACCACCCTGCCCCTGCTGCTGCTGGGCGGGGAGGTCACGGGGGAGTCCGCGGCCGTCTTCGAACGCTGGCACCGCGCCCTGGAACTGCCCTCCGTCCAGGGCCTGGTGGTGGGGCGCACCCTGCTCTACCCCGCGGACGACGACGTCACCGGTGCCGTCGACACCGCCGTGAGCCTGCTGTGACCACCCACTCACCCGAAGGGACGCCCGCCCCATGAGCACGTCACCGCATCTTCGCGCCGGTAGCACCGCCATCGGCGCCTACACCACCAGCATCGACCCCGAGTCGGCCGGCTGGGGCTACTCCTCCCTGCGCGTGCTGGAGCTCGCCCCGGGGCAGGGGCACGAACTCCGCACCGGTGACAGCGAATGGGCGGTGCTCCCGCTCACCGGCTCCTGCGACGTCTCCTGCGACGGACGCTCGTTCACCCTGGCCGGTCGCCGAAGCGTGTTCTCCGGTGTCACCGACTTCGCCTACCTCCCCCGCGACGCCATCGCCCGCATCTCCTCCGCCGGGGGCGGGCGGTTCGCCCTCACCGGCGCCCGCTGCGCCACCCGGCTGGAGTTTCGCTACGGCCCCGCCTCCGGCGTCCCCGTCGAACTGCGCGGCGCAGGCCAGGCCACCCGCCAGGTCAACAATTTCCTGGCCGCCGACACCTTCGAGGCCGACCGGCTCATCGCCGTCGAGGTGCTCACCCCGGCCGGAAACTGGTCGTCCTTCCCCCCGCACAAGCACGACACCGAGCGCGAGGGCGAATCGGTCCTGGAGGAGATCTACTACTTCGAGATCGCCGATGGGCCAGACGGCCCCGGCATGGGCTACCAGCGGGTCTACCCCTCCGGCGCCGGCCATGCCACCGACGTGCTTGCCGAGGTCCGCAGCGGTGACGCCGTCCTCATCCCCGACGGCTGGCACGGTCCCTCCATGGCGGTGCCCGGCTACGACATGTACTACCTCAACGTGATGGCCGGCCCCGACCCCGAGCGCGCCTGGCGCATCTGCGACGACCCCGTCCATACCTGGGTCCGCGACACCTGGGCCGAACAGGCCCCCGACCCCCGGTTGCCCTTCTACTCCCGGCCCGCCCACGGATCCGGAGGAACCGACCGATGAGCAGGGCCACCGTCCGCCTCACCGTCGCCCAGGCATTGGTGCGCTTCCTCAGCGTCCAGTACACCCAGCGCGACGGCGTGCGCCACCGCCTGGTCACCGGCTGCTGGGGCATCTTCGGCCACGGCAACGTCGCCGGCATCGGCCAGGCCCTCCTGGAGCCAGGATCCGATCTCCCCTACCTGCAAGGACGCAACGAGCAGGCGATGGTGCACGCGGCCGTGGGCTACGCGCGCCAACGCGGTCGGCTCTCGGTGCAGGCCGTCACCACCTCCATCGGCCCCGGTGCGACCAACCTGGTCACCGGTGCGGCACTGGCCACCATCAACCGCCTGCCGGTCCTGCTGCTGCCCGGCGACACCTTCGCCGCGCGGCCCGCCGACCCCGTCCTCCAACAACTGGAAGTACCGGCAGAGCCCGGGGTCACCGTCAACGACACCCTGCGGCCCGTCTCGCGCTTCTTCGACCGGATCACCAGGCCCGAAGCGCTCATCGACGCCGCCCGCAAAGCCGTGCGCGTACTCACCGACCCCGCCGAGACCGGCGCGGTCACCCTCGCCCTGCCCCAGGACGTCCAGGCAGAGGCGCACGACTGGCCGCTGGAGTTCTTCGCCGACCGGGTCTGGCACGTACGCCGCGCCGTCCCCGACCCCGAGGCGGTGGCCGACGCCGCCGCACTGATCCGCGCCTCCCGCCGTCCGGTCGTGATCGCCGGGGGAGGAGTGCACCACAGCGGAGCCGAGGCCGCACTCGCCGAACTGGCCCGGTCCACCGCCATCCCGGTCACCGAGACCCAGGCCGGACGCGGATCGCTGACCCACGGCCATCCCGCACTGCTGGGCGCCGTGGGCCACACCGGTACGGCCGCGGCCGACGACATCGCGCGTACGGCAGACCTGGTCATCGGCGTGGGCACCCGCTACTCCGACTTCACCACCGCCTCCAACACCCTCTTCGCCGACCCGTCCGTGCGCTTCGTCAACCTCAACATCACCGGGTTCGACGCCGCCAAGCAGGCCGGCGCCGCCGTCGTGGGCGACGCCCGCGTCGCCCTTCAGGCGCTGGGCGACGCCCTGGCCGACCATCGGGTGGACCCCGCCTATGTCCGGGAGTACCGTGCAGCCGCCCGTGCCTGGGAGGACGTCGTGGACGCGGCCTGCCGTGCCCCCGACGAGCACGCCGTCCCCGGCCAGGCGCACGTCCTCGGTGTGCTCGCCGAGGTCGCGGCCGACACCGACGTCGTCATCAACGCCGCCGGTTCCCTGCCCGGGGACCTGCACAAGCTCTGGCGTGCCCGGGACGCCCGCCAGTACCACGTGGAATACGGCTACTCCTGCATGGGATACGAGATCCCCGCAGCCATCGGCGTACGCCTGGCCGCCCCCGAACGCGAGGTGTTCGCACTGGTGGGCGACGGGACCTACCTGATGATGCCCACCGAACTCGTCACGGCGGTGCAGGAAGGCGTCAAGATCGTCGTCGTCATCGTGCAGAACCACGGCTACGCCTCCATCGGTGGGCTGTCCGAACAGGTCGGCGCCGAGCGCCTGGGCACGGCCTACCGCTACCGGGATGCCTCCGGTGCGTTCACCGGAGCGCCCCTGCCCGTCGACCTGGCGGCCAACGCCGCGAGCCTGGGCATGGCCGTGCACCGGGCCACGACCGTCGCCCAACTGCGGACCGCCCTGCGCTCGGCCCGCGACGGTGATGCCCCGGCCGCCGTCTACGTCGAGACCGATCCCGACCTGTCCGCTCCCGGAGCCAACGCCTGGTGGGACGTGCCCGTCGCCCAGGCCGCCACCCGACCGGCCGCGGTCGCCGCCCGCGCAGAGTACGACGCCCGCTCCGTCTCCCGCCGCCACCACCTGTGATCCCCCGCTGCGCGGCTCCGGCGGCCACCGCCGGCCGCCGGCTCCGGTGGCGTCGGCGTGCCCGCGCGGGGCGGTACCGACCTGACCGTTTCCGGCCACGAGGACGGGGGCTCCGGCTGCACTGCCCGCCGTGCCCCTCGACCGTTCGAGTCGCGGAGGCGGAGATTTACCCGCCCGGCCCGGTGCCTGCCGACCGATGTTTCTCCGGTCCGGAGGAGGGCCCCTCCGGCCGGTGAACACCGGGTCCGCGATACCTGTGCAGCGCAGGCGCGCACGCGCGACACAGCCTTGACCGCACGGAGACCCGCTCCTCCCGGCACCGGTGCGTGCACGGTCCGCCCGCCGACCGTCGTGCGCGCCGTTCCACGACACACGGACCGCCCCTGGCGCGACGACCAATGGGGACAGGGCAATCTAGGACACGTGGAAACGGGACAAGCGGTATCGGCAGACGGCGCGAGCCCCGCCGACCTGCACACAACGGCGCGCCGACCAACCGACCTGCTGATGGCGGTGATCGGAAGCGGGGTGCTGTTCCTGGTATTGCTGTTCGCCGTCCTCACCTCCGGGCCGCCCGGCACGGCCGAGGCGGAGGAACTGCGCGGGCTGCTCCCCGAATCGCTGCTGTTCATCGCCGCGGGGCTGGCCAACATCACCGTCATCCTGCTGATCAGCGTCACGGTCGTCGAACGGCTGCTGCGCCGTGCCTATCGGCAGCTCGTGCGGGCCCTGAGCGCCGCAGCCCTGGGCTACGTCCTCGTGCTCTGCCTCAACGCGGCCCTGATCGCCCTGACCGCCGACATGCTTCCCGGCTTCCTCAGCGCCTCCGACGCCGGGGGGATCGCCAGCAGTCCGCTGCACGCCTACCTCGCCGCGGTCACCGCCTACCTGCGCGCTGCCCGCCCCGTCCAACTGCCCCGCGTGGCCGGTGCCATGACACTGGGAATCGCGGTCACCGCCGCCTCGGTGGTCCTGTCCGGCTACACCACCGTGGTCTCCCTGCTGCTGACCTTCCTCATCGGCCTGATCTGCGCCGACCTTGTCTTCTACCTGGTGGGGAGCGGCGCCCAGGCCCCCCTCCGGCCCCGGTTGGACCGTGAACTCTCCCGTTTCGGCATGGAGCCGCTGAGCCTGACCCCGCGCGGCGGTGACGCCGAGGGCAACCAGCACTTCGTCGCGGAGACGGTGGGACGCCGCCTGGACGTCGTGCTGTTGCGCGCCGACATGGCCAACGGCGTGTGGAAGCGCCTGCTCACGCGGATCGCCCTGCGCGACCCCGCCGCACCCCCCGTTCTGTTGGGGGTGCGGCGCAGGGTCGAGCACACCGCGCTGCTGGAGTACGCGGCCGGCGCCGCGGGGGCGGCCACCCCGCGGTTGCTGGCCGTGGGCGAACTGGACCTGGGCACCGCTGTGCTGGTGCGCGAACACGTCCGCTCCCGTGCCCTCGGCGACGTCACCGACGACACCTTCGACGACGCGTTCGTGGATCGGATCTGGGACGAGCTGCGCCTGCTGCACCGCCACCGCGTGGCCCACCGCAACCTCAGCGCGGCCACCATCGCCCTGCGTGCCGACGGACGCGTCATGTTCACCGGACTGTCCACCGGAACGATCGCCGCCGGTCCGCTGGCCCTCTCACTGGACACCGCGGCTCTCATCACCACGATCGCTTTGCGCGTGGGGCCGCGCCGCGCCGTCGCCTCGGCCGTACGCAGCGCGGGCACCGAAACGGTCGCCGCGACCCTCCCCTTCATCCAGGGAGCAGGACTGCCCTTGGCGTTGCGCCGTGCGCTGCGCGCACACCGCACCCTGTTGGGCCGCATCCGCGAGGAGATCTCGCTGGTGGCCCCCGATGCTCCCGCCCAGGCCGCCAAGGTGGAGCGAATGCGTCCCCGCGCGGTGGTCAGCGTCGTGGCGGCAACGGTCGTCGGACTGGTGCTGGCCTACCAGCTCACCGGTGTCGACCTCAGCACCATCCGCAACCCCTCGGCGCCGTGGGCCTGGGGGGCGCTGGCGATGTCGCTGGCGTGCATGCTCGCCGCCGCCCTGTCCCTCATCGGGTTCTCCCCCGTGCGCATCGCGCTGTGGCGGACCCTGCTGGTGCAGTTCGCGGCCTCTTTCATCCGGATCGCCACCCCGGCGGGCCTGGGATCCCTGGCCATCAACACCCGTTACCTGGCGCGTTCGGGAGCCACGACCCCCGAGGCGGTCGCCGCGGTGGGCGTGTCCCAGCTCGCCGGGCTCATCACGCACGTCCCCCTGCTGCTGCTGTTCGCCTACCTCGCCGGTACCGCCTACCCGGGCGGCGACTTCGCACCGTCGCTGGCCCTGCTCATCGTCGCAGGGGCCCTCTCCCTCGTGGTCGCCGCGGTTCTGGCGCTGCCCCGGTTGCGCCGTGCGCTCCTGGCCCGCGCCCGACCCTACTTCCGGGGTGTCCTGCCCCAACTGCTCGATCTGATCCAGCAGCCCCGCCGCCTCGCACTGGGAATGGGCGGCACCCTGCTGCTCACCTTCTCCTTCGTGCTGTGCCTGTACTTCAGCGTCGTAGCCTTCGGCCACGACCCGGGGGTGGTCGCGATCGGAGTGGTCTTCCTGGCCGGCAACGCCATCGGTTCGGCGGCCCCCTCGCCAGGGGGGATCGGCGCGGTGGAGGCCGCTCTGATCGGTGGTCTCACCGCCGTGGCCGGGGTCCCGGCGGCCGTGGCGCTCCCGGCGGTCCTGCTGTTCCGGGTGCTCACCTTCTGGCTCCCGGTCCTGCCCGGCTGGGCCGCCTTCAGCCACCTGCAACGCGTCGAGGCGATCTGACCCGCACCCCGCCGGGGGAGGGAACACCCGGTTCGACACCGGGCCAGCGGGCCGCGAAGATCCAGTCCAGGCCGTCGGGGCCCGGGTCGTCCAGGTGCGGCGCGCGCATCAACCCGGCCTTGAGCGCAACACGCTGGGAGGCGGTGTTGTCGGACCGCACCCGCGCGACGAGGGGGTAGACCGGCAGGTACTCGGCGGCCCACCACGCAGTCCAGGACGCGGCCTCGGTGGCCACGCCCCGGCCCCACTCCTCAGGTGCCAGCCGGTAGAACAGGTTGAGGACGTGCCGATCGGCCAGCATCGTGAGCTTGACCCCGCAGAACCCCAGGACCTGCTCCGAACCGTGCTCGCGGATCACCCGGTAGCCGAACCCGAACTGCTGCCAGTGCTCGTCCCAATGCGCCAGGCGCTCCGTCGCCCCGTCCAGGTCGAACACCGCGTCGAAGGGGTTGTACGCGCAGGCCAGCGGGTCGCTGTGGACCGCCAGAACTGCCTCGACATCCTTCGGTTCCGGTCGCCGCAGCGACAATCGTCGTGTCACGGCCTGCGTACCGTCGAATCCGTTTCGGTTCACCCGTGTGATGCTAGTGCCGTATCCGAGGACACGGCGTGCTAGCGGCCCGAGGCCGGTACACGCGCACGACCACCGACCGGAGGGGGACGCGCGATGGCCACCGACGCGCTGTTGGGGATCGACCTGGGCACCAGCGGGGTCAAGGCGCTGGTGGTCGCGACCGACGGAACCGTTCTGGCCGAAGCCGACGCCGCCCATCCGGTTTCGGCACCCGCCCACGGGTGGGCCGAGACCGACCCGAAGGAGTGGTGGACGGCCTGCGTGGGCGCCGTCCACGCCGCCCTGGCCCGCGCAGGGCATCCCAGAATCGTGGCGATCGGCCTGGACGGGCAGATGCACGGCCTGGTGCTCGCGTCCGCCGACGGCACTCCCGTGCGCCCGGCGCTACTGTGGGCCGACCAGCGCGCCACCGGCGAACTCGTCCGTTGGCGCGGCCTGTCGGCCGCCGAGCAGACCCGACTGGCCAACCCGCTCACCCCCGGAATGCTGGGGCCGTTGCTGTCCTGGACGGCCCGCCACGAACCCGCCGCCCTGGCCGCCGCACGCTGGGCGCTGCTGCCCAAGGACTGGTTGCGTCTGCACCTCACCAACAACGCAGCCACCGACCCCTCCGACGCCTCGGCCACCCTGCTGTGGGACATGCCCGCCAATACCTGGTCGTCCGCCGCGATCGACGCGGCGGGCGTCCCGGGCCGACTGCTGCCCCCGGTGCGCTCCTCCGCAAAGTCCTCGGGAGAACTCGCCCCCGAGGCCGCCGCGGAACTCGGACTGAACGCGGGCACCCCCGTTGCCGTGGGGGCGGGTGACACCCCCGCGGCGCTGCACGCGACCGGTCTGCGCGCCCAGCAGGCCCAGCTGACCGTGGGCAGCGGTGCCCAACTCGTCCTGCTGACCGACACCCCCGCGGCCGTCGAAGGAGTCAACGTCTACCGAACAGCCGCAGCCACCGGCTGGTACCGCATGGCGGCGGTACAGAACGCCGGGATCGCCCTCGAATGGGTGCGCGGTCTCCTCGGCGCGGACTGGACCGAACTGTACGACGCGGCCGCAGTCGGGGAGCCGGGAGCGGGCAAAACGCTGTTCGTGCCGCACCTGACCGGTGAGCGCACCCCGGTCCTGGACCCGCTGGCCACCGGTGTGCTGTCCGGGCTGCGGCTGGGCACCGACCGCGCCGCCGTCTTGCGTGCCGCCCTCGAAGGGGTGGCGCTCTCGGTGCGCCACGCCGCGACGGCGCTCCCGGGCGGGCTGCCCGCGAGCGTGCGACTGGCCGGCGGCGGTGCGCGTCACCCCGCTTTTCGGCGACTGCTCGCCGACGTCCTCGGCGTGGAACTGGTCCCCATCACGCTGCGCAGCGCATCGGGGCTGGGTGCGGCCCTGCTCGCAGCGGACGCGGTCGGGCTCTCCGTGCCTGCTCCGGCTCTGGGCCTGGACCTACCGGTGCGGCCCGGACCCGATCGCGCGGCCTACGACGACGTCTTCGCCGCCTACACGGCAGCCGTCGACTACGGTGCGCACGCCAGGGCCCGATGAACCCCGGCCCTCGGGCCGAGGCGAAGAGGCTAGGGGTCCGAACTCAGCGTCGGCGGCGGATGGGGCGAAGTCATCGACGGGGGCTCGGGGTTCCAGCCGGCGATGACCACCACCAGCAGCAGCACCGCGCAGACCATGAGTATTCCGCACAGCACCGTCACCACCAGTGAGGACCGCTCCTCCTCGGCATCGGGCCACTCCTCCTCAGGGGGGTCCCAACCGCGAGAATCCTGCAACAGCATCTCGAATTGCCGCACGTAACCCGGGTCGTCGTCGCGGAACCGCTCTTCGATCTCGCGTAAGACCCGCTCCTGACCTCCGGGTGAAAACGCCACGGCCATCGTCCTCCAAGCTCCTCGGCACGACCTCCGGCAAGGAGCGTTCCGGCGCGGCCGGCCGCACCGCGCGCCACCGTCACCGGACCGCCGGACGGTGCTCCCCTCGCCATCGCCCAGGCCACGCGTGCACCCGACGACTAGCCCTGGAAGGCGGGTGTTATGCGTCCTCCGGCGAACTTTCAGCGCTCTTTGCCCGAACCGTCGCGAAAAAAGAGTCGGCCCAGGTCAAGCTGTCTCTGGTGCTGCCTCCAGCGCTGCTGCCAGCCCATCGGGATCGGCCACCGTGACGGTCACCCCCCGGTGACGCAGCAGCCCCAAGGGTTCGATTCCCCGTACCGGGGTGCGAAGCCGCACGCACACCCCTCGCCGGGCAGCGGTGCCCAGAGTCAAACCGCCGTCGGCCAGCGACACGCGCGCCCCGATCACCTTCCACGGGACGAACGGTCCACCGACCTGGATCGAGGTGATGTTGGAGCGGGGCGTGTCCACCGTCCACGGGCCGAACCGGATGCGAAGGGCCTGCCCGTCGACATCCACGTGGGCCCGGTCGGGCCGCACCCCCAGGACCGCCAGCACCCGCGCGTACCGCTCATCGAAGTCGAACCCGAAACGCTTGCCCTCGCCCACCGTGTCCTCCAGGTATGTCGGCCTGGCGCCCCACTACCCCCGAGGGTCCAGAGAACCCCGTGACCAGCGCCGAACTCCTCCGTTTCGCAGGCTGGGGCCGGGGGTAGCCGCCGCCGGCGAAGGCGGAGGAACCCGGGGTGCCACCGCTTGGCAGAAGACGACCGAGCGAAGGAGAACCCATGGGAGTCCGCTCCTGGATCGAGTCATGGCCGGTCTACCGCCAGGCCACCGGGGGCGACCCCTCGGGAAGAGGCGCCGCGGCCGAGTCCGACGCCAGCCGCGGGCTCATCCCGCGCACCGCCACGGTCGATCGGGTCGCCAAGTCCGTGTGCCCGTTCTGCGCGGTCGGGTGCGGCCAGGAGATCTTCGTCCGCGACGACAAGGTCGTGCACATCGAGGGCGATCCGGATTCCCCGGTCAGCCGAGGCCGTCTGTGCCCCAAGGGATCGGCCACGCTCCAGTTGACCACCGGTCCCTCCCGGATGCACACCGTGCTCTACCGGCCGCCGCACGGCCGCGACTGGCAGGAACTCGACCTCGACACCGCCATGGAGATGGTCGCCGAGCGGGTCGTGCGCACGCGGCGCGACAACTGGCAGGACGAGCACGAAGGACTGCGAACGGCGCGCACTATGGCCATCGCCAGCCTCGGCGGCGCGACCCTGGACAACGAGGAGAACTACCTCATCAAGAAACTCTTCACCGGCCTGGGCGTCGTGCAGGTGGAGAACCAGGCCCGGGTGTGCCACAGCTCCACCGTCGCGGGGCTGGGCACCTCCTTCGGCAGGGGCGGCTCCACCACGTTCATGCAGGACCTGCAAAACGCCGACTGCATCGTCATCGAGGGGTCCAACTTCGCCGAGGCGCACCCGGTCGGATTCCAGTGGGTCATGGAGGCCAAGGCGCGCGGCGCCACCGTCGTCCACGTCGACCCGCGTTTCACCCGTACCAGTGCACTGGCCGACCTGCACGTTCCCATCAGGGCCGGCACCGATATCGCCTTCCTCGGCGCCATCATCAACCATGTCCTGACCGAGGGGAGGTACTTCCGCGACTACCTCACCACTTTCACCAACGCCGCGACCATCGTCTGCGAGGAATTCCGCGACACCGAGGACCTGGACGGTCTGTTCTCCGGATTCTCCGCCGACAACCGCGACTACGACGTCAGCACCTGGCAGTACGACGGCGCGGCAGTGACGCCCGCCTCGGGCGACCGCGACCAGCTTGCCCGTCGCCGCCTCGAACACGACTCCGCCGTCAGGAACGCGGGACGCCCCGAACAGCAGGGCGCGGGCGGCGCCGGGGTCGGGGGCTCGATCCGGACCGATCCGACCCTGCAGGACCCACGCTGCGTCTTCCAGATCCTCAAACGGCACTACGCCCGCTACACGCCCGAGATGGTCGAGCGCACCTGCGGTATCGCGCCGGAAACGTTCAAAGAGGTATGCGATCTGCTCACCGCCAACTCCGGCCCCGATCGCACCAGCGCCTTCTGCTACGCGGTTGGCTGGACCCAGCACACCGTGGGCACCCAGAACATTCGTGCCGCCTCCATCCTGCAACTGCTCCTGGGCAACATCGGCCGCCCCGGCGGCGGCATCATGGCGCTGCGCGGCCACGCCAGCATCCAGGGTTCCAGCGACATCCCGACCCTCTTCAACCTGTTGCCCGGCTACATCCCGATGCCCCACGCCCACCACGAGCAGTCCCTGGACGACTTCATCCGCGCCGACTCCGCGCAGAAGGGCTACTGGGCCAACATGAGGGCCTACACCGTCAGCCTGCTCAAAGCATGGTGGGGAGAGGCCGCCCACGAGGGAAACGACTTCTGCTTCGACCATCTGCCCCGCATCACCGGCTCGCACGGCACCTACGACACCGTGCAGGCACAGTTGGAAGGAGTCTGCAAGGGCTACTTCCTCATGGGGGAGAACCCCGCGGTGGGATCGGCCAACGCAAAGTTACAGCGTTTGGGGATGGCCGCCCTCGACTGGCTCGTCGTGCGCGACTTCTCACTGATCGAGAGTGCGACATGGTGGAAGGACGGGCCCGAGATCGAATCCGGGGAGCTGCGCACCGAGGAGATCGCCACCGAAGTCTTCTTCTTCCCCGCGGCGGCCCACACCGAGAAGTCGGGCACCTTCACCAACACCAACCGGATGTTGCAGTGGCACGAACAGGCCGTCGCACCCGCGGGGGACGCGCGCAGCGATCTGTGGTTCATGTACCACCTGGGACGCATCATCCGCCGCGAGCTCGCCGGCTCCACCGATCCCGTCGACCGGCCGATCCTCGACCTCACCTGGGACTACCCCCTGGAGCACGGAGACGAGCCCAGCGCAGAGGCGGTCCTGGCCGAGATCAACGGCTCCGACGCCCACGGCGTGCCCCTCGCCTCCTCCACCCAACTACGCGAGGACGGCTCCACCACCTGCGGCTGCTGGATCTACTGCGGCGTGTACGCAGACGGTGTCAACCAGGCGGCCCGCAGGGTGCCCGCTACGGGGCAGGACTGGATCGCCGCCGAATGGGGATGGGCCTGGCCCGCCAACCGGCGCGTGCTCTACAACCGCGCCTCGGCCGACGCCGAAGGCCGACCGTGGAGCCCCCGCAAGGCCCTGGTCTGGTGGGACGAGGCGACCGGCCGGTGGACCGGCCACGACGTGCCCGACTTCGAAGCCGACAAGAACCCCGACTACCGGCCCGGACCACAGGCAGGCGGGGTGGCCGCGCTCAGCGGCACCGACGCCTTCATCATGCAGGCCGACGGGAAGGGCTGGCTGTACGCGCCCGCCGGGTTGACGGACGGGCCCCTGCCAGCGCACTACGAGCCGCAGGACTCGCCGTTTCGCAACCCGCTCTACGACCAACAGCACAGCCCGACCCGACTCCTCTATCCGGGGCGCCACAACCGCTACCACCCCGACGCCCAGACCCCGGGAGCCGACGTCTACCCCTACGTGGTGACCACCTACCGGCTCACCGAACACTTCACCGCCGGCGGAATGAGCCGCTGGACGCCCTACCTCGCCGAACTCCAACCGGAATTCTTCTGCGAAGTCTCACCGGAACTGGCCGCCGAACGGGACCTGTGCCACGGCGGCTGGGCCACCATCGTCACCGCCCGAAACGCCGTCGAGGCCCGGGTCCTGGTCACCGACCGCATGGCGCCGCTGCGCGTCCAGGGGCGCACGGTCCACCAGATCGGCCTGCCCTACCACTGGGGCACCAACGGCTACGCCACCGGCGACGCGGCCAACGAGCTCTCGTCGATCTCACTGGACCCCAACGCCCACATCCAGGAGGTCAAGGCGCTGACCGCCGACATCAGACCGGGCCGCCGCCCGCGCGGCGCACTGCGCCCCGCCATGGTGCACGCCTACCAGGAGCGTGCCGGAGTCACCGACACCACCGGAACGGAAGCGTGAGCATGACCCTCGACGAACAACCGCGCACCGGGGGCGAACCCTCGCGCAAGGGTTTCTTCACCGACACCAGCGTGTGCATCGGATGCAAGGCGTGCGAGGTCGCCTGCAAGGAGTGGAACGCCGTCCCCGAGGACGGCCTGGACTTCACCGCCATGTCCTACGACAACAGCGGGGGACTGGGCGCCGACACCTGGCGCCACGTCGCCTTCATCGAGCAGCGGCAGCCACTGGGGGGCCAGGAGACCGGGGTCGGGCGCACCACGACGACCGTCGACCTGGGGATGCCCCTGCCGCGACCACCCGGCGCCGACACCGGACCCGAGGAACGGGGCGAGTTCCGCTGGTTGATGTCCTCCGACGTCTGCAAGCACTGCACCAGTGCCGCCTGCCTGGACGTATGCCCCACCGGTGCCCTGTTTCGCACCGAGTTCGACACCGTTGTCGTCCAGCAGGACATCTGCAACGGCTGCGGCTACTGCGTGCCGGCCTGCCCCTACGGGGTCATCGACAAGCGCGAGGGCGACGGGCGCGCCTGGAAGTGCACGATGTGCTACGACCGTCTCGGCGCGGGCATGGAGCCGGCGTGCGCCAAGGCCTGCCCCACCGACTCCATCCAGTACGGCGACCTCGACGAGTTGCGCCAGCGCGCCGACGCCCGGGTGGAGCGCCTACAGGAGGCCGGTATCACCTCGGCGCGCCTGTACGGACGCGATCCGCACGACGGTGTGGACGGCACCGGCGCCTTCTTCCTGCTCCTGGACGAACCGGAGGTCTACGGGCTGCCACCCGACCCCGTCGTGACCACCCGAGACCTGGCGTCGATGTGGCGCCACGCCGGCGTGGCCGCGGCCGCCCTCCTGGCCGGAGTGGCGCTGGCCTTCGCGGGGAGGCGACGATGAGCACCTCCGACGTCACCAAAGACGGAATCACCGGCGCGCGCCCGGACCGCGACGCCCTGACCGGCGCAACCCGCCCCGGCCGACGCCGTCGCCGACGGGGCGAGCAGCTCATGGTCCCCGACGCGGAGTTCGGTTCCTACTACGGAAAGCCTGTCCTCAACCAGGTCCCTTGGGCCGAATCCGACATCGCCGGATACCTGTTCCTGGGCGGTCTGGCCGGCGCGTCCTCCGGACTCGCCGCCGGTGCCCACGTGACGGGCCGCCCGGCACTGGCCACGGCGATGAAACTCACCGCGCTGGCCGCCATCTCCGGCTCGGTCGTCGCCCTGGTCCACGACCTGGGGCGCCCCGCACGATTCGTCAACATGCTGCGGGTCTTCAAACCGACGTCCCCCATGAGCGTGGGGTCGTGGCTGCTGGCCGGCTACGGTCCGCTGGCGGGCGCCGCCGCGATCAGCGACCTCACCGGCCTCCTGCCCAGGGCCGGCACCGCGGCCACCCTGGCGGCGGCCCTGGGCGGGGCAGCGGTGGCCGCCTACACCGCGCCGCTCATCTGCGACACCGCTGTGCCCGCCTGGCACGACGGTTACCGTGAGATGCCTTTTGTCTTCGTCGGATCGGCGGCCGCAGCCGCAGGGGGTGCCGGAATGCTCGCGGCGCCGATGGCCCAGGCGTTGTCGGCCCGACGGGCGGCGGTGGCCGGAGCGGTACTGGAGACGCTGGCGCTTTACCGCATGCGCGCCCGGATGGGGCTGGCCGCGCAGACCTACGACCGAGGCAGGGCGGGACGGCTCATGAAGGCCGCCACGACGCTGACCGTGGCCGGCGCGACCGGCGCCGTGCTCCTGGGCGGCCGCAGCCGCCTGGCCGCCGCGTTGTCAGGGGCTGCGCTCCTGGCCGGTTCCGCCTGCACGCGCTTCGGTGTCTTCTGCGCGGGAACCGCTTCGGCGGCCGACCCCAAGTACACGGTCGTGCCCCAACGGGCGCGCCTGCGCGCCCGCGCCGGCGATCTCGCGGACCGGGAAGAGCCCGCCGACACCGTTCGAGGGAACTGACCGGGCCCCGGTTTCCCGCCAGTGGCGGGCAGCCGGGACGGGGTTGTGATCGGACAGGACGGGTAGCCGGACCCGTCGGGCTCGGCTGCCCGTGGCCGGACATCGGTGCCAACGGGCTGCCAAGTCGTAATGGCACCGACGAAGGGCAGCCGACGATGACGCACGATTTTCCGGCCGGCGGAGAGTTCGACCAAGGGGCCTACGAGGAGTTCCTGGCCCGGTTCTTCGGCAGGGGAGGCCCCAGCGGGCCGACCCGGCGGGTGGACCTGTCCCGGTTGATGGACGAGCCCGCTCGGCAGATAGTCGCCGAGGCCATCGGCCGCGCCAGCCAGGCCGACCACACCGACCTGGACGCCGCCCACCTGCTGTGGGCGCTGCTGCGCCACGAGCCGGCCCGGGCGCTCGTCACCCGCACCGGGGCCGACCCCCAGCAACTCGCCCAGTCGGCCGCGACCGAGGCCGAACGCGCTCCGCACACCCCTTCGCCCACCCCCGTGCTGACCCCTGCGGCCAAGCGCACCCTGCTCGACGCCCACCAGGTCGCCCGGGCGCTCGGCTGGCCCTACATCGCCCCTGAGCACCTGCTGCTCGCCCTGGCCGCCAACGAGGATTCCCCGACCGGCCGGATCCTGGGCGGAGCCGGAGTCACTCCCGACGCACTGCGCGCGGCTGCGGGCGCCGTGCCCAACACCGAGGCGGGCGGGCCCGCGCAAGGCGACAGTTCCACCCCCACGCTCGACGAGTACGGCACCGACATGACGGCGCTGGCGGCCGACGGCCGTCTCGATCCCGTGGTGGGGCGCGACGAGGAGGTCGAACAGACCATCGAGGTCCTGGCCCGGCGGCGCAAGAACAACCCCGTCCTCATCGGGGACCCCGGAGTGGGCAAGACCGCGATCGTGGAGGGCATCGCCCAGCGCATCGTCGACGGCCAGGTGCCCGAGACCCTGCACGGCCGCCGCCTCGTCCAACTCGACCTTGCCGGCATCGTCGCCGGTACCCGCTACCGTGGCGATTTCGAGGAGAGGCTGCGCGGCCTCATCACCGAGATCCGCGACAACGCCACCAAACTCCTGGTGTTCATCGACGAGATGCACACCCTGGTGGGTGCGGGCGGTGCGGAGGGCGCGGTGAGCGCCGGCAACATGCTCAAACCGGCGCTGGCCCGCGGTGAACTGCACGTCATCGGCGCCACGACCATCGAGGAGTACCGCCAGAACATCGAGAAGGACGCGGCGCTGGAGCGCCGTTTCCAGCCCATCCTCGTTCCCGAGCCCAGCGTCGAGGACACCATCGAGATCCTGCGGGGCCTGGCCGACCGCTACGAGGCCCACCATCAGGTGCGCTTCAGCGACGAGAGCCTGGTGGCCGCGGCCAGGCTCTCCGACCGCTACGTCTTTGACCGCTACCTGCCCGACAAGGCCATCGACCTGGTTGACCAGGCCGGAGCCCGGGTGCGGTTGCGCACCAAGACCCCGAGCGTGGACCTGCGTGAGCTGGAGCAGGAGCTGCGGGGCCTGGAAACCCGCAAGGAGCAGGCGGTCCGTGACGAGGACTACGAGCGCGCCTCACAGGCCCGCGACGAGATCGCCCGCACCAGGGAGAAGATCAGCCAGGCCCGCTCAGAGGGGCCCACCGGCGTACCCGAGGTCGGGGTTTTTGACGTCGCCGACGTGGTCTCCCGTTCCACGGGCATCCCCGTCGCCCAGCTCACCCAGGAGGACCGTGATCGGCTCACCCGACTGGAGGAGCGCCTGCACACGCGGGTGATCGGCCAGGACGAGGCCGTCGAGGCGGTTGCCGAAGCGGTGCGCCGTTCCCGGGCGGGCCTGGCCTCGCCCGACCGGCCCATCGGCAGTTTCCTGTTCCTGGGGCCCACCGGGGTGGGGAAGACCGAGCTGGCACGTGCCCTGGCAGAAGCCCTGTTCGGCTCCCAGGACCGTATGGTCCGCTTCGACATGAGCGAGTTCCAGGAGCGCCATACCGCCAGCCGCCTGGTGGGGGCGCCGCCCGGATACGTCGGCTACGAGCAGGCCGGCGAATTGACCGAGGCGGTCCGGCGCACCCCCTACGCCGTGCTGCTGCTCGACGAGATCGAGAAGGCGCACGCCGACGTCTTCAACCTGCTGCTCCAACTGCTCGACGACGGCAGGCTCACCGACGGGCAGGGCCGCACGGTGGACTTCCGCAACGTCGTGGTCATCATGACCAGCAACCTCGGTTCCGACCTCGTCACGGGCAGCGGCCCCATCGGTTTCCTCGGGGAGAGCGGTTCGGGGGACGAACCCCGTCAACGCGTCATGCGCCGACTGCGCGAGGAGTTTCGCCCGGAGTTCCTCAACCGCATCGACGAGATCATCGTCTTCTCCCCGCTGGGGGAGGAGCAGTTGGTGCGAATCACCCGGATGCTGCTCACCGACGTCGAACACCGCCTCAGCGTCCAGGACGTCGCCATCGTGTTCAGCGACGCCGCCGTGCACTGGATCGCCGAGAACGGCCACCAGCCGGAGTTCGGCGCACGGCCACTGGCCCGGACGATCCAGCGCACCGTCGGCAACCGGCTCTCCGCCAAGCTGCTCAGCGGCGAGATCCATCCCGGGGACCGGGTCCGCGTCGACGCCGAGCACGGCGAACTGCACTTCTCGGTGGAGCCGGCCGCCGACTCCGCGGTCGGCGCCGGCTGAGGGCGCGTCGCCTCCCGCTCACGCGCGCCGCAGTTCCAGCATGTTGCTGTCGACGTCGGCCAGCGTGTCGCCTGGCGTCCGCACGGCGGGGAGGTCCCACGCGCCGACGCCTTCCACCGGCACCGGGAAGAGTTCGCCGTCTAGACCGTAGCGCTGCCCCGCGCCCAAGGCGCCCACGTAGGGAACCACCTCGTAGCCGGCGTGGCAACGCTGTAGGACGTCGCGGGCCCGCAGGTCCAACCCGCTCAGCGTCGCGGTCATGCGCTGACGCTGGTCCTGCCCGGCGACGAGGCGCGCGGCCAGTGCGGCGCGCCGCACCACGCGCAGCGGAGCGCTGAACCCGGCGAGCGTGACGAAGACGACTGCCGCGCCCACCGCGGTGGCCAGCATGACCGCCGTCATGCTGAACATGCTCGACCCTTCGCCGTGGCCCGCCGTGGCGGCCAACCCGCCGCCGATGGCGAACTGAAGGGTTCCCAGAAGGGCGGAGCCGGCCCCTGCCACCGATGCCGGCTGGCTGGCGATGGCCAGGCTTGTGGCATTGGGGGAGACCAGGCCGGTGCAGAACATCATCACGAACAGCACGGCCGTGACGGTGACCATGCTCGCCTGCCCGGTAAGGGTGATCGCGGCCAGGCCCAGCACCGCTGCGATGCTGCCCAGCAGCCCCGCCAGGAGTCGGCGCGGGGTGTCCACCCGGCCGATGAGCGCGGCGTTGAACTGGTTCCCCAGGACCATTCCCAGGGAGTTGACGCCGAAGATGATGCTGAACTGCTGTGGGGTGGCGCCCAGCTCGTCCTGGGAGACGAAGGAGAACGCCGAGATGTAGGTGAAGGTCATGGCGAAGCTGAGCGCCATGGTCAGTGCCGGTCCGATGAAGCCCGGGGAGGTCAGCAGACGGGCGAAGACCCGCAGGGTCGAGCCCTGCTGGCCGTGCGTGCGCTTCTCGCGCGGAAGGCTCTCGGGCATCGCGAAGAAGACGAGGAACAGGCTCACCAGGCCGGCGACCGCCAGCACCACGAAGATCAGCCGCCACGAACCCAGTAGCAGCAGTTGGCCGCCCAGGACCGGACCCAGCATCGGGGCCAGGCCGACCAGCAGCACCAGGCGGGACAAGAACCGTGCGCCGTCCTCGCCCTCGAAGGTGTCGCGCACCACCGCACGCGAGATCACCGCCCCGGCCGCACCCGCCAGCCCTTGGAGGAATCGCAGAACGCTCAACGATTCCGCGGTGGGTGCGAAGGCACAGGCCAGTGACGACACGGTGAAGGCGGAGACCCCAACGAGCAGCGGCCAGCGCCGCCCCCAGCGGTCGCTCATGGGACCGATCACGAGCTGACCCAGGGCAAGGCCGATCATGATCGCGGTCAGCGTCAGTTGCACCTGGGGCTCGGTGGCACCAAGGTCCTCGGCGATGTCGGGAAACGCCGGCAGGTAGAGGTCGGTGGCCAACGAGCTCGTGGCCGAGAGCAGCCCGAGGACGAACACGAGCAGGGCCACCGATCGTGTGGGGACACCGGGATCGGCGCGGGCGTTTCCCCGCGTGGTGCGGGTGACCGGAAGACGCAGGCGCAGGCTGGTCAAAGACACAGGACACTCCAAAGGGCACAGTGAACGAGCCACAGAACAGACAAGGAAATTTGCGCCGATGGGCCGAGCGGCTGGGCGCGGAAGAGCCCCAAGAAGGGGACACTCCGCGTGCAACGCACGCTCCCCCCACGAGTAATCCCCTGGTCACAGTCCTTTGGCGTAACCTCGGGCACGTTGGCCCGGCTTCGTGGAGAAGCCCGCTCCCTAAAGGGATGTGGCCCTGCCGGCCCGGTAATTCTTCCGTCCCCGACGCATCGGGGGACGGGATGAGGGCCGCCTCCGCCGGGGGATCGGTCTGCGAGCCGCGCGCTCCGCGAAGCGGCCCGTCACCGCCTGCACCGCGTTCTGCGGGCCCGGAACGGGCGAACAGCATCGCGATCGCCCGATCCACCGGGCATCCCGTGCCGTGGACTTCGACGGTCAAGGGCGAAGTCTTTGCAGGTCACATTAGGCAAAAGTGGGATGGGTGGCAGTTGTCGTCGCCCCGTCGCCCGGAGAAACGGCCCCGTCGATGATTCGAGGCGCCAAATCCGGTTAGGGGGAAGTCCGCCTCCACCCATGACGATGCCTCAACACGGCCAGGTCGAGGCGCGTACTGATCGAACCGCACCATCGGGAGAGAGAGCATGATCGATCCGTTTCCGCAGCACCCCTACAGACGCGGCACCAGGGTGCACGGCGCCGCGGAGCGCGCCTCGCGCACCTTTGCCACGGGAACCGCCTCCGTCGTGGACGCGTGGCATGCCGGTGGCGGCTCCTACACCTACCTGGTGCGCACCGACGACGGTGCACAGGAGTACTGGTCGTCGCCGATGACGATCCCCGCCGGCACGTGGATCGGCAAGAACGGGGACGAGACGCTGGAAGAGCCCGCGCTGGCCGGGGCGAGCGCCGGCGAGGAAACGGCCGCGTAGGCGACCGCAACGGTGCGCGGACGACCGCCCCGTTCCTGCCGGGCGCCCGCATCCGACACGTCGGCCTGAGCCGCCCCTGCCCGATCGGGACGGACACGACCATCGCACGCGACAACGGCCGCTTCCGGTGAGCCGGTGGCCCGCGGGCCGAAGCGGCGAGACCGACCGGTGCGGGGTCGGCCCCGCCTCCCTCTTCGACGGGCGAGGCGAAACCGTGCAACGGCCCGCTCCCCGGATGGGCACCCCTTGAGACCACACGTGAGAGAAGACGGGAACGCTATGCGGATGACGACAGTGGCGGTGGGCGCCGCGGCGGTAGCGGCGGCCGCGCTCGTGAAGGCGTACCGCATGACCGATCTGCGCGGCAAAGTCGTCCTGGTGACGGGTGGCTCGCGCGGGCTGGGACTCCTGTTGGCCCGCGAACTCGGGGCACAGGGATGCCGGGTTGCGGTGTGCGCCCGCGACGAGAACGAACTGAAGAGGGCGGTCCGGGACCTGGAGGTGCGCGGGACGCGCGCACTGGGGCTTCCCTGCGACGTGCGCGACCCCGACCAGGCACGCGCTGCCGTTGCCGAGGCCGCCGCACATTTCGGACAGCTCGACATCGTGGTCAACAATGCCGGCGTCATCCAGGCGGCGCCGCTCGACGCAGTGGACATCGACGACTTCGACAACGCCATGCGCACGATGTTCTGGGCGTCGTTGCACGTGGCCCAGGCGGCCCGCCCGCACCTGCGTCACGGGGGAACGCTGGTCACCATCACCTCGGTGGGCGGCGTGGTGAGCCCGCCGCACCTGCTGCCCTACGCCTGTGCGAAGTCGGCCCAGGTCGCCCTCTCCGAAGGACTCGACGCCGAACTCGCGGCGGAGGGCATCCGCGTGCTCACCGTCGTGCCCGGCCTGATGCGCACCGGTTCGCACCGCCGTGCCTCCTTCGCCGGGAACCCCGGTGCGGAGTACGCCTGGTTCGCCGTGGCAGCCGGCCTGCCCGTGCTGTCGACGGACGCCAAACGCGCGGCCCGGCGCACCGTGGCGGCCATCCGGTCGGGACGCCACCACCTCGTGCTCACCCCGCTGGCGCGTACCGCCCTCGTCGCGCACGGCGTTGCCCCCGCGGCGACCCAGGGGGTCCTGCGTGCGGTCCATCGGATGCTTCCGCGCCCAGGTGGAGAGGGCGCCGTCAGCGGACTGGAAGCCGGCCCCAGAGCGGACCGGTGGGGAGCACGCCTGCTCACCGCGCTCAACGACCGGGCGAGCCGGCGTTTCAACCAGTACCCCGCTCCGGGGGAGACACCCGCCGGGTGAGCCGTCGAAACCGGCCCGCCCGCAACGTCCTCACGACTGCGGCGGGACGGGCAGGCCCTGCCGACAGTGCGGTCGCCGCGGCCACCAGGTTGTGCGCCATGGTCCGGGCGGTGTGGTCGGCCCAATCGTGGCCGTGCGCGGTCTCGCAATAGGAGGGACCTGCCCCCGGGCCGGCGTTCCAATAGACCCACGCCTGGCCCGGGACCGTGTACCCGACGTCCACCAGCCCTCCGGCGATCTCACTGATCACGTGGTGGGCGCCGCCCTCGTTCCCGGTGACCACCACGCCGGCCACCCGGCCGCAGGCCACCGGTGTGCCGTCCTCGACGGTCTCCGAGAGAAGGGCGCCCATCCGCTCCAACACCCGCTGGGCGGCGGACGAGGGACGCCCCCGCCAGGTCGGGGAGGCCATGACCAGGATCTCCGAGGACAACAACCGGGCGCGGATCGGCGGCCACCCGTCGCCCTCGCCCAGATCGCTCTCCACACCGGGGCGTGTTGCCCGGTCCACCGCAGGCACCCACTCCACCTCCACTCCCGCGGCCCGCATTTCACGTGCGACCACCTCGGCCAGCGCTTCGGTGGTGGAGGGGGCGTGAGCGGACGTGAGCGTGCAGTTCACGATGACGGCGCGCATGGTGGTCTCCGATCGGCCGGTTCACGACAAGTGGACGATGGCCGAGCGGCGGCCACCGGCGCCGGACGGCTACCGAACCGGTCACCGGGCAAACGGCTGCACCGGCGCCTTACCCCAGGGTTTGCCCGGTGATGATCTCGGTAGCCCCTCCGTCGCGAGGCCGGCAACCAGTGCCCACGCCCGCGCAGCGCAAAGGAGAGCGGAGCATGGGAGTGGTGAGGGCCAGCGCCCAGGGGGCCGTGGCAGGCGTGATGGCGACGCTGCCGATGAGTGCCGTGATGAAATCGGGGCTGTCCGGGAACAGCATCAGCCGTCAGCCCCCCAAACTCCTGGTGCGGGTCTTCCTCCCCAAGGGCAGTCGGAACCGCCCCCGGGCAGGGGAGAACCCCGCAGCCTTTCTCGCCCACCTCGGCTTCGGCGCGGCGGCGGGAGCCGTGTTCGGTGCGTTCACCGGGAACCGCCCTCCGCGCCCGTTCACCGGCGCGGCCTACGCCCTGGCGGTCTGGGCGGCGGCGTACGAGGGATGGGTCCCGGCGGTGGGCGCCCAGCCCCCCGCACACCGTGACGACCCGAGGCGGGCGACCACGCTGCTCGTGGCCCATCTCGTCTACGGGACGGCGTTGGCGGCGGGGCTGCGAAGGATCCGTGTCCGCCGCCAAGGGTGACGGCCAAAACCGTCGACACGGATGCCGGGGTGGGGGACGTCGCCGTCCCCCACCCCGGACTCGTCCGCGGGAGTCAACCGTCCGAACTGCACCGACGATCGATGCTTCCGCGCTGAGCTGCACAAACGAAGAGCTTGACTCGGTGAAATGAGTGAAACGTTCCATTTGGGATAGCCGCTGGGGGGACGTTGGACAAATCAACAACTGCATGAGAGGCCCCCCATGTCGGAAAACATTTTTGTCTTAGGTCTGGACGAGCACAACCACGAGACCCTCAATGCCCTCCCGCACTTCACGGACTACCGTTTTCACCCCCTGCTGGACCTGGAAAAGCTTCAGAACAGCGAGGACATCGACATCCCCGCCCTGCTGGCGCAGGCCCAGGAGCGGCTGGACTCCTTCGACGGGTCCATCGACGCCATCATCGGCTACTGGGACTTCCCCGTCAGCTCGATGGTCCCCATCCTGTGCCAGCGCTACGGGCTGCCCGCCTCCCCCCTGGAAGCGGTGGTCAAGTGCGAGCACAAGTACTGGAGCCGTCTGGAGCAGCGCGAGGTCATCACCGAGATCCCCGGCTTCGCCGAGATCGAGCCCGGGACGAAGGGCAAGCCCAACGACCTCGACTACCCGCTGTGGCTCAAGCCGGTGAAGGCGTTCTCCTCCGAACTGGCCTTCCGGGTGACCAACGACACCGAGTTCCGCGAGGCGCTGGCCGAGGTGCACGAGGGTGCGGGTCGCGTCGGCGAGCCCTTCGAGTTCGTCATGAACCAGGTGGAGATGCCGGCCAAGGTGACCCAGGCCGGTGGCTCGGCCTGCCTGGCCGAGGAGGAGGCCACCGGTGACCAGGTCACCGTCGAGGGCTACGTATACAAGGGAGAGGTCCGCGTCTACGGGGTCATCGACTCCGAGTGCTATCCCGGTACGTCCAGCTTCCAGCGCTATCAGTACCCCTCCAGCCTGCCCGAGGACGTCACCGACCACCTCGCCGAGATCTCCCGGCGCGTCATCGCCCGCCTGGGCCTGGACTCGGTGACCTTCAACATCGAGTACTTCGTCGACTCCGAGAGCGGCCGGATCACCCTCCTGGAGGTCAACCCGCGCCACTCCCAGTCCCACGCCAAGCTCTTCGAGTTCGTCGACGGCATGCCCAACCACGAGTGCGTGGTGCGTCTGGCACTGGGGCAGGAACCCGAACTCACCCACGGAGGCGGTGAGTACGCGGTCGCCGGCAAGTGCTTCCTGCGCCACTTCGAGGACGGCTTCGTCTCGCGGGTGCCCACCGCCGACGAGGTCGCACGCATTGAGGCCGATCATCCGGGTACCACGATCAAGGTCGTCGCCCACGAGGGGGAGAACCTGTCGGACCTGCCCTCCCAGGACAGCTACAGCTACGAGCTGGCCCAGGTCTTCATCGGTGCGGCCGACCAGGCCGAGCTGAACCGCACGTACGAGTCGTGCGTCGAGGCGCTGCCCTTCCAGATCGACGCTCCCCGCTGACCGGAGCCGTGCGGGCCGCCCCGGCTACGGCCGGGGCGGCCCGCATCCCGGTGTCGGGGCGAACACACGCAGAGAAGAGAGGCAAAGGAGGACCATGCGAACGGTGACGTCACTGCCCAGCGCGGTACGCGAGGACGAGCACGTGTGGATTCCGCTCAAGGACGGGACCCGGCTCGCCGCCAGGATCTGGCGCCCCACCGGTTCCGACGGCGACCCGGTGCCCGCGATCCTGGAGTTCATCCCCTACCGCCAACGCGACCTCACCGCTCAGCGCGACTCCGTGCACCACCCCTACATGGCCGGGCACGGGTACGCCTGTGCCCGGGTGGACCTGCGCGGCAGCGGCAATTCCGAAGGAGTGCTGGCCGACGAGTACCTGGAACAGGAACTCGTCGACGCCGAGGAGGTCCTGGCCTGGCTCGCCGAACAGCCCTGGTGCGACGGCCGGACCGGGATGATGGGCATCTCCTGGGGCGGGTTCAACGCCCTCCAGGTCGCCGCGCGCAAGCCCGAGAGCCTGCGCGCGATCATCACCGCCTCCTCCACCGACGACCGCTACGCCGACGACGTCCACTACATGGGCGGCTGCCTGCTGGGCGACAACCTCTCGTGGGCCTCCACGATGTTCGCCTACAACTCCTGCCCGCCCGACCCGGCCGTGGTGGGGGAGAAGTGGCGCGAGATGTGGCACGAGCGGCTGGACGGCAGCGGACTGTGGCTGGACACCTGGCTGCGCCACCAGCGTCGGGACGACTACTGGAAGCACGGATCGGTCTGCGAGGACCTCTCCGCGATCCAGATCCCGGTCATGGCGGTCAGCGGCTGGGCCGACGGCTACTCCAACTCCGTCTTCCGGCTGATGGAAGGACTGGATGTCCCCCGGCTCGGGCTGATCGGCCCGTGGTCGCACAAGTACCCCCACCTCGGCCAGCCCGGGCCCGCAATCGGATTCCTCCAGCAGGCGGTGCGCTGGTGGGACCGCTGGCTCAAGGACGAGGACAACGCCATCATGGACGAGCCGATGCTGCGCAGCTGGATGCAGGACAGCATGCCGCCCTCCACCGCGTACGAGGAGCGTCCGGGCCGCTGGGTGGGCGAGCCGTCCTGGCCCTCCCCGCACGTGAGCACCGAGCGGCGCCTGCTGGGGGCGGGGGTCCTGGCCGAGCCCGAGCAGGAGGTCGTCCCCGCGGAGCGCACCGTGCAGTCCCCACTGTCGGTGGGGCAGTTCGCGGGCAAGTGGTGCTCCTACAACGCCCCGCCGGACCTGCCCTACGACCAGCGCGAGGAGGACGGTGGCTCCATGGTCTTCGACAGCGAGCCCCTGGCCGAGCCGCACGAGATCCTCGGCGCACCCGCGCTGGACCTGGAACTGGCGGTGAACCGGCCCGTGGCGATGGTCGCGGTACGGCTCTCCGACGTCTCGCCCGACGGCAAGGCGACCCGGGTCAGCTACGGTCTGCTCAACCTCACCCACGCCGAGGGGCACGAAGAGCCCAGAGAACTGGAGCCGGGGCGCCGCTACCGGGTCTCGGTGCCGCTCAACGGGGTCGCCCACGCCTTCCCTGCCGGTCACCGTATGCGCGTCTCGATCTCGACGTCGTACTGGCCGCTGGCCTGGCCCCCGCCCGAGCCGGTACTCATGCGGGTCTTTTTGGGCGAGTCCACCGCACTGTCCCTGCCGACCCGGGCGACCGCGGCCGACGACGACGTCGCCCCGGTGCCCTTCGACGAGCCGGAGGGCACCGAGCCCATCAGCACCACTCAGCTGCTGCCGGGTGAACAGCGCTGGGGCGTCTCGCGCGACCTGGTGGACTACGGTGCGTCGCTCGATGTCGTCAAGGATCTGGGGACCGTCCGCTTCGAGGACATCGACCTGGAGGTGGAGCGCCGCTCGGAGGAGCACTACGGCTGGGTCGGCGACGACTTCGACTCGGTGCGGGGCGAGACCGTGTGGACCATGGGCTTCTCCCGGGGCGACTGGAGTGCCAGAACCCTTACCCGAACCGTTCTGACCTCCACCCCCACCGAGTTCCGCCTGCACGCGACCCTGGACGCCTTCGAGGGCGACGAGCGCGTGTTCGCCCGGGACTACACCACCGCCATTCCCCGCGACCACGTCTGACCCCGCCACCACCGCCGCCCACCCGCCCGACCGGCGGGTGGGCGGCGTTTTCGCTGGTCAAAAGAGTGTTTGGCGGATCTCGAAAAAAATCTCAGAATCCACCAATCCCTGTGCCCACCCACCCCGAATAACCACTGTGAGCACCAAGAGAGACACCCAGAGCACGCCTGAGGGCGTCGGCACCCCCAAGAGGGTGCTTCTCGGTGCACTCCTCGGAGTCGCCGTCACCGGGGCCGCCCTCGGGGTTGCCGAACTCGTCGCCGCCCTGGTGGGGCAGAACAGCGCGATCGTGGTCGTGGGCGACGCCGCCGTCGACTACAGCCCGGCTCCGGTCAAGGAGTTCGCGATCGCGACGTTCGGCGTCTACGACAAGATCGTGTTGATCGTCGGGATCTTCGCGGTACTCGCCCTCTTCGCCGTCGCTCTCGGTTTTCTCGCACTGCGCCGCCCGATCGTGGGTTACCTCGGCGTCGCCGCCTTCGCGGTCCTGGGGGCGCTCGCCGGTCTGGTGGGGCGCAACCCCCAGTTGCTCACTGTTCTCCCGGTAGTCGTCGGGGCCTTGGCCGCGATGGTCGTACTGGGCCTGCTGCTGCGGTTGGCCCCCCTTCCGCGGTCGCAGGGTATGGAGGCGGGCGCCGGGAAGGGGACCGAACCGGTCATCCCGGACGGTCAGGCAACGGCCGACCAGTCCTCTCCCGCGCCGCCCCTGCCCGACGCCAAACGCTCACCGACCCGACGTTTCACGCTGGCCTCGGCCGGTGTCCTCGTAGGGGCGGCGGGGACGGGTTTCGTGGGGCAGCTCATGGCGCGGTCCTCTGCGGTGGGCAGCGACAGGGCCGCCCTGAAGCTGCCCGCTCCGGCCTCCCCGCTGCCCCCGCTTCCGGCGGGGGTGGACATGAAGGTTCCCGGGCTGGCGCCGTTCAGCACGCCCAACCGGGACTTCTACCGGATCGACACCGCCCTCACCGTTCCCAGCGTGGCACCCGACACCTGGACCCTGCGCATCCACGGAATGGTGGACCGCCCCATCGAGATCGACTTCGACACCCTGCTCCGCCGCACGGTCGTCGAATCCGACATCACGCTGACGTGCGTGTCCAACACCGTCGGCGGGGACCTGGTGGGCAACTCCCGTTGGCTCGGGGTGAGCCTGCGCGACCTGCTCGCCGAGGCCGGTGTCCAGTCGGGGGCCGACCAGATCTTCAGCACCTCCCAGGACGGGTGGACGTGCGGTACGCCCACCGAGACCGTCATGGACGGCCGCGACGCGCTCCTGGCCTTCGCCATGGACGGCGAGCCGCTCCCGCTGGAACACGGTTTTCCGGTACGCATGGTGGTGCCCGGGCTCTACGGCTTCGTCAGTGCCACCAAGTGGGTCACCGACATCAAACTGACCCGCTTCGGCGACGACGAGGCGTACTGGGCCCAGCGAGGCTGGGCGGTCAAGGCGCCGATCAAGACCATGTCGCGCATCGACGTCCCCGGCTCTCTCGAACGCCTTCCCGCCGGCAACGTCGCGGTCGCCGGAGTCGCCTGGGCCCAGCACACGGGCATCGAGGCGGTCGAGGTCCGGGCCGACGAGGGGGAGTGGAGCGAGGCGGAACTCGCCGAGGTCCCCGGCATCGACACCTGGCGTCAGTGGATCTGGGAGTGGGAGGCCGAACCCGGTCGCCACACCCTCCAGGTCCGGGCCACCGACGCCAGCGGTTACACACAGACCTCCGAACGCGCCGATCCGATCCCCAACGGGGCATCGGGGTGGCATTCGGTACAGGTCATGGTCGAGTGACCTGACCCGAGAAACAGGCTGCTGACGCGGCCTTTGCATCCACAGTTAGTCACACAAAGTAAAGGATTGACCACAATGAGCACTCGTAGCATCTTCGTCGCTTCCGCTGCCGCCGCCCTCGCCCTTGGCCTCACCGCCTGCGGCGGTGGCACGATGGACGAAGGCGACGACGCCGCCCAGGCCACCCCCGACGCCACCCAGTCCTCCCCTGCGGAGACCGGCGGCACCTCCATGGCGTCGGGCGAGTTCGGTCCGGCCTGTGCCGACGTCCCCGCCGACGGCCCGGGCAGCTTCGAGGGCATGGCCCAGGACCCGGTGGCCACCGCCGCCTCCAACAACCCCGAGCTGTCCACGCTGGTCACCGCGGTGGGCGAGGCCGACCTGGGCGACACCCTGAACGGCGCCGAGGACATCACCGTCTTCGCGCCGGCCAACGCCGCCTTCGAGGCCATCCCCAAGGAGGACCTGGACGCGCTCCTGGCCGACAAGGAGAAGCTGACCGAGGTTCTGACCTACCATGTCGTCGAGGGCCGTCAGACCCCCGCCGACCTGGAGAAGGGCGACTTCACCTCCCTTGAGGGCAAGAAGGTCACCACCGAGGGCTCCGGCGAGGACTACACCGTGAACGGCGACGCCAAGGTCGTGTGCGGTAACGTCCAGACCTCGAACGCCACCGTCTACATCATCGACAAGGTCCTGATGCCGAGCTAGTCCTCGCGCATCGCTGACTGACCCCGGGCGGGCCCTGCGGCCCGCCCGGGTCCGCCCGGTCCCCCCGTGTGAAAAGAGAACGATGAACCAGGAGTCCCCACAGAGGTGGCCCGGGCCGGGGCCGGCGGAAGCTGCACCCCAGGCGCCCGATCTCGTCGAGCTCCTCAGCCGAGTCGCCCGCGGTGACGAGCGCGCCTTCGAGGCCGTCTACGACCAGGTCACCCCGCAGGTCTACGGGCTGGTGCGCAGGGTCTTGCGCGATCCGGCCCAGTCCGAGGAGGTCGCCCAGGAGGTACTGGTCGAGGTGTGGCGCACCGCGTGCCGCTACGACCCGCACCGGGGCAGCCCTTCGGCGTGGATCATGACGCTGGCGCACCGCCGCGCCGTCGACCGCGTCCGATCCGAGCAGGCGTCCACCGACCGCGAGGCGCGTGCGGCCGCGGCCGAGGCCACCCTCCCCTACGACGAGGTCGAAGAGGAGGCCACCGATCGGTTGGAGCGCGAACGCGTGCGCCGATGTCTGGACACGTTGACCGACATCCAGCGCCAGTCGGTCAAACTCGCTTATTACGGCGGCTACACCTATCGTGATGTGGCCCATCTTCTTTCGGTGCCGTTGGGCACCATCAAGACTCGGATGCGCGACGGACTCATCCGGTTGCGCGACTGCCTGGGGGTGGAGTGGTGAGCAGAAAGCTCCGCCAGGATCTGCACACGCTGGCCGGCGCCTACGCGCTCAACGCGTTGGGCGGCGACGAGCTGCATCGCTTCGAGGGGCACCTCCTCCAGTGCGAATCCTGCGTTCAAGAAGTCCGCGGTCTCAGTGAGACCACCGCCCTGCTGGGCGCAGCCGCAGCTCTGACGCCGCCGCCCGCCATGCGGGAGCGAGTGCTCTCGGAGGTCTCGCGCACGCGGCAGTTGGCACCGGCGCCGATCCAGCTTTCCTCGCCGGCCGGGGGGTGGGGCCGACGATGGTCCTTCTTGGCGCTCGCCGCCTGTCTGGTGCTGGCCCTGGCCCTTGGGGGAGTGGCCGTCAACCAGCAGATCCAACTCGACCAGGCCCGCCAGCACGATCAGGCGATCGCCCAGGTGCTGGCGGCCTCCGACGCCACCTATGTCTCCGGCGACGCCGGCGACGGGGTCCACGCCACCGTTGTCGCCTCCGAGAGCGCGGGGGGTCTGGTCTTCACCGCCAGCGGACTCGCTCCGCTGGAGGGCAAGGACTACCAGCTGTGGCTGGCCGACCCCGACGGCGCCATGCGCTCCGGCGGTGTCGTCCCGATCGGTTCCGACGGCATTCCGCAGCCGTTGCTCGCCTCCGGTCTGGACGAGGCGAACGGGGTGGCCGTGACCATCGAGCCGGAGGGCGGCTCGGATCAGCCCACCAGCTCGCCGATCATGGCGATGGACTTCGAGGGCTGATCGACCGCACGCGTTGCGCGGGGCCGGGGAGAAGGAGAACTCTCCCCGGCCCCGCATGTTTTTCCGCCGCCGATGCGTCGTGAACGAATCTACGACGTAAAGGTGCAGGTGTGCTCCGAATCGGTTGGTCAGCAAAACACTTTCCGTGAAAAATTTTGCAAAAAAGACCAATCCGTGCCCCAGCCTGCCCCGAATCATCCGTTGAGAGCACACGGATCTTCGAGGGAGCGCGATGACGCAGAGGCGAGTGGCGGTCGTGGGAAGCGGCGTGGCGGGGCTCAGCGCCGCCTATGTCCTCCAGAGGTCCGGCGTCGAGGTCACCCTGTTCGAGGCCGACAACCGGCCCGGCGGCCACGCCCACACGCACGAAGTGGCGGAGCCCGACGGGCGCCTCGTTCCCGTCGACTCCGGTTTCATCGTGCACAACAACGCCACCTACCCGCTGTTGACCCGACTGTTTCGCGAGCTCGGCGTCACCACACGCGACACCGAGATGAGCCTGTCGGTGACCTGTGCGGGATGCGGACTGGTCTACGCCGGAGCGCGTGGCCTGCGCGGTCTGCTGCCCAACCCCCAGATCATCACCCGCCCCGGTTACCTGCGCATGCTCGCCGAGATCCCGCGTTTCCACCGCGCGGCCCGCGCCCTGCTCGCTGCCGAGGACACCTCGGCCGGCCCCACGCTCGGCGCGTTCGTCCGCGACCGCGGCCACTCCGACTACTTCGTCGCGCACTTCCTGCTGCCGTTGGTCTCCGCGGTGTGGTCCTGCCCGACCGGGACCGCCCTGGACTACCCGGCCCGCTATCTCTTCTCCTTCCTGGCCAACCACGGGATGCTCTCCGTCTTCGGCTCCCCGCAGTGGCGCACCGTCGAGGGAGGCTCCCGGGAGTACGTCGAACGCGTGGTCAAAGAGCTCACCTCTGTTCGGCTCGGCACCCACGTGCATGCCGTCGAACGTCCGGGAGACGGCGGAGTGCTCCTGCGCACCGAACGCGGACAGGACGCTTTCGACGGAGCCGTCATCGCCACCCACGCCGACCAGGCACTGCGGATGCGGCCCGACGCCACGGATGCCGAGCGCAGCGTGCTGGGTGCCTTCGACTACTCCCGCAACCGCACCGTCCTGCACACCGACGCCACCCGACTCCCCGCCCAGAGCCACCTGCGGGCCTCCTGGAACCACCGCCTGTCCTCGTGCGCACCCGACAGCGCACACACCCAGGTCAGCTACCACATGAACCGTCTGCAGAGTCTCGACGCCCAGCGCGATTACGTGGTCAGCCTCAACGCCGGCGACACCGTCAACCCCGACTCCGTCATCGCCGAGATGACCTACGAGCACCCCGTCTACACGCCGGAGTCGGTTGCCGCCCAGCGTCTCCTGCCCGACCTCAACGACGGCGTCCTTGCCTACGCCGGCGCCCACCACGGCTGGGGCTTCCACGAGGACGGCTGCCGATCCGGTGTCGAGGCAGCCGCCGCGCTGGGAGCGCAGTGGTGACCACCGACCACGCCCCGCGCCGCCCCCTGGCCCCGGGCGCCGCACTCTACGAGGCGACCGTCCGCCACGTGCGCACCGAACCCGTGGCCAACTCCTTCGACTACGGCGGTTACTACTGGCTGGTCGATCTCGACCATCCGCCGCGGCTGCCGTTCGGCCTGCGCTGGCTCGCGCGGTTCGACGCTCGGGACCACGGCACCGTACCGGCCGCCGACCTGCGCACCGACATCGACTCCTACCTGTACGACCAAGGCGTGGACCTCACCGGGGGACGGGTCGTGATGCTGTGCCACGCCCGGGTACTGGGCCACGTGTTCAACCCGCTCACCGTCTACTGGTGCTACCAGGCCGACGGCGCGCTCTGTCGAGTGGTCGCCGAGGTGCACAACACCTACGGCCAGCGTCACCGCTACCTGCTCCAGGTGGACGACCAGGGGCGGGCCGACGTCGCCAAGACGTTCTACGTGTCGCCCTTCAACCCGGTCGACGGCCACTACCGCCTCAGCCTGCCCGAACCGGGCGATCGCCTGGCCCTGACTATCACCCTGCACCGCCCCGGTACGGCCCCCTTCACCGCCAGCGTGCGGGGCAGGCGCCGCGCCGCGACGCTGCCCGCCCTCCTCGCCCTGGCGCTGCGCCATCCGGTGACCCCCCTCGTCGGGGCGGCGCGCATTCGCATCCAGGGCATCAAGCTCTTCCTCCGCGGCCTTCCGATCATGCCGAGGCCGCCCTCAGGGGTAGCGACCCCAGACGATCAACAGCGTGCGGAAAAGCAAGGAACTAGACGATCATGACCCTCATCCAGCCCCCACCGAGCATCGATGCCAAGCGTTGGCCCGACGTCGCCCACGCTCCCACGGCCGTGGTGCGCGCCCCCATCGCGCGCGCACTCGTCGTCCGGGCGCTGTCGCGGCTGCCGATCCGAGTGGAGTGCCCCGACCCCGCGATGCGCGGCGCGGGAGACGCCGCAGCACCGGTGTTGCGACTGCACCACCCCGACGCGTTCTGCCGCCGGCTCTCCGTCAACGGTCTCATCGGTTTCGGCGAGTCCTACATGGCAGGGGAGTGGGACGCCTCCGACCTCCCGGCGCTGCTCCAGGTGTTCGCCGCCTCCTACTTCGACCTGATCCCACGGCCGCTACAGAAGCTGCGCACCCTGGCGATGCCGCTCCAGCCCCGCTCGGAGCGCAACACCAAGAAGGGCGCGCGCAGCAATATTCACCGCCACTACGACCTCTCCAACGAGCTGTTCTCCCGGTTCCTGGACGAGACGATGACCTATTCCTCGGCCCTGTTCCAGGGAGCCGCCACCCAGGAGTCCCTGCCCGGTGCCCAGCACCGCAAGATCGACCGGCTGCTGGACCTGACCTCGGTGGGCGCGGGCACCGAGCTGCTGGAGATCGGTACCGGCTGGGGAGAACTGGCCATCCGAGCCGCTCAACGCGGCGCCCGGGTGCGCTCGGTGACACTGTCGTCACAACAGCGCGACCTCGCCCTGCAGCGTGCCCGACGTGCCGGCGTGGCCGACCGGGTGGAGGTCGAACTGTGCGACTACCGCGACGTACGCGGCAGCTACGACGCGGTGGTCAGCGTGGAGATGATCGAGGCAGTGGGGGAGCGGTACTGGCCGGTCTACTTCACCACCCTGGACCGTTTGACCCGTCCGGGCGGCCGGGTCGGCCTCCAGGCGATCACGATGGGCCACGAGGCGATGCGTGCGTCGCGCACCAGTTACACGTGGATCCACAAGTACATCTTCCCCGGCGGACTGATCCCCTCGGTGCGTGCCATCGAGGAGCAGACCGCCGCCCGCACCGCGCTGCGCATGGTCGACCGGCACGCCTTCGGCATCGACTACGCCGAGACGCTGCGCCTGTGGCGCGAGCGTTTCAGTGCCGGCGCCGACGACATCCAGGAACTCGGTTTCGACCCGGTGTTCCAGCGCATGTGGGAGTTCTACCTCGCCTATTCCGAGGCCGGATTCAGATCCGGTCTCATCGACGTCGAACAGCTGATCCTGGAGCGTGGCCGCTAATGACACCGCATGCACCGATTCGTCCCGAGGGCACAGGCCCGCGAGGCGTCGCGCACTTCATCGAGCCGTTGGCGCGCGCCTACTTCAACGGGGTGCTGCCGGTGAGACTGCGCGCCTGGGACGGCAGCGAGGCCGGCCCCGCCGACGCGCCCGTCCTCGTGCTACGCGACCGCGCGGCCCTGCGCCGCGTCATCGCCTCACCCGGTGAACTGGGCTTCGCCCGCGCCTACATCAGCGGTGACCTCGATGTCGAGGGCGACCTCGCCGACGGTTTCCGCCGGCTGTGGGCCAGCGTCCGCGAACACGGCACCCGACGCCTCACCCCCCTTGAGGCGGCGTCGGCAGTCCGGGTCGCCCTCGCGGTCGGCGCGGTGGGAACCCCGCCGCCGGTTCCGGTGTCGGAGGCACGCCTGTCGGGCGGGGTCAACACCCCCGACCGCGACGCCGCGGCCATCTCCCACCACTACGACCTCTCCAACGACCTGTACGCGCTGTTCATGGACGACTCCATGGCCTACTCCTGCGCCTACTGGACCAGCGACGACCCGGGGTACACCCTGGCCGACGCCCAGAACGACAAGCTCGACCTGGTCTGCCGCAAGCTGGGCCTGGGCCCGGGAACCCACCTGCTCGACGTGGGCTGCGGTTGGGGTTCGCTGACCCTGCGCGCAGCCGAGCACTGGGGAGCCCGGGTGACGGCGGTGACGCTGTCGGCGGAGCAGTTGGAGCACGTGCGCAAGCAGGTCGCCCAGCGCGGACTCACCGACCTCGTCGAGGTCCGCCGCCAGGACTACCGCGACATCGACGACGGGCCCTTCGACGCGGTCTCGGCCATCGAGATGGGCGAGCACGTGGGCAAGCGCAACTACCCCGTGTTCGCCCAACGGCTGTACGCGCTGGTGCGTCCGCAGGGTCGCGTCCTGGTGCAGCAGATGTCGCGACGGCGCGGCGACTACCCCGGCGGTGGCCCCTTCATCGAGAGCTACATCGCCCCCGACATGCACATGCGTCCCTTGGGGGAGACGGTGGCGCTCATCGAGGAGGCCGGCCTGGAGGTGCGCGACGTCCACGGGTTGCGCGAGCACTACGTACGCACCGTGGACGCATGGTACGCGACCTTCGAGGAACGCTACGCGGAGGTCGTGGCGCTGGTCGGCGAGGAGATGGCGCGAGTGTGGCGCCTCTACCTCGTGGGGGGCGGCCTGGCCTTCGAGGAGAACCGCATGGGCGTGGACCAGATCCTGGCGGTACGTCCCACCGGGGACGGCCGCAGCGGCCTGCCGGCCCTGCGTGACTTCACCCCGGTCCGGTGACCCCCGTGGACTTCGACTGGGCGGCCCTGGGCGTCAACTTCATGGTCAGCGTCGTCGCGGTGGCCGCTGTGCTGGTGGCGACGTTCGCCGTGGCCATGCGGGTGGGGCGGCACAGCGTCATCGACGTCGCATGGGGCATCGGATTCGCGGTGGTGGCCCTGGCCACGGCGCTGTTGTCCATCGGACAGGGTGACGCGGCCCGCACCTGGCTCGTGTGCGCCCTGACGGTCGTGTGGGGGCTGCGCCTGGCCCTGCACATCGGCCGCCGCTCCGCGGGAAAGGGCGAGGACCCGCGCTACGCCAGACTGCTCTCCAAAGCGCCGGGGAACCGCACCGCCTACGCGGTGCGCTCCATCTATCTGCTCCAGGGCGCCATCCTGCTGGCGATCTCCATGCCCGTGCAGGTAGCGGGCTACAGCCAGCGTCCGTTGGGCCTTCTGGCGCTGGTGGGCGTCACGGTGTGGGCGATCGGGCTGCTCTTCGAGGCCGTGGGCGACGCCCAACTGGCGCGTTTCAAGGCCGACCCCCGCAACAAGGGCGCGATCATGGACCGCGGTCTGTGGTCGTGGACACGTCACCCCAACTACTTCGGCGACGCCTGCGTGTGGTGGGGAATCTTCCTGGTGGCGGCCGAGGCGTGGCCCGGCGTTCTCACGATCTACGCCCCTGTCGTCATGACCCTGTTGCTCACCAAGGGGTCGGGTCAGCGAATCCTGGAAGCGCACATGCGCGATCGGCCCGGCTGGGCCGACTACGCGCGCCGGACCAGCGGGTTCTTCCCGCTCCCGCCGAAGAAGGCGGGAACGGCGCGCCGTTGAACCGCGGTCGGTCGGACCAGGGGGCCGGCCGACCGCTCGGCGGTTCTCCTCCTGCGCAACCGGTGGGAGGGGAGAGCGGTGGTGCACGTGCCGTGCACCACCGCGTAGAGCGGGCCCGTTCCCCCCGCTTCAACAGGGAGAACGGGCCCTGCCCGGCCTCCGCACCGGGACGGTTCGGTAAGCGGGGCCGGGCGCCCTTTGCCGGAGAGACCGAGGGGGTTCTCCGGCAAAGGGTCCGGGATGGTCAGCGGGGGACGGTGCCTGAGGGGGCCGTCTCCTCCTTGCGGGCGCGGGTCCGCGACCGGGCCCTGGCCACTCCGACGAACGCCACGGCCAGCAGGATCACCGTGTAGATGCCCAACGTGATCGGTCCCGCGAAGAGCACCCCCACGTCTCCCTGGCCCACGGCCAGGGCGCGGCGCAACTCGGTCTCCGCGAGGGGGCCCAGGATCACCGCGATGAGGACGGGGGCCACCGGGATCTCGTAGCGGCGCATCATGAAGCCCAGCAGGCCCAAGAGGATGAGCAACCACAGATCGGCCATGGAGTAGGCGGCCGCGTACACGCCGAGGACCGCGAAGACGGTGATCCCGGCGTAGAGGTAGCGCTTGGGGATCAACAGCAGCTTGGCCCACAACGGCGCGAAGGGCAGGTTCAGCACCAGCAGCATCACGCTGCCGATGAAGAGGCTGGCCAGGAGCGCCCAGACCAGGTCGCCGTTACGTTCGAACAGCAGTGGTCCGGGCTGCATCCCATACTGCTGGAAGGCCGCCAGCATGATCGCGGCCGTGGCGGAGGTGGGCAGGCCCAACCCCAGCAGGGTGCCCATGGCCGTTCCGGCCGTTGCACTGGCCGCTGACTCGGGGGCGGCGACGCCCTCGATGGCGCCCTCGCCGAACTCGTCGGGGCCCTTGCCCCGGCGGGCCCGCATCTTCGCCAGTTTGCGCTCGCTGCCGTAGGCCAGGAACGTCGGGATCTCCGAGCCTCCGGCGGGGATGGCGCCGAAGGGCAGGCCGAAGCCGAGGCCGCGCAGCCACGCGGGCAGTGCGCGGCGCAGGTCCGCGAGGCTCAGCC
The DNA here is from genome assembly GCF_030268225.1 of Nocardiopsis ansamitocini. Lineage (GTDB taxonomy): Bacteria > Actinomycetota > Actinomycetes > Streptosporangiales > Streptosporangiaceae > Nocardiopsis_D > Nocardiopsis_D ansamitocini. The sequence continues at coordinate 340,529 of NZ_BSQG01000004.1, read as the reverse complement.
ACGGGGTTCCCGTGCCGCGCAGGACCTCCCTGGACTGGTCGGTGGAACGGTGGATGCGCGAGGCCACGTGCAGGACCTCGCCCAGCGCCAGCAGGCCCACGGTGACGGTGACGATGCTGACGCCCTCGTACAACGAGGGCACGCCCAAGGTGAACCGGGCGGCGCCGCTTTGGGTGTCGATGCCCACCATGGCCACGGTCAGACCGATGGACAGCGCGATCAGTCCGCGCACCATCGACTGCGACACCACCGCCGAGGTCGCCAGGAACGCGAACACGGCGAGCGCGAAGTACTCGGCGGGCCCGAAGCGCAGTGCGATGTCGATGATCACGCCGGAGAAGAACGCCACGATCGCGGTGGACGTCACGGCGCCGATGAAGGCCCCGATGGCGGAGGTGGCCAGTGCCTGGGAGGCGCGGCCCTTCAACGCCATCTTGTGTCCCTCGATCGCGGTGGCGATCGCTGAACTGTTGCCGGGGGTGTTCATCAGGATCGACGTGGTGGAGTCGCCGAACAGGCCGCCGTAGTAGACGGCGGTGAACATGATGAACGCGCCGGTGGGGTCGAGTTTGAAGGTGACCGGCAGCAGCAGGGCCACGGCCATTGCCGAGCCGAGGCCGGGCAGCACGCCCACGGCGGTGCCCAGTGTGACGCCGATGAGTGCCCACAGCAGGTTGGCCGGGGTCAGCGCGGCGGCGAAGCCGCCCATGAGTAGGTCGAGGGTGGCCATGTTAGAGGATGCCTCCCAGGATTCCGGCGGGCAGGTTCAGGCCCAGTCCGGCGACGAAGGCGAGTTGGATGACGGAGGAGAAGACCAGGGCGAGGGTGGCGTCGAAAAGGATCCGCCGCCCGCCGAAGGCGTAGGTCACGCCGAAGAAGAGCACCGCCCCCGACAGCAGCCAGCCCACGGGTTGCAGTGCCAGGGTGAACAGCACCAGGGTGCCCAGGACGATGCCGATGGTCGCCCAGTCGCTGTGGGTGGCGTGGGGACGGGATTCCTCGTGGTGGCCGTCGATGATGGCGCCCACGGCCCCGGTCTGCTCCTGGGCCAGTTCCTCGGCGCTGCGGGGCCCGTCGGTGTCGGGGGTCGCCGGGCGGCGAACCACCTGCACGATCAGTGCGATGCCCGCGACCAGCATCAAAACGGTGACCAGGGTCGGGAAGAACTGCGGTCCCGGGGAGGAGGTGTTGTCCGGGACGCGCATCGACAGTGTCTGCACGCCCACGAAGGCGCCGATGCCGATGGTCAGCAGACCGACGAAGATCTCGCTGCGCCCGCGCCACCAGTCGGTGCGGGCGCCCGGTACAGGCGGGGTGGCGCCGGGAGTGGTGTGGGTGGTCATGACAGTCCAAGGTCTTCGGTGATGGCGGTGATACGGGTGATCTCGGTTCCGAGGAACTCCTCGAACTCCGGACCCGACTGGAAGGTGTCGACCCAGCGGTTGCGCTCCAGGGTGTCCTGCCACTCCGGAGTGGCCACCATGTCGGTGACGATCGCGGTCAGCTCGGCGCGCTCGGCTTCGGTGATCCCGGGCGGGGCCATGAAGCCGCGCCAGTTGGGCAGGACGGCGTCGATCCCCTGCTCGGCGAGGGTGGGGTGCTCGGTCAGTCCGGGCACGCGGTCCTCGGCCGAGACGCCCAGGACGCGGATATTGCCCGCCTCGACCTGGTCGCGGAACTCGTTGTAGCCGGAGACGCCGACGTCGATGTTGTGCGACAGCAGAGAGGTCAGTGCCTGACCGCCGCCGGCGTAAGGGATGTAGTTGACGCTTTGGGGGTCGATTCCCTGATCCTTGGCCACCAGCGCTGCCAGCAGGTGGTCGGTGCCTCCCAGGGATCCGCCGCCCACCGACACGGCTCCGGCGTCCGCGCGCCATGCCTCGACCAGGTCGCCCATGTCCTCCAGCGGAGAATCCGCCGGCACCACGAACACCTCGTAGTCGTCGGCGACGCGGGCGATGGGGGTGACGTCCTCCAGGGTCTGGGCGGAATCGTTGACGACGATGCCGCCGATCATCACGGTCCCGGTGGTCATCAGGCTGGTGGCGTCGCCCGCGCGGCGTACGGTCTGGGCCAGGCCGATGGTGCCTCCCGCACCGGGGATGTTGACGACCTGGGTGTTGGCGACGAGGTCGTTGACGCGTAGCGCGTTTTGGGTCTCGCGCCCCACGAGGTCCCAGCCGCCGCCGGGGTCGGCGGGAACGACGATGTTGAGCCGTTGGCGGGCCTCGGCTGCGCCGTCGTCGGACAGGCCGGCGTTGACCGCCGCTGCCGCCACGACCGCGACCGCGGCCAGGGCTCCTGCTGAGCGGAGTATCCGCTGTTTGCCCATCAGGTCACTGCTTCCCGATCACTTGGTCCACTGTATGGACCAAGGGGTCCGTTAAATGGCTTGGAACATGATGCGGGTCACATCGGGGACTGTCAATGCGATTGCTCGCGACTTTTGCCGTTTTGTCGCTGACTTGCGCGATGGTATGGCGGTTTCGCCCTCGTCAAATTGTGGTGAACAGTGCGACGGCCGCAAGGAAGGCCGCTGGTGGAGGGTGGCTTCCTCGATGGCGGTGCGGTCGGTTACGCTGAACGGAATAGTCCATCAAATGGAATTAATGGTCCACCTGACGGACCGCACTATGGAGGGGTGCCGATGGCTGACACCGAACCCGACGGCAGCGTGCGCAGCGTCCTGCGCGCACTGGACCTGCTCGCGCTCTTCGACGAGGAGCACCAGCGCCGGTCCATCCGCGAGCTCACCACGCTCAGCGGGTTGGCCAAGACCACGGTCCTGCGTCTGGTGGGCACCTTGGAGCAGCGCGGCCTGCTGTGGGCGCGCCCCGACGGGCAGATCGGGGTCGGCCCCGGCCTGCTGCGCTGGTCCCGCCTGGCCCAGGCCGCCTGGCAGCTTCCCGAGGCCGTGCGCACCGTCATGCGCGGCCTCGTCGCCGAAACCGCCGAGACCGTCAACCTCTACGTCCGCAGTGACGCGGTGCGACTGTGCGTGGCCCAGCAGGACGGCCCGCAGAAACTGCGCCACGTGGTCAACGTCGGGGACGAGATGGTGCTGTGGGGCGGGGCGGCCAGCAAGGTGCTGCTCGCCCAGGCCGACGACGCCCTGCTGCTGCGGGTCGCCGCCCTCTCCCCGCACGGCCCCGGCCACGCGCGGACCCTGCGCGCCGACGTGGAGCGGGCCGCGCGGGAGGGCCACGCCGTCAGCCACGGTGAACGCGAGACCGGCGCCTCCGGCGTCGCGGCTCCCGTGCTCGCTCCCGGCGGTGGTTCGGTCGTGGCGGCACTGGCGGTGGGCGGACCCACCGCGCGCTTCACCCCCGAAGCCGTCCAGGGGTTCACCACGGCCGTCACCCGTGCCGCGGCCCGCATTTCCGAGATCGGCCTGGACCCCGCCGGCGGAGACGGCCCCACCACCGGGGCGGGGGCGCTGTGAGCACCGACACCCCCGAGGAGGCCCTGCTCGCCGGAGTGCGCGTCCTGGACCTCACCAACGTGCTGGCCGGCCCCTACGCCGGCTACCAGTTGGCGCTCATGGGAGCCGACGTGGTCAAGGTCGAGGTCCCGGGTTCGGGCGACCTCGCCCGCCAACTCGGCGGCTCCCCCCAACTCAACGCCGACCTCGTCGGGGCGTCCTTCCTGGCCCAGAACGCCGGCAAGCGCTCACTCACCCTCGACCTCAAGCACGAACGCGGCAAGGAGGTCATGGAACGCCTGGTGGCAGGGGCGGACGTGCTGCTGGAGAACTTCCGCCCCGGCGTTCTGGCGCGGCTCGGTTTCGGCTGGGACCGGCTGCGCGCGATCAACCCCGGCCTCGTCTACTGCGCGGTCTCGGGCTTCGGCTCCGCGGGGCCCATGCGGCAGCGACCCGCCTACGACCAGATCATCCAGGGCCTCTCCGGAATGATGGGAGCCACCGGCACCCCCGACACCGGTGCCCTGCGTGCGGGTTTCCCGGTCGCCGACGTCATGGGCGGGCTGGCCGCGGCCTTTGCCATCAGCACCGCACTGGTGCGCCGCGAACGCACCGGTGCGGGGGCCTTCCTGGACGTCTCCATGCTGGAGACCGCGATCACCGCTATGGGCTGGGGGGTGTCCAACTACCTCACCACCGGTGCCGAGCCGGCGCGCATCGGCAACGAGAACGCCACCGCCGCCCCTTCGGGGACCTTCGCCACCGGTGAGGGCGACCTCAACATCGCCGCCAACAAACAGGAGCAGTTCGTGGCCCTGTGCGCGGTGGCCGACTGCCCCGAACTGGCCACCGACCGCCGTTTCGCCGCTCGGGAGGACCGCAAGCGCAACCGGGAGCAGTTGCGGACGGAACTGGAGAAGTTCCTGGTCCGTCGCTCGGCTCTGGAGTGGGAGGAGTTGTTGGCCGCCGCGGGCGTCCCCGCCGCGCGGGTGCTGGGGGTCGCCGACGCCCTGGACCTGGACCAGGTGACCTACCGCGGACTGGTCCACGAGATGGACTTCCCCGGCGCCCCCGACCGCCGACTGCGGGTCCTGGGCAACGGAGTGCACGTGGACGGCAGAGGCCCCGTCCCGGCCCGCCGTCCGCCGCTGCTGGGCGAGCACACCGACGAACTGCTGAGCGAGCTCGGATGGGACGACGCCGCGATCCGCGAACTGAGAGAGGACGGTGCGACATGAGCGCTGCCGCAGACACCCCCATGACCCGGGGCGAGGTCGGCGACTGGTGGGCGACCGGGGTGACCCGCATCGCCCCCGGGGAGATCGAACTGCGGGGTTACCCCGTGCAGGACCTCATCGGGCGTGCCACGTTCGTGGACACCGTCTGGTTGATGCTGCGCGGGGAGTTTCCCGATCCCGCCCGCTCCCGTCTGCTGGAGGCGGCACTCATGGCCGCGGTGGACCACGGCCCCCAGGCCCCCTCGATCGCGGCCGCGCGTATGGCGGCCACCTGTGGTGTGGGCCTCAACAACGCCGTCGCCACGGGGGTCAACCTGCTCGGTGACGTGCACGGGGGAGCGGGGCAGCAGTGCATGGAGCTGCTGGCGGACCTGCGCGCCAGGCACGACGAGGGAGCGGCGCTGGACGACGCGGCCGGCGCGATCGTGGCCGAGCACCGCGGGCAGGGACGCTACGTTCCCGGGTTCGGGCACCGTTTCCACCCGCGTGACCCGCGCCGTGATCCGCTGCTGGACCTCGTGGAGAAGGCCGTGGCGGAAGGGGTGGTCGAGGGACGGTCCCTGGAGGCCGCGCTGGCGCTGGAGGCGGCACTGGCCCGGGGGCGCACGCGTCCGGTGCCGATGAACATCGACGCCGCCACGGCCGTCATCTACGCCGAGCTCGGGTTCGCCCCCGAGCTCGGCCGAGGGTTGTTCGTCCTGTCCCGCTCGGTGGGGATTCTGGCCCACGCATGGGAGGAGCGCCAGAGCGGGGCGCGTATCAAGGGGCCGCTGCCCCGTTCGGTGCTGGCCGGCTACACCGGTCCCGCTTCGCGCACCCTGCCCTGAACACCCGGTCGCGCCGGGCTCCCCTAGAGGCTCAGGAGTCCGGCGCGATAGGCGGGAACCAGGTTGAAGGGCACGCGCCCGGTTCGTCCGCCCACGGTGATCTCCACCAGGTGCGGGGCATGCGCCGTCCACTGGGAACGGCGTTTGCGGGTGTTGGAGCGCGACATCTTGCGTTTGGGAACGGCCATGGGTGGTCCTTCGTCGGATCGGGGTCGATGGTCAGGAGCGGCTGTAGCGCTGCTTGAAGCGCTCGACACGGCCGGCGGTGTCCACCACCCGGCCCTTGCCCGTGTAGAACGGGTGGCTGGCCGAGGAGATCTCGACGTCGATGACGGGATAGGTGGTGCCGTCCTCCCACTCGACGGTGTTCTGACTCGTGGCTGTGGAGCGGGTCAGGAAGGCGAGGCCGCCGACCCGGTCACGGAAGACGACGGGGCGGTAGTCGGGGTGGATTCCGGTTCGCATGGTGATTGTCTCCAAGAGGTCGGTGCGTGGGGTGGTCGGTGCTCAGCGCTCTTCGCGGAAGTCCACGTGCGCGCGCACCACCGGGTCGTACTTGCGCAGCACCATCCGGTCGGGGGTGGTGCGCCGGTTCTTGCGGGTGACATAGGTGAAGCCGGTGTTTGCAGTGGACTTCAGCCTGATGACCGGGCGGGTGTCGTTTCTGGCCATGGAGTGCCTTCCTGGGGTCGCGGGCTCCGTGCGGGCCCGTGATCAGTACAAGCAAATGGTAACGGTTTTCATTCCCGATTGGTGACGGGTCTTCCCTCCGACCGATGTGACCAATTCCGCGCATACGCGACGCCCGTCGCGGTTAGGGTGCCAGCAGCGCCTGCCGCGCCGTTCGAGCAGGAAACCGAGGGGAACGACCAATGTCGACCGTTCACCAACCTGTCCGCGCGTCGATTCGCATCGACGCGCCTCCCGCCACCGTCTATGCCGCGCTCACCGACGCCGACGCCATGCGCCGCTGGTTCGCCGAGTACGCCGACATCGCCCCCGACCAGGGGCGCTACGCCTTCTGGGGGCGCTACACCCCCGGTCCGGCCCGTCCGGCCCAGCGCCTGGTGCACGTCGACCCGGGCCGGCTGCTGCGACTGGACTGGGAGCTGTCCGGGACGACCACCCGTGTGGAGATCGCCCTGGAGGGAACCGGCACCGGACCTACCGACGTCCGCGTCACCCACGAGCCGGCCCCGGCGGGAAGCGCCCTGACCCGTTTTTGGACCCTGGCATTGGGGGTGCTCGCCGAACACACCGAGGGGCGGGTGCTGTCGCCCCGCTACGACCTCACCCCCGTCACCGACGGGGTCGCCCGGGCCCGCATCCCCATCAAGGCCGACCGTGACGCGGTCTTCGCCTGCCTCACCGACCCGCGGTCCGTCGCGAAGTGGGCCGGAGAGGCCGCCTCGGTCCAGGCGGAAGTGGGCGGACACTACGACCTCGGCTGGGGGCCCGGCCCGGGGCGAATCCGCGTGCTGGAGCGCGGACGCGAACTCGCCCACACCTGGCCCCGCTCCGACGCCCTGGTGCGGTGGCGCCTGTTCGACTCCGGTCACTGCACGCGCCTGGAGCTGACCCACGGCCCCTTCGACGACACCACCCTGGCCGCTGCGCTCCAGGGGGACTGGCAGCGTTCACTGCGTGCGCTGCGCCGCGTGGGGGAGAGCCGCGGTGGCCGGCCGGCCACCGTCTGATCCGCCTCGGAAACGGGCGACGCCCCGCCCCGGAACTTCTCCGGCCGGCGGGGCGTGATCCGTATCGCTCCTGGTCAGTCCGCGCAGGAGAAGGGGCGCTGCGGGGTGGTGGGGGTGGCCAAGAGGGTGCGCAGGTAGCCGTAGAAGCCTTCGGAGTCGATCTCCTCGATCACGGTGGCATTGGCGTCGAGGCCGTGCACCCCCCACGACATCGCCGAATAGCCGCGGGTCAGCTCGCCTGAGGTCTCCACGTCCACGTGGTAACCGGCACTGCGCCGCACCAGCTCCGGGTGCAGCAGCAGCGCCGCCGTCAAGGAGTCGGGGTGTGTGGTTCCGTCGATGCCGACACTGCGGTCGAACTCCAGGGTCGCGGCGCACACCCTGGTGAAGAAGTCCGACAACGGGGTGCCCAGATCCGCGATCGCGGCAAGGCGCTCGTCGCCGAAGACGGCCTGGCGCAACGTGAGCGGGTCCCACGGCACGACCACCACCTCGAAGCCGGCCGCGAACACCGCCTTGGCGGCCTCGGGGTCCACGTAGAAGTTGAACTCCGCGGCCGCGGTGATGTTGCCCCGCCCGTTGTTGGAGCCGCCCATCACGTAGAGCGTCTTGACGTTGGCGGCGAAGCCGGGATCCTTGAGCTGCGCGGCGGCGATGTTGGTCAGCGGGCCGATCGCCACGATCGACAACTCCCCGGGCGACTGCGCGGCCATGCGCACCAGCGCGTCCACGGCGTGCTCGTCCTGAGGGGCGAGACCGGTGACGTCCATGTCCAGGCCGCCCGCACCGTCGCCGTGCACGTTCTCCGCGCTCTCCCACGGCCGCATCATCGGCCGGCGCGACCCCAGGTACACCGGGACCTCCCCCAGCCGCCCGGCCGCGTTGAGGGTCAGCCACGCGTTGTGCACCTGCCGGTCGAAGCCCACGTTGCCGGCGACCATGGTGATCGCCCGGAGGTCGGCCAGCGGGTCCAGCAGTCCCACCAGCAGGGCGACGCAGTCGTCCTGGGCGGTGTCGGTGTCGATGACGAGCGGAACGGTCATGGGCCTCTCCTGCACAGGTGCGATGCCGATCGGGCGAACCCCCTACCGGCGGCGATCGCCGGTTCCGGGATGCGCACCACCACGCCAATGCGGCCGGTTGCACCAGGGGCGCCGCCTGGAACGGGACGCTATCACTGAAGAGCAGCAAAAACGGTATCGATGGGAGCAACCGGGCATTCAGTGTGCACGTGCATCCTGACGTCCCGCTGCCACCTCCCGGGCAGCCACGGCGGCGGCCCGGTGTGCGCTGATCATGCTGGCGGAGGGCCCGTACCCCACCAGGTGAACCCGGGGGTCCACCGCGGTGCGCGGCCCCTTCATCGCGATCCCGCCCAGCTCCGAGCGCAGCCGTAGCGGAGCCAGATGGCCAAGGGCCGGCCGGAACCCGGTGGCCCACACCAGCACGTCGGCACGCTCGGTGGAACCGTCGGCCCAGGCAACGCCCTCGGGCGTGATCCGCTCGAACATCGGCCGGGCGGTCAGCACCCCGCGCTGGGCGGCCCGTTCCACCGCCGGTGTCATGGTCAACCCCGTGTAGCTGACCACGCTGCGCAGCGGCTTGCCCTGGGCCACGCGCGCGGCCACCGCGTCGGTGACCGCCACGAGGTCGGCCTCGGTCAGCCCTTTGTCCCGGAACTCCGGTGGTCGGCGAGTCACCCATACGGTCGTTGCGACGGTGGCGATCTCGGCAAGGATCTGCAGGGCGGAATGCCCTCCGCCCACCACGATCACCCGCAGCCCGGCGAACTCCTCGGGGGAGTCGTAGCCGGCGGCGTGCAGCTGGCGTCCGCCGAAGGTGGCCGCTCCGTTGACCGAGGGAAGGAAGGGGCGGTCCCACGTGCCGGTCGCGTTGACCACGGCGCGGGCCCGCCAGGTGCCGGTGTCGGTCTCCACCAGGAGCGGACCGGTCCGCTCGTGCTTCCCTCCGGGGTCGGCGTCGGTGACCCGGCGAACCACGACCGGGCGCCGCACCGGCAAGCCGAAATGCTTTTCGTAGCGGGCGAAGTAGGCGGCGACCTCGGGCCCACTGGGCGGGGCCTCGCTCAAGCGCTCCCACTTCAGTCCGGGCAGCCGGGTGTAGGCGGGGGGAGAGATGAGCCGGACCGAGCGCCACACGTGCTGCCACGCCCCACCGGGTTGCGGTCCGCGGTCCACGATGACGAAGTCGCTCTCCGGACGCAGCCCCCGTTTGGTCAGGTAGTAGCCGGTGGCCAGTCCGGCCTGGCCACCGCCCAGGACGATCGTGTCCACCTCGTGCACCGGCATGGTCGCGTTGCCCCGTCTGTTCGTCGTGTCGCGCCGCTCCCGTGCGGCGGTCCTGCCCGATTGTCAACAACGCGTGTGGCTCCGGACTGTTCCCGATGGGGGGCGAATACAATAAGTTGTGCACAACCTGGTTGTGTGTAATGCGAAAGTAGCCGTGAGAGGGGGTCGGCCGCCATGGTCGGATCGGACGCAACCGCCAACCTGTCGTTGGACAGCCAACTCTGCTTCTCCATCTACAGCGCCTCCCGGGCGCTGACCGGTGTCTACCGCGAACTCCTCGATGAGCTCGACCTCACCTATCCCCAGTACCTGGTCATGCTGGTGCTGTGGGAACACGACGCGCTGTCGGTGAAGGAGCTCGGAGCTTCGTTGCGACTGGACTCGGGAACCCTGTCGCCGCTCCTGCGGCGGCTGGAGCTCCGCGGCCTGGTCCGTCGTTCGCGTACCGACAACGACGAGCGGATCGTGCGCGTCGCGCTCACCGAGGACGGCATCGAGGCGCGTCGCCGCGCCGAAGAAGTACCGCAGCGTGTGCTGTGCTCGACCGGCCTGTCGATGGAGCAGGTGAGGCTCCTGAAGCCTCTGCTGGACCAGCTCACCGAATCGGTCGTCTCTGCCGGCCGCGACGCCACGCGAACCCAGACCGTTTCATGATCACGAGGAAAGGGCGCACCATGAAGACTCTCTACACCGCTAAGGGCACCGCCGAGGGCGACGGCCGTACCGGTACCGGCAGCACCGACGACGGCCGCCTCGAGGTAGAGCTCTCGGTTCCCAAGGGGATGGGTGGTGACGACGGCCCGGGGACCAACCCCGAGCAGTTGTTCGCCGTGGGCTACGCCGCCTGTTTCCACGGCGCGCTCAAGGGGGTCGCGCGCAAGGAGAAGGAGTCCGTCGAAGGGTCCTCCGTCACCGCCGAGGTGAGCCTGGGCACCGGTGGCGACGGCTTCGGCCTGGAGGTCCTGCTCGACGTCACGATCCCGGGCGCCGATCAGGCCACCGCGGCCGACCTGGTGGAGAAGGCGCACCAGATGTGTCCCTACTCCAGGGCCACCCGCGACAACATCGACGTCACCCTCAGGGTCAACGGCATCTAGGTCCGTCCCGGCCCCGGTCTCCCGGATCAGGGCGGCACCAGACGGCGGGCGTTGGCGCTGGTCCCTGACTGCCCCTGGCCTGGTCGGGCTCCGAAGCCAGCCGGGCCAAGGGCAAGGAGCAACGGAGGACCTGGTCTGCCTGCTCGGCGAGGGGTGGGAGGGACGGGCGCTGATCATCGCGGCCACCGTCCTGGCCCACGCGGAAGCGGAGAGGAAACCTGCCGCGATCACCGCCGCACCGGCCCAGGAGCGGGTGCGGTCCGGCCGGCGACCCCTATGGCGGCTGCGCAAAGAGGGGCGTTCGCGTGACCTTCTTCTTGATCTACGCCGTAAACCTGGCACTTTCGTTGATTCCGACGCTATCGAACAGGCACGGATAAGCCACGACTCCGCCTGGCGGACGCGGTTTCCATGGCTTCGACCGGGCGGCCCCGGGGGGCAGCGGTCCACGCTGCGCCGCCGGGCCCGACCGGCTCTGCCCCTGACCGAGTACCCCTTCCCCTGCAAAGCGATTGCCTGAATGAACTTGTTCGTAACGAACTTGTTCGTTAATTTGTGGGTATGGAGAAGCAACCACGTAGTCGACGCACCAGGCCGGCCAAGCCGGCCCTCTCGCGCAAGTGGATCATCGCGGAGACCGTCAAGATCATGCGGACCGAAGGCCTGGAGAAGGCGACGATGCGCCGAGTCGCCCAGGCCCTCGACACCGGCCCGGCCTCCCTGTACGTGTACGTCGCCAACACCGCCGAACTGCACGCGGCGGTCCTGGACGAGCTCATCGGATCACTGCCTCAGGACGGCCCGGGGGATTGGCAGGAGCGCATCCACACTCTCCTGGGCGCCTACAGCGACCTCCTGTTCCGGTATCCGGGGCTGGCGCGCTCCGCCCTGGCCCTGCGCCCCGCCGGTCCCCACACGATCCGCCTGTTCGACCGCGTTCTCGGACTCCTCATCGACGGCGACGTGCCGGCCGACCGTGCGGCATGGGGAACGGACCTGCTCCTACAGCAGGTCACCGCGACCGCCGCCGAACACGGCGACCCCGGCTCGGACGGCATCGACGCACCGGTCGGCGGCGAGGCCAAGACGCACGCCCTCGAACGCGCGGTGCGCACCGCGGTCCCCGCCACAGCGCCCCATGTCGCCGCCCATGCCGACGCCGTGCTCGCGGGCCCGCCATCGGCACGCTCCACCTGGGCGATCCACGTACTGCTCACCGGCATCGCGGCCACACCGATCCCTCGGCAACCGCGAACGAATCCGGCTCCGCTCGCAGACCTCGGCTAGGGGACGACCATGACCACGCACCATCCCATCGCCATCCTGGGCGCCGGACTCGGCGGCCTGACGGCCGCCCGCGTCCTGCACGTCAAGGGCATCGAAGCCGCCGTGTTCGACCTGGAAGCCGGCCGGGACGCCCGTTCCCAGGGCGGAATGCTCGACATCCACGACACCAGCGGCCAAAAAGCCGTTCGATCCGCCGAGCTCTGGGACGCGTTCGCCGACATCATCCGCCACGGCGGGGAGGCCATGCGCATCCTCGACCACACCGGCGCCGTCCTACGCGAAGAAGCCGACGACGGACGCCTGAAGCGACCAGAGGTCGACCGCGGACAGCTGCGCGACATGTTCCTGGACGCCCTGCCCCAGAGCATCGTCCGCTGGGGCCACAAGGCCACCGCCGCCCGCCCCCTGCCAGGCGGGAACGGCCGGCACGAGGTCACCTTCGCCAATGGACACACCATCACCACCGACCTGCTCATCGGCGCGGACGGTGCCTGGTCGAAGGTCCGGCCGCTGGTCACCGACGCCTGGCCCGCCTACACCGGGATCTCGTTCGTCGAAGCCGACCTGTTCGACGCGGACGACAGGCACCCCGAGCAAGCGGCTGTCATAGGCGAAGGGATGCTGTTCGCGTTCCGTGGGACCACCGGCTTCCTCGGTCACAAGGAATCTGACGGAAGCCTGCACACCTACCTGGGCTTCCGCGTTCCCGAGGAGTGGCTCGACACCATCGACTTCACCGACACCCCGGCCGCACGCAAGGCCGTCCTCGACCGGCTCGGCGGATGGGACGAGGGGCTGCGGGGCCTCGTCGAGCACGCCGACGCCCCGCTCATCCCCCGGCGTATCCACGCCCTGCCTCCCGGGATCAGCTGGGCGCGCGTCCCCGGCGTGACACTACTGGGCGACGCCGCCCACCTGATGTCACCGTTCGCCGGCGAAGGCGCGAACCTGGCCATGTACGACGGGTCCCTGCTCGCTCTGGCCATCGCCGCCCGTCCCGGTGACACCGAAGCGGCGCTGGCCAGCTACGAGGCCGACCTGTTCCCGCGCTCGGGGGCCTCGGCCCACGAGTCTGCGCAGAGCCTGGAGATGCTCTTCAATGAGGAGTCGCCGAAGGGGCTCCTCGAGATGTTCGAGCAGATCGACACGCAGATCGCGGCCGCCGAACAAGCACCGCCGACCGCGTGACCGATCTGTCGTAGGCGGCCCCGGGTTTGGCCACGAACTTGTGTCCGATGCTGCGCGCTTCGGCGGCCAGCAGGGCGCTCACACCGGCCTCGAATTCCTCCAGGGCGGGGAGCAGTGGGCGCGGCCGATCTGGTCTTCGGATCCTGTGGTAATCCTCCTCACCCCTGTCCCTCTCGCGGCGGCCTCATCATGGCGGCCACCGTCCTGGCCCACGCATGGGCGGCGAGGAAACCGGCCGCGATCACCGCCGCGCCCGGCCCCGCGCCGGCCGGGGAGTAGGCCCAGGAGCGGGTGCGGTCCGGCCTGCGGGCCCTGTGGCGGCTGCGCAAAGAGGGGCTGCTCACCGAAGAGGAGTTTCAGACGAAGAAAACCCGGTTCCTGGACGGCGTCTAGCATCGAGAAGAGGGGCGTTCGCTTGACGTTCTTCTTAATCTACGTTGTAAACCTGTCGCTTTCGCTGATGCCACCCCGATCAAACGGATACGGCCTAATTCTCCCGAAGTTACGGCGAGCCGTAAGGTAACCGCTGAGTAACTTCGAGGGCGGTCAGATCCCCGGAGGGATACCTGCGTTCATCGCGTGGAGGCAGTGGCCGTCCAGCTCAACGGACGCCCACGCAAAACGCTCGGCTGGGATACCCCAGCCGAGCGCCTCGCTAAGCTGCTCGCGACGAGCAACTGACCTTCGGTGTTGCAACGACCCCTAGGATCCGCCGACGCGCGAGGTGCAGCCCTGCCCGCACATGCCTTGATCGGGCGCGGCCCGCTCGGCGTCGTCCGGTTCAGCGGCGCGTAGGACGTCCCTGGAGGAGCCCCCGATCTTGTCGGACGCTGTAGCGGCAGCCCAGGCACGGGCCATGGTCGCTTGCGTATGCGGGCGGAGCTGCCGCTGATCATGGGGTGCGGATCGGTCCTGCAGGGTGGGTTCCGGTGAGCAGGGCTTCGGCATGCTTGCGGAAATCGGTGACCAGACGGCTGCGGTCGCCGGTGCGCGTGGCGAGTACGACCTGGCTCGGTTCGACCCCGTGCAACGGGACGGTGGTGAGGCTGGGATGCAGGCCGGTCGCGTGGTCGAGGGGAGGCCCGATGGCCACGGCCTGCCCGGCGGCGATGAGTTCGTGTTTGTCCTCGAGGGCTTCGACCAGGGGGCCGTCGGGCGCGGGCCGCCCGTCGGGCCGGGGATCGAGCCGCCAGTAGGCGTTGAGTAACGGGTCGGACTGGCGTACGCGGGGGATCGGCTCGTCGGCGATGTCGCCGAGGGTTACCGACTCCTTGCCGGCCAGACGGTGGTCCCGGGACACGACCAGCACGCGCGGTTCGTCGTAGAGGACGGTGACGCGCAGCCGATCGGTGGGGAACGGCAGACGCGTCACCACCGCGTCGACGCGGTGCTCCAGCAGTGCGCCGCGCGAGTCATTCCAGGCGAGCAGGCGGGTGTGGACCTCGGCATTGGGGTTGCGGCCCCGCAGGGCCCGCACGGCCGCAGTGATGGCCAGCCCCTTGGTGTAGCCGATGGTGATGCTGCTGGGCCGGGCCGAGGCCCGGGTGCGGGCCATCGCCTCGACCGCGGCGCGCAGCAACCCCTGGGCCTGGGGCAGGAAAACCTCGCCGGCCTCGCTGAGCCGGGTGCCGCGCGTGGTGCGGTCGAGCAGGCGGACGCCCACTTGCTGTTCGAGGCGGCGGATCTGTCGACTCAGCGACGGCTGGGTGGTGTGCAGCGCTTCGGCGGCACGGCCGAAGTGCTGGTACTTGGCGATCACCGTGAAGCACTGCACCAGCCGGAGGTCGAGGTCCACGGGTGCGGGGAAGAGTTCGGACACAACCTCACTTTAGCTGGCCTTATACGCGGCTTGTATTACGTGTGTCGGAACAATCATTGGACTGCGGCCTCGTCGCGGCCGCACAGTGGTGACCATGACATCGGACAGCGTGACACCGTTTCGTATCGACATTCCGGACAGTGCCCTGGGGGATCTGAAGGACCGGCTCCACCGGGTGCGCCTTGCCGGCCGGGAGACAGCGCCGGACAGCAGTCAGGGGGTGCAGCGGGAGCGCCTTGAGGAGTTGCTGGAGTACTGGGCCACCGGGTACGACTGGCGCGATCTGGAGCGGCGGCTCAATGAGCTGGGCCAGTTCCGCACGACCATCGACGGTCTCGGCCTGCACTTCATGCACGTGCGCTCACCCCGACCCGGCGCCATCCCCCTGCTGCTGCTGCACGGATGGCCGGGCTCGTTCCTGGAGTTCCTCAAGACCGTCGGCCCGCTCACCGAGCACGGTTTCCACCTCGTCGTCCCCTCGATGCCCGGCTACGGCTTCTCCGACCAACCCGCCTCGACAGGCTGGGACCCGGACCGGATCGCCCGCGCGTACGGCGTGCTCATGCGGCGCCTCGGTTATGACTCCTACCTGGCCCAGGGAGGCGACTGGGGCGGTGTCGTCGCGACCCGCATGGGGGCGCAGCGCCTGAAGGGTCTGCGTGCGGTCCACGTCAACTTCCCTGAGTTCCTCGCCGCACCACCGGTCGGCGACGCCCCGACCCCTGAGGAGAAGGCCGCACTCGAACAGGGCCGCCGCTTCTTCGCCGTCCATTCCGGGTACCACGTCGTGCAGCGCACCCGGCCGCAGACCATCGGCTACGCCCTGACCGACTCCCCGGCCGGGCAGGCCGCCTGGATCTACGAGAAGTTCCTCGACTGGGCCCGGCCCGATGCCCTCACCCCCGACGAGATCCTCGACCACATCTCCCTGTACTGGTTCACCGGCACGGCTGCTTCCGCGGCCCGCCTGTACTGGGAGTACGCCCGGCAGCCGCTCGCTCTGACTGAGCTGGACCTTCCCGTCGGTGTCAGCGTCTTCCCGGACGAACTGACGCGTACCCCGCGTATCTGGGCCGAGCGCGCCTATCACGACCTGCGCTACTTCAACGACGACATCCCCGCAGGCGGCCACTTCGCCGCCCTGGAGCAGCCTGAGCTGTTCGTCGAGGAGATCGTCAAGTTCGCGCGGGCGGTGGCCGCATGAAGACGGTCGTGATCACCGGGGGAACGAACGACTACACCCGGGAGGTGCTTGCCCGATGAAGTGGGCCAGCTACCGCTCCGCCGACGGCTCCACGCGCTGCGGCGTTGTGCACGACAACGAGATCCACGCCGTGGGCATGGGCCTGTTGGAGCTGCTGCGCGCCGAGGGCGGGCTGGAGGCCGCCGCAACCAGGGAACCGACTGAGGTCGTCGAGCTGGCTACGGCCGACCTGCTGGCGCCGATACCGGTGCCCCCGGCGGTCCGGGACTTCGCCGCGTTCGAACGCCACATCAGTAACGCGGGTAAGGCAGCGGTTGGCGACGGCAGGGTCAGCCCGGTCTGGTACGAGTATCCGCTCTTCTACTTCTCCAACCCGGCGGCGATCAAGGGACCGCACGACGAGGTCCCCCTCGCCCCGGGGGCTCAGTTGTGGGACTACGAGGTCGAGGTCGCCGCGGTGATCGCCGGGGACTGCTCGAACCTTGACGCCGCCACGGCGGAGAATCACATCGCCGGCTACCTGGTCTACTGCGACTGGAGCGCACGCGATATCTCCGCGAGCGAGATGGGGTTCGTGTACGGCCCGTCCAAGAGCAAGGACACCTCGACCAGCCTCGGCCCGTTCCTCGTGACCCCCGACGAACTGGAGCCCTACCGCTCGGGCAAGGGCTATGCGTTGCGGATGGACGGGTACGTCAACGATGAGCATTACGGCGGCGGCAGCTGGGACGAGATCCACTGGTCGTTCGGCGAGATGCTGGCGCACGCGTCGCGCGGCACCTCGCTGCGAGCCGGTGACATCATCGCCAGCGGCCCCGTGGGCACCGGCTGCATCCAGGAGTTGTCCGGCCGCCGCCGCTACCTGGCACCGGGAGACACGGTCCGGATCGAAGTGCAGGAACTCGGCGCGATCTCCGTACAGATCACCGCGCCAGAGCAGTCCTGACTTACCGGATACACCAAAGACGATCTTGATCCTTCCACTTGCCGGGAGACCACCGCAATGCATCTCACCAGTACCTTCGCTCGCGCTGACATGGATCTGAATGCCGTCCGCGAGGTCAGCCTCACCATCAACGCGACTCACCTGTTCGTCTACTTCATCCCCGAGGCGCCGGAAGAGGCCGCCAAGCTGGGCGTAACCGAGTACGGGCCGGCGTACTTCGCGTTCCGGTCAGCACCGATGGGCGCGGTCCCGTGGCAGGTCACACTCGCGGCCTTCTACAACTTCAGCCCACGGTCGGTGCAGGCCATGGCAGGCGTGTGGGACACAGCGACGCCAGAGGAGTGGCAGGACGCCCGCTTCGCAGCCGTCGATCGTGCGTTGCAGCGCGTCGACGTGAGCCTCGCCGCCGATCAGATCGCTGAGGCACGATCGCTCATCGACCCGGTCGTCGCGAGCGCCGACTACGCCGGGAAGACGCTGGCCGCCGCCAACGCCTCGGTCCCCCTCCCCGCCGATCCGCTCGTCGCGCTATGGCAGCAGATCACGGTGCTGCGCGAGTGGCGCGGCGACGCGCATTTCACCGTCCTCGCCGCCAACGACCTCGGGCCGTGTGACTGCAACGTTCTGCAAACCGCGACAGGTCACTTCCCGGAAGCGATCGCGCGTGCCACCCGACTGTGGGACGACGGGGAGGTGGCTGCGGCAACGACGCGCCTCGTCGCACGCGGCTGGCTCAACGCCGACGGCACCGCTACCGATGCCGGCGTCGCGGCGCGCGAGCAGATCGAGGTCGAGACCGACGAGCACTGCGCGGCGCTGTGGACGCCGATCGGCGACGCCGATGTCCGTCGCCTCACCTCGCTCATCATGCCGATCCACGGCGCGTTCACCGCAGCCAGGACATACCCCTTCCGTGTGGAGATGGGAGACACGCAGTCCGCGGATCCGAAGGCCGCCAGGTAGGCGCCGTTCTCGTGGAGCCGGGACGAACGGACATGTAGGCCTGGTTCGTCCGAAGCTCCGGTGAGCCGCAAAGTGACCGCTGAGTAGTAGCTTCGGGGATGGCCAGGTGTTCATCGCCAGCGGCTACTTCTGGAAACACACGCACCGGTCGCCTGCGTCGGACCCTCGCCTTGCCTGGCGGACGAACACCGCGCCTTCGCCGACAAGCTGGCCGCCTCCACCGACCTGGGTGCGGCGGCCCGCTCACCGACACCTCCGTACGGGCCTGAGTGGTGCGCGACTACCGCCGCACGCTTGAGAACACGCGCACCGCCCGCGGCAGCCACCTGTCGGCGGCCACCACCAAAAACCGCCTGGCCGCCATCCCGGGCCGCTGGGCCTGGGACCTGAGCGGGGGCGGGCTGCCCGCCGACTTCGACGAGGCGACCTATCACGCGGCGTCGTGACGGCACTGATCGAGAGCGGTCCGTGGGGCCTGTCCCCGTCGAAGGGACGAGGTGCGCATCGGGCGGTCCCTCTCGCGGCGGGGGAGGGGAGGGCTCGGTCGTGGGCAGCCGTGCGCCCAGTGGGCGGACTCCGCTCCGGGGGAGTGGGGAAGCGCGTTGGGGAGCCTGCTCCGAGAAGGGCACAAGAGAATCGTGGCCGTGGATCGTAGGGATCTCTCCGATGGTTCGCTCCGTGGGAAAACAGTATCGCTCGACTCTTAAAAATCTACACCGTAAAGGTGGCTGTGTTGTTCTACAAACAACAGAGCCACTACACAAATCGAGTGGCAAGCCACCAGATACTCCTAGGATGCGCCCAAAAATGCGACATCGGGGGCGGATCGGACGTGTTTTTGCCGACGATGGTCACTCGCTGTACAGGGCATTACGCAGAGTTTCCCCACAGGCGAACGGCCCGGCACCCGTGAGGGGCCGGGCCGTCGGACGGCGAGCGGATCAGACCGCTGCGGGGTGCTCGCCGGTCAGCAGCAGCCGGTCGAGCATGTCCTGCAGGGTGACCAGGCCGATCAGGTTCTCCTCTTCCTCCACCAACGCCAGGTGGGTACGGCTTTCCCGCATGATGCTCAGCGCCGCGTAGATCGGGGTCGCCGCGTCCAGGGTCAGGACCGGGCGCATCAGCTCGGCGGCGGTGGTCTCCGAGCCGCTGGTGAGCGCGTCCCGCACGTGCAGAACACCGAAGGGCTCGTCCTCACCCACCACCAGTCGCAGGTGCCCGCTCTCGCGCGCTACCCGCTTGATGGTGTCCAGGCCGGCGTCGGGCGCCACCCCCGCCAGTTCGTCCTTCGGCGTGATGATGTCGCGCAGTGGACGGGAGTTGACCTCCAGCGCGGTGGCCAGCTGTGCGCGCCGTTCGGGGTCCAAGGAACCGGCCTTGGCCGAGTGCTCCACCAGTTCGCGCAGATCGTCGGCGCTGTGTCCGCCGCTGACCTCGTCCACGGCCTCCACGCCCACCCGGTGCAGGCACCAGTTGGCCATGCCGTTGAGGACCACCAGGACGGGGCGGGTGAACCACATGAACGCCCGCATCGGGATCGCCAGCATGGTCGCCGACTTCTCCGGGTGCGAGATCGCCCAGGACTTGGGCGCCATTTCGCCCACGACCAGGTGCAGGAAGGTCACCACGATGAGGGAGACCACGAAGGAGACCACATAGGAGACCGCGTCGGGCATCCATCCGTGGAAGAGCGGCTCCAGAAGGTGGTGGACGGCCGGTTTGGTGATGGCGCCCAGCGCCAGCGTGCACAGCGTGATGCCCAGCTGGGAACCGGCCAGGAGCAGCGAGAGGTCGCGGGCGCTCTTGAGCGCGGCGCGCGCCGAGGCGCTGGTCTCCGCCGCCTCCTCCAGGCGGTATCGGCGGGCGGCCACGAGAGCGAACTCGATGGCCACGAAGAACGCGCTGAGACCGATGATCGCCACGGAGATGATCATGGCCAGCCACGGGTTCATGTCGCTCACGCGGTCACCTCCTCTTCGACGGAGGAGGCCGTGGTGGCCTCGTTCAGTTCCAGCCGCACGGTCTCGGGGACGTGGCGGTCCACGTTCTCGACCGTGAGGGTGATGACGTGGTCGGGGTCGGCGTCGTGCGCTCCCGGGTGGCGGGGAAGGTCGACGGTGACGTGGTCTCCGGGGGCGGGCAGGCGCCGCAACCGGTTGATGACCAGGCCGCCGATGGTCTCGTAGTCGCCTTCGGGCAGGTCGTGCCCGAGGAGGCGCTCGACCTCGTCGACGTGGATGGCGCCGGGCAGGAGCCAGCTTCCGTCGTCGCCGACGCGGGCTTCGCCTTCGTCCTCGGGGTCGTGTTCGTCGGCGATCTCGCCGACGAGCTCTTCGGCGATGTCCTCGGTGGTGATGACACCGGCGAGGCCGCCGTACTCGTCGACGACGCAGGCGAACTCGTCGTCGGCCTCGCGGAGCTGGGCCAGGACGGTGGCCAGGGGGAGCGAGGTGGGGACCATGACGGCGCTGCGGGCGATCTCCGACACCTGGACGGTGTCGAGTTCGCGTTCGCCCAGTGCCAGGACGTCGCGCAGGCAGATGACTCCGATGATGTCGTCGACTCCGTTGCCGAGGACGGGGAAGCGGGAGTGGCCGGTGGCCATGAGTTCCACGACGCGGCTGACGGGTTCGTCGGCTTCGACGGAGGCCACCTGGGGCCTGGGGATCATGGCGTGGTCGGCGGTGCGCTCGTAGAAGTCCAGTGTCCGGTCGAGCAGTGTGGAGAGTTCGGCGGGGAGGTCGCCGCTGTCGCGGGACTCCTCGACGATGCGTTCCAGGTCACGGGGTGTTGCCGCGTGCTGGACGTCTTCGACGGGTTCGATCCGTACTGCCTTGAGGAGCAGGATCGCGGCCTGGTCGAAGAGCCAGATGAGCCAGCCGAATGCCTTGAGGTAGATGCCGGTGGACAGGGCCAGCCAGCGGGCCACGGGCTCGGGTCGGGCGATGGCGAGGTTCTTGGGAAAGAGCTCGCCGAAGACCATCTGTACGACGGTGGAGAAGAGCAGGGCCAGGGCGGTACCCAGGGCGACTCCTACGCCTTGGGGGACGCCGACTCCGCCGAGGAGCTGTCCGATTCCGGAGCCGATCATTGGTTCGGCGACGTATCCGACGAGCAGTCCGGTGACGGTGATGCCCAGTTGGGCGCCGGACAGCATGAAGGAGGTCCGGTTGGTGATGGAAAGTGCGCGGCTTGCGCCGGTGTCGCCGGCGGCGGCGCGGGCTTTGAGGCGGGATCGGTCCACCGCCATGTAGCCGAACTCTTGGGCGACGAAGTACCCGGTGGCGACGGTGATCAGGAAGACCACCAGTGCTCCGAGGAGGATGTTCAAGATGATGGTCATGACGCACGCACCGCCTCGGAGCGGTCAGGCTCGGTGCGCACGCTGCTTGGTGAAGGAGGTTCGTCTAAGTCGGAAGCACAGCGTCCGGTGTGGACGCTGCTCGTACTTCGGGACGGGTCCATTGTCCTCTCTCATGTCTCGGGTGTAGGGAAATACGCTCGTTGAGGCTGAGAAGTTCCCATGTTGGGCGTTATCCAACCCTGGTTGAGGGTTTTTGCCCAATGATGTGGGTTCGCCGGGGCTCCCGCGGGCGTTGTGCCTGGCGGGAGGGGCGGGGCGGGGTTTAGTGCATGGCCGGGTCGTCCGCTGTGGCGGGGAGGGTTTCCCATTCGCGTCGGCGGGTTTCGGCGATGGCGATTGCGGTCGCGGTGGCGACGTTGAGGGAGCCCACGCGGCCGATCTGGGGGATGTAGGCGGTTGCGTCGGCAGCGGCGAGGAGGGCTGGTGAGCAGCCGTGGTCCTCGGCGCCGACGGCGAGGCAGATGTCGCCGGTGAGCGGGGTGTCGTGCAGGGGCAGGGCGTCGCGGGCGAGTTCGATGGCGACGATGCGGTATCCGGCTGCGCGGGCTGCGGTGACGGCTTCGCCGGTGGTGGCGAGTTTTTCCCAGGTGACCTTGGCGTCGGTGCCGAGTGCGGTCTTGCCGACTTGGGGGTGGTCGGGGGTGATGGCGTTGCCGGTGAGCCAGATGGTGTCGACTCCCAGGGTTGCGCTGGTGCGCAGGATGGAGCCGAGGTTGAAGGGTTGGGTGACCGATTCGACGATGAGGCTGATTCGGCCATTGGTGCGCCTGCGCCATTGGCGGTTGAGTCGTTTGACGTCGGTGGGGCGCAGTTGCGTGCTCACCTGGTGTGCGTTCCTCGTATCTGGGGTTGGGTGGCGGTCGGTGTTGAGCTTACCGGCAGGTCAGGTGTTGTTGGTGGTGCGCAGGATTCTATATCCGGCGCGGGTGGCGATGCGGGTGGCGGGGTGGTTGTTGGTGTCGAGCCAGCGTTGGAGGGAGTCGGCGCCGAGGTTTTTGTGGACGACGAGGTGGGCGTGTGCGCCGGGTGCGAGGCGGCCGAGCCAGGTGCGGAGCAGGGTGTGGAGGATGGGTTTTCCGACGCGGATGGGGGGGTTGGACCAGATGGCGGCGAAGGGCCCGGTGAGGAGTTGGGGGGTGTCGGGTTCTTGGTCGGGGGTGGGGGTTGCGTCGGGGGTGATGTGGCGGAAGCGGGTGTTGGTGAGGGCGTGGGCGGTGGCGTTGGTGCGGGCGAGGGCGAGGGCGCGGTTGTTGACGTCGAGGCCGAGGACGGTGGCGTCGGGGGCGCGTTTGGCCATGGTGAGGGCGATTGGGCCGTAGCCGCAGCCGATGTCGAGGAGGGTGCCGTGTTGGGGGGGTGGTGGGGCGGTTTCGAGGAGGATGCGGGTGCCGAGGTCGATGCGGTCGGGGGAGAAGACGCCGCGGTCGGTGGTGAGGGTGAGGTGGAGGTCGGGGAGGACGAGGTCGATGGTGGCGGTTTTGTGGGGGGTGTCGGGGTCGGGGTTGAAGTAGTGCGAGGTCACGGTGGGTGACGCTACCAGGGTTTGGGTGGGTGGGGTGGGTTGCTCCGATTGGCAGACCGTCTGGTCGGTATTGTTTGGTTTCGGTGGTGTCGGCGTGGGTGGGCGAAGGAGCGGTCGTGGGGCGTTTTGCGGGCAGGGTCGCGGTTGTGACGGGTGCGAGCCGGGGGATCGGGCTGGCTGTGGCGCGTCGGATCGTTGATGAGGGCGGTCGGGTGGTGGTGACGGCGCGGTCGGAGGGGCCGTTGGCGGAGGCGGTGTCGGGGTTGGGGGGTGCGGGGGTCGCGTTGGGGGTGGCGGGGCGGGCGCAGGACGGTGCGCATCGCGATGAGGTGGTCGGGCGGGCGTTGGCGGAGTTCGGCCGGGTGGACGTGTTGGTGAACAACACGGGGATCAATCCGGTGTTCGGTCCGGTGCTGGAGGCCGGTGGTGCGGCGATGGCCAAGATTTTTGAGGTGAACGTGACGGTTGCGGCGCAGTGGGTGGGGGCGGTGTACGGGGCGTGGATGGCCGAGCACGGGGGTGCGGTGGTGAATGTGGCGTCGCTTGCCGGGCAGCATCCGTCGCCGGGGATCGGGGTTTATGGGGTGAGCAAGGCCGCGCTGATCAATCTGACGCAGCAGTTGGCGTATGAGTTGGCGCCGGGGGTGCGGGTGAACGCGGTGGCGCCTGCGGTGGTGCGGACGCGTTTCGCGGAGGCGTTGCTGGCTGACGAGGAGGGGGTGGTGGCGGGGTATCCGTTGGGTCGGTTGGGCGAGCCCGAGGATGTGGCGGCGGCGGTGGCGTTCTTGGCGTCGGGGGATGCGGCGTGGGTGACGGGGCAGGTGCTGACGTTGGACGGGGGGCGCACGCTGGGGGCTGGTGTGGGCTGACTTGCCGGGGCGCTCGTGTTCCTGCCTTGCGCGGCGCATATTGCCGGTTGGTCGGTGGAGGGCAAGCACGGCTGTCGCGGGGGTCGGGGGTGTCTGGGGCGGCCCTCTTTTTTGGTGGTGTGGGGTGGGGTTGGTCGGTGAGTTGGGGGGTCTTCACGCGGACGTGATCCGCATCGGGCACACTCGCGCCGTGAGTACGTCTTCTCTTTTTGATGCGTTGGGTCGGCCGGTGCGGTCGCTGGGGACCGGTGGTGCCACGGTGGTGGGCCTGGCCGCGATGGTGGGTGCCGGGGTGTTCGTGGTGTGGGCTCCGGCTGCGCGTACGGCTGGGGTGTGGCTGCCGTTGGCGTTGGTGATCGCCTGGGTGGTGGCGTGCTGCAACGCTTCGTCGTCGGCGCGGTTGGCTGCGCGGCACCCGGAGCCGGGCGGGACGTATGTGTATGGCCGTGAGCGCTTGGGTGAGGCGTGGGGGTTCTTGGCCGGGTGGGCGTTTGTGGTGGGGAAGATGGCGTCGTGTGCGGTGATGGCGCTGGTGTTCGGGGTGTATGTGTGGCCGCAGGCGCCGGGGGTGGCGGGGGCGGTGCTGGTGGTGGCTGCGGCGGTGGCCGTGGTGGTCGGGGTGCGGTTGTCGGAGTGGGTGGTGCGGCTGCTGTTGGTGGTGGTGGTCGCGGTGGTGGTCGCGGTGGTGGTGGTCGCGTGGGGCAGTGGTGCGGCGCATGTGTCGAATCTGGCGTTGCAGGGGCGCTGGCACGGGTTGTCGGGGGTGTTGGCGGCGGCGGGGATGGTGTTCTTCGCGTTTGCGGGGTATGCGCGCATCACGGCGCTTGGGGCGCGGGCGCGTGATGGCCGGGTGGTGGGACGTGCGGCGGTGGTCGCTTTGGGTGCGGCGTTGGTGCTGTACGGGGCGGTGGGTGCGTCGGTGATGGCGGTGTTGGGTCCGCGTGCGGTGGGGCATTCGGTGGTGCCGTTGGCGGATGCGGTGGTCGCGGCGGGTGCTGGGCGTGTGGTGGGTGCGGTTGTTGCGGTGGGGGCGGCGTTGGCGTGTGGTGCGGCGTTGGTGTCGTTGTTGTCGGGTGTGGTGCGCACGGTGTCGGAGATGGCGGCGGACGGGAATCTGCCGCTGGTGGTGCGTCGGTTGGGGGCGGGGGCGCCTCGGTTGGCGGTTGGTGTGGTGGCGGTGGTGGTTCTTGGTGTGGTGGCGGTGGGTGACGTGTGGACCACGGTGGGGCTCTCGTCGTTTGGGGTGTTGGTGTATTACGCGGTGGCCAATGCGTCGGCGTTGCGGTTGGGACCGCAGGAGGATCGGCCGTTGTTGGCTGTTCCGGTGGTGGGTTTGGTGGGGTGTGTGGTGTTGGCGTTCTGCCTGCCGTTGGAGTCGGTGCTGTTGGGGGTGGTGGCGTTGGGGGTCGGGGCGTGCGGGTACGGGGCGCGGCGGTGGTTGTCGGGTTGAGTGCGGCGCATTCCTGTTTTCAGGTGCCGGCGCACCCGCTTTCGTTCTAGGGCCGGGGCCGGGGCGAGGGGCGGGCCGCGACGGCCGATCCGGTCTTGGGGGGCGGGGCCCGTCGGGCGCAGTCTCCGTCGGGGAGCGACGGCAGTCTCGGCCTGCTGCTGTTGTGCTGCCACCCTGTCGTGAGCGTCACTTCCCAAGCGGTGCTCACGCTGCGCGCGGTGGGTGGCCTGGGTGGTCGTCGTGGTCGCGCACGTCTACGGGACGACCGAAGCCGTCATGCAGCAGCTGGCCCGTGTGGGGCCTGTTGTCCTGGTCGATGCCGACCGGGGCGACCGTATGGCTCAGGGCCCCGGGTCCGCGGCCCTGTACGTGTGGCTGGAACGGCTGGTAACGGCTGGTTCCGACCGTGCCGGTGTGGTTGATCCAGGTGGTCGCGGTCGCGCGTCTACGGGTCCGATCGGGGGCTTGTGCTCCTGGACGATATTGGCTGATCCGGCAGCGGGAACGTGTCGTGGGCGCCCATCTCCTCGGAGTGCTCGGTGACACGCGGGGCGCTGCGCTGTTCTACGGTGAGGCGGCTGCGCCCATCGCCGACAAGGCCAACAAGGTCGAAGAGCGCTCTCTGCCCGAATGCGCCGGCCGTCTGGCTTGAGCGCGCCTGCGGGGCAGGGGCGCGCCGGGGCGGGGTGGCCGGTGTGTGCACGGCGTGCGGGGCGGGGGCCGCGTGGGTGGCGGGCCCGGGCGAAGTGTTTTCCCGCGCGGCCGTGGGCACGCAGCGGGCAGTGGTGCGGGGCCTGGTCAGGACCGGTGCTGCTGGGTGATGGCTTGGCGTGCGGTGGTGGAGAGCGTGAGGCCGGCCAGCTCTTGGGGGGTGAACCAGGAGGCGTCGACGGTGGAGCCGGCGGTTTCGGTGACGCGGGGGGTGCAGGGGCGGGCGACGTAGGCGCTCAGGAATACCCACACCGCGTAGATCTCCCCGGTGGTGCCGTCGGGGCCGGTCTGGTTGGTGCGGTGGTGGTGGGTGATGGTGATGAGGCGTCCGGGGGTGGCGTCCTGTCCGGTTTCTTCGGTGATTTCGCGGGTGAGGGCGGTGTGGGTGTCCTCGCCGTGGTCGGTGCCGCCGCCGGGCAGGTGCCATGTCCCGGCGCCGGGGAAGCCGGGGGCGATGCGGGAGAGCAGGATGCGTCCGGCGGGGTCGGTGACGAGGCCGTAGGCGCAGAAGCGGCGCAGCGCCAGGGTGGGGCGTGGGGGTTCGTGGTCGGTGAGGGCACGGGCGGGCAGGTCGTGGTGCAGGCGGGTGAGGGCCTGGTCCAGGGGGATGGCGGGGCCGGCGGGGGTGGGGGTGGTGTAGCAGAGCCGGTCGATGTGCATGGCCAGGCGGGCGCCGGTCGCGGGGTCGGTGGTGGTGGCGAGTTCGGTGCGGGTGTCGAGGGGGGTGATCGCGGTGGTGGGGGGGAGGTCGGCGTGGGCGCGCAGGAGCGCTTGGGGGTCGTCGGCGAAGTTGACGCGTACGGAGTGGGCGGCGGTGACGGTTCCTTGGGGGGTGGTGTGCAGGAGGTGGGCGGTGACGCGGCGTGGGCGTCGTTGGTGGTCGGGGGTGCCTTCGTGTTCGTGGGGGTTCACAGCAGTCCCACTGCGGCTGCGGCGGCGTCGGCGACCAGGGGGATGAGGCCGTTGAGGTCGGTGATGGTGGGGATGTCGGTGTGGGGGTTGCGGGATTGGCGGTCGCACAGGACGGGGCGCAGGCCGGCGGTGAGTGCTCCCAGGGCGTCGGCGCGGAGCTGGTCGCCCACGTGCCAGGTCTGGTCGGGGGGTGTGTTGAGTTGGGTGCAGGCGGCGTGGAAGATCCGGGGGTCGGGTTTGCCTGCGCCGGCGGTGTCGGAGCAGACGACGGCGCTGAAGTGGTGGGCGAGGTTGAGGGCGGTGAGTTTGTCGTGTTGGAAGGCGTGGGTGCCGTTGGTGACCACGCCCAGGGTGATGCCGCGTTGGGCGAGTTGGGTGAGGGTGGTGTCGGTGTCGTCGAAGGCGCGCCAGGCGTTGCGGTGGGCGGTGAGGTAGTGCTGGTAGAGGTCGTCGCAGTGGTGGTCGCTGAGGGTGGTGTGGCCGGCGTGGGTGGCGAGTGCGCGGATGCGTTCGTGGCGTTGTTGGGTGAGGGTGAGGCGTCCGGCGAGGTAGGCGTTGAAGGAGAGGTCGGTTTGGACGTCCCAGAGTTGGCGGGCGGAGGTGAAGTCGGGGTGGCCGAGGTGGTGCATGAGGGCGCGCAGTCCGTTGCTGGAGGCGGCGTGGTCGTCGATGAGGGTGTCATCGAGATCGAAGAGGATGGCGGTCGGCGCGCCGGTGTGCTCAGGCATGGTTCCTTGGCTTCTGCGTGGTGAGTAGGGCAAACGGGACCACGGTAGCGGGCGGTGCGGGGTGGGGGTGGCCCGGCTGCGGTTGTTGGTGGTTTAGGGCAGGCGCTGGAACCAGGTGAGGGATGCGGCGGCTGTGGCGAGGGCCAGGAGCAGGGCTGCTGCGACGAAGCGGGTGACGATTTCCTCGTGGACGGTTTCGGTTCCCAGCGAGGAGCCGATGTCGTCGTAGACGTTTTGGAGTTCGGCACCGGATTCGGCTTCGTAGAAGTGGCCGCCGGTGGTGTCGGCGAGGCGTTCGAGTGCGGCTTTGTCGATGTTGGCGGGCACGTATTGGCCGTCGATCTCGATGATGGAGGCGCCGGTGCCGAAGGCGATGGTGGAGACGGGCACGTTGGCGTCGCTGGCGAGTTGGGCGGCGGTGGCGACGGGGCGTCCTGAGGTGTTTTCTCCGTCGGAGAGCAGGATGACGGCGGCGGGGGGCGGGTCGAGGGTGGCGTCCTCGTCGAAGGAGTTGATGGTTTGCAGGGATGCGAAGACGCCTTCGCCGATGGCGGTGCCGGGGGAGATGGTGAGTCCGACGACGGAGTCGGCGACGGCCTGGTGGTCGTGGGTGGGTGAGGAGATGACGCTCGCGGTCGAGGAGAACGCGACGAGGCCGACGTTGAAGCGGGCGGGCAGGGTGTCGATGAAGCCCTGGGCGGATTCCTTGGCGGCGGTGATGCGGTCGGGGGTGACGTCGGTTGCGGCCATGGAGGGGGAGACGTCGATGGCGACGATGATGGTGGCGCGTTCGCGGGGGACCTGGACGCTCATGGCGGGTTGGGCGAGGCCTGCGACGAGGGTGGCGGTGGTGAGGAGGAACAGTGCGGCGCAGACGTGGCGGCGCCAGCCGGGGGTGCGGGGGGCGATCTGGTCGAGGAGGGCGAGGTTGGTGAAGCGCAGCGCGTAGGTGGTGCGGCGGTTGTTGACGAGGACGTAGATCGTGGCCAGGGCGGCGACGGCCAGCAGTAGCCAGAGGCGCTCGGGAGACAGGAAGGTCACGGTCGGTGTCCTTGTCGGGTCGGGTGGTTATCGGCGGTGGGGGCTGGTGCGGTGCAGGGTGGCGTGGCGGGCGATGTCGAGGATCCAGTCGCGGTCGGTGCGCAGGGTGAGGTGGGTGGCGCCGGCGGTGCGGATGGCGTCGCGGATGGCGGTGCGTTGTTGGCGGGCGGCGTGGGCGTAGCGGTGTTGGAGGTCGGGGGTGAGGTGGACGTGTCGGGTGCGCCCGGTTGTGGGGTCACTCATGGTGACTAATCCTATGGCGGGGAGGTCGAGTTCTCGCGGGTCCAGGATTTCGATGGCGAGTGTCTGGTGGCGGGCGCTGAGGTGGTGCAGGGGGGTTTGCCAGGACGGTTGGGTGTGGGGCGTGGTGGGGGTGTCGAGGAAGTCGGAGATGATGACGCGCAGGCCGCGGCGGGGGCGGGTGCGGGCCAGGTCGGTGAGGGCGGTGGCCAGGGTGGTGTGTCCGGGGTCGGGGGGCAGGGGCGCGGTGAGGGCGCGGGCGTGGGCGAGGTGGGCGTTGTGGTTGGTGGCTGCGGGTGAGCGGGTGAGGTGGCCGTTGCGCAGGACGTGGGTGCCGTTGCGGTCGCCGATGTGGTGGGTGAGGTGGGCGACGGCTGCCAGGGTGCTGATGGCGACGTCGCGTTTTTGGGCGTGGGCGGTGCCGAAGTCCATGGTGGGTGAGAGGTCGAGCAGGGTCCAGGTGGCGAGTTCGCGGTCGGCGATGGGGTCGCGTACGTGGGGGTGGGTGGTGCGGGCGGTGACGGCCCAGTCCATGGTGCGTACGTCGTCTTCGCCTGGCTGGTAGAGGCGGGCGTCGCCGGGTTCGCTGCCGGGGCCGGCGCGCAGGCCCAGGTGTTGGCCGTGCAGGAGGCCGTCGAGGCGTCGGGTGACGGTGAGGCTGAGGTGGCGCAGGGCGGCGTGGGCCGGGGGGGCGGTCATCGGGCGGCGGTGGCGGGGGGCGGCGTGGTTTCGTCCCAGATGACGCGGGGTGGGGGGACGGCGGCCAGGATTTGGTCGATGACGTTGGTGGGGGTGATGTTCTGGGCGAGGGCGTCGAAGGTGAGGATGAGGCGGTGGGCGATGACGTCGTGGGCGAGGGCGGCGATGTCGTCGGGCAGGACGTAGGTGCGGCCGCGGATGAGGGCGAGGGCGCGGGCGGCCGACACGAGGCCCAGGGTGGCGCGGGGGCTGGCCCCGACCTCGATGAGGGGCGTGAGGGTGGGGATGCCGTATTCGGCTGGTTCGCGGGTGGCCATGACCAGGCGCACGATGTAGTCGGCGACGAGTTGGTCGACCTGGACGGTGTGGGCCTCGGTTTGGAGTTCGCTGAGGGTGAGGGGGTCCAGGATTTGGGTGGGGGTCGGGGGGCGGGTGCTCATGCGGCGCAGGATCTCGAATTCCTCGTGGGCGCGGGGGTGGGTGACGAGGACTTTCATGAGGAAGCGGTCGCGCTGGGCTTCGGGGAGGGGGTAGACGCCTTCGGATTCGACGGGGTTTTGGGTGGCGATGACGATGAAGGGGTCGGGCAGGGGGTGGGTGGTGCCGCCCAGGGATACCTGTTGTTCGGCCATGACTTCCAGGAGCGCGGACTGGACTTTGGCGGGGGCGCGGTTGATTTCGTCGGCGAGGACGAAGTTGGCGAAGACGGGGCCGAGTTCGATGTCGAACTGTTCGGTGGAGGGGTGGTAGACGCGGGTGCCGATGATGTCGGAGGGCACGAGGTCGGGGGTGAACTGGATGCGGTTGAAGGTGCCGCCCACGACGGTGGCCAGGGTGGACACGGCGAGGGTTTTGGCGATTCCGGGGACGCCTTCGATGAGGCAGTGGCCGCCGGCGATGAGGGCGACGAGGGTGCGTTCGACCATGCGGTCCTGTCCGACGATGACGGTGGACACCTCGTGCAGGGCGGCGCGCAGGAGGTGGGTGGCGCCGGCGTCGGAGGGGTGAGGCATGGGTGGTGGTCTCCCTGGAGCGTGCTCGGCGCGCGCCCGTTGGGCGCGGGTACGTTGTTTGGGTGCGCATCGGCGAGACTACCGGCTGGGGTGGTGGGTGGGGTGTGCTCTGTGTGCAGTGGCGGGTTTGGGGCGTGTCGGCCGGTTGGGTGAGGTGGGGTGCGGGTGGTGGGTGCGATGGCGTTGGGTGAGGCCGATCCGCGGCAGTTGGGGGCGTTTCGGCTGGTGGAGCGTCGTCGGGTGTGCGCCGAGGGTGTGGTTTATGCGGGGCGCGACGGGTCGGGGCGTGCGGTGAGTGTGGCGTTGTTGAGTGCTGGGGCCAGTGCCGATGCGGCGGCGCGGGATCGGTTCGTGGCGGCGGTGTCCAAGGGGGCGGGGGTGGAGGGGCCGGTGCCCCCGGTTCTTGGGTGGGGGGTGTCGGCGGCGGCTGCGTGGGCGGCGGTTGCCGATGAGGGTGCGGGTGCGGGGGTGTTTTTGGCGCCGGTGGCGGCCGGGGGGCCGCGCGGGGGGACGGGGCCGGGGTATGTGCCGTATTGGGCGACCAGTGGTGGGGCGTCGGCGCCGCGGTGGGCGTGGTCGGGGCGCGGTGGCGGTGGTGTGGCGGCTCCGGGGCGTTCGTCGCGGGGTCTGGTGGCGGGTTTGGCGGTGTTGGTGGCGTTGCTCGTCGCGTTGCTGGTGGTGTTGTACTTCTTTTTGTCGGGGTTGAGGCAGGAGGCGTATTCCACGCCTGCGGAGGTGCCGTCTCCGGGGGGTGGGGCGCAGGAGTCGCCGGGCACGCCGTCGGTGTCGCCGTCGCCGCAGGAGTCGGATCAGGGCGGGGAGTCGCAGTCGCCCGCGCCGGTGCCGTCGGTGGAGTTGGGTGAGGACGAGGTGGAGCAGATGCCCGAGGCGCCGCGTTCGCCTCAGGACTACCTGTAGGCGCGGCGGGTAGCGCTAGGGGTGTTGAGGAGTCGCAGGGTGAGCAAGGGAGCCAATGATGACGGTTATGTCCTATACGCGGGCTGATGCGGTGTTGGCGCGGTTGCCGGGGTGGGCGCGCGATGGCCGGGTGATCACCCGCACGGTGGAGACGGCGTCGTTCAAGGAGGCGGTGGATCTGGTGGTGGCGGTCGCCGAGGCCGCGGAGGAAGCCAACCACCACCCCGACATCGACATCCGCTACAACCGGGTGCGGTTCGCGTTGACCAGTCATGACGCGGGCGGGTTGACCGAGCAGGACTTCTCGCTCGCCGCCAAGGTCGACGTACTGGCCGCCCGCTAGCGGTGCCGGTGGGGCCCGGCTAGGTGCTGGGGCTGCTCAACCGGTTGCGGCGCAGTTTGCCGCTGGCGGTCTTGGGGAGCTGCGCCACGAACATCACCCGCTGGGGGGCTGCGTGGGCGGCCAACGTGGTGGCCACCAGCGCCTGGAGGTCCTCGACGAGTTCCTCGCTGGGGCCGGCGTGGGGCATCAGGACGATGTTGGCGGCCACGAGCGCACCGTGGGTGGCGTCGGGGACACCGTAGACGGCGGCTTCTTCGACGTCGGGGTGGCTCAGCAGCGCCGTTTCGACGTCATAGGGGCCCACCCGGTACCCGCGGGTGGTGATGACGCCGTCGTCGCGGGTGGACAGCACCACGCGTCCATGGCCGGTGGTGGTCCCGGTGTCCCCGGTGAGGTACCAGCGGTGGTCGGGGCTGAAGCGGCGCGCCGAGGCGGTGGGGTCGTGGGGGTAGCCGTCGAACCACAGGGCGGGGCTGGTGGTGTGCAGGGCGACGCGCCCGAACTCGCCGGCGGGTGCGGGTTCGTCGCTGCCGGGCTGTAGGACACGCAGGTCGAATCCGGGAAGCGCGCTCAGGGCGGGCTCGGTGCCGGTGCTGGTGGCCACCACTCCGGTCTCGGGGCGCCCGTAGTGGTCGCTGATGGGTATGCCGAAGGTGTTGAGGGCCCACTGTGTGACGTCGGCGTGGGGGGTTTCGCCGGTGCTGGCCAGGCTCCGCACCACGATCTCGGGCGGCAGGGTCTTGGTGGTGGAGCGCAACGCTCGGTAGACGGTGGGGGTGGCCACGAACACCGTCACCCCGAACACCTCCATGACGTCGAGGGTGAGTTCGGGGTCGAATCCTGCGCGCAGGTGCAGGGGGGCGTGTCCGGCCAGGAGCGGGGCGATGAGGGCGTGGTAGAGGCCATCGGCCTGGCCGGGGTCGCCGGTGCACCAGTACACGTCGTCGTCGCCGACGTCGAGGCCGTAGCGGTGGTGGGAGTGCAGCCCCACGAGTGCGCGTTGGGGCACGGAGACGGCGCGGGGCGGCCCGGCCGAGCCCGAGGTGTAGAGCAGTGCCAGGGGAGCGCCGGTGGCCGCGGCCTCGGGGTAGGGGCCGGGCAGGTGCAACTGGTCCAGGGTGTGGCGGCCGGGTGCGGCGCGTCCGGCGGTGGTGACCACGGTCGCGGCGGGGGCCGCGGGGAGCTTGGCGAGGTGGGTGTCCTCGCACACCACGATGTGGGCTTTGGCCCAGTCCAGGCGCAGCGAGATCGCCGAGGGCGCCAGCGCCGTGGTCAAGGGGACGAGGGTCGCGCCCAGGCGCCACACGGCCAGTGCGGTGACGGCGAAGTCGATCCCGCGGTCCATGAGGGTTGCCACGGGCGTGGCGGCGGTGACGCCCAGGCCGGTCAGGCCTGCGGCCAGGGCCTGGGAGCGTTCGCGCAGCTGCCCGTAGGTGAGGGTGCGGGCGCTGAGGTCGGCGTCGACCTGCACCAGGGCGGTGCGGTCGGGGTCGTGGCGGTCGCACAACAGGTGGGCGGGGGCTGCGTGGGGGTAGGCGGCCAGCCAGTCGCGGACCTGCTGTGCCGGGTCGGCCATCGCGGTGTGTCCCCTTTTCGAGTGCTGCGGCGTCACGTCGGTGTGGTGCGTTGATTAGTTTATGCCCCGGATGTGATGTGGCCCTCAAAGGGCCGGTTGCGGTCTGCGCCGGGCGCTGGCAAACGCCTGCGGGGTGCTGCCACGATGATGCGATGGATACCGCTGCTGTGGCCCGCGAGCTGGGTCTGCCCGAGGCCGCCGGGGCCTCCCTCGCCGTACTGGCCGGCTTCGATACCCCCGACCCGGCGCCGCTGCCCGTACCCGCGCACGCCGTGACGGCACTGGCCCCGCTGGCCTGTACCCCTGAGGACACCGCCGAGCTGGTGCGCTGGTGGCCCGACGAGTCGTGGCCGGCGGCGGCGCGCTGGCTGGTGGATGCCTGCTACGCGCGGGTACGCGCCGACCTGGGGTCCCTGGAGTGGGTGCAGTGGCCCGACCTGACCGGTTCGCCGGACCCGCGGGTGCGGTGCGCACCCGTGTACGCCTTCGCCGCGGCCGTGCCGGCGCTGTTGGAGTCCCACACCCGCTGGGGGGTGCCGGCGCGGGTGAGCGCGGCGACACTGGCCGATGTGGGGCGCCACGTCGCCAAGCACCGCACCATGTTCGACACGGTGGGGTTGGAGCTGCCGCTGTGGATCGCCCTGCACTACCGCGGAATGCTGGTCGAGTCGGGGCGCCTGCAGTACGAGCCGGCGCTGCTGGGGGAGGCCGAGGCCGCGGCGATGGGCCAGGAAGCGGGCGCGTTGTGCGTACGCCTGCACATCCCCCAGACGGGGCCGTTGACGCCCCGCGCCGTACAGGAGTCCCTGTCCGGCGCCGCAGACGTACTCGACCCCTACCTGCTGGGGGCGCTGGGGCGCACCACGCGGGTGGCCACGTGTTCGTCGTGGCTGCTGGACCCCCAACTCAAGGCGTACCTGCCGGCCGACTCCAACATCATCGCCTTCCAGGACCGCTTCACCCCCACCGGGCAGAGCGGCCCCGGCGACTCCGACGTGTTCCGTTTCGTGTTCACCCGCCCCCGGGTGGAGCCCGACGCCGTCACGGCCACCACCCGCCTGGAAAAAGCGGCCCTGGACGTGTTGGCGCGGGGCGGCCACTGGCAGGCCCCCACCGGGTGGCTGCACCTGCCCGCGCCCGCCTAGCCGCCGTGTTTCACACCGCGAGCGGTCGGGGCGCCTCCTTGCGGGGACGACAACGCGGTGTCGCCCGAGTGCACGACCCGCCCGGCGTCCATGACGGTGACGGTGTCGGCCACCTCCAACGCCACGTCCAGGTTCCGCGTCGCTGTCGCCCGTTACCCGACCGATCCCGCGGTGACCGGCCTCGTCGACGAACTCCGCGACGTCAGCACCGACTTCGCCCGGTTCTTGGAGCGGGGGGACGGTTTCGAGGGCCGGGCAAGCACCGGAGCACGACCAGGTCTTTTCCGTCGGCCTTTCCTTCACCGGGAGCGGGAGGCGGGGCGTCCTGGAGCGGGGGAGTCAAGCCGTCGCACGGTTGGGGGTCACGCCGCGCAGGTCCAGTGCGCGCAGCAGGGAACGCACGGTCGCTTCGTCGTGCTCGATCACCGGCGCGTACTCGCTGATGCCCACGCCCACCACCTCGTGGTGGGCGTGGATGGCCGCCAGCGCCGCGGCCACCGACTCCACCGGGGGGCCTCCGGGGGTCGGGCACGCCACGGCCGGCAGTTGCGCGGGGTCGCACACGTCCATGTCCAGGTGCACGTAGGCGGGGCTGCCCTGAGCACGTCCGCCGACCACCCGGTAGGGGTCGGCTCTCACCTCGGCCACCCCCATCACCGGCATTCCCGACGCCTTGATCAGCGCCTGCTCGGGTGGGTCCACGGACCGCGCACCCACCAGGGTCACCTGGGTCGGTGCCACCCGCGCCCCGCCCAGCAGACGGGGGTGCCCCTGCCCGAGCAGCAGGCGCAACACCATCCCGTGGGCGTGATGACTGGGGGAGACGTCGGCGGTGTTGAGGTCGGGGTGGGCGTCGACCCAGTACACGACCATGGACGGGTAGCGGGCGGTGAGGTGGCGCATGGCCGCGAGATCGCTGGTGCAGTCCCCGCCCAGGGTGAGGACCCGCCGTGCGTCCCTTCCGGCCAGGCGTACGCCCAGTTGGTGCACGGTGTCGGCGAGTACGTCGAGGTTGGCCACGCCCTCCACGACACCGCGGCGTCCGTCGGGAACCGATACGTGCAAGCGATTGCCGCCGGAGGGCACCATTCGGGCCAGTGCCGCCGAGCCGGCGGCGACGCGCACGTCGTCGCCGCCCTGCCACAGCGGTACCACAAGGTCGATGTCACGCTGCCAAACCATGGCGCCAACCCTAGGGGCGCCCCTGCCACTGGCGCAGCAAACTTCGCAAATCGCCGCGGCCGACAGCGGTCAGTCGGCGCTCGCCGGTGCGGTGCGGGGGAGTCGCGGCGGGAGCCATGGTCAAGGCAGGGTAAACGCCGCTCGGCGGGGGTTTTGACCTGCCCTTGACAAACGGGAGGCGGATGCGGGGGACGAAAGGGAACCAATGCCGCCGAAAGGTCTGGGCGGCGTGTCCGGCGGCGTCGACCCGGCCGTGCCGGATCGGATGCGGGGAAACGGGGAAACACCGCCGCGCACACGCCGCCGACGGCCCGCGTCCAGCGGTGCCGGAGCATATCGCCGGGCCCGGTACGGGCGGGGCGCCGACCGGTCGATCGCCTCGCTGATGGGTCGATTGGCCCCTTCTCGTGGCCTTCCGGAAAACGCCGATAATGGACATTATGTCAAGTTGGCGTTTTTGGGGCCTCTCCCGGAAGGGGTGTCCGTGTGCTGTGTGGCCTCGTGCGCGCGGTGGGCCGATGCGTATCGGCCCGGGCCGGCCCGTGGCCCGCCGGCCTGCCGCCGGTGAGGCGCACCGGCGGGGCGTCGACGGGCGGCCTGGTCGCAGATCTGCCGATGATGTGTCAGGGAGCCGCGCGGGCCGAGTCGTCCGGTGCTGGGTTCGCGCGGTGCGGGCGGGCGATGCGGCAACGCCCCGGTGCTACGCGGCGTGCACGGCGGCCGGTGGCGATGGTCGGCGGTTTTGGGCCGGTGGTCCCGTGGGCCGTGGACGATCCCCCGATCCGCGGTTGCCTCCGTCTCCCGATATTTGCTGCATAAAGTGCATTATGCATTATTCGCCACAAAATACGTCAAAGCATCTCTAAAGGCGTGGAGGGTGGTCGATAGGTATCAACCACCCTCCGTCGTCGGTCGTCCGCCCCGGCGGTGTCCAGGAGGCCGTCGGGGCGCGCTCCCCGCCGCAGCAGCGGCTCGTCCCGTGCGGGCGAGAGAGACGCGGGCGCGTGCCCCCTACTCCCCCGCAATACGGGGCTAGCCGGTGAACAGCTGCGCTGCCGTCACGATGATCCGAAAGACCCCGTAACCCAGCAGCACCGACACCACCGTCCAGGACAGCACTAGCCACAGCGTGCGTCCCTGGGGGTCGGCCGTGCTCTTCCCCTCCCCTGCTTCCGGGGCGCCGCCCGGCGCGGCCGAGGGCCTGCCCGCCTCATGGAAACGCTCGGCAACCGGCCTGACCAGCAGGTTTGCCACGAATCCCAGGATCAGGAAGCCGACCATCGTCAGTAGCGGGGCGTAGTAGGCGTCCTGGGTGAGTGTGCCCGGCTCCCCCTGGGAGTCCAGGAAGGAGTTGATGATGAGCGGGCCGGCGATGCCGGCGGCCGACCACGCGGTCAGCAGCCGGCCGTGGATGGCGCCCACCTGGTAGGTGCCGAACAGGTCGCGCAGGTAGGCGGGGATGGTGGCGAAGCCCCCACCGTAGAAGGACAGGATGACGCAGGCCAGGAGGACGAAGAGCGCCACCGAGGTGCCGCCGAGCGTGGCCAGCAGGGTGTAGAGCAGCGCCCCCACGCCCAGGTAGATCATGTAGACGTTCTTGCGGCCGATGATGTCGGAGGTCGAGGACCACACGAACCGGCCCAGCATGTTGAACAGCGACAGCATGCCCACGAAGCCGCCCGCGGCGGCCACGGTCACGGCCGTGCCGTTGTCGCGGAAGAAGTCCTGGATCATGGGGCTGGCCTGCTCCAGGATGCCGATGCCGGCGGTGACGTTGGTGAACAGCACGATCCACAGCAGCCAGAACTGCGGGGTGCGCACGGCGTTGCGTGCCGAGACCTGGGCGGTGGTGACCAGCGCCGACTTGGTGGACTGGCTGGGGGTGAAGCCCTTGGGCCGCCACCCCTCCTGCGGGACCCGGATCAGGACGACACCAAGCATCATCAGGGCCAGGTAGCCCAGGCCCAGTGTCACGAAGAGGCCGACCAGCGCGCTTCCCGATGCCGTTGCCGCCTCGGCAGAGCCGTAGGCGGGGTCGTAGAAGCCCAGGAGCTGGTTGGACAACGGGGTCGCGATGAGCGCGCCGCCGCCGAACCCCATGATGGCCAGACCCGTGGCCAGGCCCGGACGGTCGGGGAACCACTTGATGAGGGTGGAGACCGGGGAGATGTAACCGATGCCCAGGCCGATGCCGCCGATGAAGCCGTATCCCAGGTAGACGAGCCACAACTGGGAGGTGGCGATGCCCAGGGCACCGACCATGAAGCCGCTGCTCCAGCACAGGGCGGAGACGAGCATGGCCTTGCGGGGGCCGTTGCGCTCGACCCAGGTGCCGCCGACCGCCGCGGAGAGCCCGAGCATGACGATGGCGATCGAGAAGATGACGCCGATCTGGGTCTGGCCGGTGTCGAAGTGTTCTACCAGGGAGCTCTTGTAGACGCTGGTGGCGTAGGCCTGCCCGATGGACAGGTGCACCGCCAGGGCCGCGGGAGGGATGAGCCACCGGTTGTAGTTGGCGGGGGCCACCGACCGTTGTCGGTCGAGGACGCTGAGGAGGGACACGGAATCCTTCTTTTCTTCACTGTCGCACCGTGGGGGTGTGCGGGGAACTCTCCCGCACGGCTGGTTGAAATTGGTATCAAGTGTGACCGTTGGTGATCAAGTGACCGATAGTGCCTGATCACGTGTGCGCGCTGGTGGCCGGGGGTGGGTTGGGGCGCGGGGACGCCTGGCGCGCAGGAGATGTCGGGGCGAGGGCAAGCGGTCGGGGCGGATCGTCCACAAGTGGTCACAACTGGGTTAAAGACCGGTGATCACGGGCGGGGAGGGGGATCCTCATAGGCGTGTCCAACAGTTTTCGCCAGTCCAACGACCGCGCCTCTGCTCCTCCCGGGCTGGAGCCGCCGGACGTGGTGTCCCCCGAAGCCCGGGTTCCCTCCTCGGGGGCGGGCTCCCCCGCTCCCCCGGCCGAGCGTCGCTCCCGCTTGGTGGGGGTGGACGTGGCCCGTGGTCTGGCGGTGCTGGGGATGTTCGTGGTGCATGTGGGGGTGGGCTGGACGCTGGCGGACGGCTCCAACGCGCTGTACCCGGTTGCGGCGGGGCACTCCTCGGTGTTGTTCGCGCTGTTGGCGGGCGTGTCGATCGCGCTGCTGTCGGGCGGCGTCCACCGCAAGGTCAACAAGGATCTGGGGGTGGCGCTGTGGCGGGTGGTGGTGCGCGGCCTGGTCATGTTGGTGCTGGGCACGGCGCTGACGATGATGGGGACCCCGGTGTCGGTGATCCTGGCCTACTACGCGGTGTTCTTCGTGCTGACCGCGATGCTGTTGACCGAACGGTGGCAGATGGTGGCGGGCACGGCCGCGCTGCTGGGCGTGGTGGGGCCGGTGGTGTCGTTCGTCGTGCGCGGCCTGATCGAGGACGAGGGTCCGCTCTTTGGGGTGGTCGAGGCGATCAACAGCTATGACCCGTTCGTGGCGCTGGCCGATGAGGGGGTGGTGGACTTCCTGTTGACCGGTTCCTATCCGGCGATCACCTGGATGCCGTTCGTGTTGGCGGGGTTGGCGATCGGACGGTTGGACCTGCGGTCGGTGAGGGTGCGGTGGTTGCTGGTCGTTTCGGGGTTCGCGGTCGCGGGTGCGGCGTACGGGGTGTCGTGGCTGGCGATGAACGTGCTGGGCGGCGCCGAGCGGTTGGCGGGCGGGTTCGACCCGTTGATGGGGGCGGCCTATGGTCCTGCCGGGTTGGAGGAGGTCCTGTACGAGGGGTTCGGTGGAACGGTGCCGACCACGGACTGGGTGTGGCTGCTGACGGGGGCGCCGCACAGTGGGACCCCCGTCGAGGTGTTCGGGTCGGGTGGGTTGGCGGTGGCGGTGCTGGGGGTGTGCCTGTTGGTGGCACAGCGGTTGGGGGTGCTGGTGTATCCGCTGATGGCGGTGGGTGCGTTGGCGTTGACGACGTATGTGGGGCACATCCTGGTGATCTGGGTGGATGAGCAGGGGCTGGTGGAGGGGACTCCGTTGTCGTTCGTCAGTGAGCAGTTGTCGTTGACGATCCTGGTGGGGTCGTTGGTGGGGGCGACCGCGTGGCGGGCGCTGGTGGGGCGGGGGCCGTTGGAGTGGCCGTTGCACGCGGTGTCGTCGTGGGTGGCGACGCGTATCCCCTAGTTCGTGGGCGGGTGCGGGCGGGGCGTCGTCGGCGCTTCGCCCGTTGTGTTGTGTGGGGTGTCGGGGGTGGGGGCGCCGGTGAGGCGGCGCAGGACGCCGTAGGTGCGGTTGGCGCGGGCGGCTTCGCGCTGGGCTTGTGCGGTGACGTCGATGTAGGACTGCGAGGAGGTGATGGAGGCGTGGCCGAGGAGGCGCATGATCTCGGTGACGGAGGCGCCGTCCTCGGCGAGGCGGGTGGCGAAGGTGTGGCGCAGGGCGTGTACGAGGGTGCCCTGGGCGACGCGGTCGTAGACGCCGGCGTGGCGGTAGCACTGGCGGACGAGGTATTGCAGGCCGCCGCGTTGGAGGGGGTTGCCGCGGTTGTCGACGAGGAGGGCGTCGGTGCTTTTGAGGGTGGTGGCGAAGCGGGTGCGGCGGGTGTCGAGGTAGGCGTCGATGAGGATTTCGAGGGGGGTTTCCACGGGGAGGGAGCGGGTTTTCCCGCCTTTGCCGATGACGCGGACGCGGCGTTCCCCGGGGCGTCCGCTGAAGGATTCGATGGTGAGGCTGAGCATTTCGGCGGAGCGCAGGCCGGTGAGCAGCGCCAGGGCGAGTACGGCGAGGTCGCGTTGGGGCCAGGGGTCGCGGGCTTTGCGGCAGCCGTCGGCGAGTGCCTGGAGGAGGCGTTCTGGTGTGTCCTCGCCCATGAGGGGTTTGGGTTGGCGGGCGGGGAGGCGGGGGCGGCTGACGGCGGGCATGGGGTTGCCGTTGACGAGGTTTTCGCTGACGAGGAAGGAGAAGAAGCCGTTCCAGGTGGACCAGGCGCGTAGGACGCTTGAGGCGGCGCGGTCGGTGGCGAAGTCGGCGAAGGCCTGGCGCAGGAGGGGGCCGGTGAGGTCGCCGATGGTCAGGGCGGTGGGGTCGGTGCGGTGGATGTGGGCGGCGTGGTCCAGGACGGTGTTGAGGTCGCGGCGGTAGGCGGCGATGGTGTGGGGTGAGGGTTTGGCGGTGCGCCGGGCGATGAGGTACTCCTCGATGGCCTCGGTGGTGCGCAGGGGGGACGGGTGGTTGGTCTGGCTGTCCAGGGCGACGCTCATGGTCTTCACCTTCCCCTCTTTGGCGGGATGGTGATCATTGCGGGCGGGGTTTTCCCGGGTCGGGGACGGTGCCCGGGTGGTTAGGCTTGCGCAGATGATCGTGACAACGGTGAACGTCAATGGTTTGCGGGCTGCGGCGAAGAAGGGGTTTGTGGAGTGGTTGGCTCAGACGTCGGCTGAGGTGGTGTGTCTACAGGAGACGCGGGCCGAGGCCGAGCAGTTGCCGGGCGCGGTGATCGAGCCGCAGGGGTGGCACGTGGTGTTGGCGCCGGCTGCCGCCAAGGGGCGTGCCGGGGTGGCGCTGTATTCGCGGGTGCGCCCCGATGCGGTGCGGGTGGGGTTCGGTGCTGAGGAGTTCGAGGACTCCGGACGCTATGTCGAGGCGGATTTCGGTGCGGTGAGTGTGGCCAGCCTGTATCTGCCCTCGGGCGAGGTGGGGACCGAGCGTCAGGAGGAGAAGGAGCGGTTCATGGCCGTCTTCATCGAGTACCTGGCCAAACGGCGTGCGGAGGTGGAGGCGGCGGGCCGGGAGTTGGTGGTGTGCGGGGACTGGAACATCGCCCACCGCGAGGCGGATCTGAAGAACTGGCGTGCCAACCGCAAGAACGCGGGGTTCCTGCCCGAGGAGCGGGAGTGGCTGTCGCGGGTGTTGTCGGAGGTGGGGTACGTGGACGTGATGCGTTCGCTGCTGCCGGACCAGGAGGGGCCCTACTCGTGGTGGTCCTATCGTGGGAAGGCGTTCGACAATGACGCGGGGTGGCGTATCGACTACCAGATCGCTACGCCCGGGTTGGCGGGGCGGGCGCGTGAGGCGAAGGTGGAGCGGGCGGCCTCCCACGAGCAGCGCTGGTCCGATCACGCGCCGGTGACCGCGGTGTATGCGGGCTGAGTGCGTGGTGGTGGGTCGGTGGCGTGCACAATGATCGTGGCGGGCGTCGCCGTCGGCCGGTTGGTTGGTTCGCTGGTGGGGAGCGTTTGATGCGGGTGCCGATCGTGTTGGTGCACGGTTTGCGGATTTCGGGGAGCATGTGGCGTCCGCAGGTGGAGGCGTTGAGTGCGCAGGGGCGCACCGTGGTCGCTCCTGACCTGCCCGGGCATGGGTCGCGGCGGGGCGAGGCGTTCACGCTCGGCGGTGCCGTCGAGGTGGTGCGGGACGCCATCGACTCGGTGGGCGGCCATGCGCTGGTGGCGGGGTTGAGCCTGGGCGGGTTCGTGTCGATCGCGACGGCGGCGGCCTACCCCGACCGGGTCGCGGCGTTGGTGGCCACGAGTTGTTCGGCGCGTCCGGCCAACGGGTTGGCGCACATGTACCGGATTCCGGCGGCGTTGTTGGACCGGTTGCCCGACAAGGGGTTGGCGGTCAATCAGCGGTTCCACCGGTTGACGCTGCCCGCCGGTGCGGCCGAGGCGGTGTTGGACGGCGGACTGGCGATGGAGGCGGCGCGGGCGGTCATCGAGGAGATCGTCGATCTGAACGTGTTGGACCTGTTGGCCGCCTATCCGGGGACGGTGTGGCTGATCAACGGTGCGCGTGATCATTTCCGTATCCACGAGAAGTTGTTCTTGGATGCGTGCGTGGACGGGCGGTTGCTGGTGGTGCCGCGGGCGGGGCACATGGTGAGCCTGGACCAGCCCGAGACGTTCACCAACATCGTGGCCGATGCCGCCGATGTGGTGGCGGGGCGGGCGTCGCGCACGGAGTAGACGGGGCGGGTGCGCCGGGGCTGTGGCTGCTCCCCCGGGTCCGGCGTCGGGTGGGTGCCGTGCATCGTCGGTGCGCGGGACCCACCCCAGGGGCGGGTCATACGGGTTGCAGCGGGGCGTGGGGCTCCGGGGGCAGGTGTGCGGTGATGGGGTCGCCCGGCTGCACGGTGCCGCTGTTGAGGACCACGGCCATGACGCCTGCCTTGCGCACGGTGGCGCCGTCGGGGGTGCGTTGGATGACGGCGTTGAGCAGGCCGGGCTGGAAGGCGTTGATCTGGGCGCAGGGGTTGCGCAGGCCGGTGATGCGCACGCGTGCGGTGGCGCCGATGGCCAGGACGGTGTCGCGGGGCAGGTCCAGCAGGGCGATACCGGTGGTGGTGATGTTCTCGCCCAGGTCGCCGGGGGCGACGGTGAAGCCGGCGGTTGCGAGTTCGGTGTGCAGTTCGGCGTGGATGAGGTGGACCTGGCGCAGGTTGGGTTGGCTGGGGTCGCGGGCCACGCGTGAGCGGTGCTGCACGGTGGTGCCCAGGTGGGCGTCGCCGCGCACGCCCAGGCCGGCGAGGAGTTCGATTCGGGTGCGGGCGGGTTTGGTGAAGGCGTGCACGGGGTCGAGGCTGACGCCGGTGACGGTGGCGTGGTCCATGGGCGGGGTTCTCTTTCCGTGGCAGGTGGTGGGGTGCGTCGGTGTTTGGGGTGGGCGGTCGTCCTGGGGTCGAGGGCGCCCGTCCGGTGCGGGGTCGCGGGCGGTTAGGTGTGGTCGTCGGTGCGCAGGCGGTCGGCTGCGCGCCGGACCATGGGTGCCCGGTTGGCGTCGGCGTGGTCGCGGACCTGTTTGACCCATTCGGCGGGTGCGCGGTCGGGCGAACCGGTGGAGAAGGGGGGCTGGGGGTCGTATTCGATGCCCAGTTGGATGCGTTCGGCGGCGCTTTGGCCGTGGAGTCGGGCGGCCAGGCTCAGGGCGAAGTCGATTCCCGAGGAGACACCGGCGCCGGTGATGGTGGTCGTGTCGCGGACCACGCGTTCGCTGATTGGGTGTGCTCCGAAGTGGCGGAGCAGGTGCAGCGATCCCCAGTGGCTGGTCGCGCGTTTGCCGGTGAGCAGGCCTGCGGCCCCCAGGACGAACGAACCGGTGCACACCGAGGTGATCCAGTCGGCTCCTTGTGCTTGGGCGCGCACGAAGTCCAGTGTCGCGGGTTCCAGCATCGCGTCGAAGGCGCCCTGGCCGCCGGGGACCATGAGGACCGTGCATGGGGGTGCGGTGTTCCAGGTGGAGGTGGGGACCACCGACCAGCCGCAGTCGGTGGGCACGGGGTCGGTGGATGCGGCGACGAGTTCCACGGTGGTGTTGGCCATTTTGGCGAACACCTGTGCGGGGCCGGTGAAGTCCAGTTGGGTCACGTTGGGGAAGAGCACGATGGTGATCTGGGTGTGTGGTGGTGTCATCTTCGTGAACCTACTGCCCGGTGGGCGTGAGCGATGGGACCGGTCCGAGTCGCCGCTCGTGTTTTGCGGGGTTGGTCAGCGGGTGCGGGTCAGGACGCGCGTCGTGCCTTCGTCGATGTCGCGCGCGTGGACGAACCCGATGCGGTGGAGGACGTGCAGGGAGGCGGTGTTGTCGGCTGCCACGGTGGCGTGGATGTGGTCCAGGCCCAGGGGGGTGAAGGCGTGGGTGCACAGGGCCCGGGCGAGTTCGCTGCCCAGGCCTCTCCCCCAGTGGCTGTGGGCCAGTGCGTGGACCGGTTCCGTGCCGGGGACGTCGGTGCCGGGTTTGACCTCGCCGTGGCCGATGATGTGGTCCTGGTACAGGACCGCCCACACGTCGAAGCGGTTGTGGGGGTAGACGTGGGTGAACACGCGCTGGAAGAGGGCGCGCACCGCCTCGTGGGAGTAGGGGCCTTGGTCCATCCGGCGGGTGACGCGCGGATCGCCCAGGACCGCGACGAATGCTTCCTCGTCGGCTGGGGTGTAGGGCCGCAGGAGCAGGTGTTCGGTGTGCACGGCGGGGGCACGGGTGGTGAGGATAGCGACTGGGGCATCGGTGTGCGGCTGGAGGAGGGGCGGCGGCGCCGATCGGCTCAAATTCGGTAGCTGAACTATTA
Organism: Nocardiopsis ansamitocini; assembly: GCF_030268225.1. Lineage (GTDB taxonomy): Bacteria > Actinomycetota > Actinomycetes > Streptosporangiales > Streptosporangiaceae > Nocardiopsis_D > Nocardiopsis_D ansamitocini. The sequence continues at coordinate 295,778 of NZ_BSQG01000004.1, read as the reverse complement.
CTCTTTGTAGTCGTGACTTCGCATGAAGAGCCGCGCCCCGCCGATGCTTCCGCTGCGCTGGCCCCGGCGCGCGGTTTGCGCCGCCGGCACATGGCGATGATCGCGGTGGGTGGCTCGGTGGGGGCGGGCCTGTTCATCGGGTCGGGGACGGTGATCGGTGCGGCCGGGCCCGCGGCGGTGGTTTCCTATGTGCTCGCCGGGACGCTGGTCCTGTTCACGTTGCGTGCGCTGGGCGAGATGGTGGTGGCCTATCCCGCGGCCGGATCGTTCTCCGACTACGCGCGCATGGCGTTGGGGCCGCGCGCGGGGTTCGTGATCGGATGGTTGTACTGGTGGTTGTACGCGGTGTTGGTGGCGGCGGAGTCGGTGGCCGGCGCGGCGATCCTGGGGCGTTGGGTGCAGGCTCCCGAGTGGCTGCTGGCGTTGGTGCTGCTGGTGGCCATGACGGGGGTCAACCTGGTGTCGGTGCGCGTTTTCGGTGAGACGGAAACGGTGTTCTCCGTGGTCAAGATCGTCACTATCGTGGCGTTTTTGATCGTTGGGACGTTGTTCGCGGTCGGGGTGTGGCCTGGAGCGGGTGGGGCGAGTACGGCCAACCTGTGGCAGTACGGGGGGTTCGCTCCCCATGGGTGGACGGCGGTATTGGCGGCCACGGTGGTGGTGCTGTTCTCCTTCGGCGGGGTGGAGATCGTGACCATTGCCGCGGGTGAGAGCGACGAGCCCGAGGCCAATGTGGCGCGGGCCGCCACGAGTGTGCTGTGGCGCATCGCCCTGTTCTACGTGGCGTCCATCGCGGTGGTGGTGACGGTGTTGCCGTGGAACGACGCGAGGGTGGCCACGAGCCCGTTCGTGTCGGTGCTGGAGCGCGTGGGTATCCCCGGCGCGGTGCCGGTGATGGAGGTCGTGGTGTTCGTCGCCGTGATGAGTGTGCTCAACGCCGCGATGTATACCTCGTCGCGGATGTTGCACGCCTTGACGCGTCACGGCGATGCGCCGATGGGGTTGGTGCGGGTGAACCGGCGCGGGGTGCCGGTGCGTGCCCTGGTGTTGGGCACGGTGGTGGGGTACGTGTCGGTGCTGGCCAACTACGCCTGGCCCCAGACGGTGTTCGCGTTTCTGGTGGCCTCGGTCGGCGCGATCTTCTTGTTGCTGTTCATCGTGATCGGGGTGTCGCAGCTGATTTTGGGGGCGCGGGCGCGTAGGGAAGGGCCCCGGTCCCTCACCTTCCGGATGTGGGGGTTTCCCTACCTGACATGGGTGATGTTGGTGGGGATGGTGATGGCGTTGGGGGCTATGGCGGTGATCGAGGGGCAGCGCGCGGCGTTGGGGGCGTCGTTGGCCAGCGCGGTCGTGGCGTTGGGCGCCTATGAGTTGCGTCGCCGGTGGGGGCGGGTTCCGGTCAGCGATCAGCCGTTGACCCTGCACCCACCTCGCCTGCATCCGCCTCGGTAGGCGTGCTTGCCGGTATCTGGGGGGTGGTCGGGGGTGCGGGGGCGGAGGGTACGGCGGACTGGGCGATGAACGCTCCGGCCAGCACGATGATCGCGCCGATGGCCTGGGCGGGGCTGAGCGCCTCGCCCAGCATCAGCCACGCCAGCACGATCGCGGTGACGACTTCCAGGTAGGCCACGGCTCCGGCGACCACCGGTGAGAGGCGGCGGATGGCGGCCACTCCGGCGACGTAGGCGATCGCGGTGGAGATCACGACCAGCCACCCCACGGAGACCAGGCCCGAAACGGTGACGCCGGCGATGGTGACGGGGCCGGTGATCAGCTGCCAGGGCATGGTCCAGGGTTGGGCGATCACGGTGATCAGGGCGGTGGCGATGATGGCGCCGTAGGAGATGACGGCCAGGGGGTCGATGTCGTCCCCGGCCGCGTCGGAGAGCAGGAAGTATCCGGCTTGGCAGGCTGCTGCTGCCAGTGCCAGGGCCAGTCCCACGGCGTCCAGGCGTACACCGGCCCACACCTCCACCAGGCAGCCCAGTCCTGCCACGGCCAGGACCACGCCGATGACGGCCGCGCGTGAGACGGGGGTGCGGCGTACCAGGCGGATCCAGAGCAGGACCAGGACGGGGCCCAGGAACTCGATGAGTAGCGCCACTCCCACGGGGATGCGGGAGATGGAGGCGAAGTAGAACGCCTGCACTCCGGCCATGGGGAACACCCCGTAGGCCAGCAGCAGCCAGGGGTGGCTGCGCAGGACACGGCGTCGGGCGATGGCCACGGGGGCCAGGAGCAGGGCGGCGCCGGCCAGGCGCAGCCATGTCACGTGCAGGGGGTCCATGCCGGCGTCCAGGAGTGGGCGGGCGAAGGGCCCGGAGCCTCCGAAGGCCAGTGCGGAGGCGGCTGCGAAGGCCAGTCCTGAGGAGCGGTGCCGCACGCCGGCCACGGGTCCACCTTTACGTGTTGCAGGAAGAATTGGTGGGTGGGACCGGGGGCGACCCCGGGTGAGATCTTAGCCCGCCCGGTTCGTGGCGGGGGCGGCCCGGCCCCGGGGAAGCGGATCTTGTGCGCACAAAGCGGCTTTGTGCGCTGAAACCACCTGACCACTTCGTGATGATCGCTAACGTTCCTGATGTGAACGAACGCATCGAATGCGGCCCGCACCCGGTGGGTACGCATCCCGTTCCCATGGACGGTCGGCGCCACCTGGGGCGGCTGGAGACTGTACTGCACCGCCGGTGGCCGGCCGGGACCATTCCTTCCCCGCAGGTCATCGCGCATATCGATACTCTGGCCAGTCTGCCCTCCCCCCTGGTGGAGCGCATCATCACCGAGGTCGACGACATCTTCATCGGTGAGGGATCGGTGGTGGATCTGGCCGGTTACGGGCATTTGCGCGGGGTCTCCACCGATCCCACCGACCCCGACGCGCTGACCTATGACCGTCTCGCGGGGATCTACCGGTTCGGGGTGTTACTGCTGGGGACCCTGCCCAACGCCTCCACTTCGCTGGTCCTGCACGAGGTCGCCCATGTCCTGGACCTGGCCGATCTGATGATGTCGGAGACTCGGCACTGGCGGGAGCTGCACGCCTCCTGCCTGCCCCATCTGGACAATCCCTACTGGCACGCCCGGCACGAGTGGTGGGCCGAATGCTTCGCCTATGTCGCCCAGCGTGACATGGAAGGGCTGGCCAAGATGCTGGCCGGGGACGAGCAACTCGCCTACGCTGTGTTCGCATACTTCCAGGAGAACTACGGGGTGATCCGATGAAGCCCGTCACCGCGGTGATCTTCCCCGATGGGACGGTCAACGTCCCCCATGCCTTCCAGGACGCGGACGGAACCGCTGTTGGATGCGGTGGTTTCAACCTGGTCCCGGGCGACGACGACTACGAGCGTTACGCTGCCCAGGCCATCACCGTGCAGGAGTACGAGGCCCAGGAGAAAGGCGATCCGGCTCGTTCGGCGGCCTTGCTGGAGGAGTTCAAGAAGCGCTACGACCGCGAGCACCCGGGCCGCTCCGACTGAGCCCCCCGCTCTGTCACACTGCGTGGCGGTACCCCATAAGGTTCGGCCCATGGCCGATTCCGAGTTGGAGTTCTTCGAAAGCCTGCCGCGCACCCGGGGCGCGGCCAGCGCGCTGTTGCGTGACGACGGTGGCCGGGTGCTCGTGGTCAAACCCACCTACCGGCCGGGCTGGGGGCTGCCCGGCGGAGTGATCGAGATGGGTGAGTCCCCCCTGGCCGCGTGTCGGCGCGAGTGTGTTGAGGAACTCGGGTTCGTCCCGGTTCTTGAGCACCTGGTCTGTGTGGACTGGCTGCCCCCCACGGTCAGTCCCGACCGGCGTCCCGCCACCATCTTCGTGTTTTCCGGGAAGCTGGAACCCGGTGACTTCGATCGGGTCCGCCTGCCCCCTGAGGAGCTGGCGGACGCGCGCATGGCCACGGCGGAGGACCTGGGCGCGCTGCTGCCGGCCAACCAGGCCCGCCGCATCCGTGCCTGTCTGCGTGGCGAGGCCGTCCACTACCTGGAACACGGGTTCGCGGCGGCCTGGACGTCGTGACCCGAAGGCGCCCCGCCGCCGTAGTATGCCCTTGACCTAGCCCCCACCTCATCCCCCGCCCGGTCGTGCGCGTGGCCAGAAACCAGTGGTCAGGTGAGTGGCCTGGTGGGAACAACCAGACGCAGGGATCACCCGAGCCCCTCAGGTGGGGGGAAGCGCCCGCGGTGCTCTGCGCGGAGGCTTCCCCCCACCCCGACCCGTGCCTGATCCTCGGTGCACCCGTCCGCGTGGACGCTCGCCGGGTTCCCCACCATAATTACCTATTAAACTAGTTGATTTAGTTGGTAATTATGGGGATGATGGAGCCATGAGTCATCAGCTCACTGTGACCGAACGCGCCACCCACCAGTGGCCCCACTCGGCTCTCCTGCGCGATCTGACCCCCGGCGAGCGCGCCGCGATTCCGCTGCCCGCCCACATCGACTCCGACGCGATGCTCGGAGTGGTCCCCCTTGACGACGGCGCCGTCATGGTCGTCGTGGGCCACGTCGTGACACCGCCCGGCCCGACCTGCGGCGACGACCTGGTCCTGGACCGGCGCACCCGGTCGGTGCGCCTGGGCGGACGCGACGTCGAACTGTCCTTCCAGGAATTTGAACTCCTGGCCCACCTGAGGGCCGCACCCCACCGGGTCTTCACCCGCACCGAGCTCTTGGACCAGGTGTGGCCGGGCCACCGGGCCAATCCCCGGGCCGAGGGCACCCGCACCGTGGACGTGCACATGCACCGCCTGCGCCGCAAACTTCCGGCCGTGGCCGCGCACCTGGTGACCGTGCGTCGGGTCGGGTACGCCTACCGTCCCACGACCTAGTCCGGCGGGCACCGGCCCGGCCGCGGAGTCGGCCCCTGTCACAGGATGAGCAGGACGAAGATCAGGCAGGTGACGACGTTGATCACCCAACTGTGGGAGTTCGCCCATTCCCGGACCCGGGGCATGGCCGTTGCGGCTCGCCGGTGAAACAGCAGCAGAGCCAGCAACGGCAGCGCGGCGATCAGCACGGTGGCGCCGATGAACGGCAGCGCCGCGACAACGCTCGCCTTGTTCTGCTCCAGGTTGGCCCCCACCGTCAACAGGACGACGATGTCGGAGGGCATCAACAGGATCACCAGGAACCCGGTCGCGAACGCTTTTCCCGGCCCTGCCTCCATCAACGCGCTCAACCACTTGGGCGGTTCGACCGTCTCCCGCCGCACGTAGTTCTTCACCGCGGCGCCCAGCAGCAGGATCACCAGCCCGAACTGGATGACGGTGCCCACCGAGCCCCGTTGGGAGGGGTCGCCCAGCGAGACGCCGTGGCCCAGCAGCGAGAAGATCCCGCGGGTGATGGTGACCCCGACCGACGCGGCCAGGGCCACCCCGGCCAGGAACGCCACGGAGTCGCGCACCGGCCGGCCGGTGGTCACCAAGATGATGGCGGAGATGATCTGCGGCCCCATCATCATGGTGATCGCCAGCGGAAGTATCTGGAGATTCACGGTTCCTCCTGCGGCGTCGACCTCCGTGATCGGTGCCGTCGATTCGCGGCAGCCCCGGACCCCGGCGTCGTCACCCGACCGGGTACGGCCTCGCCCCGCAACGGGGCCGCTCCCGGCCTTCCCTACCCCGGGAGGCGGTGTCGAGGGCCCCTTTTGGGGATCTTGGCCCTCTCCTGGCCCGTGGCTGAAGTCCGAGGCCCACACGCCGCCCCCGTGTCCGTGGGCGCGGCGAGCGCGCGAAGCGGCTCAGGTGTGCTGCCACAGCTCCAGGTAGTAGGACGCCCGCTCGGAGTCGTGGTCGATGCCGTAGGCGTCCAGGAACGCCTGCTCCCATCCGGGGCCGTAGTTGAGGCGCGTGTTGTGCACGGCCACGGCGATGTCGGCCCACCGGTCGGCGATCCCCAGGCTGCCCAGGTCCACGTGTGCCGACCAGTCGCCGTTGCCGTCCAGCAGGGTGTTGGGCATGCACGGGTCCCCGTGGCACACCACGGGATCGGTCACCGGTGGCGCGCCGGCCAGTAGTTCGGCGGACGCCGCGGCGGTGAGGACGCCGTGTGCGCGTGCGGCGCGGACCCGGTCGACGACCGACCACGAGAACGGGCAGTCCCCCACCGGAAGCGTCTCGTGGAGTGCGCGCAGGCCCAGGGCGACCCCGCGCACGGCCCGCTCCGGGGCGGCCTTCCATCGGGCGGTGACCGCGTTCTCGCCCGCGACGGCGCGGGTGACCAGCCATTCCCCGGCCGCTGTGCTCCCCTGTCCCAGGACGGGGGGAACCCTGGTGTGGTGGCTTGCCCAGGCCAGGCGCAGGGCCTCGGCGCGCAGGTCCAGCCCCGATCCGGCCGGAGCCCACTTGATGAAGCGTCGGGCGGACGGTGTCCCGGCGGCGAACGTCAGGCCGCCGGCCTCGTTGCGCCATACCACCCGCAGCAAAGCGGTGCCGGCCAAGGCCGCGACGGCGGTGGGTACCGCTGTGCCGGCCGGGGGCGGGCCGCTCGCGCGCATCAGACCTGGGTGAACAGGCGTAGGTACTGTTCCTTCTCGAACATGCGGGCGGCGTCGAGGGCCGAGGGGCGGCCGGCGGCGGGGTCGGCGCCGTGGGCGACGAGCGTGCGCACCACCGCGTCCTCGCCCTTGAAGACCGCACCGGCCAGGGGTGACTGCCCGCGGTCGTTGAGCCGGTTGACGTCGGCGCCGTGGGCGGCCAGTCGCTCGACCGTCTGGGCGTGTCCGTGGTAGGCGGCCAGCATGACCAGGGAGTCGCCGCTGTCGTTGGTCAGGTTGGCGGGTACTCCCGCGGCGAGGTAGTCCGCAAGGGAGTCGGTGGCGCCGGTGCGGGCGAGGTCGAAGATCATCGTCGCCAGGTCGACGACGTCGGGGTCGGGCTCGTCGGGAGTCGTGTTGCTCACCGGGCAAGCCTAGACCGATACGAGCGGGATGCGCGATCGGGCGGGGTGGGCGCGTCCCGGTCGGGGGACCAGAAAGAAAAAGGGATATGTCCTTATTGAAGGGTTTGTCGGTAGGGTGCAGCTGGATTCGAGAGGAGCACCCCCGTGCGACATGTCGTCGGCTTCATCGTTGGAATCGTGCTGGTGCCGGTCATTTTGCTGGGAACCGGTTGGGCGCTGCCTCGGATCACCGCGGTCGCGGAGTCGGGAGGCACGTTCGTCGGCGTGACCGGGCTCAGCGCGATCGGCGCGCTGAGCCTGCTGGCCCTGTTCGTGGCCGTGGTGCTGGCCGCTCCCCGGCTCACTCCGCTGCTGCCCGGCTCGGCGGGTCTGGCCCTGGCCGGACTGACCGCCCTGGACCTGGTGCGTCCCGATCTGGTCGCGCGCATTCCGCACTACCCCGGAGTGGCCGGGGCCACCACCCTGCTGGAACTGGGCCTGTACTTGCCGCTTGCGTTGGCGTTGATCCTGCCGCTGTTTCTGTCCTCGCGCTGGCAGAGCTACCGCCCGCGCGGCGCACATGCCTTCGGCAAGGGCGAGGAGCCCGACGAGGACGACGATGATTACGAGGACAGCTACGCCGACTACCGCGACGACACCGACTACCGCGACGACGAACCGCGCCGCGGGTCACGCGACGATTACTGAGCCCGGGTCACAACCAGCTGGGGCCCCACCCCGAGCTGTCGGAGACGCCCGGCGGCAGAGGGGGCAGTAGCGAGGCGCCCGGGGTGTCCTTGTTCTGCTTGTCCTGCTCGGCGTCGTCCTCCTCCGGCTGTTGGGCAGGGCTGGTGCGCGCGGTGGGGGGCGGGCCGTTGAGGTCGTCGTCGGTGATGGCGGCGAATACCTCGGTCGCCGCCATGGACACCGGGGCCGGACGCACCTCGGGCTCCACGTGCACCGGCTCGGGGTCGTGGGCGGCCTCGGGTGCGGGCGCAAAGGCCCGTTCCGGCTCCGGCTCGGGGACGGCTTCGGCGGGGTCGGGTTGTGGGCGCGCGGAGGCCGGAGCCGACCACGCCGACCACACCTCGGGCTGCGGTTCGGGGGCGGGCTCCTGCTCGGCCACGGGGTGGGGTGCGGGCTCCTCCGCAACGTCGCTCCACGTCTTCTCCCAGGGCGGGGTCGGCGGCGAGGAGTCCCCCGGTTCGGGCAGGAAAACCGAAACACCCACCGGGGAGGAGTCGGCGCTCGACGGCGAGGCGAACACCGACACGTCGGGGTCGGAGATGAACCCCTCCACCCGCTCCTCGGGCTGGATCAGCGACCACCACCGGCGGGCGTCCTCGGACTCCAGTTCCTCCTGCACCCACAGTGCTGCGGCAACCAGCGGGTACAGCCGTCCGGCGTTCCAGGAGCGCGGGTAGGTCTGCTCCTCCAGTACCAGGATCCGCTCGCCTTCGAGCACGGGGATATCGGCGGGGACCCCCTCGTTCCACACCCACGTGCCGTCGGCGGCCACCAGGTTCCACCAGCCGCTGACGATCCGCGCGCGCGGATCGGGATCGGCGTCGGTGAAGGCCGACACCCAGCGCGGGTCGGGGACCTCTCCGGCAAGACCGCGGCCCCCGTCGCCGATCAGGGCCGCGGCCAGCAGGGTGTGCAGCTGGAAGTTGTCGCCGATCCCTTCGAAACCCACCCGAAAAGCGCGGCTGGAGGCGCGGTCCAGGACCAGTGCGCTGTTGACCTCGTCCATGCGAAGCAGCGCCGAGATCTCGCCGTATTCGGGCAGGTGGGCGGAGAGTTGGCCGGCGATGGCCAACAAGTCGCCGTGCATGGAGGAGTCGGCGCGGATCTCGGCGCGGATCTCGGCCCTGCTCAGCATCGTCTTGGCCGACAGGCCGAAGCGCCGCGCGGTCCACCAGCACATCGTGGCCATCGTGGCCGACTCGTTCAGGGCCTTGGCGACCCGGTCCTCGTCGGCCGCGGTCACCCGTTCGGGTTCGGGCGGAGGGCCGCCTCCGGTCTTGTCCCAGGCGTGCAGGAACACACCGGCTGCCTTGCCGGTCTCGCGGACCAGGCGCAGCACTTCGATCCCGGTGGCCCCAGGAGGAGTGCCCATCTCCACGAAGGCGCCGGCCACGACCGTGAGGTCGGCCTCGGCGCCTGGGCCGGTGTGATGGCCCGAGAAGATCGGCCCCAGGGCTTCCAGGGCGATTTCTCGCTCGGACGAGGGGACTTGGGAGGCGAGGTTGTAAACCTGGCCGACGGCAGGGCCGAAACGCTGCGGGTCCCCCAGCAGGGAGGCGTCGATCAGCTCCTGGAAGGCGGCACGAAACGCATCGATCACCCGGGCATCCTTCCACATATCGGGCACGGTGTGGTCACAGGCCCAGCCTGGTCACAGCGTTGTCTTCCAACGGGTTGGCGGTTCGGATATAGCCGTGGACGGTGCGCGCGTTGGTCCACCGGCCCTGACGCATGATCTCGCGGTCACTGGCACCGCCCAGTGCTGCCTGGGTGGCGAACCCCGAGCGCAGTGAGTGGCCGCCGAACACCTTGGGATCCAGGCCGGCGCGCTCAGCGTAGCGCTTGACCAGGGAGCCTACGGCCTGACCGGACATCGCGCGGGCCGCGATCCTGCCGTGGCGGTCGACGGAGGGGAACAGGGGGCGGGCGCTGCCGTCGGCGAGATCGGTGCCGGTGTAGGTGTGGCACAGGTGGACCGGGTCGGTCTCTTCGGGGTCCTGGCCCTCCAGGAGCGCGCGCACGCCGGGGTCCCCGCCGTCGCGGTGGACCTCCAGGACCCGGGCCCACTGGGCGAACGCGCACACCGGACAGGTCGCGGGCCGGCGGCCCCGGGGAAGGGCGACCTGGTGTGCGTGACGGGCCTCCTGATCGGTCTTCGTCGCCGAGAGGCGCACCACCAGCAGCGGTTCGCCGGTTGTGGGGTCGGAGTCCACGGCCACGTCGTCAAGGGACAGCCCGGCCAGTTCACTGCGGCGCAGGGCACCGGCGAATCCGGTGAGCAGCAGCAACGCGTCGCGGCGGCGGGCCACGCCGGTGGGGTGGCCGGGTGGGGGGCGTTCGGCCAGCAGCGTTTCCAGTGTGGAGAGCACCACCGGGCGTTTGCGGTTGGGCAGTGCGCGGCGTCTGCGGCGGATGCCGCGCAGGGTCATGCGCACGACCTCGGTGCGGGTGGGTGAGGCAAGGCCGTTGGCGCCGTGCACCGCCGCGATCGCGGCGGCCTTGCGCTCCAGGGTGGCCGGGGACAACGCCCATCGGGCCGGCTCGTCCTCGCGCAGGGCGTCGGCGCCCGCGGCCAGGTAGACGGCCACGTCCACCGGGTCGGCGGGCAGGGCCTGGCGCCCCTCCTGGCCGCACCACGCGGTGAAGGCCACCCAGTCCGAGCGGTAGGCCCGAAGGGTGTTGGCCGATTGCGCGGCGGCCAGGTAGCGGCCCAGGGACGCGGCCTGTTCGTCGTCGAAACGGCGGCGCACCGCCTCCAGGGAGCGGGTGTCCACCAGGACGCTGTGGGTGACCCGTTCCAGGCGGGCGCGGACCGGTTCGGGCAGGGCGTCGGGTTCCGGGGTGGTCGTCACGGCTTCCATCATGGCCGAATCGGCGGCGGAGGACTGGGGGTCGGAGTGGGGCGATGCGTCGGTCATGGTCGGCCCAACCCTCCCGACAGTGCGGCCCACAGCTCAGCGGGAGGGGCGATGAGCCACAGCGCGGCACCCGAGAGCGCGAAGGCGAAAGCGAACATCACCGCGGCGACGGGGCGGCGCAGCAGTGCCGCCCAGACGGTGCCCGCGGCGGGGACGGCCAGCGCGAAGACGAGGAGCCATACCAGCGCCCAAGCCCCCTCGCGGCGGGTGGCGTCGGTGACGTCCTCGGGCATGACCCCGGCGGCGGTCAGCACCAGAACGAACGCCACCAGTGACCCCAACGCCCACAGGGCGCCCAGCGCCGTCCAGGCCGCGATGGGCCAGCGCGGCCTGGGGTCGGGAAGCACCACGGGCTCGCGGGGGCGCGCGGTGCGCGGTTTGCGGGTGGTGTTCTTCTTGGGGGCCATCGGTCCTCCGGCCGGGGTGGGGGGCGGCCGAGCGGCCAACCCCGATCCGCCACCCTAAGGGGTCGACTCGACCGTTGGCGCAACGGCGCCGGACGGTACGGGCCGGCTCGGGTGCAAGCGGCAGTCATTGCGAGGTTCGGGCTTTTCCCGGGGGCTTGTGGTGTGCAGGGGCAAAAGACGCGGGTGATGGCGACGGGCCGGGAAAGACATGTGGCCGCGCCGGTCCTCACCATCAAGGAGGCATGAAAACTGCGCGGTACGTCAAGACCGGGCCCACCGGAACGGACGTCTCGCGTATCGGCCCGGGCCCTATGGGGCACGGCGTGCTCGCCCACGGCGCGCATCCCCGGGAAGAAGACCGCGGACCCCGTGGCGGCGGTCGCGGCCGGAGAGGGCCTGTCAGGGCTGCGTCGCGCCCTTCCGCCCGACCACCCTGCGCAGGCGACGAACTCGACGACGCCTTTCCCGGTCGGCTCGCGGCCGGGGCCGCCCTTGTGCGAGCAGGCTCAACCGTCACGGCTGCTCCGGGGCCGGGGCGCGTCCGGCGTCCCGCTTTTGCGCACCGCCGTGGGTTAGGCCCAGTCGTCGGCCTGGGCGCACAGGCCGGCGAACCCCGCCAAGACCCGGAGTTCGGCCACCGAGCGCGGCGCAGCGGTGGTCAACTGCGGGGAGTAGACCAGCGCCGCCATGACCTGGGCGCGGGACAGTGCCACGTTGAGCCGGTTGCGCGAGAGCACGAAGTCCAGTCCGCGTGCGGCTTCCGCGGCGCTGGAGACGGTCATCGAACACAGCACCACGGGGGCTTCCTGGCCCTGGAAGCGGTCCACTGTTCCCACCCGCACCTCATCCAGCCCGGCCTCTTCCAGGGCACGGCGCAGTGCGCGCACCTGCAGGTTGTAGGGGGCTACGACCAGGATGTCGGCACCGGTCAGTTCGCGATCGGGGGCGCCCGGTTCGCTGAAGCGGGTGCCCGTCAACCGTGCGGCCAGCGCCACCACCGTCTCGACCTCCTCGGGGCTGTGGGTGCTGCGCCCGGTGTGCGGGGTGGCCACCCGGTACAACCCCGCCTGCACGCCGGCGAGGCTCCGCTGCGCGGCCAGGGGGTGGGCGTGCAGCAGTCCGCGATAGGACAGGTTCGATACCGGTGCGCACACCCGGGGGTGCATGCGCCGGGTCTGGTCCAGGAAGTAGCCGCGCGCCGGATCGATGATCTCGGAGCCGCCCACCAGGTGTTCCAGGGCCGAGGCGTCGGCACCCTCGCCGTGGGTGCCCTGCACCACCTGCGGCAACTGCTGGGGGTCGCCCAGCAGGACGAGGTCGCGGGCGGCGGCCGAGACCGCCACGGTGTCGGCCAGTGCGAACTGGCCCGCTTCATCGATGATCAGGACGTCGAAGGGGTCGCTGGTCATGGTTTCGTTGGCGAAGTTCCACGCGGTACCGCCCACGAGGTAGCCGCCGTCCTGCCCGGCACGCCAACCCACCAACTCCTTGACCTGTTTGGGCTGGTCCCACGGCAGTTCGGGGTCCTGTTTCTTGCCGCTGGGCTGGCGTTTGGCGCACGCCAGCGGTGCGCCCTGGGCGGAGGCCGCGCGCACTGCGGCCTCCAGCACGTTCTCGATGGCCTTGTGGCTGGTGGAGCAGACGCCCACGCTCATGCCGCGCCCCACCAGGTGGGTGATCAGGCGCGCCGCCAGATAGGTCTTGCCCGCCCCGGGCGGTCCCTGCACCGCGAGGTAGGAGGAGTCCAGGCGGTCCACGGCCGCGATGACCGTGGCCACCAGGTCGCCGTTGTGGTCGGCGGGGTCGGGCAGTGTGCCGCCGCCGCGCAGGCGCGGCGCGGCCCTGCGCAGTACGTCCAGGCCGGCGAGTTCGGGCGTGCCCGGCAGGGCGGCCACCGCGCGTTCGGCGACCTCGATGAGGGTCTGGTCCTTGGGTTTGGGTTGGACCGGGGACCCCGGCAGCACTGCGGCGGGCATGCGTGCGTAGAGGTCGCCGGGGTCGCAGGTCTCCACCAGGGTGACGCGGTCGGGGCCGGACTTCTCCACGGCGGCGTCCACGGTGTCGGAGGGGCGCCCCGGGGGGCCCGGATAGAGCAGGCGTACCTTGTCGCCGGTACTGAAGGGGTGAGGGCGCGCCGGATCGGCCCGCAGCTCCAGTTCGCGGCGCGCCTTCTTCTGCCGTCCCTGGGGTTCCTGCCACTCCCCTGCGCGGGCGCGCACCGGGACCAGGCACTCGGGGTCGGCCTCCAGCTCCTCCATGGGGGCGCTGAGCCGGCGAAAGAACTCCCACCACGACGGGTTCATCTCGCGCCGGTAGTAGCCCACCAGGGCTGCCAGCAGTGCGCGGGCGTGCTCCTCGTCGTCGCGCAGGCCCGGTTCCTCGGCGACGCCCTGAAGCAGGGGTTCGGTGAGGGCGCGTTCGCGCGCCTCGGCCTCGGCGCGGCGTCGCGCCGACTCCGCCGCGCGCTCGGCGGAGTCCTCCTCCACCAGCATCGCCTGCCCGCCCGGGCGGGTGCTCAACCCGTGATCGGTGCGGGTGCGCTCCAGCCAGTCGCGCAGCCGTGCGGTGGAGACGCAGTCGTCGAGGTTGTAGGCGGCGATGCCGTCGAGGATCTTGGCCGCGCGCTCGGTGTCGCCGGCGTCGCGCGCGCCGACGTACTCGGCGTAGGCGTCGATGCTGGAGGAGGCGGTGACCACCTCGCCGGTGCGTCCGGCGTCCAGGTAGAGCGGCTCCAGGTACTTGATGGAGTAGGAGCGCTGGGAGACCCGCAGGCTTTTCTTGACGACGGTGTAGAGGTCGACGAGGCGGCGCTCGCGCAGGAGCTGGTCGACCTCGCCCTCCCTGGTGCCAAAACCCGCCGAGAGCGATTTGAGCCGGTCCACCTCGTAGGAGGCGTAGTGGTAGACGTGGGCGTCGGGGTCGTCGTCGATGCGGGCCATGACGAAGTCCACGAAGGCTTCGAAGGCGCGTTTCTCCCCGGCCCGGTCGTGGGCCCAGAAGGGGTGGAAGTCCTGGGTGCCCTCTTCGGTGAGGGCGCCGAACAGGTACTCCAGGCCGCGCCCCTCGTAGTAGGGGTAGCCCTCCATGTCGAAGAACACGTCACCGGCAGAGGGCTCGGGCAGCATGGCCAGGCCCTCCTCGGCGTACACCTCGGCGATGACGGTGCCCACGGGGTTGTCGGCGGTGCGGGTGGCGTCCTGGCGCACCTGGAGGGCGGCCTGTTCGCGCAGGCGCGTGTAGGAGTGGCGCGGCAGCAGGCCGGGGCGGTCCTCGTCGATGGCGACGGCCAGGGCGTCGATGGTGTCGATGCCGGCGTCGCGCAGTTTGGCGCTCTGGTCGCTGCGGATTCCGGCCACCAGGGACAGGTGTCGGGCCCGGGAGCGGCCTTCGGCGCACAGCGCGGAGTAGGCGCAGCCCTCACAGGAGTGGCAGGGCTCGCCCCACAGGGGGCTGGGCAGCGCCTGGTCGCTGCTGAGGCGTTTCAGCAGCCGTTCGCGTACGCCCGGCAGGAACGGCAGGTATTCGGCCACGCGCAGGGGGTGGGTGGTGCCGTCGCCGGTGAGCAGGTACATCAGTTCGGGTTCGCCCAGGCCGGTGCGCCCCAGCGCTTCGGCGTAGGCGGCCAGTTGGAGTACGGCGCTGGGGCGGGCGTGGTGGGCGAGTTTGGTGTCCCAGGGCTCGTAGCCGGGAGCAGCCCCCGTGCGTGCCCCGCCGGTGGCGGGGTCGACGGCGGTGCTGATCAGGAAGTCGGCGCGGCCGTGGAACGCGACGCCGGGGCGGACCGGTTCGTAGAACACGCCCTGGTAGACGACGGGAACGCCGCTGAGCATGGCGGTGCGGGTCGCCTCGGCCGCGGCGGCGAGGCCGGTTTCCGTGGGGCGGGGAGCGTCGATGGTGACCACGCCGTCTCCGAAGAGGTCGGTCAGCCGTTGAAGTTCGGCACGTTCGTGCACGGCGCCGTTCTGGGCCACCAGCGGGTCCACGGCGGCGGGCAGCGGTGCGCCCTCGACTCCTGCGGACAGGGCGGCCTTGAGTGCGCTGCGGTGCTCGCACTCCATTGCGTCCACGAGGTCGGTGGGTGAGACCACCCACCCTGACCCGGTACGGAACACCAGCCACCCCCGCCACTGTCGAGACTTGCGGGGCATTCTTGCACGGGTGTGCCGATGAATAAGGGTTTTCGGGTCCGCCGTGGACCGGCAGGACGGCTCCGTCAGGGGGTGTCGTGGCCGGTGAAGGGAGAGTCGCGCCTGGTCGGGGTGGAGTTGGTCCCCTCGCCGGCGGTGAGTGGACCGCGTGTGTCGTCGCGGTCGAGGTCTAGCTCACGACCTGCCATTGGACCTGGGCGACGCCGGCGTTGGCGGAGGCGATCTGGGTGAAGGACGCGGTGCTCAGGTCCAGGCAGCGCCCGGAGATGAAGGGGCCGCGGTCGTTGATGCGCACGGTCACCGACTTGCCGTTGGCGGTGTTGGTGACCTCGACCATCGTGTCGAAGGGCAGGGTCTTGTGCGCGGCGGTCATGGCCGAGGGGTCGAAGGTCTCGCCCGAGGCGGTGGGCTGGGGGTCGCCGTACATGGACGCCTCGCACTGGCCGCCTTCGCCGCTGGGGGTGAGGGTCGAGCCGCTGCCCTGGTTGTCGGCGGATCCGGAGTCGGCCGCGGCGCTCTCCTCGGGCTCGGGTTCTTCCTTGGCCTGCTCGGCCTGGGCCTGGGTGGTCGTGGACGCCTGCTCGACGGCGTCGGCCCGTTGGCTCCGGGCCTGCTCGCGCGTCTTGGGATCGGTGGAGGAGGGGGCCACGGGCGCACTGGTCTGGGCGTCGGGGATGGTGATTGCGCCGACCGCCGATTCGGGGGCGCCGCCTTGGCCGCTGAGGGCGTAGGCGCCGGCCGCGCCGCCCAGGGCGAGCACGCCGAGGGTGGCGGTGGAGACGACGAGCACGCGCTTGGATTTGAGGCGTGCGCCCAGGGAGGGGCGGGGTTTGTGGTGGCCCACGGCAAGGAGTCCTTTGAGAGGCGACAGGAAGAGCTGCGCGCTACAGGAGGTCTGTCGGCTGGGGGCGGCGCGAGGCGCAGCGAGCCACCCGGGGCAGGGGGTGGGCGGTGTGAGCGGCTCTGAACTGGGAGTATTCAGGTAGGCCGCCGCGACCGAGGGTATTCATCACAAGAGAGTCACGGAACCCAAAAAGCATACTTTGTGAAACTTGTCATGCAAAGTGAATTTTTGTACTTTGTGTCGCTTTCGGTGAGGGATTGGCCGGGTCCGGGCGTCCGGGCTGCATCCGTGTCTACTCCCGGTGCCGTGATCAGGTCAAGGAATCGTCTTCTTTTGACCCATTGGAGCCATGCCGGCCACGAGCGGGCTAGTCATCGTCGCGAGCCGCCGTTTTCGGTCACCGAGGCGACCGAACCACCGACCGAACCGCGCTGCACGGGTTTCGGTCCGGATGATTTTTTATCGCCGCAGTTCAGTGGGTGTATCGAGGAAGGCGGTCGGGGGGAGATGAATTTCGGTCACTGGCGTCGGTGGTGTCCGCACAACCGTGTGTCCCTCTGCGGGGACGTAGACGTACGGACATGTCCACACGATCCTCGACCACTCCTCGGACCGCGCCGCGGCGCTTGACGGGGTTCATGACAACACAACCGGTCCTGGTCCTGGGCGGCACCGGCACGACCGGCCTGCGCGCCCCAGGGTGCGCACCCTGACCGCCCGTGCCGCCTACCACGGGGTCGCGCGACTGGTCCTGCTCTCCCTCCGCGGTGTCCAAGAGCCCCCGTACGACGCGGCTGTCGCACACGCCGGGCAGGTCTGAGCCGGCCGGGCACAGCGGGCACACAGCGGCTCCGGGAAGGCGCCGGTCTTCCCGGGGCCAGCCCGGCCGGCACGTCCGTGAGGTCACCAGCCGTGACATGCCGTGTTTTCCCGAACGGGTGCAGGCCCCGAAGGCGCCCGGTCCCTCAAAAACGCGGACGTCCGGTCCAGACGGTCTCGCCGTGGTAGTCGGCGTCGGTGGGAATCAGCCCGATGCCGCGCGCCACCGCCGCCGATGCCTCGTTGTGCGGGTCGATGTGGGCGTTGACCTTGCGCACACCCCGGGCGTGCAGCCACTCCACCATGCCGCGCGATGCCTCGGCGGCGTAACCGCGCCGCTGCCAAGGGGTCCCCACCATCCACGCGATCACCGCGCGCAGGCCGCCGATGTCGGGGCCCACGGTGGCCTGCACCGTTCCCACCGCCTGCCCGGAGTCCTCACGGACGATCCAGTTGCACCAGCGAACACCCGGTTCGTCCGAGCCCTCCAGCATGTCGGCGTAGCGCGAACGCAGCTCCTCCTCCTGGGGAGGGCGCCCGCCGAGGTAGCGGTAGAGCGCGGGGTCGCCCAGCACCTCGGCCATCTCCGTTGCATGGTCCAGGCGCAACGGCTCCAGGGTGAGGCGGGGCGTGTGGATCGGCGCCGCCACGATTGCCGTGCGGCGTCGGCGCCCCCCGGGTCGGGTGTCCATAACCGGCAGGTTCACCCAAACGGGCCGCGACCTCAAGCAGTTGCCCGCTCTCGTGGCCATGTCGCGCCCTGGCGGTCACGCTGCCGTGACCCTCCCATTGCCTTGCGCACCCACCGCTCACACAGCGGGTTTCAGTGGGGCCGGGCAAGCGCGGGACGGTCGTTCCAGGTGGCGGGAAGGGCGTCGACGTCGCGCACGCAGCCGCCGCGACCGGTCGCGGCATGCGTGGTTGCGGCTACGGCCTCGCGGGTGCGCTCCGTCCAACCAGGCCGATTCCACTTGGTTGCGGCTGACACCGTTGCAGCGGCACCAGCGCCCGCAACCCGGAAGACACCCTCCGGGGCAAGGGAGGTCGGCCGCCATCACACGATCATGAAGGCCACGGCCTCCATGCGCTTGTTCTGCCCGGTGGTGCCGATCCCGTTGCTCTCGCCGTCGACCCCGCAGTACCAGATCGGATTCCAGCCCACGCCCTGCACGTAGGAGTTGCCGCAGATCATTCCCGACTGCACGCTGAAGAGCACCGCTTCGAGGCGCAGCCCCTTGCCCGGGGCGCCGAGCGTGATACGGGTGCCCGAGGCGGCGCACTGCTCAGCCTGCCATCCGGTGCCCTGCAGATAACCCCTGGCACAGAGACGGCTCCCGGCGACCGCCATCTCGACTGCCTCGACCGGGCGCCCCGCGCCGGCCGCGCCGACCGTCACCGACTGCCCGGTGTTGGCGCACTGTTCGGCCGTCCAACCCGTGCCCTGCACGTACGCCTTGGCGCAGACCCTGTTCGCCGGTGCCTGGGCTTGGGACTGGTCCTCGGCCGAAGCCGGGGAACTCACGGACAACGCCGACGCCGCGACCATCACACCGACTGCCAGAACGCGCCCGATCCCACCGACCACTGCTCTCACGACCAGCCCGCTTCACTTATCTGGACAACGTTGTTCGGAGATCACTGTGGCGAACGCGGTAGCGAATAAATAGGGCAGTCCGCCTCTTACCCGGAAGGAGTCGGCGACTTTCTGCGGGGCGAGGTGCGCCCGGCCCGGGCGGGTGGGCCAACCGAGGTCCGACCGCTGTCGCCTGGAGGTCGTCTCCAAAGGGGCGGATCCACAGGAGGTTGGAGGCGACGATGGTCTGGTTGAAGCCGGGGGTCTGCCGCCGCGGAGCCGCGTCGACGCAGGTCGGTGCGGATCTTCCGGGAGTAGTGCCCCTTGCCGGTGGTCACGTGGACGGGGGCGTCGATCCTCAGGCCCTGGTGGTAGGGAGAATGGTCGAACACGGTCGTTTCCCGTTCCCGGGGGTTCACGAGGACGCAGTCGTTTCGGCGCGTCTACGTGCGGTCGCCCGGCCGAGTACCCCGTGGCGCGGCGCGAACAGGTAGGCCAGTGCGAACGCGCTCGCCTGCACCACCACGATCGCGCCGCCGGTGGCCACGTTGAGGTGGAAGCTGGCATAGGTGCCCAGCACCGATGCCACCACCGAGACCGCCACCGCGATCCCCAGCATCCGCTCGAAACGGTCGGTGAGCAGGTAGGCGGTGGCGCCGGGGATGATCACCATGGCGACCACCATGATGATCCCGACCGCCTGTAGGGCGATGACCACCGTGACCGACAGCAACCCCAGCAGCAGTGCCTCAAGGCGCCGCGGACTGAGGCCGATGGCGTGGGCGTGGGTGGGGTCGAAGGCGAAGAGGGTCAGGTCCCGGTGCTTGAGCGCCACGACCGTCAGCGTCACCGCAGCCATGGCCATGATCAGCCAGATGTCGGTGTCGGAGACGCCCAACACGTTGCCGAACAGGATGTGCATGAGGTCGGTATTGGTGGGGACCGTGGACAGCAGCACCACGCCCACCGCGAACATCGCGGTGAACACCACCCCGATCACCGCGTCCTCCTTGACCCGGGAAGTGCGGTTGACCACGCCGATGAGCGCCACCGAACCCGCACCGAACACCAGCGCGCCCACCGCGAAGGGGACCCCTACGAGGTAGGAGAGCACGACACCGGGAAGGACCGCGTGGGAGACGGCGTCGCCCAGCAGCGACCACCCGATCAGCGTCATCCAGCAGGACAGGACCGCGCACACCGTGCCCGTGACGACGCTGACCAGTAGTGCGCGCTGCATGAACTCGAAGGCGAGGGGGACGGTGAACCACTCGATGACCGCGGTCACGGTGCGACCCTCCGTTCGTCCAGGCCGAACGCCTGCATGAGTCGTTCGGGGGTGAGTACCTCAGCGGGGGTGCCGCGCGCCACCACGTGCTGCTGGAGCAGCACCGCCTCGTCGCACAGCCCGGGGACCGAGGCCAGGTCGTGGGTGGACACGATCAGGGTTCGCCCGGCGGCCCGCATCTCGCGCAGTACCGCCACGATCGTGGCCTCGGAGCGCTTGTCCACGCCGGCGAAGGGCTCGTCGAGGAAGAAGACGTCGGCGCCCTGGGCGATGCCACGGGCCACGAACGCGCGTTTGCGCTGGCCCCCGGACAGAGCGCCGATCTGGCGGTCGGCGAGGTCGGTCAGGTCGGTGCGCGCCAGCGCCTCGGCCACGGCCGCGCGGTCGGCGTTTCGCGGTCTGCGGGTGGGACCCATGTGCCCGTAGCGTCCCATCATGACCACGTCGGCCACCCGTACGGGAAAGGCCCAGTCCACCTGTTCGGCCTGGGGAACGTAGCCGACGAGGCCGCGCCTGCGCGCCTTGCTCGGCGTGAGGCCGTTGATGGCGACGGTGCCGTTCAGGGGCGCGATCATTCCGGTCATGGCTTTGAACAGGGTGGACTTGCCTGATCCGTTGGTGCCCAGTAGGCCGCAGATCACGCCGCCGGGGACGGTGAGGTCCACCCGGTCCAGTGCCAGGACGTCGCCGTAGCGCACCGTGACGCCGTTGACCCGTACCGCGGGTTCACCCGTCATCGCGTCCTCCCTTTGCCCAGGCCGGCCGCGATGGCTTCGGCGTCGTGGCGCAGCAGGTCCAGATAGGTGGGCACGGGGCCGTCCTCCTCGGACAGCGAGTCGACGTAGAGCGCCTCACCCAGAGTCGCCCCGGTCTCGCGGGCCACCTGGCGCTGGGCACTGTCGTTGACGGTGCTCTCACAGAACACCGCCGGCACCTCGTTGTCGCGAACGAACTCCACGACGGAGGCGATCTGCTGCGGGGTGCCCTCGGCGTCGGAGTTCATCGGCCAGAGGTAGTGCTCGCTCAGACCCGCGTCGCGTGCCAGGTAGGAGAACGCCCCCTCGCAGGTGACCAGTGCGCGGTGCTCCTCGGGCAGCGAGTTGAGTTCGGTGTCCAGGAACCTGCCGATCTCGGCGATGCTCTCCTGGTACTCCACTGCGTTGGCCGTGTATTCGGCACTGTGGTCGGGGTCGATCTCGATCAGTGCGTCGCGGATGTTGTCCACGTAGATCAGGGCGTTGGCCGGGGACATCCAGGCGTGCGGGTTGGGTTCGCCCTGGTAGCCGCCCGACGCCACCGGGATGGTCTCGATGCCCTCGGTGAGGACGCGTTCGGGGGCGTCGACCCGGTCGGTGAACTGGGTGAACCACAACTCCAGGTTCATCCCGTTGTTGAGGATGAGGTCGGCGTCCTGGCCGCGCACGAGGTCGCCGGGGGTGGGCTCGTACTCGTGGACCTCTGCTCCCGGCCGGGTGATGGACTCCACCCGCGCGTGGTCGCCGGCGACGTTGCGGGCCATGTCGGCGAGGACGGTGAAGGTGGTCAGGACCAGGGGGCGGCCGTCGTCCGGGGTCTCCGATCGCGGGGCGGCACAGGCGGTGAGGCCGAGCGCGAGGGTGAGCACGACCGAATTGACGAAGAGCCAATCTTTATTGTTCGGCACGCCTAACTTTTATCACAGGAGCTTTTCGCCCAGTTCCGGGGCAAGGGGCGTGGAGGGCTGGAGCCCGGTCGGGGAGAAGGGAAACCATGGGAAATCCGTTGAACGGTGGGACATCCGCGCGCCATGGCATCCGATCTCGACGAAACATGCCACGGGTTTCCGATGACGGCTCCCGTGTCCGTGGTGGCTTTCCGGACGCTTCTCCGGCACGTCTTGAGTCGTCGGGGCCTGTTTGCCGGTGGAGGGTTCGTTCCGGGGGTACACAGGAGTGTGAGGGGTGTGTCGCCCTCGCGTCGGCTGGAGGAACGACATGGGATTTCTGATTGCGACCGTCATACTGTTCGCCGTGACCGCGCTGGCCGTGAGTCTGAGTATCACGGCTTCCGCGGCCGAACAGCTCACCGGTGACCAGCGCTCCCGCTCCACGCCGGTCGAGCCCGACCCCGCGCAGGAGGAGCTGCGGATGCTCTACGCGCGGGGCGAGGTCGACCGCGAGGAGTTCCTGCAACGCAAGATCGACCTGGAGCGCTGATCCTCGGCTGCCGAATGGGATCGCCCGAGGCACCGGCCCGCGCGGGTCAGGGGTGCGCGGCGATCCACAGGGCGTCTGCCGCTCCTACGCCAAGAGATTGGACGCGTTGCTCGTCCTGACTGCCCAGGCGGACCACCAGAGGGCCGCCGAAAGGCTGCCGTTCGACCAGTTCCACCTGCATACCGATACTGATGTGCTGGTCGGCGAGATAGCGCAGCAGATCGGGGTCGGAGTCGTTGACCCGCACGATCACCCCGTGCACCCCGGTGTCGAGCTCGGACAACAGCCGGGTGTCGCGCTCCACGACCTCGCCGTCCCGGGTGGGGATGGGGTCGCCGTGCGGATCGACGGTGGGATCGCCGAGATGGTCGGCGATGCGGTCCACGAACTGGTCCGAGACCACGTGTTCCAGGATCTCGGCCTCGTCGTGGACTTCGTCCCAGGAGTAGCCCAGGGCTTCCACCAGGTACAGCTCGATGAGCCGGTGGCGGCGCAGCACCGCCAGAGCGACCTTGGTCCCCGTGGGGGTCAGGTGCACCGCTCCGTAGCGCTCGTGGTCGACGAGGTCCAGTTCGCCGAGTTTGCGCAGCATCCCCGAGACCGAGGAATTGGACACCGCCAGCCGTTCGGCCACGCGGGAGATCGTCACCGGACCGGACCCGCGCTCCTGCAGGTCGTAGATCACTTTGACGTAGTCCTCAACGGATGTGGACGGCCGATTAGAAGGGGTGCCCATGGCCGCTACGGTATCGCGATCTCAATGAATCGGCCTGATGGGACGCCGGGGACCGGGGTATCCGGCAGGGGTGGCGCCCCGAGGGTCGGCGCCCATCTGTCGGTCCTCGGTCCCCTCAATCAGTGGGCGCGTCCGCCAGGGGTCCGAGGCAGGTGCCGCCGGGCTCTACGGCGAGTCCGTGATGCCAGATTTCATCGGCGTAGGTCTGGCGGAGCCCGAACTCGGGGCTGCGCCAGGAGAACCAGTACGCCGCGTCGGTACGACCGATGTCCACGGCAGTGCCGGTCGCGTGCGAGGAGTCCTCGGGGAAGGCGATCCACTTGCCCGCTTCCCCGTGCTCCCATACACCTCGACCGCCTCCAGGACGCGTTCGAGGCACATCGGTCGCTGCCGCCCAGGGAAGGTCTGCATCCCCCACGGTTCGCCATTCGGTCGCCCGTAGCGGTCGTAGGGCGTCACGCGCCAAGACGCTGCCCCGGACGCCCTGACCCCTCGTGCGCCGCCAGGCAAGGCGCGAATCCGGCCGAACGCAGGGTGACCCACCTCTCGGAAAAAAGCAATTTCCGGCCTTGACTTTTCCGCGGACGATGCTGTTAGAACTCTAGCTCGGGGATTGAAGAATCGTCCCCGACCAAATACGATGAGGAGTTTTCGTGCAGCAGAGATTGCCGGTCCGGTTCATTCGTGTCACCGACGTCCAGCGGATCACCCCGCGCATGGCACGCGTCACCTTCGGCGGCGATGACCTCGCCGACTTCGTCACCCAGGCTCCCGATCAGCAGGTGAAGCTGTACTTCCCCAAGCCCGGCCAGAGCGTTCCCCTCCTGCCGCTGCCCGAAGCCGATGACGACTTCACGTCCTGGTATCAGTCCTGTGCGGCTGTCCCCGAGGCGGAGCAGCCGTGGATGCGCAGTTACACCGTCCGCGCGCACCATCCGCACGCCGCCACCATCGACATCGACTTCGTCCTGCACGACGACGCCGGCCCCGCCACACAATGGGCGCGCTCGGCCGCACCCGGTGACACGCTCGCCATGTTCGGTCCTTCGACGTTCTTCTCCCCCGTCTCGTTGTTCGCCTCGTCGGTCGAGGACGCCGACTGGCTGCTGCTCGCCGGGGACGAGACCGCGCTTCCGGCGATCGGTGCGCTGCTGGAGACGCTGCCCGAAGGAGCCCGGGCACTGGTCTACGTCGAGGTCGCCGACGCCGCGGAGAAGCAGTCGTTCGCCACCCGCGCGCAGGTCCACATGCACTGGCTGTACCGGGGGGCCACCGCGCCGGGACGCGGTGACCTGCTGCTCGACGCCGTGCGCACGACCCGATTCCCCGCGGGAGCCGCGGCCGTCTGGTTGGCCGCCGAGGCCGGTGTGGTGCGCGCCCTGCGCCGTCATCTCGTCGACGAGCGAGGGGTGGACCGCCAGGCCATCGACTTCACCGGGCACTGGCGGCTCGCCCTGACCCAGGACGACGCGCCCACCCAGGAGGACATCGCCGAGGCCCAGGGGCGGCTGGCCGGCGAAGCGGCGGAGGAGCCGGAGCATCCGGCGTCGGAATTCGACCGGGCGTACGTGGCCGGCACCGCCCCGTGGGTGATCGGGGGCCCGCAGCCGGTCGTGGTCGCTCTGGAGGAGGCCGGCCTGATCGGCGGCGCGGTGCTCGACGCGGGCTGCGGTACCGGTGAACACACGATCCATCTGGCCCGGATCGGCTACGACGTCCGAGGGATCGACTCTTCGCGGCCGGCGATCGAACAGGCGAGGACGGGAGCCGCAGAACAAGGGGTCGAGGCACGGTTCGCCGTCGCGGACGCCCTGGAACTGGGCGACGCCCCCTGTTACGACACCGTCGTGGACAGCGCACTGTTCCACGTCTTTTCGGCCGGGGACCGGGCCCGTTACACCCGCAGTCTCCGTCGGGTCTGTCGCCCCGGTGCACTGGTGCACGTGCTGGCGCTGTCCGATGTCGGTCAGGGACCCTGGCCCACGGTGGGCGAGGCGGCGATCCGCGAGGCATTCGGGCAGGGATGGGTCATCGAGGACCTGAGCCCCAGTCTCTATCGTGGCGTGGTCGGCAGCGGCGGGGAACTGGGCGACCTGCCTGCGTGGCTGGCCCGCGTCCGTCGCGCCTGACCCCCGGTTATGACGTGAGCCGGTGTGCACCGCCGGCCGATGTAACTACTTAAAACGGTTACATTGGGGCCGCTCGGCATTTCGCCGAGCGCCCCCTCCTTTGCCCGGTTGCGCGACCGCCGGAAAAGGGCTGCTCACCCCGGTGGCACGCGCACCCAAATGAGTGCCCTCCGTGTTCAAATCAATGCGATCGGTAATCCGAGATTTTTTGCGGATCGGATCGCGGACAGGTGTGGGCGGCACACCGAAGGAGAGCAATGCTGAAGGTGATCGGGGCGGGCTTCCCGCGCACCGGGACGAGTTCGATGAAAGCCGCGCTCGACCGGCTCGGATTCGGCCCCTGCCACCACATGTACACCATCATGGCCGTCCCGGAACTGGGCGAACGATGGGCCTGGGTCGCACGGGCCGATGCCGCGGGCCGCAGGGACACCATCGACTGGAACGCCGTCTTCGCCGGCTTCTCCTCCGAGGTGGACTGGCCGGCGTCGTTCTACTGGAGGGAGTTGGCCGCAGCGTTCCCCGAGGCGAAGGTGCTGCTTACCGTGCGTGAGCCGCACGGGTGGTACGCCAGCGCCCGCAACACCGTCTTCAGTGATCGCACATCATCGCTCACCAGCGGCGTTTCGCCGAGCCTGGAGGGGATGAAGCACGTACGGCCCGCATTGGAGCTGATGTGCAGGGCCTATTTCGGTACGGAACTCACCGAGATCCCCGACGAGGAGACGGCCATCGCCGCCTTCGAGCGGCACAACGCACAGGTGCGCGCCGCAATCCCTGCCGACCGACTTCTCGTCTACGAATTGGGCCGGGGCTGGGAGCCGCTGTGCCGGTTCCTCGGCGTCGAGCTTCCTGTCGACGAGCCGTTTCCGCACCTCAACGACACCGAATCCATGCAACGCATGATGCGTCGCGTCGCACGAGGCGAGGCGCTGGACCCCCCGCTCTGATCGGCGGCTCCCGCTTCGCAGGGACAGGGCGGCCTAGTGTTCGGGGTGCGGTGCCCGTGCGTCCAGGTCGTGCAGTGCCGACTCCCAACGGGCCCGACGCTCGGCCGTGGAGCACTCCCACCAGGGGACGCCCCGCTCCCCCAGACCGAGCTTGGCTTGCTGAACCCGTGCGCGCGCCACCCGTTCGGCTCCGGTGTCGCCGTCCCTGCCGGCTCGGGCAACGGCACGACGCGCCGCCATCAGATGCCGTACCAGCGTCTCGCGTGTGGCCTCGGGCAGTAGCGGATCGCTCGCCCGCCACCGTCGGCCGGCGACGATGATGTGGTGGCCGTCCTCACTGAACTGCGGTTCCCCCATTTCGTCACCGTGCCCGGGCGGTGGGCGGGTGAACCCCGTCCATCCGACTCGCTCCTCCTCTGCGGGTCGACAAAAGCGCAGCACGTTCGCAAAGGGGTCGATCGCGCAGCAGACAGCCACCTGCGTATGCCCGTCGCGGTACTCCAGCAGGACTTATGAGAGGAGAACGGAGATTGAGGCGGAAGTTGTGATCGGGCTCGATTCGCATAGAGGCGTCCTGTTTGCTGTCGCGGTGAACGGCAATGGCAGGCAGCTCGAAGTGAAGGATGCCACCACGGGGCCGCGCGGATGTCGGGCTTTGCTTGCCTGGGTGCGCAAGCTCGGACCGCACCGTTGGGCGGTGGCGGCTCCACCGCATCGCGATCACTCAGAAGCGGATGCACCCACTCGCTCAGGACTACCTCGCGGGATGTCGAGCGTTGGGGGACCCGACCACCGAGGCGATCCGCGCGTTGAAGCGCCACCTGGCCCGACGCGTGTCCACGCTGCTTCGCAGTGCGGCAGGCACTGATGGGCGCGGTGCGCTCGCTCGGGAGGCGCCGGCCGCAGCATAGTCGGCCCCTGGGGCTCGAGACCCGCCGATGATAGTTGCCGACATGGAAACTATCGAATATGATTGCCGACATGGAAACTATCAACCCGAACCCCGACCCACGTGAGGCAGCCGCCGGGCTTGACGCCGCCGCAGGCGCGCGGCGCGCGGTTCGAGATCGCCCGTGGCCTGTCTGGCTGTATCCGATCAACGCAATCCTGCTGGGTGGGCTGGCGTTGGCTGGCCTCCTCCACTCGTCGATGCTTGCGACGTTCGTCGTGCTCATCATCGGTATCGCACTGGCCGCACTCAACTACTGGGCGGGCCGACTGATGGGCGCTCCGTTCGTGATTCCGACCAGTACGGGCTTCCGTATCCTCGGCGCCGTATCCGGTGCGTTCGTGATCGGATCACTGTTCGCGCGCGCCGCAGGCCTGGAGTGGGTCATCGTCGTATGCGCTATCGGGGCGGTGGCCAGCTACGGCCTCGGCTCGATCCTGCACTACCGGAGCACGCACCGATGACCGCACAACTGGATGCAGTCATTCACCCGACGCACCGATTGAAGATCTGCGCCATGCTCGACGCTGGCACCACCGTGGAGATGGCTCTCGTCAAGGAGGTCGTCGGCCTGAGTGCGTCCGCGCTCAGCAAGCAGGTGGCACCGCTCGTTGATGCCGGATATGTCACGCAGGAACGCGCCCAGGAAGATTCCCGTCGCATCTGGCTGACACTCACGCCACGAGGCAAGGCGGCATACCGGAGCCACATCCGAGCCTTGCGGGAGATCGTCGCCGGCTCGGTGCAGACGTCGTGACGTATCCGAGGCTCTCCTTCGAGGAGCCACCGGTGAGAGCTTGGCATTGAGGCAGAGGAAACCCCATCGATATCGCTGAAGTCCTCCAGGGCCTGATCGTTCGTTAGGTATCTGCGATAACCATGAACTGCGAATAGACGGCCGACCCGTGACGCTTTTCTCTCGGGGGAGAAAACGATTCCGCCCGGTGGTTCTCCTGGTGCCCGACCGTCCCGGTCGACCGCGCAAGCGCGTTTTCGAGGAAATGCGTGCTGGTGGGCGGCCGGGAATTCCGCCGGATGTGGCCGGGGGGATTCCCGGCCGGGTTCGGGCCAGGTGCGGTGCGCAAGAGACTGCCGCGCAAGGCTTCTGTTCCACTCCTGGGACACGCGGACGACGGGCCGGCCCGTCGGGGAAAAGAGCTGAACCGGTTTTCCCGTTGGCATGCGCTCTGCGGAAACTGGCGTTCCAGCCGTGAACTGGGTCTTCTTGTGAGCGGTGGATAGGACCGAATGTTTCCGGTGGGTCACTGGGTTGTGACCATCTGTTGACAGGTTGCGTGACCTGTATCACTATTTACTTACCAGCCTCTTTTGGGAGCGCTCCCAAAACTCGTGCGGTCCTGTGCAAAAGGGCATGCACGCACCGATTCGTTCACGGCGATCCGCTTTCCCGGCCCCGCAAGGCCGCCCCGGCGGCCAGGGGTCCGTCCCCCACCCCGAAGCACGGCTGTTCGATCCCCCAAGGAGTCCCACCGTGAGAACCCGAAGCCGGATCGCCGCTCTCGCCGCGGCAGTGGGCCTGGCAGCGGGCGCGCTCGTCGCGCTCCCCGCGCCACCCGCCGAGGCGCACGGCGGTCTGACCCTGCCCGCCACCCGCACCTACGCCTGCTACCTCGACGGCATCGCAGGCGGACTCGGCGGCAACGTCGACCCGACCAACCCGGTCTGCCGCGACGCGCTCAACGAGGGCGGCAACTACGCCTTCTACAACTGGTTCGGCAACCTGATCAGCAACGCCGGCGGACGCCATCGGGAGATCATCCCCGATGGCAAGCTGTGCGGGCCCACCGCATCCTTCGACTCGTTCAACGCGGTCAGCGAGCACTGGCCGACCACCACGTTGCAGTCCGGCGCCGACATCACCTTCCAGTACAACGCCTGGGCCCCGCACCCCGGTACCTGGTACCAGTACATCACCAAGGACAACTGGAACCCCAACACCCCGCTGGCCTGGGACGACCTTGAGCCCGTTCCCTTCGACCAGGTGACCGACCCGCCCCTGCGCCAGGGCGGCCCCGAAGGGGCGGAGTACTACTGGGACGCCGAACTGCCCGTGAAGAGCGGTCGGCACATCATCTACTCCATCTGGCAGCGTTCCGACAGCCCGGAGGCGTTCTACAACTGCTCCGACGTCGTCTTCGAGGGCTCGACCAATCCCGGCCCTCCCGACACCCAGGCGCCAACCGCACCCGGTACCCCCACGGTCGGTACCATCACCGGGAACTCGGCCCAGCTGAGCTGGACGGCCGCCACGGACAACACCGCCGTCACCAGCTACACCGTGCACAACGCGACCACCGACGCGGTCCTGGCCACCACGCCCAACACCAGCGCCACGGTCACCGGGTTGTCACCGAACACCCAGTACGAGGTCTACGTCGTGGCCCACGACGCCGCGGGCAACAACTCACCTGCCTCGGCCAACCGCACCTTCACCACCGGAAGCCCGCCCGAGAACCCCTGTGTGGTGGACTACCAGACCCCCAACCCCTGGTCCGGCGGGTTCACCGGTCAGGTGAGTGTGTTCAACGACAGCCACACCCCCGTCAACGGCTGGACCCTGGAATGGGACTTCACCAACGGCGAGGTAGCGACCAACGGATGGAACAGCACCCTCACCCAGACCGGGGCGAGCGTGAGCGTCAAGAACGCGGCCTGGAACGCCGTCATCCCCCACCACGGATCGGTGTCGTTCGGCTTCAACGCCAACGCCCCAGCGGGTCCCAAGGTCCCGACCGACTTCCGCCTCAACGGAACCACCTGCACCGTGGAGTAGCGCGCACGACCTTTCCCCTCGCCGGGCGGGGCTGAATCCCCCTCTTTGCCCCCGCCCGGCCCCCGGCCACCCGCGTGCGGGCGGGTGGCCGGCCCCTCACCCGCCGCCCAGGCCCCGCAGCGGCACCCGCGCCTTCAACAGCATCTCCTCGTACTCCTCGGCAGGGTCGGAGTCCAGCACGATCGCTCCCCCCGCCCCCACCTCCATCCCGCCGTGGGTGCTGACCGCGGAACGGATGACGACGCTCAGGTCGGCGGCGCCGGAGTAGGAGAGATAGCCCAGTGCACCCGAGTACACCCCGCGCGCACTGGACTCCACCCGGTCCAGGATCTCCATCGTGCGGCGCTTGGGCGCCCCGGTCATCGACCCCGCCGGGAAGCACGCGCGGATCGCGGCCACCGGCGACACCCCCGTGCGCAGCCGGCCGCGCACGGTGGAGACCAGCTGATGCACCGTGGCATAGGACTCGGTATACATGAACTCCGGGACCGACACGGTCCCCACCTCGCTCACCCGCCCCAGGTCGTTGCGCAGCAGGTCCACGATCATCAGGTTCTCGGCCCGGGTCTTGGCGCTGGTGCGCAGCTCGTCGCGCAACCGGGCGTCCTCGACCGGATCGGGGTGGCGCGGTGCGGTGCCCTTGATGGGCCGGCTCTCCAGCCAGCCCTCGCCGTCCACCCGAAGGAACCGCTCGGGGGAGGCGCTGTGCACGGTAAGGCCGCCCATCCGCACCAGCGCCGCGTAGGGTGCGGGACTGGCCCTGCGCAACCGTCGATAGAAGGAGAACCCGTCGGCGGGCGCGCTCAGGCGCAGTCGGTTGGTCAGACAGATCTCGTAGCTCTCCCCCGCGGTCAGCTGCGCCAGGCACTCCTTGACGTCTGCCAGGTACCCCGCCCGGTGCCGTTCCAGCAAGGGTTCGGGCTCGACCGCGGGGACACCGTCGGGGAGGTCGGGTGCCGCCGGTAGACCGGTCAGGACATCGGCGACGTGGTCCAGCCACGCGGTGTCGCCGTCGGCCGCCACCAGGTAGCAACGGCCTTCGAGGTGGTCGATCGCCACGAACCGGTCGCAGCGCAGCCACGCCGAATCGGGCGTGCGCGACCGGTGGACCGCAGCCCCTCCGCAGTCGGCCTTGAGCTCGTAGCCGAAGTAGCCGACGTAGCCACCGGTGAAGTCGAAGGGCAGAACGGGATGTGCGGTGGGAACGGTCGCGACCCGGTCCTGGAGCACGTCGAAGATGGTTCCGGGCTCGGTGTACGTGTTCCCTGCGGTCTCGACGCGAACCGATCCGGTCCCGACCCGGTAGGTCAGGACCTCCCCACGCGCACCGCTCGCGTCCCCCAGGAAGGAGAACCGCGCGGTGTTGCCCACGCGGCTGCTGTCCAGCCAGAAGGAGTAGGGGGCGCGGGCGTAGAGGGCGTGGAAGACCGCGTCGGTGGCGGGGGCGTCCTCCAGGACCCGAAACACCAGTGGACCGGGGGGCCGACCCGTCGCCTCCACGGGGGCTTGGGACCGTGGAGCCGTGGAGCGCCGCGTTTCGTCGCCGGTAGCTGCCGATTGCCGTGGAGCCGGAGGGGTTTCGGTCACGGGAGCGACGCGGGCGGTGCCGATCGGGGGCGAGGAGGCGCCGCCGCCGCACCACCGCCGGGCGAGCCGGGCGAAATTGGCGATCAGCACCGCACCGTGCTCACTGGCGATCGACTCGGGATGGAACTGCACGCCCCAGCGCGGTAGCGAACGGTGGGTCAGGCCCATGACCACCCCGTCCTCGGCGCGGGCGGTGACCGTGAGGTCGGCGGGCAGGGGGTCGGCGACGCGCAGCGAGTGGTAGCGCACGGCGGTGAAGTCCTGGGGCAGGCCGGTGAAGAGACCGGCCGCGTCGTGACGGATCCGGGTGAGGTGGCCGTGCCTGGGCAACGGGGCCGAGGTGACGTCGCCGCCCCCCAGGTGCGCGATTGCCTGGTGGCCCAGGCAGACCCCCAGTACGGGCAGCCACGGCGCGTCGAGGAGCCGGGGGACGCCGCCGATGTCACCGGGCCGCCGCGGGGTTCCGGGCCCCGGGGAGACCACGGCCGCGTCGAAGGCGCGCAGGTCGAGGCCGGCCAGTGCGGGGTCGTCGTTGGCCAGCACGGTCGGCTCGGTTCCCACGACCTCGGCGATCAGCTGAAAGAGGTTGTAGGTGTAGGAGTCGTGGTTGTCCACGATGAGCACCCGCATGACCCGCCCTTTCACCGCCAATTGCGACAATTCAGGGTAGGGCTTGCGGGGAGCGGACGTGGTGCGCGGCCAGCCGGAACCGGTCGTTCTGTCGCTACGCTGAGCTGCATGAGCAGACCGTCGACGGGGAGCGACAGGCGATGACCGCGCAACCGATACCTGACTGGCTCGTTCCGCCGGCCCGCGGTTTCACCGCCGCCGACCTCGACCGGTTGCCCGACCTTCCTGCGCACACCGAGCTGATCGACGGAAGCCTTGTTTTCGTGGGTCCGCAGAAACTTTTTCACAGCCTCACCATGTACTTGCTGGAACAGGGACTGCGCGTGGGGGTTCCCCCACATCTGCGGGTTCGTCGGGAGACGTCGGTGGTCCTGGCGCCCCGCCAGCGCCCCGAACCCGACCTCCTGGTCGTGCGGGCCGAAGCAGAGGACGGCCCCGCCCAGACCGCCTATCGTCCCGAGGCCGTCGAGCTGGCGGTCGAGGTCGTCTCCCCCGATTCGGCAGGAACGCGACCGCCAGCGCAAGCCCCAGCTCTACGCGGCGGCGCGTATCACGCATTTCTGGCGGGTGGAGGAGGTGTCGGGCAAGCCGACCGTCTACGTCTACGAACTCGACCCGGCCACGGCCGCGTACGCACTGACCGGTATCCACCACGACCGGCTGACGCTCACCGTCCCTTTCGCGGTCGACGTCGACCTCACCGCGATCGACCGGCTCTGAGTCGAAAGCACGTGGCCCCGGTCGGAATCCGACCGGGGCCACGGTGTCGAGGGACTCAGGTCCCCATCGACTCCAGCGTCCTCCCGCGCGTCTCCGAGATGAACCTCCACACGAAGATGAACGACAGCACGGCGAACCCCGTGTAGATCAGATAGGTCGACGACAGGTTCCAGTCGCGCAGTGCCGGGAAGGTCACGGTGACCAGCCAGTTGGCGATCCACTGCGTGGCCGTGGCCACCGCCATCGCGGCGGCGCGGATGCGCAGCGGGAACATCTCCCCCAACAGGACCCAGGTCACCACGCCCCACGACAGCGCGAAGAACAGCACGAACGAGCTCGCCGAGATCAGCGCCACCACGCCCCACGCGTAGGGCAACTGGGCCTGCTCCCCCACGACCTCGGCGTTGCTGAACGCGAACGCGGTGACCGCCAGCGCCACGGCCATTCCCGCCGACCCGACGAGCAGCAGCGGCTTGCGCCCGATCCGGTCCACCAGGCCGATGGCGATAAAGGTGCCCACGATGTTGACGATCGAGGTGAACAACGACAGCAGCAGCGAGTCGCTCTCGTTGATTCCCACCGACTGCCACAGCGACGCCGAGTAGTAGAAGATGACGTTGATGCCGACCAGCTGCTGGAACGCCGACAGCGCCATTCCCACCCAGACGATCGGCAGCAGACCGTACCGGCCGCGCAGGTCGCTGAGCTTGGGCTTGTACTCCGAACCGAGGGCCGCGCGGATCTCGCTGACGCGCTGGTCCACGTCGCCGCCCTCCACCTCCGCCAGCACGCGGCGGGCCTTGTCCAGGCGACCGGCCCGCACCAGGAAGCGTGGGGACTCCGGGATCATCAGGGTGAGCAGGAAGTAGACGACGGCGGGCACCAGGCCGACGCCCAGCATCCACTGCCAGGCCATGAGAGGGCCGAGGTCGTCCAGTGCGCTGCCGCCCGCCGAAGCGGCCAGCGCGTAGTTGACCAGTTGGGACACCGTGATGCCCAGCACGATCGCCAGTTGCTGCAACGACGCCAGGCGTCCGCGCCATGCCGGTGGGGAGATCTCGGCGATGTAGGTGGGCGCGATCACCGACGCGATGCCGATGGCGATACCGCCCAGGATGCGCCAGGCGGCCAGGTCCCAGATCGCGAAGGGCAGCGCCGAGCCGACCGCGCTCGCGGCGAACAGCACCGCCGCGATCTGCATGACGCGGATTCGTCCCAACCGGTCGGCGAGACTACCGGCGATGGCCGCGCCCAGCGCCGAACCGAGCAGCGCACCGGCAACGGTGAACCCGGTTTCGGCCGCTCCCACCTGGAAGTTTTCTTGGATCGCCCTGACCGCGCCATTGATGACGGCGGTGTCGTAGCCGAAGAGGAAACCGCCCATCGCGGCAGCACCCGCGATCAGCGCCACGTGCACGATGTTGAGGTCCTCACCGCCCCTGGACGCCGATGTGCTCCTGTCCGACACATGTCCTCCTTTATGGCCCCGACCGTCGCGGACCGGCGACTTCCACTGTGGGCCCCACTCTTGGCCTGGGGCTTTTCCCATGATCGCCATCCGGGTGCGCATGGGGTGCCTGCGACACAGCGTGAGCCCCTGACAACTTGCGGAAAATCGCTCCTTCACACGTGTCTCGCCGTTCAGCGGGTACACGGTCTAGGTCATACGACGTCCGAACACGATGGAGATCCCATGAGTGACATCCTCGACCTGCACGGACAGGCGATGGCCGAGTTCGACCGCCGGGTACGCGCCGTGCGCCTGGAGCAGTGGGCGCTGCCCACCCCCTGCACCGACTGGGACGTGCACGATCTCGTCAACCATCTGGTCAGTGAGCAACTGTGGGTACCGCATCTGCTCTCGGGTGGCACCATCGCCGAGGCCGGCGACCGCTACGACGGCGACCGGTTGGGGGAAGAACCGATCGCCACGTGGGAGATCGTCGCGCGCGAGGCCCGGACGGCCTGGCTGGCACCCGACTCCGTCACGCGCACCGTCCACTTGTCCTACGGCGACGTCCTCGCCGAGGAGTACCTGTGGCAGATGACCTTCGACCTGGCCGTGCACGCCTGGGACCTGGCCAGGGCGATCAGCGCCGACGACGAACTCGACCCCGAGCTGAGCGCCGCGCTCCTTCACTGGGCGCACGAACAGGATTTCCTCGGCCCCTCCCCGCTCTTCGACCCTCCGCGCCCGGTCTCCGCCGACACACCGGCCCAGACCAGGCTGCTCGCTCTTACCGGTCGGGCCGGTTGATCCCTGCGGTGCGCTCCAAGCGCTTCCCAGTCCGTTCGGGGCGGGTTAGCCTGCGGTCATGGGTGATGCACCGGAGTTGCGCACCGAACGCCTGTTGATGCGGCGCTGGTGCGATCGCGACCGCCAGCCGTTCGCGGCGATCAACACCGATCCGGTGGTAATGGAGTTCTTCCCGGCTCGGCGGTCCAGGGAGCAGAGCGACGATTCCATCGACCGCTACGAACTGCACTTCGAAATCTACGGATTCGGTCCGTGGGCGCTGGAGGTCGTCGACTCAGGGGAGTTCATCGGATTCACCGGCCTGAGCAACGTCGGGTTCACCGCCGACTTCACCCCCGCGGTGAACGTCGACTGGCGGCTCGCCCGGCACGCCTGGGGGCAGGGATACGCCACCGAGGCCGGGCGGGCCGCCCTGGAGTTCGGGTTCACCGAGGTCGGGCTCACCGAGGTGGTGGCCATGGCCGCCGCCGCCAACCGTCGCTCCCAGGCGGTCATGCGGCGGTTGGGGATGCGACGCGATACGACCGCCGATTTCACCAACCCCGACCTCGGAGCCGGTCACCCCTTTGCCTCCCATGTCCTGTACCGGCTGTCTCGCCCCGAACGGGGGGCCAGGTAGCGTAGCCTGCTGCGCGTGGGAATCATCGTGGAAACCGTGAGCTGGGACGACCCGGTTGGAGTTCGGCTGCGCCTGGAGCAGCAGGCGGAGATCAGTGAGCGCTACGGAGCCGATACCGAACCGGGGCCCAAGCCTTCGGAGACCGACGTCGATCTGTTTCTTCTGGCCCGGGACGCCGAGACCGCCGTTGCGGTGGGCTGCGGGGGGATGCGCCGTCTCGACGAGGAGACGTTCGAGGCAAGACGCGTGTATGTGACGCCGGTGTGGCGCGGCCGTCAGATCGGCGAGGTTCTGCTGCGCGCGTTGGAGGAAGCGGCGGTCGCCAAGGGCGCGGTGCGCATGCGCCTGGAGACGGGGACCGCCCAGCCCGAGTCCCAGCGCCTGTACGAACGGTGCGGCTACCACCGCATCGACCGCTTCGGCTATTACGCCGACTCCCCCCAGAGCGTCTGCTTCGAGCGGATCCTGGTCGTCTCCGCGGCGTGAGTACCCAGCCTCTCCTCGTCTGGTACGCGTCCTACGGCGCGAACATGTCCTCGGACCGGTTGGGTTGCTACATCGAGGGCGGAATGCCCCCGGGCGGGACCAGGGCCAACCCGGGGTGCCGCGATCGTGCTGCTCCCCGGGACAGCCGGGCGGTGTGGCTGTCCGGCGGTGTCTATTTCGCGCTGCGCTCCCCTATGTGGGGCGGTGGCCTTGCGGTGTACGACCCCGCTCTGCCCGGAGCCGCACCCGCACGCGCCCACCTGGTCACGACCGCCCAGTTCAGCGATATCGCCGCTCAGGAGATGTACCGCGAACCGGGTACCGACCTGGACCTGTCCACCGTCCTTTCCCGGGGGCGGCACCAGTTGGGCGAGGGGCGCTACGAGACCCTGCTGCGGTTGGGTGTCCTGGAGGGGCACCCCGTGCTGGGCTTCACCGCGCCGTGGCCCATGGCACGCGTCGAGACGGTCGCGCCCAGCGCGGCCTATCTGCGCACCATCGGAACCGGGTTGTCGGCCGCCCACGATTGGGGGACCGGGCGCATCGGTGCCTATCTGGCGAACCGTCCGGGCGCCCGCGGAGCATGGACCCCCGAACAGGTTGCCGCGCTGCTGGCTTGAGGGCTCCCCCACCGGTTTCCCGATTGCCGGTGCACGGCGCCAACGCCTGTGCAGCCCATGCAGGACCGCCTGTGCGACCGGTGCCGGTCGTCGTCGCCCGCTTCCTCGTCGGTCGGTATCGGTGTTCTCCGCTCCTTCGGTTACCGGCACAGTCTCCTGAAAGGCAGGGTGCCGGGCAATGTGTTTTTCACCCGAGCCGTGGTGGCCGGTGCCGGGAATCGCCCGCCACGCGGCATCGACAGCCGGACCGGTCGCCCCGCCGTGGTCGGGAGCGCAGGTTCGGACGGTCCGGTACGTCGCAGCGGACTCGCCCAGGGCGACGACGGTCCAGTTCGGCCGCGCTCGAACCACCACCCTTGAATAAACATTTAAAATGTTTGAAGTATTGCTTTGCGAACATCAATCTTGTTCATTATGTTCATTGGTGAAAGAACGGCACCGAACCGTCCCCGTCGGTCCCATGTCGCTCCGCCGCCCCGTCGGCGTCTGATGCCCACGTCCGCGCCGGGCCGCTCCACGATCCAGGGAGAACACCGTGAGTCCCACCCCCGCCGTACCTGCCGTGAGCGTGCTGTTGGCCCGTGACCTGCCCACCGCGCAGATCCTGCCGTTCGCCCGCCGCGCAGAAGAGCTGGGCTTCGCCGCTGTCTGGGTCGTCGAAGACCTGGGCTTTCGCGGCGGCATCGCCCAGGCCGCCGCCGTCCTGGCCGCCACCACCGATATTCGGGTCGGCATCGGCCTCCTCCCCGCCGGCGCCCGCAACACCGCGTTCGCCGCCATGGAGGTCGCCACCCTCGCCCAGCTCTTTCCCGGCCGCATCGACATCGGCGTGGGGCACGGGATGCCCGGCTGGATGCGCAGCGTGGGCCAGTGGCCCACGAGCCCTCTCGCCTTCCTGCGCGAGTCCATCGACGCGTTGCGCCAACTGCTGCGCGGCCAGCGTCTGGACACGCGCGGCCGCTACGTCCACCTCGACGGCGTCCACCTCGACACAAGCGCCCTTCCCGGCACCGTTCCCGACATCCTTGCCGGGGTACGCGGCCCCAAGTCCCTCGCCGTCTCCGGTGCGGTGGCCGACGGCACCATCCTCGCCGAACCAGTGGCACCGCAGTACGCTCGCGCCGCCCTCCAACAGATCGACGCCACCCGGCCGCACCGCCTCGTCGCCTACAACATCGCCGCGGTCGACCCCGATCCGGCCACCGCGATCGCCGCTGCCCGGCCCGCACTCGAATGGATCGGTGAACCCGACTGGCACGCCCACATCGCGCCCCTCCCCTTCGCCGAAGAATTCACCGCACTGCGCGCCCGGTGCTCCACCCGCGAGGAGTTCACCCAGCGCATGCCCGACGAATGGATCTCCCAGCTCTCCGTCACCGGTACCCCCGAGCAGGCCAGGAACCGCATCGAGGAACTGCACCGCGCCGGCGTCACCGACACGGTCCTGGCGCCTACGGGCCCCGACCCCCTCGCGGCCCTGGACACGCTGGCCGTTCTCTGCTGACCCAGCTCCGGACGGCGGAGCGGAAACTCACGGGGTGAAGGCGACCGGCAGCGTGGTGAAACCGTTGGTCACGATGGAGGGCTCATAGGGCGGGTCCTCCAGGGTCGCTACAAGATCGGGAAAGCGTTGCCACAGCATGCGCAGCGCCGTTTCGGCTTCGAGGCGGGCCAGGCTCGCGCCCAGGCAGTA
Source organism: Nocardiopsis ansamitocini (assembly GCF_030268225.1). Lineage (GTDB taxonomy): Bacteria > Actinomycetota > Actinomycetes > Streptosporangiales > Streptosporangiaceae > Nocardiopsis_D > Nocardiopsis_D ansamitocini. Next base: position 257,797 of record NZ_BSQG01000004.1, on the reverse strand, counting down.
GTGCGCTCCGCGCGAGAACGCCAGGTGCGGCCGCTGTTGCCGAGTGATGTCGAACAGGTGTGCATCCGGTCCGTGTTGAGCGGGGTCGCGGTTGGCCGAACCGTATCCGAGCAGGATCGGGTCCCCCGCAGGAACCGTCACACCCTGGATGGTGATATCGACCGCGGCGTACCGCAGAGGGACGTTCTGCACCGCAGCGTTCCAGCGCAGGGCCTCCTCGACCGCCGCGTCCCAGCCATAGGAACCGTCCAGGATCAGGCCCAACTGGTCGCGGTTGGTGAGCAGTGCGTGGACGGCGTTGGCGATCAGGTTCATCGTGGTCTCGTAGCCCGCCCCGATCATCAGGATCAGTGTCCAGACCAACTCCGACTCGCTCAACCGGTCGGAGTCGTCCCGGGCGGAGATCAGCGTGCTGGTCATGTCGTCGCCGGGATGGTCCCGTTTGCCGGCGACGAGTTCGCCGAGAAGGGCCATGAGGGCTGTTTGGTTGCGCGCCGCGGTCTCGGGGGTGGACGTCGTGTCGAAGGCGGTGTCGACGAGGTTGGTCATCCGCGTGCTCGTTGCGGCGTCCACCCCGAACAGTTCGGTGATCACGGTCATGGGCAGCGGCCGGGCCAGTGATTCCTTGAGGTCGGCCGTGCCGTCCCCGGACGCCATGTCGTCGAGCAGGGCGGCCACGATCTGTTCGACGCGGGACCGCAGCGCTTCGATGCGGCGCGGGGTGAAGGCTGTGGAGACGAGCCGACGCAGCCGATCGTGCCGTTCGCCGTCGGCAGTGAACATGTTCTCGGCCGCCACCCAGGAGATCAGCGGCCAGTCCGGCGGGATCTCGCCCCGGGAGAACGCGCTCCAGTAGGAGAGGCCCTTCTTGACGTCGGGATGGGTCGCCATCTCGGCAACCGCCGTGTGGGTGGTGACCGCCCAGGCGATGACCCCTCCGGGGATCTCCACCTGGACGAGTGGGCCCCGGGCACGGAGCCCGGCTGCCTGGGGACGAAGATCGTAGGAGGTCAGGACGGGCGGGCGCTTCTGGTGCACGGATCCTTCTCTTCGGGGATGAGAAGCGGGGACGAACCCGGGCCGGCCTCGTGGGACGGCACCGGGTCCGGGCCGGCAGGAGGATCCGCTCCTGAGCCGGCGCCATGCAGGAACATCCCCGAATTCTTCGCTGGGAAGTCACCGACGGCGATTCTTGGCTGGCTCTGGCCACACGCCTGTACGGGAGAGTTCCTGTGCGGTAGGCCCCGAAAGCCGCTTACCCGGGCCCGGGGGTTTCGCGGGGAAAGCGATCGGTCGGCGCTTTTCGGCCCACCGTGTCGGTCGGCATTCTGTTTCCCCGAATCCCGCGGTTCGGCTGCCGCCCGGCGCGTCGTGGAGGAATCGACCGCCGTTCGCCCCGGGCTGCTTCCCTTTTCCGCGATGAACCGCGGAAAAGGGAAGCAGCGGGCGAGAACCGTCGTGCCCTCAGCAGGCCCCGGACGCTTCGAGCAGGCCGCGGACCTCTTCGGCGCTGGTCTCCTGCAATTCCTCCGCCACGAGCAGCCAGCGGGTGACACCGACCGATTCGAGGAATGCCAGGTCGTGGCTGGCGATCAGAAGCGCTCCCTCGTAAGACCCCAGAGCGCTCGTCAACTGTCGCACGCTGGCCAGGTCGAGGCTGTTGGTCGGCTCGTCCAACATGAGCAGTTGCGGTGCCGGTGCGGCGAGCATCGTCGCTGCGAGGGCGGCCCGGAAGCGTTCCCCGCCCGAAAGGGTCCTCGCCTGCTGTTCGGCGCGCGCCCCCTTGAACAGGAAGCGTGCGAGCTGGGAGCGGATGTGGTTGTCGGTGGTCCCCGGAGCCAGGCGGGCCACGTTGGCCGCCACGCTCAGCTCCTCGTCCAGTACGTCCAGGCGCTGCGGAAGGAACCGCAGCGGTACGAACGTCTCGACCTTTCCTGACAAGGGCGTCAGTTCTCCGGTGAGGGTGCGCAGCAGTGCAGTTTTGCCGGCTCCATTGCGTCCTACCAGGGCGATGCGCTCCGGGCCGCGCACCTGGAGGTCGCCTTCGCGCAGTGCGCCGAACCGAGGCCGCAGCCCTTGCACGGTCAAAACGGTGCGACCTGCGGGCACAGCGGTGTGGGGAAGACTCACCCGGATCTCGGCGTCGTCGCGGATCGCCTCCGCGGCCTCCTCGCGCTGTTCGCGTGCCTCGTTGAGACGGTCCTCGTGGACGCCGCGAAGCTTGCCCGCCGACTCCTGCGCGGAACGCTTGTGCTTGCCGGCGATGATCTTCGGAGCCCGCCGCTGGGCGTCCATCTTCCTGCTGTGCCGCTGGCGCCGGGCCACCTTGGTCTGGGTTTCCTCCAGTTCGCGTTTTTGCCGTCGAACGTCGGCCTCCGCCGACCGCAACATCCGCTCGGCTGTTTCCTGTTGGACGGCAAGGGCCTCCTCGTAGGCCGACCATCCGCCCCCGTACCAGCTCACCGATCCGGAGCGCAGTTCGGCGATGCGGTCCACCCGTTCCAGCAGGTCGCGGTCGTGGCTGACCACGACCAGCACGCCGGACCGCCAGGAATCGACGGCATCGTAGAGCCGGCGCCGTGCGAACAGGTCGAGGTTGTTGGTCGGTTCGTCCAACAGCAGTACGTCGGGGCGTTCCAACAACAGCGCTGCCAGGCGCAGCAGAACGGTCTCCCCGCCCGACATCTGCCCGACGGTGCGGTCCAATTCAAGGCCGCCGAGACCGAGGGAGCCCAGGGTCGCCAGGGCCCGCTCCTCGACGTCCCAGTCGTCGCCGATCGTTTCGAAGTGCTCTTCGCCTACGTCGCCATCCTCGATGGCGCGCAGCGCGGTACGCCGCTCGGCGATGCCCAGGGCCTGGTCGACGCGCAGAGCCGTGTCGAGGGTGATGTCCTGCGGCAGGTAGGCGAGGCTGCCGCCGACGGTGACCGATCCGTTGGAGGGGCGCAACCGGCCGGCCAGCAGCCGCAGCAGGGTGGACTTGCCGGCGCCGTTGGTCCCGACGAGACCGGTCCGGCCCCCACTGATGCTGACGGAGAGACCGTCGAGGACAGTCGTGCCGTCCGGCCACTGGAAGGACAGGTCGGAGCAGGTCACAGGCGTACTGGGGGTGATGGGATTGGTCATTGGTGTTCTCGCAGTCGCAAGCGCAGTGGATGAAAGGGCTTCGTGTGCGAACACCACGCGGTGACCAGACCGGGAAAAGGGGTGCGGTCCTGCCCGAAGGGCGAGGGACGTTTCATGCACCGAGGTCGCATCTACGCGGGGTCACGGCGGCACAGAGCCGGCTGCGGCGTGACTGGTTACGGACAGGGCCGTACCGCGCGATGATCGCGGACCTCAGATGCGCAACGTCCACCTCTATCGGAGACAACAGGACGGTTGCACTCTACCCAATCCGCCTGCGCCGGTCACTGGATTTTCGCGTCGGCAAGTCCACCCTGCTGCGGCTGCTGGGCGGCAGGGCGGACCCGGACGTTTCCCGACGTCGGACTCTTCCCCGCCCCTCGGAGGAACGCTGACAGGGCACCGTGCCCCCGGATGCTGCCCGTCGCTATGCGGCCCGAACCCGATCCCGGTGAACACGTGTTCCCGACGACGGGCCGGCGCGGGCGGACGCCTCGGAGGGCGGCGCGGTTCCGACCGTGCGCGATCTCGACGCCCGGATCCGCGAGACGGCCTCCGCGCTGCCGGGCAGCCTTGCCCGCGCCGTCCGGTCGGACCACGGGCCGACCGGACGATGACGTCTCTGAATGTGAGACGTGAGTTTCAAATGAAGAGACGGTGATCTAGGGTCGGGGGATGACCTCGCAGAACTGGAACGCCGAGCTCTACGACACCCGGCACTCCTTCGTGGCTGGATACGGCGAGGCGCTCGTCGACCTCCTGGATGCCCGGCCCGGTGAGCGCGTCCTGGACGCCGGCTGCGGCACAGGGGAACACGTCGCCGCGCTCGGCGAATCCGGGGTGACGGCGGTGGGCGTGGATGCCAGCGCCGCGATGATCGAACGGGCCCGCGAACGCTTTTCCGGCCCTGATTTCCTCCTTGCCGACCTGCGCAACCTCCACTTCGCGGAGGAGTTCGACGCGGTTCTCAGCAACGCCGTACTCCACTGGATTCCCGATGCGGCCGATGCCGCTGCCGGTCTGTACGCCGCACTGCGCCCCGGTGGGCGGCTCGTCGCCGAACTGGGGGGTACGGGAAACATCGGGGCCATCGACTCCGCCGCACGGGCCCTGCGGCTGGACCAGGGGCTCCCCGATGCGGTCAGCCCCTGGTACTTCCCCACGGTCGCCGAGTACGCCCGGGTCCTGGAGGACGCCGGGTTCGAGGTTCGCGACGCCTGGCTGTTCGACCGGCCGACCCGCCTCGCGGCAGAGGGCGGGTTGGCCGACTGGCTGCGGATGTTCGGCGCCCACCTGCTCTCCGGCGTCGCCGACCCCGACGCCTTCCTGGTCGAACTGGAACGGCGTTCGCGCCCCGATCTGCACCGGGACGGCCACTGGTGGGCCGACTACCGGAGGCTTCGGGTGCGGGCGGTCAAGCCGCTCGGGCGTCCTCGTCGAGGGTGAGCGGGACCCGTCCCCGTGCCCAGAGGGCAAGGCGCGGTCGGTCGATCAGGATGATGCCCGTACCGGCCTGCCGCGCGGCGGCGCTGAAGCCGTTGGAGGCGACGAACACCCCGATGTGGTCGCGGTGCGTGGTGTGCAGGACGCCCTGGAACTCCCGGACCGCAGCAGGGGCCACGGGCCGGGAGTAGCGCTTGCACTGCACCACGAAGCGCTCTCCCCGCGGCGTGACGCCGAGGATGTCCACTCCACCGTCTCCGGCGCCACCCTGCACCCGCACCCGCGCGTGGCCGTCGCGGCGCAACAGCTCTGCCACGTAGGTCTCGAAGTCCGGCCCCGGCAGCGAGTCGATCATCTCCAGGTCGGCGTGGGCGGCCAGCCATGCGCGGGAGCGGACCCGGCGTACCTTGACCACGGCCCATGCCGTCAGCGCGGCGATCGCGGCGACGCCCAGCAGCCACAGCCAGAGGTGCTCCACGTTGGTGAAGATCCAGGCGGCTCCCCGCAGGAGCAGGCCCACCACGAACAGCCATGCCCACCAGGGAATCGCCCCGCCCAGCCGGCGCCACCGCGACCGCCTGCCCGGCCGTGAACCCGTACGTCCGTTCTTCACGTGTGCGCGTGCTCCTCGTCCCATGTTCCGGTGATCACGCTGTTCCTAACCCCAATGGCCGTCGGGCTAACCCGTCATGGCCCGTTGCGGCCGCCCGGTTCACCGTCGAGGCGGGCAGCCTTTTCGGGGCCCCGGTCGCAGGCGCAGCAGCGCCCGGTGCATGAGGGTGGGGCTGGGCGGGTCGGGCAGCGGCTGGGGGGCGGGGGTGGCGAACGACTGGATCATGTAGCCCAGCAGCCGTTTCCAGGTCTCGGGGGCGGCCTCTCCGGTGCCCTCCACCACGCCGGCGTTGGCCATCAGGAGAATGGCGAGGTCTTCGGCGACGAAATCGGCGCGCAACCGGCCGGCGTTCTTCGCCCGCTGGATCAGCTCGACGAAACCGCGATAGGCGCGGTCACGCTGGGCCTCGAATCCTTTGGCGGCGGGAAAAGTCAGAGTGAGCACGCTGGCGAAGCCCCGGTCGGCGGCCTGCATGGCGCAGACGCGTTCGAGATAGCCGCAGAAGCCGCGCCAGGGGTCGGGGTCCTCCAAGGCATCGGCGACCGCATCGGCATGGGCCGTCATCTTGTGCTCGAAGGCGTCGGCGATGAGGGCCTCGCGGGTGGGGAAGCGCCGGTAGAGGGTCGCTACCCCCACCCCTGCCTCACGGGCGATGTCCTCCATCGCCACCTCCAGGCCGCGTTGGGAGAAGACCGCACAGGCAGCGGAAACGATGCGTTCACGGTTGCGGGCGGCATCGGCGCGCAGGACCGGTTGTTCGTGCCCTGTCCCCTGCCCGGGTGTGTCGGTTGAGGCCATGGGGCCAGCGTACAAGCGGAAGAATTCTTCCGCTTACCCTGCTATGCTTCGCAGAAGTGGAGGAATTCCTTCACTTGAAGCCGGGTGAGGTCGGCGACCGGCCGCGCCGGACGCGTCTGCCCTGCCTGCCCCGCCCCACCGCCTCGGTAGCGGTCCCCCTCACACGACCAAGGACACCACCTCGATGAACACCGCCCTGTGGGTTGTACAGATCGTGCTCGCCGCCATGTTCGTCATGGCCGGAGTCGTGAAGGCGACCCGGACCAAGGACGAACTCGCCCCCAAAATGCCCTGGGTCGAGGACTTCGGCGCCACGGCCGTCAAGGCCATCGGCGTCACCGAACTGCTCGGCGGACTCGGCCTGGTCCTGCCCGCGGCCACCGGGGTGGCCACGGTGCTCACCCCGCTGGCCGCGGCGGGCCTCGCCGTCACCATGGCACTGGCAGCCGTCGTCCACCTGCGACGCAAGGAATACAGCGGGATCGTCTTCAACGCGGTGCTGCTGGCCCTCGCGGCCTTCGTGGCATGGGGACGCTTCGGGCCCTATCCCCTTTAGCGGGCACGGGGCCGCCGCCGGCCGTAGCCCGGCACGACGGTCGTAGGGCGGCCCCGCCCGCTGAAACGCCAAGAGGGCGTTGCCCACGTCGGTCCCCCACAACGACTCGTCGGCCACGAGCGCACCGAGATAGGCGCGCTGTGCATGCCCTGGGGCGGCCGGAGGCCGGGGCGGGACGCCGAGGGCGGGCAACACCGTGGCCAACAGCGGTCCCCAGTCGAAGTCCGCGGTGAACACGCGGGCCTTCTCGGCAACACCCCGGCCCCAAACTCATCCGGCGTCGGCCGGGTACACCACGCCGAGGCGGGCGCGGACCTCGTCCAGGACCGCGGTCACGCGCAGGCTCTCGTCCCAGGACATCAACGGGCTCTCCAGCGCGCCCTCGGCGATGCGCGCGGCGACCTCCTCGGCCTCGTACTCGTAGCCGTTGGCGCGATGGGGGAACACGAACGACTCGGGGTCGCGGCCGTTGCGGTGCAGGGTGAACTCCGTGGGACACCACCAACGGTCGAACTCGATGCGCCCGAGCGTCCCGGCCAGGGCCACCCGGTTGGGAAGCGGCGCCTCCAACGAGCACGACAACAGCCCGGTGGCCCCTGCCGCTCCGACCACCACCACCGCTGCCTGGGCGTCGACGACTCCGTTGGGGGCACGATGGCCGGTGGCGCCCACGACGGTCAGCTCGCCCAGAAAGAAGGAGGCCAGCGCGATCGGGTAGACACCCAGGTCGAGCAGTGCGCCGCCACCCAGTTCGGGAGCCCAGATGCGGTGTCGGGGGTCGTAGGGAACGGCGTTGCCGAAGTCGGCGTTGAGCACCCGGAGCTCGCCGATCGCGCCGTCGTCCACCAGCCGCTTGATCGCGCGGGTGGCGGGGGCGAACCGGGTCCACATCGCCTCCATCAGGAAGCGCTCGTTGCGGCGGGCGGCCTCGACCATCTCCGTCGCCTGGCGGATGTTCATCGCCAAGGGCTTCTCGCACAGGACGTGCTTGCCCGCCTCCAGGCAGGCAAGGGTCGCCGTATGGTGGGCCGGGTGCGGGGTGGCGACGTAGACCACGTCCACATCGGGGTCGGCGGCAAGCCCGGCGAGGCTGCCGTGGCGATTGGGGATGCCCCATTGGTCGGCGAACCGGTCGGCACCCTCGACCGTGCGGGAACCCACGGCGGTGAGCCGCGCTCCCCCCACCGCGCGCAGCCCCTGCGCGAAGGCCGCCGCGATTGCGCCCGTGGCCTGGATACCCCACCGCAGTTCACCGTGTCCAGTCGTCATGGCGGACACCCTACTGAAACGGTTAAGGCCAGTCGAGGGCGAAATCAGCGCCTCGCTTTCCCCGTCCCGCACCTCGGCGCAGCTCCGACACGGTGGCCCCGCCCGTCGGGTGAGAAGCGCCCCACCGGCGGTGGTCCCGAGTCCTTTTCCCTCCCCCCGATCGGGGGGACCCAACTCCATCAACAGCAACCTTCTGACCTGCGAATACGGTAAGTTCCAGTGTGCTTGGGCGAGCTGGATCGGGCCGCTGACCTGCGGTGGATCGGTGAGGCTCCCCTGGCCGCCGGTGGCACCCGGGAGCCGATGTAATATCGGCGACACACCACACTCGCGCGTACGCGAAGGGGGACTCCCACATGGCCGCATCCGCGGATCTCATCGCCTCCTCCGCATGGTGGAAGGGCCTGAACAAGGCCATGGCCACCCGTAGCCCCTGCCCCGATGTCCAGCCGCTCGTGGACGAACACCTGCGCTGGTACCCCAAGGCAGACGCAGCCCTGCTCAGTCGTGCCTACGCGGTCGCCGAGCACCTGCACCGGGACCAGAAGCGCAAGAGCGGGGAACCGTTCATCATCCACCCGCTCGCGGTCGCCACGATCCTCGCGGAGATGGGACTGGACACGGCCACGCTGGTTGCCGCCCTGCTGCACGACACCGTCGAGGACACCCCCTTCAGCCTCGCCCACCTCAGCGCCGAGTTCGGGGTCGAGGTCGGCATCATGGTGGACGGGGTCACCAAGGTCGACCGGTCCATGTACGGCAACGCCGCCGCGGGCGAGACCTTCCGCAAGATGGTCCTGGCCGCGCGGGACGACCTCCGCGTACTGCTGATCAAACTGGCGGACCGGGTGCACAACCTGCGCACCCTGCAGTTCCAGCCGCCCCACAAGCGCATCAAGATCGCCCAGGGAACCAGGGAGCTCCTCATCCCGCTGGCGGAGCGCCTCGGCGTGTACCGCCTGAAGCGCGAGCTGGAGGACCTGTGCTTCGCGTATTTGGAGGGCGACGAGCACGACCGCACCCGGGCAAAGGTGGAGCAGGTACGCAAGGACTGTCGGCACGAGTTCGACGCCGTGCGCCATCGTCTCCGCGACATGCTCGTCTCCTTCCGGGTGAAGGCGACGGTGGAGACCCGCGAACGGCACCTCTACTCGGTGTTCACCTCCGGGCGCGGCCCCGGTGAGCGACTCGACGCACTCGACACCGTCCGATGTCTGGTAGTGGTCAAGGGCAGCGAGCAGAACGCCTACCTCGCGCTCGGCGCGGTCCACGGGCGCTGGCGCCCGGTACCGCAGAAGTTCCGGGACTTCATCGCGATCCCCAAATACAACCTTTACCGGGCGCTGCACACCACCGTGGTCACCGACTCCGGCCGGCGGGTGCAGATCATCATCTGCGACTCCCACGCCCAGCAGGTGTCCGAGCTCGGAATCGTCGCCGAGATCCGTCAGGTGACCGGCCGGGACGGCCGGTTGACCCGGGAACGCACGACCGACCCGGAGTGGTTGACCCGCCTGTTGGGCTGGCAGGAGCAGGCATCCGCCGAGGAACTGCTGCGCGGCGTGCGCACCGACCTGGCCGAGACCATCACCGTCCTGACCGAGGACGGACGAATCCTCACCCTCCCCGAGGGCGCCACCCCGGTCGACGTCGCCTACACCATCAGCACCGACACCGGGAACCACTTCTCCACCGCCATTATCGGCGGACGCCTCGTCGGCCCCTCCAGCCCGGTCCGTGACGGGGACACCGTGCGGATCATCACCAAGGACGAGCCCAACCCCGACCGCGACTGGCTGGCCTCGGCCAAGACCGGTGAAGCCCGGGTCGGTATCACCACGTGGCACCGCACGCGCGCCCGCGAACACGCCGAACAGGCCGGCCGCCGGCGTCTCGCGGATCTCGTGGGCGAGGTCCGGCTGGTGGACTCCGAGGCAATAGGCAAGATGGTAGGGGTGGCTCGCAGAGCCGGACACGCCGACCTGGAAAGCCTCTACACCGCGATCGGTGAGGGTTCGGTGGAAGCCGAGAAAGTCGCCAGCCACTTCTCCACCGACTGATCCCCCGCTTCCGGGACGACGGCAACGGCTCCTGCGCAACCGCTGCCCACCGGTCCGTGCGACCGGTCGATCACGCCCGTACGTCGTCGGCCATCGTGTACGCGCCGCCGCGCAGCCGTTCGATCAGCCCCGACGTCCACTGCAGCGCGTGGTCGGCGTTGCCGTGCCACAGGGCGAACATCTCCGGCACGTGTTCGGTACCGGGTGTCTTCCACGCCCGGTCGGGGCCGGCCCCGACGATGGTTGCGGTGCGCTCCCGCTCCTCCTCCAGGGCGGCGCGCCTGCGTTCCAGCAGCGCGATGGCTTCGGCCCGGGGCAGGGCGGTCAGGAAGGCCAGCCCCGCCGACAAGAGGTCGGCGTGGGCTCCCCCGTCGCTGAGCGCGCCGCGCAACAGCAGCATGAACGCCTCGTGGCCTTCGTCGGTGATGCGGTAGTCCACCCGCCCGGAGGGGTCTTCGACGGAGGCGAGCTTGCCCTCCTTCGTCAACTGTCGCAGCGCGTGGTAGATCGATCCCCACTTGACGTTGGCCCACTTGTCGGCGTCCCACAGGACGAGTTCATGGTGGATCGCGTAGCCGTGCGTCGTGCCGTGCCCCACCACCAGGCCGAGCACCAGCAAGCGCGTCGTGGACATGTCAGCCCCCGTATGTCCGTCCCGACACCGTTCTCCGGCGTCCCTTGAGGAGGTTCCGCCACTGGGTGAACCCGAGGCCGCCGGATACCCGTTCGAGTTCCTTGGGGAAGGCATACCCCTGCGACCGGCTCCCCATGGGAGAACCGTAGGTCCCGGCTGATGGTGCACGGCGCACGGAGTCGAACACACCGGGCCTCCGGTGCGGCGGCGGCTCGGACACCGGGCCCGTTCGCTCTCCCGGTCACGGGACCGCGTCCGCCGCACGCAACCCATTGCGCGCAGGTGTTTCCCCCGGATGACAGTGGCTCCCCGTCGTGGACCCGCGCCGAGGAGATCCTCAGAGGACTCCTGGCGCGGTGGCTCATGCTCCGCAGTGCCGCTAACGGGCCTTGTCGGCGTGGACCCGGCGAGTCGTTCCTCGGTAGGTGAGTGTGCGCAGGAGGGTTTCGGCCGGCCCGCGTACACCAGCGCGTTCCATCCACAGTGCAGCGGCCACGGTCAACACCCAGGTACCCACCGCCACCCCTACCGCCGACCAACTCGACAAATACATCCCCCACCCCAGGCCCCACGCCGCGAACACGGGTGCGAAGACCACCGACTGGGCCAGGTACCCGCTCAGCGAGCGGCGCCCCAACGCCACCAGGGCTTGGACGGGCAGCGCGCGGTGGGCGTCGCGGGTGGCCAGGAAATGGGCGAGGAGCCCGAACAGCGCGGCATAACCCACCCCGGTGAAGGTTCCGGTGTAGAAGTGCAGCGTGCTCCACACACTCTCGTAGCCAGTGGTGATGACACCGGTGTGCTCCAGACCCAGCACCGCCCCCGCGGCCCAACCCAACGGGATGGCGGTCAGGGCCACCCGGCGCAGCAACGGCAGGTGGCGGGCGGGCTCGTCCAGGACGCGGTGGCGCGCGGCGAGCAGACCGATGAGGAACACGGTGGGCAACGCCAGGGTCGCCACCCCCGAGAACAGTCCGAAGATCCAGGTGGGCACGCGGATCGCGGCCGAGAGCAGGAAGCCGGCCTCGGCGATGCTGAGGCGTTGCAGGTCTGCTGCCGCGATGGCCTCACCCGCGGGCGCGGCCATCGCGGAGAGAACGGTCAGGGCGCTGAGAAGGGCGCCGGCCACCAGCAGGACGACGATCCAGATCTTGAGGGTGCGGTCGCTGCGGTTGAAGAACAGCGGCATCATGAGCAGGCCGATGAGGCCGTAGGTGCCCAGGATGTCGCCCTGCCACAGCAGGGCGGCGTGCACGGCGCCGAAGGCCAGGAGCCATAGGTGACGGGTGCGCAGGAGCCGGCGGGCGCGGGCGGGGGGTGTGCCGCGCGCTGTCTGGCGGGCGTACATCTGCCCGATGCCGTAGGCGAAGAGGAACCCGAACATGGTGTGGGTGCGGGCGTCGACGATGACGATGGTGAGGATTTGGGCGATCTTGTCGGCGAGGTTGCCGTGTGCGGGGTGCAGCAGGGCGATGCCGGCGGGGGCGTCGTAGATGAACCAGGGCACGTGGGCCAGGGCGATGAGCAGCAGCATCATGCCGCGGGCCAGGTCGGGGGCCAAAACGCGTTCGGTGACGGGGGTCGCTTGTACCGGGTGGTGTGTGGTGGGCGGCGAGTCGCCGGAACGGGCAACCGTCATCGGAGTGGACTCCAGATCGTCTTGTAGGGGCAGCGGGTTGCGGACAAGGTCTTTTCGACCCCGTTCGTGTCGAGTCGCGCGTGGGGCCCGTTGCGAGGCAGCCCGACGAAGAGGCTCTTCGCGGGAGGGGGAAGCCGCTGCATCGGAGCGTGGGGCGTCGGCATCGATGACGGGTGTCACGGACATGACGCCACCCTCGTCCATCGGCGCCGCCTCCGGGCAGTGGGACCGCGTCACCGTTCTCCCGTGACATTTCTGCGGCGAACCCATGACGTGGTGTCACTGGTGGACGCGGTCGGGCGGGAGCAGACTGGACGCAATCCTGACGCCTGAGCACAAAGGACACCGTGACGCGGCCCGTCGACCGTGTTTCGAGGCGGCCGTCGCGTCCCGGGCCGTACGGGGGCTCCCCCACGGCTCGGGACGCCTTCGCTCCGACACCGGAAGGGCCGGGATGGAGGACGATGTGCGGGGGCTGTGGAAACGAGTGCGGAAGGGGCGTGCATGACGTCGGGGCAGAGCGAGAAGACACAGGGCCAGCTGCGCACGCTCAATTTCGGCATCGTGTCCGGCGCGATCTCCGCCGTCGGCGCGCTGCTGGTGGCGGGCGACGCCAGGACCTGGTGGGACGCGCTTCTCATGGGCGTGGGCCTGGCCACGACACTGCTGGTCGTCAACCGGTGGACCGTGAGCCGTTTCTCCCGTGTGGTGCTCCCCGGCCTGATCGTCACCGCGATCGTGTGGGTCGTCGGGGTGCTGGCGCTGAACGTCTCGGCACCGTCCTACGGGTTCGCCATCGTGGCCACCATCGCCGCCTTCGAACTGCCGCGTCACCGGCGGGCGGTGATCGCGGGCATCGCCGCCTTCGCCGTCGTCGTGCTCGCGACGAAACTGGTCGTGGCGCGCGAGGACGGGGTCGCGGCCCTGGCCGAGTTCGTCTTCATCTCCCTCTGCGTCGCCGCGGCGGGAATCGTTTTCACGATGCTCATCTACGCGGTCCACGACCTCATCACGGAGTTGGGGGAATCGCGACGACGAGAGGCGGAACACGCCGTCATCCGCGAGCGCATGCGTTTCGCCGGCGACCTGCACGATATCCAGGGCCACACGCTCCACGTGGTGAAGCTCAAGCTCGCACTGGCACGCAAGCTCGTGCGCGTCGACACCGAACGGGCAGAGGACGAACTCCAGGAGATCCACACCCTCGTCGGCGAGACCATCGCACAGACCAAGGAACTCGCCTACGCCCAACGACGGCTCAACCTGTCCGCGGAACTGGAGAACGCCAAGAACCTCTTCGAGGCCGCCGGTATCCGTGTTCGGGTCGACCGTGAATCCGAGGTCGACTCACACGCGGGCGAACTGCTCGGCCAGGTCCTCCGGGAGACCACGACCAACATCCTGCGTCACGCCCAGGCTCGACAGGTGCGGATTACTCTCTCCACCATGGGAATCACCATCGTCAACGACGGCGCGCGCGAGGGACCTCTTCCCGATCTCAGAGGACTCTCCACCCTCAGGCAACGAGTAGCCGACAGCGCGGGCGAACTGCGCGTGCACCAGCAAGACGGATGGTTTTGCACCGCCGCGACCCTTCCCGCCGCGACCCCCTCCGACACACGCAAGGACGACCAGTGACCACAGTGGTGCTCGCAGACGACGAAGCCCTCCTGCGCAAAGCACTGGCCGCCCTGCTGCCCCTCGAAGGCGATATCACCGTGCTCGCCCAAGCGGAAGACGGGGAGAGCGCCGTTCACGCCACGCTGCACCACCGACCCGACGTGCTCGTCATCGACCTGGAGATGCCCGGCGTGGACGGACTCGGCGCGGTCGCGGAGATCCGCCGCACACTGCCCGAACAGGTGGTTCTCATGCTGACCCGCCACGCCAGACCCGGCGTGCTGCGCAAGGCGCTCAAACTCGGGGTCCAGGGCTTCGTCAGCAAGGCGGCGGACCCCGCACACATCACCTCGGTCATCACGGCCCTGCACCAGGGCAAGCGATGGATCGACCCCGACGTCTCCGCGCTCGCCGTCATCGACGACTGCCCCCTCACCGATCGCGAGATCGACGTGTTGCGAGCGACCCGCGAGGGGTACGCGGTCGCCGACATCGCCGCCCAGCTGCACCTGGCCGAAGGCACGGTTCGCAACTACCTCTCCAACGCCATGCAGAAGACCCAGACCCGGACCCGACACGAAGCCGCACGCTACGCACGGGAACACGACTGGCTATAGGGGGCGGGGAGGCGGTCGGCACCTCGGAGGACCGGCGGCCGGTGCAGCCGCCCCGGGCGGGGAGGGGCCGCGGACGAGGAACCGGTGGGGTGAGGAATCGGCCCGGTCCCGCCGTACTCTCGGCAGAACCGGGCCGACCCGTCAGAGGGCCTCGGGCTGGCGCTGATCAGAAGATTGCGCGGGCAGAGCGGCGGATGTGCGGCGGGAGCGGAACCAGTTCACGGCCAGGGCCGCGATGGCGACCGAGACGCCGATGGCGATCACGTCCATGACCACGAAGGGCACCATCGTGGGGACGGCCTCGGCGAGGGCCGGCGCCGATGTCCACAGCCAGTCGTCCACGGCGATCCCCGCGCTCGTCGCCACCATTAACAGCACGAGCTGCACGGGGAAGGAGAGCACGGCCGTCAGGAGCGGTGAGGCCGCCTTGGCGAGCCGCAACAGGAGCCAGGCCAGGATCGGGGCGATGACGATCACCGTGGCCGTGCCGGCCAGGCCGGCACCGATGTTGGCTCCCACCACGTCTTCCGACATGTAGGCCGCTATCAGGGCGGTAACCAGACCGCCCAGCAGCGATGCGCCAAAAGCCGCGCCTGTGCCTGCGGCGAAACCAGTCAGGAACGAACGAAGCGGACTGACCGGTGCAAAGGGTGTTGAGATCATGCGATCAGTGTGGGGCGCACCGGATACCGCCACCTGAGCACTCCTACTCAGCTTCGGCTTACTCCTTCCGTCGACGAGTGAGTACCGCCCGTGCCGGGGGATTCGAAGTACTCCCCCGCCACGCGACGACGGTCCGTGGTCGAGCCCCGAGGTTCTCCACCGCAAGCGGGGGCGGGACCGCAAGGAGGCGTCGATCGAGTGATCGGTGTGCTCCATGGCCCGTTCCGCTCCGATCATGATCGCTTCTCACCGGCCGGGCCGCGGCATTGGGCCCGAGAAGGGCGCGGTGGTGTGCGGTCGTCGCTCGCCCGCCGTGGATCAGGACATGGTCGAAGACCGTCCGCCCAGGTGGCGGGCCAGGAAGCGTTCGAGCGTGCGGTACAGCTCGATGTTGCTGTCGGTGTTGATGAACCAGTGGCCCTCGGTCTCGTTCAGCAGGTACTCGACCTCGGCGCCGCGGGCGCGAAGCGCGTCGACGACCCGGTCGGAGTGGCGGCGGGCGACGCGCACATCGTTGGCGCCGTGGATCAGCAGCATTGGTGCGGTGATGCCGTCGACCCGGTTGATGGGCGAGCGGGCGAGCATGTCGGCCTCCTGGCGGGGGTCGTCCGGGTCGCCGATGTAGCGCAGGTAGCTGTTCTCGACGCTGCGACGGGCGAACGGAACGACCGACTGGACGAGGTCGACGAGGTCGGACATCCCGGTGTAGCTGACCGCAGCGGCGAACCGGTCCGGGGTGAACGCGGCCCCGACGAGTGCGGCGTAGCCGCCGTAGGAACAGCCGTAGATCGCGACCCGGTCCGGGTCGGTGTAGCCCTGCTCGACCGCCCAGTCGAGGGCGTCGATCAGGTCGTCGTGCATGCGCTCGGCGAACTGGCCGATCGCGGCCTGGGTGTGGGCCTTGCCGTAACCGGTGGACCCTCGGAAGTTGACCTGTAGCACCGCGTAGCCGCGGTTGGCCAGAAGCTGGACCTCTGGGTCGTAGCACCAGCTGTCGCGGTACCACGGTCCACCGTGCACCAGCAGCACGGTCGGTAGGTCGCGCGGCTCGACCCCGACCGGCAGGGTGAGGTGGCAGGGCAGGGCCAGGCCGTCGCGGGCGGTGACGGTGATGGGGGTGACCGGGGCCAGCAGGGCCGGGTCGAGGTGCGGGAACGGTCGGAAGAGGCGGCGCGCCTGTCCCGTGGCGTGGTCGTAGAACCAGGTGGCGCCGGGATCGCGGTCGTGGGTGAAGTCCACCACCCAGCGTTGCGCCGTGGCGTCGCAGGACACGTGGGCCAGGTCGCCGTCGGACAGCTCGGCCAGTCGCGGCAGCACCGTGGCGAAGTGCGGGTCGAGCGCGTGGATCTCCTGACGGGCACCGAGATAGCGGGCGCCGAGCAGTTCCCCGGTGCTCGGGTGCAGGATCAGCGAGGACGGGAAGCGCGGGTCTGCCTCGGGGCGAGGCGTGTCCAGGTCGAAGACGGGGTGGCTGTCCACCCCGATCTGCTCGCCGGTGTCCAGGTCGACCCGGACCAGGCGGGTGCGGTCCGAGCCGCGCGACGAACCGATCCACAGTCCGTTCCCGTCCGGGGTGAGCGCGGCCGGGAGGACCCCGAAGAGGAAATCGGTGCCGGCGAATCGCGCGATCGGGCGCGGCTCGCCCGGAGCCCACTCCGACAGGACGTGTTCGCCCCCTTCCTCCATGGTGAAGACCAGCAAGCGGTCCGGGGTGCGCAGCCAGGAGATGACGTCGCCCGGGTTCTCCGCGATCAAGGTCAGCAGGCCGGTCGCCAGGTCCAGCTCGAACAGGTCGGCCAGGTCGGGGCGGCGCATGTTGAGCTGCACGAAAGCCGTCCCCGGCCGGTCCGGTGGGAGGTGCGCGCCGAGCAGCCGCACGCCCTCGAAGGGAGTCAGGTCGACCGCGGGCTCGTCGGGTCGGGTCGGGTCGACGCGATGCAGGTGCCAGTTCTCGTCGCCGTCGGTGTCCTGCTGGAACAGCAGGTAGCGGCCGTCGGTGGTCCAGAAGAAGGTGTCGATGGTGCGCCGGGTGTCAGAGGTGATGCGCCGGGCGCCCGGGGCGCCGGCGTCGTGCACGTCGTCGGGGGCGGCCCAGTCCGTGTCCAGATCACGGAGGAACACGTTGAGCCGGCCGTGCCATGGGGCGAGGTAGGCGACATTCGTGCCGTCCGGGGACAGCAGGGCCCGGCTACGGGTGGGCGGGCCGAAGAACTCTTCGACAGTGATCAGCTTCGACGGGGCGGTCATGACGGATCCTCCTGGTCGATGGATGCGGACACCCCCGAGTCAAAACTCCGACGTCGCGTCGTACTCAAGGCCCCGCGGAGTGGTCTGGATCACAGGATGTTGCGGAGTGTGGACCGATGAAGGGCCTCGGCCCCCGGTCAGGCTTCGTCGGGCCCGGTCAACCGCTGCTGGACCCGGCGCAGAACGCGGTGCTGCACGGGCCTGAGAGTCTGCTGGTTCAGTTCGTCCATCAGCGCTGAGGCCTGCGCGTCGAGTGAGGGCAGGCCGGCCACTCGCACCATCACCGGCTTGAGGTGTGCGACCAGCTCGTCGGTCAGTGATGAGACCTCGTCGTCGGGGGTGTCGGGTCCGAGGGCGTAGAAGCGTGCCGTCAGTGGGGCGGCTGCGGCCATGCCGTCGTCCGCTCCACCGAACAGGGCGGCGAGTCCTGCCGGGCCGTCCTCCCCGAGCAGGTGTCCGAACAGGATCAGCTGTTCGTGCTCGTAACGGGCCATGTCCGTCGGCATCTCCGCTGTGGGGGCGGAACGCCATGCCGAAAGCTCGGGTGGGAGGTCGGGTGGGGCGCCGCTGCTGCGCAGCGCGGCGATACTGGCCCGGCGGGCGGCGAGCCGTTCGATGTCGGCGGCGGCTTGGCGATCGAGTTCGTCGAGCAGCTCCTCCGCGGCCGCTGGATCGTCCAGCACCGCAGGTAGTGCGGACAGTGGTATTCCCAGTGCGGTCATCCTCGTGATGCGCAGGAGACGGACGAGGTGGCCCACGTCGTAGTGCCGGTAGCCCCCGGCCGAGCGCGGTGGTTCGGGCAGCAGCCCGATCTGGTGGTAGTGGCGCAACGTGCGGACGGTTACGCCGGCCAGCTCGGCGAGCTCACTGCTGAGCATCGGACAGCTCCTTCGGCTCCAGGTCGCGCAGAGCACGCGAGGCGATCACGGCCAGCAACACGAGGATCCACACCCCGGTGACGCCGAACCCGGCCAGGGTCGGGGACCCGTACTCAGCCGTCACCCCGGCCAGACCGATCCCCGCCGGCGCGGCGATCATCAGCAAGGCGGTCTTCACGCTGAGAACCCGACCGCGTACCGCACCGGTGGTCCGTTCGACCTGCAACACCCCGATGACTGCTCCGACCACGGCGTTGCCCAGGCCGAGCGTCGCGGCGCCGGCGAACACCACGGCCGGGGCAAGCAGGGAGGCCATCATCAGGAACCCTGCGGTGGTGATGACGAGCCCGGCCGACAACCATGCCGGCGATGAGAGTCGTCGACCGATACTGCTGTAGAGCGTCGCGCCGCTCAGCATCCCGACGGCCAGCGCGGTGAGGACGAGGCCGAGCAGGTCGGGGCGGGCGATGAGGTCGAAGTACAGCGGCATCACCAGGCCCTGCAACCCGCCGAGCGCCACGGCCAGGCCGACGACCAGGCCCGACGTGCCGAGCAGGAACCGGCTGCGTCCCACTACCGCCATACCTTCTCCGAGTTCGCGCAGGATCGACCGGCGAGGCGACCTGTTGGCCTCGATCTCACCGAGCCGGCGCGGAAGCGTCCGCGTCAGCAGCGCCGCGACCGCCGAGGTTGCCGCAGTGATCCACAGTACGGAAGCGGCGTCGAAGGCGGCGAGCAGCACACCGGCCGCAGCCGGGCCGATCACCAGGGCGGCAGAGGTCAGGGTCTGGCGCAGGCCGATCACCCGCGTCAGGTCGAACCCTGCGTGCCGGGCCACCATCGGGGCCAGCACCTCACGGGCCGTCGTCCCCGGCACGTCCCCGAACGAGCCCAGGATGCCCAGCACGATGAACCACGCCAGGTCCAGGCCCCACAACAGGTCGACCAGCGGCAGCGCGGCGACCGAGGCGGCGGAGATGACGTCGGAGACCACCGAGGCCGTCCGCCGGTTGATCCGGTCGATCACCACCCCGCTGAGCAGTCCGACCAGAACGGCCGGGACCGCAGTCGCGGCCGCCAGCGCCGCCGTGCCCAACGGGCTGCCGGTCGTCTGGAGCACGATCAGCGGCAGCGCCACCGCCGCGATGCCGTTGCCGAGCAGGCTCAGCAGATGCGAGGCGAGATAGGAGACGACGACCAGGTGCTGTTTGAGCGGCATGGGACCAGGAAAGACCCTGACGTTGCGTCGGGGTCAAGGGGAGTCGCGACCGACGGCCCGGCCCGGACGGTGATCCCGGACACCGAATCCTCGACCGGTGCGGACGTCGTATCGGTTCCGACTCGACGTCGGAGTGCGTCGTCCCCCGGGTGCTGTCCGTTCGCAGCCGTTGTCAATGGCGCAGCCCCTGGAGCCGGCACGCTCGCTACCGGGCGACCGTGCTGGCCGCAGCCCTCGACGAGTGGTCGCGACCAGCACTTCCCGACCGGTCCTAGTGGGCGTCCCCCACGAGTGCCGAAGCCGTCCGGGCCGCCAGCACACGGCCGAGCGCTCCCACCGCCTCGCGGATCTCCTCCTCGGTCACCACCAGGGGCGGGGCGAGCCGGATGGTGGAGCCGTGGGTGTCCTTGACCAGGATGCCCTCGGCCAGGAGGTCCTCGCTGATCTGGCGTCCGGTGGCCAGGTCGGGGTCGATGTCCACGCCTGCCCATAGCCCTCGGCCGCGCACGGCGACGACCCCGTGGCCGAGGAGGGCGGACAGCTCGCTGTGCAGGACCTCGCCCAGGACGCGGGCGCGTTCCTGGAACTCCCCCGTGCGCAGCAGGTCGACCACTGCGTTGCCCACGGCGCTGGCCAGCGGGTTGCCGCCGAAGGTGCTGCCGTGCTGGCCGGGCTTGATCACGCCCAGGACGTCGCGGTCGGCCACGACCGCCGAGACCGGGACGACTCCCCCGCCCAAGGCCTTGCCCAGCAGGTACATGTCCGGCACCACACCGCTGTGCTCAGCGGCGAAGGTCGCGCCGGTGCGGCCCAGTCCGGACTGGATCTCGTCCAGGATCAGCAACACGTCGGCGCCCGTGCACAGTTGGCGCAGCTCCGGAAGGTAGGCCGTGGGCGGCACCAGCACGCCCGCTTCGCCCTGGATCGGTTCGACCAGTACGGCCACGGTGGTCTCGTCGATGGCGGCCGCCACAGCGGCGGAGTCGCCGTAGGGCACGGTCACGAAACCGGGGGCGAACGGCCCGAATCCGTCGCGGGCGTCGGGGTCGTCGGAGAAGCCGACGATGGTGGTGGTGCGGCCGTGGAAGTTGCCGCCCGCCACGATGATGGTTGCCCGGCCCTCGGGGACGCCCTTGACCTCGTAACCCCACTTGCGGGCCACCTTGATCCCGGTCTCGACCGCCTCGGCGCCGGTGTTCATCGGCAGCACCATGTCCTTGCCCGCGAGCGCGGCCAGCCCGGCGCAGAACGGCGCGAACCGGTCGTGGTGGAAGGCCCGGCTGGTGAGGGTCACCCGGTCGAGTTGGGCGTGGGCGGCGGCGATCAGTCCGGGGTGGCGGTGTCCGAAGTTCAGCGCGGAGTACCCGGCGAGGAAGTCCAGGTAGCCGCGGCCCTCGACGTCGGTCACCCTTGTCCCCAGCCCGTCGGTGATGACGACCGGCAGCGGGTGGTAGTTGTGCGCGCCGTGCTCTTCGGCCAGCGCGATCTGCTGCTCGCTGTGGGTACGGGTGGCACTCGTCGTCATGGGTCTCCCTCGTGACTGGGGCGCGCGCCCGGGCGGGCGTTCGGCGCAGTGGGACGTCACCTGCACGTTATTGCCCGTGGGCGCGCACCCCAAGAGGAGAAAACTGCTGGTTATCGGTACTTCATTGCGTATGGGTCATGTTTCGCGCAGTGATCCTGCGCAGTAGGGTCAGCGTTCTTCGGCCACTCCGCTGTGGGAGCGCTCCAAAAGGGCGGAGAGCACCATGGTCGTCTTCGTGTAGGAGACGTAGCGCAGTCCGGAGAGACGCTGCAGGATCTGCTCGAACTGGCGTACGTCGCCCGCCCGAACCCGCAACAGCGCGTGCGCCTCTCCCGTGACGGTCGAGGCCGCCACGACCTCGGGGATGCCCTCCAGGTCGGCGGCCAGGGTCTCGGGTTTCGGCTGCCCCTTGCAGTGCAGTTCCACGTAGGCCTCGGTGCCCCAGCCCAGGGCGGAGGGGTCCACGATCGCGGTGAAACCGGTGATCGCGCCGGTCGCGGTCAACCGGTCCACTCTGCGTTTGGTCGCCGAGGCCGACAATCCCACCCGGTCCCCGATGGTCGCGAAACTGGCGCGGCCGTCCTTGGTGAGAATGGCGATGATCTGTTCGTCGAGTGGGTCCAGGCGCATGGGATCAGTGTTTCCCACACGGGAGGGTCGGGGGTGGCTAACAACACGACATGGCCATACCTGGACGCGACCGGTATCGGGTTGCGGCGCGGGAATCAGCCCTCGGCGTCCTGGGCGAGCGCCTCGCCGAGCACGGCCAGGCACTTCTGCCACCCCTCGGTGTTGTTCGCGCTGTGCCCGGAATCGTCGAAGACGTGCGTGAACACCAACAGGCATCCGTCGGGGCCGTCGGAGTGGAGTTCGAAGCGCAGCAGGTCGTCCTGCTCGCTGAAGGCGAAGACGCCGGGCGGGTCGAGCACGGTGACCACACCCGACAGCGCACCGCCCTGGCCGTCGTCGAAGCTGATCGTGCCGCCCACGGCCAGTTCCAGTTCGCGTACCGGGAACGGGTACCAGCGGGAAAGGTGCGCACTCTCGGTCAGGGCGCGCCAGACCTTGCGCGGTGGATGGGGGAAGCGGCGTTCCATGCGCAGTTCACAACGGCCCTCGGCGGTCGCTCGGACGACGTTCGTCACTGCTCTGCTCCGGTCTGTTCGTCGGGCATGGTGGACAGGTGCTGCGCCAGGGAGTCGAAGCCCTGCTCCCAGAGGAGGCGGTAGGGCGCCAGCCAGGAGTCGATCTCGGCCAGTGGTCCGGGGCGCAGCCGGTAGAGACGCCGCTGGGCGTCCTGGCGCACTTCGACGAGTCCCGCTTCACGCAGGACGCGCAGGTGCTTGGATACCGCGGGCTGAGTGAGGCCGACCCGATGCACCAGCTCGCCCACCGGGAGTTCCCCGCCGCGCAGCAGGTCCAGGATCTGCCGGCGCCGCGGCTCGGCCAGCACCTCGAACGCATTTGCCATAGTAGCTATATAACCAATTAGAAATATAAAGTGTCAAGGAGCCGTTCCGTCGGAGGAACGGGGCGCCCGCCGTCGCTGAGCGAGCGTCCGGGAGCCCCGCCGCGGGATGTTGAGGAGCACGGACGAGGGGCCAGACGCCTGGATCCGTGACGGCCACACCCCTGCTCGACAACGGGAGCTTCGAGAAAACGGACTTGCGTCTCAAGCGGCTTGAGACGCCACAGTGGTTTTCATGAACGACCACGAGCTGTACCCCATCGGGGACGCCGCGCGCCGCAGCGGCCTGAGCGTCAGCGCCGTCCGCTTCTACGCCGACGCCAAAATCATCGAACCCACGGACCTGAACGAGTTCGGCCACCGGCGGTACGACATCGACGCCATCGCCCGGCTGGAACTCGTCCGCACCCTGCGCGAGCTGGACACCGACCTGGAGGAGATCCGCCGCCTGCTCGACGGCGGCACGACCCTGCATGACCTGCTCACCACCCACCTGGAGATCGTCGAGAGCCAGGAGCGCGTCCTACGGGCCAGGCGGGCGGTGCTCAGGACCCTGATCAAGCAGGGCGACGCGACCGCGCGGGCCGACCTGATGCACAAGCTCGTCTCGATGACCGACGAGGAACGCGAACGGATCATCGACGACTTCTGGAACGATGTCGGCGCCGGCCTCGACGTCCCCGACGGCTTCGTCGAGCGGTTGCGAACAGTGCGTCCCGTTCTCCCGGCGGAGCCCACGGCCGCCCAGCTGGAGGCGTGGATCGAGCTGGCCGATCTGGTGCAGGACCCGGAGTTTCGCGAGGCGGTGCGCACCTACCTTCACGAGACCTACTCCACCGACGAGGGGAGGAACGTGGCGAGCGCGCCGTTCCAGGACTTCATCCACACGAACGGTGCCGCGCTCAGCGAAGAGGTCCTGGCCGCGTATCACGCGGGGGAATCCCCCCGGTCCCCCCGGGCGCAGGACGCCGTCACCCGTTTCATGGAGGCGTCCGCGGCGTTGTCCGACACTCCCCTGACCCCCGAACTGCGCAACCGGATGGCCGACGGATACCGGCGGCTCCCCGACATCATGCGTCTGATCGCCGAAGAGGACGCTGCTGCCGAGGGCCCGGTCTACGACGACACCCACGGCCGGTACCTGTCCCTGGTGGCAATGGTCAACGGGACCGTTTCCGAGGAGGCCCAGGACCAGGATCAGGCGCTCTACGCCTGGATCGCGGACGCCATGTGCGTACCGGCCCCCGGCGCCTGAGCACCCCCTGGCCGTCCGGCCCCGGACGGCCAGGGCCCCTCCCCGGTGAACACTTCTCCGACCGGGAAGCCGATGGAGTTTCCCGGAGGCCGTGGGCTTCCCCGGGGTTCCGGTGACCTGGGTGCCGTCTGACAAATGATCTTGGGTGGGTTCGCGGAGCCAGAGGATGAGGGGCGCGAGGTGGATGCCGGCCTTGTAGCGGGCGGCGAGTTTGTCGAAGCGGGTGGCGATCGTACGGAACTGCTTGAGGCGGTTGAAGCACCGTTCGACCACATTGCGGACCTTGTAGAGCTCGCGGTCGAAGGCCGGTGGCCTGCCGCCGGCGTGTCCGCGCCGCAGCCGGACCCGCCCGACCGCCATACCTGACGGAACCAGCCGATAGAGGGCTAAAGTTCCCCCATGCGTTCCAACGCTTCGAATGCCCCGTCCAGTGATGGCGCTGTGGCGTCTCCAACGGCCCTCTGGCCGTGCGGGGGCAGATCGGCGCACAGTCTCGGATCGACCTCCGAGTCAGGTCCCGAGTGGAACTCCGATTCGGACCCCGTGTCGCTGTCGATCAGTGAACTGGCTCACCGGTGTCAAGTGAGCACGCGGTCACTGCGGTACTACGAGGAGCAAGGCCTCCTGCTCCCGTCGCGCAACGCCGTGGGGCACCGCAGGTACCAGGCCAAAGACGCCGACTGTGTCGGGCTTATCCAGCGTCTGTACGGCGCGGGCCTGCCGAGCGACCTGATCCGTACGGTGGTGCGGGAGTGGAAACTCCCCGACTCCGCGCCCCGGGTCGAGGCTCTGCTGCGTACGCGGCACGCCGAACTCTCCCGTGAAGTGGAGGAACTGCATTCCAAGCTGACGAGCCTGGAAGCCGTACTGAACGCGGTGACCGGCAACAAGTGACTTGCCCTTCACACCAGTGTGAACGTCTACCTTCCTGGTGAAGGCCTCGACGGCCCTCCCCCCAGGAAAGGCAGACAGATGAGCAGCTACATGCTGGCGCAGCTCCAGCTCAAGTACGGTTTCGCGAATCTGGCGCGCTACGAAGCCGCCATGGTGACCATCCGGGAACTCTTCGAAGCGCAGGGCATCTCGCTGGTTGCGGGCACGGTGACGCAGGTCGGACCGCTGTACGAGGCGTTCAACCTGTGGGAGATCGAGGACCAGGGCCACCTGGAGCGCGCCCTCAACGCCATGACACTCGGCGATCCTCGCGCCTTGGAGGCGATGGGTGAGCTGGATGCCACGGTGGAACACGAACAGACGCGTTTTCTCGGCTCGCTCGCGTTCGCGGGGAGCGCGAACAGCGCGTGAGCCTTCGGGCCGGTCAGCTCTCAGCAGTGCTGACAAGCGCGGATTCCCCACGGGAGCGGGCCCAAGGGCTGCGGGTCCACCTAGGCGGCATCTGCCGCAGAAGGTGCCGACCACCGCCTCCGGTCCCGCACCTAGGCGGAGGCGCCTTCGGAGCGGTCGGGATCCGGCGGTGCCGGCGGCCACGGGACGTCGGCCAGGACCGGGATGAGTGACTCCTCCTCGTAGTCGAGGTGCGCGGTGAGCTCGCGCGACATCCGGTCCAGCCCGGTGCGAAACCGTTCGGGATCGGCGGTGGTGATGTCGGCGAGCAGGGCGAGCAGTTCGTTCTGGACGCGCTCGACCGTGCGGTGTTCGGCACGGAGCCGGTCGAGGGAGCCCTTCAGGTGGGGGTGGTACCCCGCGAGCGAGGGGAACAGGTGCGCGTCCTCGCTGGTGTGGTGGAATTTCAGGGACTCGCAGAACGCCAGGCAGTGCTGCCGGATCTGTAGGCCCAGCCCCGGAACGGGAGACTCCCCCTTGTGCTCGGCGCGCGCGGCGAAGTGCGCGTCGGCCTCGGCGCGCACGTGCCGCAGCTGGGCGCGCAACCAGGTGTGGACCTCCATGAGCTTGTCGGCGAGGTTGGTGATCGTCGCGGGGCCCTCCCCCGCCGCCGGCCCTGAGCGCTCCAGGGCCACCACCGGCAGGGCCCGGGTGGTCCGGGCCTGGTAGTCGGCGTATCCGGGGGCGGTGTCCACCACGCGTGCGAACAGCCGGTCGCGCCGCGCCCCCTCGGTCGGGACGGCGACCGCGTCGAACGTCTCGGTACCGATCTCCACCCGCACCATGGGGTGGGCGAGCAGGTTGTGGTACCAGGCGGGGTGCCGGTGGGCGCCTCCTGCGGAGCCCACGACCAGCAGGAGGCCGTCGTCGCGGACGTAACCGAGCGGGACGGTGTGCTCCCGGCCAGACGTGGCGCCGATGGTGGTCAGCAGAAGAAGGTCGCCTCCCTCGAAGGGGCCGCCGACCCGGCCCGCGTTGGCGCGGAACTCGTCGATGATCTGTTGGTTGAACGATTCGGGCATACGACTGGGTCTCCGGAAAGAATCAGGGGCGCCGCGACGGGCGCGGGGGCGATGACGGTGGTGTGCGCGGCGTAAGCACACGCGGGCCCTGTCCGGAGAGGGACGCCTCGGACACCCGACACCGCGAACGGGTGCCGGGGTTCGGCGGCGGTCGGGGCGGGATGGCCTGGCATGTCCCGGCATCGCACGGCAGTGGTCGGGAACTGCCGTGGGACAGGGGGCGACGCGCACTGACGGCTTGCGTCAGGAGTGGAATGAGCTCATGGCGTCGTCCCTTGGTGAATGGTGTCCGCTCGACTGCCGGCCGGCCTCCTGCTTTCTGGCGGGCGTCGCGCTACACGCGGACCATTAGAGCCAGCCGGCCGCCGCCTGTCAACACGGCGACCGTGGCCAGGACAGCGGGCCATGGCCCGATTCATACGATGTGCAATGATCGGGCCATGAGCGTTTTCGTGCACGCCGACCGGCATCCGGTCGCCGTCCTCGCGCGCAACGGGGCCATGCCCATGGAGCTGGGCATCGTGCACCAGCTCCTGGGCCAGGCCCGATCGACCGAAGGCGCGCCGCTCTACGAGGTGGTGACGTGTACTCCCGTCCCCGGGGAGGTGCGCACCAACGCCGACTTCTCCATTCGCGTCGCCCACGGACCCGAGGCCCTCGCCCAGGCGCGGACCGTGATCGTCGTGGCCTCCCACGATCCCGACGCCACCGAGGCCGACGGCGTCCTCGACACCGTCCTGGCCGCGGCGCTCGCCTGGATCAGCCCGGGGGCCAGGATCGCCTCGATCTGCACCGGTGCCTTCGTCCTCGCCGCAGCGGGGCTGCTCGACGGCCGCCGCGCCACCACGCACTGGGAGTCCAGCGACCGTTTCCGGAAACTGTTCCCCGGGATCGCCCTCGACCCCGACGTCCTCTACGTCGACGAGGGCGACGTGCTCACCTCGGCCGGTGAGGCGTCCGGTATCGACCTGTGCCTGCACATCATCCGTTCCGACCACGGCGCGGCCGTCGCCAACGACGTCGCGCGCGCAACAGTCGTCCCGCCGCACCGCGACGGCGGCCAGGCCCAATTCATCCGCCGTCCCGTCCCCGAGCCGCGCTCCTCCTCCACCGGCCGGGCGCGCGCCTGGGCGCTGGAGAACCTGGACCGCCAACTGAGCCTGCGCGCACTCGCCGCCCGCGAATCCATGAGCGTGCGGACCTTCACCAGGAACTTCCGCCAGGAGACCGGGCTCTCCCCGGTGCGGTGGCTGACACTGCGACGCGTCGAACGCGCCCGGGAGCTGCTGGAGAGCACCGACCTGTCGGTGGAGCGCATCGCCGCCGACACCGGTTTCGGCAGCCCGGTCTCGCTGCGCCAGCACCTGCACGCCGCGCTCGGCGTCTCCCCCAGCGCCTACCGGGCCACGTTCCGGGGGACCCCGCCCGAGGGGAGCCGAACCGGGACTTGAGCGGCCGCGCGGCCTCCTTCGCAGGTCACGCGGTTTCCTCCGCCGAGTCGAGTCCCTCCAGGGAGTCGAGGCGGAGCAGGCAGGCGCGGGATTCCACCCCGTCCTCGGACAGCATGGTACGCACCCGGGCGGTATCGGCGACGTAGCCCTTCTCCAGGTAGCCCTCCTCCAGTGAGTGGGTGGTCAACCAGGAGAGCGCGGTGGCGTGTTTGGCCATGGTCTCCTTCCCCGGTATGAAAACCACCAGTTCGTCCCTGCCCTCGAAGGTCTGCACCTCCATGTCGGGTGGCAGGTCGGCGAGCACGTCGGACGGCGCCTCGACGGGCACCTTCACCAGCCAGTGCGGTCCCTCCAGCGTCATGGAGCGCTCCCTCTGCTCCGGGGTCTCGACGGCGTTGCCGCGCCACGGCGTCCCGGCCACGGTGGCCCCGCGGGCCTCCAGCGCGGCGGTCACCTCTCCCACGGTGGAGGCGACCGCCGCGCCGACCGCGTCCCAGTCGTAGTGATCGCCCGCGGTGTGCGGTGTCGGGGGCACCACCTTCGACACCACGGTCATATCCGGGGTGTGCGACCGCCGGACCTGCGGCCAGGTGTGGACGAACGCGTGCGCCTCCCGCAGCGCCTCGTCCTCCGCTTCGCGTCGGCGGTGAAGCGCCTCGGTGTGCTCCTCCAGCAGGGCGGGGACGGTGTCGGGGGCGTCCAGGGCCTGCCGGACCTGCTTGACGCTCAACCCCGCCCCCCGCAGGACCATGACCAGCATGGCGGTCTCGACCTGCTCGAACGTGTAGGAGCGGTAGCCGGTCCGCTCATCCACCTCGGCCGGGACCAGCAGGCCCTCGGAGTGGTAGAAGCGCAACGTCTGGGTGGGGAGTGCGCACATCTCGCTGAAATCGCTGATCGACAACATGTGTCCAGCTTCGGGGTTGCAGTAACTGGAAGGTCAAGCGAGCCGCGCCCGTGGTGCGGCCCACAGCTTGATCACCGTCCTTCGGGGCCGCATCCGGTCTGGCCGGTTCCGGCGCCCGTGAAGCCATGGCCGCCGGGCCGAACCCTCTTTAGCGTTGACGTTTCGAACGCGAGAGTGAACGGAGCGTAATGAAACTCGGGAAGAAGCTCACCGCCCTTGGCATGACCACCGGCATGATCCTCGCCGCGTTGGCGGCGACTGCGGCCCCGGCCTCCGCCGCCACCTACGGGGGCCAGTGCGGGTCCGGATACAACGTCATCAGGTCCGCGAGTGTGGGCGGCCAGGGAACGGCGTTCCTGACCTACCGGGCCGCCAACACGACCAACTGCGTCGTCGTCATCCGCAACAGTCCGGGTGCGGCCATTCCCATGAACGCCTGGCTCAAGCGCAGCAACGAGAGCACGTGGCAGCAGGACCCGGGGAACTGGACGACCTATGCCGGCCCCGTATACCGCAGCGCGGCCTCGCAGTGTGTCGACTGGGGCGGCAGCATCGGCAACTACCAGGTCACGTACCGACAGGATGCCTGCGGCTGACCCCGGAGCACACTGAGCACTGGTCCCCGTCGGCTTCTCCGGCGGGGACCAGTGCCGTGCGCGGTGCCTTCGGGCTGAGCGCTCCGGTGCTCCTGTGTCCGAGGCGGCGGAACGCCGGATCGGACGACCTGGTGCGATCGGTCAGCGGGTGTGGTCGAGGCGGAACCACACGGAGCGGAAGGCGGTGCGCCCGCTGTCGCCCCACCTGCTTGAGAGGGCGTCCACCAGGGCGAGGCCGCGACCGCGCTCGGCCATGGGGTCCGGGGCCACGGCTGCCAGGGGGCGGTGGCCGAACCAGTCGCGCGGGCCCGGGTCCCCGTCGTCGTAGCAGGTGAGCAGGGTGTGTGTCCGTGTGCGCTCGACCAGTAGACGGTAGGTGTTCTCCGGTCCCCCGGAGCGGGTGTGGTCGATGGCGTTCTTGGCGAGTTCGAGGCCGAGGAGGGCGAACACGGAACGGTGGTCCGCGCCGTGCTCGGCCACGCAGGTGTCGAGGAAGGCGCGGACCAACGGGGTGAAGGCGTGGTCGCCGGGGAACAGGAAGGCGCGTTTGGTGAACGCGCCGGTGAACCGGCCGCAGAAGTAGTGCGCGAGACGGTCGGGCACGAACGCGGTCATCGGGACGGTGACGGCGGGCATCGCCGCAAGGGGTGACGGGGCTTCGGGCGTGGTGGTCGCGGTAGCGGGCATGGCGGAACTCCTTGGGACGAAATGGGAGAACAGGCAGCGGCGACCGGGACGGGACCCCGATTCGGGGGACGGAAGGGCGGCCGGATGCGTAGCGTGGCGGGTGGGAGAACCGCGATGCGGTAGTCACCCTGCTACCTTCAGCATGAAATAGAGAATCTCAGTAGTCAAGTGGTTGCTGGAGATGCCCCCAATTTCCTCTATGGTGGTTTCATGGATGAGCAGAGCCCCAACATTCGGAGACGACGCCTCGGCCAGGTGCTTCGCCGACTGAGGGAAGAGAAGGCTCAGACCTTGGAGGCAGCGGCTCGTGCAGCCGGAGTGCCCAGGGCGACCTTGGGGAAGATGGAGACGGCCGACGCCAAACGGTTGCGCCATACCGATCTGGACGCCCTGGCGGACCTCTACGAGGTGGACACGGCTACACGCGAAGCGATGCACGAACTCGCCAACCAATCCAAGGAACGCGGTTGGTGGTCCAAGTACAAGGACGTCTTCGGTGACAACGCCCTTCCCGACTGGGAGGCCGAGACGTCCATGATCCGTACCTTTCAGGCCCAGGTCATCCCCGGCCTACTGCAGACACCGGCCTATGCGGCATCGGTGTTTCGCGCGGGTCGTGCACTCGAAGAGGAGCACATCACCCGTCGGGTTGAGGCGAGGATGGCGCGCCGGGCCATCCTCAACCGCGTGAATCCACCCCACCTGAGCGCCGTCATCGATGAGGCCGCGCTACGGAGAATCATCGGTGGTCCTGAAGTCATGCGTGAACAGTTGACCTACCTCACGCGGATGGCGTTGCGGCACAACATCGACATCCAGGTGTTGCCCTACTCCGCCGGCGCCCATCTGGCCCTTGCCGGACCGTTCACCGTTCTGGATTTTCCCGAGCAGCGGGACTCCCCCATCGTTTACGTGGCTACTGCGGCCGACAGCCTGTTCCTGGAACAGGCAGACGAAATCGCCCGGTATAACGTGGCATTCGGCAACGTTCAGGGCGTGGCACTGTCCACCGCGCTGTCCGCCGAGTTCATCGCCACCGTGCTACGTGATCTGGAAGGCCAGTGATGACCCGGACCCCGGAGTTCCGCAAGAGCAGCTACAGCGCCCAGGACCAGGACTGTGTGGAGGTCGCTGATCTCGACCGTGCTGCGGCGTTGCGCGATTCCCAGCACCCCGGTCACGGGCACCTCGCCTTCCCCGTGGCCGAGTGGAGCGCCTTCCTCACCACCGCACGGGATCGCCGACTCTGAGACGACTCCCGCCCACATTCCTTGCTGCCTGATCTGGAAGGCCAGTGATGCCCCGGACCTCGGAGTTCCGCAAGAGCAGCTACAGCGCCCAAAACCAAAACTGTGTGGAGGTCGCTGATCTCGATCGTGTCGCCGCGTTGCGCGATTCCCAGCACCCTGAGTGCGGTCACCTCGCCTTCCCTCTCACCGAGTGGAGCGCCTTCCTCACCACCGCACGGGAACACCGGCTCTGAGCCGGCTCCCGTGCTCCTGGTGCAGGACCTCTACGGTGACCGCATCGCCGCACGGCCCGGCGTCCAGCGCCTCGGTTCCACTCCACCCTCGTGACGAGGAGCGTGTTCGAGGACCGGACGCTGCCGCAGTGCTCCCCGCCCCGCCGTACGAGGATGCAGGCGCAGGTCTGTTGACCTGGATGCCGTGGCCGTGCGGAGTCCGGGCACAATCGGGGGATGCTCAAGCGTCTGCGCACCCTGGCCGTCCTGGAGATGGTCAACATCCCCCTGTTCGCCGTGGTGCTGTTCGGGGGCACGGGCATGCCCGCCTCGCCGGCCAACCTGGTCGGCTTCGCCCTGTTCGCGCTGCTCCTGGCCCAGGGCGGCGCCTACTGGTGGCTCAAGTCCCGTCAGGTCCGCGTCCATGCCCGGAGTCCCGGGGGAATGCGGGTCTTCCGCGTCCTGAAGCGGGTGAACGTCCTGCTGCTCCTCGCCGGTGGAGCGGTCGTCCTGTGGAGCCTGGCGGTGGGTCCCCGCTGGTCCCAGGCGTGGCCGGGGTTCGGCCTCTGGGCGTTCGCGGTCCTTGAACACGTGAACTACTTCCACGTCCAGCTCTCCCATCAGACCCGCGCCGACCTCGCCCGACTGCGGCGCACCAGACGGCTGCACCGGTCCCACCTGTCCCGCGACATGGGCCGGGCCTGATGGAGCGCAAAACGCCGGGGAAGCGCGATCGGGGGAGGGACCGGAGAGCGCGGCGCGGACCTCTGCTGCGGCGTGCCCCCGCGCTCCGCACCCATGGAACGCCGAACCTCACACCAAGACCCGGTTCACTGGACCACTCACAATCCACCGGACGAGGAGCCAGGCCGAACTCACAGCCGGAGCCCGCAGATTCTTCCACGATGCCGGCGTCAACCACACATCGTGCGCGGCTATTTCGGTGGCCCGCACGTCCGCCATGTGCTCGATGAAAACCCTTTGAGTTTCGAATCAAGTGAAATAGCAGGTTGATGCAGGCGAGGAAATGCTCGGCCTTGCGTTCGCAACGGCAGTGGGGCGGCGGCAGCCCGCAAGCCAGGACCATGGTGCGTTCGACGGCCGAGCGGTGGCGTCCCAGCCACTGTGAGAATTCCTGTTCGAGATTCAACGGCAAGCATTTATGAGCCACACTAAAATACGTTCCCGCCGCAGGGTGCAACGGGCGCATTATTGACAGGCCATCGGGCGGTCTTTATCGTCATGTATCGAATGGAGCCAAAGTCGGTTTTTCGGGTGGATTGGGTGTCCACGCCCGGAATCCAGCGTCTTCGAAGTGGTTCGAGAGTTTATCGGGCGGTATGTGATGGGAGTCCAAAATGAGCGGTCTCAGTATCGACGACCTGACGTACGCCTGGGCCGAAAGGCAGAAGTTGTTCCGCGGGGGCGGGGGGAGAGTGCTCTGGATCGCCACGACGAAGAAAAACTGGGACATAGCGAAAAGTGAGCACCTGAGGAACTGGGAGAAGGTCCAGGAGGGTGCGGGTGTGAAGGTGAACTACCAGCCGGTTGAAGACCATCTACAGCCGGTCAGGGACTTCGGCGGATCGCGGCGCATCGACAATCGGCACGGCAGCACCACCCTCAAGGAGACGGTTGAGTTCTCCAAGGAGATCACGGAGTCCATTGAGGTCACAATCACCGGTGGTTTCAAGCTCGGCTACGAGGTGAGCGGGAAGCTGGAGCTTCCCTTCGTCGCGAGCGGAGGGTTCAAGCAGAGCGGGGAGGTGAATTTCAGTGCCGGGCGCAAGTCTCTAGAGTCGGCCAAAAGAATCTATAAGTATACCGTTCCTGTAGAAGTACCCTCTACGCACTATGCCGACGTATTGATGCACGTGGACATGAGGCAGTACAAGGTTCCCTTCACGGCCACCATCCCGCTGCACGGCGGCGTTGCGGTGCAGTTCGAAAAGAACATCCCCATCAGTGATTCGGACCCTCATCACCGTTTGTGGTGGGTTTCTGTCGATAAGCTCATCAGGGATCTCCAGGCGTTCAATTACACGCCCAAAATAGTAGAGCAGGTGGGTGTCGTGGACATCTCCGGTTACAGCATCGCCCCAAAGGGCGTCATTGCCAGCACGGAAGGTGTCCTCACCGCAGCGTTCGGAGCGAGAAGCGAGACCATCGTCCGTGAATACGACGCGCGTGGAAAACTGATCGGCTCGCCAAACCAATACGTTGACGACGTCGGCACCTCCATCGGTGCCGAATAGACGCCAGCACGGCACAGTGCCCTGTCCACCCCGGCGGTGGTGAGCAAGGGCTCGAAGAACTCGCGCGCCAGGCGACCTCCCGGTGCCGTACCGTCGGCCCTGCTCCGTTCCGGGTGACGTTCGGGGCAGGGCGGCAGGGAGCTGGTCGGCCGGGGCCGGTGGCGAGGGTGGATAGAGCCCGCTCTGGCGGCGTACCACCCGTGGCGGCCCCGACGGCCCTTGCGCAGCGGCGCGGCTCGGAGCCAACACCGGTGCTGGGCCGTTGCGGCGCGAGGAAGACCCGGCGTCGGACCGGAAGACCGGTCCGACGCACGAGCACCGCGTCGCCGGACCGGTCGCGGCGCGGCCGCAGAACTGTCTTCGCGGCTTGCGGCCCTTACGGAAGGCAGTCGATCCGGCGCGTCTGCCGGCCGGAGCGCTCAGGCCCTGATCTGGTGTGCGCGGCCGTTGTTCTCACTGACGCTGATCTTGCGCGGCTTGGCCTGCTCGGCGACGGGGACGCGCAGAGTGAGGACCCCGTCGGCATAGTCTGCGGCGATGTTGTCCGCGTCGAGGGTCTCCCCCAGGAACAGTTGGCGCGAGAACGTTCCCGAGGGACGCTCCGCCAGGACCATCTCCCGCCCTTCGGCAGTGGTTCCGACCCGCTCGGCCCGGACGGTGAGCACGTTGCGCTCGATCTCCAGGTCGATGGAGTCGGCCCGTACGCCGGGGAGGTCGAAGTGGATGACGAAGGAATCGCCTTCACGGTAAGCGTCCAGCGGCATGGCCGTGGGACGTGCGGACTCCCCGAGAAGCCTCTGCGTGATGCGGTCGAAGTCGCGGAACGGGTCCGTGCGCATCAACATTGTGACCACCTCCTGTGTGAAGTAACTTGATGCGTACCGACGCAACTTTTATAGCACACTCGAAAGAGTATGACTGTCATCCCAGAGGAAGAAATTCTGTTGTTGAGAGGGAAGAAAAGTGGCCGGTCGCGACAATCCCCGCAAGGGGTCAGGACCGGCTGCCGTACGCGGGACGCGGACAGCCCCGGCTCCCCAAGCGTGACGCGGCCGGGCACCGTTCAGCGGCCCCCGTCCGGCGGGTCGCCCCGCTCTCTCACCGGGACGGCTCCCCCGCCACGCCCGCTCGGCTTCGGGCATGCTCGTAGCACCGGGGGATCGAGGGCCGCCCGATAGCGTGGGGTCGGTCTTTGCCGGGGAGGACGCCGCCCTGTAGTGGTCGACGACAAGAAGAACGGCACCTGCGACGTCCCACCCCCACTTCGTCGGCAACGGTGCGTGCGCTGCTGCGCACGATCGGGATGTTCGACACCGAACTCCCCGGTTTCCGCACGGAGCAGGCCCCCCGAGCCGGGCGCCCTGTTCGTGTCGTGGCTGGAGAAGGCCATCGCGGCGGGAGTCCCCGAGCCGCACATCATGAACCTGGCCACGGTCAACGCGGCCGGACGGCCTTCGTCACGGTTCCTGGTCCTCAAGGACGTCGACGGCAACAGCTGGCACTTCGCGACCGGTTCCGGCAGCCCCAAAGGACCGAAAAGGGGGCGGCCTCGGTCAACGGTCCGGTCGGAAGGGCTCAAGGTCCAGTTCAGGGGCCTCGTCCAGAGCGAGGGACGCGGCCACCGCCCCCTGGTAGGGCCCCAGGGTCAGCCCGTCGCCGCCCAGACCGGTGGCCACCACCAGACCGGGCAGCCCTTCGACCCCGCCGAGCAGTTGAGCACCGTCCGCCCCCACGGGGCGCAGGCCCACCCTGGCCTCCACCGGGGACGCGTCGGTCAGTCCGGGTGCCAGCGCCAACGCGTCGGCGAGCAGCCGGTGGGTGGCGCCGGCGGTCGTCCGGGCGTCGAAACCCGCTCCAGGATCATGGGTGGAGCCGACGACGACCCGGTCCGGGCCGACGGGCACCAGGTACCGGGTGTCACCGGCGCGCACCACCGGCCAACGCCCGGCGCCGGCCTCGGCCAGCCGCAGGTGCAGCACCTGGCCGCGCACCGGCCGCACACCGAGTTCGATCCCCAGCGGACGCAGCGCCTGCGCCGACCAGGCACCTGCGGCGAGCACCACGGCATCGGCGGCCAGGTCGTCGGCGCCCACCCGGACACCGGTCACCCGGGTCCCGTCGGTGAGCAGTCGGGCCTCTCCCCCGCGTCGGCGCAGCGCGCGTTCCTCGGCGGCGGTCAGCAGGGCCGCGCAGGCAGCCGCGCCGTTGACCCGGGCCGTGCCCGGCACCGACACCCCCGCGAGGTCGGCCCGCACGAGCGGGAAACGGCGCGCGGGCTCCCCCGCGTCCAGGAGATCGACCTTCCCCATGGCGTGGAAGCCGGCTTGCGCCGCCATGGCCGTCACCGCCGCGGACTCCGCGCGCAGGGAGTCGAGGTCGGCCCCGACGGACAGGCCGCCGACGACTGCGTACCCGGTGGGGCCGCAGTCGTCGGCGGCGAGGTCGGCCATCAGCCGGGGGTAGTGTGCGGCGGCGCCCAGCCGGAACGCGCGCTCGGCCGGAGCCGTGCCCGGGAAGGGCCAGGGGAACACGACCCCCGCCCCCGCCTGGGTCGCGGCTCCGCGTGCCCCCCGGTCCACCAGCGTGGTGCGGACACCGCGCCTGGTCAGCTCATAGGCCGCACCGGCCCCGACGATTCCCCCACCGACCACGATCACGTGCATGGGACCAGTGTGGGGTGCGGTACGGCCCGGTCGGGGGGTTTCGGACCGCGCGGCCCCGGCGATGTCGCCCCTGGGGCCTATCGTCTGGACCATGACGACAACAGCCGGGCCGCTCCCCACGGCGTCCCTGGTTACCAAAGGCGCCTGGGCCCTCGTCGAGGACCACCTCTTAGCTGTCTGGGACGGTTCCGATGCGGCTCTGGACACCGCCCTGCGCGCGTTGGGCTATGTCCCGTGGACCGGCGCCGGGCGCTCCAC
The DNA here is from genome assembly GCF_030268225.1 of Nocardiopsis ansamitocini. Taxonomy (GTDB): domain Bacteria; phylum Actinomycetota; class Actinomycetes; order Streptosporangiales; family Streptosporangiaceae; genus Nocardiopsis_D; species Nocardiopsis_D ansamitocini. Next base: position 221,522 of record NZ_BSQG01000004.1, on the reverse strand, counting down.
CGACGCCGGGGCCGCCGGAATCCGGGCGTTCAGCAGCGACACCGGCCGTGTCCCCCCGTTCCTGCTCATGATGGAGGACGGGCGCGGCGGCCACCTCTTCTCCGTGTACGCCTCGACGGCATCCGACGCCGAGGAGATGCTGGCCGGGTGGGAGCGGACCTCCGGGATGACCATTGCCTTCTCCGTGCCCGGGGAGGAGCCGCCGAGCTGCCCCACGTGCGGGCGAACCCCCGGAAAACCGCTTTCGGCGCGGCCGGCCGGTGTGGCAGGGTCGGCGGATGTCTGTTTCCCGTCGTGACCTGTTGCGGTGGCAGTTCGAGTTGAACTGGTCGCTGTTCGCATTCCATCTGGACCGGCTGGAGCCGCAGGACTTCCTGTGGGAGCCCGCGCCGCACTTCTGGACGGTGCGCCAGGGGCCTGAGGGCGGGTGGGTGCCGGACTGGGACGAGACCGAACCCGACCCGATCCCGGTCCCCACGATCGGCTGGATCAGTTGGCACATCGGCTGGTGGTGGAGCGTGACCATCGACCACGCGCAGGGACGCACCCCGCGCGAGCGGGTCGAGATCGCCTGGCCCGGTCCCGGGGAGCCGGCCGTCGAGTGGTTGCGCGACCTGCGCGCGGAGTGGCTGAGGGTCCTGGACCGGCTCACCGACGCGGATCTGGACACCGCCGCGCCGTTCCCGTGGCAGGACGATTCCGACATGACCGTCGCCCACATGCTCGCCTGGGTCAACGCCGAGCTGATGAAGAACGCCGCCGAGATCGGCCAGCTCCGCCTGCTGCGCGCGGCAGGCGCGTAGGGGCGGATCGCCGCAGGATTTGACGGTGGTCCCCCACGTGCTCACCGGCCGATGCCGGGGACTTCCACGGCGCGGGGCCTGTCGGCCTCGTCGGTCGGGATCGTGGGGGCCGCCCCTCAAGACCGGTGCCGAAGGTGGGGGCGGCATGGGCGAGCCGGCCCCGGTTCGATCACCACCGTCTTCGCACCCCGGGCGAACAGGGCCCGGCCGCCGTGGGTGCGGATCAGCGCACCCGCCGCTTTCGCCTCCCCGGCGGCGTCATGTGGTACTCCGCCGGCGCCGACCGGGCCGGCCAGGGCGTGTGCAGCGCCGAAACCGTCACCGAGTGGTCCCGTGACGCCCTGAAGAGGCGAGAACCCGGTCGACGAGGTCTTCCACGAACGCTTTGGTGGAGGGTTTCACCTGGAACGCGCTCCTGGAGAGCACACCGCCGACCAGGAGCGCGAGGGACGGTTCGACGTCCTCCGAGGGCAGGTGGGTACGCAGCACCGACTCCAGTGACCGGGTCCCCGCCTCGTAGAGCTGCCGACGCAACCCGTCCACCTCCGGGTCGCTCCCGCTTCGCTCCAACAGTCCGCCCAGTACACGGTCGAGGTGGCCGCTCTCAAGGTCTTCGGCGAAATCGACCAGCCCGTGGACCAGATCCGTACGCAGATCCCCAGTGGGTGCGGGGTGGTCGGTCTCGTCGCAGATCTTGCCGACGGACGCCCGCATCAGATCCAGACGCGTCGGCCAATGCGCGTAGACGGTCGCCTTGGAGTACCCCGCCCTGCGCGCCACCTCGGCGTGGGTGACGGCGGCCCATCCTTCGGTCGCGAAGATCCGCACGGCTGCGTCGACCACGTCTCTGCGCGTCCGCAGGACTCTGGGGTCCTCAGCGGCCGGTTTCCTCGCTCCCATAGCCACCGATCCTATCCACGGGTTCTCTCCACTCGGCAAACTTCTGAACGAGTTGTACATTATCGTTCAACTCGTCTACTTTCTTTGTCCAGTGGCCAATAGGTGTGGTCACCGATTCCGGTCTCCGACAACACGCGAAACGAGAGACATCATGACGACCAAGGGTCGACTCGACCGCAGATCGCCTGCCTCCAGGTGGCTCGACATCACCCTCTGGGGCATCCAGTGGATACTGGCGTCGGTGTTCGTCGGCGGAGGTGCCTGGAAACTGATCACGCCCGTGGCGCAGCTCGCCGAGGTCTTCCCGTGGGTCGGGGAGACTCCCCTGGCCTTGCTCTACGTCACGTCCGGGCTCGATATCCTCGGTGGCCTCGGCGTTCTCCTGCCCGCCCTCACCCGCGTGAAGCCGCAGTTGACGGCGCTGGCCGCTCTCGGATGCTCGGCACTCCAGGTCTGCGCCATCGCCTTCCATCTCTTTAGAGGCGAGACGGACGTGGCCTTCAACGTGGTGCTCGCCCTGCTCTCCGCCTTCGTCGTCTGGGGCCGTCGAGCCGGGGCTCCCGTGATGCCCCGTACGTGAGACTCGGCCCCGGGGGGCGACCCGGGACCGGAACGGGGGTTTCCCGCGCGGCGCGGTAACGCTTGACCGGGCCGCCTCCTGGACGGCGTCCCGCGCCTCCCCCGTGAGGCGAGTCAGCCGGTTCACCCCACACCGCTGCCTCGATAAGGCGATGCTGGGAGTCATGAGTGAACACGCGATACGCGGGGTGTGGCTTCGGGTAGCGGGCGGTGGAGAGGATCCGGTGCGCGGGCTGCTGGTGCGCCCCCGCCAGGTCGCCGGCCTGTGGGCCGCCTACCGTCCCAGTACCGGATGGGGCCTGGAGGTACTGGTGCCCGCTGCCGCCGAGCGCGGGCTGCTGGTGACGGTGGCCGGGCACACCGACTTCCCCGCCTGGCTGGCTTCGGCACCCGAGCGGGTATTGGCCGCTCTGGCCGGTCCCGGCTCCTCAGGGGTGCTGACGGTGGACGCGGCCGGGGGCTACCTGGCCCTGGACTGGCATCCCGTCCACTCCCCCGAGTCCGCTACCGGTGGTGATCCGGGTGTGCTCAACGGCCCGCACGCCGTCGTCACCACGACGGCCAACCGGGTCTCCCGTCCACCCCGCAACGCCGCGACCGGACCCGAGTGGGAAGGACCGACCGCAACCGCCCGCGTGGTCATCGGCGGCTGAGAACGAGGCCCGGCTTCTCGCCCCGCCCACGGGGCGAGAAGGACGGCCACGGCGCGATCCACCCGCCGCGTTCATCATCGGCCTCGGCCGACCGTGGCCCGAACGGTGCCGGGGCCGGCGCGGGCTGTCGATCGGGTGAGCGGCGTCCTCCGTGCGACAGCACCGCACGCGCCGCGACGAACCCGGGCCGCAGCGCTCGCCCCTCTCCGCCCATGGGCGGGTCAGGCCACGGTCGGCATGTGTTCCCGCGCCCATGCCGTGAAGCCGGTGAGCGGGATGCCGAGGTCCCGCGCGTGCTCCGGACGGCCCGGCTGGCCCGCCACGTTCAGCCACTCGTGCCCGATCCCCATCGCCGGCATTCCGGCCGCGAGGGCCTCCTCCTCGGTCATGTCCGGCGCGGACAGCGGGGTGCCCAGGGCCTGGGAGAGGACTTCGGCGATCTCCGTCATCGACAGGTAGTCGCTCGCCAGTTCCAGTTCGATCCCGTCGAATCGCTCCGGTGCGGCGATGGCCGCGGCAGCGGCCTTGCCGATGTCCTCGACCGCGACCAGGGACAGGCGGGTCCCGGGCTTCAGGACGCTCACCAGGCCGCCCTCGACGCCACGCGGAAACATGAACGCCATGGAGGGCAGGAAGTTCACCATGAAGAAGCCCGGCTTGAGCAGTGTCCAGTGCGGGAAGCCGGCCGTACGGAGCCGGTCCTGGATCGCGCTCTTGGCTTTCATGGTGGGCTCCATCGAAGCCCAGCGGCCTTCGGCCCAGCCGGGGGTCTCGGTGTGCTGCCCCGCGCCGCTGACGGACGTGTGCACGAACTGTCGCACCCCGGCCGCCTTCGCGCCTTCGATGAGGTTGATCCCCTGGGCCACCTCCCCCTCGAAGTCGAAGCCCTCCTCGGTGATCTCGGGCATCTGCACGGAGAAGACGGCGCGGGCGCCCTCGGCGGCCCGGACCACGGAACCGCGGTCGTGGAGATCGCCGGTGACCAGTTCGGCACCGAGCGCCTCGACGGCTCTCGCCCGGTCGGTGGAGGGATCGCGCACCAGGGCGCGGACGGGAACGCCGGCCGCGAGCAGGGTGCGGGCGGTGGCCCCGCCCTGCCGGCCGGTGGCGCCGGTGACCAGGACGGGTGCGGAGTCTGCGGACATGGTGCTCCTCGAATGCTTCGGACAGTAAACGGCGGGGCCCGCCGTTTACTTTGCGGTACGATACGGCGGGCCCCGCCACTTAGCAAGCCTGGAGATGACGCCATGCCCGACCGCCAGCGTGCGGACGCCCGGCGCAACTACGCGCGGATCCTCGCCGTGGCCGAGGAGGAGGTCGCCGCGCAGGGCGCCGGCGCCTCCCTGGAACAGATCGCCCGCATCGCCGGGGTCGGCTCGGCGACCGTGCGCCGACACTTCCCCACCCGTCGCGCGCTGTTGGAGGCCGTCTCCCATCAGCGGATCGAGGCCCTGTGCGTCCGCGCCCGCGAACTGACCGGCACGGGCGACAGCCGGGCCGTGCTGCTGGAATGGCTGGGCGACGTCGTCGCCTACTGCGTCTCCGCCCGCGGGCTGGCGGCCGCCCTGGTCTACGACGGGGCCGTGCCCGACCCGCTGCACGAGAACACCTGCGCCGCGATGATGGAAGAGGCAGGGGCCCCTCTGCTGCGCGCCGCCGTGCAGGACGGCGCTGTGACGGCGGGAATCACCGTCCCCGACCTGATCACGCTGGTCGTCGGCATCGTCCTCGCAACGGAACACCGACCGGATCCCGCAGTGGAGGCGGATCGGTTGTTCCGGCTGGCCGTGGCGGGGCTGAGCCCGCGGAGCTGACCCCGGGCACGCGGCCGACAGCGCCGGGAGGCCGCAGGCCAGGGCCCCGGGGACATTGGCGCGGAGTATCGCCAGTCTCCCGTTCTTGCGGCGGGTTCCCGCGCAGCTCAGAGTCGGAGCGGCCCTCTACAGGCCCCGCCGCTCCTCGGCCCCCGACTTTCGTCGGGGGCGCACCGACGAAAGCGTCGTGGACCCGGCCCCGCATCGTCCATAAGCACACGAAGGGGTCGTCCATAAGGGGGATGTCCGGCCAGGGGGCCCGAACCTAGCGTGAGAAGCACGCCGGAAGGCTCGGGACGCCCCGGCCGCCGGCACCGCAATCACCCCGACACCTTGGAGCAGTTCGTCATGGGCACGTCCGCCGTGAACCACCCCTTCGCACAGTCCGACCCCGCGGTTACCGCTCCACCCGTGGTCGTGGCTCGCGGACTGACCAAGACCTATGACACCGGAGCCAGCCAAATCCACGCCCTGGACGGCGTCGACATCGAATTCCACCGTGGTGCCTTCACCGCCATCATGGGCCCCTCGGGCTCGGGGAAATCCACCCTCATGCACTGCCTTGCCGGACTCGACACCTCCACGTCCGGCACCGTCCACCTCGGTCGCACCCAGATCACCGGTATGCGCGACGCCGAACTCACCCGCCTGCGCCGCGACCGGATCGGCTTCATCTTCCAGTCCTTCAACCTCCTGCCCATGCTCACCGCCCGACAGAACATCCTCCTGCCCTCCCAGATCGCCAAACGCACCGTCGACCGGGCACGCCTCGACCACATCGTCGACGTCGTGGGCCTGAGCGAGCGCCTGGACCACCTGCCCGCCAAACTCTCCGGCGGCCAGCAGCAACGCGTTGCCGTGGCCCGCGCCCTGCTCAACGCCCCCGAGGTCGTCTACGCCGACGAGCCCACCGGCAACCTCGACTCGCGCTCGGGCGCCGAGATCCTCGCCTTCCTGCAGAACTCCACCCGCGAACTGCACCAGACCATCGTCATGGTCACCCACGACCCCGTCGCCGCCTCCTACGCCGACCGCGTCGTCTTCCTGCGCGACGGCCGCCTGGTCGACGAGGTCACCGACCCCACCGCCGAACTCGTCTCGGCCCGCCTGCTCAATCTGGAGGTCTGAGCCATGCTGCGCACCACCCTGGCGGGCCTGCGACTGCACAAGTCCCGCTACGTCACCACCGTGCTGGCCATCGTGCTCGGCGTAGTGTTCGTCACCGGAACCATGGTCTTCGCCGACACCCTCAAGGCCGACTACGAACGCTCCGTCATGGGCGCCGCCACCAGCGTCGACGCCATCGCCACTCCCGGTCTGCCCGTTCCCGGCCCGGAAGAGGAGTCCCAGGAGCCCGTCCCCTTCACCCAACAGCAGCTCGAACAGATCCGCGCCCTGCCCCAGATCAGCGACGCCGGCGGCATGCGCCAGAGCGGGGCGGTGCTGCTGGACGATTCCGGCCGTTCCTTCGGCACCTTCCCACCGGCGGCGATCACCGTCGACGAGGTCGTACGCTTCTCCGCCTCCGAAGGTGAACTGCCGTCCTCCGACGGCGAGATCGCCCTGGCCGCCTCGATCGCCGACCAGACCGGTTTCGGCATCGGTGACACGGTCACCCTCCTGGACCAGGAACAGAACGAGCACGCGTTCACCGTCACCGGATTGCTCGACCTCGGGCTGGAACCCGGTTTCGGCTACCGGGGCGCACTGGTCCTTACCCCGGAGTCCTTCAAAGCCGTGACCGGCGCCGAAGGCTACTTCGAGATCGACGCCCTGGCCGCCGACGGGGTGTCCGAGGCGCAGGCAGCGGCTGCCGTGGAGACCGTGCTCGGAGAGGATGCCGAGGTCGCGACGGGAACCGCTTTCGGTGAGCGGTTGGCCGACGACGCCGGCGCGAGCGCCGACGTGATGCGTGCCGCGCTACTGCTGTTCGCGCTCATCGCGGTCTTCGTGGCCGGGATCGTCATCTACAACACCTTCGCCATCCTCATCGCCCAGCGCCAACGCGAACTGGCCCTGCTGCGCTGTGTGGGTGCCGCACGCGGCCAGGTCTTCCGCTCGGTGCTGGCCGAGTCCTTCGTCGTGGGTCTGCTCTCCTCCGCGATCGGCGTGCTCGCCGGGATGGGCGTCGGTCTGCTCGCGTTCCGTGTCGGCGGCCCGCTCATGGGTGCCGACGCGGGCACTTCGGTCGTGATCACGCCCCTCGCCATCCTGACCGGTCTGCTGGTGGGAACAGCGACGTCCACCTTCTCGGCGATGGTCCCCGCGGTCCGTGCCACCCGGGTCCCCCCGTTGGCGGCGCTGCGCACCAGCGCCACCGCCACCGGACTGGAGAAGGGGACCGGCTGGATCCGTGTGGCGTTCGGCCTGCTGTGCTTCGCGGCTTCGGCCGGAGCGGTCGCCCTCGCCCTGGCCGTCGGACCCGACACCGCCGGCCTGTTCGCCGTCGCGGGAGCCGGCATGATCGCCTTCGTCGGCGTGGTGGTCCTGGGACCGCTGCTGGTGCGCGGCATCGTGCGCCTGGCCGGGGTCCCCCTGCGCAGGGTGGGCGTGCCGAGCATGCTCGCTGTGGACAACTCCATCCGCAGCCCGCGCCGCGCGGCCACCGCCATGATCGCCCTCACCGTGGGCGCGACCCTCATTACCGGCTACTCCGTGCTCAGTTCCTCGATCGAACGCACGATGACCCAGGAACTCGACTCCCGGTTCCCCTCCGACTACGAGATCAGGCCCATGCTGGGCGTGGAGGACGTCGCGTCCGGGCCGGACGGGGTGCCGGACGGCCTCTCCACCGTCCCCGACGAGGTGCGCGCCCAACTGGTGTCCTCCCCGGAGGTGGAAACGGTCTTCGCCCAGCAGACCACCTCTGTGGGCACCGGCGAGAAGGAGATCGCCGGGGTGGACGGAACGGTCCCGGTGTCGGCCTTCGTAGGCGCCGAGGCCGGCTCCCAGATCCCGGGCGGGGTGGTCGAGGGCGACCTCGCCGACCTCGGGCCGGGCACGGTCGCGGTCGCCGAGACCCACGCCGATACCTTGGGGCTGGGGGACACGGTCACGTTGGAGGCCCCGGCCGGGGACCTGACGCTTGAGGTCGCGGCCGTGGTGGAGAGCTCCTCCCTTTGGTACGGGCTGACCGTCCACCCGCACGACTTCGCCGCGCTGGCCCCCGAACAGGCCGGCGACTCCATGGTCGTCGTGCGCGGAACGGAAGAAGCCTCCGCCGTGGAACTCCGTGATGCCGTCTACTCGGCGGTCGACCCCTACCCCACGCTGGAGGTCTTCTCCACCAGCGAGATCAGGGAGGAGTTCACCCAGGTACTGGAGACCGCGTTCTACGCCATCGCGGCGATGCTCGGCCTGGCCATCGTCATCGCGGTGTTCGGCATCTCCAACACCATGGCCCTGTCGGTCCTGGAGCGCACCCGCGAGTCCGCCCTGCTTCGCGCCCTGGGACTGGAGAAAGGCCAACTGCGACGCATGCTCGGGACGGAGGCCGTCATGCTCTGCCTGATCGGCGCCGGAATCGGCATCGTGCTGGGCATCGTGTTCGGCTGGGCGGCGACCGCCGCACTCCTTCCCAACGTCCTGTTGGGGCTCCCCCTCGGCCAGATCGCGGTGTTCATCGGGGTGGCCGTCCTGGCCGGACTGCTGGCCTCCCTGCTGCCCGCCCGCCGCGCCGCGGCCACCTCGATCACCGGGGCGCTGGCCAGCGAGTAGACCCCGCGTCCGTGGCCCGCCCCTCACCAGGGGCGGGCCCGATCCGGTCTCGGCGCTTTTCCGGTTGACCTTGACGCTGCGTCAATCTCTAGTGTCGGGGGACATGACGATCACCGTTCTCGACACCTACTCCGCCATGACGCGCATCCTGCGGGCTCCCGCCGCGGACCGTGTCGCCCTGCTGCGCTCGATGCTCCACCCCCTCAGCGGCATGTACCGCTACTTCCCCGGAGACGTCGATCTGGTGGACATGCACCGGCAGGCGTCCGGATTTCCCGTCGACCGTGACGAGAAGCGCTGCCTCGACGCACTGGAGACGCTGGCGGCGGCCGGGGCTTGGGAACGGATGCAGCGTGCCCTCGACGACGCTCTCGCCGTGCAGACGGCGGCGACACCGGGGCTGGAGGCCCCGGACATCACCGTGCTGGTCGTGCTCGGCGACCCCGGCGACGCCCACTTCATGGGCCCGAGCCTCGGAGTGACCGGGAACGGCGGAATATCGGGCTACATCGTGATCACGCTGTGGCCCTTCCCCGAGAACGTGGAACGGGTGGAGGCCACCGCTGTGCACGAGCTCAACCACAACCTGCGCTACGGCCCCGGCGGGGTCGAGTGGAACCCCATGACCGTCACGGTCGGCGAGCACGTGGTCTCGGAGGGCCTGGCCGACGCGTTCGCCCGCCAGCTCTATGGCGACGGACTCGGCCGCACCCGCATCGGGGTGCCCCACCTGCATAACGAGGCGGTCTTCGCCAAAGTGGTGTCCGGACTCGACGTGACCGGGATGCACAACTTCACGGCCTGGGTGCACGGCGACGCCACCGCGGAGCGCTTCGGCGCTGCCCCGGTCGGTCTGCCGACCGGGGCGGGGTACGCCGTCGGCAACAGGCTGGTCGACGCCTACCTGGCAGCGACGGGGCAGACCGCTGCACAGGCCCTGCACGCCGGGAAGTCGGAGATCATCGCTACGGCGCTTCGCCACGAGGGCTAGTCACCTGGCAGCCTGCTCGGGAGGTCGGGGGCCGACCGACAGGTCGCGACAATCAGGAGCAGGCGATGGAGTGGACGATCAACGAACTCGCGACGAGGGCCGGCATCACGAGCCGCGCCCTGCGCCACTACGACCGCATCGGACTCCTGGCACCCTCCCGCGTGGGCGCGAACGGGTACCGCTACTACGGCCCCGGTGCGGTCGCCCGTCTGCAACGGATCCTCTTGATGCGCACGTTGGGGATGGGCCTGTCGGCCATCGCCGACGTCCTGGCGGAGGAGGTCGACGAGCACGACGGGCTCAGGGCGCACATCGCGGAGCTGGAAGGCGAACGGGACCGGATCGAGCAGCGGATCCATGCGGTGCGGCACACCCTCGAAGCCGCCCTGGCCGGGGCCGAACCGTGCATGGACGTGATGCTCGACGGGTTCAACGACCGCTACGAGGAAGAGGTGACCTCGCGCTGGGGCGAGCGCGCCTTCCGGGCGAGCAACGACTGGTGGCACTCCAAGAGCCTCGAAGAGCAGCTGGCCTGGAAGCAGGCCAGCGAGGATCTCGTAGCCGCATGGGGCGACGTGTGGAAGACCGGGGTTTCCCCGACGTCGGGGCGCGCGCAGTCACTGGCGGCCCGGCACGTCCAATGGCTGCGCGAGATCCCCGGCACCCCTACCGCCGAGGGCGACCGGGACCGTTCGATCCAGATGGTGGAAGGCTTGGGCCACACCTACGTCGACGATCCGCGCTTCGCCGCCAAATACCACGGTGCAGAGGGAGCAGCGTTCGTCCGCGACGCGCTGCACGCGTATGCACGGACACGGATGTAGTCGCCCATCGCGAGCGCGTGGAAGGCCGGTCATGCCGCACGAAGAGACGAGCGGTCCCCGGTGACGATGACGACGAAGGCGAAGTCCAGCGGCGAGGGCTCCACCGCGGTTCGCGGAAAAGACCGTCGGACGGGTGTCGGTGCCACGTCCGCTTCGCGCCGGTGGGGTACCCACTGATGAGCAGGTTGTGGCGTACGGGAAGTCCACCGAGGAACCGGCCCACCCCGAGCCGGACCCCCTCCGGATAAGCGCCGACGGGCCCGGCGGGGTCGGGGCGCACTCCGGTGCCGAGCCCCGCCCCGCATTGCCGACCACCCAGTACACGACGGTGGTCGGACCGAGGTCATTTGCTGGCGAGGCTCCACCCACCGTCGCCGGCGGTGCCGTTCAAGGCGGCCCACCCGGAGTCGTCGAGGCCGAGGACCGAGCGGAGGTAGGCGGAGATCGTGTCGGCTGTGAGGGCGACACGGGCGGGGTCCTCGTCGGTGGTCTCGGCGACCTTCTCGCCGGCGATTCCGCCCATGGTGTGCTCGGCCTCGGTGATGGTGAGCAGGCTCTTGGGCGCCGGGCCGAGGTGGTAGGCGTCGGTGAACCACTCCGGCCCGCGGGTGGAGAGCTGCGAGTCGTCCTTGCCCCCCGCGACGATCAGGGCCGGTGCGGTCATGGTGGAGAAGTCCGGCTTCATGAACGGAAGGTTCTCGGCGGCGAACGGGGTGAGGGTGTCGCCGGTTCCCGTCGCCCCGATCAGCGCGCCGGCCGAAACCGCGGAGTGGGAGAAGTCCTCTCCCGCACCACCCTCGGCGTCCAGCACGCGCGCACCGAGGAGGGCGCCCGCGGTCTGGGCGCCCCAGGAGTGGCCGACCACGGCAGTGCGCTCAGGGTCGGCGCGGGTCTCCAGACCGGCCTGGGCCAGAACGTCCGCGAGGTGGTCGAGGACTGCGTGCAGGTCGGTGATCCGCACGCGCCAGATGGTGGCGAAACGCGGGTCGCCCCAGGCGATGGCGTTGCGCCGGGAGTCCAGGTGGGTGGGCTGTACCACGACGAATCCGGCGGCGGCCCACCGGTCGACGAGGGGCTCGTACCCGTCCAGTGACCACGCGTTCCCGTGGGAGAAGACGATCACGGGCAGGTTGTGGCCCGAGCGGGGTGCGGTGACCTTCACCTGAAGGTCGATGCCGCGCCCGGGCGAGGGGACGACGATGGGCTTGACCGAGACGATCTGTTGGCTGAGCGAGTGGGACGAGGGCATGAGGGAGCCACACTTTCCATGAGTACCGGGATGCCATAATTTGGCGGAGCGTCGTTCCGCCAAATTAGCGGAACATTGTTCCGCGAACAAGGGGGCATCCGTGCCGGAGTCGGTCGGGGTACGCCAAGCACAGGCCCAGCGCACCCGCAGTGGTGTGCTGGAGGCCGCTGCGGCAGTCTTCGTGGACAGGGGGATCCAGGCGCCCGTCCGCGACATCGCCGAACGCGCCGGGGTCGGTGTCGGCACGGTCTACCGGAACTTCCCGACCCGTGCGGATCTCGTCACGGCCGTCTACCGGCACCAGATCGACGCCTGTACCGCTCTCGCACCCCGGCTTCTTGAGGAATCCGCCTCGCCGTTCACCGCTCTGGCCCTGTGGACAGACGCGTTCGTGGACTTTCTGGTGACCAAGCACGGCCTCGGCGCGGCGCTGGGGTCGGGCGACCCAGGACTGGAGAACCTCCACGCCCTCATGCTCGACACCCTGGTTCCGGCCTGCGCGTCATTGCTGGACGCCTGTGCCGCCACCGAGGAGCTCCGCCCCGGTGTCGCCGCGTACACGCTCCTGCGCGCCATCGGGAACCTCTGCATCACCGGCCCCGACTACGGCCAGGCCGACGCCAAGGACATGGTCGCCCTCCTCCTCGCCGGATGCCGCAACAAGGTGTGACGGCTGGCCCGGGGGCGGCAAGCGTCGTCACCGTTGCCCGTGGCCGGCCAGGAGCCGGCCCCGAACAGCTCTGTTGCCCGGTGTTCGTCCGAACGCCGGAGCCGTTCCTCCTAGGGAAGCGATGGAGCTTCGGAGCGGTCACCGGCGTACCCAGGGCGGCCGGTCGCCGCGGGGCCGCCCTCGCGTCACAGGAGCCGACACCCGTGACGGTGCGCACCCGCCGTCCTGTCGGGGAGGACGCGCGCGGTCCCGGGCCCCCTCCTTTAGTCGCTCGCGGGTTCGTCCTCCGGTCGGAGGTGCGGGTGGGGCAGGCGAAAATAGCCTGTTTGCGACCCCTGACCCCATTTGAGCGGAGAACCCCCGTGCTCTTTGCCCGCAGCGCCGCACTGACCGCGGTCTCCGGCCTGTTGCTGACCGCCGCCGCCGTCCCGGCCTCGGCCGCCCCGGACCTGGAGTGGCGGTTGTGTTCCGACACCGCCCGAGGCTGGGACGAGGACGACGACCGCACCCTGTGCGCCTCGGTACCGGTGCCACTGGATCACGAAGATCCCGACGGGCGCACCATCGAGATCGCGGTAGCCCGGGTGCCCGCCGCCGAGGAGAACGCCTACCCCGTCCTGTTCAACCCCGGAGGCCCGGGCATGCAGGGGGTGACCATGCCGCAGCGCATCCTGGGGAGTTCCGCCGCGGACCTGGGCCTGCGCCACGACCTCATCGGTTTCGACACCCGCGGCGTGGGCTACAGCAGCGCCCTGGAGTGCGACTACGAGATGACCGAACCCGATCCCGGCCTGGACGCCGAAGGCAGGGACCGCCACGTGGCGGAGGAGCAGAGCCGGATGAACACCGCCTGCCACGCCAACGACCCCGAGTTGGTCGCCTCCCTGACCGTGGAGAACGCGGCCCGGGACATGGAGCTGATCCGCGAGGCCCTGGGTGAGGAGACCATCGGCTATTACGGGGTGTCCTGGGGAACCCTGCTCGGTGCCACCTACCGTTCGCTCCACGACGACCGGATCGAGGCCATGCTCCTGGACTCGGTGGTCTCGCCGGACAGCTCTCTCACCCACCTGGAGGCGGGACAAGTCGAGGCCGGTGAGGCCGTCTTCCACCGGTTCACCGCGTGGATGGCCCACCACCACGACGTCTACGGACACGGCTCGGACGCCGCCCGGCTGCGCGAGGACGTCCTCGCGCTCCGGGACGCGTTGACCGAGCACCCCCGAACCGGGCCCGACGGGACGGTCGCCGACGGAAACACCGTGACCATGCTTCTGGCGACACCCGAACGCGAGTGGCCCGCCAACGCGCGTGCGCTAGGCATGCTCCTGGATGGCGGCGTGCCCGAATGGGGGTTCTCCCAGAGACAGGCGCCGGACACCGGGTGGGACGCCGAGACCTACGGGTTCACCGCCTTCGCCCAGGTCGCGCTGTTCTGCAACGACTCCGACAGCCCCCGTGACTTCGACGAGGTGTGGCGCAACCGCACCGAGCGGGCCGAGCGCTACCCCGCCGTGGGCGCCATGGGCTTCTACGAGCACCTCTGCGTGGGATGGCCCGAGGAGGGCGAGGGCCCCGACCTGCGCCAGGGGCAGAGCCCCCTTCAGCTGGTGGGCCACTCCAAGGAGATGGTCACTCCGCACGCCTGGGCAGAGGACATGCGCGACGTGATCGGCGGAGAGGTCATGACCGTCGACGACGACGGTCACGGCACCCTGTCCGACCTCGATTGCGCCACGGCGGCCGTCGACTTCTTCGCCACCGGCCGGACCACCACGGACACCTGCCCCGGCCCGCCCATGCCGACTCCCGAGGGCTGAGGCCCGGCCCTCGTCGGGACCGGCGCACCGTCCTCGGCGCGGACGTGGGCGCGAGGACCGCACACACCGTCGGGGCCCTCCCACAGTGGTGGGAGGGCCCCGAGACATCGATGACGGTCGCTACGGAGAGGTTTTGGGTCCTGCCCGCGTCCTGTCCTGCCCTGGGAGTTCCGGCCGGTGTGCGCGGCTCTCAGGGCCTTCGCCTACTCGCGACCGTTGCCGGTGGTGTTCGGTCCGCCTCGGTAGGTGAGGCGGCGCAGCGCCACCTCGGCCGGCCCTCGCACGCCTCGACGGCGCATGAGGTCGGCGAGCACCACCGTGGTCAGCCACACGGCCACCGCGATGCCCACGCCCACGGCCGGTGATGTCTGGTGCAGGTTGAGTGTGTAGGAGGAGAACAGAACCGCCCACGCCACGGACTGGGCCAGGTAGAAGGTCATGGAGCGCTGCCCGAGCGCGGCCAGGGCGTTGGTCACCGGTCCGGGCCGGCCCGTGAGGCGGACCGCGACCAGGGCGATGAGCGCCGCGTAGCCCAGTCCGCCCGCGTAGCCGCTCACCTGGTGCAGGGCACTGGTGATCATGATGTCCCCGGGGGCGACGTCGGTCCACACACCCGCCTTGTCCAAGGCCAGGGGGAGGCCGCCCAGAGCGGCCAGGGGGATGCCGATGGACGCGGTCCAGCGCAACAGCCGCAGGTGCTCGTGGGGCTGCTCCAGGATTCGGTGCCGTGCCGCCAGGACGCCGATCAGGAACGGGACGAGGGTGCTGACGACCATGATCACGGACAGGACCGAGAACAGGGTCAGGCGGAAGAAGAGTTCGTTCACGAACCCGTCGGGCAGCAGCGGCATGTTCCGGCCGGTCGTGACGGCGACCAGGGAGTGGAAGGCCACGGCCAGGGGCAGCAAGGCCGCCGCCAGGATCATCAGTGTCCGGTCGCGCAGGCGCAGTACACCCATCAGGAGCAGCGTCACCAGGCCGTAGACGGCCAGGATGTCTGCGGGGAAGAGCAGTGCCGTGTGCACCAGGCCGAAGACGATCAGCCACAGGCCGCGCCGGCGCAACAGGTCGCGGGTCCGGGGCCACGCGTATCCCTGCTCGCTGCGGCGGCGGTAGATCTGGGCCACGCCGTAGCCGAACAGGGTCGCGAACAAGGGGTAGGCGCGCAGGTCGACGAACATGACCGTGCCCGCCGTGGTGATCTGGTCAGCGATGGCGGAGGTGTTTCCGGGCCCTCCGATGAACTCGGTGAACAGGTGCGTGTGGGCGAGCGCGATGAGCAGGAGCATGACGCCGCGAGCCAGGTCCGGGGTCAGCGAGCGGCGGTCGGCCGGGAGCGGTCCGGGCGGAGCGTGGGAACGGGGTCCGGGGGTGGACGTGTGCGTCATGGGGGCCTCCAGAAGAGCTGCGGAGTTTGAGGAACGGTGTATACGCCGATGCGCACCACTCGGGGGTAGTGCGCGATGCGTACATAGTACGCATCAAATCGAGATTGCAGCAAACTCTCTCCCTTTTCGGCTTCTGTGCTAATTAGACCTAGTGCACTAGGCTTCGATAAGGGCTTTTCAGATCGCCCTGGCGCTCTCCATGGGTACTTTGTACCTCAAGTGCACTAGTACACTTGGAGAAGCGGAGAAAGATCGAAGGAGGTGCCGTAGATGTCCACGGCTGGGGAACGGGAACTGCCGCCCTACGCGCGGGTGGTCGCCGATATCCGAGCGCGTATCGCCGCCGGGGAACTGCGCCCGGGCGACCGGGTCCCCTCGACCAGGGAGATCATCCGGGAGCGGGGGGTGGCCATGGCCACCGCCACCAAGGCGCTCGCGGCCCTGCGCCAGGAAGGGCTGGTCGAAGCGGTACGCGGGGTGGGAACCGTCGTGCGGGGCGCACCCGCTCCCGCTCCGGAACCGCGAGGGCAGGGCGGACAGCGCCCACGACCGGCCGAGGGCGAGGGGCGCCGCTCCGCCTCCGAACCGGCGCTCACCCGGGAGGCCATCGTCGGGGTCGCGATCACCATCGCCGACGCCGCGGGCATCGAGGGTTTGTCCATGCGCAAGGTCGCCACCCAGCTGGGGGTGAGCACCATGGCCCTGTACCGCCACGTCGCGAGCAAGGACGCGCTGGTGACGGCGATGATCGACCAGGTCTACACGGAGCACGCACTGCCCGATCCGCCGCCCGGGGACTGGCGGCCGGCCCTCGAACTGGCCCTCCGGACGGAGTGGGGCATCTATCGAAGGCACCCCTGGGTCGTTCGACTGACCATGCTCGCCGGAGCGGTCCAGTCCCCCCGGCTCCTGGAGAACGCCGAGTGGATGATGCGAGTGATCACCGCCCAGGGGCGCTCCCCCGACGAGGCCATGAAGATCCTCATCTTCGTGTCCGCCTACACCGCCGGCATGGCCCTCCAGGCCACACCGGCGGTGGTGGAGGAGCACGAGTTCGGAATGGACACCGAGGACTGGTGGAGGTCCAGGGGCCCGGAATTCCTCCGGATCGCGGAACAGGGTCGGTACCCGCTCACGTTCAGCGTCTCAGGGCCGCCCGACGTGCCCGAAATCTTCGACCTCGGTATGAAACTCCTGCTCGACGGACTCGCGCCCCTGATCCAGGGGCAGACCGGCCCGGGCTGAGAGGCCGAGGACGAAAAAGTCGTGGAAGTGGACGGGTGGTCCACGGGCAGCCGGGTGAGAAGCGGGCCGCTGCGCCGGTCCAGCCGGGAGCCCGGCTCAGGACGCACGCCGCGTTCTCCGTGCCACTCGGGCAAGCGGTCAGGGCGGCGGGCGGTCCAATAGCGCTGGCCGACGACGCGGACGCGCTCCGCCGGATGCTCCACCTCATGCGGCAGAACCTGGCCGCCATGCCGACGCCCCCGGTACCCCGGGGGTTCGTCGCGTTGCGGACGCTGCCGGAAGGGCTGCTCGTGGCCGTGCTCCGGCGCTTCTTGCGCAGCCCGATGGCCCTATACAGCGGACTCAACAACACCTCGCCCGCCGAGGCGGCCGAACTCGAAGGGCTGGCCGGACAAATCCGCGCCCATGCGAAAAACCGGTAGGCGGCATCGTGGCGATCGTTTCCACCGTGCCCCGACAGCGGGCCATCCGCGTCGTCGCCGGTGTGACGTCAGCTCACGGCCTTCTCGACGAGGGCGGTGATCGCCTTCTCGGCCTTGCCGCTCAGCTCGGTCACGGCGTAGGACGTGGGCCACAGGCCGCTGTCGTCATCGAGGTTGGCCTCGGGGGTGAAGCCGAAGGTCGAGTAGCGCTCCTTGTCGACGTGCCCGCTCCGGAAGAAGCACACCACCTTCCCCTTCCTGGCGTAGGCCGGCTGGCCGTACCACAGCTTCGGCGACAGCTCCGGGGCGGTGGCGGTGACGATGGCGTGAATGCGTTCGGCCACCGCCCGGTCCGATTCCTCCATCTCCGCGATCTTCGACAGCACGTCGAGTTCCGCGGCGGCCGCCTTGGTGCCACGACCACGGGTCGCCTCCTTCTTCAGTTCCGCCGCGCGTTCCTTCATGGCGGCGCGTTCCTCCTCGGAGAAGCCGTTCGTGCTCTTCGTGTCGGTGTCCGCGCTCATTGCTGTGGCCCTCCCGGTCGTGATCGGTGTGACGTGCTTTTGACGCTATCCGTGCGCGGAGGCCCGGTGCTTCTCGATTCCTGACCGATGCCCGTCCCACCGCACGGGTCCGAGCGGTCGGCCGACGACGCGCCTGCCCTGCCGAGGTGGCAGGTGCGACGTGGAACGATGGTGCGTATGGACCCGGAGTGCGCAGAGGCGCAACGTCTGCGCGACATCGCGGTGATCCGTCGTGTCCGCGACCGGATCGACCGTGAGTACGCCGAACCGTTGAACGTCGAGGCACTGGCCCGTGGAGCGCACATGTCGGCCGGGCACTTGAGCCGAGAGTTCCGCCGCGTCTACGGCGAGTCCCCGTACTCGTACCTGATGACCCGGCGGATCGAACGCGCGATGACGCTGCTGCGCCGCGGCGATCTCAGCGTCACCGAGGTCTGCTTCGCGGTGGGCTCCTCCTCGCTGGGCACGTTCAGCACGAGGTTCACCGAGCTGGTCGGCGTGTCGCCGAGCGTCTACCGTCGCGACCACTCCCAGGCCGGGGCGGGGATCCCGCCGTGTCTGGCCAAGCAGGTGACCAGACCGGTCAGGAATCAAGAAGCCCGCACCCGGCAGCCCTGATTAACGTGATGACCATGACCATCACCATTCACCACGCCTTCCTCCCGCACACCGACCCCGAAGCCGCTTTGGGCTTCTACCGCGACCTCCTGGGCTTCGAGGTCCGCAACGACGTCGGCTACGAGGACATGCGCTGGATCACCGTCGGTCCGGTCGGCCAACCCGGTACTTCCATCGTGCTGCACCCGCCGGCCGCCGATCCGGGCGTCACCGACGAGGAGCGCCGCACCATCCTGGAACTCATCACCAAGGGCGCCTACACCGCCGTCACGCTGGCCACCGACGACCTCGACGGGCTCTTCGACCGTCTCCAGACCGCAGGTGCCGATGTCGTCCAAGAACCCATGGACCAGGGCTACGGAATCCGCGACTGCGCTTTCCGCGATCCGTCCGGCAACCTCATCCGCGTCAACCAGCTCACTTGAGCGAACTGGCCCCCACCGGGACACCCCGACTCCTTCCTGGACGCCTCTGACCAGAGAAAATGCGTGGCTTCGTATTCCGCCCCGATGTCCCTCGCCTTTCTGCCCCGGAGGGAGGTCTGCGGTTGCTCCGCCGAACCCCGAAACGAAGAACGGGGGCGCCCCGCGGTCGCTGTCGCGACCATGGAGCGCCCCCGCGGGAACGTGATTCAGCGGCTAGACCGCGCTGCGCCGAGCCGGACGCTCGGAGCTGCCGGCGCCGACGCGCGGGGCACCGGAACCGCGGCGGCTCTGCGCCGAACGGCTGCGCCGTCCACGCGAAGCGCCTCCCCCCGCACGCTGGGTGCGCTCGGGGGCGGGGGCGGCCACGACCACCGGGACGCCTGAGGGCTCGCGGGCACCGGTGATCTCGGTGAGCTCGGAGTCTCCGGAGCGCACCTGGGCGGTGCGCGCGTTGATCCGGGCGGTGGCCATCAGGCGGGCCATCTCGCGGCGCTGGTTGGGCAGCACCAGGGTGACGACGCTGCCGGACTCGCCGGCGCGGGCGGTGCGTCCACCACGGTGGAGGTAGTCCTTGTGGTCGGTGGGCGGGTCGATGTTCACGACCAGGTCGAGGTTGTCGACGTGGATGCCGCGTGCGGCGACGTTCGTGGCGACCAGTGCGGTCACGTGACCGTTCTTGAACTGCTCCAGGGTGCGGTTGCGCTGGGGCTGGGACTTGCCGCCGTGCAGCGCGGCCGCGCGCACCCCGCTGGTCAGCAGGTGGCGGGTCATACGGTCCACGGCGTGCTTGGTGTCCATGAACATGATCACCCGGCCCTCACGGGCGGCGATGTGGGTGGCGGCGGTGCGCTTGTCGGCGTCGGAGACGTGCAGCACGTGGTGCTCCAGCGTCGTCACGGCACCGGCGGAGGGGTCGACGGAGTGGACCACCGGGTCGGACAGGAACCGGCGCACCAGCTTGTCCACGTTGCGGTCCAGGGTGGCCGAGAACAGCATGCGCTGTCCCTCGGGACGCACCTGCTGCAGCAGGGCCGTCACCTGGGGCATGAAGCCCATGTCGGCCATCTGGTCGGCCTCGTCCAGAACGGTCGTGCCGACCTCGTCGAGTCGGCAGTCGCCGCGCTCGATGAGGTCCTTGAGGCGGCCGGGGGTGGCGACGACGACCTCGGCACCGTTGCGCAGCGCGTTGGCCTGACGCGAGATGGACATGCCGCCGACGACCGTGGCCAGCCGCAGGCGCACCGACTGGGCGTAGGGGGTCAGGGCGTCGGTGACCTGCTGTGCGAGCTCACGGGTGGGGACGAGCACCAGCGCCAGCGGCCGGTGGGCCTGGGCGCGCTGCCCGGTGGTGCGCGCCAGCATGGCCAGACCGAAGGCGAGGGTTTTGCCGGAGCCGGTGCGGCCGCGGCCCAGGACGTCGCGTCCGGCCAGGGAGTCGGGCAGCGTCGCGGCCTGGATCGGGAACGGGGCGCTCACACCGTTGCGGGTGAGGGTGGCCATCAGCGGAGCCGGCATGTCCAGCTCTTCGAAGGTCTCCACCGCGGGAAGCGGCGGAGTGGTGCTGACGGGGAGCGCGAACTCGCCGTGCGGGGCGGCGGGGCCGCGACCCGAGGACTGGGGGCGGGGGCGCTGTCGGCCGCCGCGGCCCTGTCCCTGGCGGGAGGAGCGCTCGGTGGAGCGGGTGGGACGATTCATACGGTGATGCCTTCCTCGATACGGCGCGGTCGAGGAAGCCCTGGCGGCGCTGAAGCCGCACGGGGAATCACAAGAACGAACCGAAGAAACGGATGCGAAGCGCGGACGGGACGACCGTGCTGCGGGCTTCGGGATGGCCGACGTCCGCCGCCGGAGGCGGTCGGGTGCCGGGCCGTGGTTGAGCGCGGTCCCATGATCGGGGCGGCGGTGACGTGGTGGCTCAGCCGAGTCCGATGGTCTCGGCCTTGATGCCCTTCGCCGGCGCGCGGAAGCCCTGCGCG
Source organism: Nocardiopsis ansamitocini (assembly GCF_030268225.1). Lineage (GTDB taxonomy): Bacteria > Actinomycetota > Actinomycetes > Streptosporangiales > Streptosporangiaceae > Nocardiopsis_D > Nocardiopsis_D ansamitocini. The sequence goes on along the minus strand of NZ_BSQG01000004.1, from coordinate 200,904 downwards.
TCGACGGCGAAGCGGTGGGCGATACGGCGGGAGCCGTCCGCACCGGTGAACCACGTGACGGTGCCGTTGGTCATGTCAGTCTCCTTCGGGGGCTGTACCGGCGGGCCCGCACGATGCGGGCAGTGCCGTGTCGCCGTGATGATCACCCGAGACAAAAGACGTGAGGACCGAAAAAAGAAGATGCGCCTAGAGGTCTGAACCAGGAGGCGCACGAGAAAGTCCTTGGGAACCACAACTGCAACCGTTACCGAAGGTAGCACGCCTGAGGCCGCCACGGGTCGGAGCAGGTCCGTTACCACGCTCACATGCCGGTCGCCCACAGGACGGAAGCGGGTGCGCCGGGTGCGTCCCCGTACGGGATGGGACTGCTGTGTCCCGAGGTCCCGCACGGGCGAGATGGCGGCAGCGGTGCACGTGAGCACCGCTGCCGCCGCCGTTGGACCCGGGATCGTCCTCGGCCGAACAATTCGATGCTCCCCCGGGAACTGCTCAGGGCGGTAGGAAACCGGAAGTCGGGAGGATCGACACGCGAAGCCACTCCCCCGCTGCCGCGGACGGGACCGACCGGGCCGGACGCGTACGGTACCCGCAGGGCAGACGGTCCTACCGCTGTCCGGGAACAGGGCGCCGAGGGCGTGTCCCCTCCCCGGGAAACCGTGGAACCGGCCGGACAGGGGGTGCGGCCGGTTCCACGGACAGTCAGCGCCGCATGCCCTGCTCGATGGCCTCGATGATCCGCGGCCGTAGCTCGGCGGCGCTGATGATCGAATCCACCGATCCGACCTCGACCGCGCGCTGGATGCTGTGCATCCGGTCGAACTCCGTGGCGACCTCGCCGAGCTTCTCCGCCCGGACCGCGGACTGCACCTCGGCGAGCTGGGCGTTGAGCGTCGCCCGTGTGGCTCCGCTGGCTGCCGAGACCTGTTCCTGCAGCTTGGTCACCCTGGGGTCGGTCGCGGTGCGGGTGTTGACGTCGCCGGAGAACACCACCGCCGCCGCAGGGGCGCCGCCGAGCACCGAGGCGAACGAGCCCTCCAGCGCCAGCACGGTCATGTTCGGGTTGAGTGCCTTGGAGAACACCACGAACGCGCCACCGTGGTAGCGGGAGATCACGCAGAACACGATCGGGCCGTCGAAGTTGACGATCGCCCGGCCGATCTCGGCGCCGTACTCCAACTGGAGCTTGCGCATCGACTCCGGGGAACCGTCGAATCCGGACAGGTTCGCCAGCACGACCAGCGGCCGGTTGCCGGACGCCGCGTTGATCGCTCGCGCGGTCTTCTTCGAGGACCGCGGGAACAGCGTGCCCGCGGTGTAGGTGTCGGGCCCGTCGGCGGGCGGGAAGCCGCGCCGCGGTACCGACCGCGACTCGATCCCGATCAGGCAGACCGGCCAGCCGCCGATGTGCACGTCCTGTACCGCCGAGGTGTCGGCGTCGGCCATGCCCGCCCAGCGCTCCAGCACCGGGTGGTCCTGGTCGGACAGCGCACGCATGACCGTGCGGATGTCGAACGGCTTCTTGCGGTCCGGGTTGTGCTCCGGGGAGAAGATCTGGCCGACGGTGGTGAAGTCGCTGCCGGCGATCGTGTGCGGGAACTCGGAGACGCTGCGGTCGACCGGGTCGTTCGTCCCCGCCTTGCGCGGTGCCGTTTCGCCGGGCACGACGTAGGTGTGGTCGTAGTGCGCCATCAGCACGTCGCTGGCGGCCGCCAGGCTGGGAGCCCAGTACTGCGCCTGACCGTTCGGACCCATCACGCGGTCGTAGCCGCCGATGCCGAAGTTGTCCTCCGCCGACACGCCGCCGGAGAAGTCCAGCGACTGCTTCCCGGTGAGCACCATCGCGGAGTCGGGCGTCATCACGAGGATGCCCTTGGTGTGCATGAGCATCGTCGCCTCGGCGTTCCAGTACGGCTGGGCGCCGACGTTGATTCCCGCGACCACGATGTTGATCTCGCCGCCGGCCTGGGTGAACGTGACGATCCGCTTCAGCGCGGCCGCGACCCAGTCCATGTTCTCGGTGCCCGAGGTCATGGAGATCCGCGCCCCGGCCGACAGCGCGAACCACTCCAGCGGGACCCGCATCTGCTCGGCCAGGTCGAGTGCCGCGATCACGCGTGAGCACTCCGGTTCCGACAGCGCGCCCAGCGCCTTCGTCGGGTCACCGAGCAGCACCACACGGGTGACGCCTTCGGGGTACCGTTCGGTCGGCGTCGTCACGACGCCCGCCACGATCGCCGCGGAGTTCTTTCCCGCGGGGCGCTCGACCGGTACCAGTGCGCCGTTCCCGTCGAGGTCGTATTCGGTGAAACCGCCGTCGCTCCCGGCCAACAGGCCGGTGAGCTCGTAGGGGTAGACGTTTCCGCGTCGGGAAGCGCGCAGCACCTTCTGGCGGTAGTCGTCCAGCGGCTGCACCGGTTCCGTCGACGGCTCTCCGACGTGGACCCGCGCACCGTTGTCCTGGTCGAGGACGATCCGTACGGCGACCTCGGTGAGTTCACCCGACGCGGTGCGCTGGCGGGCCAGGAACTGGACCTCTTCCAGTCCGGCGCCCGCCGTGGTCGGCAGGATGCGCTGGACCAGGGTGTTGAGCTCGTCGGCGGACAGTTCGGTCGACGGCCACACGTACATCATGATCCGGTTGGTGTCGAACCGCCTGTTCTGCGGCCGCTGCGCCTGGATGTTGCGGATCGCGTCCAGGCACCCGGTGATCGTGTCCTCCACCGCGGGCAGCGCGACCAGCCGGCCGTCGGCCTCACGCAGAGGCGTCAGGTCGCGGACCTGGCCCATCGCGAAGAGCCGCTCGTCGGTCGGGTTGCTCTTCGCGACCCCCTTGAACAGGTAGATCTCCTCGTCGGCTGAGGGAAGCCGGGTGAGGTCGAACTCGCGCAGCCGCTCCAGTTGCAGGCGCTGTGCGATCTGCGGGTGCAGACCACGGATCAACCGGTCCTCGGTGAAGCCCGCACCGTCGAACCGGAAGGTGAAGTGGTGGTGCATCACCGCGCCGCTGGTCCCGGCGACGGTGATGGTGATCCGGCGGACGCCCGTTGACAAGGGGTGTTCGGCGAGGAGCTGGCCGAGCCGCACCGCCATGGTGTCGGCGTCGGGCTGGCTTTCCCACGTGACGTAGAGGTCGGCGGCGAGCCCGCGCTCGGCGACGTCGGCAGCGAACGCGCCGACCGCGCCGATGGCGTCGGGCAGGGCGGAGATGTCGACGGTGGTCGTGACCAGCCGGGTCACTCCGACGGGACCGGTGTGCTCGGCCGTGATGAACCGGCAGCCCGCGGTCTCCCGCGCGGTGACCTCGGACAGTCTGCGGTTGCCGTAGTAGCGGCGGGTCAACACCTCCAGCAGCGGGTCGTGGTCCCGGCCGGGACGCCCGATCCGCTGCCCGATCAGCCGGACGAGCGGCTCGGCGCTGGCCACCATGGCCTGGATCCGCTCCGCGCGGTCCGGGGCGTCCGGGTTGCGGTCCAGGTGGCGCAGCTCGTTGCGCACCTCGGCGTACACCTTGGCGCGGTTGCGGCGCAGCAACGGCTGCGCGAACCAGCGGAACACCACACCGCGCGCCAGGTCCGACACCGCGGGGAAACGCACCTGCGTTGCCTCGACCAGGTGCTCCAGGGCGAGGCCGGCGCGCTCGCTCAGCGACTCGATCGGAGGCGCCCCGGCCAGCCACTGCCGCAGCACCTCCGAGACGACAGCGACGTCGGTCGACATCCGCTGGAGCGCGAGGAAGATCCGGAAGACCGCCGCCTCCAGCTCCGGGGTGCGGTCCAGTTCGGCGATGCCGTAGTGCCCGAGCATCTTCTTGAGCTTGGCCTGGAACCCCTCGGTGACACCGGCGCGTTCGACGTCGAGGCTCTGCAGATAGCCGTGGAAGTACTCGCGCGGGCTGTGCACCGGGCTTCCCGGTTCGACCTCCAGCTCGCCGCCCGGCTTGTTGCGGCTCAGCTCCGACAGGTCGGCGAACACCGTCAGCAGGTCGACCTCGCCCGGAAGCGGACGGTCGCCGAGCTCGGCCCGGGCGGCCAGGTATCCCGACAGCAGACGTTTGCGGTCCTGCGGGTCGACGTCGAAGCCCAGCAGCAGGCTGCGCAGGTCCTTGAGGTCGCCCTCGACCCGATCGGCCGCGGACACGTCCAACGGCTCGGCCGGCAGGTCGACCTCGCTGACGCCGGCGGCTTCCTCCTCGGCTCCTTCGTCGGCCAGGGGCTCCAGCCGCATCAGCGGTGTACCGGTCTCGACCTGACTGCCCACCGACACGGGGCACTCGCGGACCCGGGCGCGAAACGGTGCGCGCAGCACCGTCTCCATCTTCATGCTCTCCAGCACCAGGATCGGCGCCCCCGAATCGACCTCTTCGCCCACCGACAAAGGCGTCGCCACGACCAGCGCGGGCGCGGGGGAACGGACGACGCCGCCCTCGTCGCGGCTGATGCGGTGCGTGACGCCGTCGATCTCGACCAGGTGGATCGGGCCGTGCGTGGCCGACACGAGCCGGAAGCGGTGTCCGTTGACCACGATCTGGCCGCTGTGGGCGTCGAACCGCTCGACCTCGACGTTCGCCGGGTGCACGTCACCCCCGCCGGAGATGCCGACGCGGAAACGCTTCTGACCGACACGGACGACGCCCACCCGGTAGCCGGCGCCGCGGAGTTTGAGGTCCAGGGGACGGCCGCTCTCGTGCTGGACCTGGGGCCGTCCGCCGTTGGCGGTGGACAGCAGCCGTTGGCGGCTGACCTCCTCCTCGTCCTGGTAGGCCTCGATCGCGGCTGCGGCCAGGGCGATCGCGGAGTGCCGGTGGTTGACCAGGCGGCCTTGGGCGCGTACCCGGTCGATCCAGCCGGTGTCAGCGCTCGCGTCGATCACCTCGGGCTGGTCGAGCAGGTCGAGCACGAAGCTCTTGTTGGTCGCGCCGCCTTCGATGATCACGGTGGTCTCGGCCATCGCACGACGCAGTCTGCCCAGGGCCTCGTTGCGGTCGCGGCCGTAGGCGATGATCTTCGCGATCATCGAGTCGAAGTCGGCCGGGATGCTGTCGCCCTCGCTGACGCCGGTGTCGACGCGGATGCCGGGGCCGGCGGGCAGCACCAGTCGCGCGATACGGCCGGGGGAAGGGGCGAAGTCGCGGTCGGGGTCCTCGGCGTTCAGCCGGGCCTCCACGGCGTGGCCGGCCTCGCTCGGCTGGTCCCCCTCCAGCTTCCCGCCGCCCGCCACGTGCAGCTGCAGCCGGACGAGGTCGGTGCTGGTGGTGATCTCGGTGATCGGGTGCTCGACCTGAAGCCGGGTGTTGACCTCGAGGAAAGCGAACAGCTTCTCCCCGGGGTGGTAGAGGAACTCGACGGTGCAGGCGCCGCGATAGCCGACGGCCACGGCGAGCCGCTCGGCCGATGCCTTCAGCTCCGCGGTCTGCTCCGGTTCCAGGACCGGGGAGGCGGATTCCTCGATGATCTTCTGGTTGCGGCGCTGCACCGAACAGTCGCGCACGCCCAGGGCCCACGCGGTGCCCTGCCCGTCGGCGATGACCTGGACCTCGACGTGCCGGGCACCGGTGACCAGACGCTCCAGGAAGACCACACCGGAGCCGAAGGCGCGCAGCGCCTCCTGGCTGGTGCGCTCGTAGGCGTCGGCCAGGTCCTCGTTCGAGGCGACCATTCGGATGCCGCGTCCGCCTCCGCCCGCGGTGGCCTTGAGCATCAGCGGGTAGCCGATCTCGGTACCGGCACGCAGTGCGTCGTCAAGGGTGGCGACCTCGCCGCGGCTCCACGGTGCCACCGGGACACCGACCTCTTCGGCGATCAGCTTCGCGCCGATCTTGTCGCCGAGTTTGCGCATCGCTTCCGCGCTCGGCCCGACGAAGGTGACACCGATCTTCTCGCACAGCTCGGCGAACGCCGGGTCCTCGGCGACGAAGCCCCAACCGACCCAGGCGGCGTCGGCCCCGGTCTCCACCAGCGCCCGCTCCAGGACGGCGTGGTCGAGGTAGGGACGGGCCGAGGCGGGGCCCAGCGAGTAGGCGACGTCGGCTTCACGAACGAAGGTCGCGTTGCGGTCGGCGTCGGTGTAGAGGGCGACCGTCTCGATTCGTGTTCCGGTTTCAGCAGAAAGATCCCGGACAGCGTGGATGAGCCGCATCGCGGCCTCTCCGCGGTTGACGATGGCGACACGACTGAACACCGGCTGAGCCTCCCAAGTACCTACACGCAGAAGGCGACGTCCGGTTTCCGGAGCGTCGCCTGCACCTGACTCCCTACCCTCCTCGATTACCGCCGGGTACAGCAATGTTCCCTACGGCAAATGCTGGAGCCGCTAACTTGTGGGAACCCCACAAAAAAGCCCCCGAAGTACACCGTTCGGTTGCCGATTCACGCCAGATCTGCCACAAAACGCGGTTGCCTCTACGTCATCAGTGACGAGGGACACTCCGAAGGACGCAAACGTGGCCGGGATCGGCGCTCCGCTTCGACCACCCCCGACTCTTTGGCAGCGCAGTTGTTTCAAGGGGTCGAGAAGGATCCTTCCAGGATTTGGCGGTGGGCCGTCCCCACCGCGACGGTGGCGTCGTCCAGCGGTTCAGTCTGTGGGGACTGACGCGCGCAGGGCCGCCGCCAGCCACGCCAAGAGCATCCTTTCGTCCTCCTCACCGTCGGGCGGGGTCCCGTTGATCACCGCGACCAGGCCGATGTACCTGCCGTGCGTGCTGTCGAACCAGGGGTCCTCCACCGCTCCCTCCTCGTCCATGAGCGTGATGATCTCGGTGAAGTACGCGGCCATCCCCTCCCGTTTCCCGGCGCTGTCCGGCTCCTCGTCGAGGGCGGTGGTGGCCTGGACCAGGCGGGTGATCGCCTCCTGGGCGCGTGGGGACTCCACCGGCACCCCTGAACGCTGGAGGGCGGCGATGTCCTCCATGACCGGCACCCCCGTTTCGTAGATGAACTCCTGCACCGGTGCGGCGGCCATGAGCTTGCCCGGCTCGGTCGTGTAGGTGAACCGGAGATAGGCGCGGACCGCTTCGCGAAACTCCCGGTCCCCGACCAGGTCGGCCAGTTCGATCCAGGCCTCCAGTTGAGCGGCGGTGGGGTCCTGCGGCAGTCGTGGCCGCAGCTGCCGCAGTCGCTCGACGAACTCGGCGGGCACGTCGAGGTTCGCGCCGACTTCGTTCCAGAAGTCGTCGACGAGCTGTTCGCGCTCCCGGTCGGGCATCGAGACGAGTTTGCCCAGGAGCACCGTCTGGGCGGCGGTTCCCTCCTGCTGGACCAGGGTTCTCAGAACGGCTGTCTTGGCGCGCAGGGCGCGTTCTTGGCGTTCGACGATGCGCAAATGGGCGGTGAGGAGGTCGTGCAGGGTCGACTCGCCGTGGAGTACCCGGCGGATCTCTTCCAGACCGGCGTCGAGTTCGCGCAGGGTCGCGACGAACTCAAGGCGGGCGATGGCGTGAACGTCGTAGAGCCGGTAGCCGGCCTCGGTCAGGCGTGTGGGGGCGACGATCCCGGCGTCGGAGTAGAAGCGGACGGTACTGACGCTCAGGCCGGATCGGCGCGCGGCGTCCCCGATGGGGTACAGGTCGTTGTCGTGCATAGCGCCACTATCGGGTCTCAAGCCGCTTGAGACTCAACCGCTGTTGTTCGTCAGCGGTCGGCCGTATCGGGGGCCGCGGCCGGCAGGTTCGCCTATCCCGATGCCAACGGTGCGCAAACGCGCTGGTCGGAGCAGAAGGATGAGGGGCCTCGTCTGCGTGAGGCCGTCCTCTGCCGTTGGCTCGGCGCCACGGTTCTTCCTGCCGGCCAGTCCGGGGGGCTTTGGCGCCTTCTCCGGGACTGCCCGGAGCAGAGGACGCCGTTCGCCAAGGGCGGGAGCCGTCCCTGCCGCGCGCGTGCGAGGGGATCGGTTTCAGCTGGTCGTGTCCGACGCCGTCGGGCGGCCGTGGCCGACGCGAGTCGTCAGAGTCTGGTCGGTGGTGCGCTCATCGCTGCCGTCAGGAACGTGATCGTCCAGTGCCGGGTCGCCTTGCCCACCACCGGGGCCGGGCAGGCCGTGGAGTCCGGGGTGTCGACCTCGATACGGTCCACGGCCGCCACGGCGAGGATCCCCCGCATCCGGAACCGCAGTTCCTCCGGGGCAAGGCCGGGCAACGCGCGCGCGAAGGCAGCCAGGTAGTGCTCACCGACCGTGTCCTGCTCCGGACCGGTCCAGCTGCGCGCCTCCTCGGCCGGGTCGCTGAGAATCGTCGTGATCAGCCGGGACGTCCGGGCGCCCCCCTCGTCGTCGGCCGGCGTCTCGTCGAACAGCGGCCCCGCGAACGCTTCCACCAGTTCGGCGACCGACGGGTCCGGTGTCCGGTCGAGCAGCCGATCGAGCGCGGCGCGCTGCGCGGCGTTGATGGGATCGACCACGCGGCGGACGACCGCGGCCAGGAGTTCCGCCTTCGAGCCGAAGTGGTACCCGACGGCGGCCAGGTTCGCTCCCGCGAGGTCGGTGACCGCGCGGACCGATGTGCCACGGTATCCGCGCTCGCCGAAGAGGCGTTCGGCCGCGTCGAGGATCTGGGTGCGGGTGTCGGGTGGCGCCATGGGAGTGTACTGTACATACGTTTGGATCAAACAAACGTATGAATTAAACGATCGTGCGAAAAAGGAGTGCAATGAAACTGCTCGTGTACGGTGCCGGGGTCACCGGCAGCCTGTTCGCCGTTCGCATGTATGAGGCGGGACACGACGTCTCGCTCCTGGCCCGGGGCGAGCGCCTGGCCGCCCTGCGCCGACACGGCGTGCAGCTCGCCGAGGAGGACAGTTCGGCCGTCAGACGGGTACCGGTGCCGGTGGTCGAGCAGCCGGCCGGCGGGTACGACCTGACCGCCGTCTTCGTCCGCGCGCATCAGGTGGGTGCGGTGCTGGAGTCGCTCGTCGGCCTGGAAGGCGACGTGCTGTTCATGCTCGGCTGGGCGGCGGGCGCGGAGCCGCTGGGCGCGGTCATCGGCCACGAACGGGTACTGCTCGGCTCCCCCACGGAAGCCGGCACGATGGACGGCGACGTGGTCCGTTACCGCGCGGCCAACTTCGTGACCCGCCGGGTGGCCGTACCGATCGGCGAACCCGACGGTCGGGCCACCCCGCGCCCGGAGCGGATCGTGGACGAGTTCCGTGTGGCCGGGATCAGCGCCAGGCACGAGCCGCGGATGGAGGCCCGGCTCAGGACGCACGCCGCGTTCTCCGTACCGCTCGGGCAAGCGGTCAGGGCGGCGGGCGGTCCAATAGCGCTGGCCGACGACGCGGACGCGCTCCGCCGGATGCTCCACCTCATGCGGCAGAATCTGGCCGCCATGCCGACGCCCCCGGTACCCCGGGGGTTCGTCGCGTTGCGGACGCTGCCGGAAGGGCTGCTCGTGGCCGTGCTCCGGCGCTTCTTGCGCAGCCCGATGGCCCTATACAGCGGACTCAACAACACCTCGCCCGCCGAGGCGGCCGAACTCGATCGGCTTGCCGAGCAGATGCGTGTCCATATGAAGATCCGGTAGGCGGCACCGCCCCCACTTCCCCCGTCCCGGGATGGTGGCCGGGGCAACGGAGTAGGATCTGCGCCGGGCAGCCGTCGTCGAAAGTCGGTCGGGCGTCAGATCGCCCGGGACGGGGATCTTGGCTCGCGTCCAATGCCGGTCCCCTTCCAGCTTTGCCTGGGGCATGCCGACGACTTCGACAACCTTCCGGCGACCGGCGTACGGGGATCGACGCCGCGAGCGCACTCTGCTCCGAGCACCCCACCGAGGAGGCCCGGAAGCGCGCCCCCGACTCCGATGGCCCAACGGCCCGGGGCGGGGACTTCACGAGCGCCCCGAGCTGCGTCGGCCCTGGGGCGTGGAGTGATGCCACAGCCTATGCCGACTGGATCGACACCACGGTCGGGCCCCGGACACGGTAGTGATGCGGTCGGCCTCCCGTGCGGTCCGGACTTCTGGCCGGCGGCGAGGATCGGGCGGGACCTGGCGACCTTCAACGCGTCGAGCCAGCGGTCGAGCTTCTGGCCACGGGAGGTCCGGTCGGGGCGCGGTCGTCGACCGGGGTGCGCAGAGCATCGGCCACCGGACCGTCGCCGATCACCCTGACCCGGTTGGCGGTAAGCGCGCCGGTCCAGGTCATCGCCCCTGAAGCAAGGGCGCCCAGGGTGGAAAGGTCGGTCTCCACCCTGGCCTCGGCTGTGCCCTGGGCCGGCCCATGGGTGTAACCGGGGTCTTGGCCCAGGCGGAGGCGGAACACCCCCTCGTCGAGGACGACTTCAACCGTTGCGTCCGCGTCCGGAGCCATCCCGGCGAACAAGGCGAGCAGGACGGGCGCGAACCAGTGGGCGCGCACCGCGTCGGTGGAGCGTCGCTCGACCAGGTCCGGTCCGCCCCACGCCGCCAGCGCCGTGATCACCGGGAGGAGGGAGCGCCCGCGCTCGGTCAGCTCGTAGACCTGGGCATTGGCGGGTTTGGGGAGGCGGCGCTTGTGGACCAGTCCGTCGCGTTCCATGTCCTTGAGGCGCCCGGCGAGCACATCGGTGCTCACGCCGGGCAGGTCGGTGTGCAGGTCGGTGTAGCGGCGGGGGCCGGCCAGCAGTTCCCGGACCACCAAAAGGGTCCAGCGCTCGCCGATGGCGTCGAGGGCGCGGGCTGCGGTGCAGTACTGGTCGTAACTTCGTCGCGGCATGCGAGCAGTCTAGCCATCAAGTTGGACTTTCCAAGTGCATACTTGGTAGAACCAAGTATGCAAACGTTTCGGGATCAGCAGTCCCGCGGAGCCCGGAACGCCAACGGGAGGGTGTCGGATGCGGTTCACGCCGTCGAGCAAACTGTCAGGGGTCTGTTACGAGATCCGCGGTCCGGTCATCGAGCACGCCAACGCCCTGGAAGAGGCCGGGCACACGGTGATGCGGCTCAACACCGGAAACCCCGCGCAGTTCGGGTTCGAGGCTCCCGAGGAAATCCTGCAGGACATGATCCGCAGCCTGCCCGAGGCGCACGGCTACAGCGACTCAAAGGGCATTCTGGCCGGTCGGCGTGCTGTTGCCCAGCATTACGAGACCCAGGGCGTGACGGGGCTGGACGTCGACGACGTCTTCCTCGGCAACGGCGTGTCCGAACTGGTGTCGATGGCGGTGCAGGCCCTCGTCGACGACGGCGACGAGGTGCTCATCCCCGCCCCCGATTTCCCGTTGTGGACCGCCGTGACCAGGCTCGCCGGCGGCAAGGCCGTGCACTACATCTGTGACGAGTCCGCCGACTGGTGCCCCGACCCCGCTGACGTCGAAGCCAAGATCACCGACCGAACCAAGGCGATCGTGATCATCAATCCCAACAACCCCACCGGGGCGGTCTACCCGCGCGCCCTGCTGGAGCAGTTGCTCGACATCGCCCGACGCCACGACCTGCTGGTGTTCGCCGACGAGATCTACGACCGCATCCTCTACGACGGTCGCATCCACCACAACTGCGCCGTGCTGGCTCCCGACGTCCTGTGCCTGACCTTCAGCGGCCTGTCCAAGGCGTACCGGGTCGCGGGGTTTCGTTCGGGCTGGCTCGCGGTCACCGGCCCCAAGCACGAGGCCCGCGGCTACCTGGAGGGGTTGACCATGCTGGCCGCGATGAGGCTGTGCCCCAACGTCCCGGCCCAGTACGCGATCCAGGCAGCGCTGGGCGGGCGGCAGAGCATCACGGACCTCGTCCTTCCTGGAGGAAGGCTGCACGAGCAGCGCGACCGCGCCTGGGAGGCCCTCAACGCGATCCCGGGCGTCTCATGCGTCAAACCCCAGGGAGCGCTGTACGCGTTCGCTCGTCTGGACCCCAAGGTGCACAAGATCCACGACGACGAGAAGCTGGTACTGGACCTGTTGCTGCAGGAGAAGATCCAGATCGTGCAGGGAACCGGTTTCAACTGGCCGTCCCCCGACCACTTCCGTATCCTCACCCTGCCCCACGCGGACGACCTGGAGACCGCCATCAGCCGGATCGGCCGCTTCCTGTCGGGGTACCGTCAGTAACCATTGGACCGGGGCGGCCCTCCCGTGCCGTCTGCAACAGCAGGTGCGGCCCAGGCGCCTCACCCCTCCTGCGCCGGTGACTTTCTGCGTGGTCCGCAGTCTCAACAGTCGACGACCGCACGATCTCGGTGAAGGTGGACCATGGCAACGACGCTGTACTCGGTCACGATGTCGCTGGACGGATTCATCGCCGGTCCGGGAGGGGACATGTCCTGGCTGGCCGAGTACTCCGGCCCCGACCCGACGGTGGACGCGCTCATCGACAGGGTCGGTGCGCTCCTCGTCGGCAACCGCACGTTCGGCGGGGACGACCCCCATCGAGGCACCGAAAAAGAGGGCAAGGCGTTCGGCGGAGGATGGGAGGGGCCGGAGTTCGTGCTCACCCGCCGGGCCCCGGCCACACCCGTTCCGGGTGTCACCTTCGTCGGCGACCTCGACTCCGGTGTCGCCCTGGCAAAGGCCGCTGCCGGCGACAAGTACGTCAACATCCTCGGTGCCAGCATCGCCCGGCAGTGCCTCGACGCGGGAGTGCTCGACGAGATCATCGTGTTCATCGTTCCCGTCCTGCTCGGTGACGGCGTCCGGCTGTTCGACCACCCGGGCGGAACCAATGTCAGGCTCGAACGCCTCGACCTGACCCACACGTCGCAGACGACGAACCTGCGGTTGCGCGTGCTTCGATGAGGATCGAAGCGGTGGCAGGGGCTGCCTGAACGAGTTTCCTCCGCTCCGGGAACGGTGGGGAGCGGGCCCAAACGTGTGTCCTGTTCGCCGTGGCGCACGGGCCGTTCCACTCCCCGGGGCTGCGACTGTCCGGCCGTTAGAAGATCGAGCTGTGGTCGGGCGGCCCCTGGCAGCCCGGCGGGCGGCGCAACCGGGTCGCGCGCGCCAACAGCACCAACGCGGTACAGCCCAGGAGCAGGCCCCCGGCCCAGGACGCACGGCTCCAGCCCTGTTCGGCATCGGTGAGTGCCACGGGGTGGCCGGGGTCGTCGGGGCTATAGGCCACGGTGGTCCGAGCGCCAGGAGGGAGTTCGGCGGAAACCGATCCGTTCAGCTCGACTTCGGAGTGCTCGGAGCCCTCGGCGCTGTAGGAGACGTAGACCGTCGCGTCGTCGGTCGGCTGATCCTGCTCGACCAGGACGACCCTGGCCGGTGCCCGACCGGTGTGGTCGGAGGACTCGGCCGAGCCCACCCACATCAGCAGGCCGCCCAGGACCGCAACGAGGAGTCCCGCCACCAGAGAGCCGATCCCCCTCCGGGAACGGGCCGGCTTCTCCACTCCGTTGTCAGCGTCCACTCCTGATCCGCCTTCCCCCGTCGGAACCGGTCTGATGAGTGCGACGCGGCAGACGGCTCCGCGGTTCTCCTGAAAAGCCTTCTCCGTAAGGGTTTGCGCCATTTGGCGAGCACGGTGCGCAATCTGGACAGAGCGGCCGTCCCCGGTCACTCGCCCCTCGGTGCGTCGATCGACGAAACAGGAGATCCATGCCGAACGATTCGCCTTCTCGCCTCCCGGTTGTGACCGACGAGGGCGGCCGAACTCCCCATGCGCCGGACCCCTGTCGCCAGGCGCGCGTTCAGCCGCTCCACTGGCGAAACGCCGCCTCCTCCTGCTTGTCGCGCACGCACTTGGCAAGGGTGAACGAGGAGGTGATGACGAAGAGCAGTCCTATGGCCAGAAACGCCCGCATCCACGGATCGACGGGCAGGTAGGCCACCCCCACTCCGAGTCCGATGAACGAGGCGCCGAAGGAGATCGCCGACTGGAGGAAGTAGGCGGACGTCGTCCGGGGCGGCAATGGCGGACGGGGAGGCATGGGATGGTTCATTTCCCCATCGTCGTTGCCCCGCGGGCGCGGGCGCATGAGCAGGAGTGCCTAGGTGTCGGGGGCTGTCTCCTCCGGTGCGGAGTGAGTAGGGACGGACCCGCCACGTCGGAAAGAAGCAGTGGTCGCGGTGTGTTCGAGCCTCTCGGGGCGCCCGCCCCTCACCTGTGGGGAAGCGACCGACGCGGCGACACCACCACCTTTCCCAGCAGGAGCCACCGGCCATTGCCCATACCGCCACCTCGGATCCAGGGTCTGTCCTGTTCGCCCACCGGCAGGGTGGCCGTCCCGTTGCGCAGGGCAGACGCCTCGGGCGTAGGATCGGCGCCCATGGACACACGCAGACTCGGTAGGACCGGCCTGGACGTCAGCGCGGTCGGATTCGGCGCCTGGCAGATCGGTGCGGCATGGGGTGAGGTCAGTGAGGACGACGCACTTGAGGCACTGCGCGCGGCGGTGGAATCGGGGATCACCTTCATCGACACCGCCGACGTCTACGGCGACGGCCGCAGCGAGCGTCTCGTCGGGCAGCTGCTGAAGGAATACCCGCAGCTCACCGTCGCCACGAAGATGGGGCGCCGTGTCGAGCAGGAGCCCGCCGCCTACAACCCGGACAACTTCCGGGCCTGGAACGACCGCTCCCGCGCGAACCTCGGAGTGGACACCATCGACCTGGTGCAACTTCACTGTCCGCCCACCGACGTGTACGCCACCGACGCGGTGTTCGACGACCTGGACGCCATGGTCGAGGAAGGGCGCATCCGTGCCTACGGAGTGAGCGTGGAGACCTGCGCCGAGGCCCGGACCGCGATCGCCCGGCCCGGTGTGGCCACCGTGCAGATCATCCTGAACGCCTTTCGCCACAAGCCCCTGGAGCAGGTGCTGCCCGAGGCGCGTGCGGCCGGGGTGGGCGTGATCGCACGGGTTCCGCTGGCCAGCGGACTGCTCTCGGGCAAATACACCGCCCAGACCTCCTTCGGCGAGGACGACCACCGCAACTTCAACCGCTCGGGCGCGGCGTTCGACGTGGGCGAGACGTTCTCCGGGGTGGACTACGAAACCGGTCTGGCCGCGGTGGAGCGCATCCGCCCCCTGGTCCCCGAAGGCATGACCATGGCGCAGTTCGCACTGCGCTGGATTCTGGACCAGCAGGGGGTGAGCACGGTGATCCCGGGGGCGCGCAACGCCGAGCAGGCCCGCGCGAACGCTGCGGCCGCGGACTCTGCCCCGCTCTCCGAGTCGGTGCACGCCGCGGTCCGCGAGGTCTACGACGAGTTGATCCGTCCGCAGGTGCACGGCCGCTGGTAGGCGGAGGTGCCCTGCCCCAGCGGGCGGGGCACCTCTTTCCACCGTCGATGATCGCCTGGAGCGCGGTCCCGTGCGCTCGGCAGGCGCGGGTACCGCTCGGGGGCAGACTGAGCCGCCCAGATCCTGCCTTGCCTCAGACCAGAACTCCTCCGCACAGATCTCGGCTGCCTGGGGCTGCTCCTGCCACCCGTCGGTGGCCGTCGGCGAGAACGCCGTACTGCCGTTCGTAGCGGCCCATCACTGCGCGATCGGCATGATCACGCACGTGCGCGACCTCCGCCAAGGACGCGGCCGTCACCGGCTGCCAGTCCTGTCCCCGGAACTCGACCTGACGCACCGCCCAGCCCTCGCCGTCGGCCTCGAAACACAACCACAGATCTTCGTCGTCGTAGCAGGTGCGGAACCAGTTCGCCATGCCGCCATCCTGACCCACCACCTCGGCCGAACAGCACAGAGCCCCGATCACCCTCCCGGAGGGCTGAGCGCCCGTACTCATGCCTGCTGCCGCCCCGGCCCGCACGATGGGCTCCATGACCTTTCCTGGAAGAGACCGCACCGTTCTGAGAGCACCCGACACAATGAGGTGGATTGGTCGTGGCGGCCGTGTTCGGTTGCAGTTCGGCGCTGTCCGAGCTGCGGGGGTTTCGCTGTCGGCCGGGGGTGCGATCTTGCGGTTTGGTCAGCGCTGCTGCGCCGGGCGGGCGCCTCGCAGGAACTGTGTCACCGCGGTGTCCACGAGTCCTTCGAGCCGTTCCGGCTCGATCATGCCGCTGTTGACCATGGACGTGATCCCCAGGACGGTGGCGTAGACGATGAGCCCGATGCCCTCCGGGTCGCCCTCCTCCAGCTCGCCTCGCTCCTGGCCCTCTTCGATCAGGTCGCTGATCTGCCCGAAGGCGGCTGCGGCAGCCTCTGCGACCGCGGTCGCCCCTGGGCGGTGCTTGCTGGAGTTCATCAGCCCGGTCAGCGCGGCGTTCTCGGTGGCGAACCGAACGTAGGCCGACGCGAACGCGTGCAGGCGGGCGGGCAGGTCGTCCTCGTCGTCGATCTCGTCAACCGCGGTCCGCAGCTTCGCGCCCAGGCGGACGAACCCCGATTCTGCGAGGGCGTCGAGCAGCGCGCGGCGGTCCGCGAAGTGCCGACGGGGCGCCGCGTGACTCACGCCGATATCTCGTGCGAGGTCCCGCAGGGAGAGCTGCTCGACCCCGTGCGTCCTCAGGCTGCGCTCCGCCGCGTCGAGGAGCTCCATGCGGAGATTCCCGTGGTGGTAGGGCCGCTGCTCGGTGGTGTCAGACATGGGGTCAGCCTACTCAGCACAATGTTTTCATTGACAACAATGTTGTCAATGACTACTCTCGCGGTATGTCCAGATTCTCTCCCGCAGACCTTCCCGACCTGACCGGCCGCACCGCCGTCGTCACCGGCGCCACCAGCGGTATCGGACTCGTCACCGCCCGCGTTCTCGCCGAGCACGGTGCGCAGGTGGTTCTGGCCGTACGCAATCCGGAGAAGGGAGAAGCCGCAGCTGCGGCCATGACGGGCCCGGTCCAGGTCCGTGCCCTCGATCTCGCCGACCTCTCCTCGGTCCGGGCGTTCGCCAACGGCCTCGCGGGCCCCGTCGATCTGCTGGTCAACAACGCCGGTCTCTCCCTGGGGCCGCTCTCACGGACCGCGGACGGATTCGAGTTGCAGTTCGGGACCAACCACCTGGGCCACTTCGCCTTGACGAATCTGCTCCTCCCGCGCATCAGGGAGCGGGTCGTCACGGTGGCCTCGCTCGGGCACCGGATCGGCTCCCTGGACTTCTCCGACCTCCAGTGGGAGCGCAGGCCGTACCGGCCGAACGCCGCCTATACGCAGTCCAAGCTGGCCAACCTCCTGTTCGCCGCCGAACTCCAGCGCAGACTCACCCGCGCGGGATCACGCGTCATCTCGACGGCCGCGCATCCCGGAATCTCCTCGACGAACCTGATGCGAGCGGAGAAGAACCCCTCCCTCGGTTTCCGCGTCGAGAAGTTCCTCGTCGGGCTCGTCGCCCACAGCGCCGAGGACGGTGCCCTGCCCACGCTCTACGCCGCCACCGCGGACCTTCCCGGCGACAGCTATGTCGGCCCCGACCGGCTGTGGGGCATGCGCGGTGCGCCGACGCTGGTAGGGCGGGCCGCCCGAGCGCGTGACGGCTCGGCGGCACGGCGGCTGTGGGAGGTGTCGGAGGAACTGACCGGCACGCGCTTCCCCCTCGATGCGCCCGAGCCCTCTGCCTCGTGAAAGGAAACGCCGCTGTGACCCGTCCAGGGAAAGACCCGCGGAAGAACCCTCAGAAGAACGAACTCGCCGTCGTCTCCGGCGCCTCGTCAGGCATCGGAGCCGCGACGGCGCGAGCCCTCGCCGCAATGGGCTACCACGTCCTCGCCGGAGTACGCACCGACAGTGAGGCCGATGCCGTCCGAGGCGACGGCATCGAACCGGTAACCCTGGACATCACCGTCTCGGAACACATCGAGGCTCTGGCCAGGCGGATCGCCGACGACCCCGAGCGGCGGGTCCTGCGGGTCCTGGTCAACAACGCAGGGATCGAGATCAACGCCCCCGTCGAGGTGCTGCCCCTTTCCCTGTGGCGCGAGCAGTTCGAGGTGAACCTCTTCGGGCACATCGCCGTCATCCAGGAACTCCTGCCCTTCCTGCGGCGGAGCCGAGGCAGGGTCGTCAACATCAGTTCCGTGGGCGGGGTGGCCGCGCTGCCCGTCTTCGGGGCGTACGCGGGAACCAAGTTCGCCCTCGAAGCGGCCAGCGACTCCCTGCGCCGCGAGGTCTCGGCGCACGGCGTGCAGGTGGTCGTCGTCCAGCCCGGCGGCGTCCGGACCGAGATGGCCGCCCGCAGCGGTGACATCTCCCTCGGACTCGCCGCCGAGATGAGCGCCGAGCACCAGCGTCTCTACGGCGGCCTCATCAACGCGACGGTGTCGTCGAACACAGCCTTCCTGGAACGCGCCGTACCGGCGGCGAAGGCGGGGGCCACGATCGCCCGAGTGGCGACCACGCCCCGCCCGCGCGCCCGGTACACCCTCGGCACGGACGCCGCCTTCATCATCCCCCTCGCCCGCTTCCTGCCGGCCCGGCTGATGGACGGCATCCTCGCGATGAGCCACCGGTCCCGAACCTCGAAACCACTACCCGCGCCCGCATCCGAGTCCGCAGGGAGCCCTTCATGACCACGCTCGCCGACCGCATCGAACTGATCGAACTGATGGGCCGCTACGCCGACATCGCCGACCTCAAGGACTTCACCCGCCGCCCCTCCCTCGTCTACACGGACTCGGTGACCCTCGACTTCTCCTCGGTCATCGGCCTGCCACCCATGACCGTCCCGCTCGACGAGTACGTCCAAGTGCTGGGCCAAGCTTTCGCCCCCTTCTCCGCCACCCACCACACCATCACGGGCCACGTCGTCGACATCGACGGCGACCGCGCGACCCTCCACGCGCACGTCCGCGCCGAACACTGGGCGCCAAGGGAACGGGCAGGCGACGGGCCGGACCGATGGCTGGTCGTCGGCTTCTACGACAACGAGGCCGTCCGGACACCGCACGGCTGGCGCCTCAGCAGCGTCAGGCTCACCGCCACGCACCAGGAGAACCCCCACTTGTCAGGGGCTGTCCCAGGCGTATGAGCACGCCAGCCGCCTCCTGGCACCACTTGCACGGCTAACACAATGAGCGGAGTCGTCGGTAGGTGATCAGGCAGCTGCCCGGAGCGCGGCGGCTCGCCACTCGGGGTGTTCGTGGAAAGCCCGATGGGTGAGCGGCAGGCTGCCTTCCGCCGGCTCGCGCAGGGGCAGGCGGGCTTTGGGGCCGCGGATCCAGGATGAGACGCTCCGGTGCCTGGGCGTGGCCAGGATCGCTTCCTTCAGCGGCTCCAACTGCGGATTCGGTCGCCCGGTGCCGTCATCCAAGAGCGCGTCCACCCTCTCGGCCAGGGGCCAGGGGCTACCCACCGTTCGGATCGATCCGGGTGCGCTTGGGACGCAGCGGAACGATCCCCTCAGCCGCCCCCGCCGTTTCGCCGGGGGCGGTACGCCGCGGAACGGCATTGGCCCGGGACGCGATGAGGTCGGTCGGGGTGCACTCGAAGATGTCGCAGAGCGCGGTCGGGAACGGCAGGGAGAGCCGCTCGGGGCTCTGGGTGACGGTCCAGTCGTCCTGGCTCGGACACCGGGGAGCAAGTAACCCGCCGGTAGGTTCGGGGGCCGTTTCCTGGCGCTGGGGAACCTCGTTGAGCTGATCGGGGAACGCCCGAAAGACCGACGGCAAGGGGCGGGTATGTGGCAAGTGGCCTTCGGAAGACGTGGTGGCTTGCTGGACGCTGGTGGATGGCGATGACCCGCTGATCCCGCCGCTGCCGGAGGTAGTTCTCACGGAAAAACAACGCTAAGTAACTGCGGCCCAGTTCAGCGGGTGAATCAGGACGGCCGCAGCGGGTGTAGGGCCCGGCGAAGGGCCCGGGGCCTGGTCACTGGCCGATGGTCGCTGACGCGGTTCGTGTCCACTGGCGTTCGACCCGGTCGATCTCTGCGGGTGCGACATTGTCGACTGCGGCGTTTGCGCGGTGAGGCTCGCTGCCGGCGGGAATACAGAATCCTTCGCTGAGTTCACCGTCGGCTCCCGGCCTGAGACGACCGATGAGGGTCGGTGCGTACATGCGCGCGCACTCCCTGCAGGGCGAACAGGATGAGAAGCTCAACCACGCCGCCGTCGGCGCTGCCCAGCCAGTGCGGCAAAGAGGTGTCGAACTCGGCCGCCTCACCGGGCGGCAGTGTCAGGTCGCGCTCGCCGGTCACGAGCCGCAGGCGTCCGCTGAGCACGTAGAGCCATTCAAAGCCTTCGTGGGTCTGCGGGGTCGGTTCGAGTGGTTCCTGCTGGGCGGGAATGATCATCTTGAACGCGTGCACACCGCCCGGTCGCCGGGACAGGGGCACGAACGTCATCCCGAACCGCCTGATCGGCTTGAGGTGGATCCGGGGGTCGCCAGTGCGCGGGGCACCGACGAGATCGTCCAACGGAACGTCATAGGTACGGGCCAGCGGCAGCAGCAGTTCCAGGCTCGCCCGGCGCTGCCCGCTCTCCAGCCGGGACAGGGTGCTCTCCGACACGCCGGTCGTCACCGCGAGGTCGGCGAGGGTGATGCCGCGGTCACGACGCAACGCACGCAGCCGCGGCCCCACCGTGTCGAGCACGTCTTCATCCGTCTTGGGATCCATAGGGGCATCTTGCCATTACCGCAAGATTGTGTGCCAGTTTGTGGTGCGCCCGGCAAGACTGAGCTCCTGCTGACACAAGGAGTCTTGATGAGCACCACCGATATGAGCACCACCGATGCGGTCGCCTTCTGGGACGGCATCTACGCGGCCCGACCGGCAGCCGGCGACCCGCAGCCGAACGCTCGCCTCACCGAGACGGTGACGGGCCTGCCGCCCGGTGACGCGTTGGACCTCGGATGCGGCGACGGCGGCGACGCGCTGTGGCTCGCCGGCCAGGGGTGGCAGGTCACCGCCGCCGACATCTCGGCCGTGGCGGTCGAGCGGCTCGCCGCCCTCGCCCGCTCACACGGCCTGGGCGACCGCGTCACCACCGTGCAACACGACCTGCACGGGTCCTTCCCGCCCGGCGGGTTCGACCTGATCTGCGCCCACTACCTGCACACCCCCGGCGACCTGGACCGGGTAACCGTCCTGCGCTCGGCCGCGCACGCACTGCGCCCGGGCGGGCGGCTGCTGGTGGTCGACCACGGCTCGGTCGCGCCGTGGTCGTGGAATCAGGACGCCGGCACCCGGTTCCCGAGCCCACGGGAGGTCGCCGCCGGTATCGATCTGGCCCCGGAGACATGGACGGTCGAGCGGTCCGACGCCCCCCGCCGGATCGCGACCGGACCAGGCGGGCACACCGCCGAGGTCATCGACCACGTCCTCCTCATCCGCCGCACCGCCTGACACGGCGGCAGGCCCCCAATAAAGAAAGGCGACCACTGTTGCCCAGCACCACACGCCGCAACGGCCGTGGCGACACCCCGCCGCCCCGGACCGGAAGCAGTGAGACCGAGGTCCTGCGCGGCTTTCTCGACTACCTCCGGACCTCGATCGCCATGAAGGTCGACGGCGCCCCCGAGCCGCAGGTGCGAACAGCCGCGGTGCCGTCGGGCACGAACCTGCTCGGCCTGCTCAACCACCTGACGTACGTCGAGCGGTCGATGTTCCTCGGGGACGACGTCACCGACTGGCAGGCGACGTTCCGCGCCGCGCCGGCGGACAGCGTGGCCGATGTCGTCGCCCGCTACCGAGACGCGGTCGAGCGCGCGAACGACGTTCTCGACGGGTGCGCGGATCTCGGCGCACCCGTCCCCCGCCCCCGGCCGGACCGCCCCGCTCCCAGCATCCGCTGGGCACTCACCCACCTGATCGAGGAGACCGGCCGGCACGCGGGCCACGCCGACATCCTCCGCGAACTCATCGACGGCACGACCGGCCGCTGACCCACCCTCTCCAGGACTGAAACACATGATCACAGAACCACGGCCATTGCCACGCCGCTCCCCCCGTTCCGCGCACACGGCGGCAACCGTGATGCTCGCTCTCCTGCTCACTATCGCCACCACAGCCTGTTCCACTCCCGCCTCCACGCCGACAGCCGGCGGCGATGTTCCCGCCCACTCCGCCGCCACCCAGGACGATCCCCGGTTCAAAGACACCTTCCGACACGAGTTCGCCGACGTCGACGGCGTCCGTATGCACTACGTGACCGGCGGCAGCGGCACACCGGTCGTGCTGATACACGGCTGGCCACAGACCTGGTACGGCTGGTGGCCGATCATGCCGGAACTCGCCGAGCACCACACCGTCTACGCCATCGACCTTCCCGGACTGGGCGACAGCACCGGCTCACCGACCGGCTACGACAAAGCCACGCTGGCACGGTACGTGCACAAGCTGGTCTCCGATCAGCTCGGGGTGCGTGACGCCCGTGTCATCGGGCACGATCTCGGCGCCGCAGTGGCATTCCAGTACGCCAGCCAATTCCCCGACGACACCGCACGCCTGGGCTACCTCGACCTGCCGCTGCCCGGGCCCGCGATCGATGCAAGCACCTACCGCTCGCTGAGCTGGCACATCGCCTTTCACTCCCAGCAACGAGTCCCCGAGGCGGTCGTGGATGATGATGTCCGCGAGTACCTGGCACTGTTCTATCCTCAGGTCTCCTTCGGTGGCACGGCGTTCGGCGGCACCTCCGACCAGTCCCCGTTCACCGACGCCGAGATCGACGAGTACGCACGAACTTACAGTCGGCCCAAGGCCCTGTCGGGCGGCTTCGACCTCTACCGGGCCCTCGACGAAGACGTCCGCGACACTGTGGCAGCAGCACCGGTAGATGCGCCGACCCTGCTCATGGCCGCCCAAGGGCAACTCGAAGCGATCCAGAGCACAGCCGGCCCGCGCATGACCAACATCGTGCAGGCGGTGGACGTGCCGAACGCCGGGCACTGGCTCGTCCAGGAGAACCCTCAGTTCGTCACCGCCGAGCTATTGCGTTTCCTCGACGGATGACCACGCCACCAAGACGGCATCGCAACGGGCACTGACATCCCCTCCCGCCGAACCGCACAGTAGAACCGGTTTCGAGCAGAAGCCCGCGAGACCGGCGGACCGGACGTAACTGCGGCGGTAAATGCCGGATTTACTGCTGCGGAGCCCTACGGTGATCACCGCGACCTGCGGCGGGTCAAGCCGGCCGCCGGGGCGAGGTGTGCGCATTTACTGCGGCGGTGCCGGAAGGGCGGGGCGGGCATGAGGATCGAACCGGTGACCGCCCCGCCCGCGTCGTGCACCGCGGCGGTCGAGCGCTACCGCACCGGCGCAGGCATCGCGAAGTCCTCCACGCGGATCTACCGGATCTCGCTGACGACGTGGGGATGGATGCTCACCGGCGAACCGGCGCCGACCGGACCCGTCCGCCGAGCCCCGGCCGCCCGCCGCAAAGGGTGAGCCTCCGGAACCTACCGGTGGGTTACTTGCTCCCCGGTGTCCGAGCTAGGACTACCCGGCCGTGACCAGGCGCCAGACCTGGACCGAGGACAACGCGATGCCCGACCCGGCACCTGCCCCCGGGACGTTTCGGCGTCCGGTCAGCGGTGGTCGCGACACATCAGCCCGATGACCTCCCCTGCGGCCCGGCGCACCGGCTTTCTGCGCAGCCACACCAGGTACACCGGCATCGCCACCCCGTTCCTGAGGTTGTCGAACTCCAACACCCTCACCCTTCCGGCCGAGACCGCGACCTGAACCGCTCCCAAGGGCAAGTTGGCCCACCCCGCTCCGCGCTCCACGAGCCCCAACGCGGCCTCCACCGAGTCCACGTGCCATCGGGCGTCGGAGACCAGGAGTCGACGCTCGGCGACCGCGTCGTCGGGGCCGGCGACCACGATCTGGCGGCTGGCGCCGAGGTCTTCCAAACGCCGCAGGTCGGCGGGGAGACCGTGTGTGTCCGCGGTGGCCGAAGCCACCGCTACGAAAAGCACGTCGGTCACGTTGGTGAAGGCCTCCTCACGGTCCACGTCCGGGGATACGGCCAGCAGCACCAGATCGGCCCGTTCCTGGTGCAGCATTTCCCGGACCTGGTCTTGGGGCATTCGGAGCAGGTTCACCCGCAGCAGGGGGTAGCGGCAGCCGACCCGGGCCAGAGCCTCCAGCAGGTCCTGGTCCGGAACGCCGGAGGCCACGGCGACGGTGAGCGTGCTCTCCAAGTCCTGCGACAACTCCACGGCGTGGACCTGCAACAGCCGCAGCCTGCTGACGACGGAGCGTGCGTGGGGCACCAGGGCCAGCGCCTGCGGGGTGGGCACCGCCTCGCGGCGCGACCGGTCGAACAGGGGGTAGCCGAGTTCGGCCTCGATGTTGGCGATACCCATGCTCACCGCGGACGGCACCCGGCGCAGCGCGCGGGCCGCGCCGGAGAAGGAGCCGTGGTCGACCACGGCCAGGAACAACTCGATGCCATCACTGGAGAGGGACATGCACCTGTCAACTTTTCTGAAAGGAACTGACTTTTCTAGTCAACACACCTGAATATAGCGTCTGCCTTCCTTGACCAACGGAACGGGAGTGTGCGCTGTGCAAGGTGTAAAGCGCAAGCTGGTCTACGTAGGCGGCTACGAGATCCTGGGACTCGCGGTGGGCACCGTGGTGATGACACTGCTGACGGGCGAGTCACCGGCCACCACTGGGCCGTTGGCGCTCATGCTCACGGGTGTGGCCACGGTGTGGAACCTGGCCTTCAACTACCTGTTCGAGGCATGGGAGCGGCACCAGCGCGACCGCACGCGCACCGTGCGCCGGCGCGTCCTGCACGCCGTGGGCTTCCAGATGACCCTGGTGTGCTTCCTGGTCCCGCTCATCGCGTGGTGGCTGGAGATCACGCTGACGCAGGCGTTTGTGCTGGACCTGGTGTTCATCGTCTACATCCCGTTCTTCACCTTCGCCTACAACTGGGCGTTCGACCGGCTCTTCGGTGTTCCCAGCTCGGCGCTGAACGAGGTCCGGGAACCGGAGCGAGCGGAGCCCCAGCGTTCCGCCTGAGGCGGGCGGCAGCGAACGCGCGCTCGGAAGGCTTCAAAACACATATCCGCACTGAGGGTGCGTGGACTGCCCACCGGTCGGCGGCGGGCCCGGCAAGGGCGCGGCAACATCAGGGCCGACCGCGCAGGAGAGGGCCGAGGGGTTCGCTCCGCCCCCGTGCACCGGAACCGGGGGATCCACGGACAAGGGACAGCCCAGCCCCACGCGCCACGGCGAAGCTTCGACTCGGCGCACCCAGGCGGGCAGGGGCGTGGTGATCGCGCGCGCGGACTTCTCCGGCCGGAAAATCCCGGCCGGTATCCGCACCGGTGTGGACGGCTCAACGGACTATTGTCCTACTGCGCCCCGGACGGCGACGGCCTCGACGGCATCGGAACTGTCGATGGCGGATTCAGAGCTTGTGAAATCCACGGGCCTCCTCCGCCGCGGCGACCACCGTCGCCAGGTCCGCCCCGGCTTCCGCGGTGGCTTTGGCCGACACCGCACCCTCGACGAACGGAGCGTCCACCAGGACGACCGAGTGGTCCGCGCAATCCTCCAGGACCATGCGAGCGGTCAGGACGGAACTTCCCAGGTCGGCGAGCACGACCACGCCGGCGCCGCCATTCGCCCGCTCCACGGCCTGCTCGATCAGCGCATAGGAAGAACCGAGCCCGCCGTCGTCGGTGCCTCCCGCGACCTCGACGGTGACCGCCCCCGTCCCCAAGGCGCCCAGGAGGGCGGCGAGCCCCCGGGCGAGTTCGGCGCTGTGCGAGACCAGGACGACTCCGACTGTGGCTGTCATGTCAGCTGACCCTACTCGCGGACTTTCCTTTCTTCGCGGAGGCGTTCCGCGGTGGTCGGCCGGGTAGGTCAAAGCCGTCGCCGCGCCAGCGTCCACCGCGCTCACCAGGCGACTTCCGCCAGGAGGATCAATGAAGAAGTTCATCAACAGCCCCGACACCGTGGTGCGCGACGCACTCTTCGGATTCGCCGCGGCCCACCCGGACCGGCTCTGCGTGGACGTGGAACGGGGGGTGATCACCCGTGCCGAGCGTCCCCGGGCCGGCAAGGTCGCCCTGGTTTCGGGAGGCGGCTCCGGCCATGAGCCCCTCCACGGGGGGTTCGTGGGGCCGGGGATGCTGGACGCGGCGTGTCCCGGTGAGGTCTTCACCTCCCCGGTGCCCGACCAGATGCTCGCCGCCGTGGCCACCGTTTCCGGTGGAGCCGGGGTGCTTTTCGTGGTCAAGAACTACACCGGCGACGTCATGAACTTCGAGATGGCGGCGGAACTGGCCGCCGAGGACGGGATCGAGATCGCCACCGTCCTGGTGGACGATGACGTCGCGGTGCGCGACTCCACCTTCACCGCGGGGCGTCGCGGCACGGGCGCGACGCTGTTCGTGGAGAAGATCGCCGGTGCCCTGGCCGAGCAGGGAGCCGACCTGGCGGCGGTCGCCGATGTCGCCCGGCTCGTCAACGAGCGCTCCCGCTCCTTCGCGATCGCGCTGGAAGCCGGCACCACCCCCGCGGCGGGCCGGCCCGGATTCGACCTCGCCGACGACGAGATCGAGGTCGGTGTCGGGATCCACGGCGAGCCCGGGCGCAGCCGCGAGACGATCAGGCCGGCCCGCGACCTGGCCGCCCGATTCGTGGACAGCGTCCTAAAAGACCTGCCCCTGTCCTCGGCCGACCCCACGATCGTCCTGCTCAACGGGATGGGAGCCACTCCCCTGCTGGAGCTCTACCTGCTCTTCGGCGAGATCGCGGCACTGCTGGAAGAGCGCGGAGTCGTCATCACCCGCAGCCTGGTGGGCAACTACGTGACCAGTCTGGACATGGCAGGCGCGTCCCTCACCATCTGCCGTGCCGACGAACGGCTGATCGAACTCTGGGACGCTCCCGTGCACACGCCCGGCCTGACCTGGGGAGGGTGAAGGATCCACATGCGAGGAGAAGACGCGATGGACACCGTGACCACCGACCTCGTCCTGTCCTGGCTCAGGACAGTGGACGAGCGTGTGCGCGAGCACGCCGACGAGCTGACCCGGCTCGACTCCGCCATCGGCGACGGCGACCACGGCAGCAACCTGCACCGTGGCTTCGTGGCCGTCACCGCGGCGCTCACCCGATCGTCTCCGAGCGCTCCGGGTGAGGCGCTGACGCTTGCGGGACGCACGCTCATCTCCACGGTGGGCGGTGCGTCCGGTCCCCTCTACGGGTCGGCGCTGCGTGCGGCCGGTAAAACGCTCGACGGGGTCGAGCCGATGCCGGGCGAGCTGCTCCAGGCGCTCACCGCAGGACTGGAGGCGGTGCGCAAACTCGGCGGTGCCGTGCCCGGGGACAAGACCATGGTGGACGCGTTCACGCCGGCGGTCGAGGCGTTCGCCGCGGCGCTGCGAGCCGGTAGCGGGCTTCCCGCCGCCAGCGCCGCGGCAGCAGACGCGGCAGAAAAGGGAGCCCGGTCCACCATCCCCCTCACCGCGCGCAAGGGTCGTGCCTCCTACCTGGGTGAACGCAGCCAAGGCCACGAGGACCCGGGCGCGGTCTCCACCGCACTGGTGTTTCGCGCGCTCGCCGATGCCGCGGCCGATTAGCCCGTCCCCGGTCATCCTCGGGTGGTCTATCATCCAGTGGATGCCCCGGAGGCGCTGTCGTGTCCGGGCGGGATGAATCCCGGACGAAGGCGGACGATGGCCCTCGGCGGCCGTCCGGCTCACACGCCGTCACGGGGGCCGGCCATCATCTGAGGTCCACCACCTTCCAGCGCCGGCACACGCTCTCGGCGTAGGCGTGATCTTCGTGTCTCAACCACGTTCGATCCCCTAGGAGCCCCCATGCCGCGAGTCCACTGGAGCGAAGCCGACGAGCAGCACGACGCCGAATGGCGCTCCGAGAGCCAGCCCGCACCCAGAAAGGTCGTCATCGCCGACGACCGCATGCGCGCCGAGACCGCCTACCGTCTGGTGTGCGAAGGCACCGCATTGTTGTGGCGCGGCACCTTCCCCGGGGCACGCCAACTGCTTCAGGTGATGACCCGGCGCCACGACCGCAAACCGCCCCGGCAGGGCGCGACCCCTGCGGAGACCTTCCACCTGCACCGCCACTCCCGCGGCCAGCGAGCCCGCACCCTCGGCATGGTGCTCGTGGAACTGGACCCCGACCACCGGGTCCCGCTGCGCAGGGCCCCCGACGCGCGAAAGGCGTGCGCACAGGTCTACGGCCCGCTCGACGCAACAGTGGTGGTCTCCCTGCGGGAACTGCTCGGCGTGATCAGCGCCTACGAGTGGCGCCGCAAAGGAGTGGAGATTCCCGCACTCGGCAAGCCGATCCACCCTCATTACGGAGTGTTCTCCCCGGTCAGAGGTGAATACGTGGATCTGGTGGCCACAGCGCCGCTGCCGGCGGGAGCCGGGTTCACGGCGTTCGACATCGGGACGGGAACCGGAGTGCTCGCCGCGGTCCTCGCCGAACGCGGCGCGGGCCGGGTGATCGCCACCGACATCGACCCGCGTGCGGTGGCCTGCGCCCGGGAGAACATCGGCGCCCTGGGCCTTGACGACCGGATCGAGGCGCGGTGCACGGATCTCTTTCCCGCCGGTCGTGCCGCGCTCGTCGTGTGCAATCCGCCCTGGGTCCCCGCCAGGCCGAGCACCCCCATCGAGAAAGGGGTCTACGACCCGCGGAGCCGGATGCTGCGCGGTTTCCTCGACGGACTCGCCGACCACCTCGAACCCGGGGGCGAGGGCTGGCTGGTCCTGTCCGACTTCGCCGAGCACCTTGGGCTGCGGCCGCACGGGGAACTGCTTTCCGCATTCGAGCAGGCCGGTCTCCGCGTCGTGGACCGCATCGACACCAAACCCCGGCACCCGCGCGCCTTTGACGCGGACGACGCACTGCATCGGGCCCGGGCCGCCGAGACGACGTCACTGTGGCGGTTGCGGCCGTAACCGGGTTCCCTGCCGACGCATCGCGGCGGCAGGGAACAACACGGGTTTCCCTCTGAAGAACCGGTTGGCGGGGTGCCCCGAGCGTCCGCCGCTCGTCGGTGCCCGGTACCTCCGTGCCACCGGGCACATGCCCTCCCGCCGCATCCCGCGTGGCCTCCGCGACCAAGGCTCGAATCCTCCTGTGCCCGGTGTCTCCAGGAAGTACCTGAACGCCTTCTGGGGATCGATCCCCCGGGCGGAGCGGCAGGCGAGCCGCGCGGCCGCATCAGATCTGGTTCGCGCCACCGTCGACGTAGAGGTTGGCGCCCATCATGTAGCTGCTGTCCGCAGAGGCGAGGAAAGCCACCGCGGTGGCGACCTCCTCCGGGCGCCCGATCCGGCCCATCGCGACCTCGGCACCGAGCTTCGCCTTGAAAGCGGCTGAGTCCTCCTCGCCGACGAGTTCGGTTATGCCGGAGGTGTCGATCGGCCCGGGCGAGACCGCATTGACGCGAATGCCCCGGCTGTTGAGTTCGTTGGCCCAGGTCCGCGCGAAAGACCGGACAGCGGCCTTGGACGCCGCGTATGCGCCGAACGCCGGTGTGCCGCGGTCGGCGGCCGTGGAGGCGTTCAGAATGACCGAGGCGCCGTCGTTGAGGAGTGGCAGCGCCTTCTGCACGGTCAGGAGCGTGCCCTTGACGTTGACCTCGAAGACGCGGTCGAAGTCCTCGCCGGTGGTCTGCTCCAGCGTCGCGAACGAGGCGGTGGCCGCATTGGCGAACAGCACGTCCAGGCCCCGGCCCCGCTCGCGTACCGCGTCGTACAGCCGGTCCAGGTCGGCCGTGTCGGTGATGTCGCCAGGCACCGCGACGACCGCGGAGCCGATGGACTCGACCGCCTCCTTCAGCTCGGCCTCACGTCGACCGGTGATGAACACGTGCGCCCCCTCGGCCACCAGCCGCGCAACGGTGGCCCGGCCGATTCCCCGCGTTCCGCCGCCTGTGACGACAGCCGTCTTGCCTTCGAGTGTTCCCATGAGTGACCTCTCCCTATTTATGTTCCGATCGGTACAGAAATGGACTGTAGCACTTCCGGTCCACTCGGTACAGAAGGGGTATGATGCGGAGCGTGGAAGATATACACAGGGCGCCGATCGGCCGGCCGCGAGGGTTCGACACCGATGAGGCCCTACAGCGGGCCATGGTCGTCTTCTGGGAACACGGCTACGACGGCGTGAGCCTCACCGACCTGACCCGCGCGATGGGAATCACCAAGACCAGCATGTACGCGGCCTTCGGCAACAAGGAGGACCTCTTCCGAAAGGCCGTGGAACGTTACGCCGAGGACACTGCCTCCTACAGCATCCGAGCACTACAGGAGCCCACCGCCCGGGAGGTGGCCACCGTCTATCTCACCGGCTCCGTCCGTGCCTCGACCCAGGACAGCCGTCCGGCCGGATGCCTCGGCGTCCAGGGCATCCTGGCCGCAGGCCACCTCGGACAGAACGCTTGCGACATGCTCGCTGCGTGGCGCGACGGCAACCGGGCACATCTTCGTGACCGCTTCCAACGCGCCATCGACGAAGACGACCTGCCCGCGGGCACCGACCCGGACACCCTCGCCCGCTACCTCATGACCATGGCGAACGGAATCGCAGTCCAGGCGGCCGCGGGCGCCACCCGCGACGAACTCCAACGGGTCGCGGACGCAGCCCTTTGCAACTGGCCAGCCGCCTGAGCTTGTTCTTCGGCCTACCCCGGGCCTTCCGGGCTTGCCGATGGCATTGAGGGTCTTGTCGGCGTCGTAGCGGGGTGCCTTGCGTTTGTTCTTGGTGAGGATCAGGCCGACGGGTCCGGTCGGGCGATCCGCGCGCTCACGGCGCGGCGTCCCTGTTCCAGGGCGCGCAGGTCCTCCATGTTCAGGTCCATGAAGAGGTCATCGCGGAACGGCTTCCCCCATCAGACGCCCCACCACCCCCTGGCCGAGTCCGTCGTCGTCCTCAACGGCTGATCGGAACTTCTCCGAAGTCACGGCCAGGGGCAAAGCAACCCGTGGGGAGCTTCGGGGCCGTCGCTCTGCGCCATGTGACGCCCGGATTTCCAGGGGGATCAGGTGGTCATGCGAACGACGACCTTGCCTTTGGCCCGGCCCCGGTCCAGGTGGACGAAGGCGTCAGCGATCTCCTCGAAGGGGAAGACACGGTCGGTGACGGCCTTCAGGCGACCCTCGTCGACAAGGCGGGCCAGCAGGGCGAGGTCGGGTCCGCTGGGATGCATGAAAAGGAACCGGTAGACGACGCGGTGGGCCCGAGCCTGGCGTCGAAGCTTCGCGCTCGCAAGCCACAGCAGCGCGGAAAGCCCGAATCCTCGGCCCAGATCCTTGCGGGCAGTGACGGGCTCGGGTGTCCCGGCGATGGTGACCACCTTGGCCCCCGGCTTGAGGATGGTGAAGATGTCGGTCAGATCCCGACCACCGATCAGGTCCAGGGCGCCATCGTAGTCGCGTAGGTGTTCGGCGAACTTCTGCTCCTTGTAGTCGATGATCGTCTTCGCGCCCAGTGAGCGCACCAGATCCGCGCCCTGGGCAGAGGCGGTCGTCGCGACCTCAGCCCCCATCCAGGTGGCGAGCTGGATGGCGAGCGTTCCGACGCCCCCGGCACCACCGGAGACGAATACCCGCTGTCCCGGCTGCACGTCGAGTTCGTCGCGCAGTGCCTGGAGCGCGGTGAGACCCGCCAGCGGCAGCCCCGCGGCGTCGGTGAAATCGAGGGAGGAGGGCATCTTCGCGGCCAGGTCGGCGGGGACGACCACGCGGGGCGCGAAGGCCCCCAGGCTCAGCTTGGTCACCCTGGCGAACACCCGGTCCCCAGCGGTGAAGCCGGTAACACCCGCTCCGGTCTCCCGCACGACTCCGGCCAGTTCGTTCCCGGCCACTCGGGGCAGCTTGAGTCCCAGCAGTGGTTTCAGGCCGCCCCGGCGCAGCTTGGAGTCGAGGGGGTTCAGGCCTGCGGCGCGCACGTCGATAAGCAGTTCTCCCGGACCCACGGTTGGTTCCGGGACCTCCCGCATCTGCATCACATCGGCGTTCCCGTACCCGGTCAGCACATAACCCTGCATGACGCCCCGTCTCTTCAGTCCATGTCCGGAGCATGGGTCGATGCCTCTCATGCACGCGCATGCGAGTCGTGTCGGCAGGGAACGAGCGCGGCCCCGAGGGTCGTGCTCAGGCCACGCGTCCGACGCCGACGACACTAGCTGAGTATATAAAAATAAACTCAGCCTCGGGTAGAGTCTCTCCCCATGGACGCGTGGATGGAATCCGGCATGGAAAGTGCGGTGGCCCCTCGGCTCGACCGGGACGCGTCGAACTGTTCGATCGCGCGGACTCTGGAGATCGTCGGCGAGAAGTGGACGATCCTGATCCTGCGCGAGGTCTGGTACGGCTCGTTCCGCTTCAGCGACTTCGAACGAGTCCTCGGCTGTCCTCGCAACCTCCTCGCCGCGCGGCTCCGAATGCTCGTCGAGCAGGGGATCCTGGTAACCGAGGCCTACAAGGAGCCAGGTTCGCGCAGCCGACCGAAGTACGTGATCACCCCCAAGGGCATGGACCTGGTGCCGGCTGTGATGGGGCTCCTTCAGTGGGGCGACCGCTACCGCGCGGCCCCGGAGGGTCCGACCGTCCTGGTGCGACACCGTGGATGCGGTGCGCGCGTCGAGGCCCAGACACGCTGTGACCACGGCCATCATGTGCAGGCCCATGACATGGAGAGCGTCCCTGGCCCGGCCTGTCTCCCCAAGCCTGCGCAGTGACAGCGGTGTTCCCTCTTCCGTGGAGAGAGGGCAGACGCGTCCGCGTCGACCGCTACGAGCCGCGCCGGGCGCCGCCGATCTGCCAAACGCGCCGGTGGACGAGCGGCGAGGCGGCTGACGAGGGCGACCACCTCTGTCTCACGGCTGATGACACGGTTGTTGATGGAACCCCGTATTGGCGGCTCTTTGACCCGTGCGGCATGTGCCTGTTCCCGCGCGTCCGTGACAGGGGCCGGCCGCGTGCCGCCAGTCCTCGGCCTTGGCCGGGGCCTCCTGCCAGTGCCCGACCGGGCGCGTAATGGGGCCGGGGGAAGAACTTCTGGCCACGCAGCTACTCGCGGGGTGCTCTGCGCCCGGCGGGAGCTTCGGGAGAAGCGGGCCGAGTACAGGCCGTGTAGCCGGCGATCCGACGCTAGTCACACCCGATGATCATGGGCAGTGGCCAGAACGCCAAATAACCCCGAATTCTCGCCACCCTGTTTTCTGCCACGCCGAGGAGAGCGGGAAAACCGCTCGCCCCGAGCCGTTCCGGTGCGCCAGGCTGGACACCATGCTGATCAGAGAGGCGACCGCTGCCGACTGGGATTCGATCTGGCCCTTCCTGCGCGCCATCGTGGCCGCTGGCGAGACCTTCACCTGGGATCGTGACACCAGTGAGGAGCGGGCCCGGGAGATGTGGTTCCAGCAGCCGCCCGCACGGACGATCGTGGCGGTGACGGACGACGGCGCGATCGCCGGGAGCGCCAAGACGAACCCCAATCACATGGGGCCGGCCGCCCACATCGCCAACGCGAGTTTCATGGTCGATCCCGCGCATGCAGGGAACGGTGTGGGGAGGGCCCTGGGCGAGTACGTCCTGGAACAGGCCCGCATCGAGGGTTATCGGGCGATGCAGTTCAACGCTGTGGTGGCGACCAACACCCGGGCCGTTCACCTGTGGCGTTCGCTGGGCTTCGAAGTGCTGGGCACGCTGCCCGAAGGCTTCGACCATCCTGTCCACGGATACGTGGGGCTGCACATCATGCACCGGTGTCTCTGACCGCACGTACCGCTTCGGTCGGAGACGGGAGTCCTGACGGTCGCCGTCGTCGAGGACCGGCCGGTGCTGGAACCGGCCCCCTCGTCGCCGTTTCGCTGCCGTCTTTTGCTCCCGCACCTGGTGAGGTGGCCACCGTGGCCAGGGACCTCCGCCAGCCGTTGTGGGGCGCTGACACCACGACACCGTGGCACCCGGACCCACCGGTACCGACCTTGGGAACTCGGGAACCCCGGCGGGGGCCGACTTTTGTAGGGGGTGGATTGGCTCTCGCGGACGATGTCCCCACGGTGCCGGCTCCCTAGGGTCGTATGTGACGGCAAGCAACGATGCGGTCACACGCACAATCGAAGGGATTGAGACGGACATGGTCGGCATCCACGGGAACCGGAACGGGCGAGGCCGAACGGTAGCGGTCGCAGGGGCGGTGGGAGTCACCTCACTGCTCGGCACGATGGTGCTGGCCGCGCCCGCCTCAGCCGTCATCGGCGGGGTCGACGCCACCGAGGAGTACCCGTTCGTGACCGCCCTGTTCGACGACCAGGGCCTGCACTACTGCGGAGGTTCGTTGATCGATGAGCAGTGGGTGCTCACCGCCGCCCACTGCTCCGACTTCGACCTGCTCAACACGGAGAGCATCTCCGTGCGGGTGGGCAGCAACGACCTGGGGGAGGGCGGCAGCGAACGCACGGTCGCCGAGGTCGTCCAGCACCCGGACTACGAGATGGAGAACGTCAGCGACGATCCCGACTACCCCAACTCCAACATCCTGGTGCGCAAGGACATCTCACTGCTGAAGCTGGACTCCCCGGTCGAGCAGACCCCCATCCGCATCGCCGAGGACCGGCCGCAACCGGGTACGGAAGTACGCGCCCTGGGCTGGGGCGTGGTCGACGAGCTGGGCTGGGAGCCCAAGCCCGAGATCCTGCAGCAGCTCGACACCGAGATCGTGCCCGACGACCGATGCGCCGAGCTCGACGGCGAGCTGTGCTCCGAACACCCCACCGATGAGGCGCAGGTCTGCTCGACCGACTCGGGCAGCCCCATGATCCGCGGCAGCGAGGGCGACTGGGAGCTGGTCGGCTTGACCAGCCGTGACGGCGACTACGACGAGAACGTGGCCTGCGTGGGCCCGTGGGTCTTCACCGAAGCGGCCAAGTACGGCGACTGGGCCGCCGACACGGTCGGGAAGTAGCCCGCGCTTGGGGCCCCGGCAACGTTGCGGCGCGCAGGTGCCGTTGGGGAACCGGGGCCCAGGATCGCAGTCCGGCGACTGAGGGCCGAGATCGCGACGGCTCCCCGCAACCCTGGGTTGCGGGGAGCCGTCCTCCTGTCGGGAAAACCTCGGACGGGCAGAACGACTGACCTCCATAGGAGTGTCCCCGGGAGCGGCGTCATGTCCGCCCCGTGTTCCCCGACAAGCGTTCCCGCCGTGCTTTCCCGTCAGGGCGGACGGCCCCACGTGATGGCTGCTCCTGGTGGTGGGCGACGAGCACGACCCTTCGCAGTACTAGCCGGCGGCGCGGGTATAGCGGGCTCCGAGTTCGCGCAGGTGGTCGGCGAGGCCCGGAGCGTCGACGATGTCGAAGTCGACCCCGATCATCCCCAGGTAGAGGGCCAGTCTCTCCGGAGAGTCGTTGCCCGTGTGCAGCAGGCAGCAGTGCTCGTCGACTGCTTCCAGGGTTCCCCAATCGGGGTCCCACCCGGTCAGCGATTCCGCCGACGCGTGCAGCCGTACGACGGCCCGGTAGCGGATCGCCGCGCCGACCACGCCGGCGACCACATAGGTGGCGACATCGCCGCCCGGTGCCTCACGCGGGACGAACCGGGCCCCGTTGGGCCTGCGCAGCAGCATCCGGTCCACCCGGAAGGACCGCCAGTCCTGCCGCGCGGTGTCCCAGGCGGCGAGGTACCAGCGGCGATGGGCGTGGACCAGCCGATGGGGTTCCACTTCGCGGGTGCTGGCAGCACCGTCGTGATCGAGATAGTCGAACCGCAGACGTTCGTTGTCGCGGCAGGCTGCGGCAACCGTGCCGAGGACGTCGGCGGACACGGCCGGGGTCTCGGCGGCCACCGCCACCGTGGCGGAGTGCAGGGCGTTGACCCGGCTGCGCAACCGGGCGGGCAGCACCTGCTCCAGTTTTGCCAGCGCCCGCAGTGATGTCTCCTCGATACCAACCACCGTCCCGCCCGCGGCGGTACGCAGTCCCACCGCGACCGCCACCGCCTCCTCGTCGTCGAGCAGCAGCGGGGGCATCTGCGCACCTGCTCCGAGCCGGTATCCCCCGGCCGCGCCGGGAGTGGCGTCCACCGGGTAACCCAGTTCACGGAGTTTTCCGACGTCGTGCCGGATGGTCCTGGTGGACACCCCGAGCCGTTCGGCCAACTGCGGACCGGACCAGTCCCGGGACGTCTGGAGCAGGGACAAAAGACGCAACAGCCGCGCGGAGGTTCCCAACATGGCCTCATTGTGCCCGTTGTCGCGGAACCGTTTCTTCCGCGATGTCCTTCGAGCCCACCGCTGTGAAGAACGGCGTCGGACTCAGAGACCGTGGCCTTCCGGAGCGGGAACGGCCTGCTCGGCGGCCCGGCTGGTCTCCTCCCATGCCGCCCAGGTCGTCATGCGTTCGCGCGAGACGTCGAAGGCCAGGTCGTAGACCCTGCTGCCCAGGAGCAATCGCAGCGGTGGATCGTCGCTGTCCACGAGCTTCATGAGAGCTTCGGCGGCCAGAGCCGGCATGCTGTCCACCGACTCCTCGGCGAACCGCTTCTCCAACTCGGCGCGCAGCGGCGCATAGGCGTCCAGTGGTTCGGTCGCGGTCAGCCCGGCGGTGTAGAGGCCGGTCCAGTATCCGCCCGGTTGGACAATGGTGACCTTGACGCCGAACGGTGCGGCCTCAGCGGCCAGAGCCTCGCTCATCCCCTCCAGCGCGAACTTGCTGGCGCTGTACATTCCGGTCGACGCGAAGCCGCCCAGCGCGGCGATACTGGAGACCTGCACGATGTGCCCCGACCCCTGGGCGCGCAACCAGGGCAGAACCGCCTGGCTGACCCACAGGGCACCGAAGAAGTTGGTCTCCATCTGGGCGCGGGCCTGCTCCTCGCCGAACTCCTCCAGCATCCCCATCGCCAGGAAGCCGGCATTGTTCACGACGATGTCGAGGCGGCCGAAGTGACGCGCCGCGGTGTCGACGGTCTGGCGGACCGCGGCCCGGTCGGTGACGTCCGTTCCGAGGACGAGAAGGCGGGCACCGTACTCGGCGGACAGCGGTGCCAGGTCCTCGGTGGTGCGGGCCACGGCGACCGCACGGTCGCCCGCTTGCAGAGCGGCTTCGGTGAAGGCCCGGCCCAAGCCTCGGCTCGCACCGGTGATGAACCAGACGCGATCGGCGCTCGCGTCGGTCGACGAATCGGTAGAGGTCATGGACGGGGCTCCTTTGCATCAATTCCGAGACGAACCGTCTCGGCTTGTCAATGCACACTGTACGCCCCTGTTCCACAAAAGCAAGACGGTGCGTCTCGTCTCATTGTTCCGGTATGCTCCCCCGCATGACCTCGCAGCGCAACGCGCCCAACGTGGCCAGGCGCAACCAGAGCACTCGCCGCGCCATCCTCACCGCCGCGCTCGATCTCGTGGCAGAGGTCGGATACGCGCGCTTGAGCGTTGAGGGAATCGCAGCCAGGGCCGGGGCGGGCAAGCAGACGATCTACCGATGGTGGCCTTCCAAGGGCGCGGTACTGTTCGACGCCCTGCTGATGCTCGGCGAAGGGCAGGGAGACCGGCCCAGCGAACTCCCCGACACCGGCAACCTCGAAGCCGACCTCACGACGGTGCTGCATGCCACCGTCGAGGAGTTCAACGACCCCCGTCTCAGCGAGCCGATGCGCGCCCTGACCGTGGAGATCCTCCTCGACCCGGCCCTGGCCGCCGACTACACCGAACGCCTCGAAAACCCGATCAAAGAGCTCAAACGCCGGCGGCTGCGCAGCGCACAGGAGGCCGGACAACTCGCCGCCGATGTAGACCTCGACGTGGCCATCGAACTGCTCTGGGGGCCACTGCGCAATCGCTGGCTGCACAACGAGGGCCCGCTCACCACACAGTTCGCCGACACCGTGATCGAGACCGCTCTCAACGGGCTACGCGCCCGCTGACCGTTTCGCCTCCCCCGCGAGAAACCCCGGTGACAGGCAGGCGTCGAACAGGGAGAAGACCGGCTCTTCGTATCCCCGCACCGGGTGTCGTCCCACCGGCGTCGGTGGGATTTTGTTCAGCGTGCGGCCGACCGGTCGGCGAAACCGTCCACGGCGTCGAGAAGCCGGTCACGCATGGTGTCGCTCCCCCGGTGCCCGGAGTCGTCGATGACGAGCAGCCGGGCGTCGGGCCAGGCCCGGGCGAGCTGCCAGGCGGTGTCCAGCGGACAGCTGAGGTCCAGCCGGCCGTGGATCAGGACCCCCGGGATCCCGGACAGGCGTCCTGCGTCGCGGAGCAGGGCGCCCTCTTCCAGCCAGGCGCCGTTGGCGAAGTAGTGCGTGACGATCCTGACCAGTGCCAGCCGATCCCTGGCGGGCCGGTTGCCATAAGGCGCCGGGCGGCCGTTGGGCTCCATCGAGACCACCGCGTCCTCCCACGCGCACCAGTCGTCGGCCGCCTTGGCCCGGACTGCGGCGTCGGGGTGTTCCATGAGGCGTGCGTAGGCCGCCACGAGGTTGCCGCCACGGTCCTGCTCGGGCAGCCCGGCCCGAAACCGCTCCCACTCCTCGGGGAAGAGCAGTCCGGCTCCCCGGTAGAGCCAGTCGATCTCCGACCGCCGGGTGGTGGTGACGGCGATGAGGACGACCTCGGAGACGCGGTCCGGGTGCTGCTGGGCGTAGGCCAGGGACAGCGTCGATCCCCAGGATCCGCCGAAGAGCAGCCAGCTGTCGATGCCCAGGTGCTCGCGGAGGCGTTCCATGTCCTCGATCAGGTGCCAGGTGGTGTTGCGGCTCATGTCCGTGGCGGGCTCGCTCGCGTGCGGGGTGCTGCGTCCGCAGCCACGCTGGTCGAACAGGACGATCCGGTAGCGTTCGGGATCGAACGTCCGACGGCTGCCTGCCGAGCACCCCGACCCGGGGCCTCCGTGGACCACGAGCGCGGGTTTGCCCTCCGGGTTGCCACAGACCTCCCAGTAGACGAGGTTGCCGTCACCGGTGTCGAGCATCCCGTAGTCGTAGGGCTCGATCGGCGGGTGCTGCTGGGCCATGGCAGGGGCTCCTCGGAGTGCGGGCGCTACCGCACCATTGCAACACGGGATGTCCGACCACACATCCCGACCACGGGCAACACGGGTGTGCACATGACTGCGCCCCGACCGGGCCGAGACGGACATGCTCGGCCGATGCGAACACACGAATACCCGCAGTCGCCCGGACCACGAACGGAAGGCGCCGTCGCCCCCTCTACCGCTCGGAACGGACGTTCCGGCGCCGGACGGGAGGCGCACACCTGGTGCCGCGCCTGACGATTCCCCACTCCAGCGCGGCGTACGCACCGGGCCGGAACGCGCGGTTGCCGCTCCACGGCCACCGTCAGCGCTCCCCGGCCAGGCCGCGAGGCGGCCCCGCGAAAACCTCGACCATGCCGACGACCTCTTCCGGGACGTTTCGGGACCACGCACGACCGGGCTTGTGCCGGCGGATCGAGATGATGCCGTGCAGGGCGATCGAAAGCCGGTCGACCGCCTCGACGGCCTTGGCCATGTCGCCGACGAAACCGGTGGCCAGCAGGTCCCGGGCCATCGACCCGATCAGCTCCTTCGACCAGGAGTCGACGACGCCTGGATCCTTGAGGCGCTCGGTGCTCTCGAAGAGCAGTTGGTAGGGGCCCGGGTACTCAAGGCCCCACAGCACGTAGGCCAGGGCGGTCGCGTCGAGTCGTTCACGCGGATGTGCGGATGTGCGCCCCGCGGAGTCGATCCGGGTGCGGACATCGGTGAAGTGCTGGTCGAGCACCGCGTCGATGAGGGCGGCCCACGAATCGAAGTGCAGGTAGACGGCGGTCGCCGAGACGTTGCAGGCGCGGGCGACCGCACGCAGTGAAGGAGCAGGAGCCGGGCTGGCTTCCAACAGCATCACCGAGGCGGCGTCCATCAGGGCCTGGCGCAGGTTCCGGCTGTCCCGTTTGAGAGGGGCGGTGGTCATGGATTCTCTCCATCGCTGGTCGTTTGTCGGCTGGTGTCCGGACCGGGACGACGACCCCATGTCCGGTACGGACCGCCGGAACCGTCTCGCGGCGAGTTCTCCGCTGTTCTGCCACGCGCCGACGCGAAGAGGGGGCCGGCCGCCCGAACAGACCGGTCGGTACCGTCGCGCGGGGTGGGCACGAGCCGGTCCGGCGCTGTGCCGGAGCGCGGAACCATGTCCTTCGCCCGGTCCACAGGGAAGCCCCGGGGCCTGGCCACCGCCGTCCCACCCGGCGCCAAGCCGGCCATCCCCGGGTGGGGAAGGACCGCTTGGCGCTTGCGGTTCCCGGTGGAACCACGCACGATTCGCCCTCGGCGGGGGTGGCGGAGAACCGGGGGTCCACAGTGGCGGACTGTGGTGCCCGTCTCCCCGGGCTGCGGTCAGGCTTCCCGGGCCCTGGGGACCGCGGTGGCCGGAGGTTCGTTCCAACGGCCGGTCGCCAGGAAGTCCTCCAACGTCTTGGTGTACGGGGTCAGGTCGAGTTCGAGCGTCTGTTGCACCCAGGTGTCGTCGTAGTAGTTGTGCATGTAGCGCTCACCCTGGTCGCACATGAGCATCACGACACTCCCCTGTTCGCCGTCGGACAGCATCTCGGCGACGATCCGCAGCGCTCCCCACAGGTTGGTGCCGGTGGAGGGACCGGCCCGGTGTCGCAACCGGTCCAGCAGCAGGCGCATGGCTGCGATGGAGGCGGCGTCGGGCACCGAGATCATCCGGTCGACGACAGCGGGCAGAAACGACGGTTCGACGGTTGGACGCCCGATTCCCTCGATGTGGGAGGGGCTCCCCTTGATCCAGGTCGAGGGGTCCGGCGGCCACTGGCTCTTCGGACGGCCCTCATTGGCCACCCAGTTGGGGAAGAACGCCGAGTTCTGCGGGTCCACGATGCAGACCCGGGTGTCCCGCCGACTGAATCGGATGTGCCGTCCGATGGTCGTCCCGGTCCCCCCGGTGCCGGCTCCCGCAACGATCCACTTGGGGTCGGGATGGCGCTCCTCGGAGATCTGCCGGAAGATCGTTGCCGCTACGTTGTGGTCGTCGCGATAGTCGTAGGCGCGCTCGGCGTAGGTGAACTGGTCCATGAAATGGCCATTGGCGGACTCCTTGGCGAGGCGGGCGGCCTCCTTCTCGATGTCGCCGTCGGGGCCCGGGTTTCTCACCTCGCCCCCGTAGGACTTGATCAGGTCCACCTTCTCCTGACTGGTGCTCGTGGGGACGACCGCGGTGAAAGGCAGGCCCAGGAGTCGGGCGAAGTACGCCTCGGAGACCGCTGTCGAACCACTGGACGCCTCGAACACGTGGGTGGTGGAGTCGATCCATCCGGTGCACAGCGCGTGCAGGAACAGCGCACGCGCCATCCGGTGCTTCAGGCTCCCCGACGGGTGGATGGACTCGTCCTTGATGTAGAGGTCGATGCCCCATTGCGCGGGAAGCGGGAACTGGAAGACATGGGTGTCCGCCGAGCGAGTGGCATCGGCGTTCAGCACGCGGATCGCCTCTTTGACCCACCCTCGTTTGCGACTGTCGAAATGGTCGACGATCCGCGTTGTGACGGTGTCCGTGTCCTGTTCGTTCTCTGTCGTGGTCATGCAGTCGTGATTACCCGGCCCCCCGGACAGGGATCACGGCGATGAAAAATCGAACCGCAGGCTCCTGACCTCGTCCTTTCCTGGGGCTTTGCTCCCGATGGGTTCGGGGGGTTTCGGGCCCTCCGCTACTGGTGATCAGGGGCATCCGGCCCAGGGCGCACGTCGCTGTCACCGGCCCGGTGCGCGGACCGACCGGCGGCGGGGCGGGCACGGACGTGCATCCGTTCGCCCTGCGCTCCGAACAGGCTGAGGAACTCCACGGGTTGCTTGCCGGCGTTGGCGAACCCGTGCGGGATGCGGGTGTCGAATTCGGCGGCCTCGCCCGCGGTGAGGACCAGATCGTTGTCGCCCAGGGCCAGGCGCAGGCGGCCGGACAGCACGTAGAGCCATTCGTAGCCCTCGTGAGTCCCCTGTTCGGGGCGCGCGTCCGTGATCGTGCCGGGAGGAAGGATCTGCTTGTAGGCGTGCAGGCCCCCCAGGTAGCGGGTCAGTGGGACGAAGGTCTGGCCGTGCCTGGTGAAGGGGCGCGCGTGAATCCGGGGGTCGCCGGTCTCCGGTGCGCCGACCAGTTCGTCCAGTTGCACGTTGTACGCCTTGGCCAGCGGGAGCAGGAGCTCCAGGGTCGGTTTGCGCTTGCCCGACTCCAGCCGGGAAAGGGTACTCAGGGAGATGTCCGTCGTCTCGCTCAGCTCCGCCAGAGTGATGCCGCGTGCCTGACGCAGTGCCCGCAACCGTGGGCCGACGGCAGTCAACACCCCGGGAATTTCATCGTCTGCCATATCCCTATTTGCTGTTACGGCAAAGGGATTTGTCAAGTTTTCTCTCGTAGGGTGCGTTGCGCCGGCGGCCGGTTCGGACAGGTGCACGCGGTGATCGGTCGCCCCGGCGAGGGTGGACGGGGCCGCGGGTTCGGTTGTGGACATTGCTGTTCCCGAGGGGGTAGAGGGCACGGGATCCCTACTGCGGCGGTGGCGACGTTCGCCGGAAATGTCACCGGCCCGTGCGACGATCGGGAGATCCGTCCAGCGGGCCAAACAAGGAGAACCCGTGTCGTTCCAGGCGTATCTCGACGCGATCGAGGACAAGACCGGCCTCACCCCGCGTACGCTCGTCGATCGCGCCAAGGAGAAAGGATTCGACGACCCTGCCGTCAAGGCCGGGGTCATCGTGCAGTGGCTCGCCGACGACTACGGTCTGGGCCGAGGCCATGCCCAGGCACTCGTCCACGTGATCAAGAAGGGACCGCAGATCAGCAGCAAACATGTGGGCACCACGGGCGCACACCGCGACGCTTCCGACACGCTCTGGCTCGACGGCAAGGCCACCAAACCCGCGCAGTGAGGACAACTCACGATCGTTTCGCCATCCTGCGCAGGCCGTAGACGGTGGCCCCGGCAGCCAGCACCGCCGCCCCCGAGAGGATCGAGCCCAGCGGCAAGGCGAAAGCCAGGACCCCACAGCCGGCCACCCCCAGCCACGCCACGGGACGGGGTGGCCGTCGCTCGGCTGCACTGAGGGTGAGGGCCGCCGCGTTGGCCACCGCGTAGTAGACAAGCACCCCGAAGGAAGAAAACCCGATCACCTCCCGCACGTCCACCGTTGCGACGAGCACCACCACCACGGCGCCGACCGTCAACTCCGCGCGGTGCGGGACCCCGAACCGCGGATGGACGGCAGCCAGGGCACGGGGAAGGTGGCCGTCGCGGGCCATCGCCAGCGTGGTGCGCGAGACACCGAGGATGAGGGCGAGCAAAGAACCCAGCGCCGCCACGGCCGCACCCACCCGTACGACCGGCACCAGCTCCGGTGCCCCGGCCGCACGCACCGCCTCGTCCAGAGGAGCTGCGGCCTGGGCGAGCCGGTCGGGGCCGAGAACGCCCAGAACCGCCACGGCGACGACGGCGTAGACCACGAGGGTGATCCCCAGCGCCAGCAGAACCGCGCGGACGATGGTCCGCGCGGGATCTCGGACCTCCTCGCCGAGAGTGGCGATGCGCGCGTACCCCGCGAAGGCGAAGAACAGCAGGCCGGCCGCCTGGA
Organism: Nocardiopsis ansamitocini; assembly: GCF_030268225.1. GTDB lineage: Bacteria > Actinomycetota > Actinomycetes > Streptosporangiales > Streptosporangiaceae > Nocardiopsis_D > Nocardiopsis_D ansamitocini. Next base: position 157,529 of record NZ_BSQG01000004.1, on the reverse strand, counting down.
GCACTCCGGATACCGTTGCGTCCGAGCCGATGTCCAGGTGGGCTGCCCCGACCGCAGGGCCGGTGAGACAGACGACGGCCACCGCAGCGAGTACTGCCAGGACAACGCCGACGATCACCCGTGTCAGCCAGGCCGCCTTCTGCACACCCGTGTAGTTGAGCGCCGTCAACGCCACCACGGACGTGACCGCAACCGTGTGCGCCTGCTCGGGCCACGCATAGACACCAACGGTCAGCGCCATGGCCGCGCACGAGGCGGTCTTGCCGACCACGAACCCCCAGCCCGCAAGGTAGCCCCAGAAGTCGCCGAGCCGTTCACGGCCGTAGACGTAGGTACCTCCGGAGGCCGGATAGCGTGCGGCCAGGCGGGCCGAGGATGTCGCATTGCAGTAGGCCACCACTGCGGCCACGGCCAAACCGAGAAGCAGACCGGAGCCCGCGGCCCCGGCGGCTGGCGCAAGCGCGGCAAAGATCCCGGCGCCGATCATCGATCCGAGACCGATCATCACCGCGTCGGACAGACCGAGTCGACGCTGCAACCCGTTCCCGCCCGCGGACGTTGCCGACGTGCTCATCACTCACTCCTCGACGACGGCACGACGTCGGCAACGGGGCCCGGTTGCGAAAAGCCGACCAGGTTCTCCCGAGAAGGGCACCGAAGAACACTGCCTTTTGACGACCGCGAGGATCTCACTGTTCGTTGAGGGACGGGCGACCTGAGCATGAACGACTGTTGTGCTGCCGGCCATGCACCGGAAAACAACTGCCCGTCGCTCTTGGCGTGCCTGGTTCACCGATGCGGTGGGGCAGCCGCCGCCAGGTCGTCGATCGTCCCGGACATGATCGTGCGCACATGCTCGGTGATGTGCTGGGCAGGCCAGATCCATGAGGCGGGCGACGTCGTCGGCGGCGTAGCGGGTACGGATGAGCCGGGCCGGGTTGCCGCCCACGACGCCGTAGTCGGGAACGTCACCGACGACAACCGACCCGGCGCCGATGATCGCCCCGCTCCCGATGCGCACCCCGGGCATCACCGTGGAGCCGTACCCCAGCCAGACGTCGTTGCCGACCACGGTGTCGCCCCGACCGGGCAGATCGGTGATCAGGTCGAAGTGCTCTGCCCAGGAACCGCCCATCGTGGGGAACGGAAAAGTGGACGGACCGTCCATACGGTGGTTCGCACCGTTCATGATGAACCGCACGCCCGTGCCCAGCGCGCAGAACTTCCCGATGACCAGCTTCTCCGGCCCGTAGTGATAGAGCACGTTGCGCGTCTCGAACGCGGTCGGGTCATCGGGGTCGTCGTAGTAGGAATACTCCCCCACCTCGATCAGCGGCGACTCGACCAGGGGCTTCAACAGGACCACGCGCGGCTGTCCGGGCATCGGGTGCAGCACTGTCGGGTCAGCGGGGACAGGAGTCATGGCGATGTCGTTTCGACGTGGTCTGCAGGCACGAAACCACCATCATCGCAGCTGGAAAGGGGAAGGCCCTGCACGGGGAGAGCACGGACCGTTCGGCGTCATCGCGGCCGACACCGCTCGCGGTCTCACAATTCTTTGACGACCGCTGGGAAGGACACCTGCGGATACGACGCGCGAAACCCATGAGCTGGGAGAAGAGGCACCTCGACTCCGCTTCGGGGATGTCGCTGATCACGAAGGAGGTCGTCCGTCGACAGTGGACGGAGAGTGGAAAGATTCCCCTTTCCACTCTCAACTTATAGCGCACCGGGGGCCTTGCGGCAAGACCCGGGGCGTGCCGCAGAATGGTCGGCCGAGGCCAGAAACTGCGGAAACGACGGACGAACGGACTGCGTTCGTTGTCGTCGACGTACGGGTTGCGCGGGAGTCGAAACGCCGTGGGACGCGCGTTGCGGTTGCGGGAGCTCGGCACGGTGCAGGGGTGTACGTGCCGCCGTGCCGCTGCGAAGCAACTGGCCGAAATCCGATCTCGGTGAATGGGTGTTCGATGATTGACGTGATCGTGGTCGGCGGCGGACCGACCGGTTTGATGGTGGCCGGCGAATTGCGGCTGCACGGCGTGCACACCCTCGTACTGGAGAAGTTGCCCAGGCCGACCGAGCAGTCCCGCGGGCGCGGCCTGCATGCGCGCAGCGTCGAGGTGATGGACCAGCGCGGCCTGTTGGACCGCTTCCTCGCGATCAGTGAGAAATTCCAGGTCGGAGGTCTCTTCGGGGGGATCATCAAACCGTGGCCGGACCGGTTGGACACGGCCCATCCGTACGGCCTCGCCACCCCGCAGCCGGCCACCGAACGACTGCTCAACGAGCGTGCCCTCGAACTCGGTGTCGAGATCCGGCGCGGTTGCGAAATGGTCGGGTTGGCCCAGGACGAGGACGGGGTGACCGTCGAGTTGGCGGACGGCGCACGGCTGCGCTCGCGTTACCTCGTCGGGTGCGACGGTGCCCGCAGCACGGTGCGCAAGCGGATCGGCGTCGGTTTCCCCGGGGAACCCGCCACGGTCGAGACGCTGCTGGGGGACATGGAGGTGACCGAGGAACCGGCGACGATCGCCGCCATCGTCACGGAGGTCCGCAAGACCCAACTACGGTTCGGCGTCGCCCCCGCCGGTGACGGAAACGAGGGGGTGTACCGCATCGTCGTGCCCGCCGAAAAGGTCGCCGAGGATCGTACGGTCGCGCCGACCCTTGAAGAGTTCAAGCAGCAACTGCTTGCTTTCGCGGGCACCGACTTCGGCGTGCACTCGCCACGCTGGCTGTCCCGGTTCGGCGACGCCACCCGACAGGCCGAGCGCTACCGGGTCGGTCGGGTGCTGTTGGCTGGCGACGCGGCGCACATCCACCCGCCGACCGGCGGTCAAGGGCTCAACCTCGGCGTGCAGGACGCGTTCAACCTCGGCTGGAAACTGGCCGCAGAGGTCAACGGCTGGGCACCGGAGGGACTGCTGGACAGTTACCACACCGAACGGCACCCGGTGGGCGCCCGCGTTTTGGACAACACCCGTGCGCAGATCACGTTGTTGGGAACCGATCCGGGGGCGGTCGCACTGAGGGAACTGTTCTCGAAACTGATGGACTTCGATGAGGTGAACCGGTACGTGACCGGGATGATCACCGCGGTCGAAGTCCGCTACGACTTCGGGGAGGGCCACGAACTGCTCGGCCGACGAATGCGGGACGTGAAGCTGAAACAGCGGCGCCTCTACGAGCTGATGCACGGCGGCCGCGGGCTGCTGCTCGACCAGACCGGTCGGCTTTCGGTGGCGGGTTGGGAAGATCGAGTCGACCACATTGTCGACGTCAGTGAGGAACTGGAGGAGCCCGCGATGCTGCTGCGACCGGATGGGCACGTGGCGTGGGTCGGGAACGACCAGCAGGATCTGCTCAGTCAGCTGCCCAAGTGGTTCGGCGTAGCTGTCGGCTGAGCGCGCGGTTGCCGTTCGGAAAGACGGTCCCTCCCCCGGCCATCTGCGTCTTTCGATCCCCCGCGCCCCCGCCCGCACAGGGGCCGAGCATTGCGCGCCAGTGTCAGCGTTCCGGCTTCGGGGTGTATCTGGCGAGCATGGTCTGGACGGCCTGTTCGACGGCGTCGTCGATGTCGGAGGCTGCGGGGTTCCAGTCGGTCAGCAGCATGCGGGGCCACAGGACGTAGTTGGCGATCATGCCCAGGAACTGGTTCGCGGCGCTCTCCGCGTCCGGGACATCAGCGTTGCCCGCCTCGTGCTCGGATTCCAAGTAGTGCTGAACGGAGGTGAAGTAGGGCAGTTTGCCGAGCTGGAACTGCATCCGTCCCAGTTCGGGGAAACGAGGCAGTTCGGCGATGACGATCCGGAACAGGGCCGTCATGCCGGGCTGGCCGACCAGATCGGCATAGCGGTGGCCGATGGTGGTCAGGCCGGAGCGCAGATCTCCGGTCTGTGGCCGTGCGGCAGCGTCGCCGGCGTCGCGCTGCCAGGACTCGGTGACGATGGCCTCGAAGAGGGCCGCCTTGGTGGGGAACCGCTTGAACAGGGTGGACTTCGAGACCCCGGCTGCTTCGGCGATCCGGGCCAGTGAGGTGCCGTCGTAGCCGCGGTCCAAAAACAGTTCTGCGGCTGCGGTGGTGATCGCCTCGCGTTTCTGCTGAGCGACTCTGCGGTGGTGTTCGGAGAGGTCTGCGGCCATACGGACAGTATGCCGCAGAACCGAGGCGAGTCACTTGACTCGCCTCGGTGGCCCCGCTTATGGTGCGAGGGAAAGGCGAGTCGAGTGACTCGTATCGTATCTACGGCACTGGGTGAATTCCGGTAGCCGCGCGGTGGAGGAACAGTTCATGACGATCGTTAAGACCGCTTTGGTGACCGGTGCGAATCGCGGCCTCGGACGTGGCGCGGCCATCGCTCTGGCCACGCGCGGGGTGCGGGTATTGGTCACCCACCGCGGTGATGAGGCCGGGGCTGAGATGACGGTGGAACAGGTGCAGGCGGTGGGCGGGACCGCCGCTGTTCTCCGGCTCGACATCAGCGACGTCTCCTCTTTCGCGTCCTTCACCTCCGAATTGAGCGAGCAGCTGGAGCGCTGGGGTACTTCGCGGCTCGACATCTTGGTCAACAACGCGGGAGTGGGGATCTTCGGACCGCTGGAGGACGTCACGATCGACGACTTCGACACGGTGATGGACACCAACGTCCGGGGCACGTTCTTCCTCATCCAGTCACTTGTGCCGTTGCTGCCCCGAGGCGGCCGCGTCATCAACGTCTCGACGTCACTGACCCGCCACACCAGCCCCGCCACCTCGGTCTACTCCGCCTCGAAGGCCGCCGTCGAAGTCTTGAGCCGCACCCTCGCCGCAGAACTCGGCCCGCGCGGAATCCGGGTCAACTCCATCGCTCCGGGACCGACCGCCACCGATTTCAACGGTGGGGCGATGCGGGACGACGCCGAGATGCGTCAGGCTCTGGCCGGACAGACCGCACTCGGCCGCGTCGGCGAACCTGAGGAGATCGCCGACGCCATCGCCACGCTGGCATCCGAGGGTCTGCGCTGGGTCACCGCCCAGCGCATCGAGGTCTCCGGAGGCGCCTTCCTCTGAGCGATCGGGCGCCTCCTGCGGCGAGTAGTCCGTTGCCCCAGAACCGCACGATGGGCACCTGGGTTCGGGCCTCGATCAGCTTCACGTTTGCCGCGGTACTGCTGCCCACCATGCCGGCGCTTCATGGGCCGAAAAGCACTCAAAGTGCCGTGGACGGTAGTGGATGAGGGCGAGGATCGTTCCTTTGCGCCAACGGCTTTCTCCCGGGTCGTATCCATGGAACAGGACAGCGTTCCGGATCTCCGACTACATGAGCACGCGCGTTTCGGCGAGCGGAGCCACGGTCACAAACCGGGTGGTTCTCTGCGCCGCCCTTCTTCGATCACAACCGTCCAATCGCCCCGTGTGTTCTTGTCCCCTTTGCCGGTTGGCGCTCGCGCGTCGCGTCCGACCATCTGGTTCTTCCCAGTGGGATCGTGCACGTCCTCCATGCCATGCCGTTGGCTGCGATCGCCACGGGAAAGCCGGGTGGTGACGTCATCCTGGCTCCCGGCCTCGGATGCTCACGCTGCTCCCGTCCCGCTGCGCGCGGGACGTGGCCCTGGCTAAGCCCCAGTTCAGGATGGTCCGTGCTCATCGCTGTGTCGCCTCCCAACGACCTCCTGCCCGTTTTGTGAAGTTTTTTCAAGCTCTTGCCCAAAAAACGACGCCACAGAATCGACGCTGCCGGGCTTTCATGATCATCCCCGTGGCATTCGGTGCCCCCATGCGTCGAATGCGCCTACGGCCACCTCAGAGCTTCGATCGCGTTTTGACCCTCTCGGAGACTCTCTGAATAACGTTGCAACGCTTCCCGGGGCCGCCGGGGCCCACTTTTCACTCCCTGACAGCCTGACCCTCGATAAGGTTCACTTATCAGGGGTCAGAAATCCCGCCCCTTGGGGTCTAATTAAGTTTGCTTGAAACGTTTTTCGTTTGCTTATTAACGTTTTAGCAAACGAAACCAACTCAACACGGATTGATAACGCGGACTGGCCCCCGGGAGGCTTCACGAGGCAGCTTGCGAAACAGTGGTGGTCCGGTGCAGGCCGGTTGAGCCGACGGTCGGAAAAGTGTCGCAACGCGGGCGATAATCGCGCCTGACGGGGACACGCGACATACTCGAAGATGGTCGGCTTGAGTCAGATGACACCGGCGAAGACGCCGAAGTGGTCCCGCCCGACAGATGGAGACACGATGGGGACGACAACACAGCCATCCGAGCCGCATGTTGCCGACAGCCATGACCTGATCCGCGTGCACGGGGCACGCGTGAACAACCTCAAGGACGTCAGCGTCGAGATCCCGAAGCGTCGTCTGACGGTGTTCACCGGTGTCTCCGGCTCGGGCAAGAGCTCGCTGGTTTTCGGAACGATCGCCGCCGAGTCGCAGCGGATGATCAACGAGACCTACAGTGCTTTCGCGCAAGGCTTTCTGCCCGCATTGGCGCGGCCCGAGGTCGACGTACTCGAAGGACTGACGAGCGCGATCATCGTCGACCAGCAGCGCATGGGTGCCGATGCCCGTTCGACGGTCGGCACCGCCACCGATGCCAACGCAATGCTGCGCATCCTCTTCAGCCGGCTCGGCCAGCCGCACATCGGCTCGCCAAACGCGTTCTCCTTCAACGTCCCCTCGGTTCGGGCAAGCGGCGCGATCACGATCGAACGCGGCGCCCGCAAAAGCGTGAAACAGACGTTCACCCGTACCGGTGGCATGTGTACTCGCTGCGAAGGCCGAGGAACGGTCTCCGACATCGACCTCACCCAGCTCTACGACGCGTCCAAGTCGATTGCTGAAGGCGCCATCACCGTTCCCGGTTACAAGGCGGACAGCTTCTGGACGGTACGGATCTTCACCGAGTCGGGCTTCGTCGACCCGAACAAGCCGATCCGCGCGTACACCGAGCAGGAGCGCGACGACTTCCTCCACAAGGAGGCAGTCAAGGTGAAGATCGACGGAGTCAACCTCACCTACGAGGGATTGGTCCCCAAAGTACGGAAGTCGTTCCTCTCCAAGGATCCCGATTCGCTGCAACCGCACATCCGGGCGTTCGTAGACCGGGCGGTCACCTTCACGGCCTGTCCCGAATGCGATGGCACCCGGATCAGCAAGGCTGCCCGCTCCTCACTGATCGACGGGATCAACATCGCCGACGCTTGCTCGATGCAGATCAGCGACCTCGCCGAATGGGTCCGAGGCCTCGACGAACCGTCGGTGGCGCCGTTGCTGGCCGCGCTGCTGCAGACCCTCGACTCGTTCATGGAGATCGGGCTGGGCTACCTCTCGCTCGACCGGCCGGCCGGCACGCTGTCGGGCGGCGAGGCGCAACGCACCAGGATGATCCGCCACCTCGGCTCGTCGCTCACCGATGTCACCTACATTTTCGACGAGCCCACCACCGGCCTGCACCCTTACGACATCCAGCGGTTGAACGGACTGCTGCTGCGGTTGCGCGACAAGGGCAACACCGTACTCGTCGTGGAGCACAAACCGGAGGCGATCGCGATCGCCGACCACGTCGTCGACCTCGGCCCAGGCGCCGGCACGGCAGGGGGCACCGTCTGCTACGAAGGAACCGTAGAGGGGCTGCGGTCCGGCAGCACCGTCACCGGTCGTCATTTCGACGACCGCTCCGCCCTCAAGAGCACGGTGCGAACACCGAAGGGCACCCTGGAGATCCGCGGCGCGGCGACGAACAACCTGTGTGACGTCGATGTCGATATCCCGCTCGGGGTACTGGTCGTCGTCACCGGTGTCGCCGGTTCGGGCAAGAGTTCACTGATACACGGGTCGATCCCCACCGGCACGGACGTGGTCTCGATCGACCAGGGCGCAATCCGTGGCTCGCGGCGGAGCAATCCGGCGACCTACACCGGACTCCTCGACCCGATCCGCAAGGCGTTCGCCAAGGCCAATGGGGTGAAACCGGCCCTGTTCAGCGCCAACTCCGAGGGCGCCTGCCCCGGCTGCAACGGTGCCGGCGTCATCTACACCGACCTCGCGATGATGGCCGGCGTCGCCACCACTTGCGAGGAGTGCGAGGGGAAACGATTCCAGGCATCGGTGCTGGACTACCACCTCGGCGGTTGCGACATCAGCGAAGTGCTCGCGATGTCGGTGGACGGGGCCAAGGAGTTCTTCGGTGCCGGCAAGGCACCCATTCGGGCCGCGTCCACCATCCTCGACCGGCTCGTCGACGTCGGGCTCGGTTACCTCACGCTCGGTCAGCCGCTCACCACGCTGTCCGGCGGCGAGCGGCAGCGGCTCAAGCTGGCCACTCGAATGGCTGAGAAGGGCGACGTCTACGTCTTGGACGAGCCGACCACCGGCCTCCACCTCGCCGATGTCGAACAGCTACTCGGCCTGCTCGACCGGCTCGTCGACTCGGGCAAGTCGGTGATCGTCATCGAGCACCACCAGGCGGTCATGGCACACGCCGACTGGATCGTCGACCTCGGCCCAGGTGCCGGGCACGACGGCGGCCGAATCGTGTTCGAAGGCGCACCGGCCGACCTCGTCGCCGCCCGCTCCACTCTCACCGGCGAGCACCTCGCGACTTACGTCGGCCCTTGACCGACACCCGGGAAGTCCCCACCGGGCCCGGTACGAAATGGTGACACGACTTCCGCGGGGCCGGATGTCGTTCGGGCACGACGACGGGTCAGGGATGGTCCGGAGAATCGGGGCGAGAAGGTTCCTGCCACCCGTGATCCTGCCGTGGGAACGGGTCACCGGCCCGAAAGGGAATCGTCGGACAGGCCGAGATGGACGCGCAGAGCATTTCGGCCGTCGGCCGTGACGCACACGGCGCGGGTCGTGCCGATTCGGGCGATCCAACCGGAGTCCAAGGCGTGGCGGCATATTGCTGCACCGACCGCACCCGCCAGATGCGGCCGACGCTCCGTCCAGTCCAGACACGATCGTACGGAGGGGCGACGCGTGGCGGTCGGGACGGTGATGCCGAGTTCCACGAGCCAGATCACTCCGTCACGGGTCAGGCTCAGCCCGTGTCGCCAGTCCAGTAGTTCCCGCTCGGTCATTGCCTCGGTGATCGCGACCCCGACGGTTCCGGCCAGGTGGTCGTAGCAGGTCCGGGCGTAGGCGAGGGCTCGGCTGCGACGCACCGCCGACAGGGAACGGGGTGCGGGAGCGCTGTGCGGAGCCATCACGGTGAGATTCTCGATCAACTCGGCGACGTGGGGATCGGCAAGGCGAACATAACGGTGGCGTCCCTGCCGCTCCTCGGTGAGCAGTCCCCCACGGACGAGCATGTTGAGGTGCCCGGTTGCCGTCGAAGCGGCCACCCCTGCGTGACGGGCCAATTCGACGGCGGTCCATGCCCGGCCGTCGAGCAAGGCCAGGCAGAAGCCGGCACGCGTACCGTCGGCCAGCAGCCTGGCAACGGCCGCCAGATCGGGACCAGTCGCTTGGACGTTCATGGACTCGATTATCACCAGGGATGCTTCGGCCGCTGCCGAAGCATCCCGTTTCTAGGCTGCGAGCATGGACAACGAACCCGGCTGTGTGCCGTCCGCGGAACAGGTCGACACCCACCGTGCCATCGAGCCGAGCATCCTGTACTTCGGAACGCCGGTCGTGCTCCTCTCGACGGAGAACCCGGACGGGTCGTTCAACCTCGCCCCGATCTCCTCGGCCTGGGCCCTGGGGAAGGTGATCGTGCTGGGGCTGGGAGGCGACGGGCAGACTGCGGACAACCTCCGTGACCGTCCCGAACTGGTCATCAATCTGCCGTCCCCCGAGCTGTGGCCGCAGGTGGAGCGACTGGCATCGCTGACCGGCCGCCATCCGGTGCCCCCGACCAAACCGCACGGCTGCCGTTTCGAACAGGACAAATTCACCGCGGCCGGTCTCCGCGCCGAGCCCTCGCATGTGGTCGGGCCGCCCCGTGTCGCCGAATGCCCCCTCCAACTGGAGGCCCGCGCCCAGCGAATACGTCCGGACATCTCCGGGGCGTTCGTCATCGTCGAGTCGGTCACCCGAAAAGTACACGCCGATTCACGCATCGTCGTCCCCGGGACCCAGCATGTCGATCCAGCCGAGTGGAGTCCGCTCATCTACAACTTCCGTCATTACTTCGGGCTCGGCGCGGAACTGGGGCGGTCCTATCGGACGCAGACCCCGCGGAGGCCCACCAGCTCGAACACGAACCCGGCCAGGTAACCCGAGCGCTCCCGCGTGCTGGGCAGCTGGGTGAACCCTCTGCCGACGAAGTCGGCTTCGTGACCGGCCTTTTCCTGTCGATCCTGAAGGTTTCGAGCCCCTTGGCACGTTCTCTTACGACATTCTCGGCGCCAGGGCGCCGTGGCCACGAGGTACGCCAGGATCGCTGTGTGCTGCGGTGCTGGTCGCAGCCCTCACCGAGCGGCTTCGACCAGCACGGGTCCGAAATGTTCTAGCCCTCGATATCGAACGCTGTTCCGTACAGCCGGTCCACCGTCAACCGGATGACCACACGGCGCTCGGCAACCATCTGTTCCAGGAACGCATCTTCGTCCTCGGGCTTGGCGGCCCTCGAAAGGGTACCGAGCAGTTCCCGCCCCACCTCGTCGCCAGGTCTCGTCGTGATCTCGGAGACCTCGGCCCCGCGACGGACGAGAACACCGATCACCGTGGGCACCAGCTCCCGGAGCAGCGACTCGTTCACTCGGTGGCCGTGGGCCGCTCGGAGTAGAACGGTCGCACCTCGAGCCACTCGTGGATCGGCTTCCCACCCGCGCCCGGGGCCGCGGACAGCTCGCCGGCCAGTTCGAGTGCGCGCTCGTAGGTGTCGACGTCGATCACCATCCAGCCGGCGATCAGGTCCTTGGTCTCCGCGAACGGGCCGTCGGTGACCGGCGGCCGGCCCTCACCGTCGTAGCGGACAAACGTGCCCTCCGGCGAGAGCGCCTGGCTGTCGACGAACTCGCCGGTGCCCTCCAGTCGAGCGGCGAAGTCGCGCATGTACTGGATGTGGGCCGAGACCTCCTCCGGCTCCCACTGGTCCATCGGCACGTCGTTGACCGGTGCCGGCGCGCCCCGGTAGTGCTTGAGCAGCAGGTACTTGGCCATCATGTCCTCCTCGGTGAGATACGGCCCATTGTGGCCGTGTTCTCTCCTGGGGACGGAGCCGCGCGCGGGTTCTCGACATCCCATCGCGAAATTTTTTGACGGACTTCAAAGACCGCACTCAACTGTTGCCGGACCACACCGCCCGGCAGGGCGACCCCGCGCGGCAGGGCCTCCGCCTGCTCCGGCGCACGGGCGTGGTGGCTCTCCGCGCCGACCTGAACTCGGAGTCGACGCGCAACGAGTCCACGGACCAGCGGCACGGGGGACGTTGAGAGCTTTCCTGGTTTCGTAAACGCCTTTTAGGCAAAACCAGCTCCTGCGCCGACCGCCTCCGAAAGGATCGGACCATGTCCGCCCACGCCCCCTTCGGCCGGCGCTGCGCGTCGTCGGCGGACATGTGCGCTGCTGGCCGTCGCCTGACCCCGGCGACCGCGGTCACGGCGCTCGGCCCATCGACCCGACCCGTGGTGTTCGTGACCGTTCGAAGGGCCGCAATCGTGGTGGGCCCGGTGAGAAAGGTGAAACGTTGGTCAAGCTCGCGCTGGTGTGCGGGGACGGGCTCCCCGTCAGTGGTCTGCTCACCGTCTTTCGCAATGTCGTGGCCCGTTTTCACGGGAAACCGTCCCCGGCAGAACCCATCCCGGCCGACCTCGGCTACTCGTGGCGTCCCGACAAGCCCGCGTTCTTTCCCAACGGCACCGAACCGGACTGCTACCCTCCTTGGCTCGACGTCAGCACGACCCTTCCCTGCGCGGGACCGGAACTGGCCGATGAACTCCTCGACGTACGACGCCTGGTCGCCCGGGCGGACGATCTGGACCCCGGCGAGAAAGCACGGCTCCGTCAGCGCATCGAGGCTCTGGCTGCTCCCTACGAGACGTACTTCTCCGAGTGGCTCGACGAACACGACACGGACTGGGTGGTGGCCGTCAACATGACCCTGACCGACGCGGTTCCGGTGACCCTTGCCCTTCACCGGGCCGCGGCGCGGCGCTGGGGCGGCGGACGGCCCGGTGGAGTCCTCTTCTGGGACCACGACCTGTTCGGCAGCTACGCCGTGCACGAGGGCGACGAACGGGTCTATCCCCCGGCCCCCAACGAATTCACCCCGTTGCCCGGCCGACACGACGCACACCGTTGGGCGGTGGTGTCGGAGGCACTGCGGGTCGAGGCTTCCGGATATCCCACCCCGCTGGAACCCGTCACGGTCCCCAACGTGCTGCCCGCAGCTCCCTCCGAGGTGTTGGAGGACCGGCACGAGGAGTTCCTGGAGCAGATCGGCGCCGTACCGGGACAGCCGCTGCTCCTGGTCCCCGTCCGTGTCTTCAGGGTCAAAGGGGTGGAGATCTCGATACGGCTCTTCTCCCGCATACGGGAGGTGAGCAGGGAGCAAGGGCGATCGGAGCCTCTCCTGCTGGTCTTCGGTGATCTCGGTGAGGACCCGGACTACACGAAGGAGGTGCTCGACGAGGCCCTGCACGAGGACGTTCTGGACCACGTGAGGTTCTTGGACGGGGTGCCGCTCCAGAGCTACCGGGGAGCGGACCGCCTCTGGCACCTCGACGAGGTCGACCTTCTGCGGGTGGGTGCCGCCACCGGTGGCGGGGTGCTCTTCACACCGAACCGCCCGGACGTGGAGAGTGTCGGGCTGGGGCCCGCGCTCGCGACCGTCGCGGGTATCCCCAGTGCGGTCGGTGACTTCAACGCCTTCTGCGATATCTACGGTGACGCGTTCCTGTGCGCCCGTCTCCACGGGGAGGGCGACCTGAGGGGGACGGCCGAGAAGATGCTCGAACTCATGCGTGCCCGGGCCGACGACGAACGGTGGTTCGCCGAGGCCATGCGGAAGAACCTCGGCCGGCTCGATTCCCATTTCCCCGTCGAACCGTGGCGAAGGCTCTGGGATGAGCTGACCGCCGTGACGGTCGGGACGGACACGATGGACCCGGCATCAAAGGACCAGCCCCGGAAATGAGTACGGCCCCGCCCGAACCGGGCGGGGCCGTACAACGGCAACGGGTCATTACCCCCTGTTCGGGCGGTTTCCTCCGCCACGTCCAGCAGATCCGTGTGGCCCGGCCACACCGGGTGCGGGGTTCCCCGCCTCCCCAGTGGATACGCGGGTCCGGCGTCGTCGTCGAGGAGGAAGGCGGGGTGAGGAACATCGGAACAGGATTGGGGGCCGAACGACTCCTGGCAGCCCGATCCCGCTGAAATGATGGAGCCATGACCACGTTCCTGACACCACAACAGCTCGCCGACCGGACCTCCGCCGCGGTCGGCGCGGCCGTCGCGGCAGGGCGCGAGCTCGGCCTGACCGTTACCGATCCCACGGTGCTGCACGACGTCTTCTCCGTCGTCGTCCACCTGGCGCCCTCTCCGGTCGTGGCCCGGATTCCCACCGTCTTGCCGCACCCGGAGGACCTGGTCGCCCTCGCACGCCGCCAACAGGACGAGCTGGACGTGACACGTTGGCTCGCCGGTCAGGGGGTTCCCGTGATCGCGCCCAGTCCGCTCGTGCCGCAAAAACCCGTGCAACGCGACGGTTTCTCGATGACGTTCTGGCCGTTCGTCCAGGAGGACCGGGACAGGAAACCCGATTACGTGGCGAACGCCGAGAGCGTCGCCGATCTGCACGCGGCAATGCGCGCCTACCCCGGCCCCCTGGAGTTTCTGTCTGCGGCCGATCCACAGTTCATCGCGGAAAGCCTTGCCCGGCTCGACCGACACCGTGCCCTGATCGGAACGGCCGAGCTGGACCGCGCCCGCCGCGAGTGGCAGATCCTGGAACCACTCGTGCGCTCGCGCGCGGCCTTCGAGGCCCGGTTCCCGGGTGTGGGGCTCCAGCCCGTCCACGGCGACTCCCCGCCCGCCAACATCTTCTCCGGGGTGGACGGGGACCTCTACGCCGACTTCGAACTGGTCACGCTGGGGCCCGTCGAATGGGACCTCGCCGCTCTCGGATCCGAGCACGAATCCGCCTACAACCGCGGCGCGCGGCGCAACGGCACGAGACCGCTCGACGAGGAGGCCCTGGGTTTCGTCAACGCCCTGGGTATGCTGCGGGTCGTCGCCACCCTCACGCTTGTCCCGCAGCTGCCCGAGCTGATGGAGTACCTCAGGCCAGCCGTCGACCAGTGGCAGACGATGCCCTTCGCAGGCGGCCTGCGCATCGACGAGACATTCGACGGGTAGACCAACGATCGGCTCATCGACCCGTTGGTGAGGACGGGCAACCTGTGGACGGCAGGCGGACCGGCCCTCCCTAGGATTGCCGGCATGCACATCGACATGTGGTGGGATCTCATCGAGACCGCGCGTGCCGGCGTCGGCGACCGGGCGGACGACCGTAATCTGCCGGACGACCCGCTGCCGGCGGCGCTGGCCGACGTGCTGGCCGCGCTGACGCCGGCGGAGATCATCGACTTCTCCCTCACGAGGATCGAGGTGAGCGACTCCGCGCTTCGGTATCCGCTGCAAAACGCTGCTTATCTGATTGAGGGCGGCTGCGGGGACGACGGTTTCATGGATTTCCGCGACGGGTTGATCCTTCTCGGACGCGACACCTTCACCAAGGCTGTCGCCGACCCCGACACTCTGGCCGACCTTCCCGTGGTCATCCGGATGAGCCGTGGCGAAAGCGCGTGGATCGGATACGAGTCCCTGAGCAGTCTCGTCGGGAAGACGTATGCGAAGGGGAAAGGGGTGACCGAGTCCCTCACCACGGTGACCGAGAGAGCGGTGCGGGAAATGACGCGGCCGCAACGGCCGACCGGGGTGAACTGGGACCCCGAGGACGACGCGGAGACGTCGCGTCGTCTTCCCCGGCTCGCAGCCCTTTTCCTGGACTGAGATCGGCAGGCTGGGGGAAGTGGCCGGCACGGGCGGTCTGGAGAGCGACCGGTGGGGGCGACGCCGCGGGCGGGTGTGCCGCCCCCACCAGGGGTTCAGTTTCCGGCGAGGACCCGGCCGGCGTCGCGTGCGGCGGCCAGGGCGTGGGAGTGCTGCTGCTCGGCGAGGTCCTTCAGGCCCTCCATGCCCGGTGTGGTCGCGGCCAGGGTGAGTTCGCGCTTGATGACCGTGAGGTCGGCCTGCCAGATGTCGCCGACGACGCGCTCGAGGTAGGGGGTGGAGTGGTCCCAGCCCTCGCGCGGGGTTCCGGGGCCGTAACCGCCGCCGAGAGTGGTGACCAGCACGGTGGGCGTGCCCTTCAGCAGCGGGTTGGTGGGTCCTCCGCCCGCGATCACCAGGTCGACCCATGCCTTGAAGTGCTGGGAGACGCCGTAGTTGTACAGCGGCACAGCCAGGATCGCGGCGTCGGCGTCCTGCAGTTCGGCGGCCAGGTCGGCCACCAGGGCGAGTGCATCGCGCTGGACCTGGGTGCGGTCGTCCTCGGGGGTGGAACCGGCCGTGGTGGCGAGTGCCCAGGCGTCGGAGGGCAGCGGGTCGGCCCCCAGGTTGCGACGGATCACGCTGCCCTCGGGGTGCGCGGACGTCCATTCGGCCTCGGCGCGGTCGGCGATCTCGGCGCTGGCGGAGGCGGTCGGGAAAATGCTGGTGTCCAGTCGGAACAGGTTCATAGGTCTCACTTCTCCAAGGATGTGCAGCTCTGCGGCATGCGGCATGACTACGGGCCGGACGATTGACCGGTGCCACACCCCAGCATAAACGGACTTTACCCCGCTTAGCATCTCCGGGGGTAGGTTGTCCCTGTGAATACGCCTGTAGTGCCCTTCGGGAAGCCGCGTGGTGAGCGTGCGGACGCGGTGCGCAATCGTGAGCGCCTGCTGGAGACGGCCCGCGCGATGATCACGGAGCACGGACCGGGGAAGGTCACCATGGACGGCCTTGCCGAGCGCGCCGAGCTGGGAAAAGGGACCGTCTTCCGCCGTTTCGGCAGCCGCGCAGGAATCTTCCGGGCCCTGCTCGACGACGACGAGCGTCGGTTCCAGGAACAGGTGCTGTCCGGGCCGCCGCCCTTGGGCCCGGGTGCCGACGCCGAGCAACGCCTGATCGCCTACGGTCGCGCCCGGATCCCTTTCCTCCTGGACCACCACGCGATTGCCAGAGCGGCCATGGACCACACCCAGCCGGCCTCGGAGGACGGGGTCGGCATGACCCAGCCCCACATCCGTATGCTGCTCGGCCAGGCCGGACTGCTCGTCCCCCTGCCCCTGTTGGACAGTCTCGCCGTCCAGCTCACCGCGGCCCTGGAAGCTCCTCTGCTGCTGTACCTGTCGATGGACGAAGCCCCCGGCCCGTCGGGATCGGCCCACCTCCTGTCCGAAAGCTGGCAGGTCCTCGTCGAACGCGTCATGCGCGGCTGACCGGCCCCCGCCCCTGTCTCTTTCCCCGGTGCACGGCAAGCGTGGTCTCGCCGATCGGAGTCTTCTCGCGAGGCCCCTGAGGGCACGCCCCCGAAAAACAGTTGCCGTCCCGATCCGGGTGCCCGACGATCCTGTGTCATGACCCCTGATCAGTGCCGGCCCGTTTTCCTCCAGGACTCCACCAGGGACTCCCGACCGCTGGCGCTGGTCACCGGTGTGGGCCGCAGCGCCGGTATCGGCGCTGCCATCGCCACGCAGCTGGCGGCGTCGGGATGGGACATCGCCTTCACCTACTGGACCCCCTACGACGCGCGCATGGCATGGGGAGCGCAAGAGGGTGCCGCCGACACGATCGGGGCGGCCATCGCCGCACACGGTGCCGCCGTCGTCGCGATCGAGGCCGATCTCACCGACGTCGACTCCCCCGCCCGGATCTTCGACGATGCCGAAAGCCGGTCGACCGATGTCACCGCCCTGGTGATGTGCCACTGCGAGTCGGTCGACTCCGGCCTGCTCGACACCACAGTGGAGAGCTTCGACCGGCACTTCGCCGTCAACGCGCGCGCCACCTGGCTGTTGATCCGCGAGTATGGAAGGCGTTTTCGCGGCGCTCCCGGCAGCGGACGGATCATCGGCCTCACCAGCGACCACACCGTGCAGAACCTGCCCTACGGGGCGAGCAAGGGGGCCATGGACCGCATCACCCTGGCCGCCGCGCACGAACTCGCCCATCTCGGCGTCAGTGCCAACGTCGTCAACCCCGGCCCCGTGGACACCGGCTGGATGTCCGATCGGACGAGGACGGACTGCGTCGACCACACCCCGCTCGCCCGCCTCGGCACACCTCAGGACACCGCCCACCTGGTGGATTTCCTCTGCTCGCCGCAGGGGCAGTGGATCAATGGCCAGTTGCTGATGAGCAACGGTGGTTTCGGCTGACTCTCCCGCGGGAAACGGCGGTTCGCGTGCGCGGCTTCTCCCGGGAACCGCCGGAGGATTCGCCGTCACCGCCCCCGCAGGGCGGACGTCGGAGGCCGGGCATCGGACGTCCGCTGCGATCAGGTCCGGCGAACGGCCGGGCCCGATCGCAGCGGTGGGGCCGGCTACTCCCTCAGGAACCGCAGCAGCGCGGAGTTGACCTCCTCCGCGTGCGTCCACAGCAGTCCGTGCGGTGCCCCCTCGATCTCGACATAGGTGGCAGCGGGCAGCGCCTTGGTGAACTGGCGGCCCGTGGAGTCGATCGGCAGGATGTTGTCGGCGGTGCCGTGCACGATCAGCGCGGGAACGTCGATCGTGGGGATGTCGGAGCGGAAGTCGGTGAGCCACGTCGGCTGCGCGGCGACCGAGGCGTACGGCGAGGCTCCTGCGGCGACTGCGACGTTGGCGCGCAGCGCCTCCTCGCTGAGCCGATTGCCCAGGAAGGTGTCGGTGTTGAAGAAGTCCGCGAAGAACTGGGTGAAGAACGCGTAGCGATCTTTTGTCACCGCTGCCAGCAGTCCGTCGAAGACGTCCTGGGGAACACCGGTGGGGTTGTCGTCGGTCCTGAGCAGGTACGGCTCCAGCGACCCGAGGAAGACGGCCTTGGCGACCCGGGCCGATCCGTAGGTGCCGAGGTAACGCGCGACCTCGCCCGTCCCCATGGAGAAACCGACGAGGACGACGTCCCCGAGGTCAAGGGCCGTCAGCACCTCGTTCAGGTCGGCTGCGAAGGTGTCGTAGTCGTAGCCGACGGTCGGCTTGCTCGACTGCCCGAAGCCGCGCCGGTCGTAGGTGATGACCCGGTAGCCGGCACGCAGCAGCGCGGCGGTCTGCTTCTCCCATGAAGTACCGCTGAGCGGGTAGCCGTGGATGAGTACGACCGGCTGGCCGGTGCCGTGGTCCTCGTAGTACAGCTCGATGGGCGTGCTGTTCTCACTGCCGGCGGTGATGTACCCCATGGTGGTGGCCTCCCTTTTGTGGAGAACGATCGTTCTCTTACGCTTCTCACCCTAGAGAGCGATCGTTCTCCGCGCAAGTTAGACTCGCGGTATGGACGATGTGGAAGCCCGGCGTCGGGTGATCGAGGCGGCCGACCGGCTGTACTACGGCAACGGCATCCAGGCCGTCGGCATGGACCGGCTCCGCACCGAGTCCGGAGTCTCGCTCAAGCGCCTGTACTCACTGTTCTCCTCCAAGGAGGAGATCGTGCTCGGGGTCCTGAGCCACCGGCACCAGCTGTGGACACAAGGGCTCGAGGCGCAGGTCTCCCAGGTCGGGGCTCCCCAGGACAGGGTGCTCGCCGTCTACGACTACCTGGCCGGCTGGTTCACCGACGACACGTTCCGCGGGTGCGGGTTCATCAACGCCTTCGGGGAGATCGGCACCGCGCCGAGCATCGCCGCCGCTGTCAGGGAGCACAAGGAATCGTTCCAGCGTTTCATGGTCGGCCTGGTCGCACAGGCGGGCGGATCGGCAGAGCTCGCCGGGTACCTGGCTCTCCTGGCCGAAGGAGCCCAGACGACCGCTGCGATCGCGGGCAGCCCCGACCCGGCCCGCCAGGCACGCAGAGCCGCGCAGACACTCATCTCCGCGGAACTCGGCGACCGCACCACCGTGACGGTCTGACGAAGCCCGCCGTATTCGACCGGCCCGGCGCCGACTCAAGGGAGCCGCAGGTAACCACCAGGGAAAATACCTGCCGGCTACCGCGTGGGTACCCTCCCGCCGCTCGATCGCGGGCAACACTGAGCCCCATGGCGGACGCGCACCGACACTCCCGTGGAAGCGGCCACACCCGGGCTCCCGAACCCCCGAGCACTCCCCCGTTGCTGCCCGGACTCGACCAGGAACAGCTCCAGGTACTGCGCCTCGTCGGACGGGAATGGGGGCGGGTGGCGGGCGACCCGGCGGTATGGCGCCGGGCACTGCCCGTCAACCCGGACCTGGGCAGGTTCCCCGCCCCCGCCGAAATCCTGCCCAGCCGGTTCGAGCGGCTGGTGCGTGTCTCCGCCCTGAGCGGTCAGCCTCCGATGGAGATCACCGAGGGCACGGAAGTGCCACCGACCCGGCTGGGACGCGTCGGATACCGTGTGCGCCGAGTGATCCTCGGTGCGGCGTTGAAGAGCACCGCGATCGCCTACGAGCGGATGCGCAAACTGGTGGCGCTGCCGGTACTGTCCGCCGACGCGCTCTCCTCCGTCGCCTATGGGCCAGAAGCCATGCTCACCGTCCTCGTCCTGGCCGGTGTCGTCGGACTGGGTTATTCGCTGCCGATCGCCGTGGCGATCGTGTTCCTGATGCTGGTCGTGGGACTGTCCTACCGCCAGACGATCCGCGCCTATCCGCACGGCGGAGGCTCCTACATCGTCGCCAGCGCCAACCTGGGGCGCGTCCCGGGTCTGATCGCCGCAGCCGGCCTGATGACCGACTACATCTTGACGGTTGCCGTGTCCATTTCCGCCGGGGTCGCGGCGATCACCTCGGCGGTCCCCGCCCTGACCGGGGCCACCGTGCCGATCGGGGTCGGGGTGATCGCGGTCCTGCTCGCCGGGAACCTCCGCGGTATCCGGCAGGCCGGCGTGCTGTTCGCGGCCCCGACCTACTTCTTCGTCATCGCGATGTTCGCGCTGATCGCGGCCGGTCTCGTCGATGCGGCGGGACGCGGCTTCCAACCGGTCCCCGCCCCTCCAGTGACCCTCGTCGAGGGTGTCACGGTGCTGCTGCTGATGCGCGCCTTCTCGTCCGGGGCGACAGCCATGACCGGGATCGAGGCGATCTCCAACGCGGTGCCGGCGTTCAGACCCGTGGAGTGGCGCAACGCCCGAACGACCCTGACCTGGATGATCGCCATCCTCGTCGCGTTGTTCGCAGGAATGGTCGCCGTCATCCACCTCAGCGGAGTGGTCCCCAGCACTCAGGAGACCCTCCTGTCGCAACTGGCCCACCGCAGTTTCGGTTCGGGGTGGATGTACGTCTTCGTGCAGGCGGCCACGGCGGCCGTGCTGCTCCTGGCTGCCAACACCGCCTACAACGACTTCCCCCGGGTCCTCTCCCTGCTCGCGCGGGACGACCACGCCCCGCGCAGCTTCCTCCGGCTGGGCGACCGGCTCGCCTTCAGCAATGGGATCATCCTGCTGTCCGTGTCCGCGGCCCTGGTCTACGTGGCGTTCGACGGAAAGACCGATTCCCTGATCCCCTTGTACGCGGTCGGGGTCTTCCTCGCCTTCACGCTTTCCCAGACCGGCATGGTGGTCCACTGGTGGCGCCTGCGCAACCGTGACTGGCGCAAGCGCCTGGCCTTCAACGCCACCGGCGCCCTGTTGTCGGGGATCGTCTTCGTCACCGCGGGGATCACCAAGTTCACCTCCGGCGCATGGGTGGCCATCCTCATCGTCGGGGTGTTCGTCCTGGTGACGCTGCGAATTCGCCGCCACTACGACACCGTTGGCCGGGCCCTTCGGCTGCACTCCCACGCAATCGAACTGCCCATGCACACGATTCCCGCACACTACGGAAGCTGCGAGCCCGCGTCCTCCGTCCGGCGTGGCGCACCCGAGTCGCCCGCGCAGTGGGCGGCCCGCGAGAACGAGGAGACCCCGGAAGAGATCCACCACCTGTCGGTCGTCCCGATCGGCACAATGGATCTGGCCAGTATGCGCGCACTGGCGTATGCGGCATCGCTACAGCAACCCGTCCTCGCACTCCACGTGAGCACCAGCGAAGACGAGGCCGCACGTTTTCGGGACTACTGGGTGCTGTGGGGCGACCATCTCCCGCTGGAGGTCGTGGTCTCCCCGTATCGGGCGGTGGTCGCCCCACTGGTCAACTACATCGAGGCGCTCCACGAACAGCGTCCGGGTCTCACCGTGACCGTGATCCTTCCCGAGATCGTGGCCGTCCACTGGTGGCACCGCCTCCTGCACAGCAGGCTCGCCGCTCGGCTTCGGCGTGCGCTTCGCCCACTGCCGAAGATCGTCGTGACCACCGTGCCCTTCCACGTCTGAACGCTCCGAGCACGGTCAGCCTGTGAACCAGTGTCCCGGGCGGGCGAGTGACGGCGGAAGCATCGTGGAGGTGTCGCCTTTGGCCGCATCCACCTGGGACTGGATCAAGAAGATGCTCTCGGCGAGGTGGGCACCTCTGATGTCGGCATCCCTGAGGTCGGCGCCGGTCAGGTCGGCCATCGCCAAGTCGGCTCCTCGGAGATCGGAGCCGATAAGACAGGCACCACGCAGATTGGCGCCCGTGAGATCGCGCCCTTTGAGCTTCGCCCCGATGAGGTCGGCACCCCGGTGGTCCTTCTTCTCGCTCAGGAAGCCGGCGCGGACGCGTTCGCTCGTGCGCAGGAGCAGGGGGTTGACGTTCCTCCGATGGGCCGTCACATCGAGTTCCAGCAGTTCATCGGGGCCGCTGCGGGTCAGGTTCCGGGTCACCTCGATCTGTGCGGTGAGCTCCTCACGGAGTGGGAGGGTGGGGCACAGCGACCTCGCCTCGGTCAGGTACCACAGCAATTCGTGCAGGTCGCGCATGACCGGAAAGACCGTGAACATCTGTTTCGCGGCCTGTGGAACCCGTCGCCAGTCCTGTCCGCCGAAGGTGCCCTGGGAGACCTGTTGTCCCGCCCCGAAGCAGTCGTAAACGGTGCACCCCCGAAAACCCTTCGGGCGAAGGCGGGTGTGAACGCCGCAGCGGAAATCGGGCTGCAGGTTGGGGCACGCCTGACCGGCGTCCTTGCTGATCGCAAAGTCGACCGAAGCGGAGAAGGCCGGGGCCACGCAGCACAACGCGAAGCAGTTCGCGCAGTCGGCCTGCAACGCGTGCCGGTCTTCCACGGGAACGGGTTCTGCGTGTTCACGGTTCTCGGACACTGTGTGCGGGGCTCCTCGCAACCGATGGCCGGGGCTGTGCACAGCCGTTTTCCCAATGCACCCTGGGACGCTCCGCGCATGGTCGCATGTCCTGCGAACATGCCGGAAGCCACCACCGAACCGAGCGGTTCGATGGTGACGGGAGGCGCTGACCTGGCAAGTGTCGAGGATGAGCGTCTCGGGGCGCAAACCGTTTAACGGTATCCGGTCGCGTCGGCGGTCCGTCCGGCGTCCTGCACCTCCACGATGTAGCGCCAGGCGTCGGGGCGGCTTCCGTCGAGGTCGGTGAAGCCGTACACCTGCGCGAGCCGGCCGCTGGACAGCGATTCCCCGTTCCAGCGCGAGCGCTGCGGATCGGCCGCGAGCGCTGCCACCGCGCGCCCGACATAGCGCGGTGTCTCGGAGATGCAGAAGTGCGGTTCGCGTTCGAGGGCGTCGCGCCAGGTGTCCTCGGTGACCGTGAAGTGCTCCAGCATCATCTCCGACCGCATCCATCCCGGGGTCAGCGCGACCGCCGTGGCACCGCGCGGTCCCACCTCGTGCCCAAGGGCGAAGGCCATGCGCAGCACCGCCGCCTTGGCGATGTCGTAGAAGAACGAGACCCGGTACGTGGAGGCGTTGTACTCCGCTGTGCCGTCGGTCATCTCCACCACGAGGCCACCGGGGGTACGCAACAGCAAGGGCAGTGCGTGGTGGTTGGTGATGGCGTGCGTCTCCACCGCGAGGCGCAACAGTCGTAAGCCGTTGTCGAGGTCGTGCTCCCACACGGCACTGTCCCATTCGAAGAGTGATTCACCTCCCCAGATGTCGTTGACCAGTACGTCGAGGCGCCCCTGTTCGGTATCGATACGCTCCACCAGGGCGCGGACCTGGTCGGCCACCAGGTGGTCGGTGGGAACGGCGATTCCTGTGCCTCCCGCGGCGGTTACGAGCTCGGCGGTGTCCTCGATCGTCTCGGGGCGGTCGTACTCCGAGCGCAGGCCGCGGGTACTGCGGCCGGTCACGTAGACGGTGGCCCCGGCCGCTCCGAGTTCGACCGCGATCCCCCGTCCTGCGCCCCGCGTGGCCCCCGCGACAAGGGCGACCCTGCCCTCAAGCCTCGCTGAAACCGTTTCCTTCATGGCTGTCCGTCCTCTCCGCGAACCGGTACCGGCTACCGGCCGGAGAAATGGTGGCACCCGGTACCTGACATCTCCTGTCGGTCACCCGGAAGCGGTCTCGGGCACGCGCGTGCCACGGCGAGCAGCTCAGGGGGCGAATCGCTTGTAGTAGAAGCTGCAGTCCCGGAGGACGCCGGCCGGGTCGCGCGCGTAGTCGGGGACAAGGCCGTACCTGGTCCAGCCTGCGCTCCGGTAGAGGTACTCGGCGGGGCTGTCGGTCTGGGTGTCCAGCAGGAGGAGAGTGGTCCCGGCGCGGACGGCGGCCTGTTCGGCCGCGGTGAGAAGCGCGCGCCCCAGCCCTCCTCCGCGAGCCCGGCGGTGGACCAGAAGCTTGCTGACCTCGGCACGGTGGCGCCCGTTGGGGAGGTCGGCAGGCGCGAGGCTGACCGTGCCGTCGATTCCCTCGGCGGTACGGCAGACCCAGACGATCAGTTTCCCCTCGGCCACCGCTCGTGCCCGCGCGCGCCACCAGTCCACGGCGGACCGGTGGCAGGGCGTGAGGAAACCGACGGAAGCGCCGCTGGTCACGGCATCGGTGAGGAGGGAGGCAAGGTCCTCGACGTGATCGGGGAAGTCGTCGGCCGTCAGGCGGGTGATGGTGGGCATCGCACGGTCCTTCTACTCGGTGGCAGGCGGTGAAGGGAGGGCGGGAGGACCCACGCGGTTCACGGCAGGACGATCAGCAGGACGTACCGGACGGCTGCGGGCCCCGGGCAGTAGAAGCGCGAGCGGCCCCGGAGCCGGAACCGCAGGCAGTCTCCCGTCGCGAGGTCGTACACGTGGTCACCCGTGGTGATCCGCACCGTGCCTTCCAACACCCAGATGTGCTGTTCCAGCCCTGGTATCGGCGGTTGGTCGTAGGCGATGTCCGAGCCCGGGCGCAGGATGCCCTCGACGACCTCGCCGCGAAACCCCGACTGTGGAGGCGACACCGACCGGCGGGTGAAGCCGGACGCCTCGTCGCGCCATATCTGCTGGACGTCGGCACGCACCAACTGGGGCTGCTCCGATTCCACCTCGGCCAGGAGCTGCGACATCGTCCGCCCGTAGACCGCACACAATTTGCCCAGCATTGTTGCGGTGGGGCTGATCTGCGCGCGTTCCATTCGGGACAGGGTCGATCGGCTCACCCCGGTACGTCGAGCCAACTCCTCCAGCGACCAGGCGTGCTGTTCCCTGAGGTCGGCGAGCCTGGACGCGAGTCCGGCCTCCACCTTGTCGGGGGCGGAGGCCGGGAGGGCCGCATCGATCTCTCTCATATTCGAGAATTTATCTCAAATATGAGAGAAGCGGCTCTTGTGATCTCGACAACCACACATCACTCTCGCGCAGGATCGGCGCGCCGGCCCCACAGGTGGTGAGCAGACCTGCCGCCACCTGTGGGTCCACCGACCCCGGGCAGTCCTCGGCGGTTGCGTCGTCACGGGGACCGAAGAACATCGGTGCAGGACTTCGCACCGAGGACCGACGGGATCGGCCGCCGTGTTCTCTCTCCCCCGGCGGCCACGGGGCGAGCAGCAGCCTCCTCTTCTTGCTTGCTCGGGCTTACTCGTCCAAGGGGGTGCGTTCTCGCCTTGGACGAATAAGCCCCGACCGCTGTGAACACCGCGATGCCTGCTCCCCTCCGTCACGCACCCGACCGGCCGGTCGCCTTGTCGGGGGGCGGCCTCAGTGTGAGCCGATCCCAGGAACCGACGTCGCGTTGCAGTTGCCGGTCGTGGGTGGCGAGCACCACCGCCGCCCCGGTGGAGCCGAGCCCCTCGGTGAGCTCGTCGACGAGGGCGATCGAGAGGTGGTTCGTCGGCTCGTCGAGCAACAGGACATGCGGACGAGACGCCAGCGCCAAAGCAAGGTCGAACCTGCGCTGCTGCCCCATTGACAGCTCACGCAACGGTTTGTCGACGTCCCCGGACGAGAGCAGCCCCAGAGAGCTCAGGGAGACCGCTTCGCCCTCCCCGAGGACGCCCTTGTCGACGAGCCGGTTCATGTGGACCGAGAACACGTCGCGGGCGCGGCGCGAACCCGCCTGCGGCGACTCCTGCGTCAGCAACCGCACCCTGGCGCTACGTGCGCTGCGCACACCTCCGCCGGTCGGCTCGATTCGGCCGGCGAGGACCGACAGGAGCGTCGATTTGCCCGCTCCGTTAGCTCCGGTGACCACCAGCCGTGCCCCTGAGCCGAGGGCAACCGTGACCGGCTGCTCCAGACGCCCCTCGACGGTGACCTCGTCGGCCCTCAACAGGACCGCTCCGGGCCGCGCGGCCAGTTCCGGCATCCGGAACCGTAGTGGGGGCGGCGGCATGGTGACCGCGTGCGCCTCCAGATCGTCACGCCGACGGTGGACCGAACGGACGAGGCCGGGGGCGCGGGTCGCCCGTTGGTGTTTGCCGGTGCCCTTGTCCGGCCGCCATCCGCCGACCAGACGGTTCTGTGCCGCGGAGAGATCCTGGGCGAGGCGCACGTGTTCGGCCTGCTGCTGTTCGTACTCGGCCGCCCATCGTTCGCGCTCGGTGCGTCGGCCCTCCTGGTAGCCGGCGAACCCTCCGCCGTAGACACGGGGCCGGCCGTCGCGGCTCGGGTCGAGGTCGAGCATTGTCGTGGCCACATCCGACAGCAGGGCGCGGTCGTGGCTGACGAGCACCACGCCGTTCTCGTGCCCGCGCAGCTGATCGGTCAGAAAGTCGAGTCCGGCCGAGTCGAGGTGGTTCGTCGGCTCGTCCAGTAGCAGGAAGTCGTGCGAGGCACCCAGCAGACAGGCCAGTCGGACACGGTAGCGCTGCCCGACGGACAGCTCCGCCAACGGACGCGACCGGTCGGTGACAGCACCCAGGTTCTCAAGCGCAAGGTCGACGCGTCGGTCCGCGTCCCATGCGTTCAGAACCTCGGCGGTGCTCAGGGCGGCCGCGTATCTCTCGGCGGCCCGGGAACTCCCGTCCGCGAGGTCCTCGGCGCCGGCGTCGAGCGCGGCCAGGGCCGCGCGGACGTCGGCGAGCTCGATGTCGACCAGGTCTGCGACGGTGCGACCGTCGGTTGCCGGCATCTCCTGCTCAGCGACGCCGAGGGTGCCGATCCGCTGCACGGTTCCGGCATCAGGTTCCAGTACACCGGCGAGGATGTGGAGCAGCGTGGACTTTCCGCGGCCGTTCTCGCCCACGACTCCCCATCGGGATCGCGGCGTGACGGTCATATCGACGCCGGAAAGAACCGTGCGACCTCCACGGTCGATGTGGATGCCATTCGCGGTCAATTGCGCCCGCCCCCCAGCGGGCAGCACAAGTTTGGGATTGGGGGTGACCAATGTTCCTCCGAACAGAGCTCCGCCCGGCGCGATCGCAGCGGGGCGTGCAAGAGCTCATCGAGCCGACGAAAGACCCGGAGCGGGCCAATGCATACGTCAGGCACCCGCGGCCACCTAGTTGGCGGGGCGGGCGCTCAGGCTCGGATCAGAGGTAGAGAGGAAGGTGCACGGAGTCACGGTAACAGATTGATCAGGGGAAACACACGAGATCGGATTTTGGTCGGATCGGTGCCTCGGAGCAAGATGATTCGATGGTCCTTGGGAACGGGAAGGCGGCGTCATCCGGCCCATGGGCGCGGAAAGGAATACCGCAGGATGTCCGGTCGCCCTCGCCCGAAGACGCTGCCACCGTGTCGGTGCTCGTCAGCGGGGCCGTTTCTCGAGCCATTCAACGGCGTGGGCGATGATGTCCGCGGCGTCGACAAGCACACTGTCGGCCGAGCCCACACGGCCTTGGGCGCCGGAACCGGTCGCAAGGTAATCGCGCACGACGGTGGCGAAATAAAGATCGTCGAGGCCATCGACGACCGGACGCGAGGTATCGAACTCCTCGGCCCACCGCCAGTCCGTCCCGCCGCCGTCGGCCAGCAGCGGATACTCGATCCGCACGCGCCGTTTGCCGGGCAGGTCCGCGAGGGCTTCGGCGTGATGCAGCAGCGTCATGGTGTCCAGCGGTGCGCCGACCATGAGCACCCGGCCGCCGGCATCGACCAGACGCGACAACGGCGAACCCGGACCGTACCCGTCTTCGAGCGAATGGGCGCGCGTCAGTTCGTCGGCTCGCGCGCCCAGAACGGCGATCGACGCCCCGGGATTCGCACTGCGCCTGACACCCCGGCGTGTGCCGATCATCAGGGCGACGATCCCGTGATCGCGCGCGGGCCGAGCCGTCTGCGGGTGAAACGGCGGCACGTGTGGTCGCAACGAGTCGAGAACGCGCCCCTTGTCGTCCCACACGTCGGCGCCGAGTTCCCAATCCTGATAGGACACCACCGAACCGGTGGCACCGACGACGTCGAGCAACCCGTCGATCAGTGCGTCGGGGCCGCCCAGGACCGGACCGACCTTCCTGAACGCGGTGTGCACCATGACGGTGTCTCCAGGGGCGAGGCCGAGTTCCGCCAGATCACGGGCCAGACTCTTTCGCGTATGCGGTGGTCCGACAGTCATGGATCCACGCTAGACCACAGAACCGCCGACGAGCCCGGATCCGCCCCCGGAGCTCCGTGGAGAAGGAGCCGTCGCCCGCTCAGTCCCGTGCCAGCCGGGTCCGCAGGGCATCGATATCGGGCACGAAACAGAGCTGGCCGCCCCGATTGCTCTCGCCGACGAAGTCCCGCAGCGCGGTGCTGGAGTCGACGTACCGGGAGATGTCCCCGACGATGGCGAGCCCCATCCGGTAGTTGGCGAACTTCTGGACGATCTCCCCCGCGACGCGGGTGCGCAACTGGAAGAAGGCATCGGTGAGTCGGGCGACCGGGACGGCGACCCAGGTTGCGCCGCGCCCGAAACCGTCGCCGAGCACATCGGTTGCGGCGCGTTCGTCCCGCAGGGGAGGCCCCTCCGAGCTGCATACGAGGACGGGCTCGTCGCCGAAGTACTGGAGTGTGTCGTCGGACATGGGGTGCTGTTCCTTTCGACGCGGAGAAGGAGAAGAAGCCGGAACCCGGCTGGAACCGGTCTTTCGGGCGGGTGTACCGCGACGGAGCGGACGGCAGGTGCGGCGGGAGGCATCGTGGGGGCACCGGGACACGGCGGGATGGTTCACCGTTATGGCCCGCCCCTGCGGCGGTTGGACGGACGTCCCTTCACTCCGGTTGCTCCGTCAGGGTGCTGATGACCTTCAACAGGTCCGCTGTGGTCTCCGGGCTGCCCAGAACGATGATCTTGAGAGAGGCGCGTTCCTCGTCGTAGACGGTCTCGACCCGAAGATGATCACCGGTAGTGCCCTGCCGGCCACCGACGACGGCCATGACCGTATTGGTCAGGCGCATCGTCTCCTCGGGGCCGATCGCCTCGACCTGCACGATGCTGGACACCTCGACATGGCGCGCTTTCCGCGCGGATGTCGGTGCACGGCCCCCGACGAACACCTCCAGGTCCTCGTGGCTGATCCGGTACTGCTTGCCGACCCTGGTCGCCTTCAACCGTCCGTCCCGTACGTAGGCCCGCACAGTCCTGACATGCAGCCCCAACAGGTCCGCTACCTGGTCCGGTGAGTAGTAGAGCTGCTGCGCCACGTGCATCCGTTCTGTTCCGACCAGTTCCGCATCAGCATCTTATCTTCCTCAAACTACTTTTCAAAAAGCTTTATGCGTAACAATAGGGAGTAAAGATTTACGGTTCAGCTCCAGGATCACCATGAGCACACGCCCCGCGACCGGACCTCGTCCGCGCCTTTGCCGAGCCTCCCCTTCTCGTTCCCGTTCCCCCAGGTCACGCCGTCGTTAGGTTGCGGCCCGTGGCCATCGCCGCGATAGTCGCCGGCGATCACAGGCGATCGTGCGGGACGGGATCGCCCCCTGCTCGAACCGCTTCCGGCATCGACGTGATCGACCTGGCACGTGACGGCGGCCCGTGCCGTACGAAGTGCCAGCCGGGGAAGAGGTGCGGGACGGGCGCTGAGTCCTGCCGATACTCGGCCGCACCGAATGGTGTGCGACCGACCGGAGCATCACCATTGTGTTTATTAAGTTGACAACAGAATGTTTTCAACACATTGTTTACGCATGACTCAGGACGACGCGGAATTCACCCGACCCGACCCGGAAGAGGCCCGGCGCAACCGGGTGTACGCGGCACTCATGCGCCTCACCGAGCGGCACGCCGCAGGCGAGGACCGCGCCCGGTGGAGCGAGCGCCGGATGCCCATGCAGCCCTTCGACGCAGTACGCCGCGTCTCCGACCTCGCGGCCGGCAGCGCACTGCCCGGCGAGGACGAGCCCGCAGTGGACGCAGCCGACCTCACCGCGGCGCTGACACTTGTTCCCTGGGCCCGTGCCGAGTTCGACCAGCTGGAGGTGGGGTTGCTGGAGATGTCCCGGGGACGTGGGATGACCTGGCAGGAGATCGGGTTCGGCCTCGGCCTGGGGACCGCCCAGGCCGCCAAACAACGTCATGACCGGCTGAGCCGGCGCACCAACCAGGAGAAGTAGGGCGGAAACACTTCCCCCG
Organism: Nocardiopsis ansamitocini; assembly: GCF_030268225.1. GTDB lineage: Bacteria > Actinomycetota > Actinomycetes > Streptosporangiales > Streptosporangiaceae > Nocardiopsis_D > Nocardiopsis_D ansamitocini. The sequence goes on along the minus strand of NZ_BSQG01000004.1, from coordinate 127,620 downwards.
GAATCCGAGCACGGGCCGGGACGCCATCGAGCTCAGCCGAAGAGAGCTCCGGCGAGGAACACAGCCACCGATGCCGCTGCCAGCCCCACCGTGATACTTGCGACCGCATTGAGTACGGCAAGTGTCCGCGCACCTTCGCGGACCAGCCGAACCGTTTCGTAGGCGAAGGTGGAATAGGTGGTCAGCGCCCCGCAGAACCCGGTGGCCGCCAACGCCATGACCTCACCGGACAACGGCAGGACCGTGAGTACCCCCAGGAGGAGGCAACCAACGGTGTTGGCGCAGAACGTGCCCCAGGGAAACAGTGATTCGTGCCGGGATTGGACCGCACGGTCGATGAGGTAACGGGCCGGTGCACCCACCGCGGCCCCCAGGACGACCATCAGGGTGGTCAGCACGGCGGCTCCCCGGTGGCCAGGACCAGCAGCGTCGGGTGGGGGACCGAGGCGCTCACCCGCGGCACCGCTTCCTTGCAGAATCAAGGGCCCGACCGGTCAACGTCGCGGACACCCACACCGCGACCAGTGCTCCGACGAGAGTGGCTCCCAGGTAGCCCAAGGCGAGATGCGGTACCCCGGCCCGGACAGTGGTGACCACGTCCAGCACAGAGGTGGAAAAAGTGGTGTAACCGCCCAGGACGCCCACTCCCCAGAACGGGCGGATCAACCTGCTGGACGGCCACAACCGGGGCAGTAGTTCCATCAGTACACCGATCAACGCACATCCGCTGACATTGACCAGCACGATCACCCATGCCACTGCGCCAGGCTCGGGTGACCATGCCTCTGCAAGGCCGTGGCGGGCCAGCGCACCCAGTGCACCTCCCCCAGCAATCACTCCCAGGATGCGCCAGGGCGCCTCGCGCATCTCCCTGCGTTGTCGGGGGACGTGGAGGTCGACATCGGGGTCCACAAAACGGCGGAACGGATCGGGCACGGGTTCTCCTACCAGCGGCACGAAAAGCGGGGCTGATAGGGACCGTTGGCGCGTCGATGACGGCGGTTGCCCCGCCTCGGCGGAGGTGGCGGGCCCCACCGCCACGGCCCGGAGGCCATCCTCATCCTAGATGCTCTCCCCCATGGTCGGGGGAAACCGGGGCACGACCGCTGAGGGCCGTTCCCCCGATCATCGGGGACCCCGATCCGTTCCTGGAGGGCACGGTCGGGCGCTGGAGTTCCCGGTTCACGCCGGCGTGGGCGCCCCGGCGCCGGCCTCGTCGCGGCCCCGGCAGGCCAGCGCGTCCGCGCGGTCGTTGCCCGGGTCACCGCTGTGGCCCTTGACCCACTTCCATTCCACCTCGAAGCGGGCTGCCGCGGTGTCGAGACGCTTCCACAGCTCCTCGTTCTTCACCGGCTTCTTGTCGGCGGTCTTCCAGCCCTTGCGCTTCCAACCGTGCACCCACTTGGTGATCCCGTCGCGCACGTAGGTGCTGTCGGTGTGCAGAACCACCGGTACCTGACGGGTGAGACTCTCCAACGCCATGATCGCGGCCATGAGCTCCATCCGGTTGTTGGTCGTCTGGGGCTCGCCACCGTAGAGCTCTTTCTCGTGGGCGCCGAACCGCAGCAGCACGCCCCACCCTCCGGGCCCCGGGTTGCCGCGGCAGGCGCCGTCAGTGTGGATGTGCACGGTTTCGCCGGCCTCCGGCTCGTTGGCTTGCATGGGGGGAATCTAGCGGAAAGACGAAGCCGTCGATGCCGCGATCGGGACGTCCCCCACGCGAAAGCCCGGTCGGCCCCCTTCTGGGAGGGGACCGACCGGGCCGGGTGAGACGAAGGTGATCAGCCGGTGGCCTGCTCGACCTCGCTCATGAAACGCTTGGCCGCCTCGGCGGGGGTGATGTTGCCGAAGTGCACGTCGTCGGTGATCCGCTTGATGATCTCCACGACCTCACCGGCGCCGATGGGCGGCGGCGGGTTGCCGTCCACGATGCCGCCCTCGATGTCGGCGAGGAAGACCGCGGTGCGCGCGTCGGCCTCGGGAAGCGCGTCCAGGACAGCGGCACGGACGTTGACGTTGGCGGGCAGTCCGCGGTCGGCCAGGATCAGCTCGGCCGCCTCGTTGTCGTTGAGCAGGAAGTCCACGAACTTCGCGGCTTCCTCCGGGTGGTCGGTCCCTGCGGAGACCGAGTAGTACATGGCGGGCTTGAAGTACATTCCGGTGCGCTCGAACTCGGTCTCGCCCGGGTAGCGCAGCAGCTGCACGTCGCGACCGGAGGTGGCACTGATGACGCCCAGCTGGTTGGACCAGAAGTGCGCCATGGCGCCCTTGTTGGTGGAGATCACCGACTGGTCGGGGCCGCCGGCCTCGATCTCGACGTTCTCCGCGGCGCTGGGCTGCCCCCCGCCGTCCTGGAGCTGCACCGAGTAGTCGAACCATTTCTCCAGCGTGGCCTCGCTGAAGCCGAGGCTGCCGTCCTCGTTGTAGAGGGACTCGCCGTTCTGGCGGGCGAAGATCGCGAACCCGGACTCGTTGTAGCCCATGCTCTGCGTACCGAAGATCTCGTTGTCGCTCTTCTCAGAGATCTCGTTGGCGATCTGGATGTAGTCGTCCCAGGTCCAGGTGGAGTCGTCGGGCATCTCCACGCCGGCTTCCTCGAACGCCTGGGGGTCGGCCAGGATCGCGTAGGCGTTGACGCCGGTGGCGATGCCGTAGCGGTTGCCGTCCAGATCGCCGGAGTCGACGACCAGTTCGTCGATGGAGGACATGTCGATGTCGAGCTCGTTGAGGTCGAGCAGTGCACCCCGGTCGGCGTACTCGCGCAGGTAGCGCTCTTCCTGGGTGATGATGTCGGGGGCGTCGTTGGCCGCCGTGCCGGTGGCCAGCTTGTCCCAGTAGGAGCCCCAGTCGGTGTAGTCCGGGGTGATGGTGATGCCCGGGTTCTGGGCCTCGAAGCGGTCGATGACCTGTTGAGTCGTGGAGTGGCGATCGTCGGCGCCCCACCAGGAGAACCGCAGTTCGACGTTGCCGTCGTCTCCGCCACCGCTACCGCACGCGGTGGCGGCCATGGTCACCGCGGCGATCGCGGCCGACAGCTTGAGCACGCTGGAGTTGCGCAGGGGGCGCCCGCTGCCGGGTTCTGCTCTCATGTCCGGTTCCCTTCGACTGTTGGACTATTTGATGCCGGTGGTGGCGATGCCCTTGACCAGGTACCGCTGTCCGGCGAGGAAGAATCCGAAGACCGGTCCGAGCGCGACGACCGACATCGCGAACAGCGGTCCCCAGGAGGTCTGGCTGGAGGAGTCCACGAACGTGCGCAGGGCGACGGGCACCGTGTACATGTCCGGTGAGGTGAGGAAGATCAGCTGGGTGAAGAAGTCGTTCCAGGTCCAGATGAAGGTGAAGATGGCCGTGGTGGCCAGGGCCGGGGCCGACAGCGGCAGGATGATGCGCAGGAAGATCCGCACATGGCCGCATCCGTCGATCCGGGCCGCCTCGTCCAGGTCCTTGGGGAGTCCCCGGATGAACTGGACCATCAGGAAGATGAAGAACCCGTCGGTGGCCAGCAGCTTGGGCACGATCAACGGATAGAAGGTGTTGATCCAGCCGATGTTGGCGAACAGGATGTACTGCGGCACGATCACGACGTGGATCGGCAGCATGATCGTCATCAACATGATGGCGAAGAACAGCTTGCGGCCGCGAAACTCCAGTCGGGCGAAGGCGTAGGCCGCCATCGAGCAGCCGATCAGGTTGCCGATGATCGAGCCGGCCACCACGATCGCGGAGTTCAGCATGTAGTGCTGGAAGGGGTGCTGTAGTGCGGTCCAGCCCTCGGCGTAGTTGCCCGGGGTGAAGTTCCCCGTGAAGAGGCTGGGATCACGAAAGATCTCGGCCGTCGGCTTGAAGGAACTGGCGAGCATCCACAGCAGTGGGTAGAGCATGATCAGGCCGAAGAGGATCAACCCGATGTGGGTGAGTGACCGCCTGAGGTGCTCGGGCAGGCGACGCTCGGGAGCGTTCGTGGTCGTGGGGTCCGGCGCAGCGGACGTCTTAGTCACCATAGAAGACCCAGTACTTGGAAGCGAGGAAGTTCACCACGGTGAACCCGCCGATGATCATCAGGAGCAGCCACGCCATCGCTGATGCGTAGCCCATGTCGAAGGAACCGAACCCGCGCTGGTAGAGGTACAGCGTGTAGAACAGGGTCGAGTCCGTGGGGCCGCCGGTTCCGCCGCTGACGATGAACGCCTGGGTGAACGTCTGGAAGGCGTTGATCATCTGCAACACGAGGTTGAAGAAGATGATCGGGGTCAGCAGGGGGACCGTGATCGAGAAGAACCTGCGCGCCGGGCTCGCCCCGTCCACCGAGGCGGCCTCGTAGTACATGCGCGGGATCTGGCGCAGCCCGGCGAGGAAGATCACCATCGGAGCGCCGAACGTCCACACGTTGAGGATGATCAGGGTGCCCAGGGCGTAGTCGGGGTTGGAGACCCAGCCCTCCCCCTGGATCCCGAAGAAGGCGAGCACCTGGTTGATCAGGCCGTTTGCTCCGAACACCTGGCGCCACAGGATCGCGATCGCGACGCTGCCGCCCAGCAGGGAGGGGAGGTAGTAGATCGAGCGGTAGAGGGCCAGCCCGCGTACTCCCCGGTCCAGGACCATGGCCAACGCCAGGGCCAGGGCCAGTTGGAGCGGCACCGAGACGAAGACGTACTGGAAGGTCACCGCGAGCGAGTTGTGCAGACGCTCGTCGGTGAGCATCCGCTGGTAGTTCTCCAGACCCACCCATTCGGGGTCACCGATCAGGCTGTAGTCGGTGAAGGAGAAGTACAGGGAGGCGAGAATCGGACCGATGGTGATGAAGCCCAGGCCGATGAACCAGGGGGCCAGGAAGCCATAGGCGACGAGGGACTCGCGCCGCTGCCTGGAATCGCCCTGTTTGGTGGAGGGTTTCTTGGCGGGGGCCGCCGCGGTAGCGGCGGAGCCAGCGGGCTGGCGGTGCTGGAGCACTGTGCTCACGGTGCACCACCACCGTGTGAGGCCCGCACCGAAACGGCGACGGGTCTCACGACCGAGCCTGCATTCATGACTTGTGACCGCCAATCTCGTTGGATCGGGAGCGCCCGCCCCCGAAAAAGTGCGGCAGACCACGCTCCGAACAAGGCCCAAAAGGCTTGGTAAGCGCTATCCAAGAAATATGATGTTCAGTTTCTAGCACCGTGTTACAGGGGTGTCAACGACTCCTGTGACCTGGGACTCACCCCTTCGCTCCCATCTCGCGCTCGGCATCGCCCTTGATCAGCGCAGATGAAACCGGTTCAGTCGAAGGCATCTGTACGGACACAGATTCGTCCGCCGATCCGCCTCGATCGATGTTTCCGGATTGTTGCGGCTTTCTACTGGCGAACGAAGCCGCCTACCAGCACAATCCGGTCGCCCGAGCGGCCCGGAAGCCGGGGGCGGCAAAAAACTCTCCTGCGCCCCACCCCTGCACAGATCATTGGAAAGCGTTTACCATAATCGGTGTGAACGAGACCACTCCACTCCCAGGACAGTCAAGCGCCGCGGACCGGCCCCGGCGCCGGTTCGCCGTCGTGGGCACCGGCTCCCGGGCCCGGATGTACACGACGGCACTGGTCACCACGCACGCCGATCGGGGTGAGCTTGTCGCCTTGTGCGATTCCAACGCGACCCGGATGCGCGTCCACAACGGCATCGTCGCCGATGCCGGACACGCACCGGTCCCCACCTACTCCCCCGACGACTTCTCCCGGATGCTCGACGCGGAGTCGGTGGACGAGGTGATCGTGTGCACCGTGGACCGCACGCACGCCGACTACATCGTGGCCGCGCTGGAAGCCGGTCGCGACGTGATCACCGAGAAACCCATGACCGCCGACCTCGACGGCTGCCGGCGCATCAACGCCGCCCAGGAGCGGACCGGAGGCCGGGTGACGGTGGGCTTCAACTACCGTTACAACCCTGTCCACCACCAGTTGCGCGAGCTCGTCCGTTCCGGCGTGATCGGCGAGGTCGGCTCGGTCCACTTCGAGTGGCTGCTGGATCTGCGCCACGGCGCGGACTACTTCCGGCGCTGGCACCGCGACAAGGCCAACTCCGGCGGTCTGCTGGTGCACAAGGCCAGTCACCACTTCGACCTCGTCAACTGGTGGATCGGGTCGCATCCCGAAGAGGTCTTCGCCTGGGGCGATCTGTTCTTCTACGGCGACGCCAACGGTCGGCGCCACGAGGTGGCGGCCGACTACGAGCGCGGACACGGCGAAGCCGCTGCCCAGGACGACCCCTTCGCCCTGCACCTGAGCGACAGCGCGGACCTGAGCGCGCTCTACCTGGACGCCGAGCACGAGGACGGCTACCGCCGCGACCTCAACGTGTTCGGTCCCGGAATCACCATCGAGGACGACATGTCGGTGCTGGTGCGCTACGCCTCCGGCGCCAAGCTCAGCTACCACCTGGCCGCCTACTCCCCTTGGGAGGGCTACCGGGTGTCCATCACCGGGAGCAAGGGACGTCTGGAACTCGACGTCACCGAGTTCGACCACACGTCCCCCGCCCGCGACGAGAAGACGCCCGTGCGCGGGATGCCAGCCCCCAAGGAGGACACCACCGCCGTGCTGCGCCTGCGTCGGCACTGGGCACCGCCCGAGGAGATCCCGGTCGCGGTGGGCGAGGGCACGCACGGCGGGGGCGACGTACGGATGCTGGACTCGTTGTTCGGCGGCGGTGACGACGGAATCCGTCCCGACCACGCCGACGGCGCGCACGCTCTGCTGACCGGCCTGGCAGCCAACGCCTCGATCGCTTCGGGGACTCCGGTGGTCGTGGCCGAACTGCTCAAGGACGGCTGATCGGGGTCGTGCACACTGGTGCGTTCCACGCGTCCTGTTGACGCCCCGCCCGGGACAAACAGCGCTGGCCGCGAAGCATTCGCGGCCAGCGCTTCGCGCGCTACAGCAAGGCAGGCGCACAGATCGCCGGCCCGCGTCCGGCACATGGTCGCCGGTCGTGGCCGGGGCACGGGCCAGGACCGGGCTCTCAGGTCAGGACTGGGCCGGTGGCCGGCGGGCGAAGTCGGCGGCGCTGTCCAGGTGCTCGGCGATACGGGCCGCTGCGGCGATCTCCGCACCGACCGGCGCGATCAGCTCGACTTCGGCGGTGCCTCCCGCTCCCTCAGCGCCGATGACGCCCCAGTACAGCTCGCCCTCCTCATCGGTTTCCAGGGACACCGTCACCGAATGGCCGAACCGGGTCACGATGAGGGTTCCCTGCGACGCCCTGAGGCGCAACCCCTTGCGGAAGCAGGCGGCGTTCAGTGACTTGACATGCTGCGTGGTGCGACTGGGAGCCGGACGGTGCATCGCGCTCACCTCGCCTGCCCGATGTGGCGGGCGGGAATGGCGCATCGCCGCTCGGCGGGTTGGCGGGCGGGGAGGAACAGGGTCACGGGGCTTGCCTCTCATTCGGTTAGTGAGACGTGGTGGGTCGCTGGCCGCAGCCGGTAGTCATCCGTCGACTTCGGATGGTCGACCGGAAGACCGCACGTCGAGCGAGGGCAACGTGCGGTGGTCGGCAAGGAGGGTGATTCGGGTTTCCCTCCCCAGTGGGACAGCGGTGCCCTGACGGCCGACGCCACCCGATAGTCGCCGATCTCCTGAGACGCTCGTTCCCGAAAGATCAACGCGGCAGTGGCCCGTCGTGGGTCGCCCTGGCCGGGATTCCCGATCTCTGCGATGGCCTGGCCAGTGACCTAGGCGCATCCACGAGAACTGGTGATCCCCGGTGATTTTGCGTGGCCTCGTCACGGTTGGGCTTCTTCATTGGTGATGCTACGGGCCACTCCCACCGTACGCGAGGAAAACGGCAAGGTGCCCTGGCAAACAGGGAGTGGTGTGCTTCCTGGGGTTTCGGAGGGTTGCCGGACCCGCCCGGCAAAAGCTCGACCGCGGACGGTACGGCGTGGCGCGACACGGTGAATTCAGCTGAAAAGCGGACAGGGCACGAACAGCAGCCACGCTCGCCGGTGCCCCCCGACTCCCCGTCGTTGGAGTCCTGGCCCATCCGGATTGCCGGTCGGGCGTGTTGGCACGAGGGGCGGACGGGGATGGTGGCCGAGGAGACGAACCCGAGCCGCCGCAGGAGGGGACGCGGCTCCGGTCTCCTTCGTCAGCGCGGAGCGGCCGCTGCGGAGTGCACACCGGAGAGGCCGCGGCGGTGGCAGTCCAGCAGATGGGTGTCCACCATCCCGATCGCCTCCATCAGCGCGTAGGCGGTGGTGGGGCCGACGAAGCGAAAGCCCCTGGACCGCAGGTCCTTGGCCAGGGCCAGTGAGCCGGGCGTGCTGGTGGGTACTTCGGAGTCCGTGCGCGGGGCGGGCGTCTCCTCGGGGGCGTGCGACCAGATCAAGGCGTCGAGACCGCCGTGGACGCGCAACCGTTGGACGGCCTGGGCATTGGTGCGCGCCGCCACGATCTTGGCCCGGTTGCGGACGATCGCCGCGTCACCCATCAGGCGTTCGAGGTCGGTGTCGGTATAGGTCGCGACGGTGTCGGGGTCGAAGTTGTCGAAGGCTGAGCGGAAGGCCGGGCGTTTGGCGAGGATCGTCAGCCAGCTCAGCCCTGCTTGGAACGCCTCCAGACTGATGCGCTCGAACAGTGCCTGCTCGCCGCGGACCGGCATCCCCCATTCGGTGTCGTGGTAGTCCCGGTTCAAGGGATGGGTGGTCGCCCAGGGGCAGCGTGCCAGTCCGTCCTCGCCCGTCACCGCCTCCCTGCCCACTGGTCCGGGTGCCTCGGCGGTGGTGTCGCTGCTGACCTCGGGCATGGTGCTGGTCTCCTCGGGTGGTCGGGTGCGCTCGGGAACGACGCTACTCAGTCGAGGCCGGTGACGCGCATGGTGATGTTGAGGCGCCCCGATTTCAGGCCGGTGGCGGGGTCGGCGGTCCCCGGAAAGGTCTTGGGGACACCGTGGTAGGCGAGCCGGGACGGCCCACCGAAGACGAACAGGTCGCCCGAGTGCAGTTCGACGTCGGTGTAGGGCTTGGTGCGGGTCTCGGTGTTGCCGAACCGGAACACGCAAGCGTCACCGATGCTCAAGGACACCACCGGTTCGCGCACCTTCTCGTCCTTGTCCTGGTGCATCCCCATGCGCGCCTGGTCGTCGTAGTGGTTGATCAGCGCGGTGTCGGGTGTGTAGCGGGATGCGGCGACCGGGTCGTCGTAGGCGGCGGTCAGGGCCCGGCGGCCCAGCCGTACCAGCCAGTCGGGGAAGGGCACGACTCGTGCGCCTCCTGCGTCGTCGGCGGTGCGAGTGTAGCGGTAGGGCTGCCAGTGCCAGCCCACACATACGGTCCGCACCGACATCCGCTGCCCGCCGGGCAACCGGGCGGCGCGCATCGGCACCGGTCCGGTGGCCCAGTCACGGCAGGCGATGACGATCGCGTGCTGCTCGGCGGGGCTCAGCCAGTCGGGCACGTGCACCGCCCCTGGGGCGATCTGCGCACGGTCACGGGGGATCAATGGCTCCATGTCTGCTCGTTCCTCCCCTGCTGGTCGGGGCCGGATTGCTCAGGCCGCGGTCTCCAGGCCCAGGAGGACCTCTTTCGCTTCGGCTCCCCCGACGTAGGCGCCGAGGCTGCCGTCGCTGCGCACCACACGGTGACAGGGGACGACGAGGGGCAGCGGGTTGGTGGCGCAGGCGGTCCCCACTGCGCGCACCGCCTTGGGGCTTCCTGCGGCCTTGGCGACGGCGGCGTAGCTGGCGGTGCGGCCGTAGCCGATGTCGGGCAGTCTGGCCAGGACCTCGCGCCGGAACCCTCGGGAGAGCCGGAAGTCCAGCGGCAGGTCGAAAATGGTGCGACTGCCGTCGAAGTACTCCTCGATCTGCCGGGCGACGGTGTCCAGGCGGTCGGGGGCAGCGAGGACGCGCGGACTGACCTCGGCGGACAATCGGGCCAGCACCTCCTCGTGGTCCTGGCGCGCGAAGGCCACCCGCACCAGTCCGCGGTCGGTGGCTGCCAGGAGCAGCGAGCCGACCGGTGTGTCCAGGGTGCGGTAGGCGACGTCCAGCAGCCCTTCGGCCACGGCGGTCGCGACCAGGCGGGCGTGCAGACGGTCGTTGGCTTCCTGGTCGTCCTCGGACAGTGCGGTGAACAGGTTGTCCGTGCTCATCGGGATGCTCCTTCCCCATAGATCCTGCGCAGGGTCTTGATGCCGTCGGCCGCGGCCCTCCGGGAGGCGTCCTCACTGTTGCCCACGATGCGTGCGACCTCGGCGTAGGGCATACCGGCGATGTGGTGGTAGGCCACGGCCTGGCGCTGTTTCAGCGGGAGCGCGCGCAGCGCGTTCCAGAGGTCGGTGTCGCGCATCCGGGGCTCGGCGCAGTCGGTGGGCTGCTCGGGGAGAGTACCGGTGGGAACGGGCACGCGGACGCGGATGCGGTGCTGGTCGATGGCCTTGCGGTGGGCGATCGTGACGAGCCATGCCTCGACGTTGCTGTTGGGGCGCAGGTCGGGATAGGCGCGCAGCGCGGCCAGGAAGGTCTCCGACCACGCGTCCTCGGCCTCGACCGGACCGAGGACGGCCCGACAGACCCGCAGCACGGTCGGTCCGTGCTCGGCCACGATCTCTTCGAACGGTTTCAGGCTCACGTCGGGTAAACGTGCCCGATCCGGCGAACGTGAGTCCGGACGGGCGAAGAATTTGGGACGGATGCCGTGCGGCCACACGCATGGGGCCGCCCTGGCGGAGGGGGCTCAAGGATCGAGACCCGTTCGGGTCGGCGCGAGCAAGCGCTAGCCCCGAGGCCGGCACGAGGACCTGGCCCGATCTGCGTGAAGGTGTTCGAGGAGAAGACCAGCGGCCCGCTCAAGGTCAACGACCGGCCCGCGCCGAGGGCCGCCCTGGCCTGTATACGCCCCGGTGACATGCTCCTCGTGAACACCTCTCCGCAGGGGGTGGGGCCCGTCCGCGAGCTGTTGGCGCTTGCACGGTGTGGTCGGGAAGGTGTCGAGCCATGGGCAGGACTGACGTGCTCGGCTCCTTCGGCGCGGGTGTGTTCTAGCGTGTGGCGTACGCGCGGATGAAGGCGTGGACTCCGTCGATCATGATCTGGCGGACCTTCTCCGGGTCGGCGTTGGCCGGGACCGGTTGACGTTCGTAGGCCAGCAGGAGGGTCAGGGCACTGAGGTGATCGGCGGCTAGGCGGGGATCGTCCGTGTCCAGGAGGCCGATGTCGGCGAAGTGGGCGATACGTTTCGCCAAGTCCTCCGACACCGCTTCCGTGGCGAGGTCGTCCTCGGTCGTCGGTGTCCGCAAGCGTTCTTGGGCGACGAGGGCGAACGCGGCGGCGTAGTCCGCGGAGCGGACGACGGACGTGCCGAGCTCGATCGCCACCGCCGTGAGCGCTTGCTCCAGTTGCGGCACCGTGGTGATCCGCGCGTCCTTGGGAAGGTGCTCGTCGAGCGCTCGGCGCGTGGTGACCGTCAGTGACTCCGACGAGGCCGCGAGAATGGCGAGGAAGAGCTTCCGTTTGTCGCCGAAGTAGTCGTACACGGTGCGTTTCGACACCTGCGCCCTTGCCGCTACGGCGTCCATGCTGACGCGGTCCACCCCTTGGTGGACGAACAGCTCGCGTGCGGCGACGAGGATCGCCGTCCGTTTCTCCGCGGACCCCTCGCGCACCGTCTTCTCCGTGCCAACAGTGCTCATCTGCACCTCCGGTGCCACCCTACACCGTGCAGTACACGAGATTGCACTGCACGGTGTAGTGTAATTCTTATGATCCCGGCAGTGCAGGCCGCGACGCCGACGACCGAACCTCATCAGCCGCCCGGGCGCGACGATCGCCACCATCTACCCGCGATCGACCGCGGGCGGTATCCGACACCCCGGTCGCGCAACCGCACCCACACTCACCGGTCCCTGCCGGCCGTCGTGTCGGTGATCCCGGTGGGTGGGTGGCTCCCCGAACGGTTCGACGCGCACAACGCCTGGACGTTCGCCGGGGCCGCCTTCCTCGTCCTGGCGAGTAAGCCCGCCGCCGGTGCCCAACCCCTCCTGAAAAAGGAACCGATCGTGCCGCAAGCACCCGCCCTCATCGGCGACCTCGCCGCTTCCGCTCTCGGACGTCGCGCCCGTGTGCTCCACCTCCACGAGCCCGCCCCCGGCTTCCTCGAACTCGAACTACACGCCACGGCGCCTTCCGGCGGCTGGCACCCCGGCCACGAAGTCCAGTTCCGCGTCGCTCCGACCCTGGGCCGTCGCTACACCGTGCGGACAGTGGGCGGCCCGGAATCCGAGCACATCGGCATCATCGCCGCCACCGGTGCCGAGGGCCCCGGCACCGCCTGGCTCCGCGGCCTGAAGGCCGGCGCCGAAACGACGGTGCTGGCCGGTCGGCACCGCCCGCTGCGTGAACACGGGCCGCGGTGCCTCTACCTCGGTGACGGCTGCGCACTCGGCACCCTCGACGTCCACGCCCGGAGCGGCAACGGCGCGGTCGTGGCCGTCGAGGTGCCGGCGGACGCCGTTACTGCCCTGGCCGCCCGCTGGCCCCGCTACCACTTCCTGCCCGCGGTGGAAGCGCCGGGCGACACGCTGCAGTCCTGGCTCGAACGCGCCATTGCCGACGACGAGTTCACGGACCTCGACGGCGCCGTACTGCTCGGTCACGCCCAGTCCATCCAACGCCAACGGCACGCGCTCGTCGACGCCCAGAACCTGCCGCGCCGCGCCATCACCACGAAGCCCTACTGGGCCACCGGCAGGCAGGGACTCTAGTGCGCAACGGCGCGGGTTCTGAGCCTTACTCCCCGTTGCGTCGATGAACACCCCACGCCCGAGATGCGCGAAACTCCACGAGGACCGCCCAAGGAAGCCGGGACACCCCGGAGCCGCACACGGTGATACTCGACGGTATTGCTCGGGGCACACCCGTACGGGGGTCCCGGCCCCCGCGAGAACGCCACCGTTCGCGGCTGGTGACGGCGCTCTTGCCGACACACCGGGGCTGGCGGATGGGGGTCGTGGGACGGTGACCGGATGGCACCGCCCCACGACCGGGAGGAAGAAGTGTCGGGAACCGGTCAGAGGGTTTCCAGACGGCCGTCCACCCGGCGCGGAACCGGGTTGGCCGGTGTGTCGCGCAGCTCGTCGGGGAGCAGGGCCTGGGGGGTGTTCTGCCAGGTCACCGGACGAAGGAATCGGCGGGCCGACGTCATGCCCACCGAGGTGTGCAGGGCGTTGGTGGAGGCCGGCCAGGCGCCGCCGTGCTGCATCGCCCAGGCGACGGCCACCCCGGTGGGGTAGCCGTTGTAGACCACGCGCCCGGCCTTGTCGCGCAACACCGGGCCGATCTCGGCGGCCAGTTCGGTCTCGTCGTCCTCGGCGATCAGCGTGGCGGTCAACGAGCTGGGCACCCGCCCCAGGGCGGCGGTCAGCTCCGCGGTGTCGCGGTAGGCGACCAGGACGGTGACCGGCCCGAAGCACTCCTCGGCGGCCTCGGTGGTGAACTCGGCTGCGGTGGTGGACAGCAGTCGCACCGGAACACCCCAGCCCTCGCCTTCGGGGGCGGTGCCCTCGGCGCGCTGTTCGATGCCGACGGTGTCGGCGCTGCGCTCCCAGCGCTCCTGATAGTCGCGCTTGATGGCCCGGTTGAGCAGAACGGCGGGGCCACGCTGGGCCACGGCCCCCTCGATGGCGTCGGCCAGCCGTTCCCCCGCCTCGTCGGCGGGCAGGAAGACCAGGCCGGGCTTGGTGCAGAACTGCCCGGCCCCCAGGGTGAAGGACCCGGTGACGCCTTCGGCGACCTCCTCGGTGCGGGCCTTGGCCGCCCCCGGGGTCACCACCAGCGGGTTGACACTGCCGAGTTCCCCGTAGAAGGGGATGGGGTCGGGGCGGGAGGAGGCGATGTCGAAGAGGATGCGTCCGCCACCGGTGGAGCCGGTGAAGCCGACGGCCTGGACGGCCGGGTGGCGGACCAGCGCCGAGCCGGCTGTCTGGCCGTAGACGATGCCGAGCGTTCCCTCGGGCGCCCCTGTTGCGGCCAAGGCCGCGACCATCACGTCGTGGCACAGTCTGGAGGTGGCCGGGTGGGAGGAATGCGCCTTGACCACAACGGGGCATCCCGCGGCCAGCGCGGAGGCGGTGTCGCCGCCGGGGACGGAGAAGGCGAGCGGGAAGTTGCTGGCGCCGAAGACCGCGACGGGGCCGATGGGAGTGAGGACGCGGCGCAGGTCCGGGCGCGGACCCATGGGGGTGTCGCCGGCGTGGTCGATGACGGCTTCCAGATAGGAGCCCTCGTCGAGCATGTCGGCGAACTGCTGGAACTGGTAGCAGGTCCGGGTGAGCTCACCGTTGAGGCGCGGCTCGCCCAGGGCGGTCTCGCGGTCGGCCACTGCGACGATGGCGGCGCGCTGGGCCTCCAGGCCCTCGGCGATCGCGCGCAGCCATGCGGCACGCCCCGCGCGGCCGGCGGCGTCCAGCGCCGGGGCTGCCTGGGCAGCAGCACGACACAGTGCGTCGACCTGGGAATCGGTGGTGACGGGGGCGACGGTCTCGACCGCGGTCCCGGTACGGGGATCGATACTGGCGACGTCCACGGGGGTGGTGTCCGGCATCGGTTGGGTCCCTGCCTCTCTGAAGTCGTTCGCTCGGCCCTGTTCGCGCTGCGGGCCCGGGCGCCCGGTCGTGAGGGGTGACGCCTGGGCATACGCAGTCGTCGGGCCGGTGGGCCTCCCCGCTCACCGATGCCCGACGTGCACATCGTTGACACCGGCTTCCGGGGAGACCTACATTGGGCAAGCGCTTTCCATGACGATATCAGCCGAAGGAGTCGATGTCGTGGCCGCCACAACGCCTCTCCCCCGTTCGCAGTGGGCGCGCCGATGAGCCCCGCCGGCGGCCCCGTCTCGGTGGTGCTCGCCGGGGTCCACGGCCACGGACGCTCCCATCTGGGGAACCTGCTCCGTTTGACCGAGACCGGCCTCGTGCGACTGGTGGGCGTGTGCGACCACCGGCCGGTGCAGGAGGAGACACTGGCCGGGCTGGGCGACGTCGCCTATTCCGACGATCTGGGTGACCTGCTGGGCCGTACCGGAGCCGAGGTCGCCATCCTGGTCACCCCGATCCACACACACCTCCCGTTGGCCCGGACCGCGCTGTCCCACGGCGCCAACCTGCTCCTGGAGAAGCCCCCCACCTCCACGCTGACGGAGTTCCACGACCTGCGCGCGGCGGTGGCCGCCTCCGGGCTGGCCTGTCAGATCGGCTTCCAGAGCCTGGGGTCCGCGGCGGTGGGCGCGGTGCGCGACCTGATCGCCGATGGAGCGATCGGCGCGGTGCGCGGTATCGGCGGTGCGGGGACCTGGATTCGCACCTCCGCCTACTATGAGCGCGCGGCGTGGGCCGGGCGGCGACGCCTGGACGGACGCGATGTGGTGGACGGTGCGCTGACCAACCCGTTCGCGCACGCCGTTGCCACGGCACTGGCGGTGGCCGGGGCAGGGGACAGCACCCCTGCGGACATCGAGCTGGAGATGTTCCACGCCCACGACATCGAAAGCGACGACACCTCCTGCGTTCGACTGCACGCTCCTGACGGCACTCCGATCTCGGTGGCCGTGACGCTGTGCGCTGCTGAGCACCGGGTGCCTTCCCTCACCGTGCACGGCGCGAGCGGTCGCATCGTCTTGGAGTACACCCTGGACCGCGTCACCCTGGAGCGTCCCGGCCACGAGCCGGTGACCACCACGCACCCGCGCACCGACCTGCTGGAGAACCTGGTGGCGCACCTGCGTGACGGCGCCGACCTGCTGGTCCCACCGGACGCGACCCAAGGATTCATGGCCGTCCTGGACGCGGTGCGGCGCGCTCCCGATCCCTCCCCCATCCCCGCGCCGGCCCAGCAGGTGTCCGTCGAGGACGGTGCCGTGCGCCGCGTGGTTCCGGGAGTAGAGGAGCTGGTGCGGCAAAGCGCCGAGCGTATCGCCATGTTCTCCGAGATCGGCGTCCCGTGGGCGCCCACTGGAAAGGTGACCCGTTGACCGAGACCACCCCCGCGACGCTCATGGCCCGCCTGCGCCTCGACGGTGCCGCGGTCGCCGACATCGACAGCGGCGCCGCTGTCGATCCCGTGTTGTCGCCACGCCCCTACCTGCACCCCGTGCGCACCCTGGCCCAGACGGTGGTGACCGAGGTGTTGCCCGAGGACCACCTGCATCACCTGGGCGTGGGCATCACGATCGCCGATGTGTCGGGGACGAGCTTCTGGGGCGGACGTACCTTCACCCGTGACCGCGGGTCGGTACTGCTGGACAACCACGGCCGCCAGGAGCACGTCGCGTGGACGGTGGAGTCCGATGCCGGGCGTACCGCAGTGGTGGCGTGGACCGACACCGAGGGCACCGAACTACTGAGGGAGGAACGTGCGACCAGTGCCCACGGGATCGACTCAACCACATGGGCGCTCGACCTGAACAGCACGGTGCGCAACACCAGCGGGCGCACGCTCACCATCGGCAGTCCTGCCACCAACGGCCGTCCTGGAGCCGCGTACGGAGGGTTCTTCTGGCGCGCGCCGATGTCCGAAACGCCCCCGCGCTGCTTCGGCTCCGAGCCCGGTGGTGAGGAGGCGCTGCACGAGTCCCGCGCGGAGTGGCTGGCCCTTGCCGGCACCACCCCTGAGGGCGCGCCCTGGACACTGGTGTTCTTCCAGGCCGGAGCGGAGCGCGACCCCTGGTTCCTGCGCGCCGCGGAATACCCGGGGGTCGGGACCTCGTTGGCCTGGGACCGGGTGCTGGAGGTGCCGGTCGACGGTGCGGTCGAGCGCCGCACCGTCACCCTCGTGGTCGACGGCCACCCCGGCACCGCGGCAGTGGCCGCCTTGGTCGCGACCGCGCGCGAGCGTGTCGGCGCACCCGCGTAGCGCTGCTGCGCCCCTCTTCCGCTTCCCCCGATCAACCAACGCAGAAAGGCACTACAGCCATGCGCGTCCTCGTCACCGGCGGCTCCGGCCGGCTCGGCCGCAGCGTCGTGGAAACCCTCGCCGCCCGTGGACACTCCGTCACCTCGGTCGACGTGGCGCCCGGGCCCGAGGCGGCCGGAATCGAGCAGCGAGTCGCCGACCTGCTGGACAACGACGCCCGCGAAGCGGTCTTCGCCGAGGCCCGACCCGAAGGCGTGGTGCACCTGGCGGGGATCGCGGTGCCCTTCGGACGCCCCGACACCGAGATCCTCGACATCAACACCCGGTTGGTCTGGGCGGTGCTCAGCTCGGCCATCGCCCACAAGGCACGGTCCGCGGTGGCCGCCTCCTCGCCCACTGTCTTCGGCTACAACACCGAGGGCTGGGCGCCCCGCTACCTCCCGCTGGACGAGGAGCACCCGGTGGCGCCATGGCATTCCTACGGGCTGAGCAAGGCGATCATCGAGGAGACCGTGCGCACCCTGGTCCGGGGCGGCAGCGGCGGCTGCGTCCTGTCCTGCGTCCGGCCGGGATACGTGATCGCTCCGGAGGAGTGGGCGGGCGCGCCGACCCAGTTGGGGCACACCCTGCTGGAGCGGCTGGCCCAGCCGGAGCTGGCCGCGGGGTCGCTGTTCAACTACATCGACGCCCGCGACGCCGCAGAGCTGTTCGCGCTGGTCGTGGAGCGTCCCGACCAGGTCGGGAACGGTCAGATCCTGCACGCGATCGCGGAGGACCCGTTGGCCACCGAACCGTTGGCCGAGCTGCTTCCGCGGTTCCACCCCGGCACGGCCGGACTGGCCGGCGGCCTCACCCAGGGCCGTGCGGCGTTCAGTTCGGGAGCTGCCGAACGGGCGTTGGGGTGGCGCCCGACCAGGCAGTGGCGCACCGAACTTCACGGCTGGGATGCTTGACAACCCCCTGATACCTCTACGATCGTCCAGGAAAATGTTTTCCAAGAGGTACGTGCAGGGGAAGGGACCGTCGTGGAGACCGGGTATGTGACGTTGGAGCAGGTCGCCCGCCATGCCGGGGTCTCCCTGGCGACCGCCTCGCGGGTGATCAACGGCAGTACGCGCCAGGTCGGGGAGAAGTTGCGCGAACGGGTCACCGCGAGTGCCCGTGAGCTCGGCTACCTCGCCAACGCTTCCGCCCAGACCCTGGCCCGCAACACCAGTTCCCTGGTGGGGCTGATCGTGCACGACATCTCCGACCCCTACTTCTCCAGCATCGCCGCGGGCGTGACCGGGTGCGCCGAGCAGGAGGGGTTGATCGTGGTCCTGGGCACCACCGGGCGCGCACCCCAGCGCGAGTCCGACCTGCTGGCCACGCTGCGCTCGCACCGGGCCCGCGCGGTGGTGCTCGCGGGCAGCCGTTCCATCGACGAGGAGAGCACCCGGCGGCTGTCCGCCGAGATCGCGATGTTCACCCGGCAGGGTGGCCGGGTGGCATGCGTGACCCAGGAGGGGCTGCCCGCCGACACGATCGTGCCGGACAACCACAACGGTGCCGCAGCACTGGCCCGCCACCTGATCGCCCAGGGGCACCACCGATTCGCGATCCTGGCCGGCCCCACCGATCTGCGCACCGCCCGGGACCGTCTCGACGGTTTCCATGCCGCGCTGTCCAACGCGGGGATCGAACTGGCCCACCACAACGTGGTGCACGGCGCGTTCACCCGGGACGGAGGCTACGAGTCCACCCGTCGCCTCCTCGCTGCGGGGACCGACGCCACCTGCCTGTTCGTGGTCAACGACGTGATGGCCACTGGAGCGATGGCGGCGTTGCGCGACGCGGGGCTGCGCATTCCCCAGGACCTGTCGGTGGCCGGCTTCGACGACATCCCCACGCTGCGCGACCTCACCCCGGCTCTGACCACGGTGCGCCTCCCCCTGGAATGGATGGGCGAGGAGGCCGCACGCCTCGCCCTGCGCGAGGAGCACGCCGCATCGCCCCGGGTGATCCCGGTGCTGGGCGAGGTCGTGCAGCGCGAGAGCACCGCGCCGCCGTCCCAGGCATAGGCCGGACGCGCATCGCCGGTCTCCCGGTGGTCCGCTAGCGTCGGTGACCATGAGCACTCTGCGCCAACCCGGCCTGGTCATGACCGACCACACCTTCACCGTCCCCCTCGACCACGCCGCTCCCGACGGCGCCACCATCGAGGTCTACGCGCGCGAGGTCGTGGCACCGGATCGGGAGACCGACGATCTTCCCTGGCTGTTGTTCCTCCAGGGCGGGCCGGGATGCCCTTCGCCGCGGCCGATCGGCGCCGAGACGTGGCTCGGGCGCGCGCTCGGTGAGTTCCGGGTCCTGCTGCTGGACCAGCGCGGCACCGGGCGTTCCACCCCCGTCAACCGGCGCACCCTCGCCGGTCTGGGCGATCCGACCGAACAGGCCGCCTACCTGGGGCATTTTCGTGCCGACTCCATCGTGCGCGACGCCGAACTGATCCGGCACGCGCTGATCGGCGAGCAGACCTGGAGCGTTCTGGGGCAGAGCTTCGGTGGGTTCTGCGCGACCACCTACCTCTCGATCGCGCCCGAGGGGCTGCGCGAGGTTTTCATCACCGGGGGGCTGCCCGGTCTTCAGGCCGACGCCGCCACCGTCTACCGCGCCACCTACCCGCACGTGGCGGCCAAGACCGCGGCGCACTACGCGCGCTACCCGGATGACGCCGCCACGGTCAAACGGATCGCCGCCCACCTGCGGGACAACGAGGTGGAACTGCCCGGCGGGGGCCGACTCACGGTGGAGGCGTTCCAGGCGCTCGGGCAGATGCTGGGGCGCGGCAGTGGCAGCCACTCCCTGCACTACCTGCTCGAGGATGCCTTCGCCGACGGTGGCGACTGGTTGAGCGACGCGTTCCTGACCGAGGTCAAGGAACAGCTCAGCTTTGCCTCCACTCCGCTCTACGCGGCCCTGCACGAGGCGATCTACGCGCAGGGCGCCGGGGCCACCGACTGGGCGGCCCACCGCGTACGCACGGAATTCCCCTCCTTCGCCGCCGACGCGGACCTCGTCTCCGAGGCGCCCCTGCTGTTCACCGGCGAGATGATCTATCCCTGGCAGTTCGAACTGGACCCGGCGCTGCGCCCGTTGCGGGCGGCTGCCGACCTGCTGGCCGCGCGCACCGAGTGGCCGTCCCTCTATGATGCCGAGCGCCTGGCCACCACGACCGTGCCGGTCGCCGCGGCTGTCTACCACGACGACATGTACGTCGACGCAGGGTTGTCGTTGGAGACCGCAGCGGCGATCAAGGGCTGCCGGGTCTGGGTCACCAACGAGTGGGAGCACGACGGGCTGCGGGCCAGTGGCGGCGGGGTCCTGGACCGGTTGATCGCGATGGCGCGCGGGGCGGCCTGATCCCGGGCGGGTGCCCGGCGGCCTTCGGGAAGCGCCGCCGGGCCCCTTCTTCATACGGTGTCGTGCGGGGGCCAGGCGTAGAATCCCTGTCCGGTCTTGCGCCCCAGTTTCCCCTCCGCCACCATGCGTCGTAGCAGGTCCGGGGGCGTGAAGCGCTCACCGAGACGTTGACTGAGGTGCTCGGCGACGGCCAGGCGCACGTCAAGGCCGACCAGGTCGGTTGATTTCAGCGGCCCCGCCGGGTGGCGGTAGCCCAGTTCCATCGCGGTGTCGATGTCGGCGGCCTCTGCCACCCCCTCTTCCAACATGCGGATCGCCTCCAGCCCGAGCAGGACACCCAGGCGGCTGGTGGCGAACCCGGGTGAGTCCCGCACCACGACCTCGGTCTTACCGATCCCGCGGATCCAGCCGCGGGCCGTGTCGAGGACGTCGGTGCGCGTCTGCGCAGACACGACCAGTTCGACCAGTGCCGACGCCGGCACCGGGTTGAAGAAGTGCATGCCGAGGAACTGTCCGGGCCGCTCCAGTGCCGCGGCGAGCTCGGTTATGGGCAGGGAACTGGTGTTGGTGGCCAGCACCGTTTCCGGGCGCACCACACGCTCCACCGCTGAGAGGACGTCCGCCTTGAGGTCGACCTGCTCCGGGACCGCTTCGACGACCAGCGCCGATTCGGGGTCGAGACCGCTCACCGCGGTGACCGTGGCGAGTCGGGACAGGTGGTCGTCGGGGACACCGTCGAGCACGCCGCGTCGACCGGCCTTGGCCAGCCCGGAGGCGACCCTGCCCCTGGCGGCCCCGGCCGCCTCGGGGCTGCTTTCGACGATGGTGACCTGCGCGCCTGCTGTGAGGAGGACCTGGGCGATACCCGCTCCCATGCGTCCTCCCCCGACGACGCCGGCTGTGGCGGGAAAAGCGTTCACTGGTGCACTCCGTTTCGGGCGCCGGACTCTCCGGGCGGTTTGGTCACTGCCGGCTTTGTACCGACACCGAATTACTAACCGAACGGTCGGTCCGGTGGCAAGTGCGTGCGGTAGGGCGTCGGCCCCGAGAGCAAAGACGTTGGCCCGGGTCCTTTCGCACGGAGCCGGTGTGTCGTACCGGAAAACCTGAAGGTCGGACCTTCTTTGCCACCGGTGCGCCAGGTGACCAGGGCCAGGGCGGCCGCCTCGGCAAGGCGATAGGCGAAGACGAACATTCCACCCACCACGAGCGCTATCGCCAGAGTGCCGCGTCCGATGCGGCACTTGTCTCCGGCGAGGACGCGATGGTACTCCACGCCCGGCGGTACCGGTCTCGGAGCACGGGGGCGAACGGTGTTGGTTCGAGAGCGCTGAAGCGTGTCGTCGGGGTCCATGATTCGAACCTAAGACCGGTCCGGGCCGTCACGAAGTGTCACGAATCAGGGGCCCCTTCAGCGTTCTGCACGCTCCTGCCATGACAGATGCCATGGCACGGTCGCTTGCGGCCGGCCACCCCAGCATGTGGCGATGTACCTGCCCCTTCCCGCGTCGTGTCGAGGACGAAGCCGGCTCGGGCAGTCGGGCCACGGCTTCGGGGCGGCGCACGGTGATCGGAAAACCGTGATCTAGGGGATGGGGCGGACCGCTGTGGTGGAGCGCGCGAACAGGCGGCGCGGCGACAGCGTCCCCTCATAGGGCGTGTACGCGCGCAGCAGCAGCGCCACCGGTGGGAACAACAGCACCAGGCCGGTGGCCGTGAACACGCGGGCCCCGGCCGCTGCCCGGTGCTGGTCGTGCAGCGCATACGTGCGATGCCAGGTGCGCAGGTAGCGGCGCAGGCCCCCGAGGGAACCGGCGAGCCTGCGCGCGGAGACCGGCGCCCGCAGCCGGTCCGCGTAGTGCACACGCCGTCCCAGACGGTGCAGGTGGATGGCGAGGTCGAGGTCCTCGAAGAGGTCGGGGCCGGGGCAGGCGTGGGCGCGGAGCTCCTGCCAGCACTCGCGGGTCAGCGCCATGTTGGAGCCCCACAGCATGGGGTGGCCTGACAGCATCCGGTTCACCCGGTGGCACAGCAGCCGCTGCGCGGCCAGCCCGGCCCGGTGCATGGGGGCGTCGTAGAACCATGACGGCCCGGTCACGGCGGACACTCCGGGATCGGCGAACGCTTCCGTCAGGCGCAGCACCCAGTCCGGCTCGACCAGGGTGTCGGCGTCCACCCGTCCCAGGATGTCGCCGGTCGCCTCGTCGAAACCGCGGTCGCGGGCCGGAACGAGACCCTGACGCGGCTCGTGCACCACCCTGACCCCGCGGTCGGCATAGCCCCCAGCGATGAGCGCGGTGCGGTCGGTGGAGTTGTTGTCCACGACCACGATCTCGTCGGCGGGGACCACCTGGTCGAGCAGTGCTTCCAGACAGCGGCCGATCACCGCTTCCTCGTTGAAGGCTGGAACGATCACCGAGATCCTCATGGCCGTCCTCACGGTCGACGGCCCGCGCGACAGGCGCTGCCGCCCGGTGCCACCAGATGTCTATCGGCGTCACCCGAACGAGATCTGACGGCAAGGTGAAGAGAAGCGGGACGTGCAAACGACCGCCGAGAACAACCGCGGGTACGGCAGGGGCCGTTGCCCTCGCCATCGACGACACGCACGTCCCGCACACGCTCCGGGGCAGCGATCGACCGACGAACGCAGGACCGGCGTACCGGCCGATCCGGAATCGGCCACCCGACAGAGATGTCAACGCTTCGAGGAAAAAGACCGTTTGCGGCAAATCGCCCTCCGCGTGCCGCACCAGGTGTTATCAAGAGCGGGAAGCGTCCGCGGGCAACCCGGGCCGGAGGTCAAGGGGGCGGTGCGCCCGCGCAGATCGCGCGGCGCTGGCCGACGCGCTTGGGGGTCCCAGCGTGCACGTGTACAACCTCGCCGGAGCAGGAGCACTGGCTCCGACCTACACGACGAACCAGACGTTCGAGGCGAACGAATGGGTGGCCGACGCAGCGGCAGGGGTGGGATACAGCTTCCTCGCCGCCGGTGCCCCGAACATCGTCAACTCGCCGAACCCGCGACTACGCGTCTCCGCAAACGGGCTGTTCGCCGTGGAGGACGCCGACCTCTCCCGGCGTCAGCCGAAGCATTTCTTCGCAACTCCCGTGGCTCTCGCCAAGTGGAACAAGGAGCTCGCCCGGCAGGGATCGCTGTTCCAGTTCTTCCTCGACCCGCCCGGGACGATCACCTTCACGCTCCCGGGAGCGGCCGCCTCCACCACCCTGCCCCGGGTACGAGCGGCCAACCTCAGCGCCAACGTCTCCGGCAACGACATGACGACCACCGAGAACTGCGACGTGACCGTCCAGGAGGTCACCGGATCGCTGCGGATGCCGCTGCCGGTTCTGGGCAACAAGGTCCATATCGGCAGCACGCCCACTCAACAACTGTTCTTCGAGTACCACGTCGCGAACCACCTGGCGCACGCAGTGCCGGCGGAGGACCTGCCGCTCCCCCCGGCCGCAACTGCGATCCTCGCGCAGGACACCATCGCGCAGTGTTTCGGTACTGCCACCCGCGCGGCAGCCGCCGGAACGGTGCCGATCCCGCATAACCCGAACCTGGTCACCGAGATGCAGGCGCTGGGCGTGAACGAGTTCGCCCGCCCCACCAAGGTCGGGCAGGGGCTCTACAGCGGCTCGCTCGGCCCCTCCCACCCGCATGCCCCATCCGGTCACCAGGTCCAGGACTATCGGAACAACGTACTGCGCAGCCACCTCGTCAGTCTCAGCCAGGTGGTGTGGGGCTCCCACTGGGGCGGCGTCGTCGCAGTGGACGGGACGGACTACCTGACGCTGGAGAACTATTCCCGCATCGGGGAGAACTCGGCCGGCAACGGAGGCGGCCTCTTCTACTTCCAGATGTACGGCGCGGGCCCCGGCGAGAGCTGGCACGAGCAGTGGACGCCCCCGCCCGTCCACGGCAAGGCATTCGCCAACCCGATCACCGTCGTCGTCCAGGCCGACGGCCCCACCGGCCTGCAGTACTTCACCCCCGGCAGCAAGGACAACCATGCGACGATCGCCGGCGCCGCCAACGACCTCGCCCTCCAGAAGGCACTGATCGAGGGGCTCAACTACGCCACCGTGCACCTGTACGCGACCTCGCTCGCGGAGGAATACGCCGACCGGAACCGGCGGACCGCCTGGATCGGTGCGGTGGCCGCCCTTGTGGCCGCCCCGCCGGCGTGGGCCGCTCCGACCACACTGTCGCTGGCCCGTCACGTCAATGCGGCCTTGACTGCGGTCAAGCAGCTGTGACGCCTGTGCGGCCGGCCGAACGGTCCCCCGGACGCAACAGCAGAGGACAGGTCCGCCGATTCGCCCTCCGTGGCCTCGGCCGTTGATCCGCGCCGGACACGAAGTGGTGTCCCTCCCGCGGCCAAGACGGGAGGGACACCACGCTCACCCGGTTCCGGAGAGCACTGCCAGGGGGTCGTCCCCGGGCACCGGGGCGAGACCCGAGGCGAACCGCAGGCCGTGGCCCGGACCGGTATCGGCGCTCGCGCTCCCCGACTCCACCAGCACACCGCTGGGGCCGTCCAGCGCCCCCAGGGCCGCAAGCGACCCCCGGTCGATGTCCTCGACCATCGATGCCCGCGGCACGCACAGCGCCAGCTGCGTGGACAGCTCCGGCAACAGGTGCGGTGCGACCGGGACACCGGCCCCGGCCACCTCCCGGGCGATCCGCAGGAACGGGGTGACCCCGCCGACCCGCACCGCGTTGGGCTGGGCAACGTCGCACACCCCCGCGTCGACGGCGGCACGGAATTCAGCCGCGGTGCGCAGGTTCTCCCCGATCGCGAAGGGGATCGGGGTACGCGCGCGCAACCGCACGTGCGCGCCCAGGTCCTCGGCCGGCAACGGCTCCTCGATGAAGTAGGGATCGAACCGTGCCAGAGCCTTCAGCGCCCGAACGGCCGTGGGCAGGTCCCAGCGCTGGTTGGCGTCCAGCATCAACAACCGGTCGTCGCCGATCAGCTCGCGCACCGCCGCCACCCGCTCGACGTCGCGCTCGACATCGGCCGAGCCCACCTTGATCTTGACCGCACGGTGCCCGGCGGCCAACCAGCCGCGCACCTGTTCGCGCAGTTCGTCCAGCTCGTAGTCCAGATTCACCCCACTGCCGTAGGCGCCCACCGAGTCCCGGCGCCGTCCGATGTGCTCCACCAGGCTCGCCCCGACCGTACGCGCGGCGAGATCCCACAGCGCGATGTCCACCGCCGCCACCGCCATGGCGGTCAGTCCCCCGTAACCGGCCTCTCTCAGGTGCCAGCGCAGGTCGTCCCATCGGGGACCTGGGGCGGGCGAACGGCCCAGCAGGGCCGCCGGACAGTCGTCGCGCAGCAGCGCCAGCACCGCCCGTGCGCCGATCAGCGGGGTCCAGGCGAAGCCGGTGCCCACCGCACCGGTGTCGGTGACCACCCGGGTGACCACGATGTCGTTGCGGTCCACCCCGCCATCCCAGGCACGGTGCAACGGCAGCCGGTACGCCTGGGCCGTGACCTCGGCGATACGCACGGATCAGCCCTCCTTGACCGCGGCCAGTCCGGCGTCGATGATTTCCGCCAGCTCGGCCTCCTCTGCCTCCGACAGTTCGGTGAAGGGCGCGCGCACCCCGCCAACAGCCGCACCGCGCAACCGCGCGCCCGCCTTGACCAGGGAAACCGCATATCCCGGAGTACGGTCGCGCAGCTTGACCAGCGGGTTGTAGAACACCTTGACGAGCGTGTCGGCAAGCGGGTCGCCGGCATGTGCGGCGGTGTAGAACGCCGAGGCCACCTCGGGGACGAACGCGAACGCCGCCGACGAGTACAGCGGAACGCCCACGCCCTTGTAGGCGTTGAACGTCAGCTCGGCCGTGGGAAGACCGTTGAAGAAGGTGAAACCCGGCCCGCGACGCTCCCGGATCGCCAGCACGATCTGGTGCATACGCCCCAGGTCGCCCACACCGTCCTTGAAACCGACCACACCCGGCAGGTCGGCGAGCTCGGCAGCGCTCTCGGGCGTGAAGACCATGTTGGCGCGCTGGTAGACGATGACCGGGATGTCCACGGATTCGGTCACGGTGCGCACGTACTCGATCAGCCCGCGCTGGGGCGCGCTGACCAGGTAGGGCGGCAGCAGCAGCACGCCGTCTGCGCCCAGGTCGCGTGCCGCTGCTGCCTGTTCCACCGCCGTGCGCACGCTGCCGCCCGCACCCGCGACCACCGGGACCCGCCCCGCGGTGACGTTGACCGAGCGGGCCACGACCCGGCCGTGCTCCTCGGCCGAGAGCGCGTGGATCTCGCCCGTGCCACACGCCGCGAACACGCCGCCCGCACCGTGCTCCAAACCGTTGCTGACGTGCCGCTCAAGCTCGGCCTCGTCCACCGCCCCCCGCTTGTCGAAGGGGGTGACCGGGAAGAACAGGATCCCGTCGAAGTCCATGGTTTTCTCCTCCGTGGAGCCCCGGGGAACTCCCCCGGGGCGGTTGGTCGACTCGTTGGTCACACGACGTACTGGACGTGCCGGCGAACCAGGGTGTCCACGACGGCGTCACCGTCCGCAGCCCAGATGTCGCCGTTGAAGATCTCCACCTCGATGTCACCGCGGTAGCCCGCCTCGTCGACGAGGCGGCGCAGGCGCCCGACGTCGGCGTGGCCGTCACCGACCATCCCGCGGCCCAGCAACGGATCGGCCGGGAGCGGCAGCACCCAGTCGCACGCCTGGAAGGAGGCGATACGCGCGCCGGCGCGCGCGATCTGGCGGTCGATGTCGGGGTCCCACCACACGTGGTAGGCATCCACGACGACACCCACCGACTCCACCGGGAAACGCTCGGCGATGTCGAGCGCCTGGCCGAGCGTGGACAGCACCGCGCGGTCGGCGCAGAAGATCGGGTGCAGCGGCTCCAGGGCCAGCCGGACACCGCGCTCGGCGGCGTAGGGAGCGAGTTCGGCGATGGCCTCGCTCACGCGTCCGCGCGCACCCACCAGGTCGCGGTCACCCTCGGGCAGCCCGCCCACCACCATCACCAGGCAGGGGGAGCCCACTTCGGCGGCCTCGTCGATAGCGCGCCGATTGTCCTCCAGCGGCCCCGACCGGTCCAGCCCGGTGAGAAACCCGCCGCGGCAGTAGGAGGAGACGCGCAGTCCCGCCTCGCGCACCAGGCGCTTGGCTGCGGCCGTTCCGATCTCGGCCACCGGCTCGCGCCACAGGCCGATGGCAGGAATCCCGGCGCGCAGGCAGCATTGAACGGCCTCGGCGACGCTCAGGTACTTGACCGTGGCCTGGTTGAGCGAGAGCCGGGCCAGCCGGGGATCACCCGGCTGTGGGGTCGGGACGGCGGCCGGCGCACCGGAGGGGACGTCGGCAATGGTGATCTGTTCGGGAGCGGTGGTCATCGGGCGACCCCCGAGACGTCCAAAAGGGCACGCATGCGGGCAACGGCCAGTTCGGGGTCGCCGAGGACGCCGGCCGCGTCGGCCAGGCGAAAGGCCGTGGACAGGTGCACCACATCGCGTGCGCTGTGCAGCCCACCGACCATGGTGAAACCGGGTTGGTGCCCGTTGAGCCAGGCCAGGAAAGCGATCCCGGTCTTGTAGTAGTAGGTGGGTGCGGCGAAGACGTGCCTGGCCAACGGGACCGTGGGCGCCATCAGCGCGTCGTAGCGATCGGTGTCGCCGGCATCGAGGGCGTGCAGGGCCGCCGATGCCGCGGGGGCGATCGCGGCGAAGACCCCCAGCAGCGCGTGGGAGTACCCCTGGTCGTCGCCCAGGATGAGCTCGGGGTAGTTGAAGTCGTCACCGGTGTAGAGAAGCACGCCCTCGGGCAGCAGCCGGCGCAGGCGTACCTCCAGGTCGGCGTCCAGCAGCGACACCTTGATGCCGCCGATGGAGCCGGCGTGCTCGGCGATGAGCGCCGCCACCGGCTCGATCGCCTCGGCCGGGTCGGCGTAGCCCCAGTACCCGGCCAGGGCCGGGTCGAAGGCCGTACCCAGCCAGTGCAGGATCACCGGGCTGTCGGCCTGGGCGAGGAGCCGACCGTACACCTTGGTGTAGTCCTCTGGGCCCTGGGCGGTGGCTGCCAGCGCGCGGCTGGCCATGAGAACCGGGCTCGCCCCGGCTTCCTGGACGACGGCCAGCTGTTCGGAGTACGCCGTGATAACGCTTTCCAAGGAGGCGTGCTCGGGTGCGATCTGGTCGGTGCCGACCCCGCACGCCAGGGCTGCGCCGCGCGCGCGCGCCTCGGCACCGCTGCGGCTGATGAGCTCGGCGGTCGTCGCCCAGTCCAACCCCATGCCGCGCTGGGCGGTGTCCATGGCGTCGGCGACGCCCAGCCCCAGGTCCCACAGGTGATGGCGAAACGCCAGGGTGGCGTCCCAGTCCAGCCGGGCGGGCGCACCGGGAGCGTTGCCGGCAAGGGGGTCGGCGACGACGTGCGCCGCGGCGTAGGCGCGCCGTGAGCGGGGTGCGGCCGCCGATGCGGGCAGGGCCGGTGCCGCGCCGGCCGTGTATGCCTCCAGCTGCCCGGCGGGGCCGGGCAGGCGCAGGGTCGGTGTGGTCATCGTTCCTCTTTCGGTTTCCCCGCCGATCCCGACGCTGCGGAAACTGGAGCAGGTGCGGCGTCGGGATCGGCGCATAGCGGGGCGGGTGGGTGCTAGAGCGTGATCTCGTCCAGCGCGACCCGTGCGCCCGACTGCGAGGAGCGCAGGCCCGCTTCGGCGAGCTGGAGCCCCCGCGCACCCGAGAGCAGGTCGTGCGGGAAGGGCGCGTCGGCGCGCACGTGCTTGAGGAACAGCTCCCACTGGGCACGAAACCCGTTGGGGAACTCTTCGTTGTCGGGCACCCGGTCCCACTGGCTGCGGTACTGTCCGGGGTCCACCGCGTCGGGGTCCCAGACCGCCTTGGGCGTGGTCGAGCGGTGCTGGACGCGGCATTCGCGCAGGCCCGCGACCGCGCTGCCGTGAGTGCCGTCCACCTGGAACTCCACCAGTTCGTCGCGGTCGACGCGCACCGACCAGGAGGAGTTGATCTGGGCGACGATTCCGCCTTCCAGCTCGAACAGTCCGTAGGCGGCGTCGTCGGCGGTGGCGGTGTAGCGCTCGCCCTGCTCGTCCCAACGGTCGGGGATGTGCGTGGCGGTGTGCGCGGTGACCGAGCGCACCGGAGCGAAGAGGTGCTCCAGGATGTAGTGCCAGTGCGGGAACATGTCCAGCACGATGCCGCCGCCCTCTTCGGCCCGGTAGTTCCAGCTGGGGCGCTGGGCCTCCTGCCAGTCCCCCTCGAACACCCAGTAGCCGAACTCGCCGCGGATGGAGAGGATCGTTCCGAAGAAGCCGCTGTCGATGAGCCGGCGCAGCTTGAGCAGGCCGGGCAGGAACAACTTGTCCTGCACCACGCCGTTCTTCACCCCTGCTGCCTGGGCGAGCTTGGCCAGTTCGAGTGCTGCGTCCAGGGTGCCGGCGGTCGGTTTTTCCGCGTAGATGTGCTTGCCCGCTGCGATGGCGGCGCGCACCGCTGCCTCGCGGGCGTGCGTGATCTGGGCGTCGAAGTAGATCTCGATCGAGTCGTCGGAGAGCACCGCGTCGAGGTCGGTGGTCCAGCGCTCGATGCCGTGCCGTGCGGCGATCTCGCGCAGTTTCTGCTCGGAGCGTCCGACCAGAACCGGCTCGGGGATGACCCGGGAGCCGTCGGGTAGGAGCACTCCTCCGGCGTCGCGGATCGCCAGAACCGATCTGGTCAAGTGCTGCCGGTATCCCATGCGTCCGGTAACGCCGTTCATGGCGATACCCACCACGTGATCACCCATGTGTCGTCTCACCTTTCCGTGTGAAAGCGCTTTCCAAGTTACGGCAAAGCGGCCCCCGACGCCAGTGGCGCCAGCGCGCACGCGGCCGAAACAGGAAACGGAGACGTGGGAAAGGGGTGGTGGGGGTGGGCTGGCACCGGCCCCCGCCGGTGCCAGCCCACCCCCACCACCGACACGGCAGGGCTTCAGGCCCCGGGCTCCGTCTTGCGTGCGCGAGCCGGAGCCCGGCGGTCAGGCGGCGTACTGCTCCTGCGCGCGCTGCCGATCGACCACCGCCTCGTTGGCGGCCACGGCCCGCTCGGCGGTCCGCAGGCGTGCGGGCCGCATCGCCCAGAGCTGGGGGCCGAACAACCCCAGGTGCGCCCAGGGCGCGGCAGCCACGGTGCTCGACACCCCCGGGGCGAGCACCATCCCCATGCCGACGACCACCGCCAGCAGGGAGGCGGCGATCATCGTGGCGCGAAGGAGCCTGCCGACCGGACCCCCGATGGTGGCCACTTGCGCACGGGCCACGTGCAGCGAGATCTCCGCCAGGGCGGGGTCGTGGGACGCGGTGCCCTTGCGGACCGGCCGTATCGCGCGATAGCGCTCCTTCAGCCTCAGCCCGCGCAACGCCTCCGTCCGACGCCGGAAGAGATGGTCGTCGCGTTCCCAGACCATTGCGACCACCGCGCCCACCAGGGCGACGGTCAGGGGCGAGAAGGCGACGAGCAGCGGAAGGACGGTGCCAAGGGAGTCCACGGGGGCTCACTGTTCACGGTGGGGAGACACGGACAGGCGGGGCAAAAGGATTAATTGCCCCAATTGGGGCGCTACCCGTTCTCGCTCGGGTCGAACATGAAAAACGCGCGACGTGGCATGCTGCGGGGCATGGGAACGGACCCGCAACCACTGCCCGACGGCGCGGAGGAGTTCGAGGAGCACCGGTCACGGGTGTTCTCCGTGGCCTATCGGATGCTGGGGTCGGCGGCCGAGGCGCAGGACGTCGTCCAGGACGCCTACCTGCGCTGGGCCGGCGCGCACCGGTCCGACATCGCTGTTCCCGGGGCCTGGTTGACCAGGGTCGCGGTGAATCTGTGCCTGAACCGGCTGTCCTCGGCCCGTGTCCAGCGGGAGCGTTACGTCGGCCCCTGGCTGCCCGAACCGGTGGCCACCGGGACAGCGGCCCCGGCTCCGTTGGGGCCGCTTGAGACCGTCGAGCAGCGCGAGACCGTCTCACTGGCCCTGTTGAGTCTGATGGAACGGTTGACTCCCGTCGAACGGGCGGTGTTCGTCCTGCGCGACGCCTTCGGCTACGGACACCGTGAGGCGGCGGAGGTCGTCGGCATCACCGAGGCCGCCTCACGGCAGGCCCACCGGCGTGCCCGGGTGCGCCTTGCGGAGGGGCAACCACGCTTCGAGCCGTCGGTGCAGCGCTGGCGGGAGGTGGTCGAGGTGTTCCTGGACGCAGCACAGGGCGGCGACATCGACCGTCTGCACGCCGTTCTCGCCGATGACGTGGTCAGCTACTCCGACGGCGGGGGCAAGGTCACCGCGGCCCGCCGCCCGATCACCGGCCGGACCAGGGTCGCCCACTTCCTCGGCCGCCTCGCGGGCATGGCCACCGCCGAGCACACGGTCGTCATAGCCGAGATCAACGGGGTCCCTGCACTGGTGGTGCTCCTAGGCGGTGTCCCCGTCTCGGTGCTGGCCCCGGAGGTGGCCGACGGGCGGGTGGCGACCCTGCGCATCGTGGCCAACCCCGACAAGCTCGCCTTCCTGACGCGCCAGCCGGGGACGGACTGGCATCCTGTGTGACGCGCACCACGAAAAGGGTCGTCACGGATCAGGAGCCTCGCCGGTTCATGGGGGGAGCGCACCGCGACGGAAGCGGTGCCCTCTCCACCAAGACGAGGAGACGGCGACATGACCCATCAGGTAGTGGTGCTCGGCGCGGGATACGCGGGACTGGCAGCAGCAACCCGTGCCGCCCGCGGCGCGCGGGACAACGACATCCGGGTCATGCTGGTGGACCAGCGCGACCGGTTCGTGGAGCGGGTGCGGCTGCACCAGCTCGCCGCAGGACAGCCGCTGCCCGAGTGGCCACTGGAGCGGGTCCTGGCGGGAACGGCTGTGGAGCCGGTGGTCGCGCGGGTCACCGGGATGGAACTCGACCAGCGGTGCGTACAGGTGCGTACCGCCGACGGAACGGCCCACGCGATCGGCTACGACACCTTGGTCTACGCCCTGGGCAGCACCGCCGCCCCCACGAGCGTGCCAGGCGCGGCCGAACACGCCCACTCCCTCGACGACGTCGCGACCGCGACGGAATTGGGTCTGCGGGTCCTGCCACGGCTCGCGGCTGCCGGCGGCGTCCTCGCCGTGGTCGGGGGCGGTCTCACCGGGATCGAGGCGGCGGCGGAACTGGCCGAGTCGCACCGGGGGCTGCGCGTGGTCCTGATCACCGGTGCGCGCCTCGGGCCGGGGCTGTCTGTTCGCGGACGTGCGCACGTCCACCGGTGCCTCACCCGGCTCGGGGTGCGCGTCGTCGAGCACCGGACGGTACTGCGAGTGGAGGCGGGGGGCCTGGTGCTGGGCGACGGCACGACACTGGCGGCCGACGCCGTGCTGTGCGGTGTCGGGTTCGCGACGCCGGGACTGGCCCGCGAGGCGGGAATGGACGTGGACGAGAACGGCCGGGTGCTGGTGGATGCCACGCAGTGTTCGGTGTCGCATCCCGAGGTCTACGCGGTGGGCGACGCGGCACGCGTTCGGGGCCCGGGGGGCGCGACGCTGCGCATGTCGTGTGCCACCGGGCTGCCCATGGGCATAACGGCGGGTCGGGCGATCGCCGACCGGGCCGCGGGTCGGCCCCCCACACCGCTGGCGTTTCGCTACCACGTCCAGTGCGTGAGCCTGGGCCGCCGCGACGGCCTCATCCAGTCGGTGCGCGCCGACGACACCCCGCGCTCGACGGTGCTGACCGGACGGGCCGCGGCGCTGGTCAAGGAGGCCGTGGTGCGCGGGGCGTCGGCCAACGCGCGGATGCCTCTGGGTCGAGCCGGGAAGGCATCCGGACGACGCGTCTCCCCCACCTCTCGGGCAGGGAAGAACGACGACGCCACGAGGCGGCTTTAGCGCTATATTGTCCGAATCTCCCGCGCCGTGCCCCCGCTCACTCCGACCTGCGGCGCCCAAGGTCGTCAAGGTCTTCGTGGGCGCAATCCGTATTTCTACTTACTCGCGGGCCTGCTGATGACGGGGACGGGTTTCCGCCCGGCAACACCGTCGGATGGCGGGGCACGAGCATCGCCAGGACGCACCCCGACCGCCCGGGCGGCACCCGTGACGTTGCCGTCTGTCTTGTCCAGCGCTTTGAAGAACTCCAACTTCAGCAGCTCAAAATCCACGGTCCCCGCAGCTCCCTGAAAGACAGGGTGTTGCGGGGACGAGTAGAACCCCCCGGGCTGGTCCGGGTGCGTCCTGGCGATGGGTGGCACGTACCACATCGGACTCTCTCCGATCATCGCGATCGGGCACAACGTCTCCACGGTGCTCAAGTCGCGCAGGCAGCCGGTCCAGCGTCCCCCTCCGGTCCGCCCCCGGTGCACACCCCTATGGGCCGCCACCCCCGCACAGCCCCCAAGGGTCGGCCGGGTGGTCCCCGCGTGCCCATGCGACCCGACCGACGCGGCACTCCTTCACGGAAATCAACCCGAAGCGACCATATGATCGGTCACCATGTGTACTGACATCATCCCGTTCCGTATCCAGATCGCACAGGCCGATCTCGATGACCTTCATGATCGTCTGGCGCGTACCCGATCGCCGTACCCGGTCCCCGGCGCCGGGTCGGAGTGGGACCAAGGCATCCCGCCAGCCTACCTTCACGAGCTGGCCGGCTACTGGGCGGGCGGATTCGACTGGCGCGCCCACGAGGCCAGGCTCAACACCTTCCCCCAGTTCGTGACCGAGATCGACGGGCAGACCATCCATTTCCTGCACATCCGTTCGCCAGAGCCCGACGCCACACCGCTACTGCTGAACCACAGCTACCCGACCTCGTTCGTGGAGTTCCTGGAAGCCACCGGGCCGCTGACCGATCCGCGCGCGCACGGCGCGGACCCGGCCGACGCGTTCCATGTCGTCATCCCCTCGCTGCCCGGCTTCGTCTTCTCCAGCCCGCTCTCGGCGCGCGGCTGGAACCTGGAGCGCACCGCCATGGCCTTCGGAAGGCTGATGACCCTCCTGGGCTATGAGCGCTTCGGCGTGGAAGGCGGCGACCTCGGTGCGGGGGTGACCGGCCGGGTGACGATGCTGATGCCCGACCGGGTGATCGGCGCGCACACCCACGGTGACCGTCTCCAGCTCGGCATGGCCGGCGAGGACCTCCCGGTCCCTGACGGTCTGAGTCGGGAGGAACATGCCGGGCTCGAAGCGGCACAGCGCAGCTGGTCGCAGATGAAGGGCTACAAGGTGCTGCACTCGACCGCACCCAACGCCCTGTCCGCGGGCCTGGCGGACTCGCCGATCCTGCAGTTGGCCTGGATCGCCGAAAAGTTCGTGCAGTGGGCCAACCCCGCCACACCGATCAGTCGCGAGGACGTCCTGATCACCGCCAGCCTCTACTGGTTCACCAGGACCGGCCCCGCGGCGGGCGACTTCTACTGGGAACTGGCCCACGCCGACAACCCCGGATGGGGCAACACCTCGGGCGTCCCCAGGGCCTCCTCGCTGTTCTACAGCGACCCTCTGGTCCGCAAGGTCCTCGGCCCCGGCGACGACAGCGACGTCTTCTTCCGGGAACACGCCCAAGGCGGACACTTCCCCGCGTTCGAGGTTCCCGGTCTGTTCGTCGACGACGTCCGCGCCTTCTTCCGAACACTGCGCGACTGATACGGCGCCCCTGGGCGCGGCGTCTCGACAACATCGCTGCGTTTCCCGTTTCCTCGGGATGCCCGTCGGGCGGCCAGGTCCAGGACGGTGAAGTCGATCTCGGCCGGAGCGGCCTCGAACGCCTCGGGTTCGAGCCCCAGCTCGTGGGCCGCGCATACATTCAAGGCATGGCGGGATAGGCGCGCCGGCAGGGGACGGGTTGCGGTGGAGCTTCGATTGCGTGAGCTGGGGGACGCTGATCTGGATGCAATCTTTGCGTGGGAGGGCGACCCGGCGGCGTGGAGAGGGCGGCGTTCACGCGCAGCGACCCGAGCGACCGCGAGGCGTTCGATGCTCACTATCGGAAAGTGCGGGCCGAACCGACGAACCTCATCCGGGTGATCAAGCAGTCGGGTGTGCCGGTCGGCATGATCTCGAGCTTCTGGATCGAAGGAGACCGAGAGGTCTCCTGCTGGATCGCACCCGAACGAGGGGAGCAGGGCATCGCCGGTGTCGCCCTCACTGGTTTCCTCCGCATCGAGCAGACTCACCCCGTGTATGGGCGGGTCGCAGAGACCGATCCCGGCTCCCGGTCAGTGCTGGAGAAGAACGGTTTCATGCAGATCGGGCAGGAGATCTCGTTGGCGACCGGACTTGTGCACGATGTGACGGAATACAGCTACCGCCTCACAAACGCCTGGACGAGCGCTTTCTCGCGCAGAGTCTCAACGCCGACCACCCAGCGCAACAACGCCGGATGCTGGTCTCGCTCTGACGGGAGGGCCACCTATCCGTGCAACCGCCCCCTCGTCACCGCAGCGGCGTGTGTGTGCCCACGTTGATGATCCTGCCGTCGCACCCTCGGTAGAAGAAACGGGTGACGCCCCAGGGTTCAGCGGTCAGAGGATGGACGATCTCGAGCCCCGCGCGCAGCGCGCGGGTGAGCGCTTCGCCGATGTCGTCGACGAAGACGGAGACGTCGGGGTTGATTGCTGCGGACGCGTCGTGAGACATGAGACTGAGTTGGTGCCCCTCCTCGTCGCCCAGCGTGACGATCCATCCGTGATCCATCAGCACCTCGAGCCCGAGCACCGCGGTGTGCTCGGCGACGGCACGGGAAAGATCGGTCACGAGCAGATTCGGAACGACTCTGTCGATGCGCATGCCCACATTGTCGCAGTGCCTGTAGGAATTCACCTCCGGCGTCACCGTGGGCCCGGCTGACACCACCGGGGGAAGACGTCTCGCGACCACGTGGTTCCTGCAGTGGCGTTCACACCTCCGCGGGCACCTGAGCGACGTCCGGGCATTGACACCGGCAGAGAGGCTGTTGTCGGAGGTAGCGGCAAACCAGCCCCCACGGCACCGCTCCCAGGAGGGCCGCGTCCAGGCGCATGGTGGTGTAGGTGGTGAGCGCGAACCCCTCGCTCAGGTCCGCCAGCGAACGCCCGGCGCCGTGGTAACGGCGCACCGTCTCTGCCCCTTGAGGCAGCACAACTTCCAGTTCGCCCGGTTCTCCCACGCCCTGGGGCAGTGCGGCACCGTCGGGGCGCCAGAAGGCGAGGACTCCGGTGCGCGGGGGATCGCCCGCCTCGAATACGGCGGCGCGGCCCACCAGCTGCCGCGATCACGGCCACGCGATCCCCTGTCCCCTCAGGCGCCAAGTGCCTGCCCTCCCACGCACGTGGGGGCGCCGAACTTCCCGATTCTCGGTTTTCCACCCGTACGACAAGCGGGCTGCCGTTTTCGCGCGGGGACGGTGCGCGACTTCGCCACCGTTGCCGCAGTCACGTTTCGTTCAGGGCGTGAGCACGATCTTGCCGCGGGTCGTGCCGGCTTCGCTGACGCGCTGGGCCTCGGCCGCCTCGGTGAGAGGGAAGACCACCGCCTCGGACAGCGAGACGCGTCCGGTGACCGCGGCGTCGACGAGCTCGGCCAGGACCCGCGCGTTCTGGTCCCCGGCGGTTCCCGCCGAGAAGGCCACACCCAGGTCGAACGCCACCGGATCGGCCAGGGTCACCACCCGCTCGGTCCCCCCGGTCAGGTCGATGGCGTCGGGCAGTACGCCGTGCCCGGCCGCGTCCAGAACCGCGTCGACCCCCTTGGGCGCCAGCGCGCGTACCCGCTGCACCAAGCCCGCTCCGTAGGTCGTGGCCCGCGCACCGAGGGAGGCGACGTAATCCTGGTTGCCAGGCCCTGCGGTCCCGATGACGGTGACGCCGGCCTGTACCGCGAGTTGGACGGCGATACTCCCGACACCACCCGAAGCGCCATTGACCAGCAACGTCTCCCCCGGGCTCAGTGCGAGGGCGGCCAGCCCCCGCCGGGCGGCCTCTCCCGCCACGGGCAGGCTGACCGCCTGGCTCCACGACAGCGCCGACGGTTTGGCCACATAGGTGCGCAGCGTCGCGTACTCGGCGTACCCGCCACTGATCGACCACCCCACGACCTCGTCACCCACCACGACATCGGTGACGTCGGCACCCACCGCGTCCACGGTCCCGGCGACCTCGGCCCCGGGGACACTGGGCAGGTCCAACGGCATGATGCCGGAGCGCTGCTTCCAGTCGAGGGGGTTGACCCCGGCCGCACGCACCGCGACACGGATCTGGGCGGGACCGGGTTGGGGTTCGACGAGCTCCACAACGCTCAGGACCGAGGGGGCACCGTACTCGGAGAAGCTGATGGCACGCACGAAATGGTCGTCCTTGTCTAGGGAATCCGGTTGGGACGCGGTGACGCGGAGCGGACCGCACGCCCGGCCGACACCACAGCGGCCACCTGCCTGCCGCCACGTTAACTCCCCGCGGACGCCCGATCCGGTCTCCGACAGCGCCTCGGAGTGTCGTCCACGGGCTCCGCCCCTACCTCTACGGCGTCACTGCGTCGCCATAAGTCACCAAGCGCTCCGTTTAACCTCCGGCTCGACGGACAGCACGGTAGTCACCACGCTTGCGGTCAGGGAGGCGCTGATGGAAACCGAGATCAAGCTGCGGATCAACGGGGAGCGGTACTCACTCCGGGTTGACACCCGCACAACACTGTTGGACGCACTGCGCGAGGGCCTCGGGGTGACCTCGACGAAGAAAGGGTGCGACCACGGCCAGTGCGGGTCCTGCACCGTGCTACTGGACGGGCGCAGGACACTGAGCTGCCTCACCCTGGCGGTGACCACCGACGACACCGAGATCGTCACCGCCGAGGGCCTGGGAGGGGACAACGAGCCGCACCCGCTTCACCGGGCATTCATCGACAACGACGCCTTCCAGTGCGGATACTGCACTCCGGGGCAGATCTGCTCGGCGGCAGGCATGCTGACCGAGCTCGATGCCGGCCACCCCAGCGCGGCCACCCCGCAGGGAAGCGAGCCACGGCTGGACGACGACGAGATCCGTGAGCGTATGAGCGGAAACCTGTGTCGTTGCGGGGCCTACTCCCACATCGTGAGCGCGATCCGCGAAGTGGGTGGGCGCGCATGAAACCCTTCGACTACCAGCGCGCCCACGACGTCGCCCAGGCCGTGGCCACCGTCGCCGCCGAACCGGGGGCGGTGTTCCTGGGCGGGGGAACCAACCTCGTGGACCACTTGAAACTGGGAATCACCGCGCCCGAACTGCTCGTGGACGTCACCCGACTGCACCTGGACGAGGTGGAGGAACTCGGCGACGGCGGCGTGCGGATAGGCGCGGGCGTGCGCAACAGCGACCTGGCCGCCCATCCCCTGATCCGCCAGCGCTACCCGGTGCTCTCCGAGGCGCTGCTGGCCGGGGCCTCGGGGCAGCTGCGCAACGCGGCCACCACCGGCGGCAACCTCCTGCAACGGACCAGGTGCGTGTATTTCCAGGACACCACCACCCCCTGCAACAAGCGCGAGCCCGGCTCCGGCTGCTCCGCGTTGGGCGGATACACCCGCCACCACGCGATCTTCGGAGCCTCCGAGCACTGCAGTGCCACCCACCCCTCCGACATGGCGGTGGCCATGCTCATGCTCGACGCGGTCGTGGAGGTACAGGGCGCGACGGGGCCGCGACGCGTGGCACTGGCCGACCTGCACCGGTTGCCCGGTGACCGCCCCCAGGACGACACGATCCTGGAGCACGGCGACCTGATCACCGCCGTGGAGCTGCCCGCGGCGCCGATCGCACGACGCTCGCGCTACCGCAAGGTCCGCGACCGCGCGTCCTACGCGTTCGCACTGGTCTCGGTGGCCGCGGCGGTTGAGGTGGCCGATGGGCGCATCACCGAGGCGCGTCTGGCGTTGGGGGGTGTGGCGCACAAGCCCTGGCGTGCCGAACGCGCCGAGTCCGCGCTGCGCGGTGCCGTTGCCGACGATGAGGCGTTCGCTGCGGCGGCCGAGGCGGAGCTGGCCCGGGCCCGCCCGTTGGAGGGCAATGCGGTCAAACTGCCCCTGCTGCGCGGGGCGATCACCGCCGTCCTGCGCGACCTGTGCGAGGAGGATTCCCGATGACCCAGGCCATCGCAACCGGAGACGCGGGAAGCGCCATGCGCCGTGTCGACGGCCCCGACAAGGTGCGCGGGACCGCGCGCTATGCCTTCGAGTACCCCATGAAGGAACCCGCCTACCTGCATCTGGTGCAGTCCACCATTACCCGCGGCCGGGTGCGCGCCGTGCACGACGGTGCGGCCCTGGCCGTGCAGGGGGTGCTGGCGGTGCTCTCCCACACCAACGCGACCCGGATCGACCCCGGAGACGAGACCGAGCTGGCCGTACTGCAGTCGGACGGCGTGGCCTACCGGGGGCAGCCGGTGGCAGCGGTGGTCGCAAAGACGCCCGAGGCCGCGCGGGAGGCAGCTGCCCTGGTCGGTGTCGACTACGACGTCTACCAGCACGACGTGCACCTGTCCGCCGCGCGCACCGACCTCTTTGCTCCCGACGACACCGACACCCACCAGGGCGACCTGGAAGCGGCCATGGCCGAGGCCGACACGGTGATCGACCACGTCTACTCCACTCCCATGCAGCACAACAACCCGATGGAACCGCACGCCACGATCGCGCTGTGGGACGGCACCTCGCTGATCCTGCACGAGTCGACCCAGGCGGTACGCATGGTCCACACCACCATCGCGTCGCTGTTCGGATTGGAGCGCGACCGGGTCCGTGTCATCGCCCCCTACGTGGGCGGAGGTTTCGGGGCCAAGGGACCGCTGCACGCACCGGTGGTCCTGGCCTGTCTGGCGGCCATGGCCGTTCCGGGGCGCCCGGTCAAGCTCGCGGTGACCCGCCGCCAGATGTTCACCCTGGTGGGGTACCGCTCGCCCACCCTGCAACGGGTGCGTCTGGCGGCCGATGCCCAGGGCCGTCTCAGCGCGGTGGGCGACGACGTGACCGCGCAGAGCGCACGGTTCACGCAGTTCGTGGAGCGTGCGGGCGACCCGAGCCGGATGATGTACGCCGCACCCAACCGGCGTATCACCCACCGCCTGGCCGCCCTGGACACCAACGCCCCGACGTGGATGCGCGCCCCCGGGGAGGCTCCCGGTATGTTCGCGCCCGAGGTCGCCATGGACGAACTGGCCTGTGCCCTGGACATCGATCCGGTCGAGCTGCGCCTGC
The DNA here is from genome assembly GCF_030268225.1 of Nocardiopsis ansamitocini. Taxonomy (GTDB): domain Bacteria; phylum Actinomycetota; class Actinomycetes; order Streptosporangiales; family Streptosporangiaceae; genus Nocardiopsis_D; species Nocardiopsis_D ansamitocini. Next base: position 87,104 of record NZ_BSQG01000004.1, on the reverse strand, counting down.
GCAACGAACCCGAGGTCGATCCCGGGACGCACAAGCCCTTCTCCAGCCGCACGCTCGCCGAGTGCATGCGCGAGGGTTCCCGCCTCTTCGGCTGGGCCGATCGCGACCCCGCTCCCGGTGTCCGACGGCACGACGGCTGGCTCGTGGGAACCGGAATGGCCGCATCCACCTACCCCGCACTGCTCATGCCGGGTTCCTCGGCCGAGATCCGCTTCGAGAAGGGCCGCTACGAGCTGCGCATCGGCGCCTCCGACATCGGGACCGGGGCCTGGACGGTGCTGGGGCAGTTGGCGGCCGAGGCACTCGGGGTCGGCGTCGACGCGGTACGCGTGCACATCGGTGACAGCACTCTGCCCGCCGCCTCTTTGGCCGGCGGCTCCAGCGGCACGGTGTCGTGGGGCACCGCGATCACCGCGGCCGCCCGGGCGTTTCGCGAGGAGCACGGCGACACTCCCGCCCCGGGGGCACGGACAACGGCCCGTGGCAGTGACGGCGCCGACGAGAACTACTCCGCACACTCCTTCGGGGCGCAGTTCGCTGAGGTACACGTGCACGCCGACACCGGGGAGGTTCGAGTGCCGCGCCTGCTGGGGGTCTTCTCCGCGGGACGCATCATCAACCCGTTGACGGCGCGCTCCCAGTTCATCGGGGGGATGACCATGGGGGTGTCCATGGCGTTGCACGAGCACAGCGTGGTGGATCCGCGGTTCGGCCACGTCGTGACCCAGGACTTCGCCGACTATCACATCTCGGTCAACGCCGATATTGGGGAGATTCGCGCCGAGTGGATCGACACCCCCGACTACCGCGCCAACCCCACGGGCGCCAAGGGAATCGGGGAGATCGGGATCACGGGCACGGCGGCGGCCGTGGCCAACGCCTTCCACCATGCGACGGGAGTACGGGTCCGCGACCTGCCGATCACCGTGGACGCCTATCTCTTGGGCTCCCGCGGCTAGGGAGGCGACGCCGTTGGCTGGTGGGCGCAGGCCCCGGCGCCCACCAGGGACGCGGACACCCGCGGCGGCAGTGTTTTCGCTACGACAACGGGAAACCGCACAACGATGCGCGACAGGAACAGGGGGACGCCATGAGGTTCACGGTCATCGGCGGCACCGGTCTGATCGGTGCCCAAGTGGTGGGGAAACTGGCCGCGGACGGGCATAATGCCGTGGCGGCGTCGAGGTCGACGGGGGTCGACGTACTCACCGGGCAGGGACTGGAACAAGCGCTGTCGGGCGCCGACGTCGTGATCAACCTGACGAACTCCCCCACGTTCGACGCTGCGTCCGTGGAATTCTTCACCGCCTCGACGAACACCCTGACGGCCGCATGTCGAACGGCTGGGGTGAGCCACCACGTGCTCCTGTCGATCGTCGGTGTCGACCGGCTACCGCAACTCGACTACTACCGGGCCAAAACCGCCCAAGAGGACATCCTCGCGGCCGGACCCACCCCCTACTCGATCGTGCGCGCCACGCAGTTCTTCGAGTTCGTCGACACGATCCTGTCCTGGACCACCGACGACGGCACCGTTCGGCTGCCCACGACCCGCCTGCAGCCGATCGCCGCGGCCGACGTGGCCGACGCGATCGCCACCACCGCCACCGGCATCCCGTGGCAGGGCACACGCGACATCGCCGGCCCCGACCTCTTCCCCCTCGACGAACTGGGCAGGATCACGCTGGCCGCGCACCCCGACGGGCGCACCGTGGTCACCGACGACCGGGCCGGGATGTTCGCCGCGATCGCCGGAGACGTACTGACCGCGGGGAGGGAAGCGATTCTGGCTCCCACGCACTACGCGGACTGGATCCAGCGCCTCTAGAGCATCTGGCTGCTCCGCCGGATTTGGGATGGGGCGTACCGGTCGGCCGCCGGCCGAATAATCACGTGCCCTTGAGGCGGCGCACCGCTAGGGTGACGCGCATGGGATTTCAGATCTACGAGTGACGGAGCAGCCGTCCCGGGCGCCTGACTTTCGAGGATCGTTCCTCGTCGGGCCGACCGGGCCCGTCGTGCCCTTTCGTCGAGAACGCAGTCACCCGTCGAGGAGTCCCCATGTCCCGTCGTGCCCATATCGCCATGGCCAGTATCCCGGCCCCCGGCCACGTCAATCCCAGCCTGGAGATCATCCGGGAATTGGTGGCACGCGGCCACCGCGTCAGTTACATCAACGACCCGATGTCCACCGAGGCGGTCACCGCCACCGGCGCCGACCTCGTTCCCTACTCCACGAGGCTGCCGGTCGGAACTGGGGGCAGTGCCTGGCCGGAGGATCGGATCGGTATCGCCGACCTTTTCCTGGACGACGCGATGGCGATGCTCGCCGCCGCGCGCCCCGCTCTGGACGGTGACCGGCCCGACCTTTTCCTGTACGACATCGCCGGTGCTGCCGCCCGGGTGCTCGCCGACAACTGGGACCGCCCCAGTCTGCAACTGTCGCCCACCTACGTGGCCTGGCAGGAGTACGAGCAGGACATGGCCGCGGAGGTCGCGGCGATGAAACAGGACCCGCGCGGCGCCGAGCACTACCGGCGCTTCGCGGCATGGTTGGCTGACAACGGCCTGGCCGGCACGGATCCCGACCGTTTCATGGGCCGACCGGAGCACGCGCTGGTGTTGATCCCGCGCGCGCTTCAGCCCCACGCCGACTCCGTGGACCCCGAGCGCTACACCTTCATCGGGCCGTGCTTCGGCTCCCGCAGCGAGCAGGGGGTGTGGACGCGCCCCGACGACGCGGAGAAGGTCCTGCTGGTGTCGCTGGGGTCGGCGTTCACCGATCAGCCCGCCTTCTACCGCGCCTGTTCGCAAGCGTTCGGCTCTCTTCCCGGCTGGCACGTGGTGCTGCAGGTCGGCCGGTACGTGGACATCGCCGGGCTGGGTGAGGTTCCGGCCAATGTCGAGGTCCACCGATGGGTCGCGCAGTTGGCGGTATTGGAGCAGTGCGACGCGTTCGTCACGCACGCCGGGATGGGCGGGAGCACGGAAGGGCTGTACTGCGGGCTGCCGATGATCGCGGTTCCCCAGGCCGTCGACCAGTTCGGCAACGCCGATGCCCTGGTGGATCTGGGGGTGGGACGCCGCCTGGACACCGAGCAGGCCACCCCCGAGGCGCTGCGTACGGCCCTGCTGGAGCTGACGGGGGACCCGGAGGTGGCGCGGCGCAGCGCGGCCATCCGTCGTGAGCTGCGGGAGGAGGGCGGTACGGCCCGTGCCGCCGATGCTGCCCTGACAGACAGGGACGTTCCTGGCGCCAGGTTTCAGGGGGTGCGACGACCGGCCGCGCGCCGCAGACGCATGCGCACAGCGCGTTGAGCCACCGGCCCCAGTCCGTCCAGAACGGCGATCAGCTCGCCGAGCTGCTCCAGAGCGTCGAACGCGCGCCGGGCACCGTCGTCGTCGACCCCTTCGTAGAGTTCCAGGCCCACGAACCCCGCGGCCAGCGCCCGGGCCAGACCGTGGGTGTCCAGGACGGCTCCGATGGGGGTGGGTGCCAGGACCCGGTCCAGGACCTGTTCGATCTCCACGATCCACAGGTCCAGGCCGGCCGCGGCCGCGACCGCCAGGCGCGGCTGGTTCTGGGCGCCCGCCAGCAGTTGGGCGAGGGTTGCCACGTGCCCGGCCGCGCGTTCCTCGGTGTGCAGCTCGCGGCCCAGGCTCAGGAGCTGGGTGAGGGTGGCGACCTCGGAGAGGCGGGGTCGATAGTGGGCGACTCGCTGCTCGGCACCGTGTCGGCAGGCCGCTGCCAGGAGTTCGTCGACACTGCCGAAGTGGTAGAAGACGAGGCCCTGGTTGACGCCGGCCGCAGCAGCGATGGAGCGGGCCGAGGTCTTGGCGATTCCGTTGCGCACCAGGGTGTCCAGGGCACCGGTGAGCAGTTTGGCGCGGGTGTCCTGGCTCATGGGCGAAACTATACGCGTGTCTCTTCGCGCACCGGGCGCAGGTCCGGACGCAGCGCTTGGGACGCGGGAAGGTAGTCGGCGGTGAAGGTCCCTTCGTAGCCGAAGAGCGGACCGAAATAGCGGTTGGTGACGCGCACCTGGATGCGGAAGCACCCGGCCTCGTCGTCGTAGGACTCACGCACCACCGCGTCACCGCCGATGAGCGCGGGCACCTCTGCGTCGACGATGCCCTCGCGGAAGCGGTGGGAGCCCGAGCGGATGACGATCGCACCGTCGTCGTCGGCGTGGACGTACAGGTCGCTGGCGAGGTGCTGGTGGGTACCCAGGTAGTCGACGATGCAGCCCCGGTCGGGGTCGAAGACCATGGTCGCGTCGAACCGCCGGGGCCCGCGGGGAAAGGCGAAGGTACGCACGAACGTCACGGTCTCTCTGCCGTGGGAGTCGCGGTAGGGGACGTTCTCGATGGTGAAAGGGATGTCGCGGCCGGCTCGGGGGAGCAGGATGTTGCGGTGGCCGCCCAGGGCGAGGAAGGGTTTGACGAAGGATCGGCCGTGCCAGATCCGGTTCATGGTGCCCTGACCGATGCACGCCTGTCCGCTGACCAGTCCGACGGAGAAGCGGCGTTGGACCTGGGGGTGCAGGCGGTCGAATTCGGCGCCGAGGCAGCGCTGGAACAGTGAGCTCACGGAAACTCCAGGCGGGCGAGAAGGGGAGGTGGCGTGCTGGTCCTGCGTCCGGGCGAGCGGCGGCAGCGACGCGCTGCCGGGGTGCTGGGCAGCGGGGGAAGGGCGATCAGCAGTGCTGTGGCGGCCAAGGCGGGGAGCACGGGCAGGGTGGAGGCGGCGACACCGGCCAGGGTCACGCGTCCGACGATCTCGGCCAGGGCGTTTGCCAGGGCGCGCTCGGGGGTGATGTCGCGCTCGCACCACAATCGCAGCCGGTCGAAGGACCAGGCGGTCGCCCAGCCCATCAGAGGGCGCATCACCAGACGATCGGCCAGTTCGCTCGGGCGGCCCGGAGGCGGCCGGTAGTCGTATCCGGTGAGGAAGCGTACGCCGTGGCCGGTGGGAACGTAGCGCCAGTAGCCGCTGCCCCGGGTGATGGGCGAGAGCGGGTGGTCGGAGGCGAAGCGCAGGGCGCAGACCCGGGACCGGTCGGGGCGGGTGCGCTCCCCTGCCGTGACTCCGGTGCCCCCGATGCCCAGGAAGGGCAGGACCCGGGTGGAGTAGTGGAAGCGTTGGGGCGTGCCAGGGGCGCGGGGCAGGTAGCTGATGCGGGTGAAGCGCAGGTCCCAGCGCTGGTGCTGTGCGGGCGACTGGGTGCGCTGCCACACCAGGTCCAGATCCGCGTGCACCAGCGTCTCGACGTACAGGCCCATGGGGATCTCCACGAATACTTTTGAGCGGTTGCTCAAAAGCAGCGTAGAGGGTTTTGAGCAACCGCTCAAGAGGCTGTGCCCGGGGTCGTGCTCACGCGCGGGTGTAGACGGACAGAGTCGTGCCGTTGGCGAAGGTCAGGGTGTCCTCCAGCCGGAAGGGCAACACCGCGAACTCCCCGTCGAAGGCGGGCAGGCCCGCCCCGATGACGATCGGGTAGCGCTTGATGACCAGCTCGTCCACCTCCGGGGCGAGGACGCCTGCCAGTACTCCTCCGCCGGCCAGCCAGATCCCCAGTTCCCCCTCCTCTTTCTTGAGGGTGCGCACCAGGGCCAGCGGATCGCGTTGCACCAACTCCACGGCCGGGTCGTCGATCGCCTTGAGCGTGGTGGAGGCGACGTACTGGCGCATATGGGCGTAAGGGCTGGTAATGCCGGCGTCGAGAGCCGGCTGGTAGGTTCCGCGCCCCATGACAACGGTGTCGAACCGCTGATTGGGGACCTCTCCCATGCCCAGTTGCGCACGGATGTGGGTGGGAACGGTCTCGGGCAGCCGCGTACTGATGTGGTCGGTCAGGTCCTGCGACCACGGGAAGAAGTCGTAACTGCCGTCCGGTGCGGCGATGTAGCCGTCGAGAGTGACGGCGACGTAGTAGGTCAGCGTACGCATGCGATCCTCGCCTTCGTGTGCGACGGGGAGCATCCCCGCAACAAGTACATTTGTAGTACTTTATTTGTAGTTGTTGCAAGTGATTTCATCGAGGAGGCCCAATGGTTCGCAACCCCCAGCGCCGCGCAGCGCTCGTGGACGCGGCGATCGAGGTCCTGGCGCGCGAGGGCGCCCGCGGGTTGACCTTTCGCGCCGTGGACGCAGAGGCCCAGGTGCCCACGGGCACCGCCTCCAACTACTTCGCCGACCGCGATGTCCTGTTCACCCAGGTAGGCGGGCGCATCTACCAGCGCCTGGAGCCCGACGCCGCCCTCGTGGCCACGAGACTCGCGGGCCCGCGCGACCGCGAGCAGGTGGCGCACCTGATGCGCGACCTGGTGGACCGGGTCACGGCGTTTCGTTCGGGCTACCTGGCCCTACTGGAGCTGCGCCTGGAGGCGACCCGACGCCCGGAACTGCGCGCGGTCCTGACCCGCACGATCCGCGCCGACGTGGACGCCAACATCACCTACCACCTGGACTCCGGCCTTCCCGGGGACGCGACCACCGTGGTACTGCTCTACCTGGCCATGAACTGGCTGATCGTGGAACGCCTCACCCTGCCCGACGTCTTCACCGAGGAACAGATCCACGAGCTGGTCACCGCCGTGGTAGAGCGCGTCCTGCCCGCCGAGGGAACAGACGGCGTACACGACGATCGACCCGCCGGATCGGCGAAAAACCTGCGGAAATGACCATCGGGTCCGCGTAATCGACGCGGTGCCGGTCGGCACGCCACAGCCCCGCACGTGCACTTCACGACCGAGGAAGTCGTATCCGCCCCGGGCACCGACGGGGGGACCTCGTCGTCGCCGAGGCCCGGGCCACGTGCGGGCACCGGCCACGACGCCGTTCTTCACGCCCGCAAGCGCCTGTGACGGCCCGCCCCTCTCTCTGCGGCGGCGAGAGGAACGGTTGCGCCTCTCCCCCGGTCAACCCGCCAGGATGCGGTTCAAGGGGGCAGCGCGCCGAAGCTGCTCCACGGTGTCGCCGATGGGCGTCAGAACGACGCTGTGGGCGCCGGCCGCGTGCAGTCCGGCGATCTGTCGGGCGCAGTCCTCGATCGTGCCGACCACGGCCAGTTCGTCGATCCAGGAGTCGGGGATCGCCGCGCCGCGCTGTTCCTCGGGCAGTGCTGCGACCTCGGTGAGACGCTCGCCCAGGCCCAGCGGTTCGAGGTGGGCCGCCCACGCGGGATTGGCGACAGCAGCGGCCAGCTTCGGGCGCAGCGCGTCGCGGGCCCGGACAGGATCGTCATCGGTGTGAAAGAAGGTGTAGACGGTGACGGGGTGGGGGCGTGTATCAACCCCCTGCCCCCGCTGGATCGAGGCGCGAGCCGCCGTGAGATAGGCCCGACTGACCGGTTCGGCCAGGAGCGTTCCGTCGGCGTAGCGCCCCGACACCTCCAACGACTTGGGGCCGCGCACACCGGCCAGCACCAGAGGGGGCTGTTCGGGCACCAGATCCAGACGTACGGCGTCCAGACGTACGTAACGTCCCTGGACGGTGACCTCCTCACCTGCCAACAGACGGCGAACAGCGTCCAGGTGCTCACCCAATGCCGTCAGCGGGGAGGCCGGTGCAGCCCCGATCTGGCGCATCCACGCACCCACCCCGTGGCCCAGTCCCGCGGTGAGGCGGCCGGGGTGGGCCTGCGCCAGTGCCGCGAGCTCCATCGCGGTGAACGCGGCATTGCGCGCAACGGCCGGCAGGATCCCGATTCCCACCCGCACCCGTTCGGTGGCCGCCAGCGCCATTGCCGAAGTGGCGATTCCCCCGGTGAAGAAGCAGTCCTCGACCAACCACACCTCGTCGAACCCCGCACTCTCGACCGCACGGGCCAGGTCGGTGGTGCGTGCGGCAGGCAGGGTGCAGGGAATCTGCACCCCCAACTGGGGACGGTTCACAGCGGAACTCCTCGACAGGTCCGGACACAGCGGAACACGATACGGGCGAGGGACGCCAACGGGTACAGTCCTACTCCTTGTTTCCGGCCCCCGACCCGGGGTAGCCGCATCCATGACGCCGCCGTCCCCACCCATGGTGGCTCACCCACCTCCCCGCGCCCGCCTCGGCACGCGCGCATCGCAGTAGAAACGAGGCACGATGACCGACCGGCCCGCCACGTCCCACCCGACGATGGGAGTGGAAGAAGAGTTCCTCCTCCTGGACTCCACCGGCCATCTGGCCGGGGCGAGCACCGAGGTGCTGCCCCGGGCCGCCGAAGGCTCGGCCGAGCTCCAGCACGAACTCAACCGCAACCAGGTGGAGTCGGCCAGCACCGTCTTCGACGACGCCCCCTCCCTCATGGCCGAACTCCGCGGCTCCCGCGCCCGCCTGGCCCAGGCCGCCGCCCAACGGGGCCTGAGTCTGGCTGCGGTGGGGGCACCACTGCTGGTGGAGAACACCCCTGCGCTGCTGACCCCCGGCGACCGCTACGCCCGTATGCGTCGGGAGCTGGGCCCGATGCTGGACGCAGCCAACACCTGCGGATGCCACGTGCACGTCAGCGTCCCCGACGCCGCCACCGCCCTGCAGGTCTCCAACCACCTCCGCCCCTGGCTGCCGGTCCTGCTGGCCCTCACCGCCAACTCGCCGTTCTTCGAGGGGGCCGACACCGGTTACGCCAGCTGGCGCTACATCCGCTGGTCGCGCCTGCCCTCGTCCGCACCGCCGCCCTTCTTCACCGACGAGAAGCACTACGAAGGGCTGATCGAGGAACTGTTGGCCTCCGGTGCCGCCCTGGACCGCGGGATGGTGTACTGGGGCGCCCGTCCCTCCGACGACCAGCCCACCCTGGAAGTCCGCGTCAGCGACGTCGCCGCCACCGTGGAGGAGGCCACCCTGTTGGCGGTCCTGGTGCGCGGACTGGTCGCGGCGTTCCTCACGGAGGTCCGCTCCGGTGTGCCCGCGCCGCGCCTGGCCGGGGAGATCCTGCGCGCCCACATGTGGCGTGCCGCACGCGACGGCCTGAACGGACAGTGCCTCGACCCGGCTACCGGACGTCTGGCCCCCGCCATCGCGGTGTTGGGATCGCTGATCGAACGGGTGCGTCCCGAGTTGGAGCGCACCGGCGACCTCGACTTCGCCCGCTCCACCGCCGAACTCCTGGGCACGCTGGGCGGTGGCGCGCACCGTCAGCGGCTGGCCTACGAACGGGCCGGAGAGCTCAGCGACGTCGTGGAACACGTCATGGCGGCCACGGCCGGCATCGAGGCGCTGAACATGGCCGACCCCATCGGCTGACGACGGCGGTCCTCAGGAGCGCCCGAGCAGGGGGTGCAGGTCGGCCGGGTCGGTGATGCGGCGCAGCGCCAATGCGTGCGGGGCCGCGGGCGCGAACAGCCGCAGCAGCCACCCGTCGTGCAGCGCCGCGGCAGCCACCCACGCATCGGCGCTGCACGACACGGTGAAAGCGGTGGTCCGGCCGTCCACGTCAAGATCCAGGGCGGACCACTGGACGTCCGGTGCGGGGTCGGGCCGGGCCGGGACCTGATGGGTCAGCCGTTGCATGAAGGCGCGTTCGGCGCAGAAGGCGCGCAGCCGCTGCGACGGGATCGGGTGCGGTCCCGGCCAGGCACGCGTGGTGATCTCCAGGTCCAGTTCGGCGCTGTCCGAGTGCCACCCGAAGTCCACCACGACCCGATCGGGGCGGGTGGCGCCCGGCGGCGTGGTGGTGGCGCTGACGCGCCCGCGCGCGGTGTCGCCCGCGGGCGCGAAGACGGGAACGGCGACGATCAGGTCGGCGACGGGGTCGTGTGCGCTCATCACCGAACGATCCTAGGCGGCGCGGGTCAGGGCCGGTAACGCATGGGGTGGTCGTCGGGGACCTCCACCACGCAGATGGGAAGTCCGTCGGGGTCGGAGGTCCACATCTCGACGAGGCCCCAGGGCTCACGTTTGGGTTCGCCGGTGATGGGCGCGCCGCGCTCGGCGAGTTCCGCACGGGCCCGGGCGATGTCGGGGACCTGTAGCCACAGCCGGGTGGGCCAGTCCTGGGGGAGCTGCTGTCCGCTTCCCGACAGCTCCAGGAACCCCCCGCCCAGGAAGAACACCGTTCCCCGGTGCTCAGCGGGCCCGAACTCCCGGTAGACGGCGAGGCCCAGGACGTCACGGTAGAAGTCCCTGCTGCGCTGGAGGTCGCTGGGGCGCAGCAGGATGCGGCTGCTGAGGACGTTGACCATGGCAGCGACCCTACGCGGATGGGCGTGCCGCACGCGCGCGGCACGCCCGCCGGTCACTCGGTGAACGTCAGGGCCTCGGCGTTCTCGGCACGCCGCTCCATGACGTGGTCGCGCATGTCGTTCATGGTCTTGAGGACCTTCTTGCGTTCACGGGTGGAGAGCCGGTCGATGTAGAGGCGCCCCAGGGTGTGGTCGGTCTCGTGTTGGAGGCATCGCGCGAAGTAACCGGTTCCCTCAAGGGTCACGGGCGCGCCGTCACGGTCGAAGCCGGTGACCACGGCGCGGGGTGCGCGGGCCAGGTCGGCGTGGGGGCCGGGAACCGACAGGCACCCCTCGGACTCCACGACCAGACCGTCCTCCTCGGTTCCGTGCGTCTGGATCTGGGGGTTGATGACGTGGCCGACGTGACGCACCCCGTCGTCGTCGGGGCAGTCGTAGACGAAGAGCCGCAGGTCGACGTCCACCTGGTTGCCGGCCAGTCCCACACCCTCGGCCACGTACATGGTGCGGAACATGTCGTCGACGAGGGTGTGCAGTTGGGGGGTGCCGAACTCGGTGACCTCGGCGTTTCGGCGGTGCAGGACCTCCTCGCCCACCGCGGTGACGCGCAGGACCTTGCCGCGCGCGGCCTCGGGCGCCCACTCGGGGTAGGAGTCGACGGGTTGGCCCTGGACCCGGACCCGGGTATCGGCTTCGGGTTCGGACACGTGTTGCTCGGCCATTGCTTCGCTCGTCTTTCCAGGTGGCTCGATGGATGCGCGGGCCCGCGCCCGGGCGCTTCGCGGCATCTGCAAGGTACCAGCGGGCGCCGTGTACGCCGGCCAGACGCTCGGTGGTGCACCGCGGCGGTGTTGGCTGGTGTGAATCCCCGGCCGGAGCTATCACGATCGATGATCGAAGACCCACTGCGGGACTCCCTGCCGCCCTGCGGCGTGGCGCCCACCACTGCGAACAGGCACGACAGGGCGACCAGTGCTCCTTTCCCCACCCCCACGCCACGGCGCTCACTCTATGGAGTCATTGCAGTTCAAAAGGTTTTTTTCTGGCCGGAACACCCATACGGGCAAGGCGTCCCGCCAGGCGTGGCGCGACCTGGGACACCCGCGGTATTGACACAGGTCACACTGTGGTTCAATCTGGTTAACCGTTAACAGTTAACCGAAAGGTCGCCATGTCGGAGATCCTGCCCATCAAGCAGCGGGCCCTGGGAGACCAGGTCGCCCACGAGCTGCGGCGCATGATCATCACCGGGCGCTACACACGGGGGACCTCTCTGGTCGAGGGCCACCTGGCCGAGCAGTTCAACCTGAGTCGCGGCCCCGTACGCGACGCCATCAAAACGCTCACCGCCGAAGGACTCATCGACACCAACCGGCGCAGTGCCACGGTCGTGGGGCTGAGCGTGCAAGACATCGACGAACTGTTCTCCCTGCGCGAGTCCATGGAACGCCTGGCCCTGGAAATCGCCCTGGACAAGAACCGCCCCGGGCTCACCGCCCGCCTGCAGGAAACCCTGGAGGTCATGCGCACCGCCGCCAAAAACCATGACCCCGAGGCTTTCACCGCCGCTGACCTGGAATTTCACTCCGTCTTCTACAGCACCGCCGAGCATAGGCGACTGGAAGGCGTGTGGGCGCAGTACCGCCCGACCATAGAAATGCTGTTGCTGGCCTCCAACGAACGCTACGAGGACCTACAGCCCTCGGTGGCCGCACACGAACTCCTCGCCGGCCTCATCGGCGCCGCCGACCCCGAACAGGTCTTCGGAGAACTCCACTCCCACCTGGACAACGCACGGCGCCGACTGCGCCAGCGCTACCTGGAGCAATAGCGGCCCCGGGCCGAACCCACCGGCCCACCGCACCATCACTTCCACTTCCCCGGTGTCCGGGGCACATCACGGCGTCAGTGCCGTACACAACCGGCCCGTACGGCCCATCAGGCCCGGCCCGCGCACGAGGCGACCACGACGTCGCCGCACCGCGCACGGCACCCGCCGCGACAACCACACACCTCACCCCACCACCGAAAGGATCACCATGCCCACCACCACCATCCGCGTCACCGGAGGACTCCTCGCCCTGGCGGCCGTGGTCGCCGTCGGCGGCTGCGCCAACCGTGGCGGAACCTCCGAGGACGCCGCCGACTACCCCAGCAAGGACATCACGCTGGTCGTGCCCTACCAGGCCGGCGGAGCCTCCGACCTGGCCGCACGCACACTCGCCTCCCAGATGGAGGACACCCTGGGCCAGTCGATCATCGTGGAGAACCGCACCGGCGGCGCCGGCTCGGTGGGCCTACAGCACCTGGCGGGACGCCCCGCCGACGGCTACACGATCGGCTACCTGCCCGTGGAAACCGTCATGCTGGGCTTCCAGGGCTACGAGGTCGACCCCGCCTCCTACGACCTGATCGGACAGATGGTGTCGGTGCCGGCCACCGTCGCCGTCCCCACCGACAGCCCCTACGAAACGCTCGACGACCTGGTCAAGGCCGCTGAGGAGAACCCCGGGTCCATCACCGTGTCCAACTCCGGGGCCGGCTCCATCTGGGAGGCCGCCACCGACGACCTCGGCGAGAGCACCGGGACCGAGTTCCAGCCCGTGCCCTTCGACGGCGGCGCCCCGGCCGTCACCGCCGCCATCGGCGGTCAGGTCGACGCCGTGATCGCCGGAATCTCCGAGACCTCCCCGGCCCAGGCCGACGGACGCCTGCGCGTCCTGGCCATCTTCGACGACCAGCCCTCGGAATCGCTGCCCGACGTGCAGACCGCCGCCGAGCAGGGCGTGGACGTCGTCATCGGTGGCTGGGGCGGGATCGGTGCCCCCCAGGGCCTGCCCGAAGAAGTCAAGGCGTCGCTGGAAGAGGCGTTCGCCGCCGCCGCGGGCTCCGAGGAGTTCACCACCATCATCACCGACTCGGGCAACATCCCCGTGAACGTGCCCGCAGCCGAGTACGCCGAGTTCGTGGAGTCCGAGACCGACCGCTTCGAGCAGCTGCTCTCCGACGGGTCCTGATCACGATGTCCACCGCACCGATCCCCGGCACCGGGGAAGGGTCCGCGCCGGAGGCGGCGCGGACCCCCTCTCGGCTCCGTGAACTCGTCCCGGCCCTGGCCGGGCTCGCCGTGGGCGCCGCCGCCCTCGTTCTGAGCATGCAGATTCCCGAGGGGAACCGGCTCACCCAGTTCAGCCCGCGCTGGTGGCCCGAGGGCCTGGCACTGCTCCTGATGGGCTTGAGCCTGCTGCACGCCGGCCTGTCCTGGGCACGTCCGCGCGCCCTCGAAGCCCCCGAAGAGGCCACCCGCGCCGGAGCCGTTCGGCTGGTGGCGATCCTGGCGGCCATCCTGGGCTACGGAGTGCTCTGGTACTTCGTGGACTTCCGGGTGTCCACCGCCGTGCTGTTCGCGGGCCTGACCTACATCGGTGGCGGCCGCGGCTGGAAGGCGCTCCTGATCTTCCCCGTGATCACCACCGCGGTCCTGTACCTCCTGTTCGGCGTCCTTTTGAGAGTTCCGCTATGAGCCCGCTCATCGAAGGGTTCGGCGCACTGCTGGACCCCACCGTCGCACTGTGCATCGCCGCCGGAGCGGTCCTGGGCATGCTCGTGGGAGCCTTCCCCGGCGTGACCGCGACCATGGCCGTGGCCCTGGCCAGCGGATTCACCCTCTCCCTGGACCCCATTCCCGGGCTCGCGGTGCTGCTGACCATCTACGTGGCCGCCAACTTCGGCGACCGCGTCCCGGCGATCCTCATCAACACCCCGGGCACCCCGGCCTCCATCGCCACCACCTTCGACGGCTACGCCATGGCCAAACAGGGCCGCGCCGGCCTGGCCCTGACCGCCTCGGCCTTCGCCTCGGCGTGGGGAACCCTGGTGGGCATCGCCCTGCTGATGGTGGCGGCCATCCCGCTGTCGCAGCTGGCACTGAACTTCGGCCCCGCCGAGATGTTCGCCCTCGTGGTGTTCGGCCTGACCATGATGATCGGCGTGTCCGGCGGCAAGATCACCAAGGGCCTCATGGCCGGTGTCCTGGGGCTGCTGCTCGGCGCGGTGGGCCGCGACCCCATCACCGGTGTCGCCCGCTTCACCTTCGGCGTCCCCGAACTCTCCGAGGGCATCCCCTTCATCGCCGCCATCATCGGCCTCTTCGGTATCGCCGAGGTCCTGGACCAGATCCTCACCCACCGGCGCTCCGGCGTCACCCCCATCACCCAGTTCGGCAAATGGCTGCCCACCCGCAAGGACTGGCGCACCATGCTCAAGCCACTGGCCGTGGGCAGCGGTGTGGGCGGTGTGGTCGGCGTGGTCCCGGCCACCGGAGGCGACATCGCCGGAATCCTGGGATGGGACCAGGCCCGACGCGCCTCCAAGACGCCCGAGGAGTTCGGCAAGGGCTCCCTGGAAGGCATCACCGCCGCCGACACCTCCTCCAACGCCACCCTGGGCGGTTCGGTCACCACCACCCTGGCCCTGGGTATTCCCGGTGACTCCGTCATGGCCGTCATGATCGGCTCCATGGTGGTGTGGGGCATCCAGCCCGGCCCCTCGCTGTTCGCCAACCAACCGGACCTGGTCTACAGCATCGCCGGCATCATGCTCATCGCCACCGTGCTGACCCTTGGCATCAGCCTGTTGCGCATGCGCGGCGTGGTGAAGCTGCTGGACCTGCCGCGCCACTTCCTGTGGGCCGTCATCCTGGTGTTCTGCATGGTGGGCACCTATGCCATCAGCAACAACATCTTCGACGTGGGCATCATGCTCGCCTTCGGCCTCGTGGGCCTGTTCCTGCGGCGCTTCGGCATCCCCGCCGGCCCCGTCGTGCTGGGTCTGATCCTGGGCAAACTCGCCGAGGGCAACCTACGCCGCTCCCTGGAGATCGGTGGAGTCTCCAACATCCTGACCAGCCCACTGGCCATGACCATCCTCACCATCAGCGTGCTGGCCCTGGTCGTGCCCCCGCTGCGCGAGTCCTGGAAGCGCCGCCGTGCCCGCACCCGCGCCACACAGCCCGACACGGCCGACCGCGACACCCTCACCCCCTAGAACCGTCATCCGTCCCACCCGAAAGAGAGCCATGCCCACCCAAGCGCAGGTCATCACCGCGGCCCCGACCCCCTTCACCCACGACGAGCGCCTCGACCGCGAAGGCGTGCAGACCCTGCTGGAGTCCATCAACGCCCGCGGTGCCGACGCCGTCTTCGCCGCCGGGACCACCGGAGAGTTCACCGCGTTGGAGGACGAGGAACGTTTGGACGTCCTCACCATCGCCCTGGAAGTCTTCGGCCCCGAACGCACCTACGCCCACGTGGGCGCGGCCACCCCGCGCCAGGCCGAGCAGTTGACCCGCACCATCACCGGTGCCGGCGCCCAGCGCCTGGCCGCCATCACCCCGTTCTTCCTGCCCGCGCCCATCGACGCGGTCGCGCGCTACTACGAGCGCATCGTGGCCGCCGCGGGCGGCGCCCAGGTGTTCGCCTACCTCTTCCAGCTGCGCTCCACCACGCCGGTCACCCCTGACCAGCTGCAAAAACTCGCCGACGTGGGTGTGGCGGGCGTGAAGATCAGCGGGGAGAGCGACGCCTCGGTCTCGGCGTTCCTGGCCGCCGCCCCCGCCGACTTCACCATCATCTCCGGCAACGACATCGCCTTCGCCGAACTCATCCACTCCGGCGGCACCGGCGTGGTCTCGGGAGTCTCCTCGGTCTTCCCCAAGCCCTTCATCGCCCTGCGCGACGCCCTGCGCGACGGCGACGCAGAAGCCGCGCGCGCGGCCCAGCCCCAGGTGGAGCGCGCGGTGGCCGCCGTCAAGGGCGGCAGCATCGCCCACCTCAAGGCCGGACTGGAGGTGCAGGGCCTGCCCGCGGGCCCGGTGCGCGTCAGCTGCGAACCCGTCAGCGCACACGACCTGCAGATCCTCAAGGACACCGCCCACGAACTGGGCTGACCTTTCCCAGACCGGGCCGCCGCGCATCTGCGGAGGGCGCACGCGCGCGGCGGCCCCCCTTTTGACCCGCGCGACCATCACGCGAGCAGGAAGCGAGCTGAACCCCGTGGCATGGAAGAAGATCATCAACCGGCCCGACGACTTCGTCGACGAGTTGACCGAGGCGCTGCTGCTGGCCCACCCCGACCGGCTGGCCCCCGCCTCGACCGACCGCCGCGCCCTGGTGCGCGCGGACGCCCCCCTGCCCGGCAAGGTCGCCATCGTCACCGGCGGCGGATCGGGGCACCTGCCGCTGTTCCTGGGATACGTGGGCCACGGCCTGGCCACCGGGGTGGCCGTGGGCAACGTGTTCTCCTCGCCTTCGGCCCAGCAGGTCGCGGCCGCCACCCGCGCCTCCCACGGCGGTGCGGGCGTGCTCTACCTGTACGGCAACTACGGCGGCGACATCTACAACTTCGACCTGGCCGCCGACATGGTCGCCCCTGAGGGCATCGCCACCGCCACCGTCCTGGGCACCGACGACATCCTTTCCGCGCCCGCGGGCAAGGAGTCCAGCCGGCGCGGCGTGGCCGGACTGTTCTTCGCCTACAAGACCGCCGGCGCCGCAGCGCAGAACGGCTGCGACCTGGAACAGGTGCGCGCGGTCGCCCAACGCACCGTCGACGCGACCCGCACCATGGGCGTGGGCCTGTCCCCCACCATCCTGCCCGCGGCGGGCGAGGCGACCTTCAGCCTCGACGACGGCGAGATGGAGGTGGGCATCGGCATCCACGGCGAACCCGGAAGCCACCGCGGCCCCCTGGAAAGCGCCGACGAGATCACCGACCGCTTCCTCGCCGAGATCCTCACCGAACTCGACCCCGCTCCCGGCGACCGGGTCGCAGTCCTGGTCAACGGCCTGGGCGCCACCCCGTTGGAGGAGCTCTACCTCATCTACCGCCGCGTCCACCAGGTCCTGGGCCGGCGCGGCGTCCTCATCCACCGCCACTACATCGGCGAGTTCGCCACCAGCCTGGAGATGGCCGGCGCGTCACTGTCGATCGTGCGCCTGGACGAGGAACTCGCCGACCTGCTCGACGCCCCGGCCGCCTCCCCGTTCTTCTCCCAGGGCCAGGTCGCCCCGACCGCATCGTCCGCACCCGAGCCCACCGACGCTCCACTGGCCGCTTCGCCGACGCCGGCGACCGCCCCGCCGGTGCGCCGCACCGGTACTCCCAGCCGGCTGCGCGCCGCCCTGCTGGAAATCCTCACCCACCTGCCCGCCCACGCCGAGGAGTTGCGTGCCCTGGACGCCGCCCTGGGCGACGGCGACCTGGGCATCACGGTGTCCGCCGGCGCCGAGGCGGTGCGCTCCATCCTGCTGGAGCTCCCCGAGGACGCCCACGCGGCCGACATCCTCACCGTGAGCGGTACCGCCTTCGCCTCGGCCAACCCCTCGACGTTCGCCGCCCTGGTGGGATCGGGTCTGATGGCCGCGGGCGCCGAGACCACCGACGGCGACGTCGACGTGGCCGGCGCGGCGCGCATCACCGATGCGGTGACCCGACGCATCCAGGAGCGCGGCGGCGCACAACCCGGCGACAAGACGCTGGTGGACGTACTGCTCCCGGTGCACCAGGCCCTGGCCGGTGCGTCGGACACGCTCACCCCCGCCCAGGCTGCCGCGCTGGCTGCCGACACCGCACAGCGCGCCGTGACCGACACCGCACACCTGGCGTCCGCACGCGGGCGCGCGGCCTGGGTGGGCCAGCGCAGCGTCGGCGAACGCGACCCAGGGTCGGTGGCCGTGCTGCGCTTCATCGAAACGGTGCGCACCCACCTGTCCTGATCCCCTTTCGTCCGTGGTGGCCTCTGGGAGGAGGCCACCACGCAAACAGGACGGGGCGCGTCAAAAAATCTTGTTCTCGTGCGCGTAGACCACCGCACCGGCACGGTTGCGAAGCCCCAGTTTCGCCAGGATGCTGCGCACGTGGGACTTCACGGTGTTCTCACTGATGGAGAGCAACCGCGATATCTCGGCGTTGCTGTGTCCCCGCGCCAAAAGCGAGAACACGTCCGACTCCCGCCGGGTTATCGCATCGATCTCCTTGGCGAACGAACCGCCCCGCGTACCGCTCTCCGCCGCGGAAACGCCCGCGCCCGGTAGACGGATCACGTACCCCGCGGAAAGCACGCGTATCGCGGCGGAGAGCTCCTCCACTCTGATATCGGTGGGCAGTGTCGCGAACTCGCAGCGCAGCCCCTCCCCCCGCAGGCTCTCAGCGGGGTCCAGGAGCACGACGAGCCTGATCGGCGACTCGGCCTGCGCCACGATCGTGTCGACCGCACGCACCGTGTCCTGGCATTCAAAGAGGTGGCCCACGGCGACCACGTCGATGGGGGTGGAGCAGACGTGCTGCCTGAGCTCCTCCAACGACGAGGCACGCCCTGTCACCGACACCCCCGGCGAACCGTCGATCATGCTGTTCAGCCCGATGAACGAAAAATGCCGACTCTCGACAATGAGAACAGAAACTTCACGAGAATCTGTCTCCAAGGGACCCCCAAAGAAAGAAGAAATCTCGCTTTCTGCATTTATGGCGACTGGGGCCGGCCACGGCCCGGCACACCGGAAGCGTAATCGTGGATTTTAACCGCGCCCACTGGACGACACCCTGACCTGGCTGCCAGCTTAACCCTCTGCCGCCTGCCGGGACGGCCGCCGGCAGGCGTCCCCCTCCCCCACGCGCCACCTCCGACATCAAGAGAGGTCCCGTGCCCCGCCGATCGACGGGGCGACGCAATGGCCGGTTTCGGCCCCTCGCCCGATGGACGCACCGACAGCACGCCGCCCGCCCCGGGCACACGAAAATCCAATCGCACACCGTGCCGTTTTCGGGGCCGCGGGCCCGAACAACCATTACGCCTCCCCAGATCTGCGCAATCAATCAACGTCTTCCGGCGGGTTTTCGCCGCACTCCTACCGAATCCCCACCGATGGACACGAATTGCGGACGTCCCCCGCAGTCGCACGGGGCTCGGTATGCTCATTGCCCGGCGCCATGTTTTGCGAATACGGAAGGCCCCTTTCGTGGAAATTGTTCGGGTACTACCGGCATTCCTACTCGCCGTCGTCCTGATTTCGGCGTCTCCGGGGCCCGCCATGGCGTTGATCTTTCGCCGCGCCGCCCTCCAGGGGTTCTGGCCGACCGTGGCCACGGTGGTGGGGCTGGAGTTGGGGATCTACGTGTGGGCGTTGGCCGCAGGAGCCGGACTGGCGGCGCTGGTGGCGGCCTCCGATACCGCCTACCTGGTAATTCAGGTCGCGGGTGCGGGTTTTCTGTTCTACCTGGGGGTGCGTTCGTGGGTGAGCGTTTTCCGCGCCTCCCCCGAACCCGACACCACGCACCCCCCCGACTCCGATCCGCCCCACCCCCGTGGCGCCTGGCGGGCGGCGTTCACCGAAGGCTTCGTCGTCCAGCTGGCCAACCCCAAGGCCGCGGTCTTCATGTTCGCCTTCTACCCGCAGTTCATCGCGCCCTCGCAGCCGTTTCTGCAGACGACCGCGATTTTGGCGCTGGTCCAGGTGCTCGTGGAAACCACGCTGTACCTCGGACTGGCCGCCGGAGTGGCCCGCGCCCGCACATGGTTTCGCCGCCCGGCGATCCGGCGCCGACTCGAGGCCGTCACCGGAACGGTCCTGATCGCGCTGGCGGGACGGGTGCTGCTCAGCGCCCGCTGAGTACCACCCCCTCAGTGCGCGATCTCGGCGAACCGCGCGTCGACGGCGGCCGCCAGGTCCCCGGCCTTTATTTTGATGGTCGCGTCGGCACGACCGCTACCGCAGTAGACGGTGTCCATCCTCTGCACCGCGCTGTCGAACACCACGACGACACCGGGAAGCCGGGTCAATGGGCTGACACCCCCCGGCTCCATACCCAACTCCTGCAAGTCGGCCTCCTCGGCCTGACGCAACAGCGACCGGGAGACGTTCACAGACCGGGCCAGACGCCCGTAGTGGACACGCGACAGGATCGGCAGCGCGGCGAGCACCAGGTGGGAATCAGCGACGCGAAACGCCATCGTCTTAAGCAGCAATTCCGGGGGAAGAGCGAGTTCGCGTTCGATGTCGTCCAATGTCCGGATCGGAACGTGCTCAAAAGCAGAAAAAGGGATCGACTTCGCGGAAAGGATCTCTCCCGGAGTGAGAGCGAAAGAGTGATTCATGACGCTGATCATAGGGCAGGCGATCTTTTTATCAGGCCGTAGAACACAACACGTAGAACGGGAACGGAATTCTCGTCCACCAACTCTCCGCATTGGTGGACGACCCCGCAGTCCGGCCGCGACATCGACGGCTGCACCCCCAGCACCCGCACCCGTCCGCACAGCACCGCCCCCGGGCGCACCGGTGCCAGCCACTGCATCTCCTCCACCCCCGGGGAAACCTCCGCCGCGGTCGCACTCAGCAACGCATCGACGTAGAGCCGCATGAAGATCCCTGCGACATGCCATCCGCTGGCCACCACTCCGCCGTCGACGTCGACGTGTCGGGGCTGGGGGTCGAAGACGGTGGCGAATTCGACGATCTGCTGTTCGGTGACCGCCCACGCCCCCAACCGGTGCACGTCCCCGACACGGAAACACTCGAAGTAACGGACCACGGCCACCCCCATGCCTCAGGACGCAAAACCGGGAAACAGCGTCAAGGCCCCCGCACGTGCCACCTGCTCGGTGCAAAGGCCCGGCTGGGCGATGACGGCCGCGCGCGTTCGCCCCACCACGCTGTCGGGCATGAACGGAAAGTCCGAGCCGAAGAGGATGTGGTCCTGGTCGGTCACCGCACCCAGGCACTCCAACGCCCCCGGCCAGGCCGACTGGGCGACCTCGTAGTAGAACCGGGCCAGTGTGCGACGCACGGAATCAGCGGTGGCGTTCGGGTTGCCCCCCGCCACCCACACCTGGGCCAATTCCAACCGTTCCAGCAGGTAGGGAAGCATCCCCCCGGCGTGGGCCAGGAGAAAACGGATGTGGGGATGGCGCTGCACACTCCCCCGGTAGACCAGGTCCAGCACGCCCCGCGTCGTGCTGACCACGAAGTCCACCAAAGGCGGGGGAATCGCCGCGCCGCCGTTGGCGGCGCACACGCACCCCACTCCCGGGTTGGGGTGGATGAACACCACGGCATGACGACGGTTCAGTTCCGTGAGCACCGGGACGAACTCCGGATCGGCCAGGAGACGGCCACCTGGCAGGGGCGTGCCCACGACGACGCCGTTCATCCCCAGGTCGTCGAAGGCGTGGTCGATCGTCGCGAGAGTGGCGCCCACGTCGGGCAGGGGCAGGCACGCCAGCGCGCAGAACCGCCCCGGGTGATCACCGACCAGTTGGGCCGTCCACTCGTTGGCACGCCGCACCAGTCCGTGGCCGTGGTGGAGAACCGCATCGGGCAGCAGCACCGACAGCACGGCGCCGCCGATCCCCCACCGGTCCATGACCGCCAGGGAGTCGGCGGCCCGCCACTGGGGGACCGGCACCCCCGGCGCCATGGACCGTATTCCACCCGCGGCCAACTCCGCGACCAGGCGCGGATGGTAGGCGTGGTGGTGAACGTCGATCCACCCCTCATCCACCGTGTCGCCCTCCGGCCGGCCGGAGGGCGGGCATGGTGCTCAGCGACGCGTTGATCTGTTCGTCGCTGAGCGCGTAGTCCTCCAACCGGCCCGCCAGGAAGGCGTCGAAGGCCGCCAGGTCGAAATGCCCGTGACCGGAGAGCCCGAAGAGGATGGTCTGGACCTGTCCCGTCTCGCGGGCCACCAGCGCCTCCTCCACTGCGCCTTTGAGCGCGTGCGCCGACTCCGGGGCCATGACGAACCCTTCGGTGCGTGCGAAACGCACCGCTTCGGCGAAGACCTCGTTCTGCTCGAAGGCGCGCGCCTGGACCCGACCGTTCTCGTACAGGTGGCACAGCGCGGGCGCGTCCCCGTGGAAGCGCAGACCACCGGCGTGGATGGGCGGGGGCATGAAGGCACTGCCCAGCGAGCGCATCGGCAGCAGCGGGCCCAGACCGGCGGTGTCGGGGTGGTCGTAACCGAAACGGCCTCGCGTCAACGTCGGGCAGGCCGCGGGTTCGGCGGCCACCAACCGGGGTCCGGGGCCGTTTCGCGCGGGGTCGGGTGCCAGGAAGGGAAACGCCAGCCCGGAGAAGTTGGAGCCGCCGCCCACACATCCCACCACCACGTCGGGGTAGTCCTCGGCTATCTCCAGTTGGCGTTTGGCCTCCAGTCCGATGACGGACTGGTGCAACACGACGTGGTTCATCACCGACCCGAGAGTGAACTTGGTGTCGGGACGCCCCAACGCGTCCTCGACCGCCTCGGAGATGGCCAGCCCCAGACTGCCGGGGGAATCGGGGTCGGCCTCCAGTGCACGGCGTCCGGCCCGGGTCAGTGCCGAGGGCGAGGCCGTGACGGTGGCCCCCCAGGTGTGCATGAGGCTACGCCGGTAGGGTTTGTGCTCGTAGGAGGCTTTGACCATGTAGACGGCCACCTCGATACCGAACAGGGCCCCGGCGAAGGCCAGGGCCGAGCCCCACTGTCCCGCCCCGGTCTCGGTGGTGACGCGCCCTACGCCTTCCCGGGCGGCGTAGTGGAGCTGGGGGACGGCGGTGTTGGCTTTGTGCGAGCCTGCCGGCGACGTCCCCTCGTATTTGAAATAGATCCTGGCGGGGGTGTCCAGGGCTCGTTCCAGACGCTCGGCACGGCACAGCGGGGAGGGGCGCCACATCCGGTAGATGTCGCGGACCTCGTGGGGGATCTCGATCCACCGCTGCGTGCTGAACTCCTGCTCGATGACCTCGCGCCCCAGCAGCGGCTCCAGGTCGGCGGGGGTGAGCGGCGCACCGGTGAGCGGATGGAGATAGGGGGCCAGCGGGGTGGGCAGGTCGGCGAGCACGTTGTACCAGTGGCTCGGGATCTCGTTCTCGTTCAGCAGGAACTTCTTCACCGGTCGGAGTCCTTTCGGCGGTCAGAACATGGCGCTCTGGCTGAAGGCGCGCAGCGTCCCCAGGTGCGGATGCCAGAGGTGGTCGGGGTCCTGTTCCACCTGCCGGGTGATCGCGCGCATCTTGGTCAGGGCCACCGGTTCACCGCCGTCGTAGACGTCGCCCTGGAGCATGCGCAGGACGTCACCGCGATAACGCGGATCAGCGACGAAAGCCGTGAAAAGAATGTTCAGCCGATAATAGATGGCAATGAACTCGTACCAGTTGTTCACGGCACGACGCAATTTTGTTTCGTAGGCGGAAAACGACGGCTTGGTGAAATCTCCGTGCTCGGCTGCGGCGACGATGTCGTGGGAAGCGATCCGCGAACTGTTCATCGCCACGCTGACGCCACTGGAGAAGATCGGGTCGACGAAACGTGCCGAATCCCCGACCATGAGCCACCTGTCGCCACAGATCTGCTTCATGGAATAGCTGTAGTCGCCCTCGGGCTTGAAGGGGCGGACGCGTTTGCTGTCCTTGAGCGCTGCGGCGAGTTCGGGGCGACTTTCCATGCACTCCCAGAAAAACTTCTCCCATTGCTGTTTGGCGTCGGTGAAATGCTTCTTCTGGGTGACCACCCCGACACTGGTGACGGTGGAGGTGATGGGAATCTGCCAGACCCAGGTGTCGGTGATGGGCAGGAAATGAATGAATATATAGTCCTGCTGTTTGTCCCCGACCGCCAGCGCCGACCGGTCGAGCCCCTCGAACCACGTGTGGATGGCGTACTGGTTGAAGACCTGGTCGGCGACTTTGAGTTTGAGTTGGCGCCCCAGCAGGGTGCTGCGCCCGCTGGCGTCGACGACCATCTTCACCCGCACCGTCTGCTCACGGCGCCCCATCGCGAACACGATCTCGGGCGCGGGCCGGGTGACGTCGACGCGGGTGACCCGCACCCCGGAAAAAACTTTGGCGCCCAACGACTCCGCGTGCTGCAACAACAGCAGGTCGAAGGCCCCGCGATCGACGTGGTAGGTGTAATCCTGCTTGACGCCGCTTTGATCACGCTCGTTGAACATGACGTCGGCCGCACGGAACCCGTGCGAGAGCTCGAAGCCCATCGTGGGGATCTGGGCGGCGGCCGCCGAGGTCCACGCCGCACCGTATTTGCGGGGGAACCCGGCGGAATCAACTTTTTCCAACGCCCCGATCTCCTCCAGGACGGGGGTGGTCGCCGGGATCAACGACTCGCCCACGTGCGGCCGGGGAAACAGTTCGCTCTCGAACAACGCACACGACAATCCCGCCTTGGCCAGGTAGGAGGCCATGGTGGACCCGGCGGGACCGCCGCCGATGACGCCGATGTCGAAATCTGTCATGGGACTACCCCTGTTCGCTGGAACCTTCGAGCAGGCCGGCCACGAGCCTGCTGATGGAGTTCACGTCCTTGAAGTTGCGGCCCACCATGTCCTCCAGTGGAATCTCCACCTCGAACCTGCGATGGATGAACGACGTGAGCCTCATCGTGGAAAGCGAATTGAGGATTCCGAGTTCCAGGAGTGCGGTGTCGGGCCGCACACGAGCACCGGGAGACTCGATCACCTCCTTCGTCAAATAATCGAGCAGAATTTCACGGATATCGGTTTCACCCACGTGACGACTCCGTCCAAACGCCCTGCGACTGGGGGGTGATGAACACGCCCCGGCAGAGCCTACGCACTCGACGCGCCACGACGCGTCCGGCATACGGATGATTTTCCCTGGATTCCCCACGACTCCCCCACTCTCAATGATCGACCCCGCATCACCATTTCGGGTGAATCCATCGCCCATGAAGAGGAGAAAATTGGCCGCATCGGACTCTTCCTCTCCCCCAATAGGCGGAAGAAAAAATCCCACGGTTGCCACACAATTACTGAGGAAAAAGACCCGGAACCGGATTACTGTACTGCCCGTGGACTTCGACTGGACCGAACAGGAAAACGAGGAGTACAACCGTATGCGGCTGGGCGCCGACGCCCTGCCCTGCCCCGCGCCGGGATACTTCACCAAGGACGAGTGGAAACGCTATGCCGAGCTGGGCGTCATGGGGTTGAGCGTTCCCCGGCGCTACGGGGGAGCCGGACGGGGATTCTTGCAGACGGCGCACGCCGCAGAGGGCCTGGGCCGGTCGGGCACCGACATGGGGCTGCTCTTCGGCGCCCTGGCCCACCTCTTCGCCTGCGCGATGCCCATCGCCGAGTACGGACACGACCAGACCCGTCGCAGGATGCTCCCCCTGCTGTGCGAGGGGCAATGGATCGGCGCCAACGCCATCACCGAGGACACCGCCGGGTCCGATGCGATGGCGATGACCGCGCGGGCGCACCGGGTCGGCGACCACTACGAGCTCAACGGCACCAAGACGTTCGTCAGCAACGGCCCCCTGGCCGACGTGTTCGTGGTCTACGCGGTCACCGACCCCTCCCTGGGGCACTTGGGGGTGAGCGCCTTCGCGGTGGAGCGCACCGCCCCCGGCCTCACCGTCGGCGCGCCCTTCGCCAAAACCGGGTTGCGCCGCTGCCCGGCCTCGCACGTCCACCTCACCCGCTGTACGGTGCCCGCAGCCGCCCTCCTGGGCGCCCCCGGCCAGGGTGCGGCGATATTCCAACAGGGCATGCGCTGGGAGCGCACCTGCCTGTTCGCCGCCTACCTCGGCCGCACCGAGCGTCTTTTGCACCGCTGCATCGCCCACGCGCGCCAGCGCCGCCAGTTCGGCCGCTCCATCGCCGCCAATCAGGCCGTGTCGCACCGCATAGCGCGCATGCGCATCCGCCTCGACGCAGCCAGGCTGCTGCTGTGGCGGGCGTGCTGGCTCCTGGACCGCGATCGGCCCGCCCGCCTGGAGGTGGCCATGGCCAAACACGAAGTCGCCGAAGGCTCTCTCGCCGCCGCGCTGGACACGGCACGGATCTTCGCGGGCCACGGCGTACACGCGGCCTCAGGAGTGGGCCGCGACCTCGACGACGCCGTGGCCGCCACGATCTTCTCCGGCACCTGCGACATCCAACTGGAGCAGATCGCCAAGGAGCTGGGATTGTGAGGCTGGAGGCCCTGGTGCGCGCGGCCGCCCGCCGCACCCCGCACGCCCGCGCGGTGGTCGATGCCACCGCCGCATTCACCTACCGCGACCTCGACACCGAAGCCGACCGGCTGGCCGCGGCACTGGCCGGGCTTGGGGTGGGAGCCGGCGACCGGGTCGCGATGTGGATGACCAAGTCCGTGCACGCGGTCGCCGTGACCCAAGCCGCCCTCCGCCTGGGGGCGGCCTACGTCCCCATCGACCCCGGTGCGCCCCTGGAGCGGGCCCGCCACATCATCGACGACTGCGCCGCCGCCGCGGTGGCAACCGACACCCCCCGCCTGCGCATACTCACCGAGGCCGGGGCGCACACGGCTCTGCTGTGCGCCGATTCCTTGCACGTCGGGGACGTGCCGGGATCCACGCCCGCACCGCTCCCGGCACTGGACGGCCCCGGCGACCTCGCCTACATCCTCTACACCTCGGGGTCCACCGGCCGCCCCAAAGGCGTATGCCTGTCACACGCCAACGCCATGGCGTTCGTCGACTGGGCCGCGGCCGAGCTGCGGCTCACCGCCACAGACCGCCTGTCCTGCCACGCCCCCCTGCATTTCGACCTGTCGGTCTTCGACCTCTACACCGCTTTCCGGTCCGGTGCCTGCGTCTACCTGGTCCCCGAGGACGCCGCCTACGCTGCGCGGTCACTGGTGCGCTTCGCGCAGGACAACGAGATCACCGTGTGGTACTCGGTGCCGTCGGCGCTCATGCTGATGGCCCTTTACGGCGGCCTCCTGCACACGCCTCTCCCGGCGCTGCGCGTCGTGGCGTTCGCCGGCGAGCCCTACCCGCTTCCCCACCTGCGCCGCCTGCGCGCGCACCTGCCCCACGCGCGCCTGTTCAACTTCTACGGCCCCACCGAGACCAACGTGTGCACCTTCTGGGAAGTCGACCAGATCCCCGCCGACCGGATCCACCCGGTGGCCATCGGCCGCGCCTGCTGCGACAACGAGGTCTGGGCCGTGGACGAGAACGGCGACCGGGTGGAGGCGGGCGAAGAAGGCGAACTGGTCGTGCGCGGCCCAACGGTCATGCTCGGGTACTGGGGCCGCGCCCCCCAAACCGGCCCCTACCCCACCGGCGACCGAGTGGTCGAGGACAGCAAGGGCGACTACCACTATCTCGGGCGCAACGACTCCATGGTCAAGGTTCGCGGCCACCGGATGGAACTGGGCGAGATCGAGTCGGTCCTCCACGACCACCCCCACCTCGCAGCCGCGGCAGTGGTGGTGACCGGCGCCGGCCTGGAGGCCCGCCTGGTGGCCTTCCTGGTCCCCGCGGGCAGCCACCGTCCCGACATCGTCGACCTCAAGAGCCACTGTGCCACCCGGCTGCCCAGATCCATGGTCATCGACGCCGCCCACTATCTCCGGGCCCTGCCCCGCACCCCCAACGGCAAGGTGGACCGGCGCGTGCTCGCCGCCCAGCCCCCACCACACCGACATCCATGACACGACTCACACACCTGGGATGACCCGATGAGGAACATCGTCGGCGCCTCGACCGTTCCCCCCTATCGTGCCTACCACCGCCCCCACCTCCGCCGCCGCGCGCCCGGCCGGCCTCGCGATCCTTGCCCTGGCCGCCGGCGGATTCGGTATCGGAACGACTGAATTCGTCGCCATGGGCATCCTGCCCGAAGTCGCAGCCGACTTCGGCGTGTCCATCCCCTCGGCCGGCCACCTCATCTCCGGCTACGCCCTGGGCGTGGTCGTGGGCGCCCCGCTGCTGACCGCCCTGGGCGCACGCGTGGACCGCAAATTCCTGCTCATCGCCCTCATGGTGCTGTTCGTCGTAGGCAACGCAGCAGCCGCCCTGGCCCCCACCTTCACCACGCTGCTGGCCGCGCGCGTCCTCACCGGCATCCCCCACGGGACGTTCTTCGGGATCGGCTCGGTGGTGGCCGCCGGCCTTGTCCCCGCGCACAAACGCGCCCAGGCCATCTCGATGATCCTGGTGGGGTTGAGCATCGCCAACATCGTGGGGGTCCCCGCCGCGACCCTGGCCGCCCAGACCCTGGGCTGGCGCAGCACCTACTGGATCGTGGTGGGCGTGGGCGCCCTCACCCTGGCCCTGCTCGCGGTCTTCGTCCCGCGCACCCCACCCGCCCCCCAGGCCACCATGCGCTCGGAACTGGGCGCACTCAAACGCGTACAGGTGTGGCTGGCCCTGCTCACCGGAGCCGTGGGATTTGGCGGCATGTTCGCCGCCTACACCTACATCAAACCCATGATGACCGAGGTCGCCGGCCTGGACGTGGCCGCGGTCCCCCTCGTGCTGGCCGTCTACGGCGTAGGCATGACCGTGGGCAACGTCCTGGGCGGGCGCCTGGCCGACCGCCGCCTCATGGCCACCATGTACGCCTCCCTCACCGCCATGATCGTGCTGCTGGCGCTGTTCTACGTCACCGCGCGCCACCCCGTCACCGCAGTCGCAACCGTCCTGCTCATCGGGGTCGCCGGCAGCGCCCTGGTCCCCGCCCTGCAGACCCGCCTCATCGACGTCGCCCACGGCGCCCCGTCGCTGGCAGCGGCCCTCAACCACTCCGCGTTGAACCTGGCCAACGCCGCGGGCGCGTGGCTGGGCGGGCTGGTCATCGCCGCCGGCTACGGCTACGCCTCCCCCAACCTGGTGGGGTCGGTGCTGGCGGTGCTGGGCCTGGGCCTCATGGGCGCCTCAGGGCTGCTGGACCGGCGCAGACACGCCGGCCGATCCCCCGCTCCCGCCCCGGTAACGGTGCGCTGAGGCCCAAACGGCACCGGCCGCCGTCTCCGGGGGCCAGTGTGCCACCACCGCCCCTGACCGCTTCAGCGGAACCAGTCGTTGCCGTCGTTGAAACACCGCACCAGGTAGTCGCGCAGCGACACCACCGTGAGCGTGCGCTCGTCGGTCTCGTGGTCCCACACCACGATGCCCGCCCCGTAACCGGTGTGCACGTAGGCGAACTGCGGCCCCATGTCGGAGTCGCCGAAGAACAGCAGATCGTCAAAGGGCGCATACAACTCCCGGTAGTCGGGCTCGGCGCGGATCGCGAGGTTGTCCTCCACGATGCGCTCAGCCGACCACACCACCGCGTCGCCGTACTCGTTGGCGACCCCGTTGGTCTCACGCAGCAGCTCCACCAGGTCCAGCGGCACG
Organism: Nocardiopsis ansamitocini; assembly: GCF_030268225.1. GTDB lineage: Bacteria > Actinomycetota > Actinomycetes > Streptosporangiales > Streptosporangiaceae > Nocardiopsis_D > Nocardiopsis_D ansamitocini. Next base: position 57,764 of record NZ_BSQG01000004.1, on the reverse strand, counting down.
GGAAGGCCCAACGCCTTCTCGATCTGCCAGAACACAGCCTCCTTCGCCGGCTCGGAGAATTCCGCGTCGGGATACAGGTCACCGATCAATAAACGCCACACGCTGGTAATGATCACAGGTCCGCATACGTCACGGGAAATCAACAGGCGCAAGTCGCGCGAATCCGTGCCGCAATTCACCAAGCCGCCCAGCCCGCCCACCACCGCGATCACCCGCCCCGCACCCGGGCACGACCCACCACAACAACGATGAGAACCCCGAAAAAAGGGCATCTTCTACGTAGTGCTACTACCAACGCAGTAGCCGCAACAGTCTCGCCCTGGACGACGACACCGCAGACGCCCCACCGCCACAGTGGAGCCATGACCGTCACCGACCACGAGCGCGCACGAGGGGAGCGGGAGTGAGCGCACTGTGCATCGCCGTGGGACTCTCGGCGGTCTCGGCACTGGGATACGCGGGCGGAGCCGTGGCCCAGCGCCACCTGGCCGCCCAACTCGACGCCACCGTCCCCCACCGCCCCCTCTCCCGGCTGCTCACCCGCCGCCTGTGGTGGATCTCGGTCGCCCTCAACAGCACCGGCGCGATCCTGCACGCCGTCGCCCTGGCCTACGGCACCCTCATCGTGGTGCAGCCACTGGGCACCCTCACCCTGGTCATCGCCCTGCCCTGGTCGGCGTGGCTGGCCGCACGCCGTGTCAGCCCACGCCAGTGGCACGGCGCGCTGCTGACCGTCCTGGCCCTGTCGGTCCTGGTGGTCACCGCCGGCGCGGGAACCGCCGGACACACCCTCACCGACACCCGCGTGCTTGCGTTGAGCGCGACCGCCGGCGCGGTGGTCGCCGCACTCGCCGGCGCGAGCACCGCGACACACACGGCGGTGACGCGCAGCCTGCTGCTGGCAGCCGCGGCAGGAGTGTCCTTCGGGGCGGCCTCGGCCCTGGCCAAGACCGTCCTGGACGCGGTAGCCGCAGCCGGGCCCTGGGGCGCGCTGAGCCTGGCCGCGACCGCCACCGCGCTCCTCGCCGGCGCGGGCCTACTGCTGTCCCAGGCCGCCTACTCCCGCATGGACGTGGGCGCGCCCCTGGCCACCATGACCTTGGCCAACCCGCTGGCATCGGTGTGCGCGGGCCTGCTGTTCATAGGCGAGACCTACGCGGGCGGACCGTGGGGGGCGGGGGTGGCGCTGCTGAGTGCCATCGTGGCCGCGCGCGGCGTCGTCCTCCTGTGCGTTCCCGCCCCACCCGAGGCGCCCCGCCCCACCCGGCGCCTCCTCCACACGTCCCACCGCTAGGGCCGGCCACGCCGGCACGCAACCCGGGCCGGCCCGCGCACCGTGGGACCGATGGTGTTCCCCGGGCCCACCGGCCCGGGGAACACCACACCTCACCGCGCCTCAGGGAACTCCCCGGGGCTGACCAGCCCCGTCTGGTAGGCGATGACCACCAGTTGGGCGCGATCACGCGCCCCCAACTTCACCATGGCCCGGTTGATGTGCGTCTTGACCGTCAACGGCGCCACGAACAACCGCTCCGCGATCGCGTCGTTGCCCAGGCCCGCACCCGCCAACGCCATCACCTCGCGCTCGCGCGCGGTCAACGCCCCAAGACGCGCGCTGGCAGCCAACGGGTTGGCATCGGGCTGGGCCAGGAAGTTCGCGATCAGACCTTTGAGGGCGACCGGTGACAGCAACGCGTCGCCCTGCTCCACCCGGCGCACCGCATCCAACAACTCCACCGGCTCCACGTCCTTGCCCAAGAACCCGCTGGCACCGGCCCGCAGCGCCTGGAACACGTACTCGTCGATCTCGAACGTCGTCAAGATCAACACCCGCACCCCCGCCAGGTCCTCGTCGGCGGTGATCGCGCGCGTGGCCGCCAACCCGTCCATGCCCGGCATACGGATGTCCATCAGCACCACGTCGCACCGGGTCGAGCGCGCCAACTCGACCGCGTGGGCGCCCGTCGCGGCCTCCCCCACAACCACCATGTCCGGCGCCGAATCGATCAGGGCCCGAAACCCGGCCCTGATCAGGGTCTGATCATCAGCCAACAGCACCCGAATCAACCCGTCGCCCCCACTTGTCGTCGTCCCCGCCCTCACCGCTCGGTGATGGGCAGCACCGCCTCCACCACGAACCCTTCACGGGTGGGGCCCGCACTCAGCGTCCCACCCACCGCAGCCACCCGCTCACGCATCCCCACCAACCCCAACCCGCTGCCGGGAGCCCCGCCCTCGCCCATCTCGCGCTCACGGTCGTTGCGCACCCTGATACGCAGCGAATCGTCGGTGTAGTCCAACACCACCTGCGCCCCCGACCCGCGGCCGTGCTTGTGGGCATTGGTCAACGATTCCTGCACCAACCGGTAGGCCACCAGCTCCACCCCCAACGGTGCCGGACGTGCGTGCCCGCCCACCTCCCACTCCACCTGGAGTCCCGCCGCGGCGAACGACCGCGCCAACCCCTCCAACTGCGCCACCCCCGGCGTAGGCCGTGTGGGCGCCACCGGCTCCCCCGACTGGCGCAACACGTTGAGCAGCGCGTTGAGCTCCACCATGACGGCCCGCCCCGAGCGGCGCACATGCCCCAGCGCCTCCTCGGCGGCCCCGGGATTGTGCCCGATCAGATGCGTGGCCACCCCCGCCTGCACGTTCACCACCGCAATGTGGTGGGCCACCACGTCATGGAGTTCACGCGCGATCCGCAGCCGTTCCTCCACCACGCGCCGACGCGCCTCCTGCTCGCGCGACTCCTCGGCGCGACGGGCCCGCCCCTCCACCTCGACCACGTAGTCGCGGCGCACCCGGGCGGCCTCGCCCACCGCCAACGCCAACAACAGCCACACCACCCACCCCGTCCCGATGGGGTCCAGCAGCGGCTGCCCGTCCCACCACGTGTACGCCACCGCCACCGCGGCCGACCCCACACCCGCGGCCGTCATCCCGGCCGCGCGCCCGCGATGACGCGCCACCGAGTACACGCTGATCCCGTGGGCGAGCACAAACGGCATCCGCACGATGTCCGTGGCCACACACGCCACCACGCCCGCACTCACCAGCACCGCCACCGGCAACGGCCACACCCGGCGCGCCGCCAGCGCACCGAACGTCACCACCATGGCCACGACCGGCCCGGCGAGATCGAACCCCCCGCCCGGACGCCACTGCCACAGCCAGTGCACCACCGTGACGCATAACCCCGCCGCCACCAGCGCGTCGACGACCACGCCGGGACCGCGCCACCACGCCAGCGCCCCACCACCGCTTCGCATAGGACCCAACGCTAACCCCGCCCGCTCCTTGGCGCGGCGCGGGCGGGGGCGCGCCACCTCACACCAGGACGGGCTCCAAGGTGTCGGCGGGCGGGCGTTCGGTGATGGCGGTCTCGCGTGGACGCGGCGCGTAGTCGCCCTCGCCGGCCCCCGAACGCACGTACTGCACCAGCGTCGTGGCCGCCTCCCCCTGGGGCTCCACCAACCGGCCCGAACGCACCAGGCGAAGACGCGCGGTGTGCTGGATCTGGGCGGCCATCACCCCCAGGTCGGGGGTGGTCTGGTTGGTGTGCTCACGCCGCCCCAGGTCCACCTGCGCCATCGCATCCAACCCGTACTGCTCCACCAGGTCCACCAACAACCCCAGTTCCACGCCGTAGTGCGACACGAACGGCAGACCCCGCAGCACGTGGGCACGCCCGGCGTACTCGCCCGAGAGCGGCTGCACGAACCCGGCCAGGCGCGGCCAGTACTGGTTGAGCAGCGGGCGCGCCACCAACTCCGTCACCCGGCCCCCGTTGAACGTCTGCCCAGGGGTGCCCTTGAGCGGGCGGTCGTAGCAGGCTTTGACGTAGGCCACCGTGTCATCACTGATCAGCGGCCCCAGCAACCCCGTCACGTAGGAAGGCGTGAAACTGAGCAGGTCGGCGTCGACGAACACCAGGATGTCGCCGGTGGCCACGAACAGCGACTTCCACAACGCCTCCCCCTTGCCCTCCCCTCCGGCCAGGTCGGGCCGGATGGCGTCCTGGTGGTAGACGGTGGCGCCCGCCCCGCGCGCCACCTGCGCGGTGTCGTCGCTGCTGCGCGAATCGATGACCACGATCTCGTCGACCAGCGCCACCTCCTCGCACAGGGCGGTGCGGATACTCGCCACGATCGACCCCACGGTCGCGGCCTCGTTACGGGCGGGCAACACCACGGTGACTCTCTGCTGTCCCTTGGCCGCGGCCAGCTCCCGCGCGTCCCAGTCCTGTGCGCGGCTGGTGCGCTTGTCCAGCCATGCCTCTACCTCTGCCAGCACGTTGCCTCCCCATGGATCGGCTCCGGCGCGCACTCAAGCGCCCCCAACGAGTCGGGCCTGATCAGCGGCATCGATGACCACGCCTAGCGACTCGTTATAGCCGCCGTGTTTTTCCGGGACGTCGCCGCCGTGTAGCCATTGGATGACATCGCCCCGACCCCCCGCCGATTCCACCCCCAACACCCCACTTGCCCACCATGAGCGGCAGAAACGCCCGTTTTGCACGTCGGGTGGCCCCGCACCCCGCACCCGGGGCTCAATAGGCAGCACCACCCGGCCCCGACCACCCGAGGACGTCCGCCATGGCACCCGCCCCGCGCCCCGCACACGCAGCCCTGCCCCTCCTGGTGGCGGCCCTGGCCCTCACCCCCCTCGCCCCCGCCACCGCCGCAACCGCACCTGCGGCCACCACCAGCCACTACCTCACCCTCACCGGAGCGGCCTCCGACCTCGACCACGCCCGCGGCGCCGGATGCGCCCAAGGCACGAGCGGACGCTCGGGACTGCGCGTCCTGTTCTTCGGCACCCAGGAAGCCGGCGGAGTCCTGCGCCACCCCGGGACCACCGCGGCCACCACGACCAGTCGCGTCCCCACCTCGCGCGCCATCGACGCCGCCCACGCCTGGGCCCGCGGCTTCACCGACTGCCGCACCGCAGGCGCCACCGCCCTCCTGGCGCTGGGCGTCAACAACAAGTCCGACGGCGGCGTCGGTGGTGCCACCGCCGGACGCGCCTGGGCCACCACCGTGAACCAGGCCGCCCGCCGCGCCACCACCGACGCCGTCACCATCACCGGGGCCGTGGACGCCGAACCCTCCTGGTCCGCCCCCGCCTGGGCCCGCGACTGGGTGCGCGCCTTCACCACCAGCGCCACCGTCGACCTCTACGCCGCCAACTCCGCCGACGGCTGCCCCTTCTACGGGTCCTCCTCCACCACCTGCCACAACGGCTGGACCACCGGCGACGTCCACTACGTGGCCGGAGGCGCGGCCCCCGCCCGCATGCACGTCATCCCCCAGATCTACCGCACCGACGGCGTCCAGGCCCGTCAGTGGTCCCACATCAGCGCATGGGGAAAACGCGCCGGTGCACCCGCCCTGCGTTTCGCCGGCGCCATGTCCCAGTCCAAAGCCTGCGCCCAACGCGGCTGCACCGGCACCGACAACACCCCCGCCCAGGCATGGACCCAACTCCACACCGAACTCAACGCCCACCCCGAGACCCGCGTCAGCGCCCTGCCCCACTCAACCGACATGCGCTGGCCCTGACCCCTGCCGCGCCACAGCGGCGGGCCGCCCACCGGCAGTCCGCCGCTCTCACCACACCCCCTCTCACCCACCGTTACCATTGGGGCGTGCGATCCGACGCCGACACCGTCCTGGCCCTGCTCACCGCCCCCTGGACCACCCACGCCGTGCACACCGCACTGCGCATCGGCGTCTTCGACATCCTCGACGAGGGCCCCCGCACCACCGGCGACATCGCCCACCGCACCCGCACCCACGCCCCCTCCCTCGAACGTCTGCTCCGCCTGCTCACCGCCACCCACCTGGTCACCCCCCACCCGGACGGTCACGCCCTGGCCCCCGCCGCGCGTCTGCTCACCCGCGCCCACCCCCACAGCCTCGCCCCCCTGGCCCGCCTCTACGCGCTGCCCGCCATCACCAGCGCCTGGCAGCACCTGGAGCACACCATCCGCACCGGGCACGCCGCCTTCCCCCACGCCAACGGCGCCCCCGTCTACCCCTACCTGCACGCCACCCCCGACGACGCAGCCGTCTTCGACACCGCCATGGCCGCCGCCTCCCACACCGCGGCCACCCGTCTGGCCACCGACCACGACTTCACCACCGCCCGCACCCTCACCGACGTGGGCGGCGGCAACGGCCGCTTCCTGGCCACCCTCATGGCCCACCACCCCCACCTCAGCGGCACCCTCACCGACCGCGCCGACGTCCTCGCCCGCCTGGACCCCGCCATGGACCGCCTCGTCGCCCAGGGGCGCGCCCGCACCCGCCCCGCCGACTTCTTCACCGACGCCGCCCCGCCCGCCGACGTCTACACGCTCAGCCGCGTCCTGCACAACTGGGACGACGCCGACGCCGCGCGCATCCTCACCCGCATCCGCTCGACCATGCCCGCACACGCGCGCCTGCTGGTCGTCGAACGCCTGCTCAGCCCCGACTCCACCCTGTCCATCGCCCACGACCTGCACATGATGGCCATCACCGGCGGACGCGAACGCACCCGCGACCAGTACGCCGCCCTGTGCACCCGGGCCCACCTCGACCTGGCCCACGTCCTGCACCTGGACGCCGGTTTCTGCGCCCTGGTCGCCGTCCCCGCCCAAGCGCACTGATCGGGCACACGGGCGCGCCGTTGCGGATGGGGTGCGGCGGTCGGCGTGGGACGGCGAACAACCGTTCTTCCCACCGGCGCTCCGCGGCGAGGCGCCGGGACGGGCGCGGCTGCGTCCCTCACGGCTGCGCCCGCCCCGCCACGGTGAGGATCTCGGCTCCGTCCTCGGTGATGGCGATCGTGTGCTCACTGTGTGCCGTCCGGCAGCCCGTCGCGCTTCGCAGCGTCCACCCGTCGGCATCGGTGACGAGCTCGTCGGTGTCGGCCATGACCCACGGCTCCAGTGCGAGCAGCAGCCCGGGACGCAGTTTGTATCCGCGGCCGGGGCGTCCGGTGTTCGAGACGTGCGGGTCCTGGTGCATCGTCGATCCGATGCCATGACCTCCGAACTCGGTGTTGATCCGATACCCCGCCTCGCTGAGGACCGTGCCGATGGCATGGGAGATGTCGCCGATGCGCGCTCCGGGCCCGGCCGCCGCGATGCCCGCGCTCAACGCCCGTTCGGTCGCGCTGATCAGCGCGACGCTCTCCGGGGGCGTAAAATCGCCCACGATGAAGCTGATGGCGGCGTCTGCCGCGACTCCGCCCTTGGAGACGGCGAGGTCGAGTGTCAGCAGGTCGCCGTCCCCGAGCGCGTAGTCGTGGGGCCGTCCGTGGAGCACGGCGTCGTTGACGGCCGTGCAGATGTAGTGGCCAAACGGTCCGCGCCCGAAGGACGGCGCGTAGTCGACGTAGCAGGACTGCGCCCCGGCCTCGGCGATCATGGCCTTGGCCCACCGGTCGATGTCCAGGAGGTTCGTGCCCACGGCGCTACGGCTCCTCATGGTCTGCAAAATGTCCGCGACCAGGGCACCCGTCTCTCTTGCCTGGGGCAGGCTGGTGGGGTTCAGGATCTCGATCATGCGGCACCCTCCTCATGCGACCAATAACTATCCCGGCCATATTATCCCGGTGCTAGAGTCGCAGCCATGGTCAGGTTGCCGCTCACACCCGCAGAGGTCGAGCGCGGACAGCGCCTCGGCGCCCTATTGCGTCGCGCAAGGGGAGAACGCTCGATGCTTGAGACCGCACTCGACGCACGCGTCTCACCCGAAACCCTGCGCAAGATCGAGTCGGGCCGCGTAGCCACCCCCGCCTTCCCCACCATCGCCGCGATCGCCGACGTCCTCGGCCTCTCCCTCGACACGGTGTGGGCCGACATCAACCGGCCCGAGCACGGCGCCGACGAGCCGACCGGCCCCGATCACAGCGCACGCGAACAGCTGGCCTCCTAGGCCACCGCAGCCGCGGTGAAGGCGACCACGAAGGGCAAGGCCCGGGCGCGGCCCCCGACCGACGCCCCCGCTTCACACCACCGCGCGCCCCGCCGCACGCACCTGCTTGTCGCCGCGCCCGGGCCCCCTCGACGCCACCACCACCGGTGCGCCCAGCGCCTGCTCCACCACACCCGGCCACTCCCGGGCGCCCACCTCCACCAGTCGCGGTACCGCCTTGTCCAACACCCGCCCCAACTCCTGCTGACGCTCCAAATCGCCCACCACCGCCGCGGGCACCTCCTCCATCGGCCCCCACTCGGTGTCATAACCGGTACACAGCCGCAGCCCCGCCCGTTCGGGCGCGTCCACGTGCGTCAACGCCACCCCGTCCACCCCCCCGGTGGCCGCCACCGCATAGCGGTGCAACGGGCCGTCGAAGTGCCCCACCCGAAACGCGCCCTGCCAGGGCCCGGTGCCGTTGTGCGCCTCCACCAGCGCACGCCCCAGCCCCGGGTCCTCCGTGGGCAGCGGCCCCGGCCCGTGGCGCGGGGTGTAGGTGCGCACCACCCCCAACGTGTAGGGCGCATCGGCCCCCGCCTCCTCCAGGAGGACGCGCGCGTTGGCGCTGGTGGTGGTCGACCACGTGGTGTAGGGGTGCAGGCCGTGCCACTCGTCCAACAACACCCCCTGGGCGCCTTCCATGACCACCGGCCCCCGCGCGACCAACTCTTTCAAGCGCCCCCCGCCCACCACCTCCACGCGCTGGGCGAACGCGGCGAACACCTGCGCGCACTCCTGCACCGACGGCCCGCCCAAAGGCCCCAGTTCCGCTTCCAACCGTTCGCGCAACACCCCCAGCAGACGCCGCATGCGCACCGGATCGGCACAGTCGCCCACCCGCGGCGCCTGCTCGCCGTGGCACACCCCGTACCGCGCGGTCTCCCCCACCCCCATACCGCACGACCCGTGGCGCCCCGCACCCCGGGCACGCTCCCGCGCCTGGTTGGCGGCCCGATGATAGGGGGTGGTGACGAGCGCGTCGGCATCCACCATCACCCGCGACAACGGCGCCACCACCCCCAACTGCTGCAGGTGCGCGGCCTCGGCCGCCAACGCCAAGGGGTCCACGAGCATGAACCGCGACAGCAACGTCACGGTGCCGGGGGTGAACATCCCCGCCCCCAACTGCGCGAAGGTGTGGTGGCGCCCATCGGGGGTCACCACGTTGTGGGCGGCCTGGGCCCCGCCGTTGAAACGCACCACCGACGCCGGACGCCCACCGTCGCGCGCACACAACCAGTCCACGACCGTGCCCTTGCCCGCGTCGCCGAACCCCAGGTCCACCACGATCACCGGGGACTGCATCTCACAGTCTCCTGGTGCGTGCCGGACCCGCCTCGTCGTCGCCCCCGCCCAGGTCCGCGGGCAGCCCCCCGCGCACCGCCACCGTGCGCCCGCGCGCGATGGGCGCCAACGCCTTGGACACCGCCTCCCCCGCCGAGGACCCCACGTCCCCCAGGTCGGCCAGCCCCTGCGCCAGGTCGATGGCCTCCTCGGCCAACCCGATCGTCACCGCGATCGTCTCGCTGACCGCGTCCAGGTCCTCCAACATGATCACGTTCTGGCCGAACAGCGACCGCCAGAACTCCTCCAGACGCGTGTCCTTGGCGTGGTAGGCGCCCGCCGGCACGATGTGAAACACCTCGAACTTCGCCTTGAGCTCGGCCACGATCTGGGCCAGGGGAATGTCGTCGTGGATGTCGTCCCCGATCACCGCACGCACCTCCTTGGCCTTGACCACCGGATAGGCCAGCTCGTCGCCCATGAGGAACAGGTAACCGCGCCGGCCCCGCTTGTCCAGGCAGTCCATGGCCGTGTGCCGCGCCATGAAGTACATGGCCAGCTCATAGGACTCCATCATCTGGCCGCCACCCCCGCCCTCCAACAGGATGTCGCCCAACTGGGTGTCCATACGGTTGTCGGACTCGAACTGCCCCACCTGCAAGGGCGCACGGTCGCACGTGGCGTCCCCGATACCGCCGAACATGATCTGGGGGTGGGCCAAGTAGCCCTTGCGCAGCAGCAACCCGAACAGCTCCGGCAGCTTGGCCTGCAAACCACGCGGAATGTGCCCCATCGACCCGGTCACGTCGAACAGCACCGCCACGGCCTGGGAGAGCGGGTGCTCATCGGAATCACGGCTCTCCCGCACCCCCACCCCCTTGGGGTCCAGGCTGGGGTGGGCCTTCCAGGAACTGCGCGGCGCCTTGGCGCTGACGTCGTCGGTGTAGCCGAACGCGCTCGCCCCGGTACTGGCGCGATAGGCCCGCGCCGCCCCGTACACATCGGTGGACCAGTGTCCGCTTCCCATGGTTCTTCCCTGCTCTCGTAATCGATCCGACTCTGAAAACGGCGTACTCGCGGCCCTTCGCGGTGTCCCGCTGCTACCGGGACGCCACACCCTCGGCAGCGGCCCCGGCGGGCATCGCGAAGGGCCGCCACCGCCGCGGCCCCCACAACTCCTCCAACACCTCGTCCAACTCCTCCAGCAGCGCCCAGGCGTCGCCGGGACGCGCCGCGGGATTGGCCAACGCGCATCCGCGCGCGAACACCGCCAACCGCGGCGGCATCCGCGTGCCCACCAACGCCTCGATGGTGCGGGTCGCGGTGAAGATGTCGGTGGCCGCGGTGGCCGGCCCCCGCGCGGCCACCTCCGGCCCGTACCAGCGCTCCTGGCCCTGCACCATCGCCGCCAACGGCTGCCCCGCCCGCACCGAGTAGCACCAGTCGGCCAGGACCAGCCCGTGCTCGCCGGGGTGCACGAGCACGTTGGCGCCCAGGGCCGCACCGTGCACCAGCCCCGCCCGGTGCCCGTGGCCCAGCGCCACCAGCAGGCGCCGCCACATCCACGCCGCGTCACGGGCGTCCACCCCCTCGGGGTAGGCCGCCGCGACCTCGGCCAGCGTGAAGAACCCCGCCAGGGGCTCCATGACCGTCACCCCGCGACGCGCCCCCGTGGACTCGTCGCGGTGGGTGAACGACTCCACCAGGCGCGGGACGTAGGCGCGGGTGTGCCCTGGGCCGTGCGACTCAAGACGCGCCAACGCGTGCGCCTCGGCCGCCATCAGGTCGCTGTCGCCCGGCGACCGCGCGATCTTCATCACCGCCTCGCCTTGCTCCCCGCCCTTGCGCGTGTAGCTCACCCGGTAGACGTTGGCGATGTCCCCGCGCGCCACCAACGCCCCCACCCGGTAGGAGCGCTGCGCGGTGGCGATGCGCACCTGCTGCTCGCCGCCGGCCCCGCGGTACCCGCCCCACAGCACCCCCAACCGCGCGAACGCCACCGACGCCCGCCCGCGCATGCCCGGCGGGCACGCATCGGGGTGCAGGGACCGCGCCAGAGCACGCCAGCACCGCGCCGCCTGCTCCCCCGGCTCGCCCCCCACCCCGGGCGCGGGCCCGAACAGCTCGTGGGCCTCGCGGGCCCCCAGCACCCGCCGCTCCGCCCGGGCGAACTCCTCCTCGGTACTCACCCCTCCTCCCGGGGTCCCGGGGTGCCGCGCAGCAGCGCCGGATGCAACAGCGTGGCCGCGCCGCGCGTGTACAGGCGCGCGCGCCGTCCCCCGCGCGCACCCCCCGACTCCGTACGGCTGTCGGTGTCGGTGACAAACCCCGGCACCGACACGACCTTGCGGTGGAAGTTGGCGGCGTGCAGCTCACGACCCCACACCGCCTCGTACACCCCGCGCAACTGGGCGATGGTGAACTCCCGCGGCAAGAACGCCGCGGCCAGGGGCGTGTACTCCAGTTTGGCGCGGGCACGCTCCAGCGCGTCGGCCAGGATCTGGTCGTGGTCGAAGGCCAACGCCCCCACTTTCGCGGCCAGCCCCGCCACCGGCAGCCACGACGCGTCTCCCGCGTCCCCCCCGCCCACCGCCTCTCCCAGGTCCGGGGCCAAGGCCACATAGGCCATGGACACCACGCGCATGCGCGGGTCGCGCCCCGGCGCCCCGTACCCGCCCAACTGCTCCAGGTGCAGGCCCGCGCGCACCGACGTCTCCTCGGCGAGCTCGCGCACGGCCGCATCCGCCAGGTCCTCGTCGGGGCGCACGAACCCCCCGGGCAGTGCCCATGCCCCCCGGAAGGGTTCCTGTCCGCGGCGCACGCACAGCACGTGCAGTTCGCCGCCGCGGATGGTCAGGGCGACCACGTCCACGGTGACGGCCACCGGCGCATACGCCCGCGGATCGTAGCCGGCGAGGAACCCCGCCTCGCCGCCCGGATGTTCGGCCACCACAACCCCCAGTTGTTCTCAGATAGAGATTTTCTCTATCTGAGAACAACATAGGGCATGGGGGAGCCCACGTCCACCCCACAGTGGTCACCACACCACCGACCCCGCCCCCACCATCAACGACAATGAAAACCCACCCACCCACAGGACAGGACCACCATGGCCGCCCAGGACCACCGGCCCAACCGCCTCTCCCTCATCGGCTGGGCCCTCACCTTCCTCCCCCTGGGCCTCCTCGGCATCATCCTCGCCGCCCTCTTCCTCCTCGCCTCCCTCACCACCCTGCTCTGGGTCGGCTTCCCCCTCCTCGTCGGCGCCACCACACTCATCCGCCGCTACGCCAACTACCAACGCACCCTCCTCACCCCCTTCCTCACCACCCCCGTCCCCACCCCCTACCGCCCCCTCCCAACCGCACTCGACTCCCGCACCATCGCCATCGCCCGCGACCCCGCCACCTGGCGCGACCTCGCCTGGCTCCTCCTCAACGCAACCCTGGGCACCATCCTCCTGCTCGCCTCCCTCGTCCTCCTCCTCATCTGGCCCACCACCCCACCCTTCATCCACACCTACGCCCGCCTCAACCGCCTCCTCCTCGCCCCCACCACCAACGCCGACCTCACCGCACGCATCACCCACCTCGCCGCCACCCGCACCGACGCCACCCGCACCCAAGCTTCCGAAGTCCGCCGCATCGAACGCGACCTCCACGACGGCGCCCAAGCCCGACTCGTCGCCCTCGGCATGAGCCTGGGCATGGCCGAACAAATGCTCACCACCAACCCCGCAGCCGCCCAAAAACTCCTCACCGAAGCCCGCGACTCCACCCGCCAGGCCCTCACCGAAATCCGCGACCTCGTCCGCGGCATCCACCCGCCCGTCCTCGTCGAACGCGGACTCCCCGGCGCCGTCCACGCCCTCGCCATCGCCCAACAACTCCCCATCGACGTCGACATCGACCTCCCCGGCCGCCCCGACGACCCCGTCGAATCCGCCGCCTACTTCGCCATCGCCGAAATCCTCACCAACACCGCCAAACACGCCAACGCCACCCGCGCCTGGGTCCGCATCAACTACGGCCTGGGCCGCATGGTCATCGTCGCGGGCGACAACGGCCACGGCGGCGCCACCCCCGCAACCGGAACCGGCCTCACCGGCGTCCAACGCCGCCTCGCAGCCTTCGATGGGACGATGACTCTCCTCAGCCCACCCGCAGGCCCCACCATCATCACCATGGAGCTACCGTGCGCGTTGTCATCGCCGAAGACCTCGCCCTCCTCCGCGACGGACTGATCCGCCTGCTCGACGCCCACGACTTCACCGTCGTCGCCGCCGTGGACACCGGCCCCGACCTCCTCCACGCACTCCTGCACCACCGCCCCGACGTCGCCGTCGTCGACGTACGCCTTCCCCCCACCCACACCGACGAAGGACTCAAAGCCGCCATCGCCGCCCGCCAACGCGTCCCCGGCCTCCCCGTCCTCGTCCTCTCCCAACACGTCGAACAGCTCTACGCCCGCGAACTCCTCTCCGGCGGACAAGGCGGCGTCGGCTACCTCCTCAAGGACCGCGTCTTCGACATCAACCAATTCATCGAAGCCATCCGCCGCGTCGCCGCCGGCGGCACCGCCATGGACCCTGAGGTCATCGCCCAACTCCTCGCCAAACACACCCCCGAAAGCCCCCTGGGCGCCCTCACCGCCCGCGAACGCGAAGTCCTCGGAGAAATGGCCGAAGGCCGCTCCAACTCCGCCATCGCCACCCGCCTCTTCATCACCGACAAAGCCGTCAGCAAGCACATCAACAACATCTTCGCCAAACTCTCCCTCCCACCCTCCCCCGACGACTCCCGACGCGTCATGGCCGTCCTCACCTACCTCAACGACTGACCCCCACCACACAACGAAGAGGGGGCGGACCACCCGGTCCACCCCCTCACCCACCATCAACCGCTACACAGCGGGCCCGCGCCCTCCAGCACCCGGCGCGTCCGGACCCCCAGGAGCACCGAACGTCCCCGGCCCCGGCTTGGGCGCAGCAGACGGCCGGATCGCGTCCCCACCCCCATCAGGACGCACCTCGCCGTGCCCCGGGGCAACCTCACCGCGCCAACCGCCCTGCGCCGGCCCCCCATGCGACTCGATGAACTCCCGGAAATGCTTCATATCGCTCTTCACCCGGGCCTTCACCACACCCAGCTTGTCGCCCAACTGCTCCACCACGCCCTCAGGCGCCGTATGCAACTGCAACGTCACCCGCGTGCGCTGCGGACCGATCCGGTGAAACGTCACCACGCCCGCATGCGAAACCCCGTCGACGCTCTTCCACGCAATGCGCTCATCGGGCACCTGCTCGGTCACCACCGCCTCGAACTCACGGTGCTGCCCCCCGACCGACACCTCCCACAGCGAATGCGTGTCGTCCTGCTGCGTGATGCGCTCCACGCCCCCCATGAACTCAGGAAACGATTCAAAACGCGTCCACTGGTCATAGACCTGACGAACCGGGACATCGACCTCGACCGCTTCGATTACCTCGGACATGTTCGCAACCGTCCTTCCCAATCGACGTACATCGTCAGGAGCCGCACCAGCCGGCGCGACCCCCGCCACACACGCCGCTACCCCGCCCTCCCGCCTGAAACCCCGCCGCCCCGCTAACCCGCCCCACTCCCAGACGGCGGCCCCGCATACAACGCCTCGATCTCCTCGGCGAACGCCCGCAACACCGCGTCCCGCCGCAACCGCCCCGACGGCAACAACAAACCCGACGACGGACTGAACTCCTCGGGCAACACATGAAACGCCCGGATCGCCGACCCCGCCGACACACTCGTGTTCACATCCTCCACCGCCCGCCGGATCTCCACCCCCAATTCCGGCGCGAACGCGATCTCGCTCAACGGCGTCGACAACGGATGCCCGTTCACCAACCGCCAGTACTCCAACTGCTCCCGCTTCAACGTGATCAACGCACTCACGTACGGCCGCCCCTCCGCCAGAACAATCACCTGGCTGATCAACGGATGCGACAACAACCGCGTCTCCAACGACACGAAATCAGGCACCCCGCCCTCCCCGGACTCCACCCCCATCCCCTCGACCCGGGCCACCACCGCCCCCCGGGCCGGAGCCGCCCTCTCCAATTCCGCCGGCCCCCGCCGCGGCGCAGCGAAATGCGCCCGACGCCGCTCCCTCACCACCACATCGCCCGACTCCTGCACCCCGCCCAGCAGCCCCGACACCAACCACCCATCAGCCAAAGCCACCCCCGACTCCTGCGCATCCCCGTAATACCCCGAGAACACCCCCGGCCCCCGCACCAACAACTCCCCACCATCGGACACACCCACCTCGACCCCCGACAACGGCGCCCCCACCGTCCCGGGCCGATGCGCACCCCACACGTTCCACGCAACCGCACCCCCCGCCTGCACCAGACCCGCACCCTCCAGCACCGGCAACCCCGCACCGGCGTAGAAATGCGTCAACCGCGCCTCCAAACCCCCCATCGGGCACACGATCACCCGCACCCGACCGCCCAACGCCTCCTTCAACCGCCCATACGCCCACTCGTACATCGCCCGCGACATCCGCTGCCACGCACCCCGGGCCCCCCGCTTGCCCTGCTTGTCATAATCAACCGCCAGCTGGGTCGCGGCATTGAACATCTGCACACCGTCCCAGCCCCCCTCCTTCGTCTTCCCCTTCTCCCACTCATACAGCCACGCCAAGAAATCCGCCCCCACCACCGGCACACTCGGCCGATACCGGCGCATGTCCTCCCCGAACCCCACATGGTCCACCGCACGCCCGAACCCCATACGCACGCCCGACCACAAACACGCAGCCGCCACCGCCAACGGCTCGAACCCACCCGCGCCGCCCCGCACCAGCGTCGACGCATCCCCCGCAGCCAACCCCGTCACCGCAGGCGACAACCGCTCCACCACACCGAACACACCCGCCAACACATTGGCGTGCGTCAACACCGCCCCCCGCACCAACCGGTCACGCGTCACCGTGAAACACACCAGCGCCGGATCATCCCCCCGGCACTCATCAACCCGAAGGCGCACCGCCGTACCGTCCATGTAGGCGCCCGTCTTCACCGCCGCCTCCACCCCGCCGGACTCCAACGTGAACGTCCGCCCCAGATCCACCAGCTCCTGCTGCAACTCCCCCATCACCCGCGCCTGCGCCTGCGTCTGCACCACAGCAGCAGCCGGCCGCGTCAACCGCGCCACCCGACGCAACAACCCCGGCGCACACCCCCCCGGAACACTCACCACCACACCCCGAACAGCCCACACCGCCCAGGCCGCCACCACCTGCTCATAACCCGAACGCGCAGCAACCAACACCCGGTCGCCACTACTCACCCCACCAGCGATCAACCCCTTGGCGACCCCCGTCACCTCCGTCAAGAACGCAGTCGCCGACACCCCGTCCCAACCCTCACCCGACAACCGGTCGAACACCGGCCCCGCGGCCGACCGAGCAGCCGCCCAATAAACCAGTTCCCCCAACGACTCCGGCCGCGACGACTCTCCAACGCGGGTGGAACCCGACTGGCGCATACCCTCGACACTCCTCAGCAAGGGGGACCCGCCCAAGTGCCCAACCACAGACACAACCCGACAGAACCCCTCGACCACCTGGATGAAGCCCTACTGTGCCCGCATCGGTCACTATTCGGCAAGCCAGCAACAACCTCACAACCAGCCCCAATACCCCACAGACATACAAAAAGCCGGGCACCCCGCCCCCACGGACAGGCACCCGGCCCCAGCACCCCCAACTACACGGCGGCCGCCAACCGCCTCGACCGCCACGACGCCCAGGCAAACACCACCAGCGCCAACACCCCGGCCGACACCATCACCACCGACATACTCCCCAACGACGCCTCACCCGTGGCCGTCCACCCCGCCATCGCCGACACACCACCACCGACCGCGAACTGCAACGCCCCCACCAACGCCGAAGCCGTCCCCGCAACCTGCGGCGGCTGCGACGAAATCGCCAACGTCATCGCATTGGGAAACACCAGACCCATCCCCAACATCATCACGAACAGCACCGACGTCAACCCCACCAGGCCAACGCCGCCCCACACCGCCAACCCGGCCAGCACCAGCACACTCACCACACCAACGACCAACCCGGCAACCAGACGCCTGACCGTCTCCACCCGCCCGATCAACAACGCGTTCACCTGGGTCCCCACCATCAAACCCACCGTGTTCACCGCAAACATCAAACTGAAGTCCTGCGCCGAAGCCCCGAACTCCTTCTGCGACACGAACGAGAACGCCGAAATATAGGTGAACATCATCCCGAAACTCAACGCCAACGTCACCGTCGGACCGATGAAGCGCACATCCCGCACCAACCGCCCCACCGTGGCCAACAGCACGCCGGGCCCCTGACGCCGCCGCCGCTCAGCCGGCAGGCTCTCCGGCAACCACACCAGCACCAACACGAAACTCAGCGCACTCATCCCCGCCAGCACCGCGAAACTCAACTGCCACGGCCCCACCAGAAGCAACTGCCCACCAAGAATCGGCCCCAGCATCGGCGCCAACCCCGTCACCAACATCAACCGCGAGAAGAACCGCGCGGCCTCGTCCCCCTCGAACAGATCACGCACAACCGCCCGCGAGATCACCGCCCCCGCAGCACCCGCGACCCCCTGCACGAACCGCAACACCACGAACGCCTGCGCCGACTCCACGAACATGCACGCCAACGACACCACCGTGAACACCGCGACACCCACCAGCAACGGCACACGCCGCCCCCAGGCGTCACTCATCGGCCCCAACGCCAACTGCCCCAGCGCCAACCCCACCATGATCGCCGTCAGCGTCAACTGGATCCGCGACTCGGACGCACCCAGATCCGCAGCGATCATCGGAAACGCCGGCAGGTACAAATCCGTCGCCAACGGACCAACCGCCGTCAGCACCCCCAGCACCAGGACCAGCAACGCCACAAAACGCCGTGGCCGCACCGCAGAAGGCGGCGCCGCAGAATCATCCGCAGCAGGAACCGAAGAGATGGACACGCTCGACCGCTCGGCCGGGGAACCGACCACGCTGTGCGTCACTGCACTCCTTACATGGGATCACCGGACCCCTGAGTTCACGGGGCACCAAAGACACCCAACAACCCTGAACCCCCCAACCATCCACAAACAACCACCCAAAAAGAGTGACCTCCACTACCCCCCCGGCAACCAACCCCAAAAACCCCACGTCACCCCCCATAAGATCAACCCCGTGCTCCACAACCTCACCCTCACTCGCTACATCGCCCCCCTCCGCGAAGGCGGCTCGCTCCCCGCCATCGTCGAAGCCGACGACCTCGGCACCTACGTCATCAAATTCACCGGCGCCGGCCAAGGCCGCAAAGCCCTCATCGCCGAAATCATCACCGGCGAACTCGCCCGCCGCCTCGACCTCCCCGTCCCCGAACTCGCCCTCATCCACCTCGACCCCCTCATCGCCCGCGCCGAACCCGACCCCGAGATCCAAGAACTCCTCCGCGCAAGCGCCGGCCTCAACCTCGCCATGGACTACCTCCCCCACTCCATCGGCTACGACCCCACCACCCACACCACCGACCCCCACCTCGCCGGCCACATCCTCTGGCTCGACGCCTACACCAACAACGTCGACCGCACCTGGCGCAACCCCAACCTGATCCTCTGGCACCGCAAGCCCTACCTCATCGACCACGGAGCCAGCCTGATCTTCCACCACAACTGGCCAGGCGCACCCGCAACCCTCACCCGCCCCTACCAAGCACAGGACCACGTCCTCATCAACGACCACCCCGACCTCAAAGCCGCCGACACCGCCCTCGCCCCCCGCATCACCCACGACCTCCTCACCGAGGTCACCCGCCTCATCCCCGACCAATGGCTCACCGACGAACCCGGATTCCCCACCCCCGACGACGTCCGCACCGCCTACACCGACCACCTCCTCGCCCGCGCCACCAACCGCGCCTGGCTCCCGGAGCTCCCCCGATGACCCGCCACCCCTACGAATACGCCCTCATCCGCGTCATCCCCGACCTCCGCCGCGGCGAGGTCATCAACGCCGGCGTCATCCTCTACAGCCAGCACCACGACCACCTCTCCGCCCGCACCCACCTCGACCGGCCCCGCCTGCACGCCCTCCACCCCCACGCAGACGCAGCCGCCATCGAGGACGCCCTCGCCGCCATCGAGGCCACCTGCCACCCCACAGCCCCGCACGGACCAGCCGCCGACCAACCCCGCGGCCAACGCTTCCGCTGGCTCACCGCACCACGCAGCACCACCGTCCAACCCGGCCCCATCCACACCGGCCTCACCCACGACCCGGACGCCGAGTCCCGCCGCCTCACCGACCTCCTCGTGCTCCCTCCCCCTCCCGACTGACCCGCCCCCGCCCACCGCCCACACGTCCCCAGCCGTCCCACGCCGTTACTCCCAGCAAAGGACTCATGACAGATGTCACTGTGAAGCACAACGTGATGACAGCACTCTGGGGAGCATCCACAGCGGTGGCAACCGGGCCCGCAGCAACGAGGCACGGTCACAAGCCGCCGGGAGCAACGGCAAGACCGACACCCAGGAGGTTGGACGTGGGACGAAGACATGGCCCGAGCCGGTACCTGGCACCCGCTATAGCGATCGGCCTCGCCGGTTCACTGGTCGCGGCACCAGCCACGGCCCAGGACCAAAACGGCGAGCCGACACCACCGGTGGAATGGGGCACCTGCCCCGAGGACGTGGCGGCCGAGGCACCCCAGCTGGAGTGCGGCCTACTACCGGTGCCCCTGGACTACACCGACCCCAAGGGCACCGAAATCCAGATCATGGTGTCCCGCCTGGCCAGCCCCGACCCCGACAAGAGACGCGGCGTACTGCTGTTCAACCCCGGCGGCCCAGGCGGGTCCGGGCTGACGATGCCAACGGACCTGGTCTCTCGGGGCCTGCCCACCGACGTCTCCGACAGCTACGACCTGATCGGCATGGACACCCGCGGCGTCGGATACTCCTCCCCGGTGAGCTGCGGCTTCACCACCGACTACCGCGGCAACATCCCACCGTACGCAGTCGACGAAACAGCCGTGGCCGAGCAGGCCGAAACCGCCGAGGCCGCCGCCGACCAGTGCGCGCACAACGACACCGACGACCGATTGCGCCACCTGACCACGGCGAACATGGCCCGCGACCTGGACCGGATCCGAGCCGCACTCGGCGAACAACAGATCAGCTTCTACGGCGCGTCCTACGGCACGGCACTGGGCGCCGCATACGCCTCGCTGTTCCCCGACCGCTCCGACCGCATCGTGCTCGACAGCAACATCGGCGACACCCACCTCGACCACGAAGGAATGCGCAGGTACGGCCTGGGCGCCGAACAGACCTTCCCGGACTTCGCGCAATGGGCCGCACAACGCCACGACGACTACGGCCTCGGAACCACGCCGGAAGAGGTGCGCGCGACCTACTTCGCACTCGCCGAGCGGCTCGACGAGAACCCCGCGGACACGGAAGAAGGCCCCATCGACGGCAGCACCTTCCGACTCGCCACCTTCGCGACCCTCTACCACGAGTCGCTCTACCCCCAGGCAGCGCAAGGCTGGCAGTCCATACTCGCCTCCGACGAGGCACCGGTCCAAGAACAGCCGCACGACACCCAGCCTCCCGGTGCACCGGCCCCCGCCACCGAACCGAAGACACAACCGTCGCCGTTCGACAACGCCTGGTCGGTGTTCCTCGCCGTAACCTGCAACGACGTCGAATGGCCCGAAGACCTCGACACCTACCAGCGCAGCGTCGCCCAGGACCGGGAAAGATACCCGCTGTACGGCGCCGCCAGCGCCAACATCATGCCCTGCGCCTACTGGTCGCACGAGCCGGCCGAGCCGCCAGTGGAGATCGTCGACGACGGACCGAGCAACATCCTGATCGTGCAGAACCAGCGCGACCCGGTCACACCGCACCTCGGCGGAGAAATGCTCAACGACAAGTTCGCACAGCGCTCCCGACTGGTAAGCGTCGACGGGAGCGGACACGGCGTCTACGTCAACGGCGACAACACATGCGGGCAGGACGTGACCACGGCCTTCCTGGTCGAGGGCGACCTACCATCACAGGACACGCTCTGCCCGGCCTGAGCGGGCCGGCACCGAACCCGCCGGTGGCCCCGGCCGGACCGCACATCACCTAACGACGGACGTCGTTCCCGAGCCACGGGGGGTGGGGCGAGCACGCTCGCCCCACCCCGCTTCCGACCCGGTCCCCCGAGACCACCGCCAAGGGCAAAGCAGCTCCTGAAACGCCCAAGGACCAACCAGGGGTCACGGCTCAGAGGAACACCTTGCCCCCCGCTCCCACCACCACGACCTGGGACCGGTCACCCCTCGAAGAAGACGACCGGATGAGCCCGGCCGGGACCGCCCGCAACAACCGGTGAACGCGGGCGGGCTCCCCGATCCGCACAGGCATAGGATCGGCACCATGGCCACACGACTTGTCCAAATCGCGATGAACGCCCAGGACGACGCCGCAGTCGGCCGCTTCTGGGCACGGGTACTCGGTTGGGGGACTTCCAGCGAGGGGCCCGGCGTGACCAACCTGGAACCCCAAGGCTTCGACTACCCCGACCCAGTCGCGCTCTGCGTCGATGTCCTTCGTGTGCCCGAACCCAAGACGGTGCGAAACCGCGTGCGCGTCGACCTCGCCACCACCTCCGCGGCCCACCGGGCGGACCTGCTCGCGCTCCTGAAGGGCCTCGGTGCCACCGACGTCGACCTGGGGCAAGGCGACGTACCGTGGACGGTCCTGGCCGACCCGGAGGGAAACGAGTTCCGCGTGCTGGAACCCCGATCGCTCTACCGGGACACCGGCCCGATGGCTGCGGTGGTGGTCGACTGCGCCGACCCGAGGGCCATGGCACGCTTCTGGGGCCGGGCGACGGACTGGACCGTGCACGAGGTGACCGACGCACACGCGCTGCTGCGCTCCTCCAAAAGTGTCGGCCCGTATCTGGAGTTCGTTCACTCCTCCGAGGCGAAGACCGTGAAGAACCGCGTCCACCTCGACCTCCGGCCCTACCCCGGCGACGATCAGGCCGTGGAGGCGGACCGGTTGCGGGCCCTCGGTGCCACCGACGTCGACCTGGGGCAAGGCGACGTACCGTGGACGGTCCTGGCCGACCCGGAGGGAAACGAGTTCTGCGTCCTCACCCCTCGCTGACGCCGAGCCCGGCCGTCGTCCGGCTGACCGGAACCACGACCGGCGACGCAACCGATCCGTCGGAAGGGACGCGAGGGCGGGCCGAGCTCGCCCCCTTTCTCGCCCCCCGCCTCGAACCCACCCGTACGACGACGGCGTTACTCCGTCCCGGAGAATTGGTGCCGTCGTGTGAACCGTGCAGCGCCCAGAGCATGTCCACCATCGGGTCGGCGTTACGCAGGGCTCGCGCACCGTGTACTTGGCCGGACAGGTGTCCTGGGACACCGAGGGCAACCTCGCGGGCCGCGACGACGTCGCCGCGCAGGCCGAGAAGTGCTCCCTCAACATCGCCGCCGGGGCAACGGCGGCCGACCTGGCCACGGTCACCGTTTACAGCGTCGACCTCGACGAGGCCAAGGCCGAGCAGTTCGTCATCGGGCGCGATCGAGCGGCCGCGACACTGGGCGTGGAGTTCCAGCAGCCGAGCACCTGGATCGAGGTCGCCTCGCTGGCCGCACCGGGCTACCTCGTCGAGGTCGAGGCCGTGGCCGTGCTGCCCTGAAGCGGTCGCAGCGCGACGCACCCCCGTGGCAGACCGGCCAGACCTCGGTGCCGAGCCGGTCGGGACCGGCGGCCTCGACGTCCTTGAGGTCGACGGTCGCATCGAACAGGACCGGTAGAGGTAGGGACGCTCGAGGCGCAGGGCCGTCCGCGGTGGCTCGGCCGGTCCCGGCCAGATACCCGCGGGCCGGGGCCCCTTCACGCCCAGCCGAGCACCCCGGCGGCGAAAGCCACCGCCACCTCGTTCCACCTGCGCACCCGCAGCATCGGGTGCGCGTCCAACGCCACTCCCACGAAATCGGCGCTCGCCGCCGGCCCGCGTGCCCGCTCCACGAACCGCCGGGATTCCCGTGCGCTCGTGTGCACGTCCCCGGCCGCGTGCGCGATCAACAGGTGCCGCCCCCGCACACCCTCCACCGGGTCACCGGGCTCGATCCATGGTGCGAGTCCGAGCACTCCGCGCACCCCAGGGTCACCGGCCCGCAGCAGTGCGGCGCGTCCCCCCATCGAGTGCCCCATCAGAATCACCGGCACGTCCCCGTGCAGGCGCCGCACCTCTTCCATAACCACAGCGACGTCATGCGTGGGGTCGGCCCGCCTCCCGTTCCATCCCCGCACCCGGAAGCGCACCCGCCAGACGGCCAGACCGCGAGCGGCACCCCAGTTCCGCAAAGCCCACCCGAACGGCAGCATGCGCAGCACCGACGCGTCCCACGTGCCGGTCGCCGAGTCATCGACCACTTCGCCGCCGTGCAGAAGCAGCACGACCCCCCGGGCCCGGCCCGGTGCACCGTCCGCACTCACCCATGGGCCGTCCGCGCCGACGGCCCACGTCCACTCGGCCATGACCACCGCTCTCCACCACGACTCTTCGCTTCTTGCCCGCACAGGACCCCCGAGCCGGCAGCTGACTCCACTTCCCTGCCATCGGACCACACCGTGCCCCTACGGGGTGTAATCGACGGAACTTCACGTAGCCGAACAGCCCCAAAAATCAAGAGTTTTGGGGTCTAATGTCGCTTTTTTGGGCGGAGCCCAAGAATTTTCGGGTGGCTTGCCACTCGATTTTTGCCGTTGTGTTGTTTTTCAACAACAAGGCCACCTTTACGTTGTAGATTTTTAAAAGAAAACCGGCCTCGCTGTTGCTTCTTCCGGCTCGCAGGAACCGACCGGGCAGTTCTCGTCTCGCCATTCCTCGCCGCAGTTGCCCGCGCGACCGCAGTCGCTCCCAAAGGTGCAGCAGCACGCCCGTCCCCCACTGCCGGAAGGTTCGGCCGGACCGCTCCCTTGGGCCGCTCCCCTGCGGCGGGAGACACAGTATCGGGGCTCGACCGAACGCCTTCACTGCCAAACGCCGGTTCGCGCCGCCTCTTCGACCCGGGCGATAAGGCGGCTGTTGTGGACGGCGTGTCCGAAGCCAGGAGTGCGGCGGGGCTTGTCCACGATGTCGCGGGCCGGACTGGCGTACACCTCTCCCACGTTGATGGATGCGCCCGTCCAGATCTCGGCGGCCGGACCTGTTACGGCTCGCCCGCCCGAGAGCGTGGGGCGGATCTTTCGCCCCACACCCTTCTCAACGGTCGATGGCGGCCATGTCGGGTGCGGAATGCCGATCGCCGGACGCCGGTGTCAGGTCGTTCAGACGGGCGACCTGTTCGGTGGTGAGCCGGATACTGTCGGCCGCGCTGTTCTCCTCGAGCCGGTCGACACGCCTGGTGCCCGGAATGGGCGCGATGCCGTCTCCCTGTGCGAGCAGCCAGGCCAGAGCCACCTGCGCGGGCGTGGCCTCGACTTCATGGGCGACCTCGCTCACCTCGTCGACGATGCGCAGGTTGCGCGTGAGGTTGTCGCCGGTGAACCGGGGATTGGTGCGACGCCAGTCGGTGGCGTCCAGGCCGTCGAGGGAGCGGATGCCACCGGTGAGGAAGCCGTGCCCGAGCGGCGAATAGGGGACCAGACCGATCCCGAGTTCCCGTAGCGCGGGCAGTACTTCGACCTCCAGGTCGCGGGTCCACAGCGAGTACTCGGTCTGGACGGCGGCCACCGGATGAACCGCATGAGCCCGACGGATCGTCGCCGCTGCCGCCTCCGACAGTCCGATGTGGCGTACCTTGCCCGCGGCCACCAACTCGCTCAGCGCTCCCACCGTCTCCTCGACGGGAGTGTCGGGGTCGACCCGGTGTTGGTAATAGAGGTCGACGTAGTCGGTCCCGAGCCTCCGCAGGGACCCGTCAAGAGCTGCACGGATACTGGCCGGCGTGCTGTCCGGGCCCGCTCGGCCGGTGTGGGAGACGAGGCCGAACTTGGTGGCGAGAACGACCTCGTCCCGGCGTCCCTTGACGGCGCGCCCCACCAATTCCTCGTTGACGTAGGGCCCGTACACCTCAGCGGTGTCCAGATGTGTGACGCCCAGATCCACGGCGCGACGAATGGTACGGATCGACTCGGCATCGTCACGGCCGGCGCCCGTGTAGAACACCGACATCCCCATGACTCCGAGACCGATACGCGAGACGTCGAGCCCTCCTAGCGACGTGATGTGCATCTGGTCGTCCTTTCCTGGATCGGTTCGCCGGTCCCCCGCCTCGATACGGGGACCGCTCTTCGAGACGGTCGGCACCGGACACAGGACGGATGCCGGAGCTTCCCCGGAGCGAAGTGAACTTGATGCATCAACATGTACACCCTTGAACTTGACCCGTCAACAAGAGGGGTTAGTGTGGCCTTATGGCAGAGAGCACAGCCGGCACGAACGGGCGACGCCGCCGTAGCACGCGAAACGCGTCGACCTCCGATGCACCAGGTCCCGCCGTGGAAGGGGCCTGCACGGGGCAACCCACTGGACCGGCCACCGAGACACGATGGCTGAGCCGCGACGAGCGGGCCGCATGGCTGGCCACCTCAGCGATCATGATCAGCTTGCCGGCGGCGCTGGACGCGCGGATGCAGCGCGAGACCCGACTGACCTTCTTCGAGTACATGGTGCTCTCGGTCCTGTCCGAGGAGCCGGATCACACGATGCAGATGAGTGGCCTGGCCACGCGGACGTCGGCGTCGCTGTCGCGGTTGTCACACGTCGCAGGCCGCCTGGAGAAACGCGGGCTGCTCTCACGAGCCCGGATCCCCGGCTCCGGCAGGCGCACGAACGCGATCCTGACCGAGGCCGGTTACGAGGAGGTCGTGGAGGCGGCACCGGGCCATGTCGCAGCGGTCCGCGAGTACCTGATGGACGGGCTCGACCCCCACGAACTGGCGACGTTGCGCCGCATCGGCACCGCCGTCGAAGCCGCCATCGACCGCGGGTAGCCCGATGCGGGCCCGACGGCCACAAGGCCGGGGAGGAGGGGCTCCGGACATCCCGCGGCGGTCAGACGATGGGCGGCAGGCATTCTGCACGGGAACCGCTTCCGGCTGCCCCTCGACGTCGGTGAACCGGCCGTCCGCGGGCGGCCGGAGGAGGACGACGAGAGGTGGAACTGCGGCGGCCCACCAGGAAGAGCTCATCGCTGGTCTCCCGGGGCGGCGAGCCTTGTGCACAGAAGGGCAGCCGAAACCACTCCCGGTTGCCCCTGGTTCCCGCTCCTCCGGGAGAACCGGGCCCTGTCAGCGGTTCGGGTCCGCCACGACCCCTGCCGTCGGACTCCCATCCACCACACGTCGGCCGTCGCGAACGCCTCCGGTCGCCTCATCCCTCCGCGGGTCGTCGAGGGAGCGAAACGCCGGCGCGGCGAGAGCGGTGAGGGCCGTGACGCCGACGAGTACGGCGATCACCGCTCCGGCGACGGGCAGGCCGGCGGTGGCTGCGACGGCCGCGAGCGGGGCGCTGGTGAGCGCGGGTGCGGTGAGCATGACGGTGTTCTGCGCGCCGAGGACACGGCCGCGCATGGCGTCCGGTGTGGCTTCGACGGTCAGGACGCCGAGCACGGCCGAGGCCGGTGCGAAGGTGAGTCCGACCAGGGCCGCCGCGCCCAGTACCAGCCACGGTGAGGCCATGGTGCCCACCGCGCCGAACCCGACGAGTGTGCCGGTCATCCCGATGACGAACCAGGTGCGGCGGCGGATCCGGTCTGCGCAGGCGGCGTAGAGCGCGGAGCCGGTGATGCTGCCGGCAGCGATCGCGCTCAACGTGAGCCCGGTCAGCTCGGGAAGGTCCTCACCGGTGAAGTAGGCGGGCATGAGGGTGCTCTGCAGGGAGCTCAGGACGGCGATGAATACCCCGCTGACCAGGGTGGCGCCGAGGACGAGTCGGTTGGCGCCGAGGAACTTCCACCCGTCCCTCAGGTCGGCTGCCGCCCGGCGCACCGCGCCCCCGGCCGTATCGGCGGGGACGGGGGCGCGCCGTGGGACGTGGCCGGTCCGCGGGTCGAGTACGAGCGTCGTCAGGGCGGCGAGCAGGCTCGTGGCGGCGGTCGCCAGCAGGAGGGTCGGGGACATCGCGAACAGTCCGACGAACAGTCCGCCCAGGCCGGGCCCGGCCAGCAGTAGTACGCTGCCCACGGTCTCGCGGGTGGCGATCAGGCGGTCCAGCCGAGCCGGGCGGCCCGGTCGTGGGGGTCCGAGTCGCGCCAGGGTGGGCAGGAGCGTCTCCTGGGCGGTCGTCCCCGGCACACGGATCACCGCCCCGACGGTGCCCATCACCAGGAACCAGGTCAGGTCCAGGCCCCAGACGACGTCGATGAGCGGCAGCGCCGCCACCGACAGCGCGGCGAGCAGGTCGGAGGTCACCGACACCGTCCGGCGGTCGACCCGGTCCACGAGCAGTCCCGCGAAGAGGCCGGTTGCGGCGGAGGCCGCCATCGTCACGGTCGCGAGTACGCCTGCTGCCAGGACGTCGCCGGTGCGGTCGAGGACGAGCAGCGGCATCACGACGCTCGCGATGCCCTTGCCCAGCAGGGACAGCGCGTACGAGGCGAAGTAGACCGCGGGGCTGCGACGCATTGTTCCTCGCCTCCTGACGGTGGTCGGTGCGCATGCCGACGGTCGTCGCATGCGCAGGGGGGATCGGTGGTTCGGTTCTCCTGCGGGCCGATACCGGGTGGACCGCTGGGGGCCGCGTGGTGGTTTCAGCGCCGGCGGAGTCGGCGAGCCGCGCGTACTAGAGCGGTGCAACGCCCGATCGGACGCCACCGGGGGCGGCATCGCCGGCGGGGTGATCGTGGCGGTGGCCCCGGCGGCGGGGGCCAGTCATGGCCGGCGCGTCCCCCCAGGTGCCGGGCGAGGAAGCGCTCGACCGCGATCAGGTCGGGCAGTGCCATGCTGTTCCTCTCGTTCGTGTTCGGGAACGCGGGATGACGGGAACCAGAAGACGCCGTGCCGTTACGGCACACTCAACCCCCGGGTGGAGTGATCCACGCCACTCCCCCGTTTTGGGCGACTTGCGGTTGACCGTGCCGTGACGGCACAGTTGCGGCCAGAGAACGTCGGCACGACCGTGCCGCACCTGGAACCCCGAAGCGAGGTGTCACGCGTGGCGTGGAGTACCCGTGAGATCGCCGAGCTCGCCGGCACGAGCCTGCGGGCGGTACGCCACTACCACGAGGTCGGCCTGCTCGCCGAACCCGAACGGCGCGCCAACGGCTACAAGCAGTACGGCGTCGCCCACCTCGTCCGGGTGCTGCGCATCAAACGCCTGACCGACCTCGGGTTCTCGCTGGCCCAGATCGCCGACATGGGCGACGCCGACGACCACCCGGAAGAGGCCCTGCGCACCCTCGACGCCGAGCTCGCCACCACCATCGAACGCCTCCAGCGGGTCCGCCTCGAACTCGGCGTCATCCTGCGCCAGTCCGCGCCCACCGACCTGCCCACCGATTTCGCCCAGGCCGCTGCCGAAGCCGAACTGTCCGACGCCGACCGTTCGATCATCGTCGTCCTGACCCGGATCCTCGGCCCCCAAGGCATGCAGGCCTACGCCGACCTGCTGAAGGAACTCCCCGAGGATCCGACGGCCTCCGAGTTCGACGACCTGCCGGCCGACGCCGACGAACCGACCCGCCAGGACGTGGCCGAACGCATGGTTCCCTATCTCCGCGAGCTCCGCACCGGGCATCCCCATTTGGCGGAGATCAAGGCCGAGGCCCCGGGGGAGCACGGTTCTTCGAGCAGACGCTCAGCACGGCCCTCAAGGACGTCTACAACCCCGCCCAGATCGACGTCCTCCGCCGCCTACAGCCGCTCCTCGACGAATCGCCCGGCACCGACCGGTCCTGATATCCGCCCCGACCGCATCCGAGCGGGGCCTCCCGTTCGGATGCGGTCGGGGCCCGGCGAGCGTCCTTACCCCGCCAGGCCCCCGCGGCCCGGCGTGTCCGGCTCCGTCGGGTGGAGCCCGCACGTCGCGTTTTCGGCCCTCTCCCCCACCGGGTGAAAGGAGGCGCGGTCATCGTACTGCCGTCGACATCGGTGAGGGGTGGACCTCGGACATCGACTCCACCACCATGCGCGTACCGGTATGCGTCCGGGAAATACGAGAAGGATCCCAGAGACGCAGGAGGGCTGCCTCAGGATCCGACGGCAGGACCTCCATCTGACGCCGCACACGACGACGCCCCCGCCCTTCGGGAACGCGTCAGAAGAACGAGGGTTTTCCGCGTGTCAGAGGGCCGGTCCACTTCAGCGTCGGCGCCCCGTCGCTTGGGTGGACCGGCCCGGAGGGGTCAGGCCCGCCAGACGATGAGCATCCACTCGCCGTACTGGTTCCTGGCGCAGCGGTATGCCTCGCCCCCCAGGCGGCGGCCACTCTCGTTGCACGCGCGCTGGGTCGGGTAGTAACCGATGACCTTCTCCCGCGGCGCGGCGACGATCGGGCCCTGCTGCGCGGCGGCGGAGGCCGCTGCGGGCGCGGCGGCAAACGGAACAGCGAAGCCGACCGCGACGGCCAAGGGCAGGAAACGCGACAGGTAACGCAAGGCGGACGCCTTTCAGAGGTGGGGATGTGGATCTGTCCCACGAAGAACAGAGACAAGCGGGCCACGGCCGCGGGGCCTGTGCTTCTACAGACCCGCCGCCGGACCCGAGTCCAGCTTGTGCCGCTTCGGACCCGAGGCGGCAGGAGTACAGGTGACCGTGTGGCGCATGTGCCCCATGCCTCAAGGATGGAGTCGACCACCGGCGTTGTCCTCAACCTGGAGTGCACAGTTTCTTGACCGTCAGTGACTTGGCGGCGGTTCCGAGTCCGGTGGCCGGATTCGGCGCTGCCGGCGCCCCTGGTGGAAGGCTGCGGAAGAGTGGCTTGAGGTCGGACTTGGCGCGGGCGCGGTGGCGATCCGCCGCCGGCAAATTGCTGTGGCAGACGGTGTGGTGCCGAGCGCATCAGCAGGCCACGGTCGCGCCTCAGCCGCGCCTCGGGGGCGTCGGGGCCGAACGGTCATCGGACAGGGTCACTGCCGCGGTTGCGTTGAGGAGATCGCCGGCGCCCGCGAAGAGGCCGAGACGGCCGGGATGCTGGACATGGTCGGACCCGACCTGGACACCCCGGAGGCCGAACTGGAGGCAGGGGGGCGCGCCCGTCGGCGTGTCCCAGGACCGCGCGCTGGCCGTCTTCCAGGTGATCCCGGTCGAGGGCCCCGACAGCGAGTCCACTTCGGCCGGCAGGGCGAACGCGCCCATCTGCGTGCCCATACGTCCTGAACCGCTCCCCTGCACGGCACCGTGCGGACGCTCTCCGCACCGCACAACCGGACGCCAGGGCCGACACGTCGCCTGCATCGGTTCAGGACTCGGTTGCGGCGCGGGCTGCCCGGTCCAGGAGGAGATCCCGCTCGCGCGCGTTGCGGGTCAGCGACGCCGCCCTCTCGAACTCCCCGCGGGCCTCCGCCGTCCGGCCCAGGCGCTCCAGCAGGTCCCCGCGCACGCTCGGCAGCAGGTGGTAGTTCTTCAAGGCAGGTTCCCCTCCCAGGGCGTCCACCAACGGAAGGGCGTCAGCGGGCCCGCGCGCCATCGAGACGGCGACCGCCCGGTTCAGCTCCATCACCGGGGAGGGGACCATCTCCACGAGCCGGCCGTAGAGCGCGGCGATCATCCCCCAGTCGGTGTCGGCATAGCGGAGCGCCCGCGCGTGGCACGCGGCGATCGCGGCCTGGACGGAGTAGGGGCCGCTGCCCGCACGCCGCAGGGCCTCGATGCCGCGGAGGATGAGCATCCGGTTCCATCTTGCGCGGTCCTGGTCGGCGATCAGTACCGGCGCGCCGTCGGGACCGGTCCGGGCCGCGATGCGAGAGGACTGCAGTTCCAGGAGCGCCGCCAGACCGTGGGCCTCGGGCTCCTGGGGCATCAGGTCCGCCAGGACGCGGGCCAGCCGGAGCGCGTCCTCGCACAGCGCCGGACGGACCAGGTCCTCACCGGCTGTCGCGGAGTAGCCCTCGTTGAAGACGAGGTAGATGACCTCCAGGACCGATGCGACGCGGGCCGTACGGTCCCGGCCGCACGGGACCTCGAAGGGAACGCCGGCCGTGGCGAGTGTCCGTTTGGCGCGGACGATGCGCTGGGCGATCGTCGGTTCGGCGGCCAGGAACGCTCGGGCGATCTCCTGGGTGGTCAGTCCGCCCAGCAGTCGGAGGGTGAGCGCGATCCGGGCCTCCGTCGACAGCACGGGATGGCAGGCGGTGAAGATCAGCCGCAGCAGGTCGTCATCGATACCGTCGGCGTCCCTCGGCTCGGGCGGCGGCGCGTCCTCAAGCGTCCGCCCGACCTCGGCCAGCTTGCGCGCGTAGGTCTCCTTACGGCGGACCAGGTCGACGGCGCGGTGCTTGGCGGTGGCCATGAGCCAGGCGCCCGGACTGTCCGGGACGCCCGACTCCGGCCACTGA
This sequence comes from Nocardiopsis ansamitocini, assembly GCF_030268225.1. Lineage (GTDB taxonomy): Bacteria > Actinomycetota > Actinomycetes > Streptosporangiales > Streptosporangiaceae > Nocardiopsis_D > Nocardiopsis_D ansamitocini. The sequence continues at coordinate 25,953 of NZ_BSQG01000004.1, read as the reverse complement.
TCCAGCGCGGCGACCAGTGCGTCCTGCGCGATTTCCTCGGCGATTCCCACGTCGCGGACGATGCGGGCGACTCTCGCGATGATCCGCGCGGATTCGATCCGAAACACCGCTGCGACCGTTTCGTTCGTGCCTGCTGCCCTCACAGCTCCCCATCAGAGCAGCCGTGCGCGGGCAGGGCAAGCACGCTCGGGTCAGCCTTCGGTGATTTCGCGGATCTCGGCGGTGATGGTCCAGTGCTCGTCGTGGACCTGGAGGAAGCGCCTGGCCCATTCCAGGGCCTCGGCCTTGTCCTTGGCCTGGATGATGGAGTATCCGCCGACGACCTCCTTGCTCTCGGTGAAGGGCCCGTCGATGGAGCTGAGTGTGCCGCCGGACCAGGTGACCCGGGTGCTTTCGGCGGTCGGGGCGAGACCGCCCGTGTCCAGCATGACCCCGGCCTTGGTGATCTCCTCGTACAGCGCGCCCATGCGCTCGGCGAACTCGGGGCCGTCTTCCTCGGCAGGAGGGTTCTGCTCGTCGAGTCGGATCATCGTCAGGTAGCGCGGCATGGTGACTCCTCTGTCGTGATCGCGAGGGATTTCCCCGCTTCTCACCCCTATGTCGAACGGCAGGAGGCCGAATCGACAGCTTCGCCGAAAATTCTTCATCGGGTTTCGCCGAGTACCCGTCAGCGAAGAAGTGATCGTCCCGTCGCGGGCAGGATGCGGGGCGATTGCGTGGTTTTTTGATAATTGCTCAAACAACTAGCTTTACAATGTAGATCACTTGGGAAGCGGACGGAGGCGTCCGTCACGCCACCGTTGTCCCCGTCTGCGGCCATACTGGAACGGACAACCGTGCCGACGAGCGAAAACAGGCGGGGATCGTGCTGGTGTTGCACGCCGCGTGGCTGGACCACGCACTGGCCGTATGGGCCGAGGACTCCACCGCTCCCCCCGCCACCGGATCCCGGGCCGCAGCGGCCCCGCACCCCTATGCGCTGGGACACGACGGGCTGGCCGCCGCACTGGGTCCCGCCCTCGCCGCGAAGGCGGCGACCACAGAGCTCGAACTGCACCTGCCCGGTTCGGCGCGCCATCCCCTCCCCTCCCCCGGGCTGGAACCGCTGACCGAACCGCCCGCCGTACGCACGCCGGCCCTGCGCCGCTGGCGCGTTCCGGCACTGGCCTTCGCCGAGAGCGTCACCACCGTACTGGGACGCATGGAGAGCGCCGTCACCGGCGATGTGGCGATCGGCGCCGGGACCCGCCACCTCGTCGCCGTACGCGACCTCGCCCGCCGGCTGGTGGCGGGAGGGCGGGTGCTCCCCCTGGTGCTGGGCGACCCGCCGACGGCCCGATGGCGTCCTCTGATCACCGGCACCGACGCGGCGTTCTTCACCGCACTCGCGGAGGCATGGCCCCCCGTGGCCCGCGCGCATCTGGACCCTCTTGCCCGACCGTCCGCCGGCGAGCACGCCCTGTCCGTGTTGAACGCGCTTGTCGACGAAACCGCGCGCGAACGGCTGGGACGCGCGCCCCGGCCGTCCGGCACCGCCGCCTGGACCGCTGCGTTGCGCACTCCCGAGGCGGGCCTGCTCGATCCCGACCCCGCACTGGCGAGCGGGCTGCGCTCCTGGTTCGACTCTGCGCGCCACGGCGACGGACAACCCCGGTTGCTGCTGCGCCTGACCGAGCCCGTCGAGGCCCCCGACACCGCCGAGGCCGACGAGGTGTGGCGGGTGGAGTTCTGGGTGGGATCGGCGACCGACCCGAGTCTGCAACTCCCGTTGCGCGACCTCTGGGAGGGGGCGGGCGGGGACTGGCTGGGCCCCGAGGCGGAGGCCACGGCCCTGCGCGAGCTCGCCCGGGCTGCCCAGCACTATCCCGCGCTACGGCGCGTGCTGCGCGAACTCGCCCCCTCCGACATCGAACTCGGCCGCGGTGGGGCCTATGTCTTCATCCGCGACATCGCCCCCCGGCTGGCCGCGGCCGGCTTCTCCGTGGTGCTGCCGGAGTGGGCGGGCCGGCCCGCGCTGAGCCTTGCCTTGGACGCCCACGAGCGCCCCAGCGCCCAGGGGGGCGGGATCGGTGCCGAGGATCTCGTGGACTTCTCCTTCACGGCGATCCTCGACGGCGACCGTCTGGACGTGGCGGCCCTGACCGAACTGGCCCGGCTCAAACAGCCGTTGGTGCGCCTGCGCGGACGATGGGTGGAGATCGACCCCGCGGCGGTGGAGGGCGCACTGGACTTCCTGCGCCGCCGGGGCAGAGGCCGGATGCGCCGGTCCGAGGTGCTGCGTCTGGCGGTGACCGCCGATGCCCGGGAGCAGGTACCCGTCACCGAGGTGACCGCCGACGGTGCTCTGGGCGCGCTCCTGGACGGTACGGCGGAGCGGACGCTGGAGCCGCTGCGGCTTCCGGACGGGTTCGGCGCGACGTTGCGCCCTTATCAGGAGCGTGGCGCCGCATGGTTGCGCTTCCTCGGTGACCTCGGGCTGGGCGCGATCCTGGCCGACGACATGGGGCTGGGCAAGACGGTTCAACTGCTGGCGCTCCTGGCCGAGGAGCAGGCACGAAACGCCCATGGGCCGACCCTGCTGGTCTGTCCGGTATCGCTGGTGGGCAACTGGCAGCGCGAGGCCGCCCGGTTCGCCCCGGCTCTGCGAGTGCACGTGCAGCACGGTCCCGATCGCCCCCGCGGCAACGACCTGGCGCGCCTGCTCGGCAGTACCGACCTGGTGGTGACCACCTACGGCGTGGTGACCCGCGACGTCGAGGAGTTGGCGGGAATCCCCTGGCGTCGGGTGGTGTGCGACGAGGCCCAGGCGGTCAAGAACAGCTCCACCCGGCAGGCCCGCGCCGTACGCGAGCTCCGGGCCGACACCAAGATCGCATTGACCGGCACCCCGGTGGAGAACAACCTGGGCGAGCTGTGGTCGATCATGGAGTTCGCCAACCCCGGCCTGCTCGGTCCGGCCGCGGCCTTCGACCGGACGATCGCGGCAAAAGCCGGACGGGACGACGTGGAGGGCTCCGAGGAGAGCACCGCCTTGCTCAAACGGTTGACCGGTCCCTTCGTCCTGCGGCGCCTCAAGACCGACAAGAGCATCATCTCCGACCTCCCCGAGAAGCTGGAGATGCGCACCTGGTGCACCCTCACCCCGGAGCAGGCGTCACTGTACAAGGCCGTGGTGGACGAGATGAGCGAGCGTCTCGACGATGCCGACGGGATCCAACGCAAGGGGCTGGTACTGGCGACGATGGCGCGGCTGAAGCAGATCTGCAACCATCCCGCGCAGTTCCTGGGCGACGGCTCGGCGCTCGCGGGACGTTCGGGCAAGCTGGACCGGTTGGAGCATCTGCTCACCGAGGCGCTGGCCGAGGGCGACAAGGCCCTGTGTTTCACCCAGTACGCCGCTTTCGGCGACCGCCTCGCCCCCTATCTCGCCGCGCGGCTGGACCGGGAGGTCTTGTGGCTGCACGGGGGGACGCCGCGGCCTCGGCGCGAGGAGATGGTACGTCGGTTCCAGGAGTCGGCCGAGCCGATGGTCTTCCTGTTGTCGCTCAAGGCCGCGGGGACCGGTTTGAACCTGACCCGGGCCAACCACGTCGTGCACGTGGACCGGTGGTGGAATCCCGCGGTGGAGGACCAGGCCACCGACCGTGCGTTCCGCATCGGCCAGCGTCGCGACGTCCAGGTGCGCAAACTGATCTGTGTGGGGACCCTGGAGGAGCGGGTGGACGAGATGATCGAGCGTAAGAAAGCCCTGGCCCAGAGCGTCGTGGGCACCGGTGAGGAGTGGCTGACCGGGCTCTCCACCGCGCAACTGCGCGAGGTCGTGCGCCTGTCCCCCGAGGCGGTCACCCCGTGAGCGCGCGGCGGTGGTGGTCGCAGCGTTTCGTCTCGGCCCTGGAGTCGGGCACCGAGGACGGACGGTTGGCCCGGGGACGCGCCTACGCCGCCTCGGGCGCGGTGCTGGAGGTGAAGGTGCGACCGGGCGAGGTGGTGGCCTCAGTTCGGGGGAGCCGGTCCCGGCCCTACCGGGTGAGCCTGATCGGGCGGGTACTCGATGACGCCCAGTGGGAGGTGGTGGTCGCCGCCCTCGCCGGACAACCACTGTTTCGGGCACGGCTGCTGTCGGGAGAACTACCCGCGGAGGTGGAGCAGGTATTCGACGTATTGGGCCTGGACCTGTTCCCGCGGGGGCTGCACGACCTCGTCCTGACCTGCTCGTGCCAGGACTGGGGCCACCCGTGCAAGCACACGGCTGCCGCGCTGTACGTTATGGCCGAGCGGCTGGACGGTGACCCCTTCCTGCTCACGGCGTGGCTGGGCCGGGACCGGGCCGCACTGCTGTCACAGATGCGGCTGAGGGCGCGCGCCGGCGCGGAACCGGTGTCCGCAGGCACCGAACCCTCGCCGCCCGCGACTGTCGCAGCGGCCCCGCTTCCCGACGATCCACGGGAGTTCTGGTCGGCTCCCCCACTGCCCCGCCCGCACCGGGTGACCGTCGCGCCGCCGTTCGCCCCCAAAGGAGTGGAAGAGGTCGCCGCAGCGGTGGCACCGCTCCTGCGTGCGCTGACCGCGCAGGGCCCGGGGGAACAGGTCTCCGGCGTCGACGAAGCGGGGTAACCATAGCGGCACAAGTTTCAAGAAACACGAGGAATGCCGTAAACACAGGGGATTCGCGGTTAAAATTCGCGGTTAGAGCGAACCGCCCCTCAACGCCCAGCAGAATACGCGAGGTACCCCTCCCTCATGGCCGGACTCGAGAAGGACGCAGATCAGCCCGTCATCCCCGACATCGACATGACCGTGCCGACCACCGCGCGGATCTATGACGCGCTGCTCTACGGCAAGGACAACTTCGCTGCTGACCGAGCCGTGGCCGAGATGATCTTGGAAGGGCTGCCCGAGATCCGCAAGGTCGCCCTGGACAACCGGGCGTGGCTGTCGCGGGTCGTGCACCACATGACCGACGAGCTCGGGATCGACCAGTACATCGACGTGGGTTCCGGGCTGCCCAGCGCCGAGAACACCCACCAGGTCGCCCAGCGGGTCAATCCCGACGTGCGGGTGGTCTACCTGGACAACGACCCCATCGTGCTCGCGCACGGCCGCGCGCTGTTGGCCGACAACAAGAACACCACCGTCTTCACCGCCGACGCCACCCGGCCGGAAGAGATCCTGGGCAACGAGCAGCTGCGGGAGCTGATCGACTTCGACCGCCCGGTGGGCGTGCTGTTCATCGCGCTGCTGCACTGCATCCCCGACAAGGCCGACCCCGCCCGCTGCATCAGCGCGATGATGGACGCGGTCCCCGCCGGAAGCTACCTGGCCTACTCCCACCTGGTCAGCGACAATCCTTCGGCCGCGGCGGAGCTGACCAACACCATGTTGGAGAACACGCACGGCAACTGGGGCCGGGTCCGCAGCCCCCAGGAGGCCGCCGACCTGGTCGGCGACCTGGAGCCGTTGGCTCCGGGGTTCATCGACGTGCGCACGTGGGGTGTGGAGCAGGCCCAGCCACCGCAGGACATCTGGGAGATCGGCGGCCTGTTCAAGAAGGTCTGACCGGACTTCCCTCGGGGGTGCGCCCTTTTCGGGCGCACCCCTTTCTTTGGCCAGAGTGTCCGTAACTGGTCAGAGCACAGTGGGAAAAATTGGTCTGGACCATGGCACCATGAAAGGCATGAGGGGTCAGCCGATCAGGGCCGGGACACGGGGACAGCGCTCGGACGCCTGCCGCAACCACGAACAGATCATCCGGGCCGCGACCGAGCTGCTCGCCGCCTCCCCCGGGGCCGGCATGGACGAGCTCACCGCGGCGACCGGGCTCGGACGCACGACCGTCTACCGGCACTTCCACGCTCGTGAACAGCTGGTGGCCGAGGTCTACGCGACGGCCTTCTCAGGCACCCAGCGCCTCGTGGCCGAGGCAGGTCTACAGACCTGCCCGCAGGACGAGCTGCTGGACCGAGCTGTGGCGGTGGCGATGCGGGCGGTGCAGATCTACCCGGTGCTCGTCAACGGCCCCGGCCTGAACCAGGACACGGTCACCGGCAGCGCGGAGTCGGGCTACGGGGCGTGCCTGGACGAGCTGGCCGGGCCGATGGCGCGGGCCCAGGAGGCGGGACTGCTGGATCCGGCGCTTCCGCCGCGCTGGCTGGCGGGGGTACTGCTCAACGACTGCGTGGGGGCGGTGCTGTTCTCCGCCGAGCTGCGCGACTCCCGCCTCGGCCCCGCCGAACTCGTACGGCTGGCCTTCGCCCGGGCCTGGGCCGCGCCGATCTGACTCGCGTACGGCGCTGCGCACGACTCGCAATGACGGGTATCCGGTCTCCGGCGCCTGCCACGCCCAGGGTGGGGCCGTTCCCGTCGGCGCAAACGGCCGGCGGTTTTGCGTCCGGGGACCGAGGAACACCGGCGCAGGATCGCGCGAGGGCTTTTGGCCTGCACACCGATCGCGGGCAAGCCTTTCCGGTGCTGTGGTCTCGTCGGCGGGCAGGGCGGTGCCGGTGTGCCCCATCGGTTCGGCGACGGTCACCGGGCCGTACCAAAGACGGTGTTCGGCACGTGCGGCCCGAGCGCCCCGCCGGCGTCGGAGGGTCCTCCCGCCCGCCGCCGCGATTAGCGACCTCGCCGGCCCCGGCGATACCGGCGAAGGCCACGAACAACGCGGAGTTGCCGGATGGCGGGTCCTGTTCGCTGTTCGCCGCCCCCGATCCGTACGCGGATGCGGTGGCCTCCCTTCCGGGAACAGGCGGCTCCACCCGGTGCCGGGGGAAGCGGCGCGCGGGCGATGCGAAAGGATGGCCCGATTCTCCCGACCCGATTGGAGCCACCCTCGATGCCTCAGTGGACCACTTCGCGCATGCACCGCGTCTGGCTGGACAACGAAGCCCTGCGCCTCCTGGAATTCGTCTCCGCCGCCGACCACCCGGCAACCGGGTTCGGCTGGCTGGGGGCCGACGGCTCCGTCGTCGCCGAGCAGGGCGTGCACACCTGGGTCACCGCGCGGATGACGCACGTCTTCGCCCTGGCCCACCTGGACGGGGTCCCCGGGGCCGGCCGGCTGGCCGACCACGGTGTGCAGGCACTGCGCGGTGCGCTGCGCGACGACGAGCACGGCGGCTGGTTCGCCGCGCTGAACGCCGACGGGTCCCCCTCCGACGACCGCAAGGACGCCTACCAGCACGCGTTCGTCCTGCTGGCCGCCAGCAGCGCGGCACTGGCCGGGCGCCCCGGCGCCGATGCCCTGCTCACCGATATCGGCAACGTGATCGAGGAGCGGTTCTGGGACGAGGCGACCGGGCGCTGTCGCGAGGGGGGGACCCGTGACTGGGGGGCGACCGAGGACTACCGGGGCGCCAACAGCAACATGCACATGGTGGAGGCGTTCCTTGCCGCCGCCGACGCCACCGGATCGTCGGTGTGGGCCCGGCGCGCACTGCGGATCGCGGAGTTCTTCGTGCACGAGGTCGCGGGCACACGCGGATGGCGGCTCCCCGAGCACTTCACTACGGACTGGGAGCCTGTCGCGGACTACAACTCCGACGACCGCGCGCACCCGTTCCGTCCCTACGGGGTGACGGTGGGGCACGTGCTGGAGTGGGCCCGCCTGTTGGTGAACCTGGAGACCTCGCTGGAGAAGGCGCCGGACTGGCTCCTGGCCGACGCCGAGGCGATGTTCTCCTTCGCGGTGGAGCGCGGCTGGTCGGTGGACGGCGCGGAAGGCTTCGTCTACACCCTGGACTACGACGACACCCCGGTGGTCCGAGCGCGGATGCACTGGGTGGTGGCCGAGGCGATCGCGGTTGCGGCGGTATTGGGTCTGCGCACCGGCGACGAGCGCTATGAGCACTGGTACCGGGTGTGGTGGGACCATGCCGCGGCGCACCTGATCGACACCGAGAAGGGGAGCTGGCACCACGAACTCGACGCGGTGTCGTTGGGGGTCCCCGAGGGCGCCACCTGGAGCGGCAAGCCCGACGCCTACCACGCCTACCAGACGGTGCTGCTTCCACGGTTGCCGCTGGCGGGCAGTCTCGCCGGCGCGCTGGCCAAGGGGTGAAAAAACCCGCGGGGGCCGATCGCGAACGATCGACCCCCGCGGGGCGGTTCATCGGCTCCCGCCGTCCCGGCCGGTAAACAGAACCGGGACGGTGAGGAAGCCGCAAGCCGGAACGTGCCCTACCGTGAGGGGGCTCGTTATGCGGCTTTGGAACGAGCAGACTAGAGAGCGCGGACGTTCTCGGCCTGCGGGCCCTTCGGGCCCTGCGTGACGTCGAACTCGACGCGCTGGTTCTCTTCGAGGTTGCGGAAGCCGCTACCCGCGATGTTGCTGTAGTGCACGAAAACGTCGGGGCCACCGGCGTCCTGGCTGATGAAGCCGAAGCCCTTTTCGCCGTTGAACCACTTGACGGTTCCCTGCGTCATGCGATCTCCCAATTCTTTGGAGACAGTTCCAGACTCGCACTTTGCAAGTCTGCGGGTGCTGCGGAACCTTCTTCAAAGAAAAACGCCCGCTTGTCAAGAACTCCGCGGGCGATCACATGCGATCAAAGCGAAATCAACGACTGCAACCCGCTGGTCAGATTAGCACAACGGTTCTCGGGTGACCAGGTCCCCAACCAGGGGTTATCCGGCGCCCTCAGGAGGTGCCCCGCACAGCACCCCGCCAGGAACTTTGCGACAATACGGATCAAGGGCGTGCCACACCGCGCAGGTCCGCCCCCAAACGACAGCAGCAACGAGGAGCCGATTCCGATGTCCCGTGCACCACAGGAGGACCCCCGCCAGGACGCGCCTGAGGTCAGCGCCCCCAAAACGTCGGCCGTGGGTATCCCGGCCGTTCTGAACAGCATGCGGGTCGTGGGCCGCCAGGCCGGAGCGGGCCGCGGACTGCTGACTCTGGTGGACGTGAACCAGAAGAAGGGGTTCGACTGTCCCGGGTGCGCCTGGCCCGAGCCCGAGAAGCGCCACTCCGCGGAGTTCTGCGAGAACGGTGCCAAGGCGGTGGCGGAGGAGGCGACCCGACGCGCCGTCACCCGGGAGTTCTTCGCCGAGCACGGCGTGGCCGACCTCGCCGGACGCTCGGGCTACTGGCTGGGGCAGCAGGGCCGCATCACCGAACCGGTGTACCTGGCCCCCGGCGCCACCCACTACGCACCGGTGTCGTGGGAGCAGGCGTTCGATATCGTCGCCGAGGACCTGAACGGACTGGACTCCCCCGACGAGGCGCTGTTCTACACCTCGGGCCGCACCAGCAACGAGGCCGCGTTCCTGTACCAGCTGTTCGCCCGCAAGCTGGGCACCAACAACCTGCCCGACTGCTCCAACATGTGCCACGAGTCCTCGGGGTCGGCGTTGGGCGAGACCCTGGGCGTCGGCAAGGGCAGCGTGTCACTGAAGGACCTCTACCAGGCCGACCTCATCATCGTGGCCGGGCAGAACCCCGGCACCAACCACCCCCGGATGCTCATGGCGCTGGAAAAGGCCAAGCAGGAGGGGGCGCGGATCATCACGGTGAACCCGCTACCCGAGGCCGGGATGCAGCGTTTCCGCAACCCGCAGACGGCACGCGGGGTCCTGGGGTCGGGGACGATGCTCACCGACCTGTTCCTCCAGGTCCGGCTCGGCGGCGACCTCGCCCTGTTCAGCGCCCTGAACCGGCTGATGCTACAGATGGAGGAGCAGCGGCCCGGTTCGGTGCTGGACCGCGACTTCATCGAGGAGCACTGCCACGGCTTCGAGGAGTACCGCGGCGCGCTGCTGGAGACCGAGGAAGAGGCGTTCTGGGCGCGGGTGCACGAGAGCACCGGTCTGGAACGCGCCGAGATCGACGAGGCGCTGGCGATGGTGCTGGCCGCCAAGAAGGTCGTGGTGTGCTGGGCGATGGGCCTGACCCAGCACAAGCACTCGGTGCCCACGATCCGCGAGATCGTGAACTTCCTGCTGATGCGCGGCAACGTGGGCCGACCGGGCGCGGGCGTGTGTCCGGTCCGCGGGCACAGCAACGTGCAGGGCGACCGCACGATGGGCATCTTCGAGCGGCCCGATGCCACGTTCCTCGATGCCCTGAGTGCGGAGTTCGGCTTCGAGCCGCCCCGCGAGCACGGCCACGACGTGGTACGCGCGATCGAGGCCATGGGCACCGGATCGGCGAAGGTCTTCTTCGCGATGGGCGGCAACTTCGTCTCCGCCTCTCCCGACACCCACGCGACCGAGGAGGCCATGCGCCGTTGCGCGCTGACCGTGCACGTGTCCACCAAGCTGAACCGCTCGCACGCCATCACCGGGGCCCGCGCGCTGATCCTGCCGGCGCTGGGCCGCACCGACCACGACCTCACCGGTGGTGCCGAGCAGTTCGTGACGGTGGAGGACTCCATGGGCATGGTGCACGCCTCGCGCGGCAGCGTGAAGCCGCTGTCGGACGGGATGCGCTCGGAGGTGGCGATCGTGTCGGGGCTGGCCCGGCGGGTGCTCGGCGCGGACGACGACATCCCGTGGGAGGAGTTCGCCGGCGACTACGACCTGATCCGTGACCGTATCGAGCGCGTGGTGCCCGGCTTCGACGACTTCAACGCGCGGGTCCGCAACCCTTCGGGGTTCGCGCTGCCGCACGCGCCACGTGACGAGCGCCGCTTCCCCACGGCGACGGGGAAGGCGAACTTCACCGCCAACGGGCTCGCCGCACCGGAGATCCCCGCGGGCCGGCTGCTGCTACAGACCCTGCGCTCCCACGACCAGTACAACACCACCATCTACGGCTTGGACGACCGCTATCGCGGGATCCACAACGGCCGCCGGGTGGTACTGGTCAACCCGCAGGACGCGGCCGAGCTCGGTCTCGTCGACGGCTCCTACACCGACTTGGTCAGTGAGTGGACCGACGGCGTCGAGCGGCGGGCTCCGCACTTCAAGGTCGTGCACTACCCGACTGCCCGCGGCTGTGCGGCGGCCTACTACCCCGAGACCAACGTCTTGGTCCCGCTGGGGTCGACCGCCGACATCTCCAACACACCCACCTCCAAGTCGGTGGTGGTGCGCTTTGTCGCCGACAGCGGCGACTACCAGCCCGTCTAGTCTCCTTCGCCGCTGATGGCCGAGACCGAAGGGGGCACCCTGGACACGGGTGTCCCCTTGCTCACCCGCGCTCCGCGGTGAAGAAGATGCGACCGTGCGCGGAGCGCTCACCGCGGAACAGGTACGGGGTTGGGCGCCCGTAGGCCGCAGCGCGCTCGACGATGTCGTGCCCCTCGACCTGCCAACCGTGCCCGGTGAGCCACTGGTCGGCTGGGAGGGTGGGGCCGCCTTTGACCATGTCGGCCATGTGGAAGCCCGCCTGCTCCACGAAGGGGCGGACCCGATCGGTGTGGACCTCTCCGTCGTGGGTGTGGTCCAATCCCAGTCGGCTTCCCGGTGCGGACAGCCGCCCCAACTCCGTCATCAGTTCGTCGCACGCCTCCTCGGTGAGGAAGCCCAGGGTTCCTTCCGCCAACCAGACGGTGGGGCGCCGAGGGTCGAACCCGGCCGCGAGCAGCGCGCCGGGCCAGTCGTCGCGAAGATCGGCGCGCACGACGGTGCGCTCGCAGGTTGGACGGGCTCCGGCGTCGGCGAGGACCGCCTCCTTGAAATCGAGGAGACCGGGAAGGTCCAGCTCGAACACGCGCTGCCCGGGGGGCCAGGGGAGCCGGAAGGCACGGGTGTCCAGCCCCGCTGCGAGCAACACGGTCTGGCGGCACCCGGCGGCACTGGCCTGTTCGAGGAACTCGTCGAGGAACCGGGTCTTGATGATGATGGTGTCGGCGATCATGTCGAGCAGGTCGCCGGACCAGGTTTCCGCTTTCCGCCTGTCGTCCCGCTGTCCCGGGGCGGCCAGGGCCGCGGAGAACCGCTCGGCGAGCGGGTCACTGAAGAGTCCGGCCGGCCTGCGGGTCTCCTCGGCGCGTGCGGCGACGTTGCCCAGTGCCGTCCAGCTCTCGTCGGCGATGGTCGGGAGCCGTTCGTGTTCCAGCACCATGTCACTCCTCATCGGATTCGATCGGTGGGCATCGGCTCAGGCCCGCCGGGGGGCCGCGCCGACCGTGAGGACACCGTCCAGCCAGCCCCACAGGCCCGTGGGGTCGGCGTTCCCGCGCCAGGCCAGATGCGCGTCGGGGCGTACCAGCAGGACGTCGGTGAGGCCGGGATGCTCGGGGTACAGCGTGACGAGTTCTTCTCCCAGACGCTCGGTCGCGACGGCGATGCTGTCCTCGTGTCCGGGTGGTGCGAGCAGCGCCCACCTACCCCGGAGCGCCTGGTGAACGGTGGTGTGGCTGCCGTCGACGAGGCGGCAGGCGATGTCGGGGACCCGCTCCCCCGGGCGCGGCCCGGCCTTGAAACGGCTGCGTTTGGCCGCCAGGGACCGCCCCCGGTAGTGCACGCCCAGTTGGGAGGCGCTGCGCCACAGGTACTCCTGCACTTTGGGGTGGTCCATGAGGGGAAGGATCAGCGAGTCGCGCAGCACCCGAATCCCCGGGGTGTCGCCGAGGACGACGCGGGAGGTGGCGGTGGTGGCCGAGACGACGGCGTCGGCGATCGGTCGCCGTTCCGCCTGGTAGCTGTCGATCAGTCGCTCGTCGGCGCGCCCCGCCATGACCAGGGCCAGCTTCCAGGCGAGATTCTCCGCGTCTCCGAGGCCGGTGTTCATGCCCTGGCCGCCGAAGGGGTGGTGGATCGCGGCGGCGTCCCCGGCGAGGAGCAGCCGCCCTTGGCGGTAGGAGTCGGCCAGGCGACGGTGGATACGGAAGCTGGAGAGCCACTCGACCTTGTCGATCTGGTCCGGGCAGAACGAGGTGCAGTCGCCCAGTTGGCGGCGGAGCTGCTCCAGGGCCGCCTCGCCCTGCACCACGGTGGAGGTGCCCGGCGGGGAGGGCGACATCAGCCGCCACCGGCCTTCCCCGGGAAGCGCGCACACGCTGATCATGCCGCCGCCGTGGGTCCAGCTGCTCATGATCTCGCGGTCGGCGTCCCAGCCGGTGCGCACATCGGCGAGGATGAAGTTCTCGGCGACAGGTGCGCCCGGGAAACCGATGCCGGCCAGTTTGCGGACCAGGCTGTGCGCGCCGTCGCAGCCGGCCACCCAGGAGGCCCGGACGCTCTCCAACCCCGTGGGCGTGCGCAGGAGGGCGTTCACCCCGGTGTCGTCCTGGGTGACCCCCACCAGCTCGTGGTCCCACTCGACGCGTCCACCCAGCTCGACCAACCGTCGACGCAGTGAAGCCTCCACCTCGACCTGCGAGATGAGCAGGGGCGAACGCTCCTGGGCCGCCATGCGCCGCATGGGCATGGTGGACACGAGCCGGTGCCCGATGTAGATCCGCACCTCGCTCAGGGAGATCGACCGCTCGGGTAGGTCGCCCAGCGCACCGAGGCGGTTGAGCACTTCCACGCCGCGCGGCTGGACGCCCAGCGCCCGGGAGGTGGCTGCCGGCTCGCTGTTGGTGTCGAGGATCCGCACCGGGGTTCCGCGCATGCGCAGTCCGCAGGCGAGCGCGAGGCCGGTCGGCCCGGCACCGATGACGAGTACGGGCGATTGCATACGACTCCAGTTCCTCGGGTGGTCAGGGCATGGCCGGGACGGGTCAGCCCGTGGCCGCGGCGACCGCGGCGCGGTTCCGGGGCGTGTTCTCGGGGTAGATCGGGCAGCCGAAGACCGGTTCGAAGGGGGCGAAGGTGTCCCAGCGGGGGTTGGCGCGCAAGGCCTGGGAGATGGGGTTGTCCCCGCTCCAGAAATCGCCGCCCATCAGCCGCACCATGTAGGTCTCCAGCTCCTCGCGGGGACCCTTGGCGTCGGCGAGCGCGCTGAGGAGTTCGCTCTGGTAGAACGAGTGGATCAACCGGATGTAGGTGTCGTAGCCGGTTTTGAAGAAGTTGGAATAGGTGTCGAGGACCCGGGTCTCGGACGCCGGGTCGGCCAACGCCTGGGTGATGGTCTCGGCGGCGCGGGTAGCGGTGGTCATCGCGACGAGGACCCCGCCGGAGAACATCGGGTCACCGAAGCATCCGGCGTCACCCACCATCAGCCATCCCGGCCCGGTGACGGTGTCGGTGTGGTAGCAGTAGTCGGTCTCGACCTTGAGGCCCATGGTCGGCCGGGTCCCTTTGAGGCGTTGGGTGATGCGTGGGATGCGCGCGACGTGCTGGTCGAACAGCTCCTCGGCGGCCCCCTTGCGGAAAACGGCGCGGGGCATCACCGTTCCGACGCTGATCGTGTGGGCGGAGAGCGGGATGGCCCATACCCACCCGTCGGCGTGGCTGCCGATCTGGATGTCCCCTTCGTGACCGGGGTTGTGGACCTCGTCGAGGTTCTCGTAGTGCCGGAAGACCGCGACCATGCGCAGTTCGTCGATGGTCTTGCGCAGGCCGAACCGCTGCGCGATCCGGCCGGAGCGGCCGCTCGCGTCCACGACGTAGCGCGCCTGGAGCTCGTGCGGCGTGTCCCGGTGGCGGTAACGGACACCGGTGAGGCGCTCGCCCTCCTCAAGGAATCCGGTCACCTGGGCGCCGTGCAGGACCCGGGCTCCCGCGCGTTTGGCCTGCTCGATGAGGACACGATCGAAGTGGGCCCGTTCGACCTGGAAGGTCTCGGCGTGGCGTCCCTCCCCCTGTTTGGAGAAGTCGGCCCTGAACACTCCCGGACTGAAGAACTTGGTCCCGGTGGGGTCGATGAACTCGCCGCCGCGTTTGATGACGTAGCCCTGCGCCTGGACCGCGTCCAGCAGGTCCAGGCGCTCCAGCAGGCCGACCATGTAGGGCAGCATGGATTCGCCGATGTGGAAGCGCGGAAACTCGTCACGTTCCAACAGGGTGACCGAGGCGCCTTCGCGGGCCAGAAGCGTGGCGCAGACGGCGCCGGCCGGCCCTCCTCCCACGACCACCGCGTCGAGCGTGGCACTGGACATTGCCTACCTCTTCTTCCCTAGACGCGTATCTCGGCGAAATTCGCCGGGACAGAACAGGGCGGCCGAAAACGTCCCCGGATTTCCCGTCGTCCACCGACCGGAAATCTGGCCGATCCATTTCGGAAAACACAAAAAACCGGGATATATACACCGCCGTCAATCGTCGATTCGATCGTCACCATAGAGGTGGGATCCGATGACTGACAATTGCCGCCAGTCATTTTCATGCCATTTTGGGGTCAGTGGCGGCGCCATCACCCTCGACGTGCCGCCCCGCCGGGGCAGCGGGAGCGGTCACCGCTGGGCGGGCACCCTCTTACGGGCGAGAGTGATCCCGTCTGCCATGGGGAGCATGCTCAGATCCACCCTCCGGTCGGTTGCCAGCAGTCTGTTGAGTGCGCGTACCGCCAGTGTGTCGGGGTCCTGGGCCTCGGGGTCGGCGACCCTGCCGAAGAACAGGGTGTTGTCGATGACGACGAGGCCGCCGGGACGGACCAGGCCGAGTACCGCTTCGTAATAGCGGGGGTAGTTGGCCTTGTCCGCATCGATGAATGCCAGGTCGAAGGAGTCCGGTCCCGATTGTTCGGCGAGTTGTCGCAGGGTGTGGGCTGCCTGACCGAGACGCACGTCGATCAGGTGGGCGACCCCGGCCCGCTCCCAGTAGCGCGCGGCGACGCGGGTCCACTTCTCACTGATGTCGCAGGTGACCAGGTGGCCGCCGGCGGGGAGCGCACGGGCCATGCACAGGGTGCTGTACCCGGTGAAGGTGCCGAGTTCGAGGACCGAGCGGGCACCGGTGAGCGCGACGAGCAGACCGAGCAGCTGCCCCTCTTCGGGCATGACCTGCATGGCCTGCGCCGCGGGCAGTCCCGAGGTCTCTCCGCGGAGGTCGCGCAAGATGTCGTCATCACGCAGGGAGAATTCCCGGACATAATCAAGTAGTTCGGCATTGGCGTCAACCTGATGGGCCATACTCTGACGCTAGCAGTGCGCACGGAAAAATCGAGGGCCGCACCCCAATTACCGGGGAATGGGTACCGAATGGGTCGAAGACACTGTTTATACCGCCACTGCGGTCGAGAATTATCGCGGCAACGCACATCGAATCGATTGGAACGGCGCCGATGTCTTTGGCCCACGGGACATTTCGATCCTGTTTCGCAGGAAAACCGCTATCGGGGCGTCTGGGCGCGACCGACGCACGGGCCCGCACGGAGAGCGGGGCGGGCCGGTGACAGCGCCACGGCTGGCGGTCGTCGGCGCCGGGGTGATGGGGGTGGGGATAGCGTCGCTCGCCCTGGGCCACGGAGTGCCCGTGCTTCTGGTCGAGACCGACGCCTCCCGCCTGGCCGGTGCGCCGGCCCGGGTCCACCAGCATCTGCGCCTCGCCCGCCTGACGGGAGCATTACCGGCGGAGGAGGCACCGGCCCGGCTCGCGACGAGTGCGTCACTGGCCGGCGCCGCCGACGCGGCGGCAGTGGTGGAGGCGGTCACCGAGAACGGCGCGTGCAAGGCCGAGGTGCTGTCGGAGGCGGCCATGATCGTGGCACCCGGCACTCCCTTGATCTCCAACACGTCCTCGATCCCCATCGACGAGTTGGCGGACTCCGTGTCGTGTCCGGAGTCCTTGCTGGGCACCCATTTCATGAACCCCCCGTACCTCATCCCCACCGTGGAGGTCATCCGCGGCAAGCGGACCGGGGAGCTCGCGCTGGCCGCCGCCCTGCGACTGCTCAGCGCACTGAAGCGCACGCCGGTTGTGGTGGGCGACACCCCGGGATTCGTGACGAGCCGCATCCTGCACCCGATGATCAACGACGCGGTGCGCGTCGTCGAGAGCGGGACCGCGACGGCGGAAGAGGTCGACGCCCTGCTCCAGGGCTGTCTGGGCCACCGGACCGGCCCGCTGCGAACCGCCGACCTCATCGGTCTGGACAACCTCCTCGACTCGCTGCGGGTCCTGCACGAGCGGACCGGAGACGAGGGTTGCCGTCCCACCGCGCTGCTGGTGGACAAGGTCGAGGCGGGCCACCTGGGCCGAAAAACGGGCCGGGGATTCTACGAGTACGGAGAGACACTGCTGTGACCACATCGTCGACCGGGGCCGCGACGGCGCAGGAGATCGAACAGGAACTGTCGTGCCACCTGGAGAAGCGGACCAAGAGGTCGTGGGCACCGGAGGAGGATCTCTTCGCCTCCGGTGCGCTGTCGTCTCTGTTCGCGATGGAGCTCGTCGTGTATCTGGAGAAAGCGTTCGGGGTCATGATCGGCGGCCCTGACCTGCGGATGGAGAATTTTCGCACGGTCCGCGCAATGTCGTCGATGGTGCTGCGGTTGGGCGGGGACGCCGAGGAGGGCGGTGATGCCTGAAGGAGAGGCGTGCCCGGTCCGCGGGTTGAGCACGTCGGTCGCCGAAGCGGTGGGCGACCGAGCGGCGGACTGGGACCGGTCGGGTGTGCTGCCCGTGACGGTTCTTCGCCGGCTGGGCGCCGAGGGTGTTCTGTGCGCACAGGTACCCGGCGCCTATGGCGGCCGCGGCCTGAACAGCGCGGGCAACGGAGCGCTCACCGCATATGCCGGCAGTCTCTGCAGTTCGCTGCGCAGCGTGATGACGTCCCAGGGAATGGCTGCGTGGGCTGTTCAGCGTCTGGGCGATGCCGAGCAGCGCAAAGCACACCTTCCTGTCCTGACCAGCGGGGGCCTGGCGGCCGTGGCGTTCAGCGAGCCCGGCGCCGGCAGTGATCTGGCGGCGATGGGAACCCGGTTTCGGGTCGACGGCGACGAGGTCGTCGTCACCGGCCAAAAGACGTGGGTGACGGCCGCCCACTACGCCGACCTCATTGTGGTCTTCGGTATCTGTGACGACGGCGCGGCCGCGGTGATCGTGCCGGTTGGCACGCCCGGGGTGAGGGTGCGCCGGATCGCCGACCCGCTGGGCTGCCGTGCCGCAGGGCACGCAGACGTCGAATTCACCGATGCCCGGGTCCCCGCAGCCAACCTGCTGGGAGGCTCCGGTTGGTCGCTGACGCTGCTGGTCACCTCGGCGTTGACCTACGGGCGGCTGTCCGTGGCCTGGGGCTGCGTCGGTATTCTTCGGGCCTGTCTGGGGGCGGCGACGGCCCACGCCCGTACCCGGCGGCAGTTCGGCAAACGGCTGGGCGACCATCAACTCGTGGCCCGCCACATCGCCGAACTCGTCGTGGCCGAACAGATCGCCGCCCGGTCGTGCGAGCATGCGAGCAGCTGCTGGGACGACGCCTCCCCCGACCTGGTGCTGGCATCGGTACTGGCCAAGCACACCAGTGCGGTCCAGGCCGCGCACGGGGCGGCCACTGCTGTGCAGGTCCTGGCCTCGACGGGGGCCGACGACGGCCACGTGGTGGCACGGGCCTACCGCGACGCCAAACTGATGGAGATCATCGAAGGCAGCAACGAGATCTGTCAGCTGATCCTCGCCCAGCACGCGCTGGAGACGAGGGAAGACCTCCCCGGGATCGCCCCGTGAGCGCGGGAAGGGTCGCGCCGTCGCCCCAGGTACCGGTGAAGTGCCTGGTCTGGGATTTGGACAACACGCTTTGGCAGGGAATTCTGCTGGAGGACGAAACCGTCACCCTGCCGGAGGCGGTGCTGACCACCATCCGCGCCTTGGACGCGCGCGGCATCCTGCAGTCGGTGGCCAGTAAGAACGACCACGAAACCGCCTGGGAACAGTTGCACGCGCTGGGGGTGGCCGAATTCTTCGTGCTGCCCGAGATCGGGTGGGGCGTCAAGTCTGCTTCGGTACGGCGGATCGCCGAACAGTTGGGGTTCGCCCACAGCACGATCGCATTCATCGACGACCAGCCTGCCGAACGTGCCGAGGTGGCTTTTCACCTGCCCGACGTACGCTGTTACCCTGCGGAACAGGCGACCCGCCTGTCGGGTCTTCCCGAGTTCACCCCCGCGACGACCACGGTGGACTCGCAGCAGCGCCGGCGTCTCTACCAGGCGGGGTTCGAGCGCGCGGCCGAGCGCGCCTCCTTCGCCGGCCCCGACGAGGACTTCCTCCGCTCGCTGGAACTGGTGCTGTGCGTGGCACGGGCGAGCGGGGCCGAACTGTCTCGCGTGGAGGAACTCACGCTGCGCACCAGCCAGATGAACGCCACCGGTGTGCACTACCCCGATGCAGAACTGCGGCGGCTGCTGACCGACCCCGCCCACGAGGTACTGGTCGCCACCCTCGCCGATCGGTTCGGCCCGCACGGCGCGGTGGGCGTACTGCTTGTCCACAAGCATCGGGAGATGTGGCACCTCAAGCTGCTGGCCACGTCGTGCCGGGTGGTCTCGTTCGGGGTGGGGACGGTCATCGTGAACTGGCTGGTCGATCAGGCGAGCCGAGCGGGCGTCCATCTGGTCGCCGACTTCCGGCCCACCGACCGCAACCGGATCATGGAGGTCGCCTACCGATTCGCCGGATTCGGCGAAGAGGAGTGCGCGTGCCACTTAGTACCGGCGGACGCCTCCCCGGGTGTCCTCCGGTTGCACCTCACCCCGGCCCCCCGCCCGGCTCCGACGACCATGCTGGTCGAAGCGCCCGACCTGGCCGAACGGGAGGGGATGCAGCCCCCCTAGGGCAATGCGTCACCGTGCGGTGTCCGGGCCGTCCAGGCAGCCGGGCGCCGCATTGGCGTTTCCGGGTACGTTTTTATTTTCCGCGCACCACGGAACTTGTGTCCGAAAAATAAAATCAACTGCCGGAGCACAGTGATATTACTCTCTCTGGACATCGGATGGGAGCTTTCCTATAAACATGGGAGAGCTGCAGCCGGGGTAGGTAGCACAGCAACATCAAAACAGCGAAAGAATCATTACCAGCGACGATCATTTCTTTATTTACAAAAATTGATAATTACTACGGATGACCCCCATTCGAGCCTTATGACCGATTTTGACAACGAAGCGTCCACCAGAACTCTCAACCGCTCCGACCTGCACAATGCCGCCGATTTCCATGTTTCCCCAGCGGCATCGACGGCAAAATAGTTCGATTGGCCCATACCGCCGCAACCGAACGCACCCGCCCCATCGGCCGACGCCCACGAGAAGCCATCTCGGGGTGAGCCTGCCTATTTTCCACCCGAAAAAATAGCGAAAACTGCGCCCTCGGCAGGGATCGCTGAAAAGCCGGCAAAAAATCGGGAGATCTCATGCAGTTTCATTTGCTTGGCCCCTTAGAGGTCATCGATGACAGCCATCCCGTACCACTGCGCGGCGTGAAACAACGAGCCGCGCTCGGATTCCTCCTGTTGCACGCCAACCAGGTGGTTGCGGCCAGTCGACTGCTGAGAGCCCTCTGGCAGCACGACACCCCGCCGACCGCGCGCAAGATGCTGCAGAACGCCGTGACCGACATCCGCCGGTTGCTCGTCACCGACACCGCGGGCACCCCCTCGGCCGCGCTGCTGACCCACGCTCCCGGGTACCTGCTGCACGTCGACGCCGACTCCATCGACCTGCGACGATTTGAGCTGCTGACGGCGAAGGGCCGCCGCGACCTGGCCGCCGGGGCATGGCAGCCGGCGGCAGCGGCACTGCGCGAGGCCCTGGGACTATGGCGAGGCGAGGCACTTGCCGACCTGGTCGAAAAGGGAATCCGGTGGCCGGAACTGGCCGCGGTCCAGGAGCAGCGGCTCGCAGCGCTTGAGGACTGTTTCGACGCCGAACTGGCCTGTGGCCACCACCGTGAGATCGTCGGCGAACTGGAGACCCTGGCCGAAACGGAGCCGCCGCGCGAGCGGCTGCACGGTCAGCTCATGGTCGCGCTCTACCGATCGGGTCGGCAGAGCGACGCTCTGGGGGTCTACCGGCGCACCCACTCGGCGCTGGTCGACGACCTCGGGATCGAGCCCGGGCGGGAACTGCGCGAACTGCATCGGATGATTCTCGATCACGACCAGGCACTGGATCTTCCCCCGGGGAGCCGATCGGTCACGGTGCAGACCCCGCCTTCCTCCGGAGCCCCGTGCATCGCCGCGGAAACAGGACCGGGCACCGACGGACAGCCGCCCCGACGGACCCGACTCAGCGCGCTGCTGGTGACGACACGGATGTCGACCGGGACGGGGACCGACGCCGACTCCGAGACGGTGTTCGACCGGGCAGTGGCCACCACGTGCGCGGAGATCGACCGGTGCGGCGGAACCGTTGCGGGGACGGTCGGTTCGATGGTTCTGGGTCTGTTCGGTCTGCCGCCCAACGGTGAGGCCGGCGGAGCCGAGCGTGCGGTGCACGCGGCACTTGCCATCAGGGAACGGTTCGGGCAGGACGCACGGGCGGGGGTCGCGGTCCGGGCAGCGGTGTCCACCGGCGATGTCGTGCTGTTCGCCCGGCCGGACGACACCGCCCCGCCCCGGGCGCTGGCCGCGGAGGTGATCGACGGGTGCGTGCGGTTGCTGGCGTTCGCGCCGGCCGGCGGCGTGCTGGTCTGCGACTCCACCAACGAGGACAGCAGAGGGGTGATTCTCTACTCCGCCGAACGTGCCCCTGCCGGCGGGTGGGAACCCCTCGGCGTGCTCCCCGAGGAACACGACACCGGCCCCGAACCGGTTGTCGACCACGATCTCGGGGTCCTGCGCGGCCTGCTCGAACGTGTCCGCCGCCGTAACCGCCCGCACCTGGTGACCCTGCTGGCGGAGCCGGGCTCCCCCCGGGCGGCCGGCCTGCTGATGGGCCTGCAGGAGACGGTGCAGTCGTATCCGACGGTGGTACGCCTGCTCGGGGGTGGTGCCTCCCCTGCCGACGGGGCCGCCGGTGCCACCGCACTGGCGGTGATCGTCCGGTCCTACTCGGGCGTCCTCGACTCCGATTCCGACAGCGTGGCCGAAGGCAAGCTCACCGAGTCCGTGCAGCGCCTGGTCGGGGCCGGGGACCTGGCGGCCTGGATGATCGTGCACCTGCTGCCCCTGCTGCTCAGGGACGAGGGCTCGGCCGAGACGTTGAAGGCCGTGCGATGGCTGTTGGAGGAGATCGCGGCCCAGCGGCCGTTGATCGTCGTCGTGGAGGATCTGCACCGTGCCGACGAAGCACTCGTAGAGTTCATCGGCGGTCTCGTCGAGCAGATCAGTCCGGTTCCGCTCCTGGTGATCGCCATGGCACATCCCGACCTCCTGCACAACCGGCCTGCTTGGGGGAAAGGAACGTTCGACTCCACAATCATCACGCTGGACGCCCGGGCCGATCCGTCCGATCACCAACCGGAGTCACGCCACCACCGCCCCGCGTTCTCCGCGACTCGCGCCCCGACTGGTCCGATCATGGGGTGGTCCCGGGCAGCTGTACACCGGTAGGAAGGCCGATCATCCGACTGCCGTCCCGCCCCGGCCCAGGACGGCGCCGACAACGGCGTCGTAGGAGCCGGGGCCAAGCACGCTGACCGTTTCGTGCCCGTCGTCCACCTTGAGGTGACGGCGGCCCACGACGACGATGTGGCCGGTATCGGTGGCCCGGCCGACCATGGTCGTGCTGACGATGCCGGATTCGCCCAGGAAGCGCTGGAAACGTTCGGTGAAACCGTCCCACTCGCCTACCGTTCGACTCCGCTTCCGAAAGCGGTAGAGCGCGCGCCAGTCGCCGGTCGCGCCCTTCCGGTGCAGCACGAACCGCGATCCCTGCTCGGTCACCTTGAACCGGCAGCCGTACTGCACCTGCTCCTGCGGGCTCACCCGCACGGGCTCGATGAACGAGGGGCCCGCGAAACCCACGTCGGCCAGCCACAGTTCGTCGTCGACGTGGACACCGATGAACCGGTGCGACAGGTCCGGGCTGAACGTTCCGTCGTCCTGGGCGACGCCCGCGGCAAGGGAGAGGGTGGCAAACCCCAGCGTGTCGAGGAGGAGCTGCATCAGGAGGTTGAGCTCGAAGCAGATCCCTCCGACCCCGCGCACCACGATCTTGTCGAAGGCGGCATCGGGGTCCACGTCGGCCAGGTTCCCGGGCAACGGACCGCCCTCTTCGGGGAACCGGGTGTTGTCGTAGGGGATCGACCGCAGGTGGCTGCGGTGCAGGGCGCACAGTGTGGCGAGCGTGGGCTCGAGGGGGCCCGAGTAGCCCAGGCGTCGCAGGTAGGTCGCGGCGTCGAAGGGCCGGGGCTTTCGCGGTGGCACTGGCGGTGTTCTCCTGCTCTGCTCGATGGACGGTTCACCGCATACGGGCGGCGATTGTGTCGAGACGGGCCGCGATGCTCTCCCGCGTGTCGTCGTCCTCGGGCTCCGCGGCGGCGAGGGCGCGCTCCAGTACATCGAGTTGCGCGAGCAGTTCCTCACCGGACACGTGCCCCTTGGCCAGGATCAATGGGAGCAGGTGCCCCGCGAGCGCGGTCGGCGTCGGGTGGTCGAAGATCAGCGCCGCACCGATCGCCAGACCGGTGCCCGTACTGAGCCTGTTGGCGAACTGCAGCGCGATGAGGGAGTCGAACCCCACGTCCCAGAAGGAGTGGTCGGGTGCCATCCGCTCGGTCGCGCCCAGGGAGAGGGCCGTGACGGTGAGCACCAGGTCCAGGACGACCTGCTCCTGTTCGACCGGTGTGCGCCCGACCAGGCGGTCGGCCAGCGAACGGCTCGCGCGTCCAGCCGTTGGTCGGACGCCGTTCCGGGCCGGGCGCACCAGGGCGCGCAGCAACGGGGGAACCGCACCGCCCAGCGCAGCGTTCGCGTAGGAACGCGCGGCGGCGACGTCCAGGTGCATCGGCACCGACACCGCGTCGTCGAGGCACAGTGCGGCGTCGAAGAGCGCCGTTCCCTCGGCGGCCGAAAGAGGGCGCAGGCCCTGGCCGGCCATCCGGCGCAGGTCGGAGGGGTCGAGTGCGCCGCCCATACCGTCGGGGTTCTCCCACATCCCCCACGCGAGCGAGGTCGCTACCAGGCCCGCCGAGCGACGGCCGTGCGCCAGGGCGTCCAGGAAGGCGTTGGCCGCGGCATAGTTGCCCTGACCAGGGCTGCCCAGGACACCGGCGGCCGAGGAGAACATCACGAAGGCTGCGAGATCGGTCTCCCGGGTCAACTCGTGCAGGTTCAGCGCCGCGTTCACCTTGGGCGCGAACACCGCCGCCAGCCGCTGCGGGGTGAGTGCGGGGATGAGTCCGTCGTCGACCAGGCCGGCGGTGTGTACCACAGCGGTAAGCGGGTGGGCAGCGGGAATGTCGCCGAGTACAGCGGCCAGCGCACTACGGTCCGCGACGTCGCACGCCCGCACGGTGACCTCGGCGCCCAACCTCTTGAGCTCTTGGGTCAGGCCGGCGGCACCTTCTGCGTCGGAGCCACGGCGGCTCACCAGCAGCAGGTTGCGCACCCCGTGCGCCTCGACGAGGTGGCGCGCGAGGAGTCCACCCAGGGCCCCGGTGCCTCCGGTGACCAGTACGGTGCCCGCGGGCGCGAGCACGGGGAGTGCGTGTGGGGCCGAGGCGGTGACCCGTTCGAGGCGGGGAAGCAGGATCGTGCCGGCACGGACGGCCGCCTGCGGCTCCCCGGCCGCGGCCACCGTGAGCAGCAGTTCCAGCTGGACGTCGTCGTCCGTGTCCACCAGCTGCACCCGATCGGGGTACTCCGACTGCGCCGAGCGCAGCAGCCCCCAGATCGCGGCACCCACCGGGTCGGGGACGTCCGTCGGGCCTCCCGCCGCAACGGCCTTCCGGGTCAGGACGACCAACCGCGCCCCGCGCAGTCCCGCCTCGGCCACCCACTCCTGGATCAGGCCCAGACCGCGGGCGACCGCGGCGTGCACGTCGTCGGCGTCCGGCGCGACCGCGGGACCGCCCATGTCCGCCAGAACGAGTTCGGGTGCGGGGGCGCCGTCCTCGATCGCGTCGGCCAACGACTCGATGTCGGGGTAGGCGGTCACCGGCTCCCCAAGGCTTTGGGACAGCGGCCGCGCGCTCCCGGCGGGTCCCAGCACGGCCCACCGCGTATTCGTGCGGGTGTCCGCCCGGTCCGTGGGCCGGGACAGGATGTCCCAGCGCACCCGCAGCAGGGAGTCGGTGCCCGGGGGGCGGGTTCCGCGTGGGACCGGTTCCAGGGTCAGTGAGGCGACGGAGGCCACCGGGGCACCGGAGTCGTCGGCCAGCTCCAGACTGGTGGTCGCGGGCCCGGTGCGGGTCGCCCGGATCCGCAGACGCGTCGCACCGGACGCGTGCAGGACCAGTCCCGCCCAGGCGGTGGGCAGCAGGGGACGTCGCGCCTCTGCGGGGGAAAGGCAGAGGGCGGCTGCGTGGGCCGCCGCGTCCAACAGCGCCGGGTGCAGGCCGAACCCCGGTTCGCCGTCGCCGTGCTCCGCGTCGATTCCGGCCTCGGCGAAGACCTGGTCACCGAGGCTCCAAGCAGTGTGCAGGAAACGTGCGTCGGGAACGCAGGAGAGTCCGGCATCGGTCAGCTCGTCGTAGAGAGCATCGATGTCGAGCTGCTCTGCTCCCGACGGTGGCCAGGTGTGCGGCCAAGCGTCCGGGCGGGGACCGTGTGCGGCGAGCAGGCCCCGGGCGTTGCGGGTCCACGGCGTCTCGGGGGCGGCGTTCTCGGCTCGGGTGTGCACCTCGACCGGGCGGAGCCCGGCATCGTCCGGCGCGGCCACCATGACGTGCAGTCGTAGTGCGCTGTCCGCGGGGAGAGGGATCGCCTCGTCGACGGTCAGTTCGTGCACGGCGTCGCATCCGGCCTCGTCGGCGGCACGGAACAGCAGTTCGGGAAGGATGCCAGCCGGCGCTCCGACCGGCGCGGTCCCGGCCGCCCAGGGGTGGGTCGCGGTGGAGAGCCTGCCCGTGAGCAACAAACCACCAGACCCGGGCAGCGGGGACAGCGCACCCAGGAGGGGATGACCGGCACTGGTCAGACCGACAGCGGAGACCGTCCCGATCGACGGTGGGGTGGTGGGCCAGTAGCGGTTGTGTTGGAAGGCGTACGTAGGCAGAACCACACCCCCACCCCCACCCACCAACGGACCCCAATCCACATCCACCCCACCCACAAACAACCCACCCAACCCCCTCACCAACGACCCA
>NZ_BSQG01000003.1:158990-590896 GCF_030268225.1 Nocardiopsis ansamitocini | reverse complement strand
GTAAATAAACACGCGCTGTTGAGTTCTCAAAAAGCAACCGCTTAACCGTCTACAAGCATTCCCAGCGGGCCAGGCCCGCGTGTCACGCTCTTCGTATCGGTGCGGCGTTGTTTCCGCTTTGTTGTGTTCCCGACTTTATCAGGGTGTTTGTTCCGGCGCAAATCCGCGCTTTTCGCAAACCCTTGATGAAGCTGGTGAAGAACGGTGAGAACTTATGTCCTCGAGTTCTTGTTCTACCAGATTACCAGCACATTTCCTTGCACCGAACCGGTGTTTCGAAATGTCCAAAGCAATCCATTTTCACGGCTTTTTAGGGCCGAGATGAAAGATTACCAGCCTTGAGCAATGCTCAGACCGGAGATCCCTCTGAGTTGAACCGCGAGGGGGTGAAACGGGCGCTGCGTGAGCGCCCAACACGTCGCGGTGCTTGGCAAGAATAAGTTCTTCCTGAAGACACGTCAAACGCGACCTCGACCTTGGCGTTAATCCCCAGGTCAGCGAGGTGGAAGACCTTTGATCAGGTCTAGACGCTTCAGGATCGCGCGGCTCTGTAGTTCAGACCTGCGCGGTGGATCGGACTTACTGGTTAGGCAGAGACAGTCCTCCCCGCGGCGTGGCAGACCCAAACCCCGATCCTGAAAAATTTTCCTCGACCGCACAAGCGCGGCGGGCTTCCCCTCTTCCGAGGGGAAGCCCGCCAGGGACGACTGGAAGACGGCTAACCGAGGACGACGCCGCCGATATTGCGCTTGCCCCGACGCAACACCAAGTAGCGCCCGTGCAGCAGGTCCTCGGCCCCGACCCGGGCCTCGATGTCGGTGACCTTGGTGTTGTTGAGATAGGCACCGCCCTCCTGCACGATCCGCCGCGCAGCGGTCTTGCTGGGGACGAGACCGATCTGGGCGAACAGGTCGAGCAGTGGCGGGAGGTCGGCAACCGGCCCCTCGATCTGACTGCGCGGCACCTCCGAGAGCGCAGCACGCAGCGTCGCCTCCGGCAGCGAGGCCAGGTCCCCTTGACCGAACAGCGCCTTGCTCGCCTCGACGACGTTGCGGCACTCCTGTTCTCCGTGCACCATCGTGGTCAGCTCCTCGGCAAGCGCCCGCTGCGCCGCACGGACGGCAGGACGCTCAGCGGTCTGGCGCTCCAGTTCCTCGATCTCCTCGCAGGAACGGAAACTGAACGTGCGCAAGTAGCGGACGACGTCACGGTCGTCGGAATTGAACCAGAACTGGTAGAAGGCGTAGGGGCTGGTCAGTTCGGGGTCGAGCCAGATGGTCCCACTCTCGGTCTTGCCGAACTTCGTACCGTCGGCCTTGGTGAGCAGGTTTGTGGTCAATGCGTGTGCCGGACCGTGCGGTTCGTTCGCGTCCATGCGGCGAATCAGGTCGAGCCCCGCAGTGATGTTGCCCCACTGGTCGCTGCCGCCGATCTGAAGCGTGCACCCGTGCCGTCGGTACAGCTCGACATAGTCGTAGGACTGCAACAACACGTAACTGAACTCGGTGTAACTCATGCCGACACCGTCAAGACGGCTCTTGACCGTCTCCCTGGCCAGCATCTGGTTCAAGCCGAAATGCTTGCCGACGTCGCGCATAAGGCCGATCGCCGACAAACCGCCCAGCCAGTCGGCGTTGTCGGCAAGGATTGCGTCGGTTGCCCCCGCGGCCACCCCGTCCGGGGCGAAGCGCAAGAACGCGGAGAGCTGCCCGCCCAGGGCGCCCACCCAGCCGCGGATGGTCTCCGGCGAGTTGAGCGCGCGTTCGGCGTTGGGCTTGGGGTCGCCGATCATGCCGGTTCCACCCCCCACAAGGGCGACCGGCCGGTGACCGGCACGCTGGAACCGGGCCAGCGTCAGCGCCTGGGTGAGGTGGCCGACGTGCAGGCTCCCGGCCGTTGGGTCGAAGCCGCAATAAAGGGTGACCGGACCATCGGCCAGCGCCTTGCGCAATGCGTCAAGGTCGGTGGTCTGTGCGAGAAGGCCTCGCCACTGAAGTTCGTCGATGATGTCGGTCATGTGGTCTTTCCGTAGCGCTCACTGGCTTCACGTCCGGCCCACCTGAGGCTTCACCGGACCGTCGCCCCCTACGGTAGCGGTTCCCTCCCAAGAGCCGCGCTGGATTCTCTTGCCACCTGAAGCTAATGGCATTAGCCTCAGGGTTATGGAAATTAGCCAATCAGGATCTCTTCCGGTTCGCCTGTTGTCGCGTCCCGGCGGATCCGTCGCCTACGAAATGCACGGGGAGCGCAACGAGGGGCCCCTCGCGGTATGCGTCCCCGGTATGGCCTCCTCCCGAAGCAGCTTCCGCTTCCTCGCACCGGCACTGGCCGAACGGGGATACCGGGTCGCGGTACTGGACCTGCGTGGTCACGGCGACAGCACAACCGGCTTCGACGACTACGGGGACAGTGCCGGGGGCTCCGATCTCATCGCGTTGATCGAACACCTGGGCGGCGGCCGGGCACTGCTGGTCGGCAACTCGATGGGAGCCGCAATCAGCACGTGGGTGGCCGCCGAGCGTCCGGAATTGGTCGCTGCACTGGTCCTGATCGGTCCGTTCCTCCGCGATTCGGGCGGTGCACCCACGCGGTTGGCGATACGCCTGCTGTCTTTGCGGCCTTGGGGGCCGGCAGTGCTCGGGGGGTACCTGGAAAAGCTGTACGCGGGGCGTACCCCGCTCGGGCACGACGGGCACATGGCAGCGGTGCGCACAGCGCTACGTTCTAAGGAGCGCTACCGTGCCATCGCGAAGACGCTGGTCACCTCGCACAGCGAGGTGGAGCAACGGCTGGACGAGGTGACCGCACCCTCGCTCGTGCTCATGGGAGCACTCGATCCGGACTGGCCCGACCCTGCCCGCGAAGCGGCTTGGATCGGCGAACGGATCGGATCAGAACTGATGATGGTGCCCGACGCGGGCCACTATCCCCAGGAACAGCGGCCCGACCTGGTCGCCGCGGCCATTCTGGCGTTCACGGCCGGCTCCACCCGTGGCTAGGGCGGGGCTGACCCCGGCGCTGGTCGCAGCCGAGGCTGCCAGGATCAGCGACGAGGAGGGCTACCAGCAGCTGTCGCTGGCGACCGTGGCAAAACGTCTGGGCGTTGCGGTTCCCAGCCTGTATAAACACGTGCGCGGACTGGAGGGGCTGCGACGCGATCTCGCCCTGTTGACCGTCCTTGAGTTCGCCGAGGTCCTCGGCCGTGCAGCACTGGGACGCTCCGGGGTCGACGCGGTGCACTCCCTGGCTGCCGCCTACCGCGATTACGCGACCCGCCACCCGGGACGCTACGCCGCTCTGCAAGTGGCACCGCTGTCCGAGGACACCGAGGCTACGGCAGCAGCGGCCCGCACGGTCGAAGTGATCGCCGCCGTGGTGCGCGGATTCGGCCTGGCAGAGGAGTCGATGGTCGACGCGGTCAGAATGCTGCGCAGCGGACTGCACGGATTCGTCGACTTGGAGACCCGGGGCGGATTCGGCCTGCCGCAGAACGTCGATGCCAGTTACCGGGCGCTCGTCGAAGGATTGATCCGCGCCCTTCAGACATGGCCCTCCGACTCCGACAGGAGAGTGCACTGATGCTTGCGGGGCATTTCGGAGTCGCGGCAGCCGTGAAAGCGCGGCGCCCGGAGCTTTTGCTCGGAGTACTGCTGGTGGCTTCCCAGCTCCCCGACCTGGCGTTCCTTCCTCTTTCCGCGGTCGGGGTG
This sequence comes from Nocardiopsis ansamitocini, assembly GCF_030268225.1. Lineage (GTDB taxonomy): Bacteria > Actinomycetota > Actinomycetes > Streptosporangiales > Streptosporangiaceae > Nocardiopsis_D > Nocardiopsis_D ansamitocini. Next base: position 587,189 of record NZ_BSQG01000003.1, on the reverse strand, counting down.
GAGGCGCTGGAACCAGTTGCGGGCGCCCGCGGGTACGGATCGCTGTGGATCGACGCGCTGTACTCCCACGCCCTGGTGTCCAATGTGCTGTTGGCGGCGTTGGCGGGAGCACTGGTGCACCTACTGGTGAAAGGACGCTGGAGCCCCGGTGCGGGATAGGTCGTGGCGGGAACGGTCCTCAGCCACTGGTTACCGGACCTGCTGGCGCACCGGCCGGCCATCGCGATCCTCCCGAGCGATACCGGCGATCTACTGCTGATCGTCCTCGGACTGGGGGAAACCCCCGCGGCCGCCGCACTCGTGGACGGGCTGCTGGTATTCGTCGGAGCGGCGCTGTACACACGGCGGACAATGCGCGACCAGCCCTACCGGACCGGGGCATTGCTCTACAGCCTGAGTGTGTCCCTGCTCCTGGGCGGATTTTTTACCAGCGACCTGCTTGGATGACTGTGACCTGGGGAAATGCGAGCCCGATTTGGCGTCAAGGGCGTTACCAGCAAAAAGATCGGCGACTTTTCGTCATCGTTTGCTCACCCTAAGCTATGGATCAGGCCTGCTTGATGGACGATCGTTTGTCTCGTCCGGAGGCACCCCCGCTCTTGCTTTGGAGATAAGCATGGCCACCGTCCTCAGTCGCCTGGCCTCGGTCGCGTGCACCACGACGCTTGTCCTGGCCGCACTCGTCATCCCTTCCTCCCCTGCACTCGCCGCTCCCCCCGCTCCCCCCAGCCTGGCGCAGGCGCGCACGATGCTGTCGGGACTGACCGTAAAGGCCGAGGGCGCGTCCTCGGCCTACGACCGCAGCCTCTTCCCCCACTGGAGCACGGTCGAGGGCAACTGCAACACGCGTGAATGGGTCCTGCGCCGCGACGGCACCAACGTCACGGTCGGCAACGACTGTTACCCGACCTCCGGCAGCTGGTACAGCGTTTACGACGGAGTGACCACGTCGGTTCCGTCGCAGATCAGCATCGACCACTTCGTCCCTCTGGCCGAAGCATGGCGTTCGGGTGCCGACACCTGGTCGACCAGCCGTCGGCAGCAGTTCGCCAACGACCTGACCACCGGTCAACTGTGGGCGGTCACCGGGACCAGCAACTCCTCCAAGGGGGACAAGGACCCGGCCAAATGGATGCCGACCCGGACCGCTGTGCACTGCGACTACGCAAAGACCTGGATCCATGTGAAGGACTACTGGAACCTGAGTGTCGACTCCGCCGAGAAGACGAAGCTCACCAGTTTGCTGAACAGCTCCTGCTGATCACCCGCATGCCCTGAACTCCCGCAGCCGGTGCCCGTTGGGGCGCCGGCTTCGGTGTCGTCCGAGCACGACAACCACACGGAGCCGTTCTGCTCAGGCGGTGTCGGCCGGAAGATACCCGCGCCCGCGGGGGGAGGACAAAAGTTCTTCGGTGGGCTCAGCAGGGCCGGCAGCACGCGGACCGCGCGAAGAATCGCGCAGGACGAGGGGGTCGACGAGCTCCATGAGTCGTCCGTGCGGGTCGGTGGGGCCTGTCGCCGGCTCGACCCGGCTGCGCGGCCGGTAGGCGTGCACGGAGGCGAGCCGCGTGACGGGAGCCGGCTCCGCGGCGACGACGAGTACCGGGACACCGGCGCGACCGGCGCGGACGGTGGCGGGCAGGGTCGCCTCTCGCAGGATCGCGGAACCTGGCTCCACCGAGCAGACCGCCGGCAGCGGAACGGTGAGGCGTTCCCTTCGCCCCTCGTCGAGACGGCGCAGTGCGGTCAGAGTGGTCTCGCCATCGTCCGCGGTGAGTTCGAGGAGGCCGCGCGCATGGGTCGCGCCGAAACGGACCGCGAGAAGGGACGACAGGGTTTCGGCCCCGCTGTCGGCGAAGCGATCAGCGCACAGGACGAGGTCCGGAGGACCAAAGGTACTTACCAACGCGGCGTCGAGCACCTCCGCGGCTGCGACACCGTCCTCGTCGCCGACTCCGGCACGGGAGGACTCGATCCTCAGCACTTCGGCTGCGCCGGCGGCGAGCGCTACCCGCAGGGCCGCATCGGCGACCGACTGGCCCATCGCGACCACGACACAACGTCCGTCGAGCTCCTCAGCGATGCGCAGGCCGTGCTCGACAGCGCAGCGATCGGCTTCTCCCAGGGCACTCGTATGCCCTTCGGGCCGGGCGATCCCGTTGAGCGGGGTGATGGCTTGGGGGTGGTCGTCGTGGCGCACCGCGACCACGATGAGGGGTGCGTGCTCCTGAGTCATAGCGGTCGTGCTCCCTAGGTGTATGCGTCGGACCGATTGAGCTGCGTCTGACCTGGGAAGTCTCTCGTGACCAAGGATAGTCGCGCCAAAAGGCGCGCGGGTTCGGCCCGACAGCGCGCGGATGTTCAGTACACGGTCGGGGCAGCGAGCGCACCCGCGAGAGGGCAGTGATGATCGGGAGCCGATGGCCGTTGTCCGCTACGCGAAGCGTTGGCTGGATGGGGCTCCCACATTCGGATGTGCGGGGCGAGATCGGCGGGGGGCTGGTCGGCGGACAACAGGAAAAGAGGATTCACAGAAGTGTCGGCACCCCCGGTCCGAGCCGATTGTGGCCGGTACCACGGTGGCCTCCCGGAGCGGCCGAAGGGCACCGGCGGCAAAGGCGGCTGCGCTCACCCGTGGAACACGCACCGGGGCGGACGAGGCGCTGATGTCAGAGTGCACGCAGACCTTCCAGGACAGCCGCCAGAATGACGTCCTTTCCCTCATAAGAGGTGTCGCACTGGCGCAGCGAGCCGGTTGCCAGCATGTCGACGGCCAGGAGCCGGGTCAGGTTGGTCGGCATGGCCAGGGCAGCGGCGAGCTCGGCGACCGAGCGCGGAGTGGCGCACAGCCGCAGGATCTGCTCCTGCTCCGGCCGGAGTTCGTCACCGTGCCGAGGCGTCCGGGTCGCCACGAGAAGGGCGGCCAGGTCAAGACGGGGCGTCCGGATCCGCCCCGGGGAATTGGCGACCACTGCGAAAGGCCGGAGCAGCCGCCCGGGACCGGGGTCGAACCCTCCCGGCCCGCTCACGGCAGCGGCTCACGCTCGGACAGGGGCCGTGGAGGAGCGCTGCGCTCCTGCCGCGGCACCAGCGCGTCGGCCGGTGTGTCGGCCAGTAGTGCCCAGGGCAGCACCGCACAGGCCTGCGTCCCCCCGTAGGGCGACGGTGACAGGCGCACCCGCACTCCGTGCCGGGCGGCGAGACGTGCGACGACGAACAGTCCGAGCCGCGGTTCGTCGGGCAACGCCATCACATCGAACTCGGGGGGACGGGCCAGGGTGCGGTTGGCGGCGTCACAGGCCGCCTCGGTCATCCCGAGCCCTCGGTCCTCCACTTCGATACTGAGCCCGTTATGGATGCTGCTGCTGTTCACGTCGACCCGGCTGCCGGCCGGGGAGAACTGGGTGGCGTTCTCCACCAGTTCGGCGAGCAGGTGCACCACGTCGGCCGCCGCGAAACCACGGACCCACGCCCGCGGCGCGGACTTGAGTCGGACCCGTTCGAAGTCCTCGGTCTCCGAGAGCGCGGCGCGCAGCACATCCACCACCGGCATGGGTTCGCGCCAGCGCCGGGTCGAGTGGGCGCCGGTGAGGATGATCAGGTTGTCCGCGTAGCGTCGGCTGCGCGTGGTGAGATGGTCGAGCTGGAAAAGTTTACGCAGGGTCTCCGGATCGTCTTCCGCCGATTCGATCTCGTCGAGGAGTTGGAGCTGGCGCTGCACCAGTGCCTGGTTACGGTAGGCGATCCCGAGGAAGACCCGGTTGGCTCCTTCGCGGATCTCCGCCTGCTTCACCGCCGACCCCACCGCGGTGCGCTGCGCGGTGTTGAAGGCGTCGGCCACCCGGCCGATCTCGTCGTAACCGTGCATCAACGGGGGCAGCTCTGCCGCCACGTCCACTCGTGCACCACGTTGGGCCTTGGCCACGATCGCGGGCAACCGGGTGTCGGCGACCTCCAAGGTCTCGTCGTGCAGACGGTGCAGGCGTCCGGTCAGGCGCCGGGAGGAGCGCAGGGCAAGAACGATTCCGATGGCGCCCACGCCCAGGGCGATGAGGGATCCCGCGGCGTTGATGACCATGACGCGCATCGCCGACCCCCAGGCCACGTCCAGGGCGGCCTGGAATTGCGACTGGGCCAGGCCCCGCAACAACGGGTCGGTTCCGGCCACCGCCTGTTTCCATGCGGTGGCGTCGGTGGGAATGCGGCTGTTGAACGCGGCTTCTCCCAGTTCCGTGGAATCGCTCACGGGTGATCGGGAGACGACTTTGAGACTCAGGTCCTCCGCGGCCGACCAGGGAGAGCTCTCACGCATCTGGGTGTCCAGGGCCCGTACCCGGTCGGTCATGTTGGGCTGGGCCGCACCGAGCATGTCGCGGTAGGAGGCGCTGAGGAAGGTGAAGTGCGCGGTCTCGTCATGGTTCATCTCGCCGGCGGCCAGTGCGCCCGAGAGCAGTGCACCGGCTTGGGAGAAGCGATCGTGCGCGCGCAGTAACTCCAGTGCGGTGACACCGTCGGCCCGCGAGGAGTCGCCGTAGAGCTGAACGACGATCGCATCGTTGACCAGCAGGATGCCATCGAGAAGCGCGGTGTACTCCCTCAGTGCCTCCTCCCTGGTGAGGGAGCCCCCGTCCACCGCGGCGCGCAGATCGGGCAATTCGTCCCAGGCGGTGAAGAAGTCTGCGACGCGTCGGGGCAACTCCCCGCGATCGGCGTCGAGCAGTGCCCCGGTCCGCGCGTGGACCCGGGCGAAGGTGGCGTCGGCACGCTCGCGCCCCCGGTCCAAGTCGGCCCGGGTCTCGGTGGCGAGGTCACCGAGGTAGACCTGGGTCTGGGCGCGTTCGTAGCGCAGGTCCGCTGCAATCGCACCGAAGGCCACCATGCCGGCTCGCCCATCGCGCACCGAGGAGATGAGGTTCAGGGCGCCCAGTGTGCTGGCAGCGGTCAGTATCGCCCACAAAAGAAGGAAACCGAGGCTGGGGATGAGGACCATTCGGGTCAACTGACTGCGGATCGTGCGTCCCGCAACCGGTCCGCCACGATTATCAGAACCTGCGTTCATAACGGCCTCCCCATGGCATCGGACGCGAGTTGACCGTATCGAAAATCATGGCTTTGCGTGGCCGACTAGTAACAAATAGTAGTCACGAAAAACCTGCCGCTCTCACGTCTCCGCTGCTCAGAGTGGGCTTAACGGGCGAGCTCCCCCTACCAGGCCAACCGGGCATCCACCCCTCGCCCTGCCTCGAATCGCAGGCCGTTCAACCGGTTCCACCACAATTCGTCACGGCTTCGGAAAGATCATTCCGCCTTTTCAGGCGAACCGTTTTTGCCGAATGGACGGGAAAGGAATTCGTCGTCGCCCGCCGCCCGAAGCAACTCTTCCTGGCACGGGCGGGCCGAAGGGGCCGCGCCCGGGTGTTCGGCGGCCGGTACCAGGCAGGCGCGCACCCGACGATCATGTTCTCCCGACCGAGATCCGCGCGGGAACACGACACCGCGTACCTCGGCACTCTGGTCGGGGCTCCCCGGCCTGTCGTTGTCGTGCCACGGACAGAAGCCCCGAAAGCCCTCGGGATCGGAGGGACGTTTCCGGTGAGGGCACCCGCTACCGATCAGAGGACGGTACGGGGCGAACCTGCCCACGAACAGGCACGGCGGGGCCGAGGGCCAGGACCGGTACTCATACTGACGCAGCGCCCCATCCGGGCGGCCGGGAATTCGGTCCGCCCGGAGGAGCACGTCATCGGCCGGATGCCACCGCAAAGGGGCCGGAGACACGGGTGGCCGGCCCTCCTCGACGGAAGGACCGGCCGCATCCGGCTCACCGGTCAGTGCTCGGGACGGTGCCGCGAGCCGACCGGGGCAGGCAGTTCTTCGAGTGCCGGCTGCTGATCGATCCCCAAGGCGTTGAGGGCCTCCGCGTAGCGCAGCGCGACGATCTTGGCCAGGGTGGAACTGGCGCCCAACGACGCGCTGTAGGAGGCTCCGTGTTCGGCGGCCAGCTCGGCAATGCGTTCCTGCGGGAACTCCGCCCCGATGACGCTCGGGGCGATGACCGGGCGCCGGGAACCGGCGGCGGCGAGCTGGTCGAAGATCTGGGCGACGTGGGCAGGGTCGTCCAATGCCGCGGGCAGCACGGTCACACCGAGTCGGGCAGCCAACAGGACCGCGCTCACTCCGGCCTCGTCGATCGCCTCCGGGCCGCCCACGGAGCCGACCATGACGCCGTCTGCCGTGGTGTCACTGGCCGCGACAACGCTGATCAGCCGCATCCGGTCGGCACGGGCGAACCCGCCCTCGGCCAGGCGCAAGTGCAGTGCCTCGGCCAGCATCGGATGCGGCCCGAGCCCGTCCGTGATCCGGGCGACGGCTCCGGAGGCCGGCAACGCCTGGGCGATCGTCGCGGTGATTGCTGTATGGGTTCCGGTGACGAGGGGAACGATGACCGCGTCGCAGTAGCCGGGCGGGCGCTCCTCTTCGTTGGGCGCTCCTTCGGGCACCAGTCCGGCGAGGACTTCGGTGATCCCGCCGGCCTCCCCCTCGGTATGGGCGAAGCGGATGGGTACCTCGGGCCGGTAGGACCGCACCAGGTCTGCCATCGAGGCACCGAGTTCGGCCCCCGTGGTTCCATCCGCGGCGTCACCGGGCACGGCGAGGACAAGCGTTGGGGTGCCGACCCAGCTGTCGAAAGACAGGGGATCACGGTGCCGACCAGAGCGGCGCCGGGGGAGGGCACGGGGAGGAAGTCTGTCAGAATTCTGCATACCGTCTGAATTCACGCGAGAGAGGCTATCGACTCGGGGGTGATGGACCTACTTCGGTCGATTTTCGTCACTGAAGATCGCACCGTGGTAACGGATCATCCCATGGACTGTGGCATGGATGGCGCTCAGCCCGTGGAGATGGGGCTTCGGCGCCGGATTACGTGCTCGACAAGAGTAAGCAGGACCTCTTTGCCGGAGTCACGCTGACGGGCGTCGGCGGGCACGATCGGTACGTCCGAACCGACGTCGAGCGCTTCCCGCACCTCGTCGCGAGTGTAGTCGGCCGCACCCTCGAAGCGGTTGACGGCGACGACGAAGGGGATGCCGCGGCGCTCGAAGAAGTCCACGGCCGAGAAGCAGGTGTCCAGGCGGCGGGTGTCGGCCAGGACCACCACGCCGAGCGTCCCGGTGGCGAGTTCGTCCCACATGAACCAGAAGCGTTGCTGGCCGGGGGTGCCGAAGAGGTAGAGGACGAGTTCGGGGTTGATGGTGATCCGGCCGAAGTCCAGGGCCACCGTCGTGGTCGTCTTGGCCTCCACCCCCTTGAGGTCGTCCACACCGAGGCTGGCCTCGGTCATGATCTCCTCGGTGCTGAGCGGGGTGATCTCGCTGACCGAGCCGACCAGCGTCGTCTTGCCCGCGCCGAAGCCCCCGGCGACCAGGATCTTGAGGGCCTGAGGGAGGCCCCGTTCGGTGGTGGGGATGTCAGAGTCTACGGATGCCATCGAGAACCGCCTGAAGTACGTTCAGTTGGGGATTTTCGGCCGCGGGGAGCGGTGCCCGAGCAAGGACGAACCCTTTGCCGACGAGGTCGCTGAGCAGTACCTTGACCACCGTCATCGGAATATCCATGTGCGCTGCGAGCTCCGCGACCGAGATCGGTCTGCGGCACAGCTTCAGAATCGATGCGGACTCGGGCTGAACCGCCGCCCAGTCCACTTCCCGACGCGAGGCGACGACGACACTGATCATGTCCAGGGTGGTCGCCATGGCACGGGTGCGCCCGCCCGTCATGGCGTAGGGCCGTACCAGTGGCCCCGCTCCCACGTCCGAGTAGAAGACCGGCTTTTTCGGATCCCCGTCAGGGGATTCCCGGTAACCACCGCTGCTCATGATTGGGGCGAGCCTGACGTCGAGGTTTCCGGGAATCGGGGAGCGCTGCTGAGGAACTGTCCGACTCGCTTGATCCTGGTGTTCATCTCATAGGCGACCAGGCCGACGTCGGCCGCCTCGGAGGCGAGCACGGCAAGGCAGGCCCCCTCCCCCGCCGCGGTGACGAACAGGTAGGCGTGCTCCATCTCCACCACGGTCTGGCGCACCGACCCGCCGCCGAACTGGCGTCCGGTCCCCCGGGCCAGGCTCTGAAAGGCAGAGGCCACTGCGGAGAGGTGTTCGGCGTCCTCTGTCGAGAGGGCACGCGACCTACCGATGAGAAGACCGTCGGCGGAAAGCACGACAGCGTGGTCAGCGCCCACGACCCGATCGGCCAGATCGTCGAGCAGCCAGTTCAGGTCGCCCGTAGCGTTGCTCATCTACATGCCTCATTCGCTCTTATCGGAGTGGTCGCCTGGACGGACCGGCCGTCCCGGCCCCTGGGATGCCGGGGTGCTGACGCCCGATCCGTGTTCAAGACGGCGGGAGCCGTTCAACGCGGGCTCGTGCACGGGTGTCTCCTCGGATTCGCTCGCGCGTCCCAGACGCGTCCCGTTCTGGAAAGCCCTCATCATCGTGCGGGCTTCTTCGGGCGACCGTGCGTCGGCCGAACCGGCGGGCTGGTGCGCGATGGTCGGCTGCTCCTCGCGCAACTGCGGGGCCAAGTGGGTCTGCCGGCGACGCCTGGGCAGTTCGGGTCGCGGGTCGTGGCCCTCCTGCGTCGGACGGACCGGCCCCGAGTGCCGGGTGGGCAGAGCAGGACGGCCGTCGGTGGACGGCGTCGCAGACGACCGGTCCACAGGTCCAGTTACGTTATACGGCACCGGGTCGCCCACCGGCCGGGCATTACGAGAAGTAGCCGGGGAGGGTCGCCCCGATTCGCGTGCTTGGCCCGGGAAATCCGCCGAACCGGGAGAACGGCGGTCACCTGACTCGGACTTGGGTGCTTGAGGTTTGCTCCCTCGGGAACCGGGCGCGGTCCCACCACGCATCGGTGTCCGGGTCGCTCCGGCGCGCGACTGGTCGAACAGGTCCCCGATGTCGTCGGGAATCCGCGGAAAGTCCTCCCGCCCCCGCCCCGGCTTGGCCACGGAGGGCCGGGAACGCGCCGTCGGGGACGGGGGCGAGGCGGGGTCGACGACCAGCGCGGAGGGAATGAGGACCACCGCGCGGGTCCCGCCGTAGGGAGAGGTGCACAACTGCGCCCGGATATCGTGCTTGTTGGACAGGCGGGCCACCACGAAGAGCCCCAACCGGGCGTCCTCGGTGAGTGCCATGACATCGAACTCCGGTGTGGTGGAGAGCGTGATGTTGGCCTGCGTGAGGTCTTCGTCGCTGATCCCCAGTCCGCGATCCTCGATCTCCACGACTACGCCCTTGGGCACTATCTCACTGTGGATGAACACCTTGGTGTGCGGCGGTGAGTAGGCCGCGGCGTTCTCGACCAGTTCCGCCAGCAGATGGATGACATCGGCCACGACCGCACCGCGCAGCGACAGATTGGGAACCACCCGGAGTTTGACCCGCGCGTACTCCTCGGTCTCGGAAATGGCTCCGCGCAGGATGTCGACCAATGGGATCGGGTTGCGCCAACGCCGCCCCGGCTGGCCGCCCCCCAGGATGATCAGGTTCTCGGCGTTGCGCCGACCGCGGGTGGCCAGATGGTCCAGCTGGAAGAGGTCCTCCAGCAGGTCGGGGTCCTCCTCCTCACGCTCCACCCGGTCCAGCAGGTGCAGTTGTCGCTGGAGGAGCGACTGGTTGCGGTGGGCGATGGCGAGGAAGACCCGGTTCGCGCCCTCCCGGATCTCGGCCTGCTTGACCGCGGCCCCCACCGCCCTGCGCTGCGCGGTGTTGAAGGCATCGGCCACCTGACCGACCTCGTCGGTGCCGTAGTCCAGACAGCGCGGCTGTCTTTCGAGATCGATGGTCTCTCCGCGCTCCAGCCGGTGCATGATCTGCGGCAGTTCCGTGCCGGAGAGGTCAAGGGTGTCCTGACGCAATCGACCGAGCCGGTAGGTGAGGCGCCCTGCCGCCTTCGAGGCTGCGCCGTAGGCGAGCGCACCGGCGAACAACGCCAGGATGCCTCCGCCGATCGCGATCGAGAGACTGCGCGCCCCTGCGGCATCGGTGGTCGCGATGGTGGCTTCGGCCTGCGTGTCGGCCATCAGGACGAGAGAGGCGTTGACGGTGTCGGCGACGGGGCGCCAGTCCTCCGCTTCGCTGGGAATGGTCGCGACCGGTTCCGGTTCGGGGTCGATTCCGATGGCCGGGGGCGTCGGTGGCCGCGGTGCCCACGACGAGATCGCCTCGGCCGTGCCGACCAGGCTGCTCCAGTCGGGCGAAACGGTCAACGCGTCGTGATGACCGATGGCGGATTCGTCGAGGTTGGCGACGATCTGCGAGAGACGCTGGCGTACGTCGGCGAACTGGCCGGTGAAATCGGTCTGCTCGGCGGTGGTGAGGGTGCCGTCGGCGCGGGCCCCAGACAGCAGTGCGTCGGCCCGGGAGAACGCCTCCTGGGTGCGCAGCGCCTCCAGGGTGGTGGCCGCCGACGCAACGGAGGCACCGTCCTGGAAGAGTCTGGCCCGTGCGTCGTAGAGCGCGAACGCCAGGTCGATGATATGGCTGTATCGCTCATGGCCGCCTGCACGATCGGCCTGTCCTCCCGAGACCTCCTCGCGCAAGGCCGCACGCCCGTGCAGGGCGTCGAAGAAGGAGTCGGTGAGATCGGCGACCGTATCGGTGGCGGCGGTGTCCACCTGCTCGCCACGCGAACCGATGGCGGCGACAGCGGCGTCGGTGGCGACGTACTGATCGCGCAACAACTCGAAGGTCGCGCGGGACGGGTCCGCGGCGTACTCGACGGAGAGCCTGCGCTCGTTCTGCAACTCGACCACCGCGCGGTAGAGGAAAACCCCGTTCCTGCCGTCGTCGCCGGCCGAACGCAGTGCGAACGCCTGCATCAGCGTGGCCGCGCTCAACACGGCGAAGAGCAGCAGGAAGGTCACCGCAGGTATCAACACGACCCGGTTGAGCTGTGACCGAATACTGCGGACGCTACCGTCGGGCTTCCCCATTGAGCTCCTCCCCCGCGGCTGACCCCGGACGCATCGCCCTCACTTTGTGCCAGGGGATGCACACGCTTGGTGCTGACAGGTTCTGGACGCTACCTGATGCCAAAGGGGCCTGTGGGAGCTTTGACCAAAATCCACCCTGATACGACAGAGGACTCGATCGGGGAACACGGGCAGGGCGGGTCGCGGCACGTGTCGCGGCCCGCCCTACGGCAGGAAGCGGTCGGGTCAGCCGGTGAAGGACCGGTGACCGGCGATGGCGGAGCGCAGATCGGCCAGCTGCTCGGCGACCCTGACCGGGGCCGTTCCCCCCTTTGCCGAACGCGAGCCCAACGATCCCCCGACCGTCAGTACCTCCCGTACCTCTGGTGTGAGGTGGGGGGAGACAGCAGCCAGATCGGCGTCGGTGAGGTCGGGAAGATCGATACCGCGTTCCTCGCACACGCGCACGCACGCGCCGGCCAGTTCATGGGCCTCCCGGAACGGGACACGGCTGCGCACGAGCCACTCTGCGATGTCGGTGGCGAGGGAGAACCCTTGCGGGGCGAGCTCGGCCATCCGTTCACCGTCGAAGGTGAGGGTCGCGACCATTCCGGTGAAGGCCGGGAGCAGGATGGTGAGGTTGTCGACCGCGTCGAAGACCGGCTCCTTGTCCTCCTGGAGGTCCCGGTTGTAGGCCAGTGGGAGCCCTTTGAGGGTGGCGAGCAGGCCGGCGAGGTCGCCGATGAGCCGACCGGCCTTGCCGCGGGCCAGCTCGGCGATGTCGGGGTTCTTCTTCTGCGGCATGATGGAGGATCCGGTGGAGAAGGCATCGTCGAGCGTGACGAAGGAGAACTCCTTCGTCGCCCACAGGATGATCTCCTCGGCGAAGCGGGACAGGTCCACCCCGATCATCGCCGAGACGAAACCGAATTCCGCGACCACGTCGCGTGCAGCGGTGCCGTCGATGGAATTCTCCACCGACCGGGAGAACCCAAGATCGGCGGCGACGGCTTCGGGATCGAGGCCCAGCGAGGAACCCGCCAGCGCGCCGGAACCGTAGGCGGAGACGTCCGCACGGGCATCCCAGTCGCGCAACCGCTGCACGTCGCGGACCAGAGGCCAGGCGTGCGCCATGAGGTGGTGGGCGAGCAGCACGGGTTGTGCGTGCTGGAGGTGGGTGCGCCCGGGCATGGCGACGTCGATGTTGGCCTCGGCCTGGTCGGCCAACGCGCAGACCAGATCAAGAACCTCTGCGGCGATGACGCGGGCCTGCTCGCGCAGGTACATCCGGACCAGTGTGGCGATCTGGTCGTTTCGGGAGCGCCCGGCACGCAACCGTCCCCCGAGTTCGGTTCCCACCCGCTCGATGAAACCGCGTTCGAGTGCGGTGTGGACGTCCTCGTCGGCCAGGACCGGTGTGAAGGCTCCCGACGCGACGTCGGTCTCCAGCAGGTCCAAGCCCTTGATCATCTGGGCGAGCTCGTCGGGCGTGAGCAGCCCGGCCGCGTGCAGGACCCGGGCGTGGGCGCGTGACCCTGCGATGTCGTGGCGGGCGAGTCGCCAGTCGAAGTGCGTGCTGAGGGAGAGCCTGGCCAACGCCTCGGAGGGGCCACCTGCGAAGCGTCCGCCCCACAGCCGCACGGCTTGGTCGTCGGGCTCGTGTGCCACGGTAGGTCCTTAAATCTCGTCAGTGGTCGAAAGGAGCGGGAGAAGGCGTTCGGCCGCCGCGCATATCGCCGCGGCGGCCGAACGGTACTGCTGCTGGTGCGAGCCTAGGGCTCAGGAGAGCTTGTGGTCCCGGAGACTGGCGATCTTGGCGGGCATGCTCCAGATGTCGATGAAGCCCCGGGCCAGACTCTGGTCGTAGGTGTCACCGGTGTCATACGTGGCCAGCTCGTAGTCGTAGAGCGACGCCTCGCTGCGCCGGCCGGTGACGACGGCGCGACCGCCGTGCAGGACCATACGGATGTCGCCGGTGACGGCCTGGTTGGCCTCGACGATGAATCCTTCCAGGGCCTTCTTCAAGGGGGAGAACCACAGGCCGTCGTAGACCAGCTCGCCCCAGCGCTGGTCGACCCCGCGCTTGAACCGGGCGAGCTCGCGCTCGACGGTGACGTTCTCCAGCTCCTGGTGGGCGGCGATCAGCGCGATGGCACCGGGAGCCTCGTAGATCTCGCGGCTCTTGATTCCCACGAGCCGGTCCTCGACCATGTCGATGCGGCCGATTCCCTGGGCTCCGGCACGCCGGTTGAGCTCCTCGATGATCTGGAGCGGGGTGAGCTCCTTGCCGTCGATCGCGGTGGGGACACCCGCGGTGAAGGAGATGACCAGTTCGTCGGCCGGGCGCTCCTCGGCCGGGTTCTGGGTGTAGTCGTAAACGTCCTCGATGGGACCGTTCCAGATGTCCTCCAGGAAGCCGGTCTCCACGGCACGACCGAACAGGTTCTGGTCGATGGAGTACGGGGACTTCTTGGTGACGTCGATCGGCAGCCCCTTCTCGGCGGCGAAGGCGATGGCCTTGTCGCGGGTCATGCCGGAGTCGCGGACCGGGGCGAGGACCTTGAGCTCGGGGAACAGCGCGGCCAGGCCCGCCTCGAAGCGCACCTGGTCGTTGCCCTTGCCGGTGCAGCCGTGGGCGACCATGGTGGCGTTGTGGTAACGGGCGGCGTCGGCGAGGTGCTTGACGATCAGGGGCCGCGACAGTGCCGAGACCAGGGGATAGCGGTCCATGTAGAGCGCGTTGGCCTGGAGGGCCGGGACGCAGTATTCGTTGGCGAACTCGTCGCGTGCGTCGGCGACGACCGCCTCGACCGCGCCGCAGTCCAGTGCGCGTTTGCGGATGACGTCGAGATCCTCGCCGCCCTGGCCGCAGTCGATGGCGACGGCGACGACCTCGGCGCCGGTCTCTTCGGCGATCCAGCCGATGGCGACGGAGGTGTCGAGTCCGCCGGAGTACGCGAGTACGACCCGCTCGGTCATGAGTTTCTCTCCTACGTGGAAATGGTGGACGCCGATGCGCGTGCTTCGGCCGTTCCTTGTGCTCGGCGCCCGGTCAGGGGCGCCGGTTGGCGAGCCGAAGCAACGCCGCCGCGAGCTCCCCGCCCCCTTGGGGATCGCGGGCGATCACCAGGATGGTGTCGTCGCCGGCGATGGTGCCCAGGATCGCGGGGATGTCGGTGTGGTCGATCGCCGAGGCCAGGTACTGCGCGGCCCCGGGCGGGGTGCGAACGATGACCATGTTGGCCGAGGCTTCGGCCGAGACCAGGAGGTCTTCGGCAAGTCGGCTCATACGTGAGTTGAACACGTGCTCCAGGCCCAGGTTGTCGGTGCGCGCCCGTTGCAGGCGTTCACCGCCTTCGCCGGGGAGGACGTAGACCAGGTTTCCGTCGACGGTGCGGAGTTTGACCGCTCCCAGCTCGTCCAGGTCGCGCGACAGCGTCGCCTGCGTGACCTGCACACCAGCCTCCGCCAGCCGCCTGGCGAGATCACTCTGGGAGCGGACGTCGTTCTTTGTCAGCACCTCGGTGATCCGGGCGTGCCGGGCGGCCTTGGTGAGCGGGGAGCCCTTCACACCATCGACGGTCATCGTCGCCCTGCCCCGTCCCCGTCGCCCTCTGCGGCCACGGCGGCCAGGATCTTGGGCAGTGCACCGGTGAACTCCAGGACCTCGCCACGGGTGATCGTCAGCGGCGGGGCGAGGCGGATCGTGTCGGGGGTAACCGCGTTGACGAGGAAACCCGCGGCTGCGGCGCGCGCTTGGACCCGGGCGGCGACGGGGGCGGCCAGCACGATGCCGCGCCACAGGCCGGCTCCGCGTACCCCCGTGATCAGAGGGTGGTGGACGTCCAGGATCTCCTGGGCGAGCAGCGCGCCGAGCCGGGCTGCCGACTCCAGGAGACCGTCGGCCTCGATGGTGTCCAGGACCGCCAGCGCTGCGGCCGCCGCGATCGGGTTTCCGCCGAAGGTGGAACCGTGGTCGCCCTTGGCGAAGGCCGTCCCGTAGGGTCCGAAACCGATGCAGGCCCCGATAGGAAGCCCGCCGGCCAGGCCCTTGGCCAGGGTCATGACGTCGGGCAGCACACCGTGCCCCTGATGGGCGAACCAGTGACCGGTGCGTCCGACGCCGCTCTGGATCTCGTCCAGGACGAACGCCGCCCCGTTCTCATCGCAGATCTCGCGCACGGCGTGCAGGTAATCCGGGTCGGGGGCGACCACTCCTGCCTCGCCCTGGATGGGTTCGACGAAGACTCCTGCACAGGCGGGCGTGACCGCCGCGCGCAGGGCCTCGGCGTCCCCGTGCGCGACGAACCGCACGTCCAGGCCGAAAGGCCCGAACGGTTCACGGATGGCGTCCTTGCCGGTGAGGGCGAGCGATCCGGAGGTGCGCCCGTGGAAACCCGCGACGGTGGAGACGAAGTACGTACGGTCGGGACCGGCGACGCGCTTGACGAGCTTGAGCGCGGCCTCGTTGGCCTCGGTGCCCGAATTGGCGAGAAAGACCCTGGCGGGTACGCCGAGCAGGCCGACGAGCCGTTCGGCAAGCGCGATCTCGGGCTCGTTGAGGAAGAGGTTGCTGGTGTGGGCCAGCGTTTCTGCCTGCGCGGCGACCGCCTTGGCGAGGGCGGGGTGGCCGTGGCCGAGCGCGGACACCGCGATGCCCGCGATCAGGTCGAGGTAGCGCTTGCCGTCGGCATCGACGACGTGGCGTCCCTCCCCCTTGACCAGTGCGATCGGCGGCGTGCCGTAATTGGGCATGAAGACGGACTCGAACCGTGCGCGCAGCTGCTCGGTGGCGCTCATGGCAGCTCTCCTTCGGTGGACTCGTCGGCGAGCACCATGGTGCCGATGCCGTCGTCGGTGAAGATTTCCAGGAGCATCGCGTTGGGAACCCGGCCGTCCAGCACGTGCGCCTGCGGGACACCGCCGCGAACCGCCCGCAGGCACGCCTCCATCTTGGGCACCATGCCCGAGGAAAGCTCGGGAAGCAGCTGCTCCAGCTCGGTGGCGGAAAGATAGCTGATCAGGTCGGAGTTGGCCGGGTAGTCGGCGTAGAGGCCTTCGACGTCGGTCAGCACGATGAGTTTGGTCGCGCCCAGCGCCACGGCCAGGGCTGCCGCCGCGGTGTCGGCGTTGACGTTGTACACGCCGTCCGTCGAGCGGGCGATGCTGGACACGACCGGGATCCGGCCGTCGTCGAGCAGACTGCGCACCGCACCGGGCTGCACGTCCACGACCTCGCCGACCAGACCGATGTCGACGGGCTCGCCGTCGACGATGGCGGGCTTGCGCTCGGCGGTGAACAGATGGGCGTCCTCACCCGACATGCCTACGGCGAAAGGGCCGTGGGCGTTGATCAGCCCGACGATCTCACGGTTGACCTGCCCGACCAGGACCATCCGGACGACGTCCATCGTCTCGGGCGTGGTGACGCGCAGTCCCCCGGCGAAGGTGCTTTCCACGCCGAGCCGGTCGAGGTGGGCGCTGATCTGCGGGCCGCCACCGTGCACGACGACCGGGCGAAGGCCCGCATAGTGCAGGAAGACGATGTTCTCGGCGAAGCGCTCCCGCAGTTCGGGGTCGGTCATCGCGTTTCCGCCGTACTTGATGACGACGGTCTTGCCGTGGAGCGCGCCGAGCCAGGGCAGTGCCTCGATGAGGATGTTGGCTTTCTCAAGGGCAGCGGCGTGGATTCTGGAGATCATGTCGAGTAGGCCGAGTTCTCGTGGACGTATTCGGCGGTCAGGTCGGTGGTCCAGACGGTGGCGGCTTCGGTTCCGGCGGAGAGGTCGACGGTGACGGTCACCTCACGGGGCTTGAGGTCGACCTTGGAGCGGTCGTCGCCCACCGCACCGCCCCGGCAGATCCACACTCCGTTGATGGCGACGTTGAGGTGGTCGGGTTCGAAGACGGCGTCGGTGGTGCCTACCGCAGAGAGCACCCGCCCCCAGTTGGGGTCCTCACCGTAGATCGCGCATTTGAACAGCGCGTTGCGGGCGATGGAGCGGCCGACAGCGACGGCGTCGGTGGTGCTGGCCGCGCCGACCACCTCGATGGCGATGGTCTTGGAGGCGCCTTCTGCATCGGCGATGAGCTGATTGCACAGGTCCTGGCAGACCTCGGTGAGCAGCCGGGCGAACTCGGCGGTGTCGGGCACCACGCCCGAGGCCCCGGAGGCCATCAGGAGCACGGTGTCGTTGGTCGAGGTGCAGCCGTCGGCGTCGACCCGCTCGAACGTGCAGGCGGTGGCCGCGCGCAGCAGCGTGTCGCACTGTTCGGACGTGAGGTCGGCATCGGTGGTGAGCACCGAGAGCATGGTGGCCAGCGAGGGGGCGAGCATTCCGGCGCCCTTGGCCATACCTCCGATGGTGTAGCCGTCCCCACCGCGCCGGAAAGCGATCTTGGAGACGCTGTCGGTGGTGCGGATCGCGTCGGCGGCGTCCAGGCCGCCGTCGCGGGCAACGGTGGACGCTGCCGCGTCCACACCGGCCAGGAGCTCGGGCATCGGCAACCGCTCGCCGATCAGGCCGGTGGAACAGACGACGATCTCGGCGGCGGAGTCCTCCAACGCGTCCGCGAGGCGCTCCGCGGTGGCGTGGGTGTCCTGGAAGCCGGGCGCACCGGTGCAGGCGTTGGCGCCGCCGGAGTTGAGGACCACCGCGTACACCCGGCCGCCTGCGAGGACCTGCTGGGACCACAGGACCGGCGCGGCCTTCACCCGGTTGGTGGTGAAGACGGCTGCGGCGGCTCGGGAAGGTCCGTCGTTGACGATCACGGCGACGTCGCGGTGCTCACCGCCTTTGATTCCGGCTGCCACTCCGGCGGCTCGGAAACCGCGGGGCGCGGTAACACTCACTGTGCTGCCTTTCGTCGGTTGCCCCGCCGGGTGGGCGGGACCGCGCTGGATGGTTCGGGGCGGACACGGTCCGCCGGGCGGTGGCTAGGGTGCGATACCGGCGGCGGGCAGGCCGGTGGTCTCGGGCAGGCCCAGGGCGATGTTGGTGCTCTGCACGGCCCCGCCCGCGGTGCCCTTGGTGAGGTTGTCGATGGCAGCGACAGCGACGAGACGACCGGCGGCCTCGTCCACGGTGACCTGCACGAGCGCGTGGTTTGCGCCCACCGTCATTCCGGTGCTGGGCCAGGTGCCCTCGGGCAGGAGGTGCGCGAAGGGTTCGTCGGCGAGGTGCCGCTGATAGGCGGCGCGAACGTCGGCCGCGGTGATCCCCGGCTTGAGCGGGGCCGAGCAGTTGGCCAGGATTCCGCGGGGCATGGGCGCGACCATCGGCGTGAAGGAGACGGTGACGCGGGCACCGGCAGCGACCGAGAGGTTCTGTGCGAACTCGGGCGTATGACGGTGTGCACCGCCCACGGCGTAGGTGCTGACCGAGCCCATGACCTCCGAGGCCACGGTGGTGGGTTTGGGGGCCTTGCCCGCTCCGGAGGCTCCTGAGACGGCGACGACCACGGCTTCGGGCTCCACGAGCGCCTCTGCATAGGCCGGGAACAGGGCGATGGTTCCGCAGGTGGGGTAACAGCCGGGTACGGCGATGCGCCTGGCACCAGTGAGGGCCGTGCGGGCTCCCGGGAGTTCGGGGAGACCGTACGGCCAGGTCCCGGCGTGTTCCGAGCCGTAGAAGGCCGTCCAGTCGTCGGCGTCGGTGAGCCGGAAGTCGGCTCCCAGGTCCACGACGAGCACGTCCTCGCCCAGCTCGGCGGCGATGGCCGCGGACTGGCCGTGGGGAAGGGCCAGGAACACGATGTCGTGGCCGGCCAGTGTCGCGGCGCTGGTGTCGGCGAGGACGCGATCGGCCAAAGCGATCAGGTGCGGGTGGTGTGCGCCCAGGGGGGTGCCGGCGTTGCCGCCGGCGGTGAGTGTGCCGATCTCGATGTCGGGGTGGTCGAGCAGGATACGCAGGAGCTCGCCGCCCGCGTAGCCGCTGGCACCGGCGACGGCAGCGGTGTGACCCATGCTTGACTCCCCCGTGAGATGGTGCGCGTTGTGCACCATCATGCACGCTGCTGAAAATTTATGCAAGCCAGCGCATAAGGATCGACCGACGGGCCGACGGGCGACCGATCAGCGCCCCGAGATCTTGGCGGCCAGATCGGCGAAACCGGATGTCTGGGAGACGCGGTCGGACTCACGGCGGTCGGCGGTCCGGTAGAGGCCGTAGATGACCTGGGTACCGATCCAGCGCAACGGTTCGGGTTCCCAGCCGCGCACCCGGTGGCCGACCCACGGCAGCCGGGTCAGTTCGGTGGTACGGCGCAGCACGAGATCGCGCAGGGTGCGTCCGGCGAGATTGGAGGTGCTCACACCGCTGCCGACGTACCCGCCGGCCCATCCCAGCCCCTCGGCGTGGTCCACGTGCACGGTCGGGCACCAGTCCCTGGGCACCCCCAGCACCCCGGACCAGGCGTGCGCCACAGGGGCTTCGGCAGCGGCCGGGAACAGCCGCACCAGGGCCCGCCACAGCTCCGCGATGGCCTGCGGCTGGGTAGCCCCGTTGGCGTCGTGGGCGGAGCCGAACCGGTAGGGCACGCCACGTCCGCCGATGGCGATCCGGTCGTCGGCGGTGCGCTGGGCGTAGACGTACGCGTGCGCGGCGTCGCCGAGGACCTCCCGACCGCTCCAGCCGATCCGCTCCCATGTCCGGGCGTCCAAGGGTTCGGTGGCGATCATGGAACTGTTCATCGGCAGCCACTGGCGGCGCTGACCGGCGAGGGACGAGGTGAACCCCTCGGTGGCGCGGATGATGTGCTCGGCACGCACCGTACCCCCCGGCGTCACGGCCGAGGGGTGCTCGCGCCCCGTCCGGGGCGTGATCTCGGTGACGGCGGTGTCCTCGAAGATGTCCACCCCCAACGCCTCCACCACCCTGGCCAGCCCGGTGGCGAGCTTGGCCGGCTGGATGCGCGCGGCGTGCGGACTGAAGGCGGCGGCGACCGCACCGGCCACCTGTAGTGCGGGTTCGTGCCCGGGGTCCAGCAGGTAGATGTCTTCGGGCCAGTAGCCCCACTCCTGGAGGTAGGCGATCTCCTCCAGCAGGCGGGCCTCCTGGGCGGAGTTGGTGGCGACCGTGCGCATTCCGCCCTTGACGATGTCCGCGTCGATCCCCTCGCGCTCCGCCACCGCGATGACCTCGTCCACCGAGGCCATCATGGCGCGCTGGAGGGCGATCATCGGCCCCTTGCCGTGGGACTCCGCATAGCGTTCCCGTGATCCCGCGAACTCCGCGGACAGCCAACCGCCGTTGCGCCCGGAGGCACCGAAACCGGCGAACTCGCGTTCCAGGATCGCGATGCGCAGGTCGGGCTGTGCTTTCTTGAGGTAATAGGCAGTCCACAGGCCGGTGTAGCCGGCGCCCACTATGCACACGTCGTAGTCGGCGGAGCCGGGCAGCGGCGCGCGACGCTCGGGCAGTCCCTGCTCCCGGTACCAGAAGGACACACCGCCGTTGCGGAACTCCGTCGACCGGGGGATCGCCCGCATCTCGGCCGCACTCGCGATGAGTTTCATGGTTGGGACTCCCCTCGACGTTGCACGCCCGCCGCCCGTTGAGATACGGGCATTCTGGGCACAGGCTATCGGGGGCCGTGGCCCCCGGGGACAGCGATCCTAGTAGAGGTTCGTTCGGGCGTCAGCGGCGAGACCTGCGTCGATGACGGCGGCCGGGACGGTCGTACCGCTCTGGTCCTTGACGATGCGTCCAAGGGTGGGCAGCTCCGAGCGATCAGGCCAGCTCTCGGGCTTCCACAGCCCCGATCGGCGAAACGCCTTCGCGCAGTGGAAGTAGAGCTCACGGACTCGCAACCGGATCGCCAGAGTGGGGGGCCTGCCGTTGACAGCCATCTGCTGGAGGAGGGACGCCTGGGTGACGATCTGGGCCGCACCGTTGACCCGTAGTGTCTCCTCCATCCCCGGAACGCAGAACAGCAGGCCGGCCTCGGGGTTGTCGATGAGGTTGGTCAGGCTGTCGAGGCGGCGGTTGCCGGGCCGGTCGGGGATGGCGATGGTGCGTTCGTCCACCACCAGGAAACCGCCGGGATTCTCTCCGCGCGGCGAGACGTCACAGGTGCCGTCAGGCCCGGAGGTGGCCAGAAGCACGAAGGGAGAGCGAGCGATGAAGTCCGCGGCATGGCGGTCGATGCGACCGATGTCCTTGTCCAGAACGTTCTGGCCGGCCTCCCCGACGAGCGCGCGCAACGAGGCGTGATCGGCGACCACCGCCGCGTCGTCCATCCCCGTCAGCCCGGTCATCCCGCTCCCCCTGTACACCGGTTATACCGGCGCCATTTGGCCAAGAAAAAACTTAGGCAAGCCTAACGCACTGGTGTTCGCGTACGCTCCACGCGGTGTCAGGCGATCTCGCGGGAGTTGTCGCGGAGTTTGCGAGCGTGGTCGGCCAGCGAGTGGATCCCTTCGGAACCGAGCACCCCGAGCACGTGCTCACGCAGCAGCGCCACGTGCTTGGCCCTGGCCTGCTCCGCAAGCTCCAGCCCCTCGGGGGTGAGTGCCGCATAGGTGACCCTGCGGTCGGAAGGACAGGACTGGCGGACCAGGAAGCCGTTGCGCTCCAACCGGTCGGCCAGCTTGGTGAACCCACCACTGCTCAGCGACACCTCCCGGGCAAGCTGGCTCATGGGGAGACGGTTGTCGGGGGAACGCTGGAGGCGGATCATGACCTCGAACCACGGGCCGGACATGTCACGACCGCACGGATCGATCCCGCGCAGCAGGATGGGCATCGTCGCGCTCAGCGCCTCGTGGAACAATCCCCAACTGGTGATGAGGTCGTCATCGGTGATCTGGTCGTCGGTCGGCCCGCCGGACAGCGTGGTCATCGCTTACCCCCCAAGAAATATCTTCCCCGTAAAATAAAATACCCCTTCGGTAGGCAGGACGCCACCCAAAGCCCTCCGCCCCCGACCGAGCCTGGTCAGGGGCGGAGAGGGTCGGCGTAACGCGGCGGGCCCTATCCCCGCAGGACCGCCCCGGTGCGCTCGGCTGCCAGCGCAACCGCGGAATCACGGGCGGCAGTGGCCTCCTCGGCCGTCAGGGTGCGGTCCGAAGCACGCAACCGCAGCGCGTAGGCGAGGGACTTGTTTCCCTGCCCCACCTGCTCGCCGGTGTAGACGTCGAACAGCGCAATGCTCTCCAGCAGCGCACCCGCCCCCTCCCGCAAGGCGGCCTCGACCTCTCCCGCGGGCACACCGGCATCGACCACCAGCGCGACGTCCTGACTGGCCACCGGATAGGTGGCTACCTCCGGAGCCTGCCCGCTCCTCGCAAGGCCCTCCACGAGGTCCAATTCGACCTCCATGGCGACCGTGCGCTCGGGAAGCCCGTACGCCTTGGTCACCCGGGGGTGGAGTTCACCGGCGTGACCGACCAGGGTCGCTCCGGCGTACAGAGCCGCGCAGCGCCCGGGGTGCCAGGGGGCGTGCTGAGCGGCGCGCGCATCGAGTCGCACCCCCGCGACGGCTGCGACCTCGCGGGCGGCGTGGACCGCATCGGCCCAGGTCGCGGCACGGCCAGGGCCCCACCACCCTGCACGTTCGCGTTGGCCGGCCAGGACCGCGCCGACCCGGCGCGGCTGGTCGGGGATCGCGGCGTCGAGGCCGGCGCGTTCCTGCGGGGTCGGTCCGCGGTCCACCGCCAGGATCGGGGCCACCTCCGGCGCACCGGGCCGCGGCCGGTAGACCAGGCCCGATTCGAACAGCGCGACGTCGGCGAAACCACGGCCGACGTTGCGGGCCACGGTCTTGAAGAGTCCCGGAAGCAGCGTGGTGCGCAGCAGCGGCTCGTCATCGTTGAGCGGGTTGGCCAGCCTCAGGGCGACGCGGCGGGAGTCGTCCGCGGGCAGCTGGAGCGCGTCGAGATCGCGCTCCCCCACGAACGGATAGTTGAGTACCTCGCTGAACCCGGTGTCGGCCAGGGTGCGCCCGACCGCGCGGCGCAGCCGTTGGCTGCGGGTCAGCCCCCGGCCCGCGACCGCGCGCGGCCTGATCGCGGGGATGTTCTCGTATCCCTCGTACCGGATGACCTCCTCGGCCAGGTCGTTGGGGTCGGTCAGGTCCGGGCGCCAGGTCGGCGGGGTGACCGTGAGCGTGTCGCCGTCCGCCTCGACCTCGCAGCCCACCAGGCGCAACCGCGCGATCTCGGTCTCGACCGGGTAGTCCACGCCCGCGACCCGGCCGGCGTGCCCCGCAGCGATCGTGATGGGTGCGCGAGGGGTGGTGCCGTGCACGTGGGTGATCGCGTCCTCGACGACCGCACCGCCCAGTTCGGCGAGCAGGGTGACCGCGCGGGTGGCCGCGGCCACCTGTACCGCGGAGTCGACCCCCCGCTCGAAGCGGCGCGAGGACTCCGAGGAGAGCTGGTGCCGGCGCGAGGCGCGTGCGATGTGGGTGTCGGCGAAGTGCGCCGCCTCGATCAGGATGTCGGTCGAGGTGCCGCTGATCTCCGTGCTCAGGCCACCCATGACCCCGGCGATGTTGATCGGACCGGAGTCGTCGGCGATCAGGATGTCGTCGGGGTCGAGGGTGCGCACGACGTGGTCGAGGGTTTCCAGCTTCTCCCCCGGCTCCGCCAGACGGACCCGGATCGGACCCTGCACAGTGGCGCGGTCCCACGCGTGCAGGGGCTGCCCGGTCTCGACCATCACGTAGTTGGTGACGTCCACGGCCAGGGAGACCGAGCGGATCCCCGCCATGTGGAGACGGCGGCGCATCCACGGCGGGCTGGGCAGCGCCGGATCGAACCCGGTGGCCCCGCGCAGGACGTAGCGTCCGCAGATCGCCGAATCGGCCACCGTCGCGGGGTAGCCGTCCTTCTCCACGGCCGGAGCGGCGAGGCCGGCCGGATCGGTGAAGGCCACGTCGTAGAGGGCGGCGGCCTCACGGGCCACCCCTCGCATCGACAGCGCGTAGCCGCGGTCGGGGGTCACTGCAATGTCCAGGACGTCATCGCGCACCCCCAGCAGCGCGTAGGCGTCGCTACCGGGCTCGGCGATTCCCGCGGGCAACACGATGATGCCGGAGGGATCGTCCCACAACTGCAGTTCGCTGGCCGAGCAGATCATGCCGGCCGACATGCGGCCGTAGGTCGTGCGCGCACCGATGGCGAACCCGCCGGGAAGGACCGCGCCGGGCAGCGAGACCACGACGAGATCGCCCTCGGCGAAGTTGCGCGCGCCGCAGACGATCTCCTGCGGCGCACCGGTGCCGTTGGCCTGGCCCACGTCGACGGTGCAGAAGCGGATCGGCTTCTTGAACTCGGTGAGCTCCTCGATCGTGGCGACCCGGCCGACAACGATCGGACCGGTGATGTCGGTGCCCAGTTCATCGACGGTCTCGACTTCGAGCCCCGCCGAGATCAGTTTCGCGGCGAGCTGGCGCGCAGTGACCTCCGCCGGCAGTTCGACGTACTCCCGCAACCAGGAAAGGGGGACGCGCATCAGATCTCCATCCCGAAGGCCGCGGTGAACCGGACGTCACCCTCGACCATGTCGTGCATGTCCTTGACACCGTGGGCGAACATCAGGGTCCGCTCGATGCCCAAGCCGAACGCCCACCCGCTGTAGCGCTCGGTGTCGACTCCCGCGGCGGTCAGCACACGGGGGTTCATCACGCCGCAGCCACCGATCTCGATCCACCCCTCGGAGGAGCAGGTCCGGCAGGGCGCGTCGGGGTCGCCCACGGATGCCCCGCGGCAGACGAAGCACTCCATGTCCACCTCGGCCGAAGGCTCGGTGAAGGGGAAGTAGGAGGGACGCATCCGGGTGCGCAGACCCTCCCCGAACATGCGCTCGACGAACACCTGGATCGCGCCCCGCAGGTGCGCCAGCGTGATCCCCTCGTCAACGACGAGGCCTTCGAGCTGGTGGAAGACCGGGCTGTGCGTCGCGTCCAGCTCGTCGGTGCGAAACGTCTTTCCGGGAGCGACCACGTAGACCGGTGCGTCGCGGTCCAGCAGCGCTCGCACCTGGACCGGGGAGGTGTGGGTGCGCAACACCAGACCGGAGTGGGCTCCGCCAGGCCCCTCGACGAAGAAGGTGTCCTGCATGCTGCGGGCGGGGTGGTCGGGCAGGAAGTTGAGAGCGTCGAAGTTGTACCACTCGGCCTCGACCTCGGGGCCTTCGGCGACCTCGAAGCCCATGCCGACGAAGATGTCGGTCATACGCTCGGCGACGGTGGTCAGCGGGTGCCGGGCACCACGCGGGATCGGGTCGAAGGACAGGGTGACGTCCACTGCCTCTTCGACCAGGACGCGGGCGTCGCGCTCCTCTTCGAGTTCGGCCTGACGCGTTTTGAACGCCTCGGAGATCTCCCTGCGCGCGCCGCCGACGCGCTTGCCGGCGTCGGCCTTGGCAGCGGGGGGGAGACCGCCGATCTCACGGTTGGCCAGTGCCAGCGGGGACCGGTCGCCCGCGTGGGCGATCCGGACCTCCTTGAGCTGATCGAGGCTGTTCGCCGCGGCGACGGCCTCCATCGCCTCGGCACGCATACGGGCGACCTCGTCCGGGTTCAGCGCGTGCGCCTCGACGGGATCATGGGAATTGTTCGGTGCAGACATAGGGTGGTTGCCTCGCCGCCCGCGCCATGCGGGGCGGCACTCATGGCCCACCGCGGCAAAGCGGCGGACTCAAGCCGACAGGGAAGTCAGGGTCGGCCCGCCGATGCCGAGACCGTCAGACGAACTCGGGGGTACCGGCGGGCACGGTAAATCGGAACTCGGCGCCGCCGCTGGGCGCGCGGCCGACCGTGATCGCGCCACCGTGGGCCTCGATCAGGCCCTTGACGATGAACAGCCCCAGGCCGGTGCCGCCGCGACGCTTGTTGCGCCAGAACTGGCGGAAGACGCGCGGCACGGCGTCGGGCGCGATGCCCTCGCCCTCGTCGCGCACCGACACGGCTGCCCCTCCCTCGAACGGCTCGATCACAATGGTGACAGTACCAGCGCCGTGCCGCACACCGTTTTCGACGAGGTTGGACATGATCTGGTCGACGCGATCGGAGTCCAGCCAGAGCTCGGGGAGGGGACCGCGCACATCGAGGCGGAACCGGTCCACTGCGTCGCCCGCAGCGATACGCCCGGTGATCACCCTGCGCGTGCGCTCGGCCAGGTCCACGACTTGCCGGCGCATCTCCAACCGGCCCGACTCGATGCGGGAGACGTCCAGCAGCTCCGTGATGAGCCGGGTGACCCGGTCCGCGTCGGCGTTGACCGTCTCCAGCATGAACAGCTTCTGGGTCCGGTTGAGGCGGTCCCACTTGGCGAGCATGGTGGCGGTGAAACCTTTGACGCTGGTGAGCGGCGAGCGCAGCTCGTGGGCGACGGTGGAGACGAGGTCGGCCCGGCTGCGTTCGGAGCGCGCCCGATGTGCGGCATCGCGCAGCGTGACCACGAGTCGGGTGACCTGACCGCACGGGCGCTCCCGAACATAACGGGCAGCCATCATGACCTCGCGGCCGTCGGGGAGCAACAGTACCCGTTCGGGCTGGCGGACCCGGATGGCCAGTCCGCCGTAGGGGTCCGTGCACTTCCACCAGTCGCGTCCTTCGGCGTCCTGGAGGGGCAGGACATCACGGAAATCGCGTCCGATGGCCGAGTCGGATCTGGTTCGGGTCAGGTGGGCGGCCATCCGGTTGAAGGCGACCACCCGTCCCCGGGCGTCGGCGATCAGCACTCCGTCAGGAAGCTCCTCGGTCGAGAACAAGATGTCCTGTCCCGTACCGCCAACTGCCGACTGGTCGCCGCCCACGACCGCCTCCCAAGCCATATGTGAACATCCGCGTTCCTGCCGACCGCGAAACCGCCCGTGTTGTACAGCGCGCGTCCAGTGGACGTCTGCGACGCAGACACGACCCCCGAAGGGAGTTACCCGCTGCTCTCGCCGACTACGCCCACGACTGCGCCGATCGCCCGGAGCACGTCGCATCGTCCACCCGTAAGGGTGTGTAGGGCCTAAGAGCATGAGCGTATCGGCAACTGTGGGTAGGCGGGCAACCCGACAACGCCGCTGTTTTCCCGAAAACAGGGGGTAAATCAGCACACTGCGTAGCCAAAGTGGGAGTGGCGTCCGACACGACCAGCGGCGACTGCGCGCTACCCGACTCAAGGGTCGTTACGCGTATGACGCATAACAACGGGTGACCGGAACACAGTTGGAGCGGGCGGGAGGCGTCAGCCCAAGGACGCGGTGGCCGCGGCACGACGCTGCTCGCGAGCGGTGGCGTAGAGGCACACGGCCGCGGCCGTGGCGAGGTTGAGGCTCTCGGCCGCACCGTAGATGGGAACACTGACCGCACCGTCGGTGAGTGCCACCGTCTCTTCGGGCAGCCCCCACGCCTCGTTGCCGAAGACCCAGGCCACCGGTCCGGCAAGGCCGCCTGAATCGGTGACCGAGTCGAGGTCGCGGTCGCCGCCGCCGTCGGCCGCCAGCACCGCCGCGCCGGAGTCGCGAAGATGACGCACGACTTCACCGACGCGCGGCCCGACCACGACCGGGAGGTGGAACAGGCTGCCTGCGGAGGCGCGCACGCACTTGCCGTTGTAGGGATCCACGGAGGCGTCGGTGAAGACGACCACGTCGGCGCCGGCGGCGTCGGCGGTACGCAGCACGGTTCCGGCGTTGCCGGGGTCACGGACGTGGGAGAGAACTACGGCGAGACGGATCTCACCGACGTCGGCCAGGCCGACGTCGACGAAAGAGCAGATCGCGAGCAGGCCTTGCGGGGTGACCGTCTGGGCGAGCTCGGTCATGACCTCAAGGGTGACCCGGTGCACCGGGACGCCCGCGGCCTCCGCGACATGCACCAGGTCGGCATGGCGCTGCAGGGCTTCGGCCGTGCTGTACAACTCGTGCACGACGCCGGGCTGGGCCAGCGCCTCGCGCACCGCCTGCGGCCCCTCCGCGAGAAAGCGCCGCTCGCGTTGCCGGAAAGCGCGTTTGGCGAGCCGACGAGCTCCCTTGATCCTGGGTGACCGAATACTCGTGAACTCGTGGCTCGCCATAGCTGTGTTACGCCGCCGCTCAGGCCGCGGACTTGGCGGGGGCCGGGATGGCCTTCTTGGCGGTCTCGACCAGGGTCGCGAAGGTCGCGGAGTCGTTGACGGCCAGCTCGGCGAGCATCCGGCGGTCGACCTCGATGCCGGATGCCTTGAGCCCCTGCATGAAGCGGTTGTAGGTGAGACCGTTGGCGCGGGAGGCGGCGTTGATGCGCTGGATCCACAGACGACGGAACTGGCCCTTGCGGTCCTTGCGGTCGCGGTAGGCGTAGGTCATCGAGTGGAGCATCTGCTCCTTGGCCTTGCGGTACAGACGCGACCGCTGGCCGCGGTATCCGCTGGCGCGTTCGAGAACGACGCGGCGCTTCTTCTTGGCGTTGAGAGACCGCTTCACGCGTGCCACTTGGAACTCCTCATGAATAGCCGGTGGGCTTCGTGCGCGCCACCGGTCGGCCGCATCCGAATCCGTCCAGATTCGGGGGCCAGTCGAAACAAACGTGCAGATCGGGCGAAGGGGACCGCCCGAGGGACCGAACTAGCCGAGCAGCTTCTTGATCTTCTTGGTGTCGGCCGGGGACAGCTGCACGTCCGGGGTGAGGCGACGCGTGCGCTTGGTGGCCTTGTGCTCAAGCAGGTGGTTCTTGTTGGCGCGGCGACGCATGATCTTGCCGGTGCCGGTGACGCGGAAACGCTTGCTGGCTCCACTGTGCGATTTGTTCTTCGGCATTGGCGCCGTCGCTCCTTCTCAACTATCAGTCGGTGCACCATCGGTGACGGTGGTGCGAATGTCCACGCCGGGCATGAAGAGAGCGGGGTGCGCGGTCCCGGTGGGGACCGCGCGCCCGCGCTCGTCTCGATGCGTCAGGCGGATGCTGCTTATGCCTACTCGGAGTCAGCCGCGGGGCGCTCGTCGCGCGCCTTGGCGGCCTCAGCGGCGGCACGGGCCTCGGCCTTGTGCTCGGCGCGCCGCTTGTGCGGTCCGATCACCATGACCATGTTTCGGCCGTCCTGCTTGGCCTGGGATTCGACCTGACCCAGTTCCTGAATGTCCTCGGCAAGCCGGCGCAGCAGACGGAAACCCAGCTCCGGGCGGGACTGCTCCCGGCCGCGGAACATGATCGTCACCTTGACCTTGTCCCCGCCCTTGAGGAACCGAACGACGTGACCCTTCTTGGTCTCGTAGTCGTGCGGGTCGATCTTGGGACGGAGCTTGATCTCCTTGATGATCGTGTTGGTCTGGTTCTTGCGCGCCTCACGGGCTTTGACCGCGGACTCGTACTTGAACTTTCCGTAGTCCATCAGCTTGGCGACCGGCGGACGGGCGGTCGGTGCGACCTCTACGAGGTCGAGATCGGCCTCCTGTGCGAGACGCAGGGCGTCGTTGACAGGGACGATTCCGACCTGCTCCCCGTTGGGTCCTACGAGGCGGACCTCGGGTACCCGGATGCGGTCGTTAATGCGGGGCTGCTCAGCGCTGATGGGACCCCTCCCTAAATTTCGTCGAGTATCTCGTTGATATGTGGGGGGTTTCCCAACGGTGCAGTGCCAAGACGCGAAAAACCCCGCCAGCTGGTGCAAGCGGGGTGATCGATCCACCGGTTGGTGCGAGAACGTCGCCCGAGGGCTTGGTGCTCGAACCGCGACACCGTGCCGAACCGACTGGTTCGGCGAACCGGTACCGCTTGAAACCGGAACCCGCAGAGGCTGTTCGCCCTACAGGTGGGAGGATCGCCCTCCGCTTACATATCCGGCGCACACGTGCACCGGATCAGGTCAGTGCCTCACCCTATCAAGAAATAGGGACGTCGCGGACCTCCACGACAGGCACCGCACCAAGGGGTTCCCCCGATCACTACAACCGCAGGACCGCGCCGGTCATTCCCCGGCCGCTCGACGCGCCAGTTCCGCCAGGCCGGCGGCGCGCATCGCCTCGATCGGTGCTGCCCGCCCGGTCATGAGACTGAGCTGGGCACCCGCCTGGTGCAACAACATGGCGAAGCCCCCGATCACGACCGAACCCGCCTGTTCCACAGCGGCACCCAACGCCGTCGGCCAGGGCGCGTAGACCACGTCGAAGACCGGGGCCCCCGATTGCGCGACCGCCTCGGCGAGGTGGTCGGCCGCGCCGGTGGGCAGTGTCGAGATGACGAGATCGGTCTCCAGGTGGGCGGCGGCCTCGGACAGTGGGGCCAGCACGGGTTTCGCCGTCATCCGCTCGGCGGCATCGACCAGCTCACCGGTACGGGCGAGGTCGCGGGCAAGCACCGTGACGGCCCCCGGCTCTGTGGCACCGAGCCGGCGTACCGCGGCAAGCGCCGAGGCCGCCGTGGCCCCGGCCCCCACTATGGTGGCGGTGCGCAGACCGGAGATACCGGATTCGACGCTGGCCGCGACGATTCCCTCGACGTCGGTGTTGTAGGCGTAGCGGTGACCGTCCGGGCCGAAGACGACGGTGTTCGCCCCGCCCACCGCAATCGCCAATTCGTCGACCTCGTCGGCCAGGCCCAGCGCCGCCCTCTTCAGCGGCATGGTCAGTGACAGGCCGGCCCACGAGTCGTCACAACCGGCGAGGAACGCCGCGAGCCCCTGTTCGTCGCACTCATGACGTCCGTAGTCCCACGTCCCAGCCAGGCCGAGGGCCGCATACCCGGCCGTGTGCAACACCGGCGACAGAGAATGGGCGATCGGCGAGCCGAGGACGGCTGCGCGTCGTATGGACGTCATCGTGCTCACTCCTGTGCCTGCGCTAGACGGTTCGCCTCGAACTCTTCCTTGAGCTGCGTGAACTCCGCCTCCGTCACCGCGAACTTGGTGACCAGGCTGCTGGGGTCGGTGGCGACGAAGAACAACCACTCCCCCTCCTCCGGCTCCAATGCGGCCTCGATGGCATCCGCACCGGGACTGACGATCGGACCGATGGGCAGACCGGTTCGGTAGTAGGTGCGGTAGTCGCTGCCGGAGTCCCTGCAACGAATGAGCTGGTCGTCGTTGAGTGCGGTGCCGTACTCGTCGAGGACGTAGAAGCAGGTGCTGTCCATCCCCAACTGCATATTGATGTCGAGACGGTTGTAGACGACCCTGGAGATCTTGCCCATGTCCTCGACCCTGCCGGTCTCGGCCTGGATGATCGCCGCTGTGGCCATGACCTCGTTGGGGGTGTACCCGATCGCCTCGGCCCTCTCGACCAGGTCGATCTCCTCGGCGACGCTCTTGTGCCGGTCGACCATCTGCTTCAGCAGGTCGGCTGCGGTGGTGCCGGGATCGATCTGGTAGGTGTCGGGGAAGAGGAACCCTTCGGGCCCGTTCTCGGCGTAGTCGGGCAGGTCGAGCGCTTCCTCATCGGCGTAGGCGGCACCCAGGTCCGCCGGCTCCATGCCGGTCTCCTCCGCGATCAGCGGCAGGATCTCGACGGCACGCAGTCCCTCGGGAATGGTGAGGCGCACCCCGACCCGGGCCTCCGGGGTCAGGAGGAGCTGCACGGCCGCGGCCCCGCTCATCTGCGAGCGCAGCAGGTAGGTACCGGGGGCGAAGTTGGCGTTTTGACCGCGAAGCTCGTTGGTGAACGCACGCACGCTCTTGACGACACCGGCCTCCTCCAGCTTCTGGGCGATCGTGGTCCCGGAGTCGCCGTTCTCGATGACGATCTCGACCTCACCGTTGCCCTCGCCGGAGTAGTCGGGGGGGATCACGTAGGTGCTGAGCAGGGTGTAGCCACCGAAACCGCCGACGCCGAGCAGCACCACGAGCACCATGACCGCGGAGAACGAGGCGAACCCGCCCTTGCGCTTCCGTTTGCCCTTGGCCTTGCGGCGTCCGCCTCCTCGGCGTCCGCCCCGGTCGTCGTCATCGTCACCGCGCCTGGAACGCCGCGAGCGGGGACGCTCGTCCTCGTCGTCCTCGCCGTGCTCCTCGGCGTCGAAGGGAAGGGGCAGCGAGCCCGTCCCCTCCTCCGGGTCGGAATCGATGTCGCGCTCGCGGCGCGAGCGGCGGGAGCCCCGCTCCGGGGCCGGATCCCCACCAGGGACTCCGACCAGCGCCTCGACCGGCTCCTCCGCGGGCTCGGCACGGCGTGAGCGCCGACCGTCCGCCGGTTCGGCGCCGCGCCGGACACGCCGGGGAGTGTCCACGGGGTCGCTGTCGGCCGGCGCCGCGAACGCCCCGGTCTGCTCCCCCGTTCCCTCGTCGGCGACCGCACGCGGACGGCGGCGGGGAGGGGGAGCGTCGTCCAGCGGATCGGGCCCTCGTCCGGAACTCCGGTCGGACTCCGGGGCCAACTCGTCGTAGGAAGGTCGCCGCCGCGGACCGCGGCGGCGGTCGGTCGGGATCGGACCGGTACCGGGGTGCGCACCGAGTTCCTCGGCACCTGTGTCGGACCTGCGGCGGCGGCCCCTGGGTTGTTCCTGGAGCGGATCCGCCACTGGTGCGGCGGTGTCGTCTTGGATACGGGGCATCGAGCCGGTGTCGGCCGGGCCCGGCCGGCGACGTCGGCCACGCGGCCTCTCGGTGTCCGCGCCGAGGTCGAGTCCGGCCGCGGGCGTGCGCGGCCGGTCCGCCTCTTCCGGCGCGGGGCCTTCCCCCCGTCTGCCGACTCCGTGTTCGTCGCGGTGGGCGCGTGCACCCGGCTCTCCCCGCCGTCGGAACTCGGCGTCGTCCGCGGACTGCCAGGGATCGGTCACCGGTTCGGGTCGGCGCACGCGAGGGTCACGGGGGGATCTTGATGCACGGGGACGATCGATGTGGTGGTCGTTGCCGCTCATGGGTCTTCCTCGACGAGTTCACCGGGGGGCTGCTCGGTGCGCCGTTCGGCGTCGAGTGCGCTCTGCAACAGCACGGTCGCGGCGGCCTGGTCGATGACCGAACGCCTTGCCCGGCCGCCTTGGGCACCTCGTTTGCCGTAAGAGGCTCCCGCCCGCAGCTGGTTCTGTGCGGTGACGGTGGTCAAACGCTCGTCCACCAGACGCACCGGGACGGGGGCGAGCTTGCGCGCTAGGGCGCGGGCGAAGGAGCGCGCGCTGCGCGCGGCGGCCCCCTCCGCTCCAGAGAGCGACGCCGGATAACCGACAACGACCTCACGCGCCTCGTACTCAAGGACGAGGGCGACGATGCGGTCGAGGTCACCGGCCCCCCGGCGGATGGTCTCCACCGGGGTTGCCAGAGTGCCGCTGGGATCGCTACGCGCGATCCCGATCCGGGCGTTTCCGGGGTCCACCGCGAGTCGCACACCGTTTCTCAACGGAAGAGCACCTCGCAGCGCCTGCCGGCGACGCCGACCGCGGGGACGGTCGGCGCGCGATCCGGGCCGGTCACGGGACCTCCGAGACTCGCTGTTCCACGGCGCGCAGCGCCGCGTCCACGGCAGAGGCGTCGGTCCCGCCGCCCTGGGCGACGTCGGCCTTGCCACCGCCGCCGCCACCGAGCGCGCGGGCAGCGACACCCACGAGGTCACCGGCTTTGAGACCGGCGGCCTGCCCGGTCTTGTTGACCGCGACCACCACGACGGGACGGTCCTTGGGGACCGCCACGATCGCGACGGCGACCGGGTGGTCCTCGCCCAGGCGGCCACGCACGTCGAGGGCGAGCGTGCGCAGATCGTCGGGTCCGGTCCCGTCGGGCGCACGGTGGGCCACGACCCGGACGGAGCCGATGTCGTGCGCGCCCTTGGCCAGACCGTCCGCGGCCTGGAGGACCTGGGCGGCACGCAGCTTCTCGATCTCCTTCTCGGCCGCGCGCAGCCGGGAGACCATCGTGTCGATGCGCTGGGGCAGGTCCTCGCGCGGAGTCTTGAGTTGCTCGGAGAGCTGGCCGACGAGCGCCGACTCGGTGGACAGACGCCGGAAGGCGTCGATACCGACCAGGGCCTCGACCCGGCGTACCCCGGAACCCACCGAGGATTCGCCCAGCAGCTTGACCAGGCCCAATTGTCCAGTGGCACCGACGTGGGTACCGCCGCACAGTTCGCGGGAGTAGTCGCTCATCTCCACCATGCGCACGGTGTCGCCGTACTTCTCGCCGAACATTGCCAGCGCGCCCATGGCCAGCGCGTTGTCGAGCGTGGTCTCGTGGTAGCGGACCTCGATGTCCTCGGCGAGGACGGTGTTGACCTCTTCTTCCACGTGGACGAGCTGGTCGCCGGTAAGGGCCTTGCCCGCGGTGAAGTCGAAGCGGAGACGCCCCGGCTGGTTCTCCGACCCGGCCTGGCCGGCGGAGGGGCCAAGTGCGTTGCGCAGCGCGGAGTGGATGAGGTGGGTGGCCGAGTGCGAGCGCGACACCGAGCCGCGGCGACCGGTGTCGATGGCGGCGTGGACGGTGTCGTCCACGACGACCTCGCCGCTGCGCACGGTACCGCGGTGGGCGAACAGCCCGGCGATGGGCTTCTGCACGTCGTCGATGTCGACGACGCCGCGGCCGTCGATGGTGACGGTGCCCTTGTCGGCGAGCTGGCCACCGCTTTCGGCGTAGAAGGGGGTGCGGTCCAGGACGAGCTCGACCTTGTCCCCTGCGCGCGCGATGGTGGCGTCCTCGCCGTTGACGACGAGGCCGAGAACGGTGGCCTCGCCCTCGGTCTCGGTGTAGCCGAGGAAGTCCGTGGGACCGGACCTCTCCAGCAGCCGCGCATAGGTGCTGACGTCCGCGTTGCCGATCTTCTTGGCCTTGGCGTCGGCCTTGGCCGCGTCCTTCTGTCCCTGCATCAGCCGGCGGAACGCGTCCTCGTCCACGGTGAGGCCCTGCTCAGCGGCCATCTCCAAAGTGAGGTCGATGGGGAAGCCGTAGGTGTCGTGGAGCTGGAAGGCGTCCGCCCCGGAGAAGCCGGTACTCCCCGCGGCCTTGGTCCGCTCCGCTGCGCGGTTGAACAGCGTGGTGCCTGAGCGCAGCGTGTCGGCGAAGTTCTTCTCCTCGGCGTCGATGACCCCGTGGATCTGGTCGGCGTTGGCCCGCAGTTCGGGGTACTGCTCACTCATGACACTGATCGCGGTCTCGGTGAGGTCGTGCATGTGGAACGACTCGTCCCCCGAGAGCAGCCGCAGGTTGCGGATGGAGCGTCGCAGGATACGACGCAGGACGTAGCCGCCCTTCTCGTTGCCGGGCTTCACACCGTCGGCGACGAGCATTGTGGCGCTGCGCACGTGGTCGGCGATGACCCGCAGGCTGACGTCGGCACGGGGATTCGTACCGTAGGCGACACCGGTGAGGTGGGCCGCGCGCTGGAGGATGCGGCCGAGGGTGTCGGTCTCGTAGATGTTGTCGACGCCCTGGAGCAACGAGGCGAGACGCTCCAGTCCCAGGCCGGTGTCGATGTTCTTGCTGGGCAGGTCACCGAGGATCGGGTAGCCCTTCTTGGTGCCGCCCTCCCCACGTTCGAACTGCATGAACACGAGGTTCCAGATCTCGACGTAACGGTCCTCGTCGGCGACCGGGCCGCCCTCGGCGCCGTGCTCGGGACCGCGGTCGTAGAAGATCTCCGAGCAGGGGCCGCAGGGTCCGGGCACGCCCATGGACCAGAAGTTGTCCTCCATGTCGCGGCGCTGGATCCGGTCGGGCGACACGCCCACCTTGTCGCGCCAGATCGCCTCGGCCTCGTCGTCGTCGAGGTAGACGGTGACCCAGAGACGGTCGGGGTCGATACCGAAGCCGCCCTCGGCGACCGGGTCGGTGACAAGCTTCCAGGCGAGAGGGATCGCCTGCTCCTTGAAGTAGTCACCGAAGGAGAAGTTGCCCAGCATCTGGAAGAAGGTCGCGTGACGCGAGGTCTTGCCGACCTCTTCGATGTCGTTGGTGCGGATGCACTTCTGGACGCTGGTGGCCCGGTCGTAGGGGGGTGTCGCCTGCTCCAAGAAGTACGGCTTGAACGGCACCATCCCGGCCGGGACGAACAGCAGCGTCGGGTCGTCTGCGACGAGACTTGCCGAGGGCACGACGGTGTGTCCGTTGTTCTCGAAGAAAGTGAGGAATCGGCGAGCGATCTCTGCCGTCTCCATTGGTGCCCTCCCGTATCGGTCCTACAGCCACCGGCAGCGGTACGCGGTTCCCGGCGGCATGGCCTACGACAACGTAGGCGCCCATCGTAGGGTTAAAGGTCGTGTGGACGCTCATCGGTTCGCGCCTGCGCCGCGGGCGCGGGCGCCGGGAACGTCCAGGTGGTGCGGATTGGTACCGGTAGTCGACTCCGGTCTGCCGGCCGGGCAGGGCCGCCCCGAATCTACCGCCAAGCCTATTCATCGACGCGCAAAGCATGTCGCAGGCGCAAGAAAGCCACACATGCAAACAGCGAAACGCACGCCCAGTGCCCACCACCCCGAACAATAGTGCGATCGGGGCGTGTGGCATAACCGTTACCGGACGAGCGTCAACGAACCGGAACAGGCGCGCGTCGGCTCCGTGCCTTCGAGCCGGGCCCTCCCGGTCAGCGGGGCGGCGTCCCGCTGAGGGGAGTGGCGAGAACCCTGGTCGTCCTTGTTCCATCGGCTGTTCCCGTCGATCGGGCGGGGACGGGGCAGCCGAGGCACCGCCCGGGCGCACACACCTCGCCGAGACACCGGGAGCAGTGCGGGACGCGGCAGTGACAGCCCCTGTGGTTGCCTTGGCCCACAAAACTCTCGGCAAGGAGCATCATGCGCTGGACCGTCCACTCCGAGAAACCGCTCTACCAGGACCGGTGGCTCGACATCCGTGTCGCCGACGTGGAGGTCACCGGCGGCAGGCACCTCGAACACCGGGTGATCCGTTCGGCGCCCGGCGCGGGCGCGGTCGTCATGAACGAGGCGAGCGAGGTGCTGCTGCTGTGGCGGCACCGGTTCATCACCGACACCTGGGGATACGAGATTCCGATCGGGGGCGTCGAGGAGGGCGAACAGCCCGCGGCCGCGGCCGCCCGCGAGGTGGAGGAGGAAACGGGCTGGCGACCTGGCCCGCTTCGGCCGTTGCTGTATACCCAGCCCTCAAGCGGGATCTCCGACTCGGCGCACCACATCTTCTTCGCCCGGTCCGCTGAGCATATCGGCGCACCGCAGGAGGACTGGGAGGCCGAACGCATCGAATGGGTCCCGTTGAACCGGGTGCCTGCGCTGGTGGCCGAACGCGAACTCGTGTCGGGAACCTCGATGAACGCGCTGCTGTACCTCGTGGCAACCGGCCTTGGCACGGCCCGGCCGGCCCGATCGGTCGTCGAGGAGACGGCGCCGGGCCACACGGGGTAGAGTCCACCGGCGCGGGCCCCGGGCGGCCCCGTGAGGCCCCCGGACGCCCTCGGAGGGTGAAGGGCCCCGGGCCCGCGCCGTTACGCCCCGGGCAACACGCCCCTGTGCCTTCGAGGCTCCACAGCGGCGGTGTCCTCGGCCCCGTAACGACGGAGCAGTTCGGCCTCGCGCTCTTCCACCGCTCCGGCGATGTCGTCGTTGAGCTCGCGGATGGCGGAGCGGTACTCCAGGACCCGGTCGCCGACACGGTCGGCCACTCCGCTGGGCCCCCAGGAGCGCGCGGTCCGGTTGAGCTTGTGCACGAGGTAGCCGCCGAGTGCGGCCCCCGCAACGAAGTAGATTCCTTTGCCGATCATGCGCGCTGCCTCCTGCGCCGGGTGCGGATCAGGGCGACAGCCCGACGACGGCCCAGTACCTGGCGCACCCCGTACGAGAGTGATGCCGCCTTGACGAGCGGGCCGGTGACCACCGAACGCGTGAGGGACGTCATCGTGGAGACGTCCTCGCTCGTGGTGGCGAGGTTGGCGGTGATCTCCTCGACCCGGTCGAGGGACCCGTTGGCGCGCTCGACCGTGGCCGTGACATCGTCGAGCAGCGGCCCGGTGCGCTCGCGCAGTTCTGACACCGCCTTGGTCGTCTCGGACAACAACCGAGTGAGCTTGATCAGGGCAACGCAAAGGAATGCGGCCAGCACCGCCCAGATCACGACGGCGATCAGGGCTGCGAGCTCTCCTCCGGTCAGCATGCGAACTCCGCTAACTGTTGGTTCGTTCGGACAGGGAACGAGCGGGAACGGCGCGGGCACCGCGTTGCCACGCGCTGGGCTGGTGAAAAGTCACGGTCGGTGACCGGGAACGCGGTCCTCGCGGTCGAGAGGAGCCGGACAGGGGGACACTACCGCCTCCGACCATCCGGAAACCCGTAACCCGGATAGCGCGTCCTAAACGTACGGCGCCACAACACGCGGTTTTCGTTACGATTGCGCAGCGCGGCTCCGCGCCTCCCGCTGTTTCCCCTCCCCCACGGCATCCCTTGAGACAGGACCACGATGAGCCGACGTTCCGAACGGACAATTTCCGTTCTGGTACCGCCCGATCTGGGCCCCATCGCCCCCGAGGACCCGCAGGCGATCGGCCCCTACGTGCTGGTGGGCCGCTTCGGATCGGGCCGCACGGGCACCGTCTATGCGGCGGTGAACCCCGCCGCGGGCACGGACTCCCTGCTCGCGGTCAAGACGCTGCCTCCCGCGCGCGTCGCCGACCGGAACGCCCGCGCAGAATTGGACCGGCGGCTGCGCGCACTGGCCGGAGTGGACGGCCGCTGCTACGTGGCGCCCGTCACCTTCGACTCCGCCGGCGATCCGCCTTGGCTGGCAATGCCCTACGCCTCCGGTATCCCCCTGGCGCAATACGCCCGAAAGCGCGGTCCCCTCACCCCCGGCCGGCTGATCGCGTTGGCTGCGGGGCTTGCCGAGGGTCTCTGCTCCCTCCACGCGCACGGCCTGTCCCACGGCGACCTGACCCCCAGCAACATTCTGCTCAGCTCCACCGGCCCGCGCATTCTCGACTGCTCCCTCCCCGGCGATCCCGAGTCGCTGCGGCGTTCCGCGGCGTGGCTCGGCCCGGAGCGGCACCACGGCGCCGCACCGAGTCCCGCATCCGACGCCTTCGCCTGGGGGGCGATCATCTCCTTCGCGGCGACTGGACGGTTGCCGTTCGGCATGGGCGAGCCCGCGGTCCTGGCTGCCAGGGTCGAGTCGGAAGCCCCCGACCTGGAAGGCGTTCCCTCCGAATTGCGGCCGCTGCTGGAGTCAGCACTGGCCAAGGACCCTGCCGAACGTCCCGATGGTCAAGAACTGCTGCGCGCCTCCATCCAACTGTGGGAGGAGGGGCTGGGCACCGTCGGTACCGAGGCGGGGCCCGGAACGGGCGTGACCCGGCTGCTGAACCGGGAATGGCAGGGCATCGTGGAACCTGCGCTCCTGCCCCGGGTGGTGCACCTGAACGAGCGTGGCAAAGGTAAGACCGGCAAGGCCGCGGCGAAGACTTCGGCCCTCCGGCCGGCAGCGTCGACGGCCACCGCCTCTGCCGCGAAGGCGCCCCGCAGCCGCGCCCTGCTGCTGACGGGTAGCGCCGTGCTGGGTGCTGTCCTGCTGGGCGGAGCGGCGTGGGCCGGGGTGGCCGCGTTCGGCGGGGGTTTGGGTACCGCCGCACCGCTGCCCTCCCCCAGCCCCTCTCCGAGTTCTTCCCCGACGCCGCCGCCTCCGCTGGACAGCGGGACGATGATGGTGCGCTTCGACGGCCCTGCGGAGAACAACCTGCTGGCCGGCCCCTGGCCTTACACGCCGGTGCAGGAGGTCGACCCCGACGCCGGGCTTCCCTCGTCCGAGGAGATCGTCACTCCGCAGGAGTGGAGCGCGCGGTGGACACCTGTCGAGGGTGCCGAAGAACCGCTGGAGGCGCTGATCGCCGCCGATGCCGAGGTGCTGTGCGCGCACTTCTGTCTGGCCGCCGGACAGGTCTACACCGACGAACAGAACCGGGGCACCTATACGGTGACCGGCCGCGACCTGGTCAACTACCTCAGTTGGGGTGATGTGGTGATCGCGGAGGCGACCTTCGGTGAGCCCGACCCCGAGACGGGGACTCCCTCGATCATTCAGGTCACCGAGGTGTACCCGCCTGCACCCTGACGTCCGGGGGCGAAAGGCGAAGGGGCTCGTCGCGCTTGCGCGACGAGCCCCTTCGTGCCGACGGTGACCGGTTTCAGTCAAGGAGCGGACACCCCGGGGGCCGGGCGTTCATAATCGGGGGATGCGGCTCTCTCCCCCGGTACTGCCCTGCACCGTGGCAGCGCTGGTCCTGTGTGCCTGCGGCTGCTCGGTGTCCGCTCCCGAAGCCACCCCCGCCTCGGCTTCGTCGCCCGTCACGACCGCCGTGACGCTGCCACCGCTGCCCGAGCAGGGCCGGGCGGTGGTCTTCCTTGCCTCGGAGGTGGAATCGGCGGAGACCCGTCCGCCAGGACGACTGGCGGTGAACTACCTCCAGGCGGAGGTGGTGGAGGAGGAAACGGCCTCGGTGGCCTACGGCAAGCCGTTGTGGGGCATCTCCGAGCAGGCAGTGGTCCAGTGGGCGCAGGTCCTGCCCGACGCCGACGTCAGGTGCGGGCTGCTGTGTGCTCCCGACTGGGTCACCGAGCCCCTGTTCGACCCCACGGGGTCGCCCACCTGGATCACCACCCCGGTGGACCTGGTGTGGTCGGTCAACGATCGTGCCGACCCGATCCCGGTCGAGATCACCTACACCACCGAGGACGACGGGACACTGCGGCTGTCCGCGGTCACCGAAGTCCCACAGATCGACGGCGGAGGGTGATCCCCAGCCTTCTCGTCACGGCCCTCGCCCTCCGCTGCGGGTGGGCACGGGACGGGCGGTGAACAGGCGCCGTTGTTCACAACGGACGCAGAACTCCCTTGATCCGCTCCAGCACCTCGCCGAACCGGCGCTCTGCCCCGTGCGTGGTGGGATGGTAGTACTGCGTGCCGTCCAGGGAGTCGGGGGCGTGCTGCTGGGCGACGACTCCGCCTGGATGGTCGTGCGGGTAAAGGTAGTCCTGGGCGTGTCCCAGTTCCTTCGCACCCTTGTAGTGGCCGTCGCGCAGGTGTGGGGGGACCGCTCCGGTCTTGCCTGCGCGCACGTCGGCCGATGCGGCGTCGATGGCGCGGACGACGGCATTTGACTTGGGCGCGAGCGCGATGTGGATGACCGCCTGGGCCAGGTTGATCCGTGCCTCGGGCAGACCGATCAGCTCCACGGCCTGGGCCGCCGCAACAGCCACCTGCAGTGCGCTGGGGTCGGCCATCCCGACGTCCTCACTGGCGTGCACGACGAGGCGACGGGCGATGAAGCGCGGGTCCTCTCCGGCCTCGACCATGCGGGCCAGGTAGTGCAGTGCCGCGTCCACGTCGCTGCCACGCATACTTTTGATGAACGCGCTGGTGACGTCGTAGTGCTGGTCGCCCGAGCGGTCGTAGCGCACCGCGTTTCGGTCCACCGCGCGCTCGACGTCGGCGAGGGCGATCTCCTCTCGCCCACCGGCGACCAGGGCCGCTGCCTCCAGATAGGTGAGCGAACGGCGGGCGTCGCCCCCTGCGAGACGGACCAGGTGCTCGGCGGCTTCGGAACTGAGGGTGTAGCGGCCTCGGAGCCCCCTGCCGTCGGTCAGTGCACGATCGACGACGGCACGGATGTCGTCATCGGT
This sequence comes from Nocardiopsis ansamitocini, assembly GCF_030268225.1. Classification (GTDB taxonomy): domain Bacteria; phylum Actinomycetota; class Actinomycetes; order Streptosporangiales; family Streptosporangiaceae; genus Nocardiopsis_D; species Nocardiopsis_D ansamitocini. Next base: position 545,752 of record NZ_BSQG01000003.1, on the reverse strand, counting down.
GTGGGACTCCAGGGTGAGCATCAGCGAGCGGGACAGCAGCGGGCTGATCACCGAGAAGAAGGGGTTCTCCGTGGTGGCCCCGATGAAGCTGACCCAGCGGTTCTCGACCGACGGCAGCAGTGCGTCCTGCTGGGTCTTGCTGAAACGGTGCACCTCGTCGACGAACAAGAGCGTGCGGGTCCCGCGCATACCGAGTTCGCGCCGTGCATTGTCGACGACGGAACGGATGTCCTTGACCCCGGCGGTGACGGCGGAAAGCTCCACGAAGCGGCGCTTGGTGGCTTTGCTGACCACGGTGGCCAGGGTCGTCTTGCCCGTACCCGGCGGCCCCCACAAAAGCAGGGACATCGGGGCGTCGTCCTCGACCAGGCGTCGCAGCGGGCTGCCCTGACCGAGGAGGTGGCGCTGGCCGACGACCTCGTCGAGGGTACGCGGGCGCATCCGCACCGCCAGTGGTTCCTGGCCGCGCTGGGCCTCGGCCCCGGCATCGTCGAACAGTGTTTCGGACACGTGTTCAGCGTAGGCGACCACGCAGAGCGGCGGGACGGCAACGGGCGAGCACACGCCACACGGAGGGATGAATGCCGCAAGATCCGGCTTCTGGGGCAGTATGGGACAGGGACTGTGCCATACTGCCCCGTTCCGATCGCTCCGAGGAGGTGACGTCGTGCAGCCGCTGGAGGCCACCGACCCTCTCCACGTGGGGCGCTACACCCTGCTCAATCGGTTGGGGGCCGGCGGAATGGGTCAGGTCTACTTGGCCCGCTCCCCGGGGGACCGGTTGGTTGCGGTCAAGACCGTGCACCGTCAATACGCCGCAGACGAGGAGTTCCGGATCCGCTTCGCGCGCGAAGTACTGGCTGCCCGGCAAGTGAGCGGCGCTTTCACCGCACCGGTGCTGGACGCGGATCCCGAGGCGGAGATCCCGTGGCTGGCAACCGCCTACATCAAGGGCCCCACCCTGCAGGCCGAGGTGGAGGCCCGGGGCCCCATGGCCGAATCCGAGGTACGGGTACTCGCGGCCGGCCTCGCGGAGGCACTCATCGATGTGCACCGGTGCGGTCTGATCCACCGCGATCTCAAACCGGCGAATGTACTGCTGGCCGAGGACGGGCCCCGGGTGCTGGACTTCGGTATCGCCCGGGCCGCCGACGGACTCGCCATCACCGGAACCGGGGTAACCGTGGGCACCCCCGGCTACTGGTCGCCTGAGCAGGTGGAGGGCCAGGAGTTGGACGCCAGGAGCGACGTCTTCTCCCTGGGCGCGGTCCTGGTGCTCGCGTCGAGCGGACGGCCCGCCTTTGGCACCGGAGCGGCGTTGACGATGCTCAAACGGGTCAGCACCGACCCACCGGACCTGAGCGGGGTGCCCGATTCGTTGCGGCCGCTCCTGCTGGACTGCCTGGCCAAGGAGCGTGCCGCCCGCCCCGATCCCGAAGAGATCCTGAACCGGCTGGGTGACGCACGCGGAGCCGCCCCCCTGTCCGGCACCGCCCCGGTCCCGGTGGGCGAGACTCCGGCTGTCGCCCCGACCCGACGGTGGGGCGAAGGCTCCGATCTCCAAGCCGCCGAGACGATGGCTCCGGAACGAACGCTGGCCGATATCGAGCGCCTGGTCAATGCGGACGCGGCCGGCAGCGGACGCGTGCCCGACGTCCGCGACGCTCCGGGCGAACCCGTGGACTCCGACGGGGACGACACCGAAACGGGGAAAGACCCCGAGAAGCCGGCGGAGGAGGCCGTCCCCGACGGTGAGACGTTCCAGGGAGCGCTGATCGGAATGCTCCTGCTGTTCGCGCTTCCGGTGATCCAACTGCCCGTGGGGTGGATGGCCTCGGCGCTGTGGGCATGGTTCACCCAGGCCACCCTGCTACCGGACTGGCACTACCCGGGGTTCTTCACCGCTGACGGCTTCCTGCACGCGCTCCGGCTGGGTTATCTGTTGGCCACCGTGGTTCCTGGCTGGTTCGTGCTGCTGGGAGCGGCCAGGAAGACGTTCAACCACGAGATGGGCCGCAGTGACTGGGGCGGTGTTCTGGGCGTGGTGATCTCGATGGTGATCGCGGTGCTGTTCCTGTTGGGCTGACCGGTCCGGGCGGACGTCCAGACGGGTTCAGGACGCGTCGGAGTCGATTCGGCCGGCACGGATACCGTGCACCCGGGCCACCGCCCACCACGCCAGGAGCGCGATCCCCCAGCCCAGCAGTGCACCGCCCATGGTGTCGGAAAACCAGTGAACGCCTACGTAGATCCGGCTCCACCCCATTGCCGCGGTGCAGACCAGCGACCCCACGAGTGCCCACGCCCGCCATTTCGGGGGGCAGACCGCCACAGCGGACATCGTGACGACCGCGGCGAAGGCGGTGTGCCCGGAAGGGTAGGACGGCGAGGCCATCACGACCAACTGCTCAAGCGGGCGGACGCGATCCACCACGGCCTTGAAGAACGGCACGGCCAGGAGCGAGGTGCCGGCCCAGGCCCCGACGACCAGGGCGATGGAATCCCACCGCCGCGCAACGGCCAACGGGAGCAAGAGCGCGACCAACCACACGGTCGCCAACGGCCACTGGCCGAAGTGGTGGAGGAAGAGGGCCACCGTGGTGAGCGCTCCGGTCTGGCCGGCTGCGACGGTCGCGGTGACGGCTTCGTCGCCGCGTTGGAACAAAGGCGCGCGGACATCGATCAGGAGCACAGCGCTCAGGGCCACGAACCCGAGCAGCAGGATGACGGCGGCCCAGCCGAGCAGGCGAGGGGATACTTCTGTGCCCGAGGCCGCGGGGGGCGGCACGGCTGATCGTTGTCTCATGAGTGACACCCGTACCCGGCACGGCACCGGTCATACCCAGCGGTTCCGCCCGACCGGGCCTCCCCGCAGGTCCGTGGTCAACGCATCCGGGCGATCAGGATCGCGATGTCGTCGCCGCGGCCGGCCGGCACGAGGTCGGCAAGGGAGGTGGCTGCCTGGTGCACGTCGGCAGCCATCGCCGACAGGGCGTTGCCGACCTCGGCCAGGCCGTCCTCCATGTGCACCTTGGAACTCTCCACCAGGCCGTCCGAACACATCAGCAGGGTGGCTCCGACAGCCAGCTCCCGGCTGCTGACGGGATAGGAGGCGTCGATGTCCACCCCGACCGGCGGGCCGGTTTCGGGCTCCCAGATGTCGAAGCCGGACTCGGTCGCCAGGACCACCGGCGGCTGGCCGGCCCAGGCGGCCTGCAGCTTGCCGGAGTCGAGGTCAAGGACCAGGTAGCCGCAGGTCGCGAAGACGATCTCTCCGGTCTCGCTGAGCAGCCGGTTGGTCTCGGTCAGCACCACTCCGGGGTCGCTCTGATTGGTGGCGTACGCACGGAACGCCATCCGGATCTGGCCCATCGCCGCGGCCGCCTCCACTCCGTGTCCCTGGACGTCGCCGACCAGCAGGCCGACACGGCGGCCTGGGAGCGGAATGGCGTCGTAGAAGTCGCCGCAGACCCGCCACCCCGCACGCGAGGGCAGGTAGCGCACGGCGACGTCGAGATCGGGGAAGTCGGGTGGCTGGGTGGGAAGCATACGGCGCTGGACGGCGTCGGCGAGTTCGAGTTCGGCCTGTTGGCGGTTGACACGTTGGAGCGCCTGCCCGGCCAGACCTGCCAGGGTCAGCATGAGGGCACGCTCGTCCGGGGTGGCATGGTGGGGCTGGGTCCAGGAGACCGACCACACCCCCAAGGCCACTCGGCGATCACCGAAGATCGGGACGATCGCCCATGACTGGGCGCTGGTGCGGTGCAACGACTCCTCGACGGCTGGGAAACGTTCGAGGACCTCGGCGCGGCTCTCGAAGAACCGGGGCTGGCGGTCCTGAATGACCGCGCCCATGGGATAGGAGGCGTCATGAGGGTCGCGGCCGTCGATCATGCGCACCGAGTCCCCGTCGGCGGCCGAGGCCGGGTAGAGCTTGAGGCGACCGTCGTCCAGGAGCATGACGCTTGCGTCGTCGCCACCGAAGATCGGAACGAACTCCTCGCTGAGCAGTCCGGTGACCTCTTCGACCGTAGTTGCGGAGACGAGTTTGGCGGCCAGTTCATTGACCTGGCGCCCCTGCGCGGCTTCGATCCGACGGCGGTCGGCCAGGCGCCGGACCAATTGGACGTGCTCGGTCATGTCGTCGATGATCCCGACGAGGCGGGGGCTCTCCCCGCCCACGTAGCAGCCGCGAGCGTAGAGCCAGCGCTCATCTCCGACCTGGTCGAACATGCGGAACCGCTGCTCGTAGTCGCGCCCCTGGTAGGACGCCTCCAACGCGTCGCGCAGCCGCGCGATGTCGTCGCGGTGCACTCGGGCAAGGCACTCTTCGAGGGTGCGGATGTCGCCGGCGAGCATTCGCCCCAGCGGTGAAGGACCGAAGAGTTCACCGAGTTCACCGTTGGTGAGGTCGAGGCTCCACAGCGCGGTGTCGGCGTCGCGCAGCCGAAGTTCGGTGACGACCCGCAGGGTCTCCTCGTCCCGCCCGACCTCGGAGAGCGAGACGATTGCTCCGTTGACGGAGTCGCTGTGCGCGGGCAGGGGACGCGGGGTGACGGTGGTGCGGCGCGGAGCGCCCTGGGTCGTCTGGAGGGTGAGGTCGGTGGCGGGACGGACGTCGGCAGGGTCGATGGCTGCCCGGTGCAGCTCCCACCCGCGCCCCTGATCGGTTTCGGTGAAGAGCTCGGGCCAGGCCCGGCCTGTCGCCGCGGCTGAGGTGAGTCCGGTGAAGCGGGTGAACGCCTTGTTCACCAACACGATCGCGCCGGCGTTGTCGGCGACGAGCATTGCAGCCGGGGCATGCAGGAACGCAGCACCGGCGGGGTCACCCATCTCCGCGGTGAAAGCGGCATCGGTTAATCCTCCGGAACCGGCAAAGCCGTCCGTGGTGCCGGTAGAACCGTTCACGTATAGATCATCCCTGTGTCGTCACGAATGCCCAACCTGTGAGTCGCGGGTCTCCCGAGAGCATCCGATTCGCCCTAGTTTAGCGATATGAGCGTCTGTCCAGGCAGGTGGGAGTGGTCGAACCGGCCGAAGGCGGACCGGGAACCATTCTGCCCGAACAGTACTTCGGACATCTCCATGAAAATGCAAACAAAGTACCGACAAGTGGATCGATCGTTCACAACCGAAGCAATATCGCCCGGAAAGTGTGCCGACCAGAGTTCCTCGGCACCAACCGGCGCCCCGGCGGGCGAGTTTCCACCTTAGCGGCTTGGCCGCACTCCCGTCCGGTGCTCAGGATCCGTGTTGGCACGGGTTCCCCGACGGCCACGGAAGCCGTCCTCTGGCGCGAATACCCCCAGGAGCGCTGCGACAGCCGAACACCGAGCACCCCCGGCGGAGAATCAACCGCCTGACCGCGAAGGGACAGGGACCGCCGAGCCCGGGAGAACCGTCAGCCCCGACAACCTCTTCCCATGCCACGAAAACGCAAAGCGGCCATACTCTTTATTTGCCCCAAAAGGCGCCAGGAAGGGCTTCAAAGGCAAAAAGCGGAAGGGTCGGAGGAATCCTGGGTCGGCTCTTCACGACTCCGGTCGCGACCGGACGGCCCCGGCCTGCCGTTCACGCCTCCCTGCACCGACAGCCTCCCCGATTCCCGTCCGACGGCCAGGAACTGCGCGAAACGAGAACCGGGGCCCAGCACCCTTGTGGCGCACAGACCCCGGTCACCTCACCTGTCAATGAAAACGCTTCAGGCGTCCTCGTTCTCCGGAACGAAGTCGACCCCGGCGTCGCGACGCTGCACAGGCGTGATCGGGGTCGGCGCCCCGGTCAGCGGGTCTCCCCCGGATGCCGTCTTGGGGAACGCGATCACATCACGAATGGAGTCGCCACCGGTCAACAAGGTAATGATGCGGTCCCAACCGAATGCGATGCCCCCGTGCGGAGGTGCGCCGAACTTGAACGCCTCCAGCAGGAACCCGAACTTCGACTCCGCCTCGGCTTTACTGATTCCCAGCACATCGAACACGCGCTGCTGAATCTCGCCGCGGTGGATACGGATCGACCCGCCACCGATCTCCGAACCGTTGCAGACCATGTCGTAGGCATAGGCCAATGCGCTGGCTGGCTCGGTGTCGAAGGTGGCCTCGAACTCGGGCTTCGGGCCGGTGAAGGGGTGGTGCACTGCGGTCCACCCCCCGTCATCGGTCTCCTCGAACATCGGAGCGTCGACAACCCAGAGGAAGGACCACTTCGACTCGTCGATGAGGCCAAGACGGTTGCCGATCTCCAGACGAGCCGCTCCGAGCAGTTCTTGGGATGCCCTACGTGCACCTGCGGCGAAGAAGACCGCGTCTCCCGCTTTTGCTCCCACCGCGGCCACGAGGCCGCTCTTCTCCGTGTCAGAGAGATTCTTGGCCACGGGACCGCCAAGAGACCCGTCTTCCTGGATCAACACATAGGCCAGTCCCCGCGCACCGCGCGCCTTGGCCCAGTCCTGCCACCCATCCAGCTGCTTGCGGGTCTGGGAGGCCCCGCCCGGCATGACGACCGCACCTACGTAAGGCGCTTGGAAAACACGGAACGAGGTGTCGGCGAAGACCTCGGTGAGTTCCGTGAGTTCCTGGCCGAAACGCAGATCCGGCTTGTCGGAGCCGAACCTGTCCATCGCCTCGTTGAACGGCATACGGGGCAGCGGCAGCGGGATCTCATAGCCCACGACCTCGCTCCACAGCCGGGCTGCCAACTGCTCGCCCAGCGCGATCACATCTTCCTGGTCGACAAAGCTCATCTCGATGTCGATCTGGGTGAACTCCGGCTGGCGGTCCGCCCGGAAGTCCTCGTCGCGGAAGCAACGGGCGATCTGGTAGTAGCGCTCCATGCCGCCCACCATGAGCAGCTGCTTGAACAGCTGGGGGGACTGAGGGAGGGCGTACCAGTGTCCGGGCTGGAGTCGCACCGGGACAAGAAAGTCGCGGGCGCCTTCAGGCGTGGAACGGGTGAGGTAAGGCGTCTCGACATTGACGAAGCCGTGCTCGCGCATGACGTCGTGGACGACATAGGTGGCCTGGGAACGGGCTCGCAGGGCAGCCGAACGTTCTGGGCGCCTGATGTCGAGGTACCGGTAGCGCAACCGCGCCTCCTCCGACACCTCCTGGGAGCCGTCCAGCGGGAAGGGCAGTGGGGCTGCCTCGCTCAAGACCTCGATCTCGGTGGCCACGACCTCGATCGCCCCGGTCGTGATCTCGGTGTTCTCGTTGCCTTCGGGGCGGACCCGGACGGTGCCGGTGACCTTGATGCAGTATTCCGAGCGGAGGTCGTGGGCGAGGTCGTCCTCGCGCACCACGACCTGGACCACGCCGGACGCCTCGCGCAGGTCCAAAAAGACGACGCCGCCGTGGTCACGGCGGCGTGCCACCCAGCCGGCCAGGACTACGGTCTCGTCGGCATGCTCGGCGCGCAGCGTGCCCGCGTCATGCGTGCGGATCAACGGGGTTCTCCTTCAACGGTTTAGGACTGTCTCATCTTGCCTGACATGCGCGGTCTCCGGTTACTCAGGAGGGCAACCGGTGCCGGTATCTCGTCTGGGCATGAGCGGCGAGTCCGAACCCGCGTGCGGTGCAGTGCTGGTCATCATTCTTCACGATCGTGCTGAAACGGAAGCGCAAGCGCCCTAGAGGTCGCGCAGGAAGGGATTGGTGGCCCGCTCCTGGCCGATGGTCGTCCGGGGCCCATGGCCGGGAAGGACCGCGGTGTCGTCGTCACGGGACAGGCAGACCCGATCGAGGCTGCGCAGGATCTCGGCGTGGTCGCCGCCGGGGAAGTCGCTGCGTCCGATCGAGCCGGCGAAGAGGAGGTCTCCGGTGAACATCACCGCCGGGGCGTCTCCCGTTCCGGGCACGGTGTAGGTGACCGATCCGGGGGTGTGTCCGGGAGCGTGATCGACCGTGAACTCCAGGCCCGCGAGCCTGACGACCTGGGTGTCGGCTACGGCCACAAGATCGGACGGCTCCCCGGGAACCTGGCCTTTGAACAGGTCGAGCAGTTGCGCGGCCAGACCGGGATCGAGGCCGCGGCCAGGATCGGTGAGCAGTGCACGGTCGGCGGGGTGCAAATAGGCCGGGACGGCGTAGGTCTCGCACAGCGACGCCGCGGACCAGACGTGGTCGAAGTGGCCATGGGTGAGCAACACCGCATCGACGGTCAGGCCGTGTTCGGCGACCAGCCCCGCCACCCTGTCGACCGCGTCCTGTCCGGGATCGACGATCACGCATCGCCCTCCCGCGGCGGACGCGACCACGTAACAATTCGCGGCCAGTGGTCCGGCGGGAAAGTCTGCGATGAACACGGTGAGCGCCGACCTCGTTTCTTGACGACTGCGGGTGCCCGGTCCGGGCCCCCCGAGCCTACCGAGGTCGCGGAGGGTGAGCGACCTGTTATCCGGACGAGACCACCGCTCGCGCCGAGGCGAGCCACCCCGACGATTCATCACCATTCGGTCACCACGCGGCCGATGGCTCTTTGCCAATCGCCGCGACAGTGCCATATTGGTCGGAGCCCGGACCGTACACACTCTGGGCAGCGACAACATAGGTCAGTTCAGCCGGTACGGGTAGATTCATGCCCACCCCCAAAGGCCGACCACCGCTCAGGCGGGGCGAGCCGTACGGGACATGCTGTCCACGACCACATCGACCTGGCTAATCGTCAGGCTCATCACAGCAGGAGGATCACGGTGACCACGGACCCCTGGGGCCGCGTAGACGACGACGGCACGGTCTACGTGCGCACGAGCGAGGGCGAACGTGTCGTCGGATCGTGGCAGGCGGGCGCTCCGGAAGAGGCGCTGGCGTTCTTCCAGCGCAAGTACGACGCGCTCCTGACCGAGGTGGAGCTGCTGGAAAAGCGGCTGGCGACGACCGACCTCTCCGCGGCCCAAGCTCTGAGCAGCGTGCAGAAACTGCGCACCTCGGTGACCGACGCGAACGCCGTGGGAGACCTGGAGTCGCTCTCGGCGCGCCTGGACACGCTGACCGAACGCGCCGAGCAGCGCAAGGTCGAACAGAAGCAGGCCCAGGAGCAGGCGCGCGGCGAAGCCCGCGACATCAAGGAACGCATCGTCGTCGAGGCCGAGCGGGTGGCCGAGGAGACCACGCACTGGAAGACCGGCGGCGAGCGGATGCGCCAGCTCATCGAGGAGTGGAAGGCCGCCCCCCGTGCCGACCGCCCCACCGAGCAGGCACTGTGGAAGCGGATGTCCACTGCCCGCAACGCCTTCTCCAAGCGGCGCAAGGCGTACTTCGCCGGTCTGGACGAGCAGCGCGAGCACGTGCGCTCCGACAAGGAGAAGATCGTCGCCGAGGCCGAGACCCTGGCGGACTCCACCGACTGGGGGCCCACGGCCGGCCGCTACCGCGACCTGATGCAGCAGTGGAAGAGCACCGGCCGTGCCGACCGCGCCACCGAGGACGCGCTCTGGGAGCGGTTCAAGGGTGCACAGGACCGGTTCTTCCAGGCACGCAACTCCGTCTTCGCCGAACGCGACGCCGAACTCCGGGTCAACGCCGAAGCCAAGGAGAAACTGCTGGAGGAGGCCAACCAGGAACTGCTGTCCCTCTCCGACCCGCGTGAAGCCCGTGCGCGGCTGCGCGACTTCCAGGAGCGCTGGGAGGAGGCCGGTATGGCGCCGCGCGACTCCCGGGAACGCCTGGAAGGTGCCTTCCGCACGATCGAGGACTCTGTGCGCAAGGCCGAGGAGAAGGAGTGGGAGCGGACCAACCCCGAGGCACGTGCCCGTGCCGAGGCGACGGTCAACCAGCTGCGCAACTCCATCGCGGACCTGGAGGGCAAGCTGGAGAAGGCCCGCACCGCCGGCAACGACCGCAAGGTTCGCGAAGCCGAGGATGCTTTGACCGCGCGCCGGTCCTGGCTCGCCGAGGCGCAGAAGGCGCTGGAGGAGATGAGCTGACGGCTCGTCGACCCTCAACAGCCTGCGGCCCGCGCCGTCCCCGTATCAACGGGGCGGCGCGGGCCGCAGGTTTCTCCCCGGCTAGTTCTTCATCCGGTAGACGTCGTAGACGCCGTCCACACCGCGTACCGCCTTGAGGACGTGCCCGAGGTGAGCGGGATCGGCCATCTCGAAGGTGAACCGGCTCAGCGCGACGCGGTCCCGGCTGGTCTGCACGGTCGCCGAGAGGATGTTGACGTGCTGATCGGACAGCACACTGGTGATGTCGGAGAGCAGGCGCGTGCGGTCCAACGCCTCGACCTGGAGTGCCACCAGGAACATGGACTTCTCGGTGGGCTGCCACTGCACCTGGACCATGCGCTCGGGGTCGAGGTGTTTGGTGTTGACGCAGTCGCTGCGATGCACCGAGACACCGGAGCCACGGGTGACGAAACCGATGATCGGGTCGCCCGGGACCGGCGTGCAGCACTTGGACAGCCGCACCCAGACATCGGCATCGCCCTCCACGACCACGCCGGGATTGCCTGCCGCGCGCTGGCGCACCGGCCGGGTGGGCACCGCGGTCTCGGCGATGTCCTCTTCGGCACCGTCCAGACCGCCCAGGGCGTCGACCAGCTTTTCCACGACGTTCTGCGCGCTGATCAGGTTCTCCCCGACCGCGGCGTAGAGCGCGTCGAGATCGGGGTACCGGAGGTCGTGTGCCAGGGCGATCAGTGCTTCACCGCTGAAGAGCCGCTTGACCGGTAGCTCCTGTTTGCGCATCACCTTGGCGATGGCGTCCTTGCCCTGCTCGATCGCGGCCTCGCGCCGCTCCTTGGTGAACCACTGGCGGATCTTGTTGCGGGCTCGGGCGCTCTTGACGAAATTCAGCCAGTCGCGGCTGGGGCCGGCGTCCGCGGTCTTGGCGGTGATGATCTCCACGGTCTCGCCATTGCTGAGTTCGCTGTCCAGCGCAACCAGTCGGCCGTTGACCCGTGCCCCCACGGTGCGGTGACCGACCTCGGTGTGTACGGCGTAGGCGAAATCGACAGCGGTGGCCCCTTGCGGCAGCGCGATCACATCACCGTCGGGGGTGAACACGAAGACTTCCTGCACGGAGAGGTCGAACCGCAGCGACTCCAGGAACTCGCCCGGGTCCTTGGTCTCCTGCTGCCAGTCGATGAGCTGCCGCAGCCAGGCGAGGTCGCCGGAACCGCCCTTGGCCTTGGGCTCGGCGCTCTTGCCACCGGTGTTGCGGTCCTCTTTGTACTTCCAGTGCGCGGCGATCCCGTACTCGGCCCGGCGGTGCATGGCCCGGGTGCGGATCTGGAGTTCGACCGGGTTGCCCGCCGGACCGATCACCGTGGTGTGCAGCGACTGGTACATGTTGAACTTGGGCATCGCGATGTAGTCCTTGAACCGCCCAGGCACCGGGTTCCAGCGCGCGTGGATGGTGCCCAGGGCCGCGTAACAGTCGCGGACGCTGTCGACGAGGACCCGGATGCCCACGAGGTCGTAGATCTCGTCGAAGCCGCAGTCGCGGGCGATCATCTTCTGGTAGATCGAGTAGTAGTGCTTGGGCCGCCCCCGCACCGTCGCCTTGATCCTGGCCTCGCGCAGGTCGGCCGAGACGGCCTCGATGACGTCTTGGAGATAGACGTCGCGGCGCGGGGAACGTTCGGAGACCAAACGGGCGATCTCGTCGAAGCGCTTGGGGAACAGCGTGGCGAACGCGAGGTCCTCCAGCTCCCACTTGATGGTGTTCATTCCCAGGCGGTGGGCGAGCGGGGCGAAGATCTCCAGCGTCTCGCGGGCCTTCTTCTCCCGTTTGGGCTGCGCCAGATAGCGCAGCGTGCGCATGTTGTGCAGACGGTCGCACAGCTTGATGACCAGGACCTTGATGTCGCGCGACATGGCCACGACCATTTTGCGCACGGTCTCGGCCTGGGTGGCCTCGCCGTACTTGACCTTGTCGAGTTTGGTGACTCCGTCCACCAGTTCGGCGATCTCGTCGCCGAAGTCGGTGCGCAGCTGCCCAAGCGTGTAGGAGGTGTCCTCGACGGTGTCGTGCAGCAAGGCCGCTGCGATGGTGGGCTCCTGCATCCCCAGCTCGCCCAGGATGGTGGCGACCGCCAAGGGGTGGGTGATGTAGGGGTCACCGCTCTTGCGCTTCTGGTCGCGGTGGTGATGCGCTGCGACGTCGTAGGCGCGTTCGATGAGTCGGACGTCGACCTTGGGGTGCGTGGCACGCACCGTCTTGATGAGAGGTTCGAGAACCGGGTTCATGTTCGCTCCCCGCTGAGCGCCGAGTCGTGCGAGTCTGCGGCGGACCCGCACGGTAGAGGACGGGGCGGATGGAGTGGTGGAAGCTGGCCTTGGGTCAGGATCGTCATCCGTCCTGCCGGTGTGGGAGGAGTCCGCGGCGGCACCGGCCACGGCGTCGGGTACTGGGGTGTGGGGCACCTCGTCGGAGACGGCGCCCCCCTGACACTCGTCTGCCGTCTCGACGCGCGGGGCGTCTCCGGGCTGCTGGTCGCGGTTTCGGTCCGGCTCGTCCGACCGTGCGGAAACCGCCTCGGTCGAGACCATTTCACTGCGCATGGACAACCTCCCGCGGCTTCACCGATGGTCGCCTCGTTGGCTTCCGCCGGACCGGATTCTTCAAAACCGAGGTGGTGGGACGTCGTCGTCGCCGCCCGATGCATCGGTTTGATGTGTGATGTGGGCGGTCAGCCCTTGGGTCCTGTAACGCGGTGCCGCCATGCCGTCATTCCACGGTTCGCATACCGCAAGGGACGACATATCAGCACGTCGGTGCGGTGGGGCACAAGCACCCCGATTGGTCGGCGTCCCCCGCCGGACCGCTAGAGAGCGATCAGAGCGCGCAGTTCGACGTCGGGCAGCCTCTCGCGCCCCTTGAGGAAACCGAGTTCCATCAGGACCGAGAGTCCCACGACGTTACCACCCGCGCGTCGGACCAATTCAACCGCGGCGTGCCCCGTACCCCCGGTGGCGAGAACGTCGTCCACGATGAGCACCCGGCTCCCGGGAGTGATCGCGTCGGCGTGTATCTCGACCGTCGCGGTGCCGTACTCCAGATCATAGGACTGGCTCAAGGTTCGTGCGGGCAGTTTCCCTGCTTTGCGCAGCGGGACGAAACCCGCCCCCAGTTCCAGCGCGACCGGTGTCCCGAAAATGAATCCGCGGGCCTCCAACCCGACCACGTAGTCGATCCGCTCGTCCCTGAAGGGGTCGGCCAGGCCGCGGACCGTCGCGGTCAGGGCGGCGTGGTCGCCCAGCAGCGGAGTGATGTCCTTGAACACGACTCCGGGCTGCGGGTAATCGGGGATGTCACGCACGTGGCGGTCGATGAGAGCGATCAGGTCAGTGGTCATCGGGGGCCTTCTCCGGTTTGTCGGACCAAAAACGGTACCGGCCCCGCATGCGGGGCCGGTACCGGGTGAAAAGTCTTCGCTGCGCGCTGGGCAGGCCAGACTATTTGTTGTCTCCCCTGCCGTCGCCGGGGTCATTGCCGAAATCGGGTCGATCCTCGACAGGGGTGTCGTCAACCTGGGGCTCCTGCGGGTTGATCACCTCGCCCACGCCGGCCTTGACCATCCGGATGCGGGTTCCGGGCGAGATCTCCAGCTCGACGTCGTTGTCGTGAACCTCGGTGATGGTGCCGTAGATACCGGCCTTGGTCATCACCTCGGTCCCCGGGCCCAGCTCACTCTGCATCTGCATCTCCTGCTGGCGGCGCTTTTGCTGCGGCCGGAAGAACAGCAAGTAGAACACCGCGATGATGAGAACGAAGATGAGGATCTGGCCGAGGACTCCAGAGCCTTGGCCCTGGCCCTCCGCTGCGAAATTCAGTAGGCCCTGCACTGGGCGTCCTTTCCTGGGGTATGTCCTGGCCGCACCACAGCACAACGGGCGGCACGCCCTGCTCCAACGAACGGCCCCGGCTGCGGGTTCCCGAACCGACCGGCGTCGAGCCGGAGACCGGCTTACGTCCAGCTTACGACCCTTCGGTCTCCTCCATCAGGGCCGCGGCACCGAAGGCCGCGTCCGGAGGCGGAGCCACCCCCATGTGCGACCACGCCTGGGGGGTTGCGACCCGGCCGCGGGGAGTGCGGGCAATGAATCCCGAACGGACGAGGAAGGGCTCTGCAACGGTCTCGACCGTCTCGGGCTCCTCCCCCACCGACACCGCCAACGTGGACAGGCCGACCGGTCCCCCGCGGAACCGGCGGAGCAGGGCGTCGAGCACCGCACGGTCGAGCCTGTCGAGACCTTCGTCGTCGACCTCGTAGAGGTTGAGGGCCGCACGGGCGATCTTCAGGGTGAGGCGCCCGTCGGCACGCACCTCCGCGTAGTCGCGGACCCTGCGCAGCAACCGGTTGGCGATCCGAGGCGTGCCCCGGGAGCGTCCGGCGATCTCCACTGCCGCGTCCGGATCGATCTCGGCCCCCAGCAGTCCGGCGGAACGGGTCAGAATCCGCTCCAATTCGTCGGGCCGGTAGAAGTCCATGTGTGCGACGAAGCCGAACCGGTCACGCAGCGGAGCGGGCAGCATTCCCGCCCTGGTGGTCGCTCCGACGAGGGTGAACGGCGCCACGTCGATAGGGATCGCGGTGGCGCCGGGCCCTTTGCCCACCACGACGTCCACCCGGAAATCCTCCATCGCGACGTAGAGCATCTCCTCCGCGGGACGGGCCATTCGGTGGATCTCGTCGAGGAAGAGCACCTCGCCCTCGTGCAGGGTGGACAGCACCGCGGCGAGGTCACCGGAACGTTCGATGGCCGGCCCGGAGGTGATGCGCAGGGGTGCGCCCAGTTCCGCGGCGATGATCATGGCCAGAGTGGTCTTGCCCAGGCCGGGGCCCCCCGACATGAGGATGTGGTCGGGTGCCTTGCCCCTTCGCTGTGCGCTGCGCAGCACGAGGGACAGCTGCTCGCGCACGCGCTCCTGGCCGACGAACTCGTCCAGGCTCTTGGGCCGCAGTGCTCCCTCGACTGCACGCTCGTCCACGTCGGCGTCGGGCGAGACGAGTTCGCGGTCGTGCTCGTTCATCGGTGCGGCCTTTCTACGCTGGTCGCCGGGGGATGTCGCGGGGCGATCGGATGTTCCCCGCCCAGCCCGGGCTTTCTTGACAGGAGCGGGCTGCCGCAAAGGGCATCCCGCTCCGGTCGGCAGAGACGCCGCGGCTAGGCGCGGCTGAGTTTGCGCAGTGCGCTGCGCAGCAGGACGGCGACGTCGGCGCCTTCCTCGGCATCGGTGGCCACTGCGTCGGCCGCGGCCTCGGCGTCCCTGGCGGTCCACCCCAGGTTGACCAGACCGGAGACGACCTGGGGGCGCCAGGCGAGGGCGGCCGGAGCGGAAACGGCGGCCCCGATCGGGGCAGGACCGGGGTCGAGCGGCGCACCGAGCTTGTCCTTGAGCTCCAAGACGATGCGCTGCGCTCCTTTCTTGCCGATTCCCGGGACCTGGGTGAGCGCGCCGGTGTCTTCGGCCGCCACGGCGCGCCGCAGCGAGTCGGGGGTGTGCACGGAGAGCATCGCCAACGCCAGGCGGGGCCCTACTCCGCTGGCGGTCTGCACTCGCTCGAAGACGTCGCGCTCGTCGTCGTCGCCGAAGCCGAAAAGGGTCAGGGATTCCTCCCGGACCACCAGTGAGGTGGCAACAGTGGCCTGCTCACCGATGTGCAGCCGTGCCAGGGTGGCCGGGGTGCACTGCACGGTCATACCGACGCCGCCCACCTCGATGACAGCCGATCCGATGCCGCGGGCTGCGACCCGGCCGGTCAGGAACGCGATCACTTCTTCCCTCTCGTGTCGTACGGGACTACTAGATGCCGCGTGCTTGACGGGCGAGCTCCACCTTGCGGGCGAATTCCTGCTGGGCCTGGGCAACGCGTGCCTGGGCGCCGCCGCGCCACAGGTGGCAGACCGCAAGGGCGACGGCGTCGGCGGCGTCGGCGGGTTTGGGGGGCTCCGCGAGTTTGAGGATCCGTGCCACCATCATGGCGACCTGCGCCTTGTCCGCGCGGCCGCTTCCGGTGATCGCCGCCTTGACCTCGCTGGGGGTGTGCAGGGCCACGGGCAGGCCACGACGTGCGGCACACACGATGGCCAACGCGCTGGCCTGCGCGGTTCCCATAACGGTGCTGACATTGTGTTGGGCGAACACCCGTTCCACGGCGACCGCGTCCGGCCGGTAGTCGTCCAGCCACTGCTCGATCCCGCGCTCGATGCCGAGCAGCCTGACGGGGAGTTCGGCATCGGCAGAGGTGCGGATCGCATCGGCGGCGACCATGGTGAGTGTGCGGCCGATGGCCCCGTCGACCACTCCGATACCGCACCGGGTCAACCCCGGGTCGACTCCCAGCACGCGCACCTTGCGGCCTCCCCGCCCTGATTCTCGAACGTCCGTTCGCAGAGCCTACCCGGAAGGGGGGTCACCGGCTCCCTCCCTCGCGGAGCGAGCCGGTGAGCGGTGTCAGAAACCGCCGCGGATCCGGATCGCCCGGAGGTCGTCGGCGATTTGGAAGACCACGATGAGCAGTTCCATCCAGATCCGTAGCAGGATCAGATAGAGCAGGGCCAGCACCGGGCTGAACAGCAGCATGAGGATGCCGAAGAACGTATCGAAGCCCCCTCTCCCCATCATCGAGAACGAGCTGACCACAAAGGACAGCGTCGCGATCGTCACGAGCACCAGGCCGATGACGTAGAGGACCTTGATGACCTTCGAGGTCACGTAGGTGGTGAACCCGAAGTCGAACAGGGCCCCGAAGAAACCCTTCTCCAGGACCGGCTGGGGTCCGCCGGGGGGCGGCGCCCCTTGGTACCCGATACCGGGCGGCACCCCGTAAGAACCGGGGGGCGGCCCCTGCGGGGGCTGTCCGGGATAGGGACCGGACGGCTGCTGCCAGGGCTGCTGGTTGGGGTCGGGGGGATAGGACATGGCCGGGCTCCGTTTCGTCAGGGGTGACTGCACATATCTACCGTCTCCGGGGTCGCCCTTCCACCGAAGAGGTGCGGACACACGCGCGCCCCGGCACTGCTGCCGGGGCGCGCGTGAGTGAAACGGGGGGATTAACCGATCTTCTCCAAGATTTCGTTGGAGATGTCGGCATTGGTGAAGACGTTCTGCACATCGTCGGAGTCTTCCAAGGCGTCCACGAGACGCAGCACCTTCTTGGCCGCCTCCTCGTCCACCGGAATCTCCATACTCGGCAGGAAACTCGTCTCCGCCGACTCGTATTCGATCCCGGCCTCCTGGAGTGCGGTGCGCACCGGGAGGAGGTCGGTCGCCTCGCTGATGACCTCGAATGCCTCGCCCAGGTCGTTGATGTCCTCGGCGCCGGCATCCAGCACCGCGAGGGTGACGTCGTCCTCGGTGGTCCCCTCCTTGGGCACGATGACGACGCCCTTGCGGTTGAAGAGGTAGGAGACCGATCCGGCATCGGCCATGGAGCCGCCGTTGCGGGTGACCGCGACACGGACCTCGGAGGCCGCGCGGTTGCGGTTGTCGGTGAGGCACTCCACCAGCAGCGCCACGCCCGCCGGGCCGTAGCCCTCGTACATGATGGTCTGCCAGTCGGCACCGCCGGCTTCCTCGCCGCCGCCCCTCTTGCGCGCGCGCTCGATGTTGTCCAGCGGCACGGAGTTCTTGCGGGCCTTCTGGATGGCATCGAAGAGCGTGGGGTTGCCGTCCGGGTCTCCGCCACCGGTGCGTGCGGCCACCTCGACGTTCTTGATCAGCTTGGCGAAGAGCTTGCCCCGCTTCGCGTCGATGACGGCTTTCTTGTGCTTGGTGGTGGCCCACTTGGAGTGGCCGCTCATGCGTGTCCTTTCACCATGTCGACGAAGAGCCTGTGGATACGCGTGTCCCCGGTGAGTTCGGGGTGGAACGAGGTTGCCAGCAGCGCCCCCTGTCGTACCGCGACGATCCTACCGGCACGTTCTCCCGTGGCGACGTGTCCGAGCGCGTGGGCCCCCGCTCCGACGGACTCGACCCAGGGCGCGCGGATGAACACTGCGTCGAACGGACCGCCGTCCACGCCGGTAACCGTCACCCCCGCCTCGAAGGAGTCGACCTGGCGCCCGAAAGCGTTGCGGCGCACCGTCATGTCGATCCCGCCGATGGTTTTCTGCCCCTGGACGCCGTCCTCGATGCGGTCGGCCAACATGATCATTCCCGCACAGGATCCGTAGGCGGGCATTCCGGAGGCGATGTGTTTGCGCAGCGGCTCCAAAACCTCAAAAGCCTCGGCGAGTTTCCACATCGTGGTGGACTCCCCTCCCGGCACGACAAGTCCGTCCACGGTGTCGAGTTCGGTCGGGCGCCGCACCGTGACGACGCGGGCACCCGACCGTTCGAGCGCATGCGTGTGCTCGCGTACGTCGCCCTGGAGGGCGAGTACGCCGATGGTGGGGGTGGCGGACAAGAGGCAACCTCGCTCAACTGCTCGTTCATCACCGTTCCCCGGGGAGGGCCCGGCTGTGTGGACGGCGTCCGTAGAACGCCGAAGCCCGCGTTCACCGGCGTAGGTACCTGGTTGGCGCGGGCGGGGCCGAAAAGGCCGGGAACCACTGTCGTCGGGCTCCCGGCCCGCGGCGGGGCCGTTACCAGCCGCGACCGGCGTAACGCTGGTTGTCGCTGAGGTCGTCCAGGTTGATGCCGACCATTGCCTCGCCCAGACCGCGCGAGACCTTGGCGATGGTCTCGGCGTCGTCGTGGAAGGTGGTGGCCTTGACGATGGCCTGGGCGCGCTTGGCCGGGTCGCCCGACTTGAAGATGCCCGAGCCCACGAAGACGCCCTCTGCGCCCAGCTGCATCATCATGGCTGCGTCGGCCGGAGTGGCGATGCCACCGGCGGTGAACAGCACGACGGGGAGCTTGCCCAGCGTGGCCACCTCCTTCACCAGGTCGTAGGGAGCGCGCAGCTCCTTGGCCGCGATGAAGAGCTCGGCCTCGTCCAAGGTTCCCAGGCGCTTGACGTCGCTGCGGATCTGTCGCATGTGGCGGGTCGCCTCGACGACGTTGCCGGTGCCGGCCTCACCCTTGGAGCGGATCATGGTCGCGCCCTCGGCGATGCGGCGCAGGGCCTCGCCCAGGTTGGTGGCGCCACAGACGAAAGGAGTGGTGAAAGCCCACTTGTCGATGTGGTGTGCTTCGTCTGCGGGGGTGAGGACCTCGGACTCGTCGATGTAGTCAACGCCGAGGGACTGCAGGACCTGCGCCTCGACGAAGTGACCGATGCGGGCCTTGGCCATCACGGGGATGGAGACGGCGCTGATGATGCCGTCGATCATGTCGGGATCGGACATGCGAGCCACGCCGCCGTCCTTGCGGATGTCGGCGGGAACCCGCTCCAGTGCCATGACGGCGACGGCGCCGGCGTCTTCGGCGATCTTGGCCTGCTCGGGCGTCACCACATCCATGATCACACCGCCCTTGAGCTGCTCGGCCATGCCGCGCTTGACGCGGGCGGTGCCGACCGTGCTTTCGGTCGTGTTCTCAACGGTGTTGGTCACGGCTGCGGACTCCAGGTTCTGGGTGGACACGGCTCTCAAATCCCTCAGTGCGGGAAGGATCCTATGGGGTCACACGAACGGGCTTGACGTCGGCCTCGCCTGCTCCTGTGTTCTCCATGGTAGATCCTCCCTTGAGCGCCACTTTCAGGACATAACACCAAAGGTGTCCGGGCCATTGGCGGTCCGTGCCCACTGCATCCGCGAAAGAGCGCTCGCGTGGTGCACGCCTAGGTGGAACGACGACCGCCGATCGGGAATTCCCGACGGTCGTCGTCGGACGGAGCCGACCGGATCATCCCAGGGTCCCCGCCCCCGGCGATTCGTCGTCCATCTCGAAATAGTCGGGCAGTTCGGCGCGTCCTGCCAGGCGCAGGACCCGCACCAGACGGGAAGAGCGGGCTACGTGGGTGGCGGCGACCGCGTCGTTGTAGAACCGCCGGGCGATGTAGACCCGCTTGGCCGCGGCGTGCACTTCGGCGAGAAGACCGGTGCCTTCGTCCGACAGGTCCGCTTCTGCCAACACCACGCGCAAGGTCCGGGAAAGGTTGCTCTCGGCCAGCTCGCGGTCGGCTTGGCCACGTGCACGGCGCGCCTGGGCGGCGGCGTCGGCCAGCAACACGTTGGAGGCGGGTTCGAGCAGTGCGGCGCCTGCGAGCTCACCCACGACCGCTCCGCGCCGGGCGAGGGCAGCGTCCAGCGCGGCGGAAGCCGTCTCGAACCTGGTGTGCAGTCGGTCCAGTCGGGTGGCCCGCCAGGAGAGGTAGAAAGAGAACATCACCAGAATGGCGAACACCGTGGTCAGCGTGGAGAGCACGCTCTCACCCCGTCTCTGCGACGGGCCGGGCGGCGACCACGGGTGCGTCGGGCTCGGGCAGTACGGCCTCGTAGACGCGCACCACGTCCGCGGCCACCGCACTCCAGTCATAGGGCTGCACGGCGACACGGGCCGCGCGAGACAGCGCGGCCCGGCGATCGGGATCGTGGAGGAGCTCCACGGCGCCGGCCGCCAGCGCGGCAGGGTCGCCGGTGGGAAACAGCTGTCCTGCCCTCCCCTCCCGCAGAACATGGCGGAACGCCGGAATATCGCTGGCCAGGATCGCCGCCCCCGCCGACATCGCTTCGGTGAGGACGATGCCGAAGCTCTCCCCTCCCAGGTTGGGGGCGCAGAAGACGTCGACGGAATGGTAGACCCGGACCTTGTCCGCCTCGCTGACGAGCCCCAAGGAGACCACCCGGTCGCGCAGTGCCGGCGCGATCTTGGCACGCGCCTCCTCGGCGTCACCGGGACCGGCCAGGAGCAGGCGCAGGCCGGGAAAATCCGGTCCGATCCGGTCGAACGCCTGGAGCAGTACCGACAACCCCTTGCGCGGTTCGTCCATCCGGCCCAGAAAACCGATCGCTCCGCCTTCTCCGGGCCACCCCTGGAGGGGCTCCGCCTCGGTGTAACGGTCCACCAGCACGCCGTTGGGGATGAGGACGGCATCCCCGCCCAGGTGCTCCACAAGCGTCTTGCGGGCCGCCTCGGACACGGCGATCCGACCGTTGACCTTCTCCAGGGCGGTGCGC
This sequence comes from Nocardiopsis ansamitocini, assembly GCF_030268225.1. Lineage (GTDB taxonomy): Bacteria > Actinomycetota > Actinomycetes > Streptosporangiales > Streptosporangiaceae > Nocardiopsis_D > Nocardiopsis_D ansamitocini. The sequence goes on along the minus strand of NZ_BSQG01000003.1, from coordinate 524,745 downwards.
AGCATCGTCGCCGAGGCGGCCATCGCACGCGAGCGGGGGTTGGACGTGTGGAAGGTGGCGACGATAGGGCCCTCCGCCACCCAGCAGGCGAGCAGGGACAGGCTCGGCGCAGCGGGCTCGTGCACGTGCAGCACGTCGAAGTCGCCCTCGCGGATCCAGCGGCGGACCTTGGCCGCGGCGCGCAGCCCGAAGCTCAGACGTGCCACCGACCCGTTGTAGGGCACTGCGATCGCCCGGCCCGCGGAGACGATGTGCGGGGGCAGTTCGGTCTCGGAGTCGCAGGGGGCGAGGACCGATACCCGGTGCCCCAGTCCGATGAGCGCTTCCGCGAGGTCGCCCACATGCTGTTGCACGCCGCCCGGGACATCCCAGGTGTAGGGACAGACCAGGCCCACACGAATCGGACTCACCGCCGCCGCGGTTCGGGGTCGAGATCGGCGGTGAACACTCGTTGCAGCATGTGCCAGTCCTCCGGGTGCTCGGCGATCTCGCTCTCGAACACCGTCGCGAGTTCCTGTGTCATGGCGCGGGTCTTCTCCGACCGGTCGCCTTCCGCGGGCGGCGCGATCTCCGCATGCACCCGAATACCCCAGCACGGACCGTCAAACCATAGCGAAACGGGCAAAAGCGCGGCGCCGGTGCGAAGGGCCAGCGCAGCCGGTCCCGCGGGCATCCGCGCGGATTCGCCGAAGAAGGTCACCTCGATGCCGGACTCGGTGAGGTCGCGATCGGCGAGCAGGCAGACCAGGCCGCCCGCACGCAGTCGGCGTGCCAACGTCCCGGCCGCACTGGACGGTCCTCCGGTGAGCGGCAGCACCTCCATCCCCAGTTCCTCGCGAAAACCCACGAACTTCTCGAAGAGGCTCTCCGGCCGCAATCGCTCGGCAACGGTGGTCAACCGGGTCCCGCGCACCGTCATCCACGCTCCGGCGTGGTCCCAGTTGCCCATGTGCGGCAGTGCTGCGACCACTCCCCGGCCTGCGGCGATGTGGGCTTCCAGTGCGTCGATCCCGGTACTTCGGGTGCGGTCCGCGATGAGGTCCCGCCCCATAGCGGGCAGCCGGAAGGACTCGTACCAATAGCGCATGTAGGAGCGCATGCTCGCCCTGGACAACGCTCGGAGCTCGGCCAGGGAGGCGTCGGGGCCGACCAGCCGACGGAGGTTGGCCTCCAACTGCCGGACACCGCCCAACCGGTGACGCCAGGCGTGATCGGCGAGTTTGGTGAAAGCCCAACGACCGGAGCGCTCGGGGACGTGGCGAATCAGCGTCCAACCCAGCGTGTAGGCGGCCGTGGTGGTGCGATCTCCCATAGCGGAGTGCTCAGCCCTTCGGTTCGGTGGCGCCGTACGTGGGACTGGGCTCGGTCAACCGGTTACGGGTCTCCACGAGGCGCTGGACGATGGTGATTGCGCTGAGGATCGCGAGCACCCAGAGCCCGCCGGCGAGAACGTAGGGAACGCCCAACCCCGCGAGGCCGACGGAGACCAACGTGATGATCAGTCGTTCGGTCCGCTCGGCGATACCGACGTCGCAGTTGGCTCCCAGTGCCTCTGCCCTGGCCTTGATGTAGGACACACCAAACCCACTGATCAGGCAGAACATCGTGAGCCAGGCAAGCGGCTCATCGTGGCCGTCGCTGATGAACCACATGAGCAGCGCGGCGAAGATGGCGGCGTCGGCGAGCCGGTCGAGGGTCGAGTCCAGGAAGGCCCCCCAACGGCTCTCGACGTCGCCGGCCCGGGCAACCGCTCCGTCGAGCATGTCGAACAGCACGAAGACCGTGACAGCGACGGTCCCGAGGTAGAGCTCTCCGCGAGGGTAGAAGGCGAACGCACTCACGACGACGCCGATGGTGCCCACGATCGTGATCATGTCGGGGCTGACACCGAGCTGGGCGAGGCCGCGGCCGACGGGTCGCAGTAGGCGGGCGATGACGGGACGCAGAATTCTCAGCATGACTTCTTCAGATCGTAGAGCGCTCGCGGTGTTCCGGCGCACCGAGCGCGCCGAAACGCGCGGCCCTCAGTCACTGTGCAGTTGGCAGGCGGGAGTCCCGCCGGGCAGCCGGTATCGGTTGCGGGCCGTCCAGCGGTAGACGGCGCCCCCGAAGCCCCTGGCAACAGGCCGCCGCAGCAGGGACCCCAGCGGCCACCAGTAGCGGTGCGGGCTGTTGAGGAGCAGGACGGCCACCGCGTCGACGCCACCCCATACCCGGCGGCCGTCGGGGTGCAGCAGCAGGATCTCGCGTTGCGCGCGCTCCTCCAAAGGAGTGGACAGCTCGCAGAACTGCCAGGGCCGCCACACGACGGGGCCTCCCCCGGTGATGTGGCGCTGGCCTGCCTGGGCAGCGACGGTGCAGAAGGCGCAGTCGCCGTCGTAGACGAGGACCGGCGATACAGCGCTCATGGCGCAGGCCAATGCTCGGCCAACAGCTCCCGCGTCTGGGTCAGCAATTGGGGCAGCACCCTGGTCCGACCGACCACCGGCATGAAATTGGTGTCACCGCCCCAGCGCGGGACGACGTGCTGGTGCAGATGCGCGGCGATACCCGCTCCCGCCGCGGTCCCCAGGTTCATCCCGACGTTGAAGCCGTGGGGACCGGCGGTCGTGCGCAACGCGGTGATCCCGGCCTTGGTGAGCTCCGCGACCTCGGCCGCCTCTCGGGGGTCGAGTTCGGTGTAGTCGGCGACGTGGCGGTAGGGGCAGACCATCAGATGACCGCTGTTGTACGGATAGAGGTTGAGCAGCGCGAACGCTTTGGTGCCACGCGCGAGCACCAGTCCCTCGTCATCGGGGAGCGAGGGCGCACGGCAGAAGGGGCAACCGTCCTCCGGCGCCGATCCGGTCGGTTTGTTCTCGCCCTTGATGTAGGCCATTCGGTGGGGGGTCCACAGCCGCTGGAAACCGTCGGGATCATGCGGCTGCTCCTCTCCGGCACCGGTGTCCGAAACGTCGTGCTGGGTGCTGCTCACCGACTCGCCCACCTCTCCTCTTCGCCTCCACGCCAGCATAGGACGGGGCGGTGTCGCCGCGCCGTCGGGCACCCCGACAGCGCGGCGACAACGGCAACGCCCTACGGCGTCTCGGAGGCGGAGGGCCGCCCCTCCTCGGCAGTCGGGGAGGCGGCGACCGTGGTGGCGACTGCTCCCTGGCGGGCCGGGACGAAGCGGTTGTGCAGTCTGACCGGCTCGGCTCCGGCCAGTTCGCGCTTCTTGCGACGGCGCCGACCGGCCAGGAGGTTGAGGACCTCGACGAAGAGCGAGAAGCCCATCGCGGTGTAGATGAAGCCCTTCTCGATGTGGAAGCCGAAGCCCTCTGCCACCAGGCTCATGCCGATGAGCAGCAGGAACGCAAGGGCCAGCATTTTGACCGTGGGGTGGTCGTTGACGAACCGGGCCAACGGGTTGGCCGAGACCAGCATGACGATGACGGCGATGACCACGGCGGCCACCATCACCCAGATGCCCAACCCCTCGGGGTCGATCATCCCCACTGCGGTGATCACGGAATCGAGGGAGAAGACCAGGTCGAGGGCGACGATCTGTGCGACCACGACACCGAAGACCGCACCGGTCGTGGATGCCTTGTGCCCGTGGTCGCCTTCGAGGCTCTCATGGATTTCGTAGGTGCCCTTGGCGAGCAGGAAGAACCCGCCCACGAGCAGGATCAGCGCCTGCCCGGAGAACTCGAACCCGGCGACCGAGAACAGCGGTTCGGTGAGCTGCACGATCCAACTGATCGAGGCCAGGAGCGCCAGGCGGGTGATCAGCGCCAGGGCGATGCCGAGCTTGCGCGCTTTCTCGCGCTGATGCTCGGGAAGCTTGTTGGACAGGATCGAGATGAAGACGAGGTTGTCGATCCCTAACACGATCTCCAACACTGTCAGCGTCAGAAATCCAATGATGAGGTCCGTGGTCATAAGGTTTCTGACTCCGAGGCAGCGGGGTGGTGGAGTATCGACACTGGCCTGAGGAATCTAGGGAAACCGAGATAAGTCACGGGTAAGGGACCAAGGCCCTCTCCGCGGGCACCGCGGCCCGCCCACCCCGTCGGGTCTGGTCGCCGCACATCCGGATGTGCGGCGACCGGTCACCGCCGCCTCAGGCCAGACCGAGCAGGGTGCGCAGGTGACGGGGCGACGGGGACCCGAAAGCCAGCATCTCGTCGTGCACGGCTCGCTGGTCGGCGTGCGGACGGGCAGCGGCGAGGTCCCGGGCGACGTCGTTGACCTCGCGGTAGCCGACGTAGTAGGTCGAGAGTTGAGCGCTGGTGAGAAGGGACCGACGCCACTTTCCCGCTGCTTCTCCCTCCTCCTGGTGACCGCGCTCGGTCAGCAGTCGCAGCGCTTCCTCCTCGTCGACGTCACCGGTGTGGGTGCGCACATCCAAAATCGCGTTGAGGATCATCCGCAATCGCATCTTGAGCTGGACCAGGCGCAGTGCCAGATCGTCCTCTCCTCCGCCCCACCCCGCATAGGCGAGCAGTTCCTCCGCGTAGACCGCCCACCCCTCGATGAAGGACCCGCTGCCCAGGGCGCTGCGAACCCGGGTAGGCCCCCGGTAGCGGGCGGAATGGGCAAGCTGGAGGGCGTGACCGGGGGTGCCCTCGTGCACCATCAAGTTGCGCAGCATGTAGGCGTTGTACTCGCGGTAGAAGGATTCCTGCCGCTCGACCGGCCAGTCCTCGGGCGGTGGGGCGACCGCCACCAGGGTGGGCGCGGCACCCGCGGGGCCGAGCGGCCCGGGCGGGTCGCAATAGGCCACCGCCACACCCCGACGCGTCTCGGGCATGTCGATGACGCGTACCGGATCGTCGGTGACACTGACCAGGCCCAGGTCGTCGGTCCGCGTGCGCAGGTGTTCCAGCGCACGCTCGCACAGTGAGCGCACGTCCGCCGCGTTCGTGGCGCCCTTGACGGCGAGTCGGTCCAGGACTTCGCGGACCTGCCCCGGATAGCGCGCCCGCGCGTCGTACTCGGCGGCTACCTCGGCGATCTCGTCCTCGGTGGCGATGAGATCGCTCTCGGCACGGGTGAGCAGGGTCTCGGGACTCAGCGGCGAGTCGAGGGCGTACCAGAGTTGCGCGGCGTAATCCCGGGCTCCGAGGCGTGGGTCGGCCGTTGCCGCGGGGGCCTCGGCTGCCAGCCACTCGGCGTGCTCGGTCAGGGCCTGGCGGGCTGCGTCTCGGGCACTCCCCAAGGCGGCCGGCGGCGCGGTGGGACCGGCCAGCAGCCGGTCGAGTTCTTCCCCCAACAGTCCGACCGCGCCGTGTGTCCGGCCGATCGCGGTCTCCACGTGCACCCGGGGCATTCCCGGGCCGCTCGCCAGCCGCTCGCGGGCGTGGCGCAGGAAGTCCGGTATCGCGGCGCACCGTGCGGCCAGGGCGTCCAGACGCTCGGCCCGCGGCAGCCGGTCGCGGCCCACCAGGGTGGACAACGCGTCGCCGGGAAGCAGATGGAGGGGGTCCCAGTCGTGCGGGCGCAGTTCGGTCAGCCGCCATCGGTCCGCGCTGACCCTGGTCCGCAGGGTCTCCAGGTCGACCTGGTCGGCAGTGGACAGAAGCGTGTCGTCGATGTCGTCGAGGGCGCGAAGGGCGTCGGCGAGGGTGTCGGCGCGGTCGGCCAGGGCCCCCTCGGAGTAGTCGGGGAGGCGGTCGGCGAAACGGTGGTCACCGAGCCCGTCCGCCCACTCGGGATCATCAAAGAGCAGCCGGTCGAGGACTTTCTCGGCCACATCGCGGAACCGGTCGGTCATGGCGTTGGCACCCGGGTCCGGGTGCTGGGGCTCAGGCGTAGTCATCGCCTCTCATCCTGCCACCAGGACGTCGATTTCGCCCTGGTGCCGGGCCTGCTCCTTGAACCGGTGCCTCAACCGTCGCCGGGACCGTCGTGGACCTGGTGGCGGGCGCGCAGTGGGGCGCGGTCGGCTTCGGCCAGCCCCGAGACCCAACCGTCGTAGTCACCGACCGCACGCGTGCGGGTGCGGACCAGTCCGGGGAACATCGCCTCGACGGCCTCTTCCACGGCCACGTCGCGGGCCGCCAGTACCGGAAGCAGGTCCGGCTCGCCCTGCTGGGCAGCCGCACGCTCGGTGGCGTGGGCGATGTTCTCCAATCGCTCGCTGACACGCTGGACGTAGGCGGCCAGGAAGGACTGACGAAACTCCTTGGTACGGGCCCGCGCCTTCTTGCCTCTGCCGGGCGGCCCCGATCCGGCCCGCACCATGGCCGTCGTGGCCTGGGCGAGAAGCGAAGTATGCAGGAGTTCCACCGCCTCCAGTTCGGCCCCGAAACCCAGCACGGTGGAGAAACCGAGGTCGGAGTGCCAGACGGTCCGGCAGTGGTTGGCCGTGGCCACGACCTCCAACAGGGTGGCTTTGGACGCCTCGTAGGGGCCCTCGACCGGGACGCGTATCCCGACAGGAGCAGACGGTGCCCCCGGAACCTCGTCCAGGAGCGCCACGTCGATGCCGTGGCGGGCCATGAGCTCCTGGGCCCGCGCGCTAAGGGTTTCCGCCTCTTCGGGAAACTCCGTGGATTCGGCCTTGGCGAGCAGCGCGCGCACCCGGTCGAGCATGCGGCGCCCGGCCCGCCCTCGGGTACCGGTGGTGGCGGGCACAACGGCCGGACGCGCCCGTCCCGGCGGTGGACACAACTGGGGCAGCTCCGGCAGCAGTGCCAACAGAGCGACCGTCTCCAATAGGCACAGCACCGCGACGGGCCAGACCAGGCCCTCCCCCGTACGCCACAGCCGCAGACGGTCGGCACCGGGGACGCGCACCTCGGGACCGCCCAGTTCCTGGAGTTGGGCGCGCCACCGCTCGTGCACGGTCTCAGCAGGGTAGTCCGCAAGCTCGGCGGCAATCGCGTCGACCACGACCACGGCATGCTGGTCGCCGAACCTGCGGCGGACGTAGTGGACGAGGTCGGTCGGCTGCCAACCGCGCCGCCACGCGGCCGCGACGTAGCGCCGCAGCGACTCGGCAAGCACGGCCTCCGCAGTGCCCTGCCAGTCGGCGGTCCCCGGTCCGGCGGCCACTCGATCGGCCGCACGCTCGAACGCCGCGCCGTCCTCGCGCGAGAGCGCGAGGACGGCTTCACCGATCAACCGTTCAGCGGTGTCCGGGGGTGATTCGGTCACGCCTGGCGGCGCTCGCGAACCGCGGCGACGATCTCGGCAACCGCGTCGTCGATGGGAACACCGTTGTTCTGGGAACCGTCACGGTAACGGAACGAGACGGCGTTGCGGCCGGCGTCCTCGTCACCGGCCAGCAGCATGAAGGGAACCTTCTGCTTCTGGGCGGTGCGGATCTTCTTCTGCATACGGTCGTCACTGGCGTCGATCTCGACACGGATCCCCTCGGCACGCAGCTTGGCGGCCACGTCCTGCAGGTAGGGAACGTGCTCGTCGGTGATGGGGATTCCGGTGACCTGCACGGGGGCGAGCCATGGCGGCATCGCCCCGGCGTAGTGCTCCAGCAGTACGGCGAAGAAACGCTCGATGCTGCCGAAGAGCGCACGGTGGATCATCACCGGCCGCTGACGGGAACCGTCGGCCGCGGTGTACTCCAGGTCGAAACGCTCGGGAAGGTTGAAGTCGACCTGGATGGTGGACATCTGCCAGGTGCGCCCGATGGCGTCGCGGGCCTGCACCGAGATCTTGGGGCCGTAGAACGCGGCCCCCTCGGGGTCGTCGACCAGTTCCAGCCCCTGTTTGCCCGCGGCCTGGCGCAGCGTCTCGGTGGCCTCGTCCCAGGCCTCGTCGGAGCCGATGGACTTCTTGGGGTCGCGGGTGGACAGCTCCAGGTAGAAGTCGTTGAGGCCGTAGTCGCGGAGCAGGTCGAGCACGAAGGTCAGCAGCGAGTCCAGCTCGTCGGCCATCTGCTCCTTGGTGCAGTAGATGTGCGCATCGTCCTGGGTGAAACCGCGTGCCCTGGTCAGCCCGTGCACGACGCCGGACTTCTCGTAGCGGTAAACGGTCCCGAATTCAAAGAGGCGCAGCGGCAGCTCGCGATAGGACCGCCCCCGTGCGTCGAAGATCAGGTTGTGCATCGGGCAGTTCATGGGCTTGAGGTAATAGTCCTGGCCCTCGTCCAGCTGCATGGGGGGGTACATGCCGTCCGCATACCAGTCGAGGTGACCGGACTTCTCGAACAGCTTGCCCTTGGTGGCGTGCGGCGTGTAGACGAACTCGTAACCCGACTCCTCGTGCCGCTTGCGCGAGTAGTCCTCCATCACCCGGCGCATGATGCCGCCCTTGGGGTGGAAGACCGCCAGCCCCGAACCGATTTCCTCGGGGATGGAGAACAGGTCGAGTTCGGCTCCCAGTTTGCGGTGGTCGCGCTTCTCGGCCTCCTCCAGGAAGGCGAGGTAGGACTTGAGTGCGTCCTTGGACTCCCAGGCGGTTCCGTAGATGCGCTGGAGCTGCGGGTTCTTCTCGCTGCCCCGCCAGTAGGCCGCTGCCGAACGCATCAGCTTGAACGCGGGCATGGTCTTGGTGCTGGGCAGGTGGGGACCGCGGCAGAGGTCCTTCCAGCACAGCTCGCCGGTACGGGCGTGCAGGTTGTCGTAGATGGTGAGCTCGCCTGCGCCGACCTCGACACCGGCACCCTCGGCCGCCTCGACGGCGCCGCCCTTGAGGCCGATGAGTTCGAGCTTGTAGGGCTCGGCTGCCAGTTCGGCGCGCGCGGCGTCGTCGGAGACGACGCGCCGGGAGAAGCGCTGCCCCTGCTTGACGATCTCCTGCATCTTCTTCTCGATGCGCTTGAGGTCGTCGGGGGTGAAGGGCCGCTCTACATCGAAGTCGTAGTAGAAACCGTTGTCGATGGGCGGGCCGATACCAAGCTTGGCCTCGGGGAACAGTTCCTGGACGGCCTGGGCCAGGATGTGTGCGCAGGAGTGCCGCAGGATCGCGCGACCGTCGTCGGAATCGATCGTGACGGCCTCGACGGTGTCGGCTTCGACCAGCTCTCGGGCAAGGTCGCGCAATTCTCCGTTGACCCGGGCGGCGATGACCGTTCGCCCGTCGGCTTCAAGAGCCTGACCGGCCGTAGTGCCGGCCGCCACCACACGCTCGGCTCCAGCGAGGGTGATACGCAGCTCAGGCACGGCGGACACGGTGACTCCTCAGGGATCGCTCGATGTGAAGCGCGCGGAGCCCGCGGGGAAACGCGGGGCACCGCCCACCCGTCGATGCTATCGGCCCCCGGCTGCTGACGTTGCCTGCGCTGTTGATGGTGCAGGTCGGCGACTTACGGGTATGCAGCAGAGATAGTGCGTAACCGTCATTGGGGGTACTTCAGGTGCGCATCGTCATCGTTGGGGCGGGGATTGCCGGGCTCACGCTCGCGGCCGCGCTGGCACGCCAGGGCATCGCCTCGACGGTGTTGGAGCAGTCCCAGCGTCCGCAACTGCTGGGAGCGGGGATGGAGATCACCCCCAATGCCACCCGTCTACTGCTACGGCTGGGGCTGGGCGACGCCCTGGAGCGGATGGCGGTACAGCCGAACAGCCGCGACGTCCTGGACTGGCGCGACGGCTCCTTGCTCGGTTCCCTGCCCATGGGGCGCGACTTCACCGAGCGTTTCGGGGCGCCTCTTTACACGATGCTGCGTTCGGACCTGCACCAGTCGCTGCTGGCCGCGGTTCCTGCCGGTACCGTACGCTCCGGACACTACGTGACCGATGTTTTGGACAGCAGCGACGTCATCACGCTGCGCTGTGCCGACGGCCGGGAAGTGCACGCCGACATGGTGGTGGCTGCGGACGGCGTCCACTCGGTGGTGAGGGCGAGCCTGTGGCCGGACCACCAGTCCTTCTCCGGGCTGAGCATCTTCCGCGGCCTGGCGTCCGTACCCTTCCGGGTGGGCGGGGACAGCAGCCCTAGGGTGGCGCTGTGGATGGGCGAGGACCGACACTTCACCTGTTACCCGGTGGACTCCGGGCGGGCCGTCAGTTTCAATGCCACGATCCCCAGTTCCCACGCCCGGCCGGAGTCATGGAACGCGCAGAGCCGCATCGGGGATCTACGCGCTTCTTTCTCGGGCTGGAGCAGCGAGGTCCTGGACATGATCTCGGCCGCCGACTGGATCGGGGTCTGGGCCCTGCACGAGCGGGCCCCCGTACCGGAGTGGAGCAAAGGCCGTGTCGTACTCACCGGCGACGCCGCGCACCCGATCATGCCGTTCTTCAACCAGAGCGTGAACCAGTCGATCGAGGACGCGATCGCCCTGGCGCACTGCCTGCGATCGGCCACGCTGGGCACGGTCGAATCCTTGTTGCAGCGTTACGCGGCGATCCGGCAGGCACGGGCCGCCTATGTCGAGGAGCTGTCCACGAGTCTGATCCGGGAGATGCGCAGCGCCGAACGGTCCCGGGCCTCCAGCGCGGAGTTCCTGGTGAAGCGGGAGAACCGGAAGGCTCCGGATATCTATGGTTACGACGTCGCGGTCGAGGAGCGGCTTCTCAGTCCGACCATCCCCTGACCTGGCCGTTGAAGACAGAACGGCACGTGATTTTTAACTAACCGATATTTGTCCTCCGGCATAGTGTGTCCGCATGTCCCCGAGCTCTCCCGCTGGTACCAGCGAGCCGGACCCGACGGCGGCCCCTGTTCACGACAGGAGACGGCGCTGGCGCCGGGCTCGGACCCGGGTCCGGATCTGGCGGATGCACATGCGCTCCCATCCGGCACTCCATCTCACCTGGCGTGTCACCATCGGCGTCGTCGGCACGCTCGTGGTGGTGGCCGGTCTCGTCATGTGCGTCACCCCCGGTCCGGGGATCGGCGGGATCATCCTGGGGCTGGCGATCCTGTCAACGGAGTTCGCCTGGGCCCACGGCCTGCTCCGACGCGCGCAGCGCTATGCGCACATGGCTCGGGTACGCGCCGAGGTGGCCATCAAGACGCGCCGCATGCGCAGGCGCCGATCCTGACGCGCAAGGCCGTCACACTGCGGCTTCACTTCGATGAAGACAAAGAAACGGCCCTGCACAGAAGTGCAGGGCCGTTTCTATGATCGGGTGGGCGATACTGGACTCGAACCAGTGACCTCGTCGGTGTGAACGACGCGCTCTAACCAACTGAGCTAATCGCCCTCGTCTCGCCCCGACCAGCGGGTCGAACAAGGAAAACTCTAGCGCATCCGATGGGATGGGTGGTCCACTCGGCAGTGGAAGCCCAGTACAGCAATGAGTGACCGAGGTCACATTACCTGCGGTTGGCAAAGCGGTAACCTCCGCTAAATGTGAAACTGCCTCACCTAGGGGCGATGCAAGCCCACATCCCAGGACGTACCAGGCGATCACGTCGCACATGAGTGACGTGGCACACAGATCAACCGGAAATTCTTCGTTTCCGCAGCTCATTAGAGTGACGAAGGGCGTGGGAAGAACCGGCTCGCCGCCGCCTCAACGCCCAGTAAAAAAAGTTCCCCGGTTGCGCGTCATAGACATCGATCGACCGCGTTGGAGCGGGTGAGACAGCAACTGATCCCCGAAGCGCGGGGCCGGACGAGAAAAGGTTTGGCATATGAACAGCAGCGGCACCACTGCCACCAGCGAGCTCGGCCTGCGGCTCGTCGTTCCCGACCGCACTGCGGTCCCCCTGGTGGCTCGGCTCGACTACACCGCCGACGACCCCTACGCCATCAAGGTCGCCTTCCACGTGGGGGAGGACGAACCCGTTGAGTGGATCTTCGCGCGCGAACTCCTGACCGTGGGCATTGTCCGCGAGGTCGGCGAGGGTGACGTCCGGGTGTGGCCCGCAGCAGGCGAGGGCGAGCGCATCATCAACATCTCGCTGTCGTCACCGTTCGGTGAAGCCCAGTTCGACGCGGCGATCTCGCCGCTGGCGGAATTCCTGCACCGCACCTATGAGATTGTTCCGGCCGGCCAGGAGGGCGACTACGTCGACCTCGACGCCGAGATCGAGCAGCACCTCTGCATGTAGGGACGGATCAGGACGATCAACTCGAACGAGGACGCGCTATTTGGCATGCCTCAATCGATTACAGATGCCTAGAATCCCGTCAGATGGCTTACCCGACACAAAAATCACCAAACCCGCCAAGTACGGCGATCGACAAAAAATGCCGCGACTTGGCAAAGTCGCGGCATTCGTCGTCACGGCGGCCGGGCGCACTGCACCCCGACCACACGGATCAGGGGTCCAGGTCTGCGGCACTCCGCTCGGCGAAGACCGCCGCCGCCTTGGAAGTTAGCGGCCCAGGCGCCTCGGACAGGACGTGGCCGTCGATCGCACGCACCGGCTGGACGTCACGGCCCGTCGACGTCAGAAACGCCTCGGTGACCGTGGGCAGCAGCGCCATCGAAAGATCGGCCTCTTCTGCACCGAACCACTCCAGGACCAGTTCGCGCGTGATCCCGGCGAGCGGTCCCGCCGACAGCGGCGGGGTGATCAACCGCCCCTCGCTCACCACGAAGATGTTGCTCCCGGTCCCCTCGCACAGGTTTCCCGCGGTGTTGGCGAAGAGCGCCTCCCCTGCACCGCGGCCGTGCGCGTATTCCAACGCCAGCACGTTCTCCGCGTAGGAGGTGGTCTTCAACCCGGTCAGCGCACCGTTCTCGTTGCGGGCCCAGGGCGGGACCGCGAGGTCCACGGTGGCAGCCGGGGCGGGGAAGTCGGCGATCGCCACCATCATCGTGTGGCCCTCGCCGCTTCGCTCAGACCCCAGTGGCCCCGGGCCCGCGGTAACCGTGATGCGGACGCGACCGGGATCGGTGCCGGGGTTGGCGTCCAGCGCACGGCGCACACCGTCGGAGATCAGGCCGAGGTCCACCTCGCCCAGGCCGAGACCGCGCGCCGAGCGCGCCAGTCGTCGCAGGTGCCGGGTGAGCGCGAACGGACGCCCTCCGATGGACTTCACGGTCTCGAAGACGCCGTCGCCCACCGTGATTCCGTGATCCAGTGCCGGAATCCGTGCCTCATCCGCCGAAACGACCTGCCCGGAGCCGTAACCGGCCCCGGCAATCCAGATGTTCATCGCTGGTCAGCCCCCATCTCTTGGTCGTACGCCTTCCCTTGATCCTGCCACCGCAGGTGTACCGCCGAAGCACCACGTTTCTTTTCGGGGCGGGCAAGGGGAAAAGCCAAGGATGACCGACTTCGGCCGGGGCCCGGACCTGCGCGAAACGCAGGAGTACCGTAACGAATCTGCGCGACACACTCCATCAACGACGATCTGCCGAAGGCTGCGCAACCCCTACCAAAACCGGACGCCCACGTTACGAATGACTATCATCTGGGCAACACTTGTGGGATGCGGGCGCCTTCCACTCTTCCCGCAAAGCCCGGAAAACCATCCATCCGGCCCCTCTCACGTCCTTCCTCCCGATGACGACACAGATCAAGAGAGCCATGACTTCACGGAGCACCGCCCCTGGAGAACTGAGTTGGTTGCTCGATGACCTCCTCACCCGTGCGGAGGGCACACACCACGCCATCGTCCTGTCCACCGATGGACTGTTGATGGCATCGTCGAGTCAACTAGACCGTTCCGCCGCCGAGCACCTGTCCGCCATCGCCTCGGGGCTGCACAGCCTGGCAGGAGGAGCGAGCCGGCAGTTCGGCTCTGGCAACATCAGGCAGAGCATCATCGAAATGGACAAGGCGTTCCTGTTCGTCGCCGCCGCCGGCGAAGGCGCCTGTCTGGCCGTCATCGCCGATTCCGAGTGCGACGTCGGCATGGTCGCCTACGAGATGAACATGGTCATCCAGCGCGTAGGCCAATACCTGACCGCTCCCCCACGTCCGGACATGCCCACCACCCCCGCCCGCATCGAACGCTGACCCAGCCCGATCACGGCGTGCCGCCCGTGACCCCCGGCGGCAGCCACGACGACCGGCCACACCGGAGCAGCCGCCCGCTTCGCCCGCCCCCGGCGAACGGGCCGCCGCCGGGTTCGTGTGTTTCAGGTTTGTAGGACCGCTGGAATCCGATAGAGTTCCTAACGCAGCGAGCGAGACCCGGCCGGTCACGGCGGGGACACTAGATCGCCGCGCGGACGTGGCTCAGTGGTAGAGCATCACCTTGCCAAGGTGAGGGTCGCGGGTTCGAATCCCGTCGTCCGCTCGTAACACCGTGGGGCCGAGGGCACCACGCGGACGTGGCTCAGTGGTAGAGCATCACCTTGCCAAGGTGAGGGTCGCGGGTTCGAATCCCGTCGTCCGCTCGGTTTCCAAGTTGTGGAACTTGGGCGATTAGCTCAGTGGGAGAGCACTACCTTGACACGGTAGGGGTCACTGGTTCAATCCCAGTATCGCCCACCAACCAAGAGGCAGGTCAGAGATTTTCTCTGGCCTGCTTTCTCTTTTCTTCCCTGCCTCGACGGTCGACCGATCGGCGAAAGCCGACAGGCCCGCCAGCGGTCAGAGCGTGCCGGGGAGGAGAAGTTCGCACCACACGACCTTGCCGCCGCTCTCGGGCAGGTAGTAGCCCCAGCGGCTGCTGATCACAGTGAGCAGGTGCACCCCGCCTCTCCCCCATGCTCACGTCCTGCATCACCGGCGGGCGGGCGTCGCCGTCCCACACCGAGATCCGTACCACGCCCGGGACGACCCGCAACTGCAGGATCACCGTGGGCAGGCCGGCGAGTTCGGCATAACCGGGCGCCCCCCGTGCGGACCGGTGGCACTGACCACGGTGGTGACCAATTCCGAGACCAGCAGCTCAGCCGCTTCGGCGCGTTCTCCCCACCCCCACGATCTGAGGCTGTCAGCCGCCTCGCGGCGGGCGCACCCGACAGCGGTAGGCATGGCCGCATAACGGGCCGTCTTGGTCCGCGGTCGCACTCGATCATCCGCAGACCGCTGAGCCTTACCCTGTGCACGATCCATGCGGTCCCTCCCCGACTACGGCTCGCGACGTCCACACGCCACAGTGAATCCTCGTAATCAGTCGGATACGGAGCGCGTTTCGGGCGCGCGGTTCCGGCACCTTTACCTGGGTAGGAGAGGCGAAGCACCAATCCTGACCCAACCGGGAGGCTTTCATGACCCGACCGCCGTCTCCGTATGACTTCCTGCCCGACGTTGCGGATTTCACCGTCACCAGTGATGACGTAGTCGATGGCAAGCCCCTTGCGAAACCACAGGTCAGCGGAATGATGGGCGCAGGCGGGGAAGACATCTCGCCCCAACTGGAGTGGAGCGGTTTCCCCGAGGGAACCAAGAGCTTCGCGGTGACCTGCTTCGATCCCGACGCGCCTACCGCCAGCGGCTTCTGGCACTGGGCGGTCCTGGACATCCCGGCGTCGACCACCCGGCTGCCGGCCGGCGCGGGCAACGAGGGAGGCGCGGGCCTGCCTGCCAAGGCCGTGACCCTGCGCAACGACGCCGGCGGCAAGCACTACGTCGGGGCCGCGCCTCCTGCCGGCCACGGCCCGCACCGCTACTTCTTCGTGGTGCACGCCCTCGATGTGGAAAGCCTCGGCATCGACGACCAGGCGAGCCCGGCTTTCCTCGGGTTCAACCTGTTCTTCCACACCCTGGCCCGGGCGACGATCACGCCGGTCTACACCCAGGACTGACGGCGTCCTCCGCCGCGAGTCCCCCGTTCACAAGGGGACTCGCGGATGCCGCGTGCCACCACAATCGGAATCTCACACAAATTATGTTTGGATTGACTCAATTCAAACATTCAAAAAGTGAGGGATAACGTGACGGCGCCATCACCCATCACGACCGTGGTTTTCGACTACGGCAACGTCATCTGCACTCCGCAGCCCGCGGCGGACCTCGCCCGGATGGAGGAGCTGAGCGGCGTACCCCCGGTCGGGTTCTGGGCTGCGTACTGGGCAGAACGACTCGACTACGATGCCGGCTTGAGCGGCCACGAGTACTGGAACCGCGTCGCCCGGCATACCGGCGCCGACTGGGATCTGGCGACGCTTCAGGCCCTATGGCGTGCGGACCTCACCAGTTGGCTGCATCCCGAGCCTTCCACCATCGCGCTGATCGACCGCCTGGCCGCGGGGTCGACCCGCCTCGCCCTTCTCTCCAACGCAGCCCTCGGTTTTGCCGGCGCGCTGCGCGACTCTCCCGTACTGTCCGGCTTCGACGCGGTCTTCTTCAGCTGTGACATCGGCGTATGCAAACCCGATCCGGCGATCTACCAGCACGCACTGGACGCGCTCGGCTCAAGCCCACAGGAAACGGCCTTCATCGACGACCGGGAGGAGAACGTCCGTGCGGCCGCCGAACTGGGGATTGTCGCGCACCATTACACCGACGGGGCCGGGCTGGAAAAATTCCTCGACCAGGTCGGGGTCTCCTACTGACTGCGCGCCGGTGGTCCGGTTCGCCGTGATTCGGCTTTCTCCCCCGGTGCCGCCTTCCGGGCGGACGGGCCGTTACGCACTGCTCACCACCTGCTGGTTCTGTCTCACCGCGCCCGCACTCCAAGAACCGAGGATGCCGGTGTCCACCGATGGAAACCGGCAAGCGGTGACGGCGCCATCGGGCAGTCCTTGCTCGCACCGAGCCGCGGCCACGGGGAAGCAGGCCGCGAGACACTCACGCGGACCATGCCCGCAACGGTCGACCGTGCAGTTTCCTGTCACTGTCGGAACCAGGATAAATTCAGGCGCCCCCTTTCTCGCTCCGTGACCCACCAAAAATACGGGCCACGCGAAAAGTCGCCTTACGCAACCGCAGATCTCAAATTGCCAGACTTTTTCCCACAATTCACCACGAGCGACTTTTCGAGGCGGCGGGTATTCGCCGCGCCGCGATTGCCCACCGCCCCAAAAGTACCTAGTTAGGGCACCAGTAGACACGATAGCCCAGGTCACAAGGGATTCGCCAGAAAAACAAGAATTGGAAAACGCTTCCCTCCAAAATTGCCGAAACCATGCCCGCCCCCTCCTTTCGGTTGTCCTGGAATCCAAAATCGGCCACTACTCCATACACCGGCGATAAGTCCAACAGGCTCACGAAAAAGCCAGGACCATTGCACCCAACCGGCTCTTCAGGAACCGGATCCACGCAATTAGCACCTACCGTTCGACGGAAAGGGTGCACCGGTGCCCGTTCATCAGCATCCGACAGGACCGACCGTCGTCGTCACGACGGCCTGCCAAGCCTCCGCGTCCCCATCGCGATCAAAGGAGGTCGTTCTCGAACACGGGGTGGCCAAGTTCGCGGTCTCCCGCCGCAATCCGCGTATCGAACAGGTCTGCCGGGACATGCAGCGCGCGTTGGCCGCGGACGGCCCCGAACTGGTGCCGGCCGAGGCAGGCGGCGCGGTGCGCACACTCGCCGGAGCACGGTTCGGCTGCACCGGCTCCTTCGAGCACGCCGGACTGATCGGCGCGGCCGACCGCCACGGTGGCGTACTGGTACCGCTCATCGCACACCGTCCGGACCGCGGCCGATCCGTCCCCGCCCGGGACGCCCGAACGGGAGAACAGCGACAGCCCGGAACTGCGGGGCGGTACCCGAAAGGCAGGATGACCTGGCTTCGGGGCCTGCTGTCCCGCGGGGCCCTCCGTCGTATCCTGGGACTCCCCATCGGGTGTGCGAAGGGGGTGGGGATGTGGACGACGAAGAACGCGTGCCCCCAAAACGCATGCGCGCTTCGGACACCGACCGCGACCTCGTGGCCGAGCGTCTCGCGGTAGCCCTGACCGAGGGACGCCTGGACCTGACCGAATACGACCGTCGATTGTCCCTGGCCATGACGGCGGTGTTCATGGGGGACCTGGGGCCGCTGACCGCCGATCTTCCCCGGCCCGCTCCGCCTGCCCCCACCGGTCCGACCCACCGCGCACTTGTCGACGCCGGCCACCGGGAACCGGTCCTCAACTCTGCCTGGAAGAACTGGGTCGACGAGTGGCGCTGGTGGCTGGGCGCAGCGATCATCATGGGCACCATCTGGGGCGTGACCAGTGTGGTCGGCGGTGAACTACTGCCCTTCTGGCCGCTGGTCCCGCTCGGTATTTGGGCCGCGATCCTGGTGGCTGCGGTGGTGTGGCCCGATGACGCTTCCGGCTCCCCCCATTGAACCCGGCGAGCGCATACCCTGGTTTACAGGACGGAAAGGGGGCGGGAATGGACGAAGAACGCCTGCCCGTCAAGCGGATGCGCGCATCCGACGCCGATCGCGACGCCATCGCCGAGCGGCTTGCCGGAGCACTGTCCGAGGGGCGCCTGGACCTGACCGAGTACGACGACCGGCTGAGCGCAACCATGCGCGCCAAGACGTTGGGGGAACTGGCCGAACTGACCGCGGACCTCCCCGAAACTGCTCCGCCGCCGGCGGAGGCCCCGGTTCCCGGTGGTGGGCAAAACGGCGAGGGACGCTGGCGCGAACGGCTAGAACCGTGGCGCGGATTGGCCGCGATCGCGGTCATCCTGACCGGGATCTGGACGGTCACCAGCCTGCTGTCGGGCAGCCTTCAGCCGTTCTGGCCGGCATGGCCGATCGGTTTCATGTTCGTCTTCACCGCCGCAGGTGCACTGAGCGGCGACTACGAGAAAAAACGCCCGCGCAACGGCGACCTCGGACGTCACCAGATCGACCCGGACCGGCGCCGCGATATCGACGGCGGTCCGGGACCGGCTGGTTGAGGCAGGGATTACCCTGCCGCGTGCAACCAGCGAACGGGGGCGCCGTCACCCGCATAGCGGAAAGGTTCCAGCTCCTCGTCCCAGGCACGCCCGGTCAGCTTGTCCAATTCCTCAACGAGGTCGAGATCTTGGGCGATCGAACGCTCCATGGCGTTGCGCAACCGCGCTTCGGAAACCATTACCTCACCGGAGGCACTGGTCACGGCGCAGAAGAACCCGAGTGTGGGAGTACAGCTGTAGCGCACCCCGTCACAACCGGGGGTGGCCTCCTCGGTGATCTCATAGCGCAGACGCTGCCAGCCCTTCAGGGCTGAGGCGACTGCCCCCGAGGTCCCTGGGGCCCCCTGCCAGTTGAGCTCGGCACGGTAGGTTCCCGGGGCCGCTGGTTGCGACTCCCAGTCAAGTTTTACAGGTACGCCAACAACACCCGCGACCGCCCACTCAACGTGTGGGCACAGCGCCGCAGGCGCGGAGTGAACGTACAAGACGCCACGTGCGGACACCGAACCTCCTGATACGACGAGTGCGCTTCCCCGACGCTCTCGTACTCTCCAGAGGAGATGTCCGTTGGGTCTTCTCCTCGTCCTATTGTGCCCCATGTGCATCAGCGGCACCAGGTCCGTTGACGTCAGAAATAACGGACCGCCCAGCATCAAGCGCATCCGGCGGTTAGCGTGTTGTCTCAAGGCGTGACCGGATGTGCGATTTTACTGGGGGTGCCGGTGGGTGACCAGACCCACGAGGCCACTGAGGTCGGAGAACTGGTCCGGCGCGCCGCGGACGACAACGACGAGGATGCATGGAGCGCCCTCCTCGACCGTTTCTCAGGACTGGTCTGGATGATCGTCCGAACGCATCCCCTCTCCTTCCACGATGCACAGGACATAACCCAAACTGTGCTGTGTAATTTGGCGGAGAATCTGGACCGGCTGCGCGAGCCCCACCGGGTCGGGGCCTGGCTTCGAGTGGTGACTCGCAACGAATGCTTGCGTCACCTGCAAAGATCTACTCAGAGCCGACCGTTTGCCCCCCAGGACCTGGAGGTGGCCGATCACCGCTCCCCCGAGACGATCCACCTGTTGGAAGAGGGCGCCGATCGGGTCCGTGCCGCGCTGGAGCGTCTCCGTCCACCCGATCGCTACGTAGCCCGGCTCGACGCGCGCGACCCGGGACTGGCCGCGGCCGAGGTGGCGCGCCGAACGGGGATCGCTGAGGGCGATGTCACCCGAATTCGCCGTCGGGCACGACGCAGGCTGCTGCGGCTGTTGGCAGAAGAGGAACAGGGATGAGCCCCTCGGGAAGAGACGACGTGCCGGAGCGTGCCTGGGAACGTCCCCCCGAGCGAGTCCTGGCGGCTGCTCGCGCGGCCTACCGAATGCGCCGCCCCGGAATCCGGGTCGCCGAACTCATCAGCGATTCCGCGGAGAACCCGCCGAACGGTCTGCGCCACCCGATCGGCCGGACGGCTGGGCCTCGCATGTTGTCGTTCGGCGTGCCCGGCCTGCTGCTGCGGATCCTGGTGGAGGTCCGCGGCGAGGGGCATGACCTCAGCGGACAACTGGATCCGGCCGGCCGGGCCACGGTGGAGTTGCGCTGGGCCGACCTCCGGACCGAGCATGCGATTGGCCCCGATGGCGCCTTCGTCCTGCGGGTCCCCGGCCCGGGGCCCGTCAGTCTGGTCTGCACTCCGCAAACCGGGACCGCACAGCCGATGATCCTGCCGTGGACGCTGCTCTGAGGAGATAGCCCGATGTCACCACGGGGCCACGGTTCTTCCCGTTTCGGGGAATGGTCGGCGTCGCACCTTTGCCCCTGCTATCACTGAGAGTGACGCAATGGCCCCCGCTTGCGCCGAGAGCAGGCGGTTGTGACCGTTGCCGACAAGTCGGTGCCCTGCGACGAAGAGGCGAAGCGTATGGCGATCGGGCGTAGTACGGACCTGTCCATCACCCTCGTGGCACGCGATCCCGAGGCTGCGGAACGTCACGCCGCCCGCGTACTCGGCGAGGCCCCGAGCCCGGCGGCCCGTGCCGCCGCTCTACGGGTCAGCGGCCTGGCCGCCTACGAGTTGGGCCGTTCGACCGAGGCGACACGCCGGTTGCGCGCCGCGGCACGGGTCGCGGAAGAGGCAGCGCTCCACCGGGCGGCCGCGCTGTCCCGATCCTCCGAAACCGGCCTGCTGGCCCGGCGCGGCCTGGCGCCGACGGCTCGACCGACCACCGCGCCGACGCCCATGACCACCGCACTGCGCCTGCTCAATGCGGGTGTTGCCGCGTGCCAACAAGGCCGGTTCGACCGGGCGGTGGCCTTCTT
Organism: Nocardiopsis ansamitocini; assembly: GCF_030268225.1. Taxonomy (GTDB): domain Bacteria; phylum Actinomycetota; class Actinomycetes; order Streptosporangiales; family Streptosporangiaceae; genus Nocardiopsis_D; species Nocardiopsis_D ansamitocini. Next base: position 503,844 of record NZ_BSQG01000003.1, on the reverse strand, counting down.
TTCCGATGCACTGGACGCTGTCGGGAACGGCTGGGACCCCCGATTACTACCGGGGTTACTGTGCAATCGCGGTATTGCCCAGGTCCACTCGGGCCGGCTGGCCGCGGCCGAAGAGGACCTGTCCTGGGCCCTGGCGATGGCCGAAGGTCACGGCCTGGACCGTCTTCGGGGCTCGGTGACCCAGAACCTGGGATGTCTGGCCGCGGCTCGAAACGACACCGCCCAGGCCATGGAGCTGTTCACCGCCGCGGAGCCGCTGCTCGGCCCGGGGCCCAGGCCGACGGCACTGGCCGTCGATCGCGCGACCACGCTGGCGGACGCGGGCATGTGGTCCGCCGCGGCGGACCTTCTGCGCCCTGTCTCCTGGCGGCGCTCCCACGGAGCGGAGCTCGCAACCGCCGCCCTGCTGACGATGAGACTGCACGCCGCCCGAGGCGATCGGGAACGCCTGCGCCCGGCGGCCGAGTGGCTGCGTTCCCGGTTCGGCCCGCGATCGCTGTGGACGCGCGAGGCAGAGCGGATCGCCGCAGCCGAAAAGCCGGCTCCCTGGTTTGTCGGGCCCGCGCGCACGCACGCTCTGCCGACACCGGGCGACGGCAACTCCGTGCGCGACCACGGGATGAGTACCCCGTCGGCGGTTCCTTCTGCGCACACGGAGCTCACCGCACATGCCTGGGGCCTGTGGAGCGACGAGGCTCTGGGGCGGGCCGCTGCTGCCGTTTCCGTCGGTGACGCCCGGGCCGCACTGGGGTGGGTGGAACAGGCCAGAGAAGTCGGGATGCCCGCGCGGTGCTGCCGGGACCGTGAGTGGGCGGCGCTGCTGGACCGCTACCGCAATGCACGTACGCGCGCCGAGACGGGATCGGAACCGGCGCGGGAGGAACTTCTCCGTCTGGAACGCGAGCTCACGGTCTCCCAGTGGCATCCGGGCTGCCACAGCAGAGCGGCCAGGGCGCGCCGTCCGGGACGGCGCACCCTCACGGTGCTGGCCGCCGTTCTGGGGAACCGGGCTTTCGTGTGCTATCCCGACCTGCCCGGACAGCGTGTGGCACTGAGTCTGATCGACGGGTGTGTCCGCATTCATCCCCTGTCGTCGACCGGCGCACTCGACGCGGTCACCGCGTCCTTGAGCCATTCGGCTCGCACCGATGCCGTGACGCCCGGGCCCACGGAAGCTGCGCTGACCGATGAGCGGGCAGCGGATCTCTCGGCGCTGCTGATCGATCCGGTGGTTGACGCGATCGGCGACCGGCCACTGGTCATCGCGCCGGGGCCGCGTACCCAGGCCGTGGCATGGGGGTTGCTTCCCGCGCTGCGGGGCCGCCAGGTCAGCGTCGTGCCGTCGGCGCGCACCTGGGCGCGCTGCTTCCACAGACAGCGCGCCCGTCGCATTCGACGGGTCCTACTCGTGGCCGGCGCGGGGTTGAACGGGGCCGAGGCGGAGGTCCGCGGACTGCGCAGGCTGCACCGACGGGCCAGGGTACTGACCGGGAACGAGGCCAGGACCTCACGGGTCCTGCACGAGCTCGGCCGGGCCGATCTCGCCCACTTGAGCACACACGGCTTCGCCCCCTCCGAACCGCCGATGTGCGCGGGGTTGTCCTTGGTGGACGGCCCACTGCTGGCCTACGATCTCGAACGGCTCCCCCGGCCTCCCCTGCTGACCGTGCTCTCCTCGTGCGAGGTGGGACGCAGCGCCCCTGCCTCGTCGGGTCTCCCGTTGGGGGTCTCGGCTGCTCTGCTGGCCCGGGGCTGCGCCACCGTCATCGCCAGTGTGCTGCCGGTACGCGACAGTGAGGTCGCCGGAGCGATGGGCCGCGTTCACGAGGGCCTGCGCGAGGGCGCCGCACCGGCGGCGATGGTCGCAGCGCACCTGGCCGGCAGCGGTTTCGTGTGTTTCGGGGCCGGTTGAGTCGTCGGTGATCACACGCATGATCGAGCCCGGCGGTGGTAGCGGGGCGCCATGAGCGAGAACCGCGAGGACCCCAGGGAAGACCCGATCAACGCGCAGGACTCCGACTGGGAGGACGCCGGACTGCCCGCGCTGGAGGACAGCACCGAGGACACGGTGCTTCCCGGCGAGCGGCCGATCGCGATGAACGAGTTCGGCACCACTGGGACGGAGCGGGAAGCAGGCGAGCCGTTGGACACCGCCCTGGCGCGGGAGGAGCCGGACGTCTGGAACCGCCACGGACTGGATCCGAAGGGTGGTGTGGACGCCGACCCTGCTGCGGGGCGCCTCACCGCCGAGGACGACGGGGGCGACTCCTCCGATCTGATCGCCGAAGAGGACGGTGCGGACGGCGGGGGTTACAGCGCCGAGGAGGAGGCCGTCCGTGTGGAGGGGGAACCACGGGAATTGTGACGGCATCGCATGGTACGCGGCCCCCGGGATCGGCTCCCGGGGGCCGCGAGCGTCACCAGCCGCGCTCCCGCCACTTTGGGAGGCTCGGACGCTGTGCACCGAGCGTGGTGTCCTTTCCGTGACCGGGATAGACCCAGGTGTCGTCGGGTAGTTCGGCGAAGACCCGCTCCTCGACGTCGGCGAGGAGCGAACGGAAGTCCGTCTCGTTCCAGGTCTTGCCGACCCCGCCGGGGAACAGACTGTCCCCGGTGAACAGGTGGGAACCGCCCTCGGGGTCGTCGTAGCGCAGCGCGATGGAGCCGGGTGTGTGGCCGCGCAGGTGGATGACGGAGAGGACGCACTCTCCGACCGGTACCTGTGCTCCGTGGACCACCGGCTCGTCGACCGAAACGGGCAGTTCCGCGGCATCGTCGGGGTGGGCGACGGTACGCGCACCGGTCGCTCCCACGACTTCGGCCAGTCCCTGCCAGTGGTCACCATGGCGGTGCGTGGTGACGGCTCTGGCGAGCCCCTTGCTCCCGATGAGTTCCAGGAGCCGGTCTGCCTCGTTCGCCGCGTCGATGAGCACCCCTTCACCGGTACGGGCGCATCGCAGCAGGTAGGCGTTGTTGTCCATCGGGCCGACCGCGAGCTTGCTGATGGTCAGTGCGGGCAGTTCGCGTACGTCAGCGGGTCCGCCGACTCGCGTGTCTCCGGAGTAAGTCACCGCATCATTGTGCCGAATGGCCGGGCGATGACCCAAGCTGCGGGAGCATTCGCCCGGCCATCGGTCACAGCGCCCAGTGGGGCGGGCGTTTCTCCAGGAAAGAAGCACGGCCTTCGGCCGCGTCCGAGCTGGCGAAGAAGGCAGCGGACAACTCGTCCATCTCGGCGAAGGCGTTCTTGCGCTCCGGGTAGCCGTTCGCGCCGAGCAGCGTCTTGGTGCGGGCCAGCGCGCGCGGAGCGCCGGTTCGCAGGCCGTTCAGGACCGAGCCGACGACCTCGTCGAGACGATCGGGTGCCACCGCCGTGGTGATCAGTCCGGACTCCGCTGCGGTGGCCGCGTCGAAGGTCTCTCCGGTGAGAAAGTAGCGGGTCATGCGCCGGTCGTCCATCCGACGCGCGACCGGGACGGAGATGATGGCGGGGACGACGCCGATACGAACCTCGGTGAAGGCGAAGGTGGTGGTGTCTGGGGCGATGGCGATGTCGGCAGCGGCGACGAGGCCGAGGCCACCGGCACGCGCCGGGCCGTTGAGCACGGCCATGACCGGTTTGGGGGCGTCCATGATCGCGGAGAAGAGTTCGGCCATCCCCGGGGCGTGCGGGTCGGTGACAGGCTGCCCGGCCTGGTGGGCGGCGACCTCCTTGAGATCGGCCCCGGCGCAGAAAGCTGGGCCCGCCCCGGTCAGGACGACGGCGCGGACGTCATCGTCGGCGATCGCTTCGGTCAGCCCTGCGGCAAGCTCGGTACGCAGCCGGGCGGAAAGCGCGTTGCGGTTGCGCGGAGAGTTGAGGGTGAGGGTGCACACCCCCCGCTCGACCGAGCTCAACACCAGGTGTTCTTCGGGTTCTGGCATCGTCTACCGTCCTTGTGACCGTGTTGTCGCGGGCACCACCGATCCTGCCCGAAGCCGCCGGCAGCCGGCGGGGCGGGGCCGCTCCGCCGACTCCCCCTTCGCCCGACCTGCGGAAGCTGCGTTCTCAGGTCAGGCGGTACGGGCGCGCAGAGCTTTGAGCGCCCCTTCGGCGTGTGCCTGCATCCGCACCTCGGACTTGACGACGTCCAGGATCGTGCGGTCGGTGTCGATGACGAAGGTCTGACGGCGGGTCGGCGACAGACCGGCGAGCAGGCCGGTGCGCCGCACTCCGAAGGCGGTCGCGACGGCGCCGTCCTCGTCGGACAACAGCGGATAGCCGAACGCGTTGGTCTTGTCGAATTCGAGCTGGCGTTCCACAGTGTCGTTGCTGATTCCCGCGCGTTGCGCGCCGAGCTCGGCGAACTCTGCTCCGAGATCACGGAAGTGACAGCTCTCCGCGGTGCACCCCGAGCTCAGGGCTATCGGATAGAAGAAGAGCACGAGTGGTCCCTGCGCGAGGAAATCACTCAGCTTGCGCCTGGTGCCGTGCTGGTCGGGAAGGTCGAAGTCCGGTGCCTGCTCGCCTTTGTTCACAACGGCAACCCTACGCGAGCGGATCGACACGCAGCAAAGGAACGTAGAGCTCAGCGGTCGTCAGCGAGCCGTGCTGGCCGAGCAGGGCGGACCCGGCGGGTTCGGCTGTGGGGGCGATGAGGGCGGTCGAGCCATGGGCGAGGGCGAGCACGTCACCGATGCGCGGCAGCAGTGCTGCGTCCACCTGGCCGAACCACCCGCGACGAACAGCATCGGCCCGGGGCAGGACAGTGGCGCGATCGGCAAGCCACTCGGTCCAGGCAGCGAGGACATCGGCCTCGGCGCCCGGCCTCGTGTAGATCTGGCGCATCCGCGGCTCGCCTGCCAGCACACGGACACCGGTCGACAGTTCGGCGGGTTCCTCGACGTCCACCCGGTCCTCGACCGCGACGTCGACCATGCCGTGGTCGGCGGTGACGTAGAGGGCGCCGCCGGGGGGAAGCGCGGTGGCCAACCGCTCAGCGAGCCGGTCCACCCGGCTCAGGTGCTCCCGCCAGCGGTCGGAGTCCACTCCGGCCACGTGGCCGATGGTGTCCAGGACGGAGTGGTAGACGAAGACGTAACCGCACTCCCTGAGGGCGGCCTCGGCCTCGGCCGCCAATTCGTCGATGTCCTCAGCGGGGCGGTACTGCGCTCCACGGGCGGAGGCACGGGTGAAACCGCCTCCCTCGAAGGCTCCCGACGCAACGTAGGCGGTCGCCACTCCGGCCGCCCGGGCACGTTCGTAGATCGTGCGGTGCGGCTGCCACGCCTCTGGATCGATGTCGGGGGACCAACGCAGCGAGTTGAGGATCCGGTCCTCCCCCGGAACGGCGACCTGATAGCCGAACACTCCGTGGCTGCCGGGAGGGGCCCCGGTCCCCAACGAGGTCAGACTGGTCGCCGTGGTCGTGGGAAATCCAGCCGTGAAAGGGGAGTCGCTGCCCGCGAGGGAGGACAGAAAGGGTGCGTGCACGGCGTTGGCCAGTAGCGCCTCCCACCCCAGCCCGTCGACGAGGAGGACGCAGGCCCGCTGGGCGGGCCCCAGGCCGAGCCTGTTGGTCTCCCGGGGTACGCCGAGCGAGGCCAGCACGGAGGGAGCCAGGTCGGCCAGTGAAGCAGCGCCGTAGCGAGGACTGTCGAACCCACCCGTGGCAATGGCCATTTCCGGCTCCCCTGCCGATCTACTGTGCGGTGGCTTCGGCCAGTGCCTGGGCGAAGTTGAGCAGGTTCGTCACGGCCTCGGTGCCGTCGGCGGCCTGACTGACCCTCAGCGTGAGGGGCTCGGCCGTGATCGCACCGGTGTAGCCGTGGTCCAGCTCGCAGGATTCATCGGCGCAGGAGGCCGGCTCAAGGTCGATGTGGGCGATAGCGCCCCAGTTCACCGCGAGGCTGATGCTGAGCACCACCTCACTGGGCGGGGTGCCTGGCGAATAGGCTGCGGGGTCGGGCACGACCCTGGTGAGCGCCACCGACTGGATGTTGTCGATCTTGATCGCGTCGGTGGTGGTGGAGGCGTGCGGACGGTCGTCCGGGGCCACCGGCGGGTGCTCGTCGGTATGGCAGACGATGAGGCGGGTCCGGGTGAGTACCAGCACGGTGATGTGGCGGCGTACCTCCATCCCTGGATCAAAGGTGGCCTCATGGTGCACGACTGCCGCCTCGGCGGCCTCCGTTCCGAGAGTGGTGGCCACCGCGTCGGCGACAAGACCCGGGTAGTACCCGCTGCGTTCGATCTCGAAGCGCCAATCGGTGGACACGGCACGCGTTTTCCTCATGTGTCCATCCTGCCCCCTCCGGGTGACCGCACGCACCCGCGCCCGGCGCTACCGGCCGTGCCGGATGTGTAGTGCGGTAAGGGACGGGAATGGTGTGGTCATGGATGCCACGATTCCGCCGGTCCCAGCGCCGCCGACCCCGGGTCAACCGTTTCCGACTCCCCAACCCCCGGTACCGGGCCCGAATCCACCCGAACCGCCCGCGCCCAGCCCCGCACCGCCCCAACCGCCGATTCCCGAGCCGGGGCCGGAACCCCAGCCCGAGCCGGTCTAGCAGCAGAGCGGACCGTGCCGAGGCCGACCGGGCCGGCCCCCTACACCGGGGCCCGGCCCGGTTTCTGTGCTGTCAGGGCACCCGTAGTCGTCTGGGCCCCGCGTCCGGCCGCAGGTCCGGGGCTTGCCGCAACCAGACCCGGGCCCCCAGGACGTGTGCGCCGGTGGAATTGACGATGACCGGGTCGAGATCCACGTGGGCCACCTCGGGGACGGCGTCCACCAGCCGCGAGACCCGGATCAGGATCTCTTCCAGCGCTTCGACGTCGGGCTGGTCCGCAAGCGAGGAAGCGCCGGCGGGCAGACCGAAGAGCAGCGGCGAGGAACGCACCGCTCGAACCAGATCGGCTGCGTCGGCGTCGGTGAGCGGGGCGAGCCGGTAAGCGCGGTCGTCGAGGAGCTCGGCGGTGACGTCGGCCAGGCCGAAGGCGACAACCGGGCCGAACGAGGGGTTCTCGCCCGCCCTGATGACCGTGGGAACGCCGGGGACCGCCATGCACTGGACCACCAGCATCGCCTCGGCGCCCAGACGTTCGTCCAACGTGGCGTAGGCGTGGCGGACCTCGTCCGCTGAGTTGAGCTCGACCCGGATCCCCCGGCCGCCGGCACGCAGCCGCATGTCCGGGGCGTTGGCCTTGACCACGACCGGATACCCCAGTTCCTCTGCCGCGGCCACCGCCTCCTTCTCGGAGGCCACCGGGACGTCGGGCCAGACGTCGATCCCGTAGCAGCCCAACAGGCGGCGCGCGGTCTCGGCCGGCACGGCCGACTCCTCGTTGTGCACCGGCTCGCTGGTGAACCAGACCGAGTGCTCGGGGACCCCTTCTGCCTGGGCCTGTCCAAGTGCGGCCTTGATGAGGCCGCGCGCCTGTGCCCGGTCGATCCCACCGATCTCGGGATGCCGGCCGGGGTCGCGCTCACGCCACATGGCGTGCCGGGTCACGTGCTCCAGCGCGCGCACCGCATCCTCGGGTGCGGGGTAGGAGGGCACCGAACCGCGCAGTGTCTCCCCGTCCGGCCCGACCTGGCGCAGTTCCTCGGGCAGTCCCTGGTAGCCCAGGTAATTGGTGAGGATCGGCTTGACGGCGGTTTCGGACCGCTCCCGCAGGACCTCGGCGACGTCACCGGAGATGGGGGCGAGTGCCGGGATGAAGACCACGACGACCGAGTGCACGGAGTCGTCGGCCAGTGCGGTGTCGAGGGCATCGGCGAAGTCCTGGGCCGTGGCCTTGGGGCCGAGGTCGACCGGCTCGTGCGGGCGCAGGCCGGCTCGTAGGCAGGCGTCCTTGACCAGTAGTTCCAGGGAGTCGGAGTTGCCGATGATGCCGACCCTTGGTCCCCTGGGCATCGGCTGGTAGGCAAAAATCTGCGCGACGTCGAACATCTGCGTGATGTCGTCGACCCGGACCAGTCCGGCCTGTTGGAACAGGGAGCTCACCGCGTAGTCGGGCAGGGTGAGGGCGTCGGCGGCGTGGCCCATGGGGACGCCTCGTGCGGAGCCTCCGGTCCGGACCACGACCAACGGCTTGTGCTGGGCCAGCCGGCGCGCCAACCGGGTGAACTTGCGCGGGTTGCCCAGGGACTCCAGGTACTGCAGGACCACCTCGGTCTTGGGGTCCTCCTCCCAGTACTGGATGAGGTCGTTGCCCGAGACGTCCGCGCGGTTGCCCGCGGAGACGAAGGTGGACAGCCCCATTCCCCGCTGGGCGACACGTTGCAGGATGGCGCGGCCCAGCGCACCCGACTGCGAGAAGAAACCGATCCTGCCGCGCGGTGGGACGTCGGGCGAGAGGGTGGCGTTGAGCGAGACGGCCGGATCGGTATTGGCGATGCCCAGGCAGTTGGGGCCCACGACCCGCATTCCGGCCGCGCGCGCGGTAAGGACCAGTGCCTCCTGGCGGCCGCGCCCCTCGGGGCCTGCCTCACCGAACCCCGAACTGACCACGACCAGGCCGTGCACCCCCTTGCGCGCGCACTCCTCCACGACATCGGCGACCATGTCGGCGCGCACCGCGACAACGGCGAGGTCCACGGGATCGGGGATGTCCAGCACGCTGGGGTAGGCGCGCACCCCCGCCACCGCCTTGGCTTCGGGGTGTACCGGGAAGACGGGTCCCTGGAAGTCTCCGGCGATGAGGTTGCGCAGTGCGGTCTGGCCGATGGTGTGGGCGGTGCGGCTGGCGCCGATGACGGCCACCGACTCCGGGAAGAGCAGCCTGGCGATGGACCGCGACTCGGCACGCTGCTCGCGGGCGCGCATCACCTCGCGGGAATCGTCTGTGGGCTCGAGGTCGAGGGTGAGTCGGATGACCCCCTCGTCGAAGGTTTGCTGAGCGGTGTAGCCGGCCTCACGGAAAACGTTGATCATGCGCCGGTTCTCCGGCAGGACGTCGGCGATGAAACGCCGGACCCCGCGCTCGCGGGCCGCAGCGCCGATGTGCTCGAGCAGCACCGAGGCAAGGCCCCTGCCCTGGTGGGCGTCTTCCACCACGAAGGCGACCTCGGCCTCGTCGCCGCCGACCTTGTCGTAACGCACAACCGCAACCATGGACTCGCCGATCGTCGCGATGAGGGCGACGCGGTCCTCGTAGTCCACCGTGGTGAAACGGGTCACGTCACGCGACGACAGCTTCGGATAGGGCGCGAAGAACCGGTAGTAGATGGTCTCCGGCGACAGTCTGGAGTGGAACTCCTGGAGTAGATCTGCGTCGTCCGGGGCGATCGGCCGTAGATGCGCGGTACCGCCGTCGGTGAGGACGACGTCGGCTTCCCAGTGTTTCGGGTATGACTGCACGGTTTTGAGCCTAAACGAGATTGCTCGGACCGTGGGGCATCGTTGCCAACGAAACGTCCGTTGGTCCTCCTTTGAACGGACCAAATCCGGTGTGGTGCGGAGCGTTCCACATCTGTCAGTTCGTTACCCGCACGGGTCCCTGGACCTGTTAACGTCTCAGGGCGCGTGCGGTTATCAGGGTCCCGCACGCTCCGCGGTCGGGCAAGGAAGTGACGTCTTATGACGCGAGTGGTCGTAGTCGGTGATCTCATGACCGACGCCGTCGCACGGGCCTTCCATCCGTTGGCCCGTGGCAGTGACACCCCCGCTTCGGTGATCATGTACGGCGGCGGTTCCGCCGCCAATGTCGCCGCATGGCTGGCGCTGGAAGGGACCGAGACCGCCCTTATCGGGCGGCGCGGCGCGGACATCGCCGGGCGCACCCGTGAGATGGAACTCATGGGCTACGGCATCGACGCCCGGATGGTCATGGACCCCGAGCGCGCAACCGGGACATGTGTGGTCATGATCACGCATCGTGGCGACCGGACGATGCTCAGCGATCCCGGCGCCAATGCCGCCCTTCAGCCCGAGGACCTTCCGCGCGACGTGTTCGGTCCCGACGGCCACCTGCACGTCTCCGGTTACACGCTGATCAACGAGGGCTCGCGGCGGGCCGCACGGGTCGCGCTGCGCTTCGCCCGGGAGAACGGCATGTCCATCTCGGTGGACGGCGGCTCGCACGCACCCCTGGAGCGCGCCGGGGCCGAGGCCTTCCTGGACTGGACCAGCGGCGCGCGGCTGCTGTTCGCCAACAAGGAGCAGGCGGCGGTACTGACCGGGCGCGATGATCCTGACGCTGCCGCCAAGGTTCTCACCGCCTGGTTCCCCAACATCGTCATCAAGCTCGGCGACGAGGGCGCGCTGTGGGCCTCCAAGGCACGTGAAGGCACCATCAGGGTTCCCGCCGAGCCGGTGGAGCCCTCCCCCGGCTCGATCGGTGCGGGTGACGCCTTCGTCGCGGGCTTCCTTCCCCCGTGGCTCTCGGGCAAGCACCCCAAGGACGCCCTGATCAGCGCCCAGCGTCTGGCCGCGCGCGCCCTGCACCAGCCCGGCGCGCGCCCCGATCTGGGCTGACCTCGGTCCTGCGCGTTTCCTCCACCCGCTGTGCGAGTGGGTCCACTACGGGTTCGGTCCGTCGTGGCCCACCCGCAGGGCGGGTGTCCTGTCGGGGGCTCAGGCGCGGCTGGCGAGGGTCAGGGGCAGTACACCCGGTGCTCCCGCCTCGCGCAGCAGGCTGGCGGCAACCGTCAAGGTCCACCCGGTGTCGGTGTAGTCGTCGACCAGCAGCACCGGCCCCTCCAGTCCGGCCAGACCGGCGCGCAGCTCGTCGTCGAGGGTGAAGGCGTCCCACAGCGAGGCAAGGCGCTGCGCACTGTTGTGGCGGCGTGGACCGGTCCCCGTCGGCCGCGCGTAGCCGATCAGTCCGACCGGAGCGAGCCGGCCGACCTCGCAGAGGCGGCGGGCCAGATCGGTGACCATCGTCGGACGGCGCAGCGAGGGCATCGCCACGACTCCGACCGGGCGATGCTCCCATCCCCAGGCGGCCAGGACCCGCACCACCCCGTGGAAGACCTCTTCGCTCACCGGGGCGTCGGGGCCGTCCTCGGCCAGCAGCCTGCGCAAGGCGGTGCCCCACCCGATGTCGGTGAGACGGGCGAGGGAGCGCCCCTCCTCGGCGCGCCGGGACGCAGCGATGGCGCCGGAGGCCGTGACCCCCAGCGCGGTCATCCCCGTGGGCCACTGCTTGCGGGGCTGGACCGCGACGCCAGGACGGTTGAGATGCTCGGCGGCGGCCTCTCGTTGGTGGGCGTCGACGTCGGCCGCCCAGCGGCGGCCGGTGCAGTTGTCGCACCGGCCGCACGACCGGGCATCGGGGTCGTCGAGCTGACGGCGCAGGAATTCCATTCGGCAACCGGGTGCGTCGATGTAGTCGAGCATGGCGCGCTGCTCGGCCTCACGGGCGGCGGTCACTGCGGCGTAGCGCTGGGCGTCATAGCTCCAGGGCTGACCGGTGGCGGTCCAGCCGCCGCGCACCCGACGCACGGCGCCGTCCACGTCGAGGACCTTGAGCATCTGTTCCAGACGGCTGCGACCGAGATCGACCTGGGCCTCCAGCCTCGGCAGCGAGGTCGGTCCCTCCGCTGCGCCCAGGGCGTCCAGGGTGCGGCGCACAGTGGGTTCTGGGGGAAACGCCATGCTGGCGAAGTAGGCCCAGATCTCGCGGTCCTCGCGGCCGGGCAAGAGGACGACCTCGGCACGGTGCACGCCTCGGCCGGCACGCCCGACCTGCTGGTAGTAGGAGATGGGCGACTGCGGAGCGCCCAAGTGCACGACAAAGCCGAGGTCGGGCTTGTCGAAGCCCATTCCCAGCGCGCTGGTGGCCACCAATGCCTTGGTCCGGTTCGCGAGAAGGTCGTCCTCGGCGCGGCGACGGTCCTCGATATCGGTCTGGCCGCTGTAGGAGCGGACGTCGTAACCGCGTGCGGCGAGGAACTCGGCGGTCTCGGTGGCAGCGGCGACGGTGAGGGTGTAGATGATGCCGGAACCTTCGAACTCGCCGAGGTTCTGCGCCAGCCAGCTGAGCCGTGCGGTGCTGTCGGGCAGGTTCACCACGGCCAGGTGGAGGCTCTCGCGGTCGAGACCGCCGCGCAGCACGAGGGTGGCGGCACCGTCCCCGGTCTCCAACTGTTCGGCGACGTCGCGGGTGACCCGCTCGTTGGCGGTGGCAGTGGTGGCCAAGACGGGAATGCCCGCGGGAAGCTCACCGAGCAGGGTGCGGATGCGCCGGTAGTCGGGACGGAAGTCGTGGCCCCAGTCGGAGACGCAGTGCGCCTCGTCGATGACGACGAGTCCGGCTCCGGCAGCGAGCTCGGGCAGGACACGATCGCGGAAGTCGGGGTTGTTGAGGCGTTCTGGACTGACCAGGAGAACATCGACTTCACCTGCGGCGATGTCGGCGTAGGTCTGCTCCCAGGCGTCGATGTTGGCGCTGTTGATCGTGCGCGCCCGGATTCCGGCGCGTTCGGCTGCGGCGATCTGGTTGCGCATCAGGGCCAGTAGCGGAGAGATGATGACGGTGGGACCGGCGCCCTCTGCCCGGCGCAGCGCAGTGGCCACGAAGTAGACGGCCGACTTGCCCCAGCCGGTGCGCTGTACGACCAGGGCGCGACGCCGCTCGGCGACCAGGGCGTGGATGGCCCGCCACTGGTCCTCGCGCAGCCGAGCGGCTTCACCTGCCAGGGCGCGCAGGTGGGTCTCTGCCGCTTCGCGCATGTCGAGATCGGTTTCTGGGGACGCTGGAGTGGCCATGCCCCCTTGCTATCAGACCCCCGCGACCATCGTGCGTGCTTGCCGCGTGCCGGCCGGGGCCGGGTCAGCGCGCCCGCTGACTGCTCACCCAGACGGCCAGCTGCGTGCGGTCGCGCAGCCCCAGCTTGCGCAGGACGCTGGAGATGTGGTTCTTGACCGTTCCCTGGGTGATGAACAGTCCACTGGCGATGTCCCGGTTGGTCGCTCCCGTGCCGACCAGGGCGGCGACCTCGCGTTCGCGGTCGGAGAGCGCGGCGGCCCCGGAAGAGGGCGACCGATCGGGTTCGCGAGGCCCGATGGGGTCATACCGCGAAGCCAGCATCGCGGTGTCGGCCCCGGTCGTGACCGGCACGTGCCCGGCGCCCGATGTCTGCGGGGGCCCCCGTTCCTACGGTTCCCCTCATGAGAAACATTTCCTCAGTTGAGGACTTCGTCCGGTTGGGTGCGCGAGGACGACGGGTGACGCATCCGCTGCTGGTGGTCATGTTGTGCCAGGTGTTCTACCTGGTGATCATGGTCGGCATCCCGCTGTCGTCCGTGGCGGGAGCCGTCGCGCAGACGGCCGGCCTCTGGGCAGGAGGCGCCGTGGGCTTCCTGATCCAGATCGTGCAGAACCTGCTCCCCTACATCCCCCTGCTGCTGTGCTGCGCTTCTACGAGGGGCGTGCCCTGTTCGCCTCTACCGGCCTTCCCGTCGACCGTGGTGCGCTGCGCGGCCTAGGGTCCGGGGTCGGCGTCGCGGTGGTGTTCGTGGCCGCCTGGGTGTCGATCGGTCTGGCTTCCGGAACGGTTCACTTCGCCGGGTTCCACCCCGGTGGACCGGTCGAGGTCGCGTTTGTCATTCTCTTCGGCGTTCTCTCCCCGTTGCGGCGGATCGTGATGATCGGCGTCGAGGAGCAGCTCTACCGAGGGTGGATGCTCCAGGCGGTCGGCCACCGTTGGGGGAAGCGGTCGGTTCTTGTCGGACACGGCGAGAGACTCCCTCGAACAAAAGCCATAAATCGACTTTGATATGACATTCCCCCCTCAAGTAAGTAACACCTGGGTAACAGCGGCATTTCTTCGTATTGACGGCAACGCTGTGATGCGGGTCTCATGACTGGGAGCGCTCCCAGTTTTACCCCGGGCTTACCTGCAGCTCCCCGCTATCTCCGTGAAGAAGGCTGCCCATGTCCCATCCTCCCCGTCGCCGACTACGACGCGTAGCGGCTCCGGCCGCAGCGGTCACCCTCCTGGCCGGGACCCTGCTCGTGTCCCAGGCCCTTCCCGCCTCCGCAGACCAGGTACAGGTCGGTGCAGGCAGCTATACGACCACACAGCCCGCCGGCACACTCGGTCCCAGCAACCTCAACGACCAACCGGTCTCACCCAAGGTCACCGAGGACTTCGACAAGCCGGCCGCCACCAACGACTGGTGGTCCTCCCTGATCTTCCAGCGCTATCCCGACAACCCCTACGGCGAGAACCTCTACGCCCACCCGCTGTCCTTCAAGGCCGGATCCGACGGTCTGGAAATCGGCTACACCCCCAATCACCAACTGGTCGGCAACGGGCTCAAGTACGAGTACTCGCACTCCCCCGACCTCACCCTCGGGATCAGCGGCCTCAACGCCCCCAGCGCGAAGGTCGCCGACTACAGCGACTGGACCGTGACCGCCGACCTCTCCGACGCCTCCCGGAGCCTGCGCGCGACCATCGGCCAGGGACTGCCCTTCACCTACGCCGACATCACCGGCGGCCCCGCCAGAGTGGAATTCTCCGCCGCGCCCACCGTGTGGCACGAGAGCGGCTCCACCATCGGCGCAACCGTCAACGGCAAGCACTACGCACTGTTCGCCCCCTCGGGCGTGACCTGGTCCGGCTCGGGATCGGTGTTCACCGCGGACCTGGGCCAGCAGGGGTACGTCTCCGTCGCCGCCCTGCCCGAGACCACCGACCTCGACGACTACGCCGAGTACGCGTACTCGTTCGTCACCGGCAGCACGCTCAGCTACGACTACGACCCCGAGGCCGCCAGCCTCACCAGCCGCTACGAAGTCACGACCGAAGCGCGCGAGGGTTCCACCGAGGGCACCCTGATCGCCCTCTACCCGCACCAGTGGAAGGAGACCTCCGACTCCCTGCTCGACCTGGAGTACGCCTCCCCCCGCGGCACGATGCGCGTCGTGGCGGGCGACCACTTCACCACCGAACTGCCGACCCAGGGCATCCTGCCCAGCCTGCCCACAGTCGACTCCGCCGACCACCAGCGACTGCGCACGCTGATCGACGAGGAGTTGAACGCCGACGACCCCTGGAAGGAGGCGACCGACACCTACTGGACCGGCAAGGCCCTCGGCCGACTGGCCCAACTCGTCCCGATCGCCGACTCCATCGGCTACTCCGCCGGCCGCGACGGCCTGCTGGACCTGCTGGAGAACAAGATGGAGGACTGGCTGACCGCCGACGGCAACGGCGACAACGCCCAGTTCTACTACAGCTCCGAGTGGAGCACCCTGATCGGTTACCCGTCCAGCTTCGGTGCGGACAGGGAGCTCAACGACCACGACTTCCACTACGGCTACTTCGTCACCGCCGCAGCCACGATCGCCCGCTATGACCGTGCCTGGATCTCCGACGACCAGTGGGGATCGATGGTCAAGACCATCCTCAAGGATGCGAACAACCCCGACCGCGACGACGAGCGCTTCCCCTGGATGCGCGCCTTCTCCCCCTACGCCGGGCACGGCTGGGCCTCCGGTCACGCCGGCTTCGCAGCCGGCAACAACCAGGAATCCTCTTCCGAGGCCATGCACTTCGCGGCGAGTACCGCTCTCCTGGGATCGCTGACCGGCGACGACGAACTGCGCGACCTCGGCGTCTACATGCACACCACCCAGGCGTCGGCGATGAGCCGGTACTGGCAGGACTCCGACGGCGACTCCTTCCCCGCCGACTTCGACCACGACGTGGTCGGCATGGTCTGGGGCGACGGCGGCGACTACCGAATCTGGTGGGACGGCCAGGACGAGGAGCACTACGGGATCAACTACCTGCCCATCACCGCAGGATCGCTCTACCTGGGATACGACACCGAGCACGCCGGCGCCATGTACGACTCGCTGGTGGCCAAACTCGGCCGCGACCCCGAGGTTTGGCGCGAGATCCACTGGGCCCAACTCGCAATGTCGGACCCCGAGGCGGCACTGAGCAAGTTCGAGGCACAGTGGCAGAGCTACGAGCCCGAATCCGGGTCGTCCAAGGCCCACACCTACCAGTGGGTATCCACTCTGGCGGACGTGGGAACCGTGGACACCTCAGTCACGGCCGACACCCCGCACTACGCGGTCTTCAGCAAGGACGGCACCCGGACCCACGCGGCCTTCAACGCCGGAACCGAGCCGATCACCGTCGCCTTCTCCGACGGTCAGACGCTCACCGTGCAGCCGGGGCACCTTGCCACCGGCGAGGGCAGCAGTGGCCCCGGTCCCGATCCCGAGCCCTCCCCCGAACCGTCTCCGGACCCCGGTGACCCCGGTGACCCCGGAAACGTGGGGGACGGAACCCTTCACCTCGGCGAGGGAAAACTCTCGACCACCCCGGGTTCGGCGGCAGCCGGTCTGACCATCCCGTCGGCCGGCGGGGCCAACCACGACGGCGCCCCGGCCAACCCGGTGGTGTTCGAAATCGAGGACCTTACCGGAACCCGTGCCTCGGGCACGACCCAGTTCTCCCTACCGGTGGACTCGGGCGCTTCGGTCGGCAATGCCGTCCAAGCCCGCGTCTCCTACGACCTGACCGGGGACGGGACCTTCGACAGGGTCGAGACCTACCGTTATTTCGCGACCAACGATCTGCCCGGCTGGGAGACCTACGCCCAGTCGCAGGGAATCGCGTCCAGCACCGGGACGCTGGGCGACCTGAATGGCGGAACCGTCCGGCTCGAACTGTGGAGCGCGCTGGGCGCCCATTCCTCCGAGGTTCGGATCAATGCTCCCGACGGTGCTCAGGCGACTCTGCGGATCCCGTTCCGCGACTGACGCCCGCACGACCAGCGCCGCCGGACCGGGACCGCTCCCGGTCCGGTCGGCCCGGCCGGTGATCGGCGCCGTGTGCGCCGATCACCGGTCCTGTTCTCCGCCGGAGTTGCCCGCATCCTTCTTCGCCAACTCGATGGCCTCGTTCAACTCGTCCAGGACAAGGTGGTCGTTGCTGGTCTCGCCCCTGCTGTAGGCCACCCTCCCCAAGGTCTGGGCCAGGACCGGGACGGTCACGAACTGGAACAGCACGACGAGTACCAGTGGTGCGGCTGCGCCGACACCGGGCAGTTGGAATGCCGCACCCAGGAGAAGCAGCACCAGGCCGACGGTGTCGGGTTTGGTGGCGGCGTGCATGCGACCCAGCAGGGTCGGGAAGCGCACCAGGCCGATCGTTCCGATCAGCGCGAACAACGCCCCCAGCGGCAGCAGCACCGCGGTGGTCCAGTCAGCCGCGGTCATGGGCCCGCCTTTCCGCGAACCGGGCCGCCGTGATCGTGCCGACGAAACCCAGGAGTGCGATTGTCACCATCAACCCGAAATAGGCGGTGTCGCCGCGTACCGACGCCTCAACCGCGATGGCGCTGACCAGGAGCACCGAGAGCGTATTGAGGCACACGACCCGGTCCAGCACGGACGGGCCGCGCACCAACCGGTACAGCGTGAACAGCACGCCGAGACCCAGCATGGTGAAGGTCGCGACGTAGACGTAGTACATCAGGCTCATGCGGTCCCCTCCTCGGTCCGTTCGGCCGCAGCCGGGGTGCGGGCCTCCAGCTCGGCGATGTCGCTGCGGGTCCCGAAGGCACGGACCAACAGCTCCTCGGTGTGGGCGATCTGGTTGCGCAACCGGTCCGCCTCGGCCTCGGAGGCGGCCGGAAAGCCGTGCACGTAGATGACGCCCTGTTCCCGGTTCAGCTCGATGACGAGGCTTCCGGTGATGAGCGACATCGAACCGCTGACCATGGCCAGCAGGAAATCGGAGTTGGTGCGCATGGGCACCGCCACGATCGCGCCGCGCACCCTGGCAGGACGCCACAGGACGTGGAAGGCCACCCGCGTGCTGGACAACAACAGGTCCAGGCCGATCTTTCCGGCCAGTTTCGTCGCGTAGAACGGACTGAAGCCGAGCCGCACCGGGAAGTGCGGCAGTTTGGCCACGGAGTAGCACAGCGTGCCCACCATGATGCCGGCCAGGATGGTGCCCGGGCTCGGGTCACCCCACAGGGTTACCCACATGGCGGCCAGGAGCAGCACCGTGGGTACCCGTGCGACGAGCCTGCGGTACCAAGGGCGGTTGCCGTCGATCGCGCTGGTGCTTTCGCTCTGCTCATAGGTTGTGGGGATCACGCCTTCTGTCATCGCCCCTCCTCGCCGAGCACCGCGGTGATGTAGGCGCGGCCGTCCACCAGGTCTTCGGCCGCGGTCATGCTGACGTCGATCAGCGGGCCCGCGGCCACCGCAACCAGCAGTCCGACTCCCACCATCACCCCGGTCATCGCCGTCATGACGTGCAGCCCGCCCAGGTTGGAACCGGAGCGCAACTGTTTCTTGGCCTCGACCATGTCCGGGCGCGGAGTCCCCCAGAACGCCCTGGTCCAGATCCTGAAGATTGCAATCAGGGTGAGCAGGCTGGTGAGCACCCCTGCCGCGACACCGGTCCAGGCCAGCGTTCCGCCACTCGCCACACCGGCCTCGAACAACGCGACCTTGGCGATGAAGCCCGACATCGGCGGCAGTCCGGCGAGGCTCAGTGCCGGCAGGAAGAAGAACAGCGCCAGTACCGGGGAGACGGTCGTGAGGCCACGGATCGCCCGCAGCGAGGTATGGCCGACGTATTGCCTGATGAGGCCGTTGACCATGAAGAGTGTGGCCTGCACGACGATATGGTGCACCAGGTAGAAGACGACACCGGCCAGAGCAGCAGCGGTCCCCAGGGCCAACCCGAAGATCATGAAGCCGATATGGCTGACCAGCGCGAAGGACATCACTCGGTTGATGTCGTCCTGGACCAGCGCACCGAGAATTCCCACGATCATGGTCGCGATCGCCACCACCATGATGACCGTGGAGATGTCGTCGCGCAGGAACAGCAGGGTCTGGGTGCGGATGATGGCGTAGACCGCGACCTTGGTGAGCAGGGCCGCGAAGATCGCCGAGATCCTGGTGAGTGCCACCGGGTAACTGTCGGGCAACCAGAAGTGCATGGGCACGATGGCTGCCTTGATCCCGAAGAACACGAAGAAGAGGAGCGCGAGCACCATGCGCAGTTCGGGTGGCGCGGTCCCCAGCTTCTCGGAGATGTCGGCCATGTTCACGGTGCCGGTCAGGGCGTAGACCAGCGCGATCCCGGTCAGGAACAGGATCGAGGAGGTCAGGCTGACGACCGTGTAGATCATGCTGGCTCGGACCCTGGCCCGGGTGGGGGCCTGGGTGATGAGCGCATAGCTGGCGGTCAGCATGATCTCGAAGCCGACGAACAGGTTGAACAGGTCCCCGGCGATGAAGCTGAGGCAGACCCCGGCGGTCAACACCAGATAGATCGGATGGAAGATCTGCGGGGTGGCCCGGCTGAGACCGCCGATGTCCTGTCCAATGGCGTACAGGAGCACGACCAGCAGGACCACCGAGGACGTCAGCACCAGCAGCGCGGCCATCGGGTCGGCCACCAGTGTGATGCCCAGCGGCGCCGGCCAGTTTCCGGCCTGGCTGACCATGATGGCGCCGTCGCGGGTCTGCCACAGCAGGACCGCGGCGTTGACCACGACGACGCTCAGCGTCAGCACGCTGGCGATCTGCTGGGAACGGGGCGTTCGGCGCAGCAGCAGCGTCACCGCCGCACCGAGCAGAGGAACGATGAGAGGGATGGCCAAGAGGACGTTCACGAGGAGTCCTCCGGCTCGGTCAGGCTGCTGATGCGTCGGTCCTCGAGGTCGTCGGGTACTTCGTCGTTCTCGTCTCCCAGCCAGACCCGGTAGGCCAGGGCCAGGAGGAAGGTCGTCACACCGAAGGTGATGACGATGGCGGTCAGCGCCATGGCGTGCGGAAGCGGGTCCGACAGCTCGCCCTCGGGTCCGCCCAACAGCGGCGGAAGCGTGATTGCGACGTCGGTGAGCAGCAACGACAGGTTCGCGGCGTGGCCCAGCACCAGGATGCCGAAGACCACGCGCATAAGAGAGCGCTGCAACAGCAGGTAGAAGCCGCTGGAGTAGAGCACGGCCACCGTGATGATGAGCAAGAGGCTGGGAGTGGTCATCGCGTCTCGCCTCCTGGGTTCATGGGGGGCGGTTGTGGGGTGTCCTGGGATTCGGCCGCGCGCACGGCGTCCGACCGTTGCGCGGTGCGTCGGGCCTGCCTGGCGATGCGCTGCTCCTGCTCGGTACGGGCCTCCTCTTCCTCGGCCTCCATCCGCGCACCGAGTGCGGCGACCACCGACAGCACCAGACCCACGACGATCAGGTAGACACCGACCTCGAAGAAGAGCGCGCTGAGAACCTTGACGTCGCCGAAGACCGGGAGGACCAGCTCCCATTTGGCGGTGTCGAGGACGGGGCTGCCGAACAGCAGTGGCAGCCCGGCCGCAGTACAACCGATCAACATGCCCAGCGACAGCAGGGCGTTGGGACGTAGTGGAAGCCCGGCGATGAGTTCCTGGCGTCCGCCGGCGATGTAGCGCAGCACGTAGGCCATGCTGGCCACGAGACCGCCCGCGAATCCCCCGCCCGGCCGATCGTGTCCGGAGACCAGCAGGAACACCGACAGCACGAGGATCGCCGGGATCAGCAGCCGGGCCACGACCTCGAGCAGTACCGAGCGGGGGCCGAAGGCGGGGCGGACCACGGTACTGAGCCAGCGTTCCCTCGGTGCCTCCCAGCCCTCGGGCAACCCCCCCGATTCGTCGGGTACACCGGGGCCCGCTATGAACGGGCGACCGGTCTCGAAGGACTCCGTCGGCATGGTCAGCCCTCCTTACGGGGGTGGTCGGCGGGGCTGTCCGCGAAAGCGACACTGTTCGGGGCCGCCCCGTCCAGGACCGCTGCGTCGGCCTCGGTCTCGTTGACCGCGATGTCGTCGTTGTCGTCGGTCTCGTCGACCACCCGGTCGCGCCGGTTGAGCAGCACCAGTGAGGCGACCGCCACCGCGGCGGTGGCCAGGACGATGGTCTCGCCGAAGGTGTCCAGTGCACGGAAGTCGGCGAGGATGATGTTGACCAGGTTGTGCCCGCCGGCCTCGTCCGCGTAGAGAGCGAACTCTTCCGAGATGGGTGCGCTGGTGCGGGCAGCGGACATCACCCACAGCGAGACCGCGATGAAGCTTCCGGCCGCAGCACACAGCAGCACGGTGAGCCGCTTGGCCCAGCCGTTGGGCCGGGTGCCGAAGTTCGCCGGCAGCCTTCGCAGCACGAACACCAGGATGATCGTGGTCAGTGTCTCGACCAGGACCAGGGTGAGGGCCAGGTCGGGTGCGCCGTGCAGAACGAACAGGCCGGCGATTCCGAAACCGAGGGCGCTGATGATGATCAGCGCGGGGAACCGTCGGTGCTCGCGCACCGTGGCCACCGCGGTGACCAGGATGACGAGCGCGACCACGATCTCCAGCGGGTTGTCCCACAGTCGCAGCCCTGTGTCGTTGTCCGGCAGGGCGACGTCCCCGCTGACCAGCGCGGAGAGCAATCGCACGCCGGGCAGCGCGAGCATGGTGGCCAAGATGATGCCGAGGTAGACCGGCAGGGAACCGCTCTGGGTCCGACGGGTGACCTGGAGGGCCGTGGAGTAGATGCCGTGGATGAACAGGTGGTATCCGACCTCGGCCTCGGGCCAGCTCGGCATCGAGTTCTGGACCTTGGTCACCGTTCTGCGCTGCCAGAACAGCGCCACGCCGGCCGCGGTCAGCAGCACCGACAGGCCCAGCGCCGGAGTGAACCCGTGCCACAGTTCGAGGTGGTAGTCGTAGCCGGATCCGCTGTAGGGCGAGGCATAGGACTGGGCGATGGGGTCGACCGCGAAGGGCAGGACGCCCAGGAGCAGTCCGGTGGCCGACAACAGCACCGGAGCCGCGATGAAAGGACGGCTCGGCTTGGGGAAGGGGAATCCCGAGACGGTCTGCTTGTCCGCGAAAGCCCCCCAGACGAACCGGGCGCTGTAGGCGAAGGTGAGCACCGAGGCGAGCACGATCCCGGTGAGCATGACAGCGGCGACCGGCGTGGACAGGGCGGCCTCATGCCCTGGCACGAACGCTTCGAGCGCTGCCTCCTTTCCGACGAACCCCAGCAGAGGGGGCAACCCGGCCATCGATGCGGCCGCCAGCCCCGCGGCCACGGCCAGCACCGGCATGCGCCGGCCCAGTCCGGTGAGACGGCTGATACTTCTGGTCCCTGCCTGGTGGTCGACGACCCCGACCGTGAGGAACAGCGTCGACTTGAAGAAACCGTGGGCCAACAGCATGGCGATCGCCGCCACGGCGGCCGTGTGGGTGCCCACCCCGGCGAGCAGGGTGAGAAACCCCAGTTGGCTGACGGTTCCGTAGGCCAACAGCAGCTTCAGGTCGTCCTGGCGCAGCGCCCGCCAGGCACCGATGATCATGGTGGCGAGCCCGAAGGCGAGCACCATGGCCCGCCAGGGGTCGACGTCGGCGAAGCCCGGGGCGAGGCGGGCGATGAGGTAGACGCCGCCCTTGACCATCGCCGCAGCGTGCAGGTATCCGCTGACCGGGGTGGGCGCGACCATCGCACCCGGAAGCCAGTAGTGCAGCGGCGCCTGCGCGGACTTGGCGAACGCGCCGCCCAGGATCAGGATCAGCGCGAGCGGCAGCCACGGACTGTCGACCGGGGGGTTGGCGACCAGTTCGGAAATGCGGTAGGTGCCGCCGATCTGGCCGAGCAGGATGAACCCGATCAGCATGAGCAGACCGAAGCCGGCCGTGGTGACCAGCGCCTGGGTGGCGGCGCGGCGGGCGTTCTCCTTGTGGTCGGAGTGTGCGACCAGCAGGAAGGAGGAGACCGACGTGAGCTCCCAGAAAACGTACAGCGCGAAGAGGTTGTCGGTGGTGACCACACCGAGCATTGCTCCGGCGAACAGCACGAGGATGCCGGCCAGCCGGGCCAGTGCACGCTCTCCGGCATGGAAGTAGGCGGCGCTGTAACAGAAGATGACAGCGCCGACACCGGAGACGAGCAGCACCATCGCAAGCGAGAGCGCGTCGATCCGGAAGTCGAAGGTGATGCCGAGAGCCGGTACCCAGGGCACGGAGGCGACCACGGGGCGACCGCCGACGATCCCGGGCGCCTGGGTGAGCACCCAGATCGCCGAGAAGGCCAGAGGGACACTCGCCACGAGGAACGCACGAGAGCCCATGACGCGTACGAGCGACGGTACGACCACGGCCACGATGGCATGGAGCGCAAAAATAAAGGGCAGCAGCATGAGTGTCTAGGGCGGTTGGGACCGGGGGCGCAACCTTTCTCACCACCGGGCGGCGTACGGGGCGGGGTGAAGCATGAGTGGACGAATGGGACACGCAAAGGTTACCGGCACTACAAACATCTACCTTGACGTAGGGGAAAGCAGGTGTACCATTCGCTGCCCCACGTTCCCCCCCAGCCATGATTACTCTCCGTGTTTTCACTGGTAAGGGAGAGAATGTGACCGGAAGGGCGTTCTCGACACGCAGCCCATTCCAGAAATCAAGGTGTTTGATCTCACCGAATGCGTTAGCTGAAACTCAGCGTCCCACTTATGGGGGCCGGCGTCCACACCTTGTTCTCCCGGAGGGTGGTCACACAGCGTTGACAGCCCAGGGCCATCCCCAAGACTTTTCCTCCCTGGGCGCGCATGAAACGCCTCACTCCGCACCGTTGCGGCGCTCGCCACGGTCCGACACGCCGACTCCGCCGGGTGCTTCCCGGTTCGCGCGTGTCCCTGGCTCAGGCCACAATGACGGGCATGGCCCGTACTACGTCCCCGCCCCCAGAGGAACTCGCCGAGAAGATCATCGATATCGACGTCTCCGAGGAAATGCGTGGCAGTTTCCTGGAGTACGCGTACTCGGTCATCTACCAGCGTGCGCTCCCAGACGCCCGGGACGGGATGAAGCCCGTCCAGCGGCGCATCCTCTACCAGATGAACGAGATGGGACTGCGGCCCGAGCGCGCGCACGTCAAGTGCGCCCGCGTGGTGGGCGAGGTCATGGGCAAGCTGCACCCGCACGGTGACGGCTCGATCTACGACGCGCTCGTGCGGTTGAGCCAGTCCTTCGCCATGCGGGTCCCCCTGGTGGACGGGCACGGAAACTTCGGTTCGCTGGGCGGCGACGACGCTCCCGCGGCCATGCGCTACACCGAAGCCCGGCTCAATCCGGCCGCCAGGATGATGGTGGCGTCCATCGACGAGGACGTCGTGGACTTCCGGCCCAACTACGACGGCCAGGAGAACGAACCGGAGGTCCTGCCGGCGGCGTTCCCCAACCTCCTGGTCAACGGCGCGTCCGGGATCGCGGTGGGCATGGCCACCAACATGGCCCCGCACAACCTGGGGGAGGTCGTCGCCGCGGCGCGGCACCTCATCGCCAACCCCGAGGCCACTCTCGAAGACCTGATGGAGTTCGTTCCGGGGCCCGACCTGCCCACCGGCGGAACCATCAACGGACTCGACGGCATCCGCGACGCCTACACCAAGGGTCGCGGGGTGTTTCGCACCCGCGCCACCGTGGCCGTCGAGAAGATCACCCCGCGCCGCACCGGCCTGGTCGTGACCGAACTGCCCTACAACGTCGGCCCGGAGAAGGTCGTCAGCCGGATCAAGGACCTGGTCCAGGCCAAGAAACTGCAGGGCGTCTCCGACCTCAAAGACCTCACCGACCGTAACCAGGGGCTGCGGTTGGTCATCGAGCTCAAGAACGGCTTCAATCCCGAAGCCGTCCTTGAGGAGCTGTACCGTTTGACGCCGATGGAGGAGTCCTTCGGCATCAACAACGTGGCGCTGGTGGACGGCCAGCCCCAGACCCTGGGGTTGCGCCAACTGCTGTCGGTCTACGTGCAGCACCGCCTCGACGTAGTACGCCGGCGGTGCGAACACCGTCGGGGCAAACGCCAGGAACGACTGCACCTGGTCGCCGGTCTGTTGATCGCGTTGATCAACATCGACGAGGTCATCGCGCTTATCCGCGACTCCGAGGACTCCGGCCAGGCGCGCCAGCGCCTGATGACGACGTTCGAGCTGTCCGACACCCAGGCCCGCTACATCCTGGACACGCCGCTGCGGCGCCTGACCAAGTACGACAAGCTCGAACTGGAGACCGAACGCGACCAGCTCAACCGGGAGATCGCCGAGCTGACCGCGATCCTGGAGTCCGACACCTTGCTGCGCAAGGTCGTCTCCAAGGAGATGGCCGAGGTCGCCAAGGAGTTCGCCACCCCGCGCCGCACGGTTCTCAAGGAGAGCAACGGCGCCACCCGAAGCTCCGCTGTCCCGCTGGAGGTCGGCGACGATCCCTGTCACGTACTGCTCAGCAGCAGCGGGATGCTCGGCCGTAGCGCCGGGGCCGCCTTGCCCCCGATGTTCGAGGGGCCGCGCGCCAAGCACGACGCCCTGGCCGCCAACCTGCGCACCACCGTGCGCGGCGAGTTCGCTCTGGTCACCGACCTGGGCCGACTGATCAAGGTCCCGGTACTCGAGCTCCCCGAGCTGCCGACCCAGGCGGGAGACTCCCCCGCGCTGGCCGCCGGCTCACCGGTCACCGAGTTCGTCGAACTGGACGGCGACGAGCAGGTGATCGCGCTCGCCTCGCTGGCCGCCGACGGTCCGGGTCTCGTCCTGGGCACCCGCCAGGGAATCGTGAAGCGGGTCGGCGGCGACTTCCCGCAGAACAAGGACGATTTCGAGGTCATCAACCTCAGGGAAGGCGACCGGCTGGTCGGCGCGACCCAGCTCGTCACCGGGGACGAGGACCTCGTCTTCATCACCTCCGAGGGGCAGCTGCTGCGCTTCCCCGCCTCGTCGGTACGTACCCAGGGCCGGCCTGCCGGCGGCGTGGCCGGGGTGAAGCTGTCCGAGGACGCCCATGCGCTGTGGTTCGGCGCGCCCACCCACCCCGACGACTGCGTGGTGGTGACGATCGCCGGCAGCAGCCAGGCCCTTGCCGGGACCCAGGCCGGCAGCGGAAAGACCACCCCGCTGGCGGCCTACCCGGTCAAGGGACGGGCCACCGGCGGCGTGCGCTGCCAACGCTTCCTCAAGGGCGAGGACGTACTGCTGTTCGCCTGGATCGGCCGCGCACCCGCACGCGCCTTCCGTGCCGATGGCGGCCCCGTCCGTCTGCCCGACGCCGACCCCCGCCGCGACGGCTCCGGCGAGGCGTTGCCCCGCCCCATCGCCGTGGTCGGAACGGGACGGTCCGATACTGGTGAGGTCGCGGCGGCGCTCTCGACGAGCTGACGCCCGGCATCCGGCGAAAAGCCGTGTCGACCCACATCGGTCGGCACGGCTTTGCCATGCTGTCCTCATCCTGCACAACCGTTCCTGGAGGAAACTGTGACCGATGCCTTCGACGACGTCCTCACCGCGAACGCGGACTATGTCCGCCGGTTCCACCTCGGTGGCCTGCAACCCGTGGCCGCGCGTGGCCTGGCCCTCGTGACGTGCATGGACTCTCGAATCGAACCGCTGGAGATGCTCGGGCTCAAACCCGGCGACGCCAAGATCTTGCGCAACGCCGGCGCCCGCGTCACCGATGACACTCTGCGCACCCTGGTGCTGGCGGTCTACCTGCTCGGGGTGGACCGGGTCATGGTGCTCCCGCACACCCGCTGCAAGATGGCGTCGGTGTCGGGGGACGCGGAGGTGCACGACATCATCGCCGCACGGCACGGGGTGGACACCCGCAGTCTGGAGTTCCACACCGACAAGGACCAGCTGGGAGCGTTGCGCCACGACTTGGAGCGCATCCGCCACCACCCGCTGTTGCCGAAGAACCTGGCCGTGGCCGGTGCGGTGTACGACGTGGACACCGGCACGGTTACCCCCGTCACGGAGTGAGGAGGCGCGCTGCACCGATCGGTGTCGGACACGCGAAGGTGGGGAATGTCCTACTCCGCACCACTGTTGTGATCCCTGATGAAGGGAGTTCGCATGGCGGAGACGACCTACGACACCTACGCCCGCGGCCGGCGGTCCTTCGACCTCGGCGACCCGATCGGAGCCGCGCGACTACTGGCGCCGCTCGCCGAGGAGTCCCCCGACAACCGCACCGTCCTGGAGCTTTTGGGCAGGGCCTACTTCCACTCCGCCCAGCTCTCCCGAGCCGAGGAGACCTTCCGCAGGATCATCGAGCTCGACCCGTGCGACGCCTGGGCGCACATCGCGTTGGCGCGCTCCCTGGAACGACAGAACCGCGGCGCAGAGGCCGCTCCCTACCGCAGGATGCACGCGGTGATGTCGGGCGGGTCACTGGACTGACCCCGCAACAGCCCGATTCGCAAAGGGCCGCCCTCCCGGGTCCGGGAGGGCGGCCCTTTGCGTGTTCGAGAAGACGAAACACCGCCTGATCTAAGCTGCTGGGCATGAGAGCGCAGCCAGACGAGCCAGCCTGGGTCGATCGCACCAGCACCAGCGCCCGCGCCTGGGTGGACGAGGCGATCCGCAGAGTGCAGGCCGACGCCAACCGCAGCGCCGACACCCACCTGCACGTTTTCCCGCTGCCCGCGGAATGGGGAATCGACCTCTACCTCAAAGACGAGTCGGTGCACCCGACCGGCAGCCTCAAACACCGACTGGCCCGATCGCTCTTCCTCTACGCGCTGGCCAACGGGTGGATCACCGAGCACACCACGGTGGTGGAGGCCAGCTCGGGATCGACGGCGGTATCGGAGGCGTACTTCGCCCGGCTCGTCGGAGTGGATTTCGTGACCGTGGTGCCGCGCAGTACCAGCCCCGAGAAGATCGCGCTCATCGAACGCTATGGCGGGCGATGTCACTTCGTGGACGTGCCCGACGAGATGTACACCGAGGCCGAACGGCTGTCGGCGAAGCCCAACCACCACTACATGGACCAGTTCACCTACGCCGAACGCGCCACGGACTGGCGGGGCAACAACAACATCGCCGAATCGATCTTCCAGCAGCTGGAACTGGAACGCTATCCGGTCCCGGAGTGGATCGTGATGGGGGCGGGGACCGGGGGCACATCGGCGACGATCGGCCGCTACCTGCGCTATCGCCGCCATCGCACCGGTCTGGCCGTGGTCGACCCGGAGAACTCCGCGTTCTTCCCCGGTTGGGTGACCGACACTGCCGACTATGCCACCGGGATGCCCTCGCGCATCGAAGGGATCGGGCGGCCCCGGATGGAGCCCAGTTTCGTGCCCTCGGTGATCGACCTGATGATTCCGGTGCCCGACGCCGCGAGTATCGCGGCGGCCCGACATCTGGACACCGTCATGGGACTGTGCGCGGGTGGCTCCACCGGGACCAACCTGTGGGGGGTATGGCAGCTGGTGGCCCGGATGCGCCGGAACGGCACCCGGGGCAGTGTGGTGACCCTGATCTGCGACGGCGGCGAACGCTACCGGCACAGCTACTACGACGACGACTGGGTGGCGGCCCAGGGCATGGACCTCGCGCCCTACACCGCGGCGCTGGAGCGCTTCCTGACCGACGGTGAATGGGCCCCACCGGCCTGACGGCCGTCGGGGCAGGGTGTGCGCCGAGAAAGGTCGTGCCGTACGGGGAGCGGGCGGTACAGGGAGTCGTTCCCCGCACCGCCCGGCCCTGACTAAGCGTCGATCCGCGCCAGGTCGAGCTCCTGGGCGCCCTTGCTGATGAACTCACGGCGGGGGGCGACCTCGTTGCCCATGAGAAGGTCGAACACCGAGGCCGCCTCTTCCGCGTGTTCGACACGGATACGCCGCAGAGTGCGAAAACGCGGGTCCATGGTGGTCTCCGCCAACTGGTCGGCGTCCATCTCGCCCAGACCCTTGTAACGCTGGACGGGCTCCTTCCAGGAGATGCCCTTCTTGTCCAGTTCGAGCGTCTTTCGGTGCAGCTCGGCATCGGAGTAGGTGTAGATGTAGCGGTCCTCGGGCTTGGCGCCGCGCTTCTTGCGGACGTTGGTGAGCTCGATGCGGTGCAGCGGTGGCACAGCGGCGAAGACCCGGCCGGCCTCAAGCATCGGGCGCATGTAACGGTAGAAGAGCGTCAGGAGCAGGCACCGGATGTGCGCGCCGTCGACATCCGCGTCGGCCATCAGGATGACCCGGCCGTAGCGGGCCGCCTCAAGGTCGAAGGTACGCCCGGACCCCGCCCCGATGACCTGGAGGATCGCCGCGCATTCGGCGTTTTTGAGCATGTCCGCGACCGAGGACTTCTGCACGTTGAGGATCTTGCCGCGAATTGGCAGCAGCGCCTGGAACTCGGAGTCGCGGGCGAGTTTGGCCGTGCCCAGGGCGGAGTCGCCCTCGACGATGAACAACTCGCTGCGGTCCAGCCCCTCACTGCGGCAGTCCACCAGCTTGGCCGGCAGCGCAGAGGACTCCAGGGCGTTCTTACGGCGCTGGGTCTCACGCTGCTGGCGGGCCGCCAGACGGGCCTTGGCCGCGTTGGCGACCTTCTCCAGGACCGTGCGGGCCTGCTGCTTCTCCGCACGCTTGGTCGAAGTGAGGAAGGCCCGGATCTCCTTGCCCACGACCTGGGAGACGATCCGGCTGGCCGCAGAGGTCCCGAGGATCTCCTTGGTCTGGCCCTCGAACTGGGGCTCCGGCAACCGGACGGTGATCACGGCGGTAAGACCTTCGAGGACGTCCTCCTTGTTCACCGGGTCGTCGCTGGCCTTGAGGAGCTTGGTGGTGCGCAACTGGTCGTTGATCACCCGCACCAGCGCCCGTTCGAACCCGGCCATGTGGGTGCCGCCCTTGGGGGTGGCGATCACGTTGACGAAGGAACGCACGGTGGTGTCATAACCGGTCCCCCAGCGCAACGCGACGTCGACTTCGAGGCGACGGTCGACGTCCGTGGCGGTCATGTGCCCCTGGTCGTCGAGGACCGGGACGGTCTCGGTGAACTGGCCGGTGCCCTCGATGCGCAGCACGTCGTTGAGGCCCTGGTCGGGTGCGAGGTAGCCGCAGAACTCGCCGATTCCGCCGTCGAAGCGGAACTCCTCCTCGTAGGGGGGCTCCTCGGTGATCCGCTCGTCGCGCACGGCGATGGTCAGACCGGGGATGAGGAAGGCGGTCTGGCGGGCGCGGTCCAGCAGCGCGGAACGGGTGATGTCGGCTTCTTTGAGGAAGATCTGGCGATCCGCCCAGAACCGCACCCGGGTACCGGTGACCTTCTTGGCGATGCGGCGGCCCTCGGACAGACCGGATCCGGGGGTGAACTCGGTGTCGGGGCCGGCAGCGGCGAAGGAACCCGGGATGCCACGACGGAAACTGATCGAGTGGGTGTGCCCCTGACGGTCCACCTCGACGTCCAGACGGGCCGAGAGGGCGTTCACCACGGAGGCGCCCACACCGTGCAGACCACCCGACGCGGTGTAGGAGCCGCTGCCGAACTTACCGCCGGCGTGCAGCTTGGTCATGACCAGTTCGATGCCGCTGAGCCCGGATTTGGGTTCGATGTCCACCGGGATGCCGCGCCCGTTGTCACGGACTTCGACCGAGCCGTCGGGGTACAGGGCGACGTCGATGCGGGTGCAGTAGCCCCCCAGCGCCTCGTCGACGGCGTTGTCGATGATCTCCCACATGCAGTGGGTGAGGCCCCGGCTGTCGGTGGAGCCGATGTACATACCGGGCCGCTTGCGAACCGCCTCCAGACCTTCCAGGACCGAAAGGTGCCGAGCCGAGTAGTCCTCGGGGTCGTGGACGGCTTGGGTGAGGGCGGTCACGTGGACTCTCCTGCGATGTCTTGAGGACTGGAGCAAGCTCTGATGCCGCTCCGGTGTCTGGCCGCGGGCGGACAGGGGCGGTGAAAGTCGAGCGCGCGGGCCCTGCGGCCATCTCCGCGCGCTCAAACAAAGGGTGCGATAGCACAGTAGTTCGGATTGCAGGGTAGCCGCAGTTGTGGCAAGCCGCATTTCCGCGCTTCGGCGTAAGCACGCGTGTCGCAGGGTAGAACCCCGATCAGACAACTAGACAAAGCGGAGAGGTAGGTCACAAACCGGGCCGATTCTGCTGTCGGCGTACAGAAGAGCTGGTCGGGAAGCTCTTCGTCCGGTTAGATGTTGTCCTGAGTGACTAACGCCGAGTATGGAGGAAGGCGAAGTGACTGGAACTCTTGCCCCCACCCAGCCGCTGACGGCTGCTGACCGTTGCGACCGGTGCGGCGCACAGGCGTACGTCCGCGTGGTGCTCAGCTCCGGTGGTGAACTTCTGTTCTGCGCCCACCACATGCGCAAGCACGATGACTCGATCCGCAAGATTGCGTCGGAAATCCAGGACGAGACCGACCGACTCCACTCGACCAAGGCCGATGTGGCTGAGGACGACCGTTAGAACTCGATAAGGAAGACGTCCGGCGGCGGCCCCTCTCCCGGGGCCGCCGCCGATGTCTTTGCCCTGAGCATTTTCGCCTGCGGGGCACACGCACTCCGCAGGGCCCGAGACGACGAAGGCCGCCCATGCTCATCCTCCTGCCCCCTTCAGAGGGAAAGGCGACCACCGGCAACGGATCCGCGCTGGAGCTCACCGAACTCGGCCTCAGCGAGGTCACTCCGGCTCGCGAGCAGGTCATGACGGCGCTCGAAGCAGTGTGCGCACGTCCTGAAGCCGAGGCGAGGAAGGTGCTGGGGCTCACTCCCGGACAGACCGACGCGCTCCACCGCAACCGGGAATTGCGTACCTCCGCAACACTGCGGGCCGCTGACCTCTACACCGGGGTGCTCTACGACGCACTCGGGCTTCCCGAACTGCTGGCCGGCTCCACCTCCGCCCTGACCGAGGAGTCGACACTGATCTTCTCGGGCCTGTGGGGCGTCGTGGGGCCACGGGACGCGCTTCCCCCCTACCGGCTGTCCATGGGGGTGAAACTGCCGCCCCTGGGAGCCCTCGGGGCCTTCTGGCGCGGCCATCTGAGCGAAGCCCTGGGCAAACGGGCGGCGGGGCAACTCGTCGTGGACTGCCGCTCCGCGGCCTACGCCGCAGCCTTTCGACCCGATGCCGACACCGCCGAACGGACGGTCACCGTCCGGGTTCTCCGCGAGGCGGTGACGGAGGGAGTGGCCAAACGGTCGGTGGTGAGTCACATGGCCAAGGCCACCCGCGGTGAGATCGCCCACACCCTCCTGGCCGAGGGGCTGTCCCCACAGACCCCACACGAACTCGCCGAGACGCTCGGTGGTCTCGGGCATACTGTCGAACTGCGCTCCCCCGAACGTCGGGGGAAGCCGTTCTCACTCGATGTCGTCGTCACCGGCTGATCCGCGCCTCCCCGCCCCGAGGGTGGTGCAGGACGGTACCTCCCGCCGAACGAACGACCGAGGGCGCCGGCAGGCCCCGCCCGCACCTAGGCCAGGCCCAGGCTGCTCAGCGCCTTGGCAAATGCCTCGACCGGTTTTCCCGTGCTCGCCCACGGCCAGTGGTGCACCCTGTCCCCCACCTGGTAGAGGTGCCAGCGGGCGCGCTCTTTCTCCTGGGCCTCCTTGAAGACCCATCCGAACTGGTGATGCGCCTGCAGATCCCGCGGATGGGCGACCGGGGCGGCGCACCACTTCTGCGCGGCCCGGGTCAGCTCGTCACGCACCTGCTCGTCGTAGTAGCGCACGTTGAGTTTGACCGCGGCGACGAACTTCCTGCGCTGGGCGAGATCGTCGAAGAGTCCCATGAGCCGCTCGACGTGCGCCAGCGCGACCATGGAGGTCAGGGGATGTCCGGGCGGCGCGATGTCCACCGACCCCCGGGCGAACTCGAGCATCTCCTCGTGCGAGCCGCCCCACTTGGCGGCCAGCGTCTGAACCCGCCCCCAGTGCGCCGGATACAGCGTGGGACAGCGCTCGACCACACGCTGCCAGATGTAGTCCTTCTCGTCGCGCTCCAGTTGCATTCCCAGGGCGAACCACTGGAGGCACTCCCACGGGACAGGATCGTCGGCAGCGATCTCGGCGGCAGCCAGCAACGGCTCCCGGGCGTTGCCCAGGGTCGCGAAGAAGAGTTTGAACCGCTCAGCTCCGACCGTGTCCGCGCTCCCCGCACCACGGATCTCCCATGCCTCGTCGATCAGCGTGCGTCCCAGCCACAACAGGATGTCGGCGGCGTCCTCACGAGCGGTGTCCTCCGTCAGGAGGCCGTGTACCTGACCACTGCGTCCGATGGCGGCGTTGCCGAGGGCCTCCACATAGAGCGACCGCAGCTCGGGGTCGGTCCGTGACTCTTTGAGCAGGGTCAGGCCGGCGGTCAGATGGCCTTCCTCGACCGCGTCGACCCCGGCATCCAGAGCAGGGTCGTTCCAACAGCGTCCGTCGACGAGGGTACGAACGAGCGCGTCTTGCGTCTTATCGGCGGCTTTGCGCCCGAATAGCCCCATGGATACAGAAGACTACCGATCACGGCAACCAGGAAAAGCGACTTTCAATAACATTTGCCGACATACCTCAGGGATGATTCAACTGTGTCCGCACAGCCGAAGGGAACCACCCCGGGCAGCCGCACAGCAATCAGGGGCAGCGAGAACACGCCACCCGCACCACCGCGGAAACCAGGTCACAATGCTGCATCGGTGCTTTATCTGGGCCATACACCGCACGCTGCATCATTATGGCTGCGGACGGGGCTGTCCGCCCACAGTACGGCGGTGGTGCTTGCGCCCCGGATACGGGAACCATGGACCGATCGTGAACCGTCCCGGGTCCACCACCGGGGAACACCGGCACAAACGTGCGGGCCGGGGTCTCCCTTGAGGAAGAACCACCAGCCCGCACCGAGACCACGATCGAGTACGTAGCGCCTGGACTAGTCCAGGTAGTCGCGCAGCACCTGGGAACGCGACGGGTGCCGCAGTTTCGACATGGTCTTGCTTTCTATCTGGCGGATCCGCTCGCGGGTCACGCCGTAGACCTTGCCGATCTCGTCGAGCGTCTTGGGCTGGCCGTCGGTCAACCCGAACCGCATGGACACCACACCGGCCTCGCGCTCGGAGAGCGTGTCGAGAACCGAATGCAGTTGCTCCTGCAACAGGGTGAAACTGACCGCTTCACCAGGCTGGATCGCCTCGGAGTCCTCGATCAGGTCACCGAACTCGGAGTCGCCGTCCTCGCCCAGCGGGGTGTGCAGCGAGATCGGCTCGCGGCCGTACTTCTGCACCTCCACGACCTTTTCCGGAGTCATGTCGAGCTCCTTGGCGAGCTCCTCCGGAGTGGGCTCCCGGCCCAGGTCCTGCAACATCTGACGCTGCACCCGGGCCAGCTTGTTGATGACCTCCACCATGTGCACCGGGATGCGGATGGTGCGGGCCTGGTCGGCCATGGCGCGGGTGATCGCCTGGCGGATCCACCACGTGGCGTAGGTGGAGAACTTGTAGCCCTTGGTGTAGTCGAACTTCTCCACTGCGCGGATCAGCCCGAGGTTGCCCTCCTGGATGAGGTCCAGGAAGAGCATGCCCCGGCCGGTGTAGCGCTTGGCCAGCGAAACGACCAGCCGCAGGTTCGCCTCGAGGAGGTGCTTCTTGGCGCGACCACCGTCCTCGGCGATCCACTCCAGCTCGTCGCGACCGTCGAAGTCGAGGGTCTCGGCCTCGTCGGCCAGCTTCTCCTCGGCGAACAGACCGGCCTCGATGCGCTTGGCCAGCTCCACCTCCTGCTCGGCGTTGAGCAGCGGGACCTTGCCGATCTGCTTGAGGTAGTCCTTGACGGGGTCGGCGGTCGCCCCGGCTGCGACGACCTGCGCGGCGGGGGCGTCATCGTCGTCGTCGTAGAGGACGAAGGACTCGTCCTCGGAACTGGTGGAGGTCTTCTCGGGCGTACCGCCCTTGCCGGTCTTGCCGACGGGGCCGGCAACGATCTTCTCCGGAACCTCTTCGGTGTCCTCGACCAGTTCGAGGTCGGCGGTACCCTCCTCGAAGTCCTCGGTCGCCTCGGTCGCCTCGAGGTCGATGTCCTCGTCCTCGGCGGCGAGAACGACGTCGTCGTCCTTGGTCTTCTTGGCCGGGCCCTTGGCCGCGGTCTTCTTGCCGGCTGCCGCCCGCTTCGCGGGAGCGGCCTTGGTGGTGGCCGTCTTGGCTGCACGCTTCTTGGGCGCGGCTGCCTTGGCGGGGGTTTCCCCCGCGTCGACGACGGCGGTCACCGTTTCGGGCTGCTCCTGAGCCGCTGCCGCACGCTTGGCGCGTGTGGTGGAGGTGGCAGCAGCGGTACGCGGGGCAGCGGCCTTGCGTCGCGTGGACTTGCGCCGGGTCGGCGCGGACTCTGCCGCTCCGACGACGAGGGTCACGCCTTCCTTGGTCAAGCTGCGGAGCACAGCTTGCGCCTGCGACATCGGAATGTCGGCCTCTTCAAACGCACGGCGCACGTCCTCGGGCTCAAGGTACCCCTGGGACCGCCCACGCTCGATCAGCTGCTGGATGACGGGCTCTTGCAGCGACTCCGGCTGCTTAGAGCGGGTCGAACTGGCAGGTGACACAAACACCTCTCGAACGGACGTGTGGCGAGATTGCTGGACTCGACGACCCGAGGAGTCGGGAAGGAAGGTGCTTCGCATTCCTGGCTCAAGCCCGAGAACACCCCGCGCGTGCGGGGAACCACTGAGTTTTCCTCGTTGAGCGTATGCGCCTTCTCTAGCGCTTCGGCACATCTGCCCAGTAAGGTTTTCACCGCGGGTCATGCCGTTCCGCGGATGAAACGCCCCTGTGGTCGGGTTTCGGATCATCCCCGCGCTTGGCGGGGACCACTCTGGATCTTTGAATCCCACCTTGGACAAGGTGGACGTGTTCTTCACTGACCTATCTACCGGCTGCTCACGCGACCTAGTCCCGCTCTGCAGGCACGTGGACAGCGAGCAAGGTTACATCGTCATCCTGCTCGTACCCCGTGAGCATCCTCTCCACAAGGTACTTGAGGATTTTCTGTGGATCGCCCACCACCTCCGCCGGTGCTTGCGACGCTACGGTAACAAGTTCGTCGAGACCCGCTCCCGCGGAACGCTTGCGGTTCTCTACTAGTCCATCGGAATAGAGGACGGCAGTGTTACCGGGTGGCACGAAAAAATTATGGTGCTCTCGGGGAAGCGGCACGCCGAGCGGAGTGGATTTGTCCATCTCCAGCAGTTGCGGGGTCGCGTCCGGGGCGATGAGCAGGGCGGGCAGGTGGCCGGCGTTGCCGAGATGCCCTCGGCCGGTCTCCGGGTCCAGGACGAAATAGATCAGCGTCGTGATCTGGTCTTCACTCTCCGTCGCATCGAACATCCGGTCCAGGCCGGTCAGCACATCGGCCGGCTCGGGCATGCTGAAGGCCAGCGCACGCAGGGCGTTGCGTACCCGGCTCATGCCGGTTGCCGCCTTGATGCCCTTGCCCATGACGTCGCCGAGCACTCCGGCCACCCGGCCGTCGGCGAGCCTGAAAGCGTCGTACCAGTCGCCGCCGACCTGGACGTACTTGGTCCCGGGATTGTAGAGCTGGGCGAACTTGATGCCCCGAACATCAGGGAGCGCCTCGGGCAGCAGACTGTTCTGCAACGCCTCCGCCGTGCTGTGCTCCCGCTCGTAGAGCGTTGCGCGCTCCAGCGCCAGTGCACACTGGCCGGCGAGCGCTTCGAGGAAGACTTTCTCCTCGTCGGAGATCTCGCGCTCCTCACGGAAGGCGAAACGCAGCGCTCCCAGTGGTCGGCCTGCGCTCATGAGCGGCAGCGCCACCCAGGCCCGCTCATCGGTGTGCGCGATGTATGCCGAGGCGTTCTCGTGCTCCTCCATCAGTTCCAGGAACGCCTCGGGCGACTCCGCGATGATCGGGCGCCCCTCACGGACCGCAAGGGTCATGGTGCTGAGGAATTCCAGCCCGACCTCGCTGGGCGGCGCACCGGGGACGTCGGGAATGCCGTCGGGGTTGAGCAACTGCAAGCGCAACCGCTCCCGGTCGAGCATGGCCACAGCGGTGCGAAACACCCCCACCGCGGTGTCGCCGATCTCGGTCATGACCCGCACCACCTGGTCGACGGTCAGCGCCTCGGCAAGGTCCGAGGTGGCCTTTTGCAAGCGCACCGTACGCATTGCGGCCTTCTCCAACTGCTGGGTGAGGCGCTGGCGAACCTCTTCGGCGTCGCGCTGGGTGGTGACGTCCGCGTGCGTACCGACCCACTCCAGGATCTGCTCGCCACGGACCAACGGCACCGCACGGGAGTGGTAGTGGCGGTACTCGCCGGAACGGACGCGAACCCGGAAGGTGGCGTCGTAGATGGTGCGGTCCTCGATGGCGTCGCCCCAGGCCAGCTCGGCGCGTTCCAGATCGTCGGGGTGCAGTGCGGACAACCAGCCGCGGGAGAGGTACTCCTCCTCGGACTGGCCGGTGACAGCACGCCACTCCGGGCAGTCCTCGTGGGCACGACCGTCGGGCGCGGCTGCCCATACGATCTGGTTTCCCGCTTGGAGCAGAGCACGGTAACGCTCCTCGCTGCGGCGCAGCGTGACCTCGGCCTTGTGTCGCTCGCTGATGTCCACAGCGATGAGCGCGGCTCCGGTGATCTCGCCCTCGATTCCGTAGGCGGGGAACCACGACATCGCCCAGTGACGGTCGTCGTCCGGTTGATTGGGGGTGCCCCCGATGAGGTGGTGGTCGCTGGTGACCACTGCCTCTCCCGCCAGCACCGCAGCCAGCGCGCTCTCGTGGGCCGCGGCGTCGGAGGAGCCCAGGATCTCGGTGGGGGTGCAGCCGTGGCAGTCCTCGGAGGCCAGGCCGTAGATCGCGGCGAGGGTGCGATTGACCCGCTGGAAACGCGAGTCCGGGGTGAAGAAGGCAAACCCGATGGGCGCCTCTTTCAGGAGGGTTTCCAGCAGCGCGGCGTCGACCGGATTCAGCTGGGAGAACCGGGGAGGCGGAACGGACGTCTCGGTGCTCATTCGTGACACCTCCGGGGTCCTTTCCCCGTCGTTGGAGGGGGGCTTCGGGCTATCGAACGCCGGCAGCATAACGAACATCGCCTCATCTACCAGAGGTGCGGTCCGCCCCCAGCGTCACGGGGGACCGGCCTGTGATTGCGGTGACCACTCCTGATTCCCCGCCTGAAGGCCCAGGCGCCAAGGCGCGTCGGGTGTCCGTAGACCCTCCCGAGTTAACGGCACCACCTGCAACCGCACCGGCCAAGCATAGGCCACCTCGGCTTAACGCCGCCGGGTCACTCCAGGTTGAAAGCCCGATGCGATCGCGGAAAGTAAAGAATATGCGTTAACAGTCTTACATGCGGAAGGTTCGACCATTTCGGTCAACCTTTTCGGCCACCAAGCGCGAACTATCCGGACAAAATACCCGGTAGGACTGGTGATCGCCACAGATTCCACGATGACCGAAAGTTGTTCGCGTGTGGCTTCCCCACCAGCGGCGACCTCGTCGCTAAGTTCGGAGCGCGGCCTCGTTGCCCCGGCATCGCCGGGGCAACGGCAGCCTCCGGCACCGCCGGACGTACCGCGCGTCGGACAGGGGCGAGACCACCGGTTGCCCAGTCCAAGGCAATGATCCTGGTCCAGTGTGTCCATGGCAACACCAAAGTTGGGCAAGAGCTCCGTTTCCAGGTCTTGACACCCTGATCCGACGTTGTGAAATGGATGGTGGTCACCGTCCAGGCCAACGCCAGAGGGGGCGTGAGCGCGGATGCTCAAGACGTACCAACCCGTTGACGTGCAACGGGTCACTGCCAGGTTGCATACCGAGTTCCAGGTGCTGCCGCAACGTTCGGTCGAACGTTGTGTGGCTGACACCTGGCGGTGTGCCGAACATCTCGGCTTCGAGGCAACCCCGGCACTCGTCGAACGAATCGCCCGGGAGCACCTGCGGGCCCTCATCAAGTCCGAACCCCCGTCGACGCCCCAGCCGCGCAACGGCGAGTTGAGCTAGCGAACGGGACGCGCGCGCCTCACCACCGATTCCCAGGGAGCGCGCCCCGACCGCCAAACCGGACACCCGGGCACGGCACGACTTTCCAGACACACAGCGGGCCTTGCCATACTCTCAATGGGTGCCCCTACCTCCCCACGGCCACGCGTCGGGGTCGGCGTCCCCGCCCGACGAGGTCTTCGCCGAAATGCTGCGTGCAGCACGCGCGCTACTGGCGATACGGCATCCGCTCGACGCCGAACTGGTCGTCAGCGAACTCTTGGGCGCCTGGCGGGCAAGCCGCATTCCCGGAGTCGACATCGAACAGGTCCTCGGCGAGGGCCTGCTGGACTACGCCCGACAGGCCGCCACCCCCGCAGCACTGGCACTACTCGCCGGCGTCGCGGCCCTGGGATCCTCCCACCGGCACCGTTCGGTGGCGATGCGCGGAGCGCGTTCATTGGTCGAGCAAGGGATCGCCCGCCCCACGTGGGGTGGCTCCCCCGCCCTTGCGCACCCCGTCGAAGCGCACCTGTCCAGGTCCAAGTTCGGCGACGCCGATGAACTCGTGTGCACCTTTCGCCGGGATCACGGACACGGTCCCGACGCAACCGAACACGCGCTGATCACCATCATCGACCACAACGCCGGCGGCATCCTGCGCGACGCCTGGGTGAGCACGAAGGTCGACCAGCTGCTCGAGCACTGTACCGAAGAGGCGAGCAGCGACCCGATGCGCAACTTCACCCAGATCAGCCACGAGCGGGCGCACACCCTGCTCACCTCCGCCCTGGAGCGCACCGACCGCCTCGTCGCGGCGACACCCGACGAAGGACCGGGGTACGAACCCGCAGGCCCCCTTCTGGCGCTGCTCCCCCTCATCCGGGCCAGGGCGCGTACGCTCCCCCGCGAACAACCGGGCCGTTCGGGTGCGTGGCGACGCGATCGTCGTGCAACCCTCGCAGCGCGGTTTCTTGCCTCCAGCGCTGCGTCGGACCTCTCCGACAGCTACGCCGCCAGCAGGTGCGCCGATCACATCATCGACTACGGTTGCGACGCCGACTTCGGCCGGCCGCTGCGGATGAGTCCGCGCAAGGTGGACGCCTTCATGCTGAACTGGCTACCCCGTCGCGTGGTGCTGCTGCCGGAGGAACAGGAGGCGATGCCGCACGTGCTTGCTGCCTGGATCCGCTGGGCCGGACCGTTCCAGGGGCTCCCCGAGATCGCACTGCACGCCACAGTGGACGCGGTGTGGGAGGCGACCGCGGTCTTCTCCCGCTCCTACTGGGACCCCTCGTCCGCCTTCGGTCTGCGCCGCGAGGTGATGAGACGGCTGTTGCCCGACGGCGACCTCGCAGCCCTTCCCCGTCGTATGTTCGCCTTCCCGCTGCTGGCGGGGGATCTGCTGAGCGAAAACGACGGGGATTTCGACCCCACCACTGCGGCGGGGCGTCGCGCCCTGCTGCTCCTGGACCATTTCGGTGCCTATGACGATCCGCGCCCGGCACGGGGCCGGCACTCCGCCGGCGAGGAGGCGAGGCACGATCGTCAGGAGGTGGACGAGGAGGCTGTGGCCGCGCACGAACGACTGGCCGACCGACTGTGGCGAGGCGATCCGGCCAACCTGTGGAGCGCGGCGCAGCGCCTGCTGGACCGTGGGCACACCCGGCCGGCGGTACTGGAGTCGCTCTTGGACGCCATCGCCGAAGCCGAGGATGAGGAGTCGCTGAGCAAGGGGTTGGACGAGCTCTGACCTGAGCGGTCACGACTCCACCGGCGCGGGGCACGGCCGCCGGGCCGCTGCTGCACACGGCGGGGCCCGCACCGGCGGGGCGACGGGTCAGTCGGTGGCGAGACCCCGAAGGACGCCGGGGACCTGTTCGCTGGCCTCCTTCACGTCCTTGACGGTGTCCACACCGCGCCAGAAGCCGTCGATGCGGTAGCCGAAGAGGCGGCCCTGTTGCGCGAGTTCGGGGAAGGTACTGGACTCGTGGTCGCCCTTGACCGGCAGCAACGGAGTGGTACCGGACTCGAAGATGTAGACGCCCGCGTTGATCCAGAACGGTAGCAGCGGGCTCTGGGTGAACCCCTCGACCAGCCCGCTGTCGGTGACGTCCACGATGCCCCAGGTGGTGCGGTACTGGGCCAGCGCCAGGGTGACCAAGCCGCCCTGCTCCCGGTGGTAGGTGGTGAACTCGTCCAACGGGAACCAGGTCAGGACATCGCCGTTGAGGGCGAAGTAGGGGGCTGTGTCGTCTTTGAGGCCGGAGGCGGCGAAGCGCAGCGCGCCGCCGCGGCCCAGCGGCTCGTCTTCGACCAGGAGCGTGACCTCGGGCCCATGGTCACGGGCCGTCAGGTGCTCGCGCAGCACCTCGGCCTTGTACCCACAGGACACCACCACGTGTTCGACACCGTGCCGGGCAAGCCATTCCAATTGGTAGTCGACGATCGGCCGGCCGGCGACCTCGACCATGGCCTTGGGACGGGTGTCGGTGTAGGGACGCAGGCGGGTGGCCTGGCCTCCGGCCAGGATGACGGCCTGGCGAATGGGCTCGCTGGAACGACTCATGAGCGGACCCTAGCAGTGGGCGGCTCTTTCTCCGCCGAACTCCGAAAGGCGCCGGCCGCACCGGCCCGCCCCCGCAGTACGCTCGGCCGTACCGGGCGCATCCCGCCGGTGTGGGCAGGCTAGCGCTGAGTGATCTCCGAATAGGCTTCGCGCAGGTCGACGCTGGTCACCGTGGTCAACTCGGCTGCGCTCAAGTCAGCGCCGATCCCTTCGGACACGCGCAGGTCCCGGTAGGAGCACGCCTTCTCGAACAGGGAACGGGCGAATCGGCCGTTGCCGAACTCGTCGATCCAACCGCCGTCGCACACGTAGCCGAAGATCTGGAGCAGGTCCTCGCGGGCCTCGCCGTCGAAGAGGTCCCCGGTCTGGTCGGCCACCAGTTCGGCGATCTCGGTCAGTTCCGTGGGCGAGTAGCTGGGGAAGGCCACCCTGACGTTGAAACGCGAGGAGAGGCCGGCGTTGCTGGTGAGGAAGCGGTCCATGTCCGCCGGATAACCGGCGAGCACGATGACCAGTCGGGAGCGATCGTCCTCGGCCCGCTTGAGCAGCGTCTGGATGGCCTCTGCGCCAAACGCGTCGCCTCCGCTGTACCCCGGGTTGACCAGGGAGTACGCCTCGTCGACGAAGAGCACACCGCCCAGTGCCCGATCCACCACCTTGTTGGTCTTGACCGCCGTGGCGCCCAGGTGCTCGCCCACCAGGTCGGCTCGACCGACCTCGACGACGTCGGGGCGGTTGAGCAGCCCCAGGGACGCGAACACGCGGCCCAGGATGCGCGCCACCGACGTCTTACCGGTGCCCGGCGGGCCGGAGAAGACGAAGTGACGCATGGGGGGATGCGTACGCAGCCCCTGCCCCTGTCGCAGCTTGGCAACCTGCAACTGCGCCGCGATCGCTTTGACCTGCTGCTTGACCGGTTCCAGGCCGATCAGGGCGTCCAGTTCGGCAAGGGCCTCGGCGACATCGGGCGTCTTGGCGAAGCCGGGGAGGCGCGCGGTCAGCTCGTCATAGGCGGCGGCGACGTCTGCTGCGCGCACCGTCACGAGGTCGTGGGCCTCGGGCCGCCCTTCGGTCCCATTCGTGGTCACCACCCGCACGTCCCTGGCCTCGGCGGCCTTCTCCACCAGGGAGCGGGCGAACCGACCGTTCCCCAACACGTCGACCGCACCCTGGCGTTCGACCTGGTCGAGTCGCAGCCGCAGTTCGGGGCGGGCGGGACCGTCCAGGACGTCGCCGCGCTGATCGAAAAGGGCCTCGGCAATGCGCTGCAACTCGTCCGGGGAGTAGCTGGGGAAAGTGACGCGGGTGGCGAACCGTGAGGCAAGACCGGGGTTGGAGGCGAGGAAGCGGTCCATCTCCTCGTGGTACCCGGCGAGGATGACCACGAGGTTGTCGCGATCGTCCTCGGCCCGCTTGAGGAGTGTCTGCACCGCTTCGTTGCCGAACCGGTCCGGCTGGCCATCACCATCGTTGACCAGGGAGTACGCCTCATCGATGAACAGCACACCGCCCAATGCCCGATCCACCAGCTCGTTGGTCTTGATGGCGGTTGCTCCGAGGTACTCGCCCACGAGGTCGGCGCGCTGGGCTTCGACCACGCGGGGTGAGGGCAGCAGGCCGAAGGAATGGAAGATGGTGGCCAGGGTGCGGGCCACGCTGGTCTTGCC
Organism: Nocardiopsis ansamitocini; assembly: GCF_030268225.1. Taxonomy (GTDB): domain Bacteria; phylum Actinomycetota; class Actinomycetes; order Streptosporangiales; family Streptosporangiaceae; genus Nocardiopsis_D; species Nocardiopsis_D ansamitocini. The sequence continues at coordinate 460,910 of NZ_BSQG01000003.1, read as the reverse complement.
GGTGCCGGGGGGACCGGAGAAGACGAGGTGGCGCAGGGGCTTGTCCACGACGTATCCGGCATCGGCGCGCAGCCGGGCGGCTTCGATCGATGCAGCGATGGCCCTGACCTGCTGCTTGACCGGGTCCAGACCAATCATCGCCTCCAACTGGGCGAGCGCCTCGTGGACCGGGACCGGCTCTTGGGGATCGGTGTCGGTACCGGTCTGTGTCCCGGGCCCGCTGTGCGAGCGAAGCCGGTCCTGTGGGGCGCCGCGGTGGTCGGAGGAACCGGTGTGGCCGCCGGAAGGCTGGTACTTGCGCATCTCGGCGGTCAACCGCCGTCCGGCGACCGCCCGCCACAGCAGCGCGGCGAGGGCCGCCCCGACAGTGGTGAGGACACCCGCGGCCGGTGGAACGGCGTCGGTGATCATACTGGTCAGCGCCACGGCGAAGCCCAGGATCAGGCCGAGCAGCAACGAGAGCAGCGTCGTGTGCCAGACCGGGAAAGCGGTGATCCTGGTGGCGATCAACGAGACCGCCAACGGCAGGACCGGCAACAGGAGCAGGATGGGCGCCGGCCCGAGCGACATCAGGAACAGTGGGTAGGCGATGAGCACCCACAGCACGCACACGCCGGCGGTGGCGATGGCGGCCGAGGAGCGCATCAGTGCCGCGAACAAGCCGAGAAGCATGAGTGCCACGGCCAGTCCGGAAAGGACCGGGAATCCGGCGACGAAGGCCACCAGCGCCGCGGCGACCAGCACTCCCAGGCCGGCGAGCAAACGGGTCTGGAGCGGAAGACGGTCGTAGGCCGCGCGTATCCGCTGCAGCGAGGACGCCTTAGGCCGCTGTGCGGCCCGGGGTTCGTGCTCGCGCCCCAATTGGCTGCCCCCTCGTGTCTTTCGCTTGTCGGCCCCCGAGGTGCCGCACGGATACGGCAGTTCGTGTTGATCCCATACTGCCGCCTGCGAAGCGGGTTTCGTAAGGAGTGCCCCGCGTGTCGCGTGGCGGACCGCGGTCTAGAGCAGGCTCAGCTGGCCGCCCGGCGCAGACCGGAAGGTGCGCAGGTGTTGCCATTTGGGCAGGTCATCGAGATAGGCCCACGACATCCGGTGGTACGGGGTCGGACCGAGATCGGCGAGGGTGGCGCGGTGGAGGGGGGAGGGATAACCGGCCGCGCTCGCGAAACCATACCCCGGGTACTCCTCGTCCAGGGCCGCCATCATCGTGTCGCGCTCCACTTTCGCCAGGACCGAGGCAGCCGCGACGGTCACACAGGTGAGGTCGGCCTTGATCTGGGTGCGCACCTGCCACGGGCGGCCGAGAAAGTCGTGCTTGCCGTCCAGGATGACGCTGTCGGGCCGCTCGGCGAGACCGTTGAGTGCCCGGGTGGCGGCCAGGCGCAACGACTCGGTCATACCGAACTCGTCGATCTCAGCGGGTTCGGCCCGGCCGAAGGCGTGGTCGCGGACCCAGGGGCGTACGAGGTCGGCCATCGCCACCCGGCGCTTGGGGCTGAGCCGCTTGGAGTCGGTGAGCCCCGCGGGTGCGGGCGAACCATCGGTGACGGCGGCACAGACAAGGACCGGGCCGGCCCAGGCTCCCCGTCCGACCTCGTCCACTCCGGCGATCAACGTGGCGCCGTGCTCGGTCAGCTCTCGCTCGAGCTCGTAGGTCGGCGGGGCGACCCGGCTGCGAGCCGGGCGGGAAAGGTCTGCCATCCGGCCAAGAGTAGTGCCGATCACTGCCCGCGCACCGCCAGGTCCCGGTAGAGGGCGTAGGCGACGTCCACCTCCGCGCCCATGAACCAGGTCAGGGCCACTACCGCAAGGAAGGAAACCGTTTCGCGGACGAAGGCCCCGGCAAGGGCCGCAACGGAGACGAAACCGCCGAACCAGGTACTGAGCGCGGCCACCGCGATCGTCTACGCGGATGCGCCCCCACCACTCGGCCGGCTCCGCCCTGCCGGCAAAGGACGCGTGGTACCGCTTCGACCGGAGGTCGATGAGCTGATCGACTTCGTCGCTGATCCGCTCCACCAGCTCCCTCCGCGAGGACGTCGTCGTAGTCGGTGCCCGTTCGCGTGGGGCGTGCACCAAGCAACGAAGCTCTGCGTCTGCTGCTTTTTCGCTCGTCCCCATGACCAACGCGTCGCGCATCCCGGACGGTTCGCCGCTTGCGCGCTCCCGTTGCGGTTTTCCGACAAGTACCGCGTGTGACACAGAGGAACCGTCCATTACTTTGGGTAACTTCGGTCTCACCTTGACCTGAGCGAACCGATATGAGGCCGAGATGGGCGTGACCCGTATGGCGCTGTACGACGCCGCCGCGCTGGCCGCGCGGATGGGCCTGGGAGCGATTCTCGCCGCGCACGCGCTGCTGAGACTGCCGGCGGATCCGACCACGGCGGCCGTGGGGCCGGACGCGGGGATGCCGCTGCCCGAGGTGGTCGCACAGGCGTTGCCCTACCTGGAGCTCTCCGGCGGGGTCGCGATCACTGTCGGATTGCTGACACCGATCGCCGGAATCAGCGTGGCGATTGCCATGGGCGGAGCCCTTTTACTCGGAGCATCCGACGACGCGCTCCCTCCCGCCAAGGACCTGCTCCCCATCGCCGCAGAACATCCTTATGTAATGACAACGGCACTGCTCAGTGTGCTTGTCGCGGTGAATCCCGGACGGGTCACCATGGATCGCTGGTTGTTCGGCCGACGAGGCGGCCCGGCCCGCTCCGAGGACCGGGAAGGCACCGGCGGATCGGCCAAGCGGCCCGACCAAGCCCCGCCACTCCCTTATTCTGAGGAGCAGGTCACTACGAGGCGGCCGTCGCGCGCGTCAACCGCGCCCCGACCCACTTAGCAGCCGACCTGGTCACTGTCGTCGTCGTAATCTCTTTGTTGGGGGCTTCCTCATGTCCGCCGCCAGTCCCGGACCCGTTGGTACTCCGCAGACCGGAGAAACCTCGACAGCGGACGAGGACTCGGTCGCCAAACTCATCGAGATCGCCCGGAAACCGACTGTCGGTCAGCGGCTCATCTCCTGGGCCTCGCGCCCGCCGGGCCGTCTCTACCTGTCCTGCTGCGTGATCGTTGCACTGGTTCTGCTGTACGAGGACAGTGTGCCCGGCGGCCACCTGCCCAGTTTCGTGATCGGCATGGGGGGCGGTGGCCTGCTGGCCGCGATGGGTGCGCTGCGATTGGGCATGGCACTGTCCATCGCCCGACCGATCATCCGACGGCACTGGCTGCGCTGGACCACTCCTCCGCTGATCGCGGCGGCCGCGATCGCGCTGTCCCTGACCGACGCCCCTTTGCAGGCGCGGGTCGAGGCTTCCAGTGAGGACCTGATGCAGGCGCGGACCCTGGTGGACGACACCGACTCCACACCGTTGAACGGTGAGTGGTTCGGGTTCTACCCATTGGAGTCGGCCTCGTTCAATGAGGGCGTCACGCTGTTCACCGTCGAGGACGCGGGCCTGTTCCGCGAGTCCGGTCTGGCCTACAGTCCGGACCCGCTGCCGACCGACGTCTTCGTCCCGGGCCACCGCGGCCTGGTCTACGAGCACGTCTTCGGCCCCTGGTACTCCTGGACCAGCTACTGATGGACGCCGAGCGGGGTGCGGGGAGGCCCCGCCCGCGGGTCCGGACGCTGCTCTGGCGTACGGCGGCGGCCGCGGTCGCCCTCCTTCTCGTTGCGGCCCTCGCGTTCACCTGGTGGGCCTGCTCCCCCTATCGCGCCGAGCCCGCACCGCTGCGAGCGGCCGAGGAGCTCTCCGGGGTCGCGGTGGAGCGGCTCGCGGACGCCGTCGTGATCACGCCGACCGCAGGGAACTCGGACACCGGTGTCGTCTTCTATCCGGGGGCACGCGTGGAACCGGACGCCTACGTGGCCGCGTGGGCGCCGATCACCGCCGCGACCGGGGTGACCGTGGTCCTGCCCGAGCTCCGTCTCAACCTGGCGGTGCTGGACGTGAACCGGGCCGACAGCGCGGTGACAGCCGCACCGGAGGTCGCCACCTGGTACGTCGGTGGCCATTCCCTGGGCGGGGCGATGGCGGCCTCCTACCTCGGTGGTGGTTCCCCCGGTGTCGATGCCGCGGGGTTGGTGCTCTGGGGCTCCTACGCGACCGAAGGTGCGCACCTTGCCGGCCGAACGGATCTGCGCGTGCTGTCGGTGGGCGGGGGACGGGACGGACTGTCGACCCCGGAGAAGGTGACCGCCAACCGCGCGAACCTTCCCCCGGGTGCCGAGACGGCCACCATTGCGGGGATGAACCACGCCCAGTTCGGGGCCTACGGCCCCCAGGCGAGGGACAACACCGCCGACATCTCCACCGCGCTGGCGCACGAACGACTGGCCGAGGTGACCGGGGATTTCCTCGCAGCGGGGTGAGCGACGTCCGCCGCCTCCTCACCTTCCCTTAACCGGCGAAGGGTACATAGAGGACATCGGGTCGGGACGGACGGGGAAGACGATGGCTGAATTCATGCGCACGCTCCACCTACGCATCCACGACGCGGTGGAGTCCCTTCGCCGGGCCCACCGCAGCGGCGACGAAGAACTGGTGATCGGCCAGGCCGGGGAGATCGAGGACCTGGTGGAGATCGCCGCCAGGCACGGAGTGGACATCGACGGCGGCTATCAGGAACTGACACGCGCCACCTGATCCCCCGGGCAAGAAGGAAGGAGGGGGACCCCACTGGGGTCCCCCTCCTTGTGCAACGGTCGAACTGCGGCTTGCGAAGGTCAGCGGCGGTTGTTCTTGCGGCCGTAGCCCTCGCCCTGCTGGAACTGCTGCTGCATCGCCTGCTGCTGCTCCTTGGTGTACTGCTCCTGGAGCTGCTGCTGACGCTGAGCCGCCGAACCCACCGCCCCCTGGACCTGCTGGAAGACGTCGGAGGACTCCGCCGAGGCGACCAGCTTGGCCGCGTTCTTGGCGCCCGACCGCTTCTTCCCCTCCCCCAGGGTGGGGAGCAACTGGGCCAACAGGAGCGTGGACAGCGCCGAGGTGTCACCCGAACCGGCGTCGGTCCGCACCACGACCGGAGTGGGTGCACTCTCGGCGAGCTTGGCTCCGACGTCCAGCCGACGCCGCGCGAGCTCGTACTGCAGCACGGCGCGGTTGTCGCGGTAGGAGGTGGCGAGGCGGCCCTGCGCCTTGGCCTCGTTGCTGGCGGCGACCAGGTCGGCCCGCCCCTGCGTCTCGATCTCGTAGCGCACCCGCTGCGCCTCGGTCTCCTGCTCCTCGAGCATCTGGGCGACGTCCTTGCGCGCCTTGTTCAGCGCGGCGTTGACCTCGACGATCTTGGCGTCACGGGTCTTCTTGGAACGCTCGATGTCCATGAGGAGGGTGTCGATGCGCCGCTTGCGGGTGAGCTCCCATTCCTGCTCGTAGGCCACCAGCTCCTTGGAGACCCGTTCCCGGGTCGCCAGGTGCTGCTGGTACTGGTTGGGCAGCTGGACGTCGGGGATGTTGCACCCCCTGATCTCCACGCCGTACCGGCTGAGCTGGCGGTTCAGCAGTCCCTGCATGTCGGCCACGTCGGAACCGCGCAGATCGAAGGCGTTCTCGGTCTGCACCTGCCGGCTGCGCTGGCGGATGGCGTCCTGCACCGCGTTGGACAGCACCAGGTCGAAGTTGCTGGCGCCGATGGTGCGGATGAAGGCGGTGGCATTGGTGATCTTGAACTTGAGGAAGAACTCGATCGACTTCAGTGGCACGTTCTCATGCGTGGGGCATGCCAGGACCGGCGCGTTGTAGGGGATCTCGGTGGAGGTGTCCACCACGAAGTCCACCCGTGCCCACGGGTGCCACAGGTAGTGGCGTCCGGGGGCCAGCTCTCCCACGACCTTGCCGAACTTGGTGAGGACGCCCGTGGTGCCCTGCTCGATCTCCACGATGGAGGAGCGCCACCACCACAGCAGCCCGAGCAGGATCGAGGCGAGCCCCAACAACAGCGAGGGGATCGCTACGACGGGCGCCATGATGGTCTCGGCGAACACCGCGGCGAAGAGTGCGGTGAGGATCAGATAGAAACCGATCCATACCAGGGAGAGCCATTTGAGGCCGCGCCCGTCCCGCGGGATGACGACGGGCACGAGGGACCCTTGGTCACCGCCGCGCAGCAACCGGGCGATGTCGCCCCAAGAAGCCAGTGACTCCTTGATGTGCGAGGATCCCCGGCCGTGCGGTGTCTGCTGGCTCATCTACTCTCCTCCCGTGTTGGGTCCGGTCTGCCCCGGATTGGGCCATGGCTGGGGCGGTCCCGAGGGCGGCGGGAAGGCGTCGGGATAGGACGGCTCGCCGGTGAGCGGCTGGCCGTAGGGAGCGGCCGGGGCCTGGGGGCCGGAGTCCTGGGGGGCGTCCTGCTCCCCGTTGAGGCGCTGGTCGATGGCGTCGTCGGCGACCGACTGGCGGATCTCTTCGACCCGGTCGGCCCCAGGGACGTCGGCGGCGTCGGCCGGGTCGGGGCGCTCGACGGTGGTGGCGCCGACCTCCAACAGTTCCGCGATCTCGTCCTCCCGGGAGGAGATGCGCTCGGAGATGTCGGCGAGTCGGCCGCGGACCTCGGCCATGTCGGCATCGGAGAACAGCAGCTCGTCGGTGCTGCCGATGATCTGGCGGGCCACCTCCAGGAAGTTGATGCTCGCCGCGTCGGCCGCACCGATCTGAACCACCTGGGGCAGGCTCTCGGCAACCGATTCCAACTTGTCGAGAAGATCCTGCTGGAAGCGGTAGTTGAGGATCTCGGGAGCCTCTGCGGCGCTGACGGCACGAATATCCAGAGCCTGCGCCTCGAGGAGCGCGGCATTGGCGTGCGCGCTGCTCTCGGCCTCGACGAAGCGCTGACGGGCGAGCGCGCGGGCGCGGTTGGTCTCGCGTTCGAGAGCGGTGTCCATCTGCGCCTGGTACTGGGCGATGTCGGCCTGGATGGCGGAGAGGGTCTCGTTCAGGGAGGCGAGTTCCTTGTTGAGGTCACCCTCGTTCTGCTCTTTGCGCAGCTGAAGCTCGTACTCGTAGGTGTAGGCCTCTTTGGCCACCCGCACCATCTCCGGTGCCGCGAGGTCCATCCGGTAGTCCTGGCTGGAGGGTTCGGCGTGCGTGATGTTGGCGTTGGTGAGCTCGACCGCGGGCGAGAACTGCTGGTTGAGCTGGTCCAACAACCGGGCGGTGTTCTCGCCGACCAGGTCGTAGATGTCCGATGCCTGCTGGTCGTAGATGAGGCTGCGCGTGGTCTCGCTGATGGCGTTGTTCAGCTTGTCCTGGAACCCCTGCACCGCGCCCAGGGTGAAGATGAACTCCTTGGGGTCGCGGATACGGAACTGCAGAAAGAGGTCGACCGAGGCATTCACGCCGCTCTTGGTCGGTGCTTCACGGATGGGGGCGTTGAAGGGGTATTCCCGCGTCGTGTTGACGATGTAGGAGACACGCTTCCAGGGGTTGAAGAGAGTGACCCGGCCGGGGCCGTGGACGTCCTCCAACTTGCCGAACTTGGTGATCAGGGCTTCACAGCCCTCGGGGATCATCACCATTCCCTGGCGCCACCACATCAAGACGCCGACCAGGACCACGACCAGCCAGTAGTGCGGGCCGAAGAACAACAGGGTGGCGTTGGGGATGAACCAGGTGAAGGCGGTTCCCAGCACACCCAGGACGGTCAGCAGGGCGACCGGGACGACCGCACCGAGCGTACGGCCGCGCGGGATCACCATGGGGCAGATGACGTGGACGGAACCGCCCCGGTCCTGCTCGAATTTGCTGCGGTTGAGGACCTCTCCCGCGTTGCTGAGCGAGGAGGTCTGCTGCTCGATGCGGGTGCCCACCGAGGCTCCCTGGTCCCGCGCAGCCAGGAAGTCTCCGGGGTCGAGTCCGAATCCGTCCGAGGACTGCTTGAGGGCGTCGGTGACCGCTTGGCGCGGATCGCCCCCCTGGGCGACCGCTCCCGCGGCCCCGCGCACGGTCTGCGCAAAGGACATAGGCGAAGACTCCTTAGGTATCCGGCACTTGGGGTGACTGCCATTCCGACGTGCCTGGCATCGGCACGGTTCCGCAGCCCCTGGTCAGAGTCCTGGAATCTTCCCACAGGAATCCGGACATGCAGGTGGAGAGAAAGTAACCATCCGCTATCTGGATACCTGGTGCCCCTCTTCCACCGATAGCGGAGAAAGCACTACACGACAGTCGATACCGCTCTAGCCTCTTTACTCATGGGCCAGAACACGTACAGGACCGACCACGGAGGGTTGCCGGTGAAGGACGCGTACGGCATCGGAACCAGCCCGCCCGGCTGCCCGGGGACGACGGTGGCCGCTCTGGAGCGGGGCACGGTTCCGGGCCGCGGCTGGTCGTGGTCCTTCTTCTCGTCCTCACGGTGAACGGGCGACCGGGGCGCACACCCGGCACTCGTCGGAGTGACCGCGCCTCAGCCCTGACTGATGTAGGCCTCTAGCTGTTCGCGGTGTTCCTCCAACTGCTTGATGTGGTTCTTGAGCACATCGCCGATGCTGACGATCCCGGCCAGGCCGCCGTCGGCGATGACGGGGACGTGGCGGACACGGCGCTCGGTCATGAGCACGGTGAGGGTGTCCACGGTGTCGTGCGGGGTGCAGATGACCACCACAGCGGTCATGATCTGGGCCACCGGCGCGGACAGCACCTCCGGGCCGCGTTCGGCGAGGCGGCGTACGACATCGCGCTCAGAGACGATACCGGCGATCTCACCGCTGCGCTCCACCACCATCGCTCCGATGTTGTGCCTGGCCAGATCGGTGATGAGCGTTGCAACGGTCGTCTCGGGGGCCACGGTGACGACTGCGGCCCCCTTTTTCCGCAGAATTTCCGCGATACGCATGGCGGACACCTTTCTGTCGGTGTCCGACGGGCTACCCCCTCTCCTTCAGCAGTAACCCCGCTGCCATTCGTCGGATGGCAGCGGGGTCACTGGTACGGGGCGGAGAGCCTGGAGGAGCTGGGAGCAACGGCCGACCGGAAACGGAAATTCGCACCCGCTCAAGACGTCCGTCGCCCTTTCACGCTCAGCTCAGGGCGCTGTCGCGCTCCGCAGTCCGCGCTTCCCAGCACTGCACGTTGCGCAGTTCGGGGAGACGGTCCCGGGTGAAGACCGGGTCCAGTCCCTGCTTGCGCTGGTCGAGGTAGTCCTTGAGGAGCTTGTAGGCGACCGCGCCGAGCGGGATGATCGCGGCCAGGTTGACCAGGGCCATAAAGCCCATGGTGGTGTCGGCCAGCGTCCAGACCAGCTGGATGGAACCGATCGACCCCAGGAAGGTGGCCAGGAGGAACACCCACTTGTAGGCGGTCATCACCTTCTCGCTGGAGTTGAGGAAGCCGATGTTGGACTCGCCGTAGTAGTAGTTGCCCAGCACCGAGGTGAAGGCCAGCAGGAAGATGATGACGGTGAGCACGTGCACCGCCCAGCTGCCCAGGTTCGCGCCCAGCGCGTCCTGGGTCATGGTGGCCCCCAGGTCCTCGCCGTAGGTGGGGTTCGCGACCAGGATGATGAAAGCGGTGATGGAGCAGACGACGAGGGTGTCGAAGTAGACGCCGAGCGTCTGCACGAGCCCCTGCTTCACAGGGTGGCTGACCGAGGCGGTGGCACCGGCGTTGGGAGCGGAGCCCAGACCGGCTTCGTTGGAGAACATGCCGCGCCGCACTCCCTGGATGATGGCGGTCCCCAGTCCGGCCGCCGCGACCTCGCGGATACCGAACGCGTGGGTGACGATCAGTGCGATGACCCCGGGGATCTTCTCCACGTTCATGGCCACAACGGCGATACCGAGGAGCAGGTAGAGGCCGGCCATCAGCGGCACCAGGGTCTGGGCGACGTTGGCGATGCGCTTGACCCCGCCGAAGATGACGGCCGCGGTGAGCAGCACCAGCCCGACACCGATGGCCGCGGGCAGCCAGGGCAGGGCGTCGGTGTCGGCACCGAATTCACCGACCGAGCCGACCAACGTGGTGGAGATGGTGTTGGACTGCACCGCGTTGAACACGAACCCGAAGGTCACCGTGATGGTGATCGCGAAGAGCACCCCCATCCAGCGCCGCCCCAGGCCGTACTGCATGTAGTAGGCGGGACCACCGCGGAACCCGGTGCTGTGCGGGACCTTGTAGAGCTGGGCGAGCGTGGACTCGACGAAACTCGCCGCCCCCAGCACCATCGCCATGATCCACATCCACATCACCGCGCCGGGGCCGCCGACCGAGATCGCTGTGGCCACGCCGGCGACGTTACCGGTGCCCACTCGCCCGGCGGCCGAGATCGCGAACGCCTGGAACGAGGAGATGGACTGCTTCTTGCCACCCTCGTGTGAGGAGTCAGGGCCACTTTTCAGCGCGCGGAACATATCGGGGATCAACCGGAACTGCACCAGGCCCAGCCGAGCCGAGAAGTAGATACTCGAAACGGCCAGGATGACGATGAGCAGGGGCCAGAAGAGGCCGTCGTTGAAGGCACCGATGGCATCGGTCAGCTGTTGCATAGGCGGATCTGCTCCTCCGTGGCGGGACGGTTACGAAAACCGTTGGAACGACCCGCAGAGTCTCACCCGCCAAAGCGGCTATATGCGCGTTGACCCCGCCAATCAGGACAGATGTCATGGAACCGTTGCATCATTCGACATCGATGTCATAAAAAAGTTGTACTTCGTAACCAAGAGTGACGATTGGCTGGGCGTGCACTCAGCGCGTCCTCCCCTGTACGGTCGGCATCCGGCGCCCCGCGGAACCGGACGGCGCGCCCGATCAGCATCGAAGGACGCCGCCCCTCTTCTTGTTCTGCGTGAAAGGCGTCGGATCCTCCCCGGCCGCGAAAAGCGCGTCGGTCTCGATCCCCGGCTTCTCGGGTGCACGGGTCGAGTCGCACCGCGGACGGCCGGCGGACGAGGGGTCAGCTGCACCCGCTGGTGGAGCCGCAGCCCTCGCAGGCGTAGCAGCTCCCCGCCGGCAGCATCTTGGTGCCGCAGTCGACGCACAGCGGCGCGTCGGCGACGAACCCCTGCTTGAGCTCCATCAACTCGGTGGAGTCGTGCACCGTACGCGCGGGTACGTCTTTAGCCCCGGAGCCGGCCGGCGGAGCCGACTGGGCATAGGACTCCACCTGGGTGGCGACTTGGGACGCATCCTCCCCCGCCACCTGGGCTGCCCGTTCATCCGTGGAGAGGACGCCCAGGGCAGCACGTTGCTCATAGGGGAGGTGGTCCAGCGCCAAACGACGGAAGACGTAGTCGACCACGGACTGCGCCATACGGATCTCGGGGTCGTCGGTCATGCCGGCCGGTTCGAAGCGCATATTGGTGAACTTCTGAACGTAGGTCTCCAGGGGCACCCCGTACTGCAAGGCGATGGAGATCGCGATGGAGAAGGCGTCCATGACCCCGGCCAGGGTCGATCCCTGCTTGCCCAGCTTCAGGAAGACCTCGCCGAGACCGTCGTCGGGGTAGGACCCGGCCGTGATGTAACCCTCGGCACCACCGAGACTGAACGACACCGTCTGGCTCGGACGCCTCTTGGGCAGCCTGCGACGGACCGGGCCCCGGGCACGGTCCTCCTCCGCCCTGGAGGACGGCCCCTGCTCCGTCTTCCCCTCGGCTCTGCCGACGGAGAGCGGTTGGCCGACCTTGCAGTTGTCCCGGTAGACGGCCAGGGCCTTCAGCCCGAGCTTCCAGCCCTGGAAGTAGAGGTGCTCGAAATCCTCGACGGTGGCGTCCTCGGGGACGTTGACGGTCTTGGACACCGCGCCGGAGAGGAACGGCTGGACAGCGGCCATCATGGTCACGTGCCCCATGGGTGCGATGGAACGCCTGCCCATCGCGCAGTCGAAGACCGGGTAGTGCTCCGCTTTGAGCCCGGGGGCGCCCACGACATGCCCTTGTTCGGCGATGTGGTCGACGATGGCCTCGACCTGGTCGTCCCGGTAGCCCAGGTTGCGCAGCGCGCGCGGCACCCCCTGGTTGACGATCTGCATGGAGCCGCCGCCCACGAGCTTCTTGAACTTCACCAGCGAGAAGTCCGGTTCGATGCCGGTGGTGTCGCAGTCCATCATGAAACCGATGGTCCCGGTGGGCGCGAGCAGACTGGCCTGGGCATTGCGCCAGCCACTGCGCTCTCCCGCTGCCAGGCACTCCCGCCAGGCACGGGTCGCCGCCCGATGGATGGGCCTCTCCAGCGCACCGACGGTGCGCAGGGCCTTGTTGGCCGCGACGTGCTTGCGCATGACGCGCTTGTGGGCGACGGCGTTGGAGCTGTAACCGTCGTAGGGGCCGACCGCCTCGGCGAGCTCGGCGCTGCGACGGTAGGCGGTCGCGGTCATGAGCGAGGTGATCGAGGCTGCGACGGACCGGCCGCCGTCGGAGTCGTAGGCGTGGCCGGTCGCCATGAGCAGGGCGCCGAGGTTGGCGTAACCGACCCCCAACTGGCGAAAGGCCCGGGTGGTGGCGCCGATCTTCTCAGTGGGGAAATCGGCGAAGGCGATGGAGATGTCCATCGCGGTGACGACCAGCTCGACGAGTCGCTCGAACCGCTCGACGTCGAAGGCGCCGTCGCCCTTCAGCAGCTTCATCAGGTTGACCGAGGCCAGATTGCACGAGGAGTTGTCCAGGTGGACGTACTCCGAGCACGGGTTGCTCGCGCTGATCCGCCCGGCCGCGGGCGAAGTGTGCCAGTCGTTGATGGTGCCGTCGTACTGGATCCCCGGGTCGGCGCACTCCCAGGCGGCCCGAGCCATCGTGCGGAACAATCCCCCGGCGTCCACGGTCGCGACGACCTCTCCGGTCAGTCGGGAGGTGAGCCCGAAGTCCGAACCGGTCCCGACCGCACGCATGAAGGCGTCGGAGACGCGTACCGAGTTGTTGGCGTTCTGGTACTGGACGCTGATGAGGTCGGCACCGCCGAGGTCGACGTCGAACCCCGCGTCGCGCAGAGCGCGGATCTTGTGCTCCTCGTGCGCCTTCGCCCGCACGAACTCCTCGATATCGGGATGGTCCACGTCCAGCACGACCATCTTGGCCGCGCGACGTGTGGCCCCACCGGACTTGATCGTTCCTGCCGAGGCGTCGGCCCCGCGCATGAAGGAGACGGGGCCGGAAGCGGTTCCGCCGGAGGAGAGCAGTTCTCGACTGGAACGGATACGGGAGAGGTTGACCCCGGCGCCGGACCCGCCCTTGAAGATGACCCCCTCTTCCTTGTACCAGTCGAGGATCGACTCCATGGTGTCGTCGACGGCCAGAATGAAGCACGCCGAGACCTGCTGGGCGGAGCCGGTCCCGACGTTGAACCAGACCGGGGAGTTGAAACTGAACAGCTGGTGGACCAGGGCGTACTTGAGCTCGTGGTCGAAGATCTCGGCGTCCTCGTCGGTGGCGAAGTAGCCGTGGCTGCGCCCGGTCGCGGTGTAGACACCGACCACCCGGTCCACGAGGTGCTTGAGGCTCCACTCGCGCTCGGGAGCACCGACGGTCCCGCGGAAGTACTTGGTGGTGACGATCTGGGCGGCGTTCATCGACCAGGCGGCCGGGAACTCCACGCCGCGCTGCTCGAAGTTGACCGTGCCGTCGCGCCAGTTGGTCATGACGACGTCGCGGCGCTCCCATTCGAGCTCTGCGTAGGGATGGACGTCGGACGAGGTGAAGACCCTCCGTATCCGCAGCCCCGCACCGGAACGGTTTTCGCCCCTGTTGTTCTTGTCCTCCGTGTTCACCGTCCCGGTCATGGCACGCCCCCCTCAGCTCGGCCGCATCCGGTCGCCGCCGCTCGACAGGCCGCGTACCCGGTGGGACGCGACTCGTTGCGGCACCAACGGCTCTCCGGCCTGCCACTGGGTGCAGGAGCGGTCATTCCACTGACGCGACCCGGTCCGCTCGCAGGCCGGCGATCTCGTTCTCGAAATCTTCAAGGGACTCGAAGCTGCGGTAGACCGAGGCGAACCTCAGGTAGGCGACCTCGTCGAGCTCGCGCAGCGGCCCCAGGATGGACAGCCCGACCTCGTGGGCGGGCACTTCGGCCGCGCCTCGCCCGCGAACGGCCTCTTCCACGCGTTGACCGAGGATCGCGAGAGCGTCCTCGGTGACGGGACGCCCCTGGCAGGCCCTGCGCACACCGGCGATGATCTTGGTGCGCGAGAACGCCTCGGTGACCCCGGAGCGCTTGGCGACCATCAGGAGAACCGTCTCCTGGGTGGTGAAGCGGCGCTCACAGATCGGACAGGATCGGCGACGGCGGATAGCCGCCCCGTCCTCGGCCGAACGGCTGTCGATCACCCTGGTGTCAGGGTGCCGGCAGAACGGACAGTGCATGCCCGCTCGCCTCCCTTCGGCTTATTCGTCTTGTGGTCGTCGCACGACCGCACGCCGCCCCCCTTTCGGGCGATGCGGCGACTGTGTGCCGTGCACGACTGCCGGAGACCGTGCCCCCCGGACTCATTAGATACCCACTAAAGCACAAGCTATTGGGCAACTTGTGCAAAGCAAGTACTAGATGTTGTGGTCAAAACTTACGACTGGTGCCAGATCGACGCAAGTCGCCACAACCCGCGGGGAACGCGATCGACACACCGCCCACAATCAGGCACCACGACCGAGGCCCCGACATGGAGAAGCGGACCCCCAAAGCACGCAGCTTCGCGGGGCCCGCCTGGACCGTGTGCACCCTGGGGCGGACGCGGTCAGGAAACGGAGGGGAGCACGAGCTCCTGGCCGGGCTCCAGCGCGGAGCCGGAAAGACCGTTGAGGTCGACGATGTCCTGGACGGTGCGGCGCGGGTCCTCGAAAGGACGTACCCGTTGGGCGATGTCCCAAAGAGTGTCGCCTTCGCCGACGACGACCGTCGAGGACTCGGCGAGGCCGAAGAGGCTTTCGGTGGAGGCTCCGGCACTGGAGGCCCCCAGGGCGACAGCTGCGAGAACGGTGAAGGCGAAAGCGGTGGCCGCCACCGAACCGGCCGCGGAGACCAGCACCAGACGGCCTCGGCGGGTCAGCCGCGGGGAGCCGGAAGGACGCGGTGCGGAGCGAGCCGCTTTTCTTCGCGGAGGTGGTGTAAACGACCCGAGGTCGGGAAGATTAGAGAAAACCGGGGGGGCCGCGATCGCGGTAGCGCCGCTCTCACCGTTCACAAACTCTCCTCGCCATTCCGGAATCACCCGGGACCAGTCACATGCGTCCGGGCCGGGCTGATCCTGTACCGCATGTGCACCGTGCACGCACCGGGGGGAGCGGGCGGGTGCCCCTGACCTGCCGACGAGCACGGCATGACCAGGGCGGGGGACGGACGGTAGGACGGGTCCGGACATGACCTTTCCCTTCGAACATCTGTTCGCTGGAACCGATATTCGAGTACTACCGCATCCGAGGGATTTTTTCAGCACCATCTCGAACGTTTGTTTGATATTGCCTTGAGCAGAGACTAACGTTGGACATGTTTCGCCGCTGTATACCGATGATGAGCGCTTGTCACACCATCGCGATACACCTTGTGAAACAGCACCGACGCAAGCACCGAAAGCCCCACACCGAGAACACCGACCGCCGAGGAGGCCGGACGTGCCGGAGGAGAACAACGGAACGCAGGAACCTCACGTGAGAGGGAAGGCCGTTTCCGCACTCCGGTCCGCCCAAACGGGAAGCGACACCATGCGGGCCCCCGTGAAGGAACCGGCCGAGGCACCGAAACTTACCGCTCGCCAGCAGAGTGTTCTGAACGTCATTCACCGCTACGTGCGACAACGCGGTTACCCGCCGTCCATCCGAGAGATCGGTGATGCAGTGGGACTGTCCAGCCCCTCCAGTGTCGCGCACCAACTGAAGGTGTTGCAACGCAAGGGCTACCTTCATCGCGATCAAAATCGCCCACGGGCGGTCGAAATTCGCATTCCCGGCCAGCCGCCAGTCCGTTCGTGGGACGAACTCGACCACGAACGGGACACAACTGAGACCCGGGCGACCAATGTCCCGGTCGTCGGACGTATCGCCGCGGGCGGGCCGATCCTGGCCGAGGAAGCGGTCGAGGACATCCTGACCCTGCCCCGGCAACTCGTCGGCGAGGGCAAGCTCTTCATGCTGACCGTGGTCGGCGATTCGATGATCGACGCCGCCATTACCGATGGTGACCTGGTCGTTGTCCGCCAACAACCGGAAGCCAGCAACGGCGACATCGTTGCCGCTCTACTTGGCGACGAGGCCACGGTGAAGACGTTCAAACGCGACGACGACCACATCTGGCTCCTTCCCCGCAACGACGACTACGAGCCGATCAACGGCGACGAGGCCACCATCCTCGGCAAGGTCGTCGCGGTCTTGCGCAAGGTGTAACGACTTCGCCTCGGTTTAGCACGGGCCCGTGATCAATCCGATCGCGGGCCCGTTTCTGCTTCGCTGCGCGACCGGGTGCCAGTCCCCGCCATAGCTCCCAATACGGTAGGAACATGCCCTCTGCCCCCCGCCCGCCGTTCGCTCGCGCACTCGGTTCCTTTGCCGTGTGCGGCTCTCTCGTCCTGACCGCGGCATGCACATCGCCCCCGGACACCGTTGGATCGGACGAGCACGAGATCGCAGCGACCGAACGCGAGGTCGAGTTCAGCAGCGGCCCGGACACGCTGTTCGGAACGTTCGCTGTTCCTGATGACACCACCGGCCCCGTCCCTGCGGCTCTCATCATCTCCGGCAGCGGCCCCACCGACCGCGACGGCAACAACCCGGGACGGCCGGACGCCGATACCAATCGCAACTTCGCGGCGGCGCTGGCCGATGCCGGAGTGGCCTCGCTTCGCTACGACAAGCTGGGTTCCGGTACGACCGGCATGGCCAGCCGTACCGAAGGCGCCCAGGTCGACCTGGGCGTCTTCGACCAAGAGGTCACGGACGCCTACGCCGAGCTGACGGCGCAACCCGAGGTCGACCCGGAGCGACTGATCGTGCTCGGTCACAGCGAGGGCAGCCTGTTCGCCCTGCGGGCCCCGGAACTGACCGAGCCCGCCCCCGCCGCGCTGATCCTGGCCGCTCCGGTAGGAGCGCGCTATCTCGACGTCATGGACCGGCAACTGACCGAACAGCTTCGACTGGCCGAGAGCCAGGGCATGGCGGGCACCGACGTGGACCAGATGCTGAGCGATACCCGGTACGCCATCGCGCGCGTCCGTGCAGGCGAGGAGGTCGACCTCGACCGGGGCACGGCGCTGGACTCGATCTTCTACCCCGGTGTCGAGCCGTTCCTCCAGGAGATCGACCGGTTGGACCCGACAGAACTGGCCGCCGCCCTCCCCTCCTCGACCCCGACGCTGGTGCTGTGGGGGACCGCCGACAGCCAGGTCGAAGGCTCGGAGGTGGACCGTCTGACGGAGGCTCTCACCAACGTCGAGCGGGTCGACATTCCCGCCACCGACCACATCTTCCGCGAGTACGGCACCGAACCGGGCGACCCTGTCCTGGACTCCCACCGGACCTTCGCCCCCGAGGTCGGCGAGGCGATCGAGGGCTTTCTCGCCCGTCATTCCCGCCCTTAGCGCGTCCTCCTGCCGACCAGGCAGCGGCCCCGGACGAGGCGGTGCCCCGGCGCATCGACAAGGTCGGAGCACCGGGGCACGATTCGTCCCTCACCGCCGGAGCCGTCGGCTCAGCGGTAGTCGCCCTCCTCGATGGCCGTCATCGCGGCACGGGCGAGTTCGTCGGCTGAAGCGACGGCGTCGGCCTCGGGAATGGAGTCCTCGGCGCTGGTGAAGGAGTCATAGCAGGTGGCCAGCGAGACATTGCTGACGTAGGCCGCCACGCATCCCAGCTTTTTATCGGTGTCGTACCAGCTGACAGCCCCATCGCCCAGCCCCGGGACGTCAGTGGTGGGATAGTCCTCGGCGTAAAGGGCCAAGTCGTCCGCTGCCCACTGGTCTGCACTGGTCAAGCCCTCGTCGTCGTTGCGCATGACCATCGCCCACACGTAGCCGGAACGCTCGAAGCTGCTGGGGCTGGTCTGCCACACGCAGGTGCGCCCCTCCCACCAGTCCTCTCCCTCTGTGTCGCTGGCCTCGTCCGTCTGGTTCTGGAGGTCGGGGACGATCTCCTCCAGTTGCGGCCCCTCGAAGACCTCGCACCCGGGAAGCTGACTGAAATAGGTCGCTTCAGGGGTGCCTGTGCCGGAATCGGACGGCCCCGAGGAGGAGTCGCTGGCGGACAGTCCGACCACGACCACCACGACGAGTCCGATCACCAGCAGCAGGACAACGACCGCCCCGATGATCCCTCCGATCAGACAGCCGTTGCTCTTGGCGGGAGGCGGCGGCTGGAACCCTCCGCCATAACCGGGCTGACCGCCGTACGGCATCTGGCCGTAGGGCTGCTGGGGATGACCGTATGCTCCACCGGGACCGGGGGAGCCGGGCGGCGGATAACCACCGGACCCGTACGACTGCTCTCCGTAGGGCTGCTGGGGATGACCGTAGGCCCCGCCGGGACCGGGGGAGCCGGGCGGCGGATAACCACCGGACCCGTACGACTGTTCCCCGTAGGGCTGCTGGGGATGACCGTAGGCCCCGCCGGGACCTTCAGGGGGGCCTCCTCCCTCCCCGTGGGGCTGCTGTTCATACGGTTGCTGGGGACCACTGGGAGGCTGAGCCATGAGACGTCCTCACTGGCAGATGGATTGGGTGACAGGGGATGGGCGCGCTGCGCGCGGCTGTCCGGGGAAGAATGCGGCCGACGGGTGGGGATCAGTCTTACTGCACGGAAGTGACGATCTCCCTCGCCAGGTTCACCGCCCCTTTGATCGCCTCGTCCTGGCCGATGTCCTTGCTCGCCGCGAAATCCTTGCTGGCTTCGTAACAAGCAGTGACCACGAGGTTGGAGATCCGACTGGCAGCGCAACCGTGCCGGCTGCGGTCGTCGTACCACCGGATCGCCTCATCGCCGAGGTCGTCGAGATCGGTGTAGACGATGCCTCCGGGGGCGCGCTCCAGGTCGTCCTTCGCCGCGGTCTCCCCGCCGATACCCATGCGGTTCCCGCTGCGGATGAACGAGACGCTGGCGCTGGCAGGCATCCCCGCCGAGGTCTCGGTGGTGGTCCATCGGCACTGGTTGCCGTCCCACCAGGCCTGTCCCCGGGTGTCGATAGGGCCGTCGAGGTCGAGGTCGGGGTCGTTGACGAGCTGCGCCAGGGAGTCTCCCTCCGCTTGCACGCAGCCAGGAGCCGCCTCGTACCGACCTCCCGGCCCGCTCAGCCAAACGTAGACGCCGATGCCCGTTCCCCCGAGGAGCAGGATGACAGTGACCGCACTGATCAGGACGATGGCCGCGCAACCGCGGCGGCTCTTCGGGGCCGCCTCGACCGAAGCGGGAACATCGGATGACGCATCCGGCTGACCGGGTTGCGTCGGAGAGCTCCCCTGCACGGGGGCAGGGGACCCCCCGTGGGGCGGCTGGACCATGTGGATCGGTTCCTTCCTCGTCACGGCCGTGGTTGTCCGAACGGCCCGTGCACAGGTCAACGCTACTATCAGCGCCTTCCGACTCCCCACAAAAAGGGCACCGGTTACCGGATCGACACAGGCCGCTCGGTGGATGAGAACAACGCTGCCGCTCTTCGGTTCCCTAAAGGGAGGACGCCAGTTGT
This sequence comes from Nocardiopsis ansamitocini, assembly GCF_030268225.1. GTDB lineage: Bacteria > Actinomycetota > Actinomycetes > Streptosporangiales > Streptosporangiaceae > Nocardiopsis_D > Nocardiopsis_D ansamitocini. Next base: position 441,324 of record NZ_BSQG01000003.1, on the reverse strand, counting down.
TCGGCCAGGTCGACAACGGTGTCCCGGGCGTCTGTGTAGGGAAGGGGTGCGTCGTTGTCCGACCTGGTTCCGCTGTACCAGACCCGGACCACCAGGTTCTTGTCCCGGAAGACGGTCTGCGCCGACCCCGGGATGGCCGAATCCGGCCACACGAGAACTCCGTCGCCGAGCGAGTCGACAGATTCGGTCCCGTCCGCACCACTGGCATCGGTCAGTCGTTCGAGCCTGGTTGTGGCCAGCTCCTCACCGGTGGTCTCCGCTGCACTATCGGTGAAGTACACGGAGAAGGCAAGGGTGAGGGCTCGCGCAGGGCCCTCGGTCGCTGACCAGGCACACGTGGTGATGGTTCCGTCGGACAGCGGCCCCTCGTCCGCAGCGTCGAGGACTGCCGAGGGCACGGCGGCCTCGATGACGTCCTGGGGAAGTGCGGCGTTACAGGCGGGCGCCGTTGCATGGTCGTCGGCCCCGGCCGGTCCGGCCGGGGTTCGCTCCCCCACCATCAGGCCACCGGTGATGGCCAGCGCGACCACCACCACGAGGCCGACAACGGCTCCCGCCAAGCGCAGCAGGACATTGCGCCGACTCGCTTGGGTCATCTGCCCGCCCCGTTCGTTGCGCAGCTGCCGTTCCTTCTGGTGGATGAACGCGCGGGCGGGCCCACCGGGCCCGCCCGCGCCGAAGATACCGTGCCCGGTCTAGGCGACCACGATGTTCACCAGTTTGGGCTGACGGACGACGACCTTGCGGATCTGACGGTCGCCGATGGAGTTTTTGACCTTTTCCGAGGCCAGCGCCAACCGCTCCAACTCTTCGGCGGAGATGTCGGGGGCGACCTCGATCTTGTCGCGGAGCTTGCTGGCGACCTGGACGACACAGGTGACGGATTCCTGGACCAGCAGGGCGGGATCAGGACTACGCCAGTTGCCCACGGTCACCGAGCCGGCGTGGCCGAGCAGTTCCCAGCCTTCTTCGGCCACGTAGGGGGCGAACAGCGCCAGGGTGATGGCGATGGTCTCGGCGGCCTCGCGCACCGCAGGGTCGGCCGCGAGGCCGGCCTCGATGGCCTTGCGCGCAGCGGTGACCAGTTCCATGGTGCGTGCGATGGCGACGTTGAAGCGCTGGGCCTCGACCGCCTCCGTGATCTTGGCCAACGCCTGGTGCGTGGCCTTGCGCAGCTCCAGGTCTCCCGTAACGGGGTCCAGACCTGGAGCGGAAGCCGCACCGGCCTGAGCCATGACGCGGTAGGCACGGTTGAGGAACTTCAGGGACGCGGCCGGGGAGACATCGGCCCAGTCGATGTCCTCCTCGGGCGGCCCGGCGAAGATGACGGTGAGGCGTACCGCGTCCACCCCGAAACGGTCGATCTCCTTGCCGAGATCGACCCCGTTGCCCAGGGACTTGGACATGGCCCGGCCCTCGTTGATCACCTGGCCCTGGTTGAGCAGCCGGGTGAAGGGCTCGGTGAAGGAGATCATGCCCATGTCGTACAGCACCTTGGTGAAGAAGCGCGCGTACAGCAGGTGCAGGATCGCGTGCTCCTTTCCGCCGATGTACTGGTCCACCGGCCCCCACTCGGCGACCTTCTCGGGATCGAAGGGCGCGGTGTCGAAGTCCGGGGAGCAGTAGCGCAGGAAGTACCACGAGGAGTCGACGAAGGTGTCCATGGTGTCGGTGTCGCGCTTGGCTGCGCCACCGCACTCCGGGCAGTCGACGTTGACCCAGTCGCTGGCCGCGGCCAGCGGGGAGACCCCCTTGGGGGCGAGGTCGGCGCCGCGGAGGTTGTCGGGCAACCGCACCGGCAGCTGGTCATCGGGGACGGGGACCTCACCGCACGCGGGGCAGTGGATGATCGGGATCGGGGTGCCCCAGAACCGCTGGCGCGACAACAGCCAGTCGCGCAATCGGTAGTTGATGGTGCCCGAACCGGTGCCGCGCTGGGCCAGGACCTCGATGATCTGCGGGATGGCGTCGGTCTTGGTCATGCCGTCCAGCGGGCCGGAGTTGACCAGGGTGCCCTCGCCGGCGGTGGCGGTCCCCGTCTCGGCGGGGTCGGCCTCACCCGTCTCGACGACGACGCGCACGGGCAGGTCGAAGGTGCGTGCGAAGTCGAGGTCGCGCTGATCGTGCGCGGGTACCGCCATGATCGCACCGTGCCCGTAGTCGGCCAGCACGTAGTCCGCTGCCCATACCGGGATGCGCTCGCCGTTGACCGGGTTGATGGCGTACCGGCCCAGGAAGACGCCGGTCTTCTCACGGTCGGTGGACTGGCGCTCGATGTCGGACAGCTTGCCGACCTTGGCGCGGTACTCCTCGAACACGGTGCGCTGCTCGGCCGCGCACAGTTCGTCGGCCAGCGGAGCGTCTGCGGCCACCACGAAGAAGGTCGCACCGTAAAGAGTGTCGGGACGAGTGGTGAAGACGGTGACCGGCTCTTCGCGCCCCTCGATCGCGAAGTCCACGTCAGCGCCCTGGGAGCGGCCGATCCAGTTGCGCTGCATGGTCAGCACGTCATCGGCCCAGCCGCCGCGCAACTGCTCCATGTCGTCCAGCAGACGCTGGGCGTAGTCGGTGATCTTGTAGTACCACTGGTTCAGTGCGCGACGCTCGACCTCGGTGTGGCAGCGCTCGCACCGACCCTGGACGACCTGCTCGTTGGCCAGTACGGTCTGGTCCTTGGGGCACCAGTTGACCAAGCCGTCCTTGCGGTAGGCAAGGCCCTTGCGGAAGAAACGGACGAACATCCACTGGTTCCAGCGGTAGTACTCCGGATCGCTGGTGTGCAACCGACGCGACCAGTCCAGCGCGATGCCGTAGCGCTTGAACGACTCCGCCTGGGTCTCGATGTTGGCGTAGGTCCACTCGGCGGGGTGGGTGTCGTGTTTGATCGCGGCGTTCTCGGCGGGCAGACCGAAGGAGTCCCAGCCGATCGGGTGAAGGACGTTCTCCCCGAGCTGGAAACGGTAGCGCGCGATCACGTCACCGATCGCGAACGCCTCGGCGTGCCCCATGTGGAGGTCGCCCGAGGGATAAGGGAACATGTCCACGATGAAGCTGCGCGGACGGTCGTCGGCCGGGTCCTCGCTGGCCGCGAAGGGGTTCTCCTTGGCCCAGCGGGCCTGCCACTTGTCCTGGAGCACGCGGGCGTCGTAGGAGTCGCTCACCGCTTGCTCGCCGCTAACCGCTGTCATTGTTGGAAGTGTCCTCTACCGGGTTCATCCTGGGGGCAGACGGGCTTGCGCACCGGGCGGACCATGTGCGCGCCACCGTGGATCGGGCGCACCGGAAACGTACCGCCGGCCGGGTGTCTGAACCTCAAGGTTAGCGCGCCACCACCGGAGCCGTTGACGGAGCGGCGAGAGCGCCGGCAGTGCGGCGAACAGGTACCCCCGAAACCAAGATGACCTGCACCGACCCCTCAGGCAGGCCATGCGCAGAACGCAGGTCACGGACGGACCGTCGGCCTTCAGTGGCTGTCCGCCCCTCGGGGACGGGCAGCTGGTGGCACACGGGGCTCAGCACCCTTCGACCAAAAAGTGCGGAGCGGGCAACACGGTCGGCCCCCTGTCGACGCGGGACCGGTCAGCGCGTTTCGCCCCCTCCTCGCGGGCAACCCGCTTGACCAAGAAGAGAGAGCCTGCAAACTTTGCACTTTTTTGCGACCTTCACCATACTGTGCGAGTTTTTACTCGCCGAAAGCGCGGTGATATTGCGCAAAAGAGTAAGATTTTTCCGAAGAATCGCTGCGCCGCCGCCTGAACGCCCAGCGGCCCGCGCGGAACTCGCGAACAGTTGCGCGCCATTCGACATCAACCGAGCAGCCCTACCCGATCTGGGCGTTCTCCCCGGACGTGCGCGACGAACATGCCGACCGCCATACGGCGGAGGCGACCACCCGGTGTTTCGGTACGCGGGTGGGCCAACTGCACGGCAACCGCCCCGCCGCCCACCGGTGCAAGAATGCACAACGCGTGGCCGCCCCCCGGTCTCCCCGACACCCGCGTGTCCAGCACACCGTTACCGCAGGTCGGGATCAGACTTGACAGCACGCCGCCGGACGCGCCGGCGTTCCGGCGTCCCACAGCCTTTGGAGACACACAGCTCATGACCGTCCCCGAACGTTTCAGCGGGCTCGCCCGCCTCGCAGCCGTCACCGCCATCGGTCTGACCCTCGGCGCCGGGCTCACCGCCTGCTCCGGCGAGGAGCCCCAGGCCGACGTGGCAGCCGATCGAAGCCCTGCCCCGGTCCTCGGCGAGAACGACGACCGCATCCAGCTGACCGAAGGCATCCCCTACACGCTGCGGACGTCGGGTTCGGAGACCATCGCACTGGAGATCACCGGGCACAGCGACGGCCCGGAGAGCAATGTGGACATCACGGTGGCGCCCGAAGGCGGCGAGAGCGCCGAGCACACGCTGGGCCACGGTGACGAACTGGAACTGGGCGGCGAGACCTGGCGCGTCTCCGAACTGGGTTTCAGCGACTCGATGCCCGGTTCCACGACGCTCACCAGGAAGAACTGAGTCGCCTCGGCGCCCCGCCCTTCTCCCAGAAGTTACCGTGCGGTAGAACAGTGATCGACAACACTCTTAGGAGGGGACTCGATGCTCAACCTTTCGGTACTGCTGGAGGACGGGGCCCGGAACCAGCCTGAGCGCGACGCCGTGGTCTTCGGTGACCTCCGGTTGAACTACACGCTGGTGGACATGCTCGCCAACCAGGTGGCCAATCTCCTGGTCGCCAAGGGGATCGGGCGTGGGGACCGGGTGGCGATCGCGTGTCCGAACCTGCCCTATTTCCCGTTCGTCTACTTCGGCGCGCTGAAGGCAGGCGCGGTCGTGGTCCCGCTGAACGTCCTGTTGACCCCTCGTGAGATCGAATACCACCTGCGCGACTCCGGCGCGAAGGCGCTGTTCGCCTTCACCGGAACAGCCGAGCTCCCTCTGGGCGAGCGGGCGTGGAAGGCGTTCACCGCGGTCGAGGAGTGCGCGGTCTACATCGACCTGCCCCCGGTGGCCGGGGCGACGGAGTCCGCGATCGAGGGTGCGCAGACCTTCTGGGCCGCGCTGGAAGGACAGCCCGGCACCTTCGACACGGTTCGCACCGAGGCGGACGACACCGCGGTGATCATCTACACCAGCGGAACGACCGGTCAACCCAAGGGCGCGCAGTTGTCGCACAACAACCTGCTGTTCAACGCGGTCGCCTGTGACGGCCTGTTCGGGCGGTCCCCCACCGACCACGACGTCTTCCTGGCGGTCCTTCCCCTGTTCCACATCTTCGGACAGACCACGATGATGAACCTGGGGTTCTACCGGCACGGCACGATCGTGCTCCAGGCGCGTTTCGAGGGCGACGAGACACTGACGCTGATGGAGCGCGAAGGCGTGACGATCTTCGCCGGTGTCCCGACGATGTACTGGGGGCTGCTGAACGCCAAGGGCGAGCACGATCTCGACGCGATCACCTCCGCCCTCACCACCGCCGTCTCGGGCGGTTCCCCGTTGCCCGCGGAGGTCACCAAACAGATCAAGGAGAAGTTCGGGGTGGACATCCTGGAGGGCTACGGCCTTTCCGAGACCTCCCCCGTGGTCTCCTTCAACAATCCACGGAAGCTGTCCAGGACCGGGTCCATCGGTGTGCCGATCTGGGGAGTGGAGATGATGCTCGTCGACGAGGACTTCGCCGCCGTCGAGGGGGTCGGGACGGGCGAGATCGCGGTGCGCGGCCACTGCGTCATGAAGGGCTACCACGAACGCCCCGATATCAACGAGCAGGTCATCCGCAACGGCTGGTTCCGTACCGGTGACATCGCACGTCGCGACGAGGACGGTTTCTACTTCATCATCGACCGTTCCAAAGACATGATCATCCGCGGCGGCTACAACGTCTACCCGCGTGAGCTGGAAGAGGTGCTGATGACGCACCCCGGGGTGAGCCTGTGCGCGGTCGTGGGCGTGGCCCACGAGACCCACGGCGAGGAGATCAAGGCTTACGTGATCCGGGCGGATGGTTCTCAGACCACCGAGCAGGAACTGATCGACTGGTCCAAGGAGGAACTGGCCGCCTACAAGTACCCGCGGATCGTGGAATTCCTGGATGCGCTCCCGATGACCGCGACCGGCAAGATCCTCAAACGCGAGCTCCGCTAGGGAAGCGGGCGCAGGGGCCGAACAGCTGTCCCGTGTTTGCTGTCACCCTTCCCGGGCAGTTCGTTACCGACGGTCACGACCTAGTGCGGAGAGGTTCTTATGACGACTCATACACCGTCACGGTCGACCTGGGGACCGGGGCTGACGGCAGGGGTGGCGTTCGGGGCTGCGGTGCTGGCCACCGCGCTGATCGGTGGTCTCGCTTCCGCCAACGCCGGCCAGGTTTACAACGCGCTGACGCTGCCTTCCTGGGCTCCTCCTCAGTGGCTGTTCGGACCCGCTTGGACGGTCCTATACATCCTCATCGCGATCGCCGGCTGGTTGGTGTGGCGGGCGTCGGGGTGGCGGGGCGCTGCCACCGCGCTCACGGTCTACGCCGTTCAATTGGTGCTCAATGCCCTGTGGACCCCGTTGTTCTTCGGTGCCGGGCTCTACGGCCTTGCACTGGCCGAGATCGGCCTGCTGTGGCTGACGGTCGTGGCGACCATCGTGTTGTTTCGTCGCCACAGCACCGTCGCCACGGCCCTGTTGGTGCCCTACATCGCCTGGGTGACGTACGCGGGTGCGCTCAACTTCGCGATCTGGCAGCTCAACTGACGAGGCGCCGTCGCGGCATTCCTGCCCCGCGGCCCTTCGGTCCCGTCGGGCGCTGTCGGCGGACGTCCGCCGACAGCGCCTCCGGAAGCCATCTCCACGGAATTTCGATCCGGACGACGCTAGCGCCGTCCGGGCGGTGGCCAGTCGTGGCGCTCACCGGCTCCCCCGCACGCGTGGCAGGGCTGGTGCCGCTTGACCCGATCTCCGTTCTCGTCCGTGGTGATGATGTCGATCTCCCCGGTTCCGTTGCAGGTTCTGCAGGTTGACATCAGCTTCCCCTCAGGACAGCGGCCTCCACTGAGAGTCACATGCGGTACACCGAAACTCAATCGGTTTCCCACACGTCCTGCAGTGGGGCCCCGGACGGTAGTCCTCGTGGTGACCGGCATGGCGGTCGGCGAAAAACCGCGTATCCATGCAGACGTTACAGCGGATGGGGACGTCGGTCGGGCTCTGCGGCCAGGGGTCGGCAGGCTCGATCGGATGGTTGTCGAGCTGGGTGTTCACGGCGGTCTCCCCATGCTGTCGCGTGGTCCGGGCCCAACCGGACGGCGCCCTCCCCGGCACCGTCCCCCGGAACGGCACCGCCTGGCGGGCGTCACCGTCGAGGAAACGATCCACGACCACCACCGCGCTGGTCAAGCACCCCGGGCGCGCGTATCGACGAGCGGGCCAGTTCACGCATTCGAGCGGCTGCCTCGGCGAGTCGGTCTGGATGGACCGAGCCATCGGCGATCCCGGCCAGGAGGCGATCCCTGGCGGCGCTGAAAACCGCTTCACCACCGATGGGGTCGCGAACCGGATTGCCCAGGCACAGCAGGTCCGCTCCCGCGGCCAACGCTGCTACCGCGCCGGCTCCGACCGCCTCCTCCACCGTCGTCGCCCCCGTGTACCGGCTGAGCCCACGCATGTCGAGTGCGTCGGTGACGGCTGCCCCGGTGAAACCCAGCTCTTTGCGCAGCAGTGCGTAGGCGCGGGGGGCGACGCTGGCCGGGGCCTCGTCCAGGACAGGAACGCGGATGTGGCCCACCATGACGGTACGTACCCCGGCCCGGATCGCCTCGGCGAAAGGTCCGAGTTCCCGGCCGCGCAGGGTTGCGGCATCGATGTCGACCACTGGCAGGTCGAGGTGGGAGTCGGTGCGGGTGTCCCCATGACCGGGAAAGTGCTTGGCGCAGGCCGCGACCCCGGTGGACTGCATTCCCGTGACGAAGGCCGCCCCGTGCAGGGCGACCGTCCGGGGGTCGGAGCCGAAGGCACGATCGCCGATCACCGGATTGGCGGGATCGGTGTTGGCATCAACCACCGGCGAGAGGGCAAGGTCGATCCCGGCCGCCCGCAGGTCCTGTCCGAGCTCCGCGGCCGTGGCCTGGGTCAGGCGGACGTCACCCGCTCGTCCCAGCTCGGAGTGGCCGGGGTAGGGCGAACCGGTGGCCGCGTGCAGCCGGGTGACCCTGCCGCCCTCCTCGTCGGATGCCACCAAGAGGTCGGGGCGGAGCGCGTGCAGTCGGGCGGACAGCCCGGCCGGGTCCTCGGTGAGGTTGTGGGCGAAGTAAAGGACGGCACCGAGGCCGTCGTCGATGGCTCTGGCCAGCCAGTCGGGCACCCGGGTTCCGGAGAAACCGGGCATGAGGACGGTGGACGCCATGCGGTGGAGTTCGGGGTCGGTCATCCTTTGACCGCCCCGGCCGCCAGGCCCGAGACCAGTCCTCGTTGGACGAAGAGGAAGAACACCATGACCGGCAGGGTGATGAGCGTCGAGGCCGCCATGACCGGCCCCCACGCGGTGGTGTTGAGCCCGAAGAACTGGCGCAGGCCGACGGCCGCGGTGAACTTGTCGCTGTCGTTCATAAAGGTCAAGGCAAGGATGAACTCGTTCCAGGCAGTGATGAAGGAGAAGATCGAGCAGGCCACCAGGCCCGGGGCCGCCAGTGGGAGCAGCACCGACCATAGTGTGCGGCCCCAGGAGGCGCCGTCGATGGCAGCGGCTTCCTCGACCTCGACCGGAACCGCGGCCACGAAGCCGCGGAGCATCCACACGGCGAACGGCAGCGACAAGGCGATGTAGACGACGGCCAGCCCGATCAGCGAATTGAGCATGCGCAGGTCCCTGGCCATGAGGAACAGCGGGATGACCAGGGCTTCGAGCGGAACCATCTGGACGACCAGGACCATCACCAGGACAGTGGTGCGCATCCGGAAGCGGAACCGGGCGACCGCGACGGCTGCGAACAGGGCGAGCAGTCCGGAACCGACGACAGTGATGATCGCGACCACCGCCGAGTTGCGCAGATAGCGCAGGAAGTCGCCGTGCAGCAGGACCTGCTCGAAGTGGGCGAGGGTGAGCCTGACCGGCACCAGCACCTCGGTTCCCGAGGCTGCGCCGGCGGAGAGGCCGCTGATGACCATGAAGTAGGCGGGAAAGAGCGTGAAGGACAGCAGGACGGCGACGGCGCCGGCCCTGGCCGCGCCGGTCGCGGAACGAACGATGGTGGTCATCGCAACTCCTCACTGCCGAACAGCACCCGCAGGTAGACGAGGGTGATGGCCAGGAGCAGGGCGGTGAGAAGGACCGCGATCGCCGCTCCGGTCCCGTAGCTCTGCTGGGCGAAGGAGCGAATGTAGGACCATACCCCCAGGTTGAGGACCTGGGCGTTGGACCCCGCTCCCCCGGGCATCAGGTAGACCTGCGCGAACACCTTGAAGTCCCAGATGGTGGAGAGGATGGTGACCACGGCGAACACCGGGCGGATTGCGGGAAAGGTGATGTGGCGAAACCGCTGCCAGGCCGTCGCGCCGTCCAGGCGGGCGGCCTCGTGGAGTTCACCGGGGACGGTGAGCAGTCCTGCCAGAACGGTGACCGCGACGAATGGGAAACCGTGGTGGACGACGTTGAGGACGACGATGGCGTAGAAGGACACCCGGTCGGTGAACCAGTTGTGGCCTTCCGCCCCGAGGAGACCGGTTCCGTGGAGCAGTTGAAAGACGATTCCTCGGTCGACGTCGAAGATCCAGATCCAGACATAGGTGCCGGTGACCGCGGGCATGGCCCAGGCGACCAGGACGCAACCGATCACGATGGTGCGCGACAGCGGACGCAGGGACTGCAGCAGGAGTGCGACGAGGGTGCCCAGCACCACTGTGCCGCCGACCGCCAGTATCGCGAAGACGACGGTGTTGGGAAGAACGACCGTCCAAAGGTAGGGGTCGCGCAGCAGGAGGGTGTAATTGCGCAGACCGGTGTAGTCGGACGCACCTGATACCACGTTGGCGAGGGTGTAGTCCTGGAAGGACAACAGCACCACCCGGACCAACGGGTAGAGCAGCAGGATCCCCATAACCGCCAGTGCCGGTGCCAGCAGCAGCAACGGGCGCAGCGGGGCACGGTGGCGACGCCGGGAGGTGCGCGTCGGCGTGGGCCTGACCGAAACGGCCGGGCCGCCCCGCACGGGAACGGCGGTGCGCGCCACTAGGAGTCCTCGTTGAGGGTCTGGGTGACTCGGTCCGCCGCGGTCGTCGAAGCACCTTCGACGTCATCCTCCCCTGACAGGATCGCCTGGGCCATGGCGGTCAGGATCTTGCGTCCCTGCACACGACCGTAGGCAGGGGTGACCGGCAAGCCCTTGCCGGCTTCGCTCAGCTGAACCGCGAAGGGTCCCACCAGCGGATCCGTGGAGCCGGTGAAGGCCGCCAGCTGATCGGTACGCCCGGGGAAGTAGTCGGTCTCTTGTGCCCAACGCGGCCCATACTCGTCCCCGGTCAGGAGTTGGACGTAGCGCCGGGCGAGGTCGGGTTCGCGGCTGCCCTCGAAGATCGAGAGGTGGGAGCCGCCCAGGAAGGAAGGACTGTAGCCGCCGTCCCTGCCCGGTATGGGAAACGCCGCCAAGCGACCGCGCAGGTCGGGGTTGGCGGCGAGGATGGCCTTGGGCGCCCAGCTGCCGAGCACGGCCATGGCCACGCGCTCATCGGTGAAGTTGTCCTGGACGTCGGTCTCCTGCCAGGTGACCGCGCCCGTTGAGGAAACGCCGTCGTGCCGGGCCAGGCCGGTGAGGAAAGCGATGCCTTCGCGGGCTTCCGGGCTGTCCAGGCCCGACGTCCAGGTGCCGTCGGGGTTCTGGAGGGCGATCTCGCCCCCGGCCCCCCAGATGAAGGACAACAGGGGGTACTCCGCTCCCCCTGCAACCGGGAAGGCGGTCAGCTCAGGACGCCGATCGGCGATCGTCCGTGCGACCTTGCGCAGCTGGGCCCAGGTCCGTGGCGGTTCCAGGCCGAGGTCCTCGAAGACATCGGTACGGTAGAGCACCGCGCGGACGGCGACGTGCCAGGGCACCCCGTAGAGCCGACCGTCCACGGTTCCTGCCTCGACAAGTCCGGGCACGTGGGCACCGGGGTGCCAACCCATGTCGCCGAGGTCGGCCAGCGCGCCGACCGCGGCGAATTCAGGGGTCCATGTGGTCCCGACTTCGGCGACGTCGGGAGCGGTGTTCCCGGCGATGGCGGTGATGAACTTGTCGTGGGCGTCGCCCCACGGGATGAACTCGACCGTGACGTCGGCCCCGGTCGACTCTGTGAAGGCGGCGTTGGCGTCGGCGAAGTAGGCGGATGCGTCCGGGTGGGTACCCGCCATGATCCAGACGGTGAGGGTCGGTTTCTGGTGCCCGGCCGTGCATCCCGTGGCGGCTGCGAGTACGAGTGCCGTGCCCGCCGCGAAGACGGACACGGCTGCCCTGGTACGGCCCATACGGCCTCCGTCACTCGTGGTGTGATGCGACATGAGTCGCATGAGTCACATTATGACTACCGAGAGTGACGGTTTTGCTGATTGACCACGCCCGCGACTAGAAGTCACATGGCAGGCTCTTGATCCCATTCACGAAGTTGGACAGCAGCCGCTGTGGTTCCGAGGTGGCGCGGATGGTGGGCACCCTGCGGTGCATCTCCCGGAGCATGACGGTGATCTCCCGGCGGGCCAGGTGGGCGCCGAGGCAGAAATGCGGCCCCGGCCCCCCGAAACCGACGTGTGGATTGGGCGACCTGGTCACGTCGAAGCGGTCGGGGTCGGTGAACACCGCCGAGTCCCGGTTCGCCGAGGCGTACATCAACAGCACCTTGTCTCCGGCCCGGTAGTGGGTGCCGTTCATTTCGTGGTCGCGACTGAGGGTGCGCCGCATCCAGGTGATCGGGGAGGCGTAGCGCACGATTTCCTCGACGGCCGTGGCCGCGTGCGCCTCGAAATCCGACCACCAGGTGTCGCGCTGGTCGGGAAAACGGGTGAGCAGTGCCAACGCGTGCGAGATGGCGTTGCGGGTGGTCTCGTTGCCGGCGACCGCCAACAGGATGAAGAAGGAGCCGATTTCCTGGTCGGTCAGTGCGTCACCGTCGATGTCGGCGCTGACCAGGGCCGAGGTGAGGTCCTGGCGCGGGGCGCGCCGACGCTCGGCGGCAAGCTCGGTGAGCAGCGCGGCGAGCTCGCCCCCGGCGGCCAGCAGCCGATGGACGGCGGTCTCGGGATCATTGCCCAGGTAATCGGGGTCGGAGCCGGCAAGCACGATGCTGGAGTTGTCGAAGACCCGTCGGTGCTGTTCTTCGGGGATTCCCATCATCTCGCAGATGATGGTGAGCGGCAGGCGCGCCGATACAGCGGGGACGAAGTCGCACGGCCCCGTGTCGAGCAGGTCGTCGATGATGCGCGCGGCGACCCGCTGGATGTCGGCGTCGAGCTTGGCGAGCATGCGCGGGGTGAAGCCTCGGCTGACGATGCGCCGCATGCGCGCGTGCCTGGGGTCGTCGAGATTGATCATCGAGCCGAAGAACTCGCTGAACTCCCGTGGCATGTCCGGGATGGAGATCGCACTCGGTTCGGAGGTGAAGACCAACGGCGTACGGCTCGCCTCGACCACGTCCGCGTGGCGGACCAGGGCGTGGTATCCGGGGCCGATGGGAACCGGCCCCATGTCCGCCTCTGCGAAGAAGAGGGGGTCGTACCGGCGGAGGCGGGCGAATGCCTTGTGTCGTTCCTTGAGCGGACGCTCCCAGAAAGCGAGGTCGGAGAGGTCGATGTCGGAGACGTCCGCGGGTCGTGACATCTGGGGCACATGGGGCATATAACGACTTCCTCCCGGCTCGTGTGACGCCCATCACCTCCACTCTCGACACGGGACCCGGTGCCGTCAAGCAGTCATGTGCCGGGGGTGTGCCGCCGCCCGCGGCGGGCGGCGGCACACCACCGTCTCACTCGTCGATTCCGGCTGCGATCCGCAGCGTGGACAACAGTTCGGCCGGCTCGTAGACGGCCTGGCCCACGGCCGCGGAGAAGGCGGCCAACATGTGGGGAAAGATGAGCGGGTCACCGCGGGTCAGGTCTTCGGCGGCCTCGTACTCCCCGATCGAGTACGCCTCCCAGGCCGAGATCACCGCGAACTCGACCTCCGGCTCCAACAGGTCGGCGACCGCACGGGCGACCGCCTCCCTGGAGTCGGCGGGTTTGTAGACCACCCCGGTCTCCTGGACCCGCCGGGTGAGAAATGCCGCGAAGACCTTCAGTTCGGAGGTGACCGCGGCCAGGTCCTCGGCGTTGAGGCCCTCGGCGATCGCGCGGACCCGCTTGGGGTCGGATTGGACATAGGTCTCGATGAGGCCGATGGCCATCCGCTTGATGGTGGCGTCGTCTGTCCCAGGCATGTCCCCATAATGCCCAATGCCGGCCACCGCCCGGGGGTCGGCCGATACGGGGCGCACGGCCCGGGTCAACCGGCAGGGGGCTCGAAGGAAGGACGAAGGGGCATCCTCGCGTCGGCCCCGTCCGGCTTGACCCCGAGCATTTGGTGCAACTGGACCGCGTTCAACTCGAAACCGAGCACGCAGCCGACGATGTAGAGGCGCCACACCCGGGCGGTCCCCTCGCCGACCTCCCGCACCGCAGCGTCCCAGTTGCGCTCCAGGTTGGCGGCCCAGTCGCGCAGGGTCAGGGCGTAGTGTTCGCGCAGATTCTCCTGATGGCGGATCTCGAAGCCGGCATCGTTCATCCGGGTCTGCAACCAACCGGGCCCCAGTAGTTCCCCATCGGGGAAGACATAGCGGTTGATGACGCCGTTGGGCTGGATCGGGGGCAGGTCGTTGCGCGGGCGGGTGATGCAGTGGTTGAGCAGCCGGCCACCGGGCCGGAGCTTGGCGTGCAGCGCCGCGAAGTACCCGGGGACCTGTCTGCGACCGATGTGCTCGGTCAGACCGATCGAACTGATGCAGTCGTATCCGGCGTCGGGAAGTTCCCGATAGTCCATGTGCCGGACCTCGGCGAGATCGCCGAGCCCTTCCTGGGCGATCCGCTTCTGCGCCCACTCCGCCTGCTCCTTGGACAAGGTGACCCCGAGTGCCTTGACCCGGTGCTCGCGGGCAGCGTGCATGACCATCCCGCCCCACCCGCAGCCCACATCCAGCAGCCGCATCCCCTCCGCCAGCCCCAGCTTGCGCGAGACGAGGCCGTACTTGTGGAACTGGGCCTGCTCCAGGGTGGCCCCCTGATACGGGTAGACGCCGCAGGTGTAGGTCATGGAGGAGCCCAGGACCATTTCGTAGAAGGCGTTGGAGACGTCGTAGTGGTGGTGGATGGCCTGGGCGTCGCGACGGCGGGAGTGGCGCAGGCCCAAGTAGGACAGCTTCGATCGGCGGACTTCCTGAGGAGGCGGCGGGACCCGGTTGACGAACTTGACCCAGCCGAGGTTCGCGGCGATCCGGACGAGGTCACCCGTGCCGACCGAGACACCGGATTTCACGACCAGGTCGGCCATGGCACGAAGCGCGGTGGAGAAGTCCCCCTCGATGTCGATGTGCCCGGAGACGTAGGCTCTGGTCAGGCCGAGACCGCCGGGTGACTGCGCGAGGTAGTTGAGGGCCACCGGTGATCGGACCACGAGCGTGACATCGCTGTCGGGATCGCCCGCCGTGCTGCCGTCGTAGGCGCGCAGCCGGATCGGACTGCCCGGACCGACAACGCGTTCGAACATGTCTGCCAGTCGCATTGGACTCCCCTTCCGGCCTGCCGGCCGATCGCTCTGACCCGCCGCGTGGATCGGCGTGTCACCTGTTCCCCACACACTTGGCGTACAGATCGAGCAGGCGGCCGCCGGGATCGTAGGCCTTCTTGAGACTCCGGTAGGCCGTGCCGTTGTAGAGCTCCCAGAAATCGTCTTCGGTGTAGAAAGCGTCCGAGTAGAGCGACTTGTGTCCGCCCAATCGGCTCACCTCGCCTTCGACGGCCCGGTTGTGGTAGCTCCGTCCTCCGCCACGACGCATCGGCACCATGCCCCAGAAGCCGAAGTTCACGTACAACCGGCCCGGTTCGAGCGGATAGAGCGGCCAGGCGTGACCGCTTTCCACGGTCCCCGTCTCGTGGCCCTCCCGCAGGCGCAACGGACACATCCACACCGGCGCCATCGGGACTTCGCGGTGGAAGAAGTCCAGGAACTCCGCTCCCCGATCGACCCCCACCTCGACATCCTGGATGACCGGCTCGGCGGGCGGCTGCCCACGGTAGTAGGCGAGCAAACGGCTGAGATCGGTACGGCGGTCAAGCGCCACGAGCTTGCGGTAGACATCGGAACGCTTGAGCGCGCGCGGCCACAGCCTGCGCACCATCGGATGCTGGACGCCGAACGCCCGCGAGCACCAGAACCAGTCGGTGTCCCAACGCCACAGGTAGTCCTGTGTGGTGAGGTAGTCGCCGGCTCCCGGTCCGCTGTAGCGCCGCACCGAGGTGTAGTAGATATCGGAGCCGGTGTAGTCGCTGGTCCATGGCGCCTCGTCCGTGAACGTCGCCAGGCTCAGGTAGAGCTCGTCGCGGCCGAAAGCCACCCCGTCCACGAAGTCGACCGGCTCTCCGTCGTGCTCACGGTCCGCGCAGATCCGCGCCATCGCGGCCATCGTCTCGTCGGCGTCGGTGAAGCGGAGGTGCCGCAGATGGACGTAGGACTTGACCGGCTCCAGTTCGATACGCAGCCGCAGACTGTAGCCGAGGGTCCCGTAGGAGTTGGGGAAGCCGTGGAAGAGGTCGCGGTGGTCGTTGTCGCGTCGGGCGACCACGACGTCGCCCGCACCGGTGAGGATCTCCATCTCCTCCACCGACTCG
Source organism: Nocardiopsis ansamitocini (assembly GCF_030268225.1). Taxonomy (GTDB): domain Bacteria; phylum Actinomycetota; class Actinomycetes; order Streptosporangiales; family Streptosporangiaceae; genus Nocardiopsis_D; species Nocardiopsis_D ansamitocini. The sequence goes on along the minus strand of NZ_BSQG01000003.1, from coordinate 425,453 downwards.
TGCGGCAGGCCGTTGCGAAACGAACTGGATTCGATTCCCAACCCGGTGACCGCGCCCCCGACGGTGATGGTCCGCAACTGGGGCACCACCAAGGGCATGAGGCCGTGCACCAGCGTGGCCGCCACCAGATCCTCGTAGGTGGTCGTTCCGCCGACCTCGGCGGTGCGCCCGACCGGGTCGACGCTGATCACCGAGGAGAACGCACTGACGTCGAGTCGAGGGCCGCCTGTCTCCGCGCGAAACCGGAACAGGTTGGAGGTCGGTTTGGCCAATCGGACGGGCGCGTCCGGGGGAAGTTCGGAGTAGGCACGGCGCGTCTCCCGCACGGCGGCCACATGGTCGGCGAAGTCTGACGTAAAAGGCTGACGAATCACACTCACCCGCTAGTCACAAGGGGTTCTCGTACGGTCTTCAAGCCGGTCAGGGCCACTTCTCGGCGTGGCCTGGAGACAGATTAGTCCTCCGTTTCCGGCACCGCACGAGGGCTTTCCGGCGTTTTCCCGACTTCTTCGTTACGGATCGCCCAAGGCGGGAATACCTGCCGGTTTAGGTGGACGATGACCTCGTCCGGGTGAGGCGGACGACCGTCCAAGGCGTCCGGCACGCATATCATCGGCTGACGTGCGCATCGCCTTAGTCGATTCCGGAATCGGTCTGCTCTCCACCGCCGCCGCCCTGCGGGAGGCGCGGCCGGACGCGGACCTGATCCTGTCCATGGACCCCGACCACATGCCCTGGGGACCGCGCAGCGCGGCCGAAATCGGCCAGCGGGCGCTCGCCGGCGCGCAGACGGCCATGCGCGACTCCCCCGACGCCGTCGTGGTCGCCTGCAACACCGCTTCCGTGCACGCGCTGACGATCCTGCGCGCTGAACTGGAACCGGGGATCCCCGTCATCGGAACCGTGCCCGCGGTCAAACCCGCGGCCGACCGCGGTGGGCCGATCGCGATCTGGGCGACCCCGGCCACCACCGGCAGCCCCTACCAGCGTGAACTCGTCGAACGGTTCGCCCACGGTGTCCCGGTCGCGCCGGTCGCCTGTCACGGACTCGCCGAGGCCGTGGACACAGCCGATCCGGGAGCCGTGCACGACGCGATCGCGCGGGCCACCGAGCGCACTCCCGTGGAAACGTCAGCGGTGGTACTCGGGTGCACCCATTACGATCTCGTCTCCGAGCACATCGGGGCAGCCCTCGGGCACCGGCCGGCACTGCTGACAGCGGCGGGGGCGGTCGCCGCCCAGACGCTGCGTCGCCTGAACTCCTCGGCGCGTCCGCAGGCGCCACACACCGGAACCCTGACGGTCTACGCAAGCGGACGCCTCGCGACGCTGCCGCCGGCCGCGCTGGTCTACCCGGCCGGGGCCCTGTTGGCCCGATCACCCAACGCCACCGGCCGGCAGGCCGGCGCCTCTTCCGGCTGAGTCCCCTCAACAGGAAGAGATGTCGCAAGGACGACTCGTCGCCGTACCCGTGCTCAGACGGTGGCGACTCGCCCGGCCATCCGGTGAGCGGCTGCCTCGGCGAGTGTGCGGACCAGGTCGCGAACGCCGTCGGTGTCATCGTCGTGCAGCAGGGACTCCAGGAGCCCCAGCGCCGCGACGGTGTTCCCGGGGTCCGCTCGGACACTGCTCCACTGGGGTTGGGCCGCGGCCTCGGCCAGGCCCAGGACACGGCCGGTCGTTCCCAGGGCGTTGAGCAGATCGGTGTCGGCAGGCCGCTCGGCCAACGCCGCCACCAGCAGGTCGGCCCGTGTCTCGGGGTCGGTTTCCGCGCCTTCCTCGCGCAGCCACGCGGCCAGCCGGTCTGCCGGAACAGCCGACGCGGCCGCAGGGAGCTCCTCGGTATCGGTACGCGCCTCGGCCAGGTCACCGATCAGGTCGTCGTCGCGTCGCACCCGGAACAGGGCGCGTTGGGCGCGGTGCAGGGCCCCCTCGGCCGCCCATCGAGCACCTCGACGGACGGCCAGCCGGGCTGCGGCGGTGGACAGTTCCAGGCACCGCCGGTGAGCTCCGACCTCTTCCTGGTAGCAGGCCCAGACGGTCAGGGTGTGACCGAGCTGCCAATCGTTGCGCAACGCGTCGAGGGCGACCAGGTGCTCGACCGCGTCGGCCCAGGCCGTGCGCAGGTAGGGGTGCGCCTGCGCTTCTTCGACCGGAGGCAGAGCGGCCAGGGCATCGGCGACGGGACGCTTGCCGGCGCGGGCCAACCAGGCCAGCAGCCGGGCACGTTCAAAGGAGACCCGACGCTGGGCGTCGGAGCGGGCCGGCCCGGCGGGCCAGGTGAGGACCCCGTTGCCCTCCAAATGGTCCAGCACGGCCAGGGCCTGGTCGTAGCGGTCCAAGTGGCGCAGTGCGCGTACGTAACCGAATCCGTAGTAAAGGCCGACGTCGACTCCGGTGGCGCGCACCACCTCGGCCTGGGCGTCCAGGTATCCGATGGCTTCGTCGGCGCGGTCGTCGTCGATGAGCATGTCGGCGAACGCCAGCGTCAGGGCCTCGAAGGCCGGTGTTCCCGGTTGGGTGTGCGGAAGGGACTCGGCCAACAGCATCGCCCGGGCGGCGATGTGCCCGGGACCGTCAGCGTTGGCGTGACAGGCCAGGACCGCGATGGTCGGGCAGGCCCCCGGCGGGCAGTGCCCGGCCCCCTGCGCGTGGACCGTATGGGCGAGCCGCTCGGCATCGGCCAGTGCCACGGCGCCCTCGGCCCGATCTCCGACGCGTACGGCAACTGCCCAGTAGTGCAGATAGTGGGACGCCCAGGAGGGCGCTCCCTCGCGTTCGGCGCCGATCAGGGCGTCCGGTAGTTCGGCCACGATTCGGTCGAGGTCTCCCTCTGCGGCCAGCGCAGGCATCCGTACCAACGCGTCGGCCAGGACGGTTTGCCCGTCCGCTCGCATCTTCTGGGCTGTTTCATCGCCCCATGTCCACAATGTCATGAACCCTCCCCCTCACGCACGGCGACACTGAAAGTAGCAGCGCGGTCACTCTCGCGTGAGCAAATGCGAAAAGTGCTGTTGGAACAGGGCTATAGACTCGCAAGGGTCGTCGACGGCCGGTGATCTGGGCCGTTTCGCGCAACCGATGGGAGCACTGCGGTATGGGATGGCGGGACCGTTTCGGACTCCGTAGGGCACAGCGCAAGGGTGGAAAAGTCCGCTATGACCGCGCGGCCGACGATTCCGATGTCAAGGCCCTGATCGAATTCACCAAGAACCGGACCGGCGTAGAGTTCTACGTCGAACCGGAGACCTTCGCGACCGGAACGACCGCGGTGGCGGTGGCCCACGACGGAGAGTGGATCCGACGCAGGGTCGGCTCCCCCGAGGTGCTACGCAAAGTGGCCCATGACCTGGCCGCCCCCGCCTACGACGTCAACATCGTCGGCTACCCCAAGCGGATGCGCGAATGGACCACCCGCAACAAGCGCGGATTGTCACTGGACGACTAGGCACACCCCCTTGAGTCCGCACGCCCCGTCCTCCCGTCTGTCCGCGGCGCACAGGACACCCCGAAACGTAGTGAGCTAGGAAGTCGCGTCGGTCGATGAGCGCTCAATCCCCACACCGGGCGCCGCTGCGTCCGGACGCCAAGAGTCCGATGCCCTCGTGGCTGCCCCGCGCCATGATCATGGCGGTGTGGACGGTTGCGGCGTTCGGCATCGCCTGGTGGTTGTTCGTCCGGTTGCAGAACCTGCTGGTGCTTCTGCTGATCGCCCTGTTCCTCGCGCTGGCGCTGGAACCGGCTGTCAACTGGCTGCACCGCCGCCGGTGGCCGCGCGGACCGGCCACCGGCGCGGTGATGTCGGTGGCCTTCGGCGTGCTGGCACTGTTCCTGACCGTTCTGGGGTCGATGCTGCTCAGCCAGGTGGTGGCATTCGTCGAGGCATTGCCGACGATGACCCGCTCGGCGATGGACTGGATCAACTCGACCTTCAACACTTCGTTCTCACCGACGACGCTGTTGAGCGAGATCTCCGGGGTGAGCGGACTGGTCGAGCAGTACGCCTCCAGCGTCGCGGGCAACGTCCTGGGGGCGGGGACCACTCTGCTGGTCCTGATATTCAACGGCCTGGCCATCGCGCTGTTCACCTTCTACCTGTGCGCCGACGGGCCGCGCTTCCGGCGCACCATCTGTTCGGTGCTGCCACCGCGGACCCAGCGTGAGGTGCTGCGCGCCTGGGAGATCGCCATCGACAAGACGGGCGGTTACATCTACTCCCGAGCCCTGCTCGCCCTGATCTGCGCGGGCGCGCACTACCTCGCACTGATCGTCCTGGACGTCCAGTTCGCCTTCGCTCTCGCACTATGGGTGGGGGTGCTCTCGCAGTTCATCCCCACCGTCGGTACCTACATCGGCGGTGCGGTCCCGGTGATGGTCGCACTGATGGCCGGACCGTGGCAGGCACTATGGATGTTGGTGTTCATCACCGTCTACCAGCAGTTCGAGAACTACGTGCTGCAACCGCGTATCACTGCCAAGACGCTGGACATGCACCCCGCGGTGGCATTCGGCTCGGTGCTCGCGGGCGCGGCGGTGCTGAACGCACCCGGGGCGCTGCTGGCCCTGCCCGTCGGCGCCAGCCTGCAGACCTTTCTCAGCATCTACATCAAGCGGTACAAGGTCGAAGGACACCCGCTGCTGGATGCGGAGGCTCCACCGGGCCCGGAAGCGGACCGCGTGGAACCAGACAAGCCAGTATCCGAATCCCCTGGCGTGAGTCCGCCGGAACCGGCAAAATCTCTCGGAAAAGACGCCGGCCAGGGCTAGTCAGCGGCGATATGCATGAAAAAGCGGAACCTACCGCACCCGAAAGTCGCAATTCAAGCGAAATGACTGGGCAATACCGACGCCTCGGGAGTTTTGGGGCGTTGATGGCAACAGTTTGTGGGAACTGCTTCACGGAATCGGTTCCCTAAGACAGGGCAGGCATCGCATACTCACACGTGGGAGGAGGACTGTGAGGATGAAACAGGAGTTGACGGCTCTGTGCTGCGACTGCGGGGCGATCCGCAAGGTCAGCGACTATCGCGGTATCGGTGAGGCACAATCCGCCTACGGGCTGGCCAGGTGCGTGGTGTGGCGGGTCTGTCGGGCCTGCGGATACCGGACCTACCACGCCTACATGCGTCCTGACGAGGACCGCGACGAACTCGAGGACGCGCTGCGCCTGGACGACGCGCTCGCGGCCGAGGCACTGGAGGAAGAGGTCGAACAGCTACGGTTGTGTGGCGTCGAGATCGGCCACGCGCCCGTGCCCGCGATCTGGAACGGCCAGCCGGTGGGCATGGTCACCCAACGCCTCACCGACCGCGCCTACTCGATCGTGCTGGACCCCAACGCCTCCGTGGTGGCGCGGCTCAAACTCATCGACCTGATGTGGAACGAACTGTCCATCGGCGATCACGACGACCGCTGGTACATCCAGCCCGCCGACAGCGAGAACCCCGGCTATGCCGTCCGGCTGTTCGGTTTCCGGGCCAGGCGCTGAGGTCCGGGATACGTCGTGCCCAAGACGCACCCCGGAGCGCGCCGTCAGACGGGAACCGCGCCGTTGAGCCGCTTCAGGGCCGCGCGGGCGACGTCGGGGTCGGTGGTCCCCCAATAAGGCGGCAGCGAGGAGCGCAGAAACCCACCGTAGCGAGCCGTCGCCAGTCGTGGGTCGAGGACCGCGACGACCCCCTTGTCGGTCATCGACCGCAACAGCCGTCCCGTCCCCTGGGCCAGGAGCAGGGCCGCATGTGTGGCCGCCACCGACATGAACCCGTTGCCTCCTCGCGCCCCGACCGCGCGCTGCCGGGCCGATGCCAGCGGGTCGTCAGGACGGGGGAAGGGGATCCGGTCGACCACGACGAGTTGCAGTGACGGCCCTGGAACGTCCACCCCCTGCCAGAGGGAGAGCGTGCCGAACAGACAGGTTCCCTCGTCGGCGGCGAACTCCTTGACGAGCTGCCCGGTGGAGTCGTCCCCCTGGCACAGGATCGGGAAGTCCAGGCGCTCACGGAGCTCCTCGGTGGCCTGGGTCGCCGCCCGCATGGAGGAGAACAGGCCCAGCGTGCGCCCGCCGGCCGCCTCGATCAGCTCGGCGATCTCGTCGAGGTAGCGGGGATCGAGCCCGTCGCGCCCGGGGGTGGGCAGGTGCTTGGCCACGTAGAGGATTCCGCTGCGGGCATGGTCGAAGGGAGATCCGACGTCCATCCCGCGCCAACGGGGTTCCCCTTCGGTGGCCGATCCGGGCTGTCCTGCTTCGGGCTCGGGGGCTCCCTCGGGCCGCGGCTCCGGTGTGGGCGGCTCGTCGCTGCGCTCACGGCCCAGCCCCCACTGCGCGGCCAGGGCACGAAACGACCCGCCCAGCGCCAGTGTCGCCGAGGTCAGGACGGTAGTGCGGTCACCGAACAGCTTCTCGCGCAACAGACCTCCCACGCCCAGTGGTGCAACGTGCAGAGCCGGAGCCTGCCGATCGCCCTTGGTCAGCCAGACGACGTCCTGACGTTCGCGCAGCGGCGGCTCGAAGGACTCCAGGAGACGTACCGCGGTGTCGTGCACCTCGCCCAGCGCGGCCAGTGCGAGGCGGCGGGCGTTGGATGCCTCGGGGTCGTTCTTGTTGTCGGGGCCGATCGCGGTGACGCAGCCGTGCGCTGCGTCGCGCACCGCGGCCACCGCCGTGGCCAGGGCGTCGGGAATGTGGTCGAGTCGGCCGGGGTCGGCGTCGGTGAAGAGCATCGCGAGGCCGTCCGCGGTCTCGGAGAGGCGCTCGGTGAGCTCGATGTCGCACAGCCGGGTCGCGCGCTTGACGGCCAGGGTGATGGCCTTCTCGTTGAGCGCGCCGGTGGCCACCGCTGTGACCCTGTCGACGAGTTCGTGGGCCTCGTCGACCATGAGCAGGTCGTGCTCGGGAAGGATGTGGTAGTTCTGCATCGCGTCGATGGCCAGCAGCGCGTGGTTGGTGACCACGACATCGACCTCGGCGGCCTCGGCACGGGCCTGCTCGGCGAAGCACTCGGTGCCGAAGGGGCACACGGCCGCCCCCATGCACTCGTTGGCCGCGACCGAGACCTGGCGCCAGGCGAGATCGCTGACTCCGGGAACGATCTCGTCGCGGTCCCCCGTAAGGGTTTCCTCCGCCCAGGAATGCAGACGCTGGACCTGGCGGCCCAGTGAGGACAGCGCCCTGGGGTCGAAGAGCTCGGCCTCCTCCTCGGCGTCCTGGCCCGCGGTGTCCAACCGGTTGCGGCAGAGGTAGTTGCGCCGCCCCTTGAGGATGGCGAACCTGGGCTCGCGCTTGAGCAAGGGGCGCAGGGCCTCGGCGAGGCGGGGGAGGTCGCGGGCGATCAACTGGTTCTGCAACGCGATGGTGGCGGTGGAGACCACGACGGTGGTGTCGGCGGTGAGGGCGTGGCGCAGCGCGGGGACGAGGTAGCCCAGCGACTTACCGGTCCCGGTGCCGGCCTGGACGACGAGGTGCTCCTCGGTCTCGATGGCCTCGGCGACCGCGGTGGCCATGGCCACCTGTCCCTCGCGCCGCGCTCCCCCGAGCGCGCGCACCGCGGTGTCCAGCAGTGTTTCGACGTCGGCAAGATCAGGCACGCATGTGACAGTACCGGCCCGCGGTGACGCTCCGGGCCGGTTGTCCACAGCGTGCCCGGCCGGAGGAGGCCGGCCCTTTCTCCGCGGCTGCCCCGTCCGGCTGCCGGCGGCCCGGCACGGCCCCCGTTGTCGTGGCCGGACCGCCCCCGTTGCACGGGCGTCCTCGAAGCCGTGCGCCGCCGGTACGGCAGCGATCACGGGGACGGGCTCAGGGCTGGAGCTCCTCGGTGACGGTGAGATCGTCGTGCAGGAAGCACACGTGGTCGCGGACGTCGTAGCCGTCCTTGAGGGTGCGCCGGTAGGACCAGGCCGCGTCGGAGGCGACCGTGCCCCCGACGCGGACGTCGTGGTAGACCGCGTCGCCCTTGTAGGGGCAGTGGGTGCGGGTGCGGCTGGGCGCCAGGTACTCCTGGTGGACGTCCGCGAGGGGAATGTAGAGCCGGTTGGGCAGGCCCGTCTCGGAGAGCACCTTGGGACTGCTGGTCAGGGCAAGGGTAGTGTCGCCCAGGGCCACACGGACCAACCGGGTGGAGGATCGGACGTCGACCCGGTGGTAGGGGTCGCGCAGGTGCCCTCGGACCCGCTCGTCCTCGTCGAGCCAGGTGTCGGCGGCGTCCCAGTACAGCGAGGCCAGACCGCGCAGCCAGAGAGCCTCGGGGGTGGGGTCGGGATAGGACCACACCGCGTTGTCGACGGTCGTCTCCCCCACGGTCAGCGAATGGTAGGACGCGTCGCCCTTGAAAGGGCAGTGCGTGGTGTGGTCGGTGGGGGTGAGCAGCTCCTCTGCGAAGTCCTCGACGGGCGCGTAGAGGACCGGCTGCAGTCCGGTCTCGTGCAGCAGGAACCCGCGGTCGGTGTCAAGGACGACCTTGCCTTCCCTCAGTGCGCGTACCCTGCGGGCGAAGGGGTGCATGAACAGCGCGTGCGCAGGGGATTCGAGCCGGTAGTTCACCGTCTTCGGCGGATGGGCCGCCAGCGGTCCGGCTCCGAAGGTCAACGACATGGTGGGCTCCCCGTTGTGGATCGTGTGGCTGGTGCTCTCCTCCACTACCCCGTTCCCGGCTTTTCGGCACGTCGGGAACGCCACGCGAATCCACGCACAGCGGTCGGGAATCCCCATGATCGTCGCTGGTCACGGGGATTCCACCGGGCGACGGCCGAGGGGCGGGGCCGGTTGTCCCATACCGCGGGCGGCCGACGGGGACAGCGCGCAGTGGCGGCACGGCGCTGTGGCCGACCGGGACAACCGACCGGGGCTGCGACGAAGGCGGCCCGCCGAGCGCGGTCACGCGCAGGCAGGACCACCCCGGATCAGAATGGTCCTGGGCGAGACCCCTTGCGGGGCGGCCTTGCACCGCAGGGCGAAGCCCCACATCGGGGCCTGGGGCTTCTTCAGAGAAAACGAAGAAACGACCCGGCGAGGCGGACGAAGTCCCCAAGCAAGGTCGTTTCGAAGTGGAGTGGAGCTATGGGGATTCGAACCCCAGACCTCTTCCATGCCATGGAAGCGCGCTACCAACTGCGCCATAGCCCCTTGTTGCGAGAACAACTCTACCTGACTCCAGCCCCTGGCTGTGACGCTTTTCGAGGATCGGGGCACCCCTCGGTTTTCTCGCACCGTGCCGCTCGGTCGACGTCACCGCCCCCCGTGGGGCGAAGCCCCGCACCGGGGGCCTGGGGGTCGCCCCCCAGCAGAAACGACGAAACGACCCGGCTCGGAGGACGAAGTCCCCCGAGCAAGGCCGTCTCGGAGTCGAGTGGAGCTATGGGGATTCGAACCCCAGACCTCTTCCATGCCATGGAAGCGCGCTACCAACTGCGCCATAGCCCCTTGCGGGAGCCGGGCGGAGGCTCTCGCCCCTGCCGACTCCCTGAACAATAGCGGAGATCCGCCTGTTCGTCGAAACGGGTCACCCGTCGTCGCCGAGGACCGTCCCCTCCGGCAGCGTGCCGGCGTTGTGCTCCAGCAGCCTCCATCCGCCCAGGCGGCGCGGCCCGAGCACCGACCAGGCGCAGTTGCTCAGCGAACCGAGCGCCTCCAGCTGGTCCTCGGGAAGCCCCAACATGGTGTGGATGCCGGCTCGTAGGGCGGCTCCGTGGCTGGCGACCACGAGCAGCCCGTTGTCGGGCACCTTCTCCAGCCCGCGCACGATCACCTCGGCCACCCGGGCGCCGACGTCGGGCATCGACTCGCCGCCGGGGATGTCCATCCTGCGGTGCTGCTCGGGCCAGTTGGCCGAGATCTCGTCCCGGGTGAGCCCCTCCCAGGGCCCGCCGAACCGTTCGCGCAGGCCCGGGTCGTGCTCGACGGTGAGCCCGGTGAGCCGTGCCAGTGCGGCGCCGGTGTCGGCGGCGCGCTGGAGGTCGGAGGCGATGATCGCGTCGGGCTGCAGCGTCGCCAGTAGGCTGGCGGCGCGCTCGGCCTGGGCGACGCCCTGCTCGTTGAGCGGGATGTCGGTCTGGCCCTGGAAACGGGATTCGACGTTCCAGTCGGTCTGTCCGTGACGCCAGCAGATGATGCGACGGGTTTGGGTCACAGGTGCGCTCCTGGGGGGTCGGGGGCGTGGATCAGCTGACGTCGCTGTCCTGGGCCTCGCGGGCGGCGCCGCGCGACCCCTTGGGCAGCGTGATCTCGGGGCAGTCCTTCCACAGGCGCTCAAGGCCGTAGAAGCCGCGTTCTTCTTCGTGCTGGACGTGGACGACGATCTCCACGTAGTCCAGCAGCACCCAGCGGCCGTCGCGCTCGCCCTCGCGGCGGACCGGCTTGGCGCCGGACTCGCGCAGGCGGTCCTCGATCTCGTCGACGATGGAGCGGACCTGCCGGTCGTTGGGTGCGGAGCACAGGACGAAGGCATCGGTGATCGCCAGCTGTTCGCTGACGTCGTAGGCGATGATCTCCTGGGCGAGTTTCTCAGCCGCGGCCGACGCGGCGATGTTCACGAGCTCGACGGCCCGGTCAGTGGCGGTCACGAGGGGTTGCTGCCTCCAGTGGGCTCTGTCGGCGAGCGGTCGCACGGGAGCGGCTGGCGCCGCCCCTTACTCGTCGCCGAGGTAGAGCCCTGTCTTGTTGATGTATCGGACGATGCCATCGGGCACCAGGTACCAGATGGGCTCGCCCTTGCGGACGCGCTCACGGCACTCGGTCGAGGAGATGGCCAACGCGGGGATCTCCACCAGGCTGACCTTGCCTTCCGGCAGTCCGGGATCGGCGAGCCGGTGTCCAGGACGGTTACAGCCTACGAAATGCGCGAGTTCAAAGAGTTCATCCACGTTGTGCCAGCTCAGAATAGCGCCCAGGGCGTCCGCGCCGGTGATGAAGAAAAGCTCCACGTCAGCGCCGTAGTACTGGCGCATCTGACGCAGTGTGTCGATGGTGTAGGTGGGCCCCGCGCGCTCGATCTCCATGCGGCTGACCCGGAACTGGGGGTTCTCCGCGGTGGCGATGACCGTCATCAGGTAGCGATGCTCGGCCGGGGTGACCTTGTCTTCTTCCTTCTGCCAGGGCTGACCGGCCGGGACGAAGAGGACCTCGTCCAGGTTGAAGAAGTGGGCCACCTCACTCCCGGCCACCAGGTGTCCGTGGTGGATCGGGTCGAAGGTGCCGCCCATGATGCCGACCCGGCGCGGGGCTCCGGTGGGCCGGGTCTCGCTCGGCTTCACGTTCGTCTTCTGCTTGGGCACGGCCATCACTTTCGGTTCGTCCCCGATTGGTCGGGATGGGCTGCTCACCGCAGAGATTAGCCCGCATGTCCGTCGAACTGTCGCGCGCCCCCACCGGAGGTACGCAAAACCGCTCCGCGAATCGCGTCATATCTCGTTCGCGAAAATCATGGATTTGCGCGTGGACGGCACATACCATGCGGGCATGTCGACTACTCCTGACCGCACTCGCGTTCGTCTCCCAGCAATCTCCTCACGGGCCTACGAGCACCCGGCGGACCGCGGCGCACTCGTCGCGCTGCGGTCGCTGCGTGGATTCGACGAGGTCTTCAAACGAATGTCCGGACTGTTCAACGAACGTGCCCTGCGCCTGATGTTCCTGGGCAGCGCGGTACGGGTGAGCGAACAGCAGTTCCCCGACGTCTACGACTACGTCCGCGACGCCGCCTACGTCCTCGACCTGGACGAGGTCCCCGAGCTCTATATCCAGATGAACCCGCAGCCCAACGCCATGGCGATCGGCAGCAGCAAGCCCTTCATCGTCATGACCAGCGGACTGTTCGACCTCCTGGACGCCTCCGAGCAGCGCTTCGTGGTCGGCCACGAGGTCGGCCACATCCTGTCCGGGCACGCCGTGTACCGCACGATGCTGCTCGCCCTGATCCGCCTCGCCGCACGGGTGGCCTGGATCCCGCTGGGCTACATCGGCCTGCGCGCGATCGTGGCAGCGCTGGAGGAGTGGTACCGCAAGTCCGAACTGTCGTGCGACCGCGCAGGCCTGCTGGCAGCCCAGGACCCCGACGCCGCGAAGCGCGCCCTGATGAAGATGGCGGGCGGCTCCCGGCTGGCCCAGATGAACGCCGACGCGTTCCTGGAGCAGGCCAAGGAGTACGACGCCGCCGGCGACGTGCGCGACGGGTTCCTCAAACTGCTCATCACCCAGGGCCAGACCCACCCGTTCGCGGTCGTTCGCCTGGCCGAACTGGACCGCTGGATCAAGGACGGCTCCTACAACCGCATCATCAACGGCGAGTACCCGCGGCGGGACAGCGACAAGGACGCCAAGATCGGCGACGAGGTGCGCAACGCCGCGGACTCCTACCGTGAGTCCTGGTCGCGCACGACCGACCCGTTGGTGGGAACGCTGCGCGACGTGGCCGGCAGCGCGGCCAGCACCGGCGGCAAGATCTTCGACAGCGTCGCCGAGCGTTGGAAGAACAGTGGCAGCCGTGACGGCTCGGCCGGCTGAGCGTGCCCCGTTCTGGGTACCGGCCCGTCGGCTGAAGAACCGGCGGGCGGTACTCACTCCGCCGCGTACACCGCTTCGCTGACCATGCGCGCGGCACCCACGACTCCCGCGTCCGGACCCAGTTCGCTGAGGACGATGGGCATGTTCTGGGTGGCGAGGGGCAGGGAACGGCGGTAGACGACCCCGCGGATCTCGGAGAGCAGCAGGTGTCCGAGGTCGGCGACCCTGCCACCGATCACGATCATGCCGGGGTTGATGAAGGACACCAGTCCGGCCAGGGTGAGGCCCACCCTCTGTCCGCCGTCGCGCACCATGCGCACCGCGCAGGGGTCGCCGCGCCCGGCGGCCTCGCCCACGTCCGCGGCCGTGAGCACCCCGTTTTCCTGCAGGCGGGCCAACAGGGCGGGGGAACGGCCCGCGCGGGCGGCGATGGTGGCGTCGCGGGCCAGTGCGGCCCCGCCGAACATGGCCTCCAGGCAGCCTTTCTCCCCGCAGGCACACACCGGACCGGTTTCCTCGACGGTCATGTGGCCGATGTCGCCGGCGCAACCGTGGACACCACGGTAGATATGGCCGTCGACCATGATCCCGCAGCCGATGCCGGTGCCGATCTTGACGAACAGGAAGTCGTGCGCCGAGCGGGCGACACCGGAGTGGTGCTCCCCCAGCGCCATCACGTTGACGTCGTTGTCCAACTGGACGGGGCAGCCGAGTTCCCGGGCCAGGGCGTCCCGGACGGGGTAGCCGTCCCAGCCGGGCATTATCGGTGGTGACACCGGGACACCGCGGTGGAAGTCGACCGGCCCCGGAACCCCGACCCCGGCGCCCACCAGGCGGTGCGGCCGGTTGAGGCCGGCGAGCAGGTCACGGATGGCGCGCAGCGCTTTGGGCAGGACCACCTCGGGCCCTTGCCGGACGTCGATGGTCTCGGTGGCGCGGGCCAGGATGGCCAGTCGCCCGTCGGTGACGGCGATGTTGAGTGAAGTGGCGCCGATGTCGATGCCTGCGAAGCAGAGGTCTGCGCGAAAGTCCACGATCGTGGAACGGCGTCCGCCCCGGGAGGAGGCCGGTCCGGCGTCCTCGGCGAGTTCGAGTTCGGTGAGGCGCCCGACTTCGGCGGCGACCGTGGTGCGCGACACCTGGAGCCGGTCGGCGAGTTCGGCGCGCGAGAGCGGCCCCTCGTCACGGAGCAACCGCAGGATACGGGCCTGGGTGCGGGTCTCCGCCCTACTGGCGAGCGTTGCAGCCACATGTGCATCCTGCCACACCTGTTCCGGTGCGGCCCAGGCCCGATCGGTGTCCTGTCCCCCGAGCAATATCCACCCCTAGTGTGTGCGCGGTCCGGGGCTTCCCGGACCGCGATCGGGCTCCCGCCGAAGCGGGAGCCCTCCGGGCGAACAGGCCCCGGCCCGAGTGCTAGAAGGCCTTACCGGCCTGCTTGGCGTCGGCCTTGGCCTCGCCGCGGCGCTCCTCGGCCTTGGCCTCGAGCTCAGCGGAGTGGTCGACCTGGGCCATGCGGGCCGCGAAGCCGGAACCGATGGTGCCAAGGTCCCCGGTAATCGTCCCACGCACGCGGTTGTTCTCGCCCGCGAGCGCGGCCGGGGAGTTGCCCTGCGCGGTCAGGTTGCCGCGAACGATGTTGTTGTCGACGTGGATGGTGGCGGTGTTGTCGCGAATAGTGACGTTCTTGTCCCAGTAGCTGACGTCGGAGCAGGCGGACGCGGGACCGTCCGACCCGACCTGCACGATGCTGGAGTTGTTGATGTAGGTGGCGCCCCCGTACACCTCGCCGCCGCAGAACACGCTGCCGTCGGCGTTGTTGGCGATGCGCAGGTTGCCGTTGACGACGGTGTCGTAGATGTCGGCGTAGCCGGTGCCGTCGGCGGTGACCGCACCGCTGACCGTGGCCCCGTCGAGGAAGAGGTCGCCGGTGGTGGCGTTGACGGCGCCGCCGACGCTGGAGCCGACGCCGAAGACGAAACCGCTCACGTCGGATCCGGCGATGGGGACGGCGCGCAGGTTGGCCCCCAGCGAGCTGTCCTCCAGGTAGGTGCCAAACGCGCTACGAGCGGTGACGGCGTTGGAGATGGTGGTGTCCACCGCGTCGAAGTAGCCGTCCTCCTGGACGGTGACGTTGCCCTTGAAGGTTCCGCCGTTGACGACGAGGTCGGCACCGGCGCGCACCGTGACGTTGCCCTCGACGGTGGTGCCGGTGAGGGAGCAGGACTTGCCGGCCTGGACGATGAGGTCACCCGGGACGGTGACCGCGCCGCCGACGCCGTTGCAGGTGGTGACGAGGTCGGCGCTAGCGGGGGCTGCGAAGAGGCCCATGCCTCCGATGGTGAACAACGAGGTGGCGGCGACGATGCTTCGAAGCTTCATGGGGGTGTCCCTTTCTGGACAGAACACATGTGGGGGATCCCGGTCCCGAGTAGCCCTTGAGGCCGGAGGTGCCGCCCGGACTGTACCGGTAGTCCGGGCGGCTGCGGTAGGGGGCGGAAGGTCAGTCGCCGAGGCTCTCGATGACCCCCTGGGCTGCCCAGAAAAGGTCCTCGGCAAGGGCCGTGTCGGTGACGTTGGTACCGTCCGTGGCCTGGTTCTGGAACTTCTGGAGTTCCGCGACGGCCTGGGTGGTGCGACCGTTGGCGTGGTGGCGGGAGACCACGTCGAGCGTGGTTCCCAGGAGTTTCTCAGCCTTCCGGTCGAGTCCGGAGTCGGCCACGAGGGCCTCCAGGCCGGTCAGGGCGTCACCGGCGGGAACCGGAACCGCGACTCCGTGACCACGGAAGATCAGCGAGTCCAGGTCGATCCCGCCGCTGGCGCTGATGTAGAGCGTCCCGGTCTCGTCCGGCGCGTTCTCCAGGAAGGTGGAGGCGCTGGTGAAGCCGCTGTTCTCGTCGAACTCGACCTCGCCGATCACCGGTCCGTCCGCGGCGTTCCACCGGAGTTGGACGGTGCCGCTCTGGGCCGCGGCCGCACGCAACGTCACGCCGCTGATGCCGGTGAAGTTGAACCGGTCGAAGGAGATCCAATCCCCCTCGCCGAGACCGGTGACCTTGCGCTGTCCGCTGGCGCTGCTGTCGTTGACGATCTCGCCGCCGTTGATCTCACCGGCCCATTCGGCCTCGCGCAGCTTGGGGTTGATGTAGGCGGAACCCTCACCGGTGGCCGGCCCGACGCCTTCGGCACCGGAGTCGGTGTAGGTGAGCAGGAAGACGCCGTAGGTGTTCTCCGTCTCGCCGTGGTCGGAGTCGGAGGGGGTGGGGATGGTGCCCGAGCAGCCGGAGCCGGTGCCGCCGGGGTGGGCGTGACCGTCGTGGCCGATGCCGAACTGCCACAGGGCGCGGTCACAGTTGATGTCGTCGCCGTCCTCGGGGTCGGTGATCACCGACTCGAAGGGCACCTCGTCGCCCCACTCGAAGAAACCGCCGTCGACGGGCAGGATCATCTCGACCTCGGGGGCGGTGTTGCCGACCACGACGGTCTGGGAGACCAGGCTGAACTTGCCCTCGGCGTTGGTGACGCGCAGGCGGGGGAAGTACTCGCCCTTCTCGGTGTAGGTGTGGGTGGCGGTGACGCCGGTCTCGGTGAACTCGCCCTCGCCGGTGAAGTCCCACTCATAGGTGAGTTCGCTTCCGGCGGGGTCGGTTGAGGTGGAGGCGTCGAACTCGACGGTCAACGGCGCCTGTCCGGAACGCGGGGTGGCCGTGAAGCGTCCGGTGGGCGCCTTGACGCCCTCTGCGTAGTCGATCCGGTAGAGGCCGGCGTCGGGGTTCTCCCGGAAGAAGCCGGTGCCGTACTCCAGCACGTAGAGCGAGCCGTCGGGGCCGAACTCGAAGTCCATGACACCGCGCCAGGGCGGGGCGACGATCGAGTCGAGGTGCTCGTTGGGCAGGAAGTTCTCGATATGGGTGACCGGACCGTCGGGGTCGTCGATCGCGAAGGCGGCCATGTAGTTCTGCGAGAACTCCCCGAAGAACGCCTTGCCGTCCCAGTACTCGGGGAACTTGCCCGGGGCGGGGTTGTCGGGGTCGTAGTGGTAGACCGGGCCGCCCATGGGACCTTGGCCGCTGCCGCCGAAGGCGGTCAGCTCGGGCCAGGGCTGGTCGTCGTCGGAGTCGCCGTACCAGAGCTGCGGTTCGGTGGCGGGGACGCCGATGTCGGTGAGGCCGGTGTTCCAACGGGAGTTGTTGACGGGGGCGTCGCAGTCGAACCACTCGCCGGGGGTCGAGGTGGCGAAGTCCCACTCGTTGTAGACGGCGTTGGGGCCGTGGCAGTAGGGCCAGCCGCCGTTGATCGGCTTGCTGGTGGACTGCCACTCGACGTAGCCCATGGGGCCGCGGGTGTCGCTCGCGGTCCCGGCGTCGGGACCGTATTCGCCCCACAGGAGGGCGTCGTTGGCGGGGTCGATCTCCATGCGGAACGGGTTGCGCAGGCCCATCACGTAGATCTCGGGGCGGGTTCCCTCGGTGCCCGGGGCGAAGAGGTTGCCTTCGGGGACCGTGTAGGAGCCGTCGTCCTCGACGCTGATGCGCAGGATCTTGCCGCGCAGGTCGTTGGTGTTGCCGGCCGAACGACGCGCGTCGTAGCCGGGGTTGAAGCCGGGGGCGTCGTTGTTGGGCGCGTACCCGTTGGCGCCGGGGGCCGAGGCCGGCGTGTTGTCACCGGTGGCGAGGTAGAGGTCGCCCGCGGAGTCGAAGGCGATGTCGCCGGCGACGTGGCAGCACTGGCCGCGCTGGACCTCGACCTCGATGATGACCTGTTCGCTGGCCAGGTCCAGCGCCCCTGCACTGTCGTCCCACTTGAACCGGGAGAGCTGGTTGTGGCCCTTCCACGCGTCCCAGTAGGAGTCGTCGGCACCGGCGGGCAGCCGCTGGGGGGCGGAACCGGCCGGGGTGTCCAACGGGGGTGCGTAGAAGACGTAGACCCAGTTGTTCTCGTCGAAGTCGGGGTCCAGGTGGATCGTCTGGAGGCCGTCCTCGGAGTTGGCGTAGACCGGGATGGTGTTGATGATCTTGGTGAGCCCGGTCGCGGGGTCGGTTCGGCGTACCTCGCCGTTGCGGGCGGTGTGCAGGATGGACCCGTCCGGCATGAGGGCCAGGTCGATCGGCTCTCCGACGCTCTTGGTGAGGGTGACCCGCTCGTAGTTGTTCCAGTCGAGGGCCGGCTCGTCGTCGTGGGGGTCGTCGGGATGGGCGAAGGCGGCGGTGGGGCCGGCGACCATGAAACCGGTCAGGAGTATCAGCCCGGAGAACAGGCTGAGCAGACGTCGTGATGCAGATTTCACGCTGGGTGCTCCTTGGCGGGAGACGGATCCCTGGGGGTGTCGGGCACACGGGTGCCACGCCCGGACGCCTGGGAAACGGCGCCGGGTGGGGGTGCGGGGTGGTTGGCCGGGGGGCTAGCCGCGCAGCCGGTAGATCGCGTCGTAGCTGCGCTCGGCGTTGCCGATGGAGTCCACGGGGTGGGGCGGGACCGCGGTGGATCCCGCGTTGTCCTGCTCCCAGATGCCGTGGTGGGCACCGCGGGTGCGCAGCGAGCTGAAGAACTTCTGGAAGGGCAGGTCACCGGCGCCGAACTCGATGATGTCGTAGCCGTTGCTGTTGGCGTTGTTGGTCTTGCCGTCCTTGACGTGGAACAGCGGGTAGCGCCGGGGGTTGGCGTTGACGTAGTCCACCGGTTCGAACCCCGGGTAGAGGTGTTTGCCGGCGAAGGCCCAGTAGATGTCCATCTCCAGGAAGACCGTGTTGGGGTCGGTGTTCTCCAGGAAGACGTCGTAGAGGCGGACGCTGGGCTGGTCGGTGGCGAAGCCGAACTCCCCGGCGTGGTTGTGCTGGTAGAACTTGATGCCGCGCGAGGCGGCAGCCGCGCCGAAGACGTTGAACTCGTCAGCGGCGGCCTTGTATCCCGCAACGGTGTTGACGTTGGTAGGGGCGTTGGCGGTGCCGACGTGCTTGAGGCCGAGGATCTCGGCGTTGTCGAGTTCCTGCTCGGTGTTGGCGCGCCAGGCGCCCAGGCCGACGTGGCTGCCCACTGCCTTGAGCCCATTGTCGTCGAGCAGTTGGCGGATCTCCTGCACCGTGATGGCGCCGACCGAACCCTGGGTGTAACCGGCGAACTCGATTTCCTTGTAGCCGATGCGGGCGAGTTCTTCCAGTACGACCCGGAAGCCGAGGCTGCTCACCTTGTCCCGGATGCTGTAAAGCTGGATGCCGATCTTGCCGGGCGGGATCAGCCGTCCTGCGGCGGCGTGGGCGGGGCCGGCGGCAGCTCCGGTGAGGGCCCCCGCGCTCACCGCCACGGTGCCGGCGGCGAGGGTCCGGAGGAATCCGCGTCTTCCGAATTCGCTCCTGTCGATTCTGGCCATGCCTTCTCCTTCATGCAGTCGGGGGCGCTCCGCAGAGGCGGCGCGCGCCGGCGCGCCACCAGGGGGACCGTGCGAGAACGCACGGTCCGGTGAAGGGCGACCCGCACCCTAGGGAAGCGCCCTAGCGCATCCTTGGAGCGAACCGGGCCGGTACAGACGTGAAGTTACACACATAACCGCCCAAGAGCCATATCTTCGGCCAAGAAGTTTCAATCTTTGTCCAGTCGGCTAACAAAGTCACGGACAGTTAAATCCGACAATCAGCAACAAAAGCTGATGGTGCCGCGAACCGAGAAACGCAAAGCATGGCGCCCCTACCAGCAGAAATACATGGAGACCGCCGCCGTGACGCGCGAGCTGGAGGACGCCCCAGCCTGCACAGACAGGTTTCCAGGACGCGACAACCAGGTGACTTAGCCATATCGGATGACAAAGCAGGAAAACATTGTGTTTCCTAACTCTTGACCGTCGGTAGTTACCAGGTTTAACTTTCGAGACATCCGACGCACATCCGTGACTGAGAACACACGCCATTCGGCCTGCGTGTCGCGAGGAGGACGCCTTGTCCGCCCCCACCCCCGAGCACGAGCAGCAGCCCTCCTCGACGGAGGACGTCAGCACCAGACCCCCAGGTCGTCACCACCCGCAGGAGAGAGTCGGCGCCTGGTTCCTCGGCGCTCGCGGCTCCGTCGCCACCACTGCGGCGGTCGGGGCCCTGGCCCTGGCCGCCGGGCTCGGTGAGCGGACCGGATGCGTCACCGAACTCCCCGGGATCGCCGACGCCGCCCTGCTGCCCACGGGCCCGATCGTCATCGGCGGCCACGACGTCAGCGCCACACCGCTGGCGAAGAAGGCCGAGGCCCTGGCCGCGTCGGGCGTCCTGCCGCCCCACCTGCCCTCGGCGCTGGGCGACGGACTGGCCGAGATCGAAGCACGGCTGCGACCCGGCACCGGCCCGGGCGAGTCCCAGCGCGCGGCCACCGACCGGCTCAGTGCCGACATCCGCGCCTTCCGCGACGACAACGCCCTGGACCGTGTGATCGTCGTCGATCTGACCAGTACCGAGCCGCCTGTGGGAGCTGAACCGGCCCTTGCGGACCTGGAGTCCCTCGAACGAGCGCTGGACTCCGGCGAGACACCCCTGCCTCTCAGCTCCCTCTATGCCTATGCCGCGCTGCGCGCCGGCTGCCCCCTGGTGGCTTTCACCCCCAGCCCCTCCGTACGCCCCGCTGCCCTGGTCGAACTCGCCGCGCGCGAGGGCCTGCCCTGGGCCGGGAGCGACGCCAAGACCGGAGAAACCCTGGTCAAGACCGCCCTTGCGCCGATGTTCGCCACTCGGGCGCTCCAGGTCCGCTCCTGGGCCTCGTACAACCTGCTGGGCGGCGGCGACGGCGCGACCCTGGCCTCCCCGGAGAACGCCGCCAGCAAGATCACCACGAAGGCACGCGGGCTGGAGTCGATCCTCGGCCACCCCGTGGACGGCCCCCTGCACATCGACTACACCCCCGACCTCGGTGACTGGAAGACCGCCTGGGACCACATCTCCTTCGAGGGGTTCCTCGGGGTGCGAATGTCCTTGCAGTTCACCTGGGCCGGTTGCGACTCCGCGCTCGCCGCACCCCTGGTGCTGGACCTGGTGCGCCTGATGGCACGCGCCCATGCCATGGGCGAGACCGGCCCGGTGGGCGCCATGGGGTTCTTCTTCAAGGACCCCGCCGGCAGCGACGAGCACCGCCTCTCGGCGCAGTGGCAGGCGCTCGCCGACTGGTGCGCCCGCCCGGCTCCGGAGGGACAGGCGTGAGGCTGCGCGACGCCGCCGAACTGGTCCGGCTGCCCGCGGCGCTGACCGTGCCCGGCGACACGCTCGCGGGAGCCGCGGCCAGCGGGTGGCCCAACGGCCGCCGCACGTGGGCCCTACCGGTGGCCTCCACCCTGCTGTACTGGGCCGGCATGGCCCTCAACGACTACGCGGACCGCACGATCGACGCCGTGGAGCGCCCTGAGCGTCCGATCCCTTCCGGCCGGGTCAGTCCCGGAGGTGCGCTCGCGCTGGCCACCGGCCTCACCGCGGCCGGTGTCGGCGCCGCAACCTGGGGCGGTGGGCGGCGCGCGCTCACGGTGGCGCTGCCACTGGCCGCCACCATCTGGTGCTACGACCTGGCGGGACGCCGCGGCCCCGTGGGCCCGGCCCTGATGGCGGGTGCACGTGGACTGGACGTACTGATGGGCGCCGGGGGACGCTCGACGGCCGCGGTCCCTGCACTGGCGATGGCCGTGCACACGGCCGGGGTGACGGCACTGAGCCGCGGAGAGGTCAACGGTGCTGCACCCGCCGACGCCGGGCTCGCCCTGTCGGCCACGCTCACCGGGGCCGCCCTGGCCTGTGTGCCCGCTCCCGGCGGGAGATCCGCAACCGCTCCGGCATTCGCCGCACTGTTCGCCTCGACCGTGGGCGCCGCCCAGACCGAGGCGCTGCGCAGTCCCGATGCGGCGACGGTACGCAGCGCCACCGGCGCGGGCATCCGGGGGATGATCCCGTTGCAGGCCGCACTGCTGGCCCGGTCGGGCCATGTCGGCGCGGCGGCCGCGCTGCTGTGTGCCGGGCCGATCGCCCGGGCCGCCTCGAAGGTGGTGTCGCCGACATGAGCCTGCGTCTGGGATACGGAACCAACGGTTTCGGCGACCACCGGCTCGACGACGCCCTCGCCGTGATCGCCGGGCTGGGCTACGACGGGGTCGCCCTGACCCTGGATCATCCCCATCTCGACCCCTTCGCCCCCGACCTCGCGGCACGAACCGCAGCGGTGGCCCGGCGTGTGGAGTCACTGGGACTGGCGGTCATGGTGGAGACGGGAGCCCGTTACCTCTTGGATCCATGGCGCAAGCACGAGCCGACCCTGGTCTCCGAGCAGGGCAGGGAGCGTCGGGTGGATCTGCTGTGCCGAGCCGTCCGGGTGGCCGCGGACCTGGACGCCGAGGCCGTCTCCTTCTGGTCGGGCGTCCTCCCCCCGGGGACCGACGACCGCACCGGGTGGGAGCGGCTGGTGACCGGGATCGCCCCGGTCCTGGCCGAGGCCGAACGGCGCGGGGTGCGCCTGGCCTTCGAACCCGAACCGGGCATGTTCGTGGACACCCTCGACGGTGTCCTGGAACTGCGCGCGCGCCTGGACGACCCCGACGTCCTCGGCGTCACCCTGGATGTGGGGCACTGCGTGTGCAACGAGCCCCGGGGCCCCGTCGAGACGGTGCACGCGGCAGCGCCCCTGCTCACCAATGTCCAACTCGACGACATGCGTCCCGAGGTGCACGAGCACTTGGAGTTCGGAACGGGCGACCTCGACCTCCCCGCCGTCCTCGGCGCCCTGGTCGAAGCCGGGTACACCGGTCTGGCGTCGGTGGAACTCCCCCGGCACGGTCACGGGGCTCCTGCCGTGGCCGCCCGGTCCATGGCGGCGCTGCGTCACGCGCTCGCCGAGGTCGGCGTCGGGACGAACGCGTGAACGCCCGGAGCGGAGACGATCCGCTGGCCGGATTCGACGACGCATCGCGGGCCCGGCTGCACGGCCTGGTCGCCGAGATCACCGAGCGGCCGGCGGCCGTCGCCGTACGCTTCCCGGCCGCGGCGCGGCTGGTGGCCGGCGCCCGGACCGATCCCGCCGACCCGGCCGGGCTTCTGGGCCCCACGCCCGCCGACCGTGCGCGCGGCGCACTGCTGCGGGCCCTGCGCGATGCCCCGACCCTTGCGGGGCGACCCGAGCGCGTAGCCGCGGAGGTGGCCGACCTCTACCGGTTCGGCGACTCCGACGAGAAGCGTGCCGTCCTGCGCGGGCTGGAGGGCCCCGACGGGGTGCGGATCGGTCCGGCCACCGCGGAACTGGTGGCCGATGCGCTGCGCACCAACGACCCGCGCCTGGTGGCGGCGGCCATGGGCCCCTGCGGATACCACCACCTCAATGACGCCGACTGGCGCCACGGCGTGCTCAAGTGCCTGTTCATCGGGGTCCCGCTGGCTGCGGTGCACGGGCTGCGGACGCGGTGCGACGCCGAGCTGACCAGGATGGCCGGCGGCTTCGTCGCCGAGCGGGTCGCCGCCGGACGCACCGTCCCCGACGCCACCTGGCTGCTGGTGGGCGACCATCCGC
The DNA here is from genome assembly GCF_030268225.1 of Nocardiopsis ansamitocini. Classification (GTDB taxonomy): domain Bacteria; phylum Actinomycetota; class Actinomycetes; order Streptosporangiales; family Streptosporangiaceae; genus Nocardiopsis_D; species Nocardiopsis_D ansamitocini. The sequence goes on along the minus strand of NZ_BSQG01000003.1, from coordinate 402,451 downwards.
CCACTTTGGAGGCGCTGGCGACCGAGGCCCGCTCCCCGCACCCCGACCGCCGCGCCGCCGCCGGACTCGCCCTCGCCCAGCACCGGGCCCTCCAGCACCACCCCGAGGAGACGGAATGCGCATCTTCGACCCGCACATCCACATGACCTCGCGGACCACCGACGACTACGAGGCGATGTACGCCGCCGGAGTCCGGGCCCTCGTCGAACCGGCGTTCTGGTTGGGGCAACCGCGCACCAACGTGGGGTCCTTCACCGACTACTTCGACGGACTGATCGGCTGGGAGCGGTTCCGGGCCGCCCAGTTCGGCATCCGCCACCACTGCACCATCGCACTGAACCCCAAGGAGGCCAACGACCCCCGCTGCGCGGAGGTCCTGGACGTGCTGCCTCGCTATCTCGCCAAGGACGGGGTAGTGGCCGTGGGCGAAGTCGGGTTCGACTCGATGACGGCCGCCGAGGAGAAGGCGTTCGCCCGCCAGTTGGAGATGGCGGTGGAGCACGAACTCCCCGTCATGGTGCACACCCCGCACCGGGACAAGGCCGCCGGGACCCGCCGCACCCTGGACCTCGTCGCGGCCTCGGGTCTGCCCCCGGAACGCGTGGTGGTGGACCATCTCAACGAGACCACGCTGGACCTGGTGGCGGCCAGCGGATGCTGGATGGGGTTCTCGATCTACCCCGACACCAAGATGGACGAGCACCGGATGGTGCGCATCCTCGCGGAGCGCGGCCTGGACCGGATCATGGTCAACTCGGCTGCCGACTGGGGGCGCAGCGACCCGTTGAAGACCGCCGCCACGGGGAGGGCCATGCTCGCCCACGGCTTCTCCGAGGACGACGTGGACCGGGTGCTGTGGCGCAATCCTGTGGAGTTCTACGCCCAGAGCGGGCGGCTGCTGGTGGACGATATCACCGGCGACTCCTCGGCCACCTTCGCCGACAACTCGGTGCTGCGCGGCGGACGGGAGGGCTGAGACGGTGCGGATGCGCCACCCCGACGGCACCCCGGTGCACGTCGCCTACTGCACCAACGTGCACCCGGCCGAAGACCTCGACGGCGTGCTCGACCAACTACGACGCTACGGCGGCCCGGTACGCGCCGCTCTGGGAACCCGACGGGTGGGTCTGGGCCTGTGGCTGCCCGCGCGGTTGGCCCGCCGCCTGGCCGGGTCCCCCGAAGAGACCGACCGGCTGCGCACCGGCCTGGCCCGGCACGGGCTGGAGGTGGTGACGCTCAACGCCTTCCCCTACGCGGGCTTCCACGCCCCCGTGGTGAAAGGGCAGGTCTACCACCCCGACTGGACCCAAGACGAACGGCTGGACTACACACTGGACTGCGCACGGGTCCTGGCCCGGCTGCTGCCCGACGACGCCCGGCGCGGCAGCATCTCGACGCTGCCGCTGGCCTGGCGCACCCCCTGGGACACCGGACGGGAACGTCTCGCCCTGAACAACCTGGACCGGCTCTCCGCCGGTCTGCGCGCCCTGACCGCGGAAACCGGCCGCCCCGTGCGCGTGGGCCTGGAACCCGAACCGGGATGCGTGGTGGAGACCACCGAACAGGCCGCGCGCGTTTTGGCGGGGGCCGATCGCGAGCACATCGGGGTCTGCCTGGACACCTGCCACCTCGCGGTCGCCTTCGAGGATCCGGAGAAGGCGCTGGCCCGGTTGGCCGGGGCCGGACTGGCCGTGGTCAAGGTCCAGGCGTCGGCGGCGGTCCAGGCATCGCACCCGGGCGAGGCCGAGGTGCGCGCCGCGCTGGGCTCCTTCGCCGAGGACCGGTTCCTGCACCAGGTGCGCGAGGCCGCCCCCGAAGGGGTGCGCGCCCGCGACGACCTGCCGGCCGCGCTCGACGGGGCCGCCCGGCTGCCCGGCGCCGGACCGTGGCGGGTGCACTTCCACGTCCCGTTGCACCAGGGTCCGCTCGCCCCGCTCGAGGGCACCCAGGATCACCTGTCGCACACCCTCACCGCGCTGTTCGGCGGTGGCGCTCCCGTCACCGACCACCTGGAGGTCGAGACCTACACCTGGTCGGTGCTGCCCGAGGGCAGCCGCCCAGAGGGGGACAAGGGCCTGGTCGAGGGCCTGGCCGCGGAGCTGGCATGGGTGCACCGACGGCTCACCCGCATCGGACTGGAGGACGCATGAGCCGCCTGCTCGTCATCGACGTCGTGGGACTCACCCCCGCCCTGCTGCAACACGCACCGCGACTGCGCGCGCTGGCCGAGCAGGGGTGGCAGGCCCCGCTGGAGACCGTGCTGCCCGCGGTGACCTGCTCCGTGCAGTCGACCTTCCTGACCGGGGAGACGCCCCGCGGCCACGGCATCGTGGGCAACGGATGGTATTTCCGTGATCTGGGCGAGGTCCACCTGTGGCGCCAGCACAACCGGCTCGTGGGCGGCGAGAAGGTGTGGGAGACCGCCCGGAGGCACCGACCGGACTTTCGCACCGCGAACGTGTGCTGGTGGTATGCGATGGGTGCGACCACCGACTGGACGGTGACACCGCGGCCGGTCTACCACGCGGACGGACGCAAGTCCCCCGACTGCTACGCACGCCCGCCCGAGCTGCACGACGAACTGACCGAGGCGTTCGGGCCGTTCCCACTGTTTCAGTACTGGGGCCCGACCGCCTCCCTGCGCTCGACCGAATGGATCGTGGCGGCGAGCCGGCGGCTGCTGCCGCGCGCCGACCTCACCCTGTGTTACGTGCCGCACCTGGACTACGACCTCCAACGGTTCGGCCCCGACTCCCCCGAGGCCGTGGCCGCGGTACGCGCCGTGGACACGGCTCTCGCGCCGTTGCTGGACGACGCACGGGAACTGGGCGCGTCGGTGATCGCGCTGAGCGAGTACGGGATCGGTCCAGCCTCCCGGCCGGTGCACGTGAACCGGGCACTGCGCGAGGCCGGACTGCTGGAGGTGTACGTCCAGGAGGGTATGGAGTATCTCGACCCGTGGACCTCGCGCGCCTTCGCCGTGGCCGATCACCAGGTTGCGCACGTCTACGTGGCGGACCCTGCGGACCGCGCGGCGGTGGCCGAACTGTGCGCGGGGCTGACGGGGGTGGAGCTGGTCCTGGACCGCGAGGGCCAGGCCGAGCACGGGCTGGACCACGAGCGGTCGGGTGAACTGGTGCTGGTCGCCGAGCCCGAGGCGTGGTTCACCTATTACTACTGGAACGACGACACCCGCGCACCGGACTTCGCGCGCGGCGTGGAGATCCACCGCAAACCCGGCTACGACCCGGCCGAGCTGTTCCTCGACCCGGCCGATCCCACCGCGAAGCTGCGCGCGGGGTTGGGGCTGGTCCGCAAGAAGCTGGGGCTGCGCTACGCGATGAACGTGGTTCCGATGGAGGCGCACTGGGTGCGCGGTACGCACGGGCGCACCGGCGGCGACCCCGCGCACGGTCCGGTACTGCTGTGCAGCGATCCCGGCTCCGCCCGGGACCGGATCGCGGCCACCGAGGTCCGCGACCTGATGCTCGACCTCGCCGGGATTCCCGCCGCGGCCCGTACCTGATCGGCACCGCGCCCCGTGCCCTCGACCGGCTGTGGGCGCGGGGGTCGGGCACGACCGACGGCGACGGAGCCGCTCAGGGGCGGGCCGCCTGGCGGGGCGCGGTCCGTTCGTCCTGCCAGGCAACACGGGGCGCGGCTTTCCCGACCGTCAACGCCCCGGCGGTCGGTGGTGAAGCCGCTCGACGGCCGCGCACCCCCCTGACCTGTACCACTGCGGGCCGACCGCCCCGGGCCTGTGGGCTCCCCCGGGCGCCCACCCGCGAGCACCCCGTACCCGGTGCCTGCTGCGGCGGGCCGGCGCTCCTCGGGGACGCCCGGCACCCCCGGCCCCGATCGGTCACCGCGACCGAGAACCCTTGCGGATAAAGCGTTCCGGCATCTTGTCCAATTGATGCGCAAGCAGTACTTTCCAGCCATGAGCGACCGGGCGAGCGACGCCCCCACCGATGACCCCGCGCGTCCGTCCGCGCCCCGTGCGCGTTTTGCGCCGACCGGAGGCTGGCGGCTGCGGGCCTTTCTCGCCGTCCTGATCGCGCTGCCCGCCGCACTGCTCGCGCCGCCGCTGCTGTGGATGGCCCGGACAGTGCTGGTGACGGGCGGCCCGCTGCCCAGCGGCCCCCTGCTGCCCGCCGCACTCGCCATCTGGTCGCTGCTGCTGTGCGTGCCGATCGGCTGCGGAGTGCTGTTCGCGGTGATCACCAGGACCGTGCACCCCCGGTGGCTCTACGCGGTCTGCGCCCTGGTGCTGCTCGGCGGGGCCGTGCTGCTGGCGGTGGGCGAGTGGACCACCGTCATCAGGTTCCTGCGCTGACCCGGTCCCCGGTTCGGTTCTCCCGGGGGAGGACCGAACCGGGGACGGCGCTAACGGACGTGGCCCTCGCCGGTCACTACGTACTTGGTGGAGGTCATCTCCGGCAGGCCCATCGGGCCACGGGCGTGCAGCTTCTGGGTGGAGATGCCGATCTCGGCGCCGAAGCCGAACTCGCCGCCGTCGGTGAAGCGGGTGGAGGCGTTGACCATGACCGCGGCGGAGTCCACCCGGGCCACGAAGCGGCGCGCCGCGGTCTGGGAGTCGGTGACGATGGCCTCGGTGTGCGCGGAGGAGTAGGTGCGGATGTGCACCACGGCCTCGTCCAGGGAGTCCACGACCCGGGCGGCGATGTCGTGGGACAGGTACTCGGTGCCCCAGTCGTCCTCGGTTGCCGCCACGACGGAGTCGTCGTAGGAGCGCACCCGGTCGTCACCGTGCACGGTCACTCCGGCGTCGCGCAGCGCGGCCAGCGCCTTGGGCAGGAAGGCCTCGGCGATCCCCGCGTGCACGAGCAGCGTTTCGGCGGAGTTGCACACCGAGACCCGGTGCGTCTTGCTGTTCAGCGTGATGGCCAGCGCGCGCTCGACGTCGGCGGCCTCGTCGATGTAGACGTGGCAGTTGCCGCTGCCGGTCTCGATGACGGGCACGGTGGACTCGTTGACGACCGTCTGGATCAGCGCGGCCCCGCCGCGCGGGATCAGCACGTCCACCAGGCCGCGCGCCCGCATGAGGTGCTTGACCGAGTCGCGGCTGAGGCCGGGGACCAGCTGGACGGCGTCCACGGGGACCTCGGTGCCGGCCAGCGCGCCCCGGATGACGTCGATGATGACCGTGTTGGAGGAGTAGGCCGAGGAGGAACCGCGCAGCAGGGCGGCGTTTCCGCTCTTCAGGCACAGTGCGGCGGCGTCCACCGTGACGTTGGGCCGGCCCTCGTAGATGATGCCGATGACCCCGAGCGGGACCCGCACCTGACGCATCTCCAGACCGTTGGGCAGCGTCTGGCCGCGCACGACCTCCCCGACCGGGTCGGGCAGCTCCACGACCTCGCGCACGGCGCCGGCGATGGCGCCGATGCGCTCGGCGGTCAGGGTCAGCCGGTCGATCATGGCCTCGCCGGTGCCGTTCTCGCGGGCCTTGGCGACGTCCTCGCTGTTGGCCGCGACGATTTCCTCGGCGCGTGCCACGAGCGCGTCGGCGACGGCGAGGAGTGCAGCGTCCTTGGCGGCCCGGCTGAGCGGGGCGAGGTCGGCAGCGGCATCCCGGGCGCGCTCGGCGACCTCGCGGACGTCCCGCTCGATGTCAGTCATGGTGTGTCTCCGCTTTCCGCTGTCCGGGTGGTGGTCCCGACGTTATCGGGGTCGCCGCCGACCGGGAAGGACTTTTGTGGTCGGCGGCGACGGTGCTCAGCCGTCGAACGCACCGAGGTGCAGGCCCCGGGTGAACGCGGTCCATTCTGCCGCGCCGAAGGCCAGGTGCCCCAGCCCGGGGTGTTTGGAGTCACGGACCGCCGCCCCGGCGGGGAGGTCGGCGACCTCGACGCAGTTTTCGCCCCCTGACGAGTAGGACGATTTGCGAAAGACCGGGGTGATCGGAGCGACCTCCACACAGTTGTCCTGGCCCGTGGAATAAGAAGATTTACGGAACTCAAGCATCATGGGCGGGCACGCCTCTCGTGTTCGGCGGCGATGGAGTCGATGAGCGCCAGGGACCGCTCCGGCTCCAACGCCAGGTTCTGTACGCCGTCGAAGATCAGCGTATGCCGGTCGAAATAGACGGAGTCTTCTACGTAGAGTGCCTCCAGCCCAGTGGGAATGGAGACAATTCCGGGCTCAGGACGCGGGAAGTCGAACAGGGTGAACGCGCCGTCCATGGCGGTGTGCGCACCCGCCTCGTCCGGCACCACCAACACCGTCACCTTGTAGTGCGCGGCCATCCCGGTCAGGAAGCGCAGCTGCTCGGCCATCACCGCGTGCGATCCCACCACCTTGCGCAGAGCCGCCTCGTCGATGACCGCCGTCAGGTGCGGACCACTGGGCGCGTCCAGCACGCTACGGCGCAGCATCCGGGACTCGACCTTGCGCGCGATCTTGTCAGCGGGCACAATCTGGCTCGCTTTGGAGACAGCACAGGCGTAACCCGGTGTCTGAAGCAAACCGGGCACCAGTACCGACTCGTAGGTGCGAATCCGGACCGCCTCCGCTTCGAGTTCCGGCAATGAACCAGGGAAAAGATCCTGGTACTGATGCCAATCGCTGCGCCCACGGGCCTCTTCGGTCAGACTGAGCAGATGCGCGCGCTCCTCACCGAGGACGCCATAGAGATCCAGTAACGCTGTGACGTCCTTTGCCCCAGGCCGTTTCCACTCGTTGCGTTCGATCCGCGTGACCTTGCCGGTGGACCAGCCGAGCTGGTCGGCCACATCCGGCGAGGAGAGCTTGAGGTCCAGCCGAAGTCGCCTCAGAGCCGCCGACAGTCGGCGCCGTCGCACTCCTGGGGCCTGGCCGGTAGTCACGATGTTCCTCCTTGATGGGTGCCTCGATCGTAGTCCGCGACATCCAACAAAATAACTTTGACATATCAAAGAAAATTTCTTGAATCTTGACATGCTTAAGTTAATATTGGAGCCAGTCGAGCACCCACCGTGGTGCCCTCTCCTCACGACAAGGAGTCGCCTCCGTGCCCTCCATCAAATCCACCGACGTGTCGACCACGATCGTCCAGCTCATCAAGGGCGGCGAGCCCGACGACGCCGGCGTCTCCCTCGCCGGGATGGTCTCGCCGCTCACCCCGACACTGGGCCTCAGACAGTGCGCGTGCTGCTGCGTCCCCATGCCCTACGACCTCTGGGAGACGCTGGACCGGCACGACCTCTACTCCCGCGACACCGACCTGTGGATCCGCACGATCCTGCCCGGTGACACCGCCCCCCTGCCGAAGGGCGCGGTCATCCTCCAATCCCGGACGGTGTCCTGCTCCGTGTCCTGACCCCGCCACACGCTCGGGCGGCCCCACCGGTCCTGGCTCCCGGCAGGGCCGCCCAACCGCGTGGAAGCCGCTCCCCGACCGAGGCGGACAGGGCAAGGAATTTGACGATGTACCCACTTAGAGTTGCCCTATGACGCGCCGCAGACTAGAAGCAATCACGATCGAGGGGTTCACCTCGCTTCGCTCGTCGACCGTGGAACTCCGGGACCTCAACGTCCTCGTGGGCGCCAACGGCGCGGGCAAGAGCAATTTCGTCTCGGCCCTGGCCATGCTCGGCAGGATCGTGGACGGTGAATTGAACCTGTTCGTCGGGACAGCGGGCGGTGCGGGAGTTCTCCTCCACAACGGCGCGAAGGGGTCGACGCGGATCAGCCTCCGCTTGGATTTCGCACCGAACGGCTACGAAGCCGATCTCGTCCCCTCCGTCGGCGACGAACTCATCTTCGGACGAGAAACCGTCCTGTTTCAGGGCGAAGGGTACGAGCAACCGTTCGTTCTCTCCTTGGGGGCGGGCCACCGGGAGACACGACTCACCGAAGAGGTCAAACAGCAACGCGCGATCGCCGGTCATGTGACACGGGTGCTGCACGGCTGCCGTGTTTTCCACTTCCATGACACGAGCGCCAACGCACCTGTGAAACAGAGCGGTTACGCGGCGGACAACCTCACGCTCCACCCCGACGCCCGCAACCTCGCAGCCGTCCTTCTCCGGCTCCGGAACTCCTCCTCCCCCGTCTACCAGCGGATCGTGCGCGACGTGCAGAAGGTGGCTCCTTTTTTCCGGGACTTCGTGCTCGTCGAACAGCACGAGCGACTGCAACTGCGCTGGAAACAGGAAGGGTCCGACACCGTCTTCCCCGCGAACGCCCTGTCCGACGGCACACTGCGTTTCGTTTGTCTCGCCACACTGCTCAACCTGCCGGACCTTCCCGGACTCGTCGTCCTGGACGAGCCGGAACTCGGCCTGCACCCCTACGCCATCGTCCAACTCGCCGACATGCTGCGTGCGGCCAGCCAGGACAGCCAGGTGGTCGTCGCCACCCAGTCGGTGACCTTGATGGACCAGTTCGCGTTGGACGACCTCATCGTGGTGGAACGCCAGGACGGGGCCTCGACCTTCGGCCGCCCGAACCCGGAGCGCCTCCAGGACTGGTTGGACGAGTACTCACTCGGCGAACTGTGGCAGAAGAACCTCCTCGGCGGACGCCCGATCCCCGAGGGCGGGTGACCCGTGCGCAAACTCCACATCCTGTGCGAGGGCCAGACCGAGGAGACGATCGTCCGTGAGACGATCGCACCGTATTTCGATTCCCCCGGCCAGTGCCATACGGCGTTCTCCATCCTCAACACCAAACGGCCTGCGAGCGGAAGCACCTTCCGGGGAGGCATGTCCAAATGGAGCAAGGTCCAGCACGAGATTCGCCTGCTGCTAAGGGATTCCTCGACCACTGTGCTGACGACTCTCTTCGACTACTACGGCCTTCCCGGCGATGTTCCCGGCATGGAAGATCGGCCCGACGGGACGCCCTACGAACGGGTCTCCCATGTGGAACGGGCAATGGCCGAAGCCGTAGGCGACCCCCGTTTCATCCCGCACCTCGTTCTGCACGAGATCGAGACCTGGGTACTGGCCTGCCACGAGGCACTGGAAATCGTCACCGATAATCCACAATTATCCGGATCGGTCAAAAACCTGCTGGAGAATGTGGACAGCCCCGAACTCGTCAACGACGGAGCGGCGACAGCTCCCTCGAAACGCCTGGCGAAACTCTACCCCCGCTACAAAAAAACCTCTGACGGTCCAGATTCGATCTCCCTGACCGGCCTTGACCAGATCAGGGGCAGGTGCCCACATGCGAACTCATGGTTCGACTCCGTTGCCGACAGGCTGAAGAACTGAGCCGGTCCTGTCGACAGGCCAACTACCGCCGACGACCGCGTCGAGATCTTCCACGGCGTGCCCGTACTGCCCTTTGCCGGAGGTGCGCGTGTCTCGAGTCGCTGACGACCTGCCGCGCCCCGGCTTCCGCACGCGGGACGAGGGCAGGTGCGTCCGCCACCTCGCCGCGCGCGAATCAAACCACCGTATCGGTCCGTCTTCTCCGACGGCCACGGTCGCGGACCGCGAGTGGTCCGCCTCCCACCGCGATGTCCCGACCCCTTCCGCACACCATTGAACGGACTCTGTCCGCTTCCGCATCCGAATCCCCAATCCACCGATCAAGCAGGGAGATAATTCGTCCTTTTCTTGTGACCGAAAAAGCGCGACAGAAATCCTCCACCAACCGGCCCCACGCAATGTAATACGCTCTCGTTACGGAAAAGAGAATAAAACGGCGCGCACTTGGGAGCGGCTATGGCGAAAGGCAGAGGCGGAAACTCCGACTGGCAGCGACAACAGCAGGCAGCAGCACAGGCACGCCAGCGGCAGGCTGCCGCGCAGGCCCGGCAGAAGCAGCGCAAGGAAACCGACCGCAAAAAAGCCGTCGACAAAAAGGAGAAGCGCCGCCGCTACCTCGAATACCGCCAGGCCGAGGTCGAGCTGAAGAACCACAAGATCCGCATGGCCGTCGAGGGCCTTGAGAAGATCCTGAGCTCGGGGGTGGAGCGTTCCGCACGGGTCGACCTCAGTACGCCGCCGCAACAACAGGAGTCCGCTCCACCCGCTTTGGACGACGACCTCACCACACCCGTCCCCACTCCGCAATGGGAGGACTTCGCCCCCGATGCTCCCGGCGCACTGTCCCGCATCTTCGGCGGAGGAGGACGTCAGGCCCAACGCCTCGCCGAGGCGAAAACGGCCTATGAGAAAGCCGCCCGCGAAGCAAGCGAACAGGAGTCCGCACGCCTGCGAAAGGTCGCGGCGGCGAACCGGCACCATGCGCGGGCCCGCGAGGACGCGGAGGCCAGGAGCCGCGAACACAGCGCGGCCGTCAAACGCCACATCGCCGGATACGAGCTACGGGAAAAGGCGAGCGTCGAGTTCTATCTGAAAAAGGTGCTGGAGAACGTCCCGCTTCCCGGCGATTTCCCCAGGGAGGCCGAGGTCGTGTTCACCCCCGGTACGGCAAGGGCAACGGTTCGCTTCACGATCCCGCCGCGCACGGTGGTCCCGGACGTCTTCTACCACCGCTACTACCCGACGAAGGACGAGGACCACCCTGTTGCCCGCGAGGAACAGGAGATCGACACCCTCTACCGCAGCGTCGTCAGCCAGGTGGCCCTGTTGTGCGTCCGCGACCTCTTCGACGCCGACCCCCCGCTCGCCTCGGTGGAGTTCAGCGGGCACGTCCGGACCTCCGCAACCGGATATCCGAAGGTGATCGGCCTGGACGTCGACCGAACGGCCTTTCCCGGAGACGGCGAGCTCGCTCGGGCGGACCCGAGCGCATGCGCCGGTGCGCTCAACGCCGTCATCGCCGCCCCTCGATGAGGGCATGAGCATTCGGGGGGAGGTACTGCGCGACGGTCCCAACCGCGGCGGGGCGACGGGGCGGTCGACGATCGCTTCCCGCCCGTTCGGCGTTCCCGGGTGCTGGGGCCGCCCGCCTCTGTTCGGACGGGCGGCCCTTCTCGATCAGCTCACTCAGCAGGTCTCGTAGTGGTAGCCCGAGCGGCCGGCGGGAACCAGGTTCCGGTCGCGCAGAATCAGGCTCTCAGGGCTGTCCGAGGCGGCGCAGACCTGCGCGAAGGGGACCCGGTCCTGGGCGTCGGTGTACTCGACGGCCAGCACGTGCTCTCCGTAGACGTCGACGTAGTCTCCGCATTCGTTCCACTGCGCGCACGTCTCCGCGATTGCGAAGTCGAAGCCGACCTCGTCGCGGCCGCGCTCCTCCAGCTCCACGGTGTTCTTCTGCGCGATGGCCATGCCGGCACTGTGGGCCATGTCGGCGTAGAACGTGGACATGGCGATGTTGTGGTCCATGGTCAGCAGTTCGTCGAACCGGTAGAAGGTGTCGAGGTTGTCGATCTCCACCGCGTCGAAGCCCTTGTCCGCGCAGGCCGTGATGGAGTCCTGCATGATCGCGGCGATGCGTTCGCGCTTGTCGGCCGTAGAGGTGTCCAGGATGAACTCGCTGGGCCAGCTGGGGTCGATGACCGGCTGGCCGCCCTCGCGCAGGATGAGGTCGGCCCGCTCCCCCAGCCAGAGGTCGCGGTCGCCCGGCTGGGTCTGGAAGCCATTGACGTAGCAGACCGAGTACAGGCCGGCGGCCGGCTGAGCCGTGCTGTCGCGGACAACGATCTCGGTGCCTTCCGGCGGGGTGTACGCACCGCCGAGCTGGTAGTCGAACTGGGCACCGGCCGGAGGAAGCTCAACGGCGGCGGCCTGGGCACCGGTGGAGGCGGTGTCGTCCGTGGCGCTGACGGGCGCGATGTCCTCGGCGGAGGAGCACCCGGAGAGAACGAGGACGGCGCCCAGCGCTGCGGCGCCGAGGAGACCGGCCGCGGAGCGCGGGGACGACACGGGGATGCTGGAGACAGCGGGGTACATGAAACTCCAACGTTGAGGGAACCCCGGCGGAATTATCCCGTAGGGGGTGGGGCAATGCGTAGAATATCGGGCTCCAGATAGATAAGTTGCACAATCGGTACCGCAGCCCGGATTCGTCCCTCGACACGGTTGATCGCCCGCACCAGGTCAACAGTATTTTCGGTCGGGTCGATCGCGATTTTTGCCGCAACAAGAATTTCTTCCGGCCCCAGGTGCAGGGTCCGCATGTGGATGACGGTCTCGCCGTCGTCCCCGGCCTCGATGGCCGCACGGATCAGCCGTACGTGCTCGGCCGTCGCCGACTCCCCGATCAGCAGACTCTTCATCTCCATCGCCAAAACGACAGCGATGGTCACCAGCAGCAGACCGATAGCCGCAGTCCCCAGACCGTCCCAGACGCCGTTGCCGGTGATCAGGGTGAGGCCCACGCCGATCAGCGCGAAGACCAATCCCAGCAGCGCCCCGGTGTCCTCCAGGAGGATCACCGGCAGTTCGGGGGACTTGGACCGGCGCACGAACTGCACCCAATTGGCCTTACCCCGCACCCGGTTGGACTCCTTGACCGCGGTGCGCAGCGCCGTGGCCTCCATCGCCATGGCCGCCAGGAGCACCACGATCGGCACCCACCGCCAACTGTCGATCGGGTGGGGGTCGCTGAGTTTGTGCCACGCCTCGTACAACGCGAAGAGACCGCCGAGGCTGAACAAGACGATGGAGACGACGAAGGCGTAGACATAGCGCTCACGGCCGAACCCGAACGGGTGCTCCGGTGTGGCCTCCCGCTTCGCGCGCTTGCCGCCCACCAGCAGCAGGACCTGGTTCCCGGAGTCCGCGACGGAGTGGATGGACTCCGCGAGCATCGACGAGGATCCGGTCAACGCCCAGGCGACGAACTTCGTCGCGGCAATCCCCAGGTTCGCGCCGAGCGCAGTGATGACGGCTTTGGTGCTTCCTTCGGCAGACACGGCGAACGACTCCTCAGCGAAGTGGGTCGGGCGCCATGAGCCTAAGCCCGGGTGAGTCGCCGCGCACCGATCCGCGCCGGAATTCTTCGCGGCCTCGCCGGACCGTTCGCTAGAGCACTACCAGGTCGTCGCGGTGCACGATCTCGCGTTTGTACTCCGATCCGAGCTCACGGGCGAGCCAGCGGGTGGAGCGGCCCATGAGTTCGGGGATTTCGGCGGCATCGTAGTTGACCAGGCCGCGCGCCACCGCGCTGCCGGTCTCGTCGAGCAGGTCCACCGGGTCGCCGGCCACGAAGTCGCCCTCCACCCGCACCACTCCGGCCGGAAGCAACGAGGCGTTGCGCCCCACCACGGCGCGCACCGCCCCCGGGTCCAGGACGACGCTGCCGCGCCCGGCGGTGGCGTGCGCCAGCCAGAGTTGGCGGGTGGAGGGGCGCCGGTGCCGAGCCGGAGCGAAGAACGTGCCGACCGGACTACCGGTCAGCGCCGCGTGCGCGTTGGCAGCTGACGTGAGAACGGTGCAGACCCCGGCAGCGGTGGCGATACGGGCGGAGTCGACCTTGGTCACCATCCCGCCGGTCCCCACACCGCGCTTGCCCGCGCTGCCTACGTCCACCCCCTCAAGGTCAGCGGGGCCGTCGACCCGGGCGATGCGTTTCGTACCGGGCAGACCGGGGTTCCCGTCGTAAAGGGCGTCCACGTCCGAGAGCAGCACGAGGGCGTCTGCGCGCAGCAGATGCGCCACGAGTGCGGCGAGGCGGTCGTTGTCTCCGAACCGAATCTCGTGGGTGGCCACGGTGTCGTTCTCATTGACGATGGGGACGGCACCGATTTCCAGCAACCGGATCAGGGTGCGTTGAGCGTTGCGGTACTGCACGCGCCGCATCATGTCCTCCACCGTCAGCAGGACCTGGGCGGCAGTGAGGCCGTGCCGGGCGAACTCGGCGGCATAGCGGGCCAGGAGCAGCCCCTGGCCCACACTGGCCGCGGCCTGCTGGGTGGCGAGGTCTCTGGGGCGGCGCGTCAGCCCCAGAGGAGTCATCCCGGCCGCGACCGCGCCCGAGGACACCAGGACGATCTCGACCCCGGCCGAACGGCGCTGTGCCAGCACATCGGCCAACTGCGCAACACGGTCGTGGTCGATGGTGCCCTCAGCCGTGGTCAACGACGACGACCCCACCTTGACCACGACCCGTCGGGCCCGGGTCATGGCCGAACACGCCTGGCCAAGGTCCTCGGCGCTCATGTCACGTGTCCTTTCGGGGGATCGTCGTCGCGGGGTCAGGCCAATCGGGCGTCGGTACCGCGCGGACCGGGAACGATCTCGTCGGCGTCGATGGTCGGGTCCCAGTCGAAGACCACGGCGTCGTCGGTGTCACCGATCTGCACCTCGGCCCCCTCGGTCGCACCGGCCTTGGCCAGCGCTGCCTCGATGCCGAGGCGGTTGAGGCGGTCGGCGAGGTAGCCCACGGCTTCCTCGTTGGTGAAGTCGGTCTGGCGCACCCAGCGGGTCGGTTTGTCACCGATGACACGGAAGGTGTTCTCCCCGGCCTTGACGACCTGGAACCCGACCTCGCCGATCTCACGGGGTCGCAGCACCAGTCGGGTGGGCTCCTCCACAGGCTTGGCTTCTCGCGCCGTGGCCACCTGGGCGGCAAGCGCGAAGGACAGCTCGCGCAAGCCCTCACGAGAGGCAGCCGAGACATGGATCACCTGGTAGCCGCGCTCCTGGAGCATGGGAGTGACCATGTCGGCGAGCTCGCGTCCGTCGGGAACATCCACCTTGTTCAGGGCGACGATGCGCGGACGGTCGGAGAGGTCGACCTCGGTCTGCGCGGCGTAAGCGGCGAGTTCCGCCTCCAGGACCTCGAGGTCGCTCACCGGATCGCGGCCCGGCTCGAAGGTCGCGCAGTCGAGCACGTGCAGAAGAGTGGAGCAGCGCTCGATGTGGCGCAGGAACGCCAGCCCCAGGCCCTTGCCCTCGCTTGCCCCGGGGATCAGACCGGGCACGTCCGCGACCACGTACTGGGTCTCACCCGCCTCGACCACGCCGAGGTTGGGGATCAACGTGGTGAAGGGGTAGTCGGCGATCTTGGGGCGGGCAGCAGACAGCGCCGCGATCAGCGACGACTTTCCAGCGCTGGGGAAACCCACCAGACCGACGTCGGCGATGGTCTTGATCTCCAGGCGGATCTCCAGCTCGTCGCCGGCCTCGCCCTTCAGTGCGAAACCGGGCGCCTTGCGCTTGGTGGACGCCAACGCGGCGTTGCCGAGGCCGCCGTGGCCGCCGGTCGCGATCACCAACTGGGTGCCCTCGCCCACGAGGTCGGCGATGACCTCGCCGTCCGAACCGGTCACCACGGTGCCGTCGGGGACGGTGAGAATCAGGTCCTCCCCCTGGGCGCCGGAACGGTGGCCGCCCTGCCCGGGCGTACCGTTGCGGGCCTTGCGGTGCGGGCGGCGCTGGTAGTCCAGGAGCGTCGCGGTGTTGCGGTCGACCTGGAGGATCACGTCACCGCCGCGACCGCCGTTACCGCCGTCCGGGCCGCCGAGCGGCTTGAACTTCTCTCTGTGGATGGAGGCACAGCCGTGCCCGCCGTCCCCGGCCTTGATCTGCAAGACCGCTTCGTCGACGAAATCGGGCATGTGTCTCTCCCCTGGGTACTGCTCGATACTGCTTGCAGAACGCACGCGAGGCGGGCCAGTAAGGACACTGGCCCGCCTCGCGCGTTGGTACTTGCGTCGTCTGTCCTGCCGGGCCTTATTCGGCGGCGGCCGGGACGGGGACGATGCTGACGGCCTTACGGCCGCGACGGTTACCGAACTCGACCTTGCCCGCGACCAGGGCGAACAGGGTGTCGTCGCCACCACGGCCGACGTTGTCGCCCGGGTGGAAGTGGGTACCGCGCTGGCGGACGAGAATCTCGCCGGCGTTGACGGCCTGGCCGCCGAAGCGCTTGACGCCGAGTCGCTGGGCGTTGGAGTCGCGCCCGTTACGGCTGGACGATGCGCCCTTCTTGTGTGCCATTTCGAGCTCCTCCTGCTACTTCGCGGCGATACCGGTGACGCGGACCCGGGTGTACTTCTGGCGGTGACCCAGGCGCTTCTTGTAACCGGTCTTGTTCTTGTACTTCAGGATGTTGATCTTGGGGCCCTTGGCCTCGCCGATCACCTCGGCGGTGACCAGGTAACCACCCAGCTCGGCGGCCTCGCTGATGACATTGCCGTCGTTGACGACAAGCAGCGGCTCCCACTTGAGGGTGGCGCCGACCTCGTCGGCTACCAAGTCGATGTTCAAGACGTCATCGACGGAAACCTTCTCCTGTCGGCCGCCCGCTCGCACGATCGCGTACACCGGGAAACTCACTTCCTGCTCGCTTCAGAAAAAATGCGCTCAAAATCGACCGCAGTCATCAACCCGCTCCCCCTCGGTCACGAGGGCGGTGAGGGAATCGAAAGTAGGTCTCGGGCGCGCGAACATGTGGGGCGCGCCGACGCACCGGACCTTAGATTACCATCCGCCCGTTGAGGGTGAGCACGTTGCACAACGCGACCGACCGGGCCCGGAGGACCCGGTCGGTCGCGGATCTATCCTGCCTCGACGCTCGCGGCCTCTGGTGCAGCGGTGGCCTTGCGACGGGAGCGACGACGGCGCGGACGCTCGGCGTCACCGTCGCTCGGAGTCCCATCGGTTGCGCTCGCGTCGGCCTCGGCCGGCTCGGCCTGAGGCTCCGGGGCCGACTGCGCCTCCTGGACCGCCTCGTCGGGCTCGGGCGGCGGCCCTGCGGCACGCTTGGCCCGCCGCGGTGCACGACGGGTCACCTTGGGCTCGGGCTGAGCCTGGGCGGGCTCGGACTCGGCGGCCGGGGCCGGTTCGACGACCGGGTCAGGGGTCTTTGCCTTCTCCGCCTTCTCCGCCTTCTCCGGCTTGTCCTGCTTCTCCGCCTTTTCGGGCTTGTCCTGTTTGGCGGGGTCGGGCTTGTCGGCGCCGCCCTTGTTCTTCTTCTTGCGGCCACCGTTGCCGTTGCTGCTGCCACCACCGTTTCCGTTGCCGGCGCCGTTACCGTTGGCGGGCTTGGTCTCGATGGGCTCGGTGTGCAGAATCAACCCGCGGCCGTTGCAGTGGTCGCAGGAGTGCGAGAACGCCTCCAGCAGCCCTTGACCGACCCTCTTCCGGGTCATCTGGACCAGGCCGAGGGACGTGACTTCGGCCACCTGGTGCTTGGTCCGGTCCCGGGACAGGCACTCCAGCATGCGCCGCAGCACCAGGTCGCGGTTGCTCTCCAGCACCATGTCGATGAAGTCGATGACGATGATGCCGCCGATGTCGCGCAACCGCAGCTGCCGCACGATCTCTTCGGCGGCCTCAAGGTTGTTCTTGGTGACGGTCTCTTCGAGGTTGCCGCCCTGACCGGTGAACTTGCCGGTGTTGACGTCGACCACCGTCATGGCCTCGGTGCGGTCGATCACCAATGAACCGCCGCTGGGCAGCCAGACCTTGCGGTCCAGGGCCTTGGCGATCTGCTCGTCGATCCGGTACGCCTCGAAGACGTCGCGCTCGCCGGTCCAGTGCGACAGTCGCTCCGCCAGATGCGGAGCGACGTGGTCCACGTAATCGTGCACGGTCTCCCAGGCATCGTCACCGGAGACGGCGAGGCTGGAGAAGTCCTCGTTGAAGACGTCGCGGACCACGCGGACGGTGAGGTCGGGCTCGCTGTTGAGCAGGGCCGGGGCCGTCGCCGACTTGGACTTGCGCTTGATCGACTCCCACTGCTTGGCGAGGCGGGAGATGTCGCGCTCCAGCTCCTCCTCGCTGGCGCCCTCTGCCGCGGTGCGCACGATCACGCCGGCTCCGGCGGGCATGACCTTCTTCAGGATCTGCTTGAGCCGGGCGCGCTCCTTGTCGGGGAGCTTGCGGCTGATGCCGGTCATGGAGCCGTCGGGCACGTAGACCAGGTAGCGGCCGGGAAGGCTGATCTGGCTCGTGAGCCGGGCTCCCTTGTGGCCGAGCGGGTCCTTGGTGACCTGGACGAGGACCGACTGGCCCGACTTGAGCGCGGCCTCGATGCGGCGCGGCTGCCCCTCCAGACCGGAGGCGTCCCAGTTCACCTCGCCGGCGTAGAGGACTGCGTTGCGCCCCTTGCCGATGTCGACGAAGGCCGCTTCCATCGAGGGCAGGACGTTCTGCACCCGGCCCAGGTAGACGTTGCCGACGTAGGACTTGTGGTCGGCGCGGTCGACATAGTGCTCGACCAGGACGTCGTCCTCGAGCACTGCGATCTGGGTGCGCTCGCCGGTGCGGCGCACGACCAGGTCACGCTTGACCGCCTCTCGGCGGGCGAGGAACTCGGACTCGGTGATGATCGGCGGGCGACGGCGTCCCTGCTCGCGCCCTTCGCGCCGACGCTGGCGCTTGGCCTCCAGTCGGGTGGAGCCGCGGACCGCCTGAACCTCGTCCTCGATGGGGCGCTCGGCGCGGGCCGGACGCGGCGAACGCACACGCACGACGGTGTTGGGCGGGTCGTCGGACTCGTCGGGTGCCTCCCCCTCGGCGTCACCACCGGAACGACGCCTGCGGCGGCGGCGACGGCGGCTGCCCGAGGAGGCGGACTCGTCGTCGCGGTCGGAGTCCTCGGCCGAGGCGCTCTCGTCCGTGTCGTCGCCCTGTTCCTGCTCGGGCTGAGGGGTCGACGCGTCCGTGCGCGTTTCGGCCGGCTCGGTGTCGTCGTCGGTGTTCTCCTCCCCCGGACGCGACTTTCCGCGGCCGCGACCACCGCGCCGGCGTCGGCGCCGCGAGGGACGGTCCTCGTCGTCGGTGTCATCGGCCTCGGGGTCCTCGGACTCCTCTGGCTCGGACACGGCAGGCGCGACAGCGGCCTCGGTGCGCACGACCGCCTTCTCAACGGGGGGGGTGAACGCGACCGGCGGCTGGAACAGCACCATCGGCGGCTGGAACGTGACGGTTGCGGCCGACGACTGGCCGGGGCGTTCCTCGGCCTGGGCCGGTTCCGGCGCAGGCTGGGGTTCCACGGCCTGCTGGGGCTCGACCGGCTCGGTGGTCTCGGCCGCGGGGTCGGGTTCCGCGGCCTTCTTCCGAGTGCGGGTCCTGGTGCTCTTGGTGGTGGTCTTGGGTGCGGCGGCCTTGCGGACACGCTTCTTGGGCGCGGCGGCAGGGGGTTCCTCCGCGGCCTGACCGGAATCGGCAGCCGGCTCGGGCGCGCCTGCCCCGGCCTCAGCGGGAACCGACTCCACGGGAGCGGCGACGACAGGCGCGCGCTCGGGTGCAGGCTCTGGTTCCGGCGGCGGGCCGGCCGGGCGGCTGGCGGTACGCCGTCGGCGCACCGGCTTGGTCACCGCCCCCTCGGACGCGCCGACGCTCGCCGATTCGCGTGGCGCCTTCTCGGCCTCGTTCAGTTCAGTTGTGCCCGCAGTGCCATTGGCACCGCTGCTGGGCTCGTTTTCGAGCATCCGGGCGGTCTCCCGTCAGAGTCCTCAGGCGCGGTCCCGGCGCTGTACGCCTGGGCCGCGGCTCACGAGAACTGTCGTCACTAATGTCTGTACCGGTGTCGCTACTAGCGGCATCGGCTCAAAGTCCTTGTGGCGCGCGCACGTTCCCCGCTCGGGCCCGCGCGAAGGCGGCCCCAACGTGTGCGCTGACGACGGTGGTGGCTGGTTCCGAGGCCGCGTGATCCGCGGCGGACGGGGCGGCTGTCGCACCGGTGACTTCGTCGAGCGGCCCCTGCGCCAGCCTGGTCATCACCAGCGATGACGGCGGCGCGAGGCCGGCAACCTGACAAAGGCCGGTCACCACGTCGTCTGTTCGTAGGGCAGGTGTCGTGTGCCCGACGATCAAGCGAAGTATCGCATATGTGTCTTGTCGCTCTTCTGTGGCGCGCCCGTCACCACAAGGGTATCGAAAGGGTGATCGCGCTTCGAGGCGACTGTGGCCCTTACCTGCGGGCCGCTGCGTCTCGACCCGCTCGACTGCCGTGGACGCGGTCGTCGCGGTCACGGCACCCTTGACGGGAACGCCAGGCAGTCGGGACTGCCTCTCCGATGCTTCCGGACGGTCAGGATGACCGTCCGCCACAGCCTGGACCGCCTCGATGACGTCCATGCCCTCGGGCATGGACGCGTCAAGGTGAACACGCACCTGTTCGGGGTCGCGCGGCTTGGTCGACTCGGGTTCGATGTTCTTCGCCTCACGTGCCGCCCCGGTGGGAACGGCGCCCGCAAGGGGAATCGTGGGGTGAGGCGAGAACCCCGTCGAGAAGGCAGTGGGAACCTGGGGACCGCACATACGGACGGCGTCGCGATCGCTCGCGAGCCACCTCCGGTGGCGCCTGTCGTACTGCACGCGCTGCCGGAAGCCCTGGTATCCGTTGGAGAGCGAAGTGACGCCCTCTGGTGCGGGGGGCAGTTCGGCTCCTTTCCTCCAGCGCTCTCGCAGCCGGGGTCACGTGTCGACTTCCGTGCCCGGCGCGGGAGGTTTCTGTCCACTTCAGCGTACGGTGCGCACCGGGACTCTCGCACCACTGACCCAACCTGACAGAACAGGCCCGCATATTGCGTGCCGGTCGGTCTGCACATTCCTGCTCTTCCCTGTCGCGAACGAGTTGAAAAGCGAACGGACCGATAAGGTCATTCCGGTTTGGTCGCCTCGGCCCCCTATCGGCACGGCGACTGGTCGAGGAACGACCGAGGATTCAGAATTTTTCTTCAAAAAATCCTGATTTCCTGACAACCGTCCGCGGCACCGGGTCGTCTAAGTACGTGTACGGCCCGGCGCGAGCGGGGCGCCGGGCCGTACATCTCTTCGTACGCAGAGTCCTCGCGTATTTTCCTCGGCGGTGTTCCCTCCCGTCCACGCGGACTCCTCCCCCGACCGGCTCCCCTGCCCGTGGTCCTTCGCCGCGGCTCTGGACTCGGCCCGGAGCCCTCACCTGCTGCACCGCCCGGTCGATGCCCTGTCCTCACTCGAATCCGCGGTCCCGGGCATGGATGGCGAGGACCAGACCGATCGCGGCGAGGCCGGCGATCGCAGCGGTTCCCCCGTAGGAGACGAACGGCAGGGGCAGACCGGTGATCGGCATGATCCCGAGGTTCATCCCGATGTTGGTGAAGCATTGGAAGGCCACCCATGCGGCCACCCCCACGCAGACGAGGCGGGCATAGGGCTGCTCGCAGCCCGCGGCGATTCGCAGGACCCGCCAGACCACCACGCCCAGCAGCAGGATGATCGTCAGTCCGCCGACAAATCCCAACTCCTCCCCCGCAACGGTGAAGATGAAGTCCGTGTGCTGCTCGGGGACGAACTTTCCGCTGGTCTGGTCCCCGTTGAACAGGCCCGTGCCGTTGAATCCGCCAGAACCGATGGCGATGATGGCCTGGTTGGCGTTGTAGCCGGCTCCTTGCGGGTCGGCGGTGGGGTCGATGAAGGTGGCGAAGCGGGCCAACTGGTAATCCTTGAGCAGCCCGAACCACCAGACGGCGAAGATCGCCAACAGTCCGGAGAGCAGCATCACCAGGACCCAGCGCAGCGGTGCTCCCGACAGCATGAGGATGCCCAGGTAGATCGCGCCGAGCACCATGGCTGTTCCCAGGTCGGGCTGGGCGAGGATCAAGCCCATCGGCACCGCCAGGGCCACCAGGCTGAACACGACGTCGCGGCCGGTGGGAGCGTGCTCGCCGTCGCGGGGCTCCCCCAACAGCATGGCCGTGCCCAGGATCAACGCGATCTTGGCGATCTCGCCGGGCTGGGCCTGAAAACCGCCGATGACGATCCAGGAGCGGGACCCGTTGATGACCTGCCCCAGGGGTGTGAGCACCAGGGCGAGGCCGATGGCGGCCACCACGAAGATCACGGGAGCGTAGGCATGCGGGGCACGATAGTCGACCGAGGCCACGACCAGGCAGATCAGGAGACCCACGGCAAAGTGCGCGACGTGGCGCTGGGCGAAGTCGGTGAGCCCGCCGGCCTGACCGCTGACCATGGTCGAGGCCCACACCAGAAGCGTGCCGATGACTCCCAGGGCAAGCACCGCGGACAGCAGCACCCAGTCGAGACGGCGCGGCATCCCGTAGGCCACCAGGCGCCCGGCGCGTGTGCCGAGCGTGGGCCGAGCGTGCTTACTCGGGTAGAGCGACATGGTCCGCCTCGCTAGCATCGTGATCGGGGTCAGGGCGCCTGGACGGTGCCGTCCGGCCGGACGGTGGGCAGGCCGGACGGCGGCTCGCCGCCGGGGAGCGCGGGCTTGGGCTGCTTCTGCTCCGCCCCGTCGCGTTCGTCCTGCTCGTCGGACTTGATGTCCACCTCGGTCTTGGCCGGGTCCACCGGCTCCGGGCCGAACCCGTAGATCGCCTCGTAGATCTCACGTGCGACCGGAGCCGCCGCGCTGCCCCCGGTCCCGCCCTGGGAGATGAACACCACGACCGCGAAGCGCGGATCGTCGGCAGGCGCGTAGGAGGCGAACCAGGCCGATTCCCGTTGGCCGACGACGGTCGCCGACCCGGTCTTTCCCGCGATGGCCACCTTGTCCTGGGGGAACCCGCCGAACGCACCCGCGGCCGTCCCCTCCTTGGGCACATCGGCCAACGCGTTGCGCAGATAGGCGAGGGTCGTGTCGGAGACGGGCAGTTCGCCCGCCTCCACCGGAGGAACTTCCTGGACCTGTTTGCCGTCCGCCGAGATGAGCGCTTTCGCGACCCGCGGCTCGTACAGGGTGCCCCCGTTGGCGATCGCCGCGTAGGCGACGGCCATCTGCAGCGGGGTGGCCAGGACGTCGCCCTGGCCGATCGCGAAGTTCGCCGCGTCGCCGGCGCGCCATGTGTAGCCCTCGGTGCAGTTCTCCGTGGCCACCGCCTTGAGGTAGGCGGCATGCTGCGGATCGTCCTGCTCGGGGTAGCCCGACTTCGCCCGCTTGCAGGAATCGTTCCTGGTCGCCTTCCAGTAGTCCTTCTTCCACTGCCGGTCGGGGATACGCCCGGTGACCTCGTTGGGCAGGTCGATTCCCGTGGCGCGGCCGAAGCCGAACCCCCGGGCCATGTCGACCATGGGGTCCTTGGGGTCGCCCACCGGATTGGTACCGCCGTCGGCGAGCCACTGGTCGTAGGCGAACTTGTAGAAGACGGTGTTGCAGGAGACCACGATGGCGCGGTGCAGGCTGAGCGAACCGTACGCACCGCTCTCGTAGTTGCGGAACTCCCGGTTCCCCACGTTCATGGACCCCGGGCAGTCGTAGTTGTCCGTGAGCTTGGCGCCGTTCTCCACGGCCGCCGACAGCGAGGAGACCTTGAAAGCGGAGGCAGGCGGAAACTGCCCCTGAAGCGCCCGGGAGATGAGCGGCTGGCCGGCCTTCTCCGACAGCAGCTTCTCGTAGGTGCTCTGATCGATGCCGCCGTCCCACACACTGGGGTCGTAGGTGGGAACGCTCGCCATAGCGATCAACCGGCCGGTACGCACGTCCAGGACGACCCCCGCCGCTGCGTCCGCCGGGTACCCTGCGCCCTTGGAACGCTCGATGCCCTTGCTCAGTGCCTGTTCGACGGCCTGCTGCACGGTGGCGTCGATACCGGTGACCAGGTGCATACCCGGCTTCGGTACGACCTCCTCGACGACCCCGGTGACGTTGCCCCGGCTGTCCACGGCCAGCTTCCGTACTCCCGCGGTACCGCGCAACTGATCGTCGTAGACGAACTCCAGGCCGTCGCGTCCGACCTGGTCGACCCCGCTGAACTGGGTACGCAGCGTCTCGCGCGCCTCCAGCTCCTCCTGAGTGACCGGCTGGAGGTAGCCGAGCACCTGGGCGGCGCTCTCCTTCTGCGGGTACTCGCGCACGGCGTGCTGTTGCGCGGAGATCCCGGGGAACTCTTCCTTGCGCTCCATGATCTGCAACGCCATCCGGGGTTCGATACCCTCGGCCAGTGTGATCGGCTGATAGGGCGACCCCGGCCAGCAGGGGCGGCTGACCTCAGGGCCGCACAACCGCATCCGCTGGCGCAACTCCTCGAAAGGCGTGTCCAAGACATCGGCGAGACGGGCGAGTACGGCGTCACCGCCGTCCTTCTCCTCGGCCAGGGCATGGAAGTCGGCCGAGACGATGAGCTCGGTGTGATTGCGCACCAGCGGGCGCCCGTTGGAGTCCAGGATCTGACCGCGGGTGGCCGGAATGACGAGGTCCTGGGTCCGGTTGGCCGCGGCAAGGCTCTGGTAGTGCTCGCCCCTGGGGACCTGGAGGTACCAGAGCCGCCCCGCGAGGACCAACAGCAGCGCCAGGGAGAGCGCCTGGGCGATGAACAGTCCGATCCGGCCGGGCCGGTGCCCCCGGCCGGGTCCGGTGACAGGTGGCAGGTTCACAACCGGTTCCTCCCGCTCGCCCAGGAGACGTCTCCCACCGTGATGAGATCATCGGGGACGAGGCTTCGCATCACCCACGAGACCGGGGCGATCACCAGCGGCGAGACGATCATGGTCATGATCACGGAGACGGGAAGGATCGAGGCGACCGCGGCGAGGCTGATGCGCGGGTCGCCCAGCACCACCCCCACGAGGGCGTATCCCAACGAGACTCCGGTGATCGCCGCGGCGGCGACTCCGTAGGGCCACCGCCAGGAACTCGACAGCGGTTCGCGCAGCAGGCCGACCAGGTAGCCGGCGAGACAGAGGACCAGGGCGTAGCGACCGAGCTCGTGATCGGCCGGCGGGGCGACGTCAACGGCGAGGCCCGCGACGAAACCGGAGAGGGCGCCGGCGACGGCGGAGGTGCGCAACGCGACCGCGACGACGGTCAGCACCACCAGGTCGGGAGCGACACCCCAGGGCATCGGGAGCCGGTTGACGACGGTGATCTGCACGATCACTGCGGCCGCGACCAGAAGCCCGGCCAGGAGTCCTCTGTTCATTTGTCGCCTTTGCTGGGATCGTCGGGGAGCACGGAGTCACGCGGATCGGTCTCGGGTGCGGCCACCACCACGCCGACGACGTCGAGCCGGCTGACGTCAACGAACGGGGTGACCAGCGCGGTACGACTGAGCGCACCGGGCGTATCCTCGACGCTTCGGACCTTGCCCACGGGCACCCCCGGAACGAAGGGTGCGCCGTCGTGGGAGCCCAGCGTGACAACGCGATCGCCGGTTTTGACGGTGGCGGTGGCGTCCAGGAGCTCGAAGTTCAGCGGTGCGTCCTCGGTAATGGCGTGCGAGGAGCCGCTGACCACTCCGATCTCCTTGGAACCGGCCATTCGAGCGCCCACCGAGGCAGAACTGTCGGTCAGGAGCAGGACCGTGCTCGTACGGGAGGTGACGTCCATGACCCGCCCCACGAGGCCCTCTCCGTTGATCACCGTCATGTCGGCGGCCACGCCGTCGCGCTCCCCCACGTCCAGCGTGATGGTCTGGGAGTACCCCTGACCGGTGGCCCGGGTCACGGCCTGGGCGGGCACGATCTCGTAGCCCCCCAGTCCGGACAGGGTGAACAGGTCGGCCAGTTCCGCGGATCGGACCCCGTCGGCCTGTAGGGCCTCCACCTCGGCGGCGAGGTCGGCATTGCGCCGCTCCAGGTCCTCGATGTGCCTGGCCGCGCCCGGAGCCCTCGTCAGCGTGGTGTAGAAGCTACTCAGGGGCTCCGCGACGGTCGCCACCGCGCTCGACAGCGGACCGAAGGCGATCGCACCGGCTGCGCGCGCACCGACTCCCACCGGATTGTCCCCGGCACGGGAGTCCAGGACGAGGAGGGCCAGACAGACCGCGAGCAGGATCGCCAGGAGTGTCCGCGCCCGCGGACTGTCGTGGCGCACCGTCAACGCCGCCGTTCCGGGACCAGTACCTGGTTCAGGCGTTCGTAGTTCTCCACGCAGGTACCCGAGCCCAGGGCCACGGAGTCCAGTGCGTTCTCCGCTACGTGGATGGGCATTCCCGTCTCGTGGCGCAGCCGCTCGTCGAGGCCCCTCAACAGTGCGCCGCCGCCGGCCACGGCGATGCCGCGGTCCATGATGTCGCCGGAGAGTTCGGGCGGACACTTGTCGAGTGTGGTGCGCACCGCGTCGATGATGGCGGTGACGGGCTCCTCGATGGCCTCTCTGACGTCGGTGGCGCTGATGACGATGGTCTTGGGCAGGCCGCTGATCAGGTCGCGGCCACGGACCTCTGCGTACAGCTCCTCGCCGCCGTCGGGGTAAGCCGAACCGATGGCGACCTTGAGCTCCTCGGCGGTGCGCTCCCCCACCATCAGGGAGTGCTCCTTCTTGATGAAGGTCATGATGGCTTCGTCGAGCTCGTCACCGCCCACCCGGATGGACTGGGAGATGACGATGCCCCCCATGGAGATCACCGCGACCTCGGTGGTGCCGCCCCCGATGTCGACGATCATGTTGCCGGTGGGCTCGTGGACCGGGAGGCCGGCCCCGATGGCTGCGGCCATCGGTTCTTCGATGATGAAGACGCGGCGCGCGCCGGCCTGGTATCCCGCCTCCTTCACCGCTCGGTGTTCCACCGAGGTGATGCCGCTGGGTACTGCGACGATGATGCGCGGCTTGGCGAAGTGGCGGCGGCGATGGATCTTCTGGATGAAGTAGCGCAGCATACGCTCGGTGATCTCGAAATCCGCGATCACACCGTCCTTGAGGGGACGCACCGCGGTGATGTTGCCCGGTGTGCGTCCGATCATCTGCTTGGCGTCGGTGCCGACAGCGACGATCCTGCCGGTGGAGGTGTTGAGTGCCACCACCGAGGGTTCGTTGAGGACGATGCCCCGGCCGCGGACGTACACCAGGGTGTTGGCGGTACCGAGATCAACCGCCATGTCCCGGCCGAGAAAAGCAAGGTTATTGGTCATGAAACGTCCTCAGCGGCGCCAAAAGGGATGCGGCTCACCCGAGACGGTTGATACAGCTCTGATCCGTCGCGAATGGGGATCGGAATACTCGTATCGTAACGCTAGGGAGTCGCATGATTACACAAACGCGCCGATCTTTACAGCACAGAGAACGCGAAAAGGGCCAGGCGTGACCCAGCCGGCTAACCGTCCGAATCTCGCCTGACCCTGCTGAAGAGTGGTACTACCCCAGGTCGGGGAAGAAAAGCTTGATCTCGCGCTCCGCGGAGTAGGTGGAGTCCGAGCCGTGCACGATGTTGGCCTGAACCTCCAGGGCGAAGTCGCCGCGGATGGTGCCGGGACTGGCCGCGACCGGGTCGGTCGCCCCCGCCAGCGCGCGGAACGCCTCGACGGAGCGCTCGCCCTCGACGACCATCGCCACGAGCGGGCCACCGGTGATGAACTCGACCAGGGAGGGGAAGAAGGGACGGGCCGCGTGCTCCTCGTAGTGCGTCTTCGCGGTGTCGGCGTCCAGGGTGCGCAGCTCCAGCGCGACGATCTTGAGTCCCTTGCGCTCGATGCGGGAGATGACGTCGCCGATGATGTTGCGTCGCACTCCATCGGGCTTGATCAGGACAAGGGTGCGCTCCACGGTGATTCTCTCCTCGGCATATTGCACTGTTCGAAAATTCGCCGCCGGTTTGCACCCCACCGGGATGGGGAGGTTTTTACCTTTGGCCGTGCGCAACCCTACCGGTTCGCCTCCCCCTGCCCGGCCGAATCGGGACATCGACCAGGTGGCAGCCCTTCCGGGTCAGACGTCCTGGGATGCCTCGTACTCGGCACGGGCCCTCTCGTACTCGGCCTTCATCGCATCGGTCCTGCGTCCGAGAACGACTCCGGCGATCCACAGGGCCGCGAAGACCAGCCCTGCGAAGGGCAACCCCGGAACCGCGAAACTACTGACCACCATCGCGACCTGGAGCACGCACGCCAGATAGAACGCCCAGCGCATCCGTTGCAGAGCGGCCAGCACCAGAGCCGCCAGCGCGAGGCCGCCCCACACCCCTCCGGCGAAACCCGGGGAGAGGCCGCCCAGCTGAATGGCGACCGGGATGGCCAGACCCAGGACGATTGCCTCGAAAACAAGGAGAACAGCACAGATCGTTCGCACGGTCAGTCCCTCTTCAACAGGTGGGTGGCGTCGCCCGCCGTGATGACCGAACCGGTGACGAGCACACCCGCGCCGCTGAGCTCACCGGTCTCTTCCGCAAGGGCGACGGCCTGGTCGATCGCGTCGTCCAGCCGCTCGGCCAGGTGGACCCGGTCGGGCCCGAAGACCTCCTCGGCCAAGGCGAGGAGCCGAGCAGGCTCCATACTGCGCTCGGAGGAGTTCCGGGTGATCACGACCTCGGCCAGCAGCGGCTCCAGGGGTTCCAGAATGCCCTCGGCGTCCTTGTCGGCCACGATGGCCAGCACGCCCACGAGCCGGCTGAAGGAGAACGCCTCGGTGAGCGTTTCGGCGGTGGCGGCCATCCCGGCAGGATTGTGCGCCGCATCCACCAGGATCGTGGGACTGCGTCGCACAACCTCCATCCGCCCCGGTGAGGACACGGACGCCAGGGCGGTGCGGACCAGGTCGGGGTCGAGACTGTCGTCGCCCTCGGCGGGGGCCGCGAACGCCTCCACCGCGGCTACCGCGACGGCGGCGTTGCCTGCCTGATAGGCACCGAACAGAGGAAGGAAGATCCCTTCGTATCCGGCACGCAGGCCCTTCAGGGAAAGCTGCTGACCGCCCACCGCGATGTCGCGGTGGGCGACCCCGAACTCCAGTCCTTCGCGGGCGACCTGGGCACCGACCTCAGCGGCGTGGCGCAGCAGCACTTCCGCTGCCTCGACCGGCTGCTGGGCCAGGACCGCGACCGAGTCGGCCTTGATGATCCCCGCCTTCTCGACGGCGATGTCGGCGACGGTGTCACCGAGGTAGGAGGCGTGGTCGATGGAGATGGGCGTGATCACGGCGACGTCGGCCTGGATGACGTTGGTGGCGTCCCATGCTCCCCCCATGCCGACCTCGACGACAGCGACGTCCACCGGGGCGTCCGCGAAAGCCGCGTAGGCCATGCCCACCAGCACCTCGAAGAAGGACATTCGCACGTCATGGGCAGCGTCGACCATCTCGACATAGGGCATGACGTCGTCGAAGACGGCCACGAACCCTTCCTCGGAGATGGGTTCGCCGTCGATGACGATGCGTTCGCGCATGCTGGTCAGGTGCGGGCTGGTGAAGCGTCCGACGCGCAGCCGGCGCTCACGCAACAGCCCGTCGATCATCCTCGCGGTTGAGGTCTTGCCGTTGGTACCGGTCACGTGCACGGCACGGTAGTTGCGCTGCGGCTGGCCCAGCAGGTCCATGAGCGCGGTGATG
Organism: Nocardiopsis ansamitocini; assembly: GCF_030268225.1. Taxonomy (GTDB): domain Bacteria; phylum Actinomycetota; class Actinomycetes; order Streptosporangiales; family Streptosporangiaceae; genus Nocardiopsis_D; species Nocardiopsis_D ansamitocini. The sequence continues at coordinate 373,435 of NZ_BSQG01000003.1, read as the reverse complement.
CGTTCCAGGGTCGGATGGATGATCGACTCGCCGGCGCGGTCCAGGATCGCGGCTTCGGCGGCGCGGTATTCAGGGCTTGAGATCACTGGCTTCTTCAAGGTCACGGTGGGTGCGGATGCAGCCCCGAGTCTAGGTGCTCTGCCCCGCGCCACGCGGGCAGGCCCCGCCCCTGGCGCATTGCGCCTGGGACGGGGCCTGGTCAGCGGTGGTCGCCCCGACAGCGAGGGCCGGACCGGGCGCCGATTTAGTACTTCGTCTGGTTCTGGGGGTTGAACTCGTCGTGGGTGACGGCCTCCGCCCCGTTGAGACGCGGGTCGTCGACCTTGAGCACGTCGAAACCCTGCCCCATGTCGTTGGAGTAGATGTAGCCGTTGTAGTAGTAGGCCGACCAGGTTCCGCTGCCCAGTGACTGGTTGGTGAGCGGGTTGCGCTCGAAGAACCCGATCTCGGTGGCCTTGCGGGGGTTGTTGAAGTCGATGATCGACACGCCGCCCTGGTACCAGGACTGCACGAAGAAGTCCTTGCCCTTGACCGGGATCAGCGAGCCGTTGTGGGCGACGCAGTTCTGGTTGGGCTCCTGGTGACGCGGGATCTTGAAGTACCCGTCGAACTTGAGGCGGATGTCGCCCTTGCCGTGGTCGTTGATGTGACCGTTGAGGCGGTAGAAACCGTTGGCCCCGTGGGTGTCGCCGACGCTTTCCAGGCAGGTGGCCGCGCCGCCTCCACCGAGTTCGTCGGTGAAGAGGACCTTCTTGCCGTCGTTGCTGAAGGTCGCGGAGTGCCAGAAGGCGAAGTTCTCGTCGTCGCGGATCCGCTCGACGACCGTGGGGTTCGCGGGGTCGGCGATGTTGAGGATGATGCCGTCGCCCATGCAGGCCCCGGCAGCGATGTTCAGCTCGACGAAGGCGGTGATGTCGTGGCAGCCGGTCGTGGCCGAGACCCGGTTGCCGTTGGGGGCGGTGCCACCGGGGTTGCCGCCGTCGGGGAACAGGACGGGCTCGTTGACGACGGCCGCCGCACTCGGGTTGTCCACCGGGACCTCGATGACGGAGATCTTGTCGTGCGGCGGCTGGCAGTTGGGGAAGCGCGCGGAGGGCGAGTAGGAGGAGACGTAGACGTAGTCGGTCGTGCCGTCCTTGCTCGGGACCAGCGTGTTGGTGTGCGAGCCGCAGTCGGTGCGCACGGCGGCCACGTACTCGGGGTTGGCCTTGTCGGCGATGTCGAAGATACGGATTCCCTCGAACCCGTTGGGGTCGTCCACTCCCACGGCAGGGCTGCCACAGTTCTCGTCGGCGCGGGGATAGTCGACGGAGAAGTAGAGCAGGTCGCCACTGACCGACACGTCGCCCTGGCCGCCCTGGCACAGAACCTGGGTCACGATGACCGGGCTTTCGGGCTCGCTGATGTCGTAGATGGTGAAGCCGTCGTAGTTGCCGCCGATGGCGTAGTCACCGGTGAACGCGAGGTCGCTGTTGTTGTTGGTCAGCGCCTGGGTCTTGGGGATGTTGGCGATGTGCTCAACATTGTCGCTGGTCACGATCTCAGCGATCGGGGGTTCGGGGCTTGCTGAGGCCGTTGCCGGAACGAGGGCCCCGGCAAGGGCGAGAGCAGCGACCCCGGCCAGCGCTCCGACCCGAAATCGCGCGGGCCGTCTCGTGGACGGTTTGGGGGACACCGGCATGATGACTCCTGTTCAACGCACGCCGAAATTAGCGCAAAGATAGCCAACGGGCACCTGCCGTGAATAGATGACTGAAATCGCACAAAAATGACAGAACGTAGTTGCCGCAGGTCATGGGATGACCACACGCCGTAAAATTTTCTTTATCCCAATCACACACTGGACAAGAAGCAGGGTCTTGCGTAGACAGTCCGCAACAAGGCAGTTGAACTGGCGACGAGGAGCAACCGGTGCGACGAGGGCTGACGGCCGCGATAGGCGCGGCGGTACTAGGGCTGTCCTGTGTTGCCTGCACAAACGGTGGAACAGCCGCTGACGCACCGCCGGTCCTGGCCCCGGGCGCGCCGGGCGAGTCCGCCTCCCCCGCCACCGAGGAGCAGTTGGCCGCGGCCCAGGACGGCAACGGGCACAACGAGGCCGACGTCACCTACATGGTCAAGATGATCATGCACCACGAGCAGGCGGTGGAGATGGCCGACCTGGTGCCCGACCGGGTGGAGAACGCGAAGATCCGTGCGCTGTCGGACCGGATCGACGTCGCCCAGCAGGGTGAGTTGACCATCATGGAGGAATGGCTGGACGTCAACGTCTACCAGCCGGCCCGTCGGAACCCGGCGCACCAGAACTACTGCGGGCTCGGCGGCGACCACCACGGCGACGAGGCCGGCTGCGTGGAACTGGACACCGATCATTCGGACATGCCCGGCATGGCCACTCCCGAGCAGATGGCGGAGCTGGAGTCCGCGTCGGGCGCAGCGTTCGACGAACTGTTCGTGAAACTGATGGTGACTCACCACGAGGGCGGAATCACCATGGCCGAAGACGCGATGATCGACGGCCGGCACTCCCAGGTTCTTCAGATGGCCAACGATCTCATCACCGACCAGAGCCTGGAGATCGAACGTCTGGAGTCGGCCCTCCAGAACTGAGGAGCGGCGCCCCCGCACACAAGCCGTCAGCGGCGACCGGTCCGGTGGCCGCTTTTTGTTCCTCCGGTGCAGAACGGACCGCCGCGGTCATGTCCCGCGACCACCGCGACACCGGAGACGGGAAAACACGTGGGGAGCGCCGCCGGTTCGTCCGGCGGACTCCCCACGGGGCGAAGAGGCGCTAGGCGCTCTTCTCCTCCCGCTCGTCGGCGATCTGCGCACGCGGCACAATCGTCGGGTAGACGTGCTCCATGACGGCCTCACGGGTGATGATCACCTGCGCGACGTCCTCCCTGCTGGGCACCTCGTACATCACCGAGAGCAGGACCTCCTCGATGATGGCGCGCAGGCCACGCGCACCGGTGGCGCGGATGATGGCCTGCTCGGCAATGGCGTCGAGGGCGTCCGGGCTGAACTCCAGCTCCACGTTGTCGAGCTCGAACAACCGCTGGTACTGCTTGACCAACGCGTTGCGCGGCTCGGTGAGGATCTGGATCAGCGCGGCGCGATCGAGGTTGTGCACGCTGGTGATGACCGGGAGACGACCGACGAACTCCGGGATCATCCCGAACTTGAGCAGGTCCTCGGGCATGATCTCGCCGAAGCGGTCGCTGGACTCCATCTCCTGCTTGGAGCGCAGGATGGCGTTGAAGCCCATGCCCTGCTTGCCCACGCGTGCCTCGATAAGGTTCTCCAGACCCGCGAACGCCCCTCCACAGATGAACAGCACGTTCGTGGTGTCGATCTGGATGAACTCCTGGTGCGGGTGCTTGCGGCCGCCCTGCGGGGGCACGCTCGCCGTGGTTCCCTCCAGTATCTTCAGCAGCGCCTGCTGCACACCCTCGCCCGAGACGTCCCGGGTGATCGAGGGGTTCTCGCTCTTGCGCGCGACCTTGTCGACCTCATCGATGTAGATGATGCCGGTCTCGGCCTTCTTGACGTCGTAGTCGGCGGCCTGGATCAGCTTGAGCAGAATGTTCTCGACGTCCTCGCCCACGTAGCCGGCCTCGGTCAAGGCGGTGGCGTCGGCGATGGCGAAGGGGACGTTGAGAATCTTGGCCAGAGTCTGGGCCAGCAGGGTCTTGCCGGAACCGGTGGGTCCCAGGAGCAGAATGTTGGACTTGGCGATCTCGATGTCCTCGTCACGAGGGCGATCGCCCTCGGACTGCACCCGCTTGTAGTGGTTGTAGACCGCGACCGACAGGGCCTTCTTGGCCTGCTCCTGACCGATCACGTAGGAGTCGAGAAACTCGTAGATCTCGCGCGGCTTCGGCAGGCTGTCCCACTTGAGCTCGGTAGCATCCGCGAGCTCTTCCTCGATGATCTCGTTGCACAGGTCAATGCATTCATCGCAGATGTACACACCGGGGCCCGCGATGAGCTTCTTCACCTGCTTCTGGCTCTTGCCGCAGAACGAGCACTTCAGCAGGTCTCCACCGTCGCCGATGCGTGCCACCCAGCTACTCCTTAAAACGTAGGCCACCCCGTCTCGCGGTCCATCCCCACCCAAACGGGGCTGGAACATCCCAGCGGGCTTCCGGCGTGATTCTGACGAGACGGCCGGCGAGCCCGTGTTACGAGCAGGCTACCGATTTTCAGGATAAGCGCTCGGCACCCGGCGATTAACGGTGTGGTCTGTGCGTCGTTCACACGAGCCTAAGCGAAGAAGCGGGCCGGCTTCACCTCGCACGGTCGCACCGCACGGGCTCGACCGGCCCATCTTCTCATCACACCTGGTCGTAGGCCAGAGCCTACTTCAACGAGCCCTTGCGGTAAGGGAGTACGTCGTCGATGATGCCGTACTCCTTTGCTTCCTCCGCGGTGAGGATTTTGTCGCGCTCGATGTCGCGGGAGACCTGCTCGACGCTGCGCCCGGTGTGGCGCGCCAGCGTGGTCTCCAGCTGGGTCCGAATGCGCATGATCTCGTTGGCCATGATCTCGATGTCGCTGGCCTGGCCGTGCGACCCCTCGGTGGCCGGCTGGTGGATCATGATCCGCGCGTTGGGCAGCGCGGTGCGCTTGCCCTTTGTTCCGCCGGCGAGCAGAACGGCTGCGGCGGAGGCGGCCTGCCCCACGCACACCGTCTGGATGTCGGGGCGCACGAACTGCATGGTGTCGTAGATCGCCATCAGCGAGGTGAACGACCCCCCGGGCGAGTTGATGTACATCTGGATGTCACGATCGCCGTCGATGTGCTCCAGCGTCATCAGCTGCGCGATGATGTCATTCGCCGAGGTGTCGTCGATCTGGACGCCGACGAAGATGATCCGCTCTTCGAACAGCTTGTTGTAGGGGTTCATCTCCTTGACGCCATACGTCGTGCGCTCGACGTATGAGGGGAGGACGTAGCGACTCTGCGGAGCCGCCGGGGCCATCCCAGCGCCGTAAGGGCTGATGTCGTACTCGGTCATTACCTGGCCTTCCACACTGCGCCTGTCCACAAAGGGGCTGATGGGTGGGGCGTGTTATGCCCCGCTGCCCGTGACGTCGAGGGTGTCCGACAGCACCTCGTCGATGAAGCCGTACTGACGGGCTTCCTCGGCGGTGAACCAGCGGTCCCGGTCTGCGTCCTTCTCGATCTGCTCCACCGTCTGACCGGTGTGCATCGAGATGCGCTCCAGGAACATCTTCTTCACGTAGATCAGCTGGTCGGCCAGGATGCGGATGTCGGAGGCAGTACCACCGATCCCGCCCGAGGGCTGGTGCATCATGACCCGGGTGTGCGGCAGCGCATAGCGCTTGCCCGGCGCACCGGAGCACAACAGCATCTGACCCATGGAAGCGGCCAGGCCCATGCCGACGGTACGAACGTCGTTGGGGATGTACTGCATGACGTCGTAGATCGCCATGCCTGCGGTCACTGAACCGCCGGGCGAGTTGATGTAAAGCGTGATGTCTCGCTGGCGGTCCTCGGCAGACAGCAGCAGTAGCTCGCCCACGATGCGATTTGCGATGTCGTCATCGACCTGTTGGCCGAGGACGACGATGCGCTGACGCAGCAGACGCTGCGACGTTTGATCGAACATCGAGGGAACGGGCGACTCTGCCGTACGGGCATCGATTCGCATGGACTCATTTTCGGTCGGCGGCACTCTCGTCACCTGCTCCGGAATCGAAACGGTTGCGACGCTTGCGACACTAACGCGCCTGACCGTCCAGCTCGCACCGTTCACGGCCCTGTTCGCTTTGAGCGCAGGTGAGCCCCGCGGCGACCTGGGTGTTAAGCGCCCGGCGAAACGCGCGCGGGCCCCGCGCCCCGGTCGATGTCAGACCGGGGCGCGGAGCCCGTGTGCTATTGGATCCCGAGTGGGACAGCGGCTATGCCTTGTCCGCCTTCTCCGTGTCGTCCGCCTCCGCGGCAGTGGCCTCGGTGGCCTCGGCGGCCTCGACCTCAGTGGCCTCGACGGTGATCGTCTCGGTCTCCTCGTCGGCGGTCTCGACGGTGTCCTGGGCAACAACGTTGCCTGACTCGTCGGTGACCTTGGCCTTGGCCACGACCAGGTTCATGGCCTTGGCGCGCACGACCTCGGTGTAGGCGACCCGGATCTGGTTCGACTGCACGAGGTGCTGGGCGAGCTGGTCGGGCGAGACCCCCATGCGCTGGGCCTGGTCGACGACGTACTGGCTCAGCTCGTCGTTGTCAGCGGCCAGCTCCTCCTGGAGGGCCAGCTGGTCCAGGACGAATCCGGCCTTGACAGCACTGTTGGCGCCCTTGGTGAGCTCGGCCTCGAACTCCTCCTCCGTCTGGCCCTGGGCCTCGAAGTAGGCGTCCTTGGTCAGCCCGCTCTGGGAAAGCTGCTGCTCCAGACTCTGGCGGCGGCGGTCGATCTCCTCGGTGATCACGCTCTCGGGGAGCGGGATGTCCACGGATTCGACGAGCTTGTCCAGGGCGCGGTCGCGGGCCTGGGCGAGCTGCTGGTAGCGGCGGGACTCCCCGAGGCGCGTGACGGCGTCGGCGCGCAGCTCCTCGATGGTGTCGAACTCGCTGGCGAGCTGAGCGAACTCGTCGTCGAGCTCCGGGAGCTCCTTGACCTTCACACTGTGCAGGGTGACGGTGACGTCGGCGTCCTTGCCCTCGTAGTCACCGCCGACCAGCTTGGTGGAGAAGGTGGTGGTGCCACCGGCCTCCAGGCCGATGAGCGCCTCGTCGAGACCCTCAAGCATGGTGTTGGTGCCGATCTCGTAAGAGATCCCGCTGGCCTGGACGTCGTCGAGCTTCTCACCGTCGATGGCGGCGGAGAGGTCGATGGAGACGTGGTCGCCGTCCTGCGCGGGACGCTCGGCCCCGGTCAGGGTGGCGAAGCGCTGGCGCAGGCTGTCCAGCTGCTCGTCGACCTGCTCGTCGGTGACCTCGGCGTCGTCGACGGTGACCTCGAGGCCCTCGTAGTCGGAGACCTCGAACTTGGGACGGACGTCGACCTCTGCGGTAAAGGACAGCTGGTCGCCGTCCTCCAGCTTGGTGATCTCCACGTCGGGCTGGCCCAGTGCGAAGACGTCTTCCTTCTGGACGGCTTCGTTGTAGAGCTCGGGAACCGCGTGGTTGACCGCTTCGCTGATCACCGCGCCGCGGCCGACGTAGCGGTCGATGAGCCGGGCCGGCGCCTTACCGGGGCGGAAGCCCTTGATCCGGACCTGCTTGGCGAGCGACTTGTATGTCACGTCGAAGGCGTGCTCGAGCTCCTCGAAAGGAACTTCGATGGTCAGCTTGACCCGGGTCGGGCTCAGCTCCTCGACATCGGTCTTCACGGGGCGGTACTCCTAGGTTTCCGGCTGTTTTCCGGTACGACCCGGCGGGTGGCACGGCTGAATCGACACAACGCGACGAAGCGGTGTCCGGCGCGGCGCCGACCGGCGGGGGCGTCACTTGGGGACTGTCTAGAGTCTCCTGCGTGATTCTCTTACTGATCACGCTCAGTCTAGGGCAGGTACGAAGGGGTTGACGGCAGCACCGGGCCTGGGCGCGTACGCGCCCAGACGGCACCGTCGAACCATCTCGTCGGGGAGGCGGGATTCGAACCCGCGGCCTCATGCTCCCAAAGCATGCGCGCTAACCAAGCTGCGCTACTCCCCGCAAACTTTCGCGGTGACAGCACTGACCGAGCGTCAATGCGTCACTCACACCGAAGAGACGGTAATGTGTTCTCCGTCGGCTCCACGAGTCTAGAGGAAACTCGAAGGGCCTGATGACACGCGGGTGTAGTTCAATGGTAGAACTCCAGCCTTCCAAGCTGGTCGTGCGGGTTCGATTCCCGTCACCCGCTCCACGCGTAGAAGGGCCAGGCCAGGGGATACGCTCCCCCGCCCTGGTCCTTCTCTCATTCACCACCCATGTCCCGACGTGTGCCACATACGTGCCACAGAGGTCGTGATTTCGAGTTTTTCAGCGACGTGTTCAGGCCGGAGGCGGCTCCTGGCCGTCCTCGTCGTCTCCGATCCGGTCGGCACGCGCACGGTCGAGTTCGCGTGCGGCCCGCTCCCTCAGTTTGTCGGCCAGTGCACGGGCCCGGTCATCGCGCGCGTGCTGGAGTGGCCCATCCGGTTCATCGAACGTGTGCTCGCCGCGCACCGCACCGACGGCGCTGGCACCGAACACCTCTTCCGCGACGGCACGCGCGGTTTCCGGCCCGGCTCGTAGTCCGGCGGTGAACATTTCTCGTTCGGCTGCCGGAGTACGCACCGCGAACGCCGTCTTCCTACCCACCGGTTGTCCCTTCCGCCGCCCGACCCGTGCGTCGGTGTCCGGACAACGGTAGGAGTACGCGGTGACACCGGCGGGAACAGTGGCGGCGCGTCCCCCCTGCGCTTCCGCCTGAAGGTATCTTCGACAACGAGCCGATACTTGCGATAGGTGGGAAATGACGGGAACCGAGCCGGAGCAGGGGACCGCGCACTCGCTGGCGCTGGACTGGTTCGCACGCCCCACACCGGTCGAACCGCCGGCGATCGTGACCGGCGCCTTCGACATCCTGCACGTGGGGCACGTGCGCTACCTCAGGAGCGTGCGCGAACGCGGTGCACCGCTGTTGGTGGGCGTGGAATCCGACGAGCGGGTACGCGCGTGGAAGGGGCCGACCCGGCCGCTGAATCCGGCCGAGGAGCGAGCCGAGATGCTCGCGGCCCTGACGTGCGTGGACGGAGTGTTCGTCGTCTCCGGCCCTCCCTCCGCGACTAGCTGGGAACACTACGCGAACCTGCTGGGCCCCCTGCATCCCGCCGCGCTCGCCTTCACCGAGGGAGATCCCTACTCCGAGGCGAAACGGCGTGGCGCGCACGCCCTGAACGCCGCCGCCTGGGAACTGCCCCTGACCCTCGGGCGCTCCACCAGCGCGACCCTGGGCCAGTTGGCGCGCTCGCTGTGACACCGGTCGACAACTCGCTCTCCCCCGCCACGATGCGGGCCGCGCGCGACGGCGCAGGTTGCGCGGTCCGGAACCGAACCGTCCGGGCATAGCACCCTTCACCTCGCGTGTCCTGCTCGGGCGCGGGTCGGTCCCGGGAAGAGGCCGGCCTGGTCGCGTGTTGAACTGTTTCGACGCGGAGCACCGCTCTGGGGCCGGACCCGCATCCGGCTCCCGTTCTCGGCTGCCTTTTGTACGGCCGTTCCCTGCCCGAGCGGAGCCGCGTCTCTATTCTTTTGGGCGAAGGGCCAGGTGGCGAGCATGATGGGTGGTGGCCCGACCTCGGTTAGGGGGTTGGTCAACGACGGGACCGCCAAAAGCGCGTCGGTGCGTCCCGGGACTGCGCGGCGCATCGTCGCCTACGCGCGTCCGCACTGGAAACGGATTCTGCTGTACCTGCTGGTGGCGTCGGTGAGTTCCAGCATCATCGTGGCCAATCCGCTGCTCCTCAAAGCGATCATCGACCGTGGGATCGGCAACGACGACCCCACCCTGGTGACCTGGTTGGCACTGGCCGTAGCGGCCCTCGCCTTGCTGGAGACGGCACTGGGGCTGGTCGGACGATGGCTGTCCGCGCGGATCGGCGAAGGCGTCATCTACCTGCTGCGTACCCAGGTGTTCACCCAGGTGCAGCGGATGCCGCTGGCGTTCTTCACCCGGACCCAGACCGGTTCCCTGATCAGCAGGCTCAACACCGACGTAGTGGGGGCGCAGAAAGCCATCACGTCGGTACTGCAGTCGGTGCTGTCCAACGTGATCAGCGCCCTGGCGGTACTGAGCACCATGCTGGTGCTCTCGTGGCAGATCACCCTGGCCGCACTGGTCGCCGTTCCGCTGTTCGTCCTGCCTGCCCGGTGGATCGGACGCAAGCTGGCGACGGTGTCGCGCGAGGGCATGAACCTCAACGCCGAGATGAGCTCGCTGATGACCGAGCGGTTCAACGTCGGTGGCGCGATGCTGGTCAAACTGTACGGACGTCCCGAAGAGGAAAGCGCGTCCTTCGCGCATCAGGCGGGCAGGGTCCGCGAGGTGGGAGTGACCCAGGCGGTCTACGGCGGCCTGCTGTTCTCGATGATCGGCCTGATCACGGCGCTGGCCACCGCGATGGTCTACGGCATCGGCGGCAACCTGGTGGTCTCGAATGCCTTCGACCTGGGCACCCTGGTGGCACTCGCCACTCTGCTGACCAGGCTCTACGGGCCGCTCACCTCTCTGTCCAACGTGCAGGTGGACGTGATGACCGCACTGGTGAGCTTCGACCGGGTCTTCGAGATCCTGGACCTGAAGCCGATGATCGACGAACACCCGGCCGCGATGCGGTTGCCTGAGGGCCCGCGGTCGGTGGAGTTCGACCAGGTCTCCTTCCGCTACCCGGGGTCCGAGGAATCCTCGTTGCAGTCGCTCGAACTGCTTCCGCAGCCCGAGAACACCGATGACGCCCAAGTGCTGAGCGGGGTGACCTTCACCGCCCCCGCGGGCTCGCTGGTCGCGCTGGTGGGCCCCTCCGGAGCCGGAAAGACGACCCTGACCCACCTGGTGACCCGCCTCTACGACCCCACCGAGGGCACGGTGCGAATCGGTGGGGTCGACCTGCGCGAAGCCAGCATGGACTCACTTCGCGAGGGGGTGGGCGTGGTCACCCAGGACACCCAGCTCTTCCACGACACCATCGGCGCCAACTTGCGCTACGCCCGGCCCGAGGCATCCGATGAGGACTTGGCCGAGGCGATGCGGTCCGCCCAGTTGGGCACGCTTTTGGACCTGCTTCCCGACGGTATGAACACGATGGTGGGCGATCGCGGCTACCGCCTCTCCGGGGGCGAGAAGCAGCGTCTGGCGATCGCGCGGCTACTGCTCAAGGCGCCGTCCGTCGTGGTGCTGGACGAGGCGACCGCGCATCTGGACTCCGAATCCGAGGCCGCGGTCCAGGAGGCGCTGGCGACCGCGTTGGCCGGACGCACGTCTCTGGTCATCGCCCACCGGTTGGCCACTGTCCGCGAAGCCGACCTGATCCTGGTGCTGGAGGACGGCCGCATCCTGGAGCGCGGCACCCACGAGGACCTCTTGGAGCAGGGTGGCCTCTACACCGCGTTGTACCGGACGCAGTTCGCCCCGCAGGCCAGGCACTAGAGGGGCTCTTCCTCTCCGATCCCCTCCTGGGAGGCACGGCGCGGCCTCCCAGAAGGGGACGCTGCCACCGACCGCGCTACGGTTCCTGTCATGCGCCCATCAGCCGAAACCCCCCGGTCGCCTGTCACCGCGGACGACCTCGACCATGCTGTAAACCTCGCTGTCGCCGCTCTTCGGGAGGCGCCCGCGGGGTCCTGGGACGCCAGGGCCGGGGCGTTGGACTGGGACTGCTGGGAGACCGTCGAACACCTCAGTGACGATCTCTTCGCCTATGCCGTGCAACTGGGCCCCCGGACACCGCCTCTGACCGGCAGCGTTCCGTTCACGTGTGAGAGTCGTCGGCCTGGTGGCCCGGCGAATTCCGTGCACGCCGACCGCACTGCGGGACCCTCGGGGCTCCTCCAGGTGCTGGAGGCCAGCGGAGCGCTTCTGGTCGCCATGGTGCGCACCACGCCGTCGCGGGTTCGCGCCTACCACAGCCACGGCGTCTCCGACCCCGAGGGCTTTGCCGCGATGGGGATCGTGGAAACCCTGGTGCACACTCATGACCTGGCCGAAGGGCTCGACCTGGCGTGGGACCCTCCCGCCGAGCTGTGCTCGCGGGTACTCGCGCGGCTCTTTCCGGACGTCCCGACGAAGGATGCGGCCCCCTGGCCAACCCTGTTGTGGGCGACAGGGCGAATCGCACTGCCCGGTCTCCCGCGCCGCACCGCCTGGCGCTGGTATGGCGCGGCCGACACCGACCTCTAGCCGGGACGCACCGCGAAACTCCTACAGGGTCGATGGGCAGGGCCTGTCGGGCGGTCTCGCGGCGCGGACTGCCTCCTGCTCCCGACAGCACCGGATCGTTTCCGACAACAGAGTGTCCCTGCCCCTGCCGCGGCTGCGGCAGGGGCACCTCACCGGCACCAGGCGATCAGATCGTCGATCGTCCGTTGCTTCAAGGAATCCGTTTCCGGGACCGGCGCGCTCCGCTCCCCGACGAGACGCGCGTCCTGGATCAGGGCTGTGCCTCGACCGGCTCCTTGTCGGCTGCTCCGCCCCCTGGGGTCAACGCCAGAGGCGCCTCCTTGATGAAGAAGGCGAGCACGAAGCCGAGGAGGACGATGGGGACCGCGTAGAGGAAGATCGGCGGTAGGGCGTGGGCGAAGGCGTTGGCGACCGTCTCCCTGACCGGGGCCGGCAACGAGCGCAGGATGTCCGGAGTGAGCGAGCCGATGCCGCCTTCTCCCCCACCGATCTGCCCCATCTTCGCGGCGACCTGCGGCGGCGCCTGGGCGACCTGCTCGGTGAGCCGGTTGACGAAGATGGTGCCGAACACCGCGATACCGAAGGACGCACCGATCTGGCGGAAATAGCTGTGCGCGGAGGTCGCTGCGCCCAGATGACGCCTGGGCACGCTGTTCTGCACGATCAGCACGAGGTTCTGCATGTAGGACCCCACCCCGAGGCCCAGCACGAACATGCCGGTGGCGGTGAACAGGTAGGAACTGTCCACCGAGATCCGCGACAGCAGGAACAGGCCCACGGCCAGGATCAGGGAACCGGCGATCGGATAGATCTTGTACCGGCCGGTTGCCGAGACGAGACGGCCGGTGCTGATGGTGGCGGTGAGCATTCCCACCACCATGGGGATCATCATGAGTCCCGATTCGGTGGCGGTGGCCCCGTTCACCATCTGCAGGAAGGTCGGCAGGTAGGAGACGGTGGAGAACATGGCGACGCCCACGGTCATTCCGATCACGGCCGCGAGGGAGAAGTTGCGGTCCTTGAACAGCTCCAGCGGGATGATGGGCTCGACCGCGTACTTCTCGGCGACGACGAAGAGCACGGCGGCGACGACGGTTAGCGCGATCAGCCCGAGAATGACGGGACTGCTCCAGGCGTAGGTGCCGCCGCCCCAACTGGTCAGGAGGACCAGCGCGGTACTGGCGATGGCGAGCAGGGCGGTGCCCAGGTAGTCCAGACTCGGCTTTTCGGCGGACCGGGGCTTGGGAAGTTTGAGTACGGCGATGGTGACGCCCAGCGCCAGCAGGCCGAGCGGGATGTTGATGTAGAAGATCCAGCGCCAGCTCAGGTTATCGGTGAAGAAACCGCCGAGCAGTGGGCCTGCGACCGAGGCGAGGCCGAAGACACCGCCGATGAGTCCCATGTACTTTCCGCGTTCACGGGGGGAAACGATGTCGGCGATGATGGCCTGGGCGCCGATCATGAGACCGCCGCCGCCGATTCCCTGGAGTGCGCGGAACCCGATGAGCTGGGTCATGTTCTGGGCGATGCCCGAGAGGATCGAGCCGATCAGGAATACGACGATCGCGAAGATGAAAACGCTCTTGCGGCCGAAGAGGTCACCTGCCTTGCCGTAGATCGGCATCCCGATCGTGGTGGCGAGAATATAGGCGGTGATCACCCAGGACAGGTGCTCCAGCCCGTTCAACTCGCCCACGATGGTCGGTAGTGCGGTGCCCACGATGGTCTGGTCCAACGCGGCCAGGAGCATCGTCAGCATGAGGCCGACGAAGACCCATCCGACCTGGCGCTTGCTGAGGACAGGAGCGTCCTGGGCCGATCTGGGTTCGGGGTCGGCGGCTGCTTCGCCGTCCGGACGTAGTGCCATGGCGCAGATGCTCCTGCTTCGGATCGGGCGGCCTGCCTCTGGGCACGGTCGCAAAACGGTGGTGGAACCGTCCGCGTTGAACGCGGGACCGGCTCGGCGGCAGACACGGGGATCCTCAGGTCCCGGTGAACTCCTTCTTCAGTTCACTGAAGGTTTCGGCGAGAACTGTCTGCAGGTCAGAGCGCTCGTGCTCGCCTGATACCCAACGACGCATCGAGAAACGCATCGCCGCGGCGCCGATGGCGGCCAGTAGTTGTGGCCGGAGGTTGACGGGATCGTCGCCGATTCGTTCGGCTATGGCCTCCGCGAGCGCCCGCTCCATTGCCGCGAAGCCGGCCATGAACTTGGGGAGCAACTGAGGCTCGCCGCTCAGCAGCTGCTTGCGCAGGTGGACCTCCTCCAGGGAGGGCGAGTACTCGTCGAGCGGTGTCACCAGGCAGATCTTGAGGTCTTCGAACAGTTCACCGGTTGGGCCGCCGGACACGAAGACGGCTCGGGTCTCCCCCTCGGGAATGGGCGGCCCTTCCCCGAGGACCGCTTCCTCCTTGGAGGGGAAGTAGTTGAAGAATGTCCGCGGCGACACGTTGGCCGCCGCAGCGATCTCTTCAACGGTGACGCGCTCGATCCCCTGTTCGACGACGAGCCGCAGGGCCTGGCGCTGAAGTTCCCTGCGCGTCTGGCGCTTCTTACGCTCGCGCAACCCCATTTGGGTCGAATCAGCCACCGGCCGATCATTACATACGATGCAAACTTGCGCAAGATGCAAAGATTTAGCGCAGGCGGCAATCACTGTACCTTTGGGCAAAAAACTCGCTTCGTTACCGAAAAGAGATCGGAAGTTGGGAACTTCATAGATCCGGCCAGACTCATAGAAAAACGGCAACTGGCCCCCGAACTGGAGGAACGCCGAGGCGGCCACAACGGGAGCTTCGCCGAAATGAGCGTGCCACTGTCCCCGGCTGCCGCTATCTTTAAGCTTCGCATTCCCCCGAAAAATGGAGATTTAATGACTAACGGAACATTCCGGACTCGCGTGCGCCGCATCACGGGGACCGCCGCACTGGCCGCGGGCGCCCTGGCGCTGTCGGGTTGCGGCGTGTTGAACGGGCTCATCGGCGGCGACGTCTTCGAGCTCTCGGTGGGCGACTGCATCCCCGAGGAGACCGGTGAGGGCGAGGTCTCCAGCGTGGAGACCGTGGAGTGCTCCGAGCCGCACAGTTCCGAGGTGTACGCCAGCTTCATGGTTCCCGACGGTGACTACCCCGGCGAGGACGCCATCCTTGAGCAGGCCGACACCGACTGCCGCGAGGAGTTCGAGACCTTCGTGGGGACGAACTACGACGAGTCCGAGCTCGACCTGACCTACCTGTACCCGGTCGAGCAGTCCTGGGACCAGTTGGACGACCGCGAGATCCTGTGCTTCGTCGTCGACCCCGCCGGTGACACCACCGGCACCCTCAAGGGCTCGAACCGCTAGCGAGGTTGTCTGCCCCGCATGTTGTCCAGGGCCGGCAAGGCCCCGCACCGGCCGCCGGCGAACCCAGGGGGCTGTCGCGGCATACGGTCATCGACATGTGGTGACGAGAAGGACTAGAAAGGACGCTCGGCTCAAAGGTCCCGGCCGGGCGTCTTTCGGCGTCCGGGGGAAGCGCGACCGCAGCACGCGGACTTCCGTCCGCAACGCTCGGTTCCGCTCCCCGGCCGTGGTGGTGCCGTCGCAGCCCGACGACGGGAGAACCCCCTCGTTCTCTTCGTCCGGGCGCTCCGGGCGGCCTCTACCGCGGGGTTGCCACCCGCCTGGTGTCCCGCCTGTTCGACACCGATCACGGAGGAACAGCCGCTCACGCCGTACGACTACTTCTTGGCCGCCAGTTTCTTGGCGGCCTTGGCAGCGGCCTTGGCCTTCTTGGACTTCTGTCCCGCTTTCTTGGCGGCCTTCGCCGCCACCTTGCCCTTCTTGGGCTTCTCGTCCTTGTCCTTGCCCGATGCCACGCCCGGCTCCGCCTTCTCCTGTTTGGCCTTCTTCGCGGCCTTGATCTTCTTCTCTTTCTTCGCTTTCTTGGGCTTCTTGGCATCCTTGCTGGTGATGTGGGGTTCGAGTAGTTCCGGCAAGGGAGCGATGCCCGGCCCTCCCTCGAACACCCAATCGTCGAGCTCACCGATCAGTTTCTCCTCGGTGAAATCGCCGAGCCAGACCGGCCGCCCGCCCGCAGCACGTCCGGTCGAGGAGGGTTGCACGACCACCACGTTGGCCTTGAAACAGATGCCCAGGCACTTGCTGACCCGGACCGGCACGTCGCGCCCCTCATGGTCGCGCAGTTCACTGAGCCTGGCCAGCTGTCCTTTGTGGTCGACACCGGGACGCTTCTTCTTCCGACCGCAGCAGCATCCGCGACACACCACGAGCCGGCACGGTTGTCCCCCCGAAGTCAATTCGATCAACCTCCCCCTGCTGCGTTCGCTCTGCCCGTCTCCCCCACACCGTAGCCGCGCGACTCGGGGTCACCAACGTCGAAGGGCACCCAGGTCTCGGGGAGGTCCCCGCCGCTCAGCGGGGTCGCTGCGGCCGAAGGCCAGCGAAACGGCAGCCCGGCTGCCAGCCAGGCGCGCGGGTGGTCCATCAGTTGGAAGTGCACCTGCGGCTCGGGCGAACTACCCGAGTTCCCACATGCCGCGACCTCCTGCCCCACACTCACCCGGTCCCCTTCCCGCACGCGAAGGGAGCCACGGCGCAGGTGGGCGAGCATCGCAAAAGCGCCGTCGCCCAGGTCGATCACCACATGGTTGCCCAAGAGCCCG
This sequence comes from Nocardiopsis ansamitocini, assembly GCF_030268225.1. Lineage (GTDB taxonomy): Bacteria > Actinomycetota > Actinomycetes > Streptosporangiales > Streptosporangiaceae > Nocardiopsis_D > Nocardiopsis_D ansamitocini. The sequence continues at coordinate 356,881 of NZ_BSQG01000003.1, read as the reverse complement.
CTCGTCCCGCCCAGTTCGCGCACTGCCGTCTCCACGACCATTGCGAACAGCCACGGCCAGGACGTCCGGCTGCGATGGTCGCGCATGTGGTCGACGGCACGAACCACGACCCCCTCGACCGGGGCGTACACCGGAGCACCGAACCCGGGAAACTCCTCGGGCGCGCGACTGAGCGGACGCCAGCCGATGTCGGGCCTGGTGCTGTCGGCAGGATCGGCCAGCAGTGCCAGCGCGTAGCTCTGCCCGTAGGCATGCATTCCCTGGCTGGGGACCCGGTCGGCAGGACTGGCCAGTGCCGTCCATCTCCCGCGAACCGGCGGCTCGACCACCCGGGGCGTGCCGCGTACAAGCCCCAACCGCAGGTAGACGGCCAGACCGACGAGGAAGACGGGACCGCGTACCCACCAGGACACTCCGGCGAACCCGCCGAAAGCGAGCAGAAGCGTCCCCGACCACATGAGGGGAAGGCGCAACCGGGCGAGCAGTACGGGCAGGCGTGCGGGCGGGGGAAGAGGATCGCGGGGCATGGCCCCATCATCCCGCTTGTCGGCACCGCAGACGCGGTGTGCCCGGACCCCGTACGGGGTCCGGGCACACCGGCCGGTGGAATACCAGCGGCTAGAGTCGGGGGCCGCCCTTCCTGGAGCGGGTCATGCCGCGCAGCTTGCGCGTGAGGCGACCCAGTTCACCGCCGCCGGTCGTACGGCGGGGGCCGCGGGTGGTGCGGGACGCGGGGCCCGGGCGTGCGGGTCGGGTCGTACGACCAGAGCCGTTGATGGCGCGCCGGGCTCGGGCAAGAAGGCGGTCAACAGTAGACATCGCAGTCACTCCCTCAGTGGCGTTCGCAGTCACCTTCTTCGCTGCCCGTGCGGCCCTCCACTATGCGGAGGAGCCGATGCACCGCCCTCGCCCGAAGAAGAACCCCGCAGATCAGCGGCAGGATTTTTCCCGCATATCCATGGATCTGCGAAGTCGTCCGAAGCGTCTGTGGTCAGCCGATGGTGGCTTCGGCCGCTACCGGCCGAAGCCACCGGCGTGAAATCAGCGGACGGGTCCGTCACCGCGGGCCGGACCGTCTCCCCGGTGCGGGCCGTCCTCCCGGCTGGGGTCGTCACCGCGGGCAGGGGCGTCCGGCCGTCCGGCATTGTTCTTGTTCTGCCTCTTGAGGTAATCGGTCGCGCTGTCCGTCGCCTTGGTGATCTGGTCGTCGTACTTGCCGCCGGTCTTCTGCTTGGCGAAGTCGGCGGCCTTGTCGAGACCGCCGCTCACCTTGTCCCCGTGCTCGCTGGCGGCCTTCTTGATCTTGTCGAAGGCGTCTCCGAAACCGGCCATCGTCACTACCCCCGTGTCTGGCGCGAAACAATTTCCGTGTCCTGGCACGGCATACCCCGCCTGAGCACCGTTAACGCCTCTGCCCTGTGTGGGTCAGATCCCCAGGACCGCTCGGGCGATCGTGAAGTAGATGAGCAGGCCGGTCGCATCCACCAGGGTCGACACGAGCGGGGCGGAGACCACGGCCGGGTCCACGCCGACCCGGCGCGCCAGCAGCGGCATGGTGCTGCCGATGACGGCCGCCCAGGTGCAGATGACCACGACCGAGGCTGCCACCGCCACGGCGATTTCCGGCCCCACGAGGAAGGAGCCGATGACCAGTGCCACCGCGGCCAGCATGAGCCCCAGCAGGAAACCGACCCTGGATTCCTTCCAGGCGACCTTGGGGAGGTCGCGGAGGCGGACCTCCCCCACTGCCAGGGCTCGCACGATGGCGGTGGCCGACTGCGAGCCGACGTTGCCTCCGGTACCGGTGAGCATGGGCACGAAGAGCGCCAGGGCGGTTACTTGCTCAAGGGTCGCCTCGAACCCCTGCATGACGTTGACGGTCAGGGTCGAGGCCACGATGAGCAGCAACAGCCAGACCGAACGGGCACGGGCCAGGCGCAGCACCCCGACCGCCACGTAATGGGTGTTGACCGGACTGGCACCGGACTGGCGCGCGATGTCCTCGGAATCGGCAGCCTCGATCAGTTCGAGGGCGTCGTCGAAGGTCAGCAGGCCGACGAAACGCTCCTCGGAGTCAACTACGGGCAGCGCGACCAGGTTGGCCTCCTGCATGAGACGGGCCGCGCCCTCGGCGGGCTCGGTCGCCCTGACTCTGGGGGCGAAGACGTCCACCAGGTCCTTGAGGAGTGTGTCCTGATCACTGGTGACCAAGTCGCTGAGCTGGACCATACCGGCGAGCCGCCGGCCACCGTCCACCACCGGGAGGGTGTAGACGGTCTCGGCGTCGGCGCCTTTGGCCCGGACCACCTCCAGCGCCCGGCCGACCGTGAGGTCGCGGTGCAGAAGGACCGTCTCGGGGGTCATGTAACGCCCGACGGATCCTTCGGGGTAGCCAAGCAGAGCGGCGGTCATCCTGCGCTCGGACGGGCTGAGTCCGGCCAGTGCGCGCGTGGCGATCTTGGCGGGGACCTCCCCGATCAGCCGGGCACGGTCGTCGGGGTCCATTTCCTCCAGCAGCTCGCGGAAGGCTCCGTCACGCAGTCCCATGAGGATGGCCTGCTGCTGGGGGAGGTCCAGTTCCTCGAAGACCTCCAGTTCGCGGTCCTTGTCCAGCAGGCGAAACGGCACGATCGCTTGGTTGTGGTCCATACGGACCAGCTCGTCGGCGATCGCGTAGGGCGGATGCTCGGCCAGCCACAGCCGGATCCCCATCAGGTCGTTGTCCCGGACCAGGTCGGCCAGTTCGACCGTCTCGTCGTCGTTCATGGGCGAGCACCCCCTCGTCATCGCGCGCCGCCGGACCATGGGGGGACCGGCGGATGCCGTTCGGGTGTTCTGTGGGTACGGGGCGGGCGCGGCCGGAAGACTCCCCGCGGTTGTTTCGGCAGGGGTCCGGGCCGGCGTTGGGCGTGGCGTGCGGCCGCAGCAGGAAAGGCCCGGCCCACCCGACCGGAGAACATCCCGACCCTACCGGTGCGGCAGGACCGCGGCGCTTTCCGGAGCCTGGGAGCAGGGCCGGCTGCTCAGGACCGCCAGATCACCACGAGGGCGCAGTCGTCGTTCTTGTCCTTGCTCAGAGTGTCCACGATGCCCTTGGCCCCCGGGCCGAAGCCGTCGGCGACCAAGGATTGCGCCGCGCCCAGGAGCCGGTCGACCCCGGCGTCGAGGTCTTCACCGGGGGTCTCGATCAGACCGTCGGTGTAGAGCATGATGGCGTCACCCGGCCGCAACCTGCCGTGGACGGGTGTGTAGCTCATCTCGGGGATCACCCCGAGCACGACGCCCTTGGCATCGGTGGTCGTCCAACCGCCGGTGGAACTGTCGAACTGGGCGGCCGGCGGATGGCCGGCCGAAGCGATGGAATAGTCACCGGTGCCGAGGTCGATGGACACGTGCACCGAGGTGACGAAGCCTTCGCCCATAGCGGTACGCATGAGGTAGTCGTTGCAGTGGGACAGGAACTGTCCTGGAGGAACCGCGCCGACGAGACTGCCGAATGCTCCGGAGAGCAGGAGTGCGCGGGTTCCCGCGTCCACGCCTTTGCCGGACACGTCGACGACGGCGACGTCGAGGCGGTCGCCCTTGCGCATGGAGACCACGAAGTCGCCCCCGAAGGAGGATCCGCCGGCCTGCTGGAGGATCGCGGTTGACCCCCAGCCCGGGGGCATTGCGGGCAACCGTCCCTGCGCGACCAGCCGGTCGCGCAGTTCCAGTAGCATCTTCTCCCCGCTGAGCCCCTGCACGCCCAGGCGTTCGCGCACACCGGCGAGGAGGTAGGCGAGTACCGCGGTAACACCGATCGTGACCAGCAGACCGGGGCCGACCTGGCCGAAGTCGAGCGCGAAGGCCGTGAAGAGCAGGACCGCGGCGACCACCACGAGCAGGAAGGCGAGGCTCTTGCGCTTGAGCAGCAAACCTCCCGCCAGCACCGTGAGGATCACCGCACTGGGCGGGAACCAGCCGGTGGGACCCCAGACCGCTCCGACGCCGACGCCGACCGCGAGCATCACGAGCGTGATCAGCACCAGGCGATAACGAAACAGCACTTTGCGTCTGAGCACGGCGACAACGCGCTGGGCCAGCGAACGGGCATGGCGGAGGAGTCGGGCAGTCGGAGGAGTGCTCATCGCTGCCGAACTGTAGCGTGCGAAACCAGGCCGAGCACCTCGCACCACGGATGCACTTCCTCATCGACCGAATAACGGGGCAACCGATAATTGCCGAGCGGACAGCCCGAAAAATCCGCAGAACTACTCATGGTCCAGTATGGGCCCAGAATCACCCCAGCGTCAGGCCGGCAACGGTGCCTACCCGTGTTTTGGCCACAGATCACTGGACCTGACCGTTCCCGAACCAGAAATGTAACCGAACTCGATGCTCATCGGAGTACGGTCGCCCCGTGCGCCACGGGCGGGACACGACAGCATCCGGCTGGGCGGGCGACCGAAAATCAGTGGCGTACGCAACCGCAGCACTGGTAGTGACAGAGGCATGCCCATTTCGCGAGAGGCGGCCCGCTCAGGAGCCGCGGAGGCATGGCCGATCCGCCCTGTCACCGAATCCGAGTTCACCGATTTCTCCAAGGTCTGCAGCGAGGCGCTGCTCAGCTCCTCCATCGACGAGGAGCGGATCGCCCGGCACCGCACCAACACCGAGATCGACCGCACGCTGGCCGCGTTCGACGGAGCACAGCTCATCGGCACGACTGGCGCCTACTCCTTCCAGATGACACTGCCCGGCGGGATCCGCCCGGTCGCCGGCGTCACCTGTGTCGGGGTACTGCCCACCCACCGCCGTCGCGGAGTGCTCAGCGCCCTGATGCGCCGTCAGTTGCACGACATTCACGAACGCGGGGTCGAGGCCGTGGCGGCCCTCTTCGCCTCAGAGGGTGGCATCTACGGACGGTTCGGATACGGTCTGGCCGCGCTCAGCGGCACGATCACCGTCCGTGGGGGCGAGGGCGCCTTGCGCCCGGACGTCCCGCGCGATCCCGCCCTGCGCCTGCGCATGGTCGAACCCCGCGAGATCCGCAAAGAACTGGCGGTGGCCCACCAGGCGTCCGCTGCCAACCGGATCGGGGAATTCTCCCGTGACGAGCGCTGGTGGGACCGGGTGCTACGCGATCCGGAAGAGGACCGGGGCGGCTACAGCGGCCACAAATGCGTGCTGGTCGAGGATGGCGCGGGCCCCTTGGGCTACGCCCTGTACCGGGTCAAACAGCAGTGGGACGACTTCGGCGTCGCCGACTCGCTGCTGGGCATCGTGGAGCTGCAGGCAACCGCACCCGCGGCCTACGCCATGCTGTGGGAGTTCCTCCTCAACCGTGACCTGGTTCGTTCGGTGCGCGCAGAACTGCGCCCCAGCGACGACTCCCTCCTGTATATGCTGGCCGACCGCAACCGGGCCCGCATGACGTTGGACACCGGCTTGTGGATGCGGCTGGTGGACGTCCCCCGAGCGCTCTCCGAGCGCTCCTACGCGGCTGCGGTGGAGACCGTCATCGAGGTCACCGATCCCGTGTGTCCGTGGAACGCGGGACGGTGGCGGCTGTCGGGCGGACCGGGGGCCGCACTGTGCGAGGGCACCACCGAGCCGGCGGACCTCACGCTCTCGGTGAGTACGCTGAGCTCGGCCTACGCCGGAGGGGAGCGCCTCAGTTCCTACTCGGCGGCCGGACTGGTGACCGAGCACCGCCCAGGATCGGTAGCGGAGCTGTCGACCGCCCTGACCACCGCATCGGTACCGAACTGCTCGGTCATCTTCTGAGCAGAAACCCGCCGGAGCGGGCCTCTGCTGTCGTCGCACCGACGACGCAGGCCCCCAACGGCGGGCGGCCGACAGAAAACAGGAAGAGTTACGGCAGCGGGGGCAACTCGCCGGTCTGCTCGTAGTTCGACAGCATGTCGATCCGGCGGGTGTGCCGCCCCTCCCCGCTGTAGGGCGTCGTCAGGAACACCTCGACGAACCCCGTGGCCTCGGCCTGGGAGTGCATCCGCGCACCGATGCTGATCACGTTGGCGTCGTTGTGCTCGCGGGCCAGTGCGGCGGTCTCGACGCTCCAGGCCAGGGCCGAACGCACGCCCTTCACCTTGTTGGCTGCGATCTGCTCACCGTTGCCGGAACCGCCGATGACGACGCCCAGCGAACCGGGATCGGTCGCGACCCCCTCCGCGGCACGCAACACGAACGGCGGATAGTCGTCCAGGGCGTCATAGGCGAGAGGCCCGGCGTCGATCACCTCGTGTCCCTGGTCCTTGAGCCAGGAGACGAGGTGCTCCTTCAGTTCGTAGCCGGCATGGTCAGATCCAATGTAAACACGCACGGTGCCAGTCTTGCAGGTCATGACCGCGCCCACGGCCCGGGGGCGGATACGCCGACGCCCGGCAGCCCGTCGAACGGGTTGCCGGGCGTCGTGGCGAACGGCTAGAAACCGACCGCCGCCTGGAAGATACCGAGCCCCATCGCTGCGAAGAGGACCAGGGAGACGATGGCGATCACGTTGTACAACACGATGGCCATGACGTCCTTGCTCAGCGGACCGGCCTTGGACTCAGACACCTGGCTCAACTCAAACCACCTTGGAGGGAACGGGCACAACTCTGGCCCTATTTTCACATGGATCCGGCTCCGCCCCTGATCGGGGGCGGGTCGGCCGGGGACGCCTATCCCCAGTGCGGTGGAACGTCGCGCAGCATCTCCTCAAGACGCGATCGCTCGTCACCGGCCTCGCCCCACGACTCACCGCGCTCGTCAGCGGTGGTGTCGGGGAGCAGGTCGTGGTCGTCGAAGACCACCCAGCGCTCGTCGTCGGGTCCACTCATGGGTGCAGGAACCTCCGGGCCGTGTACGGCTCTAGTCGAAGATGGGGTCGCGGGTGCGGCTGCGCTTCAGCTCGAAGAACCCGTCGGTCGCCGCAACCAGGAGCACGCCGTCCCAGAGCTTGCCCGCGGCCTCGCCCTTGGGGGCCGGTGACACGACCGGGCCGAAGAACGAGACGCCCTCGACCGAGATGACCGGGGTTCCGACCTCTTGGCCCACCCGGTCCATCCCGTCATGGTGCGACTCGCGCAGAGCCTCATCGTAGTCAGTGCTCTCGGCCGCCTCGATCAGGTCGGCGGGCAGGCCGGAATCGGCCAACGCCGCCGCGATCGTCTCCAGGCCGCGCGACTCGCCACGGGTGTGGAAACGGGTGCCGAGTGCCGTGTAGAACGGGCCGAGCACCTCGTTGCCGAGGCGCTGTTCAGCGGCGATGGCCACTCGGACCCCCCACCACGCCTCCTCCTTGAGCAGCTTCCGGTAGTCCTCGGGGACGTCCTTGTCCTCGTTGAGCACCGCCAGGCTCATGACGTGCCAGCGAGGCTGCACCGGACGGACCTTCTCCACTTCGAGCAGCCAACGGGAGGTCATCCACGCCCAAGGGCACAGCGGATCGAACCAAAGGTCAGCGGGTACGTGTTCCTCGGCCATGGTCGTTCTCCTCAAATTCGCCTTGCTCCAGCGGTCCGGGACGCCCAGAGGAACCCGTACCACCCCTACGTTCGGCAACCACGGCGAAGGGTTCCGCATTCCAGCGCCACTAATGGCAGGATCGTCAACAGCAATCAGCCAGGTCGTCACCCCCACACAGACCTGCGGGGCGTGACGGCGGTCATCAAAACGGCCGGCGGGAACGGCGGCCGCGAAGGGAGTGGGCCGTGGCAGGCAACCTGACACGTGACGAGGCTCGGGAACGGGCTCGGATTCTTAGCGTCGACTCCTATGACGTACAGCTCGATCTGACCTCGGGCGACCAGACCTTCAGTTCCACGACCGTGATCCGCTTCAGCAGCACCGAGACGGGGGCCGCGACTTTCGTGGACCTGACCGCTCCCACGGTGCGCGAGATCGAACTGAACGGGACCGCGCTGGCCCCGGCCGACGTGTTCGACGGAGAGCGGATCGCCCTTCCGTCCCTGCAGGCCGACAACGAACTCCGTGTCGTGGCCGACGCCGCCTACATGCGTACCGGCGAAGGACTGCACCGGTTCGTCGACCCGGTGGACGGCAGCACCTACCTGTACAGCCAGTTCGAGACGGCCGACGCGCACCGGATGTACGCCTGCTTCGACCAGCCCGACCTGAAGGCGTCCTTCGAGCTGACGGTGCTGGCTCCCGCCGAGTACGAGGTCGTCTCCAACAGCGCGCCCGACGCCTCCCGCGAACCCGTCGAGGGTTCGGAGGCCGTCCGCTGGCACTTCCCGGCGACCCCGCGCATGTCCACCTACATCACCGCGCTGATCGCGGGCCCCTATCACGTGGTGCGGGACGAGCACGACGGCATCCCTCTGGGGCTCTACTGCCGCGCCTCGTTGGCCGAGTACCTGGACGCCGATGCCATCCTGGACGTCACGCGCCAGGGCTTCGACTTCTTCCACGGCCTGTTCGGCGTGCGCTACCCCTTCGGGAAGTACGACCAGCTGTTCGTGCCCGAGTTCAACGCCGGGGCCATGGAGAACGCCGGTGCCGTCACCTTCCTGGAGGACTACGTCTTCCGGTCGCGGGTCACCGACGCGCGCTACGAGCGCCGCGCCGAGACGATCCTGCACGAGATGGCGCACATGTGGTTCGGCGACCTGGTCACGATGCGCTGGTGGGACGACCTGTGGTTGAACGAGTCGTTCGCGACCTACGCGAGCGTCTACTGCCAGGCCGAGGCCACCAAGTGGAAGGACGCCTGGACCACGTTCGCCAACGTGGAGAAGGCGTGGGCGCTGCGCCAGGACCAGCTGCCCTCCACCCACCCCATCGCCGCCGACATCCCCGACATGCAGGCGGTCGAGGTCAACTTCGACGGCATCACCTACGCCAAGGGCGCCTCGGTGCTCAAACAGCTGGTCGCCTACGTCGGGGTCGACGCCTTCTTCGCCGGCGTGCGGGCCTACTTCGCCGAGCACGCCTGGGGCAACACCGAACTCTCCGACTTGCTGCGCCAGTTGGAGCACGCATCAGGACGCGACCTCTCCCTGTGGTCACGCGAATGGTTGGAGACCGCGGGCGTGAACACCATGCGCCCGGAGTTCGAGGTGGACGGGGAGGGCAACTTCACGTCCTTCGCCGTCCTCCAGGAGGCCGCGGCCGACTACCCGACGCTGCGCTCGCACCGCCTGGCCATCGGCCTGTACGACCGCACCGACAACGGCATCGTGCGCCGGGAACGGGTGGAACTGGACGTCACCGGCGAGCGCACCGCGGTGGCGGAGCTGGTCGGCAAAGCCCAGCCGGACCTGGTGCTGATCAACGACGACGACCTCACCTTCATCAAACTGCGCCTGGACGAGCGCAGTCTGCAGACGGTCGTCGACGGCGCCGGGGAGATCTCCGAGTCCCTGCCCCGGGCCCTGGCCTTCTCCGCCGCCTGGGACATGACCCGGGACGGGGAGATGGCCGCGCGCGACTACGTGCGACTGGTCGTCTCCGGTTTGGGCGGGGTCGGCGACGTCGCCGTTGTCCAGACCCTCCAGCGTCAGGCGCTGGGCGCCCTGATCAACTACGCCGACCCCGCGTGGCGCGCGGAAGGCTTCGACCTGTTGGCAGCACGACTGCGCGACCTGCTCAGCACCGCGGAGGCCGGCAGCGACCTCCAGTTGGCCTACGCGCACGGCTTCGCCGACTCCGCGCGCTCCCCGGAGCACCTGTCCCTGCTACAGGGCCTGTTCGACGGCGCGATCGCCGTGGACGGCCTGGAGATCGACACGGACCTGCGCTGGACCCTGCTGCGCCGTCTGGTGGCGGCCGGCGCAGCGGACGAGACCGAGATCGCCGCGGAGCTGGAACGGGACGCGACCGCCACCGGTGCCCGTGCGGCCGCGGGGTGCCGGGCGGCGATTCCCACCCCCGAGGCCAAAGCCCTTGCCTGGGAGCGCATGACCGGTGGGGACCTGGCCAACGCCGAGTTCCGTTCCACCCTGGGCGGGTTCATCGAGCCCGCGCACGCCGAACTGCTCCGCGAGTACACCGAGAAGTACTTCGCCCTGCTCAAAGAGGCGTGGGAGAAATGGACCGGCGAGTTCGCGCAGACCTTCGCCGAGGTCGCCTACCCGAGCTATTTGGTCGAGAAGGAGACGTTGGACCGTACCGACGTCTACCTCGAGACGGAGAACCCGGCTCCGGCACTGCGTCGCCTCCTGCTGGAGGGAAGGGCCGGTGTGGAGCGTGCGCTGCACGCCCGGTCCAAGGACGCCGAAGCAGGCGCCTAGGCACCCCTCGGCGGCCGCCGTCTCCCTGCTGGTGGAGGCGGCGGCCGCCGCCCGTTCACCGCGAAGGCGGTTCCGGGCTGGCCAGCGGCCCCAGGAGTCCGCGGATCTCCTGGGTGAGGACCGGATCTGCGATGAGTTCGTCGAGCAGAACGGGCCTCCCCTCTGCGTCGGTGAGGGGGATCCGCCAGTTGGGGTACTCCGTGCTGGTCCCGGGCTGGTTCTGCATACGGCGGTCGCCGACCAGGTCGGTGAGCGCGACGCCGACCATGGACGAGGGGGTACGGCCGAGGTAGGCGTGCAGGGCCTTGACCACGGCGGCGGGGTCGGCGACCGGATCGACGGATGCGTCCAACAGGCCGAGTCCGACCAGCAGTGCGCACCACTCGGCGACCTGGGACTCGGCGTCGGCGCGCTCCTCTTCGACCGGCCGGGTGAGCAGGCCGAGCCGGTTGCGCAGGTCGACATGCTCGGCGGCGATGTAGGAGGCCACCGGGGGCAGGTCATGTGTGGCTACGGTGGCCAGGCAGTCGGTTCGCCAGGTCTCGGGACGACGCGGCTCTCCGGAGGAGTCGCGCTCGAACCACAGCACCGACGTTCCCAGCACCCCGCGCTCGCTCAGGTGGTCGCGCACCCAGGGCTCGACGGTCCCCAGGTCCTCCCCGACGACCAGCGCACCGGACTCGTGGGCCGCGAGGAGGAGTGCACCGACCATGCCCTCGTGGTCGTAGCGAACATAGGCCCCTTCGGCCGGCGAGGCCCCCTCGGGAACCCACCACAACCGGAACAGTCCCATCACGTGGTCGACCCGGACTCCACCGGCGTGCCGCATCACCTGACGCATCTGGGAGACGAAGGGCAGATACCCCTCTTCGGCGAGGCGGATGGGGTGCCACGGGGGCTGGCCCCACCCCTGCCCCTGCTGATTGAACGCGTCCGGGGGCGCGCCCACCTGGATTCCGGGGGTGAGGACGTCGCCGTACATCCAGGCGTCGGAACCGCCGCCCTGTACTCCCACTGCGAGGTCGTGCACGATACCGGTGCCCATCCCCGCGGCGCGGGCGCTGGCCTGGGCCGCGGCGAGCTGCTCGTCGAGGACCCACTGCACCCAGCGATGGAAGTCCACGGTGCCCCACCGGTGCAGAGCCTCCGCGCCCACCACCGATCCGCGCACGTCGCGCAAGGGTTCGGGCCAGCTCCGGTAGTCGAAACCGTGTTCCTCGGCCAAGGCGCACCAGGTCGCGTACTCCACCAGGTCCGATCCCTCCCGATCCAGGTAGGCGCGCAGCGCGGTTTCCCGCTCGGGAGTGCGGCGGACCCGATGGAGGATTTCCAGCGCGGCCCGTTTCGCGGTCCAGACGGAGTCGCGGTCGAGCAGTTCCGAGCCCCGGGACCGGTCACGCGGTCCCGCTGCGAGGGCCTGGACCTGTTCGCGCTGGGCCGGGGTGAGGCCGGCGTACTCGGGAACGTCCTCGATGCGGATGTAGAGGGCGCTGGCGTAACGACGGCCGACCGGAAGGTAGGGAGAGGGCTCCAGGGGCGCCACCGGCTCGGTGGCGTGGATCGGGTTGATGAGGGTGAAGGACGCTCCGAGGTCGCGGGCGGCCCAGTCGGAGAGCTCCGCGAGGTCGCGGAGGTCGCCGATGCCCCAGGAGGCACGCGAACGGACCGAGTAGAGCTGTGCCATGAGCCCCAGTTGGCGGACGGGGGCGCCGGCCTGCGCACCGGCCAGCCGGTTGGGGGCGACCAGGATGGGGGCACGCTCACGGCGGTCGCCGTGCTCGACGTGCAGTAGATGCACCCCCAGGGGCAGGCTCGTGCCGGGCTCCGCCCAGTCACCGCCCGCGAGTTCGACCCAGGTCCGCGCGCCGTCGGGGAGTCGCAGGTCGGGTGCCCGACCCTGCCGAACCACGACGGCGGCGGGGAGCAGCCGCTTGGACTGGTGCTCCCAGTGCGCCTCCAGTGCCGCTCGGGGGTCGCGCACGTCCAGACCAAGAGCTCCCAGGACGTGGCGGAGCGTGGACGGGGGGACCTTGACGTGTGCGCCCTTCCAATCCACGTAACTCGTCGAGACCCCGTGTTCCTCTGCCAGGCGGATCAACTCAGCATCGCTCACAGCACCCGATGATGCCTTAATCGGGAGGCGTGCGCCGGTAGGCCGACGATCCGGTTCGAGCGGGCAGGACCGAACCCGGGCGAAACCGGCCGTGGGCGCATTCCCACTGGTCAAAATGTCAATAAATGGTCGCTTCGGCCAGCCATACTGAGCGAATGCTGAAGTCCTATCGTCCGCTGTTTTCCATCCCCCACCTCCCCGGGCTCTTCATCTGGTCACTGATCGCCCGGCTCCAGGTCGCAGGGCTGCCGATCGCCATCACCTTCCTGGTTGCCGACTGGACCGGTTCCTATGCCTTGGCCGGCCTGGTCAGCGGCGCGTTGACCGTGGGGACCGCCCTTGCCGGGCCGATCCGCGGCCGAATGGCGGACCGGGGACGCGCCGATCGGATCATGGTGGTGTGCGGGGTCGTCTACAGCGGTGGACTGCTGCTGATCACGCTGTTGCCCGCGGCGCTGTGGTGGATCTCGCTGCCGCTGTCCCTGGTGACAGGTCTGTTCCTTCCACCTGCCGGCCAGATCGGACGAGCGTTGTGGCCCCGGCTGACCAGCGGCCAGAACCGGAAGGCGATGTACTCGATGGAGGCGACCTTCCAGGAAGTGCTGTTCGTGGTGGGCCCCGTGCTGACCGCGGCCGTGGTGGGCCTGTCGGGAGGACGGGCGGCACTGGTCATGCTGGCCGTCATTTCCCTGATCGGGGCGCTCGGGTTCGCGATGATGCTGCGCGTGGCGGGGCTGACCCGCACCCCCGCCGTCGAAACGGGGGCGAACGAGGGGGCGCGCCGGTCCCTGTTGACCATCGGACCGCTCGCCCTACTGGTAGTCGTGTGCATGATGCTGGTCGGTGGTCTCGCGGCCGTCGATCTGGTGATCGTCGCGTGGGCCCGGGAGTTGGGCACCCCCGGCTACGCGGGCGCCCTGGCTGCGATCTGGGCGCTGGGCTCGCTGGTGGGCGGCCTGGTCGCCGGGGGCCTGCCCGGCGCACCTCGGGTGTCGCGAAGGGCGTTCGCGGCGGCAGCGGGCGTCGCGCTGCTGATCCCGCTGCTGCCGCCGATTCTGGAACTTCCCACTCCGTGGCTGATCGCCCCGATGCTGTTCGTGGCGGGACTTGCGGTCGCTCCGACCCTTGCCGCGGTCACCGAGCGCCTCGGCGACGTCGCGCCCGACAACCGCCGGGCCGAAGCCTTCGGCTGGATGAACACCGGAGTGACCACCGGCGTCGCGATCGCCGCTCCGATGACCGGCTGGCTGATCGATCTGGGCGGTATCGCGGCCGGGGTTGCCGGCGGCGTGGCCCTGTCACTGTCGGCGGCGGTACTCACCCTGTGGGTTCCCGGCGCCAGACCGCAGCCGACCACCGTTCCCACGCCTGTCGGGTGATCCGCGGCGGCCGGTTTCCCTCCGGGGGTCAGCGGAACCAGATCTCGGGCTTGCGGTCGCTCCAGGGGCGGGCCGACTCCAACTGGGCCGACAGGGAGATCAGGGTCCCTTCCCCGCCGATGCGTCCGGCGAGCTGGATCCCGATGGGCAGGCCCTCGGGACCCGTGTGCAGGGGAACGCTGACAGCGGGCTGTCCGGAAATGTTGAACATGCTGGTGAACGGGGTGAATTCCGTCATGCGGGCGAACTCGGCGCGGGGGTCGCCATCGGCGTCGAAATGCCCGATGGGGACCGGGGGAAGCCCCAGCGTGGGGGTGAGGACCGCGTCGTAGGGAGCCATCGCCGACAGTGCCGCACGGTTGGCCGATTGCAATCGGGTGGTGGCGTCGAGGTACTCCGTGGCGGACACCGATCGCCCCTTCTCCCGCAACCAGCGGGTGAGCGGGCGCAGCCCGGACTCGTCGGAGGGGGCGACAGGCGTTCGGGCCGCCAGTACCGTCCACACGACCTCGAAGTGGTCGAGAAGGCCGGCGTCGAAGGGATGGTCGATCTCCTCCACGTCGTGGCCCAGGTCGGCGAGCAGCAGCGCGGCGTTCTCGTAGGCGACGAGGACATCGGGGTGGACCGTCGCTCCTTCGACGTTCGGTGCCGCGAAGCGGGCGATACGCAGCCGGCCCGGCGCCCGTCCCGTGTGGGCCAGGAAGCTGTCCCCTTCGGGCAGTGGAGGCGCGGAGTAGTAGTCGCCCGGCCGGCTGATCGCGATGACGTCCAGTAGCAGGGCCGCGTCGGCAACGGTGCGGGCCAGCGGACCGGTGGCCGACAGGCCGATCAGGTCCGGACGGGCAGGAGCGGCACTGACCCGACCGCGACTGGGTTTGATCCCGAAGAGACCGCAGGCGCTGGCGGGAATGCGGATGGAGCCGCCTCCGTCGCTGCCCTGGGCGAGGGGGGCCAGACCTGCGGCGACCGCCGCTGCCGCGCCCCCGCTGGAGCCGCCCGCCGAGCGGGTGAGATCCCACGGAGTGCGAGCGGGTGGGGCGATGTCGTTCTCGGTATAGCAGGACGCACCGAACTCGGGGGTGTTCGTCTTGCCGGTGAAGACGGCTCCGGCCAACCTGAGCTCGGCGACGAACGCCTCGTCGAGCTCGGGGACGTGCTCGGTGAACAGCGCCGACCCCCAGGTGCACGTCATCCCGGCGACCATGTCGAGGTCCTTGAGCGGAACGGACACCCCGAGCAGGGGAGGCAGGAGTTCCGGCGTGTCGGAGAGCACCCGTTTTTCGGCGGTTAGCGCCTGCTCCCGAGCGAGTTCCGGAGCAACCGTAATAAAGGCTCCGACCTCGTGGTTCAGTCGGTCGATGCGGTCGAGGTAGTGGTCGGTGATCTCCACCGGGGAGAGTTCCCGGCGGCTGATCAGCTCGGCCTGCTCGACTGCGGTGAAGTCATGAATTTCGCTCACGACCGCCGAGACTAGGGAAAACGGCGGCCGACCGCGACTCGGCGATGGCTCAGGGTTTTCCGGAGAAGGCGATAAGAGCGTTCGTTCCCACGTGGCCGCCTCCGGACACCCCCTGGTGGCTCTCGCACAGGGAATAAAAGTGTGAGTTTCGATGGACTAGGAGGGCGCAGGAAAACGAACTACGCTCAGATTTGTGGAATCGGCAACAAGCACCCAGCAGAGCACGGACCAGAGCGCCGACAAGGGCAGTCGGTCCTCCCGGTCGTCAACGTCGCCCTTCATCGCCCACTCCGGAAACGGTCGGTCGAAGGACCCCAAGGACGCCGCCCGCTCGACCTACCGAGCCCTGCTCCGGCCCGGAGTCGCTCGACGCTGGCTGATTCGCGGGTTTTCCTGCGCCGCGGCCGGCACACTCATCGGCCTCGTCGTCTCGGACTGGCGGATCGGTGCCACGGCAGCGGTCGCGGTGCTGGTCGCCATGGCTGTGCACTCCTCCCGACGGCAGTCGGAAGTGCCGCAATGGCGCAAGCCCTCAGCAGCGCAGCGCCGCACCGAGGCACAGCTCAAGATGATGCAGCGGTTCGGCTACCGCACCCTGCACGCCCGTGGCATCCAGGACGGCAACGGCCAGATCGACCACTTCATCGTGGGCCGGCGCGGCGCGTTCGCAATCGACTCCGAGTCCTGGGACAAGCGTCTTCCGTTGCGCAACAAGCTGGAGAAGCTCTATCACGGGCGGTTCTCCAAGAACGAGCGCATCGACGAGGCACTCGCCGAGGCGCGCAACGCGGAACGGCTCATCAGCAAGGAGTTGGGCCGCGAGATCAAGGTTCGCGCGTCATTGGCGATCTACGGGCCCACCATGCCGTGGGACAGCCACCGGCTTCGCGGCGTGGACATCATCACCGGTACCAAGGTGCGCAAGTGGCTGCGCAGCGGAAAGGACCGACTCAGCGAACGGGAGATCGACGAGATCTACACGGCGGCCCAACGCGTACTTCCGCCCCGTTACTGACGTTCGTCCCCATCCACTCCGACCGACCCACCTTCCGAAAAAAATCCCGGGGCGGCGCACGCGCCGCCCCGTCTCATTATTCGGACTTTTGATCTTCCAGATCGAGACACGAGCACTCGACCATGGGGGCTACCATCAGGAGAACCACAACGTAAGCCCCGATCCCACGGCGGGAGACCAGTCGAAGAGGCTCCGTCCGCGCAGATCTCTGCCGGGCGTCACTGGTGATCTCGCCGCTGGTCCCGGTTCTTCTCGACGGGAGCACATCACATGCCCGCGCTTCGCTCACGCACGGTCACCCACGGCAGGAACATGGTCGGTGCCCGCGCACTCATGCGCGCCACCGGCGTCGAACGTGAGGACTTCGGCAAGCCCATCGTGGCCATCGCCAACAGCTTCACCGAGTTCGTGCCCGGCCACGTGCACCTGCGCGAGGTCGCCGACGTGGTCGCGCGTGCGGTCAAGGAAGCCGGCGGCGTGCCCCGCGAATTCAACACGATCGCCGTGGACGACGGTATCGCGATGGGCCACAGCGGAATGCTGTACTCCCTGCCCAGTCGCGAACTGATCGCAGACGCCGTGGAGTACATGGTCAGTGCGCACTGCGCCGACGCACTGGTGTGCGTCTCCAACTGCGACAAGATCACCCCGGGCATGCTGCTGGCAGCACTGCGCCTCAACATCCCCACCGTGTTCGTCTCCGGCGGCCCGATGGAGGCCGGCAAGGTCACCGTCGTCAACGGCTCTGCCACCACCGTGCGCAAGCTCGACCTGATCAACCCGATGATCGCGGCGGCCGACGAGAACGTCTCCCAGGCAGAACTGGACGAGATGGAAGAGGCCGCCTGCCCCACCTGCGGCTCCTGCTCCGGCATGTTCACCGCCAACTCGATGAACTGCCTCACCGAGGCGATCGGCCTGGCGCTGCCCGGAAACGGTACGGTCCTGGCCACCCACGTCGCCCGCAAGCGTCTCTACGAGGACGCCGGACGTCTGGTGGTGGAGGCGGCCAAGCGCTACTACGAGGAGGACGACTCCTCGGTCCTGCCGCTGTCCATCGCCACCCCCGAGGCATTCGGCAACGCGATGGCCCTGGACGTGGCCATGGGCGGGTCGACCAACACCATCCTGCACCTGCTCGCCGCGGCCACCGAGGCGAAGGTGGGCTTCGGCCTGGAGGAGATCGACGCACTGTCGCGCAAGGTCCCGTGCCTGTGCAAGGTGGCTCCCAACACCGAGAAGTACCACATCGAGGACGTGCACCGAGCCGGCGGAATCCCGTCCATCCTGGGCGAACTGGCCCGCGGCGGGCTGCTGGACACCAGCCGGCCCACCGTGCACGGTACGAGCATCGGCGAGTTCATCGCCAAGTGGGACATCGCTTCCCCGACGGTGCTCCCCGAGGCCGTGGAGCTGTTCCACGCGGCGCCGGGCGGCAAACGGACCACCAAGGCATACTCCCAGTCGGTGCTCTGGGACACGCTGGACTACGACCGCGAGGAAGGATGCATCCGCTCGGTCGAGCACGCCTACACCAAGGACGGCGGCCTCGCGGTACTCACCGGCAACCTCGCCCCCGCCGGCGCGATCGTCAAGACCGCGGGCGTGGAGGAGGAGCTGTGGACCTTCAGCGGCCCGGCCAGGGTGTTCGAGAGCCAGGACGACGCCGTGGACGGCATCCTCAACAAGCGGGTCGGAGCCGGTGACGTCGTCGTCATCCGCTACGAGGGCCCCAAGGGCGGCCCCGGTATGCAGGAGATGCTCTACCCCACGAGCTTCCTCAAGGGCCGTGGGCTGGGCAAGGCCTGCGCACTGATCACCGACGGGCGCTTCTCCGGGGGCACCTCGGGGCTCTCCATCGGACACGTCTCCCCCGAGGCGGCGGCGGGCGGCGACATCGCCCTGGTCGAGGACGGCGACGTGATCACCATCGACATCCCCAACCGCGGGATCGTGCTGGAGGTCTCCGAGGAGGAGCTCAACGAGCGCCGTGAGCGCCTGGGCAAGGAACTGGGAGGCTTTCGTCCCCGCGATCGTCAGCGCACCGTGACCGCTGCTCTGCGCGCCTACGCCGCGATGGCGACCTCCGCCTCGACCGGGGCCGCCCGCGACGTCAGCCAGGTCGAAGCGCCCCGCCCCTGACACCCGACGAGGTGCGGCCGGGGCACACGCCCCGGCCCCGCGGTCGGAACCGGTGCGTGTTCCCCGGCCCGGGTCGGGACGCGCTCACCCGCAGCAGCCACCCCCGCAGCATCCGCCGCCGGAGGCCGACGGAGCCTGGGCGACCCCGCCCACCCCAACGGTGGACAGCAGTTTGACGGTGTCGGGATGCCCCTGCGGGCAGGTGGCGGGATCGCCGGACTGCGCCATGGGGCGGGACAGTTCAAAAGTCTCGCCGCATGCGCGGCAGCGGTAGTCATAACGAGGCATGGAGCAAGGATACGGGGACGGCGTGGACGACCATCGGTCGTTCGGGGGGGCGCTACGCGTCCCGGGGTCGGGGTGGGACCCTGACCCGAACCCGGGCGCTGGCGGTCAGGCCGCTGCTCTGGCCATGTAAGGGGCCCATTGGGGGTCGCCGTGGTGCTCGCCGTTGATGAGCCTCCAGTGCATTCCCCGGGGAACCGTGGGGGTCACGTTCAGCTCCCAGCCGAGTTCGTCCAGGAGGCGGTCGGCTTTTCTGTGGTTGCACGCACGGCAGGAGGCGACGACGTTCTCCCAGACATGTGCGCCTCCCCTGCTACGCGGAATGACGTGGTCGATCGTCTCGGCCCGCTTCTCGCAGTAAGCGCAGTGGTGGCCGTCGCGCCGCATCAGTGCCACCCGGGTGAGCGGTACTCTGCGCCGGTAGGGCACCCGGATATAGCGATGCAGTCGAATCACCGAGGGCACCGACAACGCCGTGGTGGCCGAATGCAGCATGGCCCCCGCGGTATCGCCGTGGACGACCTCGGCCTTTTCCCTCAGCACCAGCAGAATCGCCCGGCGCAGCGGGACGGTCGTCAGTGGTTCGTAGCTGGCATTGAGCAGCAGCACGTGACGGCTGGCTGTGCCGCCCTCCGTACCGCGCCTGGCGCTCACGTCAGTCTCCGGGTCGCCGGCGAGCCGACGACCCGTGTCTCATCCCCGGCGTGCCTGTCGGCAAGCCAGGAGACCTCCCTATGGACCGGCCAGACGACCGGTGCTCTTCGCGTTGCCACACGGACCTCCCGTGGGTGGTTCCCGCCGAGTAACGTCCCGCAATCAGTTTGCTTGGTCGGACCTGGTCACCGCCACCCTATTTTCCTTCGGGTCGCGAAAAACCGCGTGAAATCGATCAACTCCCGTCGGGTCGTACTTTTGCGATGTTCTGTGTCTGTACGTGATCGCTAGAGTTCACCTCATGTCTGAAGCCCGTTATCCCGACGCGATCCGAGAGAACCTCATCGAGGAATCGCACGGCCATCACGTCCGTGATCCCTACCGTTGGCTGGAGGACGCCGACTCGACCGCCACGAAGGAATGGGCGCGGGCACAAGACGCCCTTTTCGCCGAAACCGCACGCGGTTGGCCCGCGACGCGGTGGTTCGGCGACCAGGTCCAGTCACTGCTGCGCGCGGGCTACGTCGGCACCCCGGTCTGGCGTGGCGAACAGCACCTGTTCACCCGGCGCAGCGCCGAACAGGAGCACGGAGTGCTCTACCACGTTGACGCCGGGGGAACCGAGCGTGTGTTGATCGACCCCACGGAACTCGCGCCCGACGGGACCACCACGCTGGACTCCTGGCGTCCCGATCGCGACGGGCGGCTACTGGCCTACCAACTCTCCGAGGGCGGCAACGAACAGTCGATGCTGCGGGTGATGGACGTCGCCAGCGGCACGGTCGTCGACGGTCCGATCGACCGCTGCTCCTACTCCCCCATCGCCTGGCTGGCCGGCGAGGACGCCTTCTACTACGTTCGCAGGCTCGCCCCCGGTTCGGTTCCGGAAGGCGAGGAGCAGTACCACCGACGGGTCTACCTGCACCGGGTGGGCACCCCCGTCTCCGAGGACGTACTCGTCTTCGGAGAGGGCCGGGACAAAACCGAGTACTACGGGCTGTCGGTGAGCTGGGACGGACGCTGGCTGGTGTTGACCGCCTCCCCCGGCACCGCCCCGCGCAACGACGCCTGGATCGCCGACCTGACCGCGGCTCCGGTGGCGTCCCCCCGATGGCAGACCATCCAGGAGGGAGTGGACGCCGAGGTCTCTCCGCGCGTCGGACGCGACGGCCGGCTGTACCTGTTCACCGATCGCGACGCACCGCGGGGACGGCTGTGCGTGGCCGATCCGACCGCCCCCGGATATCAGGACTGGCGCACCCTCGTGGCGACCGACCCCGACGCGGTGCTCAGCGACTACGCCGTCGTCGACGGCCCCGACCAAGAGGAATCGGCGTTGCTGGTCAGCTGGCAGCGCCACGCGATCAGCGAGGTGAGCCGGCACGACCTTGTCTCCGGCAGCAGGCTGGGCGCGATCGCACTGCCCGGCCTGGGATCGGTGGGCGGCCTCGTCACACGCCCGGAGGGCGGGAGCGAGGCGTGGTTCGGGTACACCGACAACACCACCCCCTCCCAGGTGTACCGCTATGACCTGCGCACCGACCAGGTCGTGGCCTGGCGGGGCCCCCGGACCGGCCTCGACCTCCCCGAGGTCCGCACCGAGCAGGTCACCTACACCTCTGCCGACGGCACGCAGGTACGGATGCTGGTGATGTCACCGCCCGGTGCCGAGGGTCCGCTGCCGACCGTGCTGTACGGCTACGGCGGCTTCTCGATCTCGCTGACCCCCGGCTACTCCGCATCGGTGCTGTCCTGGGTACGGGCGGGCGGCGTGTATGCCATCGCCAACCTGCGCGGCGGTCTCGAAGAGGGCGAGGAGTGGCACCGGGGCGGCATGCTCGCCAACAAGCAGAACGTCTTCGACGACTGCCATGCCGCGGCCGAGCATCTGATCGCCACCGGCGTCACCACTGCCGACCGGCTCGCGGTGATGGGTGGCAGCAACGGCGGGCTGCTGGTCGGTGCCGCCGTCACCCAGCGCCCCGACCTCTACACGGCCGCGGTCTGCTCTGCCCCGCTGCTGGACATGGTGCGTTACGAGCGGTTCGGACTGGGCCAACTGTGGAACGTGGAGTACGGAAGCGCCGAGGACCCCGCCGCCCTCGCCTGGCTGCTCGCCTACTCCCCTTACCACAACGTTCTCGAAGGCACTGCCTACCCGGCGACCCTGTTCACCGTGTTCGACAACGACACCCGCGTGGACCCGTTGCACGCTCGCAAGATGTGCGCGGCACTACAGCACGCCACGAGCGCACCCAGGGACCGTGCTCCGGTGCTGCTGCGCCGGGAGGCGGAGGTCGGGCACAGCTCCAGGTCGGTCAGCCGCAGTGTCCGGCTGAGTGCCGACCAGCTGTCCTTCCTGGCCCATCACACCGGTCTGGTGATTGCCGGGAGTGCCGAACCGACGGTCTGACCGCTCATGGGCCGCGCGTAGCGTGGACGACGCGCGGCCCACCGCACCCGGCCACGGCTGCGAGGTGCGCGGTTGGCACAATCGGGTCGACGCCGACCGAGGACGGATAGGAGCGGATGCAGGTGGCAACGGCAACAGCGGGCAGGAACGGGAGCGGGCCCGAGGCTAAAACGGCACGGAGCAGGCGACACGTGCACCTCGCGCACATCCGCTTCGCCGATCTCGACCCGCTCAACCACGTCAACAACGTGCGGATGCTCACCTACCTGGAGGACGCCCGCGTCTCCTTCCTGCGCTGGGACGTGGACGGCGGTCCGCCCTTCGGCAGCCTGGTGGTGGCCCGGCACGAGGTCGACTACGTGCGTCCCCTGCAACTGCGCCGCGAACCGGTGCGGGTGGAGACCTGGGTGACCGAGGTCAAGAACGCCAGTTTCACCCTGGAGTACGAGATCCTCGACGACGACCACGTCTATCTGCGGGCCCGTTCGGTGCTGGTCGGCTTCGACCTGGAGACCCAGGCGATTCGCCGGTTGGGCGAGGAGGAGCGCGCCCACCTGCTGGGGTCCCCGACCGAATGACCCGGGCACCGCGCCGGAGATGGGATGCTGGCGCGAAAGGGTCCGGTGAACGGGCCGGGGCAGCGGGTCGAGAGTGATGGTGAACCGTGGGCAGGGATCTGCGGGTGACGGCGCGCAACGCCGCCTTCCAGCAGTGGCAGGCGCTCTTGTCCAACCGGACCAAGCGCCAGCGCGCGGGCGAGTTCCTGGTGCAGGGGGTGCGGCCGATCTCGTTGGCGGTGGAGTACCGGTGGCCGGTGCGCGCCGTCCTCTACGACATGGACCGGTCGCTGTCACGGTGGGCCGAGGACATCCTGTACGAGGTCTCGGGTGCCCAGCACGTGGCGATGTCGCCCGAGCTGCTGCGCGAGCTCGGGGAGAAGGACGGCGCCGATCAGACTCCGGAGCTGCTGGCCGTGGTCGCCATGCCCTCCGACGAACTGTCCCGGATCACGGTGGGGCCGGACTTCCTGGGCGCGGTGTTCGACCGCCCGACCAGTCCGGGCAACATCGGCACGATCATGCGCTCGGTGGATGCCTTCGGCGGGTCCGGGGTCATCGTGAGCGGACATGCCGCCGACCCTTACGACCCCAAGGCGGTGCGGGCCAGCACAGGATCGCTGTTCGCCACGCCGGTGGTACGCGCGCCGTCCGCCAAAGAGGTACTCGCCTGGGTCGAGGAGATCCGGGCCCGGGGGGTCGCGCTGTCCCTGGTCGGTACGGACGAGGACGGCGACGCCGACATCTCCGATCACGACCTCACCGGTCCGAGTCTGCTGCTGATCGGCAACGAGACCTCCGGGCTCAGCGCTGCATGGCGTGAGGCGTGCGACACCATGGTCCGTATTCCCATGACCGGCTCGGCGAGTTCGCTCAACGCGGCGAACGCCGCCACCGTCATCCTCTACGAAGCGGCCCGCCAGCGCGGTGCGCAACGCTAGGCCCTGCTTCTGCCGACAGGAAACCGTCACATCCGAGGGGTTGGATGGGGTCCGGACGACAGTCGGTCGAGGAAAGGGGCGGTATGGCGGCGCAGGTGCGACTGGGGGACGTGCACACCTGGTACGCGGAACACGGTGCGGGTGAACCTCTGGTGATGCTGCACGGCGGGCTGGGCGATTCTCGCGACTTCGACGGCGTGGTCGGGGAGTTCGCCACGCGATACCGGGTGTTTCGCCCGGATCGGCGCGGCCATGGCCGCACTCCAGATGTCGAGGGACCGATGAGTTACGCGCTGATGGCGCACGACACGATCGCTTTCCTGGAGAGCGTGGTGAACGGCCCGGCCCATCTCGTCGGTTACAGCGACGGGGCGACCGTTGCGTTGCAGGTCGCGTTGCTGCGTCCCGACTTGGTGCGTCGTGCGGTCGCCATCAGCGGGGTCTTCCACCACGAGGGGACCGTGCCGGGAATACTCGACGACACGTCGGGAGAACCCGCCGGACTGCCCGACCTGATCGTGAACGCCTACGGGGAGGTGTCCCCGGACGGTGTGGAGCACCTTCCGGTGGTGGCCGCCAAAGTCATGCGGATGGCCGTCGAGGGGCCCACCCTCACGGTCGACGACCTGGCACACGTTGCCGTGGCGGTGCAGGTGATGGTCGCCGACGACGACATCGTCGCTCTGGAACACGCCGTGGCGATGTACCGGGCGATCCCCCGATCCGAGTTGGCCGTGGTGCCCGGGACCTCCCACACGCTCGTGTTCGAACGGCCGGAGCTGTGCGCGTCCCTGGCACTGGACTTCGTGGACGGCTCGGTTTCGGCTCCCATGATGCCGGTCAGGCGGGGCCGCCCCGGGCCACCGCTCGCTCCGCCGGAGCGCTGATCCAGCGCCGACGCACCCCCGGTTGTCAGCGTGCGGCCGTGGAGGGGGCGGGCAGATCCATGACCCGGTCCAGGAAGAGGTCCAGGTTGGTGCGGAGCCGGATGATCCGCTCCCCCTCGGTGAGGGACTCCTCGTACTTCTTGACCCGCGCGGATTTCTTCTTGCCTCGAACGTAGAGGGAGCAGGCGAGGTCGTCGCACATGTAGACCCCGACCGTGTTGCCCTGGCGTCCCGCGGCGCCGACCTTGGGCGCGGTGAGCAGGGAGACCCCCGATCCGGAGTGGCCGGTCAGACAGATCGAGCAGAGGGCCGTGTTGGTGAGGCTGCGGTTCACTCTCGGCGGTACCCGGAGCGTGAACCCCGTCAGCCGTCCGTCACGTTCGACCACGAGGTAGCCGCGATCAGGCGCCCCCGGATCGCGCCACCCCAGGAAGTCCAGGTCGGGCCAGGGCGTCTCGGGAAAGGCCGTGGGCAGGTTGAGGCGGCGTGCCTCGCCTTTCGAGCAGTTGACGAAGGACGCGCGGATGGCGTCATCTGCGGCGGAATCCATGGTGTCCGAAACTAGCAAGGACAAAGCCCCACGTCATCTCGTTTTCCTGAGGGTTGGGCCCTCGGATGCCGTTCCTTGCCCCGACCCCGCACCCAATCGGTAAACGCTGTTGACTACCCTGTTCCGGTGGGGAAACGCTGGTTGATCCTGTCGCTAACCATGGCCGCCCAGATCGCGAGTCTGACGTCACTGTTCGGGGTTCCGCTCGTCCTGCCGGCACTGCGCCAGGAGTACGGGTTGAGTATCGCCCAGGCGGGGACCCTTGCCGGGCTGCCCAGCCTTGGTCTGCTGCTGACCCTGCTCGGGTGGGGCGTCATCATCGACCGCTACGGCGAACGCGTCACGATGGCCGCGAGTCTCACCCTGACGGCCTTGTTCCTCGTCCTGCTCGGCGTCGCACACACCCCTCTGGCCGCGGGTACGGTGCTGGTTCTGGTGGGCGCCGCGGGCGGTCCGGTGAACGCGGCGGGCGGACGTCTGGTGCTGGGCTGGTTCTCGGCGCGCGAGCGCGGCCTGGCGATGGGCATCCGCCAGACCGCCCAGCCCTTGGGGATGGGGATGGCTGCCGCGGCGATGCCGCTGGTGGCGCAACTGTACGGGTTCGCTGCCGCGATGCTGCTGCCCGCGGTGCTCTCGATACTGGTACTACCGCTGATACTGATCTTTGCGGTACCACCCCGAAGGGCCGACGCGGGGGCAGCTGCCCCACCACGAGAGACCCGCCCCTTTTCTCCCTATCGACACGCCACCATCTGGCGGGTGCACGGCGTGAGCATGCTGCTGGGCGTCGCCCAGGTGACCGTGATGACCTACACCCTGGTCTACCTCGTCGAGGACCACGGGTGGTCCGCTCCCGGCGCGGGGGTGCTGATCGCACTCGTCCAGGTCCCTGCGGCCCTCGCCCGTCTGGGCACCGGCGTGTGGTCGGACCGGGTGGGCAGCCGCATGGCTCCGGTACGTGTGATCGCCGCGGGCGGGGCTGTCTCCCTGCTCCTGCTGGCGGGCACCTCACTGCTGCTGCCTGCCACCGCGGTGGCGCTGCTGGTGCTGAGCACGGTCCTGACGATGAGCCACAACGGACTGACCTTCACCGCGGTGGCCGAGACCGCGGGAATGGCGTGGGCTGGTCGGGCGATGGCAGCACAGAACTCACTACAGGCGGTGAGCTCCGCACTGACCCCGATCCTGATGGGGGCGATCATCGGCTGGCAGGGATTCCCGGCGGCCTTCGCTGCGGCGGCACTGTTCAGCATCGCGGCGATCGCCGTGGTCCCGGCTGCCGGTCGGGCCGCGCTGCGGACTACTTGAGGGAGATCCGGACCGTCTCGCCCTCGTCGCCGTCGTCACGACCGCGGGCGTCATTGCGAACAGTGATCGAAGTGGGGTCTGCGACCTGGGTGACCGTGGGGGCACCGGTCTCTTCGGGTACGTTCACCATGCTGTGCGCGGCGTGCACCATGTACTCCCACAGCGGCTGCTCCAGCGCGGGCGGCAGGGCGATCTCGTCGACGGCCGCGCGCATGTGGGCCAACCAGTGGTCGCGTTCCAGTGCGCCGATGCGAAACGGGAAGTGGCGCATCCGCAATCGCGGATGGCCCCGCTGCTCGTTGTAGGTGCGGGGGCCGCCCCAGTACTGGATGAGGAACAGCCGGAACCGCTCTTCGGCTGGGCCGAGATCCTCTTCGGGGTACATCGGACGCAACACGGGATCGGCGGCTACACCCTGGTAGAAGCGGCGTACGAGACGGGTGAACGTCTCCTCGCCGCCGGCCGCCTCAAAGAAGGTCACTTGGTCATCGCGCGGGGAAGTCATGATCGCAACCAGACTACGTGCTGGACGGCAGTACCGCGAGCGGGCTTGCGCCGAGGGAATACGACGCGGCGCGGGCCGGGCGTCCAGTGACGCCCGACCCGCGCCGCAAACGGATCGTGCGGTCAGCCGCGGGTGAGCTTGCGGTGGGTGACTGCGTGCGGGCGGGCTGCCTCGGGGCCCAAGCGCTCGATCTTGTTCTTCTCGTAGGACTCGAAGTTGCCCTCGAACCAGTACCAGTCGGAGTCGCCCTCCCACGCAAGGATGTGGGTGGCGACGCGGTCCAGGAACCAGCGGTCGTGGCTGGTGATCACGGCGCAGCCCGGGAACTCCAGGAGGGCGTTCTCCAGCGAACCGAGGGTGTCGACGTCCAGGTCGTTCGTGGGCTCGTCCAGCAGGAGCAGGTTTCCCCCCTGCTTGAGGGTCAGCGCCAGGTTGACCCGGTTGCGCTCACCACCGGAGAGGACACCGGCCGACTTCTGCTGGTCCGAGCCCTTGAAGCCGAACGCGGCGACGTAGGCGCGACTGGGGATCTCGACGTTTCCGACCCGGATGAAGCTCTCGCCGTCGGAGATGACCTCCCAGACGTTCTTGTCGTCGGCGATGCGCCCGCGGTACTGGTCGACGTAGGAGATCTTGACGGTGTCGCCGACCCGGATCGAACCGGTGTCCGGCTGCTCCTCACCGACGATCATCTTGAACAGGGTGGTCTTACCCACACCGTTGGGGCCGATGACGCCCACGATGCCGTTGGGCGGAAGCGAGAAGCTGAGGTCCTCGATGAGAATGCGCTCGTCGAAGCCCTTGGTGAGCTTCTTGACCTCGACCACCGTCGTGCCCAGACGCGGGCCCGGCGGGATCTGGATCTCCTCGAAGTCGAGCTTGCGGGTCTTGTCGGCCTCGGCCGCCATCTCCTCGTAGCGTTGCAGCCGCGCCTTGCTCTTGGTCTGGCGGGCCTTGGCGTTGGAGCGGACCCACTCCAACTCGTCCTGCAGACGCTTCTGCTTCTTGACGTCCTTGGCTCCCTCGACCTTCAGTCGGGTGGCCTTGGTGTCGAGGTAGGTCGTGTAGTTGCCCTCGTAGGGGTAGAGCCGGCCGCGGTCGATCTCAAGGATCCAGGTGGCGACGTTGTCGAGGAAGTACCGGTCGTGTGTGATCGCGATGATCGTGCCGGGGTAGTTCTCCAGGTGCTGCTCCAGCCACTGCACGCTCTCCGCGTCCAGGTGGTTGGTGGGCTCGTCCAGCAACAGCAGGTCGGGCTGCTCCAGCAGGAGCTTGCACAGTGCCACGCGGCGCTTCTCGCCACCGGAGAGGACCGAGACGTCGGCGTCGGCGGGCGGACAGCGCAGGGCGTCCATGGCCTGGGCGAGCTGGCTGTCGAGATCCCAGGCGTTGCGGTGGTCGAGTTTGTCCTGGAGCTTGCCCATCTCCTCCAGCAACGCGTCGGAGTAGTCGGTCGCCATGAGTTCGGCGATCTCGTTGAACCGGTCGAGCATGCCCTTGGTCTCGGCGACGCCCTCCTGGACGTTCTCGAGAACCGTCTTGTCCGGGTTGAGCTGGGGTTCCTGGGCGAGCAGTCCGCTGGTGAAACCGGGCATCAACCGGGCCTCGCCGTTGGACGGCTGCTCGATACCGGCCATCAGTTTCAGGAGCGTGGACTTACCAGCGCCGTTGGGTCCCACGACGCCGATCTTCGCTCCGGGGAGGAACGATCCCGAGACGTCGTCGAGGACAACCTTGTCGCCGTGCGCTTTGCGCACGCTCTGCATGGTGTAGATGTACTCCGGCATGTCCACCAGCCTAGAGCGTCCGCTCCGGTGCCCCGGACACTCCTCGGCCGTCAGCCGACCCGACCGGCCCACGGGATCGGAGCGGCCTCCAGCGTGCGGGGGAGACATTGGCCCACAACGCTTGGCGGACCAGCGTGGCCATGGGATAACCGGGGTGTGCCGCCAGGGCGACGTCGAGCGCGAGATGGGCCAGGATCGGGTCGCCGTCCTGCCAGGCAGCGAAAGCCACCAGTGATGCCGGGGCAGCGGCGTAACCGGCGTCGACCCGGCGCAGCACATGCGACCACAGGCGGACGTGCCGGGCCGCACACGGAGCGTCGATCGCGGCCCATGCCTCGTCCCTGACCCGTAGGTCGGTCAGCGCGACTCCCAACCAGCCGGTCTCGTCGTGGGATCGCGGCGGGCCCTGTCCCGCGAGCAGCGCCGCGATCGCGCGCCGGACGGCACGGCTGCCCTCGGTGGGGAAAGCGGTGTCGGAGATGCTGCGGTACCGGGCGCCGCGTGCCTCCGCGGAGCGGATGGCCTCGCTCATGGACCGGCGTGACTCACCCGTGACGGGTTCCAGCAGCCGCGCGCTCTCGGCCCGGGGGCGTCCGGCCCGGAAACCGGCGGCAAGCGCGGCGGACGGGACCGGTGAGTCCTCGGGGGCGTAGGGCCGCCCCTCTGGTGGACAACACGCGGCGGAAGTGCAGGTGTAGGACCAGTACCGGCCCTGGTGAAGACGTAGCGCGTCCAGCACCAGGACGTCCAGGGCCGCCAACCGCCCTCGCAAAGCAGCCGCGCACGGTGTGACGTGCTCGGGGGAGCCGTAGCCGACGATGAGCGCGTAACGGCAGTTCTCCTGGACGAACAGGGCGGCCAGCCGGTCGGCGGGATCGGTGGACCCGGCTGCGGGGTCTGGGGGCAGGGCGTCCCCGGCGATGAAGGCCACGGATTCGTTCGGCTCGGTGATGCCGAGGACGACGAGCCCGTGCTCGGGCTGGAACCCGATCAGATAGGGCACGGCGGCGAGAAGATCGACGGGGGTGCGCAGTCGTAGTGGAGACGGTGACGGCGGGGTTTCGTGAACAGCCATGCCTCCACGATGCGGCGGGCACGCAGCACCGGGACGGGGTGGATGGGCGATCTGTGGACAACCCTGGATCGACCGGCGCTATCCCGGTTCGCCGCTGTGCTGCTCCTCGGCGACCTCGCTCTGGCGTGCCTGAGCGGGGACCCCGGCGGTCGGGGCGACCGGCAGACAGATGCGGTTGCGTCCGGAGTCCTTTGCGCGGTAGAGCGCGAGGTCGGCTGCGGTCATGAGTTCCAGCAGGTCCCTGCCGTGCACCCGCAGCAGCGCCACACCGATGGAGACGGTGACGGCAACGGCGATCTCGCCGACCGGCAGCGCCATCCTCCCCACCCTTGTGCGCAGGCGCTCGGCGATACGGCATGCCTCGGCCATGTCCGCACCGGGCAGCAGGATCACGAACTCCTCACCGCCGAATCGGCCCACGACATCGTACTGACGCAGTTGGTGGGTGAGGGTGGTGGCGACCCCCACCAACACCTGGTCGCCGAAGAGGTGCCCGTGCGTGTCGTTGACCCGTTTGAAGTGGTCGATGTCCACGATCAGCACAGCCATGGGGCGCCCGGAGGCGATCGACCGTGCGAGTTCCGCCTCGGCCTCCTGTTCCCAGGTGGCGGCGTTGAGCAACCCGGTCTTGGGGTCGGTGCGCGCGGCGGTCTGCAACTGCTGGAAGAGGAGGCTGCGCTGCAGGAGCAGGACCGGGGGCAAGACGATGAACAACAGGAACAGGGAGAGTCCGCACAGGATGGTGACGACCAGGCCGACGCAGACCTCGACCCCGTCGAGCATGAGCGACTCGAAGTCCCAGATCATCTTGCGGCGCGGCCCGCCCCGGCTGCTCAGCCGGATCGCACCCGCCACCAGGAGCGTGTTCAGGACCGTGAACAACGCCGCGCACAGCACCGCGGCCAACACCGCGTCGCCGGTGAGGAGCACACTGCGCGCGGCCGCGCCGGAGATTCCGTCGAGCAGGACGATCCGCCCGGCAACGGAGGCATGGAAGACCGAGGAGGCGGCGAACCCGGCGAGCGCGACGGCGGCGGCGCTGAACACCCGCCGAAAGACCACCGTGCGCTTGATGCGGTATTGCAGCATCAAGTAGAGCGGCACCGGAATGATCATGGAATACACGGGCGGGAGCAGCAGGAGCGTGGGAATCCACCACGCGCCGAGCAGGTCGCGCACCAGCCCTTGGGGCATTCCCAGTCGACGCATCGCCTCGACGCAGACCGCTCCTGAAGCGATCAACGCCGCACCGGTGAGCATCTCCTCCATGCGCAGGGTGGTGGTGAGAACGCCTGCCAGAAAGAGGACGACGTCGACGACGACGACGGTCACGACAAAGGCCACCACTGCACTGGGCTGCGCGAAGAGGGGCCACGCGCGGGGACGAAAAACCGCCGTTCCGTCACGATCAGTGACGGTGAACCGCGCTGCCGTCATTCTGGTCTCCTTACCGCCAGCCGATCCGACACGGCCACTTCACCGTTTCCATCGCTGCTTTTCACCGTTTCGCGCACACGAGGGCGGTGGTCGGGACACGATCGGAGATCACATTCAGTAATACCCTAATCGCTAACAGTGCACACCGATGCGAAAACAGATCCATTGGATGGCCACGGTGTCAATACGAAGGCGCCGACCGGGTTCCCCCGGTCGGCGCCTCTCGACTCAGCCTTGTACCGCTTTCACCTGCGCCATCATCCTGGTGATGCAGGCGTCGCCCAAGCTCGTGCACGCGTCCGACCGCGTGCGGCCGGGCTCACTCCACGGATTCGTACTCCTTGGCTCGCGCCGTGCCCAGAGCCTGGCCGTAGCGAACGTAGTCGGCGAGCTCGCGCTCCATGGGGGTGACGACACGTTCGGTGATGATGGCGAACACCCGCTCGGTCCCCTGCTCCTCGACCCGCTCGCGCCGACGGCCGGCCTCGACGGAGACGAGGCTGCGGCACCCGATCCCGGTCAGCCAGCCGAGCAGCAGGCCCGATGCCGCGAGCACCGCGGCGAAGGCCATGAAGATCGCGTCGTCCAGCACCGCGAGACCGGTGACCCCGCCCAGGAACCAGCTGACGGCGAGGGTCACCAGCCACACGATCCCGAAACCGGCGACTCCCACGAGGAAGTACTGGAGCACACGGACCACTCCCCACCACAACGGGGTGTCCGTGTCGTCGGGCACCGCCGCGGCCACAGCCGTCCCCAACTCGTCGGGCAGCGTCTCCAGGTGCGAACGCCCGGCCGCGCGCACCCGCTTGGGCCACGGTCCGGGCAGCCCGGCGGCAGAGGCGTCGGAGGCCGCCACGATCGCGGTGTCGAGTTCGACCCGCTGCGCGCCGACCGGACCCACGGCCTCACCCGAGTCGTCCTCGTTGAGGAAGTCCAGCTGAACCGCGCGCAGAGGATCGCGGCGCAGCCGCTTGGCCCAGCGGACCAGGGGCCACCCCACTCGCCTGGCGCCCTTGCGCTCGTAGGAGGTCTCGGTGGCGTCTGCGATAGCCGCGACACCGCTGGCCCCGGCCAGGCGGTCCAGCAGCTCACGACGCACGGGCTGGGACAACCCCGCTTCGGCGTCGGCGACGCCGTACTCCTCGAAATCGACGATGACCTGTTCGAGGTCGGCCACGAGCCGGTCGATGGCGGCCCTGCGCTCCGCGACCGTCTCGGTGAGCAGCGCCCGGAGGTCGCGCAGGCCCTCCCCCGTGATCGTGGAGGAGGTGAGGACCCGGGGATGGACACCGGACTCGGTCTCCAGCAGGCGGCGCAGATCGGTGAGCAGCTCTTCGGCCTCTTCCGGTTCGACCCGGTCCACCTGGTTGAGCACGGCCACCATCACCGCGCCGTGCCCGGCCATCTCGGCGAGATAGCGGTGATGCACGGCTGCGTCGGCGTACTTCTGCGGGTCGAGCACCCACACCAGCAGATCGGCCGCACCGATCAGGTGGTCGGCCTCGGCGGTGTGCGCGGCGCGCACGGAGTCGTGGTCGGGCAGGTCGAGCAGGATCAGACCGGTGAGCTCGGAATCGCCCTTGTCCAGTTCGCTGGCGCGGGAGTGCCGATGGCGCGGCGGAACGCCGAGCCAGTCGAGCAACCCGTCCGCTCCTTCGAGTCCCCACACGCAGGCGTGCGCCGACGAGGTCGTGGGGCGGGTGATGCCGACTCTGGACAGCTCCAGTCCGCTCAAGGCGTTGAACAGCGAGGACTTACCGCTTCCGGTCCCACCGGCCAGGGCGATCACCGTATGATCGGCCGAGAGCCGGAGGCGGGCTCCGGCATGCGTGAGCAGGCCCCGCGCCCGGTCGATGAGCTTGGGGGCGAAATGGTCACGGCCGATCTCGACGAGCGTGGCCAGCGCATCGAGGCGATTGATCAGCTCGGCGCGGGTGGTGGCCGGCATGGGCTGCCAGTCGTCACCGCTTGAGGGACGATACTCGCCGCCGTCATCGTGGTCGTCGTCCTCGGCCGAAGGCGACGTCTCCCATGACGGCCCCTCGTCCTCCTCGACGTCCTGCACCCAGCCACCGCGCGGGTTCTCCGGGGGCTCGGGGACGGTCCGACCGGAGGTGAACGGAGCGCTTTCCTGCGGTTGGGGAGCAGCTGCGGTGTCCACCGCGTCTCGGGGAAGCGCGGAAATGGGACCGGTACGCCGTCCGGCGATCTGGTCCTGCTCACCGACCGCGCCGGCCAGGCTGCCCACCCATTCGGCGAGCTGGTCGGGATCATCGGGATCATCGGGGTCGTCGGAGCCTCCGCTGTCGGCAGGCACGGCTTCTTGGGCCTTCGAGGTGTGCCGGCCCTGCTGGGGACGCTCCGCGGATCGCTCTGCTTCGGCCGCCATCTCGTCGGCCAGTTCGGCGACCGCCGCGGCCGGCCCCGGCTCCGGCTCGGCCGGCGCGATGGGCACCTTGTAGCTGAAAGCGGCAGGCCGCTCGGGCTGAGGCTCCTGAGGGCCCGAGTGGTCGTCGACCGCACGGCGCAGATCGGGGTAGGAGTCCTCCTCGGACTCCTCAGCGGCCGGCCAGGAGCCGGACGGGCGCGCCCAGCCATGGCCCCAGTCGGGCCGTGCTGCGTCGCCGCCCGCTTCGGGACGGCCCGACGGTGCCTCGACACGGTCGGCATCAGCAGGGTCCGCGTCGGGTGCAGCGGATCGCAGCAGATCAGGATCCTGCTCGGGGTGCGCGGAATTCCGATGAGTCGTCATCACGCAATCTCAAGGTTGTACGTGGCCTGGTAGAGCTGGACGGCGTCGGACTCGTCCGGCAGGTTCACCGCGGACAGTGCCTCGGCGAATCGGTGCTTCTCCTCTTCGAAGACAGCGCTGGTGCGGGCGCGCAGATCGTCGCGCGCCCGGGTGCCGATATTGCGAAGCGAC
The DNA here is from genome assembly GCF_030268225.1 of Nocardiopsis ansamitocini. Lineage (GTDB taxonomy): Bacteria > Actinomycetota > Actinomycetes > Streptosporangiales > Streptosporangiaceae > Nocardiopsis_D > Nocardiopsis_D ansamitocini. The sequence continues at coordinate 323,213 of NZ_BSQG01000003.1, read as the reverse complement.
TCGGCTCCGAAAAGACCCTTGAGCAGCCGATGCGGCGCGGCCTTGGACGATGCGGAGCCCCGCTCGCTCTCAAAGATCCCGAAACCCAGCAGACCGACGATGAGGACGAGCGCGAACGCTTCCTCGTCGTAGGTGACGAAGCGCGCCACCGAACGTTTGGCAACGCCGTCGGAGGCGATCAGCTCCATGACCCTGCGCTGCCATTCGGCGATGGCTGCGCGGGCCCTTCGAGCGAAGTCCTCGGGCAACTCGGCCAGCCGGTGCTGCTGGGCGATGTCCTGGCTGCCGGGCACCGCGGACCACCGCTCCATCGTCTCCTCGATCGCGCGCTCCGCGCTGGAGACGACGAGTGCTTCGACAGCGTCCCGGATCGCTTGCTCAAGGGCGTGCACCCGCGACGGCTCGTCCGGATCGACCCGGGCCTTGCGCTTGGTACGCAGCCGCAACGAGCGGACCAGTTCCCCGCTGGCGGCGATGTCCTGCCAACGGGCCAGTACGTTGCCGCGCAACAGCGAACCGTCGGACGTACCGCGCTCGACCTCTGCCAGGGCCGCCGCGAACGCCGTCCCCGCCGACGAGGCGAGGGTGCGCCCCACCTGTGCCTGGACCTCGACCTGTTTGGCGAGTTCGGGGATCCTGGTACGAAAACTCTCCAGTACTCCCAGGAGTGTGCGGCGCGAGACACGCTCGCGTTCGACCGGATCGGCGGCCACGTCGACGAGGTAGTCGCGGATCTGGTCGGCGGTGTTGGCGGTGAAGCGACCGCCCGCGATCTGGTCGGTCTCGGGAATGGTGAAGCGAGTGGCCCTGGCCAGCCCGTTGGCTTCGAGCATTGCGCCGAAGTGGTCCACGAGCTGTTTTCGCCCCCGACGCGGAACGCGGGACAGGACCACGGCGAGCGAGGTGTCGCGGTCGCGGGCCACCTGGAGGAACTCCCACACACGGGCGTCGGCGTAACGGCGGCTGGTGGTGACGAACACCCAGAGGTCGGCGGCGTCGAGGAACTTGGCGGCGAACTCGTGGTGGGCTGCGACGGCCGAGTCGACGTCGGGGGTGTCCAACAGGGCGACGCCCTCGGGCATGCACTCACTGGCGGCGAGGACCAGCATGCCGTCCTTGCCGGGCATCGCAAGGCCCTGTTGGCGCACACGGGGCAGGGAGGGGAGGAAGGCCGCCTCGCTGAAGAAGTCGACGTCGGCGGGGTTGCAGGCCAGGACGGGACTGTTGGTCGTGGGACGGCGCACCCCGGTGGTGGTCACCTGTTCGCCCACCAGGCTGTTGACCAGCGTCGACTTGCCCGCACCGGTCGAACCCGCAACTGCGATGAGCAGCGGGGTGTCGGTCTTTCGCACACGAGGGAGTACGTAATCGCTGAGCTGGTCGAGCACGTCGGCGCGAGCGGTACGCCCCTCCTGAGCCCCGGGGAGGCCGTCGGTGAACTCGATACCGCGGATCCTGGCGCGCAGCGCTTCCAAGTTCTGTTCGAGCTGCGCGGCGCCGGCGGCGGGGCCACGGTGGGCTCCTGCGGAGCGGGAGGAACCGTGCCGCCCGCCCGACGAACCTGGTTCGGGCGCGGTCCGGCTTCGTGACGTGCCGACCGTACTCGATTCGGCCTGTTCGAAGGCGAGCGGTGTCGAACCACCCGTCCCTGTCGGTTCCGGCACAGCAGGCGGCCGGGTCATGTCGGCTCCGCCCTTCTCATCGGTGTTCGTGGTCACAGCACCCGATTCCCCTAGGCCACATATCACTCCTGGTCGGCCGGCCGCCCCGTCGAGGTCGACAGGTCCGTGGTGTATTGACCCCCGTGCAGTATGTCAAGCTCCTGAGCCGCCTTCACCACTTCTCCGATGACGACGACCGCCGGCGCCCTGACCCCCGCTTCGCGCGCGGCCGTCTCCACCGTGGCCAGCGAGGCGAGGAGAGTCGCCTGGGTCGGCAGAGTGGCGTCCTGAACAACGGCGACGGAAGTCTCAGGATCGCGACCGTACCCGATGAGGGCGTCGGCGATACGGCCGATGCGCTCGACCCCCATGAGGACGACGATCGTGCCACCGGAACGCGCTAGGCCGGCCCAGTCGACGGTGGAACGCTCGTCCCCGGGGGCGACGTGGGCCGAGACGATGTGGATGTGCTGGGCGACACCCCGATGGGTGGCGGGGATCCCCGCGCTGGCGGGGGCTGCCAGCGCACTGGTCACCCCCGGCACCACGGTGACGGGGATATTGCGTGCGATGCAGGCTGCGGCTTCCTCCCCCCCGCGGCCGAAGAGGAAGGAATCGCCGCCCTTGAGCCGCACCACGAACTTGCCCTGTTCGGCGCGGTTCACGAGAACGTCGTTGATGGCCTCCTGAGCCATCGAGCGACCGTAGGGGATCTTGGCGGCGTCGATGATCTCGACCTCCCCTGGCAACTGGTCCAGCAGGCTCATCGGGGCCAGGCGGTCGACCACGACGACATCGGCCTGCGCCAGGAGTTGACGGCCGCGCACCGTGATCAGACCGGGGTCGCCCGGCCCACCCCCGACCAACGCGACACCGCGCATCCGTTCACGCCCTCTGCGGGCGTCCAGTGTCCCGTCGGCGAGCCCGTCGACAACGGCATCGCGCAGTCCGGCTGCCCGCCTGGGGTCTCCCCCCGCGATGACGCCGACGGTGATGCCCGAGGTGCTCCCACTGGCCGGGGTCCAGGCGGTGGCCGCATGACGGTCGTCGGCGCGTACGCACCAGATGCGCGCGGCCTCGGCCTCGGCGCTGACGGTTTCGTTGACGTCTCGGACGTCGGTGGCAACGTGGACCAGCCAGAAAGCGCCCAACCGCGGATCGGTGAGGTCTCCGGTCCGGTAACGCCTCCGGTGCCAGACCAGCCGCCCGGCCGTGACCAGGTCCTCCAAGGTCGCGGTGAGCTCCGGGGAGACCACCGTGACGCGGGCCCCGGCCCGAAGCAGGACGGGAACGCGCCGCTGGGCGACGTGACCGCCGCCGACCACCAGCACGTCGCGTCCCTCCAGGCGCAGGCCGAGAAGATACGTCATCGAGACAGCCTCCAGATGTCGATGCCTCGCCTGCGAACCGCAGCGGGCCGCCCGGGCCTGCGCCGACCGGGCGAACGGGGCGCGTGTCCCGGCGGATCCGCCCCGACCCGGGCCATGCAGCCTTTATTGCCGGACACGCCCAAAATACCGTGCCGCGCCCCGCTACTGCTTCCCTCCCGGGTCACACCCGCGCGTCGGGAGCGCCCCTTCCCCGCTTCTGCGGCGGGACGCTCCCGGTACTAGCCGCGCTGGGCGATCCCTGCGTCGTCGAAGGTGGCGACGTCACGCAATGCCCGTGCAGCGGCCTGGACGAGGGGAACCGCGAGTAGCGCGCCCGACCCCTCGCCGAGCCGCATCTCCAGGTCCACCAAAGGCCGCAGGGCCAAGTGGTCGAGGGCGACGGTGTGGCCGGGCTCGGTCGAGCGGTGGCCGGCGATGCAGGCGTGCACGGCGTCGGGGGCCAGCGCCACGGCCGCCAGTGCGGCCGAGGCCGCGATCACGCCGTCGATCACCACGGGGACCCGAAGAGCTGCCGCACCGAGGATGAACCCGGTGAGCGCGGCATGCTCCAGACCCCCGACTGCTGCGAGCACTCCGACCGGGTCGTGGGGATCGATGGAGTTGACCCGCAGTGCCGCACGCACGATCTCGATCTTGTGCTCGTGCATGGCGTCGTCCACCCCGGTTCCACGGCCGGTGACGACGGCCGGGTCCTGTCCGGTGAACGCCGCGACGAGCGCGGCCGAAGCCGTGGTGTTGGCGATCCCCATGTCACCGGTGACCAAGCAGCGGTTGCCGGCCGCCACGAGGTCGCGGGCGACCTCGATCCCGGCTTCGAGCGCATACCCTGCCTGGGTCCGGGTCATGGCCGGCCCCAGCGTCATGTCGGCGGTACCGCGCGCGATCTTGCGCGGCAGCAGCCCCGGCCCCTCGGGCAGGTCTTCGACCACACCGACGTCGACGACCGTGACCTCCGCCCCCACCTGCGCGGCGAAGGCGTTGACCACTGCACCCCCGGCCAGGAAGTTGCGCACCATCTGCGCGGTGACCTCCCGGGGCCAAATGGTGACCCCCTGGGCCTCGACCCCGTGGTCCGCGGCGAAGACCGCGACGGTCGCCGGTTCCGGCAACGGCGCCGGGCACTCCCCCGTCAGTCCGGCCAGCTGCGCGGACAGGTCCTCCAGAACACCCAACGATCCGGCCGGCTTGGTCATGCGGGCCTGGCGGTCGCGGGCCTCGCCCACCGCACGCTGGTTGAGCGGCGCGATGGCGGCCACGGTCTCCTCCAGCAGGCTGGTGGGCTGCTCGCCGGGCAGGCCGCGCTGGCCGTAGTGGTCGTGGTGCACCGCCCAGGAGAGGGGGCGACGCTGCGCCCAACCGCCCAGGGACAGTTCGGGCTCGGTCGGGAAGTCCTCCACGTACCCCACGCAGAGGTAGGCGACCACCTGGAGATGGGGGGGAAGGTCGAGCGCGCGGGCGAGCTCGCGTTCAGCGGAGAAACTGACCCAGCCGACGCCGAGTCCTTCTGCACGGGCCGCCAACCAGAGGTTCTCGACCGCCAGGGCCGCGGAGTAGCCGGCCGCGTGCGGCTGGGCGTGGCGACCGAGCGACGGACGCCCACCGCGGGTGGGGTCGACGGTGACGACGACGTTGACCGGGGTGTCCAAGATGGCCTCGACCTTGAGACCGGAGAACGCGCGGGCCCGGGCCCCGGGCAGAGCCCGGGCGTAGTCCTCGCTCTGGCGCTGGACGAGGTCGCGCACCCGGGTGCGAACCTCGGAGTCGCTGATCACGACGAAATCCCAGGGTTGGGAGAAGCCGACCGACGGCGCCTGGTGGGCGGCCTGGAGGACCCGGGTCAGGACCGCGTCGGGGACAGGGTCGGGACGGAAACCGGCCCTGACGTCGCGACGCTCGCGAATGGCCCGGTAGACGGTCGCGCGCTCGGCCTCGGAATAGGCGTGTGCCGCCGGCGCGGCGCTCTGCTCCAAATACTGGGGCCCGGGCTGGAGCGGCGCGGGACGCGGGGTCGACGCGGGCTGCACAGGCGGCACGGGCGGCTCCGGCGGCTCGGGGGCGGCCTCGGGGGCGGCCTCGGCGGCGGGAGCCGGCTCCAGCAGCGCGGGGACCGGCTCCTCTGTCGCGGGCTCGGTCTCAACGGGGTCCGGAAAGGGGACCGCGGCGGCTGCTGCGTTCACTGTTTCACCATCGGTCTCGGGTTCGGCTGGCACGGAGGGCGCGGGGGCGTCCTGGGGCGGCGCAGGGGGCGGTGGCACGGAGTCGCTTGGCGGGGACGGCTGCACCGGCTGGCGCGGGGGCAGCGTGCGCTCGACGGTCGCACTGCGGAACGGAATCACGTTGGGTTGGCGAACCGGCTCAGGAGGCGGCTCCGATGGCTCCTCCGGGGCCGGGACGGAAGGGCGGCCCTGCTGGGAGAACGGGGACCACTGGGCGACCCGCGGCAGAGGATCGACAGGCGGGCGGTCGGGGTTGAGGCCGGGGCGGCGGGGCGCGGCCTGCGGGGTGCGCAAAGCGGGGTAGCGCAACGCGCCGGCGCCTCTCCCCTGCTCGGGCAGGTCGTCCAGGAGGCCGCCGGCAAGGGCGTCGCCGGACGGGGGAACCACGTCCCAGCGCCCCTGGGGGCGCCCCCGCCCGTCCTCGGGTTCTGCCACGCCGCTGTCGCGGTCGTCACCAGTCATGGAGATCCTCCGCGGTCACGGTTTGCGGTCTCGTCGTCGGCATGTCGTCCCCCAATGGACTGCGCGGTCGTCGCACCGCGGTCTTCTCCGACAGCACTCGCTGATAGGGCCCTGGAAACGGGCGATGGCGCCGGCGGCCGGGCGCACCCGGGCTAGAGCAACTTTGCCAGAATTCGGGTCATCCGTGCGTTGGTCTCGAAGTCTCGCACCGCGATCCGCACGTAGTCGGGTCCCAGTCCGGGAAAAGTGTCGCCCCTGCGAACGGCGACACCTTCGTCTCTGAGCCTCCGACGCAGCCCATCGGCTCCCGACGCGTTCACCAGTACGAACGAGGCTCGGGGGTTCGGTGTCACCGTCAGACCCAGCTCTCGGAGGCGGACGGCGAGGTCGTCGCGCAGAGGACCGAGGGCACCGGCCCAGGCGTCGGCCTCGGCGAGGGCTCGTGGAGAACTGCACGCGTCCGCGGCCACCAGTGCCGGGGTGGAGACCGACCACAGCGGTTGGGCTGCGGCCAGGGCCCCGACCGTTTCGGGTGCGGCGAGCAGATAGCCGACGCGCAATCCCGCAAGTCCCCACGTCTTGGTGAGGCTGCGCACGACGACGAGACCGGGGAGGTCGGTCCGCGCGGCGAGGGACTCCGCCTCCCCCGGCACGCAGTCGGCGAACGCCTCGTCGACGACGAGGACGCGCCCGGGGCGGGCCAGCCCGGCCAGGGTCTTTGCGGGGTGCAGGACCGAGGTGGGGTTGGTGGGATTGCCGATCACGACGAGGTCGGCGTCCGTGGGGACCAGGGCCGGATCGAGGGTGAAGCCACCGGTGAGAACGACGTGGTCCACCCGGTGTCCGGCTGCGCGCAGCGCGGCCTCGGGTTCGGTGAACTGCGGGTGCACCACGACGGCGCGGCGTGGGTTCAGGGCCCTGGCCAACAGGACGAACGCCTCGGCGGCACCGGCGGTCAGAAGAACCTCTGCGGGGTCGCGCCGATGACGGCGGGCCACAGCTGCGCGGGCGGGACCGGGGTCGGGGTAGGCGGCGAGGTCGGTGACGGAGGCGGCAAGGCGTTCGGCCAGCCAGCGCGGCGGAGTCGCAACCCGTACATTGACCGCGAAGTCCACCATGCCCGGGGCGACCTCGCGATCACCGTGGTGACGCAGATCGACCATGGTGGAGGTCCCTCCGTGACGACGGCGGTGGCCGCCTCGCTGCCCGTCGCATCCCTGCGGCCCGACGGCTCCGCCCTGTTCGCGCTCACCCCGCACCGACCGTTGACCGAAAGGTCAATCCTGCCCCAACGCCATCTTGAACCCGATGTGGGAGGGGGTGAACCCCAGTCGCTCGTAGAAGGTGTGGGCGTCGGCCCGGGAGGCGTTCGAGGTGAGCTGGACCATCAGGCAGCCGCGCTTCCGCGCCTCGCCCACCGCCCAGGTGACGAGCTGGGAACCGAGCCCTTTGCCCCGTAGTGCGCTGAGCACCCGCACCGCCTCGATCTGGGCGCGGGTCGCTCCCCGGTGCGACAGCCCCGGCAGGAAGGTCAGCTGGAGGGTGCCCACCACATCACCGTCCTGCTCGGCAACAGCGAGGATCTGGTGGGAGTCGGCGTCAATGGCGGCGAACGCCTCTCGGTAGGGCCCCAGCTCCCCGGGGTTCTCCCGGGCCGCGCCCAGTTCGTCGTCGGCCAGAAGGGCGACGATGGCGGGCAGGTCCCGGGGCGCGGCACGGCGGATGTTCAATTCGTTCACGTGTCACAGGATGTCAAAAGACGAGCCGGGACACGCGGGCGGGTCATGAATCCGAGTGGGTCAGATCTGCGCGGACGAGGCCGTAGACGGCGAGGTCGACGCGCCCTTCGTGCAGGGGCATCGCACTGCGTTCGGTGCCCTCGTAGAGAAAGCCCGTCTTCTCGGCGACCCTGCGGGAGGCGGTGTTGGCGGTGGCCGCTTTGATCTCCACCCGCTCGAAAGACTGCTCCAGCAATGCCCAGCGGGCGATCACCGCGACGGCTTCGGTGGCAACGCCCTTGCCGCGGACCCACGGAGCCGTCCAATAGCCAATCTCGGTGGTGCGCGCGCGCCAGAGGGTGCGCACCAGACCGAACGCGCCGGCGAACTCGCCCGTGTCGCGGATCACCACGGCCCACTGCTGACCGTCACCGCTGGCGCGCATATGCGGGGCGATGACCGTGCACCACTCTTCCGCGTCCGAGCGGGTGTAGGGACGCCGGCCTGGTTCGGGCAGCGGAACCCAGCGCTGCGTGACGGGGTCGTTGGCGGCTCGGTAGACGTCATCCACGTCATCGGCGGTGAAGGCCCGCAGGACCAATCGGTCGGTCTCCAGGATGACGCTGGGCCAGATGGGGTCAGGATTCAACGGATGTTCTCTCCGGTCGAAACGGTTGGCTGTGGGCACGACACGGGCCGCTTCCCCGTGGTCGGGCACAGCGCCCATAGTGTGCCAGGTCGAACAGGCGACAACGCCCCTCAGACCCGTCGATCCGGAGGCGCGTAGTAACGGATGGTGGACACCGGGCGAAAACCGCGGCGATGGTAGAAGTTCTTGGGCCGGTCCCCTGCATCGGGGAGAACGAGGACCGGGCGTGCGCCGTTGAGCCCCGCATCCACTGTGGCGTGGCGCAGCAGCTGGTCGGCGATTCCGCCTCCGCGGTGGTCGGGATGGACGAAGAGGTCCTCGACCACCGACAGCACGCCTGCCCCCTGCCAGGAGGAGAAGAAACCACAGGCGACCCCGTCCTTGCAGGCCAGCCAGTAATGGACGTCGGGTGTCTTGGCCCTGCGCACGAGCACCGCCTGCTCGGTGTGTTCGATCGGGCGCGGCAGCCTGCCCCTGGACCGGTCCTCTTCCTCGTGGTCGGCGCGAAACAGCTCGGCCAGACGGGCCCAGTCCTCGGGGCTGTCCACCGAACGGACCTCGGTGTCGGCGTGCCGGGCGGGCGGTGGGGCGGTTCCCACGAGCGCGATCCGGGTGGCGTTGTGGCGCCACCCCTTCAACACGAGCGCCGCCTCGGTGGCGGGTGGGGTACTGGCTCCCACTTGGACCCGGGCCGACGGTGCACCGATCCACTCCCAGGCCCGGCCGAGGACGTCGGCGACCTGAACGGGGTCGTCACCCACCAGACGGGTCACGAAGTTGGCGAAACCCACGTGGCCGGCCGACCGGTTGCGCACGAGGTGCGCGCCGTTGAGGGCGCGCGTCTCTCCACCGAGCGCCCAGAACGCCTCAACGGCCTCGTCGACGGCTCCGGCCAGCAGGTCAGTCATGGCGTTCACCGTAGCGGCACGGATCCGCACGGTCAGGGAATCGGCCGACTCCGGCCGCATCACTGCGCCGAACGGGTGGAACACCACGGCACCACCTGGTTAGATCCTTTTGTCCGCGACCGTACAGGACTCGCACATTGGAGCATCGTCCGTGGAGACCCCCGTCTCAACCCTTCTTTTCACCCCCCTGGTCATCGTCGCCGTCCTCGTGACCGCGATCGCCCTGGTGGCCCTGGTCGTGGTCGTACTCGTCTCCCGCGCAGGCCGGACACGCGACAGCGCCGGACCCGCGCGGCGACGCCCATCGGGAGGGGGCGGAGGGGGCGGAGGGGGCGGGGGCGGAGACGGCGGCGGGGCCTGGGCCTGGGGGTCGTGGGACTCGGGCGGCAGCGGAGGCGACAGCGGTGGCGACAGCGGTGGCGGCGGAGGGGACTGAGCCGCCTCGTACCGTGGCACGGCCCCGGGGAGAACGCACGGCGGTCGATCGCGCAGCCGGAGCTGCGCGCGATGACGGCGAAACAGCTCCCATCGGCCGGAACCGACCGCAAATATCGCCCAACAAACCTTGTTTTTCCGGCAATCGCTACCGTAGTTCACGGTGGAAACGCAGGCTGGGATGGTGGCCTGCACCCCCGAGAAGGAGCGCGCGATGCACGAGGAGATCGTCTACCGTCCCGCCCGGGAACTGGCCCGGATGCTGCGGAAGCGGGAGATCTCCGCGCGCGAGGTCGTCGCGGCCCACCTCGCACGGATCGAGGAGGTGAACCCCCGGATCAACGCGGTGGTCACCGTGTGCGGCGAACGCGCGATGGAGGAGGCGGCGGCGGCGGACGACTTCATGGCGTCCGGGGGGACCCCGGGTCCGCTGCACGGCCTGCCGATCGCGCACAAGGACACCCATGCGACCGCCGGTGTCCGCACCACCTTCGGCTCGCCCTTCTTCGCCGACCACGTTCCCGACCACGACGAGCTGATCGTGGAACGGATGCGCGCAGCGGGCGCGATCACCATCGGCAAGACCAACGTGCCCGAGTTCGCGGCCGGATCGCACACGTTCAACACCCTGTTCGGCACCACGGTGAACCCCTACGACACGAGCCGGTCGGCCGGCGGCAGCAGCGGGGGCGCGGCCGCTGCTCTGGCGTGCGGCATGCACGCCCTGGCCGACGGCTCCGACATGGGCGGCTCGCTCCGCAATCCGGCCTCGTTCAACAATGTGGTGGGACTACGGCCCTCCCCCGGCCGGGTGCCGGCCCACCCGGAACCGCTGGGCTGGTCGACCCTCTCGGTCCAGGGCCCCATGGCCCGTGACGTCGGCGACACCGCCCTGCTGTTGTCGGTACTGGCCGGCCCCGACTCGCGCAGTCCGATCGCGGTCGCCGAGCCCGGAAGCGTCTTCGATCCCTCCGCCGGTCCGTTGGACCGCGAGCTGAGCGGACTGCGCGTGGCGTGGTCACCGGATCTGAACGGGGCGCTGACCTGCGAGCGGGCCGTAGTGGAGACCCTGACCGCGCAGCTGGGCACATTCTCCGACCTCGGCTGCACGGTAGAGCTGGACGCGCCTGACCTCAGCGGCGCCGACGAGGTGTTTCGAACCTTGCGCGCCTGGGTGTTCGAGAGCAACTTCGGTGCGCTGCTGGACGCGGACCGGTCCAAGCTCAAGCCGTCGGTGGTGTGGAACATCGAAGCGGGCCGCAGGCTCACCGGCCCCGACCTCGCCCGTGCCGAACGGTTGCACACCGAACTCTTCCACCGCGTGCGCGTGTTCTTCGAGCGCTACGACGTGCTGCTGTTGCCGGTCAGCCAGGTGGCCCCTTTCGATGCCGCCCAGGAGTACCCCACCGATATCGACGGCCAGGTGCAGCAGACCTACCTGGACTGGATGCGCTCGGCGTACTGGATCTCCGTCACCGGCTGCCCGGCCCTGTCGGTGCCGGCGGGGTTCACGGAATCGGGGCTTCCGGTGGGGGTACAGATCGTCGGCCCGCACCTGGCCGAGCGCCGGGTACTGGAAGTGGGCCGGGCCTTCGAGGCAGCCACACGCTTCGGCGAGCGACGGCCGCCGTTGTCCTGAAGCGGTGGCGGAAGCCGGTGTGGACCTTCGTCAAGAAGGTCCACACCGCCCGGGTCGAGCGAGATCAACCACCCGCGGGAAGGGCGAACTCCGTGGCGAGCAGGCGCAGCGCCTTGTGCCGCAGCAGGGGGTCGGGCATGGGGACCGCCAGGACGACCTCGTCGGCCCGGGCCTGTTCCGCGACCGCCCGCACCCGCGCACCCACTTCGTCGGGGGTTCCGGTGAACAGGCGATCGGCCATGGCCGCGCGAATGGACGCATAGCGTTCCCCCGTACGGAACGCGCGCGCCTCGTCCAGACTGGTGGGGGTGCGTACGTTGGAGCGCAGCTTGGTCATGGTCAGTGCCCAGTAGGCTGCGAAGTCCTCCGACTCCTCGTCGTCATCGGAGGCGAAGGCGACGACCGAGAAACTGCTGTAGGGCGTGGCCGCGCGTTCGGAGGGGCGGAAGGTGTCGCGGTAACGGCGCAGCATGGCGACTGCCGCGTCGGGGTTGATCTGCTGGGCGAAGGAGAAGGGCAGACCGTGCGCCGCCGCATAAGTGGCGCCGTAGTCGCTGGAGCCCAGCATCCAGACCTGCGGCGGTGCCGGGACCGCCGGAGAGGCCACGATGTCGGCGAGCGGGTGGCCCAGCGGGAAGCTGTTGTCCAGGAAGCCGAACAGTTCCTCGGCGAGTGAGTCGAAATCGACCTGGACGACGGCTCGACGCGATCCGCGCAGAGCCATAGCGGTGGCGCCGTCCGTCCCCGGGGCACGCCCGAGGCCGAGGTCGATGCGCCCCGGATAGAGGGCTTCGAGGGTGTGGAACAGTTCGGCGACCTTCAGGGGCGCGTGGTTGGGCAGCATGATGCCGCCCGCCCCCACGCGAAGACGCGAGGTCTCGGCGGCGACCCGCGCGATGATCAACTCGGGCGCACTGCACGCCAGGCCGGCCGAGTTGTGGTGCTCGGAGAACCACAGCCGCTCGTAACCGAGTTGCTCGACGAGAACTGCGGAGCGCACCGCCTCGGTCAACGCTTCGTGGGCGCTGACGCCTGGCGGGCTCAGCACGTAGTCGAGGACAGACGCCTTGAGCATGATGGGGTTGGCTCCTCGTGGCCGGGGTCGTGACAGTGGCCTCAACACGCCCCGGCCGCAGGTGATTCCTTACTCCGCGACCCTGGCGAGCAGCCAGGCGCCGCTCACGGAGTCGTGGCTGAGTTCGTAGTGCCCCGACGCGGCCCCCGCCCCCGCCTGCACGCGCCAGGACGAACGAGCGGTCGGGCCCTGTCCTTTGGCGGAAGCAGCACCCGAACGCGGCGTCACCCAGTGGTCGATGATGCGCTGCACCACGTATACGCGCCCCTCCCAGACGAAACGTGCAGGTCGCCCGCCGTGTTCCCACACCCGCACCGGCACTCCGTAGACACGAGCCACCACCACCGTCCTCACCCGACCCAAGGAGTTTGCGTGCCGTCCGGCTGGTCGGCGACACACTCGAACATTATCGAACGTATGTACTAATCATAGCGAAGGCCACTGACAGCGAGAAGCGATCCGCCCGCGCCCCCGTCCCGAGAACCACTGCACCGGACAACCGGCAGGCGCCTCCTCCCGGCTCGCGGCAAAACACCCGGCCATGGTTAGCTTCTGGGGACGCACCCCCGTAGACCTGCGCCCCTTTCCCGAGCGGCCCCGGGGATGCCCCTCAGAGGTCGATACGCTGTGAGGCGCGAATGACGCGATCCCCAAAGGAACCCATCACTGTGACGCCAAACGGGCACGAGCGCACCCAACCCCTCCGCACGAGTGATCCGACCGAGTTGGGCGGGTACCGCATCGTCGGACGCCTGGGCCAGGGCGGCATGGGAACGGTCTACCTCGCCAAGGACTCCGCGGACCGCAACGTGGCGGTGAAACTGATCCGCCCCGACCTCAGCGACGACGAGGCGTTCCGGCGCCGTTTCTCCCGCGAGGTCCGGTCAGCGCGCAGCGTCGCCCGTTTCTCCACCGCCTCGGTGATCGACGCCCGCCTCGAAGGCGACCCCCTCTTCATCGTCTCCGAGTACGTGGCCGGCCCCACCCTCGCCGAGGCCGTCAAGAGCGAGGGCCCGATGGCAGGAGGCACCCTGGAGGGTCTGGCCATGGGGGTGGCCGCCGCACTCAGCGCGATCCACGGTGCGGGTGTGGTCCACCGCGACCTGAAACCCGCCAACGTGCTGTTGTCCTCGGTCGGGCCCAAGGTCATCGACTTCGGAATCGCACGGGCGATGGACGCCGACGGCTCGGTCACCCGGTCGAGTCAACTGATGGGGACCCCCGCTTACCTGGCCCCCGAGCTCATTTCCGGGGATTCGGTGGCCCCGCCCGCCGACATCTTCTCCTGGGGCTGTCTCGTCGCTTTCGCCGGAACCGGCAGGACGCCCTTCGACGGGCCCACCGTGCCCGCGGTCCTGCACCAGATCATCTCGATGGAGCCGGACCTCACCGGTCTCGACCCCCACCTGCTGGGGCTCGTCCGACAGGCGCTGGACAAAACGCCGGCGAACCGCCCCACCGCGCAGCAGTTGCTGAACATCCTGATCGGCCAGGAGTCCCCCAGCCCCGCGGTGATCGACGAAACCGTGGTGCGTTCCTGGACCCCGCCCTCGACCAACCGATCCGTGATCCCCGACACCGGTCCGCGCCCGGCGGAGCCCACCGGCGCGACTCCACCGGCGCCCGGCGGTCTCCGGCCCGACGGCTCGCCTCCCGCAGAGCCCACCACCGATTTCGCCCAGCAGCGCACCAACGCGCTTCCGGCCCCGGCGGCCCGTCCCCCGCAGCCCCCTTACAGTGGGCCTTCAGGACCGAACCAGCCCGGCTTCGGGTACCCCGGGAGCGGTTATCCACCGCCCGGCCGGCAGGGCGGTCACGGTTACAACGGGCAGCCGCCCTACGGGTACCCGGGGGACACCCGCAACGGGGACTTCGGCGGCCCCACCCCGCCCGGAGGTGGCGTCGTCTCAGGCCGCACCCCCTTCCCGACGAAGTGGGTCGGCGCCGCAGCACTGGCCCTCGTGGTGGCGGGTGCGGCGGTGGCCGGTGGGATCTGGCTGCGGGGCGGCCCCCCGGTTCCCACCGGGACCGAGTTCTACAGTCACGACTTCGCCGTCCAGGACAACGCCTGGCCCGACCGCGAGTTCGACCCGGGGAGCAACAGCAGCTGGGTGGGCTACCAGGACGACACGTTCGTCGTGTCCGCGGACGGTGACCGCCAGGTCTCCAGCGGCGCCTACCCCGAGATCCTGGGCGTCCCCTCCCGGGTCCTGGTCAGCGCCACGGCGGTCGTCCAGAGCGGACCGGCCTACGGCGCCTTCGGCCTGTCCTGCTTCAAGTACGAGAACGACGACGACTCCACCTACTACCGGGCCTACGTACGGGTGGACGGAGCAGAGGCGGAGATCCGGCGCGAGGCCGGCGAAGGCGGATCACGGAGCCTGAACAGGGTCGGCGGAGACCCTGTCCCCGGTTTCGCTCCCGCGGAGAACGGTTCCGGGGATCGGGGCGCGGACTCCCCCCGTAACAAACTGGACTTCTCCTGCGAGCTGGACGAGACCGCCGCGACGATGACCCTCAACCTGTGGGTCAACGGCGAGCACGTGCTGGAGGCGGTGGACGAACAGCCACTGCCCTCGACCGGTGAAGGCCCCTCCCCCGGACTCGCCGTGGCCGGTGGGCAGGGCGGCCGACTCACCCAGGTCGCCTTCGACGACTTCGCGCTCTACCAGTTGGGCGCCGTCGACGGGAACAACCCGATCGCGACACCTTCGTCGAACTAGCCGCCACCACACCATTGCACCCATCATGGGGTGGGCCCCGGCACGGCCGCGACCGGGCCCGGGGCCACCCCACGATGGGTGTCCAGACGAACAGCAGGGAGTTGACGGGTATGCGCGCGATTGTCATTGGGGAGACCGGCGGTCCTGAGGTACTGCGCCCGGCCGAGGCGCCCGACCCCGTCGCAGGACCGGGACAGGTCGTGGTGGACATCGAGGCCCGCGGGGTCAACTTCATCGAGATCTACCAGCGCTCCGGCGCCTACCCGATGTCCGTCCCCTTCACCCCCGGCAGTGAGGGCGCGGGCCGGGTGAGCGCGGTCGGCGAGGGCGTCACCGAGTTCGCGGTGGGCGACCGGGTCGGCTCGGTGGCGGTGGCGGGCTCCTACGCGGAACGCGCGGTGGTCCCGGTCGACGCCCTCGTGCCGCTGCCCGACAGCGTCAGCACCGAGCAGGCGGCCGCCGTACTGCTCCAGGGGTTGACGGCCCACTACCTGACCCACTCCACGTATTCGATCCAACCGGGCGACACCGTACTGGTCCACGCCGCCGCGGGCGGAACCGGACTCCTCATCACCCAGTTGGCCAAGTTGCGCGGCGCCAGGGTGATCGGCACGGTCTCCACCGAGGCCAAGGAGAAGCAGGCCCGGGACGCCGGGGCAGACGAGATCATCCGCTACTCCGAGTCCGACATCGCCGAGGAGGTCGCGCGGTTGACCGACGGCGCCGGTGTGGCAGCGGTCTACGACGGTGTGGGGGCCGACACCTTCGACGCGAGCCTGGCCAGTCTGCGCCCGCGCGGTGTGCTCGTCCTGTTCGGGCAGGCCAGCGGACCGGTGCCCCCGGTGGACCCGCAGCGCCTCAACAGCGCCGGATCGGTCTACCTGACCAGGCCCACCCTGGTGCACTACACGGCCGAACGCGCAGAACTGCTCGAACGTGCAACCGATGTGCTCGGCCTGGTGGGGATCGGCAGTCTCAACGTGCACGTGGGCGGCCACTATCCGTTGGACGAGGCGGCCAAGGCGCACACCGACCTTGCCGCGCGCGCGACCACCGGCAAACTTCTCCTGGTCTGATCCCGATCCGGCTCGGCTGCCGACGGCACGAGCACCCGCCCGGTCGAGGGCCCCACGGCATCGCAGCCGTGTCGGCGGACGGCCCCGGTGCCGCGTTTTCGAATCGAGGAACGCGGCACCGGGGCCGTCCCGGCGGATCTAGGTGATGCGCTTACCCGACAGGGTGGTGGGGTTGGACGCCGCGTCTGCCTCCGCCTTGGCCTCGGCCACTGCGGCCTCCGCGTTCTCGGCCGCCTCGGTGGCCGCTTGCAGGGCCGTGGAATCGGCCGGGTCGCCCGAGGTGAGCTGTTGCGGCCCTTCCGCCTCCCGGGTGTCCTCGTCGTCGCCCGGCGTGTGCCGCGTCTGCGCCGAGGCATCACCGGCGTCGGGCCCGAACGCCTTGCTGACGTTTTGGATGGCCTGGGTGAGCTCGCCCGGAATGACCCAGAAGGTGTTGCCCTCTCCCTGGGCCAGGCTGGGCAACGTCTCCAGGTACTTGTAGGCCAGCAGCTTGGAGTCGGCGTTGTTGGCGTGCACCGCCTGGAAGACCCGCTCGATGGCCTTGGCCTCACCGTCGGCGCGCAGAATGGCGGACTGCTGCGCTCCCTGTGCCTCCAGGATGGCCTGTTGACGCGCGCCTTCGGCGGTCAGGATGCGCGACTGGCGCTCACCCTCGGCGTGCAGGATCGTGGCGCGCTTGTCGCGCTCGGCACGCATCTGCTTCTCCATGGCCTCCTTGATGGAGGGCGGAGGATCGATGGCCTTTATCTCGACCCGGTTCACCCGGATCCCCCATTTGCCGGTGGCCTCGTCCAGGACCCCGCGCAGCCGGGAGTTGATCTCTTCGCGCGAGGTCAGCGTGCGTTCCAGGTCCATCCCGCCGATGACGTTGCGCAGGGTGGTCACGGTGAGCTGATCGATGGCCTGAAGGTAGTTGGCCACTTCATAAGCCGCGGACTTGGGCACGGTGATCTGGTAGTAGAGGACGGTGTCGATGTTGACGACCAGGTTGTCCTCGGTGATGACCGGCTGGGGCCGCGAGGTGAACACCTGCTCGCGCAGGTCGAACTTGGTGTTGACCCGGTCCACGCCCGGGATGATGAAGTTGAGTCCGGGCTGCAGGGTTCGCATGTAGCGACCGAAACGCTCGATGTTGTAGGCACGGGCCTGCGGCACGATTCGCACCGTGGAGACCACCACGATGACCGCGATGAACGCCAATGCGATGAACAGGATCTCCATTGCGTACGCCGCTCCTTTCCAGATCGGTGGCTCTGGCGAGCCCTAGATCGCGATGCCAGGGGTCAGGGCAGCATCTCCCGCGGATAGACGACCGCGGTGGCGCCTTCGATCTCCATGACATCTACCTGGGCGCCCGCGGGAATCGTCAGCGTGTCGTCCAGCGCGCGGGCCGACCACTCCTCTCCGGAGAGTTTGATCCGGCCCCGGTCGGCGGCGATCTCCTGGATGACGACAGCGGAGCGACCGACCAGGGCGTCGGTCCCCGAGCGGAGCAGGGGCGGCTGTCCCAGTTGCCGACGGGCGATGGGGCGGACGACGAGGAGGCCGGCCGAGGCGGTGGCGACGAAAGCGACGACTTGGAACGCCACTCCCAGACCGAGTGCCCCGACGACTCCGGCGACGATGGCTGCTGCGGCCAGTAGGCCGAGGGACAGAGTGAGGGTGAATACTTCCGCGACGCCCAGCGCCGCGCCCGCGATCAGCCAGAGAACCCACACCGGCATGGAATCGCCCTCCCGTCATGTGGCGGGTATGCCGTAGAACTACCCCCGATGAGCCCGGGATCACACCTGCGAGGAATCTGTCTGTACCCGGATCGGGTGCTGGGTGCCGGAATGTTCCGGCACCCATTACAACGGCTGCACAGGCGGTTCAGTTCCGTCTCGCCCCGAACTGGTGGACGAGCTGATAGGTGGGACGGTTCTGCCAGGCCACCCTGTTCAGGTTGATGCCACCGAGCCTGGAGTGCACGATCGAGTCCGCGCAGACCTGGTCGCCGGCAGCGCACTCGGCGTCACCGGGATAGACCTGATTGGCGGGTACGGCAGCGGCAGCGGTCAGGGAGTCCACCAGAACCGTGCGGCACGCGGCGAGTTCGCCGCCACCGCAGTAGGCGTCTCCCAACGGCCCCTGGACGTCCTGACCGAGGACGGCCCGCAGGTCCTTGTCCACGTAGGACCAGAAGCCGTACTGGAAACTGGATCCCTTGTGGGCCTGGCCCTGGTTGATCCCGCCTGTCCCCCCGCCCCCGGTGAATCCGGACGGGGACTCGTCGATCTGGGCGACCGAGGTCATCCGGGTGTAGAGGTCGTCGCCCATCCCCGGCCGGAACTGGGCCTCCACCAGTCGCGGCCACCAAGCGTCCATGACGCGGATCGCCCGGGAGTG
This sequence comes from Nocardiopsis ansamitocini, assembly GCF_030268225.1. Lineage (GTDB taxonomy): Bacteria > Actinomycetota > Actinomycetes > Streptosporangiales > Streptosporangiaceae > Nocardiopsis_D > Nocardiopsis_D ansamitocini. Next base: position 304,872 of record NZ_BSQG01000003.1, on the reverse strand, counting down.
CGCGTAGGTCCCCGCTCCCTTGGTGGGTTCGCGCCGGTTGGCCCCCGACTCCATCCACACCCGGAGTTCGGCGATGGTGGCGGCGAGAGCGGGGTCGGTGACGGGTTCACTCTCGAGGACCGCCAGGAGTTCGGGGAGTACCTGTTCACCGCGCAGATCGACGTTCGCCGCGTCCTCCATGGCCTGGACGACCTGCGCGGCCGTGACGGGGTTCCCGGAGCCCACGAGCGCACCGATGCGGTCGTCCAGCAGGTCGGCGCGGTGCACCGAACCGGTGGCGTACCCGGAGGTGTACCCGGGGGCGGGCTTGTTGTTCCAGTTGACGTAGTAGTCGTCGTTGAGTGCGTTGGGATGCTGGGACAGCGGTGTGTAGTCGGCGGAGTTGTCGGCGGGGTTCCAGCCCGCCCAGCCTGCCGCCGAGTCGACGGCGATGGGCAGATTGGGATCGGTTCCGGGCAGACGCACCGGGTTGAGCCCGGAATTGACGAAAGCGATGTCGTCGGCGTCGTTGTAGTGCCAGTTGAAGGCGTAGCCGATGTCGGTCGAGGCTTCCTGGAAGGCGGTCGCCGAGGTGATGAGTTCGGGATCGTTGAACTTCTGGAACCCGATGATGGATCCCACCTCGTGTTGGTAGGTGGACCGGCGCAGGACGAACGCGTGCGGGACTCCCCCGACGGTCCCGAAGGAGTCGACGAGCCCGTACGCGGAGCGCAGTGACGTCAGGCGGTAGGAGCCGGCGGGGGTCTGGTCGGCAACGGTGGGCGACCAGCTGTTGGTGACACTGAGCTCTTCGAAGGCCACGCAGTCGGCGCCGTCGCGGTAGTGGCGCGTGTCCAGGTCGGCCTGCCCGCCGCCCGGCTCGCACAGTTCGAGGGCGAAGGTGTCGGTGATGTCCTGGTTGGCGGAGGTGGGGCTCCAGGCGTAGTCGGCGCCACGGCCGATCTGTACGTAGAAGCTGACTCCGGGGAAGGACGCGCCGCGGGCACTGATCCCGGGGCCCTGCAACTCCTGGACCATGAGCAGTTGGGGCGAGTAGTAGCCGGTCTGGGGGCCCGAGACCGAGACGGGGTTGTTGTCCCGGGTGTGCTCCCCGCCGACGACGACGGCGTTGGACATGCTGGGTTCGCCCTCGAACAGGTCGGCGGGCAGCACCCCATTGTTGAAGATGCCCTCGGCCGAGCTCAGGTCCCCGTCCTCGATCAGTTGGTCGAGCTTCTTCCTGGACTGCTCGGGGAGGTCGGCAAGGGTTGCGGAACCGTTCTGCCCCTCCTCCGGTGCGGCAGCGGCGAGTGGGGCGGCGGTGGCGCCGGCGGCAGCCGATCCGGTGGCGTCGTGGACGAGGTCGTAGTCCACGACCGACCCGGGGTCGGGAAGGACCTGGCCGACTGCGTCGTCGGGGGTCTGGGCGTAGTCGAAGGTGCCCGAGACGGTGGTGACCGCCTCGGGGTCGTTCTCCGTCCGCCAGGTCCGCCAGACCCGTTCGCCTTCCTCCGGACCATACTGGTCCTGGAAGGCGGACTTGAGCAGCGCGGACTGGACCTCGCCGCCGCCTCCGCCGCCGAAGAGCAGGCCGACCATCGCGGCGATCCCGACGACGTCGGTACGGGTGAAGTGGTGGATGGTCCCGGCCTGCGTGATGGAGTCCTTGTGTCCGGCGAGCACGTACTCGCCGGGATAGTTCCAGACCAGGGGCTGCTGGGAGCGGGTGATGTAGGAGTTGATGCCGGCGAGATAGGCGTCCACGTCCGCGAGCGCCTGCTGTCCCCGCGGCCCGGATGCGGCCACCCGGTCGATCTGCGCCTGTTTGTCGGCCTCGGTGTAGGGGGCGCCGGCCCACAGGCTCTGTTCCAGCTCGCGGTTGCTCTGCGCTCCGCCGGCGAACGCGGTCAGCTTGCCCTTGCCGAGGTTGCGGAGCAGGTCCATGAGGAACAGCCGGTTCTCGGCTGCGGCGTAGCCGGCACCGAACATGGTGCCGCCCCTGGTGGTGCCGTAGATGTGCGGGATTCCGTGGTGCTTGTCGCGGACGATGGTGACGTCGGAGCGGGGCCGGTAGGTGCGCCCCACGTCGGCGGGGTCCACTCCGAAGGAGGCGTCGAGGTAGTAGTCGCCGAGCGCGCCGTCGGTGAGACCGTCGTAGTCGTGCAGGAGGTCGTCGTACGCCTCCAGCTGGGTGTCGGAGAACGCCGGTCGGGTGCCGAACACCTGGTTGCCGAGGATCTCGACGAGGGTGGCGTTGCCGTTCTGGCCGGGGGCGAGGATGTCGCGGCACCCGTCGCCGCAGTAGTCCTCGACGGCCGCCATCAGTTCGGAGGGGCTGGGCTGCCGGGGCTGGGCCGCGGCGGGGGGCGCCGTCGCCAAGCCGGTCACCAGACACGCGAGCGCCACACTTGCCGCGGCGGCCGCACGTCCACGAGCGTGCTGGATCATATCCGCACTCTCCGTTCACGCGGGGTTGGCGGCAGGTTACGTAGCCATGGACGATTTGCGAAAGAGTTTCATGTTTTTCTTCGCCGCCGCCCCCGCCTCCTCCGACACGGCACCTTCCGAGCGAGGCGTGCACCTCGCACCCCTCGGCCGCACGACCAGGAGTGACACGACAAGAACCCTCCGCAATCGCGCAATCGGGGGAAAAGCAACGACACTGGCCACTTCCGGCCACTGCCAGTGATGTGGACCACAAGAACGACGGCAGAGGTGCCCTCTGTGCACCAGAAGCGCCCACGCAGATCACGGTTGTCCCGTCCGCGGCGCCCGTAGGGCGGGAACGGGTCGGCCGCCGACCCGGGATCGCCTACCGCGGCCAGCCGGATTTGCGAGAATCGCCACCATGACCCACTACCCCGACCCGCACCACGGTGCGGGCGACCCCAACGTCTGGAACACCGGCGGCCACCCCAACCCTCAGGTCCCGCCGCCGATGGACGCCAACCCCAACGCGCACCTGTCCCCCTACTCCGCGCAGACAGGCGGCTACCAGGCGCCCCCGGGGTACTCGCCCCAGATGCAGCCGGCCTACCCCGAGCAGCCGCTCGCGGTACTGGGCGACATCACCGTGACGCAGTCCACGGTCATGACGCCGGCCGGAGTGTTCCCGATCAAGGGCAGCATGTGGACGCTCAACGACATGACGTTCGTCCGCCGCGACATGCCCGGCTGGGCGATCGCCGTCGCACTCGTCGGCTTCTTCTTCGTCTGCGTCTTCAGTCTCTTCTTCCTGATGGTGAAGGAGACCACCGTGAGCGGCAGCATCCAGGTCAGCGTCCGCCAGGGCGACAACTTCCACACCACCCAGATCCCGGTGCACTCGGTCGGGCAGGCACGCCAGATCCACGACCAATTCCAGTACGCGCGCACCCTGGCGTTCTGAGGTCTTTCCTCGGCCGTGATACCGCCTGGCCGCAGGGTTTGCGTTGGGCCGGCGGTACCACGACCCATTGGCCTGGCCTTGGCAAACGCATAACAGAACCATCACTTTGCCCTGCTTGGGGGAGTACTTCGGTTTCAGCTGGTCAAAACGGGGCTCATGACCGAAATCGCAGCTAGCCCCCTCACCCGACTCCGGCGGGCGGGTTCGCCGTGACCCTATGGGAGTACATCGCGAGCCGCTCGGACATGCTCGCGTTCCAGACCCTGCAGCACGCCAGCATGATCGCGCAGTGCGTACTCATCGCCACCCTGATCGGGGTGGCCCTGGGCATCGCCGTCTACCGCAACGAGCGCGCGACAGCCCTGGCCACCGGCACGACGAGCCTCATCTTCACCATTCCGTCGCTCGCCCTTCTGGGCCTGCTCGTCGTCCCGCTCGGTCTGGGGGTATGGCCCAGCGTCACGGCGATCACGCTGTACGCGCTGCTGCCGATCCTGCGCAACACCATCGTGGGGCTGACCGGCGTGGATTCCAGCCTCGTGGACGCGGCTCGTGGCATCGGCATGAGCAGAACACGGGTCCTTACCCGTGTCCAGCTGCCATTGGCCTGGCCGGTCATCCTGTCGGGCGTGCGAACCGCCACCCAACTGGCCATGGGCATCGGCGCAATCGCCGCGTTCGTGTCCGGCCCCGGCCTGGGCGACCAGATCTTCTCCGGCCTTGCCCGGGTGGGCGCCGCCAACGCGCTCAACGCCACGCTCGTCGGCGTGATCGGCATCGTCGTCCTGGCGCTGATCTTCGACGCCGTGCTGGTCCTGGTCGGCAAACTCACCACTTCACGAGGGATCCGTATCCATGCCTGAGAGCACCGAAACCCCGCAGTCCCTGGCCGAGCTCGCCGCGGATGGCGAGCGGACCGGCGGCGTGCCGATCGAGCTCATCGACGTGGTCAAACGCTTCAGCGGCACCAAGGGCGCCGCGGTCGACGACCTGACCATGACCATCCCGGCGGGGGAGATCGTCGTCCTGCTCGGCCCCTCGGGCTGCGGCAAGACCACCACCATGCGGATGATCAACCGACTGATCGAACCGACGTCGGGACGCATCCTGATCGGCGGACTGGACGCACGCGCCCAGAAGCCCGACGAATTGCGCCGCCACATCGGCTACGTCATCCAGCAGGCCGGGCTGTTCCCGCACCTGACCGTGGGCAGCAACATCGCGCAGGTCCCACAGATGCTGGGCTGGGAGAAGGACCGCATCAGCGCCCGGGTGGACGAACTGCTGGAGCTGGTGGGACTGGCCCCCGACGAGTTTCGCGACCGCTACCCGCGTCAGCTCTCCGGCGGCCAGCAGCAGCGCGTGGGCGTGGCCAGGGCGCTGGCGGCCGACCCGCCGGTGATGCTCATGGACGAGCCGTTCGGTGCGCTCGACCCCATCACCCGGGAAAACCTCCAGGACGAGCTCCTGCGCCTCCAGGACGAGCTGTCCAAGACCATCGTGTTCGTCACCCACGACGTCGACGAGGCGCTCAAGTTGGGCGACCGCATCGCCATTCTGGGGACCGGCTCCAAGATCGTGCAGTACGCCACCGCCGAGGAGATCCTCACCAACCCCGCCGACTCCTACGTCGAACAGTTCATCGGCGGCGAGTCGGCGATGAAACTGCTGAAGCTCACCCGCGTCTCCGACGTCGCGTTGGAGCAGGCGGTGCGGGCCACCGAGGCCGACTCCGCCGCGGACGTGCGCCGCAAACTGGAGGAGGCCGAGAGCGACTGGGTCATCGTGCTGGACGCCCAGGACCGGCCGCTGCGCTGGGAGAGCCTGGCCGACCTGGAGGGCGCGACCGGCACCATCGGCGACCTGACCGCGGGGGAGGACGACCTGTTCGACACCGTGATCAGTGGCCGCGCCACGCTCCAGGAAGCCGTCGAGGCGCTGCTCAACGCCGAGGCCGAGGTCGTACCGGTGGTCGGCAGGCGGCGCCGTTACGTCGGCGCCGTGACGCTGTCCACGGTGCAGCAGGCGATCGCCGAGATCAAGGAGCGCGAGCGCCGGCAGCGCAAGCAGCGCGCCGCCGAGGCACAGCCGGGGGTGGCGGTGTGAGCACGACGGTCACGGCCCCCCGGGGACAGGAGAAACAACAGCAGGAAGCCCCGATCGGCTCCCGCTGGCGCGTGCTGCTGACCCCTCTCGCCGTCCTACTGGTCGGTGCGGCCACCATCGGCTACACCCGGTTCGCCGAGCTCGACTCCACCGAGGCCCGCTCCCTCTCTCTCGGCTTCCTCGCGGACAAGCTGTGGGAACACATCGGGCTCACCACGATCTCCACGGTGCTGGTGCTGGCCATCGCGCTGCCGTTGGGGGTCCTGGTCAGCCGGCGCTGGATGCGGTGGTCCACACCCGCGGTGCTGGGCATCGCCAACGTCGGCCAGGCCACTCCTCCGGTGGGCGCGATCGTGCTGCTGGCGGCCACCGTCGGTATCGGCTTCTGGCCGGCCATCATCGCGCTGGTCGTCTACAGCGTGCTGCCCGCGCTGCGCAACACGATGGTCGGCCTGCAACAGGTGGACGCCGCCCTCATCGACGCAGCCCGGGGCATCGGCATGCCGGCCTGGCGGGTACTTGCCAAGATCGAACTGCCTCTGGCAGTGCCGGTGATCCTCGCCGGCATCCGCACGACCCTGGTACTGAACGTCGGTGTAGCGGCGTTGGCCGGATTCATCGGCGCCGGCGGACTCGGCGAGATCGTGGTCGCCGGTGTCAACACGAGCCGGCCGGTCACCCTCCTGGTCGGCTCGATCCTGATCGCCCTGCTGGCCCTGCTCGTCGACTGGATCGCGGGCCTGGTCACCAAGGCGCTGCAACCGAAGGGACTGTGAAGATGCGTCGCCACACGCGGCTGATCGCCGCCGGCGCGGGCCTGACCGTACTGACCGCCGGCTGCGGTCTCCAGGCGGCCTCCGGGTTCATCCCCGCGATCGAACCGGGCTCCATCCAGCCCTACCCGGAACTGGAGGGCGCGCAGGTCCGGGTGACCTCCAAGGAGCTCACCGAACAGGTCATCCTCGGCAAGATCGCCGTGCTGGCACTGGACGCGGCCGGGTTCGAGGTCGTCGACCAGACCAACATCCAGGGCAGCGACAACGCGCGCCGGTCGATGCTGATCGGTGAGAACGACCTGATGTGGGAGTACACCGGCACGGCGTGGCTGATCTACGAGGGCCAGAACGAGGTCATCAAGGACCCCCGGGAGCAGTACGAGGCCATCCGCGATCTCGACCTCGAAGAGAACGAGATGGTGTGGTTGGACCCACCGGCACCGATGGACAACACCTACGCGATCGTGGTGACGCCGGAGACCGCCGAAGAGTACGACCTGGAGGGTATCTCCGACCTCGGCAACGTCCCCGAGCCCGAGCGGTCGCTGTGCATGGACGTGGAGTTCGCCAACCGCGACGACGGCCTGGTGTCGTTGTACAAGGACTACGACCTCTCCGAGGACGAGTTCCCCTCCGAGAGCACCACGATGTCCTCGGGTGTGGTGTATCCCGCCGTCAAGAACGGCGACTGCACCCTGGGTTCGGCGTACAGCACCGACGGGCGGATCGACGCGCTGGGGCTGACCCTGCTGGAGGACGACCGCCAGGCGTTCCCCATCTACAACCCGGCGATCACCATCAAGCAGGACTTCGCCGAGCAGTACCCGCAGTTGGAGGAGATCTTCGCCCCCATCGCGGAAAAGCTCGACAACGACACGATCACCCAGCTCAACGCCAAGGCCGACGAAGAGGGCGAGGACCCCGTCTATGTGGCCATGGACTGGCTGGTCGCGGAAGGCTTCATCAAGGAGGCCGACAGCCTGCTGTGACCGACCGGCTCGCCGCGGGGCCCGACCGTTTCGGTCGGGCCCCGCGGCGTGCACAGGGCTCAGGCCGCCCCGCCCGGTCCTCCCGGGGGGACGATCGGCAGACCGTGGGGCGGCCCCTGCTCCAGGAGGCGCCAGAGTGCGTCGGTGTCCAGATGCTGTTCGACCAGGTCCCCCAGGGCGTCCAGGCGACGGGTCCGCTCGGCGGCGAAGTCGGTGTCGGGGGCACAGGTGAAGTCGCGGCCCGCGCGCGCCGCGACGTCGGCGAGGAAGGCCCGCCGGAAGGCGTCGTTCTCCAAGGCCCCGTGCCAGGTGGTGCCGTACACCGCACCGAAGAGGTGACCGTCCAGGAACGGTTCGGTGCGGGCGTCGGGGTCGGCGTGGACCGCACCGTGATGGATCGCGTAGGCGTGCACCGGATGGCCGTACCCGATCCCCGACGGACGCCCCAGGGTCTTCTCCTGGGCGAAGACCACCCGGGTGGGCAACAGGCCCAGACCCGCGACGGTTCCGGCACCCGACTCCACCCGGTCGTCGATACTGCGGGCCAGCATCTGGTATCCCCCGCACACCCCGAGCACCGGGGCGCCACGGCGCGCCCGGTCGATGACGGCCGCGGCCAGCCCGCGCTCGCGCAGCCATGCCAGATCGGCGACCGTGGCGCGACTGCCCGGCACGATGGCGAGATCGGCGTCGGCGATCTCGTGCGGGGAGGTTACGAACCGCACATCCACCCCCGGCTCCACCGTCAGGGCGTCGATGTCGGTGAAGTTGCTGATCCGCGGCAGACGCACCACCGCCACCCGCAACGAGCGCGCGCCCACCGGCGCGCGGACCGGACCGCGGTCGGCGCCCAGTGCAAGGGAGTCCTCGACGTCCAGCCACAACCCGTCCAACCACGGCAGCACCCCATACACGGGCCGCCCCGTGAGCGCACGGATCATGTCCAGGCCCGGGTCGAGGATCTCGCGGGCCCCACGGAACTTGTTGATCACGAAACCCGCCACGAGGGCCTGGTCGCGGGGCTCCAGCAGTGCCAGCGTGCCGTGCAGCGCGGCGAACACGCCGCCCCGGTCGATGTCGCCGACGACGAGCACCGGAAGGCGGGCGGCCCGGGCCAGGCCCATGTTCGCAAGATCGCCGGCACGCAGGTTGATCTCCGCAGGACTGCCCGCGCCCTCGCAGACGACGACGTCGTAGTCGGCGCGCAGTTCGGCGAGCGCCTCCAGCGACACCCTCCGCAGATGGTCGGTGTAACTGCGGTAGGTGAGGGCGTCTGCCTCTCCGATCGCGCGACCGCGCACGATGACCTGGCTGCTGCGGTCGCTGCCCGGCTTGAGCAGGATCGGGTTCATGGCGGAACCGGGCTCGATCCCGCAGGCCGCCGCCTGCATGGCCTGGGCCCGACCGATCTCGGCGCCGTCAGGGGCCACCACGGAGTTCAGCGACATGTTCTGGGCCTTGAAAGGCGCGACCCGAACCCCTTGTCGGGCCAGCCAGCGGCAGAGCCCGGCGGTGAGCACGCTCTTGCCGGCGTCGGACGTGGTTCCGGCCACCAGCAGCGCGGGAGCCGCCTGCTCCGGGTCGATCATCTGCGCACATCCTCAACGCACCGGGGGAATGCGACGGCCACCGGCGACCCCGGCGCGTGAAGGGCACTCCCGACATGCATCACGATATAACCGGACAACCGGATCACCGTCCGAGGCGTCACCCGCAGTGCGGGTGCGGGGTCCCGGCCCCGGTGCCGAACGCTCCGCACGTGTGCCCCCCACCCCCTCCACAGGACTGGCGGACCCCATGACCACAGCCCCCGACGAGGAACGGCTCGTCTGTGACCGCTACCTACTGGGTGCCGAACTCGGCCGTGGCGGGATGGGGCGGGTGTGGCGGGCCCACGACCGTCGCCTCAACCGGACCGTCGCGCTCAAGGAGCTCCTGCTTCCCGAGAGCTTGGACGGCGCCGAGCGCGAACGCCTGTCCCTGCGCATGGGCCGCGAGGCGCAGGCCGCCGCGATGGGCGCGCACCCCTCGATCGTCACCGTCCACGACGTGATCCACGACGACGACCGCCCGTGGATCGTGATGGAGTTCCTGACCGGCCGGTCCTTGAAACAGGCGATGACCCAGGACGGGCCGCAGCAACCGCTCCAGGTCGCGGCCTGGGGAAGCAGCGTGCTGGACGCCCTGCACACCGCGCACGGACTGGGCATCCTGCACCGTGACGTCAAACCCGCCAACATCATGGTCACCGACAGCGGGCGGGCGGTGCTGACCGACTTCGGCATCGCGGTGATCGAGGGCGACAGCAGCCTGACCCAGACCAACGGGTTGGTCGGCTCGCCCGCCTACCTCTCTCCGGAGCGGCTGTCGTTCGCACCCGCCTCGACGGCCTCGGACCTGTGGGCGCTGGGCGCGACCCTGCACGGGGCGTTGACGGGCATCTCACCGTTCCACCGCCAATCCCTGGAAGGGACGGTGCTGGCGGTGCGTCGGGAGGACCCGCCTCCGTTGGGGGCCGATGTCCCCCCTCCCCTCGCAGCGGCGGTCCGAGGGCTCCTGGACAAGGACCCGAACCGGCGCATGGGGGCGGAAGAGGCACGGGGACTTCTCGGTGCCGCGATGGCACCGCACCAGCACGCGTGGACGCCGCACTCCCCGACCGGCCCGGGGACACCGGCCTGGGGCACCACTCCCCTGCCCGGGACCATGGAACCGTGGACGGCCCAGCGGGACGTCCGACCCCAGGGCGGAACCGGGACCACCGGTGGCTCCCCCACCGGGCCGCAGTACCACCGACCGCCCGAGACGACGGCCCCCGGGCGGCACACCGGGCCCCAGCCCCACCAGCCAGGCCCCAAGGCGTCGCGGTTCTCCTTGCCGCTGCTGCTGGGAGCCCTGGGCGCGGTCCTGGGCGCGGCCGCGCTCGTGGCGGTACTGGCGAGCGGGCTCTTCCTCATTTCCGGGGAGGACGGCACCGGGGAGGACGGCGCCTTGGGGGACACCAGCTCCGAAGGGGTCAACGCGGGCGGGGAAGCACCGGCCAGGCCCACAGGCGCCGAGGATTTTGCCGAAAGCGGGGCCGAACTCCCCGACGGCATGGTCCAGGACCCCGCCGGGTTCACCATCGTGGTGCCGGAGGGGTGGGAGCGGCGGGTACAGGGCGACAGCGTCTACTTCGACTCTCCAGGAGGCAGTTACCTGCAGATCGACCAGCGGCCGAACCAGTCCGACGACCAGTATCAGAACCTGGTGGAGAACGAACACCACGCCCTCACCGCGGGGAGCTTCCCCGGCTACGAGCAGATCCGCCTGGAGGACGTCACCGAGCAGGTGGGCTACGTCTCGGTCGCCGAATGGGAGTTCACCTACGACTCCGGCGAACGCTCCCGACGCGTCATGACGCGCAACATCACCGTGGCCGAGGGCCAGTACGTCACGCTGGCGTGGGGCACTCCCGCCGAGGCGTGGGACGAGCAGGAGGGCATCCGCGAGGAGTCGTTGGCGTCGTTCGCGCCGAACTGAACCGGGGAAAGGTCAACGGTCCAGCGACCAGGCGAGGGCCGCCGCCACGAGCGCGGCCCCCGTGTTGACCGCACCGGCCAGCCGAACCGCGCGACGGATGTCGGCGACCGCCGGTTCACGGCCGTGCCCCAGTTCGGGGCGGTGCTCGACCCGGCCGCCGTAGACGTTGCGCCCGCCCAGTCGAATCCCCAGCGCCCCGGCGAAGGCCGCCTCGCACTGACCCGAGTTGGGGCTGGGATGGTGGTCGCCGTAGCGGGCACGGGTCTGCCAGGCGGCCCGGCGATCGCCTTGCGCCACCGGGGCGGCCACCACCGCCAGCAGCGCGGTGAGCCGGGCCGGCGCCCAGTTGACGACGTCGTCCAGGCGTGCCGAGGCCCAGCCGAACCGCTCGTAATGGGCGGAGCGGTGACCCACCATCGCGTCCAGGGTGTTGACCGCGCGATAGCCCAGCAGACCTGCCGGCCCCAGGAGCGCTCCCCACAACAAGGGGGCGACCACCGCGTCGGAGGTGTTCTCCGCGACCGACTCGATGGTCGCACGGGCCAGCGCCCCCGCATCCATGCCGCCCGGGTCCCGTCCGCACAGGTTCGGCAGCCGTTGGCGCGCGGCCTCGATGTCGTCGTCCTCCAACGCCTCGGCCATGCGGGTCGCCTCGCGGCCCAACATCGCCCCGCCGAGGGTGATCCAGGCGGCGGCCGCGGTGGCGGCGACGGTACGAGCCGTGCCTGCACGGCTCTGCACGAGCGCGCCGGCGGCCACGACCGGCGCCACCGCCAGCACGGTGAAGACCGCACCGCGCACACGGCTGGGCGCGTAGAGGCGGCGTTCCAGGGCTGAGGCGGCGTCGCCGTACATCGCCACCGGATGACGGTGTGCGGGATCGGGTATCCGCCGGTCGAGTACCGCTCCGGCCACGAGTCCCAATGCCCACGACCGGCCCGAGGCGCGTCTGTGCTGTGTCCTCACCCCTCAACCCTAGTTCGACCGCACGCGCGGGGGGGCGTGCCGGACCGGGTGCGCGATACGTACGGGGCAACCGGTGGACGGGACGGGGTCAAGAATCGGGCAACCGTATTGACCTCGCGTTTTACTGCCGCCCATGCTCAAGGGCAACCGGGCCCCTCCGTGCCGTCCCCGTTCGCCCGACCGGGCCGGAGAGGAGGGAGCACCGTGCGCACGACCTGGATCGTCGAGATCCTCATCGGGTTGGGACAGTACTGGACCTGGTGAGGGAACAGCGGAAACAGCCGTGGGGCGGGGGATCGAGTTCGCGAAACACCATCTCCGCGCACCACTACCGGCGTTGATGACGGGTAACGTGTTCGGCGACGCCATAGCAGCCGGTTTGATGGGGAGCGCGTGCTAACGAGACGCAACTACGAATGGCAGTAGTTGATACGATTTCGCCCGGGCCTGAGCGACATGGACAGAATCCTCTATAATGTCGCCCCAAGGGCCCCGCAGCACCCACGGCCCCTCCACCCCCGTGCGCCCCATGGGGCCACCCCCGCCCCACAGCGACCACGGTTCGTACACCAATCCATGAACCCCCAGGTCAAAGGGTAACCAAGGGCTCCCGGCTCACGGGACAATTGAATCCGAGCACCCGTAGCTCAGTGGATAGAGCACCGGACTTCTAATCCGATGGTCGCAGGTTCGAATCCTGCCGGGTGCGCCACAAAACCCCAGGTCAGACGGGCCGGAGGACCCATCTCAAACCCTACTCGCCCCAAGGGTGACGACGGGGCGGCTCCGAGCGCCCCTCCCTACCGTCAGGCCCACCGGGCCGGTCATACGCCGGCCGCCCCTGGCGGGCACGGCCCTGTGTGGCAGGGGCGTTGTGGTCTCGGCCGGGAACACCGCCTGGTAGGCGTCCTGGGTGAAGTGGGCGATGGAATGGCCCGGCTCGGCCGGGACCACCTCCCGACCTCCGCCACGGACGCCATCGAGACCGGCTCATAGCGGAGCCCGCGCAACGTGATGGGCGGGCTCCCCTCCGCACGCGCAACGCGGGTGAACCAGTCCCCCACATGCGAGGACGGCCGCCCCGCCCTCTAAACGGCAAGCACCGGGAAGGGCGGGCCCCGGCTTCGAAGACGTGGGGCAGCACCCCCAAACCGGGACCTGGGTCTCCCCTGAGCGGGGCCTCGTTCAAGCTCCGCCCGGATCCGGTCGCTCCACCGCGCGGAATTTTCCGGCAGGCCGTGTTCTCTTCACCCCCGATTTTTCAGCCGCGGCGGGCCGGGGGCGAAGGTGATGCCGGTGGCGGGTTCACTCCATCAGCAGGCCGCCGCACGTGCCGTCGGCAACACCGCCCAACCGGCCGGACATGACTGTCGCAGGTCCAACGATGGCCCGCTCCGTGTGGATGACGGGAGACGGTCCCGACCCGCACCGAAGCCCCCACCACGTCCCGAACGACGCAATCGCCCCGTCCACAGGTGGGCAGAACCCGCCCTCCCCGCCCCACGCCTGGGTGTAATACACGTCATAATCGAAAGTACCAACCAGTAACTCACGGTGACACTGAGAACATCCGGAGTAATAACCCCGTCGGGATCGCTAGCCCTGGCCGGGGCAGCCTTGACTCGGGCAGGGGCCTGGCACAGGCAACGCCCACCTTCTTCGGAGGTCTCTCGGTGACTCACCGCAAGGTGTATCTCGCAGTTGGCAGGAAGAACACCCGAATCTATCGCTTCGATCCGATCGACGGCGACACACGCCTGGTCGATAACGTGGCCCCGTACAAGAGCGGTTTCACCGCCATGGGCGCGCAGTACAGGGAAGACGGCAAAGAGCCGCTGCTCTTCGCGGTCAGCGGGGGCGGCCTCGTCGTCATCGACGTCGAGGCCGGGACAGTCGCCCAACACCCCGTCCAGGGCTTGCCGACCGGCGTCACCTGGTACGACGGTGACATGAGCACGGACGGAAAAACCCTGTTCGTCGCGGGCGACCCCCAAGGCCACAGCTACTCGATCGATGTCGCGAACAAAACGGCGACCGCTGGGAACCCCCCTGGCGGCGGTCGTTGGGACGACTTCGCCCAGCATCCCAAGGACCACCGTTTGATCTCAGTGGAGGGTGACAACGGCGACCTCCTCAACGTGGACCCGCAGAAGAACCCCATGAAGACCGTACTCAAACCAGGCGTATTCCGGCCCGCCGAAGCAAGCTCCTCCTCCGGGTCCAGGCGCGCCTACTCAGCGATGTTCTTCGACACCGTCGGCAACTTCTACGCGGTGGACTCTGCGGGCAACGTCAACCACCTGGACCTGAGCGGCGGCGAGATCCCGGCCAAGGCCGAACGCATCGGCAACGGGAAGATCCCCGTGGACGGCCTGGAGGTCATGAACGGGGCGGGCCTGATCACGCAGATGCCCCTCAAACCCAGCTACGACGAGATCACCGTGACGAAGAAGTTCACCACCTCATGGGAAAGCTACGACCCCAAGGGCAGGGTGTACAGCTTCGATCTGGTGCTGAGCGCCTCCGCCGGGAAGAACAGCCCCGGCAAGAACGCCGACGTACGCAAATTCCGGATCTCGTTCGATCTGCCGACGCTCCCGGGAAGCAAGGTCGAGGCTTCGGGTGTAGACGTGCTCTACGAGGGCGGCAAGGCGTACTTGGACTCCCAGAGCGACCAGCTCCTGCCGGCCGGCGAATCACGTCACATCACTGTGCAGATCACCGTTCCCGGCGATCCGGCGGAACTCCCCCACGAGTATCCCCTTGCCGGACTTCGGGCCACCCGACTGGCCTGACGGAACCCCGCCCTCTCCGTGTCAACGCGCGCGTGGACCACCACGTACACGAGAGCGACCTGCCATGAGAGGCCCGTATGAAGGGGCGGTAGTCCCGTCCCCCGCCCGGGCCACGGCCCCGGGTGAAAGCACGGCGGTGGTTTCGTCCGCCTCGGGCGGGGACGCCCCGGAAAAACCCGGGAGGGTCAGCGACCGGCACCGCCCCGCGAGCGGTCAGCTCGCAGGGCGGTGCCGGTCCGAATCCCGCAGCCGCCGGATCCACTCGATGAGCAGCTCCGTCTCGGTGGTACCGAGGATGTCGGGGTGCGCGGCGGCGTACTCGATCACTTCGCGGCCGGACACGGAACGGTTGTCCGTCACCTGCACGGTTCCGGTGATCGCGGCGATCGCCCCCTCGCGCACGGCGATCGACAGGGCACGGTCCTCCTCGCCGAGAACGATCTGCCGGAGTGTGACCCCGATGTTGGTAACGAGGACGTGGGCGGCG
The DNA here is from genome assembly GCF_030268225.1 of Nocardiopsis ansamitocini. GTDB lineage: Bacteria > Actinomycetota > Actinomycetes > Streptosporangiales > Streptosporangiaceae > Nocardiopsis_D > Nocardiopsis_D ansamitocini. The sequence continues at coordinate 289,864 of NZ_BSQG01000003.1, read as the reverse complement.
GCCTGGTCGGCGGGTACGACCAGACGGCCCTGCTCCTCGGCACGGCGCATGAGCTCTTGGAGGATCCGGCTCGGCCGTGACTGCGCTGCCGGCGAGTGCCCGGGCCGGACCTTGCCGTACATGAGCGTATAGAAGCCGGGGTTGGCGATACCGAAGGCGACGTGGGTGTCCCATCCGGCGCGGATGTCTTGGATCGGACCACCAGTGGACTCGGTGGAGGCCTTCTGCTCCAGGTACATGTCGAAACCGCGCTCGATAACGGCCTCGATGAGTCCTTGTTTGCTGCCGAAGAAGTGATACAGGGTCGGCATCTTTACGCCGACCGCGTCGCAGACCGCGCGCAGGGAGAAGTCCTCGCCCGGGTCAGCGGCGATGAGGGCGGCGGCCGCACCCAGCAGCAGTGTCCGCGTGTCACCGCGCGTCGGTTCTGTCATTTTGCTACATTATCTTATATCGTTGATATGCAATTCCGTAGCAGCGATAGGAGACCAGGAGAGGCAATGGCCGAACACACGCTCAAAGGCAAGAACGTTCTCATCGCCGGGGGAGGGAAAAACCTCGGCGGGCTCATCGCCCGTCAGACAGCGGCCGCCGGGGCGAACGTGGCGATCCACTACAACTCCGAGTCCTCGCGCCCCGAGGCCGAGGCGACCCTCGCGGACGTGGAGGCCGCGGGCGGCAAGGGAGTCCTCCTGCAAGGAGACCTGACGAAGCCGGTCAACGTCGGGAGGCTGTTCGCCGATGCGTCAACGGCGCTCGGACCGATCGACGTCGCGGTGAACACAGTGGGCAAGGTGCTGCGCAAGCCGATCACGGAGACCACCGAAGACGAGTACGACTCGATGTTCGACATCAACTCCAAGGCCGCCTACTTCTTCATCAAGGAGGCCGGCCTGCACCTGGCCGACGGCGGGAAGATCGTCACGATCGTCACCGCACTGCTGGGGGCCTTCACGGACGGCTACTCCACGTACGCGGGCGGCAAGAGCCCGGTGGAGCACTTCACCCGCGCCGCGGCCAAGGAGTTCGCTGAGCGGGGCATCTCGGTCACCGCGATTGCCCCGGGGCCGATGGACACCCCGTTCTTCTACGGCCAGGAGACCCCCGAACGGGTCGAGTTCCACAAGTCCCAGGCCATGGGGAACCAGCTGACCCAGATCGAGGACATCGCCCCGATCGTGCGCTTCCTGGCCACCGAGGGGTGGTGGATCACCGGACAGACGATCTTCGCCAACGGCGGTTACACCACCCGCTGATCCACCCCGTTCTCACGAATCAGGGAGCACTGATGTCAGATCCGGACATCCCCGAACCCGTCGCCTCGTTCATCGACACCGTCAACCGTCACGACGCGACCGGGTTTCTCGACGCCTTCACACCCGACGGGGCGGTCGATGATTGGGGCCGCCTCTTCGTCGGCCGCGAAGCGATCACGGCCTGGAGCGAAAAGGAGTTCATCGGTTCCAACGGCACCCTCACACCCGAGGAGGTCACGGCAACCGGCGATGAGGTCACCGTCATCGGTGACTGGCGTAGCGACCACGCCAACGGCAGGTCGGTGTTCAGTTTCGCCACCGCCGGTCACAAGCTCGCCAAAATGACCATCCGCGGGGGCTGACCCCGATTCCTTCCGGGCACGGGGGTGCTGGAAGGCGACGCGATGACAGGGCCGGCGCCGCCTGACGCGGTAGCCGGCCCGTCGCCCGACCGCCGAAACGGCTTCGTGCACCTGTCCGACCGGTGCCGTCAGACGCCCAGGGCACTCAGGTCGAGCCGCCAGTCGTTGGACTGCTCCCAGGTGCCCTTGGGGTATTCGAAAGAGACCTCGCCCAACAGCTCGAACCCGGCCTTGCGGCACACCGCGTTCGACGCCGCGTGGCTCACGTGGGGGAACGCGTGCAGGTAACGCCGTGCGCCGCGCGCCGCCGCCCGGCCCGCGGCCAGCCGCAGGGCCTCGGCTGCGTATCCGCGACCGCCGAACTCCGGGAAGATCGCGTATCCGGTCTCGTACACGTCCGCACCGTCCCACTCCCGTTCCCAGTACCCGACCGAACCGATCGCCACTTCACCGAGGTGGACCATCAGCATCTCGCCGCTGTCAAGACGCAGGTAGCGCTGATGGCGGTCGAGGACCGTCTGCTCGGTCTCGGGTCCCCCGAGCTGCTCGGTCATCTCGGGGGTGTTCTGGCGTCGCAGGATCTGCAGGCCTGTCTCGGACCAGGATTCGAGGCGAAGGGTGTTCATGGCTCGGACGATACGCTCCGGCACCGACATAACCGGACGGCCGCCCTGCCTCAATGGGATGCGCCCGCCCCGCCTATCCGAGGCGAACGCCGCCCGACGCGGCGCTAGCGAACGGCGGCGCCCTCACCGGTCAGCTTCTCCGGCGCCAGCGCGGCGTCGAGCTGCCCCTCGTCGAGCAGCCCCCGTTCCAGGACCAGCTCGGCCAGTGTCCGGTGGCCGTTCAGCGCCTCCTTCACGAGGGCTGCCGTGGACGCGTACCCGAGGAGGGGGACGAGGCCGGTCGCGACGGCGAGGCTGTCCCTGGTCCGCGCGGTGATGGACGCGCCGTCGGCGTGGATGCCGCTCACGCAGCGCTCGGTGAGCAGGTCAGCGGCGCTCGTCAGCAGGGCGACCGAGTCCAGGAGGGACGAGGCGATGACCGGTCCGAAGGCGTTGAGCTGCAACTGTCCTGCCTCGGCCGCCATGGTCACGGTCGCGTCGGCGCCGACGACCAGGAACGCCACCTGGTTCACAGTCTCCGGGATGACGGGGTTGACCTTCCCCGGCATGATCGACGAGCCCGCCTGCACCGCCGGGAGCACGATCTCCCGCAGCCCCGCCTGCGGACCGGAGGCCAGGAGCCTGAGGTCGCTGCTGATCTTCGACAGTTTGACCGCGCAGCGTTTGAGAAGCCCGGAGGCCAGTACGAACACACCGGTGTCGGAGGTCGCCTCGATCAGATCGTTCGCCGGGGTCAGCGGGTACCCCGTGACCTCGCTGAGCTCGGCCACCACGCTTCGCCGGTATCCGGCGGGAGCGGTGATGCCGGTACCGATGGCCGTGGCGCCGAGGTTGACCTCGCGCAGGTGGGGCAGGAACTCCTCCAGCCGGGCGGCGTCCTCCCGCACCGTCTCCGCGAAGGCCGCGAACTCCTGCCCCAGGGTCATCGGCACCGCGTCCTGCAACTGCGTGCGGCCGATCTTCACGATGTCGCGGAAGTCCGCCGAGCGGGCGTCGAACTCGGCGGCGAGCCTGCCGAGCGCCGGCAGGAGGCGCTCGACGCCGCGGTGGAGCGCCAGCCTGACCGCGGTGGGATAGGTGTCGTTGGTGCTCTGGCTGCGGTTGACGTGGTCCAGCGGGTCGATCACCGCGTGCGTTCCCGGCGCGATGCCGAGCAGCCGCAGGGCCCGGTTGGCCAGAACCTCGTTCACGTTCATGTTGGTGCTGGTCCCGGCACCGCCCTGGACCCGGTCGACGAGGATCTCCTGGTCGAGGTCGCCCCGCATGAGCTCGCGGCAGGCCTCGGCGATCGCCCGCCCCTGGGCCGGGTCCAGCAGCCCCTGCGCGGCGTTGGCCCGGCACGCGGCGAGCTTGACCGCACCGTAGGCCCACACGAGATCGCGCAGATCGCCGCAGGGCCGGCCGGTGACGGGGAAGTTCGCCATGGCCCGCGCGGTGTTGATCCCCCAGAGCGCGTCCGCGGGGAGGGTCACCTCACCGAGCGAGTCGGTCTCCGTCCTCGTCCTCCCCTCGGTGGTGTCCGCGCTCATGCCGGTCCCTTCGTCGAACGCGGCCACGGGCCGGCGGCACCGGCTTCGGACTCGCGGGCGAAGTACTCGTGCGCCGTGCGCGCGAGCAGTGTGGCGCCGTCGGCGATGACCCGGTTGGCGGCGTCCCCCACGCAGACCGCGGCGAACTCGGGCTGGTGGTTGCTGACGGGGAAGCAGTCCAGACCGATGTAGGGGTGGATGGCCGGCACGTGCTGGGAGACGTTGCCCATGTCGGTCGAGGCGCGGTTCATCGTCTGCTGCTCCACGGGCGCGTCGAAGCGCCGCCCCAGGTCGAGGGCGTGCCGCGTGTAGATCTCCAGGGCCCGCTCGTCCGTACGGAACTCGGAGTAGGGCTGCGACTCCGGTGTGAACTCCATCGCGGTGTCCGTCGCGAGTGCCCCCGCCTCGAAGCACTGCTCCACCCGTCGGCGCAACGGTTCCAACTGGGCCAGGCTCTCGGCCCGGGTGTACCAGCGGCCCTCGGTGAAGCCGGGGATGGCGTTGGGCGCCTGGCCCCCAACCGTCTGGATTCCGTGGACGCGGGTCCCCGGCGGGAGCTGCTGGCGCAGCAGGCCGAGGGCCACTTGTGCGACGACGAAGGCGTCGTTGGCGTTGCGGCCCTCGTGGGGATAGGCGGCGGCGTGTGCCGACCGACCGGTGAAGCGGACGTGGTCGTGGGCGACGGCGTAGGGCTCGGCCCGCGGGGCGTCGACGGGGCCGGGGTGGGCCATCAGTGCCAGGTCCAGATCCCGGAAGGCCCCCGCGTCGAGCAGCTCGATCTTGCCCCCGCCGCCCTCCTCGGCCGGGGTGGCGATCACGTCGACGCGCAGGTCGAGTTGGTCCGCCCACGGGCGGAGCGCGATCGCCGCGCCCGCCGACATCGCGGCGATCAGGTTGTGCCCGCAGGCGTGGCCCAGGCCGGGCAGCGCGTCGTACTCGACGACGAGGCCGACCCGGCGCCGTCCCGAACCGAAGGAGGCGTGCAGTGCGGTGGGGAAGCCGAGGTAGGCGGTCTCGACGGCGAACCCGAACTCCTCCAGCAGGTCCGCCGTCCACCGCGCGGCGCGGTGCTCCTCCCAGGCGGTCTCCGGATGGGCGTGCAACGTCTCGGAGTAGGCGATCAGGCGTTCCAGGTGGTCCGAGACGCCCGGCAGCCCGCTGGGGTCAACGGTCATCGCCCGGCACCCCGTATCCCGGTGCGGCGGCCGGTTCCAGGCCGCGCCGAACGTAGTCGTCCCGCTGCGGGAGCCAGATTTCGAGCAGTCCTCCCAGCGCCTCGATCGGGTTCTCCTGCCAGTCGACGCGCAGGTCGGTGTCGCGCCAGCCGTTCGCGGACACGGTGGCCAGCCCGGCGGAGTACACCGGCCCGGCCTCGCCCCCGGCCGCGAGGCCGGCGGCGAGAGCTGCGAGGAGGCGTTCCTCCAGCTCTCCCGCGGCCGAGTCGAAGGCGTCGCACATGGCGGCGGGAACGCCGGGGTCCGAGAGCATGTTCCCGGCCGCAGCGCAGTGCGGCCCGCTGGCCTCTGCGTGGACGCCGAGGGTGCGGCCTCCGCTGAACGTGGCCGCGGCACCGGAGGCGTCCACCACGGTGAGCTGCCGGTACTCCGCGCTCGGCTCGCTGCCGACCACGGAGTCGAGCGCCTCCCGCGGGCTCTGGCCCGCGGCGAGCCGGTCCAGCAGCACCGCCCCCAGACGCGGGTCGGTGATGTTCTGTGAGGCGACCGCGCCGACGGAGTCGCGCAGGTGGACGACCCGCGCGGCGACGGCGGGCGAGGACGAGGCGGCGGCGATGCCGAATCTGCCCCCGTGGTGGGCTGCGATGGAGAAGGTCACTTTCCGCCTCCTGAGATCACGGCCGTCGCGTCGATCTCCACGAGCCACTCGGGCCGGGCCAGGGCCTGGACGACGATACCCGTGGAGACCGGGTAGACCCCCTTCAGCCAGCGCCCCACCTCGCGGTAGACATCCTCGCGGTAGCGCGGGTCGACGAGGTAGATCGTCACCTTGACGATGTCCCGCAAGTCACTCCCCGCCTCCTTGAGCAGGAGGTCGATGTTGGCCATGGCCTTCTCGGTCTGCGCGCGGACGTCGCCGACGCCCACGGACTCCCGGGTGTCCAGGTCCTGGCCGATCTGGCCGCGCAGGTACACGACTCCTCCCGCCACCACCGCCTGGCACAGGTCGTTGTCGAGGTTCTGCTCCGGGTAGGTGTCCTTGGTGTTGAACGTGCGGATACGCGTGTGCGTGGTCATGATTACCCCTGGGCGTGGGACGGACGTGGGTTCGAGTCGTTGTGTTCCATGTAGCCGCGCTGGATCGAGATCTGGTCGGCCACGTATTTGGCGTCGTGCCAGGCCCCCCAGATGAAGCTGGAACCGCGTCGGGACTGCCACGGCAGCCCCATGAAGTAGACGCCGGGCTCGGAGGAGACCCCGCGCTGGTGCCTGGGTCTGCCGTCATCACCGAAGGCGTCCACCTCCAGCCAGTCGTAGTCGGCGGTGAAACCGGTCGCCCAGAGGACGGACGTGATCCCGGCGGCGGCGAGGTCGAGTTCGAGGACGGGGTCGGTCACCGACTCCGGGTACGCGCCCAGCACCCGGGCCTGCGGCTCTTCCGGGAGGTCGAGGCCGTTGCGCTCGACGTAGGCGTCGGCCTCGTCCAGCAACGACAGGTAGTTGGCGTCGCCCAAGGCGATGTTGTCCCGCAGGTCGGAGGCGAAGCGCATGGTCCCGGCGTCGAAGGACTCCGTCCGGCCGACCAGGGTGATGCCGCGTTCGGCCAGGGCACGGAAGTCCACGGTGTGGCCGCCGTGCGCACCGCTGACCGCGATCGTGACGTGCTCGGCGCCCTGCGGAGGCGCCGACGCCTCCCATTTGCCGAGGACGCCCAGCCACCAGACGAAGTCGTGCCCCCGGTAGCTGCGCGGCGGGCGGTCGTGCGGCCCCACGGAGAGGTATACCTGTCGGCCGGAGGCACGGAGTTCGTCGGCGATCTGGACCCCCGACGAGCCCGATCCGACCACGAGGACGGCCCCCTCGGGCAGTTGCGCGGGGTTGCGGTAGGCGCTGGAGTGGAGCTGGACCAGCCCCGCGTCCTCAGGGACGATCGGGGGGACGACCGGCCGCTGGAACGGGCCGGTGGCGGCCACCACGTAGCGGGCGTCGAAGTCCCCCTCCGAGGTCCGCACCCGAAACCCCCTCCGGCCGGCGTGCTTGCGCACGGAGGTCACCTCGACACCGCAGCGAACCGGTGCGCCGATCTTCTCGGCGTAGGTGGCCAGGTACTCGGCCACCTGTTCCTTCGAGGCGAAGTCCTCGGGGTCCAGGCCCGTGAATTCGAGTCCGGGGAACCGGTCGTGCCAGACCGGCCCGTTCGTGACCAGCGAATCCCATCGTTCCGAGCGCCAGCGTTCGGCGATCCGGTTCCTCTCCAGGACGACGTGCGGCACTTTGCGGTCGCCGAGGTGCTCGCTCATCGCGATCCCGGCCTGCCCTCCTCCGACGACGACGACCTCGATCTCTTGAACTGACATCCGGAACCTCCAGGGGTCGATGAGCGCGTGTGGTTGCGCAGCGGCGGTGCTCACGCCCTGCGTGCTTTGCCGGCGGGTTCCGTCACCGCGTACGGGTGGTGTCCGCGGGGTCCGCCGGGCCGCTCCCGGCCGTGGCCGCCGAGCGGGTGGGTCTGCTCTCGGGCGGACCGCAGAACCGTGGGTGCGCGGCGCGGCCGCGAACGGTCTGCGGCCCGTCCGCTGTTCAGCGCAGGGCTCGGTCGCTCTCGTGCAGCAGGTCGGAACCGCTCGTCTCGGGCATCGTGCGCAGTGTGATCACACCGATGACGCCGATCACGACCATGGTGAATCCCGGGACCATGCTGCTTCCGGTGACCGAGATGAGCCAGGTCATGAGGTACGGCAGCGTCCCCGCGAAGAACGCGCCGGCGACGCTGTAGGCCATCGACAGGCCGCTCTGCCGGGTCCGTGTCGGGAAGAGCTCCGACACCGCGGAGGCGTGCGTGCCCAGGATGATCGCCAGGATGGCGGCAAGGCCGAAGGTCGCGGCGAAAGCCGCCCACGACGCGTTCGCCTGCATCAGCAGGAACAACGGAACGGCGGCGACGATCAGCAGGGCGGCGGCAGTGTAGAGCACCGGCTTGCGGCCCACGCGGTCGGACGCCATGCCCGAGAGCGGGATGATCCCCATGGCCACGACGGAGGCCGCCGCGGAGAGCAGGGCCGCCCGGTCGGCGGGGATCCCGACGATCTCCTCCTGGTAGGTGATCAGATAGACGAGGACGATGTAGAAGGTCGAGTTCATGAAGGTCTCGATACCGACCGTCTGGAGGAACTGCTTGCCGTTGGAGCGAAACACCTCGACGACCGGCTGGCTCGGAACGTTGTTCATGTCCTCGAGGGCGCGGTACTCGGGCGTGTCCTCGATACGCAGGCGGATGTAGAGACCGACCGCGGCCATGGGCACCGTCAGCAGGAAGGGGATCCGCCACGCCCAATCGAGGACGACCTCCGGCGGGAAGACCGCGTGCAGGGCCCACACGACGAACGACGCGCACAGGAACCCGCCGACCGAGCCGAACTCGATCCACGAGCAGCCGAATCCGCGGCGCTTGGGCGGCGAGAACTCCGCGAGGAAGGCGGCTGCCGAGCCGAACTCCCCGCCCGCGGCGAGCCCCTGGATGATGCGGGCGACCACGAGCAGGATCGGCGCGATGATGCCGACGGACGCGTAGCTGGGCAGCAGCCCGAGCATGAGCGTGCCCGCGGCCATCGCGATGATGACGATCGACAGTGTCGTCTTGCGGCCGAAGCGGTCGCCGAGGTGGCCGAAGAGCACCGAGCCGATCGGGCGTACGAAGAACGCGACGGCGAAGACCGCGAAGACCGAGAGCAGACCGGTCGTGCCGTCCTGCTCGGGGAAGAACACCTTCGCCATGGTGGTGGCCAGGTACGCGTAGACGGCCCAGTCGAACCAGTGGACGAAGACGCCCACCGCCCCGGCGAACACACTCCGCCGCAAGTCCTTCCTGTCCACCTTTTCCGAGATCTCGCTCGACATTTCTCCTCCTGGAGCCTGGTTCTCATACGCCTCGGAAACCCCGGAGGCCGCGGTGGCCTGCGTCGCCGCAGGGCGTTGCTGTGAATGATCAGGAGGTCGCTCGTACGCGGGTGTGTGGAGTCGAGCGCCTACGGGGGACTCGGTAGAGCCACCGGTGCTGTCGGCATCCGACCTGCCTGTGTCATGGGTCACCACTATTCAGGCGGAGAGTAAGATCTGTAAAACACATAGATCCGAAGATCTCCTTCGGAAAAATCGATGGGTCGGAGGGTGGACCGGTCCGATGAGCGACGTGAGCCTGCGGCAGTTGGAGTACCTCAGAGCCGTCGCCAGGCTCGGATCGGTGACGGCGGCGGCACGGGAGCTGTTCGTCTCGCAGTCAGCGGTGTCGACGGCGTTGACCGACCTGGAATCGGCCCTGGGGGTCACCCTCTTCGTCCGCTCCCCCAGGGGGATGCGTCTGACGGCCCCGGGGCAGCGTGCCCTGGTTGTGGCCGACAACGTGCGGGCCAACCTCGAACAGCTCCGGGAGTCGGCCAACCGGGAGCGGGAGGAGGTGGAGGGTGACCTCACCATCGGCTGCTACGCGACCATCGCGCCGATCCTCCTGCCGAAGGTCATCGCGGAGTTCTCTCATCGGCACCCGCAGGTACAGCTCTCGTTCGTCGAAGCGGCCCACGGTGCCCTCCTGGACGACCTGCTCAACTCCCGCATCGACCTGGCGATCACCTACCACTACGAACTCGCTTCCGTGCGCCCCGCGACCGGGGTGACCACCCAGTGGCTGCGATCCGACCCCCCTTACGCGCTGACCCCGGTGGACGGCGTCCTGAGCACGAAGAACGAGCTGACCCTCGCCGACCTGGCCCCCGAGCCCCTGATCCTCTTCGACCTGCCGCCCGGCGGTGACTACTTCATCGGCCTGTTCGACAAGGCCGGCCTGACCCCGAACGTGCGCTTTCGAACCACGAGCTTCGAGATGGTGCGTGCCCTGGTGGCCCGCGGCCTGGGCAACGCCCTGCTCACACAGCGCACCGTGCTCGAACGCAGCTACGAGGATCTGCCCTATGCGGCCAGGGAACTCGACATCCGCTCCGAGGGACTCGGTATCGAGATCATGCGGCTCGCCGGACGCAGGCCGGTGCGGCGGGTGCAGGCCTTCATCGACGTCTGCCGCGAGACCGTGGTCTGACCCTCTGCGACGGCCGACCCTACTGGCACTCCACGTGTTCCTCGCGTGCGCTGTGGAGTCCGGACCGGTGCCCCGGCGAGGAGCGCCGGACCCGCCTCGGACCGAGTCCATCGGGAGAACGGCGTCCGCTCCGGTGATTATCCGCTCCATCGGGAGGGCAGCGTGAGTTTCGAGGGGTGATCGGCGTTCCACGTTCTCGACCGCCCCACCCGTGTAGGTCGCGCCTCACGCGCCCATCGGCCGGCACACCCCGGCCACGGCCGAACACGGCGGAGTCCGGCCGCGAGGCCCCGAGGATCGCACCGGGACACGGGAAACCCTGTCGGAACCCGTTTAGAGAAAGGGGTCAACAGTGACGCTCCTAGAAGCCCACGTCCAGGATCAGTACCCGACACGCGTGGACTCCGAGTCCGAACTGGCGTGGATCACGAGCGACGAACCGACCGTGCGGCCCGGTGTCCCCGAGGGGCCCGCGTCCGGCACGGAACTCGGCAACCACGCCCGCGACGGGTTCCACGTGCAACGGGACCTGCTCTCCGAACAGGAGGTGACCGCCTGCCTGGACGAGCTCCGTTCGATGGTCGGGGACCCCGCTCTCCGCGCCGATGAGCGAACCGTCACCGAGCCTGCCTCCAACGAGATCCGCTCCGTCTTCGACGCGCACCTGATCAGCGAACGGATCGCCCGCCTCATCAGGGAACCGCGCATCCTGGATCGGGCGAGGCAGCTCTTGGGCTCCGATGTCTACGTCCACCAGAGCCGGGTCAACTTCATGCCGGGCTTCAGCGGAAACGGTTTCTACTGGCACTCGGACTTCGAGACCTGGCACGCGGAGGACGGTATGCCCCGGATGGGGGCGGTCAGCCTCTCCATCGGGCTGACCGACAACTACGCCTACAACGGCGGACTCATGCTCATGCCGGGTGCGCACCGCACCTTCGTTCCGTGCCTGGGCCGTACACCGGACGAGAACTACCAGTCCTCCCTGAAGGCCCAGAAGGTCGGCGTCCCCCAGGAGGAGGACATCGCCGAACTGGCCCGTCGGCACGGTATCGAGCAGTTCACCGGTCCCAGCGGGTCCGCCCTGTGGTTCGACTGCAACAGCATGCACGGATCCGGCAACAACATCACGCCCTACCCGCGTTCGAACCTCTTCGTCGTCTTCAACAGCGTGGACAACGCCCTGGTGGAACCCTTCTCCGCTCGGGAGCGCCGCCCCGGCTTCGTCGCCTCGCGCGACTTCACCCCGCTGCGCCCCTGAACGGATGGGCACGCAAACGGTCGGCGACGTGCCCCGTCGGCGCGCCCCCGGAACCGAGGCGTCCGGACCGTGGGGTGATCCGGTGGGAGAGGGAGCACCTCAGCGGGACCCCGGCAGTTTCTCCGGCTTCCCGGCCTGAGGCCGCTCCCGAAATACCGGGGCGGGGGCGTCCCCGGCCATGACGGCCGGACCCGCCCCCGCCCCGGTGCGCTGTACGCGGACCTCGACGGGTCCGGAGGTCAGCAGCTCAGGTTGGAGCCGGTGGTGGTGCCGAGGATCTGGGTGAACTGCGTGAACTTGTTGATGCGGCTCTGGACCTGCGCCGGGTTGCCGCCGTTGCACTCGATGGAACCGTTGATCGAACGGATCGTCTCGCCGAAACCGCGGCCGTTGACGATGGCGTTGTGGGGGGTGATCGTGCCGGGGCCGGTCTGGGTGTTCCAGTACCAGAGGCCGGTCCGCCAGGCGACCGAGGCGTTCTGCTCCACCAGGTAGGGGTTGTTCAACAGGTTGATGCCGAGGGCGTCACCAGCGGCCTTGTAGTTGAAGTTCCAGCTGAGCTGGATCGGGCCGCGGCCGTAGTAGGCGGCCTGACCCGCAGGACAGCCGTAGGGCATGCCCCAGTCGCAGTAGTGCGGGTAGTTGGCCTGGTTGGTTTCCTTGATGTGGACCAGCCCGCCGGTCTCATGGCTGACGTTGGCGAGGAAAGCGGCCGCCTCGCGCCTTTGCACCTCGATGCTGCCGGTCTTGGCGAACGCCGGGTAGGAGCCGAGGGCGGCGGTGAGGCCGCTGTAGGTGTAGAAGGAGTTCCGGTTCGGGAACATCTGGTTGAACTGGGCCTCGCTGACGACGAATCCACTGGGATTGGGCTGCTCACCTCCTCCGCCGGCGCCACAGGCGCCCTTGTCGGCCCAGACGTCCGAGGCGCCGGGACGCTCGTTCTGCGTCCACCACTTGGCGGTGTAGTTGCGGCCTTGGTAGGAGACCTCACCGCCTCCGGTGTAGACGGCGGAGGGGTTCCAGGCCGGGGCGCAGGTGGCAGCCTGCGCGGCGGCCGCCGGGAGGACGACGAGCGCAGCGGCGAACACACCGAGCGCGAACAGTTGACTCAGGAGACGTCGGATCACGTGATCACACTCCTTGAATGCGGCGCGACGTCCGGTCGCGCGCCGCCGGGGGGTGCCGTCACCTAAACAGGGCGGTCTAGACCTGTCAAGACCAGTCGAGGCCTCGACCGGTTTTGCCGACCGATGGAGTCCTTCGACCAGACCCGCATCGATGCCAACGGCGCTCGGGAAGGTCGAGCGACGCTTCGAGACGACCGAGTGCTTCCCGTGCCCCTCCCCGAGCGTTCGGGCGGATGCGTCGAACCCGACGGGGCTGCATCCGCTGGTGCGGGGAAGTTCGAGTCGGCGATCCCGGCAGCCGCGGTGGAAGACGCACAGCTTCGGACACCGCGTCCGAACGGGCGAGCGGGCCCCTGGGGGAGCTTGCCGCAGCTCTCCCCACCTCAGGATCTTCAGGCCGATATACAGCGCCGAAATTGGGCGTTCTATACATCTTGTAGCAATACGCCACTACACATAGCATCAGGCCGACCCCACCGGGTCACCAAAAGAATCAGCACCCTCACCCCAGGGAGCCCCCATGCTGAGACGGATCCTCACTCCCCTCCTCGTCGCGCTGAGCGCGCTGACGCTGACGCTCGTAGGCGTCTCACCGGCCACCGCGGAACCCGCGGAGCAGCCCCGGCCGCTGGCCCAGACCATCCTGTACTACGACGCCGGCCAGGCCGCGGAGTACGCCTCCGCCGTGTCCTCGGCCGTACGCGTGTGGAACTCCAGCGTCAGCAATGTTCGCCTGGAGCCGGCCCCCGCCGGACGACGCGCCGAGATCCGCATCATCGCCGACAACGGTTGGCCCCGCGCCAACCTGGGGCCGGTGCGCCCGGGCGGGCAGGTCACCGTCTGGATGGGCCGCCAGGGAACCGCCGAGGGTTACAACGCGGTGCGCATCGCCGCACATGAACTGGGCCACAGCCTGGGCCTGCCCGACGCCAAGCCCGGCCCGTGCTCGTCGCTGATGTCGGGCTCCACCGGCGGCGTGAGCTGCACCAACTCCACCCCCAACGCCTCCGAGCGCTCACGGGTCCAGGCCAACTACGGCAGCGGCCTGGCCGGCCGGCAGTCCACCGACGGACAGCTCCTGGTCGACCGCGGCTAGACGAACGCACCAAATCCGGACCCGACCGTCTTCGGCGTCGGCCCGCATCGGCGGACCGACGCCGAAGGTCGCAGCACTCACTCCCCGGGCCCCGCGCCCGCAACCGGACCACGCACCCGACACAACCCGTGGGCCTCGATCCTGTCCGAGCCCGCCGCCTTCTCCATTCGAGGTCCGTGTTCGGTGCTGTCGGGATCGAATGTGTGGAGTCGCCACTCCAGAAGGGGTCAGGTTCCGGCACGACCCCCTTGGACGGCTCCGGGCGCTACCGCACAGGTCCGGGCCGGGAGCGGAACGAAAGCGGTGAACCGGCCGGGAACACCGGGGACCAGGGTGGCCGGGCCGATATGACCACCGCTGCCCTCCGACGCCGATCAGTCCTGTGCGGCGGGAGGGCTCGTCATCGACCGACGGGTCTACGGAGCCACCGCCCAAACCCGCGGTCAACGCCCGTCCCGCCCAGGCGCCCGACGGCGGCGGGGCCGACCGATGACGCCCCCCGGAGGCGCGGGACCTGCTCACCCCGGGCGGACGGCGGGCGCGATCGACCGGGTGTTGACCTCCTGAACCGCACGGTTCTCCCGAACGTCCGGCACCAGGACGAGCAGCCGACGAGCAACTTCCGGAGCCGGAAAGCGCCGGTTCCCGCAGCACTCCTCCTCTCCTCCGCCCGGCACACATGGGGCCGGCGACGGCCGAGACGTGGTGTGCGCACGGACGCCCCGAGAAGGACCAAAGAGGGGCTCCGGCGAACGTGTCAGGAACTGGCCCCTGAGCACCGAAAGCAGGTCCCCGACCCCATTCCTTGGTACACAGCGGGACAAGTCCCCGAACACCGCCACAAAAATTTACTCCTCCAGAGGCACCCGGTGAACCAAAAAAGTTTCGCCCCCGGAAGCAACAATCGAATTCGGGTGATCGGCACGCCACACCAAACCGAATCGAATGAAGACGAGAAAACGTCTCCGAAAACGGCATCCTTCGCCAGGGAACAACCGTTGCGGATCGCGCCGCAAGGAACGAAATGAACACTACGACAGAAATAAGAAAAACCACCTCCGGAAACCGGGAGAACCTCTAAACCACGCACCTCCGATCGCCACGAAAGGCAATACCATATTGCACGCGACCAGAAACGCAACCCAAAATCTTCAAACAATACGAGCCGGATAAGCACAGCTCAACGCTTGGCCGGTCCACCGATCCGGGCAATTGATCCCGACCGTCCGCCGATCCCCCGCGCCCCATAGCCGGGGGAGAGAGGGAGCCGGAGCGCGACCGGCAGTCCCTCCGCCCACGTCATCCGAGACGAATCTCCCGGCGGCCCACCGGCACGACTGCCGGAGCCGGGAAGGAGGCGGGGACTCCTTGTAGGAAACCACCAGACAAAGCCAAGTGGGTGAAAAAAATAACCACCCCTTGCCGAAGGGGTCATGCAACTACCCGCCGTTCCCCGCGATTGAAGAAACGTAGACAACTTCTGACCTGGAGGAATTTTTCTCGCGACAGAACCGCCGCCCCGGAGGCCCGGACGCGGAATGCCTTCTCCGGAGGAGGGGAAATCACCGAAAGCAGACGCGGAACGCATCTGCCGCCCGACACGGAGACCCTTCCCCGACAGCACGGGCACACGGCCTCGGGACTCGCCGCACCGACTCCCCAACGGGACCGGACCGCGGGCCACGCGAAAACCTCCCTGGCCGGGCCCACGAGACGGACCCCGACCGCAGCATCCGCGCCCACCACTCCCCGGGCCCTTCGTCAACGAACGTCTGCGGTGTCGAGAACACCGGGGGCGGCCGCCCCCGACCCGCAACCCCGCCGGGGCGCCTCCGAAAGGAATCGCTAATGTAGGTACGCCTAACCTTAGTCGAACGGAGTTCCATGTCCCCCGGACGCACGCTCACCTGCGCACTAGCCTCCCTCGTTCTTCTCTCGGCGTGCGGCACCGCCAGTGAAGCACCGACGAACTCCGCGGACCCGTTCCTGGTGGCGATCGACCACGAATTCGGCACCACCACGATCGAGGAGCGACCGGAGCGGATCGTCACTCTGGGGGTCACCGACGCCGACGTGGTACTCGCGCTGGGCGTGGTCCCCGTCGGCAACACGGGTTTCGCGTTCTTCGAGACGGGCCTCGGTCCGTGGACCGACGACCTCGTCGAGGGGGCCGAACTGACGCATATCGGGTCCGACTCCGAGCCGAACATCGAACAGATCGCGACTCTGGCCCCGGACCTCATCATCGGGGTCTCCGCAGGGTTCGACGCCTCCGTGTACGAGAGCCTGTCCCAGATCGCCCCGGTGGTCGCGCGGCCTGCCGGAGTCGCCGCCTACACCGTCCCCCGGGAGGACGCGACGGAGCTCATCGCCACCGCGCTCGGCAAACCCGACGAAGGCGCCGCGCTCAACGAGGCCACCGACGAACTCCTGGCCGAGACGCGCGCGGCCCACCCGGAGTTCGCGGGGCGGACCGGGGCAGCCGTACTGCCCTACGAGGGCAAGTACGGTGCCTTCCTCGCCGGGGACGCCCGTGGACAGTTCCTCGTCTCCCTCGGCTTCGAGATCCCCGAAGCGATCACAGCCCAGGACACGGGGGAAAGCTTCTTCGTCGAGATCTCCCCCGAAGAAGTGGACATGCTCGACGGAAACGTCCTCCTCGTCCTCGGCGACGACGAGGACTTCGACGTGACCGAGGACTCCCCGGTCTTCGACACGCTGGACGTGGTGGGCGCCGACGCGATCGTGTCCACCGCGCTCGACCAGCGCGGGGCGATCACCTACAACTCGGTCCTGTCCATTCCCTACGCGATCGACCGCCTCGTTCCGCGTATCAGCGAGGCGCTGGCCTGACGCTTCCCCTCTTCACCGCGAGGGGCGACCACCCCGCATCGACTGCGCACGGCCGCACGGGCACGGCGACCGGCCCCGACAACACCATGGACCGGCTTTCGTGCCCGTGCCGTGGCCGGCGGCTTCCCGTCGCGCGGCGCGACGTGGCACAACAGGGCGCCGGGGCCGTATCGCGGGCCGGCACCGTGTGACCGGGTTCACTCCCGGAGCGGCCGCAGACCGCACCGCAGTGGCGCGCCCGCCACCGGCTCACGCGAGCGAGACCGCCCCCGATCCACTCGCCACTGAACGATTCGGCGGAATACGCACTCCGCTGCGGACAATTCCTCTCGGACTCCCCTGCCTCGAAGTCCAGAATTCCTCACGTGGCGTTCCCACCGTGTTTTCTGGTGACACGAATGTCACCGAACCAACACAACCCTTAGTTCACGCATCTTCGTGAGGTGCGCGAATACGCGAATCCCGGATTGCCAAAAGGCGTGGACATCGCCGCCCCCACGAATTGGCATCTAGACCCGAACCGTTGACCGTGCAACCATTTTCCTGTCGCCCGGCGATCGAGAAGGAGCGACACCCAATTCCCGATTCCAGGAGGAATAGTGGAAGACACGCACGACGTCGACATCGAAATGGTCGACGGCGAAGAACTGCCCGAGTTCGCTCTTATGGTCGACGTCCCCGGATAACCGACCGACTGTCAGGACAGACAGTGGGGTGGGGTTGTCAGCCGGCCCGCCCCACTCACACGGTGAATCTCTGCGAAGGGAATTCGGATGCGGGTGGCACCGGAGGCACAATCCGCCGAACGCGACGAACAGCATCTCGCCCGACTGGTGCGCGGCCGGCTCACCGAACTCATCGGCCCCGACAGCGTGCCCCCGGCCTCGGCGCTGCGGCACCCCGCCTTCCATTCACTGGCCCATGCGGCACAGCGCGCCGCTCGACGTGGCGACGTCAACGCCGGGGTCCGCGGTCGGTTCACCGCGGAAACGGCAGCGGCTGCCACCCGGGTCGTGGCAACCGCGTTCACCGAGAAGGTGCACGACCTCTGGCAGGTGGGCCTCCCCGGCCCGGAACGGCACCTCACCGCGAGTGTGCGCCGAGCCGCAGCGCAGGTCGCCGCGGTCCCCGGCCGCACCACCACCGCTGACGAGGTCGTCATCGGTGCGTGGAATGACGACCGGCGCGCGGCCCTGCGCGCGTCGTGTCGGCTCCTGGGCGCGGCGTGGCCGGAAATGCTCGCGGAGTTGGCGGTGGTCCTGCGCCAGATCGCGCTCCTGGACGGCCACGGCCTGGAGGGGTTCACCGATTTCACCGTCCACGGAGTGGTGTTCGTGAACAGCGAACGACTGGAGGACGCTCAGGACGGCCTCCCCGGCTCGGTGCGCTTCGCCGAGGCACTGGTCCACGAAGGAACCCACAACCGTTGCAATGCCGCTGCTGTCGCCGAGCCGTTCCTGCTCCCCGACAGTGGGGCCTCCCCCCTGGTACAGACTCCGCTCAGGGCCGACCCGCGCCCGCTGTCCGGACTGTTCCAACAGGTCATCGTCTTGGCACGCAGCATGGAGTTCTACGACAGGGCGCTGCGGGCCGGAGCAAACGGGGACGCGGTGCGCGAGCGCCGGGCGGTTCTCGCCGAACAAGGCAGGAAAGGCGTAGTGACGATGCGCGCGCATGCCGACAGCATCACCGTGCACGGCCACTCGATGGTCGAGGAAGCAGCTGCACTCCTGGAGCGGTCCGCATGACGAGCACCGCTGACACGGTTCCTCCCGTCCCCGAGACCGTCGGACGGCCACACAATCTGGTGACCCCCGGCTGGCCAGTGCGGTTGTTCACCCCCGTCCCCCAGGTCAGCGGACTGCTGATGGGGCGGGTCGCGGCCCGCTCACCCGACTTCGCGCCCAACGACGCTGCCGGCGGCCAACGGGTCCTGATCGGCTCTGCCGCAGGCGAGACCGCCCAGTCGGTGACGGTGCGCGCCCGCGGAGAACTCCTGGAACGCGTCCACAACGTCGTCGCCGGTCGCGAGGCCGAGCGGGGGCGGGTCCCCGGCGCGCTCATGGGCCGGTTCGACCGGTTGCGCCGCACCGGCCGTCCGGCACTGGACCCTCTCGCCTGGCCGGAGCTTGCCGGCTACCCGGGGCTGCGCGAGGCCGAGATGCTATGGGTCCCGGGAGAGTCCCTGACCGGCGGCGGGCAGGTTCTGGTCCCGGCCTGGGCCGTGTACTTGGCCCACCGGTCATCCCTGGGTTCGGTGGCGCTGCCGTCGCCGGGTTCGACCGGACTGGCGGCACATGCCACTCATGCCGCAGCGGGGGTGCACGGCTTACTGGAGGTCCTTGAAAGGGACCTGATCGCCCGCACCTGGTACGACTACGCACCCCGGTTCGAATTGACCGGGCGCCCGCCGTTGTCGCAACCGCTGCGCGAGGCCCTGGACGCGCTGACGCTCGCGAGTACGTTCCTGTTGTTGCCCGGCCCCAGGGGCAGCGCCTGTATCCTGTGCTGCCTGCACTCCCCCGAGCAGCGCCGGCAGAGTTTCGGCGCGCGGGCGGTCGGGGACGTCACGGACGGTCCCGCTGTGGCCGCCGCTGCCCGGGCAGCGGCGCACGAGGCGTTGATGGTGCGCTGGAGCATGGAGACTCCGGCAGCGGGCGCGGTCGCCGACTGGCTGGCCACCGAACGCAATCCCTGGATCAGCGGACCGGTCGCCCATGCCCTGCACGCGTTCCACCGGCAGAACGGTCTGGGACGGTTGATGAGTTGCGCGGGACGGATGCACTGGCCCGACCCCGATCGCCGTATGGTTCCCCGGCCGGTCCAGGCCCAGACGCTGGCCGACCATACCGAGCGCGACGTCATCGGGGTGGACACCACCGTCGCGAACCTGGCCTCCACCGGTGCGGTGGTGGTGCGCACCGTCGCTCCCGGCGCTCGTCGTCTCCCGGTGACGGAACGGCTCAGCACTGGGACTCGCGGACCGGGAATCCCCCCGCATCCGCTGGGCTGAACTGCGGGGCCGCTCCACCGAGAACCTGTCTGTTCCCACGTTCGGAAGGTGACCATGTCTGATGACGCGATCCGGGTGAGCGGCCGTTCCTACGAGGACCTCCTGTCCATGAACTACGACCGCTGGTTCGGCGCGGCGGCGCCCACCGACGACTGTGTCCGACTGCTCGCCTCGCTGGTGGCCGATGGCGGAAGCGTGGTCGAACTGGGGATCGGCACCGGTCGGGTGGCCCTGCCCCTGGCCCGGTCGGGCGTGGACGTCCGGGGGGTGGAGGCGTCCAAAGCGATGGTGGAGCGACTGCGGGAGAAGGCCGGCGACGACGTCGTGCCGGTTTCCTTCGGCGACTTCGTCGACGGTCCCGACGAAGGCGGCCACGCCCTCGTCTATCTCGTCGGCGGAACCCTGTTCGAGTTACAGAGCCAGGAGGAACAGGTGCGTTGCCTGCGCAATGCGGCCCTCCGGCTCCGGCCGGGTGGATTGTTCGTGTTCGACGCGCCGCTGCCCGAGGCGCTGGAGAGTCCGCGAATGAGCGGTGGGCACGTGGTGCCCACTGGCAACGAGGACCTGGTGGTGCTGTACCGCCGGGTGCACCGTTCCACCCAGCGCTACGAGTCGCACTATGTCGTCACCACGGGCGAGGGCGTGCACCACGTTCACGTGCCCTTCCGCTATGCGGGAGCGGGCGAGCTCGACCTGATGGCCGAGGCGGCCGGCCTGCACCTGCGGGACAGGTACGGGGACTGGAGCGGCCGTCCTTTGGCCGACGACTCTCTGTACCACGTGTCGGTCTACCAGAAAACACCGTGACGGAAGGGACGAGCGATGACGGGATGGGCCCCTGATGTGTCTGCCCTGAGCGTCGGCGGTATTGCCCTGTTGGTCTTTTCTGTTGTTTGGGGCGTGCGAACCGATCCACAGAAACCGTTCGCGTGGGGCATGTATTCGGGATCGGCCAAAGGTTTTCTCTACAGCACAGTCGAAAATCGAACGATTCCTCTGCCGCTGGAAAAATTCCACGTGTCTCCCGACGGCCATTTCCTCGATCCGGTCGAGTTGCGGCGCGCACTGTGCGTTCCGAGTCCGGTTCCAGCGTTCGACGGCGTGATCATCGGTTCCAAAGGAAACTGGCGGGTGGCCTACGATCCGGAGTCGCGCCGGTTACGGGTGGCCCAGATCGCCCACGGGGCAGAGATCCCGGCGCTGACCTGCGTACTGCGGAAGGTCGAGTGAGCCTGACCGACGGGGGGGCCGGTGCCACCGCGACGACGACTGCGCTGTACTGCCTGGCGTTGGCTCTGGCCTGGCGAACGAGTCTGACCCTGTTGGACAGCCGGACCATCCGGCTGCACCATCCCGACCTCCGGGTCTACCGGCCGGGCGCGGGCTGGACGCACCCGGGCCGGCTGCGGTCGCGATGGGCGTTGGCCCGTCTGGGGCTGCTCCTGGCCGTGGCGATGGCGTTGGCTCCCGTTATCGTTCCGGCCCCCTGGACGCAGAACACCACCCTGGCGCTGTGTTGTGCCTGTGTTGCCTGGCTGGTGCGCGACGGGGCCTTGGACACCGCCCGCTACACGTCGGTGTGCATGACGTTGCTGGCCTCGGTGCTGGTGCTGCGCCTGGGTCTCCCTCTCGTCGGAGTGGCCGGGACGGTCCCGGCAGGGGCTGCGGCGTCGCTGGGGGCCGCACAGCTCTATCTGGTGGCGGGGATACGCAAGCTGGGGTCCCCGCATTTCATGAGCGGGCGAGTCCTAGCGGACAACATCGCTTACGGGGCCTACCAGGCGCGCGCAGGCAGCCCCGACTTCTTCCGCGTACCCTCGCCACAGGTGATGGCCGGACTCCTGGAGGGCCCCTGGTTCCTGCCGCTGCTCCGTGCGGCGGCGATCGGGGCCGCCCTGGTCGAGTTGACCCTGGGACTCGGTGCGCTCGGACTGTTGCCGGGAGTCGTGGTCGTGGGGTTGGCGGTCCCCACCCATCTGGCGTTCCTGGCCGTCAGCCCGCGTCGGATCGTGCCGTTCACCGTTGCGTCGGTGGGGCTGCTGCTGATCGCGGTGCAGGCCCCCGTCCTCCGTTGATCGTGACCCCTCGCCCCCTTCTCCCCCATGTCACCGGTGGGCGGGGTCACGATCAACGGCGGGAAGGCTCTCAGCAGGCGCCCGACCAGGTGCACTCAAGGTCGCCGGTGTAACTCTGCTCGTTCTCGTACTGAGTGGTGGAACGGGACAGGGGCCGGACCTGGTCGTCACGGGTGAACTCCGCGAGACGAACGGCGATCGCGTCCTGGACGGCGCGCGGCGGGATCCCCGGGTAGCCGTTGTTGACGATGGAGAACGCCAGTTCCTCACCGTCGGCGGTGGTGACGTAGCCGGACAGGGCGCTGGCGCCGGTGAGGCTGCCGGTCTTGGCGTACACGTTCGCCTCGGCCGCGGTGCCGCGCATGCGCTGGGCGAGTGTGCCGCCGACCAGGCGGTCTGCCTCGCCGGCCAAGGGCAGCGACGTCTTCCACACCTCGAACCACGGCTGATCCGTCGCCTCGGTGAGCAGGTCGTCGATGAGGTCGGCCCGAACGAGGTTGGTGTGGGAGAGGCCGGAGCCGTCGGTCAACTCCAGGTCGTCGGTGGTGACGCCAAGACGGTTGATCGCCTCCTCCACCTCGGCAAGCCCCGCCTCCCAGGTGCCCTCTCCGAGGGCCTCGTGGCCGATGGCCTTGACGAGGATCTCGGCATGGCCGTTGTTGGAGAGCTTCATGAACGGTACGAGCAGGTCCTGCAACGGCATCGACTCGTGCTCGACCAGCTGATGGACGGTCCCGGGCGCGGACCCTCGACGGACCTCACCGGCGATCTCGACCCCCTCGGCCTCCAGAGCCGCGGCGAAGAGGTGGGCCGCGTGGTCGGTGGGTTCGTGCACGGTGCGCAGGGTCTGGAAGGCAGAACCTCCCGCGGGGAGCGAGCCGGTGAACCCGAAGGTGTTGGTGCCCGGGGCGCGGTTCACCCCCAGCGTCGCCACGCTGTCGGGCTCGCCGGTGGTGGCCTGGTCGACGATCTGGAGGTTGGCTCCGGCGGGAACGAGCTCGGGGTCCACCGCCAGCCCGGGCAGAACACCGGGTGCGGCGGTGGCGTTGACCACACCGGTGTCGAAGTCACTGTTGGCCGCGACGGTGAGTGCGGAGATCTGCGAAGCGTAGTAGTAGGGCTCGTCGGTGGGATCCCAGTCCGCGCCGAGACGCTGGTCGTCGAACCAGGTGTCGTCGGCGAGAAGATCACCGGTGACCAGGGTGACTCCCGAGCCGGCGACCTCCGCGGCGAGAGCGTCGAAGACGGTGGCGGTCAGTGTGGGATCACCCGTGCCCCTCAGGATCAGGTCGCCCTCGACCACTCCGTCGCCGGGGTCCTCCCCCGCGTCGACGGTCGTGCGGAACGTGTGGTCGGGGCCGAGGACGTCGAGCGCGGCGGCGGAGGTGAGCAGCTTGGCGTTGGACGCCGGGATCAGCGGGGTCGCGGCATCGTTGCCGTACAACAGCTCGCCGCTGTCGAGGCTGCGCACCGTGACACCGGACGTGGCCCCTTGCAGTTCGGGTGAGTCCAGCAGGGCACTGATGTCGGCGCGCAGGTCGGCCACCGGGCCCGCGACCGGGTCGGCCGCGGCGGGGGTAGCCGCTGGCCCGATCAGAGCGGCAACCGCCACGACGGACACGCCGAGCGCAAAGCGGCGCCGCCGGTCGGGGGTGGGGGGCAGCGCAAGGGGGATGGGGCGCATCAATGTCCTTTCCCGGACGATCGGAGCATGAGGCGGGAGAAAACGGCGTCGGCTTGCGGCCATGAGGCGCCGAGCCGACCCACGACAGCCGCTGCGACTCCGGCCGCCGGTGCTTGTCTGCTGCTTCCCGCCCCTTGATTCGCTGGGCAGAGTAACCGAAACGCTGCCCTACGTCACGTCCGTCCGAATGTGTCCAGGTCGGTGCATAGCAGGGGGCGTCGACGGACGATGCCCGGCTCCTACCGGGGAGCGGGGACAACCCCCATGGCACGCAGGACGATCTCCACTGCCTCGTTGCGGAAGGCGGGACGCGCGGTGACATCGGCGATGTTGGCGAATTCGTCGATGGTGTTGATCGCGCAGTTGGCCAGGACCCTGGCGCTCGCGGTGTCCTCCTGGGGGCGCATCTCCATGATGAATCGGGCCCACAGCGAGGCATAGTCGCGCTGGCGGCGGCGCAGGAGACCCAGTTCGCGGTCGGAGAGGTTCTCGCTCTCGGTCACGTAGACCGCGAGGAGGTCACTGAAGTGCGGGACCAGTCCCAGTCGGGTCGCGGCGAGCCGACTCAGGGCGCTCAACGGATCCGAGACGCCGACCAGGGCTTCGCGAGTGGCGGTGTTGAGGCGGTCCGAGGCCGAATGGAACATGTCGGTGAGCAGGGCCGCTTTGCTGGGGGTGTGCTTGTACAGGGCGGCGGCGGTCACGCCGGCGGCCGCACCGATGTCCTCCATGCTGACCCCGTGGTATCCGCGCTCGCGGAACAGGCGGGCCGCCTCGGCCGTGACCGCCTCCAGTCGCGAACCGGCCGGTTGCAGCGGCTGAAGTACGGGCAGGAAGTCCTGCTCGGGGGCCGGGAACCGGGTGTGCAGGACGCGGGCTGCGGCCTGGGCCAGGAGTTCGGCGTAGCGGGCGCGGGGCATCCGGACCCGGTGGCGCCCCGTGCTGCCGAGGACACCGTAGACGCCCACCACCAGGACCGCGGCTTCCTCGACCGTGAGCCCGGGGCGTTCCCGGCACAGCTCGGTGCGCCAGAAGACGAACGACGTCGCGGCCTGGCGAATGCCCTCCGCTTTCTGGGTTTCCCCCAGGTAGCGGTGATCGCGCAGGCTCAGCGCGATCTCGTCGCGCCGGTCCACGGTCATCAGGGCAAGTGACGGAAAGGCGCTTGCGACGGGGCTTCCCGGGACGTGGTCGGCCTCAACGGCGACGTAGGCGTCCGTTGCCGAGCGCACGGCACGACTGAGCAGTTCGCCCTTACCAGTGAAATAACGGTAAAGGGCGGGGCCCGACATGGATGCCCCCGCGGCGATGTCGGACATACCCACTTGGTGGTAGCCGTGCCTGCGGAACAGGTCGATGGCGACGGCGAGCAACTGCTCGCTGCGCTCCTGTCGCTGCCGGGTCCGTGGCGTTACCGCGCCGCTGGACATCTGTGCTCCCCGATCCACCGGTGGCGGCCCCGGATCGTCCCGGGGACTGCTTGTCAGAGCGAGGGTACCCGCGCGGCTCAGCAGTCGTACGCTCCGACGCGTGAGCATACGCTCACACACATCAGTACCCTTGCCAGGCCCCACGGTGGTAGTCGATGATGCGCGGGTGCAGGAGCGTCGAGGCCAGCTCCGGGTCGGTGTCGCTGGGGCGGCGGTCCTTGGGGAAGGACTGTGCCGCGGCGAGGGTCTCCTCGTCCAGGAACCGGGTCTCGGGGTGCTCGCTGGGCATCCGCACGTCGGGGGCGGTCCCGGCGGCGGCGAGGTGGAATCCCCAGTTCCCGAAACTGGGCACGTCCACGTTGTAGGGGGTGGTGTGCAGGCCCGCCCCCTGGATGGTCCGCCCGACGCTCCAATACGCCTGGGCTGCGAAGTAGGGCGAACCGCTTTGCACGACCATCCGGGCGTTCTCGGCCATCGCCCGCTCGGCCAGGGTGTAGAACTCCACCGAGTAGAGCTTGGCGGTGCCCACGTCGTCGGGATCGGGAAGGTCGGCGATGACGACGTCGAAGCGCTCGTCGTTGTCACGCAGCCAGTTGAAGGCGTCGGCGTTGACCACGTCCACCCGGTCGTCGTCCAGCGACCCTTCGTTGAGCCTGCTGATGACGGGTTCGGTGCGGGCCAGGCGTACGACCGCGGGGTCCAGGTCCACCAGGACCACTCGCTCGACGTCGGGATAGCGCAGCACTTCGCGCAGTCCGAGCCCGTCGCCGCCGCCGAGGATGAGCACGCTGGCGTGCGCCTCGGCCATAGCCGGGTGGACCAGCGACTCGTGGTAGCGGTACTCGTCCAGGGAGGAGAACTGGAGGTCGCCGTTGAGGAAGAGACGCAGGTCGGTTCCATCGAACGCCCGGGTGACCACGATCTCCTGGTACTCGGAGCGTTCCGACAGCACGATGGGGTCGCGGTACAGCGCTTGACGGGCACTCAGCTCGAACTGCTCGGAGAAGGCGAAGGCCGACCCCAGGACCAGTAGGACCAGTGCCAGCCCTCCGGCGAGCAGGGCCTGGGAGGCCCGGGTCAGCGAGCGGCGGAACAACCAGAGGACCACCGCCACCCCCATGACGGCGTTGACCGCACCGACCAGCAGCAGTCCCCTGGGGAGCCCGAACACCGGCAGCAACAGGAAGGGGAAGGCGAGGCCCCCGATGAGGGCGCCCACGTAGTCGGCGGCGAAGAGGTCGGCGACGGCGCTGGCGGCGTCCTGTTTGCGAATCCGCTGGATGAGCGTCATCAGCAGCGGGATCTCGGCGCCGATGAGGGCGCCCAGGACGAAAGCGATGCCGATCAGTGCCGGCTGGTAGAGGGAGAACCAGGCGAAGGCCGCGTACAGCAGCAGTACCGCGAGGCCGCCGATCAGCGACAGCAGTCCTTCGATGACGGCGAAGTAGAAGGCGGGGCGGTGGGTCAGGCGTTTGGACGCCAAGGACCCGATACCCATGGCGAACACCATGACCGACAGCACCACCGACGCCTGGGTGATGGTGTCGCCGAGCAGGTAGCTGCCCAGGGCGACAAGCGAGAGCTCGTAGACCAGACCGCACGCCGCGCAGATGAACACCCCGAGCATGACGAGGAACCGGGCGACGCGCGGACGGACCGGAAGGCGCGGCTTGGCGGGCTCGTCCGCCCCGGTCGGGGCGGCGACCACATCACTCATCAGGAGATCGCGGCCGCCACGACGATCGCCACCGCGATGTGCGCGCTGGCGTTGACCCAGGCCGCCGGGTGCAGCTCCGACTCAGCGACGATCGAGCCGAGTTTGCCCGGGGTGAGCGCGTCTATGAGCAAGAAGGACAGCGCCATCAGCAGCAGCCCCACCGCACCGTAGGCGGCCGTGCTGGTCAGGCCGAACAGCAGACCGGGCCCGCTTGCCAGGATCGCCGAGGCCACCACGATGGACACGCCCAGGGTGTTGGCGACGACGATCAGGGTGGCGTTGCGGTTGCGGTCGGTCCAGATCAGTTCGTGCAGCTTGCCCGGCGTGAGCACGTCCACGATCAGGTAGCCGATGGCCATCAGCGCGGTGCCGACGAGTCCGTAGGACAGGCAGGCGATGACTTCGAGAAGGAGTTGCACAGGATCCTCATGGGCGTGGGTGGGAAAGGTGGAAAAGGGGCGGGGCTACTTGCCGAAACCGGGTCCGCCGCCGCGGTTGCCGCTTCCGCTGCCGCCGATGCCCCCGCTACCGCTGCCGTTGTTGTTTCCGCTGGCACCGCCCCCGGTGTACCAGAAGCCGCCACCGCCGCCCCCCGAACGCGAGGAACAGTCGCCGACGTAGACGAAGCCGCCGCCCTCTCGCTTGTGGGTACCGCGGTCCGGATCGTACTGGTAGTTGTTGCCGACCTTGCGGTAGTCGCCGCAGGTGCGTCGGTTCTCGGAGCAGGCGGGCAGGGCCAGGAGCGCCAGGCTCACGGCGAGTGCCGTGGCGGTGCGCCGTGCCCGCGCGGTTCTGCTCACGATGGAGGAGCGTGCTCGTGCCATGGGTCAGCGTCCTTCCTCGGAGCCGGGTGCGAGGACCGTGGTGGAAGAGGTCCGCACCAGCTCGCCGGTCTGGGGGTAGGCGTGCCAGCTGCACCAGTGCACGACCGGGCCGGCCTCCAGCGCCAGCAGCGCGGTCACCGCGAGGGGGTGGCCGGGGAAAACAGCCAGGAGCGCGTCGGGGCGCCCGGCCAGGTGCTCGCGGATGCGCGCCACTGCGCAGGTGAAGTCGTCGGGGGTCAGGTGCAGGACCGAGCTGGCGAAGTCGTGGCGCGCCACCCCGCGGACCGCGGGCGTGGCCGTGGCCGGGAGGTCGGCGGGCAGTCCGGGCAGACAGGCCACCGTTTCGACGAGCCGGACATCACCGCGTTCCAGGAGCACCTGGTGGGAGGCGCCCAGCACGCGCAGCTCCACGCGTGCACCGGCCAGGGAGAGAACCCGGTCGGCCAGCGGCGGGATCAGGGGGTGGGTGATACTCCAGGCGAGGTCGGCGGCCTTGGTGTCGGTGAAGGGCACGTCGATGGCGGCGCGCACGGTCTAGCTGCCCGGGTAGATGGTGAAGGAGCCGGGTGCCACCGAGGTGCCGAGACTGGCCTCCCAGCTGCCGTGGTCGAAGCGCTCGAAGGAGAGGTGGTGGCCGTCGCGGCTCTTGTAGTCGGCGTAGTCCATACCGCCGCGCTCGCGCAGACCGGTGGTGCCTTCGGAACGGTAGGAGGCGGTACCGCGCTCGCTGAGACCGTACTGAACGCCGTCGACCTCAAGCCGCTTGGGGCCGGGAACGAGGTCGAGGTCGGGGCGCCCGGTCCACATCACGAGTTGGACGTCGGGGTCCT
Source organism: Nocardiopsis ansamitocini (assembly GCF_030268225.1). Taxonomy (GTDB): domain Bacteria; phylum Actinomycetota; class Actinomycetes; order Streptosporangiales; family Streptosporangiaceae; genus Nocardiopsis_D; species Nocardiopsis_D ansamitocini. The sequence continues at coordinate 261,917 of NZ_BSQG01000003.1, read as the reverse complement.
CCTCCACCGACAGCCAGCGACGGCCGCCCTCCACCTCCAGGAAGTGCTCGGACCACACCGAGCCGCCCTCGGACAGCCGCAGGGAGCCGCGGATCCAGCTCCGCTCCACACCGAAGTCCACCATGTCGCCGGCCTTGAGCGAACGCGGGTCGCCCTCGGTCCCCCCGACCTCGGCGAAGGGGTCCGCGGGCGCCTTCGGCTGTGGCGTTGCGGGAGCGGGCACCGTGGCCTTCTTCGATCGACCCAACAGATAGACCACCACTCCCACGACCACCCCGACGATGAGCGCGACCACGACCAGTTCGATCACCAGGTTCTCCCGCTTCCCTTGCCCTTTTAGCACCGGCGATACCCGCTGTCGGCGAGCCTACCCGCCCCCATTTATACAGATTCGATGGTTTTGGACGCAGGCGGACGGCATCCGGTTCACGGTGGACCGGAATGTTATCGGGCCGAATCCTGGCGATGCTCAGGAAGGCCGGGCGAGAAGCACCGCGTAGTCCTTTTCCGGGTCGGTCCAGACCCGGGTGACGGGGAGCCCGCACTCCGCCAGTTCGGCGCGTACGCCGTCGATGCGGAACTTCGCGGAGATCTCGGTGCGCATCTCCTCCCCGCGGTCGAACTCGATGGTCAGTCCGAGATCGGGGATGTGCACGAGCTGCTGTTCGTCCGAGCGCAGTCGCATCTCCATCCACTCGTGCTCGGCGTCCCATCGGGCGATGTGACCGAATCGGCCGGGATGGAAGTCGGCGCCGAGTTCGTTGTTGATCACCCGGAGTACGTTGCGGTTGAACGAAGCGGTCACCCCCGCGGGGTCGTCGTAGGCGGCCAACAGACGGTCGATTCCTTTGACGAGGTCGACCCCCAGCAACAGGGAATCCTGGGATTTGAGGGTGGCGCGCAGCCCACTGAGGAAATCGTGGCGTTGCCCCGGGGTCTGGTTGCCGATGGTGGACCCCAGCATGGCGACCATGCGACGTCCGTCCACCGGCAGCTGTTCGACGTGGCGGTCGAAGTCGGCGATGACGGCGTGCACGGCCAGCCCCGGATAGTCCAGGCCGATCTTGCCGGCGGCCTCCTCCAGGAAGTCGCCGCTCACGTCCACCGGGACGAAGCGGCGCAACAACCCGGTGTCGCGCATCCCGTCCAGGAGCAGGCGGGTCTTCTCCCCCGACCCCGCCCCCAGTTCGACGAGGGTGTCGGCGCGGGCGAGCCCGGCGATGTCGACGGCGGCCGAGGCGAGGATGGCGCGCTCGGTGCGGGTGGGGTAGTACTCGGGCAACCGGGTGATCTGCTCGAACAGCGCGCTTCCACGCTCGTCGTAGAGCCATTTGGGTGGCAGGGTCCGCGGGCGGGTGGTGAGCCCCTGCTCGACGTCATGGCGCAGGGCCGCGTGCAGGTCGGCGGCGGTGATGTGGGTCTCGACGGTGGGCATCAGGTCTCCCGGTTGGACGCGGTCAGCGGATCGGTACGACGTGGTGGCCGGTGGCCGAGGCGGTGAGTACGGAGTTGTCGGGGACGCGTTCCCACCCGGAGGCGTCGTCCAGGGGTTCGGAGGCGACGAGCACGGATTCGCCGTCGCTGCGCAGGTAGAGAGTGTCGCCGGCGACGGTGGCCGCAAGGGTGTGCCCGTCGGAGGCGAGCAGGTTGTAGCGCCCCGGCGAGACGGCCCTGGCCGCGGCGACGACCGCGGCCAGGGCCGACCCCAGTTCCTCGCCCTTGCGCCACAGCCGGACCGCCATGGCGAACAGCGGGGCGGAGTCCACGGGCGCGCGTGCCTCCAGGGCGCCGGACGGCAGGGGGAGACCGACGACGTCGGCCACCGCCTCGTAGTCGGCGACGGCCCCGTTGTGGCTGAACAACCAGGTGTCTGCGCGCAGCGGCTGGGCGCAGGACTCGTCCACGGCGAAACCGACGGTGGCGTCGCGTACGGCAGCCACGACGCAGGTACTGCGGGTGACCCGGGCGACGTCCGCGAAGGAGGCGTCCGCCCAGATCGGCATGGCACGGCGGTAGCGCACCGGTTCGGCACGGTCGGGGTGGTACCAGCCGACCCCGAACCCGTCGGCGTTGACGGAACCGTGCCGCTGTTCACGGGGGGCGTAGGACTGGGTGTGCAGGGAGTGTGGCGTGGCGTAGAGCAGTTCGTGCAGGGTCCGGGCCGGACCCAGGTAGGCCAGGTGCCGGCACATTCAGGACACCTCCGATTCGTTCGGGGCGGCGCGGTCCGGTCGAGGGCTGCGGGCGGTCCTCACTCGGCGTCCCTCGCACAGCGCAGACCCGCGAAGATCTGTCGGCGGATGGGGTGGTCCCAGTTCCGGAAGGTCGAACGGGCGACGCTGGGGTGGGTGGCCCAGGACCCCCCGCGCAGCACCTTGTAATCGCCGCCGAAGAAAACCTCGGAGTACTCCGGGTAGGGGAAGGCGCGAAAGCGCGGGTACGCCTGGAAGGGGGTGGAAGTCCATTCCCAGACGTCACCGATGAGCTGGTGCACGCCGTGCGGCGAGGACCCAGCGGCGAAGGACCCGGCAGGCGCGGGGCGCAGCAGGCGTTGGCCCAGGTTGGCGTGATCGGGGCCGGCATCGAGGTCGCCCCACGGATTGCGGCGCGACCGGCCGGTGGCCGGATCGTGGCGGGCGGCCTTCTCCCACTCCGCCTCGGTGGGCAGGCGCTTGCCCGCCCACCGGGCATAGGCATCGGCCTCGTGGTAGGAGACGTGCTGGACCGGCTCTTCCGGTGGGACGGGTTCGACCAGGCCGAATCTGCGGCGGGTCCACTCCCCCGCCTCCTGGCGCCAGAACGCCGGGGCACGCTTGCCCGACCGCGTGCGCCACTCCCACCCGACGGGACTCCACCAGTGTTGCCGGTCGTATCCGCCGTCAGCCATGAACTGCAGGTAGTCGGCGTTGCGTACGGGAATGGTGTCGATGAAGTAGCCGGGCAGGTCGACGGTGTGCGCGCCGCGTTCGTTGTCGTGGCACCAGGGGTCGTCGTCGGTGCCCATGGTGAAGGGGCCGGGTTCGATCCATGCCTCGGCGGGGTCGAGCGGGGCCGCGGCCGGGCCGGGGGTCAGCAGACCGGCCAGGACGGGATCACCGGTTCTCAATTGGTGGGTGGCCAGCATCGTCTCGTCGTGCTGGTGCTCGTGCTGGATGACCATGCCGTAGACGAACCCGTCGGCGAGCAATGGGGCGGAGCGGGAGAGGTCGGCGCGGTCGAGGGAGTCCAGCACCCGCGCGCGGACATCGGCGTTGTAGCGCACCGCCTCCTGCGGGGTGAGCAGCGGCAGTTGCACGCGAGCGGCCCTGGGGTTCTCGAACGCGTCGTAGAGGCGGTCGATGTCGGGGCGGAGGGCCTCCTGGCCGGCGGCTGCACGGACCAGCCACTGCTCCTCGTAGTTGCCGACGTGGGCGAGGTCCCAGACCAGCGGGGACATCAACGGGGAGTGCTGCGCCTGGAGTCCCGGCGTGTCCAGGGCGTCGACGGTGAGCCCGTTGCTGCGCGCGCGGGCACGCCCCAGCTCCGTGGCGATGCGCTCTTTGAGGCGGTCGCTGCTCGTCTCCTCGGTCATGTGAGCTCCTTCACGGGCACCAGGTCGTCTGCCGGACACCGGCCGCGTTCGACGTAGCGGTCGGCGTAGTCGTGCACGAGCCCGGCGAGTTCGGGGGCGCCCATACCGGGCAGTGCCCGGATAGCGGCCTCGAAGCAGACCCGGGCGCACCGGGCCAGTTCGGGGTCGGTGAGAGCGTCGCGGGCAGCACGCAGCCAGTCCTGGGGGCGGGGGTCACCGCCCTGGAGGAGTTTGTCGGTGGCCTCTTCGGCGACGCCCGCTGCGATGGGGTCGTCGATGAGCGCGCTGGCCACACCCACGGCGACGCCCCACCACTGGAGGGGAAGCGCGTCGATCATGCGCAGTTCGAGCCAGCCGCGTGGACGCACCGGCGGAAACAGGGTGCTGAGGTGGAAGACGAAGTCGTCCATGGTGAGCGGACGCGCACCCGCACCGGCCAGCCATTGGCGCATGGTGAGCCCGGGGTCCACCGTCCAGGGGTCGTGTTCGGAGCGTACGGCCATGACCCGGGCGTCGAGGGCGTAGCGCAGCCAGGTCCGGGCAGGGTCGTCGCAGCTCATAGGACTGGTTCGGGTGGAATCCATAGCCGCCCAGATCGCCCAGCGGGTTGAACGCCAGCCGGTGGGACGGCCACGCCACAGCGGCGAGTTGGCGAAGGCCGCGACCAGTAACGGGCCGAGCCGCTGCGCCCGGCGCCAGCGGCGGTGGGCGTCACCGGTGTCGGCCCCGATGTCCAGGCAGACCTGGAGGGAGGCCGTGGAGCACATCATGGTGCGCCCTGCGTCGCCGCCGGACGCGAAGTAGTGGTCCATGGCGGTGTAACGGGCGACTGCGAGCTGGTTGACCGGTGGCCGGTCAGGGTCGAGCCCCAGTCCGCGCAGGCGCAGCCCGGCGGACTTCAATCGGGGGGAGATATGGGCGATGTCGGCGCTGAGCGCCGTGTGGGCCTCGCCTGGCCCGTCCTGCGGCGGGGAGCTGAGCTCGATCTGTCCGCCGGGTTCGAAGGTGATGACGCTGCGGGCGGGTAGTGGTCCGACATCCGCGAGAAGCGATCGGAGGCGGTCGATGGCGACCGGAGCACCAGGGCTGGAAACATCACTGACCAGCCATTCCGTTTCTGCCCCAACGGTTCCTGGCGGACCGGTCTTGAAGCAGATCCCTCGGATGTAGTCATGGAGGTCGGTTTCGCTGAGATGGGCCATGGCGGATCTCCCAACGTCGGAAACGTACTTTTCAGGTTTGCCCGGTGGCCCTGGATTGGAACCTGCTTTTTGCCTTTTCCACCGTTCTCCAGACACAAAGATGTCCTGACCGGAAGAACCACGGCAGCACAGGAGGTGGACCACACGGCCGTGGATGGCCACCCCCGGCCGTGGGGAGGGAAAGGGACCGTTGCGCACTTGCGCGGACCGGGCGTGTCGGGTTCGAGGCGGGTTGAGTAGAAGTGGTACGACGGGTGGGAAGAACGATCGGAGAGCACATGAGTGACCCCCGGGAATCGGGCGGGATCGATGGACAGGCGATGCGCAGGCTGCTGGACGGGCGCTGGGGGGCGATCCGCGATCGTGCCCGGGAGGTGCTGCGCGGTCCGGACTTCGCGCCCGTGTACGGGCTCGGAGTGGAGGAGCACCGCAGCAGGGTGACCGACCAGTTGCACGCGCTGGCGCGGACGGAGATCCCGACATACGGCTTCTCCTCGGCGCACGGCGGGGCCGACGACATCGGGGCGTCGGTGGTCGCCTTCGAGATGTTGGTGTGCGACATGTCGCTGATGGTGAAGGTCGGCGTGCAGTGGGGACTGTTCGGCGGCGCGATCCAGGCGCTGGGAACCGAGGCACACCACGCCGAGTACCTGCCCAAGGTGATGTCGGTCGAGGTGCCCGGCTGCTTCGCCATGACCGAGACCGGACACGGCTCGGACGTGCAGCGGCTGCGCACCACGGCCACTTACGATCCCGACACCGACGAGTTCGTGGTGCACACCCCTGACGAGGCGGCGCGCAAGGACTACATCGGCAACGCCGCCAGGGACGGCCGGGTGGCGGTGGTGTTCGCACAGCTCATCACGGACGGGCAGGAGCATGGCGTGCACGCGCTGGTGGTTCCGGTGCGTGACGCCGCCGGCGAGGCGATGCCCGGTGTGCGCATCGAGGACTGCGGCACCAAGGCGGGACTGAACGGGGTGGACAACGGGCGTTTCTGGTTCGACCGGGTGCGGGTGCCGCGCACGTCGCTGCTCAACCGGTACGGGAACGTGGATTCCGACGGTGTCTACTCCAGTCCGGTGGAGAACCCCAACCGCCGGTTCTTCACGATGCTGGGCACCCTTATCAGGGGGCGTATCAGCGTGGCCGGAGGCGCGGGTACGGCGGCCAAGGCCGCACTGGCCATCGCGGTGCGCTACGGCGAGGCGCGCCGGCAGTTCGACCGGCCGGGCGGGGACGGTGAGGTGCGGCTGCTGGACTACCTGGCCCATCAGCGGCGACTGCTGCCGGCGCTGGCCACCAGTTATGCCCTGCACTTCGCGCAGGAGGAACTGGTGTCGGCGCTGCACGACGGGGCCCAAGGGCCTGCGCTGAGCGACCACGACCAGAGGGAGTTGGAGTCGCGCGCGGCCGGGCTGAAGGCGGTGTCGACCTGGCACGCCACGCACACCATTCAGACGTGCCGGGAGGCGTGCGGGGGTGCGGGATACCTCGCGGAGAATCGCATCCCCCAGCTCAAGGCCGACTCCGATGTCTTCACGACGTTCGAGGGCGACAACACGGTCCTGCTGCAACTGGTGGGCAAGAGCCTGCTCACCAACTACCGCGACGAGTTCGGCAGCCTGGACACGCTGGGCATGGCCAGGTTCGCGGCGGGCCAGTTCTTCGAGACGGTGATCGAGCGCACCGCCGCCCGGTCGCTGATCGAGCGTCTGGTCAGCGCGGCGCCGGGTCGGGGCGAGGAGGCCGATCTGCTGGATCGCGGTTGGCAGTGCAAGCTGCTGGAGGACCGTGAGGCCCATGTCCTGGAAGGGTTGGCCAAGCGGCTGCGACGCTCCTCGGCTCCGGGGGTGGACGCCTTCGACGTGTTCAACGACGCCCAGGACCACGTTTTGCTGGCCGGGCGGGCGCACGTGGACCGGATCGTGCTGGAGGCGTTCGTGGCCGGCATCGAACGCGCCGAGGACGAGGGGGTGCGCACGGTACTGAACCAGCTGTGCGATCTCTACGCACTCTCGGTGATCGAGGCCGATCGCGCCTGGTTCCTGGAGCACGAGCGTCTGACTCCCGCACGGGCCAAGGCGGTCACCGCGACCGTGAACGACCTGTGCAAGCGGCTGCGTCCGCACGCCCGGGACCTGGTCGACGCGTTCGGCCTGAACGACGAGTGGCTGGCAGCCCCCATCGCCCTGGGGGCGGAGGACGCCCGCCAGGAGGAGCAGCGCTGCGCGGGGGCCCCGGTCGCGGCCGGGTAGGCATCACGGGAGCGGGCACCATGGCGGGCGGCAGGGCAGTCGACCGTGGGGGTTTCGGTGTCCGCGCCCGCCGTACCGGGGCCGGCGGGCGCGGATGCCCCTCAGGCCCGGGCGAGCTCGTCGCGGATCGCCGCGACACCCGTCAGCACCTCGGTGAAGCTCGTGCTCAGCGGACTCAGGCCCAGCCGCAGGCCCTGGGGGCGGCGAAAGTCGGGGATGACCCCGCGTTCCCACAACCGCTCGGCCATGCCTTTGAAGGCCGGGTGGTCGATCGTGACGTGCCCACCGCGCCGCTCGGCGTCGGTGGGCGAACTGACCTCGACCCCGTAGGGGGTCAGCCACGCGTCGACGAGCCGGAGGGCGAACTCGGTGAGGGCGACGGACTTCGCACGGATCGCCGTCATACCCACCTCCTCGATGAGCGCGATCGTGCCCTGCATCGCGATCATCGCGGAGACCACGGGCGTTCCGCTGATCACCCGGCGGATGCCGTCCGCAGGCACATATCCCTGCCCCATTTCGAACGCCCGAGCGCTCCCCATCCACCCCCAGATGGGCTGGGCGAAATCGGGCAGGTACTCGGCACGCACGTAGGCGAACGCCGGAGAACCCGGACCGCCGTTGAGGTACTTGTACGTGCAGCCCACCGCGAGATCCACGCCCCATGCGTCCAGGTCCACGGGCACCGAGCCCACCGAGTGGCACAGGTCCAGCAGGAGCAGTGCCCCGGACTCGTGCACCGCCTCGGTGACAGCGGGGGCGTCGAGGAGATAGCCGGAGCGATAGGCGACGTGGCTGAGCACGACGAGGGCGGTGCGCGGCCCCACCACGGCCCGGACCTCTTCGGGGGTCACACCGCCGCACGGGTCCGACTCGATCCACCGCAGGGTCAGGCCGAGCTCGGCTGCGACCCCCTCCAGGACGTAGCGGTCGGTGGGGAAGTTGTCGCGGTCGACGACGATCTCGGTGCGGCCGGGGCGCAGGGCCAGTCCTGCGCGGACCAGCTTGTACAGCAGGACCGTGGTGGAGTCGCCGACGACGGTCTGCCCGCCGGCCGCACCGAGGGCTGCGGCTGCAAGCCGGTCACCAATGGCGAGGGGAAGGTCGAACCATTGCTCGTCCCAGGCGCGGATGAGGCGGGAGCCCCACGTGTGGCTGACGAAGTCGGAGACCTCTGCGGCGCTCGCCTTGAGCGGGCGGCCCAGGGAGTTGCCGTCGAGGTAGGCGACCACGTCGGGGTCGTCGACCCCGACGAACAACTGGCGGTAGGAGGCGAGCGGGTCGGCCCGGTCGAGTTCGGCGGCGCGTGCGGTGAGGTCGCTGTCGGGCATCGTGCTCTCGTTTCTACCGGAGAAGCGGACGGGTGGGTCAGGCACCGATTTCGGTTCGGGCTTCCAACAGCTCGGGGAAGAAGGTGAGTTCCAGCGCGCGCTGGAGGAAACCGACTCCGCTGGAGCCCCCGGTCCCCCGCTTCATGCCGATGGTGCGCAGGACCGTGCGCATGTGCCGGAACCGCCACAATTGGAAGTTCTCTTCCAGGTCGACGAACTCCTCGAACGCCTCGTAGACCGCCCAGTTCTTCTCGGAGTCGGTGTAGACCGAGGTGATCAGCCCGATCAGCTCCGGGTTGCTGACATATGCCTTGGTGACGTCGCGTTCCAGTGCCGAGGCCGGGACCTCGTAGCCGCGCCGGTCCAGGCAGCGCCAGAAGGCATCGTAGAGGCTGGGTTCGCTCAAAAGCGCGGCGAGCAGCCGGTGGGCGTCGGGGTCGGACGCGAAAACCGCGAGCATGCCCTCGTTCTTGTTCCCGAGGACGAACTCCACGGCGCGGTACTGGTGGGACTGGAATCCCGAGGAGTTGCCGAGGAAGCCACGGAACTCGGAGTACTCGGTGGGGGTGAGCGTCGCCAGGACCGACCACTGCTCGGTCAGGGTCTTCTGGATGTGCTTGACCCGCGCGATGCACTTGAGGGCTTTGCTCATGTCGTCCGCGTCGAACGCCGCACGCGCGGCGAGAAGCTCGTGCAGGACGAGCTTGAGCCACAGTTCGGTCGTCTGGTGCTGGACGATGAACAGCATCTCGTCGTGGTGCTCGGGCCTGCTCACCGGGTTCTGCGCGCTGAGCAGCGTCTCCAGCTCCAGGTAGGAGCCGTAGCTCATTCGGGAGCTGAAGTCGGTGACGATCTCCTTCTCCAGGGATCTGGAATTCGCCTCTACCGTCATGGTGTCCTCGACCCTTCTCGTCGCTTCGGCCAACAGGCCACTGATCGTATTTTCCGTTACCTGTCCGGCGCTGCCCCGGGGCTACCGGATTCCGCGAAAGCGCACCGCGCCCAGCAGAGCGGCGATGCTCACGAACGAGACGGCGAAGAGGTAGTACCCCGGGGAGACCTGCTGGCCGGTCGCGGCGATCAGGGCAGCGGCGATAGTGGGGGTGAAACCGCCGAATATCGCCACGGTGGTGTTGTAGCTGAACGACAACCCGGTCGCCCGCGCCCCGACGGGAAAGGCGTCGGCCATCACCGAGGGCAGCGCCCCGAAGTACAGCGCTTTGAGCAGGCCGAGGAGAACCATCATGGCCGCCAGGGTCGCGAAGGAGGGCACCGCGATCAACCACATGAACAACGGGACGACGCTGACCCCGATCAGGACGGCGGAGGGAAGCATGATCCTCAGCCGCCCGAACCGGTCGGAGGCCCCTCCGACGATCGGGGTGACCACGGTGAGGATGGCCCCGGTGATGACCAGCGCCACATAGGACAGCGAAGGGGCGAGCCCCAACTCGCTGATTCCGAAGGTCGGCAGGTACTGGAGGATGAAGTTGAGCGCGGTCGAGACCACGAGCACCCCTCCCGCGATGAGCAGTCCGCCCCAGTGCTGCCGGAAGAGCTCGCGGACCGGGGACGCGTTCCCGGTGTCACGCCCGGCCACCGCCGGGGACTCGTCGACGTAGCGGCGGATGACGTAGCCGACGGGTCCGACGAGAAGTCCGAACACGAAGGGGACGCGCCACCCCCAGGAGGTCATGTCGGCGTCGGAGAGCACAGCGGTGAGCCCCGCGGCGAACCCGGCTGCGAGCAGGGTGGCGAGTCCCTGGCTGGCGAACTGGAAACTGCCGAGGAACCCGCGGCGTTCGCCGTTCTGCTCGACGAGGAGCGAAGTGGCCGCGCCGAACTCTCCGCCCGCGGCGAATCCCTGGATCAGGCGGGCGACGATGATGCCCAGGGGCGCGAGCACCCCGATCGATTCGTAGGTGGGCATGAAGGCGATCATGGCTGTGCCCACGACCATGAGCCTGATCGTCTGGACCAGGGCTTTCTTGCGCCCCTTCCGGTCGGCGTAGGAGCCCAGGAGCAGGCCGCCGAGCGGTCGGATCAGGTAGGACACCCCGAAGACGCCGAACGTCTGGACCAGTTCGACGCCGGGGTCGGCGGCGGGGAAGAAATTACGGCCGATGTAGATGGCGAACAGCGCGTAGATCGCGATGTCGAACCATTCCAGGGTGTTTCCGATGGTCGCCGCGACGATGACGCGCGCCGGACGCGGCCCCGTCCTGGCGGGGGGCACTGGGTGGGTGTGGGGCGGCACGGGACTCTCCCTGTCGACGGTCCGGGGTCCGTTGTCGGTCGGGCCGGGGCTGCGGCGTTGGTTCACGGTGCGGTGGGGGCGAGGTCGGAGGCGCCCGCGCGTCCGGCCGGGCGCGGCGGGCGCGTCGCGGGGTCGGCGGTTCCCAGGTCGTAAAACAGACCGGCTGCGATTTCGAGGCCCTGCCGCGCGACGTCGACGAGCAGGTGTTCGTCGGGGGCGTGTTGGAGACAGCCGGGGTAGGAGTGCGGCAGCCAGACCGTGGGCAGGCCGAGGATGTCGGTGAACACGTGGTTGGGCAGGGAACCGCCGATGGTGGGCAGTACCGCGACGGGCCCGTCGACAGTGCGTTCCAGCGACGCGATCGCCCAGCGCACCCACGGGTGGTCCGGCTCGGTCCGGCTCGCGGGGAAGGACTGGAGCACCCGCACCCCGACCATCGGATAGCCGTGGGAATCCAGGTGGGCACGCACGGCGTCGGCCGCTCCGTCCAGGTCGGTGCCGACCACGAAGCGCAGTTGCAGCACGGCGCGGGCCCTGCCCGGGATGGCGTTGACGGGGCTGGCGGCGTCGCCGGCCTCCAGGGCGAGGACCTCCAGCGTGTTCCAGGCGAACACCCGCTCCGCGTCGCTGAGGGAACGGTCGGCCCAGTCCTCGTCGACGGTCGGATCCCCGGGTGATCCGCCGATCCGCACCTCGTGGAGCATACGGCGGACCGTCTCCGAGGGGGCGCCGGGCAGCAGGGCCGGGCAGGTGATGACCCCGTGCCCGTCCACCAGGGTGGCGACGGCTCCGGTGACGGTGGTGGCGGCGTTGCGCAGCAGTCCGCCCCAGTTGCCCGAGTGGTAGGAGCCGGCACGCAGGTCGGCATCCAATTCGATGGTCACTCCGCCACGCGCGCCGAGGAAGAGGGTGGGGGTGTCCGCGCGCAGCCGGGGGCCGTCGGAGGCGATGAGCACGTCGGCCGCCAGCAGGTCCCGGTGCTGCCTGGCGAACTCGGCGAGACCGGGCGAACCGATCTCCTCACCGGTCTCCAACAGCACCGTGAGGTTGAAGCCGAGACTCCCCCGCTCGTCGAGCAGCAGCCGCAACGCCGCGAGATTGATCAGGTGCTGCCCCTTGTTGTCGGCGGTCCCTCTTCCGTACCAGCGGTCGCCCACCGCCGTGAGCGTCCAGGGGTCGCGCCCTTCGCTCCACCGGCCCTGCTGTCCGACGACGACGTCGGCGTGGCCGTAACAGAGGACAACGGGCAGCTCCCTGTCCTCGACCCGGGTGGCGACGAGGAAGGGGCCACCCGCCTCGTCGGGGTTGGCGAAGAGGCGCGTCTCGCATCCCAGGCCGTCGAGGATCGGCTCGATCGCCTCAGACAGGTATGCCTCCATGGCAACGCGCCGGTCACGATTCTGACTCTCGGTGGGATACGCCACCAAAGCGGAAAGCTCGGTGAAAAACCGACCGGAGTCAAAGTATTGCCTGGCCAAGTCGATAGCACTACCACGATCCATCTGCGCTTCCCCCGGCTGCTGTTAGAGTCGTCGCATGAGGCTAACGTCACTTCCGCGGCCAGCACCATTACCGTTTTCCGGTGTCGGCTTTGCTTATAAAGCAAAGCGAGTGTCAAGAAAGCGTTTGTTGCCGTGGAACGGACACCCGGTTCCCGCCTCGTGCGGAGGGAGCGCGCCGTGCTGCGGTTGATGCCCACCGCTCTCGTCTACTTCCATGAGGTGGCCCGCACCGGCTCCGTCACCGAGGCCGCCGCACGCCACCACATCGCGACCTCCGCCGTGAGCCGCCAGATCGCGAAACTGGAATCCGAGGTCGGCGCCTCCCTGTTCGACCGGCACACCCGCGGGATGACGCTCACCGATGCCGGGCACCGGCTGCTCGCGCACGTGCGCCGCACCGAGATCGAGACCTCGGCACTGCTGACCGAGATCCGCAGCATCGACACCACCGAATCGCGCACCGTCAGCGTGGCCTGCACGGAGGGGTTCTCCTACCGTGTGGTGCCGCAGGCGATGGCCGCCCTGCGCCGCGTGCACGAAACGGTGTCCTTCCGGCTGGACGTGGTGACCCGCGAGGAGGCGACCCGCCAGGTGGTGGAGGGGCAGTCCGACATCGCCGTCACTTATGCGATCGGGCAGCAGAACGACGTGCGGGTCGAGCACTCGGTCGTCGTTCCGCTGTTCGCGATGGTGCGCCCCGACCACCCGCTCGCGGGCCGCTCCTCCGTGGGCCTCGCCGAACTGTGCGAGCACCCGCTGGCGCTCTCCTCGGAAGGCACGAGCCAGCGGGAACTGTTCGACGCAGCGGTGCGGATGGAGCGGCTGACCATCCGCCCGGTCCTCGAATGCGGCAGGTTCGCCCCGATCTACGAGTTCGCCAAGGCCGGGGGCGGCGTGGCACTGGCCAGCTCGCTACGGGCGGAGACCGCCCCCTCGGAGGGCCTGGTCCACGTCCGGGTGAACCACCCGGTCTTCGAACAGCGTCGGGCCCAGGTCCAGACGATGGCGGGCCGGCACCAGAGCACCCGGGTCCTCGACCTCGTCACCATCCTGGTGTCGGGCATGGCCCCGCCCGACCCGCCCGCCGGCGGGTAAGCCGCTCCCCTTCCTCACCGACATGATGGGATGTGCCCCGACGATGAACGCACCGGCGCCCCACCTGACGATCGTCGCCGCGTCCGACGCGCTGACGCACGTCCGGACCGCGCAGGAGATCACCGCGCGTGCCCTGGAGGCCCGCGGCCTGAGTGGCGAACTGGTCGTCGCAGGCGACGCGAGCGAGATCCGGTCGGTGATCGCGAGCGCCGACGGCGAGGCGATCGTGGTGCCCGGCTCGGTGGACCCCGGCCCGGGAGGCTGGGGCTGGGCTGCCGAGGTACTGCGGGTGGATTTCGGCCAGTGCTCCCCCGACCGGTCCGCCGGGGTACGGGCACACATCCGCGGGCGCGGACTGGACGGCCTCGGCTTCGCGGTGGACAGCTGGTACCACCACCGGTTCTTTCCCGGCGAGGTCGTCGACTACGGCGACCACTGGGAACAACGCGCCGAACTGCGCCTGCCGAACGGCGTGGGCCCGTTCCCCGTGGCCGTGCTGGTACACGGCGGGTACTGGCGTTCGCGCTGGGAGTACGACCTCATGGACGCCGCGGCCGTGGACCTGACCGCGCGCGGGTACGCCACGTGGAACGTCGAATACCGTCGGCCCGACGAGCACGGGTGGGCGGCGACGACCGATGACGTGGCCGCGGCGGTGGACACACTCGCCGACCTGGAACAGGCACCGCTGCTGGACCTGGACCGGGTGGCGGTCCTGGGGCATTCGGCCGGAGGGCAACTGGCGCTGCGAGCATGCGCCGACGCCGTTGCCGACGGGGAGATGCGGGTGTGCCCGACGGTGGCGGTGTCACTGGCCGGGGTACTCGACCTGCGGCTGGGCGACGAACGATGGCTGAGCGAAGGCGCGGTGTCGGCTGCCCTCGGCGGCCGCTACGGCGCGGCATCCGCGATCTACGAGGAGTCCTCCCCTGCGCACCGGCTTCCCCTGGGTCTGCGACAGGTCGTGGTGTGCTGCGTGGACGACGACCCGAACCTGCTGGAGACCAGCCGCGCCTACGTCCGGGACGCGATCGCCGCAACCGATCCGGTCACCGTCATCGAGGACACCGGCGGCCACTTCGCAGTGATCGACCCGACCGCTCCCGTCTGGGACCGCATCTGTACGGAACTCCGCCTGCACACCACCCGCTGACCCGACGATCGCGTCCCCGCGCCGGTCCAGCCCCCCGGCCGGGGAACGGACCGCCCGGTCCGCCGTCCAGCCGCCGTCCTCCTGTCCTGGCGTGAGCCGGTCGAGGCCGGCGCTGATTCCGGTCGCGTCCATCAGGCCGCGGAGCGGGCGGTGGGGACGGGGGGAAGTCGGACAGACGCCCGAGCCATGTCGGATCTGCGCTTGGCACGCATGGGACCGATGGCGTCCCGGGGACAGCGAACCGTCGTGAACGAATCGGGCACACCCCGGTGCCGCGGGGGCAAAAGTGGTTGGCTTCGCGCCCTCGTGCCGCGATGATGCGGTCATGTCGCGCACCTTCGAAGAACTTGTGGCCGAGGCCGACTCGGCCTGTCTGGACGGTTGGGACTTCTCCTGGTTGGAGGGGCGGGCCACCGAGGAGCGTCCTTCGTGGGGCTACCAGAGGTTGATGGGCGAGCACGTGCGGTCGGCGTCGCGTGCCCTGGACATCCAGACCGGCGGCGGGGAAGTCCTGGCCGGCGTCGAGCGGCTGCCGCCGGTGATGGTGGCCACGGAGTCCTGGCCGCCCAACGTCGCCAGGGCCGCCGCACGCCTGGGGCCGCGCGGCGTCGCCGTCGTCGCGGCGCGCGACGAACCTCCGTTGCCCTTCGGCGATGGAGTGTTCGACCTGGTCACCAGCCGGCACCCGGCAAGCGTGTGGTGGACGGAGATCGCCCGGGTGCTGACACCGGGCGGGACGTACTTCGCACAGCACGTGGGACCGGAGACGGTCTTCGCATTGACCGAGTTCTTCCTGGGACCGCTCACCGGGGAACCACGCCGCCGGCGCCACCCCGAGGAGGAGGCCGCGCAGGCCCGCGCGGCGGGGCTGGAGGTAGCAGACGTCCCGATGGAACGGCTGCGGATGGAGTTCTTCGACGTGGGCGCGGTCGTGTACTTCCTGCGCAAGGTGCTCTGGACGGTACCGGGCTTCACCGTCGAGCGGTACCGCGACCGCCTCCGGGACCTGCACGAACTGATCGTGGCCGAAGGCCCGTTCGTCGCGTACTCCTGCCGAACGCTCTTCGAGGCCCGCAAACCACTACAGGACCGGGAGCCCTGACTCAACCGGCCCGGGGTTCCCCGGCCTCTCCCCGGCAGCCTGACCGACCACGTCAGCGGGCTACCCCCTCCCGGTGAGGATGGGCCGGTGCGCACCGTCGCCGTCGGGGCACGTCCAGGAGGCGACGCCGTCCACCACTGCGGCCACCGCCGGGTGGCCGTGTCCGGGGCACGGCGGGACCGGGGCCCCGTGGGTGTGCTCCATGACGGTGTCCTGAAGCTGGTCGGCGAGGGTGACGACGGCCTCGGCCTCGGTCATGGCCTCGGTGAGTTCGACGCCGACCGCCGACCCGTCGGGGAACCCCACGACGACCGAGGCGTCGAGGTGGAGCGGGTCTTTCAAATCGGCGTCCCAGTCGACCGCCAGTCGTGACGTGAACCCCGGGCTTCCCTCGAAGGTCGGGGCGGGACCGCCGAAGGGCGGTTCCGCGACCGTGAGCGTGCAGCCGGGGGGTGGGGCGAGCTGCCCCAGGATGTCCTCGGCCCAACGGCGAACAGAAGTGGCGGTCGCATCCATTGCTTACTTCCCGGCCTTGACGTTGGACGCCCAGGTGATCGAGCCGGTACCGGTCTTGCCGCCGACCCTCACCCGAAATGTCATGTAATCCTGAAACTGTACGACATCACCGCTCTTCACCGGCTTGAGCGTGCCATGGAAATGGCAGTTCTTGCCCACCAGATGCGGCGCGCCTTTCGGTATCCTCGTACCGTTCTTCCACCAGCTGACCCCCCTCTCGTTCACCTGCCCGGTAATGATTCCACGCACCTTCGTGGAGATTTCATACCCCCAGTTGATGACGTTGCTCCGACAGTTGAACCGAGCGTTGAGCGTGCCGTTTCCGTCTGACCATTTCGAATTCTTGTCGCATTTCATCAAGAAAGGACCCTTTTTCTTTCCGGCCAGGGTCTGCGCCTGAGGAGCCGCGCCACCTCCCTCCGCAAGCGGAGCGGCACCAACGCTCGACTCGGCGAGGAGTGCATCGATCTGTTCCTGCTCGGCAGCGGTAAGCTCCGGAAGCGAACCGTCCGTTTCGGGTTCGAGGGTGATACGCAGGGTCGACCGGACACCGTCGTCGACGGAAGTGACGGTGTAGGCCCCCTGGTTGGCCGGATCGGTTTCCGCGGAAGCCGTACCGAACAGAAACGAGGACAGCAGAACGAGGACGACAAGACAGGAAAATCCGATTTTCCCTTTTTCCACTTGTTTTCCTTTTCCCGGACGAAAACGTCACACCATTCATATCCCAAATGCCATCACGACAGGCCGCTTGGCCGCGTCCAGATACACCCCCCGAAGGAAAAAATCCAGGAGCCACAAAAAATTAATCGCTCGAATGGCGCACGAAAATGGTGGCCGGAATCGGCCGATTGCAGTGTCGGCGGCACCGAACCGAACTACCGTCGCCATACTGCGATCGCAAGGCAAGGGGGCCGGGCGGCCGAGCGCGGCATGCGCGACGGTACCGGCGTCGTCCCGGTCGAAACCGACGGCGGTCCCGGCGACTTGCCGGCGACCGACTCCAACGACGCCCTACTCTGTGAACCGGTGCGACAGGGAGAGCTTGACCACCGTCGACACCGAGAGGGCTCGCCGGGGCTGGTCGGAGTTCTCGGGTGAACCGCCCCGGGACGTGCTTGCCCCTCGTCTATCGACGGCGCCGACTCCTAATTTCCAGATAAGCCCTACCTTTACAAGGTAGATTTTCTGAAAGCCGCCTACCGGCCGGGGACGGACGGCCCCGATGTTTCGCCCCCCGAGGGCTCGGCGCATCCGGGAATGGACCACGCCCCACCCGTTGACTACGGTTTCCCCATGGGCGCGGAGAAGATGGTGGTGCTGGCGCAGGACGTGGCCGACGACGACCCGATGGCCGGGCTGGCGTCACTGGCGCAGCTGCGCGCGGAGGTCGAGCAGGCGGAGGCGGTGCTGGTTCGCCGGGCGCGCGTGAACGGCGCCACCTGGGCGCAGATCGCATCGGCCCTGGGAGTGTCCAAGCAGGCCGCCCACAAGAAGTACTGCGGACGGCGCCTGTTCGGCGGCTCGTGACCAGCGCGCGTCGGCTCCGGGAGACCCGCCGCCGCGACCGGGCAGCCGGGCGCGTCTTTGAGAAGGCCGCACAGCACGACGGCACGCGGCCCCGGTGCGGCCCCCACTCTCGCGCCCGCACCGGCATCACGTCCGGGCCAGGACCCCGTCGAGGGTCCTGGCCCACTGTTCGATGATGCGGGTGCGCCGGACCCGGTCGTCGGTGAGCAGGTCGGCGAGGCCCAGGCCGCGGGCCAGGTCGAGGGTGGCCTGCACCGACTCGCGCACCCCCGGCTGCGACTCGTCGGCGCCCAGTAGGTCGAGGGCGTTGCGGTGCGCCTCACGCCCCACGTCCTCCTCCAAGGGGAGCACGTGGGCACGCAGGGCCGGGTCGTTGGCCGCCGCGGCCCACAGCTGGACCGCCGCCGCGAACTCACGCCCGGTGTAGGACTCCACCAGCATCCGCACGACCGCCTCCGTGCGGCCGGGACCGTGCGGCAGTGCCGCGGCGCGGCGGGTCAGCTCCTCGGTTCGGCGCCCGTTGATGTGGCGCACGGCGGCGGTGAACAACGCCTCCCTGGTGGGGAAGTGGTGCTGGACCGCCCCCCGGGACACACCTGCCAGTGCGGCGACCCTCCCCACCGTGCTGGCGCTCCACCCGACATCGGCCAGGCATTCCAGTGCGGCCTCCAACAGCCGGTGCCGGGTTGCGCGGCTGCGCTCCTGGCGCGGTTCGCGCCCGGTGGCGGCGTCCGTCATCTGCCTCTCCGTCCCTGGCGTTCGGTGTCGTGGCGGCACGCGTCGGGCGTTGCGGGTGGGGTCTTGCGCGGTGGAACCGACTGTGCTCAGTAGGACCGGGGAAGGTCCAGGGAGTGCTGGGCGACGAAGTTGAGAACCATCTCCCGGCTGACCGGGGCGATCCGGGCCAAGCGCGACGTCGCGATGGCCGCCCCGAGACCGTACTCGCTGGCCAGGCCGTTGCCCCCAAGGGTCTGCACCGCCTGGTCGACAGCACGTACCGCCACCTCACCGGCAGCGTACTTGGCCATGTTCGCGGCCTCACCGGCCGCGTCGTCGTCCCCTGCGTCGTAGCAGGCCGCGGCCTTCTGGGTCATCAGTCGAGCGAGTTCCAGTTCGATCTTGATCTGGGCGAGAGGATGGGAAAGCCCCTGGTGGGCGCCGATGGGCACTCCCCAGACCCGGCGCTGGCGCGCGTAGGAGACGGCCCGTTGCAAGGCGTCACGGGCCGTTCCCGTTGCCAGGGCGGCGGCCATGATGCGCTCGGGGTTGAGGCCGGCGAAAAGCTGGCGCAGGCCGTTTCCGGGATCGCCCACGAGCGCGTCGGCGGGCAGTCGTACGTCGTCCAGGAAGAGGGCGAACTGGTGGTCGGGGCTGACCAGATCCATCTCGATGCGGCGCGCCTCGAATCCCGGGGCATCGGTGGGAACCAGGAACAGTGCGGGTTTGAGCTGCCCGGTCCGGGCGTCCTCGGTGCGGGCCACGACGAGCACCGCCTCGGCGACGTCGACACCGGAGATGTAGGTTTTCCGGCCGGTCAGCAGCCAGTCGTCGCCGTCGCGGCGGGCGGTGGTGGTGATGGTGTGGGAGTTGGATCCGGCGTCGGGCTCGGTGATGGCGAAGGCCAGGATCGTCTCGCCGGAGGCGATCGCGGGCACCCAACGCCTCTGTTGCTCGGAGGTGCCGAAACGCGCCAGCACGGTTCCGCAGATCGCCGGGGAGACCACCATCATGAGCGTGGGGCAGCCGGCTGCGCTCAGCTCCTCCAGTACCGCCGCGAGGTCGGCGATCCCTCCCCCGCCGCCTCCGTGCTCCTCGGGCAGGTTGACGCCGAGGTAGCCCAACCGGCCCGCCGCCTGCCACAGGTCGGTGAGGTACTCCCCGGCCCTGGCGCGGGACTGGAAGTAGGCGGTCCCGTAGTCGGCCGCGAAGGCGGCGACGGCCTCGCGAAGGGCGACGCGTTCAGCGGGTTCGGTGAAGGCCATGGTCGGCTCCTTGGGCTCCGGTGACGTGAAACGGGCGGTGGCCGCGGGTCAAGGGCGGGGGTCGACGACTGCGAGGACGGCTCCGGCCTCCACCTGGGCGCCGGGTCCGACCTCCAGCACGCTGACGACCCCGGCGACGGGGGCGGTGACGCGGTGCTCCATCTTCATGGCCTCCATCCACAGCAGCGGCTGGCCGAACTCGACCGTGTCGCCGGCTGCGACGACCACCCGGCGCACGGTGCCGGGCATGGGGGCGAGCAGGGTGCCCGGGTCGAGGCGGGCCGCGGGGTCGGGGAAGCGATCGAGGGGGACCAGGCGGACGGCTCCGAGCCCGGAGTCGACGCAGGTCAGATCCTGGTAGGCCGTGACATCGAAGGCGCGACGCACTCCGTCCTCGATCAGGACCACGCGACGGGGGGACGCTTCGGCAAGGATGATTCCGGGGTGGTTCTCGACACGAAGGCCGGCACGGGTGTGTCGGTAACGGACCTCGATATCGGTATCGGTGGTGTCGCGGTAGCCCTTGACCTGCGGTTGTGACGGCAGGTTGCGCCAGCCGGAGGGCACGTCGGCCCAGATCTCGGCGCGCTCGCGGTTCGCCTCTGCGTCGGCCAGCGCGGCGGCCAACGCCGACAGCCGGGTCGCGGCGGCGTCGGCGAGCGGTCGGGCGAGGTCGGCCAGGACCGGTCCGTCGAGAAATCCGGTGTGCAGTTCGGCGTCGGTGAACTCCTGCGAGGTCAGGATCCGCACCAGGAGATCGCGGTTGGTGGTGACGCCGTGCAGCCGGGTGCGGCGCAGGGTCGCGGCGAGTCGGCGTATCGCCTCACCTCGGTCGGGTGCCCAGGCGATCACCTTTGCCAGCATGGGGTCGTAGGAGGTTGTGATCTGCGCGCCGCCGCGCACTCCGGCGTCGAGGCGGACGCCGGGTTCGGGGAGCGGGGCGAACTCCGCGCGCACGCCGGGGACGTCCAGGGCGAACAGGGCCCCCGGGGAGGGCCGCCAGCCGGCAGCGGGGTCCTCGGCGTAGAGCCGCGCCTCCACCGCATGGCCGCGCAGGGCAGGGGCGTCGGCGGGCAGGCGTGCGCCTTCGGCCACGCGCACCTGCCAGGCGACGAGGTCCAGCCCGGTGACGCACTCGGTGACGGGATGCTCCACCTGGAGCCGGGTGTTCATTTCCAGGATCCAGAAGGCGCCGTCCGGTTCGACCAGGAACTCCACGGTTCCCGTGCCGACGTAGCCCACCGAGCGGGCCGTGCGCGTGGC
The DNA here is from genome assembly GCF_030268225.1 of Nocardiopsis ansamitocini. Lineage (GTDB taxonomy): Bacteria > Actinomycetota > Actinomycetes > Streptosporangiales > Streptosporangiaceae > Nocardiopsis_D > Nocardiopsis_D ansamitocini. The sequence continues at coordinate 241,155 of NZ_BSQG01000003.1, read as the reverse complement.
CGCTGCGGCGAGGTCGGTGCGCAGCCGGTCGTGCAGACCGGGTGCGGGGGTCTCCTCGATGATCTTCTGGTGGCGACGCTGGACGGAGCAGTCGCGTTCGCCCAGTGTCCACACGGTGCCGTGGGTGTCGGCGAGAACCTGGACCTCGACGTGACGGCCGTGGCGGACATAGCGTTCGCAGAACACAGCGGGATCGCCGAAGGCAGCTGCGGCCTCCGCGCCCGCCGATGCCACGGCCCGTTCCAGCCCGGCGAGTTCGGTGACCACGCGGATACCGCGCCCGCCCCCGCCGGCGGACGCCTTGACCAGTACGGGGAGCAGTTCTTCGGTGACCTCGTGGGGGTCGTGGCGCCGTAGGACGGGCAGGCCCTCTTCGGCGAGGAGCCGCTTGGCCTCGATCTTGGCGCCCATGCGGCTGATCGCCTCGGGTGAAGGCCCGATCCAGGTCACCCCGGCAGCGAGGACGTCGGCGGCGAAGGCCGCGCTCTCGGAGAGGAAACCGTAGCCGGGGTGCAGGGCGTCGGCGCCGGTGGCGCGGGCTGCGGCGACGAGCAGGTCCGCACGCAGGTAGGTGTCGGCGGGGGCCGTGCCGGGGAGGCGCACGGCCAGATCGGCCTCGTCGACGTGCGGGGCGGTGGCGTCTGCGTCGGAGTAGACCGCGACGGTGGTGATGCCGAGGTCGCGGCAGGTGCGGATGACACGTCGGGCGATCTCGCCGCGGTTGGCCACGAGCAGGGTCTCGATACGGGTCGTGGGCACGGTGCTCTCCATCAACGGGGTCACATCCGAAAGACGCCGAAGCCGTCGGCTCCGCGGACCGGGGCGTTGTGCACAGCGGACAGGCACAGGCCGAGCACGGTACGGGTGTCGCGGGGGTCGATGACTCCGTCGTCGTAGAGCCGGCCGGACAGGAAGGCCGGCAGGGATTCCGATTCCACCTGGGCCTCGACCATGGCGCGCATGGCCGCGTCGGCATCGTCGTCATAGGGGTTCCCCTTGGCCAGCGCGGACCGGCGGGCCACGATGGACAGCACTCCGGCCAACTGGGCCGGCCCCATGACAGCGGACTTGGCGCTGGGCCAGGCGAAGAGGAAGCGGGGGTCGTAGGCGCGCCCGCACATGCCGTAGTGGCCGGCGCCGTAGGAGGCGCCCATCAGGACCGACAGGTGCGGGACCCCGCTGTTCGCGACGGCGTTGATCATCATTGCGCCGTGCTTGATGATGCCGCCGCGCTCGTATTCGCGGCCCACCATGTAGCCGGTGGTGTTGTGCAGGAAGATCAGTGGGGTGTCGGCGGCGTTGGCGAGCTGGACGAACTGGGCGGCCTTCTGCGCCTCGGCGCTGAAGAGAACGCCCTGGGCGTTGGCGAGGATGCCGACGGGGTAGCCGTGCAGGCGGGCCCACCCCGTGACCAGGCTCGCACCGTAGAGCGGCTTGACCTCGTCGAAGTCGGAGTCGTCCACGACACGGGCGATCACCTCGCGCGGGTCGAAGGGAACCTTGAGGTCACCGGGGACCACGCCGAGCAGCTCCTCGGGGTCGGCGCGCGGTGGGTGGACGGGCCGCCGCGGGCGGTCAGGCGTGCGTTGACCGAGTCGGGCGACGATGCGCCGGGCGACACGGATGGCGTCGGGTTCGTCCGCGGCGAGATGGTCGGCCAGTCCCGACTCGCGGGCGTGCATACGCGCCCCGCCCAGGGACTCGTCGTCGCTGTCTTCCCCGGTGGCCATCTTGACCAGGGGCGGACCGCCCAGAAAGACCGTGGAGCGCCGGTCGACGAGTACGACGTGGTCGCTCATCCCCGGTACGTAGGCACCGCCGGCGGTGGAGTTGCCGAAGACGACGGCGATGGTGGGGATCTTGTCGGCGGAGAGGCGGGTGAGGTCGCGGAACAGGCGTCCGCCCGGAATGAAGATCTCTTTCTGGCTGGGCAGGTCCGCACCGCCGGACTCCACCAGGTTGATCAGGGGCAGCCGGTTCTGGGCGGCGATGTCCATGGCCCGGAAGGTCTTCTTGACGGTCCAGGGGTTGCTGGAGCCGCCCCGAACGGTCGGGTCGCTGGCCACGATGACGCACTCGACCCCCTCGACCACGCCGACCCCGGTGACCACGCTGGCGCCGACCGGATAGTCGCTTCCCCATGCGGCCAGCGGCGACAGTTCCAGGAAGGGCGAGTCGGGGTCGAGGAGGAGTTCGATCCGTTCGCGGGCGGTGAGCTTGCCGCGTCCGCGGTGGCGGCGCACGTACTTCTCCCCGCCCCCGGCCAGTGCTTTGGCGTGCTCGGTGTCGAGTGCGGCGAGTTTGTCCAGCATGGCGGTGCGGTTGGCCGCGTAGTCGCCGCTAGTGGGGTCGAGGGTCGAGCGCAGGACGGTCACCGGGCGAGCTCCTCAGGGACGTCGACGTGGCGGGCGCGCAGCCACTCGCCCAGGCCCTTTGCCTGTGGGTCGAAACGGGCCCGGGCGGCTGCGCCTTCGCCGAGCAGGTCGTCGACCACGAAGGCGAGCGCGTGCAGACGGGGGAAGAGGTGCCGACGGATCGGCAGTTCGGCCGTCTCGGGCAGCAGTTCGCGCAGCCGCTGGACGGTGAGGGTGTGTGCCAACCAGGGCCAGGCCCGTTCGTGTCGGGCCCAGACCCCGAGGGTGGCGGAGCCGCCCTTGTCCCCGCTGCGGGCGCCGGTGAGACGGCCCAGCGGAACGGATCGGGTGGCGGAAGAAGAGGGCCGGTAGGGCGGTGGCGTGGGTTGGGGGAGCTCGGCGAGAGGGCGGGTCTCCCGGGGCCCGGCGATGGGGACACGCTCGCCGTCGGCCAGCACCACAACCTGTTCCACGAGCTCGGAGGCGAGATAGCCGGCGTGGTAGACGCCGTAGGGTGCGGCGTCGGCCGGAGGGGCGAGGACGTGGAAGCCCGGATAGGAGGCGAGCGCCAACTCGACGGCTGCGGCTGTGAACGGGCGCCCCACCGCTGCGCGTTCGGGGTCCTTGGCCTCGCAGTGCAGCAGCGCGCTGGCCTGCTGTTCGGTGGCCGCGTCGGGCTGGTCGGTACGGGCCAGGGTCCAGCGGAGTTCGGCTGGGGCGTCGGCGCCCAGCGCGGTCTCCAACTGTTCGCGCACGAGTGCGGCCTTGGCGGGGATCTCCAGGCCGGTGAGCACGAAGACGGCTTCGTTGCGCCAGCCGCCGATGCGGTTGAGACAGACCTTGGTGTCGGGGGGCGGGGCCTCGCCGCGGACGGGGTGGACGCGGACCCGGTCGGGCCCCTGCTGGGCGAGCTCGACGGTGTCGAAGCGGGCGGTGACGTCGGGGCCTGCGTAGCGGGGCCCCTGGATCTCGTAGAGCAGTTGGGCGGTGACGGTACCGGTGGTGACCGCCCCGCCGGTGCCGGGGTGTTTGGTGATGACGGAGGAACCGTCGGCGTGGACCTCGGCGATGGGAAAACCCGGATGCCGGAGGTCGCGGTCGGGGCCGAGGTCGGTGAAGAGGGCGTAGTTGCCGCCGGTGGCCTGGGCGCCGCACTCGATGATGTGTCCGGCCACGACCGCGCCGGCGAGGGCGTCGTAGTCGGTGCGCCGCCAGCCGAAGTGGGCCGCGGCGGGTCCCACGACGAGTGAGGCGTCGGTGACGCGGCCGGTGACGACGATGTCGGCCCCGGTGTCGAGTGCGTGGGCGATGCCCCAGGCGCCCAGGTAGGCGTTGGCGGTGAGGGGCCGGCCGAACCCGAGTTCCACGGCCCGGGGCAGTAGGTCGTCGCCCTCGACGTGGGCGATCCGCGGCTGCAATCCCAGGCGGGCTGCGATGGCGCGTAGTTCGGCGGCCAGGCCGCCGGGATTGAGTCCGCCGGCGTTGGTGACGATGGTGACCCCCCGCTCCAGGGCGAGACCCATGCAGTCCTCCATCTGGCGGACGAAGGTGCGCGCGTACCCGCGCGCGGGGTCTTTGCGACGGTCCCTGCCGAGGATGAGCATCGTGAGTTCGGCCAGGTAATCACCGGTGAGCACGTCGAGTTCGCCATCGGTGAGCATCTCGTGCACGGCGTCGATGCGGTCGCCGTAGAACCCTGAGGCGTTGCCGATGCGCAGTGGCGTGCCGGTCATGGGCACGAGGGTGACACGGCGCGTCCGACAAAACAAGCATGCGTGCCGGTTTTTATCGCGGACCGCCCGGAGCGCCGGAACTTCGGACGGCGACCGCCGCCGGCGGGCTCGGACTACTCCGGGGGCCGGACCACCGGGCGGTGGACGACCTCGTCGATGACCGTCAGGGTCTGGGTGGCCGTCACACCGGGGAGCGCCTGGAGCCGGGTGAGAATGAGATCGCGGAGCTGATGGGTGTCGGCGACCCGGACGAGCAACACGATATCGGCGGAACCGACCACGTACCAGCAGTACTCGACCTCCGGGTAGGACGAGAGCACCTCCCGGTTGGCGCGCCAGTCGGGCTGACTGCCCGAGATCAGCACCAGGGCGGTGACGCCCAGACCCATCTTCACGTGGTCGGTGACCACCGAGTATCCGCGGATCACCCCGTCGTCGGTGAGCCGTTTGATCCGGTTGTAGGCCGTGGCCCGGGAGACGTTCGCCATGGCGGCGACCTCGGTGATGCCGGTCCGGGCGTCATCGGCGAGCGCGCCGATGATGGTGGTGTCGGTGGCGTCGGGAAGCCGCCCCGGACGTTGCTGCTCGCCGTTGGCCATGTCCGCGCTCCAAGCCGCTAGATGTCTCGTAATGAAATATCAGAATTATTGATGCTGCGTCTATTTGCTTCTCAATTGCCGAGACGAAAAATCATTATGAAGCGCTTTCCCGACAAAAACAGGGCACACCGCCGACGCGCCCGCACACAACCGTTCCACCACTCTCCCGAATCGGAAAGTGACGCACCGTACTCATTCTTTCGGCGGGCATCCGGATTTTCTGCCCCGCCCGCGATCGGCCCCGACGGGAGTCGACCACCCTTGACGGCCGACTCCCGCCATGGCCTGGCCCGACAGAACCATGTCCCCCTCCGGGCGCACGGGGCGACAGCGGCACCACAGACCCGATCGGCAGCTCCCGAAAAGGCCGACCTTTTTTCTTTACACTCGCGAAACAGAGGCATCCCCCTCGTTCAACCCACCACAGTTCCAGCAATTTTTATTCACCCTCACGCCAGCGGGGGGCGATTTTCGGCGCACCCTTTATTCGTCACACGGATCCGCCCGCCGCCTGTCGGTCGAATCGAACTGGCAGCATTTTCCTCCCGGCGACCGACCCCCTCCCCATCCCCCTCTGCACCCCCGATCTCGACGGTTGGCCAAGGGGTGAGCAGAGTGTTGCGTTTACCCGCCAGCACTCCCCAATATTTTAGACATTTAAGAACGAAAATCAGCAGATAGGAACTTTACGTATCGACTCCTGGTCGCAATCTAGCGAAAGTGTCAACTCTTCCGCACACTGATGCATACCGGCAACGCCGGACCAGAGCTCGTCTCGCCCCGGTCACGAGGGAGTCGCCCGACATGCACGCCGAGAAGACCGCGCAGGGCATCGAAACCGGTGCGGGAACGCTGGCACCCGAAACGTTGCGCACGCTCTATCGCCACATGCTCGCCGCACGGATGCTGGACGGCGAAGCGATCGCCCTCCAGCGCCAGGGCGTATTCCCCGCCTACGTATCGCTGCACGGGCAGGAAGCCGCGCAGGTCGGCAGCGCCGCAGCCCTGGACCCCGAACACGATTTCGCCTTCCCCACCTATCGCGAGCTGGCCGTGGCCGTCACGATGGGCGTGGACCTGGTCGGCTATCTGGCCAGCCACCGTGCCCTGTGGCACGGCGGGCTCTACGACCCGATCGCCTCGCGGTTCTCCTGCCTCAACGCCGTCGTGGGCGGCCCCGTCCCCCACGCGGTGGGCTGGGCGCTGGGCGAACGGCTGCGCGGCGGCCCCGGTTGCGCGATCGCCTACTTCGGTGACGGCGCCAGCTCCGAGGGCGACGTCCACGAGGCGATGAACTTCGCGGGGGTCTTCGGCTCCCCGGTGGTCTTCTTCTGCCAGAACAACCAGTGGGCACTGTCGGTGCCCAACTCCGCCCAGGTGGCCGGCGGCTCCATAGCGGCGCGCGGTGCCGGATACGGGATGCCCGGGGTCACCGTGGACGGCCAGGACGTGGTCGCGGTGTTCGAGGCGACCCGGGCAGCGCTGGAACGCGCCCGCGCCGGTGGCGGTCCCACCGTGATCGAGGCGCTGACCTACCGGGTCAATCCGCACTCCACCTCCGATGACGCCGGTCGCTATCGCGATCCGGCCGAGGAACTGCGCTGGCGCGAACGCGATCCGCTGCTCCTGATGCGACGCGCCCTGGAACGGGACAAACACGCCAACGCCGACTTCTTCACCGATGTGGAGGACCGGGTGCGCGCGGAGTGCGTGCGCGTCCGCGACGAGGTGAGCGTACTGCCGCCCCCCGATGGCTCGGACATGTTCGCCCACGTCTACCGCGAGCCCACCGAGGAGCTGCGCCGCCAGCACCGGGTCTGGCGCGACGAGGTCGAGCAATGACCCCCGTTTCTGGACGGAACCGTCCCCCAGCCCCGGCAAGCCCGAACTCCCCGGCCAGAGAGGGCAGCGTGTCATGACCGAGCTCGCGACCACCCCCGCGTCAGCAGACGCGACCGCTTCCGAACACTCCATGCAGCAGGCCATCAACGCGGCGCTGCGCACTCTTCTCGCCGAGGACCCCGCGACGCTCGTCTTCGGCGAGGACGTCGGACGGCTCGGCGGCGTCTTCCGGGTGACCGACGGTCTCCAGGCGGAGTTCGGCGACCAGCGTGTTTTCGACACCCCGTTGGCGGAGTCAGGCATCGTCGGGCTGGCCGTCGGCCTGGCCATGAACGGCTGGCGCCCCGTCCCGGAACTGCAGTTCGACGGGTTCGCCTACCCGGCGGTCGATCAGATCGTCAACCAGGTGGCGCGCATGCACTACCGCTCCAGGGGGGCCGCGCCGATGCCGATCACCCTGCGCCTGCCCAGTTTCGGCGGCATCCAGGCCCCCGAGCACCACGGTGAGAGCCTGGAGGCCCTGTTCGCGCACGTCCCCGGGTTGAAGGTGTGTTCGCCCTCGGACCCCGCCGATGCCTACCGGCTGCTGTTGCAGTCGGTGCGTGCCGACGATCCGGTGGTCTACCTGGAGCCCAAGGCCCGTTACTGGAATCGCTCCCCCGGCGCGCTGACCGAACCCGACCTGCCGATCGGGGCGAGCCGGGTGGTGCGCGAGGGGCGCCACGCCACGCTGGTGGCGTGGGGGGCGATGGTGCACCACTGCCTGCGGGTGGCCGAGTTCGCCGCGGAGGACGGGGTGGAACTGGAGGTGCTGGACCTCCGCTGGTTGAAGCCGATCGACACCGCGGGACTGACCGCGTCGGTGCGGCGTACCGGGCGGGTCGTCGTGGTGCACGAGGCGCCCTTGACCGCCGGCCTCGGCGGGGAGATCGCGGCCCTGGTCCAGGAGCACGCCTTCCGGGACCTGCGTGCACCCGTGCAGCGGGTCACCGGGTTCGACGTGCCCTATCCGGCGGGGCCGCTGGAACCGCAGTACCTGCCCAACGCCGATCGGGTCCTGCTCGCGGTCCAGCGCACGCTGGAGTTCTGAGCACGACCCGGTCGGCCCCACCTGTTAGTGACGACAAGGAGTCCCGATGAGCGAAACCGCGGGTCCCGGCGGCGCGGAGCGCACGTTCGCCCTTCCCGATCTCGGTGAGGGGCTGGTCGAGGCCACCGTCCTGGAATGGCTGGTGCGCGCCGGCGAGCACATCGAGCGCAACCAGCCCCTGGTGGAGCTGGAGACCAGCAAGTCCGCGGTGGAGATCCCCTCGCCGCACAGCGGGACCGTCGCCAGGCTGCACGCCGCGGAGGGGGAGGTGCTGGCGGTGGGCGCCGCACTGGTCACCTTCGAGGTCGAGGCATCCGCGGGGATCGTGGGGACCGTCCCGACCGAGGAACGACCCACCCGCCGGGTCCGTCTGCGACCGCCGTCCGAGTGAACCGCCCCCGCCCGCCCCGCCCGTGAGGATCTGCATGGACCGGACACTGCTCGACCCCGCGACCGGGGCTCCCCTCCTGCGCTACACCGTGGGCGGTGCCACCGCGCCGAGTGCCCCGACGGTGCTGCTGGTGCACGGATTCGGCTCCGACTTCGCGGCCAACTGGGTGCGCACCGGGTGGACGACGGCGCTGGAAGGTACGGGGCGCCGGTTCGTCGGAGTGGATCTGCCCGGGCACGGCCGCTCCCCCAAGCCCCACGTCCCTTCCCACTACTCCCCCGGATCGCTCGGCGACCTGCTGGCGCGGGTACTGGCCGAGTCGGGCGACGGACCCGCCGACGTCGTGGCGTATTCGATGGGCTCCCGGCTGGCCTGGCAGCTGGCGGTGGACCACCCCGCGTCGGTCCGCAGGATCGTGCTGGGCGGCTTCGGCCCCGAGGACGCCTTCGCCGGGACGGACCCCGACCGGCTGGGCGGAGAGGACGCGGGGCCCTTCGCCGCGGTGTTCGCCGCGGCGGCCGCCCTGCCCGGTGCGGACCCCACGGCCCTGGCTGCCTGCGCCAAGGGGCAGGCGCGAGAGCCCTACCGTCCCGTCCCCGCCCCGGCGGACGTCCCCGTGCTGCTGGTGGCCGGGGAGCTCGATCCGATCGCCGCGGGGGCGGAGGGGTTGGCGGCGGATCTTGCAGGGGCGGAGCTGCTACGGGTGCCCCGGCGCGACCACCGCACAGCCGTGTCGGCACAATCGTTCAAACGGGCCGCGGTGGCGTTCCTGGATCGTCCGGATCGGGGAGCGGGCACCGCTGCCGACTACACCGGGTAGCAACGCTTCGCAGCTCCCGGACGCTTCGACTTTGGTCACCCTGAGTGACCAGTCCGCGGGCGCGTCGCCGAGCCCCCGGCACGGCCCGCCCGGGGCCTCCTCGGTGGCCACCCCGAGGCCCCATGTCCGAACTGTGGCGATATGGGGTGTTTCTAATCACCCCGAGCGCCGACCTGGACACATCCCCCCTTTGGCAATAATTGCCGTTGCGGCCACCCCCGCCACCTGCCATGAAGGCCGAAATGTGAGCTGGACGACAACTCATTGGTAACGTCCGTTTCACTCCGCTCTCGCCTTCATAACAACCCACCTGTGGCGATTGGTGGCATTTGCACAAACGGATAGTGTCCGGCTGCATAACCCGGCGGTTCGCGCATCGCGAACCGGTCACGGGCTCGAAGGGGAGGAAGCGTGAAGCGCAACACAGTCGCCCGTCTCGGTGCGATGGCGGCAGCCGGGGTCTTGGCCCTGGCGATGACTGCCTGTGACAGCGGAAGCGGCACTGACGAGGGCACCGCCGGCGGAGACGGTGCCACGGCCGAGTCCGACATCCGCGTGGGCCTGGCCTACGACATCGGCGGCAAGGGCGACAAGTCCTTCAACGACTCCGCCTACCGCGGCCTGGAGCGGGTCAAGGACGAACTGGGCATCACCGACGCCCAGGACCTCGAGCCCACCGACGGCGAGCCCGAGTCGGCCAAGGAAGAGCGTCTGGCGCTCATGGCCGAAGAGGGCTACAACGTCGTCATCGCCGTCGGTTTCGCCTACGACGCGCCCGTGCGCGCCGTCGCCCCGGAGTTCCCCGACGTGCAGTTCGCGATCGTCGACTCCGAGATCGAGGACATCGACAACGTCACCAGCCTGGTCTTCACCGAGGAGCAGGCGTCCTTCCTCGCCGGCGCGGCCGCCGCACTCAAGAGCGAAGAGGACCACATCGGCTTCATCGGCGGCGTCGAGACCCCGCTGATCAAGAAGTTCGAGGCCGGCTACGCCGCCGGCGCCCAGGAGATCAACCCCGACATCACGATCGAGGTCGCCTACCTGACCCAGCCCCCGGACTTCGGCGGGTTCCAGGACCCCTCCCGCGGTGAGGCCACCGCCGAGGGCCAGTACGACGCCGGCGCCGACGTCATCTACCACGCGGCCGGCGCCTCGGGCAACGGCGTGCTGAACGCGGCCGAGGCCAAGGACAAGCTGTTCATCGGCGTCGACAGCGACCAGTACGAGGGCGCCTCCGACGCACAGAAGCCGTTCATCGTCACCTCCGCGCTCAAGGGTGTGGACACCGCGGTGTTCGAGTTCGTCAGCGGGATCGTGGACGGCAGTGCCGAAGGCGGCATCCAGCGCTTCGACCTCGCCAGCGGCGGCGTGGACTACGCCACGTCCAACAGCGAGGAGATCTCCGACATCCAGGGGGAGCTCGACGCGCTGAAGCAGCAGATCATCGACGGTGAGATCACGGTTCCGACCGCCCCCTGACCCACCGGCGTCGACGCCATCGCGGCGTCCCGTCTGCCCGTGGAGGGGAATGTGCCCTCACGGCAGCGGGACGCCGCTTCGCCGTTGCCCACCGGGCGGCGGCACCGGTCCCCCGCCCACGCGGATCCGCATCGGGCGGCCGGCGCCCGGACCGGCTCACAAGGCCGCCGGCCGCACCTTGACGAACTAGGAGTCGGATGAGCACGCATCCCGGCGACGGGGCCGCACCTCCCGCCGCCGTCGAGTTGCACGGGATCACCAAGCGGTTTCCCGGCGTCGTGGCCAACCACGACATCAACATCGCCGTCGGCGCGGGGACAGTGCACGCCATCGTGGGTGAGAACGGCGCAGGCAAGTCGACGCTGATGAAGACGCTGTACGGCATGCACCAACCCGACGAGGGCACCATCGCCATCGCCGGGAGCACGGTCCAGCTGAACTCCCCGTCGGAAGCCATCAAGCAGGGCATCGGCATGGTGCACCAGCACTTCATGCTCGCCGACAACCTCACCGTCCTGGAGAACGTCGTCCTCGGCGCGGAGCACCTCCACGGCATCGGAGCCAAGGCCCGCGCCACGATCACCCGGCTGTCGGCCCAGTACGGACTCGGTGTCGAGCCCGGCCGCCTCATGGAGGACCTGGGTGTCGGCGACCGCCAACGGGTGGAGATCCTGAAGGTCCTCTACCGGGGCGCGCGCATCATCATCCTCGACGAACCCACCGCCGTCCTGGTGCCGCAGGAGGTCGACGAACTCTTCGACAACCTCCGCGAGCTCAAGCAGGAGGGGCTGACCGTCATCTTCATCTCGCACAAGCTCGACGAGGTGCTCTCGGTCGCCGACGACATCACCGTCATCCGGCGCGGCACCACCGTGGCCACGGTGGACCCGGCCAACACCACCGCCCGCGAACTGGCCACCCTCATGGTCGGCGGCCAGCTCCCCGTCCCCGAGCTGCGCGAGTCCACCGTCACCGACCGGGTGGTGCTGGAGCTGGCCGACGTCACCGTGGAGTCGGCCCAGGACCGCACGGTCGTGGACGGCGTGAACCTGGCCATCCGCGCCGGGGAGATCGTGGGCATCGCCGGGGTCGAGGGCAACGGCCAGAGCGAGCTGATCGAGGCCGTCATGGGGATGCGCCCGGCCGCCAAGGGCCGCATCACCCTGGACGGTACCGACATCACCGGTTGGCAGACCCGCGCCATCCGCGAGGCCGGGGTCGGCTACGTCCCCGAGGACCGGCACCGCCACGGGCTGTTGTTGGAGTCCCCGCTGTGGGAGAATCGCGTCCTCGGCCACCAGACCCAGCGCCCCAACGCCAAGGGGCCACTCATCGACCGTGCGGGAGCACGCGCCGACACCCAGCGCATCGTCGAGGAGTTCGACGTGCGCACCCCCGGGATCGACGTGCAGGCCGACGCGCTCAGCGGAGGCAATCAGCAGAAGCTGATCGTGGGCCGCGAGATGAGCGGCTCCCCCAAGGTCGTCGTGGCCGCACACCCGACCCGGGGTGTGGACGTGGGTGCCCAGGCCGCCATCTGGGACCACCTGCGCGCCGCGCGCGCCCAGGGGCTCGCAGTACTGCTGATCTCCGCCGATCTGGACGAACTCATCGGAATGTCCGACACCCTGTACGTGATCCTGCGCGGAAGGCTGGTCGCCGAGGCCGACCCACGTTCGGTGACCCCCGAACAGCTCGGCTCGGCGATGACCGGTGCCGGGCTGGACCCGCGGGCCGCGAACGGCAACGACGCGGCCACGGAAAACGAGGCAGGAGCATGATCAAATCCCTCCCCGCACCCGCGGGAATCGCGGTCGCGGCCCTCTCCGCCGCCGCCGTCACCTTCCTTCTCGACCTTGCCTTACTGGCACCGGCCGCACTGGCCATCGGCGTGGCACTGGCCTTCGCCGTCCCGCTGCTGGCGGTCGGCTCCGATGCCGAGGACGCCACGACCGGCATCCACCGGCTCCTGGTCACGCCGATCGCGCTGGTGCTGTCGGTCCTGGTCGCCCTGTTGGCCGCGATCGTCCTCGACCTGTGGCTGATCGAACCGGTCGCCTACCCCGTCGGCGCGGCCGCCGGCGGGGCGGTGGCGGTACTGCTGTACCGCCGGCTGCCCACGCAGTTGGCGCTGGCCTTCGGCGCGGTCGCAGCGGCCGGTGTGCTGGCACTGGGCATCACCGCCCTGGTCCTCCTGGCCACCGGCGTCGAGGTGCTGCACACCTTCGAGCGGATGCTGAACTACGGCTCCCAGCCCAACAGCGTCGTGCAGATCCTCAACACCGGCACCACCTACTACCTGTCCGCGGTGGCCGTGGCCATCGGCTTCAAGATGAAGCTGTTCAACATCGGGGTGGACGGCCAGTACCGGCTCGCCGCGTTGTTGGCCGCGGCGGTGGGCGGCGCGTTCGTGCTTCCCCCCGTCCTGCACCAGATCGTGATCATCACCGTGGCGGTCGCCGTCGGCGGCTTCTGGGCCGGTATCGCCGGCTGGCTGAAGGTGACCCGCGGCGTGTCGGAGGTCATCTCCACGATCATGCTGAACGCGATCGCCACCGGCGTGACCGCCTACCTGCTCAACACCAACCGGCTCGCCGTCGAGTTGGGCACCAACAACATCGGGACCCGGCCCATCGCCGAATCCGGGTGGGTCCCGGGCATCCCCGCGGGTTTCATGGGCGCCACCCGCCCCATCTTCGGCCTGGTCCTGCTCGCCGTGGCGGTGGGCGTGGGCTACTGGTGGATGCTCAACCGCACCCGGTTCGGGTTCGAGCTGCGCGCCACCGGGCAGTCGGCGACCGCGGCCCAGGCCAGCGGCGTCAACGTGAAGAAGATGGTCGTGCTGTCCATGGTCATCTCCGGCATGGTGGCCGGACTGGTCGGGATGCCGCAGCTGCTGGGCTCGTCGCACTACTACGCGCTGGACTTCCCGCTGGGGCTGGGCTTCACCGGCATCGCGATCGCGCTGCTGGGCCGCAACCACCCGGTGGGGATCGCCGCCGCGGCGCTGTTCTGGGCCTTCCTCGACCAGTCGTCGCAAATCCTGGACATCGACGGCATCCCCAAGGAGATCGCCGTCGTCACGCAGGCCACGATGGTGCTGACCATCGTCGTGGTGTACGAACTGGTCCACCGTTGGGGCCGTCGCTACCAACAGCGCCAAGTCGGCAGGGAACTGGGCCGGGAGAAGGTGGCCGCGTCATGAGCCAGACCGTAGAAGTCGCGACGCCGGAGAAGAAACCGCCGCGCCGTGTCGTCACCCCCTGGCGCCTGGTCAGCCTCGGCGTCGCCGTGTTCGTGGCGCTGGCGGGCGTCCGGGTGATCACCGGGCAGAACGCGCTGACCGACTCGGGCACGATCCAGGCCAGCCTCGCCTTCGCGATTCCCATCGCGATGGCCGGACTGGGCGGCCTGTGGGCCGAGCGCGCCGGCATCATCAACATCGGCCTCGAAGGCATGATGGTGCTGGGCACCTGGGCCGGGGCGTTCGCCGCCTACAACACCGGCAGCCCGTGGGCGGGCCTGGTCGCAGGCGTCCTGGGCGGTGTCATCGGCGGTCTGCTGCACGCCGTGGCAACGGTGACCTTCGGGGTGGACCACATCGTCTCCGGTGTGGCGATCAACATCCTGGCCGTGGGCGCCATGCGCTACCTGTCCATCCTGTACTTCCAGGACCAGCCGGGCGGCGGTGCGGCCCAGTCGCCGCCGCTGCCGCGCTTCCCGCTCGTGGACCTGCCCTTCGTGTCGGGCCTGTTGGGTCCGCTGGAGGACAAGCGCTGGTTCCTCGTCTCGGACCTGGCCGGGCTCGTGCTGGGCCTGACGACCGGGATCTCCCTGTTGACCCTGGTCGCGATCCTGCTCATCCCGGCTTCCTACTACATCCTGTGGAAGACGCCGTTCGGACTGCGGCTGCGCTCGTGCGGCGAGAGCCCGGAGGCCGCGGAGTCCCTGGGTGTCTCGGTGTACCGCTACAAGTACGTCGCGGTGCTGGTCTCGGGTGGTCTCGCCGGGATGGGCGGTGTGTTCCTGGCAATGGTGTCCTCGTCCATCTACCAGGAGGGCCAGACCGGCGGGCGCGGCTACATCGGCCTGGCCGCGATGATCTTCGGCAACTGGCGGCCGGGCGGTCTGGCGATGGGCGCGGGCCTGTTCGGGTTCACCGACGCCCTCCAGGTCCGCGGCTCGGGTGCGGCGGTGCACGCGCTGCTGCTGCTGGTCGCCGCCGTCCTGGTGGCGGTCGCGATCTGGCAGTTCACCCGCGGCAAGCGGCTGAGCGCGGTCGTTTCGCTTGGGGTCGCGGCCCTGCTGGTGGTGTGGTGGGCGCTGACCGACACGCTGCCGCGCGAACTGGTCACCTACAGCCCGCACATCGCGACCCTGCTGGTGATGGCGTTGGCCACCCAGCGGCTGCGGCCCCCCGCGGCCGTGGGCCGGCAGTGGCGCCCGGGAGGCAAGTCGTGACGGGCCCGCACGAGGTCGACTGGCCGGGGCTGCGCGCCGCGGCGACGACCGCGATGCACGGCGCGTACGCGCCGTACTCGAATTTCCCGGTGGGCGCCGCGGCACTGGTGGACGACGGACGCACGGTGGTCGGCTGCAACGTGGAGAACGCCTCCTACGGGTTGGGGCTGTGCGCGGAGTGCGGCCTGGTCTCGGCGCTGCACGCCGGCGGGGGCGGGCGCCTGGTGGCGTTCGCCTGCGTGGACGGGGCGGGAAACGCCCTGATGCCGTGCGGACGCTGCCGCCAACTGCTCCACGAGCACGGCGGGACGCGGCTCCTGGTGGACACTCCCGAGGGCGTGCTGCCGTTGGGCGCACTCCTCCCGCAGGCGTTCGGGCCGGACGACCTCGACCGACCCCGATGAGATCGGACCAGGACACGGGGCCCTCCCGGTCCGCGCGGCGCGCGGACCGGGAGGGCCCTTCGGTTTTTGATGGGGACAGGACCGCGCGCTGCGCGGGGCCCCGACGCGAGAAAGGCTGATGTAGCGCATGGACGTCATCGACATCATCGTCACCAAGCGCGACGGCAAAGAGCTGTCGAACGACCAGATCGACTGGGTGATCGACGCCTACACCCGTGGTGAGGTCGCCGAGGAGCAGATGGCGGCGCTGAACATGGCGATCGTATGGCGTGGGATGAGCCGCTCGGAGGTGGGGCGCTGGACCGAGGCGATGCTCGCCTCCGGCGAGCGCCTGGACTTCTCCGGTCTGGACAGACCGACCACCGACAAGCACTCCACCGGCGGCGTGGGCGACAAGATCACGCTTCCGCTGACCCCGACCGTGGCCGCCTGCGGCGCGGCCGTACCCCAGTTGTCAGGGCGCGGGCTGGGGCACACCGGCGGCACCCTGGACAAGCTTGAATCCATCCCGGGCTGGCGCGCCGAGGTGTCGCCCGCGGAGATGCAGCGCATCCTGGCCGACGTGGGCGGGGTGGTGTGCGCGGCGGGCACCGGGCTGGCACCAGCCGACCGCAAGCTCTACGCGCTGCGCGATGTGACCGGGACGGTGGAGTCCATCCCGCTGATCGCGAGCTCGATCATGTCCAAGAAGCTCGCCGAGGGGACCGGTGCGCTGGTCCTGGACGTCAAGGTGGGGGCGGGCGCGTTCATGAAGGACCGGGAGTCCGCGCGCGAACTGGCGCGCACCATGGTGGACATCGGCACCGATCACGGGGTGCGCACGGTGGCCCTGCTGACCGCGATGGACACGCCTTTGGGCCGTACCGTGGGCAACGCGCTGGAGGTGACCGAGTCCCTGGAGGTGCTCGCCGGGGGCGGCCCCGCCGACGTGGTCGAGCTGACGGTGGCACTGGCACGGGAGATGCTGGCCGCAGCCGGCCTGGCCGGGGCCAAGGATCCGGCAGAGGCGCTGCACGACGGCTCGGCGATGGATTCCTGGCGTCGCATGGTCGCGGCCCAGGGCGGCGACCCGGACGCGCCGTTGCCGGTGGCCGCGCGGACCCGCGAGGTCCTGGCTTCCGGGAGCGGTGTCCTGAGCCGGCTGGACGCGCACGCGGTGGGCGTGGCCGCCTGGCGCCTGGGGGCGGGACGCGCACGCAAGGAGGACCCGGTCTCGGCCGGTGCGGGAATCACCCTGCACGTCAAACCGGGTGAGGAGGTACGGGCCGGCGACCCGCTGTTCACCCTGCACTCCGACGACCCCGACCGCTTCGAGCGGGCCGAGGAGTCCCTGGCGGGCAGCTACACGATCGGCGGCGCGTACACGCCCCGCCCATTGGTCATCGAACGGGTGGAGTAGTTCATCCCCGGATGAGGGCGGCCACTGCCTCGTGCAGCGCCTCCAGCCACACCTCGGCCGCGCGACGGGCGGCGGGCACGTCCTCCCCGGGATCGGCCAGGACCACCTCCAGGTAGGCCTTGAGCTTGGGCTCCGTACCCGAAGGGCGCAGCGTGACCGTGGCACGCAGCGGACCGTTCAGGCGGTAGCGCAGGGCGTCGGTGGGCGGCAGCGCGCCCCTGCCCTCCGCGAAGTCCTCCACCGCGTCGACCCTCAGCTCCCCGAAGGTGAGCGGCGGCCGGGACCGCAGCCCGCGCATGGTCGAGGTGAGCAGGTCGAGGTCGCTGACCCGGACCGAGAGCTGACGGGTCAGGTGCAGTCCGTAGCGGCGGGCCTGGTCGTCCAGGAGGTCCAGCAGGGTCCGGCCTTCCTGCTTGGCCTCGGCCGCCAGGGAGGCCAGGGCCAGTGCGGCGCTGATGCCGTCCTTGTCGGCGACGGGGCGGCCCTCGTCCCCGCTGACGCAGTAGCCCAGGGCTTCCTCGTAGCAGAAGACGTTGCGCAGTGGGCGGCCCAGCTCGTCGTATCCGCCGGCCCGGACCAGCCACTTGAACCCGGTCAGGGTCTCGGAGAAGTGCACGCCGTGGCCGGCGGCGATCTTGGGGAGCAGGCTCGCGGAGACGATGCTGGCGGCCACCAGGCGGTCGGCGCCCGTGGTCCGGGCCAGGACGTGCTCGGCGAGCAGTCCGCCGACCTCGTCACCGGTGAGCAGGCCGTGGCCGGGAAGCGCCACCGCGACCCGGTCGGCGTCGGGGTCGTTGGCCAGGATCAGGTCGCTGCCGTGCAGCTGCCCGGCAGCCAGCGCGAGGTCCATCGCGCCGGGTTCCTCGGGGTTGGGGAAGGCCACCGTGGGAAAGTCGGGATCGGGATCGGCCTGCTCGGGAACGAGTCGGGGCGGCGCGAAGCCGGCCCGCTCGAAGGCGGCGAGCAGGACCGCGGTGCCCACCCCGTGCATCGCCGTGTAGGTGACAAAGAGATCGCGGGCCGCTCCCAACGGCAGTGCGGCCACGGCCGCGACGTAGTCGTCCACGGCTTCGGGGCCGAGAACCGTGTAGTCGGTGCGCAGCGGCAGGTCGGCCACCGACCCCACGGCGTCGATGGCCGCGGAGATCTCGGTGTCCACGGGCGGCACGATCTGGCTGCCGGCCACGTCGGCGGCGCCGCCGACATAGACCTTGTACCCGTTGTCGCGCGGCGGGTTGTGGCTGGCGGTGACCATGACGCCCGCATCGGCGCCGTGGGCGCGCACGGTGTAGGCGAGAACCGGGGTGGGGAGGGGGCCCGGCAGCAGCAGCGCCCGGTGACCGGCCCCCGTCAGGACCGCGGCGGTGTCGTGGGCGAAATCGGCGGAGCGGTACCGGGCGTCGTGACCGACGACCACGGTCGATCCGTCGGGGAGCCAGGACGCCAGCCCCGCAGCGGCGCGCATGACGGTCACCCGGTTCATCCGGGTGGGACCGGCCCCCAGTTCCCCCCGCAGTCCGGCCGTGCCGAACTGCAGGCGCCCGGAGAACCGACGGGCCAGTTCGGCTCCGTCCCCGGCATCGAGAAGTGCCTTGAGCTCGGCCCGGGTCTCGGGGTCGGGGTCCTGGGCAAGCCACTGCTCGGCCTGTCGCTGGTGGGTCACCGTCATCGCGCCGTGCCGCCCTTTCTCTGTGTGGGGAGTAGCGCCGGGGTCAGATGCGCTCGACGATGGCCGCGAGGAGCTGGCCGACATCGGCTGCGGCGTCGCGGCCGGTGTCCAGGACCTCCTGGTGGTTCAACGGCTGGCCGGTGAGTCCGGCGGCGACATTGGTGACCAGGGAGAGGCCGAGGACGGAGGCGCCCAGCTCACGGGCTGCGATGGCCTCCAGCGCGGTGGACATGCCGACCAGGTCGGCGCCCATCGCGCGGAGCATGCGGATCTCGGCCGGGGTCTCGTAGTGCGGACCGGGCATGGCGGCGTAGACGCCCTCGGGCAGGTCCGGCACCGCCTCGTGGGCGAGTTTGCGCAGCTGGATCGCGTAGGTGTCGGTGAGGTCGACGAAATTGGCGCCCACGATCGGCGACCGCGTGGTGAGATTGAGGTGGTCGCTGATCAGAACCGGTTGGCCGACCCCGAGGTCGGTGTTGAGGGACCCCGCGGCATTGGTGAGGATGACGGTGGTGGCGCCCGCCGCGACGGCCGTTCGCACCCCGTGCACGACGGCGTCCGTGCCGTGGCCCTCGTAGAGGTGGGTGCGGCCGAGGAAGGCCAGGAGCGCCCCGTCCTGGGCGTCCATGATGCTGCGCACCTTGCCGCTGTGCCCCTGCACGGTCGGCGCGAGGAACCCGGGGAGTTCGCTGACCTCGAACTCCTCCCCCTCGACCCCCAACTGGTCGGCGGCCGGGGCCCAGCCCGAACCCATGACGAGCGCGACCTTGTAGGAGTCCACACCGGTGCGGGAGCGCAGCGCGTCGGCGGCTTCCCGGGCGCGGTCGTGGGCGGTGGTACTCACAGGCGGCTCTCCTCGTGGTGGCTCTATGGCGGTGCGGACCGTGCGACCGATCCTGTCCGGCGCGGGGCCCGGTCGCAACGCCGAACCGCGGGGGACTCGATAACCAGCCGCAACCGTGACCTGCGCGGCGTCGGCCGCTGTCGATCCGCGGGGTCACACCCTATCGGCCGGTCGCAAACGGGTAGGCGGTCTGAGGCCGGACACGCTCGACGCGGTGCCCGACGCACGGCGCGGGCCGTTCTCAGCCACCGATGGTGTGCAGCAGGACGTGTTGGGGTCCGGCGTCGCCGCCGAGGTAGCGGCGGCCGGTGTCGACGAAGCCCGCAGCGGTATAGGTCCGGTAGGCGGCCGGGTTGGCCTCGTTGACGGTGAGCAGCACGGCCCTGGCGTGCGGGACGATGGCGGTCACCAGTGCGGGGACCGCGACGCAGGCCGCGCGGCCCAGGCCGCGCCCTTGCCAGCGGGGGGCGATGTAGAAGGCGCGCAGGAGCACGGAGTGGACCGGGTCCGTGGCGATCTCGCGGAGCTGACCGTCCCGGTCGATAATGCCGAAACCCACCGCGGCGCCCTCGTGCACGACCGCGAAGGGGGTGCGGTTGGGGTCGGCGTCGGCTCGGGGCAGGGTGCTGACCGGTGACTGCACGAAGCGGTGCTGGCCGGGACCGAGCCGGTGCCGCATGACTGCCGCCCGCAGCGCCGCCACAACGGGCGTGTCGCCGTCCAGGTCCACCAGCCCCACCTCCGGGAGCACGTCGGACCGGTGTCCGCAGACCCTGCCGTCGGCCATGTCCACCCCGCCTCATCGTCGACCGCTGTCCCCAGCGGCCACTTTTTCCGGTTCACGCAGTCACGAATCGGTCTAATCCACTCGGACGCAAAAGACAAGGCCGAGGAACCGGCCTGCTCACGCGGGCCCGGTTCCTGTCCCCGGGGTGTCCTAGGCTGGGCCCGACCGGTGTGACGAGGAAGTCGGGAGGCACCCCATGGCGGAGTTGCGAATCTCCTCCGGTGACGGCTTTGACCTGCGCAAGCTCGCCACTGCTCTTGCCGAGTCCCAGGGTTGGCCGCGCGAGCGGATCAGCGTCTGGGACAAGCGCGACGGAGAGGTCATCCTGACCGTCGAGGACGCGCTGTTGACCCGCACGGCGGCCGATCCGATGAACCAGCCGGTGCACACCCGCAGCGACGTCCACGAGGCGTGCGAGTTGCTGCGCAGGCGTGATGCATCGCTCTACGGCGTGGAGTTCTCCAGGTTGCGCGACGAGGCGTCGCGGTTCTTCTCCGCCGGCTGGTCGATCGCCGACCTGCTGCACGCGTTGAGTATGCGGCCCGATGGCGCCCCCTGGGCGCGGGGAGAGGGCTACCAGGGGCCGGAGTGGCTGGACCATCGGCTGCGCAACTGGAAGACCCCCACCGGTGATATCCGTCCTTCGGTCTCCCAGGAGAACGCCCAGTTGCGCGTAGTGGGCCGCTCCGGACTTCCCGAGGGGATCGGCCTGCCCCGCGACGACGCGCCGCGCGGCCAGGCCGCCCGGCCCGAGAGCGCACGCGCCGCCGCCGACGACGCCCGGCGGCTGATGCGGGCCCACGCCCGCACCACCAGCAACACCCTGGAGCACCGCGACCGCACCGCGGCCAAGATCACCAAGGGTGAGGAATGAGTACCTCCCTGCGGTAATGCGACGCTTACCGATATTTCACCCGATCCGGACCCGCCATAGGGCGGCGGACCGGGCCGAAATCGCCCTCTTGCGCCTAGCCTGACCCGATCACCTCCCGCGACGCCGTGAGCGCGGGCGGTCCGGCTGCCGGGAGGGGGACACATGGCCCGAACCACACTGTCCGGCCTGCTCTGCCAAGGGGCGGTCGCCACCGGTGTCGAAGCCACTGACTGGCGCGACGCCATCAGTGCCGCAGGAGGGCTGCTGATGGCCGTCGGGGCGGTGACCGAGGACTACATCGTGCGCATGCAGCGGGTGGTCGAGACGCACGGGCCCTACATCGTGGTCGCCCCCGGCCTCGCGCTGGCCCATGCCCGCCCGTGCCGCGCCGTGCTGCGTACCGGGTTGTCACTGGCCGGGCTGGCCGCCCCCGTGCGTTTCGGTCACCCCGAGAACGATCCGGTGCGGCTGGTGATCGGACTGGCCGGGGTGGACCGGGACCGCCACTGCGCCGTGCTGGCGGAACTGACCGCGATGCTGGACTCCCCCGGGCGGTTGGCGGCGCTGCACGGCGCCACCACCCCCGCCCGGGTGCGCTCCCTGGTGAGCGCCTACGACCGGGGCCGGTGACGTCCGGCCCCGGGGTCAGACGTGCACGGCCGGTTCGCCGGTGGTCGTGCCCGAGCGCATCGCCAGCGACAATACGGCGGCGAACGTCATCACGACGGCGGCGATCCCGAAGGCCAGATGCATTCCGTCCAGGAAGGCGAGATTGCTGGCCTGGGTGATGGCCTGGGCCGTCTCCGGGGCGACGCCCTCCGGCAGCGCCGCGCCGCCCTGGGCGACCAGGCTCTGCATCCCGGCCAGTTCCTCGCCGGCCGGTACGTCCAGTCCTGCCGCGGCGTAGTGCCCGGGGAGGGTGGAGACGATGGTCGCCGACATGACCGCGCCGAGGACCGCCGTCCCCAGCGAACCGCCCAATTGCATCGCGGCCTGCTGCACGGCGGAGGCCACCCCGGCGAAACGGACCGGGGCGTTGCCGATGATCGCCGCGGTGGCGCCGGTCATCACCAGGCTCAGGCCGACGCCGAGGAGCACGAAACCGATGGAGATGTGGGCGACTCCGCTGTCGGCGTCGAGCCGCGACAGGAGGAACATCCCCAGTGCCGACAGCACGAGCCCCAGCGCCGTGGGGATGCGCGCGCCGAAGCGGTCCAGCACCCGCCCGGCGATGGGCGAGGTGATCGCCATCATCGCGGTCATGGGGATGAGCTGCATACCGGTTTGGGCCGGCGACATGCCCCGCACACCCTGGAGGTAGAAGGTGATGAAGAAGAGCGAGCCCATGAGGCCCAGGGCCATGAGCACCATGAGCACGGTGCCGATGGACACGGAGGGGTTGGCGAAGATCCCGAGCGGCAGCAGCGGATGGGCGGGGCGACGCTCCCAGAGCACGAAGGCCGCCCCGAACAGCAGTGCGGCACCCAGCGAGGCGAGGGTGACGGGGTGGGTCCAGCCCACCGCCGGAGCCTCGACGAGCGCCCACACCAGGGCGAAGATCGCGACGCTGAGCAGTACGATGCCGGGGACGTCCAGCCGGGACCCGGGATCGGTGGGCCGGTTGGCCGCGAGTAGCCACAGCCCCAGTCCCAGGGCGACCGCGCCGACCGGCACGTTGATGTAGAACACCGCCTGCCAGCCGAAGGAGCCGACGAGGAGGCCGCCGATGATGGGGCCGCCCGCGGTGGCCGCGCCGATCAGGCTGCCGAAGACGCCGAAGGCGCGGCCGAGCTTGTGCGGGGGGAAGACCGAGCGCAGCAGTCCCATCGCCGACGGCAGCAGCAGGGCACCGAAAACGCCTTGCAGGATGCGAAACGCGATGAGCATGATGACACCGGCGGACAGGGCGATGGCGACCGAGGCCAGCACGAAGCCGACCGTTCCCACCAGGTACATCTTGCGGTGGCCGAAGCGGTCGCCCAGTCTCCCCGCGGTGATGAGGAAGACCGCGAGGCCGAGCAGGTAGCCGTGGGTGACCCACTGGAGCTCGGCGAGGGAGGCCCCCAGGCTCGCACCGATGGCGGGGTTGGCCACCGCGACGATCGTGCCGTCCAGGGCCACCATCATCACACCGAAGGCGATGGCGACCAGGGTCCCCCACGGGCTGGCACGCAAGCCCGTCGCTTGCGCGACCGGCGGCGCGGCGGTGGTCGTCATGTATCCCCCTGCGGGTGTCGTGGAGCCGGCAAACCTCATGGAGAGTATGTCAGTCACTGACATTTGGCAACTTATGACGCCAATGTTCCACGCGTGTATCCTCCCCGGTAAAGCACGTGACACCCGGGAGGCCGGCATGGGTACCGCAATCGCCGAACACCGGCCCACGGGGCTGCGCGAACGCAAGAAGGCCCGCACCAGGGAAGCCCTGGTCGAAGCCGGGATGCGGCTCTTCGGGGAACGCGGCTACCAGGCCACGACCACCGAGGAGATCGCCGCGTCCGCCGACGTCTCCCAGCGCACCTTCTTCCGCTACTTCGGCTCCAAGGAGGAGCTCGTCCTGGCCGCCCAGGAGGGCATGGACGAACTCCTCTACCAAGCGGTACGCGCGCGCCCCCTCCAGGAGTGCGCGCTCACCGCCGCGCGCAACGCGCTGCGCGACCAATGGGAGCTATCCGACACCGCGGTGATGCACGCCCAGGGCGAGGCGCTGCGGCTGATCGACACCAACACCGACCTCCTCGCGGCCCAGCTGCGCTACTGCCACGAACGGCAGGAGCAGTTGGCGGCCCTGCTCGCCGAGCGCGCCGGGGTGGACCCGGCGACCGACCCCCGCCCGGGGCTCGTGGCCGCGGTCTTCTTCGCCACCGTCCAGAACGGCCACACCGCCTGGTGCCGCTCCGGGCGCACCGATCTCAAGGAACTGGTCGCGACCATGCTGGACCATCTCGACCAGGTAGGGGAAGCGATCACCACGAACTGGTAGGACCGTTGGTCGCATGCACGGCGCGCAGGTCTTGCGCTACGCGGGGTGCGGCCATATAAATCCTAGTCAGGGACAAGGACTCTTCTCCGGGCGCGGAGGGGACGGTGGTGCGGGCGTGGCTCCGGACGAGTTCGACGCGTGCGCCGGGCGGCTCCCCCCGCGACTGGCCGGACGGGCCCGCGCACTGCGCGGCCACGTCGTCTACTCCCCCGCCGGACCGCGTCGCAGGAGCGTGTCCGAGGCGATGGCACTGGCCTTCGACGCCGCACACGTGGGCGACCTCGCGGCGGCGGAGTCGATGCTGGCCCGGGCCGAGGCCCTGGACGCCGAGATCAGCGCGCGCCGCGCCGCCCGGACGCTCAGCGGACACCACGGCAGGGTGCAGCGGTGGAGCGGGACGACACCGTTGGTCGCCGCCACCGACGCCAGCGTCAAGGGACGCCATGCCGGCATGGGGTACGTGACCTCCGATGGGAGATGGGGGATGCGCTCCTGGGGTTCGAGCGCCCATGACCCAAGCGGCCCCTCACGGGTACTGGTCCAGGAGTTGCGCGCCGTCGCGCTGCTCCTTCAGGTCCTGGCGGCCGATACGCCCGCGGTCCTCCTGGTGGACTCGGCGGTGGCGCGACGCTACCTGCGGCTGTGGCAGTCGGGCGGGACCCCGGAGCTGCCCGCCGGCTACGACGCCGCGCCGCGCCGCGCGGGCAGGCTCCCCAGCCTGGTGCGCCTCGGCCAGGCGATGGCCGAACGCCCCGGAATCCAGGTGACGGCCGTGAAAGGCCACTCCGGTCACCTGCTCAACGAGACGGCCGATTCACTGGCCGGAATGGCGCGGCGCCGACTGGCCGATCCGGGCGCCCGGTCCACGAGCGAGTTGATCGAGCACGCCGACGGCTTCGTGGCGTCCTTCCTCGGTCAGTGGCACAGCGGCACCCGCACCGGCCCGGACGCTCAGACGCGGGCCCAGCGCGACTGGCAGAAGCAGAAGAGGGCGTAGAGCAGGACGCCGAAGGCGACCAGGGCCAGCAGCCACGGTCCGGCGGGGGTGTCGGCCAACGCGCGCAGCGTACCGTCGAGGCCCTGCGCCTTGTCGGGGTCGAAGGTCACCGCGGCCCAGCCGATGAGGACGCCGGCCGCGCTGATGATGATGCCCTTGGTGACGGTTCCCGCCACGCCCAGGCCGATGACGGCCTTGCGCGCGGTGGCCGGGATGGCGCCGACGGCGAGGTCCTTCTCGAACTTTCGGGTCGCGCCGCCCCAGGCGATCACCACACCGGCGACGATGAAACCGAGGCCGACGGCGCCGACCACGAACTGCCCGGCGGGCAGCTCCATCAGCGTCGCGGTCATCTCCTTGGACTGGCTGTCCTGCGAGCTGGGCTGGCTGTAGCCGAGGAGGAAGGTGACGATGGTGGCGCACAGCGAGCCATAGGTGAGGGCCCGCCCGGCCGCGAGGGCGCGCTTGCTCGCCTTGTCCAGGCCGAGCCGGCTGCCGAAGGCCGCCACGGTGAACTGCCACAGCGCCAGCCCGAACATGCCGAGCGCCGCCGCCCACAGCACGATCTGGCCGCCGGTGTTGTCGGCGATCATCTGGAGCGCGCCGGAGTTGTCGGCCTGCTCGTCGGAGCTGCCGAAGGCAATCTGCACCGCCAGGTAGCCGATGATCAGGTAAAGCAGGCCCTTTGCCGCCAGACCGAGTCTGGCCAGGCGTAACAGCCATTTGTTGTTGGCGGCCTGACGTCCGGCCCGCCCCGCCTGGCGCCCGGCTTTCTGCGCCTTGTCACCCGCTTCTCTGGCACCGCTCGCAGCACTCATGTGCTGTTCGCTGCCCCTCGCGAAACCCTGCAAACCACCAAAAAACACCAAGGGGTTCGTCAAGCGGCCGGACCTGCGCGGTCACCGTGCCGCACCGCAGGCAGGTTCCACCGATGACAGGACCGCCGTGCCCCGATGTTCTCGCGCGGAAGCGGTGCGGGCGGCCCCCTGGACCGGGACCGGCCCGCGTCCCACCCTTCCGGAGCAAAGGCCCGGTGCC
This sequence comes from Nocardiopsis ansamitocini, assembly GCF_030268225.1. GTDB lineage: Bacteria > Actinomycetota > Actinomycetes > Streptosporangiales > Streptosporangiaceae > Nocardiopsis_D > Nocardiopsis_D ansamitocini. The sequence continues at coordinate 215,391 of NZ_BSQG01000003.1, read as the reverse complement.
GTGTTTGCGGAGGAGGTCACTCCTGCCCGCCAACGGCAAGGGCAGCGAGGACCACCAGGGTGGCGGGCAACAGGGTGAAGCCCACTATTTCGCGGCGCTGGTTCGCCTCCAGCAGATGGGGCTCGCTGAGGGTGGAGAAGAACAGCGGTTCTTCGTCGGTGCCCTCCAGGACGACGGTTTCACCGTCGATGCGGGCATGGCCTCTGACGAGCAGGCGCGCACCAGGGCTGACGGCCCGTTCCCGGTAGGACTTCCCCGGTTCGAGGGACGTTTCCGTTCTTTCGGGGTCGCGTGGGCCGAGGTGGCGGGGGGCGTCGGGGACACGGCCGGGGTCAGGAACGAATTCCTGGTGGATGGAGCCGGTCAGTCTAGGCTCCGCTCTACCTGGTCTACAGGCGACCTCGCCGGTGCGGTCGCGAAGGGCGAAGGAGCGGCTGCTCTGGCGGACGGTGGTCCGGGTGACGTGTATGCGATTGCCCGGGTGGCCGTTTTTGGGCCGGTGGGACCAGACTTCCACCCGGTACCACACGCAGGCCCGACCGCTTTGGGGTGCGTGGAGGATGCCTTGGGGCCCCGGTTCGGCGTTTCCGTCGACCACCACCGGAATCGTTCCTTCTCGCGAACAGGCTGTCGCGAGCGACCCGATGGGCAGGTGGGGGGTCTGGAGCAGGTCGGTCCTCAACCGCCTGGCCTTGATGGCCCGGTTCAGGGGAAACAGGCTCAGCACCGCGGCGAGCAGTGTGAGGACCTGTGCTGGCACCAAGAGGTCGTCCATCGCCCTCTCCTTGGCTTCTGGGATGTGGGAACAGCGGGGGTGCGGTCGGGCGGAAAAGACCGCGGATAGAAATCGGCGGCTGTTCGGGCGCGAAGCGGTTCTCCATGACGGGGGAGGTCCGGTTTTTCGGGGAAGTGTCAGCCGGGAGTGCTGCGGGGGTCGGCCGCGGGGGGCAGTGGGTCGCGCGGCTCGCAGGCGGGATCGTGGCGGGGCGGGGTCTGTCGTGTCGTACCGGCGGCCAATTCGTCGAATTTGGTGGCGGTGCTCTGCGGTGTCCTGGTGAGGTATCCGGCTCTGGCCATCGCGTTTCCGCCGACAGCCGCGGTGGCGAGCTGGATGAGGACCGCCAGGGTGATCTTCAGCGCGTTGGCGGGGCCCGGGTAGTGCAGCAGGAGGCCGACGAGTACCAGGCAGGTGCCGGTCCCCCCGGCGATGGTCACCGCACTCAGGCGCGCGTAGAAGTCGGGAAGTCGCAACAATCCCAGACCGCCGATGACGAACGCGGCGGCGCCGATCGTGATGAGTCCGGTCCCCAGGTGGGCGAAGAGCACGGTCATCGTTTGCCTCCGGTGATCAGGCGGGCGGTGGACAACGCGGCGAGGAACCCGACCAGGGCGCAGGCGAGTGCGATGTCGATGACGAGGTCGGTGTCCAGGCGCACGCCGATCAGGGCCACCACGGCCACGAACCCGAAGAACACCAGGTCCGCGCCTGCTCCGCGGTCGGCATCGGAGGGGCCCTTGGCGATGCGGTAGAGGGCGGCGACCATCGCCAGGACCACCGCGGCCAGGGCGATGTTGATGAGGATCATGGCCGGGCCCCGCTTTCGCCGTGGCCGTCCGCCGGGACGGAGCCCGCTTCGCCGCTGGGCCGTATGGCGCTGAGCAGTCGGGTCTCCATCGCTCGCAGTTCGGCGCGCAAGGTGTCGGGGTCGGGGGCGTACATGCCGTGCACCCACAGGGTGGCGGGTTCGGCGCGCACGGCCACGGTGACGGTCCCAGGGGTCAGGGAGATGAGGTTGGCGATCAGGGTGATCTCCAGGTCGGTGGTGCAGCGCAGCGGCAGTTCGACGAATCCGGCGGCCATCCGGCTTCCGGGGGTGAGGATGTCGAAGGCGACCGTGGCACTGGACTTGAGTACTTCGAGGGCGTAGTAGCAGGGGAAGAACAGCAGGCGTGCCGCCCAGCGCAGGTGGGGGGTCATCGGCCGATCACCGCCTGGACGTAGCCGGTGGTGTCGAGGAGTCCGGCGGCTGCCTGAGCGCTGAGTTCCAGGAGGACCTGGGCCCCCAGGCCCAGCCCCAGAGTGGTTGCGGTCAGCACCAGGGCGGGCGCCAGCACCACCGGACGCACGCGGACACCGGTGGCGATGGTCACCGGCGAATCGCCATGTTTCTCGGGAGGTTCTTCGGGCGGTGGTCCCCAGAACGCGCCGCCCCAGATCTTGAGCATCGACATCAGGGTGATGAGGCTGACGGCCACGGCAACGGCGACGGCGATCCACTGGCCGTCGTCGACGGCGGCGGTGACCAGGGTGAGTTTGGCGACGAACCCGGAGAACGGGGGAAGGCCGGCCAGGGACAGGGCCGCTCCCATGAACACCAGTGCCAGCAGGGGTTCTCGACGGGCGATGTCTCCGAGGCGGTCGAGGCGGTTGGAGCCGTAGGTGTGTTCGATGGCGCCGGTGGACAGGAACAGCGATGCTTTGACGATCATGTGGTGGATCAGGTAGAAGATGCCGGCGGTGAGGCCGAGCGTGGTGAACAGGGCTGCGCCGAGCAGGATGTAGCCGATCTGGCTGATCATGTGGAAGACCAGGATCGAGCGCGTGGTGTCCTCCCCCACCGCTCCGAGCACGCCGATGAGCATGGTGGCCGAGACCACGGCCACACCGATCCACAGGTAGGTGGCGTCGCCGTCGAAGAGCAGGGCGTAGAGGCGGTAGATCGCGTAGATGGCGACCTTGGTGTGCAGACCGGAGAACAGCGCGGTCACCGCCGGGGAGGCAGAGGGATAGGTGCGGGTCAGCCACCCGTGCACCGGGACCACAGCGGCTTTGACCGACAGTGCGACCAGGACCGTGCCGACCGCCGCGGCGACCAGCGGGGAGTCCTTGGCCGCGCCGGCGAGTTCCCCGAGGTTGACCGTGCCCGTGACTCCGTAGACCAACGCGACGCCGGCCAGGAAGATCGTCGAGGTGAGGAGGTTGACGGTGACGTAGAGGCGGCCTGCGCGCAGACGGGTGAGGGCTCCGGCCATGGCCAGCAGTCCGTAGGAGGGCAGAAGCATGACCTCGATGAACACGAACAGGTTGAACAGGTCTCCGGTGAGCAGCGCGCCGTAGACACCCGCGGAGAGCACGAGGACCAGCGGAGCGAAGTAGCGTGCCTCGTCCTCGGCCGTCGCCGCTGCGTAGGCCGAGCACACCAGGGTCAACAGCGCCGTGGTGGTGATCATCAGCGCGCTGAGGGTGTCCGCCACGAAAGGGATGGCGATGCCGTTGGGCCACGCCCCCACGTTGTGGGACAGGATCGAGCCGTCCCGGGTGGTCCGGATGAGCAGGATTCCTGCGGTGAGGGCGGCGGCGCTGGTGGCCAACAGCAGGACACGGCGCACGATCGGTGGGCGCACCAGGACCAGGAGTGCGGCCACCAGCAGGGGCCCGGCCGCGATCAGGGGCAGTAGCGCGGCGGTCATGACGCGTCCTCGGTGTCGTCGCCGCCACCGGTGGCGGCGAGGGTGAGCATGTAGACGGTGATGGCGAAGGCGATGACGATCGCGGTGAGCACGAACGCCTGGGGCAGTGGATCGGCGGCGGTCCGGGGGCTGACCAGGTCCATGAGGGGCTGGTCGCGGCGGGCCGTGCCGCCGGCCGCCATCAGCAGCAGGTTCACGGCGTGCCCGAGGAGCACGAAGCCCAGGACGATGCGCACCATGCCGCGTTGCAGCATGAGGTAGACGCCGCCGGCCACGAGTACGCCAATGCAGATGGCGAGTGTCATCGGGTTCCTCCGGTTACCGGGTCGGTGGGGGCCGCGGTTTCGGACGCGGCTTGAGACGGGGCTGACGGCAGGAGGTCGGCTTGCGGACCGGGAACGATGTCGTCCTCGGTCCCCAGGCGGTTGAGCGCGGTGAGCAGCACACCGACCACGGCGAGGTAGACGCCGACGTCGAAGACCAGGGCGGTGGTGAAGTGGAAGCCGCCGCCGGGCAGCCAGATGTCGGCGTGCAGGGGACGCAGGAACGATCCGTCGGCGTAGCCGGCGAAGCCGGTGGCAACGGCGATGAGGATTCCGACAGCGATGAGCAGCGGATAGGGCCATCTGACGGGGGCGCGCGCCGCGTCGGGAGCCATCAGGTAGGCCAGCGCGAACCCGGAACCGCCCACCAGCGCGGAGATGAACCCGCCGCCCGGTTCGTTGTGTCCCCGAAGCAGCAGGTAGACCGACCAGATCACGAGAAGCGGGATGAGCAGGCGGCCCACGGTGCGCACGAGCAGCGAGTTGTCCCCGGCGGGGTGGACCGCGGTACCGGTGAAGGAGCGGACCGTGGACGGCAGGCGTCCGGGGGTGAGACCGCTGGAGTTCAGAACAGAGATGATCACGAGCCCGGCCACCCCCAGGACGGTGAGCTCCCCGAGTGTGTCCAGCGCTCGAAAGTCGACCAGGATCGTGTTGACGACGTTGGTGCCGCCGGTCTCGTTCTCGGCCTCGTCCAGGAAGTACTGGGCCGCGGTGGAGATGTCGCGGCGCCCGGTGAGGGCGTAGGCGGCCAGTGCGGCACTGACACCCGCGACCAGCGCGATCAGCGCGGCGATGCCCTTGCGGCCGCGGCTCACCGGGTGGAAGCGGCGGGGCAGGCGCCGCAGGACGAGAACGGCCACGACCACCGTGAGGACTTCCACGAGCAGTTGGGTCAGCGCGACGTCGAAGGCCCCGAGGAAGAAGAACCACAGGGCGACGGTGAAGCCGGCCGCCCCGACCAGTACCAGCGCGGCCAGCCGTGAGGCTCTGGTCACGGCCCCGGCGACGGAGACCACCGTGAGGGCGACCAGCAGCCAGTCCAGGGGGCGGGTGGCCGCCGAGGGCAGCGGCGGGAGCACCGGCGCCGAGGAGAGCACGGCTGCGGCGAGCACGCCGACCACCACCAGCGGGACCGCGAGGTGGGCCCCCGGGGAATCGGTGCGGGTGATCGCCCCCACCCGCACCCCGGACGCGATGACTCCCCGGTGCAGCGCCTCGAAGACGGTGATGCCTGCGACTGGAAGCGGACGACGGGAGAGAAGGCGGTGCACGTGGGCGCCGCGCCAGGCGAGGAATGCGCCGATGGAGACGGCGAGTGCGGACATGAGCAGTTCGGGGGTGAACCCGTGCCACAACGCGAGGTCGCTCGCGACCCGCCGGTGCGTGGAGTCCTCCGCGACACGGTCGACGACAGGGCTGAGCAACGGCGCCGCCAACCCCAACCCGAGACCGCCCAGGGCCGCGAGAGCGGGGGCGGACAAGAACGCCGCCGACGGCTCCTCGCGCGGCCCCTGCCCCGTGGGGCCGCCGAACGCGCCGAGCACGATGCGAACGGCGTAGGCGACGGTGAGTCCGGCCGCCGCGACGGCGACCGCCGCGGCCGCGACACCCGTCCAGGCTGCGCCCGGTGCATCCAACAGGGCCGCGAAGACGCTCTCCTTGCTGACGAACCCGAGGAGCGGCGGGATGCCCGCCATCGACGCCGCGGCCAGGACCGTCAGGGCGGCGGTGACCGGCATACGGCCGCGCAGACCGCGCAGTTCACGGATGTCACGGGTGCCGTTGTGGGTGTCGATGACGCCCACGAGCATGAACAGCGCCGCCTTGAACAGCGCGTGGGCCAGGGTGTGCACCGCGGCTGCGGCCAGCGCGGCCGGGGTTCCCACGCCGATGACCGCGACGAGGAATCCCAGTTGGCTGACGGTGGAGTAGGCCAGCAGTTCCTTGAGGTCGTGGCGCCTCAACGCGAACAGTGCCCCGATCACCGCCGTCAGGAGACCGAAACCGATGAGCATGGCGTTCCACACCGGAACGGAGCCGAACGCCGGGGAGAAGCGCATCAGCACGTAGATCCCGGCCTTGACCATGGCCGCGGCGTGCAGGTAGGCGCTGACGGGGGTGCTGGCGGCCATCGCGTCGGGGAGCCAGTAGTGGAAGGGGAACTGCGCCGACTTGGTGAACACCGCCACGACCAGCAGGAGCGCCACCACCGAGGTGAACACGGGATCGGTCGTCCAGGTGGTGTCGGTGAGGATCGTGCTCACGCGGCTGGTGCCGGTGCGCACCATCAGCAGGACCGCAGCCGTCAGCAGCGCCAGGCCGCCAAGGGCGGTGAGCAGGAACGTGCGCACGGCCGGCCGGTGCGCGGCCGGCCCGGAGAGACCGATCAGGTAGAAGGAGCAGATGGTGGTCAGCTCCCAGAACACGAAGAGCAGCACCACGTCGTCGGCCAGCACCAGCCCCAGCATCGCCGCGGCGAACGCCGTCATCAGCAGGTAGAAACCGGTGCGGCTCCCGGACGGGAAGTAGCGGGCCGAGTAGGCCATGACCAGCGCGCCGACCCCCAGCACCAGCATGCAGAACAGCCAGGCGGTGGCGTCCAGGACCAGGTGGAAGCCGACGCCGATCGCAGGCATCCAGGGCCGGGAGAACTCGACCACCCCACCCGCCAGGACGAGCGGTGCCTGGGCGGCGACCACTCCGAACAGGACCGCGAACACCGCGGCCAGGGGCCATCCCGCAGCGCGTCCGAGAACCCGGTCCAGCAAAGGCGTGCTCGACGCCGCCACGGCGAGCACGGCAATGACCAGCGGCAGCACCATGCCACTGTCCTTTCACGACATGGGCCGTGGCCTCAGGGGCGCACGGCGCAGCACCTCGACCACCCGCGCTCGAAGGGCACGGGCGTGAGGCGGCAAGAGGTCAGGAAGAAGCGACGCGGCGCCACCGGCACGCCTCGACCACGACCGGCCGGAGGGCAGGACGTATCAAGGCGGCGCGGAGACCACGGTCAGCTGAAAACGCGTGAAGAGGTCAGGCGGGTCCCGGCGGGCACGCGCTCAACTCACCGTGGGCGTTGGTGCCCCACGAGGTGGTGTAGCCGTTGGTGCCGTGCGGGCGGGGGTTGCCGACGGGCAGCTTGTGCCGTTCGGTGAACCAGGCGCGCCGGTGGGCGGCGGCAACCGCATCGCGTGCAGCGGGGCGGGCCGGGCCGATCGGCGCGGGAATCGCCTTATTGGCGGGGGCGAAGGCACTCACGGTTTCGCGAAGCCCCCTATCCTGCGCACCGACGACATCCGGACCCGAGCAGTTCGGGGCGAGTGGACTCAGCCTCGAATCGAAAGCGGGAAAACCTGCGGTTGTCCCGAGAAAACCAAGGTTAGGCCGCAAACCACCCGCCACCGCAAGAACTATTCGTGTGATCCCCGCCACTCCGACTCCTGTCAATCCAGGAGCGACGGAGGCTTTGCCCTCCGCGAGGGGCTCACCCGCATCACCGCGATGGCGTCGGCCTCACCCTCGGTCGACCCCGCGCGTGGGGCTCACGACCGGGGAAGGCCCCTGGCTCACCGATAACGCCGGTCCATCCCCGCGTGCGCGGGGAGCACCCACCCTAGGAGATCGGCCCCCGGCCGCCTTCGGGACCATCCCCGCGTACGCGGGGAGCACACTTACTGACCTGGGACTCTACCAGCGGGTAACCGCCTTTTCATTCACTTCCCGAGAAACCGGCAAACCGGACAGGGTGCGCTCCTCGTCTCTTCGCCGCGCTCCGGCCCGGCCCGTCAGGCGGGCGGGCCCTCCCTTGGGGTGCAGACCTGTTCGGGGGCGGGGTCGGGGCAGGGGGCGACGCGCGGCGGGGAGGGAACGGGCTGCGGGGGAAGGGCGCGCGCGACCACGGCGTCGGCCGTCCAGCCCAGGAGGCGTTCCAACGGCCCCCGGCCCAGCAGCAGACGCCACAGCGTCGCGAACAGCAGGGCCCCGAGGACGAACGACTCCAGGCGGAAGGGGGCGAGGTCCTGCGCGGAACCGCCGAGCCCGGCGATCACCACGATGTGGCCCACGTAGACGGTCAGCGCCATCGAGCCCGCCGCCGCCAGCGGGAAGAGGGCCCGGCCCAGCAGGTCCCCCAGCACCAGGCACAGCGCGAGCACCATCAGCCCCGTGCCCACCGCGCCCGCGATCTCGAACCCGGTGCCGCTGTGCGGGGAGGCCACCAGCAGCCAGTAGGGGGTGTCGGTGGGCACGTTTCCGTGCAACGAGTCGATCTGGGAGACGGTGTAGTCGCGCAGCAGGGAAAGGGTCTCGGCGTCGAGGGCGCCCTGGGCGGGAGTGCCGTAGACCTGCGCGGCGGTCGCCTCGGTGATGCGGTCGATCCCGCCCAGCGGGTTCAACAACAGCCACGACCCCCCGTACCCCAGCAGCGCCAGGAAGGCGCCGCCCCCGGCGAGCCCGGCCCGCACCGCGCCGGAGCGCAGGTCGAGGCGGCCCACCGCCATCCCGGCCACGACGAAGGCCATGAAACTGAACGCGGGGTAGTACCCGGACAGGAAGAAGGCGGTGAATCCGTCGATGGAGCCCGTGGGGGTCCCCGGGTCGCCCAGCAGGGTCCGCAGCACGAAGGACAGCAGGGGCCCGAGCACCGCGACGGCCGCCGCGATCACCCCGAGCGCGGGCGCGCGCAGGCGCAGCAGCGGCAGCGCCAGCAGGAAGAACCCGGCGTAGTAGACCAGGATGATCGCGATCGGCGCGCCCAGCAGGTCCACGATCGCGCCGATCAGCGCCAGCGCGACCACCCGCACCAGGATCTTGGTGCCGGCGCGGCGGCGCTCAGGCGTCGGCAGGGGGACGGTCCTGCCCGACAGCAGCGCCAGCGACACCCCCGCCAGGAGCGCGAACAGCGCCGAGGAGCGCCCCCGGGTCAGGGCGTGGAAGGTCTCGGCGGCCTCGCCGCCGAGCAGGCCGATCGCCCCGACCCCCAGGTGCACGGTGAACATGCCGAACACCGCCAGGGCCCTGGCCAGGTCGACCCCGGTGATCCGATCGGCCCTCGGCGGGGCCGCCTGTGGGAAGCCCGTCCCGGGCGTTGCGTACGACACGCCGTCCAGGTTAAGGCGTGTTGTGTCGGTACGCCCTAAAACCCCCGGATCGGGGCGGGCCCGCTAGTCCTTCGCGAGGCCGGCGAAGTAGTCCAGCGCCTCGGGGTTGGCCAGGGAGTCCCTGCTGGCGACCCGTTCGGGCGCCTCGCCCATGAGGATCCGCTTGACCGGGACCTCCAGGACCTTGCCCGAGAGGGTGCGCGGCACCGCGTCGATGACCCGCACGGCGTCGGGGACGTGGCGCGGGGAGCAGTCGGCGCGGATGCCGCGCGCGATCCGTTTGACCAGTTCGTCGTCGAGGGAGGCGGCTGCGCGCAGCACCACGAACAGTTCGATGCGCGACCCGCCGTCGTGCTGGGGCACGTCCACGACGAGGGCGTCGGTGATCTCCTCGATGGCCAGGACCGTGCGGTAGATCTCGCTGGTCCCCATGCGCACGCCGCCGCGGTTGATGGTGGAGTCGGAGCGCCCGTAGATGACGGCGGTGCCGCGCTCGGTGATCTCGATCCAGTCGCCGTGGCGCCAGACACCGGGGTAGGTCGAGAAGTAGCTGTCGCGCAGGCGCTCGCCGTCGGGGTCGCCCCAGAAGTAGATCGGCATGGAGGGGGCCGGCCGGGTGACCACGAGCTCCCCCACTTCACCGCGCACCTCGTTGCCGTCGGGGTCCCACGCGGCCACGGCCATCCCCAGGGAGCGGGCCTGGATCTCCCCCTCGAAGACGGGCAGGGTGGGCACCCCGCCGACCAGGCAGCTGCACACGTCGGTTCCACCGCTGGTGGAGAACAGCCACAGCCCGGCGCCGAACTCGCGGTAGCACCAGGCGAAGCCCTCCGGTGACAGCGGGGAGCCGGTCGAGCCGATGGCGCGCAGGGCGGAGAGGTCGCGTCCCCGGGCGGGGTGGACGTCCTCCTTCATGCAGGTGGCCAGGTAGCCGGCGCTGGTTCCGAAGACGGTGGTCCCCGTGCGCTCCGCGAGGTCCCACAGTGCCCCCAGGTCGGGGTGGCCGGGGCTGCCGTCGAAAAGGACGATGGAGGCGTCGGTCAGCAGCACGCTGACCAGGAAGTTCCACATCATCCAGCCGGTTGTGGTGAACCAGAAGACGCGGTCGTCGGCGTGGGCGTCCAGGTGGAGGTTGAGGTTCTTGAGCTGCTCCAGCAGGGTGCCGCCGTGCCCGTGCACGATGGCCTTGGGCAGGCCGGTGGTGCCCGAGGAGTAGAGCACCCAGAGCGGGTGGTCGAAGGGCAGCTGCTCGAAGGTCAGTTCGGCGCCCTCCCCGGCGGCCTCGAACTCCGCCCAGTCCAGCGCGCCCTCGACCGGGTCGTCGTCGAGGTAGGACAGCACGATGGTGTGTTCCAGGGTGGGCAGCCCGGTGCGCAGCGCCGACAGCACGTCCCTGCGGTCGAAGTCCTTGCCGCCGTAGCGGTAGCCGTCCACCGCGAGGAGCACCTTGGGTTCGATCTGGGCGAAGCGGTCGGTGACGCTGCGCACGCCGAAGTCCGGGGAGCAGGAGGACCACACGGCGCCGATCGCGGCGCAGGCGTAGAAGGCCGCGACCGCCTCGGCGATGTTGGGCAGGTAGGCGACGACGCGGTCGCCGGGCCCCACCCCGAGCCGGCGCAGGCCGGCGGCGATCGCGGCGGTGCGCCGTCGCAGTTCGCCCCAGGTCCACTCCCCCAGGACCCGCAGTTCCGAGGAGTGGCGGATGGCCACGGTCGCGGGGTCGCGGTCGCGGAAGACGTGCTGGGCGAAGTTGAGGGTGGCGCCGGGGAACCACACCGCCCCCGGCATCGTCTCGGCCGCCAGGACCTGTTCGTAGGGGGTGGCGCCGCGGACACCGAAGTAGTCCCAGATCCCCGACCAGAAACCGTCCAGGTCGGTGACCGACCAGCGCCACAGGGCGTCGTAGTCGGCTGCCTCCACCCCCCGGTTGCGAGCGGCCCAACGGGCGAACGCGGTGATGTTGGCGCGCTCGATCTGGGCGGCGTCGGGCTCCCAGAGCACGGGGGGCTGCGGGCGTTGGGACATTCTCGCGCCTTCCACGTCGTGTCGGGGCGCTACCGGGCCGACCTGAGGTCGGCGCGCCCCCGGCTACGGATGCTGCCATCTAACAGCAAGGGCGACATGCACCGGGGCGCCGGGTCGGGGCGGTGCGGCCCTCCTCAGACGCGTTCGGCGATGGCCGCGCAGGCGCGGGCGAGTTCGGGCAGGAGCGCGACGAGGGCGTCGGGGGTGGTGTGCTCGGTGGTGGTGACCAGGTTGACGGCGCCGATCGCCTCGCGGCTCTCGGTGTGGATGGCCCGGGTGAGGCTCAAGGCGCCGAGTTCGCGCTCGGACTGGGCGAGGTGGAAGCCGTTGCGGCGCACCGTCGCGAGTTGGGCCGCGAGGTCGGCGGAGTCCTGGAGCGCACCGGAGGCCAGTCGTGCGGGACCGACGCGTTCGTTGAAGGCGTCCAGGTCGGCGGCGTCGAGGTCGGCGAGCAGGACCTTGCCCCCGCCGAGGTTCAGCGGGACGCGGCGCCCGATGGGGAACTGGTAGCGCAGGGGGTTGGCGCCGTCGACGCGGGCGACGAGGATCCGCTCGTCGCCGGAGCGGACGAAGATCGAGGAGGTGAGTCCGGTCGTGGCCGACAGTTCGCCGAGGATGGGGGTGGCGACGGTGCTCAGCCTGTCGTTGAGGACGAACGCGTGGGCGAGGGAGAGGGCGACCGGTCCCAGGGAGTAGCCGTGGCGGTCCTGCTGGATGTATCCGCGGCGCACCAGCAGGTTGACCGTCCGCTGGGTGGTGGCCAGATGCAGGTCGACGCTCCTGGCGATCTCGCTGAGCCGGAGCGGGCCGCGGGCGCGTTCCAGGGACTCCAGGACGTCCAGTGCGCGCTCGATCGTGCGGCCCTGGTTCGACCCACCGGTCGCTGTACTCACGTAGAACCCGCTCCCGTCTGTTTTTTTCGGCGCCGCGCGGAGGCCGTCCGCGTCGGCTGGGCCTGCCGCGGTGGGCTTCCCGCCATCACCAGTACGTCAACAACGTATCGAAGGCGTTGAAGGCCGGTTGACAGCCCAAGCGACGCAGGTCACACTCGCTATCAACTGGCAAGATTAACTATCACTCAATGATAGCGAGGATGTGCGATGAAGGTTGCGGTACTGGGACTCGGCGAGGCCGGCGCCACCTACGCGGCGGCGTTCGCCCGCGCCGGGTGCACGGTCGCCGGCTTCGACCCGGGGGGCGCACCGACCCCCGAAGGAGTGGAGCGCACCACCTCGACGGCGGACGCCGTCGACGGGGCCGACCTGGTCCTCGCACTGACCACGGCCGCCCACGCCGTGTCCGCCGCCCGGGACGCCGCCCCCGCCCTGAGCGCCGAAGCGGTCTACATCGACCTCAACGCCGGCTCCCCGGAACTGAAGGCCCTGGTCGCCGCGGAGCTGGGCGGCACCGGCCAGACCGTGGACGGCGCGATCATCGGCTCGGTGGTCAAGTACGGGGCGGCGGTCACCGTGCTGCTGTCGGGGCCGGGCTCCGAACGGGCCGCCGCGCTCCTCGCCCCGGTCGGCTCGGACGCGACGGCCATCGGCGGCGCGGTCGGGGACGCCTCCAGGCGCAAACTACTGCGCAGCGTCTTCATGAAGGGCCTCGGCGCACTGATCACCGAGGGCATGGACGCGGGCGCCGCGGCGGGCGAGACGGAGTGGATGCGCGCCCAGATCGCGGAGGCGATCACCGACGGCGAAGCCGCCCTGGACCGGCTGGACAACGGGACCCGCCTGCACGCGTTGCGCCGGGCGCACGAACTCCGGGCCAGCATCGACCTCCTCACCGGCCTCGGCGTGGAGACACCGGTCAGCAGCGCCGCCGCCGAACGCCACCTCGCGCTGGCCCGCAAGGCCGCGGGCGACGGGGCGTCCCTGGCCGAGGCGTTCGCCGACGTCCCGACCGCCGCCATCGGCGACGGCCTCGATCGGCTGGGGTTCGTCGACAGCCGGGTGCGCAGCGTGTGGCCGGGGCCGCACGTCTCCGGGCGGGCCCTGACCGTCCTGACCCGTCCCGGTGACAACCTGGCGATCCACGACGCGCTGAAGGTCGCGGGCAAGGGCGACGTCATCGTCGTCAACGGCGGCGGCGACACCTCACGCGCCCTCATCGGCGAGTTGATCGCCGAGCGCGCCATCAACAAGGGCATCGCGGCGATGGTGATCGACGGCGCGGTGCGCGACGCGGAGGAGCTGCGCGCGGCCGGCTTCCCGGTATGGGCCGCCGGCGTCTCGCCCGCCGGCCCGTACAAGACCGGCCCCGGCCGCATCGGCGCACCCATCGCGGTGGGCAACACCGTCTGCGCCACCGGGGACATCGTCGTCGCCGACGGCGACGGCGTCATCATCGTCCCGCTCCTCCAGGCCGAGCAGACCCTGCGGGCGGCCCGCGCGGTCGTCGCCGACGAGCGGCAGCGCAAGACCGCGATCCTGGCAGAACGCCGATGACCTGCTCCGGAACCGTTTCCACGGCCCGTTCCCCGATTATCGAGACCCCTGACGTGAAGGCCGACCAATGCCCACCGGACTGATAGCCCTACTCGCGTTCATCACCGTGATCATCGTGTGGAACGTGGTGATCAAACGCAACATGGGCGAGGCGATGCTCCTCGGCCTGATCGTCACCTCCCTGTTCGCCGGCGCCCAGGCACCGCAGTACCTGCTCCGGGGACTCACCGACGCCCTCACCCACGACGTCCTCTACGCCGCCCTGGCCTTCGTCTTCATGGCCTACCTGATCGACGTCACGGGTCTGATCCAGAAGATCCTGGCGATCCTGAACTCGATGTTCGGGCGTATCCGGGGCGGCCCCGCCTACATCGACACCGCTGGATCGGCCGTCTTCGGCTCCCTGTCCGGGTCCAACTCCGCCAACACCGCGTCGAGCGGCTCCTTCACCGGTCCGTGGATGGTGCGCACCGGGTGGACCCCGACCCGGGCGGCGACCGTCCTCGCCGGCAACGGCGGGATGGGGGCGGCCCTGCCGCCGAGCGCCTCCATGGTCATCATGATCGGTTTCGCCGGGGGTCTCGTCTCGACCGGCGGGGTCTACATGGGGCTGCTGGCCGCCGGCGCCTACCAGGTCGTGCTGCGCGTCCTGCTGGTCACCTACTTCACCCGCAAGGACAAGATCGCGAAGGCCTCCGACGAGGAGATCGTCCCCCTGCGCCAGTCGCTCAGGGAGGGCGGCGGCGCGCTGTGCATCTTCCTCGGCGCGCTCATCCCGATCCTCGTCACGGTCGGCCCCTTGGCGGACTTCCTGACCGAGTCCACCCCGATCGGCGACGCGCTCGGATCGATCTCACTGCTGACCTGGATTCCGATCATGATCATCGGATTCTCGCTGATCGCGGGCCGGCGCCGACTGCCGGGATCGCTGCGGGGCTGGTCGGCGCTGCTGGACGGGGCCATGCCCAGGTTCGCCACCATCGGCGCGCTGCTGTTCTTCGCCATCGCCGCCAGCGAGATCCTGGGAGACCTGGGCCTTGCCGACGACGTCAACGGCGTCCTGGCGAGCCTGCCGGTCAACCGCTACCTCATGGTGGTGGTCGTGGGCCTCGTGGTCACCCTGGTGGCCGGCCCACTCTCCTCCACCGCGACACTGACCGCCGTCGGCCAGATCTCGTTCCTCGCGCTGGTCGGGGTCGGGGTCGACCCGCTCCTCGCCGTCATCGCGATCCTGGTGTTCGCCTCCACCGAAGGCGCCTCCCCTCCGGCGTCGGGGTCGATCTTCGTCGCCGCCGGCCTCACGGGGGCGCGCCCCGAAAGCACCTTCATGCCGCTCATCGGCTACTACATGATCCCCATCTTCCTCATCGGCTGCCTCATCGGCTGGGGCGTCCTCCCGATCTTCGGAGTCTGACAATGAACGAGACAACGAACCGCGCATATCTCGGCGTCAGGCTGCTGTTCAAGATCAGTCTCATCGTCTGCTTCATCCTGGGCACGCTCCTGGTCCTGGGGCAGTTGGCCGGCGTGCTGGCCGCCCGGCCGGCCTGGATCGAGGGCAGCGAGGCGCTGTTCTTCGTTCCCACGATCGCGGCCGCGGCCACGTTCGGCCTGTTCGGGTTCATCGGCGGCTACCTCGCCCCGGCGCAGGCCGGTACCGACGACTCCGACTGACCGGGACGGGGTCCTGACCGGCCGTAGCGCGGGACGGGACCCCGTCGGGAGGTTGCCCGACGCCGGGTGGCGGGTGCTCACCGGTGGCGGTCGACCCGGGCCCCGCTTCCCTTGCGTCCGTCCAGGACCCCGGCGGCACGCAGTTCGTTGTAGGCGGCGACGACGGTGGTGCGACTGATCCCGAGCGCCGTGGCCAACACCCGCTCGGACGGAAGCCGCTCCCCCTTCGCAAGGGAACCCTCCTCCACCAACCGGGCGAGTGCGGCGGCGAGCTTGCGGTAGAGGGCTCCGGGGCCGGCCGACCATCCCTTCAGCCGGCCGGTCAACGCATCGGTCCCGCCCGGTGAGGAAACCGCTATCGGAGCACCCGACACCATTTCTTCGCGCACCTTCCCCACCGTCCTCGCATCGCGGCCGGTATTCCTGCCGCCGTGGGCCCCGGCCAACGGTCCGTTCCCGAAGGGGCACGGGACCAATGCTGCCGACCTGGCCCGGAAGCGGACAGGCCGGATCCCCCAGAGAAGCGGTCCCGATCTTTGTGGGATCCGGTCATGGCCGCAACGCGGCACATCGTGCCGGGGCCGCCACCAGGGCCCGCACCGCACCGGCAACCACCGGTGGGAGGCGGATAACCTCGGAAGCGGTGAGGACCGCCCGTCAGCGCCCGAGCCGGCGCTGCGGGTACTCTTTGGCCGGTAATCGCAGGTTGACAAGCGTGGTGGGGAGTTGGCGGGGCCGTGCGCAGACCAGCCGCCAAGAGACGGACACTCCTGTTGGGGACGATCGCCGCGGTGCTCGTGGTGGCCGTCGGAGCGACACTGGCGGTACCGACCAGTCGGATCGCCGTACAACAGGTGTGGTGCAATGTCACCCGGACGTGGTGTGCCAACGTCCCGGTCGACCCCGAGGATCGCGCCGACGGCGGCGGCTGGCGGCTGCACCTGGGGCCGGTCGAGGCCGCGACCTGGGGCAACTACTACGCGTTGGGGGACTCCTACTCCTCGGGCGACGGCGCGGGGGACTACCTCGCCGGTACCGGGGTGCAGGGCGGGTGCTGGCGCTCGGCCAACGCCTACCCCGAACGACTCGCCGAGTCCTACGATTTCGCGGGCAGTCTCAACTTTCTGGCCTGCAGCGGCCAACGCGGCAACAAGCTGCTGGAGTCCCTGGAGTCGGCGGAGTCCCAGTTGGACGAGGTCACCCCGCACACCTCGTTGGTCACGGTCGGCATCGGCGGCAACGACCTGGGCTTCACCTCGGTGCTCAAAACCTGCATGATGCGGGTCCCGCTGCTGGAGAGCGGCGCGTGCATCGGCCAGGAGGACACCGTCGCCAAACGGATGCGCACGTTCGAGGCGACGTTCGACGGGGTCGTGCAGGAGGTGCGCGACCGCGCACCCGACGCCCGGATCGTCGTCGTGGGGTATCCGCGGCTCTTCCCCCAGGAACCCACCGGGATGTACTACACGCTGACCCCCAGCGATCAGCGCTGGCTGAACAAGACCATTCTCGGGTTCAACAAGCAGCTGCGCGAGGCGGTGGCCGAGGCCGACGCCGAGATCGCCGACTCCGGGCAGGTGGGAAGTGTTGAGTTCGTGGACGCCTACGACGCTCTCGAAGGCCACGAGATCGGCGCGGACAAGCCGTGGGTGAACGGGGTCCTGCTGCGCGACCTGAGCAGGGGCGTCGCCATCGACCGCAGTACCTTCCACCCCAACGCCCAGGGGCAGGGCGCGGTCGGTGAACTCGTGGGGGCGCAGTTGGCCCAGGGGCCCGACCGCCCCTTCTACGCGACCCGCGAAACCGTGCGCAACGCCAGCCAGGACGTCCTGGCCGCCGAGGCCCGCTAGCAGCGGACCCCGGCAACCGGATCAGCGACCGGCCCGCAAATCGGCGAGGACCTCGCCGACCTGGTCGAGCGCCCAGTTCAGGTCGTCCTCGGTGATCACCAACGGCGGAGAGAGCCGGATGGTCGAACCGTGGGTGTCCTTGACCAGGACCCCCCTCTTCAACAGACGCTCGCACAGCTCCCGGCCGGTGGCCAACGACTCGTCCACGTCGATGCCCGCCCACAGGCCGATACTGCGCGCGGCGACCACCCCCTTGCCGACGAACTCCTTGAGCCGGCTGTCGAGCACAGGGGCGAGCCTGTGGACGTTGTCCAGGTAGGGGCCTTCCCGCAGCATGCCCACAACGGTCGACCCCATGGCACAGGCCAACGGGTTTCCTCCGAAGGTGCTGCCGTGCTGCCCGGGCTCGATCACGTCGAGGACATCGGCGTCGGCCACGACCGCCGAGACCGGGAGGATCCCGCCGCCCAGCGCCTTGCCGAACAGGTAGAGGTCGGGCACCACGCCGGTGTGCTCACAGGCCCGGACGGTTCCGGTACGCCCCAGCCCCGACTGCACCTCGTCGGCGATGAAGAGGACGTTCTCGCGGTCGCAGATCTCGCGCACGCGCGGCAGGTAGCTCTGCGGGGGCACGATGACCCCGGCTTCGCCCTGGACCGGTTCGATCAGTACCGCAGCGGTGGTGGCGTCGATCGCGGCCGCGACGGCGTCCGCGTCCCCGTAGGGCACGACCCGGAAACCGGGGGTGTAGGGGCCGAAGCCGCCGTAGGCCTCGGGGTCGTCGGAGAAGGAGATGACCGTGGTGGTGCGGCCGTGGAAGTTGCCGCCGGCGACCACGATGGTCGCCTGGTCGGCGGGGATTCCCTTGACCTGGTAGCCCCATTTCCGCGCGACCTTGATGCCGGTCTCGACCGCTTCGGCGCCGGTGTTCATCGGAAGGACCTGCTCCTTGCCGACCAGCCCGGACAGAGCGGTGACGAAGGGCGCGAACTGGTCGTTGTAGAAGGCGCGGCTGGTGAGCGTGACCCGGTCGAGCTGGCGGTGGGCCGCGGCCAGCAGTTCGGGGTTGTGGTGGCCGAAGTTCATCGCCGAGTACCCGGCCAGGCAGTCCAGGAGGCGACGGCCCTCGACGTCGGTCACCCAGGCCCCCTCCCCTTCGGCGATGACGACCGGCAGGGGGTTGTAGTTGTGGGCCGAATGCGTTCCGGCCAGTTCGATGTGACGGGTGGTGGAGACGACGGGCTTCGCGGGATCGCCGCTGTGCACCGTGTCGGATCCCAGACTGCGCGTATTGCTCATCCAGTTGCTCCGATCGCCATTGACCGTTGTTCGATCTTTGGATACCCGCTCGGATAACGCACAAAGCAGGTGACCTCAAGAAGTGGAACAGACGGGCCGACCGGGATACAAGGGAGGCGCGGTGCCCAAGTGGGGCCGGGCGGGTTGGCGGTTCACGCCCTTGCGCCGAAAGGTCGGATGTGCGGGAGATCGGCACGGTGGTGCCGCTCTCGGTCCACGGTGATCGAGCGCACCGCCCGATCCGGCCACGGGTCGCACCAGGCACGAAGGGGACGGGCAGGGCAACCGTCCCCTTGCCCTTTCGGTGAGCTCGGACACATGTCGGCCCGACACCACTCCCGATCCTTGACCGCCACCCAATGTTTCCGGCAGGTTAAAACTCTCTGAGCTGGGCTTTTGTTCACCGGGAAGGGCTTTTGGCGATACCGACCCCCGCCTGCGAGTGACGTGGCCCATACCTGCAGGATCGGTCCTCATACCCACGCGAGGGTAAGACCGCGATCAAGGGGCGCTTCATGACGGAACCGCGATGTCTTGACAGCACCGCCACCGACTCCACGGGGGCGGACTTCTCGCTGCCCGGTCTGCTCAGCTCGGTGGCCGCCGCCGTGCCGGACCGGTTGGCCGTCGTCGCCGGTGAGCACCGACTGTCCTACGCCTCCCTCGACGCACGCGCCACGCGGGTGGCCCGCCACCTGGTCGACGCGGGCATCACCCCTGGCGAGCATGTCGCGATCCTCTCCTTCAACCGGGCCGAGTGGCTGGAAGCCGTCTTCGGGGTCTGGCGTGCGGGCGCGGTCCCGGTCAACGTCAACTACCGCTACGTGGCCGCGGAACTGCACTACGTGCTCGACGACGCCGACGTGGTGGCGCTGATCGCCGAGAACTCCCTGACCGCACCGGTGGCCGCGGTACGCGGACGCCTCCCCCTGCTGCGCCACGTCCTCCTGCTCGACGACGGCTCGGGCCCGGCCGCACTGCCCGGCGCGGACTACGAGCAGGCGGTGGAGGCGGCAGCCGAATCGACCGCGGCCCTTCCCCCCACCTGCGGCGACGATCTTTACATGCTCTACACCGGCGGCACCACGGGCTACCCCAAGGGCGTGATGTGGCGCCACGAGGACATCTTCCGGGTCGCGCTGGAGCGGCGAAGCCCCGACCGGCCCCGGTCCACCGGAAGCGCCGAGGTGGGGGCACGCGCGGCGGAGTGCTCTGCGCGACGCATGCTGGTCCTGGGTCCGCTGATGCACGCCGCAGGCCAGTGGAACGCGCTGAGCATGTTGTTCAAGGGTTCCACCGTGGTGCTCAACACCGACCGCACCTTCCATCCCGGCCGGGTGGTGGACCTGGCGGACCGTGAGGACGTGGAGATCGTGCAGTGCGTCGGCGACGCCATGGCCCGCCCCCTCGCCCACGCGCTCCTGTCCGACCCCGAGCACTGCCCGCGGCTCTCGGCGGTCAACTCGGGCGGCACTCCCCTGACGCCGGCGGTGCGCGAGATGTGGCGGCTCTGGCGCTCCTCGATCACCCTCAACGACAGCTACGGGGGGTCCGAGACAGGGGTGTGCGGCGCCTCGGTCGCCGGCTCGGCGAAGGGGTCGACCAGCGGGGCCCGGCGCTTCGCGATGGGAGCGAGCGTCTGCGTGCTGGACGACCGGCTGCGCCCGCTGCCTCCGGGGTCCGAACAGGTCGGCCGGATCGCGCGCACCGGACGCATCCCGATGGGCTACTACAACGACCCCGTCAAGACGGCCGCGACCTTCCCGGTCGACGAGCAGGGTCGGCGCTGGGCGATGTCGGGCGACTTCGGCACGATCGCCACCGACGGATCCATCGAGCTGCTGGGCCGCGGATCCGCGGTCATCAACACGGGCGGCGAGAAGGTCTACCCGGAGGAAGTCGAGTCGGTGCTGAAATCGCATCCCGACATCAGCGACTCCATCGTGGTCTCCGCCCCCGACGAGCGACTGGGCCAACGGGTCACCGCCGTGGTCTCGCTCGTATCGGAGCAGCGGCCCACCGACGACCAACTGCGCGACTACTGCCGCACCCGGCTGGCGGGGTTCAAGGTACCGCGCCGCATCCACGTGGTCTCCGAGGTCAAGCGAACGGCCGTGGGAAAGCAGGACTACCGCTGGGCGGCGCGCGTGGCGCGCGGTCCGTCGCCGGTCTCCGAACAGCGCTGACCCGCCCGGCACACCGGCCGCGGGCGCGCGGCCACTGGGCCCATGACGATCGGCCCTAGACTTGGGGACCGCGCGGGCCACGCGGACCCGGCCCCGGCTCACCCGCCGCGTGCGACCGCGACGCTCCACGACCCCCACACGAAACGCAGACTATGGCGAACTCCCCTGTCACCCATCTGTTCAACACCGTGCGCGGCGCTCTCATCGGCACCGCCGAGGTCGTCCCGGGAATCAGCGGCGGCACCGTCGCGCTGATCGTCGGGGTCTACGAGGGGCTGGTCAAGTCCGCGGGGCACACGATCAGCGGAATCCGGTTGGCCGTCGCGGACCTGCCCCGCAAGCAGGGGCTGGGACGGGCCAAGGCGGAGTTCGGCCAGGCCGATTGGACGCTGATCCTCACCGTCCTCGCCGGCATGGCCGTGGCGGTGGTCCTGGCCGCCCGATTCGTCGCACCGCTGGTGGAGACCTACGCCATCGAGTCCTACGGTCTGTTCTTCGGCCTGGTACTGGCCTCGCTTTGGGTGCCCTACTCCATGTCCGGCCGGCGCTGGGGCTCCTACGACTACGCCGTCGCGCTACTCTTCGCGGTCATCGCGTTCATCCTCACCGGGGTTCCGCCGGCGCACGTGGAGCCGGTCCCGCTGGTCGTCGCGGTGGCCGCGGCGGTCGCGATCTGCGCCCTGGTGATCCCGGGCATGTCCGGGTCGTTCATCCTGCTGACCTTCGGCCTGTACGGACCGACGATGAACGCCCTGAACGAGCGCGACCTCGGCTACATCGCCACCTTCGCCGCGGGCGCCATCGTCGGGCTGGCCTGCTTCGTGAAACTGCTGCAATGGCTGCTGGACAACCGCAGGCACATGACACTGGTCATCATGACCGGTGTCATGGCCGGTTCGCTGCGCGCGTTGTGGCCCTGGCAGGACGATGCCCGCGGCCTGACCCTCCCCACCGAGGCAGCGGCGGTCACCTTCGGCCTGATGGCCGTCGGATTCGTGGTCGTGGTGGGGATCATGGTGCTCGAACACCTGGTCAAGAAGCCCGCTCCGGCGGCGGTGGAGTCCGAACCGGTCGATTCCGGTCAGCACCGCAGTTCCTGACGGCCGGCCCGCGCGGCCGCTCCACCGATACCGCAGTCGATGCCGGCACCACCTGGCGAAGGGACGTCCCCTTGAGCTTCAACATCCTGTCCATCGCAGGGACCGACCCCAGTGGGGGCGCGGGCATCCAGGCCGACCTCAAGGCGTTCTCGGCGCTGGGCGGCTACGGGATGACCGTGGTGACGGCCCTGGTCGCGCAGACGACCACCGGGGTGACGGAAGTCCACGACGTTCCCGCGCGCTTCGTGACCAGCCAGTTGGACACGCTGCTGCGGGACGTGCGCGTGGACGCCGTCAAGATCGGGATGCTCTCCAACGCGGAGGTGATCGGCGCGGTGGCCGACGCCATCGACGCCTACCGGCTGCCCAACGTCGTCCTGGATCCGGTGATGGTCGCCAAGAGCGGCGACCGGCTGCTGGCCGAGGAAGCCGTCGGTGCCCTGCGCTCGCAGCTGCTGCCGCGCGCGGACCTGATCACGCCGAACCTTCCCGAGTCCGCCGACCTGCTCGGCTGCACCGAGGCCGTGGACCTGGCGGAGATGGCCGAGCAGGCACACCGCTTGGTGGAGCTGGGCCCCGCACGAGTGCTGCTCAAGGGCGGACACCTCCGCGGTGCCACCAGCACCGATCTGCTGCTCGCCCCGGACGCGCCCCCCGAGACACTGACCGCACCCCGGGTCGACACCACGAACACCCATGGGACCGGGTGCACGCTGTCCTCGGCGATCGCCGCGCTGCGCCCCCAGCGTCCGGACTGGTCCTCGGCGGTGCGCGACGCCAAGTCCTACCTCACCGAGGCCCTGCGGCACGCCGACGAACTCGACGTGGGTCACGGCAAGGGCCCCGTACACCACTTCTACGCGTGGTGGCAGGAGAAGAAGGCGTCGGGCTCCTAACCGCTTCGTCCGGCACCGGTCCCGAACGCTCCCCGCCCCGTCCGCGCGGCGGGGCGAACGCGCGGCGGGGCGAACGCGCGGCGGGGCGAACGCAACGGCGGCGGCGCACCCCATTGGGGTGCGCCGCCGCCGTCCTGCCATCCGACAGCGAGCGGCGCTAGGAGCGCACGTCCACCAGGTTGTCGGGGTCGCGCCAATTGGGGTTGGCGAAGTACTTCTTGGTCTCGGCCACGATGACCGGCGACAGCAGGAGCAGGCCCACCAGGTTGGGCAGCGCCATGAGTCCGTTGGCGATGTCGCTGAACGCCCACACCACGTCGAGCTCCCAGACCGCGCCGACGAACACCGCGCCCACGAAGATCAGCCGGTAGGGCAGGACCGCGGCCCGGCCGAAGAGGAAGTCCATGCAGCGTTCGCCGTAGTAGCACCAGCCCAGGATCGTGGTGAAGGCGAAGACCAGGACGCCCACGGCGATGGTGTAGCTGCCCCAGCTCCCGGGGAGCGCCTGGTCCAGTGCCCAGGAGGTCATCGGGGCTCCCGCCAGGCCCTCGACCTTCCACGCCCCGGTGACGATGATGGCCAGCGCGGTGAGCGTGACCATGATCAGGGTGTCGATGAAGGTCTGGGTCATGGAGACCATGCCCTGGCGCACCGGCTGGCTGGTCTTGGCGGCGGACGCGGCGATCGCCCCGGTGCCCAGACCCGACTCGTTGGAGAAGATCCCGCGCGCCACCCCCATCTGGATGGCGATCAGGACACCGGAGCCGGCGAAACCGCCGACCGCCGCGGTGCCGGTGAACGCGTCGGTGACGACGAGGGCGAGCGCGGAGGGGAGCTGGTCGACGAACACCAGCAGGACGACGATGTTGCTGAGCATGAAGGCGACGCACATGAACGGCACGAACGCGGCGGCGAAGTTGCTGATGCTCTTGATCCCGCCCAGGACCACGATGGCGGTGGCCGCCACCAGGGCCGCGCCGGTCATCCACGGCTCGACCTGCCAGGTGGACTCCAACTGGGCGGCCACGGTGTTGGACTGCACCATGTTGCCGATGCCGAACGCGGCGACGGCGCCGAAGACGGCGAACGCGGCGCCCAGGATCTTCCCGAAGTTACCGCCGACCCCCCGGCTCAGGTAGAACATCGGGCCACCGCTCATCTCGCCCTTCGCGTCGGGGCGGCGGTACATCACGCCGAGCAGGCCCTCGCTGTACTTGGTGGCCATGCCCACGAGGCCGGTCATCCACATCCAGAACAGCGCGCCCGGGCCGCCGATGCCGATGGCGGTGGCCACACCGGCGATGTTGCCCACACCGATGGTGGCGGCCATTGCGGTGGCCAGTGCCTTGTAGTGCGAGACGTCGCCCTCGGCGGAGCCCTTCTCCTCACGGCGCACCAGCGCCAGCCACAACGCGTGGAAGAGCGTCCGGAACTGCAGGCCGCCGAGCCTGATCGTCAGAAACAGTCCGGTCAGCAGCAACAACGGGATGAGGACGAGCGGCCCCCAAATCGTGTCGACCGCCGTATCGAGGATCTTCTGAAGTTCTTGCACGGTCTGGATTCCTGTTCTACGGGCGCGGATACACCGTCCGCACCCGGTTCGTGTGCGGCCCTGACCGGGGGCGGGGGTCGGACCGGATGTCGGGGACGTCGCCGGTGGCCTACTGGGGCAAGCGTCCAGAGTCCCACCGATTCGTCACCGTCGAGTCACGTTCGGTCAGCACGACGGTCTCGGGGCCGGTTACCGATCCGCATCGGGATCGGATGCCTGTTCGAGTGCCAGCCTGCTCAGCACGGCAGCGGCCTGCGCCGGGTCGGCGCCCCGGCCCACCGCGATACCCAGCAGGTAGGTGGTGAGCGGCGCCGCCGGGCGGGCCACCGAATGCGCCGCGTCCCGGGCGAGGTCGAGGATGCGGTCCACATCGGACCGGTCCATCTCGTCGGGCATCCCCAGTTCGGCGCAGACGATCCGCGCCCATTCGGTGAGTGTCACCGTACGGACTCCTTTCACGACGACGGGCAGGTAGCGGGCACAATACTGCCTTGGAAGGCGACCGATCGGACAGGCGGCACGGCGGAAAGCGATGCCGGCGTTCACCGGACTCAATCCGGTGTTCACCCCGCGCGCGGGCCGGGTTCACGACAGCCGCTTAACGTCGGGAGCGCAAGGCCGGGCGCGGCCCGGCCGGACCCTCGCTCCCGTGGGGAGAAGCCAATGCCTCCCGTTCCCGCCGACGGTGGCGCGCCATTGCGCGTGGCCATCGTCACCGAATCCTTCCTGCCCCAGGTCAACGGCGTGACCAATTCGGTCTGCCGGGTCGCCGACCACCTCGCCGCAGACGGCCACGAGGCGGTGATCATCGCTCCGGGCCACGGACCGGCCCACTACGCGGGCTTTCCCGTGATCCGGCTCCCCGGCGTCCCCCTGCCCGGCTACCGGTCCTTCTCCGCCGGACTTCCCACGCGCCGGTTGATGACCACCGCGCTCCGCGGGTTCTCCCCCGATGTCGTCCACCTGGCCTCGCCCGCCCTGCTCGGACACACCGCGGTAGAGGTGTCCCGGCGGTGGGCGCTTCCCACCGTCGCGGTCTTCCAGACCGACCTGGTCGGCTTCGCCGGCCGCTACAACATCCCGGGGGCCGGCACGCTGTGGCCCTACCTGCGCCGGCTCCATTCGGCGGTGGACCGCACCCTGGTCCCCTCCACCGCCACGCTGGAGCTGCTGACCGCGCGGGACTTTCCACGCCTGAGTCTGTGGCCGCGCGGAGTGGACACCGAACGCTTTCACCCCGCCCACCGGGACGAGGCACTGCGCCGCCGGCTCGCCCCTGACGGGCAGGTGATCGTGGGATACGTGGGGCGGCTGTCCCGGGACAAGCGGGTGGGACTGCTCGCGGAGGTGGCGAAACTTCGCGGTGTCCGGCTGGTCGTCGTGGGGGACGGCCCCGACCGCGCGCGGTTGCGGCGCAGACTCCCGGGGGCCGTCTTCACCGGGCAGCGTACGGGCAGCGACCTGTCCCGGCTCTACGCCAGCATGGACGTCTTCGTGCACACCGGTGCCGACGAGACTTTCTGCCAGGCCCTCCAGGAAGCGCTGAGCTCGGGGGTACCGGTGGTGGCCCCGGCGGCGGGCGGCCCCCTGGACCTGGTGGAAGACGGCTGCAACGGACTGCGCTACGCACCGGACTCGGTGCGCGGGTTGCGGTTGGCCGCGGGGCGTCTGGTGCACAACACGGACGTGCGGTCCAGGCTCGCCGCGGCCGCCCGGCCCAGCGTGAGCGCGCGGACCTGGGAATCGGTCAACGCACTGCTGATCCGGCACTACCGTGCGGTAACCGCCCCCAGTGACAGCCTCGTCCCCGTCTCCCCTTCGCACCCCTGATCCGCGTTACGCTGACCCTGACGGCGGGGCGGGCCGCTCCCTTCCGCTTCGAGCGGCCCGCCCTCGCCTCGACCGGTCGGCACCCCGCCGGGAGCGCAACTCCACTACGCTCGCTTGGCGTGAACCGAATCCTCGCCACGGTGGTCGTCGTCTTCTCCTCAGCGGTCGTACTGGTCCTGGAGGTGGCGGTGACCCGGCTCGTCGCCCCCTACGCCGGTGACACCCTGGAGACCTACACCGCGGCCATCGGAGTGGCACTCGGCGCGATCGCCCTGGGGGCCAAAGCCGGCGGAGACGCGGCCGACCGCTGGAGCACCGGACCGGTCCTGGGCGTGCTGCTGGTCTTCGGAGGCGGGACGACCCTGCTGGCCCGTCCCCTGGTGCTGCTGCTGGGTCCCTCGCTGAGCGGGGCCGGCCCCTTCACCGCCCTCTTCCTCGTGGCGTTGAGCATCGCGGTACCGGTTGCACTGCTGTCCGCCGTGACCCCGGTCGTGGTCAAAACCCAGCTGGCGGACCTGGAGCACAGCGGCAGCATCATCGGACGCTTCAGCGCGTGGGGCACGCTGGGTGCGCTGGCCGGGACCTTCCTGACCGGCTACGTCCTGATCGCCGCCCTACCGGTGTCGATGGTACTGCTGGTGACCGGCGGGGCCCTCGTCCTGTTGGGCGCACCGTTCCTGGTGCGCGGCGGACGGCTGGTGACCACGCCAGGCCAGACGCTGTGCGCCCTGCTGGTCTGCGCCCTGGGCGCCACGATGCTGGTACGCGTGCAGTCCCCTTGCGACGCCGAGACCGCGTACTACTGCGCGCGGGTGCTCCCCGACCCCGAGCGCGCGAGCGGCCGGGTTCTCCTGCTGGACGATCTACGGCACGGTTACGTGGACGTGTCCGACCCACTGCACCTGGAGTTCGGCTACACGCAGTGGTTCGGCGCGGCCCTGGAGGCATTGCCGCCCGAAGGACCGCTGGCCGCCCTGCACGTCGGAGGCGGGGCCTACACGATGCCCCGCTGGCTGGCGAGCGCGCGTCCGGGCTCGACCAGCCTGGTGTTCGAGGTGGACCCGGCGGTGACCCGGATGGCCCGTGACGAACTGGATCTGCGCACCGGGCCGGACCTGGAGGTCGTCGAGGGGGACGCGCGCACCGCCATGACCGCGGCGCCCACCGCAAGCCGTGACGTCGTCATCGGTGACGCGTTCGGCGGGTTGAGTGTGCCCTGGCACCTGAGCACCCTGGAATTCGCCGAGCAGATCGACCGGGTGCTGCGCCCGGACGGTCTCTACCTGGCCAACATCATCGATCGGGGCCCGCGCTCCTTCGTCGCCGCCGAGGTGGCGACCCTGGAAGAGGTCTTCGCGCACGTGGCCGTGGTGGCCGACCGCGACGGCCTCGACTCGGCGGTGGGCGGCAACCACGTGGTCATCGCCTCCAACACCCCGCTGGACACCGCGTCGCTGGAACCGCTGCTGGCCGGGGCCGAACAGCCCGGCGCCCTCGCCGGTCCCGCGCTCCTGGACCGCTGGTCGGCGCAGGGCCAGGTCCTCACCGACGACTACGCACCGGTCGACCAGCTCCTCACCCCCTACCTGACCTGATCGGGCAGCGCCCGCTCAACGGCCTCCCCCGCCGTCCCGTCGCCCTGCCGTGCCCTCCGAACGGCGAGGGCTGCGAAGAGTACGCCTATTGCCAACTTTTGGCGAAGATTTCTCCACGGAATCCCAGAATTTTGGGCGACGCGAAACCAACTGGGGATATCTACGGTTCGGAGAAGGAAAACCTCGTCGATTCCACCGGCATTCACGCAAAAACGGCGGACCTGCCGACAGGAGGCTGAAATGCGCGCAGGTCCGACGCCATTACCGGCACACGCACGGTGCGGATATGTGGCCACCCATCCCGCTACCGGTAGAGCTGCCACCACCCCTGTTCGGGTGTTGGCCTTATCGATCGGGGCAGCAGCCGATCCGTACCGTCATCAGTATGCGCGGCGTGTCTCGGACGCCGCACCGAGGAAGAGGAGACGCACCGTGGCGACCACTCCGCGAGCGGACGGCCGGGGAGTGGTCTCCTCATGATGTTCTGGTCCGTCGGAATCGCGTTGTGCGGGGCGTTCTGCATGGCACTGGGGTCGGCACTCCAGGAACGCGACACGGTGCGCGCTCCCGGGCACAGTGTCGCCAGGCTGGGTTTCCTGCTGCATCTGGCACGCAGCCCGCGGTGGGTGCTCGGCACACTGGCGGTGGGAGCCGGGGTCGGCCTGCACCTGGTGGCGCTCAGCGGTGCTCCACTGACCATCATCCAACCCATCGGTGTCACCGGCCTGTTGTTCGCGATCGTGTTGTCGGCGGTGTTCAACCGCACACGGGTGCGGTCCAGTCAGATCCTCGCGGGGCTGGCCGTCATGGTCGGTCTGGCCGGTGTCCTGTTCCTCTTCCCGCACCACACCTCGTCGGCCCCTGAACTGCCGCTGCCCGCGGCACTGGCGCTCACCGGAACGGTGGCCGTCGTGGGGCTGGCCGTCTACTTCGCTGCCCCTTGGGTCCCTGTGGGCGCACGGGCGGTACTGCTGGCCACCATGGGGGGCATCGCGCTGGGTACCACCTCGGCCCTGGCCCGGGTGGTCGCCGCCGCCGCGGCATCGAATCCGATCGCGGTACTCAGCTGGCTGACCGTACTGGCGGTGGCCGTCGCCCTGTTCGGCGGCCTCCTCCAGCAGAACGCCTATCGCACCGGCCACTTCGCCGCTGCCTACGCAACGTTGCTGGTCGTCGACCCCATAACAGGGGCGGGGATCGGCGCGCTGGTGTTGGGCGAAGGGCTGCCCACGACCTTGGCCGACCAGCTCCTGGCCACCGGCGCCGCCGCGCTGGCCATTGCCGGAACGGCCGTGCTGGCACGGGCCAAGAACCGCAACCCCGAAGCGGGAAACCGGCACGGGAACGGCCCCGGGCCCGAACTCGTCGACACGACTTCTTCAGGAGACGCCAAATGAGCCTGCCGACCAATCGCGTGCGCACGTCCAGCAAACCCCGGCGCATCCTGATCGGGACCGACACCTACCCACCGGATGTGAACGGGGCCGGGTACTTCACCTACCGGCTGGCCACGGGACTGGCCGAACGCGGCAACGACGTGCACGTGGTCTGTGCCTCGGCCTCCGGCGCCCCCCGCATCGAGTACCAGGACGGGGTGACGCTGCACCGGCTCCGCTCCGCCTCGGTACTGGTCCACCCGACGATGCGTACCGCGGTCCCGCTCGGGGTGACCGGGCACGTGGCCCGGCTGATCGACCGGCTCGCCCCCC
Organism: Nocardiopsis ansamitocini; assembly: GCF_030268225.1. GTDB lineage: Bacteria > Actinomycetota > Actinomycetes > Streptosporangiales > Streptosporangiaceae > Nocardiopsis_D > Nocardiopsis_D ansamitocini. Next base: position 186,329 of record NZ_BSQG01000003.1, on the reverse strand, counting down.
ACGTGGTCCACGCCCAGAGCCACTTCACCATCAGCCGGGCGGCCATTCGCTGCGGGCGCCGATCGGGCACGCCCGTCGTGCTGACCAACCACTTCATGCCCGACAACCTGTTCGCGCACGCCCACATCCCGGCGCCCCTGCACACCGTCACCGGCTCGCTGGCGTGGCGCGACATGATCCAGGTGGCCTATGAGGCCGACTACGTCACCACCCCCACCGACCGGGCGGCACAGCTCCTCTCGGGAAAGGGGTTCGACCGCCCCATCGAGTCGGTGTCCTGCGGTATCGACCTGGAGCGTTTCCAGCCGCGCCCGCGGGAGCGCGCGGCGGCGCGTCTGCACCTGGGCCTCCCCAACCGCGAGACCATGGTGTTCGTGGGGCGCCTGGACGAGGAGAAGCGGATCGACGACCTGATCCGTTCTCTTCCCCGGCTGCTCAACCACCGTGATGTCCAATTGGCGCTGGTGGGGACCGGGCAGCGTCGCGCCGAGCTCCAGCAGCTCGCCGATGACCTGGGAGTGGCCGAGCGCGTGCGATTCCTGGGGTTCGTCTCCGACGAGGAGCTGCCGCTGGTCTACGTCGCCGCCGACCTGTTCGCGATCGGCAGCGTCGCGGAGCTGCAGAGCATCGCGACGTTGGAGGCGATGTCCACCGGGCTGCCGGTGGTGGCCGCCGACGCGCTGGCGCTCCCCCACCTGGTGCGCTCCGGACGCAACGGCTACCTGTACCCGCCGGGCGACGTGGCGACCCTGACCCAGCGGCTGCTGGCCGTACTGGAGTCTCCCGAGCGCACCGCTTCGATGGGCGCTGCCAGCCGGGAGATCGCCCAGACCCACGACCACCGGCGCTCGCTCGACCGGTTCGAGGAGATCTACGACCAGGTGCGGCCCGACCCGGCGCCGGCGCTGTCGAGCCGAGCGATCCAGCGTCCCGCCCAAACGCGGCGACGCAATGCAATAGCCGCCTGAGCCGAGAAAATACTGGTGCGGGTAGATCGGTCCTAATTCTGCCCGCACCGTCGACTTTAAGTCGCTTTCCATGCTTTTTGCCCTCCGTTTTGCTGACTCCGGCGCCATTCGGGATAAACAGAGGGACATGTGGTTCGTCGGAGAAAATCGACCCCGGAGGCCATTCGTGTTGGACGGGTTGGCCGCCGAGGCCGATCGTGTCGAACACCAGGTGGAGGCCTGTGGTCAGGTGCTGGTCGGCTACGAGCGCGACCGCATCGAACTCGAACAGCAGGTACGGCAACTAGAGGCGCAGCTTGAGACCATCAGGCAGGCGCGCATCGAGGCGTACACCCGATGGTGGAACGCCCGAGAGGATCGCGACCGGGCACTGCACCTGGCGCGGCGACTTCGTCGGCGGATCGACCGGGCGCAACGCAGACGGACCGCTCCGTTGGACAGACCGGCCGAAGGCTAGTCCGACCGCGCCGCGTCCGGGAAGAACGGTCCGGTCCTGGCCACCGTGGCCACCGGGAAACCGCGATCGCGCCAGGTCACGATATTGCGGGCCAGCACTGCGAGGCGATCCTGGCACTGGTCGGCGTTGTCGGGGGCGAAGCGCACCGCCGGGTGGTTGCGCAGCGCACAGCGCGTGGTGAAGTGGGTGCGGTCGTCCTCAAGGGCGTAGCCGGCGGAGTACCCGGCCAGGTGGTGGGTGTCCAAGGCCGTGAGCAACGCCCGGCGGTCCACCAGTCCGGGGCTGGAGAGGTTGATGAGCACCGTCCCCGGACGCATCGCGGCCAGGGCCGGGGCACCGATCAGGCTCTTGGTCCCGGGGGTGAGGGGGACGTGCAGCGAGATGACGTCGGCCGTGCGCAGAAGCTCGCGGAAGCCGGTGCGACCCACGCCACGCGGCCATTGCCTCAGCCGTGATCCCGTGCCGATGACCTGCTTGAACAGGGGCGCTGCACAGTCGGCGAGTCTGGTGGCCACCTGTCCCATCCCAACCAGGCCCAGGGTGAGGTCACGGGCGCGCGGGGGCGGGGCGAACGAGGTCTCGCGGTGGTGGGCGATGCGCCGCAACTGGACCAGGGCCAGCGCGAGCGCGCGGTTGGCAGCCTGTTCGACGTTCTCTCGGCGGGGCAGCTCCGACACCCACAGGCCACGGCGTTCCGCCTCGACCATGTCGATCCGGGAAGAGCCCGGGCGCATGGCCATGACCAGGCGGAGCCCTGGCAGGGCGTCCAGAAGTTCGGCGTCCACCCGGGTTTCGTTCACGATGAGCGCGATGGCGTCCGAAGCCTCTGCGGCGATGCGCTTCGGGTCGCGAGTGCCCAGCACCCGGGTCTGAAAACCGGCGTCACCGAGAAGCTTGAGCGCGGGCTCTGGGTCGAAGGAACCGGTGTCAGTGATAACCACGCGGGGATCAGGCACTAGCCACCTCCATCGAGCCAGGTCAAGCAACGGTCAACACTTCAGAAAAGTACCTCCTGCAACGGGCGGAGAACAGTGCCGAAGAATGCCCCCAAGAGGTAAGTCAGTCCCGAATCGCGCTGTCCACCAGCTTCGCGAGCCACGAGAGGCGTGACTGAGATCTACATCACACAACCCTGTGTCACTCCCCTAAAGCAATAGGCAACCGGACCGAATCGCGACCGTTGCGCCCGGACCACCGGCACAGCAGGTCGAGCGACCCCACGATCGAACTGTAAAGAAGGTGTCCTTTTATCGTCGGCCGTGACAGCATTGTCGCGACCGTGGCCTGGACCGCTAGGAGCCCCTTCCGTGCCTGTGCACTCACTGGTGCCGCGCCCCGCCGAACTCGTCGTGACCGACGAGCCCGGGCTGGCCCTCACCCCTGACACCCGCATCGCCGCCGACGACGCCTCGGCGGGCGCCGCGGCCTGGCTGCGCACCGAACTCGGGGCCGCGACCGGGCTGGGCCTCGCCCCCGGAACCGAGGGCCCCCGGATCGAGTTGCGGGTGGACGCCCGCTCCGGGCTCGCCGCCGAGGGGTACCGGCTGAGCGTGGACGCCGAACGCGCGCTGGTGGTCGGCAACGACGCGGCCGGAGTGTTCTACGGCGCGCAGACGCTGCGCCAGCTGCTTCCTCCGGCCGCCTACCGGCGCTCCCCGACGGACACCGGCTGGACGTTGCCCGCCGTACACGTCACCGACCAGCCGCGCTTCCGGTGGCGCGGATGCATGATCGACGTGGCCCGGCACTTCCTGCCCAAACGGGAAGTGCTGCGCCTCATCGACCTGTTCGCCCTGCACAAGCTCAACGTGTTGCACCTGCACCTGACCGATGACCAGGGCTGGCGCGTGGAGATCAAGCGCTACCCGAAACTGACCGAGGTCGCCTCCTGGCGGCGGGAGAGCCAGGTCGGGGCGGCCGGGCCCAAGGCGTTCGACAAAAGGCCGCACGGCGGGTTCTACACCCAGGACGACATCCGCGAGATCGTCGCCTATGCCGCCGCCCGGCACATCACAGTGGTCCCGGAGGTGGACGTCCCAGGCCACTCCCAGGCCGCCATCGCCGCCTATCCCGAGCTCGGCGAAGGCGAACGCCTCGAAGTCGGACGCGAGTGGGGGGTCATCGAGAACGTCCTGAACGTCTCCGACACGACGCTGGAGTTCTACCGCAACGTCTTCGACGAGTTGCTGGAGCTGTTCCCCAGCCGCTACGTCTGTGTGGGCGGCGACGAGTGCCCCAAGGGGCAGTGGCAAGCCAGCGAGTCGGCGCAGGAGCGGATCTCGGCGGAAGGACTCTCGGACGAGGACGGGTTGCAGAGCTGGTTCATCCGGCACTTCGACGAATACCTGACCGGCCGGGGCCGACGCCTGCTGGGCTGGGACGAGATCCTTGAGGGCGGGTTGGCCCCGGGGGCGACGGTGCTCTCCTGGCGGGGCACCGAAGGCGGTATCGCCGCCGCGCGGGCCGGACACGACGTGGTGATGTGCCCGACCCGGACCTCCTACCTCGACTACCGCCAGTCCGACTCGCCCGACGAGCCGATCCCGGTGGGGACCGTCTTGACGCTGGCCGATGTCTACGCCGTCGAGCCGGTCCCGGTGGAGCTCTCCCCGACCGAAGCGGAACACGTCCTGGGCGCCCAGGTGAACGTGTGGACCGAGCACATGGACTCCCCGCGCACGGTGGACTTCATGGTCTTCCCACGACTGTCGGCGTTCGCCGAGACGGTGTGGTCGGCGCAGAAACGCGATTTCGCGGAGTTCCTGCCCCGCTTGCAGGGGCACCTGGACCGACTGGACGCCATCGGCGTGGAGTACCGGCCCTTGGAGGGCCCGCTGCCCTGGCAGCGGCGCCCCGGGATTCCCGGCCGGGACTAGCCCTCCCACGACCGGGGCCGCTCGGAGCGGCCCCGGTCAGCCGCTCTCCCCGATCACTTTGAGCAGCACGTCGGGCCGGTCGCTGATGATCCCGTCGACCCCTTTCGCGATCGCGGACCGCATCTGCGCCGGCTCGTTGACGGTGTAGACGAATACCTCCACCCCCTCGTCGTGCACGGCCCGCACGTACGCGGCGTCGATGGAGGTGTGGTTGGGGTTGATCTGGTCGACCCAGGTCGCGTAGTCCGCGATCTGCTCCCGAGGCACCTTCCCCAGGACACCGTGCGCGACCCCCGGCAGCAGGGTGTGCGAAAGATACGTGGCCTCGTGGTCGAAGCTCTGCACCACGAGGCGTCCGCGGGCCGTGGCCCCGGGCCCCGTCCACCACTGCTCACTGCGCAGCAGCTTGGCGACCTGCTCGGTCATCCCCGGATAACTGGCGGGGGACTTGAGTTCCAGGAGCAGGCTCAACCGGTGACGACGCAGCCGCTCCAGGCCCTGTTTGAGGGTGGGGACGCGCTCACCCGCGTAGGCGGGATCGAACCAGGCCCCGGCGTCGAGGCGGCGGATCTGGGCGAGGGTGAAGTCGGAGACCCGGTAGGAGGACCGGCCGGGAAAGACCTTCTTGACATCGGTGGTGCGCACAAGCGTCGTGTCGTGGACGAGCACGAGTGCACCGTCCTTGGTCTGCTGGACATCCAGCTCGACCGTTCGGGCTCCGCGGGCCCGGGCCTCGTCGATGGCGGCGATGGTGTTCTCGGGGGCGTAGGCGGACGCCCCCCGGTGGGCAACGGCCACCACCTCCCCGCCGAGACGGAGTGCGGCTGCTTCAGCGGGGGCGGTTCCAGCAAGGGTGATAGCGAAAACAGCGGCGGCCACACACAAACGCGTGAACATTGCGCTCCTCGATAGTCACGACCGGCGTCACGTCAGGCTCAACGATCGTGACTGTTGGTTACGAATACTTCCCCACGAGGAGAGCATCCGATGTCGAAAACACGAAGAACCACACCTCCACCCAACTCAATCCGCGCACTTCCTTTAAGCGACACGGGCGACCTACTGTCATCAATTGGTCACTTCGTGTGAGATTTTTGGGTCAGGTGGCACCTAAAACCACAGAGGGTCCCATCTTGAATACCCAGAGTAGTCCCAGGAGAGGTCGAAGATGCGCAAGCCCCAGAGGTGGACCGCGCTGGCGGGCGCGGCCACTGTTTCCCTGGCCGCGTTCGGCGCCGCAGGCAATACTGCGGCGGCCGGCGACCAGCCGCCGCACTTGCCCTGGCCAGTCGTCCAACAGAAAGCATCGTCCTACTCGCTCGACGGGTTCGACGTGAACTACCTGCCCCCGGGACTGGACCGGTACGGCATCAGTGCCGAGAGCTCGACCGACCGCCGGGGCAACCGGACCTCGCACGTCTCCTGGGTCCAGGGGCCGGGCGTCGTCTACGGCAAAGTGACCGTGGTCCGAGACGACAAGCTCACCGAACTCGACAAGGTGCGCGACGCGCGCTACTCGCACCTGGCACCCCAACACCTGGAGAAAACCGCCGTCAACGGCCGGGACGCCTACGTCTCAGAGGCCACCGGGGACGCATTCTGGCTGGACCGCGAGGGGGTCGCGGTCACACTCTTCCTCCAGCCCGAGCGGTGGAAGCGCGCCGAGCTGACCGCGATGGCCGAGGGCGTGACCGCGCGGGAAAGCGGCAGCACCGCCACTCCCGTCGACATCTTCCCGGGCCTCATCCCTCCGTTCACGCTCCCGTTCGAATTCGGCCAGCCGACTCCTTCGGCGGCTCCTTCCACTCTTCCCTCCGCGGTGCCCTCGGCACGGCCGTCCGCGGGGCCGGGCGACGGGCAGTCCGAGAAGCCGGCCGAACCCGCGCAACCGCCGGGTGCCCAGCAGCCCGTCCAGCAGAAGCCCGCCGAGCCTGCTGTGCCGGCGGAACCTGCCGAGCCGGCCACGCCGGCCGAACCCGTCGAGGCCACTGCGCCGAAACCCCCGGCCGAGGCTCCTGCGGCACCGGCCGCACCCGTCGCCAAACCGCCCTTGGAGCCTCCGGTCGTCCCGCCGGGCAATACGGGGGCACCGGTGGCCAAGCCGTCCCCGGCCGCTCCCGCTCCGAGCGGGCCGGGCGCCCAGCCGTCGCGAGGACCCTCCACGCAGCCTCAGAAGGACGGGGAGAAAGAACTCTCGGAAGCGATGATCGCCGAGATCTCCAGCTGCCTGATCAGTGGGGTGAGCCCGTCCGAGGAGACCACCGAGGACGAGACGGACGACCCGGGTGGTGTCTCCAGCGTGGTGACCTCCAGCGGGGCGACCATCCCCGGGTGGGACACACAGACGTGGCTGCGGACCGACGAGTCGGCGCGCACCGCGGCGGTGACCGAGTGCGCCGCGGCCTTCGACGTACAGAAGTGGCAGATCGACGAGATGGTGCTGAACCTGAGCGGGGAGGACACGAAGGAGCCCGCGGCGAGCCCCTCCCCATCGACCAAGGCCAGCAGGCCCGAGGCGAACGCACCGCAGGACAAGCCGGAAGCGAACAAGCCGGAGGCGAGCGGCAAACCGGCCGCGGAACCGCAGCAGGGCCGGGGACTGTGGGACCTCCTGCCGTGGCTGTGACCGGGTGACCCGAGAAATCAGCAGGGCCCCGTCGCGACAGCCGGCGGGGCCCTCGTTCTCGGGGCGGGTTCAGAGTGCGGCCCGGACGGTCCCGGTAACCTCCCCCAGACTGATGGTCGCCCCGGCCATACCCGCAGCGCGAGCGGTGACGGTGACGGTGTCACCGTCCTCCAGGAAGGTGCGCGTACTCCCGTCGCCCAGGGTGATCGGCTCGCTGCCGCCCCAGGTGAGCTCCAGGAGGGAACCCCGCTGGTCCTTCCGGGGACCGGAGACCGTTCCCGAGGCGTAGAGGTCGCCGGTGCGCAGCGCGGCGCCGTTGCTGGTGAGGTGGGCCAGCATCTGATCGGCCGTCCAGTACATCGCGCCGAAAGGCGGGCGCGACACCACCTGCCCGTTGAGCCGCACCTCCATGGTGATGTCGAGCCCCCAGTCCGCGAGCCGACGCAAGTGCGGCAGAGGCGCGGGATCCTGTTCCCGACCCGCGCAACGGGCCGCCCCCAAAGCGTCCAGGGGAACCACCCACTGCGAGACCGACGTGGCGAAGGACTTGCCCAGGAACGGTCCCAGCGGGGCGTACTCCCACGCCTGGATGTCGCGGGCACTCCAGTCGTTGACGAGGACGACGCCGAACACGTGCTCGGCGAAGTCGGAGACCGAGACCGACCGCCCCAAAGCGGTCCTGGTGCCCACCACGAACCCGAGTTCGGCCTCGATGTCGAGGCGGGTGCTGGGCCCGAACACCGGTTCCTTTGCGCCGGGAGGCAGCCGTTGGCCGGAAGGCCGGACGATGTCGGTTCCGGAGGCGACCACGGTGCCGGATCGGCCGTGGTAGGCGACCGGAAGGTGACGCCAGTTGGGTTTCAGCGGCTCGTCACCGGGGCGAAAGATCGCCCCGACGTTGGAGGCGTGCTCCAGTGAACAGTAGAAGTCGACGTAGTCGGCGACCTCGAACGGCGGACGCAGCACGGTTTCGCCGAGGGGAACGAGATTCGGTTCGGCCACGGCCCGGCCCTGTTCGGCGGTGAGCATCCCCGCGACCTTGGCCCGGGTGGCCAGCCACACCGTGGAACCACGGGCCATGAACGGATTGAGGGATGCGGCGAAGAACTCGGAATCGCCCAGCGCCCCGGCGAGGTCGAGGACGTAGTCACCGATACGCACCCCCACCCGGGGCGGGGCACCCGCACGGGAGAACACCCCGTAGGGCAGGTTGTCGGCGCCGAAACCCGACGCGTCGGCTCCGGGAACCCAACTGTTCGTCACGATTCTCCTTGGTAGTCGTTGCGGCCGGCCGCTCCGCGGGCCGCCGGGAGCCCGCGCTCGCCGACCGCGGGTCAGCCCAGTCTGCTGGGTCGGGCATGCCGGCTGGACGGCGGACCGGCGACCGCCGGCTTCCGGTCACCGGGGCGGATCGAGGAGGCCGAGTTCGCGGGCATCGGTCACCGGATCGCGCGTACTGCACGAGCCGTACCCGATGAACAGTTCCCGGACCTCGACGGCAGTGTCCTCGTCCAGTGCCAGGACCCGCTCGGCGAGAGCAGCGGGGTCATCGCGGAGCAGTTCCCGGCGGGCCCCCTCCTCGCCTTCCCCGACCAGCACCGCGGCAGTGGCCGACAGCAGGTTGAGGTAGCCGTGGTGCACGAACCCGGTCGAGGGATCGGTGTGGCGTACAGCGTGGTGCAACCCCGCGGTGGCTTTGAACGGCACCCCGTGTTCGGCGCACGCGCCGATGAACGCGGCGAGCTCCGTAGCGCCGGGGAACAGGTCGGCGCGTGCTCCGCCGCACCGGACCTTGGCCCGCAGACCGGCGGCGCCGGCCAGCCCCGCGAGGTTGCCGCGGCCCTCCGGTCCCCGGTCGAACTCGAAATAGACCGGGAGCCGCACCCGGCCCTCTCCTGGCGTGCCCCGCCCGTCGGCACCGGTACGCACGAGGGGACGGAGCGCCTTGCCGATGCCGGCTCCGGGGGCCCTGACCTCGTAGTGCGTGACCCGAACCCGGGAATCGGCGACGGCGACCCCGCCGAGCAGCGCCTGCTCGGTGTCCAGGATCAGCCCGACGTCCACCTGTTCCCCGGGCCCGAGTCCCGCGCACAACTCGTCCCACCGGCTCACCGGGCACAGAAAACGCCCGGTGAGCATGGGGTCGGCCACGATGCGGTCCGCCCGGTGGCGTGCCAACGCCTGCCCCATAGGCAGTGCGGTGGGGGGGGAACAGGCCCGCGTCGTCGACGAGGCCGCGCAACAGGACGGCGGTTCCTGCCATCAGCGGGCCCAGCTCCAGGCGTAACCGGGGTCCTCGCACTCAAGCGCCGCCGGACCGAGGTCGAGTGGCCGGAAGGTATCGATCATCACGGCCATCTCCGTCGTCCGGGCGGCGCCCAGCGCGGCTTCGACCGCACCCGGCTGCGGGCCGTGGGTGAACCCGGCGGGGTGCAGGGACACCGATCCGACGTCGATTCCCGAGCCCTTGCGGGCCGCGTAGTCCCCGCCGACGTAGTACATGAACTCGTCGGAGTCCACGTTGTGGTGGTTGTAGGGGATGGGGACCGCATCGGGGTGGAAGTCGAGTGGGCGTGGGCAGAACGAGCACACCACGAACCCCGGCCCCTCGAAGGTCTGGTGGACCGTCGGCGGCGCGTGCGTCTTCTTCACCACGGGCTCGAAGTCGTTGATGTTGAAGGCGTAGGGATAGAGGTAGCCGTCCCAGCCGACCACGTCGAAGGGATGGTGGGCGAACGTCAGCCGGGTGAGGCCGCCGCGGGTCCGGACCAGTACCGGGGTGGGGGCCACCGCCTCGTCACCCTCCACCACCAACGGTTCCACCGGGCCGCGTAGATCCCGCTCGCAGTAAGGCGCGTGCTCCAGGAGCTGACCGTTGGCGGAGAGGTAGCGCTTGGGCGGCCGGACGTGCCCTGCCGCCTCGATGACCAGCGCGGTGACCGTTTCGCGGGGGACCCAGCGGTGAATGGTTCCGGTGGGGATGACGACGTAGTCGCCCTCGACCGCATCGATCACACCATAGGTCGACTCGAACCGGGCCGCCCCCGACTGGACGTACACGGTCTCGTCGCCCATCGAGTTACGGTACAGCTCGCTCGGTTGACCGGTGGTGGCCAGACAGATGCGCACGTCGGCGTTGGCCGCGAGCAGGCGCCTCCCTGTCACCAGGTCCCCTCCCGCAGGCAGGTCCCCGGTACGAAAGTGCCGCGGGGACAGCGGCAGGTTGGGCTGTGCCGCCCCGTCCCCGGCCTCGGCAACCGGTTCGGCGCCGACGATGGCGGTGGGGAGATGGCGATGATAGAGCAGTGAGGAGTCCGAGGAGAAGCCTTCTTCTCCCATCAGCTCTTCGGCGTAGACACCACCGTCGGGTTTGCGGAAGACGATGTGGCGTTTGCGGGGGATCTCCCCGACCGCGCGGTAGTAGGGCATCGGACGCTCCTTTCGTCAGTGCCGTCGAACGGCACCTCAGTGCTCCACGGGGGCAGGGGCCTGCCCTGCCGAACGCTCTCCGGTTCCGGGCCGCGGCGGGCCCTCGGGCGGGTCCCCGCACACTCGCCGCAGAGCCGCACGGACCGCGGCGCCGTCACCGGCCGGCAGCACCGCGCACAGGTGCGCGTCGGGACGGACCAGGTGGGCGGTACTGCCGTCGCAGCGCAACGCCGCGGCGAGGGTGCCGGTGGGGTCGATGTCGTCCAGAACGAAGATGCGCACCGCAACGGGCAGTCCGACTCCCACGTCGGCGAGTGCGCGGGCTTGGTCCGCACGGGCCACGATGACGGTGAGGCCCGGCCCGAGCACGCTGCGCATCCGAACCGGCTCGGTCTCTCCCGACGGGAAGTAGGGACCGTCGGGGCATATCACTCCTGGAACGGGCGGGTGCTGACCGCCGGTCGCCATCGGAGCGGACGGCACCGCAGGCGGGGTGATCAGCGGCGATCGGGGGTACCAGTAGGGCTCGGCCAGTCGCCCGGAGTCGATGCGATCGCGCGCAGCGGGATCGGTCACGGCCAGTTCCAGTGTCGTTCGCCGCAACCGGGCCTGCTGCTCGTCCTGCGGTACGAGGAAACGCATGGTGGCGCCGGTGACCCGCAGATTCTCCTGGGCGGCGGCCCAGCGCTCGATGTGGTAGCTCTCCAACAGGGCATCGGCCGGGCCGGGGCGTGCTCCACGGGCTGCGGCGATCTTCCATCCGGCGTTCTCGGCGTCGTGGATGCCGGAGTTGAGGCCGCGTGCCCCGAACGGCGCGTAGAGGTGGGCGGCGTCCCCGACGAGCAGCACCCGTCCCGAACGCATACGTTCGGCGCAGCGCTCGTGGAACCGGTAGACCGAGGACCATACGAGATCGTAGGGCCGGTCCCCCACGATCGTGCGGATCCGCTGGTCGAGGGCTCCGCTGTCGCGCTCGGCATCGAGATCGTAGTCCGCGGGCACCTGCCAGTCGATACGCCATGTCGAGTCGGGGCACTGGTGCACGAGGACCTGGCGTCCTGGGTTCCACTCGGGGTCGAAATAGAACCGGCGTTCGTTGGGAAACGGCAGCCCGGCGCGGATATCGCAGATGAGGAATCGGTCGTCGAAGGAGCCACCGGGAAAGCCGACCCCCAGGAGCTTGCGCACGTCGCCGCCCGCCCCGTCCGCTCCCACCAGGTGGGTGCCGTGGGCGAGCCGGGCGCCGCCGCCACCGGTGGTGCGCACGGTCACTCCGCGGGTGTCCTGGTCGACCGCGGTGACGCGGTGGTCGTAGTGGACCGTGACCAGTGGCTGCACCGCTGCCGCGCGCAGCAGTTCCTGTTCGACCCTGGCCTGGGAGATGTTGATCCACGGCGGCAGCGGGGCCGGAAGGCCGGCGCGCGCCGGCGCGCCGGGGAAGGCGACCGTGCGGACCTCGCGCCCGCGGTAGTAGGTGCGCGCGGTCGTCCACGTGGTGCCCTCGGCGAGCAGTGGTTCTGCCACCCCCAGGCGGGCGAGGACGTCGAGGACGTCGCGTTGGAAGCAGATCGCCTTGGAACCGCTGCGGACGGCGTGCTCGGCGTCGGGTTCGGCGCGGGCCTCGAAGACGGTGCTGGGCACACCGAACCGGGCGAGGGTCAAGGCAGTGGCCAGTCCGACCGGGCCGGCACCGCTGATGAGGACGGGCGGACGACGGGACCGGTGAGAAGCGGGGGCGGGCACGGCGGGGGTCATGGTTCCTCCCGTTCGGTCGCTGGACAGCGGGCGGTCACCGTCATCCCTGCAACTGCTCCCACACCTCCCGGTCGCGTTCGGCGGTCCAGATCGTGGGCCGCTCCTGCCCCTCGTACTCCTCCCACAAGCGGGCCACGTCGAAGGGAAGGCAGTGCTCGAAGATGGGCCATCCGCCGAAACGCGGAGCGAGCGCGGCGTGAGCGGCGGTGAACGCCTCCTTGAGGGTGCCCCCGCGCCGATGCACGCCACCGACCTGCTCGCGCATGGTGTCCAGGAAACCGCGGGTCTGGGCGATGGCCGCGTCCACGGCCGCACGCCCCCTGACGACCGGGCCGCGGCCCCCGATCAGTGCCTCGGCCTCGAAGGCGGCGACCCGGTCGAGGGTGGCCCCGGCCCAGTCGTGGTGGAAGGCGTCACCGGTGTAGAGCGCGGCCTCGGCCTCGACGAGATCACCGGCGAAGAGGATGCGGTGGCGGGGAAGCCAAGCGACGACGTCCCCCTCGGTGTGGCCCCGGCCGCAGTACTGCAGGACCAGGTCGCCGCGATCGCCGCCCAGATCGATGGTGAGGCGGTCGTCGAAGGTGACGTCGGGGTGGGTCGTGCCGGGAATGGAGGAGGGGTCCTTGAACAGCCGCGGCATGCGCCCGTACTCGCTGTCCCAGTCCTGTTTGCCGCGCTCGTCGATGAGCAGGCGGGTGTTGTCGTGGGCGATGACGACGTCGGCGTCGAAGGCACTGGCCCCCAGGACGCGGACCGCGTGGTAGTGGGAGAGCACCAGGTAGCGGATGGGTTTGTCGGTGTGCTCGCGCAGTTTGGCCAGCCAGTCCCGGGCTGCGGCAGGAGTGGCCAGTGCCTCGAAGCAGACCAGGAAGTCCTCCCCCTCGACGGCTCCGACGTTGGGGTCCCCCTCTGCGGTGAGCGTGTACACGCCTTCGGCGAGGACCTCCAGGGTCTGCTGCTTGTCTTCCAGATCGGCTGAACTCGCGAACGGCTTACCCATGTGCGGCCACCCTTAGATCGGATATCGAACACATCATTCTTATTTAGAACGATCATAGATGTGACATGGAACACCGACAAGGGGGTGTCGGCGGGGTTGCCGCGCCCGCGGCACGGTTGCGTAACCTGGCCGCTCGCCCACGAGAAACGCCCGTCCCCGCACCCCCTGGAGGCGTCCATGCCCGGATTCACCACCCGACCGGAGCTGCGCGGCAGGTTCGGCATGGTCGCCAGCACACACTGGCTGGCGAGTTCGGTGGGAATGGCCGCATTGGAGCGGGGCGGAAACGCCTTCGACGCGGCAGTGGCCGCCGGCTTCACCCTGCAGGTGGTCGAACCGCACCTGAACGGCCCGGGCGGTGAAGTGCCCGTCCTCTTCCACAAGGCCGGGGAGTCTCCCCAGGTGCTGTGCGGCCAGGGACCGGCTCCGGCAGCGGCCGTCCCGGCCGCCTTCGACGGGCTGGATCGCATCCCCGGCAGCGGTGTACTGGCCGCGTGCGTGCCCGGCGCGTTCGACGCATGGATGCTCCTGTTGCGCGACTACGGCACGATGCGGCTGGAAGACGTCCTGGAACCGGCGATCGGCTACGCCGCACACGGCTTCCCCGTTCTCGCGCAGATCTCGGCGAAGATCAACGAGCTGTCGGAGGTGTTCACCCGCTGGTGGCCCGGATCGGCCCGGCTGTACCTGCGGGACGGCCGGGCCCCCGCCCCCGGGACCTGGCAGACCAACCCCGTACTGGCCGCGACCTATCGCAGGATCGCGAGCGAGGCGCGGTCGGCGGCGCGGACCCGGGAAGGGCAGATCGACGCGGCCCGCCGGATCTGGCGCGAGGGCTTCGTGGCAGAGGCGATCACCGGTTTTCTCTCCGCCCCCGTACCCGACGCTTCGGGGATACCGCGCCGCGCCCTGCTCACCGGAGCCGACCTGGCCCAATGGCGGGCCGGCTACGAAGAGACCACCCGCGTGCAGCACAACGGGCTGACGGTGCACAAGACCGGACCGTGGGGGCAGGGGCCGGTGTTCCTTCAACAACTCACACTGGCCGAGGCGCTGGAAACCGGCAAGGCGGACGTACTCTCGCCCGAGTTCGCCCACCTTGTCACCGAGGCCGCCAAGCTGGCCTTCGCCGACCGGGAGGCGTGGTACGGCGACCCCGCTTTCACCGACGTACCGCTCGCAACGCTGCTGAGCACCGAGTACGCCGAGCAACGGGCCACCCTGGTGGGCGAGACCGCATCGCTGGAACTGCGCCCGGGGTCCCCCGATGGGCGGGTGCCGTACCTGCCCGAGCGCTACCTGAGCGGCAGTACCGCGGCGATCGACCGCGCCGGCGGCGAGCCGACGCTCGGGGCGACCGGCGAGCACCGCGGCGACACCTGCCACGTCGACGTGGTCGACCGAAACGGCAACCTCGTCTCGGCCACCCCGAGCGGCGGATGGCTGGCCAGTTCCCCTGTGATCGAGGAACTGGGCTTTCCCCTGGGGACCCGGGCGCAGATGTTCTGGCTGGACCCCCGTTCGCCCAGCGTGGTGGCACCGGGAAAACGACCGCGCAGTACGCTGACGCCCACCCTGGTCACCCGGGAGGGAGAGGGTGTGCTCGCACTGGGAACCCCGGGCGGCGACCAGCAGGATCAATGGTCACTGACGTTCTTCCTGCGTCTGGCGCACGGGGGCATGGACCTGCAGGAGGCGATCGACGCTCCCATGTTCCACACCAACGCCTTCCCCAGTTCCTTCCACCCGCGCGAGACCGTGCCGGGCGAGATGGTGGCGGAGTCGAGGATGGGGACCCAGGAGATCGCCGAGCTGCGCCGCCGCGGCCACCGAGTAGTCGAGTCGGGCCCCTGGTCACTGGGCCGGCTCAGTGCCGTGCGCCGCGACCCCGATACCGGTGCGCTCTCCGCGGCGGCGAATCCGCGGGGTTCGCAGGGGTACGCGGTGGGTCGATAGGCTGCCCGACAACAGCAGAAAATGTGATTCAGGACACCATGAAACCTTCCGAGGTTCTTGCGCTGTGCGACTATTGATCGCACGACTCGTTAACCGAGCAAGGTTCGCCCCACGGGGACCGGACCAGAGTGCTGAGGAGAACGCGCATGACGGAACCCGCCCCAGGGGGCGACCGTGGTCCGCGGCCGGACTTCCCCGGAACCCGGTCCCAAACGCTCGACCGGGGAATCCGGGTCCTGGAGATTCTGCACGAGGCCGGGGCTCCGATGACCATCGCCGGCCTGGCCGGCGAACTCAAGGTGCACCGATCCATCATCTATCGGATCCTGCGCACGTTGGAGGACCACCGCCTCGTCGGCAGGACCGGCGAAGGCTCCTACGAACTGGGGCTCGGACTCCCCGTCCTGGCCCGTGGCGTCTCCCCCGGTCTGCAGTCGGCGGCACTGCCGGCGATGTCGCTCCTGGCCAACGAAACCGGCAAGACGGCTTTCCTGGTCGTCCCCAGTGGTGGCGAGGCGATCACACTGCTGTCGGTGGAACCCCGCCAGTCCGTTGCCCACATCGCCTACGCACCGGGTATGCGCCACCCCCTGGAACAGGGCGCCCCCGGTATGGCGTTGCTGTCCGCCTGGCCGCCGCGCCAGGGCGAGCGCCCCGAGGTGGCCCGCGCGCGCGAACAGGGGTGGGCCTACTCCCGCAGCGAGGTCCTACCCGGCATGTCGTCGGTAGCGGCTCCGATTACCTCGACGGCGGGTCCGGCCGCCGTGTCGGTGGTTTACCTGGAAGCACCTGCGCTCACCCCCGAGGAACGCGCAGAACTGGGGCTCCGGGTCCGGGCCGCAGCCCGCGAGATCATGCTTGATTTGCCATGAGCTGCCGCTTTTTCGGCTATTTTAAGATCCATAGTGGTGATGCCGACTCGGCCTTGCCAAAAAGACCACTCGCGGCTTATGTTTGCGCATGGGAAACAGCTGTTCCATATACGAAGGCATCGACCGATAATCGAATGAGCCTTACGCAGGGATCGTCCCGCTGAACACCCCCTCCCTCAGCGAGCCACTCCCTGCCTTCCCCTCCTGCCGAGCCAGCCCTCCCCTCCCGGCTGGTCTCAACGCCAGGAGACAGTACGGGGTCGCACCGGCGCGGTGCGGCCCCGTCTCTGTTGCGGCCGGTCGGCCCCGGCGCTAGTCGCCGACGTGGACCCGGACCACACCGGCGAGGTTGCGCAGCCGGACGTCGGTGACCTTCACGACGTCACCGGTGCGCGGCGCCTCGATCATCGTGCCGTCGCCCAGCAGAATCGCCACGTGCGAGATGTAGTCGGGGGCACTGGGGTCGCTGCGCCAGAAGATCAGGTCCCCACGCTTGGCATCGGCGTAGTCGACGTGCTCGCCGGCCCACCACTGGTCGTGGGTGACGCGCGGCACCGCGACCCCCGCTTGGCCGAACGCCCACTGCACCAGGCCGGAACAGTCGAACCCGCCCTCGGGGGTCATCCCTCCCCAGACATAGGGAACACCGAGTTGGGTCCGCGCGGCGGAGATCATGTCCTCGACGATCGCGTCGCCCACCGCGCTGCCGGCGGCGTCAGAGGGACGCGGCTCCGGCTCCTCGGCAAGCAGTTGAAGCCCGGCGTCCTCGCCGAGGACCTTCTCCAGCTCGTCCCTGAGGTCCCACAGGTCGGCATCGGGCGCGGAGACGACCAGTCCGTTCCCGGTGGGGAAGCCGAGCTCTTCAGCGGAATCCCTGGAGATCAGCGCGTCGATACCGGCAACCCCGGAGGTGGCGTGCGTCCACACCTCCTTGTCCACCCGCCCCTTGCCGCCGGCAATGGTGACGGTGCTGCCCAGTTCGAGCTTGCGCTGCTTTCCGACCTCGTCGGACAGCGCGATCCGCCCCTCGGCGATGCCCTGCCAGATCTCATCGGACTTGGCGGACGGCTCGGGGGCGTAGTTGCGGAACGTGGAGGGGTCGACGCCCAGGACCGAGGTCGCCTTGCCGTCGACCTCGACCCGGGCCGCGTCGACGACCTCGACCGCGTCCACTGCTTTCAGCGCGCGCACTTTCGCGACGATCGCGTCGTCCAGGGAATCGGGAGCGGCAACGAAGTATTCGCGCGAACGCGCCTCCGCGAAGTCCTCGACGCGGATGTCGCGCGTGAGCGCGTCCTCGTCGGCGACCGGGGGCGAGGAACGCGGAGCGGGGGTCTGGTCGCGGTCGACTCCCCCACCGGAAGGGACGGAGACGCTGACCGGGGGCCGGTCCGCCACGTTGGGCCGGGGGTCGGCCCAGGCAGGTGCACCGAAAGCACTGAAGGCCACCACGAAGGCCACTGTCGTTCCCGTGCAAACCGTCAGCCGCTGCCGAACCGCCACGGTCTCACCTTTCAGTGGCCTGTTTTGTCGTGTACAACAATGGGGCTTAAGTCCGTTTGTTTCAAGCGTGCTAAGCAAACAAGAATCGACGAGTTGCCCTTGAAAGCCCACGTTCAAGCATCGGCATAACACTCGACCACAGCGATATCCAGCGGAAATCTTACCTCTGTCTTCCCGAAGAGCAACGACCGGGTCTCGGCCTCCGCTTCCTTGAGCAACTCCACGCACTCACCCGCCATCGACACCGGGGCGTGCAGGACCAACTCGTCGTGTTGGAAGAACACCAGTTGCGCCTCACCGTCGTTGCGGGCCGCTGCCGCGAGACGACGCCGGACCCCGGCCAGGAAGACCAGCGCCCACTCCGCTGCGGTCGCCTGGACGACGAAGTTGCGGGTGAAGCGGCCACGATCCCGGACGCTCCGCCGGGTCGCCGCGTCATCCTCCCCGCCGTCCCCGGCGACCGCGCGCCGCCAGGCGGGTGAGGGCGGCGGGCAGGTTCGTCCCAACCAGGAGCGGACCAACCGCCCCTGCTCCCCCTGCCGTGCCGCTGCGTCCACGTAGTCCAG
This sequence comes from Nocardiopsis ansamitocini, assembly GCF_030268225.1. Lineage (GTDB taxonomy): Bacteria > Actinomycetota > Actinomycetes > Streptosporangiales > Streptosporangiaceae > Nocardiopsis_D > Nocardiopsis_D ansamitocini. The sequence continues at coordinate 168,321 of NZ_BSQG01000003.1, read as the reverse complement.
CGCCCGGGGAAACGCCTGCCGCATCGTGCGCAACAACGGTGCGGCGTCCCCGCCGGTCTGGCCGTACATCGCGGAAAGCATGCCGATCTTGGCCCGTTGACGGCCCGCTTCGTCGCCGACGGTGCGCGCGCCGAAGACCGCACCGAGCCGGGCATAGAGATCCTCGCTCCCGGCCGCGGCCGCCAGGGCGCGGTCGCCGGAGACCGCGGCGAGGATTCGGGGCTCCAGCTGCCCGGCGTCGGCGGTGACGAGTGTCCACCCCGGATCGGCGCACACCGCGCGGCGCACGATCTTGGGGATCTGAAGCGCGCCTCCGCCGCGGGTGGCCCATCGACCGGAGACCACGCCGCCGGCCACGTAGTCGGGGCGGAAGCGGCCCTGGCGCACCCAGGCGTCCAGCCAGGTCCAGCCGTTCGCCGAGTACAACCTGGCCAGTTCCTTGTAGCGCAGCAACAGCGGCACGACCGGATGATCGATCCGGCCGATCTCCCAGGAACGGGTCGAGGCCACCGGGTGGCCGATCGCAGCGAACGCCTTGAGCAGTTGGGCGGGCGAGTCCGGGTTCACCTCGCGGCCGAACGCCTCCCCGACGGCACGGGCGAGTTCGGCGAGCACCCGGGGGCGGACTCCCCTTACGGGACGCGGGCCGAGCTGAGCGGTGAGGACCTCGTCGTGGACCTCGGCGCGCCACGGGACACCGTCGTGCGCCATCTCCACAGCGGCGAGCGCACCAGCGGACTCCACCGCGGCCAGGAGGGCGAACTTCTCCGGCTCGGGCAGCCGACCGATCCGGCGCTGCTGGTCAGCGTGCACCTGGACCAGCGCATCGAGCTGATCGGTGCCGGAGGGCAGGGTGGACCGGTCCACCGAGAAAAGAGCCAGCGGGGGTTCGGCCCCCGTGCCCGAACGGGTGGGAGGATCGGGGGGAACCTCCAGACCGCGCAATCGGGCCCAGGCAGCGCCCAGCGACCTGGCCTCGCCGAATCTGCCGTGGTAGCCCAACAGCAGTGTCTCGACGAGGCCGATGTCGTGGCAGCGCCCCACCCGCGACGCCCGTTCGACCAGCGGCGGATAGACCTCGTCGGTCGCCGCCCACACCCAGCGGGGCGCTGGACCGGACGCGCGCTCGTAGTCGGCGACGGTACCGACGAGGTCGGCGACCTCTCGGACCGGACCGACGGAGCCTCCGTCGGAGCTGATCTCCTGCAACCGGCCCCCACCCTCGAAGTCGGGGACCACCGCGATGCGCATGCCCCCAGTCTGCTGTGCGCCGGTGACAATCGCCCGGTCGGATCGCAGGCCGCCACACGCGCGGATGCCAGGATGGCGTCATGCTGAGCGAGATCGCACCCGGTGTGCTGGTGGGCACCTCCCCGTGGTGCCGGACGAATTCGACAGTGATCGTCTCCGGGAACGAGTGCCTGGTGGTGGACCCCGGGGTCGCGGTGGCCGAGATAGTGGCACTGGGCGTTGCGGTGCGCGGACACGGGCTGACGGTAACCGCGGGCTTCTCCACACACGCGCACTGGGACCACGTGCTCTGGCACTCCGACCTGGGAGAGGTCCCACGGTACGCGACCGCGCGGGCCGTGGAAGCCGCACACACCAACCGCGCGGAACTGCTCGCCGAACTGGCGGCGGACGCGCCGGGCCATGACCTGCGGCTGGTGGGCGCGCTCACCCCACTGCCCGAAGGGGCCGACCGCCTTCCCTGGCCGGGCACGGAGGCGGTCGTCGTGGCTCATGACGGGCACTCCGCCGGACACGCCGCACTGTTTCTCCCCGATACGGGGGTGCTGATCTGCGGGGACATGTGCTCCGACATCGAGATCCCCTTGCTGGACCTGACCGGGGCCGACCCGCTCGGCGACTACTCGGCCGGCCTGGACCGGCTGGCCGCACTGCCGGTGCGCCACGTGGTGTGCGGCCACGGATCGGTGGGAGACGCCACGGCGTTCCACGAGCGGGTGGCGGCGGACCGCCGTTACCTCGACGGGCTACGGCGCAACAGCCCTTGCGCGGACGCGCGACTGACGGAGCCCTGGCTCGTCCGGGAGAGCGAGAAGCAACGGGCCCGGCTGCACCCCTGAGCACAGATCCCCCGTCCCGACGGTCAGGACCGCGGGTGAGGAGAGCGCCCCTCGACGACGCGACGTCACCCGTGGTCGAGGGCCACCCGGTTGAGCAGTGGCTCGCCGACGGACCACCGGCGCAACTGCTCGTCCACGAAACGCCTCGCCCGGGGATAGAAGGTCGCGGAGCCGCCGGCCACGTGCGGGGTGAGGTAGACGCCCGGGGCATCCCACAGGGGGTGGCCCGGGGGAAGCGGCTCGGGGTCGGTGACGTCCAGCGCGGCGCGGATCCGACCGTTCTCGGCCAGCAGCGCGGCGGTGTCCAGGACCGGACCGCGGCCGACGTTGACCACGAGTGCGTCATCGCGCAGCAACGCGAGCTCGGCCGCTCCGACGAGTCCTTCGGTGGCCGGTGTGTGCGGCGCGACGATCACCACGACATCGGCCTCGGGCAACAGCCCGTGCAACGCGTCGATGCCGTACACGTCGGCGTCGGGGCGGGGCCGGCGGGCAAGGCGGACCACATCGGTCTCGAAGGGCAGCAGCCTGGCCTCGATCGCCTCCCCGATGCTGCCGTACCCAACGATCAGCACCCGGGAATCGGCGAGCGAGCGGGTGTAGTGCGGGTCCCAGGAGTGCCGGGACTGCTCGGCCGCCCACAGCGGAAGCTCCCGCTGGGCCGCCAGGATCAGGCCGAGTGCGTGCTCGGCCGTGCTGGCGTCGTGCAGGCCGCGACCGTTGTACAGGGAGGCCCCCTCGGGCAACGCGTTCACCGCGTGCTCGTAGCCGGCGGTGAGCAGTTGCGCGGCACGCAACCGGGGCATCCGCCGCATCAGGTCCACCGGCTCGGCCCCGTAGGGCAACACGTAGAAGACGACGTCGTCGAGATCCACGGGAGGTTCGGCGCTTCCGTCGTAGACCTCGACCCGCAGTCCGTCGGGAGCGTTGTCCCGGTTCTGCGTCCACGGAACCAGCACCCGTCCGGTCACGCCGCACCCACCTCGTTCTCCGACTCACCCACGCTTGGACCACGATCGGACCGAAACTACCAGCAGGGAACGCGTCCGTTCCTGCTCGGGCGTGTGATCCGCCCGCTCCGGGGGAGTATGAGGAAGTCCAGGGGAACGCCGTCCCACGCGAAGCGTGTCCGTCTCCCCTCAACCGGCCTCCGCCGGCTCACTTTCGCACCCCGAGGAACGACCTCATGCTCGTAATCAGCAACTCCAAGGCAGGAACGAACGAGGACACCCAACTGCGCATCGCGGTGGGCGAGCTCACGATCGCCGGAGCAGAAGCGGTGGAGGTCGCCTACTCGAGCGACGCCAAGGAGCTCGAAGAGGTGCTGGACGGCGGGCACGAGACACTTCTGGTAGCGGGCGGCGACGGCAGTCTGCACGCCCTGGCCAACGCCCTCTACCGCCGCGGCGAGCTGGGCGAACGCACCGTTGGACTGTTGCCTCTGGGGACCGGCAACGATTTCGCGCGCGGCTTGGGAATCCCGCTCGACCCGGTGGGCGCGGCCCGGGCGTTCCTCGCCGGGACGCCGACCCCCCTGGACCTGTTCGTGGACGACACCGGAGAGGTGACCGTCAACGCGGTGCACGTGGGGATAGGCGCGGACTCCACCAAAGAAGCAGCGAAGTGGAAAAAGGTCCTCGGCCCGGTCAGTTTCCCGGTGGGCGGGCTGATCGCGGGGTGGGCGGCGCAGGGCTACCGCATGATGGTGGAAGCCGACGACGAGTTGGTGATCGGCCCGCGCCACAAGGTCCTCATGGCGGGGCTGGCCAACGGCCGGTTCATCGGCGGCGGTTCGGGGACGCTCGATCCCGACGCGCGGGCCGACAACGGAACGATCAACCTGGTGGTCTCGCGCTCGCGCGGGTTCTGGCGACGGGCCGCACACGCGGTGCGGCTCCACCGGGGCACCCACCCCATGGAGATCGACGTCTACCGGCGCCAGGCCCGCAGCGTCACACTCGTCTGCGAATCGGTGACGGCCAGCAACGACGGTGAGCTCTTCGAGAACGTCACCGCACGCAGTTGGCATGTGCTGCCCGGCGCATGGACGTTCGTCGTCCCCTCCGGCGCACCGCACGGTTCCTCTGTCTAGACCGTCCCCGCGTCCGCACGATCCACCGAGTGCCCCCGCACCATCTCGTAACAGGCGATGGCCGCGGCCGCGGTGACGTTGAGGGAGTCGACGTCACGCTGGACCATCGGAATGCGCACACGGACGTCGGCCTGTTCCATCCAGCGGGAGGAAAGCCCGTCGCCCTCGGTTCCCAGCAGCAGGGCGTGCCGGTCGCCGTCGGCGGCGGCCAGTGCATCGGCGAGCAGGACGGAGCCGGGGGCGGGCGTCATCGCCAACAGCTGGAACCCGCGTTCGCGCAGATCCGCAAGACCGCCGTACCAATCGTGCAGCCTCGTGTAGGGCAGGGTGAAGACGGCTCCCATGGAGACCTTCACCGAACGCCGGTAGAGGGGATCGGCGCAACGGGGCGCGAGCACGATGGCATCGATCCCCAGTCCGGCAGCGCTGCGAAAGATCGCCCCGACATTGGTGTGGTCGACGATGTCCTCCAACACCACCACACGACGGGCACCGTCGAGTACCTGGTCCATCCCCGGGAGGGGTTTGCGCTCGAAGGAAGCGAGAGCGCCGCGGTGAAGGTCGAAACCGACCAGCGCCTCGGCGACCTCCTCGGCGACGACGTAGACCGGAGCCGTCATCTGTTCGACCAGGTCGGCCAGAGCGGCACGGCGACGGGGAGTCAGCAGGAACGAGCGCGGGCGGTATCCGGCGCGCAGGGCGCGACGCACGACCTTCTCCCCCTCGGCCATGAAGAGGCCGTGCTCGGACTCCAGGCTCTTACGAAGGTTGACGTCGCGCAGTCGGACGTAGTCGGCAAGCCGTTCGTCGGCTGCGTCTGGGACCTCGATGACGTTCACCGCCCCATTCTCGCCGACTCCGGCGGAGCGCCGCGCTACTCGGGGCGGTCGGTCAGCGCGGTGAGCCGCTGCCAGCGGGCCTCGTGGCAGGAGCCCTCACGGGTCACCTCCGTGGCGATCTCCACGCCTTCCCAGGTCCCGGTGATGGTGGCATGCTCGGCACCGTAAACAACGTCGGTGCAGATGGAACCGCTGGAGACCTCCTCGAAGGGCCCCGCCGGGTCTTCCTGTTCCGCGGCCTGGGCGAGCTCTCCGCAGGAGGCGGGGTCGCTGAGGGGATCACCGAAACAGCTGAGCGTCCGCTCGTAGCTGTCCTCACCGTCGACCACCTCTACGCTGAGGAAGGCCACCGGGGCGGGAGGAAGGTCGGTGAGACCACTGATGGTGTGCAGCTCCTGTGCTTCGGGCATGGTCTCGGGGAGACCCACCAGAGAGGTCCCCACAACAGCGGTGTAGGCAACCGCGCCTCCGAGGCAGAGTGATCCGAGCACCACGGTGCCGATCGTGCCGAGGAAGCCTCGACGGGGGTTCAGCTTGGACATGGCCGCCGCTCTACGAAGTCAGATGATCGCGGAGAACGTCGACGGGGATCCCCGTCCGTTCTCCGATCCCGCGACCCCCGGCACGCCCCGGTGCGACGGGTCGTCCGGCCGCCCCCGCGGCACGTCGACAACGACCACACATCCGGCACGCGCGTTCCAGAAACAACTGGCGCGAGCGGCGACATTCTAGCGGCGTTGCCCGACAGCGGCACCTTGAGATCAAGCCGGCCGGACGGGGACGACACCCGAGCCGTCCGACGCACTCCCCCGCTCCGTCGCAGCCAGGACGACGTCCGCGAAACGACGCGGCCCGACCGGAGGACGGCGGCGGACCCCACCCGCAGATCACAATCGAATCACGAGAAGAGGGGGGGTCGGGCTCTCCCCGCCGCGCTCACCCTCCTCCCCGACCCCATCGGCACGTCACCCGTCCCACGTCCGCGCCCCGTCCGGGTCTTCCCCCCAAGGGATCCGAACCCGCCTTTCGGCCCTTCCACGCGGATGCGGGCGTGGGTACCGTTCCATCCCACACCAATGGATACCTAACTTCCCCCAGTGAGGACATCTTGGGACGCCACCGCGAAAACGGCGACGACGACGCCTACGATCCCCGCCCTCGTTCGAGCAGGAAGCGACGCAATCGCGGCAGGGGTCGCGCGTTCGTCGCACTCGCGGGTGCCGTCGCGATCCTCCTCGGCCTCGGGGTGACCGGCTGGTTCGTCTTCGGCGGTCAGGACGGGTGCCGCGGTCAGGAGCTACCGGTCGGTGTCGCGGCCTCCCCCGAGATCGCCCCTGTCCTCACCGAACTCGCCGGGACCTTCAACGGGGAGAAGCGCGTCGTGGACGGCCGTTGTGTGCGCGTCGACGTGCGCGGCATCGACTCGGCCAACGTCGCCTACGGGATCACCGGTGCCGGGCCGACCATTGGCGACACCGACTCCGATGTGTGGATCCCCGACTCCAACCTGTGGCCCAGGATCGCCAAGCGCGACGCAGGCAGCACCACCTTGACCGACACCGGGACATCGGTCGCCCGTTCGCCCCTGGTGCTGACGATGCCGGCCGAGGCCGCGGCCGACGCGGAGGAGGCGGGAGAAGCCTTCTCGTGGCAGACCCTGGTTCCGACGGCAGCCCCCGGCTCCGGGAAGACCCCCGCCTATCGGGTGCGCCTGGTGGACCCCGGGCGCAGCGCGTCCGGATTGGCCACACTCGCGTTGATCAGCGACGCGATCGGCAGTGACGAGGCCAGCAAGCCCAAACTCATCGCCGCGCTGCAAAATCTCCAGCAGACCGTCTCCATCGACGAGGAGAGCGCCTTCAACACGCTCAGCGACAGCGAGGAAGAGGGCCCCGATCCGGTGCTGGTCCTGAGCGAACAGGCGGCCTGGCGCTACAACGTCGAACACGCCGACGCCCCGGTCCGGGTCAACTACCCCGAGAGCGGGACCTACGTCCTCGACTACCCCTATGTGGTCCGCTCCGGCGACGCGCTCACCCTGCGCGCCATCGAACTCTTCCGCGAATCGCTCGTGACGGACGAAGCACACGCGGCGATCCGCGCCGAAGGGTTCCGCTCGCCCGACGGTGGCGCCGACTCCGGGACTCTCCACCCCGATGCCGGCTTCCAAGCCGAGGCCCCCGACAGCCTGCCCGCTCCCAGCGACACGGCCCTGGGGTCGCTGACCTCGTCATGGAACCAGCTCAAACTCAGCACCCGGCTGCTGACGCTGGTCGACGTGTCCGGTTCGATGGCCGAACCCGTCCCGGGCACCGGGCTGAACCGTATGGAGGTGACCACCAAGGCCGCGGCCCAAGGGCTCAGCCTGTTCCAACCGGATTCCGAAATCGGGGTATGGGAGTTCTCGGTCCGGATCAACAACGACCTGGACTACCGGGAAACCGTTCCGATCAGGCCGCTCTCGGCCGAAGTCGGCGAGCAGACCCAGAAGGAAGCCCTTGCCAAGGCGTTGGACCGGATCACCCCCGAACCCGATGGGGACACCGGACTCTACGACTCGATCCTGGCCGCGCACCGGGAGATGTCGCGTACCTACAAGCCCGACCGGGTGAACACGATCCTGGTGCTGAGCGACGGAAACAACGACGACGACAACAGCATCTCCCTGAACGAGCTGCTGAGCACCCTGGAAGCGGAGTTCATGGAGGACCGTCCGGTAGCCGTCGTCTCGATCTCCTTCGGGCCGGGCCTGGACCCGAAACCCCTCCAGAAGATCGCCGCGGCGACCAACGGCGCGGCCTACTTCACGAACGACCCCACCGAAATCGGGGACATCTTCCTCCAGTCCTTCGCCCTGCGGATCGGAGGCGAGGAGACGCCCTGACCCCATTGCGCGCCGGGGGACGACGAATGGCCGGATCCGGCCGCGGGTACTGGGCGAAGAGGCAATCAGCCATACCGGACAGATAGATCATACTTGCCCATCGAGTGCCGCCTATGGACTTACCCGACTTATTCGCGTACGCAAAAGGGTGCGGTGCGGAACAGGAACTTGGGAACTCGCTGAGAGGTGGCCGCTGTGGCCAACGCGTGGATGCCTGGTGTCGAACGGGCGGACGGCACGATCACTGGAGGCCGCCTGCACGGCGGCGCGCCGAGAGCCGTCTGGCACACAACCGAATCGGACCCGAAAGAACTGTCCGCGAGAGCAATCGCCCGAGAGTTGGGCGACGACGAGCGAGCCGCTCACCTGGTCTGGAATCCCGTCAACGGTGAGATCGTGCAACTGCTTCCCGCGACGGCCGCGGCGACCAGGCGCCCTCAGGGCACCGCAACCGACTGGGCCCAGGAAGGACGCGTCTGCGTGCGGGTGCTGGTCCTGGGACATTCTGCCTTCCCCTTCACGAACGGCCCGCTCATCGGCCTGGATCGTATTCTCGAATGGCTCGACTCCTGGGGCGTCCCGCGCCACTGGCCGGCCGGGTCCCCGATCCCCCGGCCCGCTTCGCTCCCTCGTCCGAGAAGCGTGCGGCTGTGGGCCCAGGGAGGGCATTTCGGCCAGTCGCAGGTTCCCGGCTCAAAGGCGGACGGGCCGGGGGCCATCGACATCGAGCGGATGCGCGGTGCGGCGATCCCCCGGCCCCGCCCGGAACAGGCCCCGAGCACCTCGCCCCAACCGGTCTGGCGCAGCCACAACGGCACGCGTCCACATGCGACGACCAGCCCGTCCTGATCGGACGTCACGGTCGAGGCGATCCTGCCCCGAGGTCCTTTTGGGACCGAAAACCGTTTAGTCTGTCGCGCATGGGTGGATCGATCGAACCAGGCTGGTATGCGGACCCCGAGGGAGCGAAGGATCAGCTCCGCTGGTGGGACGGCGGTGACTGGACGCAGCACGTCCGCTCGCTGGCCGAACTCAGCGGCGAACCCGGCTCCCCCGCACCGGGGGACCGCCAGGGCGAATCCGACATCGAGGCCACAACCGACCTGAGCGGGCTCCTCGGCCGTGTTCCGGCCGAGGAGTCCCCCGACGGCGCGACCGTCAACCTGGGCACCGGCCCCGCAACCACCGACCTGGACGACGAACCCACTGCGGACCTCAGCGACCACGCGGCCCCCGACGGCGCGACCGTCAACCTGGGCACCGGCCCCGCAACCACCGACCTGGACGACGAACCCACCGCGGACCTCAGCGACCACGCGGCCCCCGACGGCGCGACCGTCAACCTGGGCACCGGCCCCGCAACCACCGACCTGGACGACGAACCCACCGCGGACCTCAGCGACCACGCGGCCCCCGACGGCGCGAC
>NZ_BSQG01000003.1:0-158892 GCF_030268225.1 Nocardiopsis ansamitocini | reverse complement strand
ACCGTCAACCTGGGCACCGGCCCCGCGGGCGCCACCACGCGCATCGACCCGCCGAGCCGTTCCCGCCCCACCACACCCGAGGACGACGAACCCACCGCGGACCTCAGCGACCACGCGGCCCCCGATGGCGCGACCGTCAACCTCGGTGCTCCTCCCTCCCCTGCTGATCGAACCCAGCCCGACCTGGACGACGAACCCACCGCGGACCTCAGCGACCACGCGGCCCCCGACGGCGCGACCGTCAACCTGGGCACCGGCCCCGCACCCACCGACCGCACCCAGCCCGATCTCGACGCACCGGGCCCGCCGGACGCGACCATGCGTATCACTCCCCGGACCGGGGACGACGCACCCGCAACGCGCGCCCCCGCTTCCCCCGGCGGGGACGATGCCCCACGGACCGCGGTCTTCAACCCCGACGACCCTGGGTTCACCGGGGCGATTCCTTCCGGAGGCGGCGAAGGGCAAGAGGGCGGGGAAGACGGCAAGTTCAACAAGTTCCTCGGCAACTTCAGGGAAGGGCTCCAGGAATACCGGTCCGAACTGGCCGAGGAACGGAAGAAACGCCAGGAGGAGCAGCGCGCCAAGGCCGCGGAAGAAGCCCGGATCCGGGCCGAGCAGCAGGCGAAGGAAGCCGAGGAGCGGCGCGAGCGCGAGGAGCGGGAAGCACAGGAGCTCAAGGAGCGCGCGGAACGGCAGGAACAGGAGCGCCGCGCCTGGGAGGCGGAGAACCCCGGCCGCCCGTGGCCGGGCGACCCCGGTTCCGCCCACCCCGCTCAACCGGGAACGGGCGCGAACCCGGCCGGACCCGCAGCGTTTCCGGGGCAGGCAGGGACCGGCTATCCGCAGCCCCCGCACCAGGCCCTCCGTCCAGGACAGCCGCAACAGGCGCCGCCGCCCTACATGCCGCCGACCGGCCCCCAGCACAGCGCCGCCCCCGGCTACCCGGGGCAGCCCTACCCCCCGCAGTACCAGCAGCGCCCGGCCCAGCCGCCGGCTCCACCGAAGTCACGGCGGCAACGGCGGGCCGCCGCCCAGCCGCCCGTTCCTCAGGGCTATCCCGGCGGCTACCCGCAGCAGGGCGGCCAACCGCCACCCCAGGTCCGTGGAGGCCACGGCCAGCCGGGCGGTTACCCCGGCACCGGCGGGCAGTCCCCCTGGGGGCCCCACCAGGGTGGCCCTGGACGCCCCCCTTACCCCGCGCCTCCGCCCAGACCCCGCAAGAAGAAGAGCGGCTGTGGCTGTGGCTGCCTGTTCTTCCTGCTCGTCATCCTGGCGCTCGTGGGTGTGGTGACGTACCTCTGGTTGGACTACTCCACACTCATGGTCGCGATCTTCGGCCCGCCCCCCTTCTAGCCGCTCGACGTTCGGCAGACGCCGGTGGACGGGGCCCTGCGCCCCGTCCACCGGCGCCCCTGCCCGGCGTCCCGCCGCCCGTGAAGACGTTGCAGGTGCGCAAAGCGCCCTAAGCTAGCCCCATGAACGACAGCCTGGTGTGGATCGACTGTGAGATGACGGGGCTCGACCTCGACAAAGACGCGCTGATCGAGGTGGCCTGTGTCATCACCGACGGCGACCTCAACCAGATCGACGAGGGCATCGACGTCGTCGTCAAACCACCGCAGGCGGCACTCGACCAGATGGGCGACTTCGTCACCCAGATGCACACGACGTCCGGCCTCCTCACGGAACTGGACAACGGGGTGACGCTGTCCGAGGCCGAGGAGATGGTCCTCGACCACATCAGGCGCTACGTCCCCGAGCCGAAGAAGACCCCGTTGTGCGGGAACTCCATCGCCACGGACCGTGCCTTCCTCGCCCGCGACATGCCGCTCATCGACGAGCACCTGCACTACCGGATGGTGGATGTCTCCAGCATCAAGGAACTCCTGCGCCGCTGGTACCCGCGGGTGTACTTCGCGAGTCCGGAGAAGCACGGGGGCCACCGCGCGCTGGCCGACATCGTCGAGAGCATCCAGGAACTCCGGTACTTCCGGGCGGCCGCCTTCGTCGCCGCCCCCGGTCCGGACACCCCCACCGCGCGTGCCATCGCCGCCGATGTCGTCTCCGGTGGAACCGGACAACTCGACGCCCCCGAGTCCACACCCCGGAAATGAAGGCGCGAATCACTCGCGGGAACCGGTAGTATCATTTCTGAACGCAGGCGCTGATGGTTTTCAGCCCGGCGGTCATGGTGGGTGTAGCTCAGCCGGTAGAGCACTTGGTTGTGGTCCAAGATGTCGCGGGTTCAAGTCCCGTCACTCACCCCAGATGAAAACAGGCCCCGGCCTGCGGACGACTTCCGCGGGCCGGGGCTTCGTCGTTGCGGAGGTCACCGCGCCTTCCCTAGGCCGCACCACATCCAGTGATGATGTCGCGCACGACGCAGATCGGACCCCGCACCTTGAGCGGCGAGACCAAGCGCCACCGCATCAAGTAGCGCCCGGACGGAAACCGCTACGGCCCGTGAGTGCGAGACCTTCACCGACCGCAACAGGGCCGTGTCCTCCGAACTGGCGGTGGAAGCGGCCGGCCATGAACGGCCCGAAGGCCGGGACAACGACGATCGCAGGCGCCCCGACCGCCATCGGGGCCCGGGACGCGTCCGTCCGGCTTCACCTACCGGGCAGGGGTTGCTCGGTGACGACGGGGCCGGTGGCAGTGGCGGTGGATGACTTGAGGACAGACGTCCCCTCGTAGGCAGCGGCTGCAGTTCGATGAGGTGCGTGCCACCACAGTGACGTTTCGGCGCTGCACATGACCCGGCCGGTCTGATCGCCTCGGCGGAGCGCAGCACGATGTCGTCGGAGGCGGTAGAGGCGGTGATGCAGAGGGGATGTGTCCTCGCCAGGTGACGGTGGCGTTGAGCGCGGTGAGAGTGCGCCCTCGGGACCAGAGGCGATGGGCGAGTTGCGACGGCCTCGACGAACACTGTGACCCGCCGGCCCACCCTTCAGGTCTTGGCCGCGCCCGTTGCACAGTCGAGACGGGGTGGGCCCCGGTGGCCCACCCCGTCCTGAAGCAGCGGACCATCACGACCGAACCCGGAACCCACAACCGCAGACAGCCAGCCCGGGGAAGCAAAAACGCAGTTCAGATTTTTCTGCCCGGCGAGCTCAAGTCCCGGCACTCACTCCAGATCGAAAGTACGGACCGGGGCCTCGTCACCTTCGGGGCCCTCCAACGCGTTGGGAGGCAGGCCCGTCTCCCGACCACGTCCGGTCCGCCGTGCTCACAGCCACCGGCGGCGGCCCGCGGTCGCGTCGATCCACCGGTGGAGGTAGTCCGCCCAGTCCGTACCGGCTGCCGCGCGGTGGTCGACGCTGAAGGAGTGGAAGGTGTCGCTTCCCTCGCTGAACAGCAGGCCGGGCTTCTTGTCCATCTCCAGGACCACGTCCACGCCTCGCTCGTCGGTGACGAACGAGAGCTCCAACTCGCCGAGCCCCTGGTAGCGACTCGGCGCATGGAACTCGATCTCCTGGTAGAAGGGCAGGCGCTGGCGGGTACGGGACAGCCGACCGCGCTCCATATCGGCGTGCTTGAAGCGGAATCCCAACCGGAACAGGGCATCGAGGACGGCCTGGTGGGCGGGAAGCGGCAGCACCCCCACCGGGTCGAGGTCACCGGGGTCGACGGCACCGGCGATGTGCAGCCGGGTATTGATCCCGATGTTCATCCCCGGGAGGGGATGCCCGTAGCAGCCGGTGATGGGCGTCTCCCAGGGAACCGCCAGCTCGAAGGGGACCTCGATGCGCTCGGCGGGCGGCAGGTGCAGGCGTCCGCCGAGGGTGCTGCGGTGGAATTCGACGTCCTGCGCGTGCTCGCTGTCGCCGGACTCGACCTCGACCCGCGCCTGGAGACCGACGGTGAGCATTTCGATCTGCTGGTCGACGTCGCCGCCCTGGATGCGCACGACCCCGCGCACCGCTCCGCCCGGCGGGACCTCGGCAACGTGCAGGACGGTCTCCACCGACGCCCCGCCGAAACCGATTCCCGCCAGCAAACGCTTGAGGACCATGTCTCTTCCCATCGCCGCCGACCCCCCGGGGCGAGTCACGGAGCGGTCGGCGGATGTCACCGGTAGCCGGGTCCCGCCCGGACGCTGGGACGCACCCGCTCCACCGATCGTTCCCCTCCCGCCGAAGAGCGTCGGACGTGCGGCGTGGGGCGATCAGGTGTGTCCCCCGAGCCAGCTGTCCGATATCGGCCAACTGCCAATAGCGATTACGTTCCGCTAAAAATCGGGACCTTAGTACCGATCGGGATAACGCAACGTAGAACAGGGTGACGGTCCTGGGAAATTTGGGGGCGTGGACACTCCAGACCCAGCGCAGACTCGTTACGATACGTCCGCATAGAATCACCTGCTGGCCGTGACCACGAACCGCAGCCGACCCCCAAGCGTCTCACCCCCAGGGAGCTTGCCCCGTGTCCAGTGACCGCCCGAGGTCCGTGAGCGTCGTCGCCCTGCTCGCCGATGTGCCGAGCACGGGCCACCTCGGCAACGCCCGGGCACGGCGCTTCGCCCTGGACGGCGATGACCTCGCCGGACAGTCCGCGGGCTTCCTCGACTTCGCGCGGGAGAACATCGCACAGGGGAAGAAGGTCGTGGCCCTGTACCCCCGGTGGCGATCCGGCCGGGCCGAGCGGGCGGTCCAGTTCGCCCGCGGAGCGCTGCGGACCGATCACGTCGCGGCCGTGCCCATGGACCTGTCCCCCCTGGCGCTGTCCCTGGTGGCCGACCAGATGGCCTATCTCGCGCCCTACCTGCCGTCGGGGCTCGTGGCGGCACTGGCCGCCGAACTGCCCGAGCACATGCTGGCAGGCGGTTGGGTCAAGAGCGTGGCGAGCCTGGCGACCATCCCAATCTCGGTCCGCCAGCACATGGGGTCGCTCGTTCCCGGAACGGCCTTCCTCGCCTTCTGCGCGCCCGTGCAGCGCGTCGGACGGGTACGCCGGTCCAACCCCGCGCCCAACATCCCCTTCCACCCGGTGAACCCGGTGCAGGTACTGGTCTCGGCCGGCCGGGACGCCGACCAGTCGCACTTCGACGCCCAGTTCATACCGGCGATACAGCCGGTCTCCTCGCACGACCTCCCCGACCAGCCGCTGGGCCCGGCCTACTGGGGGACCACGAAGTACGTCGAGTTCGTGGTCTTCAGCGCCCACCAGGACGCACTCACCCAACCGGTACGGGCGATCCGGCCGACCACCTGCGCGTGGTGCCGTGAACCCGTGGCCGAGACGCACTGCCCGTTCTGCGGCGCGGCCAACCAGCCTCCGGTCGGACGCCCGCCCACGTACTCCCGGGCCGTCCAGGTGCCGACACCGACGGCCCTCGTCCCCCCGCCCGCACAGGGCTCCGGCCCCCCTGCCCGTCCGGCCCCCCGGGCAGCGCCTCCCGAAGCCCCCCGACCCGCCGGGACACCGGCCCGGGGAACTCCTCCTCCCGGCTACGGCTCGGTGTCCGGAATCACCAGTTATCCACAGGCTCCAGAATCGTTCTCCCCTTCCCTTGGCGACGGCACCGACCCTGGAGAAACCCGTCCCCACCACCCGACCCGCCGCTGAGGCCTGGCCGCTCGGTGCCGCCGCCGTCTCCCCATCGCACGGCTAGAAATGGAGCGTCATGAACCCCCGTCAACGGCGCGGTGTTCTGCTCATGATCATCGCCGCGTTCGGCGCCGTCACCGTCTTCTTCACGGTGGTCTCCTACGTGAACACGCTGAACAGCGAGATGGGCACCTACCGAACGGTGTTGCGGCTGACCCAGGACGTCGACCCCTACCAGCCGATCACCGCGGAGATGGTGGAGTCCCAGGAGGTCCCGGCGAGGTTCTTCGACGAGGAGACCTTCCTGAGCAGTCTGGAGGACGCCAACGAGGCGCTGGCGAACCCGGGCAGCCGCGCCGTCTCCGCCACCTTCCTGCAGGCGGGCACGCTTCTCCAGAAGAGCATGGTCGTGCCCGCCCCGGCCCTGGAGACGGGCGAGCGGGAGATCGCGATCATGGTCAACGCCGAGACGGGCGTGGCCGGCAAGGTGGCCCGCCAGTCCCGCGTGGACATCTACGCCTCCTTCCAGCCCAACGACTCCTCCGACGCGTGCACGATCCGGGTCCTCACCGACGTGGAGGTGCTGGAGATCGGCGACATCGGAGCACAGGTCGACGCCCAGACCGGTGGTACCAACTCCGTGGTCCCGGTGACCTTCAAACTCACCACCGAGCAGGCCCTCGAGCTGAGCTACGCCGAGGCGTTCGCCACCAAGCTGCGCCTGGCCCTGATCAGCGCGGAGGGGTCGGGCAACCCCGGCGAGGCGCGGTTCTGCGCCGAGGACCAGCTCGCCGCCGCCCTCTCCGGCCAGGGCGGCGGCAACTGATGGACACCCCTCCCACTCCTCTCCTCCGTCGGGGCGGCAACAGATGAGCACTTACCAGGTCCTGATCGGCGCCCCCACCGACGAGTTGGAGAACGCGCTCACGGCCAGGTTCGAGGAACTGGCCGAGGCCGAGGTCGTGAGCGTGCACCGCACCTCCCGCGAGGTCAGCGAGACCGTCGGCAAACTGCCCGGCCTCGACGTCGTACTGATCCACGAGGACCTCGGGCCGCTCCCGGTCCTGGACCTGATCCGCGACATCTCCCGGAACCAGCCGCAACTGGCGATCATCCTGATCGTGTCCGAGGTGGAACCCGACACCTTCACCAACACCATGGAGGCGGGCGCACGCGGACTGCTCCAGGCAGACGCCACCATCGAACAGCTCAGCGCCAGGGTCACCACGGCGGCGGACTGGTCGCGGACCCTGCGCCGCCACCTGGAGGCCGCCTCCCTCGACGTTCCGGTTTCGGGGCGCCGCGGCCAGATCATCACACTGACCGGCGCCAAGGGCGGTGTCGGAACCACCACGACCGCCATCCAACTGTCCCGGATCGCGGCCAAGGCCGGACGTACCGTCTGCCTCGTCGACCTGGACCTGCAGTCCGGCGACGTCCCCGGATATTACGACCTCAAGCACCGCCGCAGCATCGTGGACCTGGTGGAGGCCGCCGACGACATCAGTGCGGCCATGCTCGCCGACACCCTCTACGTCCACCACGACGGTCCGCACATCCTGCTCGCCCCCGAACACGGCGAGCACAGCGAGGACGTCAACGCGCGTGCGGCCCGACAGATCCTCGGGGCGCTGCGGTCACGTTACGACCAGGTGATCGTGGACTGCGGTTCGGCGATCAACGACGCCACCGCGGTGGCCGTGGAACTCTCCGACACAGCCATCGTGCTGGTCACCCCGGACCTTCCGGCCCTGCGCGGCGCACAGCGCCTCATCGCCATGTGGGAGCGGCTGCACGTCCGCGAGGCCAAGAACGTGACCTCGCTGATCACCCGGCACAGCCGGAGGAACGAGATCCAGCCGGACTTCGCCCGCAAACTGCTCGGCACGGAAACGCTGCGCACGGCCGTACCGGCCGCCTATCGTGCCCTGGAGGAGGCGTCCAACACCGGGGTCCCCGGCAGGCTCACCGACGAGGCCCTGCTCAAAGCATTCAGCCGGCTGGCCGCGGAACTGGGCATCACCGCGGCGACACCCGATGAGGAGCAGCAGGGCAACGGCTCCTCAACGAAAGAAGCCGCCGCGGCGATGATCGCCCAGAGTCGCCGCTCGCGCAGCACCCGCGGCGACTCCGGTGCCTCGATCGTCGAATTCGCCGCACTCGTCCCGTTCCTCGGCCTGGCACTGCTGTTGACCTGGCAGATCGTACTGATCGGACTCACCGGGATGTACGCCTCCCACGCGGCCAGCGAAGGCGCACGCCAGGCGTCGATCACCCCGAGCGACGAGGAGCGGATCCGGGAGGAGGCGGCCAAACGGGTGCGCGCCCCCTGGGACGAGGAGGAGACCTTCACCCTGGAGAACCTGGTGGAGGACGGCCGCCGCTACATCCGGGTGACCATCGCGATGCCCGCGGTGCTGCCCGGCATGGACAGTCCGTGGAACATCAGCAGCCAGTCCCAGGTCCTTCGCGAGGGGTGAGGCATGAGCGTGGATCCACCGGCACCCGCCCGGCCGCGGCCAGACGGCCGGAATCGATGGGCCCGTCGTGACGACCGCGGATCACAGATCCTGGAGTTCGCCACCTACCTGCCGTTGTTCCTGCTGATGGCAGTGATCACGTTGGAGGTCTTCATCTCGTTCGTCGCAGTCGAACAGGCCGAGAACGCGGCCAGGATCGGAGCCCGGGTCGCCGAGCAGCAGGGCCCGGCGACAGCGCTGTCCGCGGCCGAGGGAGCGCTTCCGACCTGGATGGGCGCTGCCCGGGTCAGCACCGGCTACACCGAGGACGGCGGCGTCTTCTCCGAGGTCAGTATCGGAGTTCCCGTCGTCTTCACGATCGCCGCCCTGGACTACACCGTCGTCCGCCGGGTGGAGATGGCCGTCTAGTCCCCCGGCACCCCGAGTACAGACCCGACACCCCCGACGACCGCACCAGGTAAGGCCCATGGCTCTCAAAGACCGCCTCAACGAGGATCGCCTCACCGACCAGCACTCCGACCGCGGCAGTGTCGCCCACTGGCGCCAGCGTCTGCTCACCGAGGTCAACCTCGACGACCTCGCCATGCTCAGCCTCGAACAGCGCCGCATCCGCCTGGAGAAGGTCGTCGGCCACCTCATCTCGCGCGAGGGGCCGGTCCTGTCCGACCGCGAACGCGGGAACATGATCCGGCGGGTGGTCGACGAGGCGCTCGGCCTCGGGGTCCTCGAACCGCTCCTGGCGGACGAGAGCATCACCGAGATCATGGTCAACGGTCCCGACAACGTCTTCGTCGAGCGCCGCGGCCGCGTCGAACGCATCGAGACCACCTTCGCCAGCGAGGAACAGCTGTACCAGACCATCGACCGCATCGTCTCCACGGTCAACCGGCGGGTGGACGAGTCGAGCCCGATGGTCGACGCCCGGCTGCCCACCGGCGAACGCGTCAACGTGATCGTCCCTCCGTTGTCCCTGTCGGGACCCATCATCACGATCCGGCGGTTCCCCAAACCGTTCAGTGTCGAACAGCTGGTGGCCAAGGGCAGCCTCGACGAGGCGACCGGCGTGCTGCTGTCCGCTCTGGTCCGGGCCCGGTTCAACGTGGTCATCTCTGGTGGAACCGGTACCGGGAAGACCACGTTCCTCAATGCTTTGTCGGCGTTCGTCCCCTCCCATGAGCGCATCGTCACGATCGAGGACTCGGCAGAACTGCAACTCCGCCAGGAGCACGTGCTGAGGCTGGAATCGCGCCCGCCCAACATCGAGGGGGCCGGTGCCATCACCATCCGCGACCTCGTGCGCAACTCCCTGCGTATGCGTCCCGACCGGATCATCGTCGGCGAGGTCCGGGGGGCCGAGACCCTGGACATGCTGCAGGCCATGAACACCGGCCACGACGGCTCCCTGGCCACCGTGCACGCCAACTCCGCGGAGGACGCGGTGCACCGACTCCTGACCCTGGCCTCGATGAGCGAGATCACCATCCCGTTCGAGGCGATCCGTGACCAGATCAACGCGGCGATCGACGTGATCGTGCACCTGTCCCGCTACCCCGACGGGTCCCGACGGGTGGCGGAAGTCGCGGTGGTCGCCTCGAACCGGCGCGAAGAGTTCCGGCTCGACCCGCTCCTGAAGTTCGAAGCGCACCGTTACGAGGTCGACCAGGCGGTCACCGGCGACTTCCACCGGTTCCCGTTGCCCCGCCACATCGCCGCCCGCGTCCACAGCGCGGGCGAAACCGTCCCCGCGACCTTCGGCGTCGTCAAGGCCGCACACGCCGCGCACTCCCCCACCGGCCACCAGTACCCGGGAGGATCGCTGTGAACTACACGCTGGTCATCCTGCTCGTCACCATGGCGTCACTGATCGTGGCCGTGTGGGGCTTCGTCGTCTACATGGACGGGGTGGGACAGCGGCGGCTGCTG
Organism: Nocardiopsis ansamitocini; assembly: GCF_030268225.1. Lineage (GTDB taxonomy): Bacteria > Actinomycetota > Actinomycetes > Streptosporangiales > Streptosporangiaceae > Nocardiopsis_D > Nocardiopsis_D ansamitocini. Next base: position 148,936 of record NZ_BSQG01000003.1, on the reverse strand, counting down.
GCCGCGCGCGGCACGCTGTCCGAGGTGGAGCGCCGCGCCAACACGCCGATGGCCCGGTTGGACGTGTGGCTGCGCCGCTCGGAACTGGGCAGACGCATGGAGATCCGTCTGGCGCGCGCGGGAGTGAAGGTCAAGGTGTCCACGTTCGTGGTCGCCCTGAGCGCGACGGCGGTGTGCGCGGTGGTCCTGGTCTGGCAGATCCTCGCCCCGATCCTGGGCGTCCTCGCGGCCGGTCTGGTGGGGTTCTTGTTCCTGGCCTATCTGCGTCAGCAGGAGGAGAAGCGCAAGGAGGCGTTCACCGCCCAGCTCCCCGAACTCGCCCGGGTCCTCTCCAACGCCACCCAGGCCGGCCTGGCCCTGCCGACCGCCATCGACATGGCCGCCGACGAACTCGACGACCCTGCCGGCTCCGAACTACGCCGGGTCGCCCGGTCCATGAAGGTCGGCCAGTCCTTCGAGAGTGCCGTGTCCGACCTCCGCGACCGGATGCCCTCGCGCGAGATCGGCGTGCTGATCTCCACCCTGCTGGTCTCCGCCCGCTCCGGTGGAGCCCTGGTGACGGCCCTGCGTTCCATCTCCGAGACCCTGGAGAACCGCAAGGAGACCAGGCGCGAGGTCCGCACCATCCTCAGCGAGACCACGAACACCGCGTGGGCGCTGCTCACGATGGGGGTGGGGTCGCTGTTCCTCCTGAACCTGATGATGCCGGGAGCAGTCGGCCGGATGACCGCCAGCCCGGCGGGGCTCGCGATCCTGGGTGTCTCGCTCTCCCTGTTCACCATCGGTTTCGTGACGATCCGCCGCATGTCCCGGATCGACTTCTAGCGGATCGCGCCGAGAAGCCTGGAGTTCCATGAACATCGTCCTCAGCCCCGCGCTCACCCTGGTGGTGGGCCTGGCCGGCGCGCTGTCCGTCGCCCTGTTCTTCTGGGGCGCGCACCTGGTGACCCGCAAGAGCGACATGACCGGGGAGTTCATCATCGAACCCCCGAAGAAGAAGGCGGACGAGACCTTCATCCTGCACCGGATCACCGAACTGATCGGGCGGCCGTTCGGCCCCGTGGTGGTGGAGTGGCTCGGGGAGGAGCGACAGGCCAAGATCCAGCTCAGGATCGAATCGGCGGGACGCCCCGAAGGGCTCACCGTGCAACGGTACGCGCAACGCAAGGCCGGGGAGGTTCTGCTCTACGGGGGCATCGGCCTGTTCTTCCTCGTCGACGGCTCACCGATCTTCGCCGCGGTGATCCTTGCGTTCGGTCTGCTCACCGACCTCTCCCTGTACAGCGCCACCCGGCAGCGACAGGAGGAGATCCAGAAGCAGCTCCCCGACTTCCTGGACGTGCTCGCGGTGACGGTCGGGTCGGGGCTGGCCTTCCGGCAGGCGCTGTCCAGGGTCTCCGACTCCATGCCGGGGGTGCTGGCCGCGGAGTTCCGCCTCACCCTGCACCAGATGGAGCTGGGCACCAGCCGGCGCGAGGCGTTCTCCGCGATGCGCAGGCGCAACTCCAACGAGTCGCTGGGGCGCTTCGTCACCGCCCTGCAGCAGGCCGAGGAACTCGGAGCACCGCTCACCCAGACACTGCAAAGCATCGGCCAGGACATGCGCCGCGAGGACGCCCAATACCTGCGACGCCGGGCGCAACGGCTGAACCCCCGGGTCACCGGGATCACCGCGGCGACCATGCTGCCCGGTCTGCTGCTGCTCATCGGCGGCGGCATGTTCTTCGGGTCCGACATCGACCTCTCGGCGATTCTGGGGTGAGCCGGTGAACGCGCACGGCGACACCGCGCTGGAGCGGCTCACCCGGCTGGCCCGGCTGCTGATCCAACTGCGCTTCCTGCTGACCGGGATCGCGCTGCTCCTCCTGCCCGCCGAACGGCTGTCGCCGAACGTCATCGTCATGCTGGCCTGTTACGCGGTGCTCTCCGGACTGCTCGCCAGATACTGGGACCGGCTGTCGCCCTACATCCTGCGCCACCCGTTACTGGTGGTCGCGGACGTGGCCGTGGCCTCCTCGATCCTGGCGGTGGACGGGCCCTCGGGGGCCTTCTTCCTGGCCACGGTCCTCACCAGCACCACCGCCGGGGTGCTGTACGGCACCAGGGGCCTGATCGGGGTCTCCTGCATGCAGATCATCGGCTACCTGGTGGCGCTGCTGGCCTATCTGTCGCTGCCCGGCACCTCCACCGGCAGCATCCAGGTGGGCTTCCAGATCGTCCTCGTGCAACCGCTGCTGTACCCGGTCGCCGGCTCCATCGGCCGCCGACTGCGCGGACTGTTCACCGAGCTCGCCCTGGAACAGGAGAAACGCCGTCTCGCCGAACATGCGGCCGCGACCGCCGAGGAGCGTTCCCGCTTGGCCCGGGACATGCACGACTCGGTGGCCAAAACCCTGCAGGGCGCGGCCATGGCCGCCCAGGCGCTCCCCCTCTGGCTGGAGAAGAACCCCGAGCGCGCGGTGGCCACCGCGGCGCAGGTCGCCGCGGCCACCCGGGTGGCCGCGCAGGAGGCCAGGGAGCTCATCGCCGACCTTCGCGAGGACACCTCCGAGTCACCCATCGCGGCCAGCGTGGCGGAGGTACTGCGCGATTGGTCGGCGGAGACCGGGGTCGAGACCGTGCTGAACGCCCCGGACGGCTCGTTGCCGCTGCTGGTGATCGCCCGGCACGAGACGGTCGCCGTCCTGCGTGAGGCACTCACCAACATCGACCGCCACGCGGCTGCCGGCACCGTCACCGTGGACCTCGCCGAGGAAGCGCACCACCTGGTCGTGGTCGTGCGCGACGACGGATCGGGCTTCGACACGACCGTTGCGATCCCAGGACACTACGGCCTGGTCGGTATGCGCGAGCGCGCCGCCCGCGCGGGCGGCCACCTGACCCTGGCCTCGGCCCCGGGCGCGGGCACTGTCCTTACCCTGCGCGTCCCGCTCGCCGGCCCCGCCCACGAAACCTCGGGGAAATCCCACCCCGCACACGGAAAGGGCCACGCCTGATGCCCCCGATCACCGTCCTCGCCGTCGACGACAACATCGTCGTGCGCGCCGGTCTCATCTCCCTCCTGGAGGCGTCCGACAGCATCCGGGTCGTCGGCGAGGCGGGCGACGGTGTCGAAGCGGTCGAGCAGGCCCACCGGCTGCGTCCCGACGTCGTCCTCCTCGACGTCCGGATGCCGGTCCGCGACGGGGTCAGCTCGGTCGAGGAGCTCGCCGCGATCACCAAGGTCGTCATGCTCACCCACACCGAGGACGCGCGGACCATCGAGACGGCACTGCGCAGGGGCGCCTGCGGCTACCTGGTGCACGGCCATTTCACCCTGGACGAACTCACCCGGGCACTGCACGAGGTCGTGCACCGCGACGGCAGTCCCCTGTCCCCCGTCGCGGCGACCGCGCTGCTCACCTTCATGCGGTCGGCGCCGACCAGTCAGGGCGCGGTCGGTGCGACCGACCTCGGACTGACCGAACGGGAGGCCGAAGTGCTCGGGGCCGCCGCGCGTGGATTGTCCAACGCCGCCATTGCCAAGGACCTATTCCTTTCCGAAAAGACCGTGAAAAACCACATCAACCGAATTTTCCGGAAACTCGACGTCAGCACCCGTTCGGCGGCGATCGCCCGTTGGAACGGGCACGGAACTCCCCTTTCGTCCGCCTAGCCGAACCGTTTCCACCGGTGTCCGGTTGGGCCCACCGAATTGGGCCCGCGGACCCTATCCGCCCGATCCGCCATTGCCTAGATTGATACTCGACACCGAAGACGCGATCAGCGCAGGGGATCGTTTCCCCAGGAGGACGCATGAAGAACCCGATGATCTCCCTCTACTTCACCACCCGGTCCGCTGTCGCGAACCGGATCGACTCCCTGCGCGGGCGCGGCGACCGGGGTGCGGGCTTCGTGGAGTATGCCGCCGTCATCGTCCTGGTCGCGGCCATCGCCGCGGCGATCTTCGCCACGAACATCGGACAGACGATTGCAGGCAGTCTTACCACTACCGTCGCGCAAATCCTCGGCGGGGGAACTCCCGCGACTCCCACTAATCCAAATTTGCCTCAGTAGCAGCTGGAAGGCTTTTCCTCTAATCGGGTCTCCTTTTTCTGGACGGTCCTTGCCCTATGCAGTCTCGACCCCGAGCGGTTCCAGCCGATGAGCGCGGACAGGCCAACCTGTTCCTGCTCATCGGCCTGACGCTGTCGCTCCTCGCCCTGACCATGCTCTTCGTCCGGCTGGGCGACGCGAACCAGTGGCGTGGACGATCGCAGACCGCGGCCGACGCCGCCGCGTTGGCCGCGGTGACCGTCGCCCGCGACAACGCGGCGGAGATGCTGGCCGGCAACCAGATCCCGGCCGCCCGGCTCTACGAGCCCGCTCGGGGGCGCACCTCGGCCGAGCGGTACGCCCGCAGGAACGGCGCGGTCCTGGAGAACATCCGGGCCAGCGACAACGCCCTGGGCCAATTGGGCAACTTCGTGCGGGTGGAGACCCGCGGCGCCGAGTGCCGTCAGGAACTCCTCGAGGACGGCAGCCGGGCCTGGTCGGACCTGTTCTGCCCGCCGGAGGAGGAGCGGGACCCCGACGCGGACGAGGGCCTGGGGAGCATGGGTAACGCGTCGGCGATCGCCGAGATGGTGATGCCGGACTGCAGCTACGTCTTCGGGGTGGAATACCGGGTGGTCGGGGTGGAGTGCGACGGCCAGGTCATCCAGAGCGAGCAGCACGCCCGCCGGCTGATCACGATCAGGCTCACCGGAGAAGAGGGACAGTACATCTACAAACCCTTCGGTGCGGCGGAGGAATTCCAACCGGAACCGACCGCTTCACCGTCCCCATGACACTCGCTATCGTGGAATCGACACCGCACCGTTTTCCCACCTCTTTTATCGTGGCCGGCACCGGTCGCCGTTTTTCTCACCGCGCATCCGCTATAGACCGCATTCCACGCGGTTGGCTAGGCTGACCGGTTGACGCACCCCCATTCGGAAGGCTGTACCGTGGACCGTCCGCCCCCCGCCCCCGGTGCTCTCCGCGCGGCCGGGCTGTGCCTGCCGATCGCGCTGAGCGCGATCCTGCTCTCCGGCTGCGTGTCCGGTACGGACGACCCCACGCCCCCACCCGAATCCGAGGGAAGCGCCGCTCCCGACGGCGAGGCCCCGACAGAGGCACGGGACCCCATCGCCACTTCGTCGTACAACGCCAGTGCCGAAGGCAGCGATCTGCGGTTCGACCTCTATTCGCTGGAACGCCACGGCGACGCGATGGCCGTACTGAGCCTGGCGGTCACCAACGACGGCTCCGAGAACGCCTTCGTGATGCACAGCCTCACCGAGCTCGGTGGCCAGGCCAGCGCCCCCGACGGCGTCTCGCTGGTCGACACCGAGGCCCAGAAGCGCTACATGCCGCTGAAACTCACCGACGGCACGACCTGCCACTGCTCGTCCTGGGCGGGGAGCGAGTCATTGGCCCCCGGCGCGACGATCGAGACCTGGGTGGCGTTTCCCGCCCCGCCCCCGGAGGTGGAGCAGGTCGTCGTCACCACCCCGGTCACCCCGGACTTCCTGGACGTCCCGATCACCACTGCGGCCGCCCCCGACGACGCGATTGCGGAGGCGCCGGTGGCCGAGCCACGGATCCTGGACATCAGGGCGTTCGAGGACGACATCGACGGCGGTTCCTCCCGCTCGGAATCGGGTGACGAAACCCAGGTCCTCCTCTCCTCCGACGTCCTCTTCGAGCTGAACGAATCGGCTCTGACTCCCGACGCGGACGAGGCACTGTCCCTGGTGGCCGAAGAGATCGACGCCTCCTCAGCAACAAACGTGCAGATCGACGGCTACACCGACAACAGTGGAAACGATTCCATCAACGGGCCCCTTTCAAAAGACCGCGCTTCGGCAGTCGAAGAGAAGCTCGACCGACTTGTCACACGAAATGGGATCACTTTCAAAGCCACCGGCCACGGTTCCAGCGATCCAGTAGGAGACAACGCCACCAACGAGGGCCGAGAGAAAAACCGTCGCGTCACGATCACTTTCGCCAAATAGGGGGCACCGTCTTGCACCGATTCACGTCCCGTTCAATGGCAGGCATTCTGGCGGCCTTGACGACAGCCCTGCTGACTGGATCCGCCTCATACGCCGGAGAGGCCTCATCTTCTACTTCTCCTACACCTTCCGAATCGCGCCCCATACTGGGAACGAGCGAGGCCAGCAAAAGCACCTGGGACGGGGCGATTGTCGAGATCAGAGAATTAAAGCGCAGCAAAACAGGCGAATACGCCCAACTCGTCTGGACACTAAAAAATAACAGCAATGCCAATATAAGCCTGGTCGAACTGGAAAACACGACATACATTTATCCCGGCTCATCGACGGGAAGCGGTCTTGTATTGATCGATGAAAAACAGGGGGTCCGATTCAACCCCTACATCGACTCCGATCAGGATTGCATGTGCGCCGGAGCCGACCATCTTCCAACCATGTTCCATCTAATTACTTACCCTGAATTCCAGAACACCTACTGGGCCTCCTACCGACTCTCCGCCGAAACCGAGAAAGTGACGGTGGAGATCCCCGGTTTCCTGCCGATCAAGGATGTTCCCGTCAGCTGAACTGCCAGAGGCACAAGGAGCTTTCCGGTGGCGAGAATCCCGAACACCCCCTCCCGGGACGGATCGACGGACGACCGTGGCGCGTCGTTCATCGAGGTCTCGGTCGTGACGATGCTCGCGGCCGGGATCATCACCGCGGTCCTGCAGTCCCCCGTCGGCGCAACCTTCCATGACAACGTCCGCGAGATGGTCTGCCTCGTGGACGGCCCCGAATGCGAGGGCGAGACCTGGACGGAGATCGAGCGCCCCGAGGAGCCGGAAGAGTACGAGTTCAACTTCGCCGGCTACTACGGCGGGGAGGTGCTGGGCTCGGGCGAGGCCCGGGTCGCCATCGAGTGGGCACTGTCCAAACAGGGCCTGCCCTACGTCTGGGGCGGAACCGGCCCCAACGGCTACGACTGCTCCGGCCTCGTGCAAGGAGCCTGGGCGGCAGCGGGTGTGCAGATCCCGCGCACGACCTGGCCGCAGCACGCGGCGCTGCCCGCCGTGAGCAAGGCCGAACTGCTGCCCGGCGACCTGATCTTCTTCCAGACCATCCCCGGACCGCCGCCCACCCACGTCGGCATGTACATCGGTGAGGGAAAGATGGTGCACGCGGGAAACCCGGTGAACGTGGCCCAGGTCCTGGGCAACCCCTACTGGGAGTCCCGGTGGGTGGGGGCAGGCCGCGTTCCCCAGAAGTGATCCGTCGGCCCACCGGACAGGCGCTCTTTCGTGAACGGAGCAGGGGTGATGCGGAAATCCCCTGTCCGCGGTCTTTGCCCGAGCCACCCACCGTCCCGAGAAAGCCCATGGTCTCCTCCCGTTCGCACGTCGCCGCCGCGGCAGTATTCCTCGCCGTCCTGACCGGATGCTCCGCTTCGAGCGGCCCGGCCTCCCAGGAGCGGTCCGCAGCACCGCTGTCCCCCGAAGCGCAACGGGTCAGGGACCTCGGCTGCGGCAGCTGCGCCGAGGACGTCCACGTCGTCCCGGGACTGACCCACGACGGTGCCGCGGCGAGCCTGCTCATCGCCCAGGCCGAACTCGAGGCGCATCCGGTCAGCGGAGCCACCCGGACCACCCGGGTCTTCCTGGTGCGCGACAGTGACGACGAAGTCGTGGCCAGCAACCTCAACGAGGCACCGACCGGCTTCGTCCCCCTTCCCCCAGCCGAGTTCGACGACAGCTGGACCCTGGCCGACGACGGCACCTTCCTACTACTGACCAGGTACAGCGGGGTCGCCGGAATGCAGCAGGTGTCCTGGTTGAAACCGGACCTCCCCGAGAGCATCGAGGGTTTCGGCCTCGTCGGGCCCCCCACAGCCGGACAGCGCAGCGTGGAGACAGAGGACCTGGACGACGATGGCGATACGGAGATCGTGGGATATCTCGGCGGCGACAACCCCGACTGGGCGCAGCGGTACGTGAAGTTCTTCCACCGGTTCGATCCGGAGAGCGCGAGCTACCAACCGTGGCGCTGCACGGAGAGCACCGACGGCGGAAAGTCGTACCCGGAACCGGTCACCATGTACGAGGCTCCGTGCTACGAGTTCGGCAGTGGTCCGCTTCCCTGGGCGGAGGGCGAATAGCCAGACACAGCACGCGGCTCCTCGTCAATGTCGGCCAAGGATGTCGACGGTGAACAGGACCGGCTCATCGGCCGGGACTCCGATATCCGGATTTCCGGCGTCACCGAACGCCAGTTCCGGAGGAAGGATCAACAGGACCCTGCTGCCGGCGGGACACCGGGAAGGGCCTCATCCCATCCGGGAAGAATCTGTCCGGTACCGATGGAGTAGGCACTGGGGCGGCCATTCCACTTCCAGGTGCTGCCGAAGACCTCTCCGGTAGTCCACGTGACACCCGCGAACTGGACAACGATCCGATCGCCATCCCTGACCGGCTCTCCACCTCCTTCGATGAGAGTGATTGCCTCCAGTTGTTCAGGAACAGGATTTTCTGTCGAAACGGTTTTGGGGTGCCTGTTATCGGTGACGTCCACACCGGAGAGGGCGCCGGCCGACTCAACCTGTTCACCTGGGACGGTCTGGCCAGCCACATAGTGGTCAAGGATGTCGAGAACGTGCACGGTCGCAGTGTCCTGACTAGAGGAACCCTCCCCGGAAACCGGTGGACCAGATCCTGACGCAATCAGTCTGGTCCCGTTCTTCCAGTCGTTACCTACATCACCAGCACCGGAAAAGACAGCAGCGAAGTCTGCAGCTGTAAAAAGGACGTCGGGCCCGCCAGAGAAGGTAGAAAACGTGGGACCGGCGTTTTCGCCACGGCCATCGACCTCATAGGAGGCAAGTCGGGTGACGATCAGAGAATCCGGGCCGATGGGAAGCCCATCACCCTCGATGACCGTTCGGTGCGTCGGATTCACGGGCAACGAACCTTGCGCAACCAAGTGAGCCTTTTTCATCCTGTTTCTCGGAGCTGGAGGACCAGAACAGCGCGGGTGATCTGGCCGGCCCGCTGCGCGCAGCAGCGCGGGCGGCGCAGGATGTCCCACTGTTTGAGCTGGGCGATCACGCGTTCGCCCGGTGAGCGGAGCTTGGCGTGGGCGGAGTTGGCGTCCTTCTTCCACCGCGGCTTGCCGCGCCCTTTGAACGGGCAGAACACCACGTCCCAGAGCCCGACGCAGCCCTTGTCGCCCAGCCCGAGGAGGCCCACGGCCTCGATCCGCTCGGCGATCTTTTAGCCCCGGGCGGCGCGGGTGTCGTGCACCGCGCCGGGCAGCGACCACGACGTCCACAGGGGTTCGCCCTCCGGGGCTGCGACGACCTGGATGTTCATGCCGTGTTGCTTGTGCTTGCCGGGGTAGAAGGGCCGGTCGGCCCCCACCCGGTCGCAGGCGATGAGGGTGCCCTCCACGATCGTGTACCCCCAGCCTTTCCGGCGGGCGCGGCGCAGCCCTTGTTTTGGGGTGGGCGCTTGCTCGGCGAGCAGGGCCGTGGTCTGGCGCACGTACCTCCAGGCGGTCGTGGTGTCGAGGCCGAACCCGGCCGCGAGGGGGCGAAGGGCTCACCCTTGTACAGGTGGACCAGGACCAGCAGGGCCTGTTGCGCCGGGTCTGGGCACCGCCGTCGGGGCCCGGTCGTGGCGCGGTGGGTGCGGATGGTGCGGGCGGTCAGGTTGAGGGTGCGGCGTGACAACGGCAGCGCGGAGCGGTAGAACAGCATGCAGAGCCCTTGGTGTGGCAGGTTTTCGTGGTTGTTAACCCACCTGCCAGGGGCTTCTTGCTGTTCGGAAGAGGCGCGGGGAGACCGGTACGGGGCTGCGACCTGCACCTTCAGAATGAAAAAGGCTCCGTTCCCGCCTGGATCGCAATCGTCCAGGGGGGGCCGAATGAACGGCCAGCATGACAATGCCTTCTCCGGGGCCGCCGGGCTGGAGTCGAGGTCCAGGGTCTCTGCAACACCGCCCATCGGCTCGGCAGTGTCACAGCCCTCAAGGTCCAGTGCGGTGCACGCAGCTCCCTGGGCACCGTCGCCGATCATCGTGGCGACGGTGCCTCCGCCCGCGAAGATGACGGCCGCGGCGATCTCGGCCACGACGATGGCAATGCCGGTGTACTCCAGAAACCCAGCTCCCGTCTCTCGCCGTGGACGCGACGGCCGGAGGAACGACATGCGACTACCTCGCGGTGGGTGTGGGGCGGGGGCGGCGGGGTAATTTCGATGTTTCTTTCTCAAAGGGGGCCCAGCTTTTTAGGGCCCTGCGTTGGGCCCAATGGTTCCTTGCCGGGCCCAATCTCCGCTCGGTTCGTGTCAGGCCCATCTCGCTGCGTAGGATTCAGGTCGGCGTCCAATGCCCACGCTTTGCCGACAGCAGTGTTAGGAAGCGCAACGGTGTCTTTCTCCTCCCCCGCTCCTCGCCCGAATCCGCACCAGGCACCCGCGTCGGCCTTCTTCGTCGGTTCGACGGCGGACCTGACCCCGGAGAACCTGCTCAAACCGGCCAAGAGGCCTCCCAGTGGCGGATGGCGGCGGGCGTTGTTCACCGCCAGCAGGGGACTGATCAACCCGGGGGACTCCAAAGCCGAACTGCACCGGCGGGCACTTCGCGGCCAGGCGCGGTCCCCCATCGCCGGTGGACACCACCGGGTCGCCGTCCTGAGCCTGAAGGGCGGGGTCGGCAAGACCACCACGGCCGTGGGCCTGGGATCGGTACTGGCCTCCGAACGGGGCGACCGGGTGATCGCCGTGGACGCCAACCCCGACCGGGGCACCCTCACCGACCGCCTCCCGGCCGAACTGCGAACCGAACGCACCGTCCGTGACCTCCTCAACAACCAGCAGGACGTACGCCGCTACGCCGACGTACGGGGCTACACCAGCCAGGCCGTGTCGCGGCTGGAGTTCCTGGCCTCCGACGTGGACCCCGCGGTGAGCGAGGCGTTCAGCGGGACGGACTACCGCGATGTCGCGGCGATCGTCGAGCGGTTCTACTCCATCTGCATCACCGACTGCGGCACCGGGATGCTGCACGCCGCGATGAACGAGATCCTGGCCCTGGCCGACCAGATGGTGCTGGTCAGCCCGCCGTCCGTCGACGGGGCGCGCAGCGCTTCGGCAACCCTGGACTGGCTGGAGGCGCACGACCACGGCTTGCTGGCCAAGAACGCCGTCGTGGTGATCTCCCGAGCGGGCAAGGGCGCGACCGTGGACATCGGCCAGTTGGAGGGACACTTCGCCGGACGGTGCCGCAGAGTGGTGCGCGTCCCGGAGGATCCGCACCTGGAGCAGGGTTCGTCGATCGAACTGGAGCGGCTGCGCCCGGCGACCCGGCTGGCCTACCTGGAACTGGCGGCCGAGGTCGCCGGAGGGTTCGGGTGAGCCGCGCCCTTTGAGGCGCTTGGGCCCTGGGGCCCGGTCCGGATGGGGTCGTAGGTTTCTGTTCGCCCGGCGGTCCGATTCCTTAGCGTCCACGGTATGCAACGCCTACGGGGCGACGACGCCGGGGGCAGCCTCATCGAGTACGTCGCCGTCATCCTGCTCGCCGCCCTCGTCCTGTCCGCGCTCGTGGTCGCCCTCGCCCCGGGACCGATCACCGACTCGATCCGGCGGTCGGTGTGCCTGGCACTCGACCTCGGTGGCTGCGACCCGGAGCCGGCTCCCTCCGCCGATGCCGATTACCGGCCGGAGCGCTGCCTGCAGAGCCGTATAACCGAGATGGGCGGGATGAGCGTCGAGGTGCTCATCACCCTCGGCGAGGAGTTCTCCTTCATCACCGAGACCTTCTCCGACGGCCGCACGCAGTTGACTCTCGTCGACACGGCCAGGTTGGAGGCGACTCTCGGCGCCGGGGCCAGCATCAACGTCACCAAGGCGTTCAATCTGGGCGCCGAAGTCGGCGTTACCGGAAACCTCAGTTTTCCCAACGGTTCGACCTGGGTCTTCGACTCCCCGGAGGAGGCTGCCCAACTCGCCGAGGACCTCCGGACCAAGCAGAAGATCGACCTCACCAAACGCGTCAGTCCGATCGCCGGATGGATCACGGACTGGGTCGCCGGGCCGGACATCCCCGACCCGCACATCACCCGTTCCGGGATCGAGTCGGGGGTGCGGGCGACCGCGGAGGCCGGTCTGAGCATCGGCAACGACCGAGAACGGTCCGGGACGGACGGTGGCGGCACCGGCTCCACCGGTGACGACGGGATCGAGGGGTGGTCGATCAGCCCGAAGCTCAAGGTCGACGGTGCCGTCGGTGTGACCGCCGCGCTCAACGAGTCCACCGACCACCGCGACGGCAGCGTCACGACCACCTACGAGTTGAACGGCTCGGCGAGTGTGGGCGCGAACTGGGTGGTCGGTCGCTGGAAACCGGTCGGCGGGCGGACCGGGTTGATGAGCGTGACCCGCGATGCCGAGGGCCGGATCACCGGTCTGACGCTGTCACAGGTCGCGACGGAAGGCAGCGGGTCGACGGTGACCACGACCGAACTCCCGGTCGAGACGGCGCAGGAGCGCGCGATGGTGGAGTCCTGGATCGGGCTCATCGTGGACGATCAGGTGATTCCGCTGACCTGGGACTCCATGGCCCCCACCGAGTTGGGGACCGATCCGAGCCCGTTCGAACGGTGGGTGTTCGAGAACGGGCGGACATCGCGCACGGAGTACGCCAACGAGAACAACATCCAGGAGGTGGCGGCCAGCGTGAAGGTCGGGGTGGGCCTGGGGTTGGGCGGGACCTGGGGGGACACCTCGATGACCGTCACCGACGCCGAGTACCTGGGGGCCCCGAACGGTGACGAGCGCCAGTACGTCGACTACACCGAGTGTGCGTGAGCAAGGAGAAACGGAATGGACGTCATTGTCTCGTGGCTGGTGGGATCGGTGTCGTGGTTCGCCCTCAAGGTGGCCGGCACCGTGGCGGTGGTGTGGCTCGCCTCTCCCGAGGAACTGAGCAGTTTCGAGGGGGCGGTGCTGTGGAACGGCGGCATCGGCTTCGTGTGCTATCTGCTGGTCGCGGTGGTGGCCGGCCTCGCGCACCGTGCTCCGGAACGGCGCCGTCTCGGGCGCAACGCGCTGGCGGTACTGGGCGCACCGGTTCTGTTGACCCTGTTGGACGGGGCGCTGACGGCGGTCGCTCCCGACCCCGACCCGGCCCTGTTCCTTGCCTGCGCGGTGATCTCCCTGCTCGGAGCCGTAGCGGGATGGCTGCTGGTGCGCGCGGCACGCCGGTCGTAACGCGGAAGGGCCCCGCGCGAGGCTCGTCGCGCGGGGCCCTTCGTCGTCCGGCTGCGGATGGTCTTTTCGGTTACTCCTGGACCCAGCCGATGTCGGTGTAGATGAGGGAGGCGAGTCCGTGCTCGCCCCAGTTGGCGATGTCGGCGTTGACCGCGTAGAGGCCGGGACGCTGGAAGAACGGCACTGCCTGGCCGTTCTCCCACAGGGCGCGGTCGATCTCGTTGGCGAGTTCGGCGTAGCGCTCGGGGTCGGTCTCCTTCTTCAACGCGTCGAACTTCTCGTTGACCTCGTCGGTGGTGATCTTGGCGGTGTTGTTGCCCCAGTTGGGCTCGCCCTCCTCGGTTTCACCGAACGGTCCGCCGTAGTTGCCGTAGGAGTCGCCGGCGAACGGGTTGGTTCCGGTGAGGACGTACGTGGCCGCCTCGTAGTTTCCGGGGATGACGTACTCGGTGAACAGCGAGTTGCCCGGGACCGCCTCGATCTTGACGTCCACGCCGATGTCCTTGAGCATGGCCTGGGCGATCTCGGCCTCGTCCTTGGCGACCTGCAGGTCGGCGGAGGCGACCCAGCGGATCTCCAGGGGCTCGCCGTCCTTGGTGCGCGTTGCGCCCTCGGACTCCTGGACCCAGCCCGCGTCGTCGAGAAGTTGCCCGGCCTTCTCGGGGTCGTACTCGCCGAAACCTTCGCTGTTGTCCTGGAAGCCGTTCTGGCTGGAACGCAGCAGTCGGTTCACCAGCGGGTCGGTGGTCCATTCGACGGCTTCGAGCGAGGCCTGGGCCAGGGCGGAGCGGTCGATGCCGTGCACGACGGCCTGACGGACCCGGACGTCTTCCAGCTTGGGGCTGGCGCCGTTGAGCTGGATGAAGCGGTAGCCGTTGTTGACGGCCTTGGTGAGACGGGTGTTCTCCTTGTCCTTGAGCAGCGCGTAGCCGGCCGCGTCGGTACCGAGGTAGAACCCGTCGAGCTCGTCGTTGTTGAAGACCTGGGCGAGAGCGTCGTTGGCGTAGTTGTGGAAGATGATGCTGTCCAGCTTGGCCGGCTCGCCCCACCAGTCCTCGTCGCGGGTGACCGTGACGGTCTCGGCCGTGTCGTCGAACTCGACATCGCCGAAGGGCCCGGCGGTCACGGGGAGCTCGCTGACGTAGCCCTCGTTGAACTTGTCGGGGTCGGTCATGTACTCCTTGGGGTACAGCGGGTCGAACAGCTTGGGCCACTCGCCGTAGGGCTCGTCGAAGACGAGCGAGAAGGAGTACTCGTCGTCGCCCTTGCGAACCTCCTTGACCTGCTCGTAGCCGTCGGTGCTGCCGACCAGGTAGTCGTCGCCCTTCGCGCCGCCGACCGCCTCGGCCTGCTCCTTGTAGTCTTCCCAGGTGATGGGCTCGCCGTCGGACCACACGGCGTCGGGGTTAAGCGTGTAGTCGACCGTGAGGCCGTCCTCGCTGACCCCGTACTCCTCGATGTAGTCGGTGTTGGCGCTGAACGCACCCGCCTCGTCGTAGAGGGTGGCGATGGGCATGACCCCGGACACGATCCTGCGGACGTTGGCGAGGTTGCCGTCGGGGTGCCACATGTTGTACTGAGCGGGGTACTCGTTGAGGCCCCACTTGAACGTCCCGCCGTCCTGCACGGCGTCGCGCTCCTGGGGGTTCATGTCCTGGGCGGGGATGTCGGCGAGGGTCTCCTCGGAGCCACCGTTCTCGTTGCCGTCGCCGCTGCCGGAACAGGCGCTGGCGAGAAGCGCCAGTGCCAGCACCGGTGCGGTCAGCGCCGCGCTCTTCCTGAATCGCATGCAGTTCCTCCTCGGGGGTTACCGGTCCACCGCGTACACGCGGGAACCGGGAGTGGGGTCAGACGACGACGCGTTTTTGCGCGTAGTGACACGCGGTGGCGTGGTCGTCTCCGGTCAAGGGCCGGATGGCGGGCTCTTCGGAGAGGCAGCGCCGCCGGTCGCTCTCCGGGAGCGCCTGGAACTTCGGGCAGCGGGTGCGGAAGCTGCATCCCGATGGCGGGTTCGCCGGGCTGGGCAGGTCACCCTCCAGCACGATGTGGGTCCGGCTCCGCTCCTTCTCCGGGTCGGGGATGGGGATCGCCGACAGGAGCGCCTGGGTGTAGGGGTGGGCCGGTTCGGTGTAGATGGAGTGGACGTCGCCGATCTCGACGATCTTGCCGAGGTACATGACGGCGACCCGGTCGGCCAGGTGCCGGATGACCGACAGGTCGTGGGCGACGAAGAGGTAGGCGAGGCCGAGCCTGGCCTGGAGTTCCTCCAGCAGGTTGACCACACCGGCCTGGATGGACACGTCCAGTGCCGAGACGGGCTCGTCCAGGACGAGGACCTTCGGCTCCAGGGCGAGCGCGCGGGCGATGCCGATGCGCTGGCGCTGGCCGCCGGAGAATTCCGCCGGGTAACGGGAGGCGTGCGCGGGGTCGAGGCCCACCAGGGCCAGGAGTTCGCGGACCCGCGCGTTGAGCCTGCTCCTGGGGTAGGAGTGGGTG
Organism: Nocardiopsis ansamitocini; assembly: GCF_030268225.1. GTDB lineage: Bacteria > Actinomycetota > Actinomycetes > Streptosporangiales > Streptosporangiaceae > Nocardiopsis_D > Nocardiopsis_D ansamitocini. Next base: position 133,162 of record NZ_BSQG01000003.1, on the reverse strand, counting down.
CGCAGGGGCTCGGCGATGATCTCGAAGACCGGCATCCGCGGGTCCAGCGAGGACATGGGGTCCTGGAAGACGACCTGCATGTCGCGGCGGATCTTGAAGCGCTCACGCCTGGACAGCCGTCCCGACTCCTTGCCAAGGACCACGACCTTCCCGCGCGCGGGTCGGTCCAGGCTGAGGATCTCCATCAGCGTGGTGGACTTGCCGCACCCCGACTCCCCGACGAGGCCGAGGGTCTCGCGCTCGCGGATGTCGAAGCTGATGCCGTCGACGGCGTACACCGTGCCGACACGACGCTTGAACAGCGCTCCCTTGAGCAGGGGGTGGTGCTTGATGAGGTCGTCGACCTCCAGCACCACCGGACGGTCCGCGCGGGGGAGCCGGGCGACGGCGTCAGCGGGGATCTCGGGCAGGGGGTAGATGTCGGCGGCGGTCCAGTTCTCGGTGTCGATCTCCCCGGAACGGATACAGGCCGAACGGTGTTCGACCGTACTGCTCCGTGCCGGCTCGGACGCGGCGGCCTGGGACTGGCCGACCGCGTCGATCTCCGCGGTGCTGGGCTGGGCTCCGATGGTGAGAAGCTGGGGCTCTCCGGCGGAGCACTGGGGCAGGGCGATCGGGCACCGCGGAGCGAAGGGGCAGCCCGGGGGCAACGCGGCCAGCGAGGGCGGGTTGCCCTTGATGGGCACCAGCGGGGTCTTCTCCTCCAGGTCGAGCCTGGGGATCGCTCCGAGCAGACCCATCGTGTAGGGCATGCGCGTGCGGTAGTAGACCTCGTCGACGGTTCCCATCTCGACCGGGCGCCCTGCGTACATGACCAGGACGCGGTCCACGAAGCCCGCCACGACGCCGAGGTCGTGGGTGATCATGACGATGGCGGCGCCGGTCTCGCGCTGCGCGGTCTTGAGCAGTTCGAGGACCTGGGCCTGGATGGTGACGTCGAGTGCGGTCGTGGGCTCGTCGCAGATGATGACGTCGGGGTCGTTGGCCATGGCCATGGCGATCATGACCCGTTGGCGCATACCGCCGGAGAATTCGTGCGGGAACGCCTTGAGGCGCTGGGCCGCGTTGGGGATGCCCACGAGGGCGAGCAGTTCGGCCGCCCGGGTCAGCGCCTGCTGTTTGGAGACCGTGGAGTCGTGCACCCGGACGGCCTCGGCGAGCTGGTCGCCGACGGTGTAGACCGGGGTCAGCGCCGAGAGGGGGTCCTGGAAGACCATCGAGATGACCTTGCCGCGGACCTTGGCAAGGCGCTGGTCGTCGAGGCCGAGCAGTTCCTGGCCTTTGAGCCGGACCGAACCGGTCACCTCGGCGTACTCGGGGAGCAGCCCCATCGCCGCCAGGGACGACACCGACTTCCCGGAACCGGATTCGCCGACGATCCCGAGGATCTCGCCGCGGTTGAGCCGGTAGCTGACACCGCGCACGGCCTTGATGTCGGGGGCCTTGTTCACCCCGGGGAAGGTGACGTGCAGGTTGTCGACTTCGAGCACGGGAACGTCGCCGGACCGGGTCGGGGCCGGGTCGGGCGCGGTCGTGGTCTCGGTGTTGTTCATCGGGGTTCCCTCCCTTAGGCCCGGCGGGACTTGGACTGGGGGTCGAGTGCGTCCCGCAGCCCGTCGCCGATCATGTTGACGGCCAGGACGAGCAGGACCAGTAGGCCGGTGCAGAAGACGAAGGTCCACGGGTGGGTGACGGCCTGGCGCGCGCCCACGGCGATGAGGGAGCCCAGGGTGACGTCGGGCGGCTGGACACCGAATCCGAAGTAGGACAGGGCCGTCTCGGCGATGATCGCGGAGCTGACGTTGATGGTGGCGTCCACGATGAGCAGCGACGACATGTTGGGAATGATGTGGCGGAAGATGATCTTCCAGGCCGGGACGCCCATGAAGCGCGCGGCGTGCACGTACTCGCGTTCCTTGAGCGAGATGGTCATGCCCCGGATCATCTTGGCGGTGACCATCCAGCCGAACGCGGCGAGCAGGAGGACGAAGACGAGCCAGCCGCTGGTCCGCAGTACCGGGGAGAGGATGGCGAGGATCAGGAAGCTGGGCAGCACCAGGGCGAGGTCGGTGATCCACATGAGCGCCCGGTCGCTGACGCCCGTGAAATAGCCGGCGAACGCTCCGACGACGGCGGCGAACGTGGTGGTGATGACCGCGACGAGCAAGCCGATGATCAGCGACTTCTGCAGACCGGACATCGTGATGGTGAAGATGTCGCGACCGGTGTTGTCGGTGCCGAGCCAGTGTTCGGGCGAGGGCGGTTTGAGGAAGCTGGAGAAGTCCCGTTCTCCGAATTCCCAGGGGCTGATCAGCGGCCCCAGCCACGCGGCGGCGGCCATGAGCGCCAGGATGACCAGTCCCACGACCACGCGGCGGGTGCGCAGCATCTGGGACAGGACCCCGGACCAGCGGCCGGGGACCCGGGTCTCGTCACTGCCGCCTTCGTGTCCGGTCGAGGTTTCGAGCGCTACGCGCTCAGCGGACATGCTCATCGGTTCTTCTCCAACGTGGTGCGGACAGTCGCGCAGGAAACGGTGGCGGGCTGCGCCTGATCGGCCATCAGCCCACCCTCACCCGCGGGTCGAGCCAGGCGTAGAGGATGTCGGAGAAGAAAGAGGCCGCCATGACGCACACGGCCATGAAACAGGAGACTGCGGCGACGGCGTGGACGTCGTTGGTGAAGATCGAGTCGACGACCCAGGCCCCCATCCCGTTCCAGCCGTAGACCTTCTCGGTGAAGGTCGTCCCGGCCAACAGGATGCCGAACGTGAAGGTGAAGTAGGTGACGGTGGGGATGAGTGCGGTGCGCAGCGCGTGTTTGAACAAAGCGGCCCGGCGGGTGAGCCCCTTGGCCATGGCGGTGCGCACGAAGTCCGACCCGAGGACGTCGAGCATCATGTTGCGCTGGTAGCGGCTGAACGCCGCGAAGAGGGCGATGGCCAGGGTGAGCGTCGGCAGGACCATGTGTTGCAGGCGGTTGCCCAGTGTCCCCCAGAACCCCGCGTCCAGGCCTGAGGTGTACTCACCGCCGTACTGGAATATCTGCACACCGGTCGCCTGGTTGATCGAGGCCGCCGCGACCTGGAGGGTCACCGCGATGACGACCGTGGGCACGGCGAGCACGAAGAACGCGGCAGCCGTGGCCGTCTTGTCGAATTTCCGGTACTGGCGCACCGCGGAGTAGGCGCCGATGGCGACTCCGGTGGTGCAGCCGATGATCGTGCCGGCGATGATCAGGCGCAGGGTCACCCCGGCTTTGCGGGCGATCTCGGTGTTGACCGGTTTGCCCTGGATGGTCTGCCCGAAGTCGCCGGTGGCGACGCCGGTGACCCATGTCGTGTAGCGCTCCGCCAACGGGGTCTTGTCGTTGAGGTTGAGCTGGTAGAGCCGGGCGTCGACCGACTCCGGCGAGGGCGGCGGCTGCATCTGCTCGAAGTTGGCGCGCGGATCGAGCGTGGTCGCGGCCAGCAGGTAGGCGAATGTGGTCGCCAAGAACACCAGAACCACGTAGTTCGCTAGTCGCCTGACCAGGAACATCCCCATGTGGGGCCTCCCGCCTTCGCCTGTTGGGCGCTTCAGTGGTCTCGGCCCTCACCACCATCCCCGAGCAGATCACACCATTTAATTACGGAGAGTGACATTTTGATGGGATTTGCGATGAGCTACTGAGACGTATTGTGATTATCGGCCCACGGTCAGCAAGCCCAATGTCCACGAGTTTGCGCACTTTCCGACACCAACCGGTTACCGAGATGTCAAGAAAGCGTCACGGGACTTCTTTGGACACTACGGACGGAGACCTCACGTGCAGAGTAGCCACAATCAGTGACGGACACCGGGTGATCCGGCGGTCAGGGCCGCGTATGTGCTTTCGCCGCCCCGGAGATGGCCCCGCGGAGGGGGCAGGACCCATGCGTGCTCGCTCCCGCGGGGTTGCCCAGGGTGCGCTCTCCCGTCAGGCCACGCAGTGGATTCGATGGCGCAACTCGGTGAACGTCACCCCGTAGCGGGTGGTCGAGCGGCGCCGGCCGTCGAGCGACCACCCGCTGGTTCGGTAGAAGGCACGCGGGCGATGATTGTCCAGGGCGGTCCACAGGGTGGCCTCACGGTAGCCCTGCTCCTGGAAGGACCGCAGGACCTCGGCCATGAGGTGCCGCGCGGCCCCCTGTCCCCAGTGGTCGGGGTGCACGTAGAACATGTGCAGCTCTGCGGTTCCCCGGGCCGCGTCGGCGTCCAGGGACTGTCGGGTGATCGCGAACCCGACGACCTCTCCGTCGGTGTTCTCGGCGACGAACACCGTGGTCTCCAGGGCGCGGATCGCCTGGACGTAGGGCGTGCCGTCCGGTTTCCGGGCAGCCAGCTCCTCCACGGGCAGGAAACCCGACCATCCGGCCATCGCGGCCGCGTGGAAGATTCTTCCCATCGACTCGGCGTCGGACTGCCGGGCCGCCCGTATTGTCGTCACCGGTTCATCGTCCCATCCCGGCCGGTCGGCACTGCGTGCCGGTTCGGGATCACGGGCGACTGGAGCTGCGCCAGATGTCGATGCCCAGGTCGGCGGAGAGCGTGTCGATCTCGGCCAGTTCTTCGTCGGTCAGCTGCTGGGCGCGCGTGGCTGCCAGGCTGTCCTCCAATTGGGCGACACTGCTGGCCCCGATGAGCACAGAGGTGACCCGGGGATCACGCAGTGCCCAGGTCAGGGCGAGTTGGGCCAGGGACTGGCCACGCCGCTGGGCCACCCCGTCAAGGGAACGGATGCGGGCCAGGTTGTCCTCGTTGAGCCAGGCCGGCGACAGCGACTTGCCGGCACCGGCCCTGGAACCCTCGGGGATCCCGTCCAGGTACTTGTCGGTCAGCATGCCCTGGGCCAACGGGGAGAAGGCGATGCACCCCGCGCCCTCGTCCGCCAGGACGTCCAGCAGACCGTCCTCTTCGATCCACCGGTTGACCATGGAGTAGGAAGGCTGGTGGATGAGCAGCGGCGTGCCCATCTCCCGCAGGATGGCGGCGGCCTTTCGGGTGTTCTCCGGAGAGTAGGAGGAGATCCCCGCGTACAGCGCCTTGCCCGATCGCACCGCCTGGTCCAGTGCCGACATTGTCTCTTCGACGGGGGTGTCGGGGTCGAAACGGTGGCTGTAGAAGATATCGACGTGGTCGAGGCCCATCCGGGCGAGCGACTGGTCGAGACTGGCCAGCAGGTACTTGCGCGACCCGCCGCTGCCGTAGGGACCGGGTGCCATCGTCCAGCCGGCCTTGGTGGAGATCACCAATTCGTCGCGGTGGGCCCGGAAGTCCTCGCGCATGATCCGGCCGAAGTTCAACTCCGCCGATCCGGCGGGCGGGCCGTAGTTGTTGGCCAGGTCGAAGTGGGTCAGGCCGAGGTCGAAGGCGCGGCGCAGGATGGCGCGCTGGGTGGACAGTGCGCGATCGTCGCCGAAGTTGTGCCACAGCCCCAGCGAGACCGCCGGAAGGAGCAGCCCGCTGCGTCCGGTCCTGCGGTAGGGCATCCGCTGGTCGTAGCGGTCGGGATCGGCCGCGTAGACCCCCGCCGCTGGGACGTCGATCCGGGGAACATCGCCTCTGTGCACCATGAACGTGATCCTCGCACACGGCACGACAGGGACGGAACAGGGCGTCGGTGCGGTGGGGCGGCACCCCGGGCCGGGGTGCCGCCGGGGGCGGCCGGCTACCGGGAACCGATGTCCTTGCCGCCCTTGTGCCAGATCGAGACCACCGCCGGGCGGGGGAAGTCCCCGTCCGGCCAGGTGCTGGTCGGCGCCTCGACCGTTCCGTCCTCCCCCGGGTGCTGGGGAGCCAGGAACACGGTCTTCTGGTCGGGGGTGATGAAGGGGCCACAGCACTCCGCTTCGACCGGGACGGTCGCGAAGGTCGTGAGCGCGCCGCGGGCGTGTCCTTCCACCGGCATCACGTGCAGGGCGTCGTTGGTACCGATGGTGCCGGGCTGTCCGTCCGTGGAGATCCAGAGGTTGCCGTGCCGGTCGAAGGTGAGGTTGTCCGGGGAGGAGATGGCCGCGACCTCGGACTTGTCGTAGCCGGCGTAGTAGGTGGCCGGGTCTTCGGGGTCACCGCAGACCAGGGGGACCTTCCAGCCGAAGCTGGTGGCACCGGCGTCGCCCCTGCGCTCGGTGAGCTCCAGGATGTGGCCGAACTTGTTGGCCGCACGGGGATTGGGCTCATCGGCCTGTTCGGGGGTGCGGGCAGAGTTGTTGGTGAGTGCGCAGTACACCTTGCCGGTCACCGGGCTGGCCTCGAAGTCCTCGGGACGGTCCATCTTGGTCGCGCCGACGGCATCGGCGGCCAGACGCGTGTGCACCAGCACTTCGGCGACGGTGAAGCCCTTCACGTAACTGCGGGTGGAGTCGCAGAGCCGCACCCACTCCCCCGAGCCGTCGAAGTCTCCGTCAAAGGGAAGCGCACCCGAGCCGTCGATCTCCTCGGCCGGACTGTTCCCGGTGAGCCGGGCGACGTAGAGGGTTCCCGAGTCGAGCAGGGTGTCGTTGTGCCGACGCGATCCCTTGCGGGGCTTCTTCGCGGTGACGAACTTGTAGATGTAGTCGAAACGCTCGTCGTCCCCCATGTAGACCGCGACCCGGCCATCGGTGGTGGTCCTGGTGTTGGCGGCCTCGTGCTTGAAGCGGCCGAGCATGGTGCGCTTGCGGGGGACGTAGGAGGCGTCGAAGGGGTCGATCTCGACGATGTAGCCGAACCGGTTGGCCTCGTTGGGATGCTTGGACAGGTCGAAGCGCTCGTCCACCCGGTCGAAGCGACGGTTGTGGGAGCGGGTGTCTCCCGACGTGGCGATGCCGTACCGCTTCAGCGCGGGCTTGGCCTGCTCCGCGACCCCCTCGCCACCGACGAAGTACTGGTTGAAGTTCTCTTCCGCGGTCAGGATGGTGCCCCACGGTGTCGTACCGCCCGAGCAGTTGTTGAGCATGCCGAGCACCGTGGTGCCCCTGGGGTCGGCGTGGGTGCGCAGCAGACGGTCCCCCGCGGCCGGACCGGTCAGTTGCATGCGGGTGGTGGCGGTGATGCGCCGGTTGAAGGGGCGGCGCCCCTTGGTGACCAGCTTCCAGGCACCGGTGCGCCCGACCCGCTCGACCTCCACGACGGAGCCGCCGTGCGCGGCCATGGCGATCTTGATCTGTTCCAAGTCCGCGTCGGCCCCGTCGGTGTAACCGGAGAACATCAGGTTCTCATTGGTGTACTCGTGGTTGACCCACAGCAGGCCGCGACGCCCGTCGATCTTGACGAAGGTCACGTAGTCGGCGTTGTAGCCGAACTGCTTGGCCTGCGCCTCGGCGGTCTGCGCGGTGAAGTCGAAGGCCGGTGCTCCCGGGACGACGGGGTCGCCCCAGCGGACGACCACGCGTTGGTCGTATCCGGCGGGGACGGTCACGACGTCGTCGATGTTGGGGGCGACCGGGACGAAACCGGGACGGCCCCGGGACGCACCCCGGTCGGCTCCGGCGAGGACCGGAGCGGCCGGGACGGCGACGAGTGCGGAGACGCCCGCGGTCACGAGGCCCGCTGCGAGGGCGCCGCGCCTGGAGAGCACGCCCGAATAGACGTCCCCGAAGTAGGGGTTGTCGCTGGTGTTGGGGGCGTCGTGGAAGCAGGCGTCGCCGCAGCGGAACCGGCAGGTGGCACGGGAGCGGCCACCGGGGTGCCCGATGAGCGGGAGCAGGCGTCGGCGTGCGGGGTCGGTCACTGGTCCTCCTGAACGTGAGCTGGAAGCGGCGGTCGTGCCGCTCCCGAGCGGGGCGCGGTATCAGGCGAAAGGGGGCCTGGCCTCTGGATTCGCGGGCAACGGGGCGGCCTGGTCCCGCGACCTTCCCGGAGCAGCTCGACCACGCCGTGAATGCATGGTGAACACGGCGAATCCGCTCTGCGGCCAATCGCGTGGGGCCTCTGGGCAACCGGGATGCCGAAAAAGCAGGTCCGGCAGGTTTTCCACAGTTTCGGCACAGTTCGCCCCCCACCTGGTCGAAGACTTGTCGGCGCGCGTATCCTTGCCGTGGACAACCCGATTCCGACAGCCGCGACACTCACCACCGCAAGCGCACGCACTGCCCCGAAGAGATCCGCCGTGTTTCCCGCGCCGTGACCCTGGCAGGGCATGGACACCATGGCGGCTGGTCTCCTCGTACGTCACAGCGGCTTGATCGGCGGAAATGAGTCCTCACTCATCCCGCCGGGGAGTGATCACCATGACCGATGCCCCTCCTGCGCGGTACCCGGCCAGGCCCCTTGTGCTTGCCCCGGTCCCCCCGTCACGCGCGGCCACTGCCGCCCATCCGCCCTCCGAAGTCCCGGCGAGTCCCATGAACGAGCACAGCGCACCGCAACACTCCGACTCCCGTGGCGATCCGGTGCGGCGTCGATTCCCCGGTCGGGCGAGTCAGATCAAGCACGCCCGGCGCTTCGTGGAACGACAGTTGGGCACCTCACCCGAGACCCCCACCGCCACCTTGTTGACCAGCGAAATCGCCACGAACGCCGTCACACACAGCTCCTCGGGCACTCCTGGCGGAAAATTCGAGGTGACGGTGTATACCGCTGTCGGCTGGAGCCGCGTGGAGGTTCGGGATCTGGGAAGCCCCGAGCTGCCGTGTCCGCAGCACCGCGACCCCTACGACACCAACGAGCACGGCCGAGGTCTGGACCTCGTCGAGGCGCTGGCCGCCAAGTGGGGCACCGAACCCCGCAGGGACGGCATGGGCAGGATGGTCTGGTTCGAGCTCATCTGGGAGATCTCCTCTTCCCCGCCCTGACCGTCTCCCGGACAGGACAGGACAGGAATGGGACCTCCCGGCGGGAGGCCCCATTGAGGACCACAGGGTGTCAGCCGGCTGTCTCACCCGGCGACGCCGGGACGACCGGACCGTCGGGCAGGCGGTACTTCTCGTAGAGCCGGCGGGCGTAGTCCTTGGCTTCCTGCGACGGCTCCTCGCCGAGCTCCTCGCGAACCAGCTCGTCAAGGTCAGTATGGTTACTATCCATATGGCGAAGCTTGCCCTCCGTTACCTGCTTCTAACAAATCGGCGCGCCCACCGTCGTGCGTCAAAGCACGGTCGTCGGGCAGCGTTCATGAGAACGATTCGGGCACCGCGCCCGGGAACGGCGGTGCCGTGCCCGCTGGGAAGCGGACACGGCACCGTGATTCGTTTCTTCGCTATTGGACCTCGGCGGAGTCCTTCTCCCCATCGCCGACCGCGGACTGCTGCTTGCGCGCCTGTGCCAACTTGGCCTCGCGCTTGGCGTTGCGGCGCGCGCCTCGGCGTTCCTTGGCGCTTTCGGTCATGGTGTAGAGCACCGGGACCAGGATCAGGGTGAGCAGCGTGGAGCTGACCAGGCCACCGATGACCACCACTGCCAGCGGCTGGGAGATGAACGCACCGCCACCGGTGACGCCCAACGCCATCGGTGTGAGCGCGCCGATCGTGGCCAGGGCGGTCATCAGGATCGGACGGAGCCGGTGCCGAGATCCCTCGACGACGGCCTCGTTCAGGCCCATCCCCTCCTCGCGGTACTGGTTGATCAGGTCGATCAGGACGATCGCGTTCGTCACCACCACCCCGATCAGCATGAGCATGCCGATCAGCGCGGGAAGGCTCAGCGCGATCCCGGTCACCAGCAGCAGTCCCAGCGCTCCGGTCGCCGCGAACGGGATGGAGACCAGCAGGACCAGGGGCTGCATGAGGCTCTTGAAGGTCGCCACCATGACGAGGTAGACGATCGCGATGGCCACCAGCATGGCGATGCCCATCTGCACGAACGCCTCGTTCTGCTCCTGGCTGACACCACCGATGGAGGCGGTGGCACCGTCGGGCAGGTCGAGTTCCTCCACTGTCGTGGTGAGGTCCCTGGTGACCTGGCCGAGGTCGCCCTCGGTCGGCACGGCCGAGATCGTGGCGCTGCGGAACCCTCCGTCACGGCTCAGGGAGGGCGCCTGGAGCACCTTCTCGACGTCGGCGATGTCGGCGAGTTCGACCTCGTCACCCATGGGAGTGGCAATGGCGAGTTCGCGCAGTGCCTTGAGGCTGCCGGGGGCGTCCTCCACACGGACCACCATGTCGCGCTCGACACTGTCGATCGTGGCAGTGCCCACGTTGGAGCCCTGGAAGGCAGCGGTCACGGCCTGTGCGACCTGGCCCTCGCTCATTCCCTCGTCCGCGGCTTTCTCACCGTCGACCCGGACTTCGACGGCGGGCTGCTCGGCGGCAACGCTGCTCGTCACGTCGGCCGCGCCGGGAACGTCGCGGACGGCCTCTTCGACCAGGACCGCGGCATCCTGAAGGGTCGCGGGGTCGTCGGCCCGGACTTCGACCGACAGGGACGTCCCGCCCATTCCCTGTGCACTCTGCAACTGCAGTTCGGAGTCGGTGTCGATACCGTCGAGGGTCTCGCGCAGCTTGGTGCGGTACTCCTCCTGGTCGCCGTCGGGGTCCGTGGTGACCGTGTAGGAGACCGAGTCCGATCCCCCGCCACCGAACATCGCTGCGACGGAGTCCCCCGCGCCGAAGGACGCCTGGTAGGACTCGATCCAGGGGAGTTCGGCCAGTTGCTCCTCGACCTTGGCGGCCTCGGCGTCGGCGTCGTCCAGCGACGTGCCGACCGGGAGCTCCTGTGTCACGTTGATGGAGTTCTCGCCCTGGTCGTCCAGGAAGCTGGTCTTGAGATAGGGGACCATCGCCAGCGTTCCTGCGAGCAGCAGCACCGAGACCGCCAGGGTGACGACCCGGTGGCGGGTGACCCATCGGATCACCGGGAGGTAGGCGCGCTGCATCGGGCTGCGCAGTTCGCGCTGGTACTCCTCGGCCTTGACCCGCTCCAGATCCTCGGGCGGAACGACCTTGGGACGCATGAACCAGTAGGCCAGCACCGGGATGATGGTGAGCGAGACCAGCAGGGAGGCGGCGAGTGCGATGCTCACGGTGACCGCGAAGGGTCGGAACAGCTCACCGACCTGACCGCCCACGAAGCCGACCGGCAGGAAGACGGCGATCGTGGTCAGCGTGGCCGAGGTAATGGCCACCGCGACCTCGCGCACGCCGGTGAACACCGCTGTGTACTTTTCCTCGCCGTAGCCGAGGTGGCGTTTGATGTTCTCCAGAACGACGATCGAGTCATCCACGACCCGCCCCACGGCGACGGTGAGCGCGCCCAGGGTGAAGATGTTGAGGCTGTAGCCGAACAACTGCATCCCCAGCAGCGCCATCAGCAGCGAAACCGGGATGGACACTGCCGTCACGACCGTGGAACGGATCGACAGCAGGAACACCAGGATGACGATGACCGCGAAGGCCAGGCCCAGGAGCCCTTCCTCTGCCATGGCGACGATGGAGTCGTTGATGAACGGGGCCTGGTCGAAGACGACGGTGATGGTCGCCTCGGAACCGAGTTGCTCCTGAAGCTGGTCGATCTTGTCCCGGACCGCCTCGGAGATCTCGACGGTGTTGCCTTCGGGGGTTTTGGTGATGGACACACCCAGGCTGGGCTGCCCGTCGGTCCTGGTGATGCTGGTGACCTCGTCGAGAACGAGGTCGATGTCGGCGACGTCGGCGAGCCGGACCGGGTCGGGAGCCGCTGCGGGAGGCGCTCCGGGCATCGCGGGTGCGGGTGCGGACGTGGGGGCCAACCAAATGTTCTCGACGTCCTCGACCGAGTTCAGTTTCCCCCCGGTGGTGACGCTGAGGGTGCTGCCGTCCTCGGTCAGCTGCCCGCCCGGAGAGAGCGAACCGCTGGCCTGGAGAGCAGAAGTGAGGTCGTTGACGGTGTAACCCGCGTCGGTCAACTCGTCTTCGTCGGGGGTGATGACGACGGTGGAGTCGCGCACACCGGAGACGTCGACGCCACGCACGCCGGGGATGGACTCGAGCTCGGGGACGAGTTGTTCCTGGATCGGCTCGGCGAGGGCCTGTTCATCACCGTCCCCCGCCCCTGCGGCCAGGGTGACGACCGGGAAGTCGTCGATGCTGAAGGCGCGGACGACGGGGTCCACGTCGTCGGGCAGCATCGGCTGGACCTGGTCGACGGCCTGCTGCAGGGAGCGGATGACGTCGTCGGTGGAATCTCCGTAGTCGAACTCGGCGATCACCTGGGCCGACCCGGTGCTGGAGGTCGAGGTGTAGCCGGTGACCCCGGAGACGCCCTTGACCGCTTGTTCCAGTGTCTGGGTGATCTCGGTTTCCACGACCTCGGGCGAGGCGCCCTGGTACTGGGCGGCCACGACGGCCATGGGCAGTTCGAGCGACGGCAGCAGCTCACGCTTCATCGATCCCGCGGCGATGACGCCGAAGACGATCGAGGAGAGGGTGATCAACAGGATGAGCGCCCGGTTGCCAAGGCTGAGCTTGGCCAATCTGGACATGAGAGTGTGCTCCTCAACAAGAGTGTTCGCGGTGGACGCGGCGCCGCTTCGACGAGCGGCAGAGCGGTGGGGAACGCCGCGTTCCACGCAGTCCTTTTACGGATGTTCGTGGTGATTTGCCGGGCACGCATCACTCAGAATACTTCGTGTCACATTGAACTTCTGACCTGAATGATAGAAATCAGGGGTAAGTCAGGGACAACCGCCGACATATCAGGGATGAGCGCGACAAAGATGACCACGGGCAACGACGCCGCTGCAATCAAGAACGAGCTGATTTCCCAGCTCAGGGACTTGGAGCTGCGTCAGGTCCGCAGGTTCGCACGGGACCGGTCGCTTCCCCTGCTGACCACGACCCTGACCATCCAGCAGCTGAAGGTGCTGGTCCTGCTCTCCATCGACGGGGACATGCCCGCACACGAACTCGCCGAGGGCATCGGTGTGGGGGTCGCCACACTGACCGGGATAGTCGACAGGCTCGCCGCACGGTCGCTGGTCGTCCGACGCGAGGATGCCAGGGACCGACGGGTGCGCCGCATCGACCTGACCGAGGAGGGACGCGCACTGATCGCGGAGATGTGGGGCACCGGCCAGGAACGGAGTTGGAGCGCGCTCAGTGCGCTCGACGTGGAGACGCTGCGCGGACTGGTCCGCGGCGTAGCGGCGCTGCACGCTGCCATGGAGGCCCAGTGCACCGGGGACGACCTGCCGTCCTGAGGTCTCCCCCGACGCGTCCGGCGACTACCGGCCCGGCGGAAAGGCCAGGCCACGCGGAGCGGGCAGACGGTACCGAAGCGGGTCGCCGCATCCTTGCCGCACGCCGGAGCCGGGCGGACCGTTCAACCGGTGACGACCGGTTCCGCCTCCCCCGGCGGCACGTGCTCGGCCGCCACGCCCCAGACCACGCGAAGCAGATCATCCAACGCGTGGCGCAACGAATCGTCCACGAGGGTATAACTCGTCTGCCGGCCGTGCGCCGCCGTGCTGACTAGCCCGCATTCACGCAGACAGGCGAGGTGGTTGGAGACGTTCTGGCGGGTGAGGCCGAGCTGGTCCGCCAGCTGGGCCGGGTAGGCGGGCCCGTCCAAGAGCGCCAACAACAGACGACACCGCGTGGGATCGGCCAGGGCCCGGCCGAGACGCTGGATCGCGGAGAGACGCTGCTCGGAGGTCAACATGAAAATCATTGTACACGAATTGCTGTATTGACAGTCGGGGCTGTATAAACAGTGGAGGCTGAACAGTCACGGGTACAGGACGTTCCCGGCGGCCACTTCGGGAGGACCCATGGGCGACCACGGACACGGGCACCAGACAGCCGCGGCCAAACATCGCGGACGACTCGTACTCGTCCTGTGCCTGACTGTCAGCGTGATGGTCGTCCAGGTCATCGGTGGGGTGAGCGCGGGCAGTCTGGCGCTGCTGGCCGACGCCGGGCACATGGCGGCCGACTCGTTCGGTATCGTGCTGGCGCTGTTCGCCGTGTGGATCGCCGCCCGGCCCTCCAATTCCACGCGCACCTTCGGTTTCCAGCGCGCGGAGATCCTGGCCGCGGCGGCCAACGCGATCCTGCTCTTCGTCCTTTGCGGTTACATCGCCTACGAGGCGATCAACCGTCTCCTCGACCCGCACCCCGTGTCCGGACCGATCGTGCTGGTCGTGGCCGCGCTGGGTCTCGCGGTGAACGTGGTGGGCCTGGTCGTGCTCCAACGGGCGCAGGGCGAGAGCCTCAACATGCGCGGCGCCTACCTGGAGGTGTTCAGCGACATGCTGTCGTCGGTGGGTGTCCTCGTCGCCGGCGCCATCATCTGGACCACCGGCTGGGAGCGGGCGGACTCCGTCGTGTCGCTGGCCATCGCCGCCTTCATCGTGCCGCGCGCCTGGAACCTGCTGAACGAGGCGCTGCACATCCTGTTGGAAGCCGTGCCGCGCGGCATGAACCTCGACGAGGTGCGCGACCATCTGCTGAAGCAGCCGGGAGTGCTGGGCGTGCACGACCTGCACGCCTGGACGATCACCTCGGGTGTGCCGGTGCTCTCCGCACACGTCGTGGTCGAGGACGAACGGCTCACCGACACCGGCCGCATCCTGGACGAGTTGCACGAGTGCCTTTCCGGGCACTTCGACGTCGAACACTCCACCCTCCAGCTGGAGCCCGCCGGGCACGATGCGCACGAGGGCGCCCGGCACACGTGATCCGGCGTCACGCACCACGGAATGCCGTCGGTCCGGGGCCGACGTGGACAGCGAGGAGCACGCCTGGCATAGTCTCCTGAGGGTCCGATCACGGACCTTTGCGCAGGTGGCCGCGATCGTGCCATCACGCACCTGGTGTGCCGGGAAGTCTGGTCGGCGATTGGATCGCCCATGCCCTTCTCCAGGAGCACCATGACCGAGCACAAGCAGTACGGCCTTCGTACGATCCCCGACCTGCTGCGCAGGGACGTGGTCGGCGGATTCCTCCTCATCGCCGCCGCAGTGGTCGCCCTCCTCTGGGCCAACTCCGCGTTCGGCGCGACCTACGAGGCCGTACGGTCCTTCACCTTCGGACCCGATTCACTGCACCTGAACCTGTCGGTACAGGCGTGGGCGGCCGACGGGCTGCTGGCGGTCTTCTTCTTCATCGTGGGCAACGAGCTCAAACAGGAGTTCACCCACGGGGAGCTGCGCGACCCCCGCCGGGCCATGCTCCCCATCATCGCCGCGATCTGCGGAATGGCCGTCCCCGCGATCATCTACGCCCTGGTCAACATCAACCACCCCGAGACGCTTCAGGGGTGGGGGATCCCCATGGCGACCGACATCGCCTTCGCTGTTGCGATCCTCGCGGTGATCGGACGACACCTGCCTCCCGCGCTGCGCACCTTCCTCCTCACCCTTGCCATCGTCGACGACCTCGGCGCTATCGTCGTCATCGCCGTCTTCTACACCAGCGGCCTCTCCTTTCTCCCGTTGTTGGGCGCCCTCGCGCTTCTGGCGGTGTTCGGTTACCTCCAACGGGGCCGGGGCCTGGCCGCAGCCCTCGACCGTTCGGTGCTGCCCAACTGGGTCGTCTATCTCCCTCTCGCCTTCACCATCTGGGCGCTCATGCACGCCAGTGGCGTGCACGCCACCATCGCGGGTGTGGCCATGGGCATGCTGATGCGTACCGTGCCACTCGACGGAGCCTCCGAGTCGCCGAGCCATCGGGTCGAGCACCTGCTGCGCCCGTGGTCGGCCGGGATCGCCCTGCCGGTCTTCGCGCTCATGTCCGCCGGAGTCGTCTTCAACGGACTGGGCACGGTGTTCACCGACACCGCGGCCATCGGGATCATCCTCGGGCTGGTGTTGGGCAAACTCATCGGTATCCTCGGCGGATCCTGGATCACCACGAAGGTCACCCGGGCCGAACTGAACCCCGCTCTGAGCTGGATCGACCTGGCCGGGATGTCGCTGCTCGCCGGAATCGGCTTCACCGTCTCCCTGCTGATCACCGAGCTTTCCTTCACCGATGGAGCAGTGCTGGAACACGCCAAGAGCGGGGTGTTGATCGCTTCGCTGATCGCCACCGTTCTCGCCTCCGGCGTACTTCTGACCCGCAACGCCCACTACCGCAGGAAGCACGCCGGCACCGCGCACACACCGACCGGCTGACCGAATCTTCACCTCGCACCCGCGATGATCTCCCGAGAGCGACTCGGTTCCGCAGTTCGGCTCGCGTGTCGAACGCCCCGACGCTAACTTCGACATCCGTGGACCGGTTGGCCGGGGGGCCGCGACACGAGGGATGGCGGACTGATCATGCGGGACCGACTGCACGGCCTGCGCAGCTGGCTGATGCGATTACTGCACCGAGAGCGTGCGGAGACCCCGCCCGGAATCGTGGGGCACCGCTCGTCCTGGAGCAAACCGGGACGGGTCTTCGTGATGCTCTTCGGCACCGTCGCCCTCATCGGCACCGGACTGTTGCTGCTGCCGATCGCCCACGGGGAGGAGAACGGCGCCACCGTGGTGCAGGCGCTGTTCACCGCCGTGTCCGCCCTGTGCGTCGCGGGACTGGCGGTGGTGGACATCGGCGCGCACTGGTCGGTCTTCGGCGAGCTCGTCATCCTGACGCTGATCCAGATCGGCGGGTTGGGAATCATGACGCTGGCCTCGGTCCTGGGGCTCGTGGTCATTCGGCGGTTCGGCCTGCGAATGCAATTGAGCGTGCAGACCGAGTCGCGCACGCTCAACGTCGGCGACGCCCGCGGCATAGTCGTGCGCATTCTCAAGGTGAGCCTGGCGTGCGAGGCGGTCACCGCGGCGATCCTCGTACCGCAGATGTGGCTGGGCCACGACATGGCGCTGGACACCGCGCTGTACAGCGGAACCTTTCACGCGGTCTCGGCCTTCAACAACGCGGGGCTGTCCCTCTACGGCGACAGCCTGACGCGGTTCGCGGGGGATCCTCTGATCCTCGTCCCCACCGCTGTGGCCAGCGTGCTGGGCGGGCTGGGCTTCCCCGTCCTGTTGGAACTGCGGCGGCACCTGACGTCACCGCAGCGCTGGAGCCTGCACGCCAAGATGACCGTCTGCGCCTCCGCCCTCCTGTTCGGTGGCGGCATGATCGCGGTGACCGCGCTGGAGTGGAGCAATCCGCACACCTTGGGACCGATGCCCTGGCAGCAGAAGCTCCTCGACGGGGCCTTCCACGGAATCATGCCGCGCAGTGGGGGCTTCAACGTGGTCGACGTGGGCGCGATGGAGAGCTCCACCCTCTTCTGCACCATCATGCTGATGTTCGTGGGCGGTGGCAGCGCCGGAACGGCGGGCGGCATCAAGGCCGCCACTTTCGCGGTGATCGGACTGGTGGTGTGGGCCGAGATCCGCGGCCACCCGAACGTGCACGCCTTCGGACGCCGGGTCTCCTCCGGGGCGATCCGCCAGGCACTCAGCCTGACCTTCCTGTCCATGACCGTGATCGCCACCGCCACCATCTACCTGCTGATCCGGACCTCCTACGGACTCGAACAAGTAATGTTCGAGGTGGTCTCGGCCTCGGGAGTGGTGGGCCTGTCGACCGGCATCACCCCCCACCTTCCAGAAGACGTCCAGGTACTGCTCGTGATACTGATGTTCGCCGGCCGGATCGGCCCCATCACCTTTGCCTCCGCCCTGGCCCTGCGCGAGCGGACCCGGCGCTATGACCTGCCCGAGGCCCGACCGATCATCGGGTGACCCCGCCCCGCCAGGAGGACGCAGTGCCGCGTAACAAGACAAATGACAAACGGGTCCTGGTGATCGGGCTCGGCCGGTTCGGTGGCTCCCTGTCGGAAGAATTGGTCACCCACGGCTGGGAGGTACTGGGGGTGGACAACAATCCGCGCCGGGTCCAGGCGTACGCCGACTCACTGACCCACACCGTGGTCGCCGACACCACTGACGACGAGGCCCTGCGCCAATTGGGTGCGCACGAATTCACCCGCGCGGTAGTGGCCATCGGCACTCACCTGGAGGAGAGCATCCTCACCACTTCCCTGCTGGTGGACATGGGCGTGCCGCACATCTGGGCGAAGGCGATCAGCCGACGCCACGGGCGGATCCTGCAGCAGATCGGGGCCCACAACGTGGTGCTGCCCGAGCACGACATGGGCGAGCGCGTAGCACACCTGGTCTCCGGTCGCATGCTCGACTATGTGGAGATCGAGGAGAACTTCGCCCTGGGGAAGACACGCGCCCCCAAGGAGATCATCGGACGCAGGCTCGGCGAGACGAGGGTGCGCTCGGCCCACGGCATCACCGTGGTCTCCATCAAGCGCCACGGCGAGGCGTTCACCTACGCGACGACGGACACGGTTCCCCAGAAGGGCGACATCATCATCGTGGCCGGAAAGACCGACGCCGTGGAACGCTTTGCCGAGTTGGGCTGAACGCCACCGCCGGGAACGGGCGGTAGCGGACGAACCATCCTGAATTGACAATCGTTTTCACCGTCCACATGATGGACGGCATGCGATCTGGGATATTGAGGGCGGCCGCGGTCGGCGCGGTCGGAATACTGGCCGCCGGTACGGTCGGCGGCTGTTCGGCCACCGGCGGAGAATCTTCCGACGGCGTGTCCGTGATCACGACCGTCTATCCGCTGGAATGGCTGGCCGAGCGGGTGGGCGGCGACTCCGTGGCGCTGAGCAACCTCACCCAGCCGGGGGTCGACCCGCACGATCTGGAGCTGACCGCCCGCCAGGTCGGCTCATTGGGCTCGGCCGACATCGTCTTCTTCATCGACGGTATGCAGCCGGCAGTGGACGACGCGGTACACCAACAAGCGGCCGACGCCGCTTTGGCGGTCAACGATCTGGTGGAGTTGCGCGAGGTCCCGGAGGAGAACGGCGGCGGCCTCGACCCGCACATGTGGTTGGATCCGAATCGACTGTCGACCGTGGCCGAAGGACTGGGCGAGCGGCTGGCAGAGGTGGACCCGGACAACGCTGACACCTACCGCTCCAACGCGGCCGGCGTGGCGACCGAACTGACCGAAATAGACGCGGACTACCGGAGCGGCCTCGCACAGTGCGCGACCCGGGACATGGTCGTCAGCCACGCGGCGTTCGGCTACCTGGCCGACAACTACGACCTTCAGCAGACCGCTATCACCGGGATCGAACCCGATACCGAACCTTCTCCGGCCCGCATGGCCGAGGTCGCCCGCCTGGTCAAGGAACGCGACGTCTCGACCGTCTTCACCGAGACGCTGGTCAGTCCGGCCGTTGCACAGACCATCGCCGAGGAGGCAGGGGTGCAGACGGCGGTACTGGATCCACTGGAAGGCATCACCGACGAGTCGTCCGGAACGGATTACCCCTCGGTCATGCGCGCCAACCTGGAAACGCTGCGGAGCGCCCTCGACTGCTCCTGAGTCCGCCCGAAGGGTCCCGCCCGGATGTTTTTCGGCGGGACCCTTTCGCGTACGTGCGTCGGATCAATCCGCCTTGCTTACATAGCGCCTACATGCTCCCGCCCTCTCGGATTTTTCCCAGAGACATACGCTATCCTCCAAACTACAGTGCGCATGCACGTGCATTCGAGAATGCAAAAGCACGCGCGAAGTACTGTTCCACACAGGGCTGCAAGAGGGAGCTTGTACATGAGCACGTACAACGGCATTTCGGCCACTGAGCTCGGTGACGTGGCCTGGCAGAAGAGCCGCCGCAGCAACTCGATCGGCAACTGCGTCGAGATGGCGAAGCTGCCCGACGGCGCGATCGCGATGCGCAACTCGCGCTTCCCCAACGGCCCGGCACTGGTCTACACACAGGCCGAGATCGACGCCCTCATCCTCGGCGCCAAAGACGGCGACTTCGACAACCTGCTGGGTTAACGCCGACACCGGGCTCCGCCATTGACAACGACGGGGCCCTTCCCGATCGGCTGGCGAGAACGCTGTCCCGCTTTGAGGTCAGCCCAGTTCAGCGATGAACTGATCGAGCCGCGCCCGGCTCAGCTCGGGATGGTCGGCCACCACGGCGAGCCACTCGAAGGCCATGGTGTAGGCCTCTACGTCGTCGCGCCGGTCCTGGAGATTGCCCCCGGTGAGCTGCTCCAGGTACACGGCGTCGGGCAGGTCGTACTCGGGATAGCGCAGGATGGTGAACGACCCGGTCTCCGCGGCGAACACTCCCTGGCTGAACGGCACGATCTGCAACGTGATGTTGGGTTCCTGACTGAGCTTCTTCAGGTGCTCCAACTGACCGCGCATCACCTCGGCATCGCCGACGGGACGACGGACCGCCGGCTCGTCGATGATGACCCAGAGTTTGACCTTGGAGTTGTCCCGAATCCTGTGCTGTCGCCGCATACGGGTGGCGATCCGGCCGTGGGCCACGTGGTCGAGGCGCACTTTGCCCGCGCGCGTGATGACCTGACGCGCGTAGTCCTCGGTCTGCAACAGGCCGGGCACGAACTGGCTCTCGTAGACGCGGAGCTGGGTGGCGGCCTCTTCCAGCCCGACGTAGGACTGGAACCAGCCGGGCAGGGCGTCGCCGTACTTCTGCCACCAACCGGGTTCGTTGGCCTCCTTGGCCAGGCTGACATACGCCTCGCGCAAGGACTGGTCCGTGACACCGTAGAAGGTGAGCAGGTCTTCGACATCGCGGATCTTGAAACCGACCCGACCGAGTTCGACCCGGCTGATCTTGGATTCCGAACCGCGGATCTTGTAAGCAGCGTCAGCGCGGGTGATTCCCTTGGCCTCGCGAAGCTTGCGAAGTTGGTACCCGAGCAGGATTCGACGCACGGTCGGGCCGCTGCCCGGCTCTGGTTGAGCCACGCTCACCGCTGCTGCCTCCCCTAACCCGCTTTTATCGTGCCGGGCCCGGTTCCCCTCCCCTGGGCTCCGTCCGGCGCGCGTCGTGTACCGACGCCTACACGATATAGCCGAAGCGGACCGCCAATCGGCCCGGTGGGTTCCGAAAAGGCAATGGGAGAGCCCGATTCGACTGTCGGAGGCCGCAACGGTGAGCTTATCGGGCCCTGGTACGACGGACCGGCTCAGGTAAAGAGGGCCCAGACGAACTTTCCGCCGGCGATGGCGGGAACCGTCCCCCAGCTGCGACTGAAACAGGAAACAAGATGCAGCCCTCGCCCCGTTTCGGCCATGAAGTCGGGATCGCGCCGCGCCGGAAGCACGTCGCTGCAGTCCCGAACCGCACAGATCAGCTCGCCTCCGCGGCGCATGACACTGATCTGGATAACACTTTCACATCCGGGCGAGTCGAAGGCACTTGTCTCGGCGTGGCGCAGGGCATTGGTGACGAGCTCGGACACGACCAGTTCGACGTCTCCGGCCAACCTGGCCATCCCCCAGTCGCGCAGAACGCCCATGACGAGCTCGCGCGCGGTCTTGACCGCCCCGTAGTCGGGGTCGAGCCCCCAGGAGACGCTGTCGTGGCTTGCAGAGCCGGGATGGGCGTCCCAGCGGGACGCACCGTGTTCGAGGGCGGGAAGCCACCAGGAGTGCACTGCCCCTGCCTCAAGAGTGGCTGCCGGTGCCCACTGCGAACCGGGCACCCCCCTTATGGACTCCTGGGCAAAATGTCCGGTCACCGCGATCCCCTTGCAGTCGTCTCGATCGCTCACAGGTCTGCCGGCGCCACAACGCCGGATGTTCTTCGAGGATTATGCAAATGCAAGGTCCGGATGCACGTGCACGCGTCCTATGGAGGTAATCCTAGAACATGTAGGCCCATCCATCAGTTGAAGTCTGGACAAAAAAGACGCAGTTTCTGCGTCCATCCTGTAAAGGAGGGGTACTTTTCGCCAGGAAACGTCAGGCAGCGACGGTCAGATGGCCGGTGACGCGGTCCGGGTAGTCGGAGATGATTCCGTCGACACCGTCGCGGATGGCCCGCCGGATAGCCGAGTGCGAGTTGACCGTCCAACTGAACATGGTGAGTCCGTGCTCGTGGACGTGACGCACGTAGGGTGCGCTGACGCGCAGGTGGTGCGGGTTGACCTGGTGGGCGTACCGAGCGACCCTGCGCAGACCGAAGCTGCCGTAGGTCTTGCCCAGCACTGCGGTGCGCACGTCCGGCAGTCGCCTGGCCAGCCGCTTGAGCGTCGTCCACTCGAAACTCTGCAGGATGAGCCGTCCTGCTTCGCCATGACCGTGCCAATAAGGGTCGGCACCGATCAGGGCCGCCAGCCGGTCGGCCGTGGCCGGATCGCGGCGGCGTACCTTCAACTCCACCAGCGCGCCGAGTCCGGCGCGCTCCAGCACGGCCAGGGCCTCAAGAAACGTGGGGACCTGCTCCCCGGCGAACTCCGGACCGAACCAGGATCCTGCGTCGAGGCGACGGATCTCGGCGAGCGTGAAATCCGCGACCCGCCAGGACCGACGGTTCGGATACACCTCGGCCACGTTGGTGGTACGGCGCAGCGTCGGGTCGTGCATGACCACGAACTCCCCGTCTGCGGTCTGGCGTACGTCCAGTTCGGCCATGTGAGCACCGCGGCGGTGCGCCTCGCGCAACGCCGCGAGGGTGTTCTCAGGCGCATAGGCGGAAGCGCCGCGATGCGCGACGACGATCACCTCTGGCTCCCCGGATTCGGCATCGCCGCTGATCCCTCCTGCAGTGCGCGGGCGATCTGCGGCCCCGCTCTCCAGACGCATCCGGTATCACTGTGGCTGATCCCGAACAACGTACGGTGACGGCGGGACGAGCAGGCAGTGCCGGAAAACGGGACGGCGCGCGACCACGCCGAAAGCGGACGGCGCGCAGACGCGGACGTTCTCGTAGCGTCACCATACCGTGCCCAAGGGGGGAAATCGGCTACACAGAGTGCGACCCGACCGGTTCGAGTCGATACACGGCCGGCGTTCGCGACTCGCCGGGCATCGCCCTTCTCCCCCTTCGCCCGGTATGCGTCCGGCAACGGGGATCCGCCGTCTGGCAGTAGGGCCGCACTGGCGAGTCCACTCGCGGCCGGCGCCCCCTTCCCCCCGAAACGACCACGCGGGGACCAGCCATGCGAAACACGACGTACCCGTACCAGACCGGCGGCACGACCGCGCACTGGCGCACGTCCGTGGCCGGTCGGATGGGAACGCGCTCCCGATCCGGTGCCGTGCCTCCGGCCAACTGCCCGGGCCCGACGGTGGTGCTCACGCACATCGACCTCCCCAGGCACTCCGACTTCCCAGGACACCGCCCCCCTACCCCTGCTCCGAACGGTTACCGGCACCGACTTCTCGCACGGGCCCCTGCACCGCACCGCACGTGCCGCCCCCGGCGGGTGCCGGTTCCGGGACCCCGTAGAAGTCCGCCGCGTTCGACCGGAGAGCGCGCCGGGCGAGGTCGGGGCCGAGAATTCCGGCGACGAGATCACGATCGGTCAGCGCGAAGGGACGCGGCGCACGGGTGGAAGGAAGGTCGGTGCCGAACATGAGCGCTCCGGGGTTCACCGCGGCGACCGCACGCAGCGCGGCCGCAAGGTCGCCGTCGAAACGGCCGAATCCGGTGGCCTTGACCCGGGCTCCGGTGGCGACCAGGTCGAGCACCGCCGGCAGCCCCGCTCCGGAGAGGCCGAGGTGGTCGATGCTGATTCGCGGGAGGGGCGCCAGAGCGGCGCGCAGTCCCGACAGGTCGCGGGAGTCGACGTAGAGCTCGGTGTGCCAGCCCAGCAGGTCGGCGGCACGCCTCCCCAGTTGCACGATGGCGTCGACATCACCGACGACACCGCGCCTCAGGTTGAGCCGCAGGCCCCGGACCCCTGCGGCGTGGAGGTCGCGCAGCAGCGAGTCGGAGGTGTCGGCAGGCAGTTGCGCCACCCCGACGAATCCCGGGCCCAGTTCGCGGAGCGCCTCGACGAGGTAGGTCTGGTCGTATGCCTGGAAGGAGCCGGAGACAACGGCACCGCCGGTGACACCGAGTTCGTGGGCCACCGCTCGATAGTCGGCCACGGTGAAGGGCTCGGGCAGGAAGCCTGCATCGGGGACCAGCGGAAAACGGGGGTCGATGATGTGCAGGTGAGCGTCGAACAACGCCTTCTCCTCCATCGGGGAGTGGGGGACGCCCCTGCCCATGACAGCTCGGACCGACTCAGGGACGGCGCCCTGCAACGGTACCGCGCGGTCCTCCGGGACGGGTGGAGTACGGGATTTGACCGGAAAGAACCCGCCCTGCCTACCACCTGGTCGGTATGAGACGACCAGGATTGCCCGAACATGTGGCACACGCCACATGTCGTCCCTTTCTGGAGGGCCCCATGCCCCCCGCGTTGCGATCGCCCCGGGCGCGGCCGACCGGCACCGAGCCCGCATCGCGGACCTGGTGGACCTTCCTCCGGCGCAGAGTCCCGTGTCCCGGCCGCGCCGCCGGGACACGACCCCCTTCTCAGCGCCGAGCAGCGGCCGCGGCCTCGGCAATCCGCTTGATCGCCTGGTCGAGCATCGCGTCGTCGACTTCCAGATGGAGTACGAGCCTGATCAGGTCGGGGCCGATGGGGACACAACCCACCCCGTGCTCGGTGAAGGCGCGGGCCCAGCGGGCAGCCTCGTCGGGCGGAGTCGTCACCACCACCATGTTGGTTCGGGCCAGTGCCGACATTCCCGGCAGCGCGTCCAGGGCCACGGCCAGCTCGGCGGCACGCCGGTGGTCCTCGGCTAGGCGGTCCCGGTGGTGGTGCAGGGCGTGGAGGGCGCCCGCCGCGATGATCCCGGCCTGACGCATCCCGCCACCGAGAAGCTTGCGGGCACGCCGGGCACGATCGACCGTTTCGGCGCTACCGGCAAGGGCCGAACCGACCGGTGCGCCCAGTCCTTTGGAGAAGCAGACCGAGACGGTGTCCGCGCCTGACGCGGCCTCGGAAGGGGGGACACCGAGCTCGACGGACGCGTTCCACAGTCGCGCTCCGTCGATGTGCAGGGACATCCCCAGTGCGTGGGCGAAGTCGGCCACCCGTTGCTGTTCGGTGAGAGGAACCACCCGACCGGTGAAGGTGTTCTCCAGGCAGATGAGCCGCGGCCTCGCACGGTGCACGTCGTTGCTGCCCGCCGCCCACTGCTCCAGGAGATCGTGGTCCGGGTAGCCGCGCGGATCGTCGTAGGCGCGGGGCAGCGCCCTGGCCAGGACCGAGGTAGCCCCCTGCTCGTTGGCCAGGATATGGCTGGATCGATGGGCCCAGATCTCGTCGCCGCTGTTGACCTGGGCGTAGATGGCGAGCTGGTTGGACATGTGTCCCGACGGCACGTAGAGCGCGGCCTCCTTGCCCAACAGTCGGGCGGTCTCCTCCTCCAACCGGCGAACCGTCGGGTCCTCCCCGAAGACATCGTCCCCGACCTCGGCCTCGGCCATCGCCCGACGCATCCGGGCGGTGGGTCTGGTGATGGTGTCCGACCTCAGGTCGATCATGGAGTTCCCCGTTTCCGTCGTGACTGCCGCGCCCCAGCCTAGACAGGGCCGTCCTCGATGGCGGCCACCACTTCGGCGACCACGTGCTCGACGCACTGGATCCCGGTCCAGGAGTCGAGATGGTGGTCGGAGAGCACAGTGATCAAGTATTCGTGGTCGGCGCCGAGAACGTGTCCCGAGCTGTTGACCGTCCACCGGCCTCCGTCGGCGTCACGCGGCATCCAGCCGTTCTTGAGTGCGACGGCGTCCACCGGCCCCGCCGCGGCGGAGACCCCCCACGCCTGCTCGGGGGCGACCGAACCCATGAGTTCACGGACGTAGGACCGGTTGCTCCGCGACAGTGGTCCGCGGCCGGTGAAGACAACGCGCAGCAACCGAAGCTGGTCCGCAGTGGTGGTCCGGGTCGCGCCCCAGACACCGTGGGCCCCGGGCTCCGTTGCGTGCAGGCCAAGGCGATCGTTTCCTTCGGTGAGGCCTTCTTCGAAACCGATGCGCGCGTAGAGGGCATCGGCGGCATCGTTGTCGCTGTAGCGGATCATGTCGGCCGCCAGGGAACGCTCGTCGGCGGCGAGCACACGGCCCTCGTCCTGGGCGTGGAGCAGGAGCAGGACGAGAATGTTGAGCTTGGCCAGGCTGGCGGTGTGAAACGTCGTCTGGGGGCCGTAGGAATAGGTCGCCCCCGAAGCGAGATCGTGCACCGAGATGGCCAACCGCCCTTCCTGGTCGGCGAGGTAGGCGTCGATTACCCGGGTGAGCCGTTCGGCCTCCTCCAGCGGCAGGGTCGGCGGACGCGGCTCTTCGGTCGGGCGGGGATCGAGAAACCGGGGGTCTTGATCGAGGTAGCGATCGGGACCTCCCGGGTACGGGCCGGCCCCCGGGACAGGAGCGGTGAGCGCGGTCACCGTCAGGAGAAACGTGGACAGCAGTGCCGCGACGAACGCCCTTCTCGGGCCTCCTGCGCGATGGTGCTCTCGCGGTGTGCGGACACCTGCCGCACGGATCCGGCGCCTTTCGCCGCCGTGGTGACCGGGAGAGGACGAGCGGCGACGGCGGTGGGGAGCACGGGCAGCCCATGACCGGGACATGTTCAGGAGCAGCCGCCGAAAACCCCATTCGGTCACATCTCATATTAAGCCGCAGCGGGCCGTCGACACGGTGGCCCCCGTCGGGCGGAGCGTGTTCCCCGGACGGAAGAGGCCCACGATCGCTCGCCGTCCGCATACCTGCCCGAACAAGGACTAGTCCATCCCGCGTGCGCTCATCGCCTCCCCCAGCGCCTCGGCGGAGCGGATCAGGTTGACGATCACCGGGACCACCATCCGGTGGGGCCCGCCCCGCAGGCCCCGGGCCAGATACGCCTCGCGGGAGGTGGTCCACGCGGTCGCCACCATGGGGATGCACCGGATGGTCAGCGCCAGCACCAGGGCCACCCGGTCGGGCCGCACCCCGACGAACCGCAGCGGCCGGGCCAGGCGGGCGAAGAGGTCGAGCATTTCGGTGACCGGGGTCGTGCGGGTGACCAGCCCCGCCAACAGCACCGCGGCTGCCAGTTGGGCGCAGACCCGGACGGCCACCTCCCATCCGGTGAACAGAAGGTGAAACAGCGCCACCAGGACCAGGAAGAGCAGGACCGGGCGAAATGCGTGTCGCAAGTGGGACCAGAGGCCGAAGGCCAGGTAGAGCAGCGGGACGACGAGAGCGGTCCCGAGGGAGACCCACGGGTCGCGCAGGGCCAGCAGCGTGGTGACCACCACGACCAGCAGGAGCAGCTTGGTACCGGCGCCCATCCGGTACGGGAGGGAGGTCCCCGGGACGTAGAGACCGATCATGCTCACGGTCGCGCCCCGATCAGATCCACGTAGTGGCTGATGGCAGCCTTGGGCTCCCCGTCGAACACGATCCGTCCGTCGTCCATGACCAGCACCCGGTCGAAGCCGACAAGGGTGTCCAGGTGGTGGGTGAGGAGGATGACCTGCTGCTCCAGGGCCCGCAGCGTTTCGGTGACGATTCCGACGTTGCGCAGGTCCAGCAGAGTGGTCGGTTCGTCGCAGACCAGCACCTCCGGCTCGGTGACCAACACGGACGCCAACGCCAGCATCTGCTTCTGCCCGCCGGAGAGCAGGTGTGCGGGATGGTCGCGGTGCGCGGCCAGCCCATGGCGCCGCAGGATCGCATCGACCAGGTCGGCCGTCTCTTCCCTGTTCAGTCCGTTGCCGCGCAGGCCGATCGCGACGTCCTCGGCAACCGTGGGCATGATGATCTGGGTGTCGGCGTTGGAGAAGACGAAGCCGACCCTGCGCCGAATCGTCCGGACATCCTCACGGGTGTCCGCCCCGTCGACCAGCACCCGCCCCGAGTCGGGGACGACCAGGCCGTTCAGGGTGCGCGCCAGGGTGGACTTGCCCGATCCGTTGGCACCGATGAGACCGATCCTGCGTTCGGCGAGCGTGGCCGAGACATCGTTCAGGACCACGCGGCCGTCATAGGCGTGGGTCACGTTCTCGAGCTGGATCATACGGGGACCTCGATGGAATCGCCGGTGGTCACGGGACCCGGTTGCCGGCCGGAGGGACGGGGTAGGCGCGGTGCACGCCGGAGGCGATCATGGTCGCGACGACGATCTTGGCGATGTCTCCGGGGACGAAGACGAGCATGATCTTCAAAGCGCCCAGAACACCCGTCTCGGCCACGACTGCCATCCACGGAACGCCGATCAGATAGCACACCACCAGTCCCCCGGCGATATTGACGGCCAGTCCCGGTACCAACCGGTAGCGCGGAAGCATCCGGTCGGTGAGCAGGCCGATGAACAGCGCGACAAAGATCCAGCTGATCAGAAAACCGCCGGTGCTGCCGGCGAGACCCGCCAGTCCGCTCTGCCCGCCGGAGAGGATCGGCAGTCCCGCGATGGCGAGCACCAAGAACGTGAGGATCGCCAACGTCCCGCGTTTGGCGCCCAAGATGCTGGGGGCGAGAACGACACCGAGGGTCTGGAGCGTGACCGGGGCGGGCCCGACCGGGATTCCGGGAACGATGCTCAGCGCCGCCAGCAGCGCAGCAAACAGGGCGATCAGCGCGAGGTCGCGGGTGGTGAGCCCACGATAGCGCGGCCGGGGGGAGTCGGTCATGGATCCAGTCCTTGTGTGAGTGCCCATTTTGCGGTGAAGTGTCCGCGCCAATTCTGCTGGACGCCGGCGTTGGGCGACCGGGTTCGAGACGACAGCTTTCCCCCACCGGGAGTTGTGGGAACCAGCCAAAAGGCGGTGCGCACGGCCCCGAGCGCGCACCGCCGACGCGGCACTACACCGCGGGCAGGACGCACACGGGCGAGGGCAACTCCAGACTGTGCCGGACCGGACCGGGAATCCCGTTCGCCGGATCGACCGGAAGGACGGTGACCGTGGCGGAGTTCTGGTTGGCCACCACAATGTAGTCGCCGACCTGGGCGAAGTGCCTCGGCCACGTACCACCGGTGGGGGTTTGTGCGAGCCTGGTCAACATGGCGCCGTCCTCGGTGACGGCGAAGGTCGTGATGGAGTCGGGGCCCCGGTTGCTCAAGTAGAGGCGCGATCCGTCCGCGGAGAGCGCGATCTCGGCCGGGTAGTTGACGTCCGGGGCATCCTCGGTTGCCGGCAGGGCGGCGAGGGGCTGCGCCGTTGCCGTGTCGGGGTCCCAGCGCAGGATGTGGACACGCGCGTCCAACTCCCCGGCGACGTAGATGTGTCCCGACCGGTGCACGGCCAGATGCCGGGGGCCGGTCCCAGGCTCCAGCTGTGCGGCTAGGTGGCCGGCCCCCAACGGTTGGTCCGACCGGGGGTCGAAGGGGTGGCAGCGAAGTTCGTCGGTGCCGAGGTCGGCCACGAGCAGGTGGGTGCCGCCCGGCGCGAGGCAGACGCTGTGCGCATGCGACCCCTCCTGCCGCTGCCGGTCGGGGCCACTGCCGGTGTGCTCGACACGCTGGATGGACGTGCCGGGCACACCGTCGGCGGTGATCGGATGGACGCTCAGACTGCCGTCACCGTAGTTGGCGGTGATCACATGGCGCCCGGCCGGATGGACGAGCAGATGGCACGGCGAGGAGCCTCCGGTGTGCGTCGCACCCGACTCGGCCAGGGCGGCCTCCCCTGTCCGCACGAAGCCGGTGACTCCTCCCTCCATCGTTTCGTTGACGGCAAAGACGCATCCAGCGCCGTCGGTCGCCAGGAACGAGGGATCCACTGCCGGTGCGGCCGTTCCGGCTCCGCTCAACCGTCCGTCGGCAGGATCCAGCCATACTCGCTGCACACCGGTGGCCGCAGCGGCCGAGCCCGAGGTGTAGGAACCGATCCACAGAAGCAGCCGCTGGGTCATGGGGGCCTTTCACGTCGCTGTCCCCCGGTGTCCCGGGGCGTCAGCGACACTGTATGTCGCCCCGGGCGCCCCGGAACGGGCGCCCCTTCAGCGAAGGATCAGTCCAGCAGGGCCAGTAGCGCGGGCCGTTCGATATCGGTGAGGAAATGGCCGCCCTGAACCCGTTCCAGGCGAAACTCCGCGTTGGTGTGAGCCGACCATGCCTGTAGTCCCTCCTCGGTGACCGCGGGGTCGGACTCGCCGGCGACGACGGTGAGCGGCACGGCAAGAGGAGTTCCCGGGACATGGGTGTAGGCCCGGATCGTTTGGAAGTCGGCGACCATCGCGGTACCGAACAGCTTCATCAGTTCGGGCTCGTCGAACAACTGCTCCGGGATACCGCCGTACCGGTCGTGCACGGCCCGCACCATGGCGATGGGGTCATCGGGGAAGTCGTGGTCGTGCTCTGCATCCGGGGCGTTCCTCCCGCTGACCACGAGCCGGTCGATGTCCCTGCCGAGCCGACGCAACGCGCGGGCGGTCTCATAAGCCGCGATCGAACCCATGCTGTGCCCGTACAGCGTGATCGGCCCGTCGACGGCGAGCAGCGCCTGGGCCTGGAGCTCGGCGTAGCGGTCCCAGCCGGTAGAGCCCAGTTCGGCGAAGTCGCGCGGGTTCAGTCTGGCCGCCCACACCTGGAAACGACCGGCGAGGGGAGCCGCCCAGGACTGGTAGGTGTTGGGTGCGCCTCCCGCATGGCAGAAGCAGACGAGATTCGCGTTCGCGCCGGCAGGGGCTCCGGTGAAACGGTAGAGACCGGGCTGGGTGCTCATGGTGTACGCCTGGGGCATTCGTCAACCTCGGGGGTGAGAACGGGTTCCGTGCCAGGACATCTTCTCTGAACCGCGACCGCCGCCACCAGTCCCTCCCCCGCGGGCACCCGCTTCCGTGCCGTCGGACGACACGCGCGGCCCGCCTCCCGGACGAGCAACGGCCCCGAGGCCGTGGAACGGACCTCGGGGCCGGGGATACCGGTCGGGACGGCTCAGCCGACGGGTTCGGGCTGGGCCGGACGCGACAGCGTGTAGGAGAGCAGGGTCTTGAGGACGTTGCCGCTAGAGGCGCGGTCCCGGGCGTCGAACTCCAGGATGGGAACCTCGGGCCCGACCTCGACGGCCTCGCGGATCTCCTCGATGGTGTAGCCGATCTCACCGTCGAACTTGTTCAAGGCGATGACGTAGGGGATGTTCTGGTTGCGTTCGAAGTAGTCGACCGCGTCGAAGCAGTCGGCCAGTCTTCGGGTGTCCACGACGACGACCGCGCCGACGGCACCGCGTACCAGGTCGTCCCACATGAACCAGAACCGCGCCTGGCCCGGCGTGCCGAACATGTACATGATCAGCTCGCGGTCGAGCGTGAGCCGACCGAAGTCCATGGCGACGGTGGTGGTGACCTTCTCCGGCGTACTGGACGTGTCGTCGTGCTTGACGCTGGCCTCGGTCATCACCGCCTCGGTGGTGACCGGTGGGATCTCCGACACCGAGCCGACCAGGGTGGTCTTGCCCGCGCCGAAGCCGCCCGCGATGACGATCTTGGTCGACATCATCGACGAAGCGCTATTGGAAGAGACGTTCGAGGCCACGGAGCGCCCTTTCCAGAACTTGGTTCTCAGACGGGCTGTGCCCGGTGATGGTCGGGTGAATGTAAACGAGTCCCTGGTCGGCCAGGTCGCTCAGGAGCACCTGGGTCACCCCCAAGGGAATCTTGAGCTCCGCGGCGACTTCGGCAACGGAGCGGGCTTCCGCGCACAGCACATAGATGCGCTGCGACTCCGGCATCAGGTTGGCCGGCGGCTCGTTTGCGGGATCGGCGGTGGAGACAAGGGTCTGCACCATCAGCGGATGACGCGAACGGGTTCGCCCGCCGGTGAAGGTGTAGGGGCGGATCCGCGTGCCCCGCCTCCTGCGATGGCTCCTCATAGGGTGTGCAACCTCTTCATGATTCGCTCCGGGATGGGGAGACCGTTGAAAAGCGCGGTCAACGGACGACGACCTCACGCAGCTGTGTACGCAACTGCGGGGTCAGGACGTGGCCGGCGCTCTCCACGAGCAGCGTCATCTGGTAAGCGACGATCTTCATGTCGGCCTCTGCCGAGGTCAGGACGGCCAGCGAGGAACCGTCACTGATGGACATGACGAACAGATAGCCGTGTCTCATGCGCAGGATGAGCTGCTCCGAGTCTCCTTTCCCGAACATCCGAGCCGTTCCGTCGGCAAGGCTCTGCAGGCCGCTGGCAATAGCGGCGAGCTGTTCGGCGTGTTCCTCGGGAAAGTCTCGGGAGGCGGTGAGGAGCAGCCCGTCGGAGGAAACGACGACCGCGTGCTCGACGCCTGGCACCTCAGAGACGAAGTTGGAGATGAGCCAGGTGAAGTTCTCAGCGCTCTCACTCAAGCGGTTGTCCATGTCCGTCCAGCTTCTGGTTGTGGCGAGGGAGGTCGCAGGGCCCGGTTTTACCGGCTCCCGCTACTCGTCTTTGGTTGCGGCGCGCTCGCCCTCGAGGAAGCCCTCGAGGTCGGCGCGAATGCGTTCGGCTCGGCTCTCCGCGTCCTCGGGCTCCCGCGCGGTGTCATCTGCGGAGCCCGGTGTCGGCAGAACCGGGACCGGCCCGGTGGGCCGGTTGGACCCACGGCGCGGGAGGCCGGCCGAGGTCGTGGCGGACGCGTCATCGGGGTTGGCGCGCTGGCTCATCCGCGGCGGCTGGGCGGGCCGGATCGGGTCGGGAACCACCACTGGGGCCTGCTCCTCGGGCTCGGCGACGGGTACGGGACCGGTCTCACTGAGCAGTTCCGCGGGAACGACGACGTGGGCACTCATTCCGCGGAACGCCCGCGCCTGCAACTGGACTTCGAGCCCGTAGCGGTGCGCGATGCGGCTGACCACGTAGAGGCCCATGTGTCGGATGGTCTGCTCGTCGAGGACCGGGCTGCCGCTGAGACGCTTGTTGAGAACCTCCAGGTTGGCCTCGGGAATTCCGATCCCCTCGTCCTCGACCGTGAGCAGCAGGCGCTCGCCGGCCATGGCCTGGGCACTGATGACGACCTGCGCGTGGTCGGGGGACTTCGCCGTGGCATTGTCCATCAGCTCTGCGAGCAGGTGGCTGAGGTCGTCGGCGATGCGGCCCGAGATGAAGATCTCGGGCAGCCGCCCCAGGCGAACCCGGTCGTAGTCGCTGATCTCGGAGATCGCGGCACGGGAGACGTCCAGCAGCGGAACCGGCTCCAGGCTCGGGTCACCGGTGTCCTGCCCGGCGAGGACCAACAGGTTCTCGCCGTTTCGCCGCATACGGGTGGCGAGGTTGTCGATCTTGAACAGCTGTTCGAGCAGTTCGGGGTCCTCGGTGGTGTCCTCGAGTTTCTCGACGACTGCCAGCAACGAGTCGACCAGGGTGAGGTCGCGCATCGCAAGGCTGGCGAGGGCCTCACTGATCAGGTCGCGACTGGGAACGCCGGGCGCCGCCAGGGCGGGCTCAGCAGGCTCCGGTGCGACGGGCTCGGCGATACCGATCGAAGCCGGTGTTTCCTTCGGCTCCGGCTCCCGCGGCTGAGGGGCGGCCGAGGGTCCACCTGAGCGAGCACCGAGTCTGCGCAGAAGACGCAGCGCCTTGCCTCGAAAACCGTTGGAGGCGCCAGACTCGGCCTTCATCAGGTGCGACAGTGGATGATCGGTGCGCTGAGCCGGTGATGGCGCCTGTGCCACAGCACATCTCCTCGTTAGTTAACAGGGGGGCTGACCAACGACGGTGAATCGGCGGTACGGCACCGTCTCCACGCAGGTACGACCCACCCGGTCAGCCGGGATGGTGTGCACCGGCCACGTAGAGAACGTTCGCCGAACCGGGAATGGACTAACGATCATACGGTGATCGCCACCACTCAGTCGGTAAAACGCCGACTTTAACCGCCGATATACAACCGAATCGGCGGTCACACTAGCACAAAAACCCTTAGCCGGTCAGGGAAGTGCGCGCTTTCCGAAGTACCGGGCAGACAACGACCAAAAGCCCCTAAACTTCCTTTTTGCCATCTTTGCCCCGCATCTCTCGAAGCGCGACCTCCGCACCGCCGCCGAGCGGGTCGCCCACGCAAGCCCCACTCCGCAGGGACTCTAGGTTTTCATGAAGAGTGACGATCGTCACTCCCGCCGATCCTTGGCCCCCGAATCCCCGGACGGCTTTTTTCTACCATTCGACCGACGCGGATCGTGAGGCCGAATCACTCTTCATCTTTCCGAAAAAACATCATCCGTCTTTTGGTGCATTCTTCCGAAGCGGTTCGGCGCCCCTTCGCAACCCGACACGCAATCACGTCGGCGCTTCGGAAAATCCCTACCGCGGTCCGACCGGCGAATTTTCCGGTACAACGGACAACCGCTCCTTCACCTGCGATGTCACGAACGGTGGGAGCCTGGTGACGCCTACGGCATCCGGTGTTCGAGGTCCGGCCGAGGCCGCGCGGCACCTCGCCCCCGCACGGCCCAAAGATCTACCGGACCTGCTCGATGGCCTTGAGAATGCGCTTCTCCGACACCGTGTAGGCCGTCCCCACCTCTTGGGCGAAATAGCTGACCCGCAACTCCTCCAGCATCCAACGAATGTCCTCGTGGGCAGGACCGGGAGGTACTCCCGGTGCGAGCCCGTCCACCAGTCGCTGATACGCCTGGCGCATCTGCTCGACCTTGGCCATACCGACCTGGTCGCGCCGCGGGTTCTCCGGCAGTTTGGCGAGCCGGCGGTCGGCTGCCCTGAGGTAGCGCACCAGGTCCGCCAGCCTCGGGTAACCGGTGGTCGTGACGAACCCCGGTCGAACCAGTCGGGCCAACTGGGCCTGGATGTCGGCCAACGACGGCAGCACCGCAAGACTCGTGGTGCCCTTGAGTCCCCGTTCCAGGGTCTGCGCAGCAGCCAGAATCTTCTCGACCACCGCGACGATGGCCATCGTGCGCTCCACCAGGCCCGTGCGTACGTGTTCGTGCAACCTGGCATACGCATCGGCGTCCCAGACCGGGCCTCCCGCCTCGGCGACCAGGGAGTCCACTCCGGCCGAGACACAGTCGTCGAGCAGAGCCTGGACCGAACCGGCAGGGTTGCGGCTGAGTGTGAGCTTGCTCTGGTTGCCGAGATGACGCTGCACGAACGCGGCCGGGGAGGGGACGTTGAGAAGAAGCATGCGCCTCGTCCCGGCGACCATGGCATGCGCCTGGGCGGCCTCGTTGTCGAAGATCCGGACCCCCGCGCTCTGTCCCTCGTCCACCAGCGCCGGATAGCCCTTGACGACGTGTCCGGCCGTGCGGCGTTCGAAGGTGCGCTGCAGCGTCCCGAAGTCCCACGAGGTGAGGCCGCTGCGTTCGATGCCCGCGGCCTCCGCCGAGATCGCCTTCTGCAATTTTGGCTGCAGCCTACGCCGCAGCGCTTCCAGGTCTTTTGCCTCGGCGAGCTTGCGGCCCCTGCCGTCGACCGCGCGGAAGGTGATGCGCAAGTGGTCGGGCACCCGGTCCAGTTGCCAGTCCTCGGCCGATACCCGGGTGCCGCCCATCGCGCTCAGCTCACGGGAGAGGGCATCGATGATCGGCTCGGTGTAGGGCGTGAGCTTGCCCAGTACCGAGCGGGCGTGGTCGGGCACCGGCACGAAACTACGCCTGATGGGCTTGGGCAGCGAACGCAGCAGAGCCGTCACCAGTTCCTCGCGCAATCCCGGGATCTGCCAGTCGAAACCATCGGCCGCGACCTGGTTGAGCACCTTCAACGGGATGTGCGCGGTGACGCCGTCGGCCTCGTTGCCCGGCTCGAACTGGTAGGTCAGCGGGAAACGGTGGTCCCCCTGATTCCAGAAGTCGGGATAGTCGTCCTCATTGACCCCGGCCGCCGAGGTGTTGATCAGCATCGACTTCTCGAAGTCGAGAAGTTCGGGGCGTTCCCGCCTGGTCCGCTTCCACCAACTGTCGAAATGCGCCGCGGAGACGACCTCGGGGGCCAGCCGCTGGTCGTAGAAGTCGAAGAGCGTCTCGTCGTCCACGAGGATGTCGCGGCGGCGGGCACGGTGCTCCAGGTCCTCGACCTCGCCGAGCAACGTGCGGTTGTCGTGGAAGAAGCGGTGGTGGGTCTCCCACTCACCCTGGACCAAGGCGTGTCGGATGAACAGCTCCCGGGCGACGGGCGGGTCGACCCGGCCGTAGTCGATCTTTCGCTGGGCCACGATGGGGACGCCGTAGAGCGTCACCTTCTCGTAGGCCATGACCGACCCACGGGTCTTCTCCCAATGTGGTTCGCTGTAGCTGCGTTTGACCAGGTGGGACGCAAGGTCTTCGGCCCATTCCGGCTCGATCCGGGCGTTGACCCGGGCCCACAGCCGCGAGGTCTCCACCAGTTCGGCCGACATCACCCAGCGCGGCTGCTTCTTGAACAGCGCCGACCCCGGGAAGATCCCGAACCGCGCGCCACGCGCCCCCACGTACTCGTGTTTCTCCGGGTCCTTGAGCCCCACGTGCGAGAGCAACCCCGACAGCAGCGACACGTGGACCCGCTGGGGGTCGGGCAGGGTGTCGTTGATGCTGACGCCCAGGCCGCGGGCGATCTGCTTGAGCTGCGAGTAGATGTCCTGCCACTCGCGAACCCGCAGGTAGTTCAGGAACTCGGCCTTGCACATCTTGCGGAACTGGTTGCCCGACCGTTCCTTCTGCTGCTCGCGCAGGTAGTTCCACAGGTTCAGATAGGAGAGGAAGTCCGATTCCTTCTCGGCGAAACGGGCGTGTTTCTCCGCGGCCAACTGCTGCTTGTCCACGGGGCGCTCCCGCGGGTCCTGGATGGACAGCGCCGCGGCGATCACCATGACCTCGCGGGCGCAACCGTTCTTCTCCGCCTCCAGGACCATCCGGCCCAGGCGGGGGTCCACCGGAAGCTGGGCGAGTGTGCGGCCCATCGGGGTGAGGCGCCGACGCGGATCGTCCTCGTCGGTGTCCAGTGCGCCCAACTCGTGCAGAAGCGAGACACCGTCCTTGATCTGACGGTGGTCGGGGCCCTCCACGAACGGGAAGGCGGCGATGTCGCCCAGCCCCAGCGACGACATCTGCAGGATGACCGAGGCGAGGTTGGTGCGCAGGATCTCGGGCTCGGTGAACTCCGGGCGGGAGAGGAAGTCGTCCTCGGAGTACAGCCGAACGCACACCCCCTCCGAGACACGTCCACAGCGTCCCTTGCGCTGGTTGGCCGATGCCTGCGAGACCCGCTCGATGGGCAGGCGCTGCACCTTGGTCCGGTGGCTGTACCGCGAGATTCGCGCGGTACCGGGGTCGACGACGTACTTGATGCCGGGGACCGTCAGCGAGGTCTCGGCGACGTTGGTGGCCAGCACGACGCGGCGCCGCGTATGGGGCTGGAAGACACGGTGCTGCTCCGCCGAGGAGAGTCGCGCGTACAAAGGCAGGACCTCGACCGCGTGCGGACTGTTCTCGGGGTGTCTGCGGCCCAGGTGCTTGTCCAGGGCGTCGGCGGTGTCACGGATCTCCCGCTCTCCGCTGAGGAAGACCAGGATGTCTCCGGGGCCCTCCGCGCAGAGTTCGTCGACGGCGTCGCAGATCCCCTGTGTCTGGTCGCGGTCGTCGACGGCGGCCGGGCCGTCCTCGTCGTCCTCGACCTCGCCTTCGGCGGCCAACGGCCGGTACCGGACGTCCACCGGGTAGGTCCGCCCCGACACCTCCACGATGGGGGCGTCGTCGAAGTGTCGGGAGAACCGCTCGGGGTCGATGGTGGCCGAGGTGATGATGATCTTGAGGTCGGGACGGCGCGGCAGTAGTTGCTTGAGGTAGCCGAGGATGAAGTCGATGTTGAGGCTGCGCTCGTGCGCCTCGTCGATGATGAGGGTGTCGTAGGCGCGCAGCATGCGGTCCTGCTGGATCTCGGCCAGCAGAATGCCGTCGGTCATCAGTTTGACCAGGGTGTCGTCGCCGGACTGGTCGGTGAACCTGACCTTGTAGCCCACCGCTTCACCCAACGGGGTGCGCAGTTCCTGCGCGATCCGCTCGGCGACGGTGCGTGCGGCGAGCCGGCGTGGCTGGGTGTGGCCGATCTGGCCGAGGACTCCGCGGCCCAGTTCGAGGCAGACCTTGGGCAGCTGGGTGGTCTTGCCCGATCCCGTCTCGCCGGCCACGATCACGACCTGGTGATCGCGCACGGCAGCGAGGATGTCGTCCTTCTTCTGGCTGACCGGCAGCTCCGGCGGATAGTCGACCCGCGGGGCGGCGGCCCGACGCCGCTCGACGCGTGCCAGTGCGGTGTCGATATCGGCGGTGATCGCCTTGGCGACCGCCAGGCGTTTCTTGGGATCACGGATCTTTCCGGCCCCCTCGATGCGGCGGCGGAGTCGATGCCGGTCGCGCGGCATCAGCTCGGGCAGTCGTCGTCGGAGATCGGTGAACGGGGAGTCAACAGGCGGCGTTTTCATTCCATTGGCAAGGATAGGCAGCCTGGCAAGCGGTTTTCGACCGGGTGGGCAAACACGGGGAAGAGCTCGTCCGCTGCCTGGGGCGATGGGGGGATTGCCGAGGTCGCCGTGGGGGCAATGAAGGAGGCACGGGCTTCACCGAACGAAGCAGAACAGGGGGACGAGATGTCCGTGGTTCCGCAGGACCGGGTGGCGATCCTGACCAAGCGCTCTTTCGCACACGTGGCAACGATCGGGCCGGACGGCGAGCCCCAGTCCAACCCGGTGTGGATCGACTGGGACGGCGAGTTCGTCAAGTTCAGCCAGACGACAGGACGACAGAAGTACCGCAACTTGCAGCGCGACAACAGGATCGCGCTGTCGGCGCACGATCCGGACGAACCCCACCGGTACCTGGAGATCCGTGGACGGATCGAGCGGGTCGAGGACGACGTCGACAACGCCTTCATCAACAAGATGGCCAAGAAGTACATCAATCAGGACGTCTATCCGTGGGAGCAGCCCGGCGACCACCGTGTGGTGCTCTACGTCCGGCCGGAGCACGCGACCAAGCAGTGAACCGGCGACGGGTCGAGGGGCCGGGAGTTCCCGGCCCCTCGACCGCGGCTAACCGAGGCGGACGATACGGCCGCTGCCGCCCTCGGGGTAATCGACAGCGGTCACGCGACCGGCCAGGTCATCGGTGAGGTAGCCCAGCAGTGCCTGCTGGTAGGTCAGACCCACCGAGGTGAAGGGCAGACCGCGGAACGGATACTGGTCGCCCCCGCGAGCGGAGAAGTCGTTGGTGACGACCGGGATTCCGGCCCCTTCCACGACCGCGCCGTCCATCACGAGGACGGTGCCGTCGTCGAGGACCACGTCGCGCACGCGCTCGCCGGCCCGGGTGACGGTGCCCTCATCGGTGACCTGCTGAGCGGTCCGGGCGACGTCGTATTCGAAACGTAGTCCGGCGACCTGGGCGAAGCGTCCGTCGGCCGCGGGGGAACTGGAGAC
This sequence comes from Nocardiopsis ansamitocini, assembly GCF_030268225.1. Classification (GTDB taxonomy): domain Bacteria; phylum Actinomycetota; class Actinomycetes; order Streptosporangiales; family Streptosporangiaceae; genus Nocardiopsis_D; species Nocardiopsis_D ansamitocini. The sequence continues at coordinate 94,083 of NZ_BSQG01000003.1, read as the reverse complement.
CGCGTTCTCCAGGAGCTCCTTGAGCTGGGCCCTGGGGACGTCGGGGACGACCGCGACGAAGTTGGAGAACGGCGCGATCGAGTAGGTGTCGAGTTCGGTGACGCCTCCCGCGGGGATCAGCGAGTTGTTGCGGATACCACCGCTGTTTTGCAGCGCCACCTGCGGGGGTGCGACCCCGTACTCCGCGGCTTGGTCGCGCCCGGCGTCCAGAAGGGCGTCTGCCAACAGGTTGCCCAGGTTGGTCTCGACCGTGCGCACCCCCGGGTCGCGGCGGCCTTCGAGCGGGGCGTCGCTGGTGGCAACCACGTTGGCCTCCAGGCCTTCGACGTAGGCGGCAACGGGTTCGACGACGGTGCGCTGGACCTTGCGGTCGGGGGCGACCGCGTCGGGGGCGAGGCCGGAGACGCGGACGGGGTCGGAGCGGTCGGCGACCGAGAGGACCCGGCCCTTCTTGTCGAAGTTCACGACGAGGCGTCCCACGTATTTGTAGTCGCCGTTGGTCGTGACGATCGGCACGGTGGCGCCGCCGGCGTCCTTCGCGTAGAGGGGGTAGGCGAGCGGTTCACCGGTCGTGGGGTCGGTGGTGACGGTGTCCCCCGGAACCAGGGGCGCATCCGGTGTGGCCAGCAGCTCGCCGCCACCGCCGCCGATCACGACGTCGACGTTGCGCAATTGGGGGACGAGTGCGCGCTCCTCCTGGATGTCCTGCAGGTGGGAGACGAGGATGATCTTGTCGATGCCCTTGCGGGTCAGTTTGTCCACCTGGCCCTGGACGGCATCGCGGACCTCACCGATGACGACGTTGCGCGGGCTGGAGAGGGAGGCCAGGTCAGGGGTGACGGCGCCGACGACGCCGATGCGCTCGCCGTGCTCCTTGACGACCGTTGCGGGTGCGATCCGACCGCGGCGCTCCAACTCGGCGAGGGAGGGCTCGGGGCCGACGTCGAGGTTGGCGGAGAGGAACGGCGGCTTACCCGGGACTCCCGAGACGAAGTCGGCCAGCACATCGGGGCCGAAGTCGAACTCGTGGTTGCCCAGGGCCAAGGCGTCGTAGCCGATGTGGCCGACCGCGATGGAGTCGTAGAAGGGGACACCGCGGTCGAGGCTTGCGGCGAACTGGGGGCCGGCCAGGAAGTTGTCGCCGGAGGAGAGTGTGACGACGCCGCGATTGGTACGGGACTCGCCTTGGCGGGCTGCCGCGGGACGCTTCTCGGCCTTGCGCAGCTTCTCGACCAGGGTGGTGAAACGGGCCACGCCCCCGTAGTTGGCGTCAGCGGGGGCACCGAGCAGTTGGGACTCCCCGTCGTTGGCGTGCAGGATCGTCAGGGTGAAATCGGTTGTGACCGCGCCCCGGCCGCCGCTGTGGGCGGTTGCCGGCTGGGCCGCCGCGGTCAGCACGGCCGAGGCGAGAAGGAGCGCCCCAGCCGCCCTGGCTATGGATCTGGAGGATGTCGGCATGCATGACTCCCGAAAGGAATGGCCTGGTTACCCACTGTCCTGGAAGGCATAAATGCTAGGGCAGGGAAGATGACCAAAAAAGTGGCAGAGGTAGCGATTTGGCTACCGATAGGGCAATCGCCGGACACGCCGCTACCGGCGTTGCACCTCTGACCGGGGCCGGATCAGGCGGTGGTGTCAGAAGACTCGACCGACGGGCGCTCCCGATGCAGCAGCAGGCCGAGACCGCTCGCGGCGAGCAGGACCACCCCTGCGACCAGAATGACGGCGGCACCGCCGATCGCTCCGTCGGTCCAGTCCCAGATCGCCTCGGGAACGGCAAGGGTGACCCCGATGACCCCGGTGACCAGCAGGATCCAACTGCGCTCCCAGCGGTACAGCAGCAACGCGAGTGCGGCCACGACCAGGGTGAGCCCGTAGAAGACCTCCGCCAGGTCCGTGTCGGAGAGTGGCACCTGGACGCCGAGAAGGGCGAGCGCGGCACCGACCCCCAGCCCGACCCTGCGGTTGGGCAGCACCCCAGAGAGTGCGACGACGGCCCACACCAGCCCCAGGGCCAGGACGCTCAACCCGTAGGGCAACGAGGAGTTCCACGCCCCGAAGAAGTCCCACGTGGACGTGACCGCCCACAGGCTGAAAACGGCACAGGCCAAGAGACCGACGACCGTGGGCGCCGCCGCGTATCCGGCCACTGCCAGGACGAGTCCCACCAGGGTCGGGGCGAGGAAGGAGTCGGGTTCGAGGGCCACCCCCATGGCCATGGCCGCCGTGCAGGCCGTGAGCACGAACAGGGTCCCGGCGATACGGCGGCGCGCATCGGTCATGGTCGCCGACCCCAGCAGTCGTTCCCCCGCGGCGACCAGTCCACCGACTGCGGCCACCAGGGACACCGCCACCAGCATCGTGGTGCGCAGGACCTGGGTCAGATCGTCCCAGGAGGCCGAGACCAGCGCGACCGCTCCGGCGAAGACCAGGCCGCCCCCCAGGAAACCGACGAGCTCCGTCCAACGGACTCCGGCGCCGCTGTCCTCTGCAGCGCGCAGCGCTTCGGTGACCGCGGTCGCCTGGGAGGGGGTGAGAACCCCGTCGTCGACGAGACCGTGCAACGCGTGCGCGCGGGCTTCCGCGCCGTCCTGGGCCATATGATCGGCTCCTCTTTCGCTGGGTGTCGCGATGAACGACCCGACACTCCCATCCTCGCTGCCGCGCGCTCCAGTGACACCCCGCCGGGTACTCAATCACGGAAGTGAGTAGCCGGCTCGCCCCTCGGTGGTGCGGTGGACCATCGCGTTCTAAGCTCGGTCCAGCCCCCGCCCTCGCGACCATGGGACGGACGTCCGCGTGACAGCACTGCCCCCAGCCCGGTTCCCCGCCGTCCTCCCCGCGTCAAGGCACACGTCGTGAAGGCGCGTGGCCCGCGTCGCCTCGGTCGGCTGCACGCCGAGGACCCGGCCGAGATCGGCGGATACCGGCTGATCGGCCGGGTCGGTACCGGCGGGATGGGAACCGTGTACGCGGGTGCGGGCTCCGGGATCGACGGCTATCTGGCGATCAAGGTGATCCACCCCGAGCACGCGGTCGACCCCGAGTTTCGGCAGCGGTTCGCACGGGAGGCCCGACTGATGGTGCGGGTGGACAGCACATGCGTGCCACGGTTCATCCATGCCGACGTCGAGGCCGGACAACCGTGGCTGGTCACCGAGTTCGTGGCCGGTCCGACCCTGCGCCACCACGTGGAACGGTTCGCGCCGCTGCGGCGCGGCATGCTGCTGGGGTTGGCGGCAGGGGCCGCAGAGGCGCTACGGGCGATTCACACGGCGGGCATCGTCCACCGTGACCTGAAGCCGAGCAACGTGATCCTGGCTCCGGGGGGACCCAAGATCCTGGACTTCGGTATCGCCCAGGCCGAAGAGGACGCGACCCTGCATCTGCGGCTGCGCCGGATGCGGCGGCGGGCCAGAGCACTGGGGATCACGAACCCGCCCGATACACCGATGCGCCCCGGTGGGCCCGACTCGGCCGCCCCCCGCAGACGCAGCCAGTTGGGCACCCCCGGCTGGATCAGCCCCGAGCAGTACAGGGGGTTGCCGGTCACCGAACGCTCCGACGTCTTCCTCTGGGGTGCGTTGGTGGCCTTCGCAGCGGCCCGGCACGACCCTTTCGGGCACGGCACCCCCAAGGAACTCGCCGCTCGCGTCCTGAACGAGGAGCCCGACCTGTCGGGCCTGCCATCCAGGCTGGAGCAACTGGTTCTGGCCGCGATGGCGAAGAAACCGGCCGACCGCCCCACTCCCGGTGAGCTCTTGGCCGCGGTGCTGCCCATGGCCGGCCCGCCGCCCTCGCCTGACGCGACGGAACGCACCCGGGTACGCGCCCTGCTGGATGCGGAATGGACCGGGGTGTACGCCCGTCTCCCCAAACCGCCTCTTGTCCTGCCATGGGCGCGGGACACCGGGAACCGGCCGCGCAGCAGCTGACACATCAGATGCGTCGGCGCAACGGCGTACCAACGGTCACGAGCGCGGCCCGGGTCGGTCGAACCGGGTACCGAAACACCGAAACCCCCGGCCGGTACGCGATGATCAGCGTCCTGCCGGGGGCGACGAGGTGTCCTGCGGTGCGCCATCAGGGACTTGAACCCCGAACCCGCTGATTAAGAGTCAGCTGCTCTGCCAATTGAGCTAATGGCGCCTGTCGCGGGGCCTCACGGCGTCCCTTTCGACGAGGGAAACTCTACCCGATCAGCGGGACGAACCGTGCACGCCATCGCGAGGATCAGCGGCCGGCCTCGGCGTAGACCGGTTCCGGGGCCATCGCACGCGCACCGACATGGATCAGTGGGATCAACAGGAGGGCGACCAGTCCGAGAGCCGCGCTCCCTCCGAAGTCCACCAGGAAGGCGCCGCTGGTCGGGTAGAGCTCTCCCTGGGGCGTACCGATGACCAGCACGGCTGCGGCGAGCTGGGCGGAGATTGCCATGGAGATGTGTCGCACGATGGTGTTCACACCGTTGGCCGCTCCCAGGTTCTGCAGCGGAACCGATTCCGCGATCAGCACGGGGAGCACTGCGTAGGCGGTTCCTCCGGCCAGGCCGAGCAGGGCTGCGCCGACGAGGATGGCCGCCGGGTCGGCGCCGCCGAGGCCGATGACGAGAAGGCCGGCGACGCTGCCCACCGTGCCGATGAACAATGGCGGCCGGACCCCGAAGCGGGCAACGGCACGACCGGTCACCGGGCCGGCCAGCATGGTGGCCAGTGCAGCGGGAAGCATGAACAGACCGGCGTGGGCCACACCGATTCCCAGGCCGACTCCGCTCTCCACCGGGAGCTGAACGATCTGGGGGATGAGGAAGAAGGCGGCCGCCTGACCGACCGTGATGAAGAACGCGGTCAGGTTGGCGACCCACATGTTGCGTCGCCGCATCAGGGCCAGGTCGATGAGCGGGTCACGGACCCGGCTCTCGACCACCAGCAACAGCACGAGGGACAGCGCGCCCGCTGCCAGCAGCACGAGGGTCTGGGGAGCCGTCCACCCCCATGCCTCTCCCCTGCTGATCGCGGTGAGCGGCCCGCCCAGCGTGACACCGAGCAGGATGGCACCCGCCCAGTCGACGCGGCCGGCTGCGCGCTGTTCGCCCCCGGGGACGAACACGACGATCCCCACGAGTGAGATCAGCGTCATCACCGCGGTGGCCCAGAACAGCCCCTGGTAGCCGAGTTGGTCGGCTATCAGTCCGCCGACGGGAAGCCCCAACGCGCCACCCAGCCCGAACGTGGAGCTGATGAGCCCCATGCCGAAAGCGGCCTGATTACGGGAGAGGCTCTGTCCCAAGATGGCGAAGGACAGTGGGAAGACCCCGCCTGCGCAGCCCATGATGACCCGGCCGGCGATCACCATCTCCAGCGAGGCCCCCGTCGCGGAGACCACCGCCCCTAGGCCGAAGAGCAGGAAGATCGCGATCAACACGGGTTTTTTGCCCAGGAGGTCGCCCAACCGTCCGGAGAGGACGGTGAGTGCCGCCGACGAGACGAAGAAACCGGTGATGACCCAGGCGACGCTGCTGGCATCGGCCCCCGTCGCGGCCTGGATCTGGGGGACGACGGGCACGATGGTGGTCTGCGCGACGGCGTAGGTAAGCCCGGCGAATACCAACGGGGCGATGATGCGAGCGGGTCTTGGGGACACGGTGAGCTGGGCGGACGAGAGCGCCACGCCGTACCTGACTTTCCTGGGAGGGGTAAGTAAACAACGCTTACATCCTGCCAAAGGATGAAATCGGTTGGTACATCCACCCTGGGAAACACGAAAAACGGCCCGCACCGATCAGGAGAACCTGTCAGTGCGGGCCGTTGTGTGCTCGTGTGCGCCATCAGGGACTTGAACCCCGAACCCGCTGATTAAGAGTCAGCTGCTCTGCCAATTGAGCTAATGGCGCTCGCCTCGCGGCGTCGTCGCCCCGGACTTACGGCCGTTGCGACGTGGACAACCTTAGCAGCCCGAAAGTGGCATCGCGAACGGTTTGGACCTGGGGTCCGCTGATCACCCGACCCGTTGGATGCGGGTGATCAGCGGCTTTTGCGGACAGGAGTGGTCAAGACCACGCCAGGACCACCGCGACGATGATGCCGATCGCCACGACCACGCCGATACCGGCGAGGACGTACGGGGTGACGGGACGCTTGGGCGCGGCCTCGGGCTCATTGTTCTCTGCGACGAAGCGGCGGAACATCTGCGTCGAGCCGGCGGGATCCATCTTCGGTTCTTCGTTCTGTGACATGGGCTCGACACTAGCGACTCACAGCCACTCCTCGAAGCGCCCGGGAACATGGATCCGGTCGCGTCGCACGACTTTCACGACCGGACCGAAGGTTTTTCCCGTAGTGAGAGGGCGAAGACGCGCTCCACGCCTACCGGACACCGTCGATCAACCGGGCATGCGCGAGGATCGACTGTCCGTTTCTGCGCAGTGCGAGCCCGGCCGCACCGAACTCGCCGGGAGCCGCTCCGACCGCTGTGATACCGAAGCGCCGCGTGAGACCTTCGCGGACCAGGTCGGCAACCGGTCCCGTGGCCAGGACCGCACCGGACAGGACCACCGGTCCCGGTTCGATCTCGGGGGCGACCGCGGCGAAACCGGCGAGCAGACGTTCGGCCGCGGACGCGGTGATCGCGGCTGCGACCTCGTCTCCGGCTCGTGCCGCCTCCGACACCTCCGGGGCCAGCCTCCCGAGTTCGGCCGGCGCGATCTGGTAGACAGCACCGATGATCGCCTGCGGTCGTCCCCGGGCCACGCCGAGGGCTGCGGCGATCAGGTCGACCAGGACCGTTGGACGGCCTCGACCGTCCAACGCGGCCAGCGCGGCGCGTACTCCCTCGGTCGCCAACCAGACCGCCGATCCCTCGTCCCCGAGCCACCAGCCGTACCCGTCGCAGCGCCGCACCACCTCGCCTCCGTACAGCCGTGCGGCGACCGCTCCGGTACCGGAGATGAGTACGACCCCGTCCCCCGCGGCGCTGCCCGCAGCGAACGCCACGGTGATGTCGTCTCCGACGTGCGGGGTGCCTGGCAGGCCGAGCCCTTTCCACGCCCGCAGAGCGATGTCCTCGGCGTGCCCGTGCCCGGCAGCGCCGGCACCGGATACACCGAACACCCCGCCGACGACGCTTACCGGCCCTGCCAGGTGAAGAGCCTCCCCTACGGCCTGACCCAGCGCGGCTTCCGGGTCTGCGCTGGAGCGCTGGTTGGCGCCTCCTGCGCGCGCTCGCGCCCGTACCCGGCCGTCCAGGGCAGCGACGAGGCAACGGGTAGAGGTCCCCCCGGCGTCAACCCCGATGACGACTTGCTCACTCATGCCCGAACCTTACAGAAGGGTCGATAATCGACTATGGCGACATTCCGTAAGGCGAGCGAGTTTCGGTTGACCGTGCCGAATATCAGTCACGAAGTCCGGCCGACGAACTCCCGATTTTTGGATTAACCGAAAACTGGTTATCCATCTTTCCTTAGGTCAACGACCTGGGAACTCGGTTCGGCGAACAGAGGCGGCACGTCGGCCACGCTGCTTTGTCCGGGATTCCCGGAACCTCCGGGAGCACACGCCTGTTGTTGTGCCGTACCGAGGGGTGCCGCGCAACAATCACGCGTCCGAACCGGCCGTCAGGTCCGCCTCGGCTTCCGACAGCCTCCCCGAACCCGACGTGCAAGGTGATCCGCAACGGCCCGGAGTCCGCTCTTCCGTCGGCTTTCATCCCTGCGCCCCCGGTGAAAGCCGATCATCAGCGGGCTGTAAGCCGGGTGGGGCATCCTGAACTCAGGCGGCCGGCTTCCCCGCGGCCGCAGGGGACTCGCAGAGCACGCTCTGCGGGGGGTTGGTGGGACGGTCACGCGGCTGTGCGAGGAAACCGCGTGGGCCCTGTGGGGGCGCTTGGCGAGATCGGCGGGGGGTCTTGCTATCTTTCCGAGCGCCCCGCCCCTCCCCCGGATCCTCACGGCCGCTCCCCCAGCAAGAACCTGGGATCTCCGCCGAGCGCCCCCCTCATCCGTTCGACAGGGTCGCCGACGCACCGTTCCATCACCCTGCGGACCACGGAACCCACACCGCTGTCCGGATGTGTCACCAACCAGGCCGCGGCAATGCGCAACGGCAAGGGCAGGCGTTCGGTGACTTCGAACAACAAGGCCACGGCATCGGGTTCGGCCACGACCCGCTGCATACCGAGGACTTCTATGAGCAGTTCCCACGCCTCGGCCTCGGTGAGTGCATCGACCTCCAGCGCCATCAGGCCGTCGCGGACGATGAGATCGGCAAGCCAGAATCTGCTGGTCACCACGACCGCGCACGAACCCGTACCCGGCAACAGCGGTCGAACCTGGTCGGCGGACCAGGCGTTGTCCATCACCATGAGCAACCGCCTGCTCGCGAGTACCGAGCGCAACAGTGCCGAGCCCTCGTCGATGTCGGCCGAGGGCGGTGTATCCGTACCGAGTGCGCGCAGAAGACCGCTCAACACCTCGCCGGGGGCCTTGGGCACTCCGCCGGCTCCTCGCAGGTCGACGTAGAGCTGGCCGTCGGGGAAGCGCGTGGCGGCCAGGTGCGCCCATCGCACCGCCAGGGCACTGCACCCGCTCCCCGGACGCCCGCTGAGCAGGACACCGTGGCCCTGGTCCGCGGCCAGCAGCTCCACGGCGCTCAGATGCGCACGACGCCCGGTGAAGTGGGCGATGTCAGGAGGAAGTTGAGCAGGAATCGCCCGGGACAGCGGGAAGGGTTCGTGTATGCCGCGCTGCCGGGGCACGACAGTGGGCTCTCCACGCAGGATGGCGTGGAAAACGCGTTGCAGGGCGGGCCCGGGATCGATCCCCTGTCGATCGGCCAGCACGGCCCGGGTGCGCTCGTAGACCTCAAGCGCCTCGCTCTGGCGTCCCACCCGGTACAGCGCGGTCATCACCCGCTCCACCAATACCTCTCGATGGGGGAAAGAGGCCAGCAAAGGCGCCATTGCGGAGGCGACGCGCTCGTAGCGCCCCAGCAGCAGCTCGACTTCGGCGCACCGCTCAGCCGCGCCCAGGAGTTCTTCGACCGGTCGGTCCTCGTCGGTCGCCCGGGGAGCGGCAAAAGCCACGTCGTCCAGAATCGGACCGCGCCACAGCAGCAGGGCGCGGACAAGCGCATCGGACTCACCCGGAAGGTCTCCTGCGGCCCTTGCGGTACGGGCCGCGGCGAGGAGCGCCCGACACTGCAGGAGGTCCAACTGATTCTCGGTCAACTCGATCCGGTAACCGTTCGCACCGTTGAGAATCGGGACAGCGGCGCCCTGTCGTCCCAGCAGTGCGCGCAAGCGCACCACATGGACCTGAAGTGCGCCGCGGTAGGCGTCCTCGGTAGCCTCCGGTCCCCACATCCGCACGATGAGTTCGGCGACCGGCACCGTCCTGTTCGCACGCAGCAGGAGGGCTGCCAGCAGCGCGCGCCGCTTCCGCCCCTGGATCCGGATCGGGGTGCCCGCGCTCTGAACCGTGAGCTGGCCGAGCACTCCGAACGAGAGGTCCGTCACTGTGGCCCCCGTAAGCTGGACGCACTTTCCCTTGCCGTGTGCGGCTTGAGGGTCCCGAGCGACTACAGGGTGCCCGGCGGCCTGTGCGACACGCAATCGACAGTCCGGCAAGCCCACACTTGTGTAACCGCCAGAATTAGCCATCGCTCCTCGGAGCCCATTGACTCCGACCCTTCTGAAGAAAGAAACTTTCGGGCATGAACCAGGCGGCGAAGAGAACCGACACGGACGCCTCGACAACCGAGGACCGTCCGGCACCCAACACCGTGCTGCGCATACGTTCCCTATTGCCCTCATTCGCTCCGGCCGAACAACGAGTAGCCCAGCGGATCATCGACGACCCCGAACGGGTCTCCGCCTCCTCGATCACCCAGCTGGCCAAGGACTGCGACACTTCCGAGGCCACGGTCATCCGGTTCTGCCGCACCATCGAGTTCACCGGCTACCGTGAACTGCGCCTTGCCCTGGCCACCGAGGTCGGACAGGAACGCGGCGCACGCGGGAGCACGGTCGAACCGGTCGGCGACATCAACCCTGACGACACACTCGTCACCGTGGTGCAGAAAATCGCCTTCTCCGACGCGCGTGCGGTCGAGGAGACCGGATCACAACTGGACGTGGCGGTCCTGGAGCGAGTTGTCGAGGCGCTGGCCACGGCCAGGCGCATCGACATTTACGGCGTCGGAGCCAGCGCCTTTGTCGCAGCGGACTTCCAGCAGAAGCTGCACCGTATCGGCTTGGTCTCCTACTGCTGGTCCGATTCCCACGTGATGCTGACAAGCGCGGCGGTCCTCAACGCCGACGACGTGGCGGTGGCGATCTCCCACAGCGGCTCCACCGTGGACACCATCAATGCGCTGACCGAGGCACGCCTGCGAGGGGCCACCACGGTCGCCATCACCAACTTCCCACGATCGGCCATCAGTCAGGTGAGCGATCACGTCCTCACCACCGCTGCTCGCGAGACCACCTTCCGCTCCGGTGCCACCGCGAGCCGTCTTGCCCAGCTGACCGTGATCGACTGCGTCTTCGTCGGCCTGGCCCAACTGCGCTACGCCGATACTCGCGACGCGCTGGAGTCGACCTACGACGCAGTACGCGGCCTACGGGTGGACCGCGAGGACCGACGCAGGCCACGCGGCCGCGAGGGTTAGAGTGACCAGCCGAAATAGGGGGTCCGACACGCGGACCGGGCATGGACGATGACTGTGTGGCGGCCGCCACGGGGAGAGGAGACGGGATGAGACCGACACCGGTGGAGATCGTGCGTGTTCCGACCGAGGCCAGGAACCGCGCGACACATGACATCGACTTACTGTCCACGCTGGACGTCCTGCGCCGGATCAACAGCGAGGACGCGACCGTCCCGCACTCGGTGGCGCAGGTCCTCCCCGAGCTGGCCGCCGCCGTCGACCTCGGGGTAACGGCTCTGCGGGGCGGGGGAAGACTGCACTACTTCGGGGCGGGCAGCTCGGGTCGGCTCGCCACGATGGACGCGGCCGAACTCCCCCCGACCTTCGGAATCCCCGGGGACCGAGTGGTCGCTCACCATGCCGGCGGCGGAAACGCCCTGGTCCAGGCGGTCGAGGGGATCGAGGACGATTTCGATTTGGGCCGCACCGACGCCGCCGAAGTCACCTCGGGCGACTTGGCGGTCGGCCTGGCCGCCAGCGGGCGCACACCCTACGTCGCAGGAGCCCTGCGCAGAGCACGTGAGGCAGGGGCGCACACCGTACTGATCAGCGCCAATCCAAACGCGCCACTGGCCACGGAGTGCGACGTGCACGTGGGAGTGGACACCGGCGCCGAGGTGATCGCCGGATCGACCCGGATGAAGGCCGGAACCGGACAGAAACTGGCACTCAACGCTTTCTCCACCGCGGTCATGATCAGGATGGGCTACACCTACTCCAACCTGATGGTCGGTGTGGTGGCGAGCAACGCCAAGCTGCGCGGCCGGATGGTCACCATCCTGACCGAGGCGACCGGACTTCCCGAAGCCGCGTGCGCCGATGCCCTGAACCGTGCTGACGGCGACACCAGGATCGCCCTGGTGTGTCTGCTGACCGGCGCCGAGGTCACAGTGGCAGCCGGAGCCCTGCACGCCGCGAGCGGGTCGGTCCGGGCCGCCCTCCGCGAACTCCAGGGCGGCTAGAACGGGCGTGTCGGGCCCCGTACCTTCCCCTGGCCCGGCACTTCCCAGCGGGGTCCGCGCAGAACGGGTCTGCGCGGACCCCGCTCCCAGCGGCTTTGCTCCCCCGGATCAACTGTCTTCGGGCAACCGGTTGGCGGCGTGCAGGCGCGGCAGCAGCGACTGCTTGGCCGCGGTGAACTCGTCCTCGGTGAGGATGCCGTCACGGTAGAGGTCCCCGAGCTCGCGCAGTTGGCGCAACAACTCCGCGGAGGTGTCGTCACGGTCGGGGCGACCGCCCTCCCGTAGCCGCAGCGCCCCCGCTTCGGGCACGGCTGTATCGGCCGCCGGATGCGGCAGCCTGGCGAGGATGGCGGCGGCCACGAGCAGGGTGGACCAGTTCTCCTTCTCGAACCCGGTGAGGCGCAGCGCATAGGGATCGTGGGTGATGGGAAGGTTCAACCGCGCCCCTTTGACGTGGAACTGCAACCGCCCGTACCCCATACCGCTGGAAGGGGCCCAGTCCACACTCTCCAGCTCGGCCAGCTCGATCCGTTGCGGCCCCGCGGCGGTCTTGGCAGCGGGTGCGCCCCAGTTCCAGGCCAGGCGGATGCTCTCGCCGTCGAACTCCGCGGTCCCCTCGGTTCCGCCGCCCGTCACGGGGATACCGGGGCCGGGCATGAGGTAGCGGTTGGTGGGACCGGCGGGCACCCCCTCGAGTTGGAGGGTCGTGCGCAACTGGTCGGCGAAGTACTCGGCCACCCCGGTGCGGCCGGCCTCGACGAAGAGACGGTAGGGGTCGGCGGCGTCGGCAAGCCGGCCTGCGGCGACCTGGATGAACGGGTCGGCCCCTTCGCGCATGCGCAGCCGGAGCCGGCCGCCTTTGCGGGCGGGTTCGTAGGCGATCCCGGCGATCGCCTCGAACGGGATGGCGATCTCCCCGAGTGCTTGGCGCAGCTTGTGCACCTTCCAGTTGGCGGCGGGCACGATTCGTACCCCCTCGCCGTGCAGCGACCACGTCCCGTTCCGCCCAATGACCTCAACCATGGGGAGAGTCTAGAGAGCCGGGCAGCGACGGTTGCGCCCGTGGGCGAGGGCAGGGCGTCGGATCGGTTGTTCGGTTCCCTCGGGTTCGGCCGTGTGCCCCGTACGGGGCACGCGGCAGGGCGGAGTCAGCTCGACGAGGACCGCAGCGCCCGCCGGCGCCTATCGCTCGACCGCCAGCGCGTCGTCCACTCCCGGTTCGTACGGGCCGAGGAAAGTGGGGTCGGGGCGCAGCAGTGCGTCGGCGACGGCCTTGAAGGCGGCCGGGACCTCGCGGAAATGACCGTAGATCGTGGCTGTCACCCGGTCGGTGCCCTGCCCGGGGTCGCCCACGCCGATGGCGTCCAGCCCTGCCCTCTTGCACAGCGCCACCGCCCTCGGCAGATGGAACGACTGGGTGACGACGGTGACCGCCTCGACCCCGAAGACCTCTCTGGCCCGCACGCACGACTCCCAGGTGCTGAATCCCGCGTAGTCTCCGGCGATCTTTTCCTCGGGCACCCCGGCCCCGACCAGGTAGGCGGCCATGGCGTCGGTCTCGTTATAGGTCTCCCTGCTGTTGTCGCCGCTGACCAGAACCGCCTCCACCCGGGCTTGGTGGTACAGCTGGGCGGCAAGGTCCAGCCTTCGCTCAAGCAGACGGGTCGGCGAACCGTCGGGACGCACCCCCGCTCCCAGGACCAGCGCCACCGGCCGGTGGGGGGTCTGCCCGGCAGCGAACCGGTCACCACTGGTGGAGGCGTGCAACCAGGTGATCGGCGCGAGGCCAAGCAGCACCGCGGCGGCCAGCACCCCGGCGACGGGTCCGGGTCTGCGCCACCATCGGCGGGCCCGGGCCCGCTCGTCTTCTCTCTGAGTCGTCACATCCCTGTCCGACGAGCAAAGGACGCCTATTGTTCCTGGACGACCGGGACCGATCTCGCCGTAGGGTCGTGCGCATGCATGAGCTGCCCGAACGGCTGCGCGCCGTCGCCGATCTGATGGTCTCGGATGTACGGGAGGGGGCTGGTCGCCACGAATACGACGGCCGGACCGCCGACCTGTCACCAGAAGGAGTGATCACCGGGCTGGCCCGGCTCGGGACCGGAGAGCCCTTGGAGGACCGGCATGACGAAGCCCACCTTCTCGCCTTCGAGGACGCCCTGCGTCTGAGCCTGGGCGACCTGCAACTCCACCGCTCCAACCCGCTCTACCACCTGGGTGAGCTCGACCTCGCCTGCTACGACAAGGAGTACGCTCCCGCGGCCGAGCGCATGGCTGCCAGAGAACGTCACCTCACTGCCTGGCCCGAAACCGTCGACTCCGCAATCGCTGCGCTCGACCGGGTGAGCGCTCCGGTCGCAACCGCATTGCTGGGGACGGCACGGGGACTGGCCGACGCCGTACCGGACGATGCTTCCGAAACCCTGCGCGCCGTCGCACTGTCGGCACACGCCCGGCTCGTCGGCCACCTGGAGCGCGCAGCGGCCGAGGGCGAGCCGAGCGCGGCGCTGGGCGGTGCCGCACTGGCCCGGCTCATGGGCGTCCCCGAAGCCGTGGAGGTGGACCTGGGCCGACTGGCCGAGCGGGCCGACGCCGAGCGCAACCGGCTGATGGAGCGGTTGACGGAGTCGGTCGCCCGGATCGACTCGGCACGGCCTCCGCTGGAGGTGGCACGGGAACTGGTACGCGACCACCCCGACGCCGACGGAGTGGTGAACGCGGCCCGGACCTGGACCGAGCACGCCATCGCCTTCACCCGCGAACGCGACCTCGTGCCCTACCACGACGGCGCCTGCCGGGTGGAGACGGCGCCGGCATCACGGCGCTGGGCGATGGCCATGCTGACGTGGGCGGCGGCCGGTGAGCCCGACGGGCCCACCTACTACCACATCAGTCCGCCCGACCCCGGGTGGCCGGATGTCGAGGCCCAGGAGTGGCTGGAGGTGTTCAGTGCCACGACCCTGCCCGGGATCACCGTGCACGAGGTCGCACCCGGTCACTTCTCGCACGGACGCGCACTGCGTCGGGCTCCCTCCCCCGTACGCAGGACGCTGTTCTCCCCGACCTTCGTCGAGGGATGGGCGCACTACGCCGAGGAACTGTGCGTGGAAGAGGGGTTCGGCCCCTACGCCGAACGGACGACGTCCGGCTCGGGCTTCACCGCCGCGCACTTCGAGGTGGGCGTCTGGTTGGAGGCGCTGATCCGGGTGACCCGGCTGGCGTCGGCGATCGGTGTGCACACCGGGGCCATGACCGTGGAGGAAGCCGCGCTCCGCTTCGCCGCCGACACCCACATCACCGGGCCTGCGGCGCTGTCGGAGGCGCGTCGGGCCACCTTCGACCCCACCTACGGACGCTACACCTGGGGCAAGTTGGAGATCATGGAGCTGCGTGAGCGGGCGCGGCGCGAATGGGGCCCGGAATTTGGCACCAAGCGTTTCCACACCGCCATGCTGGACCTGGGTGCTCCACCGCTGGGACTGCTCGGGACGGCAGTGGAGCGCGGCTGACCGGACCGGCCGTGTCGCCGGGGCTGCCGGCCCCGGCGACACCGGGACGGAACTAGCGTCCGCCGCCGAAGAACCGGCCCAGCAGGCCGCCCTGCTCGGGCTGCTGGGCCTGGGGGGCGGCCTGAGGCGCCGGGGTGGACTCCTGGGCCGGCTTCTCGTCGGATTCCAAGCCTGCGAAGGAACGGAAGTCCGCCCGGTTGCCGGGAAGGCCCCATGCGGTGACGACCTCGGCGAGCCCGCCCTCCTCCCAGGCGTCGGCGGTGATGTCGCCGATCGCGGCGACGACTTCGCGCTGCTGCGTCTCGAAGCCGTCCAGACCGGTGGCGGGGGCGCGCTCGGCGTGGCGCGGCCCAAGGGCCATCTCCAGCGCGTTGGCGGCGACCACGCCCTGGCCTTCGCCGCCGGTATAGGCGAAGACCCTCTTGAGCTGACCGACGCCGGCCTGGCGTACGTCCTCGTCGTCGACTCCGCTGAGCAGAAGCATGCCCAGGTGGGTGGGCTCGATCGGACCGGACTGGGGCAGGGATGCCCCGAGGTGGTCCTCCCAGTAGTCGGAGCCGGTCAGCAACGCCAGGGCCTGCTCGGGAACGGCAGGGCCGTGGATCTGGGCCAGGGCGACCGCAGCAGCGAAGGCGAGGTCGGAGTCCGCGGCGGTGAGGAGCTGGGCAAGGTGCACGGTCGCGGTGACGTCCGCGGGGTCGGACAGCATTCCCATGGCCCAGACTTCCGCCGGCAGGGGACGCAGCGCCGGATAGGGGGAGGAGGAGTCGCCGGCGCCCACCAGAGCGGGCAGGATCAGGTCGGCCTCCTCGGGGAACCAGGCAAGGATGTAGGCCACCCACTCGGCTACGGCGTCACCGCCCCGGTTCTCCCGGCCCTCCAGTAGTTCCAGGAGCGCGGGGAGTCGCTCGCGCACTGCTTCGTGGACGGCGAGTTCGGCGGCGAGAATATGTGTTCCGTTGTCGTGCTCCAGCGCGCGCAGACGGCTCTGGATCCGGCGGTACTGCTGTTCGTCGGGGGCATCGGCCAGCCACTCCCGGTACTGGGCGCGTACCTTCTCGACGTCGGTGGTCGCGGCCCAGGCGATCTCGTCGCGCCACAGTGTGATGTCGCGGAGAACCGGAAGGTGGTCGGCCATCGACGGGACAGTGAGTTCCTGCAACAGGTTGACCACGTTGTGTCGGCCGCGCAGCCAGGTCTCCCCGGCAAGGCGGACAAGGAACTCCACCACCTCGGGTGCGGCAACATGCCCCGGCGCGGGGAAGCAGAGGATTTCGTGGAGTTGCAGGAGGGACTGCTCCTGCTTCTCGGTGGCCACCCCGCGCAGCAGATCGGGGATCTCGCTCCCGCGCTCGGGGGCGAGAGCGGTCCAGTCGATGTCGTCCAGGCCGTGCAGCGGTTCGGATCCGTGGTTTGACTCCATGGGGAGATTATGTCGCCTTCGCCAAGCGCTCGACCTCGTCCGCTGCTCCGGTGCTGGTGTCGGCGGGTGCGGGACGCAGGACCGCATCGCGCAGCGCCTTGGTGTTGGCCCCGAACTCGCGGACGTAGCCGTAGGCGGTCGCCCTGGACCGGCCGGCCAGACTCGGATCCCCCACACCGACAGCGTCCAACCCGGCAGCGCGCGCCAGCGCAACCGCGCGCGGGAGGTGGAAGGACTGGGTGACGATGACGGCGGAACGCACTCCGTAGGAATCACGGGCCCGGGCGCAGGTGTCCCAGGTACGGTAACCGGCCGGATCTGCGGTGATGGCGCCCTCGGGAACTCCCCGCCGGACGAGGTAACGCGTCATGACATCGGTCTCGCGCCCCGAACAGGGGCGATTGTCACCGGAGACGAGGACCGCGCCGACTTTCCCTGCGCGCACCAGTTCAACGGCGATGTCCAGGCGACGGGCCAGGAGCAGGGTCGGCTGACCGTCGGACCGTACGCCTGCACCCAGCACGATCGCCACCGGCCGGGCGGGAACGGCCGCGGGGGCGAATCGGTACCGGGCGCTGGCCAGGTAGGTCCACGCGGTGGGCCCGGCCGCCAGTGCGGCCCCGCCCATGAGGGCGCCCACCACCATCAGTGTCTCGATCCGCACGCGCTTCCGACTCCTCACCGGGGCGGCGTCGCCACCGCCCTGTTCATGGCCGACGACGTCTGCGCCGGCTGGAATCTCGACCTTAGGGGTTTTCGGTGCCCGAACCGCGCGGGCCACCGCAGGAGGACACGGTCTCACTACCATCGGGACATGAGCACACTCACGGCTGGCATGGTCCGCTTTCTCCTAGGACCGTCGAATCCGCTGCTGCCCCTGCTGGCCGGCCCGGACCTTCCGGTGGACGGACAGCGTGTCCCCGACTCCATCCGGTTGATACTCCGCCTGGGGGCGAACGGAACCGACCCGTCCGAGCCGGTCACGACGGCGGCCCGGGACGGGCTCGACCGGGTGTCGGTGCTGCTGGGAGCGGGCGCAGGGCGCGATATCGCGGTGCGCGACGTGCTGGTCCCCGGCGGCGCGGGGCCTTTGCCCGCGCGGGCCTATCTTCCGCCGCGGCCGAGTGGCGGTCTGCTCGTGTTCTTCCACGGGGGCGGATGGGTTCGGGGCAGCATTCGCAGCCACGACGCACTGTGCCGGGTTCTGGCCCGGTATTCGGGGTCCCACGTGGTGTCGGTCGCCTACCGGTTGGCTCCGGAACATCCGTTTCCCGCTGCCGTGGACGACGCGTACGCCGCCTACGCCCACCTGGCCCGGACCGCCCGCACCGGGTACGGTGCACGTCGGGTGGCGGTGGGCGGCGACAGCGCCGGAGGCAACCTGGCGGCGGCGGTCGCCCACCGGTTCGCAGCCGAGGCGGAGATACGCCCCTGCCACACACTGCTCGTCTACCCCGGCATCGATTCCGACATCCGGCGCTACGCCTCCCAGAACCGTCTGGGCGAGCAGGACCTGTTGTTGACGACGGCGTCGGTCGACGCCTTCATCGAGGCGTACTGCCCCGACCCCGCGCTGCGTACGGATCCGCGGTTCTCGGTGATAGGCGATGATCGGCTGACCGGGCTGCCCCCCACCCACGTCGTCACGGCCGGAATCGACCCGTTGCGTGATCAGGGCCTGGCCTACGTGCAGCGGCTGCGAGGGGCCGGCACCGATGTGGAGCACACCGATTTCCCCGGCCTGCCACACGGGTTCGCCAACCTGCTGGCCGCGCCCGAGGCGTACCGGGCCGTCGTCGCGCTGGCCGGTCGGCTGCGCGCCGCGCTGGCCTGAGAACGCCGCTCACGCCGGCCCCGGAGCGGGGAAGGGACCGGCGCGGGCGGCACCCCCGTGCTCAGGCGACGAAGTCGCGAACCTGGTTGATGACAGCGGAGTTGGACATCATGGCGACGTGTTCCAGACAACTGGTCCGGATGTTGGTGGCGCCGTCGAGGAGGGTGCTGTCCACCGGGTTGATGACGACGTCGCACGGAGAGCGGAAGGTCGCATAGGACACGTCACCGGGGGTGGGGTCGTCGGCGTTGAGTTCGGAGAGGAATTCCGAGCCCTGGCGCATCTCCTTGCAGGGCGTGATCAGCGACGTGCACAGGTTGGCGATGTTGGTCCCGTTGTTGGGCCCTCCGATGGACACCCAGTCGTCCACGTACTGCTGCCCGTCGCCGAACTTGAGGTACCAACGGGAGGAGAGCCCGCCCATCGAGTGGGTGACGATGTCCACCTTGGCCGCACCGGTACTCGTCCGGACCTGTTGAACGCGGTCCGACAACTGGGAGGCGATGGTCTTGTTGGAGCGCAAGGAGTCGTAGCTGAAGACGTGCAGCTGGTCGGCACGGTAGCCGTTGTCGATGAAGTTCTGCCGCATGGACGACCACTGGTTGCCCTTACCGCCGAAGCCGTGCACGAAGATCACCGGATCGTGCGCGTTGGCATGGGCTGCGGCGGCGGGGACCACGGATAGGGCGAGGGCTGCCGCCAGCGCGCAGGCGGCAGCAAGGAAAGAGCGCATCTGACCTCCGGAGAGTGCGGGATTGTCCGGAGTCTGCGGCACGGTCGTGCGCTCGCGCATCGGCTAATTCGCCGGTCTTCTTCTCAACTAGTTTACTAGCGCGTAACTTAGTAGCCGTGGTCATTGTGCCCCCGCTCACACAAGCCGCGCGGCTCCACGGTCGCGACCGAGAACAGTCCCATCTCGCTGATCTGCTGAGACGTGCGCGAACCGGGGAAAGTTCGGCGGTACTGGTGACCGGCGAAGCGGGCATCGGCAAGACCGCCCTCTTGGCGGCTCTGCGCGCCACAGCGGAAGGATTCGCCGTGCTCCAGGCGCGCGGAGTGCAGTCGGAGGCCGGGTTGGCTTTCGCCGGACTGCACCGGTTGCTCCTTCCCGTGGCCGATCGGCTCCCCCTGCTTCCCGAACAGCAGCGCCTGGCACTGGCCGCTGCGCTGGAACTGGGCGACACTCCCGTGCACGGGCGCTTCTTGTTGTCGGTCGCGGTGCTCGGCCTGCTGTCGGAGGCGGCCCGCGACCGGCCGGTCCTGGTCTGTGTGGACGACGTCCACCGGCTGGACGGCCCCTCCCTGGAGGCACTGGCCTTTGCCGCCAGACGCCTGGGGGCCGGGCGGATGGTCGTGGCCATCGCCACCGGTGAGGGCTGCGAGGACGGGGACGGAGCGCTGGCCGGGGTCGAGCGCCTGCGGCTGGAGGGCCTGGGCGCGGATGCGATCGCCGCGGTCCTCGCCGACCGCTCCCCCGTACCGATCGGCGACAGTACTCGCTCTGCCCTGGTCGCGGCGGCCTGCGGTAATCCGCTGGCAGCGGTGGAACTGGCGGATTCCCTCACTCCCGGACAACTTGTGGGGGCCGAACCGCTTCCTCAGCCGTTGCCGCCCGGCGGGGAGCTATGGGCCTCCTACGCTCGTCGGATCAGCGCGCTCCCCGAGCCGACCCGACGGCTGCTGCTCATCATCGCCGTCGAGGAGGACATGGACACCGCGACGCTGGTGCTGGCCGCCGAACAGGCCCAGATCCCGTTGTCCGCGCTGGATGCGGCCGAAGCCTGTCGGCTGGTGCGCGCCGACGCCGACCGCATCGCCTTCCGGCATCCACTGGTGCGCTCGGCCAGCTACTACGGCGCGGGGCTGGGCGAGCGGCGCGCAGCGCACCTGCTGCTGGCAGGAGTGTTCGATGCTGGGCGGCAACCGTTGCGACGGGCGTGGCACCGCGCCGTGACGGCGGTCCGGCCCGACCCCGAGTTGGCCGACGAACTGGCCCAGGCCGCAACGACGGCGCGCACCGGCAGCGGATACGCCGCGTCCGCCGTGCTCTTCGAACGCTCTGCCGACCTGACCCCGGACCCTCCGGTTCGGGCCGACCGGCTGGGCGAGGCGGCCCGCGACGCCTGGCTGGCGGGACAACCGGTGCGGTCCCGGCGGCTCCTGGACCGGGTGCGCGAACTGGGCACCGACAGTGGGGGACGGGGGCGGGCCGAGTCGCTAGGGGGCGAGATCACGCTGCGCAGCGGTATCGCGGTCCACGCCCACGAAACACTCCTGGACGCGGCCCACCGGCTGCTGCCCGGGCACCGCACACGTGCCCTCCATGCCTTCGTCCAGGCCGGCGAGGCCAGTTGCCTGGCAGGGGACCACTCCCGCTACTTCGCCACCGCCGCTCGGGTCGCGGCGCTGCGCGGACCCGAGGAACGGGCCGAGGCGCGGATCGCCTTCGATTATCTGGCGGGGAAATCCGCCATGTTCCAGGGGCACTACGCGCAAGGACGTGACCACCTGGAGCGGGTGCTGTCCGACGCGGAACGACTCAACGAACCCGTGCAGCTGATCTGGGGGGCCTCCGCGGGGCTGCTCCTGGGGGACGACGTCCGCTCCCACGCCCTGGCCTCCCGGGCGGTGGGCCTGGCCAGACGGGCCGGGGCGGTCTCCGTCATCCCCCAGGCGATAGAAATCTTGTCCTACTCGGAGTTCTGGACCGGACGGCAGCCGCTGGTGGCCGCCAACGCGCTGGAGGGGGTGCGCCTGGCCGAGGCGACCGGACAGGAGAACTGCGCGAGCCACCACTTCGCAGCGTTGGCGCTGATCGCGGCCGTCCGCGGGGATGCGGCGACCTGCCGGGCACACGCCAGGGAGTCCGCGAGGGTGGCCGAGGCCCACGACCTTGGCCTGCCCGCTGCGCTGGGCGCGTGGGCGCTGGCGTTCCTGGAGCTGGCGTCGGGAAGAGCAGCGGAGGCGGCGAGCCGCCTCACCTCGCTGGCGGGTGCCGGTCCCGGGCGGGGGCACCGTGCCGTGCGACTGTTGAGCGCTCCGCACTTCGTGGAGGCCGCGGTGGGGGTCGGCAACCACAATCGGGCGCGCGCCGCGCTGAGCGCCTACCAACGCTGGGCCGAGGCGACCGGCCGGGACGGTCCGCGTGCCCTGGCCGCACGCTGCCGCGGGCTGCTTTCCGCCCCGGAGGAGGCCGAAGAGCACTTCACCGAGGCGTTGCGACTACACCGGGGCGGTTACCGGGATTTCGAACAGGCCCGCACCGAACTGTTGTTCGCGCAACTGCTGCGGCGTCGACGCCGGCCCCGGCTGGCCAGGGAACACCTGCACGGCGCTTTGGACACCTTCGAACGCCTGGACGTGGGCGTGTGGGCGGAGCGCGCCCGTGCCGAACTCCGCGCCACGGGCGAGTCGGTACGCGCGGCCCTGCCCACCGCGTTGGATGAGTTGAGCCCGCAGCAGTTGCGGATCGCACGTCTGGTTGCCGAGGGCGCGACCAACAGGGAGGCGGCCACCCAGCTCTTCCTGAGCCCGCGCACCGTGGACCACCATCTGCGCAACGTGTTCAGCCGGCTGGGAATCCGTTCCAGGGTGGAGTTGGCGCGGCTGCTCGGCTGATGCGTGGTCGCCGCCGTTTCACTGGCGGACGGCGACCACGCATCGGATCACTCCACCTCGACGACGACCTTGCCACGGGTACGGCCCTGTGCGTTGAGGCGCTGGGCATCGGCGGTCTTCTCCAACGGGAAGACCTCGGCTACCTCGATCTCGATCGCGCCGGTCTCGACCAGGTCGACCAGAGCGCCGAGGTCCTCGCTGTCGGGACGCACGAATACGTAGTCCCCGCCGATATCGGTCACCGCGGTCTCGACGATGGAGGCGATGCGCGCCCCTTCCGCCGCGACCTGGGAGGTGATCGAGAGTGCGTCCCCACCGACGAGGTCGAGCACGGCGTCGACCCCGTTCGGCGCGAGCGCACGGACCCGGTCGGCGAGCCCGTCCCCGTAGACGACAGGCTGGGCCCCCAACGAGCGGAGGTAGTCGTGGTTGCGCTCGGAGGCGGTACCGATCACCTCGGCCCCCAGGCTGCGGGCGATCTGCACCGCGAACGATCCGACTCCCCCGGCTGCCGCGTGCACCAGGACGGTGTCACCGGGGCCGACCTCCAAATGGTGGACGAGGGCCTGGTAGGCGGTGAGGCCGGCCAGTGGGAGGGCTGCTGCCTGTGCCCAGCTCACGTTGCGCGGCTTGCGCGCGAGCGTGCGCACCGGCGCGGCCACCTTCTGCGCGAAGGTGCCATGGCGGACCACGTCCTCACGGACATAACCGATCACCTCGTCGCCGACCGCGAACTCGGGGACGGCAACACCGGGTTGCTCCACGATGCCGGCCACGTCCCATCCCGGGACGACGGGGAAGAACACGTCCATCAGGGAGTCGAGGTATCCCGCCTGGACCTTCCGGTCCACCGGGTTGACCGAGGCCGCCTTGACCCGGATCAGGACCGAGTCGGGACCGACCTTCGGGTCGGCCACCTCGGCGATCTCCAGTACCTCGGGGCCACCGTAGGAGTTGTAGACGACCGCCTTCATAACCGCTCCCTCGTTCGTTCTCCGTCATCGGTGTACGGCTGTGGGCAACAGCGCCGCGCCGACGAGGAATTCCCGTCGCTTCGGCCGGTTGTCCGCACGACCGGACTAGTGCCCGTTCGACGTGGCCGTATCCGGCCTTCTTGTCATTACCGGGTGCTAAATGATCAAAGGACCAAGGTGCGGGGAAACATGACCCTGCGGGGTCCTGGACGAATACGCGTCCGCGAGCGAAGGAGGCTCATGCCGCAGCTGGCCATCGACTCGACGTGCCTTGCGCAGTACGACAAATTGGACCGCCCCACCCGGGAACGCCTTGCGGCGGTGACCCGGAAGTTCAGGGAGTTGTCGTTGCGCGCGCTGCTGGCGCACCCCGACCTCCGCATCCAGGCACTGCCCGCCGGGCAGGATCCACGGATCCGGACGTTCCGTATCAGCGACAGCTGGACGGGGGTGATGTTGGCTCCGGAATCGGGCGAGACCTTCCTCCTGGTGCACCTGCTGCCGCGGGAGAGTGCGGAGGAATGGGCATCCGACCAGCGCCACGACGTCAACACGGTGATGGGCACACTCGAACGGCGCGATGCCACCGCGCTGGAGGAGCGTTCCGTCGCTCCGGGGGCCCGGCCGGAGGCAGACCCCGCGCTGTTCAGCGGGGTCAGTGACGAGGCCCTGCGGCAGTTGGGGGTGGACTCGGAGATCATCCGGTTCTGCCGGACCCTGTCCACCCGGGACGAACTGGCCGATTGGGGGCCCGCCGTCCCGCAGGACCAGTACGAGGTGCTGATCCACCTGGCCGAGGGGATGCCTGTCGACCAGGTGATGAACGAGGTCGTGCTGCCCCGGCGGGCAGCGGCCGGCGGTCGGACCGTCCCGCCCGACGACTACGACGCCGCCATCCGCAACACCCGGCACCGGGTCCGTCTGGTCAAGGACGACGAGGAAGTCGATGACGTCCTCGGCAGGGAGTTCGACGCCTGGCGGGTGTTCCTGCACCCGACCCAACGCTCGCTGGCCTACCGCCCCGCCTTCAGCGGCCCCGCGATGGTGTCGGGCGGGCCCGGCACCGGCAAGACCGTGGTGGCACTGCACCGCGTCAAGTATCTGGCCGAGAATCTTCCGCTGGGCGGCAAGGTGTTGCTGACGACGTTCACCAACGCCCTCGTGGAGTCGATCCGCAGGGATCTGGCCCTCTTGGTGGGCGAGGAGCTGCGCGCCGACGTCGACGTGATCACCGCCGACAAGCTGGCGCTGGACGTGGTGCGTGCGCAGCACCCCGACGTGAGCATGCGCCGCGACGCCGACGCGCGCGGCCTGTTCGCCAACGTCGTCGGGAAACAAGGGCTTTTGTGGTCGGCCGACTTCGTGTTCCAGGAGTACCGACACGTGGTGATGGCCCAGGGAATCACCACCGTCGAGGGCTACCTCGACCCCGACGCCCGGCGCGGACGTTCCACCCCGTTGACCGTGGACCAACGGCGCGAGGTGTGGAACGCCATCGCGACGGCGCGCGCCTGGCTGCGGCGCACCAAGCAGTTGCCGACGGTGGAACTGCACGCGGAGGCGGCACGCATTCTCGACGAGCGCGCGGAACGGCCCTACAGCAACGTCGTGGTGGACGAGGGGCAGGACCTGCACCCGGCCCAGTGGCGGACACTGCGCGCAGCGGTGTCTCCCGGGCGCAACGACATGTTCATCGCCGGCGACAACCGCCAGCGCATCTACGACAACACGGTCTCCTTCAAACAGCTCGGCATCAGGATCGTGGGACGCTCCTACCCGCTGCGCGTGAACTACCGCACCACGACCGAGATCCTGACCTGGGCGGACCAGATCATGCGCGGCCAGAGCGTGCACGAGCTGGGCACGAGTGCACCCGAGGCCCCCGGCTCCACCCGCTCACTCCTTCGCGGAAACCCTCCGGTTCTTTGCGGAGCCGCGGATCCGGCCGGCGAGCTGGCCGCTCTCGAACGGCAACTGCGGGGGTGGTTGGCCGACGGCGTCGCCCCTGGCGACATCTGCGTAACCACCCGAACCCGCAAGGTCCTCACCGAGGTCGTCGGGTTTCTTCGCTCCCGCGGCCTTCCCGTCGCGCGGTTCAACCCCCAGCACCACACCGTGGACGACTCTGCCGGCACCGTCCGGGTGACCACGATGCACGGGGTGAAGGGCCTGGAGTTCCGCGCGATCGCCGTATTCGGTGCGACGGCCGGGGCACTTCCCCTGATGGAACACGTCACCGGCCCAGAACTGGACGAGAACCAGCACCGCTCCGACCTCGCAGCGCAACGCAGCCTGCTCTACGTGGCCTGCACCCGGGCACGCGAGTCGCTGTACGTGAGCTGGCACGGGGAGCCCAGCCCGTTCTTGCCGGTGGGCTGAGCCGCACGGCCCTCGACGGCGCCCGATCCGGGGCGGGCGCGAGACGGACGTCACGGGGCTTGCCCATTGAGCGGGGGACGCGCACCGTGCGAACTTCCGTCTACAACTGCACCGACGGCGTCCAGTGGTCCGACGTCGCCTGGTCGGAGGCGACCGGACAGAGCAACAGTGTCGGCGTCTCCATGACCGCCGAGGCCGGATTCGGCACGGTGTTCTCCGTGAGCTATGAGCAGACCTACCGGGAGACCTGGGAAAGCTCGCACACCGAGAGCCAGACGACCAACGTCGACACCGGCCCCAAGGAGGTCGGCTGGGTCGAACGCGCTCCGCGGATGGAGTGGGTGGCCGGACAGTACGAGATGCGCCTCGGCAGCCGCTTCCACGGCCACTACTACTGGTACGTGCCGTTCGAGGCCACCGGTCCGGCCGACGAGCAGAGCGGAACGGTGCCCCAGTCGAGCACGCCGATGAGCGACGGGGAACGCGCAGCGCACTGCGGCCGGCCCACGGGGAGGCGCAAGGGCGGCGAACAGTAGTGGAGCGCGGGGGATCGGGCGGTAAAGTTCGTGGTGGCCGCCGGTGAAGCACCCCGGCCGCGCAACGTCTTGACAGGCGCGGTCCCCCGGGCCCGCTCCCCCGTCCCCCTCCGCCGTCTCCGATCAGGTTGGTCGTCTCTCATGCGCTTGGTGTTCACGAACGCCGATCAAGACACGTTCGACGAGTACCGGGCTCTGTTCATACCCCGGGTACTCGACTACGGGCGCAAGCGGGGGCTGAACGTGTCCCGGCGCGCGCTCGAACTGCTCCTGGACTTCAAGTACGGCGCTCCCGACAAGGGTGGGGACGGGCTGCTGGCCAGGTGGAGCACCGCCGACGTGGTGTCGCTCCTGCTGGACTGGCTGCCGGCCGAGAGCGGCCGCTCCGCTGTCCGGACCGCCGAGGTCCGCACCGCCTTGGACTCCTGGCTGGGCTTCCTCAACGAGGAGGACCTGCTGGACCGGCGATCGGACGCGCGCGAGGATCTGCTGGGCATGGTGGACCGGCTCGCCGATGCCTACCAGCACGCGATCGACGACCCCGCCGAACACCGGGTCGCCGCTTACATGCACTGTGTGATGGACGACCTGGGCTTCGAGATCGACGACCCCGAGCAGATCGCGGACTTCGAGGCGAAGGTCGAGGCCGGGGCGATCGCGGTGGACGACGACCTGGTGGCCGCGATCGCTGCGGGCGAGGAGGAGGGCCCCAAGTCCCTTCTCGCCGGTCCCGGGCGGGCGGGGTACACCTGGCGGGCGCCGCGGTTGCTGGAGGACGCGGAACTGGACGCCGCGATCACGGCTGCCCCGACCATCGTCCGGCTGCGCGAGCTCGCCCCCGAGGAACTTCCCGAGGACGCGGCAGAGGCGTGGTTGATGGCCTACGACGCCGTCGGCGAAGCACTCGCCGAGCGGTTGAACCTGGACGAGGACGGGTTCGAGGCCTACTTCGGACTGGCCTCCGACGAGTTCACCGGATCGGTCCTGACCTCGTTGTTCATCGAGCGGCTCGCGTTGCCCGCGTCGATCGTCGTGGAGATGGTGGCCGAGCTCGGCGACCAGCTCGACGACGAGTTCCGGATGAGCCCCAAGCAGGAGGCGAAGTTCACCGAGGCCGTCGGGCTGGTGCTCACCGAGCTGGAACGCCTCGGCGCCGTCGAGGGGGCGACCTCGGGTGAGGACGCCGAACTTGCGGGAGAGCCGGTCTACCGGCTGACCCCGCTGGGCGAGTGGGCCGGGCTGGAGGAGCTCACGGCCGAGGACTACACGATCCGCGACTTCGACGAGCTGATGGGCGAGTCCGCCGAGGTTCTGGTGGAGCGCGCTGCTGCCGGCGAAGCACTGAGCGAGACCGACCTGGACTCCTGGATCGCCGAGCGCGACGAGGAAGCGGCGATGCGGGAACTGGTGGAGGTCGCCCGACGCACCGACGACTCCACCCATCGCGCCGCGGTGCGTGCCGTCACGGCCGAGCACCCCTCTGCCGCACACCCCGTTTACGAGGCGCTGCGCGACGACCACGACTTTGGTCACCAGGCCCGTGTCTGGCTGTTCGACGCCGGCTTCGCCAAGGAGTCGGACCTGGAGGCCGAAGACCTGTCCTGGGTGATGATCGACGGAATCGCGGCCCTGGCACGCATGGGGATGCTCGGCGACGAGCAGATCCAGGAGCTTCCGGTGAACGTGGGCAACGACGGCACGTCCCTCTTCGATCTGGCGCGGATGCTCCGTCACCCCGAGACCGGGTTCCTGCTCACCTGGCTGGGTGAGAACCACCCCGACCCCGCGCTCCGCAAGGAGGCGCGCACGACGCTGTACCGCTACCAGAGCGGACAGGACCGCCGCGGCTGATCCGACCCTCGGGAAGGGACCGGGAACGGCATGGTCGCCGTTCCCGGTCCTCGGGGGAACCCGCTCGGGTTGTCCACAGATTTCTTTTTCCCTGCCTTTCGCCCCACCTCACCTGTTTACCGTGGGTTATCCGCCTGATGCGGCGGGTGTTCGACGAGTCTGGGAGGGGTCGGATGGGTGTGAGCGGCCGGGATCGGGCGTTGGTGGAAGCAGCCACGACGTGTTTGTTCGTGGAGCGAATGCGGGCTTTCCTGCGCTGGGTGGGCGATCGTCGGGAGGTCTCCCGCGATCAGGTGGGGACGGCTGCGGGCGTGCGGGAATACGTCCCTTTGAGCATCGGTGCGTGGGTGGAGGATGACGACGTCGCCACCGAACCCCCCGAGTGCGAGATGGGGGATGCGGCGCCACTGCTGGCGTTCGCGTTGGAGGCGCGGGTACTGGAAATGGTGGTGGATCGCAACGAACGCCGACCAGGCGGCGGACATCGCCAACACGGCTGGGTGATACCCGGCCCGGAGTACGTCCGGATGCCCAGGGACGCGGCGCGGTTGTGGCGAATGGCCGTGGAGCGACTTCCCCTGCTGTGGCGCCAGCGCGACGTCCGGATCTACCACCGGGTTGCCCAACCGCTGGTGGAACACCTGTTGTCCCTGCTCACCGAATCCGGGGAGAACGGGGTGGCGGTCTCGGAGTTCGTGGAGGCGTCCGGGCGGGAAGGTCTGCCCCGTTCAAGCGTTGAGGTCGCGGTGTCACTGTTGGGGTCGTTGAACCTGGTCCGCCACGACTATGACCTCGATGTCGGCGAACGCTGCGCGCTCACCCCGCTCGGTCGGCATGCCACAACACTGCTCCTTCCCGCCTCTTCGTGAGAACGCCGGCTGCCCCGCCCCTGGTCGGGGCAGCCGGCAACGGTCGTACAGGACATCCGTACGGTGCCCCGGCTCGACACCGGCCCGACTCTTGGCAGGGGGTCGCGACGTTCCCATCCGCTCTCCCAGCGGATGTGCCTGCTTTCACCCGGAGCACGAAGAAGCACATGCCTGATCGTCCGGGGCACCGTCCGGCCACGCGCCGGCTCATCGACAAGGGGCCGGTACCGGGTGAAAACACGCCGACCGGACCGCTCTCCCCTCCCATCGTCCGACAGCGGTCCCGGGCGGCCGAAAATCTTCTGTCCGTACAACCCGTCCGGGGCGACTCCCCTGGTTTCGGGCAGCGAGGAACGCGCCTTCGGCTCTCTGGACGGCCAATATTTGCCAAGAAGTCTTTGACAAGCGTCTTTCGCACAGCCCACCATTGCTTCGGCTCCCGGGGCACCCACTTCCCCGGACACCGGGATCGTGTCCTCCCACTCGTCCGGCTCACCCGAGAAGGCCGCCAATGCGGCTAAAAGCGCCGAGTGGGCCGAAGATGGAGGGAGGACTCGGGTCCCGCCACGGGCGGGA
This sequence comes from Nocardiopsis ansamitocini, assembly GCF_030268225.1. Lineage (GTDB taxonomy): Bacteria > Actinomycetota > Actinomycetes > Streptosporangiales > Streptosporangiaceae > Nocardiopsis_D > Nocardiopsis_D ansamitocini. Next base: position 64,843 of record NZ_BSQG01000003.1, on the reverse strand, counting down.
TGTCGGTCGTGCTCTAATTCCTTCTATCGTTCCGGCTTGGGGAGCCTTTCTTGGAATACCGCATCACCGCCGAGCTGTCGCTTCCCGCGGGCTCTGCCGAGCTCGACGGCCTGCAACAACAGGGCGCAGCAGCGCTACTGGCCGAGTGGCTCGACCGCGTGGCGACGGTAGAGGGCCCTGACGGCGTGGAGATCACGCCTTACGACCACGAACTGGACACCCACCCCAGCGGAGCCGTGATCGAACTGCTGGTGGACGCGCCGGCACTCAGCTTCGCCGAGAACGGGGCGGAAGCGCTGCTGTACGAGATCCTGGAGCGCACCGAGCTGCTGGCCGACTGGAAGGTCGGCAAGTGTGAAGTAACGGTCAGCGACGCCGAACTCGCCGAGGCGCTGGAAAGCCACGACGGCTCCGAGACCGCCCCCGCTTCCGGGGTGGTCGGCGTCCCCCCGGAGGAGATCGCCGCCCAACATCGCCGCCTGCTCGGCCTGGCACCTCAGCTGCGCGCCTTCGACGCCGACTCCTTCGGTCCGTCGACCGACGTCGACGACGCCCGGCTGCTTGCCGCCGGCGCGCTCATCGACCGGGCCGTCGCCCTCACCGATGAGCTTTTCATGGACGTCACCACCCTGGAGGACGACGCCCACTCGCTGGACGAGGACGACACCTCCTGGACTGCCGACGACTCCGACGAGCTGTTCGTTCTCCATGACCTGCCGGTCCGCTACCGCCACCACTACGACGTCATGTTCGCCAAGAAGTTCCTGCTCTCCTCGGCTGCGGTCTATGCCCGCCTGACCCGCCCCGGCTGGGCCCGGCCGACCTCCACCGCCGAGGCACTGGCCCTGTACGTGCTCGTGGAGAACGCCAAGGACATCCTGGTCTCCCTGGCCGGCCTGGACGCCGGGGACGTGAACACCATGTTCTCGGCCTTCGACGACGCGGCACAGGCCCACCACGATCATGAATGGCTCTACCTGGAGGACCTCGACGCCATCGACCCCGACGACTCAGCGGCGGACCCACTGGGTTTTCTGGCCCGCAACGCCCACTCCTGGTTCGACCCCTACCCCGACAGCGTGGACACGGCACCGCATCCGTACCTGATCGACGAAGGCTGATCAGGACGTCGGCCCCTGCCCGCCCCGAGCGGAGTTTTCCACAGCCGGAAAAATCATCGCGGACCAGCGCGTGTGGCGACCGCGAATATCAGGGTAGGCGGGTGGTCGACGGGAGCACCCGACAAACGCGGGAGGCCGCGGTGCGGATGCTTCGGATTCTGATAATCATCGTGCTGAGCACAGGGGTTTTGATGGTGGGTACAGGCGCGCAGGCCGAGGAACCGGCCAGTGGGAATCTGGACGGCTTCACGATCGGTTGGGTCCCGGCCGGGGTCGGCACCCAGGTGTCGGACTTCTCCTACGAATGGGAGGAGGTCGCCTTCTCCTCTCGTGTATGGGAACGCGAGCTCGACAACGGCGACGGTTTCCAGGTCGACCTGACGGTGGCGGTACTGCGCGGGGACCGTCTCGTCGATCAGGCGGCTCTGCTGGCCTTCCTTTCCGAGTACCACGAGCAAGATCCCAACACCTGGGACGTCGCGCCGTTCTCCCACGGCGACTTGCTGGGCGGGATCGCTCCTGACCACGCGTTCTGGCTCGTGGAACCGGGTCTGGCCGTCTCGGTGCGACTGGCCCCGGAACGGTTCGGAGCAGATGACCTCACTGCAACGGCGCGGGGAGTGACGTCCGACCTGTAAGTGCCTCCACGGCAGGACGGAAACCTTGCCGAACGAACATTTTTCTTCGGAGGCCAAGGAGGAGAATACGGCGGGGGAGGGCCGCAGCCGGCCGAGGCCGTAATTCGCCGACACGACGTCAGGAACCGCCGAAACCACGGTGACTTGATCGACGGAGCCCTGTCATGCCACAGGCATCGGGGGTGGTACAGAAACCACGACCTGGACCACCCCCGCCTCCACTCCCCCTCGCCTGGCCCCTAACACCGCACAGGGCGTTTTTCGGCAGTCCTTCCCCCCGCTGCCCCCGAAATCCGTTGATCACCTGACGTGATGTGATGAAATCGAGCCTTCACAGCAATACCCACTGACTCAGTAGGTTGTCTACTCTCAGAAATGTCCCTTGTCTCGGCATTCCTCCCGCCGAAGCCGCATTCCTGGATTACCGGAGTACCCCATGAGCCGCATTCCCCCGTCCGCCCCAGCACGTCTGCTCGGCGCCACCGCGCTCGGAGCGCTCCTGCTGGCGGCAGCGGCCTGCGCTCCCGTCGAAGACGAACCCGCTGCCGACGCCGGCGCGACCGAGTGCACTCCCGAAGGCATGGAGACGCTCACGGCCGGCACCCTCACGATCGGGACCGACAGTCCGGCCTACCCACCGTGGTTCGTGGACGACGACCCCACCAACGGTGAGGGGTACGAGTCGGCGGTGGCCTACGCCGTGGCCGAGGAACTGGGTTACTCCGAGGCGGACGTGGTCTGGGAGTCGGTGACGTTCAACAACGCGATCCAGCCAGGCCCCAAGGCATTCGACGTCGACATCAACCAGTTCACCATCACCGATGAGCGCAAGCAGGCCGTGGACTTCTCGTCGCCGTACTACGACGTCCGACAGACCGTGATCACAGTGGCCGGTTCAGCGATTTCCGAGGCGTCGTCGATCGCCGACCTCAAGGACGCCACACTCGGCGCACAGGTCGGCACGACCAGCCTGGACGCGCTCACGGAGGTGATCGCGCCCACCGCGGATCCCCAGGTCTTCAACAACAACGACGACGCCAAGAAGGCACTGGAGAACGGTCAGGTGGACGGCATCGTGGTGGACCTGCCCACCGCCTTCTACATCACCGGCGCCGAACTGGACGACGGCGTGATCATCGGGCAGCTCCCTGCCCAGCAGGAGGCCGCTGAGCAGTTCGGTCTGGTCCTGGACAAGGGGTCGGCGCTCACCCCGTGCGTGAGCCAGGCGATCGACTCTCTTGTCGAGCAGGGCGTCATCGCCGAACTCGAACAGCAGTGGCTGGCCGACGTCGCAGAGGCGCCCGAACTCTCGTGACCACCACCGTGACAGGTCCGGGCGGGGAACCACTGCCGCCCGGACCGTACCGGCCCAGCCAGCTCCAGCGTGAGCGGGAGTCCTACCGGCGCAGGCAAAGCGTGCGTTCGGTCCTGCTCGCTGCTGTTTCCACCGGCGTGGTGGGCCTGGTCCTCATCCTCGGGATCGTCGGTTCGCCCGGGTGGGAAAGGGTCAAGGAGACCTTCTTCGACCTGGAGGTCGGCCTCGACGCCTTGCCCGCCGTACTGACCGGGCTGTGGCTCAACGTGCGGCTTCTGGTGTTCTGCGCGATGGGCGCGCTGGTGCTCGGGTTGCTGGTAGCGATCATGCGCACCCTGCGGGGTCCGGTGTTCTTCCCGCTGCGTGCACTGGCGACTTCCTACACCTACGGTTTCCGTGGCGCGCCGCTGATCATCGTGCTGTACCTGATGACCTTCGGTGTCCCGGGCCTGCGTCTGGGCGGCACCCCCAGCGTGCTGGTGCTGGGCGGGATCGCGCTGGTCATCACCTACGGCGCCTACCTGGCGGAGGTGTTTCGCGCCGGAATCGAGTCGGTCCACCCCAGCCAGATCGCGGCTGCCCGCTCCTTGGGGTTGACCTACCGCCAGACGATGCGGCACGTGGTCCTGCCCCAGGCAATCCGCCGGGTCACACCGCCGCTGCTCAACGACATGGTGGCGCTGCAGAAGGACGTCGGGCTGATCTCGCTGGCCGGGCCGATCGATGCTATCCGCGCGGCGCAGATCGCCACCGCGCAGTCCTACAACTTCACGCCCTACCTGGTGGCAGGAGTCCTGTTCGTACTGATGGCGATCCCCCTGGTCGCCGTCACCGACTGGGTGACCATGCGCGCGGCCAGGAGGCAATCCGCAGAGGGGGCACGGTGACCACCACCGGACACGAGCCGGACGCGATGCCTCCGGTCCTGGCCTGTCGAGCCGTACGCAAGGAGTTCAACGGAACCGTCGTGTTGGACGACTTCGCCCTTGAGGTGGCCGAACACGAGGTGGTCGTGTTGATCGGCGCGTCGGGGTCGGGCAAGTCCACCCTGCTGCGCTGTGTCAACCTGTTGGAACCGATCAGCGACGGCGCTATCCATCTGGACGGCGAGCACATCACGGACCCCCGGGTCGACCCCGACGACGTGCGCAGACGTATCGGGATGGTCTTCCAGTCCTACAACCTGTTCCCGCATATGACCGTGCTGGACAACATCACCCTGGCACCCGAGCGGGTACACGGTCGGTCGAGGGCGAGCGCGCGGACCCACGCGACGGAACTGCTGGAGCGGGTAGGGCTGGGCGAGAAGGCCGGCGAGTACCCGGACCGGCTTTCCGGCGGCCAGCAGCAGCGAGTGGCGATCGTGCGGGCGCTGATCAATTCGCCTCGGCTGCTGCTGCTCGACGAAGTGACCTCCGCGTTGGATCCTGAACTGGTGGGCGAGGTGCTGTCCCTGATCCACTCGCTACGCGAGGAAGGAATGACCATGCTGCTGGCAACGCACGAGATGGGTTTCGCCCGCCAGGTCGCCGACCGGGTCTGCTTCCTCGACAAGGGTCGGGTGCTGGAGCAGGGACCACCTGAGCAGGTGCTGTTCGAGCCGGAACAGCACCGGACCCGCCAGTTCCTCCAGCGGATCATCGACGCCGGCCGCCTGTAGCCGCCGGGCCTTCGGGGTCAGCCCAGCCACTCGTCCATCCTGGTGCGGTACATGACCTTGAGCGTCCCGCCCTTGCAGTTGCCCGTGATCCGAAAGTGGGGCATGGGCGGGGTGGGAACCGTGCCGACCCGGTTGTCCAGGGTTCCGTACCAGGAGGTGTCGACCTGGACGTCGGCTGTGGCGTCCTGGGGGAGGAAGACCTTGACGCTGCCCCAGTTGGCGGTGATCTGGAAATCGACGACATCGGTCAGGAAGGTCGCTTCGCGAAAGTCCAGGCGGGTGTCGCCGTAGGGGTTGCGCACCACGACACGTCCCGGGACCTGCCAAGAACCACTGCGACTGATCTGCCCGCCTTTGGCGTTGAGTTCCAGGGTTTGATCGGCTCCCGGCTGGATTGCGGCATGCCGTGCTTGAGGGACCGCCGGCCGGTCGCTTCCCACCGGCAGATCCGCAGTGAGCGGTTTGAGGTCGGCGTAAGTCCGTGCCGCGTAGACGGCGTCCAGACGCTCGCCCAGCTCGTCCAAGGTGATCCTGCCTTCGCCTGCGGCGTCGCGCAGGACTTCGGCCACCCGGTCGCGGTCGACGTCGGAGGCTCTCATGTCGGGGCGCCGCCCTGCGCTGTCCGGGGTCACTGTTTCGCGTTCCAATCGCTCGGAGGGGGATTCACCCTTCCATGCTAGAAGACGGGGCGGCGGAGACCGCGTTGACCAGGCCCCTCAAGTGTCGCGCCGACTCGGTGGCCGACCGTGGCGCAGTCGCGATGCAGATACGACACAGCGCCCGGCAACAAGACGTCGGGGTTCGCGGACTCGGGGGCTCCGTGGAAGGAAGGGGGACGAGGAGGGCGTGGGCGGTCCGGGTCCTCGGCGTGACGGTTCGGCGCTGGACCGGTCGAGACGGAAACCGTCGCGACCGGACGTCGTCGCGGTTCCTGCCGGGAACGACACGGGGAACGATCCGGTGGGCGGTTGGAACTCCCCCGACCGGACGCCGGGTCAGGGACGGGGTCGCGCCGGGCGAAGTCGGCGGCGAGCTCGTCGAAGGTGACCCAGCGGACATCCTCGTGCTTGATTGACGTGCTCGATGATGCCCTCGTGCACGAGCAGCGCCTGGGGTCGATCGGAGACGTCGGGGGACGGACGGTCATGGTGAAGACCGCGTAGTCGTTCTCCCGATAGATCCGGTCGGGAGGCCGACAGCAGGTGGCCCCAAGCAGGCGTCGGTGACGGCGGGACCGGTGCTGCGGTCCTGGCCCGGATGGTCGCGGGCGAACCGGTGGAGTCGGTTCTCCTGCCTCCCGAACTCGTGGTCCGCTCCTCCAGCGGCGGCACGGGACCCTGGAAAGCCCCGCAGCCGATCCGCGGCGGTGAGTCGCGAGGCGGTTCAAGCAGTCGCGGGGACGCGCTCCCTCGTGGGGGCGATCCGCCCGGTGCGCGACGCCCACCGCTCGAAGACCACGGTCCCCAGAGGCGGAACCGCGGCGACCAGCGCCCAGAAAGCGGTCGTCAGGCTCCAGCCGAGCTTGACCCAGGCCAGCAACGCGATGACGCAATAGGCGACGAACGCCGCACCGTGCAGGGGACCGAAGATCTGCACACCGATCTCGTCGAAGACCACAACGCGCTTGAAGAACATGCCGACCAGCAATCCAACCCACGTGAACGCCTCGACGGCTGCGACCACCCGGAAGGCGGTCAGAACGGACTTGGACACCTGGGCTCCTTGCTGGGTCGGGACTCCCGCCACCTGCGGGACCGTTCCAGTCTGGCGCAGGTCGGCGGGTGCCCGGACCCGGGGTCGTGCAGCAGCCCTCCGTCATCTCCCTAATTTCGGACAGGCATTAAACAGTAAAACGGACATCGCCTGGCCAGGAGAATGCGCACGTCGGGGCCACTCCGACGGGACATCCTCCCCCCGCGTCCGCGAAACCTAGGAAAAACAGGTCCTGAGCTGGCATTTCACACACCGGAAACGCTCTTGCGAGCCACTCGCGAATCGCCGCTTGCGGGTGGTTTGCCGGAATTTCCGCGGACGCATACCTACTAGTGAACGCCGTGGTCAGCGGACCTTTTTGCCCACAGGAAGCCCGTGCCAGGTTGAGGACCGGAGGAATCGACGAAGTGCCACAGCTCGCGATCGCACCAGCCTTTCTCACCGACTTCTCGCAGCTCGAAAACAGTGTCCAGACGGCGATCATGACCGTCATGCAGGCGTACATGTCCGGTGACCGAGAACCCCTGGAAACTATTTCGGACGCGGCTGACCCACGCATCCGTGTCATGCAGATCGGCCCCGGCTGGTCCGGCGTGGTGGCACCCTCTGCCAACGGCGTGTACTGCCTGGTCGCAGTTCGACGCCATGACGACGCCCTCTCCTTCGCGCGGCGCTACCGCCCCGAGGCCGGCCCCGCGCTCAGCATCGTGGAAATGCGCGAACATCCCGGAAGCACGATGTCGGCCCCCCGTGCGATCGGCCCCGCCGAACTGGCGGACGACCTCAGCCTCTCCTTCTCCGACTGGCAGATCACCCTGCACCCCAGTCAGCACCGCCTGGTGGATGCCCAGTTCACCGAATCGACCCAGATCACCGGCGGCCCGGGCACCGGGAAGACCGTGCTCGCACTGCACCGGGCCGCGCACCTGGCAGCGCGGGACTCCGCTCGATTCGGCTCGGTCGAGCACGCCCCGATTCTGCTCACCACTTTCAACAAGCTGTTGGCCCAGACCCTGGCCGGCCAACTCGACCGGCTCGTACCCGATCCCGAGGTCCGGTCCCGTATCGAGGTCGCGACCATCGACAAGGTCGCCCGGGGCATCGTCTACGACCACACGGGCATCCCGCCGGAGACGTTGGGAAAGGAAGCCATCGGAGAACAGTGGCGAGCGTCGGCGCGCGCCGACGGGCTGCCCTTCTCCGGACGCTTCCTCGCCGACGAGTGGGAGCAGGTGATCCTGGCCCAACAGATCACGGATCTCCCCTCCTACATCCGCTGCGAACGAAGCGGACGGATGCTGCACCTGGCTCCCGAGTACCGCACGCACGTCTGGGAGGCGGTGCATCGTTACGTTGCACGGATGAACGCCGCCGGTGAGTGGTCCTACCCGCAGGTGGCCCAGGAGGCGGCCCGTCTCCTCAAGGCGTCCGGCCCGCTCTACCGGCACGTCATCGTGGACGAGGGCCAGGACCTGCACCCCGCCCAGTGGCGGCTGCTGCGCGCCGCCGTGGCGAAGGGGCCGGACGACCTGTTCATCGTGGCCGATCCACACCAGCGCATCTACGACAACCGGGTGTCGCTGGCGTCGCTGGGGATCAACGTGCGCGGGCGGAGCCACCGGCTGAGGGTCAGCCACCGGATCAGCCAGGAGATCCTGGACTGGTCGATGCCGATCCTGGGGCGTGCAGTGGCGGTCGGCCTGGACGACGACGCCGACACCATGGTCGGCTACCGCTCGCTGCTGCACGGTCCCGAGCCGGTGGTCCGGGGCTGCTCCAGCCGATTGGAGGAGTTGACCGCGCTGGGCGAGTGGGTGCGGGTGTGGCTGGAGGCGGGGGTCGCTCCTTCCTCCATCGCACTGGCCGGACGCAACCAGTGGGTGGTTCGCCACATCGCCAAGGAGTTGCACGCCTGCGCCATTCCGACCGTGCCGCTGGACTCCACCTCAAGTTCCAATGCCGTGCGGGTGGGGACCATGCACAAGTTGAAGGGGCAGGAGTTCAGCTGTGTGGGCATCATCGGGGTGAGCGAACCTCTGCTTCCCCCGAAGGCAGCGATCGACGCTGCCGAGGGGGACCCCGCCGCCCTGGAGCAGCTCCACCAGCAGGAGCGCAACCTGCTCTTCGTGGCCTGCACACGAGCCCGGGACGCGCTCTACGTCTCCTACTCCGGCACACCCAGTCGGATGCTGCCCGGGGCGGCGCCTCGGGGCGGACCGGATGCGACAGCAGATGAGTAGGGAACCGCAACCGCACCGATCGTCTGGAAGAAAACAGCAGACCGACTGGAGAGAGGGCATCCGGACCATCCGATGACGGCTGCGCGTCAGACCGGGGTGGAGTCGTAGACGTAGGGGTGGGCGACGCAGACCGTGTCGAGCGGGTCGAACCAGGTGGACAGCCTCCAGGGGTCGGCGCTGTCTCCGAAGGGGTCGGCTGCGTCGCCCAGCAGCCCCAACCACTCCTGGTGGGACCGCTCGAAGGCGTTGCGCCTCAGGGCGTCGAAATGACGGCCGGGATCGACCAACAAGCGATTGCCCACAAGATAGTCGTGGGCGGCCTGGAACATCGTGTAAAGCGCCAGGGCCTCGGCGAAGCTCGTCGGGGGCTGCCAGACCGGTTCGACCAGGCGGTGCGCCGCGGTACCGCCGACGAGAAGAAAACGCCGGACGAAAACATCATCACACCGCGTCGCGACCGCAGCGGGCAGTTCGCCCAGGATCCAGGGATCGGTGAGCTCCGCGGCACTGATCTGCTCGCGGTGCATCGTGTCGAGGTCGTTGAAGAGTCCGTCGAGGACGATGTGCATCCCCATCAGGATCGACCCCGCGAGCAGGGCGGCGCGCCCGGGCTCCGCTGGATCGGGCCGGACCTCGAACATGGCGGGGCCAAACGCCCGCAACCGCGCCGCATGGCCGAGCACGTGTCGACGGGCGCGTGCGGTGGCTTCGGGAGACCCCGCGCACGCCCCGATCCGCAGCCCGGGAACGGGAGGGCCGGCGTGCGGGACGGCCGCACATTGCGCCACCCACCAGTACGCGGTTCGCGCGGATTCCGTGAGGAGCCGGGACAGCGCGACGCGCACACCGGTCTCGGCCGCCGACGCGGTGGGCGCTTCCACGACGGCCTTGACCAGAGCCCCCCGGGGATGGGCCCGGGCCTCGGCGGTATGCACCACCACCCGGAGCCCTCCCGGGCCTTCGATCCTGGCGATGGTGCCCATCTGGGCCAGGATCTGCTGCGCCCCGACGTGTGCCTGCTCCGGATCGAGGTCGGTCTGCTTCGGGGATGTCTCCACGTTGATGCGCACCGCGTAGTGCATACCGCCTCCAACGGGTCGGGGACCCGTTTGGGTCCTTGTCCGACGTTAGGGGGCCGCGTCAGGGCACCTCGGCGTTGTCCACAGGACGATCGGGCGAAGCGGAAGTACGCGCCCGGGGGGCTCGCAGGCGGTGCGGAGCCGCGAACGCACCACGTCCGACCCCCGTGAGTCGGAAGTGCGCCCGTTCACCACTGGTCCTCCTGACGGAAGAAGGCCGCGCCCGCGTGGTCGCGGTACTCGGCTGCGTAGCCGGGTTTGATGACGCGCTCGATCAGGTCGAGGCGTTCGTCATGGCCGATGAAAGCGGACTTCATCGCGTTGACGGTGAACCAGCGCAGCTCGCGGAGGCCGTAGCCGAACACGTCTGCCAGGGCGGTGAACTCGTCGGTCATCGAGGTGGCTGCGAGCAACCTGGAGTCGGTGTTGACCGTCACCCGGAAGCGCAGCCGGCGCAACAGGTCCACTGGATGCTCTGCGAGTGCACGGACCGCGCCGGTGCGTACGTTGGAGGCGGGGCACAGCTCCAACGGAATGCGTTTGTCGCGCACATAGGCTGCGAGCTGACCGAGCTTGGCGCTGGGCCGAGGCCCCTCCGTCCCTCCTTCTTCCGCCCCCACGGCGATGTCGTCGACGATTCGCACCCCGTGGCCGAGCCGGTCGGCACCGCACCACTGGATCGCCTCCCAGATGGAGGAGAGCCCGAATCCCTCTCCCGCGTGCAAGGTCAGGTTGAAGTTCTCCCGTTTGACGTACTCGCAGGCCGAGATATGTCTGGTGGGCGGATAACCTGCCTCGGGGCCGGCGATGTCGAAACCGACCACCCCCCGGTGCCGGTACCGAACAGCGAGATCGGCGATCTCCAGCGAGTCGGCGGCCTGGCGCATCGCGGTCAGCAGCAGCCGGACGTCCACCGTCCGTCCGAACAACCGGGCCTTGGCCGTGCCGACGCGGATCCCCTCGACGACGGAGTCGACGACCTGTTCACGGGTGAGCCCGGCACGGGTGTGCTGCTCGGGGGCGATCTTGGCTTCTGCGTAGACGACACCGTCCTCGGCGAGGTCCTGCACGTACTCGGCTGCGACGCGGGTGAGGGCCTCGGGCGTCTGGAGAAGGTCGACGAGCGGGTCGAAGCGGGCAAGGTGGCGTTCCAACGAGCGGGGCTCGTCCACCGCGCGGAACCACGCGGCGAGCCGTTCGGGGTCCTCGGTGACCAGGCCCTGGTAACCGGATACCCGGGCGAGCTGGACCAGGGTCGCGGGACGCGCGGCGCCGTCGAGGTGGTCGTGCAGGACGACCTTGGGAACACGCTGGACCGTGTCACGGGAGATCGGGCGCATCGTCCTCCTCTCGCCACCGAGGACACCGCGGTGACGTGGGTAAATTTCCCGGATTGTAGTCCAGGATCCCCCGTGGCGCAGCCCTCGGTCAGCGCCGGGCGCGGATCCCCCACACCAGCAGGCCGAGACCGGCTACCAGGACCACGGGGCCGACGATGCCCCACAGGGTGACACCGGTCATGACGCTTCCTTGGAGGTAGCCCCATCCCTGGAGGCCCCACACCGCACCGATGAGGACGCACAACGCGCCGATCCCGATCAGGACCCAGCTCTTCATGGTTTCCCGCCTCTCCTGGAAGTAGTGCCGCCGAAGACGTATTCGGAGCCGCCGGGCCCCACGGATGGGTGGGACTCTCACCCCGGGCCGTGCGCGTCCTCAACCGCGAACAGCACGTGTTCGGAGACCTCCGAGCGCACGGTGCGCAGGCGGGCCTGGACGGCGCGGCGCAAGCGGCCGAGGCACTCCAGGACGGCCGTGTCCTCACCGACCATTCCGCCCTTGGTCACCAGGGGTGCCCCGTCCAGAGGACCGCCCGCCACCACACCGTGCACCACCAGCGGCAGGACCTCACCGCCGACCTCGAAGGCATGTACCCCCAGTTGGTCCAGGACCGCTGAGGTGACGTCCCCGCCACTGGTGAACAGCCCGCTGGGCCTCCCTGCGGGGCCCGCCTCGTGCTCGGCGTCGTGGACGGCCCTGGCGACGAGGCCGGCCAACAGGCCCGGCAGGGTGTGGCGCGTACGCATCGGAAGCGACGCCAGTTCGGTGGCCGACAGGGTGGTGCGCATGATGACCACGTCGGGGAACACGTACGTGGTGAGCGCGTCGACCAGGGATGCCAGCACCTCTTCGGCATACTCCGGAGCACCGCCGGCCAGTGCTTCGGCGTCGACGTCGATGAACCGCGCGGGGCCGCTGCGGGCGACGGCCGCCAGTTGACGGTGCGACAGGTCGGTGGCGCTTCCCACGACGGCCAGCAGCGGCCCCGTGACGTTGCTCTCCCCCCGCAGGTGCAGCGCCTCGGCGAGCAGCGCACCGGTGGGCCCGGAGTCCACGACGAGCCAGACGATGCCCTGCTCACGGCTGGCCTGCGCTGCCGCCTCGGCCAGGTCGGCAAGGTAGGGCTCGGTGAGTGCGTCGCAGAGGACCACCGGCTCGTCACCTGCGGAGAGCTCCGCGGCGAGAAGGTCCCGGGTGACCTGACGGACCGGTACGTGACGCACCGCAAGGGTGGTCTGACGGGCGAGGACGTCGGCCACGGCCCCCGTTCCCACCGGGCTGATCGGGTCCAGGGCGAGTTCGGTGCGCTCGAGCGGGACGCCGTCGAGCAGTTGGATCCCACCGGAGGTGGTGCGCCCCGAGGAGGGGAAGGCCGGGGCCATCAGGATTCGCACCCGGGTGGCGGCGGGATACCGGTCGCGCAGAGTCTGCCAGGCCGCTTCCGTCTCTGCACCGATGTTGCCGCGCAGCGTGGTGTCCACCCGTTTGACGACCAGGCCGACCGGCCAGACGGCCTCGATCACGTCGACGACGAGGTCCATGGCCTGCTCGGCCGGCATGTGCCGGCTGTCGAGGTTGGCGATGACGACGTCGTAGTCCTCCGCCGCGCGGGTGACGTGCTCCGGCGCGACGGTCGCGACACGATGGCCGGAGCGCGCGAAGCGCGCCCCGGTCGCGTTCGCTCCGGTGAGATCGTCTGCGATGACGAGAACCTGTGCCACCCGACTATTCATAGTGCACAAAAGCGCTGCCCCGGTGAGAACGCAGACCGGATGCCCGAGGTTCTTCGTCGTCCGTTGCGCGCAGGGGTGCCGTTGGGCCGGTCGCGCGGCTCCGCCGGGGCGTGGCCGTGGACCCCGGGGGCGCTTGCACGGCACAGGAGGCGGTTGGGCGAGAAGCCGGCCGGCCCGAGTCCCCTGCTCGGGAAGAACTCGTGTGCGGGCCGACCACCTGGACCACCGGCAGGAGGGGCAGCGACACGTCTCGGCGGGGTCAGAGGTCGCCGGTACCGACGTGCGAGGGGGGCTGGACCCCCAGCGCGCCGTGCAGGTCGGCGAGGAGGGCGCGCAGCAGGGCGGTGAGGGCCGCCTGCTGGTCCGGGGTGAGCCCGGCGACCAGGGCGGCCTCACGACTGAGCACCTCGTCCACAAGGCGCTCGACCAGTTCGTGACCGCTTGGGGTGAGCGTGACGACGACCGCTCTCGATCCGTCGTCGTGCGGCTGGCGCACGACCAGACCGTCGCGTTCGGCGCGGGCGACGCGCTGGGAGATCGCTCCGGGGGTCACCATGGTGCGTTCGGCGAGTGCGCGGGTGGTCAACCGGTAGGGCGGACCGTTGCGGCGCAGCACGCTGAGCAGGTCGAGGGTCGCCGGATCCGCCCCCGCGGCGGCGAGTACCCGCCGCCGCTCCTCCCCGAGCAGTTTGGCGGCATGCCAGATGCGGGTGACGATACCGATCCCCTCGATCGGTGTCCCGGGGCGTTCGCGCGACCAGGAAAGGGCGATGTCGTCGATCGGGTCGGTCGGATCCAGGTTGCCGCTCATCACGTTCCTTTTGTTTTAGAGCTAAATGATATGTTGCCATTTAGCCCTAAACGATACCTGAGGAGAAACCCTGTGCAGCGAACAGTCATCGTCACCGGTGGTGGCACCGGGATCGGCCGCGCCGTGGCAGCCGCATTTGCCCACACAGGCGACTCGGTCATCATCACCGGGCGCCGCCACGGCCCCCTTGAGTCGGTCGTCGAGGACCTGGGCGCGGGAGTACGCGCCGCTGCGTGCGACGCGGCCGACGCCGATCAGGTCAGCAGGTTCGCCACGGGGCTGGGCCCCGTCGACGTACTGGTGAACTGCGCCGGCGGCAACACCGACTTCGACCGTCCCGAGGCGGCCGACCTCGCCGCGGTCGCGGCGAACTGGCGGGCCAATCTCGATGCCAACCTGATCACGGCCGTACTGATGACCACAGCGGTGAGCGACCGCCTCACCGGTGGCGGCACGGTGATCAGTATCGGCTCGATCGCCGCGGACAAGGCGGCCGGATCCTACGGCGCCGCCAAGGCAGGCCTCGCGGCGTGGAACATCAGCCTGGCCGCCGAACTGGGCCCGCGCGGCATCACGGCGAACGTGGTGTCGCCCGGTTACATCGCCGGCACCGAGTTCTTCCGGGACCGGCTCACCGACCAGCACCGGGACGCGCTGATCTTTGCTGCGAGCACGGGACGCGCGGGCACTCCGGAAGACGTCGCCGGCACGGTGCACTTCCTCGCCTCCGACACCGCTCGTCAGATCACCGGCCAGGTGATAGCGGTCAATGGCGGGGAACGCACCACCCGCTGACGGGCAGCAGGCGCGCCAGGTGGGCGTCAGCGCCGCGCACGCAGTGGCAGCCCGCACAGCAGTGCGGCTGCGCACAGCACCACTACATAGGCGCTCATCCCGGTCCAGCCGAGCCGGTCGTAGACGACGCCGCCGAGCCAGCCGAAAAGGCTCGATCCCAGGTAGTAGGCGAGGGTATACAGCGCCGCGGCCTGGGCCCGGGCGAAAGTCGCCCGCTGCCCCACCCACGCCGATGCGGTGGCATGGGCTGCGAAGAAGGAGAAGGTGAAGAGCACCAACCCTGGGACGACCAGCCCCAGCAGGGGGAGGGCGAGCACCGCGGCAGCCAGGGCCATTGCCACGGCGGCGAGCAGCAACACCCGGTACCGACCGACCCGATCGACGAGCCAGCCGGCCACCGAGGAGCTGAGCATCCCCGCCAGGTAGGCGGTGAACAGTAGCGCCACCACCGTCTGCGACACCCCGAAAGGGGGCGCGAGCAATCGGAAACCCAGGAAGTTGTAGACGGTGACGAAGGCACCCATCAAGAGCAGGGCCTGGGCATAGAGGCCCAGCAGCACGGGGTCGCGCAGGCTCGCGCCCAGTCGGGAGGCCAGCCCCCGGCCGGAGCCCTCGCCCGAGCTCTGCGGAAGGGAACCGGAACGTGGGATCGCGACGTAGAAGACGACGAGGGTGAGCATGCCCAGCGCGGCGTCGGCGCCCACTCCCCACCGCCAACCGCCGAGATCGGCGACCGCTCCGGCCACGAGCCGGCCACTCATTCCGCCCAGGGTGTTGCCCGCGATGTAGAGACCAACGGCCCGCCCGAGGTCGCTCGGGTGGATCCGCTCGGCCAGGTAGGCGACGGCAACCGCGGGCAACCCGCCGAGGGCTGCCCCTTGAAGCGCGCGCAGGACCAGAAGCAGCCACAGCTCATGGGCGAAGGGAGCCGCGGAACCCAGCAGCGTGGACACCACCAACGCCCCGGTCATCACCGGGACCCGGCCGAACCGATCGGCGATCCCGCTCCAGACCAGGACGAACCCCGCCAGGCCACCGGTGGCGAGAGAGACCGCGAGGGCGGCGGCCGAGGCCGAGGCGTCGAAGGCCACGGCAATCCCCGGCAGTACCGCCTGCACCGCGTACAACTGGGCGAAGGTCGCGACCCCCGCGGCGACCATGGCCGTCACGACGCGTCGGTAGTCCTTGCTGCCGACGCGGTATCCGGTCTGGCCAGGTGCGGGCGGAGCAGCGCTGGTTCGGGTCACCTTCCGACCATAGAAAGCATGAATCAATACGTCTAATGCATGAGTTGCAGATAGTTCATACTGTTTTACATGAATGATCACGACACCGCCTTGATCACCCGGGTTCTTGCCCCCCGACTGCGCACGTTTGAAGCAGTTGCACGCACCGAACACATCACTCGCGCCGCCGAGGAGCTGGGCGTTCCCCAACCGACCGTGAGCCGTTCCCTGGCCCGGCTCCAGGAGGAGCTGGGGGTGGTCCTCGTCGAACGAACCGGACGCGGGGTACGCCTGACCAGGGCGGGAGCGGTTCTCCTCCCACACGCGCGGCGCGCTCTCAACGCCTTGGCAGCGGGCGGACGCGAAGTGGCCGAGGCAACGGCGACGACGGTCACCCTGGCCTTCCTCCCGACCCTGGGAGCCGAGGTGGTGCCCGCACTGATCCGCGGGTTCCGCCAGCGCTACCCCGAAGCGCGCTTCACACTGTTCCAGGACGTGTGGGCGGCGTCGGTCGGACGACTGCGCGAGGGGTCGGTGGACGTGGCGCTGACCTCTCCTCTGCCCGGGGAGCCCGACCTGGAGGAGCACATGCTGCACCGTCAGCCGTTGCGACTGGTGGTCCCGGACTCCCATCCGCTGGCCCAGCGCGACCGGGTCGGTTTCACCGTGGTGGCGACCGAACCCCTGATCGCGCTCAAGCACGGTCGCGGCCTGCGCCACCTCACCGACGAGCTGTGCCACCGGGCAGGGTTCGAACCCCAGGTGGCCTTCGAGGGTGACGAGACCCACACCGTCCGCGGTCTGGTGGCGGCCGGGCTGGGCGTGGCGGTGCTGCCGGCCCACCCGCACGGCCTGCTGCCGGGGACCGCGGAACTGGCGATCGACACTCCCGGCGCCCACCGCACGATCGGCCTGGTGCGACGCATCGGCCAGACCGAGACCCCGGCGGTGGCGGCCTTCCGGTCCTTCGTGATCAACGAGGGGCCGCGCCTGCTGGCCGAGGGCCTGGGGTGAGCCCGCCCGTTGTGGATCAGCCCTCCCGTACCTGGACGACCTGACCGGTACGGGCACTGCGCAAAGCCGCCTCGATCACGTCCAGGCCGTGCACCACCTCGTGGAGTTCCACGGGCAATGGCTCCCCCTCGCCCACCGAGTCGCGCACCCCCGCGTAGAAAGCCGGGTAGTCGCCGCGCTCGCTGGGAACGGGCTTGGCGTCGCCCTCCACCCCGAGCAGCCCCCAAGCGGACTCGGGCTCCCGCCCCCAGTCCGGTCCACCCGGGCGCTCACCGGCGCCCAGGCGGGCCTCCTGGCCGTCAAGGCCGTGGACGGTGAACGCCGCGCGGTCGCCCAGGACCCGAAAGCGCGGGCCGAGCTGAGCCGCCAGTGCGCTCATCCACAGGTGGGACCGGACGCCCCCGCGGTGGGTGAGGGCGAGGAAGGTGTCGTCGTCGGAGCCGACACCGGGACGACGGGAGTCGAGTTCGGCGTAGACGGTGGCGACCGGGCCGAACAGGTTGACCGCCTGATCGATGAGGTGTGCCCCCAGGTCGTAGAGGAGGCCGGCTCCCTGTTCGACCCGGCCGCTCTCGCGCCAGGACCCCTTGGGCCGGGGACGCCAGCGGTCGAACCGGGACTCGAACCTATGGACTCGGCCGAGCTCGCCGTGTTCGATGAGTTGCCACAGGGTCAGGAAGTCGCTGTCCCAACGGCGGTTCTGAAAGACCGTGAGGACCTGTTCCAGACGCTGCGCGTGGTCGGCGAGGTCGCGTGCCTCGACCGGGCTGAGCGCGAAGGGCTTGTCCACGACCACGGCGAGCCCTGCGTCCAGGGCTGCCCGCGCCAGCGGCGCGTGGGTCTCGTTGGGCGTGGTGACAACGGCGATCTCGAACTCACCCGCACGCTTCCACAGCTCCTGCGCAGAGGCGATCACCTCGGTGCGGGGATAGCGGTCGCGCACAGCGGACGCACGTTCGTCGTTGCCGGTGACCACGGCCGAGAGCCGCAGCCCGGGGGTGGCGTCGATGAGCGGGGCGTGGAACACCTCGCCGCCCTTGCCGTAGCCGATCAGGGCGACGTGCAGGGCTGGGTCGGTGTCGTGAGCGGTGGTCATCCCTCCAATTTATGGGAGACCGCCGCTCCCCTCGTGGCGGGCACCCGACCGACGACCCCGCTTCGGCTGCCCGATCGCTGTACGCGGTGAGGCGGGAGGACCGGCCGCCGACGGCAGGCCGTCGAGCCCGCTACTACGGCTCCGCCGACGTGCGGCGCGGTTCGGCGCGGACGGGGTGCTCCTCGGTCGTGGTGAACGGTTCGACACAGCCATCGGTCCTACGACGGCCGGGCCGCCGGATTGCCCGGCGGCCCGGCGTCCACTCGCTCGGCAGCGGCCACGCGTCCTCGGAGAGCACCTCCGGGGCCGGAGAGCCGTCGGTCCATCACGCGGAGGCTGCTGCTCCTGACCCCTCTTGCACCGCAACCGTCTGCGTGCTGTGCGCGGGCTCCAGCGCGAGGGCGAGTACCTCCCGCACGTCGCTGACCGGGTGGACAGTGAGCTGCTCCAGCACCTCATCGGGCACATCGTCCAGATCGGGCTCGTTGCGTGCCGGGATGAGCACCGTGCCGATGCCCGCCCGATGCGCGGCGAGCAGCTTCTGCTTGACCCCGCCGATCGGCAGCACCCGGCCCGTCAGGGAGACCTCTCCGGTCATCGCCACGTCCGAGCGAGCTGGACGCCCCGAGAGCAGGGAAGCCAAGGCCGTCGTCATCGTGACGCCCGCGCTGGGGCCGTCCTTGGGGATCGCTCCCGCAGGAACGTGGATGTGCACCCCCCGTTCCTTGAGGTCACCGACCGGAAGTTCCAGCTCGGCACCGCGTGATCGCAGATAGGACAGCGCGATCTGCGCGGACTCCTTCATGACGTCGCCGAGCTGACCGGTCAGCGACAGTCCACTGGCCCCCGATTCGGCGTCGGCCAGCGACGCCTCGACGAAGAGCACGTCACCGCCCGCCCCGGTCACCGCAAGCCCGGTGGCGACACCGGGGACGGACACCCGCTCGGCGGACTCGGGTGTGTGGCGCGGCCTGCCGATGTAGTCGGGCAGGTCTGCGGCGTCGACGGTGAGCGGCAGCTCCCGCTCACCCAGTGCGACGGAGGCCGCTGCCTTGCGCAGCACACGGGCGATGGAGCGCTCCAGCGAGCGCACCCCCGCCTCCCGGGTGTACTCCCCCGCGATCAGACGCAGCGCGTCCTCGGTGAGCGCGGCCTCGGAGGCGTCCAGGCCGGCCTTCTCCAACTGACGGGGCAGCAGGTGGTCCCGGGCGATGACGACCTTCTCGTCCTCGGTGTAGCCGTCCAGCTCCACCAGTTCCATCCGGTCCAGCAGCGGGCCGGGGATCGTGTCCAGGGCGTTCGCCGTGGCGAGGAAGACCACGTCGGAGAGGTCGAGGTCGACCTCCAGATAGTGGTCGCGGAAGGTGTGGTTCTGCGCGGGGTCGAGCACCTCCAGCAGTGCTGCGCTGGGGTCTCCCCGGTAGTCGCTGCCGACCTTGTCGATCTCGTCCAACAGCACGACCGGGTTCATCGTCCCGGCCTCCTTGACGGCCCGCACGATCCGGCCCGGGAGCGCGCCGACGTAGGTCCGGCGGTGGCCACGGA
This sequence comes from Nocardiopsis ansamitocini, assembly GCF_030268225.1. Taxonomy (GTDB): domain Bacteria; phylum Actinomycetota; class Actinomycetes; order Streptosporangiales; family Streptosporangiaceae; genus Nocardiopsis_D; species Nocardiopsis_D ansamitocini. The sequence continues at coordinate 45,516 of NZ_BSQG01000003.1, read as the reverse complement.
TCTCGGCCTCGTCGCGCACCCCGCCGAGGGCGACCCGGGTGAAGGAGCGACCCATGGCACGCGCCACGCTCTCACCGAGCGAGGTCTTGCCGACTCCGGGCGGCCCCACCAGGGCGAGCACCGCACCACTGCGCCGACCGCCGATGACGCCCAGCCCCTTCTCCTCGCGGCGCTTGCGCACCGCCAGGTACTCGATGATGCGGTCCTTGACGTCGTCCAGGCCGGAGTGGTCGGCGTCGAGAACACCACGTGCCTCGCCTATGCCGTAGGCGTCGGTGGTGCGCTCGTTCCAGGGCATGTCCAGGACGGTGTCGAGCCAGGTGCGGATCCAGCCCGCCTCCGGCGAGGAGTCACCGGCCCGCTCCAGCTTGTCCACCTCGGCGAGGGCAGCCTTCGCGACGTGTTCGGGCAGCGCAGCCGCCTCGACGCGTCCGCGGTAGTCCTCCTCCTCGCTGCCCGGCTTGCCCGACAGCTCGTTGAGTTCCTTGCGCACGGCCTCCATCTGGCGCCTCAGCAGGAACTCGCGCTGCTGCTTGTCCACCCCCTCCTGGACGTCCTTGTTGATGGTCTCGGAGACATCCAGTTCGGCCAGGTAGGCACGGGTCCACTCGACCAGCAGCCCCAGCCGCTCGGAAACGTCGTAGGTCTCCAGGAGCTCCAGCTTCTGGGCGGTCTTGAGGAACGGGGAGTAGCCACCACGGTCGGCGAGCAGTCCGGCGTCGTCGATCTGTTGGACGCCGTCCAGGATCTGCCAGGCGCCACGCTTTTGCAGGTAGGTGGTGAGCAGGGTCTTGTACTCGCGGGCGAGCTCCTGGACCCGGCCCGGATAGCCACCTTCCGGGGCGGCGTCGTCGTGGGTGGTCGCGTCCACCCACAGCACGTCGCCCGACGACCGGCCGACAGCGGTCGCGGGAGCGGTGGTGACGCCGCCGACCCGCGCCCGGACCACGCCGCGCAATGCGGCGGCCGGGTCTCCGTCAGGGGTGCGCCCGACCTGCTCGATCAGCGCCACGGTACCCACGCCGGTGTAGGAGCCGTCCACCCGCGGCACGATCAGCACCCGCGGTTTGCCCCCGGCACGCCCCGCGGCCCCCTTCCCTGCGGACTCCACCGCCTGGGCCGCCTCGATCGCGGCACTGACCTCGGCCTCGGAAATGTCGACCGGTACGACCATGCCGGGAAGAACAACGTCGTCGTCAAGCGGCAGGACGGGCAACGTCACGCCGGACTTCGTGTCACTCATCGGACCCTCCTTCTTGAGTCACTAAGACTCAATAAAGAAGAGTCGAGTTTTGTTCCATGACGCGTGTTCGCCGTGAGCGATCACGCCATCACGGCTGTACTTGAGGGCGAAACCGTCGCTTAACAGGCACTCCCCCCACGTGACAAAACCGTTACGCCGATGAGGCGGCAAATGTGTGGACTTTCACCAGCAAAACTACTTGCATCAAAGCTCACGAGGCCTTGGTCTACACCTTTGGTCAAGCGTTCCTGGAGGTACGTGAATGCCGATGTCCCAGAGAAACCGCAGCGCGATCGCGGCAACGCTCTCGCTGGCCTTCCTCGCCAGCGGGTGCTCGTATCTGGAAGGAGGTGGAACGCAGGCAGCCGACCCGGAGTCCCCCGAATGCGAGGCCTTCTCCCAGTGGCAGGGGAACGAAGGCAGTGTCGAGATCTACGCCTCCATCCGCGACGAGGAGGCCGAACGGATGGAGCGGTCCTGGCAGCAGTTCGCCGACTGCACCGGGATCAACATCCAGTACGAGGGCAGCGGCGAGTTCGAGGCCCAGGTCCAGGTGAAGGTGGACGGCGGCAATGCCCCCGACATCGCGCTGTTCCCCCAGCCCGGGCTGCTCAAGCGCTTCGTCGAGGCCGGCTCCGCTGTCCCCGCACCCGACAGCGTCAAGGAACTGGCCGAGACCGGTTGGAGCGAGGACTGGCTGAACTACGCCACCGTCGACGGCCAGCTGTACGGCACCCCGCTGGGCGCCAACTTCAAGTCTTTCGTCTGGTACTCCCCCAGCTTCTTCAGCGAGAACGGCCACGAGGTCCCCGAGACCTGGGACGACCTGATCAAGGTCAGCGACGCCATCGCCGACGACGGCACCAAGCCCTGGTGCGTCGGCATCGAATCCGGTGACGCCACCGGCTGGCCGGCCACCGACTGGATCGAGAACGTGATCCTGCGCGACGGCGGCCCCGACGTCTACGACCAGTGGGTCGAGCACGAGATCCCCTTCAACGACGACAAGATCACCTCGGCCTTCGGCAGGGCCGACGAGATCCTGCGCAACGAGGACTACGTCAACGGCGGCTACGGCAGCGTCCAGAGCATCGCCACGACCTCCTTCCAGGACGCAGGCATGCCGATCCTGGACGGTGACTGCGGCATGTACCTGATGGGCTCCTTCTACGCCGCACAGTGGCCCGAGGACACCACGGTCGCCGAGGACGGCGATGTCTTCGCCTTCAACCTTCCGCCGGTCGACCCCGCGGACGGCACCCCCGTCATGGGCGGCGGCGAGTTCGTCGGCGCGTTCGCCGACCGGCCCGAGGTCGTAGCGGTCCGCGAGTACCTGGCCACCGCCGACTACGCCGACCGACGCGCCGCCGAAGGCGCATGGTTCTCGGCTCACCAGGAACTCGACCTGGACACCCTCGAAACACCCACCGACCGGCTGGGGGCCGAAATCCTGCGCGACCCCGAAACCGTGTTCCGTTTCGACGGCAGCGACCTGATGCCGGCCGCGGTGGGGACGGGAACGTTCTGGCGGGGTATGACCAACTGGATCAACGGCGAGGAGACCACGACCACGCTCGACTACATCGAGAACTCCTGGCCCTCCTAACGGAGACGGTTGTCTGGGCGCCGCTCCTGTCGGGAGCGGCCCCCGGACAGCCCCGATTCACGGAAGGGACAGGATGGGCTTCTCCATTCTGAACGAGCTTCCCAAGCTCGTCTGGTTACTCATTGCCGTCGCCACATTCCTCGGAGTCATCGGCGGCCTGCTCTTCTTCATCGACCGCGGCCCCAAGAGCAAGCACGAGTGGTGGCAAGCCGCCCTCTTTTTGGGTCCGGCAGTAATTCTGTTGCTACTGGGTTTGGTGTACCCGGCCTTCCGGACCGGTCTGTTGTCGTTTTCGGACGGCACCGGCCAGAACTGGGTGGGTCTGCGCAACTACGTCTGGATGTTCAGCCAGCCCGAGATCCTGACGGTGCTGCGCAACACACTGCTGTGGGTCATCTTCGCCCCGGTGCTGGCAACGGCGACGGGCCTGATGTACGCGATCCTGGTCGACCGCAAGCGGTTCGAGTCGATAGCCAAGTCGCTGATCTTCATGCCCATGGCGATCTCGTTCGTGGGCGCCAGCATCATCTGGCGGTTCGTCTACGCCTACCGTCCACCCGAAGGCGACCAGATCGGCCTGCTCAACCAGCTCATCGTGTGGATGGGCGGCGAACCGCAGCTATGGCTGCTCAACGCCCCGCTGAACACGCTTCTGCTGATCGTCGTACTGATCTGGGTCCAGGCCGGATTCGCGATGGTGGTGCTGTCGGCTGCGATCAAGGCGATCCCGGACGAGATCGTCGAGGCTGCCCGGATCGACGGGACCAACGCCTGGCAGCAGTTCTGGCGCATCACGTTGCCGACGGTGTGGCCGACGCTGACCGTCGTCCTGATCACCATCTCGGTCCAGACCCTCAAGGTTTTCGACATCGTGCGCACCATGACCGGCGGCCAGTACAACACCAGCGTCATCGCCAACGAGATGTACGCACAGGCGTTCCGTTATGGTGAGCTCGGCCAAGGCTCGACACTCGCGGTGTTCCTGTTCGTCCTGGTGGTCCCGCTTGTCATCGTGCAGATGCGCACCAACCGACGTGTGAGGGAGCAGGGATGAGCCAGCAGACGCAGACGCCGCCCACCGCGCCCGCCGCCGCACCGAAACCCCGCGTGAGCCGGGAGACCTCGGCCGCCCGGGTCCGCAAACGGCTGTCGAGCTCGACGGCGACCCTCGCGGCGATCGTGATCGCCGCGCTCTGGACCCTGCCGACCGCGGGATTGTTCATCTCCTCCTTCCGTCCCGAGCGCGAGCTCAAGACGACCGGCTGGTGGACGTTCTTCAGCGATCCGCAGGTCACCCTGGCCAACTACCGGGACGTACTGTTCGGCACTGCCAGCCAGGGGCAACTGGCCACGTACTTCGTGAACTCGTTCGTCATCACGTTGCCGGCGACCGTGTTCGTGGTGGTGCTGGCGGCACTGGCCGCCTATGCCCTGGCCTGGGTGAACTTTCCCGGTCGCGACTGGCTGTTCCTCGGGATCTTCGCGCTGCAGATCGTCCCGCTCCAGATGTCCCTGGTACCGCTGCTGCGATTCTTCTCCCAGGGTGTGACGATCGCCGGGATCCAGCTGATGCCCGCCTGGGATCTGCAGGGCGCCCTGGCGTTCACCAACGTATGGGTGGCCCACACGATCTTCGGGCTGCCGCTGGGCATCTTCCTGCTGCACAACTTCATCTCCCAGCTCCCGCGCAGCCTCTTCGAGGCGGCTCGGGTGGACGGCGCCGGGCACGGCGTCATCTTCCGGCGGCTGGTGGTCCCGCTGATCGTGCCCGCACTGGTATCACTGGGGATCTTCCAGTTCCTCTGGGTCTGGAACGATTTGCTGGTGGCGCTGATCTTCGCCGGCGGCAGCGCCGAGACGGCCCCCCTGACCGTCAGGCTCGCCGAGATGGCAGGCACCCGCGGAGACGAATGGCAACGCCTCACGGCAGGTGCGTTCGTGTCCATCGTGGTGCCGTTGATCGTGTTCTTCTCCCTCCAACGCTATTTCGTGCGCGGCCTGCTGGCCGGCAGCGTCAAGGGCTAGGCCGACACGCTCACCGCACCAGGCCCGACTGGTAGGCGATGACCACCAGTCGGGCCCGGTCACGGGCCCCGAGTTTGACCATGGCCCGACTCACGTGGGTGCGCGCCGTCGCCGGGCTGACCACGAGGCGCGCGGCGATCTCGTCGTTGGACAGGCCCTCGCCCACCAGGGCCAGCACCTCGCGTTCGCGGTCGGTGAGGCGGGCGAGTTCCGGATGGCGCCCTCTTCGCGGTACCGAACCGTCCGCGAAGGCGGCGATCAGCCGCCGGGTCACCGACGGCGACAGCAGCGAATCGCCCTGCACCGCGACCCGCACCGCGCGCAGCATCTCGGCGGGCTCGCTGTCCTTGATCAAGAAGCCGGCCGCTCCCGCGCTCAGCGCGTCGAAGACGTACTCGTCCAGCTCGAAGGTGGTCAGTACGACGACCCGGGTGGCGGACAGGCTGTCGTCGGCAGCGATCTCACGCAGTGCGGAGATCCCGTCCATGACAGGCATCCGCACATCCATGAGGACCACGTCCGGGTGCTCCAGGCGGACCAGGTCCACCGCGGCACGCCCGTCGGCTGCCTCCCCGGCCAACTCCATGTCGTCCTCGGCGTCGATCAGCACCGCCAGCCCCATACGGACCAGCGCCTGGTCGTCGACCACGGCCACCCTGATGCTCACTGTCGGCTCCTGTCCACCGGCAACCACGCGCGCACGGCGAACCCACCGCCCGTGCGCGGCCCCGCCTCGAAGGTACCGCCGACCGCGAGGGCACGCTCGCGCATGCCGGCCAGGCCGTTGCCCTCGTCCGGCGGCTCGGCGGGCAGGATCGGACCGCTGTCGGTCACCATGACGCCGATCCCTGCCTGGCGGTACTCCAGGACCACCTCGGCCGCCGATCCACCCGCGTGGCGCACCACGTTGGTCAGTGCCTCCTGGACGATCCGGTAGGCCGTGTGGTCCACCGCGGCAGGCAACCGCACCGGCTCGCCCTCGACGGTGACCTCGGCGCTTCGTCCTGCCGCGGCCAAGGCCGACACCAGGTCCGACAGCCGGTCGAGGCCGGGCAGGGGCGCGCGGTCGGGGACGGCCGCGGGATCGCGAAACACCGCGAGTGTGCCGCGCAGCTCCTCCAGAGCGTCCCTGCTGGTCGTGCGGATCGCCTCCAGGGAAGGGCCGATCCGATCGGGACGCCGGTCCAGCACGTGTAATGCCACCCCCGCCTGCATGCTGATGACCGAGAGGCTGTGCCCGACCACGTCGTGGACCTCGCGCGCTATGCGTAGCCGCTCCTCGTATGCGTAGCGGTGCAGTTCCTGTTCCCTGGCCGACCGCGCCCCCTCCCTGCGGGTGCGTGCGACGGCGCCCAGGGCCACCGCCGCGCACAGCAGGCCCAGGCCGAAGGTCGCGCCGGCCAGCAGTCGGCCGTCGAGCAGGCCGAAGTAGGGCTCCCCCAGGCGCGGAGCGAGCAGCAGGGGCACGAACAGCAGGGACAGTGGGGCCCAGGCCCGCAGTGGGTGAACCAGTGCGACAGAGAACAGGACCAACAGGACCATGAGCAGGATCGGCCCCAGCATGCCTCCCCCGGCCAGTGCGACGGTCGCCCCGGAGACGGTGACAGCAAGGGCGATTCGCTGGCGGAGCCTGCGCACCGCCGTCCCTACGCAGGCTGCGAGCACTCCCGCGCAGACGAGAGGGAGCACCACCGGTTCGGGCGAGAACGGGTGCGACGGCCAATCGCCGTGGGCCGGCGGCCAGCCCATTCGGGTCGTGGCATAGGTCGTGCTGATGGCGATGCACCCCAGGAACACCGCCAGGGGAAGGTCGACGGCAAGCACCTTGACGATCCTGCGACTCATCCCCACCCCTGCCCCCGACCAGTGTCCTCGACGGTAGCCGGTGGCGGTACCGCTGGTCGTCAGCCTGCCGACGCAGCCGGACTACGTTGCACGACGCAGTCGCAGAGCCGCTCGACGGGGGACGACGCGCTCCGACACCATCGGCAGGCTGGGGACATGACACATCCACCGACCACGCTCATGGCCATGTTCACCGGCCCGCCCCACGGGTGGGGGCCCGGCAACAGACCTGGGTTGGGGGCAGAAGCCTTCGGCCCGCCACCCGTCTTTCACGCCCTTGGAGTCATCATGCTGTTCATCCTGGCAATGGTCGTCCTGTTCCTGGTGCTCCGTGCCCGCCGCGGCCGCGCTCCGTGGATGCGACCGCACGTCGAGCCGCCCGAGGCAGGAGCACAGCGGTTGCTCGCCGAGCGCTTCGCACGCGGCGACATCGACAGCGACGAGTTCATGGAGCGGGCCAGTGCCCTGAACTGGACACCGGGGGTCAAGCCCGCGGGCAGGAAGTGACCGAACGTGTTGCCGGGAATCAGTCCTCGTAGTTGACGTCGCGCAGGGTGGAGATGACCGTGTCCACGGTCTCCTCGGCCAGTGCGTCCTCGACTCCGGTGTCCAGGATCATGACGAGGATCCGGGTCGTGTCGTCCTCTGCACCGGGGACCGCCAGCGTGTGCACGACCGCGGTGGGCGGAATGCAGCCGTCGCCCCCGCCCGGGACCGTGACATCCACGATGGCGTGGTGACCGCTGAGGTCGTTGCTGTCGAACTCTTCGACCGATCGGACGGTCAGACCGGGATCGCCTTCGTCGTCGTAGGCGTACCGGGCCCATCTCAATGCAGCGCCCTCGGACATCTCCTCGGTGTCGTCGCTGTCGGTGATTCCCTGCGCACCGATGACACCGCGGCTGCCCCACCCGGCGCAGACCTTGTCCAGATAGACCGATGTTCCACTCATCCCGATCTCGACCGTGCCGTCGTCGCCCTCGAAGCCGCGAATATAGGTGGGCCCGTCGAAGAGCCAGTCGTCCTCACGCGGGGGGATCTCGTAGACGAAACCCCATTTGGCGGAGGCTGCGCGCTGCCAGCCGTCCTGGAATACATCGGGGCCGGCCGCGGAACCGGTGGACGAGGGATCCGGGGCAGGGGCCGGTTCGGACTCCGAGGCCGTGACCGGCTCGGGGGCTGGGGCCGGCGCTGCCTGGGTACCGTTGGCGTTGAGCCTGGTGACGACGACAGTGACGGCGATGATGAGGACCGCAACCAACAGGATGGCCAACAGAACCAGGGCGACCGGGCTGAGACCGCCCGTCGCCCGAGGCGCGGCAGGCTGCTGTTGCTGCTGTCCCCAGGGGTCGGGGGGCTGATGTGCAGACCAGTTCACGACCATGACTCTAGAGGATGCGTTTTGGAGGGGTTCGCACCGATCCAGACCTTGGAGCCGAATCGGACGCGTGAAATGCTGTCCCGGCTTCAGGACTCGACGCGCAGCGCGGTGCGGGCCGCCTCGATCGTGGTGGTGCGGTAGGCGGCACCATAAAGGCACACGTGCACCAGGAGCGGGTGCAGTTGGTGCAGGGGGATGCGGGCCTTCCAGCCGTCGGCCAGCGGAGCGGCGTGGTTGTAGGCGTCGCGGACCCGGTCCAGATGGGGCAGCCCGAACAGCGACAGCATGGCCAGGTCCGCTTCGCGATGACCGCCGTGCGCAGCGGGGTCGACGACGGTGACCCCGTTCGTGCCCCACATGACGTTGCCGTTCCACAGGTCTCCATGGATACGGGCCGGAGGCTCGGGCTCCCCCGCCAACTCCTCCACCCGGTCCAGGACCTTCTCGACCAGCCGGGCGTCGGCCGGCGTGAGTGCTCCACGGTTCACCGCACGCTCCAGATAGGGAAGCACACGACGTTGGACGTAGAACTCCGGCCAGTTGCGCGTCGGCGTGTTGTCCAGGGGAAGCGGACCGATGAAGCCGGGCCAGTCGGCGCCGAAGCGGTCCGCGCCGACCAGGTGCATGGCTGCGAGCTGGTGACCGAAGCGTTCGGCCGCCGCAGGGCTCGGTTCGTCCTGTTCGACCCAGTCGAGGGCGAGGGTGCGCGCGTCCCACCCCAGGACGCGGGGGACGGGCGAGCCGAAGGAACCGGCCAGCCAGTTCAAGCCCAGTGCCTCGGCACGGAAGAGGCCCTCCAGCTCGGGCCGTTCCGTCGCTGTCTCCTTGACGAAGACGGACGTGGCATCGGCGAGCTCCACGCGGTGCAACTGCCACTCGTGGCTGGCGCCCAGCGCGATGGTGGCTGCCACTTCCCTACCGGTCAGTGCGGCGACCCGATCTGCGACGGACTCCACGCCCAGCAGCCCCATTCGTCTCGTCGTTGTCTATTCGGTACCGAGCAGCGCGACGAGCTCGGTGGTCAGACCCTTGCTCGCGGCCTCGATCATGCTGAGCACGTTGGTGAAACCGTCGTCACCGCCGTAATAGGGATCGGGCACTTCGGGGTTGGGGCCGATGCCCGGGGTGAAGGAGCGGAACAGTAGTGTCCGCGCTTCGGCCTCCCCGTCGGGGGCCAGCGTCCGCAGTACGGCCAGGTTGTCGGTGTCCATGGCCAGGACGAGGTCGCGTTCGGCGAACCATGACGGGTCGAAGCGCCTGGCGGTGTGGGGGCCGGAGTACCCGTGCACGCGCAGGGTGGTGGCCGCACGGGTGTCCATCTCGGCGCCGACATGCCAGTCGCCGGTGCCGGCGCTGTCCACCCGTACCGCGTCGGCGAGACCGGCACGGGCCAGATCCGCGGCCAGGACCTTTTCCGCCATCGGGGAGCGACAGATGTTGCCCAGGCACACCACGCAGACGCGATAGGGCCCGGAGCGGTCGCGGGGTTTGGGCAGGGTCATGTACCAACCGTAGCCGAGAACGCGATGGCGCAGACGATCCCGCGGTTCGCGGCGCGTGGCGTGATCGCGTTCAGGAAGAGGGAACCGGGATCACCGCGCCCGAGTACTCCTCCTCGATGAAGGCGGCCACCTCGGCGGAGGTCAACAGTTCGGCCAGGGTCTCCACCCGCGGGTCGTCGGCGTTGGCCGCGGTGGTGGCCAACACATTGACGTAGGGGCTGCCCTCGAACTGCTCCATCAGAATGGCGTCCTCGTTGGCGTCGAGTTGCGCGTCCAAGGCGTAGTTGGCGTTGACGACCGCTGCGTCCACGTCCTCCAGGGAACGCGGCAATTGTGCGGCGTCGACCTCCTGGAACTCCAGTTCCTTGGGATTGTCGGTGATGTCGGACAACGAGAACGCGCTCTCCTCGATCCCGTCGGCGAGGGTGATCAGACCGCCCTCCTGGAGCAGCAGCAGCGCGCGGTACTCGTTGGTGGGGTCGTTGGGCAGGGCGACCGTCGCCCCATCGGGGAGATCGTCGACCGTGTCGACGGTGAAGGAGTACAGACCGAGGGGCGGCAGGTAGATGTCGGCGACCGCCACGAGGTCGGTACCGCTGTTGGCGTTGTAGTCGGCGAGGAAGGGTTCGTGCTGGTAGAGGTTGGCGTCCAACTCTCCTTCGGCGAGGGCGGCGTTGGGCGCGTTGTAGTCGGCGAACTCCTGGATGGTGAGATCCAGGCCCGCTTCCTCGGCGAGCTCGTCGCGGATGAACTCCAGGATCTCCCCCGCCGGAACGGCGGTCGCGCCGACCGTCAATGCCTGCTCACCGGTGTCCTCGCGCTCGGAGGGCGCGCCGCAGGAGGCGGCCCCCAGCGCGAGGGTGGCGAGGGTGGCGGCTGCTGCGATACGGCGCATGATCGGGTCGCTCTTCCTAGGACGTCGGCGGACGCACGGACGGGAGGCCACCACGGACCGCGGCTGCCTCCCGACGACATGCGCTGGAAATGGCCCATTACGGCCATGATTTCCTACTTGACCGATTGTATTCAGGGCCGTTTGTCGGCGAAAGGGCGGCCCCGGTGACGTCGGTCATCCGCCGTCCGCGACGTCAGCCCCGGGGCAGACGCACCACTGTGACGAAGAAGTCGTCGATCTGGCGGACGACCTTGATGAATTGATCGAAGTCGACCGGCTTGGCCACATAGGCGTTGGCGTGCAGCTGGTAACTGCGGATGATGTCTTCCTCCGCCTCGGAGGTGGTCAGCACGACGATGGGGATGCGGGCGAGATCGGGGTCCTGCTTGACCTCCTGCAGGACCTCACGACCGTCCTTGCGGGGCAGGTTGAGGTCGAGCAGGATCAGATGCGGCCGGGGAGCGTCCGCGTACTCGCCCTCGCGGCGCAGAAAGCTCAGCGCCTCCACACCGTCGGAGACCACGTGCAGGCGGTTGCCCACCTTGTGCTCCTCGAACGCCTCCTTGGTCATGAGAACGTCGCCCGGGTCATCTTCGACCAGCAGCACCTCAATGGGTTGCACCATGGTGACCTCGCTCATTTCAGACCTTCTCAACCTTGTCGGGACCGGACGAGGGGCTCCCGGCCGGCGTGGGGGCCTCGGCAGCGGCCTCTTCGGCCGGCTCCTCGTCCTTGTCCGCGTCGATTGGCAGCGACCAGCAGATCCGGGTCCCCGAGCCTTCCTCGTCGGGGTCCGGGTTTAGCCAGATGCGCCCGCCGTGGAATTCCACGATCTTCTTGCACATGGCCAGACCGATCCCGGTGCCCCCGTACTTGTCCCGCGTGTGCAGGCGTTGGAAGATCACGAAGATGCGTTCGGCGTACTGCGGCTCGATGCCGATCCCATTATCGGCGCAACAGAAGACCCATTCCGCCCCTTCCTGACGCGCACTGATATGGACCTGCGGCGGCTCGTCGCCACGGAACTTGACCGCGTTGCCGATCAGGTTGAAAAACACCTGAGTGAGCAGGGTGCGGTCACCGTGGATGGTCGGGAGGGGATCGCCGGTGACGACGGCTTCCGCCTCCTCCAGCGCCGAGTCGAGGCTGCGCAGCGCATCGGCGAGAGCGGTGTCCAGGTCGACGGTGGTGAAGTTCTTGGTGCGGCCCACCCGGGAAAAGGCCAGCAGGTCGTTGATGAGGGTCTGCATACGCTTGGCCCCTTCGACCGCGAAGTCGATGTAGGAGTCGGCGCGCTCGTCGAGCTGGCCCTGGTAACGGCGTTGCAGCAGCTGGCAGAAGCTGGCCACCTTGCGCAACGGCTCCTGGAGGTCGTGGGAGGCGACGTAGGCGAACTGTTCCAGTTCGAGGTTGGAGCGGCGCAGTTCCTCGGTCTGGCGCTCCAAGAGTTCCGACTGCTCCAGGAGGGTGCGGCGGGCCGTACCCACCTCGTCGAGGTCGTGCACGATCCGCTCACGCATTGCGTCCACGTTTCGCCCCACCCGCTCGATCTCGGGCGGTGCCTCCAGTTCGATGCGGTGGGCGTAGTAGCCGTCGGAGACCTGTTGGAGGTGGCGGCCGAGATCGTCCAAGGGACGCAGCACCCAGTGCTGGAGCATGACCCAGAGGAACACGCACAACACCGTCACGACCACACCCACCAGGACCAGCAGGGCGATGAGCTGCTGGGTGGCCGAACCGAGTTCGTCCTGGGCGAGCATCAGCTCGGAGTTGATCCGGGTCTGGGCCTGGTCGACCGCCTCCCGCAAGTCGGCGAAGCGCTCGTTGCCCAACTGGTAGTGCGCCGGGGAGATCGGCTCTCCTGCGCGGACCTTCTCCAACACCGGCTCCGCGAACTCGGTGTTCCACGCCTCGCCCGCGTCGAGTACCGCCTGGAGGTCGGCATCGATCTCGGCGTTGGCCCCCGCCGTCGTCTCGATGGTGTCCTGGCCCTCCTGCAAGGTCTGGCGCGCCTCGTAGTAAGGGAGCAGGGACTCGACGTCGCGGGTCTGGGCGTAGGTCCGGATCCCGCTGTCCTGGTTGAGATAGGCCGACAACGTCCGCTCGACCGCACTGTAGGCGGGGGTCAGCTCGTCGACCTGGCGCAGCACCGCCTCACGCGCCTGGAGCGCGGAGACGACGATGGTGGAGACCGAGGCGATCAGGACGAGCCCCACCGAGATGAGCAGCACCGTCACTCTGCGCCGCAACGACCACGGGCGAGCGAAAACGCCTCCGGAGGTCGGGCTCGCGCCGGTCCTGAGTTCGTCGGTGGAGTTCATCCGGTCATTCCCCATGGGTGACGAGCAACATGGCGACGTCGTCCTGGAGCGGACCGCCGTTGTGGCTCTCGGCCTCATCGACAAGGCGCTCGGGCAGGTCGACGATGGACACTCCGCTACCCAGGACGCCTTCGACGATCCGGCTCAGCCCTGCTACGCCGAGGCGTTCGGTCCCGCTTCCTTCGTACGCGTCGACCAGGCCGTCGGTGTAGAGCATGAGCGTGGAACCACGGGGGAAAGGGAAACGTTCGACGCGGGTCTCGGCCTCGGGGAACAGTCCCAGGGGTGGACGGGGCACCGCCTCCACCTGGACCACCCGGTCGGTGAGGACCAGGGGCGGGGGGTGGCCGAACAGGCGGATGCGCGGGTCCTCGGAGTCCTTGTCCAGGCTGATCTGGCACAGGGTCGCGTACATCTCGTCCTGGGCGCGCTCGGAGATCAGGATCTCCTCCAGCGCGGGCAGGAGCTGCTCCTCGGGTACCCCTCCCATGACCAGGGCCCGCCAGGCGATGCGCAGACACACCCCCAGTGCGGCCTCGTCCGGCCCGTGCCCGCTGACGTCGCCGACGATGACGTGCGTGGTGCCGTCCTTGTCGACCGCGTCGAAGAAGTCGCCGCCGACCAACGCACGCTTGCGGCCGGGTCGGTAGAAGGAACGGGGTGTCAGCGGGGAGCGGTCGAGCAGCAGCTGGGGCAACAGGCCCCGTTCGAGGCGCATGTTCTCGCGCGCGTAGAGCTCGGCTTCGCGCAGCTGACGCGCGTTCTCGTCGGCACGCTGGCGTTCGACCGAGTAGCGCAGGCTCCTGGCCAGCAGCGAACCGTCCACGTGGCCCTTGACGAGGTAGTCCTGGGCTCCTGCGGCGACCGCGGCAACGCCTTCGTGCTCGTCGTCAAGACCGGTGAGGACGACGACCGCGGCGGACGTGGCCGACGTCAGGACTTCGCGAAGGAGATCCATTCCGCCGGCGTCGGGCAGGTTGAGGTCGAGCAGCACGCACCCCCGGAAGGAGGTCAGGTGCTGCCTGGCCTCGGCGAGGGTGGCCACCCAAGTGATATTGGCACTGAGCGCGGTATCGGCGAGGAACTCCTCGACGAGGAAGGCGTCCTGCGGATCGTCCTCGATGAGCAGGATGTCGACCGATTCGACGGATCCCTGCAACAGCGGGTCCCCCGTCTCTCCGGGGTCCGGCTCGTTCAGCGACTCGTGCTCTGTTTTCCTAATGTCCACACATCGCCTCTGGGTAGGCCAACTCTGCAGCGCCTGGCAGCGGATCCTCCAGCCCCCGGACCCTCCGTCCGGTGCAACCGCGCCGAGCCCCGACGCCATGGGCCTGTCGGGGCATCGTGATCACCCGGTGCGGGGCCGAGGCGCGGACGATACACGTGGTTCAAACGATAATGGCCGCTTTCACTCTCCCGCCAGCGGTACCGCCGGAGAGATGGGCGGTGCCCACGGCGAAGGACCGCAACCCGGCCCCATCACCGTGATGTCCGCTGTCAGGATACCCGCCCGCCCCTCGCCCGCGACGGGGGCGCCGTGGTCGGACGATCGAGCCCGCTCATGCCGCCGGCTCCTATTTTTACGACAGTCTGTCGTAAAAGCTTGTGGAAACCGGACTCTTGATGACATCATGTCAGATAAAGCGTCCGGCTGCGGCGACGGTCGAGTGGGATCGGCGGCCCGCCCGGCAGTGACCAGAGAGAGTGACCCCCGTGAGCACAGAGCAGGCGACACCGCAGACCATCGAACCGGCCAGCTTCGCCCAGCAGTTGCGGTCGGGCACCTGGCGTGCGCACGAAGGCTCCGAAAGCCACGATTTCTCCCAGGCGCTCCTTGCCGGGGAACTCCCCCAAGAGGGCTACGCCGAACTGGTCGCCCAGCACTACTTCGTCTACGAAGCACTCGAAGAGGTCGGCCGGACGCTTGCCGAGGACCCGGTTGGCCGGGCGGTGTACTTCCCCGAGCTCCACCGGCTTCCCGCGCTGGAACGCGATCTGGCCCACCTGTGCGGGCCGCTGTGGCGCGAGTCCATCAGGCCGACCCTCTCCACGGTGACCTACGCGGCCCGCATCCGCCAGATGGCGCAGTGGCCGGCGGGATTCGTCGCACACCACTACACCCGCTACCTCGGCGACCTCTCCGGCGGCCAGTTCATCAAGCGGATCGTGCGCGACGCTTACCGGTTCGAGGGTGTTCAAGGCATCGAGTTCTACGTTTTCGACGAGATCAAGAGCCTGCCGAAATTCAAGAACGCCTATCGGGCCGCGCTGGACGGGCTCCCCCTCACCACCGCCGAGCAGGAGCGGGTAATCGCGGAGACCCGACTGGCCTACCAGTTCAACAACGAAATGATGGCCGACCTCGGCCGCGTGCACTCGACCCCTCAGGCCGCCTGAAGGGCAGAACACCCGGGAGCCCGCACCATCGAGCAGCCGCCGGTGCGTCCGGCCCCCTCCCGCTGGTCCGGACGCACCGGCGTTCAGCAGGCCCGTTCCACCACCGGCCGTACCGCAGGCCCCCGACAGGAATCGGAGCCCCCGGACACGCGGAGCGACAACGAGAACACCCGGATGGCGTGTAACGATAGGTCCATGCCCAAGATCTCGGCCCCGACCATCGCAGCACACCGCGCCCAGGTCCGCGAGCGGATTCTGGACGCGGTGGCCTCGCTGACCCGCGACCAGGGAATCGACGAGATCTCCATGACCGATGTCGCCTCGGCCGCCGGGATCACCCGCACCGCTCTCTACAACTACTTTCCGGACAAGCCGGCTCTTCTTCTCGCCTTCACCGAACAGGTGACCGTCAATTTCATGCGGCGGTGCGAAGCAGACCTGCCTGCGGGCGCATCCGCCGCACGCCGACTGGCCGGTTTCGTCCGGTTCCAACTGGAGGGGATCATCGAGCATCCCCATCCGGCCGCAGCAGAACTCGGTGCCAGTCTGGGGCCGCACGCCTACCAGGCCCTGGCCGACCACGTCGCCCCTATGCAGCGGTTACTGGTGGAGATCGTGCGGGAGGGAACCGATTCCAAAGAGTTCGACGAGGTGGCCCTGGAGCCGACCGCCAAGCTCGTCCTGGCCCTGATCGGCGCCCAACGCCTCCCCCTTCTGCGCGGCGAGACCGCGCTGCCCGAGGCCCATGCACTGGTCACGGTCTTCGCGTTGCGCGCCCTCGGCGTCACCCGCGAAACCGCTCTGGAAGCAAGCCGGGACGAGTAGCACAAACACAGAGCCACGCTTCGGTCACACACCGTTTTTTTGGCGTGCTCGGAACTCCCCCCGCCCCAGGTGCACGGGTGTGCACGGCGCTTCTGATAGGCGAGAATCGCACACCAACTGGTGTTCGTCCTCTCCCCCCGAAGGAACCACCGACAGTGTCGCTCGCGCTGATCGTCCTGGGTGCCCTGCTGGTCGCGGCCGCGGTGCTCAACCGCCTCCCTTTTCGCCCGTCCAGGGCCGTTCCCGCCTCCCCTGCGTCACCCCCGGGCAGACGACATCCGCACACCGCTCCGATCCGCCTCACCGAGCAGGGCCGCGCAACACTCACCACGATCGGCGGCAGCATGCTGATCATCGCGTTCTTCCTCGCCCTCTCAGGGCTCTGAGGAACTCCTGAACCCGCCGGGGCCGCGCGAAGAGGGTCAGCCCGACGCGTCCCCCACCTCCCGGCCGACACTGCCGGCCACTGTTGCCGCCAGGGCTGCGGTGGCAACGGTCGCAGTGAAAGCAGCGATCACCGAGGCCGTCCGGCGGCGGCGGAACCTGCGCAGGGCCTCGGCCAGCGCCAGGGAGCGCTCAGGGGGCCCGAAGCTCCCGACGCACAATCGGGGATCGAGCTCGAGCCGGTTCCACAACCGCGGCCAGGGTCGCAGCCGTCCCACCGGCGCCGGTCGCGGAGCGGAGCCGGCCGGGCGCCGCGGTGAAACGCTGACCGAGCGCCGCGGCTTCGCCCTTGCAGCAGCGGAGGGTCGACCCGCGAGCACGACCGGGTCGGGGCCGAGGTAGCGCAACTCGCCCGGCGCGTTGTGCAGCAGTTCCGCAAGCAACTGTGCGCAGGCGCGTGCGTCGCCCAGTGCTGTGTGCTGCCCGGTCGGCCAGTCGCCCCCCAAGGCATGACTGGCCCGGGCCAGCGAGTAGCGCTCCAGTTCGACCTGGGAACGCAGGGTGCGCAAGGTACACAGACCGGGCAGCCCGGCCGGCAGTCCCGTGGCCACGAGTTCAGCGGTCAGAAAGGCGTCCTCGAAGTCGAGGTTGTGTCCCACGAGAACCGCTCCGGAGAAGAGCTCGGTGAGCTCACCGGTGAGCTCACCGATCCTGGGCGCACCCACCACGTCGCCGTCGGCTATCCCGTGGAACTCCTGTCCGGTGACCGCGATCCGGGGGTCGACAAGCGTGGTGAACTCGCGCAGCACCGTGCCGTCACCGCGCATGCGCACGACAGCGATCTCGCAGACCCTGGCCCCCTTCTCCGGCAAGAGCCCGGTCGTCTCGACGTCGACCACGGCGTACTCCAGGTCGAGTGCGCGGTGACCGCCTCTGCCCCGGGTCAGCGCACCGATGTGCACGGCTCTGCGGCCGGCGTGATCCTCGTGCGACACGTCTTCGTCTCCTCGCGTGTTGGCGGCGCGTTCCGGCCGGTCCGCGCCCCTCACGCGCCCAAACGCGAACCAAGCCCTGACCCTACCCGTCAGCACCGACGCAACCCTTTGCCCGTACCTGTCGTGGCGCGTATCCGTGCGACCGGACGCCTGGGCCTTCTCGGACGGTGACCGACCCCGGACCGGAAGGCTCCGACGGTAGGTAAAGATGGGATGAAAGTTTTCGTTTCTCCCACTACTGACCACGGAGCAGTGATGGCACAGAGCGCACCGCCCGCCTACGTCCCGCTCGTCGAAGTGACCCGTTCAGGAATGCGGGAGGGCGTGCACTACGGAGCGGTCGTAGCGCTGACCGCCGCGGGGGAGGTGGGTTACGCCCTGGGCGACGTGACGGCCCCCATGTTCCCGCGCTCGGCCGCCAAGCCGTTCCAGGCGTTGGCCGCCCTGCGCGCAGGAGCCCGACTGACGGGAAGCCAGGTGGCGATCGCGGCGGGCAGTCACAGTGGAGCCGACATCCACGTGGCCAGCGTAACCGCGACACTGGCCGCGGCCGGGCTCACCGAAGCCGACCTGGGCTGCCCCGAGGACTGGCCCATGGACCGCCGGACCCGCGACGCCCTGCTCCGTGCGGACGGGGCGCCCAGCCGCACACTGATGAACTGCTCGGGCAAGCACGCCGCGATGCTGGACGCCTGTGTGCGCCGGGGCTGGGACCTCCGCGGCTACCTTTCCCCCTCCCACCCGCTCCAGTTGCTGATCCGTGAAGCGGTCGAGGAGAAGTGCGGCGAACCGATCGCGCACACGGCGGTGGACGGCTGCGGCGCCCCCCAACTCGCGGTGTCCTTGACCGGTCTGGCCCGAGGGTTCCAGGCGATGGCGCTGGCTCCCGAAGGATCGATCGAACACACGATCAACGCCGCCATGCGTGCGTTCCCGGAATACGTGGCGGGTGAGGGCCGGGTGGACACCGTGCTCATGCGCGCTCTGCCCGGAGCGACCTCGAAGATCGGCGCCGAGGGCGTCATCGTGGTCGCGGCGCCCACCGGTGAGACGGCCGCGGTCAAGATCAGCGACGGAGACCCGCTGCCCCGCGCGGGGGCCATGGTCGCGCTCACCGCGCTGTCCTCGGTGGGGGCCGACATCTCCGGAACCGAGGACCTGCTCGCCACGGACGTGACCGGAGGCGGAGGAGTCGTCGGAGTGATCCGCCCGCTCGGCTGAGCCGATTGCCTGCGGCCGGCCACCGGGCCCGCGCCTCCGATGCTGTTGCCCCGGAGTTCGGGGCAACAGCATCGGAGGCGCGAAGTTGATTCCGGCGGCACCGTCCCGCCGTGAGTGCCGGGTCCTAGAATTTCCAGCGTCCGCAGGGAGTTCGTGTTGCGAGGAGAGCACATGCGCGAAGTCGTCGTCGTGGGCGCCGGCCTGGCCGGCCTGAGCACCGCGGAGGCTCTCCGGGGCGCCGGCTTTGACGGAACCATCACCCTGGTCGGCGAGGAGGCGCACGAGCCTTACTCGCGCCCGCCGCTGTCCAAGGAATTGCTGACGGGCAAGGGGACAGGGGCGGGTGTGCGGCTGCGCGGCCCCGAGGAACTGTCCGCGCTCGACCTCGACCTGCGCCTGGGGGTGCGGGCGTTGGCCCTGCACCCGGGGGAACGTGCGGTAGAACTCTCCGACGGTTCCCGGGTGACCGGCGACAGCGTGGTGATCGCGACCGGGGGCGCTGCTCGCCGCCCCGACACGACGCTGTCCGGCGTGCACGTGCTGCGCACCCTTGACGACGCCGAAGCGCTGCGTGCCGAACTCGCCGAGCACGAGCGGATCACAGTGGTGGGTGCCGGGTTCATCGGCGCCGAGGTCGCCGCGAGCGCCCGCGCGCTGGGACTGGAGGTCACCCTGATCGAAGCGGCAGCAACGCCGCTGACCCGGACGGTGGATCCGAGGGTCGGCTCGGTGCTGGCCGAGTTGCACCGTGACAACGGCGTGGACCTGCGGGTGGGCGTGGGCGTCCGCGCGTTGGAGGGCACCGGACGGGTCGAGCGGGTCCGTCTGGCCGACGACAGCACGGTGGAGGCGTCCCTAGTCGTCGCGGGGCTGGGCGTGAACCTCAACACCGGTTGGCTCGCCGGGTCGGGGGTCGAGCTGGACGCCGGTGACCAGGCGGTGCGCTGCGACGAGCACTGCGCAACCTCCCTGCCGGGGGTGTACGCCGCGGGCGACCTCGCCAGTTGGCCGCATCCTCGCTACGGCGGACGCACCCGGCTGGAGCACTGGACCAATGCCGGGGAGCAGGCAGCGGTGGTGGCGCACAATCTGCTGGCGGGGTCGGGAACGCGGTGGGCCTATCAACCGGTTCCCTACTTCTGGTCCGACCAGTACGGCGCAAAGGTTCAGCTGCTGGGCCAGGCGACACCCGCCGATTCCGTGGAGATCGTGCACGGGTCCCCCGAGAGCCGCAAGTTCGTCGCGTTCTTCGGCCGCGCGGGCATGCTGGTCGGCGTGCTCGGGCTGCGTTCGACGCCCAAGACCATGCGCTACCGAAAACTCCTGGAGCAACCGACCGCCTGGACCGACGCCTTGGCCGCGGCCGCTCCCTAGCCCTCGACGCTGATGGCCTGCTTTGGACAGAGCCGGGCGGCCTCTTCGACCTCCGGGCGCAGCTCCGGTCCGGGCTCCTCCTGGAGGACGTAGAGGTAGTCGTCGTCGCGGACTTCGAATACCTCGGGGACGATCCCCATACAGACCGCGTTGCTCTCGCACCGATCGAAATCGACCTTCACCCGCATGTGCCGCTCCCGCTCGCCGTGGTGGCCAGGACCCGAAACCGCCAGGTCGCGGTCGGGCTCGCCTCTCCGGGCATCGGCCCGGCGCCTGCCTGCCGCTCGGGCGGCCACCCCGGTTCAGCTTCCCGGAAATGGCCGCCCCTAAAACTCTGCCGCACCTAGTCCTGAGCGAACCGGTCGGTCGCCTCGATCAGCTGGTGCAGGATCCCCGGCTCGCTGAAGGCGTGCCCGGCATCATCGACCAGGTGGAACTCCGCCTCCGGCCAGGCCCGGTGGAGATCGAAGGCCGTGGTGGCCGGGGTGCACACGTCATAGCGCCCCTGCACGATCACCCCCGGGATGGCAGCGAGCTTTCCGGCGTTCTCGATGAGCTGGCCCGGGGTGAAGAAGCCGCCGTGTACGAAGAAGTGGTTCTCGATCCGCGCGAAGGCCAGCGCGTAGTCGGCCTGGGCGTGCTTGGCGCGCACCTTCTCGTCGGGACGCAGGGTGATCGTGGACCCCTCCCAAACACTCCAGGCCCTCGCCGCTTCCAGCCTGACATCGCGATCGGGGGAATTGAGCCGCTCCGAGTACGCCCCGATCAAGTCGTCGCGTTCCTCGACGGGAATCGGGGCGAGGTAGGACTCCCACACGTCCGGGAACAAGAACGACGCGCCACTCTGGTAGAACCAGCGCAGTTCCTCGTTGCGCAAGGTGAAGATTCCGCGCACGATGATCTCGCTCACCCGTTCAGGGTGCTGTTCGGCGTAGGCCAGGGCCAGCGCGCTCCCCCACGAGCCGCCGAAGACCTGCCACTGGTCCGCCCCGGTCATCACTCGCAGGCGCTCGATGTCGCCGACGAGACTCCAGGTGGTGTTGGCGTGCAGTTGGGTGTCCATTCGGCTGGCGTGCGGGGTACTGCGCCCGCAGTTGCGCTGGTCGAAGAGCAGGACACGGTAACGCTGGGGATCGAACAGACGACGGTGGTCGGGCGAACAGCCCGCCCCAGGGCCGCCGTGCAAAAAGACCACCGGTTTGCCCGCGGGATTTCCCGCGAGCTCCCAGTAGATCCGGTTGCCGTCGCCGACATCGAGCATGCCGCTGTCATACGGCTCGATGGGCGGATACAGCGTGCGCATGGAAAGCGCCCTTCTTTCAACGAGGCTTGGGGTGGTCGTGGCAGGAGCCGGGCGTCAGGAGAGGCTGGTCTCAACAAACGGTGCGAACACGCAGACGCAGGCGGGCACGCCGGCGCCGCACTGCTCACCGTGGGCGATCATCTCCTCGGCACGTGAGCGGCTGCGGACGCGGGGAGCCGGCGTGAACGGCACCGAAACCTTTCGGCTTCGTCCGGCAACAGGACCGCCCTGCCGCGGGGGTACGCGGGGGAGGAAGCCGTGACCGCGCTCCCCGATCGGGGCAGCGGGCAGGGGCCGGAGCGCAACGGTGGGGCACACATGGCGCAGGCCGGCTCTGCGGGGTGGTCGACGGGGCAGCGCGCCCACCCGTGCGGTATCGGCTGGAGACCGTCTGACGGCCGGACCGCCAAGGATCCTGACCGTCGCACAACTCGTCCATCGGACTCATCCTAGAGGTGCGACACCCCGCGATCCGTCGAAACCACCGACGCCCGGGTACAGCCCGCCGCCTCCTACCCTCCGTGGCGTCTCCGGGTATTGGTCACCGTCTCGGGGATCGAATCAGCCGGGGTCGGGGAAAGATCAACAAAGCAGACCGCGTTAGGGTCGAGTGAGTCACCAGGGGAACGAGGACGAGGAACCCATGCCCAGTACCAATGACACGCGTGTAGACAGCTACCAGCCGCTCGTTGCCCCGCGCGACATCCTGGCCGAGCTGCCGATGGGCCCAGAGCGTGCCGCCTTGATCGAGGACGCCCGCTCCGAGGTCAAACGCGTGCTCGACGGCGAGGACGACCGGCTCCTGGTCATCGTGGGTCCGTGCTCGGTGCACGACCCCGCATCCGCCCTGGACTACGCCCGCCGTCTCAAGGCGCTGACGCCCTCCGTGCGCTCGGAGTTGTGCGTGGTCATGCGGGTCTACTTCGAGAAGCCGCGCACGACGCTGGGCTGGAAGGGCCTGATCAACGACCCGGGCCTCGACGACAGCTACGACGTCCACCGCGGCCTGCGCACCGCCCGCAAACTGCTGCTGGACATCGCCTCGCTGGGCGTGGTCTCCGGCACCGAGTTCCTCGACCCCATCACTCCGCAGTACATCGCCGACGTCGTGGCCTGGGGTGCCATCGGGGCGCGCACCACCGAGAGCCAGGTCCACCGTCAGCTCGGCAGTGGCCTGAGCATGCCCGTCGGCTTCAAGAACGGCACCGACGGAGACGTCCAGGTCGCCGTGGACGCCGTAGGGGCGTCGGGCGCCTCCCACACCTTCTTCGGGATCGACCCCAGCGGAGCGGGCGCCGTCGTGACCACGTCGGGCAACCCCGACTGCCATGTCATCCTGCGGGGCGGGCGCTCCGGCCCCAACTACGATGCCGACCAGGTGGGTGCGGCACTGGAGACCATCGCGGCTGCCGGACTGCCACGACGGCTGATGATCGACGCCAGTCATGCCAACAGCGGCAAGGACCACACCCGTCAGCCGGGCGTGGCCGAGGCCATCGCAGCCCAGGTTGCCGAGGGGCAGCGCGGCATCACCGGTGTCATGCTGGAGAGCTTCCTGGTGGCCGGTGCGCAGAAGCTCGGCGACCCCGCCGATCTGACCTACGGCCAGAGCATCACCGACAAGTGCATGGACTGGGAGACCACGGAGAGCGTGCTCACCGGGCTCGCCGAAGCCGTGCGCAGTCGCCGCAAGGTCAACGTCTGACCGGCTACCCCGCGACCGGGGTGTGCCGCGCCGACTGCAACAGTGAACGCGCGTTACACCCCGGCGGGGACGGTCCCAGATCGGTCTGGCTGCGCGCTGCTAGGCTGGGTCCCACTCGATGACCCTGTGCGGGAGAGTGTCCGCCGCAGCCAGCGCGGACCGCCGAAGGAGCAAACCCTCCCCAGAGAACCTCTCAGGCGCGATGGACCGCACGGGCGAGAACACTCTGGAAAGCAGGGGCGCGCATGCCCCTCGCCGAAGGTGCAAGCCGCCGTGTGCGGTGAACCTCTCAGGCACAGATGACAGAGGGGGAGGATGGGAGTCCACAGCCCTGTCCGCGTCCATCCCCGCCAGGAGTGCTCATGAGTCAGGCCCCCGAAGGTGCCCGCACCACCCCGCTGCACCAGACCCACCAAGCGTTGAACGCCAATCTGGTTGATTTCGCCGGTTGGCTGATGCCCCTGCGCTACGCCAGCGAGGCCGCCGAGCACAAGGCCGTGCGTGAGGCCGCGGGCCTGTTCGACCTTTCCCACATGGGCGAGCTTCTGGTACGCGGTGCGGGCGCGGCCTCCTTCCTCGACTACGCACTGGTGGGCCACCTCTCCGCTGTCACCCCGGGCCGCGCGCGTTACACCATGATCACCGCTGAGCACGGCGGCGTCATCGACGACCTGATCGTCTACCGCCTCGCCGAGGACGAGTACCTGATCGTGGCCAACGCCTCCAACAGCGACACGGTCTTCGCCGCGCTGACCGAGCGTGCGTCCGGCTTCGACGTGGTGCTTGCCGACGAATCGAGCGAGTACGCCCTCATCGCCGTCCAGGGCCCCAGGGCCG
Organism: Nocardiopsis ansamitocini; assembly: GCF_030268225.1. GTDB lineage: Bacteria > Actinomycetota > Actinomycetes > Streptosporangiales > Streptosporangiaceae > Nocardiopsis_D > Nocardiopsis_D ansamitocini. Next base: position 21,657 of record NZ_BSQG01000003.1, on the reverse strand, counting down.
TGGAGATCCTGGCTCCGCTGACCGACGCCGACCTGTCCACCATCAAGTACTACGCCGGGTACCGCCACACCGTCGCAGGTCAGCCCGTACTGTTGGCGCGTACGGGCTACACCGGCGAGGACGGCTTCGAGATCTTCGTGAAGCCCGGTTCCGACGCCCCCGCGGTGTGGGACGCCCTTCTCAAGGCCGGCGAGCCCGCCGGGCTGATCCCAGCCGGACTGTCCGCCCGCGACACCCTGCGCCTGGAGGCCGGGATGCCGCTGTACGGCAATGAGCTCAGCCTGGACCGCACCCCCTACGAGGCCGGCCTGGGCCGCGTCGTCAAACTCGACAAGCCCGACGACTTCGTCGGTCGCGCGGCACTGACCGCCCGGGCCGACAGCGGTCCCACCCACACCCTCGTTGGCCTCGTCGGCCGCGGCCGACGGGTACCGCGCAAGGGCTACGACGTTCTGCGCGACGGTGTTTCTGTGGGAACCGTCACTAGCGGAGCCCCCTCCCCCTCCATCGGCAAACCCATCGCGGTCGCCTACGTGGAGGCCGGAACCGACCTGTCCAGCGGAGAGTTCGCAGTGGACGTTCGGGGACGCGCCGAACCGATGGACGTGGTTCGGCTGCCCTTCTACAAGCGGGACAAGTAGTCTTCCGCGCGACTGGTGCGTCCACCCGCAACTCCTTGACGAGGCGGGACGGGACGACGCGGCACGGGGTGGCGCACGAGCCCCCCGGCCGCTGCTGAATAATGGACAACACTCCTGGAGAGTTGAATTGAGCGTTCCCGCGGAGCTGGGCTACACCAACGAGCACGAATGGGTCTCCGTCAAGGAGGGCGTCGCCACCGTCGGTATCACGGCCTTCGCCGCCGAAGCCCTGGGTGACATCGTCTACGTCGAGCCGCCCGAGGTCGGATCGACCCTGGAAGCAGGCACAACCTGCGGCGAGGTCGAGTCCCACAAGTCGGTGAGCGAGCTGTATGCGCCGGTCAATGGCGAGGTCGTCGAGGTCAACCAGGCCGCGGTAGACGAGCCGGAGCTGATCGGTTCGGACCCCTACAGTCAGGGGTGGCTGTTCAAGGTGGAGCTCTCCGAAGAGCCGGTCGATCTACTCACCCCGGAGCAGTACACACAGCTCACCGAAGGTGAAGGTTAACTTCATGACCGCCCAGAGCAATTCGCTCAACCAATCCCTGGCGCAGCTCGACCCCGAGGTCTCGGCCGCCGTGGACGCCGAGCTCGCTCGCCAGCGCGACACCCTGGAAATGATCGCCTCCGAGAACTTCGCTCCTCAGGCGGTTCTGGAGGCCCAGGGCACCGTTCTGACCAACAAGTACGCCGAGGGCTACCCTGGTCGCCGCTACTACGGCGGATGCGAGCATGTCGACGTCATCGAGCAGCTGGCCATCGACCGCGCAAAGTCGCTGTTCGGAGCCGAGTACGCCAACGTCCAGCCGCACTCGGGCGCGCAGGCCAACACGGCCGTGTACTTCGCGCTGCTCAAGCCGGGTGACACCATTTTGGGTCTGGACCTCGCGCACGGTGGGCACCTGACCCACGGCATGCGGATCAACTACTCCGGCAAGATCCTCAACGCCGTCGCCTACCACGTACGCGACTCCGACGGCACGGTCGACTACGACGAGGTCGAGGCGCTGGCCAAGGAGCACCAGCCCAAGATGCTCGTCGCGGGCTGGTCGGCTTATCCGCGCCAGCTCGACTTCGCCCGGTTCCGCGCCATCGCCGACCAGGTCGGTGCGATCCTGATGGTGGACATGGCGCACTTCGCGGGTCTGGTCGCAGCGGGCCTGCACCCCAACCCCGTCGAATACGCCGATATCGTCACGACCACCACCCACAAGACGCTGGGTGGCCCCCGCGGCGGACTGATCCTCGCCAAGTCCGAGTACGGCAAGAAGCTGAACTCGGCGGTCTTCCCGGGGATGCAGGGCGGACCGCTGGAGCACGTGATCGCGGCCAAGGCCGTGGCGTTGAAGGTCGCGGCGGGCGAGGAGTTCGCCGACCGTCAGCGGCGTACCATCGCCGGTGCCAAGATCCTGGCCGAGCGGCTCACCCGCCCGGACGCCACCGAGGTGGGGGTCAACGTCCTCACCGGCGGCACCGAGGTGCACCTGGTGCTGGTGGACCTGGTCAACTCAGCCCTCAACGGGCAGGAGGCCGAGGACCGGCTGCACGAGATCGGCATCACGGTCAACCGCAACGCCGTTCCCAATGACCCGCGTCCGCCCATGGTCACCTCCGGCCTGCGCATCGGTACTCCGGCGCTGGCCACCCGCGGCTTCGACGAGGCCGACTTCACCGAGGTCGCCGACATCATCGCCGAGGTGCTCAAGCCCACCTACGACGTCGAGGCGCTGCGTGCACGCGTTTCCGCGCTGGCAACCGCACACCCGCTCTACCCCGGCCTGAAATAACACCGGGTCTCTCCGAAAGGCGCCCACCGGCGCCTTCTCGGGCGCACACCTTTCGGGCGGGGCCCGGCCACAAGCCGCCCCCGCCCGTTCTGCGTAACGCCCCGAACCGGGGCAGCGCGACCTCTCCCGGCCAGAGCCGGCGACAAGTAAGGGGACGTGATGGCGATCAGCGTGTTCGACCTGTTCAAGGTCGGCATCGGACCGTCCAGCTCACACACCGTCGGGCCGATGAAGGCTGCTCGCACCTTCACCGCGGGGCTGCGCGCCGAAGGGCTGCTGGAACGGGTGGTGCGGGTACGCGCCGAACTGTACGGCTCTCTCGCCCTGACCGGTAAAGGGCACGGCAGTGACACCGCCGTCATCCTCGGTCTGCTCGGCGAGACCCCCGAGGGCGTGGACGTGGACGCCGTTCCCCGGCTGCTGGCCGAGGTCACCAGGCGGGACGGCCTCGCACTGGACGGCACGCACGAAATTGGCTTCTCCCCGAAGACGGACGTGGACTTTCGCCGCAAGGAGAGCCTGCCCGGCCACCCCAACGGGATGCGCTTCGTCGCTCTGGACGCAGAAGGCGCCGAGTTGAGCGCTAAGGTCTACTACTCGGTGGGCGGTGGCTTCGTAGTGGACGAGGAGGCTGCCGGCGCGGATCGGATCAAGCCCGACGACACCCCGTTGCCGCTCCCCTTCGCCACCGCTGAAGAACTGTTGACGCTGTGCCGGGAAACCGGCAGGTCGATCAGCTCCGTGATGCTCGCCAACGAGGCGGCGTTCGGCAGGTCTCCCGAACAGGTTCGCGTGGAGCTGCTGGAAATCTGGCAGGCGATGCGCCAGTGCGTACGGCGCGGGGTGACCACCGAGGGCACTCTTCCGGGCGGCCTGAAGGTGCCCAGACGCGCCAACCGGCTCTACCGACAGCTCGGCGGCAGTTGCGACGATTCCGGGCTGCTGCGCCCAGGCGCACCGCACGACTCCGATCCGATGCGCGGCAGCGACTGGATCACCCTCTACGCACTCGCGGTCAACGAGGAGAACGCGGCGGGCGGACGCGTGGTGACCGCCCCCACCAACGGCGCTGCCGGGATCGTCCCTGCCGTGATGCACTATTACGAGCACTTCACCCCCGGCGCCAGCCAGGAGGGGATCGTGCGCTTCATGCTGACCGCGGGAGCCATCGGCATCCTGTTCAAGGAGAACGCCTCGATCTCCGGTGCGGAGGTCGGCTGCCAGGGCGAGGTCGGCTCGGCCTCGTCGATGGCGGCGGCCGGACTGGTGGAAACGCTGGGCGGTACTCCCGAGCAGGTCGAGAACGCCGCGGAGATCGCCATGGAACACAATCTCGGTCTGACCTGCGATCCGATCGGCGGCCTGGTACAGGTGCCCTGTATCGAGCGCAACGCGCTGGCCTCGGTCAAGGCGATCACCGCGGCCAAGATCGCCCTGCGCGGCGACGGGAGCCATTTCGTATCGCTGGACAAGGTCATCAGGACGATGCGCGACACCGGTCGCGACATGATGGACAAGTACAAGGAGACCAGCCGCGGGGGCCTGGCCGTCAACGTCATCGAGTGCTGAGCTGGTACAGCCCCCCCGACGCACCACGGGCCTTCGTGGCCCGCCTCGCCGCGCAATGAATCCGTATCGCCTGGTCGGCACGACCAGGCGATACCGACCGTCACCGAGCACTACGACAGCATCGCCCAGCTGATTCCCCTTGGGGTGCCGGCGAATTTTCTTGTCGACCGCGCAAAATCGTCATGCTCTCCGCGGACGGGCGGTTGATCGACGCAGAACTGGCAGGACGCTTCGACCGTCCACTCAATAATTGTTCTACGAACAAAAGAATTATTTTCCACCCGATATCGCTCAGACCGGCTCAGCCGTTCCCGCGCAGTCCCTCATCGACGCTGAACGGCCCGGCGGCATTGTTCGCGGTCGGCCCCGACCGGTCTGGTCGTACTGCTCGGGCGCGGGGGAACGAGGCGCTCAGTCCTACTCACCCATGTGCATGACCTCCCAGAGGTGACCGTCCGGGTCCTGGAAACTCCAGCCGTACATTCCGTCCTGGTCGATGGGCTCGTTGGACGGGCTCCCACCGGTGGCGATGGCCTTGGTGACCAGGTCGTCCACTTCCTGGCGGCTCTCGGCACTCAACGCGAGGATCGCCTCGGTGTGCGTGCGGGCGTCGCAGATCTGCTTGGCGGTGAACGTCTGGAAGTAATCCTCGACGAGCAGCATCACGAAGATGTCGTCGCTGATCACCAGACATGCGGCGTTGTCGTCGCTGAACTGGGGATTGATGTCGAACCCGAGACCCGCGAAGAAGGTTGTGGACGCCTCCAGGTTGCTGACGGGCAGGTTCACGAAGATTTTTTTCGCCATAGCGGCAACGTAACAACCGACTACGACAGAACCGGCAGACCACGCCGCATTTTCTGGCCTGAAGAGATCACTCCTCTGGCCCGGCCTTTTCCTGATGGCCGCGGGCGGCTCCCCGATCGAGGAGAGACCCGGTTTTATTCGGCGATGTCGCTTTCTTCTCGTGGCACGCCCCGGGCGCTGCTGTCCGGTGACGTACTGGCGGAGTCGCTGTTCACGGCGGCCTTCCTGTTCGCCGGAGCCTTTCGTGCCGACTACGACCATGGGCTTCGGCCACTGGTTGGTGCGGCACGGCACCCCCGACCGGGCGGCCTGCTCACCGCCGGGCACGTTTGGTTCCCCAGGCGCCATGACGCTGACCGGTATCGGGGGCTCCACGGTCGAAGGCTGGATCGATCGCGCCGGACTCATCCAGCGTGTGGCGCCGACCGTCGGCCCGGCCCGGCAGAACGCCGTGGCCCTCCGGCTGTTGCGGGGCACGACGGTTCAGATAGGCGATCGGATAGCGTGATCGGGCATTCGGCACGACGGTAAGGGGCGGGCGTGGGCAAGCGGCTGGTGCTGTGGGACATCGACAAGACCCTCATCGACGTCGAGGGGATCGGGTGGTCGGTCTTCTGCACCGCCTTCACCGCCTTCAGCGGGATGCCCGACCACGTCACGACGCGCGGCCCCGGCCGCACCGAATGGCAGTGGTTCACCGACACCCTGGCGGCCAACGGCCTTTCCCATCGGGCCGACGAGTTTCCCGAGTTCCTGCGCCTGGAGGATCTGGAGTTCCGACACAACCGCGACCGGCTACGGACCCGCGGCCGGGTCCTCCCCGGCGCACGTCGGGTCCTGGAGCGCTGCGCACGCGAGTCGGACGTGGTGTCCTCGCTGCTCACTGGAAATGCCCGGGCGAACGCCCGGCACAAGCTGAATGCGTTGGGGCTGGAGCACCTCGTCGAATTCGACCTCGGCGGCTACGGCGACGACCACTGGGAGCGACCGGAGCTCGTAGAGATCGCCCAGCGACGTGTACAGGAGGCGACCGGCGTGGCCTTCGGTTCCGGCACCACGGTGCTGGTGGGTGACACCCCCAACGACGTCCGCGCCGCCCTGGAGGGCGGCGCGCAGATCGTGGCGGTGGCAACCGGACTGGCCGACGCCGCTGCTCTTCGTGCAGCGGGTGCCACCGTCGTGTTGGACGACCTGTGCGACACCGATGCTGTGCTGTCCGCGCTGCTGGGCTGACCAGTGTCCCGGGCCGCACCTGGAGAAAACGCGGCGCCGAAGGCTCCCCCCGAAGTCCTCCGGCGCCGCTTTCCAGGATGGCTTCGATCCGCTCAGACGAGCTCTCGGGCGGGGTTCTTGGCCGGTGCGGTCATTGTCATCCGCACGACAGCGGGCAACCGGTCCAATTCGAGGGAGGATCGCAGGTTCTCCAGCGCCTCACCACGGACTCGCCGCCACACCGCGGTGGCGTCGGCGTCGGCGTTGAGGGTCAGGTCGAGACGCAGGTGCGGGGAACTGCTGGACTCGGTCATCTTGACACGCGCGCGGCGTACGCCTGGGTACTCCCCGACTTCCTCTTCGAACACCCCGCGTGCCGCGCCGGCCGTCAACTCGGTGGTCCCCATCAGGGGTTCGGGTTCCATTCGCAACCGACCGACCCAGTCGACCCTGCCCTGGACCACCAACCAGCGGAGGGCGATCAGGGCGAGGACCACCGAGAGCGCCACCACCGCATAGGGCACCCATGAGGCCCTGGTGTACCGGGCGGCCGAGTCGGTGAGCAGGGGCGAACCGGCGACGCCCGTACCGAATGCGCCCAGGCCGGCGGCCAGGGCAGCGGCTCCGGCGGCCAACAGGAGGAGCCCTACGAACGCCAGTCCCCATCGGTTACCGCGCGCGGATTTGCGCGCCTTCTTACCTACCGTCATGATCGATCACGCCTTCGCGTATCGGACGCTCGCCCGAACATTGAGTTCACGGACTGGAGCCAGGTCGCCCAGCCTGCGGCGCACGGCCTCACGAACCAGGCCGGGCAATTCATCGGATCGGCGCAGCTCGGTATGAGCGCGCACGGCTACCCGGCGGCGGCCAAGCGTCACATGGGCGGAGCGCACCCCGTCCACCTCGCACGCAGCCGCGGCCAAAGCTCTGCGCAGCGCCCCTTTGGACAGTCCGACCACAAAAGCGGGATCCTCGGTGCGCAACGCCAGCCAGTGGCCACGGCCGGGCACCAACGCGAGCGAGATCAATACCAGGCCGATCAACGCCAGCACTCCCGAGGCGATCTTGACCGTCGGATCGGCCCATCGCGCGCTTCCGGCATAACCTGTGGCCCGGTCAACCGGGAGCAGACTCAACGGACTGCCCGCGAGCGCGGAGATGACCTCGACCGCGGCCAGTCCCGCCACCCCCATGATCACCGCTCCGGCAATGAAAGCCGGCCAGGAGCGGTATGGCCGGAAGGTGTGGACAGCCACGCGGTCGGCCCGCCTGGCGACAACCGGGTCCGGGCGGCTCAACGCCTCTTCTACCGTCGTCATGTCCTTTTCCAATTCCGTTCCCTGGTCGCTGCCGGTCCTTGCCATGAGCGGCCGCGCCAGTCGTTCACTCAGGGGGAAAGTCACCGGTGCGCTTCCTTTCTCGCCCTCGAAGATGTCTGCGACTAAGCCGTTCGGGCGTCGCGGACCAGTTCCGAGACCTCGATGTCCACGTGCCGGACGGTCAGCCCAGTCAGCTCCAGGACCCGTCTGCTCACCCTTTCGCGCACGTCACGCGTGGTCTGTCGAACGGGATGGGGATAGGTCACCGCAATGCTCAACCGCACCGTCACAGACGTTCCTGCTATCTTCACCTGTGCTTTTGCGGGCCTGGGACTACCTCCGAGGAGGGAACCGAGGCCGCGGTGCATACCGCGTGTTCCTTCGACCTCGTCGGCCACACGTCCCGCGATCTTGGCGACGACCGCATCAGGGATCACCGTGCGTCCGCGTTCCTCGGCGATACGCGCCCGTGGGACCGCGACCGGCGGTGCCGTGTTCATCGTTGTACTCATCGGCGCTCCCGGTCAGTTGCGCCGTGTGAACAGCTCGGCGAGGTCGATCTCGCCCTGGAACGCGCGGCCTGCCAGGAACCCGACAAGCCCGAGTACCAGTACCAGCGCGAACGCTCCGAAACCTCCGAAGGCTCCCGCCAGTCCCAATACGGATCCGAATGCCAGTCCCACAATCGGCCACATGGTGATTCCTCCTGATCAGTTGATGAGCGCGGCGTTATTTGAGGCGGCGTGCCATGGCTCGCCGCCTGCGTCTGCGCCGAAGGCTCTCGGCGATCCAACCGAATGGCCCGCGTGGCGTCCGATGCACTCCGACGGCGTCCCGGCCGGCCCCTGACGACGGCCGGGACACCGGGCCTGCGTTACCGCGTCGACCCGCGAGGCCTGCGGCAAAAGCATGGGGGTCACCGCCCAGGTCGGGATGGTTGCGTTTGACCCACTCCCGGAATTCCCTGCGCTGGTCCCGCACCTTTCACCTCTCCTCGCGTGTCTCCGGCAGCCCTGCGATCACGTCCTCGACGGACACGTGTACCGCGCGCCCCTCTGCCAGGGGTACTACTGCCGCCTGGACGTCGGCGGCGACCTCCGGCAACGGGCGCCCGTAGCGGACGACCACACCGACCTCGACAATGTCGTCGCGTACGGCCACCCCGTCCACCGTTCCCCCGGGCAACGGGGTGGCCAACGTTCCGAACGAGCCCGAGGACAGCTCGACCACGTCGGGAAGCGCCCGCACCCGTAGGGCGATTCGTGAACTCACGTGTTCCCGGGCTTCGGCGTTGGCCGGCATGTCACTGCACCCGCGGCTCGATCGGGCGGCCGGTGTCCTCTTCCTGGTCGTCCTCGTCCGGGAGGTGGATGTCGTCGATGGTGATGTTGACCTCGGTGACCTCCAGGCCGGTCATGCGCTCGACGCCATTGATGACGTTGCGGCGCACCGCCGAGGCGAGGTCGGGGATTGCCACCCCGTACTCCACGACGAGGTCGATGTCCACGGCCGCCTGACGCTCGCCGACCTCGACGGCCACTCCGCGCGAAGCAGTGCTGTTGCTGCTGGCGCCGGGAATCCGGTCACGCATCGCGCCGAAGGCACGGGCCGCACCGCCACCCATGCGGTAGACGCCACCGACCTCGCGGGCCGCCATGCCGGCGATCTTGGCGACGACGTTGTCGGCGATGGAGGTCCGACCGTTGGAGGTCACCAGTTCGCGGGAATTCCTGCTGGTGTCACGGGCGGTGGGCACCTTGCTGTTCTCCGTCTTCGTCTGCGTCTCGGTCATCGAAGGGTCTCCTCAACTCGAACAGATGGATTGTCTCGGCGGATAGACACCGAGGCTGGAGTGTGCGGGCGTTTTAGCGCTTGAAAGCGTCCTTGACCTTGTCCGCGGCCTCGCCGAGCTTGTCCTTGGCACCGTCCACTGCTTCTTTGGCCTGGGCTTTGACCTGGTCGGCTTTGCCTTCGCGCTCAAGCCCACGATTTCCGGTGGCCTTCCCAGTGGTCTCCTTGGCCTTGCCGGCGACGTCTTCGAAGCGGTTTCCCAGCTGGCCCATGGGGTTCTCTCCTATGTTTCGACATCTGCCCTAGGGGCAAATGGCCTATCGCTTTGGCGGAGTCCGCTTCTGTCGAGGTCTTCGATAGCGGTTCCTGCCGTTACATATGGAAGACACGGTTCAGCGCCCCATCCTCACGGTCGAAGTATTGTGACCTGGGTCACTTAAATCAACGACCAACACGAGGGGTCCGCCCAGCACGTCATTACCCAATGTATTTGATCAAATGCATAAAGTAGTCAATCATTGTACGTCCGAAGGATGTGGCAGGCCGCCAAATGCTCACAGAAGAGGACATTGCGGATTCCGTCCTGGTCGAACACGCCCAGGACGGCGACACCAGCGCCTTCGAACTGCTCGTCCGGCGCTACCAGAATCCCGTCTACCGGATCGCCCTGCGCGTCACCGGCAACGAGGGTGACGCCGCCGACGCCGCGCAGGAAGCGTTCATCGCCGCCTGGCGACAACTGCCCGAACTGGACAATCCGGCGACCTTCTCAGGGTGGCTCTACCGGATCGTCAGCCGGCGCGCCCTGAACTCGATCCGGTCACGACGCCCGACGTCGCCGATCGGGGAGGATGGTGCGGAGCTGCCCGACCCCTCGATTGGCCCCGAGCACCACTCGGTGGCGACCGATCTGCGCAGCGCCCTGGCCAAGGCCCTGGAAAACCTCCCCCCGCCCCAACGAGTGTGTTGGACACTGCGCGAGCTGGAAGGAATGAGTTATGAGGAGATAGCAGCGATCGTCGACGCCACACCGACTGCCGTACGCGGGCGCATCCACCGTGCCCGCACCCATCTCGTGGAGGCGCTGAAACCATGGCGGTAGAGCACACCGAGCCCGACCCCACCCTCGACTCGGCCCGCGACGAACTCAGGGAGGAACGCGTCACGGCCCCTCCCCAACTCCTCGACAACGTGATGAACACGGTTCGGCGGGAGGGGCGCTCGACGCGCGTCCTGGACGTCCCCTCGACCCGGTCTCTTCCGGACAACGGCCACACCCAGGTACGCGAGTCCGTCGCCGCGAAGATCCTGCGCATGGCCGCTGACCGGACCCCCGGGCTCCGGGTGGGGCGCTGCCAGATCGGCGAAGCCGAGACCGAGGGATACTCCGTGCGCCTCACCGTTCGCGCCGATACCGGGACCCCCATCCCCGAAGCGGCCGAGGTCCTGCGCCGGTCGGTGCTGTCGGCTGCGCGCAACCAACTCGGCTGGGTCATCGCCCGTGTGGACATCGACATCGCCGACATCGTCTGACCCCGCTCGAAGCGGGCCCACGCCGGGCCTACCGGAACACCACCGTCTTCTCTCCGTTGATGAGGATCCGGTGCTCGGCGTGCCAACCGACGGCCCGTGCCAACGCCACCGACTCCAGGTCCTGCCCCATCGCGGTCAGCTGCTCGGGGGTGGCGGCGTGGTCGACACGGGCCACCTCCTGCTCGATGATGGGCCCCTCGTCCAGATCCGCCGTCACATAGTGGGCGGTCGCCCCGATGAGCTTCACGCCACGCGCGTGCGCCTGGTGATAGGGGCGGGCTCCCTTGAAGCTCGGCAGGAAGGAGTGGTGGATGTTGATGACGCGTCCGGACATCTTCTGGCAGAGGTCCTCCGAGAGCACCTGCATATAGCGGGCCAGTACCACCAGGTCCACCTCTGCATCCTCGACCAGCTCGAGCAACCGGGCCTCCTGCGCCGGTTTGTTCTGCGACGTCACCGGAAGGTGGTGGAAGGGAAGGCCGTAGGAGTCGGCCAAGAACTCCAGATCGCGGTGGTTGGACACCACACCCGCGATGTCGATCCCCAGCAGGCCGCTGCGCTGACGGTAGAGCAGGTGGTTGAGACAGTGACCGAACCGGGAGACCATCACCAGCACCCTGGGGCGAACGTCACGCCGCCACAGGTTCCAATCCATCGAGAACTCCGCGGCGAGTCCCGCGAACGCCCCCCGAAGCGCGTCCTCGCTCACTCCCGCGTCGTCGACGCTGAACTGCACCCGCATGAAGAAGCGTCCCGTGTAGTGGTCGCCGCACTGCTGACTCTCGTCGATGTTGCCGCTGTGAGCGGCCAACAGGTTGGCCACCGCCGCAACGATTCCACGGCTGTCGGGGCACGACAGGGTCAGGACGAATTCGCGCTCGCTCATGTCTGTCAAAAGGACCTTCTCAGAGGCGGGACACCGGCTGGGAAGCAGCCGATGAGCAGGACCACCAGCCTACCCAGGCCGCTTTGGCGGCCGGGGGGAGTCCGGTAACCGCCGGCAGAGATTCCACCATCCAACATGAAAAAGTTTCACAAACGTGTGACATGCTCACACTATGAGTAGTGTTCGTGACCGCTACGAAGTAGCGACCGCACACCTGGAAGCCCCCTTCGCCATCGTCGACCTGGCGGCTATGCGCGCCAACGCCGCAGACCTCACCCGTCGCGCCGGCGGCATGCCCATCCGGGTCGCCAGCAAATCCGTCCGGTGCCGCCACCTTCTGCGCACGACCCTGGCCACCCCGGGTTATTCCGGGATCATGGCCTACACCCTCCCCGAAGCACTATGGCTGGCCGCCGACGAGACGCTGGACGGCCACGACATCCTCGTCGCCTACCCGACCGTCGACGCCCACGCCATCACCGCCCTGGGGGCCGACCCCGAGGCCGCCGCAAAGATCACCGTCGTTGTCGACAGTTCCGACCATCTGGACGTCATCACCGCTGCCGCACCCGCCCCTGCAACCCCCATCAGGGTGTGCATCGATATCGACACCAGCTGGCAACCACTCGGGCAGCGCAACCGCATCGGCGCACACCGCTCCCCTCTCCGCACCCCCGGCCAGGCCGTTGCTCTCGCACGCCTGATCAGCCGGCGCCCGGGCCTGCACCTCGACGGCATCATGGCCTACGAGGCACAGATCGCCGGAATCGGTGACGCACCCCCGGGACGCCCCGTCTACGGCCGGGTACTGCAATGGGTCCAGCAACAGTCCCAGTACGAACTCGCCCGGCGGCGGGCCCAGATCGTACGCGCGGTCAGCGAGGTCGCCCCCCTCCGCTTCGTCAACGGTGGCGGCACCGGGAGCCTGCACATCACCAGCCGCGAGCGTGCCGTGACCGAGGTCGCCGCGGGCTCCGGGCTCTACCAACCCCGCCTCTTCGACCACTACCGATCCTTCACCGGCCGACCGGCCGCCTTGTTCGCACTGCCCGTCGTTCGCCGCCCTGCTCCCGGCGTGGTCACCGCCCTCGGCGGTGGATACACCGCCTCCGGCCCGGGCGACAGCACGCGACTCCCCCAGCCCTACCTGCCGCCCGGTCTCGACTACAGCAGTACCGAGGGCGTCGGGGAAGTACAGACACCGCTCAAGGGGGCACCCGCGGACGCCCTGGCCATCGGCGACCGGGTCTGGATGCGCCACGCCAAAGCCGGCGAGCTCTGCGAACGTTTCGACCAACTTCACCTCGTCGACGGTGACGAGGTCGTGGCCACCGTCCCCACCTACCGGGGAGAGGGAAAGACCTTCCTCTAAGGCTCCGACGCAACGAGGAGGGGCCGGGGTCACCACCCCGAACCCCTCCTCGTTGGTTCGTCTAGCGCTTAGCCCGACGCCGCACCGCCACGGCGATGCCCACCGCGACGGCCAACCCGACGCCCACCCCGACGAGCAGAGCGGGCGACGGTCCACGACGCAACTCGTAGTCCGCAACCACCTCGTCCTCGCCCTTGAGCAGGATCGCGCCCTCCGGGGGCTCTACCAGGTGGCTGTCGGTACGCCGCACCGACGCGCCGGTGACCAGGGCCCGAGCTTCCTCAACCAAAAGCTCGCCGGTGTCGCGCAGCTTGCCCAGCCCACGTTTGGCCACGTTCTTGGGGTTGGCGCGGTCGGTCAGCTCATCGATCGCCCACGCAAGCCGAACCTGCGCACGCTCGATCTCGGCTTGCACAACAGCCGGGTCGCGCCGGGGTTCCTCGGGGCCCGTTGCCTCCATAAAGCCCGTTTCCTTCCGCTACCGCAGAGTCGCCTGCGATGAATCAGCGGCCGGCGTCTCGCCACCGGCCTGTCTCTCAGGCGTACGCGCAAAACTCAACGCGCCCTCGATCCCATCGACCACCCGGAAGAAATCCCGGGTGGACAACCACAGTTTATAGACGATCAGGATCTCGAACGCGAGTAGCAAAACGCCTGCCAGCACGGTCGTCCAGACAATCGCGCTCGGGGCGAAGACCGCCAGCAGAGGCGCCAGTACGAACACCGCGATCTGGAGTTCGATGCCGCTCACCAGGTGCGTTCGGATCCGGTGGGCCCGCAAGAACTCCCAGAACCGCTGATACCACGGAAAACGATGCCGAAACTCTTGGTGCAGATCCACCTTGGGCAACTGCACGTCAGGCTGTTTGCCCGCGTCCCGGTCATAGCGGTTCTCCTTCTCCGCCTGCGACCGAAGAAGCTGCTCCAGCACCGAGATTCCGTGCTTGAGCACTGCCTGCTCGCCGGTATCGCTGAGCGGCGCCCCTGGCTGCGCCGGCTCCAGCATCGACAGCGTTGCCCGGGCCCGTTCCAGGGCTGCCGCCAGGTAGGAGCGCATCTCCCGACGCATCTTGTAGACCTGGAGGGCGTTGAGATAGCGCAGCATGTCGCAGAAGACCACGACCAGTGCCATCCAGACGAACACCGTCCGTCCGGTCAGTACGTACTGGCCGCCCATCAACGCCACCGCGCACATCAGCACCCGGAACCGGTCGAAGATGTAGTCCATCCACGACCCGAACAGCGACTCCCGGTCGGTCAACCGCGCGAGCTTGCCGTCCATGCAGTCCACGAGAAAGGACACGTAGTACAGGACCGCACCCGCGATCAGGAACGGCCAGAAGCCCACCGCGAAGCATGCGGCCGCTCCCAAACCCAACAACAGCACCACGACCGTCAGCTGATTGGGCGTGATCGACGTGCGGTTGGCGATCAACCGGACGAGCCGCAGAGCGATCGGATCGATCGCCCAGACGGTCCACCAGGAATCGCGCTCCTTGCGGGTGCGATTCCTGACCTCGTCCATGGTGAAACTGGACATTGCTGGCGTACTCCTCGAAGCGGGAAAGGTGCTTCGGCCCAGTACCGGGTGCTACCGGTCCTGACGGTGCGAGTCGTTGCGGGACCCGCCCCTCACCATGATCCGGTGCCGACGCGGCATGGGCTTGGTCAACCTTAGGTGAAGATCGCCCTTCATGCGCGTCTTGGGCATGAAGCGTTTCGTTACTGCCGCCGAATCCGGACCCGGGCCCTTCATCCCGAACCGGGACAGGCCGCATCTGGCTGCCCTGCGACCCTCCCAGCAGCGCCCCACCACGCGCAATAGGCTGAACACGACAGTCCCAGGCCCCACCCCGATGAGGAGACCACGCGTTGAGCGAGTCCACCGACCGCCTCCAGCCCGGCGACACAGCGCCCGACTTCACCCTCGACGACGCCGACGGCAAACCCGTCACACTCAGCGAGGTCCTGGGGAGCCACAACCGTGTGGTGCTGTACTTCTACCCCGCGGCCATGACCCCCGGATGCACCAGCCAGGCATGCGACTTCCGCGACAACCTCCGCGCCTTCAACTCTGCCGGCCTGACCGTGCTCGGGATCTCCCCCGACACCACCGCCAAACTGGCGGCGTTCACCGAGAAGGAAGGGCTGACCTTCCCTCTTCTCTCCGACCCGGAGAAGACCGTCCTGACCGGCTACGGCGCGTTCGGTGAAAAGAAGAACTACGGCAAGATCGTCCAGGGTGTGATCCGGTCCACCCTCGTGATCGGTGCGGACCGCGTGGTCGAGAAGGCGTTCTACAACGTGAAGGCCACCGGCCACGTCGATCGGGTCAAGCGGGAACTGGGCATCTGACCCACCGGGGGCGGGGCGCAGATGACTGTTCCGCCCCCCGGGGGCGGCCACCGGGTGGGTGATCGGCCGGCCGGCAGCGTACGAAGAACGCCGCTCGATGTCGGCTGCCCTGTCCGCAGCCGAACGGCTCATCCGGAGAAGCACGTGCGACAGGGGCCGGAGAATTTGCGTTTGCGCACCCCCAACTGCCACTCTTCAGACGGACGGTTTTGTCGTCGCGCCCGCGACCGGAGAAGACGACCGGACAGCCAGCTACAGAGGGCCGTAGTCCAATAGGTAGAGACACACGATTTAGGTTCGTGCCAGTGCGGGTTCGAGTCCCGTCGGCCCTACAAAGGACCCTGGTGGGGTGGAGGAGCAGGCTTCCTCCACCCCACCCGTACGTTTGCCGTTACCGAAGAACCAGCGCCCACAGGATGACTGCGAGCAGCGCCACTACCCCCGCTGCCACACCGATGATGACCGGAACGGCACTCTTGCTGCGATGCTTGCCCGAACTGGTCAGCCCGAGGGTGTCGGTGGACTCCCGGATCGAGGTGAGCAGGGCACTCACCGATTCCGGACGATGGCGCTGGAGCGCGTCGGAGACATGCGCGACCTGGTCGTGCAGGTTGTTGCGCAGGGCCTCTGCCCCCGCTTTCAGCGCGACGGGTATCGCTTCGGCCGCTGACTGATCCGACTCGTTGCGTGCCTCGGTCTCTGCCGCCGACTTCGCGGCTGTCTCCGGGCTGGTCTCGGGTGCCCAGGGGGCGAGTGAAGCGATGCGCAGCATCGCGGTGGCACTGTCCGCGGTCAGGCGCGCCTCGGGATCGACCCGCAGCAGGCCGGCCAACACCGGGGCGAGCGGTCCCGCGTTGGCAGCCGGCTCAGGCTCTTCCAGATCGTCGCCGCGCAGAATGGCGATGTAGCCCTTGCGGTTGTAGGGCGGGTGGCCCTCGACCGCGGCGTACAGGGTCGCACCCAATGACCACAGGTCCGAGGAAGGCCCGACTGGGCCGGCCTTTGCGCGCTCCGGCGGGATGTAGGAGGGCGAGCCGATGATTCGGCCCGAACTGCTCAGCGCCGACTCACCGGTCCAGGCTGCCAGCCCGAAGTCGGTCAGGACGACCCTGCCCTGATCGCTGATCATGACGTTCTCGGGCTTGACGTCGCGGTGGACGATCCCCTCGTCGTGTGCAGCTTTCAACGCGCTGATCAGTTGCAGACCGATCTCGGCCACGCGTGGATAGGGAAGAGGCCCGGCGAGGTCGACGATCTCGGCGAGTGTGCGCGCCACGACCAGTTCCATCACGATCCACGGCCGGCCGTCCTCGTTGACGACGTCCAGCACGGTGACAACGTTGGGATGGGTCAGGCGACCGGCGACCCGGGCCTCTCGGGTGGTGCGGCGCAGCAGCGAACTGCGCTCGGCCTCGGTCAGGTCATCGGGCAACCGAAGTTCCTTGACCGCGACCTCGCGGTCGAGGACGACGTCGGTGGCGCGCCAGACGGTACCGACCCCGCCGCGCCCGATGGGTTCGGTCAGGGTGTATCGCCCCGCGAGGATGCGTTGCTCCTCGGGGGCGTCGTCGACCACAACCGGGCGCGACGAATCCGGCGGCTGGGAGTCCTGCCGCTCTGCTGGGGGTTCTATGGAGGACACGACTCTTACAGGATCAGCTCACGGGCCATGCTGGCCTCCTGCGGGCGGTTGCGGCGGCGGTGGCGTCGGGGCATAGACGCACCACTCGTTATACCAACGTCTGAAGACATTAGAGCAGGTGGTTGGAACATCACAGTCACTTAGGTTCGGTTTCGTTATCTCCCGCGGACTGTGTCACATGCCGCGCTTTCCCTCTCCTTTGCCTGATTTTGCCATTCAGGGGGTGGTGGAACCAGGTACGGCCCAAAGCGTCTCGGGATCGCGAACCTCAACCGGTCCGAATCCGGTCTCGGCGAGCGGCTCCCGAAGGGTCTCGGCGTCTCCCGCGACGATGACGACGGACTCCTGCGGGTGCAGGTAATCGCGGGCGGCCTGCTGGAGATCGTCGGCGGTGAGCCGCTCGAACCCTGCACGCAGCCGGTCCACATGGTCCTCGGGCAGATCGTGCACGACGGACTCGACGAGGGCACCGGCCAGACGGCCGGCTGTGGAATAGCTCACCGGAAGACCGACCGTGTTGGACTCGCGCACCGCGGCGAGCTCGCCCTCGGTCGCACCCTCGTCCTTCAACTTGGCGATCTGCTCTAGCGTGGCGGTGATCGAATGCGCCGTGGTGGGCGCCTCGACCTGGGTGCTGATCACGAAGACACCGCTGTCGCGACGCAGATCGAAGCGGCACCCGACACCATAGGTGTAACCCAGGCGTTCGCGCAGTTCCATGTTGAGGCGAGAGGTGAACATCCCGCCCAGCACGTCACTCATCCCTTCGACCTTGGGCAGGTCGACCTGGGAGCGCGCCGGAGCCCGGTGCGCCAGGATCAGTGCGGACTGCACGGAGCCGGGGCGGTCCAGGAGAAGAATACGCGGCAGGTCCCCCGGGGCGGGATCCGGAGCAACGGTGTGGCGGGCCGGCGTGGCGAGGGCGTCACCGAACACGGTCCTTCCGAGGGCTTCCAGATCAACGCCCGAAAGGTCACCGACCACAACGAGGGTGCCCGCGACGGAGGCCACGGAGTCGGCGTGGAACCGGCGCACGTTTTCAGGCGTGAGTTCGTGCAGTCCTGCCGGCCCTCCGCTGAGAGGCGTGGCGTAGCGGCCGGTGAAGAGCTGGCCCCCGATGGAACGCGCGGCCAGGGTGGAGGCGACCGACGCCTCCAGCCAGAAGCTCTCAATGAGCTGGTCACGGCGACGGACGATGTCTTCGTCACGCAGAGCGGGAGTGCGCAGAGCCTCGGCGAACAGCCCAACGGCGTCGGCGATGCGGTTGGCCGGAGCATCAACACCGGTGATGAAGCTGTCCCAGCCGATCCGGGACACCCACTCCGCGCCGTGGCGTTCCAGCGAAGGCGCCAGCGAGCTGTTGCCGTGGATGCCGTCCTCAAGGGCTTCGTTGGTCAGCGCGGCGACACCCATGAGATCGGCCGGTTCGCTGATGCCACCGGCCGGCTGGACGAGCCGGATGGCGGCGTAGGGCTGGCCGGGAATATCGATGGCCACGACAGTGCCGCCCCCGACCTGAAGGCGCTGGGGCTTGGGGAAGGTGTAGCGCGTGGGCTCACCGAGCACTGGGCGGGTCTGGAGGTTGCTCAAGACGGATCTTCCTCTACATCAGGATGCGCGTTGGGCTGATACAGCGGCGACGGATCAGGCGTCGGCGTCCGGGGCCTCTTCGTCCTCGAAACGGACCGAGAGGCGATTCTCCGGAGTGAGAAGACGCTTGGCGTACTCCACGACTTCGTCGGTGCTGATGGCGGCCCAACGTTGCGGCCAGGTGTAGACGAGGGTGGGGTCGTCGAACAGCTGCGTGCAGCTGCCGAGGGAGTCCGCGAGCCCTCCGGGAGTGGAGATCGACTGGAGGTGGTCGCGCTCCAGAACGGCGCGGGCCCGCTCCATCTCCTCCTCGCTGATGCCGTCGGCCAGGGTCGAGATCTCGTCGAGCATGGCCTCCTCCAGCTGGTCGCCGGTGACGCCGTCCCTGGCGATCATGCTCACGAAGAACAGGCCGGGGGTGTAACGGAAATTGACCAGGTCGGCTGCCGAACCACCGTCGTCGTTGGCGAGGCCGCGCTCGACGACGAGCCTGCGGTAGAGCCGACTGCCCTGTCCTTGGCCGAGTACGGCGGAGGCCAACTGCATGATGTCGAACTCGCGCGTGCCGTAGGCGGGGACCCGGTAGATGAGGAAGACCGCGGGCGCGGGGACGTTCTCGGTGACGACCTCGCTCTTGGGCCCGCCGATGGGTCCTTCCAGGGTGGCGTCGGGCGCCTCGGCGATGACGTCGCGCGCAGGGATGCCGCCGAAATAGTGCTTGACCCGCTCGTGCACGTCGTCGGGGTCGAGGGCACTGACCACGGTGAGGACCAGGTTGTCCGGACCGTAGTGCGCCTTGTGGAAGGAGAGCACGTACTCGAGGTCGGCAGCGTCCAGGTCCGCCATGGAACCGATAGTCGGGTGATGGTAAGGATGCCCCGGCGGGTAGGCGTGGGAAAGGATGCGCTCGAAGGCAGTTCCGTAGGGGATGTTGTCGTAGCGCTGGCGACGCTCGTTCTTGACGACGTCGCGCTGGTTGTCCAGGACTTCCTGCCCCATTCCCTCGCGCAGGGTGGCGAGACGGTCGGCCTCCAGCCACAGGGCGAGGTCGAGGGCGTGTTCGGGAACCGTCTCGTAGTAGTTGGTGCGGTCACTCGAAGTGGAGGCGTTGATGTCGCCGCCCAGTCGCTCGATCGCATCGAAGTGGTCCCCCTTGGGGACGTTGCCACTTCCCTGGAACATCAGGTGTTCGAAGAGGTGCGCGAACCCGGTGCGGCCCGGGACCTCGTGCCTGGAGCCGACCCCGTACCAGAGGTTGACGGCGGCCACCTGACCGGTTGCGGCCGGAGCAATCACCAACCGGAGTCCATTGTCCAGGGTGTGCTGCGTGATCTGCTTAGCCGCGCCGTTGGTCGTCGTCACCAGTCTTTGCACCCCTTGCTGAACGGATGTCATGCGGAGCTTCGAGCCTATGCCCTCGGCCGAGCGTGCGGGTACCGGCCCGCTCACTCAATGCCACGTTATGTGCACGGGCGGAAACGCGGGGTGTGAAACGTGGGTTTCAGGACCGATTCCATACTTCCCCCGGGTCGGGGACCGGGAATTCAAGGGTGTCCCCCCAGTCGGTGAAGGTGAGATCCACGTGAGCCGGACCGTCCTCGCTTTTCATCTGCACGATCACCGCAACGGGCAGATAGTCGTCATCGACCCACAGTGTGAAGGTGATCTGCCGGACCCCCTGGGCGGACAGGTCCTGTAGCACTCGCCATGCGCCTCCCGTACCGCTCACGTTGTTCATGCCGTCCACGACTGAGAAGGTCGCCCGGTGGCCACGGCCGGTCACCCCGTTCACGGTGCGCCGACCGGAGGGAAGAAGCTCGCTGGAGGCGGCGATCATGCTCCAGTCCCGGATCCCCGAGATCGCACGGATGGCCTCGGAGTAGAGGGCCCTGGGCTCGGGCGGGTCCTCGAAGTCCGCACGTGAACGGCCGACCCACTCGGCCCCCGAAGGAAGGCCGTCGGTGGTCGGTGGCTTGAGAAAGAACCTGTCACCCACCGCAACGGCCTGTGCTGCGTAATCGTCACCGCTCCTGCTGCGCATGTCGAGGTCCGCGGTGAAGTCGATGGAGTCTTTTGCGTGGAAGACGTAACCACCGCTGGCCTCTGCCCTGCGGATACCGCCGAGGGAAGCGGTCGCCTGGTAGCGGACGGTCTCTCTGGTCAGTACCGCCCGTTGGATCGCGGACACCAGGTCGCCGGGTGTCTCGGGCGGGGCGTCCGGGGCGGGGATGGGGGTGTCGGGGTCCCCTTCGACCGGACCGGGGTCGGGGGCCGGAGGGCTCGGGGAATCCCCCCCTTGCGGGGGCGCCCCGCTCGGAGGGGCCTGCGTCTGCGATGAACCGGGATCGTCTTGGGGGGCGGAAACGCATCCGGAGAGCGCGCACAGCACCAGGAAAGCGGCGGCACCCGCCGCCGTGGAGCGCTGGAGGGCCATGGCGCTATATGTTCCCAAACCTCCCGGGGGCACACCGTCAATGACGGTGCGGCGAGGACCGGTTTCCCTTATCCCGCCGCGGTTGCGGGCCTCCGGGGCTCTCAGCAGGAGGCTTTCCCGCCCTGGAGCCGGCCCGGGGATCTGCGTGGAAGAAGTTACGCCGTGGCACTACGGGTAAGGGAGGGGAATGAGTGCAGATCTCGACCGACTCGACACCGACGAACTTCGGCGGCGCGCTGTCGCCCTGGCCCGTGAGCGATGGGACGCGACCTACCTCTGGGAACTGGTGCAAAGCATTCCGGCTGCGGAGGCCGCCACCGGTCGTCAAGAAGCCGGGGAGACCGGTGCGCTGAAGGCATCCAATCTGTTCAGCGAACTGATCGCCGAACGCGAAGGCGATCACGAATTGCGCGAGGCGCTGCGTCCGGTCTATCTGGACTACCTTGAACGGCACGAAGGTTCTCGGGAAAACCCGCGCGACAGCCCTTCGGCCTGACCGGGCCGATTGACGTCCGGTTACTGGTTCTTCCTTCGTACTGGTTGTGCGGAGGAAGAACCGGAGCGGCCCGTTCCGATATTTTCTCGATTTCCCCCACAAATGCGGAAGGGCTCGCCCAGCCACCCCCACAAGAGGCAACCAAACGAGCCCAACCAACATCAATTACGGCGGCGTCCTACTCTCCCACCCCAGCAAGGAGGCAGTACCATCGGCGCTG
>NZ_BSQG01000002.1 GCF_030268225.1 Nocardiopsis ansamitocini | reverse complement strand
CCACCGCACCACCCCCAACGCACCCCCCCACCTCACCACCACCCAAGCCCACCAACTCCTCCACGCAGCCACCGACCACAACCCCACCCTCACCCAGGTCTACGACGCCTGGCACACCCACACCCACGGACGCCAAGGCACCCAACTCACCCGCGCACTCCTCACCACCTGGGAAAACAACCCCACAGTCTCCGGCCTCCTCACCACTGAGATACAACGACTCAAAAACGCCACCCCCCTCCTCAGGGACATCAGCGTTCTAACCGTCCAAAAAATCCTCGACGCCTACCGAGGAAACACCCTCGACCAACTCACTAGAAACAAAAACTTCCACCCGAAAGTCAACCTCAATGAAACCGGAAAAATAAAACGACTCGAAAGCCTTGCCGATAAAGCCTCATTCCTCGAACAGGTCATCACCGCCTGGAACACCCAGCGCCAAATCAGCCCCGAACTCTTTACATCCCTCCAGAACATCTCCATCGCGACCCCCAATCCAAACCCAGAAATCCAACAACTCAAAAACGCCGCACCCATACTCAAGGATTCCAACAGCCAAACCATCCAGAGAATCCTCGATTCCTACCGCGACAACAACCTCACCCAACTCGCCAAAGAAAAAAACTTCCACCCGAAAGTCGACCTCAACAGAACCGGAAACAGAGAAGAACTCCAAAGCTTCACCAATAAAGCCTCATTCCTCGAACAGGTAGCCACCGCCTGGAACAACCAACGCCAAACCAACCCCGCACTCGCCGCCCTTCTCCCAGAACCAGCAACAATCCCCAATTTCCAAAAACTCAAAGACGCCGCACCCATCCTCAAGGATTCCAGCGGCGAAATTATCGAAAAAATCCTCGACGCCTACCTCAATAAAACCATCCAACAACTCGCCAAAAACACGAACTTCCGACCACAGGTCGACTTCAACGGCACCAGAAACAAAAAACAGCTTACAATTATCGCCGATAAAGCCTCATTCCTCGAACAGGTCACCACTGCCTGGGACACCCAACGCCGGACCAACCCCGAACTTTTCACTTCCCCCAACCAGGAATCCCCCGAAGCCATCAGGTCCGACCAAGAAGAAATTCAAAAACTCAAGAAAAACATCTCCACCTTCAAGGAAACCACCCCGCTCCTCAAGAATGCTAGTAGTCGAACCATCCAGAAAATTCTTGACGCCTACCGAAACAACACCCTCGACCAACTCGCAGAAAAAACGAACTTCTATCCACGAGTCGACCTCGACGGCAGCGGAACCAGAAGCCAAATCCGAAGGTCCGCCGATAAATACTCCTTCCTCACCCGAGTCAGGGATTCGTGGAACGCCCAACGCCAAACCGATCCCGAACTCGACGCCCTCCTCACCCCGCCCGCAAACACCGACGGCACATCCCGGCCCGCCCCCGAGGGCTCCATGGAGTGGAGCGCCACCGCAACCGACACCGGGTTCGGCCCAGTCCCTATGGACACCAGCACGGACACTGGCCTACCGGAGCCCAACACCGACTTTGGCACCGACGCCCCGATCAGCCCCGGATCCGCAGTCATCAACCCCGAAGTCGACACTCGCGCCGCAACCCCCAGCCCGATCCCCGAAATACAGCAACTCAAAAACGCCGCACCCATCCTCGAAAACTCCAGCAACCAAACCATCAACAAAATCTTCGACGCCTACCGAAACAACACCATCGACCAACTCTCAAGAGACACGAGCTTCAACCCGAGCATCAACCTCGATGGAGACAGAAAAAAACTCAGAAGCCAAGAAAAGAAATTCGAACTCCTTCATCAGGTCGTTACTGAATGGAACAACCAACGCCAAACCAACGACGCACTCAAAAACCTCCTCCCCACCCCAGCCGCACTCCCCACCAAGTCCAAGCCCGACCCCAAGCCCAAGCCCGACCCCAAGCCCGACCCCAAGTCCAAGCCCGACCCCAAGTCCAAAGAAGCCGCCATTCAGAAATTCAAAAACTCCACACCAATCCTCAAACACGTTTCCACAAATCTTGTCAAAAAAATAATCCAACATCACAGTAATGGTGAAATTGAAAAGCTGATAGAAAACAGAAGCTACAACCCGGTGATACCCAATGGGGAAAATGGCAAAAAAAATATCGTCAGCTTCCCCGAGAAAAGAGATTTCTTCAATCGAGTAATCGACGCCTGGAACGCCCAGCGCGCCGCCGATCCAGCGCTCGACGACCTTCTCCCGCCGCCCCCAGGGGGCGAGTCCAGCCACACCACCGTCCACCGGCAGAACCCCCCGGCACCCGCCCCCGCTCCGACGACGCAGGCCCCGAGCACCCCGGAGCCGCCGCGCAGCATCAACGACTTGTTCCGGGACGCGCTGCTGGGCGATCCGAACGACGGAACGACCTAGGCGAGAACGGTGTGACCGAGGACACGTCCCGGGCTCCGCGCGCCGTGCGCGTCGGCGAGCCCCTGTCCCGACCGGTCCCCGGACTGCCCGGGCATGTGGTGGACGGCTGTTCCCCGACCGGAGGGCCCACGACCTTCCGCAAGTGGGGGCGGATAGTCGAGAATGGTAGAAAGGGTGCGGCAGAAACAGGGAAAGACGCATCCGCCCCGGAGGCACCTCACCGGACGCGGCGGCCCTCTCCCGCCTGTCGACGCCCTTCAGAGCTTGTGGAAATGACGCCCAGCCGGTCGGACGGCCGCCGCCGTCCACCGCCGGCGCGGCCAGCGACACGGCCCGCCCCCGCGGGAAACCCCCACCCGCACCCGTGCAGCGCCAGGTTCCCCCCGGCCCCGCTCCCCCGCGCGGTCAGATCCGCCGAGGGTTTTGGAAAGGACGCCCGTCAATGACCGAGAAGTTCGAGGGTGCGCAGAAGAAGACGGCGCCCGAAGCGGACGCGGCCCCCGCCGCCCGCGACACGAGCCTCCCCGACGTCCCGCGCCCGGTGGCCGCGGACGCCGCGTCCTCCACCGACGCGGCCACGGCGGCCGAGGCCATCGCGCGCCCCCGCGCCTTCGACTCCGTGGGCGCCACGACCGGCGCGCCGCTGGAGGCCGTCGACCCCACCGCGCGGCTGGGCCGCCCCGGCGCCCCCGTGCTCGCGGGCGCGGCCATCGCCGGACTGATCCTGGTCGCCGCGCCCTTCGCGGTCTCGGCCGGCACCCAGGACGTGTCGTTGGAGACCGTCCCCTTGAGCGCGGGCAGCCTGGCGGACGGCGCGGACGGCTCCGCGGTCACCCAGGCCGGCCTGGACGCCGGCTCCGGTGACCGGCGCCAGGCGGCCTCCGGCGACGACGCGGGCTCCGGTGGCGGCGGGGGCGTCAACGACGCACCGGAGGACACCTCGGCGGGGTACGTGCCGGAGGCCAAGAAGGAGGAGAGCGGGGGCTCCGGGCCCCTCGGTGCCTCCCCCTCCCCCGGGGAAGACGGCGGGGAGTCCGGCGGCGGCGGGGCTGGAGCCCCGTCCGAGGAGGGCACCCGTGGCGGTTCGGTCGCCTCCTCCGGCGGGGAGCGGGAAACCGGCGGGGGCGCCGACGAGAAGGCGCCGGAGGCGTCGATGAAGGGCGAGGACGCCCCCGGGATCATCGACTCCCTGCCCGGCGTCGGCGGGTCGCAGGCCCCCAGCGGGGACGCGGCGCCGCCCGCCGAGAAGGGCGCCAAGGCCGCCGCCGCACCGGCCGAGGACGAGGAGGCCGCCGAACCCGAAGGGCGGATGAACGCGTTCTCGGCGGCGGTCCCCTCCGAGGAGCCGTCCGGGGAGCCCTCACCGGAGGGCGACGCGGAACCGTCCCCCGAGGCGTCCCCGGACGAGGCCGACGGGGAGGCCGCCGACGCCTCCGCGTCGCCCGAACCGTCGGACGCCCCCTCTCCGTCCCCCTCCGCCTCCCCCTCGGAGTCCGGCCCCGCCTACTCCGAGGTCGCCGGCCCCGGCTGCGCCGAGGACGGCCCCACCTCCTACGGCCGCACCGGCATGTGGGAGGAGGGCGAGGGCTTCGCCTCCTGGGCCACCCGCGACGCGAACACCGACGCGGAGGGCTGCTACGGCACCTACGACGCCATCCCCGTCTCGGGCGACCCCGAACGCGGCGACGGCCAGTTCGCGCACTGGACCTTCACCCCCGGCACGGCGGGCGCCTCGTGCGAGCTTCTGGTGTACGTGCCCGACGACGAGAGCCCGCTGTGGGTCGGGGAAGCGGAGGCCAAGTACCAGATCTTCCCCGGTGACCGGCCCGAGGGCGACTCCGTGGGCATCTTCGGCATCGGCCAGTCGGAGGTGCGCGGCGGCTGGGTGAAGGTCGTCGGACTCGTCTCTCCCGCCGAGAGTTTCACCGTCCAGCTCACCAACATCGGCGAAAATACTCTCGCCGACCAGGAGGGCAGGAGTTCCCACGTCGCGGCCGGAGCCATCAGGGCGACGTGCGACTGATCCCGGAATCCCCCGTCCGGAGCGGGCCCAACACCCCGTACCATCGCGCACAGGGCCGCCCGGGGCCCGGAATCGAGAAGAGGAAGACCAGATGGCCAGGCAACTCCTGACGGTAGCCCCGGACGGGCACACGACGATCGGAGCGGCGCTGGCCGCGGCGCAGAGCGGCGCCATCATCACCATCGCTCCAGGCCGCTACGAGGAGAGCCTGATGCTGCTCAAGGTCGTCACGCTGATGGCGCGGGACGGCCGGGGCAGCGTGGAGATCACGGCGGAGTCGGGCAGCGCGGTGATCTCGGGCGCGGAGGCGGTGAAGCTGTCCGGCCTGGTGCTGCGCGGCCGCGACGAGGAGCGGCCCGCCGTGGACATCCCCGCCGGACAGGTGGAGATGGCCGACTGCGAGGTGGACGGCTCGGCCTGGACGGCCGTCGTGGTGCGCGAGACCGGCGCGCTGGCGATGCGCGAGAGCCGCGTCACCTGCTCGGCCGGGGCGGGCGTGGTCATCACCACCGCCGAGACCAGCATCATCGAGGACTGCGTGATCGAGGACGTCGAGACCAGCGCGCTGGTCATCGGCGATCGCGGGCGGCCCACGGTGCGCTCCTGCGTGTTCCGCGACGTGCGCGGCAACGGGGTGTTCGCCAGCGGCCAGGCGTCCGGCCTCATCGAGGACTGCGACATCTCCGGGTGCGCCAAACCCGCCATCGCGTTGGAGGACGACTCCTCCACCGCCCTGCGCGACGTCCGGGTGCACGACTGCCCCGACGACGGCCTGGTGGTGTCCAGCCGCAGCCGCGTGGAGGTCGAGGACTGCCGCTTCGACGACCTGGGCGGGCGCGGCGTCGCCGTGCACAACGGTTCGGACCCCCAGATGCGCCGGGTCCGGGTGGCCCGCCCCAAGGGCGTGGGCATCCACGTGTGGAACAAGGCCCGGGGACTGTTCACCGACTGCGAGGTCGAGGATGCCGGGAGCGACGGCGTGCGCGCCGAGGACCGGGCGGCCACGTCCTTCATCGGGCTGACCGTGCGCGGCGGCAAGGGCGTGAGCGTGCTCGGCGGCAGCACCACCGAGTTCGACCGGGGGCTGGTCACCGGCACCGACGGCCCCGGGTTCGCCATCGAGGCCAGCAGCCCGTTCCTGCGGGGCATCGCCGTCACCGACACCCGCGGCCAGGGCGTGCGCTTCCGCAAGGGCGGCCAGGGCCGCCTGGAGAACGTCACGGTGGAGCGGACCGGCAAGAGCGCCGTGCAGGTGGACGAGCGCTCCCGGCCGCTGCTGACGGGGGTGCAGATCCGCGAGAGCCGCGACACCGGGATCACCGTGAGCGCGGAGGCGCGGGCCGACCTCCGCGACTGCGACGTCTCCGAGTGCACCGGCGACGGGGTCGCCGTCCACAACGGCGGCGAGGCGTCGCTGCTGCGCACCCGGGTCTACAACGGACGGCGCAACGGTGTGCTCGTGGCAGCCGGCGCGCGCTCCACCCTGCGCCGGTGCGAGGTCTTCGCCAACGCGGGTGACGGCGTCCTCGTGCACAGCACCGAGGACGTCCTGTTGGAGGACTGCTCGGTGCGCGAGAACGGGCGGGCCGGGCTGCGCCAGACCGTGCGCAGCGAGCGGGTCCGCGCCAACGACCTCCTGAGCAGCGGCAACGGCGTACCGGACTCCTACGGCGAGGACGCCGCCGGCGACTCCGCCCAGCTTCCGCCGCTTCCTTCGGGCGAGGCCGGCGGGCAGGACGAGGAGGAGCCCGAGGGTCCCTTGGCCGAGCTGGACGCGCTGGTGGGGCTGGCCAACGTCAAGCATGAGGTCAAGACGCTCATCAACCGCAACCAGATGGCCAAGCGGCGCGCGGAGATGGGCCTGCCCACGCCGCCGATGAGCCGCCACCTGGTCTTCGGCGGGCCGCCCGGTACCGGTAAGACGACGGTCGCGCGCCTCTACGGCCGCATCCTGGCCGAGCTGGACGTGCTGCGGTACGGCCACGTGATCGAGGTGGCGCGGGTGGACCTGGTGTCGCAGTACGTGGGCGGGACCGCGATCAAGACCACCGAGGTGTTCGAGCGCGCCAAGGGCGGCGTGTTGTTCGTCGACGAGGCCTACACCCTCTCGGGGGGTCAGGAGGGCGGCGGCAGCGGCCCCGACTTCGGCCGGGAGGCCATCGACACCCTCGTGAAGCTGATGGAGGACCACCGCGACGACGTCGTGGTGATCGTCGCCGGCTACACCGACGAGATGCAGGGCTTCCTCGCGGCCAACCCCGGTATGGCCTCGCGGTTCAGCCGGACGGTGGAGTTCCCCAACTACGAGGTCGACGAACTGGTGCAGATCGTCGAGAACATGTGCGGCACCCACCAGTACGAGCTGGTGGACGAGACGAAGGCCGCGCTGCGCACGGTCTTCGAGGGGATGCACCGGGGCGCCACGTTCGGCAACGGCCGCAGCGCGCGCAAACTGTTCGAGGAGATGATCGACCGGCAGGCGTACCGGCTGGGCGGCGACCCGCCGGACAACGCGGCCGACTTCACCCGGCTGCTGCCGGTGGACCTCGGCGTGGAGGTGTCGGAGTCGGAGAAGGCCGGCGAGAGCGTCGACGAACTCGCCCAGCTGCGCGCCGAACTGGACTCGTTGACCGGACTGAGCGAGGTCAAGGAGACCGTCAACGACCTCGCCAACCTGCTGCTCATGTCCAACCAGCGCAAGGCCATGGGCATGCCGGTGACCTCCATGAGCCACCACCTGGTCTTCACCGGCGCCCCCGGTACCGGTAAGACGACGGTCGCGCGGTTGTACGGCCAGTTGCTGCGCACCCTCGGCGTGCTGCCGTCGGGCCAGGTCATCGAAGCGGCGCGCTCGGACCTGGTGGGGCGCTACATCGGCCACACCGCGCAGATGACCACGGAGGTGTTCGAGCGCGCCAAGGGCGGCGTGCTGTTCATCGACGAGGCCTACACCCTGACCCCCCGGGGCGGCAGCGGACAGGACTTCGGCCAGGAGGCCGTGGACACCCTGCTCAAGCTGATGGAGGACCACCGCGACGAGGTGGCGGTGATCGTCGCCGGCTACACCGACGAGATGGCCCGGTTCATGGACTCCAACCCCGGTCTGTCCTCGCGGTTCAGCCACCGGGTGGAGTTCCACAACTACAGCGACGCGGAACTGGTCAGCATCATCGACGGCATGGCGCGCGGCTCCGGCTACGAGTGCGGTCCGGCGACCCTGGAGGCCCTGGCCGAGCACTTCTCGGCGGTCCCGCGCGGCTCGTCCTTCGGTAACGCGCGCTACGCCCGCCAGGTGCTGGAGCGCATGATCACCAGGCAGGCCGGACGCCTGGTGAAGATGGGCGGCGACATCGGCCGGGAGGACTTCAGCACGCTGCTGCCCGAGGACATCCCGCCGCTCTGACCCGGTTCAGGCCGCCCGGCGCTCCATCGAGGTGCGGCGCCAGTAGAGCAGTCCCGCCGCCGCGGCCACGAGGAGGGCGAGCGCCGCGGCGGCGCAGACGGCTTTGAGCAGCGGGGCGGGCAGGCCGGTCAGGCCGGTGTCCCGGACGGCCGTGTCGGCGGCCGTGGCGGCCGGGAGCAGGTTGGCGTCGCTGGCGCACACGATCGGCGCGGGGTCGGCGGCCAGGCCCGCGCAGGCGGTCACGGCCACCCGCCAGACGTCGGAACCGGTCTCGTTCATGAGCGCGGTGACGGTGCGCACCGCCTCCTCGCCCGGTTCGAGGGAGAGCTGCCAGGTGACGGCACCGCCGCGGACCTGCCCGCCCTCCCCCGGTCTGCGGAACTCCAGTTCCGGCGGGCCGGTCTGGGCGAGGGTGATGCCCTCGACCGCCCGCTCGCCGTCGTTGCGCAGGGTGAGGGTGTAGTCGGTCTCCTCCCCCGGCTCGATGCGGTCGCGGGAGTCGGTGAG
Source organism: Nocardiopsis ansamitocini (assembly GCF_030268225.1). GTDB lineage: Bacteria > Actinomycetota > Actinomycetes > Streptosporangiales > Streptosporangiaceae > Nocardiopsis_D > Nocardiopsis_D ansamitocini. The sequence goes on along the minus strand of NZ_BSQG01000002.1, from coordinate 667,318 downwards.
GGAGATGGCCAGGGCCGGGAGGTCGGCGGGGTCGCGGTCGTCGGCGAGAGCGGGGACGGGGGGCAGAAGTGCCGCGGTGACGGCCGAGACCGCCACTCCCCGGGCAATACTCCTGGGTACAGCCATTGCACTCCTTTTCCCGACAGGACGACGCGAACGAGAAGATAGTAACTGAGTGCAATTAGACTGTCACGCCGAGCCACGAAACTTCAAGGTTCGGGTAGCGTCGGGCAAAGCGCGGCCCCCTTCGCGACGAACACGAAGGGGGCCGTTGCCCACCTCCCGCAGGAGGTGGGCCGATCGCTAGAGCTGGACCTGTCGCGTGGGACGACGCGCGGCGAAGACCGTCACCGCGCCGATCCCGGTGATCATGGCCGCACCGATCATGAAACCGGTGAGGTCGACACCGGTGACCGGGAGCTGCTCGTCGGCCTTGTCGCCCTTGGCGCCGGTGGTACCGGTCTGGCCGCCGTCGCCGGAGCCGCCGGAGCCGCCGCTGTTCCCGGCCGGAGCCGCGCCGCTGGGCCTGGTGTCGCCACCGTCGCCACCACCGGTGTTACCGCCACCACCGGTGCTGCCACCGCCACCGTTACCGCCACCGCCGGGGGTACCGGGACCGGGGGTCTCGCCACCGCCGCCGTTACCCGGAGGGGTGGTGGGCGGGGTCGTGGGCGGGTCCACCGGGGGGTCCACCGGAGGGTCAACGGGCGGGTCCACCGGGGGGTCCACCGGAGGGTCAACGGGCGGGTCGACCGGGGGGTCGATGGGCGGGTCAACGGGCGGGTCGACCGGGGGGTCGATGGGCGGGTCGACCTCGTCCAACATCGGGACGACGGCCGCGGGAAGCGTGACCGCCGCTTCCTGCGCCTCCTGGGCGAGGGCGTCCTCGACCGGTGCCTCCGGCGCGACAGCGCCGTCAGCAAGCGCAGGGGTCGCCGTGAAGCCGAAGGCAAGGATGCCAGCGGCCGTCACGCCGAGAGCACGTGCTGTGTAGGACATGCGTCTCCTCACTAGAAACAAAGGACAAAAGGGTTAATCAGGGGGAAGTGCGTAAAGGCCGTTGTTGCCGTCGACGACGACGGCCCGGCCGTCGAGCAGCCCCCACGGACGGGCCGCGTTCGGTTCCATCTCCTCGGGCAGTGCGTCGGCTCCCACCGCCACCTGCTCGCCGTCGAGCTCGCCGTAGAGGACGTCTCCGGCCGCGCTCAACGGCTTGAAGCCGCTGAGCACCCGCGTCTCCCGACTGTCCGGGTCGAGCAGGACGGACCCGTACGCCGCGACACCCGCCCCCTCGATCAGGTGGGCGTCCGCGAGCTCTTCGACCGCGATCGAAGCGGAGGCGACGACCGAGCCGTCCCTGGGGTCGTGGAACCCCAGGAGGACACGGTCGGCGGCCGGGTCCTTCCACCGCACGACGACGTAGTTCTCCGATGCCGTGAGCATCCGGCCCTCGTCCTCGGCCCCCTCGGGGGCGTCCGCCTCGACCTCGGTGGACGCCCCTTCGCCGGGAACCCAGAACCAGCGGGCGCCCACCGCCGCCATCAGGACCTCGGAGCCGTGCGCGAGCATGGCCCCGGCCCCCTCCGGCACATCGACCTCGACCAGCTCGTCGTCCTGCGGCAGCAGCACGCCGTCGTCGGTGGTGACGAGTGGCGCGCTACCGCCGAAGGTGACCTGGGCACCCGAGGCGAGCGGATACTCCACGGGGTCTCCCCCGCCGGTGGGCCAGAGCCAGAACGACGAAGGACCCACGACGACGACCCGGGGGCCGTCCGGTCCTTCGCCGAACCTCAGTAGGCCCTTGATCTCGCTGACGGGGAGAGGCAGTTCCCCCGACCACGACTGCTCACCGGAACCGTCGACGAGGGCGAGGCGTTCGTCGAGGGTGATGATCGCCGCGCTCCCCCCGTCCGGCGCGACGGCCGGCCGGGTCCCCGGGGCAAGGGGGATCCGCCAGTCCGCGGTGGAGGCGAAGCCGGCGGGCGGCGAACGCCCGTCCAGCAGCACCGGTCCTTCTCCGCCGTCCTGCGCCACCGTCTGACCGGGCAGGAGACCGATGACCACGACCACGCCGACCGCGACCAGCCCGATGGCCACCAGGCCGCCGATGACGGCCAGCGCGACCTTGGCACCGCCCTTCCCGCTCCGCGCGGGTTTGGGCTTGGGCTGCGGGAGCGGCGAGGTTTCGGTCAGGCCCCGCACGACCCCTCCCGGAGCGGCCTCCAGGCGAAGCACCCCGAAGTCGTCCCGCGCCTCGATGAGCACGGGGCGGCCGATGTGCGTGGCGTAGCCCGCGGCGAGGTCGAGGGCGATCCGGCGGGTCTCCTTCGCGCCCTCCCCCCGCACGGTCTGGGGCCGTCCCTCGATGGTGACCACCGCGCTGAGCTCGTCGGAGGCGATGACGACGGTGACCCGGTCGCCCGGCTGGGCGGACTGCGTCATGACACCTCCAGGCGACGGGCCGGGCGCGACACCGGCGAGGACGCACGCCGGCCGCCTCGGGACACGGTGCGAGGCGCGGACACTGTGATCATCACCGGCGTGAACCCGTTCGGGTACGGTTCGTGTCCGCCGTTGAGGCCCGGAAATCGCGTTGCGGGCCGATCGCGGACGGGGGGTGGAGAGAAGGAGGGGCGCAGGAGTTCCCCTTGATAGTGACGATCATACTGATTCTCGATTCTCCCTGCCCAGCCGTAAGAAACCAGGTTCCGGACGGCACCACTACTGGTTCCGGACCACCCGGTTGGTCGATGGTCGGGCCCGGGCACGCCTGATGAGCTGTGCCGACACCGAGGGCACAGTACCGGTGAAAGGGCACCCCGTGGCGATCCGCGACCGATTCCGTTATCCCCTCGTGCCCGACCAGCCACCGCATTGGCCACATTCGGCCGCTTGGATATTCGCGGTAAACCGGACCGTAACTCGGCGAGTTCGCTGGTCAACGAAGGAAACACCGGACGTCGCCCCCGGAACGTGCCCGGAAAAACCGGGGCGACCGGTGGAACCGGACTCCAATCAACCGATCCGCCGTCACCCCTGCCCGACGGAGTCGAGCAGCCAGTTGTACCGCAGGCGCAGCGCGCGCTCCGCGCCGGCCAGCGTGATCCCGAGCCCGAGCGTGACGTTGAGCCATGCGGGCAGGTCGACGGGTGAGGTGAAGGTGCCGAAACGCTGGGCCACGGGCGGCAGCAGGAAGGCCGCTTCGACAAGCTGGGGAAGTACGAGGGCCAGGGAGACGACGGCCAGGGCCAGGGAGGAGAAGCCGACCCAGCGGCTCAGCACGGGGTGCTCACGGTCGAAGCGCACGCGGCGCCCCTCGCCGGACCTCGGGTCCGGGACGAGTCGGTACTCGGTCCCCTCGACGGTGACGTAGTGGCAGCGCTTGAGGCCGAATGTCGACTCCTCCACCTCGATCGTGCCGCCCCGGACGGGGAAGGCCGCGGGGAGCACGGACTCGGCGTGGTGTCTGCCGTCGAGGTACAGGTGGGCCCTGCCCTTGCCGTCCTCGGACAGGAACCGCTGCCCGTGGTCGACGTCGACGGCATAGACGACCAGTCGGCCGTCGTCACCCTCCGACGAGAGGGAGAACAGGGCACGGGAGAGCGGCTGCCACCGGCGGAAGCGTTTCAGGGGGCGCCCGTCACCGGGTTCGACCCGCCGAGCGGCCCGACGCCGCCGCCATTCCTCGAACATCGCGGACTCCTTGTCATCGTGGGGAACGACTCGCCTGTATCGGGGCCGGTCCGGTCTCCAGGCCACCGGACCGGTTCAGATCCAGCCGTGCTCGGCGGCGACGCGCGCGGCCTCGTGCCGGTTCGAGGTGTCGAGCTTGGCGATGGCTGCCGCGAGGTGGTTGCGCACGGTCCCCCGGGAGAGCGAGACGCGCCGGGCGATCTCCTCGACGGGCGCGCCGTCGCGCGCCAGGGCGAGGACGTCGGCCTCGCGCGGGCTGAGCGGGGAGTCCCCCGCGCTGATCGCCTCGGCCGCTAGCTCGGGGTCGACGTAGCGCCCTCCGTCCGCGACGCTGCGCACGACCCGGGCGAACGTGCGGGAGGAGACGGTTTTGGGCAGGAAACCGCGCACGCCCGCGGCGAGGGCCGACTTCAGGTAGCCGGGGCGACCGTGCGAGGTGACGATGACGCAGCGGCAGTCCGGGAGTTCCACCGCGAGCCGCCGGGCCACCTCGATGCCGTCGGGCCCGGGCAGTTGCAGGTCGAGCAGGGCCACGTCGGGACGGACCCGCAGGGCCGTCGCCAGTGCCTCGTCGCCCGACGCGGCCCTGCCGACGACCTCGAAGTCGTCCTCCAGGTCGAGCAGTCCGGCGACGGCGTCGCGGATGAGGTGTTCGTCGTCGGCGACGAGGATGCGCGTCATGCGGGGTCTCCCTCCGGGGACGGGACGGTGGCGTCGAGCAGGAACCAGGTGCCGTCGCGGCGCGTGGTGAGGCGACCGCCCAGCGCACGGATCCGCTCGGACATCGAGCGCAGCCCCATTCCCCCGCCGACGGCAGCCGCGTGCGCGTCGAACCCGTCGGTCCGCGCGGAGCCCGCAGGAGCGGCCCCGTCGTTGGCGATGCTGAGGAGCACCTCCCCGTCCTCGTCGGCGGTCGCGAGGGTGACCCGGGTCGCCGCCGAGTGGCGCAGCACGTTGGTGACGCCCTCGCGCACGACCCACGCGAGCGCCTGCGCGCACTCCTCCGGCACGGGGTCCCCGGTCACCGTGCAGCGGATGCCGGCGGACTCCAGCAGTGATCGCGCACCCGACACCTCGCCCTCCCAGGTCGTGCGGAGCTCGCCGCGCACAACCCGGCGGACTTCGGTCCCGGCCTCATCGGCGAGGCGCCGGACCTCGGTGATCTCGGCCGCGGCCCGCTCGCCGTGGCCGCGCCCGACCAGTTCCGACGCCAACGAACTCTTGACCGCGATCGTCGCCAGGGTCCGGCCGAACACGTCGTGGAGGTCGCGGGAGATGCGCAGGCGTTCGTTCGCGAGCGCGAGTTCGGCCCGGGTCTCGTGCGCGGCCTGCAGCTCGCGCAGCACCCGCAGCATCCAGGCGCTCGACCAGCAGAGCCACAGGATGATGGTGGTCAGGACCACGGCGGACAGCAGGAGGACGAGGTCGGCGAAGCCGATGAGCGGGACGGTGAGGACGAGGGTCACCGCGTTGAGCAGCAGTGCCCGGCGCGCGTGGAGGGCGGGGACGAAGCTCGCGGCCGCCGAACCGGTCGCCGCGGCGACCGTTAGGCCCATCGCGGGGTGGGAAAGCATGGAGGCCACGACCGTGAAGGCGGCGAGGACCAGCAGCCACACGACGACACCGGCGAGGGGAAGACGCCGTGCGCGCCCGACGAGGGTGTCGATGCTCCACTTGGTGACGAGGACGTTCCCGGTGACGAGGAGGAGGCAGAGCACGACCGCCGCGACCGACACGGCGAGGGCCGCCCCGGTGAGCCGGTCCGCCTCGGCGGCGCTCCGGAGGAGGGTGCCGACCGGCATCGAGACGGCCAGGTAGGCGGACCAGCGCGCGTAGGTCTCGAACTTGCGGGCGCCGACCGGTGGTGAGTCGCTCATGACCGCCATTGTCGCGTCACCCCCGCACCGACTGCGGACCCGAGGGGGTCAGGACCGGTCCCGTCCGGCGCGTGCGCAGCCACACCACCGCCGTGATCGCGACGACGGCGGCGCAGAGGACGAGCACGGCGGGCGACCCGGCCCCAGCCGACCGCTCGAAAATGGAGTCGAAGTCGGAGTGCATGACGATGTCGAAGAGGAAGAGGAACGTGTTGTTCAGCGCGTGCACGACGATCGCGATCTCGATCCCGCCGGTGCGCCAGGTGATGAGGGCCAGGCTGACGGCGGACGTGAAGTACCAGAGGTTCAGCCACGGGTCGGTCGAGAGGTGGATGACCATGAACACCAGGCTGGAGACCAGGACGCCGGAGGCCAGTCCCGCACGCGGGCCCCGGCCCCAGCTCCCGGCGACGCGGAGGACGAGCCCGCGCAGGCCGTACTCCTCCCCGGCCGACTGCAAGGGCGCCAGCAGGACGGTGAAGACGAACATGGCGGCCAGGCCCGCTGACGACCAGTACGCCTGCTCCTTGGGCACGAGGAGGCTCAGGACGACCGAGGCGATCAGCCAGACGGGGCCGATGAACATGACCGCCCGCCCGAACACATCGAACCTGAAGCGCGACACCACGGAGTGCAGTGAGGCTGCGCGCACGCCGTAGAGCCACCGCTGGATGGCCATGCTCCACGGGATGAGCAGGGCGATCGAGGACAAGGTGGCGGCGTGGAACAGCGGCGTGTACACGGGGCCGCTCCCCGCTGGCGCGGTGGTGGCCGACCGCGTGTCGATGAAGGCGGCGGCCTCGGAGAGGACGACGCCGAAGACGAACAGGCCGGCCAGGAGGAGCACGATCGCGAGGATGCCGCGCCCGATCCGGCGCTTCTCCCCCGCGAGCACACGGTGGTACTCCACGCCCGGCGGCACCGGCCACGGGCCGCGGCTGCGCCGGGGCGGTACCGCGGGGCCGTCCGGGGAGGTCGGGGAGGTCCGCACCGCTCCGGGGTCCGCTGGCGGGGTCGGGGGCGAAGGGAAACGGTCGTCGTCGAGGTGCATGTCTCGACGCTAATCCGGCATAGGGCCATTACAGAGTGTCGCCGATCATGGGTTTTCTCCGCGTCCCGCACGGGTCGGGCATGACATCTGTCATGCCCGACGGGGCCTTCGCCGCCTCCCGGCCGACGTCTACAACGGTCGTGGCGGTCAGGGTGCAGAGGGCCGTGCGGCGCGCAGTTCCCGCCAGGCCCTGCGCATGCCCGAGAGCCAGCGGTCGCGGTCGCCCGCACGGTGCTGCTCCATGACCGCGGCCTGCGGCTGGGGCAGGATCAGGAAACGGCCCTCCGCCAGCGCAAGAACCGCGGACTCCGCGACGTCCTCGGGCTCGATGTACGCCCCGCCGAGCCGGGTCGCGGCGGCGGGCCCGTCCTGGGCGGTCATGGCGGTGTTGACCCCCATGGGGCACAGGCAGGAGACGTCGAGGCCGTCGTCGCCGTAACGGACGGCCAGCCATTCGGCGAAGGCGACCGCGGCGTGCTTGGTGACCGAGTAGGCGGCGGAGTCGACGTTGGTGAGCAGCCCCGCCGCCGAGGCGGTGATCATGATGTGGCCGCCGCCGCGCCCCACCATTCGGGGCACCAGAATCCGGGCGACGTGCAACGTGGCCCGGACGTGGACGCGCCAGGAGACCTCCCAGTCGGCGTCCCCGCCCAACTCCTCGCCCCGCGCGACACCGGCGTTGGCGCACCACAGGTCGATGGGGGCGGTCTTCTCGACCTCCTCGACGACCGCGGCCACCGCGGCGGCGTCGGTGACGTCCAGGGTGATGCCGTGGGCCCGCTCGCCCAACCGGGCGGCGGCCTCTGCGGCCTGTCCGCCGTCGCGGTCGGCGAGCACCACCCGGGCGGCTCCCCCGCGCAGGAGGCGATCGGCGAGTGCGTACCCGATACCGCCGGCACCACCGGTGACGACAACGGTGCGGCCGGCCACGTCGAAGGGGCGTCCCATGCGGGGTCTCCAGTTCTTCAGGTCTTGCAGGGGGTCGAACGTTCTTCAGGGGGTGGGAACGGGTGGTCTTCCCAGGGCTTCCGGGCGATCACGGTTCCCGTGGTCACCCATGACCGCACGCCCGGGCGCGTTCGGGCGGCCGCGCAGGCGGTGGTGGGGTGGAAGCAGGTCTTTTCCGGCCGCCGGGCGGCGATCGCAGCCCCCAGGGGGTCATCCCGCGACGACCAACCGCCCGATCGTCGTCCCGTCGGCCAGCCGCTGAAGCGCCCCGGGGACCTCCCCGAGAGCGAGCGTCTCGCTGACCACCGGCGTGATCTGGCCGCGCGCCGCGAGGTCGGTGAGCTGTTCGTGGCATTCCCGCACCAGGGCGGGCGCACGGCGGACGTAGAGCCCCCAGTGCAGTCCGAGCAGCGAGTAGTTCTTGAGCAGGACGTGGTTGAGTGCGGGCGCGGGAATGGTGCCGCCGGCGAAGCCGACCACCACGACGCGCCCCTCGAAGGCCACGCACTTGGTGGAGCGAGTGAAGGCGTCGCCCCCAACGGGGTCGAAGACGACGTCGGCGCCGCGCCCCCCGGTGACCTCCTTGACCACCGGAACGAAGTCCTGGGTGTGCCGGTCCACGACCACGTCGGCGCCCAGCGCGCGGGCATGGTCCGTCTTCGCCGCACCGCCCACGACGCCGATCACCCGGGCGCCGGCGGCCTTGGCCAACTGGACCGCCGCACCGCCCACGCCCCCGGCCGCCGCGTGCACCAGGACGGTCTCCCCTGCGCGCAGCTCCGCTCGGCGGTGCAGTGCGAACCACCCGGTCTGATAGCCGATGAACAGTGTGGACGCCTGGGCGTCGGAGAGCGTTCCCGGGGCGGGCAGAACCTCGGCGGCGGTCATCAACGCGTATTCGGCGAACCCGCCGTGGGGCAGCACCGGCGAGCCGATCACCCGGTCGCCGACCGCGATCCCTGGGATGTCCGGGACCCCCTCGCCGACCGCGACGACCTCGCCGCACACCTCGACGCCCGGGGTGAAGGGCAGCGGGGGCCTCTCCTGGTAGTGGCCGCGGCACAGCAGCGCGTCGGGAAAGTTCAGTGCCGCCGCGCTCACCCGAACGAGCAGCCGGCCGGGGCCCGGCTCGGGGCGCTCGACCTCCTCGGCCCTCAGGACGGTGCCGGGCTCGCCCGGTTCGTGGACCCGCAACGCTTTCACCGCTTGCCTCCGACACAGAGAGCGCGATACCGACCGGTCGGTAATGAGTGAAGCGTCTGCCCGCTGTTTCCGTCAAGGCCGGGGGCCGTGCGGCGTTGAGGTAGATTTCGAGGGGCAATTCAGCGACGAGACGAGTACCGGTGACTGTGGCAGCGCATACCTCGACCAGCAAACTTCCCGAAGCGGTCGGCGAGGCTGCCCGGCGGCGCACGTTCGCGGTGATCTCCCACCCCGACGCGGGCAAGTCCACCCTGACCGAGGCGCTGGCGCTGCACGCGGCCGCCATCACCTCCGCGGGCGCGGTGCACGGCAAGGGCGACCGCAAGGGCGTCACCTCCGACTGGATGGAGATGGAGCAGGCGCGCGGGATCTCCATCACCTCCGCGGCGCTGCGCATCGACTACGACGACTGCGTCCTGAACCTTCTGGACACCCCCGGCCACGCCGACTTCTCCGAGGACACCTACCGGGTCCTGGCCGCCGTGGACGCGGCCATCATGCTGCTGGACTCCGCCAAGGGCCTGGAGCCGCAGACCCTCAAACTGTTCGACGTGGCCCGCAACCAGGGCATCCCGGTCATCACCTTCGTGAACAAGTGGGACCGCCCCGGGCGGGAGCCCCTCGAACTCCTCGACGAGATCGAGCAGCGCATCGGCCTGCGCCCCACCCCGTTGAACTGGCCGGTGGGCATCGCCGGTGACTTCCGCGGCCTCATCGACCGCGTGGAGGGCGGCTACACCAAGATGCGCCGCACCCCCGGCGGCGCGACCCGCGCCGAGGAGGAGCGCCTCTCCGACGACCAGGCCGAGCAGGTCGAGGGCGAGACCTGGACGCAGGCCCTGGAGGAGATCGAGCTCCTGGGCGAGATCGGCGCCGACTTCGACGAGGAGTCCTTCCTCGCCGGGAAGTCCTCGCCCGTGCTGTTCGGCGCGGCGCTGACCAACTTCGGCGTGGCGCAGTTGCTGCGCACGCTGGTGGACCTCGCGCCGGCGCCCAAGCCGCGCTCCGACGCCGAGGGGACCCCCCGGCCGATCGAGGCGCCCTTCTCCGGTCTGGTCTTCAAGATGCAGGCCAACATGGACAAGCAGCACCGCGACCGGATGGCGTTCGTACGGGTGTGCTCGGGCCGCTTCGACCGCGGCATGGTCCTCACCCACGCCGCCTCGGGCCGCCCCTTCGCCACCAAGTACACCCAGGCGGTGTTCGGCTCGGAGCGGCACACCATCGACACCGCCTTCGCCGGTGACGTGATCGCGCTGGTCAACGCGCACGCCCTGAGCGTGGGCGACACCCTGTACGAGGGCAAGCCGGTGCACTTCCCGCCGATCCCCAGCTTCGCCCCCGAGCACTTCATGGTTGCGCGCGCCCTGGACGCCGGGCGCTACAAGCAGTTCCGGCGCGGCATCGAGCAGCTGGACTCCGAGGGCGTGGTGCAGGTCCTGGTCTCCGACGTGCGCGGCGAACAGGCCCCCGTCCTCGCGGCGGTGGGCCCCCTCCAGTTCGACGTGGTCAAACACCGGATGGAGCACGAGTTCCGCGCGCCGATCGAACTCTCGCCGCTGGACTACGCGGTGGCGCGCCGCACCGACGCCGCCTCCGCACCGATCCTGCACGGGCTCTCCGGCGCCGAGGTCCTCACCCGGCGCTCCGACGACGAGCTGCTGGTCCTGGTGCACAACAAGTGGCGCCTCAAGGTCATCCAGCGCGACCAGCCGGACCTCGTCATGGAGGCGCTGTTGGCCGGCGGCGTGGAGGACTCGGCCTGACGCGTGGTGGCGCCGTGCCGGGCCCCCGCGGCCGGCCCGGCGCCACCACGGGTCAGCCGAACTGGAAGGCGCGTTTGGCCAGCCCGTACCAGAACCCGTCGATGACGGTACTGGCGGTCTCGGTGGTGGTGCTGCCGGCCCCCAGGGACACGAACAGTGGGGCGAGGTGCTCGCTGCGCGGGTGGGCGATGTCCGCGGCCGGAGCCTTGACCCGCCAGTCGAGCAGGGCGTCGACGTCACCGCTGTGCGCGGCCCGGCCGGCCCAGTCGTCGAACTCCACCGACCAGGACGGCGGCTGGTAACCGGGCCCCTGGCTCATGTCCACGCAGGACAGGTTGTGGGTGAGGAAGCCGCTGCCCATGATCAGCACCCCCTCGTCGCGCAAGGGGGCGAGGCGCCGGCCGACCTCGAACAGGTCGCGCGGATCCAGGGTGGGCATCGAGATCTGGAGCACCGGAACGTCGGCGTCGGGGTACATCTGCTTGAGCGGGACGTAGGCGCCGTGGTCCAGCCCGCGCCCGGGGTCCTCGGCGACCGGGATCGCGGAGCCGCCCAGCAGCGCGCGCACCGAGGCCGCGAGGGCCGGGGCGCCCGGTGCCGGATAGGTGACTTCGTAGTAGCGCCGGGGAAAGCCCCAGAAGTCGTAGACCAGCGGGACCGTACTGGTGGCGCCCAGGGTGACGGGGGCGGCCTCCCAGTGGGCGGACACGATGAGCACGGCCGTGGGCCGGGGCAGGTCGGCTGACCACCCGGCCAGTTGGCCGGTCCACAGCGCGTCGTCGGCCAGCGGCGGGGCCCCGTGGCCGAAGTACAGCACGGGCATCCGGTCGGTCCCGGTCCGCGGATCGGCGTCGGTCATGACCCCTCCTTCACCGCTCCCGCACGGAGCACCAGAAGTCTATCTAGAAAAAATCTTCCCAAGAAGATAGTAGACGATGCGGAACGGAGCGCCAACTGGCAGCGGAAATCGGGGCCCGTCCACCAGGAGCAGGCCCACCTCCTTCGCCCCGGCCCGCTCGGGGCACGATCCCTGCCGCGCCGGACACGGGAGCAAGGACGGCGGGCGATGACCGAGCCCCCTCATCCGCGCCACGCCGTCCCCTGAGGGGAGGTGGGCCCCGCCGGTCGGCCCGAGGGCCGGCAGCCGGCACGGACCGGGGGCACCACGCCTGCTCACAACCGTCGACACGGATGCCGGGCCGCTTCAGCACCACCGGTGGGAAGCGCGGCCCCTCCCGGCCACCGGCGGGCAGGCGGGAGGGCGCGGGCCCCCGACCGCAGTGTCCGTCAGTGCACAACCGCCACCGGGCCGTGGGCGCCGTGGAGGACCGACTGGCTCACCGAGCCCAGGAGCAGGCCGGCGAAACCGCCGCGGCCGCGCGATCCGACGACGACCAGGTCGGCGGGCGTCGCCGCCTCCAGCAGGGCCACGACCGGGTGCGCACGGACGACACGGGCGTCGACCGCCACCTGCGGGTAGCGCTCGCGCAGGTCGACGATCCCGTTGGACAGTGTCTCGCGGGCGCTGCCGGCCACGGCGTCGTCGTCGAAGATCTCCGCGGGCACCGGCCCCATGGTCATGGCGAACGCGGTGATCGGCTGCCAGGCACACACCGCGACCAGTTCCGCCCCGCGCTCGGCCGCCTGGGCGAAGGCGAACTCGGCGGCGCGCCGCCCCTTGTCCGAGCCGTCCACCCCCACGACGATGCGTCCCCGCGCACCGCGCACCGCCTCATGCTTGTTGGGCAGGACCACCACCGGAAGCGGGGAGCGCGCGGCGAGTTCGACGCTCACCGACCCGCCGAACGCAGCGGCGAGGCTGCCGCGCCCCCGCGACCCGACGACGACGAGGGCCGAACCGGGCTCGTCGGCGACTTCGAGCAGGGCGTCGGCCGCGGGCCGGGAGACGAGCCTCGTGGCCACGTCGAGTTCGGGGTATAGCCGCAGGATCCAGTCGCGAGCGTAGGCGAGCAGGGCTTCGGCGTCCTTGACCCGTGGGGAGTCGGTCGCGGCCCCCCGGGAACGGAGCAGCTCCGCGAAGGGGCCGTCGACGTCGGGCACCTCGACGGCGGCCACGATGTGCAGCCCCATACCCAGGAACCGGGCCTCCTGGGCCGACCACTCCAGGGCATACCTGCTGGAGTCGGAGCCGTCCACCCCGACGATCACCCTGCGCACCTCGGCCATGTCACTCATCCGTACCGCTCCGCTCCCGCTCACCGACCAACCTCGGCACCGCTCACGTGGCGCCCCTGGTCGTATACCCGATGCCCGAGGATTCAGCCGCAAGCCCGACGTCGCGCCGCCCGCAAGGAGAGAGGATCGTGGTGGGGGACGACGCGGCGGTGCGGTGCCCCGATCGCACCCGCCGCACTCAGTAGGTTACGAAGGGCAAACCAATGACAACTGGGGGTAACGGTTGAGTGCCACGGTCACCACCAACGCGACCGAACGACGGCGCCCGGGGCGTCCCCGGCGCCCCGGCGGCCCCTCCCCGTGGCACCGGATGCGCGGCAGGATTCCCACGGTCCTCTCCTGGGCCCTGACCCTCATCGCGGTCGTCTGCGCGCTGCGCGCCCTGTTCCTGCCGTTGCGCGACGCCACCGGCCGGGTGGCCGAGGTCATCGAGGTCGTGTTCATCCCGGCCCCGGCGAACCTGGCCTACGCGATGTTCCTGGCGCTGCTGGCCGGCGCCCTCGCCATGCGCAAACGCCCCGCCTACCGCATCGCGGTGGCCTACACGGCGCTCGTCGTGATCGTGGACTACGCGGTGCTGCTCGGCCTGTACCTCGTCCCCGCGGGCGAACACGAGACCCGGCTGCTGCTGTGGCTCATCGTCCCGAACGCGGTGATCATGACCGTGCTGCTGGTGGTGCTGGTCCTGGCGCGCGACGAGTTCCGCGCGAAGGTGCAGCCGGCCTCCATGCCCAAGGCGCTGGGGGTGCTCGTCCTTGGGCTGGGGGCGTCGGCACTGATCGGCTGGGGGCTGGTCACCATGGCCCCGGGCACGTTGACCGATCCCACCGACCGCGCGCTGTGGTCGCTGGAGAAGACGCTGGGCGGCGCGTTCCAGCTCACGGTCGGACGCCCGGGCCACGCCCCCACCTGGGTGAACTTCACGATCGGCCTCATGGGCGCGCTCTCGCTGCTGGCCGCGCTCCTGGTGATGTTCCGTTCCCAACGGGCGAAGGCCGAGTTGAGCCCGACCGACGAGGCACACGTGCGCCGGCTCCTCGACGCGCACGGCGACCGCGACTCACTGGGCTACTTCGCCACCCGCCGCGACAAGAGCGTGGTCTTCTCACCGAGCGGCAAGGCCGCGGTGACCTACCGGGTCGTGGCCGGGGTGAGCATGGCCAGCGCGGACCCCATCGGCGACCCCGAGGCATGGGGCGGCGCGATCTCGGCGTGGCTGCGCGAAGCCGAGGCGTACGCCTGGACCCCGGCGGTGACGGGTGCCGGCGAGGAGGGCGCGACGGCGTACGCGCGCGCCGGACTCAAGGTGCTCCAACTCGGTGACGAAGCGGTGCTGGACGTCGGCACCTTCACCGTGGAGGGCCGGGCGATGCGCGTGGTGCGCCAGGCCGCCAACCGGGTCGAGCGCGCCGGGTACACCTTCCGGGTCCGCCGCCACCGCGACATCGACGCGGCGGAGATGGAACGCATCATCGACCGGGTGGACGCCTGGCGCGACACCGAGACCGAACGCGGCTTCTCCATGGCCCTGGGCCGGCTGGGCGACAACGCCGACGGCCGGTGCGTGCTGGCCGAGGCGCTGGGGCCCGACGGCGAGGTGGCGGGGCTGCTGTCGTTCGTGCCGTGGGGCCCGTCGGGGCTGTCCCTGGACCTGATGCGGCGCGACCGCGCGGCCGACAACGGCCTGATGGAGTTCATGGTCGCCTCCTTGATGCGCCAGGCCGGCCGGTTGGGCGTGCAGCGGGTCTCGCTGAACTTCGCGGTGTTCCGGTCCGTCTTCGAGGAGGGCGCACGGCTCGGCGCGGGACCGGTCCTGCGCGCGTGGCGCGGTCTGCTGCTGTTCCTGTCGCGCTGGTGGCAGCTGGAGGCGCTGTACCGCTCCAACGTGAAGTACCGGCCCTGGTGGAACCCCCGTTACCTGTGCTTCGGCGAGACCCGCGATCTGGCCCGGGTCGCGCTGTCGGCCGGGATCGCGGAGGGGTTCGTGACCCCGCCGAGCCTGCTGTCGCTGTTCAACCGGGGGGACGTCCACTCCTCGATCGCCGCCGAGCGCTCGGCGCCCGCCGCGCTGCCCGAGCAGGACGCCCCGGTGCGCGGGGCGGCGCCACAGGACGGGCAGGGCGAAACACGCGCCCCCGCGCACGGCACGCTTCCGGAACAGGTGCGGGTGCGCATCGCCAAGGCCGACGCCATGCGCGCCGGGGGCACCGACCCCTACCCGGTGGGGTTCGCGCCGGACCGGACCTGCGCGGAGCTGGCAGCAGCCCACGCCGGGACCGCTGCGGACACCGTCACCGACGACACGGCGTCGATCGCGGGCCGGGTCCTGCTGGTGCGCGACCACGGCGGCGTGTGCTTCGCGACCGTCCAGGACTGGTCGGGGCGGCTCCAGGTGATGCTCACCGAGAAGGCGACCGGGGCCGCCGGGCTCGCACGGTGGCGGCGCGAAGTGGACATCGGCGACCTCGTGGGAGTCACCGGCCCGGTGGCGACCTCGCGCGGCGGCGAACTCTCGGTGCTGGCCGCGGAGTGGACGATGACGGCCAAGTGCCTGCGTCCGCTGCCCGACAAACACCTGGGCATCGGCGACCCCGAGACCCGGGTGCGGCGCCGTTACCTGGACCTGGCGGTCAGCCCCGATGCCCGCGCACTGCTGCGGGCGCGCAGCGCCGTGGTGCGGAGCCTGCGCGAGAGCCTGGCGGGGCGGGGGTTCACGGAGGTGGAGACGCCGATCCTGCAACCCGTGCACGGCGGCGCCAACGCCCGCCCCTTCACCACCCACATCAACGCCTACGACATGGACCTGTACCTGCGCATCGCGCCGGAACTGTTTTTGAAGCGGCTGTGCGTGGGGGGCATGGACCGGGTGTTCGAACTGGGGCGCACCTTCCGCAACGAGGGGGTGTCGGTGCGGCACAACCCGGAGTTCACGATGCTGGAGGCGTACCACGCCTACGCCGACTACCACGACATGCGCCGGCTCACCCAGGAGCTCGTCCAGACGGCGGCGGTGGCCGCGAACGGCAGCGCGGTGATCCGGCGCCGTCGCGACGACGGGACGGTCGAGGACGTGGACGTCTCCGGGGAATGGCCCGCGATCCCCATCAACACCGCGATCTCCGACGCGGTGGGGGCGGAGGTCGGCCCCGACGTACCGGTCACCGAGTTGGAGCGCATCGCGCGCGGGCACGGAATCGCCCTGCACCCCGGCTGGGGGCACGGGGAGATCACCCTGGAACTCTACGAGCGCCTGGTGGAGAGCGTGACGACCCGGCCGACCTTCTACCTGGACTTTCCCACGAGCGTCTCCCCGCTCACCCGCCAGCACCGGGGGGACCCGCGCCTGGCGGAGAAATGGGATCTGGTGGCCTACGGAACGGAACTGGGCACCGCCTACACGGAGCTGACCGACCCGGTGGAGCAGCGTCGGCGGCTGACCGAGCAGTCGTTGGCCGCCGCGGCCGGCGACCCCGAGGCGATGGAGTTGGACGAGGACTTCCTGACCGCTCTGGAGTACGCGATGGCGCCCACCGGCGGGCTGGGGATCGGCGTTGACCGGGTGGTCATGCTCATCACCGGCCGCAGTATCCGGGAGACGCTGCCGTTCCCGCTGGTCAAACCGGGTCCCCGATGATCGGCGTGGGAAAGGTCCCCGCCAACGGGGAACATGCGGTGCGGGCGGTGGGCCGGGCGTCGGCGCTGATCGCGGCCGGGTGTTATTCGCTGTGGCTGCTGGAGTTCGGCCTGGCGACGGGACTGAGCCCGACGTTGAGCTTCGTCAGTGAACTGTCGGCCGCCGATCAGCCCTACGCCGGGCTGTTCTCCGCAGCCGACCGCGCGGCCGGGGTGCTGGCGGCGCTGGCAGCGGTGTGCGGGGTCCTCACCGGGGAGCGGGGATGCTGGCACCTGGTGGCGTGGCTGGGACTGGCGGGGTTCGGGCTGGCCACCACAGCCGACTCGTTCCTGCCCATGGACTGCGCCGTCTCCGCGGACGCCGTGTGCGCGTCGGCCGAGACCGCCGGCGCCCTGTCGGCGGTGCACACATGGCACGCGGTCAGCAGCAGCCTGGCCGGGACGATGGCGCTGGTGGGAGCGGCCGGAATGGCCATCGCGCTGCGTCCTTCGGGCGGACCCCGGTTCCTGGTGGCGGCGGCCGTGTTCGGGGTGCAGGCGGTCGCGATGATCGTCGTCCTGCTGTTGCTCGCCGTCGGCGCGGGCCAGCCGGTGGAGGGCTTCGGTGTCGCCCAGCGCGTGCAGATCGTCGGGGTGGCGGCCTGGCTGGTGTGCGTGGTCTGTCTTCCGGGGGTGTGGGGCGGCGGGGCCTCCGGCACCGGAGGCGGACCGGCCCCCGGGTGACACCTGGCGGTTGGAGCCCGGACACCAGCGCGGGGCGGGTGGGCGACGGGGGCCGAACAGGACCGGCCCCGCCGCAGGCGCGACGGGGGCCGGTCCTTCACGGCCGGGAACTCTAGTAGACCTGCGGGGTGAACTGGGGGGAGGCGAAGGTTCCACCGGTGGAGAACTGCATGCTCCGACCGGAGGGGATGTGGTACGAAGTGCTGTTCTTGGACAGGCCGCCGGAGTTGAACCTGGTGATCTTCACGTAGAAGGACTCGCCGCCGTTGGTGCTGATGCTGTTGCACTGGCCCGGATTGGTCACGTACGTGGAGAACCCGCCCCGGCCGGGGAAATGCGCGGTGGCGGAATAGTCGCCGGCGACGTTGCACAGGCGGAAGGTGCCGGCGGCCGAGGCGGGGGCTGCACCGACCACCGCCACGACGAGGGACATCAGCAATCCCAGGGCCATCGAGAAGGCGACGGACTTGCTTCGCGCGAAAGCGGACATGCGGCTCCTGGTCAATGATGGGGCGCGGAATCCGGGGGCACGGGGAGAACGCACCGTTAAGGGGTATTGACGCAGTGCAGTCAACCACACCCGGAGGGCGACTTCCAGGGGCTTGTGTGGCTTTCTTTCCGCTTGCCGTTGTCTTCATGGGTTTTCATGAATTTTTTTGTTGTAATAGCTGTTCAGGACTGTCTGGAATTCTCGAAACGAGAACGAAAGGCCGTCCGCCACTTCCCACTCGCGTCGCGGTAACTGCCGGGCGGTGAACCCCCGCACGGTCCGCACCGGGCCCTCACAGCAGGTCTGCGGGAACCTCCAGATAGCTGCGGCGAAGGCGGTCGATGACCGGGTGGGTGTCGGGCAGGCCGGTCGCGTCGATACCGCCGACGGCCCGGACCCCGACGGCCGCGTTCGTCGCGAACGCCGCCCGCATGTCGGCGATCCCGGCGGCTTCAACCGGGATCGTCACATGATCGTGCGCCTCTTTGAGCAGCCGCATCGTGACCCCGTCGAGGCAGTCGGCCTTCGGCCAGACCACTCGCCGCCCGTCGAAGAACCCGATGTTCCAGGTTCCGCCCTCCACGACGCGGCCCCGCCCGTCGACGAAGAGGGCGTCGTCGAACCCGGCGCGCTGGGCCGCCCGACGGTGGTGGAGGGTTCCGAAGAGCGCGACGCTCTTCACGGAGGGCACGTCGCGGACGTAGGCGGTGGAGCGGACCCGTAGCGGTGCGAGCGGGAGCTCGGCCGCCGGGCGGGACGTCACCAGCACGTGGGGGTCGTGGGCCGAGGCCGGGTGCCCCAGGTCCAGCCCGGGGTCGAAGACCGTCACCCGGACGGTGACCGACCCGGTGGCGGGGACGGCCTGCCGGGCGAGGCCGCGGACGTACTCGGGGTCGAGCTCGGCGCCGAAGAGCTCCCGGCAGTCGCGGCCGAGCCGTTCCAGGTGCAGCGCCAGGCCGCGCACCCGGCCGTTGTCGACGCGCATCGACGTGAAGTGCCCGTAGTTGGTCAACGCCAGGCGTGCGAGCTGGTCGGCCTCGACTGGTTTCCCGTTCAGTTGCGCCACCGTGCCAGCATGCCATCGTGGGGAACACGCAGCGCCGACCGCGCCGCGCGCCCCACCGCCGTCGTCCGGGCAGCGGCCCGGGTCAGTCGCCCAGCTCCTCCGGCAGGGGCTCGGCGTGCACCACGGTCAGGCTGGACACCGCGCGGGTCAGGACGACGTAGAGCCGGTGCAGCCCCCGGGACTCCGCGGCGACGATGCGGGCGGGCTCGGCCACCACCACCGCGTCGAACTCCAGGCCCTTGGCCAGGGTCGCGGGCACGCAGACCAGGCGCTCGGCCTCCATGGCGTCCTCGCTCTCCCCCAGGACGGCCGCTGCCAGGCCCGCTGCGGCCAGCGCGTCGCGCAGGGCCGGGACGTCGGCGTCGGCGGCGATCAGACCGACCGAGCCCTCCTCCCCGAGCGCGGCGGCGCACGCCCCGACCACCGCACCGGTCAGGGCCTCCGGTGCGACCTCGCTGCGGGTGAGCGCCCCCGGGGCCTGGCGCACCGCGACCGGGGCGCCCAGGGCGGGGGCGATGGCGGGCAGCAACCGCGCGGCGAAGTCGATGATCTGGGCGGGGACGCGGTAGCCGCGGTCCAGGACCGCGATGCGGGCATCGGGCTTGCCGAGATGGCCCAGCATCGTCGCCCAGTCGCCGGCCGCACCCGGGGCGGTGCCCTGGGCGACGTCGCCCAGGACGGTCACCGACCCGGTGGCCACCCGCCGCCCCAGCGAACGGCACTGCATGGGGGTGAGGTCCTGGGCCTCGTCCACGACGACGTGGCCCAGCGCGACGGGCCGCTCGATCAGGTCGGCCGCCTCGTCGATGAGCGCGAGGTCGGCGACCGACCAGCGCGCCGACTTCGCTCCGCGCGGCCTCCCCGGAAGTGTGAGGGCCGCCCGCTCCTCGGGCGTGAGGATGCCGTCGGCGGCGCGCGCCAGACGCTCGGGGTCGGTGAGCAGGCCCAGCACCAGCTTGACCGGGTCGGCCTTGGGCCACATCGCCACGACGGCGGCGCGGACCTCCTTGGTGCGGCGCACCTGGTCCTGGGTGCGGTCGTCGCACGCCTCCCCCGCCTCCTCCATCCGGGTCAGGACCGCGTGCGCCAGGCGGTGCGCCAGCAGGTCGCGGCCCGACCCGTAGGCGACGCCGCGTTCGCGCAGCTCGGCCAGGATCGCCGACAGTTCCTCGGGGTGCACGCGCCAGCGGCGCGATCCGCGCTGCACGACCAGCGCGTCGGCCGGCTCGCGCGGCAGGGACCAGAGGTCGCGGCGGATCACCTCGGCCATGCGCGCGTCGCCCTTGAGCCGCGCGACGTCGGGTTCCTCGGTGCGGCGCACCGGGACGTGGCCGAGCAGGTCCTCGACCGTGGTCTGGCGGACGTCGAGCTCGCCCAACGCGGGCAGGACGTTGCGGATGTAGGAGAGGAAGGACCGGTTGGGGCCGACGATGGACACCCCGGTGCGGGCCAGGCGCTTGCGCTCGGCGTAGAGGAGGTAGGCGACGCGGTGCAGGCCGACCGCGGTCTTGCCGGTGCCAGGAGCCCCCTGCACGCACAGCGACCGCTCCAGCGGGGCGCGCACGAGGTCGTCCTGCTCGGGTTGGATGGTGGCGACGATGTCGCGCATCGGGCCGGAGCGGGGGCGTTCGATCTCCTGGGCGAGCAGGCGTCCGCCCGCGTCGGCGGCGGAGGGGCCCACCAGCGGCTCGTCCTCGAACGCGGTGAGTTCGGCGAGGCCGGAGAAACCGTAGCGGCGGCGCAGCCGCGCGCCCATCGGGTCGGCGGGTGTGGCCTGGTAGAAGGCGATGGAGATGGGAGCCCGCCAGTCGAGGACCATGGGCGTCCCGGCGCTGTCGTGGACGTGGCGGCGGCCGATGTAGACGCGGTCGGCGTCGGGGGTCCGGGCGGCGGTGCGGCCGTCCCGGGGGTCGGTCTCGAAGACCGCTCCGGGGGCGTAGTCGAGGCGGCCGAAGAACAGCGGGACGTCGGGGAGGTCCACGAGCTCTTCGGCGCGTTTGGCGCGTGCGCGGCGCAGGACCTCGTTGGTGACCTTGTCCCCGACGACGTCACCGAGGGAGGTGGCGGTCTCGACGACGTCGGCGCGCATCCGGCGGAGGGCCTCCCGGGAGGCGGCGAGGTGGTCGCGCTCGGCCTGGATCTCGGGGGCCAGGGCAGGGGGGAGCCGGGTGTCGGTCATGGCGTAGCGGGCCTCTGCTGGTCGGCGGGAACGGGCGGTGGCGGCGGTGCGTGGGTCCCGCCCCGGTTCGTGTGCAGAGTGCCCGGTTCGTTCCGATCCTCAGCGCGCAGGTGAATGCCGCCAAAACGAAGGACCGATCCTATTGCACCCTCCACCCGGGGGACAACCTGGCACTTCGCCCCGCCGGACGGGCCCGGCCCCGGCGGGGGACACACCTCGGTTCCGGGTGCCCGCCCTCACGGCTCTCCGGCCGCACCCGGGAGCCGGTGACCCGCACCCCGGTCGGATGCGGCGGCGGTGCGGACGGGGGGTGTGCCCCCGTCCGCACCGGGAACGGAAACCCGGCCGCCGACCGACGGACGGGACGCGGGTCACCGGCCGCCGAGGGGAACGGTGCCTCAGCGTCCCGGTGAGTGCCTGATCCCCTCCTCGGTCCGTGAGAGGAGTGCGAACTCCCGGACGGTCAGCGACCAGTCCAGTGCGGCGGCGTTGCTCTTCGCCTGGGGCGGGCTTTTCGCTCCCGGGATGGGGACGACCAGCGGGCCGACGGCGATGAGCCGGTTGAGCGCGACCTGGGCGACGGTGCCGCGACGCGCCCGCGCGACGGCGTCCATGACGTCGAAGAGCGGTTCGCGTTCTTCGCGGCGCATCTCATACGGCGGGACCGCACGGCCTTCAGGAACGACTCGCCCGGTTCGAAGAGGTTCGCGCCACGGAACAGCGTCGCCGCCTGCGGACCGTACTTCTGGCAGCCCGCCCGGTAATTCCCGGTCAGCACGCCCTCGGCCAAGGGCAGGATCGGGGGATCTCCTTACCGTCCCGCCCTACCCCTTCCGCGAGGAGTCGCCGCCCGGGTCGTCGAGGGCCACGGCTCAGGCGTTCTTCTGGTCGAGGTCGGACAGGTCGAGGACGAACCGGTAACGGACGTCGCCGGACCCGAGACGGTTCAGCGCCTCGGTGACGCGGGAGGACGGGAGCACCTCGGCGTCGGCGGTGATTCCGTGCCGTGCGCAGAACGCGAGCATCTCGGCGGTCCCCTTGGTTCCGCCGGTCCCCGAGGACGTGAGCCTCTTGCGACCGGACGTGAGTTCGAGCAGGCGGGGCCCGGTCATCAGGGGGTTGCCGACGACGCAGAGCGTGCCGTCGAGTGCGAGCACACCGAGGAGCGGCGAGAGCGCGTGGTCAGCCGAGACGGTGTCCAGGACGAGGTCGAAGCGCCCCCGCGCCCGCCGCACCTGGTCCTCATCGGTCGTCAGGAGCAGGCCCTCTGCCCCGAGGGCGAGCGCGTCCTCGGCCTTGCCGGCCGTGCGGCTGAGCACGGTGACCTCGGCCCCGAGTGCGGCGGCGAGCTTCACACCGAGATGGCCCAGCCCGCCCAGGCCGGCTATCGCGACGCGGCTTCCCGGGCCGACGCCCAATGCTCGCAAGGGCTCCCACATGGTGACGCCCGCGCACATCAGCGGTGCCGCCGCCGCCGGATCGAGGGCTTCGGGCAGGTGGTAGGCGAACTTCTCCCGCAGTACGTACTCACGGCTGTAACCGCCCTTGGTCACGCTGCCGTCCACGGGGTCCGTGCCGCCGTACGTGCTGAGCGGGCCGAGGTGGCAGAAGTTCTCCTGCCCGACCACGCACATCGCGCACTCGCCGCAGGAATCGACCAAGGTGCCCACCGCGACGCCGTCGCCCGCCGCGAACCGGGTGACGGCGGAGCCGACGGAGACGACGGTCCCGGTGAACTCGTGACCGGGGACCAGCCCACCACTGTCGGACATGTGCGGGGTGGCCCCCTGGAGTGCGTGGAGGTCGCTGTGGCAGACGCCGCAGAAGTCGATCCGGACGGTGATGTCGTCGCGGCGCGGCTCCCTCCTCGGGATCTCGACGCATTGCAGGGGGACGCCTCCGGTCGTGCCCTGCCAAGCGAGTGTCGTGCTCATCATGCCTCCAAAAAGAAAGAATGGTCTGTCTTTTTAGTACCGTAGCGGCCACCCCGGGAGATAACAACCAACTGGTTTTTCTGAGATGATCTGGGGATGCCCGAGCTGCCGACGACCGCGCGCGGGATCGCGACGCGGCGACGAATCCTGGACGCCGCGACCGAGGAATTCGCCCGCGTCGGAATCGCCGGTGCCCGCATGGACCGCATCGTCGGCGCGGCCGACGCCAACAAGGCGCAGCTCTACGCCTACTTCGGCAGCAAGGAGGGCCTGTTCGACGCGGTCGTCGCCGACCGGGTGGACGCCGGCGCCGACGACGTCCCCTTCGACGCCGACGACCTGCCCGCCTGGGCGGTGCGCCTCTACGACCAGAACCTGGGGGACCCCGCCTTCGCACGGCTTATCGCCTGGACCCGGCTCGAACGGCGACCGACCGGACGATGGTTCGACGATCCGCGACACGAGTCGAAGCTCGCCGCCGTCGCCGAGGCCCAGGCCGCCGGCCGGCTCCGAAAAACGGACCCCGCCGATCTGCTGATCCTGGTTATCGGCATGGCATCCGCGTGGTCGCCGGCGAGCAGTGTCTACACCGCCACGGCGGACGAACCCGAGCACGTCCACGACGGGCGCCGGGCGTTGCTCCGCGAGGCGATCGCCCGAAGCGTCGCGCCCGGGTAATCCCGCGCCGGTCCGCCCCCGAGGCGGTGGCCGCCGTCGCCTCGGCGCGGGGGCGTGACCGGGGCCGGATACCGGGCAGCCCGGCCGGAACCGCTGCCCGTACCGGTGGCGACTCGCCCCGGACGGATACGAGCGCCGTGGCCGCACCGGCCGGCACCGGCCACCGCTGCGAGCGGGCCCCGGCGGCCACCTCGCCCCCTCGGACCGACAGCCGCTCCCCACCGCTGAAAACGGACCAGCAAACCAACCATGCAGTACATGGCCTAAATCGGACTGGTCACGGGTAGGGAGCGATTAGTCGCACACGGTGATATCCGGAGGTACATGGTGACAACCGCAACGATCTTCGTCGGTGAGTTCTTCGGAACGGCGATCCTCGTCCTGTTCGGCTGCGGGGTCGTGGCCGGCGTGACGCTCAGCAGATCCAAGTCGCAGAACGCCGGATGGGTGGCCATCGCGTTCGGCTGGGGTCTGGGGGTGATGTCCGGCGCCTACATCGCGCTGCCGCTGTCGGGCGCGCACCTCAACCCGGCGGTGACCCTGGGCCTCGCGCTGGACACCGGCGAGTGGGCGAAGGTCCCGGTCTACATCGTGGCGCAGATCCTCGGCGCGATCGTGGGCGCGGCGCTGGTCTGGTTGACCTATCTCGGGCAGTTCGGCAACACCGAAGGCCCCTACCTGGGCATTTTCTCCACCGCGCCGGAGGTGCGCAACCCGGCGCAGAACATGGTCACCGAGATCATCGCGACGTTCGCCCTGGTCTTCGTGATCGTGGCCACCGGCCAGAACGAAGGGCTCACGCTCTCGGGCACCGGGGTGCTGATCGTCGCACTGCTGGTGGTGGGCATCGGCCTGTCCCTGGGCGGACCCACCGGTTACGCCATCAACCCGGCCCGTGACCTGGGCCCGCGCCTGGCGCACGCCTTCCTGCCCATCCGGGGCAAGGGCGGTTCCGACTGGGGCTACTCCTGGATCCCGATCGCCGGACCCGTCGTGGGCGGTCTGCTCGGCGGCGGGGTGGGGTCGGCCGTCTACTCGATGATCTAGAGGCCCCGCACCCCGGATACGCCGCGCCCCCGGCAGGGACTACGCTGCGTAGGAGTCCAGGGCGGGCCTGGCGCAACGAACCGAGGCGGAGCGGACGAGGGCATGCGCGGAGCGAGTCGTGGTTGACGCCCTGACCACCATCATCGAACTGGTCTCGCTGGCCATGGCCGGCTGGTTCCTGGTGTCGGTCTTTCGCGGCCAACCCATGGTGGTGCCGCACCTGATCGGCCTCGCGGTGCTGGAGGTCCTCCTGCTCGCCCAGCTCGCGGTGTCGGTGACCCTGCTGGTCGACGGCCAGCGACCCGCCGAGACCGCCACCTTCCTCAGCTACCTCATCACCGTCGTGCTGTTCCCCCCGGCCTGCGCCGCGTGGGGGTTCATGGAGCGCAGCAAGTGGGGGCCGGCGGTCATCGCCTTCGCCTGCCTCATCCTGCCGGTCATGATGGTGCGACTCGAACAGATCTGGAACCCTCCCGTTGTCTGACGCCGAGTCGGCCGGGCGCACCGGCCCGGGACGCCTGCTGGTCGCGGTCTACGCGCTGTTCGCGGTGGCGGCCACCGGGCGCTCCACCGTGCAGATCCTCACCAAGTTCGACGAGGCCCCGCTGGCCTACACGCTCTCGGCGGTGGCCGCTGTGATCTACATCGTCGCCACGATCGGCATCGCGCGCGCCGGGCGGGCCTCCTACTGGGTGGCGGTGGCCTGCTGCGCGGTGGAGTTCGCGGGCGTCGTGGGCGTGGGAACCCTCACGCTGCTGATCCCCGAGGCGTTCCCGCACGACACCGTGTGGTCGGCGTTCGGCAAGGGCTACGGGTTCGTGCCGTTGGTCCTCCCCGTCCTGGGACTGCTGTGGCTGCGCCGGGTACGCCCCCGATCAGGGTGAACGTCCCGTTGAAAGCCCGGGAACACCACGGGGAACCGATCGCGCCGCGCCGGGCCCCGCACTAGCCTGACCGTATGGCGCAACCTGATCACACCCCGTCCCTGCCCGTCGCCGTCTCCCCCGAGTGGCTGGATACGCACTACGACGACGTCCTCGTCGCCGACGTCCGCTGGTACCTGGACGGGCGGTCGGGGCGCGACGCCTACCTCGGCGGACACCTACCCGGCGCGGTGTTCGTGGACGTCGACGCCGACCTCGCCGCCCCCGCCACCGCCGAGGGCGGCCGGCACCCGCTGCCCGACCCCGACGACTTCGCCGCCACCCTGTCGCGGCTGGGAATCGGCGACGACACCGCCGTGGTCGCCTACGACGACGCCGGGGGTTCCATCGCGGCCCGCCTGGTGTGGATGCTGCGCGCGCTGGGCTCCTCGGCCGCCGTCCTGGACGGGGGCCTGCCCGCCTGGGACGGGCCCCTGGACGTGGGCGGCGTGGTGCCGGTGGCGCGTCCGCGCGCCACCAGGGAGTGGCCCGCGGACCGTGTGGCGGACAAGGAGACCGTGGCCGGCCACACGGGCGACGAGCGGCACCTGCTGCTGGACGCCCGGGCACCGGGCCGCTACACCGGCGCGGAGCCGGCGGCCGTGGACCCGCGCCCCGGCCACATCCCAGGTGCGCGCAGCGCCGCGTGGCAGGACAACCTGACGTCTGCCGGGCGCTTCGCCTCCCCCGAGGACCTGCGCGCGCGCTTCTCCGCGCTCGGCGCCGACCGGGCCCGGACGGTGACCGCCTACTGCGGTTCGGGTGTGACCGCCTGCCACAACCTGCTGGCGTTGGAGCACGCGGGCTTCGACCGCGCCCGGCTCTACCCGGGCTCCTGGAGCGCGTGGGGGGCCGACGAGTCGCTGCCCGCCGAGACCGGCTGACGGGCAGGGGCCACCGGGGGCGGTGGCCGGGTCAATCACCGCGTGGCCTGCGAACTTGGGCTAGTGGGCGGCCACGCGGTGAGTCTGGGCGAGACGGAGGGTACGGGACCAATAGTCCGCCAGGCGACGGCGATCGGCTGCGCGACGCGCCGGAGGACGCCGGACCGGTCCTCCAGCGCGCCGCCCAACGGACCCGCCCACCATCATCGTCCACGCTGGCGGACGCCGTCCGGATTTCCCCGAAACAGCCGCCCCGCACGCCAACCGCACCGTTTGTCCCCGGTCGGCGTACGACCGGCCGACCGATACCGCGTACGACGCCGGGCGCGACAAAGCATTCGGGGAATCCACGAGGGGCGTGGTCGGGGTGTTTCTCGTCAGGCCACGACGTTTCCCGGCTCGTCCAGCCACACCCGCTGACCGGCCGCCGTCACCGTGACGCCGAAGCGGTCACGGCCCGGACGACCCGCGTCGTTCCACCACGAACACGCGTGCGCGACCTCCGCCCAGAGGTCACGCCGCCCGAACCGGTACGCCTCATACTCGGACGCGTTGGGTTCGTACTCGATTAGCCCCCAGGAACCCGCCCGATCATAGGCGTACACGCTGGCCTCTCCGCTGCCGTCCTTGGCGTCGAAGCGGTAGTAGGCCAGGCCCGGCACCAAAACCCCGACGGCCAGGTCCAACCCCGTGTCGTCCAGCGCCAGCGGGGAGGGGTCGAACACCGCCCGATAGGGCTCGACTCCCGGCGCCCTCTCGTCGACGAAGTCCCACAGCCCCCCTTTGGCCGACCGCTGGCCGCGAAGCAGCATGAACGGCGCGTCCCCGAGGAAACGCCCGCACGCGCCACCGTCTCCGACGTCCAGGCGCAACAGCCCGGCCGCGTAATAACTCGTCGCCCATGGAGTCACCACCACGCCGCCCGGCCGCGTCTGCTCGACCCAGGCCCATGGGATCTCACGGGCCGCCACCGTGGCCACCACCCGGTCGAAGGGCGCCCGCTCGGGCACCCCCTTCGATCCATCCCCCACCACCAGGTGAGGCCGGTAGCCCAGCGCAGCGAGGTTCGCGCGCCCCTGTTCCGCCAACGCCGGGTCGATCTCCACCGAGGCGACGCGACCAGATCCCAGCCGATGGCACAGCAAAGCGCAGTTGAAACCGGTCGCCGTGCCGATCTCCAACACGCTCTCCCCACCGCTCACTGTGAGCGCGTCCAGCATGCGCGCCATCAGCGAGGGTTGGGACGCCGAACTGGTCGGGTACCGGCCCCTGCCGTCGCCGCCCGCCGGCTCGCCGTCGTCGACTTGGGTGATCAGCGCGTAATCCGAGTACACCCACGAACGCCATTGCGGACTGTCCGAGGACAAAGGCGCACGCCAGGCCGGGTCTTGGGCATCGCGCGGCCAGATCACATCCGGGATGAACCGGTGCCGGGGGACGGCGGCGAAGGCCGCCCGCCACGCCGGATCACCCAGCGCCCCCAAGGACTCCAAGAGCCGAACCAGCGAGTCCGGCCCTTGGGGCGGATCAACGGTCACCGTGGTTCCTGGCCGTCACCGCTCTGCGGCTCAACCGGTTCGCCGCTCCCGTGCTTGCTGTCGTCCTGGCCGTCGCTCTGCCAGTCCCCGCCCTTCCCACTGTCCTCGGGCTTGTCGTCGTTGCCGTGCCGCCCCATTGCCGACTCCGATTCGTTCAGGGCAAATCCGCTGCCACAACCGTAAGCGCGTGCCCTCGTACCGTCAGCGCTTCCGTCCGGCACCGGTCAAGCTGCCCGCCTCGGGTTTCGACCCGGTAGGACGGATAAGGGCCAGGCGACCGGTCCCGTACACGCACGCACCTCAGGGCGGGACCCGAGGATCAGGCGCCGACCGGGAAAAGAGCGGCGAAGCCCAACGGCTCCGACCCACTTGGCGGACGCAGTCCCCCTGTTCTCCAGCCGAAAAAGCCGCCCTGCACACCACCCGCGCCGCGATCCTGGCAATCCACGACACAACCCGCTGCACCCCAGGCAGCCCCGCCCGATTCACCCGCGCTGTTTACCCCTCGGGCAGCGTGCGACCGGCCGACCGATACCGCGTACGACCCCGGGCGTGACAAAGCATTCGGGGAATCCACGAGAGGCGTCGCCGTGGTGCTTCGTCAATGCACTTCGCCCCCCTATCGCGTGTCCCAGGCGTAGTCGCTGGTGACGGCGTGGTGGGGCGGCAACACGAATTCGTAGTACTGGATGGGTCCGCTCCCGTCGGTCCAGACCGAGGTCCCGGCGAGTACGGCCGAACCCACGGCAATCCGCAAAGCGTCGGCTTCCCGCTGGTCGGCGTAGCGGGCCTCGAAGTAGTCCCGCCCGCCGGTCGCCGTGCGACCGGTTCTCTGCGCGACCAGGTCGAGGACGTTCGTGATGGGGAACGGTTCCAGCAGTTCGGGCACTTCTTTGGTGAAAGCCACCGGCAGCCAGCCCACGGAGAGCCGGTAGGGCTTCCCGGCCCGGAAAGTAATCGCTTGGCGGCGCACGACGGTGAGGTTGAGCGCGTCCGCGTTGATACCCAGTGCCGCGCCGACGTTGGGGAGCATGGGCACAATGCCCGCTTCGGTGACGTCTACGAGGTCGCTTCCGGTCGGGTGCGATTTGCGGACCCGTTCCGGTGGTGCGGGGACGGCGCGATGGCCGAGAACAGTCGTCCCCTGTTGGGTGGTGCGCACGAGTCCTTCGCCCCGAAGTTGCCGCACTGCTTTGTGGGCGGTGCCGGGGGAGACGGAGAAGGCTGTGGCGAGGTCGGCCACGGTTGGCAGGCGAGCACCCTCGCTGAGTTCGCCGTTGGCGATCAGTTCGCGGTAGTGGTCTGCGATCTGTGCATAGGGCGAACGCGGCCGGTCGTGTGGTGTCACTTCAATCCTTCCTCAGGCACGTATGCACGCTACGGCAAAGGCGCTGTCGAGTGGTCCGCTTGATTTTCCTCTTCTGTTGCCACAACCTTATACAGCAAAGTATATATAGAGTATATATATGCAAGGGCATGGTGCTCGGCTTCATGAGATGCCCAGAACGCAGAGCGGCCCTGTCCGGCGCTAACGACGCCGGGCAGGGCCTTAAGCCCCCACGACTGGATAAGGCCAGGTGGAGACTCAATGAGCAAGGTTAGTGCCCGACTCGCCCCTCAACGCCCCTTTGTGCGAACAACCCGACGGATACGCCCCTACGTACGACGCGTGAATGGCGGGGGGTTGTGATGGCGGTGTGCGCGGCGGTGTTTCCTGGCATCCCCGGCAGTGTGGCCGAGGTGCGGCGGTTTGTCGCCGCAGCCCTGGTCACCGACCCCGGAGCGGTCGTTCCCCCCGAGGTGAGCCAGACCGCTGAGTTGTTGGTCAGCGAGCTTGCGACCAACGCCATCACGCATACCCACAGCGGCGACCCCGGATCGTCTTATGGCGTCGAGGTGCGCGTGGACGCGGGCAGGGTGCGGGTGGAGGTGAGAAACCGCCATCCCCACGACGTGCTGGACCGGCCCCGCGTGCGCACGCCTGGAGCGGACGCCGAGCACGGACGCGGACTGTTCCTGGTCGCGGCGATGTCCACCGACTGGGGCGCTATGGCCCACACGCAGGGCGTGTTCTTCACCCTGGAATGGGTCCTCGGAGCACCCGAAACCGAGGCGTCGATCATGGCCCGGGCGCGACCACGCGAAGAGCGAGGAAGGCATTCGGTGAGCCGCCCCCGTCCAACGGCAGGACCTCACCGGAAGGGGACCCCGCCGCGTTTGTTGTCCCTGCTGGTGTTGGCGGGTGTGTTAGTGGTGGCGGCGGTGATGCCTGCCCGGCGGGTGGGCCGTCACTGCGCCGGTGCCCCCGGTGCCGCGCCGGATGTGCCTGGGCCACTCCCCGTGCCGGTGCGTCAGGCGCGGGTGGTGCCGCGTATCCCGGACTATCCGCGTTTCGCGGAAGTCGCGGAGTCGCATTCGGCTCTGTGGGAGGTGACCTACCGTTACGGCGAGGCCGCGCCCTACACCGCGCGCAACCGTGTCACCGCCCACGTCGTGGCGGTCTCCGACATCGAACTGTTGGACCACTGCCTGCACGTCTACGAACCGCCCTCACCCCTGCGCGCCTACACCGCACCCCGGGTACGCGCCCACACCCCTTCAACACAGTGCCCACCGGGCCGGTGAGGACGGTGGACACCCTCGACAGTGTTACTGCGGCCCTGGCCCGGGTGCGGTGGGACTTCCCGGCCTGGACCATCACCCACACCCCTGACACCGACCCCCAACGGATGTGGAACGCCCACCGGCGCGCGCCGTTGACCCGGGCCGAACACAGCAGCGGGCGCAAGCGTGACCTGCACGCCCCCACCCTCGACGCCCTCCTCACCCAGCTGGGCGCCGAACAGCGGGCCCTGGACGACCACCAAGGCCACCGGGACCACGCTGACTCCTCGGACCGCCCCGACCGGTAACCGGCCAACAACGGGGGCCGCGCGTCCGCTCACCCCGCACGCGCGGCCCCTCCCACCCCTCGACCACCAAGCGTGCGCCCGCCCTCTCGCGGCGGGTGCCGATACTGCCCGAACGGACCCTTGACCTCATGTCTTGCACCGACCCCACCCCCGCCCCCAGTGGCCCTGACCCGGATACGCCGCTGGAAGGCGTCCACGGCGCCCTGTTGATGAACCACCAGGTCGCGACCCTGTTCGGGGTGGACGCCTCCACCGTGGCCCGCTGGGGAAGCCACGGCCTCATCACCTACGTGACCACCCCCGGCGGAGCACGCCGCTACCCCGCCCACCAGTTCCGCGCGCTTCTGCGCGAGACCCCGCGCACCCACCCCGCACCACTCAGCCAGGACACTCCTAATGGGCGTTGACGTTTCCACCGCCCTGGTCAAACACCAACGCAACCTGGCATTGGACGAACCCCACGGCCAGATCCGCGCCTTCGCACCCTCCACCGTGCCCGCGCCCCTGCAAACCCCCGCCTACGCCCACACCCTCCTGACCGCGAGCGGGCTATTACGGCCCGAGCACGTCGAAGAGATCATCCAGATCCGCACCCACCGCCAACACCTGCTCATCGACGCCGAACACCCCCGCACCTACGTGCTCACCGAGACGGCGCTGCGCCGCCCCATCGGCGGCGTGGAGACCATGACCGAACAACGCCTGCTGCTCCTGGCACTGGCCGAGCTGCCCCACGTCACCCTGCGCATCCTGCCCGAGAACCACGACCCCCCGGTGATCTGGTCCTGCGGGTTCACCATGACCGAGAACGCCACCACCGTGGAAGCCATCCCCTTCCCCCTGGCACTGCCGATCACCGACACCCGCCACTACCTCGCCCACTTCCAGGACCTCTTCCACGCCGCCCACCCCTACCGGCTCTGAGCTGGGGTGGGCCGCGAGAAACAGGCCGGTCTCCCCCGGCGCGGGAGCCCTCGAACCGGGAACGGCCGTCACCGGTCCACGCCCGACCGACCGGTGGCCCGTGCGGCGGAGGTCATCTCCGCCGCACGGGCCACCGGGAAAGGGTGATTCCTCAGGAAGTCACCGCGACCACGGACCTATCTACTCACCGTCGTCGCCGGACGGCTCGACACCCTCGTCGCCCGCAGGCACCCCCGGCACCGTCGGGCACTCGATCTCGACCGGAGCACTGTCATCCCCGGACTCCTGGGGCAACGTGCACACCCCCGGGGCATCCTCGTCATCCGACGGCTCGACACCCTCGTCACCCGCAGGCACCCCCGGCACCGTCGGGCACTCGATCTCGACCGGAGCACTGTCATCCCCGGACTCCTGGGGCAACGTACACACCCCCGGGGCATCCTCGTCGCCCGAAGGCTCGACACCCTCGTCACCCGATGGCACGACACCGACGTCACCCGACGGCTCCCACGGCAGCGGCGGGCACTCGATCGGAGCGCCCACCCCGCCACCGGGCCCCTGCACGGGCAACGTGCAGCCGCCCGGGACACCTTCGCCGGGACCGGCCGCGAACGCGGCACCCCCCGCCCCGAAAGCGATGGCCAGGCCGGCGGCGAGCGCGGCGGTGCCCCTCAGGACCAAGGACATGGGAATCCCCTTCGTTCGGTATGAACCCGGCACCGGTGGACGATCCACCGGAGCGGCCCCGGCGGAAGCCGTGGCCGGGACCCATTGAGCCGGACGAGGGTTATCGTCGACGTCTGGCCGTAGCCATACATTGACCATACGTAGCGGCGGGAACAATGTGACCGCTTCGGACAGCCGATATCCACGGGCGTCGCGCGAACGGCACCGACGTCCTCACGAAACAGGGGGTAGGCACGTGCGGGTGCTGGTCGTGGAGGACGAGGCGTTCCTCGCCGAGGCGTTGCGGTCCGGTCTCCGCCGCGAGGGCATGGCCGTGGACATCGCCGCCGACGGGGCCTCGGCGTTGGAGAACCTGGCGGTCAACGAGTACGACGTGATGGTGCTCGACCGCGACCTCCCCGGCGTGCACGGGGACGACGTCTGCCGACACGCGGTGGCCAACCGGCCGGACTGCCGGGTCCTGATGCTGACCGCGTCGGGACAACTGTCCGACAAGATCGACGGCCTGCGGCTCGGCTCCGACGACTACCTGGTCAAACCGTTCGATTTCCCGGAACTCGTCGCCCGGCTGCACGCCCTGCGGCGGCGCGGGGCCACGATCCACCCCCCGGTGCTGACCTACGCCGACCTCCGACTCGACCCCGCCCGCCGGGACGCCCGCCGAGGCGACCACTCGCTGCGCCTGACCCGCAAGGAGTTCGCCGTGCTCGAACTGCTCCTGCGCGCCGACGGGGCGGTGCTGAGCGCCGAACACCTGCTGGAGAAGGCGTGGGACGCCCACGCCGACCCGTTCACCAACGCGGTCCGCATCACCGTCTCCACGCTGCGGCGCAAACTCGGGGCACCGCCGATCCTGCACACCGCCACCGGAGTCGGCTACTACCTCGCCGTCGCCCCGTGAGCGTCGCCGCCGTCCTGGGGCGGAGCCGGCTGTCGGTGCGCCTCCGGCTCACCCTGCTCTACGGGGGCACCGTGCTGGTCTGCGGCATCGTGCTGCTGGCCGCCGTGTACGCCCTGATGCGCTACCTCCCGATCTACGAGCTGCCCACCGAGGGCCGCCTGATGACGGCGATCCCCGCCAACGCCGAGCACGTCCCCGCCGACACCCTGCACCCGACGCGCGTGACCATCGCCGGCAAAGACGACATCCTGGCGGCTCTGCTCCAGGTGTCGGGGGTGGCCATCACCGGGTTGGCCCTGGTCGCGTTCCTGCTCGGCTGGATCATCGCCGGGCGCATCCTCACCCCCGTCCACCGGATCACCCGGGCCGCGCGCGCCATGGCGGGCGACACCCTGCACAAACGGATCCGCCTCGACGGCCCCCCGGACGAATTCACCGAACTCGCCGACAGCATCGACATGATGCTCGACCGGCTGCACGCGAGCTTCCAGGCCCAGCGGCGCTTCGCCGCCAACGCCTCGCACGAGCTGCGCACCCCGCTGGCGACCACCCGCACCATGCTGCAAGTCGCCGCCGCACACCCAGACGACTACAACCTCGCCTCCCTGGTCCCCAAGCTCCTGGCCACCAATGACCGCAGCATCGCGACCGTCGAGTCCCTGCTCGCCCTGTCCCGGGCCGACCACGGCGTGACCGACGCGCGCCCCGTCGACCTCGCGGCGGTGGCGGCGGGCGCGTTGGAACAGGTGGAGGCGGAAGCCGCCTCCGCCCGGATCGACGTGCACGACGACTGCGTCCCCGTCCAGGTGGACGGCGACGCGGACCTCCTCCACCACTTGCTGGTCAACCTGCTGCACAACGCCATCCGGCACAACAGCGCCGGTGGAACCGCGCGGCTGACCACGACCCTGCGCGACGGCAACGCGTCGATCACCGTCACCAACACGGGCGAAACCCTGCGGCCGGAGGAGGCCGCCCGGCTGTTCGAGCCGTTTCACCGGGCGCGCGGCCGGACCGGCACCGACGGCCACGGCCTGGGCCTCACCCTCGTGCGGGCCATCGCCGACAGCCACCACGGCAGCGCCACCGCCGTCCCCAACCCCGGCGGAGGTCTCACCGTGGTGGTCCTCCTGCCGCTCGCGAACGGGAAGGACGAGGGAAACGGACCACGCGAGAGTGGCGGACCGGCCCTTCTCGCGGCGTCCAGGAGCCGTTACCGGTCCGCCACCGCGTGAGGGGCCGTCAGTCGGGGCTCGGCGGCCCCGGCAAGGTGTCGTCCGCGCGGCCGTTTCGCCACCGCCGCCGCCCCGCTCGCACCGCGATGACTTCGACGGTCGCCCGGAGCCGGGGAGGGGCGCAGGCCCCTCCGACACGAGGACCGGAAGGCTTGTACCGCCACGATCACCGCTTTGATGAGCAACCCCGCCCCCACTCCCGCCGGCCGGGCCCCTCCGGTCCGGCAGGCGGCACCGGCCGGCCACCGGCACAGGGAAGGCCCTGATGACCGGTACTTTGACAAAGCATGGCCGAAACTTCGGACAGCCACTCGAAACCGCGCCTATCCGCCGTCTCACCGCGTTCTAACCTTTTCCGGTGATTCTTGTGGACGTAACGACGAACGCCCGGAGGAATTACAGATGAGCGCAACCGATCACGGTGCGGGCTCCCCCACCGAGGGCCCGGAGAACAATGGGACCCCGCCGGCCGGCACCGATCTCCCCGGCGCGGTCTCCCCGGACGCCGAACGCGACGAACCGGCCGCGGCCCCCGGCTTCGGGGACAGCCGCCCGGCCGACCGCCCCGGGCCGGTCGAGCAGCCCGGCCCCGTCTCCTCCGAGCCCGCGGGCCCCTGGGCTCAGGCGCCCCGGACCGGCCCGCAGGACCCGGCCCAGTCGACCACCCCCGACCTCGGCCCCGCCTACCCGGGCGAGCACACCGGGTGGAGCGCCCCCGACCAGTCCGCCGCGCCGCAGGGGCCGCAGCGGTCGTTCATCCCCAACCGCCCCGCACGCGCCGCCACGTTCGGCTCGGGGCCGCAGGAACCGCACACGACCCAGCAGTACCCGCAGCAGGGGCCGCCCCCCAACGACACGCCGTTCAACGCCTATTCAGCGGGCGGTGGCGGTTTCGGCGCCCCGCCCGCCCCTCCGCACGGCGGATTCCCGCAGGGCCATTTCCCGTCCGGCCCCACCGGACCGGAGCCCCGGCCCCAGAAGCCGTGGAGCCGCAACCGCCTCCTCGTCGCGGCAGGCGCCACCGCCCTGGTCACCAGCCTGATCGTGGGTCCGGCCGCCGCCGTGATCACCACGCAGGTCCTGACCGGCAACTCCCCGATCAGCTCGCTGGACGGCTCCCCCTCCACTTCCGTCTCCAGCGGGGACGTGAGCAAGGTGGCCAACCAGACACTGCCGAGCGTCGTCTCCATCAACGCCGGGGAAGGCAGCGGCAGCGGCGTCGTCATCAGCTCCGACGGCCAGATCCTCACGAACAACCACGTGATCGCGGGCGCCGACAACAACCTGGTCGTGCAGTTCAACGACGGCACCCAGGCCAAGGCGAGCGTCCTGGGCACCGATCCGGTGTCCGACCTCGCCGTTCTCAAGGCCGAGGGGGTCTCCGGGCTGACCCCCGCCTCGTTCGGCGACTCCGACAAGGTGGAGGTGGGCGCGGAGGTCGTGGCCATCGGCTCCCCGCTGGGGCTGTCCGGAACGGTCACCTCGGGTGTGGTCAGCGCGCTGAACCGCCCCGTCAACACCGGAAGCGCCGAGCAGGACCAGGGCCAGCCCGGGGAGGGGTTCCCGTTCGGTCCGCCAGGACAGGGCCAGGAACAGGAGCAGGAATCCCAGCAGCCCTCCACCTCGACCGTCATCGACGCCATCCAGACGGACGCGCCCATCAACCCGGGCAACTCCGGGGGCCCGCTGATGAACCTCAACGGCGAGATCATCGGGATCAACACAGCGATCGCCTCCAACAGCGTCGGAGCGAGCGGCCAGGCCGGCTCGATCGGCCTCGGCTTCGCGATCCCGATCAACCAGGCCAAGCCGATCATCCAGGAACTCATCGAGAACGGTGAGGCGACCTACGCCACCATCGGCGCGACCATCACCGGCGCGTCCAACGACGCCGCCGGCGCGGAGATCGTGGAGGTCGGGCAGGACGGGGCGGCCGCAAAGGCCGGTCTGAAGGCCGGTGACGTGGTCACCGCGCTGGGCGACCGGACCGTGACCGATCCCAACGTGCTCATCGCGGCGATCCGCTCGCACCGCCCCGGTGACACCGTCACCATCACCTACCAGCGCGGCGGCAACACCGGCGAAGCCGAGGTCACCCTGTCCGGGCAGTCCGCCGAGAGTATCGGCGGCTAGGACCAGGGGCCGGCGTGGTCAGCGGGGAGACGCCGGCCCCTTCCCGGGGCCCGGTGGACGCTTTCAGGGGATGGAGCGGACACCGGGCCCTTCTTCGTGTCCGCGAACGCCGCCTTCGGATCAGCCGCCCCTCCCTTTCCCGGGGGTCGGCGGCCGGAACCGGCCGCCCCCTCCGAAACGGTGGCCGCATCCGCCCCGTGCCTGCCAACGTGCCCGGGCCTGCCGACGTGGTTCTCCGCTCCGAATCGCCGCCGTCCGGGCGCGGGGAGACCCAAAAGTGAGCAGCGCCTCCGGCACAGGCGCCGCGACGGAGGGTATTCTCTCGGCACCACACGGTACGCAGCCGACTCCGCGCCGTTCATCGGCGCGACGCGGCCCACGAACACCGACCCCCACGATCGTGTGCCGCAGGCCCCGGCCGCGCACACCCGGGAGACCGCAACCATGGCCGTGCCCGCCAGCCGCCCGCTCACCGTCCTGATCGGCACCGACACCTACCCGCCCGACGTCAACGGAGCGGCCTGCTTCACGACGCGGCTGGCCCACGGCCTGGGCGACCGCGGGACACGGGTACACGTACTGTGCCAGTCCGACAGCGGCCCACCTGTCGTACGGGAGCAGAACGGGGTGACGGTGCACCGGTTGCGGTCGGTGCCGTCGCTGGCGCACCAGTCGCTGCGGCTCGCCGTTCCCCTGGGCGGCCGCGGGCACCTGGACCGCCTGCTGGCACGGGTACGGCCGGACGTGATCCACATCCAGAACCACTTCATCGTGGGCCGTCTCCTGCTCGCCGCGGCCCGGCGGCACGGTGTCCCGGTGGTGGCCACCAACCACTTCATGCCGGAGAACCTGTTCAACCACCTGCGCGTCCCGGACCCGTTGCGGCTCGGGGTCGGGTCCTACGCCTGGCGCGACCTGTTCCGGGTCCTGGGACAGGTCCAGCACGTCACGACTCCGACCCGGATCGCCGCCCGGCTCCTGGTGGACGGAGGCTTCACCCGCCCGGTCGAGGCGCTGTCCTGCGGTATCGACCTCGGCCGGTTCCAACCGGTGGGCGCTCCCGAGGACCGCTCACGGGTCAGGGCGCGGTTCGGGCTGCCCGACCGGCCCAGCACGCTGTTCGTGGGCCGGCTGGACGAGGAGAAGCGGATCGAGGACCTGGTCCGCGCGTTGGCGGACATCACGGTGCCCGACTGCCAGTTGCTGCTGGTGGGCGTGGGTGCGAGGCGCCAGCGCCTCACCCGGCTCGCCGAGGAGTGCGGGGTCGACGAACGTGTGCACTTCCTGGGGTTCGTCTCCGACGAGGAACTACCGCTGGTCTACCACGCGGCGGACGTCTTCGCGATCGCCGGGACCGCCGAGTTGCAGAGCATCGCGACCCTGGAGGCCATGGCCAGCGGGCTGCCGGTGGTGGCCGCCGACGCCATGGCGCTGCCGCACCTGGTCACCACCGGAGGCAACGGCTACCTGTACGCGCCGGGCGACCACGTCGAGCTGGCCAAGTACCTGTCGGAACTGCTCGGCTCCCCCGCCCTGGCGGCGGCCATGGGTGCGAAGAGCCGCCAGGCCGCGACCCGGCACGACCACCAGGCTTCCCTGGACCGGTTCGAGGAGATCTACCGGACAGTGGCGGACCGCGAAGGCCCGGCCCCCGCGTAGCCGCCGACAGGTCGCTTCGCGGCCCGTCAGCGCCTCGGGGGAACCGGGCCGCCCGGCGCGCACCGGTCCGGCGGGCCGGTGCGCGTCGCGGGTCACGCCGCCGTCGCCGCCAAGGCCAAGAGCGCGAGGCTGATGCCGTTGTAAACCATGTGCATGACGACCCCGGGCCAGATCGATCCGCTGCGGCGGTAGATCTCGGCGGCGATCAGCCCGACCAGCAGGGACGCGGGCAGGATCTCGTTGATGCCGTGCATGAGCGCGAACACCACGGCGCTGCCCACCACGCCGACCAGGGCGCCGTAGCGCAGCAGCACGGTGGTCACCACACCGCGGAACAGCAGTTCCTCACCGATGGGGGTGAGCACTCCGAGGGTCAGCGTTATCAGGGCCAGCGACATCAGCCCGGCACCGGCACCGGCGGCGTAGCTGGCCTGGGTGTCGGTTCCCACGTCGACGAAAAGGGTGACCACGTACACGGTCAGGCTCCTGATCACGAGCGCGAGGAGCCCTGCGGCGACGCCGATCAGCAACCAGCGCACGGTGGTGCGGCGCACGCCGAAGGCGTGCCAGGAGCGCAGGCGCACGAGCGCGGCGGCGGCGAAGGCGGCCATCCCGGCACCGCCGCTGAGCAGACCCGAGACGATGCCTGCGGTGGGCCCGCTCATGCCCAGCTGGTTCAGCACCGGCGGCAGCCCGAACACCAGCAGCGCCATCACCGCCATGCCCACGAGGAGTTCGATCCATCCGGGGCGCCGCGTGTCGGTGGCCGGGCGCGGTTCGTCGCGAGGAGAGGAGTGTAAGTCGTTCACCGGTGGGTGCCTTTCTCGGGGCGGTTCTTCACGGCGGATCGCGGGTCGGTCACCTCGTTGGGGGCGCCCTGCGGTCCGGACGGAACCCTTGTTCCCCTGAAAAACTGCCTTATCCGGAAAAAGCACACCCGATCGGCATCGTTTCGAATGCGGGGGTGCGAAACCCGATACGGGGGGCGTGATCGGGTTCTGTGTGTCGCGACGGTTCGCGGACGCGCAGTCCCGGCTCCCGGTCGTGGGGCCGGGCGGCACCGTCCCTCGCTACCGAGCCGTCCGGTGGCCCGCGGCTCCTGGACGGGCGAGGCCCTGTGCCTCAGGGACCCGTCCAGGCGGTGGCGTACGTCCCGACGGCAAGCGGCCGGCCACGATCGCGGTCGCGGACGCACCCCGACCACCGGAGAACGTGCAGGACGGCACGCTTGCGCGAACGCCGTGCCGCCCTCCTCCCCGGCCCGCACCCACCACCCCGCCACAAGCGGACTGTATTTTCTTTCAGGCATCTACTTGCCTAAGAGGCAAGTGCTCGTGTACTTTCTTTGTAGGCAACAGCATGAAAGCCAGGCAAGCACGGAAACACACGAGACGCTCGCCCCCCTGAAGGACAACCGCGAGGGAGTTTTCACGATGCAGTCGCATCCCACCCCCGAAGAAGCCGCCAAGGCCCTCAACGAGGTCAACGAGCGCCGCGAACAAGCCGCGGCCCCCGACGCCCACCCCGCCTGGACACTGTGGGCCCTGGGAGCCGTGGCCATCGGCTACGGCGTCGTCTCCGACCTGCGACCGGACCTGAGCACCCCCCTGCTCTTCGTCCTCGTGGCCGCCGCACTGGCACTGGCCGCCCTGCCCCGCTGGAAGCGCTCCGGTTCGGCCATGGGCTACCAGCGCTCCCCCTCCTCCCACCCCGTGGGCATGTCGGGGCGCGCCAGGATGATGCGGACAGGCGTGATGCTCGTCCTGATGGCCCTGGCCGCAGCCGC
Organism: Nocardiopsis ansamitocini; assembly: GCF_030268225.1. Lineage (GTDB taxonomy): Bacteria > Actinomycetota > Actinomycetes > Streptosporangiales > Streptosporangiaceae > Nocardiopsis_D > Nocardiopsis_D ansamitocini. The sequence continues at coordinate 627,252 of NZ_BSQG01000002.1, read as the reverse complement.
GGGGCTGATCATGCGCAGCTTCGACGTGCCCTACCCCACCACCATCGGCATCACCGTCGTCGTGCTGACCATCCCGCTGTGGCGCGGACTGCTCAACCGCGCCGCGCGCGACCCCAAGGCATAACGCCATGACCGACCACGGCGACCTCGACCAGTCGCTGCTCAACCCCACCCGGCTGTCGATCGTCTCGGTACTGGCGGCCAACCACTGGGCGGAGTTCTCCTACGTGCGCGAGGCGGTCAAACTGTCCGACTCGGCACTGTCCAAACAGGTCAGCGCGCTGGACAAACTGGGCTACGTGCAAGCCGAGAAAGGCTACGTCGGCAAACGCCCGCGCACATGGCTCAACCTCACCGACGCCGGCCGCAAGGCACTGTCGGGCCACATCACCGCACTCCAGCACATCGCCGCCCACGCGGGGAACCCGGGGCCGAGCAACAGGCCGAGTAGCGAGGAGTGACCCGCCCCTTCCTCCGCGCAGGGCCCGTGACCGAACCGGTCACGGGCCGCACGGTGGTCGAACAGGGCAGGACCCAGGGGCAGTAGCACAGCACATCGGACATCGACGGGGATGTCCGGGATCCGCACCGGTGGCTGCCACCCGACACACCGAACGGCGTCAACGATGGGCAGCAGGCTCCACGCGGTCCCGTCCCCCGTGAACGGCTCGGGTCAGCGGTTGCGGGGGACGTTCCAGTGCTCGATGCCGGGGCCGGCCTGGGCGACGGACGGCAGGTGGAGATGTTCGCCCTCCAGCGGCGGTCTGGCCGTGGAACCGGCTTTGCCGGCGGATCCGGACGAGCGGGCCAGGACGATCGCCCCGCAGGCCATGACGAGGGCGGACAGCACCGCAACCGCCGATCCGATCGGCCCCGAGGGCAGCGACTCACCGAGCAGCGCCACCCCGATCGCGGCCGCCGCCAGAGGATCGCTGATCAGCAGGACGGCGTAGGCGAGGGCGAAATGGCCGGTGCGGTAGGCGTTCTGCACCATCAGCGCGCCGGACAACCCCAAGACGACCGTGACCAGGGTGAGCGGACGCAGGACGGTGCCGGGGTCGTCGAGCACGCCGACCCCGATGACCCTGGCGAGCGCGGAGGTCACCGCGAACCCCACCCCTCCGGCGAGCGCCAGCGTCCAGGCACGGGTGGTGCGGCCGGTGTGGCGCGCGACGACCAGGCAGGCCAGCATGACGGCGACCGACGCGAACGGCATGGCCGCCAGGACCTTGCCGTTGAGGTCGGGTTCGCCGGCGTGCGCGGGGAGGACCGTCAACAGCGCGACCAAGCCGCCGGTGACGGCCAGGCAGCCCGCGACCTGAGCCGCCGTCAGTCTGCGCTTGTGCAGGAAGGCGGAGAGCACCACGGCGAACAGCAGTCCGCTGATGCCGATGGGCTGGATGACGGTCAGCGGGGCGTGGCACAGCGCCCAGATGTGCGCGGTGACGCCGCAGACGGTGAGCAGTGTTCCCAGAAGCCATCGAGGCGACCGCATCAGGTGGCGCAGCAGCCGGAGCTGGCTGACGCCGACGGCCGGCGCCTTGAGCACGGACCGCTCCTGGAGTGCCGCTCCGCTCGCGATGGCCAGCGCCCCCACGACGGCCACGACGACAGCCCACGTCATGCACCAGCCCCTTAGCCTGAACTACAGCTCGAACTGCGGCGATTGCCTGTCGACCAATGTTCCTGCCCCGGCCCGCACAGCACCTGCCGACTGCCGGAAACCCCCCGGTCCGACCGCCCCCGCGCTCCGCCGGAGTGCGGTGAAGCACAGAAACGGGGGCAAACCGAGATTACTGCCAGTTGAGCGTCGCGGTGTCCGCTGCCCAGGTCACCGACCGCTGTAACGCCTGGAAAGCCGCTATCGAAGCGGATGTTTCACAGGAGAGTTCCAGGAAACGGCGAAACGCTGCGTCACTTTCGCTCCGATCGCCGCCACAGACGGATCGGGCAACGATCCGGACTGGCGACCAGGGCTCACATGTCGTTGACGACGTCGCGCATCCCGCGCAGGAGTTCCACGAGTGCCGGACGGAGCCGCGGATCGACGGCCGTGAAGATCGCGTGCTGCCGGTCCCTGACGTGGTCGAGGTGCTCGGTCAGCGCCCGGCTGCCCGCTTCCGTGACCGTGATGACGGTGCTGCGCTCGTCGCGGTCGGAGCGGCGCCGGCTGACCATGCCCTTGCGTTCCAACTGTTGCAGCATTCGGGTGGCCGAGGGGGAGGCGATCCCCGCGGCGTTGGCGATCTCGCCGACCGTGGGGTGCTCCAGCCCGCCGATGACCTCCAGCAGGAGCGCCTGGGAGAGTGTGAGCTCGGGCTCGGTCAGGGCTGTACCGCGACCCCGCGCACGCACCACCGCGCCCATCAGATCGCCCCATGCCTGCGAGAACTCCGCGAAGTCACCACCGGGACGTTCCACTCAACATCCTCACTACGACACTTGACCAATAGGTAGCGTAGACATTAAATAGCTACCGCACATAAACCAACCGTAAACCAGCCCGGCCACTCCATGGATACGGATGTGGCGCTCCGGGGCCAAGGGCGGCCAATGCCCAGGCTGACACCTGGCGAGGCCCCAGCGGGGGCTTCGAACCGGACCACGCACGGTCCACATGAAGGGGGCGCACATTGTTGTGGCTGCTGACCGCACATTTCGTGGCTGCGGCACTGGCCCCTCTGCTGGTCCGGTGGTGGGGACGCAACGCCTTCCTGGTGCTGGCCGCGGTTCCGGCCGTGACCACCGCGTGGGCAGTGGCCCAACTCCCCGGCATCATGGCGGGGACACCGGTCGAACTCACCATCCCATGGGCTCCCGCGTTCTCCCTTGAACTGGCCTTCCGCCTGGATGTCCTCGGGCTGGCGATGACACTGATCGCGGCCGGCATCGGCACGCTGATCCTCGTCTACTGCTCCCGTTACTTCGGCGACGCCGAGCCCGGGCTCGGCCGGTTCGCCGGCGTCTTCACCGCGTTCGCCGGCGCGATGCTGGGCCTGGTCATGGTCGACGACCTGATCCAGCTGTTCGTCTTCTGGGAACTGACCACGGTCTTCTCCTACCTCCTGATCGGCCACTACACCGAGCGCCGCGACAGCAGGCGCGCGGCGTCGATGGCGCTCGTCGTGACCACACTGGGCGGCCTGTCCCTGCTGGTGGGCGTGGTCATGCTCGGTGAGATCGGCGGGACCTACCGCATCTCGCTGCTGGTGGCCGACCCGCCGAGCGGAACCCCGGTCGCGGTGGCCCTGGCGCTGATCCTGGTGGGTGCGCTCTCCAAGTCCGCGATCCTGCCCTTCAGCCTGTGGCTGCCGGCCGCCATGCAGGCACCCACCCCCGTGAGCGGCTACCTGCACGCCGCGGCGATGGTCAAGGCCGGCGTCTACCTGGTGGCCCGCCTGACCCCCGGCTTCGGCGACGTCGCCGTATGGCAGTACACGACGCTGGTCCTGGGCTCGGCGACCATGGTCGCGGCGGGCTGGAAGGCCCTGCGCCAGAACGACCTGAAACTGGTCCTGGCCTACGGAACGGTCAGCCAGCTCGGCTTCCTGACCGCGATCCTGGGCGCGGGCACCAGGGACACGGCGCTGGCGGGGCTGGCCATGCTGTGCGCACACGCGGTCTTCAAAGCCCCCTTGTTCCTCGTGGTCGGCATCATCGACCACAGCACCGGCACCCGCGACCTACGGGAACTCTCCGGCCTGCGCACGAGCATGCCCGTGGTGTTCTGGGCCTCGGTGCTGGCACTGGCCTCCATGGCCGGGCTGCCGCCGATGGCGGGGTTCGTCGCCAAGGAAGCGGTGTTCGCGGCGTTCGAGTACTCGGGCAGCCCGGTGCTGCTGACCGTGCTGGCAGCCCTGGTCATCGGGTCGGTCCTGACCGTCGCCTACAGCCTGCGGTTCCTGTGGGGCGCGTTCTTCGACAAACCCGGGATCGCCCCCACCCCGGTGCACGCCCCCGGCCCCCTCTTCACCGCCCCGGTCGTGCTTCTCAGCGCCCTGGGCCTCCTGGGCGGCCTGACCACACGCTGGATCGACCCGGTTCTGGCCGGATACGCCGACACCGTCGCCTTCAACGCCGGCAACGCACCCGCGCACCTGGCACTGTGGCACGGCCTCAACTTCGCCCTGCTGCTGTCGGCGCTGTGCGTGGCGGGCGGTCTGGCACTGTTCCACTGGCGGTCGGCGGTGACCTGGGCGGGCAACAGGTTCGCACTCCCCGACCCCGCCGGCACCTACCGGCGGATCGTCTTCCACACGGTCAACTTCGCCACCCAGGTCACCGGCCTCACCCAACGCGGATCGCTGCCCATCTACCTGGGCACGACACTGGTGACCCTGGTCGTGGTCAGCGCCGTCCCGATCATCAACGGCCGACTGTGGCTCATGGAGACACCGGCGGTCAGGTTCTGGGACACCCCCGTCCAGTTGATCCCCGCCGTCATCGTCGTGCTGGCCGCCCTGTGGGTGCTCGTGGTGCGCGGCCGACTGTTCGCGGTGGTCCTCGTAGGAGTCACCGGTTACGGCACAGCCGCGCTGTTCGCCCTCCAGGGCGCCCCCGACCTCGCACTCACCCAGTTCCTGGTCGAGACGGTCAGCCTGGTGGTGTTCGTCCTGGTCCTGCGTCGGCTGCCCACGCGTTTCTCCACTCCGGTCCTGCGCGCCCGGCGGGTGTGGAACCTGCTGATCGGAGCGGCGACCGGCCTCCTGGTGGCCTCCATGGCCTACTTCGCGCTGGCCGGACGCCGGACCGACTCGATCTCGGGCGGCTACCCCGCCGCGGCCGAGGAAGCCGGCGGCCACAACATCGTCAGCGTGCTGCTGGTGGACGTGCGCGCCTGGGACACCATGGGTGAGATCTCGGTCCTGGCCGCGGTGGCGGCGGGCGTGGCCAGTCTGCTGTTCGTACGACGGCGCACCCGCACGTTGCGGACCGCGGTGGGGCTCAACCCCTTCTCGGTACCGTTGGCCCCGATCCGCGCCTCAGCCGCCGCCGGTCCCCCCGACGACCAATGGCGTCCCCTGGCGCTGCAATCCGCCCTCGGCTCGGTCACGGTGCGCACCGACGAACGTCCGCTGTGGCTGCCCGGCGTGCTGGCAATGGCACAGGAACGCCGTTCGGTGATCTTCGAGGTGATCGCCCGGCTGCTGTTCCCGGTGATCATCCTGCTGTCGGTCTTCCTGCTGATCACCGGACACTCCAGCGTCGGCGGCGGCTTCGCCGGCGGCATCGTGGCCGGGCTCGGGCTGATCGTCCGCTACCTCGCCGGCGGGCGGCACGAACTGTACCTCGCCCTCCGGTTGCAGCCGGGCGTCCTGATCGGACTGGGGCTCGCCATCGCCACCGGCACCGCACTGGCCGGCGCGGTGCTCGGCACCGAGATCCTGGCCGGCGGCGCCTACGACCTGCACCTGCCGTTCATGGAGCCGGTGCACCTGACATCGTCGCTGGCCTTCGACGTCGGGGTCTACCTGCTGGTGATCGGCCTGATCCAGGACATCCTGTACAGCCTCGGCGCGCGGATCGACGAACAGATGGAAAACGACCAGCGGGCCGCGCGCTCGCGGCACAACGAGGAGGTGTCCGCGTGAACGACACTCCGACCGTCCTGCTGGTCATCGTGGTGGGCGTACTGGTCGCCACCGGGGTGACGCTGCTGCTGGAGCGCAGCCTGACCCGCATCCTGCTCGGCGTGATCCTGCTGGGCAACGGGGTCAACCTGATGATCCTGTCCACCGGCGGAGCGGCCGGCGGGCCACCCCTGCTGGGCCTGACCGAGCCCGACGCGATGAGCGACCCGCTGCCGCAGGCGATGATCCTGACCGCGATCGTCATCACCCTGGGCGTGACGGCGTTCCTGCTGGCCATGGCCTACCGGAGCTGGCAGCTCCAGGGCAACGACGAGGTGCAGGACGACGCCGAGGACCGGCGGATCTCCACCGGCGGGGAGCGAGCGGAACTGCGCGCGCGCATCCGCGCCCAGCGCCGGGCGCAGCGGACCGAGATCCGCGACCAGCGCCAGGCGCTCCAGGACCGGATCGAGCGCGAGGACCAACAGGAAGAGGCGGAACGCGCCGCGATCATGGCCAAACTCGCCCAGGCGAAGAAGGACCTGAACGCCTGCGTGGTCGACGAGGCGCGCCCCGAGGACACCAAACAGCGCTGGATCAGCGACAAGAAGCGCAGCGTGCGGGCCACGATCCTGGAGGCCCGTGAACGCGTGCGGGCCCGGCGCGAGGAGCTGGCCGAGCACGTCCGCGCCGACAAGGAGGCGGAGCGCCGTCAGCGCAAGGAGCTGCGCCAGAAGATCCGGTCGCAGAAGCGGCAGCTGCGCTCGCAGATCCGCGCCGAACGCGAACGACTGGCATTGGCCGAGGACAGCGACCTTCAGGGAGCCGACTAGATGACCGACTTCCTGAACACCCTGCTTCCCGGGCTCCTGCACTACCTGGTGCCGCTACCGGTGGTACTGCCCCTCTTCGCAGCGGGCGTGAAGTTCGCGCTCGGTGTGCGCTACCAGCGCCTCAACAGGGCCATCAGCGTCACGGCGCTGACCGCCGTCCTGGTCATCGGTGTCGTCCTGCTGTTCGGCGTCGACGCCTACGGTCCCCAGGTGGTGCAGGTCGGCGGCTGGGAGGCCCCCATCGGGATCACTCTCGTGGCCGACCGGCTGTCGGTGCTGATGGTGACGGTGTCGGCCGCCATCACGCTGTCGGTCCTGGTGTACTCGATCGGCCAGGGCGCCGCCGACCACGAGGAAGCGACCCCGCTGTCGATCTTCTACCCCACGTTCCTGATCCTGGTGGCGGGCGTGTCCAACGCCTTCCTCGCCGGGGACCTGTTCAACATGTACGTGGGCTTCGAGATCCTGCTGACCTCCAGCTACGTACTGCTGACCCAGGGCGGAACGGCGTCGCGCATCCGCGCGGGCTCCACCTACGTCGTGGTGTCGCTGCTGTCCTCGATCATCTTCCTGATCGGGATCGGCCTGGTCTACGCGGCGACCGGAACGGTCAACATGGCCCAGATCGCGGTGCGGATGAGCGAAGTGCCCGTCGGCCTGCAACTGGTCCTCCAGGCGATGCTGCTGGTGGCGTTCGCGATCAAGGCCGCGGTGTTCCCGTTGTCGGCGTGGCTGCCCGACTCCTACCCCACGGCGCCCGCCCCGGTCACCGCGGTGTTCGCGGGGCTGCTCACCAAGGTCGGCGTGTACGCGATCATCCGTACCCAGACCCTGCTCTTCGACAACGACACGTTGAACACGGCGCTGATGTGGGTGGCGCTGGCCACCATGGTCATCGGCATCCTCGGGGCGATGGTGCAGAAGGACATCAAACGCCTGTTGTCCTTCACCCTGGTCAGCCATATCGGCTACATGGTGTTCGGGATCGCGCTGGGCAGCGCGCTCGGCCTGGCCGGGGCGGTGTTCTACGTGGCCCACCACATCACCGTGCAGACGACCCTGTTCCTGGTCACCGGCCTGATCGAACGCAGGGGCGGCAGTACCTCGCTCAACGACCTCAGCGGACTGGCGAAACTGTCGCCGCTGTTGGCCATCCTGTTCTTCGTCCCCGCGATGAACCTGGCCGGAATCCCCCCGCTGTCGGGCTTCCTGGGCAAGCTCGGGCTGATCCAGGCCGGCGTACAGCAGGACACGCCCATCGCCTACCTGCTGGTGGCCGGATCGGTGATCACCAGCCTGCTCACCCTGATGGCGATCTCACGGCTGTGGAACTACGCCTTCTGGCGCTCGCCCGACGACGGCAGGCCCGTGGCGGTGGGTACCCTGCTGGAGAGTTCCGAGGACGATTCCGCGGTCGGACCGTCCTCCCCGGTGAACATCCCCGCGACGACCGTCCGGGCGCCCATCGGCATCGGCGGCAAGGCCGTGGTGACCTCCGACTCCTTCCCCGTGCTGATGCTGGGGGCGACAATAGGACTGGTGGTACTGGGGCTGGGCTTCACGGTGTTCGCCGGCCCCATGGTCGCCTACAGCGAGGCCACCGCCGAGGACCTGCTCGCGCGCTCGCCCTATATCGAAGCGGTCCACCCGGGAGGCGTCCAGTGACCTCGGCAACCAGTCCCCCGCGTCCGCCGATGAGCGTACGGATCGGACAGCGCGTCATCCAGTTGCCCACGCTGGCCGGGCTGCTGATCGCGTGGGTGCTGCTGTTCGGCGAGCTCTCGGTGAACACGGTGGTGTCCGGGTTGCTGGTGGGCCTGCTGGTCATGCTCGTGTTCCCGCTCCCGCCGCTGGACTCGGGCTTTCGCATCCACCCCAGGGCGACCCTGTTCTTCCTGGTGCGATTCGTCGTGGACATGGCGCAGGCGACGGTAAGGGTGCTGGCGACCGCGTTCTCCTTCGGGCGGATACCGCACAGTTCCGTCATCGCGGTACCGCTGCGGACCCAGTCCGACCTGCTGTTCACGCTCACCGCCGTGTGTGTTTCGGTGATTCCCGGCAGTGTGATCGTGGAAGTCCGCTCGGCCACCCACACGCTGTTCGTGCACGTGCTGGGGGCCGGCGCCGAGGACGTGGAACAGGCCCGGGCCGACGTCCTGCGCCTGGAGGAGCGGGTGGTCCGGGCGTTCGGGTCACGCGGGGAGATCGAACGGTTGGCGTCGACGGGGGGCACCTCATGAACTACCTGTGGGTCACGGTCGCGGTGCTGCTGGGCGCGGCGTCGCTGCTGAGCCTGGCCCGGCTGGTGATCGGACCGACCATCCTGGACCGCGCGCTGTCGGTGGACGTGCTGCTGGCCTCGGCCATCGCCGGGATCGGCTCATTCGCCGCCTTCAACCGCGACCCCACGGTGCTGCCGACACTGCTGGTGCTGTCGCTGCTGGGTTTCGTGGGGTCGATCAGCATCTCCCGATTCGTGGCGAAACGGCGCCCGTCGACACACGGGGCGTCCGGCGAGAAGGAGGACGCGTCATGACCGAGGTCCTGGACTGGCTGGCGGTGAGCTGCATCCTCGCGGGCGCCCTGCTGTCGTTCGCCGCGGGCGTGGGCCTGATCCGGTTCCCCGACCTGCTGTCGCGCATGCACACCGCGGCCAAGCCGCAGATCATGGGCCTCGCCCTGATCCTGCTGGGAATCGGCCTGCGGCTCTACCCCGAGCCGCAGATCGGCATCCTGGTGCTCGTCCTGCTGTTCCAGATCTTCACCGTCCCGGTCGCCGCGCACATCGCGGGGCGGGTCTCCTACCGCACCGGACGCACCCGCGAAGATCTGATCGTGGTCGACGAACTCCAGGAACAGCTCGACCGGGACCGCCACGACCCCGCCGGCCACCAGGTCACCGAACGGTAGGCAGCGAGAACCCGATGACGGAGCCACCGCCCTCGCGGCTCCGAGCGAAGACCGTCCCCCCGTGCGCCTGGGCGATGTCGTGCACCATGGACAGCCCCAGCCCGGAGCCGGGCATACTGCGCGCGGAGGTGGCGCGGTAGAAGCGCTCGAAGACGTGGCCGCTTTCGGCCGGGTCGATCCCGGGGCCGCGGTCGCGGATCTCCACCGTGCCCTCCCGGACGACGATCTCGATCGGGGCCGTGCCCGTGGGATCGAACTTCGCGGAGTTCTCCACCGGGTTGGACATGGCCCGCTCCAGCGCACCGGGTCGCCCGAACACGGCGCTGGCATCGGCGTCGACGGTCACCTCGCGGCCGGTCCGGCGGCGGCTGCGGGCCGCGACGCGTTCGGCCAACTCGCCCAACACCAGTTCGTGGGGCGCCTCGTCCTCCCGCGTCTCGGTGGCGAGTCCCACCAGTTCGTTGACGAGGTCGGTGAGCTCGCGGGTCTCCCCCTCCAAGTCGTCCAGCAGACGTCCCTGGGCGTCGGGGGAAAGCCGCTCGAAGCGGCGCATGACACTGACGTTGGTGCGCAGGCTGGTCAGCGGGGTACGCAACTCGTGCGAGGCGTTCTGGACGAGGCGCCGCTGCTCCTCCTTGGACGACGCCAGCCGTGCCAGCATCGCGTTGAAGGCGTTGCCCAGACGTCCCACCTCGTCCTTGCCGCCGTTGCCCTCGGCAGGCCCGACCCGGTCCAGGCGACCGGTGGAACTGACGTACTCGGCGGCCTCGGTGAGGCGCACCAGGCGCCCGGTGATGCGGCGGGCCACCAGCCATCCCGCGGCGGCGGCGCTCAACAGGACGATCGAGCCGACCAGGAACATCTGGCCGGAGAGCGTCTCCAGCAGGTGCTCGGTGGGGCCGAGCCGCTGGCCGACCTGGATCGCGCCGTTGCGCTGACCGAAGGAGATGGTGGCGATCCGGTAGGGCTCCCCGTCGACGCGGGCCTCGCGCACCTTGAGCGCGCCGGTCTCGTCATACCCGGCGATCTCCCGGTCCTCCTCGACCACCGGGAGCGGGGCGAGTTCCTGGGGGCCGCTGATGGGGACCACGACCGTGCCGTCCGGGCTGATCAGCTGGAGCGAGAAGCTCGCGGAGTGCACGAGGTTGAACTCGTTGAAACCGCCCGGGGACATGGACGACGCGTGCAGGTTCTTGGAGATCGCGACGACGGTGGTGTCGAACTCCTGCTTGGCGCTGGCGCGGATCAGGGTGGCTGCGGCGTTGTAGGCGAGCGAGCCGACGAGGACGATGACGACCGCGGCGACCAGCGCGAAGATCACCGCCAGACGGGTACCGAGCGTGACCTCGCCGAACTTGGGGAACGACCGGGCCGGGGCCGCCGGCCCGGTCGGGGGGCGGGTCATCGGGGGCGGATGGTGTAGCCGACACCGCGCACGGTCTGGATCAGTGGCGGCGCGTCGTCGGGTTCGAGCTTGCGGCGCAGGTAGCTGATGTAGACGGCGAGGTTCTTGGACTCGGGGCCGAAGTCGTATCCCCAGATTCGGTCGTAGATGGTGGCGTGGTCGAGCACGATCCCGGCGTTGCGGGCGAGCAGTTCCAGCAGGTCGAACTCGGTCTTGGACAACTCGATCTCGCGACCGGCCCGCCACGTCCGGCGGGCACCGGGGTCGATGCGCAGGTCACCGACCTGGATGGGCGGCTCGACGGCTTCGTCGGCGGCGTGCGGCGCGGTGCGGCGCAGCAGCGCGCGCATTCTCGCCAGGAGCTCGTCGAGCTCGAAGGGCTTGGGAAGGTAGTCGTCGGCTCCGGCGTCGAGACCGGCCACCCGATCGGGTGTCTCGACGCGCGCGGTCAGCATCAGGATCGGGGTCCGGTCGCCTTCGGCGCGCAGGACCCGGCACACGCCCAAGCCGTCCACTCCCGGCATCATGACGTCGAGGATCAGCAGGTCGGCCGGCGTGGAATGGACTGCGGCCAGGGCCTGCACGCCGTCGACGGCGGTGCGTACCTCGTAGCCCTCCAGTTGGAGGGCCCGTTCCAGGGACTCGCGAATGGCGCGGTCGTCATCGGCGATCAGCACGGTGCGGACGGAGCTCATGGCCCTCATCGTGGCGCATCGGGGTTAGCGATCGGTAAGAGGACACGGCACGTGCGGCGAGAGGCCCGACGCCGCCCGGTTCACGCCGGGCGCCTCCCCCTGTCGGGGGGCCGCTCAGCGGCAGGGGGCCGCGTGCTTCCCAGGGCACGGGCGCGCGGTGTGCGCTGCCCCGCAGTGGTACGGGGGAAAGAGGTGTTGCTCCCGGACGGGATCGGGTAGTGGGCGACGGACCACGACGGATTCCTGCCACGGAGGTACCACGATGGCTTTTCGAGCCGCCCACCTGCCGCTGCGCCTGATCTCGGGGGCGTTCATCCTGAACTCCGGGCTCGACAAACGCGACGTCGACCCTGATACCGCTGCCTACCTGCACGGCGAGGCTGCGCGCGCCTACCCGTTCCTCAAGGACGTCCCTCCCGACAAGTTCGTCCGCCTCCTGAGCACCGGCGAGCTCGTGCTGGGGGCGGCGCTGATGCTGCCGGTCGTGCCCAACGCCGTGGCGGGCGCCGGGCTGACCGGTTTCGCCGGGGGCCTGCTGGGCCTGTACTTCACCGACCCCGAGGCCCGCCGGCCCGACGGCATCCGCCCCTCACCGAGCGGGATCGCGCTCGCCAAGGACAGTTGGCTGCTGGCCATCGGCCTGAGCCTGCTCGCCGACGGGTTCTCGTGCCGCAACCGCTGAACGGGACGGGATGCTCCTATGGATGTCAGTCGTCCTCGGGGGTGAAGGCGGTCGTGCGGTGGAGTCCGGCCGCACGGCCCTTGGCCGCCACTACGAGCGCCATCTTGCGCGACGCCTCGTCGAGCATCTCCTCGCCGAGCATCACCGCGCCGCGGCGGCGCACGGTCGTGGCGTGCTCGTAGGCGTCCAGGATGAGCTCGGCGTGATCGTAGTCGGCCTGGCCGGGGGCGTAGACCTCGTTGGCCGCCTCGACCTGGCCGGGGTGCAGCACCCACTTGCCGTCGAAGCCCAGGGCCGCGCTGCGGGCGGCCGAGCGGGTGAACGCGTCCACGTCACGGATTTGCAGGTAGGGGCCGTCGATGGCCTGGAGGCCGTTGGCGCGCGCCGCCATCAGGATGCGCATCAGGACGTAATGGTAGGCGTCGCCGACGTCGTAGCCGGGCGGCTGCTCGCCCACGACCAGCGTCCGCATGTTGATGCTGGCCATGAAGTCCGCCGGCCCGTACACCAGGCTCTCCAACCGGGGCGAGGACGCGGCGATCTCGTCCACCGCGACGAGGCCGCGGGCGTCCTCGATCTGGGCCTCGATCCCGATCCGCCCCGGTTCCAGCCCCACCGACCGCTCGATCTGGGTGAGCAGGGTGTCCAGCCAACGGACCTGGACGGCGTCGGTCACCTTGGGCAGCACCAGGCAGTCCAGGTTCGCGCCCGCGGTCTCCACCACGGTGATGACGTCGCGGTAGGTCCACTGCGTCGTGAGGTCGTTAACCCGGACCGAGCGGATACGGTCCCCCCACCCTCCCTCGTTGAGCGCCGCCGCGACCAGTTCCCGGGCCCGCTCCTTCTCCGAGGCGGCGACCGCGTCCTCCAGGTCGAGGAAGAAGGCGTCCACCGCCAACCCGCGCGCCTTCTCGATGAACCGGGGGTTGGACCCCGGGACGGCGAGCACCGACCTGCGCGACCGCGAAGCGACGGCGTCCATGTGCAACGACTCCCCTGTTCGACGAATGTGCCCCCATCCTGGCAAACACCGGGCGGCGCCGACGCGGTCGGCCGTACATAGGCTTGCGCCCGGAGAACACGCACAGGGAAGCAGGACCGATGGACAGCGGTACGGGGCCGACAACGGCACATCAGACGAGTTCGCACTGGGGCACCTACGAGGTGCTGGTGCGCGGTGACCGCGTGGTGGGGGCCCGCCCCGACCCCGCGGACCCCGCACCCTCCCCCCTGGTGGACAACGCGCCCGCCGCACAGCACTCCACCACCCGGGTGGCGCGCCCCGCGGTGCGCAGACGGTGGCTGGAGAACGGGCCCGGCCCCGACACCCGACGCGGTGACTCCGACGACGCGTACGTGGAGGTCGGCTGGGAGACCGTGCTGGACCTGCTGGCGGGTGAACTGGACCGGGTCCGGCACGCCCACGGCAACGCCGCGATCTACGGGGGCTCCTACGGCTGGGCCAGCGCCGGACGGTTCCACCACGCGCAGAGCCAGTTGCACCGCTTCCTCACCACCATCGGCGGCTACACCCGTTCGGTGGCCACCTACAGCCACGGGGCCCTGGAAGTGCTGTTCCCGCACCTGGTGGGGGCGGCCGGCACGTACGACGTGCTGCGTCGCCCGCCCACGTGGGCGGCGATCGCCGAGCACACCGACCTGCTGGTGACCTTCGGCGGGCTGCGTGTCTCGAACGCGTGGATGGCCTCGGGAGGTCGGGCCACGCACACCGCCGAACCGGGTATGCGTGCGGCGGCGCGCGGCGGGACGTCGATCGTGTCGGTGAGCCCCATCCGCGACGACACCGCCGCGGAACTGGGCGCCGAGTGGCTGTCGGCCGCACCCGGAACAGACACGGCGGTCCTCCTCGCGCTGATCCACGTGCTCGTCGTCGAGGACCTGGCCGACACCGCCTTCCTCGCGCGCTACACCACGGGGTGGGAACGGCTGCGCGGCTACGTCCTGGGCGAGTCCGACGGCGCCGCCAAGACCCCTGAGTGGGCCGGCGCGATCAGCGGTATCGAGGCGGGGACGCTGCGCGACCTGGCGCGTCGGATGGCAGGCGGGCGCACCCTGGTCAACATCGGCTGGTCGGTGCAACGCGCCCGCTACGGCGAGCAGCCGCTGTGGGCCGGGCTGGCGCTGGCCGCGTGCCTGGGCCAGATCGGGCTCCCGGGCGGCGGCTTCGCCAGCGGGTACGGCTCGATGGGCAGCTACGGCGGCGGGGCCACGCCGTTGGCGCTTCCGCGGCTGCCGCAGGGCCGCAACCCGGTGGACGCGCTGATCCCGGTGGCCCGCGTCTCGGACATGCTGCTGCACCCGGGCGAGGCGTTCGACTTCGACGGCCGGACGCTGCGCTACCCCGACATCCGCCTGGTGTACTGGGCCGGCGGCAACCCCTTCCACCACCACCAGGACCTGTCCCGGCTGCGGCGCGCCTTCGCCCGCCCCGAGACCGTGGTGGTGCACGAGACGCACTGGACCGCCACCGCCCGCCACGCCGACATCGTGATCCCGGCCACGACCACGCTGGAACGCGACGACTTCACCGCGGGGCAGGGCGACCTCCGGCTCAGGGTGATGCCCCGGGTGGTCCCCGCACACGGCGAGGCGCGCGACGAGTACGAGACGTTCGCGGATCTGGCCGAGCGGCTCGGGCTGCGCGAGGAGTTCACCGAGGGGCGCGGTTCGGCCGAGTGGACGCGACACATGTACGAGGGGTGGCGGGCCCGGCAGGAGGCGCACGGTGCGCGGCTGCCGGACTTCGACGTGTTCTGGAAGCAGGGGGGCGTCGACCTCCCGCACCGGGTCGAGGACACCGCCCTGTTCGACGCGTTTCGCGCCGACCCCGAGGGCGCCGCGCTGGAGACGCCCAGTGGGCGGATCGAACTGTACTCGCGGGAGATCGCCGGGTTCGGGTACGCGGACTGCCCGGGGCACGCCTCCTGGCTCGATCCGCAGGAACGCCCCGGAACGGAGCTCGCCGAGCGGTGGCCGTTGACCCTGATCGCCAACCAGCCGACCGGACGGCTGCACAGCCAGCAGGACATGGGGGCGCACAGCCGCTCGGAGAAGATCGCCGGACGCGCGCCCGTGCGGCTGCACCCCGCGGACGCCGCCGAGCGGGGCATCGCCGCGGGGGACGTGGTCCGCCTGCGCAACGACCGGGGCAGCTGCCTGGCCGGAGCCGTACTCGACGACGCGCTGCGTCCGGGCGTGGTGCAGTTGTCCACCGGAGCGTGGTTCGATCCGTCCGCGGCGGAGGCCACCTGCGTGCACGGCAATCCCAATGTCCTGACCAGCGACGTGGGAACTTCACTGCTCGGGCACGGCAGCACGGGCCAACTGGCGCTCGTGGAGGTGGAGCGCTTCACCGGCGACCTCCCCCCGGTGCGCGCCTTCGAGCCCCCGCCCCTGCTGACGTCCGCCACCGGCGCCGACCGGTCCTGACCGGTCCGAGGGCTGCGTCGGGGCGGTCCGACGCAGCCCTCGAAACGCCCGGCCGCGTGCGTGACGCACACCTCAACCTCCCTTCCTCCCCGCCGTCTCGGGTACCGGAGAGGCCGGCCGTGCCCCGGCACCGCGCCGGAAGCCGGTCGTCGACCGGCCCCGCGCCCCGACACGGCACGGAGCGCGCAGGCCGGGGCGATCCTCGGGATTCACCGCGGTGGGTGCGGTTGGCGGGTACGCTCCACTGGGATTCCCTGCAACCGGCCGAAGAGTGCGAAGAACATGAACCGCCGACGTTCCGCTCCGAAGAAGAAACTCACCAGCTCATCACTGGTGATCCTGCTGCCCTTGGCTGCCACCGGCTTGACGCTGGCCTCGGTCCTGGTCAACGTGGGAACCGGCGGGTCGATGGTGACCTGGCTGCTCACCGGCACCAGCGCCGTGGTGAGTGCTGCCGCCTGGCTGCTGTGGTGGGTCTCGCGCCCCAAGCGCGGACCACGGCGCCACGGCGCGGCCGGTTCCCCCTCGGCGGACCGGGACGCCTTCGAATAGCCGCCGTCCCCTGATCAGGCGCGGGCGGGACCGACAACAGCAACAGGCATAGGTTAGCCTTGTCTAAGTTTTTGCCGATCCGCTCACGGAGGCCAGCTGTGCACCTACGGTTCCGGCGCGCCCTACCAGCACTTTCGGGTCGCGTTCGATGAGTCTGGAACGGCCGTTGACGGTCTCCCCGGACCGGGCCGACGCCGACGACGCGACGGTCGCACGCAGCGCTCTGGACCAGCGCACCTCGGCGCAGGCCACGACCCATCTGCTGCGCGCCGGCGGGCTGCTGCTGGCGCTGGGCGTGCTCGCGCTGTTCGTGCTGCTGAGCATCGCCGTGGGCGCCAAGTCCATCCCGCCGGGCACCGTGTGGAACGCGCTGCTGCACTACGACGGCAGCTACGACCACGTGGTCGTACGCGAACTGCGACTGCCCCGCACCGTTCTCGGCATCGCGGTCGGCGCCGCGCTGGGCCTGGCCGGCGCACTGATGCAGGCGCTGGTGCGCAACCCGCTCGCCGACCCCGGCATCCTCGGCGTCAACGCGGGCGCGACCACCGCCGTGGTGATCGCTATCTTCGTGTTCGGTCTGACCAGCATGGACGCCTACATCTGGTTCGCCTTCGCCGGCGCAGGGCTGACCGCCGTCCTCGTCTACTTCCTGGGGTCGCGCGGACGGACCGGAGCGACCCCGGTACGGCTGGCACTGGCCGGGACCGCCGTGGCCGCGGTCCTCGTCGGTATCACCAGCGCGATCATCATCACCAACGAGTTCGTCTTCGACCAGATCCGGTTCTGGCAGGTGGGCGCCCTCGTCGGGCGCGACCTCGACGTGCTGGTCAAGGTGGCGCCGTTCCTGATCGGCGGCATGTTCCTCGCACTGTTCCTGGGGCCCGCCCTCAACGCCGTCTCGCTGGGCGAGGACATGGCGGCCGCGTTGGGCGCCAACATCAACCGGACCCGGATCGGCACCGCCCTCTCCGTGGTGCTGCTGTGCGGCGCGGCCACCGCGGCGGCCGGCCCCATCGCCTTCGTGGGCCTTGCCGTCCCGCACGTCGCGCGCCTCGTCACCGGGCCCGACCAACGGTGGGTCCTGCCCTACTCCGCGGTCCTGGCCGCGGCGCTACTCGTCGGCGCGGACACCCTGGGCCGGGTCGTGCTGCCCAACGGGGAGCTGGAAGTGGGCATCATCACCGCGCTGATCGGCGCCCCGATCTTCATCGCACTGGTTCGACGCAAGAGGATGGCCCAGCTGTGACCGCGACGCTCTCCCGTCCGCGCCGACAACGGCGCGAGCCGCGCCCCGACCGGCTGGTCCGGCTCGGCCCGACCATGGCCTTTCGCCTGCGTCCCCGGATCATGGCCGTCTACACGGCCCTGACCGCGGCGATCCTGGCGCTGCTGGCCGGATGCCTGATGGTCGGCGACTACGAGATCGCGCTGCCCAACGTGCTGAACGCGCTGCTGGGGCAAGGCGAACGGCTCGACACCTTCTTCGTTCAGGGGGTCCGACTGCCCAGGGCGCTGACCGCGATCCTCGTGGGCACCGCGCTGGGGGTGGCGGGAGCGGTGTTCCAGAGCCTCTCGCGCAATCCGCTGGGCAGCCCCGACATCATCGGGTTCACCCACGGCGCGACCGTGGGCGCCGTCCTGACCATCCTGGTGCTGGGCGGCGGCGGGGTCGGGATCGCCATGGGCGCGGTGATCGGCGGCGTGTCCACCGCCGGGATCGTCTACCTGCTGGCGATGAAGGGCGGCGTGCAGGGCTACCGGCTGATCCTGGTCGGGATCGGCATCAGCGCGATGCTGATGGCGGTCACCCACTACCTGATCACCCGCGCCGAGCTCAACGACGCGATGAGCGCCCAGGTCTGGATGCTCGGCAGCCTCACCCTGCGGGACTGGGGCCAGGTGGCGACCGTCGGGATCGGCGTCGCGGTACTGGTCCCGTTCATCCTGTGGTTGGGGCCGCGGCTGCGGCTGATGGAGATGGGCGACGACATCGCGAACGCGCTGGGCGTGTCCACACAGCGCACCCAGGCGATGGCGCTGGTCGCGGCCAGTGCGCTGACCGGGGTCGCGATCGCGGTCTCGGGCCCGATCGCGTTCATCGCCCTGGCCGCCCCCCAACTGGTACGCCGACTGACCAGGGCGAACGGGACATCGCTGTTCGGAGCCGGACTCATGGGTGCGACTCTGCTGTTGGGCAGCGACCTGCTGGCGATGCGGCTGCTCGCGCCGATCCAACTGCCGGTGGGCGTGATCACGGCCATCATCGGCGGCAGCTACCTGGTCTGGCTCCTGTACACGGAATGGCGCGGCGGACGTGCCTGACGACGACGCGACACGCGGACCACGAGGAGAGAACATGTCCCAATCCGAGCGGCTGCGGGGGGAGAACCTGACGCTGGCCTACGACCAGCGGGTCATCTCCGAAGGGTTGGGGATCGCCATCCCGGACAACTCGTTCACCGTCATCGTCGGGCCCAACGCCTGCGGGAAGTCCACGCTGCTGCGCGCGCTGTCGCGGATGCTCAAGCCCTCCACGGGGGCGGTGCACCTGGACGGTCGGGAGATCGGCTCCTACCCCTCCAAGGAGGTCGCACGACGGTTGGGGCTGCTCCCGCAGTCCTCCATCGCCCCCGACGGCATCACCGTCGCCGACCTGGTGGCACGGGGGCGCTATCCGCACCAGAAGTTCCTGAAGCAGTGGTCGCGCTCGGACGAGCTCATCATCACCGAGGCGATGCGCGCCACGCGGGTGGAAGAGCTCGCGGGGCGGATGGTCGACGAACTCTCCGGCGGTCAGCGGCAGCGGGTATGGCTGGCGATGGTCCTGGCGCAGCAGACCCCACTGCTGCTCCTGGACGAGCCGACGACGTTCCTGGACATCGCCCACCAGATGGACGTGCTCGACCTGTGCGCCGAGCTGCACCACGAGCGGGGACACACCCTGGTGGCGGTGCTGCACGACCTCAACCACGCGTGCCGCTACGCCACCCACCTGATCGCGATGAAGGACGGCGCGGTGGTGGCCGAGGGCGATCCCGCGACGGTCGTCACGGCGGAACTCGTCGAAGAGGTCTTCGGCCTGCCGTGTCGGGTGATCGAGGACCCCGAGACCGGGACCCCGCTGATCGTGCCCATCGACCGGCGGGGCACGATCGCCCAGCGCGCCGGACAAAGGGGCACCGGCAGGGAGTCCACGGGGCTGCGTTCACGGGTGTAGCGGTCGCGGGCCGGGAGGCGACGCCTGGAAAACCGTCCCCATGAACGAGGAGGCCCGTTCGGACCGGGCGACGCGGACAGCGCCGACGGCGGACCGACCTTCGTGGCCGCCCCGTCACCACTCGTCCCGACGGGCATCGGGCCGTCGCCCCTGGTTCCGCTCTTCGCCCTCCGGGGCCGATCCGGTGGACGGAACGGGGGCAGCAGTACGGAACCCGCGCCTCCGGCACAATGGGGAGATGGTCATCAGCGGACGCGGATCGCACGAGATCGCCGACAGCGTCGAGAGGTCGATCATCACCGGTGACATGGGGCCCGGTACGGCGCTGCCGCCCATCCGCGACCTCGCCGGCACGCTCCGGGTCAACGCCACCACCGTCGCGACCGCCTACCGGCTCCTGCGCGACCGGGGGCTGGTGGAGACCGCCGGCCGACGCGGCACCCGGGTCCGCGCCCAGCACGCCACCGCCCCCAGGGAGGCGGGACCGCGGCCGGTACGGCCCGGCACGCACGACGCCGCGAGCGGCAACCCCGACCCCCGGCTGCTGCCCGACCTCGGGCCCGCGCTGGCGGCGGTGGCCGCCCGCCGGAGCGGCCGCCACCCCCTCTACGACACCCCGCCGGTGGGGACGGAACTTTTGTCCGTGGCCCGCGAGGTGTTCGGCGCCGACGGCGTTCCCGCCGACGAGGTCACCGTCACCTCCGGGGCACTGGACGCAATCGACCGGCTGCTGCGCTCGGGGGTGCGGCCCGGTGACGCGGTCGCACTGGAGGACCCGGGCTGGCACAGCGAACTGGACCTGGTGGCCTCCCTCGGGTTGAAGCGGCTCGCGGTCGAGGTGGACGACGAGGGAATGCTGCCCGGCGAACTGGCGAAGGTGCTGCGCTCGGGGGCACGCGCGGTCATCGTGACCAACCGGGCGCAGAACCCCGTGGGATCGGTCCTGTCCGCCGAGCGCGCCGCGGCACTCCGGGCGGAACTGGCCGAGCACCAGCAGGTACTGACCATCGAGGACGACCACGGGTTCGGGTTCGTCGCCGAGGCGTTCCACTGCCTGGCGGGGGCGACCAGGCGCTGGGCGGTGGTGCGCACCGCCGCCAAGGGGTACGGCCCCGACCTCCGGTTGGGCCTGGTCGCCGGCGACCCGGTGACGGTGGACCGGATGCGCGCCGGACACCGGTTGGGCCCGGGGTGGGTCAGCCACGTCCTCCAGGAGACGTTCGCGGAACTGTGGCGTTCGCGCGCGGTGGACCCGGTCCGGGTGGACGCGGACTACGCGAAACGGCGCACGGCGCTGATCCGCGCGCTGCGGGAGCACAAAATCCCCGCGTTCGGCCGGTCCGGGGTGAACGTATGGGTCCGGGTACCCGACGAGGCGGTGGCGGTGGCCCGGCTCATGGGCAGCGGCTGGGCGGTGACCCCGGGCAGCAGGTTCCGAACCGACACCGCGCCCGGAATCCGCGTGACCATCTCCAACCTCGACACCGGGGACATGCCCGGGTTGGCCGACGCGGTGGCCGACGCGGTGAACGCCGCCGGGCCCCACGTCTAGCGGTATTGCCCGATCGAGGGAAAGCCCGGGGTTACCCCTCGTTGAGCCGCGGGTATGGGCGCAGCGATCATTTTGACGCCGTATCGGGGGGTAACGGCATGACCGACTATGGACCCGACGTCGGAAACGAACGACACATCAACACGGCGAGGCTGTGGACAGGGGGGCTGGCGACCGCCGTCGTGGCCGCGCTGGTCATCTTCGTCGGCACGCTGATCGTCAGGGGCGTCTTCGACATCCCGATCCTGGCCCAGGAGGAGGTCGGCTCCCTCGGCGATGCCGGGACCGCCGTCTACGCACTGCTGGCAGCCGTGGCAGCTCTCATCGCCACCGGGCTGCTGCACCTGTTGATGCTGAGTGCCCCGCGCCCCCTGAACTTCTTCGGCTGGATCGTGGGCCTGGCGACCGCGGTCGCCGTGGTCACCCCCTTCGCGCAGAACGCGCCACTGGCGAGCGCGGGAGCGACGGCGCTGATCAACCTGGTGACCGGCCTGGTGGTCATGTCACTGCTGACCGGCGTGGGCGCCTCGGTGTGGTCGGCTCGGCGGGTTCAACGGCGTCCCACCCGGGACGACGGCTCGCTGCCCGGCAGCGGCTACACCCCCGGCGTTCCCCGACAGGCCGGCTCCGTCCCGGAGCAGACGGGCGGCGGGCGCCACCGCAAGATCGCTTCGCGCCCGTACCTGCCCCACGACTGACCCCGAACGGTACAGGCGGTGGGGGCGACCGATGCCGCCCCCACCGCCTGTGTCCGGCTGTCGGCGTTCAGGCGTGCCGGCGGGACTGGACGAAGTGGAAGCGGCCCGCGACGAAGGACGGGTCGGTGAGAGAGGCGGTGGCGGCCGGGTTCGCCCCGCTGCCGTGGTAGTCGCTGAACGCGGCGGACTGGTTGACGAAGACCTGGCCGGTGAGGTTGGCCGACAGGTTGACCCCGGCCTCCAGTGCGGCCCGTTCCGCTGCCACCAGCACCTCCTCGTCGGTGGAGTAGACCGCTGCGGTCAGCGCGCCGCGTTCGGTGACGGTCTCACCGAGCAGCCGGAGCGCGTGCGCGGTGTCCTCGGTCGTGATCACGAAGGAGACCGGGCCGAAGTGCTCCCGGCCGTAGACGTCGCCCCGGGCGGCGTCCAGACGCACGACGGCCGGCGTGCGCAGGATCGCGTCGGCGAAGTCGGGGTGCGGGATGCGCTCGGACTTCAGCACCGTCTCACCGAGCCCGTCCGCCGCCTCGACCCTCTCCAGGACGTCGTCGTTGGCGAGCGCTCCCAGGATCCCGGCCGCACGGGCGGGATCGCCCAGCAGTCCCCGCACCGCCTCGGCGAGGTCGGCGGCGAACTGCTCGGGGCTCTTGTGCCCCTCGTCGGTGGCGATGCCACCGGTCGGGACGAAAAGGTTCTGCGGGGTAGTGCACATCTGCCCGCTGTACAGCGACAGGGAGAAGGCCAGATTGGCCAGCATCCCGGCATAGGCGTCGGTCGAATCGACGACGACCGCGTTCACCCCGGCCTTCTCGGTGTTGACGAACGCCTGGGTGGCGTTGGCCTCCAACCAGTCGCCGAACGAGGTGGAACCGGTGAAGTCCACGACCCGCACCTCCGGGCGGACGGCCAGTTCCGCGGCCAACCGCTCATCGGGACGTTCCGCCGCCAGGAGCACGACGTCGGGGTCGAGGCCGGCCTCGACGAGGACCTCGCGGGCCACCGCCACGGTGATGGCGAGCGGCAGCACCGCGCGCGGATGCGGTTTGACGATCACCGGGTTGCCGGTCACCAGGCTGGCGAACAGTCCGGGATAGCTGTTCCAGGTCGGGAAGGTGGTGCAGCCGATGACCAGCGCCACTCCGCGCGGTACGGCGTGAAAACGCTTGTCCATGACGATCGGGGCGCCCTTGCGCTGCGGCTTCTCCCACCGGACCTCGGGCGCGTAGGACGCGATCATGTCGTAGCCGTAGGCCAGCGCTTCCAGACCGCGGTCCTGGGCCTGCGGGCCGCCCGCCTGGAAGGCCATCACGAACGCCTGGCCGCTGGTGTGCTGGACGGCGTGGGCGACCTCGAAGCTGCGTTTGTTGAGGCGGTCCAGGATCTCCAGGCACACACCGGTGCGGGCGCGCACGCCTGCGTCGCGCCAGCCGGGCAGCGTCGCTCGGGATGCCGCCACCAGGGTGTCGGCATCGGCGTGCGGATAGCCCACCCCCAGTTCGATGCCGTAGGGGGAACGCTCGGTGACCACCCGGTCGTCGTCGCCGGCCTGGTCGAGGGGGAAGTCCCGACCGAGGTAGGCGTCGAAGGCCGCCTGCCCCTCGGCAGCGGCGTCGGGGCCATAGACCTTGGGGCTGGGCGACTCCGGGTAGGCGCTCCAGAAGTGCCGGCCGCGAATGGCGTCGACCGCCTGCCGCAGCGTCGTGTGGTGCCGGTCGAAGAACTCCATCGGGTCTGTTGCCACGGATCCGCACTCCAGGTCTGTTGCGCCGGCGGCGCTGCCGCGCTGACTGTCCAGCACCATTACTAACCGACCATTCGTTCAGTTTGCAAGCCCCGCAGCAGCGGCCTCCCGGACCGACGGAGCCGCCGGCGCCCTGACGTGCACCCGCCGGCGCCACCTAGTATTCAGAGCTGTGGCTACTACCTCTGTTCCGGACTCATCCGCCAAGCGCCGCTCGGGCCGTCCCGGCCACGACGCCGAGTCGGTGCTGCGCGTAGCGGTCGCGGTCTTCAACGAACGCGGATACGACGGCACCAGCATGGAGGACCTGGCCCGCGCGCTCGGCGTGACCAAGTCCGCGATCTACCACCACGTCGCCGGCAAGGAGGACCTGCTGCGCCAGTCCCTCGACCGTGCCCTGGACGCCCTGTTCGCCGTGACCGAGGAGCCGGGGGCCACGACCGGGCCGGCCATCGACCGGCTGGAATACGTGCTGCGCGGCAGCGTTCGGGTGCTCGCCGACGAGTTGCCGCACGTCACCCTGCTGCTTCGGGTCCGTGGCAACACCGGGGTCGAGCGGCAGGCGCTGGAGCGCCGACGCGCGTTCGACCGGTTCGTCGGCGAGCTGGTCCGCGAAGGAGTCGGCGAGGGTGACATCAGGCCCGACATCGACCCGGTCCTCGCCAGCAGGTTGCTGTTCGGGACGGTCAACTCCCTGGTCGAGTGGTACCGCCCCGAGCGCGGGCTGACCGCGGACCAACTCGCCGACACGCTGGCGGCGGTGGCCTTCACCGGAATCCGCACCCGCTGACCGACCGGCCCCGATCGACTCTCCGACGGCCCGTGCCCTCCGGTTCCGCGTACCTGTTCCCTACTTGCCCGTACCGGCCCGGAGGCGACGACCAGGGTTGTCCTCCACGGCCGACCACCCCAAACCCCGCGCGCTGACCTGCGCAAACGAATCCCACCCACTGACCGGTGTCCCGGATACCGCCGCAACCGCGAAAAGGCCGGCCCCGTGGGGCCACCGGTTTGGTGGGAAAGGGTGCGCAAGCGGACGGGGCACGGGCAGGGACGGGTCGGCCGGGGTGGAGCGGGTGGCGGTCATCCAGGGCGGTCAAAACGGCGGTTAGTGTGAGTCGGACGCTGCCTGATCATCAAGGGGGGACTGGGCGTGGCTCTGGGCAGGTGGCTTTCGCGGGCCGGGGCAACGCTCGCGACGATATGCGCGGCACCGCTGCTCTGGACTCCCGGTGCCGCGATCCAGCCCGCGCCCAAGGCGCCGTCCGGCCCGGTCGTCCTGGTCGGCGTCCCCGGGCTCTCCTGGCAGGAGATCGCCCCGGACCGGACCCCCAACCTGTGGTCGCTCGCCGAAGACAGCGCGATCGGCGACATGTCCATCCGCACCGTCACCTCGCGCACCTGCCCCGTCGACGGCTGGTTGACCGTCTCCGCCGGTCAACGCGCCTCCAGTGAGCGCCAGACCTACTCCATCTGCGAGCTTCCCGCCCGGCCCGAGATCGACGGGGCGGGCGCGGTGGCGCGGGACTACGCCGACCATGTCTCCTACAACGCCTCCTCCAAATACGCCGCCCAGGTGGGCCTGCTCGGGGACACCGTGCACGCGAACGGTGGAAGGACACTGGCGGTGGGGCCCGGAGCGGTGCTGGCCGCCGCCGACAGCGACGGCCGGGTGGACCACTACCTCGGCGGCGTGCGCAGTCTGAAGAGCGGCGACTGGGACGGCGTGACGCTGGGCGTCGTGGACCTCGACGACCTCGCCTCCCTCTATCTCGAACGCCCCGTCAAACCCGAAGCGGTGGAACCCGACGAAGTCGAGGAAGAGGAGGAACCGGAGCCTTCCCCGGGCTCCGCCGAGGACCGTCAGAACCGTCAGGACCGCTTGGAGTCACTCGACGCCGACATCGCCGCGGTACGGGCGACCCTGCCGCCCGGCGCCACCCTCATGGTGGCCGGGATCTCCGTGGAGGCGGGGACCTCCAGCCTCAACGCGGCACTGCTGCACGGTGTCGGCCCGGCCGGCGAGAACTTCGACCAGGGCTTCCTGACGTCGGAGTCGACCCGGCGGGCCGGGCTGGTGGCCCTGACCGACATCACCACCACGCTCCTGCACACGATGGGCCTGGAGGCCCCACCCGGCATGGTCGGACGCGCGTGGCACGAGCTGCCCAGACCGCCCGACACCGCCGAAGCGGTCAACGAACTGGTGGAGTTCACCACCGCGGCCGAGGTCGTGGAATCGCTCACCGCCGGGTTCTTCAGCGGCCTGGTGGCCCTCCAGCTCCTGATCTATCTGGCCGCGGCCCTGGCCCTCAAGCACTACAGCGACCGGGACCGCTCCAAACGCCATCTGGTGCTGTCGACGACCCGCGTGGTGGCCCTGGCCGGGGCCGCTTTCCCGGTGTCCAGCTACCTTGCCAACCTCATCCCTTGGTGGTCGGCTCCCGTTCCACACCTGACCCTGTTGGGCAGCGTGCTCCTGGCCGACGCCGTGGTGGTCGCGCTCGCGCTCGCTGGGCCGTGGCGGCGACACATCCTGGGGCCGATCACGGTCGTGGCGGGGATCACCACCCTGGTGCTGTTCGTCGACCTGTGCACCGGGGCGAACCTACAGATGAACTCGCCGACGGGCTACACGCCGATCGTCGCCGGCCGGTTCTACGGTCTGGGCAACATCGCGTTCGCGACGTTCGCCACCGGAATGCTCATGACGATCGCCGGACTGGCCCACCCGCTGCTGGCCAAGGGACGGCGCGGATGGGCGGTGGCGATGGCCCTGGCCATCGGCACCGCCACGCTCTTCGTGATCGGCTGGCCGGGGCTGGGCACCGACTTCGGCGGGGTCCTGGCGATCGTCCCCGGTCTGGCCGTCACGGTACTGATGCTGGCAGGGCTGCGGGTGACGCTGGTGCGGATGACCGTGATCAGCGGCGCCGCCGTCGCGGTGATCGGCGCGCTGGCCTACCTCGACTACCTGCGGCCGCCCAACGAG
Organism: Nocardiopsis ansamitocini; assembly: GCF_030268225.1. Taxonomy (GTDB): domain Bacteria; phylum Actinomycetota; class Actinomycetes; order Streptosporangiales; family Streptosporangiaceae; genus Nocardiopsis_D; species Nocardiopsis_D ansamitocini. The sequence continues at coordinate 600,952 of NZ_BSQG01000002.1, read as the reverse complement.
CGCAGCCACTTCGGGCTGTTCGCCGGGCAGGTCCTGGAGGGTGAGGCGTGGACGGTGGTCGCGCGCAAACTGGGCGCGATGCTGGGGTCCCTGGGCAACTGGCAGCTGACCCTGCTGTCGGCCTGCGCCCTGCTGTTCCTGTTCGTCGTCCTCAACAAGCCGACGAACTGGCGCATGGGTGTGCTGCAACAGGTGTACGACTACGCCCCGACCCTGCGGGCGGGGCTCACCGGCTCCCTGGTGACCGCCCTGGCCGGGTTCGCGCTGAACGACTCCGGGATCGCGATCCCGGCGCTGGCGCTGACCGTGGCGGTGCCGCTGACCTTGGCCGCCTGTACCTGGGTCCTGCAACGCGAAGGGCCGACCCGTGAGCCGGCGGGGAGCAGCGGGCCCGGCGGTTCGACCGCATCGCGCGTACTCGGGGTCGGCTGACTGCTTTTCCCGGCCCCACGCGTGAACCGGACGGGTCTCCGGCGTGTCCTAGAGTGCGGTAGGCAGCCGAGAGGGAGATGAAAAGCAGATGGAAGCGACCTCGTTCGCCGAAGTGTGGCAGGACGTGTTCTCCGTCCAGCCCGACCCGCCCCAATGGCTGATCATCGCCACCGGCGTGATCGCACTGTCCGTTGTGCTGGTGCGCGGCCCCTGGCGGGTCGCCCGCAACGTGGTGACGATCGCGCACGAGGGCGGGCACGCGCTGGTCGCGCTGCTCAGCGGGCGACAGTTGACCGGGGTGCGACTCCACTCCGATACCTCGGGGGTGACCGTCTCCCGGGGGCGGCCCGACGGCATCGGCATGATCATGACGATTCTGGCCGGGTACACCGCGCCCTCGGTGGTCGGGCTGGCCGGGATCGTGCTGTTGACCGGCGGACGGATCACCGCACTGCTGTGGATCAGCATCCTGCTGCTGGCCGCCATGCTGCTGCTCATCCGCAACGTCTACGGCGTGGTCTCGGTGGTGGGAACCGGGGCGGTGGTGTTCCTGATCTCGTGGTTCACCCCGGCCGAGGTACAGAGCGTGTGTGCCTACCTGTTCACCTGGTTCATGCTGTTCGCGAGTGTGCGACCGGTGTTCGAGCTCCAGGCGCAGCGCAGGCGCCAGCCCTCGCCCCACTCCGACGCCGACCAACTCGACCGGCTGACCGGCGTTCCGGGAACGGCGTGGGTGCTGTTCTTCGGCGTCTTCAACCTCGCCGTGGTGGCGCTGGGGGTCTGGCTGCTGATGTTCGCCGGGTAGGACGCGGTTCCGGGCCGTCGGCACCGACCAGCCGCCGGCCCGCACCCTTCTACGGGCCGCTCTACGGGCCGCGCGGCGGGATTCAGCTCTGCCGGCTACTGCTCTCCAGGGGCGCCGACAGTGCGTCGTCGGCCGTCGGGTGGACGGGGATCCGCGTGTCGATGGCGGTCACCCGCAGGATCTGGGCGATGCGCTCGGAGGGTGCGGCCACGAAGAGTCGGCTACCGTGCTCCTTGCCCGCCTTGTGGCACTGGATGAGTACCCGCAGGCCACTGGAGTCGATGAAGGTGAGCTGGGCACAGTCCAGCACCACGCGACTGTTGGGGCTGTCCACCGCAGCCTGGAGGACGGTCGCACGGAAATCGTCTTCAGTGGCGATGTCGATCTCCCCGGCGAGCGCGATGACGATGCCGTCATCGTGGTGACGGGTGGTGATCTGCAACGCGGGCATGCTTGCTCCGGAAGGATACGCCGACACGGTCGCCCTGCCGGGCGGCGTGGTGGCACGGACCTGCCATCGGGCGGAATACTCGTTGTGGTCTTCGCTCAACGCGTTGCCGGGCGCGCTGGCACGGTCGGAGGACTGAGTCATATGTGTGCTACCCCTCATGTCGACAATGAGGATTTGTCAGACATATGCGAATTCTTCGCCTGTGGACCGGAGACAACCGACCGAGACGCGGGCTGCGGGTCGCGCCCGGATGGAACGAATGGGTATTTGGGACGATTCGTGCGACGGCTTGAGGTGCGCGCAGACTGATTCCCAAGATACTAAAAAGGCATCCGTGCCCGGACACTACCACACCGTCGAACACGTGGCCCACGTCTGCGCCTCGGCGTTTCCCGGGACGGAGACGAAAGGGCGGGCGGCAGGCCCGAAATGAAGTCCTCCACGATCGTCCCCCAGGGGGCTTCGGCGGGATGCGGTCGAAAACAACAGTACCAAGCGGTTGCTTGATCGAGCCTGGCGCTCAGTGTTATCGATTGCCCCGAAAAACTCGGCCGAAACCGTGGGGCCCGAAAACGATCCGGGCCCCGCCACGGTCCGATGTCAGTCGGCGCGAACGACTGCCGATCCGGTACCCGTCTCCACCCGGATCGAGGCGTCCCCCCGTCCCCCCGGCCGCACCCGGATGTCCCGGTCGCCGAGGCCCGTCTCGCCGGTCACCCGGTACGGCGCGTCCGGAACACGGACGTCGACGTCCCCCACGTCCGACTGTGCCTTCAGGCTGCGGAACTCCTCGTCGGTCCAGACCGTCACCTCCCCGACACCGGTCGACGCCTCGGCCTTCTCGAATCCCGTGCCGAGCAGAACGTCACCGACGTCGGACTCTCCTTCGACCTCGGCGGCCCGGAACGACCGAAGGTCCACGTCACCGACATCGGACTCGGCCTTGGCGGTGGCCCCCTCGCCCGCGGCGCTGATGTCCCCCGCCCCCGACTCCAGGTCGATCGACCCCCTGACCTGAGACAACGCGATGTCGCCGCTGCCGGTGTCCACCGTGACGTCCCCGACGACCCCGGTGACGTCGACCCGGCCCCGGTCGGTACTGATGTCCAGATCGGTCCCCTCGGGCACCCCGATCACGTAGTCGACCTCGCAGGTACTGAACAGGGGGAACCGCCAACAGGAGACATTCAGCTCCAGCTTCTCGTCGTCCTGCTCGACGGATTCGAAGGAACCGGAGCCCTGCGCACCGACCAGGGCGCGCTGGACGGTGATCCGATCGCCCCCCGTCTGGCTGACGGAGACGGCCGCCACGACGTCGGCGTCGATTCGCAGCAGCGCGGAAGCCGGGTAGCTGTCCTCTCTCGTCTCACTCGTGAAGGAGACCCCATTGAGCATGTTCAACAGCCCGAACACCAGCGCGATCAGACCGATCACCGCCCCCAGGGCGAGCCAACCGAGCCGCTGCCGGCGCGGAACCTTGCTCGACGAGACGTACAGGCCCCGCCCGTTGAACGTCATTGTGGCTTCCTCTCCTTCGGAGAACGATTGCAGGTGTCAGCCGCCGGCCGCGTTGGCCCGCAGGTACTGCAGGACCGCGAGCACCCGGCGGTGGTCGTGGTCGTCCTGGACGAGGTCCAGCTTGGTGAAGATGGCGCGGATGTGCTTCTCGACCGCACGTTCGGTGACGAAGAGCCGGGCGGCGATCCCCGCGTTGTTGAGCCCTTCCGCCATCGCTCCCAACACCTCCGACTCACGCGGACTCAGCCTGTCCAACGCGGTGTCGGTGTTGCGGCTGAGCAGCTGCGACACCACCTCCGGATCGATCGCCGCGCCACCGTCGGCGATACGGCGGAGCGTGACCAGGAACTCGTCGATATCGGCGATGCGGTCCTTGAGCAGATAGCCGACCCTGGTCGCGCCGCCGCCCAGCAGTTCGGCGGCATAGGTGCCGACGACGTGCTGGGACAGCAGCAGGACCGCCACGTGCGGGTACTGGGCACGGATGCGGATCGCCGCGTGCATGCCCTCCTCGGAGAACGTGGGCGGCATGCGGATGTCCACCAGGCACAGGTCCACGTCGTGCTCGGCGACCGCGACCAACAGGGCCTGGGCATCGCCGACCTCGGCGACGATCTCGATCCCTTCGTCCTTTAGGAGTTTCACCATTCCGCTGCGCAGCAGTACGGAGTCCTCCGCGATGATCACGCGCACGGTCATGCCTCCCAGGGGATGTCGGCGGTGAGCACGGTGCCCCCACCGGTCGGACTGTGCACGGCCAGGTGGCCGTCCACCGCGTGGACCCGGTCCCACAGCCCGTACAGGCCGGTCCCGACCTCGGGGTCGGCTCCGCCGATGCCGTCGTCGACAACGGTGAGCCGCAACAGGTCGCCCTTGCGCTGGACGATCCGAACGGCGCGGACCGTGACCGTGCGCGCCGCGGCGTGCTTGGCGATGTTGGTCAACGCCTCGCAGGCCGCGTAGTAGGCGATGCCTTCGGCCCGCTGCGAGGGGCGCCCGCCGAGATCGGCGTCGACCCGGACCGGCACCGGGCAGCGCCCCGCCGCCACCGGGAGCGCGGCCTCCAGCCCGTGGTCGGTGAGGACTCGGGGATGCAGACCCCGGGCGACCTCGCGCAGTTCCGCCATCACCTCCCGGGCCTCGGCCTGGGCCTCGGCGAGAAGGGCGCGGGCCGTCTCCGGGTCCCGGTCGAACTTGGCGCGGGCCCGGGTGAGCGTCATGGTGACCGCGAGCAGCCGCTGCTGGGCACCGTCGTGCAGGTCGCGCTCGATCCGGCGACGCTCGGCCTCGGCTGCGTCGACCATGCGCGAGCGGCTGTCGCTCAGTTCGCGCATGCGCCGCTCGATCCGTACCTGGGACGAGTCGAAGAGCATCCGCCGGGCGATTCCGACGTCGGCGCGCACCAACCAGGGCGCGACCCACAGGCCGGCCAGGACGCTCACCGGCCCCAGCAAAATGGCGACGGCGGCCAGGAAGGCCAGGTCGGCGCTGTCGAGGAGTTCGGTGAGACCGCCGTCCGCCAGCGCGAGCACCACACCGAGGAGCCCGCCGATCACCGACCCCAGGCCGTAGGCGACCAGAGCCATGGCCAGGGCCCCCGACGCCAGACCGACGATTCCCGCTGTGGTGCTGTAGAGAACGGCGCTCCAGGCGTCGCGGCCGAAGAGATAGCGCAGGACACGCACCGGGAGTCCTCCGCGCGCACCCGGCGCGAGCGGTACGGCCTCCACCACCCCGAACACGGCCTCCAGCCGGGAACGCTGGACCCAGCAGGCGAGTCGGGCCAACAGGGTGACCAGCGGAAGGGGGACGATCCCCGAGGCCACGATGGTGGAGGGCAGCCGCTCCTGGGCTTCGGGGTCGCCGGCGAGCACCGACAGGACTTCGTTGGTGAGCTCGTTGACGCCGATCAGCAGGAGTGCACCGGGGGCGAGGTAGAGCAGCGCGAGCACCAACGAGGTGAGCAGGTGCAGCACCGCGACCAGCCGCTCGACCCACGGCCGCCGTGCCGGAGCAGACGCCTCGGCATCACCGATCGCTGCTGGCACCGACGGTCACTCCCTCCGGGTCGTATCACGGTGCTCCCAACGGTAGGCCGGATGTGGACAACCCTGCGATGACGACACCACACCGCCGCCCGGTGGTGTCAGCACCACCGAAGACGTTCCGGCGCTACCCTCCCGGTTGGAGCTTTCGCCAGATTTCTCTCGTTCTTACTAGGCAAAAATGACTATCTTCATGGCATATGCGAGGGGTAGATTCACGTGGTGTCGATTGTGCGAATAGGAGAAGCCGCCGAGCTGATCGGGGTCAGCCCCGACACGGTCCGCCGCTGGGTGGACTCGGGGCGCTTGACGGCACGACGCGACGAGCACGGCCACCGGCTGATCGAGGGAGCCGACCTGGCCGCGTTCATGCGCGACAACGCCGACGCCGACCCCGCCCTCTCGGCGATGTCGGCGCGCAACCGGTTCCGCGGTCTGGTCACCCACGTGGTCCGCGACGAGGTCATGGCGCAGGTGGAGATCCAGGCCGGCCCGCACCGCGTGGTCTCGCTGATGAGCCGGGAGGCCGCCGACGCACTGGGCCTGGAGGTGGGATCGCAGGCGACCGCGATCGTGAAATCGACCAGCGTCATCGTGGAGACAGGATCAGCACCGGGAGCCAGACATGCCTAGACCCCTCTTCCATCGCGTCGCCGTACTGCTGGCCGTCCCCGGCCTGCTCGGCACCGCGGCCTGTGCACCCGTGGAGGACACCACGGACGGCTCGGCCGGGCCCGAGCAGCCGGAGACGACCCTCACGGTCTTCGCCGCGGCCTCGCTGACCGAGTCCTTCGAACAGCTGGCCACCGGTTTCGAGCAGGCAAATCCCCACGTGAGCGTCGAGTTCAACTTCGCCGGCAGTTCCGACCTGGCGGCCCAGATCGGCGAGGGCGCGCCGGCCGACGTGTTCGCCTCGGCCAACACCGCCACCATGGATCTCGTCGTGGACGAGGCGGGCGTGGCCGGCGAGCCGGAGACCTTCGCGCAGAACGTTTTGGAGATCGCGGTGCCGGCGGACAACCCGGCGGGCATCGAAGGGTTCGACGACCTCGCCGACGACGGCGTCAAGGTCGCGCTGTGCGCGGAGGAGGTGCCCTGCGGCGCGGCCTCGGACACGGTCATGACGGCGACCGGTGTGCGGATCGAGCCGGTGACCCGGGAGAAGGACGTCAAGGCGGCACTCACCAAGGTCCAGCTGGGCGAGGTGGACGCCGCACTGGTCTACCGCACCGACGTGATCGCCGCGGGCGGGACGGTTCAAGGGATCGGGTTCCCCGAGACCGAGCAGGCCGTCAACGACTACCCGATCGCGGTCCTGGCCGACGCGCCGAACGCGGGACCGGCCGCCGACTGGGTGGCGCTGGTGACGTCCGACGAGGGCGCCTCGGTCCTGGCCGACGCCGGCTTCCGCACCCCGTAACCGCTCCCGGAGCTGGACGACGATTGAGCACGCAGACCTCCGCGCGACGGCGCGAACGCCCCATCAGGGTCGCCTCCGGGCGGTTCCCCTGGCTCCTCGTGGTGCCCGCGCTGCTCGGGTTCGCCTTCCTCCTCCTGCCCTTCCTCGGGCTGCTGCTGCGTGCGCCGTGGCCCACCCTCGGCACCCGGCTGCTCATGCCGGAGGTACTGGGCGCGCTCCGGCTGTCGCTGACCACCGCCACGGTCGCCACCCTGGTCTCCCTCGTCCTGGGGGTCCCCCTGGCCTGGCTGCTGGCGCGCACCGAGTTCCCGGGGCGCCGCGTGGTGCGGGCGCTGGTCACCGTCCCGCTGGTGATCCCGCCGATCGTGGGAGGAGTGGCGCTGCTGCTGGTGTTGGGACGCAACGGCGTGCTCGGCCAGTACATCTACGCCTGGACGGGGTACTCGCTGCCGTTCACGACTGCGGCGGTCGTGGTCGCACAGGTCTTCGTGGCGATGCCCTTCCTGGTGATCAGCGTCGAGGGTGCGCTGCGCGGCGCGGACCGGCGCTATGAGGACGCGGCCGCGACACTGGGTGCCAGCAGGTCCACCATCTTTCGCCGCGTGACGCTGCCGATGGTCGCCCCCGGCGTGCTCGCGGGCGCGGTGCTGTGCTGGTCCCGGGCACTGGGCGAGTTCGGGGCGACCGTCATGTTCGCCGGGAACTTCCCCGGCCGCACCCAGACCATGCCACTGGCCGTCTACCTGGCGATGCAGCAGAGCCCGGACGCCGCGATCGTGTTGAGCCTCGTCCTGCTGGCGGTCTCCCTGGTCATTCTGATCTGCCTGCGCGACCGGTGGGTGAGTGCACCGTGACCCCGACCCACCCGGCACTGGACGCGCGTCTGGTGGTCCGCCGCCCCTCCTTCGCCCTGGACGTCCACCTCCGGGTCGCACCGGGCGAGGTCCTGGCACTGCTGGGCCCCAACGGGGCCGGCAAGTCGACGGTCCTGCGCGCGCTCGCCGGACTGGCCCCGATGGTGGACGGGCACGTCCGTGTCGACGGACTCGACCTCACGGCCGTACCGACCGAGCGGCGCCCCATCGGCATGGTCTTCCAGGACTACCTGCTGTTCGACCACATGAGCGCGCTGGAGAACGTGGCCTTCGGGCCGCGCTGCCAAGGCGTTCCCAAGACGGAGGCGCGAACGCGGGCGGCGCGGCTGCTGGACCGGGTCGGGCTCGCCGACCACGCAGGCGCGCGACCGCGGTCGCTGTCGGGCGGGCAGGCGCAACGGGTGGCGCTGGCCCGCGCGCTGGCGACACGGCCCCGGCTGCTCCTGTTGGACGAGCCGCTGGCCGCCCTGGACGCGCACACGCGCTTCTCGGTCCGTTCGCATCTGCAACGGCACCTCGCAGACTTCGGCGGTGCGACCGTCATCGTCACCCACGACCCGCTGGACGCCATGGTCCTGGCCGACCGGGTGATGGTCGTCGAGGACGGTGCACTGGTGCAGCAGGGATCGCCGGTGGACGTCGCGCGCCGGCCGCGCACCGGTTACGTGGCCCGACTGGTCGGACTGAACCTCTACCGGGGCCGGGCCGACGGCACCCGGGTCACGGTGACCGGCACGTCAGGAGCACCGGTCGCCGTGACCGTCGCGGGCACTCACTCGGGGGAGGTCTTCACCGCGTTCACGCCGCGCTCCGTCGCGCTGTACCGCACCCGCCCCGACGGCAGCCCCCGCAACGCCTGGCGACTCGCAGTGGACGGGATCGAGCGGTTCGGCGACCAGGTTCGCGTCCACCTCACCGGCGAGGTCGACCTGAGCGCCGACATCACCCCGGCGGGTCTGGCAGAACTCGCGCTGGCGCCGGGCGACCTGGTCTGGGCGAGTGTGAAGGCAACCGAGGTGGCGTGCTATCCCGCCTGACCCGTGTCCGGGCGTCCCGTAGTCGGCGGGGAACAGCCGCGGACCGCGACAGGGAAAACGGGGCCACGACGGGAAAGGTCAGGACTCCAGAAGCTTTTTGAGGCGGGGAAGGGTCTCCTCGATCCCGCGGGCGTTGCGCGCGGGGTAGCCCAGCAACTGGTAGACGAAAGAGCCCGCGTAGGAGTAGTCGAAGGTCTCGGTGACCTTCGTGGTGTGCTCGTCCAGCGGCTCCAGCACCCAGCGCCACCGGTGGGGGCCCTTGTGCCGCCAGGCGATCAGCCGGTTCTCCTCGAACTCCACCACCTCGTTGGTGATGCGGTAGGGCAGACCGAGCCGCATGTCCATTCCGAACCGCGACCCCAACCCCAATCGCCCGGGCCCCTCGATCGCCCCCTGGACGCTGCCGGAACCGTCCATCTCGGGATGGCGGCGCGGGTCGGCGAGAATGTCGAAGATCTTCGGGGCCGGGGCCGCGATGACGATGGTGCGGGAGACGCGATGCTTTGCCATGGCCGTCACCCTACCCAGCGTCCGGGCGGGGTCACCCCCGGGCCGCGTGCCGCTCGACGGCGGCCAGTGCACCGTCCTCCGCTCCGACGTGCACCACCCAGAACGTGCCCTTGCGCAGCGACAACTGCTGGGAGACCGGCGCGCCCGACCGGAGCAGCGTCTCGCGCATGAGATCGGCGACGAGCTCGCCGTGGGTGCACACCAGGACCGCGCTTCGTTCGGCGAGCAGTGCGGCGAACGCCTTGCGGGCCGTGTGGCGCTCGAAGGACGGGGCACCGCTCGTCGTCCCCGTGGTGAAAGAACGCTCGGTGCGCACCTCCGCGGTGTGCATGACGGAGTAGGGCAGCACGGTCTCGGTGCAGCGCGCAGCGGCCGAGGAGACCACGTCGGCCACGCCGAAGGCACCCAGCACCGTGGCCAGGGCCAGGGCGTCGGCGCGGCCCGTCCCGTCGAGCGGGCGCAACAGGTCGTGGTCGGCCCACGCGTTCTTCTCCCCGGCGGAGCCGTGCCGGAGCAGGATCAGCGGAACGGTCCGGGCCGGCCCTCGGCAGAAGTCGTCGAGGACCTGGCGATCGTGGTCGTAGCTGAGCCGTTCACGCGCCCTGGCGAGTGGGAACCACTCCAGGGCGTCCACCTCGTCGGTGGGTTGGAAAACGGATTCGTCGGTGGCGGTGGCCGCCCACCATTCGACCTGTTTGGGCCAGCCGTTCTTCAGGTAGCGCTGCGAGGGCAGGCGGCGGCCCAGTACCGGCCGCAGACCCGTCTCCTCGCCGACCTCGCGCACCGCCGCGGAAAGGACGTGCTCGCCGTTCTTGAGCTTGCCCTTGGGCAGGCTCCAGTCGTCGCGGGCCGGTCGGTGGACGAGGGCGACCGCACGGCCGTCGGAACCCTCGCGCCACAGCACCGCGCCCGCCGCACGGATCGGTTCGAGGTAGCCGCCGACCGCACCGCCGGGAGCCGTGCAAGGGCTCCCGACGGTGCCCGGGGTCTGGTCGTCAGCCATCGACGACCCGCAGGTGCCGGTCGCCGCGCAACGTGTTCTGGAAGTCCAGCAGGGGTGTGCCGCGGCCGTCGTGGGAGGCACGGGTCCAACTCCCGTCCTCGGCCAACCGCCAGGAGGACGTGCTGTCGGCCATGGCGAGGTCCATCATGCCGATCAACCGGACCCGCTGTCCGGTGTCGGTGATGTTCACCAACGCCTCGACCCGGCGGTCGAGGTTGCGCGGCATGAGGTCGGCGCTGCCGATCCACACCTGGGGGTCTCCGGCGTTCTCGAAGACGAAGACCCTGGAGTGCTCCAGGAACCGTCCCAGGATGCTGCGTACCCTCACGGTCTCGGAGAGGCCGGGAATGCCGGGGCGCAGCACGCAGCTGCCGCGAATCCACAGATCGATGGGGACGCCGACCCGCGACGCCGCGTAGAGCGCGTCGATGATGTCCTCGTCGACCAGGGAATTGGCCTTGATCCGGATCCGGGCGGGCAGCCCCTGCTCGTGGTTGGCCATCTCGTTCTGGATCTGACGGGTCAGCGACTCGCGCAGCGCCCGGGGCGCTACGAGGAGCCGTCGGTAGTGTCTTTTGCGGGAGAAGCCGGTCAGGTGGTTGAAGAGGTCGCTCAGGTCCTCGACCAGTTCGAGGTCGGAGCTGAACAGCCCGAAATCCTCGTAGATACGGGCGGTTCGGGGATTGTAGTTGCCGGTTCCCACGTGGCAGTACCGGCGCAGCGTCCCGTCCTCCTCGCGGCGGACCACGAGGGCGAGTTTGCAGTGGGTCTTCAGTCCGACGACGCCGTAGACGACATGACAGCCCGCCTCTTCGAGCTTGCGGGCCCAACGGATGTTGTTCTGTTCGTCGAAACGCGCCTTGATCTCGACGAGGGCCACGACCTCTTTACCGGACTCCGCCGCCTCGATCAGCGCTTCCACGATGGACGAGTCGCCGCTGGTCCGGTAGAGGGTCTGCTTGATCGCCACGACCTGGGGGTCGACGGCGGCAGCCGCGAGGAAACGCTCGGTGGTGGCCGCAAAGGACTCGTAGGGGTGCTGGACCAGCAGCTCGCGCTCGCGCACAGCGGAGAAGAAGTCCCCGTTGGCGAGTGCGCGCGGCTCCACCGGAACCAGCGGCGCGTACTTGAGTTCGGGCCGGTCCAGGTTGTAAAGCTGCGACAGCCCGGCCAGGTTGAGCGGACCGGGGACCCGGTAGACCTCCCCCTCCTCGGCGCCAAGTTCCTGGCGCAGGATCGCGAGGACGGCGTCGGAGATGGTCTCCTCCACCTCCAGGCGCACGAGAGGGCCGAACCTGCGGCGCAACAGTTCGTTCTCCAGGGCCTGGACGAGGTCGTCGGTCTCGTCCTCGTCCACTTCGAGGTCGGTGTTGCGGGTGACCCGGAAGGCGTGGTGCTCGCGGATCTCCATGCCCTCGAACAGCTGCGGCAGGTGTGCGGCGATGACGTCCTCGACCGGGACGAAGCGACCGCCGTCGAGTTCGATGAAGCGGGGCAGGATCGAGGGGACCTTGATGCGGGCGAACATCCGGCGCCCGCTCTGAGGGTCGTGGACGGTCACGGCGAGGTTGAGGGAGCGGCCGGAGATGTAGGGGAAGGGGTGCGCGGGGTCGACAGCGAAAGGGGTGAGGACCGGATAGATGGTGCGTCGGAAGAAGCGCTGCATCCGCTGGCTCTCGGCACTGGTGAGCTCGTCCCAGCGGACGATGCGGATGCCGGCTTCGGCGAGCGCGGGCCCCACCGAGTTGTGGAAGCACTCTGCGTGACGCGGCATCAGCTCGTGGGCGACCTTGCTGATCCGTTCCAGCAGTTCCCTGGGGTGGTGCCCCCTGGGCGAGGACACTGCGACCCCGGTAGCCAGCCGCCGTTTGAGGCCGGCGACGCGGACCATGAAGAATTCGTCGAGGTTGCTGGAGAAGATGGCGAGGAACATCGCGCGCTCCAGCAGCGGTATCGCGGTGTCCTCAGCGAGTTCCAGCACACGCTGGTTGAACCGAAGCCAACTTTCCTCGCGGTCCATAAATCGGTCTATAGGGAGTTCTTCACCATTCTGGGCCGTATACACCGGTTCCACACTCACAGGTCGCAGACTCCCCCATTCCCGTGAACGGACGCCGAACCCGACCTTTACGCCGTGTTACGGCCATACATAGTTCCTTACCCGTTCTTCGGGGCGTTGCAGCACTTCAGGGAGACGATTTACCGCATTGAGAGGGTTACGGCCGAGTGATGAATCGCGAAATACCCTGCGCTACCGGACTTTGACGTTCGGACGCCTCCCCGAAACTCCACGAATTTCTTCGGCGACAACCGAATTCGCCGGCCGGCCATTGTCCCTCGGTCAACCTCCGGCGCCGGCCGAGGCCGCCTCGCTCGACTGGACCGCCTTGCGGACCGCCCTGCCGATCGTGTCGCCGGTGACGACCGTCTTGATCCGGCGCCGGCGCTCCCTGTTGGGGAGATCGGGGAAGAGCCTGCGGTGGGCGCCCGTCGCTCCCACGAGCGCGAGCAGCACCATGGTGCGGGCGTCGGCCCGGACCTCCCCGAGCAGGACCCCACGCAGATTCCGGCGCAGCTGGGAACGCCGGTCCGGATCGCGGGGATAGTAGTCGTCCCGGGGGAAGACCACCAGGACCGTACGCCGGGCGCGGTGCAGGGCTCCTTCGCGTGTCGACCGTTCCAGCAGACGTTTGCGCAGCGTCGACGACTGGAGTTTGTTCACCCACCAGTGCACCTTGCGGTTGCGCCGGCTCACCGCGATCCGATCCGCCACGGTGTCGAGGTCGGTGTCCCTGGACGGCGAGTAGCGGTCGGCGTAGACGTAGTCGGCATCGATGCTGATACGCCCGGCCAGCGCGAGGTCGGCCAACAGCGCTCCGGCGAGCCCGCAGGCCAGCCGGGTGGAGCCGACCAACGGTCGACCCTTGGCAGGGTCGTGGGCAAGAACGATCAGGTCCTCGGCGAGCGTGGTCATGTCCCCCCGGTTCGGTCGCGTCGACGCCCATTATGTGCCGGGGCGGCTCCAGTGTCAGACGAGCACGACCACGGCCTCAAAGGACGGTGCCCTGTAGCGCGGGAAAGAGAACCAGGCAGCTCACCCCGCCGTGCAGCAGGAAGTTCAACCAGATGTTGCGATAACGCGACCACAGGTAGCCGTACATCAGGCCGACCGGGACCGTCACCGCCGCGGTCATCGCCAGCTCCTCGGACACCGACGGGACGAAGCCGGCGCCCACCAGTTCGGCGGCCGCGCAGAGCAGGGCGGTCGCGACGATCGCCGGCCACCGGCCGAGCAGCGCCTCGACCCGGGTCTGTAGGAGCACGCGGAAGAAGAACTCCTGGAGCAGCGCGGAGGTGGCGATGGTCAGCAGCAGCCCCAGGAGCAGCGAGTACCCCTGGGGGATGCGCTCCTCGCCGACCGCAGCGGTCGTCCAGCGGAGGAAGACGTTGAGGTAGAGGTAGGCGAGCACCCCGACCAGGCCGGCCCAGCGCCAGCCCAGCGGAACCCGCGTGGCCAGGGTCATCAGGTCCGGTCCGGACACGTGGCGCATGATGCCCGAACCGCCGATGAGGATCAGCGGCAGGATCAGCAGGAACACCACCTTGGCCGTGTGGTACGCCAGGCCGGAGAGACCCGGGCTCATGGTCCGGAAGGCGAACTCCAGGAACCCGTCCCCCACGAAGAACCCGAACAGGCACGCCAGCAGGACCACGACCTCCTGGTCGACCCGGCGCCCGCGGAACATGTGGCCGACCTGACCGATGAGGTCGTCATCGGGGGGCCGGCGCCACGGGATGAACCGGACGCACAGCATCGTCACGGCGACAGGCAGCCACAGCGTCCACAGCTCGCCCGAGGAGAAGTCGTCGGTTCCCCTGATCCGGGTGGACCCGACGGAGTACAGGTAGACCGCGGAGACGAGAAAGACCACCAGGCCGAGGCACACCACCAGGGCCCGGGGCAGGCGCCCTGCGAGCGCGTTCTCCACGCGCGTCATCCTGCGAGCGCCAAGGACGGCCCCAGGACCAGGGCGATCGTTCCGGCACGCAGTCCGACGTTGAGCCAGATGTTGCGGTAGTGCGACCACAGATAGCCGTAGAGCAGCCCGGCGACACCGTAGGTGGCCACCGCGAGCAGGTAGTCGCCGCCCACCGACTGCACGCCCAGTCGCAGCAGATCCACGTAACTCCCAAGGGTCGCGTAGACGAAAGCGAACATCAACGAGGCGAGCACGATTCCGGCACCCCGCCCCAGCATGCCTTCCAGCCTGGTCTGCACCATGCCACGGAAGAAGATCTCCTCCGGCACCGTCACGACCAGCAGGACCAGCAGCAGGACCAGCGAGAACGCGGGACCGGACCGGACGACGTCCTCCCAGGCGTACAGCAGCACGATGCCCAGCACCACCGTGACCGCCACCAGTCCCGACCAGCGCCACGGCTCCCGCACCCCTATCGCCAACCGCGGCATGCTGCCCCGTACGCGGCTGAGGGTCAAGCCGGCCCGGTCGACCATCAACACCGGGATGATCAGCAGGAACGCCACCCGCGACACCGGGGTCCCCAGGTTGAGGACACCGTCGTCGTGAAAGATCGCGAAGATGTTGCCGAGCAGGACCGCGCCGACCAGGAAACCCGCCAGGCACAGCATGAGGTAGCTCAGTTCCCGGGAAACAGGGTGTCCCCCGAGCGTCTGGCGCACCTGCTTGTCGAGAGCCGCCGGCCCCCGGTCAGGGGTCAGCAACCAGATCAGCGGGATTCCCACCGCGGTGGGAATCCAGACGGTCCACAACGGCGAGGGAACGCCAGAAGAGTCGGCCCACCCGACTCCCGCGAACTCGGAAGCGGCTGTGACCAGCACGGACAGCGCGAACACCGCGCTTCCCGTCCACATCACCCATACGTGCGCTCTCTTCACCCGCGCTCTCCCCCGGTTGAAGCATCAGTGTGCCCCGGGCAACTCAAAAAGCTCGTGAATGACTACGGTATGTCGCGATTACCAGGCAACTTTTCCACTAAGCCCGATAATCCGTCACGCTGCGTATCATTCACCGATCGCGCGTGGGAAAGGGAAGCGGCTGTTAAGGCGAGACGAAGTGTTCGGCAAGCACCGGCTGCCAGAGTTCCTGTCGAGCGCCGCACCGAAGCGGTGTCACGAGACCCGATGGGACTTCCATGAAGACGCTGAAGAGGTTTGCGGCCATCTCACTGGCGGCCGGTGCGATGCTGGCCGGTACCGCGCTGTCGGCCGCCCCGGCATCAGCGGCGACCTACAACGGTGTGTGCGGTTCGGGCTACCAGGTCGTCAACTCCGCTTCCGTCGGCAGCGTGGGAACGGTGTTCTTGACCTACAACAGCGCCAACGGCAACAACTGCGCCGTGACCGTGCGCAACACCCCCGGTTCGGCCGTCCTCATGGCGGTGTCGCTGAAACGCTCCACCAGCATCCCCGAGAACGCGCAGCAGGACACCGGCTACTACACGACCTATGCGGGACCGGTCTACGTCTACGGCCAGGGCTCCTGCATGGACTGGCAGGGAATCATCGGTACCGCGAACACCTACCGCGAGAAGACCAACTGCGGCTGAGCGGTCACCGGGGTGCCGGGGGTACCGCCTCCGGCACCCCGGTGACCTCGCCCCCGGTACCGGTGGGACCGTGTGGGCTTACCGCACGGTCCGACAGGGCGGAAAGAGGGGGCCGGGGCCTTGTCGGCCCCGGCCCCCTCGCCTGCGGCTGCCCGTGCGCCCCGTGGACGCGTGCAGGCCCCGGTCGGCAGGATCGCCGGTACCTCTACACGGTGGTGAAGTCGCGCGCCCCGAGGAATTCCGGCCGGGGCGAGGAGGCCGAGAAGGGCTCCGCGCAGGTGTTCTCCACACTGTTGAACACGATGAGGAGACTGGAGCGCGGGAACGGCGTGAGGCTGCTGCTGGCCGCGTGCATGCAGTTGGAGTCGAGCATGGTCGCGCTGCCGGCCGGCCCGGTGAGCATCTCGACGCCGCGCTTCTCCGCGAGGATCGACAGGCTGCACTGGTCGGGGGCACCGGCCTCTTCGCCCTCGGGCGTGGAGCGGTAGCGGTCGTCCGGTGCTTCGCCGACGCAGGAGACGAAGGTCCGGTGCGATCCGGGCATGACCATCAGCGCACCGTTGTGGGATTCGTTGTCGGTGAGCGCGATGGCGATGCTGACCGCGCGCATCCGGGGCATTCCGTCCTCGGCGTGCCAGGTCTCGAAGTCGGACGTCCAGTAGAGGTCGGTTCCGGTGAAACGGCGCTCGTGGTTCACCCGGCTCTGGTGCACGTAGACCTCGGAACCGAGGATCTGGCGAGCACGCCCCGCCACTCGGGGATCCGCGACGAGACGGGCGAACAGCTCACTGATCTTGTGGACCTCGTAGATCGAGCGGACCTTGGTGGTTCCGGGCTCGACGACGACACGCTCGTCGCTTTGCAGCCCCGCATCGGAGCGGAGCCGGTCCAGTTCGGCCCGGTACTCCCGCAGCTCCTCCTGGGTGAGCAGGCTGTCGATCTGGAGGTAGCCGTTCTCGTCGTAGCCGGCCAGCGTCTCGGAGTCGATGGGGCCGTCGGCGGCGTCACCCCAGACGGCCGGGTCCTTGCGGTAGAGCAGTGCGGGTTCCGTGGTCTTACGGGTCGGGTAGTCGTCCATGGTCGGCTGCACGAAGTCAGTGGTCAGGACAGTCATTCCGATTCCCCCTGCGGGATGCTCCTCAAAGTTCTGGTCTCGGTGGCTGCCCGCCCCCGCCGGGTGGTGCGGGCCCGGTCCTGTCCGGACGGGGCCCGCACCACCCGGCGCGCGGCCGGGCATCGCGTCGGTCAGGCAGGCGCCGACTCCTCGGTGACGAGCGGGTACACGCCGTTCTCGTCGTGAACCTCGCGCCCGGTCACCGGCGGGTTGAACACGCACAGCACCCGGAAGTCGGTCTTGGGCCGGACCGTGTGCTTCTCGTGTCCGTTGAGCAGGTAGAGCGAGCCAGGCGTGATGAGGTGGGTCTCACCGGTCTCGTCGTTGGTGACCTCGGCCTCGCCCTCGATGCAGTGCACGAGCTCGATGTGGTTGGCGTACCACATCGACGTCTCGGTGCCCGCGTAGAGGACGGTCTCGTGGAAGGAGAAGCCGACCCCGTCCTTGGCCAGGACGATACGGCGGCTGCGCCAGGTCTCGGCGTGGACGTCGGCGTCGGTTCCGTCAACGTCGGCGAGGCTTCGAACAATCACGGTGCTTGTCTCCTTGGTTCTTCTCTCGGTGCTGCGCTTGGGTCCGGTCGGCCGCTCAGACCGCCAGCGGCACCTTCACGGCCGCGCGCACCGATTCGTCGATGATGTCCAGGCCCTTCTCCAGGTCGGGCACGGAGGTGGTCAGGGCCGGAAGCAGCTTGGCGACCTCGTCCTCGGGACCGGAGGTCTCCAGGAGCAGACCACGCTCGAACGCGGCGGCCGCGACGGCCTTGGCCGCCCCTTCCTGGGCGAAGGCGAGTCCGCGGGCGAGGCCGCGTCCCCGGGTGTGCGCACCGGCCTCGGGGTACTCGGCGGCGATGGCGGCCAGCCGGTCACCGACCATGTCCCCCTTGGCCAGGGTCTCCTTGCAAAAGACCTCGTCGCGCCAGTAGGTGTTCAGGGCGGCGGTACCGGTGACGAACGCGGGGTTGAATCCGCGGAAGGTTCCGTTGTGCTCGCCGGGCTCCCAGACGTCCAGCTCACGCTTGAACAGGGTGAGCGCCATGGGCAGGCCGTAACCGCTGATCGACTTGGAGAGGGTGACGATGTCGGGGGTGATGCCGGCCTCCTCGAAGCTGAAGAACGGCCCGGTGCGTCCACAGCCCATCTGGATGTCGTCGACGATCAGGAGGATCCCGTACTCCTCGCACAGCGCCGAGAGGCCGCGCAGCCACCCCTTGCTGGCGACATTGATGCCGCCCTCGCCCTGGACGGTCTCGACGATGACGGCCGCGGGCTTGTCCAGACCGCTGCCGCTGTCCTCCAGCAGGCTGCGCAGCCACAGGAAGTCCGGCGTCTGGCCGTCCATGTAGTTGTCGAAGGGCATGGTCGCGGTGTGGCCCAGCGGAACACCCGCACCGCCGCGCTTCATCGAGTTGCCCGTAACCGCGAGCGCGCCCAGGGTCATTCCGTGGAAACCGTTGGTGAAGCTGATGACCGTCTCGCGGCCGGTGTACTTGCGGGCGAGTTTGAGCGCCGCCTCGACGGCGTTGTTGCCGGCGGGGCCGGGGAACTGGACCTTGTAGTCGAGGTTGCGCGGGGCGAGGACCACCTCGCCGAAGGTTTTCAGGAAGTCGCGTTTGGCGACGCTGAAAGCATCCAGGCTGTGCACGATGGAGTCGTTGACGAGGTAGTCGATCAGCTTGGTCTTCAACTCGGGGTTGTTGTGCCCGTAGTTGAGCGACCCGGCGCCCGCGAAGAAGTCGAGGTAGGGACGGCCCGAGTCGTCGTAGACGTAGCTGCCACGCGCCTCGTTGAACATGACCGGCCAGTTCCGGCAGTAACTGCGGACTTCGGACTCGAGCTGGGTGAAGGTCTCCATCGGGCGTCTCTCCTTGTGTGCAGGGCGAACGTGGATGCGGTCTGGGCCGGCGATCGGGTCAGGACAACGGACCGATGCGGACCAGTTCCTCTGGTTCGTGTGGCTCGCCGGTGTCGTCGGGGAAATGCGCACGCTCAAACAGGGGGGTCCAGGCCAGGTCGGCACCATGGGTGCGGGCAAACGACGCGAACAGTGCCCGTGACGCCGCGTTGTCAGCGGTCACGGTCGCTTCGAGGTAGCGGATACCGAGGGAGGGCAGCCGCCCACCGACGTGGTCCAGCATTCGGCGGGCCAGCCGGCGTCCCCGGAACCCGGGGTCGACGGCGACCTGCCAGAGGAAGTAGGTGTCGGGCTGATCCGGCCGCGTATAACCGGTGACGAACCCGCGCAGTACGCCGGAGTCGTCGTGGGCGACGACAGAGGTGGCCGCGAAGTCGCGGCACCAGAGCACGTAGGCGTACGGCGAGTTGACGTCGAGCCCGGCGGCGCGGGCGAGCCTCCACACGTGTCTTCCGTCGTCGAGCGAAGGCGACACCAGTGTCACGTCCCCTGCGCCTTCGAGGGCTGCGGAGCGGTCACGAACAGTGGTGGCGTTGTCCTTGCCAGCGGAGTGGAATCGTTGTTGGGGCACGTCCAGGGACCATAGCGAACGTTCCTGAGCAGCAATTTCAGGAAAAAAGGCAGATATGTTTCGCCGGTGTTTCGCCGGGTAGATCTCGTCCTTTTGCCCAGAGTTGTGACTTTGTGCAACCGCGGCGGGGCGCGAAACCGGGCCGTTCCCGACCGTCGAACCCTCCGGGTCCACCAGGAGATACAGGGGATCCCGAGGGCAGCGCCACGGACAGCGGCACGTGACGCGCCAACGGCCACCCCTCGACCAACAGGGCCAAACCTAAGGGTTTCTGGGGGAATTTTAAGGGTGTCTTAGGTCACACGAATTCGGGCCAAAGGCTCATCTCGCCCACAAGGGCCGAGAGTTCGCGCTCCACGATCCTCCCAGGAGACGCGTACCCCCCCGCCCCAGATGGCACGACCGCCCCACGAATCCCCCGAACAGCAGGCGATTGCGCCTCCGAAAGAAAACCGGAGCGGACACAGCGAGCCCCCCGAGGCCGGCCGCGACCCTCGGTAAATCGTGTGACCTTGTCCACCAATCGGCACACGAACGATCAGAACCCTTGAAAATTGGATTAATTTTTTGCAGACTCCCTGTAGTACGACCGTTCGTAGTACTACAATCGGTCGAGATGCGTTGATCACCCCGCACCCGTATCGCGGAGCTCGGTCATCGCATGAGACGCGGTCCGCGGAGCGAACAACCCGCACCGACCGCTTTCCCCGCGGCGGATCGCCGCGGAAGTGCACGGAACCGAGCCAGGGATCGGAGGCGCCTGGTGAACCGCCTTTACCACGAGAGCGAAGACTGGGTTGAGCAAGGGGCGTGCCGCACATACGACCCCGAGGTGTTCTTCCCGGTGAGCACGACCGGCCCCGGGCGTCATGACGCGGAGCTCGCGAAGGCCATCTGCCGCAGTTGTACTGTTCGCCAAGAGTGCCTGCGGTGGGCGCTGCGCGCCGGGGAGGCGCATGGAGTGTGGGGGGCAACCACCCCCGAAGAACGCCGCTACATGCGCCGAGAGCTGCTGCCCATCGCGAGCTGAACAGGCAAGCGCGCAGCAGCGCCGGAGCCGCCGGGATCCGCCGATCCCGGCGGCTCCGGCTTTGGCCGTCCCGAACCGAGCGCCGTCCGGCTCGCGCGATTCGCCGAATGTTAGGTTCGAAACCGTGCAGCATCCCGGCAGGGGACCCTTGTGGCTGGCGCGTACGGCCTCGTTGGCCGCCGCGTGCGGCGGGCTGGGCTGGGCCGGGCACATCACCGCCGGCCAAGGCGACACCACCCTGACCTCACTGCCGGCCGCAACCCTCTTCAGCGGCATCCTGCTGGCCCGCTTCACCAGGCGCGAATGGGGCTTCGGGGAGATCTTCGCGGTCCTGGCCACCGCACAGATCGGCCTGCACCTGCTTTTCCAACTAGGGGCGCCGACCACCGTCGTCACCACGCCCGAGCACGGCACCCACCTCGTCGGCACGGTCGTCGGCTACTCACCCGGAATGCTGGTCGGCCACCTGTGGGCCGCACTGCTCACCGCAGCACTGCTCAGTCACGGCGAAGCCGCCCTCTGGACCCTCTTCGACATCCTCACCAGCACCCTGCCCACGCTGTACCGCCCCTGGGCACTGCACCTCCACCGCCCCACCGGCCGCTTCCGACCGCCGTCGCACGACCGTGTCCTCAACGACGCGCCACCGGCCCACCACCCCCGCGGCCCCCCTCGTGTTCAGTCATGCGCGACCCCCTAGACCGAACACCCGAGGAAAGGCCCCTCCGTATGTCCATCACACCAACGTCCACCACCCGCCGAATCGGCGGTCTGCTCGCCGGCGTCGCAACGGCGGCCCTGTTGCTCGTCGGCCCGGCACCCGCCGCATACGCCCACGACACACTGCTGTCGTCCTCCCCGAAGGACGGCGCGACAGTGGACAGCCCGCCCACCGAAGTAGAACTGACCTTCAGCGCCGACATCGGTGCGGGCGGCAACGGCATCGTCGTGATCGGCCCCGACGACCAGGAATACGCCGACGGAGAGATCTCCATCGACGGGGCGGTCGCCACGGTCCAGCTCGCCCCCGTCGAAACAGCCGGCGAGTACACCGTGAACTACCGGATGATCTCCTCCGACGGCCACGCCCTCGAAGACGCGATCACCTTCACCGTGCCCGAGAGCGCCCTCCCCGAGCCGACCCCGACCGAGAGCGCGCCCGCCGGGGAGACACCCGCGACGTCCACCGCCTCCCCGGCCGCCGGCACCAACCCCGTGGACGACCCCCTGTCCCCCTCCGGGCAGTTCGGTGACTACGGCCCGGCCATCGCGATCGTGGCCGGCCTCGCCGGAATCGGGCTCATCGCCATCGTGATCATCCGGCTGCGTCGCCACGGCGACTCCGGCAACTGACACCGCGGCGGCCCCGCACCCTTGGCGGGTACGGGGCCGCTGCGCGTTCGACCGCCGCTCAACCGCGGCGCACGAGCATGATGCTGATGTTGTCCCGACCAGAGGCGTCCATCGCCGCCTTCCAAAGGTTGTAGACAGCCGCGTCATCGCTGCTGGACTCGGCGATGATCTGCTCCATCTCCTCCAGCGTCACCAGGTCAGAAAGGCCGTCGCTGCACATCAGCCAAGCACCCGGGCCCGGAGCGGGATCCTCCCCCACATGCGGGACCATCGCGGTGTTCCCGCTGCCGCCCAACGACTGGGTGATGAAGTTCGTAGTGACCGGACGACCGTCCTCCGAAGGCGGTAGCGCCGGAGAATCGTCCTCGGACAATTGGATCAGCCGGGAGTCCTGGAGACGGTACGTCCGAGAGTCCCCGACGTTGAACCAGTAGTTGCCGTCGACCGTCAAGAGCATGCCGGCAACCGTCGTACCCATACCGGAGAACTCCGCGTGCAGCCCGGCGTGCTCCTTGATCTCCTCGTCGATGTGCTTCAGCAGAAGATCCACCGCTTCGGGGCCGGTCAGCTGAGGGCCGCTCTCGGCCATCCGGTGCACGGCATGTTCGGAAGCTATTTCACCAGCGGCATGCCCACCGAGACCATCGGCGACAGCGAGGATGACGGGATCAGCGATGGGCAGCCAGCAGTGAGCCGGTGCGTTCATCTCGGCGCCCGCGACCGTGAGTGCGCCAAGCACCACGGCGTCCTCATTAGCCTGGCGAACAGCGCCCCTGTGCGTGAGGGCCGTGACCTCGACTGCCCCACCAGCGACACCCATGCGCCCTACCTCCTGTTTCATCGGCAGCGACTGCCGAACAGTGCCAAGCAGCGCCCCATCCGGACGGTGGTTGAGGCGCGTTGATCATGCAACCGTATCGGCGGACGGTCGACCGTGGTCAAAACCCGCGTACATCATGGCGGAAAACGCCCCACTCCGCAGTCTCGGGCCCCCACCAACCGCAAACCCGCACCCACCCCCCGACGCAAAACACCCCACCCCGCAGTCTCAGACCCCCACCAACCACAAACCCGCACCCACCCCCCGACGCAAAACACCCCACCCCGCAGTCTCGGGCCCCCACCAACCACAAACCCGCACCCACCCCCCGGCGCAAAACACCCCACCCCACACTCCCGGAGCGGGAAGCCGAGAGGTGGCTCCCCCAGCGGGGCGGGCCTGATTGTGGCTCTGCGGGCACTTCAGCGCACCTCCTGCCGGCAGTAGCCGCGAACACCGCCGGATCCAGGAAATCCACCGCCAGGAAACATGAGACCCCCTGCCACCACGGCGCTCCAGGAACCCACTCGTTACCGATAGCTGCCGAACGCTTCGACATGGTGCGCCGGAAAACCCACGAAATACGGCAGCGGAGCCGACCGGAGGACAGGCTTCCTCAACCGTCGGACGGCCGCGCGGGCGGCAGAGGGCCGAGGGCCGCACCCTGCGCCCAGGGATCAATGCTGCGGCATCATCGTTTCGGCCGGACGAACGGGACGTCGACGAACCGGCAGGGACGCGGCAGCCCGACAGACGCGGCAACAGCGACGGCAGGACCACGGCAGCTTCGGCCGTCCCTTGTGTCCAGGCGTTCAGAACCCGGCACCACTGCGTTCGCCTGCCGCGACAACCACCCGTTACGCGGCGACGGCGTGACAACCCAGGTGTCCGACAGCCCCCTGGTCAGCCGGTGGCCTCGTGCGAGCGGCCGGCACCCATCAGCGGGAGAACCGTTCCCGTCGGATGGTCAGCCGTACCGGTGAACAGGCCGACATACGCCTCCGCCAACCGGTAGGGGTCCGCCCTGTCGTCGGCGAGCAGCCCGTTGATCGCGATTCCGCGCTCGGCCAACGCCGGTCCCAGCGAGACGGCGAGGCTGAGCGCGCCGGCCACGCCCGCCGTGTGCCCGATCCGAT
This sequence comes from Nocardiopsis ansamitocini, assembly GCF_030268225.1. GTDB lineage: Bacteria > Actinomycetota > Actinomycetes > Streptosporangiales > Streptosporangiaceae > Nocardiopsis_D > Nocardiopsis_D ansamitocini. The sequence goes on along the minus strand of NZ_BSQG01000002.1, from coordinate 577,329 downwards.
TCGTCCCGCGTGCTCCACTCGCCTGGGGACCGGCCAGAACCACCCTCGCCCCCTCCTCCATGTGCATCGAGACCGACTGCACCAGCCAGAACGCGCTGTACAAGGTCGCCCTCAGGTCACGCTCCAAACCGTCAGCGTCCACCTCCAGCAACCGCCTGGGCTCCGGAGGGGCGGTCCCGCACACCACCAACAGGTCGATGCCGCCGAACTCCAGGGCCGTGTGCGCCACCGCTCCTTGACACGCCTTCTCGTCGGCGAGATCGCAGTGGAGAGGCAGGGCGTAACTCCCGAAGTCCGACACCAGTCCCGCGGTTTCCACCACCATCGAGTCCGGCCGGGTCTTTGTCGCCGCCTGCCCGTCCCCCCTGCGGGGGGCCGGCAACGGCCAGGCACCCGGCGCTCCGGGGTCGCTGACGACCGCGTCCGCAAGCGCGACGGCCGCGCCCTCTTTGCCGAGAGCAGTCGCCACAACCCTCCCGATCTGGGATCCACCGGTGAAACCGCCTGCGACCAGGGCCCTTCGCCCCTTCAGCCGCCCGGATCGGGCGTACTCGGGAAGTGGATCAACGTTCGGCTGCCGTTGTGCGACCGACCACAGTCGGGTCGAAAGTCCTTTCGTCATGTGTCCTCCACACGGTCCCAATCGCCCGCGACCTCGCCGGCTAGGTGATCGGACGTGCCCGTGCCACCGGGACGCAAACACGCGCAGCGCGCACCGCGCGCATCCCTAAGAACATTCGCGCAGGTCAAGTGAGGTTGTTGAAGATGCTCTCAATCTGGCACAATAGAGCTCGTTGGGTGTCTAAGACGCAGACACGCCTTCGCCTTCGCGCGCTCGCGCCTGGCTGATTGAGTCCACCTCAAGCACCAGTGTAAAAACGAGCGCTTTTTGTGTTTCCCGAAAGCGATCAAAGGTGTGTCTCTCATGCGTCTGCCCTCCTCTTCCTCCTTCTCGTCTCTCTCCGACGACGAGTCATCATCCGTTCGCATTCATCCGCATGCCACCCTCGCGCCCTGCCCGGCGTCGAGGGCGCTCGTCGTTGCCGCGAGCGCGCACGGCATGTCAGGTCGCCGCCCAATGAGGAGTCGCACATGAAGATCGCCATGGTTTCCGAGCACGCCAACCCGGTCGGTGCCCACAAGGGCGAGCCCACCTGTGGAGACAGTGTCCACCTCACCTCGGTTGCCCGCCAGCTGGCCAAGCTCGGCCACCGGGTGACCGTCTACACCCGCCATGCCGACCCCGCGACTGCCGAGCGGACCCGAATGGGCCGGGGGGTGACGGTCGAGCACCTGACCGCGGGCCCCGTGCGCAAACTCGACGAGGCAGAACTCCCCGAGCACACCGCCGCCTTCGCCTCAGCCCTGACCACGGCCCTGACCAACGATGTCCCCGATGTGGTGCACGCCTTCGGCTGGAGCAGCGGGCTGGCGACGATGGCGGCGGTACGCGACAGCGGGCACGAGATCCCCACCGTGCAGTCCTTCCACTCCCTCAGCATCTCCGAGCGCCGCGCCGGCCTGCCGGGCGCCGACCGGGTCCGCCTGGAAGCCGCTCTCGCGCAGAACGCGGACTCCGTTCTGGTCAACTCCTCCGAGCAGATGTTCGAGCTGGCGCGGATGGGTGTTCCGCGCTCCACCGTCAGTGTCGTCCCCTACGGCGTGGACGCCGAGCACTTCAGCGTGGACGGCGTCCAGCAGGGCCCGTGGCACCACCGCCGCACCGGCGCCGGGCAGCGCCTGCGCGTCATCGCCGTCACCGGCCTGGGCCGCGAGAGCGGAGCGGACTCCCTCATCGACATGATGGTCCGCGTCCCCGAGAGCGAACTGCTGATCGTGGGCGGCCCCTCCGCCGACGACCTCACCATCGACCCCGACGCCCGCCGCCTGGAGCAGCGCGCCAAGGAAGCCGGTGTCGACGACCGGATCACCCTGACGGGTGCGGTGGACCGCAAGGAACTTCCGCGCATCCTGCGTTCCGCAGACGTCTTCGTCTCCACCGCGAGCTACGACCCCTACGGCGGCGCCGTTCTGGAGGCCATGGCCTGCGGGCTGCCGGTCGTGGCCCGCGCGGTGGGCAGCGTGACCGGTGCGGTACTCGACGGCACCACCGGCGTGTTGCTGCGCTCGGCCCGCCCCGACACGCTCGGACGCATCCTGCGGACCCTCTCCGCGGACGCCACCAAGCGAACCGCCTACGGAATCGCCGGTTCCGACCGTGCCGCCTCGCGCTTCGGCTGGGAACGGATCGCCGGTGAGACCGAGCGCATCTACACCAAACTGTTCCCGATGGAGGCCGAGCTCCCCCTCGCCGTCGGTGATGATGCAAACTGATTCCTGCACGCGGTGTCCGGGTACGGGCCGAGAGAGAATCGAACTCATGCGCGAAGTGTGAGAGGCGCTTCCCCGGGGGGCAGATTCTCCTCGGATCCGTACGTCCCGCCGGCGTGTCAGCGAAGATTCACACAGGAGTCATTCCTGGCTGGAGGGACAGGTGCCGGGTGATGGCATGAGTGCAGGACCCAAGGTCGAAGGCAGTAGTTTCACCCATGACGGACTGCTGTTTCATTCACCGTCAGAGCTGTGCGCGGCTGTCGTCCCCTTGATTCGCTCGGCGGCGGCGCACGGCGACCACATCGTCGCGGTGCTCGGGGCAGAACCCGCTGAGGCGGTGCGCCAGGTGCTTCCCGATCGGCAGCACGCCGCGGTGAACTTCGTGGAACGCGAATCCTTCTACGACGCGCCGGGACGCACGCTGGCTGCCCTGCACCGGTTGACGCTGCTGCACCCCGACCAGCGCATTACCGTCATCGGACAACCCGTACTGCCCGACGAGATACCGCTCGAACTACGCGAGTGGCAGCGTCTGGACTCGGTGCTGGGGGTGGCCCTGTCGGGCGCGCGGATGAGCCTGCGGTGCGTCCACGACGCCAACGCGCTCTCCGGTGCGGCGATCGAATCCATGTACCAGACGCACCCGGCCATGGTCGGCCCCGACGGACCGCAGCCGAACCCGCGCTGTATCGGGCACTCCGACCTGATGGCCCGCACCACCGCCGAACCGCTGTCCCCGCCGGAGGGGCCGGTGGAGGCGCTGGAGATCATCTCGGACCTGCCCACTCTGCGGGATCAGGTCGTCCGGGTGGCGACGGCCATGGGCGTCCCCAAGGACCGGGCCGGTGACCTGGTGGTGGCGGTCAACGAAATGGCCGCCAACGTACTGGAGCACGGCGCGGGCAAGGGAACGATCTCGCTGTGGCGCCCGGCCGGGCGAATCGTGTGCGACGTGTTCGACGAGGGCGGCCGGCTGACCGATCCGCTCAGCGGCTACTACCCGGTCGATTCCTTGAGCGTGCGCGGCTACGGGTTGTGGATCACCCGGCAGGTGTGCGACTTCATGGAGGTACGCGGCGGGCCGGGAGGCTCGATCGTGCGGCTGCACTTCAAGGTGTGATCGGGAGCGGTTCCGGGCTTTCCCCGAGAGTCAGGCGAGCGCTGCCTTGAGCGCGCGCCCGAGATCAGCCTCGATCGTGAGGACCTGGTCGATCCCGGCGATCACGAACAACCGGTGCACCGTCCCCTTGGGGGAGGCGACGGCCAGTCCTTTGCCGCGGTCGCGCGCCTGGCGATAGGCGGACACGAGTACCCCGATGCACCGGGAGTCGCAGAAATCCACCTCGGAGAAGTCCAGGACGATCCCGCGATGGGGGTCGTCGCCGGTGAGGTACTCGTCAAGCACGACACCCAACTCGGGCGAGGTGACCGCGTCGAGCTCGCCCCTCGGGGCAACCACAACCGCCTCGCCCTCGAACCTGGTCGTAATCCCGAATTCCGCGCTCACGTTTCCCGCTCACTTCGCCACCGCCGCGACCGCAGTCCCCGGCGTTCCGTCATCGGCGTTCCTGCCACGAAACCCCGAACCGCATGTTCGAGCTGGGGCCACTCGGCAACTTTAGCGCCCCGCTCCCCGGTGAGACAGGGATCCAAACGCCTGTCACCACACCGATACCGGTCGTCGCCACACCGTGTTCACTGTCTGGGCCCGCTACCACCGGCGGCCTGCTCGTCCATGAGCCGGCGCGCGACGTCGGCCACCTTCATACCGTTGCGCTGGGCGACCTTGCGCAATTCCTCGAACGCCTCCTGAGGTCCCATCCCCCGCGCGTGCATCAGGATTCCCTTCGCCTGGTCGATGACTGTGCGTGCGGTCATCGCCCGCCGCATGTGAGCCGCTTCACGAGTGGCGTCGGAGTGTCGGTCCGCGCTGCGCAACGCGGTGGCCGCGTGTTCGGCCACCATCGCCACCATCGGCAGGACCCTGGCCGCCTCGAAGGCGTCGGCCCGGCCCGAATGCACGCCGAAGGTCAGCGTCTCGGCACCCATCGCACACGGGTAGGTCACCGAGGAGCGATCGCCGCACTGCACCGCCATGCTGGTGTAACCGGGCCAGCGGTCGCCGCGCAGGACATCGTCGACGAGCACCGCGTGGCCCTCCCGCACCGCCTCGACGGCCGGCCCCTGGTCGGTGGTGTACTGGTGCTCGAAGGCCATGGCGAGGTCGGAGTGCGAGGCGCCGTAGTCCACGACGACGTGCCGGCCGACGATTCCCGCCGCGTCGTCGGGCCGGACGTCGCGCCAGATGACGACCAGCGCCGCGGAGCAGTTGGGGATCTCACGCGCGGCCACCTTTCCGACCTGGTCGAGCGCCCGCTCCGGTGCACCCGCCGCGCTTTGGGCGAGCGCGCCGATGTCGCGCGCCAATCGTTCGACCCACATCGACATCACGTCCCTCCCCTGTCCGCCTCTGGCGCCTGTCACGCCTGTGCCCTATACCTGGCTCCACGGTAGCCATCGTTTCCGCGTTCCACCGCATGCGTTAGCGTCAAACGAAAGGAAACCGATGTCAGGAGCCACGAGCTTGCCGGAGAACCTCGCCGACCTCGAACGCGCGATCACCGAGCTGAGCGAGCGGGTCGAGGCGCTGCGCACCACCCACACGACCTACCCCGACGACGCGGCCGGCACAGCCGGCGCGGCGCTCGCGGAGCTTGGCTTCGCCGAGCGGCTGCTGCGCGACTGCGGGAGCCAGCTGGCGACGCTGACCGGCGCGGGGCGCAACCGCCGCGGGACGCAGCACGACGACGAGCGGGTCGTACTGCGCGCGGTGTTCAACGAGTTGAGCATCCCGGTGGTCCTGTTGGACCACCTAGGCTACATCCGCCGGATCAACACCATCGGTGCACAACATCTGGGCAGCTCTCCCGGTTACCTGACCGGCAAGCCGCTGTCGATCTTCGTGGACCTGCGCCGGCGCGCGGCCATGCGCTCCTGGCTCGCCACCGTCCTCCAGGGCGGGGAGCCCGCGTCGTTCGACTCACGGCTGGCGCGGCGCGGTTGGGCCGAGGACGTCCACTTGACGCTGAGCCGGCTGGACGTGCCCACCGAGCCCCATCCCCTGGTGCTGGTGGCGATGTCGCCGCCGCTGGCCACCAGCACCGCTGTGGGACCGGCCCCGTTGGAGGCCGAGGTCGAAGACCAGGTGGTGGTGCTGGCTGCCCGACGACTGGACGTATTGACCCGGATGACCCGACTGTTGCTGCGCAGCGCCGGTCCCGGCGGGGAGGGCCGCCCACTCGCGTTGGACGACGCGGCGGCACTGCTGGCCGACTCCTACGCCGACTGGGTCGTGATCGACGTGTGCGACCTCCCCGACCCGGACCTGGCGCGCCGCGCGGTGGTGGCCGGCCCGGAGGAGGGCCCGCAGAACAAACTGGTGCGCTCGTTGGACCCGATGGCCGCGGAGATCCCACGGGAGGTACTGGCCAGAGGCGACTCGATCCTGAGTCAGTTGATCGAGGACGAGGCGATGCTCGGCCTGGACGGCGACGGTGTTCCCGTGCTGAGCACCCTGGGCGCGGGATCTCTGCTCAGCGTTCCGCTGCGGGGCAGCCGGGGGGTGCGCGGGGCCCTCACCCTCATCCGACGCAGCAACCGGGGCTCTTTCAGGCTCGCCGACCTCGGACTGATCGAGGAGATCGGCGAGCACATCGGCCTGGCCCTACCGCCCCGCCCCGGCTCTGCCTGAGGATGCCTCGGGGCCGCGCCCGTGGGCACCGATGCCGTGGCGCCCACCCGGGTCGGGCGGGGGCTCTTCCGGGTTGCGGATCGGTGGCCTCCCCCACCGGGGCCGGGCCGCCCTGGACGCGTTCGGCAGGGTGTAGCGGCGGGTGGTGTTCAGGTCGGCGTGGCCCATCAGCTCTGCGACCAGGACCACGTCTACCAGGGCGGGGGCCACCTCGCCGCGGCCGCGCACGAGGTCGGTGCCGAAGGTGTGGCGCAGCACGTGCGGGCCGAACGCCTCCCCGTCAACCGCCGGCCCGGTTCCCGCCGCAGCCTCGAAAGCGGACACCACGGTGTTGGCGGCCCGGGTGGACAGCGCCCCGCCGTCGCGGTTGCGGCAAGGGAGGCGATGCCGGCGCTCTGGTTCAACTCGTCCAACCCCAGGCCCAGGCTCGGGAACACCAGCGGTGCCGCGGCGGACCCGCCCGGTACCACCCGTGTTTCATGCGCCGATTCTCCCCTGCCCACAGGGGATAGACAGGTTTCGCCGAAAACGCCGCCCCTTCTTCGAAGCAGCGGATCGCGAGGAATCAGCGTCACCGATGAGAAGGCCGACGACTAGACGAGTCGCCGGCGTGCACCCAGCGGCAGGCAGGCACGGTGCCAACGGCCAGCGCCCCTTCCCCGTGTACGTGGCCCGCCCCTCTTCAGGATCCGCCTGCGGAACGGTCGCGCTCGACCATCAAGACCAAGACGCCCACCGCCGCCCCGAACCCGGCACCGGCGGCCAGCAAAGCGTCGGGCCACGAAGCCCCGGCCGCCAACCTCAACGCCCCCGCCAGTGCCGCGCACCCCGTACTGCCCAAGAGGATCAGCGCCGCGCGCACCTCGATCATCCCTGCTCCCTTCACGCCGGAACTTCTCGTCACAATCCAGCCTGAGGGCAGCGAAAACCTGATGCTCCGCCCGCATCCTCAAGCCCGCACCAGAGCACGAGAACGCCTGTTCCCCCCGAAACCGAGCCTGTGGTGGGCTAATCTCGTGGACACAAGTCCTTGATTGCGGAAAGTTGCTTAAAGGAGCTCGGGCATGGCGCGATCGATCCGGATGCCCTCACAAGAAGAACTCCCCACCGGGGCCCGGCGCAGGTTCATGGAGATGCTTTTTCGCCTGTGGGTCGATGCCGACATGCCGATCATGGAGAAAGTCAGCGAGGCCGCCAGCGCCACCCCTCCCCAGGAGGGGGCCGCGAGCAAGGAGACGGTGCGCAAGATGCTCACCGGCAAGACAGTCCCCCACTCCTGGAAAAACGCCGAAGCGGTCTTCCTCGGCCTGTCGGCGATGGCCGGCCGGGATCCGGACCGCCTGGTCGTGTACGACGACGACAGCGAGGGCTACGGGTACAGGGACAGACCTGACCCAGAGCCCGCTCGGATGTTGTTTCGCCGTTGCTGGGCCGATGCCTGCGGTCTGGCGGACTACCAGCACGGCACTGTGGAGGACTACGTCCCGCCCAAGCCGACAACACGGGGTCGGGGTGGTTTCGGTGGCGGTTACAACAGCGACGAACCGCCGTTTTGAGGGCCGCTGAACACGGTTCGAGCACTCCTGCCCGAGAACGGCAGCCGCAACGAATCCGGAACCGTTCGATCGCCGGCTCCCGCCATCCCCAGATCCAGGCACCGATGCGGTCAACACCCCACCGAAAAGGATCTTTCGTGACGGCGCGCACCCGCGACTCCCCCTCCGACCTGGTACGGCCGAGCACCTTCCCGCCGCGTCGTTCTCAGCGCAGGTGTGGATCGGGGTGTGGCCGGGATGCTTGACTCCCCCGCCGCTCCCGTGGCCTACGGCGACGAGTCCTTCCTCGAATCGGACTCCCACGGTTTCTACGTGCTGGCCACCGCTGTGTTCGAGCCCCACGCGATTGGCGAGGCCCGCGCCGTGATGTCCACCCTGTGGAAGGGCAGTCCGACATCGAAGCTGCACTGGAACGACCTCACCCCGCGTCAGCGTGAGAACGTCGCCAAGACGGTCGCCGACCTTGCCGGATTCCATATCGTCGCGGTCGGCTCACCCGTGCCCCGCAGACGCCAGGAACGCGCACGCGCGGTGTGCCTGAACCACTTGGTGGACGAACTGCACGGTTACGGGGTCGACACCCTGTACCTCGAGGCGCGCGACAAGGCACTCAACCAGCGCGATGTCCAGACCGTCACGGGGGCCCGGTTCAACCTGCCTCGGGGCACACGGTTCCGGGTCGAGCACCACCGGGGCGGCAGCGATCCCCTGCTCTGGGTCCCCGACGTCGTCGCCGGCGCGGTGCGCGCACACCGCCAGGGCGAGCCCCTCTACCGCGACATCCTCGCCGAGTGCCTCTACGACCTGGACGTCACGACAGGTTGCTGAATGCCTCAGAAATGCGCCGAGCCGGGCTCCTGGTAATTCCCCAGGTCACCCGGCTCCACTTCCGGCCCCCCACGGGGACCGGCGTCGTTCGCGATTAGCTTACGCACTAACCGACATATTCGCAACGCTCTGACCTGCGAGTTTATAGAAAGTTATAGCGGATTGGAGCGCAACGGGACCGCCACCCGGTTGAACCCGTTGCGCCTGCACACCCGATTTCAGCGCCTCACCAGGCGAGAAGCAGGATCACGGCCAGGCGCAACGTGCGCGGCCAGCTCTCCAGCGTCCATCGGATGGCCCGCCCGGCGACCGGAGAAGAGCCAGCGCGTCCCGGGATTGGTCGCTGCGGTCAGGTTCGGTCGTCGGCCGGCGAAGGCGCGAAGCAACTCGGCGGACGGTTCAGGGACCGGGGTCGGCGGGCCGACCGTGGACGACTCAACGAAGGTCGGGAGAGCTACGCGGCCTGTTAGGACTCTCGGCACATTGACTCTTTTTCAACCCGGACCGATTCTCCCTGAAGGCCAACCACCGCCACCATCGCGGCGGAGCGGTCACAGACCGTGCCTGCGATCGCCGAGCACCCGCTCGGACGCCTCGCGCTCAGCTCGCGCGGAGAAGGGCGCGTTGCGCGCGGCAACGGCCTTGCGCGTCTCCTCGGCGGTCAGGTCGGCGTTGATCGCCGCCGCCGCGCGCACTCCCGCTCCGGCAGCCGCGACGACCTGGTCGGTCAGTGATGTGACGTTGCCTGCCGCCCACACACCGGGGGTCCGGGTCGCTCCGGACGGATCGGTGACGATGAAGCTGCCGATCACCTGTTTGCCCATCTCCTGCTCCGTGGTCTCAAGGCCGAGCCCCGTGAGGACATCGGCGCGGGCGGTGAACCGCGGAGCCACCACCAGGGCCTGGCAGGGGAGCTCCTTTCCGCCGGCAAGGGTCACCCCGGTGAGCCGGTCGCCATCGACCGCCAGACCGATGACCTCACCCGTGACCACGGCGATACCGCGGGCCGCCAACTGCTCGTACTCCTCGTCCCCCGGTTCGGGGGCGGTGTGCAGGAACAGGGTCACATCCTGGCTCCACTGTCGCCACATCAGCGCCTGGTGGACCGACAACGGTCCGGTCGCCAGGATGCCGATGGCCTGGTCGCGGACCTCCCACCCGTGGCAGTACGGGCAGTGCAGGACCTCGTTCCCCCACCGCTCGGCAAGCCCCGGCACCTGGGGCAGCTCGTCGACCAGTCCGGTGGTCACCAGCAACCGGTCCGCGACGATGACCCCGCCACCGTCGACGACGAGGCGAAAACCGCCCGTGGCCAGACGCTCGGCACCCACGACCGTGCCCGTCATGATCGCGCCGCCGTAACCGGTGACCTCGGCGCGCCCGGCGGAGAGCAACTGCGCGGGCGGGAGACCGTCGCGCGTCAGGTAGCCGTGGACCTGGGCGGCCGGCGCATTGCGGGGCCGGCCCTCGTCGATCACCAGCACCGAGCGGCGCGCGCGGGCCAGGGTCAGCGCCCCGCTGAGACCCGCGGCGCCGCCACCGATGACCACGACCTCGTAGTGACGCTCCCGCTCCACTGGTGCGTCACCCTTCTGTTCTGTTCGTGCAGTCATGTCGTGCACCTCCGTTCAAAAGAGATGCTGCATCCACGTCCCGTCGATTGACAAATATCGTTGCCAATACGGCAAAAATTACGGCGGTCAACCAGCCGGAAAACGCGTGGGAGGTGCGCGGTCCGCCTGGAACCGGCGGGCCCCACCCCCGGGGTGGAACAGATCCACCAACGGCACGCTCCGATCGTCCACGACACGCTTGGGACCTCGCCCCAGAACAACGGACACGAGTGCCTTCAACCGGGCCCGGCGGTCGCGACGGCTCTCCTAAGGCCGGTGGTGCCTCTTCCTGGCCGCCAGGGTCGCGACACCGCCACAGGCCAGAGCGACCCCGGCAAAGGCGATGAGCCCGCCCAGGGCGGCACCTGTCACGGGCAGCGGGGCCTCGCGCGCCTGCTCGTGTACCGGAGCATCCTGTTGCCCGGGGTCGGGCGGACCAACGGGCGGCGTGGTCCCTACGGGAACCCGATCGATGCTGCCGAGGTCGGCGACAGGCGCCTCGTCCGCGGTGTCGTCGCGTACCCGGCAGTCGACGGTGAGGATGCCGCCGAGGAAGGACAACTCCAGCCCCTTCACCGCCAACTCCACCGCTCCCGGCCGGTCAGGGGTGAAATACCCGGCAGCCGTGGGCAACAGGATGTCCTGCCCGGCGGGCAGACCACCACTGTTCTCCGTGCGCAACACGAAACGTCGCGTGCTCACCGCCGGCCCCGAGAGCGCCACCTCCAACTCCGCGGTCACGGCTCCCGGGCCGAGCTTCATCGGCGACTTGAGGCCGCGCTCCAGGGTGAACTCCCCCACGGCCTCGATCCGTTCCCCGACCGGGTAGCCGGTATCGGTCGTGGTGACCGTGACCGTGGCCGGGCTCTCGAAATCGGGTTGCAGGCCGGGGTCGCTGGAAGCGCACCGATAGGTACCGCTCCACTCGGTACGCCCGGGCGCGGCGACCGCAGGAGTCACCGTGGGCCCCGGGGCCTCCTCTTCTTCCTCCTGCTCGGCGACGACCAGGGTGGTGGCGACGGGGTCGGCCTCGTCCTTGGGCGAACAGACCGTGACCAGTTCGTCGCCGCGCTGATGGACCGTGATGGTGACGGGGCCCGGCGCAAAGGTGATCTCGCCCGGCGTGGTCGCCCGGACCGAGCCGACGACGGGACCGAACTCCACGGGGGTCAGCCTGGGCAGGGGAAGCTTGCCGGCCGGGCTGGCCGCGGGATTGGCACCGGTGAGTGTGACCGTTCGGACGTCGGCTCCCTTGCCGCCCACCCGTACCTGGGCACTGAGCACCGCGTCGCCTTCGGCGATCGGTTCGGTGATCCACCGGTCGAAATACCCGGTGAACCGGGCGAGCCGGACCTCGGCCGACTCGCCGGACCGGAGTTCGCCGGGGGCGGTGATGGACAGCTCGGCGGTGTAGGACTTTCCGGCGCCGTTCTCGGCGGCACAGGTGTAGGCCAACGACCCCGGAAGCAGGGTGCGAGTGGTTCCACTGCTGGTGACAGCGGCCTCCATTCCGCGTTCGGAATCGGCGGCCAACGCTGGGGAAACGGTCGCGAACGCACCGTACACGACGGTCGCAACGGCCGCCGACACGGCCATCGCCGGGATGAGCCTGCGAGGCATGGGGGGATTCTCCTCACGGCACTGGAGAGTGCGAAGCAGACGAGATCGACGCTGATCTCCAGGATGGACGTTCGGCGCGAAGAATTCCGATACTCCATCAAACCTCTGCCACGACTCTGTCCGAGATACCGTTCACATCGGTTTCATAACCACGCGGCGACAGCACTCGCCCCTGCCGCGCGGCTCGGCTCAGGACGGCCCGCGCAGGGCCTCGACGAGGACGGTCAACTGACCGACGGAGGTGTCGAGTTCGCGGATCGCCTGGAGGGTGGCGCTGTCCTCATCGTTGTCGCCGACCGCGGACTGCTCCCTCAGCCGCCCCAGTTTCTCGGTGACCGCACCGACATGCGTGGCCAGCCGGGCGACCACCGAGTCGACGGAGTCAGCCGTCTCCGTGCCGAGCTCCCGGCGCAGCACGCGGGACTGATCGTCCAACTGGCGCTTGAGCCGGTCGAGTTCGAGGAAGACCTCGACCTTCGCCCGCAGCAGCCACGGGTCGTAGGGCTTGGTCATGTAGTCCACGAACCGCGCCGCGTAGCCGCGGAAAACCTGGTGGCGGTCGGTCCCCTCCGCCGTCAGGAAGATGATCGGGACGTCCTTGGTCCTCTCGCGCTGCTTGATGTGCGCGGCCGTCTCGAACCCGTCCATTCCGGGCATGATCACGTCGAGCAGGATGAGCGCGAAGTCCTCTTCGAGGAGCGCCTTGAGCGCGGCCTCGCCCGAACTGGCCCGGACCATGTTCTGGTCCAGAGAGGTCAGGGTCGCCTCAAGGGCCATGAGGTTGTCGTCCCGGTCGTCCACGAGGAGGATGTTGGCCTTGTACGGCACACTCACTGCTACTGCTCCTGGCTTTCTTGGCTGGTGTGGCCGGTTCGATCCAACCACGTCCGCATGACGTCCAGGAGATGACCCAGATCGACCGGCTTGGTGACGTAGTCCGAGGCGCCTGCCTCCAGGCTGCGCTCCCGGTCCCCCTGCATGGCCTTGGCGGTGAGAGAGATGATCGGCAGGTCGGCGAACTGGGGCATCTCACGGATCGCACGGGTGGTGGCATTGCCGTCGAGCTCGGGCATCATGATGTCCATCAACACCAGCGCGATGTCCTCGTTGGCTTCCAGTTTCTCGATACCGGAGTGCCCGTTGTCAGCGTAGAGGACGTGCAGACCGTTGGCCTCCAATGCGCTGGTGAGCGCGAAAACGTTACGCACGTCGTCGTCCACGATGAGTACCCGGCGTCCGGCCAGCGTCGCGTCGCGCTCGGGGTCGGCCTCCAGTTCCGCACCCGAGGACGGCCCGGTCTGGGGCTCCGGCTCCTTGAGCATGGGCACGGAGGGGGGCTCCGTATAGGGGCTCGGGTCCACCACGGGCGAAGCGGACTCGGTGTCGGCCGTCCGGGCCTCCTCGTCCCGCTCGGCCGGCGCGGGGTCGGGCGCGACCGGGATGTCGGTGGCGGTGACGGCCAGCGGCTCGACCGCGTCTACCGAGCCGTAGGACCGCTCACTCGCGCTGTCGGGCAACCGGACCGGAAGCAGCAGGGTGAACGTACTCCCCTGGCCGAGCACGCTGTCGACTCGGATCTCGCCGCCGAGGAGCTGCGCCATGTTGCGGCTGATGGACAGTCCCAGGCCGGTTCCGCCGAACCTGCGGCTGGTGCCGCCGTCGCCCTGATGGAACGCCTCGAAGATGACCTGGAGCTTGTCCTCGGGAATACCGATCCCGGTATCGGCGACGGAGAACGCGATCACCTCGTCGTCCTCGGCGAACATGTCGAGGTCGGCGTCCTCCAGCGCCCAGGCGGGCTCGATGAGGAGCCGCACCTCACCGGTACTGGTGAACTTCACCGCGTTGGAGAGCAGGTTGCGCAGCACCTGCTGGAGACGCTGCTCGTCGGTCCACAGGTAGTTGGGGATGTCAGGAGACACCTCGACCGCGAACGCCAGCCCCTTGTCGCTGGTCATCGGCCTGAACGACGCCTCCACATAGTCGACCAGCTGGCTGATCGACACGTCGATGGGGCTCAGTTCCATCCGCCCCGCCTCGACCTTGGACAGGTCCAGGATCTCGTCGATGAGCTGGAGCAGGTCGCTGCCCGCCTTGTGGATGGTCTGGGCGAACTCCACCTGCTTGGGGGTGAGGTTCTGCTCGGTGTTGTCGGCGAGCAGCCGGGCGAGGATGAGCAGGCTGTTGAGCGGCGTGCGCAGCTCGTGGGACATGTTGGCCAGGAACTCGGACTTGTACTTGGACGAGACCTGGAGCTGGTGGGCGCGCTCCTCCAGCGAACGGCGGGCGCGCTCGATCTGGCGGTTCTGCAACTCGATGGCGCGGTTCTGACTGGCGAGCTGCCCGGCCTTGCTGTGCAGCTCGGCGTTCTTGCGGCGCAGCTCCTCCTGCTGACGCTGGAGCTCGTTGGAGCGCTCCTGCAACGCGGTGGTCAGCTGCTGGGACTGGGTCAGCAGGTACTCGGTCTTGGAGTTGGCCAGGATCGTGTTGATCGTGGCACCGATGAGACCGACCAGCTGACGCAGGAAATTGAGGTGAATTTCCCGGAAAGTGCCGTAGGAACCGAGCTCGATCACGCCCAGCACCCGGTCCTCGGACAGGATCGGGAAGATGACGATGCTCAGCGGAGGCGCCTCGCCCAGGCCCGACTCGACCTTGACGTAATCACCGGGGACGTCGTTGACCCGCATCTCGGTGCGCTGCGCCATCGCCTCGCCCGCCAGTCCCCGCCCCATCTTGATCCGGCGGCGATGCTCCTTGGGCTGGTAGCCGAAGCCCGCGTAGAGCCGGAACGTCTCTTCGTCGTTCTCGTCCTCGGGCAGGAAGCACGCCCCGTGCTGGGCCGCGACCAACGGGGTCACCTCGGTCATGATCAGCCGGGCGAGGTCGTTGAGGTCGCGATGCCCCTGGATGAGGCCGGATATGCGAGCGAGGTTGCTCTTGAGCCAGTCCTCGTCGCGTTGGGCGGCGGTGGTCTCGCGCAGGTTGGACACCATCAGGTTGACGTTGTCCTTGAGTGCTGCGAGCTCGCCGCGCGCACCGACCTGGATGGACTGGGTGAGGTCGCCACGGGCCACGGCACTGGCCACCGACGCGATCGCCCGCACCTGGGTGGTGAGGTTCCTGGCGAGCTCGTTGACGTTGTCGGTGAGCTGCTTCCAGGTGCCCGACACGCCTTCGACCTTGGCCTGGCCGCCGAGCTGTCCCTCACTGCCCACCTCGCGCGCCACCCGGGTGACCTCCAGGGCGAACGTGGAGAGCTGGTCGACCATGGTGTTGATGGTGTCCTTCAGCTCCAGCATCTCGCCCTGGGCGTCCACCGTGATCTTCTTGCCGAGGTCACCGGCGGCCACCGCCGAAGTGACCTGGGCGATGTTGCGGACCTGGGTGGTCAGGTTGTGCGACATCGAGTTGACGTTCTCGGTCAGGTCCTTCCAGATGCCCGACACGCCCTTGACGTCGGCACGCCCGCCCAACTGGCCTTCGGTTCCCACCTCACGGGCCACCCTGGTCACCTCGTCGGCGAACGCCGACAACTGGTCCACCATGACGTTGATGGTGTCCTTCAGTTCGAGGATCTCCCCCTTGGCGTTGACGGTGACCTGCTTGGTGAGGTCGCCGCGCGCCACGGCGGTGGTCACCACCGAGATCTGGCGCACCTGGTGGGTGAGGTTGTTGGCCATGGAGTTGACGTTGTCGGTCAGGTCCTTCCACACGCCGGAGACACCGCGCACGTGCGCCTGGCCGCCGAGCTTGCCCTCGGTCCCCACCTCGCGGGCCATGCGGGTGACCTCGTCGGCGAACGAGTCCAGCTGGTCCACCATGGTGTTCACGGTGTCCTTGAGCTGCAACATCTCACCCTGGGCGTCCACGGTGATCTTCTTGCTCAGGTCACCGACCGCAACAGCGGTGGTGACCTGGGAAATATTGCGCACCTGGTAGGTGAGGCTGTTGGCCATGGAGTTAACGTTGTCGGTCAGGTCCTTCCAGATGCCCGACACGCCCTTGACGCTGGCCCGCCCGCCCAGCTTGCCCTCGGTCCCCACCTCGCGCGCCACCCGGGTGACCTCGTCAGCGAACGAGTCCAGCTGATCCACCATGGTGTTCACGGTGTCCTTCAGCTTGAGCATCTCGCCCTGGACGTTGACGGTGACCTTCTTGGTGAGGTCGCCGCGCGCCACCGCCGTCGTCACCTGGGAGATGTCGCGCACCTGGTTGGTGAGGTTGTCGGCCATGGAGTTGACGTTGTTCGTGAGGTCCTTCCAGATGCCCGACACGCCCTTGACGTTGGCGCGTCCACCGAGCTTGCCCTCCGTGCCCACCTCACGGGCCACCCGGGTGACCTCGTCGGCGAACGTGGACAACTGGTCGACCATGGTGTTGACCGTGTCCTTGAGCTGCAACATCTCGCCCTGGACGTCCACCACGACCTTGCGGCTGAGGTCCCCGCGCGACACCGCGACGGTCACCGTGGAGATGTCGCGCACCTGCGCGGTCAGCCGGGCCGCCATCTGGTTGACGGCCTCGGTGACGTCGCGCCAGGCACCGGAGACGCCTTCCACCCGGGCGCTGCCGCCCAGCTTGCCCTCGGTGCCCACCTCACGGGCCACGCGGGTGACCTCCATGGTGAACGCCGACATCTGGTCGGCCATGCGGTTCACCGATGTGGCGAGGCGCAGGAGATCGCCGTGCAGTTCGCCGTGGCGGTTGGTGAGCTCCACCCGCTGGGCGAGGTCACCGTTGGCCACCGAGTCCAAGATCTGGGCCACGGAGGTGACGGGTTCGCTGACCTCGTCGAGAAGCTGGTTGAGCGCTCGCACGCTCTTGCCCCAGGCACCGCGGGCCGGACTGATCGAGACGCGCTCGGCGAGGCGCCCCTCGGTACTGACCACGTCGCTCACGCGCTGGAGTTCGGCGCTGAGCTGCTCGCAGTGGTCGAGCACCTCGTTCATGACACCGGCGATCTCACCGTGCGTCCCCCGCGCACGAGGGTCGAGCCGGACGCTGAAGTCACCGTCACGCATCTTGTAGAGCGCGTCGAGGAGCGCGTTCAGCTCCGTCTCCGATGCGGCCGGGCTGGTCGCCTTGGGCATCGATCCCCTCCTCCACCGGTTGAAGCCCTGCAGTGCCCTGATGGGCAGACTTACGGTGTTACTCACACGGGTCTCCGGCCCTCAAGACTCTCAGATGGACCACGGTGCACTACGTTAATTCGACAGTCCGCTCAATAACACGACGTTCGGACAACACGACCAAGTTCCACGACTTCCTGGGAGAAGCTGGGAATCCGACCCAGTCCGACCATGCACCGACCGGGCGGCCGGAACCGGGCATCCCCCGGACGTGTCCGCCGGTGGCTGGTCGGAGACAATAGTTCAGGGAAGACACCACGATTCTCCACCTCGGCAGTCCCGCACCGAGATACAGGGGGGATCGTGTGCATTTCAACCGAACCGCCCGCAACTCAGAGGAACCGTACGGCTTCACGATGCCATATGACGTTATGAAGGTCGCCCGCCGGGAATTCTCAGCCGCTCCGGAGACCGCGGGCGAGGCTCGTTCCTTCGTGCGCGACACACTGCGCGATTGGAACGTCACGCGCGGCTCCGACGACATCATCCTCCTGGTCAGCGAACTGGTGACGAACGCGGTCATCCACGCCGAGACCACCCTGGAACTGATCGTGCGCCGCCTGCCCGGGGCGGTGGAAGTGGTCGTCGTCGACCGGGTACCGCACCGGGCGGTCCCCAAGGCGGGACCGTTGCAGGTGGACACCTCCCCCTCCACCGACGACACCCGCAGCGGCGGGCTGGGCCTTGCACTGGCCTCGGCGATCGCCTCCAGTTGGGGCGTGAGCTACAGCAAGGAGGACAAGGCCGTCTGGTTCCGTCTCGACGACGAGGAACCGCCTGCCGGCCCCACCTCACGGACATCCCTGGTACCGCCGTTGCCGGTACGCAGCAAGGTCCGTTCCCGGCCCGAACCGTGGTCCCGGCTGGATTCCGCGCTGGCTGCCAAGCTCTCGCTCCCGGACCTCCTGGACTCCACGGTCGACGTCGCGCGCACCGTACTCGGCGGGGACGCCGCCTACATCGCGCTGGCCACCACCGACGAGACCGAGTGGGAGCTCCAGGCCGCGGTCGGACTGACATCCGGGCAGTGGCGACCGTTCCGCAGCCGGACCGAAGAGACTTTTCCCTCCTCCGCACCGGAGCCCGGGCCGGTCATCAACGACGACCTGATGATCGCCCGGGCGCACCGGGGCCGGCTCGCAGCGGCCGGAATGCGCTCGCTGGTGACGGCACCGTTGATCGTGGACGGGCGGATCACCGGCCTGCTCGGGGTTGCATCCAAACGGATCCGGCATTTCGGCCAGACCGCAGCGGACCGGCTCCAGGAAGGGGCCGACCGAATCGCACTGACGGTCGAGCGCTCCCGACTGGCCCGGGTGGAACTCGCCAGGCGCGCCTCGTTGAGCTTCCTGGCCGAGGCCAGTGACCTGCTGGCCGGCACCCTCGACGAGCAGATGACGGCCGCGCTGGCCGCACAGTTGACCACCTCCCGGCTGGGCAAGTGGTGCGTGGTGCACACCACCAGCGACCTGGGGGTGGACCGGCTCGCCTTCGCCACGCACCGCGACGAGAACACCACCGACGTACTGCGCGAACTGATCACGGCGATCATTCCGCAGGAACAACGCGAGCCGGGGCAGCTGTGGCAGCCCGAGGAACTGGCAGAGGCCGGCATGGACGACGAGCTCACCCGGGAGCTCGCGGCCGGCCTGGGCATCAGCATCCCCCTCATGGCACACGGACGGTCGCTGGGGCGGATCACCATCGGCAAGGCGCCCAACGAAGAGTTTCCCCGCGAAGAGGTCGACGTCGCCGACGACCTCGCCCAACGGGTGTCGTCAGCTATGGAGAACGCGCGCCTGTACTCCGACCAGACCTTCATGAGCGAGGCCCTGCAACGCAGTCTGCTTCCGGCCAAGGAGAAGGAACCCGCGATTCCCCGGGTCGATCACGCGGTGTTCTACCAGCCGGCGGGAGAGCGCAACGTGGTCGGCGGAGACTTCTACGACGTGTTCGCCACCGACGGACGCTGGTGTTTCGCGATCGGCGACGTCTGCGGCACCGGCCCGGAAGCGGCAGCGGTGACCGGTCTGGCCCGCCACACCCTGCGGGCGCTGGCCCGGGAGAACCTCGCCCCGGCGTACATCATGCACCGGCTGAACCTGGCCATCCTGGACGAGAACACCACGACCCGCTTCCTGACCATGCTCTACGGCGAGATGACGCCTATCGGCGGCCCGGACGGCGGCAAGGGGATGCGGATCCGGCTGGTCTCGGCGGGCCACCCGCTCCCCTTGCGCCTCGACAAGAACGGCGAGGTGGAACCGCTGGCCACCTCCCAGCCCCTGCTGGGCGCGTTCGAGGACGTGGAGTTCTTCACCGAGACGGTCGAGGTCGCCCCCGGGGACGTGCTGCTCGCCGTCACCGACGGTGTGACCGAGCGCCGCAACAACGAGGAGATGCTCGGCGACGAGGGGCTGACCAAGATCTTCACCGGCTGTTCAGGGCTGACCGCCCAGGCCGTGATCGCCCGGATCGACCGCGAACTGGAGGAGTTCGCCCCGGGCGGGCACACCGACGACACCGCGATGCTGGTCCTGCGGTTCCTGTGACCGTTGGCCCCGCCCCGTGGTGGACGGGTCACGGACCGCTCAGAGCCAGCCCATGTCCTGGGCGGTGCGGATGGCCGACATCCGGTTGTCGGTGCCGGTCTTGGCGATGGCGTTGGACAGGTAATTGCGCACCGTGCCCTCGCTGAGGTGAAGGGCGCGGGCGATCTTGGCCGCCGAGGAGCCGTCGACCGCGGCCCGCAGGACGTCCGCTTCCCGCTCGGTCAGAGGGCTCTCTCCCGCTGTCATGGCAGCGGCTGCGAGCTCGGAGTCGATGTAGCGTCCGCCCGCGTGAACCTTGCGGATGGCGCCGACGAGCTGGTCGACTGGTGCGTCCTTGGCGAGGAAGCCGCGGGCGCCGGAGGAGAGCGCACGGCGCAGGTAACCGGGGCGGCCGAAGCTCGTGAGGATGAGCACGCCACAGCCGGGGGCGGCCGTGCGCAGATCGTCGGCGACCTCCAGGCCGCCGGCGCCGGGCATCTCGATGTCCAGGACCGCGATGTCGGCGTCGTGTTCCCGGACAGCAGCCAGTACCAGGTCACCGCGGCCGACCTGCGCGGCGATCTCGATGTCCTCCTCCAAACCGAGGAGCGCGGCGATGGCACCGCGCACCAGGTGCTCGTCATCAGCGAGCACGACCTTCATTCGGCCGGCCGGGGGGCTGTTCTCGGATAGCTCAGTCACGTGATCAGCGTAAGCGTCGGGCACCCCGCAGGACACCGGGAGGGGCGGACGCGCCCCGGGAACGGGCACCACCGCCTTGCCGCACGCATCGGCGCGCAACGGACCCGTTGCACGCTCCTCGACCGCACCGCAGGGGGCGGGATCTGCGGCACCTGCCCTGGACGGGTGGGCCGGGCGGGTCAGGCGGGGACCTGGTCCCCCTCCTGCCGGACGCGAGAAGCCGCCGGGGCGGAGCGGATCGGGAGGACGGCCCGCATCAGGAAACCGCCGTCGTCGGTGGTGGTGGCCGAGAGCCCGCCCCCGACAGCCGTCACCCGCTCGGTGAGTCCGTTCAGCCCGTTGCCGAAGGGCTGTGCCGACCCGGAGCGCACTCCGTCGTTGTAGACCTCCACGACGAAAGAGCGTTCCTGCCGGGTCAGGGTGATGTCACAGCGGTCCGCCCCGCTGTGGCGGAGCACGTTGGTGGCACCTTCCCTGACCAGCCAGGCGGTCAGTGCACGCAACTCCACCGGGCATTCGGCGGTGTCGCCCGCGACGCCGACCCGGGTCCCGGCCGCGCTGAGCACCTGGCGCACGCTCTCGACCTCGGCCGTGAGGTCCACGTCGCGGTACCCGCTGACCGCCGCGCGCACCTCGCGCAGCGCGTCCCTGGCGACCTGTTGGACCGCGACCATCTCGGCGGCGGCGCGCTCGGGGTCGCGCGCGGCGAGCCGGGCCGCCAGCTCGCTCTTCACCGCGATGCCCGAGAGGCTGTGCCCGACCAGGTCGTGCAGGTCCCTGGCGAAGCGCAGCCGCTCCTCGGTGACGGCGAGCCGCGCCCGCGCCTCACGGGCGACGGTGGCCTCGTTGGCGATCTCCCACAGCCACACCATCGCCAGGTCGCAGACCAGCAGCACCGCCCCGAAGAAGACCGTGTACCCGA
The DNA here is from genome assembly GCF_030268225.1 of Nocardiopsis ansamitocini. Taxonomy (GTDB): domain Bacteria; phylum Actinomycetota; class Actinomycetes; order Streptosporangiales; family Streptosporangiaceae; genus Nocardiopsis_D; species Nocardiopsis_D ansamitocini. The sequence continues at coordinate 556,340 of NZ_BSQG01000002.1, read as the reverse complement.
GGACCAGGACCGTCAGCCCGATGTTGAGCTGGGGCAGCAGGAGGAGCCGGACGGCCGGCGCCGCGAGCAGCACCACGGCGAAGAGCACGGACTGGCGCCGGGTGGCGACGAGCGCCGCGGCCGACCACCACAGGGCGAATCCGACCAACACCCAGGCGTAGACGTCGAAGACCGCCAGGACGCCCAGGTTCAGGACCAGGCCCAGGTAGAGCAGTCCCGTGGAGCGGGGCCTCGGAGCGTCGAGTCGGAGGACGGCGAACCGCAGCGTCAGCCACGCCAGTGGCACCGACAACGCGAACCCGAGCACCGCGGCCCAGGGCGACGGGACACCGAACATGGCGAGGATTCCCGGGCCGGCCTCGCCACAGGCGTGGAGGACCGCCTGGAAACCGATGACGAACAGCAGCCCCAGCGGGAGGGTGGTGAACGTGAAGTAGACCGTCCTGCGGGCGAACTTCAGCCGGGCCGTGCTGCGCTCGTCGTCGGCCACCCCCGCCTCGACGGTCCCCGGACCGGTGTCCTCGTGTGTCATCGTGCCCCCCTCCAGGTCGTCAGCCTACGCGTGCGCGGTGGCCGGGGGTTTGCGCCCGGCCACCACCCCCGCCGCCGGGTTACTTGGCGCTGCGCGGGTCCCAGCGGAAGTAGCGGAGGGAGTAGGCCAGCACCGCGGTCCAGGCGAGCAGGATCGCCAGGGCGGGGACCGCCGCGGTCCACAACCGGAGGCCGGTGGCAGGCTCCGCGGCCGGGGCGGTCGCGGCGGCGAAGAAGTCGTGGCCGAAGTACGCGGACTGGGCCAGTTCGATGGCGGGGACCATCGGGAGGTAGCCGAACAGCTGCGCCAGACGGTCGGGCAACAGCTCCAGGGGCACGAAGAACCCGCTGGCCACGATCAGGAGCATGAACGGGGCCATCGCCATCATCTGCGCGCTCTCGGCGTTGCGGGCGAACCGGGTGATGACCGCCCCGAAGAGCGTCATGACGACGCTGATCAGCAGGATCGACAGCACCAGCATCACGGGGTCGGCCGGCGGCGAACCGGTCATGGCGACGAGGGCCCCGATGACGGCGAGGGACTGCACTCCGACCACTGCGATCACCGACAGGGCGGTGGCGCCGAACATCGCGACCGGCGGGACGCCGGCGACCCGGAAACGCTTGAGCACCAGCTGTTCACGCCTCGCGGCGTAGACGTTGGAGACGTGCACGACACCGATGGTCATGGCCGCCATGGCGAAGAAGTTGGTGAGGGAGAAGGCGACCGCGTCGATACCGGGGAGCAGCTCGCCGGGGCCCATGGAGAACACGGGGACGAGGAACACCAGTGGCAGGACCGCGGCGTAGAGCGCCATCCGGTAACGGTAGAAGAGGGTGAACTCGGTCCGGGTCAGGCGCAGCGTCTGACGCAACGGGTTGACCGCGCTTCGCTGCTCGGTGCTTCGTGCGGTGGGCGCGGTGGTGGTCGTGGCCATCGTGGGTCTCCTGGTGGGGTGGTTCGGGTCGGACGCCGGGGCCGGCGGTCAGGCGCCGGCGGGGACGGCGGCGTCACCGTCGGCGATGTCGAGGAAGACGTCCTCCAGGGAGGCGGTGCGCACCTGTAGGCGCTCCAGGGTGATGCCGTTGGAGTCGGCCCAGCCCATCAGCGTTGCGACGGCACGGTGGGCGCGGCCGGCGATGTCGTCCCCGGAGACGTCGTAGGCGGCCCATTGGTCGCCGCTGCGCACCTCGACGGAGAAACGGGCTCCGGGCAGACGCGGCAGGTCCTCGGAGCGGATCCGGTCGGGCATACGGAAGCCGATCCGGTCGCCCTTGCCGGCGACGACCCCGGCGACGGTCCCCTCGACCTCCACCAGACCGTTGCGCATGATCGCCAGGCGGTCGGCGAGACGCTCGGCCTCCTCCAGGTAGTGGGTGGTGAGCAGCACGGCCACCCCTTGGGCCACCTGGTCGCCGATGATCCTCCAGGTCTCCCTGCGCATCTCCGGGTCCATCCCGGTGGTGGGCTCGTCCAGGAACAGCACCTCGGGGCGGGTGAGAATCGCCAGGGCGAGGTCCAGGCGGCGCTTCTGTCCCCCGGAGAGCTGACGGACGGCGACGGTGGCCTTGTCGGTGAGGCTGACCGTCTTCAGGACCTCGACGCGCCCCATCGGCCGGGCGGCCAGGTCGCGGGCGAGATCGATCGTCTCGGCGACGGTGAGTTCCTCGAAGACGCCGCTGTGCTGGAGGACGGCGTTCACCCGCGGGCGCAGCGCGGCGGGCTGGCCGAACGGGTCGGTACCGAAGACCCGCACCGTACCGGCGGTGGGCTTGCGGAAACCCTCCAGCGTCTCGATGGTGGTGGTCTTGCCGGCGCCGTTCGTTCCCAGGAGCGCGAAGAGTTCGCCGGGGGCGACATCGAAGGAGACACCCCGGACGGCCTCGAAAGTGCCGTACGCCTGGCGGAGGTCCTGGACGCTGATCGCGGTGTGCTGCTGTGCCGTCGTCATGTCCACAAGCCTGCCGGAGCAGGCGATTGTGCTGTAGGAGCCGGTGTCACCGGGACGCCGTGAAAAACGTGGGCCCCGGGGATGACGATCGTCATCCCCGGGGCCGCGCCTCGCGTGTGGCGGTCAGCTGTCGAACCCCAGCCCTACCGCGTCCAGCCCGCGCAGCCACAGGTTGCGGCGACCGCCGTTGCGGTCGGCTGCGGCTATGGAGCGTCGGGTGAGCTCGATCCCGGCGAACCGCAGGGGTTCCGGGGGGAAGGGCAGCGGTTTGGTACGCACCATCTCCGGGCGGGTGAGTTCGGTGTCGGCTCCCGCGAGCGTGTCGAGCATGACCTCGGCACCGAAGCGGGTGGCTCCCACGCCGAGGCCGGTGTAGCCGGCGGCGTAGGCCAACCGGCCGTCGTAGGCGGTGTCGAAATAGGCGCAGAACCGGCTACACGTGTCGATCACCCCGCCCCATCGGTGGGTGAAGCGCACGTCCGGCAGCTGGGGGAACGTCTCGAAGAAGTGCTCGGCGAGCCGTTGGAAGGTCTCGGAGCGCTGGTCGTACTCCGGACGGATACCGCCGCCGTAGTGGTAGATGACGTCGTAGCCTCCCCAGAGGATGCGGTCGTCCGCGGTGAGCCGGTAGTAGTGGAACTGATTGGCCGCGTCCGACAGCCCCGCCCGGCTCTTCCAGCCGACGGCGTTCTTCTGGTCGGCGGTGAGCGGCTCGGTCATCAGCACGTAGTCGTACACCGGAACGACGTGGCGGCGGATCCGGCGCAGCGGGCCCGGGAACGCGCCGGTGCCCCAGGCGACGGCCGGGGCCGACACCGAGCCGCCCCGCGTCTCCAACCGCACCGCGACGGGCTCGCTGCGGATGGAGCGCACGGGACTGTGCTCGAAGATGCGCACCCCCAGACGCAGGCAGGCCGCGCGCAACCCCCAGGCGAGTTTGGCCGGGTGCAGCATGGCGGTGCCGTCGGGCTCGTAGAGACCGCCGAGATAGGTGGGCGAGTTCACCTCGGCGCGGGCCTGGTCGGCGTCCAGGTTCACGGCCTTGTGGCCCAGCGCGCGCAACTGTTCGCCGTACTCGGCGAGTTCGGCGTTGTGCCAGTCCCGGGTGGCCAGGATCAACTGGCCGGTGCGCTCGAACTCGCAGTCGATGCCGTGGCGCTCCACGGCATCGGCGATGCGGTCCAGGTTCTGACGGCCCAGACGCTCCAGTTCGACGATCTCGTCGGGCCAGCGCTCGGCCCCGTTGGCGTAGCCGTGGGTGAGGCTGGCTTCGCAGAATCCTCCGTTGCGCCCCGACGCCGCCCATCCGACCGTGCGGGCCTCCAGCAGCACGACGTCGCGGTCGGGGTCGCGTTCCTTTGCGATGAGCGCACTCCACAGACCGCTGAACCCGCCGCCCACGACGGCGAGGTCCGCCCGCACCCGGCCGCTCAGCGGCGGGGCGGGTTCGGGGACGTCGTGGCCGGGGACGTCGGGGTCGGTCCAGAAGATCCGGGGCGCGGCGTCGGCCAGCGCGGCGGCGGCCCTCCGGGCTGCTGCGGACACGGCTATCACTTTCTCTCTTCGCCGATCGTGACGTCATCCACGCTGCCACCGCAGGTGGAGGAGGAGCAAGGTCACGCTCGGCGGGACGAACGGGCGAGTAGGACGTTGACGAGGGCGAGCAGCACCCCGAACGCGAAGATGAGGGTGCCCATCACGTTGACCTGCGGGGGGATTCCGACCCGGGTGGACCCCCAGATCCACAGCGGGAACGTCGTGGTGTCACCGCTGACGAACGTGGTGATGATGAAGTCGTCCACCGACAAGGCCATGGCCAGCAGGCCGCCGGCCATGATCGCCGGCAGCAGCATCGGGAAGGTCACCAACCGGAAGGTCGTCCAGGCGTCCGCCCCCAAGTCGCGGGCGGCCTCCTCCAGTTTGGAATCCAGTGTCATGACGCGCGCCCGCACCGTGATCGCCACGAACGAGACGGTGAACATGACGTGGGCGATGAGAATGGTGACGAAGCCCGTGGTCAGGTTGAGGGTGAGGAACAGCGACAGCAGTGCCGCGCCGATCACGACCTCGGGGGCCGAGATCGCGGCGAACATGACGAGGTTGCTGACCCCCTGGCCGCGGAACCGGTGCCGGCCGAGCGCCAGCCCGAGCAGGCTGCCGATCCCTCCCGCGATGAGCATGGTGAGCACGCCGATCGACAGCGTGTTGATCAGCGCGTCGTTGAGGTCGGAGTACGCGAACGCCTGGCCGTACCACTTGAGGGTGAAGCCCTGCCAGGTGACGTTCTGGCGTCCGGCGATGTCGTTGAAGCTGAACGCGATCATCCCGGCGATCGGGAGGAACAACCAGCCGAGAACGGCCCAGGTGAACCATTTTCCCCAGTTGACGCCGCGCCTGCCGCGGGCGGCGCGCGCAGCAGGCCGGGACGCCCCGCTCCTCGTGGTCGTGCTCACTTGGCCTGCACCTCCATGACCTGTTCGGTGCCGAGCGCCTTGGCGTAACTGAAGATGCCGACCAACAGGATCGCCATCAGCACGAAGGTGATCGCGGAGGCCACCGGATAGGCGTTGTTGACCAGGTACTGCGACTGGATGATGTTGCCGATCATGGTGTTGTGCGTCCCACCCAGCACCGAGGCGTTGACGTAGTCGGCGCTGCTGGGCACGAAGACGAGCAGTACGCCGGCGAAGAGGCCGGGCAGCGACAACGGCAGGACCACGCGGACGAACGCCTGGATCCGGGAGGCGTAGAGGTCGTGGGCCGCCTCGACGATCCGGTGGTCCACCCGCTCCAGGACCGCGTAGATCGGCAGGACCATGAACGGCAGGAAGGTGTAGGCGAGCCCGAAGACCACGGCGGTGGATGTGCTGAGCACGTGGGCGCCGTCGGGGAGCAGCCCGGCGCTCTTGAGCGTGCCGAGGATGACGCCGTTGTCGGCGAGCAGGAACTTCCAGGAAATGGTGCGCAGGATCTGCGACACGAAGAACGGCAGGAGCAGCAGGAGCAGGTAGGTGGCCTTGTTCCTGCCGCCGTGAAAGGCGATCCAGAAGGCCAGTGGGTAGCCGATGGCGATGCACAGCAGGGTGGCGCACAACCCGTAGGCCAGGGAGCGCAGGATCTGCTCCCAGTAGGTGGCGATCACCTGGGGATAGACCCCGAAGTTGAAGGTGGGCTGGAAGCCGGTGACGATGTTGCCGGTCATGAGGGACATCCAGAGCATCCCGATGATCGGCACCACGAAGAAGGCCGCCAGCCAGATCCATCCCGGCATGGCCAGGAGGTAGGGCGTCGCTGTGGTTCTCTCCCGCGCCATGGTCTAGGCCTGCGTGATCGCGAGGAATATGGAGGTGAACTCCTCCTCTTCGCCGGCGGGCAGTGACACGTAGTTGTGCAGCTTCGCGTAGTCGGCGTCGGTGGGAAAGACCAACGGGCTGGCGGCCAGTTCCTCAAGAGCCGCCTGCTCGTCCCCGTCGAGCGTCCCGGCCTTGTCGCGCAGCACGTTCTGTGCGTCGGGAACGGGGGGCACGAACGTGATGTACTCGGCCAGACTGGCCGCGACCTCGGGGTCGTAGAGGAAGTCCATCATCATCAGGGCGTCGACCGGATTCTTCGCGGTGGACGGGATCATCATGTTGTCCGTCCAGAGGGTCGCCCCTTCCTCCGGGATGAAGAACTCCAGGTTGGTGCCCTCGGCGGCGTTCTGCTGGTAGATGTCGCCGGACCAGGCCATGGTGGCCCAGACGTCGCCGTTGGTGAGCGGCTGGATGTAGTCCTGGCTGTAGTAGGCCCGCACGATCTTGTCGTCGCGCTGCTGCTTGAGGCTTTCGGCCGCGGTGCGCCAGTCGTCGGGGGTGGAGTCGGCCGGGTCGATCCCGTTGTAGAGCAATCCGAAGTTGGCGATCTCCTGGGGGTCGGCCATCATCCCCACCCGGCCTTCGAAAGCAGGGTCCCAAAGGTCGGCGATACTGGTGAGCGTGCGGCCGGTGCGCTCGGGATCGTAGGCGATTCCGGTCATTCCCGAGGCGTAGGGCACCGTGAACGTGTTGCCGGGGTCGTAGGCGGTTTTCTTGTAGATCTCGCCGGCGTACTCGGCGAAATTGGGCAGTTGGGCCGGGTCCAGTGGCGCGAGGTATCCCAGGGCAATGAGTTTGGCCAGTTCCAGGCCGTTGGTCATGACCATGAGGTCGGCACCGATGTCGCCGCCGTTGGCGAGGATCGGCTGAATCTGCCCGAACCAGGACGGGTTGTCCTGGACGGACTCCTCATAGTCCACGGTGACCCCGGTGGCCTCGGTGAACCGGGTGAGCTGGGTGCGGTCGGAGTCCATGTAGAGCGGCCAGTTCGCGAAGCGCAGTTTCCCGTTGCTCTGCTTGTCGGCCCAGAAGTCCGTCGAGTCCTGGGGCTGCTGCTGTTGGCCCTGGACACCGCATCCGGCGAGGGCGAGTGCGGCGGCGGAGAGCCCGGTGAGCTTCAGGGTGGCGCGGCGGCTGTAGCGGGCCTGGGTCAAGCCCCGCAGCAGCGCGGGTGAGGGTCGGGGGGTGTTTCGCACGACGTCTACCGCTCTGTTCGGTGGGGATGGACGGGGTCAGCTGGGCAGTGCGTAGGAATGCTCGGGGCGCCAGGACAGCCATACGGTGTCGCCGCGCTCGGCGAGGTTGCTGGCGTCGGAGACGTTCTGTTGGAAGACCGTCATCCCGGTACCCTGCGCGGTGTCCACTGCGTAATGGGTCGTGGAACCCATGTAGACGACCTCGCGGACGGTGCCCCTGAGTCGGCTCAGGTCGGTACCGGGCTGGTGTTTGCCCAGGTGGATCTTCTCGGGTCGTACCGTCACCAGGACGTGTTCGCCCGAGATGGCGTCGGTACGCACCAGCACCTGCTGGCCGTCGCTGTAGTCCAACCTGGAGTAGCCGCCGACACCCCTGGCAACCACACCGGTCACCAGGTTGGAGGTGCCGATGAAGCCTGCGACGAACCGCGTTGCCGGGGTCTCGTAGATCTGGGCGGGTGTCCCCAGCTGCTCGATCACGCCCTTGTTCATGACGGCGATGCGGTCGGACATGGTGAGCGCCTCGCCCTGGTCGTGCGTGACGTAGACGAAGGTGATGCCGACCTCGCGCTGGATTCGCTTGAGCTCGATCTGCATCGCCTGACGCAGTTTGAGGTCGAGCGCGGCGAGGGGTTCGTCGAGCAGCAGCGCACTGGGCCGGTTGACCAGGGCGCGGGCCAGCGCGACGCGTTGCTGCTGGCCGCCGGACAACTGGGCGGGCTTGTACTTGGCACGGTCACCGAGCTCCACCAGTTCCAGGATCTCGGTGACGCGACGGGTGATCTCGACCGCGGCGACCTTCTTGCGCTTGAGACCGAAGGCAACGTTGTCGGCGACGCTCATGTGCGGAAACAACGCGTAGCTCTGGAAGACCATGTTGACGTCGCGCCGGTTGGGGGCGACGCCCGTGACGTCCTCGCCGGCCAGGCGCACCACGCCGGAGGTCGGCTCCTCGAACCCGGCGATCATCCGCATGGTGGTGGTCTTGCCACACCCCGAGGGGCCCAGCAGGGAGAAGAACTCGCCCTGTTCGATGGTCAGGTCGACCTGTCGGACCGCGTCGATGGTGCCGTGGCCCGAACGGTACGCCTTGGCGACGCCCTCCAGGGCGATGGCGGCACCGCCGCCCCGTGTGCTCGGTTCCTGCGGAACCGGTGTCTCTTCGGTGGTGGTGGTCGCCATGATCCAGGTCGTCCTTTTATCAGTTTCTTTCCTGAAATCCCGGCATCAGCCGGCTGGGGAGCGCTGATATTACTGCAGGGCCGATGTTTTTCCGGTTACAAGAACGACTCGTTCAGTGTTACCGGATTATTCTTTGCCGATGTAGCTCATAACGTGCTTCACCCTCGTGTACTCCTCCAGGCTGTAAAGCGAGAGGTCTTTTCCGTAACCGGAGTGCTTGAATCCGCCGTGTGGCATCTCCGCGACGATCGGAATGTGGGTGTTGATCCATACGCAGCCGAAGTCCAGACGACGCGACACGCGCAGGGCACGCGCATGGTCCCTGGTCCAGACGCTGGAGGCCAGCCCGTACTGCACGGAGTTGGCCCAGGCGACGGCGGTGTCCTCGTCGTCGAAGCGCTGGACGGTGATCACCGGTCCGAAGATCTCGTCGGTGACCATCTCGTCGCCCTGGACGAGGCCGGCGACGACCGTGGGGGCGAAGAAGTAACCGGGCCCGTCCAACGCGGCACCGCCCGCGAGTACGGACGCATGACCGGGGACCCGGTCGAGGAAACCGCTCACCCTCGCCAGTTGGTTGGCGTTGTTCAGCGGACCGTAGGCGGCATCGGTCCGGTCGGGGCCCCCGGTCGTGGTGTTCTTGGCCTGCTCGGCCAGTGCCGCGGCGAGTTCGTCGTGGATTCCCGCTCCGGCGAGTACCCGGGTGGCGGCCGTGCAGTCCTGGCCGGCGTTGAAGTAGCCGGCCTCGGCGATACCCCGGGCGGCACGCTCCACGTCTGCGTCGTCGAACACGATGACCGGGGCTTTGCCCCCCAGTTCCAGGTGGAGGCGCTTGAGGTCGCGGGACCCCGCCTGGGCCACCTCGAACCCGGCCCGCGTGGAACCGGTGAGCGAGATCAGCCTGGGCGCGGGGTGGTCCACGAGAGCGCGTCCGGTGTCGCGGTCCCCGGTCACCACGTTGAACACTCCGGGCGGGAAGAATTCCGCGGCGATCTCTGCGAGCAGCAGGGTGGAGGCGGGGGTGGTGTCGGAGGGCTTGAGCACGATCGTGTCACCCGCGGCCAGAGCGGGGCCGATCTTCCAGGCCGCCATCGCCATCGGGTAGTTCCACGGGGTGATCTGGCCGACCACCCCGAGCGGTTCGCGACGGATCCAGGAAGTGTGGTCGGCCATGTACTCGCCGGCCGCCTTGCCCTCCAGGGTGCGCGCGGCACCGGCGAAGAACCGAAGCGCGTCGGTGACCTGCCAGATCTCCTCGTCCTTGGTGGCCTGGACGGGCTTGCCGCAGTTGCGGACCTCGGCTGCGACCAGGTCGTCGGCGCGATCGTCGACGGCGTCGGCGAAGCGGTTGAGTGCGATCTGGCGCTCGGCGGGAGTGCTGTCGCGCCAACCGCCCTCGAACGCCTCGCCGGCGGCGCGGAAGGCCGCGTCGATGTCGGCCGCCGCGGAAACCGCAGCCTCTGCGAAGGGTTCACCGGTGGCCGGGTCGATGACCGGGGCGGTGCGCCCGTCGGCGGCGTCCACGTAGGCGCCATTGATGAAGTTGCGCAGGTGGAGGGGCGTGGAGGACTGGCTGGACACGTGCTGACTCTCCTCGTCGAAAGTGGCGAACCGCATAGAGCCCGTTTCCCCGACCCTGACAGATACCATGATTCAAAACAAGGGATTCCGTTGTAAAAATCCGGTTTCGCGACCGATACTTGACACTCAAATGAGAGATGCGACTATTTCACTGGAGGGATGCCTCCAGCTTTGTTGCGAGGGAGGGCCGGCCCCCGCACCACCCGAGTCTTTGGCAGCAGCAGTTCAGGGAGAGTGCAACAGTGAGCACCCAGTCAGGCAACGGCTACACCGCGGACGAACTCCAGCGAGCGGCCAAGGACCACCTGTGGATGCACTTCACCGAAATGGGCGCGTACCAGGAGTCCGACGTCCCGGTGATCACCCGCGGCGAGGGCGCCTACGTCTACGACTCGGCCGGCAAGCGCTACCTGGACGGACTGGCCGGGCTGTTCGTCTCCCAGGTCGGACACGGCCGCACCGAGATCGCCGACGCGATCGCCGCCCAGGCAAGGGAACTCGCCTACTTCCCCATTTGGACCTACGCCCACCCCAAGGCAATCGAACTGGCGGATCGGCTCGCGGGCCTGGCCCCGGGCGACCTGAACCGGGTCTTCTTCACCACCAGTGGATCCGAAGCTGTGGAATCGGCGTGGAAACTGGCCCGGCAGTACTTCAAGGCCATCGGCCAGCCCGGCCGGCACAAGGTGATCAGCCGGAAGATCGCCTACCACGGCACGAGCATGGGCGCGCTGTCGATCACCGGGGTCCAGGCCATCAAAACCCCGTTCGAGCCACTGGTCCCCAGCACCGTCCAGGTACCCAACACCAACATCTACCGGGCACCGGTCCACGGCGACGACCCCGAGGCGTTCGGCCGCTGGGCGGCGGACCAGATCGAGGAGGCGATCCTGCAGAACGGGCCGGACACCGTCGCCGCGGTCTACGTCGAGCCGGTGCAGAACTCCGGCGGCTGTTTTCCGCCGCCGCCCGGCTACCTCCAGCGGGTCCGCGAGATCTGCGACCGCCACGGCGTGTTGATGGTGTCCGACGAGGTCATCTGCGCCTTCGGTCGTCTCGGTGAGTACTTCGGCGCGCAACGGTTCGGCTACCTGCCCGACATCATCACCTTCGCCAAGGGTGTGACCTCCGGCTACGTCCCGCTGGGCGGGATGATCGCACGGGACCACCTGATGGAGCCGTTCCAGAAGAAGGGAAACTCCTTCCTGCACGGCATCACCTTCGCCGGACACCCGGTGGCGGCCTCGGCCGCACTGGCCAACCTGGATCTGTTCGAGAGCGAGGGCATCCTCGCCAACGTCCAGGCCAACGCCCCGGTGATGCGGGCGACCCTGGAGAAGCTCCTGGACCTGCCGATCGTCGGTGACGTCCGCGGGGAGGGTTACTTCTACGGCATCGAACTGGTCAAGGACAAGGCGACCAAGGAGACCTTCAACGACGAGGAGTCCCACCGCCTCCTGAAGGGCTTCCTGTCCACCGCGCTGTTCGACGCCGGACTGGTGTGCCGGGCCGACGACCGCGGCGACCCCGTCATCCAGCTCTCGCCGCCGCTGATCTGCGGCCCCGAGCACTTCGAGGAGATCGAATCCGTCCTGCGCTCCGTGCTGACCGAGGCCTGGCAACGGATCTGACCCGGCGCGCATGGCCCCCTGATAGGGGCGGGGGCCATGCGCGCCGACCGGCCGCCGCCCGCATCGGGTAGGACAGGGGCCATGCGGCACGGACGACTTCCCTGGTACACACCCGACGGCCTTTCGGAACAACAACGAGCGATCTACGACGGGGTCCTGGCCAAGTACGGCCCCGAACCCCCGTTCGCCCTGCACGACGATGCGGGCAGACTGCACGGTCCGTTCAACGCCATGCTGGCGGCCCCAGAGGTGGGCGCGGCCTGGCAACGGTTGAGCGCGGCGGTAGGCGCGACCGCAACCCTGTCCCCGCGCGTCCGTGAACTGGTCATCCTCACCGTGGCGACCATCCGGAAGAGCGCGTTCGAGTGGTCGGCGCACCGCAGGGCCGGCCTGGCCGCGGGGCTGACCGAAGCCGAGATCGCCGCGCTGGGCAGGAACCGCACCCCCGAATCCCTGTCGGCTCCCGAACGCGCCGCGCTGGACTTCGCGCGCTCACTGCTGCGCGATCGCGACGCCGACGACCCCGAGTACGCGGCCGTCCGCACCGGTTTCGGCGACGCCGGAGCCGTCGAACTCATCGTCCTGGTCGGCTACTACGACATGCTCGCGACCCTCCTGCGCACCCTGCGCGTCCCCGTCCCGGAGGACTGACCGGATTCGGCGGACCAGGACCGGAACACGCTGAATTCTGGCGGAAATTAGTTTTGGGAAGCTACCCAGAGAACCTCCGGATTCACCCAAAGAAACAATTACCAACACTCCGCCATTCACTCACGTGGGAAATGTCCCGACACGTGTTTCACTTCTGGCGTACAGGCGAACTGACTGGTCGGCGCCCTCAGCCCGATCGGAACGACGCCATTCCACGAATGGGGAGAGCTTTGCGTATCTTGACAAAGGGCATGGCGACGGCCGGAGTTTCCGCTGCGCTTCTGTTCTTTCCTGCGACGTCAGCGGCCTGGGCCGAGACCGAGGCCGGCGTGCCCGATCAGGCACGCAGTGAAATGTTCGGGCCGGTCGAGAGCCACACGCACTCCGTGGTGTCCGCCGCATGGGAGAAGGAGAAGCCCAAGAAGCACGGTCACGGCTACGGCTACGACGAGCCGAAGGAAGGCGTCAAGCACGTCGCCGCGGCCATGCCGGTCAGCGTTCCGCAGAACGACGACAAGGACGACAAGGGCGGCTCCGAGTACGAGGGCGGTGGCGACGTCTACGAGGACGACGGCAGCGAGTCGTTGTTCGAGGGCAACGAGACGTGCGCCGGGCCGGCGTGCGACGACGAAGAGGTCGTCGGCGGTGGCGGCGGCGGCGGAGCCGAAGGCGGCGGTGGCGGTGGCGGCGGTGGCGGCGCCGACGTCAAGGAAGAAGAGGAGATGACCACCCTGCCCGTCACCGGCAACGAGGTGGGCATCCTCGCGGCGGTCGCCGCCGCGGTCATGGCCGCCGGAGGCGCTGCCGTCCTGGCCACGCGCAAGCGTCGGTCGGGCACCACGGCCTAAGCACGCGGCCTCGCTTCCATCGATCGGGCCGGTCCGCCACCTCTGGTGGCGGACCGGCCTTTCCGTGCCGCCCGGGCCCCTACTCGCCGCTCCAGCGAGGTGGGCGCTTCTCGGCGAACGCGGCCGCGCCCTCCCTTGCGTCGCGGCTGGTGAACACAGGGGTGATGATCTCCTCCTGCTTGCTCCAGGCCGTGTCGGAGTGCCAGTCGCCCGACTCGGTGACCACCTGTTTGGAGGCTGCGACGGCCAGGGGCGCGTTCGCCGCGATCCGGGCCGCGAGGGCCAAAGCGCCCTCAAGTGCCCCACCACTGGGAGTGACCCGGTTGACCAGGCCGAGTTCGGCGGCACGCGGTGCGCCGACGAAGTCCCCGGTGAGCGCGAACTCCATGGCGACGTTGCGCGGGATACGGTGCGGCAACCGCAGCAGCCCGCCTGCCGCGGCGACCAGTCCGCGCTTGACCTCGGGGATGCCGAACTTCGCGTCCTCTGCGGCGACGACCAGGTCACAGGCAAGAACTGCCTCGAACCCGCCGGCGAGCGCATAGCCCTCGACCGCGGCGATCAGTGGTTTGCGCGGCGGACGCTGGGCGAACCCGCCGAACCCGCGCCCCTCGACCACCGGTCGTTCCCCCGCCAGGAACGCCTTGAGGTCCATGCCCGCGCAGAAGGTACCGCCCGCTCCGGTGAGAATCCCGACGGCCAGCTCGTCCCGGGCGTCGAGGTCGTCCAGTGCCGCGGCGATCCGGCCGGCCACCGCGGCGTTGACCGCGTTCTTGACCTGCGGACGGTTGATGGTGATGACGGCGATACCGTCCTGGACGGTGGAGCGCACCTCGTCGGACACGTGGGCCTCCTATTTCGGCTGCATACGCAGACCGCCGTCGATGCGCACGACCTCGGCGTTTATGTAACTGATCTCCAGCAGGGCACGGACGAGCCGGGCGAACTCCGCCGCGGTGCCCAGCCGCTTGGGGAAGGGGACCGGCGCGGCGAGCCGCTCCTTGAACGCGTCGGCCTCGGGTCCGTGGCCGTAGATGGGGGTGTCCAGGATTCCGGGCGCCACCGTGTTGACGCGCACGCCGATCGCGGCGAGGTCGCGCGCGGCGGGGACGGTCATACCGATGATGCCGCCCTTGGACGACGAGTAGGCGATCTGGCCGATCTGGCCCTCGATGCCCGCCAGCGAAGCGGTGTTGACGATCGCGCCGCGCTCGCCGTCGGCGTTGACGGGCTCGGTGCGCGCCATGGCCGCGGCGGCCAGGCGCACGAGGTTGAAGGTGCCGATCAGGTTGACCTCGATGACCTTCTGATAGGAGGCCAGGTCGTGGGGCGAGCCGTCGCGGCCCACCGTCCGGGTGGCCCAACCGATGCCGGCACAGGAGACCGCGACGCGCAGGGGTTTGCCGGTGTCGACGGCGGCTTGCACCGCGGCCTGCACCTGCTCCTCGTCGGAGACGTCGGCGGACACGAAGACACCACCGACCTCCTTGGCGAGCGCCGACCCGCTGTCGGCGTTGAGGTCGGCGATGACCACGGTCGCCCCGGCGCCGGCGAGTTCCCTGACAGTGGCCTCACCCAGTCCGCTCGCGCCGCCGGTAACGAGGGCGGCAACTCCATTCAGGTCCATGCGCGGCACTCTACCGACTCGCCGAACAGAAAACTAGAACGAGATTCGGTCATACTGGGCGTGGCCGTCCGTGCCCGTCCCCGCACCGACTGCCGGGACGGACACACCGACGGAGCGCGTCAGCGTCGGCCGAGTTCGTGGCTGAGCTCCTCCAGCTCCGAACCGCCGGCCATCAACCGGGTCAGCTCGTCGAGGGCGATGTCGGCCTTGGCGTACTCCCCGAGGCTCTCGCCCCGCTTGAGGAGCATGAAGCGGTCCCCGACCGGATAGGCGTGGTGCGGGTTGTGCGTGATGAACACGACCCCCAGCCCCCGGTCACGAGCCTTGGCGACGTAGCGCAGCACCACCCCGGCCTGCTTGACCCCCAGCGCGGCGGTGGGCTCGTCCAGGATGAGCACGCGCGCCCCGAGATAGACCGCGCGGGCGATCGCCACTGACTGGCGCTCACCGCCGGAGAGCGTCCCCACCGGCTGGTCGACGTCACGCAGGTCGATTCCCATGCGCAGCAGCTCGGCCCGGGTGGTCGCGCGCATCGCGGACACGTCCAGCCTGCGCAGGGGACCGCGCCCCTTGGTCAGTTCCGAGCCGAGGAAGAAGTTCCGCCAGATCGGCATCAACGGCACCATCGCCAGATCCTGGTGGACGGTGGCGATGCCGGCGGCCAGTGCCTCCCTCGGACCGGTGAATCTGGTCGGAACGCCGTCCACGAGCAGTTCGCCCCGGTCGTGCTGGTGCACTCCCGACAGGATCTTGATGAAGGTGGACTTGCCCGCACCGTTGTCGCCCAGCACACAGGTGACCTCACCCGCGACCACCTCGGTCGTGACGCCCTGCAACGCGACCACCTGTCCATAGGACTTCCCGCAGTCGCGCGCCTCGATGAACGCGGTCCGTCCCGCCGTGTCGTCTCGCACCGCTGTCATCCCTCCTCGCCTCCCCGGCCGACCGCAGGCCCGGCCTCCTCTGGGTCCGGCGGCCCTACCTGAGGAGTCGTCTGCTTGGTCTCCGCGGCACCGGCGGTCTCCGCCCGCTTGCGGACGTACATGTTCACCACGACCGCCGCCAGCAGCATCGCCCCCAGGAAGGCTTTCAACCAGTTGTTGTCCCACCCCGCGAAAACGATCCCCTGGTAGGTCATCCCGTAGATCAACGCGCCCAGCGCCCCGCCGACCGCCGACCCGAACCCACCGGTGAGCAGGCAGCCGCCCACGACCGCGCAGATGATGTAGATGAACTCCACCCCCACACCGGTGGACGCCTGAACGGTGGTGGTGCGAAACAGCGACAACATGCCCACCAGCCAGCCGGCAAGGGCGGTGGTCATGAACAGTCCGATCTTGGTGGCCAGCACCGGGACACCGGTCTGGCGCGCGCTCCTGGCGTCACCGCCGACGGCGAAGATCCAGTTGCCGACGCGGGTGCGCAACAGCACCCAGGTCGCGGTGGCGGTGAACAGCAGCCACCACAGCACCGACACCTGGATGGTGGCCGAGCCGATCGACATGCTGGATCCGAAGAGCCACCGGGCGTCCCAGAAACCCGGCACCGCGGAGAACCCCTGGACCGCGACCTGGTTGGTAACGGCCTTCGTCACCGCGAGGTTGAGCCCCTGCAGGATGAAGAAGGCGCCCAGGGTGACGATGAAGCTGGGCAGGCCGGTGCGCATCACCATCATCCCGTTGCCGAAGCCCACTGCAAGGGCGACCATCAGCGAGATGACCATTCCGACCCAGATGTCGACGCCGAACGCGGTCGCCAGCACCCCGGTGATCAGCCCGGTGGAGCCAACCATGACGCCGGTGGACAGGTCGAACTCGCCGCCGATCATCAGCAGGCTGACCGCGACCGCCATGATCCCGAACAGCGCCGCCGACTCCAGCCAGGTGGCGACGCCGGCCGGGGTCAGGAAGGCGTCGGTGACGACGGAGAAGAAGACGAAGACCACGACCGCCGCGACGAGCGCGCCGACCTCGGGGCGCCGAAGGACGCGGACCCGCAGCGGTGCGCGGGGCACATCGATTCGGTCCGGCCCGGTCACGGGGATGGTCGCGGTGGCCATTACCGGGTTCCCTGGTCCGCGAACGCCTGGACCTGCTCGGCGTTCTCCTTGGTGATGAAGGCAGGACCGGAGTAGACCGGCTGGCCGCCGCCGACGTCGTTGCCGTTGCGCGCCTTGAGGGCGAGCAGCGTCACCGGGAGGTAGCCCTGGACGTAGGGCTGCTGGTCGATGGCGAACAGGACGGTGCCGTCGGTGAGGGCCTTGGTGATGTCGGCGGAGACGTCGAAGGTGGCGATCGCCGCGTCGGAGTCCGCGTCGGCCGCCGCGCCGACCGCAGCGGTGGCGATACCCGGGTTCAGGGTGAGGACCGCGTCCACGTCGGTGTCGGAGATCAGCTTGTTCTGGATGGTGGTGCGCGCGTCCGCGGCGTTGGAGACGTCGACCTGGAGGTTCTCCATCTCCCCGCCGAACGTCTTTGCGGCACCTGCGCAGCGGTCCTCCAGCCCGACGTTCCCGGCCTCGTGGATGACGCAGATCGCCTTGGCCGCACCCGATTCGTCGAGCCGTTCGCCTGCCGCCTCACCCGCCAGCCGCTCCCCTTGGCCCACGTGCGTGATGGCCCCGTACTCCTGCGACTGCTCCAGACCCGAGTTGATGGTGACGACCGGGATGCCGGCGTCCACGGCGGCCTCCACGCCGGAGCGGACTCCTTCGGGGTTGGCCATGGAGACGATGATGCCGTCCACCCCTTGGGCGACCTGGTTGTCGATCAACTGGCTCTGTTGGGCGGGGTCGGGGTCCCCCGCGTAGTTGACGGTGACGCCCAGATCGGTCCCGGCCTGCTCGGCACCGCTCTTGACCACGTCCCAGAAGGTGTCGCCCGGCTTGCTGTGCGTCACGACCGCGAAGGTCAGCGGCCCCGAGCCGAGCGCCTCCGGTGACTGGCCGCCGGCATCCCCGCCGGTCGGCTCGCCAGTGGTGCAGCCGGCGAGCAGCAGCCCCCCGACCGCCAGTGCCGCCAGGGTCCGCTGGCTCTGTCCGAACCTCATTGTTTTGCCTCCACCGTTGCTTGGACCCCGCGGACCGGCATTGGGACGTATCCGTCCCCGCCAGGCGTTTTCCGTGAGGGTGCTGCCCATTTTCTTCACTTTCGGGGGTGATCGCCACCGGAGCAGTGACCGGCGGCCATCGACTGCGAATGCTCAACCGAGCCGGTCACGGATGAAGGCGACTCCGACCCGCACGTCGGCGAGCGGTCCTTCTCCCTCCGGCGCAGCAGCAAGCATGACGTCTTGTTCCAGCACATACCACCCGGAGTAGCCCGCTTTCACGAGGTCGTCGAGAATTCCGGCGAGGTCCACGTCACCGTGGCCGAGGGGACGGTAGAGCCCCGTGGCGACGGCTTCGCTGTAGGCGAGGGCACCGCAGACCACCTGCTCGGCGAGTACTCCGTCCACGTCCTTGAGGTGGGTGTGCGCGATCCGTCCGGCCGCGGCACGGGTGAACGTCCGGGGGTCGGCGCCGCCGACGAGGAGGTGGCCGGTGTCCAGACAGAGGGGCATCTCACTGCCCTGGAGGACCCGGTCGACCTCCTCCGCCGTCTCCACGAGGGTGCCGACGTGGGGGTGCAGGCTGGCTGTGACGGCGCGCTGCGCGGCGTGTTCGCGCAGCCGGTCGAGGTTGGCCAGCAGCACCGTCCACTGGTCGGCGTCGAGCCGGGGCCGGGCGTCGTAGCCGTCGGTACCGGTCGCCGCCGCCAGGACGAGGGAATCGGCCCCGGCCGCGAGGAAGCCGTCGATGGCCCGGTCCACGTCGGGGAGCGGGTCGTGGGCGGCCTCGTGCAGCACGACCGGGACGAACCCCCCGACCGCGGCAAGGCCGTGTCCGGCGAGCGCCGCGGCCTTGTCCCCGGGAGCTGCGGGGAGGAAGCCGTCGGGACCGAACTCGGTCGCGCTCAGGCCGGCCTCGCGCATCTGCGGGAGGACGGCGTCGGGGGCGAGCTGGTACCCCCAGCCGGGGACCTCGCAGACCCCCCACGAGATGGGGGCTCCGGCTATTCGGGGCTGCTCGGGGGTGGGGGTCATGGAGGTCTCCCGTCTCGGGACCGGATCAGAGGGTGGGGCGGACTTCGGCGATCGTCACGGGGCGGCCCTCGCGCCGGGAGCGGTCCGCTGCCTCGGCGATGAGCACTGCCTCCAGGGCGTCGGCGACCCCGCACGGGCTCGGGCCGCCGTCCTTGACCAGCTGGAGGAACGCCACGATCTCGGCCTCGTAGGCAGGAGTGAAGCGGGTCCAGAAGTCGGGCCAGGCGGCCTGGGCGGGAAAGGCCGTGCCGGGTTCGGCCGAACGCAACGGGACCCGCTCGTCCAGGCCGACGGCGATGGTCGCGCGGTCTCCCGCCAGCTCCATGCGCACGTCGTAACCGCCGCCGTTGTAGCGGGACCCGTGCAGGGTGGCCAGGGTGCCGTCGTCGAGCCGCAACAGCGCCACGGAGTTGTCGACGTCGTTCGCCTCGGCGAAGAAGTCCGCCCCGCGGTTGCTGCCGAGCGCGTAGACGTCCACCACCTCCCGGCCGGTCACCCAGCGCACGATGTCGAAGTCGTGGACGTGGCAGTCCCGGAAGATACCGCCGGACGTGGGGATGTAGGAGGCGTGCGGCGGCGCGGGGTCGGCGGTGATGGCGTGTACGCGGTGCAGTGTGCCCAGCTCACCGTCGCGCAGCGCCGCACGGGCCCGGATGTAACCGGCGTCGAAGCGGCGCTGGAAACCGATGTGCACCAGCGCGTCGGCCTCCTCCACGGCACGCAGGACCTCGACGGTGCCGGCGACGGTGGGAGCGACCGGTTTCTCGCAGAACACCGGGATCCCTGCGCGCACCCCGGCGGTGATGAGCGCCGGGTGGGCGTCGGTCGCCGCGGTGACCACCAGGGCATCGATCGCCCCGGGCGCGGTCAGCTCCTCCGCGGTCGCCGCCAGGGACGCGCCCACCCGGCCGGCGACCGCGCGTGCCCGCTCGGTGTCGGCGTCCGCGACCACCAGCTCGCTGACCTCTGGCCGGGACGCGATCACGGCGGCGTGCGAGGCGCCGATCCGTCCGGTTCCGACGAGACCGATCCGCATTTCTTCCTCCGAGTATGACTGTTGAACGTGTTTGAACACACCTGGGTGTGTCTGCTACGTCACATGGATGTTTCTACGCCGCCCCAAAAGAGCGTGTCAACACTTTGTCTAGACATATTTACTTGAGGGCGACGTGCTTCCTGATGGCCGTCATTTCCCGACCGGTTCGGTATGCACAACGGATCCGGCAGGCCGGCCCGGTGCTGGGAACCGGCGGCAACGATGCCACTGCCCGGCATCCCCGAGGGACCGCGGCCCACCCTTACGCACCCTCTCGACGGGCGGTACGGCCCCCCGCGACCGCCCCGGGGGAACGAGAACAGCCCGCCGTACCAAGAGGTCACAGGGATTCGTTGGAGGCAGTGGACCAACGCGGTCATAATCGGTCATCACCACCGCACCTTCGGGGAGGTCCGCATGGCCGAGTGGTTCGCCGCCGGCATCGTGGCAACAGGTCGGCTGCCCCTGTTCAGTTTCTTCGTGGCCTTCGTCACCGGCTTTCTCCTCATCCGGCTCAGCGTCCGGATGATCCGCGCCCGGGTCCGTTGGTGGTTCAGCGACATCACCCCCGGTGGACTCCACATTCACCACGTGGTGTTCGGCGTCGCGTTCATGCTGTTGGGCGGGGTCGGCGGCCTGCTCGTCACCGACCGCGAGGGCTGGGCGATCGCCGTGGCAGCAGGGGTGTTCGGTTTCGGGGCGGCCTTGGTCCTGGACGAGTTCGCGCTGATCCTGCACCTGCGCGACGTCTACTGGACCGAACAGGGCCGTGCCTCCGTAGACGCGGTGTTCGTGGCGATCGCCCTCAGCGGGCTCCTTCTGACCGGCCTGCGGCCGGTGGGCTGGACCGAATTCACCGAAGCCGATCCCAGCGGCGCACTGGCCCAGGCGGGGCCGGCCGTCCTCGTCCTGGCCAACGCCGCAAGCTCGGTCGTGAGTCTGGCCAAGGGCAAGATCTGGACCGGGATCGCAGGTGTCTTCATCCCCGTGATCGGCATCGTCGCCGCGATCCGCCTGGCCGTCCCCGACTCCCCCTGGGCCCGGTGGCGCTACCCCGAGGGGTCGGCCAAGCTCATCGCGGCAACCCGCCGCGACCACCGCGTGCGACGCCCGTTGATCCGCGCCAAGATCCGCTTCCAGGAACTCATCGCGGGCCGCCACGACCTCGACCAGGAATGCCCGGCCGGAGCCGCCGCGCTGGTCGGCGCGCCGCGAAACGCCCTGGGCGAACCCCGTGCCTGAACCGACCTCGCGGGTCCAATAAGGTTCTTGGCGCTATGGCATTCACCAAAGGGGCCGGCCCGACCCGGCGAGGACTGACGGTCGGGGTCGACATCGGCGGAACGAAGGTGGCGGCCGGCGTCGTCACCCCCGCGGGCCGGGTCCTGGCCCGTCTGCGGACCGAGACCCCGCACCGCAGCAAGAGTCCCAAGGTCGTCGAGGACACCATCGTCGGCGTCGTCGAGGAACTGCGACGCGACTACCGCGTGGAGGCCGTCGGGGTCGGCGCGGCCGGGTTCGTCGACGAACGACGGGCCAACGTCCTGTTCGCACCCCATCTGTCCTGGCGCGACGAACCGCTGCGCGACTCGTTGAAGACACGGCTGGGCGTCCCGGTGGTGGTGGAGAACGACGCCAACGCCGCCGCGTGGGCGGAGGTGTGCCTGGGGGCGGGGCGCGGCCTACGCGACGTGGTCGTGGTGAACCTGGGCACCGGTATCGGCGGTGCCGTGATCATCGACGGCCGTCTGCGGCGGGGACGCCACGGACTCGCCGGAGAGTTCGGCCACATGACGCTGGTCCCCAACGGCCATCGTTGCGAATGCGGCAACCGCGGCTGCTGGGAACAGTACGCGAGCGGCAACGCCCTCACCCGGGAGGCACGCGAGCTGGCCGTCGCCGACTCCCCCGTGGCGACCCGGCTGCTCGATGCGGTGGGCGGGGACCCCGGGTTGATCACCGGCCCGCTGGTGACCCAACTGGCCCGGGAAGGCGATCGCGCGAGCTCGGAACTGCTGGAAGACGCCGGCGCCTGGCTCGGGGTGGGACTGGCCAATCTCGCGGCGGCCTTCGACCCGCAACTGTTCGTCATCGGCGGCGGCGTGTGCGAGGCCGGGGACCTGTTGCTGGAGCCGACCCGTCAGTACTTCCGCCGCAACCTCACCGGGCGCGGTTACCGACCCGAGGCGCAGATCGTGCGCGCGGCCCTGGGTAACGAGGCCGGCATGATCGGCGCCGCCGACCTGGCCCGGGACGCCCTGCCGCGCCGGCGGGCGGGCCGGCGCCAGAACCGGCTGGCCGTGCGCGACGGGCGCTGACCCGCACACCCGCGTCGGGCGTGCGGCGGCGGTCCTCAGGGCAGAGTGTTCTCGCAGCCCCACCGGACGCGAGGAGTCTCATGGCCGCTTTACGGGGAAACCCGTGGATGATCCTGATCGCCCTGTGCATCGGGTTCTTCATGACCCTGCTGGATCTGACGATCGTCAACATCGCGATCCCGGACATGATCACGCACCTGGACGCCGCCCTCGACGAGATCCTGTGGGTGGTCAACGCCTACGCCCTGGTCCTGGCGGTCCTCATCATCACCGCGGGGCGGCTGGGCGACCTGTACGGGCCGCGCCGCATGTTCATCATCGGCGTGGCGCTGTTCACGACCGCCTCGACCCTGTGCGGCCTCTCCCCCGGCATCGGGTTCCTGATCGCGGCCCGCGTGGTCCAGGGGATGGGTGCGGCGATCATGGTGCCGCAGAGCATGGCCCTGATCATCCGGGTTTTCCCGGCCCAGCACCGTGGTGCCGCCCTGGGAGTGTGGGGCTCCGTGGCCGGCCTGGCCACCGTGGCCGGACCGACACTGGGCGGGCTCCTGGTCACCGCGCTCGACTGGCGGTTCATCTTCTTCGTCAACCTCCCCTTCGGGGTGGTGGCACTGGTCCTCGCGGTCCTGCTGATCCCCCGCGAGACCGGGGAACCGCAACGGCGGCAGCGGCTGGACTGGAGCGGGGTGCTCCTGGCAACGCTCGCGCTGTCCCTGTTGGCCTTCGGCCTCGTCGAGGGCGAACGCTTCCACTGGGGCACCGTTTACGGCGTGGTGAGCATCCCGGTGATCCTGACCGCCGGCGGCCTCCTGTTCGTCGCACTCCTGTTCCAGCAGCGGGCACGGCAGGGCCACGACCCGCTGATCCCGTTCGCCCTGTTCGCCGACCGCAACTTCGGGCTGATGAACATCACCGCCGCACTGCTGTCGATGTCGCTGCTGTCCTTCTCCCTGGTGTTCGTCATCTACCTGCAGTCCGTACTGGGCATGAGCGCACTCCAGGCCGGTCTGACCCTGATCCCGACGTCGCTGGTCTCGATGGTGACCGCGCCGATCGCGGGACGCCAGGTGGACCGATACGGCGGCAAGTACATCCTGTTCGCCGGGTTCAGCGCGTTCGCGATCGGCGTCGGCTGGCTCCTGCTGACGGGTGGGCCGGACAGTTCGTGGCACAACTTCCTGGCTCCGCAGATCCTCATGGGTCTGGGCACCGGATGCGCGTTCGGGCCGATGAGCTCACTGGCGATGTACAACGTTCGGTCGCAACTGGCCGGGGCGGCCTCCGGCATGCTCAACACGACCCGCCAGCTCGGGTCGGTGCTGGGCGGAGCGATCGTGGGCGCGCTACTCCAGGTCGGATTGAGCAACCAGATGGGCGCACAGGCAGCACAACAGGCCCGGCAGCTCCCGCCGGAACTGCGCAAGGCGTTCACGGACGGACTGGACCGGACCGGCGGAGGGGTGCAACTGGGCGGCCCCGCGACACCCCCGGTTCTGCCCCCGGGGACGGGCCCCGGTGCAGCGGAACAGATCAGCAGGCTGATGTCCTCGGTGTTCCGGGACGCCTATCTGGACACCATGCACCTGCTGGCGGTGTTCCCCGCGGCTGCGATGGTCGCCGCCGCCGTGTTGACCCTGTTCACCCGAAACAACACCCCTCGCGGGGCACGGGGCGGGGCTCCCCGCACCACCGAGGAGGCGGCGCCGCGGGCGCCGCGGAAATGACGGCAATTCCCCCTTCAGCGCGCACAACCACGACTCCCCCTTTCATCCACCGTGAATCCACCGGAGAAATGCGCCTGTACCCGCCGGTCACCCCGCAGGAAAGCCTCGCCCGCCTTCCGGGACGCTCCTCGGCGCGCCGGAGGGACGGGCTCGCCCCGCCTCCGTCCGCGGCCCGCGCTACCGGGTATGCGCTGTGAAAACCGCGCGCCTCCCGACCAGGAAGACGCAAAAAACAACATAAAGCCAATTATTGACAGACATTGCCACACGCATTCATGCTGTCTTCATGGACCTGTCAGACAGATCGGCGACAGGGTCACCTCAACCGGTTCTCCGCACGGGAGCGGTCGAGGCGGTCCTGGCCGACCTCCGCGCGGCAATCGAGAAAGGCGAGTTTCCCGTCGGTGCGAAACTGCCCGCGGAAACCGCGTTGGCGCAGCGCCATCAGGTCAGCCGCTCGGTGGTCCGCGAGGCACTGCGCGCGCTCCAGGCAGTCGGTATGACGGTCACGCACACGGGCAAGGGGACTTTCGTCCAGTCCGCCGCCGCGGTCGAGCCCACGAGGTTCGGTTCCTACTCGGCCCGCGACCTGATGGAAGTACGACTGCACGTGGAGATACCGGCCGCCGGCTACGCGGCGGTCCGGCGCACCGACGAGGACCTCCTCATGCTCGCCGGTCTACTGAAACGCATGGAGCAGGAACGCGACGAAGCCGCTTGGGTCGAACTCGACACCCTGCTGCACATCACGATCGCCCAGGCGTCGGGCAACCCGGTCTTTCGGCGGGTCATCGAGGAGATCCGCGACGCCCTGGCCCGCCAGTCCACCTTCGTCAACCAGATGCACGGGCGCCGCGAGCGTTCCGATCGGGAACACCGGATCATCGTCGACGCGATCGCCCACGTGTCGCCCGACAAGGCCAAAACGGCGATGCAGGCCCACCTGAACCAGGTGGAGACCAGCCTCACCACCATCACGCTTCACACCTCCGCCGCGCAGTGACGGTCTGTCCGGCCACGATCGTGCTCCCCACCGCTCGGCGCTGCCGCCTCCTTCCGACTGACAAAGGACCGCTCCCATGCGCGCACCAGTAGCCGTCCGCCTCCCGCGTCCGCCCGCCGGCCGGATCGCGAAACCCGCGACAGCCGGCCTCGGCCGGATCGAGCGGGACCGACTCGGCGAGGGCGTGATCCCCGGTAACGCCTACTGGGGGATCCACACCTGCCGAGCCCTGGGCAACTTCACCATCAGCAGGGTCCCGGTCAGCGCCCACCCGCACCTGGTCAACGCCCTGGCGGCGGTCAAGGAGGCCGCCGCACAGGCCAACCGCGAACTGGGACTGCTGCGCGGCGGCCGAGCCGAGGCGATCATCCAGGCCTGCCAGGAGATCAGGTCGGGGAACCTGCACGAGCAGTTCGTCGTGGACGTGGTCCAGGGCGGCTCGGGCACCTCGACCAACATGAACGCCAACGAGGTCATCGCCAACCGGGCCCTGGAGATCCTGGGGCACAACAGGGGCGAGTACCAGTACCTGCACCCGACCGAGGACGTCAACCTCGGCCAGTCGACCAACGAGGTCCACCCCACCGCCGCCAAGATCGCCACGATCACCGCCCTCGGCGGCCTGATCACGGCTCTGGAGACGCTCCGCGAAGCGTTCGCGAAGAAAGCCGCGGAATTCGACGGGGTCCGCACGATCGGCCGCGCCCAGGCCCGCAACTGCAGTCCGATGTCACTGGGGCAGGGATTCCACGCCTACGCGGGGATGCTCGGCCGCGACGAGGGACGCCTGCGCGACGTCGCACGCACGCTGTACGAGGTCAACGTCGGCGTCCCCGGCATCGGCAGCAACGCGGTGGCCGGGTACTCCGAGGCCGTGCGCCGCCACCTGTGTCTTATCACCGGTCTTCCCTTGACCTCGGTGGCCACCGTGGCGGAGGCGACCCAGGACTGCGCGGCGTTCGTGGACCTGTCGGGGGTGCTCAAACGCATCGCGGTGGAACTCTCCAAGATCTCCAACGACCTGCGGCTGCTGTCCTCAGGAACGCGCAGCGGCTTCAACGACATCGACCTGCCCGTGGTGCAGGCCCACCCCGGCTCGGTGCGGGGCGAGGACGCCTCGGTGATCCCGGAACTGGTGAACCAGATCGCGTTCACGGTAGTCGGCAACGACGCGGCGATCACCATGGCGGCCGAGGCCGGACAGTTGCAGTTCAACGCCTTCGAACCGGTCATCGTGCACTCCCTGGCCCAGAGCATCGCGCACCTGCGGGAGGCATCGCTCCTCCTGGCCAGGCGCTGCGTCGCCGGGATCACCCCGAGCGAGACGGTCCCGAGTGCTCCCCCCCAGCAGGGACTTCATTACGGAGCTCCCGAACCGTCCGGGCACGTGGCGCTGTTCGTCTGACCGGGACGGGCCTGCCCCCGCGCGATGTGCCGGGCAGGCCCGTCTGCTCCGGATCAGCGCGGTGGCGCGGTGGCGACCGGTTTGAGGGCACGCGCCTGGATCAGGTGCACCACGAACGCCTTCTCCCCCGTTGACCTCGGCGGGTCCGTCCACACCGCCCCCGCCCGGCGATCCGTGCGACGTCCTCGCCGGGAAGGATGTCCGCCCGGGGAAGGGCGAGCAGGTGCATCGGGTCGTCGGAGCGGCGTCCCGGTCGGTCGGCCCGTCGACGACGTAGGCGGTGTACCGGCAGGACGGCACGGCGGCCACCGCGCGGACCGCGAAGGCGGCTCGGCCCGCTGCGACCGCGACACCGCGACGTTTTCGCGCAGCGCACAGCCACGACATGACGTGAAAAATGAGGCTTTGGGAAGAGGACGACCGGATTCGTTTCCCGCGCCGCAGACTGGGCGCGCGGTCCAGGAATCTTTGCACCCACCCATTCCCGCTCTGATCTGGGGCTTTGCCGAAAAGGCGTCACCGGTGACGGGTGGGCGCGCCGGAATGCGCCGTCTCGTCCGGTGTTCTTCCAACTCGGCATAACCTTGCGCAGGGGCGGCTGCCGCGGACCGCCCCCGCATCCCCGGAGGTACCCATGACCAGTACGACCGTCGTGCGACGGCCCGTCCCTCCGCCCCAGCCGGTCATCGCGGTGGACGCGATGGGCGGCGACCACGCTCCTCGGGAGATCGTCTCAGGCGCGGTACAGGCAGTACGCGAGCACGGACTGCGGCTGTTGCTGGTGGGGCGCGGCCCCGAACTGGCCCCGCTGGTGGCCGCGGAAGGCGCGTCCAGGGAACTGCCCATCGTGCACGCCGAGGAGACCCTGGCCATGCACGAGGGCGCGCTGGCGGCATGGCGCCGGGCCCGCTCCAGCGTCGCCGTGGCGTGCAAGCTGATTCGCCAGGGGGAGGCCGCCGCCCTGGTGTCGGCCGGATCCACCGGCGGGGTGGTGGCCACCTCCACCGTGCGGTTGCGCACGCTGCCCGGTGTGCTGCGCCCGGCCCTGGCCCTGGTCCTGCCCACCCGGCCCAAGCCCACGATTCTGCTGGACGCGGGCGCCAACGCCGACGCCAAGCCCGAGATGCTGATGCAGTTCGCGCACCTGGGCGCGGCCTACGCACGCATCGGACACGGCATCGCCGAGCCCCGGGTCGGCATCCTGACCATCGGTTCGGAGCCGGGCAAGGGCAACCGGCTCGCGCGCAAGGCGGCTGAACTGCTCTCCGCGCACGCGGAGGAGGCCCGACTGGACTTCCGCGGCAACATCGAGGGCCACGACCTGCTCGCCGGTCTGGTGGACGTGGTGGTCACCGACGGTTTCACCGGCAATGTCGCGCTGAAGTCCGTGGAGGGCGCGGTACGGTTCGCCTTCGGCGAGATCCGGGAGGCCCTCACCTCCAGCCCGATGGCCAAGGCGGGAGCGCTGCTGCAACGCAAGGCGCTCCGGGAGCTGGGCGAACGGCTCGACTCCGAGAGCTACGGCGGCGCGGTGCTGCTCGGCCTCAACGGCACCGTGGTCATCGCGCACGGGGACAGCCACGCGCGGGGCGTGACCGGCGCCTGTCTGCTCGCCCGGGATCTCGCCGCCGGGCGCATCACCGACCAGATCCGCCGCGGTGTCGCAGGGCTCAGCCGCACCCCCACCTGGCTGCACCGGCTGGGGCAGAGCGAGGACTGATCCCGCTTCCCGACCCACCGCGTCGCTGCCGTCGGGTGGCACAGGGCGTACCGCGGGGGTGGGGCATGATGGGCCGATGGACACGCCCCAGCCCCGCCAGAGCCCGTTCCGGACCGTGGCCGCCGTCCTGTTGACCCTGTCGGCCGCCGCCGTGGCCGCCGGCGCCGGTCTGGTCGGCGTCCGCTCCTACACCCCTTCCCCGTTGGCACGCACCGACGCCGAGACGGTCGCCGACGCGCTCCCCCGGTTGGCCTTCGTGGGCGACGCCCTGCGCGAAGGCGCGGGGGAAGACATGCAGGGGTTGTTTCCCGAAGGGTACTTCTTCTCCCACGCCCTCTACGGACTTACCTGGTTGGACGTCGCCGACCGGGAGACGGCACACCGTTCGGAGGCACTGGCCGAGGCTCGTTGGGCCCTGGAACGGCTGGACTCCCCGGCCGGAACCGCGCCGTTTCCCGCCGAGGGGAGCCCCGCCCACGGGGTGTTCCACTCGGGCTGGTCGAACTGGTTGCGCGGACGGATCGTATCGGTGGCAGGCGGCCCCGAGTCCGCCGAAGCCGAGATGGACACGCTGAACACGGCCACCGCCGAGCTGTCCGCTGCGTTCGACTCCTCGATCGGGCGCGGCACCCCCTTCCTGGACGCCTATCCCGGCCAGGCATGGCCGGTGGACAGTGTCGTGGCCGTGGCCGCGCTGCGGCTGCGCGACGACCTGGCCGGCGACGGCCGCAACACCGAGCTCGTCGAGCGGTGGATCACTGCGGCCTCGGCCCTCCCGGACCCGGCGACCGGTCTGCTCCCGCACCGGGTGGACTCCGGCGACGGCAGCACGGTCCAGGGGGCACGGGCCAGCTCGCAGTCGCTGCTCCTGCGTTTCCTGTACGAGATCGACCCCGAGTGGGCCGCCGTGGACTACGCGGTCTTCCGCGAACTGTTCAGCTCCCCCCACCTCATGCTCCCGGGGGTGCGGGAGTACCCGCGCGGGGACGACTCCCCCGGCGACGTGGACTCCGGACCGCTGCTCTTCGGACTGTCGGCGTCGGCCAGCACCGTGGCACTCGCGGGCGCCGTCCTCCTGCGCGACGAGCCGGCCGCCTCCGCCCTGACCGGTTTCGCCGAGGCGAGCGGCGCGGCCGTGGAGTTCAACGGAAAACGCCGCTACCTGGGCGGCACGCTCCCGGTAGGCGACGCCTTCCTCATGTGGTCGCTGGCCACCGTCCCCGCCCTGTCGGGACAGGTCGAGCCGGTGGCGACCCACCAGGTCGGCCCGTGGTGGCGGGTTCCGTGGCACCTGGCCACCCTGATCCCCTCGGCCGCACTGGTGTGGGCCGCACTGCGCGCGTGGCGGCCCACACCCCGCGGGGCGGTCGAGCGTTTTTGCACCGACCACCGGCCCGCTTAACCGGCGCCGCCACCATCGCGTGCAGCGATTCGCCCCGTGGCCCCGGGCGACCCACCGGCGTTCCGCAGGACTCGCGGCGATCGCCCCTGCCGGGCCCGGACCGCCCGCTACTCCCCGGGCCTCGGGTGCGGCGGGCAGCAGCGGGACGGCCGGTGAGGCCGCGGTCCGGAGCCGAGCACATCGACCGGTGCGGGCAGGGCTCAGGGCCCGTGACCGGTGGGTGCGGTCGCGGGCCCTGGAGGAACGTCGGGGGCGGATCATTTTCTGGCCGGGGGTTCGGTGGCGGGCCCCGGACCCCGTGCGTGGTCGGCGATACGCCGGAGTGTGGCGACGTGGTCCGAGAACGCCTTGCGGCCGGCGTCGGTGAGGTTGAGCCATGTGCGCGGGCGTTTGCCGACGTAGCCTTTCTCGGCTTGCACGTAGCCCAGTTTGTCAAGCGCGCTGACCTGCTTGGACAGTGCCGAGTCGGAGAGTTCGACGGCCTCGCGGGTGTAGGCGGACTCCGCCCAGTGGGTGGCCGCCAGTACCGAGACGATCGACAGCCGGGTGGGGTTGAGCAGCGACTGGTCGAGGGCACCGTGTCCGGTCATGGCGTCACACCTCCGCGGTGCGCGCGGCGCGGTTGAGCAGTCCGCGCCACAGCGGGATGGTCAGCACGACGACGGTGATGCCGATGGTGGTGGGGTAGGGCACGTCGAAGGTGCGCATGGCCACTCCCGCGGCCGCGGCCAGGGCCATCAGGACGAGCATCACGCCCCCTCGCATCACCCTGGCGCGTCCCGACATCTTCGGCCGGTCGCCCGTCGAGCGCTTCCAGCGGGGCAGGGCGGCCAGTGCCAGTGCGGCGGCCACGAGGACGAAGAGCAGGGGGGTGCTCAGGTCCGGTCGCAGGTCGGAGACGACGCCGTAGCCGATGGCCACGGCTCCCAGGACCCACAGCGTCCAGGCGGGGTGGGCGTCGGGGGCCTGCTCGTGGTGTCCATTGGGGGTGGGGTGCGATGCCATTGCGAAAACTCCCTCGCGGTTGTCGTCCGGGACGGCGAGCGCCTCGTATGCTTCGGCGCTTGCCGGGCTTTCATGCTGTTGCCTATAAGGAAAGTACACGAGCACTTGCCCATTAGGCAAGTAGATGCCTGAAAGAAAATACAGTCCGCATGCGACAGAAGTGGTGGGAGCGGTCGTGGGCCGGGAGCCGCACCGCGTTCCCAGCGGCCGGATCTCCGGCACCTTCTCCAGGAGGCCGAGGACTCAAGACCGGACACGGCCACGACCTGGGGCATCCGAAGGCGAGCCCGCGCGCTTCGACAGCGTCCTGCCGACCGGCTTGCCGGTGATTCCGTCAGCCCTTGGGACGGTGGCCCCGTTGCCCCCCCCTTCGGGAGGACCGGGTCCGCCGGAGAACCCCGCTGGAACCCGCCGGCCGACCGGGCCGCGCCCTGGCGAGGACGGCCCGCAGCCGGTCATGACAGCCGCGGTGTGACCCCGAGCCGGATCCGATCCGGTCCCCGCTGGTCAGGCCGTGCCGGTCGGGAGTACTCACTAAGCTGTCTGGCATGGCCGACCCGCAAGAAGTTCTCACGCAACGGGTCCAGTCCGCGCTCGGCGCCGCCTTCGGTGCCGACTACGCCGAGACCGACCCTGTCATCCGTCCCTCTCAGTTCGCCGACTACCAGGCCAACGCCGCCCTGGCCCTGGCCAAGCGCCTCGGCAGGAAGCCGCGCGACGTGGCATCCGCGATCGTCGAACACCTTGACGTCACCGACGTCTGCCGAGAGGTCGAGATCAGCGGACCGGGTTTCGTCAACCTGACGCTGCGCGAGGACTGGATCGCCGACCGGACCCAGGACCTGGTCGGCGACGAACGCAGGGGCGCACCGCTCCAGGAGCGCCAGAACATCCCGCTGGACTACTCCGCTCCGAACGTGGCCAAGGAGATGCACGTCGGCCACCTGCGCACCACCGTCGTTGGCGACGCACTGGCCCGGACGCTGGAGTTCCTCGGGCACAACGTCATCCGGCAGAACCACATCGGCGACTGGGGCACCCCCTTCGGCATGCTCATCGAGCACCTGTTGGAGGTCGGCGAGGGCTCCGACGAGGCGGCTCTGCTCAAGAACGACCCCAACGCCTTCTACCAGGGCGCGCGGGCGAAGTTCGACGGCAGCGAGGAGTTCGCGGCACGCGCCCGCCGGCGCGTGGTCGCGCTCCAGGCCGGCGACCCCGAGACCCTGCGACTGTGGCAGGACCTCATCGACCTGTCCACGGTCTACTTCAACAAGATCTACGACAAGCTCGACGTCACCCTGACCGACGCCGACCTCGCCGGCGAGAGCACCTACAACGACACGCTCGGCTCCATCTGCCAGGAGCTGGAGGACAAGGGCCTCGCGGTGGTCAGCGAAGGCGCACTGTGCGTCTTCCTCGACGGATTCACCGGCCGGGAGGGCAAACCCGTCCCGCTGATCATCCGCAAGAGCGACGGCGGTTACGGCTACGGCACCACCGACCTCGCCACCATCAAGCACCGGGCCCAGGAGCTCAAGGCCGACCGCGTCCTGTACGTGATCGGGGCCCCTCAGTCCCTGCACCTCCAGATGATCTACGAGACCGCGCGCAAGGCCGGCTGGCTGGGATCGGCCCAGCCCGTGCACGTGCAGATCGGCAACGTGCTCGGCGGCGACGGAAAGATCCTGCGCACCCGCAGCGGGGCGCCCATCCGGCTGATGGCACTGCTGGACGAGGCGATCGAGCGGGCCGCGAAGGTGGTCGCCGACGCCCGTCCGGACCTCGACGAGGCGACCCGCGCCCAGATCGCCCGCGAAGTGGGGATCGGGGCGGTGAAGTACGCCGACCTGTCGATCTCCCACGACACCGAGTACGTGTTCGACTTCGACCGCATGCTGGCACTGACCGGCAACACCGGCCCCTACCTGCAGTACGCGACCGCACGGATCAGGTCTATCTTCCGCAAGGGCGGTCTTGAGCCGGCCGAGGCCACCGGACCGATCACGGTCGACGAACCGGCCGAACGGACCCTCGCACTGGCCCTGCTGGGCTTCGGCCCGACCGTGGTCCAGGTCGGCGACGAACTGGTTCCGCACCGGCTGTGCGCCTACCTGTTCGAGCTGGCGCAGGCGTTCACGTCGTTCTATGAGAACTGCCCGGTGCTCAAGGCCGAGGATCCGGCGGTGCGCGCCTCGCGTCTGGCGTTGACCGCGGCCACCCTGGACACCTTGGTAAAGGGGCTCGACCTGCTGGGGGTCCGTTCTCCCGAGCAGATGTAGCCGATCTCTCCCCCACGCCCGAAAGCCGTCCGCCATCCCCGTGGTGGGCGGCTTTCGCGCGTTCGCCCCCCCCCGGCCCGAAACCGTCCCGGTCCGGACACAACGCCCCCCTTTGACCAGCGGTTCCTTTCCTGCGGTGATACTCGTTTGGGGAATCGAGCAGATTTCATCGTCAAAAAGGGGGATCAGAGCATGACGTCACGACCGGAGGAACAACAGCGAATCGGGCCGACACCGGGCGAGTGGCACCTGGACCCGCTGCACTCCAGCCTGATCTTCGTCGCGCACTACCTGCGCTTCGGCCGGGTACAGGGCACGTTCGGCCAGGCCAAGGGATTGATCACCGTTTCCGCGGACCCGTTCGCCTCGACGGTGGACGTGACGGTCCGGGCGGACAGCGTCAACACGGGGGTACGGGCGCGCGACGAACACCTGCGCTCCGCGGACTTCCTCGACGTGGACGCCCACCCCGAACTGCGTTTCGTCAGCACAGGGGTGACGGCGGGCGGGCGGGGGGAAGGCGCCTTCCGCATGTACGGCGACCTGACCGTCCACGGCCGGACGCAGCAGACGACCTTCGACTGCCAGTGGGTCGGCGAGGCCCCGCACTACGGGGACCACGAGAACGGCCACGGGCACTTCTTCACCGCCACCACCCTGATCAGCCTGTCGGACTTCGGGATCGGCGACGGCGGCGCACTGCCGTGGGGCGGACGCCTGGTCGGGGACGAGGTGGACGTCGTCCTGGAGACCAGGGTGCAGAACCAGGACCCGGAGCCGTTCCTGCGCCAGATCGGGCACGGGTGAACGGCTCCGGGAACGATCAGCCCTTCGAGGAGGGGCGGAAGTGGCGCTGTTCGACCTCTTCGGGCCGCACCCGCCGCATCCGGCTCTTGCCGGCCTTGCGCGCGCGGTGGGTGAGCGGCGTCGGGGCGGCCGGGTCCGGGACCGGCTCGGAACCGGTTCGCGTCTTCCCGGTCGCTTCGCTCCCGGCTGTGCGGGCGGGCTTCGCGGTGGTCACGCGCACCGGGGCCTGCTCCTGGTCCACGGCACCGGTCGACCGCGGCTTCGGGGGCCGCGGGTGCGATTCGGAAGCACTCGACGGGGTGGAGGCGTTCAGCGCCGAGAAGGCGCTGGCGATCTCCGCCGACACCGCCTTCGTCGCACCCTCCGACGCCACCGACTCCGACGGGGCGGCGGCTACGGGCTCCTCGACCGACCTGTCGGGGGCCTCCGCCCTCTCCGGGGCCGCCTCCTCGGGCTCGGCCGGTTTCTGAGCCACGGGCTCCCGGACCGGCTCGACGCTTTGGACCGGCGCCTCGACGACGTCGGACCTGGCGTCCCGCCGTGCTTCCAGCACGGGCTCCCGGACCGGCTCGGCGGCCTCGACGGGCTCCTCGACCACCGGAGCCGACTCCGCGACCACCGGAACATCCACCGGACGACCCAACGCCCACCCGGTGTCCGCAGCCGACGCACGCACGGGCTCGACCGTCTCGACCGGCTCGACCGGCTCGACCGGCGACTGCGCGGACTCCTCGACCTCCACGTCCTGCCGTTCGTGCGCGACGGGCTCCCGGACCGGCTCGGCGGCCTCGACGGGCTCCTCGACCACCGGAGCCGACTCCGCGACCACCGGAACATCCACCGGACGACCCAACGCCCACCCGGTGTCCGCAGCCGACGCACGCACGGGTTCGACCGTCTCGACCGTCTCGGCCGGCTCGGCCGGCGACTGCTCGGACTCCTCGACCTCCAGGCCCCGGTGCTCCTCCGCGACCACCGCGTCGCGGCGCGCCTCCGCGACGGATTCCCGATCCTGCTTCCAGGGCGAGGGCCCGTCCGGGGCGGCGATCATGGACAGGACCCGGTCGATGTCGTGCTGGTCGGGTATCGGACGCCCGCTGCCGCCCACCGCCGTGTCGGCCCACTCGGCGGCGACCTCCTCGGTCGTCGACCAGCGGTCGGCACGCACCGGCGTGGCAGGGGCCCTCTTCTTCGCGGACTCGGCCTTCTTCCCCGTGTCCGCGGTGGGCACGATCAGCTCCGCCGCCCATTCCGCGGACCGGTATCCGACCGTGCCGCTGTGGCTGTCGTACTCGACCGTGGCGCCGTCGCAGTCGTATTCCCGGACCAGGTCCATGACGTGCTCGGCGTCGCATCCGGGCCACTGGGCCTGGAAGATGCGGCTCAGCGGCGGGCTGGTGTCGGTGATGACCCCGTCCTCGCCGATGGTGCAGGTGCCGCCCAGCGGCCAGCGCCCCAGCAGGACCGCGGTGATGCCGCGCTCCTGGCCGTGCAGCAGCAGCCCCGACAGCGCGGTCTCGTACTCCGCGACGGGGGTGGCGACCAGGACCAGGGGCTCCTGGTCGTCGACGGCGTCGGGGTCGGCCGCGTTCTCGTGCAGCTCGCGCTGGAGGATCGCCAGGGCGTCGTGCATCGTGTCCACGACCCGCACCGCCTCGAAGCCCTGCTCGCTGAGCAGTGTGCGCCCCTCGTCCCCCAGCAACATGCTGGCGTCGGAGTCGGTGATGAGGACCCGCGCGGACCGCTCCTCCTCACCGGAGAGGGCGTTGGCGATCAGCCGCCGGGCGGCCCCCGGCGCGCCGGGACCGGTGATGCCGATGCCGGGGATGTGGTTGAGCTCGACGACCACCCGGTCGTCGATGCCGTCGGTGAGCTCGGGCGGCGGCTTGGGCGGGTCGATCTCGGGGGATTCGGGCCGTTCACGGCGGATGCCTGCCGTGAGCGCACGGGGCTTGGGCAACGACAGCGCCAGGCCGCCGGTACCGCGCCGGCCGACGAGGAACCCGCCGACGAGACCGGCGAAGGCTGCGGTGCTGAGGAGCCCACCGGCCGGAATCTCCATGACCACGACCTTGGGCGGGCTGTCCACCGCCGCCTGCTGGAGGGCCGCTTCGTCGGAGTCCGCGCCGGGCACCTGGGTCACGGCCTTGACCATGGCCATCTCGGTGATCTCCTCGGCCTGCCCGGCCGCCGGCGCCTGCTCGGGCTGCTGCACCGGTTCCTGGACGGGCTGGTGCACCTTCGGCTTGGCGGCGGGCGCGACCGTGTAGCTGACCTCCACCCTGCGCTGATCCTGGGTGTCGGCGCCGTCCTGCAACCGGGTGGCGCCCAGACCCTCGACCTGGATGTCGGGGGCCTTGTCCCCGAGTTCGGCAGCGAGGTGGTCGGCGACGCCCTGCGCGCGGCGCTCGGACAGCTCCTGGTTGACCGCGTCGCTGCCGGAGGCGTCGGTGTGCCCGGTCACCACGATGGGAGAGTCCGGTGCGCCGTGCTTGCGGATCAGCTCGACCGTCGAGGCGAGGTCCTCACGCATGTCCTCGGTGGGCTCGGCGGAGTTGAGTGCGAAACCGGAGAAGGAGCGGACCCGTTGGGTCTCCTGCTCCTGACCGGCGTCCTGGTCCGCAGGGGCCTGCGGTGCGGCGGCGGGGGCCTGCGCGTCGGAGGCGTCGGCCGTGTCCGTCTGCACGTCGTGGACCACGACGGTGTCGGCCATGGCCTGCGCCGGCACGGCCAGCGTGGTGCCGATCGCGGTGGCCGCGATCACCTGGAGCGGCCCGAACAGGCGGAAGCCGCGCTGCCGCCCCCTCGCCCGGGCCGCGATCTCGGTGACGACGCTCAGCGCGAAGAGGCCCCACACGCCCCAGAGCGTCCCGATGAGCAGTGCCTGGGGCACCCCCGGGGGCAGGGACAGCCCGCTCAGGTGCACCGCCAGGACGGTCCAGGACAGGGAGAGGTCGGGCCACGGCAGGTGCACCAGTAGCGCGTAGGGCAGCCCCAGCAGCAGGGCCGAGGTGAGAAGTAGCGCGCTCAGCCGTTGGATGGTTCGCATGGCCGCCTCCACGAGACGTTCAGGGGGTGGTGGGTCCGGAATAGGGGCGGGCACTCGCGGTGCCACTGACAGTCGTATTACCCAATGGTAGGAGGACAAAGCTATAAGAGACCGACGTGGTGACCGTCACCGTGTCGCCGCTCACCTCGGCGCTGCCGCTCGCCCCGGAGGAGGCCAGGAAGCCCTGGGCCGCCCCCACCGCCGCGGCGGCGTCGATGGCGACCGGGTCGCCCGCGCGGTAGGCCGCCCAGTCCAGCTGCTGGGCGCCGACCCGGGCCGCCTCCTGGGCCAGCAGCGACGCGCGGTTCTTGGCGCGCAGCGCGCCACCGCCGTCGAGGACCAGGCCCAGGCACATGACGAACGCCGACACCATGACGACGACGAAGGCGGTGACCTGGCCGCGGTCCGATCCGGTGCTCACGGGGTCCCCCGGTAGGTGTCGATGACGACGGTGGACTCGCCGCGCACGGTGCTGCTGCCGGGCAGTCCCAGGCCGGAGATGTCGCTGAACGAGACGTTGCAGGTGAGCGCCGCGGTGACCGCGCCGCCGGGCTGCAGGCCGCCGTGGTCGAGTTCGAGGCTGTAGCTGGCGCACTTGAGTCCGTGGGTGGCGAGGGTGTCCGCGGCGACCTGGTTGGCCGCCGCCTCCGCCTGGCCGGGTTCGCGCTCGATGGACGCGGCGCGGGCGGCGGCGTGCGCGACCTCGTCGGCGGTGCTGCCCGCGCCGGTGACCCGGCCGCCCAGGATCATCAGGAACGCGAACATCAGCAGCAGCGGGGTGATGACGGTGAGTTCGACGGCCGCCGAGCCGCGGTCCCTGCCCCTCACTGGGTTCCTCCTGCCGGGGTGGGCGGTACGAAACGCTCCACGGGCGCGGTCAGCTCGTGGCGCACCGGCCAGGTGAAGCCCGGCACGATGCTGGGCGCGTTGCCGGACACCACCACCCGGGCGGTGGTGGCGCCGACCTGGACCTGGATGCTGCGGTCGGTCAGGAGGCCGCCGCCGAGATCGTCGGCCACCGACTCCGCGTAGCCCTGCGGGTCGGTGGCCTCCGCGGCCCGGGCCGCCGCGACGGAGCGCTGCGCGATGCTGGTTGCGACGTGGTCGGCGTGCATCCACACGGCCATCTGGATCACAAAGAACACCAGAAAGAGCAGCAGTGGCGCCGCCACGACGAGCTCGGCGCTACCGCGATCCTCCGAAGGACGGTCGGGTCGCATCGCCTATTCGCCGGCGTCCAGCGAGATGGACGTGGCCTTGTTCTGGATCGTCGTGCCGACAGCCGTAACCGCGGCGATGGCGATGCCGACCAGGAGTGCGATGACAACGATGGTCTCGGTGGTGTAGCCGGCGTCGCCCTTGTGGCGGCGGCGGGCGAGGAACTCTCTGATGGTGTTCATGCGGGGGCTCCTTGTTTCGTGAAGGGAGGGACTGCTTCAGAGGCTGGACATGATCAGGCTCACTGCCGGATAACCGAGCAGGAGGAGAAAGCCGGCGAAGAGCAGCACCACCGGCAGGCTCATCTTCTCGGTGGCCGCCTGGGCGTCGGCGTCCAGCTCGGCCAGGTGCTGGGTGCGCAGCGTCTTGGCCTTGGCGGCCAGCGAGCCGCGCACCCGGGCCCCGTCGGCCCCGGCCAGCTGGAGGCTGGCCGAGAGCTCGTCGAACTCCGGGACGTCGTAGCGGTCGCCGAGCTCGCGCAGTGCCGTCCAGGCCGGCTGGCGGTCCAGCGCGGCGCCGCGCAGGGCGAGGGCGATCCGGGTCATCGCCCAGCTGCTGCTGGTCGCGGTGGCGTCGGACAGCGCGCCGTTCACCCCGGCGCCACCGGCCAGCGCCACCACCACCAAGTCGGCGAACCCGGCGAGGGCGTGCCGCATACGCTCGCGGCGCTTGCCGGCCTCGTCGCGCAGCGCGAGGTCCGGGGCGATCCACAGCACGACGGCGAACAGCGCCCAGCAGGCCCCGGCCACCAGCGGGGAGAGGCCGACACCCAGCACCGTCATTACGACGCCCATGACCGGCGGCCCCAGCAGGCCGAGGAGCAGGCCGGTGGCCTTCTCCGCGAGGTAGCGGTCCACGTCGCGGTCGCACACCACGAGGTCGCGCCGGGTGCGGGCCGTGGGCAGGCCGAAGGAGGCCATCAGCGGGGTGCCGAGGCGGCCCAGCCGGGCGGTGAACCCGGCCTCTTCTTCCGAGACCACCGGGCGCGGCGGCTGCTTCGGCGGGGGGTCGGCGAGCCGCTCGGCCAGGCTGGGCCGGGCGTAGCCCACCGCGAGTACCAACCACACCCCCAGGCCGACCAGCAGCCCGGCCCCCAGGGTCAGCGGCGACACGTCGGGGATCACGCGGGCACCTCCTCGGATCGGGCGGCCGGCGCGAGCACGCGCGGGCCCAGTTTCGGCCGGGACAGCCGGACCAGCCAGACCAGCGCGGCGGCCCACAGCCCGCCGATCCCGGCGAGTACCAGCTGGCCGACGAAGCCGTCGAACGGCGCCAGGTAGTCCGGGCTGAACAGCAGCATCAATGCAGCCATCCCCATCGTGACACCGATGATGATGCGGGTGGAGGTGCGCACCCGCGCCCGGTTCGCGGCGAGGCGGACCAGCATGGCGGCCTGCTCGCGCGCGGCCTCGGCCAGGCTGCCCAGCAGGGTGCCCAGGTCGGCGGCATGCCGCGCGGCGGCGGTACTCAGCGCGGCGGCCACGAGGTCGGCGGTGGGGTTGTCCACCTCGTTGGCGAACAGCTCCAGCGCCTCCTGCGGCGACCGCCCAGCGCGGATACGCTCGGCGAGCCGGGCGACCTCGTCGCGGATCGGCTCCGGCGCGATGGGAACGGTGGCGGTGATGGCCTGGTGCAGGCCCGAGGAACCCGCCATGAGGTCGCGCAGCATCTCGGACCAGGCGGCGACCGCCTCGACCCCGGCGACCTGCTGCTCGTGGTGCTTGTCCGAGCCGAACAGGACCGGGGCGAACCAGCAGCCGACCCCGATGAGCACGCCGGCGACCGGCCAGCCGGTGACCAGCCACGCCGCGGCACCGCCGGCCACCGCCAGCACCAGCCGGAGGGGACGGCCCCGCTCGAAGGGCAGGGTCCGCAGCCGGTACAGCGCCGTCCCGGTGGGGAAGGAGGCCAGCGCGGCCAGCGCGAGCCACAGGCCCGCGCCGGCGATGACACCGGCCGCGGCGATGAGGAGGGTCTGGACGTCGGGCACGGTCACCACCCCCCGCCCATGCTCACGTCGGCGTGCAGCAGGCTGGTGTCGAATCCGACCTCGGTCAGCGCGGCGACGGTGTCGGTCCCGGGCGGGGCCGCGGGCAGCTGCTCGCCGTTGGGGCGGCGGCGGTAGATCTCGTTGGAGACCACGCGCTGCTCCTCGGCTCCGACCACCTCGCGCACGCTGGTCACCATGCGCCGGCCGGCGGGGGTGGAGGAGACGTGCACGACGAGGTGCACGGCGGAGGCGACCAGTGCGGCGGTGGCCTCCAGCGGCAGCCGCTCGGCGGACTGCGCGGCGTAGGCGCCGAACTTGGTGAACGCCCCCGAGGAGTCGCTGGCGTGCAGCGTGGTGAGGCTGCCGTCGTTGCCCTGGCTCATGGCGTTGAGCAGTGGGACCGTCTCGTGGCCGCGGGTCTCGCCCACGATCACCCGGTCCGGCGACATCCGCAGCGCGGTGCGCACGAGATCGGCGATGGTGACCGCGCCGGCCCCCTCGACGTTGGCCGGCCGCGCCTGCAGCGCGACGCAGTCGGGGTGGGCCTCGTCGCGGTCCAGGCCGAGCTCGAAGACGTCCTCGATGGTGACCAGGCGCTCCTCCGGCGGGATCTCGGCGGCGATGGCGCGCAGCAGAGTGGTCTTGCCCGCTCCGGTTCCGCCGGTGACGACCATGTTGCGGCGCGAGCGCACCGAGGCGCGCAGCAGCGCCACCAGGGTGTTGTCGAGGGTGCCCAGGTCGCGCAGCTGCTCCAGGGTGGTGGTGCTGTAACGGTGCCGGCGGATGGACACCGAGGGCTCGCGGGCGACCTCCATGACGGCGTTCATGCGCTCGCCGCCGGGCAGCTGCATGTCCAGGATCGGCGCACCCGGGTCGAAGCGGCGCTCCCCCGTGGTCGCCTCGGCGGCGATGCGCCGGACCAGCGCGATGAGCTCGGAGGAGTCACCGAAGATCGCCGTCTTCTGCTCCCGGCGGCCGTCGGCGTAGCGGATCCAGACCCTGGTTCCGTTGCAGTTGATGTTCTCGATCTCGGGGTCGTCCAGGAACACCTGGAGCGGGCCGAACCCGCACACCTGGGCCAGCACGCGGCGGGCGATGTCGGCCTCGGTGGCCGCGTCGAGCACAGCGCGGCCCTCGGCCAGCGCGTCGCCGGCCGCCTCGTCGAGGACCTGGGCGATGACGCGCTCCGCGCGCCTGCGGTAGTCCTGCCCGGAGTACGACTTCTCGTCGCGCATGACCTCGCTGAGGCGCCGGGTGGTCTCCGAGGCGACCCAGTTGGTCCAGTCGTCGACCAGCCTGAGCCGCTGGTGGTCGACGACCTGGCCGGGGTCCTCGTAGAAGGGCGAGTCCAGGTTCATGAGGGCGACACCGCCGGCTGGTGGCCGCTCTGTGCCGGGGCGGCGTCCTTGAGCAGGTCGGCGGCCAAGGCGGCCGCTGACTTGAACAGGGGGCGGCGCTCGGGGCGGCGGTTGTTGCGCTCGCCGCGCAGGAACGCGGCGCCCTTCTCGTCGCGGGGCAGCCGGCCCCACACGGGCAGGCCGACGGCCGCGGAGATCTCCGCGGTGGAGTCGGAGCCGCCGGTGACGACGACCCGCAGGGAACGGAAGGAGTCCGCGAAGGCCGCGGCCGACTCCTTGACCCGGCGCAGCTGGGCGACCTCGTCCTGGACCACCAGGATCGCGGTGTCGGCGGCGACGGCGAGGTGCGCCGTGGGGGAACGGGGCGCGATGCGGCCCAGGTCGACGACCGTGACCGGCCCGTGGTCGGCCCGCAGGACGGAGGCGTGCTGGGCGAGCAGGCCGACCGCGCCGGCCGACCGGTCGGCGGTGGCGGGTGCGACGCACACCGGCAGCCCGCCGGGCAGGACCTGGGCGTGCTTGAGCGGGCTGTGCTCGCCGCTGTCGGCGGGCTGCACCTCGCGGTGCCGGGCGGCCGCGGCGAGGTCGATCAGTCCGGGCGAGGTGTGCAGGCGGCGCCAGGTGGCGACGTCGCCGCCCCCGGAGTCGGCCTCGACGAGCACGGCGCCCGCCTCGTCCGGCCAGACACTGGCCAGCGCCATCGCCAGGGTGGTGACGCCGGGGGCGCCGCCCAGGGAGAAGAGGGAGATCGTCCGGGTCATCAGGACCCCCCGCCGGCGGGGACCTGGACCAGGGCGATGCCGTCCGCCGCGGCGGCGGTGGAGATCTGGCCCGCGTCGCCCGCGTCCACCAGGAGTTCGGCGGTGGCGGAACCGCCGTCGGCGGCGGTGAAGGACTGCAGGTGGGCGGCATATGCCTGGACGCCCCGGCGCGTGCCGGACTCGCCCTCGCTGACGACCACGACCGAGACCTGCGCGCCGGGGCGCAGCGACTCGGGGAAGCGGCCCGGCTTGAGCGAGGCGCCCACCACGGCCCGGCCGCTCTCGGGGTAGTCCGAGCCGGGGCCGACGGCCGTCTCGGGCAGCACGCTGTCGGCCGCCACGGGCACGGTGAGTGTGCTGCCCACCACCTGCTCCAGCTGGTCGCCGGAGACGACCGAGAGGCCGCTGGTACCGGAGAGGTCGGCGACCCGGAGGTCGCCGGCGGTCAGCAGGTGACCGGCCGGCAGGTCGGCGTCGGCCACCAGCACCTGGCGGCGCTGGTCCAGCTGGTCGACGGCGGTCGTCGCGACCAGCGCGCCCGCCGCCATCAGTGCGATCCCCAGACCCAGCCAGCGCCATCGCCTGGGGCCGGTGCCCAGCAAACGGACCGGCTGGGCCGCGCCCGCCGCCCGGGGCGCCTTAGTCGGGGCTGTCGCTGTCTCGACCACGTTCGTTCCGTCCTCTATCCGCGGCCGGTGGAGGTCACCAGGCCCTGCGATTCTTCAACCGGCAACTCGATCTGCGCGGCCGTGACGACCGGGTCCATCTCGCCCGTCTCGGTGCCCTCGTCGTCGGAGATCTCCCAGCCGATGCCCCAGGTGACCTCGGCGGTCACCTGGAACACCCCGCCGGGCTCGGCGAAGGAGGAGGTGGTGTAGACGTGGCCGCAGTCGGGGGACTCCGCCGCCGGGTCGTGCGTGGCGGGGTCGAAGGGGGTGCCGGGACCGTCGCAGATGATCTGCGTCCCGTCGCCCAGGGTCCACCGGGTCTGGGTGGGGGTGGCGGAGACGCCGACCGAGAGCCCCGGGACCTCGGCGGAGGTGCTGGCGGGCTCCCAGCCCTCCGGCTGGAGCCAGAACCAGATCGGGGTGTGCACCAGCAGGCGCGACCCGACGGCCGGCGAGGTGACGATCTCGGGGGCGGGGAGCTCGAAGGACCCCAGGGCCTCCTGGATGGCCACCATCGGGTCCTGGGGGGCGGCACCCGCCCCGTCGCCGTAGTCGACGGCGTCCCAGTCGATGGACTCCCAGTCCACCGCGTCCCAGTCGATGGCGCTCCAGTCGATGGCGTCCCAGTCGATGCCGGCATAGGGGTCGTCGGCCCCGCCCGTGCCGCCCCCGTCGCCGGAACCGGTCGAGGTGCCTCCGCCCCCGCTGCTGCCGGGCACCCCGCCGTACTCGATGGCCCACTGGAGCAGGACCGAGCAGCCGGCGCCCCCGGAACTTCCGCACTGGATACTGCTGAGGAAGTCGGGGGTGTCGGCGTTGGCCGGCGTGGTGGCGGCCAGCAGGAGGGCGGCAGTCATGGCGACGGCGCCTGTTCGTCTCAGCACGTTCCCGGCTCCCAGATTCGCAGTTCGAAGACCCGCCAGACGAGTCCGTCATGGCCGACCCCGGCATCGACCCGGCGGGGCGCCCCGCCGGAGGACTGTCCGTCCACGCTCCACTGGGAGTCGTCGACGCAGTCGGTGACATTGGCTTTGGCCGAGCCGTCCATCACGACCTCGGGGTCGAGGACCGGTTCCCCGGTCGGTGGCTCCCCTGAGATCTTGGCCGATTGGAGGGCCTGGTTCATCAGTTCCAGGGCACCGCCCGTGGCGTAGCGCTCCAGTTCGGCCGGAGCGGTCTCTCCGGCGTGGGACGCGTCGACCACTACGGCCCACATGCCGTTGTATGCGGCGAGTGCGGCTCCCTCGGGGGTTTCGGCCGCACCGCTCTGCGCCTCGTTGACGAGGGTCGCCTCGGGGGAGGCGGGTTCCTCGTCGTCGATTCCGGCCGCGGAGCAACCGATACAGGCCGCGAGCAGTACAGCACAGCCGGTGGCGACCACATCGAGTGACCGCATCGTGTCCTCCCGCTTGTTTTCGGTCCGCGTCCCGACTCGGGCGAGCGCGGTGTCGGTTTCACCCCGCGCCGGTCGAAGCCGGTGGAGAACGTCCCCATGATCCGAAAGGCCACTTCGCAATGCTCAGCCACCATAATACTAAACACCCGAAACCCCCTTTGCAACCATTCCGAAAATGTCCGAAAGGCAACGATCAACCGCAGGGCGACACGACGGGAAACCCCGACGGGCCGGGACGTTAACCCGACACGGAAGTCGCAGGCAGAGGGGGTTCTCAATGATGGATGAACCGGCACCAACGGTTCGGTGAATATCGATCCGAACTCATTTGGAAACAATTTCGTTACCCGAAATTGCTCGATACGGGCATTTTTTCGCGGAGCCCGAAACCCTGGAAGAAAAAAATGTGGATTCGGACATGGCCGATGTGTGAAACGGATCCGCTTCCGAGGGGAAGACGGCGGGGACGCGACCCGGGCGGCGGGGGCCTCCAGGTCCGCCGGAGGCCGACCCTGGGGGCCGGTGTGGCTTCACCTGCTCTTGAACTTGGCTTTAGGTGAGTTTAAAGAAATAGCACACAGCACACAACCCTTGCCGCTTCATGGCTTCCCCCCATGCCTCCGAAGATGACGTATCACCACGTCAGGGCAGCCATGAAGCACAAAAAAGTCTCACTTGATGGTTTTCACAGACGAATCGATCGCCATGAACGACCATCAGGCAACAAACGGCCGGTCACGATCCGGGGCAACCCGCGATCGCGACCGGCCGCCGTGGCTCGTCAGGCAGCGTCGATCTCCGCGCGGGTGGGCATCGAGGAGCTCGCACCGTGGCGTTGCACCGAGAGCGCGGCGGCCGTCGCCGCGAACTCCAGGGCCGCCCGAGGCGAACGGCCCTCGGCGCGCGCGACCACGAACGCACCGCAGAAGGTGTCGCCGGCTGCGGTGGTGTCCA
This sequence comes from Nocardiopsis ansamitocini, assembly GCF_030268225.1. Taxonomy (GTDB): domain Bacteria; phylum Actinomycetota; class Actinomycetes; order Streptosporangiales; family Streptosporangiaceae; genus Nocardiopsis_D; species Nocardiopsis_D ansamitocini. The sequence goes on along the minus strand of NZ_BSQG01000002.1, from coordinate 511,612 downwards.
CGGCCGTGACCTGCACGGCGGCGACCCGGGTGGGCTCCTCTCCGCGGCGGCCGTGGATCGAGCCGTCCGCGCCGAGCGTGATGATGGCCTCGGGCACCAGTTCGAGCAGTGCGGCGAGAGCCCGCTCCGGGTCGTCCTCGCCGGTGATGGCGGCCGCCTCGTGCTGGTTGGGCACGATGAGATCCACCGAGTCCAGCAGTTCACCGGGCAGTGGCCGTGCCGGTGCCGGCGTCAGCACGGTGGGCACCCCCGCCGCGCGACCGGCACGCGCCGCGGCGACGACCCCCTCCATGGGCAGCTCCAACTGGAGCAGTAGAGCCGCACTTCCCCGCAGCAGCGGGAGGTCGTCCTCCTCCAGGCCGGTCACGGTTCCGTTGGCGCCGGGGATCACGATGATGGAGTTGGACCCGTGCCCGTCCACCACGATGTGCGCGACCCCGGAGGCGCCGGGCTCCATGCGCAGCCCGGACACCTCGACTCCGGTGTCGACGAGGTTGGAGCGCAGTTGGGTGCCGAAGGCGTCGTCCCCGACCGCGCCGATGAAGGTCACATCAGCGCCGGCCATGGCCGCCGCGACCGCCTGGTTGGCGCCCTTGCCCCCGGGGATCTGCCGGAACTCCCGGCCCTGAACGGTCTCCCCGCTGGCGGGGGCGACGTCGGCGTAGGCGACGAGGTCCATATTGATACTGCCGAATACCGCGATCTGCGGTGCCGATGCTGGATTCACCCCTCGTACGTTACCGAGGTTCGGCGGCCCTCTCGGTTTCGGGCCTCAGCAGCGACGACACCGGCACTCGACACGCTTTCCCGCGCCTTCCCGCGTCGTCCGGCGGCAGGGGTCACCCGGAGGCGAACTCGACGAAGACCGGGGCGTGGTCGGATGCGCCCTTGCCCTTGCGCTCCTCGCGGTCCACCGAGGCGCCTGCCGCCCGCCGGGCCAGAGCGGGCGAGGCCAGCACGAAGTCGATGCGCATTCCCTTGCGCTTGGGAAAGGCCAAACCCTTGTAGTCCCAGTAGGTGTAGACGCCCGGCCCCGGGGTGTACGGGCGCACGACGTCGGCGAACCCCGCGTCCACGACAGCCTGGAAGGCGTCGCGCTCGGGAGCGGTGACGTGTGTACTGCCCTCGAAGACGTCCATGTCCCAGACGTCGGCGTCCTGCGGAGCGACGTTGAAGTCACCGCACAGCGCGATCTGCGCGGCGGGGTCCCGAGCCAGCCACTCGGCTCCGGCCGCGCGCAGTCGGTCCAACCACCGCAGCTTGTAGGTGTAGTGCGGATCGTCGATGGCTCGGCCGTTGGGAATGTAGAGGCTCCAGACCCGCACCCCGCCGCAGGTGGCACCGATGGCGCGCGCCTCGGGCGCGACCGGGTCGCCGAAGCCCGGCTGTTCGGGGAAACCGACCTGGACGTCGGCGAGCCCCACCCGCGAGGCGACCGCGACGCCGTTCCACTGCGACAGCCCGTGGTGGGCGACCTCGTAGCCGAGGTCGGTGAACACCTGTTCGGGGAACTGCTCGGCCTTGCACTTGGTCTCCTGGATCGCCACGACGTCGACGTCGCTGCGCTCCAGCCAGGCGGCGATACGCTCGCCGCGGGCCCGGACACTGTTCACGTTCCATGTCGCCAATCGCACCCCGCCAGGGTAGCGCCGGCCGAGGACATCCCGTGGCGAGCGCACCGAACAGGGCCGGCACGGGTGGTGGTTCCTGGCGCGGCCGTCCTCCGCACCAGGAACCGGGCACGACTTCTGGCACACGGTGGAGCCCTTGGAGTCGCTGTCCAGCTAGAGGACCACATCCGACCCACTGTTCACATGGTTTTCTCCGAATTCATTCCGTAGTTGGACGAATACCTTGAGTTCGCGGCAGGCGCGACTCTCGCCTCCCGTACGGAAAACCCAGTGTTTTCCCAGTCTCGGCGGACCGGCCGGTTCAGCGCCGCTCTGCGGGGGATCAGCGTCCCGCGCACGATCGGCCCCCGCTCCACCGGCCCTGTCACGCCCCCCGTCCCCCACTCGGCGAACGGCCCTGCGGCATGATGGGAGCGCGTGTCGAACACGCCGCCGTCCACGCGAAACGCACGCCCACGCGATCGCGATGCCCGCTACACCAAGGTGAACCGATGACCGACGCAGAGACCGCGACGAAGCCGCACGTGCTGGTGATCGACGACGAGCCCAACATCCGGGACCTGGTCCAGGCGGCGCTGCGCTTCCACGGCTTCGACGTCAGCACCGCCGGCACCGGCGGCGAGGGGCTGTCGATGGCCCGCGCCAACCACCCCGACCTCATCGTCCTGGACGTCCTGCTGCCCGACATCAGCGGATTCGACGTCTGCCGTCAGCTGCGCGAACGCGACGACGACGTGCCCGTCATATACCTCACCGCGCGCGACACCCCCTCCGACACCGTCACCGGGCTCTCCCTGGGCGGCGACGACTACGTCACCAAGCCCTTCTCCGTCGAGGCGCTGGTCGCCAGGATCCGCGCACTCCTGCGCCGCACCAAGCGCGATTCCGGCCCCGCCGAGACAACCGCGGACGGGGTCCTGCGGGTGGCCGACCTGGAACTGGACGAACGCACCTGGACGGTACGACGCGGCGGCACCCCCGTCGAGCTCTCCCCCACCGAGTTCCGGCTGCTGGCGTACCTGATGGGCAACGCGGGGCGGGTGCTGACCCGGGCCCAGCTGCTGGAGAACGTGTGGGGCTGGGACTACGCCGGACAGTCGCAGATCGTGGAGACGTACGTGAGCTACCTGCGCCGCAAACTGGAGCCGCTCGGCCCCAACCTCATCCACACCCAGCGCGGCGTGGGCTACGCGCTGCGCAGCAAAGACGAGAAGTAGCGGGACGGCCCCCGTGCACCCAGGCCGTCCCCTGCGCTCCCGGCTCCTGGTCGGGCTGCTCGTCGTGACCGGTGTCGGGCTGCTGGTGAGCTGCCTGGTGAGCATCCTGACGCTTCGGACCTTCATCACCGAACGGCTGGACGCACAACTGGTCCTGACCGCCGAGCGGGCCATGGTGCGCCTGGACAACGGCACCCCGCCGGTCGGCGTGGACGCCCCCAGTCCCTCCCCCTACTTCGTGGTGCTGATCCACCCCGGGACCGGGGAGGTCAACCAGATCTACGGCGACACCTTCCGCGAGGACGTGGTGTTGAACCGGATCGCCGCGCTGTCCCTGGCCGACCTGCGTTCCTACGGCCGCTCCCAGGAACTCTTCGAACTCAACAGCACCGAGGACTCCGTTCCCCCGCACCGGGCCACGGTCCGGCTGCGCGACGACGCGATCATGGTCAGCGGCGTTCCCACCGAGGAGCGCGAGGACTACCCGCGCCAGTTGATGCAGGTGCAGCTGGTCACCGCGATCATGCTGCTGGGCGGGCTGACCCTGGTCGGGCGGCGGCTGATCGTACGCGGCCTCGCCCCGCTGGACCGCATGGCCACCACCGCCGGACAGATCAGCACCGGTTCCGACCTCGCCGACCGGATGCCCGACGCCGACCCCTACACCGAGGTGGGCCGGCTTGGCATGGCGATCAACACCATGCTGGGCCGGCTGGAGCACGCGTTCAAAGCGAAGGCCGCGTCGGAACGCCGGGTGCGGGACTTCGCCGCCGACGCCTCGCACGAACTGCGCACACCGCTGACCACCATCCGCGGCTACACCGAGCTCTACCGGCAGGGTGCGATCCCTCCGGAGGAACTCCCCGGGGCGATGCGGCGGGTGGAGGGCGAGGCGGAGCGCATGAGTCGGCTGGTCGCCGAACTCCTGGAGCTCGCCCGACTGGACCGCACCGGGTCGCTGCAACTGGCCGACTGCGACCTGGCAGCGCTGGTACGCGAGATGGCCGCCGACGCCGCCGCGGTCGACCCCGACCGCAACCTCGTGCTGGACCTGCCCGAAAGCCTCGTCCAGCCGATCGACGAACCCCGGTTCCGCCAGATCCTGGCCAATCTGCTGGACAACGTCCGCGAGCACACCCCCGAAGGCACCCCGGTGACGATCCGGCTCGACGGCGAAGGCGACGAGACGGTCCTGGTGGTCGCCGACGCCGGTCCGGGAATGCCCACCGACGAGGCGCATCGGGCCTTCGACCGGTTCTACCGGGGCAACCGCTCCCCCGGTGTGGGCAGTGGGCTCGGACTGTCGATCGTGCAGGCCATCGCGACCGCCCACGGCGGTTCGGTCGGCATCGAGTCGTCCCCGGGCGCAGGGACGACCATCACGGTGTGGCTGTCGACCAACGGCGCGCTCCTCCCGCCCGAGACAACGGACTGATCGTGCCGGCCCCGCCTCCCGCCCCCGGCCGGGCCGGACCGTCCTCGGGCCCGGAGGCTACATTGGCGTCATGGACATAGCGATCGTGTGCCAGGACTGCCATGGAAGCGGGTACCGGGTGCGGGTCTACGGCTACATGAGTGTCGACGGCCACGCCGAGATGCTGGTCCCCAGGGACTGCCTGTCCTGCGGAGGTTCCGGCCGGGTCCTGACCTCGGGCTGGTCTGCCGCGTAGCGGCTTTTCGGCCCGGCTTCGCGGCGGCCGTCCGGCGTGCCGGATTGGCCACGCGTTCCCCGGGCAAATACCGTTCGAGAGGAGATTCTCCGGATCCCCAGCCCCGCACAGAGGCTTCCGGACCGTCTCGAGAAGGCGTTTCGATGAGCGTTGACGTCTCCGTCCCACCCGGCCCGGGTCGGACCCGACGGCACAGGAGAAGTTCCTGGGCCACGGACCACCCGCGGCTGAAATGGGCGCCCCCGGCCGCCGTGGCAACGGTGACCGTCCTCGGCATGTTCTGGGGACTTGCCGCACTGGCCGGACCGTCGGAGCCGACCGGACCGGCCGCTCCTCGGGCCGCGGGCTCCGCTGCGCCCTCCGCGTCGCCCAGCCCCAGCCAGCGGGGTGAGGCCCAGTTGAGCGCAATCCTCAACCAGGCGACCGCTCCCGTGGTCACCGTGGTCAGCGCTCCCTTGCTGCTGCCGCCTCCCGAACCCAGCCCCGAGCCGAGCCCGTCCCCCGCCGACCCATCGCCCGGCGCGTCCCCTGCTCCGCAACCCGAACAGCCGTCGCTTCCGGTCATACCGGACCCCGATACCGCCCCCGCCGGATCGAACGACCGGCTGCCCGAGTCGGGGCCTCCCGGATTCGACGACCCCGCGCCCGAGATCCCCGACTAAGTTAGTACGCGTGTACGAACAACGACCGGCCCCCCATCCCAGACGCGATGCCACCCTGTCACTGGCCGAGGCCAGGCGGGTGGCACTGGCCGCACAGGGCTTCGCCGACCGACGCCCCTCCTCCGCTGCGACGCAACGGCACCTGCAACGGGTGATCGACCGTGTCGGGATCATCCAGATCGACAGCGTGAACGTGCTCTCACGCAGCCAGTACCTCCCCGTCCACGCGCGCCTGGGGGCCTACGACCGCACCCTGCTGGACCGGGCCGCCACGGGCCGCGGCGGACGCCTGGTCGAGTACTGGGCGCACGAGGCGAGCCTGATCCCTCCCACGACGCACCGACTGCTGCGCTGGCGGATGGCCCGTGCGCGCGACGAGGCGTGGGGCGGGATGCGCCGGGTCGCCGCCGAGCACCCCGAATTGGTCAAGGCGGTGCTCGGCGAGGTCGAGCGGACCGGACCGGCCACCTCCCGTCAGATCGAGACCGCCCTGGAACACGACGTCCCACGGGGCAAGGAGCACTGGGGCTGGAACTGGTCGCTGGTGAAGTCGGCGCTGGAGTACCTGTTCTGGTGTGGCGAGGTGACCACCGACGGGCGCACGCCCCAGTTCGAGCGCCGTTACGACCTCACGTCACGGGTACTGCCCGCCACGGTGCACGAGGCCCCCGACCCCGATCCGGCCGACGCCCGACGGGAACTGGTCGCGATCGCGGCCCGTGCCCACGGCGTGGCCACACAGAAGTGCCTGCGCGACTACTTCCGCCTCAGCGCCGGGGAGGGGCGCGCGGCGGTCACCGATCTCGTGGAGTCCGGCGAACTGGTGCCCGTGGGCGTCGAGGGCTGGGGGCAGCCCGCCTATCTCCACCGCGACGCCCGCTTCCCGCGCCGGGTGACGGCAAGCGCGCTCCTGAGCCCATTCGACTCACTGATCTGGGAACGCGCCCGCACCGAGAACCTGTTCGGTTTCCGGTACCGCCTGGAGATCTACGTCCCCGCCCCCAAACGGGTGCACGGATACTACGTGCTGCCGTTCCTGCTGGGCGAGCGGCTGGTCGCCCGGGTGGACCTCAAGGCCGATCGCGCTGCCGGGGTCCTGCTGGTGCGCCGGACCACGCTGGAACCCGACGCTCCGCCCGAGGCCCCCGAGGCGCTGGCCGCCGAACTGGGGCGCATGGCCCAGTGGCTCGGGCTGAACGGTGTGGCAGGCCCAACCGGATAGCCACCCAACCGGACACCGACGGACACTCAGGTCGGAGCCGGCGGCGCACCCTCTTTTCTGGTGAAACGCACGGCCGGATACGGCCTCCTCATCAGCGTAAATTTCGGCAACCACCAGGTCGGGGCGGGCGTCAATGATGACGTATCCCGCGGGGCGCCCAGCCCCGCGAGCGGTTTTTCAGAGAAGAGAACCCCCTATGCGTACCCGCAGCCTCATCGCCTCACTGCTCATGGCGTTGACCGCCTCGCTGCTCATGGCGACCCCCGCGGAGGCGGCGCCGGCCCTGCAGTTCACGTTCGTCGCGTACGACAGTCCCGGCACCGACAACCGCTCGAACTCCTCCCTCAACGCGGAGTACGTGGTCATCAAGAACACCACGAAGAAGGCCGTCAACCTCAAGGGGTACGTGCTGCACGACGCACCGTCGACCGCGAACAAGAGCAAGGGGCGAAAGTGGAACTACGCCTACACCTTCGGGTCCTTCAGCCTGGCCGCGGGCAAGTCGGTGACGGTGCGCACCGGTTCGGGCGGCAACACCGCCACGACCCGCTACTGGAACTTCCGCCAGTACGTCTGGAACAACGACCGCGACACCGCGACGCTGCTCAACGCCAAGGGCGCCAAGGTCGACACCTGCTCCTGGACGACCACGAAGCCCGGCTCCACCAAGTGCTGAGCCGTCCGGCAGCGTCCCGGTGAGCAGGGCGTGCCGAAGACCCTCCCGCACGGGCGGTCTTCGGCACGCCGGGCCGGCTACACCCGCTCGATGATGGTGACGTTGGCCTGCCCGCCGCCCTCGCACATGGTCTGGAGCCCGTAACGGCCACCGCTGCGCCGGAGCTCATGGACCAGCTTGGTCATGAGGACGGCCCCGGTCGCGCCCAGGGGATGTCCCAGGGCGATGGCACCGCCGTTGGGGTTGACGGTGGCCGGGTCGGCGCCCAGTTCCTCGGTCCAGGCCATGGGAACCGGCGCGAATGCCTCATTGATCTCGGTGACGTCGATGTCGCCGATCCCGAGGCCGGCCTTGTGCAGCGCGACGCGGGTGGCGGGAATGGGCGCCGTGAGCATGTACACCGGGTCGTCGCCCACCAGGGAGAGCTGGACGATCCGGGCCAGCGGGACAAGGCCGTGCTCTGCCACGGCGCGCTCGGAGGCGATCAGCACCGCTGCGGCGCCCACCGAGATCTGGCTGGCCACCGCCGCGGTGAGCGCCCACCCCTCGCGCAGCGGCGTGAGGCCGGCCATCTTCTCCAGGGTGGTGTCGGGACGGATCCCTTCGTCGTGGGACACCCCCGCGAGCGGGACGATCTCGGCGTCGAAGCGCCCCACCTCGCGGGCCTCTGCCGCTCTGCGGTGGCTCTCCAGGGAGTAGCGTTCCAGGTCCTCGCGTTCGTAGCCCCACTTCTCGCACATCAACTGGGCACCGCGAAACTGCGAGATCTCCTGGGTTCCGTAACGCTCGGCCCACCCCTCCCCGTAGAGCGAGAGCCCGTTGTCGAGCGCGAACTGCACGTTGGCGCCCATGGGGACCATGCCCATGTTCTCGACACCGGAGGCCACCACGAGGTCCTGGGTGCCGGACATGACGCCCTGCGCGGCGAAGTGCACGGCCTGTTGGGAGGAACCGCACTGCCGGTCGATGGTGACACCCGGCGTGCTCTCGGGCAGGCCGGCCGACAGCCACGCCGTGCGGGCCAGGTCCAGCGCCTGCGGTCCTGCCTGGCTGACGCACCCCATGATCACGTCCTCGACCGCGCTGGGGTCGATGCCGGTGCGCCTGACCAGTTCTTTGAGGACGTGTGCTCCCATGTCCGCGGGGTGCACGGCGGCCAGCGCCCCCTTGCGGACTCCCACGGGGGTGCGGACCGCCCCGACGATGAATGCCTCAGCCATGGCTTTCTCCTGGAGAGTGGTGGTCGGACCCAATAAACCGAACCATATTCGGCCAAGAGGGGAAGGCAAGCCGCCGGAGAGCGGGCCTGCACGGCAGCAGCGGCCGTGCGCCCGAGTACCGGCCGCCTCCTCTTGACCCCGCCCGTCTTTCGACAGGGGCTTTGCGGTTGCGGCGTTCGGCCCATTCCGAACCCCGTGATGAGCGACAATCCTCCTGCACGACTACGCGACAGGGGTGAACTGCCACCGGGAACCGCGTCCCTGCCCCCGAAGGACGCATTGAACGCCCCGGGGGGAACGGCGGCACCGAAGACGACACCCCTATCAAGCCGAACCCGATTCGGTTAACGTGGCCGAGAACGAGGACGGGCGTTGAGGAGGCAGTCCATGCGGCGCGAGCTGTTCGAGACCGAGCACGACCTGTTCCGCGACTCGGTCGCCGAGTTCCTCAAGCGCGAGGTCGTCCCCTTCCACCAGCAGTGGGAGGCCGACGGGATCGTGCCGCGCGCGGTATGGGGCAAGGCAGGAGAGATGGGCCTGCTCGGGCTCGGCGTCCCCGAGGAGTTCGGCGGGTCGGGAAGTACCGACTACCGCTTCAACACGGTCCTCGCCGAGGAGATCTGCCGGGTCGGCGCGAGCGGCCTGGGCTTCGGGCTGCAGAACGACGTGAACGCGCCCTACCTCGTGGAGCTGACCACCGACGAGCAGAAGCGCCGCTGGCTGCCCGGCTTCTCCTCCGGGGAGCTCATCACCGCCATCGCCATGACCGAACCGGGTGCCGGCAGCGACCTCCAAGGCATCACGACCACCGCTGTGCGCGACGGTGCCGACTACGTCCTGAACGGACAGAAGACCTTCATCACCAACGGCATCAACGCCGACCTGGTCATCGTGGTGGCCGTGACCGCGCCGGACGCGGGGGCGCACGGCCTCTCGCTGATCGCGGTGGAGCGCGGTATGCCCGGCTTCGGCCGGGGACGCAACCTCGACAAGATCGGACTCAAGGCACAGGACACCGCCGAACTGTTCTTCACCGACGTCCGCGTTCCGGCGACGAACCTGATCGGCCGGGAGAACCAGGGCTTCGTCCACCTGATGAACAACCTGCCCCAGGAGCGGCTGTCCATCGCCGTCTCCGCCACGGCGGCGGCCGAACAGACCCTCGCCGCGACGATCGCCTACTGCACCCAGCGGACCGCTTTCGGCCACCCCATCAGCACGTTCCAAAACACCCGTTTCGTCCTCGCCGAGCTCGCCACCGAGGTGGACCTGGCCCGCGTCTACGTGGACCGGGCCATCACGCTGCACAATCGCGGCGAACTCACCGTCGAGGACGCGGCGAAGGCCAAGTGGTGGACCAGTGAACTCTGCAACAAGGTCATGGACCGGTGCCTGCAACTCCACGGCGGGTATGGGTACATGATGGAGTACCCCGTGGCAAAGGCATGGCAGGACGTCCGCGTTTACTCGATCTTCGGTGGCACCACCGAGATCATGAAGGAGATCGTGGGCCGCTCTCTGGGCCTTTAGCGCCACACCCCTGCGAGCCCCGGCGAAAGGCCCCCTGACATGAGCGGCTCCTACGACGGCGCGATCGTCCTCGGCCTCCTGGTCATCTTCGTGATCCTGGGAATCCGCTGGCTGCGCAGACGCGTCCACGTCCCGTGGACCACGGGCGGCCTGGTGCTGTTCTTCATCATCGTGGTGCTGCTGCTGTGGGCGTATCAGACTCGCTGACCGACGTGCGTCGCCCCGAGGCAGTCGTACGCCGATGAGCACGCGCGCGACGACGCAACTGGGTCGGCCGAGGCGAAGCTCCGTACGAGCGGACCACGCGGGCACGCAACGAGTCGGCCCGGGTCGCCGCGATCCGGCGGTCCGTTTGCCCTATCCACGGGTGGGGCGACACCGGCCCAGGTGAGAGTTGTTCCCAGGCCACGCCACCGAAGGACCGGAGAGGACCGCATCCCTTCCGGCGGCTTTCCCGCCCACGGGGCCGACGGTCCCCTGTTCCTCTTTCCGCCAGGACTGCGCCGCCGAGAGGACGCACCGAGCCCTTCGGCCGGGATCTGCCATCCCGCGTCCGCCCATGCGGCAGGCCGAGAACCGTCGGAGCGCGGAATCCGCGCCTCCTGCCCCCCAGCGAACACGAACTGTGACAACATGTCACACTAATGGCGTGTCTCCTGCAAGGTACCTTGCGTTACAGGGTACTTTGTCATGCATGAACAAGGATCCTCCGTTCATGACCCCGGGTCAACGGCGACACGGGGCCGCGGGCCTACCCGTACCGGCCCGGCCGCGCGGCCACCACCGCCCGTTCCCACGACGAAGAACCCGCACCTTGCGCCCGCACACGACGATCACCCATCGCGACGCCACGTCGACGACGGCGTCGCCCCCGCATGCCGGCTCCGAACGAAAAAGGGATTTATATGCTCTTCACCGCGTTGACGACCAACTCCCCCGCCGAGACCACCCTCGTGGTCCTCGCCATGGTAGGAACCCTGGCAGCGGCCGTGGTCGTTATCGGATTGATCATCGCCGCCCTGATCAGCATCCTGGGGTCCCGGGTGAGTGGCGGGATGAAGGTGGTGTGGATCATCTTCATCATCTGCGCCCCCCTGATCGGAGCCTTGCTGTGGTTCCTCATCGGCCGCCGGCAGGTCAGTTTCACTTCATGACGACCGGAACTCGCCCCGCGGAGATCCGCCCCAGCGCACCCGGGACCACCCCACCGCCGAGCAACGCGGGAGGAAGCCCGTCCCCGGGAGGGTTTTCGCGGGGCACCGGCCCCTGGAACGGGGCCGGCGTCCGGGGGGTCGGCTACTCGTCCTCGCCGTGCATCGGAATCTCGAACCAGACGGCCTTGCCCTCAGGCGTGGGACGCGATCCCCAGCGCGAGGCCAACTGGTCGACGAGGTAGAGACCGCGGCCGCCTTCGTCGTCGGCCCCTGCCTTGCGGATGCGGGGCAGCCGCAGGTCGTGGTCGAAGACCTCGACCCACACCGAGTTTCCGCCGCGGCGCAACCGGATCAGGAACTCCCTGCTCGACGAGTCCTCGGGCTCGCCGGCGGAGCTCTCCTCCAGCAGATCCGACCAGTCCTCGTCGAAGTCGTCGAAGCCGTCGAGCTCCGGCGGACCGTCGGAGTCCTTCACACCGTTCTCGGTGAACTCGCGGCTGACCGGGTGCGGGGTGGCATGGATGACGACGTTCGTGACGATCTCGGAGACCAGCAGGCAGGCCAATTCGGCCTGGTCGCGGTCCATTCCCCATTCCTTGAAGGTGGTGGACGCGAGATGACGCGCCTCGGCGACAGTGGGGGCTTCGGCCGGGAACCATCCCTGTTGCAGAGCCAGTTCCTCGGGGTGGGAGCGCACCACCAGCAGCGCGGTGTCGTCTTCCATCTCACCGGGAACGGCGTTGTCGGCGACGACCGCGATCTGCTCGACGTCCTTGTCGGCGACCTCACGGACCCGCTCGTGCAGGATGTCCAGCGAGTGCTCGACGTTGACGGCCCGCCCGGGCAGCCGGCGGTCGACCAACCCGTCGGTGTAGAGCAGCAGGGTGGCTCCGGGTGGCAGGGTCAGCGTGGCCTGCTGGTACACGGACTCCCCGGGGACGCCCTTGTGCTTGGCCCCGAGCAGTTTGTCCCGGAACTGGAGTTCCAGGTCCTCGACCCGACCGTCGCAGATCAGCAACGGAGGCGAGTGGCCCGCGTTGGCGTAGGAGAGCTCCCGGGACCAGGCGTCGTAGGCCATGTAGAGACAGCTGACGCTGGGCACCCAGGTTCCGCCCTCGTCGTCGGGCGTACCGAGCTGGCGTACCCACTCGTCGAGCGCGCGCAGGATGTCGCCCGGCTCGCGGTCGGCCTGCGCGAAGGCGCGGAGTGCGGCGCGCAACTGGCCCATGACGGCGGCGGCGTGCGGTCCGCGGCCCTCGACATCGCCGATGACGATTCCCACGCGGCCCGCGGACAGGGGGATGACATCGTAGAAATCGCCGCCGACCTGGGTCTGGATGCCGTGTCCGTGGACCTCCAGCGGCTTGGCGGGGGTGTAGCGGTGCGCGATGGAGAGGCCGTCGAAATCTTGGAAGTCGCGCGGCAGCAAGCTGTTCTGGAAAGCGAGCGCGGTCGTGCGCTCCTCCTCGAACAACCGGGCGTTGTCGATGGCCAGCGCAACCCGGGAGGCGATCGCACCGACCAGGTCACGGTCGAAACCGTCGTAGTCGGTCTTGTCGCGGGCACTGAGCGCGGACAGGGCGAGGGTGAGCACGCCCAGCACCTCACCGCGGGCCCGCAGCGGCGCGGCAACGGCGGAGGTCACCCCCACCTGCTCCGAGACTCGGGCCGAACGCTCGTTGGGGGCCACGTCGCTGCTGTGCACGTAGTCGCCCACGACCACGGTCTCCAGGCGCCGGATGGCCTTGTAGACGAAGTGGTGATCGGGATAGCGGACCTCTTCGCCGACGTCGACCCAGCTGGCCGGTGGCGGGCTCCACCCCTCGGCGTGCACCGAGACACGGCGCACCAGGCGGTCGTGGTCGTAGAGGTCGATGAAGCAGTGGTCGGCGAACTGGGGGACGAGGATCTCGGCCACGGCCTTGAGGGTGGCGCTGAACTCCAGCGAACCGGCGAGGCGTCGGCCGATCCGGTCGAGCAGGCCGTACTGTTCTTCCACCCGACCGTTGCGCAGGGCCTCGCTCGCAAAGAGCATCACGCCCTCGACCGCACCGGAGGGGTGCTTCGTCGGGACGGCGGTGGCCCGGACGTGGATCCAGGTGGAATCGCCGCGCAGGACGGCGAAGGTTCCCTCCCAGGACTCGCCCTTGAGAACGCGGCGGACCAGTTGTCCGGCCTGTTCGTGGTCCGCCTCGTGGATGCCGATGTCCAGCAGCGAGGCGCCCAGGTAGTCGCGTCCGCCGACGAACCCGAAGAGGTCGCGCGCGAATTCGTTCCAGTAACGGAGGTTACTGAAGCGGTCCAGTACCACTACGGCGATCTGCGCCTGCTCCAGAACCTCGGCTCCAGCAAGCGCGTTGTCGCCGTAGAAGGCTTCCCCCCAACGCTTCATAGCGCAGCCACCTCGCCGTCACGGAACGTACTCATGATGACCCACGCAACCCGCATCGCCCCCGCGTAGTGGGCGTTTGCAGTTTCATGCCGACTGGCCCACGCCATGCAGCGAGCGTAGCAACAGCGGGAACACATCCGCAGAGCAACATGACATCTCGCGGAGCACCCACGTGACCTGCCGTCCCCCGGCTACGGCTTGGCGACGAAGATATGACTTGCGACCTGCCTGGGCAGTTCGGTCGACTCGCCATCCTCGGTGGTACCACCAATCACTCGCACGCCGTCATCACTCGCGATGAGTGTAACTTCCTCTTCGGGTTGTACCCCAGCGCGCTTGAGAACGAGCATTACCTCGGTGTCACTTTGGAGTTGCTCGCTGATACGGCGGACCGTGACCGTGGACTCCGCGCCGGTGGCGATGTCGACCATAGGGACGATCGTGGTGCCCGAGAAGGGTTCGGGGGAATAATCCTCCAGCCCGAGCTCGTCGAGGCCGGGAATCGGGTTGCCGTGCGGGCAGGCCCACGGCCCCTTGAGGAGGCCGACCAGACGCTCCTCGACCGCCTCGGAGATGACGTGCTCCCAACGGCACGCCTCGACGTGCACGTCCTCCCAGGGGAGGCCGATGACGTCCACGAGCAGTCGCTCGGCGAGCCGGTGCTTGCGCATGACCTGCGTGGCCAGCCTGCGGCCTTCCTCGGTCATGACCAGGTGACGGTCGTTCTCGACGCGCAGCAGTCCGTCGCGTTCCATGCGTGCAACCGTCTGGCTGACCGTCGGGCCGCTCTGCTGGAGCCGTTCGGCGATGCGCGCCCGAAGCGGGACGATGCCCTCTTCTTCGAGCTCGAAGATCGTACGGAGATACATCTCCGTGGTGTCGATGAGTCCGTGTGCGGTCAAGACTCTCCCTCCCTCCGTGGGCCCGTTGAGAGCAGTCAACGCGGCAGTTGTCTCAACACGGGCCAGTGCGCGACTGTTCCGGCAAGGTCGCGCACCCTGGGATGAGCGGTGTTGCACCGGTTCGACCGTGATGCGCCCCGGCCGTGGAAACGGCCACCGATGGGTCCAATCATAGCGTGGCGACGGCCACCCCAATTCCGCCAAGTGTGACGCACGACACTTAACGAATCGGACACAAAAATCCCCGCCCAGCCGGGGTTTCATGGCGAGAGGCGGTCGATCGCCCATTCCGCGTCGCCCTCACCCGACGTACGGAGATAGCGGAAACGGTCGTGCATTCGATCGTTGCGCCCCTGCCAGAACTCCGCTTCCTCGGGGAGGATGCGAAAACCTCCCCAGTAGGGCGGCCTGGGGATCGATTCGTCCGGTGCCCACTTCGCCGCGAGGCGCGCATAGCGGGCGTCGAGCTGCGCGCGATCGGCCACTGGCGAGGACTGGTACTCACTCGCCCATGCCCCGATTTGTGAACCCCTGGGACGTCGTGCGAAATAGGTGTCGTTCTCTCCATCGGTGAGACGTTCGACACGGCCGGAGACGATCACCTGACGGCGCATCTGGTGCCAGGGAAAGACCACCGAGACACGCGGATCACCGGCCATGGCCACCCCTTTGCGCGATCGGTAGTTAGTGAAAAACCGCAGGCCAGAGCGGTCGAAACCCTTCAAAAGGACGGTCCGCGCACGGGGGGAACCGGAAGGATCGACCGTCGTCAGAACCATCGCGTTGGGCTCGACGAGGCCCGCGTCGCGGGCCTGGGTAAACCAGGCATGAAACTGCTCCATAGGGTGCTGAGACAACCCAGAACCGGACAACGGCGTACCGTCATAAGGTTCACGCAGCTCAGCAGGGTCACAATGGTTCACAGTGCTGCATCCTCACACGACCTGTGGGGCGCACGCCATCGTGGCGGCACCGCCATTGACGACACCTCGCGTGTCATTGGAAAAATCCCAAGCGGTTCACGGGGCCACCCTTGCCCCTGGATCGAGGAGACGGAGGAAACCGGTATGTCGGACTTCAAACCCGGACTCGAAGGAGTCGTGGCGTTCGAGACCGAGATCGCCGAACCCGACAAGGAGGGCGGCGCCCTACGGTATCGGGGTGTCGACATCGAGGACCTCGTCGGTCACGTGACCTTCGGACGCGTCTGGGGCCTGCTGGTCGACGACGACCTGGACCCCGGGCTTCCCTTCGCCGACCCGTTCGCCCGGCCGGTCTCCACCGGTGACGTACGCGTCGACGTGCAGAGCACGCTCGCGACCCTTGCTCCACTATGGGGCTTCAAACCGCTGCTGGACATCGACGACGCCGAGGCACGCGACAACGTCGCCCGGGCCACCGCGGCCGCTCTCTCGGTGATCGCCCAGTCCGCACGCGGCGACCAGCCCGAGGTGGGACGCGAGCGCGTCGAAGCGGGCCGTACCGTCGTCGAGCGCTTCATGATCCAACTGCGCGGCGATCCCGACCCCCGGCACGTCAAGGCCGTGGACGCCTACTGGACCTCCGCTGCCGAGCACGGCCTCAACGCCTCGACGTTCACCGCCCGGGTCATCGCCTCGACCGGCGCGGACGTGGCGGCGGCGCTCTCAGGAGCCGTGGGCGCCATGTCCGGCCCGCTGCACGGTGGTGCACCGGCGCGTGTGCTGCACATGCTGGACGAGACCGAGCGCATCGGCGACGCCGGCACGTACGTGACCCAGGCCCTCGACAAGGGCGAACGTCTGATGGGCTTCGGCCACCGCGTGTACCGCGCGGAGGACCCGCGTGCCCGCGTGCTGCGCCGGACGGCAAAGGAGCTCGACGCGCCCCGTTACGAGGTCGCGGCGGCGCTGGAGACCGCGGCGCTGAAGGAGTTGCACGCCCGCAAGCCCGACCGGGTCCTGGCCACCAACGTGGAGTACTGGGCCGCCGTCGTACTCGACTTCGCAGAGATCCCGTCGTCGCTGTTCACCTCCATGTTCACCAGCGCCCGTACCGCCGGCTGGTCGGCGCACATCCTGGAGCAGAAGCGGACCGGCCGCCTGGTGCGCCCCAGCGCCCGGTACACCGGGCCCGCCAAGCGCGACATCACCACCGTCGACGGTTCCGCGGCCGCCATCGAGCAGGGCGCCTGATCGGTCACCACCGCTGAGGCGGTAGTGGGTTCCGCCGGTCGCCATGGCGACCGGCGGAACCCACTACCGGTGGGGTCGGTACGGTGCCGAACGCCTAGCGCACGCACCCGTTCGCCGCCAGGTTGGCCTCGGACTGGTCGTCGAGGTCGCTGACCCGGCCGCAGGCGGCGATCGTGACGGGTTCGGCCCCGAGGCGCGCCAGGACCAGCTGGATCAGCTTGTCCTCGATCCAGTTGCCTCTCTCCCCGGGGGTGCCGTAGGAGATGTAGCCGCTCACCCCGGGAACACCGAGGCGCCCCGACAGCAAGGAGGGCGCCAGACCGGTCGGCAGCGCCGCGGAGTCGGCGGGGTCCTGGTTGCGGCGGGCGTCGGCCAGTGCCTCGCCGATCACGGTCAGGGCGTCGTAGGCCATCACCCCGTGGGGCACCGAGGGACGTTCCGCCGGGGTGGCCGACCGGATGGGGATCGCGGCGACCAGGTCGGCGAACTTCCCGTAGAACGCGCCCTTCCCGGCGTCATCCTCGGTGACCGCGCCCCACCCGCCGTCCGCGGCGAGCGGGGTGTAGTACAACGGGAAGTCCGAGTCGCTCGCTCCCTGGTCGGAGACGTACTTGACGATGTCGTCACCGGCCATGATCGACACCCCTCCCTGGCAGCCGTCGGCCAGCAGCAACTCGTCCTGGAACAGCGGGAACTGGTCGGAGCGGCCGGCGTAGTAGACCATGTCCGGCTCCTCCTGGCAGACGGAGCGCACGGTGTCGCGCAGGCCGGTGCCCTGGGGGTCGTAGCCCGCGTCGAGGGCGACCCCGCCGGGAATCCCCCCGCCCAGTGCGCCGGGGCGGTTGAACTCGCCCATGAACACGCTGGCGAGCTGACCGCCGTAGAGGTCCTCCTTCGAGCGCTGCCAGAAGACGGCGACCCTTTCCGCCCTGGGGAGCTGCCCCTTGTCCGTTGTCACCCCTTCCCGTGCCCACGCGGCCGCCTGGGTGGCGATGCGGGTGTTGGACGGTGCGAGGGGAAAGAAGAAGTCGCTGTGCCGGCCGTTGACGAGGTCGATGTCGTCGAAGGTCGGGGTCGTGGCGATCATCGGGATTCCCGCCTTGGCCAGGACGCTGATCGCGTCCCTGGTGGACTGGCGGCTCTGGCCGAAACCGAGGGCCGCGACCACTCCGGGATCGCGAGCCGCCTCGGCCGCGACCGCCTCGGCCACCTCCACCCCGTGCCTCAGCACCGGTCCCGCGTTGGCGAGCAGGATACGGATCCGCAGCTCGTCGTCCGAGCGCAGCGCGTTGTACTCGCGTTGGCGCAGGGCAAGCCCGACGAGTTCGCCGTGCACCCCCGCCAGGAGCGCGCGCTGGGCGGTGTCGTCGTCGACCGAGAGCGCGGCGAAGTACACCACCGTGACGTGCGGTCCCGCTTCCGCCTGGACGTTCTGTTCGGCGATGGTCTCCTGGGCAGCCCCCAACCGCTCGTGGAAGACGTAGGAGCCGTCGGTGAAACCGACGCAGTCGAAGGGGCTGGGGCCCTGGACCCCCTCGGGCTTGGGCAGTTGCAGGATCTGGTCGGGCTGCTCGGCGAAGCGGCGGCCCCACCAGCACTCGTTTCCGGTGGACTGGTCATAGGCGACCACGGACACCCCGGCCAGCAGGACCAGCGCCAGGAGAAGGGCCGCGGCGGGCATCGCGGATCTGACCCGCATCGACCGGGTCGGCAGGAAGGTGGGGGCGGCAACCGCGTTCTCACCCCTGCGCTGGTCGGCGGAGGCACTGATGTCGAAGGACAGGGTCCGTCCCGCTCCCAGGCGCCCCAGCCGGCGGCGCAACAGCTGCCACGCCACGACGTCGTCGGCCAGCCGTCCCGGAGCCTCCGCCCGGCTGGGCACCCGCGAGCCGAACCGGGTCGGGGGCATCCCTTCCGCGCGGAGCACGACCACCACGAGCGGGTCGGGGAAGTACTGGCTGGTGCGGATCTCTTCGACGAGGAACAGTACGTCCGCGGCGCGGGCCGTCCCCACTGCCGTGCTGACCGTCGGATCCTGGACGGTGTCGCCGCCGTTCCACCGTGTGCGCGCCCGGTCCACGACCAGCGCGGGGCGCAGCAGGCCGCGCGCGCGGGCCGCGCGCCTCCACTGGTACCAGGGGAAAGGACCGTAGGCGGCGTCGAGGTCGGTGAGGAAAGCGTTCACGATGAGCAGCCGCATCTGGTGGATCCGGTCGGCGCTCGTCCGCCCCGTCTCCGACAACACCAGTTCCGCGTACTCCTTGCCGGCCCGCTCGGCGACGGCCCGGTAGGCGCGGCGGCTGCCCCACCGCTGCCGACGGTCGGCCTCGGTGTCCAATCGGTAGGGCTGTCTGGCCAGCCAGCGGTAGGGCTGCCAGGGATAGCCCCAGCACACGTAGCCGATGAGCCGGTAGACCCCCAGGACCAGCAGCAGGAGGATGGCGGTGAAGCCCTCCACCAGGTCCTTGGGCAGGTTGAGGGTGACTCCGGTGACCAGCAGGCCGAGGATGCTGATGTTGAGCACGACCCCCAGGGGGGTGAGGACCTTGGCGTCGAAGAGGTCGAAGTTCAGATCGGCCCGGCCGGAGGATTTTCCGTTGTCGCCCTGGCGGCGCGGGCGCCAGAACAAACTGAGCCCCTCGTACAGCACCCGGTAGAACCGCCGATAGATCCACGAACCGATCGTGCTGACCACGAATCGCCAGAAACGGGTCAACGGTCGTCCCGGAATCGCAGCGGTCCTGCCCACCCGCCAGGCACCCAGCTCGTGCAGGCGCAGTGCCTGCGCGATCTCCTGGCCGGTGCCCAGGCGCCCGCCCTGGTCGGACTGCCCCTGCTGTTCGAACCGGTCGGCGGCGAAGACGTCGAACAGTCGGAACAGGGACTCCACCCGCGGGAAGGAGGGCGGCTCCGGGGCGGCCCGGTCACGGGCCTGCTCCTCCGGTACTCCGCTGGGCGTCCCCTTGATCGCGTCGACGAGGGCCTGGACGTCCATTCTGGTCTGGAAGAGCGGGCCGCTCTCCTTGACGAAGCCCTCGGGAGAGGTCCGGTACTTGTCCTCCGCCTGGTGGAGCAGGGCCATCGGCTGGTTGGCGGCGCGCACGACCAGCGCGCGGGTGACGAGGTCCGCGTCGGTCCCGGTGCGGTCCGGCTCGCTGCTCGACACCCCCGGCGACGGGACCGACTGCTGGGCGGTGGGACTGTCCGCCCCCGATCGGGACACCCCCTGCTCGGCGTACTCGGGGAGGGAGCTGCGCGGGAAGAGCAGGCTCGGCAGCCAGGAACGGAAGCCGCCGCGCCGAAGCCTGCGCGCTTCCTGAGCCCTGCGTACGCCGTGATCCTGGGCGGGTTTCCCTCCGGTCGCGGGCTCGGCGACCACCAACTCGACCACCGGCAGCGGGGTGTCTCCCAGCCCGAAGACGCCCTCGCGCGAGTCGTAGCGGTCGGCGTCGCCGCGTTTGCGCAGCGCGCGGTCGGCCGCGGCCTGTTGGCTTCGCTCCAGCAGACTCGGGGGACGACGGAGCGCGTCGAAGAGGGACACGAAGGCGAGCGGGTCCGAACGCCGCTCCCTTCCGCTCGGCCTGTCGCCCTCGTGAGGGGATGGAGTCATGGATTCCTCGTCTGGGAACCGTGGTCGCCCGTGTGTCGAGGTCTGCGGTCGGGCGGTTCCCGGTCTCGCGATCGGCTGCACGTGCACGGAGGTGCGCACGGTCGGGTCATCGAAAGTCTTGAACCAATAGACGTCTTTCGTCACCTTTTGGCCCTGGCCGATATCGGACACAGCAACCGACCGCCCGAAGGTTTGCCCCCGTGCCTGCGCCGGACCGAACGGCAAGAGTAGGGTGACCGATGTGACCGAGATCCACATTCCCGAGAACCTCCTGCCCAGTGACGGCCGCTTCGGTTGCGGCCCGTCCAAGGTCCGTCCCGAGCAGTTGAGCGCACTGGCTTCCTCCGGTGCCTCCTACCTCGGCACCTCCCACCGCCAGAAGCCGGTGAAATCGCTCGTCGGCCGCGTTCGCTCCGGCCTCGCCGACCTCTTCTCCCTGCCCGAGGGCTACGAGGTCGTCCTCGGCAACGGCGGGACCACCGCCTTCTGGGACATCGCCGCACACGGCCTGGTCCGGGCCAAGTCCCAGCACCTTTCGTTCGGCGAGTTCTCCTCGAAGTTCGCCAAGGTCACCAAGGGTGCTCCCTGGCTGGGCGAGCCCACCGTCGTCGCCTCCGACCCCGGGACCCACGGTGTCGCGGTGGCCGAGCCCGGCGTCGACGTCTACGCGCTGACCCACAACGAGACCTCCACCGGTGTGGCCGCGCCCATCGCGCGCGTCAGCGGCGCCGACGACGACGCCCTCGTCCTGGTGGACGCCACCAGCGGTGCCGGCGGGCTTCCGGTGGACATCACCGAGACCGACGTCTACTACTTCGCGCCGCAGAAGTGCTTCGCGGCCGAGGGCGGGCTGTGGATCGCGATCATGTCGCCCAAGGCGCTGGAGCGGGTCACCGAGATCGCCGACGGCGGCCGTTACGTCCCGGAGTTCTTCTCGCTGCCCACCGCCGTGGACAACTCCCGCAAGGACCAGACGTACAACACGCCGTCCGTGTCCACGCTGCTGCTGCTCGCCGAGCAGGTCGAGTGGATCAACGGCCAGGGCGGCCTGGGCTGGGCGGTCGACCGCACCGCCGAGTCGTCGCAGGTGCTCTACGGCTGGGCGGAGAAGTCCGCGTTCGCGTCGCCGTTCGTGACCGACCCCGCGCAGCGCTCGCAGGTCGTGGGCACGATCGACTTCACCGACGAGGTGGACGCGGCGGCGGTGGCCACGGTACTGCGGGCCAACGGCGTCGTGGACACCGAGCCCTACCGCAAGCTCGGCCGCAACCAGTTGCGCGTGGGCATGTTCCCCGCGATCACGCCGGCCGACGTGCAGGCGCTGACCGAGTGCGTCGACCACGTGGTGGGCCGGTTGGCCTGAGTGCCACCCAGCGGATAGACATAGTGGCCGGTCCGGATGTGTTCCGGGCCGGCCGCACCCTTTCTCGGCGACCCCTCGGTACGGACGGACCTCGGCTTTGCGCAGGAACAAACAGCTTCCCCACATCAAGATCATTTCGCACCGCGGCGCGTCGGGGCACCGCCCCGAGCACACACTGGCCTCCTACACGCTGGGCGCACGCTACGGCGGCGACTTCATCGAGGTCGACCTGGTCTCGACCAAGGACGGTCATCTGATCGCGCGGCACGAGTCGGAGATCGGACACACCACCGACGTCGCCACGCGCCCGGAGTTCGCCGACCGCGCGGGCACCCGGACCATCGACGGGGCGGAGGTGACCGGGTTCTTCGCGGAGGACTTCACCCTCGCCGAGATCAAGACACTGCGCGCCGTCGAACGGTTGCCCGAGGTGCGTCCGGACAACACCGCGCACGACGGCGACTATCCGGTGCCGACGCTGGAAGAGATCATCGCGCTGGCCAAGGCCCTGACCAAGGAGCTGGGCCGCCCGATCGGGATCTACCCCGAGACCAAGCACCCGGCCTACCACGCCTCCATCGGACTGGAGTTGGAGCCGCCGCTGATCCGTGCCCTGAGCGAGCACGGCCTGGCCGGCCCGGAACCGCAAGTTCCGGTCTTCCTACAGTCCTTCGAGGCCGAGAGCCTGCAAAAACTGCGCGACCTGGAACTCCCCCTGGTCTTCCTGATGGGGACCGAGGAGAAGTGGCGCCACTTCACCACTCCCGAAGGGCTGGCGGAAGTCGCGGAGTTCGCCGACGCGATCGGCCCGCACAAGTCCATGATCATCGCGGTGACCGATGAGGGAAAGCTGGGCGAGCCCACCGCGCTGGTCGACGACGCCCACGAGGCGGGCCTGCTGGTGCACCCCTACACTTTTCGCAGCGAGAACCACTTCCTGCCCGAAACGCTGCGCTCGGGAACGGACGCCACGACCTACGGCGGTTTCGCCACCGAGTACGACGCTTTCTTCGTGGCGGGCGTGGACGGCGTCTTCACCGATCATTCCCGGCACGCCTTCCTCGCCCGGGAGATCTTCATGGAAGAGGGGTGATCCGGGGACGCCGGCGCCCTACCCGGTCCGGGCCAACCAGACGATGCCCGCGATCACGATAGCGGCGAGGACGGCCCCGCCGAGGATGAACACCCCGGCCCCCACGGGTTGCGCCGGCTCGTCCCGCGTGTCGGATTCGGGGGCCGACGACTGTTCCGCGCCCGGCTCGGCGGTCGGTTCGGCGGGCTCCACCGGTTCGGCCAACGGGATCCGCCAGACGGGGCTTTGCTCCCCTTCGGTGCCGACCAGCAGTGCGGTGCCGTCCCGGGTGTAGGTGAGCGACTCCCCCTGGTCGCTCGTGGGCAGTTGGATCCGGTCGGTGCTCGGCCCGGGAACACCGTCGGAGGCGTCGTAGAGGACCGCGCCCCAATAGGTGCGGATGGCGTACTGCGAGCCGTCGGGGGAGAACGCGGCGTCCGTGGCGAACAGCGGCGCGGGGCCGACCCGGGTGAGGGTGTTGGTGCCGGTCGCGTCCAGTTGCTCGGGGGCGGCGTAGACGCTTCCGCCGATCTCCTTGCTGACGACGTAGAGCCGGTTGTCGCGCGGATCGACCAGGATGCCTTCCGCGTCCCGGCCTCCGTCGGCATAGCCGAAGGTGAACGTGGTGGCCTGAATGGTCTGGTCGACGAGCTCCGCCGGTTCGGGAAGCCGGTAGACCCGGACCGAGGGCCAGCCACCCTGGAAGTTGTCGCCGATGTCGGCGACGTAGAGGGCGGGTTCCCCGGAGTCGTCGGTCCCCAGTGCGATGGCCTCCCAGTCGCGGGCCTCGACCCCTTCCCCCACCAGGCGGACGGTGGCCAGCGTCTCGCCCTGATCGTTCACCGCGTAGATGTCGGGCCCGTACTGGGGCCCGCTGTCGTTGTGCGTCCAGTAGACGTTCTCGTGGCGCACCGAGGCAGCCAGGCCGCTGGATTCGGCGATGCGGGGATCGGTGATGGTGAAAGCGCGCTCGGTACCCGGAGGAAGGCTTTCGGCGGCCGAGGGGTCGGGTTCGGGGGTGGCGTTCTGGGCAGGAGCGGCGCCGAGCACCGCCGGAAGCAGCGCGAGGGCAGCGACCCACCGCGCGGCGGCGCTTCTGGTCATGTTCGTATCTTTTCACCCGTGTCCAGGGCACGGGGGTATGCGACCCGCAGTCGGGGCAGGGAGGCTCTCAGGAGGGCAAACCGCTCCACCAGCGGAGGAGGACCATGAGAATCGTCGCCTGCCTGAACGGGGACCGCCGCCCCGGCGAGCATCCCGCGTTACCGATCTCACCGGACCAGTTGGCAGCGGACGCTGCCGCGGTGGTCGGGGCGGGGGCGACCGCGGTGCACGTGCACCCGCGTGACGGCCGGGGGCGGGAGTCTCTGGACCACCAGTTGGTGACCGCGCTGCTGGACCGACTGCACGACCGGG
Source organism: Nocardiopsis ansamitocini (assembly GCF_030268225.1). Taxonomy (GTDB): domain Bacteria; phylum Actinomycetota; class Actinomycetes; order Streptosporangiales; family Streptosporangiaceae; genus Nocardiopsis_D; species Nocardiopsis_D ansamitocini. The sequence goes on along the minus strand of NZ_BSQG01000002.1, from coordinate 487,701 downwards.
TCCCGGGCGTCCCGGTGAGCGTGACGACCTCGTTGTCGGCCGAGCCGGACGCGTGGCGACGGCTCGACCTGGTCGGCAGGTGGGGGACGCTGCCCGATTCCGCGACGGTGAACATGCACGAACCCGGTTCGCTGGAGGTGGCCCGGGTGCTGGCCGGACACCGGGTGGCGGTCGAAGCGGGCGTCTGGACGGTGGAGGCCGCGCGCGTCCTGGTTGCCTCGCATGTCATCGAGGTGTGCTCATCGGTGCTGATCGAGCCCGTGGAGCAGGGCACGGACGAGGCCCTGCGGACCCTTTCGGGCATCGCCTCCGTACTGGACCGTGCCCGGAGCACTGTGCCGCGGATGCTGCACGGCCGGGACGCGACCGCGTGGCCGCTCCTGGACAAGGCCGTGGCGTTGGACCTCGACGTGCGCATGGGCTTGGAGGACTGCTTGCTGACCCCCGACGGCGCGGAGGCCACCGACAACACCGCCCTGGTCGGGGAGGCGGCTGCCCGCGTCCGGGCCGAACGCTGAGCGGCTCCGTGGGCGGCGACTGCGCGCAGACACGGCACCGGCGAAGCAGAGCGTGCGGGGAGAGGTGGTCTTTCGCTACTGGAGCAGCGCACCGATGATGACGATGAGCATGATCGCAGCGAGAACGGTCGGCAGCAGCCAGCGCTGCTTGCGGTTGTTGGTGAGCATGCTCATGGCCGGCCCGGCTCCTCTGCTGGTGCGATCGGTCTTCAGGCTAGCCCCCAGCTGGCAACGGTGTGGTACCGGGGCGTGTGCCCGGGGCGGCTGTGGACGAGGTGAACCTGGTCGGCGGTCCATTCGGTGCCGACCGGACCGGCCAGGTCGGCACGGGTACGCGACAGATCGGTGGGGGCGCCCGCGCGGGCCAGGGTGAGGTGGGGCACGTAGTCGCGCTCCTCCCCCGCCTCGACCCCGGCGGCGGCTGCGGCCGCGCGAATCCCGTCCGCCATCCCGGCGAGGGCACCGGTCTCACCGGTCAGCCCGGCCCACAGCACCCGGGCGGCGCCGGCGTCGCCCGGGAAGGTCCCGGCACCGGCCAGTCCGAGCACACACCGTTTGTGCAGGGTCAGCGAGCGCTCCAGCTCCCAGCGCAGCGCGGCGACCCGTTCCTCCGGCACCTCTCCCAGGTAGAGCAGGGTGACGTGCCACTGCTCGCGCGGCGACCAGCGCAGGCCCTCGGGCGCGCGCTCGCGGACGGGGACGAGTGCGCGCCGGAGTTCGTCACAGACGGGGGGCGGCGGCACGACGGCTGCGAACAGGCGCAACGAGGGCTCCGGGGCGTGCTCAGGCCGACTCGGCCAACGGCCGCCGGGTCAGCTCGACGAAGGGACGACGCAGCGGGGTCACCCGTACGCCGACACCGAGGGTACGTCCAAGGGCGATCGCGATGACGGTGGTCACCACCACGCCCACGACGCCCCCGGTGATCAGGCTCGCAGCAGGGCCGAAGGCGTCCGCCAGGAACCCCACGATCGGTGCGCCGATGGGCGCCACCCCGAGGAAGACCAACATATACATCGCCATGACCCGGCCGCGCATCTGTCCGTCCACGTTGAGCTGGAAGAACGCGTTCATCGTGGCGGTGAACGTCATGAAGGCGATGCCGAGCGGGATGAGGACCAGGGTGAAGACCAGGTAGGTGGGCATGAGGCCGGCGACGATCTGGCAGAGGCCGAACGTGAAGGCCCCGGCCAGCAGTACCGGCAGCCGGGGAGCCTCACGGCGGGCAGCGATGAGCGCACCGGCCAGCGCGCCCACGGCGAAGCAGGCGGCGGCCACCCCGTACGCCTGGGCGCCGGCCCGGAAGACGTTGTTGACCATGAGCGCGATCAGGTTCTGACCGTTGGAGCCGAACAGCTGCACGAACGCGATCATCACCAGCAGCAGCACCAGGTCCCGGCGTCCGGCGACATAGCGCAGGCCCTCCCTGATCTGGCCCTTGGCGCGGGGGGCGGGTTCGGTGACGTTGAGTTCGGAGGGGCGCATCATCGCGAGGCCGGCGATCACACCGAGGAAGGACAGCGCGTTGACCAGGAACACCGGTCCGCTGCCGATCGCGGCGATGAGCAGGCCGGCGACCGCCGGGCCGACGACCCGGCCGAGTTGGAAGCTGGCGCTGTTCAGCGCGACGGCGTTGGACATGTCCTTGGGGCCGACCATCTCCATCACGAAGGTCTGGCGTGCGGGGTTGTCCAGGACGGTGATGAGACCGAGGGCGAGAGCGAACAGGTAGACGTGCCAGACCTGCGCGGCGCCGAGGGTGACGAGCAGTCCGAGCCCGAGGGCGAGGCCGCCCATGAGCGCCTGGGTGGTGATGAGCAGGCCACGCTTGGAGAGCCGGTCCACGATGGCTCCGCCCCATAGGGCGAAGAACAGCATCGGCAGGAACTGCAGCGCGGTGGTGACGCCCAGGGCGACGCCGCTGCCGCCGCTGAGCTGGAGGACGAGCCAGTCCTGGGCGACACGCTGCATCCAGGTACCGCTGTTGGAGACGATCTGACCCATGGCGTACAGACGGTAGTTGCGCACGCGCAGCGAGCGGAACATGGTCGGCTTGGCGTCGGACGCCGGCACCGGAGGCGCCGGCGCTGAGTCGATCGGTCGGGGGCGTTCGTCGAGCGCCTCAGCGGGTCGGGCCGGGGTGACGGCGGGCGGTTGGGGGCGGATGGCGGTAGCCGTGGCGTGCTCCTTCGATCAGATGCGCACCCCGACGGCGCGGGCTAGGACTGGCTGAGCCTTCCGAGGATCTGCGCCGCCTTGCGCAGCGTCGTCTTCTCGGCCGGGGTCAGTTCGGCCAGGCGCAGGGTCAACCACGCCTCGCGGCGCTCCTGGTCCTGATGCACCAGGAGGGCGCCTTCATCGGTCAGTTCCACGAGCTGTTGGCGGCGGTCGTCCGGGTGCTTCATCCTGCGCACCAGACCGCGCTCCTCCAGGGCGGAGATCACCCTGGTCATGGACGGCGGCTGCACCTTCTCGTACTCGGCGAGGCCACCGGGCGTCATCTGCCCGTGCCGTGCCAGTGCGAACAGCACCGCCCCCTGACCGAGGGACAGGGAGGAGTCGGGCCGCTGCGCGCGCAGCCGCCGGGCAAGTCGCCCGACGGCCATGCGGAGCTCGGCCGCCAGGCCCGCGTCAGTCCTGGTCTGCTGGGAAACGTCGGGGTGCTTCATTAGCATGACTCATTACTCTTGCTAACGATATCTCGAAGTCGCGCATTCCTGCTCGCACCACTCGAGAAACCATGGTCTCGATCACAATCGGCCGGGAAAACCAGGGCGCCCCGGCCGCTGCGCGGACGGGGCACCCGGTATTGGAGCGTAGCGCGGCCACAGGAGACCTAGCCGATGAGCGCCTGGATCGGCCCCAGCCCGAAGTAGACGAGGAACGCCGCCGCCACGATCCACATCAGCGGATGGACCTCCCCGGCCCGCCCCTGCGCGGTGCGCAGCAGGACGTAGCTGACGAAACCCGCGCCGATACCGTCGGCGATGGAGTAGGAGAAGGGCATGACCACGATGGTGAGGAACGCGGGGATCGCGACACCGAAGTCGGTGAAGTCGATCTTGGTGATCTGCGTCATCATCAAGAAGCCCACGACGATCAGCACCGGGGTGGCCGCCTCGAACGGCACCAGGTTGACCAGGGGCGAGAACAGCGTGGCCACGAGGAACAGCACCCCGGCGACGATGGGCGCGATACCGGTCCGCGCACCCTCACCGACCGCCGCTGCCGACTCCGCGTAGACGGTGGCCGAGGAGGACGAGGAGGCACCGCCTGCCACCGCTGCCAGGGAGTCGACGACCAGCACTTCACGCGCCCCCGGGAGGTCGCCGTTCTTTTCGAGGAGGTCGGCCTGGCCCGCCACCCCGACCATGGTGCCCATCGTGTCGAAGAAGTCGGCCAGGATCAGCGTGAAGACCAGCAGAATCAGCGTGATCACGCCGATGTGCTCCAGGCTGCCGAAGAGGGTGAACTGGCCGAGCAGCCCGAAGTCGGGCAGGGCGACGACCGGGCCGGACAGCTCCGGGACGTTGAGCGACCAGCCGTTCGGGTTGACCGCACCGCTCACCGGGTCGACCATCGGGCCGACCTTGGCGACCGCTTCGACGACGATCGCGACGACGGTGGCCACGATGATTCCGATCAGAAGCGCGCCCTTGGTCCCGCGCACCATGAGCACGATGGTGAGCGCCAACCCGACCACGAAGACCAGGATCGGCCAGCCGTTGAGGTGGCCGTCGCCCAGCTGGACCGGGACCGTGGTCCCCGCCGCGTCGGGCACGCGTCGCACGAACCCGGCGTTGACGAAGCCGACCAGCGTGAGGAACAGGCCCAGCCCCACCGCGATCGCGGTCTTGAGCTCAGCGGGGATCGCGCGAAAGACCGCGGTGCGAAAACCAGTGAGGACGAGCACCAGCAGGATCAGGCCCTCAAGGACGACGAGTCCCATTGCGTCGGCCCAGGTCATCTGGGGGGCCAGCGTCACGGCGACGATGACGTTGAGCCCCATTCCCGCGGCGAGCCCGAACGGGTACCGGCCGATCACCCCCATCAGGATGCTCATCACGCCCGCGACCAGCGCGGTGGCCGCGGCGACCATCGGAATGGAGATGCCCGCGTCGGCCGCTCCCCCGATCAGGTTTCCGTCCCCGTCCGTCCCCGTTCCGATGATCAGCGGGTTGAGGACGATGATGTAGGCCATCGCGAAGAACATGGCCAGACCACCGCGGATCTCCCGCGCGAAGTCGGACTTGCGCCGGGAGACCTGGAAGTAGCGGTCAAGGGTTGCTCTGAACCCGGTTGCCGCAGGCGGCTCCGGATCGGCCTCGGATGCGGGCGTGGGCGTCTCGTTCACCCAACCGATCCTGACAAACCGGGATTACGGAGTCGAGACGACACCGTTGCGGATTCCTACCCGCGCGCACGGCGCCCGAAGCCCGGCCGCCGAAGACGCCGGCCCACCAGCCGGGCGCCGGAGAGGACCGCCCGCGGATCGATTAGCCTGAAAGGGTGCGCACACCCCGTCAGCCCGACCCCGAGGTCCTGGAAACCGACTACCGCGTCCCCACCGCCCTGGGCTCGCTCGCCTGGGCGGTCGCGCTGGTCGTGCTCCTCGCATCGGGCGATTCCCTCGCACCGGACGAGCGGTGGTGGATCTGGGTGTGCGTCACCGGGATCGGTCTGGGCGTCTTCGCCTTCCTCTACATTCCCCGGCTGCTGCGCAAGCGCACCGAAGCCGACGAACGGGCCGTCGCCAAGCGCACCGCCCGGGCCGAGGCGGCCGAACACCCCGGACGGCACCACCCAGAACACCCCTGACCAGCACGGATAATGACCCGTCCCAGCATTTTGCACATGTACTCGATAATGGGTCCGTGCCTGATTCGCTTCGCCCCTTTCCGCGCCACCTCGCCGAACGGCTGCGCCAGACCCTGATCGACGCCGACTACACCGTGTCCGGCGTACGCGATCGGCTGGGCGACACCGCTGCGAAGGCGCTGGCCCGTGAACAGTTGGTGCCCGCACTACGCGCGACCGGTGGTGACGAACGCCTCGGGCTGCTGCTGCGGCTGTGGTGGTTGCAGGAGACGGTGTCCGAGGAGGCCGCGCGCACGATCCTCCCGGTGACCGAGCTCGCCGGAGCCGGCCTGCTCACCGTGCGCGACGGCCGGGTGCGCGCGCTCGTCCACCTGGGCCCCTGGGAGTTGGACGGGGGCCTTCCCGGCTACGTCGTCTCCGACCCCACCGTGCGCCCAGGACAGGGGTCCCCGCGCCCCGACCACGTGGTGGGTGCGGGCGGGGCGTCGGCAACGCTGTCGAAACTGATCGTGGACGGTCCCGTCGAGCGCGCCCTGGACCTGGGGACCGGCTGCGGCGTCCAGGCCCTGCACCTGGCCGCGCGGGCCGGCGAGGTCATCGCCACCGACCTCAACCCGCGCGCCCTGTGGATGACCGAGATCAGTTGCGCCCTCTCGGGGCTGGACAACGTGCGCGTACGCGAGGGGTCGCTGTACGAGCCGGTCAAGGAGGAGCGGTTCGACCTGATCGTCTCCAACCCGCCGTTCGTGATCACACCGGACTCCGCGCGCTACACCTACCGGGAGTCCGACCTCGCGGGCGACTCGGTATGCGCCGAGATCGTGCGCGGCGCCCCCGCACACCTGACCGACGGCGGCTGGGGCCAGCTGCTGGCGAACTGGCTGCACGTGGGCGGGGAGGACTGGCGCGACCGGGTCGGCGAATGGGTGACCGGGACCGGGTGCTCGGGGTGGGTGGTCCAACGCGATGTGCAGGATCCCGCCGAGTACGTCGAGTTGTGGCTGCGCGACTCCTGCGAGCACGGCACCCCCGAGTACACCCGGCGCTACGACGCGTGGCTGGACTACTTCGAGCGCGAAGGCATCAAGGGCATCGGTTTCGGCTGGATCTGCCTGCGCAACGACGTCGCCCAGGACGCCACCGTGCGGGTGGAGGAACTGCGCCACTCCATCACCCAACCGGTCGGCCCCTATCTGCCCGAGGTGGTGGACGGGGCGATGACCGCGCACCGGTTGACCGACGCCGCACTGCTCTCCGCACACGTGGCACTGGCCCCGGACGTCAAGGAGGAGCGCATCGGCGCCCCTGGCGCGCCCGACCCCGAGCGCATCCTGCTGCGCCAGAGCGAGGGCCTGCACCGCGTGGCCCAGGTCGGTACGGTCGAGGCCGCCCTGGCGAGCGTGTGCGACGGCACCATGCCGGTGGGGCCGCTGCTCGATGCCATCGCCGACCTGACCGGCCAGGACCAGGACGAGCTGCGGGCACGCACCCCCGACGTGCTGCGCGCCCTGATCGCCGAGGGCTTTTTCCGGGTCGCCCGCTGACCTCGTGGGACGGCAGCCGCGGCGGTGCTTTCGGGACACCGCCCGGCGACCACGCGCATTAACGACCGCAGCGGTCGGAGGTCGCGTACGGTAGTGCAGCCACTATCTCTGGAAGGGTCCCGATGAGCAGCACCACCGCTGATCCGTACGGTTTGGAGACGCTGCGCCGCCACGTCCTCGACGGCTGGGCCAACTCCGCGGCACGGTTCCGCGAGGACGCCAACACCGAAGAGGACTACGCCCTCGGCGGGTACCGGGACCGCGTGATCGTGGAGCTCGCCCAGAACGCCGCCGACGCCGCACGGCGCGCCGGGTCGCCCGGACGGCTGCGGTTGCGGCTGCACGACGGCGAGTTCAGCGCCGCCAACACCGGGGCCGCGCTGACCGCCGAGGGCGTGCAGTCCCTCGCCACCTTGCGGGCCTCGGCCAAACGCGACACCGGGGAAGGGCTGGTGGGCCGGTTCGGCGTAGGGTTCACGGCCGTGGCATCGGTCAGCGACGACGTCGTGATCGCCTCCCGCGGCGGTGCCGTGCGCTGGAGCCGGGAACGGGCCGAGACGGTGGTCGGCGACGAGTTGGTGGGGACCGGCCGGGCCGGGACCGAACTCGCCGACGAACTCGGGCGGCGGGGCGGCCGGGTCCCCCTGCTGCGGCTGCCGTTCCCCGACCACGCCGAGGTCCCCGAGGGCTACGACACATCGGTCGTCCTGCGCCTTCGCGACTCCGACGCCGCCTCGGTCCTCGCCGCACAACTCGCCGAGACCGGGGAGACCCTGCTGTTGGCCCTGCCGTGGCTGGCCGAGATCGAGATCGACGCCGACGGGGTGACCCGGCTGCTCAGCGCCCGACGCGGCGAGGACGGCCGGGTGGTGACCCGGGTCGCCGACGGATCGGGCGAACACGTCCGGCACTGGCGGACCCTCACCCGCACCGGGCGCCTCACCCCCGAGCAGCTCGCCGACCGGCCCACCGAGGAACGCGACCGGGTCGACTGGTCGCTGACCTGGGCGGTCGTCGTCGATCCGGACGGCGGAATGGCCGGCCTGCCCGGCGATGTCCCGCGGGTCGTGCACGCCCCCACCCCCAGCGACGAGGAACTGCACGTTCCCGCACTGCTGATCGGTGCGTTCCCACTGTCCCCCGATCGTCGCCGGGTCGCCTCCGGTCCGGCCGCCGACGCCCTGATCACCGCGGCGGCAGGAGCCTACGCCGACCTGCTGTGCCTCCTGGAGGCCCGGGCCACCTGGGACCTGATCCCGCAGGACCTGATGCGCGGCGGCGAGTTCGACGCCCGGTTCCGGGCAGCCGCGGCCACGGCGCTGCGCGATTCCCCGTTCCTGGTGACGGCCTCGGGCGAGCCGGTGCGTCCGCGCGACGCCGTGGCCATCGAGGGCGGCCCCGAACTCGTGGGGGTCCTCTCCGGCCTGGCCCCCAACGCGCTTCCCGGCGACTGGAACCTGCGCCACCCCGGGCTGCGCGCATTGCGACTGCGCGCGATCGCGCTGGCCGACCTCGCCGACCTGCTCGGCGACCTCGACCGGGAACCGGCCTGGTGGGCGCGGCTCTACGCTGCGCTGCGCGCGGCCGGACAGCAGGGGTGCGACCTGGGCGACCTCGGTGCGCTACCGGTGCCCCTGCTGGACGGGCGCCTCGTGCGCGGGCCGCGCGGCCTGCTCCTGCCCACCGGGGACTCCTTCGTCTCCGGGGCGCTGACACCGGAGTCCCTGGCTCCGCTGGGGTTGCGGATCGTCCATCCGGAGGCGGCCGACACCCTGCTGGTCCGTCTCGGGGCGATCGAGGCCAACGAACGCGCCGTACTCACCGATCCGCTCACCCGCGCCGCGGTGGAGAACTCGCTGGACGCCGACGATCCCGACGAGATCGCCCGCGCCGTACTGGAACTGGTCGCGGCCTCGGGGACCACCCTGGAGGACGCGCCGTGGCTGGCGGAGCTGGCGCTGCGCGACGACGAGGGCGAGTACGGCCCCGCGAGCGAGCTGCTGCTGCCCGACAGTCCTCTGCTGGACGTCTTCACCGACGACGCGCCCTTCGGGGTGCTGGCCGAGGACCTGGCCGAGGACTACGACCCCGGCACCCTGGAGGCCGTGGGCGTGCTTCGACTGTTCGCGGTGTGTCGCGCCGAGGACGTGACACTGGGTGAGGCCCTGGTCCACGCCCAGGACGAGCTGCCGCTGGACAGCCTGGAGGAATGGGCCGCCGACGTGTCGGCGCGACTGGGCGACCCCGCACTGCCGCCGGTGGTCCCCGAGCTCACCGGCGTGCGTGACCTGGAGTTCGTGCGGGAGGACCGTTGGGAGCGGGCGTTGGAGCTGCTGTCGGTCCCCGGGCCGCGCTCCATCGTGACCGAGCCCACCAGGGTCCTGGGGCCGGACGGGCGCTCGGTGGATGTCCCGTCCTACACGGCGTGGTGGCTGCGCACAGGTGCGCTCCTGGACGGGCAGGCCCCGGTGGAGCTGCGCTCCGCCGACGCCGATGCGGCGCTGACCGGACTGTACGACGAGGCCCCGGCCGCGCTCGATCCTGAGCTGGCGCGCGCGCTGGGGGTGCACACGGACCTGACGGAACTGCTCACCGACCCCGACGGCGCTGACGACCTCCTGGAGCGCCTGGGCGACCCTCGGCGGCACGTCACCCGCGAGTCGTTGCGCCGGATCTGGGCTGCCCTGGCCGAGGTTCCGACCGATCGGGTCTCGCCCCCTTCGTCGGTGCGCGCGGTACGCGACGGTTCGATCGTGGTGGCCGACGCCGACGACACCGTGGTACTGGACACCCCCGATCTACTCCCTCTGCTGGTGGGGCGGCCGGTGGTCCTGGCGCCCGCCGGGTGCGCTGCCGCCCTGGCCGATCTGCTCGACCTCGACCTCGCCTCGGAATCGGTGGAGGGCCGGGTGACCTCCTCCGGGGAGGTCCGCACGGTCCCCGGCGAAGTGCAGTCCCTGTTGGACACCGGGCCGTTGACCTACCTGCACCACGAAAAACTGCTGCTGGGCGGGTCGTCGGTGGAGTGGCGCGACACAGGGGGCCAGTTGCACGCCTCGACCCCGGACGGTCTGGCGCGTGCGCTGTGCTGGTCCGCGGGCCAGTGGCCGCGCCGCCACCTCGTCGCGGCACTGCTGCGCGACCCGCAGACCCTGTCGGAACTGCTCGCCGAGGCCGACCTGGACTGAACAGCGCCCCGACGGCCGCGTCAGGAAGAGGACTGCTGGACGACCTGCGGGCCCTCGGACGCCTGGACCAGGACGAAGCCCTGCCCCTGGAAGGCGAGCTGGAACGCCTCACCACTGCCCCGGCCGATCAGCGCGCCCATCTTCGCGGTCCTGCGCACGCTGGTCTGCAGCGAAGTGGACCAGGCCACGGCCGAGTCGGTGTCGACGAAGGTGGGCTGGTCGACGTTCAACAGAACGGGGGTGCCGTGGCAGGCGATAGCGAGACGCCCGTGCCCGGTGAAGACGGTGTTGAAGAGGCCGCCGGCCACCATGCCCACCCCCTCGACACGGCGGATGTCCCAGCCCAGGGTGGGCTCGAAGGCGAGGACGTTCTCCCCGCTGACCGTGACGGAGTCGCCCTCCAGGTCGATGATGTGGATCTCCCAGGCGTCGCGGGCCAGGAAGACGTCGCCCTGCCCGCTGACCTTCATCAGCGGCAGGCCCTCACCGGTGAACGCCTTCTTGAACATTCGGCCGATACTGCCCGCGCCCTGGTAGGCGAAGTCAACGTTGCCCTGGTAGGCGACCATCGCGCCCTGTCGCGCGTAGAACTCGCCGTTGAAGCCGACGCGCAGCATGCGCGGGTTCTGCAGGCTCATCCCCGGCTGCTGGGACTCCTGGGCCTGCTGGAACAGGTTGCTGCGCATAGTGTCGCTCCTACTCGTGGTACCGCGTTCGTGGACGTGTCGTTCGACGTCAAAGAACCCGCCCGGGTTCCGTATCGGGATCATGCCACTGAGGTGTGACCGTCAGGGGAACGGGGCGCCGACGTGCCTGGTGAAGAACGCGACGGCCTCGGAAGCGACCTCGACGCGGATCTTCCCCCCACGGGGCTCGGAACCGAGGAAGTCGTAATGGGCGACGTCGAACCCGACCGACCTGGCGTCGGTGCCGGGGATGAACCGGGCATAGTGCCGGGCGTTCTCCTCTGGAACGGTGACGTCGTCGGCGTCGCCCCAGCGCACGGCGACGGGGCGGTTGATTCGTTCCAGGCTGTTCTCGTCGATCAACGGCCCGGCGCCGGGGCAGATCAGGAAGGCGCACTCCACCCGCCAGTCCGAGTAGTCGGCGGCAGCCGTCATCGGCCAGGAGTGCAGGACGGCGTCGGGGAGCCGGCGGATCTCCCCGATCAGACCGGGGTACTCGGGGACCTCCGGGACGGGAACCTTCAGGTCCAGCATGGCGCGGTAGCGTTCCTCGCTGATCCGGGCGCCCAGCAGCGCGGCTGCGGTGTAGCCGCCGGCGGAGAAGCCGGCCGCACCGACCGGACCGAGTTCGTTTCCCCTGGCCAGATGGTCCAGCACGAAGGAGAGGTCGCGGGCCCGCTCCCAGAGGGCGGCGAACTGCGTGGCGAGGTAGCCGTCCACGTGGTTGTTGCCGTGGTGGTCGACCGCGGCGACCAGGAACCCGGCCCGGGCCAGCGGTTCGGCCAACCAGTCCATCTGCCCGGCCGAACCACCGGTGCCGTGGGACACCAGCACGGTGGGGCGCGGGTCCCTGGTCCCAGCGGGCCGCCAGAGGTGCAGCCGCACGGGGCGCGGGCCGCTGCGCGCGGCGTGCTGGCGAGCGGGATCGGTGAGTTCACGGGTCTCCGTAGGCGGCATGCCCAGAACGCTACTTGAACCGGTTCACGACGTTCCACATCCTTATGCCCTTTTCCGCTGCCCTCGTGCCGATGGCGCACCTAGCCGAAGGACCACCCCCGCCATCGGACGACCCCGATCAGGATCACCGCGCCGTTCGGCGGATTCTCCCGGTACTGGGGATAGCGCCGGGCGAGCCGGGCGAGGGCGTCGGCCCGGTCCGCTCCCTCGTGCTCGACACGTGCGACACCGTCGGCGCGGGCCCACCAGAGGCGGTGCCAGTCGTCGCTGTACTCGTCGACGATCAGGCACACCTCGGGGTTGGCCCGGATGTTGGCGAGCCGTTTGAGACCGGTCCCGGACTTCGGCTTGTGATCGACTGCGACGGCGACCGTGTGGCCGTAGGCAGCAAAGGTGACGGGCACGAGATGAGGCCGGCCGTCGGCGGACACGGTCGCCAGGCGGGCGACCCGCGCCGCGGCGAACCGGGCACGGGCCACGTCGGGATCGAGGGTCACGGGCGCCACCCTACGATCCGGGGGCAGGCCGCACCCGGACCGGGAAAAGGGTGTTTTCTATCGGGGCCGGGGCGGTCCCCGGCCCGGCGGGGACTCGGTGGAAAGGGCCGGTCCGCAAAGGGGCAGTGCTCGGTCCGGGGCGAGGAGAGCGGGGAGCGCAGTTCTTCCACCGCCCCGGCAGGCCCGAGGAATCTTTCACCCCAGGCAACCGGGCCGGGCCGGTGGGACCACCGACGTGTGCGGAGTCCGGCGGCGACGCCCGACCGAAAAGCAGGGGTGCCGTCCTTCGACAACGCCAGCGGGATGCCGCGGGCGGCCGCACGCTGCTGGTCGGCTTCGACCGGTGACCGCAGGAACGCGGTCAGGGTCAGCCCCTGCCTGCGCCCGGTCCAGGGGTACCCGGGTCCGGGTGTCCCGGAATCGGGCACGGGCGTCGAGAAGCGGTGGACACCCGGCTTCGGCCGCCGGTGCGGTCCCGTGCGCTGTCGCCTGTCGGTCAGGGCTTGGGTTCCGTGGGGGAACCCAAGGCGACGAGTTCGCGGTCGGTGGTGTCGTGCTCGACCGGCTCGGTCTCCTCGTCGAAGACGAGGGCGTCGTAGCCCATCTCGTCGACGACCGGGGTGAGCGGTTCGGTCTGGGTCACGGGGACCTCGGCCTCGGAGTGGGCTCCGCAGCCGTGGTCCAGCGAGACCACCTTGCCGTCGTCGGGTGCGAACTCGTTGGCGCACACCCCGAACATCTGACGGAACTCACCGGCCAGCGGGGTCATGAACCCGCAGGTCGAACACTTGCCGGGTGCGGCATTGGCGATGGGACTGTCGGGACCGGACTCTCCGGTGTACCAGCGCTCCGCGGCCGCCTCGCGGCCGGACTCGGAGAGGACCCGGGCGCGTCCGAGCCCCAGTTCCCAGACCATCTGCTTGTCGTGCCCGTCCTCGTCGGCCTCGTTGCCGGCAAAGACCTGGGCGTAGCCGGGCATGAGGCGCTCATCGTCCTCGGGGCTGGGCAGGAGGTCGCCCACGCCGAGGTCGCCCGGGCGCAGCCGCTCCTTCCAGGGAAGCCACTCGGGCGGGAGCAGGGCCTCGGGGCCGGGAAGCAGAACCGACTCGTTGACCGTGACGTGCTTGGCCCGCGAGGCGCGGACCACAGTGACGGCGTAGTGCCAACCGGGGTAGGCGGGATCGAGGCATGCGAAAAGGTGGGTGACCAAGCGATCACCCTCTACCTGCGCTTCGATACGTTCACCAACCCACTCCGGGCGCCCGATCTCGGCGGCGGCGGCGCGTGCCTGCCCTTCCGCTTCGATACATGCCTGATCTGGTGTGGGAGAACGACGGGTACGGCTCACGGTTCCATTTTCGCTGATTACCGGCACCAAGTTGACCATGTTGACGATCGATAGAGGACCGTTACGTGTCTTGGGGCAGCATCGCACGCCCTGTCACGACAGCGCGACAGGGCGCGCCATGCCCGCGGAACAGGACCGCGGCATATGTCGGGAAGCCTTATGCCTCCAGGTCATCGGCCACGACGCGCAGCGCCTGCGCGATCTTCGCCGCCTCGCGCCGATCGGGATGTCGGTCACGACGATAGGAGTTGGAGGCCCGATCGAGAAGCGTGATCAGATCCTCGACGATCAGAACCATCTCTTCGGGTTTCTTGCGCATCCCCTTGGCGATCGAGGGCGGTGCGTCAAGGAGCCGGGCGTGCAGCGCCTGCGCGCCCTTGCGGCCCTGGACGATGCCGAACTCGACCCGCTGCCCCGGGGGCAGGGTGGTCGTGCCGGCTGGGAGTGCGGAGGAATGCAGGAAGACATCACCGCCGTCGTCATCGGTGAGGAAGCCGAAACCCTTGTCCCCGTCGTACCACTTGACCTTGCCGGTGGGCACGTGTGACCTCTTCGCTCTCGCTCGCTAACCGTCGAAACACGAAAGAAGCCCGCTCGCGCTCTCCCTCGAAGGGACTCACACGACGCTGAGCTTCCTGCCCCGGTATCGCATCGGGGCTGTTTCAGGCTAGTGCGGAACACTCCGGACAGGCGACTTAATAAATCCGCCAATCATTACAAAAATGCGCAAAACACCGGGCCATAAACGGCCAGCGAGAGGACCGGGGAACCAGGTTTGACCGGCGAACGCAGGCGCTCCCCACGACGAGGAGGCCCGGGACGGTGTTCCCGGGCCTCCTCAACAACAGCATCCCGCGCACCGCTGGTTGCGGAGTTGTGGGACGGGACCCAGCGGTCCGGGACACCGTCTCGGTAGATGGCCCTCCGATGACGGGTTTGCCCCGGCCGGCCATCGCGCCCCGCCTACGAGCGGCGGCGGGACTTGATGCCATCATCACCCGAGAGAAACAGGTGCGCACGCACAAAAAACACAGGTCAACGACGATATTCCCGAGCGTTTGCCAGGAGATGACCCACGCGGATCCGCCGTCAGGACGCGTCCTCGCGGGCGATACGGGAGAGGCGCACCAGCAGGTAGCAACCGCCGACGAAGGCGGCGAACCGCATACCGACCAGGCCCGGCCCCATGAGGGACAGTCCGATGATCTCGTCGATGTAGATGTAGACGACATCGGACCGCCAGGTCGCCATTCCCATCACCGTCCCCAGGAGCGGAATGGCGACGCCCGCCCACTTGTCGCGGGTGCTCCACACCCGGCTCAATCCCACCTGCACCACACCGACCAGCCAGAGGAAGACCACCGCTTCGGAGAGGCCGCTCGCGAGGTAGAGCAGCACTGCCGCGGCTTCGAGCGGATTGGCCCGGGAGCCGGCGAGGATCCAGTAAGCGGTGCTCTTGGCGGCAGGTGCCCTCCCGCCGGCGACACTCGTGCCGCTCCCCCGCGCGGGTACGTGCCGACGCAGCCGTCCGCGCCGGGGGCCACCGCGCCAGGGCGGGGGGTCGCGACGGTAGACGGCCGGGCGGGTGAGACCACCGACGGTGCTCGGCTCCTCCACCTCTTCCTTGGGGACGTCCTCTCCCTGCGGCCCGCACTCGCGCAGCACGAGTTCGGCCGGATCGCCGAGCCGACGCAGGACGCGTGCCACCTGCTCGGACTCGGTCGCCCCGGCCGTGGCGCAGTCCTTGGTGATCCGCGCGCGCAGCCCGGAGAGGTAGACGGTGCGCCGGGTCGGGGGCAGGTGAGCGGACGCGACACCGCCGACCCTGGCGAGGTACTCCAAGACCAACTGTTCCGCACGAGGGGTCATTGGGCCATCGTGCCGCACAACCGGGAATGGGAGCTCCCAACAGATAGCGAGAAATTGCGGGCCGCCGAAAAGGAATCCACCACATAACCCAAAGTGCTGGCGCCACTACTTTAAGTACTGAAAGGATGGAAGTGATCCCCCGCACAACCCGATCAACCCGACTCTGATTCAAGGAGCACCATGCGCCTGCGCAGCACCGCCGTGGCCCTCGTGGCCGCGGCCGCGATCGGCGGAACCCTGGCCTCAGCAGCCCCCGCCAACGCCGCCACCGGTTCCTTCGCGGTCCACTCCCTCCCCGGCTACGAGGAGGTCAAAGGAGGCAGCGGCTGCTACGCACTGGACTCGCGCATCGTGACCCTGGCCAAGGCCAGCAACAACGGCGAGTACCTGCTCTACGGCGGCCCCGACTGCACCGGCCAGGTCCTCGGCTTCGGCTTCGACGAGACCCAGTGGATTCCCCCGCTGATCGGCGTGCGCTCGGCCCGCGTCACCTTCCCCGGCTAGGTCGACGGACCCCTGCGTCCGCCCTCGGCCCCGGCGTGGGCGCCCCGCGACGGGTGCGGGGCCTGCCCCGGGGGCCGGGGACGGGCGCCCCCCGAAGGTCCCGGTATGGATTAGCGTTGGTTGCGATGACCGACGACGCAGGGCCCGCGGCGCGCCTGGAATCGGGGCGCGCTCTGACCTATACCTCCTGGTTACGAAGTCTCTCCAACCCGGAACTGACAGCACTGTTCGCGGCACGCCCCGACCTCATGGCCCCCGTGCCGGCAGGAATCGCCGCCCTGGCGGCACGCGCCACCTCCAAGCCCACCGTGCTGCGCGCGCTGGATCAACTGGACCGGTTCGGGCTCCAGGTCCTGGAGGGGCTGCTGGCGCTGGGCGATCCACGTTTCTCCGGTACCCCCGAGGGCACCCGTCGCGAAGAGCTCGCCGTCGCCTTGGGCGTCCCGTGCGACGCACTGGACGCACCCCTCGGCCAACTGCGAACGACTGCCCTGGTCTGGGACGACGCGGGCCTGCTGCGACCGATCGCGATCCTGCGCGACATCCTCGTCGAACCTGCGGCCCTGGGCCCACCGGTGACGGCGCTGATCGGGGCTCTTCCCCTGGACCGGCTCAACCGGCTGGCCGCCGATCTGGGCCTGCCCACCGGCTACGCCGACGGAGCGCCCGCCGAGCGGATCGGCGCCGACCTCACCCGCCCCGGCCGCATCGAGGAGTTGCTCGCCGTGGCCGGTGACGCGGCCCGTCCCGTCCTGGACCGTATGGCCTGGGGCCCCGCACACGGCAGCGTCTCCAACGCCCAGCGGGAGACCAGCCTGGCGACGGCGGTCTCCCCCATCGACCGACTGCTGGCCCTCGGCCTGATCATCGGCACCGACGACCACACCGTCGCCCTGCCCCGCGAGGTCGCCCTGCACCTGCGCGACGGACGGCTCTTCTCCCCGACCGAAGCCGAACCACCCCCCGTGTCCGGCCCCATCGTCGACGCAGCGCTGGCGACCCGTGCCGCGGCCGGGCAGGTGTTCACCGTGCTCCGCTCGCTGGAAGAGCTCTTGGACGCCTGGACCGCGGACCCGCCCGGGGTGCTGCGCAACGGGGGGTTGGGGGTGCGCGATCTCAAGCGCGCCGCTCACCTCATGGACACCGACGAGGCCGGGGCTGCCCTACTCATGGAGACCGCCCGTGCGGGGGGCCTGATCGCCCCCGGCAGCGAGGTGGACGGGGAGTGGCTGCCCACCGTCGAGTACGACGTCTGGCGGGCATGCGATCCGGCACGCCGCTGGCTGTGGCTGGTGGGCGCCTGGCTGCGGTCCCCCCGAGCGGCCGGCCTGGGTCGGGGCAAGGACGCACGCGGCCGGTCCCGCAACGTGCTGGGCGAGGGGTTGGACCGCCGCTTCGCACCCGAGGTGCGCCTGGACGTCCTTGCCGCCCTGTCCAGTGCGCCCGCGGGGTGCGCCCCCGACCCCGAAACGGTGTCCGCCCGGTTGGCCTGGCTACGGCCGCGGCGCCAGGGAGCGGCCTTCGACGAACTGGTGCGCGACACACTGACCGAGGCCGAGACGCTTGGACTGACCGGGCGCTTTGTCCTCGCGCCCTTCGCCGTCACCGTCGCGGCCGAGGCGACCGCCGACTCCTTCGCCTCCGCCCCCTCAGGAGCAGCGGATTCCGTAACGGCTGCCCGGTTGGCAGCCGAACTCCCCGTCCCCCTGGACCACTTCCTGCTCCAGGGCGATCTGACCGCGGTCGCGCCCGGACCGCTCGTCCCTGCGCTGGCCCGCGAACTCGCCCTGGCCGCCGACGTCGAGTCCACCGGCGGGGCGACCGTCTACCGGTTCAGCGCGGCGTCGGTGCGCCGTGCCCTGGATGCCGGGCGCGGCGCGGAGGAACTCGTCGAGCTGCTGGAACGGCACTCGCGCACGCCGCTGCCCCAGCCGTTGCGCTACCTCGTGGCCGATGTCGCACGCCAGCACGGCCGACTGCGTGTGGGAACCGCGTCCAGTTACCTGCGCTGCGACGATCCCGCTGTTCTCAGTGAACTCCTCAGCGACCGCCGGGCAACCGACCTGGGTCTGTTCGGGCTCGCCCCGACGGTCGTCGCGTCGAGGGCCAGCCGACCGATCCTCCTGGACCGGTTGGGCGAACTCGGCTACCACCCGGTGCCCGAGGCAGTCGACGGATCGGTGCAGATCAGCCACCCCCAGGCGCGTCGGTCCGTGGGACGGGCCGCCGGTTCGGAACTGGCCGGACCGCCCGTTCCCGGCCCGGAACTGCGGATGGCTGCGGTACGGGCGCTGCGGGCCGGCGACGAGGCCGAGACCGCGGTGCGCCACCCTGTCGACACCCCCGGCTCCGAACCGCCGCGCTCCCCCACCGCCACGACCCTGGCCGTGCTCAGCGCGGCGGCGCGGGCCGGCGGCCGGGTGTGGATCGGTTATCTGGACTCCGAAGGCATCGCCAGCAGCAGCATCGTCGAGCCCGCGAGCGTGGACGGTGGATACCTGACCGCCTACGACGCGACCAAGGCCGCCGTTCGGCGGTTCGCCGTGCACCGGATAACGGGGGTCTCCCCGCTGGACTCCGAGCCCGCCCGGTAGATCCCGGGTACCCCGAGGCGGACGGAAAAGCCGAGTCGTGGGTATCGATGCCCTCGTCACGGGGGCCCGCCTTCTGGTGAGATAGAGGCTGCCATTCGGAGCACGGAAGACAAAGAGGTCCCTCTCCCCCATGAGCAACCAGTCGCTGCCCCCTGGAGCGTCGGCCCCCCGTGACGAGCCGACCGGCCGGCCCCGCGGCCACGACCGGGAGGCCACCACCCGCGGCGACCAACCGCAGGCCGGAGCCACCGGTGCGAGCAGCTCCACCATGGCGTTGATCGTGCACGCGCTGACGTTTCTGTGCTGTGCGAATTGGCTGTTCGGGATCGTCGGGATCGTCTTCGCGGTCCGCGCCGCACACAAACGCGATCGAGGGCTTTACACTCAGGCCGAAACCCTCACCCGCTATTCCTGGTACTGCCTGGGCGCGGCGGCGGTGATGTTCGTTGTCATGGCCGTCTCCTTTCTCGTCATCCTCACCCAGGCGGGTTCGTGGTTCGAGGGAGTCAACCCCGGGCTGAACTACTGACCCGCCCCCATCCCCCGCGGTGCCGTGGTCCTGGTCGCGTGTCCGTGAACCGTAGAAAAGGCAGGAGCTCATGAGCAGCCAGTGGTCTGGCCCACCCGACTACTGGGGCGACCCGCGACAACCGCGCCCACCCGGCTGGGACGGCGGATACGGCCAACCCAGCGGGCCCTGGCAGCCCGGCTATCCGCCACCGCCCCCGCCCGGCTACGGCCGGCCCCCGGGCTACCCCCCGCACCCCGGCCCGCCCCCCGCCCGGGGAAACGCGATCCTGTCACTGATCATCGCCATCATCGTGACGCTGTCCTGCTTCGGATTCACCAACATCATCGGAATCGTGTTCGCCGCGATCGCGTTGAGCAAGGAGCAGGACCCGGTCGAGTTCGAGAAGTACACGCGCTGGGCGTGGCTGAGCAACTTCATCCACATCGGCATCCTGATCCTTCTCCTGGTCCTCTTCCTGAGCCTGACGAACAGCTGACCCGCCCCGGGACGCGCTCGCGGCAGGGGAGAGCGCCCCGTCGGACCTGGTCACTGCGTACACTCCAACAGGAAGTTTCCTCTGCCCCTCGGGAGGCACGCGTGTCCTGCCTGATCGTCCAGTCAGACAAGACCCTGCTGCTGGAGGTCGACCACGAGTCGGCCGACGAGTGCCGCCGGGCGATCGCCCCGTTCGCCGAACTGGAGCGCGCACCCGAGCACGTGCACACCTACCGGGTCACCCCGCTGGCGCTGTGGAACGCGCGCGCCGCCGGGCACGACGCCGAGCAGGTGGTGGACGCGTTCCTGACGTACTCCCGCTACCCGGTCCCGCACTCGCTGCTGGTGGACATCGCCGAGACGATGGGCCGCTACGGCCGCCTGAAGCTGCTCGCCCACCCGGTCCACGGCCTGGCTCTGCAAGCCGTGGACCAGGCGGTGCTGGAGGAGGTCGTGCGGGCCAAGAAGATCAAGCCGATGCTGGGCGAGCGGGTCGAGACCGACACCGTGCTGGTGCACCCCAGCGAGCGCGGCAACCTCAAGCAGGCGCTGCTCAAGCTCGGCTGGCCGGCCGAGGACCTCGCCGGGTACGTGGACGGCGAGGCACACCCGATCGACCTGGCCCAGGACGGCTGGGAGCTGCGCGGCTACCAGCGCGAGGCCGCCGAGAGCTTCGACGCCGGTGGTTCGGGCGTGGTCGTGCTGCCCTGCGGGGCCGGCAAGACCATCGTGGGCGCGGCTGCGATGGCGATGACCAAGGCCACCACGCTGATCCTGGTCACCAACACCGTCTCGGTCCACCAGTGGCGTTCGGAGCTGCTGCGCCGCACCTCCCTGACCGAGGACGAGATCGGCGAGTACTCGGGGACCCGCAAGGAGATCCGGCCGGTCACCATCGCCACGTACCAGGTGATGGCGGCACGCCGAAAAGGCGTGTACACGCACCTGGAACTGTTCGAGGCGCGTGACTGGGGCCTGGTCGTCTACGACGAGGTCCACCTGCTGCCCGCACCGATCTTCCGGATGACCGCCGACCTCCAGGCCCGCCGCCGGCTCGGGCTGACCGCGACCCTGGTGCGCGAGGACGGCCGCGAGGGCGACGTGTTCTCCCTGATCGGCCCCAAGCGCTACGACACTCCGTGGAAGGAGATGGAGCAGCAGGGGTGGATCGCCCCGGCGGACTGCGTGGAGGTGCGGGTCAACCTGACCGAGTCCGAGCGGTTGGCCTACGCAACCGCCGAACCGGAGGACCGCTACCGGTTCTGCTCCTCGACCGCGACCAAGACCACGCTCGTGCGGGAACTGGTGGCCAGGCACCCCGACGAACGGGTCCTGGTGATCGGTTCCTACATCGACCAGTTGGACGAGGTCGCGGCCGCACTGGACGCACCCGTCATCAAGGGCGAGACCCGGATCAAGGAGCGCGAGCGGCTGTTCGACGCCTTCCGTTCGGGAGAGCTGAACACCCTGGTGGTGTCCAAGGTCGCCAACTTCTCCATCGACCTGCCCGAGGCCGCGGTGGCCATCCAGATCTCGGGGTCCTTCGGCTCCCGCCAGGAGGAGGCCCAGCGCCTGGGCCGGGTGCTGCGCCCCAAATCCGACGGGCGCACCGCCCGCTTCTACGCGGTGGTCGCCCGCGACACCCTCGACCAGGACTACGCCGCCCACAGGCAGCGTTTCCTCGCCGAACAGGGCTACGCCTACCGGATCGTGGACGCCCACGACGTGCTGTCGGGCAACGAGATCTAGCACTGACCGGATACCGGGCGCAGCGGACGACGGCTCACTGCGCCTCGCCGGCGCCGTGCTGGTCAGATGGCGGGCAGCCCGCCCATCACGAGCGTGCCGCCGGCGATGAGCCAGGCCACCAGCGAGTAGCCGAGCGTCTGGGCGCGCAGCCCGGGCCGCTCCCGCACACCGGGGGTGGCGAATGCGGCGATCATCAGGATCAGGGCAAGCATCGCGGGGATCAGCGAGGCGATGGCGAACAGCGCCATCTGGTCGACGCATTTCTCATAGCCCTGGGTCAGCGGGTCGCCGCAGAACACCTTGTCTCCCGGTTCAGTGAAAACGAGCAGCGAATATGCCGTCGCCGCCAGAACGTTCACGGCCAAGGCACCGAGCACGGCGGCACTCCCCGCCCGTGTCGGCCCGAAACGACCACGCCCGGACAGCACCCCCTGACCGTACCCGCTTCCGGCCGGTATTCGGCAGCCCGTGAACGGCTTCCCCACAGGGCCGGCATCGGCCGGACCACGAGCCATCGCCGAAGGAGTGTTTACGCGAGCACGATCAGTGATGATCATGAGAGGAGTCCACCAATCCGGAGGGTGCCCTGATGATCAGCCAGCCCGATTCCAGCATCGGCGCGTCGACCGTCCCTGCCCGGACCCGCAGAGAGGGCCGAGGATTCCACTCTCTGCGCGCGGGCGGCCTGAACTGGGATTCTCTGCCCCTTCGGCTCTTCGCCAAGGGCAACGCCCGGTTCTGGGACCCCGCCGACATCGACATGGACCGGGACCGGGAAGACTGGGCGGCACTGCCCGAAGCCACTCGGCAACAGGTGCTGCGGCTGTGCGCACAGTTCGCCGGCGGCGAGGAGGCCGTCACCGAGGACATCCAACCGTTCATCCGGGCGATGGCCGTGGAAGGACGTCTGGGCGACGAGATGTACCTGACCCAGTTCGCATTCGAGGAGGCCCGACACACCCAGGTGTTCCGTCTCTGGCTGGACGCGATCGGCGTCGAGCACGACCTGAACTCCTACGTCGAAGGCAGTCCCGGTTATCGGGCACTGTTCTACGAGGAGCTGCCCTCGTCACTGGACGCGCTGAACCGCGATCCGAGCCCGCGCAACCAGGTACGCGCGTCGGTGACCTACAACCACGTCATCGAAGGGTCTCTTGCGCTGACCGGCTACTACACCTGGAACCACATCTGCACGGTCCGCGACATCTTTCCCGGGATGCGGGAGATCGTTCGACGCATCGGTGACGACGAGCGTCGCCACATGGCGTGGGGCACCTTCACCTGCCGGCGGCACGTCGCGGCCGACGACGCCAACTGGCAGGTGGTCAACGAGCGCCTCGAAGAGCTGCTGCCGCACTTGTCGAGTGCGGTGGAGTACGACGGCGGACAGGCCGACGACCAGCAGGATGCGGCCCACCGGCTGCCACCCGGGGAGCTGACGCGCTATGCGGTCGACCGCGCGACGCGCAGGCTCGGTGCGATCGGGACCGCCCGCGGCATACCGGTGGAGCACATCGACGTGGACGCGGCCCCCGAGGAACTGGAGGAGGAGTTCGGGCGGGAGGACCGCGCGGCCATGGCGCGGCTCACGTGAGAACCGGCCGTCCCCGGTCAAGCAGGCGCTCTAGAGTCGAAAGCATGACACCATCCGATCGGTTCCCCTCCGCCCCGGTCATCGACGCCATCGCCTGGGTGCGCGTGCGGGAGGGCCGGGTGCTCAACGTCCGGGCGCACGGCAAGGACGCCTTCTACCTTCCGGGCGGCAAACGCGAACCCGGTGAGACCGACGCCCAGACGCTGGTGCGCGAGGTCGCCGAGGAACTGGCGGTGCGCCTCGACCCCGAAACCATCGCGCTGTTCACGGTGATCGACGAGGCCGCACACGGCTATCCGGCCGGGACCAGGGTCCGACTGGCCTGTTACACGGCCGAGGCCGCAGGTGATCCCGTTCCCAGCGCCGAGATCGCCGAGTTGGCCTGGCTCGGCCCGGATGACGCCGACCGGTGTGCGCCCGCCGGGGTCCGGGTCCTGGCAGAACTGACGGCCCGGGGCCTACTGGCCGCTTGACGGTCGGGACCGGGAAGACCGAAAGGGCGGCTCCCGCGAACGGGAGCCGCCCTCAGAGGCGGTGGAGCGGGCGCGGACTTAGAAGTCCATGCCGCCCATGTCGCCGCCCGGAGCGGCCGGAGCGGCCTTCTCCGGCTTCTCGGCGATGACAACCTCGGTGGTCAGGAACAGACCCGCGATGGAGGCAGCGTTCTGCAGAGCGGAGCGGGTGACCTTGGTGGGGTCGATGACGCCGTCCTTGAACAGGTCGGTGTACTCGCCCGTGGCGGCGTTCAGGCCGACGCCGGCTTCCAGGTTCTTCACCTTCTCCGCGACGACGCCACCCTCGAGGCCGGCGTTGATCGCGATCTGCTTCAGGGGCTCCTCGACGGCGCGACGCACGATCTCGGCGCCGATGGCCTCGTCGCCGGTCAGCTCCAGCTTCTCGAAGGCCGGGACGCTGGCCTGGAGCAGCGCGACGCCACCACCGGGGAGGATGCCCTCTTCGACGGCCGCCTTGGCGTTGCGGACGGCGTCCTCGATGCGGTGCTTGCGCTCCTTGAGCTCGACCTCGGTGGCGGCACCGGCCTTGATGACGGCAACGCCGCCGGCAAGGCGCGCGAGGCGCTCCTGGAGCTTCTCGCGGTCGTAGTCGGAGTCGGTGCGCTCGATCTCGGAGCGGATCTCGTTGACCCGGCCCTGGATGGAGGCTGCCTCACCGGCGCCGTCGACGATGGTGGTCTCGTCCTTGGTGACGACGACCTTGCGGGCGCGGCCGAGCAGCTCCAGCTCGGTGCTCTCCAGCTTGAGGCCGACCTCTTCGGTGATGACCTGGCCGCCGGTCAGCACGGCGATGTCGCCGAGCTGGGCCTTGCGACGGTCGCCGAAGCCCGGGGCCTTGACGGCAACGGACTTGAAGGTGCCGCGGATCTTGTTGACCACGAGGGTCTGGAGGGCGCCGCCCTCAAGGTCCTCGGCGATCACGACGAGCGGACGACCGGCCTGGAGAACCTTCTCCACGACCGGCAGGAACTCGTTGTTGTTGGAGATCTTGGAGTTGGCGATGAGGATGTAGGGGTCCTCCAGCACCGTCTCCATGCGCTCCAGGTCGGTGGCGAAGTAGGGCGAGATGTAGCCCTTGTCGAAGCGCATGCCCTCGGCGAGCTCGAGCTCGAGCCCGAAGGTCTGCCCCTCCTCGACGGTGATGACGCCTTCCTTGCCGACCTTGTCCATGGCCTCGGCGATGTACTCGCCGATCTGGGGGTCGCCGGCGGAGATCGAGGCGGTGGAGGCGATCTGCTCCTTGGTCTCGATGTCCTTGGAGAGGTTGGCCAGCTCCTCGCTGATGCGGGCAACGGCAGCCTCGATGCCCCGCTTCAGGCCGACCGGGTTGGCGCCGGCGGCGACGTTGCGCAAGCCCTCGCGTACCAGGGCCTGGGCGAGCACGGTGGCGGTGGTGGTGCCGTCACCGGCGACATCGTCGGTCTTCTTGGCGACCTCCTTGACGAGCTCGGCCCCGATCTTCTCCCACGGGTCTTCGAGCTCGATCTCCTTGGCGATGGAGACACCATCGTTGGTGATGGTGGGGGCGCCCCACTTCTTCTCCAGGACGACGTTGCGACCCTTGGGGCCGAGCGTCACCTTGACGGCGTCCGCAAGCTGGTTCATGCCGCGCTCGAGGCCGCGCCGGGCTTCCTCGTCGAACGCGATCAGTTTGGCTGCCATAGAGTTTGTCCTCCCGGGACCGGGCTGATACGCGAAGGAACGAGGCGACGCCCGCGACGGACGGCCGCGCCCGGTACCGGCAACCCGTCTGCCGGAGGCCGCGACCTCATCGTCTCGATCCGCGATTAGCACTCGACTAATGAGAGTGCTAACGGTCTTCTTTTTAGCACTCTCCCCTGTCGAGTGCAAACGCCCACGGAGTTTTCCACAGGGAGTTACCCGCAGGTCAGAGCGCCGAAATCAGGCGTCCACCAGCGAGATTGGCACTTCTGCGAGCAAAAAGGAGACGGCCGGAGGCGCGATGCGCGCTCCGGCCGTCGGTGCCCCCGGTGCCGCGGGGCCGGCTTCAGCAGCCGCCCGCGACCGCGGGGATGATCGAGATCTGGCTCCCGCTGGGGATCGGGGTGTCGAGCCCCTGGGCGAAACGCACGTCCTCGTCGCCCACGTAGACGTTGACGAAGCGGCGGATCCGGCCGTTGTCGTCGAGGATGCGCGGCCGGATGCCCGGGAAGTTCGCCTCCAGGTCGGCGAGGACCTCGGTGAGGGTGGCGCCCTCAGCGGCGACCTCGGCAGCATCCTTGGTGTAGGTCCGCAGGATGGTGGGCACGCGAACGCTGACGCTCATGGCTAGGGGACTCCTTGGCTCGGGTCGGAGAACGGGGTCGGGGTACGGCGGCGGACTCAGGCGAGTCCGGCGGCCCGGAAGGCGTCGAGGGAGGGCTTGATCGTGGCGGTGACCCCGGCGCCCTGGACGGCGTTGAGGGTCTTGAGACCGTCACCGGTGTTGAGCACCACGGTCTCGGCGTCGGGGTCGAGCAGACCGTCCGCCAGGAGCTTGCGCAGCACCCCGGTGGTGACACCGCCCGCGGTCTCGGCGAAGACGCCCTCGGTGCGGGCCAGGAGCCGGATGGCGTCCACGATCTCGGTGTCGTCGACGTGCGCCACGGCGCCGCCGGTCCGCTTGCAGATGTCGAGCACGTAGGGGCCGTCCGCGGGGTTGCCGATCGCCAGCGACTTGGCGATGGTGTCGGGCTTGACCGGCTGGATGACGTCGTGGCCGTTCTCCCACGCCTTGGCGACGGGTGAGCATCCCGTGGCCTGCGCCCCGAAGATCTTGTAGGGGGTGTCCTCGACCAGGCCGAGCGCGATCAGTTCCTGAAAACCCTTGTCGATCTTGGTCAGCTGCGAGCCCGAGGCGATGGGGATGATGATCTGCGCGGGGAGGCGCCACCCCAGCTGCTCGGCTATCTCGTAGGCCAGCGTCTTGGAACCCTCGCCGTAGTAGGGGCGCAGGTTGACGTTGACGAAACCCCAGTCCTGGCCGGCGTCGTCGCCGATGAGCTCGGAGCAGAACCGGTTGGTGTCGTCGTAGTTGCCGTCGATGGCCACCAGGCGGCCACCGTAGACCGCGGCCATCACGACCTTGGCCTCCTCAAGGCCCGCCGGGATGAACACGCAGGACTTGAAGCCCGCCCGCGCGGCAGCGGCGCCGACCGCGCCGGCGAGGTTGCCGGTGGAGGAACAGGAGAGAGTGGTGAAACCGAAGGTGCGGGCGGCCTCGACCGCGATCGCCACAACGCGGTCCTTGAAGGAGTGCGTCGGGTTGCCGGAGTCGTCCTTGACGTGCAGCGACCGCAGGCCGAGCTCGGCTGCGAGACGGTCGGCGCGCACCAGGGGGGTCATGCCGGGGTTCATGTTGGGCAGGTCGCGGACGTTGGCCGGGACCGGGAGGAGGGCGGCGTAGCGCCAGATGTTGTTGGGGCCCTGCTCGATGGACGCGCGGGTGACGGTGCCGAACGAGTAGGCGACCTCAAGAGGGCCGAAACAGAAATCGCACGCGAAGCGCGGGCCGAGTTCGTAGCGCTCGCCGCATTCGCGACAGGACAGCGCGACGGCGGGGCCGAAGGAGTGGGTGGCGGATGTGCTGGGTTGCTCGGCAACGATCGCCATGAGGCGTCTCCCCTCATCTTCGCCTGAGCCGCTTTGGCACAGGCCGGAGTTGGCACCTGCCTCGGCCGCCTCGCACCTGACGAGAAACGTGTACCGAGATGGTTGCCGGGGCTTCGTAGGGCCGGTCCCTCCACCCCTCTGGATGAGCAATATGAAGTTGTCAACGGCCCGGTGACCGAACCTGGTGGTTACTGTAACCGACGGCCTGTCCGATTCTCCAGCCGGGGTGAGCCACCTGACACCATGCCGCGCCCCGACCGGCTTCCCGCACCACCCACCTGCCCTGATACCACCCTTGCGACCGACCGAAAAGACGCGCCGGGCGGAAAGTACGGGTTTGCGGTCCACCGCACGGGGCGAGAACGGCAGTATCAACCGCCCCGCCTCTCGTTGACATACGGGCGGTGTAGTCAAATGGACGTTCGCGCTCAATCGGTGGAGAGGTGGACCAAGAGGTGGACAAGGCACAGATCCTCGTCGCTTCCAACAGGGGACCGGTGTCCTTCTCGATCGGGGACGACGGGACGATCGACTTCCGGCGCGGTGGCGGCGGGCTCGTCTCCGGGCTGAGCTCCGTGGCCGCCGAGACCGACACCCTGTGGGTGTGTGCGGCACTGTCCGACGCCGACCGCAAGGCCGCCTCGGCCGCCCCCGAGGGGCGACTCGACCGAGCCGGCTACGACCTGGGCGGGGCGAGCGTGCGGATGCTCGACATCCCCGAGCAGACCTTCACCAACGCCTACAACTCCGTGGCGAACTCAACGCTGTGGTTCGTCCACCACATGCTCTACGACACCCCCAACAAACCGCACTTCGACGCGGCCTTCCGGGCCGAGTGGGAGGACTACCGCACCTACAACGCGGCGTTCGCCGAAGCCCTGCTGACCGGAGCCGACGACGGCGCGAAGGTGGCCGTGCAGGACTACCACCTGGCTCTGGTGCCCAGGATGATGCGCGGCCGCCGACCCGACCTGCGCATCGCGCACTTCTCCCACACCCCGTGGGCCCCTCCGGAGTACTTCCGCATGTTGCCCGGCGACGTCGGACGGCAACTGCTGGAGGGCATGCTCGGCGCCGACCACATCGGGTTCTTGAGCCCGCGCTGGGCCGATGCCTTCCTGCGCTGCTGCGCGACCTTCCTGCGGGCCGACGTCAACTGGGACAACCGGACCATCGACTACGGCGGCCGCGTCGTGGAGGTGGGCGTGCACGGCCTCGGCGCGGACGCCGAGGGACTGCGCGAACGGGCCGCGGCCGAGGACGTGGCCCAATGGCGGTCCCGACTCCGCGAGACGGTGGGCGAGCGCAAACTGGTCCTGCGGGTGGACCGCAGCGAGCTGTCCAAGAACATCGTGCGCGGCATGGCGGCGTTCGGCGAACTGCTGCGCGACCGGCCGGAGTGGCGCGGGGCGGTCACCCACCTGGCGTTCGCCTACCCGAGCCGTGGCGACGTGGCGGAGTACCGCGCCTACACCGAGGCGGTGCGCCGGACCGCCCAGGAGATCAACGACGAGTTCGGCACCGACGACTGGACACCGGTGATCCTGGAGGTCAAGGACGACTACGCGCGTTCACTGGCCTCCTACCAGATCGCCGACGTCTTGCTGGTCAACCCGATCCGCGACGGCATGAACCTGGTCGCCAAGGAAGGCCCGGTGCTCTCGGAGAACGGGGTCGCGCTGGTGCTGTCCACCGAGGCCGGCGCGGCGGACGACCTGGGCTCCGACGCTCTTCTGGTCAACCCCTACGACGTGACTGAGACCGCCCAGGCGCTGCACGACGCTTTGAACATGCAGGACGCGGAGCGCCAGGAACGCAACGCTCGCCTGGTCGAGGCCGCGGTGGCGCTGCCCCCGCAGCGCTGGTTCGGTGACCAGTTGCGCGCGCTGGACTGATCCCCGGATTCGTCCGCATACGGGTCCCCGATCGTTTCCCGGTCGGGGCCCCGTGCCGTTCGATGCGATCCGTGTGCCGGACCGCACCTCGCTACCTCGGTCAGGCGTCGAGTGCGCCCGCCAGCTCGACCAGAAAATCCACCAGGCCGTCGGGACCGTCGACGACCAGGTCGGCCCGCTCGGCGAGCTCGGCGACCTCCGTCGATCCGCTGCACACCTTCGTTCCCTCGATCCCGGTGGCCCGCAGCTCCTCGACAGCGGCGAAAGCCGGAAGGTCGCCGAGGTCGTCGCCGGCGTAGAGAACCGAGGCGGCGCCGACCTCACCGACCAGGGCGGTCAGCGCGGCCCCCTTGTCCATGCCGTGCGGGCGCAGTTCGATGACCATTCGCCCCGGCTCGACCGCCAGTCCGGCCCGTTCGGCGAGATCCGCCAACGGAGCGCGCAGCAGGTCGAGCGCGGCCTCGGGGTCGGCGGCGCGTCGGGTGTGTACCGCGATCGCGTGGTCCTTGTCCTCGACCCACGTCCCCTCTGGTGCGCCGAGGTCCTGGAGCATCCCGGGGAGCGCGTCACGGACCTCGGCGACACCGGCCGGAGCCGGAGGAACCGTAAGGCGGCCGTCCTCCCAGCGCTCCCGGCCGTACTGGCCGAGCACCACCAGACCGGGGACCGCGTCGAGGCCCCCGTACTCCACGGCGACCCCCGCCGGGCGCCCCGTGACGACGGCGATCCGCCCCACGTGCACGGCCAGTGCGCTCAACGCGGCAACGGCCCCGGGATGCGCCCTGGAATCCCGGGGATCGGCAACGATCGGGGCCAGGGTGCCGTCGAAGTCGAAAGCGAGGAGGGCACGACCTGGCTCCGTGCGGATGCGGTGGAGACCGGTACGGCCGTCCTCGGTCGTCGGGGTGGACACGGTCATGCTCGGCTCCCGGTCGGATGCTGGGACAAGAGGTGGAGGACGACCGTGCGGCGCCCGAGGGCTTGCGCGTTCCCGCGGACGGCCGTCCGGCTAGAGCTGGAGGCCGAGCTTACGCGCGGTGCGCTGACGGCGGCGGTCGGCACGCAGCCTGCGCAGCCGCTTGACGGTCATGGGGTCGAAGACGAGCGCCTCGGGGCGCTCGATGAGACCGTTGAGGAGCTGGTAGTAGCGGGTCGCGGAGAAGCCGAACCGGTCGCGGATGGCCTGCTCCTTGGAGCCCTCCAACTTCCACCACTGACCCTCGAATTCAAGGATGCGGCGCTCGCGCTCGTTCAGGCCGGTCTCGTCCACACTGTTGGGGCCGACGGCCGACGCATCGGACGCTTCTTGGTCTATTGGCCCGACATCTGACATTGGGCGCCTCCTCGTCCGGATTGGCGCGACTTATCGTAGCGACTGAAGCTGAGCAAGGAGGAGGAGTATCCCGATGACTGCCCCGGAGGGCCACAGTTGCCTGTCCTTTCTGACCGACTACGGCAATACCGACGGCTTCGTGGCCGCCTGCCACGCACAGATGCTGCGTTACGCCCCGGCCCTACGAGTGATCGACATCACGCACCAGATCCCGCCCGGTGACATCCGACGCGGGGCGACGGTGCTCGCCGATACCGCTCCCGAACTCCCCCGGGCAGTGCACGTGTGCGTGGTGGACCCGGGGGTCGGCACCCGGCGCCGCAGTGTCGCCGTCGCCGCCGGAGGGCACGTCCTGGTCGGCCCGGACAACGGGCTCCTGGTCTGGGCTGCCGAAGCCCTGGGCGGGGTCGCAGCGGTGCACGAACTCACCAACGAGACGCTATGGCGCCACCCCGTGTCGACGACGTTCCACGGTCGCGACGTCTACGCGCCGGTCGGGGCACAGATCGCCGCGGGTACCCCCCTGGCCGACGTCGGGCGCGCCCTGGCTCCGACCGATCTGGTGCGCCTGCCCCGCCCGCGCCGCGAGGTCCGCCCCGGAGCCGCGTACGGCGAGGTGCACGCGGTGGACCGCTTCGGGAACTGTCAACTGTCGCTGAGCGCGCAGGACCTGCGTGCGGCCCTGGCCGGCTCGCCGCAACCGGAACACCTCGCCGTCGGCCTGCCGGGCAGCGCACACACACTGCCCCTGGCGCCGACCTTCGGCGCGGTCGAGCCGGGGGCTCCCCTGGTGCTGACCGACTCCGCCGGGCGCCTCTCGCTGGCCGTGAACGGCGGTGACGCCGCCCGTACCCTGGACCTGTCGGTCGGTGACCCCGTGGACCTCACCGTCTGACCTCCCGGGCCCCGCGGACCGCACCATCCGATCGCGCCCGCGCACCACGTGGGCCCCATGACACAATGACCAGCGTCCGAGCGGCTTTTCGGCCAGGTCGCACGGGGTCAACCGGGCCGTACGCGGAGAGGATGCGTCGCCATGCGCAGCACACTGACCGGCACGTCCATCGGGCTCGGGGCCTGCGCGGCACTGCTCGGTGGGCACCTCCTCACCGCGGTCCCCGCGTCCGCCGACACGACCGAGCTCGCCTACGACCAGTGGGGACTGGACTCCATCGGCGCGACCGAGGCATGGTCGACCGGCCGGGGTGCGGGCGTCACCGTCGCCGTTCTGGACACCGGCGTGGACACCGAGCACCCCGACCTCGCCGGGGTCACCGTGGGCCCCGATCTCACCGGCCAGGACCTCGCCCCGGGCAGCGCGGGCTACGGGGAACACGGAACCGCGATGGCCGGGATCATCGCGGCCAACGGGCACGGTATCGAGCACACCGGCGGTGTCCTCGGCGCCGCACCCCAGGCCGCGATCCTGTCGATCCGGGTCGCCCAGGACGGGGGCGCCACCGGGCAGGCCCCCGACCCCGAAGCACTGGCCAAAGGCATCCGCACCGCGGTCTCCGAGGGCGCGCAGGTCATCAGCATCCCGCTGGCCGACTCCAACACCACCACCGGCGGGAACGACGCCGAGCAGTCCGCCATCGACTACGCCCTCACCAGCGGTGTGGTGGTGATCGCCTCCGGCGGTGACGGCGGCGCCGACGAATCCGGGGGACCGACCTACCCGGCCGCCTACGAGGGCGTGCTGGCGGTGGGTTCCGTCGGGCAGGACGGTCAGCCCTCGGCCGTCTCCACCGGCCAGGACCACGTCGTGTTGACCGCACCGGGCGAGGAGATCGTCACCACGGGCACCGACGGCGCGTACCCCACCGTCACCGGCAGCGGCGCAGCAGCGGCATTCACCTCGGGGGTCGCCGCACTGATCCGCTCGGCGCATCCGCAACTGCGCCCCGAGCAGGTCGTCGAAGCGCTGACCCAGGACGCGTCGGGCACCCTGAACGCGCCGGGCGCGCTGGCGGCCGCCGAACTGATCGCCGCAGAGACACCCGCGTTCGATCCCGAACTCGCCCAGGAGGCCGACGAGCAACCGCTCGTGCCGGTGTGGGCGCTGTGGACGGGCGGCGCCGTGCTGCTGGGCGTCCTGGTCGTAGTGTGGATCCTGGT
Organism: Nocardiopsis ansamitocini; assembly: GCF_030268225.1. Classification (GTDB taxonomy): domain Bacteria; phylum Actinomycetota; class Actinomycetes; order Streptosporangiales; family Streptosporangiaceae; genus Nocardiopsis_D; species Nocardiopsis_D ansamitocini. The sequence goes on along the minus strand of NZ_BSQG01000002.1, from coordinate 455,356 downwards.
ACTGCGCAAGCGCATGTCCAACCCCTACGGCCTGCCCCCGCGCGAACCGCTGCCGGAGCCGGAGCGCCGCCCCCGTCCCCCGCGCGGCGGACGACGCCGGATCAGTCGCTGAAGAACGCTCCCCGTATGGTCGCCCGCAGATCGAACAGTCCCGGGCGGCGGCGGCCGAAGTGCACGGCGTTGGTGAGCATCCCGACGTAGCGTCCGGTCTCGGGATGCAGGTAGAGGCTGGTCCCGGTATAGCCGTTGTGGTAGACCAGCCCGTCGTCGGTGGTCAGCCAGGCCAGTCCGCGCGAGTAGTCCTTGTGCACGCGCTCGTGCGGTCGCCAGCTCTGCCGGACGAAGCTGGTGAAGGCGTTGGCACCGTGCTCCCCGGAGTAGCGCGACAGCAGGTCGCGGGCGAAGACACCCAGGTCGGTGGCCGTGCTGAAAACTCCGGCGTGCCCGGCGACGCCCCCCATCAACGCGGCGCTCTCGTCATGCACCACCCCCCAGATGGCGGCTGCTCCGGGAATCCGGCGCTCGGTGGGCGCGACCGACACCGAGCGCGGGAGCGGCCCGTACTGGGTCGCCGACATCTCAGCGGCGCTCCACACCTCACCGGCCAGGACGTCCAAAGGCTGTCCGTGCAACCGCTCGAGCAGCAGTCCGAGCAGGATGAAACCCCGATCGATGTAGCGGTAGCCCGGCTCCTCCAACTCCTCGGCGAGGATCGCCAGGGCCAGGTCCTGCTCGGTCCCGGCATAGCGCTCCAGCCAGGTCACCGGGTTGAGCCGGGACGTGTGCGTGAGGATCTGCCGAGCCGTGACACCGCCGCCCGGGTAGGGTCCCCCCGAGTAGTAGGCCGCTACAGGCGTGTCCAGGTCGAGGAGTCCCTCTGTGACGGCCCGGCCCGCCAGCGCCCAGGTCGCCATCACCTTCGTCAGACTCGCCACGTCGTAGTGAACGTCAGGGGCGGTCGGAGCCTCCCCACACTCGATCCCGACCTGCCCGACCGAAACGAACTCCCATGTCCCACCGGAACCGACCACCGCCGCCCCACCGGGCAGCCATCCGGCGTCCACCATGACCTTCAGCACCCCACGCAATTCCGTGCTGGTCTGCGCAACCCAATCGCCGTCCCGCACACGCTCTCCTTGCTTTCGACCAGCCCCACCAACTCGAATACCCGGGGGGAGGTTGCGTCTCACCACGAGAAAATTCGGACAGACCTTTTCAGCCCGATAAAAACCGTGCCGGCACAGCGGCGCCGGCGATGACAAGGGACGGACCGCTTCGATCATCGATCAGAACACCTCTGATCAGCATGAACGGCAAGGACCGACATACCGCGGAGCACCGGTGAAATGATCTTCCGCGCGAGCGGCTCGGGCGCCGGTCGTCGCACGATGATCATGGAGGTCGGCCGGATGGGACATCGAAGAGCGCTCCGCAGCCGTTGAGGAGGTCTCCGAGGGCCGCGGCCGTCGGCATCGAGCGCGGCTCCGACCGGTTTCTGACGGCCGGGACGCACGATGGGGACGTCGGGGCGGCCGTAGTCCGAGAGCGGCTGCCCCGGGCACGTTGACCGGGCACCGACGCGACTCCGGTGCAGGACCGTTCACCGGGGACCCACCGAAAAAACGACGGGGCCGGCACCCTGGTCGACGACTCCGCGAGGAATCGCCGACCAGGGTGCCGGCCCCGTCCGACGAGCCGGCGAGGGGACTTGAACCCCTAACCTGCCGCTTACAAGGCGGCTGCTCTGCCAATTGAGCCACGCCGGCCGGTGTCGGAACACCAAGTGGAATGGTACAGGCTAAGGCCCTAGTTCGCGGACGAGCGTCGGCGGGCGACCTCGTAGAGGGACACACCGGCCGCGACGGACGCGTTGAGCGACTCCGCTCCGCTGATGGGGATGCTGGCCACCGCGTCGCAGGTCTCGCGCACCAGGCGGGACAACCCCTTGCCCTCGGAACCGACCACGACGACCAAGGGGCCGGTGGCGAGTTCGAGCTCGTCGAGTCGGGTGTCGCCGTCGGCGTCGAGGCCGACCACGAACAGACCGTTCTCCTTGTAAAGCTCAAGGGCACGGGTCAGGTTGGTCGCCTGGGCGACCGGGAGCCGGGCCAGTGTCCCGGCCGAGGTCTTCCACGCAGCCATGGTCACACCGGCCGCACGACGCTCGGGGATGAGCAGGCCGTTGGCGCCGAAAGCCGCGGCCGACCGGGCGACGGCGCCCAGGTTGTGCGGATCGGTGACACCGTCCAGGGCGATGATCAGCGGCGGGTTCTCGCCGGCCAGCGCCGCGTCCAGAAGCCCTTGGGGGTCCCAATAGCGGTAGGGACGGATCTGCAACGCGATGCCTTGGTGGACGGCGTTGGGCAGCCCGTTGCTGTCGCAACGGCGGTCCAGTTCGGTCCGGTTGATCTCCAGGATCTCGATGCCCTTGGCACCGGCCAGCTTGCTGGCCTCGACGATGCGGTCGTCGGGGTCGAGGCTGTTGGACAGGAAGAGCTTCGCGGCGGGCATGCCCGCGCGCAGCGCCTCCACGACCGGGTTGCGGCCGATCAACAGCTCGGAACTGCCGCCGCTCCCACCGCGGATCGGGCTGCTGGGGGTGTCATCGCCGCGCCCCGGCGCCTTCTCCGAGGCGGCCTGCGCCCGCTTGGCGGCAGAGGAGCGCTGCTTTCCCCCGTACCAGTGCCGCTCCTCGGCGGGCAGTGTGCCCTTTCTTCCCTCCAGGGAGCGGCGGCCCTTGCCACCGCTGCCCTTGGTCGGGCCCTTCTTCGTCTTCTTCGAGGGCATAACGCCCGTCCTCTCTCAATTCGCCTACGGTGTAAGCATGGTGAAGGCCACGACCGCGACCGGCCGTGGCCCAGGGTCCATCATCTCCCGCGCTACCCGCGCTTGAGCTCCCAGCGGGGGCCCTGCGGGGTGTCCTCGACGAGGACGCCCGCAGCGCCGAGCTGGTCGCGGATCTCGTCGGCTGCCGCGTAGTCCTTGCGGGCGCGGGCTGCCTGGCGCTGCCCGAGCGCGACCGACACCAGTGCGTCGATCACGTCGCGCATGCCGGCCGACTCCGCCCCCGATCCCGCCCACTGCTCCGAAAGCGGGTCCAGCCCCAGAACCGCGAGCATCGTCCTGAGCTCCGCGGCGAGTTCGGCCGCCCGCTCCTTCGCCCCGTCGGCGAGCGCGGTGTTGCCTTCGCGGACGTGTCCGTGCACGATGGCCAGCGCCTGGGAGACCCCGAGGTCGTCGTCGAGGGCTGCGGCGAAGTCGGCGGGGACCTCGGCCCCGGCGGGGACCGGCCCGGCGACCTCGGCGACGCGGGTCAGGAAGCCCTCGATGCGCTGGTAGGCCGCTGCGGCCTCCTGGAGGGCCTCGTCGGAGTAGTCGAGGCTGGAGCGGTAGTGCGCCTGTCCGAGGTAGTAGCGCAGCTCGACCGGCCGGACCCGGCGGATCATCAGGGGGATGAGCAGCGAGTTGCCCAGCGACTTGCTCATCTTCTCACCGCCGGTGGTGAGCATTCCGTTGTGCAGCCAGTAGCGCGCGAAGCCGTCCCCGGCCGCCTTCGACTGCGCGCTCTCGTTCTCGTGGTGCGGGAAGACGAGGTCGATCCCGCCGCCGTGGATGTCGAAGACCGGACCGAGGTACTTGGTGGCCATCGCCGAGCACTCCAGGTGCCACCCGGGGCGGCCGGGGCCCCAGGGGGTGGGCCACTGCGGCTCGCCGGGCCGGGCGCCCTTCCACAGCGCGAAGTCGCGGGGGTCGCGCTTGTCGCGCTCGTCGCCCTCCCCCGTACGCATCTGCTCGACGCGCTGGTTGGACAGCTCCCCGTACTCGGGGTAGGAGGGGACGTCGAAGTAGACGTCGCCCGATCCGTCCTCGGCGGCGTAGGCGTGCCCTCGGTCGATGAGGCGGTGCATCAGCTCCACCATCTCCGGGACGTGACCGGTGGCGCGCGGCTCGACGGTGGGCGGCAGGCAGCCCAGGACGTCGTAGGCGTAGGTGAACGCGCGCTGGTTGCGCTCGCTGACCTCCCACCACTGGACGCCCTCGTCCTTGGCGACCCGGATGATCTTGTCATCGATGTCGGTGACGTTGCGGCAGAAGGTGACCGCGTATCCGCGGTGGATCAGCCAGCGCCGCAGGATATCGAAGTTCACCCCCGAACGGATGTGTCCGATGTGCGGGGGAGCCTGCACCGTGGCACCACACAGGTACAGCGACACACACCCCTCGTGCAACGGGGTGAAGTCGCGGACCTGGCGGGCTCGGGTGTCATAGAAGCGCAGACTCACGTTGTCAAGGGTAACCGTTTCCGGGTGCGCCGCGGAGTGGCTTGCGATGACGGTTGACCCTCGAATTCTTCCCGTCTCCCGGCGAGTGGGGCAGCCGGAAACGGTCATTGCGCAATCCACCTGACTTTTACCCGCCGGAATCGCGACACGCCGCGTCCGAGGCGCAGGCCCGGTCCCACCGAATTGCCCACCGGACGCCTCGAACTGCGGAAATCACCCAAACCCCCCGGAGTCCCCGGCCCCGGTCCCACCGATTCCGTGCGAAGCCCTCGTCTGGGCGACGCCCCTCGGCTAATCTGACCCGCACGATGCCAGCTAATTCCTCCCAAACCCCCCACCGCCCCCGTCGGACTCCGGAACCGTCCGGCAGCGGATCGCGGGCCGGGGTCATCACGCTCGCCACACTCGGTGTGCTGGTGATCGCGGGCTGCGCGATCCTGCTGTCGTACAACGGGATCTACCAGATCGCCGTCCAGGGCGGGATGAGCGCGGAGCTCGCACACCTCTATCCCGGCCTGTTCACGCTGTTGCTGATGATGGCGTTCTGGACGACCTACCTGCTGCGTGCGGCGCCCCTCGCCCGCAGGATCTGGGTGGACGCGCTCGTCCTGGTCCTCATCCTGCTGGCCGCAGGGGGCAGCGCGATGCGGGCCCTGGACTACCGCCTGTTGGACTGGGTCGCCACGGTGGTCGTGGCGGTCGGCCCGTGGGTGGCGCTCCTGGTGGCGTTCCGGCTGTTGTTGTGGATCGTGGTGGAGCTGCGCGGCGAGCGGGTCCGTCCGCGACGCCCGCGCCCCCGCAGTCCCGAGCAGCCCTCCGAACCGACCGGGGACCTGCCCGAGGCACACCCCACCCAGGACATCGACTGGAAAAATGCGGAGGACACCACCCAGGTACTGCGGCGCGAAGGCACTCCGGCGACCGCGCCCGCGCTGACCCCGCGAGGAGAGCCCGAACCCGAACCCGCGCTCGCCGTCCCACCGGTTCCCCGGGAGGCACCGGAGGCCCCGACCCCTGCGGAACGGGGCGAGGAGATGTCCGCCCCGCCTGCGACCCCGGCGCCCGAACCGGCCGAGGAGCACCGTTTCCCCGTCGAGGCGCGGGATGAGCCGGTCGCCGCCGAGCAGCCCGCCGAGCAGCCCGCCGAGCAGGAACCCGAGCAGGTCCCTCCCCCAGGTCCTGCTCCTGTCCCCGAAACGGTCGACGTACCGGACCAGGCCGACGTGCCCGGGACAAAGCCCGCACCCGCACCCGTTTCGGCGGAGGAACTGCCCAAACGCACCCCCGCCGAGGGCGGAGGCGTGATCAAGCGCGCCGCCGGTTCGCCCGAACCGTTGCAGGACGCCGGAGCCGCCCGCGAACGGGCCGAGGCACTGAACCGGCAGTTGGAGACCGACGACGGATTCGATCCCGACCCGGTGCCGGACGACCCTGCCGGCGACGAGGCATACGAGGCCCCCGTCGAGGCGGAGCAGCGCCCGGCCGAGACTCCGGCCCACGCCGTCGGACCGAGCTCCCCACCGGTGGAACCGGTACGCAAGCGCCCGATGGTGCTCAAGCCGCGCAAGTCTCCGGGGGTGCCCGCCGAACCCCCGTCCTGGCGGGTCCGCAGTGCACCCACCCCGCCGAAGGACTGAGAACGGAGTCGGGCCGGTGCGGCGATGAACAGCCGCACCGGCCCGAACCGGGGTGGCGGCAGCGCACCGAACGCGGCCGGCAAGCCCGGTATGAAGCACGGACGGCGTACCCGTCCCTTAAGGACTATCCCGGGTCCGCAGGCGAACCCGTATGGACGCACAGGGCGGTGGCGATCGCTGCGATGCCCTCTCCACGCCCGGTAAGGCCCAGACCGTCGGTGGTGGTCGCCGAAACCGTCACGGGCGCCCCGACGGCCGCGGAGAGGACCTTCTCGGCCTCGTCCCGCCGCGGAGCGAACTTCGGTCGGTTGCTGATGATCTGAACGGCGACGTTGCCGATCGTGTAACCGGCACCGCGTACACGCTCCGCGGCCTCGGTCAGCAGCGTGACGCCCGACGCCCCGTGCCAACGGGGGTCGGAGGTGCCGAACTGCGCACCGAGGTCTCCCAGCCCGCAGGCGGAGAAGAGCGCGTCGCAGGCCGCGTGGGCGGCGACGTCACCGTCGGAGTGCCCGCTGACACCGTCTTCGCCGGGCCATTCGAGCCCGGCGAGGAAAAGCGTGCGGCCAGACGCAAAGGGGTGGACGTCTGTTCCAACGCCCACCCTTGGCATATCGCGCATCAATGCGTATTTCTCAACTGGTGAGAACCTCGTCGAGGAGTGCCTCGGCCTTGTCCTCATTGGTCTTTTCGGCGAGGGCGAGTTCACTCACCAGGATCTGCCGGGCCTTCGCGAGCATTCGCTTCTCACCGGCGGAGAGACCGCGCTCCTTGTCCCTCCTCCAGAGGTCGCGCACGACCTCGGCGACCTTGTTGACGTCACCGGAGGCAAGCTTCTCCAGGTTCGCCTTGTAGCGTCGCGACCAGTTGGTGGGTTCTTCGGTGTGCGGTGCACGCAGCACCTCGAAGACCTTGTCCAGACCTTCCTGGCCAACCACGTCGCGGACGCCGACGTCTTCGGCGTTGTCCGCCGGCACTCGAACCGTCAGGTCGCCTTTGTCGACCTTGAGAACGAGGTAGATCTTGTCCTCGCCCTTGATGGTTCGCGTTTCGATGGCTTCAATACGAGCAGCCCCATGATGGGGGTAGACAACGGTGTCGCCGACCTTAAAAGTCATGTGACAAGTACCCCTTCCGCTACCTGGAGGATACCACGAATCCATGACTTAAAGTACCTATTAGGTTTGCGTAGCCCCAGGTCAAACACGGTATCGAAGGCTTGACAAAGCAAACCCCTAGTGCTTTGGCGAGGCTCCGAGAAAGCGGTCCGGAGCGCTTGACGCAGTGGACACGGCCTGTCTCAGCGGGAATCCCCCAGTCTACCCGCGATCCCTTCGAGCGGCCACGACGAAGGGTCGCGGCACGTGCCGCGACCCCCGAGAAATCCATCACCGGCCCATTACGACCGGATCGGCTACGCCTCCTGCTCGTAGTCCTTCCGCTTCTCCCCGGTGACCATGTAGACCAGGTTGTCGGCCACGTGTACCGCGTGGTCGCCGAAGCGCTCGTAGAACCGTCCGGCAAGGGTGACGTCCATGGTCGCCTCGACCCCGTGGGACCAGCCCGGGTCCAGGATGCGCTTGAGCAGCTTGCGGCGCAGGCGGTCCATGCGGTCGTCGTCCTCGTCGAGCTCCAGCGCGGTCTCGGCATCGCGGTTGGACACGACCTCGCCGGCCTTGATGACCAGCAGTTCCGCCTGATGGCCCATTTCGAGCACGATGGAGCGCAGCTCGGCAGGAATGGCGGAGTCGGGGTGGCGGCGGCGCGCGATCTTGGCGATATGAACGGCGTGGTCGCCCATCCGCTCCAGGTCGCCGGCCATGTGCAGCGAAGTGATGATGGTGCGCAGGTCCTGGGCGACCGGCTGCTGGCGGGCCATCAGGTCGAAGGCGCTCTTGCCGATCTCCTCGTCGAGACGGTTCAGCGCCTCGTCCTCGGAGATGACCTCCTGCGCGGCGGTCAGGTCGGCGTCGAGCAGCGCGGTGGTCGCTCTGGCAATGGCATGCCTGGCGAGTCGGGTCATCTCGACAAGGCGTGCGGTGAGGGCGTCGAGGTCCTCGTGATAAGTGTCGCGCATAGTCCCAATCGTTCCAGTTCGTAGCTGAATCGCCGCAAAAGCGATGATGAATTCTCGGGGAACCTCGGTTGTAACACATGGTCAGCGGGGTAACCCCGGCCTCTACCCGCTTACGATCAAAGCGTGCAAGGGGAGCTGCTGGCCGCTGTGGCGGGAATCGTTGGGCTCGTGACGGGTGTCGCGGCCGGTCTGGCGTTTCGGATGAGTGAGGCGGGCCGTAGCCGTACCCCGGATACGGCTCCGCAGTCGGAACTGCCCTCGGGGATTGCCGAGGTGCTCTCGGCCCTGCCGTCCTCGGCGGTGGTGCTCGACTCCGCCGACCGGGTACTTCGGGCCAGTTCAGCGGCCCGGGCCTTCGGGATCGTGCGCGGGGAGGAGCTCGTCATCGGCGAGCTGCTGGCACTGGCCCGCCAAGTACGGCGCGACGGGGTGATCCGGGAGACCGAGATCGAAGTCGCGGTGCGCAAGTTCGGCCCCGACTCCACGTCCTTCGCCGTGCGGGTGGCTCCGCTGGGCGGGACCGGCCTGGTGCTGGTGCTGGCCGAGGACCAGACCGAACGCCGCAGGGTCGAGGCAGTGCGACGCGACTTCGTCGCCAATATCAGCCACGAGCTCAAAACCCCGGTCGGCGCACTGTCCCTGCTGGCGGAGACGGTCGCCGACGCCAGCGACGACCCCGAGGCGGTGCTCCGGTTCACCGGACGCATGCAGACCGAGGCGACCCGGTTGACCAGTCTCATCCAGGACCTGATTACGCTGTCGCGCATCCAGGGGGCGGAGCCGATGGCCGAGCCCGCCGACGTGCAGATCGAACAGGTGGTCGATGAGGCGCTGGACGCGGTGCGCATGGCGGCCGATGCCAAGGAGATCGAGCTGGTCTCCAGCGGCACCAGCGGCGTCTGCGTGATCGGTGACGAGAGCCTGCTGGCCACGGCGATGCGCAACCTGGTCGCCAACGCGGTGGCCTACAGCCCGGAACGAACCCGGGTGTCGGTGTCGGTACTGGTGACGGCGGCGACGATCGACATCAGTGTGGCCGATCAGGGAATCGGCATCCCCCAGCAGGACCTGGAACGGATCTTCGAGCGCTTCTACCGGGTAGACGCCGCTCGGAGCCGGGCTACCGGAGGAACCGGTCTCGGCCTGGCCATCGTGAAACACATCATGACCCACCATCGCGGTGAAGTGACCGTGTGGAGCAAGGAAGGCTCGGGCTCGACGTTCACCCTGCGTCTGCCCCGGCCGGAGACCCGGGAGCCGCAACGCTCCGGTGCAAATACCTATCAGGAGGCAGCACAGTGACGCGTGTACTCGTCGTCGAGGACGAAGAATCCTACAGCGACGCCCTGTCGTACATGCTCCGCAAGGAAGGCTTCGAGGTTGCCGTCGCGCCGACCGGCACGGTGGCGCTGGAGACCTTCGACCGGACCGGAGCCGACCTGGTTCTGCTCGACCTGATGCTTCCGGGCCTGTCCGGCACCGAGGTCTGTCGCACGCTGCGGCAGAAGTCCAATGTCCCGGTCATCATGCTGACCGCCAAGGACAGTGAGATCGACAAGGTCGTCGGCCTGGAACTGGGTGCCGACGACTACGTCACCAAGCCCTTCTCCTCCCGCGAGCTCGTGGCGCGTATCCGCGCGGTCCTGCGCCGCCGGGGCGAGGACGAGCCGCTGACCCCCGCCACCCTGGAGGCCGGCCCGGTCCGCATGGACGTGGAGCGGCACGTGGTGACGGTGCGCGGAACCAGCGTGCAGTTGCCCTTGAAGGAGTTCGAGCTCCTGGAGGTCCTGCTGCGCAACGCCGGGCGGGTCCTGACCCGGCCCCAGCTCATCGACCGCGTCTGGGGCGCCGACTACGTCGGTGACACCAAGACCCTCGACGTCCACGTCAAGCGTCTGCGCGCCAAGATCGAGGACGACCCGGGCAACCCGAAGTTCATCGTGACGGTGCGCGGTCTGGGCTACAAGTTCGAACCTGCGGGCTGACTCCCGCGTCCGGCACTGCCGGACGGACGCCGAACGCCCCCGGTCGGCACGGGACTCCTCGACGGGGGCGTTCGACGTGCGGGGCTACTTGCCCTGGTTCTTCACTGCCTCGATGGCGTCCTTGGCGGCCTCGGGGTCGAGGTACTCGCCGCCGGTCTTGCGCGGCGTGAAGTCCTCGTTGAGGTCGTAGACCAGCGGAATGCCGGTGGGGATGTTCAGGCCGGCGATGGTGGCGTCGTCGATGTCGTCGAGGTGCTTGACCAACGCGCGCAGCGAATTGCCGTGCGCGGCGACCAGCACGGTGCGCCCCGCGGCGAGGTCGGGCACGATCGCGTCATACCAGTAGGGCAACATGCGGTCGACGACGTCGGCCAGGCACTCGGTACGGGGCAGCAGCTCCGGCGGCAGGGTGCCGTAGCGCACCTCCCCGGCCTGGGAGAACTCGGCGTCGTCGGCAAGCGGGGGCGGCGGGGTGTCATAGGAACGACGCCAGGTCATGAACTGCTCGTCGCCGTACTCGGCGCGGGTCTGGGCCTTGTCCTTGCCCTGAAGTGCGCCGTAGTGGCGCTCGTTGAGCCGCCAGGAGCGCTTGACCGGCAGCCAGTGCAGGTCGGCGGCAGAGAGAGCGATGTTGGCGGTGCGGATCGCACGCTTGAGCAGCGAAGTGTGCAGGACGTCGGGGCGAACGCCTGCGTCCAGCAACAGTTTGCCGCCGCGACGGGCCTCCTCCTCGCCCTTCTCCGAGAGGTCGACGTCCACCCAACCGGTGAACAGACCCTCGGCGTTCCAGACACTCTCACCATGACGCAGCAGTACCAGAGTCGACATAGCGCTCAGCCTAGCGAGTCGCCTCCGGTGCCCTGCCACCGCACCACGGATTGGTCTACGCCAATTCGCTCAGCTTTCACCCTGTGGCCGGCTCCTGCGCGAGGTGGCGGAACGCCTGGAGGTTCCGGGTGCTCTCGCCGCGCTTGGCACGCCACTCCCACTCCTTGCGGATGGCGGTGGCGAACCCCCGCTCCAGCGCGGGGTTGAAGTTCTCGTCGGAGTAGGTGAGGGCGCAGCCGAGGAGCCGGTCGACCTCGCCGGGGGTGATCCCGGCCAGGGGCAGGCGGCCGGTGAGATAGACGTCGCCGACGTCGTCGGCACTGAAGGCCATCCCGTACATGTCGGCGCTCTTGCGCATCAGGTACCGGTAGAACGCGCCCTCGTTCTCGTCGGGACGGCGGCAGAAGAACGTCTTGAGCAGCAGGCTGTGCTCGCCGACGTTGAGCCAGACCAGGGTCTTGAGCTTGCGTTTCCCGGGGATGGTCACCAGGAACGCTTCGGGACGGGGGCGCTCGTAGTCGAGCCCCGCCTCGTCGAGTGCGGCCTCGATCGCGGCGGTCGCGCCGGCCTGCTCATGGTCGGGCATACGGGGGTCCTCTCCATATGGAAGCGCTTACTGACACGCAGCGGCCGGAAGCCGCTGCCCGGCCAGGGAGCCGCGGTAGACGTCGAGCAGCCCGTCCACGGTGGCCGACCAGCTGAGGCCCGCGGCGTGTCGCACGGCGGCGACACCCATCTGGTCGCGCCAGGCGGGCGCGCCGATGACCCGGTGCAGCACTCGGGCGTAGTCCTCGGGGTCGTGTCCGTCGACGAGCACGCCGGACACCCCGTCGTGCACCGCGGTGGGCAGGCCGCCGACCCGGGAGGCGACCACCGGGGTCCCACACGCCTGGGACTCCACGGCCACCAGCCCGAACGACTCCGAGTAGGAGGGAACGACCGTGGCGGTGGCCGCACGGTAGAAGTGCGCGAGCTCGGCCCGTGAGCGGGGCGGCTCCATGCGGACGACGTCGGCGACCCCCAGCGACTCGGCGAGTTCGACGAGGTGCCCCGGTTCTTCGCGACCGGTTCCGGACAGACCGCCCACGATGGCCACGACGAGTCGGTCGCGCAGCTCCGGCGCGCGCTCCAGCAGTCGTGCCGCCGCGCGCAGCAGTACGTCGGGGGCCTTGAGCCGTTGCACACGGCCGACGAACAGCAGGAGTTCGGCGTCAGCGGGCAGGCCGATGCGGCGCAGCGACTGCGCGCGCGAGCCGGGAGCGAAGACGTCGAGATCCACCCCGGGCGGCACGGTGGCGATCCTGGCCGTGTCGGCCCGGTAGTAGTCCCGGAGCTGGGCTGCCTCGTCCGTGGTGTTGGCCACCAGGCGGTCGGAGAGGCGGACCAGCTGGTCCTCGCCGCGAACCCGCTCCTCGGGTTCGGGGGTGTCGCCCTGGGCCAACGACATGTTCTTGACCCTGGCCAGGGTGTGCATGGACTGCACCATCGGCACGCCCCAACGGTGCGCGGCGGCCAGTCCGGCCTTGCCGGACAACCAGTAGTGGCCGTGGACAAGGTCGTAGTGCCCGGCGAGGTTGTCGGCCTCGGCGCGCAGGACACCGAACACGAACGGGCAGAGATAGCGGGCCAGGGAGTGCTTGTCCAGCGGCCCGAACGGCCCGGCCGCGATGTGGCGAACGGTCACTCCGGGAGCCAACTCGACCGCGGGCGGCTGGTCGTAGGAGGTGGCCCGGGTGAAGACGTCGACGGCCACCCCGCGCTCGGCGAGGCGCTTGGCGACCTCGACGACGTAGACGTTCATTCCGCCCGCGTCACCGCTGCCGGGCTGTTCCAGCGGAGAGGTGTGCAGGCTGATCGTCGCGACCCTGCGGGGGGTCGGTGTCCCGACTCCCCGCTCCACCGCACTCTCTGGCACCACCACTTGGATTCTCGCCCCTTCACCCGTCTGCGCGCCTCTACCGGGCGCCACAAGCGTCAACATCCGCGGCCACGCGCGGTGTTCCCAATAATGACCGGGGCCCTCGCGCGGACCGGTGGGCGGGGGCGGTTAGCGGCCCCTGACGAAAGTCAGTCCGTGGGCGGCGGCTCGGGCAGCTCGAAGGGCTGCACCCACTCCTGTACGAGGAACTCGACCGCGTCGGGGAAGGTGGGCCCCCATGCCGCCATGTCATGGCCGCCCGGGGTGAGCAGTGTCTCGTGCTCGATTCCGTGGCGGGTCAGCAGGCCGGAGAAACGCTGGGCCTCACCGTGGATACTGCCGGTCTGCAAGGGGGTGTGGTCCTCGGTCCCCTCAATGAGCATGAAACGGATGTCGTGGGCTCCGGGGGTGTCCAGGAGCTGGTCGGGGGCGTGCTCGTCGGGGGTGTCGCCGAAGGTGCCCGAGGGGTCGTCCACCTTGAAGTACCCGGCCCAACTGATCGCCTGGGCGTACTTCTGGGGATGGCGCAGGGACAGGGCCGCGGCGCCGTAACCGCCCATGGAGACTCCGCCGATCGCGCGCAGTGCCCGGGGACGCTGCTGGTCGCCCTCGACCGCATCGATCGCGGCGCCGGTCACGAAGCTCTCGATCGAGTAGCTGCCGTCGACCGCGTCCCCCCACTCGGTGTCGCGGTTGCCGACCTCCTGGCCGTGGGGCGCGGCGAGGACGAACTCGACACCCGCGCGGCACATGGCCTTGTCCATGAGCGGTCCGAGGTCGTTGTCCCAGAGCCAGTCGGGTGTCCCGGTCGAACCGTGCAGGAAGTACAGGACCGGCCGATCGGCGGTGTCGGGGCCGGGAGGTCGCCGGACCCAGATCTCGCGTTGGCCGCCGGGGGCGGTGTCGTCGGGGACCGTGAGGATCTCGTCGCTGCTGCCCGAGTCGCATACGGCGACGCTTCCCGGGCGCGGGTGCAGGCCCTCGTATCCCACCAGTTGGGACAGTGCCCGGTCGGAACCGGCCCAGGGAAAGCCCGAAGCCGCGTCCTCGGTGTCGCCGGCGGCGGACGGGAGGACGGCGACGGAACACGCGACCATCACCGCCAGTGATGAGGCGGCGATAGCGGCGGTCTTGACCGAGAACTTCCTGGACACGCACTGTTCCTCAAGGTCAGGGATTCGCTCCAGGGGGCAGCTCGGCGAGCGCGGAGACAAGGACAGCGTAGGCGGCGACTGGAAAAAGGACCAACAACCCGCCATCGCCTCACCGAGGGTAGCCGAGGCACCGGATCGGTTCGGCAAAGCGCACCCCGATCGGTACGCGGTGCGCCGGGGGTACGGATCCGGTGGGCGCGGCAGAGCACCGGCGGCGCGGGGCAGGTCGGTCCACAGGTGCCGGACAACGCGGGGATCCCGCACGCACGAGCGCGCGGAACCCCTCATCTCGCGTCCGGGGGACGCCGCCGTTGCGGCGACGACTACCGGGGGGCTGCGACGTCCAGGGACTCGTCGTCCTGTTGGTAGGCGCGTCGAGCGCTCTCAAGCAGTTCGATCCAGTTCTCGACCTCGGGCCGGCGACGCAGCAATGCCCGCCGCTCTCGTTCGGTCATCCCTCCCCAGACACCGAACTCCACCCGGTTGTCCAGCGCATCGGCCAGACACTCGGTACGAACCGGACAACCCCGGCAGATGAGCTTGGCACGATTCTGCGCCGCCCCCTGCACAAAAAGGGCATCCGGATCCATTTCCCGACAGGCGCCCTGCGACGCCCATTCTTTTTGCCACATGTTGTCCCACTCCCAAAGATCACATGTGTTGTTTTGTGGTAATTCAGCCCGATGGCGCGGTATCAGGCAGACAGCGGAGGGGAATTCCCCTACCACCCGATTCAGGGGGTCGGATCGGTGTGGAAATTCTTGTCTCCCCGCTGGTCAAGAAATTACGGTCTGGGACGGGTGGGCGGCCAGACCCCATTAGGCCCATTTCGGGTATGGCCCACACGGACTATTTACGACCAGGCGCCAACTAGTCACCCTCCGTTTTTCTTTGACTACGCTCCGATCTCATCGGCGTGTTGCGCCTTCTCGGGCCGGGTCGCCCCCCATGCCCGCACCTGACCCCGGGTTCCCGCCGCCACCGCCCTCCGAGCGCTTGTGGCACGCGACGCTTCGGCGCGCCCGCAGCCGAAAGGGCCAGAACAGGTACCCCCTACGCGTCGTAGTACTACTGGAAGTAAACTGACCACATGAATCGGCTCGGTGATCTTGAACGTGCGGTGATGGATGTACTGTGGGAAAGAATCGAGCCAATGACGGTTCGGGACGTGGGTCGCGCCCTGTCTGACCGCGATCTCGCGCACACGACCGTCATGACGGTGCTCGATCGACTCGCCAAGAAGGGAGTTGTGCAACGCACCCGCGAGGGACGCGCGTGGCGCTACCGTCCGGCAGCCAGCCGGGAGAACTACGTCTCCGAGCTCATGTTCGACGCGCTGGGCCAGACGGGTGACCGGGATGCCGCGCTGGCCGCCTTCGTCCGTTCGATGAGCGGCCCGGAAGCCGAAGCGCTCCGCCGCGCGCTCGCGGAGAGTGACGAGCCCTAGGACGTAACCGAATGGTCAGTGCCGTGCTGCTCGCGATGATCTCGGGCAGCTGTCTCCTCGCCGCCACCCACCTCAGGCGGGCCCAGTGGCCGGCCCGGGGCCCCTATGTCGCGATCATCGCCTGGCAGGCGCTCGGCCTGGCCTGGGGGATCTCCACTATCGGAGCGTTGCTGGCCCTTGGGTTGACCCCCTATGAACGTGGTGTCGTGGGCGGCCTGTTCGCTTTGGTGCGCGACGCCGCAGCACACGGACTGATGCTTCCGCAACTGGCCGACCCCCGCCTGGGCGCGCTGCGGGGTGTGGCAATCGTCGCGGCGGTGGGCCTGACCCTGCTGCTCTTCTGGGGCCTGGTGCTCTCCTTCGTCCAAGTGCTGCGAACCCGGAGCCGTCACCGCCACCTGCTGGAGCTCGTGGGCCGGGATGATCCCGACGTCCCGGGGGCCCGGGTGCTGGACCACCCCGCAGCCGCCGCCTACTGCCTGCCCGGGGTGTTGAACCCCCAGGTCGTGATCAGCGCGGGCGCCCTGGCGATGCTGGACCGCAAGGAGCTCGCCGCCGTCCTGGCGCACGAACACGCGCACCTGCGCCAGCGTCACGACCTCGTGCTGCTGCCCTTCTCCTCGCTCAAGCGGGCCTTTCCACGGGTTCGGTTCATGGCGACCTGCTACAACTCCGTGGCGCTGCTCATCGAGATGTGCGCCGACGACCAGGCCCGCCGCGCACACTCGCCCCGCGAGCTGGCGACCGCGCTGGTCCGGTTCGGCACCGCCGGAAATCCCACGGTCCCCGCCGGCGCCATGGCGGTCGTGCCCAACCCCGACCAACCGGAAGTCCTGACCCGGGTATCCCGACTTCTCAACCCGGGTGCGCGGCTGTCCCGGACCACCTCGACAGCGGTCCTGCTGGGGTCGGCCGCTCTCATGGCCACCACGCTGGGACTGTGGAACCTTCCCATGTGACTCGGGCCGCGCGCTCGGGCACCATTCACGCATCCTGCGCGTTTATCCTGAGCAAGAATCCTCCTAAACGCTAGGCAAGGGCCGGGTGCTCACATGTACACCATGACCTTCATGGATCTGCTGTTCAGGGCCATCTTCCTGGCGATCTTCGTAACGAGCCTGTACGCCCTGGTGGAGGCGGCACGCACACCGGCCCAGGCGTTCCCGGCGATGGACAAGCAGACCAAGGGCCTGTGGGTAGGGTTGCTGTCCCTGGGGTCGTTGCTGTCGCTGAGCGCCACTCTCGGGTACGGCGCGTTCCTGGTCTTCCTATCGCTGGTCGTGGCGTTGATCTTCATGCTGGATGTTCGTCCCGCGGTCCGCAGCATCACCCGCCCCGGTGACGGGCCCTACGGCCCCTGGTAGCCCCGCTTGCGGCGGGACGCGTCCGCCACCGCCGCAGGCCCTGGTCTCGCCCAGCCGACGCACCGCTGCCCGCACCGCCGCCCGGTAGGCGGGATCACGGGTGTACCAGGAGTGGCCCAGGATTTCGGGGTAGAGCGCTTCCCCCTCCTGGTGGTCGAAGTGGCGGGGGTCGGGCAGCGGTTCGGCGAACCCCACGGTGTCGTCGTCGGTGTGCACCGGCCCCCCGACCGCGTCGGTCAGCCGCCAGAGATTGCGCCACCAGGCGACCCTGCCCCGAAGCTCGCTGAGGGCGGCCGTGCCGAAGTACGCCGGGAAGTAACGGGCGTAGAGGCGGTAGAGCGGCGATCCGTGCGTGATGAGCGCGACCTCTTTCCTGCATCGTGCGGGCAACTGCCAGACGGTGGCCGCCGCCAGCACCGACCCCTGGGAGTGCCCGGACAGCACCACTCCGGTCCCCTTCCCGGTGAGCGCCGCCACCCTGGCCGCGAGTTGGGGGACGGCCCGCTCGGCGTAGCAGGGCGGGGCCAGGGGATGGGCTCCCCGCGGCCAGAAGGTCCCTATGTCCCAGAGAACCCCCACCGCCTGACGGGTGGGTTGGCTGCGATAGGCGCTGCGCCCCAGCCAGACCAGTGCCACCAGGAACGCGCCGCCCAGCCACGACCCGACGGTGACCATGGCCGTGATGACCTCCTGGACCCCGTCGGCGGCACCGGCCGTCATGGTGGCCGGGCTGAGCTCGGCGTCCTCCTGGGGCGATGCGGTGAGGGTGCCCGTGACCACGGCATAGAGCACGACGCCTACGAGCGGGACGACCGGAAGCAGGAGTGCGACCAGGCAGGCGGGCAGCAACTCGGTCATCGTCCCCAAGGCCCGGGCCGAGGCGATCCGGCGGGTGCGCGGGGAATCGGGGTGGCGTCGGTAACGCGCGGCGGTCTGCGCACGCTGCTGCCGGGTACGCCTGCGTGCCACCACCCACAGCATCGCAAACGCGAACAGTCCGATGGCCGCCTCGAAGGTGAAGGCGAGCTGGAGCCAGGCGTAGGCGCTGGGCGGCCGGAAGAGGAGACATCCGGTCGCCTCGGCCCCGGGGTAATAGCAACCGCCCAACCAGCCGGCGGCCTGGTAGACCAGCGCGGCGGAGAAGACTCCGCCCAGAAGGACCCCCAACGCGGCCACTGCGGGCCCGGCCAGCCCACGCATCGCGGTGCCGACGTGGGCGTTGGCACCCCGATACAGCACGACAGCGGTCAGCAACAGGAGTCCGACCAGGGCGCACTGAAGGGCGAACAGGCTGTTGAGGACCACCGAGTACCCGGGGAGGGCTCCTTCGGCGGTCCAGTCCGGTCGGTGCCAGACGGCGTAGAGGAGCGTCGCCGCCAGGAGCACCAGGGATACGTCGCGCAGGATTCGACAGGCCGTGCTCGCGAAGGGCTCCAGACGGGTGCGGCCCGGGAGCAACGCCCCCAGGGCCGCGAGAAGAGCGGCCGCTGCCAGGAGCGCGGCCAGGGTCCACCCCGCGATCGCCAGGGACGTCCCCACGTCATTGCGCAGAGCGGGCACCAGAAGCTGCGCCGCGACCACCGACACCGCCAGGGCGACGTGCACCGAGCGCAGCCGGCCCATCGCCGGACTGTTGCGCCAGAACTCGGGGTGGCTGAGGGGTGCGTTGGGCGCGCGGACCCCGGTGGGCGCGGACGTGGCCTCGTAGGTGGCGTCCGTGCGGCGGGAGAGCCGCCACAGCACGGTGATCACGGCCATCGGCAGGAGGGCGCCCACGGCCAGGGCCCGCCCCGGTTCGGCGAGGACCGCACCGGGCGCGGAGAGGAAGCCCAACCAGGGGCGCAGCTCGGCGCAGGACGCACCGTAGGCCGTGCACTGCCAGGCCAAAAGGTCCATGCCGATCCCGGCTGCGGCGAGGACCATGAGCACGGTGAGACTCAGGGCCAGCAGCCGGACCAGCACGTCGTAGCCGGCGTCGGCGATGCGGTGCGCGACCGTCGGTTCACCGAGAAGGCGCCGGGGCCGCATCCAGTAGGCGACGTTGGCGAGCATGAAGGGCAGGAGCAGCAGCCACAGTGCCCGGGAGGAGCGCCCGGAGGTGAGGTTGCCCCAGGCGAAGACTTCGCGCGGCACCCCGGGAAGGGTTCTGGTGTCGCGCTCGAAACGGTAATGGTAGAAAGCCGCGAGGTCGTCGCCGGAGACCCGCATCGCGGGCTCGACGTCCAACAGCTCGTCGGCCGGACCGCCGCTGACACCGTGGATACGCAGTTCGACCGCGCGCTCGTCGGGCATAGGTCCGATCATTCCGCTTCCGGTGCCCGCAATCGCCCCGATCCGCCCAATCGGTGCGCACATGTGACCCTGAGAAACCAATTGGTAACTAGATGCGCTTCTCGTTCCTGCCGGCCCTCGTTGTCCGATCCCCGCGCCGAGGAACTACTGGAGGACCTCGTCATCGGCCACCCAGGTGTTGCACGCCCCGGGGTCCTGATGCTCCATGCCGTGCTCCATCCAGAGCACGCTGTTGGCCGGGGAGCCGTGCGTACGCTCCTCGTCGGTGCTTCCCTCCCGGTCGGCGGTGGCAGCCGCATCGGCCAGTAGAAGGTCACGGTCGCCGCCGGTGAGGGGGTAGGTGACCTGGATCGCGCCCAGGAACGCACCGGCCAGGCAGTTGGCCTGAAGCTCCCCCTTCCGGGTCCACCCGCTCTGCTCCGCCGGATCGGGTTCCAGGCCGCGGCGCTCGTGGTAGTACTCCAGCAGTCCCGATTCGCCCTGCACGTGGTGGCCGTACTCGTGGGCGAGCAGCGAGGCGTAGACGACGCTGTCGGTCGTACCGTTCCACTTCTCGACGATGTCGGCGGTACCGATGTACACGCTCTTGCTGGCACGACAGTAGAAGGCCCCCGCGCTGGAGGGGTACTCGCGGCAGGGACTCGTCCCCGGTTCGTCCCAGAAGACGCGGCTCGGCGGATCGAAATGGATGCCGGCCTTGGCGAACTGGGCGGCCCACGCCTGGTCCAGACAGTCGCTGACCGTGTGCAGGAACTCTCCCATCGACACCTGGTCGGTGACGTCGAGTTCGGGGGCGGGACAGGGCAACGGGGCCAACCGGCCGGTGGTGTAGAGGGGATTGTCCAGCAGGGCGGTCTCTCCGGTGGGACGTCCCTGGTAGAGCCCGCTACGGGAATCGGCCTCGGCGCTCGTCTCGACGCCGGGCACCGCGTGGCGGTCGCCCTGGGCGGTCGGCGCGGGCTCCTCGACGGCCGGGGTGGCCGCGTTCCACACCAGGATTCCCAGCGCCAGTGCCACCGCCCCCAGTGCGAAGCAGAGCGCGGCCCACCGGGCCGGAGGCAACGAGGCGTCCGCCCCCGGTTCCCGCCCGTCTCCGTTCACGTCCCGCCCCCACGCTCACGCGCCCGTGGCGCTGCCCTTTTCAGTCGACCAGTTCCGTTCTGGCGTCCCAGGTGTTGCAGGCCGCCGGGTCCTGGCGGTCCATACCGTGGTCCGTCCACATCTGCCCGTTCTGCGGGGTCCCGTGCGTACGGTCGTCACCACGGTCCGAGCGCAGCCCGACGTCCTTGAGAATATTCGCCCGCCCTTCGCCACCGATCGGAAAACTGTCGGCCACCGATCCCAGGAAGACGCCCCCGAGGCAGTTGGCCTGGAGTTCGCCTCTCCGGGTCCACAGGTCACGGTCGGCAGAGGTCCCCTGGCCGCTGCGCTCGTCCTGGTAGCGGTCGAGGATGCCGGCTTCGCCCTGCACGTGGTGACCGTACTCGTGACTGAGCAGGAAGCCGTACGCCTCGGCGTCGCCAGTACCCGCAGACGTCTCGACTATGTCTGCGACCCCGAGATAAAGCCCCTGGTTGGCCTGGCAGTAGAACGCGGAGGTTCCTTCGACGGGGTAATTGCCGCACGGGCTCTGCCCGGAGGCGTACCAGTAGACCCGGTTGGGTGGTTCGAACGGCATCGCCGAGTCCGCGAAGTGCTCGCCCCACGACTCGTCGAGGCAGTCGGTGACGGTGTGCAGGAAGACTTCCATGGAGGTCGCGTCCCTGGGGTGCAGCCGGGGTGCCTCGCAGGCGACCTCGGCGAGGCGCCCACTGCTGTAGAGCCGGTTGGCGTCGAGCCCGTCGTCGTGGTTGCTGACGGCCATGGTGTCGTCCTGCCGGACGGCGGGCCCGTGGGCAGGGGCTGCCGTGGAGGGCGCGGGCCGGTTGCCGCCGTCGAAGAACGCCGCGACGGTGACGAATCCGGCGAGCGCGACGGCTCCCAGGCCGGTGATCAGGACCACCATGACGCCGATACCCAGGTGGGGACGAGGCTTGGCAGCGTGTACGGGCAGCGCGTACTCGGCCCCTGCGTCGGTGGCGCTGCGGCGGCTCGACTTGCCCATGTTCTGCGTCCCTTCCGGCGGGCCCGGCTCGTGGCGACGGTCTACCGCACAACTCGCCTTCACGATTATGACGGGTCAAATGGGGCAGCTCCTGCCTGACCTGGCTCGGGCGGCGGCCGACACCGGCCGATAGGCTGATCCGCCATGTGGTGGTGTCAGCCCGAACCGGTGTCGGGCTCCGTGTGCACTGTTGCCCGTGCGATGGCCGGGGCGGCGGCTCTCGCGTTGCTCGCTCTGCCCTTTACCGCCCATGCCTCCCATGCCTCGGAGAGCGAGCCCCCCACACACTCGACACTTCCGGGTGCGGTCGTCAATGGCCAAATCGTGAACGAGATCTCACTGGTACTCGACCGCGAGGGCGTTCTGCACGCCGAGGAACGCATCGCCTTCGGCGGCGGAGGACCCGAGGAGTTCACCCGGGAGTTCGTGATCCGCGAGCCCTACGACACCGATCATGACCGCCTGTACCGGTTGAGCGGCCTGAAGGCCGTCAACGGCGAGGGTGCGCCGGTCGAGGTCGCCACCTCCGAGAACGGCACCGTGTTGACGGCCGACATCGCCGTGGCCGGGGCCTCCGAGGTCGTACTGGACTACACCGTCGAGGGCACCGCCGGACAACTGGGCGACCGGCTGGAACTGGAGTGGACGGCCGTGGGCGGCTACAGCCTGCCCGTCGATGAGACGAAGGTGACGGTGGACGCCGAGCGGCCACCGCTGGCGCTGTCGTGCGCCGCCGGAGATCCGCGCAGTTCGATCTACTGCACCTCCTCCGACATGGGCGGCCACCAGGCGCTCATCGCTCGGTTCCTCCAGGCCGACCTGGGCGCGGGCCAGACGCTGAGCATCGTGGTGAGCTATCCGGGGAGCGCTGCCCGGAGCGCGCACATCCTGAGCAAGAACTGGTCGCTCACCTCGGCGTTCGCGATCACTCCGGCGACCGGGAGCGTGTTCGGGCTGCTGTTGGTGGTGCTGGTGGGCGGCCTGGTCGTACTGATCCGGGTGCGCGGCCGCGACGAGCGGGCGCTGCGCGCCGAAGCCAGGCTGGGCGACCACGCTCCGGTGGAGGAGGGCGGCGGGACGCTGCGCTTCCATCCGCCCGACGACGTGCACCCCGGGCAGATCGGCACGCTCATCGACGAACAGGCCGACGTCGTGGACATCACCGCGACCGTGCTGGACCTTGCGGTGCGCGGCTACCTGACGATCGAAGAACTACCGCACGAGCACTTCGCATCGGTCGACTGGCTGCTGGAACGTGCCGGTCGGCGTGGCGAGCAGGACCTGCTCCCCTACGAACAGCTCCTGTTGGACGCCCTCTTTTACGACCGGGACTCGATCCGGCTGTCGGAGCTGGGCGAGGGGTTCGCCCAGCGCCTGGCCGGAGTACGCAACGAGTTGTACCGGGACATGGTCCGACTGCGCTGGTTCGCGCGCAAGCCCAACCTGGAGCGCAACCAGTGGACGACGACCGGCATCGGGCTGACGGTGTTCGGAGTGGTGACAACCATCGTCCTGGCGACCTACACGAGCGCCGCGTTCACCGGGCTGGCCATTGTCATCGCCGGCGCGGCGGTCACCGTCGGCGCGCAGTACATGCCGGCCAAGACCCGACTGGGAAGCGCGGTGTTCGCCCACACACTGGGCTTTCGCGCGTACCTGCACCGTGCGGGGGTGGAGGACATCCCTCCGGGGCGCCGGGTGCAGTTGTTCTCCCGCTACCTTCCCTACGCGATCATCTTCGACAACGTGGAGCGGTGGGCGCGCATCCTGGCGGCGGCGGGTTCGGAGGAGGAGGCCGAGCTGCCCTGGTACCACGGTCCGGAGAACTGGGGTCTGGACGATTTCGCCGACTCCATCAAGACCTTCACCCTGACGCTGTCCGGCGTCATCTCCAACACGCGGCAGTTCCGCGCGCTGGGCTGAATCCATCCAACCCGAGGAACGGACATGAGAGCGGTAGTACAGCGGGTCAGCCACGCCTCGGTGACCGTGGGCGGGCGCACCGTCGGGTCGATCACCGAGCCGGGACTGATGGCGCTCGTGGGCGTGACCCACACCGACGGCACCGCCGAGGCCGCGAAGTTGGCCCGCAAGCTGTGGACGGTGCGGCTGCTGGCGGAGGAGAAGTCGTGCTCGGACGTCGACGCCCCCCTGCTGGTGGTCAGCCAGTTCACCCTGTACGGCGACGCGCGCAAGGGGCGCCGGCCCACCTGGCAGGCCGCGGCTCCGGGGCCGGTGGCCGAACCTCTGGTGGATCGGGTGGTCGAGGAGTTGCGCGCGCTGGGGGCCCGGGTCGAGACCGGTGAGTTCGGCGCGGACATGTCGGTCTCGCTGACCAACGAGGGCCCGTTCACGGTCGTCCTGGACGTGTGAGGCCCGGCGCGTCTGCGGGCGGTCGGGGCGGATTCGTTCTTTTCTCCCGAACCGGACGGTGTTAGATTCGTCACTGTCCGCATAATTTGGGAGCGCTCCCAAATTATGCGGCACCCTGGACCGGCACCTGAGGGGGCACGCCGGCCGCGCAGAAGCAGTGATGCGTCCTCACACGAAAGGAAACGACCATGACGGACAACCGTCACCGTCGCGCGACCCGACTACTCGGCCTCCTCGCCACCGGGCTGTGCGCAGCAGGACTGCTCACCGCCCCGACCGCCCAGGCCGCCGACCCCACCCCCTTGCGGGAGCTTGCCGCGGCCGCCGGGATCCATGTCGGCAACGGCATCGAAGCCGCGCCGCTGGCCTCCATCCCCGCTTACGAGGCGATCGTGGGTCGCGAGTACGAAGCGGTCACCCCCGGAAACGAGATGAAATGGGGGTCGGTCGAACCCACCCGCGGCCAGTACAACTGGGGCCCCGCCGACCAGATCGTCGCCTACGCCGAGGCCAACGACCAGATCGTGCGCGGGCACACCCTCGTCTGGCACAGCCAACAGCCCAATTGGCTGACATCGGGCAACTTCACCCCGGCCCAGCTCCGCACGATCCTGAGCGAGCACATCGCGGTCCAGGCCGGACGCTACGAGGGCCGGGTGTACGCCTGGGACGTGGTGAACGAACCCTTCAACGAGAACGGCAGCTACCGCGGGACGATCTGGTACGACAACCTCGGCGTCGACTACATCGCGGACTCGCTGCGCTGGGCGCGCGCGGCCGACCCCGGCGCCAAGCTCTACATCAACGACTACAACATCGAGGGAATCAACGCCAAGAGCAACGCCCTCTACAACCTGGCCGTGGAACTGCTGGCGGCGGGCGTCCCGTTGGACGGGATCGGCATCCAGGGCCACATCATCATCGGCCAGGTGCCTTCGACGTTCGCGGCCAACATGCAGCGCTTCGCCGACCTCGGGCTCGACGTGGCCATCACCGAGCTGGACATCCGTATGCAGCTTCCCGTGACCGACGCCAAACTCCAGACCCAGGCCGCCGACTACCGCTCGGTGTTCCAGAGCTGCATCGCGGTGGACGGCTGCATCGGCGTCACGGTCTGGGGGGTCACCGACGGCCTCTCCTGGATCCCCGACACCTTCCCCGGTGAAGGGGCGGCGCTGATGCACGATGCGCAGTACCGGCCCAAGCCCGCGTGGAACTCGGTGTACCAATTGCTGGGCGGCACTCCCCCCGAGGAACCGGGGGAACCCGGAAACGGGACGTGCGCGGTGCGGTACTCGGTGGCCGACCAGTGGAACAACGGTTTCACCGGGGCGATCACCGTCGCCAACCCGGGTACGACGGCCATTGACGGCTGGGAACTGTCGTGGACCTTCTCCAGCGGTCAGTCCGTCACCAACGGGTGGAACGGGACCTGGTCGCAGAGCGGCTCCACCGTGCGGGTGACCAATGCGGCGTGGAACAGGGCGATCGCCCCCGGCGGCAATGTCACGCTGGGCTTCAACGCCTCCCACAGCGGCACCAACCCCGCACCCGGCACGTTCACCCTCAACGGCACGGCGTGCACGTCCCAGTAGTCCGGCAGGTCCGCCGGCCCGGCCGCCGCTCCGTTGTTGCAACGGGCGGCCGGGCCGGGCGGCTGCCCGTCAGTAGACGAGCGCCTGCACGCCCTCTTCGGTGATCTCCTCGACGAAGCTGGGCGCGCCCGCGATACGCACGCCGTCGACGAGGTCGTCGACGGTCAGCTCGCGCCGGGCCGCGCACTGCGTGCACACGGTCACCGTGCCCTGGGCCAGCACGAGGTCCAGAAGATCGTTCAGCGGCGCGGCATGGGGGAGGGTGAACTTCGCGGCCCTGCCGGGAACCGCCAGCCAGCTGGCCTCCCCGGTGAGCCACAGGGACACCCGCACCCCACTGGCCACGGCCGCGGCCGCAACAGTGAACGCCTGATTGCAGCGTTCGGGGGCGTCCTCACCGGCTGTCGCCTTGATAACCAACGCGCGATTCATGGCCAAAGCGTAGTGCTCCCGACGCACGCTTCACAAAGAAGCCACGAGCACCAGGGCCAGCCCCGCAACGCCTGCCGCAGCGGCCCCCGCGCCCAGCAGCACTCCCCCGGCGGCACCTGCCGGGGGCGCCTCCTCCTCGGTCCCGCCGAGCGCGATCCCGAGCCGGCCGTCCCGGGGAGCCACCAGGACCGGGTGCCCCTCGCGCAGTTCGACCCGGCCGCGCACGGTGACCCGATCACCGGGACGGATCACCCACTCGCGGTACTCGAACTCGATGGTCTCCCCCCGGAAGATCCCGGAAATACGCCCTTTGACCCGGCCGAGCAGGTCGTCGGCCGGGGCGGGGACACCCCTCTGCGGCCGGCCGATCACGCGTTGCAGGCACATGTGCACGCCCTCGACGTGGGCGTCCTCGGGGTCCACCAGCAGGGGAAGCGGTCGGGAGGGCCGGGCCCCCTCCGACACGACGACACCGAAGAGCTCGGGCGAGGTGTGATCGGCGATGGAGTCGTTGCCCATCACCCGCTCACGCTCAGCGCCCTGCCGCTCCTCCCAGGTCGCGAAATGGCGCAGCACCTCGTGCCCGTGCCAGACGCAGACGGCCCCGGCCAGCCGCGATTCCAGCACTCCGTTGGGGCCGGCTACCGCGACACCGGAAAGGGTGACGTCGTCGCCGGCCATACCGACCAGGGCGGAGGGCCGCAGTTCGGCGAGAGCGCGCCGGGCGTTCGCCCTCCGAATCGCAAGGTAGGCGAGTGGTACCAGGATCGCCGCGCCGAGGAGGAGGGCCGTCCCGATTACCAGCATTAAAGCCGCCTCTTTCCAATCGTCGAACGCCGCAGAATATCTATGATCCTGCGTCCTGGGACCCGTTGCTTCCTCTTTACCAGGATTGGCCGGGATATCCGGCACTCAGGAGTCCCGCCGACAGCGCCGATCACAGTGGTACCGAGCCGGGTGGGCCCCGGTGCGAATGGCGGGTGGACACCCGCGAAGAGAGAGACGAATGCCCGGTCGCGATGATCGCCGCCAACCGACCGGGGTGTACCGGGGTGTAGGGGTACGGGAAGTCCCCGGCGCCGATAACCTTGGGGATATGCAGCCTGACCTTCACCCCGACCTCGCGAAACTGTCCTTCCTCGTCGGCCGCTGGGAAGGCGTCGGCGTCGCAGGTTACGAGGGCGCCGAGGAATTCCAGTTCGGCCAGGAGGTCGAATTCACCCACCAGGGACACCCCTACCTGAGCTACAGCAGCCAGGTGTGGCGCCTGGACGCGGACGGCAAACTGGGCGAGCCGGTGACGTCGGAGTCCGGCTACTGGCGGGTCCGACTGGGCGACGACAGCGAGAAGACCGACGACGACAAGCCCGGCGTGCACCTGGAGGTGCTGCTGTCGCATCCGGAGGGGTTCAACGAGGTCTACCTCGGAACCATCTTCGCCAGCCGGGTGGAGCTTTACACCGACGTCGTGATGCGCACCGAGACCGGACTGGGTGTCACCGGCAGCCACCGCCTCTACGGCCTTTTCGGCGACGACCGCGAGACGCTGGGCTACGCCTGGGACCTCGCCGCGGACGGCCACGAGCTCCAGTCGTACATGTCCGCGCAACTGAAGCGGATCGACAAGTAGGACCGCCGTACGTCCTGCCGGGGGCTGCCTCCCCCGGCCCCGTACCGGTGGGGGAGGCAGGGAGGCGGTCGTCGTGCACCGTGGGGATCGACGGCCCACCGGTGCGGCGGCCGCGCATGCGGGCATGGACAGACCCCCGGGCGTCTTATCCGGTCGGGGTGACCGGGGCCGGTTGGACAAAGCCGGCCGCCCGAGGGTCTGGGTGTCCATCGCGGATTCGCCGGAGCGATCCGAAAAGCGGCTCGCCCTAGCGGACGAACACCTCGCGAGTCCTAAAAGAATGCACTTTCGGACCACCTCCTCTCTTGCGTGCCTCCGACGGTACGTCGCGCCCCGGCGCAGGGGCAAATGTTTTTCCGCGACCGCCGCACACGGCCCCTCCGGGCTTGGCGGACGCCACCGGAGCCGGCCTTTCTCCCCCGTTCATTCCCGGTGACCGGCCCCGGGGTGGACGCCGACGGTGCGCCCCGAACGGGACATAGGCTTTGGTCCATGACTTCGCCGCTGCTCAATCGCCCGGGCGCCGTGGCCGCCGAGGCTCCCGACTCCGCCGTCGCCGCCCATTACGGAGAGCCCGCCCAGGAACAACGCGCACTGGAGCGTGCGACGGGGTGGGTCGACCGCAGCAACCGGGGCGTGGTGCGGGTGACCGGTGCCGACCGGCTCGGATGGCTGCACAGCATGACCAGCCAGGCTCTGGAATCCATCACCCCGGGCACGGCGACCGAGACCCTGCGGATGGACGCCAAGGGGCACATCCACGACCACCTGTTCGTCGTGGACGACGGCTCGGCGTTGTGGGCGCACGTGGAGCCCGGTACCGCTGCGGAGCTCACCCGGTTCCTGGACTCGATGCGATTCATGATGCGCGTGGAGGTGACGGACCTCAGCGAGGAGTACGCCGTACTGACCCTCCTCGGCCCGGGACGCGGCGACGCGGTGGCCGCCCTGGCCTCGGCCCTGCCCTCGGCGGTCGAGGCTCCCGTGCGCACCACCGAGCACGAGACCGACCTCTTCGTGCCACGGGAGGCGTTGGAGTCCGCAGCCGGCGCGCTGACCGCCGCGGGTGCGCGCCCTGCCGGCCTGTGGGCCTACGAGGCGCTGCGGATCGCCGCGCACTCCCCGAGGCTGTTCCTGGACACCGACCACCGCACCATCGCCCACGAGACCGGGTGGATCGGCGCGGCCGTGCATCTGGAGAAAGGCTGCTACCCGGGCCAGGAGACGGTCGCGCGCGTGCACAACCTCGGACGTCCGCCGCGCCGTCTGGTCATGCTGCACCTGGACGGAACGGCCGAGCGGCTTCCAGCACGGGGCAGCGCGATCGAACTCGACGGACGCGCGGTGGGCTTCGTGGGCAGTTCCGCGCGCCACCACGAACTCGGTCCGATCGCGTTGGGTCTGGTCAAGCGCAACGTCCCGGTGGACGCCGAGTTCACCGTGGAGGGCATTGCCGCCGGGCAGGAGGTCGTGGTCAGTCCGGATACCGGGGCCAACGCCAACATCACGCTGCGTCGCCGTCCCGCCTGACGTCCCGCCGCGAGGCGGGCGCGGCCTGTCCCCGTACCTGCCCTCGGCACGCGGGTGGGCCGCGACCCGCAGTGCGGATCGCGGCCCACCCGCCGAAACGGCGCGGACTAGTTGAGCCGGAAGACCTGTGCCTCGGCACCCGCGTCGTAGTCGCTGTCGAGGGTGACCACGTACGTCCCGGGGCGCGCGTCGACATCGGAGCCGCGGCAGTCGGTCCAGGACCGCTTGCGGTCCCAGTTGACGTCGCTGATGTGCGGGATGCCGCGGCGCAGCTGCTGCTTGTCGGTGGCGGCCGTCCCTTCGACGCAGTCCGCGGTGGAGAAGATGCGGTCCTCGCCCGAGGTGACACGCAGCTGCATCGCCTTGTCTCCGACGTCCACCGTGCAGGTCTGGTCGCCGGTGTTGACCGCGGTGAGCCGGAACCGGGGCTTGACGCCCGACCCGTAGTCGGTCTTGTCGGTGCTCAGCGTCACCACGACGTCCTCGACGCGGCAGGGGTCCTCGGCACGCTTGGGTCCGGCGTCACCGCCGGAGGAGCCGCCGCCGTTCTTCGCCTCGGACTTCTCGTCGCCCTCGTCCTTGGAGTCGTCCTTTGCGCCGGCCCCACCCCCGCTCTCGCCGTCCTTGTCAGCGTCACCGCTGGGCGATGCGCTGGGTTCTGCGCTGGCCGAGGGGTCCGCGGAGGGCGAAGCTGGGATACTGGGCGGCAGGGACGCCCCCGGGGCGGGACCCTCCGACGCAGAATCCTCGACGTTGGCCGCCCGTTCGGCGTTTTCGGAATCCGAGCCCGAACAGGCATAGGCGAACAGGGTCAGTACCACGAGCAGCCCGATCAGCAGGAAGACACGCCGTTTCCAGTACGTTCCCCTGCTCACCGGTCCGGGGTGTCCAGCAGTCGAAGCCATGGGCGTAGTATCCCGGCTTTCATTATTTGCACCTACCCGACCCGCCGTTGAAATTCGGATTGCGCATGAACGAAAACCCTTACCGCACAACGGTTCTCGCCTGGTACGAGCGCAACGCGCGCGATCTTCCCTGGCGGACCGAGTCAGCCACTCCCTGGAGCATCCTGGTGAGTGAGATCATGCTCCAGCAGACCCCGGTGGTCCGGGTACTGCCTGCTTGGGAGGCATGGATGCGGCGCTGGCCCACCGCCGCCGACCTCGCCGCCGAGCCTTCCGGCGAGGCGGTGCGGATGTGGAACCGCCTGGGGTATCCGCGACGCGCGCTGAATCTGCACGCGTGTGCCACCGCCATCGTCGAGCGGCACGGCGGGAACGTCCCCGAGACGCACGCCGAGTTGCTGGCATTGCCCGGGGTCGGCGTGTATACGTCGGCGGCGGTGGCCAGTTTCGCCTTCGGCCAGCGCCACGCGATCCTGGACACGAACGTGCGCCGGGTCCTGGCCCGCCTGGAGACGGGAATCGAGTATCCGCCCAAGGCCCCGGCCAAGGCCGAATTCGCGCTGGCGGAGTCTCTGTTGCCCGAGGAGCCGGCCGTGGCGGCGCGCTGGGGGGTGGCGGTCATGGAACTGGGCGCCCTGGTGTGCACCGCCCGGTCTCCCGCGTGCGGGAGTTGCCCGGTCATCGCGGACTGTGCGTGGGTGTTGGCCGGAAAGCCGCCGCACGACGGTCCGCCGCGTCGCGGGCAGACCTACGCGGGCACCGATCGGCAGGTGCGCGGCAAACTACTGGCCGTGCTGCGCGAGGCCCCGGGGCCGGTCGACAAGTCGGCATTGGATGTGGTCTGGGAGGATTCGGTGCAGCGTGAGCGCGCCTTGGACGCGTTGATCTCCGACGGACTCGTTGACCCGCTGGACAGCGGGGAGTACGCGCTTCCCGGCTGAGCCGGCCCGCACCGGATGGGGTGCGGACCGGCCCGGCCGGGGCGGGCTCAGCGAACGGGGTTGCCGACCATTCCCGAGCACGGGGCATCCGGCTCGGGTGCGTTCATGCTCATCTCGTAGGCGTTGATGAACGCGTCCAGCCGGGGGTCGGTGGCGTCGTCCAGTCCGAGCTGCTTGCCCCACGCCGAGGCGACGACCGGGGCGGGCAGTCCCTCGACCGGGCTGATGATGAGGTAGGAGCCGGGGTAGTACCGGCTGTGCAGCGCCTGCACCTGGTCTTGGTCGAGTGCGGCGTCGTAGGTGATCCAGACCGCGGCGTGCTCCAGGGAGTGCACCGCGTTCTCCGCCGGAACGGGGGCGTCGTAGATGCCGCAGTTCAGCCACTTCTCGTTGTGCGGACCACCGGCCGGCGGGTTCTGCGGATAGTCGACGGTGCCGCTCACATGGTCCAACGACAGGTCGTCGAAGGTCTGTACGCCCTCGACGTCGCCCGGCTCCACGCGGCCCGCGGCCAGCCCCGGGTGGGGCCCCGTCTCCTTGCCGAGCACGAGGACCAGGACGAGCGCGCTGATCAGGACGAGGACGACCGCTCCTACACCGCCCAGGATCCAAGGCAGCTTCGACGAGCGCCGTGGAGACCGGTCGCCCGGTCCGGGCGGAAAGCCTCCCGGTGCGAACGGGGAGGCTCCGGACTGCGGACCGTAGTAGGGCTGCTGGGGGTGTCCATAAGGGACCTGCCCGTAGGGGGGCTGCGGAGGATACCCGGGCGGCGGCCCCTGCTGCGGCCACTGGCCGGGGGGCGCCCCCTGCCCGGGAGGCGGTTGGCCGGACGGCTGTTCGTGGCCGTGAGGCGGCCACTGTCCGGACGGCTGCTGGTCGGGCCGCTGCTGCTGCCAGCCCGGTGGACCGGGCGGCCCCGACTGCGGGGGCGGGCCGGCACCCCGCTGAGGCTGATGGGGTCCACTGCCATGGGGCTGCTCCGGCGGTTGCGACACGGTCAGGACCCTACCCGAAGCATGCCCGCGCAGGCGGGACAAAACGGCTTGTGGCAACGACAAGGGGGACGCCCCTGTGGGAACGTCCCCCTTGATCGTTGCCGGTGCCGCTAACGGCGGTGCCTACTATTCACCGCGGGTCGCGGACTCCTCCACCTGGGGGGTGTCGGGGACCGCTTCGGGCTTGGGAACGCCGCGGAAGGTGAACTTCGCGTCGGTTCCGGTGCCCTCCGCGTCGACGATGATGATCTGCCCGGCCTTGAGCTCGCCGTACAGGATCTTCTCCGACAGGCTGTCCTCGATCTCGCGCTGGATCGTACGGCGCAGCGGCCGGGCCCCCAGCACGGGGTCGTACCCGCGCTCGGCGAGGATCGCCTTGGCGGCCGGACGCAGCTCCAGACCCATGTCGCGGTCCTTGAGCCGCTCGTCGAGGCGCGCGACCATCAGGTCCACGATGGTGACGATCTCGGCCTCGGTGAGCTGGTGGAAGACGATCGTGTCATCGACACGGTTGAGGAACTCGGGACGGAAGTGCGTCTTGAGCTCTTCGTTGACCTTCGCCTTCATCCGGTCGTAGTTCGTCTTGGTGTCGTCGGCCCGCTGGAAACCCATCCCCTGGCCCTTGGAGATGTCGCGGGTGCCCAGGTTGGTGGTCATGATGATGACCGTGTTCTTGAAGTCGACGTTGCGGCCCTGGGCGTCGGTGAGCCGCCCCTCTTCCAGCACCTGGAGCAGGGAGTTGAAGATGTCGGTGTGGGCCTTCTCGATCTCGTCGAAGAGCACGACGGAGAACGGCTTGCGGCGCACCTTCTCGGTGAGCTGGCCGCCCTCTTCGTAGCCGACGTAACCGGGAGGCGAGCCGAACAGCCGCGAGACCGTGTGCTTCTCCATGAACTCGCTCATGTCGAGCTGGATCAGCGCCTCCTCGTCGCCGAACAGGAACTCCGCCAGCGTCTTGGACAGCTCGGTCTTGCCCACACCGGACGGGCCGGCGAAGATGAACGAACCACCCGGGCGCTTGGGGTCCTTCAGGCCCGCGCGGGTGCGTCGGATCGCCTGGGAGAGCGCCTTGATGGCGTCTTCCTGGCCGATGACGCGGCGGTGGAGCTCGTCCTCCATACGCAGGAGCCGGGAGGACTCCTCCTCGGTGAGCTTGAAGACCGGAATGCCGGTGGAGGCGGCGAGGACCTCGGCGATGAGCTCCTCGTTGACCTCGGCGACGACGTCCATGTCGCCGGCCTTCCACTCCTTCTCCCGCTGCGCCTTCTTCGTCAGGAGCTGCTTCTCGTCGTCGCGCAACGAGGCGGCCTTCTCGAAGTCCTGCGCGTCGATCGCGGATTCCTTGTCCCGACGCACCTGGGCGATCTTCTCGTCGAACTCGCGCAGGTCCGGCGGAGCGGTCATCCGACGGATGCGCATCCGGGAACCGGCCTCGTCGATGAGGTCGATCGCCTTGTCGGGGAGGAAGCGGTCGCTGATGTAGCGGTCGGCCAGCTGGGCGGCTGCCACCAGGGCACCGTCGGTGATCGACACACGGTGGTGCGCCTCGTAGCGGTCGCGCAGGCCCTTGAGGATCTCGATCGTGTGCTTGATCGTGGGCTCTTCGACCTGGATGGGCTGGAAGCGGCGCTCAAGCGCGGCGTCCTTCTCCAGGTGCTTGCGGTACTCGTCCAGCGTGGTGGCACCGATGGTCTGCAGTTCACCGCGGGCCAGCATCGGCTTGAGGATGGAGGCGGCGTCGATCGCGCCCTCGGCCGCGCCCGCACCGACCAGCGTGTGCAGCTCGTCGATGAACAGGATGATGTCGCCCCGGGTGCGGATCTCCTTGAGGACCTTCTTCAGGCGCTCTTCGAAGTCGCCTCGGTAGCGGCTGCCCGCCACCAGTGCACCCAGGTCGAGCGTATACAGCTGCTTGTCCTTGAGCGTCTCGGGGATCTCCCCCTTGACGATCTTCTGCGCGAGGCCTTCGACGACGGCGGTCTTGCCGACGCCGGGCTCACCGATGAGGACGGGGTTGTTCTTGGTCCGGCGCGACAGCACCTGCATGACGCGCTCGATCTCCTTGTCCCGGCCGATGACCGGGTCGAGCTTGCTCTCGCGCGCGGCCTGCGTCAGGTTGCGGCCGAACTGGTCGAGGACCAGGGAGGTCGAAGGCGTGGACTCCGAGGATGCCCCGGTGGCCTGGGGCTCCTTGCCCTGGTAGCCGTGCAGAAGCTGAATGACCTGCTGGCGGACCCGGTTGAGGTCGGCGCCGAGCTTGACCAGCACCTGGGCTGCGACACCCTCGCCCTCACGGATGAGGCCGAGCAGGATGTGCTCGGTGCCGATGTAGTTGTGGCCCAATTGGAGTGCCTCGCGCAGCGACAGCTCCAGGACCTTCTTGGCGCGCGGGGTGAAGGGAATGTGCCCGGAAGGAGCCTGCTGGCCCTGCCCGATGATCTCCTCCACCTGCTGGCGCACGGCTTCCAGGCTGATGCCGAGGCTCTCCAGGGCCTTCGCCGCGACGCCCTCGCCCTCGTGGATGAGGCCGAGCAGGATGTGCTCGGTGCCAATGTAGTTGTGGTTGAGCATCCTGGCCTCTTCTTGGGCCAGGACAACCACGCGCCGTGCGCGGTCGGTAAACCTCTCGAACATGTCTCGTCGCTCCTCACAGAGCGGTCAGGCAGGGACGGAAGTTCCGACCCTCACTTTTCCGCATATCGGCCCTTGGCGAGAAAGTCTCTCCAGGGGCGCTGCCGCACCCGTCCACACCGCGCCGTTCGGGTTTCCCCGACCGGCCCCACGAATACACCCACCGCGGATCGTCCGCACATGAGTCGTGCAAGAGACTTTCCCCAGCGATAGGGCGTTCACCCTCATCCAACTACCAATCGGGCCTTCGGTGTTCCAAGTACGCCGCAAGCGAACGGCCCGCGCCTCTCAATGAGTGAGAGAACACGGGCCGTGATGCATGTTCGTCGATTATTTGCTCTTAGCGAACAACGTTTCCGAGTCGCGCTCGGGCGGCAGGCCACGGCTTTGCAACCGGGGCCCGACCGCTTTCATGCCATCAGCGGCGAGGCACGAAGGGGTCGTCCGATCGGAGCGGCGATCAGCGCTGGGCGGCGTGGTACTCGTCCATGATCGACTGCGGAATGCGACCGCGCTCGTTGACCTGCTTGCCGGCGGCCTTGGCCCAGGCCCGGATCTCGGCGCTGCGCTCCCGGCTGGGGGCGTTGCGCTGCTTGGTGCCGCGAGCGGCGCGACCGGCCTTGCCCGGAGCTTTGCGAGCGGCGTCGACGAACGGCGCCAGCGCACCGCGGAGCTTGTTGGCGTTGTCGCCACTGAGGTCGATCTCGTAGGTGGAGCCATCGACCGCGAACGAGACCGTCTCTTCGGCCTCGCCACCATCGAGGTCATCGACGAGAAGCACCTGAACCTTTTGTGCCATGGAACAGCCCTTTCAACGGAGAAGTGCGTAAGCACTTGAATATAAAGCTATACCGCATACAGCGGTAAAGACAATTAAGTGAGACCTAAAATCGCGTCGACTATCCACTTGGGACAGACGAAAAAGTAGTTCGGGCGCGGCACTCGACCCCACCCCGCGGATGCGACCAGAGGCAGATAAGGTCGGCGCGCCCGCGCCCCATTCCCTAACCGACGGCGCTTACCGATCCTCCGGCCCCTGTTGGGAACCCGGAAGTTCACCGGGAGATGCGAGTGCGCTCTTTGCGCCGTCTTCGGGTGCAACACCAGATGTCGAATCGACATCTTCGGCATCGGCTTCCTTGACCAGTCGCCCGTCCGAAGTCCTTGGCGCCATCTCCTTGCGGAGCACGGTGTAGACGATCGTGCAGAACACCGTTGCGACAACAGCGGGCGGGAGCAAGGCTGACAATACATCCCACACGGCAGCCGATTCCCTTCTCCTTGTTGTTACTTTATGGAGTGATTACCCCAGGTAGAGGATGGCCACATGGGCCTTCGGCCGCCCGGACGCGCGATGCCTCCGCAAAGACGCTTCGGTCATCATAGACAAGCCGCGTCACTGTTCTGGCAAGCCACCCCGCTTCTGCTTTAGCGGATCATCTTCCGTAAGCAAAGAGAGACATGACCGCAGGATGTCGGTCACCCTAAACACCCCGTCTGCGCGGACGAAAGACGCCCTCCCACAACCTGCGCCGAACTGATAAGGATCGGGTACAGATCGGGCCCCTGGAAATACTCACATGGACCGCAAAGCCGCGCGCAAGGTTCACGCCGAACAAGACGACCCCGACTTCTTGGCCACAATGCACAGATTACCTGCCTGTATACGACTACCGGCACCGGAGGTCATTACCGGCTAACCAGGCTCGGAAGTTGTGGGATCGTGGCATCGTAACCGGGACGGACCGAGCAGCCGCCTAAGTGTGCCGTAAGTACCGGCAGGCCCTGCCGCCGTGGGCATTGGGAGGACCCAGCCGTGGAGTTCCACGCAGATCTACATATTCACTCCAAGTACTCACGGGCTTGCAGCAAGGATTGCGACCTTGAACACCTCGCCTGGTGGGCGGCCCGCAAGGGGGTGGGGCTGGTCGGAACCGGTGACTTCACTCACCCTGCCTGGCGGGCCGAGCTGGAGCGCGATCTGGTTCCCGCGGAGCCGGGCCTGTTTCGGCTGAACCCCGAAACCGAAGCGCGGGTGTTGCGTACCCTGCCCCCCAGTTGTCAGCGCCTTCCGCGTTTCATGCTTTCGGTGGAGATTTCCACCATCTATAAGCGCGGGGACCGCACCCGCAAGGTCCACCATTTGCTCTACGCCCCCTCGATGGACGCGGCGCGGACCATAACAGCCGATTTGGCAAAGATTGGGAATCTGGCGTCGGACGGTCGACCGATCCTCGGCCTGGACTCGCGCGACCTGCTGGAGATCACCCTCTCCAGCGACCCCGACTCGTATCTGGTTCCCGCCCATATTTGGACACCGTGGTTCTCAGCACTGGGCTCCAAGTCGGGTTTCGACGCGATTGCGGACTGCTACGCCGATCTGGCCGGGCACATCTTCGCGGTTGAAACCGGGCTCTCCAGTGATCCGGCGATGAACTGGATGGTCTCCTCACTGGATTCCTACACCCTGGTGAGCAATTCCGATGCCCACTCCCCTCCGATGCTCGCGCGCGAGGCGAGCCGGTTCGACACCGAACTGGACTACTACTCGGTCAAGCGCGCACTGGAAACCGGATCGGGCTTCCGCGGATCGGTGGAATTTTTTCCCGAAGAGGGCAAGTACCACCTCGACGGGCACCGCAAGTGCGATATCCGCTTCACCCCGGAGGTGACGCGTGCGCACAAAGGCCGGTGCCCGGTGTGCGGAAAACCCTTGACGGTCGGCGTTTTCCACCGCGTGCACGAGCTGGCCGACCGGGACGAGGGCTACCAGGTTCCCGGCTCCGCACAATTCACCAGCCTGGTCCCCCTACCCGAAATCGTCGGGGAAATCGTCGGAGTGGGCCCCAAGAGCAAACGCGTCATGGGTGAAGTGGCGCGGTTGGTCGGGGCGCTCGGCCCCGAGCTGGAAATCCTGCACTCGGTCCCGCTGGACGAGGTGTCCCGGGCCGGCGGCGAACTGCTGGGCGAGGCCATCACACGGTTGCGCCGCGGTTCGGTGATCCGGGATTCCGGTTATGACGGCGAATACGGCGTTATTCGGATGTTCACCCCCGAGGAGCTCCACGCCGAGACCGGGGCGATGACGCTTTTCGGCGAGGACGAGATCGCCCCGGCCAAACGCCGGGCGATGCGCCCCTCCGCCCCGAAGCGTCCCGCACCGCCTGCCGCCCCCCTGATGGAACCGTTGCCCACGGACCCCGTCGAGCCGGATCGCCCGACGGCGGAGCAGCCGGGTGATCCCATGCTGTTTCCCCAGGCGTCCAATGGTCAGCCGCGCCGGGCACAGGGGTTGTTGGACGGATTGGACCCGGATCAGCGGGCGGCCGCGGAACGCGTGGCCGGGCCACTGCTGATCGTGGCCGGCCCGGGTACCGGCAAGACCCGGACCCTGACCCACCGCATCGCCCACCTCGTCGCCGAACGCGGTGTGGCCCCGCAAGGCTGCCTGGCGATCACCTTCACCCGGCGGGCCGCCGACGAACTGCGCGAACGGTTGACCGGGCTGCTCCCCGACGAGGCCGCTCGGATGACCGTCACCACCTTCCACGGTCTGGGGTCGCTGATCCTGCGCGAGCAGGCCGGGCGTGCGGGACTCACCCGCGACTTCGGCATCGCCGACGAGGCGCAGCGCCTGGTGATCGCCGCGGAGCTGTGCGGGTCCGAGGCGCAGGGGCGCAAACTACTGGCACAGCGCGACCGCGGTGCCGGGACCGCCCCGGACTCCGACACCGGCACCGACACCGGCACCGGCACCGGCACCGGCACCGACGACTCCGCTGCCGAGGCCGACTACGAGCGGAGGCTGCGGGAGCGGAACCTGGCCGACTTCACCGACCTGCTCCGGCTTCCCGTGCGGTTGCTGGACGCCGACCCCGACCTTGCGGCGGCCTACCGCGACCGGTGGCCGTGGGTCAGCGTGGACGAATACCAGGACATCGACGGCACACAGTACGCGCTGCTGCGGCTGCTCACCACCGCCGACGGCAACCTCACCGCGATCGGCGACCCCGACCAGGCGATCTACGGTTTCCGCGGTGCCGACGTCGGCTTCTTCCTGCGGTTCGCCCAGGACTTCCCGGCCGCCCGCAGCGTGCGGTTGACCCGCAACTACCGGTCCAACGCCACCATCGTGGCCGCCGCCGTCCAGGCGATCGCCCCGACCTCACTGGTTCCGGGGCGGGCACTGCGCGCGGTCGGCGACTTCTCCGATCCGCCCAGGATCGGCCTGCACGTGGCCGCCGACGAGCGGGCCGAGGCGTCGTTCGTGGCGCGGGCCATCGACCGGCTGCTCGGCGGGACCTCCCTGCATTCCCTGGACAGCGGGCGGGTGACCGACGACGGTCACGACGGTCTGGGGTTCGGCGACGTCAGCGTGCTGTACCGGACCGACGCGCAGAGCGCGGCGCTGATGAGCGCGTTCGACAACGCGGGCATCCCGTTCCAGAAGCGCTCCCACGACCGTCTGCTGGCGCGCCCCGGTGTGCGGGCGCTCGCCGCGGAACTGGCGCACCAGTCCCAGGGGCCGCTGACCGAGCGGGTCCGGGCGGCGGTGGCCGCACTGTGCGAACGCGCCGGCACGGACACCGAGACGGTGACGGACCTGCGCACAGCGGGTGAGCTCGTGGCGCCGCTCGCCGCTCGCGCCGGTGACGACCTGTCCGGCTTCCTGGCGGAGCTGTCGCTGGGTGCGGAGGTGGACGCCCTGGACCCCCGCGCCGACCGGGTCGCGCTGCTCACCCTGCACGCCGCCAAGGGTCTGGAGTACCCGGTGGTCTTCCTCGTGGGGTGCGAGGACGGAATGCTGCCGTTCCGCTTCCCGGGCGCCGAGCGCGACGACGAGGCCGAGGAACGGCGGTTGTTCTTCGTGGGCCTCACCCGGGCCCAACAGCGGCTTTACCTGTCCAGGGCACGGGAGCGCACCCGCTACAAAACGGTGCGCGAGGCCGCGGCGTCCCCGTTCCTGGCCGCCATCGGACCGGAACTGACGATGCCCGTCGACGAGGAGTCAGCGACCCGCAAGCGTCCCAGCGACCGGCAGCTGCGGCTGATCTGACGTCGGCGCACGGGTCCGGGGAATCCCCCGGGCCCGTCCGTTCGTCGCGGGGCGGGGGCGGCTAGGCGTCGAGGTGCAGCAGCATACGGACGTTGCCCAACGTGTTGGGTTTGACCCGCTCCAGGTCGAGGAACTCCGCGACGCCTTCGTCGTAGGAACGCAGCAGTTCCTCGTAGACCCGGGCCGAAACCGGGGTCCCGTTGATCTCGGTGAACCCGTGCCTTCCGAAGAAGGCGGTTTCAAAGGTGAGGCAGAAGACCCGGCGCACCCCGATCTCGCGGGCGGTGTCCAGGAGCGCGTCGACGATGCGGTGACCGACCCCGCGGCCCTGGACAGCGGGGTTGACCGCGACGGTGCGCACTTCGGCGAGGTCTTCCCAGAGCACGTGCAGGGCTCC
The DNA here is from genome assembly GCF_030268225.1 of Nocardiopsis ansamitocini. GTDB lineage: Bacteria > Actinomycetota > Actinomycetes > Streptosporangiales > Streptosporangiaceae > Nocardiopsis_D > Nocardiopsis_D ansamitocini. The sequence goes on along the minus strand of NZ_BSQG01000002.1, from coordinate 415,782 downwards.
GCAGCCCACGATGCCGGGCCCGCCGGTGTCGGCGAGTTCGGCGACCCAGAACTCCTGGATGTCCTCGTAGAGGTTGACGGTGCTCTTGGAGAGCACGCGTCGCTCCCCGCTGAAGGCGTCGATGAGTCGGCGGACGTGGACGACGTCGCGGGTCCGCGCGCGGCGGACGGTGATCTGTTCTGCTGGCATGACCGAGCCAGATTACCCGTCCCATCGGGGGCGCAAGCGCAGCGACTTCTCCACAGGGGAGAAGGTCGGCCCCTGGTCGTGGAACGAATCGGCCCGGCCCGTTCGCCGGCCGGACGGCGTCGCGCCCTGGGGGCGGTCCCGTCCGGCAGACGAGGTCTTGGTCAGGGGGATGGTGGTCTAGATGAGCTGGCGGCGAGCTGCCCAGACGACCGCCTCGATGGGGGTGTTGACGCCGAGGCGATCGCAGACGGCCCGGAGGCGACGGCGCAGGGTTCGGGCGCTCAGCTCCAGACGGCGCGCTGCCACGTCGGTGGTGACACCGGTGGCGATCTCCGCCAGCATTTTGAGGTCGCCCTCGTCCAGCCCTCCGCTGTGCATACCCAAAATGCCCGCGTCGCGGGAGGGGACCTGCGTGGGCACGATGGTGTCGCGCGACACCGGGGCGCTGGTCTCCTTGATGACATGACGTACGAGTGTGGCCTGTTCCACTCCGTCCTCCCTCATTTGTGGTGAGTGCGGAACAACGACTCATCGCCGCGAAGGCACTCAATGAGACGGGGGCCGCAGCCTCCTGGTTCGCACGCTTTCGGAATCTTCATGAATCCGGAACGCGGTGGGGAACCTGCTTCCTGGCACAGAAACAGGAATCCAGGCGTGAACCGGATTCAAGTACCGAGCTCGGTGATCTGGGACGGACAGATCACGCGAAGGCGCACTCACCAAAGGATGACCGAAACCGACCGGGGCCGTTGTCGGGCCATCCCCCTCATCTTGTTATAGGTCCTCTGCGACAAACATGCGGAATTCTCCGCTCGCAGCAAAACGCTAAGCGGATCACGACGGACCGTCAAGAGCCTTTCAATGACCGCGCGTAATTGGCCGCATCCTATTGGTTACGAAGAGTGACCGCAAAAACCTGCCGGAACCTTATTGACCTGCGAAGATAAACTCCATCGACTCGGCGCCGGAGCTGCTCCTCCGCAGGAAAGAGTATTCTGAAACTGACTCGTAGGACAGGTGGATTGGCCAGCTGATTCGCCTGGCGACAGCATCGCCCGAACCCCAAACGTGGCGTGAACCACACCATGATCACGCGAAGGGCCGCCCTCTCACCAGGCGAGAAGACAGCCCCCGGACAAGTTAACCCTCGTTAACTCGGCTTCACGAGCGGGAACAGAATGGTTTCCCGGATGTTTTTTCCGGTGAAGGCCATCAGAAGCCGGTCGATGCCCATTCCCACGCCCCCCGAGGGCGGCATCGCGTATTCCAACGCGCGCAGGAAATCCTCGTCGAGCTGCATGGCCTCGGGGTCTCCCCCGGAGGCCAGCAGCGACTGCTCGGTGAGGCGGCGACGCTGCTCCACCGGGTCCACCAGTTCGGAGTATCCGGTGCCCAGTTCCATGCCGAATCCGATGAGGTCCCACTTCTCGGTGAGCAGTGGGTCCTCGCGGTGCTGGCGGGTCAGCGGGCTGGTCTCCAGCGGGTAGTCGCGCACGAAGGTCGGCTGGACGAGCGTGTGCTCCACCAGCTCCTCAAAGAGGTGCTCCACCAACTTGCCCTGCCCCCAGGCGGGGCTCCACTCGATCCCGCGCGCGTCGGCCAGCTTGCGCACGGTCTCGATCGGAGTGGCGGTGCTGATCTCCTCGCCGAGCGCCTCGCCGACCGCCCCGTACAGCGTGACCTGGGGCCAGTCGCCGCCGAGGTCGATCTCCTGGCCGTCGCGCTCGACCACGGTCGTACCGAAGGCCGCGACCGCCGCCTCTTGGATGAGGTCGCGGGTGATGTCGGCCATGACGTTGTAGTCGGCGTAGGCCTGGTAGAACTCCAGCATCGTGAACTCGGGGTTGTGCGTGGAGTCCGCACCCTCGTTGCGGAAGTTGCGGTTGATCTCGAAGACCTTCTCGATGCCGCCCACGACCATGCGCTTGAGGTAGAGCTCCGGCGCGATGCGCAGGAACAGGTCGAGGTCGTAGGCGTTGATGTGCGTCGTGAAGGGCCGTGCCGTCGCGCCGCCGTGGACCTGCTGGAGCATCGGGGTCTCGACCTCGATGTAGCCGCGGTCCTGGAGGCCGTCGCGGACCGCGCGCACGGCCTTGGCCCGGGACACGACCATGTCGCGCGACTCGGGGTTGACGATGAGGTCGACGTAGCGCTGGCGCACGCGGGCCTCTGGGTCGGTGAGACCCTTGTGCTTGTCGGGGAGCGGGCGCAGGCACTTGGCGGTCAGCGCCCAGGACTCGACCATGATCGACAGCTCGCCGCGCCGGGAGGTGATGACCTCTCCCTCGACTCCGACGTGGTCGCCGAGGTCGATGTCGGACTTCCAGGCGTTCAGGGAGTCGGCGCCGAGCTTGTCCAGGGAGAACATGACCTGGATGTCGCCGGAGGAATCGCGGATCGTGGCGAAGCACAGCTTGCCGCCGGTCCGGTAGAGCATCACCCTGCCGGTCAGGCCGACGCGCTCGCCGGTGGCCACGTCCGCCTCCAGGCCGGCGTGTTTCTCCCGGACCGCCGCCACGGAGGTGGTGCGCGCAAAAGTGACGGGGTAGGGGTCGACCCCGTTCTCGCGCAACCGGTCGAGCTTCTCGCGGCGAACCCGCATCTGTTCGGGCAGATCATCCAGTGCTTCACTCACGCGCTCGATCCTAACGGCGCTCGTGGCAGCCCGCGCACGGCCGTCCACAGCCCGAACGGTTCCGGCCCGCGCGCCCGCCTCAGGGACGGGAACCGCCGTCACGCGGACACGGAAGGGCGCCGAACGGCCGTGCGACCGGCCCGGGACGCGGGTGGCCGGGCCTCGACCTGCCGGTTGTGGACAACCGCTGACCGAAGGGGCAACGGCCGACGTCGCCGACCGTTCCCCCGAACCGCCCCGGGTCGATCGCGGGAGGGGTTGACCTGTGAGTCGGCTTCAAGGTCTAGCGTTTGCGGGTGGGTACTTACCGGGTGTCCGATCTGGCACGACGCTGCGGCGTGGCGCCCTCGACCGTCCGTTTCTACGAGCGGGAGGGACTGTTGCCCGCCACGCGTTCGGCGTCGGGTTATCGGCTCTACGACGACCAGGCGGTCGATCGGCTCGCGTTCATCGCCTCGGCCAAGCACCTGGGCCTGGGACTGCCGGAGATCGGCGAACTCCTGGCCCTGTGGGAACAGGGCGTGTGCGCGCGGGTGCGCGCGGACCTGCGCCCCCGCGTGGACGAGCGCATCCGCGAGGCACGCGGACGCATCAAGGAGCTGCGTTCCTTCATCGAGCGGCTGTCCGTGGCACGCGCGCACCTGGCCGGGCCCGACCGCGCGGGACCGTGCTCGCCGGAGTGCTCGTTCCTGCACGCCAAACCCGGTCCTGTTCCCGTGGAGCTGCGGGGACTGAACCGGCCTGCACCGGCGGGGCCGGGAAAGGAACCGGTGGCGTGCTCGCCGGGCGACGGCGACAAGGCCCGCCGGATGGACCGATGGCGCAGCTTCACCGCCGTCGCTCGGACCGAGCGCGTTGCGGGCGGGGTCCGACTGGTCTTCGAGCCGGGGGTGGACGTGGGTGCGCTGGCGGGCCTGGCGGCCCGGGAACGGGAATGCCGCCCGTTCCTCACCTTCGCCCTGGACCTGGGCGCACGGGTCACGCTGGAGGTCACCGCCCCCGACCACGCCCGGGGGCTCCTCAAGGAGCTTCTCGGCACCCTGCCCGCCTGAAAACCCCTCCGTAGTTCTCCGTCTGCCGGAAGGCGAAACCATGCTGCCGTTGCGTTCCATCCTGTTGTTCGTCGTCGCCGCCGTCTTCGAGATCGGCGGGGCATGGCTGATCTGGCAGGGAATCCGCGAGCACCGCGGCCTGCTGTGGGTCGGCGCGGGGGTGATCGCGCTGGGGCTCTACGGGTTCTTCGCCACCCTGCAACCGGACGCCGATTTCGGACGCATCCTGGCCGCCTACGGCGGCGTCTTCGTGGCGGGGTCGCTGGCCTGGGGCATGGTCCTGGACGGTTACCGCCCCGACCGCTTCGACGTGATCGGCGCACTGGTGTGCCTGGTCGGGGTCGCGATCATCATGTACGCCCCCCGCGCGGCGGTCACCGGGTAGCGCCCGCCGCAGGGGCGTCGCCGGTGGCCTCAGGCGCGGACCGCGGCCACGGCCTCGTCCCAGAGCTGTTCGAGGGGAACCGAGCCGTCGAGGCGGAGCCAGGTCTCGCTGGCGACGTCGAGGCAGGCGAGGGCGGTGGCGATGATCGCGGCGGCGCGGTGGTCGGCCGCGACCCCGTCCGGGTCGTCCGGGCCGCGCAGCCGCCGGGCGAGTTCGGGAACCAGGACTTCCTGCCAGGCGAGGTGCTTCTCCAGGTGGCGGGCGCGCAGGGAGGGGGTCCCGTGCAGCATCCGCGTGATCCGCAGCTCGGCGTCGGTGTCGACCGGGCCTTCGTCGCGCAAAGCCAGCAACGCGGCCCGCACCGCCTCCCAGGGCTGTTCCCCGGGCGGCCGCACCGCCAGTGCCGCGCGGATGCGGTGCCCCCGATCCGCCAGGTCACCGAGGACGACGTCCTCCTTGGTCGCGAAGTAGCGGAAGAAGGAACGGCGGGAGATCCCGGCGGCCTCCGCGACCTGGTCGATGGTCGTCTCCTCGAAGCCGCGTTCGAGGAAGAGGGCCATCCCGACCTCGGCGACCTCCCGGTGTACCGCGCGGCGGGTGCGTTCCCGCAAGCCGGGTGTCGGTTCTTCGTTGCGCACGCCCCCACCCTATCCAGAAGACATCAAGAGCCAAGTGTGGCACTAAGTGCCATTAATGACTTACAGTGTCGACATGACCGTTGACCACTCCGCCCAGACCACCCTCATCACCGGCGCCAGCTCCGGTATCGGCGCCGCCCTGGCCCGCCGGCTCGCGAAGCGCGGATCGAACCTCGTGCTCGTCGCCCGCCGTGCCGAACGGTTGGAGGCGCTGGCCGCCGAGCTCCGCAGTTCCCACGGTGTCGTCGTCGAGACCGTCTCAGCCGACCTCGGACGCCCCGGGGCGGGAAGGGCGCTGGCCGCGGAGATCGACCGCCGCGGCATCCGCGTGACCAGCCTCGTCAACAACGCCGGGGTCGGCGCGGACGGCGCGTTTCGCGACCAGGCCCCCGAGGAGCTCGACGCGCTGGTCGCGCTCAACGTGACCGCGGTCGTGGACGTCACCCGGGCGTTCCTCGACCGACTGTGCGAGAACAGCGGCGGCTACCTGGTCAACGTCGCCAGCGCGGCCGCCTACCAGCCGATACCGGGAATGGCCGTGTACGCGGCGAGCAAGGCGTTCGTGCTGAACTTCACCGAGGCGCTGTGGTGGGAGACCCGCGGCAGCGGGCTGCGCACCATGGCGTTCTCCCCCGGGCTGACCCGGACGGAGTTCTTCGACGCGATCGGCACCGAGGGGTACGAGGGCGGTTTCCAGACCCCCGACGAGGTCGCCCTGGCGCTGGTGCTCGCCCTGGACCGCCGCAGGTCGGCACCGAGCGCGGTGGCGCAGACGAGCATCACCGCCGCCTCGGTCCTGAACGGTCTGCTGAGCCGCCGGGCAAGCCTGCTCGTCACGGCGCGCGTGGCCGGATCGCCGGGGCTCATGCGCAAACGGCGCACCGCCACGGCGTAGACCGCGTGCTCCCCTGTCCGGTGGCGGCCACCGGCGCCGGACAGGTCCGGCACGTCCCCCGCATCCGCGACGTCTAGGCGTCCGGCGCGGTGGCCGAAGATGGAGCCATGTCGGGAGAGACGAGCGGGATCGTTCTGAGCAAGCAGGACCTGCGCGAGGTCACCGCGTTCGCCGCGGCGTGTGCGGAGACGGTGGTCGAGGTATTCGAGGCCGATCGGCCCGGCGATCCGCGGCCACGGGAGGCCGTCAGGACCGCGTGGGAGTTCGCCCGGGGCGGCGATCGCGGGAAATCCCTGCGCGACACGGCGTGGGCGGCGCTCAAGGCGGCGAAGGGCACGGACACAGCGGCCGGGCGCGAGGCGGCGTTGGCGGCGATGGCCGCCGCAGGCGCCGCCTACCTGCATCCGCTGGCCAAGGCCACCCAGGTCAAGCACATCCTCGGCGCGGGCGCCCACGCGGCCAGGGCGGCCGAGCTCGTCGCCGGTGACGACCGGGCAGTCGGCGCCGACCACGTCGGCCAGGCGGTACACCGCGCGACGCCGGGCGTCGTCGACGTGCTCGAACGCTTCCCGGCCGCACCGGAGGGCGGCGGGCGGGTCGGCGAGCTGATCCGCGCACTGGACGCCGAACTGCGCCGTTGACCGTCGCGGAAGAAGAAGGGGATAACCGGTCAGCTCCATCCCCACGTGCGTGGGGCTCACTCACCTGCTGATTCAGGACCGCCTCGTAGAACCGGTCCATCCCCACATGCGTGGGGCTCACCTCCGGTACGGAGTTCCGAGGATACTGTGCCACGGTCCATCCCCACGTGCGTGGGGCTCACGACGCCGCGACGCTCATTCTCGACCCGCGCGGAGGTCCATCCCCACGTGCGTGGGGCTCACAGGTGTGGGCCGCGCACTACCGGACCGTGGACAGGTCCATCCCCACGTGCGTGGGGCTCACGTCGCAGGCGTACAACTCAACCCATCCGGGCTCGGTCCATCCCCACGTGTGGAGGGACGGGGTTAGGGGCGGCGTCCGGTTCGGGCGTCGCCTCTTCGCATGTCAGACCCTATGCCCGTGACCTGCACCGATCGCGTGGGCGGGTCGAACGGGTGGCGGTGGTGTGACATCTGAAGACATCTGAAGACACCCATAGTCATCCGTTCCGGGCCACTCACGGGCCAAAACCCGGGCCCGAACCGGCCTACCGTCCGGGCTTTGAGCGCTGGTAGCGCGGCGTTTGGGGCCACTGGCCCATAGCGGTGTGAAGCCGCCTCGGGCGGGTTGGGGCCGTCCGGGCATCCCTGGGTCACCGGCTGGGGTGGTGCGGTGGCGGCGGTGAGGGTGGCGGGATCTGGACGGGCGCGCGCTTCGTGGCGGGAGGGCCGGGGGCCGCAAGCTGGTGGCGAAGATGGGGGCTTGTGGACCTCATCGCGTTTTCCCGATCTGGCCCCCGGTCCTTAGGGCCCCGCCACCAAGCGCGCGGGTGGACAGATCCGGACACCCGACCCTCACCGGTCTCTTTGGGGGAAGGTTCCACCAGACGACACGGGGATTGAACAGCAGCGCCATGGTGCTCTGCGAAGGACAGCCATCCGTCACCGGTGACGACAAAGGCTCGACGGTGCCCAAGCGTCACAATGGAGGAGAGGATGTTCTGTGTCATAGGGCGCGTGGCTCCGGCCACTCCCATGGCTCGGCCAGATTCCCATCCGCGTCAAGCCCGTAGCGCTCGTACATTTCTGGTGATTTCTTTCGTGTCTGGGCCAAGTTCACCAAAGAGTCGAAGAGCCCAACATTGACAGCCTGACGGTAGACCTGCTCAGCCCCCTCACGATCCCCCGCCTCCAACCGCATCTGAGCCAAGTGCGCCAAAGAGCCAACGTTCCCAGCATCAGCAGCCTCACGGTAGAACCGCTCAGCCCCCTCACGATCCCCCGCCTCCAACCGCATCTGAGCCAAGTGCGCCAAAGAGCCAACGTTCCCAGCATCAACGGCCTCACGGCAGAGTCGCTCAGCCCCCTCACGATCCCCCGCCTCCAACCACATCTGAGCCAAACTCACCAAAGCGTCAAAGTGCCCAGCATCAACGGCCTCACGGGCCAACCGCTCAGCCCCCTCACGATCCCCCGCCTCCAAACACATCCTGGCCAAGATCACCAAGCCGTAGGGGACCCCAGCATCAGCGGCCTCACGGTAGAACCGCTCAGCCCCCTCACGATCCCCCGTCTCCAACCGCATCTGAGCCAAACTCACCAAAGCGGCAAAGTGCCCAGCATCAACGGCCTCACGGTAGAACCGCTCAGCCCCCTCACGATCCCCCGTCTCCAACCACATCTGAGCCAAACTCACCAAAGCGTCAAAGTGCCCAGCATCAACGGCCTCACGGTAGAACCGCTCAGCCCCCTCACGATCCCCCGTCTCCAACCGCATCTGAGCCAAACTCACCAAAGCGGCAACGAGCCCGGCATCAGCAGCCTCACGGTAGAACCGCTCAGCCCCCTCACGATCCCCCGCCGCTTCCCGCATATGGGCCAAGTGCGCCAAAGCGTCAACGAGCCCGGCATCAGCAGCCCCACGGTAGAACCGCTCAGCCCCCTCACGATCTCTCTTCACCTGGCGCGCCAAGGCCCAGAGCATCAAGACTTGAGGGTCTCTGGCTTCGAGAGCCTGACGGGCTAGCCGCTCAACCTCCTCATGGTCTCCCGTCTCCTCCCGCAACCGGGCCAAGCCCACCAAAGCGAGGGTATGCCCAGCATTAACCGCCTCACGGTAAAGCCGCTCAGCCCCCTCACGATCCCCCGCCGCTTCCCGCATATGGGCCAAGAACACCAAGCTGTCGGTGTCCCCCGCATCAGCGGCGGCGCAGTACAGGTGTGCGGCGTGGCGGAGTCGGGCTCGTTGGAGGGCAGCGTAGGCGAGGTTGGTCAGGTCGGTTGGGTCGCTCAGGTGGGTGGTGGCAGCGTTCCAGAAAGAGGCGGGTGGGGATTGTGTCGCGCGGGCGCGGCGGCCGTGTTGTTGGAGGAAGTCGGCCAGGCGCACCACGCCGGGTAGTGCGCCCATCCCTGAAGCGCGGGGGATGTCTTGCAGGGGCGGGGTGGTGTCCTTGACGCGTGTGCGGGCGTGGGTGAGGGCGTGGGTGAACCAGTCGGGGTCAGCGCTGGCGCGTTGGGTGTCGGTGAGGTAGCCGGGGGCGGCTGCTTGGAGGAAGTCCAGGGGCAGCGGTCCCACGACCTTCAGGCGGTGGGCGTCCATGGCGGCGCTGATCAGGGCTTGGCCATAGGGGCCGTGTTCTCCGGCGGGGTGTTCGTAGTGTTGGACCAGGTCGGGTCCGGCGGCCAGGATCTGGGTGAGGCCGGCCGCGCCGGTCTGTAGGGCGGTGGTCAGTGACGGGTCGTGGCGGGCGGCCTCTCGGGCGGCGTCGAGGTGGTCGGTGAAGGAGTCGGGAACGTAGGTGTAGTGGGCCTGGGCCAGTAGTTCGCGGGCTTTGGGATGGGGGTCGCCTTGGCCCGGGGCGGGGCGGCGGGTGAGGGTCTGGTCGTATGCGGGCCACAGGGTGGCCACCACCAGGAGCGGGCCCATGGTGTCGAGTCGGCGCAGCAGGGCCGCCGCGACCGCTTCGCCCTTGGCGTCATTGAGGTATTGCTGGGCTTCGTTGAGCCACAGCACGGTGCGCGGCCCCAGCGCGTCGGCGGCCAGCACGGCGAGTAGGCCCTCTGCATTGGTGGGGAAGAGCAGGGCGAAGTCGTTGGGCAGGGTTGCGCGGACGGCTTCGAAGGCGGTGCGGGTTTTTCCGGTGCACGACGCTCCCCGCACGACCACCATCTGTGGGCGCGCCCCCTGAGTGGTGGCCGCTTTTATGTGGGCGCGTAGGTGGGTGTCGTGGGGGCGGGGGATGTAGCGGGGAAGGACGAACCCGTCGTCTCGGGGCGTGGTGCCGGGGATGGCGGCGTGTACTCCGAGGCGCTGTGGTGACCAGGAGTGCAGTGGGCGGGGGCGATCGGCCAAAGCCTGCTGGCGGGCGCGTCGTTCGTCTTCTTTGAGGGCGTGGTGGGCGTTGTGGCGTTGGGCGGCGTCTTGGTTGGCTTGTGTGCGGCGGTGCTGTTCGCTGTGCCAGGACTCGCGCCACCGCTGCGGGTCCAACAGCTGGGCGACCGTGCACTCTTGGGAGGAGTCGGCGGGGGTGTCAAGCAGGCCCCGGCGGGCGGCTTCGGCGCAGATCTGTGCCAGCACCCCCAGCAGCGGCTCCACCTGTTGGGGGAAGCGGGTCCCGCGCAGCCATGCCCCCACCGTGTCGCGGGAGGCGTTGACGTCGGTGTGGCGGCTCAGGGCGTTGTCTGAGGGTTGTTTGTTGAGGCGGTCGCGTTTGAGCGCGCCTACCCTGCGCAGGTCCTCGAAGATGTCGGGGTGTGCGCCCATGGCCGCCTCTAGAGTGTCCGATGTCCGAAAGGGGGCCCCTCGGACATCGACAGCCTAGGACCCTCACCAGCGCCCCGGCAGGGAGTTCGCCCGTTTTCACCGCAAACAGCGGCAGGACAGGGCCCCGGACAGTCAGCGTTCCTCTTGATCGGTCCGCACCGGCGGACCGCCCTTTGGAGAAGAGGAATCCATGTCGTTGCCTCAGTTGCTCGGGCTGTTGCTGGCGCTGTCGGTGGCCGTGCACGTGGGGTGTGTCGGTGCGCTTGTGGCGTGGCGGGGTGGGGCTCGCCCCGATCGGGCTCTGCTGGTGGGGGCCAGTGCCTCGGGGACCGTGTGCGCGCTGTATTTGACGGCCGTGGGCGTCTACCAGTGACCCCGCCCTGCCGGGTTGGCGCTCCCTCAGGCCCCTTTTGCAAAGACTGGTGACTGATGCTTACCGCTGGTGGCGTTGCCTGGTCGTCGAACAATCAAGACCCCACCGGGGCGAAACCCCCGGGCACCCGCCCCTCACCGACTGGTTGGACCGTCGTTGTCGGGGTCGGGCCGCTCGGGGGTGGCGCCGAAGGACACGGGGTTGTCCTTGAAGTACCGGTCCATGATCCGCATCGCGCGGCGCTCGTCCAAGCGCCGGTGCAGGGGGTTGGTCTCGCGCTCGACGTCCCACACGGCGATGCCGGTCTCCACGGCCTTGGTGCGCACCCGGCGGTTGATGATCTCGCCCGCACGCCTACCCAATCGGCGGGTGGGGGTCCACTCTTCGCGGGTGCAGGTGATGACGGTCGCGCCGCGCTCTTTCAGGATGGCGGCGATCGCTTGGGCGCGGGCCTCGAAGCGGGCGGATTCCTCGCGCTCTTGCTGTTGCTGTGCGCGTTGGTGGGCTTTGGCGGTGGGTGCGGTGTGGATGTGGCGGATGTTGTCCGACATGGGCCGAACCCTATAAGCGGGACACACCGGTGTGTCTGGTGTGTTGGGATTTCGACCATGGCGCGAATCGGTCAGTGGCGGCGGGGGTTGTTTGCGTGGGTGCGGTCGGGGCGGGGGCATGATTTTTGGCGACGGTACGGGTGGTGCGTGTGGGGTCCACTGGCGTTGGTCGTGGTGGTGGCGGCGCTGTATGTCGTGTTGTTTCCGTTGACGCAGTTGGTGGCTGGTTCCACGGTCACCGAAGGTCTGAAGCTGCCTAACGGCGCGAAGGCGGTGGACCGGTTGGCGGCTGCGGAGAAGCAGGCAGCGGCTATCAACGCGGTGCGTCAAACCCTGTTGCAGGCCACGGTGGGGTTGGCGGCGGTGGTGGCGCTGTTCTTCACCGCGCGCAGTTACCTGCTCAACCAGCGCGGCCAGTACACGCAGCGCTACAAGGACGCCATTGAACAGTTGTCCTCGGACAAGATGGCCTCGCGTATCGGCGGGATCTATGCCCTTGAACATGTGATGCGCGAGTCCCGGCAGGACCACGAAACCGTGGTAGAGGTCCTAGCCGCGTTCGTGCGCGAAAACGCCCCTCGTACCGGGGTGGCTCCTCAGCTGGTGGTGGCTCCACCACGGGGGCAGTGGATGCATCCCCCTACGGGAGTTGAAGAGCCTGCGGCTCCTGTGAAGGTGACGAAGGGGCCGCCCACGGATGTGCAGACCGCGTTGACCGTGATCGGACGCCGCCCCAAACGACCCGAGAAGAACCACGTTGACCTGTCCAACACCGACCTCCAAAACGCGAACCTGTTCGGGGCCAACCTCCAACACGCACGCCTGGTCGGGGCCAACCTCCAAAACGCGAACCTGCGCGATGCCAACCTCCAAAACGCGAACCTGCGCGATGCCAACCTCCAACACGCGTACCTGATCGAGGCCGACCTCCAACACGCGAACCTGCGCGATGCCAACCTCCAACACGCGAACCTGATCGAGGCCGACCTCCAACACGCGAACCTGCGCGATGCCGACCTCCAAAACGCGAACCTGGTCGGGGCCAACCTCCAAAACGCACGCCTGGTCGGGGCCAACCTCCAAAACGCGAACCTGGTCGGGGCCAACCTCCAACACGCGAACCTGTCCAAGGCCAAGCTTGACTACGCCGACCTGCGCGGGGCAACAGGTGTGGATCTCACTGGGGTTGCCTCTCAAGAGGGCGTTGTGTTGGATTCTCACAACGGGAAGCCCTTTGGCGACGGTTCCGGGTGAGGGGCTGGTGCCGGCCGCGCGGTGGGTCACCGCGGATTCACGTTGAGGGCCGTCGCTCGGGGTGTGGGTGTTCGCGCGCAGGCGCAGGCCGTCACCGGCCACGCGCGGCGGTGGGGGCGGGCAGGGTAGGGAGGGCGTGGAGGTCGCGCGGGCGGGCCGAGCGCGAGCACCCGACGAAGTCGGGCGCGCAGCGCGCTGTGCCCAGCCAAGCGCGTACCGACTCGCGCCCGGCGGCTCCCACGCACGCGACCGCCCGCCTGCGCGTAGCGCGGGCGGGCGGCGGTCCATCCCCACGTGCGTGGGGCTCACGGTGTCCGTTTTGGAGGCCGGGCTCCGACGACCGGTCCATCCCCACGTGCGTGGGGCTCACCGTGCCGCACCGCCCGCCGCGACCAGGCCGCCCGGTCCATCCCCACGTGCGTGGGGCTCACCCAGTGGGATGCACTCCACGCGGAGGCCGCCTTCGGTCCATCCCCACGTGCGTGGGGCTCACAGAGGGTGGGTTTTTGGTTGGGGTGTGTTCCCCGGTCCATCCCCACGTGCGTGGGGCTCACGCGCCGTGTGGAGGCGCTGGCGACGTTGGGTCAGGTCCATCCCCACGTGCGTGGGGCTCACCTGGAAGCGTCGCGACTCGATGAATTGGGTGTCGGTCCATCCCCACGTGCGTGGGGCTCACCTCCAGCGCATCGAGGGCGAGAGCGAGCACCGCGGTCCATCCCCACGTGCGTGGGGCTCACAGTTAATGACCTGCGGCTTTGTGGGCCGTTATCGTAATGAGACTTTCGATGATCGCACCCACCCCACCATTATCCACCCGCTCGCACCCCAGGGGCGGAAGAACCAATCATCGCTCCCATCAGGCATTACCGCCCTGACATGGGCACGCGCCCCTCTGGCCGGCAGGTCATGCGCTTCTCTCTCCGCTTCTCAGTGTTTTCGCATCGGCGCAAAGACGCGGACCATTGCGGAAAGGAACTGACCGGGTTACCCGTCACAGTGGGCCCATGAACGACGCGAGCACCCGCCCCGCCAGCCTGCACACCTACTACAGCTACCGCGACGCACCCGCCGCCCTGCGGTGGCTGGAGCGGGCCTTCGGCTTCACCACCACCCTGGAGTTCCCGGACGGCAACGGCGGCATCATGCACGCCGAGCTGCGGCGCGAGGACGTCGCGATCATCGTCTTCAGTGACGACAACGACTACGACCGCCCTCCGGTCAAGGGCGAGACGGTGGGGCACGGCGCCTACATCAGCGTCTCTTCCGGCAAGGAGGTGGACGCCGTGTACGCGACCGCCGTCGAAGCGGGCGCCATCGTCGTCTGGACCCCCGCGAACACCGAGTGGGGCTCGTACCGGTGCCGGGTGCTCGACCTCGAAGGCTACGAGTGGACCTTCGGCACGCACCTCCCCGGCCAGGACCAGGGCGACTGGTCGGAGGGCTGACCGCACCCGGGATGAGGCTTTTCGGCCTGCGGTGACCCCGCAGGCCGGTTCGTGTCGGCCACCGGGGCCGCGTCACGCACCGTTTCGGTTCGCGGCGCGGACCCCTCACCTGTTCCCGGCGCACGGGGCCACCGCTCCCCCGCGCCGCGTCGCCCCGTCGCTCACAACTCGTAGGGCCGCGCCGCGTGGAAGAGGTCCTGGAAGTGGGCGAGGTAGTGCCGGGTCTCCTTGATCGGCAACGCGATCGAGAAGGGGATGCCCTCGATACTGGTGGCGTTCTCCGTGATGGTGAACCCGCACGACCAGATCACCGGATGCCGGTCCTGCTCGGGCAGCACCCGCAGCGTGACGTGCGCCAGTTCGGCCAGCGCCAACAGCAGCACCCGCTGCTCCGCCATCACCTCCACGCCGCCGATCGTGCGGCGCAGCGCGGATTCGGTGACCACATAGGTGCGCGGGTACTCGGCGTCACGCAGCGCCCGCTGACGCCGTCTCCGGATCTCCACGATCTCCTCCACGTGCTCGGCGCGGACCAACCCGCTGGCGGTGGCCACCGCCCGCGCGTACGCCGGGGTCTGCATCGGCGCCGGCACCACCGAGGGCGAGAACGATCTGATCCGTCCGTTGGGCTCGTCCAGGGCCAGGTTGCGCTGTTGTTCCACCAGCGCGCGGGAGACATCGATAGTCACGGTTTTTTCCTCGTCCAGGAAGGCTGACTCAGGGCGGGGGACGTGCGCGAGTACCGGTGAGGTCATGCGTCGTCGAGGAGGTGGCGGAACTGTTCGGCGGGGTAGCGCCGCGCTCCGCCGGGGGTGTGCAGGTAAGTGATCAGTCCTTGGCTGCCCCAGCGGGCCACGGTGGAGGCGCCCACCCCGAACAGGGCGGCGACCTGGCGGTTCATCAGTAATCCACCATTGACGTCGCCGAATGGCGCATCCGGGTCGGGAACGGGAGCAGTGGCACGGCCGGTGGGAGTCGGGTCGGAGGAAGACATACGAGGAGGAGTCCCTTCAGCATCGCAGGAGTGCCCCGCGTGCGGAGGCACATTCCGTCGGTTCGAGGAGAAGGGGCCGCGCGTCGGGGTGAGAGAACGCGCGACCCCTCGCTTGAGGGCCGGTTGATTACCGGCCTGGGCGGTCCGAGGAGTCGGCGCGATCGTCCAGGGCCCGCTGCTCGGCGCCCAACTCGGTGAGGAGGGCGTCGAGGGTGGGGGCGTGCAGGTGACGCCTGCGCCCGTGTGCGTGTTCGGCCCGAGTCAACGGTGCGCGCCGGTGTGCGTTCCACGCCCGTTCGGGGTCGGTGTCAGGGGTGTGGGTGATGCTCCAGGCCGGGAAGTCCCACCGCACCCGGGCCAGGGCCGCAGCAACACTGTCGGGGGTGCACACCGCACTCACCGGCCGTGGCACTGCGTGGGGGCGTAGGCGCGTACGCGCGGTGCGGTGTAGGCGCGCAGGGGTGAGGGCGGCTCATAGACGTGCAGGCAGTGGTCCAACAACTCCACGTCCGAGACCGCGAGCACGTGGGCGGTGACGCGGTTGCGCGCGGCATAAGGCGCAGCCTCGCCGTAGCGGTAGGTCACCTCCCACAACGCCGAATGCGACTCCGCGACCTCCGCGAAACGCGGATAGTCGGGGATACGCGGCACCACCCGCGCCTGACGCACAGGCGCAGGCTGCGGCCCGAACACACCCGGCGCGGCACCAGGCATACCGGGGGCACCGGCGCAGTGACGGCCCACCCGCCGAGCGGGCATCACCGCCGCCATCAACAACACACTCACCAACGTGAGCAAGGACAGGAATCGCATGGGAACCCCTTGAGGGTCATGCCGGGTGGAAAGTCCGGCAGTGGAATCGAGCTACCCTCATCATGAGACTTGAAATTCAGGTTTTCAAGTCATGGAGTTTAATTTTTTTAGATTCACCTAGATTCCCGAACTTGGATTTCCTAAATGTCGTAATCGGGCAGTGGGGCTCTACGATCGGGGCACCACCAGAGGGAGTACAAGATTGGCCACCACGCGCTACTCACCGACGATCCGCCGTCGCCGCCTGTCTGCCGAGCTGCGTCGAGTCCGTCAGGCCGTCCGGCTCACCGGCGACGAAGTCGCCGCTGCGGCCGAGCTGTCCCGGAGCACCTACTCCAACATCGAGTCAGGCGTGAAACAACGTCCGCAGGTGGCCGAAATTCGGGCGATCCTGGACGCCTGCCACCTGAAAGAGGGACAAGAGCGCGAAGAAATCCTTGACCTGTGCCGCCAGTCCAGAGAACGCGGCTGGTGGTCGCGCTACAAGGACGTGCTCAGCGCACGCTACGTGGGCTTCGAGACAGAGGCGTCGTCAATCTCTACCTGGGAACCCCTGGTGATTCCCGGCCTGCTCCAAATACCCGCCTACATGGAAGTCACGGCACAGGCAGCACTCGCCCAGCCCGCCGACGTGCGCCGGGTCGTGGACGCGCGAATGACCCGCCAACGCATTCTCGACGAAGAACCGCCCGAGCTGTGGGCGATCTTCGACGAAGGGGCTCTGGTCAGGCTCGCCTCCTACCCAGACGTCCGGCGCCAGCAGATCGAGCACCTGCTGGACATCGCAGAGCGGCCGAACGTCACACTTCAAATGACCAAGGCGGACCAACTTAACCCCGGAAGCGGCGGGGCCTTCGTGATCCTGGAGTTCCCCGAACCCGTTGATCCCACCGTGGTCTACCTGGAAACCGACACCGACAACCTCTACCTCGAAGAACCCGAGGAAATCGCGCGGTATCGCACCCTGCTCAACCACCTGCGCCTCGTGGCGTTGCGCCCCGGGGAGACCATCGCCCGCCTACGAGAGATGAACGAGCAAGGCACATGACCTCGATTCCCGACTCCGCGTTCCGCACGTCCAGTTACTCCCAACCCACTGGGGGCAACTGCGTCGAAGTAGCCAACCTGCCCGGAACAACCGCCATACGCGACACCCAGAACCGCGCGGCCGGACACCTGGAAGTGCCCTCCAACGCTTGGGCCGCACTCGTCGCGGCAGCGCGGACCGACTCCCTCTGATCCCAGGCATGGAAAAGCCCCTTGCACACCCGAAGGTGGACAAGGGGCTTCAACTCGATTCCAGCACGGATCATACCCCGCACTGCCATCAGCCACCAGCCCACATGACGCCTGAGTGGGGAGCACCCCGCCTCCGGTGATGACCAGTCCGTGTGGCGGGGACCATCCCCGCATGCGCGGGGAGCACGGCGGCAAGGAATGGGCCGCGTTCCTGGACGCTGGGACCATCCCCGCATGCGCGGGGAGCACCTCAGGCTCGCCCTGGTCGTGCGCTACGACGAGGGACCATCCCCGCATGCGCGGGGAGCACTTCCAGTACAGGCCCTTCCGGCCGCTGGAGGTGGGACCATCCCCGCATGCGCGGGGAGCACCGGCTCTCCTTGCTCGACACCTCCGCGTAGATGGGACCATCCCCGCATGCGCGGGGAGCACGAGATGATCGCGACCCTAGGGCTGATCACCTCGGGACCATCCCCGCATGCGCGGGGAGCACCCTTACTGACCAGGGACTCTACCAGCGGGTAACCCCTTTTTCATTCACTTGTCGAGAAAAGAACACTCGACGCAAAACCCACCTTTCCCGCTCCGGGGCGGTTTCCACGCGGCCCCCTCTCCACGGGAGCGGCGACCGCGTTCCGGGCCGAGGACGCACGCGGCACCGGAGCGGGGCACCTCCCCTAGGGTCACGGCTGCTTCCCGGTGCCGTTGCACAGCGGGCAGGGCACCTTCACCACGGTGCCGTCCCGGGACTGCTCAATCGTTTTGCGACCATTGCACCCGGTGCAGTTGACCTCTTTGCGGTGATCACCCACCGAAGCCTCCCGTAACCCGGTTGTCGGGGGTGTCGAGCCAGACGTGCTGCCCCTGCTCGTCGACGGCGACGCCGAATCGCCGCGCCTCCGGCCGCCCCCAGCCCACCCACGTGTCGAAGGCGTTCTCCAATTCGGTCCAGAGGTCGCGGACGCCGATCTGCGTCACCGCGTACTCCCCGTCGCCGTCCTCGGCGACGGCCGCGTAGTTGCCCTCGGCGTCACGCAGCCCGCCGGTGGTCGCGTCGAACTCGTTGAGCAACACACCAGGGACCAGGGCCGCCAGCGCCACCTCCACCCCTCGGCCCGCGTCGCGGACCTCACACGGTGAGACGCGGGCGGTCGAGAAGCGCCGTTCGCCCCTGGGCGGCGGGTAGGGAAACCGCTGCTCGCGCAGCATCATGAACGCCGTGTCACCGAGCAGGCGCCCCTGCGCGCAGCCGTCACCGACGTCGAGCCGCACCATGAACCCGCCGACGCGGACCGGGGCCCACGGCAGGACGATCACCCCGCCGGGCCGGGTCTGGCACACCCAGGCATACGGGATCTCGCGGATACCGCAGGTGACGTGCACACGGTCGAACAGCGGCCCTTCGGGCAGGCCGTGCGCGCCGTCCCCCACCACGAGGCCGGGCGCGAAACCGGCGTGCCGCAGGTTCGCGGCGGCCTGCGCGGCCACCCGTTCGTCGACCTCGACCGACGTGACGTGCGACGCGCCGAGCCGGGCGCTGAGCAGTGCCGCAGTCCACCCCGTTCCGGTGCCGACCTCCAGGACGCGGTGGCCGGGCCGAGCGTCCAGGAGCCGCAGGAAGTCGACGACGACGCTGGGCGCCGTGCTCGAACTCGTGGGCATGCCGGTGGGGGCGGACTCGGGCGTGAGGTCGGTGTCCCCGTCGTCGACCTGGGTCAGGATCGTGGTGTCGCTGTCGACCGCCCGCTGCCAGGCGTCAGGGCCGGCCGCGCGGTCGATCCAGTGGCCGGGGTCACCGTTGACGGGCGTGGCCAGAGCCGTGGCGGGGATGAAGTGCTTCCGGGGCGCGGCCCTGATCGCGTCGGCCCACTCGGGGGGTGCGGCGACGACGGAGAGCAGGTCAGGACGGGTGGACATGCGCCGACCGTAACCCGGGGAGCCCGGCGCGCGCCGGGCATGTCCGGGTGCGGCCACCGGGCAGCCGGAGCGGGCCGCGCCGGTGGGGGTGCGCCCCGCTCTTCTCGTGCTGTGGGGATGGACACCCCCGTCACCGGCACGGGGAAGGGTCAGGCGTTGCGCTCGAAGACCATGCGCAACCCCACCAGGGTCAGCCAGGGCTGGTGGACGTCCACGGTCTCGCACTCGTCCACGACCAGCGGCGCCAGGCCGCCCGTGGCGACCACCGTGACGTCGTCGGCGTTGTCGGCGAGCTCCTGGGCCATCCGGTCCACGATGCCGTCGACCTGCCCGGCGAACCCGAAGACGATGCCCGAGCGCAGGGCCTCCGTGGTGTTCTTCGCGATCACCGATCTCGGCTTGACGATCTCCACCATGTGCAGCTGGGCGCCGCGCCGCGACAGCGCCTCCACCGAGATGTCGATGCCCGGGGCGATGGCGCCGCCCACGTACTCGCCCTTGGCGCTGACCGCGTCGAAAGTGGTGGCGGTGCCGAAGTCCACGACCACGGCCGGGCCGCCGTAGAGCTGCACGGCCGCCAGGGCGTTGACGATGCGGTCGCTGCCCACCTCCTTGGGGTTGTCCATGCGGATGGGCACCCCCGTCTTCACGCCGGGCTCCACGATGACGGCGGGGACGTCCCCGTAGTGGCGGCGAAACATCTGACGCATCTCGTGCTGCACCGTGGGCACGGTGCAGCACATCGCGACGCCGTCCACGCCGCCCGGCGCCATCAGCGAACTGGAGTTGATCAGGCCGTGGATGACCACCGCCCACTCGTCGGCCGTGCGCCGGGACTCCGACGAGACCCGCCAGTGCTCCACCAGGCTGTCGCCCTCGAACAGTCCGAGGACGGTGTCTGAGTTTCCGACGTCGATCGCGAGCAGCATGTGGGCCTATCCATGGGTCGTTCGCGGCCGGGTCTCCGCGCGGGTCAGGGCGTTTGCCTCAGGTCGAGCGCGATGTCCAGCGCAGGGCTGGAGTGGGTCAGCGCACCAACGGCAAGATAGTCCACCCCCGTGGCCGCTACGTCGGCCGCGACGTCGAGGGTCAACCCGCCGCTGGACTCCAACCGGGCGCGGCCGGCGACCAGTTCCACGGCTTCCCGCAGCTCGGCGACGGTGAAGTTGTCCAACAGGATCTCTTCGGCGCCCTCTGCGAGGGCCGGTTCGATCTGATCGATCCGATCGACTTCGACTTCCAGCGGCACGTCGGGAAAACGCTCCCGGACCGCGCGCACGGCCTGGGCGACGCCCCCCGCGGCGAGCACGTGGTTGTCCTTGATGAGTGCCGCGTCGGTCAACCCGAAGCGGTGGTTTACTCCTCCGCCGCAGCGCACCGCGTACTTTTCCAACGTTCGCAGGCCCGCGTGGGTCTTGCGGCTGTCCCGGACGGCCGCCCCCGTACCGGCGACCGCCTCCACCCAGGCGCGGGTGGCCGAGGCGATACCGGAGAGATGGGTGAGAAAGTTGAGGGCCGTGCGCTCAGCGGTGAGTAGATCGCGGGTTCGGGCCCGCACCGTCAGGAGGACGTCGCCGCGCTTGACCACGTCGCCGTCGGCCGCGTGGCGGCGCACCTCCAGCACGCCCTGGCACACCTGGCGAAACACCGCCTCGGCCAGCGGCAGGCCCGCGACCACCCCGTCGGCCCGCGCGACCACGTCGGCGGTGCGGATCTGGGCGGCGGGAATCGTGGCGGCGCTGGTGACGTCCACCCCGTACCCCTCGGCGAGGAGTTCCCCGCCCGGCCCGAGCAGCAGGTCCTCGTGCAGGGCGCCGGCGACGAGAGGCCCCAGTTCGGGGGGCGGCGCCTGGCGCGGCCCCGCGGGGAGCCGGTCGGCGAACGCGGTCGCCACCTCGTACCCGGCGGTGCGCTGCGCCGCCCGCACCCCGGAGTCCGCCCCGGTGGTGGGCACGGTCCAGGACCGGGCGAGCCCGTCGACGCCGAGGCCGGAGCACACCCCCTGGGCGAGCGGGGAGGTCACGGGATAGTCGGCGCGCCAGTGCGCGCCGCGGGTCTCCGTGCGCTCGATCGCGGCCTGCACGAGGACCGTGGCGACGGTGAGCATGTTGGCGGCCTGCCAGGCGGCGACCCCCGGTTCGACCGGGCCGCGCGCCGTGTCCGCCAACCGCCCGAGTTCGGCGCGGGCGGCCTCCAGTCCTTCGGCGTCGCGGCGCACGCCCACGTGGCGCGACATGCACGCCTGGAGGTCGGGGAGTACCGCGGGGTCCACGAGGGTCCCGGCCGCACCGGCCGCCGGGGCGGTGGGGACGACGGCCACCGGTTCTTCGCCCGCCAGCCGGGCCGCGATGCGCCCGGCGAAGACGATCCCCTCCAGCAGCGAGTTGGAGGCCAGCCGGTTGGCGCCGTGCACGCCGGTGCGCGCGACCTCCCCGACCGCGTACAGCCCCGGGACGCTGGTGCGCCCGTCCAGGTCCACGGCCAGTCCGCCCGAGGCGTAGTGCGCGGCCGGCGACACCGGAACGAGGTCGGTGACGGGGTCGATGCCGTGGGCGCGGCAGGAGGCGAGGATGGTGGGGAACCGGCGTTCCCACACGTCCGCGCCGAAGTGGCGGGCGTCCAGGTGGACGTGGTCGGTGCCGGTCTCCGCCATGACGCGGGCGATGGCCGTGGCGACGACGTCGCGCGGTGCGAGGTCGGCGAGTTCGTGGACGCCCGTCATGAACCGGCGGCCCTCGGCGTCCACGAGGAACGCGCCCTCTCCGCGCACCGCCTCCGACACCAGGGGCTGGCGGCCCTTGGAGTCGGGGCCCAGCCACAGCACCGTCGGGTGGAACTGGACGAACTCCAGGTCGCGGGCCTCGGCCCCGGCCCGCAGGCCCAGCGCGATGCCGTCGCCCGTGGACACCTCGGGGTTGGTGGTGGCGGCGAAGACCTGGCCGAGGCCGCCGGTGGCCAGGACCACGGCTCTGGCCAGGACCGACCCCACGCCGTCGCGCTCGCCCTCCCCCATGACGTGCACGGTGAGGCCGCGGACCCGGGGTTCCCCCGCGCCGGCCTCGGCAAGGAGCAGGTCGGGCACGAAAGCGTGCTCGACGAGTTCGATGCGGCTCTCGGCGCGCACCGCCTCCACGAGCGCGCGTTCGATCTCCGCGCCGGTGGCGTCCCCGCCGGCGTGGGCGATCCGGTCGGCGCGGTGCCCGCCCTCACGGGTCAGCGACAGCGCACCGTCCTCGGTGCGGTCGAAGGCGGTGCCCTTGGCGATCAGCCAGCGCAGTGCGGCGGGGCCCTCCTCTGTGAGGATTCGCACGGCGTCGGTGTCGCACATCCCGGCGCCCGCCTCAACGGTGTCCACCATGTGCGCGAGCGGGTCGTCCGCCGGGTCGAGGGCGGCGGCGATGCCGCCCTGCGCCCAGCGGGTGGACCCGCTGGTGAGCAGGTCCTTGGTGACGAGGACGACCCTGCCCCCCGGGTCCTGTTCGACGTAGCCCAGCGCGGTGCTGAGGCCGGCGATGCCTGATCCGACGACGACCACGTCGGTCTCGATGGTCCAACCGGGCTCCGGGGCGGTGAGCCGGAGCGGAAGGGGGGAAGGGCCCGTGCGCACGACGAAGCACCTCTTATCAAGTTGGGAGCGGCTGATCACAACGTCAGCGGCACGTTATCAATCAGCCTCGTCTCGCCCACCCACGCGGCTACCACTAGGACGGCGTCGCCGCTGTGCCCCTGCTCCACCTCGACGAACGTGGCGGGGTCCACCAGGGCGAGGTAGTCGGGGCTGACCGGGGGCGCGGCGTGCGCGGCGTCGTTGAGCACAGCCCGCGCGGCGGCGAGGACCGCGGAGGCCCCGCCCCCGGCTGCCCGCTCCCCCGCGAACAGTGCCCGCGACAGGGCCAGAGCGCTGTGGCGTTCCTTGACGCTGAGGTACACGTTGCGGCTGGAGGTGGCCAGGCCGTCGTCGTCGCGCCGGGTGGGGACCGCGGCGATGTCGACGGGCAGGCAGAGGTCGCGCACCATCCGACGCACCACCGCCAGCTGCTGGGCGTCCTTCTGGCCGAACACCGCGACGTCCGGGCGGACCAGGTTGAACAGCTTGGCGACGACCGTGAGGACCCCCTGGAAGAAGCCGGGCCGAAACTCCCCCTCCAGGACCTCGCCCATGGGGCCGGGGCCGACCGTGACGAGCTGGCCCAGGCCGGTGGCGGCGGTCGCGGCGTCGGGGTACATCACGTCGACCGGGGGAGCGAACACCACGGTGGCGCCGGCCTGCGCGCAGGCCGCGAGGTCGGCGTCGAAGGTGCGGGGGTAGCGGTCGAGGTCGTCGTTGGGCCCGAACTGGAGCGGGTTGACGAAGATGCTGACGACCACGGTGTCGGCCTGTTCCCGGGCCGCCGCGATGAGGGCGCGGTGGCCGTCGTGCAGTGCGCCCATGGTGGGGACGAGGGCGGTGCGTCCCAGTTCGGGGCGCAGTGCGGCCAGTTCCTCGGCGGTGCGCACGACCGTGGGGGCCGGCCGGGAGGAGAAGGCGGACTGGGTCATTCCTGGCCTCCGGGATCGAGGGGGACGAGGGAGGAGCGGGCGGGAGTCACGCCAGGACGTCGAGCAGCCGTTCGGCGTCCTGGGGTTTGAGCAGGCCGGCGGCAAGGGCGCGGTCGGCGGTGAGGCGGGCCAGCGCCACGTATCCCGCGACGCTTTCCGGGGAGTGCTCGCGCAGTTGGGCGATGTGGTCGGCCACCGTCTGAGCGTCCCCGCGCAGCACGGGGCCACTGAGGCCGTCGATGCCCAGGCGCAGCGCGTTGTCCAGCGCGGCTCCCAGGATCGGGCCGAGCATCCGGCCCGGGTGCTCGACCCCGGCGACGCCCAGCAGGGCCGCGCTCTCGGCGACGAGCGTGACCAGGTGGTTGGCGCCTCCGGCGAGAGCCGCGTGGTAGAGCCCACGGCGCTCCTCCTCGATCCACACGGGTTCGGCGCCCATCTCCACGACCAGTGCTTCGGCGATGGGGCGCAGCGGCTCGGGCGAGGTGATGCCGAAGGAGCAGTTGGCGAGCCGGTTGAGGTCCTCGTCACGGCCGGTGAAGGTCATGACGGGGTGCAGGGCCAGGGGCAGGGCGCCCTCGGCCGTGACGGGCGCGAGCACGCTGTAGCCGTGTGCGCCGCTGACGTGCGCCACGAGCCGGCCCGCGACCGGGGCGCCGGTCTCGGCAAGGCCGTTGGCGAGGGGGGCGAGGGCGTCGTCGGGGACGGTGAGCAGGATGAGGTCGGCGGCTTCGACGACCTCGGCGGGTTCACACAGGTGCGCGCCGGGAAGGCGTTGCGCGGCGCGTGCCCGGGATGCCTCGGACACCGCGGAGACCGCGACGACGGAGTGGCCGACCTGTTCGAGGGCCACTCCCAGGACCGAGCCGACCCTGCCGGGGCCGATGATCCCGACCTTGAGGCGGGCGGGGCGTTGCTGGGCGGGATTCGCCGTGTTCATGCGGGTTCCAGTCCACTCGGGTACCGGACGTGATCGGCTTCAGGCTACTCGCCGGCCGTACGCGCCCGTGCGGCGGCACCGGGCGGGTCCGGTGCCGGTGCGAAGGTACCGGGCCCGCGGACGACCGTGGCCGGCGCGGGGCCGCCGGAGCGGTCCGCGCCGGCCACGGCGGGGTCACCGGATCTAGTCGATGACGAAGGCGCCGGAGTGGCTGCACTGGGCGCCGGAGACACCGAGCACCGAGATCGCGTTGCCGCAGATGTTCACGGGGATGTCGAGGTCGGCGATGATCTGGTTGCCGCCGAGGATCGAGCCGTTCCCGGAGGTGAAGACGTCGTCGACGGCGTGCGCGGGCGAGGCCATGAGGAGTACGCCGGCGGACGCGGCGGTGACGGCACCAACGGCAAGGAGCTTCTTGAGCAAGAGAATTCCCTTCTCGGGGTATCGGGCGGCAATGAATCCACCCAAGAGACTGTCACTTATCGCATCCATGTGGACACGCTGAGTGGCGCATACCCACGGTAGCGGGTAATCACTCCATCACGCTCAGTTTTTTTGAGACTCTGACCTGCGATTTCCTCGACAAAGAGGTCATAACAGAAAAACGCCGCCCCGGGTAAGGGCGGCGCCAAGAAGTTCGACGACCCGCTTGACCCCCGCCGCGCCGACCACCCGGATGCGTGGGCGGCCGTCGCGGCGGAAGCCAGGCGCGAAAGGGTCTACCAGCCGTAGTGCCAGGGGGTCTTGATGACGCCGGCACCGGAGTTGTGGCAGCTGGAGCCGGCGATGCCGAGGATGGCGATGGAGTTGCCGCAGACGTTCACGGGCACGTTGACGTCAGCGATGACCTGGTTGCCACCGAGCACGGAGCCGTTGCCGGAGGTCTCGGGCCCACCGGCGTATGCGGCGGCGGCACCGGTCATGAGCACACCGGTGGCGGCGGCGGTGACGGCAACGGTGGCGAGGGCCTTCTTCAGCACAGCGAGTCTCCTCAATACACGTCCGGCGGAACCATCTCCACACCGGACATTGATCGACAATGAGTATTACTGCGAACACGTGGCGTGTTCAGTCCCTATCTAGCCATATGCCCGAGCATCCCCGCCGGGGTTTGCGAAAAGTAAATAACCATACGGAGCCGTTCGATGACCCTTAGTAGTCACGAATGTCATGATTTACCCGGCAAAGACCCGTCACTCGCGCCGATCATGATCGGCGCGAGTGACGGGGGTCACATGTCGGGATCGGTCCGGATATCGCTCCGGGTCGCCCAGCGCTCGGGGCCGCCGACGTCCGCACGGGCGCGGTCGGCACGGTCCGCGATCCCGTCGATCACCCGGCGGGCCTCCGCGAGATCACGGTGCGGTGCGCGGGCCCGGACCGGGCCGGGGGGCGTGTCCACCTCGACGGTGGCGACACCCAGACGACGCCCCAGCGGACCCATGGTGAGACGCAGGGTGTGCATGCGTGAATGCGGGACGATCTCCACGACCCGGCAGAACCGGCCGCGTCCGGACACGAAGACCCGGTCGCCGACGCCCAGCACCTCCTTGGTGAAACGCCCCCGGGCCGCCGGGTGCACCGGCACCGAGGACACCCCGGCACCGGGGAACACCTCCTTGACCAGTGCGTAGGCCAATTCCTTGGGCACCACCGGCAGCAGGGTCGAGGAGTCCATCTGCCGCTCACCCGCGTAGCCGGCCACGTTCGCCTCGACCCGCACCACTCCCAGGAAGCGCCACAGCAGCGGCTCGACGATACGCAGCGCCTGCACCCTGCCCGGCGGAACCGTCTGCATCCGCGCCTGGAAGACGCCGTAGCGCAGCCGCAGACCGTCCGGGGAGAGCGAGGCGTAGAAGTCGACGTAGCGGAACAAGGGCCCGAGCATGCCGCGCATCAGCCCCAACAGCAGCGGGACCGCACCACCGAGCACGCCCACCTCCCCGAACGCCATGCCCGCGACGATCAGTACCAGGAACGCCGTGAAGGACAACAGGACCGGGATGCGAAAGGCCAACGCCCCGATCAGCAGCGAGAACGGAAGCTTGTAGAACGGGGTCTCCGGAGCCTCCGGCGTCCCCCCGGACAGCCCCGCCGCGTGGGCGAGCATGCTCGCCCGCAGCCGTTCGGCGGGCTCACGGCCCAGGTAGCGCAGCCGGATCTCGCTGCTGTCGCCACCGGCCAGCTCCACCCGCAGCTCCGCCAGCCCCAGGACCTGGATGAACAGCGGGCGCACCACGTCCACCGCCTGGAGCCGGCTCAGGGGGATCTCCCGAGTCACCCGTCGGAACAGCCCGCTGTGCAGAACCAGGTGGTCCTCCTTGAGACCGAACACGGTGTTCCACCAGGCCACCAGCGAGTAGGCACCGGCAGCCAGCCCCACTGCCACGGTCAGCAGCAACGGGGTCCACGCCGACCCCACCCCCAGCAGGAACGGGGCGGGGAGCGCCAGGAACACCAGCGCCACCACGGCGGCGTGCAGCGCGACCGTGGCCAGGTGCAACCGGTGCGAGCCGCGCGTGAGGTCCACCGTCGGGCGGGGCGGCGGCGCGGGCCGCACGGGCGGCCCGTACCCGGGCGGCGGCCACGGTCCGGGGCGCGCGGCATAGGTGGGCGGGACGAATCGCACGTGCGAACCGGTCGGCGGGACCGGCTGCGGAGGGCCGCCCGGCACACCGCGGTACCCCGGGGGCGGTCCAGGGTGCCCGGGAGGCCCCGGCGGATAGGCGTGCGGATGGGGAGGCGCCGTGCCCTGGCCGGGCGTCGGCTGCTGCGGCGGCGCCGGCGGCAGATTGACCGGCGGCACGTAGGGCTGTCCGCGGGTCGAGGCGGGCGGTTGCGGGCCGGGGGCGAACCTGGGGCCCCGCTGTCCGGGCGGGGCACCGGTGGGCCCGGGCCGCGGATGGGGAGCGAAACGCCCCCCGCCCCAGAACGGGGTGTGCCCGTGCCCCGTACCCGCGGGCGGCTCACCGTCGGGCGCCCGCCACCACGGCCGCGGTTCGTCCGCGGGCGAACCGGCTGCCGCGGGAGCGGAGCGGCCGGGCTCGGCGGGGTGGTCGGCTTCCGGGCGGGCGTCCGGCTCACCCGTGGGCGCACCAGGGGCGTCGTTCGTGGTCGGCGAACCCCAGAACGGGGTGTGCCCGTGCCCGTGCTCGGCCGGAGGCGCAACGGGATCGGCCTGCGCGGGCTCCTGCACGGAGTTCTTCGGCGCGGGTTCACCGGTGGCCTTCCCGGCGTCCTCGTTCCCGCCGGGCGGAACCTCCGGGGTTCCCGGGGCGTCCGGGGGTGCCAGGACGGGCGGAGCCGCCGGAGCGGCCGGAGCCGGTGGAACGGCCGGGGCCGACCGGTCCGGGCGTTCGACCGGACGGGGTTTGGGCTCGGCCGGGTGGGAACCCCAGAACGGGGTGTGCCCCGGGGCGCAAGGCCGCTCCTCCTTCCCCGCGTCCTCGCCGTCGCCGGACCGGCCGTCGGCACCCGAAGCATCCGGGGTGTCCGGGGTATCCGGGGTATCCGGGGTATCCGGGGCGTCTGCCGGTTCCCCGGGGAAACGGTGGTCCGCGGCCTGCGGCTCGGCCTCGCCGCCCGACCGGGCCGCGTCGCGCAGGTCGGAGAACGACCAGCCGGCGATGGGCGCCGGGGCCTCGAACCCCACGAGGTTGGTGTCGGTGGGTGCGGTGACCTCGCGCAGCGGGGCGCCGGAGTCGCGTGGTCCGGGCTCCTCGAACAACCAGTCGTCGGGGTCGGCGGGCCCGGCGGATCGCGGCCCCTGTCCCTTCGCGGGCGGCCGGGCTGCGGCATCGGGCCCGGACCGGCCACCGACGACCGGCGGTTCCGAGGCGGGCAGCGGTTGCGGGGCGGGCAACGGCTCGGCGGCCGGCAGCGGCTCGGGTTCGGGCAGGTCGGCCCGCACCACGTGCCGGCTGCCGAACCAGGTGGCGGGGTCGGCCGAGGAACGGTCGTTTCTGGGATCGGTCACGCGGCTACAGTCCCGTGGAGAAGGTCTCGCTGCGCGCCGCGAGTCGGTCGCGCAGGGCAGTGGCGTCTTCCAGGCTCAACCCGGGGATGCGGGCGTCAGCGGTCGTCGCCGCGGTGCGGACCCGGACCGTGGCGATCCCCAGTGTCTGCTCCAGCAGGTTGGAGGTGACGTCCACGACCTGCATCCGGCCGTAGGGGACCACGACCAGCTGGCGAACGACGATCCCGGAGACGATCAGGAAGTCGCTGCGCCCCTCGGCGTACCCCCAGGAATCCCTGATCCTGGCGGCACCGAACCAGGCGGTCGCCCCCGCGGCCAGCGCGGCCAGCGCACACACCGCCCCCCAGGGCCAGCCCTGCCAGATCCCCAGGGCGGTCCCGCCGAGCACCGCGACCGGAACCGCCACCAGGGCCGCGAGGAGCTTGCGGTACCAGGTGAACGCGGAATCCACCCTGCTCCATGTCTGACCCTCCGGTGGGGCGAACGCCGCCTCCACCGGTGGCATGCCGCTCGTCGCGGGGGTCCGGTCGACCATGCGGGGCGGCTCTGAGGCCTCGGCGAAATCCACGATTGCAGTCAATCATCCCGGAGCGGATAGGACGGCCCAAGCAACACGAAACCGCCCCGGTTGCCCAAGCACACCGAGAAACCGGCGGTCAAGCGCGCGCCCCCGGCTCATCGTCGCTCTTGGGCACCCGGCAGGCGTATTCCAGGAACAACGCCGAGCCGAGCAGGATCAGCCCCGACAGTGCGGTTCCCCCGGCGACGAGCGCGTCGGCACGCGCGTGCGTGCTGTGCAAGATGTCCAGCAGCGCGAGCGCGAACCCGCCGAAGACACCCGCCGCCAACGCCCCGAACAGGGCACTGGCCTTGGCGAACGCCACCAGCCGGGCCACGCTCAACGGTTCGATCGGCTCGGTACCGGGCGCCCGGCGGATGCGGCGGCGGGTCTGGACGGCGGCGATCCCCTCGCCCAGCGCCAGGAGCAGCAGCGTGGGGATGGCCGTCCAGGGCAACAGCACGAGATCGCTGTAGAACCGCGGGACCACGACGAACGTCAGGATTCCCGCGCCCAGCACGATGCCCAGCGGCACCCGCCACCCGGTGGGGCGCATCCTGTGGTTGTTCTCCTGCTCGTCCTTGGGCATCTACTCGGGCACCCGCAGTACGAGATCGTCGCGACGCCGCACGTCCTGGCCGTCCTGGCCGTCAAGGTCCGACAGCAACGCGCGCACCGGACCGCGTCCGGCGATCTCGGCGTCGGGCTGGACGTCGGACCAGGGCTGGAGGACGAAGACACGCTCGTGGGCGCGCGGGTGCGGGACGGTCAGCTCCGGATCGGTCCGGGTCTCGTCCCCGTAGGCGATGATGTCCACATCGAGGGTGCGGGGGCCCCAACGCACCTCGCGCAACCGGTGGAACGCCTCCTCCACGCCCTGCGTGCGCTCCAGCAGCGTGTCGAGGGTGAGCAGGGTGTCGGCCACGACCACCGCGTTGAGGTAGGGGTCCTGTTCGGGGCCGCCCACCGGGGCGGTCTCGTAGACGGGGGACAACTCCACCAGGCGCAGTCCGCGCGCCTCGAAGAGGGAGTCGATCGCGCCCTGAAGGGTCTCCATCCGGGCGCCCAGGTTGCTGCCCAGGGACAGCACGACCCGGCGCGCCTGGGTCCAGTCGGTCCTCACGTACGCCTCCGCACAATCGTCACGGTCACATCATCAAACGGGTGCGGGATCGGGGCCTGCGGCTTGTGGACGGTGACCTCCGCCTCCAGAACCTCGGGTTCGGCCAGGCAGACGTCGGCGAGCAGCTGGGCGAGCCGCTCGATCAGGTTCACCGGCGGGCCCTCGATCACCGCGACCAGCGCGTCGCTGAGCACTCCGTAGTGCACGGTGTCGGCCACGTCGTCGCTTCGGGCGGCGAGGCGGGTGTCCACGCCGAGCCGCACGTCCACCACGAACTCCTGGCCCTCGCGCCGCTCGAAGTCGAACACCCCGTGGTGGCCCTTGGCGCGCAGGCCGCGCACCGTGATGCGGTCCAGGGCCGGCTGCGGGGCGTCCAGCGCGTCACTCATCGTCGGGGTCGTCCTCCTCCAGCATCACCGGCGACGCGTGGTGCGACCACAACCGCCACCCCTGCTCGGTCTGGATGAACAGGTTGGTGGTGACCACCTGCCCGCCGGCCACGAACCCCGGGTTGTCGTCCTCGGCGGTGAGGACGTTCTCCTCGCAGGTCACCATCGCGATCTCGCCGCTCACCCCGATGTGGGTGTCGGTGAGCACGTACTGGATGTAGGGCACGTTCGCCATCACCAGCGACCACGCCCGCATGATCTCGGCCCGCCCGCGCAGCATCGGCCAGCCCGGGTTGACGCAGACCAGGTCGGGGGTCTGCTCCTCCTCGGCCCACACGCGACCCATCAGGTCGATGTCCCCGGTCTCGATGGCCTGGTAGAACTCCGCGTTGGCCTCGGCCACGCGCTCCATGATCTCCTGGCGGGATCTCACCGGCTCCCCCTTGGGGCGGGCGCGTCGGCTCGGCCCTCGGTCAGGGATTCGCCCCCGCTCCGCCACGCCTGGGCGACCCGGACCGCGTCCGCAGTGGGGCCCACGTCGTGGACGCGCACGCACCAAGCGCCGTTGGCCGCCGCCAACGCGCTCAGCGCCACGGTCGCATGGTCGGAGCCGGCGAAGTCGCGCGGTCGCCCCTGCGCATCGCTGAGCAGGCGGCCGAGGAAACGCTTACGGGACCCGGCCACCAACAGGGGGCGACCCAGCGCCGTGAACCGGTCGAGGTGGGCCAGCAGTTCCCAGTTGTGTCCCTGCTCGGCGGTCTTGGCGAATCCGAGTCCCGGATCGAGGACGATCTGTTCGGGATCGACGCCCTCATCGAACATCACAGCCATGCGTTGACTCAGCTCATCGTGGACTTCTTGGACGACATCCGCGTACACCGCGCGCTTTTGCATGTCATGACTATGCCCACGCCAGTGCATCAACACGTATGCGACACCGGTCCTGGCCACCAATCTCGCCATGGCCGGATCGGCGAGACCGCCACTGACGTCGTTGACCAGCACGGCACCCGCGTCGACGGCCGCGGCGGCAACCTCGGCGCGCATCGTGTCGATGCTCACAGGGACACCCTGGCGGGCCAATTCGGCAACCACCGGAATGGTGCGCCGCAGTTCCTCGTCCCCCGAAACCCGTTGCGCACCGGGCCGGGTGGACTCACCCCCGACATCGACGATGTCGGCTCCCTCGTCGGCCATCCGCAGGCCGTGCTCGACAGCGCGGGCAGGATCGAACCAGGCGCCGCCGTCGGAGAACGAGTCCGGGGTGACGTTGACGACCCCCATCACCAGGCAGCGGTCCGGCGCGGGCAGGCCGGGCGGTCTCATCTTCGTCGCCATACCGCCACCCTACCGATCCGTTCGCTTGGAACCGCGAGTCCGATTCGGCTGTCGGGCGCGTTCTTTCGACGGTTTTCGTCAACCCTGACCCGTTCGACACGTCGAACACGGCTCCGCGGAAGCCGTGGACGGACGTCAGCGCCGGCCGGGGCGTGTCGGAAAACGACCCCTGGGAGTCCGCGGGAACGTGTCGGCCCGGCGCCACTCGCCGACCACTGCGCGGGACGCCCGTCAGGGGAGGCGCACGTTTGAGCAGGCCCGCGCGAACAGAAAAGGCGGGCCGCCCCGAAACCGGGACGGCCCGCCCTTCACCGGCGTGTCGTGCGCGTCAGCTCCGCCCCAGGATGAGGCTCATCGCCTCGGCCCGGGTCCGGTCGCTGTCGCGGAAACCGCCGCGCACCGCGGAGGTCACCGTCTTGGCTCCGGGCTTGCGCACCCCGCGCATGGTCATGCACAGGTGTTCGGCCTCGATGACCACGATGACACCGCGCGGGCGCAGGTTCTCCATGATCGCGTCGGCGACCTGCGAGGTGAGGCGTTCCTGCACCTGCGGCCGCCGGGCGTAGACGTCCACCAGTCGGGCGAACTTGGACAGCCCGGTGATCTGTCCGGCCGTGTTGGGGATGTAGCCCACGTGCGCGACCCCGTAGAAGGGAACGAGGTGGTGTTCGCAGGTCGAGTAGAGCTCGATGTCCTTGACCAGGACCATCTCCTCATGACCGGCCTCGAACACCGTCTTGAGCACGTCCTCGGGCCGCTGCTTGAGCCCGGCGAACTGCTCGGCGTAGGCACGCGCGACCCTGGCCGGGGTCTCGACGAGCCCGTCACGGTCGGGGTTCTCCCCGATCGCGAGCAAAATCTCCCGGACGGCTTTCTCGATGCGGGGCTTGTCGATCCCCGCGGGGGCGGAGTCCGCCCCCGCGGTGCCGTCGGCCCCGGTCACGAACCGTCCCCGGTGCCGTCGGCATCATCGGTACGGTCGGTGGCGCCGGGGCGGCCCTCCCAGGCACTGGACCCGCCGTTGGACGAGTGGCCGTTGGACGAGGCGAGCCCTTCGACATCCTCCGGACGGACGGGATCGGTCTCCTTGGCGGTCATCACCGGAGGCCGGTCGGAAGGCAGCCGCTTGCCGTAGCCCGTGTAGGAGCCGCGCGCCGGACGCTTCTGCACCGGGGCGAAGATCTCCAGGACCTTCTCGCGCGAGAGCGTCTCCTTGTCCAGCAGCTCCAGGACGAGGGCATCGAGGACGTCGCGGTACTCGACCAGGACCTCCCACGCCTCGTCGTGAGCCGACTCGATGAGGCGGCGCACCTCCTCGTCGATGAGGGAGGCGATCTCCTCGGAGTACTCCCGGCTGTGCGACATCTCCCTGCCCAGGAAGGGCTCGGTGTTGCCGTTGCCGAACTTGCGCGCACCCAACCGCTCGCTCATGCCGTACTCGGTCACCATGTTGCGGGCGAGCGAGGTGGCCTTGTCGATGTCGTTGGCCGCGCCGGTGGTGGGCTCGTGGAAGACGAGCTCCTCGGCGGTGCGCCCGCCCAACATCATCGCGAGCTGGTCCATCATCTGCGAACGGGAGGTGAGGAAGGTGTCCTCCTCCGGCAGCGACATGGTGTAGCCCAACGCGCGACCGCGCGGCAGGATCGTGATCTTGTGCACCGGGTCGGAGTTGGGCAGCGCGTGGCCCACCAGGGCGTGTCCGCCCTCGTGGTAGGCGATGACCTTCTTCTCCCGGTCCGACATCGCCCGGGTCTTGCGCTCGGGGCCGGCCATGACGCGGTCGATGGCCTCCTCAAGGGTTTCCATGTCGATCTGGGTGCGATCGCCACGGGCCGACAGCAGTGCGCCCTCGTTGACGACGTTGGCGAGGTCGGCGCCGGTGAACCCGGGGGTGCGCCGGGCGATGACGTCGAGATCGACGTCGGGGCCCAGCGGCTTGCCCTGGGTGTGCACCTGGAGGATGCCCTTGCGTCCGGCCATGTCGGGACGGTCGACGACGATCTGGCGGTCGAAGCGGCCCGGGCGCAGCAGCGCGGGGTCCAGGATGTCGGGACGGTTGGTGGCGGCGATCAGGATGACCCCGCCCTTGACGTCGAAGCCGTCCATCTCGACCAGCATCTGGTTGAGGGTCTGCTCGCGCTCGTCGTGTCCGCCGCCCATTCCGGCACCGCGGTGGCGGCCCACCGCGTCGATCTCGTCGATGAAGATGATCGCCGGGGCGTTGGCCTTGGCCTGCTCGAACAGGTCGCGCACCCGGGAGGCGCCCACGCCGACGAACATCTCGACGAAGTCCGAGCCGGAGATGGAGTAGAACGGTACCCCCGCCTCGCCGGCGACGGCCCTGGCCAGCAGGGTCTTACCGGTTCCGGGCGGACCGTACAGCAGCACGCCCTTGGGGATCTTGGCCCCCATGGCCTGGAACTTGGAGGGGTTCTGCAGGAACTCCTTGATCTCGTGGAGTTCCTCGATGGCCTCGTCGGAGCCCGCGACGTCGTCGAAGGTCGTCTTGGGCGTGTCCTTGGAGATCAGCTTCGCCTTGGACTTGCCGAAGTTCATGACCCGGGAGCCGCCACCCTGCATCTGGTTCATGATGAAGAAGAAGATGGCGATGATCAGGATGAGCGGCAGGAAGCTGAACAGCAGGGAGACCCAGATGCTGTCACTGGGGACCTCGACGTCGTAGGCCTCAAGGTTGCCGGTCTCTTTTTCCTGCAGTTTCTGGGCCAGCTCATAGCCCTGACCAGTCACCCAGAACGCCTTGTAGAGGTCGCCATCGGTGGTGGTCAGCTCGATTCGCTGATCCTTGTCGATGATCTTGGCATCCTTGACCTGGTCCTGCTCGATCAGGGAGAAGATCCGGGAGGTGTCGGTCTTTTCGTGCTCGGGCGCACTGCCCCAGCCCATGAGCTGGGAGACCACCAGCAGCATGAGCAGGATGGCGGCAAACCACAGCCACGGTCCACGGTACAAACGCTTCAGATTCATCTATACGGAACCCCGCTGGGTCCGTCCCTCCTGACGGCGGCCCACGCCCAGGGAACCGCAGAGGCGCCGATACGGGGAAACGGGCGGACCGGGCGAAGACGTGTCAACGCACCGGAGATTTCCGCCGTTCCACCGGAGGGCCTCATGCCGGCCACCAGAAGCGGGACCTATCGGACATGTGCTCCCTACAATGATGCCGGGATAATCGACGGTACACCCTGGGCAGGGCACCACACCTGATCGGTGCGCGTGCGTTCGGGGGGATGTCCCGTCACGACACCAACGCTCACGGGATGCCTTGTTGTTCCCGCGGGCACCGGCCCCGGGTTCCGGGGCCGGTTCTCACGCCCTACTGGTACACGTGCGGCGCCAGCGTGCCGATGAAGGGCAGGTTGCGGTACTTCTCGGCATAGTCGAGCCCGTAGCCGACGATGAACTCGTTGGGCAGGTCGAAGCCGACGTACTTGACGTCGATGTCCAGGTCCAATGCCAGGGGCTTGCGCACCATGGTGCAGATCTCGACGGAGGCCGGGCCGCGCGACTTCAGGTTGCCCACCAGCCAGGACAACGTCAGGCCGGAGTCGATGACGTCCTCGACGATCAGGACGTTGCGGCCCTGGATGTCGGTGTCGAGGTCCTTGAGGATGCGGACCACTCCGGAGGAGACAGTGCCCGCACCGTAGGAGGAGACCGCCATCCAGTCCATCTCGCAGGGATGGTGCAGTTCGCGCGCGATGTCGGCCATCACCATCACCGCACCCCGCAGTACGCCGACCAGCAGCAGGTCCTTGCCCGCGTAGTCGGCGTCGATCTGGGCGGCCATCTCCCGGTGTCTGGCCTTGATCTGCTCTTCGGTGACCAGGACCTTTTCGAGGGCGTCGCCCATGTCTTTCGCGTCCACGCTTACAAGTCCTCGCTGCTCAGCTCGCGGTTGCTGGAACGCCAACCAGAATAAAGGGAGCAAACCACCTGCCGCGGAAGAACGCTCCGCGACGCGACGTCCGATCGAGACGAGAACGCCTCAGAAACCCTTTTTGTTGGCGAAGAAGACAATACGCCCGGTTTTCCGACCGCCGGCCAGCCCACCCGGCAGGTCCACCCGCCTCTGCCCGCGCCAGTCGGTGACCAACCGGTCCAGCTCGAACACGTGCCGGGCGGCCAGGGCCCCGGCGGGACAGCCCGCCTCCAGCGCCGCGCGACGCAACAGCCTGGTGCGTACCGCCCGCGGCAGTTCGGCCAGCGCCGCGGCGTCGAGCTCCCCGGGAGCGGCCGTCACCCCCTCCCGGGCACGATCCGCCCATTCGTCGAGGGCATCGGCATCGTCGCGCAACAGACCGGCCGTGCGGGCCAGCGCCTCGGCCACGCCCGGCCCCAGGGCGCGCTCCAGCCCGGGCAGCGCGTCGTGGCGCACCCGCGAGCGCGCGTAGGCGAAGTCGGCGTTGTGCGGGTCCTGCCAGGCGGCCAGGCCCATCAGATCCGCGGCGGCGTGGACGGTGGCGCGATCCACGTCCAACAGCGGGCGCAGCCAGCGGCCGGACCGGGCCGCCATCCCCGCCAGGGAACGTGCTCCCGACCCTCGGGCCAGGCGCAACAGCACCGTCTCGGCCTGGTCGTCGCGGGTGTGTCCGAACAGGACGGCCGCCGCGGCGTGGGCCTCGGCACGCTCGGCCAGCGCGGCATGGCGGGCGGTGCG
Source organism: Nocardiopsis ansamitocini (assembly GCF_030268225.1). Taxonomy (GTDB): domain Bacteria; phylum Actinomycetota; class Actinomycetes; order Streptosporangiales; family Streptosporangiaceae; genus Nocardiopsis_D; species Nocardiopsis_D ansamitocini. Next base: position 379,459 of record NZ_BSQG01000002.1, on the reverse strand, counting down.
GGCCGCCCCCTCGGGCCCGCCCGTACCGCCCACCTCGACCGCGACCGCATCGACAGGGTCCAACGCCAGGCCCCGCAGCAGCAGGGCGACCTGCTCGGCGCGCTCGGCAGAGCCGTCCTGGAGCCCGTGGTCCACCGTGACGGCACCCGCCCGCAGTCCCAGCCGTGGGGCGACGAACGCCGTGGCACCGGCCAGGGCCAGCGAATCGGGCCCTCCGCTGCACGCGACGAGGACGAGCGCCCCCGTCTCCAATTCGGCCAGCGCACGGCGCACCGCCACGCGCACCGCCGCGACGGCGGGGGCCGGTCCGGTCATGGAGTCCTCATTCGGGGTCTGGTCCCACCTGTGACGCACGGCGAACGCCCCTGCCGCCGATGCGGGCGGGAGGGGCGTTCGAGAACTGCGGTCGCTCAGCTCGCAGCAGGGGGCGGCGGGCTCTTGGGGTCCTCCTCGGTTGTGGAGGAGTCGGGCTCCGCGTCGCCGTCGGCGGTGGGAGCCGCGGGTTCGGCATCCGGCACGGGGACGACCGGCGGCGCATCGGCGGCCGTGCCAGCGGTGGGCTCGGGAGCATCGGGCACGGGGACGACCGGCGGCCCATCGGCGGCCGTACCAGCGGTGGGCCCGGGTTCCTTCGGACCGGTCCCGGCCTCGTGCCGGCCCCCCGCGGTGATGGGCACCGGCGGATGGACGACCCTGGCGATCCACGCCTCCGGGCTGCGGATCTCGGCCAGTGTGGGCAGGGTCTCCGGGGATTCCCAGACCCGGTTGAAGTCGGCCATCCCGACCTGCGTGACGACCGTGCGGACGAAGGCCGCGCCCTCTTCATACTGCTTCATCTTGAGGTCGAGGCCCAGCAGCTGGCGGATGACCTTGTCGATTCGGTTGCCGCCCTCGCGCCGCTGCTGGAAGCGGCGGCGGATCTCGACCACGGTCGGGACGACCTCGGGTCCGACCGCGTCCATCACGTAGTCGCCGTGGCCTTCGGCAAGGGTCATGACGGCGGTGACCCGGTCCAGGATCTCGCTCTGCTGCTCGGTCTGGAAGGCGTCGATGAGGTTGGCGTCGTTTCCGCGCACCGCATCGGCCACCGCCTCGCCGGCGGAGCGCAGGCGGTTGAGGAAAGCGGAGGTGTCGAGGTCCGAGGCGAGGAGGTACTCGCGCATCTGGTCCTGCACGTACTCCCGCAGCCACGGGTTGGCGGTGAACTGGGTGCGGTGGGTCTCCTCGTGCAGGCAGACCCAGAGCCGGAAGTCCCGGGGGTCCACCCCGAGTTCGCGCTCGGCGTGCACGATGTTGGGCGCGACCAGCGTGAGCCGGCCGGTGCGGGCCTTGTTGTCGGGGTCGGGCGGCAGGAACAGCTCGTACTGGCCGAGCACCCGGCCGGCGAGGTAGGAGAGCACCGCGCCGAGTTGGACACCGGTCACCCGTGCGCCCACCGCGGTGGTGAGGTTGGCGGCGGCGGAGTTGCCCGGACGGGAACGTCCCAACCGGTCCAGCAGGGGGTCGAGAACCGCCCGGAAGCCTTCGACGTTGGCCTTGATCCATCCTGGGCGGTCGACGATCACCGCCGGCCCAGCGGGTTCCAGACTGCGCATCCCGGTGAACTCGCGCACGTGGGACTGCGCGGTCACGGAGAGTTCTCGCAGCTGGGTCACTGCCTGGCGCGCCTCGGCGAGATCAACCTGCGGGCCCGGGCGCACGAGTCGGACACCGGTGTTGACGGCTACTTCCCAGTCGATCAGAGTCACGGTTTCAACGTACCCACTGATTCGCTCCCAACCGGGTTTCCACCCCCGGATCCACGGGTTTTCTCAGGGCCTCCCCGAGTGCGCGGCCAGGGTCGGCAAAGACTCCGAAGAAATCGGACGCCGTCCGACCGCGCGCCTCACTCGAACACGAGTTCGACAAAAGGGTATCGTGCTGGCATGCCCGATCACCTGCCTCCGGACTGGCCCGCGAGCGTGCACCCACCGGGGAGCGCGGACTTCGCCGAGACCGCCACGGCCTGGCTCTTCGACCAGGTTCCCGCCGACTACCGACTGCACGGCGTGCTGCGCAGGCATCCGATCGCACTCTCCCGGCTCGCGTCGGACCACCTCGGCGCCTGCCTGGAAGCGACCCGGCAGGGGTACCGCACCGCGCGGGTGGACCTGCGCGAGCATCTCGCACCGCCCGTGCTCGACCAGGTCATGAACGCCTACCTCGTCGAAGGACGTCGACTGGCCGAGACCCTGCGCGCGGTCCGAACCGTCGACGAGGCGCTGCGCGCCGCGGCCAAGAGCGTGCCCGGTTGAAGCGCCCGGGCCGACCCTCAGGAACTGACCCGGATCACCAGGGCGGGTTCGACACCCGTGTTGAGCAGTTGGTGTCCTGCCTCTCCCCCGAGCACGCGGGCCCGGCCCGGAGTGAGCTCCTGCACGGCCAGCAATTGACCGGCGGCGCCGGTGACCACGGTGTGGGCACGACCACTGACCAGTTGGACCACCTCGGAGGTGGGCACCGGGTCACCGGGCCCTCGCTCTGCGGCCAGCGAGACGAACCCGTTGGGCTCCAGCGTCACCGCGGTCACCCGCATCCGTCCTCTGGCATGGCGCCGGGCCACACGCGGGACGAGCTGCCAATGCCCACGACGCTGCGGCCACAGGGTCGGACGCAGCAGGGACTGCGCCGCTCCGCGGGCGGCCGTCATCAACTGACCCACCGTGGGCACCGTGCGGGTGCGCAGGTGGTCGTAGGCACTGCGCTGCCCCGCCATCACGATGTCGCCGATCCCGGCGAGGGAGTCGGCGAGCGCTGCGCTGTCGATCCGGGGTCCGGGGGCAGCGGGCGACTCGGTGCGGGAGGCGGGGCGTGTGGGGCTGGAAATGTCGTACGACACCGACAGTGGTCCTTTGTGAAAGGGATCGCGGGTCCAGGATCGGGGACGCTCACGATGGTGAATGCTGCGGAACCGCCCCTGCGCGCGGCGACGGGGTGCGGGTGGAAGCGCGTGGTTGCGCCGAAGGTCGCGGAGGGGCCGGTTAGCGGGGCGCTCTCTCCACGGGCATCGTCGGATCTAGTGGATCAACGACAACACGAGGAAGGCGAACACAGCGAGCTGGCAACACGGCGAAAGGCCACGGGGGCCTTGCGAGCCATGGCCGACCGGACCAGCTGCGTACGCGGATGCATGGTGGTAAGCAGACCAACCCTGGACGGCCATGTCAAGCCGAACGAATAATCCGGAGTGTCTTACCGATCACGCCCCTTCTGCGGGGCTGACGCAGCGAACCGGCCATTTTTTCGGCAAACTCATTGCGATTCCGGGGCTTTCGGTGATGGCATTGGATTTCCGGGTAGAGCGGAAGCACCCGCAGCGCGGAATCGGGGGCGGAGCGGCAGGCGGTGGGACCGGAGCGTTTCCCGGAAGGAAACGGGCTCGCACACGGCGAGCGGACGGGCTGTCGGCCGGCCCGGCGACGCGAGCGATCCACTCGTTCGCTCCGCGAACGGCGACACGATCGGCCACGCCCCCCCAGAGCCGCGGCCCCGGTCTCCGGGCCGTGTCGGAGGTGACCAGTGGGACATGGCGGACCACCACGCCCGGGGGAGCCCGAGCGACCCGCCGTCATGTCTGACTCGGGCAGCGCGCGGGCAGCGCGCTTCGCCGTGCGTGTCCTGGTCGTCGCAGCCGCGGGCGTCATGGCTGCCGGGTTCTTGAACTGGCGGGCCGGGATTCTGGTGTCGGTGCTGGCCACCGTCAGTTACCTGCTGTTGGGAACGGCCGGCGCCAGGCTGCCCGCCCCCTACGGTCGCGGTCGACTTCTGCGGTCGCTGCACCGGCACGGATACCAGGTGGTGCCGGACGGCCATTCCCGGCACCTGGTGGTCGGACCGGGCGGGGTGTACCTGCTGGAGACCCGGGTCTGGCAGCACGCGGTGTCCTGGGCGGGCGACGACTGGATGATCGGCGACCTTCCCGCCTCCCGGGCGGTGGAACGGCTCACCTCCCAGGCGGCCAGGCTGGAACGCACGCTGCGGCTGTGCGAGAACTGGCCGGAGGTCGGGATCGTCCCGGTCATCGCCGTTGTGGGGCGCCTGCCGGAACCCGTCATGCGCGCGGGACGCAGCATCATCGCCCGCCCGGGAAGCGTGGTGGGGCACATCCTGGCCCAGCCCGCGATCCTGACCGGCGAGGACGTCAACGGGATCGCCGAGCAGATGACCGCCGGGGCGACGTGACCCCGGAGCGCCATGCCCGACAAGACATCCCATGGTCGGCGGTATTCGGCGCGAACTTGGGGAAACGCCGGTGCTGAAGCCGGATCGACCGTAATTTTGTGATCATGACCGATCGTGAGCTGGCCAGGGCCCTGCGGTCGAACGGGTTCACCGCCGCGCACGCGTGCGGGCTGCTCTTCGACGCCTACGGGGTGACGCTGTACCAGCACTGCGTTCGCACCCTGGGCGATCGCGCCGTGGCGCAGTCGGTGGTGCGCGACACCGTCATCGTCGCCCGGGCGCACATCGGGCGGTTGACAGCACCCGACCGGCTGAAGGAATGGCTGCTGGCCCTGGCCGACGCGGAATGCGCACGACACACCGCGGTCGCCGAGGCCACCCGGGAGACCGCACCGGGGCCGGAGCCGGAGACCACCGGCCAGCACGCGGCGCTGCGGGTCCGTGTGCTCAGTGGAGTGGTGGCTCCCGAGCTCGCCGACTACCGCAAACACGTTGCGCACCGGGCCGACCATCTCGATCGCGCGGGCTTCCCGGTCCCCATGGGCACAGGAAGCGAACCGGGAGCGGGGGCGTATCTCATTCCGGGGCTGTTCATCACCGGCTGCGCGGTTGCCGTACTGGCCCTGGTCCTGGTCTGGGCCTCCGGCAGCGCACCGGCACCCGGCTGGTGACCGGCGCGGGAGCACGCACAGCCCGGGAGGCGCGTTCACGGCGAGCCGGCCCGACCAGCACCGCGACCCAGCGCGGAGCGGATGGCACCCACCCCGGGTCGCGGACGAGAACGCCGTTCTAGTCCAGCTTGAAGTGCGTGGTGTCGCCGTGCACACCGTGGTCGGCCGCACGCTTGATGGAGTTCTTGATCTCCTCCTCGGCCTCGTGGCGCCCCACCCAGGTGGCCCCCTCGACGGACTTGCCCGGTTCGAGGTCCTTGTAGACCGTGAAGAAGTGCTGGATCTCCAGCCGCTCGAACTCGTTGACGTGGTGAATGTCACGCATGTGTTCCATGCGCGGGTCCGTGGACGGCACGCACAACACCTTGTCGTCACCGCCTGCCTCGTCGCGCATACGGAACATGCCGATGGCGCGGCAGCGGATCAGGCACCCCGGGAAGGTGGAGTGCTTGAGCAGCACCAGCGCGTCCAGCGGGTCGCCGTCGTCACCCAGCGTTCCGTCGATGAAACCGTAGTCGGCGGGGTAACTGGTCGAGGTGAACAGCATGCGGTCCAACCGGATGCGGCCGGTCTCATGGTCCATCTCGTACTTGTTGCGCTCGCCCTTCGGGATCTCGATCGTTACGTCGAATTCCATGCTGTCCTCGGCTCCCCTTGCGACTAGTGTCGCTCCATAGTTCACAGGTTTCTCGCGATGCCACGGAAAGGCAGGTACCAGGGGTGCGGCACGATCGGATCTTGGCCTGCCTCACATTGGGCCTGCTGAACGTATTCGTGCTGGCAACCGGTGTGGTCGCCCTGGACGTGATCGAGTCGCGCCCCGGAGAAACCGCGCCTTATCCCGTAGCCCGGGCCGAAGAGGGACCGGCTCCGGCCGCGGCGGACGCGGGAGCGGAGGCGGTCGGCCCGGATCGGCTCGCGGACATTCTCGATGATCCCATGTCGCGTTCGGACATCAGCGAGGGGCTCTTCGCATACGTCGCCGATGCGCAGACCCACCAGGAACTTTACGCGCGCCAGGGGACCAAGGGGGCAGTTCCGGCGTCCACCACCAAGGTGGTCACGGCCGTGGCGGTGCTGCACTCCCCCGGGCCCGACACCCACATCACCACCCGGGTGGTCCGCGGCGAGGACCCCGATGAGGTCGTGCTCGTGGGCGGTGGTGATCCCACTCTCACCCGCAAGGACGACGGGGAGCGGTATCCGCGCCTGGCGACCCTTGAGGACCTGGCACGGCAGACGGCCGCCTCCCTGGACGAGGAGGGCATCGACGCGGTCCGGCTGGACTACGACGACAGCACGTATCCGGGGTCGGCCCTCGGTCCGGGGTGGAAGAAGAACTACGTCCCCGAGGGCAGTACGGGGGCGGTCCACGCGCTGATGATCGACGAGGGCCGGGTGGAGCCGGATTCGTCCAGCCGGGTGGAGAACCCGCCCCTGGTCGCGGCCGAGGCATTCGCCAAGGAGCTGGAGTCGGCGGGGATCACCGTCACCGGCGGCCTCTCGGAGGTCACCGCCCCCGAGGAACCCGACGTTCTGGGGAGTGTGGACTCCCCGCCCGTCTCCGCTCTCGTCGAAATGATGATGCTGACCAGCGACAACAACATCGCCGAGGCGCTCGCACGCCAGATCGCGCTGGCACAGGGCGAGGAGCTCACCTTCGAGGGGGCCGTGGCCGCGACCGACACGGTGCTGGCGGAGTTGGGCATCGAGGGGGTGGACATCAGCGACAACAGCGGGCTGTCCACACGGAACCGGATCTCGCCCCAGGCCCTGGTGGAACTCCTCCTGTTGGCCGCCGACCCCGATCGCCCCGACCTCTACTACACGCTGAGCGGGCTGCCCACCGCGCACTTCAGCGGAAGCCTGCGGTCCCGTTACTCACCCAGCGGCCCCGCGGAGGCCGGCGCCGGACTGGTGCGCGCCAAGACCGGGACCCTCAACGGGGTGAGTGCACTGGCCGGAACGGCCTACAACGCCGAGGGCCGTCTGGTGGTGTTCGCGTTCGTGGCCAACCACAGCGGCGCGTCGGGCTACATCCTCGACACCCTGGCAGCGGTCCTGGTCTAAGGACGGCCACCGCCGGCACGGCATGTCCGGGGAAAACGGGCGAGCACCCGGCGAAGCGCTGCGCGCCGGGTCCACCCGCCGATCGAGCGGCGCGGTCGGGTGGACACACAGCTCAAGCACCCGGTCGAAGAGGTGGATCAGGGGTTCAGGAACCGCTGGGGGTCTCCGCCTCTTCCTGCTCCTCCCTGGCCTCGGCCTCGGAGGCACGTCGCTCCAGCTCCATCCGGATCGCGTTCTCCGCGGCGTCCACGGAGGCCCGCGCGGTGATGGCGTTGGTGTGGGCCCGATCGAGTTCGTCGAGTGCGATGCAGTCGAACGTCACCCGCGCGTCGTGGATGGCCTGTTCGAGCTGGCGGGATGCCTCTTCGAGTTCGACGCTCATGTGTTCCCCTTAACCTCGTACCGGCCGTCCTCCACCACGCGATGGAGCGACCCGTCGGACCGTGCGTGCCGAAACGGTGTCCCCGTCGGCCCTGAGCCGGTGCTTACCCTCCAGGGGCCTACCCCACTCCAGTGATTTATGCATTGTGCAGTGGCTATTGTGACCAACGGCTCTGGACTGTCGCAGCAGGCACCTACGATTGCCGTGGTCGAGAGGACGGGGTCCCCCAATGCGCAATCGCTATGCCGGCAACTGCCGAACCTGCCGCACCCGGGTGGAGGCTGCGGCCGGAACCGCCGCACGCGAGTCCGGGCAGTGGCGGGTCTACTGCTCGGAGCACACACCGGTGCAGGACACCGGGGGGCGCGGCGGGCCGCCGCCGCGGGCCGATCATCCCGGCTGGCACACCGGATCGCTGGTCGGATACGACTGCGAAACCTCCTCCAATCTTCCTCGGGAAGCGTTCCTGGTCTCGGCCGCGCTGGTGGAGCCCTCCGGCGAGGCGCGCACCTGGTTGGTCGACCCGGGCGAGCGCGAGATCCCCGCGGAGGCGGTCGCGATCCACGGCATCACCACCGAGCGCGCACGGGACGAGGGCGTGCCCGCCGGTGAGGCCCTGGAAGAGATCGCCGGGCTGCTGGCCGCCCACCTCGCGGGCGCCGACCCGGTGGTGATCTTCAACGCACCGTTCGACCTCACCGTGCTGGACGAGGAGCTCGCCCGCCGGGACATGCCGACACTGACCCGGCGACTGGGCACCGCGCCCGCGCCGATCATCGATCCGCTGGTGCTGGACCGCGGCCTGGCCCCCTACCGCAAGGGTCCCCGCAACCTCGGAGCCCTGTGCGAGCTGTACGGCGTGGAGCTGCGCGAAGCGCACACCGCGACCGCGGACGCCTTCGCCTGCCTTCAGCTCTCCATGGACCTGGCCTCCCGTTACCCCGAGATCGCCGCCCTGTCGTTGGCGGAGCTGCACGCGCGCCAGATCGAGTGGGCCGCGGCGTACGCGAAGCAGCTCCAGGAGTGGCTGGACCGCTCCCGGCCGGAGCACGGACGGGTAATCGACGGGTCCTGGCCTGCATGAATCAGTGTTTTCCGACATCACGGATGTTACGGTCGTCCGGGATTGGGTACCGAGGTGTCGCCATCACCCCGATGAGCTGGTCCTTAGCGCAACCATCCCGACATGTGACTCTAAGTGTTGGGTTGGAAGCAAATGGTGACTCACAATTGGGTCAGGACGTAGGCGGCGCTTTGACCAAGTGATCCGCTCGGACACGGCCGGAGCCGCGTGTGCGGCCCTGGGCGTCTTGGCCCTGGCTGGAGAAGGAGGCGGCGCGGTTCCCGCGTCGATCACCGTGGCAAATCACAATCCGCACGCACAAGAGCAACAGCCCGGGAACGAACCGGACGAAGAGAATACCGAGCAGTACACCACCGAGGACCTCTTGTGGGAGCCCCCGGACGAGCTCAAGGCCGACCGCGCACCGCGGACGGACTGGCTGGTGTTCAGCGTCGCCGCGGTCCTCACCCTGGCCTTCGTGGTCTGGGGCTGGTGGGACAGCGAGGGGCTGGGCGACACCGCCGCGAACATGCTGAACGGGCTGATCCACTACGGCGGCTGGGGTTTCGTCCTGGCCGCGTCCGCCTTCGTCGCGATCGCACTGTGGCTGGCCTTCAGCAAGTACGGCAACATCACCCTGGGCCGCGACGGTGAACCACCGCAGTTCAACACGCTGTCCTGGATCTCGATGCTCTTCGCCACCGGCATGGGCATCGGCCTGATGTTCTACGGTGTCGGCGAGCCGCTGAGCCACTTCGTGGTCAATCCGCCGGGAACGGGAGGCGGCAGCCAGTCCGAGGCCGCGGCAACGGCCATGGCCACCACCCTGTTCCACTGGTCGCTGCACCCCTGGGCCATCTACGCGGTCGTGGGCCTCGCAGTCGCCTACGGCACCTACCGGCGCGGACGCCGTCAGCTGATCAGCGCGGCGTTCATCCCGCTCATCGGCGAGAAGGCCGCCAACGGGCCGATCGGCAAGATGATCGACGTGCTGGCGATCTTCGCGACCCTGTTCGGCTCCGCCTGCTCCCTGGGCCTGGGTGCCCTGCAGATCGCCGGCGGTTTCCAACACCTCGGGTGGGTGGGCACCATCAGCACCGGGCTGCTCATCGGCATCATCTCCGCCCTGATGGTCGCATTCCTCCTCTCCGCGGTTTCGGGGGTCGAGAAGGGCATCCAGTGGCTGTCCAACATCAACATGGGAATGGCCGGCATCCTGCTGCTCTTCCTGCTGGCGGTCGGCCCGACGGTCTACATCCTCGACCTGATCCCCACCGCCCTGGGCACCTACTTCCAGGACTTCTTCTCCATGGCCGCGCGCACCGACGCCATCGACGCGGTGAACGTGCCGGCCCCGCCGCCCGAAGAGAGCGCCTCGGCCTGGCTGTCCAGCTGGACGGTCTTCTACTGGGCCTGGTGGATCTCCTGGACGCCCTTCGTGGGCCTGTTCATCGGCAAGATCAGCCGCGGCCGCACCATCCGCCAGTTCGTGGCGGGCGTCATCCTGGCCCCGAGCGCGGTGAGCCTCGTGTGGTTCGCGGTCCTGGGCGGCAGCGCCATCGACCTCCAGGCGTCGGGCACCGACATCATGGGCCTGGGCGCGGCAGAAGCACAGCTCTACGGAATGCTGGAGTACTTCCCCTGGGGCACCGCGGTGAGCGTCCTGGTGGCGGTCCTGGTGGCGATCTTCTTCGTCACCGGCGCGGACTCCGCCTCGATCGTGATGGGCACGCTGTCCCAGCGCGGTGCCAACGACCCCCAGCGCATGATGACGGTGTTCTGGGGCGTGCTGATCGCCGCGGTCGCCGCGATCATGCTCGTGGTCGGCGGACAGGACGGCAACGCGCTGGAGGGGCTGCAGAAGATCACCATCCTGGTGGCCGCGCCCTGGACGGTCGTGATGCTGCTGCTGTGTGTGGCGCTGATCAAGGACGTCCAGCGTGATCCGCTGATCGTGCGCTCGCACAAGGCACGCGAGGTGGTGACGGCCGCCGTCGTCAGCGGCGCGCAGGACTACGACGGCGACTTCCAGATCGACATCTCGCCCTCCGAAGAGGAGGAGGGCGCGGTGAACGTCGCGGTCACCCCGCACAAGAAGCACCCGGAGAGCTAAAGGAGGGCCGAGGCCGGGTTCCACCCCGGCCTGCGCCCCCCGTGACGGGCCCCTCCACGACGGTGGAGGGGCCCGTCCTACGTCGGGAACGCGTCGCCTGCCGGTGCTGGAAAGGGGGGCTCCCTGCCGGGCCGCACCAACCCCCTGTCCGGAACGGGGTTCGCGTGGACAAGGTCATCGTGATCGTGCCGGCGGCCATCGGTGCCCTGCCGCTCCCCTTGTTGCCGGCAGTGCTCAAGGCCCTGGTGTGGATCATCGCGATCGTGGTCGTCCTGGTGGTCGGCGTCAAGGCATGGAGCCGGACGGACCGGTCCCCGCGCTGACCGCGTGCGCGCCGCATAGCCGCCGGACTGCGGGGTACACCCCTGACACAACACCGACGGAGTACTAACGAGCGAGCACGAGGAACGCGATGCTGAACCTGATCCTTGTCCTACTGGCCATCTGGCTGGTGCTCTCGGTGATCGGCCTAGTCGTCAAGGGCCTGTTCTGGCTCTTCGTCATCGGCGTGGTGCTGTTCCTGGCCACCGCCGCGTGGGGCTGGTTCCAGCGGGCTTCCCGGTAATCCGACACTTCCCGTTCGGTGGCGCTTCCGCCACCGAACGGTAGCGATGTCAGCCGGTGACGAACCGGCGCAGGATCAACCGCTCGGCGAGCGTCCAGACCCCCGTGGCCACCATGTAGACCCCCGCGGCAACCGGGACGACGGCCAGGGCCGCGATCATCCCGTAGGGGAGATAGCTCATCATGGCCATCCCCGGCACCGGCGGCTGCCCCGCGGACGCGTTCTGGGCGAATGCGGGAAGGGTCAGCCAGCGCCGGGTCGCCCAGGCGATCAGTGCGAGCAGCACGATCAGGACCGCGAAGACCGGGAGCGAGCCCGCGTCCAGCGGCAGCAGGGTCGAACCCAGCGGCGTTCCCCCCAATCGATGGGTGAGCAGTTCGTTGGCCCCGCCACCGATCTCCGCGGTGACGAACAGCCCGTACACCGCGATGAACAGCGGCATCTGCGCCAGCGTGGGCAGGCAGCCCGCCAGCGGTGAGGTCTTCTCCTTCGCGTAGAGCTTCCGGGTTTCCTGGACGAGTACCTCGGGCTTGCGTGCGTGGCGCTCCCGGAGCGCGGCCAGCTGCGGCGCAAGGCGTGCGCGGGTCTTCTCGGCACGGACCTGGAGGTAGCTGAGTGGAAGCAGCACCAGGCGCACGAGAACGGTCAGACAGACGATCGCGGCGGCACCGGCGGCCGTCCCGAACAGTGGGGCGAGGCCGCCGGTCAGGGCGGTGACGGTCGCGTAGGCGATTGTGACGAGTACGGCGATCGGTCCAAAGGAATACATGTGGTGGGCCCCTCGGCTGGAGTAGTGATCACAGGCGAGAAGGCCGCGCGACGGGTGGGCCACGGGGTCGACGAAGAACGGCAGCGACAGGTGGTGTCGAAGGCGACCCTGGTGAGAGTGGGCAGTCCGGCTACGCGGCCAGGAGGGCCGCGCCGGGGGCTCGGGGCTTGGTCTTGCCCGGGGCGTCGGGGTCGCGGGAGACGATCGCGGTGGCGCGCCTCTCCCTGGTGCGCATGGCACCGCGCCATGCGTGGATGCGGGTGTCGGCGAACGGCCATGAGCCGTATCCGCGAGCGGTGATCCACACGATCGCGGTGCCGACGGCGAGGATCGCGAGCAGCGCGAAGGGCCCCAGGCCGATCTGGTCGGCAAAGACGCCGAGGCCACCGGTGCCGAAGAAGAGCGTGTGGAACAGCGTGTAGATGAGTTCCATGCCGCCCCTCCCTCTCGTCCCGGACTCCGGTTGCGTCCTCACCCTAATACGCCCGCGCAGGTCCGACGCCACCGGTCCACGTCCCGGGAGACGACGGACCGGTGGCACCCGAAAGACGCACGCCGAGCGGCCGAACCCTTCGGTCAGACCGTGATGAGCGCGCCCACACCCCTGCTGAGCAGGCCCGCAGAGACCCTGGTGCCCAGTCGGGTGGGACGGTTGGCCGCGTCCTGCTCGCAGATCTCGACCAGGTGGCGTCCGTCGCGGGTGAAGACCAGGCCGCGCATGGACAGGCGACCGTCGGGGGTGCTGGTGCAATGTCCCGCGATGGGACTGTCGTAATGGGCCCGCAGCCCGTGTTGGAGGGTGCGTTCGGCGGTGATGTGGCTGCGGGCCACCGGGACGTCGATCGTGTAGAGCAGGTCCGACAACCGGTCGTCGTCGACCCGACAGGCCACTCCGATGGCGGCGGCACCGATCGGCGGGCACATGACGTCGAGCCCGAGGACCTCGACCGCGCGGGTGGGCGGCTGTGGACGGGCGATCTCCGAGCGTGCCACGACCACCGCCTCGTACCCGCGCCCCGTGTCCAGGGTCTCGATCTGGCTGTCGGCGTCACCGTAGGTCGAGTGCACCCGTACATCGGGCCGGTGGCGAAGCAGTTGGCCGGCGCGGTGGACCGAGGCGGTGCCGACCGCGCTGCCCGTGGGGAGCTCGTCGAGCGAGCGGTAAGGGGAGCCCTGGCGAAAGACGACGACGTCGTGGACGTCGGGCCGTTTCAGGTACGCACCGAAGGTGACGCCCTCGGGCAGGGGCGCGTCGCAGGGGACTTCCTTCATCCAGTGCACGGCGAGGTCGATCTTGCCGTCGAGCAACTGTTTGTCCAGTTCGCGCTTGGCGAGCGTGCGGCCGTGCAGCGAGGCGGGACCCCCGACCCGCCGTTCGGCGGCGGGTTCGATCCCGAGAACCTCGATGTGGGCCCCCGGTAGGCGCTCGGCCACGAGGGCGCGCACTTTCCGGGCGTGCTCAAGAGCGGTGTGTGAGGTCCGAGTACCTATACGTAACAGTTCTTGTTTGGGGGACACCCCTTAACGATAGGCACGGCGAGGCACCGTCAACAGAAATTTAACGTGTTGGAAACATATGAAATCGGGGCCTCCGTCTCGCCCACACCAAGCCTTGGTCATGAAACGGAATAGACATGCCCATGCGCCGACCGTGTTGCCCGCTGATTAGGCGATGCGCGGGCTAAACAACCATCAGAAGGAACAAGGAAGCCGCGCCGCTTGAATCAAGGAAGCCAACTGTGCCGATCCGCCCCAATAACCTCACCACGATGTCCGCGACCATTGCCGGGGCAGCGAGCTTCGTGAATCGGTGCCCGCGTGCGGAACTCCGCGCGACGATCGTCTTCGAATCCGGCTACCGCCAGGTGGTGGAGGAATCTAACGGGCACCCCCTGGCCCGGGGGCAAGGGGGAATCGTGGCGATGGAGACCTCCGAGGACACCCGGTACACGCTTTTCGGCGGCGCGACGTGCCATCCCACCCTCGCTCTTCGGTCCGGCCGGGGGCCGGTGCAGTTCCCGACACCGGTCAGGGCCGGATCGATCATCCTGGAGTGACCCCGGGGCACGGCCCCACTCCCCCCGGAGCCGACGTCAGTCGGCAAGCAGCGCGCCCAGCGCGTCCACCTGGGCCGGGTCCGACAGCGCCGACCCGACGGCGACCACCCGCGCCCCCGCCGCCAGGTAGTCCGGGGCGTTGTGTGCGTCCAGCCCGCCGGTCGCCACGATCTTCAGGCGCGGGAACGGCCCGCGCATCGCAGTGAACCAACCGGTGCCCAACGCGGTGGCCGGGAACGCCTTCACCCATTCCACCCCGTGCCGCATCGCCTGTTGCACCTCGCCCGGCGTGGCGACACCGGGCAGGTGCGGCAGACCGGCCGCGACGGAGGCCGCGAGCACCGCCGGGTCGAAACCCGGCGCGACCGTGAAGGCCGCTCCGGCGTCGAGCGCCTGCGCCACCTGCCCGCCGGTGATCACCGTCCCCGCGCCGACGATGCGCCCCCTCTCCGCTCCGGCTGCGACGGCGGCACGGAGCGCGCCCACGGCAGCGGGGGTCTGGATGGGCACCTCGACGAGGTCGATCCCCAGGTCCCAGGCCCGGACGGCCAGTTCGACGGTTTGGGTCGGCGGCAGTCCGCGCAGGATCGCCATGATGCGGTGCCCGGTGAAGATCTCGTCGAAGTCGTGTGCCATGGTCTCTTCCCTGTCACTCGGCGCGATGGCCGGCCGGTCGGCCGACACCCTGGTCAATGCCCTTGGGCGGTGGCGATCGGATCGGTCGGACGCACCCCCGGGCCGGGAACCGCCAGCCGTTCCCAGTCCGGCGGCGTCAGGGCGAGCAACCGGGCCCGCTCCTCCGGATCCGGCGGGTCGGCCAGATCGTTCCTGCTCCGCAGGACGGCGGCCGCCGCGATGTGCCCGAGACGCAGCCGTTCCCGGATGGGCCGGCCGTCGAGCAGACCGGAGAGGAAACCGGCGGCGAAGGCGTCCCCGGCGCCGACCGGCTCCACCACGGCCACCTCCGGAGCGGAGACGAACGTCCGCCGCCTCCCCTCGTAACAGGTCGCGCCGACGTGCGCGTCCTTGACGACCAGAAGCGGAACGGTCGGCAGCAGCGCGCGCACGGCGTCATCGGTAGGCGTTCCCCACAGTCGCTCGGCCTCGTCGCGGCCGACGAAGACGAGATCGGCGGCCGAGGCCAGCTCCAGTAGCGGACCGGCCGCCCGGGCCGTCCCCCACAGTGCCGCCCGGTGGTTGACGTCGAAGGAGACCAATGGGCCGGCCGGTTCCCGGCCGATCAGCAACCGCCGCACCAAGGCGGCGCAGTCCGGGGAGAGCGCGGGGGTGATCCCGGAGAGGTGCAGAACGCGGGTCAGGCGCAGAACCGGGTCGCGGGCCAGGTCCGGGCCCATCGCCGAGGCGGCCGAGCCGTTGCGGTGGTAGTGCACGGCGCTGCCCTCGGGCGCGGGGTCCTTGAGGTAGAGCCCGGTGCGCCGCGCGGCGTCCACGCGTACCCGGGACACGTCCACCCCGTGTTCGGCCAGTGTGCGGGTGACGGTCCGTCCGAACCGGTCGTCGCCGACCCTGCTGATCCAGCCGGTGCGGTGCCCCAGCCCCGCCAGCCCGCACGCCACATTGGACTCGGCGCCGCCGATCCCGACGGCCAGCTCCGGATGTTCGTCCAGGGCGACGGTGTCGACCGGGGTGAGCAGCGCCATCGTCTCCCCCAGGCACAGCACGTCGAACTCGGGGCGCATCAGCGTGCCCGGCCGGCCGAACGCAGCGAGCGGCCGGGCAACCGCTCGGACCGCACCCCGTCGGCCACGGTGAACTCGCCGTTGACGAGCACGTGGGGGATGCCCACGGGGGTCCGCGTCGGAGCGTCGTAGGTGGCGGTGGCCGCGACGGTGTCGGGATCGAAGACCACCACGTCGGCCGCTGCCCCCGGACGCACCGTCCCCCGGTCCGCCAGCCCCAGACGTCGGGCCGGCCGGGAGGTCAGGTGGGCGACGCACTCCTCCAGACCGAGGACCCCGAGTTCCCGGACGTAGTGCCCGAGATAGCGGGGAAAGGTCCCCCATCCCCGGGGGTGGGGTTTGGCCCCCACCAGGATCCCGTCGCTGCCGCCGGTGTGCGCGGAGTGGCGCATGATGGTGCGGACGTTCTCCTCGTTGCCGACCTTGAGCAGACAGCCGGTCCCCATCTCGTCCTCGACCAGCAGGTCGGCGAACAGTTCACCGGGGCGCCGACCGCTTCGGGCCGCGAGGTGCGCCACCGAGTGGCCCACCGCCCAGGCCAAGGCGTCGGACCGTACACCGGTGATGACGATCGACGACCAGTCCACCGGCACCCCGTGGTTGCCGTCGGAGCCGACCACCTCGACCTCGTGCAGCAGCAGTGCGCGCTCAGCGGGGTCGCGCAGCCGCTCCACCGAGGCGGCCACTCCTCCGGCGTGCGCGCGGCTGGGCAGGAGCGAACCGAGGTACGTGGCGCTCGCCAGGTAGGGGTAGCTGTCCAGCGAGACGTCCGTGCCGGAGGCCAGTGCCGCGTCCACGGCGGCGAGCACCTCCGGGGCGCGGCCGGCGTTGAGCGGAAAATTGACGTGGCAGTGCGCGAGGTGCAGGGCGACCCCGGCGCGACGGGCGACGTCCAGGCACTCCTGATAGGACTCCACCACACGGGAGCCGTAGTTGCGGTGGTGGGGGCAGTAGTAGCCGGCTGCGGCACGCACCGGCTCCAGAAGCGCGACGATCTCGTCGTCGTCCGCGTACATGCCGGGGGTGTAGGTGAGCCCCGCGGACAGCCCGAACGCCCCGTCCGCCATGCCGCGGGCCACCAGGGCGCGCATCCGGTCCAGCTCCTCGTGGGTGGCCGGCCTGTCCTCCGTGCCCACGACCGCCATACGGATGTTGCCCTGCGGAACGAGGTAGGCCACGTTGACCGGGGCGCCGGCGTCCACCAGGTCCAGGTAGTCGGCGACACTGCGCCAGGCGTAGTCGAGGTCGGGGGTGCCGTTCCAGCCGGCGATCTGCTCGCGCACGGCCGGCATGGTGGCATCGGTGACCGGGGCGTAGCCGAGTCCGTCCTGGCCCAGGACCTCGGTGGTCACCCCTTGGGCGACCTTGGCCTCGTGTGCGGGGTCCGCGAGTACGGCGAGGTCGGAATGGGCGTGCATGTCGATGAACCCGGGCGCGACCACCAACCCGGACACGTCGATCCGCCGCCCGGGGGCGTCGCGGTCTCCGGGCTCGGTGACCGCGGTGATGCGCCCCTGGGCGATCGCCACGTCCGCACGGCGCCTCGGCGCCCCGGTCCCGTCCACCAGCACGCCGCCGGCGAGCACCAACTCGGTCACGTGTCTCCTTCGGTCGGCCGACCACTCCCGCCCACTGCGTTGCAACATATGCAACGCATGCGGCAGTATATGCACCACGGCCTCCCGGACTCCACCCCTCGGGGGGCGGTGCCCCGGCATCGGGCCGCCACCGGCGCCGTCCACACCGGCCGCACGGCGCAACCCCACCGGAGGAGGGAGCGGACATGTCGCAGACCGTTCAACGGGCGATCACGATCATCGAATCCCTCGCCACCGAGCCGCGCACCCTGGGTGAGGTCGCCGACCTCCTGGGCGTCCACCGGTCGACCGCCCTGCGCCTACTGCAAACGCTGGAAGCGAGCGGGTTCGCCCGCCGCCTGGGCGACGGGCGCCACGCGGTGGGCACCCGGCTGATCGAGATCGCCCAGCAGACCCTGGAAACCCTGGACCTGCGCCCCCTCGCCGCGCCACACCTGCGGCGCCTCCACGCCACCTGCGGGCACACCCTGCACCTGGCCCAGCTCATCGGCGACGAGGTCCTCTACATCGACAAGCTGGAGAGCAGCGACGGCGTACGGATGTACTCCCGGGTGGGCCGTCCCGCGGCACCACACGCCAGCGGAGTGGGAAAGGCGATCCTGTCCCAGCTCCCGCGCGAACGCGCCGACCGACTGCTGGACGCCGCCGAACCGCTGACCGCCCACACCGCCGCCTCCCTCACCGACCGCGCCGCACTGGCGGTCGAGATCGCGGCCACCGCCCAACGCGGCTGGACGGTGGACGACGGCGAGTTCGAGGACTTCATCAACTGCGTGGCCGCGCCGATCCGCAACAGCACCGGCGAGATAGTCGCGGCGATCTCCATCACCTCGCTGCGCGTCATCGCCCCGCTCGACGAACTCCGGGCACTGGTCCCCGACCTGCTCGACACCGCACGCGCGATCGCGCACGAACTCGGGTAACCGACCGCCGACGACCGACAGGGAGTGTTTGGACTTGGGACTGCACGAGACGCTCGGCCTGCGCCGCGTGATCAACGCGAGCACCACCTTCACCGCCCTCGGCGGCTCACTCATGCCCCCCGAAGTGCTGGACGCGATGCGCGAGGCGGCCGGCGCGTTCGTGGACATGCACGAACTGCACCTGGCGACAGGCCGGCGCATCGCCGCCCTGACCGGCAACGAGGCCGCCTACGTCACCTCGGGCTGCGCGGCTGCCATGGTCCTGGGGGTCATGGCGTGTCGGACCGGGTCCGACCCCCGACTGATCGGCCTGCTGCCCGACGCCCCGGGGCTTCCCGACGAGGTCGTGATGCACACCGCGCACCGCATCCCCTACGACTCGGCCGTCACACTCGCCGGGGCGCGGGTCAGGGCGATCGGCAATGTCATCCAGACCTTCGACTGGGAGCTGGAAGCCGCCATCACCGAGCGGACCGCTGCGGTCCTCTACGTGGCCGGACCGCACCTGGCGCGCGGGGCCCTCCCCCTGGCGGACGTCGTGCGGATCGCACACGGACGCGGTGTCCCGGTGATCGTGGACGCGGCAGCGCAACTGCCCCCCGTCTCCAACCTGTGGCACTTCAGCACCGAGGTGGGCGCCGACCTGGTGACCTTCAGCGGCGGCAAGGCCCTGCACGGCCCCCAGGCCAGTGGGTTGATGGTGGGGCGTGCCGACCTGGTCGAGGCAGCGCGACAGAACGGCGCCCCGTTCCAGCGACTGGCCCGCCCGATGAAAGCCGGGAAGGAAGAGATCGCCGGCCTACTGGCAGCGGTCGAGCGCTACCTCGGCCTCGACCACGCGGCCATGGCACGCGGCTGGGACGCGGTCCTGGAGCACTGGCGCACGACCCTGGCGGATCTGCCCGGTGTGACGGTCGAGCGGGAGCCGCTCAACGAGGCCGGCCAACCGGTTCCTCGCCTCCGTGTGGGTATCAACCCGGAATCGGCCAGGACGGGGGCGGCGGCGCTCGTGCGCGACCTCCTCGCGCACGAGCCCGGCATCGCGGTCCTGCCGCACGAGGAGTCGGGATCGGTCCTGGGCTTCTGGCTCGGTGCCGATCTGCTCCAGGAGGGCGAGGCCGCGGTGGTGGCCGACGCCCTGCGCACCCGACTGGCCTGAGCCCCACCACCGAAAACGACTAGGAGCGATCGAATGAGCAGCAAGCAGGAAGTCCGCACCGGCGCGGCGCCGAAGCCCGCCGGAGCCTACAGCCAGGGCGTCGTGGCCGGCGGGTTCCTCTACACCGCGGGGTTCGGCCCCCAGGTCCCCGAGACCGGTGAGGTCGCACCGACGGTGGGCGAGCAGACCGCACAGGTCCTGCGCAACATCCAGGCGGTGCTGGCCGAGCACGGGCTCACCCTGGACGACGTGGTGAAAAGTACCGTGCACCTGGAGAACCTCAAGGCCGACTTCGCCGAGTACAACGCGGTCTACGCCGAGTTCTTCACCGCCCCCTACCCGGTGCGCACGACGGTGGGCTCGGACCTGATGAACATCCTGGTCGAGATCGACGTCGTCGCGAAGCTGCGGGACTAGCGGTCCACTGCGGCGCCTCGTTCCTCTGCGGAGCGGGGCGCCGCGGCACGTTCGGAGGCGAAAGGGTCAACTGATCCGGCGCGCGGAGTGGAACTTCCCGTTGTAGTACACCGACATGTCCACGACCTGGACCCGCTTGCCCGAACTGGGGGCGTGGACCATCTTGTTGTCGCCGAGGTAGATGCCCACGTGGCTGACGCTCGGGTAGAAGAACACGAGGTCCCCCGCGCGCATGTTGCTCCGGGAGACCGCCGTCCCCTGCTTGACCTGTTCGTAGGTGGTCCGCTTCAGCGTGACCCCCGCCTGTCTGTAGGACCACTGCACAAGTCCGGAACAGTCGAAGGCGTTCGGGCCGGTGCCCCCGTAGCGGTAGGGCGTACCGACCTTGTTCGTGGCCGCGTCGATGGCCTCCGTGACAGCGTCCGAGCCGGCTGCTGCGGGTGCTGCTGCAACCAACCCGGCAGTGGCCATGACAGCGAGTGCCGATAGAGCCGCAGCAGTGCCGACCATACGGTGTGCACTGTTACCAGTCTGCGATCGACCGAAAACCCCGAAGAAAGACATCGCTAAATTCCCCATTGAACTGGTCAAATGCCGCATGGACAGCGGGCGACGAAGCAACGTGCCCACCGAAACACACGGGCGCGGCGGCTCCAGAAATCAATAGGAGGGCGGCGTGTCACCGGCAACGCGGGGCCCGGAGCACCCGTCGGCAAACGAGCCGGAATTGGCTCGGACAGCGGCGAGACGCGACCGCCGGAACACCCGAAACGGTCGGCACCGACCGGGACCCCGACGCCGAATTGCACAAAAAATGCGCCCTGAGCTGGAGTTTTATCCAAAACCGCACCTGGCACTGACCCGAGCATCACCATCCGCCTATTGCCAGCCCGAAACCCACGAGCATGGCGCCCGAAACTGGTGAGGATGGTCACTCTCCGCTTCGGGGGCAACGATCGAACGCCAGTCCGGCAGACCGTTTCTTTGCGCGCCCTCGACCTTTCCGAGAGCATCGAACAGCCGGGGCACCACGTCGCCCCTAGGACCGGCCCAGGCCCCGAAAGGCGGCGAACAGCAGGAAAACCAGCCGGATCAGTCGCCCGATGGCCCCGATTGCGGGGACACGGTTTCGGCCAGACACGCGGCGATGATGCTGGTGAACCGCTCGGTCAATTCCCCGGCGTCCCCCTCGGCCAGGGCGGTGGCGCCCTCGACCCGGCGCAGCGTCCCCAAACCGAGGATGGTGAGGACGGCCAGGGACGCCCGGGTGCGGGCATCCGGACCGCTGAGGTGCCCCGCCAGCGGTACCAACATCGCGGACTCCAGGCGTTCGGCGTAGATGGCCTGAAGGTCGGGGTCGCCCGCGGAGTGTTCGAGAGCCCGTTGCAGCGGTGTCGCCTCACCGCGCGCCCGGTGGACCAACTGCTCGGCGATACGGCGGGGAAGGGTGGCAGGGTCGCCTTCGAAAACGCCGGGGAAGACCGCCTCCTCGGCGACGACCTCGGCGAGCAGTCCGCGCTTGGCCCCGAAGTAACGGTTGATCAGAGCGACGTTGACCCCGGCGTGCGCGGCGATCCGCCTGGAGGACACCTGGGCGTAGCCGTCCCTGGTGAACAGTTCTCTCGCGCTGTCCAGAATGCGCTGCCGGGTGGCCTCCCGATCGCGCACCCGGGTGTGATCAGCGCACTCGTCGACTGCTTCGGGCCCATCCATCTCAGGTTCTTCCTCGCTCATATCCGGCGTCTCGTTCACTCGCGCCCCCAATCATCCGGCATCACACCACCGCCCTCCGGACGACCGGGAACCAACTTGACAAGTCAACACCGTTTACTTATACCGGTAGAAGACTCCCGCCCATCCGCATGCCGCCGCGGCGCGCCGGCATGCCGAAACGCACGGGCGGGCGAACACGGGTCACAGACGAGTCGGGGGCTCCCAGCATGAAGCAGGACACAGCATTATCCGAGCGGCCGGCGGTCGGGGCCACCCCGACCGGACCGGACCCGGAGCGGGCCGCCCCCCGCTACACCGGCGGTCAGATCAGGAACATCCTGATCGGCCTGATGCTGGCAATGCTCACCTCGATGCTCACCAACTCGATCGTGGGCACCGCGCTGCCGACGATCATCGGTGAGCTCGGCGGACAGGACAAACTGGCGTGGGTGGCCAGCGCCTCACTGCTCACCATGACGGCCACCACCCCGTTGTGGGGCAAGCTCTCCGACATCTACGGGCGCAAGCCGCTGTTCCAGGTGTCACTGGTGATCTTCATCGCCTCCTCGGTCGCGGCCGGGTTCTCCACCGACATCTCCTGGCTGATCGGGGCCCGCCTCCTCCAGGGCGTGGGCATGGGCGGACTGGTCTCTCTCCCGCAGATCATCCTCGGCGACGTGGTGGAACCGCGCGAGCGCGGTCGCTACTCCGGGTATTTGGGCGCGGTCTTCGGGGTCTCCACCGTCGCGGGCCCCCTGCTCGGCGGATTCCTCGTGGACAGCCCGCTGGGCTGGCGCTGGTGCTTCTTCATCACGGTCCCGCTCGCCGTGGTCTCCTTCGGTGTCATCCAGTGGCTGCTTCGGATGCCCGCCCACGAACGGACCGCCAACAAGATCGACTGGTGGGGTGCGACCTGCATCGTCGGCTCGGCGGCCGCGGTCATGCTGCTGCTCAGTCTCGGCGGCAAGGAGTTCGCGTGGAACTCCCCCGTCACCTACCTGTTCATCGTGGTGGCACTCGTCCTGGCCGTCTCAGGCGTCTTCGCCGAACGCCGCGCCGAGGACCCGATCATGGCGCCGCGGTTGTTCCGCAACCCGACCTTCGTCCTGGCCGGGTTGGCCTCGCTGCTGGTCGGCGTCTCGATGTTCGGGGTGATGATCTACTTCCCGCAGTATTTGCAGATCGTGAAGGGCATGAGCCCGACCGCCTCCGGATTGATGACCCTGCCCCTCGTGGTCGGCATGCTGTCCGCCTCCATCAGCTCGGGCATGCTGGTCAGCCGGACCGGTAAGTGGAAGATCTACCCGGTCGCGGGCATGCTCCTGGTGAGCGCGGGATTCGGTGTCCTCAGCCTGCTCCAGGTGCACTCCAGCATCGCCCTGGTCGGGACAGGGGTCGGGCTGATCGGGCTCGGGCTGGGACTGTCGATGCAGATCCTGATCCTGGCCACGCAGAACGCCCTCGACCGCGCCGACATGGCCGCCGGCACCTCGGCGGTCACCTTCTTCCGCAACCTCGGCGGGGCGATCGGCGTCTCGGCGTTCGGCGCGATCATGACGAACTCGTTCAGTAGCGGCTTCCGTTCCGTGGGTGCGGAAGCGATCGCCGCGGGAGCCTCCCCCGACGAACTGGCGGTGGCGGCGACCGGCTCGCCCGCAGCCATCCACGCGCTTCCCGACGCGGTCCGGGAACTCGTGCTGGGCGCGTTCAACGACGCCATGCACCACGTCTACGTGGTCGGCGCTCCCGTCGCCCTGGCCGCCTTCGTGGTGGTCCTCTTCTTGCGTCCCACCCCGCTGCGCTCGCACACCTGATCCGCGTCTTCCCGGCCGGTCGTCCTTCGGCGGCCGGCCCTTCGGCGTCCGCCCTGCCAGGAGGACACGGTCCGCGGCGGACACGCACCGGCACGCCGGCACTCAGAAGTACCGGCGGAAACCCTCCGCGGAGTTCTCGAAACCGACCGCGAGGTAGAAGTGGTGCGCGCCCTGCCGGGTCTCGTGCGAGAGGAGTTCGACCTTGTAGCAGCCCGCGGCAGCGGCTCGGGTCATCGCGTCGTCGATCAGCGCCCGACCGATACCGCGACGGCGGTAGGCCGCATCCACCACCACGTTGTCGACGACCGCCCACGGCTGGGCGTCATGGGTGAGGTTGGCGACCACGATGAGATCGAGGGTGCCGATGATCTGCCCGCGGCGCTCGGCGACGAGGACGGTGCGCTCGGGGTCGCTCTCGATCCGGGTCCAGGCACGTACCGCTGCCGAGGACATGCGGACGGTGCCGCTCTGCGCCGGGGCGGAGTCGCCCATGTCGCGCAGGAGCCGCAGGATGGCGCCGAGGTCGGAGCGGATGGCCGCACGGATAATCATGGTTTTCGGCATCGTAGCCGACAGCAACGGACAAGACCGACGTTGCCCCACATCAACCCACATCAGCGGGCTAAATCAATGAAGTGGGGCCGGGTTCTTCCGGCCCCACTTCATCATCGGCCCGACCGCGTCACGGGCGAATGATGCGCACACCTTCGGTGGCCTCGTCATCCGGGGACGGCTTGGCCTCGGGGTGCCGGTAGATACCGGTCATGCCGGGATCGTTGATCGGCGGCATCTGGGCGGTGGGCTCCTCGGTCGGAGTCGGCGCGGGACCCGAGTAGCGGAACCCCTGCGGACGCTGAGGGTTCTGCCGGACCGGCTGGGAGGACGGCCCGGACTGCTCCGCGGCAGCCTTGGTGTCCTCCGGGCTGATCCTGGCGGTCGCCTCGTCGTCGGGGTTCAGCTTGATGGTCGCCTCGTCGGCGTCGGCGGGAGCGGGGCGTGCCGGAGCGTTCTGGGCGGGCTGCGGCTTGGCCGGAGCGGGCCGCTGCGGGGCGGGCTGCTCGTTCTTGGCCGCCGCCTCATCCTTCACGGCCGCAGGCGCTGTCGGTGCGGGAGGCGCGCTGGGCGCGGAAGGCTTGGCGCCCTCGGCCTTGGGCTGCTGGGGCTTCGCCTCCTTGGCGTCCTTAGCGTCCTTGGCGTCCTTGGCCTCGTCGCCGTCTGCGGTCTCCGTGCCGAAGTCGGCGCGGGAGAGACCGTTGTCCAGTGGACCCGCCTTGGTCTCGGCCTGGAGCAGCTCGGTGAGCGTGTCGCGCATGTCGCTGAGCCTGCGCGCGGCCTCGCCGTGGGTCGCGGTGAGCG
This sequence comes from Nocardiopsis ansamitocini, assembly GCF_030268225.1. Classification (GTDB taxonomy): domain Bacteria; phylum Actinomycetota; class Actinomycetes; order Streptosporangiales; family Streptosporangiaceae; genus Nocardiopsis_D; species Nocardiopsis_D ansamitocini. The sequence continues at coordinate 354,868 of NZ_BSQG01000002.1, read as the reverse complement.
TGGCGAGACGGCGGTCGGCGGTCTCGTGGATGCGCGTCGCGCGCGCCTCGGAGTCGGCCAGCTTGCGCTCGGACTCCTCCTTGGCCTGCTCGCGCAGCTGCTCGGCCTCCTGCTTGGCGGAGGTGACCAGCTCGTTGGCCTGGTCGCGGGCGCTGCCCACGATCCGCTCGGCGTGCTCCTGGGCGTCCTTGACCTTGGCCTGCGACTCCTCCTGCGCCGACGCGCGGATGTCACCGACTTCCTTGTCGACCTTGGAGCGCTTGTCGGAGGCTTCCTCGTCGGCGATGCGCAGGATGTTGGCCAGGCGCTCGCTGATCTGCTCGTGCTCCGGCTTCACCACGGCCTTGGCCTTGGCCTCGGCGAGCTGGCGGCGCAATTGCTCCAGCTCGTCGTGGGCGCGCGCCAGCCGCTCCTGCAGATCACGGATCTGGTTGTGGTTGCGGACGACGAAATCGTCGACCTGATGTTTGTCGTAGCCCTTGCGCGCGGTGGGGAAGGCTTCCTCGCGGAGGAGGTTCGGCAGGATCTCTGTGCTGTGCTCGTTCATGTCCTAATCAACCGGGTCGACTGAGAGTTGGAGGGGGTGCACGACTAGTCCCTGCCTATCATTCCCATAACATCTGGAACACACATAGGGGAGCGGGATTCCATATCTTTACCGGGACGGCAGGATCCGGCGAGGAGACGGGCCGTGTGCGAGGCGTGGCGCGATGGTGACCGCCAGAGGCTTCACAGTAGTAGTGAGGCGTCGGGGCCGCCCTCAGCGGCCAGTGTGTGGTGGGTGACGATACGGGCCCGCCGCATGCGCCGGAGGCGCGCACCTACTAAGGTATGCGCGTTCTCACCCCGGTGTGGCTGGATCGGCCATTCCGTTACCACGTAACGCTCGTCCGGCGAAGGAGATCGGCCCATGATCGACGCCCTGATCGGAGACGCGGCCTTCGGTGAACCGACGATCCACCCTGACGCATGGATCGCCCCCGGGGCAGTCGTTGTGGGACGGGTGCGCATAGGCGCGCACAGCAGCGTCTGGTACGGATCGGTCCTGCGCGCCGACACCGAGGACATCGTCATCGGTGAGCAGTGCAACATTCAGGACCAGTGCGGTCTGCACGCCGACCCGGGCGAGCCGGCCGTCCTCGCCGACCGGGTGAGCCTGGGGCACCAGGCGATGGTGCACGGAGCGGTCATCGAAGAGGGTGCACTGATCGGAATCGGCGCCACGGTCTTGGGGGGAGCGCGCGTGGGCGCAGGAGCGCTCGTGGCTGCCGGAGCGCTGGTGCCACCGCGCAAGGTCGTGCCCGCCGGAACGCTGTGGGCCGGGGTCCCCGGCAAAGTGATCCGGGAACTCACCGACGCCGACCTGGCCGTATTCGCCCGCACACCGGAGAAATACGCGGGCTACGCACAGGAGCACCGTCAGGTCGAGTGGCGCTAACCGATTTCCGGGCTACCCGGAAATCGGGAACACCTCCACCACACTCCGACCCGCCTGATCATCTCCGCAGTTCACAGCAATTGACCGAGTTCGCTTTTCCCTGCTCAAAAGAGAGAAAATCGGTCTACTAATTCGGTCTCCCTAGCCCATAGGGCATGCGAAATGCCACGAATCCATGGCATTGAAGAACTACATCAGCAGGCAGATCGAAAATGGTCCTGATGGGCCATGCCCCGCCTGGCTACCGCCGCGTAATCTTGATATCGACACTGAACGGCGGCCCTCCCTCGGCTCCTCCGAATCGGCAGGGCTTTCCCCTGCCGGGGGACTGTTCGTATTGGAGGCGGGTGCCGGTGGACACAAACCTCGACACGCGTCTGCACGATGACGTCGCTCTGGCCGAGATCGACCTCTACACCGACGTCCTGGTCGCAGCGGCGACTGCGGTAGGCCGGATCAGTCCCGAAGAACTCGACCGGGTGCTGGGACTTCCTCCCTCCGTTGCCCCGGTCCCGCCGGCCCCGCGTGCTCCGCACACCGTGCGTCGCCGGGTGCGCATGCCTCGCCGCTGACCGGGCCCCGGCCCCCTTCCGGTCCGCCCGACCGGCAGCCGCAACGACGCGGGCCCCTGGGGAGGGCGGTCTCGCCTTGTTCCCCCGGGGCCCGGTCCCGCACGTGACAGTGACTAGACCGCCGGCTCCTCGGCCGTCGCAGGCTGCTCGCCCTTGACCGAGCGGAGCAGGAGCTGGGAGACGTCGACGACCTCCAGAGTCTCCTTCGCCTCGCCCTTGGACTTCTTCTCGTTGATGGCATCACCGAGCATGACCTGGCAGAACGGGCAAGCCGTGGACACGGTGTCGGGGTTGGTGGTCAGGGCCTCGTCGACCCGCTCGGTGTTGATGCGCTTGCCGATGCGCTCTTCCATCCACATCCGCGCACCGCCCGCGCCGCAGCAGAAGCCGCGCTCCTTGTGGCGGTGCATCTCCACGGTCGTGATCCCGGGAACCTGGGCCATGATGTCGCGCGGCGGGGTGTAGACCTTGTTGTGCCGCCCCAGGAAGCAGGGGTCGTGGTAGGTGATGTTCTCCTCGATCGGCTGGACCGGGGTGAGCCGTCCCTCGTCCACGAGTGCGGCCAGCAGTTGACTGTGGTGGACGACGTCGTAGTTGCCGCCCAGCTGCGGGTACTCGTTGCCCAGGGTGTTGAAGCAGTGCGGGCAGCTCGCCACGATCCTGGTGACGCCGACCTCGTTGAGGGTCTCGACGTTCTGCTGGGCCAGCATCTGGAAGATGAACTCCATGCCCAGGCGGCGCGCCGGGTCGCCGGTGCACGCCTCCATCCCGCCCAGCACCGCGAACTTGACCCCGGCGATGTGCAGGAGTTCGGCAATCGCCTTGGTGGTCTTCTTCGCACGGTCCTCAAGCGCGCCCGCGCAACCGACCCAGAACAGGTACTCGGTCCCCTCGGGCAGCTTGTCCTCGACGACAGGGACCTCGAAGTCGACCTCGGAGATCCAGTCCATCCGCTTGGTCTCGCTCATCCCCCACGGGTTGCCCTTGTTCTCAAGGTTCTTGAGCAGGCTGTTGGCCTCGGAGGGGAAGTTCGACTCGATCATGACCTGGTAGCGACGCATGTCCAGGATGTGGTCGACGTGCTCGATGTCGACGGGGCACTGCTCGACGCAGGCACCGCAGTTGGTGCAGGCCCACAGGACGTCGGGGTCGATGACGCCGTTCTCCTCCTCGGTACCCACCAGCGGGCGGCTGAGCAGGGCGAGGACGTCGTCATGGATGTCGGGGGTCTGCTCGTTGATCCCGGCCGTCAGGTAGGGCGCCTTGGCATAGGCGTGGTCGCGCAGGTCCATGACCAGCTTCTTGGGCGAGAGCGGCTTGCCGGTGTTCCAGGCCGGGCACTGCGACTGGCAGCGGCCGCACTCGGTGCAGGTGGTGAAGTCGAGGAGGCCCTTCCAGGTGAAGTCCTCGACCTTTCCGACCCCGAAGGGGTCCTCGTCGGGGTCGGCCTCCTCGAAGTCCAGCGGCTTGCCGTCCTTGTTCAGCATCTGCTTGGCCGGGCCGAGCGCGACGCTGCCGTCGGCGTTGCGCTTGAAGTAGATGTTGAAGAAGGCGGTGAAGCGGTGCCACCCGATCCCCATCGTGAGGATCTTGCCGATCATCGCGAAGAACAGGAAGGACAGCACGAGCTTCACCGTGGCCACGACCGACAGACCGATCTCCGAGGGCGGCAGAACCGCACCCAGGGCGTGTGAGACGGGGGTGGCCCACACCGGGTAGGGGAAGTGGTCCATGGCCACGCGGAAGCCGCGGATCAGGAAGATGCAGAGGTAGATGCCGAAGATGTAGGCCTCGACGTAGTAGGCCTGCCAGTGGGTCGAGTTGGCGAACCGCGACTGGCGGCCCAGCCGGCGCGGTCCTCGCACCTGGCGGTAGACGGCCAGTCCCAGGATCGCCAGCGCGCCCAGGGCTGCGATGAGCTCCATGGCAAGGCCGTAGACCGCCCACTCCCCGATGATCGGGATTTCGTAGTGCGGGTTCCAGACCTCGCCGAACGCCTCGACGATAGTGAAGAACAGCGCGCCGAAGGACACCATCACGAACCAGTGCGCGACACCGATCCACCGCCACTTGAGCATGCGGGTGTGGCCGAGCGTTTCGACCAGCATGTTCGTCAAGCGCTTCCCGAACGGACCCTGACGGTCGGTCACCGGTTGGCCGAGGCGCACGGTTCGCACGACATGGCGGATGCCAATCGCGAACATCGCTGTCCCGACCACGGCGAACGCAACCGAAAAGATCCCCAGAATCACGTGGAGCATCGTCCGCGGCCTCCATCCTGCTTGGCTCAGGTCTCCCGATGCGCCACACACCGGGGATCAGAAATTTATGTTACTAGCGAGTAGTGCAATGCCGGCCGGTGCCCCTGCGGGAGGGCATCCGCACCGGAAGCCAGATAACTCCTACGTTAGTGATCAGCGTGCGCACCCCCTGACGCAGGCTCGCCGCGCGAGCGCCCCCGAGAGGCCGAACGCCATCCCCTGAGCCGGGTCAAGGTCTTCCCTGAAAAGCCCCTTGGTTCGTCGATTCCACGGGAAGAAGACGATCGGAACGGGAACAAGTGACCCCACAGCCACGTTGATCCTTCATGCAAGGAAAGTTGAGCCGACCCGACTCAACTGATTTGACAGCAAGCAGATCCCGAAGCAATATTGCGCTAGTACGACTCAACTTTCACGGAGGATGCACTCATGGCACGTGCGGTCGGCATCGACCTGGGTACGACGAACTCGGTCGTCTCGGTCCTGGAGGGCGGCGAGCCCACGGTTATCGCCAACGCCGAAGGCGCCCGGACGACCCCGTCCGTCGTAGCCTTCGCGAAGAACGGCGAGGTCCTCGTCGGCGAGGTGGCCAAGCGTCAGGCGGTGACCAACGTCGACCGGACCATCCGCTCGGTCAAGCGCCACATCGGCACCGACTGGACCGTCGAGATCGACGACAAGACCTTCAACCCCCAGCAGATCAGCGCCTTCGTTCTGCAAAAGCTCAAGCGCGACGCCGAGGCGTACCTGGGCGAAGAGGTCACCGACGCGGTCATCACCGTCCCGGCCTACTTCAGCGACTCCGAGCGCCAGGCCACCAAGGACGCGGGCAAGATCGCGGGCCTCAACGTCCTGCGCATCATCAACGAGCCCACCTCCGCCGCGCTGGCCTACCACCTGGAGAAGGAGGAGGAAGCCACCATCCTGGTCTTCGACCTGGGCGGCGGCACCTTCGACGTCTCACTGCTGGACGTCGGCGACGGCGTGGTCGAGGTCAAGGCCACCCACGGCGACAACCACCTCGGCGGCGACGACTGGGACCAGGCCGTCGTCAACTGGCTGGTCGAGCGGTTCAAGAACAGCAACGGCGTCGACCTGGCCAAGGACAAGATGGCGCTCCAGCGTCTGCGCGAGGCCGCCGAGAAGGCCAAGATCGAGCTGTCCAGCTCCAGCGAGACCTCGATCAACCTCCCCTACATCACGGCGTCGGCCGAGGGCCCGCTGCACCTGGACGAGAAGCTCAGCCGAGCCGAGTTCCAGCGCCTCACCTCCGACCTCCTTGAGCGCACCAAGGCTCCGTTCCAGCAGGTCATCCGGGACGCCAGCATCGGCGTCGACAAGATCGACCACGTGGTCCTGGTCGGCGGTTCCACCCGTATGCCGGCCGTCGTGAACCTGGTCAAGGAGCTGACCGGCGGCAAGGAGCCCAACAAGGGCGTCAACCCCGACGAGGTCGTGGCCATCGGCGCGGCCCTTCAGGCCGGCGTGCTCAAGGGCGACGTCAAGGACGTCCTGCTGCTCGACGTGACCCCGCTGTCGCTGGGCATCGAGACCAAGGGCGGCGTGTTCACCAAGCTCATCGAGCGCAACACGGCCATCCCGACCAAGCGCTCGGAGATCTTCACGACCGCCGACGACAACCAGCCTTCCGTGCAGATCCAGGTCTACCAGGGCGAGCGCGAGTTCGCCCGGGACAACCGCCGCCTCGGGGTCTTCGACCTCACCGGCCTGCCCCCGGCGCCGCGCGGTGTCCCGCAGGTCGAGGTCGCCTTCGACATCGACGCCAACGGCATCGTCAACGTCACGGCCAAGGACCTGGGCACGGGCAAGGAGCAGTCGGTGACCATCTCCGGCGGGTCCGCCCTGCCGAAGGAGGACATCGACCAGATGATCCGCGACGCCGAGCAGTACGCCGACGAGGACCGCAAGCGCCGTGAGGACGCCGAGGTCCGCAACAACGCCGAGTCGCTGGTCTACCAGACCGAGAAGGTCATCGCCGACAACGACGACAAGATCCCGGCCGAGGTCAAGACCGAGACCCAGGAGGCCGTCGCCGAGCTGAAGAAGGCTCTCGAAGGCTCCGACATCGACGCCATCCGCTCCGCGAGCGAGAAGGTCGCGCTTTCCAGCCAGAAGATCGGTTCCGCGATCTACAGCCAGAACCAGCAGAGCGGCGACTCCGCGGATGCCCCGGGCCCGAACGCCTCCGCCGACGACAACGACGTCGTGGACGCCGAGATCGTCGACGAGGAGCAGCCCAAGCGCGAAGGCAACGCCTGAAGTCCGCGGCCAGTCGAAGAGGAGGCGTAGCTAAATGGCGGTGCCGGAGAACGAGAACGGCAACGAACAGCAGGGCCCGGTGATCCGCGACAAGCGGCGCATCGACCCCGAAACCGGTGAGCTGCGTACCCCGGAGCCTGCCGAGGAGCCGACTGCGGCGCCCGAGGCAGAGCCGGACGACGCTGCGGAACCCGTAGTCGCAGAGGAGGTTCCCGCGCTCGACGACACGGAACTGTCGTCGCTGCGGGAGGAACTCACCGAGCGCACGAACGACCTGAAGCGGTTGCAGGCGGAGTACGTCAACTACCGCAAGCGGGTCGAGCGCGACCGGGTGGTCGTGCGGGAGCAGGCGCTGGCCCAGGTCCTGGGCGAGCTGCTGCCGATCCTGGACGACATCGGGCGGGCCCGCTCCCACGACGAGCTGAACGGCGGGTTCAAGTCGGTCGGCGAGTCGCTGGAGTCGCTGGTGACCAAGTTGGGGTTGAAGAAGTACGCGGAGCAGGGCGACGAGTTCGACCCGAACGTGCACGAGGCCCTGACCATGGTCCCCTCCCCCGGCGTGAGCGTGCCCACCGTCCTGGAAGTGTTCCAGCCCGGTTACCTCATCGGTGAGCGCATCATCCGACCGGCCCGCGTGGTCGTGGCCGGGCCGGGTGACGATGCGCCCGCGCCGCAGCCCGCGGCCGAGACGCCCTCACCCGCCGAGGCAGAGGCCCCGGCCGAGGGCGAGCAGTAGTGAACCGGGGGCGGTGCGGCCGAAACCGCGGCACCGCCCCCGGCCTTCCGCCGAACACGGCGGATCCGGCCCTTGGCGGCCGGGATCGGCGGGGGATGCAGACACAACGGACGAGCACAGGGAGAAGCAGGCGTCGATGAGCACCAAGGACTACCTGGAGAAGGACTTTTACAAGGTCCTCGGAGTCTCAAAGACGGCCACGGCTGACGAGATCAAGTCGTCCTACCGCAAGCTCGCCCGTAAGTACCACCCCGACGCCAACAAGAGCGACGCCGAGGCGGAGAAGACCTTCAAGGAGATCTCCGAGGCGTACAGCGTCCTGTCCGACGAGAAACGCCGCAAGGAGTACGACGACGCCCGTTCCATGTTCGGCGGGGCCTACCGCCCCAATGGCGGCGGCGGGGCCGGCGACTTCAACCTCGGTGACCTGTTCGGCCAGGGAACCCCGGGTGGTGCCGGCGGCGCAGGCGGCGAGCGGCTGAGCGACCTGTTCGGGGGCCTGTTCGGCGGACGCGGAGGCCGGTCGACGACCCAGGCCAGACGCGGCGCGGACGTGGAGACCGAGGCGAAGCTGACCTTCGCGGAGGCCGCCAACGGGGTGACCCGGTCGTTCCATCTGACCTCCGAGACTTCCTGCCCGACCTGCCGGGGCACCGGGGCCAAGGACGGCAGTGCGCCGCGGGTCTGCCCCAAGTGCTCGGGGACCGGGCACGAGAACAAGAACCTGGGCGGCTTCTCCCTGTCGGAGCCGTGCAGCGAGTGCCGGGGGCGCGGACTCGTCGTCGACGACCCGTGCACCACCTGCCACGGCAGCGGACGCGGCAAGAGCACCCGCACGATTCAGGCCCGGATCCCGGCAGGCGTGTCCGACGGCCAGAAGATCCGCATCAAGGGCAAGGGCGCGCCGGGCGAACGAGGCGGCCCGGCCGGAGACCTATTCGTGGTGGTACATGTGCAGCCGCACCCGGTGTTCGGCAAGTCCGGTGACAATCTGACCATCACCGTCCCGGTGACCTTCCCCGAGGCGGTACTCGGCGCGGACGTCCGCGTCCCGACGATGAACGGTTTCCCTGTCACCGTCAAGATTCCCCAGGGCACACCCAACGGGCGCACGCTCCGGGTCCGCGGCAAGGGTGCCCAGCGACGCGACGGCACGGTCGGCGACATGCTGGTCACCATCGAGGTCGCGGTCCCGCAGAACCTCAGCAGTGAGGCTCGGCAAGCCCTGGAGCAGTTCCGCACCGCCACGGCCGACCAGGACCCGCGCAGCGACCTCGAAGCGCGGGCTAAGGGGGCGTAAGAGCCATGACCACTCCCGCGTTCGGCGATGACACTCCGGTCTATGTCATCTCGGTGGCGGCGGAGCTGTCCGGGCTGCACCCGCAGACCCTTCGGCAGTACGACCGGCTCGGTCTGGTCTCACCGGGCCGGGCGTCCGGACGTGGACGGCGCTACTCGATGCGCGACATCCAGCAGTTGCGGGAGGTACAGCGGCTGTCCCAGGTGGAGGGCATCAACCTCGCCGGGATCAAACGCATCCTGGAGCTACAGCGCGAGGTCACCGAGTTGCGCGAGCACCTGTTCCATCTTCACAACGAGATGGAGGCGGCGCGTGCGGCAGTGCGGCGGGCCGCCGGGGTCGCACGCCCGGACGCCCCGGGCGGCGAGCTGGTGCGCCGCACCCGGCTCACCATCTTCAACACCCACCCCCCCGAGCAGTAGGCCCTGGTCACGGCCCCGAGGCTCGGGGACGTGCCGGACCACAGGCATTGATCCGACTGTTCTCGTGTTTCACCAGAAGGGGGCGCAAGAGCCGTGGAGTACAAGTTCACCAAGAAGAGCCAGGAAGCGCTGTCGGGGGCGATCCGGCGCGCGACCACGGACGGCAGTCCGCAGGTCGAGCCGGTCCATCTGCTCGTCGCACTGGTCAACCAGTCCGAGGGGGTCATCCGGCCGCTCCTCAAAGAGGTCGGAGTGGACCCTGCGGTATTGAACGCACAGGTCGAAGAAGCCATCGCGGGCCTGCCCAAGGCGTCTGGCACGAGTCTGAGCACGCCGGGCAGTTCGCGTCAGCTGATCGTGTCACTGAACACCGCGGCCCAGCGCGCCGAGCAGTTGGAGGACGCGTTCGTCTCCACCGAGCACCTGCTCGTGGGGCTGGCCACCGACGGCGGGACGGCCGCGACACTGCTGCGCGAGGCGGGGGCCACCCCCGAAGCGCTGCTGGAGGCGTTCGAGCGGGTTCGCGGGCACGCCAAGGTCACCTCGGAAAATCCGGAGGAGACGTACCAGTCCCTGGAGAAGTACGGCGTCGACCTCACCGAGCGGGCCCGGGCAGGCGAGTTGGACCCGGTGATCGGGCGCGACTCCGAGATCAGGCGGGTCATCCAGGTCCTGTCGCGACGCACCAAGAACAACCCGGTTCTCATCGGCGAACCCGGGGTGGGCAAGACCGCGGTCGTCGAGGGCCTGGCCCAGCGCATCGTCGCCGGGGACGTCCCCGAGTCGCTGCGCGACAAGCGGCTCATCTCACTCGACCTCGCCGCGATGGTGGCCGGCGCGAAATACCGGGGCGAGTTCGAGGAACGGCTGAAGGCCGTCCTCAACGAGATCAAGGAGAGCAACGGGCAGGTCATCACCTTCATCGACGAGCTGCACACGGTCGTGGGCGCGGGTGCCGCCGAGGGGGCCATGGACGCGGGCAACATGCTCAAGCCGATGCTGGCCAGAGGCGAGCTGCGCATGGTGGGTGCCACCACCCTGGACGAGTACCGCGAGCGCATCGAGAAGGATCCGGCGCTTGAGCGACGGTTCCAGCAGGTCATGGTGGGTGAGCCTTCGGCAGCCGACACGATTGCGATCCTGCGGGGGTTGAAGAGCCGCTACGAGGCCCACCACAAGGTGCAGATCGCCGACTCCGCACTGGTCGCGGCGGCAACACTGTCCGACCGCTACATAACGGCGCGGTTCCTGCCCGACAAAGCCATCGACCTGATCGACGAGGCGGCCTCCCGGCTGCGCATGGAGATCGACTCCCGCCCGGTGGAGATCGACGAGCTCCAACGTGCCGTGGACCGGCTCAAGATGGAGGAGCTGGCGCTGGAGAAGGAGTCCGACTCCGCGTCCCTGCACCGGCTGGAGCGCTTGCGTGCTGACCTCGCCGACAAACAGGAGCATCTCAACGGCCTGATCGCGCGCTGGGAGCAGGAGAAGGCGGGCCTGAACCGGGTCGGTGAGCTCAAGGAGCGGTTGGACGCCCTACGCGGCCAGGCCGAACGCGCGCAGCGCGACGGAGCCTTCGAGGAGGCGTCCCGGCTGATGTACGGCGAGATCCCGCAACTGGAGCGCCAGTTGGAGGAGGCCGCGGAGGAGGACGAGGTCGAGCGCGACCAGTCCGCCATGGTCAAGGACGAGGTCGGCGCAGACGATGTCGCCGAGGTCGTCTCCTCCTGGACCGGCATCCCCGTGGGGCGACTCCTGGAGGGCGAGACCTCCAAGCTGCTGCGGATGGAGGAGGAGCTGGGCCAACGGTTGATCGGGCAGGCCAAGGCGGTCGCCGCGGTCTCCGACGCCGTACGCCGTGCCCGCGCCGGGATCTCCGACCCCGACCGGCCCACGGGTTCCTTCCTGTTCCTCGGTCCCACCGGTGTGGGAAAGACCGAGCTGGCCAAGGCTCTGGCGGAGTTCCTGTTCGACGACGAGCGCGCGATCGTGCGCATCGACATGAGCGAGTACTCCGAGAAACACTCGGTGGCACGGCTGGTCGGGGCGCCTCCCGGCTACGTCGGCTACGAGGAGGGCGGTCAGCTCACCGAAGCGGTCCGGCGCAGGCCCTACACGGTCGTGCTGCTGGACGAGGTGGAGAAAGCACACATCGAGGTCTTCGACACCCTGCTCCAGGTACTGGACGACGGCCGGTTGACCGACGGCCAGGGGCGCCAGGTGGATTTCCGCAACACCATCCTGATCCTGACCTCCAACCTGGGTTCGCAGTTCCTGGTGGACCAGTCGATGGACGAGGCGAGCCGGCACGACAAGGTGATGCAGGTGGTACGCACCACCTTCAAGCCGGAGTTCCTGAACCGGCTGGACGATGTCATCGTCTTCGACGCGTTGTCCACCGAGGAGCTGACCAGGATCGTGGATCTCCAGGTCGACAAATTGGCAAAGCGTCTGGCCGACCGCCGCCTGGGTCTGGAGGTCACTCCCGCGGCCCGCGAGTGGCTGGCCCTGACCGGCTTCGATCCCGTCTACGGCGCACGCCCGCTGCGCCGGCTCGTCCAGGCGTCGATCGGCGACCCGCTCGCGCGGGCGTTGCTCTCCGGCGAGCTTCGCGAGGGCGACACCGTGCGGGTGGACGTGGACGAGTCCAAGGACGCGCTGAAGGTGGGTGCGACGAAGGACTGAGCCGGACGCACCGCGGTACGTGACGCATGGCGCGCACGGACCGCCACGAAAAAGCGCCCCGATGCAATTGCATCGGGGCGCTTCGTCAAGGCACGGAAGCGCAGAGCGCGCGCAGGGTCAACGGACGGCGGACTCGATCAGGTCGGCCGCGCGCACGACGCCTTCGCGACTGCGGATCTCCTCTCCCGTCTCGGTGAGGCTGCGGCGCAGTGCCGCGTTGCCGAGCAGGTTCTCCACGGTGGCGCGCAACTCGTCAGGCTCGAACTGGTAGGGGTCCAGACGCTGCCCGAGACCCAGTTCGTGGACGCGCTGGGCGTTGTCGTACTGGTCCCAGAACAGCGGCAGCACGATCATCGGCTTGCCGAAGTGCAGCGCCTCGGTGACGGTGTTGTTGCCGCCGTGCGTGATGACCAGGTCCACCAGCGGAAGAATGGTGGTCTGGGGCAGGAACTCCGCGCCCCACATGTTGTCGGGCAGCCGCAGTTCTTCGTGCCGGGGGCCCATCGACACGATGTAGCGGTGCACAGTGTGCTCCAGCATGTCGATCAGACGCTGCATCAACTCCACGTCGGCCGACCCCAACGAGCCCAGGCTGAAGTAGATCAACGACCCCTCGCCCGAGGCGATGGGGGCGGGAATCTCCACGGGGATACCGGTCCGTCGAACCGAGGAGTCCAACCGGTGCCAGGAGGGGCCGAGGGGACGACGGTCCACGTAGTCGGCGACCTCCGGATAGACATAGAGGTTGAGGTCGGCCTCCGGCATGAACTGGAGGTCCGGGAGCGCCGGCGCCCCTTGGGCAACGACATAGTCGTTGAACTCCGCCCATAGCTCGCCGTGGGTTCGCGCGTACTCGGCCTGGAAGTCGGCGGCCGCGCCGCGGGCTCCGGTGGGAAGGCCGGAGAAGGCCGGCGGCACCGCCTTGCCGGGGACCTCCAACGGATTGCACGAGACGATCCGGACGAACGGCACCCCCGCGGTGGCCAGCGCCGGGAACAGCACCACGTTGTCCTCGACGATGACGTCGGGACGCACCTCAGCGATGATCTCCTTGAGCCGCGGCTCGGCGTACTTCACTCCCGCGATGAGCTCGTCGAAGATCGGTCGGATGACCGTTTCGAGCTGTTGGGAGGTGGGTTTGCGGAACTCCGGGGAGATCTGGGCGATGTAGTCCTTCCAGAACTGGCCGGCGTCCTGCTCGGCATCGTCCCCGGCCGGCGGGGAGAGCTCGACCAGGGCCTCCTCGAAACCGAGCGGCGCCAGGCGACCCTTCCATGAGGATTCCGCCGCGAACACCACCCGATGTCCCCTGGCACGCAGGATGTCACCGATCCCGATGCAGTTGTTGGTCGGACCGTAGGCGCTTTCGGGGAGGAACAGCACCGTCAGTTTCCGATCGGCCATCAGCCAGGGCACCACCTGTCGAGGAGTGGGGCGGAGGAATCCGATTCCGGACCCGCCCGGGGGTTTTCGGGGGGAGGCTATACAAGGTTCCTGTGATTCCCGTGATTCACAGAACCGATTCCTATGTGATTATCAGTTTTAAATCACGGGAAGAAGGGGCTTTGAGCCTCAAATTCCATCGCTTCGAACGAATTTTTCCTCGGAATCAGTGGCCCAACGTGCTCTTCACCAAGGAGAAACGGCTCTCCCGGTGACCACGCCCACAATCGGCCACTCAGACCTTGCCGACCCGCTCGATCTCGTCCGCCGCCAGGTCGAGCCCGCTGCGATCGCGGATCTCCGCACCGATTTCCCGGAGATGCTGGCGCATCCAGGCGTTGCCGAGCAACCCCTCCATCGCCTGGTGCAGCTCGCGGAACGTCACCCGGTAGGTGTCGAGCCGGGCTCCGAAGCCCAGTTCCTGGATCCGCTGGGCGTTGTCGTACTGGTCCCAGAACAGCGGCAGCACCAGCATGGGTTTGCCGAAGTGGAAGGACTCGGTGACGGTGTTGTTGCCGCCGTGCGTGATGACCAGGTCCACCAGCGGAAGAATGGTGGTCTGGGGCAGGAACTCCGCGCCCCACATGTTGTCGGGCAGCCGCAGTTCTTCGTGCCGGGGGCCCATCGACACGATGTAGCGGTGCACAGTGTGCTCCAGCATGTCGATCAGACGCTGCATCAACTCCACGTCGGCCGACCCCAACGAGCCCAGGCTGAAGTAGATCAACGACCCCTGCCCCTTGGCGATCTTCTCCGGCACCTCGAAGGGCTCGTCGGTGCGGCGGACGGAGGACTCCAACCGGATCCAGTTGGGGTTCATCTCCCTGCGGTCCACGTAGTCGGCGATCTCGGGATAGAGGTAGAGGTTGGCGTCGGCCTCGGGCAGGAACCTCAGATAGGGCAGGGGGCCCGCGCCCTGTTCCTGGACCCACTCGTTGAACTCGACCCACAGTTCCCGGTGCCGACGCTCGAATTCGTTACGGAACCCCGGCCAGCAGCTGCGGTCGTTGGAGGGGTAGCCGGAAAAGATCGGCGGCACGTCCACGCCCGGGACCTCCAAGGGGTTGCAGGAGGCGATCCGGACGAACGGCACCCCCGCGGTGGCCAGCGCCGGGAACAGCACCACGTTGTCCTCGACGATGACGTCGGGACGCACCTCAGCGATGATCTCCTTGAGCCGCGGCTCGGCGTACTTGGCCCCCTCGATGAGGGTGGCGAAGATGTCGGCGATGACGGTGTCGAGTTGCTCGAACGTGGGTTTGCGAAACTCCGGCTTGATCGCGGAGACGTAGTCCTTCCAGAACTGGCCGGGCTCTTCGGTCCGCCCGTCCTCGGGCGGGGGTTCGAGGTCCACCAGCCTTTCCTCGAAGCCCAGTGCGGACAACCTTCCCCGCCAGGATGCCTCAGCGGCGAAAACGACCCGGTGGCCTCTGCGCCGTAGCACGTCACCGATGCCGATGCAGTTGTTCGTCGGGCCGTAGGCGCTCTCCGGGAGGAACAGCACCGTCAGCCTCTGCCCGTCCATGAAACGGCCTCCGCACCGTTATCAGCGCTAAAAATTATCGATGCGCTGATTCAAGTGGGTTGCCGATCAATACGTCAACACGGGAAGTGAATAACAAAAAAGAATAATGCCCGTTTTGCCCCGACCTGGTGATTATGCGGCGCCGATTCCCGATCGACTTCAGTCGCGCACGACGGCGGTGCCGGCGACCAGATCGCCGAGTCGCCGGTGCCGGACGTCGCGCAGCATGAGGACGAGGCCGACGAGCAGCAGGTCCACCGGAAGCAGCAGCCAACGGACGAAGAGCTGCCCCACCGTGGCCGGGCCGCCTCCGGCGTCGACCACGCGGATCTCCAGCAACTCCATTCCGGTGGTCTGGCCGCGCCCGTGACGCGAGGGGCGGGCCACCCAGTACCAGGCGTGCACCCAGAGCGCGAGAGCCAGGATCAGGACGGAGAACACGACGAACAGCGTCTCGCTGGCGAACTCCGCCTCCAACGGCACGAGCAGGTAGAGCGCGAGGACGAGCGCCACCAGCCCGGAGGAGAGCGCGAGATCGACCAGCCCCTGGGCAAGGCGGCGGGCGATGACGGTCGTGGTGGCGCGGGTGGGCAACCGCAGCCGGTACTTCGAGGACGCTTCGCTCGCCGTCACGGGGCCGCCTCCCATCGTCGCTTCCTGCCTGCGTCGATGTGGAAATACCCCTGTTGAGCGGCACTGAAGCGACCGACGCCGAGTCTCCAGGCTATGAACGAACCATCGCCCGGCAGGGCCATATCCCGATTCCGGCGGTTCCCGGACATTTCAGACCGGCCGATAGCGGCCACGGTCGGGCCGATCAGAGGAACCCACTGGCAAAAATCCACTACCGAGTAGTAACATAAATTTGTTACCAGTCAGTAGATCGGCTGTGCAGAAGCAGCGGCCACGACACAGCGGAGCACAGGCCATGACTCACTACAAGAGCAACCTCCGAGACATCGAGTTCAACCTCTTCGAGGTCTTCAACCGCCAGGACGTACTGGGGACGGGCCCCTTCGGGGAGATCGACGAGGAAACCGCCCGCACCATCCTGGACGAGGCCAACCGGCTCGCCACCGGCGTCGTGGCCGAGTCGTTCGAGGACGCCGACCGCAACCCCCCGGTGTTCGACCCCGCGACCGGCGAGGTCACGATGCCCGAGAGCTTCAAGCGCTCCTACCAGGCGTACATGGACGCCGAATGGTTCCGCCTGGACCTGCCCGCCGAGCTCGGCGGGACCCAGGCGCCCCCCTCTCTGGTCTGGTCCGCTGCCGAGCTGGTCCTCGGCGCGAACCCGGCCATCTACATGTACTCCGCCGGCCCGAACTTCTCCAGCGTCCTCTGGAACGAGGGCAACGAGCAGCAGAAGAGGTTCGCCCAACTGGCGATCGACCGCGGATGGGGGGCGACCATGGTCCTCACCGAACCCGACGCGGGTTCCGACGTGGGCGCCGGCCGCACCAAGGCGGTCCAGCAGGACGACGGAACCTGGCACATCGAGGGCGTCAAGCGGTTCATCACCTCCGCCGAGCACGACATGAGCGAGAACATCTTCCACCTCGTGCTGGCCCGCCCCGAAGGCCACGGGCCCGGCACCAAGGGTCTCTCCCTCTTCCTCGTCCCCAAATACCTGGTGGAGGAGGACGGCTCACTGGGCGAGCGCAACGGCGCCTATGTCACCAACGTCGAGCACAAGATGGGGTTGAAGGCGTCCACCACCTGCGAGCTGACCTTCGGCGACAGGCACCCTGCCGTCGGCTACCTGGTCGGGGACAAGCACGACGGAATCCGGCAGATGTTCCTCGTCATCGAGTACGCCCGGATGATGGTCGGGACGAAGGCGATCGCGACGCTGTCCACCGGTTACCTCAACGCGCTGGAGTACGCCAAGGAGCGCAAGCAGGGCGCGGATCTCACCCAGCAGAGCGACAAGTCGGCACCGCGTGTCACCATCACGCACCACCCGGACGTGCGTCGCAGCCTGATGATGCAGAAGTCCTACGCCGAGGCGCTGCGCGCCCTGGTCGTCTACACGGCGACCCAGCAGGACGCGGTGCAGATCGCCAAGGCCGCGGGGCAGGACGCCCCGATGGCCGAGGCCGTGAACGACCTGCTGCTGCCGTTGGTCAAGGGCGTGGGGTCGGAACGCTCCTACGCCCTGCTCTCGGAGTCGCTGCAAACCCTGGGCGGGTCGGGCTACCTGCAGGAGTACCCGATCGAGCAATACATCCGCGACGCCAAGATCGACACCCTCTATGAGGGCACCACCGCCATCCAGGGGATGGACCTGTTCTTCCGCAAGATCGTGAAGAACGGTGGCCAGGCGCTGGGCCAGGTGATGGGAGAGATCCAGGCGTTCGCCACGAGTGAGGCCGGCAACGGCCAGCTCAAGAACGAGCGGGCGCTGCTGGCACAGGCGGCAGCCGACGTCCAGGCCATCGTGGAACTGATGGTCGGTGACGCGATGCGCTCCAGCGAGGAGATCCGCGAACTTTACAAGGTGGGTCTCAACAGCACCCGCCTGCTGCTCGGACTGGGCGACGTCGTCCTGGGCTGGCTGCTGTTGCGCCAGGCCGAAGTGGCGCTGACCCGCGTCGACGGCGCGACCGGAACGGACCGGGACTTCTACACCGGAAAGATCGCGGCCGCGCGGTTCTTCGCCGACCAGGTCCTGCCGCGTTTGAGCACCGAGCGCGCGATCACCGAGCGCACCACGCTGGACCTGATGGACGTGCCCGAGTCCGCGTTCTAGGTCACGGCCGTGACGGTGGGGACGGGTCCGACGGGTCCGTCCCCACCGTCATGCCCATGGGGGCGGTCCACCCCGAACGCCTTCTTTGAAGTGTCAGCGAATTCCAGTCTTGTACGGCGCGCCAGAGGGTAGTAGCACCTCGTACGAACGCCCCCCACGCACAATCCCGGAGGTAGACCGATGGGCATCGGGCTCGGAATCTTCCTGGTCGTTGTCGGAGCCGTGCTCAGGTTCGGGATCACCGCCGACGTCCAGGGCATCGACCTCGGCGCGATCGGGATCATCCTGATGCTGGCCGGCGGCGCAATCGTGGTCCTCACCGTCATGCTCACCGCGATGCGCGGGGGCAAGGAGAACCAGGAACGCCTCCCGGGCGACAACCGCACGCTCTGACGCGGGGCCGGCCCGGACTCCGCTGATGTTCGCGGAAGTGGCCGCGCGCTACCCGGCTCGCTTGGGATAGCGCCACAGCAGCACCGTCAGCACGCTGGAGGCGAGCAGGCAGAGGCTCGCCATCGGAGCGAAGGCGATCTGGAAGGCATCGGGACCGTAGATGTCCAACAGGACGCCCGCGGAAACGATGCCGCCCACCACGGAGGTGAACCCGCTCATGTTGACCAGGCCGGAAGCGGCCCCGGTCCGTGAAGCGGGCAGTCCGTCCCTGGCGTAGTCGAAGGCAATCGCCGGTGCCAGCACCGCCCCGACCGCGCTCAACGCGATGGTCGCACCGGCGACCTGGATCGGCGGCAGTCCCCCGGGCCATGCGGCAACCAGGAACCAGGCCAGGGTGATGGACCAGGCGAGGGTCAGCCCCATCGGTTTGCGCAGGTTGGGGTGGGTGCCGGTGAGCCGCGCCAGGAACGGGACGAGGATCATCGGAGGCAGCGCCACCCCGGTCAGCAACATGCCCGACCTCCCTGCCGTGAGCCCGTAGCCCTGCTCGAGGAACGGGTATCCCCAGAGGATGCCGAGCACGCAGAACGGCACCATGAGAACCGCGTGCACGGCCATACCGACCCGCGGCCCCCGCGCGGACAGCGCTTCCTTGATACTGGCCCACAGCGATATGGGGTGGAGGCGTGCGGCAGCGGCGCCGACGGGCCCGTCCCGGACCACCAGGAGGACCAGGAACCCCACGGCCACGCTGACGGCTCCGGCACCGAGGAAAGTGGTCTCCCAGCCGAAACCGCGGAGCAGCGCCGACAGCGGCGCGACGCTGACCATCTGCCCCAGACTGCCGGTCAGTCCGGTGAGTGCGCTGATGACCGCGTACTGACGGCGGGGGAACCACAGCGCGCCGAGCCTGATGACGTTGAGGAAGACCAGCGCGTCGCCGACACCGATGAGCACCCGGCCGGCGACCGCGGGAACGATGCTCGGGGCGACCGCGAACAGCAGCACACCGCACGCCATGACTCCCAGACCGATCAGGAGCGACCGGCGCGGCCCCAGGCGGTCGGCGAGTACCCCCGCGGGCACCTGGAGCGCCACGTAGACGATCAGCTGGACCATGGGCAGCACGGACAGCAGGGCGGGACCGACGTCGAACCGCTCCTGTGCCTGGAGGGCCGCTGCACTCATTCCGTTGCGGTGGAACATCGCCAGGAAATAGGCCGCTGCCGCGACTCCCCAGACCAGCCAGGCCCGCGCACCGCCGGGCGGTTCCCCGGCCCCCATTGACATCCCATCGTCGGATCTTGGCAGCCCTGCCCTCGCACGTGTCGTGTCCGCTGTCATCGGGCCGCTCCCAGCAGTCGGGCCGCGTGGTCCATGTGGACCCGCACGGCGGTCGCGGCCTCGGCAGGGGCGCCGTCACGGATCGCGGCGAGAATCGCGGCGTGTTCGGCGAGGTTTCGCCGCATCCGCTCCACCGCATCGGTGCCGAGGCCCATCATGCGCAACTGGCGGTCGCGCAACGAGTCGTAGAGGCCGGTGAGGATGCGGTTGTCCGCCGCGGCGACCACTGCACGGTGGAACTCGCGGTCGGCGTGGATGAACGCCTGGCTTCTCGGCTCCAGGTTCTCGCCCATCCGGGCGAGATGGCCGGTGAGCACCTCTGCGAGCGCGGCACGGTCCGCCGGCGCGGAGGAGGCCGCCGCTTCAGCGGTGAAACCCTCGACCAGGCGGCGGGTCTGGATCACGTCGTCGATCTCCTGCTGGGAGACCGGGACGATCAGCGCCCCGCGTTTGGGGTAGAGGCGGACCAGCCCTTCGGCTTCGAGGCGCAGCAGCGCCTCGCGCACGGGAGTGCGGGACACCCCGACGTCGGCTGCGATGTCCCCCTCGCTGACGAGCTCTCCGCCGGGATAGCGCAGACTGAGGATGGCGTTTTTGGCGTGGACATAGGTGCGCTCTGCGGCGGAGGCCTTTGAATACATGTTGTATCTATGCTAACGCCGACAGCTAAGGCCTTTCGTCGCAATACGCCCAAAAGACCCCATTGAGCGATAGACCACACCGGCCAGGCCGATTGGCCACCTGACCAGGGGGTACGCCCGCGCTCAATCCCTTACCCCACAGGGGTGACAGCAGTAGGGCCACCAGGAAACGACCGGGGGCCGGCCGCGCAATCCTTCCGCCGCAACCGGCCACCGCTTCTCTCAAAAAACCCACCAAAAGCCTATGAACAGGCAAAATGCCCAAGTACCCCGATCTCAGGATGATCACAATGTGCCATGGGTCACATTTTTGACTCTCGACTCCTGCTGGCTCAACCCTGCTACTATCCGAAATCGCGAGAATAACTGCGAGGTAACGACGAACCCCGCTCCTCCTAAAAACTGAGGATTCTCCGATCAAGCCTCTAATCGGGTGCGATCTTGGCGGCCACCGCACGCGGCCACCAAAGCGGACGTAGGACCCGGGTATCGGGTCGCGGCGATGACGCGCCGCACACGACGAACGGAGCGTTGCCGCAGTAACGGCGGAACCCCTAGCCCTACCCAGGAGAAGTCTTGAGTCACCCGCGCCTGAACAACCCCCGGACCTACCGGGCGAAGTTGACGGCGGCGGCCCGTGTGAAGCGGGCGCCAAGGCACGGATTCCGTGCCGACCGGGCGGTCGAGGCCCTGTTCAGCGAACTGAACGCGCGCGCCGCCCGCCCCGTTTACCAGGGCGGCAGCGCTGACGTCGCACTCGTCTCCACCCGTTGCGGACGCAACATCTGGTGCCGGGACGGCAAGTTCATCTGGAGCGATGTCCTCGGCTTCACCATCACGCACCCCGCGAGCGACGCCTCCGGAGCTGCCACCCTTCTCCAGGGCCCCCTGTTCCGCTACACCACGGTCCCCGCGACCACCGGTGTCCCGCAACGGCACCGACGCCATCAGCCCTACCGCCTCAGCGCCGCCTAGGACGTGTCCCGTCGATCATGCACGGAGCCAAATGGCGAGGGCTGCGACAGTTGCGGTCCCGAGGAAGAGGTAGCCGCGCTTGTCATAGCGGGTGGCTACTGCTCTGGCTTGCTTGAGCCGATTGATGGCCCGTTCGACGGTGTTGCGTTTCTTGTACCGCTCTTCGTCGAAGCCAGGTGGCCGTCCGCCGCGTGACCCTTTGTGCTGGCGGCCAGCCTCGCTGTCGGTCTTTTCCGGGATCCAGTGCCGGATACCCCGTCGCCGCAGATACTCACGGCACGGGCCGTTGCTGTAAGCCTTATCTGCCGCGACGCTGTCGGGCTTCTTGCGCGGTCTGCCCGGACCGGTCCGAGGGACGCGAATCTTCTCCAGCACGGGCTCGAACTGCGTGCAGTCCGCCCGCTGTCCCGGAGTTACGATCAGGGACAGCGGGCGGCAGCGGCCGTCCGCGCTCAGGTGGAGCTTGGTGGTGAACCCGCCCCGCGAGCGACCCGGGCCCTCACCTCCTGTACCACCTCCGCCAGGCGGGTGAGGAGGCTCTGCCACGCCGTCTCGTCCTATGTGTTCTGCCGCTGCGTCCCCCTTTGAAGGCGGGCGGTGGTCCGGTTCGGGCGCCGGCGGCATGCTGCTGGGACCGCACGACGGTGGAGTCGACCGAGACGTCCCAGTCGATCTCCCCAGCCGCGTCGGCCTCGGCCCGGACCTGCCGGAGCAGGCGTTCCCAGGTTCCGTCGGCCGACCACAGAAGGTGACGTTCGTAGACCGTCTTCCACGGGCCGAACCGTTCGGGCAGGTCACGCCACTGAACGCCGGTCCGCACCCGGCGCAGAATCCCGTTGATCACCTGCCGGTGATTCCGTCACCTGCCACAACGCCTGTTACTGACCGGCAGGAACGGTTGCAGGCGTTCCCACTCGACATCCGTCAGATCGCCCCGCCCCATGCGCACATCAACGACACGACTGCGAAGTAGTCACATGATCGGCCGGACAAGTCCTAGCCGGCCCGGACGGCGGGCGGAGGAGCATGCCCTTGCCGTCATTCCATGCCCTTCTTGCCCGGTGTCCAGAACGGCTTGGTCAGGACCGCGCGCCGGTCCCAGCCCGCTTCCCGGAGCACCTGCCGTACTGCTTGCACGTCCCGTGCCTCTCCGGCGACATATGCGATCCCGCCGGGTTCGGGGGCGAGTCGTCGTATCGCGTCCGGCAGTGACGTCTCGCCCCGGAGTACCCAGTCCAGCCGGTCGCCACCCGGCAGGGGAAGCCGGTCCGTGGCTGTCGCCGTCTCGATACACCCGGAGACCGCGGCGTCCCCGGGCAGTGCCGCGAGCATCGCACCGAACGCGACCGAGGCCGTCTCGTCGCCGACGAAGAGGTGGCGGGTGGCGTCGGGACGCAGCGTGAAGGTGCCCTCGGGGCGCCGCAGCCGCACCTGTTCGCCCGGTGCGACGGTGCGGCCCCACCGGGCGCCAGGACCACCCGCGGCGTGGTCCAGTACGCACAACTCGACGACGCCGGACGGGTCGTAGTGCCAGACCGAGTACGTACGGAGAGTGAGTCCACCGACCAGGACACGTACCTGCTGGCCCGGCTGGACCTCCAGACCGGCCAGTTGCCCGCTCTCGATGCGCAGCCGACGCATCCGGGCGGTGACCTGCTCGGCCTCGGTGACGGTGCCACGTACGGTCAGAAGATCGAGAACGGGGTTCAAAACAGCGGGCATTAAGGCTCCTCAACGGGACGGGGTGTCGTACTCAGCGGGAGGCAAGACGCGATATTACGCATTTGAGAGAGTGCGCGTTGGGGCGGCGTCCCCGTAGCCGGTGAACACGGCCGGCGGCACCAGCGGCAGAGTGACCGGCACAGGCCGGAGGCCAGGTCGGCGGGGGCGGACAGGACGGTATTGGCGGGCCGCAGCGCCGAGGGCGGTGCGGGCATCCAGGGCTGTGATGCCCGGACCGGAGTCCAGGTCCGCCTGGCGCGGCGAGAGGCGAGGCCGCCGCGCTGTGGGCGAGTGCTGGCACGGCCGGATAGGTGCCGGCCGAGACGGCCGGAAGTCAGCAGGCGCACTTCCAGTACGTGGTTCGCCCAAGGTCGAACCACGGTTCGCCGGACGGTCGCCTACCGCGCAGCTCCGACGGGCGGGCACTCAGGCGTTGACGGTCGCCAGAATGCCGGGGTCGTAGTTCTTGGCATATCCGTTCTCGACACCCACGAGAATTTCGACGACCTCGAAGTAGTGGTCCCAGAACGGCGTCTCGCGCAACGCCTCGACGACCAACTGGAAGGACTGGTGATCGCGTGCCTCCCAAACCCAGACATCGGTGACGCGGGCCGTGTAGAACTCGGTGTCGAAGTAGCGCCAACGTACGTCCTCGGCCTTGTCCTTGACGGCGGGCAGAACGCTCTCCTGGAAGGCGGCCACGCGCTCCGGTACGGACAGCTCCAACCAGGCTCGATTGGTCTTGAGGAGGATGAACGCCGTTACGGCGGGCTCGAAGTCGGACATGGGGAATCTCCTCGCGGGGTGCTGGACAGTGGTCACGATGAGCCTCGACCGGGCCGGGAAGGTCGGATTCCAGCCGGGAAACTTGCGGGTGCCCGCGACCCCTGCGATGAGGGCGGACGTGACCTTCACCAACCGGTTTCGGTTCACCGTGCACCGAAACAGTAAGGGTTTCGATGCACGATGTCTAGTTATTCGGTGAGACACTGATCCCGACGGGCAGCCTCGCTACCATGGCGGGATGATCGAGACGAAACGCCGCGGCGGCCGACCCCGCAGCGAGCAGGCGCGCGAGGCCGTCCTGCACGCCGTCGACGATCTGCTGCTTGAGGTCGGCTACGCGGCGATGACCATGAAGGGCATCGCTATACGGGCGGGCGTCGGGCGGCAGACGGTCTACCGCTGGTGGTCGACGAAGGCGGAGATCCTCTTCGAGGCGTGTGTGGACGACGCCGAGGAGGAACTCCTCGTCGAGCCGGCGGGCACCCGGCTCGACGATGTCACGTCCTACCTCGACGCGCTGATGCGCTTCCTCGCCTACTCACCGGCTGGAGCCGGCTACCGCGCCCTGCTCGCGGCCGCACAGCACGATCCGGCGGTGAAACAATTGATCGCGACCAAGGACGTTCTCAGGGACAGCGCGCGGGCGGTCCTGCATCGCATCGACCCGCACCGACCGGCCGGCGATTATGCAATCGACCTGCTGATCGGACCCACCTTCTTCTGGATCATGAGCGGGCGCGACCCGGCACAGCTCGACATCCACGAGCTGGCACGAAGCTTCTTCCATGGTTTCGGGTCTGAGGAATCCTGAAGGCGATCCCTCCGCGTCACTCCCAGCCACATACCGACGGCTGTCATCGGTGTTTCGTAATAGACCGTCTTCCACGGGCCGAACCGTTCGGGCAGGTCACGCCACTGAACGCCGGTCCGCACCCGGCGCAGAATCCCGTTGATCACCTGCCGGTGATTCCGTCACCTGCCACAACGCCTGTTACTGACCGGCAGGAACGGTTGCAGGCGTTCCCACTCGACATCCGTCAGATCGCCCCGCCCCATGCGCACATCAACGACACGACTGCGAAGTAGTCACATGATCGGCCGGACAAGTCCTAGCCGGCCCGGACGGCGGACGGCACCGGACGGCTCCCCTACGGCCCGGTACGCCACGCAGAGGCCCGCCCGGCCACGGTCAGGCCTCTCTCCCTCAAGGGCCCTATCGCCCCGCTGTACGTCGCCCTGATGCGCACGGCGCCGCGCCTCGACAGCGCATGCAAAGGCCCCCGTCCCGGTCGTCACCGGAAAACGAGGGCCTTGTCCAGCACCTAACCCCAGGCCAGAGAAACCGTCTCCGGGTCCTCAAGCATCAGACCGACATCGCGCAGGACCTTAGAACCCAGTTCCCCGTCCACGAGGCGGTGGTCGAAGGACAGCGACAGCGTCGTCACCTTGCGAATCCGAATCCGTCCCTTGTGCACCCACGGCATGTCCCGGATCTGCCCGAAGGCCAAGATCGCGGCTTCCCCCGGGTTGAGGATGGGGGTGCCCGCGTCCACCCCGAAAACGCCGACGTTGGTGATGGTGATCGTCCCGCCGCTCATATCCGCCGGAGTGGTCCGCCCCGCTCTGGCCGTCTCGGTCAGAGCGCGCAGTTCCTGCGCCAGTTCCGGCAGCGCCTTGGTGTGGGCGTCCTTGATGTTGGGCACCACCAGCCCGCGCTCGGTAGCGGCGGCGATGCCGAGGTTGACGTAGTGCTTGACCACGATCTCCTGGGCGGCCTCGTCCCAGGACGCATTGACCCCCGGATAACGCCGGACGGCCGTCAGCAGCGCCTTGGCCACCAGTAGAAGCGGCGAAACCCGTACCTGAGCAAACTCCGGACGCTCCCGGAGCTTGCGTACGGACTTCATCATCTTGGTGACGTCGACCTGGAGGAACTCGGTCACGTGCGGTGCGGTGAACGCACTGTTGACCATGGCCGCGGCCGTGTGCTTGCGCACTCCCTTGATGGGGACCCGGGTCTCCCTGGGTTCCGCGGCGACATCCGCTTCCGGCGGCACCGCCCGGGGCTTCCCCTCCGCGACCGGGGCCGACGGGATGGCCGCGGCTCCGTGCCGACGGACGTCCTCCCGGGTCACGATCCCCCCCGGACCGCTTGCGGTGACCGATCCCAGGTCGATGCCGAGGTCCTTGGCGAGCTTGCGGACCGGCGGCTTGGCGAGCACGACCGCACGCGCGGTCGGCACGGGTGCCGACTCCTCGACTGCCACCGGCCTGCTGCGCGCCCTGCGTCGGGTTGCTCCGGCTTTTTCCCCGTATCCGACCAGGGGTTTCTCGCGGACCTCGTCGTCGGCCTCTGCGGGAGCCTCGGCCTTCGGCTTGGTCGCCCCGGCAGAGTCGGCCGTTCCTCCGGTGTCCACACTGATGATGGGGGTGCCGACGTCGACCGTGCGACCCGCCTCGACCAAGAGCTCGCGGACGGTCCCCGCGTAGGGGCTGGGCAACTCGACGGCCGCCTTGGCCGTCTCGATCTCGCAGATGATCTGGTTGACCTTGACCTCGTCCCCCGGCTGGACGGTCCAGTGCAAAATCTCGGCGTCGACCAATCCTTCGCCCACATCGGGCAGGCGGAACTGCTGGATCCCTTGGAACTGGGACATTCCCTGCTTCACCTGGCTCTCTGTGACTTCAGAACGCGAACGAGCGGTCGACACCGTCGAGCACCCGGTCGAGGTCGGGGAGGTAGTGCTCCTCCAGCCTGGAGGGCGGATAGGGGGTGTCGAAGCCGGCGACCCGGATGACCGGGGCCTCCAGGTGGTAGAAGCAGTCCTGGGTGACACGGGCGGCGATCTCGGCGCCCAGGCCGCTGCTCAGCGGGGCCTCATGGGTGATCACCAGGCGACCGGTACGCCGGACCGAGGCGTTGAGGGTCGCGTAGTCCACCGGTGAGAGGGAGCGGAGGTCGACCACCTCGATGTCGTGCTCGGTGTCTGCTTCGGCCGCCTGGATCGCGGTCTTGACCATGGGCCCGTACGCCAGAAGCGTGATATCGGCTCCCGGACGTGCCACTCGCGCACCGTCCATCCGGTAGGCCGAGGCCAGGGGGGGCTCGGTGTCCACGTCGGCCTTCTCGTAGTAACGGCGTTTGGGCTCGAAGAAGATCACCGGGTCGTCGGAGGTGATCGCCTGCTGAATCATCCAGTAGGCGTCTACCGCGTTGGCCACCGTGACCACCCGGAGCCCCGGCGTATGGGCGAAGTACGCCTCCGGTGACTCGCTGTGGTGCTCGACCGCGCCGATACCGCCGCCGTAGGGGATGCGCAGCACGACGGGCATCTTCAGGGTGCCGCCCGAGCGCGCCCGCATCTTGGCGAGTTGGGTGAAGGTCTGGTTGGCGGCGGGGAAGAAGAACCCGTCGAACTGGATCTCGCAGACCGGGCGGTAGCCGCGCAGGGCCATGCCGATCGCGGTACCGATGATGCCCGACTCCGCCAGCGGGGTGTCGATGACCCGGTCCGCCCCGAAGTCCTTGTAGAGACCGTCGGTGACCCGGAAGACTCCGCCGAGTTTGCCGACGTCCTCCCCCATGATCAGGACCTTGGGGTCGGCTTCCATGGACCGTCTCAGGCCCGCGTTGATGGCCTTGCCGATCGTGAGTTTCGTCGACATGGTCTAGCGGCCTCCTTCGGTGCCCGCGCCCTCGAAGGATGCGAGGTAATCGGCGAACTCCGAGCGCTGGCGGTCCAGATGGGAGTGGGGTTCGGCGTAGGTGTGGGTGAAGATGTCGAGCGGCCGGGGGTCGGGCAGCGAGCGGCAGTCGCGGCGGACCTGCTCGGCGAGCTCCTCCGACTCGGCCTCGATGGAGGCGAAGAAGGCGTCGTCGGCGAGGCCGGTGTTGGCGAGATAGGCCCACAACCTGCTGATCGGGTCCTTGAGCCGCCACTCCTCCAGTTCCGCCGACATCCGGTAACGCGTGGGGTCGTCGTTGGTGGTGTGTGCGCCCATGCGGTAGGTGAACGCCTCGATGAGGGTCGGTCCCTGGCCTTCACGGGCGCTCTGCAACGCCTTGCGAGTCACCGCGAGGGAGGCGAAGACGTCGTTGCCGTCGATGCGTACGCCGGGGAAACCGAATCCGGCGGCCCTCCGGTAGATGGGCACCCGGGACTGCCGCTCCAGCGGCTCGGAGATGGCCCACTGGTTGTTCTGGCAGAAGAAGACGACGGGCGCGTTGTTCACAGCCGCGAAGTTGAACGCCTCGTTGGTGTCGCCCTGGCTGGTGGCTCCGTCACCGAAGTAGGTGATGACTGCTTCGCCGTCCTCCCCGACCGCTCCGTCACGCTGGACACCCATGGCGTAGCCGGTGGCGTGCAGCGCCTGGCTGCCGATGACGATCGTGTACAGGTGGAAGCCGTGTTCCGCTGGGTCCCAGCCGCCGTTGGTGACCCCTCGGTAGAGCCCGAGCAGGCTCTTGTGGCTGACTCCGCGACACCAGGCGACACCGTGGTCCCGATAGGACGGGAAGGCCATGTCACCAGGACGGAGCGCGCGACCGGAACCCACTTGGGCGGCTTCCTGGCCGAGCAGGGAGGCCCAGAGGCCGAGCTCGCCCTGGCGTTGCAGTGCAACGGCCTCGGTGTCGATGCGTCGAACCAGCACGAGGTCGCGGTAGAGGCCGCGGATCTCCTCGGGGGTGAGGTCGATCGGGTAGTCGGGGTGCTCGACGAGCTCCCCTTCGGGGGTCAGAAGCTGGATGAGATCCGGCTCCTCGTGCGAGGTGTTTTCAGGCACCGGTCGCTCCTCGGGTCTTGGGGCCGATGACACGGGGTACCGCTGGTCGGCCGACGATCCACCTGCTCACCCGGGGTAACGGGTACGAGCGGGCGGCCCTACCGACATCGTGACAGAACTCACCACGGGCAGCGCAAGGCCCCTGCGACACCTTTTAAACGATCACCCCATGATCCCGCAGAACACCGAAACCGCAAATACCAGGCTTCAATAAATAATGCAAGGCCATCAAAAGAAAAAGTCGGACTTCCTAAGGAAGTCCGAACTGTATGGCGACCAGCTCGTCGTCTCGGATGGCGCCAGGGGGCCGACGGTCACCCAAATACTTACGACGGAGACGGAGAGTGACGAAACAAAAGCACAACGACGTTCGGGGCCGCTTACCGGCCGGCCGTCGAAACGGCAGGTCAGGCGGGCTGGAGGCCGCGTTCCCTTGCGTAGTCGGCAAGGAGGACACGCAACTGACGGCGGGCGCGGTGCAGGCGCGACATCACTGTCCCCAGTGGAGTGCCCATCCGCGCGGCCACCTCCTTGTAGGAGTAGCCCTCGACGTCGATCAGGTAGACCACCAGCTGGAACTCCTCGGGGAGTTCGGCCAGGGCATGGCGGATCGCGGAGTCGGGAAGCCGGTCGAGCACTTCGGCCTCGGCCGACCGCGACCCGGTGGACGCGTGGGTGTCGGCAGCAGCCAACTGCCAGTCCTTGATCTCATCGGTGGCTTCCTGACGCGGCTCGCGCTGCTTCTTGCGGTAGCCGTTGATGAAGGTGTTGGTCAGGATCCGATAGAGCCAGGCGCGCAGATTGGTACCGGCCCGGAACTGATGGAAGTTGGCAAACGCCTTGGCAAAGGTCTCCTGGACGAGGTCCTCGGCATCGGCGGTGTTGCGGGTCATCCGCAGCGCAGCCGGATAGAGCTGGTCCGCGAAGGGCGTGACCGCCTCGGCGAAGTCAGGGGTTTCCGTGACTTCCGCGGGGTCCGCCGGACGTTGAAGTTCGATGGTCGCCAAATCTCCCCCTAGGAACGACCGTGGATGCTGACACTTACGTAGACGCGTAAAAGGACGGCCAGTGATGACAGCAAACATGGTGATTAGGGTCACGAACTGATAATTTCCGCCCCTTCCAGTGGTGAGAGTCGGGTAAAGAAGCTTTCGCCCCGCCGTATGGCGAGGCGATGACGCCTCCCGCACCGACCGCCACTTCGCCGTCTGTTGTCGGGCGACCGTTCTCACCCGACTTGTCCCCGTCCCCTGCCCGTCACGCGGCACCGCACACATGTGCCCCCACATGCCTCGGGTGGGTCACCTGGGCCTGGGTGCCGTACGCTTCTTGCTGCTCTTGCAATACCGCTGCTCGCGCGGCAGCGGTTCCCTGTACGCGTATGCGGCACAACCGTGGAGGACCCGTGGCCCGCGTCATCGTTGACGTCATGCTCAAGCCGGAGATCCTGGACCCCCAGGGCCAAGCCATCGTCGGGGCGTGCGGCCGCCTCGGTTTTCCCGGTGTGACCCAGGTGCGACAGGGGAAGCGCTTCGTGGTCGAGATCGACGGCGAGGCGGATGACGCCAAGCTCGCCGAGGTCCGCAAGCTCGCTGAGACCCTGCTCGCCAACCCGGTGATCGAGGACTTCGAACTGCACGCCGAGTAAACCCGGCAGTCCGTCCGAAAACACAGCGGTTTCACAGAAACCATGTTGGGAACGTCTTCTATCGTGCCTAAGGCTGCGTGAGGGGCGAGGATGGACGAGAACTTCTCAATCGCGTTACCTCGGGCGGCTTACACCGTCCCGGTGATGCGGGATTTCATGGGCGGGGCGCTGGAGACGAAAGGGGTCTGCGAGGAGTGTCTTTCCGACATCCTCGTGGCAACCACCGAAGCGTGCGCCAACGTCATCGACCACGGCGACCCGGCTCCCCACTACGAAGTCGTCGCCCGGGTACGCGATGGGTTCTGCAGCCTGAAGATCGTGCATGCCGGCCCCAAGTTCGACCCCGCGAGTGTGCCCCTCCCCGATCCGGACTCGGAGTCGGGCAGGGGCATCCTGATGATGCGGGAACTGATGGACCAGGTGTCCTTCGGTTCCGACGCGACCAAGCGCACGACCGTGTGGATGGCCAAGCGGCTGTGCGCGACCAGGGTGAGCCAGCTCTCGCTCTGGCAGCAGCCCCTGGCCACACAGCAGATGTGACCGCCGCCTAGCTCGCGTGCCGCCAGGAGGCCCCCGGGAGTGGTTTTTCCGCGCCGTCGGGCCCCCGGAAGACGACTCCGGGGCCCTTGGTCGCGAGACCGATCTCGAAGAACTCCGATCCGTTGTCGGCGAAAAGGGCACGAACAGCACTGACGTCGTGGGCACCGACGGTGAACACCAGCTCGAAATCCACCGAGTTTCCAGCGTGGTGGCCGTCGCCGGAATCGGACAAGCTCAGAGACACCGGGTGGGCCGTAGCGGGTGGTTCGCCGCCACCACCCCAAATCCTTTTGACCAAAAGGCGGACCCAGCTATCCGGATCACAGTTGGGAGCGGTCGTAAATTCCCCTCCGGCATCGGATACATCGTCCTCGCGATGAGGAACCAGATGGATACGGAGACGGCCGACACTCCTACCTACGACACGCCCCGCGTTCACGACTATGGTGTACCCGTGGGGCCGCACTCCTTGTCGAGGGATTTCTTGAACTCCCCGAGAAGCGCATATGTATCGCCCGCCTCGTTTACCCCAGGTCGAAGAACGACTCGACATTCCACTTCGGAACGACCCTATACCCCCAGGCGCGGCAGGAAAGTTGCCATACCCCGCAAAAAGGCCCCACTCTCGCAATGAATTTTATTCATTGAACCATCGCCAATTCGACAAAAATACATGCACCCGAAGAATCCGAGTCACCCCGGGAGCCAGAACGGGAAATTTGACCCGAAATGATTTCGACCATTTAATTGACCGCAGAAAACAAAAAAGGGATCGGAGGAAATCGGAAATCCAAATCGGCGCAGTCGGCCAAGGAATAACGAATCAACCGCCGCGAACCGTACATCAACGGGACGAAGACGTCCGTGCTCGTCATGGAGGGAGCCCGCGGCCAAGTGACGGGCCTCGCCTGCACCTCCCGACCCCGCCGGGTGAGGTCACCAGGTAATCTCGTGACCGGTCGGACCGTTCGGAATCCGACCGGCCGGCCTTGCTCCCACCCACACCGTTCGGAGAGTGCCCATCATGACTGCCCCCCGCGTGGGAGTCGTCACATTCCCTGGTTCCCTTGACGACAGGGACGCCGCGCGCGCACTGCGCCTCGCCGGCGCACAAACCGTTTCGCTCTGGCACGACGAAGCCGACCTGAAGGGTGTCGACGCCGTCGTCCTGCCCGGTGGCTTCTCCTACGGCGACTACCTGCGCTGTGGTGCGATCGCCCGTTTCGCACCGATCATGACCGAGCTCGTTCCCGCCGCTCGCGCCGGAAACCTGCCGGTGCTGGGCATCTGCAACGGGTTCCAGATCCTGTGCGAGAGCCACCTTCTGCCCGGCGCGCTCACCCGCAACGCTTCCCGGCACTTCATCTGCCGCGACCAGCTCCTGCGCGTCGAGGCCGCCGACACCGCGTGGACCAACTCCTACAGCTCCGGCCAGGAGATCCTGATCCCGCTGAAGAGCGGCGAGGGCAGCTACGCGGCCCACGCCGACACCATCGCCGAACTGGAGCGCGAGGGCCGTGTCGTGGCCCGCTACGTGGACTCCGCGCCCAACGGTTCCCAAAGCGACATCGCCGGAATCACGAACGAGCACGGCAACGTGGTGGGGCTCATGCCGCACCCCGAGCACGCGGTCGAGGCACTGACCGGCCCCTCCCGTGACGGTGTGGGGTTCTTCACCTCCATCCTCGCGCACCTCGCCAAGGGCGCCCCGGTGGGCGCGGCAGCGAGCTGAGCGCGTTGACCATCCGGCGGGGGGACGTTTCTCGATGATGGCGCTGCTGCGGTCCAGGATGACGATGGTCGCTTTGGTCGCCGTGGTCATCGTCGGCCTGGTCGCGACCATGGCCGTGGGACTGCTGACCTCCACCGAGACCCCCGGCAACGCCGTCAAGCCGCCGGACGCACCCGGCGTGGAGATGCTGGGCACCCCGCCGCAGGGCATCGAGTACACCGACCTGGGCGAACAGTGCGACCAGGCAGAGTGCTTCCGCCCGATCGCCGTAACCGCGGAGGGCCGCGACGCCGACGAGGCGATCGAGGCCGTCTACACCCAACTGCTCGACCGAGGCTGGGGGAGGCTCCTTCCCCAAGGCGAGAGCGACCCGGAAACGGTCCCGCTCGCCGATTCCGCGCTGAGCGACGGTGGACTCCTCGTCCAGGCCAGCCGCCAGCCCTACACCCCCGAGTCGACGGCCGGCCTGATCCTCGCGCACTCGGTTCCGCCTTCTCCTCCGGCCTCTTAAGCCCTGATCAGCTCCAGCATCTCGAATGGAATGACCAGTAATGTCTGAAGTATCCCAGTTCGACACGGTCACCAAGGCCGAAACCACGCCGGACACCCCGCAGCCCTTCGCCGAACTCGGCATGAAGGACGACGAGTACGCGCGGGTCCGCGAGATCCTGGGCCGCCGGCCGACCTCTGCCGAGCTGGCGATCTACTCGGTCATGTGGAGCGAGCACTGCTCCTACAAGAGCTCGAAGGTCCACCTGCGCCAGTTCGGCGAGAAGGCCCCCGAAACCGACGCACTGCTGGTCGGGATGGGCGAGAACGCCGGTGTGGTGGACGTCGGCGACGGCTACGCCGTCACCTTCAAGATCGAATCGCACAACCACCCCTCCTACGTGGAGCCGCACCAGGGTGCCGCCACCGGTGTGGGCGGCATCGTCCGCGACATCCTCACCATGGGCGCCCGCCCCGTAGCGGTCATGGACGCGCTGCGCTTCGGTCCGGCCGACGCCCCCGACACCCAGCGGGTGCTGCCCGGTGTCGTCTCCGGCATCTCCTTCTACGGCAACTGCCTCGGGCTGCCCAACATCGGCGGCGAACTGGGCTTCGACGCCGGATACTCCGGAAACCCCCTGGTCAACGCGCTCTGCGTGGGTGTCATGAAGCACGGCGACATCAAACTCGCCCAGGCCCCCGGCCCCGGAAACCACGTGATCCTGTTCGGCTCCACCACCGGCCCCGACGGGATCGGCGGCGCCTCCGTGCTGGCCAGCGCGACGTTCGACGACGAGAGCCAGGCCAAGCGGCCCAGCGTGCAGGTCGGCGACCCGTTCATGGAGAAGCTGCTCATCGAGTGCAGCCTCGAACTGTTCGCCAAGGACCTCGTGGTGGGCATCCAGGACCTGGGGGCGGCCGGTGTCTCCTGCGCCACCACCGAGCTCGCGGCCGGTGGCACCGGCGGCATGCGGGTGGAACTGGACCGCGTCCCGCTGCGCGACCACCGGCTGACGCCCGAAGAGATCCTGATGAGCGAGTCCCAGGAGCGGATGATGGCCATCGTCGAGCCGGGCAAGCTCGACGACTTCCTCGCCACCTGCGCCAAGTGGGACATCCTCGCCAGCGTGATCGGCGAGGTCACCGAGGTCACCGAGGAGGAGGCCGCACGCGGCGGCCGTCTCGTGATGACCTGGCACGGCGAGACCGTCGTGGACATGCCGCCGCGCACCGCCTCCGACGAGGGCCCGGTCTACGAGCGCCCGCTGGCCCGCCCCGACGACCTGGACGGTCTCCAGGCCGACGACCCCACCGAGTTGGAGCGTCCCTCGACCGACGCACAGCTGCGCGAGCAGGTGCTGCGCGTCCTGTCCGCCCCGGGGATCTGCGACCCCGCCTGGGTGACGGAGCAGTACGACCGCTACGTTCTCGGCAACACGGTGCTGGCCAACCCGCACGACGGCGGGATGATCCGGATCACCGACGACGGCGACCGGGGCGTGGCACTGGCCACCGACGGCAACGGCCGCTACACCCGGCTCGACCCCTACGCGGGGACTCAGCTGGCGTATGCCGAGGCGTACCGCAACGTCGCGGCAACCGGGGCCCGCCCACTCGCGGTGACCAACTGCCTGAACTTCGGCTCCCCCGAGGACCCCGCGGTGATGTGGCAGTTCTCCGAGTCGGCGAAGGGCCTCGCCGACGCCTGCCTCCAGCTGGGTACCCCGGTGACCGGCGGCAACGTGAGCTTCTACAACCAGACCGGCTCCACGGCGATCAACCCGACCCCGGTGATCGGTGTCCTCGGGGTGATCGAGGACGTGCACAACAGGCTGACCAGCTCGTTCAGCCACTCCGATGAAGGCGCCAAGATCTTCCTGCTCGGGGAGACCCGCGAGGAACTGGGCGGCTCCGCGTGGGCGGACATCGTGCACGGTCATCTGGGCGGACTGCCGCCGCAGGTGGACCTGGTCGCCGAGGCCTCGCTGGGCGAGGTGCTGGCCGATGGTGCGGACAACGGTCTGCTGGCCAGTGCGCACGACCTGTCCGACGGTGGTCTGGCGGTGGCACTCGCCGAGTCGAGCCTGCGCGGCGGGGTGGGGTGCGAGGTCAAGCTCGGCGAAGAGCCGTTCCTTGCCCTGTTCAGCGAATCGGCGGGGCGGGCGATCGTGACCGTGCGCGCCGACGCCGAGGGCGCGTTCGGCGAGCTGTGCGCGCGGCACGGTGTTCCGGCGACGCCGATCGGCATCGTGGGCGGCACGGACCTCGCCCTGACCCACGCGAACGGTGAGATCCGCATCGGTCTGGCCGAACTGCGCACGGCGCACGAGTCCACCCTGCCCCAGATCTTCAACGCTTCGCGGTAACCGCAGCGGCTCGACCGCTTGAGAACGCGCCGGTGGCCCGGCCCCTGATCGAGGGGCCGGGCCACCGTTGTTCGTGCGGTGCTCTCCCCGGTTATGTGCCCGTCTCGTTGGTGCGGTCGGCCCTGGGGTCGGTGGCCGGAATGCCATCGTCGTCGACCAGCGGTTCCGGTTCCAGGTCCTCGTGGACGCGCGTGGGTTGCCCGCTCCGGAGGACGCCGTCGATCTCGGAGCTCATCTGGTCGTCGAGCCTGGGACTGTGCTTGTCGCTGCCGCGCTGCATGAGCGTCCGCCCTTTCTCGGTCTGGCCGGCGAAACCGGTTGGACTCGCCGGGTTACCCGACTCGTCCCGGGCAAAACACCACTTCGTGTACCCGGTCGGAGCAGACCGCAGCGACACTAACCTTTCAGTTAGCCATGCCTTACCCCATGCATGTCGCTCCCCCGCGCGGGCAGCCGCCAGGACGAAGACGGCCACACAGTCCGAGGGAGGTGAGTGGGCCCCGGCGGAGGCCGGCCCACCGAATTACATGCAACTAGGATTTCTGCGCTCGCTGTACGCTGTCCCCGGTCCCGTCGCCTCGGTCTTTCTGGACACGACCCGGACCTCGGAGAACTCCGACAAGGAGATCGAGCTGCGCTGGCGGGGACTGCGCGAGCACCTCGCCGAACAGGGCGCCGACGACGACACCTTGAGCGCGCTGGACCGCGTCGTCGGGGGTGCGTCCGGAGTTCCCGGCCCCCAGGGAGAAGCTCTCTTCGCCGCGGAGGGGCAGGTGCTGGCCACGTACACGCTCACCAGCCCTCCGCCCAGTGACCGGGCCTCGTGGCTGCCCATTCCCGATCCCTCCGACCTGGTCGCCGACCGCGCGCTCCAACTGCCCTACGTCGTCGTCGCGGCCGACCGGGAGGGTGCCGACGTGGACGCCTACACCCTGGACCGCCACGACCCCGTCTCCGAACGCAGTTTCAGCGGCAGCACCCTGCACATCCAGAAGATCCGCCAGGGAGGCTGGGCACACAAGCAGTACCAGCGTCGAGCGGAGAACCTCTGGGACACCAACGCCGAGGAGGTCGCCAAGGACGTCATGGCCGCGGTCGACGAGGTGAAGGCGGAACTGGTGTTCGTCGGCGGCGACGAGCGCGCCGTCGGCAAGCTCCGAAACCACCTGAGCACTCCCGTTCGCGGCATCGTGGTGGACCTGCCGGGCGGGGGCCGTTCCGACCATGCCGCGCTGGCGCGCCTCCGCGAGGCGGTGGACGAGGCGCTGTCGACCGCTGTCGCCCAGGGAAGCGCCCAGGAGGCGGAGAACTTCGCCGACGCGCTGGGGACGGGAGACGCGGTACAGGGCCGAGCCGAGACCGCAGAGGCCCTTCGTCGCGGTCAGGTCCAGACGCTGCTCCTGGGGACCGGCCGGGACATGGGTGGGACGTTGTGGACTTCGCCCACTGATCCGATGGAGGTGTCGGCCACCCGTGAGCAGCTCACGGACGCCGGGACGGCGCTGGAGGTGCCGGCGGACACGGCCCTGATCCGGGCCGCCGCCCTCAGCGATGCCGAGTTCCTCCCGCTCGCGTCTCCGCGGGGAGCCACCGAGGGCACGGGCGCTCTGTTGCGCTTCAGCGTGACCGGATAACCAGGAGGAGAGACATTGAGAGGCGGGCGGCTCAAGGGCCCCATCGGCAGTCCCGAACGGCCGGCCAGCGCGCTGACCTTCCGTCTCGTACTTGCCGTCTTCGGGGCCGCGGTGTGTCTGATCGGCGCGGTACTGGCCGTGCTGTGGGCCCACTCCGCGTCGCTGACGGTAGTGCTGGGCGCCGGGTTCCTGGCCGCCTGCCTCAATGTCTACTGGGTGAGCCGGCGCCGTCGCTACGAGCGCTGACTCCTCGGATCACTCCTCCACCAGCATCCCCTCGCGCATCGTGGCCAAGGCGTTGGACAGCAGCCGTGACACGTGCATCTGGGAGATCCCGACATCGGCGGCGATCTCGCTCTGGGTCTTGTTGCCGAAGAAGCGCAGTATGACGATGCGGCGCTCGCGGTCGGGCAGCCCCTCCAACAGCGGGGGCAGGGACTCGCGATAGTCCACGAGTTCCAACAGGTGGTCCGGCCCGCCGATCGTGTCGCCGAGGTTGATCCGCTCGTGCCCGTCGTCGCCCGTGGGCGAATCCAGTGACAGGGCACTGTAGGCGGTGGACGCCTCGATCAGCTCGGCGAGGTCGTCCCGGGTCATCTGGAGCTCCTCGGCGAGCTCGGTCGTGGTGGGCGAGCGCCCGAGCACCTGGGTGAGTCTCCGGGTGGCCTGGTTGAGCTCGCCGCGTCGTTCCTGGAGCCGGCGCGGCACACGGACGGCCCAGGTCTTGTCACGGAAGTGTCGCTTGATCTCACCGGCCATCATCGGCATGGCGTAGGCGATGAAGTCGTAGCCGAGATCGGCGTCGAAGCCGTTGATGGCCTTGACGAGGCCGAGCAGCGCGGCCTGCTGGAGGTCTTCGACGGGCTCACCGCGGTTGGCGTAGCGCGACGCGAGATGCCGGGCGAGGCCGATGTGCTCACGGGCGATGGCGGCACGCAGTTCGTCGCGTTCCAGGCTGCCTTCGGCGGATTCGGCGAGTTGGGTGAAGAGTTCGGCGACCTGGACGTCGCGCTGAGGGCGGGACTGTGCGGGCGCTGCGGAGGACACCGAAGCGGCGTCACTGGTTTTACGGGCGTGCATGGCTGACTCCTGAACAGGATCAGCGTCGCACCGAATTACCGGGAAGCGCGGTATGGGGGACCGCGCTCAGGGCCCTGATCCGGACCCCGGTGCTGCGTCGAGTCTAACCCCTATAGGCCCTGATCGCGGTGGTGGTCTTTAAAGCGCACGTCAGCGACACAGAACAGGACCTTTTGGCCACACGATTGTCACCGTCACACCGCTGATCCGAGGCTGCTGGCGTCGACCTGCTGCACGATGCGCTCGGCCAGTTCGCGGAGTTTGACGTTCTGGTTGTTGGAGGACCGGCGCAGCCGCTCGAACGCCTCGTCTCCGTTGCAGCGTGCCTGGACCATGACGATCCCGATGGCCCGGTCGATGACGGCCCTGGAGTCCATGGCGCGCTTGAGCTGGTCGGCGAGTTCACGAGTGCGCTCGTAGCGGTCGCGGCCGGCGATGACCGAGGCCGCGGGGATACTGAACATCGCGATGAACGCCTCGTCGAGGGCGTCGAATCCGTCGCGGTCCCGACTGGACAGATTGAGTGCACCGACAGGGGTGCCGTTGTCGATCAGGCCGGCGGACAGGTAGCTGCGCAGCCCCATCGACTTGGCCACACCGGTGAAGTCGGGCCAGGCCTGCTCGGCCTCCTCCATGTGGCAGCGGTTGATCGTGTGCCTGCGAGCGGCGTCCAGGCAGGGGCCGTCTCCGAAGGCGTACTGGCTCTGGT
The DNA here is from genome assembly GCF_030268225.1 of Nocardiopsis ansamitocini. Classification (GTDB taxonomy): domain Bacteria; phylum Actinomycetota; class Actinomycetes; order Streptosporangiales; family Streptosporangiaceae; genus Nocardiopsis_D; species Nocardiopsis_D ansamitocini. The sequence goes on along the minus strand of NZ_BSQG01000002.1, from coordinate 316,610 downwards.
CCAGCCGATAGGTCTCCTCGCTGGTGCCGAGGGCCGTCACGGGTTCTCCGCTCGCGTCGAGGACCGTGACGCTCGCCGCGTGGCAGCCGGGGATCAGTTTCAAGGCAAGGTCGAGGATGCGCTGCAGTGTCTCGGGCATCCCCTCCTCGACGGCCAGGGCCTGAGTGAGCTCGCTGAGCGCGCCGACGACGTCGCCGTACCGTTCGTTCGCCGACGGCGGGGTCACCGGTTGAATTTCCATCTCGACCACTCACCACTCCTTGAAGCGTGCACCTCAACCATGGAGGCAGCCCAGCCTTTTGAGAATAGGTCACCCGAACACAGCAGTGGTTTGCGCCGTCCAGGGCTGTGACCTCGGCAAGCGCACTGTGAAGGTATCCACACAACCGAAGGTACCCGCCTTCGAGCAGGTCAGGTCCGTACGGAGTCCACGGGCCGGGCAACGACCTCGGCCACTACGAATCATAAGACGAAATGTCCGTGTTGTCTGACAAGATGACGTCAACGGGCAGCCGGGAAAACGGGCGGGCCCGAGACGGCGACGACGGACACCCGACCACAGGGGTGACCGGGCCGTCGTTGGCAAACGTAACCCATCCGTGCAAATGGCGACGGTGCGGACGCCGCGGGGGCTGTCCGATGAACGCCATCGGACAGCCCCCGCGGTGCGCGCTCGGCGCCTCGACTAGTCCGTTTCCGGGGAGGCGCCGGCGGGAATCCACGGCCGCCATACGTCCGGGTTCTCCCGGGCCCACCGGGCGGCGGCCTCGTCCCGGTCCATGCCGTCGTCGGCGATGAGCTGAGCGACGGCGTTCTGGTCGTCGTTGGACCACTTCCAGTTGTCGATGAGCTGGAAGGCCCGGCCCCCTTGCTCGGCGAAATCCTTCCGGAAGATCTTGTTCAGGTGGTACAGGGGGTAGTCGCAACCGACGTTGTCGAGGTCGGCGTCACACCCCTGCGTGTACTCGGGGAACTCCACCCTGACCATGTCGAGTTCGTTGAACAACCACTGCGGTTCGTAGAAGTAGAACAGCGCGGGCTCCTTCGCGGCATAGCGATTGCGGATCTCGGTGATCTGCGCCGCCTCCGAACCCGCGTAGACGATGCTGAGGTCGAAACCGAAGTGGTTGATCATGCCCTGGTCCTGGGTGACGAAGCCCGGCGCACCCGACAGGAACTCCCCCTTGCCGCCGCTCTCAGGGGTCCGGAAGAGATCGGCGTTCTCCTTGAGCCCGTCGACGGTGTTGATGCCCGGATACTCGTCGACCAGGTAGGCCGGCATGTACCAGCCGATGTGACCGATGTTGCCGTTGGGGCCGCCGTCGACGACCGTGTCGTTGCCGTCGGGCCCGTAGGTCCGCATCAGGTCCTCATGACCCCAGTTCTCCACGATCACGTCCACCGCCCCCTGGTCGAGGGCCTGCCAGGAGGGCTGCTCGTCGATCTGGACGAGCTGGACCTGGTAGCCGAGCTCCTCTTCGAGCAGGTACTGCAGGACGGCGGCGCTGGCCTCGTACCCGACCCAGGCGTTGAGCGCGATGCGCACCGTCCCGGGGTCGCGCAGGATCGACGTGGTGCGCACCGCACACGACGTGGTCATGACCAGCACCATGAGCAGCGCGAGAGCCGTGACCACCCGCCTGGTCCCCGACGTGGTGGACATGGGGTCTCCTGTGCGGCTGGAAACGGCGAAATACGTGGGCTGCGTGGACATGATGTTCTACTCCCCCTGCCTGGCGGCGCTCTGGGTGAGCCGGTCGAGGAACAGGCCGAGGCAGACGATGGCGAGGCCGGAGGTCAGGCCGAGTCCCAACTGGTTCTGGGCCAGGCCGAACACCACTCCGTAACCCAGTGCGCCGGCCCCCACCAGGGCACCGATCACGACCATGGCCAGGACCATCATGATCCCCTGGTTGACAGCCAGCAGAAGGGAGGAGCGCGCCAGTGGCAACTGCACCTTGGTGAGCAACTGCATACGGCTGGACCCCTGGGACAGGGCCGCCTCGGTCGCAGAGGGCGAAACGCCACGGATTCCGTCCTCCACGAGCCGGATGACCGGCGGCAGCGCGAAGATGACGGCCGCGGCCAGAGCCGGGATCCGGCCGATACCGAAGAGCGCGACGGCCGGGATCAGGTAGACGAAGGGCGGGAGCGTCTGCATGGCGTCGAGCACCGGGCGCAGGATGCGGGCGAAGACGTCGCTGCGCGCGGCGAGGATGCCCATGACGAAGCCGAGGGCAACGGTGACCAGCGCGGCGACAAGCACCTGCGAGAGGGTGTCCATGCTGAGGCCCCACACTCCCAGCAACCCGGTGGCCAGGATGGACAACCCTCCCACCAGGGCGATCCGCCAGCCGCCCAGGACCCAGCCGAACGCCGCCGCGGCCAGCACCACCAGCCACCACGGCGAATCGGTGAGCACCGTGCGCAGCGGATCCAGCACCCACCCGAGGGTGAACGTGCCCAACGCGGAGGTGGCTCCGCCGATCAGCGCCTGCACCGCGTCGTTGACCTGGTTGATGGGTTCTGCGACGCTCACGGTCCAGCTCTTGGGCCATTCCGCGATTTTGGCCAGGCGGGCGACCACCACGGCGACCGCCGTGGCCAGGAAGCCGACCAGCATGAAAGGCAGGCCCCGGCGGCCGGAGGCGGCGCCTGGCCCCCGATCACCCTCGCCCGCGGCCGCGGTGACCCGGTCCAGGGCGATGGCCATGAGCACGATCGCGAGTCCGGCCTCGAACGCCTGCCCGACGTTGACCTTGTTGAGTGCCTGGAAGATGGCGTCACCGAGTCCGCCCGCGCCGATGACAGAGGCGATGACCACCATGGACACCGCGAGCATCAGCGTCTGGTTGACGGCCAGGAAAACCGTGCGCTTGGCCAGCGGCAACTGGACCTTGGTCAGCAGCTGCCAGCGGGTGGAGCCCAGCGAGGCCGCGGCCTCCAGCGCTCCCGGGTCGACACCGCGGATTCCCACGGCGGTGATGCGCACGGCGGGTGGAATCGCGTAGATCGTGGTGGCCACGGCTGCCGCCGGATTGCCGATACCGAACAGCAGCAGCATCGGCATCAGGTAGGCGAAGGCCGGCATGACCTGAAGGAAGTCGAGGACGGGGCGGATCGCGGCGTTGAAGCCGTCACTGCGGCCGGCGAGGATGCCCAGGGGAATCCCCACGAGCAGCGCCAGCAGGACCGAGGTGATAATGAGCGAGAGCGTGGTCATCGCCTCGCTCCACAACCCGAGCAGGCCAAAGGAAAGAAATGTGGCCAGGGCGAACGCCGCGATCCGCGGTCCGGCCACCCGCCACGCGGTGAAAACTCCGAGGACGACGACGCCCGGCCAGCCCAGCAGGGTCAGCACCTGGTTGATCAGGATGACGGCCGAACCCAGACCGACGGAGAGGTAGTTGAAGCCGTACAGGAAAAGCGGACTGGTGTTGCGGTTGGCGACGACCCAGTCGTAGATGCGGTCGAAGAACGGACCGACCTGGTAGGCCTCGGGAAGGTCGGGGAAAGAGTGCTGGCCGCGCAGGATCGCGAAGCCGACGAGCAGGGCGGCGAGCACGAGCAGCGCCCACGTCCAGCGGCTGGTCAGCCACGGGGGCGGGCCGCTGCGTATTCCGGACGCGGCCGGGACGACGGTCACCACGGCTCAGACCCCCGTCGCCCGGTCGGGGCCGGTGTCCGCGTCAGCGGTGGGGGCAGCGGTAGCGGGCAGATCGTTCTGCTCCGGATCCTCCTGGTCCTCGGCGATGATGCGCAGGACGTCGGTACGGCCCACCACCCCCAGCAGCCGGTCGCCGGCCATGACCCGCACGGGTGCGGTGCCCTTGGCGAGCAACGGCACGATGTCGCGCACCACGGTCCTCGGCGCTGTCACCGGGCCGTCCAACGGCTCGCCTTCGGCGGGTGCGCGCATCAGCCAGCTCACCGTGAGGACGTCGGTGCGCGCGACGTCGGCGACGAAGTCGCGCACATAGTCGTCGGCGGGACTGCCGACCAGTTCCTCGGGGGTGCCCATTTGCACGAGTTCCCCGTCGCGCATGATGGCGATCCGGTCGCCGAGCTTGAGCGCCTCGGAGAGGTCGTGGGTGATGAACACCGCGGTCACGTCCAGCTCGCGCTGCAACCGGATGACCTCGTTCTGCATGTCGCGTCGGATCAGCGGATCGAGTGCGCTGAACGGCTCGTCGAAGAGCAGCACCTCGGGTTCGACCGCGAGCGCGCGGGCGAGGCCCACCCGTTGCTGCATACCGCCACTGAGCTGGCCGGGCCGGGAATCCTCGTACCCCGACAAACCCACCATTTCGATCATCTGACGGGCCTTCGCGTAGCGCTCGTCCTTGCCTGCGCCACGCACTTCCAGGCCGTAGGCGACGTTGTCGATCACTTTGCGGTTGGGCAGGAGGCCGAAGTGCTGGAAGACCATGGCGATCTTGTTGCGGCGCAGTTCGCGCAGCGCGTGCGCATCGGCCTTGCCGATGTCCTCCCCGTCCAGCAGGACCTGGCCGCCCGTCGGCTCGATCAACCTGGTCAGACAACGAACCAGGGTGGACTTGCCCGATCCGGACAGGCCCATGACCACGAAGATCTCTCCCGGAGCCACGTCGAAGGAGACGTCACGGACCGCGACCGTGCACCCGGTCCGCTCCCGGATGGTCTCGTGGTCGAGGTTCTCGGAATCGGTACCGAGGATCGAATCGGCGTTCTTTCCGAAGATCTTCCAGAGATTGTGGACGGCGATCTTGGGCCTGGATTCGGCGGTCTCCCGCTCGGTCTCTTCGGTACTGGGGGAGCTCATCGGATCTCTCTCCTTGGATCAGCCGCCCGTGCGGCCTGTCAACGGGTGAGTTCTCTACCGTGCGGCTCCTGCTCGGCGAGCATCGGCGCGGATCAGATCGGCGGCGCGTTCTCCGATCGCCAGGACGGTGACCATGGGATTGGGCGAGGGCATCGTCGGGAACACCGAGGCGTCGGCGATGCGCAAACCCGAAAGCCCGCGAACACGCAGAGCCGGATCGACGACCGCGGTGGGATCGTCGGCGGCGCCCATCTTGCAGGTTCCGGCCGGGTGGTAGACGGTGTGGGCCGCGCGGCGCCCGTACTCGCTGAGCTCCTCGTCGGTGGTGACCTCGGGCCCGGGTGCGACCTCGCGCTTGAGCCAGGACTTGAAGGGCTCGGTCGCGGCGATCCGGCGGGCGATCTTGAGTCCGTCGACGATTGTCGTGGCGTCGTAGTCGTCGGGATCGGTGAAATAGCGAAAGTCCAGGGCCGGTTTGACCGACGGATCGGAGCTGGTCAACCAGAGCTTGCCGCGTGAACGGGAGCGCGGGATGTTGGGCGTCATACAGATCGCGTGGTCGGGGCGGTCGTAACCCAACCGTTCGGTGTTGTCGGCGAAAGGGATCTGGTAGATGTGAAACATCAGGTCCGGGCGCGGGTCACTGGTGTCGCGCCGGACGAACAGCCCCGCGTCGGAGTCCATGACGGTGGTATCGGGAAGCTTGTCGGTCTCCCACATGATGATCGACTCCGGGTGGTCCAACAGGTTCTCCCCCACCCCGGGCAGGTCGTGGCGGGCCTGAATCCCCACCTCCGCGAGATCTGCCGCCGGCCCCACCCCCGAGAGCAGCAACAGCCGGGGGGTGTCGATCGCCCCGGCGCACAGGATCACCTCGCGCGCGGCGCGCACGGTCGTCGACTCCCCGGAGGCCGGCTTGACCTGCACTCCCGTGGCCCGATCGCCTTCGAACACCAGCTTCTCGGCCCACGTCTCCAACATCAGGGTGAGGTTGGTGCGCTCCCCCATGATCGGGTGCAGGTAGGCGACCGAGGCCGATGACCGGTTGCCGGAGTAGGGGTCGTAGGCGATGGAGAGAAATCCGACCCCGTCGCGGAAACCACCGCCGTGGGAGATCCTCGCGTTGAAGTCCTCGACCACCGGTACTCCGGTGGCTTCGGATGCAGAGGTGATCCAGTCCTTGACGACCTCGTTGCGGTCCTTGTCGGCCACCGGGACGATGTTGCACTTGATGCGGTCGGCATAGGACTGCACGGTGGCGTTGTCCCAGCCCTCGGCACCCGCGGCCACCCAGTCGTCGAGGTCCTGCGGGAAGGGGCGGAAGCTGATGAGCGTGTTGTGGGAGGAGCAGCCCCCGAGGACCCGGGCCCGGGAATGGCGGATGTGGGAATTGCCGCGGGGCTGTTCGACGGTCGGGTAGTCGTAGTCGAGATCGCTGCCGAGCAGGCCCAGCCACTCGCGGAGTTTGAGGACGCGATCCAGTCCGACGTCGGAGGGCCCGCCCTCGATCACGCAGACGGTGGTCCCGGGGTCCTCGGTGAGACGGTTGGCGATCACCGAACCTGCTGTTCCCCCGCCCACGATCACGTAGTCGAAGGTGGATCCGCTTGCGGACACAGGAGTCTCCTCTTCAGCTCATTCGCGCGTGCTGGGTGGCCTGGGAGTCACGGGCATCGTGGTGGAACGGATACGGCGGCCGGCCCCCGCGGCCGCCGTGGTCTCAGCCGAACCAGCGCTGCGGCTCGGGAGCGAGGTTGCGGTAGATGTGCTTGGCCTCGCGGTACTCGTCGAGCCCGGCCCGGCCGAGTTCGCGACCGATCCCGGAGCGGCCGAAACCGCCCCATTCGGCGGCCGGGAAGTAGGGGCCGTAGTCGTTGATCCAGACCGTCCCGTGCCGCAGCGCCGCGGCGACCCGTTCGCCGCGGCCGGTGTCGTTGGTCCACACCGCGCCGGAGAGGCCGTAGTCGGTGTCGTTGCCCAATTCGACGGCCTCGGCCTCGGTGCTGAACGTCTCGACCGTGACGACCGGCCCGAACACTTCCCACTGGACGATGTCCATGGAGCGATGGCAGTCGACGAACACCGTGGGGCGGTGGAAGTACCCCTGGGCGAGCGCGGGGTCGTCGGGTCGGCCCCCGCCGGCGATCACCCGGGCGCCCTCCTCGATCCCGCGGGCGATTGCGGCCTCGACCTTGGCGCGGTGCTCGGCAGAGACCAGCGGACCGCAGCGCACCCCCTCGGCTCTGGGGTCACCGATGACGATCGCGTCGGCCCGACGGGCGAGCTCCGCGGTGAAAGCGTCATGGATCGACTCGTGGACGATGAGCCGCGCGCCCGCGGAGCAGACCTGGCCGGAGTGGAAGAAGGCGGCGCTGAGTGCGTAGTCCACGGCGGTGTCGAGTTCGACGTCGTCGAAGATGATGTTGGGGTTCTTGCCGCCGAGCTCCAGAGCGATTTTCTTGACGGTGCCCGCGGCAGCAGCCATGATCCGCCGACCGGTCGCCAGACCGCCGGTGAAGGACACCAGGTCCACGTCGGGATGCGCGGCCAAGGCCGCTCCGGCGACCGCTCCGGAACCGGGAACCAGGTTGACCACCCCGGGGAGGACGCCTGCCTCCTCCACGAGCTCCATGAGTTTGAGGGTGGTCACCGGGGTCACCTCGCTGGGCTTGACCACCATGGTGTTGCCGGCCGCGATCGCCGGGGCCATCTTCCAGGAGAGCTGGAGCAGCGGGTAGTTCCAGGGCGTGATCATCGCGCACACCCCGACCGGTTCGTAGACGACCCGGCTGAAGACGCCTTCGGGCGCGGTGATGACCCGTCCCGGATCCTTGTCAGCGAGGCCGGCGTAGTAGCGGAACACCGCTGTGACGTCGTCGACGTCGATACCGCCCTCTTCAACGGTCTTTCCGGTGTCCAGCGACTCCATCAGCGCGATCTCGGCGCGGTCGCGGATGAGAAGGTCGGCGATGCGGTCGAGGATCGCGCCGCGTTCGGTTGCCCCGACCTGGCGCCAGGGTCCGGTGTCGAAGGCGGCCCGGGCGGCGGTGACGGCAGCGGCGGCGTCATCGGCGGTCGCCTCGCTGACCACGGTCAGCACACTGGCGTCGAACGGATCGATGATCTCGCGCAGCCCGCCGTCGGCGGCGGCACGCCACGAGCCGTCGATATAGAGCCCGGTAGCCTTCTCCGCGCCTGGTCGGGACAGATAGGGCTTCTCGGGAAGCGTTACGTAGGGTTGCGTCACGGCTCGTGTGTGCCCGGGGAAAAAGGTAACAAACGGCACTTTTGTGTTCTTTACCGTTCCGACACTTATCCATAACGAAGCCACTACCTGCAAATATTCAACAAATCGGCAGTTCTTGGCACTATTGCAGCCACCCCCTCGCCTCCAAGTCGAACACTCTCCGTTATTTTTTCTGATCGCGTCCTGGGCGCGTGATCGTCACCTCGCGCAGGTGCGGAGCCGTACTGCCGGCGACGGCCGACTACGGCCACCTATGGAGACGAGCGGAAGCGTGTCGTACCTTAGGTAAGGCTGACCGTATAAAGCCCTCTGCCCGTACGACCCCGTTGAGGAAAAATGCTGCTGGAGCAAGAACGCCGCGACGTCTGCCTGACCGCGCGGCGACTGGCCGAGACCGGCCTGGCCGTGGGCGAGGGCGGCACGGTCAGCATGCGCTCGGGCGACCTGGTCGTGGCGACACCCACGGGTGCCGCCCTGCATTCCGTTCAGCCGGGCGACTGCCCGGTACTGTCCACCGACGGTCGTCTGCTGGAAGGCCGACGCGACCCCGCGGCCGAGACCACTCTGCACATGGGGATCTACCGGGCGACCGACGCGGGCGCCGTTGTCCAGGCCCACTCACGCGCCGCGGCCGCGGTGTCCAGCGTGCTGGCCGAGCTTCCCCCGATCCACCACCTGGCGGCAAGACTGGGCGGCGCGGTGCCCGTGACCCGCTACGCCACCTACGGCAGTGCCGACCTCTCCGACCAGGCATGCAAAGCGCTCAAGGGCAAACGCGCCGCACTGCTGGCCAACCATGGCGGCGTGGCCACCGGCACCGACCTGGCCGAGGCCCTTGAACACGCTCGACTGCTGGAGTGGCTCGCGGCCCTGTACCTGGATGCCAGCCGCCTGGGGGCACCGCGTGTGCTGTCGGAGGACGAGCTCGCCGAGATCCGCCATCGCGACACCTATGCCTGGGGCGGCCCCGACATCTTCTGACCGCCGCCCGGGAAGACGGTCACTCGTCGTCCCGGGTCTCGTCGGGGAGCCGCCACGCGAGCACCGCCGCGGGCAACCCGGTGTGTACGCCACCCAGCAGGAACGTCAGCGCCGCCAATGCGTTCATCGGCACCGCGAGGTCCGGCCGCCCCGACCACAGCACCACTGCGAGCATCATCAGCCCGAACAGCAGGACCGTGGTCGTGCGGTACCCCACCGAGCGCGCCCGTTCCCGGTCCTCCCTCTGGCGCTCGTCCAGTCTCAGCCCGACCACCCAGCGGGACGCGAGATTGAGCTGGGTGCCCAGCAGTGCGTAGAGGGACAGCAGTACCAGGAAGAGCGTCAGTGCCACGCCCGGCGGCTGCAGGTCGAAGGCGACGATCTGCGCGGAGGCTCCCGCCAGAACCGCGGTCTGCGCAGCCACCAGCAAGCGCCGTCTGCTCCGGCGTGCCCACCGGCGGCGCGCCGGACCGTGCTCGACTGTCTGCTCCAGCGCCTCGCCGGCGCTGCGCCGTCCGCCTTTGCCGTTCGCGGCCATCAGATCGTCCTCTCCGTGGTTCCGATCCTGGGGAAGGGTGTGATCGAGAAGACCACCTCCACCGGGACCTCGAAGTACCCTGCGAGCCGCAAGGCCAGATGCAGACTCGGGCTGTACTCTCCGCGCTCCAGGTAGCCCACCGTCTGGTAGTGCACTCCCAGGGCCTCCGCCAGTTGGCGGCGCGACACCCCCCGCTCGGCGCGCAGCATCGCGATTCGGTTGTAGACGGTTTCGTTGCTCATCGCCGTGCTTTCTTCCCGGATACCGCGCCTACGTCAAGCGCTGCATGGCCTTGTGGCGGCGTTCCGCAACGCTGCCACCGGATTCCTTCCTTGCCATACGACGCAGGACCAGTGGGGCGATGACCAGTCCGAGGGCCGCCCAGGCTCCCAGGGCGCCAAGGGTCTCCAGGTGGCGCCACGACTCGCCGATCTCCTCGACCAACGCCAAGTCGGGAAGCATGGCCGAACGCATCCCCAGGGCGATCCAGTAGACCGGGAACACCTGTGCGACCCCGGCCAACCAGTCCGGGAGCATCGAGATGGGGAAGAGCGCGCCGGAGATGACGACGAGTCCCATGATCACCAGCATCAGGGTGCCCACCACCACCCGCGGGTTGGGGAACAGCGCTCCCGCGATGGCACCGAGCGGCAGGACCGCGAGGAATCCCAGCACGGTGATCCCCAGCAGGACGAGCCACCCTGTGGCGCTGAACTGCAATCCGCTCACCAGGAACGCGGCGGGAACCAGGATGACCAGCATGCTCATCCCGCTCATCAGCGCGATGGTGAGCACCTTGCCGACCAGGTAGCCCAGGATGCCCTTGGGGGTGGCCTTGGCCCTCAGCAAGGTCCCGTCCTCGCGTTCGGAGGCCAGCAGTTGGGCCATGGACAGGACCCCGCCGAGCACGAGCGTCATGGCGAGAAAACCGGGCATCGCGATCGTGGCCTGGGAGACGTCCGTCCCGGCGAGGTCGGTCGCCTCCATTGCGTTGCCGTCGAGGAACAGCAGCACGACCAGGAAGACGACGGAGTTCAGGCAGTAGCTGGCGAGGTCGGTGGGGCTGGTCAGGGTGTGTCGGAACTCGATCCAGCCACGGGCGAGACCGAGCCGAACAGCGAAAAGCGTCGTGTTCATCGGTCGTCTCCGCTCCGGGCCGGCCCGCCGCCGTCCTCGTGCCTGCGCACCATCGATATGTAGACGTCCTCCAGCGTGCTGCGGCGCACCTCCAGGTCGGTGATCTCGTCACCGTGCTGGGCGAAGAGCTCGCGCACGAAGCGGGTGCCGTCCTTCTCTGCGTGCACGAACCGCTCGCCACCACGCATCCAGCGGACCTCGGTCTGTCCGCCCACCTGCCGGGCGAGGTCCGCGGCGGTACCGTTGGCCACGATCCGGCCGTCGGCGAGGATCATGATGCGGTCGGCGAGCTTCTCGGCTTCGTCCAGGTCGTGCGTGGTGAGCAGGATCGTGGTGTCCTCCAGGTCCGAGAGCCGGTGCACCAGGTCGTGGAAGTCCCGGCGGGCCTCGGGGTCGAAGCCCGCAGTGGGCTCGTCCAGAAAGAGCAGCTCCGGGCTTCCCACAATGCCGACCGCGACGTCGAGGCGGCGGCGCTGGCCGCCCGAGAGCGACTTGACCCGCTTGCGGGCGTGCCCGGTGAGGCCGACCAGGTCCATGAGCTCGGCGACGTCGCGCGGACGCCGACGGTCGGGGGTCGAGTAGGGCCGGTAGTACAGCGAGAAGTGCTCCAGCAGTTCACCGACGGTCCACTTACCGTGGTCGCGCCAGGACTGCAGGACCACACCGAGGCGGGCACGCCATGCCTCTCCGCCCTGAGCGGGGTCGGTGTCCAGGACCCGCACCGCCCCGGCCGAACGCATCCGAAACCCCTCAAGGATCTCGATGGTGGTGGTCTTTCCCGCGCCGTTGGGGCCCAGCAGCACCAGCACCTCACCCCGCACGGCTTGGAAGTCCACCCCCTTGAGCACGTCCGACACCCCGTAGCGCATCCGCAGGTCGCGAACGTCGATCACCGTGTCCCCCTCGGGGACAGCAGCCTGCTCCGTCCGGGGGGCGGATTCGGGAGCCATTGCCATGACCCCACCTCCTCATTGCTCGTCTACTTCAATTGATAGCAGATGTACTACATAATGAAAACATGGGACTACATGTCTGCTGGTGTTCGCCTGTCGTCCGGTTCCGGACACCCTGGACGGGCCGAGGTCCCTGGACGCGAGCCCCCGCGAAGGCAGAATGGGCCATCAGGCCGATCAGCGTCCCCGCGGAGGTACCCCATGCGGTTCAGCTACATCCGGCTCCTTGCCGACGACTACGAGGCGTGCTTCCGCTTCTACGCCGACGTGCTGAAGTTCCCCGTGCTCTGGGGATCGGAGGAGACGCGTTACGCAGAGTTCGAGGTGGGGTCGTCGACCAAGCTCGCGCTCAACCAGCGCGAGGTGGTGGCCGAAGCTCTGGGAACCGACGCGGACGACCCCCATCTGCCGCGCCAGGACCGGATAGCCGTCATCTTCGAAGTGGACGACGTGGACGCGAAGGCCGCCGAGCTCCTCGCGGCGGGTGTGCCGATGGCCTCCCCCGCAAAGGACTGGACCGCCTGGGGAATTCGCGCGGCCCACTTCCGCGATCCCGACGGCTACCTGTTGGAGATCAACCGTCCCCTGAGGGTCTGAGCCGCGCGGGCAGCCGGACCGCACCGGCCCCGCGGTGGCATCGCCTCAGGCGTTCGCCCGCACCGGCTTCCGCACGATCAGAACTGATCGCTGTCGGGAAACAGCCGTGCAGGGGCCAAGTGGGACATCAGGAGATCGTTGACCCTGTCGGAGCGCTCGATGTTGGCGAGATGAGCGGCACCATTGACCAGTTCGAACCGCGCGCCCGGGATGGCGCGGGCGAGACGGCGACCGTGTCCGGGGGGAGTCTCCGGATCGTGGGCAGCGGAGACGACGAGGGTGGCCGCCTGTACTTTGGCCGCCATCGCACGGTGGTCGAGGTCGGACACCGCGTCGCAGCACCCGGCGTAACCGTCTGAACCGACGCGCTCGAACTCCTCGACGAAACGGGAGACGATATCGGGCCGCTGCTCCCGGAACAACGGAGTGAACCAAGAGCGGGTGACGGCGTCGGAGACGCCGACCGTTCCTGACGCCCTGGCCTCCGCGGCCAGGCGTCTCCAGCGATGGTCGCGCGGCGCCCACGAGGTGGAGGACATGAGGGCCAACCGGGTCACCCTGGAGGGTTCCGCTGCGGCGGCCCACAGCCCGACCATGGCGCCCAGGCCAGCACCGACGACCGACACCTGCTCCAGCTCGCAGTGATCCACCAGGGACAACAGGTCCCCACCCAGTTCCTGCAGCGAGTAGGCGCCGCTGGGCGCGGGCGAGTCCCCGTGGCCTCGGTGGTTGACCCGCAGCACCCGCAGACTGCGGGTGAGCTCGGGCATCTGCGGCTCCCACATCGACCACTTCGCGCCGAGTGCCGGAATGAGCACCACCACGGGCGCGTTCCGAGGCCCGTCAAAACGGTACTGAAGGGGAACAACGGTCATCTGTGACCTCCTGGGACAGCTGGCCGAAAGCCTACCGGTATCCCCACGTGCACAAGGAGCTTTCCCCACCGTGCCACGTACGGAGGAGGGATGACCCCCCATAACGGGGGGACAGGCGATCAGTCCGTCAGCTCCCCGGTCTGGGGGAGCGGCGCCCCGCCGGCATCAGGGGCGTCGGGTTCGCTGGGGACATCGGTGTCGTCCGTGCCATCGGGGCCTCCCGGCGGCATCTCCGGCTCTTCGGGCACGTCGGGCGCATCGGGGGAGTCGGGGGCACCCGGGCTTCCGGGCACGTCGGGCGGGGTGCTCCAATCGGAGCCCTCGCTGGGAACGCCGGGCGAAGGCGGGTAATCCGGCTCGGAGGCGGGCGCGGAGGGCGACTCCTGTACCGGTGTGGCACCGGGGCGGTCCTGCTCCCCCGGATTCGGCTCCACCACTGGCGGAACACCGGATGCGGGCTCGGGCGCGGACGGCTCGGGCCCGACGTCCTCCCGTACGAACTCGACTTCCGAACGGCCAGAGGAGTCGGTGAGCTGACCGTAGAGCGTCCAGCCGACCAAGCCGCCCACCACGAGCAGCCCGGCCGCAAGCGACCAGGACCACAGGGTTCTGGACCGGCCACCGCTTGCCCCTGATCGGGTGCTTCGGTACCGACCGGTGGGCTGTTCCGCCGGGAGAGGGCCGGTGGTCGGCGCGGCAACGGATTGCGCGGCCGTCACCGGAGCCTGTCCGCGCTCCGGAACGGAGCCGCGCTGGAGTGCCCCGCTGTCCGGGGGAGGCGTGGCGGCGCGTCCAGCGGCGACGTCACCGGTCACCAGGGCGGCGAGCCCACTGCTCGTGCGCATCGGCCTGCTACCGGTGGTGGGACTGGGAATGGGGAGGGGGCTGCCGACCGTCCCTTTCTCGTACCTGCGGGTGGCGGCGGCCAGGCCGGCAAGACCGGTGGCCGGTGGGGCTTCCCCCTGCTCCTGCGCGGCTGCGGTCCCCCCGTTAGGACCGGACAGCAGTAGCGCTGCCGTCGAGGCGATCCGGGGCTGTGCGCTGGTGGCGGCGGTATACCCCTGGGAGAGGACCGTCGCGACGGGAAGGGAGGCGATCGTGGCCGGTTCGTGCCCGACCAGGACCCCCAGCACCTGGGTCGCGGTGGGCCGGCTCCCCGGTTCCTTGTTCAGACATGCCTGCAACAGGGTGCGCAGGGGATCGGGCACCCCGTCGAGCCGGGGGCTCTCGTTGAGGACCCGGTTGATCACGGCCGGCAGGGTCTCGTCCTGGAACGGTGAGACGCCGGTCGCCGCGAACACCATGACCCCGGCCCAGGCGAAGACGTCGGCAGCAAAGGTGACCTCGTGTCCGCGTACCTGCTCGGGCGCCATGTAGGCGGGTGTCCCCACGATGGAGGATGTCGCGGTGATGGTGGCGTCGGTGGACCGCGCGATCCCGAAGTCGATCACGCGGGGCCCGTCCGGCCCGAGGAGCACGTTGGCCGGCTTGAAGTCGCGGTGCACGACGTCGGCCTGGTGAATCGCCACCAGCGCTGTGGCCGTGGCGATGGCGAGGCGGTCCAGCGCGGTACCGGTGTGCGGCCCCTCGCCCAGAACCGCCTCGCGCAGCGAGGGTCCTTCGATGTACTCGCTGACGATGTAGGGCGGGTCGGCGTCCACGTCCTGGTCGAGCACGGCAGCCGTGCAGAAGGCCGCGACCCGGGAGGTTGCTTCGACCTCTTTGACGAAGCGGTGGCGCAGCCGGTCGTCGGTCGCCCAGGAGCCGCTCATCACCTTGATCGCGACGGGTTTCCCGCCACCGGGAGCGCGCCCGAGGTAGACGACACCCTGACCGCCCTGACCGATGCGGGCGAGCAGTTCGTAACCGCCGACGCCGGACGGGTCGGCCGGGAGTAGCGGACTGGTCATGGGGGTTCCCTCCTCCACGCGGCACTGACGTGGGCGGGCCCGAGTAAAGGCCCCGGAATTCGCCACGCTACCGGCCCAGGCGGGCAGATTCGGCCGAACCGCCCCGTCCGGTGCGGCCGTCACCGGCCGGCGAACCCCACTGTCGACCGTCCCACCAGGTCACATGCGAGCGGCCTGAAAGGGAGGAGAAATCAACACTTTTCAGGGCGAACAAACGCTATGGCGGGACAGGACCGACCACGTCCGCAAACGCCGAGTGCCCGGGCCCACACGACGGCGGCCCGGGCACGGATCACGTCACTTCTTCGCGCCGGACTCCCCGCTCTGGTCGGCCTTCTTGGCGGCCTGCTCCTTGAGCTTCTCCAGCAGTTCGCGTTTGTGCGCCAGCGGATCCGACCCGTTGCCGCCGGCTGCCGCGTCGGCGCCCTTCAGGTCCGTCCTGGACAGCTTCTTGCGCTGCCCACCCATCCCGAGCAGGCTGTTGCGCGTGCGTGCCATGGCGGTACCTCCTTTGCCCTCGTCCGTCTCGCGTCCGGGATCTGAAGCGACCGCGGGTGCGAGAGCATATGTGACCGGGCAACCGTAACTTCTCGCGGGCCGGGACCGCACTCGGTTTTCCCACTCGGGAACCGTCGGGCCCACCCCGAAAAACACCATCGGCCGCCGTCCGCGAAATCCCCCAATTCCGCAGACGGCGACCGATGTGTACGCGAAGACCGGCTCCATGTCCCCCCTCGAAACCACGGAGACGACCCTCGCTCTGGGAACGGCCTGCGACTCCTCCCCCCAGGAGTCGTGGCCTCAAAAAGTTCACGTAGCGGGTTTTTTCGTTGTATCTCTCCCGCTCTGGTAGCTAGATTACCCACAGTCCACCTGGCAAGACAACCCTACGTCACAGCGAATTACTTAAAGTAATCGCCACTCGCGTCTCTATACAACGCCAAGTCGGTCGCCGAACGCACAACAGGGGGTCCCGCTTCCCCGCTCACGTGTCGGACATAGCCTGGGCACGTGCGCTTTCCCCTTCTGCGGCCCAACTGGCTGGGCATCCACCTGACGGCACTGCTCGCCGTGCTGTGCTGCATCAGCTTCGGCTATTGGCAGTACCAGAGTGCCCAGCAGCCCGACCGGGCGACCATCACCAATCCGGTCGAGGACCTGAACCAGGCCGACGCCATCGAGGACCTGCTCGCCCCGGGCGACTACATGCCCCAGAGCCTGGCCAACGAGGCCGTGCGGGCAACCGGGGCGTTCGACACAAACGCGCAGTTGCTCGCGCCCGCGCTGTCGCCCGAGGGGCAGGAGGGGTATTACGTCATCACCCCGCTGGTGACTTCCGGAGACACCGCGGTGATCGTGAACCGCGGCTGGCTGCCGGCCGAAGCCGCGGACGCCCCCCCGCCGGCCGCAGAGGGAGAGGTGACGGTCGAGGGCTGGCTGCTGCCACCACAGAACGAGGTCGAGAAGGGCTACACCGCGATGTCGGTGCCCGACGGGCAGGTCGCCAGGATCGCTCCTGCCCTGCTGGTCAACGAATGGCCTTATCGGCTCTACGAGGGTTACGTCACCCTGGCCGGGCAGACCCCCGCACCGACCGCGGGCGCCGCCGAGGGACTGCGTGAAATTCCGCCGCCGCAGCCCCCTGAGGAGATCTCCTGGAATTTCAGGAACCTCAGCTATGCCGCACAGTGGTGGGTGTTCGCCGTCGCCGCACTTGCGTTCTGGGCCTCCCTGGTACGCCGGGAACTGGCAGACCGGCGAGCGGCGGACGGATCGGAGGACGGCCACGGGTCTGCCGGCCCTCAGCCCTCAGCAGCAGGCGCGGTCACCGACTGAGCAGGAGCAGGGGACGCGGCCTCCGCGTCCATCGCCGCCTGCTCTGTGGCGGCCACCCGCCGCTCGACGAAGAAACCGACCACCGGAATGGTCCCCGAGAGCATCACGCCGACGGTCTTGGGTGCGCTCCACCGGCGGTTCAGCGACAACCAGAGCACGACCAGCACGAAGGCCATGTAGATGTAGCCGTGCGGGACCGCGATGAACATCATCAGCGGGGTGTCGTCGCCGAACCACCGCTCCGTTCCTGCGGGGGCTCCCACGAGCGAGAAGCGCGCGCTCTCGCCGACAAGGTATTTGGCCGGCATCGCCAGGAAGGTCAGGAGCAGCAGCCAGACCGACGTGATGTAGGCCAACACGCGGTACAGCGTGAAGGGAAGACGTTTCTTGCCCAACGGGGACACCTCGACACTTGCGGCAATCGGAAACGGATACGGCCTCGCGGCGGTCACCTGCTGGGACCCGACCGCGAGACCTCTTGCCCACTGAGCCTAAGCGTCGTTCCGGGTGCCCCCTGATCGGGGCGTCCGATCAGCTATTGAGTGCCTTGCGCGTGGGGCTCTTCCACCGACCGTCCGATCGCGCGGTCCACGCCTGGGGGATGGTGCGCAGGGTCAACCAGGAATCCAGCAACCGGACGGGCAGGAAGAACAGCCCGTAGAAGAGGTAGCTGGGACGGCGACGAACCGTCGCGATGACGCAGGTCAGGATGTAGTCGGGCACGAACAGACCGACCGCGATGGCGCTCAGCGGCAGTACGGCGGTCACCGTCGCGTAACTGTCGGCGTACCAGTCGATACCCAGAACCGCACTGCCGGTGAGCATCGGAAGCAGCACGAACAGGCCGACCAGTGCGGTGGCGATGAGGGCGAGCGCGACGAACACCACTTCGAGGATGTAGAAGAACAGCGCGAACCAGAACAGGCTCGGCCAGATCCCGTGGCGCCGGACCGTCTGCCAGAACCCCAGGCTCCAACGGCGGACCTGGCTGGTGTAGTCGCCGAGACTGAACGGGTCCTGGGAGTAGGCCTTGGTGTCCGGACGCATCGAGATACGCCCCAAGCGTTTGTGATGCACCTCGAACGTCATGTTGAAGTCTTCGATGACCAACCCCTTGGGGTTGATCTCCAATTGTTTGAGCACGCTGCTGCGGTAGACGCTGGCAAACCCCGGAACGATGAAGGTCGCGCTGGTGAAACGCCAGGTCTGCCCGAACCGGATCAAGTATTGCAAGAGCCAGTAGAGGCGGTCCCGGTAGGCCGAGATGAGCCGGCCGACGACGCTTCTCTCCTGTGGCTTCCACTCGGCGACGACGAATCCGGCCACTGCGGCCACCGTGGGGTCGGCGAGCTGGCGGCGCGCGCCCTTGACGTAGTTCTCGTCCAGCACGGTGTCGGCGTCCAAGATCACTACACCGTCGTAGTTTTCGGTCAGGTCGAATTCCTGGATGACCGCCTCGATGGCTCCGGCTTTCCCGCGGTTGGTGAGGAGTTCGAGGACGTTGACACCGGTCTCCGCGGCGATGTCGGCGGTGGCGTCCCTGGAACTGTCGGACACGACGTAGATGTCCCAGCGGTTGAACAGCCGCAGGGCCGACTTGATCGCGCCGTCGATGACGGGTTCCTCGTTGTGCGCGGGGATGACGACGGCCAGCGAGATCGTCTGGTGTGCGGCCGCGGCCGCGGCCCGACCATCGGTTCCCGGCCACTCGCCGGCGACACCGGCCTCGCCCCCGGTGGCAAAAACGTGCTGGCCACGGTGCGTACCACCGCCCGTCCCCACCAGCACCCGCTCCCGCGCCGCATCGGTACGACGGACCGAGGCCCGGTGACGGGCCGGGGCTCCCCCACCGCCCCTGACCCGATGGATCGCCTCGTCGCCCAGGCGCAGCAGGCCGATCAGGGACCAGACCAACAGGTTGACGCCGAAGGCGATCCACAGCAGCAGGACGGCAGGCGTGCCTGCGGCGCCGGCTCCGAGCACGAAGTCCAGCCACCATAAGAAGAGGAGAACTCCGGTGGAGAGCGCCGTCAGACCGGCCAGCCAACTTCCGAGGAAACGCGCGGTGCGCACTGGAGAACCTCCGGTGGTAACAGGTTTCGGGCCAGCAATAATCGACAAGTGGTCGTTAAGTTGACGTTTCGCCCAAGGTGTTAGTTCACCGGACTTTGCGACCTGATCAGGCCACGGGAATCGCAAGCATCGGGCTTGCGACCAGTCTGCCCCATTGATCCAATATCCGAAGGACCTTTCTTCGCCGCAGGTGGAGCTGCACGATTTTTCCTCGTATTTGATGATGAGTCGGAGCCAAAAGTCACAAAGATATGACTTGAGAACTAAATAACCTTGCCCGGCGTGAGGATGGAGACGGCCACGTGCCGGGCCGGCCCGGCACCCCCGCCACCGGACACAGTGCGTCACAGACACCGCCGCGAAAGGGAACCACCGTGCGCGTCGCCATGCACCAGCCTCACTATCTGCCCTGGCTGGGACTCCTGGACAAGATCGACCGGTGCGATCTGTTCATCGTCCTGGACCACGTCCAGTTCGAACGCAAAGGGTGGCAGCATCGCAACTATGTGGCGTCAAAGAATGGTCCACTACTGCTCACCGTCCCGGTAATCCAACGCAGCCGGGACGAGCGAATAATGGACAAATCTATCAATAATGACTCCGATTGGCGCGAAAAACACCGGCGCACCCTGGTCGAGCACTGCTATCGAAGCGCCCCATTTCACGGCGACTTCGGAGAGGCATTCGCAGACGTGTACACCACGGAGTGGAAGAACCTGGTCGACCTGTCCCTGACCACCACCCGCTTCGTCCTGGACGCGTTCGACATCGCGACCCCCGTGATGCGTTCCAGTGAACTGGGCGAATTCCCAGGCCAAAAGAGCGAGCTCCTCGCCCAGATCAGCACGAAGGTCGGGGCCACGACCATGCTGTCGGGCGACGGCGCCAAAGGCTACGTCGACCCCGCGGTCTTCGAACACCACGGGGTGGCCGTCGAGTGGCAGAACTTCAACCACCCCGAATATCACCAAGCCAACCGGCACAACCGGGCGTTCCTGCCGCGGATGGCCGCGCTGGACCTGCTCTTCAACGCCGGACCCGAAGGCATGGAGCTGGTCCGGGCCGCCCGTTCGTGCGGGGCCGGCGCCTGACACCTGTCCGCCCTCGCAACCGCAGGTTCTCGTGTCCCCCACCGCACGCGCCCGACCGACCATCCCCCGAGTTCGACAACCGTGAAGGACGTGGAATGACGATCGACTGGCAGCGGGAACGCCTCCTTATCCTCGCCCCTCATCCAGACGACGAGACACTTGGGTGCGGGGGCCTGATGGCCAAGGCCAAAGAGGCTGGAGCAGAGGTCTACGTCCAATTCATGACGGTCGGGGACACCGCCGACAACTCGGCGAGGGGCATCTCGACGGCCCAGGAGCGGTACAGCGAGATCAAGCAGGTAGCGGACTTCTTCGAGTGGGACGGTTGGGAGATCGCCTTCCCGGGCGACGAATACCACCTGAAACTGGACCGTATTCCCCGGTTCGAACTCGCCAACACGATCGAGCAGCACAGTCCGTTGTCCATCGCGACGCTGCGGCCGACCGTCGTGATCACACCGCATTGGACGAGCTACAACCAGGATCACCAGGTCACAGCCGAGGCCGCGCACACCGCGCTGCGCCCCTCCAATAACAGCCTCCGCCACCACCCCCGGGTCGTACTGGCCTATGAGGAGGCTGCCGACCAGTGGCGTTACGACGCCGTCCCGTCGCCGAACCTCCTCGTGGAACTGACCGAGGAACACCTCTCGGCGAAGGTCAAAGCCATGGGGCTCTACTGCACCCAGGCCCACCAGCACCCGCACACCCGATCCGAGACGACCCTGCGCAGCCTGGCCGCCCTACGCGGCATGCAGACGGGGGTGGCCCTCGCCGAGGGCTACCACACGCTCCGGTTGCTGACCTGAACTCCCGGTCGCGCATCACCACGGACCTCTGCCCGATTCGGCGAAGTTCGAGAAGTCCCAGAAATTCCACCAGCTCCCTTGGAGGGATGCACGTGAAAGCAGTGGTCACCGGCGGCGCCGGATTCATCGGCTCGCACCTGAGCGACTACCTGGTCGCCCGCGGACACCGGATCGTGGTGCTGGACGACCTGTCGACCGGTTCCGAGACGAACCTCAAGCAGCTCCGGGACAACAGTTCCTTCGAACTGGTCAAGGGCTCGATCCTGGACAAGGGACTGGTCGACGACCTCATCAGCGATTGCGACACCGTGTTCCACCTGGCGGCGGCGGTCGGGGTCCACACCATCGTGGACCGGCCGCTGCAGTCGTTGCGCACCAACCTGCACGGGACGGAGAACGTGGTGGAGGCGGCCGCCGCGCACGGTGCGCGGGTCATGGTGGCCTCCACCAGCGAGGTCTACGGCAAGAACGACGCCGACGGCCTGACCGAGGACTCGGACCGCATCCTGGGGTCCGCACTGAAGAGCCGCTGGTCCTACGCCGCGGCCAAAGGCCTCGACGAGCTCGTGGCCTACGTCTACGGCCAGGAGACCGGTCTGCCCACGGTCATCACCCGGTTCTTCAACATCGTCGGTCCGCGCCAGACCGGCCGCTACGGCATGGTCGTACCGCGCTTCGTCTCCCAGGCACTCGCCGGCGAGCCCATCACCGTTTACGGCGACGGTGCGCAGCGACGCTGCTTCGGGTCGGTCTTCGACGTCGTCCCGGCCGTCGTACAGCTCATGGAGACCCCTGCGGCCTACAACCAGGCGGTCAATCTGGGCGGGTTGGAAGAGATCTCGATCCGCGGCCTCGCCGAGCGCGTGATCGAACTGACCGGTTCGACCAGCACCATCGAGTACGTTCCCTACGACGAGGCGTACGGAGAGGGGTACGAGGACATGCGACGGCGCATGCCCGACACGACGCTGGCCGGAAAACTGATCGACTACCGTCCGAGCCGCAGACTGGACGACATCATCACCTCGATCATCGCGCACGGGCAGCCCGCCGTACCCGTCGCCTCACCCGCCCCCTCCCCCGAGGTTGCGGTGGCCTGATCCACGGGTCGGCGCCGCCGCAACCGGGCCGGCCCGTCATCCCGGCACCGCGGTCAGCACGACCGCGGTGCTGAGCAGGATCACCGAACCACTGATGAGCAGAATCGCCCAGGGCCGCGCCAGCGGGGCCGGCGGCGATCCGGTGGCGTCGTCGAGCAGTCCGTGATCGGTCCGGCGCCACCGCCGCCGCAGGTGCACGATGACCACGACGGCCACCAGGGCGACGGCCAGAACCGGTAACGCCCGGCTCACCAGTTGCGCGGTGAACGCCTCGCCGGTCGCCACCAACGGCCCGCGCAGATAGAGCAACGCGACACCGACCAGCAAGAAGACCGTGCGCTGCCAGGACAGCAGCGTGCGTTCGGGCTGCAACCCACGGTCGCGATCCGGCCGGGTTCTCACGGCCAGTAGTTCCCGGCGATGACGACCACACAGACCAGGGCGACCCCGACCGCGGTGATCAACGGCAGCGGACTGGTGGGCAGCGGACGGTCCATACGCATGGCGCGTTGCACCCGCAGCCAGCGCAGGGGCGCGTAGGCGGTGATGACCACCGCCAGTCCGGCAAGGGCCAGACCAAGCGTGAGCTGGAGCGAGGTGTTCCACTCCAATGGCACCAGGTGCAGTACCGCGACGGCTCCGGCGATCAGGGCCAGGGCGGTGCGGATCCAGGCGAGGAACGTCCGCTCGTTGGCAAGGGTGAATCGGTAGTCGGGTTCGCTGCCGCCGTTCTCTTCTCCCCCCGACGGCGGCGGATGCGACACCGGATCCACCTCCCTGCTCTCGCCTCGTGGGCGCACTGACCTGCCCCCTCTGTGCTCGAATGTACGCACGAACGGGTTTTCCTCCCAACTCGGTGGTGTTAGGGCGTTTTCCCGGGGACGACCCACCGCAGTCCGCCGCGCCTCGCGCGCTTTCCTTCGCGCAGGGGGCTTGTGGAACAAAACTGGGGGCAGGACCGCTCTAGAAGAGAGCAGAGACCCGAGCGCAGGAGATTTTGTGGGCACCATCGAGCTGACCAAGGAAAACTTCAACGAGACGTTGGAGCAGAAGGACTTCGTCCTCATCGACTTCTGGGCGTCCTGGTGCGGGCCGTGCAAGGCGTTCGCCCCGACCTTCCAGAAGGCCGCCGAGAAGCACGACGACCTCACCTTCGCCAAGATCGACACCGAAGCGGAGCAGGAGCTCGCCGCAAGCTTCGACATCCGGTCGATCCCGACCCTGATGATCGTGCGCGAGAAGACGGTCATCTACTCGCAGCCGGGCGCGCTGCCCGAGGCTGCTCTTGAGGACCTGATCAAGCAGGCCCGCGATCTGGACATGGACGAGGTCCGCGCCCAGATCGCCAAGGACAAGGAAGAGGGCGAGACCGACGCGCCGGTCTGACCCCAAAGAGCCCTGAAGGGGTCGCCGTCCCACGCGGACGACGACCCCTTCTGCTCGCGCCGGGACGGTCCGGCCGCAAATTCTCCGGCGGTCCTGTCCCGTACGTCCTGACACAGCACTCCACGGAGCCGGACCCGTCGGCTTGTGCCCCGCCGTCGGGTGGCCGTCCTGCGAACCGGTTCGCAGGACGGCCACCCGCGCCCGGAACCTTCGTCCGCAGCCCTGCCGGGGAGCCCGACGATGCCCTCAGTCCTCGGAACGGGCCAGGTAGACCAGGTCGGGGGTACCCCTGGGGGCCGGAACCTCGATCGCCTCGACCGCACCGAAGCGCTCGCGCAGCAGCCGGGCGAACCCGGGGGCGGGCATCGCACTCCAGAACGCCACGACGCCTTGCGGCGCGGTGATGGCGGCCAGCCGGTCAAGTGCGGCCGGCTCGTAGAGCAGTCCGTTGCTCTCGACGACGGTCCAGTCCGGGCCGTTGTCGATGTCCAGGCAGATCGCGTCGAAGGATCCCTCGGCCGCGGACAGCCACTCGACCAGGTCCGCGCGGGTGATGCGACACCGAGGCTCCTCGGGCAGGTGCCCCGCCACCGCACCGAGCGGTCCGGAGTGCCAGGCGATGACCTGCGGCTCCAGCTCGACCACCTGCACGTGCGCGACCCGGTCGCAGGCCAGGGCCTCGGCGGCGGAGAAGCCCACGCCCAGCCCCCCGACCAGCACCGTCAGGTCGACCCGATCGGGGGGCAGCACTGCCAGCGAGGCGCGCACCAGCGCACGCTCGGAGGAACCGTCACGGGTGTCCATGAGGAAAACGCCGTTGCTGATGATCTCGTAGTGGTCACCGACTCTCCGCAAGACCAGCTCCCCGCCCGTCACCCCCGTCGCGCGCTCGACAATGGCGGGCTCGGGGGGCTGGGCGGGGAACCGCATCAGGCGCAGGACCTTTCGACGGCCTACAGACGGCAGGCGTAAATATCGGTGACCAGGATCGCGCGGGCGCCGATCTGCCAGAGGTCGTCCATGATGCGCTGGGCGTCGCGCCGCGGAACCATGGCACGGACGGCGACCCAGCCCTCCCGGTGCAGCGGGGAGACCGTGGGACCCTCCATACCGGGGGTGAGCGCGGACGCGTCGTCGAGGCGCTCGGCGTTCACGTCGTAGTCCATCATCACGTAGTCGCGGGCCACCAGCACCCCGCGCAACCGGCGCAGCAACTGCTGCACACCAGGATCGTCCTCGATGCCCTGCCTGCCGATGACGACGGCCTCGGACTCCAGGATCGGGTCCCCGAAGATCTCCAGCCCCGCCTGACGCAACGTGGTGCCGGTGGAGACGACGTCGGCGACCGCGTCGGCCACACCCAACTGGATGGAACTCTCGACCGCGCCGTCCAGGTGGATCACCCGGGCGTCGATTCCGCGCTGCCGAAGGTATCCCTCCAGCAGTCCTTCGAACGAGGTGGCGATGCGTTTGCCGGCGAGGTCCTCGACCTTCATCGAGGCTCCGCCGCGTGCGGCGAACCGGAAGGTCGAGTGCCCGAAGCCCAGCGGCAGGATCTCCTCTGCCGGCGCACCGGAGTCCAGAAGCATGTCG
The DNA here is from genome assembly GCF_030268225.1 of Nocardiopsis ansamitocini. Lineage (GTDB taxonomy): Bacteria > Actinomycetota > Actinomycetes > Streptosporangiales > Streptosporangiaceae > Nocardiopsis_D > Nocardiopsis_D ansamitocini. Next base: position 291,683 of record NZ_BSQG01000002.1, on the reverse strand, counting down.
CGACCGGTGATCCCGGCCTGCAGGATGCCTTCGCCGACATAGACGGCGATGTCCTTGGGGCGCAGGAAGAAGAACTCGGTGCGGTTCTCGGGATCGATGAGGACGAGCTCGCGGGAGTCCTTGCGCTGGCGGTAACCCGCCTCGCGCAGCATGGCGCTCGCGGGTTCGGAGAGCTGCCCCTTGTTGGGCACGGCGATACGGAGCTGATCGGGCATTGGAGGTGTTCCTCTGCTTCCTGGTTCAAAGCCTGCTGGACGGACGCCACGGCGGGGCCGGTCTGCGCGGGCAAAGCGCGAGGCCGGCCTACAGATGCTTGTAGACGTCCTCAAGGCGCAACCCGCGCGCCAGCATCAGAACCTGGAGGTGGTAGAGGAGCTGGGAGATCTCTTCGGCGGCTTCGTCGTCCGATTGGTACTCGGCGGCCATCCAGACCTCTGCGGCCTCCTCGACGACCTTCTTTCCGATCGCGTGCACGCCGGCGTCGAGCTGGGCGACCGTGCCCGAGTTCTCGGGTCGGGTGCGCGCCTTCTCGGACAGCTCGGCGAACAGCTCTTCGAAGGTCTTCATGATCACTTTCCTCGACTACGTGCCCTTCTACATTAGGCGCAGCCGTCCCCCGGCGTGACCCGGACCGTCCGATAGGAACTGAACCGGTGTCACATCGGAGAACGAAAAAGGCATGTTCAGGGGGATACGCCCACACTCCATCACCCGCTTCTGGCCCCCGCCCGCGGGTCGGAGACCGTTACCGGGTGAACCGGTCGGCGACCGCGCTGAAAAGTCCGCGGGGAAACACCCCGAGCAGACCACTGGCGACCTTGTACTGCGGCCCCGGAACCACACGGGAACGGCCGGCCGCCCACGCGCGCAGCGACTCGGAGACCACGTGGTCCTTGGCGACGAAGCCGATGTCGGGGACACCGGCCTCCTGGGCGTACCGGCTCATGTCGGTGCGCACGTAACCGGGGACCACGGCGGTGACCCGGACTCCGTTGCGACTGGCCTCGACGGCCACCGTCTCGGAGAACGAGAGGACGTACGCCTTGGTGGCCGCGTAGATCGCACCGCCCGGCGAGGACGGCATCAGTCCGGCGATCGAGGCGACGTTGATGATCCCGAGCAGCTGCCGCCCCTCCACGGCCGACGACCGGTTGGGGCCCCCGAGCGGCCGTCGGCCGCTCGTGGCGTTCGAGCGCTCGATCTGAACGGGGAGCACCGCGTGCGCGAGCTTGGTCAGGGCGGTGATGTTGAGCGCGATCGTGCTCTGCACGTCCGCGGGGTCCTGCCTGGCGAACTCGCCTCCGTGGCCCTGTCCTGCGTTGTTGACCAGCAGGTCGATCGGCGTGAGCTCGCCTCCCTCCCCGACACGCAGCCGCTCCTCGACCACGGCCAGGGAGTCGGGGTCGGTGAGGTCCGCGGGGATCTCCTCGACCACCACGCCGTATTGCGCAGAGAGCTCGGCCGCGAGCGCGGAGAGGGCCTCGGCGCGGCGTGCGACCAGTACGAGCGCGAAGCCGCGCTCGGCGAGTTGGCGAGCGTACTCCTCCCCGATACCGGTGGAGGCACCGGTGATCAGAGCGGTACGGGGATGGGTCCGGTGGTCACTCATAGTCGGCAATGCTATCCGCTTGGCCATCGGTTGCACGGTCCCGAAACCACGGGATCCTCATGCCCTGGCGGCCGGGGCACGTCCGTGTCCGCCCCCATCCGGCAGGTCCCGCCCACGACGGTTTTCTCGACGCGCCCGAACAGGACCGTTGCCGCCTTCTGTTCGGTGGGGAGATGGGAACAGCCCCACCAGCCCGTATCGACGCAGTGGGAGAAAAACGGACGATCAACTAACCACCGTCTTAACGGGACAGGCAGTAGCGTTCTTCTATGGCAGCGACCCAGAGCCCTTTTGAGCCCCTGCGCCTCGACCACCGACTGCGTGACGCCGGATTATTCATCCAGCAGGCATTTCAGACGTTTCGCGCGACGGGTGCGATCGCACCCAGTGGAACGGCACTGTCCACTGCACTGACCCGCTTCGTCACCCAACGGGACGACCCGACCGCCCCGATCAACATCCTGGAGGCCGGTTCGGGAACCGGGCCGGTGTCCCGGGCTATCGCCGCGCACATGCGCGAGGGCGACACCCTCGACATGGTGGAGGCGAACCCGCGCTTCACCCGGCACCTTGAGGAAATGGTGAAGACCGACCCGGTCTTCAGCAACGCCAGCGACCGTACGACCGTGCACACCGCCCTGGTGAACGACCTGGGAACCGACCGCCGCTTCGACACGATCATCTCCGGACTGCCTTTCGCCAACTTCACCGCCGATGAGGTCCGCACGATCCTGGACTATTACTTCACCGTGCTTCGTCCCGGCGGACGCCTGTCCTTCTTCGGTTACCTCTACACCAAGGAGATCAAGGCGGTCATCGCGCCGCGCGAGCAGTACCTGCGCCAGGCCCAGTCGAGCTGGGTCGTCGAGGAGTGGGTGAACCGCTACGGGATCGGCACGGACCGCATCCTGCTCAACCTGCCGCCCGCGTGGATCTTTCACCTGCGCAAACCGCTGGACTGACCTGTGGCCGAACCGGCCCCGACCCCATAGGCGACGGGGCCGGTTCGCGTGTACGACGTGCGAGCGCCCCCGGCGGAGGGGAGACACCAGGGGCGCTGCTCAGGGGAATCGTCAGGGGCGAAGCCGCTCGGCCGGCCTCAGAGGATCTGGCCGGTCCCCGCCTTGCGGACCGTGGCCGGCACCGATCGCGTCGGGTCGATCCGGTTGTGATGGGCCGGCGTCCAGGAGACCCCGGAACCGATGACGGGCTCTCGGGCCGCGTTGTAGGCGTCGAGCAGGCTCACCCGGTGCCTGGGCGCGCTGCCGTTGAGGTAGGTCCCCGACTCATGCATCGCGGTGCCCTTCCAGTGCGCGATGACCTCGGCCGGGTCGAACTCGCGGTAGGCCTCGAAGTAGTTGTTCTCCGCGTAGATCTGGGACTCCACGCCGACGCCCCAGGAGTACTCGTAGACCTTCTCGCCCGGCGGGGTCCGGGGAATCACGTAATGGTTGTTGTAGATGTGGACCTGGCCGTAGCGCACTCGGGGCGCGCGCTGGAGGATGTCCTCCCATTTGTTGTGGTGCAGGGTGACCCGGAGTTTGCCGACGTCGTGGGTGGGCGAGTCGGTACTTCCGATGAGCATGGTCTTGTCGTGGTCGTACAGATGGTTGTAGGACACGGTGACCAGGTCGGCCCCGTGCGTGATGTCCAGGAGCCCGTCGTGCTGCTGGTACTCGCGGCCGAGGTACTCCGGGAGGTCCCGGTCGAGCAGGTCGCCGTCGCTGAACTCGTTGTGGTCGATCCAGACGTTGGTCGAACGGCGCACCGAGACGTTGTCGAACTCGGAGTTCCAGTTGCCCACGGCGGTGTCGGTGGGATCCCACTGCGGGAAGCAGTCGTAGGCGTTCTCGAAGGAGATGTTGCGGATGATGACGTTGTGGACGCTCTCGACCATCATCTGCGCGCCGAGCAGCCGGGCGTCGTCACCCAGGCCGATGAGGGTGGTGTTGGAACCGATCTCGAAGATGATCTGCTCGCCCTGATTGTCCTGGGACCTGGCGCGGGCGTCCTCAAGGGGGCCGTGCGGCTCTTCGTCGGTCCCCCAGTTCTCGGGACCGTACTCGGCGAGGTAGGCGGCGAAGTCGTAATCGGGGTCGGCGTAGTGGTCGCAGCTGACCGGTCGGCCCTGCTCGTCGGTGTTGGCGTCGATGGTGCCGTCGATGAAGACGATCTTGGGGGTGTCGTTGGCGCGTCCGCCGGCCAGCGCGGCCTGCAGTTGGGCGTAGTCGCTGACGACGTGCACCTGGTCCGCGGTGGCAGCGGAGCCGCCGGTGGTCCCGGCTCCTGCGGAGGCCCAGCCGTCGTCGGGTCCCAGTACCTGGCGGGCAACCCGCTCGGCGCTGGGCGAGACGTCCGGCGCGGGCCTCTCGTCGGCCGCGACGGCACCGGCCGCCAGGAGGAGTACAGGCATCGACAGGGCGAGGCCGTAGCCGATCGTCCGTCGCATCAGGGCTCCTTGCCGCGGGAGCGCACCCGTCCTCGCCCCGGCCGAGGGCATGACGTGCGCGGTCCTCGCTATGGGGGAAGAGGGGGGCAGACTTTCCCGGAAAGCGCTTCCCGTGACGATAGTCACAGCGTTTTCCCGCTGTCAATAGCGACTGCCCCGGCGGGAAACCCCCCGGGGCAGTCGCTGCATTCGGGCCGCGTCGAGCAGAAGGACCGGGCCATCAAAGCGTCGACGCCACCCCGACCAGCAAGCGGCCACGCCCGGACCAGCCGGCTTTCTCAGTGCTTGAAGTGCACGAACAGCCGGCCGAAGTTCTTGGAGTCTTTCTCCACCCGGTGGTAGAGCGGCTTGATCTCCTTGGATTCCAGGAAGCGCAGCACCCGCTTCTTCAGCTGCCCGGAGCCCTTTCCCGGAATGATCTCCACCGTCTTGGCCTTGGTGCGCACGGCTTCGTTGATGACATCGCGCAGAGCACGATCGATGTCGGAGCCCCGGTTGTAGACGTCGTGCAGGTCGAGCTTGAGTTTCACCGGGCTAGGCCCCTTCCGGTTTGCGGGCTGCGAAGATCGCGGTTCCAGGGATCAGTTTCCCCCTGAGTGGACTCCAGCCACCCCAGACCTCGGTGTTGTCCGCAGGCCATTCAGGCTCGACGAGATCGGTCAGGAACAGCCCCGCCCCACTGATCGCCCGCACCCAGTCGCCGACCGTCTGGTGCGACTCCACGTACAGCGCGCGCCCCTGTTCGTCCTCCTCGACATAGGCGCGGCGGTCGAAGTAGGAGTCGCGCACCCGCAACCCTTCCTCACCGGGCGAGTCCGGAAAGCACCAGCGGACGGGATGGCTGACGGAGAAAGCCAGTCGGCCACCGGGGCGCAGCACCCGGGCCGTCTCGCGAAGCGCGGCGGCGGCGTCGGGAATGAAGGGAAACGCCCCGTAGGAAGAGCACACCGCATCGAAGGCGGCGTCGGCGAAGGGCAACAACTGGGCATCGGCCTGGGCCGTTGCCAACCGGCACCCGGTCGCCTCGTCGATACGGCGGGAATGGTGGAGCTGGCGCAGAGAGACATCGATGCCGACCACCTCGGTCGCTCCCTGTCCGCGCAACCACCGCCCGCACTGCCCGGCCCCGCAGCCGATCTCCAACACCCGGCCGCCGGCCAGGTCCGCGGGGTCGCCCAGGAGTCGGGCCGCGGACTCGGTCAGACCTTCCGGACCCCATACGAATTCGGCGTCGCCGAGGAACGCACCGTGCTCGGCCTGGTAATCGTCAGCCTCACGTTCCCACCACACCCGGCTTGCGCTGGCACTCTCCCCCGCGCCGGGTGCGCGGCGTGCGATCCGTTCGACGGCGGCGTCCATCAGGTCATCGGTCATGCGCCCATCTTGGCAGGCGGCCCCGTCCGCGGACCGGTGCTCGGAGGCGGTCCGGGATCGGGGCCGGAGCCCGACGCGGGCGGACCGGCGGTGCCGTTCTCGGCATCCTTGAGTTCGCGCCGGACCAGAAAGACCCAGCCCACGACCGCGATCAACGAGAACACCCACCATTGGACCGCGTAGGAGAAGTTCATACCGGTGTCGACCTCCGGCACCGGGACCCGCTCGGGTGCCGGATCGGAGACCGGCTCCTGATCGGTCAATTCGGCGAAGCCACCGTAGAGCGGATAAGGGACCGTCCCGGCGATGGCGTCCACGTCGATGAGCATGATCTGCCCTTCGGGCAGCCCGTCCCGAACCCGGATCCCGGTGTTCTCGGGCGTCTCGGAGAACTGGAGCCGCCCGGTGACGGTCACTTCACCGGCGGGCGGCGCAGGGACCTCCGGCTGTTCCGTCGACGTGGGGGGCTGGGGCACCCACCCCCGGTTGACCAGCAGCCCGGTGCCTTCGGACGTGACCAGCGGCGTGACGACGTAGAGACCGACCCCGCGCGCACCGTCGCGGTTGCGGACCAGGAGTTCGTGCTCGGAATCGAAGGTTCCGGTGGCGGTGACCGAACGCCACCGGTCCTCACGCGGCAAGCCGGCACCGACCTGGGCCAACTCCTCCACCGGGACCGGAGCGGCGCTCAGGTTGGCCTCCTGCAACGCGACCGCCTCGGACTTGAGCACCGAGCGGTCGTACTGCCACTGGCCGAGCACGATGAAAGAGGGAATGACCAGCAGAACCAGCGCGTGGAACGCCAGCATCCGGGGTGAGATCAGAACGCGGAGCACCCCTTGAGGCTATGAGACTCCTCCGCCCCCTGCGCAGCACCCCCTCCGAAGGCGGAGGCGGTGAACCACGGCGTCACATGCGCATGACACCTTCCTGCAACGCGCGTGTGCCCCCCGACCGGTTTGTCGGGGGGCACACGCTACGCGCGAGATGAGATGGGAGGCAGGAGTACGGGCTAGCTCTCGGAGGCCGCGGCGGCGGCCTTCTTCTTACGGCTGAGGTACATCGCCGCACCGCCACCGCCGACGGCCGCGACCGCGGCTGCCACCAGGCCGCCGAGGGCGGCTCCGGTCACCGGAAGACCACCGGAGGCGACGGGCTTCTCGTCGGCCGGGGGCTCGGGCTTGTCGGTGTCCCCCGGTCCCTCGGGCTCACCGGGGCCCTCGGGCTCCTCGCGCTCGCCGTCGGGGTCTTCGGGCTTCTCGGAGGGCTTGGGCTTCTCCGGGGTCTCGGAGGGCTTGGGCTCCTCGGGCTTCTCGGGCTTCTCGGGCTTGCCCTGACTGATCTTCTCGACGCACTCGGACTCGCCGATGCCCAGCACGCTGATGGCGTTGCCGCAGACCTTGACGGCGGTGTCCACGGGGATGTTCACCTGGTTGCCGCCGCCGATGCTGCCCGAACCGTCGGTCTGCTGACCGCCCTCGGACCCTTCACCGGCGCCGCCCTCGTTCTCCGGCGCGGCGTGGATGATGTTGACGATGGTGGTGCACTCGGCCTTGGAGACCCCCAGGACCGACACCGAGTTGCCGCAGATGTCGAGGGCGACGTTGATCGGGATGTTGACCTGGTTGCCGCCGGCGATGCTGCCCGAACCGCTGGTCTGCTGCGTGGTGGTGGAGCTCTCGGCGATCTCCTCGACCACCTTGGTGCACTTGGCCTGGGACAGGCCGGCCACGGCGATGGAGTTGCCGCAGACGTCCACGGCGGTGTCGACCGGGATGTTGATCTGGTTGCCGCCGGCGATGCTGCCCGAACCGCTGGTCTTCTGGGCGCTCTTGCCCTCGTCGCTGGCGGCGTAGACGACCCGGGAGACCTTGGTGCACTGGGCCTGGGAGATTCCCAGGACCGCCAAGGAGTTTCCGCAGATCGCGGCTTCGATGTCCACCGGGACGTTGACCTGGTTGCCACCGGCGATGCTGCCGGAACCGCTGGTCACCTGGTCGGCGAGGGCGAAGGGGGCAAAGCCACCGACCAGACCTGCGGTGAGCAGGGCGGTGGAGGCGGTGGCGAGCATTTTCTTACGCATGTTCAGGCATGGCCTTTCGCTGACTGCGTTACGAGACGTAACCACTTGAGGGCATAGCGTCACCACGAGCGGGATCGTGAATCGCAAACCCAATACTGGAAGCCTGGGGGATTTAGCCTTTTTCTTATGACAGCAGCCAACCGACCGATTACCGGTACGAGTCGCCGGAGATAACGCAACGTTGCGCTCTCATTTGCTGACGGTCCGCAACGCTAGCAGCTTTCTGTGGGACGTCGGGAATTTTTGTTCAAATCCCCTCGAAAGCTGGACGGTTGCCGCTTAACGGCTGGAGCTTCCATCTTTCCCCTAGTCAGAACGACCCTACATGGCAACAGGGGCACCAAAGAGGCCATGGCCCGCATTGCTCAAAGAACCCTCTGAATTGAGGACCGAAACCCGGACCACTGATTACTAATTTTCTTCGCAAATTAGCAGTGGACACCGAATCCACCGGTTAATAAAACATGAAACCCCTCCATATTTACCAAAAGCCTCAATCGGTAAATTAACCCTGAAAAGCGTCGGGGCCGACCGGGGCGCGGGCCGGTGAAGTCCCTGGAACCCGCCGTCGGGGGCGGAAAACACGAAGACCCGGTCGGGGATCAGCTGATCCCCGACCGGGTCCGTGCCCGGGGCCGTCAGAAGCTCCGAACGGCGCAGGCGTGTCTAGCCCTGGACGCCCAGTCCCTTGGCGACGCCACCGCCCAGGTCCGGGTGGATGTTCGTCCAGTACTCCACGACGCGCTTCTTCATGTCGGCGGTCACCTCGGGGGCCGAGGCGTGGCCCACGACATTGCTCACCAGGTTGGCGCGGTCGGTCTCGGAGAGAACGTTCTCCCACAGTGCGCGGGGCTGGCTGAAGTCGTCGTCTTCCTTGTGCAGTTCGTACGCGGAGCGCACGATCTCGCCTGCCACGTGGTAGTCAGCGCCCTGGAACAGCGACTCGTCGGCCACCGGGCCGCCGACCGTGTTGGGAGCGTAGACCGGGTCCGGTGTGGCGTGATAGGTCATGGCACCGTCGCGGTTGTAGGTGTTGACCGGCGACAGAGGCCGGTTCACCGGCAGGTGCAGGTAGTTCGGCCCGATGCGGTAGCGCTGGGTGTCCGGGTAGGAGAACAGCCGGCCCTGAAGCATCTTGTCCGGGCTGGCACCGATGCCGGGCACCAGGTTCGAGGGCTGGAAGGCGGACTGCTCCAGCTCAGCGAAGTAGTTCTGCGGGTTCCGGTTCAGGGTGAACTTGCCGATGGTGATCTCGGGGTAGTCCGCGTGCGGCCAGATCTTGGTCAGGTCGAACGGGTTGAACCGGTAGTCAGCGGCGTCTTCGAACGGCATGACCTGGATGTTGACGGTCCAGGAGGGGTGGTCGCCCTTCTCGATGGCGTTCCACAGGTCGCGGCGGAACGCGTCGGGGTCCTCGGCCTCCAGGGCCTTGGCCTCACCCGCGGTCAGGTTCTCGATCCCCTGGTCGGTCTTGAAGTGGTACTTGACCCAGAACTTCTCACCGGCGGCGTTGTACCAGAGGAAGGTGTGGCTGCCGAAGCCGTGTACGTGGCGCCAGTTCTTCGGGGTACCGCGGTCGGTCATCAGGAACGTGACCTGGTGGGCCGACTCCGGGTTGAGCGTCCAGAAGTCCCACTGGTTGTTGTTGTCGCGCAGCTGGTTGTCGGCACGACGCTTCTGGGAGTGGATGAAGTCGGGGAACTTGGAGGGGTCACGCACGAAGAAGATCGGCGTGTTGTTGCCGACGAGGTCGTAGTTGCCCTCCTCGGTGTAGAACTTCAGCGCGAACCCGCGGGGGTCACGGGCGGAGTCGGGGCTGCCGAGCTCGCCGGCGACACTGGAGAAGCGCAGCAGCAGCGGGGTCTTCTTCCCCTTCTGGAAGAGGCCCGCGCGGGTGTACTGGCTGACGTCCTCGGTGATCTCGAGCTCGCCGTAAGCACCGCCGCCCTTGGCGTGCACCACGCGCTCCGGGACCCGCTCGCGGTCGAAGTGCGCCAGCTTCTGGATCAGGTAGTGGTCCTGGAGCAGGAGGGGGCCGTTGGGGCCGACGGACTGCGAGAGCCCGTCGTGGGGTGCCGGGATACCGGCGTCGTCGGTGCTGTAAGCAACCATTGCTCGCGCCTTTCTGGTGAAGCTGGCCTCGTATGAACCTGTGCCCGCCGGGAAAATCCGGCGGTCGTCTGTGGGCAGGACCCGAAGGAACCGTCAGCCGCGCGGGACGGCGGACGGCTCGGATGCATTCGGGGCCTCTCCCGTGCCTGAACGGCAGTCGGGGCAAACGCCCCAGAACACCACCTCGGCCTCGTCGATCAGATAACCGTGCGACTGGGAGGGCTCCAGGCAGGGCGCCGCTCCAGCCACGCAGTCGATGTCGGTTACCCCCTTGCAGAGGCGGCAGACGAGATGGTGGTGGTTGTCGCCGACCCTGGTCTCGTACCGCGCGGGAGAACCAGCTGGTTCGATCCGGCGGACCAACCCCGTGTCCGTAAGGGCGTGCAGGCCGTCGTACACCGCTTGGGTGGACACATGCCCGACCCTGCCCCGGACTGCGTGCGCGATGTGCTCGGCGTCCAGGTGGTTGCCCGTGCGGACCGCGTCCAGGATCGCGAGCCGCGCCGCGGTCACCCGCAGCCCGGCTCCGCGAAGGGTGGCGGCGTCGTCCATGCACGTAACCCTATGCCACTAACTGGAATTGATCAAGAAAACGAACTTCTACAGTTAAGGGGTGTCGGACACCCCCACCCTGACACCTGCCGCCGCACCCTGCATGCCGCCGAGCAGAGGACACCTGATTTTCCTGCACGATGACCGACCTGTGCCATCTACTCCCGCGACAAGCCCGTCCGCGGCTAGGATCGCGCACGACCACCCCCTCCTCCCAGCGCCGCGGCACCCCTTGTCACCAGTAACGAATGGGACTCATGGGGGGCCGGACGGCAACTAACGCCTCACCCCGGACGTCCAATCTCCTAGCTGGTCGACCCATTCCTTCCAGGAGTCCTTGTGTCCCCTGCCCCCCGCCCTTTCGCCCCCTACGGCCGCCCGTTGCGCCTCGGAGCACTGCTCGTCGCAACGACCGCCCTCGCCACCGCATGTGGAGACGGCGGCGAACCGGTCCCCATCGAGACGGCGGCCGCATCGACACCAGCAGCCTCCGCGCCCCCGAGCCCATCGGAGGCCGCACGGCAGCCCTACACCGTTGCCATCGGCGGTGACGTCATGTTCGAGGGCATGCTGCGTCAGCGACTCGACGCCGACCCCGCCGGTGCGCTGGGGCCGGTCGCGGAGGTCTTCAAGGAAGCCGACGTGAGCATGGTCAACCTGGAGACGGCGGTCACCGACGGCGGCACCCAGGCCCCAGGGAAGGAATTCGCCTTCCGCGCGCCGGACACCGTTTTCACCGCGCTGCAGGAGGCCGGGGTGAACGTGGCCACCCTGGCCAACAACCACGGCATGGACTTCGGTCCGGATGGTCTCGCCGACACCCTGAACAACGCCGAGGCTGCGGGATTCCCCCTGGTAGGAGCGGGCCTCGACGCCGACGGGGCGTACTCTCCCGAGATCTTCGAGGTCAACGGCAACACGCTGGCGGTCATCGGCGCCACCGATGTCCTCGACGACCACCTGATGACGGAGTGGACGGCCGGTGCGGGCAAGCCCGGCCTGGCCAGCACCAAGGGCGAGATGCTGCCGCGCGCGATCCAGGCGGTCCAGGACGCCAAGGCCGAGGCCGACGCCGTCATCGTCTTCCTGCACTGGGGACGCGAGGGCGATCACTGCCCGTTGCCGCACGCCCCCGACCTCGCACGGCAACTCATCGGTGCGGGCGCGACCGCTGTTGTCGGTGGGCATGCCCACGTGGTGAGCCCCGGCGGATATATGGGCGACTCCTACGTGCACTACGGGCTGGGCAACTTCGTCTTCTACAACTTCGACGGCCCCACCGCCGAGACCGGTGTACTCCGACTGACCTTGGAGGGCGACCGGATCATCGAGGACGAGTGGCTTCCCGGCCAGATCGAGGGCGGCGTCCCGATCCTGAGCGACGGACCGGCCGCCGAGCGCGGGCTGGCGTCCTTCGAGGGATACCGGGACCAGTGCGGAGATGCCGGCGTGGCAGCCCAGAGCGAGACCGCTCCGGCCCCCTGAGTCGTTGTCCGGTGTCGTCGCGCGGAGTTTCCGCGCGACGACACCGCCCGATCAGGCCGGCTGGGAGTCGGCCAGTACGGCGTCGATCTCGGCGGAGAGCGCCCTCTTGTCCGCCGGTTCCAAGAACGCGGCCGCGACGCCGTTGCGCGCCAGTCGGGCCAGGTCCGCGCCGTCCAGGCCGAGGATGTGCGCGGTGCGGTACTCGTTGACCAGGTCGGTACCGAACATGGGCGGGTCGTCGCTGTTGAGGGTGACCAGCAGGCCCGCGTCGAGCATGCGCGGCAACGGGTGCTCCTCGATCGAGGCGATGGCCCGGGTCCGCAGGTTGGAGGTCGGTGAGACGTCCACCGGGATCTGGTGCCGGCTCAGGTGCTCCACCAGCCGGGGGTCCTGCATGCTGTCGATACCGTGCCCGATGCGCTCGGCGCCCAGGGTCGTGAGCGCCTCCCACACCCGCTCGGGCCCGCCGTTCTCGCCGGCGTGCGGAATGCTGTGCAGTCCTGCTGCGCGGGCGCGTGCATAGATCCCCTTGAACGGGGTCCGACCCACCTCGATCCCCCCGACGCCGAAGCCCACAACGCTGGGCGGGCCGTCTGCGAGAACCGCGTCCAGGGTCTGCTCCCCCGCCTCTACGCCGAAGTCGCCGGGGAAGTCGGGGATCCAGCGCAACCGGATGCCGTGCTCGCGCTCGGCATCGCGGCGGCCGTGCTCGATCCCGGCGAAGACCACGGAGGCGGGGACTCCGCGGACCAGGTGGTTGTACAGGCTGACGTGCAACTCGGCGTAGCGGACGTTCTGGGCGGCCAGGCGCGCGGCGACGTCACGGGTCAGCAGCGCGAAGTCGGCTTCCTCCCGCAGCACCTGCACCGAGGCGATGTAGACGTCGATGAAGTGCGGGAAGTCACGGAATTCGTAGTAGTCCCCGACCTCCTTCAACGATCGGGGCAGCCCGGGGACGTCGTACTTGCGGACCAGTTCCAGAAAGGTGGCCGGCTGCATCGAACCTTCCAAGTGAACGTGAAGTTCGACCTTGGGAAGGTCCTGGATGAGCGCCTCGACTGCGGGGGCGACGGTTTCTGCGCTTTTCATCTGGCGACGGTACTGAATCCCGCTGTCGCTTTCCAAGCCGACCGTCATCTTATTGACGACAGATTGTCAGAAATACGATGCTAGCGAAGACCGAACCTCTCCTTGCACGCGTCGAGGGCGTCGATGCAGGTCCGCCCCCTTCGGTGGTGCTCCCAGTCCGAACGCTCCAGTACCAGGCGATGCCCGTTGACCATGCGTCCTTGAACGCCGATACGGAAGCCGCCATCACCGCGGTAACCGAGCCTGCGCGACACGGCCATCGAACGCTCGTTGTCGGAGAAGACCGATGTGCGCGCCACCTGCGCGCCGAGCCCGGCGAACGCCAACTCCAGGACCGCCGCACGCATCTCGGTACCGATCCCGCGCCCCTGGTGCGCCCTGCCCAACCAGGATCCCGTTTTGACCTCGCGGGTCACCGCGAAGTCCCTGGCACCGACCTCCTGGACACCGACCACCCGGCCGGCCTCGAAAACAGCCAGCTGGAGCGACCACGCCGCAGGGGTCCACTCCGCGAGTTTCAGCCAGTGGTACTGCATGACGCTTCGGGCCCGCTGCTGGGGCAAAGCGTCGGTCCAGGGGACCTGGAAAGGCATCTGCTCGGGATCGTGAACGCCCTCGGCAGCGACCTGGGCCAATTCGTCCAGCTCGGCAAGGGTCGGCAGACGCAGTTCGAGGCGTTCGGTGCGGAGGGTGAGCGCGAACAGAGGCCAGTGCCGTGCGGTCATAACCGTGATGATGCCCAAACGGACTCGGCAGGGCCACCGGTTTTTGCCTCACCCACGAGCACGGGCGATCGCGTCGCGGTACCAGAAGAACGACTCCTTGGGTGTGCGGGCCTGCGTCGCGAAGTCGACGTGCACCAGGCCGAACCGCTGCGTGTACCCCTGGGCCCACTCGAAATTGTCCAACAGGGACCAGGCGTAGTAGCCGCGCACGTCGACCCCGTCGGCGATCGCCTCGGCAAGGGCGCGCAGGTGCCCGTCGAGGTAGGCGACCCGATCGGGATCGGCCACCACCCCATTGGCGTCGGGCTCACCCGGGTAGGAGCAGCCGTTCTCGGTGATGTGCACCGGCGGCAGGGCGGGCCCGTACCGATCACGCAGGCTCGTGAGCAGCGCGTGCAGGCCATCGGGGACGACCGGCCAGCCGAACCCGGTCAAGGGCGTTTCGGGGAAGAGCTCGGTGTAGTCGGGCAGCGCGAAGGGCAGGGCGTCACCGGGAGCGGGGGCAGCGGCCAACGTCGGGTTGTAGTAGTTGACGCCGAGTGCGTCCACCGAGCCGCGCAGTGCCGCGAGGTCGCCGTCACGGATGACCCGGTCCAGCGGGGTTCGCCCCGTCTCCGGATCGGCGTATGCGCTGAGGTCGGGGTACTCCCCCAAGAGCAGCGGATCGAGGAAGAGCCGATTGTGCAGCGTGTCGTAGGCGGCGGCAGCGGCAACGGTGTCAGGTGCGTCGTCCACCGGCGAAACGGGAGTGCAGTTGTTGGTGAGCAGGACCTCGTGCCCTGCGGCACGCAGCACCTCGGAGGCACGCGCGTGCGCGAGCAGTTGGTGATGCGCGACAGGAAGTGCGTCCAGCATCAGCGCCTGCCCCGGTGCGTGGACTCCGAACGCATAGCCGAACGCCATGTGGACGAAGGGCTCGTTCAGGGTGATCCAGCGCGGTACACGATCGCCGAACCGATCGACCACCAGGCGGGCGTAATCGCCGAACCGCTCGGCGGTGTCCCTGGACAACCACCCCCCGGCGTCCGAGAGGGCCTGGGGCAGGTCCCAGTGGTAGAGGGTGGGCACGGGCTGAATTCCGGCCGCACACAAGGCATCAATCAGACGATCATAAAAATCGAGCCCTACCGTGTTTACCCGACCGTAACCGAGCGGAAGAACTCGTGGCCATGCGATTGAGAAGCGATAGGCGGAAAGTCCCAGTTCTACCATCATCGCTACATCTTCGGGGAAACGATGATAGTGATCGCATGCGACCTGGCCCGAGCTTCCGTCGAGGATACGGCCGGGAAGTCGACAGAAGGAATCCCATATGGATGCGCCGCGCTCCTGCGTAGCTCCCTCCACCTGGAAAGACGCGGTGGCAACACCCCATTGGAACCCCGGGGGGAAACTCGGGCTGCCCTGATCCGGGTATTCGACTGAGAGGGACACCGCGGTTCTCCTCAAGGCTCGATCGGCCAGCGCCCGGACCGGAAGTGGCCAAAACCAAGAGCGCCGACCGGCTCGGGCTCAAAACCGGAATAGTACGGGAACCATTTGAATTCGGAAAGGCATCATAGAGACGTGACGACTTCTTCCCGAACCTCCGAGTCCACCGCCCCAGAACAGCGCGACGGGTCCGAGTCGGACCGGCACTCCGTCGGCGGCGCGGAGTCGGCGCGCAAGAACCAGGGCCTTTTGTCCGAGCAGACCGTCGCCCAGGGGCCGCTGCGGCGACTTCCCGCCCAGCAGCGGAGCATGGCGCGGGTGCAACGGATGTTGGACGCGTGCGCCCAACTGCTCGACGAAGGCGGGTACTCGGAGCTTTCCACGACCCGTATCGCCGAACGCGCCGGTGTGGCCATCGGTTCGGTGTACCAATTCTTTCCGGACAAGAAAGCCATCACCCAGGCATTGGGGCTTCGCTACCTTGACCTCTTCAGCCTGCGAGTGACCCGCCGGCTTTCCGAGGAGACCTTCGCGCATTGGACAGAAGCAGTCGACGCGATGATCGACGAGTACATCGACATGCACCGCAACGAACCCGGCTTTCGCAGTCTGCATTTCGGCGACGTCGTGGACGTCCGGTTGCTCGACGCCGACAGTGAGAACAACCGGGTGATCGCGGTGCGTTTGCGCGACCTGTTGATCTCGATCGCCGGAGTGTCCGAGAGCGAAACCCTGGACCGTGCTGTCATCGTGGCGGTGGAGGCGGCCGACGCCGTACTGAAGTTGGCGTTCCACAAGGATCCGGACGGTGATCCGCACTACATCTCGGAGAGCAAAATCCTCGTGCGCGGCTACCTCGGACAGCTATTTGGCCCTAAAAGCTCATAAAACCAACTAAGGGTGCGAACTAGGACACAACACCGAAGGGCGATACAGTGTTTTGCGTTCGGGGCCCCGTCAACCGGCATCGTCGGACCCACCGCTGATGAATCGCGGTGCGCGACCGATCCGGGGCGACCGGTGAGCGAACCGCCATGGGGGAATGGCGTCGCACTCCGCGCAGTCAAACGTCGCCGTCGCGGCGGCGCCCCGCCGAAAAACCACACAATCTCTCGCCCGCTACGCACAACGAGGTTCACTACGCGTGGCCGATATCCGTGCCCGGGGCTCGGCAACGCGTCTGAACAGGGGAGGAACCCTCAGTGGTAGCCGAAAGCGCACTCGCCGCGCCATTGACCGGGACCGCCGCGGGAGTCCCGTACATCGCGGTGCCGCCGCCCGACACCAGCCAGCCTGCGCCGATGGTCGTCGCGCTGCACGCCTTTGAACCACCGCGCAGTGAGATGGCACTCGCCGGCACACTGCCGATGTCCGGTCTCCAAGCATGGAAGTTCTACCTGGGGCTGCCCCTCTTCGGGCAGCGGCTCCCCGACGGGGGCGTCCCCGAGGTGAACAGACTCGGACAGACCGACTACCTGATCCAGCTGTACGGGCCGGTCGTGGAACAGGCAGCGGCCGAACTCAGTCGGGTCGTCACAGAGCTGCACCAGACCTTTCCCGTACTCGACGAGCCGCTGGGCCTCATGGGGGTGGGTGCCGGCGGGGCCGCTGCCTTTCTCGCGCTGGCAGAGAGCGGCCTGCCCATCGGCGCCATGGGTGTGGTCAACCCGATCATCGATCCCACCCAGGTGCTCGCCGCCCGGGAACGACGGCTGGGCGTCACCTACCACTGGAGCGAGAAGTCCCGCGAGATCGCCGCATGGCTGGACTTCGCGGGTCGGGCCGACGAGCTCGCCACACGCAGGCCGCAGGCTCCTCTGCTCATCATCACCGGCCAACACGACGAAGTGATCCGCCCCGGCCACGGCCAACTGCTGCATGACGCGCTCGCCCCGCACTACCGGGCACGGACGCTGCGCCACATCGTGGTCCCCGACCTGGCTCACACCATGGGCCCCGAGCCGGGGCTGGAACCGGGACCACCCGCGCCTGGAAACGTCCTGGCCGACCGAGCCCTGACCGAATGGTTCCAACTCCACCTCACGGCCGATGCCCAGCCCGCCTTTCGGCTGGGATGAGTATTCGGGCGGCGGGACGTCCCACCGCCGCCCGGTCGGGCTCAGCCCATCCGCTCGGCGAGCTTCCGGGCGGCGATCTGCACGGGGTCCCACACCGGCGAGAACGGCGGAGCGTAGGAGAGATCCATTCCCGCCAGCGCGTGCACCGTCATCTCGTTCCACAGTGCGACGGCCAACACGTCGATCCGTTTCCCGGCACCTGCTCCGCCGACGATCTGGGCCCCCAGCAGCCGACCGCTGCCGCGTTCGGCGAGCAGTTTGACCGTGACCGCTTCGGCTCCCGGGTAGTAGCCGGCGCGCAGCGTCGACTCCTTGACGACCGTCTCGACGACGAACCCCGCCGTGGCCGCCTCCGTCTCGTTGAGGCCGGTACGCGCCACCTCAAGCCCGCACAGCTTGGTGATGGCGGTTCCCAGCACCCCTTCGAAGGCGGCGTAACCGCCGGCGATTCCGGTGCCGGCCACCCGCCCCTGCTTGTTGGCGTGCGTGCCCAGAGGAACGGACACGGGAGCCCGGGAGACCCGGTGGAAGGTCTCCACACAGTCTCCCGCCGCCCACACCCCTTGCGCCGAGGTACGCATCCTTCGGTCCACGACGATGCCCCCCGTGGGACCGATCTCCAGTCCTGCCGCACGGGCGAGATCGCTGTTGGGCCGCACCCCAAGGGCCATGACGACGACGTCGGCCTCGTACGCGGCGTCTTGTGCCAGGACTCTGCGGACCACACCGTCCTCGGTCTCGAACCCGGTGACCCGCGTGTGGGGCTGGAAGGAGGCCCCCATGGCCTGCATGGCCTCGCGCACCAACGCACCCATGTCCGCGTCCAGGGTGCCCATCGGCTCCGCCCCACCGTCCACCACGGTGACCTCGATGCCGCGTTCCAGGAACGCTTCGGCCATCTCCAGACCGACGTAGCCTCCGCCGACCACGACGGCGCGACTGGGGGCCCGACCGTCCAGATAGGCGTTGAGCGCGATGCCGTCGGGCAGCGTGCGCAACCCGAAGACGCCTTCGGCGTCGGCCCCCGGCAGGTGCGGACGGCGCGGCGCGGCGCCGGTGGCGATCAGCAGGTGGTCGTAGGGCTCTTCGGCGACCGTCCCGCTCGCGTCGACCGTGCGGACCAGCCGCTCTGCCACGTCGATCGATGTGGCCTCGGTCTCGGTTCGCACCCCGATCGCGAAGTCACGGCGGAATTCCTCGGGGGTGCGGGCGACCAACTCCTCCGGACTGGATACGGTTTTCCCCACCAGGTAGGGAATTCCACACGCCGAGTAGGAGGTGTAGGTCCCACGTTCAAGCGCGAGGATCTCCAGCTCTTCCGGTCCCAGCGCGCGTCGCGCCTGGGACGCAGCGCTCATGCCGCTGGCGTCGCCTCCGATGACGACCAACCGCGGTCTGTCGTTAACCCGTCGCTCCATGCAGCCTCTCCCAATGGACGCCTACCGGTCGCAATACCGGCGTTGCATGGAATCCTGCCCCCGACGGGAGGGGTATCCCTCCTGGTGCCGACCAACGTGATGAATAATCACACGTGTCCCCCGCCTTTGACGGTTCCACGCCCGGGTGCGTGGCCGTCGCGCCGAAAGCGGGCGCCTTCCGCCGGCGGGGTCCACGCGTGACCAGTTTTCTAGGAGGGCGACTTACGTGACTGAGCCGGCACCGGTGTTCACCAGCGGAGTTGATCACGAACGACTCACGGCCCAGCTGCGGTTCGTCTTGGAAGTCGACAAGCTCAAGCGGATCTTGCGTCGTAACCTGCTGATCGACGGCTCGCGCCGGGAGAACGACGCCGAGCACTCCTGGCACCTGGCGGTAAGTGCCCGGGTGTTCGCCGAGTACGCACCCGCGGGCACCAATATCGAACACGTGGTGGAGATGCTGCTGCTCCACGACATCGTCGAGATCGACGCCGGCGACACCTTCGTCTACGACACCGGGGCATCCGGGTCGCAGATGGAACGGGAATGTCTGGCCGCGGACCGCATCTTCGCGCTGCTGCCATCGGACCAGGCGGTGCACGCCAGGGCGCTCTGGGACGAGTTCGAAGCCCGGGAGACGGCAGAGGCCCGGTTCGCCAAGGCCGTCGACCGGCTCGCCCCGATGCTCGCCAACTGGCACACCGACGGCGGCACCTGGGTGCAGTTCGGTGTCTCCAAGGACCAGGTCCTGGAAAAGGTGAAGATCATCTCCGAGGGCTCGGAGGCGTTGGGAGCTTACGCGGTGGCGCTGATCGACGACGCCGAGCGGCGCGGTTACCTCGGACGGAGCTGAACCGTCCCTGCGGGTGGTGGCGCTCAGGTGAGCAGCAGTTGCACGGCAGCGGTGAGTCCGATGACCACGACCAGGATGCGCAGCGCAAGCGGTTTGAGTTTGCGGCCAAAACGCGCACCCAGGTAGCCACCGACCACTGATCCAGCGGCAATGAGCGCCACCACCAGCCAGTTCGGCTGGGCGAAGACGATGTAGAAAACGGCTGCGGTGGTGTTCACGATGGACGCCAGCGCGTTCTTGAGGGCGTTGACGCGTTGAAGGTCCTCGTCGAGGGAGCTTCCCAACAGGCCGATCAGGATGATGCCCTGCGCCGCGGCGAAGTAGCCGCCGTACACGCCGGCGCCGTAGACCCCGAACGGCAGTAGTGGGCCGCCGTTGGGGCGGGCGGGTCGGCGTGTACGCATCCAGGCGTTGATCCGGGGCTGGAACACGATCAGCACACAGGCAAGCAGGATGAGGCCGGGAACGACGATCGTGAAGACCGATTCGGGGAGGTTGAGCAGCAGGATTCCGCCGGTGATCGCGCCCAGGAGGGACATCGCGCCGAAACGCAGCAACCGGGTCCGTTGCCCGGCCATTTCCTTGCGGTAGCCCCATGCACCGGTCAAGGAACCGGGAGCCAGGCCGATGCTGTTGGACAGGCTCGCGGTCACCGGCGGAATACCGATGGCCAGGAGGACAGGGAAGGTGAACAGCGTCCCGGAGCCCACCACCGCGTTGATGGCCCCTGCTCCGACGCCCGCCGCCAGAACGGCGAGTACCTCCCACACACTCATCCCGCACTCTTTTCGTCCGCTGTCGGGCACGTGCGCCCAAAAATTGCATACAGTCTACAAAGTTGACCGGGAGACGTCTGAGCGGGGACGCGAAAGACCCGGCCCCGCGCGTGGCGGGACCGGGTCGGCGTCGTGGGATCAGGCTGTCGGGGCACCCGGACGCGGCCGGGGGGCACCGTCCTTGACCGCGTCGGCGATGTCCTCCATCTGCTGGTGGAAAGGCCAGAAGGTGGACCCCGCACCCATCTCGGAGGGAACGATCCACAGCTTGTTGGAGTCGCCCTTGGCGATCTCGGGAAGCTTCTGCAAGTACTGGTAGGCCAGCAGGTCCTTGCTCAACTCACCCGAGTGCAGCGCCTTGAAGACCATCGCGATCGCGTCCGCCTCACCACGAGCGCGCAGCGTCATCGCCTCGGCCTCGGCCTTGGCTCGCACCGTCTCCGCTTCGGCGAAACCCCTGGCCTTGAGCACGGCCGAGAGCTGCTCGCCTTCGGCGCGCAGCACCGCGGCCTCCTTCTCGCCCTGGGCCTGCAACACCTGTGCGCGCTTGTCGCGGTCGGCGCGCATCTGCTTCTCCATCGCCTCCTGGATGGACTCCGAGGGGTCGATGGCCTTCAGTTCGACCCTGCTCACCTTGATGCCCCACTCGGCCGTAGCCTCGTCGAGCACGGTGCGCAGCTCCCGGTTGATCTCGTCACGGGAGGTCAGCGTCTGCTCCAGGTCCATACCGCCGATGACGTTGCGCAGCGTGGCGGAGGCGAGCTGTTCCACAGCGGTGATGAAGCTCGCCACCTTGTAGGTGGCGTCGTAGACGTTGGTCACCCGGAAGTAGACGACCGTTTCCACGTTCACCGCAAGGTTGTCCTGGGTGATCGCGGACTGGGGCGGAAAGCTGACCACCTGGTCGCGCATATCGACGCGTTCGCGGATGTGGTCCACGAACGGGATGACGATGTTGAATCCGGATTTGAGGGTGCGGTGGAAGCGGCCGAAGCGCTCGACAACGTCCTGTTCTGCCTGCGGAACAATGCGGATACTACGGATTCCGATGACGACCAGGATCGCCACGAAGATCAGGACGATGATTACGACGGTCAGCATTCGGGGCGGCCCCTGCTCCTTCAGGTCGGCTGGCGGGACGGCCCCACCAGGAAGTCACGCGGTCCGGACATCCGTTGCACACGGCGTCCGCAGGGTGATCATAAAACCCCGCGGATAATGGCGTTAGCGGGGTTAAGCATGAGCTTGCGATAAACGCCGCACTCGCGACCGGAACCGGACAATGAACCAGATTCTGGCTGGCCAGATCGTGAAATAACCCTCTGCCGAATCCAATCCCGCGCATTCCATCCACTCCAGGCATCCCTCCCGAGGCTGCCCTCGCGGTCCCGTGCCGGATCAGACAGCGCGGGCCGACCACCGCTCGCCGTGCCGCTCCACCTTGAGGTCCAGACCGAAAGTCGCACCGAGGTTGTCAGCTGTCATCACCGACTCCAGCGGCCCCGCATCCACGACCCTTCCTTCCCTGAGCAGCAGTCCATGGGTGAAACCGGGTGGGATCTCCTCGACGTGGTGGGTGACCAGGACGAGTGCGGGCGCGTCGATGTCTGCGGCCAGCCCTCCCAGCCTGCGCACCAGGTCCTCCCGGCCTCCGAGGTCGAGTCCCGCGGCCGGCTCGTCCAGCAGCAGGAGTTCTGGATCGGCCATCATCGAGCGCGCGATCAGGACCCGTTTGCGCTCCCCCTCCGAGAGAGTCCCGAACTCGCGATCGACCAACCGCACAGCGCCCCAACGGGCCAGCAGCGCCCGGGCCCGGGAATGGTCGGGAGCACCGTACTCCTCGTCTCCGCTCCCCAGATAGCCGTAAGCGGCGCTGACCACCAGATCGCTGA
Source organism: Nocardiopsis ansamitocini (assembly GCF_030268225.1). Lineage (GTDB taxonomy): Bacteria > Actinomycetota > Actinomycetes > Streptosporangiales > Streptosporangiaceae > Nocardiopsis_D > Nocardiopsis_D ansamitocini. The sequence goes on along the minus strand of NZ_BSQG01000002.1, from coordinate 269,757 downwards.
CCGACTGATCGTCGAAGACCTGGCCGGCGACCGCGGAACTGGCGAACCCGATCAACGGGCGCAACTCGAACACGTCGGTCCTTCCCAGGCGCTCGCCCAGGACGTCCACCGTTCCCGTGGTCGGATGCAGTTGCGTCGCGGCCACCCGCAGCAGGGTGGTCTTTCCCGCGCCGTTGGCACCGATGACCACCCAGCGCTCGTCCTCTTCAACCGTCCAGTCCACGTCCGCAAGCAGCTCGGCCTGACCACGGCGTACCCCGACGCCGCCCATACGCAGCACGTGCCCGTTCATCGCTCTCCTTTGTCGCACCCGGAGTTGCGAACATATCTGGAACGCGGGTTTTGGTCCGACTCGGGTTTTACAGTGAGGTGTGATGCTGCAAGAACTGTCCTCCGCCCCTCTGGTCGCCTGGGGCAACGCCTGGCTTGCCGGCCGGGTGGGCCTGGACGACGCCATTGACGCGGTGGAACGCCGTACCGGCCCGCACGTGATCGGTACCGGCGGCGACGCCAGACTGCCTTTCGAGCCGGGCGCTCCTCTGCGCACGGCACTGGCCCGACTGCGCGGCCTGGGGTTGAGCTCCTTCCGCCTGAGCCTGCCGGTCCCGGGAGACCCACTCGGCCTCGTGGGCAGCGCCGAGCTCAACTCCGCCGCCATCGAGGCGCGCGAGGCCGTACTGATCCGCCTGGCCGACCACCAGATCGGCCTGGTCCCCGAACCCGACCTGCGCGGCTCCTCCTACCGCGGAGTCTCCTGGACGCCCTACCCGGCGGCCGACACCGACCCCGAGATCGTGCACCTGGCCGAGTCCGAACACGGGCTCAACCTCGCCATCCGGGAATCGATCGCCCTGTTCGGACAAGTGGACGACGTAACCCCGTGGGGCCCCGAGGTGACCCGTGCGCTGTCGGACCTCCGGGACGCAGAACGCGCGCCCACCGAAGGACTCGCGCCCGGGCACCCGCAGCGCGCGCACCGGCTCGCCGCGCTCGCGGACCGGCTCGCCGTCGTGATCCGTCTGGCCGATGCCGACCAGGCACGCGGGCTGAGCGGCGCGCAGATGGAGTCGCGCCGCTCCGCTCTGCGGTTGCTGGACCGGGCGGTACGCCGGGCCCGGGTCGCCGCCTACTGCGCGGCCCTGGAGGCACCGGAGCCCTGACCCGGGCCCGGGGCCTTCACCGGGGCCTGAACACGTCGGGCTCAGGGAGACATCAGGGTCGTGTCCCCGATCCGCGGCGAGCGTTTCGTGACCATACTCGAACACATGGCAAATACTCCGGAGCAATCGCTCTCCCCCCACCCCGGCATGATGCGCGCCTCGGACTCCGACCGCGACACCGTGGCACGCATCCTCACCGACGCCCTCGCCGACGGCCGCATCAACCAGGACGAACACGCCGAACGGCTGGAAACGCTCTACTCCGCCAAGACGCTGGGCGAGTTGGGGCCACTGACCAGCGATCTTGCCCCCCAGTCCGCGGTCCGGCCCTCCCCGACCACCTCCCCCTCCCCCGTCCTGGACTCCGAGCTGGCCGCCTCCTCCATCGGCTCCGAGAACATCACCGCGGTCTTCGGGGCCGCTGAGCGCAAAGGACGCTGGCTGGTCGAACCACGCACCAACGTGTCCGCGATGTTCGGCGGAATCGAACTGGACCTGCGCGAAGCGATCCTGGCCCAGCACGAGGTCACCATCCAGTGCGCGGTCGTCTTCGGCGGCCTGGAGATCATCGTGCCCCCGGGGGTGCGGGTCGTGAACGAGGCGTCGGCGATCTTCGGTGGAATGGACATCAAGGACAAGGACTCCGGCGGTGACGCCGGCTCCCCTGTCGTCCGGGTGACGGGTCTGCTCGTGTTCGGCGGAATCGACGTCAGGACGCAGGCTCCCGGTGCGAAGAAGTCGAAGAAGTCTTGCTGATCACCGATATCGGTGACGGCAGGGCACGAGGGACACAGAGGAGGACACCGACGGTGGAGCCCGATCACATCCGCGCCTCGGACGCCGACCGCGACCGAATCGCCGCGCGGCTCCGCGAAGCGATGGTCGAGGGGCGGATCGACCAGGTCGAGCTCGACGACCGCCTGGACCTGGTGTACCGGGCGCGAACCGTGGGCGAACTGCCTCCGATCATCGCCGACCTTCCTCTTGCCGACAGCACGCCGGAACACCCCGTCGGCATGACCGTCTCCTCCGAGGAGGCCCGACGGCTCGCCTCCCGGAGCAAGGGCAGCGAGACCATCGCAGCGCTGTTCGGAGCGGCCGAACGCAAAGGACGCTGGCTGGTCGAGCCGCACACCAGTGCCTCGGTCATGTTCGGCGGGATCGAACTGGACCTGCGCGAAGCGGTACTCACCCGGCACGAGGTCACCATCCAGTGCGCGGTCGTCTTCGGGGCACTGGACATCGTCGTGCCGCGCGGGGTACGCGTCGTCAACGAGGTGCACGCCGTCCTCGGCGGGGTCACCCTGCGCAAGGTCGAGACGGGGACCGATCCCAGCATGCCGGTCATCCGGCTCACCGGCACCTGCCTGATGGGGGCCATCGACGTCAAGGCGAAACGGCCCAAGAAGCGCTGCCGACGGGACGGAGCGGCGCCAGGGTGAACGACAGGCGGACATTGGGCGACCTGGTCCCCACCCACTGAGTGAGGCCGAGTACCTTAGAGCACGTCATGACTCTTGCGAATCCCGCCCCCGCAACGCTCCTGGTGACAGTGACCGGACGCGACCGTCCCGGTGTGAGCGCGCGGCTGCTCAGCACCCTGTCCGTCTTTCCGGTCACCCTCGTCGACCTCGAACAGGTCGTCATCGGCGGCCGACTCGTCCTCGGCGCCCTCCTCTCCGCCGACGACCGATCAGCGCCCGGTGTCCGTGCCGGTCGAATGTTCGACGAAGTCCGCGCCGCTGTGGAGAAGACCGTGGTCGACATCGGTATGGAGGTCGACTTCGCCACGGGCGGCGAGCGCGTCGGCTCCGCCAGTGGTAACACCAAGCTCGACGTCACGATCCTCGCCGACCCGTTGCGCCCGGGAGCACTCAGCGCCATCACCTCCTGCATCGCGCGTGCCGGCGCCAACATCGACCGCATCGAACGCTTGGCCGGCTACCCCGTGACCGCCCTGCTGCTGACCCTGTCGGGCGCCGACATCGAACGGCTGCGCACAGGCCTGGCGCTGGAGGCCGTCACCCAGTCGATCGACGTAGCGGTACAGCCCAGCGGACTCCACCGCAGGTCCAAGCACCTGGTGGTCATGGATGTGGACTCCACCCTGATCCAGGGCGAGGTCATCGAACTCCTGGCCGAGCACGCGGGCTGCGCCGAAGAGGTCGCCCGGGTCACCGAGGAGGCCATGCGCGGCGAACTCGACTTCGAGGAGTCGCTGCGCCGCCGCGTCGCCCTGTTGAAAGGGCTGGACGCCGGCGCTCTGGAAGAGGTGCGCGGGCAACTGGTGCTGACACCGGGTGCGCGTACCCTGGTGCGGACCCTGAAGCGGCTGGGTTACGAATGCGCCCTCGTCAGCGGCGGGTTCACCCAGCTCACCGACTCCCTTGTGGAGCGGCTGGGAATCGACTACTCGGCCGCCAACACCTTGGAGATCGTCGACGGCAAACTCACCGGCGGCCTGGTCGGACCGATCATCGACCGCAAGGGCAAGGCGATCGCGCTGGAACGCTTCGCCGCCGAGGCGGGGGTCCCGTTGAGCCAGACGGTAGCGATCGGCGACGGCGCCAACGACCTGGACATGCTCCAGTTGGCGGGCCTGGGTGTGGCGTTCAACGCCAAACCCGTGGTGCGCGCCAAGGCCGACACCTCCGTGAGTGTTCCCTACCTGGACAGCATCGTCTTCCTGCTCGGCATCTCTCGTGAGGACGTGGAGGCCGCCGACCTCGACGGCTGAGGGGGACCCAGCCGGTCAGGGACGTTCGAGGATACGGGCGCTGCCGGTGCCCGGTGCGGTGTAGAGCCAGTCCGCCTCGACGTCGACGACCGCGACCGAGGCCGGCGGGAAGTGCGGGTGGCCGCTACCGCCGCTGAAGGCTGCCACCAGTTGCGCCATGGTCGGGTTGTGTCCGATCAGCAGCAGGGTGCGCACGTCGGCGTCCACCTGGTTGACCAGTTCAAAAGCGGTGTCGGGGGCCGCCGAGTAGAGGTCGGTCTCGTAGGCCACGGTCGGGTCGGTGCTCAACCCGCGCGCCACCAACTCCCAGGTCTGTCTGGTCCGGTTGGCCGCAGAGCAGAGGACGTGGTCAGGGGCGAGTCCAGCGGATTCCAGTCGACCTCCCACAGCAGTGGCCTGGGCCCGGCCCTGGGCGGTCAGGGCCCGATCGAAGTCGGTGGTCACCGCGTTCTGCTCGGCCTGGGCATGGCGCATGATGATCAGGCGGCGGCTCACGGCGAGAACACCGTGGCCACGATCGCCAGCAGGGCGATGAACCCGAACATGGTGCCGACGATGGCGGCGAGTCCTTTGAAACCGGTCATGCGGGAAAGTCTGCCATGGTCCTGTTGAACAGTGTCGGCGGGCAGGAGCTCAACGAACGACAACGGGCAGGGAGAGTGTCGCTTCGTGCTCCCCCTGCCCGTCAACACGCCGCTACTCCTTGGTGGCCGCGTTCTCGCTCGGGCGCTCCGCTGCCCGACTCGTAACCGCACCGGGCTGCGGGGCCTGGACGGCTCCGCCCGTGCCTGCGCCGACCGGGGACGGGGCGGCGGTACCGCCGGACAGCCGCTTGGACCATACGATGGCACCGACGATGACGATCACGGCGACCGCGGTGACACCCACCCGCAGAGCGATGTTGTCCGCGTAGAGCACCACGCTGGGCGCGATGATCAGGGCGACGAGGTTCATCACCTTGAGCAGCGGGTTGATGGCCGGACCGGCGGTGTCCTTGAAGGGGTCTCCAACGGTGTCGCCGATCACGGTGGCCTCGTGGGCAAGCGACCCCTTACCGCCGTGGTGACCGTCCTCGACCAGTTTCTTGGCGTTGTCCCAGGCACCTCCGGAGTTGGACAGGAACACCGCCATGAGCGTGCCGGCGGCGATGGCGCCACCGAGGAAGGCTCCCAGCGGGGCGTAGCCCAGCGCGAAACCGACCGCGATCGGGGTGAGCACGGCGAGCAGGCCCGGGGTGATGAGCTCGCGCAGCGAGTCGCGGGTACAGATGTCCACCACCCGTCCGTACTCGGGCAGTTCCGTGCCGTTCATGATCCCTGGACGGGTACGGAACTGTTCCCGAACCTCCTGGACGACGCGCCCCGCGGCCCGGCCCACGGCCATGATCGCCAGACCGGAGAAGAGGAACACCACGGCCGCACCGATGATGACGCCCACCAGGACGTTGGGCTGGTCGATGGAGAGGCTGAAGCCGCCCTCGGGGCCGAGTTGGCCCTCGACCGCCGTACGAAACGCCCCGAACAGCGCGGTGGCGGCCAGCACGGCCGTGGCGATCGCGATGCCCTTGGTGATCGCCTTGGTGGTGTTGCCGACCGCGTCGAGGCTGGTCAGTACCTCGGCACCGGGCCCCTCGACGTCACCCGACATCTCCGCGATGCCCTGGGCGTTGTCGGAGACCGGACCGAAGGTGTCCATGGCCACGATTACGCCGACGGTGGTGAGCAGACCGGTACCTGCCAGCGCAACCGCGAACAGGCTGATGGTGATGTTTCCGGCGCCCAACAGGAAGGCCGCATAGACCGCCCCTGCGATGAGCAGCGCCGAGTAGACGGCCGACTCGAGACCGACCGAGATCCCGGACAGGATGACGGTAGCCGCGCCGGTCTCGGAGCTGTCGCCGATCTCACGCACCGGACGGCGATTGGTCTCGGTGAAGTAACCGGTGAGCAGTTGGATGGCAGCGGCCAGCACGAGGCCGATCAGTACCGCACCGATCGCGATGACGCGGGGGTCGCCGTCCAGCGCGGCAATGGTGTCGGAGACGCCGCTGAGATCGGCGAAGGTCGCGGGAAGGTAGAGGAAGGAGGTCGCGGTGACCAGGATCGCGGAGATGAGCGCCGAGATGAAGAAGCCGCGGTTGATCGCCGCCATGGCGTTCTTGTCACGGGACCGGGGCGCCACCACGAAGATGCCGATCATGGCGGTGATCACGCCGATCATCGGAACCAGCAGGGGGAAGACCAGCCCTTCCACCCCGAACGCGACCCTGCCCAGGATCAACGCGGCGACCAGGACGACCGCGTAGGACTCGAACAGGTCAGCGGCCATCCCTGCGCAGTCGCCGACGTTGTCGCCCACGTTGTCGGCGATGGTGGCGGCATTGCGGGGATCGTCCTCGGGGATGCCCTGCTCGACCTTTCCGACGAGGTCGGCGCCGACGTCGGCTGCCTTGGTGAAGATGCCGCCGCCCACACGCATGAACATCGCCAGCAGGGCCGCACCGAAGCCGAAGCCTTCCAGGACCAGGGGTGCCTCCCCCTGGTAGAGGAGCACGACGACCGCCGCTCCGAGCAGTCCCAGACCGACCGTGAACATGCCGGCGACGCCGCCGGTACGAAAGGCGATGCGCATGGCCTTGTGCTCGGCCCCCGCCCGGGCGGCCGCGGCGACCCGGACGTTTCCGCGTACCGCAAGCCACATTCCGACGAAGCCGGTCAGTGCGGAGAATCCGGCACCCACCGCAAAGAAGATCGAGCGCCCATAACGCACGGCGTCGGATTCGGCCGGTAGGAACAGCAGCAACAGGGGAATGGCGACGGCGAAAATGATCAGGGTGCGGAACTGGCGTTTGAGATAGGCGGCAGCGCCTTCCTGCACCGCCAGTGCGATGTTGCGCATTCGCTCTGTGCCCTGGTCCGCGGCAAGAACCTCACGCACCAGTGCCCCTGCGACGGCCAGCGCCAGGAGCGCCACCGCCAGGACCACGATGACCAGCGTGAAGTTCATGCCTTCCAGGACGAGCCCCGTACCGCTCTCGGCGGCTAGGTTGAGCCCGGTCAATCCGTCCTCCTCCAGACGGGCAGGGCCCCGCGCGGTCGCGCACTGCCGTCGGGTGGAGCCGGACGGTTCGCCCGAAGGCACATCTGGCGGGGTCTTGCCGGTGCACCACTTGTCGTTGAACAGTCCACCGCATCAATGTGTCGTGCGTCACGGTGTGCCGGGATTCTATGCAGCAGCACCAGAAAAAGAGAGACACCGGGATCGGTTTTCCGGGACGGGACGGAATATGTGATCATCCGGTGATCTTTTTCAACCCGATAAATGGCGACAATTATTTACATAAAGCCTATTAACTAACTTTTATCCTTATGGGTTATAAATCACTACAACAAGGATAAAGCGAACATAAAGCCCATTGAGTGGAAGACGGTGCTCCCGACCCCCTCGGTCGCGCGCACCGTCGGCAGCATCCGCCTCGCCGTCAGCTCCGCGTGAGCCGTACTCGCGGTGGATCGATTCCTTCGGTGTCCCCGGCCTCGATTCGCCGGGCGACCGCCCTCCCGTATTCGGCCACCCCCATGGCGTCCACCCCGTGCGGTGCACCGGGACCATACTCGGCCACGCGCTCGGCCCCACGGCGCAGCAACCGGACCGCGCCGGTGGTGTTGCCGCGCTGGGCGTGCGTCAACCCGACCGCGACCTGCGCCAGCCCGCGCCACAACTCCCTCTCGGCCCCATCAGCCGCCTTCCACACGGCTTCCAGTACCTCGTGGGCATGGAAGGCGTACCCCTCGTCGAGAAGGCGCTGTGCCTCGTCCAGGCCCTCCACGGGAGAGAACACGGCCTCGTCGGGTATGCGGGGCACACCGGGTTCGCCGTGGGGCAGCGGACGACCGTAGCGATCCCGGGGACGCTGGTTCTGCGCGCGTCCGTTGGGACCGCGGTCGCGGTGGTCGCTCATCAGGTATCGGGCTCCGTGTCGTCGAGCCAGCCGATGAGAACGGCGTTGAACCGCTCCGGCTGCTCCTGGTGGGGAAAATGCCCGGTCCCCTCGATCAGCCGCCACCGGTAAGAGGCGTCCACATGGCGTCCGGAGCCGCGCGCGGTCCTTGGGAGCACGAAAGGATCGAGGCCGCCGTGGACCTGCAGCGTCGGCACGGTGATCGGTCGGCGCATCCGCCTCAGATGGCGCAATCCGTCAGGACGTACCTGGGAACGGAACAGCCAGCGGTAGTACTCCAGCGCGCAATGGGCCACTCCGGGGATCCGAAATGCCTCGCGGTAGCGCAGTTCGGCTTCCTTGTCCGGCCATCCGGGCCCCGCCCAGCGGTGGAGCATCCGGGCTATCGGTTCTGCGCCGTCGGCGATCAGACGGCGCTCGGGCAGCATCGGTACTTGGAAACCCAGGAGATCGCGCCCCGCCCATCCTTGGCACAGCCGGAACATCCCGGCGCGCATCCGCGTCGGATGCGGCATCGAGAGAACGGCGAGACGACGGACCGCCTTGGGGTAGTAGGCAGCCATCGTCCAGGCGGCCATCCCGCCGATGCCGTGGCCCACGACGACGGCGTCGGCAGCCCCCAGAGCGCGGACCAGTCCGGCGGCATCGGCTGCCGCAGTGCCGAGATCGTAGCCGCGCGGGGTCTTGTCGCTCGCACCGTAGCCGCGGAGGTCCACCGCGACCGCCCGGTAACCCGCGGCCGACAGGGCGGTCAACTGCGCGCTCCACGCCCACCAGAACTGGGGGAAACCGTGCAGGAGAAGGACCAGCGGCCCGCTGCCGGCCTCGGCGATGTGGAATCTGGTTCCGGCCGCACTGACCGTGCGATGTGTCCACGGGCCATCGATCAGGACGGCCGACTCGTCGGTCATGACAGTCCCCGGGACGCGCTTACCGTGCGGTGTCGGATTCGCGGCGCAGGACGGACTTGGTGGCGGCGAAGGTCTCCCTGGAACGCGGGATGCCCTCCATCTTCTTGTACGAACGAACCCCGAAGAGGCCGAGGACGACCGCGACCAGCAGGTAGAAGCAGGTGACGATGAGGAACGCCCCCCATGCGGGGAGCCCCAGGGCGGCCAAACCGAACGCCAGGGTGACCGACGCCAGGATGACGATGAGGTGGGCGATCAGCCCCGCTGCCACGAGGAGCCCCGTGCCCTTGGCCACCCTGCGGGCGTCTGCCTGGATCTCCAGTCGAGCGAGCTCGATCTGCAGGCTCATCACCTGGCTGAAGCTTCCGGTCACCTCAGAGGCGAGGTCGCCCACCGACTTCTGGGCCGGGCCGAGGTCGACCGGCTCCTGGCCACCCGATCTGGTTTCGGACACCGGGGCGACTCCCTTCATTCGGACAAACGTCCTTGGCATCCTCGCACAGATCACCCCGGCGAGAACTCAGGCGGTACCGGGCCCCGACCGGCGTGTCGCCGCCCGGGCCGGGCAGTGGTTGCGCGCCCTGCCCTGGGGCGGGACCTGTCACCGCGTCGACGTAGGCTGCGTAGCGTGAGTGCTGTCTCAGCCGATCCGCTTCGGCGGATCGCAGAACTTCCCGGAGTCGACGAGGCCGTCCAAGAGACGCGGTCCATCGTCGACCGACTTCTCGGCCACCGTGTACTGCGTCGGCGCAGCAGCGACATCTCGATGCAGGCTGCCCTGCGCGGGGCGCACGCCTCCGCGACGCTTGCCGGTGCGGACGTCCCCATCGAGCAGGTGCGCACCGGCGAGGGGCAGGACCCCCGGGTCAGGGGCTCCCTTCGGGTATCGGGGGAGCTGGGCTCCCTCGTCGAAACCTGGCCCAAGGCCCCCCGGCAGGTACTGGCACGGCTCCATGTGCTCGCCGCGGCCGATGCCGTTCCCACCGACTCTCTCGGTCGCCCGCGCATGGACGGCGAGCCGGCCGAGGATCCGTTGGGAATCGGCGCCCCTCCCTCTGCGGCGGAGGCATCGGCCAGGCTGGACGCCCTGGGCCAGATCGTGTCGACTCGTTCGCAGACCCCCGCCCTGGTCGTCGGCGCGATCGTGCACGGCGAGCTCATGGCGTTGCGCCCCTTCGGTTGGGGGGACGGGATCATCGCGCGCTCCGCCGAGCGGATGACGCTCATCGAGCGCGGGCTGGACCCCAAATCCCTGGTCCCCACCGAACTGGGCCATCAGGAACTGGAAGCGGAGTACGGTCCGGCCTTGCACGGATACCTCTCGGGCACGGCCGAGGGCGTAGGCGGTTGGGTGGCCTATTGCGCCCGAGCCGTGGCATCCGGGGCACGCGACTCCTTGGCCGCGTGCGAGGCGCTCAAACGGGGCTGACGGGCCCCTGAACAGGCATCTCGGAATACGAAAAGACAATTGATCGATATCGGGCACGCGATCGCCCCGGCTCGGTACGAGCCGGGAAATCGGAAACCGACGGGAACGGTCTGGTGTCGACACCCGTCTCGTTTCAGTGAATTTCCGGACAAGGGATGACTCCCTGTCCGCATTCGGGCTGATCACGGACACAAACGGCGCCCCGCCGCCCTCGAAGGGCTAGTGGCGGAGCGCCGCGAAAACACGTCGAACCGGACTAACAAGCGTGCAAATATGTTGTCCGACCAGGGGAAACCTGGCCTGGACGGGCCTCCCGCGGCCTGGTGACGCGTGGGTACCCGGCTGGCGTGCCCGGCAGGTGCAAACCTGCCGACTACTTCCTTTGTACGCTCTATTTGCGCAGTTGGAAAGGGCATCGAAGAGATCTTTTCGCCCACGACCGCAAAGCCTCGTGGTAACGTTGCGTATTATCTTTGTTACTTGGACGCGAGCTCATCGGGCGCGTGTCGCGAAGGATTTCCCTATATCCTCAACCCCGGTCGGCAACGCAACGGCATGCGACCGACCGGATCCGTGCCGATGACCGACAGAGACGCCCCACCAGTGGCTCCCCGAGCCGCTCCGACCGTCCAGTGTTCTGCCCGGCGCGCAACAGCGCCGCCCCTGACCTCACCTGGATAACGGAGCCGGCTCTACCCCCCCGGAGCCGGACCGTGGACGGCCCCCGCTATCCCCCCAGCGGGGGCCGTCCCATGTCTCCTTGTTTCCGCGCCGCCCCGCGTTCCTCCCTCCGCCAGTCCCGTCCTGCACTGTCGGGCTCCAGCGTGCGCCGATCCCCATCACGGGTATCCACAGCCCGTGGATACCCGCGCGACCCGATTGTCCACAGGCTGTGGATCGACTTCCGCACACCTCCACGACGTCGACAAGAGTGAAGGAGTCCGGCTTTTCCACAGGGAGGTCCCCGTGCACCCAGACATCCCGGCCCGCCCCTTGATCGTCACCGACGACTCCGAACTCCTCGACGACCTGCTGCGTCTGGCCAGCGCGGCCGATATCGAGGTGAGCGTCGTCCATGCGGCCTCGCGCGCAGGACGCGAATGGCCGCGGGCACCCCTGGTCGTGGTCGGCCGCGATCTCGTCACCCAACTGGCCGCCCTCTCCCCCGGTGACAACCCCAACGTGGTCGTCACCGGGCGTGGAACATCGCGGATCGACGACGATCGCGCCGCCTGGGACAGCGCACTGCGCATCGGCGCCCGCGAGGTCGTCGACCTGCCCGACCACGAGGGCCGCCTGGTGGACCTGTTCGCCGAGGCCGCCGGAGGCGGCCCCGGCCACGCCCCCGTCGTGGCCGTGGTCGGAGGCCGCGGCGGTGCCGGGGCCAGCCTGCTCGCCGTGGCGTTGGCCCTTGCCGGACAGCGCTCCGGGATGCGCACCATGCTCATCGACGCCGATCCCTTGGGCGCCGGCCTGGACCTGCTGATCGGGGCGGAGCACACCCCCGGTGCCCGTTGGGACTCTTTCACCGGCCGCCAGGGACGGATCATCTGGCCCGCACTGCGCGACGCCCTGCCGACCGTGCACGGGATCGTCCTGATGACCTGGGCACGCCAGGAGGCCGCCCCGGTCCCTGCACCCGCCATGCGCACGATCCTCACCTCAGCGGTCCGCGGTGCCGAGCTCCTGGTCGCCGATCTCCCCCGGACGCCCGACCCCGGTACAGCCGAGATCCTGGGCAGGGCACGCGTGGCGCTGGTGGTCCTGACCGCCGACGTCCACTCGGTGCTGGCCGCTGCCCGAATCGTGCCCCGGCTGCGCGAGCAAGCGGCCGACGTCAGGCTGGTCGTGCGCGGAGCCTCCCCGGCCACAATCCCCGCCGACACCGTTTCGCAGTCGCTGGGCCTGCCGTTGGCAGGGGTGCTGGAACACGAGCCAGGACTTGCCCGCGCCCTGGAACGCGGCGACACCCCCGCCCAGCACCCCCGTTCCCCTCTCGCGTCCTTCAGCGACTCCTTCCTCGGCACGTTGCCCTCCAGCCCTTCTCCCTCCACATGAGCACCCCCCACGGCGACCCCCGTCTCCTGGAAGCGGTCCGGGGCCGCCTCGTCCGGGAAGCCGCGTCCCCGACCCCGGCCAAGGTGGCGGCGGCCGTCCGCGCCGAAGGCGGAATGCTCGGCGACTCCGAGGTCCTGGCGATCGTGCGCACGCTGCGCGCCGACCTCGCCGGGGCCGGACCGCTGGATCCACTGCTGGCCGACCCCGAGATCACCGACATCCTCGTCAACGGCCCCGACGACATCTGGGTGGACGACGGAAGCGGTCTGCGCCGGGTGCCGGAGGTAGGGTTCACCGACGACGACGCCGTACGGCGTCTCGCCCAGCGTCTGGCGGCACAGGCAGGGCGCCGGCTGGACGCCGCGGCGCCATGGGCGGACGCCCGGCTGCCGTCCGGGGCACGGCTGCACGCAGTGCTCGCCCCGGTGTCCCCCGACGGAACCCGATTGTCGCTGCGGCTCCCCCGCCACCGGGTGTTCTCCCTCGCCGAACTGGTCGCCGCGGGCGCGCTCCCCCGATCCGGAGCTCTCCTCCTCAAGGCTCTGGTGGAGTCCCGGTCGGCCTTTCTGGTCTCGGGCGGTACCGGAACGGGCAAGACCACGCTGCTGTCAGCGCTGCTTTCGCTGGTGGGGCACCGGGAGCGGCTGGTACTCGTCGAGGACTCCACCGAACTGCAGCCGGAACACCCGCATGTGGTGCGGCTGCAGTCGCGTCCGCCCAACATCGAGGGCAGCGGAGGCGTCGACCTACGCCAACTGGTACGCCAGGCGCTGCGGATGCGCCCCGACCGGCTGGTGGTGGGCGAGGTCCGGGGTTCGGAGGTCCTCGATCTCCTGGCCGCCCTCAACACCGGTCACGACGGCGGCTGCGGAACGCTGCATGCCAACACCGCCGCCGACGTGCCCGCCCGGGTCGAGGCGCTGGGGTGCGCCGCCGGCCTTAGCCGCGAGGGCCTGCACAGCCAACTGGCCGCCACCAGTGCCCTTGTCGTGCACCTTGCCCGCGACCGGAGCGACGGAACACGGAGGGTGGCCCAGGTGTGTGTGCTGCGGCGCAGCGGGGACGGCCTGGTCCGCGCGGTCCCGGCCGTCACCTACCCAGCGCAGGGCCGCGAGGCCCACGACGAGGGATTCGACGAACTCCGTGCCCGGTTGGACACCTGGTGTCCCGATCCCGCCCCACCTTGGTGACCGTGGACTGGCCGGCATTGTCGGCGCTGCTGGCCCCGTACGGTCCGGTACTTCTGCTGATCGGCTGTGCCGGGTGCGCGGCAGCGTGGTCGTCTCCCTCGCCCGGGGAGCTGCGACTCCAGCGGATCGACACTCGCCTGTTCCGATGGCGGCTTCCCGATCTACGGACAATGCTGACCCGTCGGCTGGCGAGCAGTCCCGAACGGTTGCGGGCTGCACGGCTGCGGGCCTCGGTGGAACTGTGCCGGGTGATGACCGCCGAACTGCGCGCGGGACGCTCCCCCGCACATGCCCTGGAGGCCGGGACGGCGGAAATCGCGCCCCACCGGGCCGTTGACCTCACCGAGGCGGTCTCTCTGGCCCGGCAGGGCCACGACCCCTGCGACGCGCTGCTTCGGGCCGCCGCCGAGCCGGGCGCCTGGGGGCTCGCCTACTTGGCAGCGTGCTGGCGGGTAGCGGCCACCTCGGGCAACGGGCTGGCTCTGGTGGTGGAGCGGCTGGCCGAGAGCCTCACCCGCGAGGAAGCGCTGCGCCAGGAACTGTCCGCCCAGTTGGCGGGACCACGCGCCACCGCCGCGCTGTTGGCCGGCCTTCCGGTACTCGGTCTGCTGATGGCCGGCGGCCTGGGCGCGGCACCGCTGACCTTCCTGTTCACCACACCTGCGGGATTGGCCTGCCTTGCCGGCGGCCTCTGTCTGGACGCCGTCGGGCTGTGGTGGACCCGGCGCATGGTGCGCGGGGTGCTGTCCGCGCTGGAGCCGTGACCGCGCAGCCGGAAGAAAACGTCCAGGGGGCGCGGCCCGCCTGGACGAGGGGGCCCTGATGACCGTCTTCGACGCTGTGATCATCGGATGTGCCGGTCTGGCCGGTTTCTTGCTGGCGGATCGGGGCCGCTCAACCGCCGAGCGCCGACTTGCCATGCTGGGAGGGCCCCCGATCCGGTCGACGCGACGTCGCATTCCGGGGGCTGCGATACGCATACTCGTCTCAGCAGTTCCCACCGCCACGCTGTGCCTGCTTCTCGGGGCGGGGTCGGGCCTGCTTCCAGGACTGTTCCTGGGGGCGCTGACGTGGTGGAAGCTGGGGCGAGCGCCCTCCCCCTCGCCCTCGGCTCCTCGGACGGCGAGTCTGCCCATCGTGGTGGATCTGCTGGTCGCCGCACTGCGTGCCGGTTCCGATTCCACGCAGGCGTTGGAAGCCGTCGCGGAATCGGTCGGCGGTTCACTGGGAGAGGTACTGGGCGGCGTGGCGCACCGGCTCCGGCTCGGTGCGGAACCCGCCGACGCATGGAACGAATTGCACGGCCCGCCGGAACTGACTGCGCTTGGCCGCGCCGTGGCGCGAGCGAGCCGAACCGGTGCCCCCTTGGCGGACGTCCTCGAACTGCACGCGGCCGACTGCCGCCGCACCGTTCGGGTCAACGTGCTGACGCGGTCCCAACGGGTGGGGGTTTCCGTGGTCGGACCACTCGGCCTGTGCTTTCTTCCGGCATTCGTACTGATCGGTGTCGTGCCACTGGCTGCCGGCCTGATCGTTGACCTCGTCTCGGGCTGAGGCCCGGCTGCACGGCCACGTGTGACCCCTCCATCACCCCGGCCCGGACAGCGGGGGAACCCCCGTGAGCATGCCGCCAGCAGCGCGGAGGCGACCGACACGCCCCTGCTGCTCCTGAACCGAGTTATCCACAGAAATCAAATTCCTTCCTCCGACACCGCGCATCCGGCGCACCCTGGTTGTCAAGGCCCTACCAGCCACCCCCGCTTGGAGGCATTCCTTGTCTGCCGTCACCGTTCTTTTGCACCGGCTACTCCTCCCCGTTCGCACCCGCGAGCGCGGAATGGCAACCGCCGAATATGCACTGGCCACGGTCACAGCCTGTGCGTTCGCCGCGGTTCTGTACCTCATCCTCACCAGCTCCGAGGTCCGTGACACCCTGACCACCCTGGTCACCGGCGCCCTACAGGTCGGGGGCTGAGGTGTACCGCCGCCCACACGGACCGGCGGTCTCCGGGCACCGTCCGCCCGGAGACCGCCCCGGACGGGAACGCGGAACGGTCACCGCAGAGATCGCGGTGTCCCTGCCCTGCCTGGTCTTCGTCCTGGGAGTCGCGATCGCCGCGGTGCATGCCGCGGCCGTGCACCTCACATGCGTCGACGCCGCCAGGATCGGTGCCCGCGCGCTGGCACGGGGCGACGCCGAACCCGTGATTCACACGCTCGTCGCCTCGCTGGCCCCCGAGCACGCGCAGATCACCCTCTCCCGGAACGGAGAAACCGTCGAGGTGTCGGTCACCGCCCCGGTGCACATCATTCCCGGCCTACCGGCTCCGGCCAGCGCGGTTGGCACAGCGGTCGTACCAACCGAGCCCGGGCGGTGAGAAGCGGCGTGTGCAACGACGCACCGGCTCGTTCCGCCCGGCCTGTCCGTCCAGTCCTCCCTGTCCGCACCGCACCGTTGAGGAATCCCCCAATGCGACGCAACCAGCTGTCCCCTTTCGACGATCCGCACTACCAGCGCCCGTTGTGCGAGGTTCTGCGACGAGGCATCCGGATACGGATACGCCCGTACCGGGTCGTCCTGAGGATGTTCCTGCGCCACCCTGTCCGAATGCTGCGGCAGGCCACCGGAATCGGGGTGCTGCGTCGTCGGGCGGCTCGTCCCTCGGAAAGACGGTGAGAAGGCTCAGCGGCGTCTCGTGCGACAACGGCTCCGGCACCGTCTGGGTCCTGACGCTGTGCGCGTTGCTCTGGTTCTCCGCGCTGTCCTCGGTCGCGCTACTGAGTGTGCGCACCGACCGCCATCGAGCGGTCGCCGCGGCCGATCTCGCGGCGATCGCCGGCGCGGGAGCAGCCGCACGAGGGGCGGCCTCGGCCTGCGCCCGGGCCCAAAGCACCGCTGAAGCCAACGACGCACGCCTGACCGACTGCACCCTGTCCTCGCTCACGGTGACCGTCGAGGTGGCAGTGGCGGTCCGGCTATGGCCCCGCCACCGGGTATCGGCCACAGCTCGCGCCGGCCCAGTGGATACAGCCGCTGGGCAATCACGTTTACCCACCGCTAAAGCCTTCGCCTGCTCCTTCAACGAACCGCTCCCCCGGCGCAGTCCGGCCCTGCGCCCTCACGGACACCGATCGGAGTCACCATGCCCCTCTCGATCCGCGCCCGCCGACTGGCGGCAACCGCCACCACAGTCACCGTCCTCTTCTGCTGCTGCGCCTTCACCGTCTCCGACCCAAGCGGCCGCATTACCGTCGGGAAGGACAGGATCTCGGTCAGTACCGAGGACGGCCGTTCGGTGGAACTGTCCCGCTCCTCGCTCAGGGGCGGGGACCCCCGTCACGAAGACGCCTCCGCCCAACCGGAACGTCCCCGTCCACCGATCGTGCGGGACGTAGAAGGCCCCACCCCGATTCCGTCACGGAGCACAGCGGCTACTGCCGACCCCCCGCATCGCACAGCGTCCGCGGCTCCTGTCCCCCACACGACCCCGTCCCGTGCGACCGACGAGGCCGGCGCATCCCGGGCCGGCCCACCCCCTTCCCAACAGGCGGATGCGTCCCCCTCCGGAACCGGTTCCTCCGCTTCTCCCGCAGCCCGCATCACCCCCTCGCCTCCGCCCGCCCTCAGCACCCCCTCCGCCCACCCCCCGGGCATCGGCCACGGAGCCGCTCCAAGAGACGCTCCAGCACCCCCTAAAGAATCCATGGCCGGGGTGCGCTACGGGTACCTTCCACCGGCAGAGCCGGCCGCCACCGCGCTCACCATCGCGGGAACCGTCTCCTCATGGGCACTGCTGGCGGCAGCCTGTCTCTTCCTGGCCCTGCGGCTCAGCATCGGGCTACCGCGTTTCCCTCCCCGGTACCGGGGCCGGCGCAGGGCCCGGGGATGACTGATCGGTTCAGGCGGCCGGCCCGGGAAGCCGGGCCCGACAACACCGCCTGCGAGCATACGAAAAGCATCCGCCGGCTTCACCAGGACCGCCAGAACATCGACGCACGCCGCCCCTACCGCCGGACAACTACCCGCCGGCCTTCCCCTGTCCTTCGAGCAGCACATCCAGCAGACGCAACGCACCCGGTTTACTCAACGGCTCGTTACCGTTGCCGCATTTGGGCGACTGGATGCACGACGGGCAGCCTTCGGAGCACTCGCAGCCGGCAATGGCGGCGCGCGTCGCGCCCAGCCAGGCGCGCGCCGCCGCATACCCCCGTTCCGCGAATCCGGCCCCGCCCTCATGGCCGTCGTAGACGAAGACCGTGAGCAGGCCGGTGTCCGCGTGCAGGGCGGTGGACACACCGCCGATATCCCAGCGGTCACAGGTGGCGAACAACGGGAGCAGACCGATCGCGGCGTGTTCGGCGGCGTGGGCGGCACCACGCAATTCCACCCCCTCGGCCAGGAGCTTCTCCTCCGTCTCCCGGCCGACCGTCCACCACACGGCCCGGGTGTGCAGGATGCGCTCGGGCAGTTCCAGCGGTTGCTCCCCCAACACGGAGCCGGTCCGGATGTCGCGTTTGAGGTAGGCCACCACTTCTCGACCCACCCGTACCTCTCCGAAACTGACGTTGGCCGCACCCCAGGTCTCCGTACGCAGAGTCGCGCGGATCTCGATCTCGGTGACCTCGCGGGCCCAGGTGCTGTACTCGGGATTCTCGGCACGCACCAGCGCGACCCCGTCCTCCAGATCGAGCCCGTCCACCACGTAGGTGAGTCCCTGGTGCAGGTAGACCGCGCCGTCGTGAACACTGGAGTGGGAAGCGGCCTCGTCGATGGTGCCCAACAGCTGTCCTGTCCCGGTCTCCACGATCTGGACGGGCGGACCGCCCGATCCCCGAATATCGGCGAGGTCGGACGCACGGTCACGGCGCGTCCAGAACCATCCCCTGGGGCGTCTCCGCAACAGTGCGCGGTCGACCAGGTCGGCCAGGACGCCCTCCGTTGCGGGCCCGAAAATTTCCAGGTCGTCGGACGTGAGCGGAAGCTCGGACGCCGCCGCGCACAGGTGGGGACCGAGGACGTAGGGGTTGTCCGGATCCAGCACGGTCGCCTCGACCGGCTGCCCGAAGACGGCATCGGGATGGTGCACCAGATAGGTGTCCAGCGGATCGTCACGGGCGATGAAGACCGCGAGGGCGTCCGCGCCGCCGCGTCCGGCCCGTCCGGCCTGCTGCCACAAGGAAGCCCGTGTCCCCGGCCACCCGGTCAGCAGCACGGCGTCGAGTCCCGTGACGTCGACCCCGAGCTCCAGCGCGTTGGTGCTGGCCAGCCCCAGCAGTTCCCCGGAGCGAAGAGCGGCCTCCAACGCGCGCCGGTCAGTGGAGAGATAGCCACCGCGGTAGGCAGCGACCCGATCGACCAGGTCGTGGGCCTTGGCATCCACCAGTGCGCGCTGGGCCGACATCGCCACCAGTTCCGCGCCCTGCCTGGAGCGCACGAACGCCAGCGTGCGCACCCCCTCACGAGCGAATGAGGCGAGCAGGTCGGCGGCCTCCGCGGTGGCGGTGCGGCGCACCGGCGCGCCTTTCTCCCCCGTTTCCCCGGTCAACTCCGGCTCGACCAAGGCGAAGCTCAGTGCGGGACGGGGTGAAGCATCACTGGTCACCGCGGTGACCGGCAGTCCGGTGAGGCGTCGGGCGCTTTCGGCGGGAGCCGCCGCGGTCGCCGACGCCAGAATGAATACCGGCTCGGAGCGGTAGCGGGCGCAGACCCGCCTGAGCCGGCGCAGGATCTGTGCCACGTGCGAGCCGAACACGCCCCGGTAATGGTGTGTCTCGTCCACCACCACGTAGCGCAATCGTCGCAGGAAGCCGGACCAGGCACCGTGGCGGGCCAGGATGCCCCGGTGCAGCATGTCGGGATTGGTGAGCACGTAGTTGGCGTGCGCCCGAACCCAGGACCGCGCCTCCCCTGCGGTGTCCCCGTCGTACGTGGCCGCGCGCATTCCTGGCAGCGCCAGGTCTGCCACACCCCGGAGCTGGTCTGCGGCAAGGGCTTTCGTGGGTGAGAGATAGAGCACGGTATGCCCATCGGCGACCGCGGTCGCGCACGGCAGAAGGAACGCCGCCGACTTTCCGGAGGCGGTGCCGGTGGCTATGATCACGTTGTCGCCCGCGTGGGCGAGGTTCGCCGCATCCACCTGGTGTGTCCAGGGAGCGGTCACCCCTGCCTCGACCATTCGCTCCACAAGTGAGGTCTCCGCCCAATCGGGCCAGTCCTCGCTGACCCCGGGGCGGCGCGGCAGACGCTGCACATGTGTCACTCGCGAGGGGCGGGTATGGTCACGCCACAACCGTTGGAGGAGTGGTTCCCAGCGGTTCACCCCGAACACCCTTTCACCCGGTGCGCGCACTCGTCTCCCAGAAACGGCGGCTGATGGACAACGGTTTCAGTCTCGCACCTGGGGGAAGACCAGCGCGGTGGCGTGATTTTCTTGTGCACAGCACGCAGACAGCAAGGCCAGGCGTGGTTGAATGCCGCCCTGTGGGGTAACGCCCGGCAGAGATCACTCGCGTTTTTTCGCGGTTCGGCGCTGGAGGACTAGTGGATTTGAAGCTTGATCACTACACCGAGAACGACACCGAGATCGTTGTCGTCGAAGGTGAAATCGATGTCTACACCGCGCCGCGGCTGCGTGAACTGCTCATCGACCTGGTCAACAAGGGCAACTTCCACCTCGTGGTGAACATGGAGAAGGTGGAGTTCCTCGACTCGACGGGCCTCGGTGTGCTCGTGGGCGGCCTCAAGCGGGTCCGCGCGCACGACGGCACCCTTGACCTGGTGTGCACCCAGGAGCGGATTCTCAAGATCTTCCGCATCACCGGTCTCACCAAAGTCTTCGGCATTTACGAGTCGGTGCAGGACGCCATCGACAACCGTAAGTCGAAGTAGTCACGTAAGCACGAGCGATGGCAATCGTCCAGCTCACCATCAGTGCGCTGCCCGCACATGTCCGTACCGCGCGACTCATGGCCACGGCCGTCGCGCGGCGCGCGGGCATCGCTGAGTCAACCCTCGATGAGGTTCGTCTGGCGGTCGGGGAAGCATGCTCACGCGCGGTGGAAGCCCACCGCGCGCACTGCCCCGAGCAGCCGATCCAGCTGGAACTGATCGACAGTGCCGGCCCTCCCCCCGGTGGGTCACGGCCGGGCTCGGTCACCGACCGGGTGAACGGCAGCGGTTCGGGCCGGTTCGAGGTAGTGGTCTCCGACCGGGCTCCCGCCAAGGAGCCCACGGACACCGCGCTCCTGGACGGCTTGACCGGCGACTCGCACGCCTACCTCGGTGTGCACACCCCCGCGGGTGGCGTCTCCGGCCTCTCTCCGGATGTCGGCCTGGCCGTCATCCTGGGGCTCGCCGACGAGGTCGCCATCGAGCCGGGCGACATCGGCACAGTGGTCCGTATGAGCTGGCCACTGGGCGGTCCCGACCCCGAGGACGGCAACAGCATCGTCTAGAACGGGTCTTCATCCCAACAAGCGGGCGCTTCCCCCCGGAGGCGCCCGTTGTCGTGTCCGGCCCTGCCCCGAACGGGGCCGGGCCGGACGGGCTCACCTGCACGACCGACCTGCCCAGGAGTACGGGAAGGATCAGTCGCACTTCTGCGTGGACACCGGCGCGGTCGCGCTGCTGCCGGCCGCCGCGTTCGCCGCGACCTCGTCAGCGGTGAGGACGTAGCCGGTCTCCTGGTCGTTGGTTGCCGCGGCGAAGACGACGCCGTAGACGGTGCCCTCGGGCGAGAGCAACGGACCACCGGAGTTGCCCGGCTGGACCACCGCACGCACCTGGTAGATCTCCCGGCTGACCTGCTGGGAGTGGTAGAAGTCGGGCCCCTGCGCGGTTTGCTGGGCGCGGATGCGGGCCGGTACGACGGTGAACCCGTTGTTGCGCGGGAAGCCGGCCACCACCGCGTCGTCGCCCTTCTGGGCGGCGGACTCGAACTCCAGGGGGGTCAGTCCCAGGCCCGGGGCGTCCAGAACCGCGATGTCCTGCTGGGGGTCGTAGAGCACGACCGTGGCGGGGATACGTCGTCCGTCCCTGGTCACCACCCGCAGGTCCTCTTGGACACCCGCGACGACGTGGGCGTTGGTCATGATCCGGTCCTCGGCGTAGACGAAACCGGTCCCCTCCACCCTGCGCTGGCAGGACGGGGCGGTGCCCAGCACCTTGACGACGCTCTGGCTCGCGGAGCGCAGCTCGCTGGTGGTCAGCGCGGCCGGGTCGGGCTCGGCGACCTCCGCCGGTTCGCTGGACCCCAGACCACTGAAGACCTGGGGGAACGCACTCTGGTCCACGATTTTGCGGAAAGTGGCGAACCACATGTGCGTGGAGTCGGGCATGACGGAGTCCACCGCGTGCAGCACCCGGGAGTTCTGCACCTGGGTGGTGACGAAGGGGATCGCGGAGTTGGCGACCGCGCTACCGATCAGCCAGGTGACAAGCAGGACCGAGAGGCCGCTCACCACTGCGCCGCCCATCGCGTCCACGACCCGGGCGGAGTCCCACGTGACCCGGTTGCGGATCAACGCCCCCAGGTAGGAGGCCAGGAACTGGCCCAGTGCAGCGGACAGGAAGACCACCGAAATGGCCAGTAGTGCCTGTTGTGTGGGGTCGTTCACGAGCATCTGGATCAAGGCCGGAGCACCGAGCGCGGCGAGCACTCCGCCACCGATGAAGCCGGCGAAGCTCAGCACCCCGACGATGAAGCCCTGCCGGTACCCAGACACGGCGAAGACCACAACGAGTACGCCGAGGATCGCGTCTAGCACGCCCTCTCCAATCCCGTTGATGCTTTCAGGGGGTGGTTCTGTCGCCGTCGGCTCCGACCAGGGTAAGCACGTCAAGCAACTCGTCGGCCCCGCCTGCCGGCCATGGCCGTTCCCATCCGCCCAATACAAGCAGTTGACTGAGTATTCCTGCGGTAAAGCCCCATACCAGCATTCCTTGGACCCGGAACGCGGGACCGGTGGAGCCATCGGGGTGGCGCGTGCGCAACCGGTTGGCCGGATCGGCGAGTTCGGCAATGGGAACCCGTGCCACCGAGGCGACTTCCCCCACGTCCACCGGACGCACCTCGGAGGGGGTGTGCCACCAGCCCATGACGGGAGTGACCCGAAAACCCGTGCGGTGGATGTAGAGCTCGGGGAGGCTCCCGAGGACGTGCACCCCTGCGCGGACCGCGCCGGTCTCCTCCTCGGCCTCGCGCAGCGCGCACTCCAGCGCCCCGGAATCGGCCGGGTCGATCGCGCCGCCCGGGAACGCGGGCTGGCCGGAGTGGCGCCGCAGCCCGGTGTTGCGCTGGATGAGCAGGACGTCAGGCCCCTCCTCGCCCTCACCGAACAGCACCAGGACGGCCGAGTCCCGGCCCCCGACGGCCGGGGGGCGCAGGACCTTCGGCACCGGCATCGTGCGCGCGGCCTCGTACAACGAGGTGATCCAGTCCGGCGGGATCATGAGAACGGCCCCGGCCGCACGAGGGCCTCAGCGGTCTCGGGCTCCACCGGTCCCTCTCCGTAGGAAGGGCAGAGCTTGGCCACCCCGCACGCCCCGCAGGCGGGCCGACGGGCGTGGCAGACGCGTCGCCCGTGCCAGACGAGTCGGTGCGACAGCATCGTCCAGTCCCCGGCCGGAAACAACGCGGCGATCTCGTGTTCGACCTTCACCGGATCGGTCGCGTCGGTCATCTTGAACCGCCGGACCAACCGGCCGAAGTGGGTGTCCACAGTGATGCCCGGGACTCCGAACGCATTGCCCAGCACCACGTTGGCGGTCTTGCGTCCGACCCCGGGCAGGCGCACGAGGTCGTCGAGGCGTCCGGGCACCTCGCCGTCGTGTTCGGCGCACAACCGCTGCCCCAGTCCGATGATGCTGTTGGCCTTGGCCCGGTAGAAACCGGTGGAGTGGATGATCTTCTCCAACTCCGCGCGGTCGGCGCCGGCGTAGTCGGCTGCGTCGCGATAGCGCGCGAACAAGGTCGGAGTGACCTTGTTGACGCGTTTGTCGGTGCATTGGGCAGAGAGAATGGTGGCGACCAGGAGTTCCAGCGGGTCGGTGAAATCAAGCTCACAGTGCGCATCGGGATAGAGCAGGGCCAATTCCCGGTTGATTCGTCGGGAACGTCGCACTAGTGCGAGACGCGTCTCACCCGTTGGGGTGGCGCGCTCCACGGAAGCGGGCGTGGCGGGGGCTTCGGGTACGTCACGGGGCACGCTGCCCAGCCTACGGACCCCGTCGGCAAATCGGTCCCGTGCGGCCGGTCCTGCCCGCTGACACATCCCATCGTTGGGTTGTCCGGCGCCAACGGCGGGCCTAGCGGGCATAGGAACCCTGGAACAATTAGGATCATGAGGGCTGACGTCGGCTGTGACGGGCGTGATCGTCCACCGGACGGCAAACCGAGATAACGAGCCGGTTTCACAGGTGGTGCGATATGCGTCACACTGTTGACGGTCAGGCTGCAAGGAGGAACTGGTGGACGAAACCAACGAGGTGCTGAGCAAGGCACCCCTGTTCGAGGCGCTTGACGAGGACGGCTCCGCCGCACTGCGCGCCACGATCAGCGAGGTGCGGCTGGGTCGAGGGCAGACCCTGTTCTCCGAGGGCGACGAGGGCGACCGCCTGTACGTGATCCTCGCTGGGAAGGTGAAACTCACCCGGACGGCGGTCGACGGCCGCGAGAATCTGCTCGGCGTTCTCGGCCCGGGCGAGATGTTCGGCGAGCTGTCACTGTTCGACCCACGCCCGCGTACGGCCAGCGCTGTGGCGGTGACCGACGCAATCCTGGCCGGACTGGGCCATGACGATCTGCGCCCCTTCATCTCCCAGCAGCCGGAGGTGGCCGTTCACCTTCTGAAGTCGCTGGCGACCCGACTGCGCAGGACCAACGACGTGATGGCCGACCTCGTCTTCACCGACGTTCCCGGCCGCGTCGCCAAGGCGCTGCTGGATCTCGCCGAGCGCTTCGGCAAGGAGGGCGAGGACGGCCTGCACGTCCATCACGACCTCACCCAGGAAGAACTCGCCCAGCTGGTCGGCGCCTCCCGGGAGACGGTGAACAAGGCCCTGGCCGAGTTCGCACTGCGCGGATGGCTGCGCATCGAGGCCAAGGCCGTCGTGCTGCTCGACATCGAGCGGATGCGTCGCCGGGCTCGTTGAGCACCGCACACGATTGACCGGGCCCGGCCTTCTGGCCGGGCCCGTCGTCGTCGGGAGGTGCTAGTGCGCCAACACCGCGGCCGGCACGTCGCCACGCTTGACCAGATAACGCAGCTGTGCGCGCACGGACGACGCAGCAGCGTCCAGGACCGCCTCGTCCACCTCCGCGTACACCCGGGCCACGATCTCCGCTGTGGAGCCGTCTCCGGCCGCTACAGCGTCGAGGATCTGCCCCAGCCGCTCCTCGCGGTGCCTGATGTAGGCGTTGAGCTTGGTGAGCGGCTCCGTGCAGATCGGACCGTGTCCTGGCAGCAGGGCACGCACATCGGCCGCGGCCACCAGGTCGCGCAGCCGCGCCAGCGAGCCCAGGTACTCACCGAGGTCCCCGTCGTCTGCGATCACCGTCGTCCCGCGGCCCAGCACCGTGTCCCCGGTGAGCACTACGTCGTCGGCCGGCAGGTGGAAACCGACGGAGTCACGGGTGTGCCCGGGCAGCAGCAGGGCACGCAGTTCCAGACCGTCGACCTCGATGACCTCGTCGTCGGTGAACTCCGCTCCTCCGATGCGCTGCGCCGGATCGACGGCGCGTACCGGGGAACCGGTGAGCTCGGAGAAGTAGCGTGCTCCCTCGGAATGATCGGGGTGCTGGTGGGTGAGCAGCGTGGTGGTCACCTGTGCCCCCTGTTCCTGCACCATGCGGGCCACCCGCTCCAGGTGCCGCTCGTGGTGCGGGCCCGGATCGACCACGATGACGCCCCTGGCACCGGGCTCGCGCAGGACCCAGGTATTGGTGCCTTCGAGTGTCATCGGCCCCGGATTGGGACACAGGACACAGCTCGCGCGCAGGGTTCCGGAACCGTCGATCCTCATCGCACCTCACTTGGCGACGTCACAACTGCTGGGGGTCAGAGCGGGTAGTCGATACCGTCGGGAACGATCAGCGTGATCCGGCCGTCCACCTCACGGAGTTCGGGCAGGATCGGGACGATCCGGCGTTTGGCGGCCAGGACCGACTGCGGTGTGGCACAGGCGGCGAGATCGTTGAGGCCGGCGACAGTAGGCGGCAACATGGCAAGCCCGCCGGCGCGCCAGGCGCGCACTGCCTCTTCGGGGCGCATCCAGGCAACCCGGTCGGCCTCCCCGCCGACGTCACGGGTCTGTTGGCCCTGCGGCAGCAGTGCGGCGAAGAACCGGGTGTCGAAACGGCGCGGCTCGACCTCGGGGGTGATCCACTGCGACCACTCGCGCAGCAGGTCGGAGCGCAGGACCAGACCGCGGCGGTCGAGGAACTCGGAGAACGCCAGCGAGTGGTCGACGAGGGCGCGGCGATCGACCTCCCAGTCGTCACCGCGGGTGTCGGCCACGACTTCGCCGCCGGACGGCCCGGCCAGCAACACCCCCGATTCCTCGAAGGTCTCGCGCACCGCGGCGCAGACCAGCGCACGGGCCAGTGGTTCGGCCACGTCGAGCCTGCGGGCCCACTCCCCCGGCGGGGGGCCGGCCCAACGGATCGTGTGGTCGGTGTCGCGCTCGTCGACCGAGCCGCCGGGAAAGACGTAGGCACCGGGGGCGAAAGGCATCGAGGGGGCCCGCCGCAGCAGATACACCTCAAGTGGGTTCTCGTCGTTCCCGCGTACCAACATCACGGTGGCCGCGTCGCGGGCGGGGACCGGATCGACCCGGCCGGCGATGACATCACGGACCCGGGCGGAGACCGCGTCCCCGCCGCCGAGGTGGCGGGCCGCCGCACCGGGCGGCCCGCTGAGGTCGACGGTGAGCGCTTCGGTGCCCGGGGGGCGCGCCCCTCGCTGGCCTTGCGGAAGATTCGCTGGCACGGACGCCCTCCCGGGTCTTATGCGCTTATGGAGCGGTTCACCCGCCGAACGGCTATGCGACCTCGACGATGAGCTCGACCTCGACGGGTGCGTCCAGCGGAAGCACCGCCACACCCACCGCGCTTCGAGCGTGCACCCCGGCTTCCCCGAAGACCTCGCCCAAGAGCTCGCTGGCGCCGTTGATCACCAGGGGCTGCCCGGTGAAGGACGGATCGCTGGCCACGAAACCGACGACCTTCACGACGCGCTTGACCCGGGACAGCTCACCGAGCTCGGCTTTGACCGCCGCGATGGCGTTCAACGCGCACAGCGCGGCCAGCTCCTTGGCGCGCTCCGGCGTCACCTGGGCTCCGACCTTGCCGGTGTCGGCGAGCGTCCCGGACACCATCGGCAGTTGCCCCGAGGTGTAGACGTAGTCGCCGCTGCGCACGCTGGGCACGTAGGCGGCGACCGGCTTGGCGACCTCCGGAATCGCGTGTCCGAGGCCCGCGAGACGCTCCTCGGGAGTCCCCATCGTCACTTCTCCCGCTTGAGGTAGGCGACCAACTGCTGGTTGCGCGGGTCACCGTCCACAGAGGGACCGGGGATCACCGAAACGAGCTCCCAACCATCCTCTCCCCAGTTGTCCAGAATCTGCTTGGTCGCGTGCGACAACAGCGGCACGGTCGCGTACTCCCACTTCGTCATGAGCGCAACCTTACCGAGTGCCCCCGCCGCTTTCCCGACCGACCGACCACTCCGCTGCGGAGCACGCCCCGCCAAGAGGAGGGTGTGGCCGAAGGTCCTACAGCCGTCACGCATAAAATCCGTTGCGTGAGTGCACGTGATCGCGATTGGGACGGGGTACGCCTCCACGTCGTCACGGGCAAGGGGGGCACCGGCAAGACGACGCTGGCGGCGTCACTGGCCCTGGCGCTGGCCTCGGGCGGCAAGAAGGTGCTGCTGGTCGAGGTGGAGGGACGCCAAGGCATCGCACAGCTGTTCCGCTGCCCTGCGCTGCCCTACGAGGAGCGCAGGGTCGCCACCGCCGTGGGCGGTGGCGACGTGCACGCTTTGGCGGTGGACGCGGAGGCGGCCCTCCTGGACTACCTGGAGATGTTCTACGGGATGCGCCGCGCGGGGCAGGCGCTGACCAGGTTCGGGGTGGTGGACTTCGCCACCACCATCGCGCCCGGCATGCGCGACGTCCTGTTGACCGGCAAGGCCACCGAAGCCGTACGCCGCCGGGCCAGGACAAGGAAGGACCGCGGCGCACGACGCGACACCGCCAAGGCACCGTTCGTCTACGACGCGGTGGTCCTCGACGCCCCGCCCACCGGCCGCATCGCGCAGTTCTTGAACGTCAACGCCGAAGTGGCGGGGCTGGCCAGAGTGGGGCCGATCCGCAACCACGCCGACCGGGTCATGGAGGTCATCCGCTCCCCCGAGACCCGGGTGCACTTCGTCACGATCCTGGAGGAGATGCCGGTGCAGGAGTGTCTGGACGGGATCGCGCAGGTGAGCGAAGTGGGACTGGGGATCGGAGGGATCATGGTCAACATGGTTCGCGATCCTCTGCTGCCTCCCGGGGCGCTGGCTGCCGCGGCCGAGCAACACGTCGACACCGAGGCACTTGCCCAAGGGCTCAAGTCGGCCGGGCTGAAGGACGCAGGACAGTTGGCCGGTGCCCTCTCCGGGGAACTCGTCGAGCACGCACGCCGGGTCCGTATGGAAGCCGAGGTGCGCGAGCGCCTGAACGAGGCGGCCCGACCGTGCTACGAACTGCCGCTCATCACCGGCGATCTCGACCTCCCGGGGCTGCACCGGCTGGCCGGGGTGTTGCGGGAGCAGGGGGCCGCGTGATGGCGGACGCCCGGACACCGCCCTTCGACGTGGACGCGCTGTTGGACGACCCTGCGACCCGGATCGTGGTGTGCTGCGGCTCCGGCGGCGTGGGGAAGACCACGACGGCCGCGGCACTGGGACTGCGTGCCGCGGAGCGCGGCCGGCACACCGTGGTGATCACGGTGGACCCTGCACGCCGCCTCGCCCAGTCGCTGGGGTTGACCGAATTGGACAACACCCCTCGACCGGTTCCCCTGGAGGCCACGGCCAAGGGATCGCTGCACGCCATGATGCTGGACATGAAGCGCACCTTCGACGAGATCGTCGAAGCGCACGCCGACCCTGAGCGGGCCGCGCAGATCCTGGCCAACCCCTTCTACCAATCGCTGTCGTCGAGTTTCTCGGGGACGCAGGAGTACATGGCGATGGAGAAGCTCGGGCAGTTGCGCAGGCGCGACGAGTGGGACCTGATCATCGTGGACACTCCACCGAGCCGATCCGCGTTGGACTTTCTGGACGCGCCGAAAAGGCTCGGACGGTTCCTGGACGGCCGACTCATCAAGTTCCTGGGCGCGCCGGCCAAGACCGGGGGCCGCGCTTTCCGGCTCCTGGGCGCGGGACTCGGCATGGTCACCGGAGTGATCGGCAAGGTTCTCGGCGCGCAACTGCTCAAGGACGTACAGACCTTCGTGACGGCCTTCGACGCGGTCTTCGGCGGGTTCCAGGAGCGCGCCGACCAGACCTACCGGCTGCTCCAGGCACCGGGAACAGCGTTCATCGTCGTCGCGATCCCCGAGAGCGACGCGCTGCGGGAGGCGTCCTACTTCGTGGAGCGGCTGGCCGCCGAACGAATGCCGCTCGCCGGAATGGTGCTGAACCGCACCCACCGTTCGTCGGTGCCCCTGCTGTCGGCGGAACAAAGCGAGGCCGCGGCCCAATCGCTGGAACGGTCCGGGGACAACCCGTTGGCGGCAGCTGCGCTGCGACTGCACACCGAGCGCGTCCGGTTGCAGGCGCGGGAGTCGCAGATGCGGCAACGCTTCAGCGCGGCGCATCCCGCGATCGGGCTTACCGAAGTCCCGGCCCGCCCCGAGGACATCCACGATTTGGCCGGTTTGCGCCAAATCGGCGAATCGCTGGCGGACACCGCGGCCCCCGGCTGCGACCAGGGGGCTTGAGCGGGGAGACCCGTTCAGCCGGCCAGGAGCGTCTCGATACCGGTGGCTTCGTCTCCACGGTGTTCGCGGCGGGCCCCGTCCAGCAGCTTCCACCAGGAGGTAACCTCAGGACGACGGCGCAGCAGCGCGCGCCGCTGGCGTTCGGTGGTGCCTCCCCAGATACCGAACTCGACGCGGTTGTCCAACGCGTCGGCCAGGCACTCGGTGCGCACGGGGCAGCCCCGGCAGATGCGACTGGCACGTTTTTGTGCGGCCCCCCGCACGAAGAGCGCGTCGGGGTCGGCCTTGCGGCACACGGCCTCGGTGGTCCAGTCCGTGATCCGCATCTGCCCCACTCCCACGATCATCACGCGCCTCCGACGACCGCGCGATGGCACTGCGTCGTCGGGTCTGACGCCACGGCCGTTTGGAAAGGTACGGTCGCGGCAGGTGGACCACCAGGGCGTGGTCCACTCATCGGAGGTACTGCTCCTTACGTCTTTGCTGGTGAAGAAACTACGGGCCGCCGCCTGCGGCCAACAGGCCCCATTCGGCCCATTTCCGGCGTAGTCCGGTTGGGCCATCCCCGTTAGGGGCAACAGACCGCTCCGACCCCACTGAGGGTGACGAGTCGTCGGTACGAGGCCGTCTCCTGAGGAGACGGCGATCATGAAAAGATGACCCTCAGGTTGATGGTTTATGACACAGCCGAAAAGGAGAGCAAGCACGCTCTCCCCCGGCGGTTCGGGACTGGATTCCTTGCGGTCGACACGTAGTCTGGACGGGTGGGTCAGGGGACATTGCTGCAGAAAATCGGTCAGCTGCTCGGCGTGGGCATTGTTGCGGGCGTACTCGTAGCCGCACTCGCCCTACCAGCGATGGGAGGGTTGGGCATCACTGCGCGCAATGTCGCGACAGGCTTCTTGAACATGCCCAGTGAGCTCGAAACCCCGCCTCCCCCGCAGCGCTCGGTCATCTACGACGTCGAGGGCGGCGTGATCGCCGAGATCTACGACCGCAACCGCGAACTGGTCAAGGTCGACGACGTCGCGCCGGTCATGCGCGACGCCATCATCTCCACCGAGGACAGCCGGTTCTACGAGCACGGCGGCCTCGACATCTCCGGCACGTTCCGCGCCGCACTGCGCACGGTGAGCGGCAGCACCCAGGGCGGTTCCTCACTCACCCAGCAGTACGTCAAGAACGTACTGATCGAGGGCACCACCTCCGAGGCCGCACAGGCCGAGGCCCGCGAGACCACGCTGTCGCGCAAGGTCCGGGAGCTGCGCTACGCGGTCTCCCTCGAAGAGAAGATGTCCAAGGACGAGATCCTCGAGGGCTACCTCAACATCGCCTACTTCGGCGACGGCGCCTACGGAGCCGAGTCCGCAGCCCAGCACTTCTTCAGCAAGCCCGCCAGCGAGCTCAACCTCGGTGAGGCCGCCACACTGGCCGGACTCGTGCGCTATCCCGAGCTCTACAACCCGAGGCTCAACCCCGAGCAGGCCACGGAGCGCCGCGACGTCGTGCTGGACCGCATGGTCGACACCGAGTCGATCACGCAGGAGGAGGCCGACGAGTTCAAGGGCACCGAGCTGAAACTGGACATCAGCACGCAGAGCAACGGCTGCGTACCCAGCAAGCAGCCGTTCTTCTGCGACTACGTGATCCAGGAGATCGAGAAGAGCGACAAGTTCGGCGAGACCGAGACCGAGCGCGCCCGCTGGCTGCGCACGGCCGGCCTGCAGATCCACACGACCCTCGACCCCGACATGCAGGCCGCCGGGCAGAAGGCCGTGGACAAGTGGGTGCCGCGCAAGAACGAGTCGCGCAAGGTCGCCGCCGAGGTCTTCCTGGAGCCCGGCACCGGCCAGATCCGGGTGATGGCCCAAAGCCGCAACTACGGTCCCGACGAAAGCAAGATCGGCGAGACCTCGATCAACTTCGCCACCAACGCCGACCGCGGTGGAAGCAGCGGTTTCCAGGCCGGATCGACCTTCAAGGCGATCACGCTGGCCGCGGCCCTCGACCAGGGGATGCCCTACAGCACGTCCTTCACCTCCGGCAGCAGCACCACCATCACCGGCCAGAAGAACTGCAACGGCGCCCCGCTCGCATCGTGGAGCCTCAGCAACTCCAGCGAGAGCAAGGGGGCGACGACCCACAACATGGTCTCGGGCACCAAGGCGTCGGCCAACACCTACTTCGCCCATTTGCAGAAGCGCGTGGGACTGTGCAACGTCATCAAGATGGCGGAGAAGCTCGGGGTCACCCGCGCCGACGGCCAGAGCTATGACAACGACAACACCCAGAGCAACAACTCCTTCACCCTCGGCAGCGAGGAAGTCTCGCCGATGAGCGTGGCCAACGCCTACGCCACCTTCGCTGCGCGGGGCGTCTACTGCAAGCCGCAGGCCATCACCAAGATCGACGACCGCCAGTCCGGCAAGACCATCGAGTTGGACAGCGACTGCGAGCGTCGGATCTCCAAGGAGACCGCCGACGGAGTGAACTACCTGCTCCAGCAGACCTTCAACGGCGGCACGGCCTCCAGCCTCGGAATCGGCCGTCCGGTCGCGGGCAAGACCGGCACCACCGACGGCTCCGCCAGCGCCTGGTTCGCCGGCTACACCCCCAACCTCGCGGGCGCGGTGTTCGTGGGCGACCCCCGCGGCCCCAACCAGCACCCCCTGCGCAACATCACCCTGGGCGGACGCTACTTCGGCACGGTCTACGGCGCGACCATTCCGGGACCGATCTGGCGCGAGACCATGCAGGGGTCCATCGACAAGCTGGACGCGGACAACTTCTCCCGATCGCCGTCGCGGTTCGGCTCCACCTCCGAGCCGGCCCCGCCCGCCCCCGAGCCCTCGCCCGCGGCGGCGCAGCCCACGAGCGACCAGGGGGGCGTGCCCAACGTGGTCGGGCAACAGCGCGACTCGGCCGTGGCGGCACTGGAGGCGGCCGGGTACCGGGTGAACGTGTCCGAGACCCCGATCCGCTCCGACCAGGCCCAGGGCACGGTCGCGGCGGTGAACCCCAACCCCGGCACCCGGCTGCCGGAAGGCGCTGCCGTCAACGTCTTCCTGAGCAACGGCGGCGGAGGCGACACCGCGGCCGGCTTCCCGGGGGCGGGTACCCCGTGGACGCACGGGCGTGAACCCGACGTCGTTCCGGTGATGCTGCCCATGTTCTAGGACACGGACAGCCTGTACGACGCCCGGGGCGGGTCGACCACATGGTCGACCCGCCCCGGGCGTTCGTCGTGGGAGACGCGATGCTCCGGCGGCTCAGGCCAGTTGCCTGCGCACCTCGGCCGCGACCCGGCCGCCCTCGGCGCGGCCGGCGATCTTGGGGTTGACGACCTTCATGACCTTGCCCATGTCACCGGCGCCCGCGGCCCCCGTCTCGGCGATGGCCTCGGTCACGAACGCGGCCAGTTCGTCGTCGCCCAACTGCGCGGGAAGGTAACCGGCCAACACCTCGCCCTCGGCGCGCTCGGCAGCGGCCTTCTCGGGACGGTCGCCCTGGTCGAACGCCGTTGCTGCCTCCTTGCGCTTCTTGGCCTCGCGGGCGATCACCTTGACGACGTCGTCGTCGCTGAGCTCACGGGCGGACGTACCGGCGACCTCCTCGTTGGAGATCGCGGTGAGCACCATGCGCAGGGTCCGGGTCCGTACGTCGTCACGCGCCTTCATGGCGGTGGTGAGGTCGGATTTCAGGCGGGACTTGAATTCGGCCATGCAAGCGATCATAGGGTTTCCCGGTGGTGGGCGCGGAGCGATTATTTCCTCCGAACCGCTGCGCCACAGCACGTCCGTGAATTCCGGACAGTTTCTTCCACCGGTTTCAGCTCAACCGTCTCGGGGGTTCCGCCGGTCTGGCACGATCGTGGCATGACAGGTGCGCGGCCTTCGGGCAGGACGGGAAAGACGCTGCGGACGATCGGTCGCGCGGCGGCGGTCACCGGTGCGGTGGGGGTGGCGGGGCTCGCCTACGCTTCCGTCATCGAACGGAACTGGTTTCGGTTGCGACGCTACGAAATACCGATCCTCGCCCCGGGAAGCGACCGGGTACGGGTGCTGCACCTGTCGGACGCACACCTGACACCGGGACGCAGGATGCTGATGGACTGGATCCGCGGCCTGGACGCCTACGAACCCGACCTCGTGGTGAACACCGGCGATTCGTTGGCCAGCGCCGATTCCGTCGCACCGTTCATCGATGCCCTCGGCCCCCTGCTGGACCGGCCCGGACTGTTCGTCTACGGCTCCAACGACCTGTTCTCGCCCCAGTTGAAGAACCCGGCGCGCTACCTGTGGCGGAGCAGCAAGACCGACTACAACAAGCGCACCGTCCCCGACCTGCCCTGGCGGGATTTGGGCGCGGCGATGTCGGACGCGGGCTGGCTGGACCTGAACAACCACAAGGGGCACGTCAAGGCGGGCACCGCGAACATCGCGGTCGCCGGGATCCACGACTCCCACATCAAGCTGGACCGCTACGAGAAGGTCGCCGGGCCGGCCGACCGCACCGCGGACCTGCGTCTGGGCGTGATGCACTCCCCGGAGCCCGCCAACATCGACCGCTTCACCGCAGACGGCTACGACCTGCTGTTGGCCGGGCACACCCACGGCGGTCAGATCTGTATGCCGTTCTACGGCACCCTGGTCACGAACTGCGGGATCGACCGCCGCCGCGCCTGGGGGCTGAGCCGTAACGGCGCCTCGTGGCTGCACGTCTCGGGAGGGTTGGGCACCTCCCCCTACGCCCCCGTGCGGTTCTGCTGCCGTCCGGAGGCCTCCCTCCTGGACCTCGTGGCCGCGCCCTGATCCTCGGTTCGGGTGGTGTGCCCCTTCGCCCCGGGGCAGTACAGCGGGCACACCGCCTTCTCACCGGCGCCGCGAAATCCATGTACGAACGGCACCGGGAGTCAGCTAGACTTAGCAACGTTGCTTCGGGGTGTAGCGCAGCTTGGTAGCGCGCTTCGTTCGGGACGAAGAGGTCGTGGGTTCAAATCCCGCCACCCCGACCAGCCAAAACGCCGGTTCCACTGGAACCGGCGTTTTGCATTGGGGGACCGAATAGGGGGCCACGCGCACTCAGACCGGCCTTGATGCCACCAAGTGTGCACCAAGACACATTTAGGGTGGCGCTGTCCGCTCCAGCAGGGGAACATTTACTCATGTTGCTCGCTTACGTTGACGAGTCGGGGAATACCGGTTGTGGAGAAACGCGTACGGGTGCGCCAGATGCGAAGGAACGGCGCACGACAATGGTGGTACCGCCCGAACCGGGAAGTCGACTCGCGTACTCAGTAAGAGTCACCAACCGGTTTCCGGTTGGCTCTTTCCGGTCCGATGGCTGAGCAGATAGGCACCCCAGGACTGCGCGGAACCGCCTTGGGGCGTGTAGAGGGACCCGGCTGGAGCCGCCCCGGACTGGACGTCGCCGCGGGCCGTTATCCGCTCTCGGTGGAGCGGCATGTGGGGCGCATGGTCGATCACCTGGTGCCAGGGGTGACCACGTTGACTCCGCATGCGCGTTACTACGCTCTGCACGGGCTGGTCGCGGCGCAAGCCGACGCGGAAGACCTGACGGTCCCGGCCGCCCAGACTCTGCTGCGCCGCGCGGAAGTGGCGTTGGCCGCCGTGTCGTTCGCGCATCATCCGCAGGCTCTGGAGTGGCTGCCGCGTGCTCATGGGGTCGATGCCCTTGCCCGGCGGCTGCACTCCGGGTCGGTCACCATGTCCGAAGCAGAGGCCCCGGGCAAGAACGGTTACGTGGGCAACTCGTGGGGGTTCTGGGCACCGTACGCCAGATCCGAGGTCGCGCTCGGCATCCTCGGTGCAGGGCCCATGCCGGTTCCCGGACCGCGGCTTGAGACCGCAGCACTACGAGCCGGACTGGGCGGGTTGCTCGAACTGGCCGCAGAAGACACGCTGAACGTGGATGATCTCGCCCCTTTCGGGGACCGGCTGTGCGTGTGCGTGGGCGGTGAGCATCCTGACGGGGCGTGGCTGGCGAATCTTCTGTGCGAGCCCGCTGCACCGGCCGAAGCAGGCCTCCGCTCGGCAACACGACGACAGACGATTCAGCTTCTGACTCGTGTGGTCGCCACACATCCCGTCCGGTATTTCACCCGCGATATCGGCCACGTGCTCGCTTTCGGTGACTTCCTGACCACCGATCCTGTGACCAGCAACATCGAAGCGGCCGGGGCCTGGCGCGGAGTGGTGCTGCGCAACTACTCCGTCGGAGCGTGGCGCCGCCTGTGGTCCTGGCTCGTGGAGCAGGTCGACGGGCTGGTGCCGATTGAGGAAGTGGCCGACCGCTTCGCCGCGGAGCTTCCCGACATGACGGTGGACGCGTTCCTGTCCTCCCTTCCCGCGACGAAGAGCACGACCGGAGCGCCGTTGCCCGCCGAGCACGACCTGCGATGGGCGGGTGATTCCTTGCCCCTCGTCGAACTGCGGGTGCTCGCCACCAGTGCCCGTCGGGTGGACGAACTCACCGGTCGGGTCCGGGACGCGTTTCTGGGCCAGCGCGGTGTCGAGCTCGGCCCGGAATGGGTCCAGCGGCGGCTTGACGAGGCGCGGCCCATGAAACTGCGCGATGTCGCCCGCCGACTCACCTACGACCTGGTGGCGCGGTCGCAGCGGATCGCGCTGGCCAAGGCCCGCAGACGCGCTGACGGCACACTGTGGTTACCGACCCGGCTGCACGAACGGGGCGGGCTACTGTACCGGACGAGCCAAGAGGGGCGCGGGGACGTCGGGCTACGGCTGGACCAGCTCGGGACCGTTCTAGCCACCTGCGGCGTACTGCACTACCACGACCAGCACTGGTCGGTGACCAGTAGCGGGAGGGCTCTCGTTGACTGAGACCGCACCAGCGCCGGGAGTGGTGGAGCCACCAACCGCTTTCGCCTCCCCGTTGACCCTCATCCTCGACGAGGAGCGCACGGGCGGGCGGAGCCTGGAGGAAGCACTCTTCCTCAGCTTCACCGCCGATCTCGGATTCTTCGAGGAGGTCGCCCTCGGCGTCACCCAGGCCACCGGCGCACGCGTCACCGTGGCGGGGGACGTCTCCATGACCCGGAACGACCCCCGCTCCGTCCGGCGGGCTGGCCGCAGCTACCTGGCAGGTCTGGCGTACGCCCACGGTCCCGCGTTCCATCCCAAGCTGATAGTCCTCGTCGGACCGGAGCACGCCACCATCGCTCTCGGCTCCGGCAACACCACGCTGGCCGGGTGGCAGGCCAACGCCGAACTGTGGACGGTTCTGCGGGTGGACGGCGAGCAGAGTCCCACCGCGGTTCCGGAACTGTCGGCATGGCTGCGCGCCCTCCCGGAAAAGGTGAGGTTCTCCGCCGGAGTGCCCCAGGCGCTGGGTCGGGTCGCAGCACTGCTGGACCGGCTCCACCGCGACAGGACACCCACCGCGCCACAGGTCCGCGTCGTCAGCAGTCTGCGTTCGCCGATCATCGATCAGCTGCCGCAGGGGCCCGTCGACGAACTGGCCGTGTTCGCGCCCTTCTACGACCGGCGCTCGATGGCACTGCGGCGGCTGCTCGAACGATTCCGTCCGAGTCGGTTCACCCTCGCCTACCAGCCCGGGCTCAGCGATCTCGACGGTCCGTCGGTCGCCGCTCTGGTAAAGAAGTACGACGGGCGCGTCATCAGCGACAACGGCCAGCGTTACCGCCACGGGAAACTGGTCGAGTGGGTCTCCGCAGGGCAGCGTTGGGCCCTGACCGGCAGCCCGAACCTCTCCACCGCGGCCCTGCTGCTTTCCCAGAGCGATGGCGGCAACTGCGAACTCGGCGTCATCACCCCCATCACCGCCACCCTCCTCCCGGACGGCACCGACGAGCCCGCCGCCCGGCTGCACGGGGCCCTGCCTCTTCCCCGCCCTGTCGCCGGCAGGGGGCCGCTGCTGCTCGGTGCTCTACGCGTATCGGACGGCCTGGAGATCAGCATGGCCCGGCCTCTGCCCGACACCGCTCGCCTGGAGTTGTCTCAGGCGGCAGCACCACCGGAGTCATGGGAGCGCATCGCCGAAATCCCATCCGGACAAGTCACGCGGACGGTGACGGCTCCTGCTGATGCGGGCAGCCGTGTGCGCCTGGTCGCAGTCGACAGCGACGGCGTCCCGAGCT
Source organism: Nocardiopsis ansamitocini (assembly GCF_030268225.1). Lineage (GTDB taxonomy): Bacteria > Actinomycetota > Actinomycetes > Streptosporangiales > Streptosporangiaceae > Nocardiopsis_D > Nocardiopsis_D ansamitocini. Next base: position 232,182 of record NZ_BSQG01000002.1, on the reverse strand, counting down.
TGGGCAACATCGTGTTCGTCGTCGACCCTGACCGCGCCCTGCGCCGAATCACCCCGACCCAGTCCCAGGCCCCCACGACACGGCCACCCGACCTGTTCACGGATCCCCGGCTCGCCGAACGATTCCTGGGCGACCTGGGAAGCCTCCGTACGGGACCGACCCCCACCCCAGCGGGCGTATCCGCGAGCAGCAGCAATGGCGGTGCGGCCACGACGGCCCCACTGGACGGCGACGAGGACGGCTGGGAGCGCTATCTGGACGAATGCGCCGGACGCGTCGGACATACGCTCACGCACTTCGCGCTGGGGCTACCCCTGCCCACCGACATCAGCACGCCCTTTCAGGACCTGCTGCCCGTCTCCTGGGACGAGCGGTTCATCGATGACATCGAAGCCGCCCTCGACGATGACGACGCGGAGGCCGTGGCAGCAGAGCACGCCCCCGAGGCAGCCGGCGCGGAAGCGAGTAGCACCGCCACCCTGCCCGACCTCCGGGAGGCTGACCAGGAAGTCCGCCGTAGATACCGGCGCTGGGTGGAGCGCCTCGTCGCCCTCGCTCCCCACCTGGGACCACCAGAGCGCATGCTCATCGTCCGGTTGACCCTGTGGACCGTCGCGGCGGGCGCTTGGCCGCCGGCTCACACCGACTGGGTGCCACTGCTCTCCCAGGCCATCCGTGCACTGGACCGAAACGACCTCCCCGAGCGGATCGAGCCCCAGGTCGGCAGCCTCGCAGCAGTCGCCCTCGCCGTACTCCGAAGCCACGCCCCACGCTACAAAATCACCCCTGAGACACTCGCCTTCAACGAAGCCTCCCAGGCAGTCGGCCACCTACTTCCCGCAGCGGATTCCGCGTACGTCACGGAGTACACGACGCTGCTCGACACAGCTTTCGGCCCGGCTGTCGACCAGACCGCCGTGTTCGATGTCGCGTCGGACGTCGTCCAGGGCGATCCCCTCGCCGACGCCGTATGGTCCCTCGCCGAGAAGGGGCGTGACGTACACCGCCACGGACGACTCCTCCTCCATGTCACCGGCAGCTCCAGCAACCCCGCGCTGGCGGCACTCGAAGCAGTGGGCGCCGCCGAGGATACGCCCCTGGTCGGGGCCTGGGCCGACTCGGGCTCGGAGTCCGGCGGGGGAGGTTGGGCGCTGGTTGTCTGGCGTCGACCCGACCTCATCGTGGTCGATGCCCGCCGGCTGACTCCCCTCTGGCGGCATTACCGGCTCACCGGACTTGTGGGCCCCCGAGCTCTTGCCGCACAGCGCAGCTTCGAATCCGCTGCCTCCGTACCCCAGGGCCCCCGCAACCAGCCATTCGAACTGGCTCACCAAGTCCTGTCGGCTCTCGGCCTGGCCGGCCCCCAACCACCGCAATGTGAGCCATAGCCTGGGGAGTTTCTACATGTCCATCGCGGAAGATCCGCGTCACGGACACTCAGAGGTTGTCTGATGTGGCGAGTTTCGGGAGCTTCCTGCAGCAAGTCAGAGCGGCGGCCAGGCCGAGGAAGGCGAGGAGGTACGAGCCCTTTCGCTCGTATCGGACAGTGAGGCGGCGGTAGCCGAAGAGCCAGTCGATCGTCCTCTCGATCTTCCAGCGGTGCCGGCCGAGCCGTTCGCTCGATTCGATGCCTGGGCGGGCGATGCGCGGGATGATTCCGCGTTCACGCGGCCGGACGAGATAGTCGGCGGAGAAATACGCCTTGTCCGCGCGGAGCTTGACCGGCCGGCGCCGGCGCGGCCCCGTCCACGCGGTGAACCTGCGATGCGCGGTAGCGGGTGCGACACCGAACGTCTCCGGCAGATGCCGCCAGGCACACACTGGTCAGGACGTACACCACCGCCGTAAACACAGCCCGATCGTCCAACGGCGCTGTCCCGCCGCCCCGCGGACGGAACGGGAACCAGGGCAGCAACGGGGCGACCAGGTCCCACAGACCATCAGGAACCAGCCGCTGCGACAGATCAGCACCCACGACCGCCATCGTGCCGCACAGGCGTCACACCACGCGAGAAATCCTCTCAGTCATATATCTGATACAGCGGCCAATACGGACTTAGTTTTTAATGTTACATAAATTTTGTATTGCAGAATCGATCTCGCCGCCTCTTGCGCAACCGGCGATGGTGGCGCCCCGGCTCTCAACACAAGAGGTCAGACAACTGACCGCTTGGATGGTCGAACCGCTCTCCCCGTCTTTCCCGGAACTCCCCCGGAACGCTTCCCCCCTCCTCCGCGTCTCAGACAGCGTGGGGGGATCGGGCAGGGAATGGGAGAGGACGCGGACCATGGGAGTCATCACAGCACGCGCGGGTGCCGTCGGACTGGGTGCGGCTGCTCTGCTGTTGACGAGCGCCTGCGGTTTCGACTTCGGTGTCGGCGGCATGAGTGTCGACAAGGAGACCGTGGCGGCCAAGACCGCCGAGCAGTTGACGGAGACCGTCGGGCAGGCGCCCGACGAGGTGGCCTGCCCCGAGGATCTTCCCGCCGAGGTGGGTGCCGAGATCCGTTGCGAGCTCACCGCGGGCGGGCAGACCTACGGGATGACGGTGACCACGACGTCCGTCGAGGGCAACGACGTGAACTTCGACATCAAGGTCGACGACCAACCCACCGGCTGACCCGCACGGGGTCAGCGTCCACCGGAGTGCGCGAGGACGGTGAGCGCGGTGATGTTGGCGGTGAGGAACTCGACGAGCACCGGGGGGCGCAGGGCGACACCGGTGATGCCTTCCCGGGTGAACGGTACGCGCACCGTCTCGTAGGTGCCGTTCTCCGGGAAGCCGAACTCCGGTCCCGTGCGGCGCTCAGGGTCCATCGCGACCAGTGTGGCCAGGAAGAACCGGTGCAGGGTGAGCCCGCCCCGACTGTTGGGAGCTAAGGACACGAACACCTGCTGGGGCGCGCGCAGTGTGCCGGCGAGTTCCTCGTGGATCTCCCGGCGCAGCGCAGCCTCGATGTCGGCGTCCTCCGGCTCGACACCGCCTCCGGGCGTCACCCAGTAGGGCGGCTTCCCCGGACGTGTTCGTTTGATCAGGATCAGGTCGGCGCCGTCCAGGAGGATCGCACGGGCGCTCTGGCGGGTGATGGCGTCCATTGGATAAGGTCCCCTCCTGCCACGAAGGCTCCCGGGCGATCCGATGTCGTCCTGCGCTGCCGAATCCTACGGTGCTCGGGCCTGTGGAACCATGGCGCTCGCGCCTGAAAGCCCTCACCCCTTTCGCGTGGGGCAGCCGCGCGGCCGGTTCCGGTGCCCGGGAGCCGGGCGACGCGGCCGGATCGGGCCGTAGCGCCTGCAAAGCGGTACATCCGGGGTGGGATCGCTGTAGCATCGGCGTCATCACCGCGGCCGCGCGCTCTACCGCCGCCGACGGTCCCGCGCCGCCGCGTCCCCAGGGAGGGTCGATCCGGCCCCACAGCGCCGTGCCGTCGTCCGCCGAGTGGGTCCACCCGATTCCAGGCACCGCACCCCTGTCGGCCCCGAAAGCATCGAAGGAAACCCCGATGACATTCATCGACTCGACGCGCCGTGTTCTCGTCCGGATGCGGCGTCTCCCCCGACACCTGAAGGTCACCGAGGTCAGGGACGCTTCGGGCATCAGGCAGTGGAGGTGGCTGTGCAGTGCCTGCCCGTTCGCCGGGACCGAGTCGAGCAGGGATCAGGCCCGGACCCGTGCCCGGGAGCACGCGGCCTCGGGCACGTGCGTCAAGTCGCCGCCGAAGGTGCGCGCGAACTGACCCCGGCCGCTGATGTCGGTGCTGTGAATTACGGATGTCCTCAAGGTTGCGATGTGACCAGCATCTCCCTTGTTTTACGTGGTCGCGAGATCGCTGGGCGTGACGCGCGCGCTCTGCGCCCAGCGAGGGCGACGGACAGGGCTTATCCGCGTTTCCCACCTCTCCCGTCGGCGCCACGACACGTTTCGGACACGGTTCCGAGGCGGCATCCGGGGCCGCCACGGTCCCGATCAGCCGTGAAAAGGAGAAACTTCCGCGTTTTTTCGGACGCTTTTCCGGGGGGCGGTGTGCACAGGCTCCGAAGGGGTTCGGTGGGGTAGGACAGACACAGCACGAGGACCGACGATGTAAGGACCCGTAACCGTCATGACCCACACTCCCCAGGGCGACAGCGTCGCCCTCCGGTTCGCCGACCGGGACGCCTCGTTCCCCACTGCAACGGGAACCGAGGGTGAGACCGCCTTCGAGATCAAGACCCTGCTGTCCGGAACCGGGCTGGTGACCATCGACCCGGGGTTCGGCAACACCGCGGCGTGCCGCTCCGACATCACCTACATCGACGGTGCTGCGGGGATCCTGCGCTACCGGGGCTATCCCATCGAGGAGTTGGCGCAGCAGGCGACCTTCCTCGAGGTCTGTCACCTTCTTCTCCGGGGAGAGCTTCCCAAACCCGGTCAGCTCGACGCGTTCGCCGCCGAACTGACCGCACAGTCCGCGCTCCCCGAGGGCTTCGAGCGGGTAATCGACGCTTTCCCCTCCGGCACGCACCCGATGATCACGCTGGCGGCCGCGGTGAACGCGCTGGCGGCGTTCCACACGGAGAATGCCGACCCCACCGACGACGACCAGGTGGAGCGGGCCACCATCGCCCTGCTCGCCCAGCTCCCGGCGATCGCGGCACGTATCCATCGCACCTCTGCCGGCTTGGAGCCGGTGGCGACGGACAGTTCTCTGGCCTACGTGGAGAACTTCCTGAACATGACCTTCGGCAAGACCGAGGGCGAAAAGGGCCCGGACCCGCTGTTGGCCAAGGCGATGGACCTGCTGCTGACCCTGCACGCCGACCATGAGCTGAACTGCTCCACCTCGACGGTGCGGGTGGTCGGTTCCTCCGGCGCGACCGTGTTCGCGAGCGTGGCGGCCGGCATCAACGCCCTTTCGGGGCCTCTGCACGGTGGCGCCAACCAGGCCGTACTGGAGATGCTGGAGCAGATCCAGAACACCGAGGGCGGGATCGACACCTTCATCGAACAGGTGAAGGACCGCGAGAGCAAGACCCGCCTCATGGGGTTCGGGCACCGCGTCTACAAGAACTTCGACCCGCGCAGCCGCGAGATCAAGAAGCTCGCCCAGGAGATCCTGAACCAGCCGGGGGCCAATGACCCGCTGTTCGACCTGGCGTTGCAGCTGGAGGAGCGGGCGCTGTCGGACTCCTACTTCGTGGACCGCAAGCTCTACCCGAACGTCGACTTCTACACCGGCGTGATCTACCGCGCGCTGGGTTTCTCCACGGAGATGTTCACGGTGCTGTTCGCGCTGGGCCGCCTCCCCGGCTGGCTGGCGCACTGGCACGAGCTGCGCAAGGACCCCGACACCCGCATCGCCCGTCCGCGCCAGCTCTACACCGGACCGGCACAGCGCTCCGTCGCGGCGCGCGACAACGCCTAGCGCTCCACCAGCGGCCGGCACGCCCCGCAAAAGGCACTGGACCCTACGCGCGAACGGGCCCGGAGACCGGAGTCGTCCGGTGTCCGGGTCGCGCGTGGGGTCCGACCGATCGGGCCGCTGGAGGCCGGGGAGTCGAACAGCGAATCGGGAACGCCGAGGCCGAAACGGCGGTCATGCCCTGGACTCGTGCCGGGGAGCACCATCCGGCGTCCGTGACAGCCGACCGGCTTCTCGCATCGCCGCCTGGGACACGGCGGCCTTTCGGTAGTGCGCTCAGACGCTGCCCTTCACCCCGGTCAGGGCGATCTCGATGACGATCCGTTCCGGGTTGGGGGAAGGCGTGCGCTGGTAGCGCTCGGCATAGCGCCGCTCGGCGTCGGCTACGGCTTCCCGATCGTCGCGCACGATCGCGCGCCCCTCCAGAGTGGACCAACGCGCCCGCTCCACCTGGCACACCGCCACGGGCACGCCGGCCTCCCCCGCCTTGGCGATCAGCCGCGCCTTGCGCGTCCCCCGACGAGCGATGACCCTGGCGATGCCCGATTCCAGGTCCAGCGTGACCCCGACCGGAACGACGTGCGGTGTGCCGTCGGGCCGGACCGTGCTGAGGGTGCACAGATGGCGCTCGGCCCAGAAGGCGGCGAACTCCTCCCCCCGAGAGGCGAGATCGGGGCGGTCAGGGGCAACTGTGCTGTGATCGGTCATGATCCCCCACTCTACGGACGTGTCCGTTGCGCATTGGGCACCACCACGCGAAACGACAACACCTTGGCCGCAGCGTTTCCCCGCGCCGGCGGTTTCTGGGCTGCGCCTCGGGTAGTGGCCGACCCATGCCCTCTTCCGACCATGTCTCCTTCGCCCACCGCCATCCGTGGCGTCTCGGCGTCCTGATCGGTGTGGTGAGCGGAATCCTGTTCGGGCTGATCGCTTTTCTGTGGATCGACAAGGGTCCGCTGACAGCGGTCAGCATCGGTGTCTTCTTCGGCGTATGGATGACACTGTGTTTCGCGCTGCTCAACGGAGCCTCACTGTCCCGGCGCGACCCACCGTTCAAACACCCCCGCAACTGAAAAGACCCATTGCCTGATCCGGGCTCCGGACGACACCGGGTGCGGTTCCCCGCAGCGACCCAGCGGATAACGTCCGCCCGGAACCCCTCCCGATGTACGCGAAAGGGGCGCGTCTCTTCTAGAATCGGTTACTTCAAGGTCCGGAAGCGTGGCCTTAGATTCCGGTGACCCCTCAAGCCAGCGCCTCGGACACCATGCAGCCTGTGACAGGACGGGCTGGCCGTCATGCTGTCCGCGGTTCCCTGATCCGTGACGACCTCATCGAAAACGCGGTGAGGCGGTCTTTGCGCGTCCATCAACGTCGGCGCACTCAGATCGGTGTACGGGTCGGGACGCGAGGAGCCACCGGAAAGGTCATCACGTGCCGCGCGAACGCGCGGCACCCGCCATAGGCGCTGCGGCGTCGTGGAGACATTCCGGACCAGATGAAGAAAACCCGAACCAACAACGACTCCGTGTTGCCCGGCGGCGGTTTGACCCCCGTCGTTCACCCCGTCGTGCCCGCCCCCCAGGCTCTGCCCCTGGAAGACCCCCTGTCGCTGGCCAAGCGGATGGTCTCCCTGACCGAGGCCGTCAACGCCTGCACCGACGTCGAAACCGCGGCCACCCGGGTGGCCGAACTGATGACCAGCCAGCCCGCTCTGTGCGAACACGTGCATATCACCGCGCGCACCGCCAAGAACGCGCCACCGGTTATGACGCACAGCGACGACGTCGCCCGTCGGCTCGGCGACTGCGCTGGTTTCCTCGGGGACGCGTCGGCGCTGCACACCGTGTTGCCAGGGGCCGACGAGGCCTCGACGACCCAGCACAGCGACGGGCACTGGAAGCGCTTCCTGGAGCGTGCGGCCGAGCACGGCGTGCGCAGTATCCACGCCACCCGTATGGTGACGTCCAAGCGCAGGATCGGGGTGATCACCTTCTACTCCGTCCATGCCGACACCTTCGAGCGGGTGGGCGAGGGGACGCTGGCCACGATCACCGACACCGTCGCACTCGCCCTGGAACACAAGATCGAACTGGCCAACCTGACCAGGGCGCTGAGCACCCGCAGCCTCATCGGGACCGCGCTGGGCATCCTCATGGAGCGGCACGACATCTCCGAGACCGATGCCTGGCAGATGCTCAGCAGCACGTCCCAGCAGCTCAACATCCGCCTGGTGGACATCTGTACCCGGATCGTCGGTGACAGTCGCTTCTCCTCGGAGGGGACCGTCAAAACGCTGCGGCTCGACGCCCCGGAGGGCGGCCCGACGTGACCGAGACATCGGCGCGGCAGGGCCGGGGCGCTTCCCCCTCGTTTGAGGAACGGTGAAGCGCCCCGGCCCGCCCGACATGACCCCCGACGAGCTGTACGGCTTGTTGATCAGTCTGGAGACGGTCGAGGAGCAACTGGCCGAACTCGCCCGCATCGCTGTGCGCACCCTCCCCGGTCGGGTGCACTGCGGCGTGACACTGCGCCATCGCGGCCGCAGCCCCATCACGATCGCCAGCAGTGACGAAACGGCGGCACAACTGGACGAGGCCCAGTACGCCAGGGAAGACGGCCCGTGCCTGCAGTGTCTGCGGACGGGTGAGCGGGTCGTCGTCGAGGACATGACCACCGAGCAGCGTTGGGGAGACTACGGTGCGCGTTCCGTGGCGTCGGGAGTGCTGTCGCTGCTGGCGGAACCCATCCACGCGGGCCCGGAGACGCTCGGGGCGCTCAACCTCTACGGCGCAGAGCCGGGCCTCTTCGACGACGCCCACGCCCTGGCCATCGCGTCGTTCGCCCAGCGCGCCTCGGGCATGCTCACCATCATGCGCCGCCTCTCCGATGAGCGCCGGACCACCCACCAACTGCGGGAGGCACTCAACTCCCGCACCGTCATCGACCAGGCCATGGGCATCATCATGGCCCAGGCCCGCTGTTCGGCGGAGGCCGCTTTCGACCTGTTGCGCCAGGCCTCCCACCAGCGCAACCGCAAGCTTCGCGAGGTGGCTGCGGACGTGATCACCGCTGTGACGGGAGAACCACCGCGAGTGGGACGGGAGTTCACCGCCGAGGAGTGAGCGGAAGGGGGCCTTCGGTCTCGACCATTCAGGGCCGCCACAGGGAGCTGTAGTCGGGGTGGTCGGCATAGGCCAGGGCCAGGTGGTTCAACACGGCGTTGTGGCCGTCCGTACGGGGTGCCGCGTCCGCGAGCCCCTCGGCAGTGGCTGCGTGGCGCAGCTGGGTCCGGTGCTCGACGCGTTCCACGATCCGGCGTTTGGCGGTGATCTCGGTCAGGAGCCGCCGCGCGTCGACAGCGGCGGCACCCCCCATCTCGACCGAGGCGTAGAGCTGCTTCTCGTCCTCGTCGAGACGCGCCTTGAGGAACTCGATGATCGTCATGGCACCATCCTGCCCCCACTGCGGTGTCCGCACAGCAGAGTAGGGCGTTCCTGCCGGATCGACAGGAGGCGGCCACGCTCACGAACAGGGTCGGGTGCCCGTAATTTCCGTTGTCCCCGTGCACCGATCTGTCGATAATCATTCAGATGACGAACTTCGCCGGCTTCGACTCCCGCGGTTATCGAATGGTGGACGTGCGAACCGGCTACGGCCGGTGGGTCGACACCTACGAGCAGACCGTCGAGGACGCGATGGACATCGGCCTGCTCGAAAACCTCGCCGAGCCGTCCTGGGCGACCGTGCACCGTGCCGCCGACCTCGGCTGCGGGACAGGGCGCACCGGCTCCTGGCTCCGGAGCCGAGGGGTGAACGGGGTGGACGGGGTGGACCTCACTCCGCAAATGCTCGCTGTCGCGCGCTCGAAGGGCGCGTACGAGCATCTGAGCGAGGCCGACGTGCGCGAGAGCGGCCTCGCCTCCGGCACCTACGACCTCGTTATCGCCAGCCTCGTCGACGAGCATCTGCCCGTACTCGGGCCGCTCTACACGGAAGCGTGGCGGCTCGCGGTCCCCGGCGCGTCATTCGTCCTGGTGGCCTTTCACCCGCACTTCATCATGGCGACCGGCATGCCCACCCATTTCACCAGCGGTTCCGGCGAGCACGTTGCGATCACCACCCACGTCCACCTGATCAGCGACCATGTCGCCGCCGGCCTCGGTGCGGGGTGGCGACTGGTGGAAATGCGGGAGGGCGTGGTGGACGAACGCTGGCTCGCGGTGAAACCCACGTGGGAGCGATTCCGCGGCCATCCGGTGTCCGCGGTGCTGGTGTGGCGCAGACCCGATTGATCGCCTCCTGACACCGTCAGATGCCGGTGTTGCCGTCGACGGCCTCGCGGATGAGGTCGGCGTGGCCGTTGTGCCGTGCGTACTCCTCGATCATGTGGAGGTAGATCCAGCGCAGGCTGCATCGCGCTCCCTGGAGATTGCAGGTGGCGTCGAGGGTGTAACCCGCGGCCCGGGCCCGGGCATGGTCGACCTCGGTGTGCCAGGTGGCCAGTGCCTCGGCGAGGGTTGCGTGATCGGGCAGGGTGAATCCCCCGTCCGTGCCCTGGGGGTGCAGACCGTCTCCGTAGACCGGCCCGAGGCGCTCGCCGGCGAGAATGCGGCGGAACCAGTTGCGCTCGACCTCCGCCATGTGGCGCACCAGGCCGAGCAGGGTGATCGGCGAGGGTGGTGCGGCGGCGCGGCGGGACCGTTCATTGTCGAGACCGGCGCATTTGACCGCCAGCGTCTGGCGGTGAAAGTCGAGCCACCCCTCCAAGGTGGCGCGCTCATCACCGTTCAGGGGCGGGATGCTGCGTTCCAGCGTCGTCATGGCCGCCATCATGGCAACACTGCGCGGTTCGGTGGCAGCGCTGGCCGGTAACGGTCGGGGGCGCGCTTTGCGCCGGGTCGGACCGGGAACGGTTACCAGATGCCCTTGATCGGCATGCAGTAGGTCGAGCCCTTGAAAGTGACGGGGCGGGTGGTGACCGGGCAGGCGGCCGCATCGGCCGTTGCAGGAACCACCACGGTGGCCCCCAGCCCCACAACCACCATGGCCAGGACCGTGAGGCAGCGTCTCATAAGCGTCTCCCGAAGGTTCGGCAGTGTTTGCCGGGGCGACTTCCCACCAAGGGCCGAGGGCAAGGCCAAGGCAGGGGCGGTATCGGGTCAAACCCGTGACCAGGGAGATGGTGGAAACAGCCCTCTCGGGGCAGCGGTCCCTTCACGACCTGATGCCCGCCCCCTGGAGGCCCCCATGCGCATCCCCCACCAACTCGCCTGTGCGGCCGTTGCGGTTCTGCTCGGGACCGCGTGCGGTGCCGGAGAAGGAGAGCAGCTGATCCCGCCGGCCACCCCGGCACCGACCGCCACCGCGACCCTGACGTTGACGCCCTCCGCCTCCCCCGGAACCAGTACCGGCCTGCCCGAGGAACCCGGCCCAAAGACCCGGGCGGAGTACCTGGACTCGCTGAACGGTATCGATCCTGCCCTGACCTCTCCCGACGACGACACCGCAGTGCTGCGCGGCCGGCAGACCTGCCAGATGATCGCGGAAACGGAAGGGCGCGAGGACCGCGACGAGGTGCGGGGCGTCGAGGTCCGTGAACTGTTCGCCGTGTCGGGCTACGAGGCGGACGGCGCCGATGCGGAACTGATCATGGCCGCGGTGCGCAAACACCTCTGCCCGGACATGTAACCGGCCCCCTGTCCGGGACGGCTCCGGACCACGTGTCCTGTCCTCTGGGAGGGCCCTCGCGGAATCCGACGATGGTCGGGGGTCAGGACTTCCTCGCGCCCGGATACGAACCAGCATCCGTTCCTGGACGGCTACCCCGGCAGCGGGGTGCGGCGGACCGGCGGCCCTTGTCCGCGCATACCCGTGCAGCGGGTTTGTCCCTGACCGAAGATCCACGACGCCTCGGGGGACGGTGCGGGCGGCTAGGGGCGCGCACGCAGTGCATGGTGGGCGATGAGTTCCCCCAGTGCAGCGCTGCAACCGGGAACCCAGGTGTAGATCCCGACCGGCGCCTGCTGCGCCAGTTCCAGCTCGCGCAGCCACTGTCGGGCCTGCGCGAGGGTCCACGGCGAATCCAGGGTGTCCTGTTGGTAGAGCGCGACCATGACCGTCTCCGGATCGCAACGCGTCAAGGCGTTGAAGGCACTGTCCTCGGCACCGGGGCCGACGAGCACGAGCACGAGAGCGGCGTTGTCCAGGGTTTCGGCCCAAAGAGCGTCGTCGTCGATCCCGCGAGGACTACCGACCAGGCATAGGGCGGTCGGCCAATCCGGCCCCCGGGTCACCGCGCTGACCGCGCAGGTGAAAGCCCAGGCTGACGAATGGCCCCGGAGGACGAACCGACCGACGGGCAGTTGGGACGGGGCGTCTGCGAGCCCGGTCAGGCTGATGACGACATTGCACTCGGCACGGCTGTGCGGTGCCACGACCACGACCTTGCGGGGAGCGTCGTCCAGTGATTCGACGACACCGGCGTCGGTGAGGTCGGAGAGCAGGAGGCGCACGACACCCACCGGCAGGGAGGTCCGGGCGGCGATCTCCAGGACCCCCGCGCTCTCCCGCTCCCAGAGCAGACGGGTGATGGCGCGGACCGCCTCGGTGGTCTCCTGGCCGTTCACGAGGGCGGCGGCACGGGCGAGGGTTTCGGTTCGTCCTGCTCTTCGCTGCCGGGAGGGCAGGACGATCTGCTCGACGTCTTCGAGATGGCGACGCGCCCAACGCGGGGGCCCCAGGAGTCGGGGGCGGGTACCGGGACGTCCACGATGACCGGGCGCGCCCGAGAGCGCGTTGTCGAGGTCGGAATGATCCTCGCCGCGGTCGGCCATGCCACTCCTCGACGCAGTCGGACAGGAGGCTCGTAGGGATGCTATCCGCCGCTGACGGGTGCCGGCGGCAAGTCGGGGAGTATGGCTTTGGCCAATCGCAGGTGCAGGATCGGTCTGGGTCTGAGATCATCCATGCCGGAAACTCAGGTTTTTCCCGAGTTTCTCAACGATTTCGACCATGCGGGGCGCCTGGCGCGTAGGCACGGTATCGGACCCCTCACTCCGGTGGCGCAGCCGCGGGCCGAGCGCTCCACGCCCACGGCTCGGGCAGTGTTTCCAGGCCGGGGCCGCCGACCTATTGGAGATCCATGTCCCCCTCACCTCGGGTGCTCATCATCGGCGCCGGACAATCCGGCCTGTACCTGGGTCACCAACTCCTCAAGCAGGGAATCGAGGTCGGGCTGATCACCAGTCAGACCTCGCCCGAGATCCGTAATGGGCGGGCCAGTATCACCCAGGTCGCCTGGCCCTCGACCCGGGCCCTGGAGGATCAGGCGGGCCTGGACCTGTGGCGGGCGGCCGCCCCACGTTTCGAGCAGGTGGAGATGAGCCTGCGCCCGCCCGAGGGCGAGCGTGTGCAGTTCTCCGGACGCTTCGACGCCGACCCCGTGGCCAAGCGCATCGGCGGCCACGCGGTGAGCGTCGACCGCCGGGTAAAGATGGCCGACTGGCTGGAGTTCTTCGAGGACCAGGGCGGCAAGGTCTACATCCACGGGGTCACGACATCGGACCTGGAGTACCACGTCCGGATGTACGACCTGGTGATCGTGGCGGTGGGCGCCGGCGAACTGGGGGCCCTCTTCGACTTCGACGCCTCGCGCACCAGCGGGGGCCACGACAGGATCGTCGCGCAGGCGATCCTGGACGGCGTGGTCTGGGACGGCGACCACCAGCTGGACGTGTACTCGACCCTCGGTGGCGAGGTGTTCTTCACCCCGATCTACACCTCCGAGGGCGAAGCCACCAGTGTGACGATGCTGGCCAACCCCGGGGCGGCCCTGGACACCAGCGACGCGCCCCCGCGTGACACCGAGGCGCTGCTGGGCCAGATGCAGACGCTGCTGCGCGAGAACATTCCCGACGTCTACGACCGTATCCGCGGCCTGGGGGTGGGCGACCTGGTGGGCGGCGCCAACTCGATGGTTCGCACCCGCTTCTCCCCCGGGGTGCGCAAGCCCGTGGCGCACATCAACGACACTCCGGCGCTCGGCATGGCCGACGTCGTGATCACCTCGGACCCGGTGGCCGGCCAGGGCTGGGCGAACTCGACGTTCTGCGCCCAGATCTACTCCGACGCGATCATGGAACGCATCCACAAGGGCGGCGCGTTCGACGCGGAGTGGATGACCGCGACGTTCGAGCGGTTCTACCAGGAACGCGGGCGCCACGCCGCCGTGTTCAGCGACATGGTGCAGAACTTCTGGCTGGGGCAGATGCCCACCCACTTCGGGGAACTGGTGATGGCGGTGCTGCAGTACCCGGAGGTGGCCAACCGCTGGATCGGTGGCTTCGACCGCCCCGACGACTACGAGAAGTGGATGTTCGACGAGACCGCGGCACGGGCCTACCTGGCAGAGGTGGCGACGCACTGACTAAGCGGATCGACTGCGCTGCAAAGAGTTTTGTGGTGATGCGCTCCTTTATTTAGGTCTTTGTAGCCAATAAAATAAAAAAGTGACTTTCAGACCGGCGGGTGAGTGGTCGTGTTCTTGCGACACGGATCATGCACCCGCCGTCTTTCATGTCATGCGAGTTGCTTGAATGGTCCTCTTACGACGCTTTGATCCTGCCCCCATCACCTGCCGCCAGAGAGCCCTAATGTCAGCGTTCCCCCTGTTCAAAGTCACTCTTTTCTACTCGGCCGCCACGTGGGGCGAAAGAGGGCGCGGGCCGCGCGTACGGCCGGCGCCACGGATCGACGCGTAGCACAGCGACGGGCGAAGAGCACGGTCCCACATGGTCATCACTGGTCTCGCTTGCGCCGTCAAACCCCCCATTGCACAAATTTACATTCCGGTAATTGAGGTTGAATCATGCCCGAAACCACCCCCCCGACCGGTCCCGACGGCAAGAACTTCACCGGCAACGAGAAGAACGAGGGCTTGTACAGCCCTGGAGTACTGGGCAAGTTCTACACCCCCTATGTCATCTGGTTCAGCCACCGCGCGGCCTGGGGAGTGTCCAATAAAGCGCTGCACGACAACCACCGCACCCACATCGGCCAGAACCACCTGACCGTCGGCCCCGGCAACGGCTACTTCCTGGCGAAGCTGCCCGCCTCCACCCCGTTGCGCACCCTGCGCCTGCTCGACCTCAACCGCACCTGCCTGGACTTCACCACGCAGCGCGTCGGCCGGCGCTTCGACACGTCCACGATCGAGCAGGACGCCCTGGCAGCCTGGCCGGTCGACGACGGCACGCTGGACTCGGTGGACTGCCACATGATGATCCACACGCTGCGCGGCGACATCATCGGGGACAAGGAGGAACTGGTGGCCCAGGCCGCGCGGGTCCTCAAACCCGGTGGTGTCTTCTTCGGGGCGACGATCCTGGCCCAGGGGCCCGACGTGCGTCCCAACGCCCTGGCCCGCAAGCTCATGGCGCTCTACAACGGCCAGTCCAACACCTTCTCCAACGCGAACGACTCCTCCAGCGACCTCAAGAAGGTGCTGGAGCGCCACTTCAGCCGGGTGGAGTTCGAAGTCCAGGGCTGCACCGGGGTATGGGTGGCGACCAAATGAGCGTCCGTGACACCGGGCGCCTGGCCGCGATCACCGGTATCGGGTGCCGCCTGCCCGGTTCGATCAACGACCCCGTCGCCTTGTGGGACGCCCTGCTCGCCGGTGAGGCCGTGACCCGTCCCATCCCCGAACGGCGATGGTCGGAGATGGTGCAACGCCTACACCCCGGCCAACGTCCCGACCGCCCCTGGACCGCGGGGGTCATCGACGACCTCGACGACTTCGACGCCGCGTACTTCGCGATCGCGGAACTCGAGGCCGCGCAGATGGACCCCCAGCAGCGGATGATCCTCGAAGTCGTCACCGAGGCGCTGGCCGACGCCGGGATCGCTGCGGGTTCCCTGGCCGGGACACGCACCGGCGTGTGGGCCGGGTCGGCGTCGGTGGACCACACCGGTACGGTCTTCCTCCCCGGTCGACATATCGAGATGGGCTCGGTTTCGGGGACGTCACCCTCGATCCTGTCCAACCGGGTGTCCTACCTGTTGGGCCTGCGCGGGCCGTCGATGACCGTGGACACCGCCTGCTCGGCGAGTGCAACCGCCTTGCACCTGGCGCGCCAGTCACTGGAGTCCGGTGAGGTCGACACCGCCATCGTCATCGGCACGAACACGATGACCGCCCCCGGGATCACCGCGGCGTTCGCCAGTGCGGGCGTCCTGGCCCCGGACGGAGTGTGTCGCCCCTTCGACCCCGAGGGGCAGGGATACGTGCGCTCCGAGGCGGTGGTGGTGACGGTGCTGCGCCGCACCGGCGACGCTCAGGACGCACACGACCGGATCTATGCGGTGTTGCGCGGTTCGGCGACCAACTCCGACGGCCACTCCCCCGCCGGACTCTACGCCCCCAACCCGCCGGCGCACGTGGACCTGCTGCGCGACGCCTACGCCGCGGCCGGTGTCGCCCCCGAGCACGTGGACTACGTCCAGTGCCACGGAACCGGGACCAAGGCCGGTGACTCCAGCGAGGGAAGGGCCTTGGCCAGGGTCCTTGGGGCGGACCGCGACACGCCGCTGCCCATCGGCTCGGTCAAGTCCGTACTCGGCCACAGCGAAGGCGCGTCCGGTCTGGTGGGGGCGGTGTGCACTGCGTTGGCGCTGCACTACGGCCGTATCCCGCCCACGGCCGCGCACACCGAACTGCGGCCCACCCTGTCCCGTTTGCCGCTTCGGGTACCGGTCAAGACCGAGACCTGGCCCGATACCGGTCGGCCACGCCTGGCCGGGGTGTCCTCGTTCGGGTTCGGCGGCTCCAACGTCCACGTGGTCCTGGAGCAGGCACCCGTCCCGGCCGCACGGGACGAGGCAGTTCCGGGCCGCACACGGCTGGTCCCCGTCAGTGCCCCCACCGCGGAGCGACTGCGTCTGCGGGCCGAGGCATGGTCACCGGTCGTGGCCGCGACGGATCTGGCCGGGACCGCGGCGACCGCCCAGCACCGGCGCGACCACCAAGCGGTGCGCGCCGCAGTAGTCGCCGACGGCACCGCCGACGCCTCGGCCGCGCTGGCCGCGCTGGCGACGGGCCGGTCCCACCCCGCGCTGGTGGGACCGGCCCGGGTCCCCACGCACAAGGGGCCGTTGGTGTGGCTGTTCTGTGGGCACGGTTCGCAACACGCCCGCATGGCCGTTTCCGCCTACGCGACCGAACCCGTGTTCAGGGCGGCCTTCGACGACGCGTCCCAGGCGCTTCGCGCGCACCTCGGGCGGGCGGTCTGGAGCCCGGGGACGAAGATCGACGGTTTCGAGACCGCCCAACACGCCATCTGGCTCACCCAGACGGCACAGGCAGCACTATGGCGTTCCTGGGGATACACGCCCGACGCCGTGCTGGGCCACTCCCTCGGCGAGGTCGCGGCGGCACATGCGGCCGGAGCACTCGGCCTCGACGACGCCGCACGGGTGGTGGCCGTACGTTCCGCATTGCTGGCCCGGACATCGGGGCAGGGCGGCCTGTTGGTGACCGAACTGCCCCCGGCGCAGGCCGAGGCCGCCATCGCCGGCCGCTCACTTGTGGTGGCCGCCTACAACGCGCCCGACACGACCGTCATCAGCGGCCCGGTCGACCCCCTGCGAAAACTCGCCGAGGAGTTGGAGCGGGACGGGGTCTATGTCCGGCGGGTGGCCGAGGACGTCCCCGCCCATTCACCCGCTGTGGACGATCTGGTGCCGCAGTTGGCCGACGCGCTGGCCGACGTGGTTCCGCGCGAGGGGGAACCCACGTTCTACTCCAGTGTCACGGCCGAAGCCGTGGCGGGCGATCGACTGGGAGCCGACTACTGGGCGCGACAACTACGCGCACCGGTGCGCTTCACCGACGCCCTGGCCGCGGCCGTGGAAGGAGAGGGGGCCGTGGTGGTCGAGCTGGGCGGCCGCTCCACTTTGGCGCGGGGAGCCTCGGCGACCCTTGCGACCGGGACGAGCACGGCGACCATCGTGGCCGCGGGCGATACCGAACGTGACGACCACGCCGCACTGATGACCCAGTTCGGAATGCTCTACACCACCGGGCACACACCTGTTCAGTGGCCGCAACCGTTCGCAGCGCCGGTTCGACTGCCGGTGACCTGGGACCGCGGACGGCATCACGACAGTGTTTCGATACCTGGACTGGATGACGTCCTGGCCGAGGACAACCCTGACCAGGAAGCGGTGATCACCGCGCTGACTCGGCTGGTGGCCCAGGTCCTCGGTGCCGAGCCCGACCAGATCGATCCCGAGCGGTCCCTGATCGAGCTGGGCCTGACCTCAGTGGCGGTCATCGGTCTGCGCGACGCGATCCGCGCAGCGCACCCGGGGCTGGCCGGCTTCGGCGTAGGGGCTCTGCTGGACCCGGGCACCAGTCTGGCCTCGGTTGCCAAGCTGGTCAGCGAATACAGCAGTACCGTGGCGGTCTCCGGCTGAGGATTACCGACGATTACTGCACCGACGGTCCCGCTCCCCCCTCACAGGGCGCGGGACCGTCGTCATTGTGCAGGACGGGCCTGCTGCGCCACCAGCATCACGATCGCAGCCGACCGTCGGACGTGGGATTGCGGACCGGACGCATCGATGGGGCCGTCCCCGGGTTCGTCGTTCCGAGGCCCGACCTTCGCCCGAAGATAAGGGATATGCACATCCCTGGTTCACGCAGTGCCGAAAATTCTCGGCCTTTGTTCAGCGGTCTTTGCTGTGGCGTTACGACCGTTTGTGGTGGCGTTGGGCAATCGGTGGCAACGATGGATGGTCACGGGTTTTCCAGTGGCCCGCACCGACCGCACCCGGCGATGCTGAGGAGAAAGTACGCGTGTCCTATCCCCTCTCCTACCCCTACGGTTCCGGGGCCCAGCCGGTCGGCCGCGAGGCCCACCGAGATCTTGAGCCCCTGCACGCCATCCGGGTGGAGGACACTCCGGCGTGGCTACTGCACACCGTGGAAGGCCGGATGTTGCGCTGCGTGGTTTTGGAGGGCCGCAACGGCGTCGTCCTCTACGGCACCGGCGACGGTTACCAGCAGGGCCAGGCAATCGCCCGATGCATCACCGACCAGATAGCCAAGCCGGTACGGGCCATCGTCTACGGCGAGAACCGTGTCGACCACTGCTCCGGAACCAGCGCGGTGCTGTCACAGCTTCGTGCCACCGGCGTACCGGTCCTGGCCGCTCCTCGCTGGCACGATACCGACAGTGCCCGCAGCCAGGCCCTTGCCTCGGTGATCGCGGTACGCCGGGCCCTGCAATACGGCCCCCTGCTGCGGGAGGCCCTGGAAGGACGCTCCCCCTTGCGTCGGGCGCTGGGAGGCGCCTATCCCGGTGCACCGGTGGAACCGACCACGACCGTGCACACGGCCCAGGAAAAACGCTATGCCGGGCTGCGCATGCGATTCGTCGCCACCAGTGACCGGGGGGACTCCGTCGGCGTCTATCTTCCCGACCACCGACTGGCCCTCGTTCCCAACGAGGTCTACTCGAGCCCGTCGAACCTCATCGGTGTCGAGGGCCCGCACTCACGGATCAGCAACGAATGGCAGGCCATGATCTCGTCGGTGGGCGACCTCGACGTCGCCCACCTGGTCGGTACCCGTTTCACCCCGCCCCTGCACGGCGCCGATCGCGTGCGCGCCGCCCTGGAGCTCTACCGTGACGGCATCCAGTACGTCCACGACCAGTCGATACGCCACATGCAGGCCGGCGCCGACCCCGACGCTCTCCTGGAATTGGTGGACATCCCCGACCACATGGATTTCAGTGCGTTCGGACGGCCTCTCTACGGGAACTTCGTACGGGCCACGACACACCACTACACGACCTATCTCGGGTGGTTCTCCGGGCGGGCGGCGGAACTGACGCCCCTGCCGCGCACCGTGCGCGCCGGTCGCCTGGCCCAGCTCATCGGGGGCGACCGTCTGGTGGAGGAGGCGCGCGCAGCACTTCAGAACGGTGAGGCGCAGTGGTCGGCGGAACTGGCCCAATTGGCGTTGGACGCCTCACCCCGTAGTCCGGGTGCACGCCGTGCCCTGGAGAGCGCTCTTCGCACCCTGGGCCATGCCGCCCCGAACCCGCTTCTGCGCAACTACTACTACTCCGCCGCGATGGAGGTGTCCGGGGACATCGACCTGGAAGCGGTGCGCGATCTGATCGAGCGCCCGGAGTGGATGACTGCGCACGCCATCCTGGAGACCCTGCGGTTCCGTATCCTTCCCGAGGTCGCCGCAGAACTGGACGTCACCATCGGGGTGGACCTGTCCGACACCGGTGAGCACTATGCACTGCGACTGCACAACCTGGTGTTGCGGGTCCTGCCCGACCTCCCCGACACGATCGACGCCCGTATCACCTTGGCCAAACAGCATCTGGGGGAACTCGTCTACGGGGAGGAGGACCTCGAAACGCTCGTGGTGTGGGGGGCTGTCCAGATCGACGGCGAGGTCGCCCATGTACGACGGTTCTGGGGGGCCATCGGGCCCCGCCCTGCTCTGGCCTACCAGCGTCCGGTCGGCCGGCTGCCCGGCACCGCCCTCCCGTAGGAGGGCCCCAGCCCTCGCCCAAGGATTCGGACAGTCCACCAAGGGCCGAGGAGATAATTCCCTGACGTGCGATAACACCCTTTGCCTATTCTTGGGACAGCCATATCCGAGGAAGGCAGAACCTGATGTCCCACGAACATCCGGAGCCGTTGACGTTTGGCCGGCGACTGAAGATTCAACGGACTCGACGCGGTATGACCCGGGAGGTTCTGGCCGGGCTGGTCGGTAAATCACCCTCATGGGTGAAGGCCGTGGAATCGGGCCGGCTGGGAACCCCGAAGCTGTCGATCCTGTTGTGCCTGGCCGAGAACCTGCGTATGCGTGACCTGTCCGAGTTGACCGGCCAGGAGTCCGTGCCCACCCGGCTGTTCACCGGCCCGGGCCACGAACTGCTGCCGACGGTACGACGGGCCGTGGACTCGGTCGTGATCCCCACGGAACGCCCCGCGCCGTCGGTGCGGCACCTGCGCGCACGTCTGGACTCGGCGTGGGTCGCGCGGCACTGTGCCCCCAACCACCGCAGGGTGCTCGGCGGGCTGCTCCCCGATCTGATCGCCGATGCCCAGTTGGCGGCCAGGCAAGCCGAGTCGGGACGGGTCCGGCGTGCCGCGCAGGCCGTACTCGCCGAGGTCTACGCGCTCTCGCAGTTCTTCATCGCCTACCAGCCCCCCGCCGATCTGTTGTGGCGCGTGGCCGAGCGCGGCCTTGTGGCGGCGCAGGACTCCGGCGACCTGCATGTCATCGGCATCTCGGCGTGGCTGATGGCCCAGGCGCACCGGGACGCGGGCGACTGGGACGCGGCGGACCTCGTGACGGAGCAGACGGTGCACGCGCTCTCGCCCTGTCTCGCCGACGGTACCGACGCGGAGCGGGCGGTCAACGGCGCGCTGCTGTTCGAAGCCGGGTACACGGCGGCGAGGCGAGGCGAGTCAGGGACTGCCTGGGGGTACTGGGACGCTGCGAACGCGGTGGCCCAGCGCCTTCCTTCCGCGTACTACCACCCGGTGACCTCGTTCTCCCGCGCGATCATGGGGGCCCATGCCGTCACCATTGCCGTGGAGCTGCGGGCCGCCGGCGAATCGGTGCGGCAGGCGCACGCGGCGACCGCGTACATTCCTTCCCGGCCACGCCGCGCCCGCCACCAGATCGAGACCGCCCGGGCGCACCATCTCGCCGGCGACACGGTGTCGGCGCTGGCCACCCTGGAGAACGCGCACTTCGCCGCGCCGGAGACGATCCGCTACAACGGCTATGCCCGCAGCATTCTCCTGGAGGAGATGGAGGCGCACCGGGGCGAACTGCGCCAACGGGCCGCGGACCTCGCAGTGAAAGTCGGCGCGATCTCTACGTAGCGAAAAAGATACAGACTGTATCCATTCCCTCAATCAACGCCACTTAGAGTCACCATATGACCACGAAGAGGAAGCAGGAAGGCGGCGAGGACGAACTCGCGCGCCTCAACGAGACCTACAACCCGCGGGGCTGGAAGATCTGGCGCACCCATATCAAAGGGACGCCGCGCGGGTGGGTCGCGACCAACATCAGCGCGGGCGAACGCTTCGACCGGACACTGCACGGCGACACCGCGAAAACCTTGGAAGCCCTGTTGGAGAAACCTCCCTACACCCCCTCCCGCATTTTCTGACCACGTCAAGGCCGACAACGGGCCACGGGTTGCGCCGTACACCGCTGTTGCCTGATCAGGACAAGGCGCAGCTCGACGGGACCGCTGTGCACGAATACCCAGGAAAACACGGATGCGACGCGGATGCCTTCGCGCACCTGTTCACCAACCGACAGCAGCGAGACAGCGACAGCCCCCACTGCCGCCCCGGCCGAGGAGTCGCCGGACCGGGCGTTGGCCGGTATCCCGGGACGGCTTCCCCTTCCCGCCCCTTCCCCGTTTGTCTCGCCCCTAGCGGGACCCTCGCGGCACCGGCGTCCAGGAAGCGGACCCGGTGTCGCCCTGTCCGCCTTTGACCAGCATGCCGGGTTGTGTTTGCCCTTGCCGGGACAGCGGCCACTGTGCACACACGGTCCAACCTGAGGAGCACCATGATCAGCAAACTGTCCGAGGCCGGTCTGACGTCCGACATGGCCTACGCCGCGGGATTCGCCTCGATCGGGCTCAGCGCGCTCGCCTGGCTGGTGTCGAAGAAAACGGAGAAGGCGGGAACCGACCGGGCGGACAGATGGGGCCTGTTCGTCGGTGAGTGGGCGCCCACGTTCTTCGCCCTCGGCGTGGCCCTGCGCCTTGAGGAATCCTCGGTGTAGCACCGCCTGCCACCCCATACGGCGCTGGGCCCCGCCGACCGGTCGGCGGGGCCCAGTGTTGGCCAGGGCACCGTGAGCCCCGGGCGCGCTACACCCCGATGGGGTGCCAGACCGTCTTGGTCTCCAGGAACGGCGTGACCCGCGACAGCCCGGGGTCGGCGAACCAGTCCTCTTCGGCCCGGGGGCGCAACACCCGCTTGAGCGTGGCGGCCGCGGCCTCTTCCAGTTCGGCTGCCAGGTCCCCGGCACCGGTGAGGTCGAGGGCGTTGACGTCCGCGTGCCCGGCCAACGGAGGCGCGAGCTCGGCGACGCGCCCGGTCAGGATGTTGACCACTCCGCCCGGAAGGTCGGAGGTGGCCAGCACCTCTCCCAGGGTGACGGCGGCCAGCGGCGCGCGTTCACTCGCCACGACGATCGCGGTGTTGCCTCCGGCGATGATCGGCGCCAGGACCGAGACCAGGCCCAGCAGCGGCCCCTGCGGGGGCGCGACAACCGCGACCACACCGGTGGGCTCGGGAGCGGAGTGGTTGTAGTAGGGCCCCGAGACCGGGTTGGAACCACCCGCGACCTGGGCGATCTTGTCGGTCCACCCCGCGTAGTAGACCCAACGGTCGATAGCCGCCGACACAAGGCGCGCCGCCTCGTCAGCACTCACCCCGTCGGCATCGACCAGATCGGCCTCGAACTGGGCCCGGCGGCCCTCCAGTACTTCGGCGACCCGGTACAGGATCTGGCCGCGGTTGTAGGCGGTACGCGCCGACCAGCCGCCGAACGCCTTGCGCGCGGCCAGTACCGCGTCGCGGGCGTCCTTGCGGGAGGCCAGCGCGGCGTTGGCCAGGTGCGCGCCGTCGCTTGAGGTCACGGAGTAGCTCCTGCCCGATTCCGAGCGCGGGAACGCGCCGCCGACGTAGAGCTTGTAGGTCTTGAGCACAGCGAGGCGCGCGGGGACGGCAGAGGACGTATCCCGCTGTGGAGCCGCCTCGGTCGTGCCGGTGTCCTTCTTCCGGTGCTTCTTGGACTCAGCCATTGAGGTAGCCCTCCAGTCCGTGGCGGCCGCCCTCGCGACCGTAGCCGGACTCCTTGTAGCCGCCGAACGGGCTGGCGGGGTCGAACTTGTTGAACGTGTTGGACCAGACGACTCCGGCACGCAACCGGTTGGCGGTCCACAGCATCCGGGACCCCTTCTCGGTCCAGACCCCGGCCGAGAGGCCGTAGGGGGTGTTGTTGGCCTTCTCCACCGCCTCTTCGGGGGTGCGGAAGGTCAGCACGGAAAGCACTGGGCCGAAGATCTCCTCGCGGGCGACCCGGTTGGCCTGGGTGGCCCCGGTGAACAGGGTCGGCGCGAACCAGAAACCGCGGTCGGGCAGCGGGCAGGCCGGGGACCAGCGTTCGACGCCCTCGTCGTCTCCCGCCCTGGCCAATTCCTGGATGCGGGCGAGTTGGGCCGCGGAGTTGATCGCGCCGATGTCGGTGTTCTTGTCCAGGGGGTCGCCCAGGCGCAACCGGGAGATCCTGGCCTTGAGCCGCTCCAGGAATTCTTCGGCGATCGACTCCTGGAGCAGCAGCCGGGAACCCGCGCAGCAGACGTGGCCCTGGTTGAAGAAGATGCCGGTGACGACACCCTCGACGGCTTGGTCCACGGCCGCGTCGTCATAGACGATGTTGGCGCCCTTGCCACCCAGCTCCAGGGTGACCCGCTTGTCGGTTCCGGCGACCGTGCGCGCGATTTCGCGGCCCACCTCGGTGGAACCGGTGAACGCGACCTTGTCGGTTCCGGGGTGCGCCACCAGCGCACGGCCGGTCTCACCGGCACCGGTCACGATGTTGACCACGCCCGGGGGCAGACCGGCCTCCTGGCAGATCTCGGCGAAGACCAGGGCCGTCAGCGGGGTGGTCTCGGCCGGCTTGAGGACGACGGTGTTGCCGCCGGCCAGTGCCGGAGCGATCTTCCAGGCCAGCATGAGCAGCGGGAAGTTCCACGGGATGACCTGGGCGGCCACGCCCAGCGGACGCGGGTCGGGCCCGAACCCGGCGTGGGCGAGCTTGTCGGCCCAACCCGCGTAGTAGAAGAAGTGCGCGGCGACCAGCGGGATGTCGACGTCGCGGGTCTCCTTGATCGGCTTGCCGTTGTCCAGGGACTCCAGGACCGCGAGCTCGCGGGCCCGTTCCTGGATGATGCGGCTGATGCGGAACAGGTACTTGCCGCGCTCGGCGGGAGCCATCGGCCCCCACACCCGTTCGAAGGCCCTGCGGGCCGCGGCCACGGCGCGGTCCACGTCGGCGTCGGAGGCCACCGAGACCTGGGCCAGCTCCTCCTCGTCGGCGGGGTTGACACTGGTGATGCGCTGCTCGGTGGGCTCGGTGAAGGCACCGTCGATGAACAGGCCGTACTCGGGCCGGATCGACACGACGGCGCGCGACTCGGGCGCGGGCGCGTACTCGAAGATCTTGTCTGACATGTCCGGCGCCCCTAGTCCAGCGTGTAGTAGTCGGGACCGGAGTAGGTCCCGGTCGTCAGCTTGGTCCGCTGCATCAGGAGGTCGTTGAGCAGGCTGGACGCCCCCAGGCGGAACCACGCCGGGTCGAGCCAGTCGCTGCCGGCGGTCTCGTTGACGAGCACCAGGTTCTTGATCGCGTCCTTGGTGGTACGGATACCGCCCGCAGGCTTGACCCCGATCTGACGCCCGGTCGCCGCACGGAAGTCGCGCACGGCCTCCAACATGATGAGCGTGACGGGCAGGGTCGCGGCGGGCGCGACCTTGCCGGTCGAGGTCTTGATGAAGTCGGCTCCGGCGTGCATGGCCAGCCAGGAAGCCCTGCGCACGTTGTCGTAGGTGACGAGCTCGCCGGTCTCCAGGATCACCTTGAGGTGGGCGCTGCCGCACGCTTCCTTGACGGCGACGATCTCGTCGTGGACCTTGACGTAGTCCCCGGAGAGGAACGCCCCTCGGTCGATCACCATGTCGATCTCGCCGGCACCGTCGGCGACGGCACGGCGGGTGTCGATGAGCTTGGCCTCCAGCGGGGCGCGCCCGGACGGGAAGGCGGTGGCCACCGAGGCCACACCCACGCCGCTGCCGGCCAGCGCCTCGACCGCGACGGCGACCAGGTCGGAATAGACACACACCGCGGCCACACGGGGCACCGACGGGTCCGCGGGGTCGGGGTGCTTGGCCTTGCCCGCCAGCGCCCGGACCTTGCCGGCGGTGTCGGCACCTTCCAGGGTGGTGAGGTCCACCATGCGGATGGCCAGGTCGATGGCCTCCGCCTTGGCGGTGGTCTTGATGGAACGGGTGGACAGGTCGGCGGCGCGCGCACGCGCGCCCACCTCATCCACTCCGGGCAGTCCGTGCAGGTAGGCCCGCAGCGACGTGTTCGACGCCGTTGTTGCGGACGCCAGTGCTGTGTCAGGCACGAGCACCTCGCTTCTCTATAACCATGTTGAGGATGAGCGCGACCACCAGGATGACCCCGGTGACGACCATCTGGAAAAACGACCCGAGGCCGAGCAGGTTGCACAGGTTGCGCAGTACCGAGAGTAGGAGAACCGCGATGAAGGTACCGAAAACGCCGCCGCGGCCACCGAAGAGGTTGGTGCCGCCGAGCACGACCGCGGCGATCGCGTCGAGTTCCAGGCCGTTGAAGGCGGTGGGCTGGCCGATCGTCAGGCGCGAGGTCAACAGCACACCGGCCAGGGCCGACAGCGCACCGGAGATGGCGAAGACCGCAGTGATGACAGCACGCACCGGCAGGCCCGACAGCCGCGCGGCCTCCTTGTTGCTGCCCACGGCGTAGACGTACTCGCCGAAGGTCGTTCCCCGCAGCACCAGGGCCGCGATGACGGTGACGGCAACGAAGATGATGCCCACGATCGGGACGTAGCCGAGGAAACCGCCGCCCAGGAGCTGGAACGCCTCGGGAATGTCCCCGCCCGCGGGTTCACCGTTGGTGAGCAGGTAGGTGAGACCGCGGATGGCGGTGAGGCCCGCCAGGGTCGTCATGAACGCCGGCAGCGTGAGGTAGGCCGACAGCCCGCCCATGACCGCGCCGAAGAACGCCCCGATGGCGAGGCTGACGGCGATCGCCAGGACGAAGTTCATGTCCTTGTCGATGAGCAGCGCCACCGTCATTCCGCCGAAGGCAGCCGTACTGCCGACGGAGAGGTCGATACCGGCGGTGAGGATGACCAGGGTCATTCCGATGGCGACGATCCCGGTGAGCGAGGACTGCTGGAGCAGGTTCGCCATGTTGCGCGTGGTGAGGAACTCGGGTGCGAGCAGCGTCGCGACCACGCACAGCGCCAGGAAGACGATGAGCAGGTTGAACTTGACGAAGAGGTCGGAGCCGCGCCGTTTGCGCGTGCCGGGCACGGCTTCGGGGGCGAGTGCCGTGGTGGATGCGGTCATGGCGTCACTCCTGTGATGACGGTGTGCGCGATGGTGGTCTCGGGTGTGGTGCGCGGGTCGAAGTGGGCGACGTTGCGCCCCTCGTGCAGCACCCAGATGGTGTCGGCGTTGGCGGTCAGCTCGTTCAGCTCGCTGCTGGCGAGGAGCACCGCGACTCCGTCGTCGGCGAGCTGGCGGACCTGGCGGTAGAGGTCGGCCTTCGCACCGACGTCGAGGCCGCGGGTGGGTTCGTCCAGGAGCAGGACGCGCACGCCGCCCCTGGTGATCCACTTGGCGAGCACGACCTTCTGCTGGTTGCCGCCCGAAAGTTTGCCGACTGGCTGGTCGGGTGAGGCGAAGCGCACCCCCAGGTCGTCGAGGACGGGCGCGGTACGTGCTTTGCCGATGCGTCGGGGCAGCAGCCACGGCGGCCGGCCAAGGGCGGTGACGGCGGCGTTGCGCGCCACCGACAACCCCAGCATGAGCCCCTGTTCCTTGCGGCTCTCCGGTACCAGTGCCAGTCCGGCGCGCACCGCGGCAGCGGGACTGGCGACGCGCAGCGACGCACCATCCAACCGCACGGTCCTGGCGGCCTTGATGTCACCGAACAACGACTTGAGCAGTGTGGTGCGGCCCGCCCCGCCCAAGCCGGCCAGGCCCACGATCTCGCCGGCGCGCACGTCGATACCGGCGATGTCGATGACGCCGGGGATACGGACGCGCTCCACCTCCAACAGCACCTCCCCCTCGGGGCGGGGCCGCTCGGTGGACTGCACCAGTTCGCGCTCCTGGCCGATCATGGCCGCGACCAACTGCTCGGGACCGGTCCGGGCCACGTCGTAGACGCCCACGGTCCGACCGTCGCGCAGCACAGTGGCGCGGTCGCCGATCTCCATGACCTCGTCCATGCGGTGCGAGATGTAGATGATCGAGCGGCCCTCGGCAACGAGGGAGCGAATCACTTCGAACACCTTGAGCAGGTCGTTCTCACCCAGGGTCGCGGACGGCTCGTCCATGACGATGACGCGCGCGTCGGAGGTCAGGGCCTTGGCGATGGCGGTGAGCTGTTGGGCTGCGATGGGCAGGTCGCGGACGGTCGCGGTGACGGGAAAGTCCCCGCCGACTCTGGTGATGGCCGCTCGCGCCAGCTCCAGCCGCTTCTGCTTGCGGACGATGGGACCTGTCGCGGGAGCGTGTCCCAGGAGCAGGTTCTGGGCGACGCTGAGGTCGGGGACGAGGTCCAGTTCCTGATAGATGACGGCGATGCCCGCAGCAAGCCCCGCCTGCGGGCTGTTGAGCACGACGCGTTGGCCGTCGAGGAGGATCTCGCCCTCGTCGGGCTGGTAGGAGCCGGCGAGGATCTTCATGAGGGTGCTCTTGCCGGCCCCGTTCTCGCCGAGCAGGCAGTGCACCTCCCCCCGTCGCACGGACAGTTCGGCGCCGTCGCTGGCGACGGTGCCGGGGAACCGTTTGACGATGTTGCTCATCGTCAAACGGGGGGTTTCGGCCTCCGTTGTCATCTCGCCTCGTTTGCGTCGTGATCGAGCAGCCAGTTGGCCGTCCGGTCGTCGGTGATGAGGGTGTTGCACAGCCGGCTGGACACGACGGCCGCACAGACCGCGTACTTGGCGGTGCCCGAGGTCACCGCGATGGAGACCGGGGCCGCGCGCAGCGCGTCCAGCGAGAGGCCGAGGGTGCGCCCGTTGAGCTCCGGGTCCACGATCTGTCCGGAGGCGTCGACGAAGCGGCCCACCACGTCGCCGACCGCGCCGCCGGCGGCGAGGAGGTCGACGTCCGCGGCATCGATGTGACCGGAGTCCACCAGGACCGAGTCCGCCCCGATTCCGCCGGGGCTGAACAGCATCACGTCGGAGTCGGCCGCGTGCCCGAGGACGTCGGAAACGGTGCTGTCCCGCTCCAGCACCTGGCGGGTGCTCTCGTGGTCGACGATGGCCGGTACCGGCAGGAGGGTGACCGTGCCCGACGCCTGATGGGCGATCCGGCTGGCCATGTCCTGGGCCGAACTCGGGCGGCGCGAGCGGCTGAGCCCGCCGTTGATCTGCACCACTCCGACCCCTTGGGCCCATCCCGGGGTGAGGTTGCGGGCGATCAGATCCAGGGTCCGCCCCCAGGAGACCCCGAGCAGGCGCGGGGCGGGGCGCAGAGCGGCGAGATAACCGGCGGCCGCCTCGGCGACTCGGACCCGCAGTTCTTCCTCGTCGTGGGAGGAGCGGGCCGACACCACGACGGCGTCGCGCAGGCCGAAGCGGTCGCGCAGCGACTTCTCCAGCCCGCGTACGCGGGCCTGGGGGTGCATGACCTCGATGCGGACGATTCCGGCCTCGCGGGCCTCCACCAGCATGCGCCCCACCTTCCACCGGGTGAAGTGCAGCTGCGTGCCGATCTGCTCCTGGGTCCGGTCGTGCTCGTAGTAGAGCGAGGCGACCTGGTAGAGCAGGCTCTCGTAGTCGGGATCGCTCATCTCGTCCTCCGCTCCGGTGCACTGAGACGGTGGGCGATCTCGCGGGTGGCCGCGGTGGCCGCCCGGTAGTCGGCGTAACCGCGGTCCAACGCGCTCGCGTGGGCGGGGTCGGGTTCCACGACCCGGACGGCCGGGGCGAAGGCCGCGGCAGCCTCTTCGAGGGTGCCCGCCTGCCCTGCTCCGACCGCGGCGATGACCGAGCAGGCGCGCAGTGAGAGGTTGTCCCCCGCCACCAGGTTCAACGGGCGCCCGAGCACGTCCGCCGTGGTCTGCAACCACAGGGGGTTGTGACGGATGCCGCCGGAGACGAAGATCTCGTCCACGGGCACCCCGCCCTCGGTGAAGGACTCCACCACCTGGCGGGTTCCGTAGGCGACGCCCTCGACGGCGGCCCGGTAGACCTGTTCAGGGGTGCTGCCCAAGGTCAGGCCGAGGACGGCTCCGCGCAGGCGCGGGTCGCGCAAGGGGGTGCGGTTGCCCATGAAGTAGTCCAGGACCACGAGTCCGTGTTCGCTCGGTGGAAGGTCGGCTGCGGCCTTGATCAGGGCGGGCAGTTCCGCGCGCGGACGCCCCAGCAGTTGTTCGCCGGCCCATTTGAGGACCGACCCGGAGGTGACCTGACCGCCTTCGACCAGCCAGGCCCCCTGGTTGAGCGCATCGGGGTAGGGTCCCCAGACGGTCGGGGGGAAGACCGGCTCGGCCATTTCGGTGATGAACGCGCTGGAGGTGCCCGACACGATGGACACCCGGCCGCTGTGCGCACCGCCGACGGCAAGCAACGACAGATGGGCGTCGATACCACCGGAGGAGACGACCGCGCGGCCCCGGATGCCCAACTCCACGCGGGCAGCGGTGGCGAGCTCCCCGACCGCCTCCCCCACCGGGACGACCCGGTCGGGCAACTTGGAGCGCAGGTCGGGCACCCCGAGTTCGGCGTAGAGGTCATCGGGGAAGCCCGCACCGCGCGGATCGTAGTTCCACTTACAGACGGCGTTCATCTGCGATCCGACCCACTGACCGGTCAAGCGCCACACCAGGTAGTCGACGGCCTCGGTGACACGGGCAGCCGCCCGATACACCTCGGGTTCGTTGCCCGCCAACCACATCGCCTTGGGCACCAGCCACTCCACGGCGTCGGAGCCACCGGCGTAGCGCAGCACCGGGTGGTCCACCCGCGCGGTGCGGGCGGACTCGGCGCTGGCCCGGCTGTCCATCCACAGCAGCGCCGGACGCAACGGACGCCCCTGCGCGTCGAGCACCGCGACCGTGGAGGCGGTGGTGGCGACCGCGAGGCCGGCCACCTCGGGCCCCCCGGCCGAGGCCAGTGCGTCCCGGGTGGCGGCCACGACCGAACGCCACCAGTCCTCAGGGTCCTGCTCGGCCCAGCCGGGATAGGGGAAGTCGGTGGGATACCCGCTCTCCCCCTGCCCCAGAGGCGTCCCGTCCGCGGCGTAGACGGCAACCCGAGCACTCTCGGTTCCCAGGTCAATGGCCAACAGCGCGCTCACGTCATCCCCCGTTCGGCATGAAGAGCACCTTGGAGCTGAAGATGGAGCGTTCGCCGAGGCTGTGCATCGTGTCCGAGAGCGCGTCGAGCCCCAACTCGTGGGTGATCATGAACTTCCAGTTGAGCTCACCGTCGGCCATCGCGCGGGCAGCGACGCGCCATTCGTCGCCGGGGAAGGGCGCGGAGAAGGAGTTCCAGGCGCCGTGCAGGGTGACCTCGCGGCGCAAGAAGCTGCTGAAGGTGGCTTTGGGCAGCACCACCGGATCGTGCGGAATCCCGATGAACACGGCGTGGCCGTGCCGGGCGACCAGGGAGACGGCCTGCTCCACGGTGGCGGGCACGCCCGCGGACTCGATGATGACGTCATAGCCGAGTCCGGCGATCTCTTCGGCCTGCTCGGGAGTGGTCGCGGTGTGGGTGGCGCCCGCCTCCCGCGCCATCTCGGCCTTCTGCTCGCTGACGTCGATCGACAGGACCTCCGACGCTCCGGCGAGTTTGGCCCATTGGATGGCGAAGAGGCCGATCGGCCCGGCGCCGATGACGGCGACACGGTGACCGGTGCGCAGCTTGGTGCGCCAGATCGCGTGCAAGGCGATGGCCGCGGGGTCGAGCATGGCCGCGGCGCGCGGGTCGAGGTCGGCCGGGACGACCATGAGGTTGCCGGCGGGCACCGTGACGTACTGGGCGTAGGCACCGGCTCGGCGGCTGCCGAAGTAGTCGTAGTCCTCGCAGAGGCTGAAATGGCCCTGGGTGCAGGGAGTGCAGCGACGGCACGGGATCAGCGGCGGGACGGTGACGAGATCACCCTCCTGGACCGTTCCCGCGGCGGCGAGCTCCGTTCCCAACGCCACGACGTGGCCGGAGAACTCGTGGCCGCAGATGAGCGGCAGGTGGTAGGCACCGCCCGGGCGCAGCATGCGGGGGATGTCAGAGCCGCACACCCCGCAGGCGGCGACGCGCACGAGGGCCTCGTCGGGGGCGGGTTCGGGGACGGGCACCTGTTCGACCCGGATGTCGCCGGGTGCGTGGAGAACGGCGGCCTGCATGGTCTCCGACATGGTGTTCTGGGTTCCTTTCCAGGAGGTGGACCCCGGCGCCGATGGTCGTCGACGGCGCCGGGGCGGCAGGGCGACGGTTACTTGTCGTCTCCGGCGAGCGCGAAGGTCGTGTCGCCGACGTAGTCGGCGGCGTTGTCGGTGTCGATCAGACCGGTACCGGCGTCGACGTAGTCCTCGACGTCCTCACCGGCCTGGACCTTCAGCACCGTGTCGACGGCCACCTGGCCCAGGGAGATGGGGTCGTTGAGGGCCGTCGCGACGTAGGGGCCACCCGCGTCGATCGCGTCCACGGCTTCCATGAGACCGTCGACCCCGGCGACGATGACGTCGTCGCGCCCGTTCTCGTTGAGGACCTGGAGAGCACCCAGTGCCATGTCGTCGTTGTGGGCGTAAACGGCCTTGACGTCGGAGTTGGTCTGGACGAGGTCCTGCATGGCGGTCACCGCGTTGGAGCGGATGTAGTCGCTGTAGGGGCCCTCGACGATCTCGATCTTGTCGTTGCCCTCGACCGCCTCGTGGAAGCCGGCGCTGCGATCGCGCGCCACGGCACCACCGGCGTCGCCCTGGATCTCGATGATCTTGCCGCCCTCGTCACCGAGCTCGGCGGCGACGCGCTCTCCCACGAGTGCGCCCATGGCCTTGTTGTCGCGGCCGACGTGTGCGGCGGCGCCCTCGGGAACCGGGCGGTCCACGGTGATGACCGGAATGCCGGCGGACTCGGCGGCGGCGATACCGGCTTTGACGCCCTTGGGGTCGACCGGGTTGATCAGCAGGACGTCGACCTGACGGGTGATCAGATCCTGGATGTCGTCGTTCTGCTTGGTGACGTCGTCTCCGGCGTCGGCGAAGTAGAGCTCGGCGCCGGCCTCGTCCGCGGCCTGCTCCGCTCCTTCCCTGAGCTGCACGTAGAAGGGGGACTGCTGAGTGGCCTGGCTGAATCCGATGACGATGGGGCCGTCGGATCCGCCTTCGCCGCCGGCGGAACCGCCGGGTGTGGTGGACAGCGAGCAGGCGGACAGTGCCGCTACTGCCACGGTCGCGGTCGCCATACCAAGGATGCGTGTACGACGCATAGGGGCCTCCAGATGTGATCCTGGCAACGAACCGTAAATCCGGATTTCACCCGTGTGCAACACATGGGGCATTTTTTGCTCTTATGAGCAAAACTGAGCTAACGCCGCGCTGATCTGCGATTACACAGAACACAGGGCCCTCGATCATGCGGAGGGCCCTGCACGGAAGGGGATTCTCAGTGCTGCGAGCGGTGACCTCGCGCACGGGGAGGGGTGGCCGGTGCCACTGGGCCGGTCACTTCCCCGCTCTTTGGAGCGGGGCCTGGAGCGCGACCCTGCGGACCCGGACCGCACCCGGACCATGGCCGCAGGACTCGTACGCCGTGAGGGCCGCGGCACGCCACGTCCGCGCCTTTCCGAGGTTGCCGAGGCTGTGGTGGGCGTCGGCCAACTGCTCGGCCGCACGCCCGGCCAGGACGGGGTAGCCGTTCCGACTCGCCACCGCATAGGCCCATTCCCCACTCGCGAGCGCGTCGACCGCCTCCACCGGTCCCGCTGCCGGGATGCCGACCGGGGCTTCGACACGATGCCGGTGCATGGCGGCGTCGGAACCGGCCGCCCATACCTCCCGGTGCGACTCCACCGCGTCGTCCACGCGCCCCATGCCGTGGCCGGCGTGCGCCGGAGCGTTGCGGGCGGCGGAACCGACCCAGGGCACATCGGCCCCCCGGGCGAGGTCCGGCGCGGACTCCGCGTGCGCGGCCGCCCGGCCGTAGCGGCCCTCGTCGGCGTGCGCCTGGCTCGACCCGGCCAACGCACGGGGCCGAGCGGACCGCGTACTCAGTAGGCGCAGGTGGCGTAGCGCGTCGTGATAGTCGCGCACCGCACCTTCGGTGTCGCCCATGCATCGACGGATCCACGCCAGTTCCAATAGCACCAGCCCGCTGGGGTCATCGGTGGCGGAGGCATTGTTGAGAGTGTCGGCACGCGCCAGGTGCGCATGCGCCCGGCCCTGCTCACCCATCCGGCTGTGGCTGGGCCCCGGACTCACGCGCAGGGCGCCCGCCCCCTCCTCGCGTCCGAGCGCGCGCCTGGCCGCACGGACCGCCGCGCCCAGGCCGCCCTGGCACTGGTGGACCGCGGCCAAGGCCGTCAGCGCCTCGACGACCACGTCCGACCGGCCGGCCGCGGCCCCCACCCGACACGCCAGGGTGAGGTGGTGGGCGGCTGTCGAGAGCGGGCCGGCCTCCAGATACGCGAGCCCCAGGCTCAGGTGCATCGCCGCGGCCCCCCGTTTGTCCCCACAGCTCAGAGCGGCGTCGAGGCCGATGAGGCTGATGGAGCGCCACTCCCCGTCGTGCCCGCCCAGACGCAGAAAGGGGACCATGGCCTCGGCGGTACGCCACGCGCGGGCGTGGTAACCGCACTGTGCGGCGCGGGTGACCACAGCGGTGACATTGGCCAGTTCCGCGCGCAGCCACTCAAGGGCCGCCTCGCGTCCGGCGAAGACAGTCGGCCCTGTTCCGGGGGTAGCGCGGCAACCACGGGTGACGAACCTGTTCGCGGCCGTCGCGAGCTCGTGGAAATGGTCGACCAGGCGCAGGAGCACCGCGGTGCGTTCCCGCGCCGTCTCCTCGGCCTCGGCACGCTCCGCGGCGTAGAGCCGCAGCAGGGTGTGGAGGCGGTACCGGCCGGCTCGACACTGCTCGACGAGGTTGTCGTCGAGCAGTGCGCGCAACCCGGCAGCCGCCTTGGCCTGCGGACAGTCCGCTGCTGCCGCCACTGTCCGGGCGCTGAAGGTCGCACCCGGGATCAAGCCGAGGATCCGAAACAGTCGGGCCTGGTCAAGGGGCAGGCGCTGGTAGGACCACGCGAAGGAGGCGGCGACCACGCCTTCGTCCTCGTCGGCTGACAGTTTCGTCAGCGGAGTGACCGTGCGGAGTTCGGCGACGAGCGCCGCGATGTCGGGCCGGGTTCCCGCGGCAGTCGCGGCGAGTCGCAGTGCGAGCGGCAGGTACCCGCAGAGGCGGGCCAGGTCGGCGGTGGCCACTGGTTCGGCGGCCACCGCGTCCGCCCCGAGGAATTGGGTCAACAGTTCGACTGCCCGGTCAGGTGCCAGGCAACCCAGCCGAATCGGTCTCGCCCCGTCCCGAGCGGTCAGACCGGTGAGCCGACGCCGACTGGTGACCAGTACCGTTCCTCCGGTGTGCCCGGGAAGCAGGGGGCGGACCTGCTCCGCGGTGGCGGCGTTGTCCAGGATCAGGCAGATCCTTCGTCCTGCCAGCCGTGACCGGTAGATCCGCGCCAACTCGTCGATGTCGCGGTTCGGGGCGGGGAGGTCTCCGCCCAGGCTGCGCAGCAGTGCGTGCAGGGCTTCGGCCGGCTCCAACGGGACATTCCGGGCGCTGAAACCGCGCAGGTCGATGTAGAGCTGGCCGTCGGGGAACCGATCACTCGCCGAATGCGCCCAATGCAAGGCGAGCGCGGTCTTGCCGACTCCGGGCTGACCGGTGGCGACCCAGATCTCCGGTCCTTGTCCGCTATCGGCGTGCGCACCGTGCGCGGCTTTGTCCAGGAGCTCCAGCTCGGCCCGGCGGTCGACGAATCCCCGCACACCGTGCGGCAGCTCCGCCGGAAGCTCCTTCCCGGCCGGCTGGACGTGACCGACCGACGCGACCGGCTCGGTACTGGGGGATTCACGCACGCTGCTCGGCGGTTCGGCTCGCGGCACCGACTCGACCGGCTTGACGAAGCCGTGTCCGCCCCCTTGAAGGTTCTCACCGCGCAGGACTTGCTGTTGCAGGCGTCGAATCGGCTCCCCCGGCTCGATGCCCAGTTCGTCGGTGAGCCGGACACGCAGTTCCGTGTAGACCTCCAGCGCTTCGGCGGTGCGGTCCGCCCGGTGCAGGGCGAGCATGAGTTGCCCGGCGAGCCGCTCCCGATGGGGAAACTCCGCGAGGATCGCGCGCAGTTCGGCGACGATCTCACCCGAGCGGCCCAGGAGCAGTTCGACGTCGTAGAGTTCCTCCACCGCACCCGCTCGAAGCTCCTCCAGCGCGGGACCGGCGATGGCCGACAGAGAGGCTTCGACCCCGCCGAGAGCCGGACCGCTCCACAGCGACAAGGCGCCCCGCAGCTTGGTGACCGCCTCTTCCAAGCGGCCGGCGTCACGGTCGGCGCGGGCCCGGGAGGCCAACAACGCGAACCTGTCCCGGTCGACCTCGCCGGGGCTGGTGACGACGGTGTATCCGGGAGCACAGCGGACGATGGCCGCTTTGCCGATCCTGGAGCGCAGTTCGCACACGTGCACCTGGAGTTGGGCCCGGGCCCGATTAGGGGGACGGCTCCAGATCCTGTCGATGAGCTCGTCGTCGGTGACGATCTGGTTGGGCCGCATCAGCAGGGCCGCCAGCAGGGTACGCCGTTTCGGGCCTCCCACGTTCACCGCGTGTCCCTCGTCGTATGCCTGCACGGCCCCGAGAATCCGATACCGGATCGGTAACCAGTCGTCTGACACTCGCGATTCCCCCATTCAGCCAGGAAAACGGTGACAGTATGCCATTCGGTGACGGAAGGTGACAGGGATTAAGCAAAGGTCGCTTTCCACGCGGTCGATCCCTGTCGCGTCAGCGGCCCCGCCCTCGGACGCACCGCCCCGCTGCCGGACGAATGGCATGGCGGTGCGGTTCGCGTCCGCCCCTGCGACCGCGAACCGCACCGTCGGCAGCGGATCAGCCGCAGTTGGTCCCGTTCATACGGACCGTTGTGCCGGTGATGGTTCCGACCCAGTCGACGCAGGCACCACGCGCCGCCACGTAGACCGGGCCCGCATAGGTGGTGTAGGTGCCCGAGTCCTGCTGCCAGGCCCCATTGGGGCTCACGGCGAGGAAGACGGCCATGGCCACAGCCGAACCAGGACTGTTTCGCACGGTCACCGCGCAGTTGTAGCCGGTGGAACTGTTGTAGGTCAGGAACACGGTCCCCTTGGAACCGATATCGGCCGAGTTCACCACCGCATACCCGGAACCGCACGCATTGTTGTAAGTCGCCGCGGCGGCCGGCCCGACCGTTGCGACCGTCGCCGACATCGCCGCGCCCGCCACCAACACCGCGGCAGCCAGCTTCCTCATCACCCTCATACGCATCCGATCCGCCCCGGAGCCGCCCTGCGCGACACACGAGCGCAAGCGTCACAGAGTGCGCTTTGCAACCGCTTGGCTTTCACTTTTCGACGCCTTTCCCCTTGAAAGCGAATCACCCATACGTCATGTGAAGGCAACAAAATTACCTTAATTACATAAAGTGCGCATTCCGGTTCACATTACGGGCAAGGGTTTTTCGACGGACTGTGACCCAGGAGGTACAGCATGGAAATCGGCGGTTTGATCAGCGCACTGATCATCGGATTGATTGTCGGTGCTCTCGGCAGACTCATCGTTCCCGGCAGGCAGGACATTCCTATTTGGCTGACGCTCGTCATCGGCGTCGTCGCGGCTCTGATCGGCACCGCGATCATGGCGAGCCTGACCGCCTCGTTCTGGCTGACCCTGATCGTTCAGGTGGTCCTGGCAGCGGCCGGCGTCTACCTCGTCACGATGCTGCGCGGTGGTCGGCATAGCCACGCCTGACGCACCGACGGCAAGCCCATCCGTCCCCAACCACGAAGGACCCGCGCCCCGGGCGCGGGTCCTTCGTCGCTGACGCCTCTCCCCCGGAGCGTCTTCCCACGTCCGGCTCCAAGCCAGCCCCCACCCCTCCCCCTCCCGCCGACGCGCCCCACAGCGGTCCACCCCGCGCGCACCGATGGCGAGCGGTATGCGCGCGATGTCGCGGGGGCGGCGGGCGGCAGCCGTCCCCGACCGCGCCACGTCCGACCGGAACAGCAAGAAGGGGTCTCGGCACGCGCCGAGACCCCTTCACTGTTTCCCGTGTCAGGCGGGAACGTTCCACTTCTGGTTGGCGCCGCTGTGGCAGGGCCAGATCACGAGCCGGGTGCCGTCCGCGCCGCTTCCGCCCTGGGCGTCCAGGCACTTACCGGAATTGGGGTTGCGCAACTGGCCCGCACTGGTGCGTTCCCACTTCTGTGCGGGGACTCCAGCGCAGTCCCACAGCTGGACCGGTGTGCTGTCCGCGGTTCTGCCACCGGTGACGTCCATGCACCTGCCGTAGGCCCGGATGGTGCCGTCGGTGGCCATGGTCCAGTTCTGCGCCTGGTTGTTGTTGCAGTGGGCGATCTGGAGGGGCGTCCCGTTGGCGTTGACGGCGCCGGCGACGTCCAGGCACATGCCGTTGATGCCGGTGATCCTGCCGCTGGCGCCGCTGCCGCCGCCACCGTTGTTACCGCCGCTGCCGGCTCCGTTGTCGTAGACGCGGACGTAGTCGACGCGCATCTGCTGGGGGAACTGGGTGGAGCCGTCGGGGTAGCCCGGCCACTCGCCGCCGACCGCGACGTTGAGGATCATGAAGAAGGGGTGGTCGTAGACCCACTTGTTGCCGCCCACGTTGGCGGGGGTGAAGGTCTGGTAGGCGACGTCGTCGACGAACCAGGTGATCTTGTTGGGGCTCCAGTCCACCGCGAAGGTGTGGAAGTCATCGGCGAACGACCAGCCCTGGGGGTGCTGGTAGTGGCCGGTGATGCCGCCTCCACCGGAGTATCCGGGGCCGTGGATGCTGCCGTGGACCCGGTGGGGCTCCCTGCCGATGTTCTCCATGATGTCGATCTCGCCGGAGTGGGGCCACTGCGTCTCGGGGAAGTTGTCGCCCAGCATCCAGAACGCCGGCCAGATCCCCTGTCCGCGCGGGATCTGGATCCGCGCCTCGAACCGGCCGTAGGCGCGCTCGAACTTGTCCTTGGTCACCATCCGGGCGGAGGTGTAGGAGCCGTTGCTCTCCCGCTTGGCGGTGATGACCAGGTTGCCGTTGCCGTCCAGCGCGGAGTTCCCCCGGCTGGTGGTGTAGTTCTGCAGCTCCTGGTTGCCCCACCCGTGGGCGCCGGTCTCATGGGTCCACTTGCTGGGATCGGGTGCGCTGCCGGCCGCGCCGTTGAACTCGTCGCTCCACACGAGGTCGCCGGGAGCTGCCATGAGTTCGGAACCAGCGGTGAGCTGGGCCTCGGGGCCGTCGACGGCCTCAGGCGTCAGCGTGTCGACTGCCACGAGGCTCGCGGCCGCAAGCGCGGTGATCGCGAGTGCCGCCGGGAGGAAACGGCGCACGGGACCGCGCGAACTTCTTCGACTCATTTGGATTCTTCCGATCTGAACCGCCGCGGACCCGCGCGTGGTCGCCGACCACAACGGGGTGACACGGATCTGGACGGTTCACGTGGATCAGCGTGTCCGGAGTCGGGGAGCGCCAGGCCCCGAGGTAGAGGGGGCGGAGGCGGGCGCGGACCAGATCCGGCACACGGGGGGTTGATGTGACTTACAGGGACTTTTCGTCACCCTCTGCACTGGAAAGAGACTTTACTGTTACCCGGATGGCAACGCAAGATGTAAAGAACAGTTAATTGGGAACGCTCCCGCTTACTTTCGGCCGCCCTCACAGAGGATTCGTGCGCCAACGCCACCGATCGCCAACGCTTGTTTCAGTGGTGACGGGTAGGTAGAGCAGGACCTCGTCCCACCACAGAGGGGCCGGAGCGGATCCACTCGACACCCGAGAAAGCTGGAGCAGAACATGCCCAAGGGAAACTGGACCCAGGAACGACTGCCGGACCAGAGCGGCGCAATAGCCGTGGTGACCGGGGGAAGTTCCGGGCTGGGCCTGGAGACCGCCTACAAACTCGCCGAGGCCGGCGCCCGCGTGGTGCTGACCTCGCGCGGCGAGGACAAGGGCCGGGCCGCGGCCCGCGAGATCACCGACCGGGTGCCCGGCGCCCAGGTGGAGCACGCACGCCTCCACCTGGACGACCTCGCCTCGATCCGCGACTTCGCCGAGCAGTTCCCCTACGAACGCCTCGACCTGCTGTTCAACAACGCCGGGGTGATGGACATCCCGCTGGCGCGCACCGCCGACGGCTTCGAGATGCAGTTCGGCACCAACCACCTCGGCCACTTCGCCCTCACCGGCCTGCTACTGCCCGTGCTGCTCAACGCGGACGCTCCCCGGGTCATCACTATCAGCAGCGGACTGCACAGCATCGGCTACCTCGACCTGGACGACCTCAACTGGGAACAGCGGCCCTACAACCCCTGGCTCGCCTACGGCCAGTCCAAACTGGCGAACCTGCTGTTCACCGCCGAACTGGACCGGCTGGCCAAGGAGGCCGACTCTCCTCTGCTGAGTGTGGCGGCCCATCCCGGATACGCGGCGACCAACCTGCACTCCGTCGGCGGCGAGATGCGCGGATCGCGCCTGCGGGGCACCGCGATGCGCGCCGCCAACCGCATCTTCGCCCAGAGCGCCCTGGCCGGCGCCTGGCCCGGCCTCTACGCGGCCACCATCCCCGGTGTCGAAGGCGGGGACTACTACGGACCCCGCAACGGACGCACCGGCACACCCGTCAGGTCCGCCAGGAGCGTCGCGGCCAGGGACGAGGCAACCGCCAGGGCGCTGTGGAAGCGTTCCGAAGAGCTGACTCTGGTGTCCTACGACTTTCCCGCGGCCGAATCTGGCCGTCATGGCGCTGGCCTGGGATAACACCCCATCGGATCGGGGGTGTCACCACCTGCCGGGCGGCCTGCGCGCATCCTCGGGCCCACAACGGGTACCCGTACAGGAGACGCGGGGGGTCACCCGGTGGGGCGCGCCTCCCGCACAGGACGCCGTCGAACGAGTTCGACCCGACCCCCCACGAGGCGGTGCTGCAAACAATGAACGACAACGAGGTGTACCCCGTGCGGGCGACCCGGACGTTTCCCGGCGTACCGCAGGAATGCGGTGCGGCGCGCGCCTGGGCCAAAACCATCGTGCAAGCGTTTCCCGAGATCAGTGACGCGGTGGAACTCGTCACCAGTGAACTGTTCGCCAACGCTGTCAGGCACACCGCGTCGGGGATCCCCGGCGGCGAGGTGGAGGTGGCGGTGACCATGACCGGGGACCGCCCCGAGTGCATCCGCCTGGAGGTCACCGACCAGGGCCGACGCCCGGACCGGCCGTGGTCGGTGCCCCACGCGCGGATGCCCTCCGAGGACTCCCAGGGGGGACGCGGCCTCTTCATCGCCTCTGCTCTTTCCCGGGAGTGGGGCCGGTTTCCCGTGACGGGCAGCGGCGCACACCATCTCCCTGGCCAGGCGCACGACCGGCCCGGCTCGATGATCACCTGGGCGGAGTTCCCCGTGCACCAGATCGAACGGGACCTGGAGCTGGCCGGTGCATCCTGATCAGGCGATTGCTCCCCTTCCCCGGTCGTGAGGGGCGCGCTTCCCGGCTCGGGCCGAGGATGAGCGCCCCCACGACCGGTTGAAGGCGGTCGGGCTCACAGCCCGACGGTCACACCGCCACTGAACATGGAGCCGTGCAGTTCGACGCGGTCGGGGCTGACGTCCTCGGGAATGTCGAAGACGACCTTCACATCGACGCTGTTGCCGGGGTTGACCTGGTTGAGGAAGGAATCGGTGTCCTCCAGATAAATCCCGGCGGTCGTGTCGTCGGCGTACTCGGTTCCTTCGGCGTCGAGCAGTTTCTGGTCCGAACCGTCGAAGTACTGTGCCTCTCCACCGGTGTTCTCGGCTCGGCAGGAAGGCAACCGAACGGCTCCTGTGCCCGATCACGTTCCAAGGGAGCAGCGGTTGTCACCGTCGAGCGGTAGCCGCGCGTGTCCTCTGCTGGGAAGCCCGCAGCCCACCCAGCGCCACGCCGACCGTAACGGCTCCGCCGGCGAAAGCCAGCGCCAGGACAGTGGCGGTTCCGAGGGAGTGCCTCGGCCGAAGAGGGGTTTGTTGTTTCGTTCCGGCAGTGAGGACTACGGGGCGTTGTCGCCGATATTCCTCGTCGAGAATCCGGGAAAAACGGTGCTGCGCTCGGTTGCCTGCCGTAGTCAATCGGGCCTCTCTGGCGTCCGCCCAATAAGCCCTGCCCACCCTGCCTTGAAACATCTCCGCTGAAACCGCTCTGAGCCGTCGTTCGGGAAGGGTGCCGAGCCCATATGCGGTCTCCCACTGGGACACGATCATGTTCGTGTAGAGGCGCTGTTTGCGGGTCTTCGGGTCATCCGGCTCAGGAAGCGGCCCCCAGCACTCGTCCAGGTCCGGATCGTCCATCGCCATACGCAATAGATCCGACACGGCCTGGCGGCGGGTTTCTTCCATCGCCCGTTGTGTCTCACGGGCCTGGTAAACGAGCGTCAAAGCCACACCGACCAGCGCCAATACGGCGATCAACGCCGACACCGCACCATAGGTCTGCCCGATGAGGCTCAACTGCTGCCAATCACCGCTTTCACCGAAGAGCCGCAAAGCATAAGGAGACAGGCCAACCAACCCGATCGCCACCGTCACAACAAACGCGATCGTAACAGCGACCAGCGGTTTCACGGTTCCTTTGTCGACGACATCCACTTCTCGCCGATCAGACACCCTGCCCGTCGCCCCTGACCGCAGGAACCAGTGGGGTGATCTCCCGGGTGAAGTAGTCGGTCAGTGGTTCGGCCCTCTCGTACAATCCCGCGATGCCGGCCGCCGCCTCTGAGACGAGTGCCCGGTCGTCGACCCGTTTCGCACCGATCGGAGCCCATTCGTCGTCATAACGAACCTGGTAGAGCACCTGGTCCCCGTAGACCACGAGCTCTGGCAGCTGCGCGGAAATCTCCAGATGACGCACCTGCTCCACGGGCAGGACCCGGATGCTCATACCGCACTCCGCGAAGATCCGGTGGCTGTGCATCTCCCATACGAGGTAGGGGGTGGGCGAAGGCTCGACAACGCGCAACCGACGTAGTTCGAGGCCTTGCGCACGGTACGAATCGGCCTCGGCTCGGACCGCGTCACGCTCGGATTCGAAGATGTCGATCACCGTGGGCCAATCCCCTTCACGAAACGCCGTCCAGGCCGGATCATGGGGCTCACTGAACACCTGCGAACGCTCCAGTTTCCAGATCACCCCGTGTGCGAGGGCGACCGCCGACCGGGAATCGACGTGGTAGGCACGACGATCCAAAATCGTTCCATC
The DNA here is from genome assembly GCF_030268225.1 of Nocardiopsis ansamitocini. Lineage (GTDB taxonomy): Bacteria > Actinomycetota > Actinomycetes > Streptosporangiales > Streptosporangiaceae > Nocardiopsis_D > Nocardiopsis_D ansamitocini. The sequence continues at coordinate 189,375 of NZ_BSQG01000002.1, read as the reverse complement.
CGCTTCACGCACCCGGTCAAACATCAGCGATATCCGGCTTGGCGGCGCGCAGCATGTTTCCGGGAACGACGACGAGGCGTTCGTCATGGCCCACGCTCACTCCTGGAGGCATTCGGTCGGCGAAGAGCGCGGTGGCGTCGCGCCCGACCACGGCCACGTCACCGTTGGAAAGCTCCCAGATATCGGGACAATCGGCAGTTGTCCGACTGTCCCCGAGTTCGACAGCGCTTTTACCGAGCCTGCGGAGAAAAGTGGCTTCGGGATCGATCTCCCATGGGCGTGTCATCGCGGGTTCCCCGGTTCGGTGAGAGTGGGTCCACTGGATTCCCCGCCCCATCGATCACCACACCTCTGCGGGGGAAGAAGTCCGAAACCGGTCACCCACATGATCGGACCGGCCCCGAGAACCGGGGGTTTCGTCACTGGAGCACTGCCGTCAGAGGGCTGGACCGGGACGGACCTCCAGAACCCTTTACCGCGTGGAACTAGGGTTCGTGGCAGGTATTCGCGAAGGCGGTTGGAGGTAGTGGTGAAGGATCAGTTGCCGGGGCCGGTGCGGTGGGCGCGGATTCTGATGTTCGTGATCGCGGGGTTGACGTTCGCGTTGGCGGTGGTCGCGTTCATCCGGTTGGGGATGAGCGCGCATGCCTTCGGTTACGTCCTGGGCGCGTCGTTGCCCGGGGTGGCGCAGTTGATCCTGGGGCTGATGGTGCGCCGGCGCGGGCGCATCCTGCACGCGGCGATCGTCACCGTGCAGGTGTTGTTCATCGCCTACACCCTGCTCACTTTGGGCTCGGAGGGTGTCGTGACCCAGCTGGTGCTGCCCACCACCGTGTTGGTCCTGGTGCTGCTGCGTTCCTCCCGTGAGTACTTCCGCCAACCCGCGCAACGCTGAACCCCTTGGGGGGCGGTTGCCGGGAGTGGTTGGGGGGCGTCCGGTTGCGGCCACCCCGCGACCGCCCTTTCGCTCTCGTTTGGTTGCTACCGTTCACCTTTTGGGTTTCACCGGCCAGGGGCGCGCGGATGCTGTGGGGTAGGGGCTTGTGCTGAGACGGATCCATGACCCCGACCGCGGCGCCTCGGCCCTGGAATACGCCGGCGTGTTCCTGCTGGTGGCCGCGATCGTGGCCGCGTTGGCCCTCACCGATGTGGGCACCCAGGTCAGCACCGGCCTGACCCAGGCCGTGGACCGCGCCCTGGGCCGCGAGGACACCACCCCCCAGGAAGCGGCCCAACCCGAGGGGTCCTCGCCCGCCACGGTGCCCGCAGTCGACACCACCGGCCACGACGCCCCTGAGGGCGGCGCGCCGGTACTCACCCCCGTCAACAACAACAACAACAACGACGACGATGGTGGTGGTGGGGGGAACTTCCTCACCGACGCCTGGGATTGGACCTGGGACAAGGGCTCGGCCATCGGCAGCGGCCTGTGGGACTCCGGCGCGGGCTTCGTGGGCGACGTCAAAGACGGCGCGGTAGGACTCTGGAACGGCGCCGGTGACCTGTGGAACGACCCCGGGCAGTGGGCTTCTGACACGTGGGACTCGGTGTGGGGCGGGGTGACCGGTACCTGGGACGCCGCCACCAGCGACCCGTGGGGTTTCGTCAAGGACCTGTTCGTCAGCGAGGAGGCCCAGGCCGACTGGGACGACGGCGAGCGGCTGCACGCGGGTTCCCAGGTCGTGGGCGACACCCTGATCGGGTTCATCCCCTTCCTCGGTTGGGGCAAGAAGATCGACCGGGCCTTCGGCCTCGGCGGCAACAACCGCGACTCCAACTCCAACTCCGATTCGGATTCGGATTCGGATTCGGATGGGGGGAACCGCGACCAGGACGCCATCTCGTGCCCCCGGGGCCCCAACAGTTTCATCCCCGCGACCCTGGTGCTCATGGCCGATGGTTCGACCACACCCATCGAAGCGGTGCAGGTGGGCCACGAAGTGCTGGCCACCGACCCGCTCACCGGTGAGAGCGCACCGCGCGAGGTCACCCACCTCATCGAGGGCTCAGGCGCCAAGACCCTGGTCGACATCACGATCACCGACACCGACGGCCACACCGCGACCATCACCGCTACCGATGCCCACCCCTTCTGGGTCCCCGACCTCGCCCAGTGGGTCGACGCCGCCGACCTGGAGCCCGGCTCGTGGCTGCGCACCTCCACCGGCACCTGGGTCCAAGCCGACGCGGTGGACGTGCGCACCGTGGCCGACCAGCAGGTCCACAACCTCACCGTTGAGGACCTGCACACCTACCACGTCGTCGCCGGCGAAACACCCCTACTCGTCCACAACAGCAATTCGTGCATTCCAGATGATTCGCATCTTCCGCCGGCGCCAGAACTGATCAGTTCTGGGCAGAAATACGATAAGAACAGTCCATTCTGGCGAGGACGTAACCTGCCCGCGCAAGGAGGTCCTCCCAACCAGACCCTCTACAAGCAGGATCCCCAGACGGGAGATGTCACCAACTACATCGTCTATGACGGAAACGGGAATGCCATAAAGCGGGTCGATCTCACGGGAGCAGCCCATTCGGGTATCGAAACTCCGCATGTGATTCCATACCAGCACAATCAAACGCCCAGCGGTGAGATCCACGTGCAAGGACTCCGCAACGATGTGCGTCCTGCCCGTCCGGACGAGAAACTGTGACTATGAGTAGTGAGCGGCCTTTCTGGCATGGGAGAACCGAGCCGGAGTTCGTCGGGACCTGGCGAGAGCGCTTCGGCGGGTCGCGCACACTGACCCCGACCGCCTACCTGGATCAGGAGGCGGCCTACCCCTACGTTCTCGCCGCCGCGTGGCTGTTCTGCCCCGAGACCATCGAACACCGGGGCGGGGTGTTCCTCGCCGAAGCCGGCACGGAGACCGCCGACCGTTGGATCGCTTACTTCGGCGGCGACGTCCGCCGTGCGGAGTCGATGGTCAACACGACCTCTCTGTTCGACGTCTTCACCAACGTCGGAGTCGACTCCTACGGTGAGGAGAACCTCCGGCAGCTGGCCTACGCCATCGGGGAGTGCTGGCAGGGGCTCCTCCCACGCCGTCACCCTCGGCATGACATCGTCGTCACGGTGACCGACGAGCAAGACGGCGCTTACGGGCCCACCGTGACCTTCGCGCAGGCGCCGGACGGCCCCGCCAGTCGATGAGCGAACGGCCGGGCGTTCCCGTGAGGAGAAAGAAAGGGAATGGCTGCTGTTCCGGGTGACGTCGTGGCAGGGCGAGGAGATCACTTCCTCCTCCGCGCGCGACAGTGAACTCATCGGCCTGGTCAAAGCCGAAGGGATCAGGACCCTGAACCGGTTAGCGGAATTGAATCCGGCCAACGCCACCGCCCACGAACGCGCCCTGGCCCGGCTCTCCGCCCTCAGCGTCACCTGACGGTCGGGAAGAACGGTGAAGAGGCATTTCCATTCATGAGACCGACTCTCGCGCAGGGTCTCCCCGCCTCTCCCCACCTCCTGTACCTGGATGCAGCGTTCCGGCCGGCGCCTCGGACGGATCCATCGAGCAGGCGCGGCCGCCTCTCATACCGCCAGAAGTATCTCTGGGTATAAAAACACTCAAGAGAACGCTCCTGGCCAGCGGCGCCGCGCACCCCGACGAGATCGTAGTATGCACCGATGCTGAGGTGGAGCGCGTCCTCGCCACGAAACCGTCCGTTCGGCCGCCCGACGACTACACGGGCTTCCTCACGGCGTTCGGCCGGGGCGCGGGCAACCTCTTCCGTGGGACGGATCTCTACTACCCCGGCTGCCTGGACTTCAACGACTACGCCGAGGAATTCGCCGCCGAGGAGGATCCCGGCCTCGTCACCGACGGATGCTTCTTCTTCTGCGTGCACCAGGGATACCTGCTCTACTTCTTCCGCTCCGACGCCCCCGGCGTCTGGTCGTACCTGGAGGGGAGCGGCGAGGCCCGACATGCCGCGGACTTTTTCCGCTCGTTCGTGGCGACGGCCGCCGACCACCCGCCCGAGTACTGGGAGTACGCGCGCGAACAGGACCGCGCCAACACCGAGGCCAAGGAGAAACGGCGACGCGCTTCGCAATGAGCGGTTTCCGGGACGGGGGCAGCCGCGTCGACCAGTGGTCGGCACGGTCCTCCCGGTCCGAAATCCGGAGAGGACGGCAGGCGATGACGGCTAGTGCCCCCAGGCTCTCGACCTACCTGCGCACCCGGCACGGCGAGTTCGTCGACATCTTCTCCCCTGAGGCGCACGGCGAGGGCCGCGCCTACCCGGAGGGCGCGATCGAACTCGTCCTCAGCGGCAAAGCGGTCCTCACCACCGACCTGTGGGACGACATCGAGTTCCTCTGGTGGTACCTCGTGGACATGGTCGCGCAGTTCTTCGCACACGGCTCGGGGAGGATGGATTTCCCCGACCAGCCGCTGACCGCCACCCTGACCAGACGCCGAGGCGACTGGCTGCTGTTCGAGGTCACGGCATGGCGGGGACGGGAAGTCATCACCTCCTCGTCCGTGCGGGAGAAGGAACTCGTCGGGCTGCTCGCAACCGAAGGCGCCAAGACACTGCGCCGTCTCACGGAGTTGAATCCGGCCAACACCGTCAACAACGAACGCGCTCTCGCTCGGCTGTTCGCACTCGCCGGTGCACTCGCGCAGCAGGAGCAATCGGCCGGGGGCCCGTGAGCCGCCCGGAGGGCGTTTCAGGGGCCCGTCTGCACGCGCGTTCGCGGTCGCGAGCCCCGCGGGGCAGACCCGTGCTTCCTCCGTCGACGAACGGCGCCCTGATCTTTCCGCGGGTACCGGTGTATACCGACGAAGAAGCGCACGCGTTCGGCCGGTGCGGGGAGTTTTATCCCGGTGGGGACGAAAGTCCCAGGCAGTACCGATAATTCGTTCAGGAAAGCGTGATTTGTGTAGGGTCGGTCTGGAACACGATGAACCCGCGTTACCTCCTTTGAGAAGGACCCCATGCGCCATCGAGAATTCATCGTTCCCGCAGATCAGACTTTTATCGATCACATCGGAGTAGCCCCCGACCGCAACGCGGGGGACGACGACGTGGCGAGTCTGAGCCTGACGACGCCCGCCGGGGAGAGCGTGTGCCTCTCCTACGACATCCCGGGACGGTCCATCGCTCTGCGCGTCTCGCAGGGCCCGGAGACCCTGTTGTCGCTCTACCGGGAGGGGGCGACCCTGCTGTCCCTTGAAGCACGGGCGACGGGGTGCGTACTGAACGTGGCGTTCGACTCTGTCGACTGCACCGGGAAGCTGCACATCGAATTCGACCCGAAATTCAAGATGAGCGACCAGTTGTTGCAGAACTGATCGTCGTTCACACCCGCCGCTGCTTGCGCAGCGAGCGCGCAAGAGCAACCGCCTCCAACTGGGACTTCACGTTGAGCTTGGACAGGATCGACCGGATCTGGGAGCGAACGGTGGAGATCGAGACGAATGACTCCTCGGCGATCACGGTGGCCCGCTTGCCCGCTTCCAATTGGGCGAGGACCTCGCGTTCCCTGCTGGTGAGCCGGCTCAGGACCTGATCGGAGGAACGACGCTGGGCCTGTGCCGCCCGGTGCTCGACCAACAAGCGCTCGCGCTCACCGGCGTCCATCACCGGACGTCCGGCCAGAGCGTCCAAAATCGCGTAGATCAGGTCGGGGAAGGGCGCTGCCTTGGAAAGCCATCCCGCGGCTCCGGCAGCGATCGCGGCGGCGATACGTCCGCGGTCGGTGCTACCGGTCAGGATCAGCACCGTCCACCCCTGGACGACGAACTCCCCGGCCAGGGTCGCGGCGTCGAGGGGGCGTCCGTCCACGCCGTTGCCCAAATCGAGGTCGAGCAACACCAGCCCCGGCTGCAACGTCGCGGCCTGCCCCTGGAGCTGTGTCTTTCCAAGGACCTGGGCACGGACCGCGTTGATACCGCGTCCCTTGAGCGTGAACTCGATAGTGGTGCTGATCAGCGCATGGTCGTCGATGATGAACACGGCGGGGTCGGTGCGAACGTCACTGACCTGCATTTGCGCTCCCGAAACTGGTGGGGGTCGATGGGCTGGTGGGGGCGGTCGAAGCACCGCTGGGCCGGCGCGCGCCGAGCCAGCGGGTCCTGGCTCCGCGATGACTGCGTCGCGGAGACTCGTTCGAGGGGGCGGGATCGCCCGCCTCGATCGGAAGGTCCACGGTCAGAACGCAGCCGGGGCGATCGGGCCGCGTGGGCGCGAGGCGCAGCCGCCCGCCGTGCTGGGTCACCAGTTCCTGGCAGACGTGGAGCCCGATACCGTCACCGACGGACTTGGCGCTCTTCACCCCGCGGCACAGCACTTCGTGCTCCATCCCTGCCGGCACTCCGGGGCCGTCGTCCTGGATCCGGATCTGCGCCATCGTGCCGAGCCGGTACGCCTCGACCCAGACACGGGCACCGGGGGCGTGGCGCTCGCAGTTGGCGAGGATGTTGGTGATGATCTGAGCGATCACGTCGGGCGGTACGTCGACGTCGACGTCGTGCTCGGCGGTGAGTTCGATCCGCATTCCGTTGGTTCGCCGGATCAGCACGAGCTGTTCGAGGAGCGCCTTGAGGTGGACCTTGCTCGCGGGGCGTCGGGCGGACTCCGATTCCAGCATGGTACGCATCCGGTTCAGTTCCGCGGACAGTGCGGCGCGCAGAGCAGCGCGGTCGAGATCGGCGCCACCGCTGTCCTCCATCGCCAGCAACTGGGCGGCACCGTCCACTCCGGCCAGGGCGTTGCGCAGCTCGTGGGCCTGCTCGGACATGCGCTCGCGCACCTCCACGGCCTCGGCCTGCGCCTCTTCGAGGCGCCTCTGGTCAACGGCGATCTGCTGGTAGAGGTGGTAGGCGAGCTGAAGCACCGCGACAAGGGTCAGGAGGACCCCCAGCGCGCGCATGCCGGGAACCAGCAGGAAGGAGCCGGCCGATGGCTCGCCCAGCCACAACCGGGGGGCATACCCGCTGACGCTCGCGAGTGAGCCGAGTCCCAGCCAGACCAGGAACCTGCGGTGGCGCAGCAGCCCGGAGATCAGCGTGGTGGCTCCGACGTTCAACCAGAGCAGCGAGACGCCGCCGACCAGCAGCGGGGAACTGACCACCGCGTAACCCTCGGTGGGGAAGAGCGCGGCCGCGGTTCCGCCGAGCACCGCGCACAGGACTCCGACCAGCAGTCCGCGAAGGCCGGTGAGGGGGTTGCGCAGGCCGGGGACCGGCCAGGGGCGGGGCCGGTCGAAGGTGGCCACCGCGAGCAGGAGCAGACCGCCGACCGCGATCGTGGCGCTGTAGCGCACGGCCGCCACCACGATGTTGTCCACGGTGTTGACCGCGACCGCAGCCGTGGCGGGGATGACGATCAGCGCGTATACGGCCATCGCCGCCGACACCCGGCGCAGGGCGGGGAGGTCACCGAGCCGGGCGACGAGCTCCGCGACCAGCGCCGCTGTGATGGCGACCGCGGCACTGAACATCGCCAGCGACGACCGCAGTTGGGGGGTGCCCAGATCGGACCAGTTCTCAGCGTGGTCCAGGGCCAGGACGGCGGTAATGATCACGGCCAGTACGGCGGCCGACTCCAGAGCGAGTTTGCGCATGGCGAAGCAGTCCTTCGACCGATCGGGGGGTGGTTCGACCGCTCATCGGGGGGCTTCCTGACCCCGGGGCGCGTGTGGTGCGTCCTCCGGATCGGGCTCTTCCGAGCGGTCGTCGTCCTCGTCCTCGTCATCATCGTCGCCAAGGGCCACGCTGAGCAGCCAGATCCCGAAAACGAACAGCATCCCGGCCAGAACGTACAGGGTGGTGGGCCCCTGGGTCATGGCCTGCTGGGCGTAACCGAAATAGGGGATGTGGTACCAAACCCGACCATGGACATCGGCTGCGGTCACAGGGGGGTCGTCACGGACATCGTTGGCGTCGCCCTGGGTGTGGAAGACGCGCCCCTGGGGGGTGGTCTCTATCTGGACGACACGGTGGGTCACCAACGGCGAGTTGGCGGGGTCGAAGGCGTCGGTCTGGGCGGGGCTGCCGTGCGTGAAGGTGATGACGTCGTTGACGCGCAGTTCCGCGGGGTCGACCGGGCGGGAGATCACGACCGAACCGACGGGAATGGTCGGCTCCATGCTCCCGCTGAGCACGATCAACGCCTGGGCATTGGTGAGTCGCGGCAGGATCGAGACCGAAAAGACGACGGCCAACGCCGCCACCAGCAGAAGCCCGATGACACAACGAAACAGCACCGAGAGGATTCGTTGGATCACCGAACGTTTTCGCGGCTTTTTCGACCGGTCGGGTCTCTCCGTCTTTCCAGACGCCTCACCGGTCTTTGCACGTCCACCGTCGGATACCGCACCACTCTTGGCCATCCGGCCCCCCTCCTCGCCCGGCAGTGCACCGAGCCGCGCCACTGGCGACGTGTTCTCCTCCTGACCGTTCCTTGCCTACACGGCCGACCACGTCCGGCGAAAATCTCACGTTCCCCGGAAAACCCAATGTCACAAAAAGACAACGATGCTAAAAGGGTCGATCCCGCGAACGATTTTACGAAGATTCCTTATAGCAGGCACAAAGATCCAGCATTGAGGCCGATTTTCCAAGCCCCAGGTATCGGAGACCCGAAAACTCGTTTAAGGCTCGCCAGATCGATCCATAACGGTTGGATGCCCGGACCTCCGCAGAGGTTCGGGCATCCGGGGCCACACGTACCGGTCAGCGCGGAGCCGGTGCCTCCACCCCGCGTCCGCCGGCGGCGACGTCGCGGACGTACAGCACCAGTAGCGCTCCGGCAGCGATCAGCGCTACCGCCAGGCCCATGAAAGCGAACAGGGCCGCACCAGACACCGGAAGCCCCGGACCAGCCCCGTTACCGGCAGCGGAGGAGTACACCTGGACGTCGTTCTCGACCACCGCGCCCCCGCCCCCCGGCACGGCCTCGGCCCTCCAGGTGAGAGAGAAGGAAACGGAATCGGTCTGCACGATGTTGCCCGTGCCGGCCGGCAGGTGCAGCCCCAGCACTACGTCGGCCTCACCGCCCGCGGGAACCGTGACGGCCTCTCCGGCCCCCTCTGCAGCCTCCGCGAGCACCGTCGCGGACGGCTGCGCATCCGCGTCACCGAACGCGAACTCCAGATACGAACCCAGTTCACCCTCACCGGCCCCGCAGGTGGTGTCCTCGCGGGCCTCTGGTTCGCTGCACCCGTTGTCGTCGTCCACGAGGTCACCCAACCGGACTCCCAGGGTCACGGCTTCGGAACGGTCGTTGACCACTCGGACCGACCACAGCTCCCGGTATCCCGGCGCTATGTCGGAAACCGTGATCTCCTCCAGTCCGGAGAGATCGATGCCCTTGGGTCCAACCGTGACGGAACCGCCGGAGGAGGTCGCCGCGCTCGCGGCCGGACCTCCCGCGACCAGCACGGCAGCCCCGAGCAGGAGCACGGTCGTTCGGGCGATAAGGCGAGGTCTACAGCGCACGCGCTGGATCATCTCGTCACCTCTTGGTGTCTCACGGGGATGGCGCGACGGGGGCCGAGGGCCCAGCGCTGGGTGGGGCGGGATGCCCATGGCCCCCGTCCTGATGATGGGGTGGCTCACCGGGGCCGTCCGGCGCACTGTCAGGCGGGTCGGGAACATGGTCGGGCGGCTGTTCGACATCTGGGCCGTCCGAGTCGCGGGGCGAAGGAGCGGGTTCGACGGAGGGTGAGGGTGACGGCGACGGGGAAGCCGACGGCGACGGACTCGCCGAGGGGCCGCTGACCTCGAAGGGGGCAGTCGTTGCCTGCACGGTGAAGGCCGCGGTGGTGGTGCCCGGATGGTCGAACGTCAGAATCGCGGCAGCCACGACAACCGTCAGCAGCACTGCGGGCCCGCCCACAAGGCCGGTCCCGTACCGGTCGGCACGCTTCACGCTCATGGCTTTCGCTCCCGGACCCGGATCGCCCGGCTCTACGGTTGTCCATTGTCGATTACTGACGCGCATGTCCACACTCACTGTTTCGCTCCGATACCGGCCGCAGCATCGCCAAAAAGGGGGAAAGGCACTTCGTCCACTTTGAGGATGACCGCAACACCGGTCTCGGGCAGAGTGATTCCCGGCAGGTTGGAAGGGTCGATGACGGACGGCGACAGTGCACCGTCCGGACCCGGGCAGCGCGTTACATCCCCCTGACCGGCCCGCTGCCCGTCTCCCCGCCACCCGGTATCACCGGATGGCCGGATCACGGGTAACGGGCCGGTTCGACGCGCCCACCATTTGCTGTCGCCCGGACTTCCCCTCCGGGTGTGTCGCCCTTCCAACCCGCTCATCCCCCGGGCCTTATCAACAGGCAGACAGCGTGGAAGGAAGTGGACCTCCAGATGGCCACCAGCAAGAGTAAGAAGCTCATCGCCGGGCTCGGTGCAGCGGTGGTCATCGGTGCTGCGGTGGCGATCACCGGCGGCACTTACGCCTACTTCACCGACAGCGCCCAGACCGCCGACCAGACCATTTCGGCCGGCGACCTGAGTCTGCAGATCAGCCAGAACGGCAGCGGTCTCGCCGACTTCCCGGTCAAGGTGGAGAACGCCGCTCCCGGCCAGGTCTACGTCCAGGGCCTGCACCAGCCCTGGTATGGCTCGGACTGGTACCGGATCAAGGTCACCAACACCGGGTCCATCGACGGCGACATCAACTCGCTGGAGGTCGTACAGCTGGGAGGAAGCCAGCCCAACCTGGCCGACCGCCTCCAGATCCGCGCCGTCATCAAGCCCACCAACTGGGAACCCGGCTCGTGGGACGCCGGCAGCTACGAGGCCCTGCGCGTGGGCAAGCTGAGCGGCCTGTCCGGGAACAAGACCCTGCGGGCAGGCGCTTCCGTCTACATCTACTTCCAGCTCCAATGGCCCAACGGGACCCCCGAGCAGGACAATCCCTACAAGAACGCCACGACCTCCTTCAAGTTCCAGGTCAACCTGGACCAGAAAAACCAGGGCCGCTAGCGTACGCGGCCACCGTCCCGCACCGGTCCCCCACCGGTGCGGGACGTTCCGCGCTCACCAACCCCCAGTGGAGAGAGACGCGATATGAAAAAGCGGAAAATCCTTATCCTGGGTGCTGCTGCGACAACCAGCGCGTTGCTGTTGTCCATCGGCGGCACCTACGCCTATTTCACCGCCACCGACACCACCCCCTCCAACGAGATCACCGCCGGCGACCTCACCGTCGAGATCAACGAACGTTCGCCGGACGGTACCAGCGGACCGCTTAAACTCGGTCTCGTCGCCCCCGGCGGCCAGTGGCCGGCCTCCCCCCGCGATTCCTACTCGCTGGTCATCTCCAACTCCGGATCGATCCTCGCCGAGTTCGAGGCGCTGGATCTCACAGTGACCAGCGAAGGAACCGGGAACACCCCCGACCTGAGCGAGGCCCTGGAAGTCCGCTACGGGATGGTCGCCGGCGCACGGGAACCCGACTGGGGGCGCGGCAGCGGATGGATCCGACTGGAGTCGGGATCGGTGCTGGAAACCCTACGGCGAGCACCCGCAACAGTGCCCGCAGGAACCTCCAGCGAACTGCGTTTCCAGTTGCGGTGGCCCAACGGCACCCCTGAGCACGACAATCGGTTCCAGGGAGCGGACACGGAATTCGTGTTCAGCGTCCGACTCGGTCAGGTCTAATCGGGGAGGAGAACGAACAAGCGGAGAAGCGGACAGGAGGAAGCGCGGGGATGAGGCTCAAAAAGCCGACGCTGGTGGCGATCAGCGCGGTAGCTGCTGCAGCAGCACTCTGCGGCATCATCTTGGGCACCCAGGCATCCTTCACCGCGCAGACCTCCGGAAGCCCCCAGCCCGTGACCGCGGGACGGCTCTCGGTGGAACTCTCGACCTCTCCCGGCGGTGGTGACACCATCACGATCGACTTCACCGAGGCAGATCCGGGAGACGTGTGGCCGCGCAACGGTGCCTTCGCCCTGACCCTGACCAACACCGGCGACCTCGACGGAACGCTCACCCGGCTGGAGAGCATCGAGGTCTCCGACACCGGAACCCCCCCGCTGAGCAGGACCCTGGAGATCGCTTCCAGCACACGGGCCGCACAGGACTGGAACGACCCCGTGTTGACCTGGCGACGCATCGCCACCGGCGCCGAGCCGTCCGGCCGGCCGATCCCTACCGATCGGCTCGCCCTGCCCGCCGGGCAGGACCGCGTCCTCTACCTCAAGGTCCGCCTGGCCGATGCCGGCGACGACCGTGACCACACCGAATCATCAACCGGTTTCCGACTCAAGGTGACGGTGGAACAGCAGGTCTGAACGGTGTAGGCCCCTGCGGATGGGGCCTTGGAACCGGGCGGGCCGGGAACCGGGTGTGGGGGCGTGCTGGGAGGAGCCGCTCCCACGCCCGGTTCTACTCACCTACACGTCTGCGCTTGCCCGGCTTGGGGCCGGCCCCTGGCACGCGGCTGGGCAGCTCCGGGGGACGGTGCTGGTCGAGCGAGACCGGTTGCACGTGCGGCAGGAACCGCCCCGACTCCGCCGCGTTCGGATCACCGGACTCGGGTGGGACCGGAAACCGGTCGGCCATGTCGTCGAACTCAACCAGCGCCCAGGCATCGACCACCGTGGTGACGACCCCACGCTTCAATTGTTTGCCCGCTACTTTTCCCGCCGCGACGATGCGCTGCTGATCGCGTTCGGTGTGCGCCTCCATGATGATCCGCGGATGAGCACGCAACCCGGCCGCGACCCGTTCGACAAGGTCGGACTGCTGCTCGTGGGAGTGGACGTGCGGCAAGCGGACGGGTTCGTCATCCGCTGTGCCGAAGGAAAGTGGCATAAGGGGGTCCGGTTCAACGCGCCGATGCCGGCCGCGCACCTATAAGCCCGGTCAGAGCGGTGAAGACAGCGCGCGGCACACAGAAACTGCAAACGTGTGCACCCTATAAGGCGTTTCCTCTCTGCGACCCGACGATGGATCGTCTTGTCGCCGAATCGACACAGCAACACCGAGACCACCACCAAAAAAGCGCGCCGAACTGGATCAATACGGACTTTTCGCATTAGCTGCACCCCTGCGTCATCGGATCGGCCCCGCCCCCTTCCTCTCCCACCAGCACTGACTTCTCGACGCCTCCGGCCGGTCGGCCGAACGCACCGGGAACCGGCGGCCGACCCACACGCGCTTTTCACAGCCAAGTCTCGTAAGATCGGCTCTATACCGGACGGACGTGATGTTTCGCGGTGACTTTTCCCGCCATGTCTTGCGCGCATGTTCGCCCCTCGCCGTCCGGCACTCTTATCGCAGCCGACAGAAGGCACCCTCCATTCATGTCCGATGACGCCCCCGTCCCCGCACCCGACGCCCCTGCGGCAGCCCCCACAGAGCCTCCGCGCCGGCGCCGGCGATGGGCGCGCGTCCTCGGCTGGACCTCCGGGATACTCGTGGTGGTCCTGCTCGCGAGCGTGGGCACCGCCTACGCCTACTACCGCTCGCTGCGCTCCAACATGGTGCAGCACGACCTCGGGACAGCCCTCGCCGACGAGGAACGCCCGCCCAAGATCGGCGAAGAACTCAACATCCTCTTCATCGGCTCCGACGGCCGGGAGGACGGCAACGCCGATTACGGAGGCCGCGATTTCGTCGGCGAACGCTCGGACTCGCTGATGCTGGCGCACATCTCTCCGGAGAACGGCGTCACCGTCGTCAACTTCCCCCGCGACTCCCTGGTGCAACTGCCGGAGTGCTCGGCCTACGAGGGTTCCGAGGGAACCTACGGCTACTACGGGATGATCAACGCCGCCCTGTTCCACGGTGGGCCCCCCTGCGCGGTCAAGACGATCGAGTCACTCACCGAGATCCGCATCGACCACTTCGTGCACCTGAGCTTCGTGGGTTTCCGCGACATGGTGGACTCGGTCGGCGGGGTGGAGATGTGCATCCCGGAGCCGATGAGCGACGAGCGCGCCAAGCTCGACCTGGAGGCGGGCGAGCAGACGTTGGACGGCGAGCAGTCCCTTGCGTTCGTCCGTGCCCGTTACGAGATCGGTGACGGCGGCGACATCGGACGCATCGACCGCCAACAGATGTTCCTCGGAGCGCTGGCCGCACAGGTCACCAGCAGCAAGGTGCTGACCAGCCCCAGCCGGATGACCTCGCTGCTCTCCGCTGTCACCGAGTACACCGCCACCGACGCCGACCTCTCCTTGGAGACGATGGTCTCGATCGGCTCGACTCTGGCCGACGTGGACCTGCACGAGATCGCCTTCTACACGGTTCCCTGGTGGCAGGCGCCCTCCGACCCCAACCGGGTGGTCTGGGACGAGGAGAAAGCCGATCAGTTGTTCAAGGCGATCAACAACGACAAGTCCGTGACCGACGCGATGCTGGAGACCGGAAAACCCGAGGAACCCGAGGCGAGCCCCTCGGCCGACCCCTCACCCTCCTACCCTGCGGAGCCGCCGACGGAGCCGGTCGGGCAGCAGAGCGGCACGGAAGAGGACTCCATCACCGGTCGGGACGCGACCTCCAACCCCTGCGCCAACGGGCTCGGGCTCGGCACCGAGGAGGAGTAGCCCTTTTCTCCCGTTCGGGCGGGGTGGACAAGAGTCCGCCCCGCCCGACGTGTTTCCCGGGACGGACCGCAGTGGGGCTCCGGCCCGTCGGCGTCCCGGGCGACCGGCGCGCGCATCACCCCATCGAACCGGGTCGCTAGCCGATGGGGACAACCCATTCCAGGAGCGTGCCACCGCCGGCCCGCGGGGAGACGGCGAAGTGCCCCCCCAACCCGGTGGCGCGCTCGGCCATGTTGCGGAGTCCGCTGCGGCGGCCTTGTTCAGGGATGCCCACTCCGTTGTCGCCGACCTCCAATCGCAGCTCGCCGTCCTCCGCCTGCACACTGACGTGGACTTCGTCGGCGCTGGCGTGTCTGGCCACGTTGGAAAGGGCCTCGCGCAACACGGCAAGCACGTGGTCCCCCACGTCGTCGGGGACCGAGGCGTCGATCGGCCCGTCCAACCCGACACCGGGCCGGCAGACCAGCGTGTGTGCGGCGTTCTCCACCGTGGTGAGGATGCGTCCGCGAAGAGATGCCTCCTGGACCTCGGTGGTCGCCTGGAGCGCGAAGACGGTGGACCTGATCTCGCGGATCGTCTCGTCCAGGTCGTCGATCGTGCGCTGGACGCGGTTGCCCGCTTCGGGATCGGCGATCATGCGGACCGTGCTCATCAAGGTCATGGCGGAGGCGAACAGCCGCTGAATGACGATGTCGTGCAGGTCCTTGGCGATACGGTCGCGGTCCTCGAGCACGACCAGCCGCTCGGCGTCGTGGCGCGCCTCCGCCAACTCCAGGGCGACGGCCGCCTGGCCGGAGAAAGCGCTCAGCATTCCCAGCGCCGCAGGGTTGAACGGGCTGCTCAGTCCGGCTTTGCCCAGCAAGAGGACGCCGCGGGCATGGTGGGGCGAACCGAGGGGGACGAGGAGGCCGGGGCGGAAATCGTACTCCGGCGGGAACGGAAGGGCGAGTTCGCGCAGGTCGGCCACCATGACCCCCTCGCCCCTGCGGTACACGGAACCGCACTCGGTCCCTTCCACCTCGACTGCCATGCCGAGCAGCTCTTTGGCGCCGGCGCCCTCGGCGATCTCGGCGACGAGGTAACCGTCCTGGGAGTCGGGCAGCATCACAGCGGCGATGTCGGCGTCGACCATCTCGCGGGCCTGCTCGGCCAGGTAGGCCAGTACCTCCTCGGCCGCCACCCCCGACAGCAACCGCGTGGTGATCTCGGTGGAGGCCGAACGCCAGCGCTCCCGTTGGCGGCTCTCCTCGTAGAGTCGGGCGTTGGCGATGGCAACCCCCGCGGCAGTGGCCAACGCGCTGACGATCGCCTCGTCGTCCTCGTCGAACTCGCCGCCGTCGTACTTCTCGGTGAGATAGAGGTTGCCGAACACCTCGTCGCGCACCTGGATGGGTACACCGAGGAAGGTGGTCATCGGGGGGTGGCCTTCGGGAAACCCGTGAAAGCTCGGATGATCCTGCATCCGGCTCAACCGCAGAGAACGGCGTTCGCGGGTGGGGTAGGCGAGCAGGCCCTTGCCGCGCGGGTAGTGCGGCATGCGCCGGAACTGCTCTTCGGTGAAGCCGACGGGGATGAACTCGCTGACGTTGCCGTTGTGGTCCACCACCCCCAGACCGGCGTAACGGGCGTTGACCAGGTGTGCGGCGGCCTTGGTGAGTCTTCGCAGCACGGTGGCCAAATCGAGGTCACCGCCAATGGAGACGACGGCTTCCAGTAGCGAGTGGAGCCGGTCTCTGGTGGAGAGTGCGTCGGCCAGGCGGGCCTGGACCTCGGTGAGCAACTCGTCCAACCGCATTTGGGGCAGCAATGGGCGCTCTGGGCGCACCGGGGGCTCGGGCACGTGTCCATACCTCCGAGACCACGCTATCCCCTGATTCACCGCAATGAGAGCAAACCGGGCCACCGTTCGGACCCTGAATCCCTTTCAGATAGACGGTTTCGGGGCGATCGTGGCCGAGGACCGTGACATTGGGGAGGTGTTCCGGAGCGACCGAATGGATTGCCGCTCTCCTGCACACCACGGCGGGAGGAGTGGAGCCCGGACGGGTCCGCGTACCGGTCCGGGCTCCTGACCTCGGGGTCATCATGAGCGAGAAGGCCGCGACGGCGGCCTCGGATTCGACCTCGCTTCATGCGCACCGCCCCGAAGGGGTGGCAGGCGGGGTGAGGACCGCACGCCCCGGCCCCGCTACCTGAACGAGTAAACCGTGTGACGCACGGCCTAACAGCGGTCCAAAGCCCTGGTTTCGCCCGGGCCTTTGGTCCCGAGCCGTCGCACCGACCGATGACCGGCGCCTTCTGGCCGTCCCGGCCTCCCCGGGGGCCTCCCGGGCCAGGTGGTCGCCCCACGGACATACCTGATGGGTTGGGGCCCGAAGATTTCCCGGAATTCGGGTTGCGGTCACAACCGATCATGCTACGGTCACTTTTCGTAGCCGATCGCCACTCTGAGCGACAATCAGGCTTGCCGCCGTCGAGGGGACCACGCTGTGGCACGGAACAGCCGAAAAGAGCGCACGACGCGCTCCTTCGGTGTCGCCCGTGCCCTGAGGTCCCCAATGGCACGCCGCCTGATGGTCATCGGCGGGTTCATGGCCACGGCGTGGCTGGTCGGCTCCGCGCCGGCCGGAGCCGACGCATTGGCGACCCTGGACCGCGCCACCGAGGCGGTCACCACGACAGCCGCGGAACACAGCACGGCCGGAACGGAACTCCTCTCGGTCGCTCACACGGCGGAAAACATCGTGAGCGGAGCCCGTTCGGCAGTCACCGAGACGGTCCCCGCCACTGTGGTCGGCGAACAACACCCCGAAATCGTCCTTCCCGACCTCCAGGGGCTTCACCAGTCGACCACGCCCGTCGGTGCGATCGTCGGCATCACCCAGCCGGCCGGGCCCGCCAGGGCCGTACCGCCCCGAACGCTGCCGGCGGAGCCTGCGGTTGAGAACGGGACCGAGACCGAGGCAGAGCCCACCCCCCGCGAATCCGCGGAGGCCCCGGTCCTCAATGCCTCCCCCTCTCCCTCTCCTTCCGTGTCACCTCACCAGCCCGCAGCCCGGAGCGGACCGACCGCGTTCACCGCGGGCGCTCTGACGCACGCACCGGCTCCGGCGCCGGTCCTGCCCGACGAACCGGTCGCGTCAGCGCACCAGTCCGTCTCAGCAGGGTCCCCCCAGGCACAGAGCGGCGCTTTCCCCGGCGGGTTCGCCGGATACCTGGCCCACCAGCCCGTCGCCCCCAAGGGCGATGCGCTGGCGTCGGCGACCAGGCACGCGCTGGAACTCGTCCCGCAGCAGCCCGCGGACGAGCACTTCTCCTCCCCCGACTAGCCGACCGGACCGACCGCCGGATCTCTTCCCGGCGACAGCAGGCACTCGCAGACGTCATGGCACGTGCGACAGCCCCTGCCCGTACCGGCCTTCGGCCGGCGGCTCCCCCTCCCAGCGCCTCTTCCGCTGGGGGTTGACCTGAGTCCCGTAACCCCGTCCCACGGGATTCAGGTCAGCCAGTGGTCCGCCAGACCTCACAGCTGACTCCCGGCACGCCAGCCCGCACCGTCCTCGGACACGCGAGGCGGCCGGCCCCTAATCACACATGAGTACCGCGGCGCGGCCGGACAGGCCCGCCCCCACTGACAACACCGAAGGACCTCTATGTTCACGTTCGCCCGCAAATCCGCCAAAGCCATTCTGCTCACCGCCGGGGTGGCGGGATTCGTCGGCCTGGGAACCGGAATCGCAGTCGCGGACAGTATGCTGCCCACCGGAAACCTCGGTGCCCCTCTCGGCGGGAGCGCGGACGCGCTCGGTGCGACCGGTCTGACCAAGGCCCTGCCCACGGGCGTCCTGGGCGGGCAGGGCCGCCTGCCCCAGAGCGGCCCGACCGGCCTGGGGCTCACGCCCACCGGAGGCGTCGTGGAGACCCTGGCAGGCGCTCCCGCCGGTACCGTCGCCCCGCACGTTCCGACCGTGGCCGGAATCCCCGAGCAGGTCTCCGACGAGGTGGACGAGGCCACCGGTGTGCGGGAACTTTTGGCCGAAACCCCGTTGAGCGCACTGGACACCCGCTCGCCGCAGTCGCACCGGGCGACCTCCGACCTGGGGACGAAGCAGGTCCGCGACGGAGCGGACACGCTGCTGGACGGGTTGGGCGACGGTGCGAGCCAGCTGAGCGCCGGCGCGGACCAGTTGAACGAGGGGGCCGGCCAACTGACGGTGAAGTCGGTCGCGGACAGCGCGACCGCCGGCCTGGGCACCGACCTCACCGAAAAGACGCAGCTCGGGGGCCCGGCGCTGGGCGGCGTGACCGGTCTGGTGCCCAAGCTGGACCTGGACTCGCTGACCGGCGGCGCCCGCGAGCCCCAGCACCACCGCACCGACCTGGCCGACCTGCCCCAGCAGCAGCCCGACACCCTGATCGCGACCCCGTCCGTCGGTGAGCTGATCGCACCGGCAGAGGCCCTTGTCGCCGGCCTGTCCACCGGTGACCTGACCCGCATGCTCGACGGAGCGAGCCTGCCCGGCACTGCGCGCACCGCACAGGCCGGCCCGGCGGGCCGTCCCGACACTGTTGCCGTTCCGATCGAGGGCGGCAGCGTCGGCGTCCTGAGCGGGCGCGACTCCATCGAGCAGCAGCTCGTGACCAAACTGACCGGGATCGAGCTTCCCGCACTGCCCGGCGGCACCCGCGAAAGCCAGCAGGGCACGGCGCTGTCACCGCTGGAGGGCGTGGACATGGGCGTGCTCAACGCCGAACCCGCCATCGAGGAACAGCTGGCCGACGCGGTCGTCGGGCTTGCCCCCCGCCAGTTCCAGAGCGGCCCCGCAACACCCTCCGGCGTTCCGGCCGGCCTCCCGCACTTCGAGAACGGGATTCCCGGCACCAACCAGGAGCAGGCCCCGAGCGGGCTGGTCACCGGCACCAACCTCGCCACTCCGGCCCACGTCGTCGGCAAGGCCGCCAGCGACGTGCTCACCGAGACCAAACTGACCAACGACCTGCTGGCCAGTCTGCCCCGCCAGCAGCAGGCGTCCCCCGTGTCCGTCCCGGTCGAACTCCCCGGCCTGCCTCGCCTGTCGGCGGTCGAGCGGCTCCCCGAGCTGCCCGTGGACACCGGCGTGACCACCTCCGACCGCTCGATCACCGACGAACTGCCCGGGCTGCCCCTCCTGTAGTACGGACCGCCTTTCACCGGGCCCGGAAGCACCCGCCCGTTTCCGGGCCCCACCCCCTTCGGCCACGCCGCCCGGCACGGCCGTTCCCCGCGCGTGGGTCGGTTTCGCACCAGGGCCATGACCGACGCGCCAGCCAGCGAACACCCGACACGAGGAAGACCACGATGTTCACCTTCGCCCGTACGTCCGCCAAGACCCTCCTGCTGACTGCCGGCTTCGTCGCGCTGAGCGGCGGGATCGCCTCCGCCGCGATCGTCGACGGCTCCGCCACCGACCTCAACGCCGTGGCCCAGACCGGCACCGTCGCCGAGAAGATCACCGGCCCGATCACCGCGTCCCTCGGCGGCCTGCCCCGCACCTCCCAGGCCGCACCGGAGCTGTCGCCCGCCGAGGCCACCGACCTGGGCAGCCAGTTGGGCGACCTCAACACCGGCCTGGCCACCCTCCCCCGCCTGCTCATCATCGGCGACCCCGGGGTGGCCACCCCGCTGGGGGCCAACGGGCTTCCCACGACGAAGGTGCACCAGAGCTCCCCGGTTGACCTGGTTGACCTGGCCGCGCTGCCCACTGCGTCCGCGCTTCCCGGCGGTGCCGCCCTGGCCGGTCTGCCGGGCTCGCTTGCGCTGCCCGACCAGACCGTGGTGCTGCCGGAGCAGCCCGTCACCCTGCCCGCGCCCGCGCGCAGCGCGCAGGCCGCGCCGGTGGGGTTGCCCGCCGGGCTCCCGGAGCTGAGCGACGTGACCGCACTGCCCGGCACGGTCGCACCGGCGACCACCAAGGAGCTGCGGGACCAGGTCCAGGTGCAGCAGGCCGGCATCGATTCCGCTGTCGGCCAGGTCGCCGGGCTGGCCTCCGCCGCCGGCACGATCGGTCTGCCCGAGGCGCGGACGGACTCCGTGGCGCCGGGTGACCTGCTCGGCGGACTGACCGAGGGCGTGGACATCAACAGCGGGCTGCCGCTGCTGTAGGCGACATAGCAGGAGTGGCTCGCTCCCGGCCTGTTCTCTACCGGGAGCGAGCCACCCCCAGGGTTGTTCCCCAGATGTGGCACGGTCGGATCACTGGCGACCGTGCAGGGCTCAGCTGTCGGAGCCTACGGGGGTCCAGTCCTCCAGGGACCACGCCATCTGCCAGAAGCGGACCTCGTGATGGACACTGGCCACGAACGCCTTCTCGATCCGCTCCAGCTCCGCAGCTCCCGCCTGAGCCGCCAGTTCGTCGAGCAGACCCCGGAGCCGGGTCAGGGTGCTGCCCATCGAGGGGTCGGCGTAGAAGGCCCACCAGCCGTGGAAGGGGTGGTCCTCTCCAAGGGTCCCCTCGGCGAGGAAGCGCTGCGCCGACCACAGGTAGGTCCACGGGCAGGGCAACAGCGCCGCCAGAAGAACGGCGAGACTGTCGCGCCCCGCTTCCATCATGTGGTTGACGTAGGCCTGCGCGCTGGGGGCGAGCACGTCCACCTGCGCGTCGGCGTAGCTGGTCCCCGCGAAGTCGCACAGCGCCTGGTGGGCGTGGTCCTCCTCGCTGAGCACGAAGGCCACGCTGTCGTGGAAGTAGCGCATCCACTCGCGGTCGGGCGAGAGCGCCAACCCCAGGCCGTAGCAGCGGATGTAGGCGGTCAGGTACTGGTGGTCCTGGCCGACGTAGTGCAGCACCTGCTCCTTGGCGAGTGTGCCCGCACGCATCCCCCGCAAGAACGGATGCTGGTAGAAGGCCTCGAAAAGGTCGGCGTGCCGACGGCCCAGCTCGGCTGTGAAACCGGTTTCATCAGGGGCAACAGGAATCATGCCCAACGTCCCTCCGCTCGTGTCAACGAGATCAGGTTCGACGGGTTCGGGCCGATCGGCCCGTCTCAGTCCTGCGTCCGCGGGAACGGACGGTCTCGGGACACCCCGCGTGGTTACGGCCATCACAGTACTGGAGCGCTGCGCCGTCGGGCATGGCGGCGTCGGCGAACGCCGGTGCGCGGCCGGTACCGGCTCGCGCCGAAGAGGCGAGGCCCTTGGGTGGTTCCTGCGACGGTCCCTGTATCCGTCGGCAACGGGGACGATCACGGCCCCGGCCGCCGGGGCGCGACCGGGTCACCCGGGTATGCGCCGGCCGGTGACGATGTCGGTCTCGATGCGGATGTAGTGCGCGCGGTCCCCGGGGGCCCATGCCCGCAGCGGGAGGGTCCGAAGCTCGGCGAGTTCGGCGAGGTCGGTCACCGCGCGGCCGATGCCCACGACCGTGACGGACCACCCGGTGCGCTCGTAGACGTCGTAGTCGTCGACCTCGAAGGCGACCACGGAGTCGCGAGTCGCCTGGGCCAGCTTCGTGTCCGGTGCGGTGCGCACGATGATGTCGGCTCCGTGCAAGGTGAAGTTCACCGGTTGGATCGCGGGCAGCGCCCGATCGGTGAAGACGATGCGCCCTATCGGCGCCGCGGCGAGCAGGCGCAGGCACTCGGCTCGCCTGAGGATCTCAAGGCCCGCGGTGTCGATCCGCATCCCGTCCTGCCCCTCCCCGCTCGATCCACTGCTCGGGCGGTCCGGCCGCCCACTGGCGAGGATCAGTTCCCCTTGCCGCGCAACTGGGCGACGAGGACCGCCGCCTGCGTCCTGCGCTTGAGGTCGAGCTTGGCGAGCAGGCTCGACACGTAGTTCTTGACCGTCTTCTCCGCCAAGTAGAGGCGATCGCCGATCTGGCGGTTGGTCAACCCCTCACCGATGAGGTCGAGGATCTGGCGTTCCTGCGGGGTGAGCACCGCCAGCGGGTCGGTCTTGCCTCCGCGGCCGCGGAGCCGGTCGAGCATTCTTCCCGTGCTCTTGGGATCCAGCAGCGAGCCTCCGGAGGCGACGGTGCGGACCGCGCCGACCAGGTCGGCTCCGTGGATCTGTTTGAGGACGTATCCGGCCGCGCCGGCCATCACCGCGTCGAACAATGCCTCGTCGTCGGCGAACGACGTGAGCATCAGGCAGGCGATCTCGGGGTGGCCTGATCGGATGTCGCGGCAGACTCCGACCCCCGAACCGTCGGGGAGCCGGACATCGAGTACGGCGACGTGGGGACGAACCGCCGGAACCCGACTCATCGCCTGTTCGGCGGTGCCGGCCTCTCCGACGACGCGCATGTCGCCTTCGCCCTCCAGCAGTGCGGCGACCCCCCGTCGCACGACTTCGTGGTCGTCGACCAAGAACACCTTGATCGGATCAGGCGTGGCCGCCCTGGACATCGCTAGCCTCCACCGTTTCGCTGCCGAAGTCTCCCCTCTCGACCGTAACGCTCCGCTCCGGCGGGGACCACGCCGAATGACTCAATTGGCCGGGGACGAAGGTCCTGAAACAGACATCCGCCCAGCAGGCCGGCCACTCCGGGAAACCGCTTTTCCCACAAGAAAATGAACAATTTTCACCCACCGATCGAAAGAGACGACGAGAAGCACACAGGCCCTCGATTCCCCAGATCGTCCAGGAGTACGCGAACCCACTTCACAAAACGATGCGAAGCAATCAGGAGATATACGCACAGCGCCACAAAACCGCAGGCCAGAGGGCCATCAATCGAAGAATCCCCACCCCCGGCCACCGAACCTCACACCGGATACCAATGAAATCCGAATACCCTTTTCGAAGGATGATCCAGATCCGCGAAAAATTCCGCGACGGCAACGTACCGCGCAGCCCGAACCGAGCAGGGGGCACCCGACCCAGCTCGCTCGTGGCACACTCCGTGGAAAATCCCCCACCTTGAGTAACGATTCGGATTGCGACGCCCTCCACGGCTCCGCCGCCCCGGTCCGCGGACCGAGCCCCTCGCCGTGGAGCGCGTCCCGGTCCAGCAGGGGCTCCTGATCCATCCCCGTTCACCACCGACACCGACACCGACACCGAGGAGAACGATCGGGTGGTCAGCGACCCGGTAACCGGAGCAGTCCGGGCAGACTGTCACCGGTGAGGCAGCCGCGCCCTCCCCCCGAGGCTCTTGGCATACCCGGGGCGACCGGGACCCGGTCCACGCGCATTCGTGTTTCTCCTCCCGCGTCCCGCTCCGCGGCTGGAGCGGCTTTCGGCAGACGCCGGTACTGGATCCGCGCGGCGGCACCGCTCAACACCCGCTCGCTGACGGTGCCCCCGTAGCACGACGTCGCGTTGGCGTCGTCGATCATCACCCGGGGCACGCCGGGCCGCTACAGCACGCCCGAGTACCAGGGCCGGCCCCGGCTGCGGATCGAGCGGCGGCCGTCGCCCTGGGCCGGGTGGAGGATCTCGGGCGCAACGCCCGCCGTGCCTCTTTCCCGACGGTCCGCGCAGGACAGCGCCCACTGCCGGCAAGGGGACCAAAAAAGATTGAGCCCGGGGAATTCCGGGGATCATGTACCCGTTGTGCAGGGTACGGGTCGGCGCGGTAGAAAGTGTCCCCCGGGCTCCAATTAACAGCCTTCGCGGAATACCGCGTCCGGCGTCCACTCCGGTGGTCGCCCGGACGGTCTTCGGAGCCGCGTTGTGCAATCCGCCGTGAGGCGACCGCCGTGCCGTCCTGTCAGTGAACGGTCCCGCCGGGCGAAAGCCGGGCGGGACCGTTCGCGTTTCCCCAGGAAGACCAACCTTCGTGTCCTCGGCTCAGATACCGCCGACCCCCACGTACTTGGTCTCCAGGTATTCGTCGATTCCCACTCGTCCGCCCTCACGTCCCAGCCCCGACTGCTTGACCCCGCCGAAGGGGGCTGCCGGGTTGGACACGATCCCCTGGTTGAGGCCGATCATCCCGCTCTCCAACGCCTCACTGACCCGGAAGGCGCGGGCGAGATCCCGGGTGTAGAGGTAGGCGACCAACCCGAACTCGGTGTCGTTGGCGGCCCCGATCACCTCGGCCTCGGTCTCGAAGGAAATAACGGGGGCCACCGGACCGAAGATCTCGGTGGTGGAGAGCTCGCTGTCCTTGGGGACGTCGGTGAGGACCGTGGGCTGGTAGAAGTACCCGGCCCCTTCCCCAGCGCTGCCGCCCAGAAGCACCCGCGCCCCACGACTGACGGCGTCGTCCACCAGGCTCTGGACCTTCTGCCGCGCCTTGTCGTCGATGAGCGGACCGACGTCCACCCCCTCCTCGACTCCCGGGCCCACGGTGAGGGCCGCCATCCGTTCGGTGAGCCGGCGCGCGAACTCCGCAGCCACCCCGGACTGGACGTAGAAGCGGTTCGCGGACGTGCACGCCTCGCCGATGTTGCGCATCTTGGCCTGCATCGCACCGTCCACCGCGGCATCGAGGTCGGCGTCGTCGAAGACGACGAAGGGCGCGTTGCCGCCCAGTTCCATGGAGGTCCGCAGGACCTGTTGGGCGCTCTGCTCCAGGAGCGAACGCCCGACTCCGGTGGAGCCGGTGAAGGAGAGTTTGCGGATCTGGCCGCCGCGTAGCAGCGGTTCGGTCAGCGCACCGGCGCTGGTGGTCGGCAGGACGCTGAGCACGCCCTCGGGAAGACCGGCCTCGGCGAGGATGCCGGCGAGTGCCAGCGCGGACAGCGGTGTCTGCTGGGCGGGCTTGAGGATCATGGTGCACCCGGCGGCGATCGCGGGGCCGATCTTGCGGGTCCCCATGGCCATGGGGAAGTTCCACGGGGTGATGAGCATGGTGGGCCCGACCGGTTGGCGCATCACCAGGAAGCGGGCCTTTCCGTCGGGTGAGAGGGAGTAGCTGCCCTCGATCCGCACGGCCTCCTCCGCGAACCAGCGGAAGAACTCGGCGGCGTAGGCGATCTCGCCCTTGGCCTCGTTGAGCGACTTACCCATCTCCAGTGTCATGAGAAGGGCGAGGTCGTCCTGGCGTTTCAGCATCAGCTCGTAGGCGGACCGCAGGATCTCGCCGCGTTCCCTGGGCGGATACTTGCCCCAGACGGGCTGGGTCGCGACCGCCGCGTCGAGGGCGGCACGGGCATCGTCGGAGGAGGCGTCGGCGACCTCGCACAACGGTTTTCCGGTCGAGGGGTCCTCGACCGCGAAGACCTCCCCCGAGGCCGCGCCCCGCCACTCCCCCCCGACGAACAACTGCTTGGCGGCGCTGTCGATGAGTCGGGCGGCACGCTCTGTCATGGTCATATCCGGTTCCTCACTCCCACTTCGACGGCTGCGACCCGCCTCTGGCCGGGTCGACCCCGTAAGGAGACGACTTCCCGCCGTGGGCGTCCGCTAACAGGAGCACGGCGCTCGGAGTCCGAGAGCGCGGCGGGGCTACCCGGCCCCGGTCAAACCAGTCCGGGGCTGCACCCACGCTGTGCTAGAGTTTTTCACGTCGGAAGGCACACCAACCGACACAATTGAAGACACGCACTCGTAGCTCAACGGATAGAGCATCTGACTACGGATCAGAAGGTTGGGGGTTCGAGTCCCTCCGAGTGCACCAGCTGAAGACAGCAAACAAACCGCCGGACCTGCGCATTCGCGCAAGACCGGCGGTTTTTTCATGCCCGCTGGAACCTCCCCCGAAGCACTGCGGTGCACATTCAGTGCACACGGCCCGGTTCCCTCACGCGGTGAGCGCGCGCAGCCGGGCGATGTCCATCGCGTCGGCCACCTCGTCCAGGCGGTCGGGGAAGAGGTGCCCGTAGCGGTCCAGGGTCATGGTGGCGGTGGCGTGGCCGAGCATCGCCTGAACCACCTTCACGTCGGCCCCGGCGGCGATCGCCAACGACGCGGCCGTGTGTCGGAGCTTGTGCGGGGTGAGCCCCATCTCATGCAGCCCGGCGGCCTTCACTGCCTTGCCGAACTCCCGGTTTCGCCAGTTGCGCAGCCGCAGCGGCGTACCCCGCCGAGTGGTGAACACCAGACCGTCGGCACCACGCCCCTGCACGAAGGGCCGCAGCTCCGGAACGAGCGAGGTGGGGACGGGCACCGTGCGGAACTTGCCCGTCTTGGGCGGCTGTTCGATCAGCTCGCCTTCCACCTCGGCGAAGGTCGTCACGACCCGGATGCGCTTGCGGTCCAGGTCCACCCGGCCCACCCGCAGCGCGGCGGCCTCGTTCCAGCGCAACCCCGTGTAGGCCAGCAGCAGGACGAGCACCCGGTTGTTGTGCGCCGAGGCCGACACCTGGTCGTAGCTCGTACGCAGCGACGCGGCGGCGTTCGCGAGCGCTTCCACCTGGACGTGGTCGAGGTAGACGTGTTCGGCCTCACTCGACTTGGGCAACGGCATCCCCTTGGCCGGGTTGAAGGGGATGCGCCGGGGGACGCACCACCCCAGCACCATCGAGAGGACGGTGACCGCCCCGCGCGTCTGGGATGCACCCAGGTTGGCCCCGCCCTCGTGGCGCGGTTTCTGGAGCAGGGCCACCCACACCGCGATGTCCTCGGAGTACACGGCCGTCAGCGGCAGTGCGCCCCAGCGGGGAAGAACGTGGCCGTCCAGGAGCGCCCGGTACTTCCACCAGGTCGAGCGCTTGATGTCGGTGCGGGCACTCAGCCACTTCTCCGCCATCTCCCCCACGGTGACCTTGCCGTCGTGGGGGTTGCGGTAACTGCCCTCGTGGAGGCTGTTCTCGATCTCCGTCTGCCGCTTCTCGGCGTCGGGCTTCTTCTGGAACGTCCCGCCGCTCTTGATCCGGCCGGCAGGGTCGTAGTACCGGACCATCCAGCGCCCCGGGGGTGTGCGCTTGGCGGCCTTGGCCTTCTTCACCGACGCGGTATAGCTCTTGTCCTTGGTCCGGTCGTAGATCCACGCGCGAGCCATCAGACTTCCTTTCCGTTGGGGGTCAGCGGGTGAGCACCCAGTCGTGGACCTCGGAGGGGACGTAACGCACGTAGCGGCCGACCCGATGCGAGGGCGGACCGTCGTTCTTGTAGCGCCACTCATAGAGCGTCTTCGCGGGCACCCGCAGATAGGCGGCGGTGTCCTTGACCGACCACAGGACGGGAGCGGTCCGGTGCCCGGAAGGCTCCACAGTCACCGTCGTCGTACTCATGCCGCCCTCGTCTCTGCGGTTGCCGAAAGGTCGTTGGCTTGTCGCGCTTGGTCGAGTCGGGCGCGGCGTTTGAGTGACTCCCCGACTGCTCGCAGGAGGCGGTGTTCGCGGGGTGGGACGTCGGGGTCGGTGGGTCGGGCCAGTTCCCACACGGTGTTGCGGTCGGTGGTGGTCAACCGCAGCGGCGAGTCTGTGTTTTCGGGGTCGCTGTCGGGGTCGATGCCCAGGGTGTCCAGGACCCAGGCGAGGCGGTCGGCCTTGTGGTCGGCCAGGGTCTTTCCCGACCACTTGCGCGAGACTAGGACCCGGCGTCCGGCATATCCCAGGTATTCGCGTTTGTGGGCTTTGGAGGAGCAGTAGCCGGGTCGCATTCCGGCTTTGGCGTCCTTGGGCTGCACGCCGTAGCGAAGCCAGTTGGCACACCGGGGTGAGCACGGCTCGAAGCGCAGCGCGTGGACGAGACGGTCAACGTGCTGTTCCTGTCGGTCGCTCTCGATCGCATGGCATCCCGCGATGTCCTTGGTGAGGTACTTGGCGAGGTAGCGCACGCACCGGTCAGCGTCGGCCGATCCGGCGAGAACGCCTTTGGCGTCGATTTGGGGTCCGAAGCGCACCACGTGCATGGGCTCGGCGTCCTCGTCAGCGTCGAGTGCGTCCAGGGCCTCATCCCAAGTGGGCAGGATCTCCCCGGTTTCGGTATCGGCATAGCCACCAAGGTCGTCGTTCCAATACCGAAAGTCGTCGTTCTCGTAGACGACCTCGTCGGTGGTGGGCCACCACACTTGGTGGTAGGTGGCGGCGGCGATCTGCTTCAACTCACTACGGGGGATCGTTCCCCGGGTGGCCATGTGCAGGTGCGGAGCCAACCGCCGCTGGGGTTCTACCGCCGCGAAGTACTGGACGTCATAGCCCACGACGCGGCGCAGGTTTTGGACGAAGCGGTCGATGAGCTTGGAGAAGTGCAGGGCGTCGCGTGCGGCGCGCCGGTAGTCATAGGTCGAGAAGTCGACCGGGGTTCCGTCGCTTCTGACGCGGCCGTAGGTGTCGCAGGTGAGGGTGATGAACAGTGAGGGCCGGAAGGTCGCGCCCGACTCGGGGTCGGTGAAGGTCTGACCCACGGTCCTTTTGGTCATGGGTCGCTTGGGCAGGTCCGGGGCGTCTTGTCGGCGTCGGGTGGAGCGGGTGCGGCGCGACTTGGGCGGGGCATCGGGGGAAGGTCCGGCTTTGCCGCGCAGTCCGGAGGCGGTGATCTCGGTGTCCAGGTCCGCGATTGCCGCATCCAACGCCGCGAGGTCGTGGGGGGTGGCGTGTCCGGTCGCGGCCAGCGCGTCGCGTTCGGCGGTGACCACGGCCCGCTTGGCCACCCACTCCCGTTGAACCTCGGTCGGGTCGTCGGGGGTGATGACCGGTTCATTCGTGAGGTGCCAGCCCTCTTCGCACTGGGTGCGCCGGATCGATCGTTTCCTCTTCGCACACGCCGGGCACCGGGATTCAAGCGTCGCCCCGCACGGCACATCGACGATCGAAGTGGCCCCGGTGTCCAGGTCGGTACGGCGCAGGGAGACCGGGCGGATGCACACGCCCTTGTCGGCGGCGATCTGCTCGGCCACTTCCCGCGCCAGGGGTTGGGCCATACGCTCGGCCCGGGTGGATTTACCGGTCGGGGTGGGCATCAGAGCACCCCCGGCCCAGAGCGTGAGAGGTACAGGTGAGGACCATCGGTGATGGGACGCGGGGAGACATTCGGGGGGTGTACCTGATCAGCCCTGTCTTCAGCCTGGTGGGAGCCCTGGCCGGGATGCTGGTGGCCTACGTGCAACAGCACACCGGCCTTTTGATGTTCTGCGCCCTGTCGGCGCTGCTCATATCGGGGTTTCTCGTGTTCTTGCTGGTGAGGCTGTATCGCCAACGTCAGCACGGTTCCACCGCCTCGCAAGAGCCGTAGTCCTTGGCCATGGCGGTGATGTCGTCGTCGGAGACGTAGGCCGCGCGGACCCGCACCGGCACGGGTGAGCCCTCCAGCCGCACGAACGCCACCCCGGGCAACTCCGGGTCGATCAAATGGGCGTTGGCTCCGCGATCCCGTGCGCCTTCACCCAGCACCATGTCCACCTGGGTCGCTTCGTCCAGGCGCAGGGCGATCTTGTCGGGGAAGAGGTTGCGCAGGTTCATCACCTCTTTGCGCGGGTCCTGCAACGCGGCCAAGACGGTGAAGCCCACCGAGCGGCCTTGGCTGGTGAGGGTGGCGATGGCGTTCTCCGCACGTCGGCGGACGTCGCGATCAGGGTGGTAGGCCGTCAGGAACGCGACTTCGTCCAGGACCACGACCACGAACGGGTCATCCACCGTCGGGGTATGTGAGCGCTGTTTGCCCGCGTAGCGCTCGGCCCGCTCCTGCATGTCACTCACGGCTTGTTCGAGCAAGGCCACCGCGGTTTCGCCGGTGTCGGCGTAGCGGGCGAAGAGGGTGCGGCCGTAGGAGAGTTCCATGCGTTTGGGGTCGATGGCCCACACCTGCGCGGTTCCATCCGAGAGGGCGGGGAGCATTGCGCGGATGGCCGACCAGATCACCGAGCCCTTGCCCGCGCCCGTCACGCCGACTACCAGGACGTGGGTTCCGTGGAGTTTGAGCAGCCAGGGGGTGCCGTCCTCACGTTGACCCACCGGGAGAGCGTCCAGGTCCGCGACGTCGGGGATCGGTAAGGCGTTGATGGGGTTGGCGAGGGTGTCGCGTCGGGGGAACTCCAACACGATGTCGCGGGCCCCGAGGGTGGTGACGCGGCAGGAGGGTGCGCCGAATCCGTGGGCCAGCTCGGTCACACGTTCCTCGAAATGCGCGGGGGTGGTGCCGGCTACCAACCTCACTCGAACCCGGTCGGACCACTGTGAGCAGGTGACCCGTTGGATGCGGGGCAGGTATTGGCGTTCGGCGTAGGTTTCGGCCAACCCGGCGACGACCAGGACTGGTTGCCAGTGGCGCCGGTAGACCCACACCCACCGCCACGCGGCGATGGCCCGAAGGCCGAGGAGGGTTCGGAACGTTGAGGGCCAGCGCCGCCACCACACCAACAACCCGATATCGATGACCGACCACAGGGCGGCCAAGGCTCCCCAGCCCAGGAAGTAGCCGACCAGCCCCGAGACCGTCACGGTCCCAACGGCGACAGGAAAACGGAACGGGAGGCGGGCGAAGAACGCGATGACGCGCCCGATCCACCGGCCGATGATCAAGATCCCCGGAGTCTCAACAACAGGGGTGGAGAAGCGGAAAGCGTGCGCGGGAACGCGCGTGGTCAACGTGACCTGATGGGTTCCGGGTCGGTTGGACAGCATCAGAACCCCTCCCCGTTGACCTGGGCACGGGCGGCGGTCAGTTGGGCGCGTGCGTTGGCCGCTACGCGCAGCGCGTCGGGGTCGGGTGACTCGTGGGCGATGCGGTCCATCAGGTCGGCCTTGCGTTGGAAGAACGCCAGGTTCTCGGTGGGGGTGAGGTCGGTTCGCATAGCGCGGGTCTGCACCTCGGCCAGGAACGCGGCGATGTCACGGGCGGTCACTGGGCGCGGGTGTTGGGGGGACGTCATAGCCTGTAGGCACCTCTTCTTGTTGTTCGGTTGGGAAGCCGGTTCGACGAGGGGTTGTGAGGGGCGGTCTGGTGTTGGCGCATCAGACCGCCCCACTCGCGTGTACGGGGGCTTACGCGGCGTCCTTCACCGGAGCCGGGGAGCGGCGGTTACCCGAGGTGCCGGGGGTTTTCACCCCACGAGCACGCAGGGAGTAGGCCACCCGGGGACGACGCCCGGAATCATCGACGTAGGGCATGACCGCCATCGCCTCGAACTCCACCGGCCGGAAAGGCAACCCCGGGACCTCATCAGGCAGGGTCGGGCAGTGCTCGGCGGCGACCTTGACCTTCACACTCTTGGCTTTGCCCCGCGCGTTGGGATCGGCGTCGATCACATCCACCGCCCACAACGGCAACCCGTTGTCCTTGTCGGTCTGGGGCTTCTTGGTCTCGAAGTCGGTGATCGCCTCCACCCCGAGGGCAAACGCACCGTTGGGGAAGACCACACCGAACTCCACCGGCAACGCACCCTGAATCGCCATCAGTCAGCACTCCTTCTCGTCTGTTTCCTGGTCGGGATGGCACGCGGCACCCGCGTTGAGCTCCACCACGCAAACATCGACACATGTATAGCATGTATCGAACTGTGGTGTCAGTGGTTACCCCTCAGCGCTGGGTCGGTGAACCCTGTTCCGGTCCTCCTGCCGGAGGTGGGAGTCTTGGGTTCTTCGGACACTTAGAGCATCGGCCATGAGG
Source organism: Nocardiopsis ansamitocini (assembly GCF_030268225.1). Lineage (GTDB taxonomy): Bacteria > Actinomycetota > Actinomycetes > Streptosporangiales > Streptosporangiaceae > Nocardiopsis_D > Nocardiopsis_D ansamitocini. Next base: position 157,432 of record NZ_BSQG01000002.1, on the reverse strand, counting down.
ACGGGACGCGATCACTACATGGCTGGACGTGTTCGGGACGTCTCGATAATGTGAGCGCGTCCTTAGAAGTCCTGCGAACACGGAGTTCATGCCAAACGAGAGGCTGCGCGCCGCCCTACTCGAACGGGGACTGACACCGGCCAGCCTCGCCGAGTCCATCGGCGTGGACACCAAGAGCGTCGAGCGGTGGATCAGTCTCGGCCGCACGCCCTACCGCCGCCACCGCTATTCGGTCGCCGCGCGTCTGGGGGTGGACGAGACGTATCTGTGGCCCGAGGCGTTGACGCGGGAGCAGAGCACGGCCGCGTCCGAGAGCGAGATCGTCGCCCTCTACCCCAACCGGTGGAGTGTGCCCCGGGACGAGTGGAAGCGGCTTTTCTCCTCCGCCGAGCGTGAGATCGGAATCCTCGTCTACAGCGGGTTCTTCCTGGCCGAGGACGCCAGCGTGGCCCGGTTGCTGGCCGAGAAGGCCGGGGCGGGGGTGCGGGTGCGCATCCTGTTGGGCGATCCCGACAGCCCGGCGGTGGCCCAGCGCGGTATCGACGAAGGCATCGACGACGCGATGGCCGCCAAGATCCGCAACGTCATCGTGCTCTACAAGTCGCTCCGCGCGGTGCAGGGCGTGGAGTTCCGCCTTCACGGAACGGTCCTGTACAACTCCATCTACCGGGGCGACGACCAGTTGCTGGTCAACACGCACGTCTACGGCGCACCGGCGGCCAACGCCCCGGTCTTCAACCTGCGCAAGGTGGCCGGCGGGACGATGGTCACCACCTACACCGAGAGCTTCGAGCGGGTGTGGGACGAAGCCGCACCCCTGGACTGAGGAGAGGCCCCTGATGGCACGGCGGATCGACTACTACGACGACCCCCAGGCCCCGGCCGCCAACAGTCTCGTTCCCTCGGTGAACGTGATCGTCGCCAACGACCGCGGCGAGATCTTGATGATCCGCCGCAGCGACAACGACAACTGGGCGGTGCCCGGGGGCGCGATCGACCTGGGCGAGTCCGTGCCCGAGGCCGCGATCCGAGAGACGTTGGAAGAGACCGGGATCGAATGCGCGATCACCGGGATATCGGGGATCTACAGCGACCCCAAGCACGTCATCCTCTACACCAGCGACGGCGAGGCCCGACAGGAGTTCTCCATCGTGCTTCTCGCCCGCCCGGTCTCGGGCGAGCCCACCACCAGCGACGAGTCACGCGAAGTCCGATGGGTCCCCAAAACCGAGTTGGCCGACTGCGGGATGGACCGGTCCATGCGCCTACGCATCAGCCACCACCTCGACGGCGGCCCCGCGCCCTACATCGGCTGACCAATCAACGCGCGTCGGTGAGACGGTCCTCGATCGAGCGCACGGCCTTGATCAGGTCGGGTGAGGACCGGGTGATGGAGCGGTGCACGATGTCGCCCGGCTCATAGCGCACCAGGATTTCGGAAAGGCGCTGTTCAACAGGCAGGTGTGTGCCGTCGGGGCCGGTGGTCATGTCGGAGTAGGTCAGCGCTTCCAGCAACTCCGCGCGCGGTAGGTCGAACTCGCCCGCCAGGTCGCCGCGCATCCCCCGTTCTTCGGCTTCCACGAGTGCGCCGGAGTGGTGGGCCACCAGCGAGCACAGTTGCTCGTCGGCGTTCTCGACACCGTACAGGTAGCGGGCACCGTCCAAGGGGTGAAAACCCGTGTGGGCCAGGGCGGGTGAATACCCGATGTCGTGCAGCCAGGCCGAGGCCGTCACCAGGTCGGCATCGTCACCGAGCACACCGGCCAACGTCTGGGCTTGCTCCGCCACCCCTTGGGTGTGTGCCCATCGTCGGGGAAGCGGCTCTTGGAGGAGCCGCCGAGCAAGGTCGCGCGCCCACTGAACATGTCCCACATGTCCAGGCTAGCGCGAAGGGTTTTCAGGCCCGCGAACGAACCTGCCCTTACCGTGGACCGAGCGGATCAGCCCCGCCCCTTCCAGGTCCGAGAGCGCTTGGCGAGCGGTTCCCCGCGACACTTGGTAGGTCTGGACGATGGCCGCTTCACTGGGTAGAGCGGCACCGGGAGCGAGCACGCCATCAGTGATCTGGGCGCGTAGGTCGGTGGCGATCCTGCGGTATTGGGGCTGTTGCGTCGAGCCGTCCTCTTGGCCGTCGGGGTCGCACACCACCCGCCCGGTTCCGGGAAGGGGCCGGATCAGCTTCTCTGATTCCAAGGAGGCCAGCGCCCGGCGGATCGTGGTGCGCGAGACCCCGAACTCCTGTCCAAGGGCCGCTTCGGAGGGCAGGGGTGAGCCAGGGGCAAGGTCGCCATCGGTGATGCGCGTGCGCAGCGCGTCCGCGATCTGCGCGTAGGTCCCCCACGGGGTCGAGCGTGGGCTCACCTGGTTGTCCCTCCGATGTCACTTGTGCAGCGCTGCACAATGATCTTAGACAGTGTGTCTATTTTCCGTTCCGGCCTTGATCTCGTGTAATCGAGAAGGCCGCGCGGCCGTGGCAGGGGAAGGAGAACGCCATCGACCGCGCGGCGGTCTGCTCAGGCCAACGGCCGAGGGCCAGTGGAGCCGGGCGGCTGTTTGCCGGTGAAGTGGATGCCGTTCTCGGAGAGAAGGAACTGACCCACGCGGGCCGGCGGGTCTTCCAGCTGCGCGACGAACTTCTCGACATCGGTCTCGATCAGGGTCGGCGCGTGTTCGCTGTCCCTGTCGCGTGTGCTCGCGATCCACAGCCGCTCGGTACGGCGAATGAACCACCGATCCCCGTACGTCACCCGGAGCAGCCGCAACGTCGGGTCCTGTTCCTCGCTCATAGGGCCAACTCCAACGGCCGAGCCATATCCAGGAGCACCGCAAGACCCAGCCGTGTCCGATCCGCGCACTCCCGCCAGCGACGCCGCTCACTGTCCAACACGTAGGGGCGGACCAAGGCCGCTTTGGGCAGCACCGGGTAGGCCCGAGGCTCAGGGGTGAAGGGAAGCGGCACGTATGGCCGCGCACGCGCGGCCGAACTCTTCCAGGGGTGTCCGATCTGGGGTCGCCCGATAGGGTTCCGCATGTTCCGCCTGCTCTCGATCAAGGTGGGACCGCGCCCCCGGAGTGCTTACGACACTTGCGGGGGTCTTCTCATCTGCGGAAACCCTCGCCTGATCAGGCGGACATGTGTACCCCGTATCGGACATCTTCAGGGACGTCTAGGGACGTCTTCTGTTATCGTCGGAGCCCCCGCGCCACGGAGGTCACCCACGTGAACGAGGCCCTGCGACAGGCACTTGCCAACACGCACCTGACAGACGCCGAAGTCGCCACCCGTCTCGGAGTGAATCCGAAGACCGTGCGTCGCTGGCTGTTTGGCCAACGGCCCTACCCTCGGCACCAGTTGGCGGTTGCCGAACTCACAGGGGCTTCAAGAGCCGAACTATGGCCAGAAAATAAAAAAACTGATTTAAAACACTCTGATTCAACAGAATCAGAGCATATTTATCCACACCGATGGACTATCCCCCATCAAGTTTGGCTCAATTTTTTTAAATCCGCAAAAGACCAAATTGGGATACTCGCCTACAGCAGCTTTTTCCTGTTTGACGATCCGGAAATTTTGCAAACTTTTATAAGAAAAGCGCAATCTGGAGTGACAGTAAAAATTGCACTCGGAAGTCCTGGAAGTTTTCACGTCAAGAATCGAGGAGACGAAGAAAAAATAGGAAATTCAATGCAAGCAAAAATAAAAAATGCTCTAATTTTATCTCAACATCTACAAAAGGTCGAAGGAATTGAGATTCGAACTCACGACACAATTCTCTATAACTCAATATACCAGTCAGACCAGCGCCTCATGATCAATCCTCACATTTATGGAGCCCCTGCATCCAACGCCCCAGTTATTCCATTCAGCAAGAGCACAGAAAGAGAAATGTACTCCACCTACACAAAGAGCTTTAATTTAGTCTGGGAAAATAGTAAAAAATTTCGATAACTTGTTCACAAGTGTGCCCCATTCTTATCAATTACTATCCCTTTAGAGGCAGTTTTTCTTGCTGGCTTCTGTTCTGTAATCTCCAAAGTAGAAATCTGATAAAAAACACGCAGCGTGCGCACCATTTGAAACAAAATAACGAGAACAGCACCGAGAACTAGCCATCTTGAAATGCTAGTCGATCCAACACCACCCGAATCTGTAGCTTTTGCAAGAATAATTACAAAAGCACTAATCCAAGGAAAAGAAAGTGCTGCAATCCAAAGGCGAATTATCCGCGGCCCTAAGTCTCCATTTTTAAGCTTCATGCTTGTCGGACTACTTGAACTAATAAAAACAGTAAAAGCGACCGCGCCGAAACCAGCAAATATCGTAGAAAGTTGAATTATATCCGTGTAAATTGCTTGTCTTACTGGGAGGTCAAGATTACCTAGGACATCCCACTGACTACGCAGAGGAATCAGGTACCAGCAGATAAACGAGAGAATTGCTGCAACGGGCGGATCCAACCACCACCAGTCGACTAGCCAGCCTCGAACTTTTTCAAATAGTTCAAGTATCTTCGTCTTCACAGCAGCAACCTTACGTCGTGCCAGTGACAACTAGAGTTTAGCCGACTGAGCGCAACGCTAACTTAATATCATCAAAAAGGTCTTCATAAGCAGCATACATAGACTGTGAGACAGAACTTTCTCTTGGCTGATCGGTTTCTTCATTTACGTCAACTTGGATAGAAGTTGCTATCGATTCATTTAAAAAATCAAAAGTTTTCGCCTTAAAAGAATCGACATCTCTGTAGGCGATTTGAGCTCGCTCTGTATAGGTAAAAGCTCCAGATGCGGCAAGCTTTTCGATCTCTGAGTGAATAATCTCTGCCCCTTGAGCATCACCCTTAGGGTCTATTTTGATTACTAGCTGAATTCCAACAGCGCCAAGATTCTTACGCAGCTGCTTTATTTGAGACTCAATCGTTCGAGCCGGTCCGAAAATTTCGGAAACTACATTCGGACCGACTTCTACATCAAAACGGGTCAATACATCTACATTGCGAAGAGCTCGAAGGAAATTTTTATCTACCAACGGGGCAATTTCAATTTCGTTATTTGGACCAAGAATCTTATTCATATACTCCCGAAAAGATGCAGCACTCGGCGCCGACCCACTGTTTCTCATCATCCCAAGAACATTAGAATCAAATATAGAATAGAAAGTCGGCTCTGCAAGATTCTCGTCTGAGCCCAAGATTAGCGGGCGATAATTTCTCCGCCGCTCAATCCTCATCCTTGGATTCCTCGTTATTCGATCCAATGAAATAATTGGAACACCACCAAAAAGCTCTTCAACATTTTCAGGATCGAATGCGGAACCAAGAATTTCCATTTTATTAAATTTTACATAAGCTTTATTTTCCGGCAGATTTTCTACCAAATAACGGAGTTCGTCAAATTTAATCTGAGAAGGAAGTCGCTCTCGCTTAGCGTTAAGAATCTCAAAAAACCGAACTGTCCTTTCTGCCATAAGCAGACCTCGTTTCAATTCACCAGTTATTTTGCCGATTTCGGCTTTATGAGATCAAGGCTCCGGCGCTTCGCGCCGTCGCAGTACGGGGTTGTGGCTCCGTCTGCGGGCTACCGCCCGGTCCGGAGCCACAACCCCCGCTACTGAAGGTGCTGCGGTCCAGTAGCGGGATCACAGCACACCAACGGCACATCCGTCCCGACATCACCAAAAGTGATACGCATTTCTTTTCCAATGGCCACCTATGGCCACTGACGTGCTCGGATCGCGTGTCACTCGGTCGCGCGACGCTGACTGTCTGTGGTGACGGCCCCAGCGCGACCAAGCAACACGCCCCGAGACCGTGGTTGCCGAACGCTGTGGCTGGGGAAGCGGTGGCGCGGGTCCGTCGAAAGGCGCGGCTCACCTTGGGCGAAGCCCCGTGGCGGGCGCCCAGACCGATGCACATTCATTGCACATGGCTACGGGGGACGTCCGGGAACCATGGGAAACGTCCGAGAAGAATCGCCAGTTCAGAGGCCATTTATGCGAGTGGGCACCTGGCCGGCAAAGGGCATCGGGAGATCAGAAGGTTGGGGGTTCGAGTCCCTCCGAGTGCACAGTGATCAAGCAGCAAGAAAAGCCCGTTGACCAGGGGAAACCTGGCCAACGGGCTCTTTGCTTTGTCCGGCTGGCTACGGCTGCTCCGTGCTACGTCCGGGTGATGGCGGGGAATACACGTTGAAGTTCTCGGTTCAGGCAGGGCTTCCCTCACGCCATCGTCGGCAGGGGACCAATCCCTTTGCGTGGGGGAAGCATCCATTCCCCGCACACGCGGAGGCCGGACATCGAACGGGTGCGGGAATCGTGTGAAGGGCACAGGTTCGGCCCCCGCGCGCTCTTCCCGGAGGACATGACATCGCGGCCCTGCCGAAATGAGCACCCCGCACCGCTCCGTAGCCGGAACTCCTGTCCGGCGCGGCGGACTACCCGTCATCATGAGGCGTGTAGAGCATGATCCAGTGGTCCCGCTCAGGGTCGTGGAGCACCTCGATCTCAAAACGGGCCCACCCGTAGGTCGGGTGGTGCATCCGTTTGATCGCGGATCTCGAAGCACTGACCTCCCCCTTCTTCCAATGGTCGCGGAAGCTCTGGCTGGTCGCGGCGAGCTCGGCGAGCAAGGCACGAAGATAGGCGTCGCCGGGGTACCGGCTGAGTGCCATACGGAGTTCAGCGGCAGCGACTCGTAGGAACCACTCCGAGCCGTCGCCTCCGAGCAGGTGCGCAAGCACGTCGGTCGTGAATGCCTGGTAGGCGATATTGCGCTCGAACGGGCCGCTGCCCGTCAAGGTTCCGAGCAACTCCTCCGCGGCCTTGTTGCGAGCGAGGAGGTCGAGCCGCCCGTCATGCACGGTGACCGGCATCGTGTCGTCCAGGCCCCGCAACAGACGCAACAGCCCCGGTCGAATGACAGAGGCGGGAGAGGTCGGTTCCGGAGGGGACTCACCCCCCAACCGGAAGAGGTGATCGCGCTCGGCGTCCGATAGCCCGAACGCCTGTGCCAGCGAGGTGAGGATCTCGCGCGAGGGGCGGGGCGCTCTCCCCTGTTCGAGGCGTGTGTAGTACTCCACTGAGATACCCGCGATATCGGAGACCTCCTGGCGGCGAAGCCCCGGAACCCGCCGACGGGACGTCCGCACACCGCCCTGCGGGCCCGGAGGACTCATCGCGGCCCTGCGCCGCCTCAAGTACTCCCCGAACTCGGTCCGATCGCTGCTCGACATACCCCCGATTGTCCCCGCCTCCCGCGCCCTGTGCCGGCGGGCGAACCTGGCCCTGCCGGTACCACCCTCGACGTGGCCTTCCTCCCCCGCTCGGCCTCCCGGATCATCAAGGGCGCACCCGGTTGATCAGGACCGCCCCGCGGACTCGACGGATCACCCATGGCCGAGGAGACGGCATGACCAGTACAGCGTGGACCTTCCCGATCCCCCAGAACCGCGTCCAGGAGTTCCGGGACCTCTTCACCGCCCTGAACAGGGACCACCTCTCCGGTCTGGACACCAGAGCCCGGGAGGTCGGTTACCACCGGGAACGGATGTGGCTCCAGCCCAATGACGACGGCGGCGCGGAGTTCATCGTCTACCTCGAATTCGACGAAGGCGTCGACCTGGCCGCCTTCTCCGAGGCGTCTCCTCGCCTACGAGTCCGGGTTCACGCGTTGGTGGACGCCCCGCTTCGGGGTTTTCGGGCTCCCCACGTCATTTGGTGAGCCCTTGCTGTCGTGGGACGCCTGAACCGAATCTTCACACGTGGAACGCAACGATCGGAAACCCTCATGAATAACCAGGAACCAACACCCGCCACCCGAACCGGGCTCGACGTCGCCAAGGAGTTCATCCGCGCCGTCGAAGCGAAGGACATCGAAGCCGTGGCCCGAACCATGGCCGACGACGCACGGCAGTTGTTCATGCACACCCGAGGTGCCACGACCTCCGACGGCGTCACGGACATCATCGCGGGTCGCAGGCGGGCCGTCTGCGTCGCAGATGTCAAGGGCAAGAGTGAGGTGCTCGCTTACACGAGTGCCCTGTTCGACAAGTTCACCCCGTTGCTCTGGCGCGGCCACGAATGGCGCGTCTCACCCGATGGCGGCGAACTCTTCTTCCACGGGATCGGCGACATGGTCGTCGCGCGCACGGGCCGGCCCTACCGCAACACCTATGTGACACGGTTCGACATCGAGAACGGCCGGATCGTTCTCATGGCCGAGTACGGGAACGCACTCATGTACGCCGGCCTGGGCGTCCGCCCGAACGGGGCCGAGTTCCGGGCCCTGCTCCGCGCGGTCGGACGCATGCTCTCGCCACGGCTTTCCTCTCGATCGGGCCGATAACCCCTTGCCCCGCCCCGCACGGGCGGCGCCCCTGTCCGTGCGGGCGTGGTCTGTGACCAGAAGCGGCTCGGCTCCCCGAAAACGCCGGGCCGCCCGGGCAGGGGGAAGGCGGGTTTCCATCTTGCGATAGACCGTAGTAGTGCAGTTGTTCGCGAGGAGTGCGGTGTCTCCTGCGGGCACATGGTAGGTGTGGATGTCGGCGACGGTCAGGTTGTGGACCGTGGTGCTCTGAGTCCACGCCTTGACCGCGCTGACCTGGACCCAGGTCCCCGCCGAGGTCTGCAACCACATCCCGGGCGCCAAATCACCCGCGTTCACCCACTCACCCAGTTCCGGGACCCAGAACGGGTATTCGCGTGGTGGTATCGACGGTGATGGTGGCCAGGACCGGCTTGGCCTTCTGCTCCCCGGTCCCGGGATCGGTGGCCGCCACCTCGTCCCCGACCTCGACCTGCTCAATGGGCTTGAACGTGCCATCGGCCATCAGCACCGGAGTACCCGCGACGAAACTGTTTCCCGTGCAACCGGCGAGACGGTCCACGGCACCACGCTCGGACCGATTGACGGTATCGACCACCCCACCAGCCCGGCATCTCAGACACAGGTTGAACGCGCGTTGGAAACGCAACTCCTCACGACTTCTTGGCCATGCTCGCCATCGTCTGCACCCTCATCTGCTGAAAAATCGCACCAAACACGCTGATGGATTTTAAGATGATCTCTAGATATTTGGAGTTGACATCAGTGCTTTCATCCGGACAAAAAAGTGCATTCCTTCTTGTTCTGCGCGCATTGCGACATCCCGAAAAAGGAGTTCTTTTTCAGAATCGTCAACGTCAGACAAGAGGGCGATATCCCTTACTTGCTGTCCATAGTGATCCATCAATCCGTCCCACGAAACAATGCCTTCAGCGTTTGATCTTTCAGCTTCTCCCTCCGCCCAAACCATATCAACCTCCAGGGCACCAATGATGGCATTGAATGCGCCATTCCGCGATTGTTCAAGATAGGAGCGCAATGCGAGAATCGCCGCAAGAATCGACTCAGCCGCTAAAGCTTCCGCGAGGCCAAACTCACCGGCCGTGTTGATCGCCTCAAGGTCTGACTCTGCCGTCCCGATCGCGGTCTCCAGCCTAGGAGCAACTTCAAGGAAAGAGGCGCCTGGCCTGGCGCGTAGAACTCTCCAAGCCCCTACCAGGCCGTCGTGAACCAATCCGTGCCCTTTCATCTCGACATTGCCCTCACTGTATGCTTGGTAGACGGGAAGAGTCCGGTGGCCTGCAGCCAAAGCAAGCACAAAAACTTTTTCCAGAGTCAGCTCATTGCACGCTTTCTCGATTCGACCAATTTCTTCGCTTGTGAGCATTTATGCCATTTCTTATTCTAGAGAAAACTGCAATTACTTTGCGTCAAATGGGTGCCAAAGTGCGGACCTGGGACTCACGAGTACCGCACCCTGACCTGTCAAGAATTTAGAGCAATCTGAACAAAAGGGCCTACTTACTGCAATTCCGCCGGGTCTAATCCCTAGATGTTGGGCCGCAGTTACCAGTTTCACTTCAGTGTGTGCACCGTTGGTCATTGATATGGCCAGCTCTCCGGCATCAAGAGAATTTCCTCTCTGGATCAGAGTAAGGTTACTCCTCGCCCCAACAGCAGAAAGATCAATCCCTCCGCCGACACCATCGGCATGCAATACCCCGGTAGTCCTGTACCGCTGGCCACCCGAAGGAATCAGAGAATGCAGTTCGTCAGCCCTATCAATCAGATGGCCTAGGTCTGCAGCCCCACTACCGCAGTTGTGTGCGAGTACCGGTGTGTCGCCGGCCAGCACATGGTAGGTGTGGATGTCGGCGACGGTCAGGTTGTGGACCGTGGTGCTCTGAGTCCACGCCTTGACCGCGCTGACCTGCACCCAGGTCCCCGCCGAGGTCTGCAACCACATCCCGGGCGCCAAATCACCCGCGTTCACCCACTCACCCAGTTCCGGGACCCAGAACGGATGCTGACCGGTGGCGACGATGCTGCCGTCCTCACCCACCGGCGCGCCGTCCGAGGCACCGTTTACCTCACCGTCAGTGGCGTCGCCTTCTCCCGCGGGCGTTCGCGTGATGGTGTCCACGGTGATGGTGACGAGATCCTTCTCCCCCGTCCCGGTGATGGTGGCCAGGACCGGCTTGGCCTCCTGCTCCCCGGTCCCGGGATCGGTGGCCGCCACCTCGTCCCCGACCTCGACCTGCTCAATGGGCTTGAACGTGCCATCGGCCATCAGCACCGGAGTACCCGCGACGAAACTGTTTCCCGTGCAACCGGCGAGACGGTCCACGGCACCACGCTCGGACCGGTTGACGGTATCGACCACCCCACCAGCCCGGGTCGACGAACCCGCCCCCGCAGCGGCCCGGGGGCCGAGGAGGGTGCCGAGCTTGCTGAGCCCAGGGCCGATCAAGCCACCGGCGCCTCCGCCGAGGGCTCCCAGGAGAAGGTCGGTGGGGCTGGTCGGTCGGCATTGGACGGCGTTGACGGCCCAGGTGAAGCCGGCGCCCACGCCTGCGTTGACGCCGACGGAGAGGGTCAGGGCCCTGCCCCCGGTCAGGCTGAGGCTGCGTGCGGCGAGGTTGCCCACGCCCGGCATGAGCGCGCCGCCCACCGCGCCGATCACCGCTCCGCGTCCGGCCGCTTGGGCGAGGCCGCCCCAGGTCGCGTTGTCGGTGGTGAGGGCGTAGGCGCCGCCTTCGATGACGCCTCCCAACACGGCGCCGATGCCGATGCTGACGCACATCGGGCAGCGTCCGGAGGGATCGGTGAGGGTGGTGGGGAGGTTTTCGGCGTAGGCGTAGGCGTTGGTGTGGGGGGTGGCTGTTGGGCGGGGTTCGGGGTCGGTGCTGGTGAAGCGTCCCAGGTCGGGGCGGTAGTCGCGGTCGCGTAGGTAAAGACCCGCGGCGTCGGTGGTGGATTCGGCGTATTGGCCGGTGTAGGTGAAGGGGTTGGCCGGCGCGCCGTCGCTTGTCCAGGTGTGGTCGGTGAGGCCGAAGCCGCTGTAGGCGTACTGGTGTTGGGGGGTGCCGGTGGCGTTGGTGGTGTCGGCGACGGAGCCGAGCCAGTCCAGGTGGTACTGCTGGTTGCCGCCGGTGGCGTGGCGTTGGGTCTGGATCTGACCGTGGGGGTTGTAGGTGTAGTTGGCGGTGAGTGCGCCGGCGCCGTCGTAGTCGCTGATCAGCTGGGGCAGGGGGTGCAGGATGTCCCAGGTGCTGGTGCGTTGGAGCTGGCCGTCATGGCTGGCGGAGGTGCGGTTGCCGTCGGCGTCGTAGGCGTAGGTGTAGGTGCCTTGGGGGGTGGTGACGTCGGTGAGGCTGCCCGGGGCGTTGTAGTCGAAGGCGGCGGTGCCGTCAGAGGTGAGGTTGCCGTCGGCGTCGTAGGCGTAGGGCGTGGTGGTCGTCCCGCTCACCACGGAGGTGAGCTGGTCGGCGGCGTCGTAGGCGTAGGTCGTGGTGGTGTCGCTTTGGGCGGTGAGGCGGTTGCCGACCTGGTCGTAGGTGTAGGTGGTGGTGTCGGGTCCGGCGGGGCACGCGGTGGCGTCGGGGGTGGTGGCGCATTCCTGGGTGAGGCGGCCGTTGTCGTCGTAGGCGAAGATCTGGCGGCCGGCCTGCCCTGACCGCACGGCGTCGACCTGGAGGGGTTGGCCGTTGGGGTCGCGGGTGAGGGCCCAGGTGGAGAGTGCGGTGCCTGCTTTTCCGGTGGTGATGCCGCTCAGGAGGTTGGCGGGGTCGTAGGTGCGGGTTTCGGTGTGGCCGTTGCCGGTGGGACTGGTGACGGTGGTGAGGTTGCCGGCCGGGTCGTAGGCGTATTCGGTTTTGTGGCTGGCGGCGATGTCCTGGGAGACCATCTGGCCGTCGTCGTTGTAGACGTAGCGGGTCGTCTGGTTGTCGCGGGTACGGATGGAGGCGATGTTGCCGGCGTTGTCGTAGGTGTAGGCCATGCTGCCCTGGCCGGTGGGGAGCATGACGGTGCGCGGGCGGCCTTCGCCGTCGAGGTTGGTGAAGGAGCGGGTTCCGGTGCCGTCGGTGACCTGCACGGGGCGCCCGGCTGCGTCGTAGACGATGGTGACGGTGGGTGTGGTGTCGGAGTAGTCGGCTCGCGTGGTGCGGCCCAGGGCGTCGGCCCGGTAGGTCGTGGTGTGGCCCCGGGCGTTGGTTTCCCGGGTGAGGTTGCCTTCGGGGTCGTAGTCGAGGGTGCGGACGCGGTCGAGGGGGTCGGTGACCGAGGTCAGCCTGCCCGCGTCGTCGTAGCCGTAGTCGGTGGTGTGGCCGTTGGCGTCGGTGCGAGAGGCCAGGGTGCCGGCCGGGTCGTAGGTGTAGCCGGTGGTGCCGCCGTCGGGGGCGGTGAGTGTTTCCACTCGGCCCAGGGCGTCGTAGGCGTAGGCGGTGGTGTTGCCCAGGGCGTCGGTCATCGCGGTGACCAGGCCGCGCCCGTCGTGGGTACTGGTCTGGGTGTGGCCCAGGGGGTCGGTGACCGAGGCGAGCAGTCCGGCCTGGTCGTAGGCGTAGGTCCAGGTGAAGTCCTGGGGGTCGGCGCCTTGGGCGTTGCCGCGCGGGTCGACCACGGAAGCAAGCAGGCCGTCGGTGGTGTAGGCGTAGGTGGTGGCCGCGCCGGTGGGGGTGGTGCTCGTGGTGAGGTTGCCGTCGGCGTCGTAGGCGTAGGTGAAGTTCTTGGCGCGCCGGTCGGTGAAGCGGATGAGCTGTCCGGCGGTGTCGTAGCGGAGGGTCTCGGTGCGGTTGTTGCCGTCGACGACGGTCGTGAGCAGGCCGCCCCGGTCGTAGGTGCTCTTGCGGACGGTGCCCAGGGGGTCGGTGGTCTGGATGACGCGGGAGTCGGCGTCGTAGGCGTAGGCGGTGGTGTTGCCCAGCGGGTCGGTGACGGTGCTCTGCTGCCCGGCCGCGTCGTAGCCGAAGGTCCAGGTGAAGTCCTGGGGGTCGGCGCCTTGGGCGTTGCCGCGCGGGGTGACGGTGGTGAGATGCCGGTCGGCCTCGTCGTAGGTGTGGGAGGTGGTGGCACCGTCGGGGCCGGTCGCTTCGGTGAGGTTGCCGGCGGCGTCGTAGGCGTAGGTCGTGGTGGCGTCGCCCGGCGCGCTCACCTCTTCCAGCCGTCCCGGTGAACTGTAGGTGTAGGTGGTGGTTCGGTCTGCTGCGTCGGTGGAGGCTGTGGGGTTGCCGTAGGCGTCGTAGGTGAAGTGCTCGGTGCCGCCGCCGGGCAGGGTGCGGGAGGTGACCCTGTCGGCGTCGTCGTAGGTGAAGGCCGTGGTGTGGTTCTGCGGGTTCGCGCTGTCGTGGCCGCGGGGGTCGGTGACGCTCAGCAGACGCCCGGCCGTGTCGTAGGTGCGTTCCTCACGCGCGCCCGACGGGCTCACCACCGCCGTCTGGTTGCCGTGGGCGTCGTACTCGAAGCTGCTGGTGTTGCCTTCGGGGGTGGTGACGCTCTCCAACAGGCCGGCGGCGGTGTAGGTGAAAACGGTGCGGTTTCCCAGGCTGTCGACGGTGGCCGCGAGCAGGCCGGCGGCGGTGTACTCGTAGGTGGCGGCTCGCGCGGCGCCGTCGGTGGCCCTGGTGACGTTGCCGTTGGCGTCGTAGGTCCAGGAGGTGGAGGAAGCCGCGGTGACGGTCTGGGTCAGGCGTTTGGCCGTGTTGTAGGTGTAGGTGGTGATGCGGCCCAGCGGGTCCTGCACCGAGGTGCGGTTGAGGTCCGCGTCGTAGGTGTGGCTGGTGGCGTTGCCGAACGGGTCGATCTGGGCGAACAGCACGTTGCGGGAGTAGAGGTCGGTCCAGATGCCACCGGAGGGGGTGGTGGTGTGGGTGGTGTCGAAGCCGTTCGCGGTGGTGTAGGCGAAGCGGGTCACCGCTCCCACGGCGTCGGTCTGTTCGGTGACCCGGCCTTGGGCGTCATAGACCAGGCCCAGCAGGGCGTGCCCGTCGGGGCCGGTGATGTGGTCGAGGCGTCCGTCGGGGTCGTAGCCGTAGGTGGTCGTGGCTCCGTCCAGTGCCCGCACGCTGGTGAGCCGGCCACCGGTGTAGCCGTACCGGGTGGAGCGGCCATCGGGCAGGGTGACCCTGGTCAGGTGCGCGCCGGTGTAGTCGAACTGGTACTCCCGTCCCGCGGAGTCGGTGAGGGTGGTGGGCTTGTCGCCGGTGTAGGAGAGGGCGAGCTGTTGTTGGCCGCGGCTGGTGACCGAGGCCAGGCGCCCCTGCGTGTCGTAGCGCAGGGTGCGCCGGTCCGGGGTGTCCAGCTGCCAGCCCGTGTCCGTGCCGCGCAGGACCGAGCGCGCCCCGGTCGGGGCCGTGTAAGAGGTTCCGCTGCCACGGGTGAAGGTCAGGCGGGCACCGGACTCCTCTCGCAGCACGACCCGCCCGTCGGCCCCGGTCTCCAGGGACGTCTCCCACGGCAGGGTCCACCCCGGCCCCAACGCCCCGCTGGACGAGTTCCTGGAACTGTAGGAACGGTCGAGCGCGAACGGGGCCTGGGCCGAAGCCACCTGGGCATCGGGGAAGACGTCCGCGTAACCACCGGTCGCGGTGTTGACCCCGGTGCCCCGAGCGTTGGCCGGCTGGGTCAGACCCCCCGTCCCGGTGCATTCGGAGGCACACAACGAAGCTCCGTCCAACTCCGAGACCATATAGAAAATGACAGCGATGGGGGCTGCTGGCTCTGGTCGTACCTGTCCTGAACCGTCGTCGACCATCTGCAAGATTGGCGCTACGGAAAATTCATCTCGCCCAAGGCAATCCACGGTCTCTGGAATTGACAATGAAGCGGTGACCAGCGGGGCTCCATCTCTAATTCCAGCAAGCAAGTAGGGGGCGCTCACTACTTGACCAAAGTCATATGTAACCGATTCCGAACAGGTCTGCACTTTCCATTTGACTGAAACTTCACGCAAATCGGTCGGAAAATTGGTGATCGGCGCATCGTAGCTACTGTGCATGACCCTTACGGTGACCTGCAATGGCATCCCTGGAGCGCCCACACCTCTGCGCGGAGCACCAGAGAGCATCCCCCACTCAGCTCCGACCGTTCCCCAGGGCATAGTTGCCCAAATATTCACTGCATAAGGGGTAACTAGAGCTGGGGCAGTTTCCGCAGCCAATTCCTCGATCTCGGACGCGCTCGGTTCAGGCGCGTCCGGCGGGGGTGCGGGCTCTCCCTCCAAGCCACTGCTCAACTGTTCTCGGCGCTCGGCCAGGGACATCGCGTCCTGCCGCGCCTGGGGCTGCGGCGCCGCAGCGCTCTGGCCGGCGGCCGCGTCGGGGACCGCTGCCATGGCCGCAGAACCCGGCCCCCCTGGCCAGGCGTTGCCCACCAGCAGCACCAGGACGAGCAGCAGCACCAGAGCTCGGACGTGCCACACACCAGCGCGAAGCATCAGCAACCCCCACCGGGGCGCTCCCCGATTCGTGAACGTGGTCAGGCGATGGGCGTCAGACCAGGAACCCGACGCCCGCGCCATCGGCACAGCAGCCGTGGCTTAAGGACCGGGTAAAAGTAACCAACCCAAGATCATCCGTAAAGGACGAAACCCAGCACACCTCTCACATCGACCGATAAGCCTGAAACAGAACATGCGTTGCACCAGGCGTAATGTGCTTAATAAAATCTCAAACCTGCAAAAAATGACCTTATGTGGACATGTTTTCTCTGCTTTCGCGAGCAACCGGTTCGCCCGAAGACAGGCAGACGTTCACCGGAGCAGCCTCGCCCCACCACACGACCATCCGGGCGGGAACTCCCTCACACCCCCGAAAGCCAGTTCCTCCCTGGAACGGACCTACGACGACGGGCTTTCAGGTCAATGATCTTGATGAGGCTGAGGACGCGATCCCGCGCTGCGCCCCATTGCCTGGCCGACGAGGGCGAGGCCGGGAGGCACGTGTCGAGTACGGAGCAATGGACGCACTCCCACGCCCTATGGCTCCTCCGACGGGCCCTCGCCCGTGGGGTGTGTCATCACCTCGCCATGATGTTTCTCCGGGTGAACCCATGACACGGCGTCACTGGTGCCGATACGCAGCGCAAAGAAGACTGGGGGTGAATCCGCTGGTCGAGCCCGGCCGCTCCGGTCCCCGGCTCACTCCGCCTCCCGGAGGCGGCCGGCGTTCCCGAACACGAACGAGAGGAACGGCATGGCACTGCCCGACCTGATCCCGGTCGAGGACCTTCTCGGTCTGCCGGAGCGCGCCCGCGCGTCGATCTCACCCGACGGCACCCGGATCGCCTTCCTGGCACCGTGGAAGAACCGGCTCAACGTCTGGATCCACGACCTCGAACCCGGTTCCGAGCCCAGGTGCGTCACCGCCGACGAGACCCGCAACGTGGTGCGCTACGAGTGGGCCGACGACCCGCGCTGGCTGCTCTACCTCCAGGACGACGGCGGTGACGAGAACTGGCACCTGTACCGGGTCGACCTGGACACTCCTGGAGCCGCAGCCGTCGACCTCACCCCCTTCCCCGGGGACAGGGTCGTGAGCTTCGAGCCGGCCGCCGACCGGTCGGGGAGGATGACCCTGTTGCTCGCCAGGGCGACCGGGGAGTTCCAGTCTTTTGAGCTCGACGTGCCCACCGGTGGACTCACGCCGCGGGACGAGGATCCCACCTCCCAGGCTCCGGGGCTGCTCCAAGCCGGCGAGTGGTTCGACGGCACCGACTACCCGTTGGGCGTCTACCCGATGCAGGCCACGCCGGACGGGACCGGCCTGTGGATCGGCTCCCACCGGGGCACCGACCTCACCCGTCTGGTCCACGTCGAGCTGGCCACCGGCGAGGTGACCGAGGTCGACAGCCACCCGACCATGGATCTCGAAACCCGGGCCCAGGTCTTCCCCACGCTCCCCTCGCCGCTGATCCTCGGCCGTCGAGGAGAACTGCTGGGGGTGCGCTACCTCGGTGAACGCCAGGTGATCCACGCCCTGGACCCGCACTTCGCCGAAGTCCTACAGAACCTGGAGAAACTGTCCGAGGGCGATCTGACCATGGTGTCCTCGGACACGAGCGGTCAGCGGTGGGTCGTCGCCTTCAACCACGACCGCGATCCGGGAGCGACCTGGTTCTACGACCACTCCACCGGCGAGTCCCGGCTGCTGTTCCGGCCCTACCCGCACCTCGACCCGGACGCGCTGGCCCCGATGCGCCCGGTCACCATCACCGCACGCGACGGACTACGGCTGCCGTCCTACCTGACGCTGCCCGTCGGGGTGGAGCCGACCGGTCTGCCGATGGTGCTGCTCGTGCACGGCGGACCGTGGACCCGGGATGCCTGGGGGTTCGACAGCAGTGTGCAGTTGCTGGCCAACCGGGGCTACGCGGTGTTGCAGGTGAACTTCCGCGGCTCGACCGGTTACGGGAAAGCCCACGCCCAGGCCGCGATCGGGGAGTTCGCGGGCAAGATGCACGACGACCTCATCGACGCCGTGGACTGGGCGGTGGAGCAGGGCTACGCCGACCCCGAGCGGGTCGCGATCATCGGGGGCTCCTACGGCGGCTACGCCGCACTGGTGGGGGTCACCTTCACCCCCGACCGCTTCGCCGCAGCCGTCGACGTCGTCGGTATCTCGAACCTGGCGAACTTCATGCGCACCCAGCCCGCGTTCGTCCGCCCTGGCCTGGTCAACAACTGGTACCGCTACGTCGGCGACCCCGAGATCCCCGAGCAGGAGGCGGACATGCTCGCCCGCTCCCCGATCACCCGGGTCCACGAGATCCGCACGCCGCTGATGGTGGTCCAGGGCGCCAACGACAGCCGTGTCGTGCGGGAAGAGTCCGACCAGATCGTCGAATCCCTGCGCGCCCGCGACGTCGACGTCGAATACCTCCTCTTCGGCGACGAGGGACACGGCTTCGTGAACCCGGAGAACCAGATCACCCTGTTCGGCGCCATCGAGCGTTTCCTCGCGCAGCACCTGGGAGGACGGGAGGACCACGCCTGAACACGACCGCACCGACCTGCTCGACCCCCTTACGCACCTGGGAGGACGGACCATCATGACCGACCACGACCACGACCGCGCCGACGGGACCCCGCGCGAGAACGTCCGGGAAAGCGCGCACGAGACCGTCGACGGGGCCGCACGGCCGGGAGAGCCGCCCGTCGACCTGAAAGCGGAGGTGCTCAAGGGGCTGGGCGGTCCGTCGGGGATGGTGTACTCCGCCCTGCCGGTCGTGGTCTTCGCGGCGGCCGTTCCCTTCCTCTCGTTGCTGGTGGCGATCGGGATCTCGATCGCCGTCGCCCTGGTGCTGACCGCGTTGCGGATGTGGCGCGGTGAGCAGTTCGCGCCCGCTATGGGCGGGGTCATCGGGGTCGTGGCCGCCGGAGGCATCGCCGCCCTGACCGGATCGGCCAACGACTTCTTCCTGATCGGGATCTGGGTCTCCCTGGTGGGAGCCGTGGTCATGCTCGTCTCGCTCGTCGTGCGGCGGCCGCTGACCGGAATGATCTGGAACGCCGTCCACGGCAACACGCACCCCTGGCGAAAGGACCGGCCCTCGCTGCGCGTACACGACCTCGCCACCCTCGCCGTGATGGCCATGCTAGCCGCCCGGTTCGCCGTGCGGCAGTGGCTCTATCTCGCCGACTCCACGACCGGGCTCGCGATCGCCGACACGGTGACGGGCTTTCCGCTGACGGCGCTGGCCGCGGTCGTCGTCATCTGGGCGTTCCGCCGCTCGACCAAGCGGCTCATCAAGTCCGCCGGTGCCTCGGCAGCTCCCCGGGTCTGACCGGTCCGCCCGGCATCGGGCCCCGGACGGGGTTCTCCCGGGGAACGCCCCGACGGCGGTCAGGTGGTGGGGATGGGGACCTTGGTGAGCTGCTCGGAGATCCGCCAGATCCGCTCGGCGTCGTCGGTTTCGCGCAGGCGGGAGTAGATGCGCTGTTCGGCGGGCGGACCGCCGAGGTTGCCGGGGCCGCTGGGCCCGTAGAGCGCGCCGGGCTCGGCGCCGGGGTCGGTCGCGGCCATGAGGGCGGGGAGTTTGGCGGTCTCGACGGTGCCGAGGAGGATGCCGAAGGCCGACAGCGCGCGGATCAGACGGACCGGCAAGGTGTCCTTGGCGCGGCCGACTTCGGGGCGGGCGGCGAGGAGGCTGGTCGGGGCCACTCCCGGGTGGGAGAGGTTGCTGGTGATGCCCCATCCGTGGGCCTTGCTGCGTCGGTCGAGTTCGAGGCCGAAGAGTCCGAACGCGATCTTGGACTGGCTGTAGGCGCGCATGCCGTGGTAGGAACGCTCCCAGTTCAGGTCGTCCCAGTTGATCGTGTTCCGGTTCGCCGCGACGCTGATCTGCGATGTGACGCGGGCGCGGCCTGCGCGCAGCAGCGGGAGGACGTGGCCGACGAGGGCGAAGTGGCCGAGGTGGTTGGTGCCGAACTGGAGTTCGAAACCGTCCGCCGTGGTCTGCCGGTTCGGCGGTGTCATCACCCCCGCGTTGTTGATGAGGATGTGGATGGGGCGGCCCTCCTGGCGGAGTGTGTCGCCGAGGGCCGCGACCGAGTCGAGCGAGGAGAGGTCGAGTTCGCGTAGCGAGACCTGCGCATCCGGGTGGCTTCGGCGGATCCTCGCGACCGCGTTCGCGCCCTTGTCGGGGTTGCGGACGGGCAGGACGACCTCCGCGCCGGCCGCGGCCAGCCGCTCGGCCATGCCCAGACCCATTCCGTCGCTCGCGCCGGTGACGAGCGCGCGCTTTCCGGCCAGGCTCGGCACGGTGATGTCGATGATTCGGCGTGGCATGGTTCTGCTCCTTCGTGACGTCGTTGACGCGTGCCCGGTGAGGACTCGGCAGGCGTTCGGGGTCTTCTCGTTCAACGGATGCCGGGCTCCGCATGCGGACCGGGCGATGGTCGCCTGATCGCGCCGCCCGCGATCAGGAGGGACCGGCCGATGCCCCGCCCCGCCGGATTCCCTGCGTCGGACCCGCGGCGACGGCGGTCCTGCCCGAGAGGTCCGTCGTCTCCCGTTCTCTGTCGTACTCGGTTCACCGCATCGATTCTCGGCCCAAGCCGAGAAAGCAGCCACGGCCTCCCGATCCCAGGCTCACCTGGGCGCGCCTGGGGCCGGCATAGGGGGATCGGCGATCCGTGGTTGCCGTCGCGCGCGGATGGTAGACACGGAGCAGCACCTCGGCGGAAGGGATGTCGTGATCGATCGCCTCGGCTTGGCGGAGTTCCTGCGGAGACGCAGGGAGGCGCTACAGCCCGAAGACGTGGGTCTTCCGCGCGGGCAGCGCCGCAGGACCAGCGGATTGCGGCGCGAGGAGGTCGCGGCGCTGTGCCACATGTCGACCGACTACTACTCCCGACTCGAGCGGGAACGCGGGCCTCGGCCGTCGAACCAGATGCTCGCCTCGATCGCCCAGGGGCTGCACCTGTCACTCGACGAGAGGGACCACCTGTTCCGCCTCGCCGGGCAGAACCCGCCCGCACGCGGCACGGTCAACGAGCACATCAGCCCCGGTCTGCTGCGGGTCCTCGACCGCCTGGACGACACGCCCGCCGAGATCGTCACCGAACTCGGTGAGACGCTGCGGCAGACCCCGATGGGTGTCGCGCTCACCGGCGACACGACCGGATACACCGGGCCTGCCCGCTGCTCGGGGTACCGGTGGTTCACCGATCCCGCGGTTCGGCGGTTCTACGCGCCCGAGGAGCACGCTTTCCTCACCCGCATGTACGCCTCGGGCCTGCGCGAGCTCGTCACCCTCCGGGGCCCTGACTCGCGGGCCGCGTACCTCGCCGGCCTGCTCCTCGACCTCAGCGAAGAGTTCCGCCGGGTGTGGGAGGACCACGAGATCGGTGTGCGTCCCCACCATGTCAAGCGCTTCGTCCACCCCGAGGTGGGCCCCCTGGAGCTGAACTGTCAGCGACTGGTCGACCCCGGCCAGGCGCACTCACTGCTCGTCTACACCGCCGTTCCCGGCAGCGAGAGCCACGAGAAACTGCGCCTGCTGTCCGCCGTCGGGCCCCGGGCGCTTCGCTGAACACGTTCCACTCGCACTGCCGGAACCGTCATCCGCCCGCTTCGGGTGTGCACCCGTCGCCGCAGCAAGCCGTGTGCCGCGGCATGTGTATTGAGCCCCCTCTCGGGCGGGCACCACCGGCGAGGCCTCCCGTTCTTCCGGACCGGGTGCTCGGCGGTCGGCGGGAGCCAGGACGATTTTTCAGTGCTCGGTGCCGAGGTCCGCTCGATGCCGGAGAAGCAGGTCGACGAACGCGGCCGTGCTCCGGCTGGCACTGTCGGAGTCCTTGACGACGAGCGTCGCGCTCCTTCGGGCCCACGGCTCTTGCAGCTCGTACAAGGCGGCCGGGGAGACACCGTGTCGCCTCGCCGACTCGCGCGGCACGACGGCCCGTCCCGCGCCGGTACTGGCGACCGCGCAGACGGCCCCCAACGCGGGCAGGCGAACACGGTAGGCGGGTTCGATGCCGCGTCCGCGCGCGTATCGGTCGACGAGGTCCTGCAAAGGGCTTCCCTGGAGCAGGCCGACGATGGGGTCACGAAGCACTTCTTCGAGACCGAGAGGGTGCCGCGCCGCAGACGTCACCGGCCCGACGACCACCAGGCGGTCGTCCCACAGCGGGCGCGTCCGGCAGGGCGCGCCGGCCGGGACCGAGGAGACGACCGCGATATCGGCGCGGTCGTCCAGCACGTGCTGGACGGCCGCCTCACTGCCGAGCTCCGTCATGGTGACAGCCGTGTTGGGCAGGCGGTTGAGGGTCGCGGCCAGGAACTCGACGAGGGCGTCCGCAGCGGAGCTGTTGGTGACCAACCTGACCGTGCTCTCCAGCCCACGGGCACGGGCCGCCATGCCGCTCTCCAGGTCCTCGGCACCGGCGAGCAGCCGGCGCCCCTGGGCGGCCAGGGCTTCTCCGGCCGGAGTCGGCAGGACTCCCCTGCGTCCGCGGTCGAGCAGACGCACGTCGAAATGACGCTCCAGCGAGGCGATCCGGACGCTGGCCGCGGACAACGACAGATCGCACCGTTGGGCGCCGGCCGTGATGGAACCGGTGTCGACCACCTCGACGAAGAGTGCCAGGTCGCGAAAGTTCATCCACCGCTCTCCTTCTGCCTTCACCGGACCGGAAGCCAAACCGGGAACGGCGAAAGGCTCCGGCGCCTTTCTCGGCCTAGATTCGCTTCAAGGCTTCCGAATCCCCGAAGGCCAACAAAGCAGATGGGAGCGACTGATGGCAACCAGACGCAGTCGTGTCCGGCAGTGCGTACGAACGCTGCTGCGTCTGCCCGGACTGCGGGCCGGCGAAGAGGCCTTGGAGGCGGCCAGGGTCTGGGGCCCTTTTCCCGTGGCATCGGCGGAGCGCGCGTACCGCGAGCAACTCCACGTGATCGTCTGGCTGTTGGAGGACGGTCGCACACAGGAGGCGATCGACGTGGCCTGCCAAGGACCGTGGAGGCACGGCGACGGCGCTCGCGGGCCGGTCTCCGGGCAGGATCCTCGCTGATCGCAGGGTGCGCCCCGACGGTTCGGACACGGCGGGAACGCCGATCGGGCGGATCCGGGTGGACGCGGCACCCCGGGGCTCAGGGGGGCAGCTCGGTACGGATCGTTTCCAGAACCCGCTCCAGGGTCGCCAGGGTGGGTGTGCCCGAGAGCGAGATCCGGAGAGCGGCCGGCGGATGGGGCCTTACCGAGAACTCGTCGGCCGTGGAGACGAGGATGCCCTGCGCGGCAAGCGTGCGCTCCATCTGCACGGCTCGGATCCCGGACGGTAAGCGCAGCCAGCCGAAATAGGCCGCCGGATGGGCCCGGTAGTCGAGGCCGGAGAACACGCGTGCCGCGACGTGCTGGCGGCTCCGGGCGTCGATCCGCCGCTGGTGTGTCCACCTGGTGATCGCGCCGCTGCGGAGCCAGGCGACAGCCAGGGCGGCAATGATCGGAGGCGTTCCCCAGCTGGAGGCTTTCAGGGTACGGACCAAGCGGTGGCGGTGCGCGGTCGGCGCGACGAGAAAACCGAAACGCAGACCAGTCGCGAGGTTCTTCGACAGGCTCGCGACATAGACGGTTCGTTCCGGAGCGACTGCGTACAAGGGGGCGGGAGCATCGGGCGCGAGGAACGCGTAGGTGGCGTCTTCGATCAGGAACGTGTCGTACCGGCGGGCAACGGCTGCCATCCGTGAACGGTCATCGGCGCCCATGACGCTGCCGAGCGGATTGTGCAGTGTCGGCATGGTGTAGACCGCCTTGACACTGCGCTCGCGACACAGTTTCTCCAGCGATCCGAGGCTCATGCCGCGGTCGGTGTGCCGCACGGCCGCGAGTTCGATCCCTTGGACGTCGGCGATGAGCTTGATGCCCGGGTAGGTGAGTTCGTCGACCGCGATCACGTCACCGGGGCGGGCGAGGGCCCTGAGCACGGTGTCGAGCCCGTGCTGTGCCCCGCCGGTCAGCAACACGTTCTCCGGGGCGACGTCTATGCCGGCATCGAGGAGGTGCGTCGCGACGACGGCTCGGTCGGTGCTGCGGCCCCCTGGCGGATGTTGGACGAGAAGCGTCTCGATGTCTCCCGTCGCGGCCAACTCGCGCAGCCTGTCGCGGAGGTCGTCCGCCTGGCCCGGATCAAGAGGTTGGTTGAAAGCCAGGTCGGCGACCCGGTTCCCGTGCGCGACGCGCTGCGGCTCGACCCCGTCGTAGCCGAACTGCTCGCGGACGAACGTCCCCCGCCCCGGTTCTCCGACCACGAGCCCGGCTTCGGCCAGTTCTGTGTAGACACGCGTTGCGGTCGCCAGGGCGATGCCGTGGTCGCGGGCGAGTTCCCTGTGGGTGGGCATGCGTGATCCAGCGGCCAGCCGTCCGCTGCGAATCGCCGCAGCGAACCGGTCGACGATCGCCTTGTACCGAGGCTGCCTCACCGTTCTCCGCCAACTTGTATCTAGGACATTAAGGTGATTGTACTGAGATCAGTCACTAGCGTGACGCCATGGATCGAGACGAAGTCGACGCGAACGCCCCTGAGCCCCGGGGCGAGGAACTGCCGGTTCTGGCCTATCTGCAAAGGGCGGTGTCCGGCACCCTGCGTCCGGAGCAGCGCACCCACATGCGCTATCCGACGGCGATCTCCCAGTTGCTCCGCTTCGAGATCGTGGAGGTGGGAGCGGGGAGCGCCACCTTGCGCGTCCGCGCCGACACCAAACTGCACGGCAACCAGCAGGGCACGGTCCACGGCGGTTTCCTGGTCGAGTTGGCCGACGCGGCGATCGGCACCGCCCGCTCGACGCTCATCGGGCCGGGCCAGTCGTTCACCAGTATCGATCTCAGGGCGACCTTCCTACGGCCGGTCTGGACGGGCGAACTGCTCGCACGCGCCCGTCCGACCCATTCGGGCCGCACCATCACCCATTACGCCTGTGACATCATCCGCGCGGACGGCACGACCGTCGCGACGGTCTCCAGCACGGTCATGACATTGTCCGGCGACAAAGCCACCGGGCGATGAGGGGCCGGTGGGCAGGACCCGCGGCGGTCGGGGTCGTCCGGGACCGTCGACGCCCGCCCCGACACCGCCCCGACCTCCGGCGAACCACGACCGTGCCCCGCACATCATCCGGGGCACCGGGGGCGACAAGGACCTGATACCGCATTCGTGGTGGCCCGCATCACATCAACAGCGGGTTGAGCACGCCGTAACGGCACGGTCTTTCCCTGGACGCAGACCGCAACGAGTCGCCGAGTCCGAACGAAAGGAACGACATGGCCTTCCCAGAGTCGAGTTCGCCGGACGAGACGACCACGACCGGCCACGTTCGCACCGCTTTGCGCACCACTGCTTCACCCGACCCCGGGAGGACGCGATGACCGAAGCCGACCACGACCGTGCCGGTCGCCATCTCCTTGCTCCCGCTGCCGGTCACGGTCGGGATCGCGATCACCGTCGCGTCGGCGCCAGCCGTGTTCCGGATGCGGCGCGGAGAGGGCGTCTCCGCGGCCATGGGCGGGGTGATCGGCGTCGCCGCCGCCGGGGGCCTGGCCGCCTGGACCGGATCGGCCAACGACTTCTTCCTCATCTGGATCTGGGCCGCCCTGGCAGCGGGCCTGGGCACGCTGGCCTCGGTGGTCGTGCGCCGGCCGCTGACCGGCGTCATCTGGAACGCCGTCCACGGCGGCAAGCATGCCTGGCGCCAGGACGCCCCTTCGCTACGTGCCCACGACATCGCCACCCTCGCGGTCACGGCCATGTTCGCCGCGCGTTTCGTCGTGCGGGAATGGCTCTACCCCGCCGGTTCCACCAGCGGGCCGGCCTTCTCCGATGTCGTGTTGGGCTTTCCGCTGACGGCACTGGTCGCCCTGGTCGTCATCTGGGCGTTCCGCCGCTCCGCCGAGCGCCTCGTCACGTCCGACAGCGCCAAGGCCGCGGCGCACGCCCAGAGTCACCGGGGCACCGGCCGGGGGCGGGTCCACGCACGCTCAGACCATCGAATCCGGCACCACGGGGACGGCGTCGTGATTGAAGCTGGGTGCTTCCGCGGCGACGAGCTTGCGGGCGGGCGGCCGGGCGGCGAGCTTCGCCACCGCCTGGACGATGTCCGCCAGCACCATGTCGGCCATGTCGAGGCTGAGGCCGTGTCGCACGATGATGCGCTGCACCGCGACGTCCTGCTGTCCGGGAGGAAGCGTGTAGGCGGGTACGAGCCACCCGCGGGTGCGCAGCTCCTCGGCCACGTCGAAGAGGCTGTACGGCGCGTCCCGGTCCGCAAGTGTCCACGTGATGGCCGGAATGCCGCGCAGGGGATCGGCGTCGAAGAGGATCTCGAACTCCTCGATGTCGGCCACCCCTCGGGCGAGATGCCGCGCGACGGCGTAGGTGGCGGACTGGACTTTGGTGTAGCCCTGCCGACCCAGGCGGAAGAAGTTGTAGTACGAGCACACCACCTGGCCTCCCGGGCGCGAGAAGTTCAGGTTGAAGCTCGGCATCTGGCCGCCGAGGTAGTTGACGTCGAAGATCAGCTCCTCGGGAAGGTCCTCCTTCTCCCGCCAGATCGCCCATCCGCTGCCCAGTGGCGCCAGCCCGGTCTTGTGCCCCGAGGCGTTGATCGACTTGACCCTCGGCAACCGGAAGTCCCAGCACAGCTGGGGGGCACAGAACGGCGCGACGAAGGCACCGCTGGCGGCGTCGACGTGGATCGGGATATCGAGGCCCGTACGGCCCTGGAGATCGTCCAGAGCGCGGCTGATCCCTTCGACGTCCTCGAACTTCCCCGTGAAGGTCTGGCCGAACGTCGCGACGACGGCGATCGTGTTCTCGTCGCATCGGGCGATCGCCTCGTCGGGTGTCATGACGTGCCCCGGCCCCATCGGCACCTGCCGGATCTCGACGTCGAAGTACCGCCCGAATTTCTCCCAGCACACCTGGACCGGTCCGCAGACGAAGTTGGGACGTGAGACGTCCTTGCCGAGGGCTGCGCGCTGTTTGCGCCAACGCCACTTGGCAGCCAGGCCGCTGAGCATCGCCGCCTCGCTGGAGCCCGTCGTGGACGTCCCCAGGGTGGCCGTCGGGCTGGGCGCGTGGAAGAGCTCGGCCAGCATGCTGACACAGCGCGTCTCCAGCTCCGCGGTCTGCGGGTACTCGTCCTTGTCGACGATGTTCTTGTCGATGGAGTCGGACATGAGCTGCCGGACCTCCGGTTCGACCCAGGTGGTGCAGAAGGTGGCGAGGTTCATCCTCGCCACGCCGTCGAGCATCAGCTCGTCGTGCACGAACTGGTAGATCTGCCTCGGGTCGTTCTCCGCCGAAGGGAACCGCGACTTGGGTGCGTGGCTCAACATCGGGGAGGACGCGAATTCGTCGTCGAACTCCTCGGGCG
This sequence comes from Nocardiopsis ansamitocini, assembly GCF_030268225.1. GTDB lineage: Bacteria > Actinomycetota > Actinomycetes > Streptosporangiales > Streptosporangiaceae > Nocardiopsis_D > Nocardiopsis_D ansamitocini. Next base: position 130,242 of record NZ_BSQG01000002.1, on the reverse strand, counting down.
CACCGGCCGGGTCCTGGCTAGTCGTCATGAGGCATTATTACCCCGCCGACCTGCGGATCGGGGTCGTTCGCCCCCTCGTGTCCCAGGGCAATCGGCCCGGCGGCAACGGTGGTCGACGCCCCGCCGTACCTCCGGCCGTCTACCCGGGCCGACGGAACCAGGGGCGGTCGCCCCGCACAGCATCCGGTGGGAACCGGGTCACTGCGAGGAATACGTGTCCGCGGTCCCGCGGTCCCGGTCGGCTGTCGGGAACCGGCTCCTCAGGACTCGCTCCCGGGCTCGGCCTCGGCCTCGGACGGTGCGATGTGGATCGTGACGTCCTGCTCGCGAAACGCTTTCAACTGCGCCTCGTCCACCCCGTCGTCCGTCACGAGGGTCCAGCCGGTCCCCAGCTGTGTCCAGGCGTGGAAGGGGGCCGCACCGATCTTCGAGGAATCGGCCAGGACCACCACCTCGCCGGAGGCGCGGATCATCAACTCCTTGAGGCGGGCCTGGTCCCGGCCCGCCTCGCAGATGCCCAGGTGCGGATCGACTCCGTCCGCCCCCAGGAAAACGCGGTCGAACGTCATGCGTTCCAACGCCGCCTCAGCGATCGGGCCGACCATGCTGCCGCTGACATCGCGCAGGCGCCCGCCGATGCATTCGACGGTGATCCCCGGGGCGTTCGACAGGGTCTCCAGGGTCTTCAACGCGGTCGAGACGACCGTGAGGAGCGATCGGTTCCGGAGCGCCCTGGCGAGGGCGAGCACGGTGGATCCCCCGTCGAGCATGAGCACTTCACCGTCCTCGACGAGAAGCGCCGCGCGGCGTCCGATCGCCGACTTCTCCAGATGGGCCCGGCCGAGCCTCTCCCGTAGCGACGTCTCGGGGTGCACGCCCACGGGGATCGCGCCCCCGTACGTGCGCGCCAGCCTTCCCTCCCGGTGCAGGGAGGCGAGGTCGCGGCGAATCGTCGACGGGGTCACGCCGAACCGGGCGGACAACTCCTCCACCGAAGCAAGCCCTACCGTCGTGGCCTGTTCGTAGATCGCCTCGCGTCGGCGACCGGCGGGTACCGGAGTGTTCATGGCACCCGATGCTATCCCGCTGCGCGGTCCGCGCACCGCGTCGTTCCTCCCCGCGCGACGCGACACGGCGCGGGTGCGCCGTTCACCCATCCGCCCATCAGGCGATGCTGGAAGAACGAACGGAGTTGCGCGAAGTGCGCATCCACAAGGGAATCACTCGTGAACAGACCCTTTCTCTCTGCGCAAAACGAGCGAGTCTATTGCGTAGTGTGCGCAATCACAGTACCGTTCCCGTGTGTTGCCACCGGGTTAACGCGCGTTTAAGGAGGCTGTCTTGGTCGCGAACGCATCGCCTCGCGCAGAGCACGAACGATTCGATCCCTACGCCCTGCGCAAGGAGCACGCCCTCGAACCTCCACGCACGTTGCGCGGCCGGTTGCGCTACCTCGGACCGGGGCTCATCATCTCGGCCGCCGTGATCGGTTCGGGCGAACTCATCACGACCACGGGCCTGGGTGCCCAGGCGGGATTCGTCCTCCTGTGGCTCGTCGTCATCTCGACGGCGATCAAGGTGTGGGTCCAGGTCGAACTCGCCACCTGGACGATCCTCAGCGGCAAACCCGCCCTGGAGGGGTACGCGCAGATCGCGCCGAAGACCCGACGCGGCAGCTGGATCACCCTGCTGTGGATCGTCATGGACTTCGCGAAGATCCTGCAACGCGGCGGCATCATCGGCGGCGCGGCCGCCTGCCTGTCGATCATGTTCCCCGTACTGGGAGAACCCCTCAGCTTCCCCTCGCTCGCGTTCTGGACGCTCGTGACGCTCGTCGCCACGGTCGCACTCCTCATCACGGGCAAGTACTCCGTGGTCGAGCGCGTCGCCTTCGCCTCCGTGGTCGTGTTCACCCTCGTCACGGTCGCGCTCGCGCTGGGCCTGCCGTTGACCCCCTTCGCCTACACCGGCGGCGACCTCCTCGGCGGCCTGAGCTTCGCCCTCCCCGTCGGCGCGATCGGCCTAGCGGTCGCCATGTTCGGCCTCACCGGGGTGGGCTCCGACGAGATGACCACCTACACCTACTGGGTCCTGGAGAAGGGGTACGGCCGCTGGACCGGACCCGACGACGGGTCCGAGGAGCGCGCGCAGCGCGCCGAGGGCTGGATCAGGGTGATGCGTCTGGACGCCTTCGTCTCCTGGGTGATCTGCACGGTCTGCACGCTGTCGTTCTACCTGATCGGCGCCGCCGTCCTGCACCCGCAGGGCCTGGTGCCGCAGGGCAACGACATGATCACCACGCTCTCGCGGATGTACACCGACGTCCTCGGTTCGTGGGCCCAGTGGGCGTTCCTCCTCGGCGCGTTCGCGGTGCTGTGGTCGACGTTCGTCGCCTCGACCGCCTCCGTGCCGCGGCTGTGGACCAACACCCTGGGAATCCTCGGCGTGTTCGACTGGACGAACGTCAAGGTCCGCGAACGGATCATCCGCACCCTCACCGTGTGCTACCCCATCGTGTGGGCACTGAGCTTCCTGCTCATCCAGTCGCCCGTCGTCATGGTGATGATCGGTGGCGTCGCCTCCGGGCTCTTCCTCGTGGCCGTCGTGATCGCGGTGTGGGTGCTGCGCCGCCAGGTCGACCGCCGTTTCCGGCTCAGCCCCGTCTGGACGACCGCCCTGGTCATCTCCAGCATCGCGATCGGCGCCCTGGGGATCTACTCCGTGGCGACGATCTTCGGCTTCACGATCGGATAGTTGGGAAGAGATGCGAGTCCTGGTCACCACTCCGAGCTTCGGGGCCCAGTCCGATGATCCCTGGCGCGTCCTGCGCGAGGCGGGGGCAACGATCGTCCGCCCCACCGCACCGCACCCCCTGGACGCCGCGACACTGGCTGCCGAGGCCGCCGGATGCCAGGCGATGATCGTGGGCCTGGACGACGTGCGGGGCCCCGCACTGACCGTCGGGGGCCTGCGCGTGGTCGCCAAGCACGGTGTCGGCTACGACAACATCGACGTGGCGGCCGCCCGGGCGGCGGGCATCGAGGTGGTCCACGCCCCTGGCTCCAACAGCGGCGGCGTCGCCGACCTCACGCTCGGACTCATCCTGGCCGCCGCCCGCGACCTGGTAGCGGCGCACGCCTCGTGCCTGGCCGGGCAATGGCGGAGGTTCCCGGGCCTGGAGTTGGCCGGCAAGACCCTGGCCGTCATGGGATACGGCCGCATCGGCCGGGCCGTCGCGGCGCGCGCCCGCGCCTTCGGCATGGAGGTCGTCGCGTTCGACCCCTATGTCGGCGAAGAGGACCTCGGTGACGGGGTCCGCGGTGTCGGACGCGAGGAGGCGCTCGCCCTCGCCGACATCGTCACGCTGCACATGCCCGGCGGCGGCGAGCGGATCCTCGACCGCGCCGCGCTCGAAGGACTCAGGCCCGGGGCCCTGGTCATCAATGCCGCCCGCGGCGACCTGATCGACGAGGACGCCCTCGCCGAGCTCCTGCACAGCGGCCACCTCGGCGGTGCCGCGCTCGACGCCCTCGCGGTGGAGCCCCTGCCGGAGTCGAGCCCGCTCAGAAACGCCCCTCGACTGATCCTGACCCCGCACATCGGTGCGCAGACCGACCTCGCGAACAGGTCGATGGGCGTATCCGTCGCCCGCGACGTCCTGAGCGTCCTGGCGGGCGAGCGCCCCGACCATCCCGTACCGACCTCCTCGCACTAGGAAGGCCACGCCATGAGCACCCCACTTCCCACCCGAATCGGCGGAGCCGTGCTGGGCACGATGACTTTCGGCGACACCGTGGACGAGGCGACGGCCGCGCGGATCATCGACCTGTCCGCGAACGCGGGCGTGCGGATGATCGACACGGCCAACGCCTACGCCGCCGGCCGCACCGAGGAGATCCTCGGCCGCGTCCTCACCGGGCACGAAGGCCGCTTCCTCGTCGCGACCAAGGCGGGCATGCCCCACGACGACGCCGGCGACGCCGCCCTGCTCTCCCGGGAAGGGATCCACCGCTCGTTGGAAGGCAGCCTCCGGCGGCTGGGCATGGACAAGGTGGACCTGTTCTACCTGCACCAACCGGACCGGTCGACGCCCGTCGAGGAGACCCTCGAAACCGTTGGCGGGCTCCTCTCCGAGGGCCGCATCGGCGCCTACGGCGTCTCCAACTACGCCGCCTGGCAGGTCGCGGAGATGAACGCCACCGCCGACCGGCTCGGCATCGACCGCCCCGTCGTCGCCCAGCAGCTGTACAACCTCGTCGCCCGGCGCATCGAGAACGAGTACGCCGAGTTCGCACGGACCGCCGGCCTGCACACGATGGTCTACAACCCCCTCGGAGGCGGGCTGCTCGTCGGGCGGCACCGCTTCGAGGAACGCCCCGACAGCGGCCGGTTCGGTGACTCGCGCCTGGCGGGAATGTACACCGAACGCTACTGGAACGCCCGGCTGTTCGAGGCGATCCGCTCACTCACCGACATCGCCGCCGGAGCCGGGATCTCGCTCATCGAGCTGTCGCTGCGGTGGCTGCTGTCCAAACCCGTCACGGACTCGGTGCTCGTCGGCGGCTCCCGTCCCGAACAGATCTCCGACAACCTCGCCGTCATCGCTCGCGGCCCGTTGGACGACGACACCGTCGCGGCCTGCGACGCGGTCGGGGAGGAACTGCACGGCCCGATGCCCGCCTACAACCGCTGAGGAGCACACATGCACCACGCCTCCACCGTCATCGAGGACCTCAAAGCCGGCGGGACCGCCGTCGGATACTGGGCCGTGCTCGACTCGCCCGTCTCCACCGAACGGGTCGCGAGGACCGGGTACGACTACATCGGCATCGACGCCCAGCACGGCCTCATGGGCTACGACGGCGTCCTGCGCAACCTCATGGCCATCGATGCCGCCCACGGACCGGCGGGGATCGTGCGCGTGGCCGCGAACGATCCCACCGTCATCGGGCAGGCTCTCGACGCGGGTGCGCTCGGTGTCATCGTGCCGCTGGTCAACAACGCCGAGGAGGCCGAGGCAGCCGTGCGCGCCGCCCGCTACCCCGGCCGCGGCATCCGCTCCTACGGGCCGATGCGTTCCGGGCTGCGGGTGGGTCCCAAGCCTCAGGACGCCAACGCCCAGACCCTCCTGCTCGTCATGATCGAGACCGAGGAAGGGCTGCGCAACGTCGAGGAGATCGCCGCCGTCGACGGGGTCGACGGCCTCTACATCGGCCCCTCCGACCTCATGCTCGCCGTCGGCGGCGCCTACCCCGGCGACCCGGAATCGGTCGACGCGCTCGAGGAGGCCGTCACGCGTACCCGTGACGCCGCTGCCGCCGCAGGGATCGTCCCGGCCATCCACACACCCGACGGAGCAACAGCGCGTCGCCGTTTGGACGCCGGGTTCCGGATGGTGACGATCGCGTCCGAGCTCACCCACCTCGAGGCGGTCGCGCGCGGCCACCTCGGCGACGCACGGGGATGAGCGCGACGATGCGGCGCCCCGCTGCGGCGACCGTCCGCGCCGTGTCCGTGATCGCCGATGACATGACGGGGGCCGGGGACAGCGCGCTCCAATTCGTCCGGACGGGATGGGAGGCGACCCTCCTGCTCAGCGGCGAGGCCCCTCCCCGTCCGGACCTCGCGTCCCCGCGGATCGTGGCCCGCTCCACCGACGTGCGCGCCGCGGATCGGGGGACGGCCCGGACCACGACCGCCCGAGCCGTGCGCGCGGCCATGGCCACAGCGGGCGACCGCGTCTACCTCAAGATCGACTCGACCGGGCGCGGATCGCTCGGGGCCCAGGTCCGCGGCGCGCTCGACGCCTGGGGTGAGGCCGTCCCCGCCGCGGCCGTGGTCTGCCCCGCCTACCCGGAGGCGGGACGCACCGTCGTCGACGGCTCTTTGCGGGTCGACGGCGGTCCAGCCACCGGTGGAGCGGCCGGACGCGACCCCGTCACCCCGCTGACGACCGACGACCTGGCCGCCCTCACGGGCGGCCGTCGCGCGCGCACCGACGAGATCGCCGGCCTCGAACCGGGCGACATCGCCGTGGTCGATGCGCGCACGCGCGGAGAACTCGACGCGATCGCCGCTGCGGTCCGCGATGCGGGCCCGCGGATCCTGCCGGTGGGCTCCGCCGGGCTGGCGGGCTCGCTCGGCCGCGCCTGGAACCCCGCACCGGCGTCGGGGGGCGGGCGGGCGCGGCTTCCTGCGCCGACCGACCTCGTGTTCGTGACCTCGCTGCACCCCGTCAGCAGCGGACAGATCCACCACGCCGCGACGCACGGCGCCGCCGAGGTGCACGAACTCCCTGCGGACCGCGTCCCGGATCCCGCCGTCCTCGCCCGGCTCCTCGGGGAGGCCGCCGGGCCGCCCCGCAGATGCCTGGTCCTGACGACACCACGGCAGCGGGACGGGGCCGACAGCGGCCCCGGGGCCCGCGATATCGCGCAGCGGCTGGGAGAGGCGGTCGCGGGCGCGATCGCCGACCGCGCACCGCGCGTCGTCGGACTTGTCGGCGGCGACGGCGCGCACACCGTGCTCGCCGGCCTCGGCGCGTCGGCGGCGCGCGTCCTCGGCGCGATCGACGAGGGCATGCCGATCCTCGTGCTCGACGACGGGCTCGTACCCGGGCTCGTCGTCTGGACGAAAGCCGGAGGGTTCGGCGGTACCGACCTGTTCACGACGCTTTTCGCCGATTCCTCCCACCGATAGGAGACAACCGCATGACCGCACCGACCCAGCTTCCCCGCCTGGCCGTCACCCTCGGTGACGTGGCGGGCATCGGCCCCGAGATCCTCGCGCGCACCCTGTTGGAGCACCCCGGGTTGCGCGGGCGCTGCATCCCCGTCGTCGTCGGCGACGCCGCGGCGATGCGTCGCGGCGTCGAGATCGTCGGTCTCGATCCCGACACGGTCCGCGTGATCGCCGATCCACGCGAGGCGGCCAACGACCCAGGGACGATCGAGATCGTCCAGACCGGCACGGACCTCAGCGAGGTCCCCCTCGGCGAGCTGTCCGCGACCGCGGGCGACGGCGCCTACCGGTACGTCGTGGAGGCCTGCGCGCTCGCCAAGAAGGGCGCGGTGGACGGAATCGTCACTCCCCCGCTCAACAAGGCGGCCATGCACCTCGGCGGCCACCCCTACCCGGGCCACACCGAGCTGCTCGCCCAGGAGTTCGGCGTCGACAACTACTCGCTCGTGCTCGGCGCCGGGGACCTCTACCTGTTCCACCTCACCACGCACGTGTCGCTGCGCCAGGCCATCGAGGACATCACCCCGAAGCGTACGGACCAGGTGCTTCTCCTGGCCTCGGCCTTCTCCCGCGCCCTGGGCGACGAGGACGCCCGGATCGGGTTGGCGGGCCTCAACCCGCACGCGGGGGAGAACCGGCTCTTCGGCAACGAGGACGCCGACGTGCTCGCCCCCGCGGTGGAGCGCGCCCGCGCGGCGGGGATCGACGCCCACGGGCCGATCGCCGCCGACGCCCTCATCCCGCAGGCGGTTCGCGGCCGCTGGAACCTCGTGATCGCCTGCTACCACGACCAGGGGCACGCACCGTTCAAGGCGGTGTACGGCGACGACGGCGTGAACATCACGGTCGGCCTGCCGGTCGTCCGCGTGTCGGTCGACCACGGGACGGCCTTCGACATCGCCGGTCAGGGGATCGCCCGTGAGGCGTCCCTCGTGCTCGCGATCGAGCGGGCCGCGGAACTCGCACCCGGTTGGCACCACGTGTGGGAAGCCGCGCGCAGCACCGCCCGGGGGGCAGCCGACGAGGCCGCGGTCTGACCCGGGGCCACGATCATCGGGGGTGGAGACGGCCGGGACGGACGTTTGCGCCCCCGGCGGGTCAACGGTTCGTCATGCCGGCCGGTACCAGGGCCCGGAACGGGCCGGGGTGACCGGAGGAGCAGGTCCGGTGGAGAGGGCTGCGCGGATACCGCGCCCAGGCGATGATGCGCACGCGGGCGGGGAGCCCGATCCGGGTCTCACGCGTCGGGGACGATCACGACCTTGCCGACGACGGTGCGGGACTCGGCCAGCGCCAATGCCGCCGCGGCATCCGAGAGCGGGATGCGGGCGGCGATCCGCAGCGCCAGGACTCCCGCTGCAAGGAGCCGCAGTACCTCGGTCAGGTCCGCGCGCAGCAGGGCACGGCAGGCGTCGGCGCGGCGGCGTCCGGCCCAGAAGTTGTAGAAGTGGGCGCTGCGGCCGTTGGGCAGCGCGTTCCACGCGGCGAGCCGTCCGAAGAGCGTGAGCACGGGCAGGCGGGAGCCGCCCTCGACGCCCTTCGTCGAGGCGGTGCCGTAGGAGACGAGTGTGCCGCCGCGTCGCAGCAGACGCCGGGAATGCACCAGGACCGTACCTCCGACGTGGTCGAACACCGCGTCCACCCCGTCCGGCGCGAGGGCCGGGATCTTCTCGTACATGCCCGCCTCGCGGTAGTCCACGGGGGTGGCGCCGAGCGCGCGCACGGCCTCGTGGTGGCGCGGTGCGGCCGTGCCGATCACGGTGATCCCTCACCTCCCTATGTCGTTGGGGAAGGCGGGTGTTAGGCGGGGAGGCAAAGTTTCTCTGCCCGGCATCGGAGCACCGTGCTCGTGCGTCGGTGACGGGGAAGGGGAAGTCGTGCCATGGACAAGCGGGCGGGGTCGACGCGCGCCCGCACGCGCGGGGGCTCCCCCGGGAAAGGGTGACTCCGTGCTGCGTCCCATGGGCGTTCCTTCCCGGGACACGGCACATGGTCGACACAGAGCAGTGGCAGCGGTCCTCGTCAGGGGTCCGACCCGCAGGGGCGCAGAAGCTCTTGCCGTCGCTTCCAGAGCATGGCCGAGGTCGGCCGCCTCGTTCTCCAGCCGCTCGGGCTCGACTACCGGTTCGGTGTCTCCCGCCCGTGGGGGCTTTCTGGTCGCCCCTTCCGAAGCGATCCGGCACATGGTGCTACTCCCCTGGGGCCGCCGGGGAGGGGGCCGCGGCTGGTGGCGATGCCGGCCCCACCAGCACGGCGGGCCGACGAAAATCCACGGTCAATGACTCCGGCCTTCAGGACCGGACTTCCTTTGGGGAAACCCCGTAGAAGTCGCGAAAAGACCGACTGAAGACCGCCGCGCTCTTGAATCCCCATTTTTCGGCAATTTGAAAAACGGGAACAGCGGAAAGCCCGGGGTCCACGAGGTCGCCGTACGCATTTTCAAGTCTTTTTCTCAATATCCACGAGCTCACCGTCATTTCTTCGGCGCCGAAAATCCGATGAAGGTAGCTCACCGATATATGGTGCGCGTCGGCCACCTCCTGCAAGGTCAGACCGGGGTCGCAGATCCTGAAACCGATGAACCGCTTGATCTCCAGCAGCAGCGTCCTCTTCCGCGTCTCGACCGGCAGCCGGCCTTCCACTTCCACCGATTTGGCGAACAGGCCGGAGACGAGGTCGCACATGACGACGGAAAGGTGATCGCCGTCACTTCGGGAGAAATCAGCCGAATCAGAGACAAGGGTTCTTAAAAATTGTTTGACCAGGGCCCCGTATCCCACATTTGCCGAGAGCTTTTCTCCCACCAGGACATCGGTGTACTTGGCCGGGATCGACAAACTGCTCTTAGGGATCTCCAAACCGATTCCCCTTTGCTCAGGACACTCCCGGGCCGCACCGACCTCGAATGGGGTAGAGGTGTCCAAAATATTGATCTCACCAACCCCGACATCGACTTTCTTATTGCCGGAAACACCCTCCAGGCTCCCAAGGAAAACAAAGCTGAGGTGGTAGCACTCGGGATCCGACTGCCTGACCAACCGCTGACTTCTCTTGAACGTCACCGGCTGGAACACACTGGGCCACGCGCGAATCCCATTGATTTCGAGGGTGCGCTGGTAGGCCTGGAAGTCTCGACGGTGCTCGCTGCTGAGAGTGAGCGGGGCATGCGTACTGGCCACACAGTACTGCCAGTACTCGAACCGGTCTTCTTTCGGGAGATCATGAGTGCTGAATACAGTCTCTATCATATTCGTTTCTACCCGAATTTTAATCTGGACTCTAGTTTTCAACAAGATCGAATGTCTGTTTTATTGTGCCCCACGGCGTGCGGACACGCCATACATTGAAAATTTTTCGCCCTGCTGGTAAAAGCCGAGCCCTCAGACCAGTCGGCCCGTGCCCTCTGGCGGAACGTGGCCCGATGGCCACCACCGCCGGCGATATTGCCGAGCTTCTTGATGCCGACATGGGTCGGCGCGCCGGGACGGGGGTGTTCGCAGCGGCGGACAGCCTGGCCGGTGGGGCCGATTCCGTCCAGCGCAGCCGGTTCAGACTGTGGCGGGTCGCAAGGCGGTGCACTGTGGAGGCGGGCGTCCCCAGGATCGGGCCGATGTGCGCGGGTCGGGGCGTATGGCTGCGCTGCAACTGATCGAAGCGATCGACCAGCACGGCGCGGAACGGGTGAGTCAGGTGCGCGACGTGCTCGTCCGCCATCCAGACGTCCGAGTGCAGGACCTCGACGTGGCCGCGGAACTCGTTGTGGGAACGGTCGAGTTGAACACCCACAAGCTCATGGCAACCCCCCACCCCGTCCAGGTTGAGAGGGTGGAGAAGGAGCTGGTCGCCATGATCACTCGATACCTGCACGGCGATCGGTGATTGCACGTAGTACCGACCGCAAGAGAACCTGGGTCACTGCCGACGGGAGTGTCAACAACGCTTGTGGTTACTGGCAAGGTCCCGGAGGGATACGTCCGGCACCTGCCGGTCCGTCGGCGCCCGCATCCGGGTCTGGTCCGGGTAGGCGATGTGGTCGTCGAAAGCGGCCGCCGCCGTTCCCGGCCGCCCGCCCATCGACGACGCCCTCCACAGGCTGTGGATGGCCCACCGGCCGTCCACAGATATCAGCATCGGGACGGCTGCGCCCGCCGTCCGGCAGTTCCGACGACGGGTACCGCCGTCCCGATACGACCGTGGCACCGCCGAAGAGGGAGACGATGAGTAGCGAGGGCAACGACGCGGCGGACCGCATCGGGCCCGGCCCCACCACGCGGCCGTTCATCGCTTCGGGCGGCCACGGCCTTCACCCGACTCTCCCGTTCTTCCTGGTGGTGGCGCTGGAGGCAGTGGTGACGACAATGGTGTCCGCCCGGTGTCGACACCCCGTCCCCGCAGGCGAGACACTTCCTCCACGGCTCGGCCAGGGCGCGCGTCGAGCGCGCCGGCTCCTCGGGTTCGCCCTCGGAGCAGGATGGGTGCCCGGCCAGGTTGCTCACATCGAGTCGGTGTCCTGATCGTCGTCGGGCACCCAACGCAGCACATCACCCGGCTGGCAGTCCAACGTGCGACAGATCGCGTCGAGGGTGGTGAACCGCACCGCCTTGGCACGGCCGTTCTTCAACACGGCGATGTTCGCGGGGGTGATCCCGACGGACTCGGCGAACTCTCCCACCGACATGTTGCGCCGGGCAAGCTGAAGGTCGAGGTCGACGATGATCGCCATCAGACCACCTCTGCGATCTCGGTCTGCAGGTCCGTCGCTTTGCGCAGGAGCCCGCGCATGAGGACGAGCAGCATCGCGAACGAGGCGCCCACACCGGCTGCCACGACCGCGACTCCCAAGGCGCTGATCGCCTCCATGGCGTCGGGCATCGGGACCCCGAACACGAGGAGGTGCACCGTCACGCCGACCGCGAGCAGGGTCGCCACGACCGTGGACCCGATGATGACGTCCACCCAACGGAATGCCTGCGAGGTGAAGAGCGCATCGCGTCGGAGCATGTCCAGCAGTATCCACACCGCGAGGAGGGCGAGCTGGATGCAGGCGACCCCGATGATCGCCACCGTCATGTACGGCACGGCGAACGGCGCGTACGGCGGGAACCGGTCGACCTCGCCGGCTGCCGTTCCGGGGATGACCACGAGCTGGCCGAAGAAGCCGATCAGAATCGCCAGGGCGATGGCAGCGCGGAGGGCGAAGACGAAGTATCGATCCATATATCGATTATCAACAGATATCTATCGAAAATCAATAGGTTGGAAGTGACTGACGACGCCTTCCCCTACCGTGATGGCTCCGCCTGCGTCGGCCGACAGGGCGTAGCGGCAGATGGCGTCGATGCCGGCATGTCCCACGAGCCCGGCCACGGCGAACACCTCGACACAACCGTTCCTGGCCGGCTCGGACACGGAGTCCACCGGCCCGCTGTCGACAAAGCACCGAAGCGGTTTGACGATTCCCGCCAGGCCCCAGGACGGCAATCCTCCCGATCGCTTCACTCCCAGCGCCCCGGCCGGCCGCAGCGCTTCGAAGCGACCGGCCGGACAGCGAAAAGCCGGTCGGGAGGGTCCAGAACGGCCGGCCCCTCGCCATGGTGCCCTGACGAGGGGCCGTGGGGTTCTTCGCACCGGTGCTCCTGCTGCTGTCTCCCGGCTCCAGCGCCCGGTTCACCGAGGGACCACGACGAGGACTGCCCGCTTTCAGCCGGACACGCGCCCGCCCCGCGGGGTGAACACCACCTCACGCGCCCGTTCGGGAGTGACCACCTGGCGGAGGGCGGGATCGGTGAGCAGCACCACCGGGGCGATCCGGTTCGGCGACAACGGATACCACCCCACCAGGGCTTCCTGGATGACGGTCCAGGCGTCATCGGTTGCTCCCGCGGACGCCAGTTCCCGTGCCGTGTCGAGGGCACGCTCGAAGGCGGGCGGTTCGGGCAACCGGTGGTCGGCGAGCCAGGTGTCCTGCTCCTGGCCGGCCGACGGCACCTTGAGACCGGGCAGGGCTTCACCCAGAACGTGGATCGCGTTGGCAGCGTTGCCGGACGTGCCCGGATCGACGCTGTGCAGGAAGAGCGGAATCGTCTCGGCGTTGACCTGCTCGGCGCCGACCTCGGCCACCACATGGGGACGGTGCAGCAGACCGCGCAGCTTGTGATGGGTTCCGCGGACATCGAGGAAGGCCGAGAGCACCACCTTCAGATAAGCGGCGGCACCGGATCCTTTCTCCTCAGCGCGCCGAAAGGCGTCCAAGGCGTCGCCCACCCGTCCGCGCAGTGCGGCCCTGCGTCCCCGGGCGAGGAGCTCCCCGGCGCCCTCCGGACGCACCGGGCGCCCCTCTGCTGCGCTCAGTTCCTCGAACGAGGCGCGTTCGTCGGCCACGAGGTCCGCGAAGGACACGTGCCGCTCCCCCAGCCCCGGGTACCAGGCGGCCCACACGTAGGCGGCCCACTCGCCGTCGGGGGAGACGTCCCCCGCGTCCAACAACCAGTACTGGGCGTCGCCCTCACCCGAGACCAGCAGTACCGGCCCGGCCGGCTCCTCGTGTTCCAGGTATTTCTCGTCGAGCACGTGCTCGTCCTGGAGGTCGCCCAGCCAACCGACAGTGGCGGCGGAGCGCAGGTTGGAGATGAACGCCCCCATGGTCGCCCAACCGTCGGATGTGGCGAGGAACGAGCGGTAGCTGGGCGGCAACCGGGCCCCGAGTCGCTTCTCCAGGTCCGTGATCTGCTCCTCCGTGGCACCGTCATAACCCAGCCAGGAAGCGAGGCGCTGGTCGTCGGTGGTGCCGAAGAGCTGTCCCTCGTCCAGGGCACGCAGCATGTCGGCGCTGTACTCGGCCAGGTAGGCCCGCCAGCGTTCGACGGTGGCGGGCGGGCCGGTCACCGGGTCTCCCGCGACTCCTGCGTACGGCGTCGGGGACTCCCCCGCCGCGTAGCGGTGTCCGGCGAACGCCTCGTAGGTGTGACCTGCGGAGAAGAACCGCACTCGGCTGAGCTGGGTCTCGGAGGCACCGCAGTTGCGGGTGAACTCCAGCCTCAGGTACGTGTAGGGCGTGTCCGCGGCAGGACCGGTGATGTGGAAGTCACGGGAGAGGTGCCGTCCGGGGAAGAACTCGGCGGAACAGGTGTCGAGCGTGACCCAGGTCCGACCGTCCGCCGACCCCTTGAGCACCCAGTCGCGGGGGTCGCGGTCGGAGAAGTCGTTGGCGGAGACCAGGGCGTATCGCCGGATGTGGACGGGTTCGACCATGGTGAACTCCAGCCAGTCGGAGTCGCGCCGGGACAGCCATTTGGTGGAGGCGTCGTCGAGCAGGTTGGCGGCGATCTCGCCAGCCGCCGCGTACTCGTTGCCCGCCCGTACCCCGCTCACCTTGTCGGTGATCTCGTCCGCGTTCCCGACCCCGTCCAAGTCGACGGTGCGAAGGACGATCGAGCCGCCGCTGCCCTCCCCGTCCGCCCAATTGACCCGCACAGCCGGTGCACCGCCGTCCTCGATGAGCAGTCGGAGGTCCCGCCCCCCTTTCCCGCCCTCTGCCCGGAACCGGTGACCGGGGAGGTCGGGGAGCCGCCCCGCCAACCGGCCCCGCCATGCACAGGACGTGCCGTCCGAGGCGATCCGCATACCGGTGAAGGTGGTCATGTCGGGATCGAACCCGATCATGGACTCGGCGCCGGCGAGGTCCCGCCAGCCGAGCTGGACCAGCGGGACGGCTTCGCCTGGCTCGAACCTGACTCTCAGCCGGTGGCCCGGTGTCCACTCCCCTGCTCCGTCTCGCTGCTGTTCGGTGAGGAAGACGAGGGCAGACGTGTTCTCTTCCATTGGGCTCCAACCGGTGAGGGGTCCGGGGCGGGGCCGGCTGTGGGGCAGCCGAAGCCCGGATTCGCAGAAGGGTAGGCGCACGATCTGACATTCAGCCCGGGCCCGCATCCGCTGGGTCCTGGGCACGTGGGGCCGGCCCGTGCGTTGCGGATCGCCGGCACCACGACACCGTCGATCATCGACACGAGGAAGTCCCGGTCGAACGGCTTGCGCTGGACCGGTGCGCGGTAGGCGACGATCGACGGGACGACCTGGGAGAGCGTGTCGATAACCGTGCGTGGTGTGGCACCATAAGCCGATGCGCCATGTGACCGACGCCGAACGCCGCGCTCGATTGGCCGTTCGGCACGCTCTGGCACCGGATTTTCGGGTTGCCTCCCCCACGGCGGCAACCCGGGCGATGACCGCACTGCATGCGACCGAGCCGGCCACGGTCTACCTGTCATGCTGGGCGCGCGTCGCCTCGCTGACCGTCTCGGACGTCGACCGAGCGCTCTACGAGGATCGCCGGCTGGTGAAACAGCTGGCGATGCGGCGCACCCTCTTCGTGTTCCCCCACGAGCTGCTGCCGGCCGTGTGGCCGAGTGCTTCTGCGCGTGTCGCCGGCACGGAACGCGCCCGCATGGCGAAGGATGTGGTCAAGGCAGGTCTTACCGACGACGGCGACGGCTGGCTCGACCAGGCAAGGGAAGAAGTCCTCGCCCTGCTCGCCGACGCTCCGCAGGGCCTGGCGGCCATCGATGCACGCCGGGCCGTGCCGAGGATCGATGTGAAGGTCGAAGGAACAGCGGGCGAGGTGTGGTCGGCACCGCGAGTGCTCACCCACCTGGGTGCCACCGCGGATATCGTGCGCGGTGTCAACACCGGCCGCTTCACGACCTCGCAACCGCGATGGACCCTGACCCGACACTGGCTCGATGACGTTCCCCCACCGTGGAGCGCCGGCGAGGGCTATCGGGAACTCGTCCGACGCTGGCTCTACAGCTTCGGCCCCGGAACCGAGGACGACCTCGTCTGGTGGCTGGGTGCCACCAAAACGATCGTGCGCAGAGCCCTGGCCGAACTGGAAGCCGTCACCGTCTCCCTCGATGACGGCACCACCGGGTGGCTCCTGCCCGACGATGTCGCCGCGGTGGCCGACCCGGGCGAGTGGGTCGCGCTGCTCCCGGTCCTCGATCCGACCGTCATGGGCTGGCGCGGCCGGGACTTCTACCTCGGCCCGCACCGTGAACAGCTCTTCGAGGGCCGTGGCAACGCCGGGACAACGGCATGGGCCAACGGTCGCGCGATCGGGTCATGGGTCCAGGACGACGCCGGAGTCGTCCGGGTCCACCTACTCGAATCCGTTCCGGCCTCGACGCAGCGGGCTCTCGCGAACGAGGCGACGCGACTGACCGAGTGGCTCGACGGTGTTCGTATCGGCACCGGCTATGTATCGCCTGCGATGAGGGTCGCTTCGAACACGACGGGATGACAGGTCAGGCGGACGTCGCACGCTCGTCCCCGGCACCGTCATCGGTTGGAACTCCGAAGACCACAGGGCACGGTTCGTGCCGTCTCCTGCTGCCCCGTCGCACGACCGCGATGGTCCGTACGTGCCCGGTCGTCCGCCCGGGCACGGCTGCTCCAGGAACGCGTGCCCTTCTGTGCTCCCGGGTCCCCTTGCGCTGACGCCGGGGCGGCCGTCACGACACGGCCGGTGCGAGGGCACGACGCGAAAACCGCCCTACCCGGTCCCGGCCTCTCGGTGGGACTCGCTGCCCTCGCGGTAGAAGACGTAGCCGGCGTGGTGGAGAACATCGCCGTCGAATTCCCCATCGGCGGTGAACCCGGTGTCGTCCCAGTACTCGATGCGGCTGCCGGTCACCTCGTAGCGTCCGGTATAGGCGCTCTCGCGCTGCCCACGCGCCTCGTCGTAGCGTCCGTTCGGCAGCAGCTCCTGACGGATGCGGTTGTCTGCGGTGACCCACATTCCGACGTACGGGTGCGCTTCCATTGTCGTCACTTCCTCCGTGGTCGGCTCGGGTGATGTGGTGGGCCCGGCCACCCCTGCTTCCGGGGCGGATCCCGCCTCGTTCCCGCACGCCGTCGCCACGAAGGTGGCGGCGAGCAGGAGAACGGTCAGGGCACCGAGACGCGCAACCGTTCCGGGCCCCTCAGGGAACCGCGAGCACGGTTCCCGGGAACCACGTTTCGTTTTCCGGCTCATGCGAGTGGCTTTCCGGTTGCCGCGGGTGGGGTCGCAACCGGGGAACGGTCCTGTCACGCCGTACTTCCTTCTTCCCGGTAGAGAACGAGGTGCTCGTGGTGGAGAACCCCGTCGCGGACGTCCCCCGTAGCGGTGAAGCCGGTGTCGTCGACGTAGTCGATGTGGGTCCCCTTGACGGTGTAATCGCCGGTGTAGGCGCTCCTTCGGCTGCCGCGCGCCTCGTCGTAGCGCCCATCGGGCAGCAATTCCTGTCGGATGTAACCGTCTGCGGTAACCCACATACCGACGTAGGGGTGGGGTGCGGTCCCGTCGTCAGTCATGTCCTCGAAACTCCTTCGCCGTTGAGAGATGGGACGGGGCCCCGGCACTCACCGGGGGCCTGGACGTCCGGCTCGTTCGGACAGCCGGTACGGGTATCCGGTAACACCCGGTACAGGCATCCGACCGATCGCCACGCACTGGATGCTCCCCCGTTCGTACTGGGAGGGAGCTCCACGGCCTTCGTGTGCAGTCTCGTTCAGTTCCTTCGGAGTAACCAGGGAGCCGTTTTCCTGGGTACGGCGCTCCCAGTCAGGTGGTCGGAGCACCGTTCGCCGCACACCTCCCGTCCGATCGACGGGTGGACGGGAAGTCCTAGCGGAACGGTCCGAAGGACCGGGGGCCGGTCGCGGCCCGTCGTGTCAGTGCTCAGGACGGAACGGTTCCCGGCGGCGGGGAGCACGGCGGAGGCCGGACCCGCACGCAACGCTGGTGCTGATCCTCGACGCCATGACCGGCTCATCGGCCGTGGTACAGAACGGGCGGTTGGACATCCTCGCGGCCAACCGCCTCGGGTATGCGCGCTACTCGGAGATCTTTGCCGCCCCGCCGGCCAACCACGCCCGTTTCGTGTTCCTCGATCCCCGCGCACACGACTTCTATCCGGACTGGCAACGGGCAGCCAACGACACCGCCGCCATCCTGCGTGCCGAAGCCGGTGGCGACCCCTACGACCGGGCACTGTGCAACCTGGTCGGTGAGTTGTCCACCCGGAGCGAGGACTTCCGTGTCCGGTGGGCGGAACACAACGTCCACCAGCACCGCACCGGTGTCAAGCAGTTCCGCCACCCCGTCGTGGGCCTGCTCGAATTGAGTTTCGAGGCCATGGAACTGACCGCTGACTCCGGCCTCTCCCCCATGGCGTACAGCGCCGAACCGGCATCGCCCTCCCAGGAGTCCCTGGAGCTTCTTGCCAGTTGGGCGGCCACTGTCGAACGCGAGCAGGACGAGAACGGATCCGTCGATGCAGCGTTTTCCCTGCTCGACCGGCCGGAGACGTAACCGGGCGGGCCGGTGAACGGTGCGGATCCGCACACATTGTCCACAGGCTGTGGACAATGTGCCGGTTGTGGACGAATTCTCCACCGAACGACAGCCGATCGCCCCGGCTCCCGCACGCGAACCGTTCTTATCGGCCGGCACGTGAACGGGCCTCCCGGACGCATGCGCCTCCACGGCTCGGCGCACGAAGCCGACGCGCCGGTTACGGCCCGGCGTCGACGACCGTGCGGTCGTGCACGACCAGCCCGTCGCCACGTACGGGGGTGTTCCGATGCGACCGGTCGACGCCGGCAAGGAGCCCGACCGCTACCGGGGGCGGGGGTGCGTCGAGGACTTCTCCCCCACCGCGGGCAAGTCGTCGGTCAGACCGCCTGCGGCACCCATTCGGCGGTTTCGAAGACGCGGGCCGCCATGGTGGCGCGCTGCTGGAGGGCGGCACGCAGAGCCCGGTGCAGGCCGTCCTCCAGGTAGAGCTGCCCCTCCCAGCGCACGACGTGGGGGAACAGGTCACCGAAGAAGGTGGAGTCCTTGGCGAGAAGGTGTTGCAGGTCCAGGTTGGCCTTGGTCGTAACCAGTTCGTCCAGACGCACCTGGCACGGTGCGATCTGTGCCCATGCACCTGTGGACAATCCGTGCTCAGGGTAGGGACGCCCGCTACCGACCCGCTTGAAGACCATGGGGCAATCGTAGGACGTGAAGAGCGCCGCGCATGAACCCGCCCGACGGGCACCGGCACGCGCTCCCCTCGTGCTCCGCGGCTCTTCCTCCGTCTCCGGCGCCACCGCGAGCCCTTCCTCTCCGCCTGTGGACGCGATAACCCTCACGGAGGGTACGCTCCTGCCGGCCGGTGAACCCGGCCCCGAACCTCACCGGCCGGCATGGGATCCGCTCCCTTCAGTGGGGAACGAACGCTGCTACGCGAAGTCAGAGCCCGAGCGAGTCGGCGGCCAGGCCGGTCCCCTCCACCCGCGCCCGGATCTTGGCGAAGGCGAGGTCGCGCGAGGTCGATGTGTCGTCGGCGAACGGGGAGAATCCGCAGTCGTCACAGGTTCCGAGCCGGTCGGCCGGGATGAATTCGGCCGCCTGCAGTACGCGGTCGCGGACCTCCTCGGGAGTTTCCACGCGCGGGTCGATGGGGTCCACCACTCCGACGAAGATCCGCTGGTCCGGGTCGGCGTGGTCGCGAACCGTCTCCAGCACCCGTCGCGGGTCGGGCTCACTGGCGAGCTGGAGGTAGAAGGCGCCGGCCCGCAGCTGGAACAGTGTGGGCAGCAGCTGGGCGTAGTCCACGTCGAGGCTGTGCGACGAGTCCTGGTCCCCGCCCGGGCAGGTGTGCACGCCGATCCGAGCGCGTTCCTCGGCCGAGAACCGGTCCAACACCTGGTTGTTGAGGTCGACGAACGACTTGAGCAGACCGCCCGACGGGTCGAGCTTGAGCGAGAGCCGCCCCTCGGTGAAGTCGATCTGCACGCTGTGCGCCCCGGCATCGAAACTGCGGCGGATGTCGGCCTCCGCCTCGTCCACCAGGTGGGCGGTGAACTCGGCGCGGTCGTAGCCGTCGATGCCGTCGGCCGGGTAGATCAGGCTGATCGCGGATGCGGCGATCACCGCCTGCTTCACCGGGAGGTCGGTGTGCTCCTTGGCCAGGCGCAGGTACTCGTCAGCGTAGGTCTGGTAGCGGAAGGGTCCATCGGTGAGTCGCGGAAGCTGGCGCTGGTGCCCGTCCGCGAACGGGATGACCGCCCCGTCCGGGGCGAGTGCGGCCAAACCCGCCAACGGGTAGGTGGCAAAACTCGGTTTGCCCTGTTCCCCGTCGGTGAGGACCGGGGAGCCGGTCTCCGTGAGACGGGTCAACGTGTCAGCGGTCGCTTTGGCCTGGAGTTCGGCCAACGCGACGGCACTCATGCGCCCCGTTGAGAACGCGCCGAGCGCTTCGATCAGGAAGTCGGGGCGGGGGATGCTGCCGATCGGCTCGGTGGGAAGAGTCAAGTCGTGTCCTTTCCGGGACTAAAGACGGTGCGAAGCGGTGATGACCGGCGGGGCCGAGATGACGAACCATCTCGACATCCACGGCGATTGTGACGTGCACCACGGCCATAAGTCCCGGTTTTGCGGGAAACAAGGCCGGCAACGGCCAATGGCGGCCAATCACGCACCCGTTTCGGCGAAGTCCCCACTCCGCACCTCTTCTCCGTCCCGGCACCGAAAGGACCGCGATCGACACCGGCCTGTCCGTACGACTGTCGCCACGCACCGCTCGGCCCGGTGACGAGCGCCCGCGCCGCCGCGTATCGACAAAGCGTCGAACCGGTTTGTCCGCTCAAGCGTTCTCCCGGTCGCGCAGCAGTGGGCGGTGGAGGAAGGACTCGGCTCAGCATCCGGCTCGGGGAGGCCGCGACGTCCCGGTGACGATGTTCGGCCCGGCCGCTGTAAGTGCCGCGCCCGGGGGCGGATTTCGCGGGGCCATGGGCCGACCGGACGGCGGTGCGCCGCCCGGTCGGCCCGCAGAACCTATGCCAGGGCGTCGATGGCGACCTTGGTCGCCTCGGCGATGAGCGCGTTGTCGTACTCCGCGTCTTCCTCATCGCGGCTGGACAGAACCGCCAGGATGATGGGGTCGTCGTTCGGCGGCCAGATGACGGCGATGTCGTTGCGGGTCCCGTAACCACCGCCCCCGGTCTTGTCACCGACCTCCCAGCCTTCGGGAACCCCCGCGCGGATCAACTCGTCTCCGGTGGTGTTGCCCTTGAGCATGTCGACGAGGATCGTGCGCTTGTCGTCGGGCAGGGTGTCGCCGAGCGTGTACTCCTCCAGGCTGCCGGCGAGCGCCTGTGGGGTGCTCGTGTCACGGATGTCTCCGGGGGTGGCCTCGTTCAGGTCGGGTTCGAGCCGGTCGACGTGGGTGACGTCGTCACCGATCCCCTTGAGCGCGTCGCCCAGGCCGCTCGGTCCGCCGAGTTCGTGGAAGAGGAGGTTCGCCGCGGTGTTGTCGCTGTAGCGGATGGCGGCATCACTCACTTCGAGAAGCGTCATGCCGGTGTCGACGTGCTGCTCGGTGATCGGGGAGTAGGGGACCAGGTCCTCGCTGCTGTAGGTGACGACCTTCTCCATTTCGTCGACCGAGTTCTGTTGCAGCACGGCACCGACGATGAGGGCCTTGAAGGTGGAGGCGTAGGCGAACCGTTCGTCGGCGTTGTAGGCGACGGTCTCATCGGTGCCGGTGTCCAGCGCATAGACACCGAGCCTGGCATCGAAATCGGCTTCGAGCTGCTGGAATTCCTGCTCGAACGCTACCGGCGCAGCCGTCTGCGTCGTCGTCGCGGATACGGGGGCGGAAGACTCGCCGGGGGTCGTGCAGCCGACGAGCGGCAGCAGCGCGAGCGCGGCTACTGCCGCGACGCGGCGAGTGAACTGGATGGGCATGGTTCAGGTCTCCTGTCGTGAGTTCGCACGGGCCTTCGGGTGCCACGGTCGGTCCTCGAACCGGGCGCCGGAATCGTCTCCGGGCGGCTCGCCGCGACCGCGGACACCACCCTCGGGTGGCCCTGCGAAGGAGTCTCACGACGGAGTCCGATGCTGTCCAAGACAAAAATGGGCACTTCAATGCCGAATCGGCATAGCATCCTGGTCATGGATCTCGTCGGTGCCTGCAAAGCCTTCGTGAACGTGAGCGAGAGGGGCAGCTTCACTCTCGGCGCAGCGGCCGCACGCATGCCCCAACCGGTCGCGAGTCGACGCATCGCGGCCCTGGAGAAACATCTGGGCGCGCGGTTGTTCGACCGGTCGACCCGACGGGCCACGCTCACCCCGTTCGGTCGTGACATGCTGCCCTCGGCCAAGCGCCTCGTCCGTATCGCCGAGGACATGGAGCACGACGCCGAACGCGCCAAACTCACGCCGCTGCTGCTCGCGGTGCCCGAGATCTGCTGCACACGCGATCTCGCGCTCCTGGACGCCGAAGCACGCCGACAGGGCATCCACCTGGTCTTCCACCCGGCCCCGCCCGCCGAACGCGCCGAGCTCCTGCGATCCCAACAGGTCCGCGCGGCGATCACGGAGGTACCGCCGGGCGAAGGACGCTGGTCGGTGCCTCTCGGGCTGGCGAGCGCGACGGCGCTCCACACGGAGACCGTCTACGTCGAGACGCTGCGGGCCGGACGCACCGACCGGTCGTCCCGGAGACGCCGTATCTGGATCCAGCCGGAGGACGACGTTCCGCACATCCGCGACCGCATGATCCGCGTACGGGACACGGTGGGCCTCCAACCGGCGCAGGTCACGGTGGCCATCGCCCTCACCTCCGCGCTGGCGGAGGTCCTCGGTTCGACCGACTTCCTGCTGTCCTCGCCCCAACAGGCCGAGGAACTGGATCTTTGCTGGCGGCCGATCGGCGAGATCCGACTCGTCCGCAGTTTCGACGTCTTCGCCGGGATCGGCGACGACGCGGAGCGCATCCGTACCCGGCTGCACGCCGGGATCGCGCGGTGCCTGGGGGCGTCCCCCGAGAACGGAGCCGCGGCATGAACACCGGGACACTCCTGCGGGACCTTCGTCAGGAGCTCGACGACGCCGGCCTGCGCGGCTCCTTCCTGGTGCGCGACCTGCACTCCGGCAACGAGCTCGGAATCGAGCCCGACCTGGAGTTCCCGACCGCCTCCCTCGTCAAGGTCCCCCTCGCAATCGCCACTCTCGACCGCATCAGAAGGGGGGAACTCGACGGTTCGACACGGCTCCTGGTGGCACCCGGGGGCATCACCACTCCCGGGCCTCCCGGTCTCAGCCGGTTCCGGCACCCCGCCGAGATCGCTGTCGACGACCTCGTCTACCTCAGTACCTGCATCAGCGACAACACCGCCGCAGACGCCCTGTTCGCCCTCACCACGCCGGCCGAGGTCGCGAAGTCGATGCAGGCGATCGGACTCCGCGGCATCACCATCCGGCACACGATCCGCGATCTCAACGAGACCCCGGCGGAACGTCTGGGCGAGGTGGACGCCCACCTCGCCCACTCCCTGGCCATCGGGGCGGGCACGGCGGGCCGCGGGCATCGGGTACCACAGCTCGATGTCACCCGCGCGAGCTCGGGTTCGGCGCGGGCGTTCGTCGAACTGCTACAGGTGCTGTGGACCCCTTCACCGCTCGATCCCGCGGTGGCTGAGCGGGTCCGCACCCTCATGGGCGACAACGTACTGCGGCAGCGCCTGGCCCCCGACTTCAGTTCCGACGCGTCGAAGTGGTCCTCCAAAACGGGAACACTTCTCAACCTGCGGCACGAGATCGGGGTCGTCGAACACGCCGACGGTCAGACGTTCGGGGTCGCCGTACTCACCGAATCACGGGTGCCGGCCATCAATCAGCCGGGAGCCGAGGCACTCATGGCGGGGGTCGCACGGAAACTGCGCGATCACCTGCGCGGGATGTAGCCGGGAGAACACGGAGTCGGGACTTTCCCACTTGCCGCGTTTTGCCTGCTTTTCACCTTCGCATCCGGTGAGGGCCACTGGCGTGGCGATAGGAAACTCCACGTTCAAAGGGCTTGGGACCGGGGCCGCTCCGGCACTGTCGCTCCTGCCCGGCGATCCGATTTGGTTGACCAATAAACGACCAACGATGGCAATTATTACTTTCAGTAGCTTATCGGATTGAGAGGGTTAACAAGTGCCCCGGACGGTCATGGGACTTGTTAGGCCATTCATTCACCGGTGACCGTCCCCGAACCGCTCCGACAAAGCCGAAGCGCAGGAAGGGGACAAGAAATGGCAAGCAGTCAGAACGCCAGAGAAAGGAAGCACCAGCAATGAACCGCAAGACTCTGGCCCGCATCGCCTTCGCCGCTATCACCGTTCCGGCTTTGGCCTTCGGCGCACCGGCAATGGCCATGGCGGACAGCAGCTACCACGAACAGACCACGGCGGCAGGGGCGCAGGGGGCCTACTCCCACAGCGTGCACTCGCAGGCCGGCAACCGCGGACACGACGGTGACGGCTACTACTACAACAGCGGCTACCGGCACCACGGCGGCTGGTACCACCGCAGCGGCTGGCACCACAACCACGGCTGGCACCACGGCGGGTGGAACCACAACAGCGGCTGGCACCACGGCGGTGGCCACGGCTGGCACCACCGCTAGTCGGAAATGATCCGCGATCGCACAATCCAAGGCCGCGGCCCCCACGGCGCGACCTGAGGCAACGCAACCGACGCCGCACAGCGGCCAAGGACATGCCGGTTCGAACACGGTGGCCGTCGATCCGACCACCGTGGCCCCATGTCCGCTTCCGACCGCCCCCGCCGTGGACCACCCCCGTGGTGCACATTCGTTTTCGACCGGTCGTCCCTGCCGCTCAAGTCCGGGAAAAGCGGGAAGCCGGCACGGTCCACCGCCGCCAGCGCGCGTCTCGGGATTTTCGCGAGCCCGCGACCGGGCCGAACGGTGCCACGCGGACCGGGGCCGGGACGGAGGCCCTTCCCTCGTCCCGGCTCCGGTCGTACTGATCCACGATCGATCCGGTGCGGCTCACGCCCCGGCCGGTCGGCGGCTCACACGATGGCGGACAACAGGTTGAGGCACACCGCGCAGATGGAGGTCCAGCCCGCGGCACCGAGGACGTTCTGCCACCAGCGGTTGCGCATATCCCCCATGAGGCCGCGGGCCACGACGGCCGCGCCGCGGTCCGCTTAGCCGACCGGGCCGCGCCTCCATCACTCCCGCCCCCTTGCGGGCCCGCACCGAATCCCTGGGCGACGTCGCCGTCGGCGTAGGGGGTCTGACCGTTGGCCCACCGTCCGGGACCGGCCGAGAAGGGCCTGCCTCGACGGTGCCGCCCTGGGCCCCGGCCGTTCAAGCGGGTCCGGTTTCGCCGCGCGCTCGACGGTCGCCTCGTCTTCTCCGTCCGACAGGGCCGCCGCGGTAGGCCCGGGGGCTGCGACGTCGACGGTGATGTCGCGGCCGCGCAGTACTTCGGCGAGTACGGGGCTGATCGCGTCGACCGCGCTTTCGGCGGCCGCGCAAGAGACAGAGTCGGGCAGGGCCGGCTTGGCGACCGAAGTGGAGAAGTCGATGATCGCCCCTTGCCGCTGCGGAGGCGACTGGCCGACGGCGGGAAGGACACGGCTGCCACCCGCGCGGTCGCGCTCAAGGCGGTTCCTCCCGACGAAGGGGCCGCGCTCACCCGTGCCGAGCGCACACTGCCCGACGAGTGGCTGGACCGCCTCACCCGCACCGGAAACCGGGGCGGTGCCACGGTGCGGGCCGTCGTGAACGGCCTGGGCGGGCGGACTCCCCCGGTATGGGAACCGGCGTTTGCGGGCGCCGGGGAAGAAGTGTTCCGGCCGGTGCTCCGCGCACCGACCGGAACGCGCGCCGGGGTCAGCCGCAGTTGGTGCCGTTCTTGCCCGTCCATGAACCGTTCGGGTTGTTGATCCGCCCGCCCCAGTCGACGCACCTGCCGGCGGCGGACAGGTAGATCGGGCCCGCGTAGCTGGTGAACTGGCCGCCCTCAAAGGCGTCCCAGTGGTTGCCCTTGGGGCTGACCGAGAGGCCAACCTCGATCAGCACGGTCGAACCAGCGGTGTTGCGCTTGGTGATGGCACAGTTCCTCTTGGTCGAACTGTTGTAGGTGAGGAACACCGTTCCGGTGCTTCCGATGTTCGCCGAGTTGACAACGGCGTACCCGGCTCCGCACTCGTTGTTGTAGGTCGCCGCCGCCGCGGGTGCCGCGGCCGCGATGGTTCCGGCCGCAGCCGCACCCGCCACCAGAACCGCCGCTGCTGCCTGCTTCAGAATCCTCATGACCGTCCGAGTCTTCTCGTGACACCGCCTCGTGCGGCATACCGGAGAACCGTCTCAGACGGCGCTTCGCTACGGCTTGGAATCGGCTTCTTCTCCGCTTCACCGACCGACCGGGGCACCATAAGCGCGGGTCACGGCGCCGAGGATCGCCGTCCGGCACTGTCCTCATAGGCGCGGACCACCTCGTCGGTGGGGCCGTCCATGACCAGTTCCCCGTTTTCGAGCCACAGGGTGCGGGCGCAGGTGTCCCTGATGGACGTGAGGCTGTGGCTGACCAGAAAAACCGTGCCCGCCTCGGCACGGAGTTCGCGGATCCGGGCCTCCGAGCGCTTGCGGAAGGCGCGGTCACCGGTGGCCAGGGCCTCGTCGATCATCAGGACGTCGTGGTTGACGGCCGAGGCGATCGCGAAGCGCAGGCGGGCGGCCATCCCCGACGAGTAGGCACGCATCGGCAACGAGATGAAGTCGCCCTTGTCGTTGATTCCGGAGAACTCGACGATCTCGTCGTAGCGCTCCCGCACTTCCCGCGGGGACAACCCCATTGCCAGGCAGCCCAGGACGACGTTGCGTTCGCCGCTCAGATCGTTCATCAGCGCCGCGTTGACTCCGAGCAGGGCGGGTTGGCCGTCGGAGTAGACGGCGCCGCTCTCGGCCGGCAACAGACCGGCGATGGCCCGCAGCAGGGTGGACTTGCCCGAACCATTGGAACCGATGAGACCGATGGTCTCCCCGCGCCGGGCGACGAAACCGACGCCTTTGACCGCGTGGACCCGGCGCTCACCCGCCAGACGCCTCGGGGAGATCATGCGCGCCAACGCCGCCGTCGCACCGCCCTTGACCTCCTTGGTCCGGCCGGCGCCCCGCACCCGGTAGACCACGTGCAGGTCGTCCACGATGACCGTGGGGGGCCGAGGCCCCACCACCGTGCCGCTTCGTTCAGTCACGGCCGTACCGTCCTTCCGCCTGCCAGAAATACCCGAACCCACCGACCCCGAGAACAAATGCCCAGGCCACAGCCACACCCCAGGCGTAGGGCGGCAATTGGGCAGCGGTGAAACTGTCGATGAGGGCGAAGCGCGTCAAATCGATGTAGACGGCGGCCGGATTGAGGTCGAGCAGCACGCGGAC
This sequence comes from Nocardiopsis ansamitocini, assembly GCF_030268225.1. Classification (GTDB taxonomy): domain Bacteria; phylum Actinomycetota; class Actinomycetes; order Streptosporangiales; family Streptosporangiaceae; genus Nocardiopsis_D; species Nocardiopsis_D ansamitocini. The sequence goes on along the minus strand of NZ_BSQG01000002.1, from coordinate 103,231 downwards.
CGGCAGGGGTGCGTCCGCGGTGAGGTTGCCGATGCTGTACATCACGCCCGAGGCGTACATCCACGTGCGCAGGACGAACGGCAGGAGCTGGGCGAGATCGCTCACCGCGCTTCCGAGGCGGGCCGCGACCAGGGCCAGACCGGCATTGAACACCGACTGCGCCAGGAGCACCGGAACCACCAGCAACCAGGACCAGGTCGGCACCTGCCCCGCCAGCAGCACGATGACCACCAGCACGGCCATCGACACCAGCATCTGACGCAGTTGGGCCAGCGTGAGCGCGACCGGTAGCACGGCCCGGGGGAAGTGCAGGGCCCGCACCAGCCCGAGGTTCCCCGAGACGGCCCGCACCCCGCTGAGCACCGAGGACTGGGTGAAGGCGAATACGAAAACGCCGGTGACCAGGAACGGGATGAAGTCGGGAACGCCGTCCCGGGTTCCGATGAGCAGACCGAAGATGAGGTAGTAGACAGCGGCGTTGAGCAGGGGGGTCATCACCTGCCAGAGTCGGCCGAGATGGGCCCGGCTGTACTGTCCGTCACCGCGGGCCCGGGCGAACGCGGCGATGAAGTGGCGGCGTCCCCACAGTCGCCGGGTGTACTCCACCGGCGAAGGGCGGGCGCCGCTCACGCCCAATCCGTACCGAGCTGCAAGCTCGGCGGCGCCGACCTCGGGATCGAGCGCTCCGTGGCGCGGTATGACGTCTCTGCTCACTCGAAGTCGCTTCCCTGGTCACACGAGGGCGTACGGCGCGGTTCCGGTCGAACCGAGTCGCTCCGCCCCATCCGACACAACGACGCAACGCAACCGTTTCGTCGCTTCGTGAGCTTAGGCTCCCACAGGACGGAACGCAACCGTTTCGTCGTCCAATTAGACTGATCGCATGCCATCAGCGGAGCGCCCCCGGACCCGACGTACGCCGACCGGGGCAGCCGTCCTTCAGGAAGACGTGACCGAGGCCATCCGCGCAGCCGTGTTCGACGAACTGGCGGCGGTCGGTTACGGGCGCATGTCGATCGAGGCCGTTGCCCGGCGCGCGGGAGTGGGAAAGACAGCGGTCTACCGACGCTGGCCCTCGAAACTACAGATGGTCATCGACGTGGTGTCGGACGTGGTCGGATACGACGTGCCCGCCCCGGACACCGGATCGCTGCGCGGCGACGTACGGATGATCCTGGACATCGCGGCACGGGCGCTGCGCCACCCATTGGCAGGACAGATCGTCCCCGACCTGCTCGCCGAGGCGGCCCGTACCCCCGACATCGCCCGGACGCTGGAGCGTGCACTGCGCGACACGCAACGCGGCCTGGGCGAGGCAATCGTGGCGGCCGCGGTGACGCGGGGGGAGGTTGGGCCCGCGACCGACGCGGGCATGGCGCTCGACCTTGCGCTCGGCCCCCTCTACTGGCACATCGCCGTACTGCGCGAACCCGTCACCAAGAGCTATCTGGACCGCCTGGCCGATACGGTGGCGACCGCGCTGGCTGTTCCTCGCCCCCCGCGTGCCGCCGACGAGGCGCACTGATCGGCAGACGCCCGTGCGGCGGCACCCAGGACGGCCCGGCGGCGTTGCCACCGTGCCGTCATGTTCGGCTGAGGAGGGCCGGCAGATCAGGCGTTGATTCGGGCAGCCTCGAACACCGGGAGCGAGGCATCGCCGTCGAGAACGGTCTCATCAGTGGCCTCGAAATCGACGGACACCCCGTCCCGGAGGTAGCGGTACTTGTCCCGGACATCGGGGACCTCGGCGAAGGTACCGTCGAGGTCACGGACTGCATCGAACGAGGAGTCGGCGGGGACACGGAGCCGAACCCGCTTCAGGCCCGGCTGGAGAATCGACAATTCGCACCTCTCAAAGGTGTGGGCGGGATGTGGTGCACGCTCAATCTAAAACGCCGGAGAGCGCTCTAGAAGTATCGCGGTTGGCATATCTGTCCCGGACCGAACTCATGTGCACCCACGTCTCGGTGACTCTTACCCCGGGGAGCGCCCGCAACCGCTCGTAGAGCAGGTGAAGTCCCGACGTGGACTCCGCCGCCACCGTGCCGAGGAGGTCCGCCCGCCCCACACAACGGGCCAGGAAACGGGTCTGCTCCCAGGAAGCGAGCTCAGCGATCGCCTGGGGCGCGGATCGGGACAGGCGCAGCGCGAATCCACCGAGACTGGCCAGCCCGACCGCACCGGGGTCGACCAGCGCGGTGACCCGGATCGCCGAGGTCTCCAGTAGGCGCAGCACCCTGCTGCGCACCGCCCCCGCTGACAATTCGACTTCGGCGGCCAGGTCCGCGAACGACAGCCGGCCGTCGCGCTCCAGCAGCTCCAGAACCCGGTGGTCGAGCAGGTCGAGGTCGAGCCCCGGCGGGGCGGGGTCGGGCAGCTGCGGATCCTTGAGGATGTCGGTGTAGATCGCTGTGTCGACATCGACGATCCCGGGAAGCGCGCGCACCCGCTCCACTGCCTCGCCGAGCTCGCGCAGACTACGTCCGTGCAGCTCGGCGGCCAGCGGGAACCGCCCCGCCGTCATGTTCACCAGGGCTGTCTCGGGGAGATCAGCCACCGCCTCGGCGACCGGTGCGACATCGGAGTCGACATCGATGGACAGATGCGCGTGCGCCGTCATACCGCGAACCCTCGGATGCACGACCCCGACCAACCGGATCGCCCCGGAGTCGACCAGTCTGCGCACGCGCAACCGGACGGCCGCGCGGGACAATCCCACACGGCTGGCCAGCCCTTCAAACGGCAATCGGCCATCGAGCTCCAACTGCCGGACGATCTCCAGATCGGTCTGGTCGAGTCCCACTCTTGTACTTCCCTCCCGGGCCCTGAATTCATCTGCGCCCGATGTCATTGTCGCTCTGCGGGTACCCCCTGTGTCTTGCTTTGAAGCCGATACGGCCAGAGCTGGACAGGGCCTCCTGAGGCCAATGCCCTGGACGTGCGAAAACCCTTACTGCGTAGGACTTGTGGTCAATCCTCTCGACAAAATCACTCTTGTCTTGCCGCACAATCCGCGACAAAAATCGGGCCGCGAGAGCGGCCCGATAAAAAATTTCCACGCCTAATCCCGTGACATGCAGGGATATGTGCGTTTCCGAAAAACGGCCTCCACCCGGGAAGGTTTGTAGTTTTCCCACCACTGTCCGGAACAGTGGGATAATCTCCGACCGGAAATTCGGACAATCGGTGGACAGCCCACCGACCGGGGAGGGCGAGACGCGCAGGACCCGTCCCTCGTCCGCCGACGTGGCCGTCCGTCCCCCAACAGGGTCGCGGGATACTGGTCGGCACCGGCCGGACGCGGTCAGATCCGGTCACACGAAGGACACCTGGGCGGGACACGACTGTCGCGCGTGCCCCACCCGGTGCCGTTCGACCGAACGGGCTACCCCGTGGCGGAGATCTCGCCGGGCCGGCGATGGGAACGGCCGTAGAAGGGCCACCAGTTGGCCGTGCGTCCAGCGGGAATCATCTCGTCGAGCTTCATGACCAGACGCAGCGCGAAAGCGCCGGCGATCATGCCGGTGACGAGGTCGGTGAACCAATGGAAGTGCAGGTAGGCGGATACCACCGACTGCAGAATGGCGATAGCGGCGATGCAGTAGGCGAGGCGGCGCACGATGTGCGGCCGCACCGCCCGGTAGCGCACGATCATGAACAGCACGAGGCCGTAGATCAGGATGGCGTTGGCGCCGTGCCCGGAGGGGAAGGAGACTCCCCCGTCGGTGAAGAAGGACGGGTCGAGGGTACGCGGGTGCGATCGACGCAGGATCAGCTTCATCGTGGCGACCAGGCAGACCATCCCGAACACGCCGCCGGTGGCGAGTACGACCGGGCGCCAGGAGCGGTGCCAGTAGGCCAGGTGCAACGAGACCACGGCGAGGACAGGCAGCGCCACAGCTCGCGAAGCGACCGTATCTGGCCATAGGATGAGGAAAAGCCTGATGTCGTCCCAGAACGGGCGCGGCATCGTGTTGATGAAGTTGTCGATGGGGTGCAGCGCGCCCGCAGAGAGCACGGTCATGGTGACCAGTGCGACCGCGAGCAGGATCGCCACCTTGTCCGAGGCCAGTCCCCACGCGATCTCACTCGCGCTGGGCCAGGTGATCTTCTTCGGCATCCAGGGGGCGATGCGGGCACCCAGTGGGCGCTCGACTCTGGCCACAGTGACTGACCTGTGGTCGTGATGGGGGTCAAAGATCGGATTCTCGACCCGGCGATATGACTCGGGCCGTATCCGCGATATAGGCGTCATTTTGTGCTCAGTGCTGTCTCACGAGTGTGGGCTGGCCTGCGGCACGGGGGTATGCGAAGGGGATGGGCTCGCCGCTGGACGTCGGTCTTCGGGATCGGGATATGCGGACGCGCCCTATGCTTCACGCCCGCATGGACCGGTCGGGGGACCGGCCGCTTGGTGGCACTGCTCCGGTAATCCGCGCGCCTTTCGGGCAGCGCATACACGGACCACTTCCATGACTGCGACGGCCGTTCCCGGGTCAGCGGTTCCATCGGCACATTCGGAGTACCAGAACATTTCCGACAGATGAGCATACCGCCCTGCTTGGTCAAGCGTCTCGGGTACCTATTGATTACGATCGTCCTACCTCGCGCTTCTCCCATGCTCGGGCCCCGGGAAACCCCCACAGAACCAGTTGAGACACAGGTGTGAGCGTTCCGTGAGCAAACGGAGCTCTTGAGAGGCGACTCAGGGGATCATCGGACCGGGGCGCCGACCCGGTGTGGCACTCTTCAAGAAGCCCTCAGCCCGCTGTCGTCCCCAGAAGAGAAAGGCCATTGATGGTCGAGCTTTCTGAGAGCCCGGAAGACGCCTCTCGGCTAGCCCGCAACCCCCTGCGGGAGCAGATCCGGCGTGTTCTGGTCGACGGCCTGTTGTCGGGCCGATGGCAACCGGGCGAGCGGATCGTCGAACGACGCGTGGCCGCCGAGCTCAACGTCAGCCAGGCGCCGGTGCGCGAGGCTCTTCGGGAGCTGGAGACCCTGCGGCTCATCGAGTCGGTTCCGAACAAGGGCGCCCGAGTGCGCGACTTCGGAGCCGCGGACATGGCGGAGATCTATCCGGTGCGGGCCGGTCTCGAACTCGTCGCCGCCCAACTGGCCGCCCCGAGGCTGGCCGAAGACATTCGTCCTCTCGAACGCGAGGTCGAGGCACTGCGACGCGCCACCGCCGCCGGGGACGTCGAGGAAGAGATCAAGCACAGCGTCGACTTCCACCGCGAAATCGTGCGCGCCGCCGACAACAGCGTTCTCCTGCACACGTGGGAATCGCTGGGCGTGGAGGTCTGGACGGCGCTGTCGGTTCGCTGGCTCAACATGGAACTGCACGCCAAGGCCGCCGATCACCACCAGATCACCCGGGCTTTTCGCGACCGCGATCCCGGGGTAGGCCAGATGCTCAGCGACCACGTGCTCAACTACGTGGAAGCGGCGCTGAAGTCCCGCGACGCCGTGGGCTGAGTCGTACGCCTCCGGAGAAACCGGCCAGTGGTTCGCCCCGGTATGTGAGAAAAGTGGAGCATCTGCCGTAAAGTCGTATTGATCGATCATCGATCAGTACGTAGAGTGTGCGCGACGAACCTCACACCAGAACAGCCACTCTCGCGTCCGCCGTTGAGTCCGGCGTTGGCGAGCAGGCCGTGACCATACGCGTGATCGCGCGGCACGGCCGCGGCCTCCTCGGGTCACCCACCCGGTCGGGGCCGATCCCGCACGTAGAAAGGCACCGACATGGCTGACACGGCCAAGCCGAAGGGCGGCGGCACTGCCAGGACCGGCAGCCGCCGACGCACCCGGAAGGACAGCACGCCCGACATCGCCGACGAGCAGCCCAAGACGCTGCTGGACTACTACCGGCAGATGCTGCTGATCCGTCGTTTCGAGGAGCGCACCGCTCAGGCGTACACGCAGGCCCGCATCGGCGGCTACTGCCACCTGAACCTCGGCGAGGAAGCAACCGTCGTCGGCCTCATGACGGCGCTGCAGGAGCGCGACTACCTCTTCACCAACTACCGCGAGCACGGATACGCGCTGGGCAAGGGCATCCACCCGCGCCGCGTCATGGCCGAGCTGTACGGTCGCTCCACCGGCGTCTCCAAGGGCTGGGGCGGGTCGATGCACATGTTCGACACCGAAGCCCGCCTCCTCGGCGGCTACGGCATCGTGGGCGGTCAGCTCCCCCTTGCCATCGGCGCTGCCCTCGCGGTGTCCTACCGCGGCGGCGACGAGGTCGTCATGTGTCAGATGGGCGACGGCACCACCAACATCGGTGCGTTCCACGAGTCGCTGAACATCGCCGCGCTGTGGAACCTTCCGGTCGTCTTCGTGGTGATCAACAACTTCACCGGCATGGGCACCACCGTCGAGAAGTCGTCCGCCGAGCCCGATCTTTACAAGCGGGGTTCCGCCTACCGGATGGAAGGCGTGCGCGTAGACGGCCAGGATGTACTGGCCGTGCGCAACGCAGCGGCCGACCTCGTCGAGCGCGCCCGCGCCGAACAGCAGCCCTTCCTCCTGGAGGCCGTGAGCTACCGGTTGAAGGGGCACTCCGTCGTGGACCCGGCCAAGTACCGGACCTCCGAGCAGAGTGAGGAGGCCAAGGCCAACGACCCGCTGGCCGCCTTCGAGACGCGTCTCACCGAGGCCGGAATCCTCACCGACGAGCTCAAGCAGGAAATCGCCGAGTCGGTGCGCGAAGAGGTCACCGACGCCGCGGACTTCGCCGAGAACAGCCCGCACCCCGAGGTGTCCACGCTGTTCGACTACACCTATGCCACCCCCGTGCCGAACGAGTCGAGCCGCATGCCCGCCGACCCGGTCTTCGCCGAGTAGACAAGGAGCGGCTGACATGTCCGTCATCACTTACCGCCAAGCCCTGCGCGATACCCTGCGCGCCGAGATGCACCGCGACGAGAACGTCCTCCTCCTCGGCGAGGAGATCGGCGTCTTCGAAGGCTCGTACAAGATCACCGAAGGCCTGCTCAAGGAGTTCGGCGAGCGCCGGGTGCGCGACACCCCCATCGCCGAAGAGGGCTTCGTCGGCGCGGCGATCGGCGCCGCCATGCTCGGGTTGCGCCCCGTCGTGGAGCTCATGACGATCAACTTCTCGTTGATCGCGATCGACCAGATCATCAACCACGCCGCCAAGATCTACGGCATGTTCGGCGGCCAGACCAGTGTGCCGTTGGTCATCCGCACCCCGGGCGGCGGCGGCCAGCAGTTGGGCGCCACCCACTCCCAGAACATCGAGCTGTTCTACTCCTTCATCCCCGGCCTGAAGGTGCTCGCGCCGAGCACCCCGGCCGAGGCCGCCTCGATGCTTCGCGCCGCGATCCGCGACGACGACCCGGTGCTGTTCCTGGAGAACCTGGGTCTGTACAACACCAAGGGCGAGGTCCCCGACGACGACACCACGGTCGCCGAGATCGGTCGTGCCGCGGTCACCCGCGAGGGGACCGACATCACCCTCATCGGGTACTCCCGGATGGCAATGGTGACCTCCCAGGTCGCGGAAAAGCTGGCCGAGGACGGAATCAGCGTGGAAGTTGTTGACCTGCGCAGCCTGCGTCCACTAGACCGGGAGACGATCGTGGAGTCGGTCAAGAAGACCGGCTGCGCGGTTATCGCCGAGGACGACTGGCTGACCTACGGGATCGGCGCCGAGATCGCCGCCTCCATCCAGGAGGGGGCCTTCGACTACCTGGACGCACCGGTGCGCCGGGTCGCCATGGCAGAGGTTCCGATGCCCTACGCCAAGCCGCTGGAGACCGCGGCCATGCCGTCGGCCGAGTCGATCACCACCGTCATCCACGAAACCCTGAGCGCCGTCGGCCGGCGGGTCGGTTAAGGAATACAGATGTCTGATATCTACATGCCGCGCCTCTCCGACACCATGGAGGAAGGCGTCATCAGCTCCTGGCTGAAGAAGGTCGGGGACAAGGTCGCCTCCGGTGATGTGCTGGTCGAGATCGAGACCGACAAGGCCGTCATGGAGTACGAGGCCTACGAAGACGGTTACCTGGTCAAACAGTCCGCCGGCGAGGGTGAGACCGTGGCCATCGGCACGGTGATCGGGGTCATCGGCGACAGCCCCGACGCAGTGCCCGACGACTCCGGCGACTCCGGCGGCTCCGACTCGGCCGCCGAGGAAGAAGAGACCGCTCCGGCAGCCCAGGAGGAGAGCACGGAATCCGTGCCGGACTCCTCCCCTGCTCCGTCCAGCGGTTCCGGTGCCGAGGGGGGATCGCGTCCGCCGTCCTCGCCGCTGGCCCGCCGGCTGGCCAAGGAGCACGGCCTCGACCTGAACGACATCAAGGGCTCGGGCCCCAAGGGTCGCGTGGTGCGCGCCGACATCGAGGCCGCCGCCAAGCAGCAGGAGGGCCAGACTCCGGCTGCGAAGAGCGAGGCCCCCGCGGCCCCTGCCAAGCAGCAGGAAGCCTTCGATGACGGCCGCGACTCCGAAGAGGTCGCGATCACCAACATCCGCAAGGTGATCGCCCGCCGCCTGACCGAGAGCAAGCAGCAGGTCCCGCACTTCTACCTGCGTCGCACGATCGACGCCGAGGCCCTCAAGGCGTTCCGGGCCGACGTCAACACCCGTCTCGCCGACACCGGTGTCAAGGTCAGCGTCAACGACCTCATCGTGAAGGCCGCCGCCACTGTGCTGCGTCGCCACCCGGCGGTCAACTCCTCCTGGATCGGCGACAAGCTGTTCCGGCACAACCGGGTCAACATCGGTATCGCCGTCGCGGTGGACAACGGACTGGTCGTACCGGTCGTGCACGACACCGACCGGCTTCCGCTGTCGGAGATCGGCCAGCGATCGCGCGAACTGGCCGGCAAGGCCCGTGACGGCAAGCTCAGCCCCAAGGAGATGAGCGGGGGCACGTTCAGCGTCAGCAACCTCGGGATGCTCGGCGTCGACAGCTTCTCTGCGGTCATCAACCCCCCGGAGGCCGCGATCCTGGCGGTGGGCGCGATGAAGCAGCAGGCCGTGGTGCGTGACGGCGAGATCGTCGCCCGCAACACCATTTCCCTGGAACTGTCCGTCGACCACCGCGCGGTCGACGGGGCGGTCGGCGCCGCCTTCCTCAAGGAGCTCGCCGAGGTTCTGGAAGAGCCGATGCGGATCATCCTGTAACGGCTGTTCGAAGCCGGTTCGAAGCCCGTCCCCACTTCGGGGGCGGGCTTCGGTCGTGGTGGTGGAACAGCCCGTTAGGGTGCGGTGGAGACGACGAACCATGGAACGAGGGAGACCGTGAGCTTCACGGAACTGACCGCGGCCGAAGCGGCATCGGGGGTGCGGGTGGCGACGTCCGCCGACATCGACGTCGTCGCCGAGACACTGGCCGACGCTTTCACCGACTACTCCTGGACCCGGTGGGCCCTGCCGGCGGACAGTTACCAGGATCGGCTGCGGGCGATGCAGCGCTACTTCACCGAACGCGTGGGCCTGCCCTACGGCCGGGTGCACATCGTGGACGGGGGCACGGCGGCCGCGGTGTGGACGCTGCCCGACACCGCGATCGACCCGCAGGTGTTCGTCGCCCCGGAACTGCTGGAGCTCTACGGGGAGCGGCTCTCCGCCGGAGCCGAGGCGGACGCCGTACTGGCCGGGCACCGTCCGGACCGGCCGTGCTGGTTCCTTGCCACGGTCGGGGTGCGCGGCCGGGACCAGGGGAAGGGGTTGGGCTCGCGTGTCCTGGCTCCGGGCCTGCGCGCCGCCCGGGAGAGCGGCCACGCCGCGTTCCTGGAGACGTCCGAACGCAGGAACGTCGACTTCTACGAACGTCTGGGCTTCACCGTGACCGCCGAGGTGGACCTGCCGGGCGATGCCCCTCGAACCTGGTGCATGCTGCGGGAATGATCGGACCGTCCCCGGGCTCGTCCTGCTCTATTACCTGACCAATGTGCTCGCCGTCCCCGCTGCGCTCGCGGCACTGGTGATCCTCGCCCCCACGATCTGGGACGTTCTGGGCGACCCCTTCGCCGTCGCCCTGTCGGACCGCACCCGGTCGCGATGGGGGCAACGCCGGCCCTGGCTGCTGGTGGGTGTGCTCACCCTGCCCGTCTCCTTCGCAGCGATCTTCGCGGCACCTCCGCTGAGCGGGGTCTGGGCAGCCGGTTGCGTATCCGTGTTGTTCCTGGTGACATCGACGGCTTTCTCCATCTTCCAGGTCCCCTACGTCGCCATGCCGGCCGAGATGTCCGTCGGCCACGACGAGCGCTCCCTGTTGATGGCGTGGCGGACGGCTTTCCTCGGCGTCGCGATCCTTCTCTCGGGCGCGCTCGCCCCGGCGATCGCGCAGAGCCAGGGCGGTTCGGCCCACGGATACCGGGTCATGGCGGCGGCCGTCGGCGGATTCCTGCTGTTCGGCACGCCGGCTGCCTTCTTCGGGACCCGACGCGCACCACGCACCGTGCCCGTCCCGACCGAGTCGGCACTGAGCGCGCAGCGTGCGGCGGCGCGGAAACGGCCCTGCCAGGGTGTTGTTCAAGGCGTTTCTCCTTCGGGCGATACCGGCCGGGGCCATGCTGGCCGGTGCGCAGTACTTCGCGACCTACACACTCGGCTCTCCCACCGCCGTGACTCCGCTCTTCGCTTGTCTGGTGAGCCCGTTGGTGCTGACCATGCCGATGTGGCTGCGTACCGCCCGCCGCGTTGATCGCCGCGAGTGTGGGTTCGTCTATCGCTACAACCTCAGCGAGGACCGTCTGAATCACCCTGTCGCCGAGTAGGGCGGTCGACGTTCCACGTGAAACATCGGCGGCCGGCTCAGCGCCGTTACCAGGGAAGACTCCACCATGCCCGACAGCGAACAGATCCTGGCCGACCTCACTGCGCTGCGAACTGCGGACGCGCCCACGCGCGGGAGCCACACTTTCGCCTATGTCTATGAAGCCGGGCGGGCAGGACTCGCCGGATCAGTGCGATGCGCTGCCGCCCCGCCCTCGGGCTCGTCGCCATGATCGCGGCACTGGATCCGGCCGCACTCACGCCGGCCGCGCTTGCGGAGATCCTGACTTTCGCCGGGTTCTCCAACGGAACATCTGCGCTGCCCTCCCGAACGGCGCCCGTACCGGCCCTGCTGGGCTCCGCGCCGACGGTCCTGGAAGAACGCCTGCTCACCGGATTCGTCGGTTCGTTGTTCGACGGTTCCGGATTGATCGTGCGGGACACAACGGCTTGGGGCCGCGCTTCGAGTACGGAAACCGGCAGCCGCCGCAATCCGGTCGGGAGCGGTCAATCAGGACCGTGTCGGAGAAGCGCGGGACGCGCGGGCGGCGGATGCGCGAGGGTGGTGGCGAGGACCACGCCGCCCGAACGCCCCGACCAACGGTCTGTCGAACCGTGCGGCGGGACCGGACCCCGATTCGAAAAGGACGCCTTCCCGATGATGACCGCCCCGAACCAGCCGCCCGCGACCGACCTCACGATGGCCGCCGTGGCGATCGTTCCGGGACCGAATGAAAGCCTGACGTTCGTGCTGTCGACCTGCGGGGAGTACGCGGGCCACTGGCTCCTGCCCGGCGGGCACATCGACGAGGGCGAGACCCCCGAGCAAGCGGCTCGGCGCGAGGCGTACGAGGAAGCCGGGGTTGTGGCGGGCGAGCTCGCCCCGAGCGGAATCTACGACATCCGCGGCCACTCGACCGAGGGCCCCTACGCCTACCGGCTGCACGTCTACCGGGCACTGGAGCCGTGCGTGGTCCCCGAGGACTTCGTTCTCGATCCGATGGAGGTCAGCGAGATCAGCCAGGTGCCGCCCGGCGAGATCCTGCCGCACCCGACCGACATGCTCATCCTCAACGACGCGGGACTGTCCGCCTACGAACCGGATCTGATCCAACGGCTGCTGACCGCTGAGGGCGTCACCATGACCAGGCAGGACGCCCTGATCGTCGACTAGTCCGGTCAGGCAGGCGCACCTCCGAGACCGTGGGGGCCGTGCCGCTGGTCCGAGTGCTGCCCCGGGGACACCGCCTCACGCCGGTAGCCCTTGTCGACTCCGACCAGTCGGTTGAGGTAGCCCTTCTTCCCGACGACGAACCACGCGACGCTTCCCAGAACAGGCAGGTAGAGCACACCGAGGACCCACAGGAGTTTGCCGCCGGCGGTGAGGTTCTTGTGGATGAGGATAGAGATCAGCGCCGCGATGATCAGCACGACTACCAACAGCGCGAGCACTGCTCCGATGATGAGAGCGGCTGTGGCGAAAGCCCCGCCGGCGGCCCCTGTCTCGTCCATTCCCATGCGAATCCCCCCAGGTCGAAAGGCCAGATGGTCAAAGGGGTACCCGTGTGGCGACACGAACAACTCAAGGCTTGTCAAAGTCGCGACTTTGCCAAGTGCGGAACCGTTTCTCACCCGCGCCGCGGGCCGTGCGCCAGCCGCTGGAAGGGGTGAGTTCGGCGCGTGCGCGCATCAGGGCGAATCCCAGGAGGTTATCTCCCCGCCATGACGCGGGGTCCTGGGCATGTTCGTCGTCGGCGGCCAGACCGATACCCCAGATGCGGTCGACCGGACTCGCTTCCACGAGGACCCGGTTCCCGGTGCCCAACAGGTAGTCGCGCAGCCGGGGGTGCTGGGCGAACTTGTGGACGCACCCGCGGACAACGATGTCCAGGCGATGCTCCTGCCACGTGCGCTCGGTGAAGCCGCGTACCGACCGCCCGAGTGCTTTGGCCGCTCCCGGACTGCCGGCTGCGAGGATCCGGGCGCGGGCGGCCGTGTCGCCGAACAGGTCGGCTTTGCGTGCCATCATCCAATGTTCGGCGGTGGGATAGTCGGTCCCTTTCACCGTAAAGCCGACCGGAGCCCACTGGCTGAGACAGCCCGCTCCGGGCTGGTGGTGGCTCCAGAAGAACAGGAATTTCGTGCGGCTCCCGCCGTCCATCGCGGCCAGCAGCTCGGGAACGGAGGTGGGCGACCCGATGTCCATGGAGGTATTGTCCGCGCCGAGATCCCCTCACACCAGCGATTTTGTCAGTGGGCAATCGCAGTCGGGCTGGCCGGAGGTGGCCCCGGCAACTGCCGGGTTCGCTGCCGGGGCCGACATCCCGACTGCTTTACTGGGGATCATGGGCGAACGTTGGCAGGACCGGTTCCGTGCGGCCAGGATCAGTCTCCCGTCTTGGGCTCGGGAGGCACCCGATCGGGCGCTGTTTCGCAGCGATTCCAGCGGGGCCTGGGAAATCTACGCATGGGACCGCGCCAACGGCGATCAACGACAGGTCACCAAGCGCGAGCACGGTACGAGTGCGGCGGTGATCGACCCCACGGGAGAATCGATCTGGTGGTTTGACGACACTGCCGGCGATGAGTTCGGCGTCTGGCGCCGCCAGCCTTTCACCGGTGGCGCCGACGACATCGCCATCCCGGGGCTTTCCCCCTCCTACCAGGGGGGAATCGCTCTGGGGGCTTCCGGGGCGGCCCTGGTGGGACGGTCGACCGACAGCGGCTTCTCGGTGCACCTCGGCGTACCAGGGGCACCACCGGCCGTGCTGTACTCCCACCGCGAAGAAGGCGATCTTGCGGACCTCTCCACCGACGAGTCGCTGTTCGCCATCGCCCACAGCGAGCACGGCGACAGCCGGCACAGTGCGGTACGGGTCCTGCGACTGAACATCGCGACTGCGACGGCGGAGCCCGTGGCCGACCTGTGGGACGGCCCTGGCAAGGACCTCACACCGGTGAAGTTCGCGCCTACCGACCACCGGCTGCTGGTCCTGCACGAGCGACAGGGCACCAGGCAACCGCTGATCTGGGACGCGGAGGCCGGAACCGAGCGCGAACTCGCCCTGGACCTGCCCGGTGAGCTGTCCGCCGGGTGGTACCCCGACGGTCGGGCGCTACTGGTGTCACAGAAGCACGAAGCCCGCACCACGCTCCACCGCTACGACCTGGACACCGACACGACCACTCTCGTCCCTACTCCCCGCGGCCTGGTGGCGGGTGCGGCCGTGCGCCCTGAGGGCACGGTCGAGTACTCCTGGTCCAGCTCCGAGTCTCCGCCGATGGTCCGCGACTCCTCCGACAGGGTCGTGCTGGCCCCGCCGGGGGCGCCCGCGCCGCCGTCGGTTCCGGTCGTCGACGCCACCGTGGAGGGCCCCGGCGGTCCCGTGCACGCACTGGTCTCCATCCCGGAGAAGGGCGATTCCCCCTATCCGACCGTGTTCACCGTGCACGGGGGCCCGCAATCCCAGGACTTCGACTCCTTCTCCCCCGACGTGGCCGCCTGGGTGGACCACGGCTTCGCGGTAGTGCGTGTGAACTACCGCGGTTCCACCGGATACGGCAGTGCCTGGCGCGACGCCCTGGAGGGACGGGTCGGACTGACCGAGCTGGAAGACATCAAAGCGGTCCGCGACTGGGCGGTGGGGTCGGGGCTGGCCGATCCCCGACGACTGGTCCTGGAGGGCGGCTCCTGGGGCGGCTACCTCACCCTGCTGGGCCTGGGGGTGTACCCCGAGGACTGGTCGACGGGGATCGCGGTGGTCCCGGTGGCCGACTACGAGGCCGCCTACGAGGACGAGATGGAAGGGCTGCGTGCGTTCGACCGCTCGTTGTTCGGCGGTTCCCCCCAAGAGGTCCCCGACCTGTACCGGCAGTCCTCCCCCATCACCTATGCCGAGAACGTGCGGGTCCCCGTACTGATCCTCGCCGGGGAGAACGACCCGCGCTGCCCGATCCGTCAGATCGACAACTACCTCGCCCGGCTGACCGAGCTGGGGCGACCGTTTGAGGTGTACCGGTTCAACGCCGGCCACGGTTCGTTCGTCGTGGAGGAACGCATCCGGCACATGGCGGCGGAGCTGGAGTTCGCGCTGAGAGGCACCGGTACCGGACAGCAGGACCCGGCCACCCCACTCACCTAGTCGTGGCCGGGCAACCGCGCTACCTCTGGCTGGCAGAGGTACTGCGCAGGTCCATCCTGGACGGTCGGCTGGCGCTGGGAGCACGTGTCCCTTCCCGGGCCCAGCTCTCGCGTAATTTCGCCGTGAGCGAACAAGTGGCACGTAACGCGCTGCGGCTACTGCTCACCGAAGGACTACTGGAAAGCCGTCCGGGCTCCGGATACTACGTGCGCGAACCCCAGCGCGCCTACCGGTTCCCGCGCACCGATCGCTACGCGGGCCACCCGGTGGGCCCATTGGTCGGCGACCTTCCGAACACCCGGAGCGAAGGGGCGGACAGGGCGACACAACACCGACTGGGGGTGCGTCCCGGCGAGCCCCTGTACCGAACCGAGCGCGTGAGCCGTGACGAAGGTGTTCCCGTTGCGCTGCACACCTCCTGGGAACCCGTCATTCTCACGCTCAACACGAGCAGGGCCCCCGGCGAGGCACCGGCGGCGAGCGTTCTGGACAGGCTGGCCGCAGCAGGCGTGTTCGTGGACCGCGTGGAGGAGGAGGTCTCGGTGCGCGCCCTTCGCGGCCCCGAGGCCGAAGCGCTCGATCTGCCCCCCGGTCTTCCCGCGCTACTGGTGCAGCGCACCCATTTCAACGGACAGCGCCCGGTGGAGACCTCCGATCTGATCGCCTCGGCGGAGAACTGCCGTCTCATCTACCGGTTGAGCCTGAACCGCCCGCGCACCCCAGGGGTCGGGGCCAGCGGTCCGACTGCACGCTGACCCGGCTCGGACAGGCCCGCGCGCTGGATGAGGCAGAGAACACCGGAGGCCCCCTCCCGCATGACTGACGCAGAAGAGGGCCCGAAGACAGTGCTGTGAGACGGCGGTCAGCCGGAGTCGGGCGGTTGTGCCACCGCACCGAACAAACGGTCACGAGCCGGAAAGGCCCGTGCACCTCCCCCGGACGAGCGCGCGCCCCGCGCTACCTGTTGGAGCCGAAGCACTGGTTGAGCGCATTGAGGCCGAGCCCAACACCGAGCAGGCCGCCCAGGCCGCTGGACTGCTGATCCTGCGCACACTGCGTGACATCCTGATGGTGGTGGTGGTGCCCGCTGCTCACAGCGGAGGCGGCAGGAGCTCCGAACCCCATGAGGGCAGCACCAATGGCACCAACGGCAGCGAGCTTCGCGATTCGACGCATCGAACTCATCCCATCATAAAGAGAAATTACCTGAACAGGCATGACACCAGAGAGTGCCCACCCGGCTACTACTTGTGACACTGCCCAATCATCAGGGCCCCCCAAACGCACAGGACACCCAATCCCCCGCTCCTTTGCCCGAAGAGGGCTCCCCCTTGACCAGACACGGGGACGGCGACCCGCCCCTTACGGGGCAAGTCGCCGCCCACCTGCACTAAAGCCGGTATTTCCCAAGGAATACCGCGTCGCCCGGCAACCGTCGGAGCCACGAACCCGATAATCCGAGTCGAGGAAACGAAGAGAAGTCGAGGCGATGGTGCGGGACAGTTGCCGGCCATGGCCGGACGGCCGCTCCGCCACGTCATCCCGGCGGTCACGGACCGGCAAGGCCCGCGCGTTCCACCCGGACGGTCAACGCGTCCCGCGTCACCTCACTAGCGGTTGGAGCCGAAGCACTGGTTGAGCAGGTTGACGCCGGCGCCGAGGCCGATCAGACCGCCCAGGCCGGTGGACGGCTGGTCCTGCACACACTGCTTGACCGTCTCGTGGTGGTGCCCGCTGCTCACGGCAGAGGCAGCGGGAGCCCCGAACCCCACGAGGGCAGCACCAATGGCACCAACGGCAGCGAGCTTCGCGATTCGACGCATCGAACTCATCCCATCATCAAGAGATAGTGCCTGAACGGGCATGACATCTAAGAGTGCCCACCCGGTTACTGATTGTGACACTGCCCAATCATCGGGGCTCCCCAAACGCACGGGGCATCGAATCCCCGCTCCTTTGCCCAAAGAACACCGTTGCCCCACCAGACACAGAAACGGCGGCCCATCCACAAGGAATGGACCGCCGCCCGATTGCGCAACCCGACCCCCGGTCCGCACTCCCCAGCAATCAGAGACGGGAACGAAGAAGCGGGAAGCGATGCACGGGACGGCGACCAGCCGGCTGGGCGGCTGCTCCCCCGGGGCCCGCGAGCCGGAGAGGCCCGCGAGTCCTACCCGGACGACGCCGCGTCCCGTATCACCGCACTAGTTGTTGTTGTAGGCGTAGCACTGGTTGAGCACGTTGAGGCCGAGCCCCGCGCCGATGAGGCCGCCGAGGCCGGTGGACGGCTGGTCCTGCGTGCACTGCGTGACGTGCTGGTGCTGGTGCCCGAAGCTCGTAGCGGACGCGGCGGAGGCTCCGAATCCCACGAGGGCGGCGCCAATGGCACCAACAGCAGCGAGCTTCGCGATTCGACGCATCAAACCCATCCCATCATGAAGAGGCAGTACTCAAACAGGCATGATTCCTGAAAGCACTTGCCTTGTTACCGATTGTGACAGTTCTCGATTATGGCGGCCACCAAACATCCGGGCAGCAGAATTCCGATTCTTTTACCCGGAGAAAACCATTACCTGACCGAACACAGCAATGGCGGTCCGCCCCTATAGGGACAGACCGCCAGCCACCTGCACCAAATCCGGTATTGCTCGGGGAATACCGCACAATCGGACAAAACCCGAATCCACGATCCCGACAATCCGAAGCGAGGAAACAAGGGCGATCAGAGACGAAATCGCGGATCCGCGCCCGGTCGAAGACAGGCGGCCGTTCTGCCGCGCCGCCCGAGCGACTGCGGACCGGAAAGGCCCGCACATCCCCCCTGAACGACCGACGCGCCCCGCACTACCGCCCTAGTTGTTGTTGTAGGCGTAGCACTGGTTGAGCACGTTGAGGTTGAGCCCGAGTCCGAGCAACAGGCCGCCCAGACCGGTAGCCTCCTGCTCGTTCACACACTGCGTGACGTGCTGGTGCTGGTGCCCGTGGCTCGTGGCGGACGCGGCGGGAGCTCCGAACCCCACGAGGGCTGCGCCGATGGCACCAACAGCAACGAGCTTCGCGATTCGACGCATCGAACCCATCCCATCATCAAGAGACAACACCCGATCAGGCGTGATTCCTGAGGGTGCACATTCAACTACTGATTGCGACAGTCCCTAATTATGGTGGTCCGCCAAACGCACGGGACACCGAATCCCCGTTCTTTTACCCGAAAAACACTTCTGCTCGACCAGATGCAGTAACGGCGGCCCGCCCCCTATGGGGCGGACCGCCGCGTACCTGCACCAAAACCGTTATCGAATGACGAATACCGCGTTAGCCGGTGAATTCCCGAGCCACGACCTCGGCGATCTGCGCGGTGTTCAACGCCGCCCCCTTGCGGAGGTTGTCACCGCACAGGAAGAGGTCGAGGGAGTTGGGGTCGTCGATGGAACGACGGATCCGGCCCACCCAGGTGGGGTCGGTGCCCACCACGTCCGCCGGGGTCGGGTACTCCCCGTTGGCCGGGTCGTCCTGGACCTCGACACCGGGCGAGGCGGCAAGGAGCTCGCGGGCAGCCTCGGCGTCGACCTCGGAGGCGAAGGTCGCGTGGACGGTGAGCGAGTGGGTCGTGATGACCGGGACGCGCACGCAGGTGGCCGAGACCTTGAGGTCGGGCAGCCCCAGGATCTTGCGGGACTCGTTGCGGACCTTGAGTTCCTCCGACGACCATCCGTCGTCCTTGAGCGACCCCGCCCACGGCACCACGTTCATTGCCAACGGGGCGGGGAACGGACCGAGCTCGCCCACCGCGGCGCGTACGTCACCGGCGGTGCTTCCCAGCGTGCGGTCGGCCGCGACCTTGGCGATCTGGTCGTGCAGCGTGTCGATGCCCTCCTGCCCGGCACCGGAGGCGGCCTGGTAGGAGGAGACGACGAGATTGGTGAGGCCGTAGGCACGGTGCAGCGCCCCCAAGGCCACGATCATCGACAACGTGGTGCAGTTGGGGTTGCTGATGATGCCACGCGGACGGTTGCGCACCTGGTCGGCGTTGACCTCGGGAACTACGAGGGGAACGTCGTCGTCCATTCGGAACGCGCCGGAGTTGTCCACGGCGACCGCACCGCGGGCGGCCGCGATCGGTGCCCACTCCTTGGAGACCTCGTCGGGCACGTCGAACATGGCGACGTCCACGCCGTCGAAGACCTCGGGGGCCAGTGCCTGAACCTCGACCTCCTCGCCCCGCACGGTGAGCTTGCGGCCCGCGGAACGGGCCGAGGCGATCAGTCGGATCTCGCCCCAGACGTTCTCCCGCTCGGAGAGGATGCCCAGCATGACGGTGCCCACGGCACCGGTGGCACCGACGACGGCGAGGGTGGGAAGACGGTTACTCATCGGCCGGTACCTCCGTAAACGACAGCCTCTACCTGGTCGGCGTCCAACTGGAACTCGGTGTGCGCGGCCGCGACGCCGGCGTCCACGTCGTCCTGGTTGACGATGACCGAGATCCGGATCTCCGAGGTGGAGATCATGTCGATGTTCGTCCCCGTCCGGGCGATGGAGTCGAAGAACCGCGCGGTGACACCCGGGTAGGACCGCATCCCGGCTCCGACCAGGGAGATCTTGCCGATCTGGTCGTCATAGCGCAGCGACTCGAAGCCGACCTTCTCCTGGATCTTCTTCAACGCCGTCAGCGCGGTCTGCCCGGCGTCGGCCGGCAGGGTGAAGGAGATGTCGGTGCGCGAGGTGGAGGCCGCCGACACGTTCTGCACGATCATGTCGATGTTGATCTCGGCCTCTGCGAGCACCTTGAAGATCGCGGCGGCCTCGCCCACACGGTCGGGGACGCCCACGACCGTGATCTTGGCTTCGCTGCGATCGTGCGCGACGCCGGAGATGATCGGTTGTTCCATGCCTTCGGTTTCCTCAACTTCCGAGACGACCCAGGTACCGGGGTTCTGGCTGAAGGATGAGCGGACGTGCAACGGAATGCCGTACCGGCGGGCGTACTCGACGCAGCGCAGGTGCAGGATCTTCGTACCGCAGGCGGCCATCTCCAGCATCTCCTCGTAGGAGATCTTGGGAATGCGCTTGGCGGTCGGCACGATACGGGGGTCTGCGGTGAAGACGCCGTCCACGTCGCTGTAGATCTCGCAAGCGTCGGCGTTGAGCGCGGCGGCCAGCGCGACGGCAGTGGTGTCGGAGCCGCCCCGGCCCAGCGTGGTGATGTCCTTGCTGTCCTGGGACACGCCCTGGAAGCCGGCGACGATGCAGATGGCACCCTCGTCGATGGCTTCCTGGATCCGTCCTGGTGTGACGTCGATGATCTTGGCGTTGCCGTGCAGGGACGTCGTGATGACACCGGCCTGCGAACCGGTGAAGGAACGGGCCTCGTAACCGAGGTTGCCGATGGCCATGGCGACCAGCGCCATGGACATGCGCTCACCGGCGGTCAGCAGCATGTCGAGCTCGCGGCCGGGCGGCAGCGGCGTGACCTGTTCGGCGAGGTCGAGAAGTTCGTCGGTTGTGTCGCCCATGGCGGAGACCACGACGACCACGTCGTAGCCCGCCTTTTTCTGAGCGACGATCCGCTGAGCCACTCGCTTGATGGCTTCCGCGTCAGCCACGGAAGATCCACCGTACTTCTGCACGATTAGAGCCACGGTCGGCGCTCCTGGGGAGTTGAGTTCAAAGTAACCAGCCAGCAAGTCTAGCGATCGGGTTTCTCGGGGACCCGCCCCACCTGGGCGAAGCCATCGAGGCGAGGGCTTACCCACAAGACGGACGAATACGCACGAACCAGGCGAATACGCTCAGTACTCGATGGTTTTCGCTGGTTCGCGCCACAGGAACTCTGGGGCGAGGGGGCTGGGAAGTCCGTCTAGAAGTCGAGTGCGCGGCGGCCCTCGAAGGCCCGTCCCAGGGTGACCTCGTCGGCGTACTCAAGGTCGCCGCCCACGGGAAGGCCACTGGCCAGCCGGGTGACTTTCAGCCCCATGGGTTTGAGCAGGCGCGCCAGGTACGTGGCGGTCGCCTCGCCCTCCAGGTTGGGGTCGGTGGCCAGGATCAGCTCGGTGATCTGGCCGTCGGAGAGGCGCGTCATCAGTTCTCTGATGCGCAGGTCGTCGGGCCCCACACCCTCGATGGGGCTGATGGCCCCGCCCAGCACGTGGTAGCGACCACGGAACTCGCGCGTGCGCTCGATGGCCACGACGTCCTTGGACTCCTCGACGACGCAGATGACCGCTGCGTCGCGACGGGGGTCCCGGCAGATCCGGCATTCGCTCTGTTCGGCGACATTGCCGCACACCGAGCAGAACCGAACCCGCTCCTTGACCTCCACTAGTGCGCCGACCAGCCGCTTGACGTCGGCGGTCTCGGCGGAGAGCAGGTGGAAAGCGATACGTTGGGCGCTCTTCGGACCGACACCGGGCAGTCGCCCGAGCTCGTCGATCAGATTCTGAACCGCGCCTTCGTACATCGTCCGCCTGTTCGTGGAGTAGTGGCACCTACCAAGGTAGTGGAGCCGCACACCACCCGCGACTCCACCCCGCCGCGGTCGGTCGGCCGATCCCGCCCCCCGGAAGGGAGTTGCTCCCGAACACAGCGCTCACAGCGCTCGACAGAGCCGGGACCGGCCGACCGCCCGACTAGAAGCCCGGCAGTCCGGGCATACCGCCGTCGCCCATGCCCTCCGCCAACGGTCCCATCTTCTGCTGCTGCAGCTCCTCGACGACGCGCTCTGCGTCGCGGATTGCGGCAAGCACCAGGTCAGCGATGGTCTGCGCGGTCTCGGAGGCGTCGTCGGGGTCCACCGCCTTGGGGTCGATCCTGATGTCCTCGACCTGGCCCCGCCCACTCACGGTCACCGTCACCAGGCCGCCACCGGAGGTCCCCTCGACCTTGGCCTCGTCCAGTTCCTGCTGCGCGGCCATCAGCTGCTGCTGCATCTGCTGGGCCTGCTGCAGGATCGCCTGCATGTCCATTCCGCCGCCAGGGTTCACTGCTTCGCTCCTTGCCTGCGATGTACGTGCTTGCGAGCGTATCCGCTCGATCACGCGCCACGCCCCGGCGAGTATTCGCAGCGGCCCGCACCGGCCAAAACAGCGAAGCGGCACAGCACCGTGCCACCCGGCCCGGGCCGGGTGGCGACGACGCCGTCAGTACTGGATCGCGTCCGGGCCGAGAATGCTCTTGAGCTCACCGAACAGTGCCGGGCCGACCCTGACCGGGTAGTCGGGCAGCGCGAAGATCCGGGATTTGAGCGGGTTGTCCGCCCGGATGTGCACCGGTGTCTCCCCCCGCTGCGCCCGCAGCGCCTGGCGCAGCTCCACCACGAGGTCGTTGGTGATGCGGTTCTCCTGGAGGCGCAACGTCACGGGGGCCTCGCCGTCGATCGCCCCCGAGATGTCCAGAATGGACATGTCCGAGACGAACAGCGAGTACGCGCCGTCGCGGTCGTTGACCCGACCCTTGACGGTGACGGCGGTGTCCTCGACGAGGGCGTCGATGTAGAGCGGGTAGGTCTTGGGGAAGAACAGGACCTCGACCGCCGCGTCCAGGTCCTCGACCGTGGCGATGGCCCACTGGTTTCCGGCCTTGTTGACGCGCTTCTCCACTTTGGAGATCAACCCGGCCACACGGACCTCGTCGTTGCCGCGGCGCTCACCGTTGACGACCTCCAGGATCGAGGCGTCGCGCGAACGGGCCAGGATGCGCTCCGTGCCCGCCAAGGGGTGACTGGACACGTACAGGCCCAGCATCTCCCGCTCGAAGGCGAGCTTGGTCTTGCGGTCCCACTCCTCCTCGCGCCAGTTGATGTCCAGACCGATGGGCGCCGAGGAGGAGTCGCCGTCGTCGTCCCCCCCACCGAACAGGTCGAATTGGCCGTTGGCCTCCTGCTTCTTCGCACCGATCATGGCGTCCACCGCCATTTCGTGATGGCGGTAGAGGTCCAGGCGCGGTTGCCCCAAAGAGTCGAACCCTCCGGCCTTGACCAGCGACTCGATGACGCGCTTGTTGCAGGCGGTGACCTCGATCTTGGACAGGAAATCGACGAAGGACGCGAACTTGCCCTTCTCCTCACGGGTCTTGACCACCGAGGCCACGACGTTGGCGCCCACGTTGCGCACCGCCCCCATGCCGAAGCGGACGTCCTTGCCGACCGCTGTGAAGCGCAGACCGGACTCGTTGACGTCGGGCGGCATGACCTTGATGCCCATCTTGCGGCACTCGGCCAGGTAGACGGCCATCTTGTCCTTGTCGTCGCCCACCGAGGTGAGCAGCGCGGCCATGTAGGACGCCGGGTGGTTGGCCTTGAGGTAGGCGGTCCAGTAGGAGACGACACCGTAGGCGGCGGAGTGCGACTTGTTGAAGGCGTAGCCGGAGAACGGGAGCATGACGTCCCACAGGGCCTGCATGGCCTCCTCGGAGAACCCCTTCTCCAACATGCCGGCCTTGAAGGTGACGTACTCCTTTTCCAGCGCCTCCTTCTTCTTCTTGCCCATCGCGCGACGCATCAGGTCCGCGCCACCCAGCGTGTAGCCGGCGAGCTGCTGCGCGATCGCCATGATCTGCTCCTGGTACACGAGCAGGTGATAGGTCTCGGACAGGATCGGGTCCAGGGCCTCCTTGAGGTCCGGGTGGATCGCCGTGACCTCCTGGCGGCCGTTGGAGCGGTCGGCGTAGTCGTTGTGGGCGTTGGCCGCCATCGGACCGGGCCGGTACAGGGCGCTCACCGCGGAGATGTCACTGAAGTACTTGGGCTGCATGCGCTTGAGCAGGGCGCGCATCGGGCCGCCGTCGAACTGGAAGACGCCCAAGGTGTCACCGCGACTGAGCAGCTCGTACGTGGCTTTGTCGTCCAGTGGCAGGCTGGGGAGGTCGAGGTCGATGCCCTCGTTGGCTTTCACGTTCTGGACCGCGTCGTCCATGATCGTGAGGTTGCGCAGCCCCAGGAAGTCCATCTTCAGCAGACCCATGTCCTCGCATTGAGGGTAGGGAAAACCGGTGATGATGGCGCCGTCGGAGTCGCGCTTGTGGATGGGGATGACGTCGAGCAGCGGCTCGGCGGAGAGGATGACCCCGGCCGCGTGCACGCCCGTGCCACGGGTCAGGCCCTCGATACCGCTGGCCGTCTCGTAGATCTTGCGGACGTCGGGCTCGGAGTCGATCATCTGACGCAGCTCGCCGGCCTCGTGGTGCCGGGAGTCGTTCTCGTCGTAGACCGCCGAAAGCGAGATCTCCTTGCCCATCACGGCGGGCGGGAACGCCTTGGTGACCTTGTCGCCCAACGCGTAAGGGAACCCGAGGATGCGGTTGGCGTCCTTGATGGCCGCCTTCGCCTTGATGGTGCCGAAGGTGAGGATCTGGGCGACGCGCTCGTCACCGTAGAGCTCGGTGACGTAGCGGATCATGTCACCGCGCTTGCGCTCGTCGAAGTCCAGGTCGACATCGGGCATGCTGACGCGCTCGGGATTGAGGAACCGCTCGAACAGCAGCCCGTAAGGGATCGGGTTGAGGTCGGTGATCCCCAGGAGGTAGGCGATCATCGATCCCGCGGCCGACCCCCGGCCGGGACCGAGCGCGATCTTGCTGCGGCGCGCGTACTGGCAGATGTCGGCGACCACGAGGAAGTAGGCGGGAAAGCCCATCTCCTCGATGATGGTCAACTCGTACTCGATGCGGTCCCGGGTCTCCTGGTCGGCCCCGTCGGGGAAGCGGCTGGGCAGGCAGCGCTCGACCTCCTTGCGCAACCAGCTCGACTGCGTCTCGCCCTCGGGCACCGGGAAGCGCGGCATCAGGTCGCGGTGCTTGAAGACGGCGTCGTAGGCGCCCTCCTCGACCTGCTCCGCGACCCACAGGGTGTTCTTGCAGCCCTCGGCCCACTCGTCGAAGGAGTTGATGCCGCGCATCTCATCGGCGCTCTTGAGGAAGTAGCCCGAGCCGTTGAACCGGAACCGCGTGGGGTCGTCGAGGTTCTTGCCCACGCCCACCGCCAGGAGCGCGTCGTGCGCGGCCGCCTGGTCCTCGGTGACGTAGTGGGAGTCGTTGGTGACCACGGGCCGGATCCCGAGTTCCTTGCCGAGTTTGAGCAGTCCGTTGCGGATGTCGCGCTCGATGCCGAGGTCGTGGTCCATCAGTTCCATGAGCACGTTCTCGCGCCCGAAGATGTCCTGCAGGGACGAGGCGTACTCCATCGCCTCGCGCTCCTGGCCCAGGCGCAGCCGGGTCTGCACCCCCCCGGAGGGGCAGCCCGTGGTGACCGTGATGCCTTCGCTGTACTGCGCCATCAGTTCGAGGTCCATGCGGGGCTTCATGTAGTAGCCCTCGATGGAGGCCAGCGACGACATCCGGAACAGGTTGCGCAGCCCCTGGGCGTTGCGTGCGGTCATCGTCAGGTGCAGGTAGCGGCCGCCACCCGAGATGTCCTTGCCCCCTTCCGCGGCGGAATCGTCCCCTCCGCCGCGCCCCCAGCGAACCCGTTGCTTGTGGAACCGCGACTCGGGCGCGACGTAGGCCTCGATACCGATGATCGGCTTCACCCCGGAGCCCTTGGACTGGCTCCAGAACTCATAGGCCCCGAACATGTTGCCGTGGTCGGTCATGGCGACGGCGGGCATCCCCAGCCGAGCGGCCTCAGCGAACAGCGGCTTCAGCTTCGCGGCCCCGTCCAACATCGAATACTCGGTGTGAACGTGCAGGTGAACGAAGGGATCGGTCGTCACGGCGCGGGTACCCCAAATGCGGCTCGATGAACGGGTGATGACTTCTGAGACTAGCCCTATCGCGGAGGCTCCCCCGCTCAACCCGAGGTGTTCGGTAAGCCGAATGCGGACCGCTCAGCCGCCCCTTCCAGCACCGGGGAACGAGCGAAGAACCGCGCTTCCCCGCCCTTCCGGCGGGCCGCAACGGCGAGTGGCGCCACGATGGGCAGGGCGATTCGCCGACTCGGCGCCAAAGCGCCGAATCGACATGTCGCGTGCGTCACTCGACGGTGCTCCGGGCGCGACAGGTCAGGCCGTGTGGTCGATCTCCTCGATGAGCTTGCCGTTGAGCTCGGACTCGATCAGCAGCGAACCTTTGAAGGAATCCTCGTCGAGGTCGTTCTCGGCGGCGTCCTCCGGGCCGGGAGGGGTGTCGTCCACCGGAGCCGGCTGCGCGGAGGGGCGAACGGGCTCGGGCTTCTCCGGGCGCACGGGTGCGGGTGCGGACGGGGCCGCGGAGTCCCAGGCGTCCGGGGGCGGGGGGTCCTGCAACGGCGGACGGTCGTCCCAGGGCGGGGGCGGTGCCGCCGGCGTCTCCCAGCCCGAGGGCTCGGGAGCCTGCTGCTGGGGCGGCGGAGTCTGACGCTGCGGCTTGGGCGCGGGGGCCGGTCCCGCGCCGGAAGCCGTGGCGGCCACGCGCATCTCCACCCGCAGCACGTCCTGGATCGCGCCGGCGACCACCTGGTCGCTGCCGCTGTTGGAGAAGCCCTTTGCGTCGTTTGGGCGCGCGAAACCAAGCTGGACAGCGTTGCCCTCCACCCCGACGACCTGCACCTCGTTGCCACCGGTGAGGATCATCCAGGTGAACCGGCGGCGGCGCTTGACCGCCTCCAGGATCTGGGGCCACGCCCCCTGCAGGGTCGCGACGTCGGGCAGTCCGCCCGCGGGGCGTCCCTGCGCAGGGGTGGCCGACTGTTGCGGGTCCTGCTGCGGCTGAGGGGCGGGGGCACGCGACGCGGGCGTCCCCCAGTCGTCGGCGGGGGCCTGGCGCGGCTCCTGGCGAACCGGGGGCTCGGGCGGGGCAGGATCAGCCGGGCGCTGGGGAGCCTGCTCGACAGGAGAGGCCGCAGGCTGAGGAGCCGGCGGCTGGACGGCAGGGGGCGGCGGGGCCTGGTGTACCGGGACGGCCTGGTGCGGTGGCGCCACCGCACCCTGGGCGACACGGCGCTCCAACTGCTCGACGCGGGCCGCCATGGCGACCTCGTCGCCCGCCGGAGCCGCGCCCGGCAGCAGGATGCGCGCGCACAGCAGCTCCAGCAGCAGCCGGGGGGAGGTGGCTCCGCGCATCTCGGTGAGGCCGGTGTTGAGGATGTCGGTGGCCCGGGTCAACTCCGCCGGGCCGATCCTGGACGCCTGGTCGCGCATCTGCTCGACCGCGTCGGGTGGCACGTTGATCAGGCCCTTGTCCAGGGCGTCGGGCACCGCGGCGAGAACCACGAGGTCGCGGGCGCGTTCCAGGAGGTCGGCGGTGAAGCGTCGGGGGTCGTGGCCCCCCTCCACCATGCGGTCGATCAGGCCGAAGGCGGCCGCACCGTCGCGGGCGCCGAACGCCTCGACCATCTCGCCGAGCAGGCCGGAGTCGGTGTAGCCGAGCAGCTGCACCGCGCCCTCGCGGGTGATGCCCTTGTCGTCGGATCCGGCGAGCAGTTGGTCGAGGATGGACAGCGAGTCCCGAGCCGACCCCGCACCGGCCCGCACCACCAGCGGCAGGGCAGCGGGATCGAAGGCCACCCCCTCGTCGGCGAGGATCTGCTCCATGAGCTCGCGCAGCGTGCTCGGCGGGATCAGCCGGAACGGGTAGTGGTGGGTGCGCGAGCGGATCGTGCCGATGACCTTCTCGGGCTCGGTCGTGGCGAACACGAACTTCAGGTGCGGCGGGGGCTCCTCGACGAGTTTGAGCAGCGCGTTGAAGCCCTCGCGGGTCACCATGTGCGCCTCGTCGATGATGTACACCTTGTAGCGCGAGTTCACCGGGGCGAAGAAGGCGCGCTCCCGGAGGTCGCGGGCGTCGTCCACACCGCCGTGCGAGGCCGCGTCGATCTCGATGACGTCGATACTGCCGCCGCCGTCCGGGGCCAGCGCCACGCAGGAGTCGCAGGTGCCGCAGGGATCGGGCGTGGGTCCCTGCTCGCAGTTGAGGGAGCGGGCGAGGATGCGGGCGCTGGAGGTCTTTCCGCAGCCGCGCGGACCGCTGAAGAGGTAGGCGTGGTTGATCCGGCCGTTGCGAAGGGCCTGGCGCAGTGGATCGGTGACGTGCTCCTGGCCGCGCACCTCGGCGAAGGTCGCGGGGCGGTACTTGCGATACAGAGCGATGCTCACGGCGCGCTCACTGCTCCCTCCGCGGACCGGCGCTGCGCGGTCACAGGGCCGTCGGTGGCGTCCACGCCACCCATTCAACCCCGTCCCGGTGACAGGGCGGGCCGACTTCGCGGAGCCCGTCCGCCTGAACCGGTCGTGGACGCGGGCCTTGGGGCGCAGCAGCCCCGTAAAAGACAAAGGACCCCCCGCGCACCCGCCAGAGCTTACTTATCCTTGCTGCCTTCCGGCCCTGGGGAGGTTCATAAGGTGACGCCGCACGAGGGGTCTGCTCCGCAGTCTATAGGATTCTCGGCTTCCCCGCGCCACAGCGGCCCCCGTTCGGATCCGCGACGGATCTCCGTTCGGACCACCACCCCGTTCCATGTACAGTTGTCCGTGGAGGATTCGCCTAGAGGCCTATGGCGCACGCTTGGAAAGCGTGTTGGGGGCAACCCCTCACGAGTTCGAATCTCGTATCCTCCGCCAGTGCCTCACCGGGCACGACGTCGAAGGGCCCCACCGCTTGCGGTGGGGCCCTTCGGTGTTGGTGGTCCCAGTTCGTCCCAGGCGATCGTTCCGAGGCCGGAGCCCTCTTCCTCGGCCGGGAGGCCCCCGACCGCTCACCATCCCGGGCTTCTCAGTGGCGCCGGAGCAGAACGGCAACGGGGCCGGACACCCCGGACCACGCCCCGAGCTGCCCCGAACAGAACACCGCGGATCGTCGGAAAAGGCGTCGACACGACGACATGCCGACGTGTCGACAGCCGTGATCGTGCGACCACCCGGAGTTACTATTCCGTCCAGGGCCCCGGCCCGCCCGCACCGGTGCGCGCTTGCCGGTCCACCACGACGGCAGGGAGTCGGCACCCAAGTGACGGTTCGCACGCACTGGCTCTTCGGCGACCAGCTCGGCCCCCACTTCCTGGCCCCCGAAGGAGGCGGCCCCGACGCCGACGCCCCCGTCGTCATGATCGAGGCCCTGTCCGTCCTGGGCCGTCGACGGTTCCATCGGGCAAAAGCACACCTCGTCCTCTCCGCGATGAGGCACCGGGCGGCCGAACTCGGCGACCGGGTCAGCTACGTCCGGTCGGGCACGTACCGCGAGGGTCTGGCCGAGGCGGTGGGCACGACGCCGGTGACGGTCTGCCATCCGACGTCCCGACGCGCGCTGGGACTGGTCGAATCGCTGCCCGGGGTCGAGGTGCTCCCCGCGAAGGGCTTCCTCGTATCGCACTCGGCCTTCGACGCGTGGACGGCGGGGCATTCTGCTGGGCGTCGCACCAGACTGGAGGACTTCTACCGCTGGGTGCGCGGCGAACACGACATCCTCATGGAGGGCGACCGGCCGGCCGGCGGGCGGTGGAACCTCGACCACGACAACCGCGAGCCCCCTCCCCGCGGCGGGAAAGGACTCGACCTCCCCGATCCGTGGCGGCCCGTCGAGGACGAGATCGACGCACAGGTGCGCGGCGACCTCGACCGTTGGGAACGTGACGGCGTGGTGTCCTTCGTCGGCCGCGACGGTCCGAGGCGGTTCCCCGCCACACGCCGGGAGGCGCTGGCGGCGCTTCGACACTTCCTCTCCCACCGCCTGCCCGGTTTCGGCCCCTACGAGGACGCGATGCTCGCCGCCGATCCCGTGCTGAGCCACAGCCGGCTCTCCGCTCCGCTCAACCTGGGGCTGCTCGCCCCGTCCGAGTGCGTGGACCGCGCGGAACAGGCGTGGCTGGACGGTGCGGCACCTCTGAACAGCGTGGAGGGCTTCATCCGGCAGGTCGCCGGTTGGCGGGAGTACGTCTGGCACCTCTACTGGCGTTTCGGGGAGGACTACCGGAGCCGCAACGCCCTGCACCACCATGCCCCGCTGCCCGACTGGTTCGCCGAACTGGACGCGGAGTCGGTGGATGCCCGCTGCCTGTCCACGACCCTGGCGCAAGTGCGCGACACCGGATGGGCCCACCACATCCCCCGGCTGATGGTCCTCGGGAGCCGTGCCCTGCAGGACGGCTGGGACCCGGCCGCGGTGACCGACTGGTTCCACCGTTGTTTCGTCGACGGCTACGACTGGGTGATGCTCCCCAACGTCATCGGCATGTCGCAGTACGCGGACGGCGGTCTCATGACCACCAAGCCCTACACGTCCGGAGGCGCCTACATCAACCGGATGAGCGACCTGTGCGGACCGTGCGTCTACCGGCCCTCCGAACGCGTCGGCGAGCAGGCGTGCCCCTACACGGCGGGGTACTGGTCCTTCCTGCACAGGCACCGCGACGTCCTCTCCTCGAACCACCGGATGGCCCGCGCCGTCAAAGGGCTCGACCGGTTGAACGACCTCCCCGAACTGCTGGAGGAGACCGCCGACCGCGGTACCGCGCCGCCGTGACGGGCGGCCGTCCCCGCAATGGACGGGGGAAGTCGGAGGAGTGCGTCCGCACCTGACCCGCGGGAAGAGGAAGCGGACAAGGGGATTTGTCGCCCGGGGCCGCCGGCTCCCGAAAGGCCGGCGGGACGGGAGGCCGGCACTCTTCGGAGGGCCGCGTGTCGACAAGGCGAGAAGACGAGAACTCGTCACGCGGTGGGAGGCCGCCACAACAGGACGTGGAACCGTCTGCCGGCGGGACCGGCAACGACGATGGGCCGGACCGCTGAAGCGGTCCGGCCCATCGTCGTGCCTGATCGGCATTGGCGGTGGAGGTGGGATTTGAACCCACGGAGGGTCTCCCCTCACACGCTTTCGAGGCGTGCGCACTCGGCCGCTATGCGACTCCACCACGGGTAACCCTACCGGAAACGACGGTGTGCGAAAAACTCGGTCAGCAATCGGGCGCACTCGGCGGACAGGCCGGCGTCGACGAGGTCCGGGGGGACCACCTCGGGGCGGTGGTTGAGGCGGCGGTCGCGGACGACGTCCCACAGGGACCCCACCGCGCCGGCCTTGTCGTCGCGGGCACCGTAGACCAGGCACTCCACCCTGGACAGCACGACCGCCCCCGCGCACATCGTGCACGGTTCGAGGGTGACCGCGAGCGTGCAGCCGGTGAGCCGCCACTCGCCCACTGTTCGAGCGGCCTCCCGCAGGGCCACCACCTCAGCGTGCGCGGTGGGGTCGCCGGTGGCCTCCCGCTCGTTGCGGCCGGTACCGATGACCCGGCCGCCCTGATCGAGGACGACCGCACCGACCGGGACGTCTTTGCTGGCAGAGGTCAGCCGGGCCTGCTCCAGGGCAAGGCGCAGGGCCGCGTCGTGACGCGCCCGGGGGGTGGAAAGGGTCATACCCGCATGACGTCCAGGGCTTCGGCGAACCCGGCGCGGTCGGCGACGACCGCGAGCGCATCGGCGGGCAGCAGGCCCTCTCTCAGGGTCAGCGCCATGAGCTCGTCGGCGGTGGTACCGAGGTCGCTGAGCAGCCCGGTGTCGCCCACCGGTCCGGGATAGGGGGTCTGCGCCGCCCCCTCGCCCTCCTCGTCCTCGGGCTGGGCCTGTGCGCCGGGTTCCAGGAACAGCTCGGCGACCGGGTTGTCCTGGACGGCCCGGACGTCGGAGAGAAAAACGCGCGGATCGTTGTGGTCGTCCACCCGGACGATCCCGAACCACTCGTCGTCGGCCTCCGCGAACAGAAGCATCGTGGCTTCGTCGGCGTCCAAGGCGGCGGCCGTGTCGCGCATCAGGTCGGCTACGTCGTCGATGCCCTCGACCTCGGCCAGGTCGACCTCGACTCCGGTCCACCCTCGCGAGGCACGGGAGAACACGACTGAGAAAATCGACACCCCTGACTCCCACCTCTGCCCCCGGGGCGCGCGGTGGCACGCCCCGGACTCGACTCGTGCGTGTGGGCACACTGTGCCCGCCGGAAGGCTTACCCCATGGAGTCCAATGCACGCTGAAAAGCGGCCTGGAATCCGAGGCGCTCGGAGATGCTGGCCAGAACCTCGTCGGGATACAGGTCGAGGTCCCCTGCGAGCGCGCCCAGCTCCATCTCGTCGAGGCCGAGGTCGGCGAGGATCGAAAGGTCGCCTGCCGGCAGGACCTGGTCGAGGTCCTCCTCGTCGGGGATGTCGATGTCGAGGTAGTCCAGCACGTCACGGGCCACCTCCCAGTCGACGGAGGCCGTGACGTCGGAGAGGAAGAGGCTCACGTCGTCGCGCCCGTAGACCCGGACGATGATGAAGAAGTCGTCACCGACCGAGACCAGACCGATCGCCCCGCTGATGCTCGGTTGCTGCCGGAGCGCGTGCAACAGGCCCTTGACGTCCTGTGTCAGCGCCACCGGGAGCATGTCGACGTCCCAGTAGTCCTCTTCTCGGTAAGCGACGGCGACGAAGTCGCCCGAGCCGTCGTCACCCTGTTCGAGTTCCGTCATCGTCACTCCACCCGGATGGCCTTGATCCGGCCAGGATCGCAGATCGTCTCGGGCGGCGTCACCGTATGGGCTGCCCCCGTCCGCGACTCGGTCTCCCCATGGGGAGCTGTCTCCGTGATAGAAGTCCGCGCTCACAGCTCCTATTAGAACGGACGCCTCATCCTCAACAGAACGGGACGGTCAAGTTCACCCGGCGCGGACCGGGTTGAGGACAGTCGGGAGTCTGTCCCCCTGGGGACGAACCCCCTGGTGAGAAACGCTTCCTTCGCCGTAAGCGGGTTCAGGCCCGCGACGAACGGTAGTTTTGTCCATTATGGAAATCCTTGTCGTTGACCACCCTCTCGTCGCCCACAAGCTCACGACGCTTCGCGACGCCCGCACCGACTCCCCGACCTTCCGTCGGTTGACCGACGAGCTGGTCACGCTGCTCGCCTACGAGGCCACCAGGGACGTCCGGGTATCCGATGTCACCGTGGAGACCCCGCTGGCCCCTGCGCCGGGTGTCCAACTCACCCGGCCGACCCCGCTGGTGATCCCGATCCTGCGTGCGGGACTCGGGATGCTCGACGGGATGACCCGGCTCCTGCCGACCGCCGAGGTCGGTTTCCTGGGCATGGCCCGCAACGAGGAGACCCTCCAGCCGGCGACCTACGCGGACCGGCTTCCGCAGGATCTCGCCGGACGCCAGTGCTACGTCCTCGACCCGATGCTCGCCACCGGGGGAACCCTGGCGGCCTCTCTGAAGCTCCTCGTGGAGCGCGGCGCCGACCACGTCACCGCCATCTGCCTGCTCGCCGCTCCCGAGGGGCTGGAGGCCGTTCAGACGAAGCTCAAGGAGTCCCTGGGCGAGGACCACAGCGCGGTGCTGCGCGTGGTGACGGCGGCCGTGGACGAGCAGCTGAACGAACAGGGCTTCATCATCCCCGGACTGGGCGACGCCGGTGACCGGCTGTACGGCTGCGTCTGAGCCCCCGCCGAACACACGGGCCTCGATGTGCTGTGGCGCGCCCGGCCGCAACCGGGCGCGCCTGAAACGGTCGGCGCAACGCGGTCGTTCAACGGTTCACGGCGTTCTCTCAGGACCGTTAGCAACACAAAAGCACCGGAACGGGTTTTTTGAGTAAGCCGAATTCATCCTGAGACTCGGCCGTGACACATTAGAGTGATCCTGGTTATGCTCACCCTTAACTCCATGAGCAGCATTACCCGAAAATCCGGCATACCGCACACCCCCTCCGGGCTCCCTGACCACGCGCCTCTGCGGACCGGTTTCCGATTCCAAAAATCCACGCGTTCCCATCCACGTGGCCCTGCCACTCCCTGCGGCGACTACTCGCCGCACGGAGACGGATGCGAAACGCCACCGTTCACCCCTAACCCCTCGAGGAGTGACATGTCCCAGACGCCAGACGCTGCGCCACGCGAGTTCAAACCGGTCGCCACCCGACTGCGCGCCGAGTTCGAGGGCGTCCACCCCGAGTCGACGGTGACCAGATGCGTGAACGCGGCCCGGCACGGGGCACAGGACGTGACCGGGCGCGCCACCCCCGATCTGGTGGAACGGATCGCCCGCCAGCACCTGAAGGTCCTCGCACTTGCCTTCGCCGAAATGCGCTGACCGATACCAACAGTTGAGCACGACCGCAACCCCGCGAACTGGGGCGGCACGCCGAAAAGGGGCAACTGCCTTTACGTAGCCGATTACCGGTGTAACAATCGAGTTGGGTTAGTGGGTCCAAGGCGCTTTATTGGGGAGTTCGATCATGGCGAAGCTGAAAAAGTGGCTGGGGTATGCCCTCATTGCCTTCGTCGTCTTCTATCTTCTGACTCAACCGGAGACCGTGGCGAACCTGGTTCAGTCCGCGTTGGGAGGGCTGGCCGGTGCCGCCGACTCACTCTCCCGCTTCGTGAACGCACTGCTCGTTTAAGGGCCTGAGTCAGCATGAAGCTCGTAACTCCAGGCGATGCCGCGCCCGCTTCGGTCAACCGGTATCTGCTCCCACACGAGCAGCAGGTCATCACCATGCGCCGTCATCCGGCGGTCCTCATGGGCCCGGTCGGCCTGGTGCTGGGAACCCTGATCGTGGCCGGCCTGCTCAGCAACTCCGCGATCGCGGGGGAGCCGACGGTTCTGGCCGTCATCTGGTGGGTGTGGCTACTGGTGCTGGTGTGGTTCGTCTGGAAGGTCGCGGAGTGGTCGGTCGACTACTTCGTGATCACATCCGCGCGACTGCTTCTGACGACCGGGTTGATCACCCGGCAGATCAACATGATGCCGCTCGGCAAGGTCACCGACATGCGCTTCGAGCGTTCGCTGATCGGCCGACTGATCGGATACGGCACCTTCGTGATGGAGTCCGCCGGCCAGGACCAGGCACTGAGCCGGATCAACTTCGTGCCCTACCCGGAACAGCTCTACCTTGAGGTCGTCGGACTGATCTTCCCGGACAACAGCTAGCGCAGAACGGCACGGGCGCCCGCCATCGGCGGGCGCTTTTTGCTGTCCGTGTGCGGCCACACAGTGGAATCAAGTTGACTCAAAGGTGAACAAAGGGTTAACTGATGCTCTCAGCAGGTTGAACTTAAGAGGTGAAGCAATGGCCCGGAAGGTCAGCGAGGCTCCCTCGTCCACGGCTCGTCAATTGACCCGTCGCCGCCGCCGGTCGACGCGCTCTCTCGGCGTCCCCGCCGAGCAGCGCCTTCCCGTGCTGCCCGGCCAACGCACCACCGAAGTCGAGGCCATCTCGGCCCGACCGCGTATGACCTGGATTCTGGTGACCGACGAGTACGGGCGAAGCCGCCCAGAGGCACGCTGGAGCTAGGCTCCTCGGCTTTTTGCCGGCCGCGCTACCCAATGCGCAGCCGGCAAGGAGCCGTCGCGTCCTCCTCGATCCGGACACCGTGGCTCCTGCGGATCGAACGCAAAGGCATCCCGGGCCGTGCGAGCCCCTGCTCCCTGCCGCGTTCCTTCCAGGGCAGGCGGCCTTGGACATTCCCGGGGTCGGCGGTGTTCCTGCCCGATGGGCCGATCGTCCCTGCCGGCAGCGCCGGCAGCAGCCTGCTTCTCCTGTCCGGCGAAGAAGAGCCCGCACGAGGGGGCCTTTCTTCTTCCCCGGTTAGCCGGGGGCCATATCGACAAATCGGCTGTAGTGCCCCTGGAACGCCACCGTGACCGTGGCGGTCGGGCCGTTACGGTGTTTGGCCACGATCAGGTCGGCCTCCCCCGCCCTCGGCGACTCCTTCTCGTGCACGTCTTCGCGATAGAGCAGGATGACCATGTCGGCGTCCTGCTCGATCGACCCGGATTCACGCAGGTCACTGACCTGAGGCTTTTTATCCGTCCGTTGTTCGGGGCCTCGGTTGAGCTGGGAGAGCGCGATGACTGGAACTTCCAGCTCCTTGGCCAGAAGCTTCAGTGAACGCGACATCTCCGAGACTTCCTGCTGACGGCTCTCGACCCGTCCCGGCGAGCTCATCAGCTGCAGGTAGTCGACGATGACGAGCTTGAGATCGTGCTGCTGCTTGAGTCGCCGGCACTTGGCCCGGATTTCCATCATCGACATGTTCGGGGAATCGTCGATGAACAGCGGAGCGCTTGCGACCTCTCCCATGCGCCGGGCCAGCCGGGTCCAGTCGTCGTCGTTCATCAGGCCGGAGCGCATCGTGTGCAGCGGCACCCGCGCCTCCGCCGAGAGCAGCCGCATGACGATCTCGTTGCGCCCCATCTCCAGGCTGAAGAAGACGCTCGTCAGCTGGTGCTTGATCGAGGCGGCCCGGGCGAAGTCCAACGCGAGGGTGGACTTACCCACAGCAGGTCGGGCCGCGATGATGATCATCTGCCCCGGGTGAAGTCCGTTGGACAGGGCGTCGAAGTCGGTGAACCCCGTGGGGACACCGGTCATGGATCCGTCGTGGGAGGAGATCGCCTCGATCTCGTCCAAGGCCCCCGGCATGATCTCGGCGAGAGGCAGATAGTCCTCACCGGTGCGCTTCTCCGCAACCCGGTAGATCTCGGCCTGGGCCCGATCGACGAGGTCGTCCACCTCTCCGTCACCGGAATAGCCGATCTGGGCGATACGGGTACCCACCTCGACCAGGCGGCGCAGAACCGCTCGATCGGAGACGATGCGCGCGTAGTACCCGGCGTTGGCCGCAGTGGGGACCGCGTCGGTGAGGGTGTGCAGGTAAGGCGCTCCCCCCACCCGGGTGATCTCACCACGCTTGGTGAGCTCGGCGTTGACCGACACCGCGTCGACCGGCTCGCCACGGGAGAAGAGGTCGATGACCGTGTCATAGATGGTCTGGTGCGCCGGGCGGTAGAAGTCGGCCGAGCGCACGATCTCGACGACCTGGGTGATGGCTTCCTTGGACAGCAGCATGCCCCCCAGCACGCACTGCTCCGCCATGATGTCGTTGGGAGGGGTCCGCTCGAACCCGCTCTCATCCGATGGATGATCGGCACCGCTCACGGTTTCCCCCTGCACCTGACCAAACAAGACCGAACCTGGATTGTCGCTAGTTCTGGGACCGCTCGCAAAGCGGCCTGTGGACGAAGCTGGGGACAACCTGTGGACAGCGGCGGCCGTACTGGGGATAACCTGTGGACCCAGCCTGTGGATAACTCGTCACCATGCCATCCACACCCAACTTGAACTGCAAAAACTCTGTCCACTGGCTGTGCATGAAAGAAAGTTCACAACCAGATATCCACAGGTTATCCACAGGTCGGGACAGTTTCGGTGGAGAACTTGCCGAGAGTCCCCGAACCGCCGCGCGTGTCACATTCGGCCCCTCCCCCTCCGTTACGACGCATACCGGCCCCGTGATCGATCATCGAGGATCCGTCCGGGTACCGTTGCAGGGTCATGCCACGTCTGCTCAGCGCCGCCCCTTTCCGGCACCCCCGCGACGGCGAGATCTTCCGGCTCGCCGTTCCCACCTTCTTCGCACTCGTCTCCGAGCCGCTGTTCCTGCTCACCGACTCCGCGGTCGTGGGGCGGCTGGGAACCGAAGAACTCGGCGGGCTGGGCATCGCCAGCCAGATCCTGTTGACCCTGGCCAACCTCTGCGTCTTCCTCGCCTACGGCACCACCTCGTCGGTGGCGCGTAAGTTCGGCGCCGGAAGAATCGCCGAGGGCCTCCGACACGGGGTCGACGGCCTGTGGCTCGCGCTCCTGATCGGCATCGCCATCATCGTCGCGGGTTGGCCACTGGCCCCATGGATGATCGAGGTGCTCGGCGCCTCCGATGCCGTGGCCCCGCACGCATTAACCTACCTGCGAATCAGCCTGCTGAGCACACCGGCGCTCCTGGTGATCATGGCCGGAACGGGGGTATTGCGGGGCCTGCAGAACGCCCGGATCCCGCTGTACGTCGCGGTCGGTTCGAATCTCGCCAACATCGTGTTGTGCGTGCTGTTCGTCTTCGGATTCGGCTGGGGGATCGCCGGCTCCGCCTGGGCGACGGTGGTCGCGCAGACCGCCGGGGCCGCCGTGTATCTGTCCGCGGTGCGCCGCGTCGCCCTCCGCCACGGGGTCTCCCTGGCGCCCACCCGCACCGGACTGCACTCCACGGCCACGGCAGGGTTCGCGCTTTTCGTGCGCACGGTGTCGCTCCGGGTGGTCCTGCTGGTGACGACAGCGATCGCCGCCCGCCTGGGCGACCCCGAGATCGCCGCACACCAGGTGGCCTTCCTGACGTGGTCGTTGCTGGTTTTCGCACTGGACGCGATCGCCATCGCCGGGCAGGCGATCATCGGCCGCTATCTGGGAGCCTCCGACATCGCCGGGACCCGGTCCGCCACCCGCCGAATGGTGGAGTGGGGGGTGATGCTGGGGGTGGCCTTCACCGTAGTGGTGCTGATCGTGCGTCCTTGGGCGTGGTTGCCCTTCACCACCGATCCCCAGGTCCGCGACCTCATCCTGGCCGCCCTGCTGGTGGTGGCCCTGCTGCAACCGGTGAGCGGCGTGGTGATGGTTCTGGACGGGATCCTTATGGGAGCGGGCGACCAGCGCTATCTGGCGTGGGCCAGCCTGTGGACGATGCTGGCCTACCTGCCGTGCGCGGCACTGGTGCCGCTCCTCGTCCCCAACGGCTCCGCGTTCGGCCTCACCGCGCTCTGGCTGGCTTTCGGAGTGTGGATGGTCGCCCGCGGCATAACACTGGGGAGTCGCGCGTTGGGCACCGCCTGGATCGTCACCGGGGACATCGCCGGCCGCTGACGACAGCACCCGGCCGCCTCCGCGGGTCGGGAGGGGCCGGGCGCAACCGAACCGGGATCAGCCTGCGGTATCGCGACTGCCCACCGTCGGGCCGTGGTAGAACTCCATGGCCCTCTCGTTCTGCGGCACATCGGGGAAGTCCGGGCAGTTGGCGTCCGGAACCTGTTCGGTGCCGGCCTGGGGCAGTGTCGTCTTCAACCGGTCGAGCAGCGCGGCGACATCGGTACGCAGCTTGGGCAGCATCGAGTAGAGCTTGTCGCCGGGGCAACTGGTTGCATTGAAGTCGCGGTGCCCGACGATCGCCCGCTTGGGGTCCAGCCGGTAGACCACGCACAGCCAGGCACACGTCTCGACCAGGGAGTCCATCAGCGCGCCGGGCGGCGTCGCCGAGGTGTAGGTGCCCTCGTTCTCGATCCCGACCGTGTGGGAGTTGTGGTTGGCCACGTGCGCACCGATCACGTGCCTGCGCTGGACGATCGCGTCGATGGACCGGTTGCGCCCCTCCATGATGTGGCCGCCGCGGCTGATCGTCAGCTGCTGGCCGGTGTCGTTCCACCCGTTGGAGTTCATGTGGTGGTTCTGAATCCCCCGGGACAGCGAGAACGCGTGCTCCTTGGAGTAGTTCGTGGCATTGGCGGTGGCCGTGTGGTGCACCACGATGTGGTCGGGCATAGTACTCA
Organism: Nocardiopsis ansamitocini; assembly: GCF_030268225.1. Classification (GTDB taxonomy): domain Bacteria; phylum Actinomycetota; class Actinomycetes; order Streptosporangiales; family Streptosporangiaceae; genus Nocardiopsis_D; species Nocardiopsis_D ansamitocini. The sequence goes on along the minus strand of NZ_BSQG01000002.1, from coordinate 64,035 downwards.
CGACCTGGGAGGACTGGGTTGCCTTGCGCGCCTTCCAGTCCGCGCGCGCATAGATGACGGGTGTCCCCGCGGCCAGAACCACCGGGGCACCGCCGAGGTCGACGGCGCCCCCCAGGAGCACCCCGCCGGCGGCGACGGCCGCGCCACGGAAGACGTTTCGCCTGCTCAACCCCGCCTTTACGGGGCGCTGTTCATGAGTTGCCACTCGGCCTCATCCTTCCCGTGGATCAACAGGCCCACAGGACAAGATAGGTGACCAAGTGTCACTAAATAGCTACTTTAAGCTACTCGGCGTGTCGCCAAGAATGGGAAAAGCTATTTCAACGAGGAGCTCGCTTCTCCCGATTCCCAGCAGAAGAAGCAGAAGAAGCAGAAAAACGGTGGCCCCGGCCCGATGAAACGGGCCGGGGCCACCGGGAAGCGGCGACGGGCAGAACCCTAGGCGCCGACGACCTCAAGCTCGACGGGAGCGCTGACCTCAGGGTGGAGGCGAACCTCGACCTTGTAGTCGCCCACGGACTTGATGGGGTTGCGGATCTCGATCCGGCGCTTGTCGACCTGCGGGCCGCCGGCCGCCTTGATGGCGTCGGCGACGTCGGAGGCGGTGACCGAACCGAACAGGCGACCGGAGTCACCCGAGCGCTGGGTCAGCGTCACCTTGAGCGCACCGAGCTGGCCGGCGATCTGCTTGGCGTCGTCCAGGCTGCGGATGTCACGGGCGGCGCGTGCCCGGCGGATCGAATCGATCTGCTTCTGACCGCCGCGCGTCCACCTGATGGCGAAGCCGCGGGGCAGCAGGTAGTTGCGGCCGTAGCCGTCCTTCACCTCGACGACGTCGCCCGGGGCTCCGAGACCATTGACCTCGTGGGTCAAAATCAGCTTCATGACTGAATACCTCCTCGTGGTCCCGGTTAGCGAGCGGTGCTGGTGTAGGGCAGCAGCGCCATCTCGCGGGCGTTCTTGATCGACGTGGCGACGTCACGCTGGTGCTGCGTGCAGTTGCCGGTGACCCGACGCGCGCGGATCTTGCCGCGGTCGGAGATGAACTTGCGCAGGAGGGTGGTGTCCTTGTAGTCGATGTAGGACAGCTTTTCCTGGCAGAACAGGCAAACCTTCTTCTTAGGCTTGCGAACTGGCGGCTTTGCCATCGTGGTGCTCCTTGTTCAAGAGCCCCGATATTTCACGGGGATGGTCAGGGATGAGTACGTACTGCAAGGATCTGGGTCAGAACGGCGGTTCGTCGGAGTAGCCCCCGCCACCGCCGCCGAACCCTCCGCCGCCGCCACCGCCACCGGTGGCCCAGGGGTCGTCAGCCGGCGGACCGGAACGGCCACCCTGGTTGCCGCCGAAGCCGCCCCCCTGGTTGCCGTATCCACCGCCCTGACCGCCCTGCTGGCCGCCGTTGAAGCCCCCGCCTCCGCCGAACCCGCCGCCTTGGCCGCCCTGGCGCTGCGTCTTCGTCACCTTGGCGGTGGCGCTGCGCAGCGCGGGGCCGACCTCTTCGACGTCGAGTTCGTAGACGGTGCGCTTCTCGCCTTCCTTGGTCTCGTACGACCGCTGCTTCAGGCGGCCCTGCACGATGACGCGCATACCGCGCTGAAGGCTCTCGGCCACGTTCTCGGCGTACTGGCGCCAGACGGAGCAGGAGAGGAACAGCGACTCGCCGTCCTTCCAATCCCCCGACTGCTTGTCGAACATGCGCGGGGTCGAGGCCACACGGAAATTGGCGACCGCGGCTCCGCTGGGAGTGAATCGCAGCTCAGGATCGTCGACAAGGTTGCCGATGATCGTGATCTGGGTCTCGCCTGCCATTAGCTCGGCTCCGGATTCCTAGGACTAGAAGAAGCGGGCGGTGCGGCACCGGGAGGTGCTAGTGCACCTCGGGGCGCAGGACCTTGGTGCGCAGGATGGCCTCGGTCAGGTTGAGCTGGCGGTCCAGCTCCTTGACCGTGGCCGGCGTGGACGTGAGGTCGATGACGGCGTAGATGCCCTCGGAGTTCTTGGCGATGTCGTAGGAAAGACGACGCTTGCCCCAGACCTCGACCTTCTCCACCGAACCGCCGTCGTTGCGCACGACCGCCAGGAACTGCTCGAGCGACGGGGAGACCGTGCGCTCGTCAAGGCTGGGGTCGAGGATGACCATGACTTCGTAACGACGCATAGGCGCGCGTTCCTCCTCTGGACTGTTGCGGCCATGGTCTTTCCATGGCAGGAGGGCAAGGAGTCCGCTCCACGGGATTTTCCCGTGGGGACTCCGATAGCCAGACAAAAGTCAAGGTTACCATTTGTCAACTCGTGGAATCGCCGGTTCTCAGACAATCCACAACGACGATCGCACATACCGTGAGCAGGAAGAACAGCCTGCCCATAGCCAGAACCGCATACGTCTCGACCCCGACACCGACCGCGGTCTCCCCCAACGGCGTGTTGACGAACTCGATGTAGTTCCAGATCCCGACGACGTACCCGAGCTCGGCAAGCTGCCAGAGGCCGACGACGACCAGTGCCGGCCATCGACCGGACCTGCGCGGCCATGCCAGGGCCGCCAGCGGCAGCAGCCAGAGCACGAACTGCGGGGACCACACCTTGTTGGTGATCAGGAAGGCTGCCACGACCAGGAGAAGCAACTGCTCCAGACGCGGACGGCGGGGGGCCAGCAGTGCCAGGAGACCGATAGCGACGCAGACGGCCAACAGCGTTCCGGTGCCGAACAGGTTGACCGTGTCCAGGTCGCCGGTGTCGAACAACCCGAACTGGCCGAGCACGTAGTAGACCGACCCCCAATCGGCCCCGCGCTCCTGGCTGAAGGTGAAGAACTCCGCCCAGCCTTCGGGGTCGGCCAGGTAGACCGGGACGTTGACGGCGCCCCAGGCGGCCACCGCGCCCAGTAGCGGGCGAAGGAAGTCGGCAATCGCCGCGGACCGCTCCCCCGGGTCGCGAGCACGCAGCAGGTCCCGCACCATCAGCACGAACATCGGTCCGAAGAACAGGAACGGGTAGAACTTGGCCGCGACGGCGAGGCCGATGAGTGCCCCGGCCAGCAGTTTCCGATGCCGGGCGTAGGCGACGAGCCCTCCGGTGGCAAGCGCCACCGCGAACAGGTCCCAGTTGATGTAGAGGGTGAGCAGCGCGGCCGGGGCGAGGGCCGGCAGGGCGCCGGCCAGCAGCGCGACACGCCGGTCGAAAGGACGCCCCTCGTCGGGGCGGATGCCTCCGCGGCCGGCGAGGTAGCCGACCGCGACGACCACCGCGATCAGACACAAGCCCATGACCGACGCGGTGGCGTCGAAGTAGGCGAAACCCCGCTGCATCGTCCCCGGGAGCCAGGAGACCGCGCGCGCCAGGACGTACATCAGTCCACCGGTGAGGACCGGGTACTCCACGGCCTTGTCCACATAGGGCACGGTCCCGCTGTCGAGTCCGTCCCGGAAGTACAACGGGAAGACGTCGGAGTAGCACAGGCGCTGGAACTGGGTGCCGTCCAGCCAGGCGCCGCCGAAACGGCAGGGCGCCTTGGCCAGGTAACCCAGCAACGCGCCGACGGCTCCCAGAAACAGCAGCGGGAGCCACGGCATGGCGGCGGAGGCCGCTACGGCCGGGGGGCCGGCGACCTCGTGGTCGCCGGCCCCCGTCGGTTTGCCGCTACTGGGGGGAATCGCCATTCCTGTCCCCACTCCCGAGGCGGCCGAAGATGCCACCGCCCCGGCCGTCCTCCTCGTCGCCCGGATTGCCGGGGGGCGACGGCCCGCCACCGCCGGGACCGCCCGGGGACTCCTCCTGGCACTCGGGGTTCCAGAACTCGACGTCGCAGTCCGGCCCCTCGTCGCTGGGCTCGGGATCGGGCGTCTGGCTGGGCTCCGGCGTCTCGCTGGGCTCCGGCTCGGGCTCGGGCGTCTCGCTGGGCGAGGGCTCGGGCTCGGGCGTGGGGGTCGGAGCGAGGTCGATCATCTGGCCGACGCCGGCGCGCGACGGGAACTGCATCTGCTCCGTGCCCTCCAGCGCCTTGGTCATGAAGGACTTCCAGATGCGCGAGGGCATCTGACCGCCGTAGATGGAGTCCTCACCGGGCAGCACCAGGGGCTGGTTGTCGCTGCGGTGCAGGCCGACCGCGGCGGTCAACTGCGGGACGTACCCGACGAACCAGGCGGAGACCGCGTCGTTGGAGGTACCGGTCTTGCCGGCCATCGGACGCCCGTCGTCCAGGCGCGCGTTGTGGTCGGAGGTGATGACCTGCTGCATCGCGTAGGTGGCGTCGGCGGCGACCTCCGGGCTGAACGCCTGGGTACCGCTCTGCAGCTTGTCGGCGTCGTTGGGCTCCAGCGTCTCGCCGTCGCGGCCGACCACCTCGGTGATCAGGTGCCGCGGCATCTGCACGCCCTTGTTGGCGAAGGTGGCGTAACCGCTGGCCTGGTCCAGCGCCGACACGGAGACGGTGCCCAGCGCGATGTTGGGCCCGGCCTCGGCGGTGTCCAACTGCTCCTGCGGGATGCCCGCAGCGCGGGCGGTGTCCAGGACGCTGGCCGGCGTGACGTAGTCCGCCAACTGGACGTAACTGGTGTTGATGGAGTCGGCCGTGGACTGGACCAGGTCGACCTTGCCGTAGTTGACGTTGCTGTCGTTGTTGACGGTCACGCCGCCGATGCTCAACGGCCCGTCCCCGTCGAACTGGCTGTCCAGGCTGATGTCCTGGCTGAGGGCCGCGGCGAGCACATACGGCTTGAAGGCGGAACCCGCCTGGGAACGCTGGACCAGCGAGTTGTCGGCGTTGGTGGCGGCGTTGGGGCCACCGTAGAACGCCTTGATCTCGCCGGTGGCGGGGTCGACGGCGGTGATCCCGAACTGGGTCTCCTCGGGGATCTCCTGTCCGCTCTGCTCCTGGATCCGGTCCTTCTGCTCCTGGACCGCCTCCTCTGCGTACTTCATCCAGTCCTCGTTGAGCGAGGTGGACACCTGGTAGCCGCCACTGACGAGCTGCTCCTGGGTGAACCCGTAGCGCGAGTCGAGCTCGCGCTTGACCGCTTCCTGGATGTAACCCCGGTAGCCGCTGTAGTTGTCGTTGTCGGCGAGCGAAAGGGGTTCGGGGAACTCCAGCTCGTCGGCCTCGGCCTGGGACAGCCCCCGTTCGGGGTTGTCCTGGTTCAACTCGACCAGGCCACCGACCGTGTAGCCCCAGCGCTCGCGCAGCGCGTCGTCGTGGATCGACCCCGGCTGGGGGTTGGCCCAGTTGCCGGGCTGCTGGATGACGGTGCCGATGAACGCGCCCTCGGCGGCGTCGAGCTCGCTGACGTCCTTGCCGAAGTACCCCTGGGCCGCGGCCTGCACGCCCAGTCCGCGGCCGAAGTAGATGGTGTTGAGGTACTGCTCGATGATCTGGTCCTTGGAGAGCTGCTGCTCGACCTTGAACGAGATCATGATCTCGTTGAACTTGCGGATCAGCGACTCGATCCGGGACGGCTCGTCCTTGGTGAGACGGTCGTAGTAGTTGCGGGCCATCTGCTGGGTGATGGTCGACCCGCCGCCCTGGCTACCGCCGTAGACCACCCCTCGGAGGATGCCCGTGGGGTTGATCGCGCCGTCGTCGTAGAAGGTGCGCTGCTCGGCGGCGAGGACCCCGTCGATGACGGTCTCGGGGATCTGGTCCCGGGCCACGGGGATACGGGTGCTCTCGCCGAACTGGGTGGCGCGGCCCCCGCCGTCGAACGTGACCAGGGTGGCCTCGAGATCGACGTCGGCCTGGCTGTCCATGTCGTTGGGCGAGGGGGCCATGGCATAGGCGATGCCCACGCCGGCGACACCGAGCACGAAGAGGACACCGCACGTGATCAGTGCGGGTTTCCACGTCTTGGCGAAGAAGCGCTTGACCGGGCCGCGGTCGTCGAACTCGTCGTTGTCGTCGTCTGCCGGGCCCTTGCGGCGTCGTCCTCCGGTGCCGCGGGTCCCCCGCCCCGGGCCGGACTCGGAACGGGCACCGCCCGCAGCGGCACGCCGCCGGCCTCCGTCGCGTCCGTCCTCCGGGGGACGCCTGCGACGTGGCCGTTCCTCGGTGTCGTCACCGTTCTCGCGAGCTCGGCGGCGACCGGTGTCCGCACCGCTGTCGAGAGCGAGAGAGGCGGTGGCGCGTGACCGGCGGGGGCGGTCCTCGTCGTCCGGGCGGGGGCGGCGGGGCCGCTCGGCCCCGTTCTGGGCCGCGCGCGACCTGCGGGGCTGGTCGCCGTAGTCGTCCCTGGGCCGCGCACGGCGGGGCGCCTCGCCCCGGTCCGCGGGAGCTGCCGAACGTTGTGGCCGCTCGCTGTCCCAGAAGCCACCGTCTCCTTCGGGCCTGCGGCGACCGGCTGAGGCGCGTTCGTCCTCGGCGGGGCCGCCTCGACCGCGCCTCCCGCCGTTGCCGCGTGCATCGTCGGCCGGGCCATCAGCCCGGCGGCGACTGCCAGCGCTCCGTCGTCTTTCGGTACTCACGCGTCCTCGTTATGTCTTGGTATGGCCGATCGGCCTTACGACTCTCGGATGTGAATGGGCTGATTCTGCCCTGGAGTAGCGGTTTCGGCCACGCCAGCGAATATTCTCCCGCCGCCGTCGGAGTGGGCGCCCCAACCTGAAAGGACGCCCGAAGGGGCGTGGAGGTTTTCATACGCGAACCGGCCGCTTTCTTCCTCCTGTCGCTGGCCTGTCGGAAACGAAAACACAGGAGCGACCCACACACCGTTGACAGCCGCTCGTGCAGGCCGTACGTCGTGTGTGGGCGGGGCACACCCGGGGTAGGTGTTTTTCGGATGGCTCCGCGGCGTCGTTCCGTTGCTCGGCCGGCCATCGTGCGCGACGTCAGTCTGATCGTCGACACCGCTGGGGCGCGGTTCGGTGGCAGCGGCCTGTCCTGGGGGCGAACGTTACGTTAGGCCGGTAGTGCCTCATAGCACAACCCAGGCGTGGGAGTCCCCGCCTTGACAGCACCGTTTGGTCACTACGAGATCGACCGTCAGTCGAGTGTCAGCGTACGTCGTCGCAACAGCGCATGGGGCGCAGGAAGGCCGAGAACCCCTGACGGCCGCCATTGCCCCAGGCAGCGACAGTGGATTGTCCGAGATCGGACAGTAAAGACGTACCTCGGGAGGCCGGTCCCACCCCTTGATATGTCGACTCGATACACTCATAACCGCCTAAAGCACGTTGATGCCCACGCTCCCTCAATCGGGCGGGACCTCATCAGGCGTTCGGATCGGGTCAGATGCGGGGGTGGACGATGGGTGCGCGCAGGGGGCGAGTGCTGGAACTGGCCGTGCTGGGTTTGCTGTACCAGGCCCCGATGCACGGCTACGAACTGCGCAAACGCCTCGACCTTGAACTGGGGACGCTGCGGGCGTTCTCCTATGGCTCGCTCTATCCCTGTTTGAAGGAGATGCTCCGAAAAGGGCACATCTCACAAACCGAGCAGTCAGACGAAGAGGTCCACGGGCGGCGCCCGCGGATCGTCTACCGGCTCACCGACCCCGGACACGACCATCTGCACCGGTTGCTCACCGAGGTCGCCCCGGCCGCCTCGGACGACGAGTGCTTCGGCGTGCACTTCGCATTGTTCGGCCACACCAGATCCGATGTACGCCTGCGGGTCCTCCATGGCCGGCGCGACCGACTGCGCGGTCGGCTGGCCGACCTTCGCCACCACTTGGCCGACCGGGCGCCCGCGGTCCTCACCTCGGACGGCTACCCGCACGAGCTGCACCGCCACGACGCAGAATGCGTCGAACGGGAGATCGGCTGGCTCGACGGCCTGATCGAACGGGAGGAGCACCGGGCGGGAACCGCCAAGCGACCGGACCTCCCCCCAGCCGGGTGACCATGACCGGCGACGCCGTCGCCAAGCGCACCGGGGCCGCCGTCGGTCCCGAGCGAGCTATGAAGAGTCAGACCTACAGCAAGAGGAGACAAGGGCCATGGGTTCGGTACGCGTAGCCGTCGTGGGCGTGGGCAACTGCGCCGCGTCGCTCGTCCAGGGCGTTCATTACTACCGGGACGCCGACCCGGCGTCCCGCGTCCCCGGACTGATGCATGTGGAGTTCGGTCCTTACCACGTGCGCGACGTCGAGTTCGTGGCCGCGTTCGACGTGGACGCGAAGAAGGTGGGCCAGGACCTCGCCGACGCGATCCTGGCGAGCGAGAACAACACCATCAAGATCTGCGACGTCGCCCCCACCGGTGTGACCGTGCAGCGCGGCCCCACCTTCGACGGACTCGGCCATTACTACCAGGAGACCATCGAGGAGTCCGGCGAGGACGCGGTGGATGTGGTCGCCGCCCTCAAGGCCGTTCAGGCCGACGTGCTGGTGTCCTACCTCCCGGTCGGTTCCGAGGAGGCGGGTCGCTTCTACGCGCAGTGCGCGATCGACGCCGGGGTGGCCTTCGTCAACGCGCTGCCGGTGTTCATCGCCTCCGACCCCGTCTGGGCGGAGAAGTTCGCCAAGGCCGGCGTCCCAATCGTGGGCGACGACATCAAATCCCAGGTCGGGGCGACCATCACCCACCGAGTGCTGTCAAAACTGTTCGAGGACCGCGGTGTGGTCGTCGACCGGACCTACCAGCTGAACTTCGGCGGCAACATGGACTTCAAGAACATGCTCGAACGCGAGCGCCTGGAGTCCAAGAAGATCTCCAAGACCCAGTCGGTCACCTCACAGATCCCGCACGAGCTCAAAGCCGGATCGGTGCACATCGGCCCTTCGGACCACGTGCCGTGGCTGGACGACCGGAAGTGGGCCTATGTGCGCCTTGAGGGGCGGGCGTTCGGCGACGTGCCGTTGAACCTGGAGTACAAACTGGAGGTCTGGGACTCCCCCAATTCAGCCGGGATCATCATCGACGCCGTGCGCGCCGCGAAGATCGCCAAGGATCGTGGAATCGGCGGCCCCATCCTGTCGGCGTCCTCCTACTTCATGAAGTCGCCCCCCGAGCAGTACTCCGACGCGGAAGCGCACGAGGCGGTCGAGCGGTTCATCGCCGGGGAGATCGAAAGCTGACCCGAAGGGCTTCGTCCGCCCACCGCGACTGAATCGACAAGGAGATTCGTCGCCTTGTCCGCCGGGCGCCGGCGTGTCCACCCAGTGGTCCGCCGGCGCCCGGCGTGCGTATCGTCGGGCACCATAGGTGCGCTGCCCTGGTGTGCTCTGAGTTCTTCGACTCATGCCCATCCTGTTTCGGGCGCTTTATGATCCCGAAGTAGCACCCCGCGCGTCTCTCCCCCGAAAGGGCAGCCAACGCCGTGAACTACCCCCAGGGACAGCCCTATCCTCCCCACCAGGGTCCCCAATGGTCTCCCGGGGCGCCGCCGCCCCCGCCCAGAAAAGGCCGGACCGGCACGGTTCTGCTGAGCATCGGCCTGGCGATCATCGTCGGCCTGGTCGTTGCCATCATCGTGGTGCTCAACAACCGGGGCGGCGGTGAACCGGGGCCGACACCGCAGCCGACACCACAGCCGACGGAACCCGCACAGGAGCGGCCGGAGCCCAGCAGCCCCGGCGAGTCCGACAACAACGACGACGATGACGCTGCGGCTCCCGAGGGCGACGGCGAAGTTCCCGAGGCGATGGCGGGAACCTGGTCCGGAACGATGACCCAGTACGACCCCGAGGGCGACGAGGCCGGCACCTGGGACCTGACCGTTGTCCTCGAATCGGGCGCCGACGACGGGACCGCGACACTCGACATCGACGGCGCCACGTGCACGTGGGACCTGGTCGTCACCACCTCTGGCGAGGACGACCTCGACATGGAGTACACCACGACCGACGACGGCGACGGCCTGTGTACGGCCAGCGGCTTCGTCCACTTCATCGTGGACCCCAACGGTTTGCACACCGGGGTGTCGACCGAGTGGCCGACCGGGATCAGCACGTCCAGCGGCACCCTGCGCTGACCGCGGCCCTAGTCTTGGCGGATGTCCTTCTACGGTGATCTGCGCGAGGTGCTGCGCGGTCCGCGGTTTCGCCGGCTGTTCGGCACCCGGGTGGTCTCGCAGTTCTCCGACGGCGTCTACCAGGCCGGGCTGGCCGGGTACATCTTCTTCTCTCCCGAGCAGCACACCACCGCAGGGGCGGTGGCGGGGGCGTTCGCCGTCCTGTTGCTGCCGTTCTCCCTGGTCGGTCCGTTCGCCGGGGTATTCATCGACAGGTGGTCACGTCGACAAGTCCTCTTGTGGTCCGCCTTGGCCAAGGCGCTGCTGGCCGCACTGACCGCGGTACTCGTGGTGGGCGGGGCGGACGGTCCGCTGTTCCTGCTCGCCGCACTGGGGCTGTTGAGCGTGAACCGCTTCTTCCTCGCGGCCCTCTCTGCCGCGCTGCCGCACGTGGTGGTGCGCGAGAAGCTGACCATGGCCAATGCCGTCACCCCCACGTGTGGGACGGTGGCCGCCTTCCTCGGCGCGGGGGCGGGAGCGGGGCTGCGGCTGATCGGCGGGGACGGCGACGGAGGTACCGGCGTGGTCCTGTTCGGAGCCGGGGTCGGGTTCGCACTGGCCGGGCTGGTGTCCACGACGCTGGGCCGCACCGAACTGGGACCGGACCTGGCCGCGGAGTCCACCCGCGTGCGCGCGGCGCTGGGCGGGGTGGTGACCGGACTGGTCGACGGCGCCCGACACATCTGGCGGCGTCGGCCGGCCCGCAACGGGCTGGCCACCATCGCCGGGCACCGGTTCCTCTACGGCGTCTCCACGATCATGACGCTGCTGCTGTACAACAACACCTTCACAGCGGGGGGCACGGCAGGACTGGCGTCCTTCACCGTGACCCTGGCTGCCTCGGCCGTCGGTTTCCTGTCGGGCGCGGTCGCGACACCATGGGCGACCGCACGGATGCGCATCGAGACCTGGGTAGCGGGCCTGCTTCTGTTCGCGGCGGTGGCACTGCTGCTGTTCGGATTGCCGTTCCAGGCCGGTCTCTTCCCTGTCGCCGGGTTCGCCCTGGGGGTCGCCTCCCAAGGCGTGAAGGTCAGTGTCGACACACTGGTTCAGCGACATGTCGACGACGCCTACCGGGGACGGGTCTTCTCCGTGTACGACATGCTCTTCAACGCGGCCTTCGTGGCAGCGGCGGCCGTCGCGGCGCTGGTGGTCCCGCCCTCCGGCATCTCGGCTGCCGTCCTGGTGGGCCTTGCCTCCGGATACGCACTGATGGCCACGGGCTGGCTTGTGCTGCGCCGGGAGTCGGCCCGGCCGCAGAAGAGCGTCCCGGACCAGGTCGACTGACCGGTGTCCCTATGAGGTTTGCGGTGTGTCCCGAAGGCGGAGCGGCCGTAGTGCTGGCCACCGGAGAACCGGTCGAAGTTCCGCGCCGACGCGTCGGCGAACACGCCCCTGGTGGACACGGTCGAGGTGCCCGCCCCTGGCCGGAAACGACGGCCCCGGGCCCGGAGCCCGAACCGGGGACGCAACGGAATCCGCGTGGTTCGCCTCCCCTGGGCCGACCGGCACCGCAGACCCGATGGAACACCGCACCGCATCGAAGTTCCGCTAATCGGCTCGACCACAAACAGATTGATCGACAATCCGACTGACCGATTCTTCCCTGGTGCGACAGAGGGGGAACCACTCCGCGGCGATCCGCGGTGCGGGCGAAAATACCGGTCCCGACGGCTGACGGCCCCCGAACCGCGGGCGCGGCCGCCACGTGCCCGATGAGGCCGTGACCACGCCGGCCTCGTAGCGGGATGGTCGTGGTTCCCGGGTGTTGGCACAGGACACGCTCACCGTTGCGCGACGACCGGACCTTCCTGCCCGGCGGGTGGCCCTGTGACCACCGGGCCGGCCTCATCCCCGAGGAATCGGAGCAATGCCTACCGGACAGGGGGAACCCGCCCCGGGCCCGGCTCCTCGCTGTCCCCTTGCCGACTCGGCGTTTCGGCGATCAATCGACCTGTCGTCGACGCTCTTCGCTCCCGACCGGCCGTACCGGTGGTCCGTCACCCCTGCTCCGCGGCCCATCGGCGAAGCTCGTCCGCGGCTGCGTCCTTGCCCATCGGACCGTTCTCCAGCCGCAGCTCCAGCAGGAACTTGTACGCCCTGCCGATGACAGGTCCGGGGCCGACGTCAAGGATCTGCTGAATCTCGTTGCCGTCGAGGTCCGGGCGGATCCTGCCCAGTTCCTCCTGCTCCTCCAGCTCGGCGATACGGCGCTCGATGTCGTCGTAGGAGCGGGCGAGGGCCGCGGCCTTGCGTCGGTTGCGAGTCGTGCAGTCGGCGCGGGTCAGCACGTGCAACCGCTGAAGAAGTTCTCCGGCGTCGCGGGCGTAGCGCCGAACCGCCGAGTCCGTCCACTCCCCCTTGCCGTACCCGTGGAACCGCAGATGAAGAGCCACCAGTTTGCTCACGTCGTTGACGACGTCCTTGGAGAAGCGCAGCGCGGCCAGGCGGCTCTTGCTCATGGAGGCACCCACGACCTCGTGGTGGTGGAAGGTCACCCGGCCTCCGTCCTCGAACGCCCGCGTCTTGGGCTTGCCGATGTCGTGCAGCAGTGCCGCCAGCCGCAGCACCAGATCGGGTGCCATTCCCCGCTGGCGCTCCAGGTCGACCGCCTGGTCGAGGACGGTCAGCGAATGTTCGTAGACGTCCTTGTGCCGGTGGTGCTCGTCGATCGTCAGCTTCATCTTGGGCAGCTCGGGCAGGACGTGGTCGGCGATGCCCAGATCGGTCATCAGCTCGATGCCGACCCTCGGGGAGGGGCTCACCATCAGCTTCACCAATTCGTCGCGGACCCGCTCGGCGGAGACGATCGCGAGCCGATCGGCCATGCCGGTCGCAGCGGACTTGACCGCACCGTCGAGGCTGAAGCCCAGCTGCGCGGCGAAGCGGACCCCCCGCATGATGCGCAGCGGGTCGTCGCTGAAGGAGTCCTCGGGGGTTCCGGGGGTGCGCAGTCGACGGTCGGCGAGGTCGGTCCGGCCACCGAAGGGGTCGACGAACTCTCCCCCGGGCAGCCGGACCGCCATGGCGTTCACCGTGAAGTCGCGGCGCACCAGGTCCTCGTACAGCGAATCGCCGTAGCGCACCTCGGGCTTGCGCGACTTCAACTGGTAGGACTCGCTCCGGTAGGTGGTGATCTCCACCTGGTGGCCGTCCTTGCGCAGCCCGATGGTGCCGAACTCGATACCGATGGTCCACACGGCATCGGCCCAGCCGTCCACGAGTTCGAGGATGCGCTGGGGGACGGCGTCAGTGGTCAGGTCGATGTCGTGGACCTCACGCCCCAACAGCGCGTCGCGCACCGGCCCTCCGACGATGGCCAGTTCCTGTCCGGCGGCCTCGAAGCGCGCACCGAGCTCGGTGACCACCTCGCCGATCGACCCCAGAAGGGCCGTCACGGCGGCCCGCTGCTCCCCGACCAGTTCGACGGCGGCCTCTGCCCCGGGGTTGTTGTCGGGGAAGAGGTTGTCAGCGGTGCTCGCAGTGTTCGACACAGCCACTCAGGTTAGGCGGCCCGGACTGGTTGATGCGAATCGGCCGCTCGGACGCCGGCAGGCGTAGCGACAAGTGGACACCTGCACGAATCGCGAAGTCGACATGATCGCCCCGCCTCACCCCGTGTTTCCCCTCTTGCCGTGTGGTCGACCTCCCGACCGGTCGACCAACCGACCGGACACCGTCGAGACTCCGCCCGCGCCCGGTGGACGACTTGCTCCGGTCCACCGCAGGAGGCAATTCGACCGCCCCGTACGGGAGGCCGGTTCCGAAAAGACGGAATGATGCCGGCCGTATTCGCCGGATTAGGCGGGTGCCCCGCCGAAGAACCGGCCAAGGACTCTTCGGAACTTGGGCTCCGAAGCGGTATCGTCGAGCGAAGTCGGTGCGATCGGTTCTCGATGGTCATCCATACGGCGTAGTCATCCGCGCCGGGATCAACCGACACGGTGTCCACAACGCCATCGTGTGCCGCGCTCCGTACTTCCCCCGACCTGATCACCAGAGACGTTCGGCTAAAAGACTTCCGCGGACGAGCCGTGTCAACGGTTCACAGCGGTCTTCCCAGCTTGCGGAGCCGCCCCCGGCGACTCCGCCCGGCCCGCCGAACCCGACTCGGAAAGCCTAGAGGCGTGCGTCGAATTGCTCATCTAGGCGCGGTCATGGCCACTGCCATCGCGTTGGTTCCGGCACTGACCCCGCTTCAGCCTGCCCAGGTCGCGGCGGCTGTCACCGCCCCTTCCATCCAGCCACGCGGACTTCCCGCGTCGCCCGCTGACGACGACGTCAAGGACGTTCCCCTTGTCGTCTCCGAGATCACACCCGAATCCGTCGGTGAGAAGAGCACCGTCACCGTGACCGGCCGCGTCAGCAACCTCACCGAGGAGACGCAGACCGGCGTCAGCGTACGGCTGCGGTACAGCTCCTATCCGCTGAGCGACCGAGACGCACTCGACGCGCACGCCGACGGGGAAGGCTCCACTCTCTACCAGTCAGGCCCCCGGTTCGCCGTCGACGGCGATCTGCCGCCCGGGGTCTCCGTGCCCTTCACCTTGAAGGCCAAGGCAAAAGATCTCGACCTGCTCGGCGGTCTGGGTGTCTACCCGATCACCATCGAGGCGCTGAGCGACAGTGCGGGCGCCATCGACGCCCAGCACACTTTCCTGCCCTACATCGCCGACACCAAGACCGGCGATCTCGACACCATCAAGACCGCCTGGGTGTGGCCGCTGATGGGCCGCCCCCAGCGCGCCGACGACGACACCTACCTCGGTGACGGCCTGAACGAGAACCTCGCCGCCGACGGGAGGCTCGGCGTGCTGCTGAGCACGGGTGCGCAGGAGGGCGAGATCGACCCCGCCGAAACCGGCGAACCGGTCGATCCCGATGCGGAGGAGACCCCCGAGAGCCCCTCCCCCAGCCCAGCGGCATCCCCCGGCCAGGAGCCCGGCGACGAGACCCCCGCCGAGGCCGAGACCGAGGAACACTCCGCGGGGCAGGTGCCGGTCACCTGGGCCGTGGACCCCGGGCTTCTCGCCGACATCGAGCGGCTGTCCAGCAGCGGGTACCAATCGTTGACGGCAGGCCGGGATCCCGCAGAACAGCCTGCCCTGCAGGACCACGACGTGAGCGTCAACGCTCAGGCATGGCTGACGCACGCGCGCCGTTGGCTCGACACCGATCCTCTCCTGGCCTCCCCTTACGCCGACGCCGATCTCCCAGCGCTGCTGGCGGCCGACCTCGACTACGATGCCGAGCGGTCCGTGCGACTCGGACAGGAGACCGTGCGCGAGGTGCTGGGGCGCGACGCCGACCCCACACTGTCCTGGCCCGCGCAGAGCAGCATGGACAGCGCGACCCGCGACTTCCTTGCCGCCGGCGGTACGACCACCTTCATCCTCAACGACGCCGCGCTGCCCGCGCAGCGCTGGCTGGGCTACACGCCCACCGCCGCCGTGTCCCTGCCCGTACCCGACCGGGAGGCTGGTACCGCGCTGGTCGCCGACAGCAAACTCACCGCCGCGATGGGCGCCGACACCCACAGCCCCGGAGCGGCCACGCTGTCCCGGCAACGATTCGCCGCCGAGACGGCAATGATCGCCGCCGAGCGCCCGAGCGTCGACCGCACGATCGTGCTCGCGCCCCCGCGCGACTGGGATCCCAGCCGTGAATACGCCGAGGGCCTGCTGGAGGCCAGCGACAGCCTCCCCTGGCTCGACGTGGTGGCCCTGAACGACGTGAAGGTCGACAATGCGGGGACGAAGTCCCGACAGAAACTGACCTACCCGGACAAGCTCGCCTCCTCACGGCTCAGCGGCGACGAACTCGACGATGTGCGTGCCACGCGCCGCCAGGTCAAGCTGTTCAACAGCGTGCTCGCCGACGACGAGGACCCTTTCCGCCCCGCCGTTCTGCGCATGCAGTCGGCATGGTGGCGCGAGGACGAGGCGCTGGCCGCGGTCACCCGGGCCCGGGTCTCCGAGACCGTCGAGACGACCAAGGGCAAGGTGCACGTCATCCCCGGCGAGCCCATCACCTTGGCAAGCAAGAACGGCACCCTGGGCGTGGTGCTGGCCAACGACCTGGAGACGCGCCCGGTCAAGGTCTACCTGTCGATCTTCTCCGAGAACTCCGAGCGGCTGGCCGTCGGGAACTACACCGACAGCATGGAGATCGGCCCCGGCGGCAAGACCACCGTCTACGTCCCGCTTTCGGCCAAGGTCAACGGGCGCACGGTACTGCACATGAGTCTGCAGAACGCCGACGGTGAACCGCTCGCCGAGGAGCAGACGATGACCCCGGTCAACGTGACCGGCCTGGGAACCGGCGCCTTGATCATCAGTGGTTCGGCCGTCCTGGTGCTGATCCTGGCGCTGGCGCCGCGCGCCCTGCGCAAGTGGATGCGCAACCGGGCGCGGACCGAAGAGGCATCCCAGGGCCCCGCTCCCGAACCGGCGGGCGGCGTCGGTGCAGACGCGATGCCCCACAATGGCAATGGCCCGGTCCGCGACGAATCGGCCGCGGCCGCGTCAGAAACCGCGCCCGACCTGAGCGGACGGCAGGAACCCGACGGTTCCGCCGACACCGATCGGGAGTCTGAGACGGTGGGGGTCGACGGCGATGCCGACGGCGCTCCCCGTCCCTGAGGCGAGACACCCTGAGCATGGTGTCGAACGCGACAGGTTCGCGCGATGAATTCCCCCATTGATGGTGAAGGCGACAGCGTCCGCGGTCGCCGCCGAAAGGAGCCGACACCGGTGGCGACCGAGACCACGAGCGGCAACGAGAACTCTTCCGGGGCAGCCCCGGACCGGACCGGGGCAGAGCCCGACCCGCAGGCCGTTCCCGAGAAGAGCGACTCCACGTCCGGCTCCATGATGCGCTCCAGCATGGTCATGGCAGTGGGAACGATGGTGTCCCGGATCACGGGGTTCATCCGCACCATCGTGATCGCTGCGGCGCTGGGCACCCAACTGCTGGGCGACGCCTTCAACACCGCCTACACCATCCCGTTCATCATCAACGACCTGCTCATCGGCGGGCTGATGGCGAGCGTGATCGTGCCGTTCCTGGTCAAGCGCCGCAAGCGTGACTCCGACGGCGGCAAGGCCACGGAGGACCGGCTGTTCACCGGTGCGGTACTGCTGCTGTTCGTGGTGACCGCGATCATGATCGCCGCCGCGGAACTGCTGATCGGCCTGTACGCCAGCAGCTTCCAGCCCCAACAGGCCCAGGTGTCGGTCTATCTCGCACGGTTCCTGCTCGCGCAGATCTTCTTCGTGGGCATGAGCGGCCTGATGAGCGCGATGCTCAACACCCGCAACAAGTTCGGTGCCCCGGTCTGGGCCCCTGTTCTCAACAACCTGGTGATGATCACCGTCGCCGCGCTCTTCCTCTGGGTGGCCCCCGGACGCTCGGTCGAAACCGTGACCGACTCCGAACTGGTGCTGCTGGGCGCGGGAACCAGTTGCGGAATGGTCGTGCAGGCTGTCGTCCTGCTCGTTTCGCTGTGGCGTTCGGGGTATCGCTGGCGTCCGCGGTTGGACATGCGCAACTCCGGTCTCGGCGAGGCCATGCGCACGGCCGGGTGGATGCTGCTGTACACCGTCATGACCCAGGTCGGCTTTCTGATCACCACCAACATCGCCACTAGGGCGAACGTCGCCGCGGCGGAGAACGGCGCGGGCGTCGGCGCGGGAATCACCGCTTACAACTACGGCTACCAGCTCTTCCAGCTGCCCTACGCGATCATCGCCGTCTCACTGATCACGGTTCTGCTGCCCACGATGAGCGCCTTCGCAGCCGATGAGCGCTGGGACGAGGTCCGCTCCGGTTTCTCGCGCACCCTGCGCACTTCAGCGCTGGTCCTGGCCCCGATGGGGGTGGCCATTGCGATCTTCGCCGGACCGCTGTCGGTGCTGTTGTTCGCCAGGGGCAACACCTCGGTACTGGATGCGCAGAACATCGGCTTCATCCTGAGCGTCATGGCGCTGGGCCTGGTTCCGTTCACCGTGTTCCAGCTGATGCTCCGGGTGTTCTACGCGTTGGGCGACACCAGGACCCCGGCGATGCTGAGCATCGCCAACGTGGCCGTGCACGGCACGTGCGCGCTCCTGGCCTACCTGTTCCTGCCCGCCACCACCGTGGTGACCGGGGTGGCCGCCGGGTTCATGTTCTCCTACCTCACCGGCTCGGTGATCGCCGGCCTCATCCTGAGCCGCCGGCTCGGCGGCCTGGACGGGGGACGCATCCTCTCCACCCTGGTGCGCCTGCACCTCGCCGTCCTCCCTGCCGCTGCGCTGGGCTGGTTCACCCTTCGCTTCTTCATGGACCGCTTCGGCGAGGAGAGCCTGCTGACCAACCTGGGCGCGCCCGTTGCCGGCTGCCTGCTCGCACTACCGGTGTTCGTTCTGTTCGCCTGGCTGCTGCGCGTGCGGGAACTGACGTCGGTCGTGGAACTGGTGCGAGGCCGCCTGCGTCGCGGGTAGTCCGGACTCTGTTCCCTGGACCACGGCACCGCTACGATCAACCGTTCGGTCCCTTTCCCCCTTTTCCCGGTCCGTGGGGCCCTCACCTCAGTCGTACGGACCGACGCCCCTCCTGACAGGAAGATCCTCACGGTGGCCAGCGAGATCCCCAATCGCCCCCGACGCCCGAGCCGGCTGGTCATGCCGGAAGAGGTGCTCGACGCCGTCGAGCGCTCCGAGCCGGCGACCCAGCCCGAGACAGGGCTGGTCACCAGGCGCGATCCCAGCGACATCGGCGACCTCGGCACCGCAGACCGGCCCGGCGAGGAGGGCAACGAGATCGGCGGGGCCGCGCACGCGGCCCCGGCCAACCTCATGCGCTCCAGCGCGATCATGGCGCTGGGCACGGTCTTCTCCCGCGCAACCGGCTTCATCCGGACCATCGTGCTGGCGGCGGCCATCGGCACCCAGCTGCTGGGAGACGCCTACCAGACCGCCAACATGGTCCCCTTCGCGGTCTACGACCTGCTGATCGGCGGCCTACTGGCCAGCGTCTTCGTACCGTTCCTGGTCAAGCGCAAACGGATGGACGCCGACGGCGGAAAGGCGACCGAGCAGCGCCTGTTCACCGTCATGCTCCTGGGCCTGTTTCTGATCACGGTGCTGGCAACCGTCAGCGCCCATTTTCTGATCCGCCTGTACGCGGGCGAGTACGACGGGCGACAGGCAGAGGTCGCGGTCTACCTCGCCCAGTTCCTGCTCGGGCAGATCTTCTTCATCGGTGCCAGCGGTATCGCCAGCGCGATGCTCAACAGCCGCGAGCGTTTCGGGGCCCCGATGTGGGCGCCGGTCCTCAACAACATCGTCATCATCGCCGTCGGCATGTTGTTCCTGACGTTGGCGGGGCCGGGCAGCACTCCCGACTCGGTCACCTCCCAGCAGCTGATGCTGTTGGGGCTGGGCACCACTCTGGGCCAGGTCCTGCAGTGCGGGGTGCTGATCTGGGCCCTCGCTGCGGCGGGCTTCCGGTGGCGTCCACGGCTGGACCTTCGGGGATCCGGCCTGGGCGAGGCCATGCGTACCGCGTCGTGGATGATGCTCTACATCGGGATCGCCCAACTGGGGCTGCTGGTGACCACGAACGTGGCCACGCGCGCGGGCGCCAGGGTGGCAGCCGAGACCGGTGGGGCGGGCGGCGCGGGCATCACCGCCTACCAGTTCGCCTCGATGCTGTTCCAGCTCCCCTACGCGATCATCGCGGTCTCCGTGATCACCGCGCTGCTGCCCCGGATGAGCGTGCACGTGGCCGAGGGCCGCAAGGACCTGGTCCGTTCGGACTTCTCGCGGGGCTTCCGGTTGTCCTCCGTGCTGCTGGTCCCGATCTCGATGGCCCTCATCGTGTTCGCCATCCCCTTCTGCGTGCTGGTTTATGCGCGCGGGAGCACGTCGACGGCGGACGCGGAGGGCATCGGGCTGATCCTCATGGTGTTCGCGGTGATGTTGATCCCGTTCACCCTGTTCCAGTTGCAGATGCGAGTGTTCTACGCTCTGGGCGACACCCGCGCACCGGCCCTGCTGGCGATCCCGGCCGAGGCCGCGCACGCGGTCACGGCGATCAGCCTGCTGTTCCTCGTACCGTCCGAGATGATCGTGGTAGGGCTCCCCGTCGCCTACGGGCTGTACTACATCGTCGGGTCGGTGCTGGCCTGGCTCATGCTGCGCCGGCGGCTCAACGGCCTGGAGGGGCGCAGCACACTGCGCACCCTGCTCCTGTTGCACGTGGCCTGTATCCCGAGCATGGCGTTCGGAATCGGGATGATCTACCTCTTCGACCCCCTGGAGAGCGTGGTGTGGTCGTCGCTCCTGCCGATCGTCTCCGGCGGGATCGGCGGAGCGGTTCTCTTCATTTTGGCCGCAAAACTTTTGAAGGTGACGGAAGTCACAACATTCCTCGACATGGTCCGTACCCGCTTGCTGCGGCGCTGATCACCAGGAACGCATGACGGTGGGTAACCATGGAAAGGACCGCTATGCATGTCGTATCCAGGAACGCTGTCCTCCCGAGGGCTGTGTTGAGCGTCCTAGCATGGAACGGCGAATCTCTTCCCCACAACCCAGTTTTTCCGAGCTGCCTGAAGGGAGGTTGGAGACAGGCGCCATGGTCGGTTTCGCCGCAGGCGTATCGACCGTCCGTCCGTCACTCCCGGTATGAGCACCTTCATGATTGAGCCAGGTGCGCGGCTCGCGAACCGCTACCGACTCGACGAGTTGGTCAGCGAAACCGACGGGGCCGCGCTATGGAAGGCCACCGACGAGACGCTTGCCCGTCTCGTCGCGGTGTGGACGTTCGCGAGTGAGTTCGCGCGCACCAACGAGGTGGTACGCGCCGCGCGATCCGCCAGCCGGATCGCCGACGCCCGCGTCACCCAGGTATTCGACGCCGACGACTCCGGCCCCACGACCTACGTGGTCCAAGAGTGGATCACCGGACAGTCGCTGACCGATCTCCTTGCCCAGGGCCCGCTCGAACCCGAGCGCGCCGCGGGCCTGGTCGCCGAGGCCGCCGAAGCACTGACCGCGGCGGCCGGTGCAGGGATCTACCACCTCTGCCTGACCCCCGGAAAGCTCGTATGGAGCACCGGAGGCGCGGTCAAGGTGACCGGCATCGGTGTGGACGCAGCGCTGCGCGGGATGACCGTGGCCGATCCCGCGATCACCGACGCCCAGGGCCTCGGCAGGCTGCTGTACGCAGCGTTGACCGCCCACTGGCCGGGTCCGGAGCAGACCGCACTTCGACCCGCTCCGATCGTCTCGGGCCGTCCGTGCGAGCCGAGCCAGATCCGGGCCGGTATCCCCGCCCGGCTCAACGAGATCGTCTGCCGGGCCGCTTTCCAGGCACCGGGGCGGGAAGGACCGCTGAGCACGGCGAAGTCATTCGCAGACGCTTTGGCCGACGTTCCCAGGCTGGTCCCGCTGCCGGTGGCCGAGCAGTCGGCCGCGCCGCAACCGGCCCGGGGCACCTCCAGGATGTCGGGGCAACTCGGTCTTCCCGACTCCGAGCAGGTCCAACAGCGCTCGGCCGTGCGTTCCGAGAGCTACCAACCGCCCCGGCCGCCGCGTCGCCGAGCGGCCGCTCCGCCGCGGTCCTCCTCCCTGACCAACAAGATCCTGGTCGGTGCGGTGGCGTTGCTGGTCTTCGTCGCGGTCGTCCTGGGCGCCTGGTCACTGGGTGCGAACATGCGCGGGCCCGGCGGTATCGCCGAGGACCCCCAGAACGCCTCCGTCCCCGGCGAGGACGAGCAGGATGTCGAGCTGACGGTCCTCTCCCCGTCCTCGGCCAGCGGGTTCAACCCCGAGACCTCCGACGACGAACACTCCGACAAGGCCCATCTCGCCATCGACGGTGATTCGGGTACCGCCTGGAACACCCAGGGTTACAACGATGCCGAATTCGGCAAGTTGAAATCAGGGGTGGGCCTCATGCTCGACATGGGCGCAGAGGTCGAAATCCACGAACTGGACGTGCTTTTCGGCGGCGGCTCGTACAGTTACCAGATCCGGGTGGGCAACCAGGCCGACGGTTCGGCTCTGACAGAGGTTCACGCAGACTCTGGAGCCAGTGGTCAAGTGGGTATTAAGCTGGACGAACCAGCCATGGGTCGATACGTGGTGGTGTGGTTCGTCGCTCCTCTCTCCCAAGACGGCGGCAAGTACCGAGGAACCATCAACGAGGTAGAACTACGCGGAATGCAGTGAACACGGTGACGGACGCGGTTCAGGAGCAGCTCCCCGACAAGGAGCTGCTCTCCAGGCACAACCAGGGCGACCAGTACGCTTTCGGCGAGATCGTCAAGCGGCACCGGGAGCGAATGTGGGCTGTGGCCATCCGCGTCCTGGGCGATCCGGAAGAGGCCTCCGACGCGGTCCAGGACGCCTTCCTCTCGGCGTTTCGGGCCGCCCACCGCTTCCGCGGCGAGGCGATGGTCAGCACCTGGTTGCACCGCATCGTCGTCAACGCCTGCCACGACCGCCTTCGCCGCAAGATGGTCCGCCCCGCCGTTCCCACCGACGACGCCAACCTCGACATCCTCTCCAACGAGCGCCTCAAGGGCACGGTTCCCGATCCCACGAACCGCAGCGACTCCGCCATCGACGTGCACGCCGCGCTGGAGAACCTGCCCACCGAGCAGCGCCTGGCGCTCATCCTCGTGGACATGCTGGGTTACCGAGTGGACGAGGCAGCCGAGATCCTGGACGTCGCATCCGGAACTGTCAAGAGTAGATGTGCGCGAGGTCGCGCCCGTCTTCTTCCCTATCTTTCTCATCTCAGGAACCCTGAGGGCCCCGCAGACGTCACATCTCCGAGAGGAGGTGACAGGAGATCGTGACGTCTCATGTCGACACGGAGACACTCGCGCTGCTGGCGGAAGGACTGCTGGAAGAAGCCGAGGACGACTCCGTTCAGTCACACGTGGCCGAATGCGACAGGTGCAGCGCACAGGTCGCGGAGCTGGCCGACGTTTCACGAGTGCTCGCGGGGGTGCCTGCTCCACCGCTCCCAGACGGCCTCATCGCCCGTATAGACGAAGCCCTGCGAATCGAGTCAGCCAAACGCGCCACTGAACAGGGCACGGATCATCCCGCCCCCACAGGCGAGAAGACCCCGACAATCACCCCGTCAGGCTCCGTGGTCCCTCTGCGCCGCAGAAACGGACTTACCCGATGGATGCCCTACCTCGCGGCGGCAGCGGCTGCCGTGTTCGTCCTGGGGGCCGGTGCGGCCGTGTTCAACGGGGTGACCTCCGACCAGGACGGCACCAGCGGTGCGGCACAGGACAACGCACCGATGGGCGAACCCGAGGCGGCGTTGTCGTACTACCCGGTGGTGGTGGCCAGCGGTACCGACTACACCACCACGGACCTGGCCGAGCAGGGCACCTCGGTGCTCGAACGCTCCAGTCTCCACTCCGACGACCACGGCGAGGACGAGGCCGGCGCCCCGGCCCCTCTGGCCGCCAACGATGATATGCCCGAGGGCGTCTCCTCATGTGTGCACAAGCTCGACAACGCCGGGGCAGGCGACCCGGCGCTCATCGACATGGCCACGTTCGAGGGCAGGACCGCCTGGGTCATGCTCTTCCCAGTGGAAGACGGATATGAGCTCCGGGTCATGAAACCGGAGTGCCCCACCGAGACCGACCCCGCAACAGCGACCATAGCGACGACGGTCATACCGGGAATCTGAGTTGTTCCGGCCCCGAAACGGCCGGATGATCCCCGAAGGACGGGCGCCCGTTCCAAAATTTTGGAACGGGCGCCCGTTCCCGTATCCGAGCCGTCCCGGGGACTCTGATCCGAAGGGGAATCACCGGCGCCTACCATCGGTTGAAGTGAAGGTCCTTCCCATCCACGGGGCGGACGGATACGAGTCTTCAAGGGGTCTAAGAGCTGTGAGCGACGTCCGTAACGTGATCATCATCGGGTCAGGGCCCGCAGGCTACACCGCCGCCGTGTACGCGGCCCGCGCGGAGCTGAACCCCCTCGTCTTCGAAGGCTCTATCACCTCTGGCGGCGCGCTGATGAACACGACCGAGGTGGAAAACTTCCCCGGCTTCCCCGATGGCATCATGGGCCCGGACCTGATGGACAACATGCGCAAGCAGGCGGAGCGCTTCGGTGCCGAGTTGGTCCCCACCGATGTCACCGAGGTCGACCTGACCGCGACGCCCAAGGTCGTCAAGGCCGGCAGTGAGACCTTCTACGCGCACACCGTGATCGTTGCGACCGGGTCCCAGCACCGCAAGCTCGGCATCCCGGGCGAGGACCGGCTCTCCGGGCGCGGTACCTCTTGGTGCGCGACCTGTGACGGATTCTTCTTCCGCGACCAGGACATCGCCGTTGTCGGCGGCGGCGACACCGCCATGGAGGAGGCCACCTTCCTCACCCGGTTCGCCCGGTCCGTGACGATCATCCACCGCCGCGGTGAACTGCGCGCGAGCAAGATCATGCAGGACCGCGCCGTCGCGAACGAGAAGATCTCCTTCGTGTGGAACAGCGAAGTAACCGAGGTCGTCGGTGACACGAAGCTGGAGGCGGTACGGCTGCGCAACCGGGAGACCGGCGAGGAGAGCACCCTCGACATCACCGGTCTGTTCATCGCGGTCGGCCACGACCCGCGGGTGGAACTGTTCGACGGCCAGTTGGACCTGGACGACGAGGGGTACCTCAAGGTCGCCGCCCCCACTACCGCCACCAACATCCCTGGTGTCTTCGCCTGTGGTGACGTGGTCGACCACAGCTACCGGCAGGCCATCACCGCGGCCGGCACCGGTTGTTCCGCCGCCCTGGACGCCGAGCGCCACCTCGCGGAACTGGCCGACCTCGCCGGCTGAGCCGTTCACGGACGCACGACGGCACCCCCTTTTCTCTCTTTCATCACCGAACACGAGGAGCACACCAGATGAGCAACCTTCAAGAAGTCACCGACGCAACCTTCGACGAGGTCGTCCTCCAAAACGACCTGCCCGTCCTGGTGGACTTCTGGGCCGACTGGTGCGGTCCGTGCAAGATGCTGGCCCCGGTGCTCGACCAGATCGCCGAGGAGCAGGAGGGCAAGCTCGTCATCGTCAAGCTCAACGCCGACCAGAACCAGGACACCGTGCGCGAGTACGAAGTCATGGGCCTGCCCACACTGAACCTGTACAAGAACGGTGAGGTCGTGAAGCAGCTCGTCGGCGCCAAGCCCAAGCGGCTCATTCTGCAGGAGCTGGAAGAGCACCTGTAAGACATCGATGGGCTGCGGCGAAGACGTCCTGGAACGGCCGGACCGCAACAGGTTCCGACGCCCGACCGAGGCGCGGTGGCGCACCAAACCAGAAGTGGCCCCAGGGGATTCCCTGGGGCCACTTCTGGTTGTATCGACAGGTCCGCACGATCAGATGGGATTCTGCTCCGGCGCCATCGTCGAGATGATCCGTTCCAGGTCGTCCATCGTGGCGAACTCCACGACGATTCGCCCCTTGTTCCGGCCCATGTTGACCTTCACCCGGGTATCGAAGACGTCGGAAAGACGACTTGCCAACTCCTCGATTTGCGGTGACGATTCCTGACGGACCGGTTTCCGGCGCTCAACAGGCTCACCCTCGTCGTCTCCGAGGGTGATGATCTCTTCCAGCGCACGCACCGACAATCCCTCTGCCACGATCCGTTGTGCCAGACGGTCCTGCACAGCTGAGTCCTCGACGGAGAGCAGTGCCCGCGCGTGCCCAGCGGTAATGACGCCCGCGGCAACCCTGCGTTGGACTGCAGGGGAAAGATTCAGCAGTCTGAGCGTGTTGCTGATGTGCGGACGCGACCGACCGATTCGCTTTGCGAGCTCATCGTGGGTCGCCCCGAAGTCGTCCAGCAACTGCTGGTAGGCGGCAGCTTCCTCAAGGGGATTGAGCTGCTGGCGGTGCAGGTTCTCCAGAAGCGCGTCCCGGAGCATCTCGTCATCGTTGGTCTCCCGAACGATTGCCGGGATGCGCTGTAGACCCGCCTCTTTACTGGCCCGCCACCGCCGCTCCCCCATGATCAGCTCGTACTTGTCATCGCCGTCCAGTTTGCGGACGACGATGGGCTGGAGGAGTCCCACCTCGGCGATGGACTCTTTCAGCTCTGCGAGCGCGTCCTCGTCGAAGTGGTGTCGTGGCTGTCTGGGGTTGGGGGTGACCGCGGTAAGTGCGATCTCCTCAAGGTAGGCGCCATCGACATGTCTGGGCGCTACCGTCTCCACGGAGCCGCTCGGCCCCCTCGTGAATGGGGTGGAATCCCGTTCTTCAGGATCCGTTGGCGCGGATGTGTTGACCGCCCCCGGTGGAGGGCCCTGCGGGATGAGCGCGCCCAGTCCCTTACCAAGACCGCGCCGCTGCTGACTCAACACCGTCTCCCTTCCGATCGCATCAACGGTTGCCGACGAGTGCCTGCGCCCTGAAGGCCAATTCACGGGCGGCCTCCATATAGGCCACCGCCCCGGTGGAACCTGGGTCATAGGTCATCACCGATTGCCCGTAACTCGGCGCCTCGGAAACACGGACGCTCCGGGGCACGAGTGTCTTGAGTACAAGCTCACCGAAGTGGCCGCGCACTTCTTCCGCCACTTGAGATGCCAGCCGGGTGCGGCCGTCGTACATCGTGAGCAGAATCGTGGAGATGGCGAGCTCGGGGTTCAGGTGCGACCGAACCAACTCGATATTGCGGAGCAACTGCCCAACTCCTTCCAGTGCGTAGTACTCACACTGAATGGGAATCAGTACCTCTTCACAGGCCACCATCGCATTGACGGTCAACAGGCCCAGCGAAGGAGGGCAGTCAATCAGGATGTAGTCGAGCTCGTCGTAGTCGTAGGCGGCGAACGCCCGCTTGAGGCGGGATTCACGGGCCACCAAGGAAACCAGTTCGATCTCAGCGCCAGCCAGATCAATCGTTGCCGGCACGCACCAGAGGTTGGGGACATCGGGCACCGGGCGGGCAAGCTCCCGAAGATTTTCATCCTCTACCAGGCAATGATAGATCGACCGGGAGTCCGCGGTGCGTTCCATACCCAAGGCTGTGGACGCGTTGCCCTGCGGGTCGAGGTCCACTACGAGAACTCGATTGCCATGCATGGCCAGGGAGACGGCGAGATTCACCGTGGTGGTGGTTTTACCAACACCGCCCTTTTGGTTGGCAACGCTCATGATTCGACACCGCCCCGGCCGGGGCCAGGTCTCATCTCCCTGACCCCGTACGGTCATCGCCACTCGGGCAGCTCGGGCGATCGGAGTGTCGAACTCCAGATCTCCTCCCGCGTCCGAATCCGAGTCGGGGCCACCGTTAAGCCCTCCGTCGTACTCCGGAACGGGGGGCGTCACAACGCGACTCCCGCCACTATGACTGCCGGTGCGAGTCCCGCTGTAGCCATCGCTGTGATCCAAGTTAGTTTCACGTGAAACATGAGCCTCAGACATGTCGGCTTCAGCGGTCATGTCGCTGAAGGTCTGGCCCGCCAAGAATGTTTCACGTGAAACATGGGGGGCGGACTGGGATTGGGAGCCAGCTTCGGGGGTGGTTTCACGTGAAACATAGGTGCCATCAGAGTGGTGGTAAGGCACGAATGAGTTCACCTCTTCCGTCCGCGCTTCTTCCTGCCGTCCGCCGCGCGCTGGGATCTGGACGGGGTCGCCTGGTCGGTCTCGGTTGTGACCGTGACGCGAACGACCGTGGTAGCGGGATCGACTTTACCGCGCCCTACCCAAATCACATCTGCGACGCAGGGACGCTGTTTGGACAAATCTGCGCGTGCGGCCTCAAGTTCTGCTTCTGCCTGTTCGCCTTTCAAGGCCAGGAGACTGCCCCCTTTTCGCAGCAAAGGCAGTGCCCACCCGGCGAGTCGCGGTAGCGGAGCTACCGCTCGGGCGGTGACGAAGTCAGCTCGAACAACTTTTTTGACTTCTTCGGCGCGCCCCCTGCGCACCGTCACGTTCTCCAGGTTCAGCAGATCCACGCACTCCTGCAAGAAAACGGTGCGCCTCAGCAACGGCTCCAGCAGGGTGACCGATAGATCGGGGCGCAAGATCCCTAACACCAGCCCGGGGAGACCCGCTCCGGAACCGATGTCCACCACGTCCGCCCCCTTGGGGAGCAGTTCCTCGATCACGGCGCAGTTCATCAGGTGCCGCTCCCACAAACGCGGCACCTCCCGGGGGCCGATCAGCCCGCGCTGGACTCCTGCGTCCGCCAGGAGGTCGGCGTACCGCTGAGCCACGGGCAACGCCTCACCGAACAACTCCCGCGCACCTTCGGACGGGACAACATGCCCGGTCATCAGTTACCACCTCGGCCTTTACGGAGCATTACCAGGAACAGTTCACAACAGCAGTTCAATCAACAGATCGACAAAACGCGAAAGCGCCCCCCACGATCCTATGTGTGTGGAGGGCGCTGTTCTCTTACACGGTGCACACCAGCTGATGTGCCCAAGGGCTTAGTCCGCGGGATGCACTACGACATAGCGGTTGGGCTCCTCGCCCTCCGACTCGCTGCGCAGGCCGGCCGCAGCAATCGCATCATGCACGACCTTGCGCTCGAACGGAGTCATCGGGTTGAGGGGTTTGACCTCACCCGTTTTCTTGACCTCGTTCGCCGCTTCGGCGCCCAGCTTGGTCAGAGTCTTGCGGCGAGAGTCACGAAACCCTCCGATGTCCAGCATCAGACGGCTGCGTTCCCCGGTCGCGCGGTGCACGGCGAGTCGGGTGAGCTCCTGAAGTGCCTCCAGGACCTCTCCCTTCTCCCCTATCAGTTCGTCCAGGGTGGCACCGACAACGGAGACCATCGCACGGTCCCCCTCAACATCCATGTCGATGTCGCCGTCGAAGTCGGCGATGTCAAGCAGGCCCTCGATGTAGTCGGCGGCGATGTCGCCTTCGTTCTCAAGCTCCTCGACATCAACCTCCGCGCCACCGGCGGCAGTCTCCTTGACCGCCTCCTCGGGCGCCTCGGCCACTGCCACGGCGGCGCCAGTCTCCTCCGCGCCTTCGGTGTTGCTGTCGCTCACAGCGGGGTTTCTCCTTATGTCACGGTCCTGCGCACCGCGCGCATCGGGGGCTTTCGCCTGCGCCATGGTCGTTTGAGTATGGCGACTGCACAGAGGACTACTCCGGGAAGAGCCGGACCTTACTTGTCACCGGTTCGCTTGGACCTGGTCTGCTTCTTCGGCTGCCTACGCTCGATCTTAGGCCGTTCCACCGGCGCGGGCGGCTCTTCCGCCTTGCGTTTGCCGAAGAGTCCCTTCCCGGTGCTCGCCGCAGCCGGCTTGGGCTCCTCGCCGGGAGCCGGGAAGTTGCGGTAGAGCAGGTGCTGCTGCCCCATGGTCCAGATGTTGGAGGTGACCCAGTAGAGCAGAACGCCGATGGGCATGCTCAAGCCGAAGAGGCCGAACGCCGGGGCGAGGTACATCATGATCTTCTGCGTCTGCATCATCGGGTTGTCGGCCATGCCCGGCTGCTTGAGCGTACGGTTCATGCTCTGCCGCATGGTCAGGAAGGTCGTGGCACCCATGATGACGCAGGCGATGACGATGACGACCTTGGCCATGATCGGGTCGGCGCCGAACTGCTCCAGCTCTTGCGCAGAAGTGGTGAACTGCGCGGCGATCGGAGCGTGGAAGACAAGGGCGCTACGAGCGCTGTCTGCGAGTTCGGCGGTGAAACCGTACTGCGCCTCTCCTTGGGCCACACTGCGCAGCACGCTGAACAGGGCGAAGAAGACCGGCATCTGCAGCAGCAGCGGCAGGCAGCCCATGATCGGGTTGGTGCCGCTCTCCTGGTAGAGCTTCATCGTCTCCTGCTGGAGACGCTGCTTGTCGTTCTTGTACTTCTCCCTGATCTTCAGCACCTGCGGCTGAATGTCCTGCATCTTGCGCTGCGTGTTCATCTGCTTGATGAACAGCGGAATCATGACGACGCGCATGAGAACGGTCAGCGTGACGATGGAGAGACCCCACGCCCACCCACTGTCCGGGTCGAGAAAGGTGCTGAGACCGGAATGGATCCAGACCAGCACCGTGCCGACAATGTTGTACAGCCAGTCCAGCACCGGCTAACTCCCTTGACTCTCCGAATCACAGATCCGAGGCCCCGGGGGCGGACTCGCCGCCACCGGGTCTCGGATCACTGGTCTCTTGGACCGACCCTGCGGCGGTCTCGCCCTTGCGCGGTGGGACCGGATCGAGTCCACCCGGATGGAACGGGTGGCACCGGCCGATTCTCCGGACCGTCAGCCACAACCCGCGGAGCGCCCCGTGCACCTGCAATGCCTCGACGGCATAACTGCTGCACGAAGGATAGAAACGACAGACCGGCGGGAACAGCGGGCTGATGAACCGCTGGTAACCCCTGATCGGCAGGATCAAGGCCCGTGCTAGGGGGTTCGGTCTCTCGTGCGTCATTGGATCGACTGTTCTCCACCGGCTGAAGCGGACGCGGCCCCACGAGGCACGCGGCCACGTTGGGCCGATGGTCTGCGGGGGCGCTGCACCGAAGCGAGCGCGCCGTCCAGCTGGGCGGCCAGAGCATCGTGCCCAAGGATCGCGGAAGCGGGTTTGGCCCGCACAACTAGCAGGCTACCCGTAGGGAGTTCGGCGACCCGATCCCGCATCAGATGGCGGAGTTTGCGCTGTACACGCTTGCGTACAACCGCTCCCCCGACGGCCTTGCTCACGATGAAGCCGACTCGGGGCTGCTCGGCGACCGGTGATGAAGAGGCAGGACTGGCCGGGGTCCGAACCGGAGCGGTCTCGCTCAACGGTTGGACAAGCAACACGACCGTAAGGGCGTCCCGGCCGGCCCGACGCCCCTTGCGCATGACGAGACCGAACTCGGCGCTGCGCCGGATTCGGTTGCGCGGGGACAACATCGGACCTGAACACCCCAGAACACAACAATCGGACCGGCTGCCGAAGCGGGCAGGCCGGTCCGTTGTGACGAAAGACTCGTAGCGGTTAGTGGCTGACGGTCAGGGCCTCACGGCCCTTGCGCCGGCGCGCCGCGATGATCGCGCGCCCCGCACGGGTGCGCATGCGCAGCCGGAAGCCGTGGACCTTCGCGCGACGCCGGTTGTTCGGCTGGTACGTACGCTTGCTCACTACTGACTCCAGGGCGTTTAAGAGGTACTACGGCGGTTCGGTGCCGACGTCGTCGTCACCGTGCATATTCCTGCTGCTGTCGCGGGGACGCTCAGCTGGAACATCGCCCGCTCAGGTCGATGCCGTCGTGTGGCACGCGGATCACGAATCCGGATCACGGCGCGCCGAGGCACATACAGATATCGACGTAAGCATAGAGAACATACGGGCTGCGTGTGGACTGGTCAAATCCACCCCTTCGGTCGACGAAGTTTTCCACCGACTGCTTGGTCTGTGGACAACCCTTGTCCACAGACTGTGGAGCCTCCCGCAGGAGACCTAAGCTGTGGATAACGTCGACTGTGCACGAAGAAGGGTCCTGACATAGTCAACCCGCCTCCACAGGGTAACCGGATCGAGAACCCACACCTCCCCATCAGGAGATTGTGGATAACCACACCCTGTGGACAACTATCTGCGAAGCTGTGGATAAAGCGGTGGATAACTTGTGGATGACGAGCGTGAACTGTGGACAGCGGCGAAAACCGGGGTCGGGCGAGGGAACGGAGGCCGGTTCGCCATGCACAGCCGTATCCACAAAAAACCGCGAGTTACCCACAGAACACCGTTCGTAATCACGTTTTGGTCTCGCGGTTTCCTACTCGCGCGTGAGGGGGAGAAGCCACCCCGGGTTACCGAGACAATGGGTCGCTCGCGCTTGAACACGCGGACGACCGTGAACCCCTGTAGAGACGGGGACCGAACCGGCAGGAAACCGCTAGAAGGGGCGAACCATGGCAGGTCACCGTGTCTGAGGGACAGGTCAACCTCGCAGTGGTGTGGTCGAGCGTGCTGGACAGCCTCGACAACAACAGCCTGCCTCCCCAGCAGCGGGCATGGCTGCCGCAGACCAGGCCGCTGGGTCTGATCGAGGACACCGCACTGCTGGCTGCCCCCAACGAATTCGCCAAAGAGATTCTGGAGACCCGACTCCGCCAGGCCATCAGTCAGGCGCTCTCCGCGCAGCTGGGCAGGGAGATCCGGGTTGCCGTCACCGTCGACCCGACAGCGGTCCAACCCCCGCCTCCCCCCGGTGCACTGCCGCTGCCCCCGACGCCCTCGACCTACAACTCCGCAGCCTCCGATCAGGCCGGTCGTCCCCGCGAGGAGCAACAGCCGGAGTGGGATTCCCCTGCCGAGCAGCCTTTTCGGGGGTTCGGCCACGACACTGCGCAGGCCGGGGCCTGGCAGCAGCAACCGATGCTGCTGCCCGACGCCCCGTCCCCCGGCCAGACCTCCTCCCCCGCGATGGAACCGCCCCAAGAGCAGTCCGGCCAGGGGTACCAGCAACGCGACCGGGAGTACGTGAACCCTTCTCCCCGCCCCCCTCACGGGCAGGACCTGCTCGCCGACGGCTGGAACGCGGAGCCCCAGAGCCGGGGGCGCTTCGCTCCCTCTTCTCCGAGCCGCGGGGCCGATCCCGGACCGGAGTCCCGCTATCGGAGCTGGGACGACTCTCCCCGTTGGGATTCCCCCAACCGATGGGAGACCGCTTCCTGGGATACTCCCCAGACCGGGGGAGCGCCACGTCCCACCGAACAGCCCGGTCCTCCCGAGCAGGGCGAGAAGGCCGGGCAGGCACCGCCCGGCGGGCCGGAACAGGCGGACGGCGACCAGTCCCCCAAGCCCGTAGGCCCCGGACGGCTGAACCCGAAGTACACCTTCGACACCTTTGTCATCGGTTCGAGCAACCGTTTCGCCCACGCTGCCGCGGTGGCCGTCGCCGAAGCCCCGGCCAAGGCGTACAACCCCCTGTTCATCTATGGGGGCTCCGGTCTGGGCAAGACGCACCTTCTGCACGCGATCGGCCACTACACCCAGCGGCTCTACGACGGCGCCCGGGTGCGCTACGTCAGCTCCGAGGAGTTCACGAACGAGTTCATCAACTCGATCCGGGACGGCAAGGCCGACGGGTTCCGGCGCCGCTACCGCGACATCGACGTGCTCCTGGTGGACGACATCCAGTTCCTGGAGAACAAGGAGCAGACGCAGGAGGAGTTCTTCCACACCTTCAATACCCTGCACAACTCCAACAAACAGATCGTGATCTCCTCGGACCGACCGCCCAAACAGCTGGTCACGCTGGAGGACAGGCTGCGCAACCGCTTCGAATGGGGTCTGATCACCGACGTCCAGCCGCCCGAGCTGGAGACGCGGATCGCCATTCTGCGCAAGAAGGCCGCTCAGGAAGGGTTGGCCGCGCCGCCCGAGGTTCTGGAGTTCATCGCCAGCAAGATCTCCACCAACATCCGGGAGTTGGAGGGGGCCCTGATCAGGGTCACCGCATTCGCCAGTCTGAACCGGCAGTCGGTGGACCTGCACCTGACCGGCATCGTGCTGCGGGACTTGATCCCCAGCGACGAACTGCCGGAGATCACCGCCTCGGCGATCATGGCCCAGACCGCGTCCTATTTCGGCCTGACCGCCGACGACCTGTGCGGAACCTCGCGATCACGGGTCCTGGTCACCGCGCGCCAGATCGCGATGTACCTGTGCCGGGAGCTGACCGAACTCTCCCTTCCCAAGATCGGCCAGCAGTTCGGAGGACGTGACCACACCACGGTCATGCATGCCGACCGCAAGATCCGGTCGCTGATGGCTGAACGACGGTCGATCTACAACCAGGTCACCGAGCTCACCAACCGGATCAAACAGCAGTCGCACAACATCTGACGACGAGCGAAGGGCCTTCCCCCGGGGGAAGGCCCTTCGCTCGTCTCCAGGGAGGAGCCGGCCCGTGCCGGATTTTCCTTTCGGGGCTTTACCACACACATCCCTGTGGATAACCCGTGGACAACCCTGGGGACAACCTGCTGATTCCTGTGGACGGGCTGTGGACTTCCTGTGCGTAACAGAGTTGGACAGCCCATCATCCGATCATCGGAACTGTGGGTAAAGCGGTGGATAACCTGTGGATGGGGTGTGGATTACCTGTGGAGCACCTCTGGGCGTCCACAGGACGCCGAGTTTTCCCCACCCACCATCCACAAGTCCTGTGGATGAAAATTCGCGGGGTGAGCTGCGAAAACAGTGGTTATCCACATTATCCACAGCCCCTACTACTACTACGCCACCTATAGAGAGTTGATGGCTTCGAAAACAGGCTCGCCCATTTTCTGTGGACAACTTTGCCGGACAGAGGTTCCGCCTTCGAAGGCGCCTGGAACAGACTTGGCAGCGAGGTGCTCAGTGGCATGCCGCTTCGCAGGTCTGGTGGACGCCATCCTGTGGCACCCTTTGTCGCAATCACATCCCGGGGGCAGCGGAGCGCTCCGAATCCAGGTACCGTTGGGTCCCACCCCCTGAAGAAGACTCCCGGACGCCGAGCGCGCGCAGCTCTCGACGGTGCGTGGCACACAGCCGTTCCGGGAAATATCCGGGACCACCGTGTCCAGGGCCGGGGCCAGGGCTTTTCGAGGAAAGAGAGACCGATAGTGAAGTTCCGGGTCGAACGCGACGTGCTCGCGGACGCCGTCGCCTGGACCGCTCGCACGCTGCCGGTCCGGCCGTCGGTCCCCGTTCTGGCGGGGATGCTGCTGGACGCCGGTGAGCACGAGGGGCAGCAGCGGCTGAAGCTGTCCAGCTTCGACTACGAGGTCTCCGCGCAGGTCTCGGTGGAGAGCGATGTCGACGAGCCGGGCAAGACCCTCGTCTCCGGTCGTCTCCTCGCCGAGATCGTGCGCAACCTTCCTCCACAGACTGTGGAGATCAGCACCGAAGGCGCCAAGGTCGTGGTGTCCTGTGGAAGCGCGAAGTTCACCCTCCTGACCCTGCCGGTCGAGGACTACCCCACCCTCCCGGAGATGCCGCAGCTGACCGGTTCCGTGCTCAGCGACGCCTTCGCGGCAGCGGTCAGCCAGGTCGCGGTTGCGGCCGGGCGCGACGACACCCTGCCCATGCTCACCGGCGTGCGGATCGAGATCGAGGGCGAGACCGTGACCCTCGCCTCCACCGACCGCTATCGCCTTGCCGTGCGCGAGCTCACCTGGACCCCGGAGAACCCCGAACTGTCCGCGGTCGCCCTCGTGCCCGCAAAGACGCTCGCCGACACCGCCAAGTCGCTGACCGGTGGTGCCCAGGTCTCCATCGCGCTGTCGGCCACGGGCAAGGGCGAAGGCATGATCGGGTTCGAGGGCGGCGGCCGCCGCACCACCACCCGGCTGCTCGACGGCGACTTCCCCAAGTACCGCGCACTGCTCCCCGAGACCTTCAACTCGGTCGCCGAGGTGCAGAAATCGGAGTTCATCGAGGCGGTCAAGCGCGTTTCCCTGGTCGCCGAGCGCAACACCCCGTTGCGCCTGGCCTTCAGCGAGGGGCGTCTGGTGCTGGAGGCCGGGACCGGTGACGAGGCCCAGGCCGTCGAGGTGCTGGACGCCTCGCTGGAGGGCGACGAAGTCCAGATCGCCTTCAACTCGACCTTCCTGGTCGACGGCCTCAACGCCATCGAGTCCGACATCGCGCGGTTGCAGTTCACCACCTCGACCAAACCCGCGATCATTACGGGCAAGCCAGCCGCCGAGGACGGTGCCTCGGACTACCGTTACCTGATCATGCCCGTTCGGCTGTCGAGCTGACCTGCCCCAGCCGCATCGGCGGGCCCGCCGGCTCGTCCACATATCCACGGCCTGACATCCTTGGCGACGAATAAGGGGATTACGAGCATGCAGATCGGGCTCATCGGCCTCGGCAAGATGGGCGGCAACATGGCCGCCCGGCTCCGCGAGAAGGGGCACGAAGTCGTCGGTTTCGACTTCGACCCCGATGTCCGCGACGTGGCCACGGTCGCCGAACTCGTGGACCGCCTCGCGGCGCCTCGTATCGTGTGGCTGATGGTCCCCGCCGGCGAGGCCACCGGCAACAGCATCAACGAGCTCGGTGAGCTCCTGGAGCCGGGCGACCTCATCATCGAGGGCGGCAACTCCCACTACGTGGACGACCGCAAGCGTGCCGACCAGCTCAAGGAACGCGGCATCAATTACGTGGACGCCGGGGTGAGCGGCGGTGTCTGGGGCCGTCAAAACGGCTACGGAATCATGGTCGGCGGTTCCGCGGAGAACGTCGAGCAGGCAAAACCCATCTTCGACTCCTTGACTCCCGACGGTGGCGGCGGCTACGTGCACGCTGGAGGGGTCGGCGCCGGCCATTTCGTCAAAATGGTCCACAACGGCATCGAGTACGGGATGATGCAGGCCTTCGCCGAAGGCTACGAGCTCATGACGGCCGCCGACATCGTCGACGACGTCCCCGGAACCTTCGACAGCTGGCGTGAGGGCACCGTCGTGCGCTCCTGGCTCCTGGACCTGCTGGTCCGTTCCCTGGACGAGGACCCGCACCTGGACGGACTCCGCGGTTACGCCCAGGACTCAGGGGAAGGCCGCTGGACCGTCCAGGCGGCAGTGGACCATGCCGTCCCCGCCCCGGTCATCACCGCGGCGCTCTTCGCCCGGTTCGCCTCCCGTCAGGAGGACAGCCCGGCGATGAAGGTAGTCGCCGCGCTGCGTAACCAGTTCGGCGGACACGCGGTCACCAAGGCCACCGACGACCCCGCGCAGACCCCGCGGAGCTAGACCCGCATCACGCCGTCCGCCACGTCGACCACGTGGACGGCACAGCTGATTCGCACCCCCCGGACCCGAGGCGCCTGCGCCCGGGTCCGGTCCGCGTATAGGAGCAGCCAGATGTACGTATCCCACCTGCAACTGGCCGACTACCGGTCCTATGAGTCGGCTCATCTGGAGCTCGAACCAGGGATCAGTACCTTTGTCGGCTCCAACGGCCAGGGCAAGACCAACCTGGTCGAGGCGATCGGGTACGTGGCCACACACGGCAGTCACCGCGTCGCCACCGACGCCCCGCTGGTGCGCAAAGGGGCTGAGCGGGCCATCGTGCGCGTTGCCGTCGTCAAGGGCGAGCGTCGCGCCGTCATCGAACTGGAGATCAACCCCGGCAAGGCCAACCGGGCCCGGCTGAACCGTTCAGCGGGGACCCGTCCTCGCGACGTCCTCGGCATCCTGCGCACGGTCTTGTTCGCACCTGAGGACCTCGCGCTGGTCAAGGGCGACCCAGGGGAACGGCGCCGTTTCCTGGACGACCTGCTGATCGCACGCACCCCCCGTTTCGCAGGGGTGCGCTCCGACTACGAACGGGTGCTCAAACAACGCAACGCGCTGCTCAAGTCGGCCTCCGCCCGTTACTTCAAACAGCGGACCGAACCCGACCTGTCCACCCTTGAGGTATGGAACGAGCATCTGGCGACCGCCGGTGCCGAACTACTGGCCGCCCGCCTGGCGTTGGTGGCCGAGCTCCAGCCGCTGGTGGCCAAGGCATACGGCGAGCTCACTTCCGCGGGAGGTCCGCCGAGCCTGCACTACCGGAGTTCCGCCGTCGCAGATGACGCTCCCCTGCCGGCCGGCCGGGGTCAACTCGCGGACGTCCTGCGCGGGGCCCTTGAACAGTCCCGGCAGCAGGAACTCCAGCGTGGGGTCAGCCTCGTCGGCCCGCATCGCGACGATCTCCAGCTCCGGCTGGACGATCTTCCGGCCAAGGGCTACGCCAGCCAGGGGGAGGCATGGTCCTATGCCTTGTCGTTGCGACTGTCGGGGTTCGAGCTCCTGCGTGCGGACGGGGACGATCCGGTACTCATTCTCGACGACGTGTTCGCCGAGCTTGACGCAGAGCGTCGCCGCAAGCTCGCAGAGCATGTTCGCACGGCTGAGCAGGTGCTGGTCAGCGCTGCTGTTCCCGACGACATTCCGGAAGAGTTGATGGGCGCCCGTTTCCTGGTCCGCGCAGGGATGGTCGAACGTGAGCAGTGACACTCCCCGTCCACAGCCTGTGGACGGAGGGGGCGAGGATCCCCCCGCGAACGGTCCCAGCGGTGTCGAACTGGCCCGCCAGGCACTGGCAAAGGCGCGGGCCGAGGCGAAGGAGCGCGGCGGGTCCACCGCTGCCGCTCCACGACGGGTACGACGGCGTTCGACGGGGGCCCGTGGTGAACCCCAACTCTTCGGGGAGGCGGTGCGTTCCTGGTTGATCGAGCACGGCTGGCAGGAGCAGGTCGCCATCGGCGGCGTCTTCGGCCGGTGGTCGCAGATCGTCGGAGAGCGGCTCGCCCAACACGTGCGACCCGAGACCTACGCCGAGGGTGAACTCGTCGTCACGGCGGACTCCGCGGCCTGGGCGACCCAGGTTCGCGCACTCACCCCGCAGCTGATGCGCAGACTCAACGAGGAGCTCGGGCACGGCAGCGTGCGCTCCATCAAGGTCCGCGGGCCCAGCAGCGGCCGCAACACCCGAGGTCAGTGGCGGGTTCGGTGACCGTTTCGCGCGTATTGCACGCAGAGTCGGGTGCGGTCTGGATGATCCTGTCGCGTTGATTCTGCGCCGCGAGCACTGAATGGCGCGCGGCGTTGCTTCCAGGGTGGGGCGCGTGGGGAGCCTCACCTCCCCATCTGTTCGTTCGTTGTAGGCCGCCACAGCGCCGCGAATGCCACTTTCCCGTCTCGCGCGCGGTATCATGAATATGGTTCTTTGGACGCCTCCACCGGCAAAGCCCGCACCAAGAGCGGCCTACCGGAAAACGGGGTAGCAGCAGTGCTTTGGGCGGAGGCGCTATGGCGCGTTTGTCCTGGGCCCGCGCCTGCTCGCCGGTTGTCTCGCGGCTGGATGGCGTCCCCAGAGGAGGGTGTTTCCACTTGGCCTACGACGCGCGATCAATCACGATTCTTGAGGGCCTTGAAGCAGTACGCAAACGCCCCGGGATGTACATCGGCTCCACCGGTGAACGGGGTCTGCACCACCTGGTCTACGAGATCGTCGACAACTCCGTGGACGAGGCCCTGGCAGGCCATGCCACTGCGATCGAAGTGACCATGCTGGCCGACGGCGGCGTTCGGGTGGCCGACAACGGGCGCGGTATCCCGGTCGACATGCACCCGGTCGAGAACCGTCCGGCAGTCGAACTGATCCTCACCACGCTGCACGCGGGTGGAAAGTTCGACGGCGAGTCCTACGCGGTCTCCGGCGGCCTGCACGGCGTCGGCGCCTCGGTGGTCAACGCGCTCTCCACGCGAATGGACGTGGAGATCCGGCGCGACGGGTACCTGTGGACCCAGACCTACGAGATGACCAGACCCACGGAACTGGTGCGGGGCGAGCCCACCGACAAGACCGGTACCCAGATCACCTTCTGGGCCGACGATTCCATCTTTGAAACAACCACCTACAACTTCGAGACGCTCACGCGGCGGCTCCAGGAGATGGCCTTCCTCAACAAGGGGTTGTCCATCACCATCAGCGACGAGCGGCCCGAGTACGTCGACGACTCCCCTGTCGTCCACACCTACCACTACGAGGGCGGCCTCTCCGACTTCGTCCGCCACCTCAACGCCACCAAGGAGCCCGTGCACAGCACGGTCGTCGGGTTCGAGGAGGAGGGCACCGGCATCGCGGTCGAGGTCGCGATGCAGTGGAACCAGTCCTACACCTCTTCGGTGCACACCTTCGCCAACACCATCAACACGGCTGAGGGCGGCACCCACGAAGAGGGCTTCCGGGCGGCGCTGACCTCGATCGTCAACCGCTACGCCCGCGACCAGAAGCTGCTGCGGGAGAAGGACGACAACCTCACCGGTGATGACGTCCGAGAGGGCCTGACCGCGATCATCTCGGTCAAGCTCGCCGATCCCCAGTTCGAGGGGCAGACCAAGACCAAGCTCGGCAACACCGAGGCCAAGTCCTTCGTGCAGCGGGTGTGCAACGAGCACCTGCGCGACTGGTTCGACCGCAATCCCGGCGAGGCCAAGGACATCATCACCAAGGCGAGCCAGGCCGCGCGCGCCCGGGTCGCCGCTCGCCAGGCACGCGACCTGACCCGGCGGAAGACGCTGCTGGAGTCCACCTCCCTGCCGGGCAAGCTGTCCGACTGCCAGTCGGCCGAGCCGGAGAAGTGCGAGGTCTACATCGTCGAGGGCGACTCGGCGGGCGGCTCGGCCAAGGGTGGCCGCGACCCCGAGTACCAGGCGATCCTCCCGATCCGGGGCAAGATCCTCAACGTCGAGAAGTCGCGGATCGACCGCATCCTCAAGAACAACGAGGTCCAGGCGATCATCACCGCACTGGGCACCGGCGTGCACGAGGACTTCGACGTCGAGAAGCTCCGCTATCACAAGATCATCCTGATGGCCGACGCCGACGTGGACGGGCAGCACATCCGGACCCTGTTGCTGACGTTGCTGTTCCGCTTCATGAAGCCGTTGATCGAGGCCGGATACGTCTACCTCGCCCAGCCTCCGCTGTACAAGATCAAGTGGGACACGCGCGGCAGCGACGCCGACTACGTCTACTCCGACCGCGAGCGTGACGCGATCATCAACGCCGGTATCGCGGCGGGCAAGCGTGACCCGCGACCCCGTGACTTCGTGCAGCGCTTCAAGGGTCTGGGCGAGATGAACGCCGCCGAACTGTGGGACACCACCATGGACCCGGACCGCCGGGTGCTGCTCCAGGTCACCCTCGACGACGCGGCCCAGGCCGACGAGATGTTCAGCGTCCTCATGGGCGAGGACGTCGAGTCGCGCCGCTCCTTCATCCAGCGCAACGCGCGCGACGTTCGTTTCCTGGACGTCTAGCACCAACGGAAGAAGGGGGACGCGCGCCCCACCCCGGGCGCCGCGACAGCCGCGAACGACTGACGAGAAAAGGATCGACATCCAGTGACGGATGGGAACACTACTCCCGAGGGCCCCGCCCTTGAGGAAATCGCGCACCTCGGCGGGCGGGTAGAACCGGTCGACATCCAGGTCGAGATGCAGCGCAGCTACCTCGACTACGCGATGTCGGTCATCGTCGGCCGTGCGCTGCCCGACGCCCGGGACGGGCTCAAGCCCGTTCACCGGCGCATCCTCTACGCCATGTACGACGGCGGCTACCGCCCCGACCGCGGCTACTTCAAATGCGCCCGTGTCGTCGGCGACGTCATGGGCCAGTACCACCCGCACGGCGACGCCTCCATCTACGACGCGCTGGTTCGCCTCGCGCAGCGTTGGTCCCTGCGGATGCCGCTGATCGACGGCAACGGCAACTTCGGCTCTCCGGGCAACGACCCGGCCGCTGCCATGCGCTACACCGAGTGCAAGCTCGAAAACCTGGCGATGGAGATGGTGCGGGACATCGACAAGGAGACAGTCGATTTTTCGCCCAACTACGACGGCAAGACCGCCGAGCCCGACGTGCTGCCCGCCAGGTTCCCCAACCTGTTGGTCAACGGCTCCAACGGCATCGCGGTTGGTATGGCCACCAACATCCCGCCGCACAACCTGCGTGAGGTCGCCGCCGGGGTCATCTGGTACCTGGAGAACCCCGAGGCGTCCGACGAGGAACTCCTCGAGGCGCTCATCGAGCGGATCAAGGGCCCGGACTTCCCCACCAACGGCCTTATCGTCGGCCGCCGCGGTATCGAGGAGGCGTACCGTACCGGGCGCGGCTCGATCACTATGCGCGCGGTCGTCGAGGTGGAGGAGGACGCCCGGGGACGTCAGTGCCTGGTCGTCACTGAGCTCCCCTACCAGGTCAACCCGGACAACCTCGCGCTGAAGATCGCCGAGCTGGTCAAGGACGGCAAGATCACCGGCATCGCCGACGTCCGGGACGAGACCAGTGGTCGCACCGGCATCAGGCTGGTCCTCGTGCTCAAGCGCGACGCGGTCGCCAAGGTCGTGCTGAACAACCTCTACAAGCACACCCAGCTTCAGGAGACGTTCGGCGCCAACATGCTGGCCCTGGTCGACGGTGTGCCGCGCACGCTGCGCCTGGACCAGTTCGTGCGCACCTGGGTCGCCCACCAGGTCGAGGTCATCGTCCGGCGCACCCGCTACCTGCTGCGCAAGGCCGAGGAGCGCGCCCACATCCTGCGCGCGCTCCTCAAGGCGATCGATCGTATCGACGAGGTGATCGCGCTCATCCGCGCCAGTGCGTCGGCGGACCAGGCCAAGAGCGGCCTCATGGATCTCCTGGTCATCGACGACGTTCAGGCGCGTGCGATCCTCGACATGCAGCTGCGCAAGCTCGCAGCGCTGGAGCGCCAGCAGCTCACCGCTGAGTACGACGAGCTCATGGCACTCATCTCGGACTACAACGACATCCTCTCCTCGCCGGAGCGTCAGCTCAGCATCGTGCACGAGGAGCTCGCCGAGATCGTCGAGAAGTTCGGCGACGAGCGCCGTACGCACATCATCCCGTTCGAGGGTGACATGCGTATGGAGGACTTCATCGCCGAAGAGGACATCGTCGTCACCATCACCCGTGGCGGCTATGCCAAGCGCACCCGGATCGACAGCTACCGGGCACAGAAGCGCGGTGGCAAGGGAGTGCGCGGTGCGCAGCTCAAGCAGGACGACATCGTCCAGCACTTCTTCGTGACGACCACGCACAACTGGATCCTGTTCTTCACGAACAAGGGCCGGGTGTATCGCACGAAGGCGTACGAGCTGCCGGAACTTGCCCGTGACGCCCGAGGGCAGCATGTGGCCAACCTGGTGCCCTTCCTCCCCGACGAGGAGATCGCCCAGGTCATGGCGCTTCGTGACTACGAGGCCGCTCCGTACCTGGTCCTGGCCACCCGGTCCGGCCTGGTCAAGAAGACCAAGCTGGAGGACTTCGACTCCGCGCGCGCAGCCGGCATCATCGCCATCAACCTGCGCGAGGACGACGAACTCATCGCCGCTCGCCTGGTCTTCTCCACCGATGACCTTCTGCTGATCAGCAGCGACGCCCAAGCCATCCGGTTCCCGGCCTCGGACGAGTCGTTGCGCCCCATGGGGCGGGCGACCAGCGGCGTGATCGGTATGCGGTTCCTGGAGGGTGACTACTTGCTCAGCATGGACGTCATCCGTGAGGGCGAAGGCGCCACCGACGTCTTCGTCGCCACCGACGGTGGCTATGCCAAGCGCACGCCGGCTGACCAGTACCCGGCGCAGAAGCGCGGCGGCAAGGGTGTTTTGACCGCTAAGGTCGTCGAGGCGCGCGGCAAGCTCGTGGGCGCGTTGATGGTCGACCCGGAGGAAGACGAGATTCTCGCCATCACCTCCAGTGGCGGTGTCATCCGGACCAACTGCGCCGAGATCAAGCGTTCGGGCCGCGCCACCATGGGTGTGCGGTTGATGAACCTCAGCAAGGGCAACCATGTGGTCGCCATCGCTCGTAACGCGGAGGGCATGGAAGAAGAGGTCGAGGAGGTCGCTGCGGCCGCCGAGACCCAGGCTGACAATGCCGAAGGTATCTCCGCAATCGCAAGCGAAGGCGACGCCGAGTAAGTTCTGCCTGTCTCAGCCCCTGCCGGTTCTCGTGAGGTTTCACGTGAAACCGGCAGGGGCAGTCAGTCGCCAGCTCCGAGAAGAGCCCGTTCCTCCCCGCTCGCGCGCTGCGCTGGCTGCTACCCGCCCAGCTCAATAGAGTGGGTTCTCGTCATAAGCGACATTCGTCCTGTGGAGTTCGGTTCTCCTCCCCCGGCTCTCCCGGATTCCACCCGCAACAGGAAAGTCCACCGGTACCGTGGCTATGTCTGACAACGCGCAACGGCAGTCCGCCGAACTGGAGTCGGCTGAAGCCGAGAAGGAACAGGTCGTCGAGCAGGAGAAGAGCAAGGACGTGGCCGAAGAGCCCACTTC
Organism: Nocardiopsis ansamitocini; assembly: GCF_030268225.1. Lineage (GTDB taxonomy): Bacteria > Actinomycetota > Actinomycetes > Streptosporangiales > Streptosporangiaceae > Nocardiopsis_D > Nocardiopsis_D ansamitocini. The sequence goes on along the minus strand of NZ_BSQG01000002.1, from coordinate 20,265 downwards.
CACGGCTCTCACCACTGACGACGAGGCCGAGTCGCCGTCACCGGACTCGGACGCCGCCTCCACCGCCGCGCAGGAGGAAGGGACCATGGAACCATCGACCCAGCAGCGGCCGTCCGGCCCGCAGACTCCCACCGGGAAGCCTGCGAAGTCGGTTCGCAAGGCACACCTGTCACTGAGCCGGGTCGAGCCGTGGTCGGTGATGAAGTTCAGCTTCGTCATCTCCCTGGTCTGCTTCATCATCCTGTTCGTGGCGATCGCGGTCATCTACACGATCATGTCCACACTCGGTGTCTTCGACGCCGTCACCGAGTTGATCAATGCACTCACCAGCGGGGCGGACGACGCGGACGCGCTTCCCCTCAACCCGGAGAGCTGGTTCTCCCCCACCCGGGTGCTGGGGTACACCGGCCTGGTCGGCGCGCTGAACATCATCTTGATCACCGCACTGTCCACCGTCGGAGCGATGCTCTACAACCTCTCCGCCGACCTCGTGGGCGGGATCGACGTGACCCTCAGCGAGTCTGAGTAACCTGATGGCCCCTCGGTCCCCCGCGCCGACGGCGCGGGGGACCGAGGACGTCCTGAGTACGGGTAAACTCGATGCTCGGAGGGCGACCTGGATCAGGTGTCCTTCGCACTGTCCACCAGGGTTTTGTCGGTTCGCCGCACTCTCCCTGATGCGATAGAGTTCCACACGAACGAGGGCGTATAGCTCAGTCGGTTAGAGCGCGTCCCTGATAAGGACGAGGCCCCAGGTTCAAGTCCTGGTACGCCCACCCAGTTCGAAGGCCACCTCCCTTTTCGGGAGGTGGCCTTTTTCGTGTCCGGTCCCAGCGCATACGGTGCGCAGCCGGTCGAGGGGTGCCCAGAGACTCCGCGAAGCGCTCGGCGCTCCGGTGAAGGAGAAGGGAGCGCAGCTCCCCGGCGCTGTCGTGGAGTTCCGGAGGGCGCCTCCCCCCCGCGGCCTCGAACCCCTGACCGGCCCCTGCGACCCCCACGGCGATCGCGAGGAAAGCCAGCATGGCTCGTCGCCCCCGGTTGCCTCGATACGGTAGGGCCGCAGAAGGGTGTTTCTGCGCGACGGGCGGTCCATCCGTGATCGGGTCGTCCTTCGCACGAGTCGGTTCCCCGACATGTCGACACGTCGCCCGGCGGACTGCGGGGCCATCAGAGTCGACAGTGCATACCGCTGGTCGACCGTAGGCGGCAGACACACAGTGCTTGAACGGCCAGCCGCTCCCGGTTGTGTCGACTTCCCGACACGCAGCCTTGTCGCCAACCGGTTGTCAACGGGCTGCGCCGCCCGGCTCATTCCTCGATGAGCTCTTGGGCCAGGTACCGGCCCTCCCCTGCGGCGGGGGGCACCGCGAACAGTGCGCTCCCCTCGTGTCGGACGAACCGGTTGAGAGCGTCGCCTTTCTCGTCCAGCGTGCGTTGGACCGGGGTGAACCCGGTCGCCGGATCACTCTGCCAGGCGAGGAACAGCAACCCCGACTCGCGGGAGCCGTCGGGCCGCCATCCTTCGTCGTAGCTGTAGCCGCGCCGGAACATCCGAGCGCCGAGATTGTTCTGCGGACTCGACAGTCGTACATGTGCGTTCGCGGCGATGACCGGTTCCCCCGAAGCGTCCCGAGCCGACAGCGGAACCGTGTCGGTAACAAGATCCTTGCCCAGAGGTGCTCCGGTGGAGAGCCTGCGGCCGATCACGCGTTCACGTCCGGCGACGTCGGTCTCCGCCCACTCCGCCAACAACATGCGGATACGACGCACCACCAGGTAGCTTCCGCCCGACATCCAGACGTGCCCGGGCGTCTGATCCGAACGCGCAACCACTGTTCGCTCGAACAGGGCGTGGTCGCGGGGCGGGTTGGCCGTGCCGTCGATCTGCCCCATCAGGTTGCGCGGTGTCCCAGCCGGGTCCTCGGCCGCCGCCGCGGTGCGCTGGAAACCGCGAACCGACCAGCGGACTCTGGCCGCCGAAGCCGTCGCGTCCACCAGTTCGTTGACGGCCGCCGCCACGACCAACGGATCCTCCGCCCCCACCTGAAGGAGCAGGTCGCCGTCGGACCACTCCGCGCGCAGCACATCGGTGCCGAAAGCCGGAAGGTCGGCGAAGGCGGCCGGACGCCGGCCACCCGCACCGATCACGTCCAGCAGGGACGCGCCCAGCCCCACGGTGACCATGAGTGAACTGGGGCGCAGGCCGGCTGCGACCGGCCCGCTCGGCCCCTGCTCGTGGAGCCGGGCGGCCATGTCGGTCCAGGACCGCAGGATGCCGGCCGCGGCGGCCCTGGCCTGCCCGCCACCCGCACGGAGACCAGGAACCAGGTCCAGGGCGATGACGTGGATGAAGGCGGGTGCGGCACCCGCGATACCCGGCTGCAGGGACGCGTGGGTCTCGCCCCGGGCGTCGGCCGGGTGCAGTCGTGCGGCGTCGCGACTTCCGGTGCGTTCGGGGACCAGGGGACGGAGTATCTCCGCCGCGCCCATGCCGATGCCGACGCCGCTCAGTCCGGCGGCACCCATCCCCGTGAGGAATCCGCGCCGGGAAGGCGTCCCCCCTGGCGTCTGTTCGTTCTTCGCCATCAGCGGGCTCAGTTTCCTGAACAGGGGGTGCCGTCGTCGGGTGCGGAGCTCCCGGCCCCGGCGAGGACGGGGACCACGAGGCCGAGTGCCGTGCCGAGGGCGATGGTCGGTGCAACGGTGGGAAGGGGGAGGCTGAATCCGGCGGCGGGATGTACGGCGGGGCGGGCCATCATAGCCACTCGTCGATCAGTCGGGGCAGGGTGCCGCTCATCTGCGCACCACTGGTGCCCTCGTCGAAGAAGCCGACGGCGTCACCACCGGGCCGCAGAACAGCTACGCGCCCGCCATGGGTGACCAGGTAGTCTCCGCCCTCTGTGGCGGGGGCCTCGACCGGGATGCCGTAGGCGAGGGCTGCCGCCACCACATCGTCGACCGGTCCCCGCACCCCGTCGAACCCCGGGTCGAAACCGCGCAGCCACGTGCCCAGCTGCTCGTCGGTGTCGCGTTCGGGGTCGGTGCTGACCATGACCACGTCCACCTGGTCGGCCTTCCCGCCGATACGGGTGAGCGCGTCGGAGATGTCGGCCATCGTCGTGGGGCACACATCCGGACAGCTGGTGTATCCGAAGTACAGCAGGGTGATCCTGTCCTCGGTTGCCCCGGTGAACGACCAAGGGGCGCCTTCGGTGGTGGTGAATTCGTACTCCGGTGCCGCCATCGGTGAGCCCGGCACCGCGAGGTAGGGGGCCTCACCGGCTTCGGTCCCTTGGTCGGTGGGGGTGCATCCGCTCAGCAGTACACCGGCTGCCATGGCGCCGGCGGTGAACAGGCCGGGGCCCTTGGGCCAGCGACGGGGGTCCGTCATCGGTTCGGTCATCGTGGTCCTCCCTCGTGTGCCGTGCTCTCGGGGAACTAGTCGGTGCGGGCGCCCGCGTAGTTCCCGGGCAGGGAGGCCAATTTCGGCCCGTGCGGGAGGTACACGATTTTTCTCGCCGCAGGAAGCCGCCTCGCGATTCATGACCTGCATGCCGGCCGGGTCGGGCGTTTCACAGCAGGACGCGCCAGGGGCCCGGTTCGCGGAAACCGTACCGATATCGGCGATGATGGAGGAGTGAGTTGTCTCGACTGCCGCACCGCGCTGTCCGCCGAACTCGACGGAGAAGAACCGGGTCATTCGCCCCACGCGGTCCGCGTGCACCTGCACACCTGTGAGCACTGCGGTACCTGGCTGTCCGCGGCGCGCGGGTTGCAGCGTCTCGTCGGTGAGCTGATGGGCGCCCGCTACCAGGACGGTGAGAACCGTATGCCGGACCGGATCGGCCAAGGGGCACGTGGTTAGTGACCCGCTGTTCCTCTGAAACGGCCGTGCCGCGCGGGCCGGGGCGCATCTTTGGGCAGCCCGGCCCGCGCGGATAGGAGGGGTTCCCCGCTGTCCCGTATCTGTGGCGGCGCGGGCCCGGACCGAGTGGCACACCGTGGTGTCCTGGCAGCACTGCTGTGGCGCGTGGTCGATTTTTAGATCGCTTTGTCGACAAATCGGCAAGTGGTTCGATCGCTATATGGCGATCTATAGCTTTTTTGAGTACAGATCGATGGATCGATATAACTTTTCGTCTATCGAGACGATCGCTTGGTCGGCGCGGCGATTGCAGACCGCCGTTCGTTCGGCTGTCGGACGCGGATGCCTCCCGTCGACGGTCGCCTTCTCGAAGGAGAACGCGGGCCGAGGGTTCTGCCCGCAGGCCCTGCCCCGGCAGGCGTGATGTCGACAGGTCGTTTCATCACCGGATCGCACCGATCAGTCGACCTGATGACCTGTCGACACATGGCTTCCTCGACCCACGCCCTTCGTCGACCGGACCATCAAGGCGATCAGGTCGTAATGGGAGGAGGAGTCGAGGCCGCCGGTCAGTTCGAGGACGACCTCGACCCCACTCGCGGCCCACATGATCGACCGCTCCCCGGCTTCCCCGTGTCTGCTCGGTCCGGCTCACCCAACTCCGAACAGAGGAGTCCTGCTCGCCTGGCGGAGGCCCCGGTTCCCGGTGCCAGCCGCGGGGGCTGTCGTCCTTCCCGCCGGGGAAGTGCGGTGCGGCTGCCCCGCCCCTCCCCTCCAGAAGGAAGCGGTTTCACCCCAGCCCTCTTGTACCAGGGACTCTTCGATCGCCTCGCCCGCCACAGGCCCTCTGCCGGTTTTACGACCGCGTTCACCTCTGCGGCTCCGACCGGAAGAATTTTCAGCACCATGGGGGCTCGGCGCGGCACCCCCGTGGTGCTGTCGACAAACCGCGGTGACGTGTCGGACAGGGGATATGCCGACTTGTCTGCCCGGTCGCTCAGCCGTTGGCCGTACGGAATGCGCGCCATCCGCCGAACGCGGTGATGTCGCGGGCGTTCTCCAGCGCCACCGGTTCGCACAGGAACCCCACGTGGTGCGTGCCGTCCGCCAGTCGTACCCGACCCAGCGCCATCGGAGTGGGCAGGCCGGCCAAGAGTGTTGCCAGGCCCGCCCCCGGGAGGGCCCACAGTTCCGCGGCCACCGCGGCGCCACCCTCGCCGACCCGAACCAGCCCCGGTTTGGCGGGTTCCGTCTGAAGAGCGAAGAGCCGGTACTCGGCGGCGGTGCGCACCTGCCCCAGCAGCCGGGCTCCCAGAGCGGTCAGCTGGCCGTTCAACGGTTGCCCCGACAGGTGGGCGCCCACCACCACCAGGGGTACCGCCGAGTCCGGGAGCCGAATCGGTTCCGATTGCTCCATGGTGAACCGTTCCGCGATGTCGGCGATCACGTGGTCGGCGAACGCCGGTGCCGCCAGCGTCACCCCGAACCGTGCACCGTCGTCGGTCTCCCCCGCAGGAAAGGCGATCGCCGCCATGTCGAACAAGTTGCAGAAGTTCGTGTATCGGCCCAACCGGGCATTCGCCCCGATCGGATCGGCTTCCACCTCCGCGAGCGTCGGATGCTCGCCGACAGTCGGTAGCAGGATCGCGTCGAGTCCGTGGGTCGCTTTTCGTGCTGCTGCGCGAAGCCGGCCCAGCTGTTCCTGATCGCTGACCAGTCGATGGGCCGCGATTCCCGCGGCCCCGCCGATGATTGTCGCCACGGACGGGTCAAGCCCTTCGGCCGATGCCTCGTCGGTGACGAATGCTCCGACCGCCGCGTACCGCTCCGCCACGAACGCGCCGTCATAGAGCAACTGTCCAGCATCCACAAAGGGTTTCACGTGAAACGGAACCAGTTCCACGCCGGTCTCCGCCAACCGTTTGGCCGCTGCCTCGAACGCCGCTACCCACCCCGGTGCCAGCCCCACCAGTTCGCTCGATTCCGGTACCCCGACACGGGGTGCGGGGGGAGCCGCCAGCGGTGCGTCCACCGGCCAGTCCCGGGAGAGGGGGTCCGTGGCGTCCGGCCCGGTAAGCACCCCGGCCACCCGGCGGGCGGTAGCCACGTTCGGGGCGAACACCGTCACACAGTCCAGACTTCGACAGGCGGGGACCACTCCGGTGACGGGTACCAACCCGATGGTGGGTTTGAGCCCGACCGTCGCACCGAAAGCGGCCGGAACCCGCCCCGACCCCGCGGTGTCGGTGCCCAGCGCGAAGTCCACGATGCCCAGTGCAGTGGCCACCCCCGAGCCCGAACTCGATCCGCCCGACACCCGATCCGGTCGGTGCGCGTCGCGAACCCGTCCGTAAGGGCTGCGCGACCCCACCAGTCCGGTGGCGAACTGGTCCAGATTCGTCTTTCCCAGCACCACCGCACCCGCGGCCAACAATCGCGCTGCCGCGGTGGCCGTACGCTCCGGTTCGTAGGCGAATCCCGGATGCGCAGCAGTCGTCGGGAAGCCCACGACGTCGATGTTGTCCTTCACCGCGCAGACCGTGCCGGCCAAGGGAAGGTCCTCGCCCGCAGCCACCCGCTCGTCCACCCGCCGAGCAGCCGCAATCGCGGTTTCCTCGTCCAGCAGACTGATCCACACCTCAGGACGGTCCACCTCGGCGATTCGCGCATAGGCCGCGGCCACCCGCGTCACCGCGGAGCCGGCCGGTCCTTTCGGCTCTCCAGTCGTCCCGACCGTGCTCATGCGGCCTCCCGTCCGGCGAGAACCACCAGGGCGGTCCCCGCACTCACCTGTTGACCGGGGGTGACCAGCACGTCGACCACCTCGCCGTCGGAGGGCGCCGCCACCATGGTCTCCAGTTTCATTGCTTCAAGCGACATCAGCGACTCCCCCGCGCTGATCCGCTGCCCCGGACGCACGTCCACCCGCCACACACCCGCGGCCAGCGGTGCGGCCACCACGCTGCCCCCCGGTGGTGCGACGACCGGCGCCGCTACCACGATCTCTGGCTCGGGCCTGTCGTCGAATTCCCCCGCTGCCGCCCAGGCATCCCGCTCACCGGCGAAAGCCCTCGCCTGCCGGGCCCGGAACGCCGCAATCGAGTCGGCATTGTCGGCCAGGAAACGTTCGTGTTCGGCCAGCGTGAACGTGCCGGGGCGGATGTCCAGATCACTGCGTCCGGCCGCGAAGTCCGCCCGCACGTCCAACAGTTCCGCGGCTGACACCGGATGCCAGATGATCCGGTCGAAGAAACGCAGCAGCCACGGCGCACCCGGCTCGAACGGCCCGCGTTGGCGCAACCCGCTCCAGATCGGGACGGTGCGTCCGATCAGCTGGTAGCCCCCGGGACTGTCCATACCGTAGATACACAGATAGGACCCACCGATGCCGACCGTCCCCTCCGCCGTCCAGGTACGCGCCGGGTTGTACTTGGTGGTCACCAGACGGTGGCGCGGGTCCAGAGGAGCCGCTGCGGGAGCACCCAGGTACACGTCGCCCAGCCCCAGCACCAAGTATTCGGCTGCAAAGACCGTGTCGCGTACCTCCGTCACGCTGCCCAGGCCGTTGATCCTGCGCATGAACTCGATGTTGCTGGGGTTCCACGGCGCGTCGTCGCGTACTCCCGCTGTGTACCGCGCAATGGCCTCTTCCACGGTCGGGTCGTCCCACGACATCGGCAGATGCACCTCACGGCTGGGCACCACCAGGTCAGAGGTGGCGGGCAGCGTCTGTTCCGCCTCCTGGAGAACACCCAGCAGCGTCCGGACCGGGAGCAGGTCCGGATCCACGTGCAGGTGCAGCGAACGGATGCCGGGGGTCGCATCCACCAGTCCGCCCAACCCCTGCTCCGCAAGCCGCTGCATCAGGGCGTGCACCCGCATCCGCAGCCCCAGGTCCAGCGTCATCGGCCCGTACTCGACGAGTATGTTGTCGTCGCCGCCACGCCGATAGGTCACCGATGGCGCGTCCTCGGCCGCCGAACGGTGCGCCAGGACGCCGTCGTCGGCATCGGTGCCGGAGAGGAACCCTCCGGACACCGGGATTCGTCCCGCGCGCAACTTGTCCGATGCCGCCTCGCTCACCGCAACGAACACGATCGAGTCGCCCGGCCGCAACTGCCCGATCTTCCACCGCTCGGTGCTCAGCACCGTCACCGGGCAGACGAAACCGCCCAGGCTCGGGCCGTCCGGACCGAGCAGAATGGGGGTGTCCCCGGTGAAGTTGACCGCCCCCACCGAGTAGGCGTTGTCGTGCAGATTCGACGGGTGCAGCCCGGCCTCGCCACCATCGCTGCGCGCCCACTGCGGCTTCGGTCCGCTGAGGCGCACCCCGGTCCGCGCCGAGTGGTGGTGCACTTTCCAGGTGGTCGAATAGAACCGTTCCAACGACTCACGGGTCAGGAATTCCGGTGCGGGTTGCGGGCCCTCCGCGACCGCGATCTGCCACACCTCGCTCATGGCGGGGCGTGACTCCGGAGGAACCGGAAGGGGCAGCGGCGCCCGCGGATCCGGTTCTCCTGGACGCAGCACGTCGCCCACCGCAAGCGCCCGGCCGCCGTGCCCGCCGAAACGCCCCTGGGTGAAGGTGGCCGCACTGCCCAGGTAGCGCGGCACGTCCAGGCCCCCGCGCACCAGGACATAGGTACGCAGTCCCGGCCCCTGTGCCTGTCCCACGTCCAGCACCGAACCCGCCGCGACCTCGATCGGCTCCCATTGAGGCACTGCTTCTCCGTCGAGAGTGACCTCCACCGCCGCGCCCGTCACACACACCGTCGTCGCCGTCGAGAACACCAGCGCCGGACCGTCCAGTGTGCACTCCAGACCGGGCGTCCCCTCGGGGTTGCCCAGTGCCGTGTTGCCGGCTCGGAAGGAGACGTCGTCCATCGGCCCGCTCGGCGGGATGCCCACCTCCCAGTACCCGACCCGCCCCGGCCAGTCCTGCACGGTCGTCAGCGTCCCCGGCCGCAGGACATCGATCCGCGGTTCCCGCACCACCACGTCGGCCAGTGAAGACGTGGTGTGCTCGGCGGCCCTGACGTCGACGTCCACGCATGCCGCGCGCAACAGCCCGAGGTTCGTGGCGACCCCGTCGATCCGCGTCCGTTCCAGTGCGTCAACCATTGCGGCCAGTGCCGACATGCGATCCTCCCCCGTGGTGACGACCTTGGCCAGCAGGGGGTCGTAGGCGGTGGACACTTCATCCCCTGCCTCCACCCAGGTGTCCACCCGTGTGTCGTCGGGAAACTCCACCCGCGTCAACAGACCGGCGCTGGGCCGATAGTCGTGGGCCGGATCTTCCGCGTAGACCCGAGCCTCCACCGCGTGGCCGCGTGGCGCGGGGCCGGTGTCGGCCACCGCGTCCAGCACCGTCTCCCCCCGCGCCTGCCGCAGCATCCACTCCACCAGATCCACACCGGTCACCGCCTCGGTCACCGGGTGTTCCACCTGTAGGCGCGCGTTGACCTCAAGGAACGACGCCGTGCCGTGCCCCGCGTCGTAGACGAACTCCACCGTCCCCGCTGAACGGTAGGCCACTGACGCACACAGCGCGCGTGCACCGGTGTGCAGGCGGTCGCGTACTTCGTCGGGAAGATTGGGTGCCGGCGCCTCCTCGACCACCTTCTGGTTGCGTCGTTGCAGGGAGCAGTCCCGGTCGCCCAGGCTCACGACCCGACCGGCTCCGTCCCCGAACACCTGCACTTCGACGTGCCGCGCGCGTTGGACGAACCGTTCCAGGAAAACACCTCCGGAACCGAAGTTCGCCTCCGCGGCCCGGGCCGCACGGGGCAGCACCGAAGCAAGCTCGTCAGGACCTGCGCACACGTGCATGCCGATTCCGCCACCACCCCCGGTCGCCTTGACGATCACCGGGTAGCCGATCTCCTCGGCGGCGGCCAACGCAGCCTCGGGACTCTCGAGCAGCCCGCTTCCCGCCACCAGAGGGACGCCCGCCCGTTCCGCTGCGGCCCGGGCGGTGTGCTTGGCGCCGAACATGGTCAACTGCTCGGGTGTGGGCCCGACGAACACCAGCCCCGCTGTCTGGGCGGCTGCTGCGAAGCCGGCGTTCTCGGAAAGGAAACCGTAACCGGGGTGGATCGCTCCTGCGCGGGTCTGCTCTGCCGCAGCCAGGATCCGCTCGACGACCAGATAGCTCTGCGCCGCGGGCTCAGGTCCCAGCCGGACTGCCTCGTCGGCCATCCGCACGTGTGCGGCGGCCCGGTCGGCGTCGGAGAACACCGCCACCGTGCGCAGTCCCAGATCCCGGGCGGTGCGGATGATCCTGCAGGCGATCTCGCCCCGATTGGCGATGAGAAGGGTGTCGAACATGAGGACTCCTTTTATGCCGTGGTGTCCGTCGATGGCAGGCGGCGGTCGCGGCACGCAAGGCGTCCGAGGACCGGAGAAAGAGTCAGGCGGTCCCGGCGTTCAGGGTCATCTGGGTGAGGGCGTCCCGCGCCCGTTCCATGACGACCTCCAGCGATTCACCGACATGGGCGTGCAGGGCCCGGTACCCCCGGTCGAGCTCCCCGTCGCGCACGAACTCCATGATCTGGATGTGTTCGTCGATGGTGGTCTGGATCCGGTCGGCGGTGAGGAAGTCGTACATGCGAACCCGCCGGATCTTCTGGTTGACGCCCACGAGCGCGTCGGTGACGGCCGGGTTGCCCGACGCGCGCGACAACGCGTGGTGAAACTCCTCGTCACGCACCACGAACTGCGGGTCGGGGGCGGGTGGAGCGTCGCGGAACACGTACCAGCGCCGGAGTTCGGCCTCCAGGACGGCCCGGTCGTGGGTGACCGCGGGGGCCTCGATGGCGCGAGCCACCCCGCGCAGTTCCAACACCACCCGAAGCTCGTAGAGATCGCGGAGCTCGGCCAGGTTGGGCACCGTCACCACGAAGCTGCCGTCACGCCGCTCGACCAGCCCCTCGACCTCCAACCGGGTCAGTGCCTCGCGCACCGGGGTCCTGGACACCCCCAGCCGACGCGCCATGCGTTCCTCGGCCAGTCGGGTCCAGGGAGGGAAGTGACCGCTCATCACCTGGTGGCGAAGTCGTCCGTAGACCGCCTCCCGGCGTGAGCGTGTGCGGCCGCCGGCGAGGGTCGGAGAATGCGGCCCGCTCTCCTCCAGACCGCCGGAGTCTTCAGCGGTATACAGCCCGGTATTCATACTGCGACGGTAGGAAGAACGTATTTCGCAGCTTTTTTGAAGGAGTTAACTCTGTGTATCGTCCGGCTCCCGGGCGAGGGCGGGGCCAGGGCGCACGTGCGCCCACAGTGTCGAGAGCATCGGCCCGATCGGTGCCGTCGCCCCGACCGTCAGATCCGTCAACGGAGTGGTCCGTCCGTCCAGAAAGTCCAGGAGCCGCGGTAACGGATTGCCACGAAAAAGCGACGCGAAGAAATCCGCGCCGTCGATTCGGCCCTCCGCCAATCCGCGGAGCAGGACCGCGTCCATGAACAGGTGCCGCCGTGAATGCGCGGCCGAGCCCCCCGGCCGTCGACCCGCAGCCAACGCCGCCGCGATCTGCTCCGTCTGGCGCTGCACGCCGGCGAACGTGTAACCCGTCGAAGGTCGCGTCGCACCCCCGGCCGTACCGATCCGGAACACGCGCCGGCCAACGGGCACCCGCAGCGGTGCGGTCGTCATGGGAATGGCGCCCTGCTCGGTCCCCGTTACCGAGAACTCCCCCAGATCCAGCACGCGATCGGTGTAGTCGTGCAGCGCCGCTTCATAACCGGCGCGGTCCAGGACGTCCTGGGAGAACTCGGTGTACTCCACCAGTGCCTCGTGCGCGGAGAAGGGCAGCACGTAGCCGAAGGACACGCCGCGGTCGGGCTGGGGCGTGCGCAGGTCCATCAACACCGCCGCCCCCGTGTCGAAGCGCGGCTCCGCCGTGCGTACGAACCACCCCCGGAAGTGCTGCCGCAACGTCACCGCACTCGGGGGGAACGCCACGGGAGGCCGAGAGTCGAACACTACGTCGGCGGCCAGTTCCGCCGGCCGACCGACGGCGTCGCGCATGCGCAGTAGCGCGCCCCCGGCACCGTCGACCACGTCCAGTACGGTCGCCTCGATCGGACGTACGTCCGCCAGGTCACCGCGTACCAGCGACTCGAAGTCCGGTGAGCGGATCATCTTGTACACCAACGGTGCCGCGGAAGAGCACCACTGCGTGCCGTCCGGGCCGAACACCGAAAGCGCCGGCCAGCGACCGCTCACCGCCCCGTCCCACTCCCCCCGTGCCGTTTCCCAGAAGCACCAGGTGCGAACCGGTGGACGCAGCGCGGACTCCGCCGTCTCCACCAGTGCGATCGAACGCCCGTCGAGTCTCTTCGTCAACCGGTGGGCCAGGGACAGTCCGGCCGCTCCCGCTCCCACGATCGCCACGTTCACGCGGTCCATGTGATCACCTTCCCAGAAGGTGTGGCGTCGACGAGGTCGACGCCACACCCCCGGGTAACGTCTGCCGAAACCGGACCGGAACCGTGGACACCAACATGGGACGAATGTGACATACACACCGCAGGGCGCACAGTCTGGCCAGGTCACCGACGAGTTCAACCATTCGGCGCCGTCCTACGACCGGCTGGTCGCGGTCAATCCCGGCTACCGTGCGCACCTGAGGCGCTCGGCCCAGCGCCTCAGGCTGCCCGAAGGAGGGGCCGGCCTGCGTCTGCTCGACCTCGGCTGCGGCACCGGAGCCTCCACCGCGGCACTGCTCAGCGTCGCCCCGCACGCCGAGATCGTCGCCGTGGACGCCTCGACCGGCATGCTGGACGCCGCCCGTGCCAAGTCCTGGCCCGACAACGTCCGGTTCGTGCACGCGCGTGCCGAGAACCTCGCCGAAGCCGGCATCACCGGCCCTTTCGACGCCATCCTCGCCGCCTATCTCGTGCGCAACTGTTCCGACCGCGACGCGGTCCTGGTCGCCATGCACGACCTGTTGCGCCCGGGCGGCCGTATCGCCGTACACGAGTACTCCGTGGCCGACTCCACCACGGCGCGAGCAGTATGGACCACGATCTGCTGGTCGGTGATCATCCCGCTCGGCCGGGTCGTCTCCGGTCGGTCCGACCTCTACCGGTACCTGTGGCGCAGCGTTCTGGAGTTCGACGGTGCCCGACGCCTCGCAGGACGTATGCGCTCAGCCGGACTGCGCCAGGTCAAGGTCCTGCCCATGACCGGATGGCAGGCCGGTATCGTGCACACCTTCCTCGGTTTCCGCGCACTCTCCGGCGAGACCGCACAGTGACCCCGCAGCCTGTTCCCGGCCGTGACCCGAGGGCCCAACTCCACGAGCCCCGGCCCCCCGAAGGCACCGCACCGGCACGGCAGCCACGGGTCGCGGTCGTGGGTGGCGGCATCGCCGGGGTTGCCGCCGCAACGGCGCTTGTCGAACGCGACGTCGCGGTCACGCTCCTGGAGCGCGACCCGCAACTGGGCGGTCGCCTCTCCGGATGGCAGACCACGCTGGCCGACGGAACCACCGCCACCATGAGCCGCGGTTTCCACGCCTTCTTCCGCCAGTACTACAACCTGCGCGCGCTGATGCGCCGAATCGACCCTGCGCTGGCAATGCTGACGCCCCTGCCCGACTATCCCCTCGTGCATGCGAGCGGTGCACGCGACGGCTTCACTGGCCTGCCCGCCACGCCTCCCTGGAACGCGTTCGCGTTCGTGGCCGGAAGCCCGAGCTTCCGCTGGCGCGATCTCGCCGACGTCAACATCGTCGCCGCTCTCAGCCTGCTCGACGTCGCCGTTCCCGACGTCTACCGCAGGTTCGACCACGTCGACGCGCTCGACTTCCTCGACCGGCTGCACTTCCCCGCCTCCGCGCGCCACCTCGCCCTCGAAGTCTTCTCCCGCAGCTTCTTCGCCGACCCACGGTCGATGTCCGCTGCCGAACTGCTGACGATGTTCCACATCTACTTCCTCGGCTCCAGTGAGGGCCTCATCTTCGACGTGCCCAACGCACCGTTCCCGCAGGCGCTGTGGAACCCTCTCGCCCGCCGGCTGCGTTTCCTCGGAGCAGACGTGCGCACCTCGTGCCCCGTCGAAGAGATCAGTGGCGGGCAGGATCGCCGCTACGCCGTTCGCACACCCGACGAAACAGCCGAGTACGACGCCGTTGTCGTCGCCACCGACGTCAGCGGCCTGCGCGGCCTCGTGGCCTCCTCCCCCGCGCTCGCCGACCGGCAGTGGCGAGAGCACGCCCTGAACAGGCCGGGCGCACCGCCGTTCCTCGTCTCCCGCCTATGGCTGGACCGACCCGTACGATCGGAGCGTCCCGGGTTCCTCGGCACCAGCGGCTACCCCACCCTCGACAACATCAGCGTCCTGGAACGCTACGAGGGCGAGGCCGCCGACTGGGCGCGTGCCACCGGCGGATCGGTCGTGGAACTGCACGCCTACGCGTTGCCGGAGCACCTCGATCCCGTCACCGAGCAGAAGCGCCTCATCGGCCAGTTGCACCGCGTCTATCCCGAGACCGCTGACGGGCGCATCATCGACGAACGCCACGAACTGCGCGCTGACTGTCCGCTCTTCCCTCCGGGGGGTTTCACCGACCGGCCCGCCATCACCACACCCGACCCGTTTCTGGTGCTGGCCGGTGACCACGTTCGCGTCGACCTGCCGGTCGCGCTCATGGAACGCGCGGCCACCAGCGGTTTCCTCGCCGCGAACGCGCTTCTTCGCCGCTGGGGCCGCCACGGACACCCGGTGTGGACGGTGCCCAACCGGGGCCGCCTCCCCTGGGCGCGGCGCCCGGCCGGGCAATGGTCCGGTTCCTTTGCTCAGGCGGGCCAGCGGCCGGACGAACGCAAGGTGTAGCGCCGCTCCGCGTAGGCGATGTCGTCGCGCCACAACCGGCGGGCAGTGAACCGCATCGCCGGGCGGACCAACCGCGCGAACCGCTTCGCCACGGCGAAACCGGTACGGTCCGACGCCGCGATCGTCGCCTCGATCACGGCGGTGCGGGGCACCCCCTGCCGGTCCACCCCCAGCGGGGTGGCGTGTGTCTCCACAACACTTCCCGTGCCTTCGCCCTCGACGATGTGCATGACGACCGTGCGCGGTTCCGGGCAGGTGAACGCGGCCCGGACCGGGACCCCGAACCGGCCCGCGACTCGGAACGCCACCTCCACCACGAAACGGTCGTCGGCATCAGCCGATTCCGGTCCTGTCGGTGCTCCGGTCACCTTCAGCCCCACGAACGAGTACGGGTGAAACCACGATCCGTGCCACGGGTCCAGCCGGTTGGCGATCACGTCCTCGGGTTCGCACCTCCCGGCAAGCGTCTCCACCGCCACCAGGCGGTTCTCGGGCGTCGGGCGCACCGGCAGCACCGGCGCCTCCAACGGTTGCTCGCCACCCACCGAGTCCAACCGGACCCACACCAGCACACCGTCGTCGTGCACCGGAAACGGCGACCAACCGGGAAAACCCTCTTCGCCCAGTGCCAGACCGTGCCATCGGCACACGAGACGATCATTGCTCACCGCCCCCCGACACAATGGAGCGCCCATGTGCGGACACGCTCCGGGCCCGGCGTGCGGTGCGCCGTCGGCCGTACGCCAGGCCACCACCTCGGTTCCCGAGACCAGCCTGCCGAACGGCCGATCCGCTCGTAACTGCGTGCTCGCCGCCAGGACGAACCAGTTGCCGGCGGGCCGGGCCAGCGCCCGTTTCAACGCGCCCTCGATCACGCCGGGCTTTGCGTCGCGCCACGACGGGGGCTGCCGCTCCCACGCTGTCGCAGGCATCCGACGCAGCGGAAGGCGCCGGGGACTGAAATCCTCTGTCATCAGGGTTTCTCCATCGCGCTCATGCGTCGTTCTCAGCTGGGCGGGGAGCGGGGATCCGCTGTCTCGCCTCCGTCATCCTTGCCAGTACGGCGCGTCCAAAAGCCGGTAGCGCCACCCGTGCGCGCCGGCTGCTCGGTACCGAGTGGCGGCGACCCCACACGTCGAAGTCGGCCGCCTGTATCTCGTCCAGAATTCCCTGGTAGAGGGTGAAAGCCGTGGCGACACACGGTCGCGAAACCGGATCGAGCATGGTGATGCCCGGTCGCGCCTCCTCGTATCCCGCCCGGTTCACCGCCACCAGGTGTTCAATCGCGTCACGGACCCGGGGGTCGCTGCGCTGCCCGGCTCGGCACCACCCGAGCAGTTCGCGGTCCACCCCGTGCCCTGCCAGGACGTCGGCGGGCAGGTAGACGCGGCCGCGGTCCAGGTCCTCGGCGACGTCGCGAAGGAAATTCGTCAATTGGAAGGCCTCCCCCAGGGCCGCCGCGTGCGGTGCGGCGCGTTCGCGGGCGGTCACCGTTCCCAAGACCGGCAGTACCTGAAGGCCGATCACCGCGGCCGATCCGTACATGTAGGTCCGAAGACTCTCGAACGTCGGATAGTCGGTCACGGAAAGGTCCATCCGCATCGACTCCATGAAGGCGGAGAACAGTTCGGCCTCGATCCCGTGCCGTCGAGCGGTGTCCGCGACGGCACGGATCACCGGTTCTTCGACCGCCCATCCCGCGAGCGCCGCTGAGAGGTCTGCGTCCAGCGTGGTGATGACAGCGGTCCGCTGCGCCGTGTCGGCCTCGTCCCCGATGTCGTCCACCACGTCGTCCACCCAACGTGCGAATCCGTAAAGGGCGTGGATCGCCGGACGTCGTGCCGGGGGAAGAGCAAGTGTCGCCAGGTAGTAGGTGCGCCCGTGACGGGAGTGGAGTTCTCTGCATCGGGCGTAGTCGCCCCGCAGTCCGGGGTCGGTGATTCCCGCGGCCTTCAGTTCCCGGTTCATCGCGTCACCCCCGCGCGGCGTCCGATCCCACCGGTGATCCGTGCCGCCGCGAGTTTTCCCGACACCAGCACCGTCGGCAGGCCCACCCCCGGAGTCGTCCCACAGCCCGCGAGCACCGCGTTCCCCACGCCCGAGACGAGATTGCCCGGACGAAACGGCCCGGTCTGAGCGAACGTGTGCGCGGTCGCGAACGGTGTGCCGAACGCGTGCCCTTGCCGAGACCAGTCCTTTGGTGTCACCAGTCGCTCGACCCGGATGGAGTCGTCCAAGCCGGTCATTCCTCGGGTCTCCAGTACGCGCACCATCTCGTCGCGGTATCGGGGGCCGAACTCCGCCCAGTCGATCCGTCCCGTACGCAGATTCGGGCAGGGAGCCAGCGCGTAGAACAGGTGCCGGCCCTTGGGAGCCAAGTCGGGGTCGGTTACCGTCGGCTGGGTTACCAGCAATGACGGGTCGCGCATCGGCACACCCTCGGCGGTGATCTCGGAGAAGGTCGTACGCCACGCCTCGCCGAACAGGATGTTGTGATGATCCAGGTGCGGCCATGTGCGGTCGGTGCCCGCGTGCAACACCACCGCGGAAGGAGCGAATCGCAGCGGTACCACCCGCCATGGAGTACGGCCCAGCAGCCGGTACGCCATCGGCAGATCGGGGGTGAGGACAACGGCGTCGCAGGCGATCCGTTCCCCGTCGTCGAGCACCACCGCGGTCACCCGATCGCCGCGCTGCTCCAGTCGGCTCACCGAACTGCCGAAACGCAGCTCCGCACCCGCGTCCGCGGCTGCTCCGGCCAGTGCTGTACCCAGGGCGCGCATTCCGCCTCGCGGAAAGTACACCCCGGCGATGGTGTCCATGTAGGCGATCACCGCGTAGGCCGCCAAAGCCCGTTGCGGGGGGACTCCGGCGTACAGCGCCTGAAAGGAGAAGATCCTGCGCAGTCGTTCGTCTCTGACGAACCGCCCGATCGCCGGAGCCAGCCTGCCGAATCCCCCGAGCACAGCCAACCGTGCGAGCTCCGGTGAGACCAGACTGAAAGGGGAATCGAAATTGGTATCGATGAACCGGCCCATCTCCAACCGGTAGAGCTCACCCAGCCATGCGCGCAGCCTGCGATAACCCGCTGCTTCGCGTGTCCCGCACGTCTGTCGGACTTCCTCTTCCATCGCGTCGGCGTCGGTGTGCACGTTGATGACCGAACCGTCCGCGAAGCGCGCCCGGTACGCGGGAGCCAACTGAAGGAGGTCCAGCCGGTCGGCCACGGAGTCGCCCACCGCGGCCAGCGCTTCGTCCAGAAGCTCCGGCATCGTCAGGACGGTCGGTCCGGTGTCGATGCGAAAACCGTTCAGGTCCAGTTGCCCGGCGCGGCCTCCCGGATGGTCCTCGCGTTCGATCACCGTGACACGTCGTCCGGCACCCAGTAGGTGGAGTGTGGCGGCAAGGCCGGACAGTCCGGCGCCAACCACCACCACATGATCGGTCGGGCCGGTCACGGTACGCACGAAGTTCTCCTGTCGGGTCGCGGAAGCTGCTGCCGCAGGGACGGGCAGTCGGCTAAGTGCGTGCTCTCAACCAGATCAGGTAATCATTCAATTACTGCTTGTGCTGGGATGGTGTATCTGTTGTGCGTGGCGGGGCCGGTCATGTCCGGCATCGGGATCTTTTGCCGGGGTGATCGTCGGTCAGCGGTCCCGCGCGGTCGCGTGGATCGCGAGCTCGTTCAGGGAAGCGTGCGCGATGGGGTCGATGACCACTTCGCCCAGACGTGCCGTTCCCCGCTCCGCCAGGTGATGGATCCGCTTCTCCACGGCCCCCCGCGCTCCGAGGTCGTCGAGTACCTCGCGCACCGCCTGGACCTTCGTCGCTCCGATGTCGGGATCGCCCAGCACCTCCTCGATCACCCGCAGGGCCGCATCATCGCCACGTTCCCGTGCCAGACGCGCGCCCATCGCCATGAGGAAGGTGCGCTTCCCCTCGCGGAGGTCGTCACCGATCGGCTTGCCGGTGCTCTCGGGTTCCCCGTAGACGCCGAGAAGGTCGTCGCGCAGTTGGAACGCGACTCCGATGTCGCAGCCGTATCCCCGCAGCGCCGCAACCGTCGACTCCCCCGCTCCTGCCAGTGCCGCCCCGATGTGGAGTGGGCGTTCCACGCTGTAGGCGGCGGTCTTGAGGCGCGCGGTGTTGAGCGCTGATGACTCGGAGTCGTCCCTGCGGGCCTGGCCGTACAGGTCGAGGAACTGTCCCGCCATCATCTC
Organism: Nocardiopsis ansamitocini; assembly: GCF_030268225.1. Taxonomy (GTDB): domain Bacteria; phylum Actinomycetota; class Actinomycetes; order Streptosporangiales; family Streptosporangiaceae; genus Nocardiopsis_D; species Nocardiopsis_D ansamitocini. The sequence goes on along the minus strand of NZ_BSQG01000002.1, from coordinate 1,343 downwards.
GGTGCGCATCATCTGCCAGGGGCCGCGGACCCTCGCCAATTGCCCCCGCGAAAGCCCCGCTTGCATCAGCATGTCGTCGGCCCAGATCAGCGCGATGTCACCGACCAGAATCGCCACCGACTCCCCGAAGTCCTCCGCGGACCCCGACCACTGCTGGACGTTGTGCTCCGCGGCCAGCGCCGCGTGCACGGAAGGGGCGCCGCGCCGGGTCCGGGAACCGTCCATGATGTCGTCGTGCACCAGCGCACACGCCTGGATGAGTTCCAGGGCGCTTACGGCCCGCAACACGGGGTCGACAGCCGGGCCGATGCTGTTTCCTCCGCCGGCCCGCCATCCCCACCAGGCAAACAGTGGTCTCAGCCGTTTCCCGCCGCGGGTCACGAACTCGGTCAGGCGCGCGGTCACGACCTCGGTGAAGTCCGGGTCGATTCCGTCGCAGCCCGTTCGTTTGTCCCGCAGGAACGCCTCCAGGTGCAGCTCCACGGAACGGACAACCGTCCTGTCGTCGGTCGTCTCGGCTGACTCCCGTTGGACGGGAAGCGATCTGGCAGGGGATTTCCGCATGACGACTCTCCTCTTGCCCGGTGGGGCCGTCCAGGTGCGACCGCTGCGTGGGGCCCTGAACGGTGGACTCGTTCGACAAGCTCTTTATGTCCGTGCGGTGAGGTGCTGGAACATCAACTTCCCCGTGTGTCCCATGGAGGCTTGTCGTTGCTTGGGCCGGTGACGTGGTCTCATGACGGAGTCTGACGGATGCCGGGGACCAGGCCCACGACCCGAACCGTAAAATTTGTGACCCGGGTTACTAGAGATTTGGTTGTCGGAGCGGTGGGTAGGAGCTAAGCTCGGTCGAGTCGCCTTGAAGTCCCTGAGGTTCTTCCTCGGACTTGGCGGCCTTCTTCGGGCGATCCGGACACCATCTGGTGGACGTGCCCGGCACTCACTGGTCTTGGCCGCAAATTTGTTCTGGCATAATCATTGTGCCGCGAAGAAATTGGCGGAAAAAGCAGTGCATGTGCTTGATGGAGTTTCTCGAAACGCCGGTTTGGCGGGGCGGAAAACACCTGATAAAGTAAAGGCACAACGGAGCGGAAATGCACGGGAAACCGGGCAGGGAAACTCCACTCCCAGCTTCATCAAGGGTTTGCGAAAAGCGCGGATTTGCGCCGGAACAAACACCCTGATAAAGTCGGGGACACAACAAAGCGGAAACAACGCCGCACCGATACGAAGAGCGTGACACGCGGGCCTGGCCCGCTGGGAATGCTTGTAGACGGTTAAGCGGTTGCTTTTTGAGAACTCAACAGCGCGTGTTTATTTACTTACAGCCAAGTTTGTTTTGG
>NZ_BSQG01000001.1:423298-1460105 GCF_030268225.1 Nocardiopsis ansamitocini | reverse complement strand
GAGTGAGGAGCCGAATGTCCAGTAGGACATGGCGATGGCCCAGGCGATTTCGATGGCGAGTTGGATGAGTTGGCCGATGATCATCCATTTGGCGTACTCGACCTGGTTCGCGGCGTTGCGTGCGTATTCTTGGATGTCTTTGGCGAGTTCGGCGGCTTTTCCGACGTAGTCGCGTTCGCCTGCGGTGAATTGGTTGATGGATTGTTCGAAGTATTCGGTTGATTTGCTGTCGAAGGTTTGGGTGACTTTTCGTTTGAGGACGAGTACGAGTTCGGGGAGTTCGGTTTCGAGGATGTATTGGGTGGTGGAGTAGACGTCGCCGAGTGCGCGGAGTTTGTCTTCGTCGGCGTCGGGCCATTTGGTGCCGGTCAGTCCGTAGAAGAGGTTGACCAGCTCGTCAGGCAACTCCATACCCATGACAGCGCCTAAGCCTTGGGGAGGGGGTATGGGAGCGACGCGTCTACCGGCCGGAGAACTCCGTGGCTTTCGCGCAATCGGAGTGAAAAGCGTATTGCTGAATGGCGGGTGTCCCGGCGGCTGGCGGCGGAGTGCTGGCGCACGGCGGACGTCCCCGTTTCGGCACGAATGGAACCTGTCGATGCGTTCGTGTCGAATTTAGAACATCTATTCTTTTGGCGGCCATTTTCCGCTGTTTTGTCGTCGACTGTTCAGACAGTGGTTGTCCGTTGTGGGCCTCTTCTTTCCTGGCCGCTCGTTCGGCTGACGTTGGGTGCTCAGGCCGCTACGTTCGGTAGTTCCCGGTGCTTCCGTGGACGAAAGGCCGGTCCGCAGGCACAAGCGCTCGCCTGCGGACCCGTCCACGCCACACGGTTCACCTGGTCGGGCGTCGCTCAGGAGTGCACTGCCAGCCGGGGCCTGGGGCCGATCGCGCTCCACAGCTGTTCGACGGGCTCCGGGTCCCCCAGGATCTCGATCTCGCCGCAGGCCGCCAGTTCGTCGATGCTTCGATCCCCGAAGGCCAGCGAGCCCAGCCCCCGTTGGTCGGTGGCGATCCCCGCGCTCCACTCGGGCGGTGTGCCGGTCTGGATTCGCAGTACCTTGTTGCGCAACCGCATCCCGAACCGCTCCCCGGTGTCGAGGACGTCCACCCCGATGGTCACGGTGACGTCCTCGGCGGCTTCGGGGACGACACGGAACCGCAGCCCGTTCAGAACGTCCGCGGCGCTCAACGCATCGGCCCGTTCCACCAGGTCGCGCACGGCCGCCAGATCGACTTCCCCGCCAGCCTCCAACGCGGCGCCGTGGTACCAGCCGCCCATCAGGGGGTTGGGGCACGCGTCTCCCAACGCGTGCAGTGCCCGGCACAGAGCCGCACGGGCCTCCTTGTCGGACGTACCGGAATCCAACGCCATGCGCGCCAACTCCGCAGACCATTGCGGATCCTCGGCGGTCAGCGCCTCGTCCGCCGCTTGCAACACGCGCTCCGCACCGCCCATCAGTTCGACGGTGTTCCTGGACCGCTTCCTGCGTGGCGTGGGTTTGAGGTCCACCGCGTTACCGGAGAACCAGCCCAGGTAACTGGCGAAGTAACCGGCTGCCGTCCCCTTGAAGTTGGCCTGGAGCGGATGGCAGAACATCGACGGCGGTTCGGGGACGTCCACCAGGTCGAACAGTTCGTCGGGGCTCGCGCCGGCCAGGATGTGGCGCACCGACTGGTCGTGGCTGTAGTCGATGGCGTCGAGGTAGGCGTCGAACTGCTCGCGGATCATGACCGCGCCCCGGGCCGGCGCGAAACGTGTGCCGACCAGGTGCTCGATGTCCATGCTCTGCAGGGAGTGGATCATCGTGCGCCATTCCCGGGTGGTCTGTTCCGGCGGTCCCTGTACACCGATCAGGTTGTCGAGGCCGGCGCACATGTCCGTGGACAGGACCGCCAGCCGGCTCTCGGCCAGGTACAGGCCGATTCCGCCCGCCTGGTCCTTGGTCGCGAAGAAGCGGATGCGCATCCCCGCCAGTTTGAGCTCCTGGCCGGGGCGCACGGTGACGGTCGGCTGCACGAGGGAGCCGCTGAACTCGCCGCGCAGGGTGCGGCTGAGTTCGGAGCCGCGGGTGGCGGTCTCCCGCAGGGAGGTCCCGTACTGCATGGCCGCGCGCAGCGCCAGTACCGGGGCCACCGCCCGCGCGTGCGTCGGAGTGGCCTCGTCCCATCCGCTGGGCGCGATGACCAGGACGTTGCTGGTCGGCAGTTCCGCCATCACCCCGTTGGTGCCCGAGCACTGGTCCTCGTGGCGCTCGCCGTAGATGATCGCCTTGACCGGCTTGCCGATCTCCTCGGCGACCGCCCGCGCGATCGATCGCCCCTGCCGGTGGCTTTCCCCGGTGCCGTAGAGCACCACGCCACTGGGCCCCTCCAACACGACGCACTTGAGCATCGGACCGTCGCCGATGCGCAGCATCCGGGCGGGGGTGTCGGCCACCGGTGCCATGCTCGGTTTCTCGCCGTCGTGCGGCGCCGTGGTCTCAAGGGCGCTGCGCACGGGCTCCGGGTAGGACAAGGGATAAGACAAGATTGCTCCCTGGCATTTTTCTGGTACCGCACGTCTCATTCGGTTCGACCCAACGGCTCTCCGGTTTGCCGGCGGCGGCCATGAACCATGACGGCCTGCGAAATCGTACGTGACTTACCATGCTGCGCGCTCAATGGTCACACGTGGCTCAAGTGCGGACAATGAATTTATAAATGGTTTGTCTGATCCGGTGCGGTTCCTTGTCGAATGTGGGGTTTCCGTATTCATTGATTGTTCTATTGAATTCGGAACAGCTGTCTTTTTGTGGCGGATCGGCCGTTGCGGCGCACCGGTGCCGGGGACGCGCCGCGGTTGCTTCCGAGGCGGGGCCACGGTTGCTCGGGCCCACTCGCGTGTCGGCCGGAAACAGCGGACAAGAGCACGGCGGCCGCCCTCGGCATCACTGGCGACAGCGGCGGCGGTGATCACCCGAGTCCTGCTCTGATGGCCGTCAGCAGTGCGCGCGACGCGGGGACGGACAGGGCCGCGCCTCGCAGGTCCTCGAACAGGCGCGTGTAATGGCTCACACTGTCCGGGTGGTCCACCGGTCCGCCGGAGAGCCGTGTCTCCAGATACAGGACTTCGCCGCGATCGGGGATGGTGAAGATCTTGAACCCCTCCGACAGCGCCGGATGCTGTTCGGTGTCCATGGGGATGATCTGGAGCACCACGTTGGATCGCGCGGACAGCCCTAGCAGGTGGTCCAGTTGACGGGCCATGACCGCACGGCCGCCGATGGGGCGCCGCAGCGCGTTCTCGTCCAGGACCAGGAGGTAACGCGTGCCCGGTTCGGTGAACAGGATGCTCTGGCGGTCCATCCGGACCCTCAGTTGCTCCGCGAGTTCCCTCTTCTGTCGGTCGGGGTACTCGGCGCGCAGGGTGACCAGGGCGTAGTCCTCGATCTGCGCCAGCCCGGCGACGGTCGAGAGCTGGTACTCCCGAATCTCCGAGGCGGCCTGCTCCAGCGTCAGCGAGCTGAGGGTCCAGCGCTGGGCCGCGGGCTGGGAGTGCAGCGCACCCCATAGCCGCAACAGCCGGCCATTGGTTATGAGCACGTCATCGATTCGCGCCAGGTGTTCCTTCTTAACGCCTTTCCTGCCCCGCTCGATATCGCTCATCATGGCCTGGGAGAGCGGGATCTCCCGGGCGAGCTGGGACTGGGTGAATCCGGCCAGCAGTCTGGCGCGCCGAACTTCGAGGCCGAGCTTCCGCTGGTTGGCGCGGGAAAGGATAGCCATAAAATCGCCTTTTGGTTGTAGGAGATCGCCTTTTCGGGGTTACAAAAAAGCCGCTCTGCTAATCGGCTTTTTCTATGGCGTAATCCTAAATGGGATTGGCAGTATCGAGGCGGAAAGAATTCTTGGTGGGGGTCGGGGTGGTCACGTTCGAGTGGTTCGTCGCCGCGATATCGGAGCCGTCCCGGCGGGGCGCTGCGGCCTTCGGCGCCGAAGCCCTTGCGAACACCGGTGCAGCGAATCCCGACCCGACACCCCGTCCTGCTTCCGCCCCCGAACCGTCGGTCCCGGGGGCGGCCCTACCACCGGCCCGGCATGGAGAACCGAAAAAGTGCTCGCCCAGTTCATCGGACTCGCCATCGTCCTGCCCGCTCTGCTGTGGCTCCTGGCCGCCGACACCGTCGAGCCAGGTCGGCCCGCACGCGCGCCGCAGCCGTCCAGACCGTCAGATACGGACCGCCCCGGGCCACGGCCGGGAGGCCGCGCCGCCGTTGCGGTTCCGGTGGCCGGGGCCGTCCCGAACGGTTCGGCGGCGGCTCTGCGAGCGCAGATCTACGCCTACACCGATTTCTCCAGTGGGCCCCGCCCCGGCCGGTGCTGGCGGCTCAGCTATACCGACACCCCGCAGCCGTTCACCCCCGAGCAGCGCCGCGCCCTGCCGGCAGCGGCCGGTGCGGGCCTCGACCGCTCAGCCGCAATTCCCGTTGCCGTCGGTTCGTGGCCCGACACCCCGGGGCCGATCGCCCGCCCGTTCCTGGTCACGGCCGGCGAAGAGGCGGCCTGACCCATGGCAGTTTTCTCAGCCCCTGTTCGAGCGCCTCGGTCTTTTGCCGGTCGCACGCAGGGTGTGGCCGGTATGGGGCAGTGGAGATTGGCCGTTTCGCCCGAGGGGTATTACGCATGTCGAAATCTTGACGTCAAGGGAAAAGGTTTCGGGGTGGAAGAAGACGAGAACGCCACCGACCCGGAGCCGTGCGGACAGAACACCAACACCGCGACCGGGAATTCCTTCGAGACGCTGGTCCAGGCGGGTACGGTCCACGGCGGCGTGCACTTTCACGCGGTCCCCGCAGGCGGATCCGGCTGGCTCCCCCCGCACCAACTACCCCTGGCGCCCCGCAGGTTCACCGACCGCTCCAGCGAACTCGACCAGTTGGTCGGTCGTCTCGCCGAGCGGACGGGCACCACCACCATCGTCGTCCTCGTCGGACCGGGCGGGATCGGCAAGACCTCCCTGGCCGTCCGCTTCCTGGACCGGGTGAGCGCCAGCCACCCCGACGGCGAACTGTACGCGGACCTCGCCCTCACCGAGGACCCCTCGCCCGTCCTCGACGGATTCCTGCGCGCCCTCGACGTCCCCCCTGACCGCATCCCCGTAGAGTTCGGGCAGCGCGCCGCGGACTTCCGCTCCCGTACCCGGTCCCGCAGCCTCGCCATCCTCGTCGAGAACGCCTCGTCGGCGGCCCAGGTCCGCGCGCTGCTGCCCGGTGAGGGGGCGCACCTCGTGGTCGTGGCCACCCGGTACAACCTCACCGGCCTTGCCGTGGACGGTGCGCACGTCCTGGACGTCCGCCCCCTCGACACCGAACACGCCGTCGAACTCCTGCGCGCCATGGCGGGCGGCACCTGGTCGCCCTCCGACGAGATGTTCGCGGCCGAGATCGCCGCCCTGTGCGGGAACCTCCCATTGGCGTTGGCAGCCGCCGCCGGGCACCTGCACCGCCGGAGATCCCCGGGCAGGGTCGCCCGCGAACTCGCCGACGAGCAGCGCCGCCTCTCCCACCTCAGCGTCCAGGAGGACCTGTCCGTGCGTAGCATCCTCGACACCTCCTACCGTGGCCTCCCCGAGCGGAGCGCACGCACCCTGCGCCTCCTCGGGCTGCACCCGGGCCCCGACTTCGACGTTCCGGCCGTAGCCGCCCTCATCGACACCGACCATTACACCGCCCAGGACGAGGTCGACCTCCTCGCCGGGGCGAGCCTGCTCCAGGAGGCCCCCGGCACCGACCGCTTCCGCCTCCACGACCTCGTCCGCCTCTTCGCCCGCGAGAAGACCGCCGCCGACCCCACCGAACGCGACGCCGCCCTGGACCGGATGTTCGCCCACTACCTGCACGCGGCTGCCGCTGCCGACCTGGCCCTGAACCCGGAGCGGTGGCACGTCGGTCCGGTCTACCGAGAATCCAGCCGCCTTTTCGCCGACTACCCCTACGATCACGCCTCCGCTCTCGATTGGTTCGACGCCGAGCTGTCCAACCTGGCCGCGATCATCCGATCCGCCCATGCCGGTGGTCGGCACTCGACCACCTGGCAGCTCTGCGAGACCCTGTGGGCTTTCTGCACACTGCGCAGGCCTTACGGAGTCTGGATCGAGACCCATGAAAGAGGTCTTGTGTCCGCTCAGGCTGCGGGGGACGCGCTCGGGGAGGCCCGAATGTATGGAGCCCTCACCGCCGCGCACGCCGGTCGGTACGAGTTCGCCGAAGCGGAGGACTACGCCCTCCGCGCTCTTGGCCTCTGGGAGGCCAACGCCCATGCACTCGGGACTGCTGCGGCCTGCGAACAACTTTCCACCATCCGACTCGTTCAAGGAGAGCCTCACCAAGCAGTCGAACTCTTGAAACGCGCCGAAGCGATTCAGACGGACAAGGGCAGCCCCTACGGAGTCGCCCTCATCCACCGCTACCTTGCCGAGGCACATGCGCGAACCGGTGACCACGAGACATCCTTGCGTCTCTTCGCGCGGTCCCTCGCCTATTTCCAGGACAGCGGCGACAATCCCTATCAGCACAGCCGGACCCTCAGCCGAATGGCGACCATACTGCTGGAAGTCGATCGGCCCGAGGCCGCCGACAGCGCTGCCCGGTCGGCATTGACCCAGGCTGTGCGAGCCGGCGCTGAGCAGCAACGAGCAGAAGCCCTTACGCTTCGCGGGCGCAGCGCCCTTGCGATGGGGGACGAGAGCCGGGCACGCGGCTACCTCGCAGAGGCGCTGGAACTGCTGGTCCGGCTTCTCGCACCCCAACGCGATGAGGTGCAGCGGCTAATCGAAAGCCTTGGACCTGAGCCGAGCCCGCCGCAGGACCGCCGACGTCAGTGAGAGGGAATCCATTCCCGCCACCTTTTCCCCGGCCACCAGTTGTTCATGGACCAAGAGTGCGGCGGACAGATGAAGTGCGCTGGGAAGCACAAGAAGAATCTCGCCTCCCGATCTCACCACAACACGGCACGTTCGCCCGAGGGAGAAGACCAGCAGCAGGCATCCGGGGTAGAGGGCGAAAAGCTCGTCGTGCACCGCGTGGGTCCGGATCAGGACCACGTCTGCGGAATTGAGCTCGCGGACGGTCGATTCATCCAGGACCGCCGTGCTGGTCAAAGGGTTCACGAGGGAATGCCTTCCTCTTCGGTGAGCGGGGGCAAGGGAACCGGCAGTGGGACGGCGGACGTGCGGGGAGCGGATCGCGGCTCCGGAAAATCCATCAACTCGTACATCGCCGAGCGCAGCAGGCGGATCGACTCTCCGGGGGCGGACGTCACCAGGGCCGAGAGCCGAGTGGGGAGGGAAGACGTCTTTTTCGTCAACGCGTTCACGACCTGTTCGCGGAGCGGAATATCGTCGCGCAGAGCGGGGGAGTGGTCGGCCAGCAGTTCGGGAGCAGAGCCGGGGAGGACGCGATCGCGGGGAAACGTTGCGGAGAGCACCCGTCTGCCTATCGCGCCGGCATAGACAGGAACAGATCCGTGGTCGGCGACGACCAGATCGGCGGCTATGACTGCACCGCGCCACCCCTCCTCAGAAGGGATGAGAAGCAGTCCGTCGCGTTGGGCGTCGGAGTGCCACGCGGTCAACTGACGTCTTCCATGCCAGGCGACGGCCCCGGAGTGTGTCACCAGCGCGATTCGGTAGCGATCGTGGGGCAGGTTCGCCAACAGCTGCGCGGGCAGGTCCGGACGGGACCCCAGAAGCGACGATCGTCGCAGGGTGGAGGACACGACGATCAGGCGCTGTCCTTCCGCCACGTCCAGAGCCCGACGGTATGCGACCCGGTGGGGCCGGCTTGCCACCAGCCGGTCCAGACAGGGGTCACCGACGACCCGGCAGAGTGGCCCGGCCTCAGGTACTTCGCGCTCGATGATCGCGCGGTGACGTTCGTGGGCGATCCCGATCAGCGAGGGGATCACTCTGCCTCCACTGGTGAGGTCGGCCCGGGTCGTCCCGTACACCGACGGCTCTACCAGCGGCCCAACGCCGCTGGGGCGTTCCTGGAGTTTTCCCGGACCATGCCCGTGCCCCACGACGAGGACCGGTGCGTGCAGCCGCTCCAATCCGCCTTTGCTTGCCGCCACCGCGAGGTCGAAGCGGAAAGCTTGTGCCTCGTTCCAAGGGATCGTGCGGGCACCGAGCCCGGCCAGGAGATCGCTGCCCGATTGCGCATATGCCGAGACAGGGGGGACGGTCCAGACGACCTGAACCCGATGGTCTTTTTCCACCGAGCCGATGAAGTCCAGAAGCCTGGTGCCTGCCGTTTGGTGGTGGACGACGGCCAGCACCAGACGCTGTGTGGGAAACGTGGACTGCGTATGCGCGTCCAGGGTGTTGTGAGGGCCGTTCTGCCATGAGGTTTCCACTGGTTGTCTCCTGGGTGTGAGATGCCCTTGGCCCGGTCCGCAGTGTCATCGCTTGGGGCCGGTGCCCGGTGTCCTGCCCTGTGGTCTGCCGTAGTCAAGGGCGGCAGGGAACACCCGAAGTGGAGTCGAAGGGAGACCGTGCCGGCAGGGAAGCCGTGGAGGCGTTTCTTACCAGTCGCGGCAGAGGTGCCTGCGCGACCACAGCGGGCCCGGGCGGCTCCGGGAGCGACATCAGGCGGTAGGCGGCCGCGCGGAGCAGCCCTGCGGACGCTCCGGGGGCGGACGTGAGTGCGGCAGCGTACCTGCCTGCCAGACAGGGGTCGTGGTTCTCGATCGCGGAGTCGATCTGCCTCTCCAACGCGACCTCCGTCCGAAGCCGTGGCGCGTTGTCGGCGACCAGGGTCGGCAGCGACCCCGGCATCAGTTCGTCGTCGGGAAAGGCTCCCAGGACCACCGGGCACCCCACAGACGCTCCGTAGACGGTCACGCTGCTGTGGTCGGCGATCATGACGTCGGCGGCGATCAGCGCCGCGTGCCAGCCCTGTTCGGCCGGCAGCAGCCCAAGGCCCGCGCGGCGGGCCGGGGCCAGCCATGCCAGGGTCTGCCGGTCGCCGTGAAATCCGCCGATCGCCGGGTGTTGAAGGGCGATCACCCGGTAGCGGTCACCGGGGAGTTCGGCGACCACCCTGCGGGGAAGCTCCGGATCGGTTCCGTACAGGCTGCGCCGCCCCCACGTGCTGGACACGACCACGAGCCGCCTGCCCGTACCCGCGCCGAGCGCGAGCCGGTAGTCATCGCGGCGTTCGAGGCTCGCCTGAAGCCGGTCGAAGACGGGGTCGCCGACGATGCGGGTCACGGCGGCGGCATCGGGAACCGCCTGGGCGATCAGTGCTCTCGAACGCTCGTGGGCCACCCCGATCAGGGCGGGAACGACACGTCCGGCGCTGGTGAGGGTGGAAGGGGTGGCTCCGTACAGCTCCCGCGGGGCATCGGGCCCGCGGTCGGCCCCGCCGATGCGTCGAACCATCTTGGCCGGACCGTGGCCGTGGTCGAGGGCGATGACGGGGGCGTTGACCTGTTCCAGTGAGCCGAGAGCCGCTGCGATCGCCACGTCGAACCTGGTCGCCTTGGCGATCGCCCAGGGGACGGTGCGCGCGCCGATCCGCCAGAGGAAGTCCAGGGCGGCCCGTGTCGATGCGCCTCCGGAAGGCACGGTCCACACGGTCTGCACGCGGTGGTCCTCCTCGATGATCGGTGCCACGTCGAGCAGCCGGGTGATCGCGGTCGGGTGGTGTGCCACGAAGAGCACTACACGCTCGGTCGGGAAGGTAGCGCGCAAGTCCAGAGTGGGGCCGTACGGGCCGGGGTCCCAGTTCTCCATCGAGTCCTCCAACGCTTCGCGGGGTTCGATACGAGGTTCGGCGAAGGCACATGCCAGGAGGCTTGCGTATGGCTTGGACCGGCTTGCAAGCCGCTTCGTGCCGGGTGCGCGCAATGCGCGTCCTGCTCAGGCGTCTGCTGGAACCCGGCGGTTGCCTGAGCAGGACGATGACCCGATGGAGGAGCCCGTATAGGTACTCGCCGCGTCTCTCAAGGAGCGGGTCCGGGCGCGCTCGATCAAAGACCTCGACGGATCGGAGGCGAACTCGTCGTCGGCCCCGGTCGCGATAAAATCGCGCTGGAGATGGGTGAGCACGGACAGCGTCGCGGACATGGCGCGGTCGCGGTGGAGGTGCCGATGCCGGACGGCTTGCCGAGAACTGGTTACCCGGCCCACCGATTCAGAGGGCGGGCTTCAGACGCCGACTGGATTCTCGCCCGGCACGGCTGCGGTGTCCGTCAGAGGAAAACGCCCGGGATCAAAAAAGGCCGCTCTTCAGGTCACGGAGGAAGGATATCCATGCCGTGAGCGGGTACTCGATGTGTCCGAGTCCGCGGTTCTGGGTGTCGCGCACCAAGACGGTTTCTCCCTCGGCTACCTCGGCACAGCTTCCGTTGGCCGTGCTGTAGCTGCTCTTGTGCCACTTCCGGTCACGCTGCATAGTCATCGAGTTTTTCCTTGACCTTCCTGATCAAATCTCGGCTCCCGCGAGTCGAAAACGCTGGTGAACACACTCACCGAACTTTCCGGTGTGCGCTGTCCCGAGCAGGTGGACGTCAAGCACGCGCAACAACGCTGGTCCGCCGTCCCCGACAACCCGGACCTGTTCGCAGGCGAGCACACGCTGCATACTGACCACTCTCACCCTCTCCGGTCGCTTTTGTCCGCCGTGGCCGACCTCAGGCGCCTTCCGCAAGCTCCGACGCCCGTGCTTGAACGACGGTAAGCGGAGGCGTGGACGAGGAGGCGGAGCCAGCGCCTTGATCATGGATGAGAGGCGACCGCATTCGCCTGTATCGCCTCTATTCGCCCTCTCTTTCGTTGGCTGAGCAGGGTATTCGTGTTCAATACCCGAAATATTCGTGGTTGGTGAGCGATGTGGGATCGCGCTCCGGCTATGGTGAACGATGGTGGATTTGCTCAAATGGGAAGGCTTTTTCAAGAAAAATTGCAGGTCAAGGTGATTGAGTGGCTGCTGGGTCCGGATGGGTTGCTGTGATTTTTGGTGATGATGGAGTTTCTAGGGAAAAAACTCGCTGATGGGGGTAAGATTTCAAAAATCACCCACCGGAAGGTCTTAAAATTATCCTGCCCATGTGGCAGTATTGGCCTCGGATGCTTCTGGTGCTTCTTGTGATAAAAATTGAAAAGGCTCACAATTTCTGTGAGCCCAGTCTATTTGAAATTACAGATTTCCCTTTTTGCGCCAGACCGTTCCGCTTCCCCCGAAGTCAGCGGGTGTATTTCCGATTTGATGCAGGGGTGAAAAAAAATCCATTTCGTTCCTTACTCGTATTAAGGACCGGAGTGGTAGGGGGCGTGGTGGTTGCCGTCACCGCGTCCCCGCTCCTAGTGTACAGCCGTTCGATGTGTAAACCGGCGGCAAGCGGATAATACCAGCTAAGGCTTCACCGGGCGCGAAAAGCCGTCAAATAGGAATCTTCTCTTCGCTATTTCGGCTTTTGGGGTGTTTTGTCACCGCTGGGATTTATGCTAGTGGCGCTGTAGGCTCAGTGAATCCTTGAGGAGGCGAAGTGTCCGTGCCTCCGGGAAGTTCAGCCCTTCACAGATCCTTGTTCCTTCTTCGATCAGGGATCGGGCCCGTTGCGTCTCGTCCCGTCCGATGAGAAAAAGACAGAACTCCAGCAGCACTTCGGCTTTGCCGGTCGGAGTCTCGGCGCTCCTGATCAGGTCCAACGCAGCTGTGAAGTATTCCTCTGCCTGCTCCGGCTCGGACAGCGCGGCGTAGGCTTTGCCGAAACCGCTGAGTATCCGCGCCTCCGCCTCGGGGTTGTTCGAGGGAGGGTTGATCCGTTGACAGGTGGTGAAGCCAGCCAGGGCTCTCTCGGCCTCGCCGGATTCCACCAGGGAATGAGCGATCCTGGTCAAGAAACGGATTTCCGAGCGGCGGTCGCCCGTAGCCCGGTGGATGGACACGGCGGTCTCACAGGAGCGGATCGCCCGTGTGTGCTCGCCGCGCTCCGCGTGCATGACCCCGATGTTCCCGTGCAGGGTTCCTTCTATTTGGCGGTCACCCAGCCGTTGAAACAACTCCAGCGACTCGGCCGCCAGTTGGATCGCCTCCCGATGGCGTCCAAGCGTCTTGAAACAGCTGGACAGGCTCACCTTTATGCCCGCGATCCCCTGGACGTCGTCCATCGCGTGGTAGAGGTCCAACGACTGGTTCAACTTTTCGACTGCGGACTCCGTACGCCCGGCCTCGTAGTGGAGGTTGCCGATGTGGTCGAGGCACGTGGCGTAACCCGTCTGCTCGTCGGAGGCCCGGTAAAGCCCCAGTGCGCGCTGGAGGTAGACCTGGGCTATCGCGAGTTTGTCCTGCCGCGCGTAGGCCATCCCGATCGTGTCCAGCGCCAGCGCCAGCCCGCTGCTGTCCGCCGTCCGTTCCCATATCGCCAGGCTCTGCTCGATCCGGGCCAGCGCCGCCGGGTGATCACCGGTCTGCATCAGGTTGCGGCCGAGGTCGATCAGGGCGTACGCCTTGTTCTCGGAGTGTGCGCGCTGCGTCCACACCTCCACCGCGCGCTCCTGGACGCGCACGGCCGTCCCCCAAGGGCCGTAGTTGTACAGGTAACCGGCCAGCAGGTGGCTGAGCCGCGCGCCGTACTCCGCCAGGTCCGGCTGCGCGTACGCCCAGTCGATGACGGCGAGCAGGGTCGAACGCGTCGAGGTCAGCCACGCGGCCGCCGCGGGGGAGTCGGTGAAGACCGGGAGAGTGGGGGAGCCCGAGGGTTCCGTCGGCATCCGCTTGCGGTCGGGGGACAGCCGACGATCCGCCGCCTCGCAGGCCCCCAGGTAGTAGTCGAGCACCCGGACACAAGCCGCCCGGGCCTGTTCTCCGTGGAGCGAAAGCCGGCCGCTCCGTTTCGCGAACGCCGTGATCAGCCCGTGCATCCGGTAGAGGCCGGGCTGGGTCTCGTGGATCAGGTGCAGGTCCACGAGTTCCTCGATCGCCTCCTCGCAGGAGTACTCGTCCGTCCCCGCGAGCGCGGCGGCGGCGGAAAGGCTGAACTCGCTCTCCGGGTGCAACCCGAACCGCAGGAAGGCGTCGCAGGTGGTGGGGGACAGGTCCTTGACGGCGAGCGTCAGCACCGCCCCCAGTTTCCGGTCCAGGTCGGGGAGACCGTGTACGTGGGTGGCGTTCTCCCGCAACCGTCGGCACAGACGCGGAAGAGTCCAGGTGGAGTGCGTGCGCAGCCAGTTACCGGTGAGGCGCAGCACCAGAGGGAGCCGGTGGCACAGTTCCACCACCTCGGCCAGGTCGGCGTCCGCATACCCAGGGTCGTGCCCCACCGTTTTCAGGAACAGGGCCTTGGCGTCCTCGGTGGACAGGGAGTCGAGGCTGACCTGCCGGGCGCCGTCCAGACCGGTCAGCCGGCTGCGGCTGGTGACGACCACCATGCAGCGCGGCGAACTGGGCAGGAGGGGGATGACCTGCTCGGCGGTGGCGGCATCGTCCAGGACGAGCAGGCCGCGCATGTCCGCCGTGCGGTCCCGCCACAGCGCGATGCGCTGCTCCAGAGTCGATGGCAGATGCTGAGCGGGGGAGCCGAGCATACTCAGCAGCTCTTGCAGGGCCTCCATCGGCTCCAGCCTCGGCGTGTCCTGGTAGCCGCGCAGGTGGAGATACATCTGCCGGTCCGGGAACCACCCCTTGATCCGGTGGGCGGCCCGCACCGCCAGAGCGGTCTTGCCCACCCCCGGCATACCGGTCACCACGTGGATGCCCCGGCGCCCCGTGGCGGCGCTGACCAGGGCCGAGATCTCGTTGGTCCGGTCGGTGAAGTCCGCGACGTAGGGCGGCAGGCTGTTGCGTGGCGCCTCGGGCACGGGCGGGGCGGGAGACGGCTCGGGCCGCGGGGCGGGTACGCCCGTGCCGGCCGGGAGCCCGGCCCCCGCTGTCCTCGGCGGTCGGTACGGATCGCCCCGCAGGATCGACTCGTACCTGCGCACCAGGTACGACGCGGGAGTGGTGCCCTGCTCCTCGCGCAACCGATGGCTGTGCGCGAAGAAGGCGGCGAGGGCCTCGGAGTTGCGGCCCGCCGCCTGGTAGGCCGCCATCAGACAGTCCAGCAGCGGCTCGTCGCCGGGAGACTCCGCGAGGAAACCGGTGAGGGCGTCGCTGTGGTCCTCGTCGGGACGGGCGTGCAGGGCCGTCTCCGCCCATGCGCTCCGCACCGACTGCAACGCCACGCGCATCGTCTCGCGCTGCCCCTGCGCCCATCGGCCCTGGACACCGGTGAGGGCTTCGCCGTCCCACAGCTCCAGCGCCTCGTCCAGTACGCCCAGCGCCACCCCGTATTCGCCCGCCGTCCGTAGATGGGTGGCCCTGGACTGCAGTTCCTTGAACCGGAACCAGTCGATGGACTCCGGGACGATCGGCAACCGGTAGACGCCGTTGTCCTGCGGGATCGGGTTCGGGCCGATCCCGAGCGGGTCCAGCTTCTTGCGAATACGGGAGATGTTGGCCTGGAGAGTGGTCCGGGCCGGCGGTTCGCCGTCCCACACCTGGTCGATCAGCACATCGGCGGTGACGCCCCGCCTGCTCCCCGCTGCCAGGCCCAGCGCCGCGACGATCGCGAGTTCCTTGCCGGCGCCCAGCTCGACGCGCCGCCCCCCGACGTGCATCCGTACCGCCCCGAGTACCCGCAGTTCCACCGGCCACTCCCGTATTCATGATGGAGAACAATTCTTGCACCGGGCTCGCGGATAAGGCCAGATTCGTAATCGGTTTCCAGAATGCGCCGACAAAGACAACGGTGAAGAATTCTTTGACCTGCGTGTATGTCGTTCCATTGGCAGCTTCCGGCCACCGTTTTCCGGATATTGCACTCCGGGGATTTCCTGATCGTGTGACGGATGGGATTGCATGTGCAAACGGTATGTACTTTCGCACGTGCAATTAGGTGAAATTTCCGTTTCCGGGAATCAGTGATCGCATTCCTTCGCGCACCGCTCGGCCCGCGTGCGAAGCCGGCGGTCGAGGCGTGGCCGAACCGCCCGTTCGGGGGAACCGGCCCGGCCGCGAGCCCCAGGTAACCCCAGGTGAACGGCAGCGGAGAGCTCGCCCGGACCCTGATAGCCCGCGGGCACGGGCTCATCGACGTCTACCGGCTGTGGAGCTACCCGGTGGTCCTGGGCCGGGGCCGGCGCCTCTTCCAGGAGGGCGCCGTGCCCGCGGCCCTGCACCTTGTGGCCACCACCGCCACCGGCACGGGCGTCGTGGTCACCACCTACCGGCCGGCGGGAGAGGTGCGGTCGGGGTCCTTCGTCCCGGGGCGGCGATGACCGCAGGCCCCGGCCGCACCGGCGTCCGGGGCGTCAACGCCAGCCGTAACGCTCCCTGAGGACGTCGGCGATCAGCCAGAACACCTTCTCCTCCACGACCGCGCCCTCACGGCGGATGTCGCTCTCGCCGAACTCGAAGAGGCGGTCCAGCCGGATATAGGACTCCCGGCCCTCACGGTCCCAGGCGCCACGGCCCAGCGCGAGCCAGTCCTGCTCCTCCCAGTGGTCGGGTTCCCGGCTGGAGAGCATCAGCCCGTGCAGCTCACCGCCTTTGCGCCCGACGACCAGAAGGGGGCGGTCCTTGCCGCGGCCGGGGTCTTCCTCGAAGGGAACCCAGGTCCACACGATCTCCCCGGTGTCGGCCTTCCCGTCCCGCTCGGGAGCGTAGGCCAGTTTGGTCGCGTTCTTGCCGGTGGGGACCTCGCGGACCTCCCCTTCGTGGGGGTGCGGAGGACGCTCGTCGGAGTCTCTGAAGTGATCGGTCACGCGTGCATCCTAGGACGCCGCGATCACCGCAAGAAGCCCTGCGTGCGCCGCGAATCCAGGGGCGCACGCTAGAGCGGCATCCGGTTCACCGCGTGGTCACCGCTTCCCCAGAGGTACTGCACCGCGTAGGCGCGCCAGGGCCGCCACGCCCGGGCATGCCGGGTCAGTGCGCCGGGCGTGTGCGGCAGCCCCAGCGACTTCGCCGCGGCCTTCACCCCGAGGTCGGTGGCGACGAACGCGTCCGGGTCGCCCATCGAGCGCATCGCGATCGTCTCCACCGTCCAGGGCCCCAGGCCCGGCAGCGCGCTCAGCCGGGCGCGGGCCAGATCGCGGTCCCCGCCCGGCCCGAGGTCGATCCCACCGCCGGCCAGCGCCTCGACGAGGGCCAGCACGGCCGCCCGACGGGCGCGGGGCAGCGCCAGCGATCGTGGATCCAGCTCCATCAGGGTCTCGGGCGTGGGAAAGAGGTGGGTCAGCCCGCCCCCGGGGTCGTCGATGGGCTCGCCGTACGCCGCGACCAGGCGCCCCGCATGGGTTCGGGCCGCCGCCGTGGACACCTGCTGTCCCAGGATCGCGCGCACCGCGAAGTCCACCGGATCCGTGCTCCGGGGAACCCTGCGCCCCGGGTCCTTGTCCACCAGCGGGGCCAGCACGGAATCCGCGCGCAGGAGCTCGTCCACCGCCACCGGGTCGGCGTCCAGGTCGAGCAACCGCCGGCACCGGCTGATCGCGGTGGACAGGTCCCGAAGGTCGCCCAGTTCCAGCCGGCAGGCGACATGGTCGGGCATTGGCCGCAGGGCGGCCACGCCCGTACCGTGCGGCAGCCGCAGCGCGCACCGGTAGGACCCGTCACGCCACTCCTCGACCCCCGGCACCGCCGTCGCGGCCAGGTGCCCGAACAGGTTGTCCGGGCACAGCGGGGCCCGGAACGGCAGCCGTAGCGACAGCGCCCCCACCGCCGGCGCGACCCCGCCCCGGCCCGCGCGCCGACGCAACTCGGTGGGGGAGAGCGCGAACACTTCGCGCACCGTCTCGTTGAACGTGCGGATGCTGGCGAACCCGGCGGCGAAGGCGACGTCGCCCATCGGCAGCGCGGTGGTCTCGATCAGCAATCGGGCGGTCTGCGCGCGCTGGGCCCGGGCCAGTGCCAGCGGTCCGGCCCCGAGCTCGGCCACCAGTTGACGCTCCACCTGGCGGGTGCTGTAGCCGAGCTCCGCAGCCAGACCGGGAACCCCCTTGCGGTCCACCACCCCGTCCGCGATCAGCCGCATCGCCCGGGCCACCAGGTCCGCGCGCTCGTCCCATTCGGGCGAGCCCGGGCTGGTGTCGGGGCGGCACCGCTTGCAGGCGCGGAACCCCGCCTGCTGGGCCGCCGCGGAACTGGGGTAGAAGCGCATGTTCTCGGCTTTGGGCGGGGCCACCGGGCAACTGGGCCGGCAGTAGATCCGGGTCGTGGTCACCGCGGTGAAGAACCACCCGTCGAAACGGGCGTCCTTGGACCGCACGGCTCGAACGCAGCGTTCCGTCTCTTGGTACACCCCTTCAGTATCGGCTGCCCGCACGGCCAGGACTGGCAAAAAAGCGACATCGCAGTCGAGGGGGACAACTGGTGGAGCCCCTCGCCACCAGCAAATTCCCCTGCTGCTCACGACAGGGGCCGCGGGCGCACACCGGACCCGCGAAAAACATTCGCGGAAAAACCTCGAATCCGTTGAACCGTTTTCGCCACCCCGTCCGTATGGACCGGTGAACACGGCGCCCGCACGGTGCCGGACATGTCGAAGAGGAGCAGACGATCATGAACAGCACGATGCGCCGACGCGCACTCACCGCCTCGGCCGCTTCGGCCGTGGTGCTCCTCGCGAGCTCTTGTGGCCTGGAATCCCTCGTCTCCGCCGGGGCCGACGCCATCCAGGAGGCGCAGCCGACCGGGTCCGGTCTGGTGACCGGGGTCAGCGGCCAGGTGTCGGCCGCCGACGCGGGCGAACTCGGCACGATCCTGGTCAACGGCGAGCAGGAGACCCTCTACCGTTTCGACAACGACACCGCCGACCCTTCGGCGTCCAACTGCGCCGGGGACTGCGCCGCGGCGTGGCCGCCGGTGCTGGCCGAGAACGCCAGCGCCGTGGACATCCCCGACCCCTCGCTGCTGGGCGAGGTCACCCGCGCCGACGGCACCAAGCAGTTGACGATCGCGGGCTGGCCGATGTACCTGTTCGCCAAGGACGAAGGCCCAGGAGACGTCAAGGGCCAGGGTGTCAACGGCGTGTGGTGGGCGGTCACCGGCGAGGGAGGCCGTGCCGGACAGTCCGAGGCCCCCCAGCAGCCCGAGGCGAGCCAGCCGGCCACCGGTGCGGTCTCGGCCGCCCAGGACTCCGCGCTGGGCGCGATCGTCAAGGACGCCGAGAACCGCACTTTGTACCGTTTCGACGACGACACCGCATGGCCGATGGTCTCCAACTGCGACGGTGAGTGCACCGAGACCTGGAAACCGGCCAAACCCGCCGACGCCGCCTCGGTCCAGGGCATCGCGCCGGAGCTGATCAGCACCCTGGTCCGCGCGGACGGTACCGAGCAGCTGGCGATCGACTGCTGGCCCGTCTACTGGTTCACCAAGGACACCGAGGCCGACCCGATCAGCGGGCACGGAGTCGGCGGCACCTGGTGGGCGATCACACCCGACGGGACCCGCGCCAACAACGGCCAGCCCCTCTCCTGACCCTCCCCTCCCCATTGCGGAACGGGTGGCCGGCGCACGGACCGACCACCCATCCGACATTCCCATCATCCGATGTAGAAGACTCCGTGTTCGTGCAGAACGCGGAGCCACGTCGCCCACGCGGTGCGGACTCCGGCGCCGCGGTGAAATTCTCGCGCTGGGTGTCCACGGCGTGTCGAGGTCCACTCCCGTCCTCTCCCCGCGACGAACCTCCTGTTGACGGGCATCGGTGCGATTCGCGCCGGCCTTCCATCGATCGCTGCGGCGTGCTCTTCGCCGCAGCGATCGGGCGTATCGGCTCGGCCGCGCCGATACGTTGGTGCGGCCCCCGCCGATTCTCCACGACGGTTCGATGAGAACAGGAGCTGATCCGTGCCTGGACGAAGACCCACCGCCAGCGGTGGCGAGGGGCGCAGGGGAGAACCGTTCGACGATCCCCCGATCGCCCCCATGGACCCCAGCGACCCCGAAGGCCCCGCCGACGGTGACGCGCTGATGGATCTGCTCTACCGCGAGTACGCCCGGCCGCTCACCGCTGTCACCGCCCGCCTCACCGGTGGCGATCGGCAATGGGCCGAGGACGTGGTCCAGGAGACGATGCTGCGCGCATGGCGCAACGCCGACCGGCTCGACCACCGCGGCTCGCTGCTGCCCTGGCTGATCACGGTCGCCAAGCGCGCCGTCATCGACGATCACCGCAGCCGCTCCGCGCGACCGCAGGAAACCGATGGGCAACTGGCGGAGAGCGCTCGGCCCGTTGTCGACGGAACCGACGAACTCGTCCGCTCGATGGTGGTCGGCGAGGCACTGGAAACCCTCTCGCCGGTCCACCGGCAAGCGGTGGTGGAGACCTACTTCAAGGACCGCACCGCCAAAGAGGCCGCAGACCGGCTCGGCCTGCCGGTTGGTACCGTCAAGTCACGGGTGCACTACGCGCTCAGATCGCTCCGGGCGACGTTCAAGGAGAGGGGCATCCACGCATGACTCTCCGCAACGAGTGCACCGATACGGCGGCCTATCTCATGGGCCTGCTCGACGAAGACGAACGCCACCGGTTCGAGGACCACCTCGAATCGTGCGAGCGTTGCGTCGACGAGATGATCGAACTCTCCGACACCGTGGTCCTGTTGGACGAGGCCCGTGGCGATGATGGGCCGGTGGTCGCCGCCGCGGTGGACGAACCGCACGGGACAGCCGTCGCGGCCCCTGCCGTGCGTCGCCCGCGTGTGTGGGTTCGCGCGGTCTTCGGTCTCGCGGCCGGCGTCCTGCTGTTCACCGCCGGCCTGGGAGCCGGTCTCGTGGTCGCCCCCGATCCGCCTCCCGAGGTCGCTGCGGAGGATCCCTTTGCCGAGGCCGAGCGGTTTGTCGCCACCGATGCGGCTACGGGGACCGAAGGAACCGTCGCCGTCCTGGACAAGGGATGGGGCAGCGACATCGCCCTGACCCTGGGCAATGTGCGAGGGCCACTGAACTGCGAGCTCGTTGTCGTCACCACCGCTGGCGAGGAGCGCTCCGTCGCCAGCTGGCAGGTTCCCCGGCCCGGGTACGGGATCGCCGGGGCGCCCGACCCGCTCCAGGTCAGAGCCGGCACCGATCTTTCACGCGACCAGATCGCGTCCTTCGAGGTCAGGACACTCGACGGTGCGACCCTGCTGACCGTCCCGGCGTGACCCGGTAACGCGGTGGGCCGTCCTCCCGGGGCGGCCCACCGCCCGTTCCGCCTAAGGCGACGCCGGCAGCGGTCATCCTTTTCGTCGTAAACGTCTCCTTGGGTGTCCGAGTCGATAAGAGTAGGGTTTCTTCGATCGGTGTCTATTGTTGGAAAAATCCGTTCCACGTGATTTTCTTATCTCCGTTGCTGTTTTTGTGCAGGCTGTAAAGCGATTTTTGTCGAGCCAGGTCAAAGGCTTTTTTGCTGATGGTGCGATTGGGTTGTGGGTTCCGGGGTGTCCTTTCCCTGTGTATGGCCGCACCGTGGTTGGTTGGAGTTTTCCGAAGTTGTCGTCGTATCGATTTTCGCGCCGCTGTCTTCGGGGATGGCGTTTAATGGGAGCCGTCGGGAAAATAGGCGGGCATCATCCGCTGTCCATAACTTTTACTGCAACCAGGGAATAGCTCAATGGCTCAAAGAGTTCAGGTAATGCTCATCGACGACCTCGACGGTGACGAGGCCCAGGAGACCGTCTCCTTCGGGATCGACGGCACCGGCTACGAGATCGACCTCAAGACCCAGAACGCGAGCAGGCTTCGTGACGCCCTCGCCCCCTTCGTGCACGCCGCCCGCAAGGTTCCCGCCAAGCCCGGGCGCATGGTCCGCGGCGCCAAATCGCGCAACGCGCCCACCCGCGAACACAGCGCCGACATCAGGTCCTGGGCGCAGGCCAACGACAAGCCGGTCAGCGACCGGGGCCGGATTCCCCAGACGATCGTGGACGAGTACAACGCGGCCCACGGATAAGCACGGCCGAGCCGACCGCCTGCCGGGTCGACGCGTCTCCTCTCCCCCATCGGTGCCGGCTCCAACGGGGGAAGCCGAGACGGCGCCAGTTGGACGAGCATCGCCCCGGCCCTCGGTGAGGGTACGGCGGCAGGCACAGGGGGCGTGGGCGCCTCGGCGTCCGCGGGCAGCCGGAACCGGGTGTGCCCGCCCGTCAGCAGGGCGGCGAGTCGGGCGAAGAGCACGGACCCGCAGGCCGTGGCGATGAGGCGGGAACGTGCTCGGCAAGTGCCCAAGGGACGGTGCTGGTTCTCCATCGCTCGGACGACGGAGAACCGGATCGTCCCTTCGGGGTACGGCAGCGCCTTGCGTGCTCCTGCGTTCCGCGGCCCCGGCGTCCTTCTCGCGCCACCGGTAGAGGGCGGCCCCGGTCAGGCGGGAGCGAGAGGGGCCAGTTCACGACTGAGCTTGAGGACCGCTTCGGCTGTTCGCGGGTTGTCGGCGTGGCGGAAGGGCCTCACCGGGCGGGCGTGGGGGCCCAGGACCAGGCCGGTCCGTCCGTCGAGCGAAGCGTCCGTGGCGGCGAGGATCGACGACCGGGCGGCCACCGAGGGGAGGCCCGAGGTGGAGTGTTCGAAAACCCTGCGCAACAGAGGCCACAGCAACCGCATACGGGGGGAGACGATCCTGGGCGACGCCATGGTGCCGTTGGTCATCTCGGTGGCGGCGCCGCCGGGGTCGGCCGCGAACACCGATATCCCGGTGCCCCGAAGACGCTCCGCCAGGTCCAGCGTGTAGGCGAGATTGGCGAGCTTCGCCCGGCCGTACCAGTGGAATCCGTAGTAGCCGCCGGAAGGTTCGACGGTGTCGAAGGACCGCCGGGCAGTCCGGACCGAGGCGGAGGTCACGTTCACGATTCGGCTCGGTGCCCCTTCCCGGAGGGGTTCCAGGAGCAGTTCGGTCAGCAGGTACGGCGAAATGTGGTTGACGGCGAACGTCGCCTCGATCCCGTCCGCCGTCTGTCGGTGGTCGGTGAACATCGCCCCGACATTGTTGACCAGAACGGTGAGTGCGCCCTCGGCAGCCAATCGGGCCGCGAGCGTTCGTACCGCGGGGAGCGAGGAGAGGTCGGCCGCCACGAACCCCGCCGCCCCGCCTGTTCCGGCGGCGTTGATCCGCTCGACCGCGTCTGCTCCGCGCGCGGCGTTCCTGCCGACCACGGTGACGGTGTAGCCCGCCGCGGCCAACCCCGTCGCGGTCTCCAGGCCGATTCCCCCGGTCCCCGCCGTCACCACCGCACGCTGCTCCATAGCGCCACCCTTCGTCGCCCCGTGTCCAATTAAGCGGATTTCTATCCGCTTAGCGGTTCGCAGCCTACCTCAATCGGATAGCTATCCGTTTATTGGGTGCGGTGTGCCGGTCCAAGGGCATGCGCGATCGCGTAGACGGCCGAGGGGATCGGGGCGCTGCCTTAACGCGGGGGGCGTATGCCTTCGAGGAGGATGTCGAGGTAGACCTCGGTGCGGTCGGGGGCGCCTGTGCCGGACCGGACCGCGTGTTCGACGCCGCACAGCAGCCGGCGGATATCGTCCGCCTCGATGTCACGGCGGATGGCGTCCGTGCTGCGCGCCCGGTCGAGCAGTTCTGTGACGGCATGGTCGAAATCGGACTTCATCACCGAGGTCGTCGTCTCGGCGTCACGGGCGGATTCGAGCACGGCCGCGAACCCGACGTCGGCCAGGGCGTGCCCCAGGGCGAAGCGCAACAGACGCTGGAGGCCGACGAGCGCGTCCTGCTCGGCCGCCGCCTCCTGGGCGGCATCGACGAGCTCTTGGAAGCGTTCGGCCGACAGTGCTTCCATCAGCGCGTGCCGGTTGGGGAAGTGCCGGTACACCGTCCCCACGCCCACGCCGGCGAGCCGGGCGATCGTGTTCAACTGGAGAGAGCCGTCGCCCTCGGCCATTTGTCGGCGGGCCGCCCGCAGCACCAGTGCACGGTTGCGTGCGGCGTCCGCACGCAAGGTGCTCCCCGATCCGGCGTCCGATTTCACGGGCCCAAGCCTAACGGAGCAACGGTTCCGGGCTGCGGGGCCGCCGACCGGCCCCCGGTGCCGTAGGGGGCCGAGGAGGGCGTCGCCGCGTCGAGTGGTCCGGCCGTCGGTGAACGCCGGTGATTGTTCTCCGTGGCGCCGCGCACGGCGGGCCGCGGGCCGATGCCGCCCGTGGGCGAGACCGCGTCCGCTCCGGTACGGGGCCAGGGGCGCTGGGTGGGCGATGGGGGCCTGTGGGGCGGCCGGGGGCACCGGTGCAACGGCTCGGTGCGGCCGGTGCGCGAAAGCCCCGTGGTGGGCCTGTTTGACCCGAGGCGCGTGGGGAGGGAAGGGACACATCTCGGAAACTGTTTTTGGGCGTTGTATGTCCGCTCCGCAAGGAAGCGCGGAGAACGGCGCGGTCGATGGGCCGTGCCGTCCCGCATGGCGGGGGCGTGCCCGACTCGTGGCCGCGGCGGCGGAAACAGTGCGTCCTGAACTGGGGAGTCGTCCGTGGCGTTGCGGCGGTTCCCCGGCCGCCGCACCGGCGCCGACGACGAACCGGTCCGGGGAGCGGTGGTGGATGCCGATGTCGAGTTGGGGGAACCGGCCGGCCGTATGCGGTTCGATAATGCGACAGAGGCGGGGGCGCTTTCGCGTCCCCCGCCTCGTTTTGCCTGGTCAGGTAGTGTGGCCCCAGCAGGATTCGAACCTGCGACACCCGCTTTAGGAGAGCGGTGCTCTATCCCCTGAGCTATGAGGCCCTGCCTTATGCGACTCAAGACTAACCGACTCGGGCGGACGGTGCGTCAGGAATGTCGGGCGGAGAAGTCACTGGCGGGGCGTGCGCGGGTGGTTAGGGTGAGTACGCTTCTACCCGACCGGGTTGTCATGGCGGCGGGGTGACCTCCGCCACACATTGTCCATGTTCGGTGCGTATTCGATGTGCGCCTCTGCGGCCGCGATTCGAGCGCTGATCACCAGGTCCCCCGTGAGCAGGTGTTTTGCCGGAGCCCGTCGGCCGGCCCGTACGGGTCGAAAGAGCGGCTCCCCTTGATCATGTGTGTTCCGTATCGCTAGCACGTCAAGCTGCAGACGTGTAGTACGTTGCGATTCGGCCACGCGAACTACCGAAAAGGCAGCCGGAGGAGTCACGTGCTGTTCGTTCTCGATTCCACGCGGTGCCGTGCCCGCGTAGCGAGAAACGGGGCCACGTCCGTCTCACGGAGTCGATTCCGTCCTCGGACGCTGCTCACGGTGCTCTGCACCATCGTCCTCGCCGTTTTGCTGGGCCCGGTCGGGCAGGGCGCGATCATGCCGCCGCCCGCCCACGCCGACAACGACCTCGACTCCCTCAAGGAGCAGGCCGAGCAGGCCAAGGAAGAGCTGGAGCAGGCCACCGAGGACTACACCCAGCGGGAGACCAAGCTGGAGGAGGCGCAGGAAGATCTGGTCAAGACGCTGCACAAGCTCCAGCAGACCGAGGTCAAACTGGCCGAGATGCGCGCCCCGCTCACCGAACTCGCCTCCACCCTCTACAAGCAGCCCGACGTCGGAGTCATGGGCCTCATGACCTCGGGAAGCTTCGACGAGGACCTCCAGGCGGAGTCCCATGTCCTCAAGCTCTCGCAGAACCAGGAAGCACTGCTGGAGGAGGCCAACTCCCTCAGGGAGGACCAGGGCGAGCTGACCGGGTCGGCCCAGGAGCTGCAATCGCAGACCCAACTGGAACGCGTCGAACTCAAGCAGCAACTGGACGCCCTGCGCGCCAAGTCCGAGGAGGACACCGAACGGCTCGTCAAGGAACTGGAGGACCGCGGCCTGTCCGTGGACGCCTACATGGCCGGTGTCGAATGCGACCCGGCCGCCGGGTCCGCCGCCTCGGGTTACCCCAACGGCCTGCTCCCGCAGGAGGCGCTGTGCAAGCTGCACGTCGACGACCATTTCCTGCGTGCCGACGCCGCCATCGCCTTCCTGGAGATGAACGAGGCGTTCACCGAGCATTTCGGCAACGAGCTATGCGTGACCAGCTCCTACCGGGACCTGCCCAACCAGAACCGCGTCTACGCCCAACAGCCGCCCGGTTTCGCGGCCGTTCCCGGAACCAGCAACCACGGGCTCGGCCAGGCCGTCGACCTGTGCGGCGGGGTGCAGAACCAGGGGTCGGCGCCGTTCAACTGGCTGGAGAGCAACTCGCGCCAGTTCGGCTGGTTCCATCCGCAGTGGGCCTACTCCAGTCCGTTCGAACCATGGCACTGGGAGTACGACCCTTCGGTCACGGGCTGACCGGCACTACGGCCACCCGGGACAAGACGCCCGGGCGCTGCGGACCGGCCGCGCCATGAAGCCCGAGCAGTGGCCCACCCCGTCACGAGGGTGGGCCACTGCTCGGCCCCGGAAGGCCGGGCGACGATGATCGGTCAGACCGTCTCCGGGACCACCTCGGTCGTGCAGTGCGCGCACCGGATGGCCTTCTTGTTGATCTCGCTGAAGCAGGAGGGGCATTCGCGGGTGGTGGCCTCCTCGGCCTTCACGAAGCGCTCCAGGAGCTTGGCGACGGGCATCACCACGAAGAAGTACAGGATCGCCGCGGTGAGCAGGAACGAGATCAGCGCGTCGACGAAGGCCCCGTAGGCGAACACGCTGCCGTTGACCGTGAAGGTCAGCCGGGAGAACTCGGGGACACCGCCGAACACCCCGAGCAGAGGAGTGATGAAGCCTTCGGTGAACGCCGTGATCAGGTTGCTGAAGACGGCGCCGATGACCACCGCGACCGCCAGCTGTACCAGGTTGCCCTGGAGAAGAAATTTCTTGAATCCGCTCAGCATCGTTGTGTTCTCCTTTTCCTGACGGGCGCCTCGACCGGTTCGGGGCGTCGTCCGGTGGGCGCCCGTGTTCTCGTTGTCGATGCCACCGGCTCGCGACCGTTCGCCGATGGCATTGGGGCGGGCGACGCAAGGGTCGGGGGCGCCGCTCAGCCGCGAATCGTGATCGACAGGGGACCGGTCGCCGCGTGCCCGGCGAGTTCCCGGGCCTCGTCCTCGGTCACCGCGATCAGCAGGAGTGCGCCCTGCTCCGCGGCAGCCGCCTCCGGAACCGCGATCACCGGACGGTCGGTGACCACCGTCCGGGCCGGACGGGCGGGTTCCGCGAAGAACTCTACGGAAATCGGGTCGGTCGTGGCAGCCAGAACATCGATTCGGTTTCCGGGAACCAGCAGTGCCACCGCGCCGGGATCGGCGACACGAACCGGAGCCGCGACCATGTCCGCGGCCAGCCCCACCGAGGGAGGCGCGGCCAACCGGACGTCGGTCAACACCTCGCCGGCGCGCACAGGGGATCGCAGGGCACCGCCCGCGACGGGGTGGTCGGGGCCGAGCGCGCCCTCGGGGACCGTGGCGGCCGGCAGCGCACGCACCACGGTGTCCGAGGCGGCGAGCGGTTCCACCGCGCTGAGATCGCGGGCAGCGACTCGAACGTCCACCAGGGCGGGAGCCGGCGGGCGCAGCACCAGCACCACCCCGGCCACGGCCAGAGCCGCGCATCCGGCACCCAGAACACGCCGGCCGGGGCGCCGCCACCGTCGCCGCCACGGGCGCACACCATCCCTCATGGGGACGACGCTAGGCCACCGCGCCGGAAGCGATCGAGGTTGTCCACAGGGGCCGCCCGCTCCCGCGGGAGCAAGGGGCGCGTGGCTCCGGCGCCTCGCCCGCCTCCACGTCGTCCACGTCCGCCCCCACGCAGTGAGGGTCGTCTCGTGGACACGAGACGACCCTCACAGGACGTATTCGGCGGACCCAGCCGGGTGAGGCGGGCCGCAGACCGGGAGAACGCGGCTGCTAAGCGGCGGGCGACGGCGCCGCGGGGGCGGTGCCGGTGCTGCTGCTGGACGAGGAAGAGCTACTCGACGACTCGCTCTTGGCGGCGCTCTTGGTCTCCGAACCACCGGAGGAACCGCTGGGAAGCGACGAGCTGTTGGAGCTGGAACCGCTGTCGGTGCGGTAGAAACCCGAGCCCTTGAAGACGATGCCCACGGCGGAGTACACCTTGCGCAACCTGCCCTGGCAGGTGGGGCAGATCGTCAGAGCGTCGTCGCTGAAGCTCTGTACGACCTCCAGCTCGGCATCACACTCGGTGCATGCGTACTGGTACGTAGGCACAGGTCCTCCTTGCTGGCACTCTCGCCGGTCGACTGCTAGATGATACGCGCTCAGGCAGCTGTATCGCGACATCGGGGTGCTGCCCGACCGTGTAACGCGGCACGGTCCCGTCCTGTTCCACCGCGCCGCGCAGGCCCGGCAACGGTGCCGCACCACAAGGAACCCGCTCCCGGCCGACCCCGTGCGATGGCCTCAACCGTCCCGAAACAGCCGGACACCGCCGCCCGGCGTCACCACGCCCCCCACCGGTCGGTCGTGGTCCTCTGTGGGCACCGTGTCGAGGACTTCGCTGTCGTAGACCACCGCCAGGGTCGGCGTCCGCGGCCCCACCCGGCCCAGGGCCCGGTCGTAGCACCCCGCTCCCCGCCCGAGCCGAAAGCCCGCCCGGTCCACCGCGAGCGCTGGGCAGAGCACCGCGGCCACGTCGCGCACCGCGTCCATCCCCAAGCGGGGCCCGGTCGGCTCCAGCAGCCCGTGCCCGGCCGGCGCAAGTGATCCGACGCCCGTGTACTCGGCCCAGTCCAGCTCGCCGTCGGCCAGGAACAGCGGCAGCAGGACCCGGACCCCGTGCAACCGCAGTCGTGCGACGAGCGGATGCGTGTCGGGTTCGGTGCCCACCGAGTAGTACGCCGCGACCGTCTCGCCGGCGGTGAACCGCGGCAGCAGGGCGTCCCGTACAGAGGGCCCCGCTGCCCCCCGAGCCGCTTCCCCCAGTGCACGACGCGCCTTCAACAGGCGTCCGCGCAGCTCCCGCTTGCTCTCTTCCCCGTCGTTCATGGCACAAAAGTCTCCCAGCCACCGCGATCCGTCGCCAGGAGCCCACCCGGACGGGTGAACGCAGACCGTCGGTAAGTCTGCGTGTCCGGGAAAAAGCGGAGAAGAGCAGGTCAGCATTTGTCCTCGACACATTTGCGACACGGTCGTGCCCTAGGGTTCCGACATGGCTGACACACACCACCCCGCTACGGCCGTCACGAAGGCGGTCGTACCGGCCGCTGGCCTGGGCACCCGCTTCCTGCCTGCGACCAAGGCCACCCCCAAGGAGATGCTGCCGATCGTCGACAAGCCGGCGATCCAGTACGTCGTCGAAGAGGCCGTCGCGGCCGGACTCGACGACGTACTGATGATCACCGGCCGCAGCAAACGCTCCATCGAGGACCATTTCGACCGCGCCTACGAGCTGGAAGAGGCGCTGAGGGTCAAGAACGACACCGAGCGCCTCAACGCCGTGCGCGAGTCCAGCGACCTCGCCCAGGTGCACTACGTACGCCAGGGCGAACCGCGCGGCCTCGGACACGCAGTGCTCTGTGCCGCCGCGCACGTGGGAAACGAGCCCTTCGCGGTGCTCCTGGGCGACGACCTCATCGGAACCCGTGACGCCCTGCTCAAACGCATGATCGATGTGCGCGAGACCTACGGCGGCAGCGTGATCGCGCTGATGGAGGTCGAGCCCGAACAGGTCTCGCTCTACGGCTGCGCCGCGATCAGCCCCACCGCGGACCACGATGTCGTCACGGTCACCGACCTCGTCGAGAAGCCCCCGGCCGACCAGGCCCCCAGCCGCTGGGCCGTCATCGGCCGCTACATCTGCGATCCTGCCGTCTTCGACGTCCTGGGCACGACCCCGCCCGGGCGCGGCGGGGAGATCCAGCTGACCGACGCCCTGCGCGAACTCGCCCAGCGCGGGCCCGACAACGGTGGCCCCGTGCACGGCGTGCTGTTCCGCGGTCAGCGCTACGACACCGGAAACAAGATCGATTACCTTCGCACTGTGGTGGAATTCGCATGTGACCGCCCCGATCTGGCCGAGGAGTTCCTTCCCTGGCTTCGCAGTTTCGTGGCGGAACGCGATCTCGGCCCCGCGTAGTCCGGCGTGCGGGCCACGGGGACCAACGGCAGGGGAGTGGATGAAAAGCGTCGAACAGCACGTCAGCGACATCGTGAAACTGGTGGCCGCGCCCGAGCCGATCGAGCTGGACCTGCTGCGCGCACACGGTTCGGTGCTCGCGGAGACGGTCTTTGCCACGGTCTCGCTGCCCCAGTTCGACAACTCGTCCATGGACGGTTACGCCGTGCGGGCCCAGGACGTCGCCGACGCGTCGCCCCAGAAGCCCGTGCGTCTCACCGTGGTGGCCGACATCCCGGCCGGCGATCCGGGGGCCACCGCCATCCCTCCGGGGAGGGCCGCGCGCATCATGACCGGCGCGCCCATGCCGGTGGGTGCCGACACGGTGGTCCCGGTGGAATGGACCGACGGCGGCGTGGCCAACGTCGCCATCCACCAAGCCCCCCGCCGGGGCAACGCGATCCGCAGGGCGGGCAGTGACGTCGAGGCGGGGACCGCGGTCCTCACAGCCGGTGCGCGGATCGGTTCGGCCGAGATGGCGGTCCTCTCCGCTGTCGGCCGCCGCTCCGCGCTGGTCTATCCGCGCCCCCGCGTGGTCGTACTGTCCACCGGCGAGGAGCTGGTCGAACCCGGACGACCCCTCGGCCCGGGCCAGATCTGGGAGTCCAACAGCTTCATGCTGACCGCCGCGGCCATCGAGGCGGGCTGCGCAGGCTATCGCCAGGGATTCATCGGCGACGAGCCCGCCGCGGTACTGGACACCCTCGACGACGTGCTCTCCCAGGCCGACATCATCGTCACCACCGGGGGCGTCAGCATGGGCGCCTACGACGTGGTCAAGGAGGTGCTCGCCCGCCTCGGTACCGTCCGCTTCGAGAAGGTCGCCGTGCAGCCGGGGATGCCCCAGGGCTTCGGAACGGTGGGGGACTCCAACACCCCCATCATCACCCTCCCCGGCAACCCGGTCAGCGCCTACGTGTCCTTCCATCTTTTCGTGCTGCCCGCGCTGCACAAGATGCGCGGCCTGCCCGAGGAACCACTGCCCTCGGTGAGCGCCCGGTTGTTGGAGCCGGTCACCTCCCCGGAGGGACGCCGTTCCTATCTGCGTGCGGTGCTGGACTACGACGAACCCGGCGCGGCCACCGCCTACACGGCAGCGCCCGCCTCCCGGCAGAGCTCGCACCAGCTCTCCGCGCTGGCCGAGACCAACGCACTCGTGGTCGTCCCCGAGTCCGTCACGCGGCTGCCGGAGGGCTCGGTCGTCGAGGTAATCAAACTCCCGTCCCGGTAGCGCACCCAAACTCCCAGCGACCCGATTCGAGAAAGCGCGTACCCATGTCCAACCCCCATCCCAGCGGTTTCACCCATCTGGACGCCTCCGGCGCCGCGCGCATGGTCGACGTGTCGGCCAAGGAGGTCACGGCCCGGACCGCGACCGCGACCGGCCGTGTCCTGCTCTCGGCGGAAGCCGTGGCGGCGCTGCGCGGTGGGCGGGTGCCCAAGGGCGATGCGCTCGCGGTGGCCCGCCTGGCCGGAATCCAGGGGGCCAAGCGGACCCCCGACCTCGTACCGCTGTGCCACCCGATCGCTGTGCACGGCGTGGACGTCGGGTTGGACGTCGCCGACGACGCCGTGCACATCAGCGCCACGGTGCGTACCGCCGACCGCACCGGAGTCGAGATGGAGGCGCTGACCAGCGTGATGACAGCGGCGCTCGGGCTCGTGGACATGGTCAAGGCCATCGATCCCGAGGCGGTCGTCACCGATGTCCGGGTCGAGGAGAAGACCGGCGGAAAGACCGGTCACTGGCGTCGGTCGGCATGAGCGGGCACGGACACGGCCACCGGGTCGCCGTCATCACGGCCTCCAACCGGGCGGCGGCAGGGGTGTACGAGGACAGGTCGGGCCGGTTGCTGGCCGATCTGCTCGCGGTCGCGGGTTTCACCGTCGGCGGACCGTGGGTCGTGCCCGACGGCGCCCCGGTGGCCGGCGCGCTGCGCCGCGCCCTGGCCGAGGGGTACGACGCGGCGGTCACCACCGGTGGCACCGGGCTCACCCCCACTGACGCGACCCCGGATGTGACCCGCCCGCTGTTGGAATACGAGATTCCGGGCCTGGCCGAGGCGCTGCGCACGGCAGGCCGCGACAAGGGGGTCCCCACCGCGGTGCTCTCCCGTGGTTTGGCCGGGGTCGCCCGGGGGGAGGCCGGACGCATGCTCGTCGTCAATTTGCCGGGTTCCTCCGGCGGGGTCCGTGACGGGATGGCGGTGCTGGAGCCGGTTCTGCGCCATGCGATCGACCAGATCCGTGGTGGGGACCACACCGGTTCGCCCTCGGCCTGAGATTTTCGCGCTCCGCCTTCAAGATCGTCCGTGATCGGAGGATGATGAGGGGCAACGGTGTGGCGAAGGGAAAGCGGTGAATCGGATGCGTGGCTGGCCGGTGTCGCTCTCAGAGGGGCGTGTCGGGCTGCGGCCGCTACGGCTGCGTGATGCTGCGGCATTGCGCGACTCCAGGGCCCGCAACGCCGAGTGGTTGCGCCCGTGGGAGCCGACACATCCGGAGATGCCGTTGCAGAACGTCGGCCTCACGCCGTACCTGGCCATGGCCCAGGCCATCCGCCGGGAAGCCCGTCAGGGAGTGGCCCTGCCGTGGGTGATCACCTACGAGGGGCGTTTCGCGGGGCAGCTCACCGTAGGCGCGATCGTGTGGGGGTCGGCCCGCTCGGCCCAGGTCGGGTACTGGATCGACAGCGCCTGCGCCGGCCTCGGCGTCACCCCCACGGCGGTCGCGCTGGCCGTCGACCACTGCTTCTTCACCGTGGGGCTGCACCGGGTCGAGGCCAACATCCGCCCGGAGAACCACAAGAGCCGCAGAGTGGTGGAGAAACTCGGGTTTCGCGAAGAGGGGCTGCGCAAGCGCCAGCTGCACATCGACGGGGCCTGGCGGGACCACCTGTGCTTCGCGCTGACGGTCGAGGACGTTCCTTATGGCTTGCTTGCGCAGTGGCGCGCGGTGCGCGCAGCGGGGGAGGACGGGACGCAGCTGCCCGGAGGCGGCGCCAGGGGCACTGCGCCGGGTGCGACCGGGTCGAGGCCCGAACTCACCTGACCGGGGCGGGAACGGCCGCGCGGACTGGAACCGGGAAGGCCCTCGCGTTGCCGAAGAGGTGCCACCATGGTGTTGTTCGCGAGATAATCGCCAGGACCGCATGGTGCGCCGGTCTTGAACGAGAATGCTTTATTACCCTCCGCTTTATTGTCACTACTTTGTGTTTATGTCGGTTTGGCCACTGTTTCCCCAATGGAGGACCTGGTCGAGGAAAAGGACGGGGACGGATCTCGCGACACTCCGACCCTAATACTGCGCAT
Organism: Nocardiopsis ansamitocini; assembly: GCF_030268225.1. GTDB lineage: Bacteria > Actinomycetota > Actinomycetes > Streptosporangiales > Streptosporangiaceae > Nocardiopsis_D > Nocardiopsis_D ansamitocini. The sequence goes on along the minus strand of NZ_BSQG01000001.1, from coordinate 1,427,755 downwards.
TCAGTGACACCGGGTCGTACGGTGCGGAACGTAGGCGCATCAACGATACGAACGCGTACATGCGACACATGGGGGAAGCAGGATGACAAGCGGGACGACTCGGACTTCGAGTATCGAACCGTAGCTTCCGGACAGATCACCCTTCGGGTGATCGTGCTCATGGTTCCGGGGCGGGAGATCGTATCGCGGAGGTGTCCGCGAACATTCAGTGGTCGGCGGCGCAAGGAGGGGTGATGGGTAGCTCTCCTCTGTATTTGGCCATCGTGGTCGTGTGGATCCTGGTCCTCGTCCCGATGCTGCTGCGCCGCGATGCCGCCGACCCCTCCGCGGGCCGCTTCCGACGCAACAGCGCCAAGGGCGACGACGTCGACGACGTCAGCCTCGTCGACGAGGACGACCCCGACGAGGTCGGTGACGTCGACGACACAGTCCATCTGGCCGACCACGAACCGGTGGACGAGTCCGCGGCCGAGCCCGAACTCCCTCGCAGACAGGACGCGGTACCCGCCGCGCGCGACGGCTCTGCCGCCGACCACGGTGCCGCTCTCGACGATGAAGACGGCGAGGACGAGGACGACGCCCCGCCGGCCGTGCACGCCGGGCCCGTGCCCCGTCTGAGCCGTGCCCGGGTCATCGCACGCCGCCGGCGCCGCACCAGTGGACTCACCCTGCTCCTGGTCGCCACCGTGGTCGCAGTGGCCTTGGGGTTGGGGCCCTGGTGGGTTCTGCTGCCGCCCGTCATGCTCCTTTTCGGCCACCTCGCCCTATTGCGCGAAGCCGCCAAAGTCGACGCCGAGCGGCGGGCCGTCGAGATGGTTCGCCGTCGGCGCAGGGAGGCGGCGGGCCGCATGGCGGCCGAGGCGGAGGCGGCGAGAGAAGCCGAGATCATCGAGTTGGCAAGCCGCCGCAACCAGGTCTACGACCAGTACGCCGACGCGCACCTGAGAGCGGCCGGGGACTGACCGGTGCGCGGACCGGTCCTTGCCGCGGAGCCCGGACGTCCGCCATCGGTGCAGGGTGGCCGTTCGATCCCGACGGTACCCCCCTTTTTTCTTCGAGTTGGCGAGGGCAGGGCGGGCGGGGAGGCCGACGCCCCGCCCTGCCCGCCGTTCGCGTGAGAGGCGGGCGCGCGAAGGCGGGCGCAGCCCCGCCGCCGAACACCGGCGCGATACCGCTGTGGCCGATTCGAAGTAGCGTCGCGCAGCTGATATTGTTCAAGTGTCCGGCCAGGGGCTATAGCGCAGTCCGGTAGCGCACCTCGTTCGCATCGAGGGGGTCTGGGGTTCAAATCCCCATAGCTCCACAGTCAGATGGATAAGGCCCGGTTCGCTTAGGTGAACCGGGCCTTATCCGTTCTGCCGCCCTCCCCGAATGCCCTTCGTCCTCGGGAGGGTGAGTCCCCGAGGCGCTCCCCGTGCCGGTGCTGGTCCGGACTGCTGTCCACCACGCGGTTCGGGTAGGACCGCCTCCGGTCGTCGACGGTCGTCGGGACCGATCCGGGCTCCCTTCGCGAACTCGTCCAGTTCTGTGAGTGCACCATTGAACGATCCAGGTCACGCATGGCACAGAGGCGGAAGCAGGGGCAGCAATTTGCGATATGGATCCCTTCAGTTACATATCTCAATATGATGTCAATTGTTGTAAATGGGGCTATGTGGGTATTGTGCGCTCCGTGACTGATACGTCATCTTGTGACGCGGGGACGGACTCGCGTTATGACCGAAGGGTGCGTTGTGCTCAAGAAGATCTGCGCAGTAGCTGCCATCTCGGCTGCGACTGTATTCGGAGCAGCCGGTGCGGCGTCGGCCGACACGGTCGGCACTGAGCTCAAGGCCGGCTGGAGCTGGTACAGCGTCGCCGGGACCTCGACCGATATCGCCAGTTGGGTCCTCGACGTCAGCGGACTGCAGGGTGACACGCCGGGCTGGAGCTGGTACCGCCTCTAGCGGTTCCAGGGGGAGTGAACCTCGCGCGCCGGTGTTCTGATCCGTTGTCCGGCGGACCGGAACACCGGTAAGCGGTTGCGGTAGGGAAATTGACGCGTTATTGATCGTGTTCCCCGCCGCGCGCCTCCTTACTTTGAGTAGCCTTTCGGTCGCATAGTGGATTTGAATTCCTCTTCGCGGCCTCTGGAGGCAGCCCATGTCCTATCGGGGAACTGCTTCCTCTCCCCTCGCGGAATCAGCCAGCCGCCGCACTTTCCTCCAGTTGACCGGAGTCAGTTCAGCCGCTTTTCTCCTGGGAATCGGAGCCTGCCCCGCCCCCGTGTCCGCGGCCGAGAGCCTGCCCGCCGACCCCTTCACCCTCGGGGTCGCGTCAGGGGACCCGCTTCCCGACGGAGTGGTGTTGTGGACCCGGCTCGCGCCCACCCCGCTGGACCCCGAGGGCCGCGGAGGAATGCCCGAGCGAGACTTCGCGGTCTCCTACGAGGTGGCCACCGACGAGCGGTTCAGCACGATCGTGCGCCGCGGCACGGCCGTCGCGACCCCAGAACTAGGCCATTCCGTCCACCCCGAGGTCAAGGGACTCGAACCCGGGCGCGTCTACCACTACCGGTTCCGGGTGGGCAAACACGTAAGCCGGGCGGGGCGCACCCGGACCGCGCCCGCAGCCGCCATCGCGCCCCAGAAACTCGCCTTCGCCTCGGCCTCCTGCCAGGCCTGGTACGAGGGCTATTACACGGCCTATCGTCACATGGTCGCCGACGAACTGGACGCGATCTTCTTCCTCGGCGACTACGTCTACGAATACGCGATCCGCGCCGGTGCCAACCTCAAGCGCCCGGTCGCACTGGGCAGCGAGCACGCAGTCAAGGTCCGCACCCTCGCCCAATACCGGCTGCGCTACTCCCTCACCAAGACCGATCCCGACCTCCAGGCCGCACACGCGGCGGCGGCCTGGATCGTCACCTGGGACGACCACGAGGTCGAGAACAACTACGCCGGTGGAGTCAGCCAGTACAAGATCACGGAGAAAGAGTTCCTCACCCAACGCGCAGCCGCCTACCAGGCGTTCTACGAAAACCTCCCGCTGCGCTCGGTCAACACCCCCAACGGACCCTCCGCGCGGCTCTACCGCACCGTGAGTTTCGGTCGGCTCGCCGACATCCACGCCCTGGACACCCGCCAGTACCGCAACACCTACCCCGACACCAATGCCTCCGGCGTCGCGCAGGAACGGCACAATCCCGACCGTTCCATCCTGGGAGCGGCCCAGGAGCAGTGGCTGACCGAAGCCCTGCACTCCTCACGGGCGAACTGGAACATTCTCGCCAACCAGGTGCTGATGGCCCAGCTCGACATGGGCGGAGCGGACGACCACCTCTACTTCTACGACCGCTGGGACGGATTCACCGCCTCGCGCGACCGGCTGGTCGCGGCAGTGCTCGACGCCCAACCGCCCAACTTCGCGGTGCTCACCGGCGATCTGCATCGCAGCACCGTGGCCGAGCTGAGGACCGACTACGACGACCCCGACGCATCGGTGATCGGGGTCGAACTCGCCTGCACCTCGATCTCCTCGGGCACCGACGGCGCGGCCACCGACACGCTCGCCGCCAACTGGTTGAGCAACGAGCACATCCGGCTCTACAACGCCCAACGCGGCTACCTGCGTTTCGACCTCGACAAAGAGGGCCTGCACGCCGACTACCGGGTGCTGCCCTACGTGAGCAAGGAGAACGCCCCCGTGTCCACCCTGACCAGGTTCACCGTCCCCCACGGCGAGCCGGGAGTCGCGCAGCAGTCACCGCTGCTGTAGACCGGGAGGAACCCTGCGACACCCGGCGGTACGGGGCCCTGCGGGGCGGCGTGGAAACGGTCGCGCACGCACCCCCGGGCTCTGTGCCCGGGGTGTTTCCGACGGGACCCCGGCGCAGCCCCGAGAGCCGCAGCGGTCGCCGTCCCGATTCCGGATGCCGACCCGTTCGACGACGCCACGTCATCGGCGAACCCCTCCAACTTTTGGTTGCCGATTCGTCACTTTCCGTCCGCATCAGGGATGCGCGGAGGCGAAACGATACGACCACCCACTAGAGCTTGGAGCAGAGCGTGCCCCTCCCCCGAATCCGACCCCCGTGGCCAACGGCGGCGGTAGCGGCCCTCGTCATCGGCGCTGGTATCGCCCCTGCGGCGCCTGCGGCTGCTGCCCCGTCCCCGATCGTCATCAGCGAAGTGTACGGGGGAGGTGGCAACAGTGGCGCGACCCTGCGTGCCGACTTCGTCGAACTCGGCAACTCCGGATCCACCGCTGCCGCCCTCGACGGCTGGAGTGTGCAGTACCTCCCGGCCAGGCCCGGCGCCAACTCCACCGTCCAGGTCACCCCACTCAGCGGATCGGTCCCCGCCGGTGGAAACTATCTCGTCGCGCAGGCGACCGGCAGCGGAGGCAGCACGGACCTGCCCACCCCCGATGCCACGGGAACCACCACCATGTCAGCCACCCAGGGCATCGTCGCGCTCGTGGCCGGAACCGAGCCGATCACCTGCCGTACCGCCGCAGACTGTGCCGGCCACGAATCCATCGTCGACCTGATCGGCTGGGGCGATGCGGCCGTCTACGAGACCGCACCCGCCGCGGCCACCACCAACCCGGTCTCAACGGCGCGTTCGGCAGCCTTCGGCGACACCGACGACAACTCCGCCGACTTCACCGCCAAAGAGCCCACTCCCGTCAACTCCGCGGGGCAGACCGCAGGAGAGGAACCGGGGGAGGAGGGCCCGCAGGAACCCGGTGAACTGCGCATCCACGACATCCAGGGAACCACCCGCGTCTCCCCGCACGCCGGCCGGGCGGTCGAAGGGGTGCCGGGGATCGTCACCGCGATCAACCCGTTCGGCTCGGCCCGCGGCTTCTGGTTCCAGGACCCCGAACCCGATCGCGACCCTCGCACCAGCGAAGCCCTGTTCGTGTTCACCGGATCGACCACCCCCGACGTCCAGTCGGGGGACGACGTCCTGGTCAGCGGCACCGTCGCGGAATTCCGTGCGGGCGGGGCAACCACCCCCAACCAGACCGTCACCCAGCTGAACGGCGCCGTGTGGACGGTGCTGTCCTCCGGCAACGCCCTCCCCGACCCGGTGCGACTGGCCCGCCACAGTGTTCCCGAGCGCATCGCCCCCGAAGGCGCGGACATCACCGGTCTGACGCTCGACCCCAAGCGGTATGCCCTGGACTACTGGGCCGCCAACGAGCACATGCTGGTCAGCGTCACCGATGCGCGAGTCGTCGGTGCCACCGACGCCTACAACGCCCTGTGGGTGACCACCAAGCCCCGGCAGAGCCCCTCGCCGCGGGGCGGCACCGTCTACGGCTCCTACTCCACTCCCAACACCGGCAGACTCAAGATCGAATCGCTGGTCCCCTTCGCCGAACGCCCCTTCCCCAAGGCCAATGTCGGGGACGAGCTCGCCGGTGTCACCTCCGGCCCCCTCTCCTACAGCCAGTTCGGCGGCTACCTGATCAAGGCGACCACCCTCGGCGAGCACATCGACAACGGTCTGGAGCGCGAGTCCACCGCACCTCAACGCGACGACGAACTGTCGGTGGCCACCTACAACGTCGAGAACCTCTCGCCCCAGGACTCCGACGCCAAGTTCGACCGACTCGCCGACGGCATCGTCGCCAACCTCGGTTCGCCCGACATCATCGGCCTGGAGGAGATCCAGGACAACAGCGGTCCCACCGACGACGGCACCGTCGCCGCCGACATGACGCTCGACCGCCTCGCCCAAGCCGTCAAGGACGCGGGCGGTCCCGGATACCACTGGCGCGAGATCAGCCCCCAGGACAAGGCCGACGGCGGCCAGCCCGGCGGCAACATCCGCAATGCCTTCCTGTTCGACCCCACACGGGTCGAGTTCACCGACATTCCCGGCGGTGACGCCACCACCCCCGTGCGCGTCCTCGGCGGGGGCCGCGACGAGGTCGCACTCAGCGTCTCCCCAGGACGCATCAGCCCCATCGACGAGGCATGGGCGAGCAGCCGCAAACCGCTGGTGGGGCAGTTCCGATTCCAGGACCGCTCCGTCTTCGTGGTCACCAACCACTTCAACTCCAAAGGCGGGGACCAGCCCCTGCACGGAATCAGCCAGCCCCCGGTCCGGTCCTCGGAGACCCAACGCCACGCCCAGGCCCGCCTCGTGCGCGACTTCACCGACAGTCTGCTCAAGGCCGATCCCAGCGCGAACGTTCTGGTTATCGGCGACCTCAACGACTTCCGTTTCTCCACCACCCTGACCACGCTGACCCAGCGCAGGGGCCTCTACGCCCCCATCGACGACCTGCCCCGCAAACAGCGCTACAACTACGTCTACGACGGCAACTCCCAGGCGTTGGACCACATCCTCACCTCACCCGCCCTCAAGAACCGTGTCAGCTACGACATCGTCCGGGTCAACGCCGAATTCCACGACCAGGTCAGCGACCACGACCCGCAGATCGTCCGTTTCCGCCCACTGACCGGCGACCCCCGGATCGACGCCCGGGAAGACCGGATCCACCACCCCTAGCGGGTTCGCCTTGACAACCGTCTGACCCCGGCCTGACGGAAGCGTCAGATGTTCGTGCGCATCCCCGCTACTCAGGGTTGACCGCTGCTCCATCGGGTCATGCTCATAAATACAAAGACGGTGCGGGCGAGACCGGGTGCCCGGGGCGCCGATCGGATCGAACGGTCGGCGCCCTCGGGCGCTGTGAACAGGGGCGGACGTGGCGGACAGGACCGACCGGCCGGACGGGCAGGACGAAGGCGGTTACTACCGGTTCGATGATCCTGACGGACGGTTGACCCAGCCGCCGCCCGAATCGACCGTTCCGACTCCGGCCCGGCCGCAGCCGGCAGCCGAAGAACCTCCCGCACGCTTCAAACGCCAGACCCCGGCCAAGGTCAAACCCATCGCCCCGGAACGCCCGGGACGCCCCTGGGGACTGGCGGTGGGCAGCGTCGTCTACGCACTGGTCTCGGCCAGCCTGGCGGGCTTCCTGCCCGTGGGCACACGCGTCGCCGGACACGTACTGTTCTGGCTGGTAATCGCAGTGTCGCTGCTGGTCAGCCTCCAGCGCGAGCGCGCCAACGAATGGGATCCGGCTCCGCGCTGGCCATGGGCGGTCTCCCTCATCGGAGCCACCCTCACCGTCGAACTACTGGTGGCGCTCTTCGCTCCGTCGGCCATCATCATCGGTTCGGTGGTGGTGTTGTCGGCCGGACTGCTGATCCTGCTCATGCTCGGGTGAAGCGTTTCGCGGAGCGCTCGGCCCTACCCAGAAGCGCCGGAGCGATCCGGACCGCCGACACCGCTGCGTCCTGCGAAGGTCCCGGTCAGGTGGCTTCCCTGTCGAAGGGAGGCCGTCGGCCGTTCAGCTGGGCCGCCGCTCCCGGCTTCGGCTGCTCGTCATCGTCGTCGTCCCAGAAGTGCTTCTGTACGAACCGCTTGGGGTTGAGGTCCTGGACGTCGAAGTCCTTGTACTCGGGCCCCAGGCCCGCCTGGATGTCGCTCTTGGCGTTGTCGGCGAGTCTGCGCAACTGGCGCAGTACCCGACCGGCCTGCGCCGCTGCCTTCGGAAGCTGCTCCGGGCCGAAGACCAGGAGCGCGATCACCCCGAGGACGAGGAACTCGCCCGCCCCGATGTTGAACATCCGTTTCCCTTCGGCGAACCGACAGCCCTACCGGATAGCAGGTTAACCCGTCGCACCCGGACCGCTCACCTCAAGGTCCGGACACGCGGCGCGTGCCCTGTGCGGGCGCTCGCCCAGCACCAGCAGCGCGACGAGCAACACCCCGGCCCCCAACAGCCATCCCCCGATCGACTCGGTCGCCCAGTGATAGTCGAGCACGGTCATCATCGCGCCCACCGCGGCAACCGGGACGATCGCCCACCACACTGCGATGCGGGCCTTTCGCGGGTCGGGCCGCGCACCGCACGGACCGAACAGCAGCAGAGCCAACAAAGGGTACGTCAGGGCGGCGTTCGCGGAATGCCCTGAAGGGAAGGAGACGTAACCGTCGAAGGCCACCGCCCCCAGGCTCACGAACGAGACCGCCCAGTCCACGACGTTGCCCAGCCCCGGTGACACCACGTCCACCCCGACCACCGGTGGGGTCCGGCCCACCGCGACCTTCAACAGTGTCCCCATGACCGCCAGCGACGCCAGACCCGTGAGAGTGGCCAGTAGCGGCCGAGGCCCGCGCTGGTGCCACGTCGCCCACAGCGCGGCGCCCAACAGCAGCGGAACGGTCACCGCCCGCTGGCCGAGACGGGCCACCAGCACGGCGAGCTCCATGAGCCAGCCCTCCGGCTGGCGCGCGTCCAGGTGGACGTGCAGCGGCCAGTCCAGTGCGGTCACCGGCCCCTGGACGACGACCTGCCAGGTCAGCAGCGCAAGCGCCACCGTGACCACGAACAGCCATCCCGCCAGCCGAAGGGGTCCGGTCCGGGCGGTATCGGCGTCCGCCTTCTGCGTCGTCGCCACGGTGCGGCCTCCTCAGCTGGTCCGGGCGGGTTTCAGCTTAGGCGTCACGTCGGGTCCGGGGTGTCGGGAGGCCGCCGAAGGCCGCGCGTTAAGGTTGCCAGGGCTCGGGGCGAAACCAAAAAATGGCGTGGCAGCAGGGGGATCAGTGAAAAACCGGTGGCTGCGAGGGCACGCGGAAGCACTCGTGGACGCGCAGTGGTTCCAGAACACCGTCATAGCGGTGATCGTGCTCAACGGCATAGCCCTGGGGCTGGAGACCTACGAGGAGCAGTTCGCGGCGGTCGACGGCTACTTCCTGTTCGCCGAGTACGCGTTCGTCGGTTTCTTCGTCGTCGAACTCCTGCTCAAGATCTACGCGCGCGGTCTGGCGTTTTTCAAGGACGGCTGGAACTGGTTCGACCTCCTGGTGGTCGGTGTCGCGGTGATCCCCGCGTCCGAGGGCTTCTCGGTCCTGCGGCTGCTGCGCATCCTGCGCCTGCTCCGCCTGATCAGCGTCATCCCGCACATGCGCAACGTCGTCAACGCGCTGTTTCGCTCGGTGCCCGGCCTGGGCACCGTCATCGGCCTGCTGTTCGTGATCATGTACACCGCCGCCATCATGGGCGAGAAACTGTTCGAGGACATCTCCCCCCAGTACTTCGGCAACCTGGGCACGACCCTCTACACGCTGTTCATGCTGCTCACAACGGAGAACTGGCCCGACATCTCCGACACGGTGATCGAGGAGTCCCCCTACGCCTGGATCTTCTTCGTCCTCTTCATCGTGATCAGCGCCTTCATCGTCCTCAACCTGATCATCGGTGTCATCGTCACCTCGATGGAGACCGAAGTCAGCGCCGAGCGGTGGGAGGAAGACCAGGAACTGGAGCTGCAGCAGCACCAGGCGGTCATGAAACGACTGGAGGAACTGGGAAAACAGGTGAACCAGCTGTCCGAACAGGTTCGGGAGATGGGCGGTCGACCGGTGGACCGGGACGCGGAACCCGAACCGGGCGGTCAGGGAGCCGTCGGTCAGGACGACCCGGGCGAGGACGCCCCGGCGGTGAGGACCGCGGAGCGTGAGGATTGATCGCGGCCGGGGGAACGGACAGCGAAAAGCCCCCCGCCCGATAAAAGGACGAAGGGCTTCGAAGCCAGATACCTAGAGCGCACGCACGTCGGACGCCTGGGGACCCTTGGGGCCTTGGGTGATTTCGAACTCGACCGCCTGGTCTTCCTCCAGGTTCCGGAAGCCGGCACCCGCGATCGCCGAGTAGTGAACGAACACGTCCGGGCCGCCGCCTTCAACGGCGATAAACCCGAAACCCTTCTCAGAGTTGAACCACTTCACGGTGCCCTGAGCCATTTGCTCTCCCTTTGGGGAAGTACGAGCGAGACCGCACCCTGCTGGTCTCGGGTCGCTGGGCGCCCGCCCCGGGAGGCTTCCCGGTACGGATGACAAGCGCCCTTGTGAAGTTCCGCGAGGCGCCTGGGCCATCAATGGAAACAACAACCGCAACCAGGGCATGACACTACCAGCAGGGTCCTGGGATTGTAGAGAGTTTTCGGCCGGTAAATTCATCGTGGAAGTCCGATTACGCGGCGGTGGCGCACTCACCATTCGGTCCCGCAAAGAAGGGCCGGCGACAAGTGCGCCCCCGTTTACTCGGCGCCGCCGTTTCCGTAGATCCAGGTGGTGAACCACATTCGATCCGCCCATTCCTGATACGGGATGACCTGAGCGCTCAACACCGGGTACAGGTAGGCGAAGTTGGCGATGATCAGCAGCATCACCACGCCGTAGACCACCCCGCCCACGACTCGGGTCCGAAGCGAGAACCGCGGATGGTTGGCGTCGGGCCCCATCAACAGACCCAGCGTCAGTACGAGCGCCAGCACCAGGAACGGCAGCATCGGCAGCGCGTAGAACACGAACATGGTCCGCTCCGGGTAGGCGAACCACGGAAGCCACCCCGCCGCCACCCCCAGCAGGACCGCGCCCGCGCGCCAGTCCCGGTAGGTCACCCACCAGCCCAGCAGCACCAGGCAGGCGACGATGGACAACCACCACACCGCGGGCGTGCCGATGCTCAGGATCGCGCTGGAACAGGAGCTGGCCCCGCACCCCGTGGCGTCACCGTCGTAGTAGAAGGCCACCGGGGTGCGCATGACCAGCCACTCCCACGGCTTCGAGGCGTAGTCGTGGGGCGCGGACAGGTCGTTGTGGAACCCGAGGATCTGGCTGTGGTACTCCCACAGGCTGCGCAGCGGGTTGACCACCGTCAGCGCCCAATCGGGCAGCCGGGACCACACCCCGCCGGTGTGACTGTCGGCCCAGTCACGGCCCCACCCGCCCGACGTGAGCAGCCAGCCGCTCCACGTCGCCACATAGCCGATGGCCGCGACTCCCACAACCTGGAAAAACGCCGGGATCGCATCGATGCGCAGCCAGCGTCCCCCCGCTCGCCGTTGCCCCACGCTACGGCGGGCCCCGTAGTCCCACGCCACCGTGAGCAGGCCGAAAGCGGCCACGAAGAACAGCGCCGACCACTTGGTCCCGCAGGCAAGCCCCAGACACACGCCCGCGGCGATCCGCCACCAACGCATACCCAGCCAGCGCACCACGATCCGATCCGCCGAGCGGGCCGCCGCAGCCCGGCGCGCGGTCGCCCGAGCCAGCCAGGCGGTCGCCCGCGGCCACGGCTTGGCGCCGGCCTCGCCGACCCGATCAGGATCAGGGTAGGCGCCGGGAGGCTGTTCGGTGCCGCTGCTCTCCAAACCGGACGCGCCGGCCGGTACGGACACCGTGGCCGAGGCGGGGGCGGCCCGAAGGGCCAAGCGCTCCGCGAACACAGCCGCCCTGTCCCACACCCCCATCGCCAGACGACTGGCCGACACCCGGCCCTCTTCGGTCGCCGCGGCCAACCGGGCCCGGGTGCGGTCCCGGTCGATGATCAGACAGGCGAATCCCGCCAGGACCCAGAAGGTGAGGAACATGTCCACCATGGCGATCCGGCTCATGGTGAAGTGCAGGCCGTCCAGCGCCATGATCAGGCCCGCCGAGCAGCCCAGTAGCACCGACCGCGTCATCCGCGTCGCGATGCGCACCAGCAGCAGCACCGACAACGCACCCACCAGGGCCGCGGCGAAGCGCCAGCCGAACGGCGTCATGATGTCGCCGAACGGCATCGCCCCCCACAGGCTGTCGCCCGCAGCGATCATCCACTTGCTCAGGGGCGGGTGCACGATGAAGTCGCCACCGCCGGTCCAGATCTCCTGGGTTCCCTGTGCCAGCAGCGCGTCGGCGTTCTCCACGCTCTCGTGTTCGAAGCCGAACTCGCGCAGCCCGAAAGCGTCCTTGACGTAGTAGGTCTCGTCGAAATAGATCTCCGCCGGATTGCCCAGTCGCATGAAGCGCAGCGCGCCGGCGAACACCGTCACGACCAGCGCGGCCACCCAGCCCAACCAGGCGGGGGCGGGCATCGCCGGGACCAGCCGGCCGCGAAGCGACGGAGAGGACGACGGAGAGGACGGAGAACTGTTGGGGAGGGCTGTGATGGTCATGCGTTTCATGGCGAGTACGTCCCTGGGACGAGTGGGGTCCGCTCCGGGGAGACGCCGACTCCTTTCCGTTGGCCTGGCCCGCGTGCGGTGACCGCGGAGCCGTTCAGGTGCCGCGGCCCACCCTCACACGGGGCGAGCGAAACCTGATAACGCCTGGTGAACTGGGATGGAACCGGACGACCTGGCCAGACCGACCGGGGTTTTCGGCGGTTGCGCCGTGCGCGCCGGAAGACGGGCCCCTATGGCACGCCTCGCCCGACGGGCGATGACGCCGACCCGGCCATACTAGAGCGAAAAGGGGCGGGAGGCGGGCAGCGCGATTCGGATCCAGTCGATCCGTTTCCCCATCACCGGACGACGCCCCACGAACCAGAGGCGTGCAAAGGACTGATCAGGTGACCGAGCAAGAAAACGGAAGCGGACCGGGGACGCTGATCCTTGCGGGGCTTCCCATCGGGCACCGCGAGGACACGCCGCCGCGACTGCGTGCGGCGCTGGAGAGCACCGGCATCATCGCGGCCGAGGACACGCGCAGGCTCCGTCAGTTCGCGTCGAGACTGGGCGTCCGCCTGGGAGGCGAGGACGGCGCACGCGTCGTGTCCTACTACGACGCCAACGAGCGCCGCCGCGCCGAGGAACTACTGGTCGAGTTGGAGGCCGGCCACGACGTGCTCGTGGTCACCGACGCCGGTATGCCCGGCGTCTCCGACCCCGGCTACCGCCTGGTGACCGCGTGTGTCGCCGCGGACGTCCCGGTCACGGTCATCCCCGGCCCCTCCGCGGTCACCACCGCGCTGGTGCTGTCGGGGCTGCCCACCGACCGGTTCTGCTTCGAGGGCTTCCCCCCTCGCAAGGGCCTGGCGACCCACTTCGCGGGCCTCGCCGAGGAACGCCGCACCATGGTCTTCTTCGAGTCCCCGCACCGGGTGGCGGCGACCCTCGCCGCGATGGCCGGGGCATTCGGCGCCGACCGGCGCGGTGCGGTCTGCCGGGAGCTCACCAAGACCTATGAGGAGGTGCGCCGCGGCGGGCTCGCCGACCTGGCCGAGTGGGCGGCAGGAGAGGTCCGCGGCGAGATCACCCTCGTGGTTGAAGGAGCCGGCGCGCCGGAGGTGAGCCGCGAGCCCGCCGACCTCGCCGCGGCGGTCGCCGAGCGGGAGGCCGCCGGCGTGCCGCGCAAGCAGGCCATCCAGGAGGTCGCCAAACGCTTGGGGCTGCCCAAGCGCGAGGTCTACGACGCCGCGCACGGGGTGGGTTAGCGGCCCACCCCTGTTGACGCCGCGGCAGCGACGCCGCGGGGGCGGGACCCGTTGGTACGGGCCCCGCCCCCGCGGGATGGCGCAAGAGACGGGCGAGCCGGTCAGACGACCGCGCCGTCGCTCTCCTCGCGCGCCTCGCGCAGCTCCTTGCGCTGCTTGGTCTTCTTCTCCTTGACCACGTGCGGCGGCGCGGTCCGGTCGTACTTCTGCAACCAGATCGCCAGCGGAGTCCCCACGAAGACCGTGGAGAACATGCCCGAAACCAGACCCACCAGCATCGCGATCGAGAAGTCCGTCAGCGACGAACCACCGAAGATCGCCAGTGTGGCCAGGATGAAGATGCCACCGATACCGGAGTTCACCGTTCGCGGCAGCGTGTGCAGGATCGCCTGGTTGGCGATCGCGGAGAACTTCGACTTCTGGTCATGGGCCCACTCGTCACGGACCCGGTCGAACACCACCACCGAGTCGTTCACCGAGAAACCGATGACACTGAGGATCGCGGCGAGGAACACGCCGTCGATGGGCTTGCCCAGCCACGCGAACAGGCCGATGACCACCACGATGTCGAAGGCCAGCGCGATCATCGTCGCCAGACCGAAGGACCAGCGGAACCGCCAGGCCAGGTAGCCCATCTGGAGCACCAGCGCCGCGATCAAGGCGAAGATCGCCTTGTTGCGCAGCTCGTTGCCCATGCTCGGGCCGATCTTCTCGTCGCTGAGCCGCTCGACCGTTCCGGTTCCGGAATCGGTCTCCTCGTTGACCTGGTCCTCAAGGGAGTCCTGGATGCGCTGGGCCTCGGCGTCGGTCACCTGCCCGGTGCGCACCGCGATGCCACCGTCACCCGACTCCTGCACGACCGCCTCGGGGAACCCTGCGTCGGCCACCACCTGGCGGGCGGTGTCCACGCTCACCGGGGCGCTGACGGCGAACTCCATGACCCGGCCGCCGGTGAACTCGACGCCGTAGTTGGGCGAACGCACGACCAGGCCCACGACCGCCACGACCGCCACGAGACCGCTGACACCCAGCCACAGGGCACTGCGCTTCATGAGGTCGGGGTTGCGCTTGACCAGCCAGGTGCGCACCCCGCTGAAGTTGGCGATACCGCTGCTGGCGGGGTACTTGCGCACGATCGACGGAATGATCGCCAGGGCCACGACGAACACGATCAGCACGATCGCCAGCATCGGCGCCACGTCGGTCAGCGCGAGCCCGCTGAACAGCGGGATCAGGGCCAACAGCGGCACCAGCGCCAAGATCCAGTAGTGCTTGCGCGGGTTGGACCGCGCCACCACCCACTCCATCAGCACGCGCGCGATGAGCAGCGCCGAGACCATCGAGGCGATGGTGCCCAGGCCCAGCGTGACGCCGAAGCCCTGGACGTTGCCCGAGGCGAGGAAGAACAGCAGCGCCGCGGCGATGAGCGTGGTGATGTTGGTGTCCAGCACCGCGCTCCACGCCTTCTGCGTACCCACGACGAACGCCTTGTGCAGGCTCGGCGGGATCGCACGGCGGCGGCGACGGGTCAACACACCCGCCTCGGACTCCTCCTGCTCCTTGTCGGTGGCGTCGCTCATACCGGCCAGCTTGTTGGACGCGTACACCTTCTGCTGGCGCTGGTACTCCTCACGCGCCCGTTCGAAGATCAGCACGTTGGCGTCGATGGCCATACCGATCGCCAGGACGAAGCCCGCCAGACCCGGCAGGGTCAGCGTCGCGCCGAGCGCCACCATCGCCGCGTAGGCGATGAGGGTGTAGCAGATCAGCGCCAGCGACGCCAGGAAGCCCGCGAAGCGGTAGGCGACGCAGATGTAGAGCGCGGTCAGCAGGATGCCGATGCCGCCCGCGATGAAGCTGGCCTGGATGGCCTCCGCACCCAGGGTCGGGCCGACCGTCTGGCGCTGCACCTCGGTGACCGGGAGCGGAAGCGAGCCGCCCTCGATCAGCGTGGCCAGTTCCTGCGACGACTCCTGCTGTTCCGGCAGCGGCATGCCGTCGGGGTTGCTGATCGAGGTCGTGCCCGTGGTGTAGCCGACCCCGCAGGTGGCGTCCTGGACGACGGGGGCGGAGATGACCTTGTTGTCCAGGACGATCGCGATGCGGCGCTTGGCGTCGCCCTGGTCGAAGCAGGCGGCGTCACCGCTCAGCTTGGCCCACGCCTCCCGGCCGTCGGACCTGAAGGACAGGTTGGTGACCCACGCGTCCTGGAACTGGGTCAGTGCCGCGGAGGCGCTGGCCACCTGGTCGCCCTGGATGACGGCCTTGCCCAGCTGAAGCTGGTTGCCCTGCTCGTCGGGCAGGGTCAGCGCGACGTCGGCCGGGTTCTCCGCCGGCTGGTCGCCGCCCGCGCCGGGAGCGCCGCCCTGGTTGCCCAGGAGCGCCTCCAGGTCCTCGGGGCTCATCCCCTCGGGGGCACCGTCCGCGGGAGCCTCGCCGTCCGCCGCGGGGGCGTTGGACTCGTCCGCGGGGGCGTTGGCGCTGTCCCCGCCGAGCCCGCCCAGGCCGCCGCCCGCGCCGCCGCCCTGGGACATCCCCAGCACCGGGTGGAAGGTCAGCTGCGCGGTCTGGCCGATGATCTCGGCAGCCTCGGTCGGGTCCTGCACACCGGGGAGCTCCACGATGACGCGGTTCTCGCCCGAGCGCGACATCGTCGCCTCGCTGACCCCCAGGGCGTCGATGCGGTTGCGCAGAACCTCGACGACCTTGTCGGTGTTCTCGGCGTTGGCCTCGGTGCCGTCGTCGCCGTCCTGGGTCTCCAGGATGATCTGGGTACCACCACTGAGGTCGAGCCCCAGTTTCGGTGGCATGAACCACCCGGCGGCCAGCGCGCCGAGCACGATGAAAAGGGACAGGAAGCCGCGTATGACACGCGCTCCGGATCCCTGGGAACTGGACAAGACACATACCTCTCAGGACATGAAGGATGCAACGAACCGGCGAACGCCGGTACTGACTGGGGCTTCAGGCGCGCTCGGGAACCGGAGGCGCGCGTCCCTGAGGGAGGTCCGGGACGTTCCCGGGATCGGGGGCCGCCGTCTCGTCGCGCGGCTCGACCCGCGACCAACCGCCTTGGGGGCGGGGAAAGCCCACCGCGGCGGGGACGTAGCCGTCGGGCACGTCCCGCGGGACCGACCGCTGGTCGCCGCTCCACTTCGCCAACGCGATCGAGATCGACGCGGAATCGTGGGCGGGGCTCACCGCGGCATGAGGCCAGTAACCCGCCGAATGAAACCCCTGAAGGGCTTCCGGCGGGCGCTCGACAGCAGCCGCGGGCAGCACCGGGGCGCACAGCAGCATCAGCATCGCGGCCACCAGGGTGGCCAGAGCACGCGAAACCGTGAAGACCACCTTCCTTCGGGTCGCGAGGCATGGCCTTACGGCCACACACACTATCCGCGCATGCTCACGAATAGGTCGTGCGCGCAGACGCAAAACACAGAATCGCCCGCCGCGATCGGGCCGAAGCCACCCGGGCATGGGCCTAGGCTTGGTCCATGTCGTTGAAACGCCACATTCTGACTGCGGTGGCCTGGCCTTATGCCAATGGTCCACGCCACATCGGGCACGTTTCCGGGTTCGGGGTCCCCTCCGACGTCTTCGCACGCTTCCAGCGAATGTCCGGCCACGACGTGCTCATGGTCAGCGGCACCGACGAGCACGGCACCCCGATCCAGGTGCTCGCCGACCAAGAGGGCGTGACGGCCCGCGAACTGGCTGACCGCTACAACAGGATCATCGCCGAGGACCTCGTCGGCCTCGGGCTCTCCTACGACCTGTTCACCCGCACCACCACGGCCAACCACTACGCGGTCGTGCAGGAGCTGTTCACCGGTCTGCACAAGAACGGCTACATCTTCTCCAAGGTCACCAAGGGAGCGATCTCGCCGTCCACCGGACGCACGCTGCCCGACCGCTACGTCGAGGGCACCTGCCCCATCTGCGGTTACGACGGTGCACGCGGCGACCAGTGCGACAACTGCGGCAACCAGCTCGACCCGATTGACCTGATCGACCCCCGTTCCAAGATCAACGGCGAGACCCCCGACTTCGTGGACACCGAGCACTTCATGCTCGACCTGTCCGCCTTCGCCGCCATCCTCGGCGACTGGCTGAAGACGAAGGAGGGCCAGTGGCGTCCCAACGTCCTGAAGTTCTCGCTGAACCTCCTCGACGACCTCCAGCCCCGGGCCATAACCCGCGACCTCGACTGGGGCGTGCCCATTCCGCTGGAGGGCTGGAGCGAGCAGGCCAACAAGCGGCTCTACGTCTGGTTCGACGCTGTGGTCGGCTACCTGTCGGCGTCCATCGAATGGGCCAAGCGCTCCGGTGACCCCGAGGCGTGGCGCAAATGGTGGCAGGACGGCGAAGCCGAGTCCTTCTACTTCATGGGCAAGGACAACATCGTCTTCCACTCCGAGATCTGGCCCGCCATGCTGCTGGGCTACAGCGGCAAGGGGGACAAGGGCGGCGAGCCCGGAGCGCTGGGCGCGCTCAACCTGCCCACCGAGGTCGTCTCCAGCGAGTTCCTGACCATGGAGGGCCGCAAGTTCTCCTCCTCGCGCCGCGTCGTCATCTACGTACGCGACTTCCTGGAGCGCTACGACGCCGACGCCCTGCGGTACTACATCACCGCGGCCGGGCCCGAGACGCACGACACCGACTTCACCTGGGCGGAGTTCGTCCGCCGCACCAACGACGAGCTGGTCGCGGCCTGGGGCAACCTGGTCAACCGTTCCATCTCCATGGCGGCCAAGAACCTGGGGGAGATCCCGGAGGCCGGCACGCTCACCGATGAGGACCGCGCGGTCCTGGACGCCTCCAAGGCCGCGTTCGCGGTCGTGGGGGAGCGGCTGAACCGGTCCCAGTTCAAGTCGGCCGTCCAGGAAGCCATGCGTACCGTCGCCGAGGCCAACAAGTACATCTCAGACCAGGCCCCGTGGCAGTTGAAGAAGACCGACCCGGAACGGATGAAGACGGTCCTGCATGTCGCACTGCAACTGGTCAGCGACGCCAAGACCCTGCTCACCCCGATCCTGCCGGCCTCCTCCAACAAGGTCCACGCGATGCTCGGCGGCACCGGCGAATGGTCCTCCATGCCCCGACTGGAAGAGGTCACCGACTCCATCGGTGGTGAGGACGGGGTGTCCACCTACCCGGTCATCACCGGTGACTACGCCGGCGACGCCGCCCGTTGGGAGTCGGTCCCGATCGTGCCCGGCACCCCGCTCAACGCGCCCACCCCGCTGTTCCGCAAGCTCGACCCGTCCATCGTCGACGAGGAGCTGGCCCGACTGGAGGAGAAGGCCGCGGAGTAGTCCGCGTCTCGTGCACCGCGGTCGCCCCGGTCCTCCTGGAGGACCGGGGCGACCGCGTTTTGCGGGGAGGTACTCCGACCGGGCCGGGAGGGCCGCCAGACAACGGGTGAGGGCGCCGTGTCCGCGACGTCCATAGACTTGCCTTCCGTGAGCAAGAGCAAGAACCAGCGCGCCCAACGCGACCGCGCCCGCGACGAGATCCCGCCCCCGCCCGAGCCGCTGCGGGTGGCCGTGGCCGATTCCCACACCCACATGGACATGCAGGGCGGCGACGTCGCCGCGATCGTGGCCAAGGCCGCCTCGGTCGGAGTCACCCCGCTGGTGCAGGTCGGCTGCGACCTCGCCGGATCGCGCTGGGCGGCCCGGGTCGCCGCCGAGCACGACACCGTGTGGGCGGCGGTGGCCCTGCACCCCAACGAGGCGCCGCGCATCGTGCACGGTCTCGACGAGGCCGACGCCACCGAGTGGGACCCGGCGCGCCCAGCGGGAGGCACCGCGGCCCTGGAGGAAGCCCTCGCGGAGATCGACGCCCTGGCGGCCCTGGAACAGGTCCGCGCGGTCGGGGAGACCGGGATGGACCGGTTCCGTACCGGCCCCGAGGGCATCGCCGCCCAAGAGGAGTCGTTCCGGGCGCACATCGCCATCGCCAAACGGCACGGCAAGGCCGTCATGATCCACGACCGCGACGCCCACGACGACGTGCTGCGCGTACTGGAGGAGGAGGGGGCACCCGAACGCGTCGTCTTCCACTGCTTCTCCGGCGACGCCGAGATGGCGAAGGTCTGTGCCGACCGCGGCTACTTCATGAGCTTCGCGGGGAACGTCACCTTCGCCAGCGCCCAGCACCTGCGCGACGCCGCGGCGGTTGCCCCCGCCGAGCTGATCCTGGTGGAGACGGACGCCCCCTTCCTCACCCCCAAGCCCTACCGGGGACGCCCCAACGCCCCCTACCTGATCCCGCACACCCTGCGTGCGGTTGCCCGGGCCAAGGGCATGGCCGACGACGAACTGGCCGAGGCGGTCGCCGCGAACGCCCGCCGCGCGTTCGCGCTCTAGAGTTCCACGCCCCAGTCCGCCAGGGTGTCGTCCAGAGTCGGAGCCGCGAAGCCGGGGGCGCGGGTGACGGTTCCCGGGGTGCGGCTGAACCGGGGGGCCGGCCCCGGGTACAGCACCTCGCCCTCGCGCAGCACCGAGCCGCGGGCCCGTACGTGCGGGTGGTCGACGGCCTCGGCCATGCTCAGAACCGGTTGCACGCAGGCATCGGTGCCGGCGAAGGCCGCGTCCCACTCGTCGCGGGAGCGGGTCGCGAGCACCGCGGCGAAGCGCTCCCGCAGCGTCGGCCACCCCGAGCGGTCCCACTGGTCGGGAAGGCCGGCGGGGTCCAGGCCCAGGACACCGAGGAAGGCCGCGTAGAACCGGGGCTCGATGCAGCCCACCGACAGGTGGCCGCCGTCCGCGCACGCGTAGACGTCGTACCAGGGCGCTCCGGTGTCGAGGTAGTTGTCGCCGCGCTCGTCGGTCCACGAGCCGTTCGCCCGCTCCTCGTAGGCCATCGACATCAAGAACGCGCTGCCGTCCACCATGGCCGCGTCCACCACCTGTCCCAGGCCCGAGCGCTGGCGTTCCAGCAGGGCGCTGAGGATACCGGTGACGACGAACATGGTCCCGCCGCCGAAGTCGCCCACGAGGTTCGCCGGAGGAACGGGCGCCTCGTCCTTGCGCCCGAAGGTGTGCAGGGCGCCGTTGAGCGAGATGTAGTTCATGTCGTGGCCTGCGCGACGGGAGAGGGGGCCGTCCTGTCCCCAGCCGGTCATGCGGGCGTAGACGAGGCCGGGATTGGCGGCGAGGCAGGTGTCGGGCCCCAGGCCCAAGCGTTCCATGACCCCGGGGCGGAAACCTTCGAGGAGGACGTCGGCCGCGGCGACGATCGCGCGGGTGGCTGCCGCCCCCGCCTCGCTCTTGAGGTCCACCCCCATGACCGGGCGTCCGCTGCTCATGTGCGGCCGTTCCCCGCCCGCCGCGGTCTCCTGTGCGACGGCGACGCGGTCCAGCCTGACCACGCTCGCCCCGAGATCGGCCAAGAGCATGGCGGCCATCGGGCCCGGACCGATTCCGGCGAACTCCACGACTCGGATTCCGTTGAGCGGGCCCACAGATGCAACCTCCGGCGACGATCGGGCACAGAACATGATTCGGTTTCAATTCTGACCGGCCCACCGGTGGTCCGCTACCCGCCTCGGTGCCGTTTCGATCACGGAATACCGGGAGGAACGTCATAAACGCACGTCAAGGAAAGAGAATTCGGATAGGGCCAAAGCGGAAATCCGGTCGCTGTGATAATTTTCGAAGGTCGCTTCTTCGGCATCTCTCCTCGTAACCCCCGCGCCCCGGCCTTTCCGGCCCGCCGCCCCTTGTTACGTCCCCCCCCGGCGCCGAGGCCCTCCCCGGCCCAGTCATCACGAAGGTCTTGAACATCGTGCGTATCCGGTCCTCAGGCCCCAGCGGCCGCCGTGGTCACCGCGGCACGTCCACATCCGCCGAACCACGCCCCGCCCCGGCCGCGGCCTCACGGCGCCGTCGCAAGTCCGGCGCCGGTCGCCCCAACCCCCTGGCAGCCTGGCGCAACAGCCGCGGAGTCGTCATCGGCGCGGTCCTGGCCGCCGTTCTGCTGCTGGCCGGCGGCGGGACGGCATTCGCCATGGACAAGCGCATCACGCTCACCGTCGACGGTGAGAGCCGAACCGTGCACACCTTCGGCGGCACCGTCCAGGAAATCCTCGACGACGAGGGCATCACCCTCAGCGAGCGCGATGCCGTCGCCCCTGCCCTCGCCACTTCCCTGGGTGCCGGGGCGGAGGTGATGGTCCGAACCGGGCGCGAGTTCACCCTTGCCGTCGACGGGGAGGACCCGGCCGCCCACTGGGTCACCGCGCTCACCGTCGGAGAGGCCCTTGACCAGATCGGTATGGGGGCCCAAGCCCTCTCCCTGTCCGAGGAACGTTCCGCCGAGGTGCCCGTCGCCGGGCTCTCCGTCGAAGCCCGCAGCGCCCGCCACCTCGTGCTGCTGCGCGACCGCGTCCGCCTGGAGGTCGACACCAACGCCGAGACGATCGGCGAGGTCATCGAGGCCAGCGGGATCGAACTCGGCGAGCACGACATCGTCGAACCCGCCCTGGAGGAGGAGCCCCTCAACGGGATGGTCGTCAAGATCACCCACCTGACGGGCGGGGTCCAGACCAAGGAGGTCCCCATCGAGGCCGAGACGGAGGAGCGGGAGAACCCCGAACTGCCCAAGGACGAGAAGAAGGTCGTCACCGAGCCCGAGGACGGCGTCAAGGAGATCACCTACGCCACCGTCCTCAAGGAGGGCGAGGAAACCGACCACGTGCTCTCGGAGAAGGTCACCAAGGAGCCCGTCAACGGCGTCACCGAGATCGGCACCAAGGAACCCGAGGTCAACCCCAACGTCGGCGGCCCCGCCGACAGTCTCAACTGGGCGGGCCTCGCCCAGTGCGAGTCCACCGGTAACGCCGGCGCCGTCAACCCCGCCGGCTACTACGGCCTCTACCAGTTCTCCCTGCCCACCTGGAGTTCCACCGGAGGCACGGGCCTGCCCAGCGAGGCAAGCCCCGACGAACAGACCATGCGGGCCAAGAAGCTCTACGACATGGTCGGCGGCAACTGGCAGAGCCAGTGGCCCGAATGCGGCGTCCACCTGTTCGACTGACCGCGGCCCGGAGCCGGGCCTGGCGGGGACACCCGTCGGGCTCGGCCACAATGGGCAGGTGACCGATTCCGACAGCGCCGAAGCCCGCCTGCTCACCCCCGTCGATGTGCGGCGTCTCGCCGAGCGCCTCGGCGTCCGCCCCACCAAGACACTCGGCCAGAACTTCGTGATCGACGCCGGCACCGTGCGTCGCATCGTCCGCGTCTCGGGAGTGGGCTCCGACGACGTCGTCGTGGAGGTCGGCCCCGGTCTGGGCTCCTTGACCCTGGCCCTCCTGCCGCACGTGCGCCGGGTCACCGCGGTGGAGATCGACACCGCCCTCGCCGCGGCACTGCCCGCCACCGTCGCCGCGCACGCGCCCGGTCTCGCGGACCGGCTCGACGTGGTCACCGCCGACGCCCTGCGCGTGACCGAACTCCCCGGTCCCGCCCCCACCGCGCTCGTGGCCAACCTGCCCTACAACATCGCCGTCCCCGTCGTCCTGCACCTGTTGGAGCTACTGCCCTCGCTGGAGCGCGGCCTGGTCATGGTGCAGTCGGAGGTCGCCGACCGGCTCGCCGCCGGGCCGGGCAGCCGCACCTACGGATCGCCCTCGGCCAAAGCCGCCTGGTACGCCGACGTGCGCAGGGCCGGTGCCATCGGGCGCAACGTGTTCTGGCCGGCCCCCAACGTCGACTCCGGTCTGGTGGAACTGGTGCGCCGTCCCGCCCCCACGACCACGGCCACCCGCCAGGAGGTGTTCGCGGTCGTGGACGCCGCCTTCGCCCAGCGCCGCAAGACCCTCCGTGCGGCCCTGGCCGGCTGGGCGGGCTCGGCCCCCGCCGCCGAGACGGCGCTGCGCGCCGCGGGTGTGGACCACCGCACCAGGGGGGAGGCGTTGGACATCACGGCCTTCGCCCGGATCGCCGAGCAGCGCGCCTGACCCGCCCGCCACGAGGTCCCGCCGTCCCGGCCGGGCCCCGCGACCGGCAGGATGATCAGGCCGGGCGGTTCTCCTGCACGAGAACGCGCGCACCAGAGGCGTCCGGGGTGCTGCGCAGGACCAGCCATTCGGGTTCGACGTCGTTGGGCACGGAGAAGACCACCGTGCCCTCGACCCGGCTGTCGGGCAGGATCGGCTTCCACAGCCCCTGATCGCGCTCGTCGTGCAGCGGAGACTCGGCGCGGAGCTCCCGGAACTCGCCCTGGCCCAGCGACTGCAGTTCCGGACTGAACTCCAGGACCCTCGACGACCGGTTGGCGACCGTCAGCTCGAAAACGCAGTACCGGGCCCCCTGCTCGATCCGGATGCGCTGACCCGTGGGGTTCTCGCACACCATCGGCCCGGTGGCGAAGTCCGCGACCCCGTCGCTGAACACCTCGCCGCCCAGTCCGTCGGGATCGTCCGCGCCGGCCGAGGCGTCAGGGGACGTCGACGCCTCGGGAGCCGTCTGCGACTGCTGGTTGTCGGGGACGTCGTCCTTGGAGTCCCACCAGTCGAGCCGTTCCGACGCCAGCACCGTGACCACGCTCAGCACCGCGACCAGCAGCACCACCCCGATGACCGCGGCGATCACCACGAACCGTCCGCGTCGCCGGTCGGGGCGCATGGGGTTGTGCGGCGGCTGGGGGACCGGCGGGACGTAGGGCTGGGACTGCGGATGCGAGCCGGTGGGGCCGGGCCGCTGCGGAGCGGGGTACTGCCCGGTGTGGTGCGGCGGCGACTGGAACTGGCCGGTGCGGTGCGGCGAAGGGGGCATTCCCGGAGCCCCGGGCCGCGCCCCTTGGGGAGCGGACTGGGGATGCTGGGCGGGCGGGCCCTGCTGCATCGGTGCGGAGCGCCCCTGCGCGGGATAGGGCTGCTGGGGCATGGGTCCGCCCTGCGGCGGGGGAGCCTGCTGGGGGTGGCGCATACCGGTGAGCGTCTGGTGGCCGCCCTGGTGGGGCGGTCCATAGCCGGGCGGGGGGAGGTTGGGCCGCCAGGACTCGTGCAGCGCGTGGCTGACCATGGCGTTGGCGTCGTTGGTGTCGTTGTCGTCGGAACCGCCGCCGGCCAGCTCCAGCAGCAGCTCCTGAGCGGTGGGCCGACGCTCCGGCTCCTTGGCCAGGGCCCGCGCAACCAGGCGGTCCAGCGGGCTGTCGAGGTCGCCGATGACGGGCTCGGCGAACAGCATCCGCTTGCCCAGCGTCATCGCGTCGCCGTTGCCGAAGGGGTGTGTGCCGTTGCCCGCGAAGGCCACCAGGCACCCCCACGCGAAGATGTCGGCCGCGGTGGTGACCTTCTCCTCCAGCAACTGCTCGGGGGCCATCCAGCCGGGACTGCCCATCACGATGCCGGTCTGGGTGTGGTTGGTGACGGTGTTGAGAGCGCGGGCGATGCCGAAGTCGATGACACGCGGTCCCGACAGCGACAGCAGGACATTGGCCGGCTTGAGGTCCCGGTGCACCAGGCCCGCCTTGTGGATGGCGGCCAACGCAGCGGCCACGCCCAGGGCGAAGCCGTGCAGGGTGCTGGAGTCCAGCGACCCGTGCGTGGAGATGTGCTCGGCCAGAGCAGTGCCGGCGATGTACTCGGTGACCATGTACGGCCGGTTCTCGAACGTGCCGTGGTCCAGCACCTTGGCCGTGCAGAAGGACGCCACCCGGCGGGCGTTCTCCATCTCGTCACGGAAACGGGCGCGCGTCGCCTCGTCGAACGCCAACTCCGGACGAATCACCTTGATGGCGACATGCGTGCTCTTCTCAGCGGTACGGCCCAGATAGACCGTTCCCATCCCTCCACTGCCCAGACGTCCGGCCAGCACGTAGGGACCGATGGTGGCCGGATCTCCGGCTGCCAACGGTTCCAGATTCTTCGGGAGCCCATCCGACGGCAAGCGACCCTCCCCGACGGTGTCCAAACTCCGCCTGGCCCCAAAGGTAGCGGGCATTGTGTCCTGATACCCAACCGAACGGGCCACCGAGTCCTGAATGTGGTTACGAAAGTGGTTCCAGCGGAGCGCGACACGCTGTCGGCCCGCCCACCATCCTGGGTGCCGCGGGTGAGCCGCACAAGTGCCCCTCGGTTCAGAGGGGGCGCAAGGAGGTGGGTTTCCTTTACGATCTAGGACTCGTGACCGCAATGACCGCCGTAACCGTCCAGGTACCCGCGAAGGTGAACCTCCAGCTAGCGGTGGGGCCAGCACGAGACGACGGGTACCACGATCTCGTCAACGTCTTCCACGCTGTCTCGCTCTTCGACGAGGTTACCGTCATGCCGGGGGCCTCTGGTGCGCACCCCGGCTCCGCCACGCTGAGTATCGACGGTGCGATCGACTCCCACACCGCCCGGGTCCCCCTGGACCCCACCAACCTCGCGGCCCGCGCCGCCTCCCTCCTCGCACGTGAGGTGACCTCCGCCGGGCCGGTGCACATCCACCTGCGCAAGGCCATCCCCGTGGCGGGCGGAATGGCCGGCGGCAGCGCCGACGCGGCCGGCGCCCTTGTGGCGTGCAACACATTGTGGGGAGGTCGGGTCGCCCCCGAGCGGCTCGCGGAGATCGCCGCGCACCTGGGCAGCGACGTTCCGTTCCCGCTCCTGGGCGGTACCGCAGTGGGCACCGGCCGCGGCGAAATCCTGACGCCGGCCGTTGCGGAAGGCCTCTTCCACTGGGTGTTCGCACTCTCCGAAGCCGGCCTCTCCACGGCCACCGTCTTCGCCGAGTACGACCGTCTGCGTCCCGACGCCCCTGTTCCCGCCCTGGACACCGCCCTCATGACGGCCCTGGCGGCAGGGGACGCGCCCGCCCTGGGGGCGGCCCTGACCAACGACCTCCAGCGCGCCGCATTCGCCTTGCGCCCCGACCTGCGCCACACCATCGACGCGGGCCGGGCGGCCGGCGCACTGGGCGCCATCGTGTCGGGTTCCGGTCCCACGTGCGCCTTCCTCGCCCGTTCCGCAGGGCACGCCCAGGAACTGGCGAGGGCGCTGCGCGCGTTGCCCGAGTGTGCCGGGACGGTCACCGCGCACGGTCCGGTCCCCGGAGCGACCATCCTGGAAGCAACACCCGCGTCGATCTGAGGGGATTGTCTCGCATGTTGTTCGGATGGCCGTGGTGGCTGATGGGGCTGTGGCTGGTCGTCCTTCCGCTGTGCTTCCTGTTCCTGGCGCGACCGCAGTTCCTCGTCCACCGCTTGGAGCGCCGCGACGCGGAGGACCGGGCGGCCCAGGACGACCCGGCCGCCGCCTCCTACGACCCGGGACGCCCGCTGGCCGCGATCCGGATGCTCAGCGGGATCGTGGTCCTGGCCGTGGTCATGGCCAGCGTCATCATGGTGCCCACCGTGCTGGAGAGCCGCGGGCCCAAACTCGCGGGCACCACCCAGGCCGTCGACGTCGTGCCCCGCCCCGCCGCCGAGGAATACCAGCAGCCGGTGTCCTTCGAGGCCTACCTCGTCGAGGACGGCACCATCCAGGTCATGTGGGAGGCACGCCAGGACCCCGCCTGCTCGCTGCTGCGGCGCAAGATCGAGGAGACCCCCGAACGGGTCACCGTCACCCTCGTGCAGGGCGTCATGGAGATGTTCGCCGAGGACCCCGGCGTCTGCGATCCGGACAACACCGAGTACCCCCTCGTCACCAAGCTCACCGACATCGTCCTCCAGGAGCCCCTGGCCGGGCGCGAGATCGTCGACGGGACCACAGGGGAACCCGTGGAACGCTGGCAACCCCGGCCCACCCCGGTCTGGGAGTAGCCCACCGCCTCACACCCCGCCCTCGCGTGCCGGCTTCAGCAGAGGGGCGCCGGGGCCGTGGGAGGCCAGTGCGTCGTCGTCGTTGCGCAGCCCACAGGCGCGCAACGACAGGCAGCCGCAGCCGATGCACGAGGAGAGCCGGTCGCGCAGACGCTGTAGCGCGTCGATGCGGCTGTCGAGTTCGTCCTGCCACTCGCTGGACAGGCGCGCCCAGTCCTCGGCAGTGGGCGTGCGCTTCTCCGGCAGCGTCGCCAGGGCCGCGTGGATCTGGCCCAGGCTCAGACCTACCCGCTGCGCCGCAGAGATGAAGGCAAGCCGCCGCAGCGTCGTGCGGTGGTAGCGCCTCTGGTTGCCCACCGTGCGAGTGGACGAGATCAGCCCCCGCTCCTCATAGAAGCGAAGGGCGCTGTGCGCCATCCCGCTGCGTTCGGCGAGCTGGCCGATCGTGATCAACACCGGTAGGTGACCCATCTCACTCGCCACTCCCTGTTCCTGCCGTCTCGACTCCCTTGACCTCAACTTAACTGAAGGTTTCAGGCTGTCGCTATGCCAGCGACCACGCTCTCCAGATACGCCGACCTGCCCGCACTCGTCGGCCTCCTCACCGGTAACAAGAAACACCAGGCCGCGGCCACCACCACCCTCGACGTCCTCTGGGTCCTCTACGACCGCGTCCTCGACATCTCACCCGCCACCGCCACCGACCCCGCACGCGACCGTTTCCTGCTCTCCAGAGGCCACGACCCGGCCGCTTACTACGCAGTCCTCGCAGCCAAAGGCTTCATCGACACCGCAGCCCTCCGTTCCTGGGGGGAGTTCGACTCCCCACTGGGCCGTCGTCCCGACCGCACCCTCGTCCCCGGCGTCGAGATCAGCGGCGGTTCACCCGGCCACGGACTCGGGCTCGGAGTGGGCACCGCACTCGGCCTGCGTGCCCAGGGCCACGGTGCCGCCCGAGTCGTCGTCCTTCTCGGCGACACCGAACTCGACGAGGGCAGCAGCCACGAGGCGATCACCGCCGCCGCACGCCTCGGACTCAGCGCGCTGACCGCCGTCGTCATCGACAGCCGTTCATCCCCCCTGGGCCGGTCCGGCAAAATCCCCGACCGTTTCGCCCGCGAGGACTGGGCCACCCGTTCCGCCCCGGGACGCGACCACGACGCCCTTCACCAGGCACTCACCGCCCCCCACGAGAGCCGCCCCCTCGCCGTCACCGTCCGCACAGCCGCCCGCCACCCCCGCTGACCCATCCAGGAGCCGCAATGACCACCCTCACCACCGAGGCCGGCACCATCCAGCGGATGCGCGAGACATTCGTCCACACCCTCGACCGGGCCATGAACGACGACCCCCGACTCGCCCTCGTCCTCGCCGCCACCGCCCTGGGCCCCTTCGCGCGCACCGCCCTCACCCACCCCAACCGGGTCGTCAACGTCGGCATCCGCGAACAACTCATGATCACAACCGCCGCAGGACTGGCCCTGACCGGGCTACGACCCGTCGTCCACGCCCCCGCCCTCGTCGAACGCGCCTTCGGACAGCTCAAGACCGACCTCACCCACCAAGACGCCGGCGCGGTCCTCGTCAGCACCGGCGCCTCCCACGACACCCCCGAACAGGGCCGCACCCGCATGGCCCCCGGCGACATCGCCCTCCTGGACACCCTCCCGGGCTGGACCGTGCACGTCCCCGGCCACGCCGACGAAGTCCCCCGCCTCCTCGCCCCCGCCCTCACCGGCGGCGACCGCGTCTACCTCCGGCTCTCCACCCGGGGAAACGCCGCAGCACGCCCGGTCGGCCAAGGACTCGTCGTGGTGCGCTCCGGATCACGACGAGCCGCAGGAACCGTCATCGCCGTCGGACCCATGCTCGACCGCGTCCTCGCAGCCACCCGCGAACTCGACGTCACCGTGGCCTATCTCGCCACCGTCCGCCCCTTCGACCGCACCGGACTCAGCCGCATCGTCGCCCGGGCCGGCCACGCCGACGTCATGATCGTCGAGCCCTACCTGCGCGGAACCTCGGCCCACGAGATCGCGGAGGCCCTCAACGGCCGCCGCCACCGCCAACTCGGCCTCGGGACCCTGCGCCACACCGAGATCCGCGGCTACGGCGCCCCCGACGACCACGACCGCGCCCACGGACTCGACACCGCCGGCCTCGCCCGCCACGCCCGCGACTTCTTCCTCGACTGACCAGGCCCGGCCGCCCGCCGTTCGCGGCACTCCACCGCAGCCGCGACAATAGACAGCGATGAACCTCGTCAACCTTCAAGACGTCTCGCTGGCCTACGGGCCCCTCGTCCTCCTCGACTCCGTCTCCCTCGGAATCGAAGAAGGCGACCGCATCGGCGTGGTCGGCCGCAACGGCGGCGGCAAGTCCACGCTGGTGTCAGTGCTGTCCACCCGCACCCAACCCGACTCCGGCCGGGTCATCCACACCCGCGGCCTGCGCGTGGGCTTCCTCCACCAGAGCGACAGCTTCCCCGAGACCACCGTCGCCGAATTCGTCATCGGCGACCGCGCCGACCACGAATGGGCAGGCGACGCCCGCGTACGCGACGTGCTGCGCGGCCTCCTGCCCGGCTGGGACCTCGGTGCGGCCATGTCCGGCCTCTCCGGGGGCGAACGCCGTCGCGCCGGCCTGGCCCGGATGCTCATCGAGACC
The DNA here is from genome assembly GCF_030268225.1 of Nocardiopsis ansamitocini. Classification (GTDB taxonomy): domain Bacteria; phylum Actinomycetota; class Actinomycetes; order Streptosporangiales; family Streptosporangiaceae; genus Nocardiopsis_D; species Nocardiopsis_D ansamitocini. Next base: position 1,398,058 of record NZ_BSQG01000001.1, on the reverse strand, counting down.
CACGACCTGATCATCCTCGACGAGCCCACCAACCACCTCGACATCGAAGGCATCGCCTGGCTCGCCGAGCACGTCAAGGCCCGCCGCGAAGCCCTCGTCGTCGTCACCCACGACCGGTGGTTCCTCGACGCCGTCTCCAACCGCACCTGGGAAGTCGTGGACGGACGCGTCGAACGCTACGAAGGCGGCTACGCCGCCTACGTGCTCGCCAAGGCCGAACGCCAGCGCCTCGCCCAGGCCACCGAGGAACGCCGCCAGAACCTCATGCGCAAGGAACTGGCCTGGCTGCGCCGCGGCCCGCCCGCCCGCACCTCCAAGCCCAAGTTCCGCATCGACGCCGCCAACGCGCTCATCGCCGACGTGCCCCCCGTCCGCGACACCGTCGAACTCGTGCGATTCGCCAGCTCCCGGCTCGGTAAGACCGTCATCGACGTCAAGGACGCCACCCTCAACGCCGGCGCCAACACCCTCCTGGAGCGCCTGACATGGCAGCTGGGCCCCGGGGAGCGCATCGGCCTCGTCGGGGTCAACGGCTCCGGGAAGACCACGCTCCTGCGCGCCCTGGCCGGCGAGCGCGAGCCCGATGCCGGGACCGTCCGGCGCGGCAAGACCGTCCGCCTGGGACACCTCTCCCAGAACCTCGCGGAGCTCTCGCCCACCGCCCGCCCGCTCGAAGCCGTCACCGAGATCCGCGAACACGTCACCATCGGCAAGAAGGACTACTCCGCCAGCCAGATGCTGGAGCGTTTCGGCTTCCGCGGTGATCGCCAGTGGACCCCCATCGGGGACCTCTCCGGCGGCGAGCGGCGCCGACTGCAGATGTTGCGACTGCTCATGGACGAGCCCAACGTCCTGCTCCTGGACGAGCCCACCAACGACCTCGACATCGAGACCCTCACCGAACTGGAGGACCTCCTCGACGGCTGGCCGGGGTCCCTGGTGGTGGTCAGTCACGACCGGTGGTTCCTGGAGCGCATCTGCGACCAGGTCTTCGCGCTCATGGGCGACCGCACCATGCGCCACCTCCCCAACGGAGTGGACGAGTACCTCGCCCGGCGCGAAGCGGCCGAAACGGGAGCCGTCCCCGCGGACCGCGGCGCCGCGTCCGCCGTCGAGGCGGAGCCGGACCGGCAACCGCAACTCTCGGCAGCCCAACGCCGCACCGCGCAGAAAGAACTCCAGCGCATCGAGCGGCGTATCGACCGCATCGGCACCCGCGAGAGTGAACTGCACGAACTGATGGCCGCCGCAGCCGAGAACTACACCCGGCTCGCCGAACTCGACGCCGAACTCAAGACCCTCGGCGCGGAGAAGGACGAACTGGAAGAGGCGTGGCTGCTCCAGGCCGAGACACTGGGGGAGTGACCGCTGCCGGAAGAGACGCGGCCCGCCCCGTTCACCCTCGCTGGGGGCGGGCGGGCTCGTCCAGCGGCGACAGCACCGACCGCAGCAGCGCTGCCAACTCGCCGCGCTGGACGGCGCTCATCGCACCCAGGATCGACTCCTCGTAACTGAGCAGGTCGGCCAGCGCCGCATCCACCAGTTCGCGTCCCTCGACGGTCAGGCGCACCAACACCCCCCGCTTGTCGGCGGGGTCGGGGAACCGGCCCACCAGCTTGGCCGCGGCCAGCCGATCGATCCGGTTGGTCATGGTGCCCGACGTGACCAGGGTGGCGCGCAGCAGCCGCCCCGGACTCAACTCGTAGGGGGCGCCCGAACGCCGCAACTCCGCCAGGACGTCGAACTCCCACGGCTCCAGGTCGTGCCGGGTGAACACCGTGCGGCGCGCGCGGTCCAGGTGCCGGGCAAGGCGCGACACCCGGCTCAACACCTGGAGCGGCTCCACATCGAGGTCCGGGCGCTCGGTGCGCCACGCCTCGACCAGACCGTCAACCTCATCGCGCATGAGCACAGCATATCTCTTGACATCGAGATAATTTGCGGGAACCGCCGAACCCGCGCACCGGTCACTCGCCCCGGCGCCGCCCGCCGCCCTCCAGGCGCGGCTTGGCATCCAGCTTCGACAGCCCGTTCCACGCCAGGTTCACCAGGTGCGCCGCCACCACCTCACGCTTGGGCCGGCGCACCTCCAGCCACCACTGGCCGGTCAACGCCACCATGCCCACCAGCGACTGCGCGTACAGCGGCGCCAACTTGGGGTCATAGCCACGCGCCTTGAACTCCGCGCCCAACTCGTGCTCGACCTGACTCGCGATGTCGCTGATCAGACTCGCGAAACTCCCCGTCCCCGAAGCGGCGTGGGAATCCCGCGCCAGGATCCGGAACCCCTGGCTGTGCTCCTCGACGTAGCGCAACAGCGCCAGCGCCGCGCCCTCCAGCTTGTCCTTGGCATGGTCGGCGACCAGCGCGTCGCCGACCATGCCAAGCAAGCACTGCATCTCGCGGTCCACGACGACCGCGTAGACGCCCTCCTTGCCCCCGAAGTGCTCATAGACCACCGGCTTGGACACACCGGCACGGGCCGCGATCTCCTCGACCGAGGTGCCGTCGAAGCCGCGCTCGGCGAACAGTTCCCTGCCGACGTCGAGAAGTTGCTCCCGGCGCTCCTTGCCGGTCATGCGCTTTCTGCGGGATCTGGGCTTCTGCTCACTCACGGCTTCCATGATGGCCGATCCGCCTAGGCGCTCACACGCTTTGCAGCAAGCCGCTCGGCGTTGGGCCAACGGACCTTGGTCGCCCAGCCCAACTTCTCGAACGCCCAGATGACCCGGGCGGAGATGTCGATCTGCCCCTTGAGGACGCCGTGGCGTGCGCAGGTGGGGTCGGCGTGGTGCAGGTTGTGCCAGGACTCCCCGAAGGACGGGATGGCCAGCCACCACACATTGCGGGAGCGGTCGCGGACCTCGAAGTTCTCCTCGCCGATGGTGTGGCAGATGGAGTTGATCGACCAGGTCACGTGGTGCAGGACGGCGACACGGACCAGGCTTCCCCAGAAGAACGCGGTGAGCGCGCCCCACCACGACATCGTCACCAGGCCGCCGATGAGTGCCGGCGCGGCCAGCGAGAACAGCACGATCAGCCCGAACCACTTGTCGAGGCGGACGAGGTCCTTGTCCTTCAACAGGTCGGGGGCGAAACGCTTGGGCGAGGTCTTCTGCTCGTCCAGGTACATCCACGCCATGTGCGCGTAGAACAGGCCCTTGGCCACCGAGCGCCAGTCGTCGCCGAAACGCCAGGGGGAGTGCGGGTCGCCCTCGTGGTCGGCGTACTTGTGGTGGCGGCGGTGGTCGGCCACCCACTTGATGACGCTGCCCTCGATGGCCATCGAGCCGGCGATCGCCATCGCGATGCGCAGCGGCCGGTTGGCCTTGAACGAGCCGTGCGTGAACAGCCGGTGGAAGCCCACCGTGATGCCCAGGCCGCCGATGATGTAGAAGACCGCGCCGATGATGATGTCGGTCCAGGTCAGCCCCCATCCCCAGGCGAAGGGGACGGCTGCTGCGACAGCAAGGAGCGGGATGAAGACGAACGCGAAGACGGTGTAGCGCTCCGCCTTTCCGCGCTTCTCCTCCAGGATCTCCGGCTCGGGGCCCTTCCTCGCTGTGTCGGGACTGATCTCGGGTGCTGCGGTCATGTGTCCACCTTGGTCGGGACGGCCGTGGAAATCGATGTGAGAACGCCCGCGTCCCCAGGTCGGACCGGTCGTGGTGACCGGCGGACAAGGATCGGGGTGCGTCAGGCGAGCTCGAAGGGCGTGGGAGGCGTACAGGGATGCCCTGCGCCACCCGGTTGCCCGGCGGTCGCCGTGTGACTCTTACCTACGTAACCGTAACCTACGGCGTCGTAGGTTTGGCAAGTCCGTCGCCCGACCACTTCGGGTGAGGAAACACACGCCCCTTCCGTCACGGACTTTCCGGCATGTCACTTCAAGGTGAGAAAAGACTTACTTCGGTTGATCGGGGCTGTGGACAACCCCGTTTTCGAGCCGGCGGCCCCCCTATCCCTGGTGCAGCCTGAAGCCATGAAAGAGAACACGAGTTCGAACCAGGACGCAGCCCTCCGCGCCCGCGCCATCGACCTGCGCGAGCGGGGCTGGAGCAACCCGCGCATCCGCGCCGAGCTCGGCCTGAGCGGTTGGAAGCTCACCCAGCTCCTCCAGGGCCACGTCGAGCCCAAGCACCGCAACCTCGCCAACCGGGCCAAGCCCGAACTCCGAGCCCGCGCCCTCGACCTGCGCCGGCAGGGCTGGAGCTACGACGCCATCGCCCGCGAGCTGACGGTGTCCAAGAGCAGCCTGTCCCTGTGGCTGAGGGATTTGCCCAAACCCGAAAAGCCCTATCCGGGGCCGGTCCCGGAAGGGCGGGCCATGACACAAAAGGAGTGGGAGGAGCATTGCGAAGATCCGGCGAGTACTCGCCGGCGACAAGTCCAGCAAGAATCGGTTCGCAAACGGAGCGATGACAGGGCTGCAGCAGCCGAGGTGGTGGGCGAGCTCGGCAAACGTGAGCTGTTGATCATCGGTGCTGCGATCTACTGGTGCGAGGGAACCAAAGCCAAACCGTGGAACCGCAACTACCGGGTGGTCTTCGTCAACAGCGACGCCGGTTTGATCAAGCTCTTTTTGCGGTTCCTCGCTGCTATGGGCGTTGAGAAGGACCGGTTGGGGTTCACGCTGAGCATCCATGAGTCAGCCGACATCGGTGCGGCGACCGAGTTCTGGGCAGGTGTCGTCGGAGTAGGGGCGGAACGTTTCAACAAGCCCTGGATCAAGCGGCACAACCCAAGCACGGTGCGCAAGAACGTGGGGGAGAGCTATCAGGGCTGTCTGGTTGTGCAGGTGTACCGCAGTACTGAGCTCTATCATCGGATTGAGGCTCTGGCCAAGCAAGTGATGGACGGTTCGGTGTCGGGATGATTGGAGAGGGGGACCTCGCCATCTGTCGAGACCTGCTTCGGCCCGGTCCATGTGACCGTAACGGGCGAAGACGTTATGGTGTTCCATGCAAGACGCGGTGCCACCCTGCAGTCTGGGAATAGAGGCAGGTGTGGAAGTTTGTGGTTTTCGCGGATAGTAGATCTTCTGCTTTCCCGGGTGGTGTAATCGGCAACACTTCTGATTTTGGTTCAGACATTTCAGGTTCGAGTCCTGGCCCGGGAGCATGGCAGCTGAACAGCTGAGACGCTTCTTTGTAGACAACTTCACACTGTGACAGCGCGGGGTCCGAGACCATAGGTCTCGGACCCTTATCGCTGTCTCGGGCCGGTAACGCGTCAATCACGAACGCCACACCCGGGCGCGCCGTCCCGCCGAGCGGCCCACCTGTATGCTGCCCATGTCGGCCCAGGGAGGACGGGCTCAGCGTGCCCTGGCCAGGTGTTCTCAGGCCGTTTCGCCGACGCGGCCCATCGGCCGTGCGGGCCGTCCCCGCCGCCGGCCGAGCCATAGAAGTTCATTCGCCAGCGACATGAGGAGTCTCCGCCAGTGAGCGTGAGCCGTCCGGCAGCCGTCATCGTCCTCGCGGCGGGCGAGGGCACCCGCATGAAGTCCAGACTTCCCAAGGTCCTCCACGAGATCTGTGGCCGCAGCATGCTGGGACACGTCCTGGCCGCAGCCGCCGAACTCCGACCCCAGCGCACCACCGTGGTGGTCGGCCACGCCAGGGAGCAGGTGGCCCAGCACCTCAAGGACGTCGCGCCCGACGTCTCGACCGCGGTCCAGGACCAGCAGAACGGCACCGGCCATGCGGTCCGCATGGCCGTCGAGGCACTGCGCGAGCAAGGGGTGGAGCTGTCCGGCACGGTCGTCCTCGCCTACGGCGACACCCCGCTGCTGCGGGGGCGCACGCTCCTCGACCTCGTCGCCGCCCACGAGGCGGCGGGCAACGCCGTCACCGTGCTGTCGGCCAGGGTCCCCGACCCCACCGGGTACGGCAGGGTCGTGCGCGACTCCGGCGGTGCCTTCACCGAGATCGTCGAGCACGCCGACGCCACCGAGGCCCAGTTGGCCGTGGACGAGATCAACTCCGGGATGTACGCCTTCGACGGCGCGCTGCTCACCGAGGTCGTCAACCGGTTGTCCACGGACAACGCCAAGGGCGAGGAATACATCACCGACGCCGTGGCGATCCTGCGCGGCGACGGCCACCGGGTGGACGCGGCTGTCGCCGAGGACTGGGTCGAGATCCAGGGCGTCAACGACCGCGTCCAGTTGGCGGAGGCCCGGCGCCTGCTCAACGACCGTCTCCTGGAGCGCCTGATGCGCGACGGGGTCACCATCGTGGACCCGGCCTCCACCTGGGTGGACGCCCAAGTGAAGGTCGGCCGTGACGCGGTGGTAGAGCCCCAGACCCAGCTCCAGGGGCACACCGTGATCGGCGAGGGCGCCCGGGTCGGCCCGGCCACGCTCCTGCGCGACACCCGGGTCGGCGACGACGCCGTGGTCGGACACACGGTCGCCCACGAGGCCGAGATCGGCCCCGAGGCGTCCGTCGGCCCGTACGCCTACCTCCGTCCCGGCGCCAGGCTCGGGCGCGGGGTCAAGATCGGCACCTATGTCGAGGTGAAGAACTCCGTTGTCGGAGAGGCGTCCAAGGTCCCGCACCTGACCTACGTGGGCGACGCCGACATCGGCCGGGGCGTCAATATCGGCGCCTCCTCCGTCTTCGTCAACTACGACGGGGTCAACAAGAACCGCACGACGATCGGGGACCACGCGCGCACCGGGAGCGACAACATGTTCGTCGCGCCGGTCGACGTGGGGGCGGGCGCCTACACGGGCGCCGGCACCGTGGTCCGCGAGGACGTTCCGCCCGGTGCGCTGGCCGTCTCCGCCGGTCAGCAGCGCATCATCGAGGGGTGGGTGCAGCGAAAGCGTCCTGGGACGCCGTCCGCGCAGGCCGCGGAGCAGGCGGGCCGGGGCCTTCCGGGGAGTGACGATTGAGCGCGTGTCGGGGGCGGTCCGAACCGGCTCCTTTGAGCCGGCGAAGAAAGTAGGCAGCAGACTGTGGGGGAAATACACGTGACCGGCATGAAGGCCGCGGGCCAGAAGAAGATGATGCTCTTCTCGGGGCGCACCCACCCCGAGCTCGCGGAGCGGGTGGCCGCGGAACTGGGCATCGAGGTGGTCCCGACCAGGTTCCAGGACTTCGCCAACGGGGAGATCTTCGTCCGCTACCTGGAGTCGGTCCGGGGCAGCGACGCGTTCATCATCCAGTGCCACTCGGAGCCGATCAACAAGTCGATCATGGAGCAGTTGATCATGGTGGACGCGCTGAAGAGGGCTTCGGCCAAGCGCATCACCGTGGTGACGCCTTTCCTCGGCTACGCCCGCCAGGACAAGAAGCACCGGGGCCGCGAGCCGATCTCGGCCCGGCTGGTCACCGACCTGTTCCGTACGGCCGGGGCCAACCGCCTGATGGCGGTGGACCTGCACACGGATCAGATCCAGGGGTTCTTCGACGGTCCGGTCGACCACCTCTTCGCGCTTCCCATTCTCGCCGACTACGTGGCGTCGCAGGTGGACGCCTCGGAGGCGACCGTCGTGTCGCCCGACGCGGGCCGGGTGCGTACCGCGGACCGTTGGGCCGACCGGTTGGGTTCGCCGCTGGCGATCATCCACAAGCGCCGTGACCCCGATGTGGCCAACGAGGTGAAGGTCCACGAGGTGGTGGGTGAGGTCAAGGGCCGCACCTGTGTGCTGGTGGACGACATGATCGACACCGCGGGGACCATCGTGAAGGCCGCGGACGCCCTGTTCGAGCAGGGGGCGGCCAAGGTCATCGTGGCGGCCACCCACGGAGTGCTGTCGGGTCCGGCGGTGGAGCGGTTGCAGAACTCGCGGATCTCCGAGGTGGTCATCACCAACTCGTTGCCGTTGGCCAAGGACCGTCAGTTCGAGAAGCTCACCCAGTTGTCGATCGCGCCGCTGCTGGCCCGGGCGATCAACGAGGTGTTCAGCGACGGCTCGGTCACGAGTCTGTTCGAGTAGACCGCGGGGCGGCTGGGCGGGGTTCGCCCCGTTCAGCCGCAGCGCGTGCACGAGCCGCCGGTGAGAGCCGTTAGACTGCTATGAGCTTCCCCGCGTCTGTGGGGTAATCCCTGCGCTCGCGCGGGCCGCTTGACAGTGGCGCGGCGAGATCGTGTTTCCCCGCGTAGGTGGGGCTTTCCCGCTGGTATGGAGGCGGGGCTGTTTCGTAGAAGCCGTGTTTCCCCGTCGCCGCGGGGGAAGATCCACACCAAGGAGTTCCGTCGTGTCCGAGGTACGTATCGCTGCCGAGCCGCGCACCGAGTTCGGTAAGGGCGCCGCGCGCCGTGCCCGTCGCGCGGGCCAGGTGCCGGCCGTCCTCTACGGCCACGGCACCGACCCCAGGCACATCACCCTGCCTGGCCACGACCTGATGCTCGCGCTGAAGACCCCGAACGTGCTGTTGCGTCTGGACGGTGTCGAGGGCAGTGACAACCTCGTCCTCCCCAAGGCCGTGCAGCGCGACGCCATCAAGGGCTTCCTTGAGCACGTCGACCTGCTGGTCGTGAAGAAGGGCGAGAAGGTCGCCGTGGAGATCCCGGTGACCCTCACCGGCGACGTCGCCCACGACGGCGTGCTCAACCAGGAGCTGGTCCAGGTCGAGGTGCTGGCCGAGGCCACCCACATTCCCCAGGGCGTCGAGTTCGACGTCACGGGCCTTGAGGTCGGCGCCCAGGTGTCGGCTTCCGACCTGAAGCTCCCCAAGGGCGTCGAGCTCTCCGGTGACCCCGAGGCGCTCGTCGCGACCGTCTCCGCCGAGCGGGTCGAGGAAGAGCCCGAGACCACCGGTGACGAGGAAGCAGCCGTTGAGGCCGCTCCCGCCGCTGAGGCTGAGGACGAGGAGCAGGCCGCCGGTTAGTACCGGTTCACCGAGTCTTCGGATACACACTGATGCGCGGTCTCCTCAAGCGAATGCTGGGGGGCCGCGCGTCGCTGTTTTCCGCGTCGGATCGTGCACGAGTCGTGGAGAGTCCCGTGAGTTCGGAGCGCTGGCTGGTGGTGGGGTTGGGTAACCCCGGTCCCAAGTACGCCGGGAACCGGCACAACATCGGTTTCATGGTGGTCGACGCGCTGGCCGCCCGTGCCGGTGAGCGGTGGAAGGCGCACAAGGCGCACGCGGAGGCCGTCGAGACCCGGATCGCCGGTGTCCCGGTGGTGCTGGCGAAGCCGCGGTCGTTCATGAACCTTTCGGGAGGGCCGGTCGCGGGGCTGTGCTCGTTCTACAAGGTTCCGGTCGAGCGGGTGATCGTGGTCCACGATGAACTCGACATTCCGTTCAGTGCGTTGAAGCTCAAGCGCGGGGGAGGGGCGGGCGGGCACAACGGTCTGCGCTCGGTCTCGGCTTCGTTGGCCGATCCGGGGTATATCCGGGTGCGGGTGGGCATCGGTCGCCCTCCGGGGCGGATGGACGCGGCGTCGTTCGTGTTGCGGGACTTCTCCGGTCCGGAGCGTTCGGACCTTGAGGTCGATGTGGAGCGGGCGGCTGACGCGGTGGAGACGGTTCTGGAGTCGGGTCTGGAGAAGGCCCAGTTGATCTACCACACGGCAGGCTGATCCCGCCGGTCTGGCGGGGGAACGGCCGGCGGCTGTGCGGTCGCCGTTTCGGGGTGCCGTGAGTCGACCCGTCGGTCCTCCGGCAGGCGGACCTTCTTGTTAATGAGTGTCCGAGTTCCTTTTCTCGGATGGACCTTTTCTGCTCACCTTCCGTCACGTCGCGCGACTTATTGACTACATTTAGCTACTGTTCAGTGGTCGGTTCGAGTTCCGCGCCCCCTGGCCCCTTTCCTCTTGGGTTCGTCGCCCCCTTGCGCGAGCCTGCCCGAAAACGGATCAGTGCGGCCGGCGGTGTCGAAGGTAGGAATGCATGGCCGTCGTCAGTGACGTGAAACCTGTTGCCACGTGGCAGGCACCCGTTGCGGTGTCGGGGGCGGGGTGGCCGAAATCGTATGTGCGGGGATTGTTCGCGATCGACGCGTCGTGCGCGATCGCGTCGGGGTTGGTGGCTGTCGAGGCCCGGTTCTGGGGAAGTGTGTGGGCGCAACAGGTGGCGCCCTATGCGGTGATGTCGGTGCTGTTGCCTTTCGTGTGGGCGGCGGCAGTCGTGCTGGCCGGCGGGTACGAGCGTCGTTTCATCGGGATCGGCACCGAGGAGTTTCGCCGGGTGCTGAGTGCGGGGGTGATGCTCACGGCTGCTGTGGCGATCGTTTCCTATGCCACGAACACCGACCTGGCCCGCGGTTATGTCCTGGTGGTCCTGCCGTTGGTCACGGTGATGAGCCTGGCTTCGCGTTATGCCTGGCGCAAGAGGCTGCACCGGCAGCGCCGAAACGGGGCGTGCATGCGCCGGGTGGTGGTGGTCGGACATCAGGAGGCGGCGCGCGAACTGGTGATGCAGTTTCGTCGGGAGCCCTATCACGGGATGAGTGTGGTGGGCGTGTGCCTGCCCACTGGACAGTGCGAGCCCGGGGTGTCGGAGGTCGCGGGCTGTCCGGTCTACGGTGACTTCGGATCGGTACCGCCGGCCGTGGCGGTCACCGGGGCCGACACGGTGGCGGTTCTGACCTGCCCGGAGATCGACGGGGTGGAGTTGCGCCGGATGGCCTGGAGGTTGGAGAAGACGGGCACCGATCTCACGGTGGCGCCCGCTCTCATGGACGTCGCGGGGCCGCGCACCACGATCCGCCCGGTCGCTGGGCTGCCGCTGCTGCATGTGGAGCACCCGGAGTTGGCGGGCGGGCGCCGTCTGGTCAAAGGGCTCTACGACCGGGTGGCCGCGGCCGTGGCGCTGGTGCTGCTGGCTCCGTTGTTCGGAGTGCTGGTGCTGTTGATCCGCAGAGGGGGAGCCGGGCCCGCGTTGTTTCGACAGACCAGGGTCGGCAAGGACGGGGCCGAGTTCACCCTTTACAAGTTTCGTACCATGGTCGTCGACGCGGATTCCCTCAAAGCCTTGCTGCGTCGACGAAACGAGCACGACGGGGTGCTCTTCAAGATGCGCAGGGACCCGCGTGTCACGCCGGTCGGGGCATGGCTGCGCAGATATTCATTGGATGAGCTGCCTCAGTTGGTCAACGTGCTCAGGGGCAACATGTCGTTGGTGGGGCCCCGGCCGCCGCTGCCGGAGGAGGTGGCCAAGTACGGTTACGACGTCCGGCGCAGGTTGGTCGTGAAGCCGGGGATGACAGGATTGTGGCAGGTGAGCGGCCGTTCCGATCTTTCGTGGGAGGAATCGGTGCGTCTGGATCTGCGGTACGTGGAAAACTGGTCGTTGACGTTGGACGTCCAGATTCTGTGGAAAACGTGTTCAGCGGTTATCCGTGGGGCGGGAGCATACTGAGTCTGGTGAGCACCATCAGAAATGATCATGAGGTCGCGCGCGATCTCGCCATCGAGGCGGGACAACAGTTGCTGCGCTTGCGCGCGCGTGGTGGGTTCGACGAGCCCGAGGTGCTGCGCACGCTCGGGGACCGCCTTTCGCACGAGTTCCTCTTCTCCGCGTTGGGGCGGCTGCGTCCCAGTGACGCCGTGCTTTCCGAGGAGGGGGCGGACGATCCGGCGCGGTTGACCGCGCGGCGGGTCTGGATCATCGATCCGCTCGACGGCACCCGCGAGTTCTCGGAGCCGGGCCGGGTGGACTGGGCCGTGCACGTGGCGCTGTGGGAGAACGGGGAGTTGGCCGCGGGGGCTGTGTCACTGCCCGCGCAGGGGAGCACCCTGTCCACGGTGGATCCGCCGTGGCTGCCGGAGGAGCGGCCGTCCGAGCAACGGTTGCGCATCACGACGAGTCGTACCCGGCCGCCGGAGTTCGTGCAGCGCCTGGCGACCCGGATGGGTGCGGAACTGGTTCCGATGGGGTCGGCGGGGGCGAAGATCTGCGCGGTGCTGCTCGGGATCGCCGACATCTACATCCACGCGGGCGGGCAGTACGAGTGGGACAGCGCCGCTCCGGTGGCGGTTGCCAAGGCCGCCGGCCTGCACGCATCCCGGATCGACGGCGCTAACCTGACCTACAACGACGCGGATCCCTACCTACCCGATATCCTTGTATGCCGACCGGAATTGTCGAGTATGTTGTTGGCCAGTGTCCGCAATGCCGCGGACCTGGACAGCGCGGGTCCACACGCGGGTGGTTGAGGCTTTCTCGGCCCTCGCGAGCGAAGTGAGCATGAGGCGGATTCATGAGTCAGGCCAGTCAGCCGGCCCTCGGGCGGTACCAGCTCTCACAGCTTGATTTCCTCGAGGCGGAGGCCATCTTCGTCATGCGCGAGGTCGCCGCCGAGTTCGAGCGGCCGGTGCTGCTCTTCTCGGGCGGCAAGGACTCCATCGTGATGATGCGCCTGGCGGAGAAGGCGTTCTGGCCGGCTCCCATCCCGTTCCCGGTGATGCACGTCGACACCGGTCACAACTTCGACGAGGTCATCGAATACCGCGACCGCCGTGTCGCCGAGACCGGTGTGCGGCTGGTGGTCGCCTCGGTCCAGGAGCAGATCGACGCGGGCAAGGTCACCGAGCCCACTGGGCGCTGGGCCAGCCGTAACCGGCTGCAGACCGCCGCGCTGCTGGAGGCGATCGAGGACAACGGCTTCGACGCCGCGTTCGGCGGTGCGCGCCGTGACGAGGAGAAAGCACGCGCCAAGGAGCGGGTCTTCTCCTTCCGGGACGAGTTCGGCCAGTGGGATCCCAAGAACCAGCGCCCCGAGCTGTGGAGCACCTTCAACACCCGCGTCAACCGGGGCGAGAACATCCGGGTGTTCCCGCTGTCCAACTGGACCGAGCTGGACGTGTGGGGCTACATCGCCCGCGAGGGCCTCGAACTGCCCTCCATCTATTTCGCGCACCGGCGCCGGGTGTTCGAGCGCGACGGCATCCTGCTGGCCGACACCCCGGTCATCACGCGTGACGACGACGAGGAGGTCTTCGAGACCTCCGTGCGCTACCGCACGGTCGGCGACATGACCTGTACCGGTGCGGTGCGTTCCACGGCGACCGGGCTCGACGAGGTCATCGCCGAGATCGCCGCCACGCGGATCACCGAGCGAGGCCAGACCCGAGCTGACGACCGCGCCAGCGAGGCCGCGATGGAGGACCGCAAGCGCGAGGGCTACTTCTAGCCCGGGCCGAGCGTCCATCACCCCCAACCACCCGCGCACACGCACTTGGACTGGCTGCACATGAGTACTGACATCCTGCGGTTCGCCACGGCCGGCTCGGTCGACGACGGCAAGAGCACCCTGATCGGCCGGCTCCTCTTCGACTCCAAGTCGATCTTCGAGGACCAGTACGACGCCGTGGAGCGCACCAGCCGCACCCGCGGCGAGGAGACCGCCAACCTCGCGCTGCTCACCGACGGCCTGCGCGCCGAGCGCGAGCAGGGCATCACCATCGATGTCGCCTACCGTTACTTCGCGACTCCGCGGCGCACTTTCATCATCGCCGACACGCCCGGCCACATCCAGTACACCCGCAACATGGTGACGGGTGCCTCCACCTCCGATCTGGCGATCATCCTGGTGGACGCACGCAAGGGGCTGCAGGAGCAGAGTCGGCGCCACGCCTTCCTGGCGACCCTGCTCCAGGTGCCGCACCTGGTGCTCGCGGTCAACAAGATGGACCTGGTGGACTACTCCCAGGAGCGCTTCGAGGAGATCAAGCGGGAGTTCTCGGCGTTCGCCACCAAGCTCGACATCACCGACCTCACCTTCATCCCGCTGTCGGCCCTGCACGGCGACAACGTGGTGGAACGCTCGCTCAACATGACGTGGTACGACGGTCCGTCGCTGCTGCACCATCTGGAGAACGTGCACATCGCCTCGGACCGCAACCTGATCGACGTGCGCTTCCCGGTGCAGTACGTGATTCGGCCCAACCGGGCGGACGACCCCGGCTTGCACGACTATCGCGGTTACGCGGGCCAGGTAGCGGGGGGTGTGCTCAAGCCCGGTGACGAGGTCACCCACCTCCCTTCGGGGCTCAACACCCGGATCAAGAGCATCCGCACCGCCGACGGGGAGATCGCCGAGGCGTTCGCGCCGATGTCGGTGACCCTGCTGCTCGACGACGACATCGACATTTCCCGCGGTGACATGATCTGCCGCCCCAACAACAGGCCCAACGTCACCCAGGACGTGGACGCGATGGTCTGCTGGATGTCGGAGAACCGTACGCTCACCCCGCGTACGAAGCTCATCATCAAGCACACCACGAGAACCGCCAAGGTCGTGGTGCGCGACCTGCTCTACCGGCTCGACGTCAACACGCTCCACCGAGACGAGGGGGCGGAGGGCCTCGGTCTCAACGAGATCGGTCGGGTCAATCTGCGGGTCACCCAGCCGCTGTTCGCCGACGAGTACAAGCGCAACCGGCTGACCGGCGGATTCATCCTCATCGACGAGGGGACCAATGCGACGGTCGGGGCCGGGATGATCGTCCGCGCCGAGTAGGCGTGTAATTGTCACTCACGGTAGTAGTGTCACTGCCTGTGAGTGATTATGAGCTGGTATTCGTCGGGGGCATCGGGCGGTCGGGGTCGACGCTGATCGAACGGCTCCTCGGCGAACTGCCCGGGGTCTGCTCGGTCGGTGAGGTCGTGCACATGTGGCGGCGCAGTCTCGTCGACGACGAATGGTGCGGCTGCGGGGAGCCGTTCAGCGGTTGCTCGTTCTGGCGTGCCGTGGGAGCGGAGGCGTTCGGCGGTTGGGGCCGGGTCGACGCGCACGAGGTCCTGGCGCTGAAGGACGCGGTCGACCGCACCAGGTTCGTTCCCGGGCTGCTCAGGGCCGAGCCGGGCGGGCACCCCGACCTCGTCCACCGCTATACCGCGCTCTACGACCGCCTCTACGCTGCGATTGCACAGGTCAGTGGTTGCAGGGTGGTCGTCGACTCCAGCAAGCACGCCTCGCTGGCCGCCTGCCTGCGATTGCGCTACCACCGGCGGATGCGGATGCTGCACGTGGTGCGCGATCCGCGTGCGGTTGCTCACTCCTGGGCCAGGCGGGTGCCCCGGCCGGAGGCCACGGCGACCAGTCCCGAACAGGAGATGGCCCGCTACCCTCCGGTGCGTACCGCGGTGCAATGGATGACGCAGAACGGGGTGTTGGCGGCACTGGCCCGACGCGGAGTGCCCACCCAACGGGTCCGTTACGAGGACTTCGCCGCCGCGCCCGAGGCGGAGTTCGCCTCGATCGCCTCGTTCATCGGGTATCGCGGTGTTCTGCCCGTGGACGCGCAGGGGAATGCGACGCTCTCGGCGGGGCATACCGTTTCTGGGAATCCAATGCGTTTCACCACAGGTTCGGTCTCTGTGCGCGCGGACTCCTCATGGAGGAGTAGTCTCGCTTTTCGGCACCGTTTCACGGTGTCCGCGCTGACCGCGCCCGCGCGATGGCGGTACGGGTACTAGTCGCACATGCGACCGGTCTGCGCCCCACAATCATCCTGATGCGATTCCCGCGGTCCGCCGGCGTGCCCGGACGATCGCCGCGGGCGCTTTTTTCGTTGGAGTGAGCGCGATGAGCATGCCGAGCGATCACCGCATGGTGTTCACCGGTGGGTTGCACGGAAGCGGCGTGACGCTGCTGGCCGAGCACCTTGCGCGGCATCCGGAGGTTAGCCTGCTGGCCGGTGCCGACGCCCCCGGGTGCGAGGGGCAGCACATGCAGTCGGTCTATCCTCGTGATGCCGCCTACGGGGGGCCTGGGCTGTTCGCCTTCGATCCGCGTGCGCATCTCACCGAGGAGCGTCCGTTGTGCCGGGTCTCCACCGCTCAGCGGCTCTTCGAGCAGTGGGCCCCGGAGTGGGACCTCACCCGCGACGTGCTGGTGGAGAAGTCCGCGCCCAACCTGATCATGATGCGCTACCTGCTGCACCTGTACCCGCAGGCCCGGTTCGTGATGGTGGTCCGCCACCCCGTTGCGGTCGCGCTGGCCACCCAGGCGCGCCATCGTGACCTGCCGATCCAGTCCCTGGTCGCCCACTGGCTGCACGCGCACGAGCTGGCCGCCATGGACGCGCTCCTCGTCGAGCGTCTGCACATCGTGCGCTACGAGGAGCTGGTGACCGAACCCGAGCGGGTTCTCGCCGGGGTGGGTGACTTCCTCGAGCTGACCGGGCCGGTTCCGGCGGGTGGGATGGACGCTCACCACTGCGACCGCTACCAGCGGCAGTGGCGTTCCTACCGCAGCCTGGTTCACCCGGGACGCAGGGCCAGCTGCAACCGGATGGAGCAGCGGTTCGCAGAGCGGGTGGAGCGTTTCGGGTACCGGTTGGGCGACTTCACGGCGTTGAACCCGGAGTCCACGCGACTCGCCGCGCAGGGCGCACTCTCGGTTACTTAGCGTTAATTTTCGAGCGCATATGGTAACTATGAGTCTATGCGCGGAATATCGAACTCCGCGATTACGGAGAACTTGTACGGGTCTGCGGGCCTTTGCGGACCGCCCGTCGAAAGGTGCCGGAGCGAGCGGTTGGGCGCTGCCATGGTGGTGGCGACCCTGCTGCTCACCGGGTGCGCCACTGCGGATATCCAACCCGCGAGCGTGTACGAGGTTCCTCCGGAGTCGCCGACAGCCGAGCCAGGAACAACCGTCAGCGCCGGGGCGTCCGCAGATGCGCTCTCGCCCGAGCCACCGGCCCCCAGTGCGTCGATGAGTCCGCTGCTGGAGCCCGGTCCGTCGCCCTCGGGTGTCACCGCCTCGACCGACCCGGTCTGCGACGTCACGGAGATCCTGGAGCCGTCCTGCGGGGTGTGGTGGGGGGTCAGTCCCTATCGCAACAACGTCGCCGGGTTGGAGCGCGCTGCGGGGCGTCCCATGGACATCGTCTACACCTGGCACGGCATCGACCAACGCAACTTTCCCACGGCGAAGGAGCGCGCGTTCGCAAACGAGGGGCGTTACCTGCACGTCAATGTGGAGGCCCGTCGCTTCGACCAGAACGGGCATCCGCCCCTGCGCTACCGCCAGATCACCCGCGGGCAGTTCGACGGTCCGCTGCGGGCGCAGGCCCGCCAGATCGCCGATCTGGGGCTGCCGGTGTTCGTCACCTTCGACCACGAGGCCGACGCCAACAAGCGCTACAACACCCGTGGCACGCCCGACCAGTTCGTCCAGGCGTGGCAGCACGTCGTGGACGTCTACCGCGACTACGGGGCCGACAACGCGATCTTCGTGTGGAACGTGACCGGCTATCCCGGAAACTTCGCCCGGCTGCCCGGCCTGTGGCCCGGCAACGACTACGTGGACTGGATCAGTTGGGAGGCGTACAACATGACCGGCTGTCCCCACCAGCCGAGGTGGAAGCACGTGCAGTCCTTCGAAGAGGCGATGGCGCCGATGTACGAGTGGATCCAGGAACAGGGCCCCCGCCACGGCATCGACCCCGACAAGCCGGTGATGATCGGAGAGGCCGGAACCGTGCCGATCCCCGGCAACCCTCGGGCAACGCAGGAGTGGTACGCCGAGATCCCTGATGTGCTGCGCAAATACGAGCGGGTGCGGGCGGTCAAGTTCTGGGACAACACCCTGGGGCCGACCTGCGACTTCCGGTTGCTCAACAACCGTTATGCACGGGCCGGATTCGTCCAGGCGGGCCAGGACGAGTACGTGAACCTTCCCGAACAGGCGAGGGAAGCCGTCAATTCCGCGCTGTCGATGCTGGACCAGTTCGAGCTGCGCTACTAGTGCGGTGTGTGCCCGCATCGGGCGGGGCCCGGTGGCTGATCGGCCGACCACCGGGCGCTCTGGGCTCAGACGCCCTTGCCGCGCTTGTGCAGCATCCGCAGCACCGTCGTGGCCGGAACACCGCAGGCCACGGCCAGGGCCAGGTATCCACGTGCCTCCGCGGGGCGAGCGCGAAGCGTGTCGAGTGACCACGACAGCGCCGCGTCGCGCTGTCCGGCCGCGGCCTCTGCGAAGGCGATCTGGCCGCAGACGCGCGCGTATCCGCGCGGGTCCAACCGGAACTCGGGGTATTCGGCGAGCAGCCAGCGCAGCGCGGTGGAGATCATCTCCCAGCGTCCGGTGAAGTGCGATCTGGGGTGCCAGAGCACCCGTACTCCCGCTTCGGGGATGTTGCGCACAGGGGCGCGCCGGGCCAGGCGCAGCAGAAGTTCGTAGTCCTCGCCGTAACTGCCGGGGATGTCTTCGCTGACCAGGCCGCATCCGTGCACCATGGCGTCGCGTCGGATCAAAAACGTCGAGGGGTGCAGTTCGGTCAGCCGGGAGCGCAACAGGTCGGCGAAGGTGATGCTGGTGCGCCTGAGGATGCGTTCGGACTCGTGGTCGCCGTAGGCGACCCTGATTCCCGAGCAGACGATCTCGGTGTCCGGTTCGGCGCGCAGAACCTCGACCTGGGTGCGCAGTTTGTGCGGGAGCCAGGTGTCGTCGTCGTCGCAGAACGCCACGAGGTCGGTCTCGGCGGCCAGGACACCGGTGTTGCGCGCTCCGGCCAGCCCTTGGCGCATCGTGTTGGACAGCACCAGGATCGGGCGATCGCCGGAGCCGCCGGCCAGCGAGTGGTCGGGGGCCACGTGGTCGTAGACGACCAGGGTGATGATGGTTCCCTGGTAGTCCTGTGCGGCGATCGCCCGCAGGGTTGCGCGCAGCAACTCGGGACGGTCCTTGGTGGGCACCACCACGGTCACGTCCGGCCATTTCGCCCATGCCTGGCCGGAACGGGGAAGCGGGCGTGGTTCCGAGGGCCAGCGTACGGCGCTGAGCAGGTCGATCAGTTCTCCTGCCCGCCGGGCGGCTGCGCCGGAGCGGTCCTCCGCATCGTCTTCCAGGCGGAAATCGCCGGGCTGGGCCAATGCCTTGTCCAGGGTGGTGCACAGTTGCTGTGAGCTGCCGCAGGAGCGCACCAGGCCGGCGTCGTCCAAGCGGGACACGAAGCGCAGCTGGTGGTCGTCGACGTGCTCGCCGAGTTCGGGGTCGCGGGCCACGGCCAGTGGCAACCGACCCTGACGGCGGGCCTCGGTGATGGTGGCCGGTCCGCCATGGGTGACCACGACGGTTGCCCGGGCCATCAGTTCGTCGAGGCGTTGCCGGTCCACGAAGTCCACGCCCTCGGCGTGCACCGGCGCCCGGGAAGCCCCGTGCTGCACCAGCACCTGGATGCCGGGACGTCGTTCGGCGTAGTCGTCGACCCAGTCCAGGAGGCGGGTGAAGGGGTGGTGGTCGGTGCCGATGGTGACGAGGACGAGGGGACGCGCGTCGGCCTCGACGGCGGGCAGTTCGCTCATAGCAGTGGCCCTACGGTGATCGCGGTCGGCATGAATTCACGCTGCTCGTCCCACTGGGCGAGGAAGAGGCGGGTGAAGGGGCGGCACAGCCGCGCAGTCAGGGTGGGGGTGTCCATCCGGTCGTAGACCTCGATGTAGACGGTCGGCACGCGCAGCAGCCGGGCCAGGACGAAGAACGGCACGGCCACGCCCGCACCGGTGGAGACCACGACGCGGGGACGGTGCCGGGCGAATACGCGTAGCGCCAGGAAGGTGTTGCGGACCAGGTTGACGACGTTGCGCGTGGTGGGGTGGTAGGCCCAGTGGACGGTCTCGCCCGCCAGTGCGGAAACGGCATCGGGGGTTTTGAAAGTGATCCAGACGCGCTCGTGGGTGGTCCACCATGGCCGCAGCGGCCACAGCTGGGCCAGGTGGCCTCCACTGGAGGCGACGAGCAGGACAGGGGCTGAAGACATAGCCCAATAGTCTCATAACTGAGAGTGATTTAATCATTACTTGAAGTAATGAACATCGTTTGCGGGTAGAGAATCCCCTGCAATAAGGACGAATGCCTCTGCCACTGCGCAGGCACCAGCACCGACCGCTTCGGGCACTCACCGTGCGGTGGGGCGCCGGTGCAGCAATCCCTCCAGCGCCAGCACCGACCGCAATCGCCACAGTGTGGCCGCGTACCCGGCGCCTCCCACCAGCATTGCCACTGCGAGCGAGCCCGCCCCGGCGCCCAGGACCGCGTTGGCGCCCAGCGGGACCAGGCCGAACCAGACGAGGCACGCACCCACGGCCACCAGCCAGGCCCGGCTCAGCGGCTGGAGCCCCAGCGAACGGTGCAATTGCGCCAACGGCAGCAGATTGCGCACCAAAACGGCCGCAGCCCACGCCAGAGCCGCACCCACCGCCCCGATCCACGGGATCAGGACCACGCACACCACCACGCTCACCACAAGCGCCAGGATGTTGTTGAACAGGTTCCAGCCGGTGCGCCCCGCCATCGTCAGGGCCAGGTCCCCCATGCCACAGGCAGAGGACGCCAACATCGCAGCCGAGACCACTACCAGCACACCGGCGCCTGCCGCGTAGTCCGCGCCGAACAAGTGCAGGAGCAGCGGCGCATACACGATGACGGGCAGGTAGAGCGGCCAGGTCAGGCAGACCAGCCACGCGGTGCCGGCCTGGTACAGGGTGGCTGCGCCCTTGTGGTCGCGTATCGCCAACAGTTCGGCCAGGCGCGGCTGCACCGCGAACTGGATGGCCTGTGTCGCGAACTGACCGACCACCATGAACCGTGTCGCCGCCGTGAACACCGCCGCCTCGGCCGCCCCCTGGAGGACCGCGACGAGGACGATTCCGCTGCGCTGGATCCCGATCTGGGCGATGCTGGCCACCGATCGGGGCAGAGCGAAAGCCCAGAAAGTCCGTGCGTCCACGACCTTCGGCCCCACGGGCAGTGGTGCGGTTTCCTCCCGCTCCGCAACACGCAGGACCCGGCGCAGCCACCACCAGGCCAGGATCGCGACCGGAAGGTACGGGCCGACCCAGGCCACTGTCAACAGTCCTGCGCCGCCCCACACGGCCAGTGCGCCCAGCAGGGCCAACTGCGCGGCGGGACGGGCCACCTTGTCCAGGACCACCGTCGCCCGCATGTCGTTGAAGCCGCGGGTCGCTGCCAGTGCGGCATCGGCATAGACGGCAAACGGCAGGAAGATCGCCAGCACCTGTAGATAGGCGGCGGCATCCTGGCTGCCCAGGAGCCCCGCGAGCGGTTCGGCCAGTAATGCCAGAGCCGCACCGACCAGCAGGGCCACCGCCACCACCGGTCTCAACGCCAGCCGTAGCACTCCCAGGCTCTGACCGCCTGCTCCCAGGGCGCGCAGTCGCGCGATGAAGTACACCAGGCCGTTGGAGGTGCCAAGGTTGGCCACCGCGAGCACGATGAGGAACACCGAGGTCGCGGAGAAGAACACGCCGGCGGTCTCCTGGGGGAACATATGCGCCACGACCACCACGAGTCCGACGTTCAGCGCGGCCCCGCACACCGCCCCGGCCATGTTGACGGCCCCGCCCCGCGCCACCCGGCCCAATCCGGCGGAGTCCCCGCTCGTCGCGGTCGGGGCGGCCCCCGTCGGCCGTTGCTGCGTCTTCGGTCCCGGGTCGTTCATCGTCGCCAACCGGGCATGCGCCCCCACCACTGGGCCAGCCGCTCGTCATAAGGCGTGAAATGGGCGCGCAGCCGATCCCGCAGGGCCGGGTCCATGCTGCTGCGCGGCCGTGCGTTGTGACGCTCGAACCGGATGCCCGAATGCTGGGGGAGGTCGAGGAAACCGGCGATCACCTCGAAGTTCTCCTCCGGCTGCCGGAAGAACGACTCGCTTTCCACGACGTGGATGCGATCGCGCCCCACGTGCTTCTCCAAACGTTCCAACTGGTCCACGTACTGGCCTCGTGACAGATAGGCGTGATGTTGATGGCTGTGCGAGTAGGCGCAGGGGTCGGCAGCCAACCGCTCCTCGACCCCGGCCAGCCGCTCGGGCTCCAGTTCCAGAGCGCGTTCGAACGTCTCGGTCTCAAAGCCCCTGGCCCGCTCGTGCACGTAGGCGGAGTAGGCGCGTTCCACCGGGTCGCGCAGCGCCACCAGAATCTTCGTGTCGGGCAGCTCCCGAGCGATCCGCTCGGGGGCCAGCGGGTGGAACATGTAGTACGGGCTGGACTCGCAGACCTGGACGGGGGGCAGGGCCGACTTGCGCGTGGGGAAGTGCCCCCGGTAGAACGCCGGCCCCCGATGGTGGTTCACGTCGAAGTAGTGCACGCCCTTGCGGAAGGTCGGCCCCTCGACCAGCGGGTGCTGCACCAGGGCCTTGAACAGCGAGGTCGTCCCACCGCGCTGGGTGCCCACGATCAGGAAATCGGGAAGGACCCGGTTCCACCGGGTCAACTGGCCGAACACTCCTGCTGCGGCACGCATAGCGTTCTTGGCGGCAGACACGGCGGGTCCGGGGCGGTTGGTTGCGGTCATACGTCACAGGCTCCTTGCTCGGAGGGCCGGCGCGCCGGTCCGGGCGCGCTTGACAGGGGAAAGCCGCTCGCCGGGCGAACCGGGACGGCCATCGGTCAGGGGCGGGCGGTGGCCGCCTCGTGGGCGGCACGCTCCTCCAGCCCGGCGAGAGCCGGCAGCAGCCAGTCGTCCACGGCTGCGAGCTTCGCGCCCGCCTCGGCCTGACGGTCGTGCAGATAGCGTGTCGCCAGGTCGATCAGGTAGAGCGCCATCACGGTGGGCACCGCACGCGACTTCAGCCCGGTCGCGGCCAGCATCGGGTCCCGCAGCAGGCGCGCGCCACTGTCCAGCCAGCGGTGCACCCCCTGATGCACGCCGGCCTGGACCGACTCGTTGAGTTCGTAGTGCAGCGCGTCGAAGCCCACCGGGACGTCGAACGTCAGCCGTTCCCAGTCCCATACGAACGCCCGTCGCGAGGTGCTGGCCACGTTCCACCGGGTGAGGTCGCCGTGCCAGGCCCCGAAAGGCACCCGGACGTCGGGCAGCCGCTCCAGGGTCGCGCGCAGCGCATCGGCCTCGGGCCGCTGGCCCAGGGCGGTAATTCGCTCGACAAGGGTGCGCCGGTAGGGCGAGGCGGAGACCAGCCGTTCGGCGATCGGTTCCAGTGCCGCCACCTGGACGACGCAGCGCAGCAATTGGCGACGGGTGGGCCGGTCGGTCTGATCGCCTACAGGCAGCGCCTCCTGGACCAGCAGGGGACGATCGTTCCACTCGCCCGCGTGAAGCAGGCGAGGCACGGTGACATCGGGCAGGACCGAGTCCAGCAGGCGTCTCAACGCCACGGTCTCGGCAGCGACCAGGCGCGAGGTCAACGCGTTCACCCCGACCTTCGCGTACCCCACGATGCGGCCCTTGGGGGTGAGGAGCAGGAGGACGGGTTTGCGGTTCGCGCGGGGCGGACCGACATGGATGACGATCACCAGCTCCCGGTCCAGCGCACCCGAAAGCGCGTGTTCGATCCCCTGGCCCGAGCCGACCCGCAGCCGGTCGCGCAGCAGCAGCGGAGCCACCCCACTGGCGAACGCCGTGGTCAGCAGGCCCGTGCGCAGTTTTTCCCGGAGGGAGTGGCCCTGCGCGAACGCCGAGATACCGCGCACAGCGGCGTAACGGTTGGCGGCGGGGATGATCACCCGCGGATCGTGGGCGGAGGGAACCGGCAGGTAAACGCGCACAGGCGCGCCACGCGAGCCGGGCGTCCCGGGTTCTTCGCCGGAACCACGGTCGAGGAGACCGCCGCACGGCCAGAGCACCTCGGCGAGGTCGGTCAGGTAGGTTGTCTCGCCGGTCATCGCACGCCACTTTCCAGCGTCGAGACCACCGTTGGCGTCTTCTCTCTCGACCTCCGCCACAGCAGGGCAACGGCGATCATCGACACGGCCAGCGGCGCCGTCAACGCGACGTAGAAGAACATGTACCAGAACAGCAGCAGGATGCTCAGCAGCGAAGCCGAGCCGACCAGGGAGAGGTCGCCACGGTGACGCCACGCGGCCTGCGCGAAGAAGGCCAGGAAGAGCAGGGTTCCGCCCCAGCCGTTCGCGATCAGCAGCAACCACAACTGCCCGTTGTTGCCGATCGTGTTGTTGCCGCACTGCGGGCACTCGGGGGACTTGCCGATCGCGATGGAGGAACCGCTGCCCAACGCGGCGCGGGTCGTTCCCCAGCCCACGACCGGCGAGTCGCCCGCCGCACGCAGCGCGGCCGCGCTGGCCACCGCGCGGCCGTCGTCGCTGTGCGGGTTGTCCGCGCGCTCCTGCAAGATGTCCAGCAGTGGTGAGACGAGGACCGCGGCCAGCGCCAGTGCCACCGCCCCCGCGCACAGCGACACGGCCGCGATCCTGCCGCGACGCAGCAACTGCACCAGTGCAAAGGCCACCGATAGTGCCAACCCCACCCACAGGCCGCGGTTGAGCGAGTAGACGACGGGGACGACCGAGACCGCGATGGCCGTCACGCCGATCAGCTGCCTCCGGGTGCTGCCCCGCGCAACCCAGCCGACCACCAGCCAGATGAGGAGCAGTGACAGCATGTTGCCCCAGGTGTTGGTGTACTCCCAGGGAGCTTTGGGGCGCGGCGACTCGTACCCCAGCACGTCCATGATCTGGGCGGCGGAGGGATGGACGAGCGCTTGGACGTAGGACTCCCCGGCCAGCGACCCGGGGAGCAGCATCTCCACCAAGGACGTGAACTCGAAGTAGGGCCAGAAGGTCCCCAGCAGGCCACCGGCCACGGTCGCCAGGCACAGCCAGCCAAGCGCGCGGGCGATGCGCAGGTCAGACAGTTCCGTCCGCGACAGGTTGCCGACGTAGAGCATCAGCACGGTCAGCGCCAGGTAGGTGATGATGCGCATGATCGCGCCCAGCATCCCGCCGGTGCCCGCCAGAGCGCCCGCCGGTGTCAGCCCCACCAGGACCAGTCCGGCCACCGACCAGACCAGGAACAGCACCCACAGGGTGAACCCGGAGGGTAGGAACAGCGGACGTCCCGCGTGGTGGCGTCGGACCAGTTCGATCACCATCGGCACCGCGAACAGCCAGAACGCGAACTGCCCCAGTCCCAGCGCCCACCAGAGCGGGTATCCGGCCGTCAACCACACCACTGGCCACCCCGGGCGCAGGAGGTGCGTCACCGCTGCGGTGCGAGGTCGGCGGAGGACTCCGCTGTGTCGTGCGCGCCCGTGGCTGCCTTGGGAGCGCGTACCGGGGGAGCCTGTTCCCTAGGCGCTGGAGTGGAGGCGTGGAGCGTCGCCACGGTGACCGTGCCCAGCATCCGTGCCCCGATGTGCTTGAGCCGGTCCAGGCCCCCGGTCAGGTCCTCACGGCGCGTTCGGCCCAGTTCCACCACGGTCAGTACCGCGTCGCAGGCCGGGGCCATGGCGTGGGCGTCGGCGCGCTCGCTGATCGGCGCGGTCAGCACAAGCACGTAGCGGGCCCTGCCCCGCAGCTTGTTCAGGGTGGTGATCATGACCTCGCGCTGGAGCAGGCCTGCCGCGCGGTCGGGGTCCTGGCCAGAGGAGAGCAACCGCAGCCCCGGGGTGCGGACCGGATGCTGTTCCAGGGCGTTCGTATCGGCTCCCTCGATCAGTACCTCGGTCAGTCCGGGCCCCTGGGCCTCCAGCAACCGGGAGGCGGTCGCATCGCCTGGGTCGGCGCACACCAGCAGGACCCCGGCGTCGACGCGGGCCAGCGCGGCGGCCAGGTTCACCGCCACCACGGCCCCGGAGGAGCCGGAGGACAGCGCTGACACCTGGAGTACGTGGTCGCCCGCACCCAGACGGGCGCCGAGCGTGTGCGCCAGTTCCTGGAAGCCTTGGCCGGCCCGGCTGGTGGCGTCCAGGATGCCCGCTGCGGCGTCGGTCGCGCGCAGGTCCAACAGGACAGGGCCCGCGCCGTGGCGCCGGGCGTCGCCCACCGACCGCAGACGGGAGTCGCGGCGGTCCAGCAGGTAGGCGGCCGCGACTCCGGCCACCAGACCGAGCAGAAGTCCGCTGCCCAGCCACATGGCCGGTATCGGGGAACTCGCGGAGTCGGGGGCGACGGCGGCGGTGATGACCTGTCCGGGCAGCAGGGACTCGCGCAGTGCCTTGAGCGGGTTGATCTGCTTGCCGAGTTCGGTGATCTCGTTCTGTACGGATCCGAGTTCGGTCTCGGCACGTACTTGAGCCGCCCCGGTCGCGGAGTCGGCGCGGTCGGACGCGCGACCCAGTGCAGCCTCCCGTTGCCTGAGTTCGCTGGTCAGTGCGGTGACCCGGGCGTCGATCTGCTGGTCCACCTGTTCCGCCCGGTACTCCAGGTAGGCGCTGGCGAACGCCGTGGAGCCCCGCTGAGCCAGCTCGGGGCCGGAGTCGGAGTAGGCGATGTCCAGCACGCTGCTGTTGGGCGGGACACTGACGTTCACCCGGTTGCGGAACTCGGTGATGTCCTCGACGCGGCCCAGTTTCTTCAGCGCGGCGGAGGCGACCTCGGCGGATGCCACGAGTTGGGCTTCGGTATCGAGGTTGACCTCGCCGTTTGTGCGGCCGGAACGTTCGCCGGTGAGGTCGGCCAGCCCGGTCGGTCGTACCTGTACCGAGGTGGTGGCGGTGTAGGTACGGGGCACGACCACCAGGGCCAGCGCCGCGATGGTCAGACCGAGCGCCATCGCGGCAGCGATGATCCACCAGCGGCGTCGCAGTGTGGCCGCGTAGTCGGTGAGTTCCGGTCCGGGGGCGGGGGTATCCATCGGGGAGCGTCCCTACTTCTTCGGTCAACACATCTCGACTGACACGTTTGGTAATTTCTTAAACACTAAGAGTAGTCGAGTTGATCGTGTGCAGGGTTTGCCATCATCGAGAGTTCGGTGAAGCGGCGGAACCGGCAAGGAATTTGACGCCGGGCCGGCCGCGACCGAAACACAGAGCGGGGACGAATGCCAGCCCTGCCCGGTGCTGTCCGTCCCCAAAGGGTGCGCCCCGGCTGTTCCTCGGACGTGGACCCGCAGATCGGCACAGAACAGGCCCGTCCCCGCCCCCTCGTGCGGGTCGCGGTGTTTGAGAGGGGCCCGAGCACAGCGAGCGTCTGCTCGGTGAAACGGCAGGAGGAACACGTGGGCAGACGAGCGGGCTTCGACCGTCTGATGACCGGGTAGGCCCGGCCCCTCGTTTTTCGAGGGGCCGGGCCTACCCGGGCGGGTGTCCTCGCCCTATGGCGCCGACATGGGGCGCATCAGCCCTCGGGGCGCTTCTTCTGCGGTTCGAACACGGCCGCCACCAGGTCCGCGGCCCAGGTGAGCAGTTCCAGGTCGCGCAGCGGCTTACCGCCCAGTCCGCCGCTCTTGGGGGCCGGGACCAGCAGCGTCTTGGTGGTTTCCTTGTGCAGGGATTTGGGGTAGAGCCTGCGGACCCGCAGTTGTTGGGACTCGCGCAATTCCACGGGGGCGAACCGGACCTGGCTGCCCTGCATGATGACGTCGGTCAGTCCCGCACTCTTGGCCAGCACACGGAAACGGGCCACGGCAAGCAGGTTGTCCACCGGGCGCGGTGGCTCACCGTACCGGTCGGCCAACTCCTCGCGTACCGCCGCGATGTCGGCCTCCCCGCCGACCCCCGCGATACGCCGGTAGGCCTCCAGACGCAACCGCTCGCCCGGAACGTAGTCGTGTGGAATGTGGGCGTCGATGGGGAGTTCGACCCTGGTCTCGACCTCCTGGACCGAGTTCGGGTCACCCTTGAGCTCGCGCACCGCCTCACCGACCATGCGCACGTACAGGTCGAATCCCACTCCGGCGATACTGCCCGACTGCTCGGCCCCGAGGATGTTGCCCGCTCCGCGGATCTCCAGGTCCTTCATCGCCACGTACATGCCCGCGCCGGTCTCGGTGTGCTGGGCGACCGTCGCCAATCGCTCGTGCGCCGTCTCGGTCAGGGGCTTGTCGGCCGGGTACAGGAAGTAGGCGTAGGCCCGGTCCCGACCGCGCCCGACCCGGCCGCGCAGCTGGTGGAGCTGGGACAGGCCGTAGTTGTCCGCACGGTCGACGATGAGGGTGTTGGCGTTGGGGACGTCGAGCCCCGACTCCACGATCGTGGTGGAGACGAGGACGTCGAAGTTCTTCTCCCAGAAATCGACCATCACCTTCTCCAGCTGCTGCTCGTTCATCTGCCCGTGGGCGTAGGCCACCCGGGCCTCGGGAACCAGGCGCTGCAGGGTGGCCGCGACCTTGTCGATGGATGCCACCCGGTTGTGCACGAAGAACACCTGGCCCTCGCGCATCAGTTCACGCCGGATGGCCGCGGTGATCTGCTTCTCGTCGTAGGGCCCCACGAAGGTCAGCACCGGGTGCCGCTCCTCGGGCGGGGTCAGGATCGTGGTCATCTCCCGGATGCCGGTGAGCCCCATCTCCAGGGTGCGGGGGATGGGGGTCGCCGACATCGCGAGTACGTCCACCTGGGTCCGCAGCCGCTTCAGCGACTCCTTGTGCTCGACGCCGAAGCGCTGCTCCTCGTCGATGATGACCAGGCCCAGGTTCTTGAACTTCGTCTCGGCGGAGAGCAGGCGATGGGTCCCGATGACCACGTCCACCTCGCCCGAGAGCATGCCCTCGCGGGTCGCGGCGATCTCGGAGTCGCTCTGGAACCGCGACATCGGCTTGACCGTGACGGGGAAGGAGGCATAACGCTCGCTGAACGTGGACAGGTGTTGCTGGACCAGCAGGGTGGTGGGCACCAGCAGGGCCACCTGCTTGCCGTCCTGCACGGCCTTGAACGCCGCCCGGACCGCGACCTCGGTCTTTCCGTAACCCACGTCGCCGCAGATCAAGCGGTCCATGGGCAGGGCCTTCTCCATGTCGCCCTTGACCTCGTCGATAGCCGCGAGCTGGTCCGGCGTCTCCACGTAGGGGAAGGCGTCCTCCAGCTCGCGCTGCCACGGGGTGTCGGGGGCGAAAGCATGCCCGGGAGACGCCTGGCGCGCCGAGTACAGCCGGATCAGGTCACCGGCGATCTCCCGGACGATCTTGCGTGCCCGGTTCTTGGTCTTGGTCCACTCGGCGCCGCCCATCTTGGACAGCGACGGCGCGTCCCCGCCGACATAACGGGTGACCTCGTCGAGCTGGTCGGTGGGGACGAACAACCGGTCGCCGGGCTGGCCGCGCTTGGACGGTGCGTACTCGATCAGCAGGTATTCGCGTGTGGCGCCTTGGACGCTTCGGCTCACCATCTCGATGTAGCGGCCCACGCCGTGCTGCTCGTGCACGATGTAGTCGCCCGGCTTGAGCTGCAACGGGTCGATGCCGCCGCGCCGCCTGCTGGGCATCTTGCGCATGTCACGGGTGGATGAGCGCTGTCCGGCGAGGTCGGTCTCGGTGAGGACCACCATGCGCACCGAGCGCCATACGAAACCGTGCTCGATCAGCCCCGTGGTGACCGTGGCCACCGAGGCATCCGGTGGTCCGGGGAGATCCGGGCGCAGCTGTGCGCCCAGACCCGCGTCGCGCAACATGGAGACCAGCCGCTCGGCAGGGCCCTGTCCCTGGGTGAGCAGCACGACCCGCCACTCGTCGTGCAGCCAGGACTTGACGTCGGCGAGGGCGCGCTCGGTGTCGCCACGGTAGGCGTCCGCTGAGGTGGCCCCCACCAGGACCGAGTCGTCGTCATCGGCGGAACCGGCGCCCGGGTCGAAGGGAGTGACCGTCCACCACGGAAGGTCCAGTTCGCTCGCGCGCAGCCGGAGGTCGGCGATGGACTGGTAGGCCGAGGCGCCCAGGTCGATCGGGGCCTCGCCACCGGAGGCGGCGTTGATCCAGGACGCGTCCAGGAACTCCTGGCTCGTGGCCACCAGCTCCGTGGCGCGCGTGCGGATGCGCTCGGGGTCGCAGCCCAGAACGTGGGCGCCCTCGGGCAGGAGGTCCAGCAGCAGTTCCATGCGCTCGGCCAGGACCGGGGCGAACGCCTCCATGCCCTCGACCGAGATGCCCTCGGCGAGCTTGCCGAGGATGTCGGCGAGGGAGGGGTGCTCCTCGCTCAATGCGCGGGCCCTGGCCCGGACCTCGTCGGTGAGCAGAAGTTCCCGGCACGGCGGGGCGAACAGTCCGGCCGCGGCGTCGTCGCCGGAGCGTTCCGTGGCGGACATGGAACGCTGGTCGGCGACCTGGAAGTAGCGGATCTCCTCCACGGAGTCGCCCCAGAACTCCAGCCGTAGGGGGTGCTCCTCGGTCGGGGGGAAGACATCCAGGATTCCGCCGCGCACGGCGATGTCGCCGCGCTTCTCCACGAGATCGACCCGTGCGTACCCCGCTGAGACCAGGGATTGCACCACGGTGTCCAGCTCGGCCTCGTCGCCGGCGCGCAACCGTACCGGTTTGAGGTCGCCCAACCCCGCCACCAGCGGTTGCAGGGCTGCGCGGATCGGGGCGACGACCACGCGCAGCGGTGCGGTCAGCGGGTCGGCGGGATCGGGGTGGACCAGGCGCCGCAGTACTGCCAGGCGCTGACCGACGGTGTCCGACCTCGGCGACAGACGCTCGTGCGGCAGGGTCTCCCACGCGGGAAACAGCGCGACGGAGCTCTCCGGCAGCAGGGATCCCAGCGCCTCGGTGAGATCGGATGCCTCACGCTCAGTAGCGGTTATGGCCAAAACCGGACGCCCGGCGCCCACCGGGGCGTCGACGGCCAGCCCTGCGACCAGAAAGGGGCGAAGGGCGGTTGGCGCGACGATGTCGAGACGGGGATCATGGCCGCCTCGCGCGGTCGCGATCGCTTTGCTCAGGGCCGGGTCACCGGCGACGACGGAGAGAAGTCCAGAAAGGCTCATATCACCAAGTGGGGCGTTTGATGGAAGGTGCCTGCCGCACGGCGGTAGAAACGCGCCGGCCACGGATTCGGTGTGCTCCCCGTAGACAGCCTACGCGTGGCGCCACACCGGCTGTACCCGGATTCGCCACCGCTCACAGCGTGTGACCGGCATGATTGCTCACCATGAGTAACGCTCAATCGACCCGGGCTGTTCCGCCCCTCAGGGCTCAGCCCACTCCCGAGTACGACACCGAGGTTTTTCGACAGCGCATCCATGAGGCGGGGGTGCGCGTCCGCGACGAGCGCGGCGCCACCGAGTTGCGGATCCTGGAAGCCGGTTGCGGCCGGCAGTGGACGCTGGGCACGGTGGAGGTCGAGGGGGTGACCCCGCACATCACCGGAATCGACGCCGACGGGCGCAGCCTGCGCATGCGCATCGACGAGCGCGCCGACCTGCACGAGGCGATCGTGGGTGACCTGCGCACCGTGGAACTGCCCGAAGCAGCCTACGACGTGGTGTTCTGCTCCTGGGTGCTGGAGCACGTGTCCGGCGCCGAACAGGTCCTGGACCGGTTGTTCGCCGCACTGCGGCCGGGCGGGACCCTGCTCCTGCGCATCCCCGACCGCGACTCGGTGTACGGATTCCTGACCCGGATCGCTCCGTTCGGCCTGCACGTGGCCTACAAGCGTCATGTCCGTGGCCGGGTGAACGCGGGGCGGCCAGGGTTCGGCCCGTTTCCCACCGTCTACGACCGGGTGGTTTCCTACCGGGGGGTGCTCGACTACTGCGCGCGCAATGAAGTAGAGGTGCTGCAGACGCTCTCGTGCAACCACCACCTGCGCTACTTCGGCCGGATGTCCCCGATCGTCGACGCCGGACTGCGCACGGTCGCCGCCGCGTCGCTCGGCCGTCTCACCGCCAGGCACAACAACCTCGCTTTCGTCCTGCGCAAGTCCTGAACTTCCACGTCGTCCCCCATCATTCTGGCCGACCGCCCGACAAGCGGGCCGGGTGCGTCCACCGCCTGTGGACAACCCCGGACCGCGCCGCCCCGGGCGGCCTCGGCCAGAATGGGGACGGCGCGCCGCGCGCCGCCAGCGACGACGTAGGGAGCACGCATGACCCGGCCCGCCGGTGACCCGCCCGCCTTCACCCCGGGACCGGAGGGGTTGGCCCATCTGGAGCTGATCCTCTCCGGCGTGTGCCCGCTCCCAGGTTTCATGACGGTCGCCGAGGCCGCCGAACTCGCCACCGACGGACCACCGCCCCCGGGCGCCGTCTGGCCGGTCCCGGTCGTCCTCACCGTGTCCGACGAGCTCGCCGACACCAACAGCATCACCCTCACCGACCCCGAGGGCGCCCCCCTGGCCGAACTCGACGTCACCGAGGGGCGCCGTGCGGGGGGAGCCAGGCTGGCAGGCCGGCTGCACCGGGCCGCACCGCCCGCCCACGGAGTGCTGCGCGCCCTGCGCCACACCCCGGAGCAGGTGCGCCGGGAGCGCGCCGATCGCACGCGTCCGATGCTCGCAGTGGTCACCGACCAGGCGCTGCACCATCGGGCACTGACCCGTATCCACGCCGCTCTCGACGGGATCGGCGGTACCGCCCCCGATCTGCTCGTCCTCATCGACGCACCTTTCGACGACGAGGCCGCGGCACCCGCGGTCCTGGCCGCCCGTCCCCTCCTGCCCGAGGAAACCCGGTACACCGTCGTCACCCTGCCGGCGGCCTGGACCGACGGAGGGCCCCCGCTGCCCGCGCAGCGCCGCGCGCTGCTCGCCGTGCACGTGGCAGCCGCCTACGGTGCCACCCATGTGCTGCTCGAAACCCGGGAGAGCAGCGCGACCGACGCGTCGCCCACCCCCGTGGTCGTCCTGCCCGAGCAGGAATGGGGCTACGACACCGACACCGAATCCTGGCGTCCGGCCGACCGGATCGCACCCGACCGCGTCCGGGCCGAACTCACCGCCGAGCAGGTGGAGACGGAGTTGGTGCACGGGCGGGAACTGCCTCCGTGGTTCACTCCGGAGCCGGTCGCCGCGGCGATGGCCCGGATGCGTCCTCCGCGGACCCGCCGCGGACTCACCCTGTTCTTCACGGGACTGTCCGGCTCGGGAAAGTCCACGATCGCACGCGGGGTGAGCGAGGCCGTGCGGGCTACCGGCCGTACCGTCACGCTCCTGGACGGGGACGTAGTGCGCCGGATGCTGTCAGCGGGGCTGACCTTCTCGCGCGCCGACCGCGACCTCAACATCCGCCGTATCGGCTACGTCGCAGCCGAGATCGCCCGACACGGCGGTGTCGCGGTGTGCGCGCCCATCGCCCCCTACACCGCCACCCGCGCCGAGGTGCGCCGTATGGCCCAGGAGACCGGGGACTTCTTCCTCGTGCACGTGGCCACGCCGCTCGACGTGTGCGAGACCCGCGACCGCAAGGGCCTCTACGCCAAGGCGCGTGCCGGCGAGATCCCCGAGTTCACCGGGATCTCCGATCCCTATGAGGAACCCCATGACGCCGACCTCGTCATCGACACCGCGGGGGCGGCCGAGGCGGATTCGGTCGACCAGGTCGTGACGGCCTTGCGCGAGGGCGGTTGGCTGCCCGACGCGATGCCCTGAGCAAGACCCTCCGACACGCTGGTCCGGTGCGGACGGGGTGGCGCGCGGGGCACCGGTGCGGCACAGTGGGCGGCGCACCAACTGCCCCGGCTGCCGTCCGGCCCGCCGAGCCGTGTAGCCCGATCGAAAGGTTCAGCCCTGTGCGCTCGACTCTCCCGCGCCGTCGAACAGTTTTTGCGGGCGCGGCAGCGGCCGTGCTGATGCTCACCGGCTGCGGGGTCTCCCAGGCCGGCTCCGCCGTTGTCGTCGGTGGTGAGAGCCTGGGCCACGAGCAGGTACGCAGCGAGGTCGAGCGGATCGAGTCGGCTTCGGGCCGGCAGCTCTCCCCCCAGCAGCGCTCGGACGCGGCGACCAGGGTGCTCAGCAGCTACATCACCGTCACCACCCTGGACCAGATCGCCAAGGAGGAGGGCATCGCGATCACCCGGGCCGACACCGATGAGGTCCTCGACCGACTCGGCGGGCGCGAGTCGCCCCAGTTCCAGGGGCTCACCGATGCCGAGGTCGATGACCAGGTGCGCGTCGCGCTGATCGGGGACCGACTGGCGAGTGAGGCCGATCCTGCGGACCTCGCCGAAATCGAGGACAAGCTGCGCACCGACACCCGCGCCTACCTCACCGAGCAGGCCGAGTACAACGGGCTGAGCGGCGCCGAGCTGGAGGAGCAAGTGGAGACGGCGATGGCGCAACTGGAGTCGTCCGTCCCCGCCGAAGCGGCCAACCTCTACCCCCAAGAGCGCTTCCGCAGCCACCTGGCCGCGGCCGACATCGAGGTCAACCCCCGCTATGGGGTGTTCGACCCTGCGGGCCTCACCATCGACCCCCGTGGAAGCCTCCTGTCGGCACCGGCCGAACCCGCGCTTGCCCTGCCCCAGGGCCAGCAGCCCATGGGCGGGTGATCCCGACAGTGGAAGAGCACGCCGACCAGTCCTCCGGCCACCGGCTCCTCGCGCTGGTGGAGGTCATGGACACGCTGCGCCGCGAATGTCCCTGGGATGCGGGACAGACGCACGAGACGTTGGCGAAGTACCTCATCGAGGAGGCATACGAGGCGTTGGAGACGATCGAGAGCGGCGATCTGCACGCCCTCGCCGGGGAGCTCGGCGACGTGCTCCTCCAGGTGGTCTTCCACGCCCGAGTCGCCGAGGAGCGCGGCCCGGAAGGCTTCACCATCGACGACGTGGCCGACGCCGTCATCGACAAACTCACGCGGCGGCACCCGCACGTTTTCGCAGGCGTGCAGGTGTCGGGTGCCGACGAGGTCAAGGCCAACTGGGAGGCCATCAAGGCGGCCGAGCGCGCTGAGCAGGGCGAGGCCGCCGACACCTCCGTGCTGGCCGGGGTCCCTTTCGCCCAACCGGGGGCTCTGTTGGCCTACGAGCTGCAAAAGCGTGCCGTACGCAATGGGGTTCCCGAGGAGCTCATCGGTGACGACCGGGGTCCCGGAGGCGGATTGTTCGCCGAAGTGGCGGCAGAGCGTCGGGCCGAGGCCGATCCGGAACTGGACCTGCGCGCGGCGGCCCGCCGTTTCGACACCCGATTGCGTGCCGCAGAGGGCGCCGCTCGCGACGACGGCCTGGACCCGAGGGCCCTCACATCTGATCAATGGCGGAGGTACTGGGCCGCACAGCAGTGAGCCTCCCGTCGTTGAGGGAGATCTCCACGGTCTCGCCCGGCTCCCCGGTGACCGCCTGCGCAGGACGGCGTGCGGTGTCGCCCACCCGAAGCCACAGCCCGATGATGATCCAACTGGTGGTCAGCGACGATCCTCCGATGGCCAGCAACGGAGTCGTCATGCCGGTCAGCGGGATCAGCAGGGTGACCCCGCCGAGCACCACGAACACCTGGAACGCCCAAAGGAACGCGAGTCCGGCCGTCATCAGTTTGACGAAGAGCTCGCGTGAGGCCAGTGCCACCCTGAACCCCCGCTCCACCAGCAGCAGGATCGCCAGGATCACGGCGCTGAGCCCGGCCAGGCCGAACTTCTCCCCGATCGAGACCAGGATGAGGTCGGAGTCGGACGCGAACAGGGTCGCGGCGCGGCCCGCACCGAAGCCGATCCCCAGCAGCCCGCCGTCAGCGAGCGCGAAGAGACCCTCGACAACCTGGTAGCTGCCGCCCTGCTGGCGGTAGACCTCAGGGTCGAACGGCGCCAGCCAGATCGCGACGCGCTGTTGGACGTGCCAGAAGATCAGGTAGGCGGCGTAGGCGCCGGCGAGGAACATCGCCAGGCCGATCCCCACCCAGGACTTGCGCTGCGTGGCGATGTAGAACATCGCGAGGAACAAACCGAACAACAGCAGCGAGGTCCCCAGGTCCTTGGTGCCGACCAGGACGAGGATGGCCATGCCCCACGCCGCTGTCATCGGCCCCATGTCGCGCATCCGGGGCAGGCTGAACACCTTGACCTCGCGCACCATCACCTGTTTGGCAGCCAGCGCCAGCACGTCCCGTTTCACACCGAGGTAGGCGGCGAGGAAGACCACCAGAGGGAGTTTGGCGAACTCCGAGGGCTGCACGGTGATCGTGCCGAAGGACAGCCAGCGCCGCGCGCCGTACTGGTCCAGGCCCACCACCGGCAGCATGGGGGACGCGATCAGGAGCACGCCTGCCAGCGCCATCAGATAGGGGTAGCGCTGCAACAGTTGGGGACGGCGCACCACCACCAGCACGGCCAGGCACAGTGCCAGGCCCAGACCGGTCCACATGAGCTGTTTGAGGGCTCCGGACCCGTCACGTCCGGCCTCGGCGTGCAGGCCCCAGATCACCACGAGTCCGATGCCGTTGAGGAGAACCCCCAGTGGCAGCATGAGCGGATCGGCCCAAGGGGCCAGGTAGCGCAGTGCGATGTGCACCGCGATCGCACCCCCGCCGAGGACCCCGGTGAACAGGGCCAGAACGGGTGGGACGCTGCCGTTGACTCCGAGCCCGGCGAGGCTGAAGCCGATGACGAAGACCGTGATCGCTGCCAGCAGCATCAGCAGTTCGACGGTGCGGCGCCGCCCGGGGCGGGGCGTCGTCTTCTCGGTCATCCCCTCCGCCTTGCTCATCCTCTCTCGGGTATCGGACAGTGCGAACTATAAGCGTGTGATGGTCGGCCAGGGGTGAAGAGGGGGCAGCGGGTCGCCTGGTGGGAAGAGCGCGCGGTACCGGGACCCGGGACGGGGAAGGCCCTGTCGCGCGGTGGCGGGCCCCTTCAGCCGCGGACGGGGGTCGGGAGTCGGGCGGCATCCGTTCCGGCGGACCGTTCCATGCGGTGGGCCCGTACCGACCACACCACCGCTCCCACCCAGACGGTAAGAACCAGCAGGTAGACAGCTATTCGTGGGGTGCCGTCCAGAGGGAGCCAGTCGCTGTTCACGACGGTCCGGATGTTGGTCATGATGATCATGCCGCCCACCACCGAGCCCAGGACCCGTGCGGGGAAGTAGCGCACGATCCATGCGGCGAACGGAGCGGCGATCACACCGCCGATGAGAAGAGCGCCGGCCCAGGCCAGGTTGATGCCCGAGTGGCCGAGGCCGGTCAGGAACCCGAGGCTCGCCGACAGTGCCACGATGAACTCGCTGGTACTGACCGAACCGATCGCCGTGCGCGGCTCCAGCCGTCCGCTGGCGAGCAGGGCAGGGGTGCTCACGGGCCCCCAGCCGCCGCCTCCGGTGGCGTCGACGAATCCGCCGACCAGGCCGAGCGGGGCGAGGAACCGGGTGCGCAGCGGCTTGCCGAGGTGGCCGCGCGGGGTTCCCCAGGCGGTGAAACGCACCAGGACATAAACGCCCAGCGACAGCAGGATGCCCGACATCAACGGCGCTGCCAGTTCGGTGGAGACGCTGCTGAGGACGGTCGCCCCGACGAAGGCACCGATCGCGCCCGGCACCGCGATCCTCCGCACGACGCCCCAATCCACGTTGCCCATGCGCCAGTGCGACACCCCGGACGACAGGGTCGTCCCGATCTGGGCCAGGTGAACGGTCGCAGAGGCGGTCGCGGGAGTCGCGCCCAGGGCGAGGAGGAGCGTGGTCGAGGTGACGCCGTAACCCATTCCAAGGCTGCCGTCCACGAGTTGGGCCACCAGACCGACCGCGGCGAGCAGGACGAGGGTCTGCATCGAGGACGCCTTCCCGTCTAATCGACTGCTTAGGTCGGAATTGTAGACGACAGGTGGTTCGGCAGGTCAAAAGGCCGCGGCCCCGACCGCTCACCAGTCCCGGGGCGACGACTTCGGCCGGGAGGCGGGGCATCCTGCCGGTTGTCCGGCCGATGCCGGGCAACCGGAGAACACGTCAGGTGCTGATGCCCCAGCGCTTGCGGATCGACTTGTCCGCGTAGCTGAAGAAGATGTCGATCACGATTCCGATGATCAGCACGATCAGGATGTAGGACAGCAGCCGTTCGGAGTTGTTCATCGTCCGGGCCTGACTCAGCGCCCAGCCGATCGAGTTCTGTTGGTCGATGATCACCAGGAGTTCGCCGGCCATCAGCGACCGCCAGGCGAATGCCCAGCCCTGTTTCAGCCCTGCCACGAACGTCGGCAAGGCCGCAGGGACGATCAGGTATCGGTACCGGGCGATACCGCGAAGCCCGACCACCTGGCCGACCCGCAACAGGTTCGGCGACACGTAGTCGATGCCGGAGACCAGTCCATTGGCGATGGAGGGGGCCGCGCCCAGGATGATCACGAACATGATCGCGGACTCGGTGATCCCGTACAGCAGCATCGCGAACGGGAACCACACGATCGAAGGCATCGTCTGCAGGCCGGTGATCAGCGAGCCGATCGCCGCGCGCAGCGGTTTGATCCGCGAGACCGCCACGCCCACCAGCACGCCCACGACCACCGCCAGCGCGAAACCGCTGAGGGCCCGCTGCATGGTGACCTGCATCGCCTCCCAGAAACGGGGGGTGGTCACCTCGCCCAGCAGCACGGGAAGGACCTTGTCGGGACCGGGGAAGACGAACTCCGGCTTCCACTCGCTCCACACCACCGCCTGCCAGGCACCCAGCACCAGGACCAGGGCGAGGGCCTTGGGCCATGAGGCGTCCCACAGCCGCTTCCCCCACACCGCGAACCCATTGGGTTCGACGAGGCGCTGCGGGCCCAGTTCGAGGGCGTCCAGCCCCGCGACCTCGCGTTCGTCCTGCCCGGTTCGCGCATCGGCCCTCTGCTGGGCCGTCGTCGCCGAGTCAAGCGGCATGACGGGCCACCTCCGCTCGCAGCCGGTCGGTGATCGAGGCGGCTCGTGCGGCGACCTCGACGGAGTCGATCCGCCTCGGGCGCTCCTCCACCACGGGGAACTCCTCGATGATTCGGCCCGGACGGCTGGACAGCAGCACCACGCGGTCGCCCAACCGGACCGCTTCACGCACGTTGTGCGTGACGAACAGGACGGTGAGATCGCGTTCGCGCCAGATCCGCTCCAGTTCGTCGTGCAGGATGTCGCGGGTCATGGCGTCCAGCGCGCCGAACGGTTCGTCCATGAGCAACACATCGGCGTCCTGGGCCAGGGCGCGGGCAAGGGCCACGCGCTGGCGCATCCCACCCGACAACTGGTGCGGCAACCGGCCGGAGAATCCGCTGAGCCGGACCAGGGCGAGCAGCTCCTCGACCCGGCGCCGCCGTTCGGCCCGCGCGACTTTTCGCACCTTCATGGGGAGTTCGATGTTGGACCCCACCGTCAGCCACGGAAACAGTGCGGCCTCCTGGAACATCATGGAGACCCGGTGCCCACCGACGGTGACGGTGCCCGCTGTGGGTGCGTCCAGGCCGGCCACCAGGGACAGCAGAGTGCTCTTGCCGCACCCTGAGGCGCCGAGGACGGAGACGAACTCGCCCTTGCCCACCTCCAGGGAGAGGCCGTCCAACGCGGTCAGGGTGTGCTTGCCGCGGCCGAAGACCTTGACCAGGTCATGGATGCGCACGGCGGGCGGGTCGGCGGTGCCGGTGGGGGACGCCGGTGCGGCGGCGTCCTTGGGGACTGGGGTCATCGCTTCCTCCGAGGCCACTCGCCGGCGTCGGCCGGCGGTGTCGATTCGTTCGTCGTGGGCGGGGCCGCTCCCGGCGCAGAACGCCGTGCGCGGAGTCGGCCCCACCGATAAGCCGCCCCTAGAAGCCCGACACGGGCTCCTGGCCAGCCTTCTCCAGCTCCTCGTTGAGCAGGTCGAGGGCGTAGATGCCTTCCAGGTCGACCGGTTCGAGCAGGCCCACGGCCTCGGCATGCTCGGCACTGCCACGAAGGGACTCGGCCACCGGGTCGGTGGTGAAGGACAGGTTCTCGAAGGCCGAGGCCACGATCGCGTCGTCCAGCCGGTCGCCGCTGATCTTCTCCAGGTGGTCGTTGGCGACGGTCTGCGCGTCCTCGGAGTTGTCGTTGATCCAGGCCACGGTCTCCACATGGCCGCTCAGCAGCTTGGCCACCAGGTCGGGTGCGGCCTCCAAGAAGTCCTGGTTGACGATGAGGTGCGTGGTCACGTACTCGCCGTCGGTGTCGGCCCACTCGTCGGCCTCGTCCACCAGGAGGTTGCCCTCGCCTTCGATCAGCAGACGGCTGAGGTGCGGCTCGGGCACCCACGCGGCGTCGATCTCTTCGGTCAGGAACGCCTGCACGATCTCGGAGTTGCCCTGGGGGACGATCGAGATGTCGCCGCCGCCCTCCGTATCGAACTCCCAGCCGCGCTGTTGGGCCCACCAGCGCAGCGCCACGTCCTGGGTATTGCCCAGTTGCGGTGTGGAGATGGTCGTGCCTTCGAGGTCGTCCACCGACTCGATGCCGGGCCGGGCCACCAGGCCGGCCCCCCGCGAGGTCGACCCCGCGATGATGTGCAGTGCGGTGCCGCTGGACTCCGACCAGCCGTTGATGGCGGGGTTGGGGCCGATGAAGGTCGCGTCGATCTCGCCGGCGAACAACGCGTTGATCGCATCGGGGCCGGCGTTGAAGGTCTGGGTGTCGAGTTCGACGTCTGCGCCGAGTGCGTCGGCCAGGATCCCGTTCTCCACGCCCACGAGCGCGGGGGCGTGGGTGATGTTGGGAAAGTAGCCGAGGGTCAGGGTGTCGGTCTCGCCGGTCGCTGAGCCGGTGCCGCAGGCGGTGGCGACCAGGGCCAGGGTGCAGGCGGCCGCGGCGGTGGCCAGGGGGCGGGGTCGTCTCGCGGTCATGGGTCGGGAGCCCTTCAGGGGAACCAATGGGGTGCGGGTACGTAATTCCTACCTGAACAGTAGAGAACAGAATCGTCCGACAGTCAATCCCGATTTATCCGATGGGTTTTATCGTTACTGTTCGGTGTCGACCTGCTCGCCTACCGTCGTTGTGCCGTTGCTTTCGGTCCCCATGCGCGCGGATTCCGACACGCCGGACCCGTCGGTGATCGCCTTCGAGTGGATCGCCGTTCCACCATGGGTGCGTTGTCCCTGATCAGGATGGTGGGAAAAATGGACTAAACCAATCCGGGGAGTGGGGGAGACTCCGTCGCGCCAGGCTCGGTAGGCTCAGGGTGGTTCGCGCGGCCCCAGGGCGGCAAGTACGCCCGCTATTGCCCGTGCGGCCGCCGTGTCAGATGACACGCCGAACGTGGTTCCCGGCCGCACGCGACGCGCAGCGGGCGAAGAACCACGGCCAGACGCGAGGAAATGGAGTACTACGTTGTCGTCGATCGAGGCAGTGCAGGCACGGGAGATCCTTGACTCCCGCGGTAACCCGACGGTCGAGGTCGAGGTCCTGCTCGACGACGGGACGACCGTCCGCGCAGCCGTTCCCAGCGGTGCGTCCACCGGTCAGTTCGAGGCGGTCGAGCTGCGCGACGGCGGCGACCGCTACGGCGGGAAGGGCGTCGAGCGGGCCGTTACCGCTGTCAACGACGAGGTGGCCGACGAGCTGCTGGGCTATGGCCCCGAGGAGCAGCGCCTGATCGACCGCGCGCTCATCGACCTCGACGGCACCCCGGACAAGTCCCGTATCGGGGCCAACGCCATCCTCGGCGCCTCCCTGGCCGTGGCCAAGGCGGCAGCCGAGAGCGCCAACCTGCCGTTGTTCCGCTACATCGGCGGCCCCAACGCCCACGTGCTCCCCGTGCCGATGATGAACATCCTCAACGGTGGCGCGCACGCCGACACCAATGTGGACATCCAGGAGTTCATGATCGCTCCCATCGGAGCGGCCAGCTTCCGCGAGGCACTGCGCTGGGGCACCGAGGTCTACCACGCCCTCAAGGGAGTCCTCAAGGCGCACGGCCTGGCCACCGGCGTCGGCGACGAGGGCGGGTTCGCTCCCGACCTGGAGAGCAACCGCGCAGCGCTCGACCTCATCATCGAGGCCATCGAGAAGGCCGGCTACACCCCGGGCCGCGACATCGCTCTCGCCCTGGACGTCGCAGCCACCGAGTTCCACAAGGACGGCTCCTACCAGTTCGAGGGCAAGGCCATCAGCTCCGCGGAGCTGGCCGCCTACTACGGCGAGCTCGTCGACGCCTACCCCCTCGTCTCCATCGAGGACCCCCTCGACGAAGAGGACTGGGAGGGGTGGAAGCACCTCACCCAGGCCCTGGGCGACCGCGTCCAGCTCGTCGGTGACGACCTGTTCGTCACCAACCCCGAGCGCCTCCAGCGCGGCATCACCGAGGGCACGGCCAACTCGCTGCTGGTCAAGGTCAACCAGATCGGTACGCTCACCGAGACCCTGGACGCCGTCTCACTGGCCCAGCGCAGCGGCTACACCGCCATGATCAGCCACCGGTCCGGCGAGACCGAGGACACCACCATCGCCGACATCGCGGTGGCCACCAACGCCGGCCAGATCAAGACCGGTGCCCCCGCGCGCAGCGAGCGGGTCGCCAAGTACAACCAGCTGTTGCGCATCGAGGAGGAGCTCGACGACGCGGCCGTCTATGCGGGCGCTGGCGCCTTCCCGCGTTTCGCCCGGGAGGCGTAGCCCCATGCCGAAGGTGCCGGAGCCGCCGAAGGGCTCCCGTCCGCGCAAGACGGGGCCCTCGGCCTCCGGTGCCTCCGGCCGTACCGCCCCGACGGCCCATGGGGCGGCCAAGCCCAAGCCGGCTGCTTCGGCGAAGCCGGCCGCCACGACCGCCAAGGCCAAAGCGGCACCGGCCGGGAAGCCGGCCCCCGCCGCGCGGGCTGAGGACCCGGCCGAGCGGCCGACGCGGACCCGGCCGGCGCTGACCAGTCGCGCGGCGATCCTCGGCCTGCTCGTCTGCGTCATCGCCCTGAGCCTGGCCTACCCCCTGCGCGAGTACATCGCCCAGCGTTCCGAGATCGCTCAGCTCAAGGACCAGAAGGCCCGTACCGAGCAGGCGGTCCAAGAACTGACCGAGCGTCAGGCCGAGCTCCAGGACCCCGCTTACATCGAGCGTGAGGCGCGCTCCAGACTGCACTATCAATATCCGGGCGAACAGGCGTACGTGGTCCTCGACGGCAACGACCCCGCTACGGACGTCCCGGAGGACAGCGCGCCGAGTGACCCCTGGTTCACCCAGCTGTGGAAGTCGGTCGTCGCCGCTGACGTGCTGCCAAGCGACAGCGAGGAAATTCCCGAAGCCCAGGCCCCGCCCCGCGCCCCCTGATCCTTGCGCCCGCGAGGGCGTACGGACGTGATCGTCGGGAGGCGGCAGCCCGCTAGGCTGAAACCGACATGACTTCCCCAGATCAGTCCGCCCCCGAGGGGCGGTTCACCAGTGATGACATCGCCGCAGTCGAACTCCAGCTGGGCCGGCTGCCGCGGGGGGTGCGCGGGGTGGCCCATCGGTGCCCGTGCGGCCTTCCCGACGTCGTGCGCACCGCGCCCCGTCTGGAGGACGGCACCCCGTTCCCGACCATGTACTACCTGACCTGCCCGCGTGCGGCCTCGGCCATCGGCACGCTGGAAGGCGGGGGGCTGATGCGCGAGATGACCGAGCGTCTGGCCGCCGACCCCGAGTTGCGCGAGGCCTACACCCGGGCGCATGAGTCCTACCTTGCCGAACGCGACGCGCTCGCCGCTGAGGCCGGCGTCGAGCCGCTGCCCGCGGGGATGCAGAGCGCGGGGGGCATGCCCGCCCGGGTCAAGTGCCTGCACGCGCTGGTGGGTCACGAACTGGCGGTTCCGGGGACGAACCCGTTCGGCCAGGAAGCGTTGGAGGTTCTCCCCGAGTGGTGGGCCAAGGGCCCCTGCGTATGTGTGGGCGAGCGCACCGACGACACTGACGACACCGACGACACCAAGGACGACGAGTGAACACGGTCGCGGCGATCGACTGCGGTACCAATTCCATCCGCCTGTTGCTGTGCGGACTCATCACCGGCGGCGACGAGGAGGTCGAGCTGCTCGACCTCCAACGGCGGATGGAGGTGGTCCGGCTCGGAGAGGGAGTCGACCGTACGGGCGCGTTCTCACCGGAGGCACTGGAGCGCACGTTCGCCGCGCTGCGCGACTACGCGGAGCTGATGCGCGCCCACGGTGTCGAGCCCGGGCCCGACACCGTGCGGATGGTGGCCACCAGTGCCACCCGCGATGCCGCCAACCGGGCTGATTTCCTGGACGGGGTACACGCGATCATCGGGGTCGAACCCGAGGTCATCACCGGTGACGAGGAGGCCGAGCTCTCTTTCGTGGGAGCCACCGCCGAGCTTGAGGCGATCGACGAGGCGGACGGCTTCGCGCGCCCCTACCTGGTCGTGGACATCGGAGGCGGCTCCACCGAGTTCGTGCTGGGGCACACGGACGGCGACACGGACGATGTCGTCCGCAGCGCTCGATCGGTGGACATCGGGTGCGTCCGGATGACCGAACGCCACTTCAGCGCCGACCCGCCGACTCCCGAGCAGATCGCTGCGGCCACCGCCGACATCGAGGCGGCCCTGGACGAGGCGGCCGCCGTCGTACCGCTCGCCGAAGCCGCAACGGTGGTCTGCGTGGCAGGCACCGCCACGACCGTGGCCGGTATCGCGCTGGGCCTCGACGCCTACGACCCCGACCGTATCCACCACTCCCGCATCAGTGCGGACCGGGTGCGCGAGATCGCGGGGGAACTGCTGGC
This sequence comes from Nocardiopsis ansamitocini, assembly GCF_030268225.1. Taxonomy (GTDB): domain Bacteria; phylum Actinomycetota; class Actinomycetes; order Streptosporangiales; family Streptosporangiaceae; genus Nocardiopsis_D; species Nocardiopsis_D ansamitocini. The sequence continues at coordinate 1,353,891 of NZ_BSQG01000001.1, read as the reverse complement.
GATGCCGCGGGAGAAGCGCGCCGAGATCGATGTCATGCACCCGGGCAGGGTGGACGTGATCGGCGCCGGTGCACTCATCCTGGACCGGGTCCTGGCCCGTACCGGTGCGGTCGAGTTCGTCACCAGTGAGCACGACATTCTGGACGGTATCGCCTGGAGCCTGGCGCTGGGGTCCGAGCAGCCCTAGACGGGCCGGTCGCCCGTCGGTTCAGGGGCGGGCGACCGGTGCCCGGGACAGGGGCTTTCGTCCTCTGCTGTCGGAATTCGCGGGTGAGGCCCATCACGTTGCCCCGGCCGCGTGAAGCCGTTCACAAGGCTCTTGACCTGCAACGATAGAGGATCGGTCGGCTTTTTTGTGGTCTAAACCTTTCTGACTTGTACCTTTCTTGACGGGGGATGCTTGTGAAAGGATGCACAAGCGAGCGCGGGATGGGTGAGATCTCGCGGGAGCGTGAAGAAGTCCATCTCTTCTCCGGAAAACTGAGTGCAGAGATGTCAGTCAAAGAAGACTTACCAATCTTCGCCACCCGTGTCGGTGGCAGGATGTGGGAACCAAGGGCGGATATGCGATGACCGAGAGCAGGAACTACCGACTGGTTCACGGCGGTGGTGACGAATCGGAGATCCCGCACGTGCTCATCATCGGTGGTGGGTACCTGGGGATGTACACCGCGATGCGGCTGGAGAAGAAGCTGGGCGCCGGCGAGGCCCGTATCACCGTCGTCGACCCCAACTCCTACATGACCTACCAGCCCTTCCTCCCCGAGACCGCCGCGGGCAGCATCTCCCCCCGCAACGTCGTGGTTCCGCTGCGCAAGGTCCTTCGCCGCACCAAGGTCCTGACCGGGCGCGTCGTCCGCATCGACCACGCCAACCGCAAGGTCGAGTTCGAGCCGGCCCAAGGCGGGCTGCGCGACATCGCCTACGACTACGTCGTCATGGCCGCCGGCGCGGTCTCGCGCACCCTCCCCATCCCGGGGCTCGCCGAGCACGGCATCGGCATCAAGACCGTGGGCGAAGCCGCCTACCTGCGCAACCACGTTCTTGAGCAGCTCAACATCGCCGACTCCACCGACGATCCCGCTGTCCGTCGCAAGGCACTGAACTTCGTGTTCGTCGGCGGCGGGTTCGCGGGCGCCGAGGCCATCGCCGAGCTGGAGGACCTCGCCCGCGACGCCACCCGGATCTATTCGTCGATCAGCATCGACGACCTGCACTTCTACCTCATCGAGGCCGCGGACAAGATCCTGCCCGAGGTCGGTCCCGAGGTCGGCTCCAAGGCGCTCAGCCAACTGCGCCTGCGCGGCATCGACGTGCGCCTCTCGACCTTTCTCGAGTCGGCCGTCGACCAGCAGATCAAGCTCAGCGACGGCAGTGAGTTCGCTGCCGGAACCCTCGTGTGGACCGCCGGGGTCAAGCCGAGCCCGGTCGTCCAGGCGTCCGACCTGCCGCTCGGCCCCAAGGGGCACGTGGACACCAGCGAGAACCTGACCGTCAACGGTGTCGACCGTGCTTTCGCGGGCGGGGACAATGCCCAGGTTCCCGACGGCAACGGCGGCTACTACCCGCCCAACGCCCAGAACGCGGTCCGTCAGGCACCGGTGCTCGCGGGCAACGTCATCGCGACGCTGCGCGGCAAGGAGCTCTCGCCCTACCGTCACAAGAACCTCGGTGCCGTCGCCGGCCTCGGACTGAACAAGGGCGCCGCGCAGCTGTTCGGGCGGATCAAGCTGACGGGTCGGCTGGCCTGGCTCGCACACCGGTCCTATCACCTGCTCGCGGTCCCCACGTTCAACCGCAAATTCCGCGTACTTTCGGACTGGACGCTCGGTTTCTTCCTGCGGCGCGATTTCGCGTCCCTGCCGGAGATGGGCGACCCTCGCCAGGCGTTTACCGAGGCCAGCAAGCCCCAGATCGAAAACGGCCAGCTGCTGCGCCGCGTCGGCTAGCCCGTATCACCGTCGAGACGGCCGTGCCCGACCCGGGTACGGCCGTCCGCACGCGCCGGGAGCAAAGGGATCCGAACCCGAAAAATGGTGCGTGGGAGTATGCTGGACCCGCCCTCGTAGCCCAATGGTAGAGGCAGGCCCCCTAAAAGGGTCACAAGTGTCGGTTCGAGTCCGACCGGGGGTACTTCGGGCAGGGATGTCCAGACTTCTAACGGAACGTACGGCCAAATGGTTCCCGTGCAGGTGGCAGTGGTCGCCGTCACTCCATGGCCGGCCGTTCGGCCGTCGGACGGACCGTCGCACTCGTTGCCCTGGTCCTTGCCGCGGGGGTTCCGCCCCCGTCCGGTACTCCCTTTGCGGTCGGATCGATCCCGTACACCACTTTCCTCGCGGCGAACACACACCGTGTCGATGTGACCGCGTACCGTTCCTCACGCGACGTGTCGTGGGACATGGCGTGATGCCGAGCGGGAAAACGGGACGATTCGATGGAATCCACAAAAAGTTTCGGGCAGGGGTCCGGTGTTCTTCGCCGCAAACCCATCGACGACGGTGCCGACGACGTCGTGGAAGGCAGCGGTCTGACCCGATCCCTCGGACTGTGGCACCTCACCGCCATCGGTGTGGGCGCCATCATCGGCGCCGGTGTGTTCTCCCTCGCCGGCGCGGTCGCCCGTGACACGGCGGGCCCCGGTGTGCTCTTCTCCTTTCTCATCGCCGGTATCGCCAGCGCGGCCGCAGCCTTCTCCTACGCGGAGTTCGCGGGTCTCATCCCACGCGCAGGCTCGGCCTACACCTACGGCTACATCGTGCTCGGTGAGATCGTGGGCTGGTTCATCGGCTGGGACCTGCTGCTTGAGTACATCGCCATCGTGGCGGTGGTCGCCATCGGCATCTCCGGCTACTTCAACTTCTTTCTCCAAGGCATCGGATTGACGATGCCCGCGTGGATGATGGGCGCGCCGGGGACCGAACCCGACGGGGTGCCCGAGGGCACCTACCGGGTGAACCTGGTCGCGGTCCTGTTGTGCCTGTTCATCGCTTTCCTGCTGACCCGCGGAGTCCGCAACGCCGCCCGCTTCGAGACCGTGGTCGTGGCCATCAAGGTGGTGATCGTCCTGGTCATCGTCATGGTCGGTGTCTTCTACATCGACCCCGCCAACTATTCGCCGTTCCTGCCCTTCGGCGTCACCGGGACCTTCGCCGGAGCTGCGGTCGTCTTCTTCGCGGTGTTCGGCTACGACGCCATGAGCACCGCCGCGGAGGAGGCCACCGATGCCCGCAGGCACATGCCACGGGCGATCATCCTCTCCCTGGCCGTCTCGATGGTGCTCTACGTACTTGCCTGCCTGGTCCTCACCGGCATGCAGAAGTACACCGACATCGACCCCGAGGCGGGTTTCTCCGCGGCGTTCGCGTCGGTGGGCCTGGGCTGGCTGGCCAACCTCATCGCCGTCGGGGCGGTCATCAGCATCCTCACCGTCATGTTCACCTTCATGCTCGGCGTCACCCGTGTCTGGTTCGCGATGAGCCGGGACGGCCTGCTGCCCAAGTGGTTCGCCAAGACCGACCCGAAGCACAACGTGCCGGTCCGGGTCACCTGGATCGCCGGGGTGCTCTCCGCGGTGCTGGCCGGCCTGCTTCCCATCGGTGAGGCTGCCACTCTCACCAACATCGGCATCCTGTCGGCGTTCGTCGTGGTCTGCGCCTCGGTCATCGTGCTGCGCTACCGCCGCCCCGACCTGCCGCGCTCCTTCCGCTGCCCGGGGATGCCCGTCGTGCCCGCCATCGGAATCGTCTTCTCGCTCTGGCTGATCAGTTTCCTCGACGTCCACACCTTCATCCGTTTCGGAGGATGGCTGCTGATCGGCCTGGTCATCTACGGTCTGTACTCCTACCGCGCGTCCAACCTGAACCGTCCGCCCGCCGGGACAGCCGTCCCCGACGGCCCCGCCTCCGGCTGACCCTCATCCGTTCGTCCGCCGGGCGGCCCGCCCCCTGCGCGTGGTTCGCGTCGTGGCCCGCCCGGTGAAAGAGAACGTCGGTCAGGCCTCGCGCTCCAGGAGCAGCTGGAGCTGGGTGAACAGCCGCTCGTTGGGATCGGACAGGTCCACGCCGCTCACCGTCTCGGCACGGCGTACCCGATAGCGCAGCGTGTTGGGGTGCACATGCAGCCGGGAGGCTGCACCCCGCACATCGCCGAAGAAGTCCAAGTAGGCGATGAGTGACGCCACCAACTCCGACCCGTGCGCCGTGTCGTGCGCCACCAACCGTGTCACCCGCGGGTCGCGCAGCCGGGGATCGGCACGCAGGAGCGCCAGGGTTTCCCCGACCAGCACGCGCGCCCGTACGTCGGAGATGGTCGCCACGTCCATTTCCAGGTCCCGTCCCATGGCGTCCAGAACCCGGTCGGCCTCGGTGCGCGAGCCCCGGACGTCGGCCAAGCTGTCCACCATCGACCCGACCGCTCCCTGCACCCTGACCCCCAGCAGTCGTCCGGCCGCCCCCACGATCTTGCGGGCCAGCGCCACGACCGATGCCTCGGCGGTGCGCCGTGCCAGCGCCGGGAGCAGCACGTATACCCGGGTACCCAGCGTCGTGACCAGCGCCTCGCGCCGGTAGGCGGCGGCATGCACACTGATCAGGCTGGTCATCTGCCGGCGGTTGAGTTCGGCTGCCGACCGGTCCGCGAGCTGCCCGTCTTCACCCGTCCGAAGGGTGAAGACCAGCATCACCACGGCGTGCTCGGCGTTCACGGTGACGCTGTCGGCCAGCGCCATGGGTTCCACCCGGCCCTCCAACAGCCCAGCGAGCAGGTCCTCCCGCAGCCGCAACCCCGCGGTGAGTTCGGTGCGCTGGCGGACCAGGTGCAGTGCTGTCATCCGGGCGGCACCGAGCAGGGCCTCCTCCGCCTGTGCGGTCAGGGCGAGTGCGCCCTCCTGCACCCAGATAGTGCCCAGCGGTTGGGAGCCGGCGTGGATGCCTACGGCCAGGCGACGGCGAATCCCCAGTTCGGGGTGCTCGTCGATGCGGACCACCTCCTCGCCGCCGCGCAGTTTGGCGAACACCCCCCAGTCGCGCAGCAATGCCAGATAGGGCTCCGGCCCCTGGCGACCCAGTACCGAGCGGCGGCGCAGTTCGTCGGCGTCCTCGCCACCCGAGTAGGCCAGAACCCGGCTCGCCGCGTCCTCGATACTGACCAGTCCGCCGGTCAGGGTGGCGATCGTCTGCGCGAGCGAGAACAGGTCGCCGGCCGCCTCCCCGAGGTCGGTGTCGCGCCCCAGCCTGGCGTCGTCCACCACGCTGCGACACAGTGCCTGTAGCTGTTCCCAGCGCAGTTCGGGGCGCACGGCCAGCAGAGCTGCTCCGGCGTCCGCGGCCAGTGAGCGCAGCAGCGCGGTCTCAGCAGGGCCGTCGACCTTCACCGCAACCGCAGTGGCCCCGAGCCGGGCGGCCACCCGCACCAACCGGGCCGCTGCCCGACCGCGTACCCCGATCAGCAGCACCAGGTCGCCGGGGCCCGCCACCGCCTCCTCCTCGGGGTCGAGGATGACCACGTCGCCGACGGTCACGTCCAGCCCCCGCGGTGCCGACAGCACATCCACCACCGGCTCGCCCACCGCGAGCAGCAACTGCCGCAGCGGAACCCCGTACGACTCGGGCCCCCGGGCTGCGGGCGCCGTTTCGCCGGAAACCGATTCGTTCTTCATGACCCCCCTGTTTTGTTCTATCGAACAAATAAGACTCGCAAAAAGTGGCCGCGCCCACAAGACTCACCTGGGGTTCTCGGCATACCGTTTGTCCAGTTCAACGACGACGATACGCATGAGGGGGAAGCGGTCCATGGACGCCGTGACGAACGTGCCCACGCCGGTTAACGAGCCGGTCCTTACCTACGCGCCGGGCAGCCCGGAGCGGGCCGAGTTGGCTTCTGCGCTCACGACCTTGGCCGCCGACCCGGCCGAGCTCACGATGACCATCGGCGGGGAGCGTCGGATGGGCGGTGGCGAGCGCATCGACGTGGTCCAGCCGCACGCCCACGCCTCCCGTCTCGGCACGCTCGGCAACGCCACCCACGACGACGCGCGTGCAGCGATCGCCGCGGCTAAGCAGGCGGCCCCCGCCTGGCGCGAGACGCCCTTCGACGAGCGCGCCGCCATCATTCTGCGCGCCGCCGACCTCCTGTCGGGGCCGTGGCGCCAGCGCATCAACGCCGCCACCATGCTGGGCCAGTCCAAGACCGCCATGCAGGCCGAGATCGACTCCGCGTGCGAGCTCATCGACTTCTGGCGCTTCAACGTCCACTTCGCTCGCCAGGTCATCGCCGAGCAGCCTCCGGCCAATGCCCCGGGAGTGTGGAACCGCACCGACCACCGCCCCCTAGAGGGCTTCGTCTATGCGATCACCCCGTTCAACTTCACCGCCATCGCCGGCAACCTGCCCACCGCTCCGGCGCTCATGGGCAACGTCGTGGTGTGGAAGCCCTCACCCACCCAGACCTTCGCGGCACAGCTGACCATGCGGCTGCTCGAAGAGGCCGGACTGCCCCCGGGCGTCATCAACCTCGTCACCGGTGACGGTCTGGCCGTCTCCGACATCGCGCTGACCGACCCCGACCTCGCGGGGATCCACTTCACCGGATCCACCCGCACCTTCCAGCACCTGTGGCGCACGGTCGGGGAGAACATCGCCGGCTACCGCTCCTATCCGCGCATCGTGGGCGAGACCGGCGGCAAGGACTTCATCGTCGCGCACGCCTCGGCCGATCCCGCGATCCTGCGCAACGCCATGGTGCGCGGCGCCTTCGAGTACCAGGGCCAGAAGTGCTCGGCCGCCTCGCGCGCCTTCGTCGCACGTTCGGTGTGGAACCGGATGAAGGACGACCTCATCGCGGAGGTCGAGTCCATCAGCGTCGGCGACGTCACCGACTTCACCAACTTCATGGGTGCGGTCATCGACCGCCGTGCCTACGACCGGCTCTCCGGAGTGCTCAACGCGGCCCAGTCCGACCCCACCCTCGAAGTGCTCGCAGGCGGGACCGCCGACGACTCACAGGGCTACTTCGTGCGCCCGACCGTCCTGCTGGGCTCCGACCCCGGCCACGAGGTCTTCTCCACCGAGTACTTCGGTCCGGTGCTGGCGGTCAACGTCTACGAGGACGGCGACTTCGACAAGGTTCTGCAAACCGTGGACACCGGAGCCCCCTACGGGCTGACCGGTGCGGTCATCGCCACCGACCGTGCCGCGGTCACCCGGGCCTCACAGGCGCTGCGTTTCGCGGCGGGCAACTTCTACGTCAACGACAAGCCCACCGGTGCGGTCGTGGGACAGCAGCCCTTCGGCGGCGCCCGCGCCAGCGGCACCAACGACAAGGCCGGCTCCGCGGCCAACCTCGCACGGTGGAGCAGCCCCCGTTCCATCAAGGAGACGTTCGTTCCGCCGACGTCCTACCGCTACCCCCACCAGGGTTAAAGGGGTGCGCGCGTCGGGCCTCCGCCCGATGCGCGCCCTGATGAGGTGCGGCCGACGCACCTGCACGCCCACGAGGCGGGCGGGTCTTCGGGCACCCCGCCGCCCCGGGGCCGACCGGCCCGGGGCGGTCTCTTCCGCAGCCGAAACCACGAGCCGAGGTTCACCATGCTCCGCACGCCTCTGCTGATCGCCGCGCGATCGGCGGCCTGTCGCACCTTCGTCGAGCGCACACCCCTCACCCGCGCCATGGTCACCAGGTTCGTCGCCGGGACCACCCAGGAGGAGACCCTCCCGGTCGTCGGCGACCTCACCACCGACCGCCTGGTCACCCTCGACTACCTGGGCGAGGATGTCGCCGACGCGGCCCAGGCCCAAAGCACCGTCACCGCCTACACCAGGCTCCTGACCGCGCTCGGCGAGCAGGGACTCGCCCCGCGGGCGGAGGTCTCGGTGAAGCTGTCAGCGGTCGGACAGTTCCTGCCGGCCGACGGCCAGAAGATCGCGCTGGACAACGCCCGACAGATCTGTGCGTCGGCCGCCGCGGTCGGGACCACCGTGACCCTGGACATGGAGGACCACACCACCACCGATTCCACCCTCGCCATCCTGCGTGAACTGAGGGTCGACTTCCCGTGGGTGGGCGCGGTCCTGCAGGCGTACCTGCGCCGGACGGAGGCCGACTGCCGCGACCTGGCCCACGAAGGGTCCCGGGTGCGGTTGTGCAAGGGCGCCTACGACGAGCCGGAGTCGGTCGCCTACCGGGACAAGGCAGAGGTCGACCGCTCCTACGTGCGGTGCCTGAAGGTCCTCATGAACGGTTCCGGCTATCCGATGGTCGCCTCGCACGACCCCCGGATCGTCAAGATCACCGGACATCTCGCGTCGGTGGCCGGCCGCACCCCGGACTCCTACGAGTACCAGATGCTCTACGGGATCCGCACCGAGGAGCAGGCCGCGCTCGCCGCCGAGGGCAAGCGTATGCGGGTCTACGTTCCCTACGGCGAGGAATGGTACGGCTACTACATGCGCCGCCTCGCCGAGCGTCCGGCCAACCTTGCCTTCTTCGCCCGCTCGCTGGTGGGCCGGCGCTGACCCCGCCCGCTCAGTACCGCGGCCTCCTTCCCGGGCGGGAAGGAGGCCGCGCCTGTCATGGCGCGATGACTGATTCGGGACTGTGACGAATTCGCGGGAACCCCTGTGACAGGGCGTGCGTTACGTTGTTCGCAGGACAATTACGCCCTGAAAGGTGTACTACGAAAATGCGGATGCGCAGTTCCAACCCCGCTCTCAAGCGGGTCATGTCGTCTGGCCGGGGAGGCGCAGGCGCATATGGCTCCTACCCCCAGCAGGGGTACGGGCAGCAGCCCGGCTACCCCCAGCAGGGGTACGGGCAGCAGCCCGGCTACCCCCAGCAGGGGTACGGGCAGCAGCCCGGCTACCCCCAGCAAGGTTTCGCGCGCGGTGCCGACTACCGCCCGATCACCATCGACGACGTGGTCATGCGGACCGGCTTCACGCTGGGAACCGTCGTGCTCGCCGCCGTCGCCACCTACTTCCTCGCCATGGCCAACCCCGGCCTGGCTCTGCTGCTGACCATCGTCGGTGCCATCGGCGCGCTGATCCTCGGCCTGGTCATCAGCTTCAAGCAGTCCAACAACCCCGCCCTCATCCTCACCTACGCGGTGCTCGAGGGTCTGTTCGTCGGTGGTTTCAGCTTCGTGCTGGAAAGCTCGCTGGCCAACATGACCGGCGGCGGTCTGGTCGTTCCCGCCATCTTCGGCACCCTGTTCGTGGCCGGCGGCATGCTCGCGCTGTACAAGTTCAAGGTCATCCGGGTCACCAACACCTTCATCAAGGTGGTCTCGGCCGCTGCCATCGGCATCTTCGTGCTGCTGCTGGCCAACTTCGTGCTCAGCTTCTTCATCGACGGCGGCCTGGGCCTGCGTACCGCAAGCCCGCTCGGCATCATCGTCAGCCTCGTGGTCATCGTGATCGCCGCGCTGGTGCTGGCCATCGAGTTCAAGGGCGTCGACGACGCCATCGAGATGGGGCTCCCGGAGAACTTCTCCTGGCAGCTCGCCTTCGGCCTGACCGTCACCCTGGTCTGGCTCTACATCGAGATCCTGCGTCTGCTCTGGATGATCCAGGCAATTTTCAGCGAATAGCCGCCGGTATGCCCCAGGGCAACATCGGTGGACGATCAGCGCCGCACCCGATCAGCTTCGGGTGCGGCGCTTTCGGTTGATCCAGTGGGGTCCTCGGCGATTGCGGTCGCTAGGAGCGCTGGGAAGGGACGGTCGAGCGGTTGCGGCGGCGGCGGTCGAACTCCTGCACGATCGCGCGGGCGTAGCCGTTGCTGAGTCCGTACTCGTCGGTCAGCCAGTGGGACCGCTCCGAGCAACTGGCGAGTCCAGGGCCTCGTTCCAGAACGTCAAACCACTCGTGGAGTTTGCGACCGGTGACGGTCGGGATTCGATCGATGAGCAGTGCGTGTTTCTCCGGCGAGTGGGTCAGTGACATAGGCACCTCCGAGAGTGATCGGCACTTGCCTTCGACCCTGCAACACGATCACGGTTTGGACAAGGCTTTGTCGCGACCTTTTACGCGCGATTCCGTAGATCCATTTTTACTTTCCGGACGACTTCGCGCGTGTGTCCGATTGATACAGCGGCAATAAACCGTTATCACCGGCAAAGCGGAAAATTCACATGCGATGCCCCGCTCCCGGGTGGTGTGCCGGTATCAGCTCAGTCGTTCGAACACCGCGGCCATGCCCTGCCCGCCGCCCACGCACATGGTCTCCAGACCGAAGGTCTTGTCGTGGAAGCTCAGGCTGTTGATCAGTGTCGTGGTGATGCGGGCACCGGTCATCCCGAACGGGTGGCCCACCGCGATGCCGCCGCCGTTGACGTTCAGCTTCGCCTCGATGTCGATCCCCAGGTCATCTGCCGAGGGCAGGACCTGTGCGGCGAACGCCTCGTTGATCTCCACCAGGTCCACGTCGGAGATCGCCATGTTCGCCCGCGCCAGCGCCTGGCGGGACGCCTCGACAGGCCCCAGGCCCATGATCTCGGGGGACAGGCCGGTCACGCCGGTCGAGACGATTCGTGCAAGCGGTGTGATGCCCAGTTGGGCGGCTTTGACGTCGCTCATGACGACCAACGCTGCCGCGCCGTCGTTGAGCGGGCAGCAGTTTCCGGCCGTTACCGTTCCGTCCGGGCGAAAAACCGGCTTGAGCTGCGAGACCTTCTCGTAGGTGGTGCCGCGTCGAGGACCGTCGTCGGCAGAGACCACGGTGCCGTCGGGGAGGGTCACCGGGGTGATGTCGCGCTCCCAGAAACCGTTGTCCAGGGACTTCTCGGCCAGGTTCTGCGAGCGCACACCGAACTCGTCCTGACGCCGGCGCGACAGGCCGCGAAGCTGGACGACGTTCTCCGCGGTCTGGCCCATCGCGATGTAGACGTCGGGCACGTCGCCGTCGTCGCGCGGGTCGCCCCACGCAGGACTTCCGCCCTCGGCGCGCTTCTCGGTGCGGGCCTCGGCACCGGCGAACAGCGGGTTCTTGGTGTCGGGCAGGGAGTCGCTGCTGCCCTTCACGAACCGGCTCACCATCTCCACGCCGGCCGAGACGAACACGTCGCCCTCGCCGGCCTTGATCGCGTGATAGGCCATGCGGGTGGTCTGCAGCGACGAGGAGCAGTAGCGCGTGACGGTCGCACCCGGAACGGTGTCCAGGCCCAGTTGGACCGCGATCACCCGAGCCAGGTTGTATCCCTGCTCGCCACCCGGCAGCCCGCAACCGACCAGCAGGTCGTCGATGGTCGACGGGTCCAGCTGCGGCACCTTGGCGAGGGCCGCCGAGATGATCTGCACGGCGATGTCGTCGGGCCGTAGGTCTTTGAGAGATCCCTTGAACGCCCGTCCGATGGGGGAGCGCGCCGTTGCGACGATGACTGCCTCGGGCATGTTCGCGGCCTTTCTGTCGAAGCGGTGCCGAGCAGACCCGTAGTGCCTGCTTGGTTACTCGCACGTTAACGCTTGGCGGGTCCGCTGTCGGCCTGCGGGGTCTCATTGGTCGGATCCTGCTGGAAACCGGTGGCGTCCGGTTGGGCCTCGCGGCGCAGCAGCCGCGCCCAGCGGCCCCGTGGACCGTGCTCGACTCCGGCCACGCGCGCGCCGCTGACCTCGGTCCCGGCCCGTTCGGCCGCGGCCGCCGCTGCGCGGTGCACCGGCAGTACGCCTTCGCCTCGCCCGGTTGCGGGATCAACGGGCTCGGGAAGCAGGCCCAGCGCCGCGCACGCGGAAGGAAGGACCGCGGTCGCGGCCTGGGCGTAGCCACGCGCAGAGGGGTGGAAGCGGTCCGGGCCGAACATTTCATCCGGGTACAGCTGGAAGTCGTCGGAGAGCAGGTCGCTCAGCGATACCGTGCGACCGCCTTCCTCGACCACCGCGATGGTCTGCGCCGCGGCCAGCTGACGTGAAGCCCGACGGGCGATGTACCGCAGCGGCTGCGCGAACGGCTGCACCGTCCCCAGGTCGGGGCAGGTGCCCACCACCACCGCTGTGCCGGCGCCGACCAGTTCTCGGACCACGTACTGCAGGTGGGCGACCGCGTCGGCAGGGCGAATCCGGTGCGTCACGTCGTTGGCCCCGACGAAGACGACGGCCAGGCGCGGTGAAAGGGGGCGGATCTTCTCCAACTGCGCCAGGAGGTCGCGCGAGGTCGCCCCCACCCTCGCCACGTTGCGCAACCGGACAGGCCGATCCGCGGCTGCCGCCAGGCCCGAGGCGATCAACGCCGCCGGTGTCTGCAACGCATCGGTCACCGCGAAGCCGGCGGCGGTGGAGTCGCCCATCATCACGAATCGGATCGGCTCGCCGTCGCCGGTGCCGTAGAGCCCGTTGTCCTTGGGGCGCTTCCACTCGGTCTGCCCGATCGACCGGTAGGCTGCGCGGACCTGCACATACAGCAGGACCAGGGTGCTGGCGCCCAACAGTGTCAGTCCACCGCCCCCGAACGCCGTGGCGGTCGCGATCCTCCGTGCGCGTGCGGCGCGCAGCACCATGCCTTTCGCCTCCTGCGTCGAGCTGCCGGGTGCGAGGGTGAAGGCTTATCCCCACCACGTCATCCAAACAGTCAGGTTATGCCGGGAGGGTGCGCGACACGACGAACCTCGCGTGAACTGTGCGAGTGAGGTCGTGGAGCCCGAAGCCCGCGTTAAGGTCGAATGAAAACCGGCTCGACCGGCTCTGTGGCGGTGAAATGACCGCTGCTGACAGTGAGCGCCGTGAGATCCACGGTTGCAGGAGCACGCTAGAAAGCAAGGGGGAGCCGCTGATGCGGGTCTACAACTCTCTGATCGAATTGGTCGGCGACACCCCGCTGGTTCGGTTGCGCAAGGTCGCCAAAGGACTCGCACCGACCGTCCTGGCCAAGGTCGAATACTTCAACCCCGGCGGGTCGGTCAAGGACCGGATCGCCCTGAGCATGGTCGAGGATGCGGAAAAGAAGGGCCTGCTCAAACCGGGTGGGACCATCGTCGAGCCCACCTCGGGCAACACCGGCGTGGGACTTGCCATCGTGGCGGCGGAGAAGGGGTACCGCTGCATCTTCGTCTGCCCGGACAAGGTCAGCAACGACAAGCTCGCCGTGCTGCGCGCCTACGGTGCAGAGGTCGTGGTCTGCCCCACCACGGTCGCCCCCGACCACCCCGACTCCTACTACTCGGTGTCCGACCGCCTCGCCGAGAGCACTCCGGACGCCTGGAAGCCCGACCAGTACACCAACCCCAACAACCCCCAGTCGCACTACGAGAGCACCGGCCCGGAACTGTGGGAGCAGACCGAAGGCCGCATCACCCACTTCGTCGCGGGGATCGGTACCGGCGGCACCATCTCCGGCGCGGGACGCTACCTCAAGGAGGTCTCCGGAGGAAAGGTCAAGGTCATCGGGGCCGACCCCGAAGGATCGGTCTACTCCGGGGGAAGCGGACGCCCCTACCTCGTCGAGGGTGTCGGCGAGGACATCTGGCCCCAGACCTATGACACCGAGATCTGCGACGAGGTCATCGCGGTCAGCGACAAAGAGTCCTTCCTCATGACCCGTCAGCTCGCCAAGGACGAGTCACTGCTGGTCGGCGGCTCCTGCGGGCTTGCTGTCGCCGCCGCGCTCAAGGTGGCGGCCACCGCCGCGCCCGACGACGTCATCGTGGTCCTGCTGCCCGACGGCGGTCGCGGTTACCTCGGCAAGATCTTCAACGACGAGTGGATGGCCGACTACGGCTTCCTTTCCGCCGAGACCGAGGAGGCGACCGCGGGACAGGTCCTCGCGGGCAAGGGCGCCTCGCTGCCCGAGTTCGTGCACACGCACCCGGACGAGACCGTCGGCACCGCGGTGGCCATCATGCGCGAGTACGGGGTGTCCCAGCTGCCGGTGATGAAGGAAGAGCCTCCGGTCATGGCGGCCGAGGTCGTCGGCGCGATTGCCGAGCGGGACCTTCTCGACGCCCTGTTCAACGGGCGCGCCGAGCTGAGCGACCCGGTCGAGTCGCACATGAGCGCCCCATTGCCGCTGGCGGGATCCGGTGAGCCGGTGAGCCGGTGCGTCGAGCTGCTTCAGCAGGCCGGCGCCGTGGTCGTCCTCGTGGACGGGAAGCCCGCCGGGCTGCTGACCCGCCAGGACCTGCTCGCCCACCTCGCGGGCTGACCCGGTCCGGGGTCGGCCCGCCGCGGCCGGCCCCCGGACGGCGCCCCCGGGACAGGGGGCTTGCCCGGCACTGGTTGACTGATGCCCCTCGGTAGTGCCGGCGAGCGGAGGAGGGGAGCGGTGTCACGGCTGATTTCCTGGGCGGTGCGCGCGGCCTGGTCATGGGCCAGACGCAAGGCCGACATCAAACGGGGGTCGCATGCTGCGGCGCGCTTCGCGGCCTACGGGGAGGGAACCTCGATAGCATTCCCGCCGGCCACCGTTTTCGGCGAACCCTGGATCCGCCTCGGCGCCCACACGCTCCTGGGCGGCGACATCACCCTCACCGCCGGATTCGTCCCCGGCCTGGACCTCGGCCCGGTACCGCTCGTCACCATCGGCGACGGCTGCACCATCGGCCGCGGTTCGCACGTGGTCGCACACCGGTCCATCGTCATCGAGGACAACGTCTTCACCGGCCCCTACGTCTACATCACCGACCAGAACCACGTCTACGCCGACACCGAGACCCCTGTGGGGCACCAGTGGCCCGCGGAAAGCCCCGTGCGTATCGGTGCGGGTACCTGGATCGGTGCGAACGCGGTGATCCTCCCGGGGGTACATCTGGGGCGCAACTGCGTGGTTGCGGCCGGTTCGGTCGTGCGGCCGGGCGACTACCCCGACCACAGCGTCATCGCGGGGGTCCCCGGTCGGGTCGTCCGCCGTTACGATGCGCAAGACGGCTGGTCGCCGCCCCTCCGTGAGAACGCGGCTCCGCCCGCCGACTGAGGGCACACCTCACCCGCCCGATCCGTGGAAAGCGCGCGGAATCGGTGCGGCGGCGGCACTACCCTGAGCCCATGACTTACGAGGGTTTTGAAACACTGGCCATCCACGCTGGTCAGGAGGCCGACGCCGAGACCGGTGCGGTTGTGGTCCCCATCTACCAGACAAGCACCTACCGCCAGGACGGCGTGGGTGGGCTGCGTGGGGGCTACGAGTACTCCCGGACCGGCAACCCCACGCGCGCCGCCCTGGAGGAGTGCGTGGCGGCACTGGAGTCGGGGGCGCGCGGACTGGCTTTCGCTTCGGGCATGGCGGCAGAGGACACCCTGCTGCGCACCATCGCCAAGCCCGGGGACCACCTGATCATCCCGGGCGACGCCTATGGGGGTACTTTCCGACTGGTGTCCAAGGTCCTACAGCGCTGGGGCGTCGGCTGGGATGCCGTGGACCTGTCCGACCTGGACGCCGTACGCGCCGCGATCCGCCCGGAAACGGTCGCGGTCTGGGTCGAGACGCCCACCAACCCGCTCCTCAACATCGCCGACATCGGGGCACTGGGCGAGATCGCGCACGCGGCGGGCGCGCTGCTGATCGTGGACAACACCTTCGCCTCGCCCTACCTGCAACGTCCCATCACGCTGGGCGCGGACGCGGTCGTGCACTCCACCACCAAGTACCTGGGAGGGCACTCCGACGTGGTCGGCGGGGCGCTGGTCACGGCCGACGCCGAGCTGGGGGAGCGCGTCGCCTTCCACCAGAACACGATGGGAGCGGTGGCCGGTCCCTTCGACGCGTGGCTGACCCTGCGCGGGATCAAGACGCTGGGCGTGCGCATGGACCGTCACTGCGCCAACGCCGAGCGCGTCGTCGCCGAACTGGTCGAGCACCCCGCCGTCGCTCAGGTCCTGTACCCCGGTTTGTCCGAGCACCCCGGCCACAAGGTCGCCGCAGCCCAGATGAGCGCTTTCGGAGGGATGGTCTCCTTCCGGCTGCGCGGCGGCGAGGAGGCGGCGTTGCGGGTGTGCGATCGGACCGAACTGTTCACCCTGGCGGAGTCGCTGGGAGGCGTGGAGTCCCTCATCGAACACCCGGGACGCATGACACACGCCTCCACCGCGGGGTCACCGCTGGAGGTTCCCGCCGACCTGGTGCGGATCTCCGTGGGAATCGAGTCCGGTGACGACCTCGTCGCCGACCTGCTGACCGCTCTGGGGGAGTAGACCGCAGGGTGCCGTCCGCGACGACGTGTCAGGAGACGTCCGGCGACGCGGCGACGACGCGATCGCCCCGGCCCGCCCGCCAAGCGGCGCGGGTCAGGGGCGACGCCGGGCGCGTCTTCCGGAACCGCGCCGGGACAGCAGGGCGTCCACCACGAACGCGCCCAACCGGTCGGGGTCGGGCCGAAGCATCCGGCCACCGTTGCGATCCACCACCTCTGTCACGAAAGCGGTCAACCGCGGGTCGTCGGCCAACATGAACACGGTGAGCCGTGCCCCACGCCGAGTCATCCGGTCCACCTCGGCCATGGTCGCCTCGGTCGTCTCGGCCGCCGGGGGATAGGCGAACCGGGCCGTCCCCTCGGAATCCAGATGGGCGGTGGGCTCGCCGTCGGTCACGACCAGTACAACCGGGTCGAACTCCGGATGGCGGTCCAGGTGCCGTCCGGCCAGGGCCAGCGCCTGGTGCAGGTTGGTGCCCTGCACCCAGTCCAGGGAAAGCTCCGCCAGTTCACCCGGGGCCAACACCCGTGCGTAGTCGTTGAACCCGATGATCTGCACGGCGTCCTGGGGGAAGCGCGTGCTGACCAGCGAGTGCAGTGCCATCGCGGTCTGTTTGGCCGTCCCCCACAGGTCGCGGCCCACCATCGAGTAGGACAGATCCACCAGCAGGCACACCGCTGCCGCATCGCGCCGCTCGGTCTCGGCCACCTCGAAGTCCTCGGGCCGCAGTCGCACCCGCCCGGCCGGCCCCGCAGGGCGAGCAGCAGCATTGACGACCGTTCGCACCACATCCAGCGGCTGCTCGTCACCGAAGCGCCAGGGACGGGTCGTGCCGGTGCGCTCGCCGGAAGCACCCGTGTCCGAGACGGAGTGAGCGCCCGGGCGGGGCGCAGAGCGATCGGAGAGAACGTCGCGCAACGCTGTGTCGGCCAGCCGCCGCACCGCCTTGGGCGTGAGCTCCAGCTTGTTGCGCGAACCCGAGAGGTACCCCTGATCGCGCAGCTGCCGGTCGAGTTCCCGCAGGCGCTTTAGCTCCTCGGCCGCGCCCGTCCCCAAGGACCGACGCACCGCAGCGGAGTCCACGTCGTCCAGGCGGGCACCGGGGTAGTCCTGTCCCAAGGCGGAGTCGAGTTCGGCGAGTTCGGCCAGCTCTTCCAGCACGCCGGTGGCGTCGCCCATCCCCAGCGCGGTCCCGCCGTCCACCGCCTCACCACCGGACCAGTCGAGGTCGGGGCGGCGCGAACGCAGCGATTGCCCCAGCCGGTCGAGCCGGTCTGCCAAGCCGGAGTCGATGGCTGCCTGACGGCCCAGCGCATCGAGTTCGGCACGCTGAGCCGGGGTCAGCGAGTTCAGCACCCGCCGTGCCGCCGCAGACCGCCGCGCCAACGAATCCACGAGTTCCCTGAGGTCGCGGGGCTGGTCGGGGAAGAGGTCGCCGTATTCGGCCATGAAACGCTCGAAGTCGACCCGGCCGTGTTCGCCGCGATCGTCAGCCGCCAGCATCGCGTTCAACGCGTCCAGCATCGTCGCCACGCGCCGCAGCTCTTCGGGGGACCCCCCGGAGAGAGCCTGTTTCATCCCACGGAACTGCGCGTCCAGCACCTCGCGCCGCAGCAGGCCGCGCAGTTCCTCGAACGTTGCCCGCGCGGTGTCGGACCGCCACTCGTACCCGGCGAGGCCGCGCACCGCGGCTGCGGCGTCGGCCGGCAGGTCGTCGAGTTGGGCCTCGCGCAACCTCGCCTCGTCTCCGGGGTCGGGAAAGAGCGCGGCGCGCTCCTCGCCCACGGCGCGGTCCAGCAGCCGTCGGGCCTCCTCCAAGGTGCCCGACAACCGGCCCGACGATCGGAGCCGCCCGGCCCGTTCCGAGGCCCGACGCCGCAGGTCCTCAAGACCACCCAATCCGCGTACACCGCGTCGGAGCAGCTCGCGCAGTGCCTGGCCCGGTCTTTCACCGGCCATGATGGACCGTCCCAGCTCGTCCAACGCCGCGCGCACGTCATAGGGCGCACGAAGAGGGTCGGGCCCGTCTTCGTACTCCCCGTAGCGAAACCCGCTCATCGCCCACGTCCTCGTCGATCAGGTGCGGTAACGGGCTCCGCCACCGGCGACGGTGTCCTTGGACAGTCGCCGGTTCAGGTAAAGGCCCTCCAAGGCGAACTCTAGGGCTGCCGCGGCGTACCCGGGTTCGACCGCCGGGTCGTCCTCGTCCTCGGGACGCACCCGGTCCAGGAGCTCGGACAGGCCGCGCACGGGCCCCACCCGCTCCAGGAGCTCCCCCGCTGAGACCAGTTCGCCGGACTCGACCGTCGAGCCCTCGCTGAACCGTTCCACGAGAGGGCCGAGGTCCACCCCGCCCAGTGTGTCGCGGAAGGCGTCGTAGACGGCGCGGCGCAGCAGGTGCGTCAGCACCTCCGCCTCCCGGCCCTCCTCGCTCACCTCGAACTCGACCTTGCCGCGCAGTGTCCCCACGGCAGGAAGCAGGTCGCACACCCGTGCCACCGGGCGCTTCTCCGACACCAGGGCTGCCCGGCGCTCCGCCGATGCCGCAGCGGTCTCCAAGGCCGCGATGGCGAACCGTGCCGACACGCCCGAGCGTTCGTCCACGGAGGAGGACTCGCGCACCAGGCGGGTGAAGCGGGCAACGATCTCCACCAGGTGCGGCGGTACCACTACGGTGCCCTTGACGTCGCTCTCCTGGGCGATCAAGGCCACTTCGTCGGCCAGATCCGGGGGGTAGTGGGTGCGAATCTGCGCCCCGAACCGGTCTTTGAGCGGGGTGATGATCCGCCCCCGGTTGGTGTAGTCCTCGGGGTTGGCGCTGGCGATGACGAGCATGTCCAGCGGCAGCCGCAACTGGTAGCCGCGAATCTGGACGTCGCGCTCCTCCAGCACGTTGAGCATCGCCACCTGGATCCGGGCGGCCAGGTCGGGCAGCTCGTTGAGGCAGAAGACACCCCGGTTGGAGCGCGGGACCAGACCATAGTGCACGGTCTCGGGATCGCCCAGGCTCCGTCCCTCGGCCAGCCGGACCGGATCGACGTCACCGATCAGGTCACCGACGCCGGTGTCGGGGGTCGCCAACTTCTCGCCGTAGCGCTCACCCCGGTGCCGCCAGGAGATCGGGAGGTCGTCGCCGTGCTCGGCCGCCAGGCGACGCGCCTCGGGGGAGACCGGTGCGTAGGGGTGGTCGTTGAGGGCGCACCCGGTGACGACGGGGGTCCACTCGTCGAGCAAGCCGGCGACCGTCCGGATGAGCCGGGTCTTGCCCTGGCCGCGCTCGCCGAGCAGCACCACGTCGTGCCCCGCCAGAAGGGCCCGTTCCAGCTGGGGAAGCACCGTGTCGTCGAATCCGACGATCCCGGGAAAGCGCTCCCGGCCGGTCCGCATGCGTTCCAGCAGGTTCGCGCGGATCTCGTCCTTGACGGTGCGGTGGACGTGCCCGGAGGCGCGCAGCGCACCCAGGGTCGGGGGGAGGTCTGCGTGATCTGACACAGGGGCGAGTCTATTGCGTGACGCCCACTGCGGTAGTGACGCGCACCACAACTTTGTCCTGGCTGCTCGGTGAGTGCGCAGGGTAGGGCCCGAGAAGGTGGGGAAGCACGTCCGGGCGGACCACGACCCCGGCGGAACCGGGTCGTCGGCGCGCGTCCGTGCGTTGCTGGGACAATGAAGCAGATACCTTGCACTACTCAACAAGGAGGCTGGCGAGTGGCCCGGTTCGGCGATGCCCTGGCGACCGGGGCCGATCTGGTGAGTGCGGCCGAGCGTGCCGCGGAACTCGCACTCGGCAAGCTCGACGGACCGGCGGACCTTGTCTGCGTCTTCGTCAGCGGAACCGATGCCGAGGAGGTGGGGCTCGCCGGGGAGCGGGTGATGGCCCTCGCCGAGACGGCGACCACCATCGGGTGCAGTGGCAACGGGGTCATCGGCGGCGGTCGCGGGGTCGAGGGTCAAGGCGCGGTGAGCGTGTGGGCGGCGATGCTTCCCGGAGTGACCCTGACCCCTTTCGGCCTTGACGCAGTGCCGGAGGGCGAGCGTCTCGCCATCGTCGGGATGACCGAGCCCGCCCCGGCCGACCGCGCGGCCCTGCTGCTGGCCGACCCCTACGTCTTCCCCACGCATTCCTTCGTGCAGCGCTCCCACCCGGTACTCGGCGAACTGCCCATAGTCGGCGGGCTCGCGGACGGCGCGCACGGCGCCGAGGACGTCCGACTGTTCCTCCAGGGAGAGACGGTCCGGGCAGGCGCCGTGGGCCTGCTGCTCGGGGGCGAGGGGGTGGCGGGAACCGCCGTCAGTCAGGGCTGCCGCCCCATCGGGCCGTCCATGGCCGTCACCAAGGCCGAGGACAACGTCATCCTGGAGCTTGCCGGTACCCCCGCCTACGACAAGCTCGAGGACATCGTCAACGCGATTCCCACCGAGGAACAGGACCTGGTGGCACAAGGGCTGCACATCGGTATCGCCATGGACGAATACGCCGAACGCCACGAACAAGGGGACTTCCTCATCCGCGGCGTGGTCGAGGCGGACCCCGACCACGGCGCGATCACCATCGGTGACATGGTCGAGGTCGGGCAGACCGTACGGTTCCAGGTCCGCGACCACGACAGCGCCGACAGCGACCTGGTGGAACAGTTGCGCGAGTTCGCCGAAGGGCCCGGGGCAGGCGCCGAAGCAGCGCTGCTGTTCTCCTGCAACGGCCGCGGGACCCAGATGTTCTCCAGCGCCGACCACGACGTCGCCTGCGTGCGTCAGACCTTGGGGGTCGACGCGGTCGGCGGCTTCTTCGCCGCCGGGGAGATCGGTCCCGTCGCCGGCCGCAACCACCTGCACGGTTTTACCGCCTGCGTCCTCGCTTTCACCGGCTGACCCCCGATGGGGGTTTCTTTACCGGCGTGTCCGACATTGTCCGGCGCGCCCTCTTCGTGACCGTCCGACTCCGGGTGCTTACTGGGGGTGGTCAAAACGACATGGAGGGCACGGACATGCCGCACGCCTGGATGAGACTCGGTGCCGTCGCCGCGGCAGGAGCCGTGACGCTGGCGGTTCTGCCGCGCCCGGAACCGGCGCAGGCCGTGGTCGGGGAAGAAGACCACGCCACGGACTCCTGGATCCGCGAGGACCTGGCCGCGGCCGATCTGTCGGGCGTCACCCTGAGCGACACGGGACTGACCCCGGTCGGGCCCGTCGGCGGATTCGCCCCCGACCCTTCCACCGCACGCGATATCCACGGGGGAGTGCCTTCCGCACTGGCGGTCTTCCCCGCACACCATCTCCAGCACAGGGCAGGCGCCGTGGAGATCGAGGTCGACACCGACGCCGGGCGCGCCGACCTCACAGTGGAGGCGCGCGGAGTGCGTTCCGACGGGATCTGGACCGAATGGCGGCAAGCGCCCGACCCTACGGCCACCAGCCGATTCGAGTTGCCCGACCAGGTCGACCAGGTCCAGGTACGGGTGGCGATCGACCCCGCCGCGGGGCCCGCCGCCCACGTCTCAGGGGTGCGGGTACGCCCGATCGAGGGTGGTGCCGAACGGCGTGCGACTCCGGGCGCCCCCCAATCCTCCCGGGTCTTCACCACGCGTATCGGACTGGTCGGAGACCGCACCGCGAACGGGGACACCATCCGCCCCAATGCCCACTTCGCCGCGCTGCCGTCCAGACGGGGCCTGGCACCCAAAGGAACCGGTGACTACACGGTCCGGGTGTGCACCCCCGATTCCGCTGAGCCCCGTTGCGTCTACGTCCCCGTGTGGGACGTCGGGCCGTGGAACATCAAGGACGACTACTGGAACAACCCGCGGGAGAGCTGGACCGACCTGCCGCAGGGCAAGCCCCAGGCCCAGGCGGCCAACCAGGAGGGCTACAACAGGGGGCTGGACGGATTCGGGCGCAGGGTCGCCAACCCTGCGGGCATCGACCTCGCCGACGGTGCCTTCTGGGAGGGACTGCGGCTGCGCACCAACGCCTGGGTCACCGTGGACTACCTGTGGACCGGTCGTTACGCCCACCGCGCGGAAGTGGGGTCTGCCAACGGCTCCGACCCGGTGATCGTGCGCTCAGGTCCCAGTACGTCCCACGACGACATCGGTCTGGCCGCGCACCGGGCCAACGTGGACGTCGCCTGCCAGGCGACGGGAACCGAGGTGACCGGTCCGCAGGGCACCAGTGACACCTGGTATCGGATCGGAACGGCCGACTACCTGCCGGCCTCGTTCGTGTCCGGGGGCAGTGAGGCGCCGTCCTGTGCGGAGGCAGCAGTGGAGCCCGAGGAACCGACCGGGTATGCCCCGTCCTGCCCGGCAGCGCCGAAACCGGTCGCGCCGGTCGAACCCGTTCGTCCCTGCGGCGGATCCGCTCCGACCTACTAGGCCGGCCGTTTCAAGGAGCCGGACCGTGGTCAGGTCCTCACCACGATGGTTCCGGCCGCCCGGTCGTGCAGTGACTGGGAGCGCTGGGCGTCGGTCAACGAAGCAAGACAGTCCACCAGCGTCCAGAACTGCCCCAGGCACAGCACCGACTGCGGGAGCCCGAAGAAAGCGCTGCGCAGGATCGTCTGGCCCTGGCGCAACGGCCCGCCGTCGGTGCGCACCACGCGGACGGAGAGCGCCATCTGGCCCAGGGTCCGGCCGGAGCCGATGAGGAACAGCCAGTCGTACAGGAACAGCGCGACGCCCCAGCCGAAAAGGACCACCCAGGCCAGCACGCCGGCGGAACTGTCGGAGATCTCCCCGTCCGAAGAGATCACGCCGAGGAAGATCGAGATGAAGACGAACAACAGGAACAGCACGAAGGAGAGTACGACGTAGTCGATGATCCTTGCCGTCACCCTGCGCCCGAACCCGGCCAACCGGAGGCCGGTCCGGCTGTCCACCGGCCCGTTGTCGGGGAACCCGGCGCCTCCGTAGTGGGCCGGTGGTCCGCCCGGGTAGGGGCCTGGAACGCCTCCGTAGGGCTGGGGGTTCTGCCAGTGTGGAACGTTCACTCCAGCATTATGACGCTTTTTGCGGATCCGCCGTGCTTCCCCGGCCATTTCGCAGTCCGCGGAACCGTGGACCCTTTCCGTCAGCCGGTGCCGTGCGCCCGATTCCCCGCGTGCCCGCCGGAGGACCCGCGCAACGCGGAAGGGGTGGCCCCTGGCCACCCCTTCCGCGTATCGCCTAGGGGTTACAACCCGCCGTAGGGGACGGCATCGATGATCTCGACCGTGTTGCTCCGGCCGTTGGGGAGCGTGTAGCTGGCCTTCTCGCCGGGACGCTTGCCGTTGATGGCCGCACCCAGAGGGGACTTGGGGGAGTAGACGTCGATCGGCGCACCGCTCTCCTCGCGGGAAGCGAGCAGGAAGGTGACTTCCTCGTCGTCGCCGTCGAACTTGATCGTGACCGTCATGCCCGGGCCGACCACACCCTCGCTGCGGGGGGCCTCGCCCACGCGCGCGTTGTTCAGGATCGACTGGAGATGCACGATGCGGGCCTCGATCTTGCCCTGCTCCTCCTTTGCGGCGTGGTAACCGCCGTTCTCCTTCAGGTCCCCCTCTTCCCGGGCGGCTTCGATCCGGTCGGCGATCTCGATGCGACCAGGCCCTGACAGGTGCTCCAGCTCCGCTGTGAGCCGGTCATACGCCTCCTGGGTGAGCCAGGTGACGTTGTCATCACGGGTCTCGGTCACGGGAACTCCCTTAGTGCGTCTAGGGACCGCGCCACCTATGGGTGCGGTAGATGAACTTACGAGATTAGCACCGAGAGCCTGAGGTGTCGGGGCCGTGAAAAGCCCGCACGCGGCATGCACTCGGGCTGGTCCGTGCGGGTCAGGGCGACAGGTGTTCTGGTTCGGGGTGTGGGCGGCTCAGGCTACTCGGTGGAGTCGGTCGAAAGACCTTGTTCCCTGCAGGAGGCCACTTCTACCGCCGAAGCGCGACGAACTGTGTCGATCGTGGTTCCGGTGTCCTGTACGCCGCTGCCGACCGACACCTCGGTCTGGCCCACCTGGACGTGCTGCGCATCGGTCGCCGTGATCAGGCACAGCGCCCCTGCCTTGCTGTTGACCTGGAAACTGATGTGCGCCTCGGAGTCGGAGACGACCTTCCAGGCAACGGTCTGGTAGTGGACCTGACCGGGGCCGTTGCCGCTGTAACTCAACAGGGCCAGCCCCCAGCCGACCGTGAAAACCGCCGCGGCGAGGACGCCCAGGACGAAGAAGAACGGCTTGTTGCCCAGCCGTCGCCGTGCGGGAGCCGCGGTGGGCGCGGCATCGGCCGTGGCTTCATCAGGCGTGGGCGGCATACGGGAATCTCCGAACGTGGGATCGACGTTGTCTAAGATAGCCCTGTCTCGACAGGCTCCCGCTTCGCCCCCACATACCGCCCCTCCCGCGCGTGTGGGCACCGTCACCACCCGGTGCCGAAGCGGCCTCCACCAGCCGCCCAAAGATCACCAAGGGGTCATCTCCATTGTCCGAGCGTTTGCGGCTCATGGCCGTTCATGCCCACCCAGACGACGAGTCGAGCAAGGGCGCCGCCACCATGGTGCGCTATGCGAAAGAAGGCGTCGAAGTCCTGGTCGTCACGCTCACCGGCGGTGAGCGCGGCTCCATCCTGAACCCTGCCATGGACCGGCCGGAGATCCTGGCCAACATCGGCGAGGTTCGGCGCAAGGAGATGGCGGAGGCCCGCGCCATCCTGGGGGTGGAACAGGAGTTTTCCGGCTTCACCGATTCCGGGCTGCCCGAAGGCGATCCGCTGCCTCCGCTCCCCGAGGGCTGTTTCGCCCTCCAGCCCCTGGAGACGGCGGCGGAGCCGCTGGTGCGCTCCGTGCGCAGTTTCCGTCCGCATGTCATCCTCACCTACGACGAGCAGGGCGGATACCCTCACCCCGACCACATCATGTGCAACAAGGTCTCGGTCGAGGCGTTCGAGGCCGCAGGAGACCCGGGACGCTATCCCGGGACCGGTGACCCTTGGCAGCCGCTCAAGCTCTACTACCACGTGTCCTTCCCGCCCCAGCGTTTCGAGGCGATCGCGGCCGTCCTCGCCGAACGCGGCATGGAGAACCCGTTCCCCGAGTGGATGCAGCGGATGCGCGACCGGGACGTCCCCCAGTGGGACATCACCACCCGGGTCACCTGTGACGAATACTTCGACACCAGGGACCGCGCCCTCATCGCGCACGCCACCCAGATCGACCCCAACAGCTTCTGGTTCGCGGTCCCCAACGAGATCCAGGGCGAGGCATGGCCCACCGAGGACTACCACCTGGCCCGTTCCCTGGTGGACACCGAGCTCCCCGAGGTCGACCTCTTCGCGGGCGTGCACGAGGCGGTGAGAACATGATCGGTATGCAGACCCAAGCGCCCCAGCTCGCCCAGTCCGCCAACATCGTCGCCAGCACCGTCACCCCCGGGGTGCTCGGCTTCATCGTCATCGCGCTGATCGGGGGTGCCCTGTACTTCCTGATGCGCAACATGAACAAGCATCTGGCCGTCATGCGCGCCAGCGACTTCGGGGCAGAGCCCGCCCCGACCGCCGGCGACGACAAGGACAAGACCGAGTAACGCGGTGCGCCGGCCCGTGGCGGGCCGGCGCACCGCGGGCCGGTGTGCTTCGGGTGTGCGTTCTCGGGCAGAGTCGGGGTATGCCCAACCGCCTTGCCGACGCCACCAGTCCCTACCTGCTCCAGCACGCCGACAACCCGGTCGACTGGTTCCCCTGGGGTGAGGAGGCGTTCGCCGCGGCCCGCCGCCGCGACGTCCCGGTCCTGCTGTCCATCGGCTACTCCGCCTGCCACTGGTGCCACGTCATGGCGCACGAGTCCTTCGAGGACGAGCGAACCGCCCAGCTCATGAATGCCGGGTTCGTCGCCGTCAAGGTCGATCGTGAGGAACGCCCCGATGTGGACGCCGTCTATATGGAGGCCACCCAGGCCATGACCGGCCAAGGCGGTTGGCCCATGACGGTCTTCCTCAGCCCCGAAGGGGCGCCCTTCTACTGCGGCACCTACTTTCCCCGCGACCACTTCCAACGGCTGCTGCTCGGGGTCTCCCAGGCGTGGAACGAGGACCGGGACGGTGTCCTCGACCAAGGCAGACGAGTGGTGGACGCGCTCAGCGGGCCGCGAGTCCCCCCGAGCGGGGAGTGCCCCGACGCCGACGTCCTGTCGGCGGCCGCGGCCGCGCTGGCCGATGCCTACGACGGCGTCAACGGCGGATACGGCAGCGCGCCCAAGTTCCCGCCGTCCATGATCATCGAATTCCTCCTGCGCCATCACGACCGCCTCTCCCGTACGGGGGAGCGGCCCGAAGCCGCGGGGGAGGCACTGCGGCTGGCTACCCACACCACGACGGCCATGGCCCGTGGCGGTATCTACGATCAGCTCGGTGGAGGGTTCGCCCGCTACTCGGTGGACGCGGGCTGGGTGGTCCCGCACTTCGAGAAGATGCTCTACGACAACGCCCTGCTCCTGCGCGCCTACACCCATCTGTGGCGCCGGACCGGGGACGGGCTGGCCCGCAGGGTCGCGCTGGAGACCGCCGACTGGCTCGTCGCGGAACTCGCCACCGACGAAGGCGGTTTCGCTTCCGCGCTCGACGCCGACACCGAAGGCGAAGAGGGGCTGTTCTACGTCTGGACGCCTGAACAGTTGGACGAGGCTCTCGGAGCCGAAGACGGGCAGTGGGCCGCCCACCTGTTCGGTGTCACCGCCCAAGGCACCTTCGAGAACGGTGCCTCCGTCCTCCAGTTGCGTACCGACGCCGACGACCCGGACCGGTACTCCCGGGTCCGCGCGACCTTGCACACGGCCCGCTCCCTGCGGGAGGCCCCGGCACGCGACGACAAGGTCGTGGCGGCCTGGAACGGCCTCGCGATCGCTGCCCTGGCCGAGACCGGAGCCCTGCTGGACCGCCCCGACCTGGTCGAGAGCGCCCGTGGTGCGGCTCGTCTCCTCGTGGACGTGCACTACGCCGACGGCCGTCTGGTGCGCACCTCCCGTGACGGTGCGGCCGGGCGCAGCGCAGGCGTTCTGGAGGACTACGCCGACGTCGCCGAAGGACTGCTCGCCCTGCACGCGGTCACCGGGGAGCCCGAGTGGGTGCGGGTGGCCGGTGCGCTGCTGGACACGGTCCTGAAACGCTTCCCCGACGGCCACGGTGGTTTCTACGACACCGCGGACGACGCCGAGGAACTGTTCAACCGCCCTCAGGACCCCACGGACAACGCCACCCCCTCCGGCCGGTTCGCCGCTGCGGGCGCGCTCCTGAGCTACGCCGCCCTTACCGGGTCGCACCGTCACCGCGAGGCCGCGGAGTCGGCACTGTCCCTCGTCACCCTGCTGGCCGGCAGAGCCCCCAGGTTCGCCGGCTGGGGCCTGGCCGTAGCCGAGGCCAGGCTCGCCGGTCCGCTGGAGATCGCAGTGGTGGGCGCGACGGGCGATCCGGACGCCGACGCGCTGCATCGGGCTGCCCTGTTGGCCACCTCCCCGGGGGTCGTCATCACCCGTGGCGACGGCCGCGATGACGGCGGGATCGGCCTGCTGCGCGACCGGCCCCTGGTCGATGGCCGTGCCGCTGCCTACGTCTGCCGTGGCTTCACCTGTCGGCTGCCGGTCACCACTCCCGAGGAACTGGCCGTGGAGCTCGCCCAGGGCTGACCGATGTCCGGCAGAGCACCCTTCTCCCGCGTCACGTGCCCGCCAGCCGTCACCGGCCACGGATAGGGTCTCGTCTTCTCGCCCTTCGGTCTGATGGGATGAGAGGGCGCGATCGGGTTCACCCGGCGCAGCCCGGCAACACGCCTGCACGACAAACGGGGGAGGGGAGCCATGCGGGGACGCACCGGTGTGGCGTTCTTCGTCGCGGTGCTCCTCCCGCTGGGCGGATGCGTGGGAAACCCGCCGCGCAACGTCCCCGGCCTGGCGCATCCGGCTGCCGTCGCGGAAACGGGGTTCCGCCTGGTCGGCGACGCCCGTCTGCACGACTACAAAGGCGTCAACCTGGTACTGCCGCCCGGTTGGACCACCGGCGGCTCCGCGTCCTGCCTCGTCCCGCCCGGAGCCGACCCCCAGCCCGGCGGCGAGTGCCCCAACTCGGCCCTGCACATCCGATCCAACGCCGTCCAGGACGGCATCATCGATGCGGAAGGTGCGGACCTGGACGATCCGAAGAAGTGGCGGCGCCCCTGGGCGGCCTGTCCGGGCGGTTCCCCCACCGACGGTCCGGTCCGTACCGGAAACGCAACGATCACCGACAGCGGTGGCTTCGCCCTGGTCAGTGGCGAGCAGGCCAGGTTCAGCGAGTGGACCGTGCCCTGTACGGACGGGGTGTCCTTCCGCACCCTGGTATGGTTCGTCGCCGAGGCCGGGCTGGAGTTCGACGTCCCGGTCGCCCAAGAGGACGCCTACCCGGGATACGCCGCGATCGTGCACTCCGCCGACCTGTCGGGGTACGAGGGCGACTGAACCGTCGGCCCGTGCCGTGGACGCCCGCCCTGATCGGGGACGGACCCGGGAGGGTTTCATTCCGTGAGGCGTGCGCCCGCCAGGATCTCGTCGACCACGGTCGGTTGGTGTCCGGATTGGCGGATCTCCAGATACAGCGTCCGGTCGTAGGCGCGATGGTTGAGCGCTGCCGTCGTGAAGACACCACCCGAGGGGCAGTCCTGCCACTGCCAGACCTCGCCCTCCCAGCGCCCGTTGCCGAATCGCAGCCGCTGGGGATGTCCCGGACAAAGGGCGGAGCCCACCAGCCGATCCAGCCCGGCCAGGCCGCGATCGCCGTCCTGTTTCACCAGCCCGGCGAACACCCCCGACACGTCGGCTTCCGGATCACCCCAGGCCGCCACGTCGGTGGCCACCAGCAACCCCGGCTCGTGTCCACCGGGCATGCCCAGCTCGCGCGGGGACCAGCCGTTCACCTGCATCTCCCGCGCCCAGGGCAATGGGATCAGCA
This sequence comes from Nocardiopsis ansamitocini, assembly GCF_030268225.1. GTDB lineage: Bacteria > Actinomycetota > Actinomycetes > Streptosporangiales > Streptosporangiaceae > Nocardiopsis_D > Nocardiopsis_D ansamitocini. The sequence continues at coordinate 1,324,840 of NZ_BSQG01000001.1, read as the reverse complement.
TCTGGATCTCGGCGGTGGAGTCGTAGACGTCCACCAACTCCACCCCGGGCGAGGCTGCCGCGGCGGAGGCCCCCGCCAGGACCGCCAGTGCGGTCGCCGCTGCCAGGGCACTCCGTGCCCCGATTGCCCGATAGCGGTGCCACCACGGTTCGGCGAGTTTGAGGTCGGGGGCCATTCGGATCTCGCGGATCCGTGAGGTGAAGGTGGCGGCATCGGGTGGGCGCTCCGCGCGGTTCTGCGCCATCGCCGACATGATCAACTCGTCCAGGGCCGGGGGAAGACCGGGACGGGACCGGCTGGGGGGAACCAGGACCGGCGGACGCGGTGGACGCTTGCCGGTGAGAAGTTCGTAGGCCACCGCGCCCAGCGAGTAGACGTCGGCACGCACGTCGATGTCCCCGCCGATCACACTCTGCTCGGGGGACATGTACCCGGGAGTGCCCGCGGCAGCAGTGAAACCAGACGCCTCGTCGATGCTCTTGGCGAAGCCGAGGTCGGCGACCAGGACCCGCTCTCCGACCGGGCTCGACTGCAGCAGCACGTTGGAAGGTTTGATGTCACGGTGAATGGTGCCGTGCCGGTGCAGGACGGTCACGCCCTGGCCGATTTCGGTCAACAACCTGAGCGCTTCGTCCATCGGCAACGTCCCCGCCGCGATCCGGTCGGCGACACTGCCGCGGTCGGCGTAGGTCATCACGAAGTACGGCCGCTCGTCGGGAAGCGTTCCGATGTCGTGCACCCGGACCAGCCACTCGGAGTCGGCATGGCGCAGAATGCGCGCCTCCTCGACGAAGCGGTGATGAATGTCCAACTGGTGGGCCCAGTTCTCGGCCAGCACTTTGATCGCGACCGGTGTGTCGAGCAGATCGTCGTGTCCCAACCAAACGGTGGCGAACGAGCCCGAGCCCAGCCGACGAAGAACGCGATAGCGTCCGAAACGCTCCGGTTGTGCCACAGCTACTGCTTTTACCATGTCTTCACCTGCCAAACGTCACGTTTGTTCGGACCGAGAGGCGGAGCCGGAGAAGCGGGCGACACGTTCGGGCGACACGACACTGCTGTCGTGAGAGGTGTGTAATACCTGGACAGCGATCTCAGTTGGGAGCCATCTGCCGTGCGCAACGCAGACCAGCCTTACGGTTCGGACCGGGCAGAGCCCGTCGCGGAGGAGTCCCTGGAACAACTGGCGCTCCGCGCCAAGGCAGGGGACCAGCCGGCTCTGGAGGAGCTGCTGCGCCGAATCCAGCCGGACGTGCTGCGGCGATGCGCCCGCTTCCTGCCCTACAGGCAAGACGCGGAAGAGGCGTGCCAGGACGCGCTGATGCGGGTCGCCGCCAGCATCGAGCGCTTCCGTGGTGAGTCGCTGTTCACGACGTGGCTCTATACAGTGGTCTCCAACTCTGCGCGACAGACCTACCGCTCCATGAAACGGCGTTCGGCGGAGCTGCCCACCGAGGCCGAGCGGATTCCGCACCAGAGCGACCCGCGCACCACCAGCGTCATCGCGGGTTCCAGGATCGACCTGCTGGAAGCACTGGACCAGTTGGAGCGCGATCGCCCCAATCTGGTTGCCCCTCTGGTACTGCGTGATCTGTGCCAGATGGAGTACAGCGAGATCGCCGCTGAGTTGGACCTCGCGTTGGGGACGGTCAAGTCCCGTATCCACGAGGGGCGCAAACGGGTCCGGAAGTCGCTCGCCGTCAAGTAGGACGGGACATGCAGATCCCGGGAACCGCGCGGGTCGGCATGACCGTTGCCGGCCGGTTCGTTGGTTACGGTTGTTGCCAGCAGCGGCCCCGCGACCCCCGGATCGCATGACCCGCGGCCCGACGAGAGCGCTGCGGTGGTCGTCGCGCCTTCGGAACCGCCCGGTACCCAAAGCAGTGGAAAGGTGACTCTCATGGGGCTGCGTGACCCCCTTTACTGGCTGTACGAACGGCGGATCGAGCGCAAGCTCGGAACCTTCGAGATCCCCCGGCACGTCGGAGTGATCCTCGACGGCAACCGCAGGTGGGCCAAGACCAGTGGACTGGCCAACGTCAACAAGGGACACCAGGCCGGCGCCGACAAGATCTTCGAGCTGCTGAGCTGGTGCAACGAGGTGGGTGTCCAGGTGGTCACGCTGTGGCTGCTGTCCACGGAGAACCTCACCCGCCCACCCGAGCAGCTCGAACCCCTACTGGCCATCATCGAGGAGACCGTTCGCCGCCTCGAACACGAAGGCTTCCGGGTCAACCCCATGGGCGCACTGGACCTGTTGCCCGATGCGACCTCCCGTGTCATGAAAGAAGCGGGTAGCGCCACATCCGAGAATCCCGGTCTGATTGTGAACGTGGCCGTGGGGTATGGAGGTAGGCGTGAGATCGCTGATGCGGTTCGGTCGCTCCTGCAGTCGGAGGCGGCCAAAGGCACCACGATCGAGGAGCTCGCAGAGCGCCTCGACCTGGAGCACATCGCCGAGCATCTCTACACCCGTGGCCAGCCCGACCCGGACCTTCTCATCCGGACCTCGGGAGAGCAGCGCCTATCCGGCTTCCTGCTCTGGCAGAGCGCGCACTCGGAGTTCTACTTCTGCGAGGTCTTCTGGCCCGCTTTCCGCAAAGTGGACTTCCTGCGCGCGCTCCGCTCCTTCGGTGCGCGGAACCGACGCTTCGGCTCGTGAGCCGGATCCCAGTTCTCTCCTGGACCAGGAAGCGACACGCGTAACCCGGTGTTCACACGCTGGGTGCCGCTGGGGTCTTGCTCTTTCACCCGAGCCGAGTACCGTCGGTATCCAGTGGCAGGTGCGCATCCTGCCGCTCGGGAGGCCCCGACTCATTGACGGTCCTGGTCAATCAGGAACTCATCGTGATGAGGGCCGGTCCCGGCCCTCGTGGGGCTGGTCCCGGTCCTTGGTATCCCGTGAGTCTAGGGTGCTTGAATGCGCCCAGGGGGAGAACGAGTGGCTAGTTCCTCGACCGCCCGCCGCGACCTCGACACCAGTGCCTCAGACGAGGCGCGATTGCGGCGCACCTATGTGCTCGACACCAGTGTCCTTCTCGCGGACCCAATGTCGATCACCCGCTTCGCCGAACACGAAGTGGTCCTGCCGATCGTTGTCATCACCGAGCTTGAGAGCAAGCGCCAACACCCCGAACTGGGCTACTTCGCCCGCGAGGCGTTGCGTCGCCTGGACGACCTAAGGGTCGCCTTCGGCAGCCTCGACGTGCCGGTATCCGTCAACGAGCTCGGCGGTACCCTGCGCGTGGAGCTCAACCACAGCGATCCGAGTCTCCTCCCGGCCGGTTTCCGGCTGGGGGACAACGACACCCGGATACTGACGGTCGCCCGCAACCTCTCGGCAGAGGGCTGTGACGTCGTCCTGGTCAGCAAGGATCTCCCCTTGCGGATCAAGGCGTCGTCGATCGGTCTGGCCGCGGACGAGTACCGTGCCGAGCTCGCCATTGAGCACGGGTGGACCGGGATGGCAGAGCTGGAGGTGCCCGCGCACGAGATCCAGGACCTCTTCGAGCACGGTTCGACGGATGTCGAGGCGGCCCGGGACCTGCCCTGCCACACCGGGTTGGTCCTGGTCTCGGAGCGGGGCAAGGCACTGGGCCGGGTGCTGCCCGACAAGTCGGTGAAGGTGGTCAGGGGCGACCGCGACGTGTTCGGCCTGCACGGCCGCAGCGCCGAGCAGCGGATCGCGCTCGACCTGCTCACCGACCCCGATGTGGGCATCGTGTCGCTCGGCGGCAGGGCCGGTACCGGTAAGTCCGCGCTCGCGCTCTGTGCGGGGCTCGACGCCGTCCTCGAACGGCAGCAGCACCGCAAGGTCGTCGTGTTCCGCCCCTTGTACGCGGTCGGCGGTCAGGAACTCGGCTACCTGCCGGGCAGCGAGTACGAGAAGATGTCGCCGTGGTCGCAGGCGGTCCACGACACGCTCTCAGCGGTGACCACGCAAGACGTCGTCGACGAGGTCGTGGAACGGGGGATGCTGGAGGTCCTGCCGCTCACCCACATCAGGGGCCGCTCGCTCCACGACTCCTTCGTGATCGTCGACGAGGCCCAGTCCCTGGAGCGCGGGGTGCTGCTGACCGTGTTGTCGCGGCTGGGGGAGAACTCCAGGGTGGTGCTCACCCACGATGTCGCCCAGCGCGACAACCTGCGGGTCGGGCGTTACGACGGCGTGGTCGCCGTGGTCGAGAAGCTCAAGGGCCATCCCCTCTTCGCCCACGTCACGCTGACCAGGTCGGAGCGCTCTCCGATCGCCGCACTGGTCACCGAGATGCTGGAGGGCTGAGCCCCTCGGAAAGCAGACGCAGGGGGCGGTTCCGGTAAGGGAACCGCCCCCTCGCGTGTGCCCCGTCCTCCGGCAACCGCCTCGCCTACTCCATGCGGCGCAGGGCATGACCCAGGCGACGCAGGTCGCGCAGGCGCCGTTCGTAGCGGGCCCCGACCGCCAGGAGCAGAACCCCCGCAACACCCACCGGAATCCAGTTGGGCAGCGTCAGCACCGTCTGCCACAGTGGTGGCCCGAACGCCTGGGCTGCTGCCAGCACCAGGGTGACCGACCCCGTCAGCAGCGGTGCCAGGAGTCGCCACCGAGCCCCGGCCAGCGTCGCGGCCAGGGCGCTCGCGGCGAGCACTCCGATCCGCCACGGCTCGGCCCCGGAAGCCAGGTAGGTGGCCCCGAGACCGGGAAGGAACAACAGGGCAAGGCCAGGGCCGTACGCCATCCAGGTCCTCGTTCCGGGCCGACGCCCGCGCCACTCCCTTCCGACGGCCAGTGCCGCGAGAGCAGGCAACAGTGTGTAGGGTTCGGGCGCCCCGACCTGTAGCCAGCCCAGGAACACCCAGACGGAAGCCATCATCAGCATCGCTCCGACAGCGCCCAGCGGCGCGCGTCCGGGGCGCGGTGCCGCGCTCAGGGCGATCACACCGAGGCCGGCCAGCACCGTGCCGGCCATCTCCGGCCGTCCGCCGATCAGCGCCAGCAGGACAGCGGCCAGCCCGAGGACCCCCGCCGCACCCTCGGCGGCCATCAGCACGCCGCGGTCCGGTCGCACCAGGTAGGGCATCAGCAGTACCCCTGCAACCACCACGACCAGCGCCAGTGCCGCCGTCTCCGGGGGATGGCCGAAGGCCAACGGCACAGCCGCCGCGAAACCTCCGCTTGCCAGTACCGCGACCACTCCCGCACCGACGGCGAAAGCAGTGTCCGATGCCCCGGTGGAGGCCGGACGCGACGGACGGTGTCCCGCGATGACAAGGCAACTGGCGGCCACGACCGTCACCAGCCCGGTGACGACCAGCGTCGCGCCCGGCTCGGCCAGGCTCCAGGCCACGGCCAGGCCGGCCGGCCACAGTGCCACCACCCCGGTGAAGACGGCGAATCCGGGGCGCCCGGACAGCGCCGCGACCCCGCCCAGCGCGGTGGCCACGAGCAGCAACCATCCCAGGGCCATGCCGTAGCCCAGGTTCGTGACCACCGCATAGGGGGCCAGTACCGGTGTGGCCATGAGGACCGCGGCCGGGGCCACGGCCTTCGGGACGCGCGTCCACAACAGAACCAGCACCGCCAGGCCGCTCACCGTGACGACTGGAAGAGTCAGCGGATCGGGCTCGATCCCGCCCCACGGAGCAAGGACACCCGAGGCCGGGGCGAGCAGACCCTCCGGGCCCGTCCCGGTCCAGGCCGCCACGACCCAGGTGTAGGGGGCGAGCAGGATCATGCCCAACCGTGGTACCGCGGTGACCATCGCCGCTGTCACGCACAGCGCTCCCAGCACGGCCACCCCCGTCGCGGGAACACGCGCCAGGGTGCCCGCCAGTCCGATCAGCAGCACCCCGGAGAGGGCCGCCACCAGCGGAGCCGACCCCGTTGCCCCGGTGGCCAGGGCGGCACTCACCATCAGTGCCAGCGCCGCCACCACGAGGCCGCCCCGTCGCTCCGGTCGTTCCGTGCCGTCCGGTCGTACCGTGGCCGTCGCGTGGTCGTGCCACCGTTGTGCCGCGGCCCGATTCGGCGCCACGGCCGTGCGCAGCCATGCTGCGGCACCGCGCCGCGATCGCGCCGACGACAACTGTGCCGCGACGCCGAGCACCGCGGCCAGCGCCAGCGCCACGTAGGGGAGTCCAGCGGGATCGACCGCGACGCCCACACGAGGCAGCGCCGCGTACCCGGCCTGGACGGCCAGTGCCAGCCCCGTTCCCGCGACAACGACCGGTACCGCAGCGGCAACCGGCGCATCGGCCCGGGTCCGAGCGGACACGGCCAGCGTCGCCACGACGCCCAGTACCCCGAGCGCACCCAGTACGGCCACGGTGCGTGCCGGGGTGGTCAGCGCCCAGCCGACGGTCAGTACGGCGACGAGGAGTCCGCTCCCCGCCGCCACAAACGCACCTGCGCCAGTGGCGCGGGCCGCCCGCCCCAACAGCAGTCCCGCCGTAACCGTGGCGGCGGTCAACGCGGGCAGCACCGGTATCGCCAGATGGGTGATCAGCAACAGGACCATGACCCCTCCGGCTGCCGAGCCCGCGCTCACCACCGAGCCCCGTCCTCCGCCCAGGCCGGCGAGCAGCGCCAGCACGGTCAGCGCTACGGCGCAGGCCGCAAGAAAGAGCAGCGGGGCGCCGCCCCCGGCCGCGGTGGCCAGGGTGGTGTCGGTTCCCCACCCGGCGTCCCAGGCAGAACCGGCCACCGTCAGCGGGCCCAGCAGCATCGCCGCGACCCGGTCGCCCACCAGAAGAAGGGAGCCCACTCCCAGAAGACCGGCCAGCGCACCGAGCGCCTGGTCGGCGCGGACCGTTCCCACCGGCCGGGTTCGCACGGGGTGGGTCGCGGCCACCAGAACGAGCAACCCGCTCAACCCGGTCGCCAGAGCGGTGAGCTCCCGGCCTTCGCCGAGCGCCCAGACGATCGCGGCCCCCAGAGGCACGAGTCCGCTCGTGTCCAGTGCGATCACCTGTGCGCGGCGCCCGCCTGCCCGGCCCGCGACGGTCGCACAGCCCACTGCGATCGCCGCGGCGCTCAGCAACGCCGGTACCGCTGCCCCCGCTGTTGCCTGGGCATAGACCAGCGCAGCCCACACCAGGCCGGTCAGTGCGAGGACTCCCGCCACGGCGGTCGCCGCGCGGGTGGCGACAGGCGCGGCCAGCACCGCCGCCGCTCCGGAGGTAGCCGCCAGCACTCCCAGGACGACGACCGTCGTCACGGGGCCGGCCAGACCGGCCGCAACCGCCGCAGTCCCGGTCAGGCCGGCCAGGGCCAGTGCCGGACCTCCTGCCGACAGCACCGGAACGCGGACAGGAGCGACCCCCGACATCCGGACTTCAGTCGATTTGTCGACAAAAGTGGTGGTTCGGTGGCGTCCCGCGATGACCGACAGGGTCACCAAAAGCACCGTGGCGACGGTAAGCGCCATGGGGATCAGAGGGGCGGGAAGCCATGCGGTGGCGATCAGCGCACCCATCGTCCCCGCCGTGGTCGAGGAGATCGGCCCCGCGCCGCGGTGGCGAACCGGCGGCCACCAGGCGGCACATCCCAGCAGTACCAGCAGGGAGAGAGTGGCCCCGAGTTCGGGCTGGCCCGCCACGAGCGGACCCACGGGACCGGCCCAGACCGCTCCCACTTGGGCGAACGGTCCGAGAACCACCTGTGTGAGCAAAGGCAGCGACAGCAGCCCCACAGCGGCCAGCGCGATCCCGGCGCCCCACGCAACCGCAGCGGGCGCATGGCGCGGAAGCGAGCGATGATGGCTACCCGCCGCCAGGGCCGGGACCGTCGCCAGGGCCAGAGCCAGGGCAGCCGGTCCCGTTCCTGCTGTTCCCGCGAGCGCCACCGCCAGGCCCAACGGCACGAACAGTGCGGTGTCCACCGCCATGACCTGCACGGCTGCCCCGGTGTCCGCCGAGGGGGAAACGGGTGCGGATGGGCGGCGGCGGTCCAGGGCGGTGGCCGCAGCCACTGCCGTCCCGGCCACTCCCAGCAGCACGCCGACCACGATTCCCAGAGGGAGGGGCCAGAACACATTCACCCCCAGCGTCGCACCGGAGGACAGGAGCACGGCCGCCACCGAGTAGCAGGCCCGGACAGCCGGCGGCGCACCTCGGACGCCCGACAGCACCGCCCCGGCCACGACCACCACGGTCAGCGCACCCACCACGGCGACCGCCGACCCGCGGTCGGCCAGGGAGCCGCTCGCAGCCAGCACGCCCAAGGGAAGACTGACCATCAGCGCGGTCACAACGGTGCGGCGACGAGCAACAGGGCCCCAGAGGCTCCCAGCGCCCTCGACCGGAACACGCAGCAGCGCCGCGATCCCGACCAGCACCGACGCCGTTATCGCCAGGATCACCACCGACGCGGTGTGCCCCAGCAAGTGCCCGGCTCCCGTTCCGGTGAGGACGATTCCCGCCAGCCCCGTTGCAGCACTCCACGCGGGGGCCCGGGAAACGGTCACCACAACCGTGCCCGCGACCACCGCCGACAGTGTCCACAGGAGCCCCGCCCCCCAAGGCACGGCCGACCCCACCAGCAGGACATGCCCCTGCCCCGGGCGAGAGAGCGGCCCCAGCAGATCCAGTAGCGGGAGCAGCCCGACGGCGCCGACCAGCCCGGCCACGCCGAGAGTTCCGACCACCACGAAACGAGGACCGTGGCGATGGGCGGCCGGCAGAAGCCCCACCACGACAGAGGCGATCATCGCCGCTACTGCCAGGGACAGCAGTGCCCACACCGGGGAGGGGAGGAACCCGCCCACGGCGACCGGGGGGACCAGGAGCCAGGACAGGGCGGCCCCCGCGCCCGCCGCGGCGCGGCCCGTGGCCCACCGGCCGGCCCGTGCCTCCAGCACCGCGACCGCGCCGCACAGCAGCAGCGCGACGGTCGGCCATCGCGCGAATTCGCCGGCTTCCCCGCCCAGCGCGCCGATCGTGGCGTTGACCAGAGCAAACAGGGAGGCCGTGATGATGGCGGCCACCCAGCTGATTGCGGCCGCCGTGGACAGCAACCCCTGTTGTGCCGCGGCCCGCGGGGTCGAACGAACCACGACGTTGCCCAGCGCGGTCGTCGCCAGTGCCAACGGGAGCACTTCAAAACTCGGCCATACCGCGATGCCGACAAGGATCGGGACGGGTTGGGCGAGGACTGCTGCCACGACACGCGGACCGCGCAATGGGACCAGCAGCGGATAGGCCACGAGGAGGGCGCAGATGGCCGCCAGGGCCGCCGCGGTATAGCCCGCTACGGGGAGCGGGAGGTCGGTGACGATCCATAGCGCGATCGCGTTCAGGCAGAGCAGCACGGCGGCCAGCACGCCGAATGTCTCTGCGGTGGACCCCATCCCCCTTCGGTGCAGAGGCCGCGCGGCGACGGCGGCGAGCGCGGTGAGCCCGCCCAGGACCAACGCACGCGTTCCGACCCCCAAGTCGCTCCAGCTGACGATGGTGAATACGGCTGCGGCCACGGCGATCAGCAGACCGCCCAGGGCGAGCAGCACGTTCTGGACCGAGAAACTGGACAGTTCGAGCCGTGGACGCGCCCGTGGACCGGAGGGTGCGGCTACCGCAGCGCTGTGCGCCGGGCCGCTTCCCCTCTGATGCTCCACCGGGGGAGAAGCGGCCACAGGCGAGCCGAGTGCGGCGGAGGGCCGGCCGGGGGCGGGGGCCCAGGGCGGGGGCGAGAAGCGGTGCGGCGCCGGCCCGACCTCTGCGGGCGCCGGTTGCGGTGGACCGAACGCGGGGCCCGGGCGCGGCGCGGGGGAGAGACGTGCCATGCGGGCACGGTGTGCGGCAGCCGCGGCGTCGCGCTGGCTGCGCAGATGAAGGAGCAAGGTGTCGCGTTGCAGGTAGAGCCGGCTCCGGCGCTGCTCGACGGCGCGAATCCGGGCCAGGACCCTGCCCAGGCTCTTGGCCGTCGCCCCTGAGGAGGGAAGGCCGCACACGTGGCACATCGCGCTCCATGGCGCCAACCGGGTACCGCAGTCCGGGCACGGGGCATCGGGTCCGTAGGCGTTCATAGGACAGACGATCCCAGAACGGGACGCCCTGGCCATCGCCTCGGGTACTCAATCGCGACCTGGGTGTACCTGCTCACCGCCCTCCGCGCACCCGGGTACTTCGATGGCCGGCGGGCCCGTGTGCCGAAAAGGCCAGAAGAATCACTCTTCGTGAATTAACAATTTCTTTGAGTAGTGTGATCTGCCTCATGGTGATTTTGGTGTTATTTGGTCGTGATCATGAGGCAGGGTGGAGCCCGTTCCTGAAAGAACCCCGAGAACCGTGCGCCGGACGCTGCGTGAACGAACCCGTCCAATCACCCCGCGCACTAAGACCTCAGCGGGCGATGCGGGTGGCCCACGTGCCCGACCCCCCACCCGTCGCCGCACCTCCTCACCACGAGGTCCTCGGGGTGCGTTCGATCGTGTGCGAGCTGTGGGGCACACGACCGTTGAAAGGCCGATTCTTGCTGAAAAACCGGATTTCGCTTCGGGTGGCCACGGCGGCCGGAGCGGCGGCGGTCGTCGTCGCGGGGACAGCTTTCGGCGTCTCCGCATTCGCCGACACCGGGGCTGTGCCGGACCAGGCGGCCTCCGCTGCGGTTCTGCCGGAGGACGCACCGGTCGAAGAGGAGATCCCGTTCTTCGTCGACTCCGACCCCCTCACCCAGGAAGCGCGCCAGAACCTGCGCGCCCAGGCCACCACCGAGCGCGATGCCGCGGTCGATGCCGGTTCCGCGTCAGCCCAGGGCGAGGTCGCACCGGAGAAGGAGGAAGAAGAGGAAGAGGCAGAGGAGGAGACCTCCGGCGGAGGCGACCAGGGCGGAGGCGGAAGCACCTCTCCCGTTCCCGCCTCGGAGTCCAAAGCCATCGCCCGCGAACAGTTGACCGCCCGCGGGTGGGGCGACGACCAGTTCAGCTGCCTGGAATCCCTGTGGGAGAAGGAAAGCAACTGGAACCACCTCGCCCAGAACCCCAGCTCGGGAGCCTACGGGATCCCGCAGTCGCTGCCCGGTTCCAAGATGGCCAGCGCCGGTTCCGACTGGCAGACCAACCCCGCCACCCAGATCAAGTGGGGGCTGGGCTACATCAAGGACCGCTACGGCGCCCCCTGCGACGCCTGGCAGCACTCCCAGAACAACGGCTGGTACTAGAGCCGGGAAAGCGGTCCGCCCCGTCACCGACGGGGCGGACCGCTTCGTTGTTCCGGGGCCGGGCCGCGGCTACTGCGAGTTGGTCATCGACAGCACGTCGAGGGCCTCGTCCAACTGGGCCTCGGTGAGCTTGCCGTCGGTGACGTAGCCCCGTTCGATGACGACCTGGCGAATCGTCTTGCGCTCGGCCAGCGCCTGCTTGGCGACCTTCGCGGCCTCCTCGTAACCGATGTAGCGGTTGAGCGGCGTCACGATGGAGGGAGAGGACTCCGCGTACTCACGGCAGCGTTCCTCATCCGCCGCGATCCCGGCCACACAGCGGTCGGCGAACACACGGGAGACGTTCGCCAGCAGCCGGATCGACTCCAGCACGTTGCGCGCGATCAGCGGCAGTTGAACGTTCAGTTCGAACACCCCGGATGCGCCACCGAACGCGACCGCCGCGTCGTTGCCCACGACCTGCGAGGCGACCTGGAGCACCGCCTCGGGCAGTACGGGGTTGACCTTGCCTGGCATGATCGACGAACCCGGCTGGAGGTCGGGCAGGAAGATCTCGGTGAGGCCGGTCCGCGGACCGGAGCCCATCCAGCGGATGTCGTTGGCGATCTTGACGTAGCCCACGGCGATCGTGCGCAGCTGGCCGGAGAGCTCCACCAACCCGTCCCGTGCACCCTGCGCCTCGAAGTGGTCGCGGGCTTCGGTCAACGGCAGCCCGGTGGCCCGCGCGATCTCGGCGATCACCTTGGGCGAGAAGCCCTCGGGCGTGTTGATGCCGGTGCCCACGGCGGTCCCGCCCAGAGGCAGCTCGGCGACGCGCGGCAGGCTGGCTTCGACCCGCTCGATGCCGTAGCGGACCTGTGCGGCGTATCCGGCGAACTCCTGACCCAGGGTGACCGGAGTGGCGTCCATCAGGTGGGTACGGCCGCTCTTGACGACCGTCGCGAACTCCGCGGCCTTGGCACTGAGCACGCCTTCAAGGTGACGCAGCGCCGGGACCAGGTCGTTCACGATCGCGGAGGTGGCCGCGATGTGAATCGAAGATGGGAAGACGTCGTTGGACGACTGCGACGCGTTCACGTGGTCGTTGGGGTGCACCGGCTCACCGAGCCGCGCGGTGGCAAGGGTGGCCACGACCTCGTTGGTGTTCATGTTGCTGGACGTGCCGGAGCCGGTCTGGAACACGTCGATGGGGAACTGGTCGTTCCACCGGCCTTCGGCGACCTCCAGGGCTGCGGCGTGAATCGCCTCGGCCAGATCCGGTTTGATCACGCCCAGCTCGGCGTTGACCGTCGCCGCTGCGGCCTTGATGTGGCCCAGAGCAGCGATGTGCGCGTGCTCCAGTCCCTGACCGGAGATGGGGAAGTTCTCCACCGCCCGCTGGGTCTGCGCCCGCCACTTGGCGTCGGCGGGGACCTTGACCTCGCCCATCGAGTCGTGCTCGATCCGGAATTCACTCATTGCGAAAAGACACCTCCAGGGAAACTTTCACGTCAAAGACTGTCAGACCCTGCTGTGAGATCGTGCCCTGGGCCCGCTCCCCGGCACAGAGATTCACACCTCACCCGTGCGCCGTACCCCGGGGTGTCGGCACGTGGGGCCGACGATTTTGATCACCGAGGCGGGAACGGTCGGCGTGCCCCGGCCGTTGCAGGTCCTGGAAAGGGACGCCGACCGGTGCGTCCCCGTGCACGGCCGGGCAGCGCACCACCGGTTGTTGCGTACTCTCGGTGAGGTGAAGACCCGGATGAAGCGGAATCGCCGCTGGCCAGTCGTGCTCGGCGCCGTGTCCGTCCTCCTGCTCGGGGCGGGGTCGTGGACCGTCGCGACCGCGACCGACGACGCCCAGGGCGGTTACCAGGTCTCGGAGCAGCAGATCCAGGTTCCCGAATCCCCTGGCAGCCCCGACCGCATCGAGCTGGACACCTCCGCCTACCTGCCCCAGCAGCAGGGGGACGGACCGTTCCCGGCCGTTCTGCTGGCGCACGGTTTCGGCGGCAGCAAAGCCGACCTCCACGGCCAGGCCGGTGAACTCGCCCGGGCCGGCTACCTCGTCCTGACCTGGTCGGCGCGTGGTTTCGGGGAGTCGCAGGGACGGATCGGCCTCAACGATCCCGACCGAGAAGTGGCAGATGTCTCACATCTGATCGACTGGCTGGCCAAGCGCCCCGACGTGTCCTTGGACGCCGAGGGCGACCCCCGTGTGGGCATGGCCGGCTCCTCCTACGGCGGCGCGGTCACCTTGATGGCCGCGGGCGTCGACGACCGCATCGACGCCATCGCCCCGCAGAGCACCTACCACGACCTCACCGAGGCGATCTTCCCCGAGAGCTCGGTGGACACCGACGACGAGGGCGTCTACAAGCGGATGTGGACGGGCCTGCTCTTCAGCGCGGGCGGCTTCGGCGGGTTCGACGCACCGACCGACTCCACCGCACAGCAGGACGACGGTGCCCCCGAGGCCGCAGGATCGGACACCCCGGCCGCCCAGCAGCCGACCCCCCAGCCCGATGTCGATGCGGACACCCTCGACACCCCGGTCGACCTGGACCAGTTGGGTAATTCCGTGCGCTGCGGCCGCTATCAGCCCGAGATCTGCGCGCTCTACGAGCAGGTCGCCGAGCAGGGGACGGCCACCCCCGAGATTCGTGAACTGCTCACCCGGCACAGCCCGGCCGCCTCGACCGCCGACATCTCCGCCCCGACCCTGGTCGTCCAGGGCATGAACGACTCGCTGTTCCCGCTCGACCAGGCCGACGCCACGGTTGCGGACCTGCGCGCCAACGGTGTCGAGACCTCCGTCATGTGGACCGAGGGCGGGCACGACGGCGGCGACGCCGAGGCCCCGTACATACGGGAGCGCATCCAACGCTGGTTCGACGTCCACCTCGCCGGCGCCGATGCCGATCCGGTGCCCGTTTTCACCGTCAGCCGAGCCGGCGGCCTCACCGCCGGCGGAGGCACGGCCGAGGTCCGGCACGCCGAGTCCGATGAGTACGTCCCTCTGGCCGACGGTGACCGAGAGCGCATCGAACTGTCCAACACACCGCAGCCCGTCTCCTCCCCACCCGGAGGTTCGCCGGCCGCGATCTCGGCTCTCCCCGGTCTCTCCGCGTTGACCGGCCTGGGATCCCTGGGCGGTCTGGGCGGCTTCGCCTTCGACATGCCCGGTCAGACGGCGTTCTTCGAGTCCGAGCCTGTTGGCGCCGCCGGGGTGGACGTCACCGGAGCCCCGACGGTGCGCGTCAACGTGGTGGGGGACGGCGAGACGGTCCTTTTCGCCAAGCTCTACGACGTGGACTACGACGGACGGGCCACCCTTCCCCGCCAGCTCGTGGCCCCCGTCCGGGTCCAGGCCACCCCCGAAGGCACCGAGGTCCCGATCCAGCTGCCCGGGGTCGACCACTCCTTCGCCAGCGGCCACAAACTGCGCCTCGCGGTCAGCACCAGCGATATGGCCTATGCCGTCCCCGCGCAGAGCGTCACCTCGGTGGTGTCACTGGCCGATGCCGGTGTCGAGGTTCCGGTCCGCCCTGACCTCGTCGCCTCCGCGCCCCCGTTGCCCGTCTGGGTCTGGGCCCTCCCCCTCGCCGCTCTGGCCGTCGCGATGGGCCTCCTGGCCACCGCCCGGCGGGCCGGGAGCGCGGGGCGGCCCGATCCCGACCTCGCCGACGTCCCGCTGCGCATCCAAGGGCTGACCAAGCGCTACGCCAACGGCTACCTCGCTGTGAACGACCTTTCCTTCCAGGTCGAGCGCGGACAGGTGCTGGGGCTGCTCGGCCCCAACGGCGCGGGCAAGACCACCACGCTGCGCATGCTCATGGGCCTGGTGCGCCCCGATGCCGGCGAGATCCGTATCTTCGGACACCGGGTCGTCCCGGGAACCTCGGCGCTGGCCCGACTCGGGTCGTTCGTGGAGGGGCCCGGGAATCTCCCGCACCTGTCCGGGCGCGCCAACCTCGACCTGTACTGGAAGGCCATCGGGCGTCCCGACACCGAGGCGCACATGGCCGAGGCGGTCGAGATCGCCGCCCTGGGTTCTGCCCTGGACCGTCCGGTGCGCACCTACTCCCAGGGAATGCGCCAGCGGTTGTCCATCGCCCAAGCGATGCTCGGTCTGCCCGATCTGCTCGTGCTCGACGAACCCACCAACGGCCTCGACCCACCCCAGATCCGCGAGATGCGCGACGTCCTGGTCAAGTATGCGGCCACCGGGCGCACCGTCATCGTGTCCAGTCATCTGCTCGCCGAGGTCGAGCAGACCTGTACGCACGTGGTCGTCATGGACCAGGGGCGCAAGGTCGCGGCCGGTCGCGTCGAGGAGATCGTCGGCGCGGGTACGGCGATCCTGGTCGGCACGCCTGCTCCTGAGGACGCCCTGGTCCGGGTCCGCGCCCTCGACGGCGTTCGCGCCGCCGAAGTCGGTGCCGACGGACTACTGGTGCACCTGGAGGGGATCACCGTCGCCGCATTGGTCGCCGAACTCGTCGGAATGGGGATCGCCGTGGACCGGGTCACCCCGCACCGTCGCCTGGAGGACGCCTTCCTGTCCCTGATCGCAGACGCGGCAGCCGGAGAACGCCCATGACCGAGCACACGACGCCGACGCAGGGATACCGCGTGGGCCGCACCCTGCCGCTTCGAGTGGAGTTCGCCCGCCAGCTGCGCCGCCGTCGCACGCAGTTGGCGTTCGGTTTCCTGTTCCTGCTGCCCTGGATCCTGGTGCTCGCCTTCGCGGTGGACACCGGATCCGCCGACGAGCAACCCGATCAGCAGTCGTCCGGATTGTTCACCAGCATGACCGACATCGCCACGACCGGCGCGGTCAACTTCGCGGTGTTCACGATGTTCGTCTCCACCGGCTTCCTGCTGGTGGTCGTTGCCGGGCTGTTCTTCGGCGACACGGTGGCCAGCGAAGCCAACTGGTCGTCGCTGCGCTACCTGCTGGCTGCCCCGGTACCCCGGATGCGATTGCTGCGGCAGAAACTCCTCGTGGCGCTCGCCATGGTCACCATGGCCGTCGTTCTGCTGCCGTTGACCGCTCTCCTCGCGGGAGCGGTCTTCTACGGCCTCGACCCCCTGGTCCTGCCCTTGGGCGGCCCCCCGCTGTCCACAACCGAATCGTTGGGACGCCTCGGCCTGATCGTCCTTTACGCGCTGGTCAACCTACTTGTCGTCTCGGGGACGGCATTCGCGCTCACGGTTGCCACCGACTCGCCGTTGGGGGCGGTGGGCGGCGCCGTCGGACTGATCATCATGTCCAACATCCTTGAGGCAGTAGACGCTCTCGGCGCCGTCCGAGAATTCCTGCCCGCCTACTGGTCGTTCGCCTGGGCCGACGTGATGCTCACCGACATCCCGGTGGACTCGATGATCAAAGGGGCAGCCGTCTCGGTTTCCTACGCGCTGATTCTTTTCGCCTGGGCGTTTCGCCACTTCTCCCGTAAGGACGTGGTCTCCTAGCCTTCATCGCGGGAGGCCCGCAACGGGGAAGGGGAGAACCGCGGCGCCAATGGGACGACCACCAACAGCAGCAGCATCGGGACGGCGAACGCGGCTCGCAGGTCGGCCAGTTCGGCAACCGTCCCGATCAGGATCGCTCCCACGACGAATCCCACGTAGTTGAAGATGTTGACCCGGGCGACCGCCACCCCGGTGCCATGCGGGTCGAGGGCGCCTGCTGCGGAGAAACTGGTCGGCACGATCACCGAGGCACCCAGTCCGGCCAGTGCGAACCCCACCAGGGCGGGCCAGGGCCGGCTGGCGGACACGATCGCGAACAGGCCGAGCACGGCCAGCACCGCACCGGTTCGCACCACCGACGGTGCACCGTACCGACGGATCATGAAGTCCCCGACCGCCCTGCCGAGAACGGTCGTCACCTGGTAGGCACCGTAGGCAAGCGGGGCCAGTGCCCCAGCAGCCAGAGCTCCGGTCATGAAAACGGCGCTCCAGGTGGACACCGCGGAGTCGGCGATGTAGACGATGGCCAACGCGGTCCCGATCACAATGATCGGTCGCCACGGGACACGGGGCGCAGGACATCCACCCGATGCGGCCTGCGGGACGGCGCGCCCCCGGTACAGCAAAGGTCCGGCAGCCAGATTGACCAGTACGCCGATCCCGGCCACCACCGCGAAGGCCCCTGCCAGTCCCGGGCCGGCCCCGGCAAACATCCCGAGTGCACCGGTCGGGGCGAGACCTGCGGTGAAGGCCGCCCACAGGGAACCCAAAATCGCTCCGACGCTCCACACACCGTGGAAACCGGTCACCATGCTCCTACGGTAGGCGCGCTCCACTGCGACGGCCTGCATGTTCATTGCCGCGTCCACCACACCGAGGAGAAGACCGACGCAGAAATTGGCGGTGTAGAGCCATGGAAGCCCAGGAGCCGCACCCACTCCCACGATGGCCAGCGCCAACGCCGGTTGGGCCACGCGCAGCAATGCGGCGCTTCCCACCCTGGGGGAGAGGACGCCGGCCACCGCGCTGCCCACCCCCGCAACGACGGGGACGAGGGCCAGTACGACCGTCAACTGGCCCTCACCGAGGGCAAACCGATCCTGGAGGGCGGGAATCCGGGTGACCAGCGTCGCGAACAACAGGCCGGTGACGAGGAAGACTCCGTATCCGGCAATCCGGGCGCGTCGATCGACCGCGGTCGTGGAATTCGCCATCGGACCTCCACGGTAAATGTGAATCTAATTCACATAAGCTAACCCGTGGTGGCCGCCTCGACCAGAGAAATCAGGAGGGGGCCTGCGTCACCGCTGCTCGGCCGCCGGAGGAGAAGGGCGGTCGGTAGTGCACGAAGTACGTACTGGACGTCGGGTCACGGGCCCTTCCCTCTGCTGCACCGGGTGGGGCCGCCCCTGCCGCGACCTGGAAGCAGTGGTTCGGGGTCAGCCGAGTTCGGGTCGCTTCCTGGCCCGCCGTAGCCAGGGCCGTCTGCGCCGGGGGGCGCTGACGTGCACCGAACCGAACAAACAGAATCCTTCCACCTCCAGAACCGGAGCGTCGGCCACGGGGGACGGTCGGGTCGTGGTCATGCGCCGGCCGAGAAACGACCACCCGGTCACCCGCACCTCCATCCCCTCGGGCACCCGCACGTGGACACGGCCGAACAGCGCGGAGGCCGTCATCCGAACCGTGTTGCGCACCAGAAGCGCGTCGCGAAGGTCGATCTCGGCGGTCCCGAAAAGGGCGTAGGCATACTGCTGCGGTGCGACCACCCAGCGTCCCGCACGGGTGTCGTTTCCGAAGAACGCGGAGACGGGGGCGGTCTCCAACCGGAGGGGCTGACGTTCGGCCGGTAGCAGGTCGCTGGTGATCGGGGGGAGTTCGCCGAGGGTGCGCGCCTCGTGCACCCGGTCACTGCGCTCGGTGAACTCCTCCAGGTCCAGTCGGCCGTCCTCGGCTGCTGCCCGCAGCACGTCCAGTACACGCTGCCTGTCGGCATCGGAGGCGCGCAGCTTGGAAGCGGGTAGACCCTCATTCACCCCTTCAACCTACTGTGCCGCTGGGTGTGCGGGGGAGGCCGCACACCCAGCGGAGGGTCACCGGTCGGCCGGTGGCCCGGGGCCGGTCAGGCGGCGCGGTGCGCGCCGGCGGCACGGCGGCGCCGCGCGTACCACGCGAGTCCGGCCCCGCCCAGCATGGCGACCAGCGCGCTGAGGAACAGGCCGGTAATGGTCGATCCCGTCACCGGAAGCTGTTCCCCGTTGTGTGCGGCGTTGTGTCCGTCATGCGTGCCCTGGCTGTCGACGGGCGGCGGCTGGGAGTCGCCCGCGGGTGCTTCGGGGGATGCCGAAGATTCGGGGGAGGCTTGACCGCCGTCGGTCGTCCCGGAGCCGTCGTTCGTCTCCTTCTCTTCGGCGGGGGGACCGACCGGTTCCGGGGTCGTGCCGCCGGTGCCCTCACCCGCCTGTCCGCCGTGCTCGGCGTGCTCGTCGCCCGGGTCCATGCCGCCCACGGGGGTGATGGTGGGCAGCCCCTGGCCGGTTCCGCCGAAATCGACGTCGGAGCAGGAGTAGAACGCCTCGGGGCTGTCGGTGCGCTGCCAGATCACGTAGATGACGTGCCGTCCGCTCTTGCCCTGGGGCAGGGGGCCGGTCAGGTCGTACGTGCCGGCGACCGGCTGCGGGTCGTCCACCCGGTGAAAGGGTTCTTCTTCCAGGTCCGACCACTTCAAAGCCTGGTCGGGGTCGTAGCCGTCCTTGGTCACGTACAGCTCGATGTACCCCTTGTGCGGGGCGGTCACGGTGTACTCCCAAGCGAAGTCACCGCTGGTGGCGAGGTTGGTCGCGGCCCAGTTTCCCGGCTTGTCCAGGCCGGAGAAAGCGGGGTCGCCGCCACTGCAGAGCTGGCCGTCGGGGATGTTCTGCCGGTGGTTGCTGTCGGCCTCGCCGTCGCGAACCCCGTTCCAGTCGTAGAGCGCCTGGGAGCCGTTGGCCGCGACCAGGTCCTTGCACGCCTGCGACTGGGGATTTTCGGGGCCTTCGGCATGGCAGGCCGCGATTCTGCTCGCGGGGCTGCCCATCGTTCCGTGGGCGTGGGCCACGCCTGTGCCCAGGCCGATGACGGCCAGGGGAGCGGTGGCCAGTACGGCCAGGGCTCGTGTCGCACGTCGCGGATTCATTGGGGGACTCCTCAGTTGGACTAGGGGGAGCCGTGCGGGAAGCGGGTCCGCACGGTCGTCCGGGCTGGAGGACAACCTTCCGGGGTGTGCCGAGCCGTGTACGCCGCCCCCCTGTGACGTCGGCAGGGGAAGCGGTCCGGGGAATCCGGGACTGCTCGAACGTGATTCCAGCCCACCCGAAAGGTGTGAGAGAGGACTATACACATTCGATATCTTCTGCGGTAACTGAAGAAGAAAGGGTGCTTTGAGCAGGATATTTGTGTTTTTTGAGTGTTAATGATAAAGGAGGTTTCCTATTTTTTTATCCCTTTTGAGGTGTTTTAAAGTCGAGAGTCTGATTTGCATTTTCCGTCTCTTCGGGTAAAGGCCTGGGATGTGGTCCCGGCCCCCTGGAAACCGCTGGAAAATTCGTGGGCATGCCATCTACGGTGGGGCGCATGACCTCGTCGCGGTTACGCCAACCGTTCTCCGAAGAGCACGCGGACACCCCTCCCGCAGCCATCTCGCTGCGCCGGGTGGTGAAGCGCTTCGGTACCCTGACCGCCGTCGACGGACTCGACCTCGACGTCCCGGAAGGCATCGTGCTCGGTCTGCTCGGCCCCAACGGAGCGGGAAAATCCACCACGATGCGGATGCTGACCGCCCAAAGCCGCGCCGACTCCGGGCACATCAGCATCCTGGGCCACCCGATCCCGCAGGAATCCAAGTGGGCGCGCTCGCTCATGGGGGTCGTCCCCCAGCACGACAACCTCGACGAGGAACTGACCGTCGAGGAGAACCTGCGCGTTTTCACCCACCTCTACCGGGTCCCGCGCCGCGAACGCGCCCAGTGCGTTGAGCAGGCTCTGGGGCTCGCCCATCTAAAGGACCGGAAGGACAGTTTCACCGGCAAGCTTTCCGGAGGGATGCGCCGCCGGCTGCTCATCGCCCGCGGGCTGGTCCACCGTCCCCGCGTGGTCCTGCTGGACGAGCCGACGGTCGGTCTCGACCCCCAGGTCCGACAGGAACTGTGGGGACTCATCTCGGGACTGCGCGACGACGGTGTGACGGTCCTGATGTCCACCCACTACATCGAGGAGGCCGAACGGCTCTCCGACGAGGTGGCGTTGATGGCCAAAGGACGGGTGATCAACCGTGGCACCCCCGCCGAACTCATCACCGAGTTCGCCGGGAAACTGGTCGAGGAGTACGCGGTGAGCCTGGACAAGATCGCCTCCTTGGAGGACATGGTGCACGCCGCCGGGTTCAGCACCCGACGCACCGGATCGGCGCTGTCGGTCCTGCGCGCCGAAGACCTGCCCGACTCGCTTCGCGACCGTCTCGGCGCAGGCACACGACGGGTCAGCAACCTCGAAGACGTGTTCGTGGCACTGACGGGGGAGCGAGTCGAATGACCATGGCCGAACACGCGGCAGCCCAGCGCGGCCTCCGCTCCGAGTCCCGCCCCGGACGCTTCGAACTCGCCCCCATCACCGGTGTCCTCGCCCGGGAATGGGCGCTGTACCGGCGCACCTGGGGGCCGGTCACATTCGCCGCGATCGTCGAGCCGATCCTGTACCTGCTCGCCTTCGGCTTCGGTATGGGCGCTCTGGTGGGCAGCATCGCCGGCTACGACTACATCGACTTCCTCGGGACCGGCATCGTCGCGATGTCCGTCCTGTTCACGTCGATGTTCCCCGGCATGATCAACACGTTCGTGCGACGCGAGTTCCAGCATTCTTATGAGGGAATCCTGGCGGCACCGGTGGACGTCCGAGAGGTCATCACCGCCGAGGCCCTGTGGATCGCCCTGAAAGCAGGCGTCTACGGGTGCGCTCCGCTCCTGGTGGCGATCGGTTTCGGGTTGAAGCCCACCCCGGCGATGCTGCTCGTCCCGTTCATCGCCCTCGTCACCGGATTCGGCTTCGCCCTATTGGGCATCCTGCTCTCGGCCCTGATCTCGTCGATCCGGATGATGGACTACCTGATCTCGGGCGTAATCACCCCGCTGTTCCTCGTCGCCGGAACGTTCTTCCCGATCGACCAGTTGCCGGGCTGGGCGCAGACGATAGCCGCGTTGAACCCGCTCTACCACTGTGTGGAACTGGTGCGTGGAACCGCCTTCGAAATCGGGCTGCTGCCCTTCCTGGGGCACGCCGCAGCGCTCTGCGTCTTCACTGCTGTCGCCTGGATCCTGGCGGTCACGATGATGCAGCGCAGGCTCATCGACTAGTAACACGCGTGAGGCGACCCCGGAAACGGCGATCAGCGCCCCCCGGGTGCGCCCCTGCCGGTGGTCCCGGCCGCCGACTGCTCGACCGGGACCACGGGGAGCCGGCGCCGGGCCGGCAGCTGTCCCCGGTTGGCTCAGGAAGGGCTGGGAACCCACCGCAGGATGGTCGAGGAGCCGCCGCCGTCGCTCAGTTCCACCGCACCGCCGATCCCGCCCCACTGTTCGGGGTTGGCCTCCTCGGCCTCTTGGGCGATGTAGCGGCCGTCCATGTAGAAGCCGATGTGCGCTCCCTCCAGGCCCTTCATCGTCTGCTGGAACACTGGATCGTCCCCCAGCCGTCCGGTGCCGGCGGTCCCGTAGGACAACACGGTCGTGTCGCCGTCGGCAGACACCCCGGGGCCGGTGGTGTAGCCGCCGGAAGCCGTCCCCGCCGCGAATTCCTCCCAGATTCCCTGGTCGGCACCGGCCAGCCGGACCTCGAAGGACCCGTCGTCACCGGAGCCGAAGAAGTCGTCGCCGATATCGGTGAAACCGATCGCGGTCGTTGTCCCCAACAACTTCGTGAAGTCGCCGGGAAGCGCCACTCCCATCTGCTGGAATGCCTCGTTCGCATCGGCGAAGTCCGGGGAGGATTCGATCGTGTCGGAGTTGGTTTCCCACACCTGCTGGGCCAGGGCGTCCAGCCCGTCACCGCCAACTGCGATCACCGAGTTGTCGGGAAGGTCGTTCAACGCGGTGATCCCGCCGGCGGGAACCTCACCGGACAGCATGGCTTCGCCGTCCACGGTCCACGCGTAGGCGTCGGCGCGGAACTCCAGGTAGTCGCTTTCCAGGCGCAGGACGGCGGCAACACGCCCATCGAGGTCGCCGACCTGGGCCAAGTCGTCGAAACTGCCGTTGGAGGCGCCCAGCGCGCTCTTGCTCAACCCCCCGATGTCGCCCCACAGGGTAGCCACCCCCTCCCCGATCTCGTCGATGTCGGTGGCGAAGGTCTCGTTCTTGTCCAGCGTGCCGTACTGGGCGATCTGGCCGTCCAGGTCGGCAAGGGAGGCGTCGTCGGTCGTGACGAGCGCGAACCCGTTCTTCACGACGAAGGAGAAGTCCTGGGACTCCGCGTGTACTTTCTCCAGGGTTTCCGTGGCCTTCCCCTCGTTCTCGGCGGCGATGGCCACCGCGAACACCGGTGCGCTGTCGGGCCCCTCCCACACCGCGAAACCGAAGCGCTGGCCCAGCCACGGCTCCACGTCGTTGACGTAGTCCAGCTCTGGGAACGCCTCCTCGACGACGGCGCGCGCGGGGTCTTCTTCGGAACCGCCCAGCTCATCGCGGACGGAGTCGGGGAGTTTGTTGTAGAACTGCGCGTAGGACGCCCACTGTCCGCCGGTGGGCTTGAGGTCCACCTTGGCGAACATCAGCGACGACCCGGGCAGCACGGTCTCGGGCTGCGGGCCACCGAACAGGTTGTTCACCAGTGCGGTCGAGGCCCACACCGTCGTCCCCATCAGAGCAAGGGCCACAACCACAGAGGCCGGGACCAGCCAGATGCTCTTCTTGCGCGGTGCCGGCCCGGGAGCCGGTTGGTAGACGTGTCCCGGAGGGGGGCCCTGCGGCGGGTATCCGTAGCCGGGCTGCCCCTGCACGGGCTGCTGCCCCCACTGCTGCGGAGGCTGGTTGGGCGGGTCGGGGTAGGACATCGAACCTCCGGACTGCACGGGATCTTTCGTGTCTAGGCCGGTAGGACCCGCCGTAGAGGGCCGGGGTTCCCCCAGGACGCACATCGTTTTCGAAAAGTGATCGGCAGAGACCGCACCCGCTGCGGCCCCGCGTGTCCGTGGAGCCGCAGTGCGAACGTGCGGGCGGCGCCCGCACCGATGGGACTTCCGTTGCCGATCGCTAGTTTGCGGTCTTGAAATCGATGCCGCTGTAGGTCGCCAGCTTGCTCAGGCGGTGCTCGCTCATGACCCGGCGGGTGGTCCCGCTCCGCCCCCGCATGACCAGGGAGTCGGTGGTCGCCCCGCCCGCTGCGTAACGAACGCCGTCGATCAACTCGCCGTCGGTGATCCCGGTGGCCGCGAAGAAGACGTCGTCGGAGGAGACGAGGTCGTCGGTGGTCAGCACCCGGGACAGATCGTGCCCGGCCTCCTGCGCCTTGCGGCGCTCGTCGTCGTCGGTCGGCCACAACCGTCCCTGGATCACACCGCCCAGGCACTTGATCGCGCATGCCGTGATGATGCCCTCGGGCGTACCGCCGATTCCCAGGAGCAGATCCACCCCGGTGCCGGCCCGGGCAGCCATGATCGCACCGGCGACATCGCCGTCCATGATGAACTTGATCCGTGCCCCGGTGGCGCGTACCTCGTGCACGAGCCGCTCGTGCCGCGGCCGGTCCAGGATCACGACCGTGACGTCCTGCGGTGTGCCGCCCTTGGCCGCGGCGACGGCCCGGATGTTGTCGGCGACGGGCGCGTCGATGTCCACCTCCGCCGCCGCGGCAGGCCCGGTGACCAGCTTCTCCATGTAGAACACGGCAGAAGGGTCGAACATCGAACCGCGTGGGCTCACGGCCAGTACGGCCACGGCGTTCGGCATTCCCATCGCGGTCAGGCGGGTGCCGTCCACCGGGTCCACCGCCACATCGCATTCGGGGCCGGTGCCGTCGCCCACGCGTTCGCCGTTGTAGAGCATGGGCGCGTTGTCCTTCTCACCCTCGCCGATGACGACCGTGCCATCCATCGAGACGGTGCTGATCAGGTGACGCATCCCGCGTACTGCGGCACCGTCGGCCCCGTTCTTGTCCCCGCGGCCGACCCAACGGGCGGCGGCGAGCGCCGCGGCCTCGGTGACCCGCACGAGTTCCAACGCGAGGTTGCGATCGGGGGCGTCGGTGGGGGTCGGCACAGGAGCGTTCGGAGTGGTCATGATCGGCCTTTCGGGTCAGCTCGGGCGCCCCGGCAAGCGAGGGACCTGCTGATTTTCTCAGCTTCGGTCCCGGGTGGAGTTCGCTCGGGAGGCGGCTCGCGTACTCTCAACCCTAGGCGAGCCCCCCGCACGCGATCGAGGACGATTGGGTTGACTGTGGAGAAGGTGGAAAAGCCGGTACGGATCTCGCACCGCGGCGCTGCCACGCGCAGCGCGCTGCTCGTAGCGGCGTCGCACGTGTTCCGCACGGTCGGTTTCGACCGGGCCGGGGTCAGCGAGGTCGTCGCCCACGCGGGGGCCAGCGTCGGCAGTCTCTATCACCATTTCGGGGGCAAGGCCGATCTCTACATCGCGCTCTACGAAGAGTTCCAGCAGCGGCAGCAGGAACGCACGCACCAGGCCGCAGCCCTGGCGAGAGCCGCCGGTGAGACCGATCCGGCCCGATTGATGAACCGCTCGGCCCGGGCCTACCTGGAGGGCTGCATCGAAGAGCGCGAGCTCACCTGGCTGTTTTTCAGCGGGGACAGCCCCCCGGGTTTCGAGGCCACCATGCGCACCCGGCTGCGCGAGTGGACCGACCGCAACGTCGCCCTTTACCGCAAGGCCGATGAGCCCGTCGACGAGGCACTCCTGCTGATCGTCAGTGGTTCGATCTCCCTCGCCGTCAGCGAGGTCGTGCGCCGGGAGGACGTGACCGCGGCCCGCGCCCTCGCCGACCAGGTGGTCGACACGCTCGGACGCCTCACCCCACCCCGGTAAGGACGCCCCGCCGACATCGGGCAAGCTGGTCGGACCATGACCGAACGCAGTCACGAAGCGGAGTACACCGCATGAGCAGTGGTGGCAGCCGCGCCAACAGCACTTTTACCGGATACGCGATTGTCCTGGGGGTGATCGTGCTCATCGTGGGCGCCATGGCCTTCGTGGTCAACGGCCGTTCCGTGGAGCACATCCCGAGCATCGACTACACCGCCGACGCCCTCACCCTCGCCGAGGTCGCCCCCTACCGTACCTACGCGCCGCGGGACCTGCCGGACGGATGGGTCCCCACCAGCTCACGGCTGGAGACCGGCGGGGCGCTCCCGGGAGAGGACCCCAAAGAGCCGGTCAGCTGGTCACTGGGGTTCGCCACCCCACGGGACCGGCATGCCGCATTCAGCATCAGTGACGCCGATCCGGCCACGTTCATCGCCGAGACCAGCCGCGGTGGTACACCGGACGGTGAATCGACGGTGAACGGCGAAGAATGGGAGCGTTATTACAGCAAGTCAGAGGGCGAGCGTGCCATCGTCAGACGTGCTGAGGGCGCGACCCGAGTTGTTTCGGGCAGTTCTCAATACGACGAGCTGGAAGTACTCGCGCAGTCGCTGGCCGCGCAACAAAAGCCGGAGTAGCGGTCCGCTGCCCCTAGCGGCCATTCGGGTTCCTGTTTCGGATCTGCTTTAACCTCGCTTTGAGGTGCAGCGGGGTATATCTGAGGTCAACCAGTAATTACGGAGTTGATTTCCAGATGTTCGATGCACTATTCGATTGGTTCAAAGGCATGGTCACCGGCGCGGCTGAAACCGTCGGGGAGACCGCCGAGACCACCACCGCCGGATTCGGTGACGCAGCCGCCCAGGTCGGTGATCAGGCCGGGCAGTTCGAGGCGGGGCTGACCGAGCAGTACGGCACTGCCCAGGACGCCTTCGCCGACCCCGGAGCGATGGCGGGTGACTATGCGGCGGATGCCGGGGCCGCACTCGGTGATCAGGCCGGGCAGTTCGAGGCGGGGCTGACCGAGCAGTACGGCACCGCCCAGGACGCCTTCGCCGACCCGGCAGCCGCAGTCGAGGGCCAGGCCGCCGACCTTTCGGCCGCCGCGCAGGCCCAGGCCCAAGAGGCGGCCCAGCCGGCCAAGGACCTGGGAGAGTTCTTCCCCGAACGGTGACCCCTTCCAGGCTCGTCCCACGGTCAGAACGGTGCGTCGTCCCCCTCACCAGGGGTGTCCTCGGCCAAGGCCACGGCGAGCCTGGCGCGGGCTCCCTCCAGCCACGACTCGCAAGTCCTGGCCAGTTCCTCCCCGCGCTCCCACAGGGCCAACGATTCCTTCAACGTCAGGCCGCCCGACTCAAGGCGCCGCACGACCGTGTTCAACTCCTCCCGCGCCTCCTCGTAGCCGAGCTCAGGCTCGGTCGCCCCTGCCTCTGTGGTCTCCGTCATCGATCGTCCCCTTCCTCCGGTGCCGCCTCGCCGGCGGTCACGGTCAGTTCGTCTTCGGCGAAACGCAGCCGCAGCGGATCGCCGGTCCCCACCTCTTCCGCAGAACGGACCACGGACCCGTCCGCCCGCTGCACGATGGCGTAGCCGCGCGCCAGCGTCGTAGCCGGCGACAGTGCGTGCAGCCTGGCCCCCGTATGAGCGAGGCCGTCGGCGGCTCGGTCCAGTGCCGTCGTCAACGCCCGTCGGGCACGGTCACGCGCATCCAGGACCTGTTCCACCTGCCTGTCCACCTCGCGCAGCGGGCTGGCCAGCACCGGGCGCGAACGCATCCCCGCCAGCCACGCCTCCTCACGGGCGACCCCCCCCTGAAGGACCCGGCGTCCGCGGTCCCGCAACTGCCGGATCAGCTGGAGTTGTTCTCCCACGTCCGGTACGACCTTCTTGGCGGCGTCGGTCGGCGTGGAGGCCCGCACGTCCGCGACCAGGTCCAATAACGGACTGTCCTGCTCGTGGCCGATCGCACTGACCACAGGGGTCCCGGTGGCCGACACCGCGCGCACCAGCGCCTCGTCGGAGAACGCCAACAGGTCCTCCAGAGAACCGCCGCCGCGTGCGATGACGATCACGTCCACCTCCGGACGCGCGTCGAGATCCTTGACGGCCGCCATCACCTCGCCCACCGCCCGGTCACCCTGGACCGCGACCTCGCGTACCTCGAAACGCACCGCCGGCCAGCGGCGCCGTCCGTTCTCCAGGACATCGCGTTCCGCGGCGGACTCGCGACCGCACACCAGCCCGACCACGCCGGGCAGGAACGGCAGACGCCGTTTGCGGGACTCCGCGAACAGCCCCTCCGCCGCGAGCGTCGTTCGCAGTTGCTCCAACCGGGCCAGCAGCTCGCCCAGACCGACGTGCCGGATCTCCAACGCCTGCAGCGCGAAGGTGCCCCGCGGCACGTAGAAATCGGGTTTGGCGTGAATCACCACGCGCGCTCCCGCCTGGGGGGCCGGCGCGGCCGCCTCCAGGACCCGTACCGGACAGGTGACCCGTGCCGAGACGTTGGCGACCGGGTCGCGCAGCGTGATGTAGACCATCGAGCCGCGGCGGTTCAGCTCCGCGATCTGGCCCTCCACCCAGATCCGGCCGAGCCGCCCGACCCAGCCGCCGACCGCTTGCATGACGACGCGGACCGGCTGCGGTGCCTCAGGTGTGCTCTCCATCCCCATGGCATCCGAGCCTAGGCCCACGTGGCGACAGCGCAGGGGTAGCCGCCCCGGGTGTCCGGCACGGGAAGCCGGATCGGAGTCAGCCCCCCACGCCTCGGCCGCGCGGGCCGCGACCCGCGCGGCCGGGCAACCGGTCCGCGATGGCCGCTGTGCGCTCGGCCTCCGAGACCCGCGCCGTTCGTGAGGCGATTCTGCCCACGCGCGCGGCCGGTCTCGGGGGCGGGGGAGCGGAGTACAGCCCAGCCCGATCCGGCGAGTGCGAGGCGGCTGATCCGGGCGGGCCGCTCGTTCCCGGGTGGGACGAGTTGGGAACGGTAGAGGTCGTCCAGGTCTGTGCCCGACAGGATCTGTGCTCCGACGATCGATCCGGCCGAGGTGCCGGCCACGAGGTCGGCGTCGGTCAGGTCCACGCCCGTCTCACGGAGGCCCGCCAGCAGCCCGAGCTCCCATGCGATCCCGGTGACGCCGCCGCCACCGAGTACGAGTGCCTTGCCCACGAGCAGATCGGCCCTTCCGCTCCGAAACGTGCCCGACCCGCCCCACCACAGGAGAACGCGGACGACCGCACCAGGCGGAGGCCCTTCAGGACACGGGCCCGAAAAAAGCGGTGGGACCCGGTGGCGACGCGCGGTCGCGCAACCGGGTCCCGCAAGGGTTCGACCCTCGATGGGGGCACGTTCCCTAGGCCTGTGCCTCGGCCTCCAACTTGGCGATCCGGTTGTCGTACATGCGCACGAACTCGGCGCGGTTGTCGTTCGTCGACTCGTAGGTGCGAAGTTGACGCACTTCCTCAAGGGTGAGCTTGCGCAACCGGGCCCGGACGGACGGAAGGGTCAGCGCCTCGTAGTTGGGCACGGGCAGCGGAATGTCACCCTCGGAGATCCGGGCGCCCTCGGCCGCGGCGGCGTGGACCGCGCTGAAGACCGCGGTGTCGGATGCGCCGGTGGGGGCCTCTGCCACGTCCAGCGCCTCGACGATCTCCGCCTTCTCCTCCGGCTGGACCAGGGCGGAAGTCTCTTCCGCAACGGTCTCTGCGGGGGAGGCGGTGTCCTCTGCGTCCTCTGCGGGCGCGGTCTGCGCGCTCTCCTCCACGGGCGAGGGCGCAGGCTGGGCACTGCCGACGGGCTCGGCCACCGGAGCGGCGGGTGAAACCGGTTCGGTCGAGGCGGCCGGGGACTCGGCAGCGGGCCGTTGCCCCTCGGAGGAGGCCGCCTCGGTGGTGAACTCGCCGGCCGCCTCGGAAGGCGCGGCGTCGGCGGGGACAGCCCCTGACGGGGCGGTGTCAGGAGTCACGGCGCCGGGCGCGGCGGCGTCTTCGGGCTTGCTGGAAGCCACCGGCTGGCTGGACCCGCCGAAGGCTCGCTTGAGGGCGTCGGTGATCTTGGTGACGAGGGTCGGCTTCGACATGGGACTCGGGGACTCCTGAAAATCGCTGGCTGGGTGGGGGTGCATGCGGGGCGGTCGCCATTCGGGATACGCGAACTACCGACACGGTGATTTCACTGAGCAGATAGCTCAGAATAGGGGAGTTCCGTGCTTGCCAGCAGGGGTGGCAGGCGTGAATTCACCACCTCGGGACCGGGTTGGCTCCACACCGTGTCCTTGCGGCGAGGCCAGCGCCCGCTACGGTGCGCAGTGTCACAGTTCGCAGCGGGCGTCCCGAAGGGCCCGTAGGATGGTGGCATGTCTGCGACGAATCGCCGCCGTGTCCTGCTCGCCAAGCCCCGTGGTTACTGCGCCGGGGTCGACCGCGCCGTCATCACGGTCGAGAAGGCCCTTGAGCAGTACGGCGCCCCGATCTATGTGCGCAAGCAGATCGTGCACAACACGCACGTCGTGCGTTCTCTGGAAGAACGGGGTGCCGTCTTCGTCGAGGAGACCTCGGAGGTGCCCGAGGGGGCCACCGTGGTGTTCTCCGCCCACGGGGTCTCGCCGATGGTGCACGAGGAAGCCGCCGAGCGCGGCCTCAAGACCATCGATGCCGCCTGCCCCCTGGTCACCAAGGTGCACAAGGAAGCACAGCGCTTCGCCGCGGACGATCTCGACATCATCCTGATCGGGCACACCGGTCACGAGGAGGTCGAGGGCACCAGCGGCCACGCCCCGGAGCACATCCAGATCGTCGACGGCCCCGACGAGGTCGCCGCCATCGAGGTCCGCGATCCGGACCGGGTCTCCTGGCTGTCCCAGACCACGCTGTCGGTCGACGAGACCAACGCGGCGGTCGAGGCGCTGCGCGCCAAGTTCCCCAACCTCATCGACCCGCCCAGCGACGACATCTGCTACGCCACCTCCAACCGCCAGGCGGCGGTCAAGGAGATCGCGCCCGACTGCGACCTGTTCATCGTGGTGGGTTCGGCCAACTCCTCCAACTCGGTGCGCCTGGTCGAGGTCGCGCTGGACTCCGGCGCCGACGCCTCCTACCTGGTGGACAACCACACGTTCCTCAAGGACGAGTGGTTCGAGGGAGTGCGCACCGTCGGCCTGAGCAGCGGGGCGTCGGTACCCGAGATCCTGGTCAGGGAAGTCCTGGACCGTCTGGCCGAGCACGGCTACACCGACGTCGAGGAGATCGAGACCGAACGGGAGAAGCTCACCTTCGCCCTCCCCAAGGAGCTGCGGCCCCGCCGCAACAACGACGGCTCGATCGCCCACAAGCTGCTGCCGCTCTCGCCGGCCTGACCCCGGGCCTACTTGCGCTGCGCCATCCTGTTCCTGCGCCCGCTGAGCTCGTCGCCGAGCTCGCGGACGTTGGCGGGCAGGCCGCGCACGATGGTGACCACGAGGACCAGTGCGGTCCCGGCGAACAGCCACGGCGCGACCTCGGCGAGCCGCGTGCCCATGCCGATGGCCACGCCCCGTACGAAACCCTCGGTGCCCAGGGTCAAAACGGCTTCGGCGCTCAACGCCGCGGTGAAGTAGGCCAATGGAGGGCTGACGCTCAGGGACAGCAGGTCGCCGGAGCGCACCAGCAACGCGGCCGATGCGCAGGCCAGCAGGAAGCCGATCCCGTTGATCACGGGCAGTTCGGTCAGGCTGGCGACCAGCGCCGAGGCGAAGCTGAAAAGGACCATGCCGACGATCGCGCCGCGAGCGGTGAGGCGTACGGCCGCCGCTCCGGCGGGTGATATGTGTTCGCTACGGCGTTTCGGACGTTCGGTCCGGTGCGGTGTCCGTGCGCCGTCCACGTCGCGTGTCGTCATCACCGTGCGCTCCCTTGTGTGACTCACGGTATTCAGTGTGTCACCTCATGTGAAAAATCCGGCTCTCTCTGGTGTGTCGTGTCGTCGTTTTCATCGTCGCGACCACCGCTCGACTTCGTGCCGTACAACTCCTCTTGAGGAGAAAAACCCTCTTCATCCGATTCGGGAGTGGTTCCGGCGAACTGCTCTGCTGCGTGTTCGACGCTCGGCCACCCCCCGAGGTTGTCCCCGCGTCCTCGTGCGGCCTCTTCGGTGAGTTCGGCGGCGGTGAGCGCCCTGGCCTGATCCTGTACGCCCCGCAGGCGATCCAGTTCGCCTTCCACCAGCCCGAGCTCCCCGAACTTCCGAGCCGTCACCAGGACACGGGTCTCCAGGGAGCCCACGGTCTGGTTGTAGACCGCCACGGTCCGGGAAAGCGACTTGCCCAGCGTCTCCACGTGCCCACCCAATGTGGCCAACCGTCCGTGCAGCTGCTTTCCCAGCTCGAACACCTCGCGCGCGTTGGCGCTCAGTGCCTCCTGCTGCCACGCGTACTGTGCCGTGCGAAGCAGCGAGATCAACGTCGTGGGGGTGGCGATGTGGACCCGTTTGGCCATCGCGTACTCCAGCAGGCCGGGATCCCTTTCCAGCGCAGGGGCTAAAAACGCCTCTCCGGGGATGAACAGCACCACGAACTCCGGTGCCGGACTGAACGCCGCCCAGTACGCCTTCGCGGCCAGTTGGTCCACATGCGTGCGCACGTGCCGGGAGTGTGCCTCCAAGCGGCTCGAACGGGTGGTGGAATCCGGTGACTCGACGGATTCCAGATAGGCGGCCAACGAGACCTTGGAGTCCACGACGATGTTCTTGCCGCCGGCCAACCGGACCACCATGTCGGGGCGCTGCACCCCGTTGTCGGTGGTGACGCTCGCCTGCTCCTCGAAGTCGCAGTGGGCGGCCATTCCCGCCAGCTCCGCCACCCGGCGCAGCTGCAACTCACCCCACCGGCCCCGCGCTTCCGGGCGGCGCAGAGCCGTGACCAGGGCACCGGTTTGATCACGCAACCGGTCCGAGCCCTCCCGGACCATCTCGACCTGTTTCGCCAGCTCCGCATGCGCGGCACGCCGCCCGGAATCGGCTTCGTGCAACTGCCCCTCGACCCGGGACAGGGTTTCCTTCAACGGGGCCACCAGGTGTTCGATGGCCTGGCGGCGCTGGTCCAGATCGTGTCCCGCCTCAAGGTTCGCCGCTCGCAGCCGTCCCTCGGCGATCTCCATGAACCGCTGGTTGGTGGCGTCCAACGCCTGTGCCGACAAGGCCCGGAACCGTTCCGCCAACTGCTCCTCGATATAGGCCGCCCGCTCGTCGGCCGCTTCCGCACGGGCCTCGGCCCCGGCAGTGCGCGACCGGGCGAGCAACCAGCCCAGTGCCGCACCGACACCCAGGCCCACGAACAGTACGAGGAGCACATAAAACCCATCCATAACCCGCCATGGTCTCAACTCCGGAGCTTTTGGTCCCCGCGCCACGCGCAGGGGGCCGGCCCCGGTTCGACGGGCACGTCGGCGCCGGAGCGCTGCCGGGCAGCTCGCTCAGGCGTTCGGCGTACAGGTTTTCAGTGCATCGCCCCACAACCGGACGTTCTCCCAGAAAGCCGGTTCCGGCGCTTCGGGAGCGAACAGCCAGGTGCGCTCGCGCGGTGTGCGCGACGCCGTGATGGTTGTGCCGGCGGGATAGGGCGGAGGGCCACACAGATGGTGCCAGCTGTAGTCCAGGGGCTCCAGCAGTGCCATCAGCCGCTCCTCGACCCCGTGGTCGGGAACCACCCCGCACATGATCCACGGGCGGAACCGGCGCAGGATCTCCAGGGCGCCGGCGATGACGTCGGGTTCGGTGGGGCCGGTATCGATGCGCAGGACGGAAGGCACGATGTTGTCGCGCTCCCGCCAACGGGAGGCCGTGTCCACCCGAACCTCCACGCGGCCCAGCTCCGGCCGAAACCCCGATGTCAGCGAGTTCGACGCTTCGGAGACCGCTGACAGACGCAGCCAACCGGTTCCGGTGTGGTTGCTCAGCGCGGTCTCCTCCACCCGCACCGCGAGGCCGTTGGCCGCGGCGATCGCGCCGGCGGTGGCGGCGACATCGGGGGTCGGTTCGAACGCGTAGACGCGGCGGCGGCTCCGGGCGGCGGCCAACAGTGAGTAAAGGCCCACACCCGAGCCGATATCGAGCACCGCTCCGGGGCGGGCGTAATCCAGCACGGAAAGGAAGCAGCTGACGATCTCCGGCCGGTATCCGGCCAACCCCAATGCCTGGAGTCGGCGCGGTACCCAGTAATCGCCGGGGACCGACAGCGACAACAGATCCGGGCCGAGGGATTCGCCGCCTTCGCGCCGTGGCAGCACCAGATCGAAGGACCGCACCCTGGGCGGAAGCAGGGTGGCGTCGAGTCCGCCCAACACCTGGGGCAGGTGTGAGCGCAGGCAGCGCGTCGCGTACCTGACGTTCGGATGACGGCGTACGAACGCCCGAACCGGATCGGGAACCATTCCACCCCCCACCTCGCGGTCCGGACCGCACCGTCCGGACACCGGCACGCCTCCTGGCCGTGCCCTGGACAATGACGCTATCTCTGAGCTGGCCGGACGCGCAGGCGAATCCTTTCAAAGAACATTCGCGTCCGGTGAACCCGTGGAAGCGGGTCGGGCGGACAGCGGATCCTGACCCGGCCCGTTGGGGACCGGCGGGACGAGCACCTAGACTCAAGCCCCGTGAGTCTGTCTATTGGGATCGTCGGCCTGCCGAATGTCGGCAAGTCCACGCTGTTCAACGCCCTTACCAAGAACGATGCTCTGGCCGCGAACTACCCGTTCGCCACCATCGAGCCCAACGTCGGCGTGGTCGGGGTTCCCGACACGCGACTCGACACCCTGGCGGGGATCTTCGGTTCCGCCAAAATCATTCCGGCAACCGTCACCTTCGTGGATATCGCGGGTATCGTCCGCGGCGCCTCGGAGGGGGAGGGGCTGGGCAACAAGTTCCTCGCCAACATTCGCGAGACCGATGCGATCTGTCAGGTCATCCGGGAGTTCGAGGACCCGGACGTTACGCACGTCGACGGTGAGATCGACGCCTCGCGCGACATCGAGACCATCAACACCGAGCTCATCCTCGCCGACCTCCAGACGTTGGAGAAGGCCCTTCCGCGCCTGTCCAAGGAAGCCCGCACCAACGCCAAGGACAAGGAGCGCAAGCAGGTCCTCGAGGCCGCCGAGGCCGCGAGCCAGGTGCTCAACGAGGGCAAGCCGCTGTCCTCGGGCGGTCCGGCCGCCGGTATCGAACTCGCTCACCTGCGCGAGCTCAACCTGCTGACCGTCAAGCCGTTCATCTACGTGTTCAACCTGGACACCGACGAACTCGCCGACGAGGCGCTCCGCGCCAAACTGTCGGAGCTGGTCGCTCCCGCCGAGGCGATCTTCCTCGACGCCAAGATCGAGGCCGAGCTCGCGGAACTGGACGACGACGAAGCGGCCGAGCTCCTGGAGTCGTTGGGGCAGACCGAATCAGGACTGGCCCAGTTGGCCCGTGTCGGGTTCGCCACGTTGGGGCTTCAGACCTATCTCACGGCCGGCCCCAAAGAGGCGCGCGCCTGGACCATCGACAAGGGCGCCACCGCACCGGAGGCGGCCGGGGTCATCCACACCGATTTCCAGCGCGGCTTCATCAAGGCCGAGACGGTGTCCTTCGACGACCTGGTCGGAGCGGGGTCGATGCAGGCGGCAAAGGCCGCCGGCAAGGTCAGGATGGAGGGCAAAGAGTACGTGATGAACGACGGTGACGTGGTGGAATTCCGCTTCAACGTCTGACCCGTGTCCGGCCCGCGCCGACCACCGAGGCCACAGCTTCCTAACTGAACAGCGATTCCTCCCTTTCCGGTCAATCATCAATCCGGTAGTTGACCTCACCGAATACATCCGTTCAGTGAGGAATTACCCAGCTGTGCGGCTTTGTGGCAAAGCTGGGCCGGGTACATGGATTGGGTTGGTAGGAAACACGGCCCCGTAATGCGGTCGTAGATCCAGAGTCATGCCGCACCATAGAAGATGGGGTAGACAGGCGAAGGACGGAATTCGACTGCTCCAAGTGGCATGCCCGTGTTTGGGTGGATGGAGGCATGATGGCTCGCAGGTCGGCCGCGGGGCGCGGCGGTGTCCTGGAAGCGGACACCCCCGGCGTGGAGGCGGAGGAGACCTTCGACGCCGAGCCGGCCCAACGAGGCAGGTCACGGCGGCCCAAGGCGGGGGCGGGCGGCCGTTGGTGGGTGTGGGTCGGACGCGCCGTGCTCTGGGCGTTCATCCTCGTCGTGCTCTTCAACGGCATCTGGATGCCGTTTCGCGCCGGCTTCAACCAGCCGGCCCAGGAAGCGCCGCCCGAGACCGCCACGGTGAACTTCCCCGAGACCGCCGCGGCCTCCTTCGCCGCTCAGTTCGCCGCGATCTACCTCAACGCCGACCCCGAGGAGCCGGCGCAGCGGGCCGAGGAGCTTGCCGCGTTCGTGCCCGAGGGGCGGGCGGCCACGTTCAACCTCACCGGTGCCACCCTTTCGGCCACCGGAATCGAGGTCGTCGGCGTCGACGCGCTGGACGACAACAACGCCGTGGTACGTCTCACGGCCTCGGTCGGCGGCGAGCCGGTCAGCCTCGACGTCCCCGTCTACGCTTCCGACAACGGCTCCGCACTCGTCGTCTCGGGCCGCCCGGCCCTGCTGGCCGCACCGGACAAGGCCGAGCTGCCCGCGGCCCCCACGGTCGAGACCGATCCCCAAGCCGAAGGCGAGCTCCAGCCCAGGCTCGAAGGGTTCTTCGACGCCTATGCGCAAAGCCCCCAGTTCCTCGACCCCTTCATCGAGCCCGGCGCGCCTGTCGTCCCCCTGCCCACGGGAACGGTCGAGTTCGGCTCCCTCGGCGAGATCACCGTCCCGGTCGCGTCCTCCGGAAACGAGGACGTGCGCGTCGTCCAGGCCACCGTGGCGTGGCAGGTCCCCGGCGGCGGGAACAACGCCGAGCTGACCCAGAGCTACCGGCTCACCGTCGTCAAGGACGGTGAGTCCTGGTATGTGCGTGATATTCAAGGTGCCCCCAATTCGTTCGGGTGAGGCGGTGCGGGACACAATGACCGGCATCGACTCAGGCACTGTTTAAGGAGACGAAGGACCATGCAGAACACCAGCCGAACAGCGTGGATCACGGGGGGAACCGGTTAGATGCTCCCCCTCCTCCCCCTCGTTTCCGAATTCGCCGGGACCGCGGCCGACGCGGTGCGTCCCGTGCTCGTCCTGGCAGCCAACACCGACGGACCCAACACCACCGGCCTCGCGGACTGGTTGCGAGGCTTCTTCGGTCCACTGTTCCTCGTCATCGTCTCGATCGTGGCGATCTTCTTCCTTTTCACCAGGGAGATCACCCGATTCGCGCAGTTCATCATCCTGGCGATCTTCATCGGCATCGTTTTCTACGTACCAGGGATCATCGAAGTCATCGCCGTCGCCATCGCACGAGCCATGGGCGTGACCACCGAGTAGGAGGCCGGGGACGTGGATCTGCCCACGTACACCAATATTTGGCGTATCGAGAAGCGGCTGTACAAGCTTTATGATTTCCGGCTGCCCATTTCGCTTCCGCTCGTCACTGTCGGTGTCTGGCTGGGCGTGACCCTCGTCTGGGTCCTGCTCATGCAGTTTCTCCGCGTCCCCTTCGAGACGCCGTGGCACGTCCTATGGATCGTCCCCCCATGGGTGATCGCGTTCCTGGCGACCCGCCCCGTCATCGAGGGCAAGCGGCTCACCGAGCTTCTGCTCTCCCAGGGCCGCTATGTCGCAGAACCCAGGGTCTACACCCGGCTCGCGCCCCAGCACGAGCCGACGCACCTCGTCATCGCGATCCGGGTCTGGCGCCGTGACCCCGCGGCGGGCCCGCTCCCCGCCGTCAGCCGCAAGGCCGCCCGCGCTGCCGAGCGCGACCGCAAGCGTGCCGCCGCGCCGGTCCCGGAGACGGCAGCGGGGACCGAGAAGCCCAGAAAAGAGGCTGAGGAACTCGTTCCCGTCGCGGTCTCCGAACGTGCGGAGGCGGCACCCTCCACGGGCCGCAAGGTCCTGGACTACTTCGGTATCGCGCTCGTCCGTCCCGTCGCCTCCGCAGAGGAGGAAGCACCGCTCCCCAACGGGGAGAAGAGCACCGTCCCGGAGCGCTCCGAGGAGCGAACCCCCGCTGCCCTGCGCACCGAACTCGCCTCGATCAAACGCCGGGACGACGCCCCCAGCCGTCCACTGCCGTCGGGAACGGATTCTCCGGCCCACGGAGCAGTTCCCGGTCCCGACCACGAGAGCGATGCCTGGTACACCTCGCTGTCCGCGTCGTCCGGCCAGACCCCCTGGCCGTTGTCCTCGAAGAGCGCCTACGCCAGCAGTGACACCGCGGCCATGCCGCCTCCTCAGGACCGGGCCGCCGCGCGCCGCCGTGCGGAGGAGATCATGGCGGCTCCCGACCCGGAGGCCGTCACGGAGACGCGGTCCGCAGGGCCCGACACCCAGCCCATCCTCGCCTCGGACTACCTCGACGACGGCGAAGAGGACAAGCAGTTCGCCCAGCGTCGACTGCGGGGGCGGACCCAGAGCGTCGCCGTGGCTCGACGCCTGGAGCGTGTCCGCGCCAAGATCGCCGAGTCCCGGGGGACGGCGCAGGCACACGGCAACGGACTGCCCGCCCCCGCCGACGACGCACAGAACGACTCGGCCGAGGCTCCGAGACCACGGCCGCACGCAGCCCCCTGGGACCTCCCCCCAGTCGCCCGTACCGACGATGCGGGAATCCCGGAGCACCCCGACGGACAGCGTCCCCAGAAGAAAGCCGCCTCGGGCGTCGACGGCCACCAGGTCGCCGCCGCACCCGACACGGACCACACCGGTGGGGCGGACGACCGGCCTGCCGCCGAGCCGGTGCCCGAAAGCACGACGGGGCCCACGGCCGCGCTCGGGGCCGCCCCTGCGGCCCCTGCCGCCCGCCATGCAGATCCCGAGGCAGCGGAAGACGGTCATCGGTCCGAGCCCGTGCGCGACGAACCGGTCGCCGTCGAGGAGCTCGCAGCCGCCTCCTCCCCGGAGCCCCTCCGTACGGTTCACGCGATCGCGCTTCCTGCCGGCCCGGTGGAGGTGCCTGGCGACGACGCCGAGCCGGGAGCCGGTGCCGGGACAGGAGCTGTCCTCACGTCCCACCCGGAAGTCGA
Organism: Nocardiopsis ansamitocini; assembly: GCF_030268225.1. Classification (GTDB taxonomy): domain Bacteria; phylum Actinomycetota; class Actinomycetes; order Streptosporangiales; family Streptosporangiaceae; genus Nocardiopsis_D; species Nocardiopsis_D ansamitocini. The sequence goes on along the minus strand of NZ_BSQG01000001.1, from coordinate 1,286,049 downwards.
CGCATCCGAGCCTGAGCCTGAGCCTGAGCCTGAGCCTGAGCCTGAGCCTGAGCCTGAGCCTGAGCCTGAGCCTGAGCCTGAGCCTGAGCCTGAGCCTGAGGCCACGACGACGGTTATCCCCCCGTCCGACCGAGCAAGGCCCGTCGTCTCCGGTCCCGGCGAGCGGTTCAAGCCTCCCCTGGAACTCGACCATGGAACCGGCGAACACGTCAGTTTCAGTGACGTCGCCCAACGGCCGACCGAGGACGACCTCGCCGCCGTCGAACGGGCGGCCCTGCTCCAGCGCGCCGCGACAGCCGACCAGGAACCACCCCAGCGTTCCGAGCGCCTCGCCCGCAACGTGCGCTCGGCAGGTACCGAGCCCGCCGAGCCCGTCGAGACCTCTGCGACAACCGGACCCGATCAGGGCGATCAGGCGGAACCAGCCGACGACAAAGGCGTTTTCACCCGGATCGCTTACAACGCGCGCAAGGTCGGTGAACTCCTCACCCCTGCCCGGGGCACGCAGGCATCCCGGGAAACCTCTCCTGACAACGCTGCGGAAAAGCCCGACCTGCAGCTCGATCACGGGACCGGGGAGCAGCAGCTGCTCTCGGGAACACCCAACATGCGCATCCTCGGAGGGGCGGACGACAGCGGTGTGCAGGGCGACGCCTCCACCGGGTCCGCCACTCGCGCTCCCGCCGTTCCGACCGAACATCACGAGGCGGGCCCACAGGTGTCCCTCGTGCGTGCCGACGACTCCTCGTCCAGCGGCGGGACCCGAGGGTGGCGCAGACTCGCCCGCGTGGTCACGGGAGGCAACACCCCCGTCCCCAAGACCGACCTTCCCACAGCCGACGTCAACCGGTTGCGCACACCGCTCGACAGTCCGCGCCGGATCGTCGTCCTGGGCTGTACCGGAGGGGCGGGGCAGACCATCACCACGCTGATGCTCGGGCACACCCTCGCTGCTCATCGCGACGACCGGGTGGTCGCCGTGGACGTCAACCCCGGGCCCAACGGCCTTTCCCGCCGTATCCGCACCGAAAGCCCCGAGACCGTCACTTCGTTGCTGGCCAACGCCGACAGCATCCACGGTTACCTCGGGCTGCGCGACTACACGTCGCAGTCACCCAGCGGGCTGGAGGTCGTCTGCACCCTCGACGACCCCTACGTACAGACCCTCGACGACCGCGACTACGCCAACCTGGCCGGAATGCTGGAGCGCTACTACCCGCTCACCCTCCTCGACCCGGCCGCCACCGGTGTCGCCCGCGCGCTGCCCATCGTGGACGGTCTGGTGCTGGTGGCCCCGGCCAGCTCCGACGCGGCCAGGGCGGTCGCGCTCACCTTCGAATGGCTCGACGGGCACGGCTACGCCGACCTGCGCGCCAAAGCAGTGGTCGTCATCAACGGTGTCAGCAAGCGCAGCCTCGCCGACGTCGACGCGGCCGAGCAGGTGGCCAGGGGCGGATGCCGCGCGATCGTGCGCATCCCCTGGGACGACCACGTCGCCTCGGCCCGCGGCACCATCGACGTCGAAGCGCTGCGCGCTACCACCCGCCGCGCCCACGCCGCGCTCGGCGGTGTCGTCATGGCCGGACTCGGCACTGCCACGGGCAGCCCCCGGCCCAGGACCGAGGCGAACCGGTGAGCGACGCACAGCACCGGCCCGATATCCGGCCCGATCTCCGGCCGGACAGGTCCTGGACGACGCACCCGAACCACCACCGCACTCCGCAGGAGGACACCCGATGAACGGCAGCAGGGGCTCCAGCCGGCTGGCGGTCCGTTACTTCGACGATCGTGTACTGCTCAGCGACACCGAAGCGTGGGCCTACTTCCGGCTGCCTACGGTGTCGTACGAGTTCTCCACGCCGGAGGAGCGCGAGGCCCTCGCCATCAACATCACGATCGCGCTCGCCGCGATCCGGATGAACGACGCCGAGGTCCACCTGAGGGTCGCCCACCGCACCTACCCGGCAGCTGACTGGGCCACCAAACTCGACCGCACCTCCGACTCCGGGCCCGGCTGGTACGACTACCTCGACGAGATGTACCGGCACGTGTGGGCCAAGGACTTCTGGAGCAAGGAGGTCTACCTCGGCGTCCGGCTGGGACAGCGCGGTGTGCGCGCCCAGCTGTCCCAGGGGATGTTCTCCCAGCTCTTCGGGGTCTACCAGCGGACCGAGCAGGTGCTGGGACTGGAGGACGACTCGATCGACGCGCGCGAGATCGCCCGTTGGACCGAGCAGGCCGAACGGTTGGGGCGGGCCCTTGCGGCGAGCTCGCTGCACGCCCGCCACGCCCGATCCACCGAACTCGCATGGCTGATCCGGCACGCCGTCACCAGCACCATCGAGGAGCCGCGCCCGTCCGCGGCCGCGCGGCGGCGATGGGGGCAGGGCGAGATCGAGGCGCTCGTGGACGGGACCCTGCACAACGGGCGCTCATTCCTGCGGTTGGAGCAGCCCGTCGGCGAAGCGTACGTCTCCTACCTTTCCTTCTCCCGTTTCCCCGACCTGATGGCTTTCCCCGACGGTGAGCCGTGGCTGCACTACTCCGACGCGCTGCCCTTCCCCGTCGAGGTGTCTCTGCGGATGAAGCTGGTGCCGCCGGCCAAGGCCAGCAAGGACGTCTCCCGCAAGCTCGCCCACGCCCGGGACATGGACGCCCACATGCGCGAGGCCGGCGCGGAGCCCTCCCTGGCCCTCGCCGAGCAGATCGACGCCGCACGCATGCTGGAGCACGGCATCACCAAGGAGCGGCTGCCCTTCGTCTACGGCTGGCACCGGCTGATGGTGTCCGCTCCCACCGAGGACCTGCTGGTGCAGCGCGTCGAAGCGGTGGTGGAGCACTACCGCGACATGGGCATCGACATCACGCAGTCCACCGGGGACCAGTTCTCGCTGTTCTGCGAGTCGCTGCCGGGGGACCGCCTGCGACTCAACGCCTACGCGCAGCGCCAGCCGCTGCGCACTGTTGCCGGAGGAATGCCCACCGCGACGGTCGACCTGGGCGACCGGACCGACGCGGGCGGTGCGGGATGGGTCGGCCCCTACATCGGCGAGACGTTGGGACGGGCCCGCGCCATCGTGCATTTCGACCCGATGGTCGCCGCGGCCCGAAACCGGCCCACCGCAATCGCCATCACCGGGGAGCCCGGCGGAGGAAAGACCACGCTCGCGCTGCTGCTCATCTACCAGCTCGCACTGCGCGGGGTCACGGTCGCGGCCATCGACCCGAAGGGTGACGCGGAGTCACTGGTGCGGCTGCTCCAGCGGAGGGGGCGCAAAGCCCGGATCATGTCGCTGGAATCAGCCGAGTCCGGACTGCTCGACCCGTTCGGGTTCGGTGACGACCTTCCTGCTAAGAAGACGATGGCCACCGAGACACTGCGTCTCCTGCTGCCCCGGATGAGCGAGGAACGCGAATCCGCGATGATCCAGGCGGTGGCGGCGGTGGCCAACCAGCCCCGTCCCAGCCTGGACAAGGTCGTCGCCTACCTCGAGGCGTCGCACGACCCTGCCTCCCGCAACCTCGGCGCGGTGCTGCGCTCCATGTCGGAGATGCGGTTGGCCAGCCTGTGCTTCGACCCCCAGGGCGACCACCAGATCGACTCCGAGGGATGGACCACCGTCTTCACCCTCGGTGGACTCACCCTGCCCGACTCCACCATCCAGCGCGACGACTACAGCTACGAGCAGCGGCTGAGCGTTGCGCTGCTGTACCTGGTCAGCCAGTTCGCCCGCCGTCTCATGAACGGGCTCGACCGTCGCCTGCCCAAGGCGATCTTCCTCGACGAGGCATGGGCGGTGACCTCCACGCCGGAGGGCGCCAAGCTCGTCCCTGAGGTGTCGAGAATGGGGCGCTCCCGCAACACCGCTCTGATCCTGGTCAGCCAGAACGCCGGTGACCTGCTCAACGAACAGGTCACCAACTGCCTGTCCAGCGTGTTCGCCTTCCGCTCCACTGAGCGGGTCGAGGTCGGTGACGTTATGGCACTCCTCGGGGTCGAATCCTCCGAGGAACACATGGCCGCACTCCGCAACCTCGGCAACGGCGAGTGCATCTTTCGAGACCTCGACGGCCGTGCCGGACGCATCGCCGTTGATCTCGTGTCGGACGAGCTGCTGAGGTGGCTCGACACCAACCCGACACGACAAAGGCCCGACGTTGAGGAGGACGGCGCTTTGGTCGGTACCACTGGGTTGGACGCGCGGGAGCCGCTGCGATGATTTCGACCCCACCCGCACGGCGGACCGGATGGCGTCGCATCGCCTTCCTCGCCGTCCTCATGTGCGCGTTCTTCCTCGTCCCTGTGGGGTCGGTGCAGGCGGCCGTCCCCGGCTGCGAGGGAGAGCCCGCCCCACAGCCGGAAGCGGCCGGTTCGGGCGCTGACGGTCTCCTGGTGCCGCCGCAGTCACAGGCGGCCATCGATCGTTCGCCGGACGGGCTACCGCCGGACGCCAGTCTCTACGGCCAGTACGGAACCTCCGGACAGCAGTGGCACGTCATTCGCGAGTCCTGTGTCGACAAGCTCGGTTCGAGCGCCGTGGCCACGCTCAGCAACACGGCGTGGGACCTCTCCAAGACCATCAACCAGTCCACGATCACCGTCTACCAGGCCGCCACCTCCGACGGTCTGCTCGCCAGTTTCAACCAGCTGGTCGAGAGCGTCGTGGTCGAACTCCGTGAGGGGATCTGGCGTCCCCTCCTGCCAACGGTCGTGATCCTCGGTGCGGTCTGGCTCGGCTGGTACGGACTCATCCGTAAACGGGTCACATTGACCATCGAGAGCGCGGTGTGGATGGTCCTTGCGACCGCGCTTGGCATCTGGATCCTGGTGAACCCCGCGCAGATCATGGGCTATGCAAGCACTTTGGTCAACTCCGGTGGGCAATTGGTCAACTCTGCGGTTTCCCGCGTGTCCATCTCAGGTAGCGCCAGTTCGTGCCCCACCGGCGCACCGGAAATCGAGAAGGCTGCCTGGGAGAGTGAAAATGATTTTGCTGTCAGAAGTAATTCTCAAATGCTCTGGTCCGGCCTGGTGTGCAGGCCGTGGATTGCTGGAGAATTTGGCACCGGCCCTACTGCTGATATTGCTGCGGAGCAACATGGGGTCGCGCTTCTGCAGGCGCAGGGAATTAGTAAGATTGAGCAGCAGCAAATCAATCGGGGCGAAGTCGATGCCAATGAATTGATTGAGGAGAAGCAGGGGCAGTACCAGGAGATTGCGGAGAGCGTTCAGTCGACCTATCCTGGAATCTACCCTCTCTTCGAGGGTAATCAACAGGGCGGTAGGCTTGGCGTCTCCACGCTGGCCTTGTTTGCTTCTATATTCGCTGGCGGTTTGATACTTGCGGGCTCTGTTGCGCTTATCGTCTTGAAGATCGGCTTCCTTCTTCTTCTGCTTCTTTCTCCGATATTTCTGTTGATTGGCATTCACCCCGGTTATGGGAGAATGGTTCTCATCAGGTGGATGGAGATGCTTCTCGGTATGCTTTTGAAGCAGATATTTGTTGTTCTTCTGATTTCCCTCCTGGTCATGTCCTACGGTCTGGTGATGTCCTCCACGCTTGGATGGGGGCTTCAGATGATCCTGCTGGCGCTCTTTACTCTGGCCTTGTTCATCTACCGAAAGCCGTTCGCCCACCTTTTCGCCTCGGTGAACGCCAACACCTTCACATCGAGGATGGTCAGCGACGCGATGAACAGCAGGGTGCTCGCCAACAGCGCCAACGTCCTCCCGCCGGTCGCCTACATGCGCGCCCAGAAGTGGGGGCTCAGGAACGCTCCCCAGTTGGCCGCGGCTGCGTCGGCGGTCCCGGCAGGCGGAGCTCCGCCCGTAGGAGGGATCCCCGGGGACGGGACCGAGCAGACCCGTGGAGCAGCGGCCGGCGCAGACGCCGGAGCCGGAGACGGTTCGCCCGTTCGCGGTGAGCAGACCCGGGCGCGCGGTGCTGCCGCCTACGGACGTGCCCACAACGCGGGGGCCGCTCCACCGTTGCACCTGGGGGAGCAGCCGGCCGGCGGCGCCGACGGGGGCAAGTCGACCACAGCCGCGCCCAGACGCACCTCCGACCAGGCGCCGCGACTCAGCGGTACCGCAGCGGCCGGCGGTTCCGCGGAGCCGCGCGGACCGATCCCGCCCCGGCCCTCCGGCGGGTACACCGGAACCGGTGACACGGGGTGGGGTTCGGTCTTCGGCACCGGTGGATCGTCCGGGAACGCCCAGAGGGCGCCCTCCGCCGCAGCGTCGAACGCCGCTGACGCCCCCCGCGCGGCAGCCCCCGACTCCGGGACCGGCCAAGGGGTCTTCGGCAGGCGGGCCGATGCGCCCCATCAGGACGGTGCTGCGCCGAGGGCCTCACGCTGGGCGGGCCTGGGCGCACGTGACCCGAAACGGACTCCGCCGCCCCGGCCGACCGGTCCCGCGCCGCTTCCCCGTGACAGCGGAAAGAGCGACAACTGGCTGAAAGGCTCGGGAAAGGACAAGGACGCTCCCACCAGTCCGTTCTGGACGGGGGACGCCGCCCGCCGCCGAGATGCCAAGCGCGACATCCCCTTCTGGCTGGACAACGATGACTAGCCAGCGCTTCCCGAGTGGTGGTGCGGCCCTTGAAAAAGGCGCGCACCACCACCGTGAACAGCACGTCCTCGAGACATAACCGACCGCTCCTTCGGCCAACCCGTTCCACGAGTCAGAAAGCCCCCCATGCCCAAGCCTCTCTCCGACGGTGCGCAGCGTCTGGTGTTCGGCCTTCTCGTCGTGGTCCTGGTGGCCTTCGGCATCTACTGGAGTGTGGGCGGCTTCTCCGACGGGGGCGAGAACGCCCCGTCCCAGGAGCAGGCGGAGGCCCCCGACAGCTCGCAGCAGCCTGTCGCCCCGATCCCCACGACGGCTGCCGAGGAGGTCGAGCTGTTCGACCTGTTCCCCTTCACCGAAGAGGAGCTCACGGCGGCGGCCGTCTCCGCGCAGAGCTTCGCCGAGGCATACGGAACCATCGACTACTCCGAGTCCCCTGAGACCTATTACGGCCGTATGGAGCAACTCGCCACCGAGGAGTACGCCGAGACCCTCGCGCAGAGCTCCGGAGCCGGCGCCATGTGGGGCGAGCGCGCAGAGAGCGAGGCCGTCTCCCAAGGACTGGCCGACCTGCGCTCCATCCGCGGTTTCGACAACAAGTCCATCGTCTTCGTCCTCAAGGTGCAGTCGATCACCGAGGACAACGACGGGGCGACCCAGAACCTCGGTGATTTCGCAGTGACGGTCGTCCGGGAGGGAGGCGCCTGGCAGGTGTTCGACTTCCAGCCGGCCGACCTGGGAAACCTCGGTGAGGGTTGAGATGCTCAAACCATTCGTCCGCACGGTTCCGTCCGACAGCGGGAGCTGCGCCACCCAGCTCGCGATCGGCCTCGGAATAGTCCTGACCGGGGTCGTCGTCCTCGCGATCCTCGTCATTCCCATGGCGTCCATCAACACGGGGCTCGGTGCGCTGACCGCGGGCGGTTTGAGCTGCACGAGCCAGACCGAGCAGGTGGAGGCGTCGGGTTACGCCGAGGACTCCATTCCGGAGAACTATCTGGCCATCTACAAGAGGGTCGGCAAGGAGAAAGGTGTTCCGTGGAACGTTCTCGCCGGCATCGGCCAGGTCGAGAGCCATCACGGACGTTGGGAGGGGCCGGGGATCACCGAGGGCCACAACGATTGGGGGGCCGCGGGACCCATGCAGTTCGGTTCCCTGGATGGATCCGCCGCCGGGAACAGCTGGGGCGGAGAGCCCGTCATGCCGGCCGATGACCGCCCTGAGCAGGGATACGGTCAGGACGGCAACGACGACGGGGTGGTCAGCGTCTACGACCCGGAGGACGCGATCCCGGCCTCTGCCGACTACCTGATCGCGCACGGAGCCGAGACCGACCTGCGCAAGGCGATCTTCGGATACAACCACGCCTGGTGGTACGTGGACGATGTCCTCGGGTGGGCGGACCAGTACGCCGACGGCGACTACTCGACCGGCGCCTCGATCCAGACCGCCGTGGACTGCACGCTCACCGCGGAGGGCGGCCCTATCGGCGTCGCCCCGGACGAGCTGTCCCAGGCAGTCGTGGATTGGGCGATGGCCAAACGCGGCCTTCCCTACGTGTGGGGAGGTACGGGGCCCGGCGGTTTCGACTGCTCGGGTCTGGTGATGCGGGCCTACGAGGACGTCGGGGTGACCATTCCCCGTGTCTCCCAAGACCAGTGGAACTACGGGCCGCGCATCGAGAAGGGGGACGAGCAGCCAGGCGACCTCGTGTTCTTCGACGTGCAGCGGGCAGGTGAACCGCCCGGTCCCGGTCACGTCGGAATGGTCATCGGCGACGGACTGATGGTCGAGGCGTGGTGCACCAACTGCGGACCGATTGCCACCCGGGAGTACGACAGCCCCAACCGTTCAGCCATCCTGGGCTTCACCCGGCCGCTGGAGGCGCCAGAGGCCAAGGCCCAACTGGAAAGGCTGGGGAAGCTTTGAGCTTGGAAGAACGTCCGGTGAGGAAGCAGGGAGTTCGTGGCTGGCGAGCACTTCTGATCGTGTTGAGCTCAGGGACCCTTGCAGGGTTGCTGGTTGTCGCTGTGCTCGCTGGTGTAGTGCGTACTTTTACATCCGTAGTAAGTGGCGGAGCTTCGGAGGCGGGAGAGCCCCAAAAACCCGTGGTGACATCTGCCCCCCCCGTTGAGGGGCTCGACCTGTGTAAGTCCGTTGAAAGCGAAGCTCTCGGAAGTGACTCGCCCAGTAGGTTGGATAATGCTGAAGGAGTTCTCGACACTTTCAGTGAAAATCCTGATGGTCCCACTCGGATGCTTTCCGATGAATGTTCCTGGAGTCTTTTTCCTGCAGGGAAAGAAGGTGAATGGAGACTTCTCGTAGAATATGAAGCCATGGTTTCTGCGCCTGATGATGTCTCAAAGACTGAATGGGCTTCGGTTGAATTCAAGCGACTAAAGGAAAAGACCGGTGGTCGGCTCGCTTCGGTTGTTGAAGAAGGTCAAGCCGGTTATGTCGACTATGATTCGTATTTCTTCTACGGGGAGTCGAAAGAAAATCCAGGGAGGCCAGAGTATAGGCTGGTCGGTGTTGCAAAAAGCGGTGTGGCCACTGTGAGCATAGTGGATCTTGGGGGAGGGGAAGTCGGTGATCCGCGGCTTGAGGGGGACTTTCGAGAGAAAATAAGTCAGATCGCCCCTCGAATTTTTGGTCGCTTCGTATTGAGGATACCTGACTGACTCGGATTATTGCTTTCTTTTTCGCAGCCAGTGGCTCATTTGGATCATTTTCCGGTTGTGGGAATCCTCTGGCCGGCTCAAAGTGCAATGGCTGCGGTCTGTGATGTGCCCCAATCGTAGATTTTTTGACGCGGTACCGTTTGTGGTCGATGACTTTTACTGCGCGGATTTCTGTGCGGAGAGTCAGCGTGGCCGAGTCGATCCTCCAGTAGGCGTTCGACGGTTGGTGGAGCACGGCTATTTCCGTCCCGACCCTCTTCTGGCCCTCGGCTGCTTCCTGGCCTTGACCAGGCGAATGCTTGAAGCGTTCAGAATCGGTTATTGAGGGAGCACCGGAGTCGCGCGGGACGAATCCCCGGGCCTGCGTGCGGACTCCTACCAACGGAGGTTCGGATGAGCGTCGCCAAGAAGGCTGCTGCCAAGGGTCAGCAGGTCAAGGGCAAGATTGAGCAGGCGGTCGGTGATGCCGTGGGTAACGAGGACCTCAAGGGCAAGGGGCACCGGGACGTTCTGGAGGGTCGGCTCCGCGAGACCGGGGCCGAGATCGGCATCGAGGTCGCCAAGGCGCGCAAGAAGCTCTGAGCACCTCCTGACGACTTCATCCGCATCTTCATGCATGAACGTCTTCTGTCGAGGCAGTAGGAGCGTATGGCGCTGATCCGATGAAGTGAAGCGTCACACGTTCTCGACACGGATATGGAGACTGACATGGCTGCCGGTGAAAAGGGTCAGAGCAAGGGCGAGCAGATCAAGGGCAAGCTCAAGGAAGGTGCCGGCAAGGTCACCGGAAACGAGCGGCTCAAGGCCGAAGGCCGTGCGGAACAGGCCAAGGGCAACGCGCGCGAAGCCAAGGAAGACCTCAAGGACGGTGTCCGCGGGACCGTTGACGGCCTCGGTGGTGACAAGCACCGCCCCACCCGCTAGTCGAGTGGGATCAGCATCGTTTCGTGGCCCGGGGGAGACCCCGGGCCACTGCTGTGTGCGGGGCTAAGGAGTGGTTGCGTTCCGGCGCCGCAACCAGGTCGCGATCCCTCGCCACCCCAGTAGGGTCGCGCCGAGGAACAGTGAGGTCACGACGATGAACGCCGGTTCTGTGCCCTCCCCGCTGAGAGTGCGCAACAGCATCGCACCGGCAACGGTCACCGCCCACACCCCCAGTCCGGTTCGGAGCGGGGCGGCAGGCGCGCGCCACGCCAGGGTCACCAGCCATCCTGCCGAGAGGGCTGCCGCGAATGGCCAAAATGTTGTTCCCAGGCCCGACAGGTCGGTGAGAGAACCGTGACTGGCCCGCCCGACCACGGTGAACGCCAGGACGGAAGCGGTGTCGAGGGCTGCGGCCCGGAGAAAGCGCATGGTCGAAGCCTAGGCCGTCACTGCTCCCGCGGCCGAACGGTTTGCCCGGCGCCCGGTCGCGACCGGCCGGGAAAGAAGAGGCGATCCCCCTGCCGGCGATGGACCTTCGTGGCGCCCGCATGTGGTTCGAGAGCTTCGTCCTCGGCGGAGCGCCGGCGGGCCCTGTGGCGCACCTCCGGGCGGTGAAGGTTCGGGTGGCGACGGCGAACCGGCCGACACCGGGGACGGAGTGGGTGCCGACCGGTTCCCACCACCGGATTGCCTGACAAGAAGGTTGCCCCGACCCTGGTGCGGGCCGGGGCAACCGTCGTGAGGGAGTTAGCCGGTGATGAGGGTGAGGTTGTTGTCGGAGAGGATCTCGTTGACCGGCTGGAAGTAGGTGGTGCCTCCGGTGGTGCAGTTACCGGAACCGCCGGAGGTCACACCCTGGGCCTCGGTGCCCGCCACCCAGGAGCCGCCGGAATCCCCGCCCTCGGCGCAGGCCGTGGTGCGGGTCAGGCCGGAAACGGAGCCTTCGGGGTAGTTGACGGTGGAGTTCTTGGACTCGATGGTCCCGCAGTGCCATCCGGTGGTCTGACCGGAGCGGCACACCGACGCGCCGATCCCGGCCTCGTCGGAACCGGTGACGGTGATGTCAGCGTTGTCGTAGCCGTTGACCGTGCCGGTCGGGGTGTGCTCGGAGCCAGTGGACACCCAGGCCTTGTCGCTGCCGGGGAACGTGGACGACTCGACGGTGCCCAGTGTCTGGGACAGGCCGGAGTTGAGGTAGGTGGTCGAGCCGGTCTCGCCGCAGTGGCCGGCCGTTACGTACCCTCCGACCACGCCGAAGCCGACGGAGCAGACGTAGGCCTGTCCGCCCTGGGAGAAGTAGTAGGGGTTGCCGCCGACGACGTCGGCCAGCGTGGTGGGCTGTTCGGCGCTCTCCCGCACGGTGACGGCCTCGGCCTCCACCCCGGCCTCGGCCACCAGCTCCTCGGCGGCCTTTTCCTGGCCTTCGAGAACGGTGATGACGACGGAATCGTCGGCGGCGTCCACGTACCACCCGGTCACGCCGTCCTCGGCGTCGCTGCCGGCGGTGTTGAGGTCGGAGACGACGTTGTCCAGCGCCTGCTCGCCGTAGGTGACGACCTCGGCCCGAGCGCCGGCCTCCTCCACGGTGGGCACGGCCGCCTCGTCGGTCACGGACACGGTGAGGGTGCCGTCGGCGACGTCGAAGACCGCGCCGCCGAAGTCGCTGCCAAGGGTGTCGCGCAGCTCGGCCTCCAGGGTGCGGGCCTTGCCTTCCTTCGCCATGAGATCGGTCGCGTCGGCCGAACTAAGACCCAGGTCGCGCTTGAGGGCCTCGAACTGACCGGGGGAGCTGACCAGGGGGTCGGGGGTGTCCGCTGCGGTGGCATCGGCCCAGGCCACTGGTGCGGCCGACGCTGCGAGGCCCAGTGCCAGGACCGTGCCGCCGAACGCGCGTGCCACGGATGCTCTCTTCATACCCTGCCCTTCGGGTTCGTGTGCCTGTGTGGAGGGGCGCGTTCAGGAACGGGGGCTCAACGCGCCTCTCCCGGCCGGCGACATCTTTACCTAGATGACCGCAGACCGCTGCTTACCGCACATTCGGTAAACAGTTGGCAACCATAAGTCATATCTGACTATTCGCGACAGGGTAGTTACTCAGCGGTAGGGATGGAGGGCACTGCTCGATGGCGCGCTTTCCCGGGTGTCGCGTGGGGGCGATCGGGCGAATTGCGACGTGGCAGAGCTGTCGCCATGGGCCTCTAACGTGCCGAAATCATGCAAGTGGCAAAAAGCAAGTAATCGATGTGGCCGGATTGGGCCATTTTGCGGAACGTAGTACTACTCTGTGTGATTGCTTGAATCGAATCCGCTGCTGGGTTGTGACCTGCCTTCCGGCAGCAAAAAACCGGTCGGAGCCCGGGGGATCGGGCGCCGACCGGCCGGCATCGGGAGGGGTGTCCTTCCCGTCCCCGGCGGGGAGGGGAGGACACCGTTGATCGGTCCTGGGTTTTTAGGTCAGGAGGCTGAGGCCGTACTGGCTGAGGATGGGGTTGATCGGCTGGAAGAAGGTGGTTCCGCCGATGGTGCAGTTGCCGGAGCCACCGGAGGTGACACCCTGGGCCTGCGTGCCGGAGAGCCAGCTGCCGCCGGAGTCACCGGGCTGGGCGCAGGCGCTGGTGCGGGTCATGTAGTAGACCGGGCCCTGGGCGTAGTTCACGGTCTGGTTCTTGGCCTGGATGGTTCCGCAGCGCCAGCCGGTGGTGGAGCCGGAGCGGCAGACCGACGCGCCGATGGCGGCTTCGGTCGAGCCGGTGACGGTGATGTTGGTGCCGTTGTAGCGGTTCACCCACGGGCGCGGGGTGTGGCTCGGGGTGCGGACCCATCCCATGTCACGATTCGGGAAGATCGAGCCCTGGATCGTGCCGTAGGTGGTGGACTGCCCGGCGCTGCCGCAGTGGCCGGCGGTGACGAAGCCGCCCACGACGCTGAACCCGATGGAGCAGCGGCCGCTGCCGATGTAGTAGGCGTTGCCGCCGATGATGTCGGCGAAGGTCTCGGGAACCTGCGTGGTCTCCTCGATGCGCACCGCCTTCTCGTTCACCGACGCGTCGGCGATCAGTGCCTCGGCGGTGGCCGTCTGGCCTTCCAGGACCGTGACGACCACGGAGTCGTCGGCGCTGTCGACGTACCATCCGGTGACGCTGGGCGCGGCACCGGTGTCGTTGAGGTCCTCGACGATTGCGTCCAGGGTGGACTCGCCGTAGGTCACGACCTCTGCGGTCGCGCCGGCGGCCTCCACGGCAGGGACGGCTGACGCGTCGGTGACCTTGACCGCCAGGTTCAGGGTCTCTGCGTCGAAGACGGCTCCCCCGAAGTCGTCGCCCAGGGTCTCTCGCAGTTCTGCTTCAAGCGTGCTGGCTTCGGCCTCGGCGAGTTGAAGCTCGGCGATCTCGGCCTTGCTCAGCCCGAGGTCGCGCTCCAGGGCACTGGACTGGGTTGCTGCGGCCGTAGTGGCCGTGCCGGAAGACGTCGTCTCGGCGGGAGCCGCCACGGCGTAGGGTGCCGCTGCGACCACCAGGCCGAAAGCGAGCGCAGTGCCGGTGAAGGCACGGAAGACGGGGGATTTCTGCATTGACCCTGCCCTTTCTGGGTGAGTGAACCAGGGCGGGACCGCGCGCTAACGAGCGGGGACTCAGCGCGTTCCCAGAGGCGGCGGCCACCCTTGTGAGAATTGGTCGCCGGCTCGCGTTTACCGGAGTTCAGTAAACGATTTGAAACGATAAGTCATCGGCCACAGTTCGCAATAGGGCGATTACGGAGTGATAAACCGTCGTCCCTGAATTTGATCTTGAAATGCGTCGAGTCTGGGTGTCGGCCGTTTGTTGCGATCGGGATAAACCGCAAAGTGGCGGCCCTGTCGAACCCCCTCTTGTCCGGCGCGGAACATGCTCACGATGGGAAAACAATGTTTTCCGGTGGCCGGATCAGGCCATGTTCGTGGGGAATTTAACTACGTTGCGTGTTCACTTGGCTGGGTCCGGTAGTCGACCTGGTTTCGAATAGCGAACGGGCGGCCTCCCCAGGAGGCCGCCCGTTCGTCTTCGGTAATCGTCGCTATTCGGCGTCGAGGTCAAGGGATTCGCGTAGGAAACGCACCTGAAGCAGGAGCAAATTCTCCGAAACTACTTCATCGGTTGGCATATGTGTGGCTCCTGACAAAGGCAGCACGGTGTGGGGTCGGCCAGCTGCCAGTAGGGCGGAGGAAAGCCGCTGTGAATGCGCGAAGACGACGTTGTCGTCGGCGAGTCCGTGGACCAACATCAGCGGCCGCCGGAGCCCGGAGGCGTCGCCCAGCAGTGAAGCCCGTTCGTAGGCCAACGGGTCGCTGTCGGGGAATCCCAGGTACCGCTCCGTGTAGTGGGTGTCGTACAGGCGCCAGTCGGTGACCGGCGCCCCCGCGATCGCGGCGTGGAACACGTCGGGCCGGCGCAGGACCGCCAGCGCCGCCAGGTATCCGCCGAACGACCAGCCGCGAATCGCGACCCGGTCCAGGTCCAGCTCGACCCCGAACTCCTCGGAGGCGCCGCGCAGCGCCTCCGCCTGATCGGCGAGGACCACCTCCGACACGTCCTTGTGGATGGCGTGCTCCCACTCCAGGCCGACACCCGGAGTGCCTCTCCCGTCGGCGATGAGTACGGCGAATCCCTGGTCGGCGAACCACTGCGAGGTCAGGTAGGCGCCCTGGGCACCGAGCACCCGCTGGGCGTGCGGGCCTCCGTAGGGGTCCATCAGCACGGGAAGAGGCTCCGATCCGACCTCGTACCAGCACGGAAGCACCAGTGCTGCGGGGATTCGGCGTTCACCCACCGAGGCGATTCGTACGTTCACCCCGGGAAGGTCCGGGCGCTCCGCGAAACTTGCGATCTCCGCCACCCGCTGTCGGGTCTCGGTGCTCGCCTCCCGGACCACAGCCGTGCGCACTCCCGGAGCGGACAGGTCACGCCGCTGCACCACCAGGGTGTCGCCCCTCAGACGTCCACTGTGGACTCCCGGGCCCTGCGCCCCAGGGAACTCCACCTCGGTGCACGATCCCTGCTTCAGATCGTGCAGCCACAACCCCACATGGTGGGGTACACCCGGCTCCGAAGCCGAATAGAGCACCCGCTCACCGTCGACGTCGGCCAGCGCCCGCACGTACTGCCCAGGCATGCTGATCGGCTCCTCCCCGGCGTAGAGCACGCGTTCGGTCGCCCCGGAGCGGACCCCGAGCCACAGCAGCCGACCGCTTCCGGTGAACGCCGGAATCCCCGGCATGTTCTCCACCCACGTCTTCGAACGCTCGGTCAGCAATTCGAAGGACAGCCCGGTGACCGGGTCGGCACTGAACACCGTTAGCACGTCCTGGGCGCGGCTCTGCGCGCTGAACACCGCAGTGGGGTTGCCTTCGGGGCCGGTGGTCCATCCGGCGGACACCAGGTAGGGAAGCGCCTCGCGGTCCCAGTCCAGCCAGGCGGGGCGCGGCGGCGCGCTCGCCTCGGAGCCCGATACCGCCAGCACGGCGAGGCGCACCTCGGCGTTGTCGGTGCCCGCGGCGGGATAGGCCATCACCTGCGGTGCCGCCTCGGGGTTTCCGGGGTCGGAGATGTGCCACCGCCGCACCGCTGAGTCGTCGACCCGGGCGGCCAACAAGGAAGCACCGTCGGGGGACCACCACATACCGCGGTAGCGGCTCATCTCCTCGGCGGCCAGGAACTCGGCCAGCCCCCAGGTGACGTCGGGGCCGTCGGGCTCGGCGATCACCCGGTCGGATCCGTCACCGATTCCGATCACGTGGATCGCCCCACCGCTGACGTAGGCCACCGACTCGCCCTTGGGATCGAGAACCGGGTCGATGACCGGCCCCACCGCGGGGAGCTCCAGTGGCGTGGCGTTGTCGCCGACCAGTTCCACGTAGTAGAGCCGACCCGAGAGCGTGAAAGCGGCCCGGGTGAAGGAGGCGTCGACACTGTAGGAGACGATCCCGCCGCCGGACTCGCGTAGCCGCTCCCGGCGGGCACGCTCCTCGGGCGGCAGGTCCTCATCGGCCGACCCGATCGCGCGCGGGTCGGCCACGACCCACTCGTCTCCGCTCACGCACTCCAGTACCCACAGACAGGCGGCCGGATCGGTCCCGTGTCGGCCGCGCAAAAACGCGACACGTCGTCCGTCCGGGGAGATCGAGAACGATCGTGGAACGCCGAGCATGAATCGCCTGGTGCGGGCGTATTGACGTGCAAAAGTCATGCGTTGATTGTGGCAGCCCGAGCGGCTTTCGGGAGGGCGGCACCCGGCACCGGCGAGGCGCAGAGGGTCCATCGGCGCGCCTTCGATTCCGCCAGGTATCGTCCCCGAGTATGAGAGAGCGTCACTTGCTGCTGGTTCACGCCCATCCCGATGACGAGTCCATCGTGACGGGGGCGACAATGGCCGCTTATGCGGCCCAGGGCGTCGAGGTGACTCTGGTGACCTGCACCCTCGGTGAGGAGGGGGAGGTCATCCCGGCCGACCTCGCCCACCTGGCCGCAGACCGCGAGGGCGGCCTCGGCGAGTATCGGGCCGGGGAGCTTGCCAAGGCGTGCGTCGCGCTGGGCGTGCGCGACCACCGCTTCCTCGGCGGGCGCGGCCACTACCGCGACTCCGGGATGATGGGCGCGGACACCAATGATCATCCGGCTTCTTTCTGGCGTGCTGACGTGGAGGAAGCCGCGCACCGGCTCGCCGCGATCATCCGCGAGGTGCGTCCGGATGTCGTCGTCAGCTACGACGAAAACGGCGGTTACGGCCATCCCGACCACATCCAGGCGCACCGTGTCACCAAGCGCGCCTTCAGCAAGGCGGCGGAACGCACGCTGCCGGGCCCGCCGTGGCAGACCCGCAAGCTCTATGCGATCGCCCATCCCCGCTCGGTACTGGAGAAGTCCGTTGCACGGTTGCAGGGAGAACCGGGATCGTTCACGCCGCCGTCCTCCATCGAGGACATCGCCCCCGGTACCTCCGACGAGCTGGTCACCACCAGGGTCGACGGCTCCCGGTACTGGGCGGCCAAGGCGCTGGCGATGCGTGCGCACAGCACCCAGATCACCGTTGAAGGCGAGCGGTTCGCGCTGTCCAACGACATCGCCCAGGAGATCAGCGCGACCGAGTACTTCACGCTCCTGCGCGGTCCGGCGCCCCGCCGCGTCACCGACGGATACGAGACGGACCTGTTCGCCTGATCAGTGCACGACTCGCCGCTCCCGCAGCCGGGGGCTGGCGCTACGCTGCTGAACGTGAGCACTTCCTCGTCGCACACCCCGCAGAGCGGTTACGCCCACAAGGACGTATCCGCACTGGAGAACACCCTGAACACCGCCTTGGGTGTGCTGTGCCCGGTCTTCCTCGCGGCGCTCGGTCTGGTCGGCGGAATCGTGACGGGGTTCTCGGTCAGTTGGCTGTCCTGGCTCTGGCTCACTGGTGCGGCGGGCCAGGCGCTGGCCGCTCTCACCGTGGTACTTCTCCTCGTCGCGGTGTTTTTGGCCTGCCGGGTCGCGGGCTGGGCGGTCGGATCCGTGGTCGGTGGTGCGTCCTTGGCCCTTGGCTGGGTGCTCGCCAGCCTCGCCCTGATCGCGCCGTCGGGCTCGGGTGACGTCCTGATGACGTCCACCCCGGTCAACTACGTGTTCCTCTACGGTGGGGTCCTCGCTGCGGTGCTGGGCACGCTGATGAACACTCAGCCCCAGATGAAGAAGAGCGTGGCACCGCCGAGGACGTAGTTCCCGGAGAGCCCGGTCACCACCTCGAAGACCGCCCCCATCAGCTCCAGAATCCCTGCTCGCAGCGGGGGCAGCGACAGCACCGCGAAGATCGCCACCGAGCCGAAGATGCCCAGGGCCCTGGCGTTGTCCCTGACCCACGTTCCGGGGATGTGGGGAGCGATCGCCGCGAAGACGTCGGTTCCCGGCACCGGTAGCAGGTTCAGCACCAGCGCGGTGATGTTGAGGAAGCACAGGAACACCAGGGCGTCGAGCACCCAGTTGTTGGTGATGGCTCCACCGGGGACCAGCGTTTTGAGTACCACCGTCAGCACCAGTACCAACACCGCGTTGGCTGCCGGACCGCTCAGCGCGATCACCGTCCTCTTGGCGCGGCCGGGAACCGCGTCGGGGTCGAGGTAGACCGGTGGGCCGGTCATTCCCACCCGCGCCAGGAACAGGAAGACCAGGGGCAGGATCAGGCCGGCGAACAATTCCTTGAACTTCAGCGGGTTGAGCCGGAGGTAGGCGCTGGAGCGCAGTGACCGGTCGCCGAGCAGGTAGGCGGCCAGTCCGTGCGCGAACTCGTGCAGTGCCAGGCAGATCACCCAGCCGATCAGGATCAGTGCGAAAGCCGCGTAGCTGGTCTGGCCGTCCAGGTACTCCCCCTCCAACCGTGTCCAGGACAGCCATCCGGCGGCTGCGGCCAGCAACAGCAGGGAAGCGAAGACCGGACTCGGGACGAAGTCGAACCGGGACGGAGGCGAGAGGGAGACCGTCCCGGCTCGCGCGGGCTGGCCCGCGGGGCCCTGCTCGTCGGGCTCCCGCGGCTGGTCCGGTTCCGGCGTGGACATGGTGCTCCCGCTGTTGGCGATCCTGGTGGGCTGTTGCCGCGGACGTGGAGGCAACCGCGGTACCAGCCAGGTTATGGGGTGCCGACACGACACCCGATCGGGGGAGCGGTCTAGAGCGAAGCCCGTGGAGTCGTCGCGGACAGGTGGATGGCGGTCAGTGCGAACGCCCGTCCGACCTTGGTGAGCCGTTTGGAGCGCCCCTCGCCCAGAAGGTCACGGCCCACGATGCATCCAAGCGTCTCCAGTAGCCAGGTCACGGTGATCAGTACCGAGCGCACCTGCTGGGTCTCCGGGCTGTCGCCGGTGTTGTCGTGCTCCCACCCGGCCTTGGCCAGCACCAGGCGGGCCTCTTCAGCGATGTCCACGTTCTCGTCACGACTGGGACTGCCGGCCGAACGCGGCGAACGCAGCAGGAGCAGGCCCAGCAGCGTCTCCGTGGCGGCCTGTTCGAAACCGTCGGTGACGAGAACGCTCTCGGTCACCGCCCGCCACAGTTCGTCGGTGTTGTCGTGCAACTGCCGCCCACGCCGGGTCAGGATCAGCCGTCGGCCCGAGCGGCGTACCGCGCGCATGTTGCGCAGCAGTTTGTGAAGGGCGATCAACTGCATGGCGTCGGTCTCGCTGCGCGGGGGCGCGGGAGTGGTGGTCCAGTCGAACTCGGTACACAGTTCCCGCACGACGGTCGGTGAGATGTAACCGATCTGGGTCAGTCCGATGCCCTCGTCGGCGTAGTCCAGCAGACGCTGTACCGGTGCCAGTGCCTTGGGCGCGTCGTGTGGGATCTCCGCGCCCGAAGCGATCTGCCCGCCCAGTGGGAGCAGGTGTTTGCGGTGCGGATGAAAGGGCGACGAGAGCCATTCCTGGACGCGTTCACGGCGGATCTTGTCGAGCCTGCTGCGTCCCTGGGCGTCGGGCTGGATGAGGAACGCGCGTGCCCGCTCCTCCTGCGCCGTGCGCCAACCGCGCGCTCCCGGGCGCACGTCGCCCGCCGCTATCGCCAGTTCCAGGGCGGCCGAAGTGGCGTGCTGGGCCTCGATCTCGGCGCTGCCGAGGGCCGTTCCCCAGGTCAGTTCGGACAGATCCGGGGGCAGGATCCCGGAGGAGCGCATGTGCTTCTCGTACGCCGCTACCCCGTTCTCGTGCGACACCGAGTAGGCGGTCAGGATCTCGTGGGTGCGGTCGCAGGCGCAGATCTCGGCGTAGCGGGGAAGGTCTAGGAGATGGAACAGGGAGCCCAGCGAGTCGGTGATGAAACGCCATTCGGCAGGGTCGGAGGCGAACCGGGCCGGTAGCACGTGCCAGCAGAACTCCTGCACAGCCCGCTGGCTGAGGCCCTCCAAGCCGCGCCCGGCAATCAGAGTGTCAAGGGCGCTCTCGGCGGTCGTGGCCGCGGCAGGGTCGATACGCGCGAGTTGGGCGAGAGCGGACGCGACGGTCTCCTGCATGGCGTGACTTCGCCACCTCCTGTCGAACCGCGATCGCTTGAGGCGCCACGGATCTGGTCTCGTTGAACGCCCTGGCCTGAAGTACTTCCCCGGTGGAGCGACTATGAACCCGGCGCGGCCCTGCGCCGCGGCGGTGGCTGTTGGGGCACGATCCGGCTCGCGACCACGTCGGCCTCGTCGACCCGTGCCGCGGAACCGTCGCGCCGCCGCACGCCGATCACGCCGGCGTCCCACCACTCCAGTACCCCGACGATATCCCGGAACCGTCCGTCAGGGAGCTTGATGCGCAGAGTAGCGCGCCGACCGAGGTCTGCGGACGACACCGAATGTTCCAAACGTCCGCCGTAGGCCACCCCGACACACCCCCGATTGCGTTTCACGGTCCCGACAACGCAATACTAGGTACAGCGAAACGTATGTCACCTGGACGCTCGAACCCACCACCGCGACGATGCTGATCCTTAACCGCGCGCAACCGTCGTCTGATGGCGGGGTCAGGGCACCGTTTCCGGCTCGGGTGCCGACTCGGTCAGACTGGTGGCATAGCGGAACCACATACGCGGTCAACGTGGCGAAGACCGAAGAGGAGTACGACGTGACCTACGTCATCGCGCAGCCGTGCGTCGATGTGCTCGACAAGGCATGCATCGAGGAGTGCCCCGTCGACTGCATCTACGAGGGCGAGCGCATGCTCTACATCCACCCGGACGAGTGCGTCGACTGCGGCGCCTGCGAGCCGGTGTGCCCCGTAGAGGCCATCTACTACGAGGACGACCTGCCCGGCGAATGGTCCGGCTACTACAAGGCGAACGTCGACTTCTTCGACGACCTCGGCTCGCCCGGTGGCGCCTCCAAACTCGGCAAGGTCGAGAAGGACCACCCGCTGATCGCGGCGCTACCGCCGCAGGGCGAGGGATAGCAAGGACGTCCGGTCGCGTCAGCGCGGCCGGTGTCCCAGCCCGCACCATCCCGCCGCGCCGCCCCACCGGGCGGCGCGGCGGCTTTCACCACGCCCGAGTAAACCGCGACGAGGGGATGCGATCACCGATGGCCCAGCGACGTCCTGTGGTCGACCGCCTGCCGATTTTCCCGTGGGATCGGCTGCTCCCGTACAAGGAGACCGCGGCGCGTCACTTTGACGGCATCGTCGACCTGTCCGTGGGGACCCCGGTCGACCCGGTGCCCGAGTCCCTGCGTGCTGCCCTGGCCGCGGCCGCCGATTCGCCGGGTTACCCGACCACTCATGGCAAAGCCGCTCTGCGTGCGTCGGCCGCCGGCTGGCTGGCCCGTCGACACGGTGTGACCGTCGATCCCTCCGCGATTCTGCCGACCGTCGGTTCCAAGGAACTCGTTGCCTGGCTGCCGACGTTGCTGGGCCTGGGCGCCGAGCACACGGTCGTGCATCCGGAGCTCGCCTATCCGACCTATGACGTCGGAAGCCGGATCGCCGGAGCACGGCCGGTAGCCTCCGACGGATTCACCCGTCTGGGGCCCGAGACCCCGGGCCTGGTCTGGATCAACTCCCCGGCCAACCCCACCGGTCGGATCCTCGGCCGCGACCACCTGCGCAAAGTCGTGTCCTGGGCGCGCGAGCGCGGTGTGGTCGTGGCTTCGGACGAGTGCTATCTGGACCTGGGCTGGGACGGCGCCACCCCGCTGTCGATCCTGCACCCCGACATTTGCGGCGGTTCGCACGAGGGACTGCTGGCCGTCCACTCGCTCTCCAAGCGTTCCAACCTCGCCGGGTACCGTGCGGCGTTCGTGACCGGGGACCCGGCACTGGTCGCGGAGTTGCTGGCGGTACGCAAGCACGCGGGAATGATCGTGCCCGCTCCTGTGCAGGCGGCCATGACGGCCGCGCTGGACGATGACGCCCACGCGGCCGTGCAGAAGGAGCGCTACGGAGCGCGTCGCGCGCTGCTGCGCGGGGCGCTGGAGCGCGCCGGCTGGGTCATCACGCACTCGGAGGCCGGACTCTACCTGTGGGCCGCCCATCCCGAACACGATGGCTGGGGGGCGGTGCGGCTCCTCGCCGAACAGGGGATCCTGGTGGCCCCCGGAGAGTTCTACGGCGCAGCCGGTTCCGGGCACGTCAGGGTGGCGTTCACCGCGACCGACGAACGTGTAGCAGCAGCGGTCAAGCGTCTCGACGGTTTGGCCTGACGCCTGCCGGGGCCGCCCGCGGGCGGCCCCGGCAGGATCCGATCCGATCAGCCCAGGACGACCTCGTTCTCGGGTGTGGGGTCGGCGGACTCCCCCCACCCCTGGGCCCCGGAGGCCATCGTCCAGCGCCGGTCGGCGTAACTCACCGAGTTCAGCCCATAGGTATGGGCGTGGGCCACCGCCCATTGGGCCATCGCCCAGCCCATCTCGCCGGTCTGGCGGTCCTTCGCCTTGTCGAGCTGGTCGGGTCGGATGCCAAACACCCGCTCCATCTCCGTGGCAGCCCCTTCCACGTCGGTGACGACCGCGTTGTCGGTGTCGAACCAGCAGTGCACGGCCGGCCCCTCGGCGCCGGTGAAGGCATTGGTCATCGCCTGCGACCGCGGTTCGTGCTGGTCGTAGGCGAAACCGTCGGCGCTGCGCTGCACGGCCTGTGCGGCCTCGTGCACCGGCATGTCGGTGTACCCGTCGATCGTGACCAGTTCGTCGTAGAACGCCGCACTGGAGTAGACGGGGTCGGTGATCTGTTCAGGAGTGCCCCAGGCCATGGAGGGCCGCTGCTGGAACAGGCCCTGCGAGTCCCGGTCCCCGTGCCGGATGTTGTAGAACTTCGACTCCTGCCACACGGTCGCGTAGGCGATGACGACGGCTTGCGGAGGAAGCGTTCTGGAGAAGGCCACTCCCGCTACCGTCGATGCGTTGGCAGCCTGTTCGACCTCCAGGTTGTTGGTGTCCTCCTCGGTCGTCGCGACACAGCCCTCCGACGGCGGCGGGGGAGAGATATCGATGGGTTGGACCGACCGCATCACGTAGAACCCGACGGCGACGAGAACGCCGCAGGACAGGGTCAACGCGATGAGGATCTTGAAGAACGCGGAAATTCTTCGACGCTTCTTGGGCACGGGCAGACCATATAGATATTGGGGGAAATCGCGCTATGGCGCGATAAACCGCCTCGTCTGACAGGGTGGACCGGACGGTGCGACCCGAAAGGGCGAACACCGGACGGGACAGCGGGAGAACGAGGTGGGGGACGCCCTCCCCATGCATAGTAAAGGGTTGTCGCACGGACCTCTCGGGTACGCGATGGAGACCGACCATGCAAGCAGCCCCGCGCCGTGCGTCCCAAGGGCGGGCAGACCGTCCCGCACAGGGGATTGCGTTTCGGTCGCCCCCCGTCGGGACCGGTAGGCTCCACAGCCATGACCACCTCGTTCACCAGTCCGCTTCCTGCCACCATCGACCAACTCTGGGAGCGCCGCGCCGAGCTGACCCCCGATGACACCGAAGCCCGCGACGCCATTGTCGGCGCCGTCGACGAACTCGACGCCGGAAAGGCCCGCGTCGCGTTCGTGGACCCCGCCACCGACGAGGTCGTCGTGGACGAACGCGCCAAGCGCTCCATCCTGCTCAGCTTCAAGGTCCTGGGGATGGAGGAGTCCAAGGTGGGGGACTTCTACCACCACGACCGGATCCCCCTCAAGACCCGGTTCGACGGCGTGCGTGTCGTGCCCGGCGCGATCGCCCGCTGGGGTGCCTATCTCGCGCCCGGTGTGGTCCTGATGCCTTCCTTCACCAATTTCGGCGCCTACGTGGGCTCGGGCACGATGGTTGACACCTGGGCCACTGTGGGTTCCTGCGCGCAGGTCGGTGAGAACGTGCACCTGTCGGGCGGGGTCGGCATCGGCGGTGTCCTGGAGCCCCCGCAGGCCGCACCGGTCATCGTCGAGGACGACGCCTTCCTCGGTTCGCGCAGCATGGTGGTCGAAGGGGCCCGGGTGCGCCGAGGCGCCAAGCTCGGCGCGGGAACCCTCCTGACCTCCTCCACCCGGGTCTTCGACGCCCAGACCGGTGAAGAGCTCAAGCGCGGGGAGGCGCCCGCGTGGTCGGTGTGCGTCACCGCCAACCGGGTCAAGAGCTTCCCCGGTGGTGACTTCGGCATGCCGTGCCTGCTCGTGCTCAAGCGGTTGGAAGAAGGCCAGGAGCACGACAAGCTCGCCCTGAACGAGCTGCTGCGCGAGCACGGCGTCAACGCCTGACCAATGGCCGCCCGCATGCAATCGCGGGCGGGGCAAGTCCGGGCGGATGCCACCGTGCCCGGCTTGCCGGTCGTTTCCCGCTGTGCCGCCCGGACCCGGGCGGCACAGCGCCCTGTCCGATCATCCGGATCACCACGAAAGCGCCTTCTCCATGTTGGACCTCAGTTCCGATGTCCGTGATCTCACCGCAGCCATCGTCGATATCGAGTCGGTCAGCGGGGACGAACGGACGCTCGCCGACGCCGTCGAGGCGGCACTGCGCGGCTGCTCGCACCTCACCGTCGAGCGCGACGGGGATTCGGTCGTGGCGCGCACCGACCTCGGCCGTTCCCGGCGCGTCGTCATCGCCGGACACCTGGACACCGTCCCCGTCGCCGGGAACCTCCCCTCGCGGATCGAACAGGGACGGTTGTACGGCTGTGGGACCTCCGACATGAAGAGCGGTGTCGCTGTCCAGCTCAAGCTCGCCGCCACTGTCACCGAGCCGGTGCACGACGTCACGTATGTCTTCTACGACTGCGAGGAGATCGACGCCGAGCGCAACGGTCTTCGGCGCCTGGCCGCACACAACCCCCAGTGGTTGACCGGCGACTTCGCGGTGCTAATGGAGCCCACGGGCGGCCAGATCGAGGGTGGCTGCCAAGGCACCATGCGCGTTGAGGTGACCGTCCGCGGCGAACGTGCGCACAGTGCACGCTCGTGGATGGGACGCAACGCCATCCACGATGCCGGTCGGGTCCTCGACGTCCTCCGCTCCTATGAGCCCCGCCGCCCCGTGGTCGAAGGACTTGAGTACCACGAAGGGCTCAACGCCGTGTTCGTGCGTGGAGGGGTCGCCGGCAACGTCATCCCCGACGAGTGCGTGGTCACCGTCAACTACCGGTTCGCCCCCGACCGTTCGGTCGCCGCAGCGGAGGCCCACCTCCGAGAGGTCTTTGCGGGCTTCGAGGTCCAGGTCACCGATGCCGCCGCCCCGGCACGCCCCGGCCTCGACCATCCGGCGGCCGAGGCGTTCGTACGCGCGGTCGGCGAAGGACACGCGCGCGCCAAACTCGGTTGGACCGATGTGGCACGGATGTCGGAGCTGGGGGTGCCCGCCGTCAACTACGGCCCGGGGGACCCCACCCTGGCCCACACCAAGGACGAGTACGTCACCCTGACGGAGATCGTGCGTGCTGAGCAGCGGATGACCGTATGGCTGACCGGCAACGGGTAGCATCCCCATCCCGACAACTAACGGTCCCCGCCACGTTCGCAGCCCTTCAACGGTTGGGCATGATGACTGGGTAGCGTTGCGCTATGACGCGATCTGAATCTGACGTGCGACGGGCGGGCCCCCTGACCTATCGAGGTAAGGCCATTCCCGACACCACCACTGACCAGCGCCTGCTCGACCGCCGTGGCCCTGCCGACTGGGTGCACACCGACCCCTGGCGGGTCCTTCGCATCCAGTCGGAATTCGTCGAGGGCTTCGGCCTTCTCGCCGACACGGGCAAGGCGGTCTGTGTTTTCGGCTCGGCCAGGATCAAGCCGGAGAGTCCCTACTACGCGCTAGGCGAGACGATCGGTTCCAAGATCGTCAAGGAGGGCTACAGCGTCATCACCGGCGGTGGCCCCGGAATGATGGAAGCCGCGAACAAGGGTGCCCAGGAGGGCGGCGGCACGTCGATCGGACTGGGGATCGAGCTGCCCTTCGAGCAGTCGCTCAACCCCCATGTCGACGTCGGCGTGACCTTCCGGTACTTCTTCGTCCGCAAGACGATGTTCTTGAAGTACTCGCAGGCGTTCGTGGTGCTCCCAGGTGGCTTCGGCACCCTGGACGAACTGTTCGAGGCCATCACCCTGGTGCAGACCGGCAAGGTGACCCGGTTCCCGGTGATCCTGGTCGGTACCCGGTTCTGGGGCGGCCTGGTGGACTGGATCCGCGACACCCTGCTCTCCGAGGGCGTCATCTCACCGGACGACCCCGACCTCATCCATCTCACCGACGACCCCGACGAGGTCGTGGACATCATCCGCACCGCACACGCCGAGATCATCGGACACCGCACCGCGACCGAGCAGGCGTCGGTGGACGAGGGAGCCGAGGCCGTACAGCAGGCAGCGGACGCCGGCTGAACCGACTGCCCCGCGGCTGCGGGACAGGGGGAGTCAGGCCAGCCCTCTGCGCGCTGCCGCAGGGGGCCGGGCACCCTGGACGGACGCGACCAGGTCCAGGGCCTGGCGCACCTCAAGCGGATGCCCCGTGGCGAAGAACCGCACTCCGAGCCACGCGTAAACCGAGACCAGGGCCAGGGTCTGGGCAAGGTCCTCTGGCGCGTCGGGTCCGGGGCGGCAGCGCACCAGTACCGGGCGGGAGCCTGCGGTAAGGGTACGAACCAGGTCCACCGTCGGCCGGTACCCCGCATCGCAGGCGTCCGTTGCGCCTACGTCGGGCGGAAACACGCTGAAAACCTCGTCGGTCGGCACGTGATCGAGTCTCCCACGCCACCTCGCCGGGCAGCGGACAGCCTGAGGGACCGGAATCGGTATGGCACGATCGAATGCGTGATTCCCATCCTGATCCTGACCGCGCTCGCAGCCCTCGCCGTTCTCGCCGCCGTGGCCGTCGTGGTCATGGGGCACGGTGGCCAGTTGGCACGTTTCGAGGCCGACCACCCCCCGCTCGAACTGCCGCTGGACCGTCCTGTGGCCGGCGAGGACGTCGCCAGAGTCCGCCTGCCGCTCGCCCTGTGGGGCTATCACGTGCGTGCCGTCGACGAGGTGCTCGACCGGGTGGCCTCCGCACTCAGTACCCGGGACGCCCGCATTGCCGAGTTGGAGTCCCGCTTGGGAGAGCAGAGCACCGTCGCGCAGCGTGTCTGGTACCCACGGCCCCCCGAGGAGGTCGAGGCCGGTGCCGTGGGGCAGGAGATCACGGAGCGGGCCGGGGGAGAGGTCCCTGCTCTGGCCAGCCGCACCGAGCAGGGCTCCGTCGAGGAAGGTCGTGAGGCATGAGCGACCCCCAGAAGGAGATCCGCGTCCAGGTCGTCCATGAGTGTCCTGCTCCGGCCGAGCGCGTCTGGGCGACCCTGGTCGACTGGGAACAACACGACCGCTGGATGACGTTGACCCGTGCCCACGGCGGAGCAGGCACGGGTGCGCGCGTACTCGCCTTCACCGGTGTCGGCCCCGTCGGCTTCCACGACCCGATGGAGATCACCGGTTGGCAGCCGCCGGCCGACGGCGAACCCGGGTACTGCGAAGTCGCGCACCACGGCCGTATCGTCCGCGGTCGCGGACGCTTCGACATCGTCCCGCTGACCGATGGAAGGTCGAAGATCACCTGGACGGAGTGGGTGCTCCCGCCGTTGGGGGGACTGGGCCGGGCGGGGTGGCCGCTGGCCGAGCCGGCTCTCACCTTTTTCTTCGCCCGCTCCCTGCGCGCGCTCGGCGAGCGCGCGCGCGGCTAGTGCGGCGGTCGCGAAGCGCGTGCGGTGCGGGACCGGAGTGGCGCAAGGGCCGGCCTCGGTTTCAGGGCGTTCGGGATTGCCTGCCCGAACGGTCCCATTCGCCTGGCGATGCACGAAGGCACGGCTTCCGTTTTGTGGGCAAAGGTGCTGTCGAGGCGGCGTTTTCAATGAAAGAAGCGGCTTCCAGTCGTTTCAACGACTGCCGGCCCGCCGAAGTCGCCGACTATTCGGCCTTTTGATTGCGCCTCGATCTCGTTTTGCTGTGTCGTTCGTCACGTAGCAGGTATTCATGGGCAGGGTTCGGGTGGCTTATTCTCATTCGCTGTACCCGCGAACGAGCCCATGCGCTCGCTCGCATTGGAGGAAGCGATGATCTACGCGCACCATCTCGCCCCGCGCCTGCCCATAAGCGAGGGCCCGCGGTGAACGAGGTTCCCACCCGCCCAGCCCCTAACCGGGAGCCGGGTTCTGCATCGCCGGTCACGCAGATGTCCCTGTGGCCGCCGCCCAGGTCCACCCGGCACAGCAACCGCCGGCCCAAGATCCTTCTCGGTGCGGCCGCGGGCCTCGTCGTGCTGCTCGCCGCGGCCGGCGTCACCACCTGGGCGCTGCTGCCAGGGGAGGAAGCGGCGGCTCCGCTCCGGGAAGCCATTCCCGATCCCTACACCGGGAGCTGGAGCGGGGAGATGTCCCAGCGTGACGCGGAGGGGGCGCTCGTCATCGACTGGGGGGCCAAGCTCAAGCTCGATGCCGGCACCAACCGGGGAAGCGCCGACTGGTTCACCCTCGGTTGTCGGGGCAGCGTCACCCTTACCGAGAACACGGGGGACTCCCTGGTCTTCGACTATGTCGAGACCTACGATCCCGACAACCGCTGTGTCGACGAAAGTGTCCTGACCCTCACCCTCGGGTCCGCGCCCGACACCCTGGAAGCCCAGTGGGTCGCGGTCTCGCACGGAGGGACCCAGATGACCTCCGAGGGAACCCTCAAGTAGTCGCAGCGCTGTTCACAGCGGGCTAGGGTCCTTCTTGCAGGGAGGCCAACGCGTGGCGTCCGATCCGCTTCCACGTGCGCAGACCCCCGTATCCACGCCGCGATCCGCGCCGGCAGGCCATGCACCGGGAGCCCCAATGACGGTCCAACTGAGCCCCCTGACCGCCACCGATCCCACCCAGGTCGGTGAATACGCTCTGACCGCGAGGCTGGGCAAGGGCGGTCAGGGAGTCGTCTACCTCGGTCGAAGCCATGACGGTGGCCAGGTGGCGGTCAAGATGCTGCATGCCGACGCCCTCGACGTCGCCGGCCTGCGGGCCCAGCTCGCAGAAGAGGTGGAACTGGCACGTCGTGTCGCGCGCTTCTGCACCGCCCAGGTGTTGGCGGCCGACATCGACGCCGATCCGCCCTACGTCGTCAGCGAGTACGTGGACGGCCCTTCCCTGCAGGCGGTGCTCCGAGGGGACGGGCCACTACGCGGTGCTGCCCTGGAGCGGCTCGCCGTCGGCACGATCACTGCGTTGGCAGCCATCCACCAGGCCGGAATCGTGCACCGGGACTTCAAGCCCGGCAATGTTCTGATGGCGCCGGGAGGCCCGCGGGTCATCGATTTCGGTATCGCCCGCGCGCTTGAGGGCACCGCGATCCTCACCAGCCGCATCGCGGGGACTCCCGCCTACATGGCACCCGAGCAGATCACCGGAGGCCCGTTGGGTCCGGCCGTCGACCTGTTCGCCTGGGCTGCAACCCTCGTCTACGCGGCCACCGGGTCAGGGCCTTTCGGGCATGATTCGCTGCGGGCAGTGGTGCATCGGGTCGTCAACGAGGAACCCGACCTCGGCGAGCTGAGCGGCCCCCTGCGCGGCCTCGCACTGCGCTGCCTCGACAAGGACCCGGCCGCCCGGCCGACAGCGGCCCAGGCCCTGTTGAGCGTCCTGGGGGTCGAGGCCGACACGGGGTCGGCGGAGAAAGAGCAGCCGTTGCCGCAGCAGACCCTTGTCGCGGGCGCGATCGCGGCCGCCGACACCGGCGCCCAGGAAAGCGCCACCGCTGAGATCTACCGCTCCTATCCGCCGCTGGCACCGGCTGCCGAGACGCCCCGACCGCGGTCATGGCAGCCTCCCCACCCGCCGCCCCCCACGGGGCCACAGCCGTACCCCAGCCCTTTCGGTTACCACTACCCCACCGGGCCCTATCCGGCCCAGCAGAATCGTCCTTCCGTTTTCCCGTCGCAACAGCCGATGCCCAACTGGGCGCAGCAGATCCCACCGGCCAACCCGGCGCCGTTCGCACGACCGGGGCCGCAGCCGATCTCGTACCCGCCGCAGTACCCCGCCCAAGAGGCACCTCCGGCCACGGGCGGGGTCAACGTCGGCCTGCTCGTCGGCGTGCTCGTGGTCGTGGGTGTTCTCGGACTGGTACTGCTGTGGATCGTGATCGCGTTTCTTCGCAGCGTCAACGTCGTCTGAACCAGCCGGGTCCAGACGACTCGTGGACCTCGGCGCACGGGGGCGCGGTGCGGCCGGCGCTCGTCAGCGGCCTTCGAAGGTGGGTTCCTGCTTCTCCAGGAAAGCCAAGGTCGCGTTGAGGTGGTCGGCGGTGTCGGCGCACTGGTCCTGCAACGCGGCCTCCATCTCCAGTGCCCGCTTCAGGTCCAGCGCCGAGCCGAAGGCGACCTCCGCTTTGATCGCGGAGTAGGCGATCGTGGGCCCCGCAGCCAACCGAACGGCCAACTCGTGGGTTGCCTCCACCAACCGGTCGTGTTCCACGACCCGGTTGACGAGCCCGATCTCCAGCGCCCGCTCGGCCTTCACCGGTTCGGCCAGCAACAGCATCTCCAAGGCGCGGGACTGTCCGATCAGCCGCGGCAGCGTCCACGACGCGCCCGAATCGGAGCCCAGTCCAACTTTGGCGAAGGCCATCATGAAAGACGCCCGATCCGAGGCGATGCGCAGGTCGCAGGCGAGGGCCAACGACGCCCCCGCTCCGGCTGCCGCGCCGTTGACCGAGGCCAGAACAGGTTTGGGCAGCTGGGTGAGTGCCAGCACGATCGGGTTGTAGTGCTTGCGCACGGTGTCGTTGAGACCCTCGTTGTTGCCCAGCGCCGCCGCGTGCTCACCCAGGTCCTGTCCCGCGCAAAACGCCTTGCCGGACCCGGTCAGCACCACTGCACGGGCTGCGGTGTCGGTGCGGGCCTGCTCCAAAGCGCTCAGCAGCGACTCCTTCGCCTCCGTCGTCAGCGAGTTCATCGTCTCGGGGCGGTTCAGTGTGATGGTGGCGACGCCGTCGGTCAGGTCGTAGCGAACACTGTCTGTCTCGGGCACGAAAACCCCTATTCAAGTCGGCCGGAACAAGGTGTGAGCAGCCTCTGGGCGAATCGCTCGTCCACCGGCGAAGGCACTGGTGCGGGCGCGGCCGGGGGCACCCTGAGGCCATGCGGCTATAACCTTAACTGTTCGCATTCTTGGGATCCGGTGTCTCCAAGGGCGTTCGATCGTTCCCAACCGGCTCTCGAAACCGAGATAATGACAGAACAGTGATTCGTTCGCCGAGTCACGCGGATCCGAATCAATCCTCGCTCCGGATTCGCTCCGGCGGTCCGGCGAGCCGGTGGACCGAACCATCGAACGAAGCGAGAGTTTCCCAGGAAAGGGGATACGGCATGGCGGCGATGAAGCCGAGGACCGGAGATGGACCTATGGAGGTCACCAAGGAGGGTCGCGGCATCATCATGCGGGTCCCGCTCGAAGGCGGCGGCCGACTCGTGGTCGAGCTGACGCCGGCTGAGGCTGGCGAGCTCGCCGATGCCCTCAACGGAGTGGTCGGCTGACGCCGGCTCCTCACATTCCGTTCCATTTGCTGTACGGACGCGCCACCGGGTGTTTGAACCTGACCTCGAACACAACTCCCCACACCGTCGAGTCAGCGCAGCCCCACTCTGGTACGCACCGAATACGCACGTAAAGATTGTGAGCATCCGTGCCTTTCGCTACGGAGATTCACCCGGTCGCGGGAACCCTTGTCGACTCCTCCGCCGACCTCGTCTGCATCGTCGTCCGGGCCGGAGGGGAGGGGCCGGAGGCAATCATTCCGGGTGTCGGTCTGTCCTCTTTTGACCTCGACGAGAGACTTCCGGCCCCGCTGGGACGGCTGCTCGACGCCTACGATTTCACCGGAAAGTCCGGCCAGACCCTCGAATTCCCGGTCGACCTCGGCCGGGGCCTGGTCCGGCTGCTGCTGCTCGGCGCGGGCACAGCCGGGGCAAAGGATCTGCGGCTGGCGGGCGCGGCATTGGCAAGGGCGGTCAGAGGCCGTTCGCACGTGGCGGTCACCGTCGCTTCCCTGGAGGAGGACCCCGCCGCGCTGACCGCCTTCACCGAGGGGGCGCTGCTGGCTTCCTACACCTTCACCCTTGCCAGCGAACCCAAGGGGGCCAAGCCTGTCCCGGTCATCGATCTCGTCGGTGTCGATCCGGCGGCAGCCGATGAGCAGGTCCGGCGCGGGACCGTGCTGGCCCGTGCCACGCTGTTGGCCCGTGACCTCATCAATACGCCCTCGGCCGAGAAAGATCCGGCCTGGTTGGCTGCGCGGGCCGAGGAGGTTGCGGCCCAGGCGGGTCTCGGGGTCAGGATCTGGGACCAGGACGACCTCAGGCGGGACGGGTTCGGTGCCATTCTCGCGGTGGGCCAGGGATCGGCGAGGCCGCCCCGCCTGGTCGAGTTGAGCTACACACCGGAGGAGCCCACCGCACACGTCGTGCTCGTGGGCAAGGGCATCACCTTCGACACCGGTGGACTGTCGTTGAAGTCGACCGACACCATGAAGCTCATGAAGACCGACATGAGCGGTGCAGGCATCGTGCTGGCCGTTCTCTCGGCACTGGCCGAACTCGGTTCCCGAGTACGGGTCACCGGACTGCTGGCCCTCGCCGAGAACGCGTTCTCCGGTTCGGCCACCCGGCCCAGCGACGTCTTGACCACCTACAGCGGCCGTACGGTCGAAGTCCTCAACACCGACGCGGAGGGACGCCTGGTCCTGGCCGACGCCATGGGCTACGCCGTGGCCGAACTCGCTCCCGACACGCTGGTGGACGTGGCAACTCTGACCGGTGCCGCCAAAGTGGCACTGGGGACCGGAACGGGTGCGCTCTACGCCACCGACGACGCCCTTGCCACGGCACTCATCGGTTCGGGGGACGACTCCGGCGAGCCGCTGTGGCGGATGCCGTTGCAGGAGGAGTACCGCGACGCGTTGGACTCGCGCGTCGCCGACCTCGCCAACATCAGCACCAAACGCGATTACGGCAGTCCTGGCGCAACCGAGGCGGCCCTGTTCCTCCGGGAATTCGCCGGAGACGTCCCCTGGGCACACGTGGACATCGCCGGCCCGGGGCGTTCGATGTCGGAGGACGGTGTGCTGAGCAAGGGGGGGACCGCTTTCGGTACCCGTCTGCTGTTGCGCTGGTTGAGCGCCTGATCCAGGGGCGGGGCCGTGCAACCGGTGGCGGCCCCGCGATCCGGCCGAAGGCTGACCGGACCCAGGGGCGGCCCGCAGGACGGGCCCGGCGTGCACCCCGTCAACCGTTGGCGATGGCGGCCAGCAGCCCGTCCCCGATGGGAAGCAGTAACGGCACCAGCCGTTCGTCTTCACGGACGAGCCGTCCCACCTCGCGGATCGCCATCGCGTTGGCATCGGGTACCCGCAGTGGGCCGTCGTCGGTGTTCCCGGCCTCCAACGCGTTGTTGAAGACCACGATTCCGCCACGCCGCAACAGCCGCAGCGCCTCGGCGAGGTAGGCCGGGTACTCGGCTCTCACCGCGTCGATGAACACCATGTCGTAGGCGGTGTCGCGCAGCCGTGGCAGGACCTCCAGCGCTCGCCCCGAGATGAGACGTGCCCGATTGGCGGTGAAGCCGGCCTGGTGATAGGCATCGCGGGCGAATTCCTGGTACTCGGGTTCCAGGTCGACACTGGTCAAAATGCCGTCGGAGCGCATCCCGCGCAGCAGCCAGATCCCGGAGCTACCGCACCCCGTCCCGATCTCCACGACCGAGCGCGCGTCGATCGCTGCTGCGAGGAAGCGCAGCGCCGCACCGCTCGCAGCGCTCACCGGATGGGTCTCCGTACGTTGTCCCAGTGCGCGGGTGGACACCAGGGCGTCGTCCTCGGTGACGTACTGCTCTATGTAGGCCAAAGTGTCGTCTCGGCTGGCGATGACGGCCTCCCCGCACGTGTGCCGGATCCAAGCGTGATGTTCGCGGTACAGGCGACCGCGGAGCGTCACACACGGTGTCGTCTCCATCACGGTTGGGCCATGTCCCCTGCCACAGACTAACCCGCATGGAGCTCAACCGCGCCGTTCGGGAACTTAATGGGCCGTCCCGTGTGTTACTTCCTTTTACAAGGGTCCATGAGTTCTACCGGCCGCCGGCCTCCGAGAACCGGCGAGCGCGCATGCCAGACGTGAGGAGAGCGCCAGTGGCAGGCACCGATGCCGCCGTTGACTTCGACCAGTGGGAGCCGCCCAGCTGGGACGAGGTCGTGCGCAACCACTCGGCCCGTGTCTATCGCCTCGCCTATCGGCTGACCGGCAACCAGCACGACGCGGAGGACCTCACCCAGGAGGTCTTCATCCGGGTGTTTCGCTCGCTGGCGAATTACACCCCGGGAACCTTCGAGGGCTGGCTGCACCGCATCACCACCAACCTCTTCCTCGATCTTGCGCGCCGCCGCGCCCGGATCCGCTTCGAGGGGCTTCCCGACACCGCCGACGACCGGTTGGAGGGCCGCGAGCCGTCCCCGGCCCAGGCGTACGACGACCGTCACTTCGACGCAGACGTACAGGCGGCGCTGGACGCGCTGGCACCCGAGTTCCGTGCCCCCGTCGTACTGTGCGACATCGAGGGCCTGTCCTATGAGGAGATCGCCGCCACCCTCGGGGTGAAGCTCGGTACGGTGCGCAGCCGTATCCACCGTGGCCGTGCCCAACTGCGCGCAGCCCTCGACCACCGACGTCGCGTTGCGGCCGAGCAGACCAGGGAGGGCGCATGAGTCATCTGGGAGAGCGGCTGTCCGCGCTCGTCGACGGTGAGCTCGGCAACGCCGACCGTGAGCGGGTACTCGGTCACCTGGCCCGCTGCCAGAACTGTCGCTTCGAGGCCGACATGTTGCGCGCGGTCAAGCGCCGGCTGCGCGACCTCGGCCCTGCTGAGCCCTCCGCGGACTTCCTGGGGCGACTCAGCGCCATGACCGCCCCCGGGACCGGACCCA
Source organism: Nocardiopsis ansamitocini (assembly GCF_030268225.1). Classification (GTDB taxonomy): domain Bacteria; phylum Actinomycetota; class Actinomycetes; order Streptosporangiales; family Streptosporangiaceae; genus Nocardiopsis_D; species Nocardiopsis_D ansamitocini. The sequence continues at coordinate 1,250,946 of NZ_BSQG01000001.1, read as the reverse complement.
TCGACCCACCCGCTTCGGGTGGGTTCGGTTCCTCTCCGCCCTTGGGCTCCAGCCGTCCGGTCGGCAGCCAGTGGCCGGGGTCCTTCGGCAGGGGTGCTCGTCCGTCCCTGGCCGTCGACACCACCGTTCCCGCTGAGGTCGATACCGCGCGGCAGCGCTCGGTGCGTGCCTGGCCGCGCTGGAACCGCACCCGGTTCGCCGTAGCCGGGGCCTCTTTCGTCGCGGTCGCCCTGAGCACAGCTTTCATGGCGGGTGAGGAAGGGGCGAGTGCTCCCGCAGTCTCCCCGCCCCTGTCGGACTTCGCCGTCGAACATGCCGTCGTTTCCAAGAACGCCTCCCTGCCCGGGCCCATGACGGTCCCGGTCCCCGCACCCCCGGCGATCCCCACCGATGACGCCTCCGGGCGGCCCGGTGCCGCCGACCCCCGGTGAGCGCTGAGCGCCCTTGGAGAACAAGCCCCCTGCGTCACCCCCTGGTGTCGGGTGCCCTCCTATGTGCGCTGCTGTGTCTCGTTTCGCTCACCGCCGCGAGCGACGTCCCCGGACGTCCGCCCGCCCCCCGTGGCGGTGACGGCGTCGATGTCCTTCGCCGTGCCGCTCACGCCGGCCAGGACGTCCCCTATGAGGGGATGCAGTCGGTCACGTGGTGGCAGAGCACTCCGCCCAGGACCGAACTCGTCGAGGTGGTGCACCAACCAGAGACAGGCACGCTGTTCAGTCCTGGACGGGAGGGGGCCGGCGCTCCCGGTTTTCTGATGGGCCCGGCGCCTCTCGACGCACCCCACGACGATTTGTTCGCCCTGTTGGATGCCAATTTCCAGGTGAGGCGGGTGGCGACCGAGGTCGTCGGAGGACGTGCGGCCGTGCTTGTCCAGGCGACCAGGGACGGGAGCGCACCCGCCGCCCGGTTCTGGGTCGACGCCGATACCGGACTGCTGTTGCGGCGCGAGGTTTATGATCTCGACGGAGAATTGGCCTATTCCAGTGCCTTCCTGTCCATCGACCTCGCCCCGCGGAGCCCCGATGTCGCAGAGCCCGCCCGTAGGGGACAGCCGTGGGGGAACCAACTCGACTCCGCCGAGCTGTCGAGGCTGCGCGAAGACGGGTGGCGGTTGCCCGAGGGGCTAGGAGCGGGATTCGCCCTGGTGGAGGCCCGATCCACCGGCAGCGGACAGGATCGGGTGGTGCATCTGTCCTACTCGGAGGGAATCTGCCTCGTCTCCGTCTTCGTGCAGCGAGGCAGCCTCAACGGGGGGGAGGTCGCCGGCCTGGAACCTGTTGAGAAGGACGGTGCGATCGTCTACGCCGGGGGCGAGGCCGGTCCACAGCGCATGTGGCAGGCCGACGGGTTCGTGTACACGGTCATGGCCGATGCCCCCGAACAGATCACGGGATCGCTGACCCACGCGCTTCCCTCGCCCGACGGGAGCGGTTTCTGGTCCAGGGTCGAGCGCGGCGCAGACCGCCTCGGTTCGTGGTGGTGACCCGTCGCCCGGCTGCGAACAAGGCGGCACGAGTGTCCGCACTGGTCCACACGTGCGGCCGATATCCCGTTAACCGGCGGTTTATCTTGGGTGGGAGAAGATGCGAGCGCCCCGACACACGGAGACTTGATGACCGACGAGACCGGACACCGCGCCTCTGACGCGAGTGAAAAGGGCTCGGGCCCCGGTCCCGCAGCGGGCTCTGAGCCCGCCGGCCCCTCGGGCCGGCAGCCCGGCCTCGACGCCGGACGGCCTCCCCAGAGACCAGCCGAGACGGACCGTCCTACCGGAACCCAGCAGTGGCCAGGCGCCTCTACGGCAGCTCCTGGGGCGGCTCAGCCCGCAGGCGAGCCCCGGCAGCCCCCCGTATCCCCCGTATCCCAGACGTCCACGTGGAGCGGACCGGCGCAGCCTGGACATCCCCAACAGCATTGGCAGCAGCCTTCGCAGCCGGCACCCACCGGTCAGGGATGGACCGCGGCGCCACCCTCCGGACACGAGGCCGCACCGGCCGTCTCCCCCTTGTACGGCGGCGCACGCCAAGGCCCCGGTGGCCCGCCGGGAGGGTGGGTGCCAGGGGGGCGGCCACCAGGCGCACCCGGTCCTGCGGCGCGGCGACGGGGCATCCCGGTCTGGGCGGTCGTCAGCATCGTCGCGGTCGTCGCGTTCGCTTCGGCCGGGGCCGGCGGGGTGGTCGGGGCGCTGTTCACCGAAGACGGGGCAGACGCTCCGGAACGGTCCCGAACCCTCGACAACGAGGTGCCCAGTGGTGCCCCCAGCCGTGCGCCCGACACCATCGCCGGAGTGGCCCAACGGGTCAGCCCGAGCGTCGTGCTGATCCAGGGGGCGGGCCCGGAGCCCGGCGGCAACGGTTCCGGGTTCGTCATCGACGACAACCACGTCGTCACCAACAACCACGTGGCGGCAGCAATCGAGCAGCGCGGTATCGAAGTGGTCTACAGCGACGGACACGTGAGTGAGGCCACGGTGGTGGGTGCCGCGCCCAGTTCCGACCTCGCGGTCCTGCAACTGCTCGACCCGATCGACGTCGAGCCGCTGGAGTTCGGCGACTCCGACCAGGTCACCGTCGGCGACACCGTAATCGCCATCGGCGCTCCCCTGGGACTGGAGGGAACGGTCACCTCCGGGATCATCAGTTCCCTCAACCGTCCCGTCACCGTGGGGGAGGGGCGCGACGAAGCGTACTTGAACGCGCTGCAGACCGACGCCGCGATCAACCCCGGTAATTCCGGTGGACCACTTGTCAACGAGCAGGGGATGGTCATCGGGGTCAACTCCGCGATCGCCACCATGGGCGCCGCACCCGGTGAGCAGACCGGCAGCATCGGCCTCGGATTCGCCATTCCCTCCAACAAGGTGTCGAGGATGACGGACGAGCTCATCGCCACGGGCGAGGCACCGCACGCGGTCATCGGTGCGGTTCTGGATGTTCACTACCAGGAACGCGGCGCACGGATTCCGGAGGAGGGGGGTTCGGGCACCAGGGGGAGCATCCTGCGCGACGGCCCCGCCGACCGTGCGGGCCTTCGGCCGGGCGATGTGATCATTGAGTTCGGTGGTGCCTCGGTGCGCGACGCCAACCAGCTCATCACTCTCATCCAGAGCAAGGAACCGGGGGAGCAGGTCGACGTCGTCTTCGAGCGTGACGGGGAGCCGCAGGACACCACGCTCACCCTGGGATCGTCCACCGAGTAGGCCGACCGCAGCCGTGTGGTCGGCTCTCCCGCCGGGCTTACTCCTCGCCGATGTCCTCGTGCCACAGCGCGGGTTCGGTGGCGATGAAGTCCGTCATCATCGCCACGCAACCCGGGTCGTCGAGCAGGACGACGTCGACGCCGTGCCGGGCGAGCCAGTCGTGCCCGCCGTGAAACGTCCGCGCTTCGCCGATTACGACCCGGGAGATCCCGAACTGGCGGACCAAGCCGCTGCAATACCAGCAGGGCGACAGGGTCGTGACCATCGTGGTTCCCGTGTAGGTGCGCTGTCGCCCCGCCGCGCGAAATGCTGCTGTCTCACCGTGCGCAGACGGGTCGCCGTCCTGGACCCTGCGATTGTGGCCTCGGCCGAGCACCGTGCCGCCGGCGTCGAACAGTGCGGCGCCGACGGGGATACCACCGCTGCCGCGACCGGCCTCCGCCTCCTCGACCGCTATCCGGAGCCAGTCCGTGTAGGCCGCGAGTCCCGGCCCGCTCATCACTAGCGCCGTGCCGGGCTGATGCCCAACATCATTCCCGACAGGCCGCGGGGCTTGCCGGCGAGTTCCTCGGCGATGCCGCGCAGGACCTTGCCGGCCTCGCTGTCCGGGGCGCTCAGCACGAACGGGACGCCCTCGTCGCCGCCCTCGCGCAGGCCGATCTCCAGAGGGACCTGGCCGAGCAGCGGGATCGTGGTGCCCAGCGCCTGGGTGAGGCCGTCACAGACGGCCTGGCCGCCGCCCTCGCCGAACAGGTGGGTGCGTTCGTTGCTGCCGGGCGCCTGGTAGTAGGACATGTTCTCGATCACGCCGGCGACCCGCTGGTGCGTCTGGGCCGAGATCGCCCCGGCCCGCTCGGCGACCTCCGCTGCAGCCTGCTGCGGGGTGGTGACCACGAGGATCTCCGCACCGGGAAGCATCTGGGCGACCGAGATGGCGATGTCGCCGGTTCCAGGGGGCAGGTCCATCAGCAAGACGTCGAGATCGCCCCAGAACACGTCGGCCAGGAACTGCTGGAGAGCGCGGTGCAGCATCGGTCCGCGCCACACCACGGGCTGGTTGCCCTGGGTGAACATGCCCACCGAGATCACCTTGATCCCGTGTGCGGTGGGCGGCAGGATCATGTCCTCGACCTTGGTGGGACGGTCGTCGGCACCCAGCATCCGGGGCACCGAGTGTCCGTAGATGTCGGCGTCCACGACACCCACCTTGTGCCCCTGCTCCGCCATGGCGGCGGCCAGGTTCACCGTGATCGAGGACTTGCCGACACCGCCCTTGCCGGAGGCGACCGCGAAGACCTTGGTCAGCGAGTTCGGCTTGGCGAACGGGATTTCCTTGTCGGCCTGTCCGCCGCGCAGTTTGGTCTGCAGCGCCTTGCGCTGCTCCTCACTCATCACGTCGAGGGTGACCACGACGCCGGTGACCCCGGAGACCTTGGAAACAGCCTCGGTGACGTCCTTCTCGATCCGCCCGCGCATCGGACAGCCGGCCACCGTGAGGTAGATGTCGACGTTGACCACGCCGTCCTCACCGATCGCGACGTTCTTGACCATGTCGAGTTCGGTCAGGGGACGGTGGATCTCCGGGTCCTGGACGGTGGCCAGGGCCGCGTTCACCTGCTCGGTGGTGGGTGTGGAGGACATAGCTCAATGGTACGAAAGCCCAGGGGTGAAAAGCACAGACGTTCTTCTTTCGGGCCTCCGTGTCCCTGGTCCGGCCCCCTTGGGGGATTTCGCCCGACCCTTAACACCCTCGCTACATGACCGGCTAGTAATGTCGGCCAACGATGGGAAACGTGCCACCTCCACCCGGATCGCCCTGGCCCTCCGACCCCCAGCAGAGGGACCGGTCGGACGCCTCACCGCCCTCCCAACCCTGGGCATGGCCAACAGCCCCGCCCCCGGGCCGAGGTGGTGAAGCCGCCATGTGGGCCTGGCCACCGCCGCCGGTGGCCCGTCCCGTCACGCCACAGACCTGCGAGCCGCCGCCGGGCACGTCCTATCACCGGATCGCCCGGACCGAACGACACCGCTGGTGGCGTCCATTGCTGGCGCTGCTCGTCGCGGTCTCGTCGATCCTGCTGCTCAGCGTCTTCGTCATCCTTGTCGTCGAGCTCCTCGCGATCATCCGCAAAATTCCCAACAACGCCGAACTGCTCGGCGGGGACCCGCTGTTCGACCTCGTCCTCAACCTGCTGCTGATCATCCTGATGATCCCGGTGGTCGCCTTTGCCGTGAGGTTCGTCCAAAAGCGCAGGTTCGGCTCTTTGTCGTCGGTGGAGGGCCGACTGCGCTGGTCCTGGCTGTGGGTATGCGCCCTGGTGTCCCTGGTGTGCGTGGCACTCTCCTTCGGCTACCTCATCACCCTGCTGACCGTCACCGACGCCGGTGAGCCGCTCTTCGGTGAACCCGTCGGACTGCGCCCGTTCCTGATCTCCATGGCCTTCATCATCGCGCTGGTGCCCTTCCAAGCGGCTGCCGAGGAGTACGCGACCCGCGGTTTCCTCATGCAACTCGTGGGTTCCTACGGATCGACGCCTGCCGAGCGTGCCGCGCGCCGCGCACGCAAGGCCGAGCAGCGAGCCGCGCGAACCGGCGCCGCCTTGGAGAACCCGCCCGCCGAGTCCCGCCTGGTGGCGTCCTGGAACCGGTTCCTCGCCGCCCCCTTACTCGGCATCCTCGTCAGCGGCCTCGTCTTCACCGTCATGCACGACTACCTCGACTGGGCACTGGCCGACGTCGCGCTCTTCGGTCTGGCCATGGCCTGGTTGACCTGGTACACCGGCGGCCTGGAGGCCGCCATCACGCTGCACGTGGTGCACAACCTGGGGGCGTTCGGCTTCTCCGCCTATGAAGGGCTGCCCGATCCGTCGGGCAGCACCGGGAGCTGGGAGGGCCTGTCGGCCACTGCTATCGAGATCGTGCTGTACTGCCTGATCGTGGTCTGGTTGGCCCGTAGGCGAGGACTGCGTCGCACCACTCCGGGACGTAACGACAGCGGCTCGCTGCAGACGCCGGCACGCCACGCGGGACGTTCTCTCCAGGGATAACTGGCGTCCCAGGTTTTCCACCAGGCCCAACGGGTATCACCCGGGCAGCTATGAAGACCGATCCGTCGTGTCCCCGCTGCGGACGCGCCGTCCACGAACCCAGCCTGTGGTCGAGCGCGTGGCAGTGCGACGCGCACGGACCCGTCGCCCCGCTCCAGGCCGTTCGACTGCCGCGGCCTCCGGCGCTCGACCTTCTCATCGACGCCGCCCGTGTCCCCGTGTGGATCCCCTGGCCCCTCCCGGCCGGCTGGGTGGTCACCGGGCTCGCCGATGCCGGTGACGACCGCAGCGGAGCGCTCGCCACGGCTGTGGCGCTCTCGGGCCCGGCGCCACTCGGTGGCGTTGGGGAGATGGTGGTCATCGCCGAAGATCCCGGGATCGGTCTCGGTGCCAGAATCGCCGGTCTGGACGGTACCGACCCAGGAGAGGGATTCGACAAGGGACCGCCCGACGCCAAGGTTCGATATGACGGTCACGAGGTCCACCTGTGGAGTGTGGACGCGGGGGAGACCCGAGCGGTCTACGTCGGCGAAGCGCTCGCGAGCTGGCTCTGGTTCGTCCTCAGCCCCGCCGACGCCGGTATGGCCATGTGCGAGCTGAACGCATTGCGCGACCTTCGTGACCTGCATGACGGTGGTGCCGGTCTGGAACCGCCCTTCGGTGCGCCCTCGCCCTTCCTGGCGGCCGCTCTGAGCCCGGCCCCCGGCCCGCTCTGACCGCGGTCCGACACCGGTGCGGGGCGACGCGTTCCACCCGGTTCCCCAACGACGGACGCGACCGGCCGTTTCAGCTGTGACACCGGCCTCTAGGATCGACAGATGCGTATCGACCTGCACTCGCACAGCTCTGTCTCCGACGGCACCGACTCGCCCGCAGACGTGATCGGTTACGCCGTCGCGGCCGGGCTCGACGTGCTGGCCCTCACCGATCACGACACCACTGCCGGCCACGCCTCCGCCGCGGCCGTTCTCCCGCGCGGATTCACGCTGGTTCCGGGCATGGAACTCTCCTGCGCATACGAAGGTGCCAGCGTGCATTTGCTCGGCTACCTCTTCGATCCACGAGATCGTGAACTCGAGGCAGAACTCGTCCGCATCCGGGAGGACCGCGTCCTGCGCGCCCAGACCATGGTCGACCTCCTGCAGGCGGAGGGGGTGGCCGTCACATGGGAACGCGTGAAGGAGATCGCCGGTGACGTGGGAGGCGATGACGTGGTTGGCCGTCCGCACATCGCGCGTGCCATCGTCGAGGCAGGCGCCGCCGCTGACGTCTCGGACGCCTTCGACCGATGGATCGGCTCGGGCCGCCCCGGGTACGTGACGCGTTACGCGCTGGACCCGGTGCACGCCGTCCAACTGGTCCGTGCTGCCGGAGGGGTGTGCGTACTCGCGCACCCGGCCCGGGGAGAGGGGGCGTCGACCGGTGCTGTTCCCCACGACCTGGTGCGGCGCATGGCCGGGGCCGGGCTCGGCGGGATCGAGGCGGACCACCCCGCCCACGACGACGCCGAGCGGGACCGGTGGCGCGGGCACGCCGCGGACCTCGGGCTGGTGGTCACCGGTTCCAGCGATGACCACGGGGAGCTCACCGGCCACCGACTGGGCTGCCGGACCACCGACCCCGATGCCTACGCCGCGCTGATCGCACCGGCGACCGGCGCGCTTCCCATCGTCGGGGACTGAGCCCGGACGTCCGGCTCGGTATTTCGAATACGTCCGCCCTGAGCTGCTTTGATGGTTTTACTGAGGCCTTACCGGCGAGCCGGAACGCTTGCGCCCGAAAGCGCCGGGTACCCATTGGCAGCATCGGCCCGACACAATGGGCGCGCAGCAGTCTCTGAGTCGGAAGCGAATCGAGGGGTCGGCACCGTGTTCTGGAAGCGGAAGGCCAAGAAGACAGACGAAGCCGGGGCGGATGGTGCGTCGACGGTCGCGGATGAGTCGGTGACGGAGGGGACCGAACAGAAGTCCTCCTCCGTCGAACCGGCCGCCGAGGGAGGCGTCGACGCGGTCGAGAAGGACGTCCCGACGTCGGAGGGGGCCGAGGAAACCGCGCCCGGAACCGGTGCGGATGAGGAAGCCGCTGTCCAGCCGGCGGCGGAACACGCCGACGGCAAGGGCGTCCAGCGGTTGCAGACCGCTGGGATCTTGGACGTGGACGGAGAGGAACACTCCGTCGTCACCAATACCTGGATCCTCCAGGCGGACGACGAGGGCGTCATCGTCATCGACCCGGCCGAAGACGCGAAAGCGATCCTGGAAGCAGTCGGTGACCGCGAGATCTATCTCGTGGCCTGCACCAACGGCTATCGGCCACACATCGGCGGGGCCATCGAGGTCGCGGAGCGCGACGATGCACCCATCGCCCTGCACCCGCGCGAACTGCGCAACTGGCGCAGGATGCACGGTGCGGAGCACCGCCCCGATATCGAAGCCGAAGGCGGTGGCCGGCTGGCCATCGGCGACTTCGAGATGGAGATCCTGGCGACGCCCGGAACATCCCCCGGTTCGCTGTCCTACTACTTCCCTGAACTGGGTGTGGTGTGCAGCGGTGACAGCCTGCTCAAGGGAGAGCTCGGTACGGTCGGCGAGGGCTACATCGACTACACGACCCAGCTCGCCTCCGTGGGGGAGGAGCTGCTCGCTCTCCCCTCCGACACCAGGGTTCTTCCCGCTCGTGGCGAGGAGACAACGGTGGCCGCGGAGAGCAAGAACTTCGACTCCTGGGTCACCGGGGAGTGACTTTCGCTTGCGGGGCCCGGGTGATCGGGCCCCGCAGCGTGTTTTTCAGCGCCGGTACGGTGCCTCGGCGGCGTTCCAGAATGCGGTGAGGGCGCTCGCTGTGGTCTCGGGCGCCTCGACATTGGGGGAATGCGCCGCACCTGGGATGACCACGCGTTGGGCGTGCAGCCGTTTGGCCATGTCCGCCTGGGCCTCCGGCGTCCAGGCGTCGTCATCCTCGCCGTAGAGGACCAGTTTGGGCAGATCGACAGCTGCCAGCTCGTCGGTGCGGTCTGCGGCGGAGGTCACTTCCTCGGCCATTCGGATCAAGCCCAGCGGGTGGTTGCCCAGCATCCGTTCACGCAGGAAAAGATGGATCTCCTCGGGCAGCCCGCTCGCTTTCTGCGGCTCCTCGAAGTACGCCCACCACAGCTGCGCCATCAGCTCCGTGGTCGGTTCCGCCCCCAGCAGCGCCATCAGTTGTCGGGCATTGGTCTCCGACCGGCCGGTGACTCCGCCCGGCCCTGAGCTCATGAGGGTGTGCGACAACAGCGGAACCTCGGCGGCGAGCACTGTTTCCCGGGTAACCAGCCCGCCGAAGGAATGTCCGAGCAGGTGAACCGGCCCCTCGTCCACGGAGTCGATGAAGTTCGCCACGGCCTCGCCCAGCGCGCCGCACGAGTACGCGCTCGGGTCGTTGGAGCCGGGGGACTGGTATTGGCCGGGAAGGTCGATCGCGTAGACCCGCCGACCGGCCTGGGCCAGGGTCTGCAGGACACCGATGAAGTCTTCTTTGCTGCCGGTGAATCCGGGGACCAGGACGGCCGCGTAGAGTTCGCAGCCGCCGGCGGCGGGGCTGGCTGCCAAAGCGGCGATCGGTTCGGACGAGGTGGCGACGTCGATGCGCTCCACACCGGGCGGGAGGGTCAGAAACCGAGGAGTACTCACGTCGGTTCACCATAGTCCTAGCCGGGGCTCCGGCTCGCGTGTTGTGTGCGGGGGTCTCCCCGCGCTACCGGACCGGCACCGCGGGTGCCTGTTCTCCCTGAACGGGTAGCCGCACCCACGAGGCGGTCTGAGCCGGGCGGTTCTCGGTCCACCCGCCCGGCGGTCATTCTGCGACCGGCCGGGGAGAACCGGCCGATCGGGATGATTCCCGCCGCGTTCGTGACAACTGCGCTCTCGCGTGTCGTCGCGGCGGGTTTCGCTACTCCTGTTCCTTCTTCACCTCGACGCCGCTGCGGGTGCGGCGGCGTCGAACCCGTTTGCGGGCGGGGGCGGAAGGTGTTTCGGTCACGGCATCGGCGGAAGGGGCGTCGGCAGCCGCGGCGGGTGCCGCGGAACCCGACCCACCACGGGTGCGCCGGCGGTTGCGCGAACGCCCGTGGCCGGAGCGCTCCTCAGGGCCGGATTCGCGTCCCGAACGGCCGGTCTCGCCGATGTCCTCGACCTCCTCGGCCTCGAGTCCGGCTCGGCCGCGCTGCTCCTTGGCCAGCATTCCCTTCGTACCGGTGGGAATGTCCAACGCCTCGAAGAAGTGCGGTGAGGTCGAGTAGGTCTCTTCCGGGTCGGGGAAGGACAGGCCGAGCGCACCGTTGATCAGCTTCCAGCGGGCGATCTCGCGCCAGTCGACGAACGTCACCGCGCTTCCCGAGCGTCCGGCTCGGCCGGTGCGACCGATCCGGTGGGTGTAGGTCTTCTCGTCGTCGGGGCATTCGTAGTTGACCACGTGTGTGACGTCGTCGACGTCGAGACCGCGTGCCGCTACGTCAGTGGCCACCAGGACGTCGATCTTGCCGTTGCGGAAGGCGCGCAACGCCCGCTCGCGCTGGCTCTGGCCGAGGTCGCCGTGAACGGCCGCAGCCGCGAAACCGCGCTCCTTGAGTGCGGTCGACACCTGGTCGCAGACCCGTTTCGTCTGGCAGAACACCATGGTCAGCCCGCGGCCGTTGGACTGCAGCAGCCGCGCCAGCATTTCCTGCTTGTCCATCGGGTGGGTGCGGAACACGTGTTGGGCGACCTGGCTGGGCAGCGTGTGTCCGGAGTCGTCGTCACTGGCGCGCACGTGGGTCGGCTGGCGCAGGTAATTGCGTGACAGGCTCACGATCTCGCTCGGCATCGTCGCGGAGAACAGCATGATCTGCCGCTTGGCCGGGATCTTGTTGAGAATGCGTTCGATGTCGGGCAGGAAACCGAGGTCGAGCATTTTGTCGGCCTCGTCGAGGACGAGCGCGCTCACCTCGGACAGGTCCAGGTGCCGCTGCCCTTCGAGGTCGAGCAGCCGCCCGGGCGTACCCACGACGATGTCCACGCCGTTTTGCAGGCCGGTGATCTGGGGCTCATAGGCACGTCCGCCGTAGACGGTGACGATGCGAGCCCCGGTGCGCTTGCTGGCGGTGGCCAGGTCAGCCGCCACCTGGATCGCGAGCTCCCGGGTGGGAACCACAACGAGCGCGCGAGGCCGCTTTGCGCTGCCCGGGGAGGCCTGGGCCCGCTGGAGCAGGGGAAGGCCGAACGCGAACGTCTTGCCGGTGCCGGTCCGGGCCTGGCCGATGATGTCGGTCCCGGTCAGAGCCAGGGGCAGAGCAAGGGTCTGAATCGGGAAAGGGGAGACGATTCCTTCGGCCTCAAGTGCGTCGGCGATGTCCTCGCCGATGCCGAGGTCGCGAAAGGTCGACTTCGGATCATTGGTTGTGTCGGTGCTTGTCAGGGCATGCCTCCATCTGGGCGGGCCGCGTATCGGGTGGCCTATGGGTGTGGCGGACGGGCTCGGCGTGCGAGCTGCGGGGCCGTCGCGCGGGTTGTTCCGGCGCGGCTCACCGGCAGATCGGGAGGTGGAGCCCTCGCGTGCCTGCCGTGCGGCGCGTCTTCGACCGTGGTCGGCATCGAGGCCGACTGGTCACGGATCCGCGATCGGCTCAGGGCCGTCCGCTGTAGTTGTCATGGTGCGCGGCGGGTGGGTACGCGAACCGTTCCGCCTTGTTGGACGGCCGACCGTAGGGTGCGGTGACCGTGCCTTCATCCGTGGACGCTCGCGAACTCGTGCCGGGTTGCGGGGGGTCGTGGCCGCGGTGCTCGCGGACCCGAAGGCGTAACCGTCGCCGTTCGGGGCTCGCGACCGGCCGCAACAGGGCACTCCGCGCGGTGGCCTGCAGGTGCCGACCACGGACAGGAGTCTATCCTGCGCGCCTACCCCTGGATAGGGCGCGACGTGCAGCCCTTACCACACAACCGATGGCGCTAAGGCATAACGTCGTGGCCCCGCGGAAATAGTCCTTCTGCCTCACGAGCTCTTACCCGCATGGCGCTACGCTGAGCCGCATGACGACTGGATCAGGCCCGGCAGCCAACGTGTCCCCGGACAGCGGAGTCATCCCCAGCGGTGTGATCGACCTCTTGGGACTGCTGGCGTACGCCGAGCTCGTCTCGTTCTTCCACCTCGCCGATGACGCCGAGCTCGCGCCCTCCCTCGCGGACAAGGGGGAGATCGCCGGGTTTGCGGCCACCGAGCAGGGCCACTACAGGCTGTTGCGCGACCGGTTGGTGGAACTGGGAGCCGATCCCGAAGAAGCGATGCGGCCCTTCGTGGCCTCGGTCGACGGCTGGCATGCCCAAACCCGTCCGCAGAGCTGGCTGGAGAGCCTGGTCAAGGCGTACGTCGGTGATGGGATCGCCGGCGATTTCTATCGCCAGGTCGCCGCGTTGGCCGATCCCGAGACCGCGGAACTGGTCGAAGGCGTGCTCTCCGAGAGCGGTCGGGCCGAGTTCATCGCACGGAAGGTTCGGGAAGCGGTTACGGATGACCCCAAATTGGCAGGTCGGCTTGCGCTCTGGGCGCGCCGTCTTGTAGGAGAGGCGCTCAGTCAGGCCCAACAGGTCGCCACCCAACGCCCTCGCCTGGCCGGACTCCTGGCGGCCGAGAACGCCGGCGGCGTCGCCGACGCGGCCGACCTCGCCGCGGTGAGTCGGATGTTCGCCCAGCTGACCGACTCCCACACCAGTCGACTCCAGGCCATGGGGCTGATCAACTAGCGCGTGGTGCGGCCGGGGAGGGGACGCTCGCCCCGGCCTTAGGGCGAATGTCTGCTTCGCCACATGAAACACCCTTGTATTGCAAAGCCCTATATAGTCTGTCCCGTTCCCTTCTGATGTTCTGCTCTAAGGTATTCATTCATGCGCCGTGGGTTTTTCGCAGACTGCCCGCTGGCTCGGCTCTCTAGCGACTTTGGCCAGTTCGGCCTGGGCGAGGAGCCGTTCGCGCCAGGGCTGACCGCTGAGATCGACCAACACACCGCTGGTGTTCGCGACTCGATCACCCGTGACGGCATGGTGCTGTCGCGCCGCAGTCTCGTGTCCTACTTGCACGGTTTCCTCGACGGCTGCCGAGAGCGTGGCTGGCACTCCGACTCGGTCGAGTACGACTGGGAAACTCTCCGGCTCTTGGCGATCTGCCGCCTGGCCAAGGAATACGGATTCGTCCGCTAAGTTGGTTGCGCCTCCAGCATGACTTTCGGTCGCCATAATTGTGGCGATCCGCAAACTGCCTACGGACTACTGGTCACTGGGCGTACTCTGAGCCGTACTTGCAGTTCAACCGTGTTCGTTCGCGTCTCGCCGATCGTTCGAGGCTGATGCCGAGCGGTGGTGCGGACTCCACGCGGGCCGTGCTCCGACGCACGGGCAAGCCCAGCCCTATGACCGAAGACGCGGACGCCGTCGTGCCGCGAGAAAGGAAAAGCGCATGAGGAGCGGCCGGCATGGGGCGGCGCGTCCACCGATCGGGGTCTTGATCCATCGAGACCGTTTCGACTTCTCGCTCTACGCCCTGCAGGCGTTGATCGCGGTCGTCGTCATGACGCTGACCGGCCCCGCCAATCTGGCTTTCTGGCTTTCAACCCTGGTGATCATCGCCGGGATCGTGCTGTCGTTTCGTCGGATCGAGCGGCTGTCGCGTGAGGAGGTCGCCGGCGAGGAGCTCCTCTGAGGCGCTTTCGCGGGCAAGAAAAGGGCGAGACCGTGTCGGCCTCGCCCTTCGCGCCGTCTGCCCGTGTCAGGGCTTGGGGTGCCCGCGGTACTCCCCGCCCGTGTGCGACGCTGCCGTGCGCGTCTCCTGAGTACCGGCGCGCTGTTCGGGTGCGCCCATCGCGTCGGTGCGCCCCTGCTGGTAGCCACCTTCCTGGCGCATGCGGCCCGTTTCGCGCTCCGCTGCGTCGAGCCACCCGGACCAGCGCTGTTGCATCGGCCGGATCAGACCGCCGCCCACGCCCACGATCAGGATGCCGCCGACGGTTGCCAGCGCCGCGATCAGCACCGGCTGCGTGACGGTGGTGGCCACACCGATCTGGTTCAGCGCCGCGATCACACCCAGCGCCATGATGAAGACGCCGGCGATGTTGGCCAGCAGCCGGCCATAGCTCAGCCCGCTCAGCGCGCTGGAGACGATGTCGCGAACCGCGCGGGCGATCATTGCGGCCACCACGATGATCACCAGTGCGACCACCGCCTGCGGGATCCAGCTGACCACGCTGTTGAGCAGCTGGGTGATCGGGTTGGTCGGCCCGAACACGCTGAAGGCCAGCTGCAGAACGATCAACAGACCGATGTAGTAGATCACCCTGCCTGAGAGCTCGCTGGCACTGTAACGGCTGCGCTCCAGGTAGTGGCCCACGCCGCCGCGCTCCAAGGCGCGGTCGAGCCCGACCTTGTTCAGGCCTTTACCGACCAGTTTGCCGATGAGCTTGGCGATGAGCCAGCCGACCACCAGAATGACGACGAAGGCGGCGAGTCTGGGCAAGAATGACAGCCCCGTGCTCCATGCCTGGGTGAGTCCCTGCCCGAAATCGACAGCGGCGTATGGCGTGAACATGTCGTTCCTCCCCCGAGGAGGTCGAGCCGAGGAGGACCACGGCACGGCCCCCGCCTAGGCCGTGGTCCCTTTCGGCTCAACCGAAGATGAGTCGCTTATAACCCGCCGCTTACCCGTTAAGGGCTGGGCCGAATCATCGGAGAGTGACAAAATGCTACTTAAAGTAAAAACTGGGGCGCGCTGGACCAAAACGTTGCATATGAGGCATGTGGCCCGGGTTTGCCCCGTGGTTGAGCCAGGTAGCCAGCGGCCCCGACGTGCCCGAGACGCGGCCCGCGCGACAAGGACCGGTTAGTCGCGAGTCAGGTCCCAGCCGCTTATGCCCCGCCAGGCGAGTCGGGCGATGAGCTGCTCGGCGGCGTCCTTGGGGATGTTGCCGTAGCTGCTGAGCCAGTACCGTGCACTGGTCTCGGCCATGCCCACCAGTCCGATGCTCAGCAGATGCGCCTCCTCGTCGGAGATGCTCGTGTCCTGGCGGATCACACCGCCGATGACCTCTGCACACTGCAGCAAGGTCAGTTCCGTCTTCTCCCGGACGGCGGGGAGGTTGCGTAGGTCGGACTCGAACACCAGGCGAAACGCCTCGCCCTCACCGGCCACGAAGTCGAAGTAGGCCTGGAAACTCGCGGCGACGCGCTGGCGGTTGTCGTCGGTCGACTCCAGCGCCTCCCGCTGCTTCTCCACCAGAGCCTCTGAGTGCTGCTCCAGCAGAGCCAGGTACAGCTCCAGTTTTCCAGGAAAGTGCTGGTAGAGAACGGGCTTGGAGACGCCGGCCCGATCGGCGATCTCGTCCATCGCAGCGGCGTGGTAGCCCTGCGCCACGAAGACCTCCTGGGCCGCGGCAAGCAATTGTCGCCGACGTGCCAGCCGGGGGAGCCGGGTCCCTCGCGGGCGGGCGTCCGAAGAAGCGGTCACAGCCACACCCTCTCAAACTATGTGCGGCGCTGATGCGCCGCTTGGGCCAGTGCTCGGCGCGCCGACCCCGCAAACAGGGCCGCGCCCGACGCGTACCGCATTATCTTACTTGTCCGTAGGTTGGCCGGGCTCATCGCACGAAACACGCCGGCCGGCGGTCAGCGGTACTCGTCGTCGCCGTCCTCCACGACCCTGGCCTGCTCCGCCGCATCGGCCTCGGGCACCGCAGCGTCGGCATCGAGTGATTCGGGGGAAGGCCAGCCGTCGTCGTCACTGTCCCCTGCCGCTGCGAGCTGCTCTGCGGCATCGGCCTCCGGTGTCTCCAGGAGGGCGCCCTCGTCCGTGTCGGCCCCACTGTCCGGTCGGACCCGCGGACCGCCTGCCTCTTCTACCATTCCGTCCTCCTGTACGACCGATGTCCTACTCGTCGGCACCCCCGCAGGTGCTGCTTCCCTTTCCTCCCTGCCCACGAGGGTGCGGTAGGCAACACGCCACACCGCGGAAACCGGAAAACGCCCTTCGGTCGGTCCCGAGCCACGTCCCGGAGCGGGAATGCCAAACCCCACCCCGTAGGTTGGGATATTGAGAAAGCTCGCCCGCGTGCTCGATCCGGACCGACCGATCTGTCCGAACGGCCAGGCCGGGGCCACGCCGCGTTACCGATTGTTTGAGGAGCTGTTGTGTCGCTGCCGCCGCTGGTGGAACCAGCCGACGAGCTGACCGTTGACGAGGTCCGCCGGTACTCCCGCCACCTGATCATCCCCGACGTTGGCATGGACGGCCAGAAGCGTTTGAAGAACGCGAAGGTGCTGGTCGTCGGTGCCGGCGGCCTCGGCTCGCCTGCCCTGCTGTACCTCGCCGCAGCCGGTGTGGGAACCCTGGGCATCATCGACTTCGACGTCGTGGACGAGTCCAACCTGCAACGCCAGGTCATCCACGGTCAGAGCGATGTGGGGAAGCCCAAGGCGGAGTCGGCCCGCGAGAGCATCGAGGAGATCAACCCCTATGTCTCGGTGGTCCTGCACAAGGAGCGCCTGGAGTCCGACAACGCGCTGGAGATCTTCGCCGGTTACGACCTCATCCTCGACGGCACCGACAACTTCGCCACCCGTTACCTGGTGAACGACGCTGCCGTGCTGTTGAACAAGCCCTATGTCTGGGGCTCCATCTACCGGTTCGACGGTCAGGTCAGCGTTTTCTGGAACGAGCACGGCCCCAACTACCGTGACCTCTACCCCGAACCCCCGCCCCCCGGCATGGTTCCTTCCTGCGCCGAGGGCGGCGTACTCGGCGTGCTGTGCGCCGCGATCGGCTCCATCATGGTCAACGAGGCGATCAAGCTGATCACCGGTATCGGTGAGACCTTGGTCGGGCGCCTGATGATCTACGACGCCCTGGAGATGACCTGGAAGACGGTCAAGGTTCGCAAGGATCCCGAGGGCGAGCCGATCACCGAGCTCATCGACTACGAGACCTTCTGCGGCACCGTCTCCGAGGAGGCACAGGAAGCCGCTTCGGGTTCCACGATCACCGCGCGCGAGCTGAAGGCCAAGATCGACGCCGGGGACGACTTCTATCTCGTGGACGTACGCGAGAAGAACGAGTACGAGATCGTCAACATCCCCGGCGCGGTCCTCATCCCCAAGGGCGAGTTCCTCAGCGGTGAGGCGTTCGCCAAGCTGCCCCAGGACAAGCAGATCGTCCTGCACTGCAAGTCCGGAGCCCGGTCCGCGGAGGCACTCGCCGCGCTCAAGGGGGCGGGTTTCGCCGATGCCGTCCACGTCGGCGGCGGCGTGCTGGCCTGGGTCAGCAACGTGGATCCGAGCCTGCCGACCTACTAGGGGCCGTCGAATCTCGTTGCCGGGGCCGGAACGCGTACGCGTCCCGGCCCCGGCTCGTGCGCCGACACCCGGCGCAGCCGCCTTACGGTAGGGGAATGTCCCACCCCGATGCCCATCCCGGTGAATACGCCGAACGCGTACTCGATCTCGTCGAGCGCATCCCCACCGGTCGCGTCATGTCCTACGGCGACATCGCCGAGTACCTCGGGGAGGGAGGCCCCCGCCAGGTCGGCGCGGTCATGGCCGAGTGGGGCGGTGGTGTGCCCTGGTGGCGGGTGATTCGCGCTGACGGCTCACCGCCCCCGGGCCACGAGGTCCGCGCCCGCACCCATTACGCCGCGGAGGGGACTCCTCTGCGCCCCGGAGCCACCCGCGTCGATATGGCCCGGGCCCGGTGGTGCGCCCCGGACGAATGAGGCGGTGCCCACCGGTCGAAAACGTGGAACGCTCGACCGGCGGCACGGCGCGGGCCCGCGCAGGGCGACCCGATCGGCCTCGGCGGTGGTGCCGGCCCGTTGCGCGGGCGTCGGTGTCGTCGATGGTCACCGGTGTCTGGTGAACTAGGTGGGGTGAGTTCCTCCCCGTACCGTCTCGTGCGGCGCGCCCAGCGAATGGTGCCCCCTCCCGACCTGGACGACAACCAGCGCCGAGTCGTCGACCACTGGGGTGGGCCGTTGCTGGTCCTCGCCGGTCCGGGAACAGGCAAGACCACCACCATCGTCGAGGCGGTCGTCGATCGGATCGAGAACCGGGGGGTCGACCCCTCCCGCGTGCTGGTCCTGACCTTCAGTCGAAAAGCCGCCCAGGAACTACGGGAGCGCATCACCTCGCGGTTGCGCCGTACGACCAGGGAACCCCTGGCGCTGACGTTTCACAGTTACGCCTACGCGCTCATCCGCCGCGAGTTCCAGCGAGCCGGCGACCTGGAGCCGCGTCTGCTGTCCGGCCCCGAACAGCTGATGGAGGTCCGTGAACTCCTGGCAGGGGAGATCGGTGACGGCGCGGTCGGTTGGCCCGAGCGCCTCCGACCCGCGCTGGAGACCCGCGGGTTCGCCGAGGAATTGCGCGACCTCCTCATGCGCGCTCAGGAGCGTGGTCTGGACAGTCCCGACCTCAACGAACTGGGATCACGGCACGACCGCGACGACTGGACGGCCGCAGGGGGATTCCTCGACCGCTACATCGGCCGGTTCGACGTCGCGCCGGTCCCCACCTTCAACTACGCCGAATTGGTTCGGGTCGCCGCCAACCTGCTCACCGACCCGTTCGTCCAGGCACGCGAGCGTGCCGCACACGAGATCGTCTTCGTGGACGAGTACCAGGACACCGACCCCGCGCAGGAAAGACTGCTGCGTGCGCTTGCCGGCGACGGTCGGGACCTCGTCGCGGTGGGCGACCCCGACCAGTCCATCTACGGGTTCCGCGGCGCCGACGTGCGCGCGATCCTGGAGTTTCCCGACCGTTTTCGCGCTGTCACCGGTGGGGCCGCCCCGGTCGTCGCCCTCCAGGTCTGCCGTCGCAGCGGCCCGGTCCTGCTCGCGGCGTCACGGCACCTCGCCCAGCGCCTCCCCGTCGCTCCCAGCCCCGCCGGCGGGCCGGTCAACGCCCACCGCAGACTCAGTCCGCACCCCGACTCCGCGCAGGGCTCCATCCGCGTCCTGCTCGCAGAGAGCACCGCGCAGGAGGCCGCGGTCATCGCCGACACGTTGCGCCGCGCACATCTCATCGACGGTGTGCCCTGGTCGCGTATGGCGGTCCTGGTACGTTCGGCCACCCGGCAGGTCCCCGTGCTGCGTCGTGCCCTCATCAGCGCAGGCGTCCCGGTGGCAGTGGGCGGCGACGAGCTGCCGCTGGCCGCGGAGTCGTTGGTACGGCCGATGCTGTTGCTCATCCGCTGCGCGTTACGACCGAACAGCCTCGACGAGGCAACCGCCCACGAGCTGTTGACCAGTGCGTTCGGTGAGGCCGACAGCATTCGGCTGCGCCGGCTCGGCCGTGCGCTGCGCCAACTCGAACTGGACGCCGGTGGCAACCGCACATCGGCGGTCCTGCTTGCCGAGGCGCTCAAGGACCCGCGTGACCTCGCCACCGTCGACCCCGAAGTACGTGCTCCTGCCGAGCGCATCGCCGGACTGCTGGAGCTGGTCCGTGATTTCGCCGCCCGCGGCGCTTCTGCGGAGGAGGTCCTATGGGAGGTGTGGCGCCGGGCGGGCCTCACCGACCGGCTGCTCAGAGCCAGTCAGGCCGGCGGACGCAGGGGCGCCGTCGCCGACCGCGACCTCGACTCGGTGGTGGCGCTGTTCGAGAGTGCGGCCCGTTACTGTGACCGGTTGCCGCCGGGCGTGCCAGAAGGCTTTCTCGACGACCTGGAGGCGCAGGAGATCCCCGCCGACACCCTCGCCGAGCAGGCGCCGCACGGGGAGGCAGTGCGCATTCTCACGGCACACCGCTCCAAGGGGTTGGAATGGGATCTTGTCGTAGTCGCCGGAGCGCAGGAGGGCGACTGGCCCGACCTGCGGTTGCGCGGCTCACTACTCGGAGTGGAGCACCTCCTCGACACAGTTGCCGGATTCACCGAGACCTCCACCGCCGCTGTCGTCTCCAAGCTTTTGGACGAGGAACGGCGGCTGTTCTACGTCGCCGTCACCCGCGCCAGGCACACCCTTGTGGTGACGGCTGTCGGCGGCGACGACACCGAGGAACGCCCTTCCCGCTTCCTGGCCGAACTCGGTGCGGGCGAGCCGGAGCGGGTGGCCACCGGCCGCCGCTCCCTGTCGTTTCCCGCCCTGGTCGCCGACCTGCGCTCGGCCTTGGTGGACCCTCGAACCGATCCGCCGCTGCGTCGCGCGGCGGCAGCGCACTTGGCCCGTCTCGCAGAGGAAGGGATCCGTGGTGCCGACCCCTCGCAGTGGTACGGGATGACCGCGATCTCCGACGACGGCCCCCTGGTGGCCGACGACGAGCAGATCCGCGTCTCACCGTCACAGGTGGAGAAGTTCGGTGAGTGCGAGCTCCGCTGGCTGCTGGAGACCGCAGCAGGGGCGCAACGGCCGCAGGTGTCGTCCAACCTGGGCAGTATCGTGCACGCCATCGCAGTGCTGGTCGCCGAGGGCGCGGACCTGCCCGAAATCCAGCGCAGGATGGACGCGATCTGGTCGGAGCTGGACTTCGGTGGCCCTTGGTACGCGGACAAACAGCGCGAAAAGGCCGAGGCGATGATCGAAAGGTTCATCAGCTGGCAGGACGACAACGAGCGTCGCCTGGTCGTGACGGAGGAAGGGTTCAAGGTCGACATCGGCGGCGTCGAGATCGTCGGACGGATCGACCGCTTGGAGGCGGACGAGTCGGGACGCGGCGTGGTGATCGACGTCAAGACCGGCAAGGCCCCCGCGGACGGCGAGATCGCCCGCCATCCCCAGTTGGGCGTCTACCAGCTCGCGGTTCTCAAGGCCGCGTTCGACCACTACGGGTTGACCACTCCGGGAGGCGCCGCCCTGGTCCAGATCGGCGACCGGGCCAAGTACAAGGAGCAGGTACAGCCGGCCCTCACCGACGACCCCGACCCCGAGTGGTCCGAGCGCCTGGTCCGCAAGGTCGCCACCGGCATGGCCGGGGCGACCTTCGCGGCCTTCGTCGGTCCGAACTGCCGCCATTGCGCGGTCCGTTCCAGTTGTCCGGCCCAGAGCGACGGCGACCACGTCTGATCCGCGATCGACCACGCGGTGCCCGCGATGGGATAGAAAAGGTGTTCGACTCTTCGAGCCGTCACAGCACGACCGGCTTGCCCCGCCCCCGAGAAGACCAGGAGAGACGGCGCCGCAGCGCCCACGTGGCCATGACCCAGACCCCCATCCGCAGCGACTACGGTCCCGCCCAGCTGGCCAGGCTGCTCGGCCAGCCGGAACCGACCGTGGAGCAGTCCGCGGTCATCTCCGCGCCGCTGCTGCCGGGAGTCGTGGTCGCCGGAGCGGGCTCCGGCAAGAGCGAGACCATGGCCGGGCGGGTCGTGTGGCTGGTCGCCAACGGACACGTACGCCCCGAGAACGTCCTGGGACTCACCTTCACCCGCAAGGCTGCGGCCGAGCTCTCCGAGCGGGTCCGCAAGCGTCTGGACCAGCTGCGTGGGACGGGGGCGGTCTCCGAGGAGGTCCTCGACGGCGAGCCCGCGGTCTCCACCTACCACTCCTACGCGCAGCGCCTGGTGGGCGACCACGCGTTGCGCGAGGCCGTCGAACCCAGCACCCGGCTGATCTCCCAGGCGGTGGCCTGGCAGCTCGCCAACCGCGCCGTCACGGCCTACGGCGGGCCGATGGACGCCGTGAACTCGGCTCCCGCCACGGTCGTCAAGGACGTCCTGGCCCTGGCCGGAGAGCTCGCCGAACACCTGCGCACCCCCGGCGACGTCCGTGAGTTCGGGGACTGGCTGAGGGGGCGGGCCGAGCCGCTCAAGAAACTCACCGCGGCCACCAGGGACCTTCTCGCCACCCAGCGCCACCGCGAGCAACTGCTGCCGCTCCTGGAGGAGTTCGCCCGCCTCAAGAGCGGTCGGGAGGTCATGGACTTCGGCGATCAGGTCGCACTCGCAGCCCGGATCGCCCAGCGCCACCCGGAGGTGTCGCTGATCGAAAAGAGCCGCTACCACGTCGTACTGCTCGACGAGTACCAGGACACCAGCCACGCCCAGCTCGTCCTGCTGCAAGCGCTGTTCGGTGACGGCCACCCGGTCACAGCGGTTGGCGACCCCTGCCAGTCCATTTACGGCTGGCGCGGCGCCAGCGCCGGCAACCTCACCGCCTTTCCGACGCACTTCCCCCAACGCCCGGGACGAGCGGCCCCCGTACGACAGCTCGCCACCAGTTTTCGCAACGGCGAAAACGTCCTGGCCGTGGCCAAGCGTGTCGCCGAACCTCTGCGCGAAGAGGCCGAGTACGTCCCCGTGCTCTATCCCGGCCCGGCCCGCCGCGCCCGCGGCCAGGTCAGCTGTGCGCTGTTCGCCACCGAGACCCAGGAGGCCGAGTGGATCGCCGCCCAGATCGACCTGGCCATGGAGGAGTCCCGCGCCACCCTGAAGGCCCCCGATGGGATCTCATGGCCCGAACAGGAGGAACGCGGTCGGCTCGGTTACGGCGACGTCGCCGTCCTGTGCCGCAAACGCGCTCAGTTCTCCCTCCTCCGCAAAGCGCTGGAAGCCCGCGACATCCCCGTTGAGGTCGTGGGGCTCGGCGGACTCATCAGCGTTCCGGAGGTGCGCGACATCATCGCCACCCTGCGCGTCCTGCACGATCCCACCGCAGGAGACGAACTCGCCCGACTGCTCACCGGACCCCGTTGGTGCCTCGGCCCTCGCGACCTCGTCGCGCTGAACAAGCGTGCCGTGGAGCTGGCGGGCGAGGCCCGCCGCGACCTGCGCGGAGAGCGGGCCGTGGACCCAGGTATCGCAAGCGATCCATTGCGCCAGACCGTTTTGGACCTCACCGCCGAGACCGGCAGCCTCGTGGACGCGCTCGACGACCTCGGTCCCGAGGAACGCTACTCCGCGACCGGTCACGCCCGACTGAACGCACTGGCCGCCGAACTGCGCTCCCTGCGCGCCCAGGCCGCCCAGCCGCTGCCCGACCTCATCACCGATGTGGAACGGACCCTGGTCCTGGACATCGAGGTGGGCGCGCGTCCGGGACGCGACCAGGTGGCTGCCCGCGCCGACCTCGACGCCTTCATCGACACCGCTGCGCGTTTCGTCGGGACCAGTGACACACCGACACTGAGCGCGTTCCTGGCCTTCCTGCACTCCGCCGAGGACACCGAACGCGGTCTCGCCCCCGGGGAGAGAGTCGGATCCACCGACACCGTCAAGCTCATGACCGTGCACGCCGCAAAAGGACTCCAGTGGCCGATGGTCGTCGTTCCCGGCTTGAGCGCCGGAGTGTTCCCCACCAACCCGGGAACAGGGAAGAGCTGGACCGGGCGTGCCGCTGAGCTGCCGTTCCCGCTGCGCGGAGACCGCGCCGGACTCCCCGCCCTCACCGACGTCGCGGGCCCGGACCTCAAACGGTTCCAGGACGCGGAGAAGCGCCGCGACACCATGGAGGAGCGACGCCTCGCCTACGTCGCCGTGACACGGGCCTCCTTCGCCCTGGTGTGCACCGGTTACCACTGGGCGCTCGGATCCAGGAACCGGCGCGCACCATCGGTCTTCCTGGAAGAGATCCGTGAGGTCTGCGAGGCCGGACACGGTCGCGTCGTTCATTGGGAGCCCACGCCCGGTGACGACGAGGCCAACCCCCAACTGGCCGACCAGGAACCCGTCTCTTGGCCGCGCCGCCCCGAGGATTACCGCGA
Source organism: Nocardiopsis ansamitocini (assembly GCF_030268225.1). GTDB lineage: Bacteria > Actinomycetota > Actinomycetes > Streptosporangiales > Streptosporangiaceae > Nocardiopsis_D > Nocardiopsis_D ansamitocini. The sequence continues at coordinate 1,227,019 of NZ_BSQG01000001.1, read as the reverse complement.
CGCCCAAGCCGCCCAACACGAGCGGATGATGGCAGCGGCCGACCTGGTCGAGCGTGCCAAAGGCGAGTCCGGCCAGGACTACCTGGGGGTGCTGGACCGCGCGGCCATGAAGGATTCCTGGCGGCGCCGGCTGCACGGCTGGGAGCGCGACACCGAGCTGCTGTTGCGCCACCGCGACGCCGAGCAGCCCGGGGACGGGACGATCCCCGTGGAGCTGCCCGCCCACCTGACAGTGTCGTCCCTGGTCTCGCTGGCGCGCGATCCCGCGGGCCTGGCGCGTCAGATCCGTCGCCCGCTTCCGCGTCCCCCCGCGCCGCACACGCGTCGGGGTACCGCTTTCCACACCTGGATGGAGCGTCGCTTCGGTCAGCAGAGCGTCATCGACCCCGACGAGCTGCCGGGGGCCGCAGACGAGACGGCCGGGCGAGACGCCGGTCTCGACGAGCTCCAACGGCTCTTCGAGGCGAGCGAGTGGGGCGAGCGCACCCCGCTGGAGGTCGAGGTCCCTTTCGAGACCATCATCGGTGACCGGCTCATCCGCGGGCGGATGGACGCGGTCTTTCACGATGCCGAGAGCGGACGCTACGACGTCGTCGACTGGAAGACCGGCCATCCGCCCACCACCGCGCGCGAGCGCAGTGCCGTGGCCGTCCAGCTGGCCGCCTACCGGATCGCCTGGGCCCAACTCGTCGACACCGACCTCGACCAGGTCCGCGCCGCTTTCCATTACGTCCGCGCCGAGGAGACCGTCCGTCCGGCGGATCTGCTGGACGCCGACGGCCTGGCAGCGCTTATCGCCGGGGTCCCCGAGCGGGACTGATCCCACCACGGACGCTCCCTGGTGCCTGGTGCCTGGTGCCTGGTGCCTGGTGCCTGGTGCCCGGTGCCCGGTGCCCGGTGTACGCGAGCCGCCCGTAGGCTTTTACCCGACACCGCAGGTCAACAGCGAAGGGAACGGTCCACCACTGATGGACGCGCGCAGCTACATCGAGGACAATCGCGACGGGTTCATCGCCGCTTTGGGGGAGTGGCTGGCGATCCCCTCCGTCTCCGCGGACCCGGCCCACCACGGCGACGTTCGACGCTCGGCCGACTGGCTGGCCGACCATCTCCGCGCCACGGGCTTTCCGACGGTCGAGGTGTGGGAGACCGCCGGTATGCCCACCGTCTTCGCCGAGTGGCCTGCCGCAGACCCCACCGCGCCCACTGTCGTCGTCTACGGCCACCATGACGTGCAGCCGGTCGTTCCCGTGCAGGAATGGGACACCGATCCCTTCACCCCCACCGTGCGCGGTGACCAACTGCACGGCCGAGGCGCCTCGGACGACAAGGGCCAGGTGCTGTTCCACACCCTCGGACTGCGCGCCAACCTCGCGGTCTCCGGTGCCCAAGCGCCGCCTGTCACGATCAAGCTCCTGGTGGAAGGCGAAGAGGAGTCGGGGTCACCGCATTTCGCCGACCTCCTCATCCGCCACCGGGACCGATTGGCCTGCGACGTCGTGGTCATCTCCGACACGACGATGTGGGACTCCGACACGCCCTCGATGTGCGTCGGGATGCGCGGGCTCACCGACTGCCAGATCGACGTTTACGGACCGGAAAGCGATCTGCACAGCGGATCGTTCGGCGGTGCCGTGCCCAACCCCGCACGCGCGCTGGCCGAGTTGTTGGCCGGGCTGCACGACGAGCAGGGCCGGGTCGCCGTCCAGGGGTTCTACGACGAGGTCGTGGAGATCTCCGCAGCAGAACGGGGGTTGCTGGCCGAGCTGCCCTTCGACGAGGCCGCCTGGCTGAGGACGGCCAACAGCCCGGTCGCGGCCGGCGAGGCCGGCTACAGCACTCTCGAACGTGTCTGGGTACGCCCCACCGCCGAGGTCAACGGCATGTGGAGCGGACACACCGGTGCAGGCAGCAAGACGATCGTGCCGCGTTCGGCACACGCCAAGCTCAGTTTCCGGCTGGTTCCCGACCAGGATCCGCTGCGCATCCAGGAACGCGTTCGCGCCCATCTGCTCGCCGCGCTCCCGGAAGGACTGCGGGCCGAGATCGACTTCACCGGTCCCGGTGTGCGTCCTTGCGCCTCCGACCTGGAGTCGACAGCGGTGCAGGCGGCCCGCGAGGCCATGGCGAAGGCGTTCGGCACCCGGATCCGCTACACCCGTGAGGGCGGAAGCGGCCCCGAGGCCGATATCGCCGACATCCTGGACGCACCGCTCGTCTTCGTCGCCGTCGGACTCAACTCCGATCGCATCCACGCCCCGAACGAGAAGGTGGAGATCCCACTCCTGCTCAAGGGCGCCGAGAGCGTCGCCTACCTGTGGGACGCCTACGCCACCGCGCTGCGCGACTAGCGCGATCACCGTTTTCACCGGCACGCGCCGTCCGCCCCGTCCGTGGGCAGGGGCGCGCCGTCCGCACGATGAGGGGCCGAACATGACGAGTACATCACCGCTGGCGCCGGCTCTGTCCCGTGGAGTGCTGGACCTGATCGGGCATCGCCGCACGGACAGCGACTGGTTGGGACATGCGTGGGCCGACCCGCGTACCCGGGTCCTCGTATTGGAGGGCGGCGACGCCAAGGAGCACGGCTGGCCGGCCCTCATGGCCAAACAGTCCCAGGCACTGGTCACGACCGACGACGACCAGGTACGACTCGTACTGCGAAGTCCCGGGGACGCCCCCGACGGGGAGCGCTACCTCCTGGGACAGGACGCCGAGGACCGGGTGTACTTCGCCGTCCGCGCCGAGCCCGGTGCGCTGTCCGATGCCGAACCCGGCACCGAACTCAGCTCGCTGCGCACCATCGGAGCACTCCTGGACCCGCGCGACTCCGGGATGCTCACGCACGCCGTCGCCCTGGCCAACTGGCACGCCGCAAACGCCTTCTGCCCCCGCTGCGGGTCGACGACCCGGATCGGGGCGGGCGGGCACACCCGTATCTGCGAGACCGAGGGCACCGAGCAGTTTCCCCGGATGGATCCGGCGGTGATCATGCTGGTGCACCGGGTCGTCGACGGTGTCGAACAGTGCCTGCTCGCCCACAATCCGGTCTGGCCGGACCGGCGCTACTCGGTCCTGGCCGGGTTCGTGGAGCCGGGGGAATCCCTGGAACACGCCGTCGTGCGCGAGGTCGCCGAAGAGGTCGGGGTGGTCGTGGACGAGCCCGTCTACCTCGGTTCACAGCCCTGGCCGTTCCCGCGCAGCCTGATGTTCGGCTACTTCGCGCGCGCAACGGGGAGCACCCCGCGCACCGATCAGGACGAGATCGCCGACGTCCGCTGGTTCACCCGGGGCCAGCTGTTGGCCGCGGTGCAGAGCCAGGAAATCCTCCTGCCCAGCCAGGTCTCCATCGCGCGTCAACTCATCGAGTCCTGGTACGGCGGGACGCTCCCCGGTAGCTGGTGATCCGGGTGCTATCCGGTGGGCCGCGGCGGCTCCACCGCTGCGGGCGCGCCCTCGCGGACCAGTTCCGCGGGCAGCGCGCCCGCCGGAGCATGGGCGCTGTCGACCACGTCCCGGGCCAGCTCGGTGACCTTGCGGCCGCGGGAGCGCGCGGCGTGGCGCAGCCGTTCGAACGCTTGACGCGGTGCCGTTCCGTGCCGCTCGGAGAGCACCCCGATGGCCTGTTCGACCACTACGCGGGTGTGCAACGCGTGCTCCAGTTGTGCCACGGTCACCCGTAGGAGCTCTGTCTCCGACGCCCCCGATCCCGCACGCGGAGGGGGGCCGTCCAGCGATGCCGTTGCCTGCTCCTCCGCGGCCAGCAGGTCGGCGAGGACCATCGCGTTGATCAGGTCGGGGAACGTCTCGCCCCCGCCGTTCACCCTCCACCCCGCTGTAGTGCGGACCAGTCCGATCTCGGCGTCTCGCTCACCGCGAGCCGATCTGTGCGGCGTCACGTACTCCCCCATTTTTCCTACGGACGAGTGGCGGTGTCTTTCGGATCAGGAGACCGGGAGACACCGCCACCGCCTCACGACTGAGCCGCGAGTTTCTCCTTGACCTGTGCCAATGACGGGTTGGTCAGCGCTGTGCCGTCGGCGAAGACCAGCGTCGGGACGGTCTGGTTGCCGCCGTTGACCTTCATGACGAACTCCGCCGCCTCCGGGGTCTGTTCGATGTCGACCTCGGTGATGCTGATTCCGTCACGCGAGAGCTGGCTCTTCAGACGCTTGCAGAAGCCGCACCACGGCGTGCTGTACATGGTGATCTGCGCTGCTGCGGGGGTGGTCATAGGGTTTCTCGCTCCTTCTAACCGGATGGACAATCGCCGCCTACTCCAACGCAGAGAACCGTATCTGGCTTCCCAACCTCGTGATCAGTGCCTGCTCAGACGCTCTCCACAGCGTAAAAGTTCCGGTTTGTTCAGGAGAGAACTTCCGGACGGCGCCGTCCACAGATCTCCATGGGTGCCCGGGAGCCCACCGATACTTTGAGAGACTGGGGCGGGCAGGAGTTCTTGGTCCTGTTGGGGCCCAAGAGGAAACGCGGACAACGAGCCGCCCGAGCCAGGACACGCGGTGAGCCTGGGCGGATTGGAGACACGGCAGATGGGTCCAGACGAATCCCGCGCACCAGGCCGGAGCGGCTTTCCCGGAGCGGCAGCGCCCTCGCTGATGGAGGGGCCCTCCTCCCCGGAGGAGATCCTGCGCGGACTGGATCCCGAGCAGCTCGAGGCCGCCCGTTCGGTCCGCGGCCCGGTGTGCATCCTGGCCGGAGCCGGGACCGGTAAGACCAGGGCCATCACACACCGCATCGCCTATGCCGTGGCCAGCGGAGTGGTCCCTGAACAGCAGATCCTCGCAGTGACCTTCACCACTCGCGCAGCCGGTGAGATGCGCGGCCGACTGCGGGCCCTGGGTGCACCCAGGGTGCAGGCCCGGACCTTTCACGCCGCCGCACTGCGCCAGCTCTCCTATTTCTGGCCACAGGCCGTCGGAGGTCCCAAGCCCACCCTGCTGGACAGCAAGATCGGCCTCGTGGCCGACGCAGGACGCTCCTGCGGGCTCCAGCTCGACCGACCCGGCCTGCGCGACCTCGCAAGCGAGATCGAATGGTCCAAGGTCACCCAGATCCGTCCCGCCGACTACGAGGCGGCCGTCGTCAAGGCAGGGCGCACCCCGCCGATGCTCGCGCGTGACGTCGCCCGGGCCTACGACGCCTACGAAGAGCTGCGCCGCGAGCGCAACCTCCTCGACTTCGAGTCGATGCTCGAACTGACCGCGGCCGTCATCACCGACTCGCCGTCCATCGCCGAGCAGGTCCGCAAGCAGTACCGATACTTCGTGGTGGACGAGTTCCAGGACGTCAACCCGTTGCAGAAGCTGCTCCTGGACGCCTGGCTCGGCGACCGCGACGACATCTGCGTCGTGGGCGACCCCAATCAGACCATCTACTCCTTCGCAGGGGCGACCCCCGGCTACCTCACTGGTTTCTCCGTCGCCTATCCGCATGCCACCTTTGTCCGTCTGGTCCGTGACTACCGCTCCACGCCGCAGGTGGTGCGGGTCGCCAACACGGCACTCCAGGCTGCCGGGGCGGCAGCCGGAGTCGCCCGCGAACACCGCCTGGAACTCGTCGCCCAGCGTCCGGACGGTCCCGACCCGGTCTACGCCGAGTACGACGACGAACCGGCCGAGGCCACCGCGGTGGCGCGCCGTATCGCCGCACTGGTCGAATCGGGCACACCGGCCAGGGAAGTGGCCGTGCTGTTTCGTACCAACTCCCAGTCGGCGGCCTACGAGCAGGCCCTTGCCGATGCGGGGGTGTCCTACACGCTGCGCGGCGCCACCCAGTTCTTCGACCGTCCCGAGATCAAAAAGGCCCTGCACACACTGCGCGGAGCCTCCCAGGGTGAGGACGACGCACCCTTGGTGGCCACGGTGCGCCACATCCTGCAACAACCTCAGATCGGTCTGACCGAGACCGCACCCGAGGGCCGTCAGGCGCGCGAGCGGTGGGAGTCCCTTGCCGCACTCGCCCAACTCTCGGAAGACGTCGCCGCCGAGCGCTCCGGCGCGACCATGGCCGATTTCGTCGCCGAACTGGAGGCCCGCGCGGCCACCGAACACGCCCCCGGGCTCGAAGGCGTCACGCTGGCTTCACTGCATGCGGCCAAGGGGTTGGAGTGGGATGCGGTCTTCCTGGTGGGGCTCACCGAGGGGATGCTGCCCATCATCTACGCGGAGGAGCCGGAACAGGTCGAGGAGGAGCGCAGGCTCTTCTACGTCGGGGTAACCCGTGCGCGTGAACACCTGGGCATGTCCTGGGCGCTTGCCCGTTCGCCCGGCGGGCGCAAGACCCGCAAGCCCTCGCGCTTCCTGGACGGGCTGCGCCCGGCCTCCCCGTCCCTGGCCGCCCAACGCGGAGAGCGCCGGAAGCAGGCCAAAACCATCCAGTGCCGTGTCTGCGCCGCGACCCTCATCGAAGCTGCCGAGCGCAAGCTCGGCCGCTGTGCGGACTGCCCCTCCGACTACGACGAGGCGCTGCTGGAACGACTCCGCGACTGGCGGCGCGAGACCGCCACCGAACAGAAGGTTCCCGCCTACGTCGTTTTCACCGATGCGACCCTTCAGGCGATCGCCGAGCGCGAACCCTCCGGCGTCACCCAGTTGGCGGGCATCTCCGGTGTCGGAGCCGTCAAACTGGAACGCTACGGACAAGCGGTACTGGCGCTGTGCGCGGGGCAGCCCGCGCCCGTCAGTGGTGAACAGGGGGACACCGAATGAGCGAGCAGGAAGCACGGGCCGGGGACGAGCCCGGCCAGACACTTCAGGGGTTGTTGGACATCCTCAACCTCGAACAAATCGAGGTCAACATCTTCCGCGGGCGCAGCCCGGACGGGGGGCCGCAACGCATCTTCGGCGGGCAGGTCGCCGGACAGGCGCTGGTCGCCGCCGGACGCACCGTCCCCGTGGACCGGGCGGTGCACTCGCTGCACGCCTACTTCATACGCCCCGGAGATCCATCCGTACCGATCGTCTACCAGGTGGACCGGGTGCGCGACGGCCGTTCCTTCACCACTCGCCGGGTCACGGCCATCCAGCACGGCAAGGCGATCTTCACCCTGTCGGCCTCCTTCCATCATTCGGAGCCAGGGCTGACGCACCAGGGCGCGATGCCCGAGGTCCCCGCGCCCGACGAACTCCCCAGCATGCGTGAGCGGTTGTTCACCGCCTTCGGCAAGGTCCCCCGATTCGCCTCCTGGCACCCCATCGAGATCCGTCCGGTCGGCGCGCTCTCCTTCGAGGCCGAGCGCAACCCGTCGCTGAGCACCACCGACAACCTGGTCTGGCTCAAGGCCGACGGCAAACTGCCGGAGGACCCGCTGTTGCACGTGTGCCTGATGACCTATGCCTCTGACATGACTCTTCTGGACACCGTCCTGCTTGCGCACGGGCGTTCCTTCTCGGGTATCTCGATGGCCAGTCTCGACCACGCCATGTGGTTCCATCGTCCGTTCCGTGCCGACGAGTGGCTGCTCTACGCCCAGGAGACTCCGGTCTCCGGTGGGGCCCGTGGTCTGGCGCGGGGGTTGGTCTTCACCCAGTCCGGGGAACTGGTCTGCTCGGTCGTCCAGGAAGGGCTCATCCGCGTCGTGGACGAGAGCCCCGGAACGACTGGAACAGGGTGAGCCCCGCGGCCGGACTCGGCCAAAATCGCAGGTCAAAAATATGTTGCTGATTTTCCGTGAACCCGTTTAGTCTTATCGTCATCAAGTTCGCGCATGCCACGGGAGAAGATCCCGGCGGCCAAGCCACGACAGGAGGTGTCCCGATCCAATGAACACGTTGATCAACCAATTCGGCTCGTTCACGGATGCCTGGGGCTCTGTCGGTGGTAAGCGCACGGGCATGTCCTATGTCCTCGGCAATCCTGCCGGTTCCAGCGAGCCAGGCGGGCCGGCGTCGCTGTCACGCCACCGCCGTAGCGGAGCCCAGATCGCAGAAACCCAGCACCTTGACGGTGCGGTGGGGAAGAAGTGTCCACGGAGTAGTCCGGTCTAGTCCATAAAGGCCGGGTAGTCCTCCCGTGGCCGCGGATCCCCACTTGTGGGGCCGCGGCCATTTTGGTGTCTCATCCGATCTCTCCTGCCCTTGCAGGAGACCCCGGTCATGAGGCTTCTCGCAGGTCAAGGTCCCTGAAGTCGGATCGAGAGATTCGGCAGTCGTTGTCGCCTACCGCGTTGATCACCAAAGAATCAGGGAGGACACCGATGCTTGCGTCGGTCCTGGAGACCCCGTGGCTGGACGAGGCCGCGATCCCGTGTCGGCCCCAGCCCGACCTCTTCTTCGCCGAGGCTCCGGCGGACGTCGAGGCAGCCAAAGCTCTTTGCGCGGACTGCCCGGTCCGAGCCCGCTGCTTGGCGGACGCCCTCGACCGGCATGAGCCGTGGGGGGTCTGGGGAGGCGAATTGCTCGTCGCCGGCCAGGTCGTCGCGCGCAAGCGCCCACGTGGGCGTCCTCGAAAGAACGTCGAACCGGTCGCGGCGTAATCCAGCACGCTCGGCACCCGGGCCAAGCCGTCTGCTGGCCCGACAAGAACTTCTCAGCTGTGTAAGGAACCGGACATGATGCTCATTCAGGAACTCATCAACCTGCAGAAGACCGTTGACGTCAAGCGGGAGCGCCAGCAACATCGCCTCTCCGCGCGACAGCTCCGGGCGCAGCTGCGTGAGCAGCGCCGTGTCGAAAACGCACTCATGGAAATGCGAATATCCCGGATGTGTTGACGGTGCTAAGCCCTTCTCGCAGGCTGTTGCCGGCCCCTGGTGGTCACACCGGGGGCCGGCCCCGTTTTCAGTGCTCAGTCGGTGAAACCGGGAACCCAGGAGGCCACCTCCCCGCGGACGGGGACATCGGCCTCCAACTGGCACAGCACACCGGTAGCCGCCATGATCACCCGATGAATAAGCATGTAGGACGGCGGTAGGTTCAAGTCCTTGACGACCCCGCCCGAATGATCGAAGAGGCGTTGGGCCTCTTCTCTCAGCCAGTCCCGGTTGAAGGCGAAACGTTCGTGCCGCGCTGGTTCGGCGCTGGGAAGAAGAAAGTCCAGAAGCTGTTGTGGGTCCAGTTCGGAGTCGGGGCGCAGAAACCCTTCCTCCACCAGGCTCTGGCGCACGCTGTCGGCATCACCGCGCAGCCCGATCTGGATGAGCCGGCCGAAAGCCGTGGGGAAACCGTCGGGCAGTCGATTCACGGCACCGAAGTCCAGGATGGCCAAGCGTCCGTCGGGCAGGATTCGGAAATTTCCGGGATGGGGGTCGGCGTGGAGGAGCCCGGCGAGTTCAGGGCCCGACAACAGGAACCGGATATAGAGCAGCCCCGCGCGGTCACGCTCGGCCTGAGAACCCTCCGTGATGATTTCCGACAGGGGCCGTCCGGTCAGCCATTCGCTGATCAGCACCTGCTCGTGCCCGGCGACGACCCCCGGGATCGCGAAGTCGGGATGGTCGACGTAGGCATCGAAGAACCCCTGCTGCGCATCCGCTTCCAACCCGTAGTCCAGCTCTTCGATGATGCGGTCCTTGAGCTCGGCGAGCAGCGGTTTGAGCTCCAAGCCGGGCATGACGACCGTGAAGAGCCTGCTGATCCGGGCAAGCTGGTGAAAGTCGGTGAGCAGGGCCTTGCCCGCTCCGGGGTACTGCACTTTGACGGCTACGGGCCGCCCGTCCGACCACACCGCCCGATGGACCTGCCCGATGGAGGCCGCAGCGGCGGGGGAGTCGTCGAAGGACGTGAATAGGTTGCGCCAGTCACTGCCCAGATTTGTTGCCAGGACCTGGTGAACGGTCGCCGAGGGGATCGGCGGTGCGTCCTGCTGAAGCCTGGTGAGGGTGGCACGGTAGGGCTCGGCGAACTCTTCGGGCAGGGCAGCCTCGAACACCGAGAGGGCCTGTCCGAGTTTCATCGCACCGCCCTTGAGGTCGCCGAGCACCTCGAAAATGTGCTCGGCGGTGCGGCGCTGGATATCGCTGCTGACATCGTCGGCGGACTGACCGCTCATTCTGCGTCCCAGGCCCAACGTACTGCGGCCCGCGTACTTCAGAGGAAGAGAGGCCAGTTTGGCTGTGCGCGAGAACGCGCGTCGAGGCAGATCGCTCACGCTCATATTGTCGCCGCTGTGATAACGCGAGGCTGTGCGGGGGCGGCCCAACACCCGGTTTGCCGCTCGGCGCGGCGTTTGCGTGGCCGGATGTGGACTCGCGGACGTTTGTTTTCTCTGCTGGTCAGGGGCTATGTGAGCGCTGGATCGATTGAGCGGCAAGGGACGTAGGGCCGACATAGAGCTTTTTGCGCGACAAACACTCTCATCCACCCTCTTTGGCACTTGTCAACTCTGAGCTACCTTAAAATTGTGCCGCCCAATCCAAGAGTTGAGGTGCGCCGGAGTCCTCGTCGTCGGCGGACCGTCTCGGCCTATCGCGACGGGGACAAGACGGTTGTCCTCGTTCCCGCGAGTTTCTCCCGCGCAGAAGAGAAGCGCTGGGTGGACCGCATGCTGGAACGGCTTCAGGCCCGTGAGGAGCGTCGCCGCCCAAGCGACGACGCGCTCCAAGCCCGGGCGGTCGAACTTTCCGAGCGCTATCTCGGAGGGATCGTCGAGCCGGCCAGTGTCAAGTGGGTGGACAACCAGAACACCCGCTGGGGGTCCTGCACTCCTGAGGACGGATCGATTCGGCTCTCCCGACGCCTCTCCGGAATGCCTGGCTGGGTGGTGGACTACGTTCTGATCCATGAACTCGTCCACCTCATCGTGCCTGGCCACGGTCGGGAGTTCTGGGAACTCGCCAACCGGTACCCCCGTACCGAACGGGCCCGGGGCTACCTCGAAGGGGTCTCCGCCGCGCCCCGGTTGAGCGCGGGTGATCCCGACACCTTGGAGGCAGAGGAGGAGTAGGACGGGGAGCCGTCCCGATCGGAGCACCGGCGCGGGCGCGATGCGTGTGGTCAGCCCGGGCACCGGCCGCTCACAACTCCAGAAGCGGCAACTGATAACCCTCGGACTCCACCTCGGGCTTCCAGGGACTGTGCACCGCCGCACCGGCGACACCGGCGAGCTCGGGTACGTACCGGCGCACGTACTCGCCCTGCGGGTCGAAGCGCTTTGCCTGGCGCATGAGGTTGAACTGGCGGTTCGGGCGGGTGTCGTTGCCCGTCCCCGCCGACCACTGCCAGTTGCCGTAGTTGTTGGCGATGTCACCGTCGACCAGGAGCGAATGAAAGTGATCTGCTCCCGCCTTCCAGTGCACGAGCAGTTTTCGGGTCAAAAACACTGACGTGATCATCCGGGCCCGGTTGTGCATGAACCCCTCCTGGATCAGCTGCCGCATCCCCGCGTCCACCACCGGGATGCCGGTACGGCCCTCACACCAGGCGGCGAAACCGGTTGGGTCGTCACGCCATGGGGTGTCCCGGGGGCGGTAGTCGCGCCGGTTGAGGTCGGGGAAGGCCGCGGTGACCTGGTGGTGGAAGTCGCGCCACGCCAGCTGACGGACGAACTCGTCACCGCCTGGGCGGCCGCGGGCGACCCGCGCGAGTTCGAGAGGAGAGACACACCCGAACCGCAGGTGAGCGCTGAGACGCGAGGTCTTGTCGGCCGCGAGGTCGTCGTGCATCTGCGGATAACTCTCCAAACCGGAGGCAAGCCAGGCGCGGACCGCTTCGCGTGCGATCGTCTCCCCACCGCGGCCACGGTCGGGGGAGAGGGAACCGACCCCCCACCGGTCGGCGAGATCCGCTTCGGGGAGCCGGCCCACCGGGACCGTCTCCGCAATGGCGACTCGGGTGGGCGCCGGGTGGGCCTGTCGCCATTGCACCGCCTCCCAGGCCCGCCAGAACGGGGTGAACACCCGGTAGTGGTCACCGCCCGTGGGGCGCACCTCCCCTGGCGGTACCACGCACACCCCTGGAAACGACCGGGTGCGCACGCCGGCACCTCGGGCCGCGGCGTCCAACCGGCGCGAGCGCGCGGTCGCGAACGCGCTCACATCGTGGCTGTAATGCACCGAATCGGCCTGCGCCTCGGTGACCACCCGCATGGTCTCGGTGACGGTGTCGCCCTTGCGGACCACCAGGTCCCCGCCGCGTTCGCGCAGCGCCTCGCGCAGGTCGGCGAGGGCTTCCACCAGGTAGCCGATCCTGTTGCGCGCGGCACCGGCCAGCACGGCGGGGTCGAGGACGAACAACGGAACCACTCGGTGCCCCTCGGACAGGGCCGAATGCAGCGCTGGGTGGTCGTGCAACCGCAGGTCCCGGGTGAACAACACCACGATCGTGGACACACTGTCTCCTCGGTATCGATATCTGCGGCAAAGGACGTCCGCATCGTGCACATTCCAGTGAACAGGTCCCCGCGCCGCTTCGCCGCGAAAATCTCCCGCCTGTGGAAAACTGTCGTCGGCTTCCACGCGATTGGCCGTCACCGACACGGGTACCAGCCCCGATATGACCATCCTGCCGCTGGAACGCCCGCTGGACGCGCGCCCCCGGATCGGTGTGTCGAGCTGCCTCCTGGGCGCTCCTGTCCGCTACAACGGCGGGCACTCCCGACACCGTTTCCTCACCGACACCCTCGACCCCTTCGTCGACTGGAAGCCGGTCTGTCCCGAGGCCGAGATCGGACTGGGCACGCCCCGGGAGACCCTGCGACTGGAGAATTCCGACATCGGGCCCCGGGCCGTCGCAACCAAGAGCGGGACCGATCACACCGATGCCCTCGCCGCCGTCGCCGACCGCCACCTCCGCAGCCTCCGCGAACTCGACGGTTACGTCCTGAAGAACCGCTCGCCGAGCTGCGGACTCTTCGGGATGCCGGTGTTCGAGGACACCCGCCGTGTCGAAGGAAAGGGCCGCGGCGTCTTCGCCGCCCGTCTCACCGAACTGTGCCCCGAACTCCCCGTGGAGGAACAGGGCCGCCTCTCCGACCCCGGCCTGCGCGAGCATTTCGTGGAACGGGTCTTCGCCCGCGCCCGGTTGCGCGCCCTGTTCGCCGAGGGCTGGCGCCCCCGCGACCTGATCGCATTCCACTCGCGGCACAAGTTCCAGCTGATGGCGCACCAACCCGACGGCTATCGCCGTACGGGCCGTATCGTCGCCAAGGCAGGCACCGACGACCCCGAGCGCATCGAGGCCGACTACACCCAGGCGTTCGTCGCGGCAATGGAGCACAAGGCCAGCCCGGGAAAACACGTCAACGTCCTGCAGCACGTCCTCGGCATGGTGGGCCCACGGCTGGACGACGTGCGCCGTCACGACATCCTGGAGGCCATCAGGGGCTACCGGGCGGGTCACCTGCCGTTGAGTGTGCCCATCCATCTGCTGCGCCACCACTGCGCCGCAGAGCGCGTCGTATGGGCACGCGAGCAGACCTACCTGGCGCCCTACCCCGATGAGCTCTCACTGCGCAACACGGTCATCCCCGCCTAGCGGGGGGCGGCGGTTTCGGCGCGTACCCTCGCCGCAGCCGCCGCGACCAGGGCACGACAGGCGGAGTCCGCCGAATCGGGCAGTTCCCCGATGGGGAACCATCGCAGGTCGTCGGACTCGGCGGAGTCGATGACCAGGGGCGCGTCGGGCGGGGCCACCGCGGCGTACTGGACGTCCAGGTGCCAGGACCCGCCACCGCACGGCACCGCGTGCCGGTCCAGCCGCACGGGGACCGGCAGCAGCCGAACCCCCGCGACGCCGGACTCCTCCACGGCCTCGCGCAGCGCGGCCCCGGCCAGGGAGGAGTCGGCCTCCTCGCAGTGACCGCCCAGCTGCAGCCACATCTTGAGCTTGGCGTGCAGGGTCAGGGCCGTGCGCTCACCGTCGGCGTCCAACAGGGCGGCGCTCGCCGTGAGGTGGCCGGGCAGGCACGATCGCGACATCGCGTCGGGGTGGCGCTCCAGGTGGGCCAAGTACTCCACCCGCAGCTCCTCCTGGCGTGCGTCGGGCGCACGCCAGGAGTCCAGCACGGATCTGGCGTCCAGGAACAGCTGGTTCACCGGCCGCCCTCGTCGCCGCGTTCCTCGGACCCACCGTCGTCCGGCCTCTCCTGAGTGAACTGGGAGATGTCGAGGTCGTCAGCGGCACCCTGGCCGTTCACGAACCCGGCGGGGTCGTCCAGGTCGGAGCCCGAGGGCATCAGGTCGGGGTGCTCCCACACTGCGTCACGGCCGTCGATGCCGCGCGCCTCGACCAGCGCAGTCCACAGGGCTGCTGCCTCCCGGAGGCGCCGTGGCCGCAGTTCCAGACCCACCAGAGTGGCGAAGGTGTGCTCGGCCGGGCCACCCGACGCACGCTTGCGGCGCAGGGCCTCGCTCAGGGCCGAGGACTGTGGCAGCCGTTCGGTCACGGCTGCGTCCACCACCGTGGACACCCAGCCCTCGATCAGGGCCAACGCCGTCTCCAAACGAGCAAGCGAAGCCTTCTGCCGCGGTGTGTCCTGGGTCTGGAACAGCCCTTGGCCCTCGTCCCCCGACAGTGCCTCCTGGATCGCCTCCGGGTTGTTGATGTCGATCCGGCCGAGCTTCTCCTCCAGCCCGCTCATGTCGAAGGACATGCCGAGCGCATACTCCTCGACCAGGCTGAACACGTGCGACCGCAACCACGGGACGTGCCCGAACAGCCGGTGATGGGCGACCTCGCGCGCCGCGAGGTACAGGCGAACCTCCTCCAAGGGGATGTTCAGGCCCTCGCCGAAGTTGCGCACCCCTTCGGGGAGCAGCGCCGCACGCCCCTCGCCGGCGAGCGGCAGGCCCACATCGGTCGAGCCGATGACCTCGCGAGCGAGCTCACCGATCGCCTGCCCCGCCTGTTGGCCCACCAGCATGCCGCCCATCTGGCGGATCATGCCCAGCAGGGGGCCGGCCATCGCGCTCATCTCCTCGGGCAGGGTCTGCCCCATGGATTCGACGATGCGTCCGGTCAACGGCTCGCACAACTGCGACCAGGTCGGCATGGTCTTCTCGACCCACTCCGAGCGGCTCCAGCCCTCCATCGTGTGCACGCCCGAGGGCAGTGCCGTGGCCTCGTTCAGCCACAGGTCCGCCAGGCGCAGCGCCTCCTGCACCTGGGCGTAGTCGACGGCACCCACGCTGGGGTCACCGTGCTGGGAGACGGTGTGGCGCGCGATGTTCTTGGCGGAATCCCAGTTGATGCCGCTCCCCGAGCCGCCGGACTGGCCGGATCCCTGCGGGGGCTGTGCCGACATCATGTCGGCGAACTGGCGCAGCATCTGCGCCATCTGCTGCGGATCACCGAACGGGAATCCGCCGGGCGGCATGTTGGGAAGGTCACCGCCTGGGCCGCCGTGACCGCCGGCACCCGCGTCGGAGCCGCCCGACTGGCGCCCCGACTCGTCGTCCGGATCGTTCGGCATGCTGAAACCAAAAGGTAGGTCGCTCACGATTAGACCTCGGGCAGGATAGGAATGTCTCCACTGTCACGTTAGCTGGGAGCCGCCCGGAGTGAGTACTCAATCCAGCCAGGTTCGCCCACAGCACAGCCACCCCGCCCAACGCCTGGTCGTCGCGGTTACGGGAGCCGCAGCCGGAGTGGGTCGCATGCTGGTTGAACGTCTGCTGTCGGACGAGGGTTCCGACCGCGTCACCACAGTTGTCGCGATCGACGACCACCGGGGTGAAACCGTGGGACCGGACTGGCGTCTCACCGACGTCTGCGATCCCCGGCTGGCCGCAGAACTGGCCGGGGTGGACGTCTTGGTGCACGCCGATGACGACCGTTCCCCGGAAACCCAGCCACGGGAGCGCCGCGCCCGCAATATTCGTGCGGTGCAGACGGTCCTGACCGCCGCAGCCGCCCAGCGCGTCCCTCGCGTGGTCCTCATCACCAGCACCATGGTCTACGGCGCGGCCCCCGACAATCCCGTCCCCCTGCCCGAGGACTCTGCCATGGTCGGCGAGGCCGGGGCGAGCCTCGTCGGTGACTTCGTGGAGATCGAGGAGCTGGCGGCCCTGGCCAGGCGCGCCCACCCCGGATTGTCCGTCACCGTTGTGCGCCCGGCTCCCCTCGTCGGCCCCGGCATGGACACCCTGCTCAGCCGACATTTCTCCGCTCCGAGACTGCTGGCGGTCAAGGGCTGCGCACAGTCATGGCAGTTCTGCCACGTCGACGACCTCGTCAGCGCGCTGGACTTCGTGGTGCACAACAAGGGCGAGGACAGTGAGGACTCGCTCGCGGTCGGTTGCGACGGTTCCCTGAGTCAGGAGGAGGCCCAGGGGATCGCGCAGTTGCGCGGTTTCGAACTGCCCGCCAACCTCGCGTTCGGCGCCGTCCAGCGGCTGCATCGGGCCGGCATCACCCCGAGCCCCGTCAGCGAGCTCAAGTTCCTCGTCTATCCGTGCGTGGTGGACTGCGCGGGGCTGCGCGAGGCCGGGTGGCGTCCCGCATACGACAACAGCGAGGTCCTGAGAGCGCTCCTGGACCACCGGTCGGGCAGGCCGGCCCTGGTCGGACGGACCCTGGGCCGCAAGGAGGTCACCATCACCGCTGCCAGCGCGGCCGGGGCCGCGGTCGCCGCGATCGGCACCGCCGTGGCGGCACACCACATCCGCAAGCGACGAAAGGGCTGACCGGGCGAGTTGATACGGTCGGGGCGTGGAATCCATCATGCTCGCCGAGCTGCGCGACACCGCCCTGTCGGTCGACGAGGTCATCAGCGCCGTGGCAGACGACCGTGCCGGAGGGACCGCTTTCTTCGTCGGCACGGTGCGTGATCACGACCATGGCCGCGGGGTCACCACGTTGAGCTACTCGGCCCACCCCAGTGCTCCCGACCGGATGCGGGACGTGCTGCACCGAGTCGTCGCCCAGACGGGGAGCGAAGGCCGCGCAGTCTGGAAGGTCGCCGCACTGCACCGGGTCGGTGACCTCGCCGTCGGTGACCTCGCCGTCGTCGTGGCCGCCGCGGCCTCGCACCGGGAAGAGGCGTTCGACGCCTGTCGACGGCTGATCGACGACATCAAGGCCGAGGTCCCCATCTGGAAGAACCAGTTGTTCGCCGACGGAGAGGCCGAATGGGTCGGGGCCTGCTGACTGCTGCGGGGCGCGATACGGGTGGCCCCCGCGCGACATAGGCTTGCCGGCATGTTCCATCGCGCCATGACCCTGATCGTCGCAGCCGTGCTGCTGGCCGGCTTCGCGGTCGCCGGAGTCTTCCTCCATGTGCCCTACCTCGTTGCCTCGCCCGGACTCGCCCTGAACACCCTGGGCGAGCTCGACGGCGAGCAGGTCATCCAGGTCGAGGGTCGCGACAGTTTCGAGCATGACGGCGAGCTGTCCATGGTCACCGTCCAGTACGCCGGGGGGCCCGGGGCGCGCGTGGACCTCTTCACCGCACTGAGTGCCTGGCTCTCGCCCAGCCAGGCCGTACTCCCGGAAGAGGCGATCTTCCCCCCTGATCGCAGCGTCGAGGAGATCAGCCAGAATCAGACCCTCCAGATGGACGACTCCCAGAACGACGCCATCGCCGCGGCGCTCACCGAACTGGGGGAGGAGTATCGGACCATCCCGATCGTCGCGGGGATCACCGAGGGCCTTCCTGCCGAGGGCGTCCTCGAACTGAAGGACGTCATCGTCGCCGTGGACGGGCAGGAGGTCGCCGACAGTGAGGCGACCGTCTCCGCGGTGCGCGAGCGCTCTCCAGGCGACCCCGTCACCCTCACCGTCGAGCGGGACGGTGAACGCAAGGACATCGAACTGGTCACAGAGGAGTCCGACGACAAGGACCCCGTTATCGGTGCGACCATCGGCAACGACATCGTCTTTCCGTTCGAGGTGAACATCAGCGTCGGCGAGGTCGGAGGCCCCAGCGCCGGGATGATGTTCGCGCTCGGCATCATCGACCGGCTCAGCCCGGAGAGTCTCACCGGGGGGAGCAATGTCGCCGGAAGCGGAACCATCGACATCGAAGGCAACGTCGGTGGGGTCAGCGGCGTGGAGCAGAAGATGGTCAGCGCCAAGCGCGAAGGAGCGGAGTACTTCTTCGTAGCCGCCGACAGTTGCAGCCAGACCTTCGATTCCGCCGCGACCGGCGAGATCGAGGTCGTCAAGGTCTCCACCCTCGGCGAAGCGGTGGATTCCCTGGCGATCATCCGCAGCGGGGAGGGACTGAACGAGCTGCCTCGCTGCTAGGGGCGGAGGGGCCGTCCTGTGCGGGGACGCTTCTAAGCATCCCCGCACAGGACGGACGACAGCGAGCCCGGCGCCCTACTCCTCCTCGAAGGTGAGTGACAGCGCCGAGGTCAACGCAGGTACGAGGTCTTCGCCGTTGAGTACCTGGTCATCGATGTCGTAACTGCGGATCCGCAGGGCCGCGTGCCGTGCGCCGTCGCGTAGTACCGCCGCGACCATCCGCACCTCGTCACTGCCCGGCTGGCTCTTGGCCCATGCGCCCACGTCACCGCGCTCCGGCGGGTCGAGGGTCGCGTCGGAGCCTTGCACGACCAGCCGCTCCAGCACCAGCGCGCATCCGGTGACCGTCTCCGGCCAGGCGATGCGCCCCAACGACTCTTCCAGCGGCACGTCCGCGGCCAGCGGCTCCTGTTCGATCGGGGTC
Organism: Nocardiopsis ansamitocini; assembly: GCF_030268225.1. Classification (GTDB taxonomy): domain Bacteria; phylum Actinomycetota; class Actinomycetes; order Streptosporangiales; family Streptosporangiaceae; genus Nocardiopsis_D; species Nocardiopsis_D ansamitocini. The sequence continues at coordinate 1,208,455 of NZ_BSQG01000001.1, read as the reverse complement.
AGATCATCGGGGCTGACGTCCCCGCTCAACCCCAGCATCCGGGCGAGCTGCGGTTCGCGCTCGACAAGGTCGGTGGTCGGTACCAGCGCGTACACCCGCGCCGGCTGGTCCCAGCCCTGAGCGGAGGCGTGGCGTTCCAGCTCCAGGACGGCTTCGCGAATGTTGAAAGACACCGCACCAGTGTCCCCTGTTTCACCGATTCCCGCTCCACCGCGCCCCAGAGCCTGCCGCGGCGGCTGCGAGTAAGGTCGGGAGCGCGGCTGAGGCGGTCCGGTAATCGTGGCGCGCGGTGATTTCGGTGTCGAAGACATCTCGACCCGGTTTCGGCGCGGTGAAACGGGAACCCCACGCGGCCGCAATAAGTTGCCAGGATGAGGGCACCCCCGTGCCCGTGTCCACAAGCTCCCGACAGCCCTAAACGATTTACGACCAGTACGGCGGGTGATTTCGGGGCAGGCCGCCACACGGTCCCGCAAAGACCCGTGCCCTGCCCGAGCGCCCGCCCGACGACACCCATGTAGGAACGAGGGGGAGGCGTGAGCTTCCGATCGCCCGGCGCACCGTCTGCGCGTATGCCTCGACGATCTCGTTTGCTCGCGCCAGTCGCGGCAGCCGTGGTCGTCATCATCGCCGGCATCATGTTCGCCGCGAATTTCTGGACCGACTACAAGTGGTTTGACTCGGTTGGCTTCACCTCGGTCTTCTGGACCGAGCTGAGGACACGAGCACTGCTCTTCGCCGCCGGTGGCCTCATCATGGCCCTCGTCGTCGGCGCGAGCGTCTATTTCGCCTACCGCACCCGGCCCGCCTACCGGCCCTTCAGCCTCGAACAGCAGGGGCTCGACCGCTACCGCGCTTCCATCGACCCGCACCGCAGGCTCTTCTTCCTGGGTGTCGTCGGCGCGCTCGCCCTGCTCACCGGAGCGTCCGCCAGCGGTGACTGGCAGACCTATCTCCAATTCGTCAACGCCACCGACTTCGGGGTCAACGACCCGCAGTTCGGTATCGACGTCGGCTTCTTCACCTTCATCTACCCCTTCCTGCGGGTGATCCTCGGCTACCTGTTCGCCGCAGTGGTCATCGCCTTCATCGCCGCGGTCATCGTGCACTACCTGTACGGCGGCGTGCGGCTGCAGTCCCAGGGGCAGCGGGCCACCCCGGCCGCCCGGGTCCACCTGTCGATCCTTCTCGGCGCGTTCGTCCTGCTCAAGGCTGCCGCCTACTGGCTGGACCGCTACGGCCTGGTCTTCTCGGACCGCGGATACACCTTCGGCGCGTCCTACACGGACGTCAACGCGGTGCTCTACGCGAAGCTGATCCTGTTCATCATCTCGATCGTGTGCGCGGTTCTGTTCTTCGCCAACATCTACTTCAAGAACGCCATGGTGCCGATGGTCAGCCTCGGCCTCCTGGTGCTCTCGGCGGTCCTGATCGGTGGCGTCTACCCGGCGATCGTCCAGCAGATCACCGTCTCGCCCAACGAGCAGCGGCTGGAGAACCCCTACATCCAGCGCAACATCGACGCCACCCGTGCCGCCTACGGAGTGGACACCGCCGAGGTCACCAACTACGACGCCCGTTCCGAGCTCACCACCGCGGAACTCTCGGCCGAGGCCGAGACCATCCCCAGTGTGCGCCTGGTCGACCCCGCCGTGGTTTCCCAGACCTTCCAACAACTCCAGCAGGTCCGCGGCTTCTACCAGTTCCCCGAGGTCCTGGACGTCGACCGCTACACCACTCCTGAGGGCGACACGGTGGACACCATCATTGCCGCCCGTGAACTCAGCGGACCACCCACCGACCAGGACAACTGGTTCAACCGCCACCTGGTCTACACGCACGGCTTCGGCATGGTCGCGGCAACCGGCAACCAGGTGGACGCCGAGGGGCGCCCGGTCTTCACCGAGTACAACGTTCCGCCGACCGGTGACCTCTCCGAGATCGGCGACGGTTACGAGCCGCGGATCTACTTCGGCCGCGAAGGCGCCGAGTACGTGATCGTCAACGCCGAGAACGAGTACGACTACCCGTTGGACGGCCAGGAGGCCGACGTCCCCACTGTGGAGGACGCGGTCACCCCGACCCCCACCCCGAGCCCCACGCCCACCGCGGACGACGCACCTGCCCCTGGTGACGGCCAGCAGGCTGCCGCAGACACCGAGTCCCCGGCCCCGGAGGCACCGGCCGGCGGCGACGACCCCGCGGCAGAGGGAAGCACCTCGGAGAACGACAGTGGCCAGGCCACCAACCGCTACGACGGTGACGGCGGCGTCCGGCTCAGCAACTTCTTCGACAAACTGCTCTACGCGGTGAAGTACCAGGAGGTCGACATCCTCCTGAACAGTGAGATCAGCAGTAACTCGCAGATCCTCTACACCCGCGACCCCGCCGACCGCGTCGAGAAGGTCGCGCCGTTCCTGACCGTTGACGGCAAGCCCTACCCGACTGTGGTCGACGGCAAGATCCAGTGGGTCCTGGACGCCTACACCACGTCCAACGGCTACCCTTACGCGACTCAGATCGACCTGGCCAACGCCACCACCGACACCTTCACCCAAGGCACCACCGCGGTGAACGCACTGCCCGGCAACCGGGTCAACTACATCCGCAACTCGGTCAAGGCCACCGTGGACGCCTACGACGGTACGGTGACGCTCTACGGCTGGGACGAGAGCGACCCGGTGCTCAAGACCTGGGCCAAGGCGTTCCCCGAGGTCATCACCGAGAAGAAGGAGATCAGCGACGACCTCGGGTCGCACCTGCGCTACCCGGACGACCTGTTCAAGGTCCAGCGCGAGATCCTCAAGCGCTACCACATCACCGACGCCAACGCCTTCTACGGCGGTCAGGACTTCTGGAACGTCCCGGCCGACCCGACCAAGGACGGCGACAACCCGGAGCCGCCCTACCGTCAGACGCTGCGCTTCCCGGGCGACGAGGCGGGAACCTTCTCGCTCACCTCGACCTTCGTTCCGCGCGGTCGTGAGAACCTGGCCGCGTTCATGGCGGTGGACAGCGACGCGTCATCGGAGAACTACGGTCAGCTCAGGCTTCTCGAACTGCCCCGAAGCACTCCGATTCCGGGGCCGGGTCAGGTGCAGAACGCCTTCCAGGCGTCGGCCGACGTGCGCGAGGTGCTGCTCCCGTTGGAGCAGAGCTCGGCTCGGGTCACCTACGGGAACCTGCTCACCCTGCCCTTCGCGGGCGGCCTGCTCTACGTGGAGCCGCTCTACGTACAGGCCGGGGGCAGCGACCAGGCGTCCTACCCGCTGCTGCAGCAGGTGCTGGTGGGCTTCGGCAACGAGGTGGCCATCGGAAGCGACCTCCAGACGGCACTGAACAACCTCTTCGAGGGCGACACCGGGCCCCTGCCCTCTCCGGGAGAGGGCGGGGAAGAACCGCCCGCCGAGGGCTCCACCGGTGGAGGCGCAGCTCCCAGCGGGGATCTCGCAGATGCCCTGGACGACGCGGCCAAGGCCTACGACGAAGGCCAGGAGGCACTGCGTGAGGGTGACTTCGCGGCCTACGGCGAGGCCAACGAGCGGCTGAAGGATGCCCTGGACCGCGCCGACGCCGCGTCTCAAGACGCCGGCGGCGACGGTTCCTAGACGGGGCGGTACGACCTGAGGGGGGCGGGGTTTCCCGCCCCCCTCAGTAAACGATTTGGTGTTCCCCCCAGGTCGCGCTACTGTGAAGGCATACCGACGCGGGGTGGAGCAGTTCGGTAGCTCGCTGGGCTCATAACCCAGAGGTCGCAGGTTCAAATCCTGTCCCCGCTACCAAAGCGGTGAGGGCCGGTCTTCCAAGGGAGGCCGGCCCTTACGCGTTCCCGTGCCGGGGTCCGCCGTTGCGGTGGCTCGGTGTGGTGGTGCTTGAGGTGCAGGTCAAAGCGTTGTGGCGGGTTTGATTTGTGCTTTGTAGTAACCACCTCTAACGTAGTGATCACACCGACGCGGGGTGGAGCAGTTCGGTAGCTCGCTGGGCTCATAACCCAGAGGTCGCAGGTTCAAATCCTGTCCCCGCTACCAAAGCGGTAAGGGCCGGTCTCCTAAGGGAGGCCGGCCCTTACGCGTTCCCGTGCCGGGGTCCGCCGTTGCGGTGGCTCGGTGTGGTGGTGCTTGAGGTGCAGGTCAAAGCGTTGTGGCGGGTTTGATTTGTGCTTTGTAGTAACCACCTCTAACGTAGTGATCACACCGACGCGGGGTGGAGCAGTTCGGTAGCTCGCTGGGCTCATAACCCAGAGGTCGCAGGTTCAAATCCTGTCCCCGCTACCAAAGCGGTAAGGGCCGGTCTCCTAAGGGAGACCGGCCCTTACGCGTTCCCGTGCCGGGGCCTGCCGTTGCGCGCGTCGGCGGCGCCCATTTGCCCGGCCGGCGTCTGGTCGACCACCAGAACCGGTGCCGGAGGCTGTTGGCCCCTGTACCGAACCAGCGCCCCTCGGACGGCTTCCGTCTTGCGGATCGATCCCAACTCGGGGTCCACCACACGGATGGCCGGGTAGTCGAGGGTCTGGCCGTCGACTCGGATGCGGACCGCATCGACGTCGTTCACGACCGAGACGTGATCGGCGTCGGCCCTGCGCAGATCTGGCTCGAACGCCTTGAGATCATCGGGAACCTGAGTCGGCTCGACGCCGAAGGTGACCGGGGGCCGAAGTCGATTTCGGTATAGGACCTGGCGAACCGCTCGTCCACGTCACCGGCGGTCACCACGCTGATGAGCGCACCGATGCCGACGACGACCCCAGCGCGGGAAGGACGGCGGCGGTTCTCGCCAGAGCCGGCCGACGGAGCCGGGCGAAGACGTCGACGGGCGTGCACGATCGGTGTCCGCACGGGGGCGACGGGGCCCGGACGTGGTCAGGCCCTCCACGGTGTTCCACCGGTCTGAACGCGGGAAACGAACGACGTGGAGGGGCCGCGATCATCAGGTCAGCCGACGAAGCCGTCACACGAGAGGAAGTCGGCGCCGTCGAGTGACCACACCACCGTGTACGTGCCGTCGGAGAGACCGGGCGTTGCGGTCTCGAACCCGGTCGGGTAGACCACGTCGACCCAGTCCGTGCCGCTGGCGGTCGCCGTGGCCTCGTGCACCTCGTCACCTGGCGTGCGCACACTCACCGTTACGGGGACCTCCCCCGTCCCTTCGGTGTTGCGCAGCCCGAGTTCGGCGGAGTCCCCGCTGACCACGACCCGGGGCGCGGAGGTCTCCCAAGCACCCTCTGCGCCGCTGTTCTTCAGCGGTGCACACGCCATCGTCTCCTGGTTGAACCGAAGCTCATCGGACTCAGGGTCCGCCGAGTTCTCGGCGGACGCACTCCTCTCCGGAGCCAGCATCTCGGCGAGCTCCTCGGAGGTGGGGTTGTCACTGGCAGCACACCCGCACAACGCGAGAACAGCCGCGGCGACGAGAGCGAGCGGGCCGTTTCGGGCAGGGCGCGCAAGGGGGGAGGGAGAGCTGGGGAGGGGAGGCACGAGCGGCAGATTACTACGCTCGTGCCCCGATCGCATCGAATGCCGGTCAGGTCAGGCGCAGTGGTGTCGGTCCGCCGTTGAGCTGTGTCAGCACTGCGTCATGCAGCGCGCCGTTGGTGCATACCAGCGGGCCGCCGCTGGAGTAGTGCCCTCCACGCAGATTCGTGGCCCGCCCTCCGGCCTCCTCCAGGATGATCGGCAGAGGAGCCGCGTCCCACAGGGACAATTCCGGTTCTGCGGCGATGTCCACTGCGCCCTCGGCGACCATCACGTGCGACCAGAAGTCCCCGTAGGCACGGGTCCGCCACACCGACCTGGTGAGCCCGAGGAAGGAGTCAAGCCGCTGCTGTTCCTCCCAACCGGTCAATGAGGAGAACGACAGCGAGGCGTCCTCCAATTTGGAAACCTTCGACACCGTGCATCGCGTCGCCTTGTGCAGGCTGCGCCCCGTCCATGCTCCGCTGCCCTCAGCGGCCCACCAGCGCCGTTGCAGCGCCGGGGCTGACACCACGCCCACGACAGGCCGTTCGTTCTCCAGGAGGGCAATCAGCGTCGCCCAGACCGGGACGCCGCGGACGTAGTTCTTGGTTCCGTCGATCGGGTCCAGCACCCAGCAGCGAGAGCTGTTGCCGGTGTTGCCGTATTCTTCGCCGATCACCGCGTCCCGTGGGCGCGACCGGGACAGCACGTTGCGCAGCGTCTCCTCCACCAACCGGTCGGCTTCGGTCACCGGGGTCAGGTCGGGCTTGGTCTCGACCTTCAGGTCGAGCGAACGGAAGTGCTTGAGAGCGATGTCGTCCGCCGCGTCGGCTAGGACATGGGCAAAACGCAGGTCATCATCAAAGGCCGCCATGGCGCGTAACGCTACCCTTCCCGCTCAGAGGGCATGAAGACGACGCTCACCGATGAGGCCGCGGATCTTGCATCCAGGATGCCCGGTTGGGTGCCCAGCCGCCCGTCCTGGTCGGCGGACACGCTGCGCCGACACCGTCGCTGATCTCCTTGACCTGTGCGAACGCGGATCCGTGCCGACCGCCGGTTGCTACGTGGTCAGGTCAGTTGCCCCCGGGCTGCCGTTGCGGTGACGCGTCCGCGCCAGGATCGGCCTCGCGACTGGTCAGCAGCCGCCGCAGAGAGGCGACCCGAACGGGATCGATGCGTCCCAGGCCGAGCCAGGTGTCCAGGGCACAGTTGCCGCCTTCCAGGTGCGTGCAACCCGGCGGACACTCCGACACCGCGTCGGAGAGGTCGGAGAAACCCGCCACCACGTCGTCGGGATTGACGTGCGCCAGGCCGAAACTGCGCACACCCGGAGTGTCGATGATCCAGCCGTAGTCGAGCCGGGAATCCCCGTCCTCCGCGCCACGGGCGGCGCGCAGCCGGGCCAGACCCTCGGTACTGGCCACCGCCCCGATCGGCAGGGCCACGGCGGACGTAGAGGTGTGCCGCCCTCGCCCGGTCACCGCATTGACGTGGCCCACCGCTCGCTGGGCTTCCGGAACCAGAAGGTTGACCAGCGTGGACTTGCCGACCCCGGAAGAACCGACCATGACACTCACCCGGCCGAGGAGACGATCGCGCAACCCGGACACGTCCTCGTCCTTCCGCGTTACGACCCAGTCCAGCCCCAGAGCGGAGTAGGCCGTCACGAGCGGTTCCGGTTCGGCCAGGTCGGACTTGGTAAGGCACAACAGTGGTTCCAGGCCAGCGTCGTAGGCCGCCACCAGGCATCGATCGATGAACCGCGGCTGTGGCTCGGGGTCGGCCAGTGCCACGACAATCACCAACTGGTCGGCGTTGGCCACGATCACCCGCTCGACGGGGTCGGTGTCGTCGGCGGTGCGGCGCAGTATCGAGTCGCGTTCCTCCACCCGTACCACCCGGGCGAGCGTGTCGGGCGTTCCCGACAGGTCACCCACCAACGCCACCAGGTCGCCCACGACGATGCTGCCCTTGCCGAGTTCGCGCGCCTTCATCGCCACGACTGTGCGGTCCGCGACCAGGCACCGGTAGCGGCCGCGATCCACAGCGGTCACGAATCCCAGTTCGGCGTCTTCGTGCTTGGGACGGGTACGGGTACGGGGGCGCGATCCGCCCCTGGCACGAACCCGGATGTCGTCCTCGTCGAGGTGGCGGCCGCCTCTCACGAGACGATCCCCGCCCACAGGCCCGGGAAGTCGGGAAGGGTTTTGCCGGTGGTGGCGATGTCCTCGACCTCCACTCCCGGTACCACCAGGCCGATCACGGCGCCTGAGGTCGCCATCCGGTGGTCGTCGTACGAGGAGAAGACACCGCCGTGCAGTTTCCCGGGCCTGACCACCAGGCCGTCGGGCAGTTCTTCGGCGTCGCCGCCCAACCGGTTGATCTCGGTGACCAGCGCGGAGATGCGGTCGGTCTCGTGCTTGCGCAGGTGAGCGACACCGGTGATGCGCGACGGCGTGCTCGCCAGCGCGGCCACAGCCGCGATGGTCGGTGTCAGTTCACCGACTTCGCGCAGGTCCGCGGTGATGCCGCGGATCTCCCCGGTACCGCGCAGGGTCAGACCGTTGTCGGTGAACTCCACCGCGCCGCCCATCTCGGTGAAGAGGGTGCGCAGGGCGTCACCGGGCTGGGTGGTGTGCCGAGGCCAGTCGCGTACGGTCATCGTTCCGCCGGTGACCAGCGCGGCGGCCAGAAACGGCGCCGCGTTGGACAGATCCGGCTCCACCTCGATCTCCACGGCCTTGATCGGCCCGGGGGACACCCGCCAGACATCAGGGGTGCCGGTGTCCACCGACACGCCCGCGGCGCGCAGCATCTCCACCGTCATGTCCAGGTGAGGCTGCGAGGGTACCGGCGGGCCCTCGTGGCGCACCTCGACACCGGCCGAGAACCGGGCACCACTGAGCAGCAGCGCGGAGATGAACTGCGACGAACCCGACGCGTCCAGGGTGACCACACCGCCGGGGACCGTTCCGCGGCCGTGGATGACCAGCGGCAGTGCGCCCCGCCCGCCGTCGTCGATGTCGACCCCGAGGGCGCGCAGTGCCGTCAGCAACGGCCCGACCGGCCGCTCCCGGGCACGGGGGTCGCCGTCGAAGGCCACGTCCCCGCGCGCCAGTGCCGCCAGCGGGGGAACGAACCGCATCACTGTGCCTGCGTTCCCGACATCCAGGACGGCGGGCCCGGTGGGATGCGCAGGGGTGATCGACCAGTCGGCCCCGGTTTCCGTCACGTCGGCTCCCATGGCGCGCAGGGCGGCCGCCATCAGGTCGGTGTCGCGGCTTCGCAGAGGGCGGCGCACCACGCTGGGAGTCTCCGACAACGCGGCCAGGATCATCGCGCGATTGGTCATGGATTTGGAACCGGGCAGGCTGACCGTGGTGTCCACGGGGCCGGAAACGGTCGGCGCGGGCCAGAGCAGCGGTGCGGATTCAGGCATGACAGAAGGTTATCGGGCAGCGAGGTGTGACGACGGTAACCGGTGTCCTGCTGCGATGCTGGACACCGACAGGTCGGTGAGCGGAGGAACAGTGGGGATCAGGCCCAAGGAACACCACTACGAGGTGCGGGTGCGCTGGACCGGCAACACCGGTTCGGGAACGGCGAGCTACAGGGGATACGAGCGGTCCCACGAGGTCGAAGCCCAGGGCAAACCGGTGCTTCTCGGATCGGCCGACCCGTCGTTCCGCGGAGACGAGTCATGTTGGAATCCGGAGGAACTGCTGGTCGCAGCGCTCGCCCAGTGCCACATGCTGTCCTACTTCGCGGTCGCTGCGATGGCCGGTGTCAACGTGTTGGACTATCGCGACTCCGCAACCGCGGTCATGGTCACCAACCCAGGGGGTTCCGGGCAGTTCACCCGGGTGACGCTGCACCCGCAGGTGCTTGTCGCTGAAGAGTCGATGATCGAGACTGCTACGTCGCTGCATGTCAAGGCGGGGGAGCTGTGCTTCATCGCGCGCTCGGTGAACTTCCCGGTCGAGCACGAACCGGTGGTCCGGGCGCGTTCCTGAGCGGTTCCCGCACGTTCTTCGGGGCCAGGCCCGCCAGCGCCATTCGGTGGTGGGGCCGGTCCGCGGCGGCGCCGATTGCTGAAACGGTCGATCGGCGTGCCCTTTTCACTATGAGAGCCGGGCCGGTTCAGCCCGGTTCGCCGATGAGGGCAGCCGCTTCGGCGCAATAGAGCGCAGACGGATCCAGACCCAACGCCGAGAACTGGCCGGTCACCTCCAAGTCGACCAGTCCGTGGATCCGGGACCAGATCAACAGGGCACGTGCCGGCACGGGGCCGTCCACTCCTGCACACGAACCGGCGGTCGACCACTGCTCCTGTCGCTCCTGTTCCAGCGACACCCCGGGACCCTCCGGTGCGAACCGCGCCGGCGTGTCCGACTCGTGGGGGACCACCGCACACAGGATCGCCGCCACGACGCTGTTCGCATGACGTGTCGCCGCACGAGGGGGCACGGTTCCGGTCAGCGGTGTTTTGAAAGCGAGCAGGTATCGGTGCGGTTGGGTCAGGGCCCAACCGCGAAACGCCTCCATCAGTACGCGTAATCGGTTTCCGGCCTCGCCGGCCGGGACGCCGTCCACCGCTGTGCGCACCGTCTGGACGAGGTCCTGGTAGGCGTCGTCGGTCAGTGCCTCGATGAGCGCATCGCGACTGGCGTAGTAGCGGTAGAGAGCGGGACCGGTGATGCCCATCGCGCGGGCGATCGCGTTGAGGGAGAGCCCGTCGGGGCCGAGTTCGGCGAGCCGGCGGAGGGCGTGCTCCTTGATTTCCCGTATGGTCTGTGCCCGATAGCGCTCGCGTCGGGTCGGCTGGGAGCGCGGTGCGTCCTGGGCCATGGGTTCCCTTTCCGCGGGTTTCCGGGGCCGAGTCAGCGTAACAGGGCACGTTTTTGCTGATTTCCTTTAAATAAAGGGATCAATTGTTGTTCACGCTGCTGATCCGGTCCATGCTGGCCGAGGCATGCGTCCGACAGGCGCCGGACCCGTACTGCGCGCCTGTCGGACCCGTGATTTAGCGCGACCGCGCTGCGAGCGCCCGGGCCTGCCGTTCCGCTTTCGCCCGCACACGTGCCGAACCCCGGCGAGCGCGGTCGACCGCATGCTCGGTCTCCCGGCGCAGCGGAGACGGTCGCTTCTTGGGCTCGGTGGCGGCCAGGACAAGTGCGCCCAACAGGCTCAGGTCCTTGACCGCGGTGGCTCGCAGCCGACTGCGCTCCTGAGGGTCTCCGCCCCGCGCCGCGCGCAGATCGGCCAGCAGGGTCGGCACGCTCTGGGCCGCCAGCAGCACGCAGGCGGACCGGTTGGCCTTCCCCGCTATGAGCAGCGTCGCGCCCAGGACGCTGGCCGCTCCCTGGACACGGACCACGAGTTCGGGATCGTCGGGAAGCCAGGTGTAGCGGGCGGACAGCCGGTGCACGGTTGGTTCGAGCTCTTTGGCACGAGGGGCGGGGTCGCGCAGCGACGCCAACCCGTCCAGCAGAAATGGTGCGGCGAGCAGGCGCCGGGCCTGGTTGCGTATTACTCCCATACCTCATCGCTCTACCCTCCTGGGAGCCGAACATCCACCTCCCCGCCGGCGAGTCGGAACCGCCCTTGTCCCGCGACTTAAACTTGCGGTATGTGCGGTCGGTACGCGCTTTCGCGTGATGTCAGTCAGCTCCAGCTCGCGTTCGGATTCTCCGAGCCCCCGGACACGGCCGCGAGAACGGGGCCCAGTACATGGCCCCCGGTGGAGGAACTGGCCCCTGACTACAACATCTCGCCGGGCAAGCACGTCTACGCCGTGCTGGGCCACCCCCCGGCCGCGGCCGGGCCACGGCGCCTCGGGCCCCAGCACCTGGTCACGCTGCGCTGGGGGCTGGTCCCGTCGTGGGCCAAGGATCCCAACGTGGGTTATCGGATGATCAACGCCCGCAGCGAGACAGTCGCCGAGAAGCCGGCGTTTCGCGACGCGTTCGCCCGCCGTCGCTGCCTGATCCCCGCTGACGCCTACTACGAGTGGCAGTTGTTGACGGTGGACGGTCCGGGAGGGGCCCGCCCCGGCACCTCCCCGGCCACCGATCCCGACCACAAGGCACGCAAGGCCAAGGCCGGGAAACGTCCGTTCGCGGTCCACTACGGGGGAGGCCGCCCCCTCGCCCTGGCCGGGATCTTCGAGCGCTGGCGAAACCCCGAACTCCCCGGACAGGACCCTGCGGCCTGGCTGTGGAGCGTCGCGGTCATCACTGCCGAGGCCGAGGCCGGACTCGCGCGCATCCACGAGCGGATGCCGGTCGTCGTCGGGGAACACGACTGGGAGACGTGGCTGGATGCTGATGCCGGGCAGGCCGAACTCCAGGAGGTGTTGGCCGCCACCCCGGTCACCGATCTCACGGCCTACGAGGTCGATGACGCAGTCAACACCATTCGCAACAACGGGCCGGACCTGCTCGCCCCCAGGACGGCGGAGACGAGCACCGGACCCGACACGCTTTTCTGACCGAAACCCGCCCGAGGCCGGAAATGCTCACTGCCGGTTCGCCCAGCCATTGCCTGGCGGGGCGAACCGGCACGAATTCCTACCCGGGTTTTCTCGCACTGGCGAGCAGGTGCACCCCGACGTAGTCGTCGGAGTTGGCCGCCTTCAGTTCCATCTCGACAAGACGGTTCAGGGCGCGGGGGTCGCCGTCCATCATCATCTCCACGGTGGAGGCCGACAGCACGGTGCGCGGTTTGACCCATTCCAGTTCCAGGCCGGCATCGGTGAGGAGTTCGGCGAGCTGTTCGGCGGTGAAGCACCGGGTGATGGTTCCGTCGGGCCAGGGAACCAACAGCACGTCCGCGTTGGGCGCGTAACTGAGCTCGGGCCAGCAGTCCTGTTCGGCGAGCAACGCCATGCCCAGTACCACCGAGTCGACGCACAGCAGGGTGCGGCCGCCGGGACGCAGTACGCGGGCGATCTCCGCGAGGGACGCCTCGGTGACCAGGTGTTGGGAAAGGACCCGGTTGTCGGCGATCACCCCGTCGAAGACCTCGCTGGCAAATCCGGAGAGGAAGGTCGAATCGCCCACCACCGAGCGCAGCCGCCCGGGTTGACGGTGTCTCGGTGAGGGAGCGTGACCGTTGACCAGCTTGAGGGTTCGCCGGGGGGCCGTTTCAACGGACGGGAGCAGGGTGACGACGTCGTGCCCGGCGGCAACAGCGCGCGGTGCACTGCGAAAGTCCGGACCGGAGAGGTCGAGGATGCAGCCGGGTTCACGTGGAAGCCAGCGTGTGAGTTGGGCGGCGGCTACCGCCCAGTAGAAGCGCCAGTAAGCCGACAGGGAGTCGGTGGTGGCGAAATGCGCCGCCGTAGGGCGTGGGGCCGGGATGTCGGCCGCGGGTGCAGTGGATGTTGGTGATACCGCCAGCTGTGCTGCGGAACCGGAGGACGGACGCACGCACACTCCTCTCCCGTCACCGAGCATCGGCGCCCGGCTTTCCTGCGATGGCGGATGATCCGCGGAGGGGCCGGCGTCCCTCGGATAGGTCGAGGTCCGACCGCGCGCCGCCACTTTAGGAGTTCTACCCTCACTTTTGCACGCTGCACGCCTCGGATACAGCTCATGGTGGAAAGTTTCTCCACCAGCGGACACGCCGTCTGAGACCTTCCGCCTGCCTATGGGTACGGACAGGAATCACTGCCGTCCCGGTGTTGTTGGCATCGACGTCACCTTCGGTGGTCCGGTGCCCGGACCCCACCGGCGCCCTCTGCGGTGCCGGTACGCAAACGAGAGCAAAGGCAGGTCAATGTCGGCTTCTACCGGCGGCTTGGTCGCCGAATGCCCGGCCCCCGCCCCGCCCGTCGACAGTGTGCGGCGCGGCTCCCTCCCGACGTATGGTGTTGGTGCGATTGCCACACGGGAGCGCAGTTCAAGGAGGCCGGCGGGCTTGAGTCAGGGCCAGGAGACCATCGACGAGCGAGGGGCTCGGTTCGAACGGGATGTCATGCCGTTCCTGGACCAGCTCTACTCGGCTGCCTTGCGCATGACGCGCAACCCGGCCGACGCCGAGGACCTCGTCCAGGAGACGTTCGCCAAGGCGTTCGGTTCGTTCCACCAGTTCAAGGAAGGGACGAACCTCAAAGCCTGGCTGTACCGAATCCTCACGAACACCTTCATCAACTCTTACCGCAAGAAGCAGCGGGAGCCCAAACAGGCAGGAACCGAGGACGTCGAGGACTGGCAGCTCGCGCAGGCGGCTTCCCACTCCTCCTCCGGGCTCAAGTCCGCTGAGGCAGAGGCGCTGGAACACCTGCCCGACAGTGACGTCAAACGCGCACTCCAGGAGCTCCCCGAGGACTTCAGGATCGCGGTTTACCTCGCCGACGTCGAAGGCTTTGCCTACAAGGAAGTCGCCGAGATCATGGACACCCCCATCGGGACGGTGATGTCCCGGCTCCACCGAGGCAGGCGCCAGTTGCGTTCTATGCTGCAGGAATACGCTCGGGAGCGCGGTTTCGACGCCGCAGGCGCCCGCACGTCGATGGCTGCGGCGACCGGTGGGGCGACTCGGAAGGACCGGCGATGACCTGCGACGGACCGCACGCCACGCCGTGCAGTGAGGTACTCGGCAAGGTCTACGACTACATCGACGGCGAGTTGGGCGAAGAAGGATGCGCCGATATTCGCCAACACCTGAACGAGTGCAGCCCCTGCCTGCGCGAATACGGCCTCGAAGAGGCAGTCAAGAAGCTCGTTGCCAAGTGCTGCGGATGTGACCCCGCTCCTGAGGACCTGCGTGGCAAGGTCCTCGGTCGGCTCGCCGCCGCGCGCGCGGACATGGAGCTGAGGGAGACCCGGGTCGAGTAGTTCCTGTCGCGAATCATGCTCTGGCACGATATAAAAAGAACTCGCAGCACGGCGGCGACCGGTTCACCGGCCGTCGCCGCTGCTTTAATGGCTTAGTGTCCCATTCTGCCGCTAATGTCGGAAGGGTGGGGTTGCGGATTTCGACCCCGACTGCCGTGCGCCGCTGTCCTCCTGTGCAACCCGACACGCCCGGCGGTAGAGGTAAATTAGAGTTTGACGGTCTCCAAGCTCCAAGCAGACCGATATTTCACTCAAAAGTTATGGGCGACTACTCACAGTGATAGTTGCAGCTCTCGATGGTTGTGGTTCGACCGAATCGAGCCCTGTGTATCAGTGGTATTGCTGATTTCAGGAAAAATATCTGATTGCGGAGAGTGACTCCGGAAATTACGAATGGGATTCGTATTTCCGCATTTTGAAAGCGCTGGGACGTTCCTTTCTCGTGGTTGGCCTCCAGTTGGGGATGCTGGAATGTGGCGCCTGGCAACTGCCGTTAAGCTAGCCGCTATATCCACCGTATGGGGTAATTCGTGGCATCGTTCCCGGGGGCAATGTGCAGGGTCGGTGCTGGAAAGGCGGCAAAGATATGAGCTGGATCTTCGCGACACACGCGTTCTATGTGATCGTCACTGCCATCACCACAGTCAACGGCTGGTCCTGGTGGTAGGGCGCAATCTCTGAAACTATGACGGAACGGCTGGCATCAGGACGAGAAGGAGCGGGAATTGCGTGCCCTGCCAGTGGCTGCGCGGTTGTACGTCGGCCTTGTTGTGCTTGGTGCCACCGCCGTCATGGTGCTGGGGCCCTTTGACGGCATCGACCCCGGCACCCTCGTCCTCTTGGCGGTCCTCTTCGTCGTCGCCGAGTCGATCAGCACCCTGGTCCACAGAGGCAAAACCGGTATCTCGCCCAGTTCGTCGGCGTCGCTCGCCGCGGTTGTACTGGTGGGGCCGGTCGGAGCCGCGATCGTGGGCTTTGCCTCCTGCCTGATCTTTCGCCGGCAGGACCTGGTCAAGCGCCTTTTCAACGGCGGACAGTTTGCTTTTGCCGGTTACGCCGCAGGCCACGTGTTCCAGATGCTCGGCGGAGGTGTCGGAGTCCCCGACGAAGACGCCTTCCCGTGGATCGTGCTGCCCTTCGCTGTCGCGGTTCTGGCCTACTCACTGCTCAACAGCTTGCTCGTCGCCGGCCTGCTGTGGTGCTTGGGCGCTGTCCGTATCCAACGGCCGCGGCGGGTGATGTGGCGTCCTCTGGCCACACTGGAGCTTTCCTCGCTCGGTTACGGGATGCTCGGACTGTTCATCGCTGCCATCTGGGGTGCGGTGGGACCCTTTGCGGTGCTCCTGGTACTGATCCCTTTGTTCATCGCCCGGTGGGCTTTCGACCAGTACGTCTCCCAGCAACGGGCCCACGATTCCACCTTGGCCACACTGTGCCAGGCGGTGGAGACCAAGGACTACTACACCCGCGGCCACTGCATGCGGGTGGCCAAGGCCGCCGGGATGATCGCCGACGAGCTCGGAATGTCTGCCGAGCGGGTCCAGACGATGCGCTATGCGGGAATGTTGCACGACATCGGCAAGCTGGGCGTACCCACCAAGATTTTGCAGAAGGCCGGGAAACTCACCGAGGATGAGTTCGCCGCCATCCAGTTGCACCCCATGCGCGGCTACGAGATCGTTCGAGAGATCGACTTCCTGGACGAGGCGCTCGCCGGCATCATGCATCACCACGAGCGTATGGACGGCGGCGGTTACCCGATGGGCCTCGCCGGGGAGGAGATCCCCGAGGCGGCCCGGTTGGTCTCGGTCGCGGACGTCTTCGATTGCCTGACCTCCACCCGCTCCTACCGCACCGCCTGGTCCGCCGAAGACGCGATCATCGAGCTGCGTCGCTGCGCCGGAACCCAATTCGATCCCCGGATGGTCGAGGCACTGGTACGCGCCGTCGACCGTGAGGGTTGGGAAGTCCCCGACCTGGTCGAACCGGACGAGGACGAGTGCGTCACCCACCACGAGCCCGAAGCCCCGGCAGCATCCGTACGGGTCGCGGGGGAGACCACCAGATCATGACAGAGGCCGCCCCTATCGCTCCGGCACCCGCACGAACCAACCCCCCGCACCGCATCGGCCTGACCCGGCCGCTGATCATCGGACTGGCCGTGCTCGTGGCGGTGGGGACGCTGCTGGCCACTCTCGTCACCGGATTCGACCAGCCGCAGGTCGCTCTCGCCTTCGGCGTGCTGGTAGGGCTTGGCGAACTCGCCCGGATCACTCTCCCCGGCCACCGCGAGGTAGCCCCCATCGCCTCGGCTGCCGCCATCGCCTACGCGTTCCTGATCACGATCGGTACGGAGTCGGTCTCGCACACGGCCTGGCAGGTCATTGCCGTCGTCGCAGTCGGCCTGCTGCTGGGCGAGCTGCCGCACATCATGGTCGGTCAATCACCGCACTGGGGGGACCTCGCCAGACGGCTGTTGAGCCTCTCCGTCCTCGCCCTTGTCTTCCGGCCCATCGTCGGCTTCGTCGGACCCGAGGGCGAGCTGTGGTGGGTCTCGCTCGGGCTGATGGCCGGACTCGTGGTGATGGTCTGGGCCCTGGATTCGGTGGCCGCTGCCGCGATCCGTGCAGATCGGCTGCACACGCGTTTTCGGGTCACCCTGCGGGACGAGATGCGCGCCCAGCTCCCCATCGGGATGGCGATCGGCGCATCGGGCATCCTCATGGCGCTGTCGGCCTACGTGATGGGCCTGGCCGCTCTTCTGGTCTTCACCGCCCCTCTGCTGGTCACCCAGGTTGCGTTTCGACGGTTCGCTGAAATCCGGCTCACCTACCTGCAGACTGTGCGGGCGCTCTCCCGGGTCACGGAGGTGGGCGGTTACGTCGAGACCGGCCATTCCCGTCGGGTGAGCGAGCTCTCCCAAGCGGTGGGCTGCGAGCTCGGTATGCGTGAGTCCGATCTCCTGGAACTGGAGTACGCCGCCCTCATGCACGACATCGGTCAACTGTCGTTGCGCGACCCCATACCCAGTGGCGCCACCGTCCTGGCCGCGCCCCGGGAACAGCGGCGTATCGCCGAACTCGGTTCCGCCGTGATCCGCGAGACCGGTGTCCTGGACAGCGTCGCAGAGCTGGTCCGGCGCCAATGCGAGCCTTCGGCGGGCGACGGCGATGACGGGCCGCCTCCGCTGGGGAGCCGGATCATCAAGGTCACCAATGCCTTCGACGACCTGGTCGGAGAGTCCAAGGACGCCGATCGGACCGCAGCTGTCCTGCAGCGGCTGCGGATGGACACCGACCACGAGTACGACGGCTCTGTGGTCGATGCCCTCTCCGCAGTACTGAACCGACCTGCATCGCGGTGGTGAAGGCTGTCAGCGGGTACGTCTCCAAAAGCGTTCGCCGGGTGAACGCTCTTGGAGACAGTGAGGGGCGCACGATGGTCGAGATCCGTGCCGAGACGGTCGCCAACGTCTGGAAGGTCCTCGCAGCTGAGGGAGACGTCCTTGAGGAGGGAGCCGCGGTGGTGATCCTGGAGTCCATGAAGATGGAGATCCCCGTCCTGGTGGAAGACCCGGGAACGCTCGTTCAACTCGTCGTCTCCGAAGGCGACGTGGTTCGGGAAGGGGACCTGCTCGCCGTGGTGGACTAGCATCACCGTCCCGCGGCCGGCCACAACAGATCGTGTACGCCATGAGGCGCGGACGTCCTGGGTGTCCGGACCGGTCCGGACACCCAGGACACCCGGTCTAGTCCCGGGGCGGCCGCAACCGGGTGACGAACTTGTAGCGGTCACCCCGGTACAGCGAGCGAACCCATTCCACGGGGTGCCCCTCGGCATCGAAGCTGTGCTGGCAGTGCAGCACCAAGGGGAGGCCGACGTCCACGCCGAGCAGCCGTGCCTCGTTGGGGGTGGCGAGCACGGTTTCGATCGTGGCCTCGGCCTCGGCCAGGCGCACGTCGTAGGCACTGGCCAGCGCCTCGTAGAGCGAGGCGTAGCGGTCCAACTGCCGGCGTAAGCCGGGGAAGCGGCGGGCAGCCAGATGGGCGGTCTCCACCGCCATCGGTTCACCGTTGGCCAGCCGCAGCCGTTCGATGCGCAGGACCCGGCCACCTGAGCGGATCGCCAACAGTTCGGCCAGCTCGTCGTCGGCATTGATGTAACTCACATCCAGGATCCGGGTGGCCGGGTGCAGGCCGTGCGAGCGCATCTCCTGGGTGTAGCTCGTCAATTGCAAAACCTGGGCAACCTTTGGCTTCGCGACGAACGTGCCCTTGCCCTGAATCCGCAGCAGCCTGCCCTCCACCACCATCTCGGTCAGGGCCTGGCGCACCGTTGTCCGAGAGGTCCCGAACTGGGTGGCCAACGCCCGCTCCGGTGGCACCGGGTTCCCCGCCGGCATCGTCTCGATGAGAGCGAGTAGCTGCTTCTTGACCTGGTAATACTTCGGAACTCGGGGGCTGTCTTCGAGTGTTCGCTGACCCGTCACGTCGGTTTCCTCCACCGCTTCCCGCCCATCCGGCATTTGCCGCATCTTCGCAGTGCCAAAGGTCCGGCACATCCCTGGGCAACCACAATGACCAGAACTGGTCTAGGCCATTGGTAGAAAAACCCATCCAATGAGTATGCCTCTACTCGTGGGATGATTTGTGAGTGCCTCACCTCAGTGATCTCATCAGAAGGTATACGGCGCTCAAGACGGCCGACCTGGAGTGGTTGCACTCCTTGGTCTCCGACTGGCAGCTACTCGCCGACCTGTCTTTCGCCGACCTGGTGTTGTGGGTGCGTCTGCGCGACGACACCGGGTGGGTCGCGGTCGCCCAGATGCGCCCGACCACCGGCCCCACCGCTTTCCAGGACGACCTCGTGGAGAAGTTCCTCCACGACACCGACGGCGAGGGTACGACTGCTGGTCGCGCGAGCCCGCAGATGCAGGCGAAGAGAGTGCTCATCGACCGCGCCTGGAGCGAGGGCAGGATCTGTCGCGAAGGCGACCCCGACTGGTCGGGTGGGGTTCCGGTGCGCGAGGAGACCATCCCTGTGCGCAGGAAGGGGCAGCTGCTCGGTGTGATCCAGCGCAGCACCAACCTGAGCTCGGCCCGTACCCCGAGCCGGTTGGAACTCACCTATCTGCAAAGCGCCAGCGATCTCGCCCAGATGATCGCCGAGGGGGAGTTCCCGTTCAGCGACCAGGGACCGTTGATGGTGCGCTCCCCCCGGGTCGGAGACGGCCTGCTCCGTTTGGACCAGGAGGGGCGCGTCGTCTACGCCAGTCCCAACGCTCTTTCGGCCTACCGCAGGCTCGGTCTCGCCGCTGATCTGGTCGGTACCTCGCTCGCTCGCACCACCTCCGAGCTGTCAGCGGTCGCCGATCCCCGGGACGAGTCGTTGAACTGGACCGCGGGCGGCCGCATTCCTCAAGAGGCCGAGGTGGAGGCGCGCGGTTCCACGATCCAGCTGCGCGCCATCCCCTTGGTCGTCGCCCGGAACCGGATCGGTGCGCTGATCATGGTGCGCGACGTCACCGAACTGCGCCGCCGCGAGCGCGAGCTGATGACCAAGGACGCCACCATCCGCGAGATCCATCACCGGGTGAAGAACAACCTTCAAACGGTGGCCGCGCTGCTCCGGCTCCAGTCGCGCAGGCTGAGCAACCCGGAGGGCCGCGACGCGTTGGACGAGGCGGTCCGCCGGGTCGGGTCCATCGCCATCGTGCACGAGATGCTCTCGCACACGCCCGACGAGACCGTCGACTTCGACGACATCGCCGACCGGGTCATCGAGATGGCCGCGGAGGTCTCCTCCACCGGCGCTTTCGTAGTGCCGCGCAGGGTCGGGCACTTCGGCCTGCTGTCGGCACTCGTGGCGACCCCGCTGTCGATGGTGCTCACCGAGCTCGTCCAGAACGCCGTCGAGCACGGGCTCAAGCAGGGACCGGGCAAGATCGAGGTGCGGGTCCACCGGGAGGCGCCGCCCCCGGCTCCTGGGGAGGACAAGTCGCCGGCTCGGTTGCTGATCGAGATCATCGACGACGGGGTCGGTCTGCCCGAAGGCTTCGACCTGGAGACCACCAGCAGCCTGGGCCTGCAGATCGTGCGCACGCTCATCGCCGGCGAGCTTGCCGGGAGACTCGAAATCACCCCTGAGAAGGGCGGAGGGACCAAGGCGCTGCTGGATCTGCCGGTCGATCACGAAGTGCAGTCCTACACCTGATTGGCAGGCAGTCGTGTCCGGTGCGGCCTCGGCGGCTCCGAGGCCGGTCTGTCGCTCGATAGGGCGGGGGACCGGCGTGATCCCCCGGCCCACAGCGGCCAGTCGAAGGTGGCCGGTGAACGATCCCGGCCACCTCGCGTCGGAATCAGACGCTGCTGTGCACCCTGCTGGTCGCGGGCAGGCCGCGACGGCGTTTGAGGGCACGGCGCTCGTCCTCGCTCATACCGCCCCAGACGCCTCCGTCCTGGCCGCTGCTCAGCGCCCACTGCAGGCAGGCGTTCATCGCCGGACAGCGCCGACACACCTCTTTGGCTTCTTCGATCTGGGTCAGTGCCGGCCCGGAGTTTCCAATGGGGAAGAACAGTTCGGGGTCTTCGTCACGGCAGGCAGCGTGGTGGCGCCAGTCCATGCGGGTCCACTCCTCACAGTGAGGCGATCAGGGGCGTGCGCTTTGTGAACGAATTCACGAAGTCAAACGCTGTTTCGGGGCCGTCTTGTTGTCGATCCCGACTTCGCTTACGCGCCCTTGGAAACAGGCTGGTTATGGTTCGATCCGAATGGCTCTGTCGGGCGCGGAAGTCTTCCCTGTTGCAGCCATTGACCGCGGATCGAGGCGTTAACCTGCCTGTAACGTGCGGCGATACTTTGAGCGTGCCAGGGTTAACCTGAGCTTTCAAGTACGTCCGGTGTCTCAACCCGGCGTCGGGCGTGTCGCGTGTGTCACAAGCACTCACGATCTCCGGTTTGCCCGCTCTCAGCCCACTATTCGTAATGCCTTCGGAATGGATCGGAAATTGACCTGTTCCCGGTGTCCGAGGTACTCGCCGTCGATCTGGAACGCTCGCGGGCGCTGAGAGCGGATGGTGAACTTCTGCTTGTCATGCCAAGTGAGGTAGCCGCGTCCGCGCGGATCCACGCCCTTCGGGGAGAGCATCTTGCGCAGGATCTTGCCGGCCAGGACCGGGTTCACCTGGGTCATCGCGAACGCGTCCAGGCCCAGCTCCAGCCGGGAGCGCGGCGTCGGACGCAAGGCCACCGAACCCGCATAGGTCCAGGGCGACGTGTTGGTCACCAGCGCAAAGGACAGGTCGGAAACCGGTCTGCGGCCTGGCGTCTCCACGGTCAGTGACGGGTCGCGCAGGGCCCGACCCCTCACGAACATCTGGAAGGCGATTCCTACGTAGAGCACAGGAGAGGCGCGAAGGCCGCGCCGTCGCTGGCGTTCCACCTCGTGCACCACGTCGGCATCCCATCCGAATCCGGCGCAGAACGTGAAATAGCGACCGTCCTCGGGGTCGTCGATCTGACCGAGTCCCACCTCGCGGCGAGAGCCGCTGCGAAGCGCTTCCAGTACCGCGCCGGTTGCTTCGATCGGGTCGGTGGGCAGGCCCAGGGACCGGATGAACACGTTCGCGCTGCCGCCCGGGAGTGCGGCGTAGGCGGGGCGGGGCAAGTCGGCCGGTGCGCTGAGGATGCCGTTGACCACCTCGTTGACGGTCCCGTCTCCGCCAAGGCTGATGACCAGGTCATAGCCCTTTTCCACCGCTTCTCCCGCCAGCTCCTTGGCGTGATTGCGGTACTCCGTCTGCACGACTTCGAGTGAGACGTCGCTTGCGAGGGCCCGCACGATCACATCCCGGGAACGGGAGGTGGTCGTGGTGGCCTGCGGATTCGAGATGAACAGGGCGCGCACGCCGCCAGTGTAGTGATGATGGCGCACTGCCTGACCACAGGGCCGGTCGGCGCCGGTTACAGTGAAGCGTGTCCAGACGCCCATTCACCATTGTCATCGCGGCCGTCCTCGAAGGGCTGCTCGGTCTGGCCCTGTTGGGTTCAGGCGTCTTCATCCTGTTCAGCGCCCTGATGGGCAACAGCGCCGACATCACCTACGCCCTGCCCCTGGCGGTCTTCGCGCTGGGTGCGGCGGCTGCGCTGGGCTATGTGGCCTGGGGACTCTTCGAGCTGCACGAATGGGCGCGCAGCCCGGTGGTCCTCACCCAGTTGTTCGCGCTGATCGTCGCCTACTACCTGTGGACCAGCCAGCAGCCCGTGCTGAGCCTGGCACTGGGTGGTGTCGCCGCCGCCGCGCTCGCCGCGGTCCTGGCCCCGGCCACCACGGCCACGCTGTTTCCAGCCCAGGACCCACCGCCAAGGGGCGGTCGCAAGAACGACTGACCGGGGTATCCCGACCGTACGTGTGGCGGCCCGGTCCGAGTCGGACCGGGCCGCCACACGTAGTGGTCAGTCGTCGGTGGTCAGTGCCTGGCGCAACTGGGCGAGGGTCCTGGCCAGCAGCCTGGAGACGTGCATCTGCGAGATGCCCAGCTCCGTGGCGATCTGCGACTGGGTCATATTGCCGAAGAAGCGCAGTAGCAGGATGCGCTTTTCCCGCGGAGGAAGCTGTTCCAGCAGCGGCTTGAGGGACTCGCGGTACTCGACTCCTTCAAGGGACTCGTCCACGATCCCGAGCGAGTCGGCAACCGCGGGGGCGTCCTCGTCGCCACTGTCGGGAGCGTCCAGAGAGACCGTGGAGTAGGCGTTCGCCGACTCCAGGCCCTCCAGGACCTCTTCCTCGGTCATCCGCAGGTACTCGGCCAGCTCCGCGACCGTGGGTGCGCGCCCTTGACGCTGGGACAGCTCGCCCACTGCCTTGGTCAGCGACAGTTTGAGCTCCTGGAGGCGACGCGGGACCCGCACCGCCCAGCCCTTGTCGCGGAAGTGCCTCTTGATCTCACCGACGATCGTGGGGGTCGCGTAAGTGGAGAACTCCACGCCGCGCCCCAGATCGAAGCGGTCGATGGACTTGATCAGCCCGATCGTGGCCACTTGGGTGAGGTCGTCGAGCCACTCACCGCGATTGCGGAACCGCCGCGCGAGGTACTCCACCAACGGCAGGTGCAGCTCCACCAGCTCGTCGCGGATGCGTTGGCGCTCGGGCGCGTCGACGTCCAGCCCGTTCAGCTGCTCGAACAACGCACGCGCACGGGCCCGGTCAGGCGTTGAATGCTCTGCTTTCGCCGTCAGAGCGGGCCCCCTCTCGCTCACGCCGACTCCACCACGTCGCGGCGTTTGTGCAGGACGATGGAAACCCGGTCGTCAGGGCCGACCGCGGCGTCGACGTCGCCGGCCAGGGCGGAGAGAACCGTCCAGGCGAAGGTGTCACGGGCCGGGAGCCTGCCGTCCGCGGTCAGAACCGACACGCTGATGCGCATGCCGTCACCGGTGAGTTCGAATTCGGTGGTCAAGTCAGTGCCGGGCAGCGCCTGCGACAGCAACATCGCGCACGCCTCGTCCACTCCGATGCGGAGATCTTCGATCTCGTCGAGAGTGAAATCGAGCCTGGCCGCGAGACCAGCTGTTGCCGTGCGCAGTACGGACAGATAGGCGCTGTCTGCGGGCATGCGAACGGTTACCGCATCCCGTACACCCATCGCGTCTGCCGTCGGCACAGCGGTGTCTTCGGTCACGTCCCTCCTTAGGGAAGCGAGATTGGCGCTTGGGAGCAATCTATCCTGTTAACCCCTTGTCCCGCGCACCTGCGTCACAGCCGTGTCCCGCTTTGGTGGTCTCGCGGTGTTTGCCCAGGCCGGCTCACCGGACAGGTGCGGTGCTGCGCGACGATGCCGACACGCCGGTCCCGGTGCTCCGCTTCAGAGGCGCCGGCCGCGTCGAACCGCTGCCGGCCCCTCTCGGGTCCCGTTGGCGGCGAAACCGCCCGGAAGCCACACACCGGCTCCTCCCCGTGCAGCGCAACGACGGCCGCTTTCCCCTGCGGAGTTGGTGCCCGGGCCCGCAGGTGTGGAACTCAGCTGCCCCCGCGTCCCAGCCCGTCGAGCGCGGCACCGTGCAGCCGGTACACCGTCCACCCCTTCATCGGTACGGCGCCCAGGCTGTCGTAGAAGTCGATGGACGGTCGATTCCAGTCCAGCACCGACCACTCCAGACGCTGGTAGCCCCGCTCGACGCAGGTCCGGGCCAGTTCCGCAAGCAGGGCCTTGCCGTAGCCGTGGCCGCGCATTTCGGGACGCACGTACAGGTCCTCCAGGTAGATCCCGTGCTTGCCCGTCCAGGTGGAGAAGTTGCGGAACCACAGCGCGAAACCGGCCGCTACGACAGTGCCGTCGGCCTCGGTGTGTTCGGCGATGTGGGCGAAAGCCGCAGGATGCTCCCCGAAGAGGGCAGCCGTGAAGTCCGCCTCGGTGGCCACGGCGGCATCGGGCTCTTTCTCGTACTCCGCGAGATCGCGGACGAGCTGGTGGATAACGGGGACGTCATCGGGGCGGGCAAAGCGGATCACGGGTGCCTCACTACTGCGGACGAAAACGAATACTTCCGCCGGTCACGCTAGCCCAGTGGTCCTTCGCTTGCTCAGGAGCTCCGCACGGAGGAACGGCCGTGGTCCACCCATGGGGCGGGTGGTCCACGGCCGTTGAGAGGCCGAACGGCGAAGCCCGTTCAGAAGACCTTCGACAAAAACGCCTTGGTCCGTTCGTGCTGCGGGTTGGTGAGTACTTCCCGGGGCTCGCCCGACTCCACGACCACGCCGCCGTCCATGAACACCAGGGAGTCGCCCACCTCGCGGGCGAACCCCATCTCGTGGGTCACCACGACCATGGTCATGCCGTCGCGGGCGAGGTCCTTCATCACATCGAGGACCTCACCGACGAGTTCGGGGTCCAGCGCACTGGTGGGCTCGTCGAACAGCATCAGAGACGGGCTCATCGCCAGCGCCCGCGCGATCGCCACCCGTTGTTGCTGCCCGCCCGACAACTGCCCGGGGTAGGACTCCGCCTTGTCGGCCAGACCGACCCGGTCCAGCAGTTCAAGTGCCGTCGCCTTGGCCTCGGCCCGAGGTGTCCGCCTGACCTGGACGGGAGCCTCCATCACGTTGCCCACGACCGACATGTGCGGAAACAGGTTGAAGCGTTGGAAGACCATGCCGATCTCCCTCCGTTGCGCCGCGACCTCGGATTCGCGCAACTCGTAGAGCTTGGCGCCCTTCTGCCGGTACCCCATCAGTTCGCCGTTCACCCAGAGGCGTCCGGCGTTGATCTTCTCCAGGTGGTTGACACAGCGCAGGAACGTGGATTTGCCCGATCCGGAAGGGCCCACCACGCACATCACCTCCCCGCGCCGGACCTCCAAATCGATTCCGCGCAGGACCTCCAGCCGGCCGAAGGACTTGTGCACGTTCTCCGCCACGACCATGCGCTCATCGGCCGCGGGGGCGTTCTCTTCTGTCACTGCTCGCGCCTCCCGCTAGTTCCCGGTCTTGGCCTGCAACATCTTCAGCCCCGCCTGTGCCTGCCGGTCGCCCTTGGTGAATGAGCGTTCCAGGAAGTACTGACCGAACATGAAGACACTGGTGATGGCCAGGTACCAGATGCAGGCGGCGACGAGCATCGGGAACGGGTCGAAGACCCGGTTGCCGACCGTCTGCAACTGGAACCACAACTCGGTGGTCAGCGGAACATAGGCCACCAGTGACGTGTCCTTGAGCATTGCCGTCGTCTCGTTGCCGGTGGGCGGCACGATCACTCGCAGCGCCTGGGGCAGGGTGATCCGGCGCAGGACCTTGGTCCGCGACATGCCCAACGCCTGAGCGGCTTCGGTCTGACCCTTGTCCACCGACTGCAGGCCGGCCCGCACGATCTCGGCCATGTAGGCGCCCTCGGACAAGGCAAGAGCCAGAAGCGCCGCGACGAAAGCGGTGAGGATGTCGCGTGTCTCGAAGCTGAGGAAGCGGGCGTCGCCGCTCATGCCCAGCAGCGGCATCCAGTAATTGTCGAAGGGCAGTCCCAGGTCGATCGTGCTGTAGAGCACGCCGAGGTTGCCGAAGAGAACACACAGCACCAGACGGGGGACAGCCCGGAAGAACCAGGTGTAGACCCAGCCCACACCGGCCAGTACCGGATTGCCCGACAGGCGCATCACAGCGACGATGATGCCGATCAGCACGCCGATGACCATGGCCAGCACGGTCAGGACGAGAGTCGTTCGCACGCCGATCAGGACCGGTTCGATGAACATGTTCTCGAACATGAACGGCCAGTTGAACACCTCGTTGGTGATCAACATGTGCACGAACATCGCGCTCAGGAGCAGGATGAACGCGGACGCCACCCAGCGTCCCGGATAACGGACGGGAATCGCCCTGATCGGTTCTGGCATTGATGACCCGGCCGACGGGGTCTCCGCCGGCCGGGGGTGGTCGTTGCTCACGGGGGTCTACTATCCAACGCTCGGGTTGACTTCGGGGGTTTCGATGGCGCCGTTGGCGATGTCCCACTTGTCGAGGATCTCGGCGTAAGTACCGTCCTCGATGATCGACGCGTAGGCGGCTCGCACCGCCTCGGCCAGCTCGGTCTCGTCCTTCGGTACGACCACGCCGTAGGGGGCGGCCTCGTACTGCTCGCCGTAGGTCTCCAGCTTGTCGCCGGTCTGGCTGATGGCGTAACCCGAGACGGGGAGGTCGGCCAGGCTGGCGTCGTTCTGGCCCGACACCACCGAGTTGGTGGCCAGCGTCTGGTCCTCGTACTGCTGGATCGAGATCGGGTCCTTGCCGTCCTCCTCACACGCTTCGGAACGCGCTTCGATGTCCTCGACCTGCACCGTGCCCGACTGCACAGCGACACTCTTGCCGCAGGCGTCGTCGGGGTCGACGTCGTTGGGGTTGCCTGCCAGGCCGAACCACTGGGTGCCCACGTTGAAGTAGCTCACCATGTTCACCTGCTCAAGCCGTTCGGCGTTGATGGTGAAGGAAGAGACGCCGACGTCGTACTTGTTTGAGGTGACACCCGTGATGATGGCGTCGAACGGTGCCGATTGCCAGTCGGTGGTCAGCCCGAGCTTGGCCATGGCGGCGTCGTACAGCTCCACGTTGAAGCCGATAACGGTCGTACCGTCGGTGTCCAGGAACTCGCCGGGCGGGTAGGCGCTCTCCACGCCGATCGTGACGACGCCCTTCTCGGCGAGGTCGTCCGGCACGAGAGCGGCCAGTTCGTCGTCGGCCTCGACCTGCTCGGCGGGCGTCTGCTCCTCATCGCTGCCACCGCAGGCGCTCAACGTGAGCATCAACGCCAATGGCGCGGCGGCCAGCGCGGGGAGACGGAGCCGGGAAGCAGCGGCTGTCGGGCGGTGGCCCGGGAGGGCCTCGGGGTCCGGTGCGTTCCAGAGGTCCTTCACGTCTGTCTCCTCTTTTTCCAGCGTATAAGGCTGCCATCCGCGTGCGGCGAGTTGACCGGTGTTCTCGGTTCGGCGCACAACGAACGACTGAGCGCGGATAGCGCGGTGGACCATCGTTGCGGACTCGGCATGTGCCTGCGGTCACCGTTATGAGATGATTGTGTAACGGGTCAACCCCGTGACACCAGCAGCGCCACGCTTGTACGAGCACCGCGGAGACAGGCCGCCGGCACCGATTCGTATCGACCCGGATGCGGCTGGCCTCCCCTAGCACCCTTCTCCGCCCGCTGCTTCTCCAACGCAGGCCGTTCAGGTCATGGCCGACGTGAACGCGCATGACAATCGAGGGGTTTTCAGTTGACCAGCGACCGCTATTCCCATCTCGACGAGGATCCGGCATTCGCCCTGCACAGGGGTGGAAAGCTTGAGGTCCACTCCTCCGTCGAGATCACCGACCACGAGGGCCTCGCCCTCGCCTACACGCCCGGAGTGGCCCGCGTCTGCTCCGCCATCGCCGAGACTCCGGAGCTCGTCGACACCTACACCTGGAAGAGCAAGGTCGTCGCCGTTGTCACCGACGGCACCGCGGTCCTCGGTCTGGGCGACATCGGTCCGGAGGCATCCCTGCCGGTCATGGAGGGCAAGTCTCTGCTTTTCAAGCAGTTCTCCGGTCTCGACTCCGTCCCCGTCGCCCTCGCCTGCACCGACGTCGACCAGATCGTCGAGACAGTGGCGCGGATGGCACCGTCCTTCGGCGGGATCAACCTGGAGGACATCTCCGCTCCGCGCTGCTTCGAGGTCGAGCGGCGGCTGCGGGAGCTGCTGGACATCCCGGTTTTCCACGACGACCAGCACGGCACAGCCATCGTGGCCCTGGCCGCCATGCGCAATGCGGCTCGGGTGACAGGGCGTGAACTCGGCGACCTGCGGGCGGTTGTTTCCGGCGCGGGTGCCTCCGGTCTGGCCGTATCGCGGATGCTGATCCAGGCAGGGATCGGAGATCTCGCCGTCGCGGACAGCAAGGGCCTCATCTACGCCGGTCGCGACGGGCTGAACGAGCAGAAGGCCGAGCTCGCGGCGATCAGCAACAAGGCGGGGCTTCAGGGCTCCATCGAGACCGCGTTGGCCGGAGCGGACGTCTTCATCGGCCTCTCTTCCGGGGAGGTGCCCGAGTCGGTCGTGGCGACCATGGCCAAGAACGCCATCATCTGCGCCATGGCCAACCCCAACCCCGAAGTGCATCCCGACGTCGCGCGCCGGTATGCGGCCGTCGTGGCGACCGGGCGCAGCGACTTCCCCAACCAGATCAACAACGTGTTGGCCTTTCCCGGGGTGTTCCGGGGGGCGCTGGACGTCCGGGCAACCGACATCACCGAGGCGATGAAGCTGGCCGCGGCCAACGCGCTGGCCGACCTCGTGGGTGACGACCTCAGCCCCGAGTACATCATTCCGAGCCCGTTCGACCCCCGTGTCGTCCCGGCTGTTGCCAAGGCTGTTGCCGAGCAGGCACGCAAGGACGGTGTTGTCCGGCTGTAGTCATTCGGTTCTTCACCGTAACCGATCCGGAGCAGGGGTCGCCCGCTCCGGATCGGTTTACGTCAGGGGGTCGGCCGCGTTGCGGTCGCATCGGAAGGGGGCGTCCCCCGTTCTGATGCCGCGGTCCACCCGTTCGTCGCGCGACAGAACCTAAAGCGCGCCGTGGGCGGCGGCCTCGGTGAAGACTGCCCATGCCCCAGCGGGGAAGCTCAGGGTGACGCCTTCAGGGATTTTCGAGTCGCGGACGCCCATGGCGTCACCTGTGTCCGCGACTTCCACGCACTGCCCCCCTCCGGTGCCGCTGTAGGTGCTCGTGCGCCATTGGGCGCCTTCCGTTTCAAACGCGGGCATCCCGCGCTCCCTTCCTCATTCATCTTCGTATGTCTGCTCCTTTGCCATGGACCTCATGCGTTCTTCGCACTCGGCCAGGAGCACCCGAGTCTCCTCGGGGCGCAGTGCGGCGGTACGCAGGTGCTCGAAGGCAACCGTGTAGAACCGCACTTCTTTAGCCTTTTCGATGTAGAGGCTGCTGGTCAAGTTTTCCAAATGAACCAGCCTCGGCGCATAAACTTCCGGTTCGCTGAATTCGAGGATGTCGAATGCGCCGTTTAGTCCAGCGTGTGCTCCCCGATCGAATGGCAAGACTTGTAGAGTTATGTGTTGCATTCGGCTCAAGGTCGCCAAATGTCGGAGTTGTTCGGCCATGGTGTTCGGTCCGCCTATTACGCGGTGAATCGCCGCTTCGTCCAGAACGATCCACAGGTCTGGCGGATCCTCGTGGGTGAGGATCTCCTGTCGGCGGATTCGGAGCTCGGTGCGGCGGCTGATCTCGCGTGGTTCAACCGGTGAGGGGTGCGCTTCGAGCAGAGCCCGTGTGTACGCTTCGATCTGAAGCAGTCCGGGGACCAGTTGTGCATGGTAGAACCGTAGTGCGCACGCCTCCGGTTCCAGGCCCAAATAGACATCGAACCGTTCAGGCATCACATCGCCGTAGACGTGCCACCACCCGCGTCGGCGTGATTCGCGGGCCAGTAGCACAAGAGCCTGGCGGATCCCGGGGTCGGCTACTTCATAGAGTTCCAGCAGGTCCCGTACGTCGTCGGAGTTGGTGGATACCTGGCCCCGCTCGATTCGGGAGAGTTTGCTGCCCGACCACGACATCCGTTCGGCGGCCTCTTCCCCGGTCATTGCGACGTGCTCTCGCAGACGGCGCAATTCAACTCCCAGGCGCCGCCTTCTCGCGCTCGGGTTATAGCGTCCAGCCACCGATCCTCCTTATTGGTCGAGGGGGTGCGACTCCAGGATCGAGAGAAGGCTACTTCACGCCGCGGTTGGCAAAGAACGTTCGAGGGAATTCGTGAAAGCAATTGCACGCGAAGTTCTCGACGGGGATGATGGCGACCAGGTGCCACAAACCCTGCGGCGTTATATCCATGAAGGGCCGCATGACCGAGGGTGGTTGAATGATCACGTTTTCTCCGGAAGCGCTGGACGGCCTGGACGGGCATTCGGCCGTGCGAGAGTTCCCCGGTACCGAGGAGAACGTCAGCCGGATCAGGGGCTTCGTCGACCAGGCCTTGGGGCAGAGTCCCGGCACTCCGCTCAGCGCGGACCTCATCGACACGGCGCTGCTCCTGGTCAGTGAAGTCGCAGCGAACGCCATCCAGCACACTCTCAGCGGTGAACCCGGAGGATTCCTCAAGGTTCGCGTGTACCGCGGGGCGGACACCGTCACCATCCACGTCCACGATCAGGGCGGTCGACACGCCGCCCAGTGCCCTACGGTGCGCGAACTCGACCCCGACACTGAGTTCGGTCGTGGAATGGCCCTGGTTCAAACGCTTGCGACCTGCTGGGGTACCGGCCCGTCCCGATCGTTCGGGCGCCAGGTCTGGTTCGAGATGACAATCGCCTGACCGTGCGCATCCAGGTCACGTCCCGATTGCGCGGCCGCACCACCTCGGTCTCCATTGCGGCCTCTTCGCGCGCGTCGCCGGGCTCCGTCGAGTCGTCGGCGGAATCTGCACCGATGTCCGGGACGGTGGCCGTTGCGGCCGACCCAATAACGAGCCGGCCACTACCGGGATCGGCCGTTCCTCGCACGACAGGGGCCGGGAACGGGTCCCGGCCCCTGCCATCGGTTCGATCCGTGGATCAGAGGTTGCGTTTGTCCGGCCCGGGCGCGTCGCCCGTGTCGGCTGGAGGCTGGGCGAAAGGCCCTGGTCCGTTCTCGTCCACCGTGGGCTTCTCGGCGGGCTGCCCTTCAACGGGTGCGCCACTCGGAGGCTGGGCAAAAGGCGCGTTTTCCGCCTGGTCGGTGGTGGCCGCAGGCTCCTCTGCCGCGACCCTCTCCCAGACGTCCCCCTTCTCCGACTGCTTGTTCGCCGACCGCTCCTCGGGGGCGGGCACCGTCTCAGGTTCCTCCCCATCGGTTCCGGTGGCCTCGCCGGTCGTCTTCGCCGGGTCCTTGGGACCCCACGAGGCCGCGTCGCGCCGAATGACCTCGATCGTCTCGTCGAGGATGCGGCGCAGATCGGTGGTTGCGGCCTCGCCGACATGCCCTGCGTCACGGACGACCTCGCGGACGCGGTCGCCGAAGTCGTGCAGCGTCCGTTCGAAGTCGGGACGGTCGCCCGTCCCGCCCCCTTTGGGCCAGGCATTGCCCCAACCCAATCCCTGGGTGAGCTTCTCCCAGTCGCGGTTCCACCAGGAGCCCCGGTTCTTGTCGGTCGGCTCCTCCCGGGGAGCGTCGGCCGGCTTCGCCTGTTCCTCCCCGGCCGCCTGCCCCCAGACGTCCTCGCCGGCAGGGGAAGAGCCCCGTTCCTTCTCCTCGGCCTTGGCCTTGGTGGTGCGTCTCGTCCCACCGGCCGCGAACTTGAGCTCCTCGCGCAGGTGACTGATGGTGTCCCGGACGTCTCGCTGTACGGTACGGGCCACATCGCGCACCGACTCGGTGATCTCGCGTTCAAGCTCGTCGAGGTCCACGGTGCGCTTGTTCAGTTCCTCGCGTCCCTTGTCGGTGAGGCTGTAGACCTTGCGTCCGTTCACCTCCTCGTGCGTGACCAGACCCTCCTCCTCCAACCGGGCGAGCCGGGGGTAGATGGTGCCGGGAGAAGGGGAGTAGACGCCCAAGAACCGGTCCCGCAGCAGGCTGATGATCTCGTAGCCGTGCTTGGGGCTCTCGTCCAGCAGCTTCAACAGGTAGAGCCGGAGCCTGCCGTGGCCGAATATGGTGCTCATGCGTCATCCCCCCTAGGGATCGCGGCCGGGGCGTCACTTGCGCGCCTCAACAAGTTCACCGCGCCCGACACGGTCGTGGTCTGGATGTTCGCCGGGTCGACTCCGCCGCCGATCTTCCCGCTGAGGTGGTTGCGGCCGCGCATGCTTCGCCGGTCCAGGCCGAACTCGGAGTCCAGCTCGCCGGTCGCCGAACGCAGATCCACGTCGGCGCTCGTTCCCGCCGGGATGCGCAGTGCCACGGAACCGGAGATCGAGCCGAGGCGGACGCGTGCGGCCGGCCCCAGATCCACGTCAGCGAGCAGCCGGCCCGAGGCGGTCTTTCCCGCGAAGTGGGCGAACCGCCCCCCCGCTACTTCCAGGTGACCGCTCACACTGTTGAAGGTGAGCTTGCCGTTGAGGTCTCTGGCCTCCAGGTTGCCGGAGACCGTGTTGACGTCGATCGAGCCGCCCAGACCGTCCAGGGTGACGTCGCCCGACGCACTGCGCAGTTGGGTCCTGGCGGTGAGTCCGGCGGCCACGATCGATGCCGAAGCAGTGGTGATCTCCACCGGACAGTCGCGGGGCACCCGGAGGCTGACGGTCGCGGACCTCTTCCCCATTCCGCGGTACCCCGACAGCTGGACCGGACGCAACCGGTCCATCAGCCCGCTGCGGGTGAGGTCGTCGTAGGTGACCGTGAGGATCCCCGCTTCCTGAGTGACCAGTACCGGCTCACCCTGGATGTCGGAGACCTCGAAGGTCACCGGGTCGTCTGTGGGCAGGACATTCACATGACCGCCGATGATGCGTATCCGCAGCGCCACGATTCCTTCGAGCGTGCGGGTGGTCGGCTGGTCGATGGTCCATCGTGCCATCGCGGTTCCCTTCGAATTTGACTCCGTGAGAACACGTTATGTCGCGATCGGTCAAGACTCAAGATATGTCGCGAAATACCGGGGGTGTTGCGCGCAGTTTTCCGGTCTTCCCCTAGGGGAGCCCCCGCCACCACTCCGGGACCAGCCGGTCCGGGCCGGCTGGGGAGGGCCTCTCCTTATCCGTACCCAGCCGATTCCGCAGTCACGTCCTTGGACGCGAAAAGGCCCCGGCCAAACGGCCGGGGCCCGATCAGAGGTCGCTCGTGCTGCCCGGGTGGACCGTCCATGCGGTCCGCCCACTCATCGACCCCGTGTGCCTGTCCCTAGTCTGCCGGCGGAAAAACCGTGTTGACCAGGGCTTGCTGCTCTACTTCGTGCCGCTTGGCCGAGCCTGCCGCGGGCGAGGAACTCGCCGACCGCGACACCCGGGTGAACGGCCGGTCCAACTGCTCGGAGAAGACCAGCGCGACGAAGGGCCACGGACCCATGTTCGCCGGTTCCTCCTGCACCCACAGGACCTCGCCCGCGTTGGGGAAGGCCCGGAGTTGCTGGCGGATCTCCTCGATCGGCAGCGGGTAGAGCCGCTCCACGCGCACGATCGCGGTGTGCTTGTCCCCGGTACGCTTACGCGCGCCGTCGAGGTCGTAGTAGACCTTGCCCGAGCACAGCACCACACGGCGCACGTCCTCGGGGGAGATCCCGCTGTTGTCGGGGATCAGCGGTTGGAACGAGCCGGATGTGAAGTCCGACGCGGCCGAAACCGCTGCCTTCAGCCGCAGCATCGACTTGGGTGTGAAGACCACCAGCGGACGCTGATACGGCGACTTCACTTGCCAGCGCAGCAGGTGGAAGTAGTTCGCCGGGGTGCTCGGCATCGAGACCGTCATGTTCTCCTGCGCACACATCTGCAGGAAGCGCTCAATGCGTGCGGAGGAGTGGTCGGGCCCCTGCCCCTCGTAGCCGTGCGGCAGCAGCAGCGTGACGCTGGAGCGCTGGCCCCACTTCTGTTCACCCGAGCTGATGTACTCGTCGATGATCGTCTGTGCGCCGTCGACGAAGTCGCCGAACTGCGCCTCCCACGCCACCAGGGCGTTGGGACGGATCACCGAGTAGCCGTACTCGAAGCCCAGTGCCGCGTACTCGCTCAGCAGCGAGTCGTGCACGTAGAACTTCGAGGTCCCCTTGTCGAATGCCTTCAGCGGGGTGTGCACGTCGCCGGTCTCCCGGTCGACGAGGGCCGCGTGGCGCTGACCGAAGGTGCCTCGCCGGCTGTCCTGACCGACAAGGCGGACCGGGTGGTCGTCGATGAGGAGCGAACCGAATGCCAGCGTTTCGCCGAACGCCCAGTCGATCTTGTCCTCTTCGACCATTTGCGCGCGTCGCTGCAACTGGGGTAGCAGGCGCGGGTGCGGAGTGAAGCCCTCGGGCAGCGAGGTCTGCGTCTCCACCACGCGCTTGACGGTCTCCTCGGAGATGGCCGTCTCGACCGTCGAGTGGTCGACCCGACCCTCGTTGAACACCTCGGGCTTGATCACCGCGCCCGGCTCGACCGGCTTGCGGCCGGCCTCGCGGGTCTCGGTGAAGGCGCGCTCCAGCTGCTGCTGGTAGTCGCGCAGCGCCTGCTCGGCCTCCTCGACCGAGATGTCGCCCCGGCCGATCAGCGACTCCGTGTAGAGCTTGCGGGTCGAGCGCTTGGCGTCGATCACGTCGTACATCAGCGGCTGGGTGAACGAGGGGTTGTCGGCCTCGTTGTGGCCACGGCGCCGGTAGCAGACGAGGTCGATCACCACGTCCTTGTTGAACGTCTGCCGGTAGGCGAACGCCAGTTGTGCGACTCGGACCACGGCCTCGGGGTCGTCCCCGTTCACGTGGAAGATCGGCGCCTGCACCATGCGGGCGACGTCGGTGGCGTAGACGCTGGAACGGCTGTCGGTGGGCGAGGTGGTGAACCCGACCTGGTTGTTCACGATGACGTGCACCGTGCCACCGGTGCGGTAGCCCCGCAGCTGCGACAGGTTCAGGGTCTCGGCGACCACCCCCTGGCCGGCGAACGCCGCGTCGCCGTGGATCAGGACCGGCAGGACGGTGAAGCCGTTGGGCCCCTTGTCCAGCACGTCCTGCTTGGCGCGGACGATGCCCTCTGCGACCGGGTTGACGGTCTCCAGGTGGCTGGGGTTGGCAGCCAGCGAGATCGCGATCTTCTCGCCCTCGGCGGTTGTGAAGGTGCCCTCGGTACCGAGGTGGTACTTCACGTCGCCCGAGCCGTGCGCGCTGCGCGGGTCGAGGTTGCCCTCGAACTCACCGAAAATCTGCCCGTAGGACTTGCCGCAGATGTTGGCGAGCACGTTCAGCCGGCCGCGGTGGGCCATGCCGATGACGACCTCGTCCAGCTCGGCCTTCGCCGCCTTGCTGATCACGCCGTCGAGGAGCGGGATCAGCGACTCTCCGCCTTCGAGGGAGAAGCGCTTCTGTCCCACGAACTTGGTCTGCAGGAACGTCTCGAACGCCTCGGCGCTGTTCAGGCGGCGCAGCGTGTGCAGCTGCTCGTCGCGGTTGACCTTCTCGTGGTCACGCTCGACGTGCGCCTGGATCCACTCGCGCTCCTCGGGGCTCTGGATGTGCATGTACTCGATGCCTACCGTCCTGCAGTAGGTATCGCGCAGCACGCCCAGGATGTCCCGGAGCTTCATGACCTGCTTGCCGCCGAAACCACCGGTGGGGAACTCGCGGTCCAGGTCCCACAGCGTGAGGCCGTGTTCGAGGACGTCGAGGTCGGGGTGGCGGCGCTGGGTGTACTCCAGCGGGTCGGTGTCGGCCATCAGATGCCCGCGCACGCGGTAAGCGTGGATGAGCTCCTGGACCCGGCTGGCCTTGTCCACCTGGTTGCTGTGGCTGATCGAGATGTCCTGCACCCACCGCACGGGCTCGTACGGGATGCGCAGCGACTCGAAGATCTCGTCGAAGAAACCTTCCTCGCCCAGCAGCAGACGGTGGATGGTCCGCAGGAACTCCCCCGACTGCGCACCCTGGATGATGCGGTGGTCATAGGTCGAGGTGAGCGTCATGACCTTGCTGACGGCCAGCTTGTTCAGGGTCTCCGGGGAGGCGCCCTGGAACTCCGCCGGGTACTCCATCGCGCCCACGCCCAGGATGGCGCCCTGTCCGGGCATCAGGCGCGGAACCGAGTGCACGGTGCCGATACCGCCTGGGTTGGTGAGGCTGATGGTCGTGCCCTGGAAGTCGGGCACCCCCAGCTTGTTGTTGCGGGCCTTGCGGACGATGTCCTCGTAGCCGGTCCAGAACTCCTTGAAGTCCATCGACTCGGCGCTCTTGATGCTGGGCACCACGAGCTGACGGGTCCCGTCGGGCTTCGCCAGGTCGATCGCCAGACCGAAGTTGACGTGCAGGGGCCTGGCGATGCCGGGCTTGCCGCCGATCTCGGTGTAGGAGTAGTTCATCTCCGGCATCGACTTGAGCGCCTTGATCATGGCGTAGCCGATGAGGTGCGTGAAGGAGATCTTTCCGCCGCGGCCGCGGCGGAGATGGTTGTTGATGACCGTGCGGTTGTCGAACAGCAGCTTCACCGGAACCGCGCGCACGCTCGTGGCCGTGGGAAGGGTGAGACTGCTCTCCATGTTGGTGGCTGTGCGCGCGGACGCGCCGCGCAGCCGCTCCTCGCTGACGGCGAGGGGGTTGTCCGGGTCCAGCTCTGCGCTGGAGTCGTCGGACGCGTTCGCCGTGCTCTTGGGGGAAGCCGACGCGGCCTTGGCCGGGTCGGGTGCCGGGGACACCGGCTTGGTGGATGCCTCGGTGGCGCTGCGGGCAGCGCTCTCACCGGACTTTCCACCCGTTGACGGAGCACTGGCTCCGTTGGCGGCGGCGGATCCGGACTTGTAGTCCGCGAAGAAATTCCACCATGCCTTGTCAACCGAGTTCGGGTCGCGAAGGTACTTCTGGTAAAGCTCGTCGACCAGCCACTCGTTCGGGCCGAAATCTGTCAGGGGTTGAGACGCCTCAGACGACACGGCGGAGATCGCCCTCTTCCGCTGCTCGCTTGTGAATGTGATGGTGAGACAGCCACGCACAGGGCACAACGGGTCCACTTGGCCGCTATTGAGAACACGCCCGGCCAGCCATCTCGTGGTAACAGGCTACTTGTCCAGGCGTTCGGATGTGGACCCCGGCCCCGTACTGGACTGGGATATACCTAACATTTATTCACAAAAAAGTGCGGTAGTTGTATCGGATGCGCCGTCGTGACCTCGGGATTCGATCATTCTCGACGGCTTGTGCGGCCCACCATGCCCAGTTCTGGGCAGGATCAATCCTGGTGTGCGCCACAAAAATCCTCGCTGCGGCCCGGGCGCGTCGTCCCATGCTTCCACCAAGAACCTAGAGCTTGCTGTGATCCCAGCTCACGACCCGTTCGACGGTCATGAGCACGTCCACCCGCTTACGGCTGCTCGCCGCGAGGCATTTCTGCGCCTCAGGTGTGTCCAAGGACTCCCTCGGTGCGCCCGTCATCGAGGCGGCCACGACCGCGCCAACCCGGAGGACCGTCCAGGGAGCGGCCGTCACCCCAACCGGACCGCGCCCCGCCCGGTGATGAGCGGTAGGTCCAGACAGGTGCGGATCCCCGGTGCCGCCGCACAGACGGCTGGGATGGCATTGACGGTATAGGCAGCCGCGCCGACCAGCCCGTTGCTGAACTCCTCGACCCGCACCACGTATTCGGGGTGTCCCTGGACGCGCAGAACCACCCCTGGGTCCCCCCATGGCAGGAGCTGGGCGGAGTCGCTTTTGTAGACGCACTCCATGTCGATCACCGGGCGGCCCTCGATGGTGGCGCTGAAGGTCCAGCGCGAGGCCGCAACAGCACCGGCAGGGATCGAACCGGCGGCGACGTCGAACGCGGACGTGGCAGCGGCGATCTCGTCGCGGGCCTCCACATCGTCCAGGCGCAGCCCCAGGCCCTCGGCCACCAGGTGGATGCTCTCGGCGAAGGACTGCTCCTGGAAGGCGCGAAACGGCCGGATCATCTGGCGGTAGTCACCCGGTGAGCGGCCCAGCCCCATGGTCCCGGTGACCACGGCACGAGAGGGATTGCCGGCGAAATCCGAGCACTCGCGCAGGTAGACGTGGTCGATTCGTGCTCCCAGACCGGTGAGGGCCAGCGGCAGCACCTGGGACATGAAACCGGGGTTGATCCCGGCGCCGTACAGCGACGTCTTTCCGCGGGCGCACGCCTCCTCCAACCGCTGGACCAGCTCAGGGCTCTGCGTGCGGGGGTGGCTGAACCCTGTTGTGGTCACGACGTTCTTGCCCGACGCCAGCAGCGCGCAGATGACGCGCGTATCGCGGTCGGGGTCGTCGGTGAAGTAGGCGGAGGGCAGCGGCATGTGCGTGACGCAGTCGGCGTCCAACGCCAGGATTTCTTCAGGATCGTCGGTGGCACGGATCCCCGTGTCGGGAAGCCCGGCGATCTCCCCTGCGTCACGTCCTGCCTTCGCCGGGGAATGGACGTACACACCGGCCAGTTCGAATTCCGTCCGGCTGAGCAGGGTACGCAGAGCCGCGCCCCCGACGGAGCCCGTGGCCCACTGAATGACACGGATCGGCACGTCCGGCCTCCGTCCAGGTTGGCGTGCTGCCAGAGCGGTCCGGCAGCATCACTGTGCGGTCTGAGCGGCGACTATCGGGCGGGTTGGTCGACAGTTGTCGAATCTACCAATGGCTGCTCCGAGAACACAGGAGGTGGCCGCGTGTAATCGCAGTTGGTGTCGATTCGGGGGCAGTCGGCACGGCCGATTGGCGCATGTGCGTCCAGATGGGGTAGGTAGTTCTGGACCGTCGCGTCCGGTACACCCCCCGGGCGGGCGGGTCAGTCCGGTCGTTGAGGAGGAAAAACATGGTTGATCTGCGGTTCGACGGGCGGGTTGTCGTCGTCACCGGGGCCGGGCAGGGACTGGGCCGGTCGCACGCCCTCGGATTCGCAGCGCGCGGCGCGAAGGTGGTGGTCAACGACGCGGGTGGCAGGGTGGACGGCAGAGCCGAGGGCGCCGGCGCGGGCAACCCTGCGTCAGCGGTCGCCGAGCAGATCCGGGAGAACGGGGGAGTCGCCCACGCCCACGTCGGTGACATCTCCACCGAGGAAGGCGCGCAGTCGCTCATCGACGCCGCCAATGAGGCGTTCGGCCGGGTAGACGTCGTGGTCAACAACGCGGGCATCCTGAGGGACAAGTCCTTCAAGAACATCTCGGCCGAGGACTGGGATGCCGTCATCGGCGTCCATCTGCGCGGTTCTTTCCTGGTGTCGAGGGCGGCCTTCGCCGACCTGCGCGAGCACGGTTACGGCCGTATCATCAACACCACCTCGCCTTCGGGGCTGTTCGGCAACTTCGGGCAGAGCAATTACGCGGCGGCGAAGATGGGCGTGGTCGGGCTGACCAAGACCCTGGCCATCGAGGGCGCCAAATACGACATCAACGTCAACGCCATCGCCCCGGTGGCCTACACCCGCATGACCGAGGACCTCTTCCCGGCCGACGCCGCCGCGAAGCTCAGCCCGGAACAGGTCACGCCACTCGTCCTGTGGTTGGCGCACGAGGACTGCGACACCACCGGAGAGGTGTACTCGGTGGGCGGCGGCAGGGTTGCCAGGGTGTTCGTGGCCGAAGGGCCCGGTGTGGTCCTGCGCGACGCGACGCCCGAGGACGTCCATGACAACTGGCCCGACATCAACGCCGAGCGCCCGTACGTCATCCCGCGCAACCTCGCCGAGCAGACCGAGGTGCACTTCCGGGATCTGCTCTAGCCCCGAGCCTCCTGGCTGCTGTCCATAGGCCGTGGAAACGGCTTTATTTCTACCGAAAAAACCGCCCTGTCCCTGTTTTTGGTGGCGAATCGGTTAGCCCCGCGGGTTGGTGACTGCGGATCGGTTCGGCTGGTCGCATTTCGCCCCGAAGCCCCACCTCCGTTCCTAGCATTGGGGACCGGAGGTGGGAGGGTGAAGGTTAGGGAGTTCGGCGAACTGGAGGCCGCCATCATGGACGCCCTGTGGGCAGCCGACCGGGCGTTGGTGGTCCGCGAGGTCCGGGAGACCATGACCTATGACCGCGACATCGCCTACACGACAGTCATGACCGTCACCAATATCTTGTTCCACAAGGGGCTGCTGCACCGGGA
The DNA here is from genome assembly GCF_030268225.1 of Nocardiopsis ansamitocini. Taxonomy (GTDB): domain Bacteria; phylum Actinomycetota; class Actinomycetes; order Streptosporangiales; family Streptosporangiaceae; genus Nocardiopsis_D; species Nocardiopsis_D ansamitocini. The sequence continues at coordinate 1,167,946 of NZ_BSQG01000001.1, read as the reverse complement.
GAAGTCCGGTCGTGCCTGGTGCTACTGGCCCCGGGAGAGCCGGGAGGAGCACACAGCGCGGGTGATGGGCCAGATACTGGACCAAGGCGGGGACCGCGGGGCGACGATGCTCCGCTTCATCGAACAGTTCAGCGACGAGGAGGTTGCGCGCCTGCATGATGTACTCGCGGAGGCGCGTACCCGCCGCGGCATCGCATCGTGACCGGGTCTTCTCCTCCCTCTTCCCGTAAGTGAGGAGAAGACCCGGTTGTTCTTCGCCCGGTCGGGGCGAGCGGTCTAGGGTGTGCGGTGTGGATGAACCTCTGGTATCGCGAATGGGTGGCTTCGGGGAGACGATCTTCGCGGAGATGACCCGCCTGGCAAATGAGACCGACGCCATCAACCTAGGGCAGGGCTTTCCCGACACGGACGGACCGCCGTCACTGCTCGCGGGGGCGGCCCACTGGATCGGCCAAGGGGTGAACCAGTATCCTCCGGGGCCCGGCCGGATCGAGTTGCGCACCGCTGTCGCCGAGGATCGCAAGGCCCGCTACGGCATCGACCTCGACCCCGAGACCGAGGTCTACATCACCGTGGGCGCGACAGCAGGGATAGCCGCGGGGGTGCTGAGCCTGGTCGAACCGGGCGACGAGGTCGTACTGTTCGAGCCTATGTACGATTCCTATTCGGGGGTCATCGCCCTTGCCCAGGGGGTACGCCGCCCGGTCACACTGCGTCCCAGCGGTTCCGGGCCGAACGCCCGGTTCACCTTCGACCCGGACGAGTTGCGCGCCGCGGTGACCCCGCGTACCCGGATGATCATCGTCAACACCCCGCACAACCCCACCGGCACGGTGTTCACCCCCGACGAACTCGCGATCATCGCGGAGGTCTGCCGGGACAACGACGTCATCGCACTGGCCGACGAGGTCTACGAACACCTCGTCTTCGACGGGACCGTGCACGTACCGTTGGCCGCTCAGCCCGGTATGGCCGAGCGCACCCTGACCGTGTCCTCCGCGGGCAAGACCTTCTCCGTCACCGCATGGAAGACCGGTTGGGTGATGGGGCCCCGCCCACTCGTGCGGGCGGTCCAGACCGTCAACCAGTTCCTCACCTTCAGCGCCAACGGCGCGCTCCAACTCGCGTTGGCCGATGCGCTGCGTGACGAGCAGGGCTGGGTGCGCACGCAACGGGACGCGCTCCAGGACAAGCGCGACCGCTTGGCAGCAGGGCTCACCGAAGCGGGTTTCCAGGTGTCGAACCCGCAAGGCACCTACTTCCTGATGGCCGACATCCGCCCACTGGGGCACAGCGACGGTGTCGACCTCGCTCGTGCTCTGCCCCGGCTGACCGGGGTGGCGGCAGTGCCCGCGCAGGTTTTCTACGCCAACGAGGACGAGGGTCGTCACCTGGTCCGATTCGCATTCTGCAAGCGCGACGAGATTCTCGACGAGGCAGCCCGTCGGCTCCGTGCTTTCGGGGACCGCAGCCAGGGCTGACCACACGCCGGGCCGGTGCGCCGCCCTTCGCGTCGTGAAGCGCCGGGCGGTCCGCGCCGGGGCTGGTGCGGCCGTCCACGGTCCGGTCGGCGATGATGTGCGGCGACAACCGTTTGACGAAAGGCCCCACGTGAGCGTTTCCATGCCTCCTGAGCTGCTGCGTGTCGCAGAGAGCGCCAAGGGTTTCATGCCTGCCGACGAGGGCCTCGCCCTTTACCGCGCGGCACTGGACCATGCCCCCCTCGGTCCGGTCCTGGAGATCGGCAGCTACTGCGGCAAGTCCACCGTGTACCTGGGCGCCGCCGCGCGGGCCACCGGATCGACGGTGATCACGGTGGACCACCACCGCGGATCCGAGGAGCACCAGCCCGGCTGGGAGTACCACGACACCAGCATGGTCGATCCGGCCACCGGAAGACTCGACACCCTGGGAACCTTTCGGGCGACCATGGCGGACGCCGGGCTCGACGACGAGGTGCTGGCGGTGGTGGGGCGCTCCGCAGCCGTCGCCCGGCTGTGGCGAGCACCTTTGGGGATGCTCTTCATCGACGGCGGGCACACCGAGGAGGCCGCCCAGGCCGACTACGAAGGCTGGAGCCCGCACGTGTGCGTCGGAGGGGCGCTGGTGATCCATGACGTGTTCCCCGATCCGGCCGACGGCGGACGGCCGCCCTACAACGTCTATCGGCGTGCGCTGGACTCCGGGGAGTTCGCTGAGATTGCTGTGAAGGGATCACTGCGGGTACTGCGCCGCCAACGCTGACCGTCTTCACGCCTCTGCCCTGCTAGGGGTGGCGAAACCAGTGATCGGAGCCGCCCCGAGAACACGGGGCCGAATATAAGAGTCCTGTTAGAGCCAGGTCATAGCCGGTGCCGGGCCGACAGGATCGTCGGCCAGGCCGGGTATCGTGGTGCGACAGGGATCAGGCGGACCCCCGCTGGCGCCATCCCGAATCTCACACTTTTTCGTGAACCGAATGGGTGTATCTGCGCGTCCTACGCGTTAGCGCCCGATGGTGGGGAGCGAAGACTTCAGGGGGCGGAAGAACTGAGCGACAGTAGCAAAGGCGTTGGCGGGAGCGAGCCGCACCCCGAGGCCCAGACACCAGACACCGGTACACCTTCTTCGACGACGAGTGACGTGGATCCCAAGCACCCCGACCCCGATGACCGTCCTGCTGACGGTTTCGATCAGCGACCCAGCCCAGCCGACACCGATGATGCCGACCACGGCACCGTGTCGGACGAGACGGAGGCCGCCGACCGCGATGCCCCGGGTGCGAACGACGCAGAGCCGCAGTCGACGACCCGGTCGGACGCACCTGACGGCGACGGCGACTTCGGCTGGTTCGCCGGCTCGGACGGCGCGCAGGAGGGTGAGGAGTCGCCCTATCTTGCGGCCAGCGCCTTCAAGGACAGCGGAAGTTTCTTCCGGGACACGGTGGCCCGCAACCTGGCCGACCAGTACGGGCTCAGCCTGAACGAGGACGGCTCCGTCGACAGGACCGGTACGCCCGGGGCTGTGGAGGGCGACGAACAGTCGGCCGCGGAAACCGACGCCGTTGTCGAGCGGACCGACGAGGCTTCCTCCGCGAAGACCGACGGTGGGGAAGCGACTCCTGCCACGGCCGCCGAGCGTTCCGATGACGAGAACTGGGACCCGGAAGGCACCGCCGAGTTCCGGCCGGTCTTCGACGACGATGACGACGATGATTCACCGTCCGCCGCGTCCGCGGAACCGGCACAGGAGTGGGACCCGGAGGGCACGGCCGAGTTCACCCCTGTCTTCGACGACGCCGACGACCCCGAGCACTCCGCCCGTTCCGAGAGCCCGCGCGCAACCGACGACGACGCCGACGCAACAGCGGAATCCGCTGCCGCGGGCTCCGCCGCCGCGGACACCGCTGCGACCGGTGCCGCGATAGCCGGTGTCGGACTCGCCGCGGGAGCCATGACCTCCGCGGATCGGGCCTCCGCGAACCAGGCTCCTGAGACCGAGGACGCCTCCGACGGCGCTGACGAGCAGCGGCCCCCGGCGCGCTACCACTACAACTTGGGCAAGGCGGCTCCCGCCCCGACAACGAACGTCGAGTCCACTCCCGCCGGCGCAGAGGCGGGCACTTCCGTTCGCGCGGGTTCGGGCGAGACCGACGAGGGCGCTGCGACCCGCGATCCCGCAGGGCAGCCCACGGCCGGAGATCCCGCCGGGACGGACGAGGCCGCGGCTTCCGAGCCGCCCCCCGAACGGACAGCCGACACGCCACCGGCCAAGAAGACCGGACTCGCTGCCGCGGTCTACTCCACCAGACAGCCCGAGACGGCCCGTGCAAACGGGGACGACGCCGCTGCCCAGCCCACGGCTGACGTCGCGGCGACCCGCGGGTTCGAAACGGTGGGCGCGCAGACGTCAGCCGCTGTCGATCGCGAGCCCGAACAGACGGCTGCCGCCGATGGCACGGGCGGAGCGGGCAACGGCCCCGAAGGCCGCGAAGACGCGACCGGTCCCAAGGGAGCGCCGGGCAAGGACCCGAAGAACAAGAAGGACAAGAAGAAAAAACCGCTGTGGTGGCGGATCACTCGTGTCGGACTGATCGCCGCGCTGTTTATCTGCCTGCTGGTCGCGGGCGGTTTCGCCTACGCCTTCACCACGATCGACGTACCCGACGCCACCCAGGCCGACGCGGTCGCCGAGGGGTCCACCATCACCTACGCCGACGGTTCGGTGATCGCCAAACGTGGGGTCAACCGCGACCCGGTGGAACTGGACGAGGTGCCCGAGCACGTCCAGAACGCCATCCTCTCCGCCGAGGACCGCGGATTCTGGACCGAGCCCGGAGTCTCCTTCACCGGGACCGCCCGTGCCGTGTGGTCAACGGTCAGCGGAAACCAGGTCCAGGGCGGTTCCACCATCACCCAGCAGATGGTGCGCAACTACTACGAGGGCCTCAGCCAGGAGCAGTCCATCGATCGCAAGCTCAAGGAGATCGTCATCTCCTTGAAGGTGGACAAGTCCAAGAGCAAGGCGTGGGTGCTGGAGCAGTACCTCAACACCATCTACTTCGGTCGCAACGCCTACGGCATCCAAGCGGCGGCGGAGGCGTACTACCACAAGGACGTCGGCGACCTCACTCCCGACGAGGCCGCGTTCCTGGCCGCTGCCATCCAGCAGCCCACCAGGTTCGGCTTCGCCGACTCCGACACCACTCCGGACATGGAGAACCGCTGGCAGTACGTCGTCAACGGCCTCGTGACGATGGAGTCCATCACCCCGGCCGAAGCCGCCGGCTACGAGTTCCCCAAGCCCGAGAAGGAACGGCCCATGACGGGTATGGACCTCAGCGGCTACAACGGCTACATGTTCCAGCAGGCCATGAAGGAACTCGAGGCCCTCGGTTACACCGAGGACAACATCAACCGCGGTGGTTTCACGATCACCACGACCTTCGACAAGGACCTGATGGCCGCCGCCAAAGAGGCGGTCGAGGACAACGTCAACGTCGACGACCTCCCCGAGGAGGTCCGGATCGGACTGAGCGCGGTCGACCCCGCAACCGGTGAAGTCGTCGCCTTCTACGGCGGTTCCGACTACGAGAAGAACCAGTACGACAGCGCCTTCCTGGGCACCGCCCAGGCCGGATCCTCCTTCAAGCCGTTCGTACTTGCAGCGGCCCTGAAGAACGGGATGGGCATCAACACCGTCGTGGACGGCAGCGGTCCCCAGATGATCGCCGGTTCGCGTGTGCAGAACGCCGGCAACGCCCCCGGCGGGCCGATGAACCTCGTCCAGGCCACCACGGTCTCCAACAACCTGGGGTTCATCGATCTCGCCGACCGGGTCGGCCTGCAGAAGGTCGCCGACACCGCCTACGAGATGGGCCTGCCCGAGGGGAGCCTGGACGACCACCTGGTCCCGGTCATGCCTCTGGGGGTGAACAGCGTCAGCCCCACCGACCAGGCCGGTGCCTATGCGACCTTCGCTAACGGCGGCGAGCACATCGAGACGCACGTCATCCGCTCGATCACCAACCGCGAGGGAGAGGAAGAGCGCCCGGAGATCGAAAGCAACCGGGTCCTCACCGAGGGCGAGGCCGCCGATGCCACGTACGCGATGCGCAACGTGGTCACGTCGGGCACCGGGACCAACGCCGCCATCTCGCGTCCCGCGGCGGGCAAGACCGGTACCACCAGCGACAGTGTCGCAGCCTGGTTCGTCGGGTACACGCCCAATCTCGCGGCGGCCTCCGGTGTCTACAACGGCAACAACCAAACCGCTGTGGTGCCTGGCTGGGGCGAGATGTCCAGTGGCGGCCTGCCTTCGATCATCTGGCGTGACTTCATGGAGAAGGCCGCAGCCAGCGCCTATGGCGAGTACGCGGACTTCCCCCAGCCCGTCTACGGCGGGAGTTCGGAGAACTACGCGCCGGCGCCGCCTCCCCAGGAGGAGGTCCCCGCCGACGACCCCTCGACGGATCAGCCGCCCGTCGATCCGGCCCCGAGCGATCCCGACGCCGACGCTCCGCCGACCGATGAGCCACCGGTCGACGACCCCTCGACGGATCAGCCGCCCGTCGATCCGGCCCCGAGCGATCCCGACCCGAACGGGCCTCCGGGCGAGGACACCGGAGGCGGCTTCCCCATCGGGTGAGGTCCTGACGGCGAAGGCCGGTTTCCCCTCCGAGAGGGGAAACCGGCCTTCGCCGTCACTACGGGGCCTCAACCCACGAGAGAGGTGCACCCGCAGTGTGCCGGATCGACGGGGGCGGTCTCCACGGGCAGGTCGGTGAACACCCGGGAACCCGGGGTCGCCCCGCACAGCGCATCCGCGGCCAGGATCACCGCAGCCGCCGTCCAGGTGCTGCGTTCCACCGGCCAGCGCACCTGTTCGGCGAACTGGTAGCCGGTCCAGTAGGCACCGTCGTCGGGGTCGCGCAGGTGCTGGATCCACGACAGCACCTCCACGCCCCGGTCCGTCTCACCGATTGCAGCCAGGGACAACACCAGCTCGGAGGATTCGGCCCCGGTCACCCAGGGCTGGTCGCTCACGCAGCGGATGCCCAGTTCCGGGACGACGAAGGTGTCCCAGCGCTCTGCCACGCGGTCCCGTGCCCGTTCGCCGCGCATCGCGCCGCCGAGGATCGGGTAGTACCAGTCCATCGAATAACGGGACCGATCGGCGAACACCGACTCGTGCTCGCACACCAGGTGGCCCAGTTGGGCGGCGGCCAGTTCCCAGTCGGGCTGGGGCCGCCCCAGATGTTCGGCCAGTGCCACCGCGCAGCGTAGTCCTTGGTGAATGCTTGCGCACCCGGTGAGCAGGGCATGGTCACCCGCGGAACCGTCCGGGTCGCGTGCCCAACGGATCTCGCCGCGCTCGGTGCGCAGTCCGAGCACGAAATCGACGGCGCGGCGCACCGCCGGCCACAGCCGTCGGGCGAACGCGTCGTCGCCCGTGACCAGGACATGGTGCCAGACCCCCACCGCCAGATAGGCAGCGTGGTTCGGTTCGCGGATCGGGTCGGCGACCCGTCCCTGGCGCATTCTGGCCGGCCACGCGCCGTCCGCGTCCTGGACGTCGGCCAACCAGTCGTAGGCGCGTGCGGCCGCATCCCGGTGGCCGGTCGCCGAGAGGGCCATCGCGCACTCCACGTGGTCCCAGGCGTCGAGATGCCCGCCGCGAAACCACGGGATCGCGCCCGAGTGCTCCTGGCAGTCGAGGAGGTAGCGGGCACTCTGCGCAATCTCGTCGCCCGACAGGACGCCGGGGAGTTCGGGAAGGTCGCTTCGGATCATCCGGCGCCCTCGCCACGGGGCTTTCGCAGGTAGACGACAACGCTCTTACCGATCAAGGGGTTGAGCAGGCGCTCGGCGATCCGGGTGACCCGGGGGGACGTGAACATGTCCCACACCAGCATCCGGTGGTAGGCGCTGGCCAGCGGATGCGTGTCGTTGTCGGTGCCCACCGCGCACTTGATCCACCAGTACGGCGCGTGCAGAGCGTGGGCGTGGTGGTGCGGACCGATCTCGAATCCGGTGGCCTTGAGTTTGGCCTCCAGCTCGGCGCGGGTGTAGATCCGAATGTGACCGCCTTCGTTGGTGTGGTACTCCTCCGAGAGCGCCCAGCAGATTCGCTCGGGCAGCCAGCTCGGAACCGTGACCGCGGCGATCCCGCCGGGCTTGAGCACCCGGTACAGCTCGGCCATGGCTGCCGTGTCATGCGGGATGTGCTCCATGATCTCGGCGGCTACCACCCGATCGAAAGACGCGTCGTCGAAGGGCATGTCCAGGGCGTCGCCCTTGACCGTCTCGGCCTCGGCCCCTCCGGGAGCCTCCCCTTCGGAGCGCATCGCGGTGAACATGGTGGCGACGTCGGCGAGATCGTTCTCGTTTTGGTCGAAGGCCACCACGTCGGCGCCCCGCCGGTAGATCTCGAACGCGTGTCTGCCACCGCCGCAGCCCAGGTCCAGCACGCGGTTGCCGGGCCCGACGGGGAACAGGGTGAAGTCGACGGTGATCAGTGCAGGCTCCTTAGCGGTCTGTGCTCGCACCGGTGTGCGGGAGAGCGGGCGGTGCGAGTCAGGGAGGGCCGGGCCGGCCGGGACGTGACTGCGCGGCGTCGATGGCTTCGATGTAGCGCAGAGCGGTCGCTTCGGCGACCGCCCGCCAGGTGAACCGTTCCTGGACGCGTTGCCAGGCGGCGGCGCCCATCCGGGCGCGTGCGGCATCGTCGTCGAGAAGGTCGGCGATCGCTGCGGCCATTTCCTCGGGATCGCCCGGAGCGATCAGCCGGCCGGCGTCGCCGTCCTCACCCACTACCTCGGGCAGAGCGCCGGCCCGGCTGGCCAGCAATGGGGTGCCTGCAGCCATGGCCTCCACCGCGGGCAGGGAGAATCCCTCGTAGAGGGAAGGAATCACCACGATCTGGGCGCTGGACAACAGTCGGGCCAGTTCGGTGTCGTCGATGCCGCTGACGAAGGTGACGCGGTCGCGCAGGGTCAACTCGTCCACGAGCCGGTCGGTCGGGCCGCCCGGTTTGGGGCGGCTGACGATCGTCAGGGACACGTCGCGTTCGGTGGCCAGCTTGGCCGCGGCACGCAGTAGCGTGGGGACCCCTTTGAGCGGGCTGTCGGCACTGGCCACACAGACGATCCGTCCGGGAACCCGGGCAACATCGGGGCGGGGATGGAAGAAACGGGTGTCGACCCCCAAAGGCACTACGTCGATCACGCTGCGACGCACACCGAACTCGCGCACGATGTCATCGGCAGAGGACTGTGAGGGCACCAGAATGGTGCGAAGCCGCCGGGCGACCCTGCCCTGCATCCCCACGAAGCTGTACCAACGGCGCTTGGACAGTCGCTGCCAGCCGGTGGCGTCCTCGACCTCGATGCGGCGATCGACGGTGATCGGGTGGTGGATGGTCGTGACCAGCGGGAAACCGTGCGCCTGGATGCCGAGTTGGCCATATCCCAGGGTCTGGTTGTCGTGCACCACATCGAACTCGCCGCGTCGGGAGCGAAGTTCACGCAGCGCCCTGAGGGAGAAGGTCAGCGGCTCGGGAAAGCCCGCAGTCCACATGGTCGAGACTTCGAGGGCGTCGATCCAGCCGCGCCATTGCCTCAGCGGCGGGGCTTTGAACGGGTCGGCATCGTTGTAGAGGTCCAGACTGGGGATTTTTTCCAGCGTGACGCCGTCGTCGAGTTCGGGGTAGGGCTGTCCGGACAGCACCCGTACATCGTGTCCCAGAGCGGTGAGTTCCCGCGAGAGGTGCCGGACGTAGACGCCCTGGCCGCCGCAGTGCGGTTTGCTGCGGTAGGAGAGCAGGGCGATACGCAGGGGACGGTCAAGAGACATGTCGTTGACAACCCATCACAGGCGAGGCCGCGGCGGCCGACGCGTCGGCACGGTGGCGATAGCGGAGTAGAACGGGGTGGTGAGGGCGACCGGAAGGGTCTCAGGGCGGTGGGAAGGCAGAGCCGGATGGGACACCACTCTTTCCGGCAGAGTCAACGGATCACCTCGTTTGTCACACGCCCCAGACGTTACCAGCCAGTTTAGTACCCGCCTTTCTGCGGCGAACGGGCGGTGAACGAACAACGTCCGGTCGTCGATGAGGCGACGCCTGCCCGGGCGGCAGCAGCCCGACGTTCAGGGCGGGCCCCGTCATGACGACCGCGCGTTCGGGCCGAGGTTCTCCGGCGGACGCGGTTTCCTGTTGGGATTCCCGTTCCGGATGGTTAACGTGTTCCTGCCGCGGGTTGCTCGCCCGGGCCGCTCCCCGGTGAACCGTGTCGCCCTGCTGCCCGGTCACGACCGCACTGTTTGCAGAGGAAGCTCCGCCATGACGCTGTTCACCGCCCCTGTCACCCCGGGGCGTACCGCTTTCGCCATGGTCGCCACCTCTTTGGCCTTCACCGTCCCCGGGTGCACGGCGTTGGACCCGCTGACCTTTCTCGTTCGGGAACAGGGCCCCGAATACGCGATCGATCCGGCAGACCCTTTCGGGGATTCACCCGCCGCGGACTATCCGCTCGCGGCCGAGGCGATCAGCAGGGGCCCCGTCGACGCCGTCCTGCACGGAGTCGAGCAGTCCCGGGTCGACGCGGCCCTCACGGCCACCGAGGAACTGCTCACAGCGGTCTATCTCACCCCGGAAGCAGTCTTCGACGGTGACAACTCGGCCTTCCAGGAAATACTCGAACCGGAACTCCTTTCCTGGTTCGAGGACGGACTCGACGCAGAAGGCGAGAACAGCACCCGGGCCGTCGTGCTCAACCTCGCCCCCGGAAGCGCCGAACTCATCGGAACACAGGTCCGGGCCCTGGGGGAGACGACGGTGCGGAAGTCGGACAGTCGCGTCGACGACCTCATCGAGGTCGCCGTTCGTTACAACTTCGTCTATCCGATCGCCAAGCCGGATGAGTCTGCCTCCACCCGGTTGGTCATCGGAGCCGAGGGGACCTTTGTCTTCTCCGTTGACCCGGTGGCCGAGCCGGACGTTCGGCTGCGGACCTTCAGCCTCGCCAACAGCGCGACCCCCGTGCACTGCGACCTCGATGACGACAGCTATCTCGTCCCGCTCTTCCCGACGGATCTAAAAACGGACGGCCCCGGCAGGGGCGGGGCAGTGGTCGACCCCTATGACCTGGGGAGTGAGTTCCCTCAGGGGGAGTGCTCGGTCGCCTACCCCACCTGATGCGGGGCATCGGGGTCGCACCGCCTACGCGCCGAGGCCGAGAAGGCCGAGAACGCCGCCGACCAGTTCGGTGACCACGTTGGTGCGCCCCGGCGGCTGCTCGTCGGGAATCTCCACCGGCGGTATCACCACGGGCTGCTCCGGTTGTTCGGGTGCCGGCTCCGGCTCCGGGCCCGGTTGCTCGACGGGTGGTGCGGGCTGCTCGGGAGAGCCGGGGGACTGCTCCCCAGGGGCTTCCACGGCCTCGGTTTCCTGCACGAGGGAGCCGGGGGAGGCCGTCTCCGGCACAGCGGTCCCGACCTGCGCGGGATCGAGCTGTTCGTCAGTGGCCGGCGCAGGGCCGGGGTTGTGGTCGGACGGGGGTTCTGCGGTGGTGTCGCTCGGATCGACCGGTGCCTCGATCCGTTCCCCCGGAAAGAGGCCGTCGGCGACCGTGCTGCTGGGACGGTTCTGTAGGAACGCTCCCATACCCCACAGCGAGCATGCGACAACGGCGGTTGCCACTCCCGCCGCCGCGGGAACCAGCCAGCGGGAGCGCCGATCGTCCTCGCCCTGGGGGCCGGGCAGCTCCTTGCCAGTGGCCGCGACGAGTTCGGCCACGGGCTCGGCCGTCCGGCGCGCAGGAACATCGGCTGTCGTCGTCCGGTCGCTTCGGACCGAGGTGAGGTCTTCCTCCTGCTCCAGGTCTTCGACGAAGTCGTCGGTTATGTCGAGGGTGCCGACCGGGCCGCGCGGTCGATGCAGCGGAAATCCGTCGGGCCTCAGCGGTCGAACGATCGCGGCGGCTTCCAGCCGCGCTGCGGCTGCCTCCTGTGCGGTGCACTCTTCGAGCACACGTGCGCGAAGAGCCGCGGGCGGTCCGGGCAGAGCGACTCCGATGAGTGTCCCGGCGATGTCGGTCAGGGGTTGCGGACCCGCCGCCCGGTGCGCGGACACGACCGGCTCCTGCTCGGAGAGCAGGTCGGTGACGCGCCTGAGCGCTGAGCGGCACAGTTCGCTGACCGTCTCGGGGTCCAGCCCCAGGACCGTCGCGATCTCTGTGGAGGTGAGCCCGTGCCGCAGGTTCAGTTCGAGTAGTTCGCGATGGCTGGGCGGGACCTGGGACATGGCCTCCACCATGGGTCGCTCCGCGGGGACCACCGCCAGCGCGGCATAGGGTGAGCGCCGGGTGAACCCACGTCGCTGACACGCGGTGCGCGCCAACGCGAACAACCAGGATTTGAACGCTTCTCGGTCGCGGAGCTGCGGGCGTAGCTCCACTGCTGCGAGGAACGCCTCCCGAACAGCCTCACCCGGGGCATCACCACTCTCGTCACCGCATGGGCCGAGCATGATCCAGCAGTAGCGGTAGAGAGCGGGGGCGAACGTGTCGTAACACTGTTCGTGTCCTCTGCCCTCGCGCAGGAGTATGACGAACTCGCCGTCATCGGTGATGTCGTGCCGGTGTCCCGGTCTTCGCTGCGTAGTCACGCCCCCCCCAACCCATTCGTTTCCACGCTGCCGCCGACTCGCTTCAGAAAAGTCGGAGTTGTCCGAGACGCTAGCGATTATGGCTATCGCTGTCCTTTGGGTTCTCCAATCTGTGTCCAAACGGCAAGCTTTCCCTTACCGGGTGGGTTGCCTTCTTCCAAGGCTCTCCACCCGTCATGAAGGGGCCCGTGTCTATTCGCCGCCGCGCGAGGGCGAGCCGATCGCCACCATTCGTTCCACGGACTGGCGAGCCCTGGCCGCGATCTCTTTGGGCACGTGGATCTCGGTGGTGCCGTTGCGCAGTGCCCACAACAGCTTGTCCGCGGTGATCATCTTCATGTAGTGGCATTCCGCCCGTGCGTTCACCGGCTCGAAGACCGTCGTGTGATTGGCGGCGCGCAACTGGTGCAGCATCCCGGTCTCGGTGGCGACCAGCACCTTGTTCGCGGTCGTCTGCTCGGCCGCGCTCAGCATGCCGCCTGTGGACAGCACCTTCACCCGCTCCTCGGGAACCGCACCCGAGGTCGCCAGGTACAGCGCCGATGTCGCACAGCCGCATTCGGGGTGCACGTAAAGCTCGGCGTCGGGTTCTGCCTCGGCCCGTGCGCGCAGTGTGTGACCGTCGATCCCGGCGTGCACGTGGCACTCGCCCATCCAGATCCGGATGTTGTCGCGTCCGGTCACCCGTTTGACGTGCGCACCCAGGAATTGGTCGGGCAGGAACAGGATCTCCCTGTCCTCGGGGATGGAGCGGATGACGTCGGCCGCGTTGGAGGAGGTGCAGCACACGTCGGTCTCCGCTTTCACCGCGGCGGTGGTGTTGACGTAGGCCACGACCACTGCGTCGGGATGCTCGCCGCGCCAGGCACGCACGTCGTCGGCCGTGACGGTGTCGGCCAGCGAGCACCCTGCCTTGGGTTCGGGCAGCAGGATCGTCTTCTCCGGCGACAGGATCTTGGCGGTCTCGGCCATGAAGTGCACGCCGCAGAAGACGATCGTGCTCGCTTCGACCTCGGCTGCCAGGCGGGACAGGGCCAGGGAGTCGCCGGTGAAGTGGGCGACGTCCTGAATCTCGGGGCGCTGGTAGTTGTGCGCGAGGATGACGGCGTCCCGCTCGGCCGCGAGGCGTCGAACCTCCGCGGCCCATTCCTGCCTGGTCTGCGCGTCTTCAGCGACGGTGACCGTTGCCATAGTGGGTGCTTCTTCCTTTGACCGGGGGCGTTTCCGCTGCGGGGCGGTGGGGATTCCCGGATGTGCCGATGTGGTCACATCTAGTTTTTGTCTTTCAGGCTAAAACTCGATTCAGCCTAACATGGTGACTGATGGAGGGAACAGGGGTGGATATCAACGGAACCGGAGAGCGGTTCGCGGACGGGTTCGGCCCAGCGGCGCACACCGGGGCGCCCCGGGTGGGCCACGAAGTGCTCGCGGTCGTCTTCCAGGTTCGGGAAGGGCGCTTGTGCGTCCTGGTGTGGAGGCGCGGACGTCCTCCGTGCGAGGGCCTGTGGGCGCTGCCCGGTGGAAGTCTGGGGATGCTCGAAGGACTGGGGGAGTCCATTCGCCGACAGCTCGCCCAGAAGGTCGACGTGCGCGACCTCTCCCACCTGGAACAGTTGGAGACCCGGGGCGACCCCGACCGCGATCCTTTCGCGCGCACGCTGGCCACCGCCTACCTGGGGCTCGTGCCCGCAGGAATTGATCCGGTGGTCCCCCCGGACACCGAATGGTGCTTCGCGTCCGAACTGCTGCCGATGGCCTTCGACCACACCGCCATGGTCGACTCCGCCCGACGCCGGCTACGCGCCAAGCTCTCCTACACCAACATCGGGTTCGCTCTCGCTCCGCCGGAGTTCACCATGTCGCAGCTCTCGCGCTACTACCGCGCCGCGCTCGGCCATGATGTGGCCGCCACGAACCTGCGACGGGTCCTGCTGCGCAGGGGGCAGATCGAGGAGACCGGCCGGAGCGTCCCCTCGGGCCGCTCAGGGGGGCGCCCTGCCGCGCTGTTCAGATTTCGTGCGCGGACGCTGGAGATCACCGACGCCTTCGCGGTCCTGCGGCCACCCGCTGATTAGCCTCGACTGCCGAGAAGGGCGCCACGAGCACTGTGTTAGCGTCCGGTTGGTGACGATCCGCAGCGTAGTTTTCGACGTCGGCGAGACCCTGATCGACGAGACCAGGATCTTCGGCCGCTGGGCAGACCGCCTCGAAGTCCCCCACCTGACCTTCTTCGGGATCCTCGGCGGGGTCCTCACCGAGGGGCGTCCGATGATCGACGCCTTTCGGCTGGTCAAGCCCGGTTTCGACCTGGACGCGGAGAGCGAGGCCTGGCGGCGCGCCGAGCCCGGCTCCCTGCGCGAGGACTTCGATGCGGATGACCTCTACCCTGATGTCCGCACCTCCCTCGCGGCCCTGCGCGCCGCGGGCCTCCAGATCCTCATCGCCGGAAACCAGCCCGTACAGGCCGGTCCCGCACTTGAAGCGATGGGATTGCCGGTGGACGCCGTTCACGTCTCCGACGCCTGGGGAATCGCCAAGCCCGACCCGGCGTTCTTCGCGCGGGTCGCGGCCGAGTCCGGGTACGCCCCGGAGGAGATTCTCTACGTGGGCGATCGCCTCGACAACGATGTGCTTCCCGCCAAGGCGGCCGGATTCCGGGCAGCCCTCCTGCGCCGCGGGATGTGGGGTTATCTGCATGCCGAGCGCCTTGGCGCAGAACAGGCCGACGTGGTCGTTTCCGACCTGACCCAGTTGGCCGAATGGGTCGCGGGCGAGCCGAGCGGGAGCGGGCGCGCCCCACGCGGGTGAGGACCCTTCGTGCCGATGGTGTTCCAACGGGTGGCCGGGGTCCCGAACCCACCGTGACGGGGCGGGAGGACGAATCTCCAGGTGAGTCATTCTCGAGTGGTCCGGTAGGTTTTTGGTAGGTTGGCGTTGTTTGAGTCGTCTAACAGCGGGAACGAGCGAGCCCATGACAAAACGGCTGCTTACCGAAGGACCCGTACAAGCGTCATGATCACCTTCACGGGCATCACTAAGCGCTACCCCGACGGCACCATCGCCGTCGACGACCTCGATATCGAGATCCCGGCCGGGCGCACCACCGTCTTCGTCGGCCCGTCAGGGTGCGGCAAGACCACTTCCTTGCGGATGATCAACCGGATGGTCGAGCCGACCACCGGTCTGATCACCGTTGAGGGCCAAGACATCCGGGACCGAGATCCAGCTGTTCTACGGCGTTCCATCGGCTACGTCATCCAGCAGGCGGGCCTCTTCCCGCACCGCACCATCGTGGACAACATCGCGACGGTGCCCTTCCTGCTCGGCTGGGGAAAGCCGCGCGCGCGTGCGCGCGCCCGCGAGCTGATGGAGCTCGTCGGCCTGCAACCGGAGCAGGCCAAGCGCTACCCGCACCAGCTTTCCGGCGGACAGCAGCAGCGGGTCGGCGTGGCAAGGGCGCTCGCAGCCGATCCGCCCGTCCTGCTCATGGACGAGCCCTTCAGCGCGGTCGACCCGGTCGTGCGGACCAGCCTTCAGGACGAACTGATCCGCCTCCAGGCAGAACTCCACAAGACCATCGTCTTCGTCACCCACGACATCGACGAAGCCGTCAAGCTGGGCGACTCCATTGCTGTCTTCCGCCCGGGCGGCAAGCTGGCCCAGCTGGATACCCCGGAGCGTCTGCTCGCCAACCCCGTCGACTCCTTCGTCGAAGGTTTTATCGGTTACGACCGAGGCGTTCGGCGTCTGTCGTTCTTCCCGGCCAGGCTGCTCACCCCCCGCACCGACACGGTCGTGGGCGACGACGTCCAGGCCGGTCGGGCCAGGGAACTGGCCCTGCGCAGTGGGGAACCGTGGCTGTTGGTCGTCGACGGCGAGCGCGGTCCGCGTGGCTGGGTCTCGACCGAGACCCTGGGGGCCGCGGACCCCGGCACCGTGGTGGGTTCACTCGACCTGGTCGACTACGGGCACGTCTTCACCGTCGAGACCGACTCCCTGCGGGCCGCTCTGGACGCAGCAGTGCTCTCTCCTGCGGGGCGCGCAGTCGGTGTCGACGCCGACGGCCGCGTGGTCGGCGTGGTCGCCCAGTCGGAGTTGGGCTCCGCGATCTGGTCGGTGGGCGCCGAGGAGGCCCCCACCGCCGAGCCGGTGCGTTCCGATGGGTGACCAGCCGCTGATCCGCTGGGACTGGATCGCACGCAACTGGGACGACCCCGTCGGCACCCGCCTCCTGGAGCACATCCAGCTGGCACTGGTGCCGATCCTCATCGGCCTCCTCATCGCCGTTCCGCTCGGGGTTGTCTGCGCCCGCTGGCGCTGGCTCTACCCCTCGGTGTTCACCGGTGTGAACATCCTCTACGCGGTGCCCTCGATCGCGCTGTTCTTCCTGCTGCTTCCCTATACCGGTTTCACCCAGTGGACCGCGATCATTCCGCTTTCGCTCTACACGTTGGCGATCCTGGTCCCCAACGTCGTGGACGGCCTCTACCAGGTGCCCCAACACGTGCGCCAGGCCGCCATCGCCATGGGCTTCTCACCGCTGCGCCGCCTCATCCAGGTCGAACTGCCCATCGCACTTCCCGTGGCGATCGCCGGACTGCGGGTTGCGGCCGTGGCCACCATCAGCATGGTGAGTGTTGCCTCGCTGGTGGGCCTCGGCGGTCTCGGGCAGCTCATCCTCACCGACGGTTTCCGACGGCAGTTCCCCACTCCCATCATCGTGGGAATCGTTCTGTCGGTGCTGCTCGCCTTCCTGGTCGACGGACTGCTGGTGCTGATGCAGCGTCTGCTCACGCCGTGGACCAGAGGCAGTGAACGCGCTGCCCGGCGCACGTCCGCGGCCCGTAGGGAAGCAGGCGCCGGAACCACCGCTCCCGCTACCGACACCGGTTCCCGGCGAGCGGAGGCCACATGAACCTTTTCCTTGAGTTCTGGCTCTGGATCAGCGACCCGGCCCAATGGAGCGGCGGAGCGGGAATTCCCACGCGACTCGGACAGCACGTCCTGTACTCCGCGCAGGCGCTCGCCCTCGCTACCCTCATCGGAGTGCCGGTCGGACTGGTGACCGGCCACACCGGACGCGGCGGGTTCCTTACCGCCAGCATCGCCAACTTCGCGCGCGCACTGCCCACCATCGGTGTGCTCATGCTCGTGGTGATCGCGGTGGGAATCGGCGTCGCCCCTGTCATGGTCGCGCTCGTGGCGCTGGCCGTGCCCCCCATCCTCGTCAACACCTATGAAGGGGTGCGCGGCGTCGATCCCCAGCTCAAAGACGCGGCCCAGGGAATGGGTATGCGCGGCCACGAGGTGTTGCTCAAGCTGGAGCTGCCGGTCGCGCTCCCGCTCATCCTGCTCGGAATGCGTACTGCCGCCATCCAAGTGGTGTCCACCGCAACCATTGCCGCGTACGTGGGAATCGGTGGCCTGGGCCGGTTCATCGTGGACGGACAGGCCCGACGCGAATTCGACATGGTGGTCGGCGGTTCCCTGCTCGTCGTTGCGCTGGCCGTGCTCGTCACCCTGATGTTCTATCTGCTGCGCCGCTTCCTGGTCGCTCCAGGACTACGCCAGGCCGCGGCCAAATAAGTTTCGCCACCACCATCCCCGCTTGAGGAGACACCACCACATGCCTACTTTCACCCGCCTGGCTGCCGCAGGCGTTCCGCTCCTGATGCTCATGACCGCCTGCGGTGGCGGAAGCGACCCCTTCGAAGAGGGGGACGGTGACACTCCCGAAGCCGGTACGGTCGTCGTGGGCTCCGCGGACTTCCCGGAGAGCACGCTTCTCGGCAACATCTACGCCCAGGCCCTTGAAGCCAAGGACATCGAGGTGGAGACCAAGTTCGGCATCGGCAGCCGCGAGGTCTACTACGACCAGATCGCCTCGGGAAACCTGTCGGTCTTCCCCGAATACAACGGGGCGATCCAGTTCTACCTCGACCCCGGGGCGACCTCCGGTGACACCGACGCCACCAACGCCGCCGTCACCGAGGAGCTCCCCGACGGCCTGGAGATCCTCGACTCCTCCGAGGCGGAGAACAAGGACTCCCTCTCGGTCAGCCGCGCGACTGCTGACGAGTACGAGCTCACCAGCATCGCCGACCTCGAACCCGTCGCCGGCGAGCTCGTCCTCGGCGGTCCGCCCGAGTTCGAGACCCGGACCCAGGGGGTTCCGGGGCTGCAGGACCGTTACGGCCTGGAATTCAAGGAGTTCCGTTCGCTGGACATCGGTATCGTCTGGCAGGCGCTCAAGGACGACGAGATCCAGGTGGCGAACCTGTTCACCACCGACCCGGTCATCGTGGCCAACGACTTCGTGGTCCTGGAAGACACCGAGAACCTCTTCGGCTCCCAGAACGTCACCCCGCTGATCCACAGCGCCAGCGTCGACGAGACCGCCCGGGAAGCGCTCAACGCGGTTTCCGCGCAGCTCACCACCGAGACGCTTCTGGAGCTCAACCAGCGTGTGAGCATCGACCAGGAGGACCCCGACGAGGTCGCCGCCGAGTGGCTCGAGTCGGCGGGCCTTCTCTAGCCGAAGGCCATGACCAGAGGTCGTCGCCGCCCGCACGTGGAACGTGCGGGCGGCGACGGCGTGCTCGGCTACAGGATCGCGGCGAGGATCAGTCCCACGGCCAGAACTCCGAGGACGGTGAAGGCTGTTTCCATGCCTCCATTGGATCGCTGATCCGGGGCGGCGTGAACTAGCCGCCCCGGGGGCAAGACCCTGGCGCCGAGGCGCTAGCAGGCGGACCCTCCCGCAAGTACTGACCCCGTGGCACCGTCGATAATCTGGCCGCACACTGGTATGCCTGTTTATCCGAGATGGTGATACCGGCTCTTGTACCTGATCAGCGGCTTGGACTCCGAACCGGTCCGACCGACCTCGGGCAGGGACCGCACCCGGGCCAGATAGACGATGTGGTCGCCGGCTTCCACCCGCTGATGCACCGAGCACTCCACGGCTGCGATCGCCGCGTCGAGGATGAGCGCGTTGGTGAGCGTGCCGCGGTGGTGGGGTTCCCCTGCCAGGAGCAGTCGGGCACTGGGCCGGCCCTCCGCAGAGAAACGCCCCGCGATCGCCCGGTGCGCAGAACCGAGCACGTTCACCGCGAAACCACCCTGCCGGTCGATGACCTCGGTGAGGTAGCTGTCCGTGGAGACACTCACCAGTACCATCGGCGGATCGGCCGAGACCGAGGCGAACGCGTTGACGGTGCTGCCGATGTCGTCTCGCCCGTCGGCCACGGTCACCACCGTGACTCCGGTGGCGAACCGCCCCATCGCGTCGGTGAACTCCGTGGTTGCGAAGGCGGGAGCTGCCCCGGTCAACGAACCTCCCACGTACCCGGCATGACCAGGGGACCGGCGGCGGGCAGCCCCAGCCGCGCGGACACCTCGGCCAGCGGGCCCCAAGCGTTCAGGCGCACACCAGCCACGGCCGTCCTGTCCTCGCTGGATTCGGCCGGGATCAGCCGCTCCAGCGGGTTGGGTCGAGGATAGTGCCGGACCGGCGCGAGGCGGGCTAGCCCGCCCTTGTCCCGGGCCAGCCGCACCGCGGTCTCCAGGCCGCCCAATCGGTCCACCAGTCCGTTGGCCAATGCGTCCTTTCCGGTCCAGACCCGCCCGCGGGCCACCTCGTGGACCTGCTCACGGGTCATCCCGCGCCCCTCGGCGACCTTGGCGGTGAAATCGTCGTAGATCTGGTCGAGAATCGCGTTGACGCGCTCCCACTCCGACTCGCTGAACCGACGGTCCGCGCTGAACATGCCCGCGTGCGCGCTGCCGTCGATGGAGTCGCTGGCCACCCCGATCCGGTCGAGCAGCCCCGAAAGTACCGCCTTTCCGACGAACACACCGATCGATCCGGTGATGGTGCCCGGCTGCGCCACGATGGCGTCGGCACTGGCCGCCACGTAGTAACCGCCCGACCCCGCGACATCGCCCATCGACACCACGACCGGGGTTCCCGACTCACGGGTCAGCTTCACCTCACGCCAGATCACGTCCGAGGCCGTAGCCGAGCCTCCCGGACTGTCCACACGGAACACCACCGCCCCGACCTGAGGGTCCTGTCGAGCCGCGCGCAGCGCGGCCGCCACGGTGTCGGAGCCCATGGCAGAGCCGCCGCCCAGCGGGGAGCGCCGGCTGCGTCCCGAAACGATCTGACCGACCCCGGAGACCATCGCGACGTACCGTTCGCGCTGCACCGAGGGGACCCGGTCGGGCAGGGAGCGTGCCCGCTGATAGCGCCATACGTACTGCAGGTGCGCAGGCGTCTTCGCGGTGGACCAGCGTCCCAACAGGTCGGCGTAGATCTCGTCCCGATAGGCCAAGCGGTCGACCAGCCCGGCGTCCAATGCCTCGGCGGCCAGGAACGGTCCACGATCGATGAGGCCTCGGGCCTGTTCGGGGGACAAACCGCGTCCGGTACTGATCCCCTCCACGATCTGCTCGGTGAACGATTCGACGATCCGTCCGCTGGCCTCGCGGTGCGCCTCGGTGAACCCTCGCTCCTTGAAAGTGTTGACGGCGGTCTTGTACTCGTGGCGCGCGCCGATCTCGTACTCCACGCCGAGCTTCTCGATGGCGTCCCGGAAGAACTTGCTGGTGACGCTCAGGCCGGTCAGGCCGACGGTGCCGGACGGAAGAAGCGCGACCTCTTCGAAGGCCGTCGCCAGGTAGTAGGGGACCGAACCGGGGCCGAACTCGCCGAACGACTCGCTCCAGGCGACCGTGGCCTTGCCCGAACGACGAAACACCTCGACTGCCTGGCGCAGCTCCTGAACCTTCGCCATGCCGATGGGGTAGCCGCCGATCTTCACCACAAGCGCCTTGACCCGACGGTCGCGTGCGCCGCGTCTGATCCCCTCGATGACGTCGGACATCCGCTGCCGGCGCATCGCAAGGAGTTGGCCGACGGGGTCGCCGGGCGTCTCGTCGGAGATCCCCTCCGTCAGGTCGAGTTCCAGGACCAGCGGGGCGTTGCGCCGCTGGTGGAGCTTGGACACGGGTTCGAGCAGTTTCACGACATCCACCATGCGTCCCAGGCTAGTTGCTGCGACAACCGGCCGACCGGGTTCGTCCACACCCGGCCCCGCTGCCGGACACCCGTGGTCTGTCGGTAACGGTCACCCGTGCATGGCCCGAACAAGGGAACCCTGTGCGTCATCACCGTCCAGGGACCACAGGCTCAGACCGCCCAGCCCGAGCTCGCGGACGTAGGCGGCCTTGGCGCGGATCAGGTCGGGATCGTCGTAGCTCCAGAACTCGGTGCCGTCGTAGAGCCACACCGCCCCGTTCTCGGAGTCGCGGAACCGGGGGCCGGGACGGCGGCTCAGGACCTTGTAGTCCTCGTCTCCCGGATCCCATGTTCCGGGGGCCACGTTCGCGGCGCGCTGGTAGAGGCCGTTGTCCACCCTCGGGACCCCGCTCCAGCCCCGACCGAAACCTGGAACGCCCACGAGAAGTCGTTCCGGGGGGACCCCCAACTCCAAGTAGTTCACTACGCCGGAGTCCACACTCAGCCGGCCGGGGGAAGGGTCGGCACGGGGTGTGTAGAGCTGGGAGGCGTGGTTGGTGGTGAGGTCCCAGTCGCCGCTGAAGTCGTATCCCTGCACGATCGCGAAGTCCAGGTAGCGAAACACCTCGGCATCGATCCCGGCTTCGATTCGGGAGGCATCGGCCGGCAGGTAGGCGCTGATCTCCACCAGTCGTCCGGTGCGCTGGCTGAAGGCGTCGAGCTGACGGCGGGTCTCGGCCAACAACAGCGTGAAGTTGCGCCGGTCCTCGGGGCGCACGATGTTGTGGTCGTTGCCGTCAGAGGCCGGCCACTCCCAGTCGAAGTCCACGTAGTCGAAGACGCCTGCGGCGGCTCCGGGCCCGCCTTGCGGCTCGCCCGGCAACACAGGAAGGTTGCCGTCCAGGTAGGTCGAGACCACCGAAGCGGCGAAGGCCGCTCGTGACTCGGCGGTAAGCGCCGCATTGGACAGGTGCTTGGAGGCGTTCCACCCTCCGAAGGAGATGCCCACCCTGAGCTGGCGGTGGCGCTTCTTCAGCTTGCGCAACTGATAGAAATTGCCTGCGAGGGGCTGTTCGTAGGAGTCCCCCTTGCCGTCCACGCTCTCGCTCGCGTCGAAACGGCACTGATAGTCCGCCCACGCGTCACCGGTGGCCTCGTCGGTCATGACGCACACACCGCTCGGGTCCAGTTCACCGAACGCATAGGTGAGGTGGGTCAGTTTGGCCGCCTGCCCGCTGGAGTGGACATCGCGGAGAAAGTAGTGACGGTCGTAGATACCCCACTGGGGGAAGTAACCGACGATGCGCACCGGATGTCCTCTCGCGGATGAGCGGCTGGCGTCACAGGATGTGCTGTGGCGCAGAACGTCAGATTCGCCCGCTATCGTCGTTGAGGTCAAGCTTTCCGGAGGAAGGGAATCGTATGCTCGGCACGCCTCGCCGATCGCGGTTCAGGCCCCAGGGTCGTCGCACGGGTACCCACAGCACGGTTGCCGCGGCAGCCGCGGCTGCGACCGTGCTGCTCGTAGCGGGTTGCGGCGGGGGAGGCGACGTTCCGACCGGAGCGGTTCCCGAGCCTGACGCCACCTATGGCGGCCTGTTGCCCGCCGCGCAGGCGCCGGCGCCGGAGGGATTCAGTTCCCAGAACATCGAGGGAGTCGTGATCGACGCCCCCGAGGGGTGGGAGGTGGACCAAGGAGACGGGCAGCTGTGCATGCGTCCTCCGGGGCAGTCCGACTGCGGCTACGGTGCGATCCAGGTGCGGCCCAAGGCAGCCGAGCGCGACTCCGCCAATTGGCCCAAGAAGGGCGACGCGTTCAACAAGGACGACGGGTGGGCGGCCGACACCTCCGCGTGCCGCAGCCCCAATACCGCTGCTGCCGGCGAGGTCGGGATCAAGGAGGCCAGACACCAGGTGGTGGGCAACGGCCTCACCACGCACGCCGACGGGCTCAAGTCCCACTATTCGGTCTGGTCGGTCACCTGCGACAACGATGAGACCTTCGAGGTCCGAATGTGGTTCCTGCCCACCAGTGACGTGTTGGTCTACGCGTGGTCGATCGACCAGCGCTACGAACCCGTCTATCTCCAGGTCGCGGAGTCCATGGACGTGACCGAGTACAACCGGTAGGCGGGGCTAGAGGGCTTCGTGCTTGACCGAGTTGACGAAGGCGGTCCACTCGGTCGTCGCGAAACCCAGCGTGGCACCGTCCCGGTCCTGGGTGTCACGTACTCCGTGGCTGCGGGGAAGGGAGACGACTTCTACGCAGTTGCCCATGTCGCCGCTGTAGCTGGATGTGTGCCACACCCCGCGTGCACTCGTCCGCTTCCCGATCCCCGCCGTCATCTAGGGCCTCCCTCTATAGCGCGACCTCGCGTAATGCGCTGCTCAGCAACGAGCGCACTATGTCGCCGCCCGCTCCGGCGAGGCGGAGCTGATTGAAGATCTCCCGGTGTTCCAGGATGTCTTCGTCACTCTCGAGGAAGAGGTTACTGCCGTGCCCCTCGACATAGACGGTGGTCAAGCCAAAATCTGCGAGCTCCAATAGCAGGAAGCTCTGCATCCGCAGTCCGACGTGCACTCCTGCGGTGTAAGGGATTACCTGGATGGTGAGACGAGGGTGGTCCATCAGGTCCAGCAGGTGCTCAAGTTGAGCATGCATCACCTTGGCGCCGCCGATGAGCTGGCGTACGGCTGCCTCGCCCATGATCACCCAGACCTGCGGACCGGAGTCGGACAGGACCCGCTTCTGCCGATTGAGTCGCGCTTCTACCTGCTGCTCGATACTCTCCGGAGCGCCTCGGGAGAGGGTGCCTTTGATAGCTTCCCGTGCGTAGTCCTCCGTCTGGAGGAGGCCGGTGATCCAGCTGCTCTCGTAGATCTCGATACTGGTCGCGTCGGCTTCCAGGCCGATGAAGGTGCCGTATTGGCGGTCAAGGGAGTAGGGCTGCCACCATCCTCGCTTGCCGGCCTGGCGGCGCAGCTGCACGAGGTCGACGATTTCGTCCTCGGAGAGTTCGTATTCCGTGAGTAGGTGCTTGAGGTCTTTTTCCCTGGGGACGCGCTCGGCGCTCTCCCAGCGTCCCACCGCCGCCCCGCTGATCTCGACCAGCCGCGCCGCTTCTGCCCTGGTCAGCCCGCGCTCTTCCCGCAGCCGTACCAGTTCCCGAGCGAGCTGCCAGAGTGCGACGGTGGGGCTTTCGCTCTCCATGGGGCCATCCTACGGACTCTTTTGGTTAGTAACCGAAGTTACTTGCCAACATTACTGTGTAACGGTCATACTATTAACCATTGCGGTATTGGAACGGCTACGCACGGTTTTGGGAGAAGTCGTTGCGATCCGCACTCGATCGTCGGCCGCCCGACGTCCCACGGGAGGGGAAGCACCCGCGCCGTCTTTGAGGAGGGACGACGAGGGCCTTGGGTTCGGGCGGTCGACTCCGGTGGACACGCGACCTGGTGTGGGAGGAGCACCAGGACTCGCGGCCGCCGGGAATCAGGCCCCGGCGTCGAGCCGCGCGCTTTTGTTTGCCGCGGACTCGGCGGGCCTGAGGTTGTCGACGAGTTCCCACCAGGTGAGACACCGCCATACCCATTCCGCCGGTCCGTAACGGAAACGGCGCAGCCAGAGCGTGCTCCATCCCCACTGCACCATCAGCACGACGCCGGCCAGGACGAACAGCGCCCCCCACTGCATGGAGCTCTCGAAGTCCAGCAGCCATCCGGCCACGACCACCATGACCGTGGCGCTCAGGTAGTTCGTGAGGGCCATTCGCCCCAGCGGTGCGAACACCGCATGCAGCAGCCCCGACAGTCGAGTGCGCATCAACAGGCACAGCCCCGTGACGTAGACCCCCGCCATCAGCAGGCCGGCCACAGCACTCGAATGACTGAAACCGCTCATCGAAAGCTCGGTGAACTGCCAGTACGCGGCAGGGACCGCCGTGGCGACGAACACGACAAAAGTGATGGCCAAGGCAGTGCCCTGTTGCGGGAGGGAGCGCCAGACGCCGTATCGGGTCACCGCCAGCCCCAGCAGGAACAGTCCCGGGATCAGGCTGATTCCGCCGTTCACGACCGTCACGCCCAATACGCAGGCGATCGTTCCGCCGGCCAGGACCAGCCAGCGGGGAAGGTAGGAGGCGGGCAGGAGGACCACCAGGCCCGCCACCGCATAGGGCAGCAGCGCCTCACCGGGGTGCAGGTACCCGTGGGCGAATCCGAGCACTCCCAGCACGGTCAGGCGCCGGGCCAGCACCCATCGGGGCGAGGCGGTACGCGCGGACGCGGAGTCCAGGAAAAGCGCGAAGCCCACCCCGAAAAGGAACGCGAAGACGGGCATGAACCGTCCGGCCACCAGAAGGTTCAGGACCTGGGGGGCCAGGTGCTGGCCGCTCGTCTGCAAATCGGCCGACGACATTCCGTAGCCCATGTGCGTGACGGGTTGGATGTTCACCAGCAGGATTCCGCACAGCGCGAACCCGCGCAGGACGTCCAGTACATCGATCCGTCGTCGCGGGGCGGGCGCTTCCTGTAATTCGTCTCGTGAAGTCATCTACTAGACGCTACGGTCGGGCCGTACCGGTCACATCGGCCGAGTGGCCGAGATCCGGGGGCGGCCTCGGCAGAACGGCCGAGACCGCCCCCGGAAGTTGCTTATTCTTCGCGCACCAACCAGGACACGCCGAGCGGCGGGAAGGTCACCGTCGCCGAGGCCGGCTGGCCGTTCCAAGGAGTCTCCGTGGCCTCGATGACCCCGGGCTGGCAGACACCGCTACCGCCGAAGTCGCGGTCGTCGGTGTTGACCACCTCGCGCCAGCGGCCGGCAGAGGGCAGGCCCACACGGCGCTGCGTGTGCGGGGACCCGCTGAAGTTCGCCAGGCAGGCCAGGACCGACCCGTCCTCCCCCCAGCGCAAAAAGGACAACGTGTTCCCGGCCGCGTCCCCACCGTCCAACCAGGTGAAACCGGCGGGCTCGGTGTCCAGCGACCACAGTGCCGGGGTCGCACGATAGACCTGGTTCAACCGGGCCACCAACTGCTGCACGCCTCGGTGGTGGGCATGCTCCAGCAGCCACCACTGCACGCCCGCCTCGTGCGACCACTCGGTGCCCTGGCCGATCTCGTCGCCCATGAACAGCAGCTGCTTGCCCGGGTGGGCCCACATGTAGCCCAGCAACGCACGCAGATTGGCGCAGCGCTGCCACTCGTCACCGGGCATCTTGTTCAGCAGTGAGCCCTTGCCGTGTACGACCTCGTCGTGCGACAGCGGAAGCACGTAGTTCTCGCTGAACGCGTACACCATCGAGAAGGTGACCTCGTTGTGGTGGTACTGCCGGTGAACCGGTTCGTGCTGCAAATAGGAAAGGGTGTCGTGCATCCACCCCATGTTCCATTTGAAGCCGAACCCCAGGCCGCCGGCGTCGGTCGGTCGGGTGACCCCCGGCCAGGCCGTGGACTCCTCGGCGATCATCGTGATCCCGGGGTTGCGCCGGTATGCGGTGGCGGTGAGTTCCTTCAGGAACTCGATCGCCTCCAGGTTCTCCCGGCCGCCGTAGGTGTTGGGCGTCCACTGACCGGACTCGCGGGAGTAGTCGAGGTAGAGCATGGAGGCCACGGCGTCCACCCGCAGGCCGTCGATGTGGAATTCCTCCAGCCAGTAGAGCGCGTTGGCGACCAGGAAGTTGCGCACCTCGGTGCGGCCGTAGTCGAAGATCATCGTGCCCCAGTCGGGGTGTTCGCCCCGGTTGGGATCACCGTGCTCGTACAGCGCAGTGCCGTCGAACCGGGCCAGCGCCCACTCGTCCTTGGGGAAGTGCGCGGGGACCCAGTCCAGCAGGACTCCGACGCCGGCGCCGTGCAGGGCGTCGACCAGGTGCCGGAACTCGTCGGGGGAGCCGAACCGCGACGTGGGAGCGTAGTAGGAGGTGACCTGGTATCCCCACGATCCTCCGAAGGGGTGCTCGGAGACCGGGAGGAATTCCACGTGCGTGAAACCGAGCTCCTGTACATAGGACACCAGCTGGTCGGCGAGCTCGGAGTAGGACAACCCCGGTCGCCACGAGGCCAGGTGGACCTCGTAGACGCTCATCGGACGCCTGGTCCAGTCCTCGGTCTTGCGGTCGGTCAGCCAGCCGTGGTCATCCCATGAGTAATCGGAGGTGTAAACGACCGAAGCGGTCTGGGGCGGTTCCTGTGCGGCGAACGCCATCGGGTCGGCCTTCTCCCGCCAGACCCCGTCCGCGCCCAGGACCGCGAACTTGTAACGGGTTCCGTCGCCCACGCCCGGTACGAACAGTTCCCACACACCGGTCGAGCCGAGTGAGCGCATCGGGTGCGCGGTTCCGTCCCAGTGGTTGAAGTCGCCGATCACCCGTACCCCCTGAGCGCTTGGGGCCCACACCGCGAAAGAGGTCCCGTGCACCTCTCCCATCCGTGAGGGGTAGCGCCTGGTGTGTGCGCCCAGCGCGCGCCACAGTTCCTCGTGTCGGCCCTCCCCGATCAGGTGCATGTCCATCGCGCCCAGCGTGGGCCAGAAGCGGTAGGGGTCGTCGGTGACGGTCTCGCCGCTTTCCGCCGAGTAGCGCACCACGAGGCGGTAGTCGGGCACCTCCGTGCCCGGAACCGTCCCGGCGAACACGCCGCGGTGCAGATGGGAGAGTTCGATCCGGCTGTCGTCGGCAAGCAGCAGGTGGACCGACCAGGCCATCGGCCGCAACACGCGCACCGTGATCCCGTCAGTGCCGGGATGCGCGCCGAGCAGGTCGTGCGGTGCGTGGTGATGGCCGGAGACCAGTTGGTCGATCTCGGACAGCAGAGCGTCGTTCATGAGATTCCTGGTTGCGTCGAGGGGGCCGAGTGCATAGTTACCCAACGTAGGGCGTACAACCCATTCGGTCCGATTGATACGCCAGGGGTTTCGGATGTCCGACACTGCGTGTGCCGTGTCCGAACCGTCCCGGCGCGGTAGCTTCTGGCGGGTGGGGCGATTCGGACGGCCGCGTCGAAACTGCGGCCCCGTTGGTCTGTCGTCGACCCCGAGACGACGCCGACTACCCCGAGAGCGGGATGGTCTGGCCGGTCAGTGCGGCGATCGAATCCAGTGGGATTCCGACCCAGCCGGGACGGTGCCGCGTTTCGTACATCACCTCGTAGACGGCCTTGTCGTATTCAAAGGCGCGGAGGACGACCTGGTGTTTCTCCGGGTCCGTGCCGCCCCCCGATGCGTAGCCCTCGCAGAACGCCTCACGGTTGCGCTGGGCCCAGGCCCTTGCCGCCTCGGTGAGATCGGTGGTGTCACCGGTATGCCCGATGAGCTGGTGACGTGCTGCGTAGTCGAAGGAGCGCAACATTCCGGCCACGTCGCGTAGCGGACTCGACAGTTTCTGGCGCTCGTGCACCGGGACGGCAGGTTCTCCCTCGAAATCCAGGAGCACCCACCCGGTGTCGGTACGCACCACCTGCCCCAGGTGGAAGTCGCCGTGTACCCGCTGGACAGGCAGCTCTGCGTCCAGGGCGGCGAACGCCTCGAAAGCCGCCCGCAGCGCCACCGCATACGGGGCCAGGTCCGGGACCTCGGCCACGGCCGTATGCAGACGCGCGACCATACCGTCAGCCATCTCAGCGCGTGTCCGAGGGGTGAGCACGTCCGTTGGCAGTGCCCGGGCCAGGTCTCGGTGCACTGCAGCGGTCGCGGCCCCCAGGCGCTGCGCCTCGCCCGCGAAGTCGCCGCCGGCATCGGAGGGCGTGGTCTCAGGAGACGCGTAGAGATCGCGCACGCTGGTCGCTGCCAGGACCCAGCCATCGGTTGCGCTGCGCAGATACTCCTGCAGCATCGCCAGCGTCGTTGAGACCGCCGTGCCGTCGGCCGATGTGCGCAGATCCGTCTCGATCCACCCGTGCGGGCGGGCCGCGTACACCGAGTCCGCCAGGGCCGAGGTGAGTTCCAGGTCCGGGTTGGGGCCGGGCCACAACCGGCGAAATACCTTGAGGATGTACTCCTCGCCGTAGACGAGCGTCGTGTTGGACTGTTCGCCGGTGAGAACCAGACTGCGCAGCCCGGTGCGTACCCGGCTCCCCGGCATCGACCGGAAGCGCACCGGACCGTCGCCGGCCCCGGCCGAGATCTGATCGAGCAGGTGTGCAGTCAGTTCCGGATCGTGAACGGCGTCGTAGACCACCGCGGCGGAGGTGAGGCCCGCGCCGTCCGGCGCAGGCTCGCACACCCCGATTACGGCGTGTGCGAGCTCGTCGCCGAGCGATCCCTCCGGTCTCAGCCCGAGGAGCACCTGGTAGCGGTCGGTTGTCCCGCGTTGGTCGACGGCTACCACCAGAACCCGAAGTCCCGGTTCTCCGGCTATCAGGACGTGCTCGGTCTCGACGCGCAACGCGTCGATGGGCACTCCCTTGCCGGCGAACCAGCGTTGTAGCGGGAACCAGTCGGTCAGCAGCTCCTCAAGCCGAGTCATGATGAAGAGATCCGTTTCTCCTTAGGGCTGCGGGTCGGGCCGCCGGCCCGCGCCGGGCGTGGTCCTCGCTGTGGTGGAGCTGGTGGCTCGGGCGACCGGGGCCGCTGTCACCACCGCAGGTTGGGGCGTCTCCTGTTCCTTGGCGCTCTGCCCCTCGTCGGCGACGGGTGGCAGCTGGAACCAGTAGAAGCCGTGTCCGGGCAGGGTCAGCAAATAGGGGAGTTCCCCGATCGGGGGGAACTGCACCCCGCCCATGCACTCGATCGGTGTGGTTCCCTCGAAGCGGCGCAGATCCAGTTCCACCGGCTGGGGAAAGCGCGACAAGTTGTTGACGCACAGCATCCGGTCGTCGCCGTACTCGCGCACGAACGCCAGGACACTGGGATTGCTGGCGTGCAGCTCGGTGAAGGCCCCGGTCCCGAACACCGCGTGCTGCTTGCGGATCTGGATCATCTTGCGGGTCCAGTTCAGCAGCGAACTGGGATTCCCGCGCTGGGCCTCGACGTTGATCCCCTGGTAGCCGTAGATCGGGTCCATGATCAACGGCAGGTACAGTCGGGCCGGATCGGCTCGGGAGAATCCGGCGTTGCGATCGGACGTCCACTGCATGGGGGTCCGCACGCCGTCGCGGTCCCCCAGCCAGATGTTGTCCCCCATACCGATCTCGTCGCCGTAGTAGAGGACGGGCGATCCCGGAAGCGACAGCAGCAGCGCGGTGAACAGCTCCATCTGGTTCTGGTCGTTGTCCAGGAGCGGTGCCAACCGCCGTCGGATACCGACGTTCGCCCGCATACGCGGGTCCTTTGCGTACTCGGAGTACATGTAGTCGCGCTCTTCGTCGTTGACCATTTCAAGCGTCAGCTCGTCGTGGTTACGCAGGAAGATCGCCCATTGGCAGTTCTCCGGAATCGCCGGAGTCTGCGCCAGGATCTCCGAGATCGGGTAGCGCTGCTCGCGGCGCACCGCCATGAACATCCGCGGCATCAGCGGGAAATGGAAGTTCATGTGGCACTCGTCGCCGCCGGACTCGTAGTCGCCGAAGTAGTCGACGACGTCGGAGGGCCACTGGTTGGCCTCGCTGAGCAGCACCCGGTCGGGATAGAGCCGGTCGACCTCGGAGCGCACACGCTTGAGGAACTCGTGCGTCTCCTTGAGGTTCTCGCAGTTGGTCCCCTCGCGCTCGTACAGATAGGGCACCGCGTCCAGGCGGAACCCGTCGATGCCCAGGTCCAGCCAGAACCGCAGCACCTCCAGGATCGCTTCCTGTACCGCCGGGTTCTCGAAGTTGAGGTCGGGCTGGTGCGAGAAGAAACGGTGCCAGTAGTACTGGCCGCGCACCTCGTCGTAGGACCAGTTGGACTGTTCGGTGTCCACGAAGATGATCCGCGCGTCGGAGTAGCGCTCCGTGGTGTCGGACCAGACATAGAAGTCGCCGTAGGGGCCGTCGGGGTCCTCGCGTGAGGCCTTGAACCACGGGTGCTGGTCGCTGGTGTGGTTCATGACCAGGTCGGCGATGACCCGGATGCCGCGTTCGTGGGCCCTCTCCACCAGTTCCACGAAGTCCGCGATCTGGCCGAACTCGGGGAGGATCTTCATGTAGTCGGAGATGTCATAGCCGCCGTCGCGCAACGGTGACTCGTACAGCGGAAGCAACCAGATGCAGTCGATTCCCAGCCATTCGAGATAGTCGAGCTTCTCGATCAGGCCGCGCAGGTCGCCGGTTCCATCGCCGTTGGAGTCGTAGAACCCTCGGGCGAGGACTTCGTAGAAGACCGCGTGCTTGTACCAGTAGGGATCGCGGGGCTTCTCGTGTGTGAACGTGTTCGGCACGGACACGAGGGGTGTGAGACTGGTGCCGGGCACCTGCTCGGGTGTGGTCACGATGTACTTCTCCACCAGTTGGCTGTCCAGTGTGTTCCCCGAAGCGCTTCGGTATGAGCTGGTCAGCTCGGAGCGATTACGGCGGAACTGACTGTGAATACGTGAGCGGTCTGAACGTGTGGGTCGAGGCGGACATAATTGGCGTCTACCCAGGAATACGTGCGACCCGACAATTGATCCGTGACCGTGATCCGGTCACCGGGAGAGAAGCCGAGAGCGGGCATGTCCAGCCACACTGTCGCTTCGCGGACGTTGTGCGGGTCGAGGTTGGCGACGACCAGGACGACGTCCGGTGATTTCTGGTCGGCGACCGCCAGCCGTTTCGAGTAGCAGATGATCTCGGGCTGATCGGCACGGTGGAACCGCAGGTTACGCAGTTCTTGCAGTGCAGGATGGCTCCGCCGCAGGTAGTTTAACCTGCTGATCAGGGGCGTGATCGTCATTTCGGCTGCTTCGGCGGCGTCCCAGTCACGAGGTCGGTACTGGTACTTCTCGGAGTCGAGGTACTCCTCGCTTCCAGGGCGAACCGCCTCGTTCTCGCACAGCTCGTAGCCGGAGTAGATTCCCCAGGTCGGTGAGAGGGTCGCGGCCAGGATCGCCCTGAGCTCGAATGCAGGCCGCCCTCCGTGCTGGAGGAAGGCATGCAGGATGTCGGGCGTGTTGGGGAAGAAGTTGGGACGCATGTAGGCGGCGGCGTCGCCGCTGAGCTCGTTGAGGTAGTCCTCGAGTTCCTCCTTGGTGTTGCGCCAGGTGTAGTACGTGTAGGACTGGTGGAACCCAGCTTTCGCCAGGGTGTGCATCATGGCCGGGCGGGTGAACGCCTCGGCGAGGAACAGCACGTCCGGATCGGTCGAGGCGATGTCGGCCAGCAGCCGCTCCCAGAAGGCCACCGGCTTGGTGTGCGGGTTGTCCACTCGGAAGACGCGCACGCCGTGCGCCATCCAGTAGCGCACGATCCGGCGCACCTCGACGAAGATCCCTTCGGGGTCCCGGTCGAAGTTGATCGGGTAGATGTCCTGGTACTTCTTCGGGGGGTTCTCGGCGTAGGCGATCGATCCGTCGGCGCGTACGGTGAACCACTCGGGGTGCTCCTTGACCCATGGGTGGTCGGGGGATGCCTGGAGCGCGAGGTCCAGTGCGATCTCCAGGCCGTGCTCGCCCGCCTTGGCCACGAACGCGTCGAAATCCTCGATGGTGCCGAGGTCGGGGTGAACGGCGTCGTGTCCGCCCTCGTGCGAGCCGATCGCCCACACCGAGCCGGGGTCGTCCAACTGGGCGGTGACCGAGTTGTTGTGGCCCTTTCGGTAGGAGTACCCGACGGGGTGGATCGGGGGCAGGTAGACGATGTCGAAGCCCATCGCCGCGATAGCGGGCAGGCGCTGGGCCGCCGAGGCGAAAGTGCCCGACCGCTGTTCGCCGTCCGTCCCGCCGGACACCGCGCCTTCGGAGCGGGGGAAGAACTCGTACCAGGAGCCGAACAGCGCCCGTTTGCGGCTGACGGTCACCGGGAATCGCCTGGACCTGGTGACCAGTTCGCGGAGCGGACGTGCGGCCAGTTCCTCGCGCACCGTTGCGGAGGAGGCCAGCGCCAGCCGTTCGGCCGTCGAATGAGAGTCGTCGCGCATGCGCGCGGCGATCTCGGCGATCGCGGGCCGGCGGGGTACGCGTCGGGCTACGCGGTCCAGTAGACGGGCGCCCTCTTCAAGGACGAGTTCGACGTCCTGACCGATCGGCACCTTGATTTCGGCGTTGTGGAGCCAGGTCGCGTAAGGGTCGCTCCACGCCTCGATGGAGAAGGACCAGCGGCCCTCGGAAGTGACGGTGACCTCTGCTCCGAAGCGGTCGGTACCGGGGGTGAGTTCATGGAGCGGTACAAGTGGCTGCCTGCGTCCCGCGGGGTCGTAGAGGACCACCCCCGAGCTGAGCGCGTCGTGCCCCTCGCGAAACACGGTCGCGCTCACCGGGAAGGTCTCACCGACGACGGCTTTTGCCGTTCCGGGTTCGACCACGGGTGAGACGTCGAGAATGGGAAATCGTCCGATCACAAGTGCACCGTAGAGGTAGAGGTTGCTGCGGGGGCGGTCTGGTGGGAC
The DNA here is from genome assembly GCF_030268225.1 of Nocardiopsis ansamitocini. GTDB lineage: Bacteria > Actinomycetota > Actinomycetes > Streptosporangiales > Streptosporangiaceae > Nocardiopsis_D > Nocardiopsis_D ansamitocini. The sequence goes on along the minus strand of NZ_BSQG01000001.1, from coordinate 1,134,339 downwards.
TGGATAGGGCCGAATCGGATTCGGGCAGCAGTAAGTGCCCGAAAAGCCCGGCGTGTTGGGGTTTTCGCGCTAGAACGGTCGGTCGTTCCAATGTCTATCGTCAGGCCCGATTCGCCGCTCTCCGACAGTCTGAGGGTTCCTATTTTTGTGAGAGTAGTCACAGATGGCAAAAGGTGTATGGGAAGCCCTCCGGTCCGTGACCAGGGAAGACGTACATGGACAAAACGGACTTGCTTCACAGTGGTCACAAGGGGCACGTTGGCTTAAGCTCCGCGTTGCCCTTTGAGGGCCGCATGAAACCTAATTGCATTAAAGCCTTGATAAACCATTGCTTCTTGTGAGTGTGTTTCGGCGGCAAAAGTGGCGCTCTTATTTCCGGCAGATCTCGTACACTGGAAAGTCGGGCCGAAAAACCCTATTTCATGACATGTAGGGCGAGATGGCGTGGAGTACTCGCATAGAGCGAGCACATTGACTAGCCTCACGCTCCGTGAAGGCCATTCGTAGGTTCACCGTCCGTACCGTCCTACCTGACGAGCTGGCTCCCCTGGGCCGGCTCGCGGCCAACCTGCGCTGGGCGTGGCATGCCCCGACCCGCGCCGTGTTCGCCGCCGTCGACCCCGACATGTGGCAGGCAGTCGACCGCGATCCCGTCCGGCTCCTCGGCGAAGTCGGCTCCGAACGACTCGCCGAGCTCGCAGCCGACGCAGACTTCAAGACCCGCCTCAACGAGGCCGCAGCCGACCTGGACCGCTACCTCGGAGCAGAGCTCTGGTACCAGCGGCTGCCCAGCGATCCCGGTGCCGAACCCCCCTCGGCGATCGCCTACTTCTCCGCCGAGTTCGGCATCGACGCGGCGCTGCCCCAGTACTCCGGCGGCTTGGGCATCCTGGCCGGCGACCATCTCAAGAGCGCCAGCGACCTCGGTGTCCCCATCATCGGCGTCGGGCTGCTCTATCGGCACGGCTACTTCTCCCAGTCCCTGTCGCCGGAAGGGTGGCAGCTGGAGCAGTACCCCGAAATCGATCCCCGCGGTCTGCCGATGACCCAATTGACCGACGACGGCGTCCCGATCCGGATCGTCATCGACCTGCCGGACGCGCGTTCCCTCGTGGCACACGTCTGGGTCGTGCGCGTCGGCCGGGTGCCGCTGCTGCTCCTGGACGCCTGTCAGGAAACCAACGACCCCGAACTGCGGGGCGTCACCGACCGTCTCTACGGCGGCGGCAACGAGCAACGGCTGCGCCAGGAACTGCTCCTGGGCGTCGGTGGGGTCAGGGCCGTCCGTGCCTACTGCGCCAGCACGGGCCACCCCGAGCCCGAGGTCTTCCACATGAACGAGGGCCACGCCGGATTCCTCGGTCTGGAACGGGTGCGCGAGTACATCGCGACCAGCGGACTCACCTTCGAACAGGCACTGGAGGCCACCCGCTCCGGCACGGTGTTCACCACGCATACGCCCGTGCCGGCCGGGATCGACCGGTTCCCCCGCGATCTGGTGGAGCGCCACTTCAGCGGCGACGTCGCGCTGGAGGGCCTGCCCGTCGAGCGGGTCATGGCGCTGGGCGCGGAGAGCTACGAGGGCGGTGACCCCCACCTGTTCAACATGGCCGTCATGGGCATGCGCCTGGCCCAGAGGGTCAACGGCGTGAGCAAACTGCACGGCGCGGTCAGCCGCGGGATGTTCCAGGGCCTGTGGCCCGGCTTCGACCGCTCAGAGGTGCCGATCACCTCGATCACCAACGGCGTGCACGCCCCCACCTGGGTGGCCGACGAGGCATTCGAGATGGCCAGGCGGCTGGTCCCCGACTCGGCCGACTTCGACACCGCCGAAGGGTGGGAGAAGGTTGTCGAGGTGGGGGAGCGCGAGCTCTGCGATATGCGTCGTGCGCTCCGCGAACGGCTCGTACACGACGTTCGGCGTCGGTTGCGGGCCTCCTGGCACCAGCGCGGCGCCAGCGACGCCGAGCTCGGCTGGATCGACGACGTCCTCGACCCCGACGTGCTCACGATCGGTTTCGCCCGTCGAGTGCCCTCCTACAAGCGCCTCACCCTGATGCTGCGGGACAAGAACCGGCTCAAGGCCCTGCTCCTGGACCCTCAGCGCCCCATCCAGATCGTCATCGCGGGCAAGGCCCACCCGGCGGACGAAGGCGGCAAGCGGCTCATCCAGGAGATCGTCCGCTTCGCCGACGACCCCGCGGTCCGCCACCGCATCGTCTTCCTCCCTGACTACGACATGGCCTTGGGGGCTGCCCTGACCCAGGGGAGCGACGTGTGGTTGAACAACCCGCTGCGCCCGTTGGAGGCGTGCGGCACCTCGGGGATGAAGGTCGCGCTCAACGGTGGCCTCAACCTCTCCATCCGCGACGGATGGTGGGACGAGTGGTTCGACGGTTCCAACGGCTGGGCCATTCCTACGGCGGACGGGGTGGAGGAGCCGGACCGGCGCGACGACATCGAGGCGGCCGCGCTCTACCAGCTCTTCCAGGAGCAGGTCGCACCGCTGTTCTACGACCACGATGACGACGGCCTGCCGAAGCGCTGGCTGGAGATGGTCAAGCACACTCTGGTCTCGTTGGGGCCCAAGGTCCTGGCCACCAGGATGGTGCGCGATTACGTCGAACGGCTCTACCAGCCCGCGGCCCGCTCCTCGCGGCAGCTCGCAGCCGACGACCTGCGCGGCGTGCACGCCCTCGCGGCCTGGAAGCAGCGGGTCGCGCGGGCCTGGCCGGGCGTGCGCATCGAGCACGTCGAGGTCACCGGAATGGACGAGCCTCCCCAGGTCGGGGGAGAGCTGATGGTGAGGGCCACCCTCGTCCTGGGTGAGGCCGACCCCGGCGACCTGTGCGTCGAGGTGGCACTGGGGCGGGTCGACTCCTTCGACGAGCTGGTGGACCCGTCCTTCGCCGAACTGTCGGTGGTTCCCGGCCAGGAGGGGGAGGGGCCGCTGGTCCGCTACGCCGGCTCGGTGCCGCTGGAGCGCTCAGGGGTCTCCGGGTACACGGTCAGGGTGCTGCCCAAGCATCCGTTGCTGGCCACCCCCGCCGAGATGGGCCTGGTGGTCGTCCCCGAGCCTGCTCAGGGGATCGGCGCGCTCGTGCTGCGCTGAGCGCGGCGAGGCGGGCCGGCGAGACGTCTCGCCGGCCCGCTGCGCGGTCGGGCGCAGGCGGCCACCCCGTCGGCGGGCCCCCTCCTTGACCGGAGGCGATGCCATACGGCCATAATGGGGGGAATACCGACAGGGGAGCGCTTCGGCGCTGAGAGTGCGGCCAGCGAGCCGCAGACCCTTACACACCTGATCTGGGTAATGCCAGCGAAGGAAGTCGTGGGAACCGTCGCCGATGGCGTGTTCCGCGTGCCGTCCCGTCATTGGGGCGGTGCGCGTCATGTCCGCGGCGGCCACTCTTGGCCGTAAGCCCTCTCGTCATTGACGAAGGGACGTCCTGCAATGAGCACCGAACCCGTGGAGAAGTCCACCGCACCCAGCACGACCTGGCGCACCGTCGATATCGTGGTCGCCTCGGTCATCGGAGTCGCACTCGGCTTCGTCTTCTGGATCTGGAACCTTCTCTACTCGGTGGCCGCCACACTCACCGCTCCGATCTTTCCCCCCGCATGGGCGGTGATCTACGGAATGTGGCTGGTCACGGGGGTCCTGTCCGGACTGATCATCCGTAAACGCGGCGCCGCAGTCCTCACCTCCATCGCAGCGGCGTCGGTCTCGGCGATCCTGGGGGTCCAATGGGGCTGGGAGGTCGTGGTCTCGGGCGCGTTGCAGGGACTGGGAGCCGAACTGGTCTTCCTGGCCTTCGGATACCGGCGCTGGGGAATGGGCGTGGCCGTCCTGGCAGCCGTGGCCTCGGCGCTCTACCCGGCCGTGCGCGACAACATCGTCAGCAACGTGACCTGGCCGTTGTCCTACCAGCTCTCCTATGCCGCGATCGTGATCGCCAGCTCCGCGGTCATCGCCGGGGTCGGCTCCCGGCTGCTCACCACCTCCCTCGCCAAGGCCGGTGCCCTGGCCCCTTTCCCCTCGGCCAAGGGCTGATCCGGTGACTCGACCCGACGCCGGCCCTGCTGGGAAGAACGGACCCGGCACGCACGTCCGCATGCGCGACTGGGGGTGGAAACACGCAGGCCGCGAGGACTACTCGCTGCGCGGTGTCACCCTGGAGATCCAGCCGGGGGAGCGCGTCCTGCTGCTGGGCGCCTCCGGCGCCGGAAAGTCCACGCTCCTGCACTCCCTGGCCGGTCTCACCGGGCCGGACAGTGCCATCAACGGGGAGGCGGAAGGCGTCCTGCTGCTGGACGGCCACAGCGCCCAGCAGCGTCGCCGCGGAGTCGGACTGGTCAGCCAGGACCCCGAGACCCAGCTCGTCATGGCCCAGGCAGGCGACGACGTGGCCTTCGGGCTGGAGAACCTCGCCGTCGACCCCGCCGAGATCTGGGATCGGGTCGACGCAGGTCTCGCCGAGGTCGGCTTCCCCTACGGGCGCCACCGCTCCACCGCTTCCCTCTCCGGAGGGGAGAAGCAGCGGCTGGTCATCGCAGGGGCTCTGGCGATGCGGCCGCGGCTGCTTCTGCTGGACGAGCCCACCGCCAACCTCGACCCCGCGGGAGCCGAACTCGTCAGATCCCTGATAGCGGAGTTGCTCAGCGCGACCCAGGCCACCATGGTCATCGTCGAGCACCGTGTCGCCCAGGTCATGGACCTGGTCGACCGGGTCGTCGTCGTGGAGGCAGGAGGGGGTGTCCTGGCGGACGGGGTCCCGAGTGAGATATTCGCCCGACACGGCGCTGCTCTTGCCCGGAAAGGCGTCTGGGTACCCGGTTACGAGCCGAGCCCCGCCCTCCCGCCCGCTCCGGGAGGCCCCGTCCTCTTGGAGGCCGTGGGCGTGCACGCTCGCACCCCCCGTGAACTGGGGATCAGAGGAGCCGCTCCGAGGACCGTCCTGGAGGGAGTGGACGCAGACCTGCTCGCCGGTACCACCACCGCCCTCACCGGGCCCAACGGAGCCGGTAAGTCCACCCTGCTCATGATGCTCGCCGGGCTGGCCGCCCCGTACGACGGCACGATCGCGCCGCGCGGAGTGCTCGCCGAGGTCGACGCCCGTCCGCTCGCCCGATGGCCCGCCCGGCGTCTCGCCCGCCATGTCGGGACGGTGTTCCAGCATGCGGAGGACCAGTTCGTCACGGCCACGGTCCGTGACGAACTGCGCTTCGCCCCGCTCAAGGCAGGAACCCCCGAACACGAGGCCGACGCCTGGGTGGATGAGCTCCTGGACCGTCTGCGCCTGACAGAGCTGGCCGACGTGCATCCCTTCACCCTCTCGGGAGGAGAGAAGCGTCGGCTCTCGGTGGCCACCGCCCTGAGCTCAGGCCCCGCCCACGCTCCCGATCTGCTCGTCCTGGACGAGCCCACGTTCGGTCAGGACACCATCACCTGGACCGAGTTGGTGGAACTCCTGGCCGAGCTGCGTGCTCAGGGACGTGCCGTCCTGGCCGCCACCCACGACGACCTGTTTATGGACCGCTGCGTCGACGCGCGGCTCCGGGTGGCAGAGGGAACGGTTCGCCCTGTCCAGCAGGGGGACGGTCGATGACCATCCGATCGCCTGAGGAATCCGGCCCGCGCAGCGAGCTGCTGATCATCGCCCGTCCCGACGGGGGAGGTGCCCGCTACTGGCTGCTCGGCCTCAACCCCGCAGCCAAGGTGATCGCCGCGCTGGTGCTCTCCTTCGGTCTCATCCCCGCGATCGATCCCGTCACCGGCGGCATCGTCCTGGCCGCCGCGCTGCTCCTGGTTCCGTTCAGCGGGCTCGACCGCCGGACGACCTTGATCCTGGGCGTTCCGTTCGTCCTGATGGGGTGCTCGAACTTCCTGGTCAACTACCTCTACGGGGAGTACGGGGCGTGGGGCGCGCTCGGGTCGATGCTGCGCCTCCTGGCCATTGCGCTGCCCGGCCTCCTGGCCGCCATCAGCAGCGATCCGACCAAGTTGACCGACGCTCTGATCCAAAAGCTCAAAGTGCCCGAACGCCCGGCCCTGAGCGTGCTGGCCGCCCTGCGGCTGCTTCCCCTCCTCGCAGGGCAGTGGAACACCATCTCGCTGGCCCGCCGGGCCCGGGGGATCGATGCCGGCCGCAACCCGTTCGCTGCGACGAGGGTCTTCGTCGGCAAAACGTTCGCGCTGCTGGTGCGGGCCATCCGGACCGGGACACTGCTGTCCACCGCGATGGAGGCGCGCGCCTTCGGCACCGGTCCGCGCAGTCACGCGCGGGCCAGCCACTGGCGCGCGGCCGACACGCTCGTCATCGTCGGGGCTTTCCTGCTCCTCGCCGCCGCCTACACCGTCTCGGCCCGGCTCGGCACGCTCACCTTCCTGTTCGGCGGTGTCGCCTAGGGCGTGCCGGGATCCCCGACCGCGACCGCCGGTACACGACGAAAACCTACTTAAGCCACTTAGTCGATCTTCGTCTCTTATGGGGCGGATATCGCTGTTCTCCGACGGCTGGTCGCCCTCCGTCCCTACGCTCCTTCTACTGGGGCGCGACGCATGGGATCCGAGTGACTACGCACGGTCGTCGCGCTCGCAATCGGAGCCGCTGCCGAGCAGGAGAACCATCGTGTCCACAGGTAGGAACATCCCCCCGGGGCAGATGCGTGCTTATCGTGACCTGGCCCGCATCGCCTACCTGGTCCTGCCGGGGCGCAGCCCGGATCAGGGACGCCTCTACCAGGCGCATCGAATCGTCACCGCGGTGCTCGCAGGACGCGGCGACCTCGATCCCGGCGACTACGACGTGTTCCGGGTCCGGGTACTGCGCCGTGCACTGCGTCCCAAACGATGGTGGCAGCGCCGCACCGCCTGGTTGCGGATGTTTCCCGCGACCGGGTTCAGCGACGACATCGCCCTGTTCGCAGCCCTCGACGAACTCACGCCTCAGGGGCGCGCCGCTTATGTGCTGAGCCGGATCGAGCAGATCCCGCCCGACGAGGTGCGCGACGTTTTGCAACGCTCCGGAGCCGTCGCCCCCGACGCCGCCATCACCGAGGCCGCCGGCGTCGGCGGCCGGTTGGCGGCCTCGGAAACAGAGCAGGACCGCCTCCTGGAGCGTCCGCCCTTCGACCCGACCATCGTCCGCGTATACGGCCGCCGGTCCTCCGCACGGCCTACTGCGGCTGCGGCAACGGTCGGGGTCGCCCTGATCCTGGTCGCCATCGTGGCGATCCCCCAGGTTCGGGGAGGGACCGTCCTGCGGCACGAGACCGGAGCCGCTCCGGCCGCGGCCCACTCCACCCAGGTGCGCGTCCTGGCCGCCCAGACATGGCGGGAGCGTTTCGAACTCGACCTCAGCGCCTGGGACGCCCGCGGTGACCTTCTCGACGACGACCGGCTTGTGCAGCGCGCGCTCGCGGCCTGGTACGGGATCGAGGAACCGGGCTCGGCCGGGCGCGGCAGGGAGGGGGCGGAGGCCCTGGCCCCGAGTGCTGCTCCGCTCCTGCTCTTCGCGGGGGAGGTCGACGGCCATCGCGTCGTCCTGCTGCACGACGCTCCTCGGCTGGCCCGTTACGTGGAGGGCGCAGACCGGGCCGCGGTGGAGGTCTTCCCCGAGCCGGGCAACGGGGTCGCCAACTGGCCGGCAGTGCGGCTCCTCGCCACCGACGAAGGTGTGCGTTTCCTCCTGCCGCCCTGGGTCGTCCAGGCCGAAACCGCGCCACTCGCCGAAGACGGTCCCCAGTGGAGCTCGTTGCGGATCGATGACGGCGTCACCGATCACGTTCCCACTGTGCGGGAGCCGGGTTGCGCCCGCGGCCAGATTCTTCGGCTCCGGGCCCCTGACGTCGCTCACGGCCAGCCCTACACGGTCATGGACGGTGGCTGGAGCAGTACCTCCCACATCGGCTACATGCCGCCCCCGCCGGCCGAGATCCGCCGTCTGGGCCCACATGAACTCACCGGAGACCCGACGGGATTCAAGCTGTGGGGTGAACTCGACTGCGTACTCCCGCCATTGGATCGGCCGGCACGAACCTCGACCGTGTGGGAGTTCGCCGTCACCGACCTCCCAGGCGGAGGGAGCGGTCGTTGGACATGCACCCGTTTCGGTTTCGCGGACGGCACCGGGAGTGCCGTCGTGACCCTCCTCGCCTCTCAAGGACGCACACGTCAGGTCGAGGTCGCGACGCACGAGAACGGTTGGGACTGCAGCAATCTCAGCCGACAGGTCGCCGCCGGCGCCTGGTGGCAGGACGACGACGGAGCGTGGCACTACCTTGCGGGAGCCTCCAGGGACGCCGTCTCCATCCGTGTCGAGGGGGCGGTCACCGGTACCGGCGAGGGGCCGCAACTCGCGGTCACGGGGCCGCCGGCCGGAGAGAAGCCGGCGGGGGCGGTCACCGTCACCGCGGTGAACGCCGAAGGACAGAAGATGACCGTCTTCGAGTGATCCCACGGCTCGGCGTCGGCGCGTCCGTACCGCAGAGCGGGGGCGGTGCGCGCATCAAAAGGGCAAGGGGTGATAGGCAGGAGCCCCCGAAGTTCCGAGCCGAATGGAAGAGGTTGTGGACCGTGGCCGAGTTCGTGCGTGTGGAGACCGATCCCGACAACCCCGCCGTTGCCGTCATCCGGTTGGACCGACCGAAGATGAACGCGCTCAACGCCCAGGTACAGGTCGAGATCGCCGAGGCCGCGGTCCGGGTCGGCACCGACGACACGATCGCGTCCGTCGTGGTCTACGGGGGCGAGCGGGTGTTCGCGGCCGGAGCCGACATCAAGGAAATGGCCGATCTGGACTACGCGCGGATGGCCGAGCACTCCCGCGTCCTCCAGGACTGTTTCACCGCGGTGGCCAAGGTCCCCAAGCCGGTCATCGCAGCCGTGACCGGGTACGCCTTGGGGGGTGGATGCGAGTTGGCGCTGTGCGCGGACTTCCGGGTCGCTGCCGACAACGCCGTCCTCGGCCAGCCCGAGATCCAACTGGGGGTCATCCCCGGCGCCGGTGGCACCCAGCGGCTGCCTCGGCTCATCGGCCCCTCCCGGGCGAAGGACCTCATCTACACCGGCCGCCACGTCGGAGCCGAAGAGGCGCTGGCCATAGGGCTCGTTGACGCGGTCGTACCGGCAGGCGAGGTGTACGCCGCCGCAGTGGCGATGGCCGCGCGCTACGTCGGTGGACCGGCGGTCGCCCTGCGCGCGGCCAAACAGGCCATCGACGCGGGTCTGGAGACCGATCTCACCACCGGTCTGGAGATCGAGCGGCTGCAGTTCTCCGCGCTGTTCGCCACCGAGGACCAGAAGACCGGGATGCGCAGCTTCGTCGAGCAGGGCCCCGGCAAGGCCGAATTCTCCGGAAAGTAAGGGCGCCAGACCATGTGGGGACTCGACACCCGTCCTGCTGTCGAACGGACCGATCTGCTGGCTCGGCCGGTCGCGGCGGCGGTGGCCGCCTGGAAACACACGACCCCGGTCGAGCGGCTACTGGTGGCCGCCATCGATGCGGACCTGGCCGATACCGCCAATTTCTGCGCCGCCTACGAGGTTCCCGTGGAGGCGTCCGCCAACTGCGTCGTCATCGCTGCCAAGCGCGGTGGCGAGGTGCGGTACGCGGCGTGTGTGGTCCTGGCCACCACCCGCGCCGATGTCAACGGGACGGTGCGCCGACACCTGGAGGCCCGCAAGGCCAGTTTCGCTCCCCAGGACGACACCGTGCAGGCCACCGGAATGGAGTACGGCGGGATCACTCCGCTGGGGCTGCCCGCCGACTGGCCGATTCTGGTCGACGCCGCAGCTGCGGCCCAGCCCTATGTCGTCGTGGGCAGCGGGCTTCGCCGTTCCAAGCTCGCTGTTCCGGGAGCGGTGCTGGCCGAGTTGCCCGGCGCCCAGGTCATCGAGGGGCTGGCCCGCCAGGTCTGACGCCGGCCCGTCCGCGGCGGGACGCACACGTCTCCCGCCCCGGACGGGCCTGCGTTCGCACGAGCCCTTGAGCGGAACCGAAGTCCCGGTTTTTCCGTCATACTCATGTGGTCACTCGACGGGGGCGCGTGTTCGCGCGACCCGGGTGCCCGACCTTTCGGGGTGGGGGCGGTCCCGTCGGCTTTTGTAGCCTGGCCGGGACCGACCGGGTGACTGTAGGTGCTGTGGTTCATGACGAGCAGCGCGGCACGTGGCACCGACCGGTACTGATTCGGAGCCCGATCGCTTCTGGCCGATAGGCTGCACGAGGTGGTACGTGGGGTTTGAGGAGATGGGTTCACTATGGCAATGACGGCAGGTTTCTCCGATGGTGAGGGGCTGCCGGAACACATCGGCCCATACAAGATCCGCAGGCGAATCGGCCAAGGCGGAATGGGCGTTGTGTACCAAGCCGTAGACCCTCAGGATCGGCTGGTCGCAGTCAAAGTGCTGCGTTCGGAGGTCGCCGGCGACGACATCGCCCGCGCCAGGCTGGCCCGCGAGGTCACCACGATGCGCAGGGTGCAGAGCCGCAACGTCGCGGCCGTCATCGACGCCGACACCAATGCCCGGCTGCCCTGGGTCGTCACCGAGTACATTCCCGGCCCCACCCTGGACGCCACCGTCACCGACCACGGCCCGTTGCGGGGCCGTGCGCTGACCAGGCTGGTCACCGGTCTGGCCAGGGCCATCGGCGACATCCACGCAGCCGAGGTCATCCACCGCGACCTCAAGCCCGGAAACGTCATCATCTCCAATGGTGAGCCGATCGTCATCGACTTCGGTATCGCCCATGCGGTGGACGGTGCCAAGCTCACCCAGACCGGTACCTTCGTGGGGACCCCGAGCTATCTGTCGCCCGAGGTGATCGAAGGCTCCGACCTCAGCCCGGCTACCGATATCCACGCCTGGGGGGCAACGGTCGCTTTCGCGTCCACCGGCAACCCGCCCTACGGTGCGGGTGCGTTCGAGGTCATCTTCTTCCGCATCCTCAACGGGGAGATCAACCTCGACGGAATGCCCGACGCGCTTCGTCCGCTGGTCGGCTCCGCTGTGGCACGCGACGTACGCTCCCGGCCCGACGCGGCGCGCCTGCTCGCAGCAGCCGAGCGCCTCAATCTCGACCTCCCCTGGGCGGAGGAGGGCTACCAGCCGAGCGGCTTGACCGGATCGCACACGGTTGCCGCCAGTGTTCCCGAGCCGATCGAGTCGCCGCGCCCCGACGCGACCCAGGTCGCAGGGCCCACCGACACCGCCATGGCCCCTGCGGAGGACGAGTACGAGGACGACCGTGCGGAAGAAGGGGCGCCGCCGCACACCCAGTTCTTCAACTCGACGCTGCGCCCGGACGAGTTCCGCGACATCTTGACCCCGGTCGACTACGACAAGGGCAGGGCCAAGCAGACCTCGACCTTCTCGGGCGACGAGTACGAGGACGACGAACCCCGCGGTCTGGTGGACCGTTTCCGCTCCCGCCGCAAGGGCGAGGACCGGATCAGCGACTACCTCGGTTCCGACGACGAGGACGACTACTACGACGACCGCGAGGTCAAGACGCTGCCCTGGCTGCTCGTGGTCCCGGCCGCGCTGGCCGTCGTCGGGATCACCCTCATGCTTCCCGTGTTCGGTCTGTTCCTGGGACTGCTCGGGGTCACGGTGCTGGGCGGCCTGGACATCGCCAAGCGTGAGCACGCTCGGCGCCTCCACGAGCGGGGGCCCCGCGGTTCCGACAACATGGTCGTGGCACTGAGCCTGCCGTGGGCGTTCCTGCGCACCCTCGGATCGGCAGCGATGTACGGGCTGGGCTATCTGCTCGGCGGCATCGTGGTCGGACTCGGGGTCGGGATGGTCACCGGCAACGGCTCGGCCAACTACGTCGGCTCCTGGGCGCTTGCCATCGTGGTGCTGTTGAACTTCCTGTTCGGTCCGCACGCCCGCGGCGCGCACCGGCAGTCGCGCTGGCTGATGGGCAAGGCCGCCATCCGCAACCCCTACATCTACTGGGGGATCATCGTCGCGGTCAGCCTGTTCTCGCTCTTCCTGATCGTCTTCGGGGTCCAGATCGGCGGGGCCGTGTGGAGCCCTCTCCCCGCGCCGTCGACCTGGTTCAACTAGAGTCGAACAAAGATTAGGCGAGCCTTTCCTCAGGAAAAAATTCGAGGGCGGCGTTCGCCTTCTTGCTACCAGTCAGTAACATTGAAGGAAGAGCAGACGAGACACCACGGGACGGCGGGTCCAGAACGCCAGCCCGTTGCCGGACCTCATCCGAGTGTTTGGCACTCTTGACAAAGAACCACGGACGCGCCCGCGTCCACGGCGTCCACCCGGGCGGCGCAGGTAAGTGCAGGGAGGTCGGCCACCGGCCATGAATATTGTCGTTTTGGTCAAGCAGGTCCCGGACACCGCGACCGAGCGTAAGTTGAACCCGGCGGACAGCACGGTGGACCGTGCCTCCTCCGACGGCGTCATCAACGAGCTGTGCGAGTACGCCATCGAAGAGGCACTCCTGCTCAAGGAGAAGCACGGCGGCGAGGTCACCATCCTCAGCGCCGGGCCCGACCAGGCCACGGATTCCATCCGCAAGGCCCTGTCGATGGGGGCCGACAAGGCGGTGCACCTGAACGACGAGGCGCTGCACGGCTCCGACTCGCTCCAGACCGCCTATGCGCTCGCCAAGGCATTGGGCACCATCGAGTTCGACCTGGTCATCCTTGGGTCGGAGTCCACCGACGCGCGTACCGGCGTGGTCGCCGCCGCGCTCGCAGAGTATCTCGGCCTGCCGCAGCTCACCCTGGCCAACAAGGTCGACATCGACGGCTCGTCCGTGCGCGTCCAGCGCCAGACCGACGACGGCTACGACGTGGTCGAGGCGACGCTGCCGGCCGTTGTGTCGGTGGTCGAGAAGATCAACGAACCGCGTTACCCGTCGTTCAAGTTGATCATGGCGGCCAAGAAGAAGCCGGTCACCAAGCTCGGCGCGGCCGACGCCGCGATCGACACCGCCCTGGTCGGCGTCGCCAACGCCACCACTGCGGTCGTCGACTTCGCAGAGGCCCCGCCGCGTGCCGCAGGCACCGTTGTCAAGGACGAGGGCAACGGCGGCGTCCAGATCGCCGATTTCCTCGCCGCCAAGAAGTTCGTGTAAGCGACGGACGAGAGAGGAAAAACACGATCATGGCTGAAGTTCTCGTTCTCGTCGATCACGCCGACGGAGAGGTCAAGAAGGTCACCCTGGAGCTGCTGACCGCGGCCCGCCGCGTCGGTGAGCCCTCGGCGGTCGTCGTCGGGGAAGCGACCGGAGACATCACCGCCAAGCTCGGCGAGTACGGAGCGGAGAAGGTCTACACCGCTCCGGCCGAACTCAACGACTACGTCGTCGCACCCAAGGCCGAACTGCTGGCCACCCTTGCCGCGGACAAGTCCGCCGTCGCCGTCCTCGTCTCGGCCACCGCCGAGAACAAGGAAATCGCCGGACGCACCGCTGTGAAGCTCGGTTCGGGCGTACTCACCGATGTGGTCGACCTCACCGCCGACCTCGTCGCCGAGCATTCCATCTTCGGTGGCGGCGTGGTCGCCCACGCCCGCGTCACCACCGGCGTCCCCGTCGTCGCCGTGCGCCCCAACGCCATCCCGGCCGAGGCAGCGCAGGGGGCGGCGGTCCAGGAGGCAGTCACCGTCGAGCTGTCCGAGGGTGCCAAGGCCGCCAGGATCACCGACCGGGTCAAGGAGAGCAAGGGCTCGCGCCCGGAGCTTGCCGAGGCCGCCATCGTGGTCTCCGGTGGCCGCGGTGTGGGCAGCGACGACTTCTCCGTCGTCGAAGGACTGGCGGACTCCCTGGGAGCCGCGGTGGGCGCCTCCCGTGCCGCGGTCGACTCCGGCTGGTACCCCAATGCCTTCCAGGTCGGCCAGACCGGTAAGACCGTCGCCCCGAACCTCTACATCGCCCTGGGAATCTCCGGTGCCATCCAGCACCGGGCGGGCATGCAGACGTCCAAGACGATCGTCGCCGTCAACAAGGACCCCGAGGCTCCGCTGCTGGAGATCGCGGACTTCGCGGTCGTCGGCGACCTGCACAAGGTCACCCCGCAGTTGACCGAGGAGATCAACAAGCGCAAGTAGGCGCCTGCGCCTCGACGACGGCCCGGACCGACCATCCGGGCCGTCGTCGTTGCCGGAGCGGACACCGCTCGAAGGGACTTCCCTGATCGGTGTCGGCGCGGGCCGTCTACAATCGGTGATCGCCATGGTGTACTTCGATCACGCCGCCACGACCACTGTCCGCCCCGAGGCCATCGCCGCTATGACGGACCAGTTCGGTGTCCTCGGCAACGCCTCCTCATTGCACGGCGCAGGACGTCGAGCCCGCAGAGTGGTGGAGGAGTCCCGCGAGGAGATCGCCGACGCCCTGCGCTGCACCCCCAACGAGGTGGTTTTCACCAGCGGGGGTACCGAGGCCGACAACCTCGCGATCAAGGGACTGTACTGGGCCAGGAATGCCGCCGACCGGGCACGCCGGCGTGTTCTCGTCAGTGCTGTCGAACACCACGCGGTACTCGACCCCGCCCGCTGGATCGCCGACCACCAGGGCGCGGTCTGCGAAGAGCTGCCGGTCGACGGCTACGGCCGGGTCGCCCCCGAGACGCTGCGCGCGGCCATCGAGCAGGAACCCGCCGACGTCGCCCTGGTCTCGGTGATGTGGGCCAACAACGAGGTGGGGACCATCCAGCCGGTGGCAGAGCTCGCCGCTGTGGCCGCCGAATACGGGATTCCCTTCCACACCGATGCCGTGCAGGCAGTGGGGGTGCTGCCCGTGGACTTCGCGGCCAGTGGAGTGTCCGCCCTGACCTTGAGCGGGCACAAGCTCGGTGGGCCGACGGGGGCGGGGGCGCTGCTGCTTGCCCGCGGTGTGGATCCGGTCCCGGTCCTGCACGGCGGCGGCCAGGAGAGAGAGGTGCGTTCGGGCACCTTGACGACTCCTCTGCTGCGCGGCCTGGCCACGGCCGTCGGCCTGGCCGTGGCCGAACGCGACCACCACGCCGCGGAGCTCGCCGCACTACGCGACGAACTGATCGGGGCGGTCCGTGAAGCGGTGCCCGACAGCACGCTCAACGGTCACCCCACCGACCGGCTGGCCGGTAACGCCCATATCGCCTTCCCGGGCTGCGAGGGGGACGCCCTCCTGATGCTGCTGGACGCCCAGGGCATCGAGTGCTCCACCGGTTCGGCCTGCTCCGCAGGAGTCTCCCAGCCCAGCCATGTACTGCTTGCAATGGGCGCCGATCCCGACACCGCCCGGGGCTCATTGCGCCTCTCGTTGGGACGAGGATCGACCAGAGCCGACATCGCCGCCCTCGCCCGAGCCCTGGGACCGATCGTGGAACGCGCCCGAAAGGCCCGGGCCAAACGTCACTAGGCGGTCCCACGGTGGCCGGATGCGCCCCGGCGAATGCTGCCGCCCACTGTCGTGGGCGAGCGGCGCACTGCGAGTGCCGGTCCGTCCGTGTCCTGGGGCGGCTGCGTCGCCCCAGGACGATGGACATTCAGCGACCCAGCTGGCGCCTGATCGGTTTCAGGATCTGATTGATGGTGTCCCACTCGGGCTCCAGGGCGCTCTGCAACTGGGTCTTGCCCTCAGGCCACTCCGCCACGGCCTTCTGCAGTTCCGGCAGTACGCCGGACTCGGGGTCGAGGTAGAAGTGGAAGATTCGCTGTCCACCGATGGTCTGGTGGGCCAGGAGCGCCCCGTTGTTGCCAAGCAGGCCGCGCAACCCCAGCGCGAAGGCGTCCAGAGCGGCCGCCGACGACTGCGCAGGCAGTTTGTCGTCGTCGGTATCGGCGTAACCCACGACCACCTGTACGTACAGAGAGAAAGCCGGGTAATCACGGCGGTGTAGCGGATGGCGCACCGCGATCTGCACCGGTCCGCGCAGCGGTACCCTGCCCTGCAGCGTCACCCAGCCCCCGCTGCTGCCTATACCCGAGAGCTGTTCCACCACCGAGGGCATCGAGGTCGGGGGAAGCGGATCGAGCGGCTTCTCCACGAGAGGGCGAACGGTGGAGATCCAGCGCACGACGTGGTCCTCGCCCAGCGCGAGCATCGTCACCTGCTCGGCCACCTCCAGTTGGACCTCCTCGGGCAGGAACATGAAGTCGGGATGGTAGACGCCCACCTCGATCCGGCCGCTGGCGTGGTCCACCCGCAGGCTCACCGACGTGTGCGACAGGTCGAGCTCGTGGTCGCTGACGACCGTGCTCTTCGTGAGCCTGCCGTGGTCGGCCGGTACGGAGGGGAAGAACGCCCACGCGGCGTCCTCCGGAGCTGCGCGGTACCAGCGCTCGGCCAGCACCCGTGCGTCGTCGTCCTCGCCCGCGCGAAGGGTCAGTGCATAGGCGGGGGTGGGAGCCGATGCGTCCGAGGGGGACTCAAGGCTCGCGAACAGTGCGGCGGGGTCGTCGAAGGAGACGGCGAGGTCGGCGGGGTCCGGTGCCGGAGCGGGTGACACCTCCCAGCCGAGCCCTTGGTGGATGCGCTGCACGCGTTCGTCGAGGCGTTGGGCCTCCTCGGCGGGAACGGCGGTTCGGGCATCGATGGATGCGGCCAGCGCCTCGCGGACGTCGGCCCATGAGGACCAGAAGTCGTCGATGGCGACGGCGGACAGGGAATCGGCGGAGCGACGGCGACGGAACAGAGCCATGACATCGATTTTCGCAGAGTCGGACGGTGCTCCCGGCAGTGACGTCGACTGGTCACGGGAAAATAGGGCGGATGCAGCCTTCTGCACCGCTTAGTCTGGTAGGGCTATGACTTTGCGAGTACTGGCCGCCATGTCGGGCGGCGTTGATTCCGCGGTGGCCGCGGCCCGCGCGGCTGAGGCCGGCCATGACGTCACCGGTGTCCATCTTGCCCTGGCCAAGAACCCCCAGTCCTACCGCACGGGGGCCCGCGGCTGTTGCACGGTGGAAGACTCCCGGGACGCCCGGCGAGCTGCCGACGTCATCGGTATCCCCTTCTACATCTGGGACATGGCCGAAGAGTTCGACCGGGAAGTGGTGCAGGACTTCGTCGCCGAGTACGCGGCGGGCCGCACCCCCAACCCCTGTCTGCGCTGCAACGAGAAGATCAAGTTCGAGGCGGTTCTGGACCGCGCCATCGCGCTGGGCTTCGACGCGGTGTGCACCGGTCACCACGTCCGGATGCTCGACGGCCGCTTGCGCCGAAGCGTCGACTACGCCAAGGACCAGTCCTACGTCCTCGCGGTTCTCAACCGGGAGCAGCTCGCGCACTCCATGTTCCCCCTGGGGGACTGCACCAAGGCCGAAGTCCGGGCCGAGGCCGATCGCAGGGGACTGTCGGTGGCCGACAAGCCCGACAGCCACGACATCTGCTTCATCGCCGACGGTGACACCGCCGGGTTCCTCAACCGCACGCTCGGCAGTGAACCGGGGCCGATCGTGGACGAGTCCGGTGCGGTCCTGGGAACCCATGAAGGAGCACACGCCTTCACCGTGGGGCAGCGCAAGGGGCTCAACCTGGGAGGAGCCGTCAATCGGCGCTACGTCCTCTCCATCGAGCCGGTGAACAACACCGTCACGGTGGGCCCACGGGCCTCGCTCGCAGTCGACGGCATCATCGCCCAGCGCCCGGTGTGGTCGGGGTGCGCCGCACCGACCGAGCCCACCCCCTTCACCGTGCAGTTGCGCGCACACGGAGAGGTGCACGACTGCCACGCGCACGAGCGCGACGGCGAACTCGTGATCACCCTGGTCGAACCTGCCACGGGTGTGGCCGCGGGGCAGGCCGCAGTGCTCTACGACGGCGACGTCGTCATGGGTTCGGCCACGATCGCCACGACCTCGCGCACGGGAGAGGCCGCCTCCGCAGGCTGAACCGCCGTCGGAAACAGGCGCGGACAGTTCATGGTGAAAATTCCATTTTGTCGGATTGATCGCACCCGGTCCCGCGTGAAGTTAGGCAAGGCATAGCATTGTTGTTCCGCGGTGCCGCGCTGGGAGGATCGGGATGCCGTACGCGTTCTTGGACGGGCAACCCTATTGGGTCGTCTACTTCTCGCTGCTCGGCATCGTTCTCGCCAGAGCACAGATGACCTATTGGATCGGCCGGGGCGTCGGTGCCGGCCTGCACCGGTCGCGCCTTGCCGAGCGGATCGGCGCCAAGCTCGCCAAGGCCGAGCACCTCATCAACCGGTTCGGGCCGCCGGCGGTCACCTTCTCCTTCCTGACCGTCGGCATCCAGACAGCGGTCAACCTGGCCGCCGGTGCCATGCGGATGGCCTTTCCCCGCTACCTCGTCGCCATGTTCGTCGGCTGCCTGATCTGGGCGGGCATCTACAGCGTCGGCGTCGTCGTCGTTCTCAACGCCCTGCGCGGTCTCTTCCTGCACTCACCGTCTCTCGCGGTGGCAGCGGTCCTGCTGCTCCTCGGAGGTCTCGCCCTCGTCCTGTGGTGGCGTCGTTCCCGCAGGGGCCCTGCCGAGTCCGAGTCCGAGCCAACGGGGGACCTGGTCGGGCCGAGCGCCTGAGGCCACGGCGAACGGCTCCTTGCCCTACCCTGTTGCAACGTGACTGAGCAGCAGCGCTACCCCTGGGCCCCGGCCTCTTCCAGCGGAGTCGGGTCCTATCCCGGCGACGATCCGACAGAGGCCGTCCGCACCGTTCTCGGTGAGCTCCCCGACCTTCCGCACCTGCCAGAGCTCCCCGACAGGGGGGCGGGGGCCGACGTCATCGGACGTACCGGCGCGTTGTTGGTGGAATTTCCCATAGAGGTCCAGCCCACAGCATGGCGGGTGGTCCAGCGGCCGGGGAGGGACCTAGCCCGCGGTCGGGACTTCTTGTCCTGGGATCTCGACGCGGTGCAGAGTCAGGCCGATGGGTACGCGGGGCCGTTCAAGATCCAGCTGGCCGGCCCCTGGACGATGGCGGCCTCTGTCGAACTGCGCGGCGGGGAGAAACTGCTCGCAGACCCGGGGGCTGTCGCCGACCTCACCGAATCCCTGATCGAGGGCCTGCGCGTCCACCTCGCCGATGTGCGCGCCCGACTGCCCCACGCCCAGATCCTGGTCCAGGTCGACGAGCCCTCGCTGCCCGCGGCACTCCTGGGCTCGGTGCCCACTGCCAGCGGATACGGGCGGTTGTCCGCCGTCGACCGTGTGGTGGTGGAGGAGCGCCTGCGTGCGGTGTTCGCCGCGGTCGCCGATGCCGGGGGCTATCCGGTCGCGCACTGCTGCGCGCCCCAGGTGCCCATCGGCCTGCTGCGCCGTTCCGGGGCACGTGCGATCAGCCTCGACGCAACCCGGCTCCCCCGGGACGCGGACGACCGGGTCGGAGAGGCGGTGGAAGCCGGAACCGGTTTCCTGCTCGGCGTGGTGCCGGCTGTCGAGCGGACTTTGTCAGCCCCCGACGCTACCGTCGATCCTGTACGTGATCTGTGGAACCGGATCGGTCTCGCACCAGAGCTGGCGACCCGAGCAGTGGTCGTCACACCCACCTGCGGGCTGGCCGGAGCCTCTCCCCGGCATGCTCGGGCCGCACTCAAACTGTGCCGCGAGGCCGCGCGGGTGCTGCACGAGGAACCACGGCGTTAGTTCGTTCTCGAAAGGACATGTGCGTGAGCGCGCAAGACTCGACCTCCGTCGACGGGGTTCCCGCCAAGGTGCGCGAGCGCCATGCCGAGTTGGGCCAGGACCTCGACGACCACAGTTACCGCTACTACCTGGGCTCGCCGGTCATCACCGACGACGAGTACGACCGGCTCATGCTGGAGCTGCGTGCGCTGGAGGACGACCACCCGTCACTGATCACCCCCGACTCGCCCACCCAGAAGGTCGGGGCGCCGATCAGCAACGAGTTCGCCGCGGTCGAGCACCTGGAGCGGATGCAGAGCCTGGACAACGCCTTCGACGACGAGCAACTGGCGGCCTGGGGCCAGCGGGTCACCGCAGAGGTCCCGGTCGAGGCGTACCTGTGCGAGCTCAAGATCGACGGTCTCGCCGTGGACCTGGTCTACGAACGCGGGCGCCTGGTCCGTGCCGCGACCCGTGGTGACGGTCGTGTCGGTGAGGAGATCACTCTTAACGTGCGCACCATCGAGACGATTCCGGTGCAGCTCGACGAGTCAGTGCATCCGGCCCCGGAACTGCTCGAGGTACGGGGCGAGGTCTTCCTTCCGGTCCAGGCGTTCGAGGAGCTCAACGCGCGCCTCGTTGAAGAGGGCAAGGCCGCGTTTCGCAACCCGCGCAATGCCGCTGCGGGGTCGTTGCGTCAAAAGGACCCCCGCATCACCGCCACCCGTCCGTTGCGCATGCTCGTGCACGGTGTCGGAGCGCATCGGGGCGCCACCTTCACCCACCAGTCGCAGTCCTATGAGTTGCTGGCGTCCTGGGGGCTCCCGGTCAGCGACCGTACCTCCGTCGTGAACTCGTTGGACGAGGTCCGCGCCTACATCGCCCACTATGCGGAGCACCGGCACGACCCCGCCTACGAGATCGACGGGGTGGTCGTGAAGTTGGACGACGTCTCCCTGCAGCGCCGTCTCGGCTCCACCAGTCGTGCCCCGCGCTGGGCCATCGCCTACAAGTACCCGCCGGAAGAAGTCACCACCACGCTGTTGGACATCAAGGTCGGTGTCGGCCGCACCGGCCGGGTCACGCCCTACGCCGTCATGGAGCCGGTCCAGGTCGCCGGGTCCGAGGTCGAGTTCGCCACCCTGCACAACGCTTCCGAGGTCGCCCGCAAAGGGGTGCTGATCGGGGACACCGTCGTCCTGCGCAAGGCAGGTGACGTCATCCCCGAGGTGGTCGCACCGGTCGTGCACAAACGCACCGGAGCGGAGCACCCGTTCGTCATGCCCGAGAAGTGCCCCGAGTGCGGCGCGACCCTGGGGCAGCAGAAGGAGGGCGACGTCGATCTGCGCTGTCCCAACACCCGCTACTGCAAGGGGCAGTTGCGCGAGCGCCTCGCTTTCATCGCCGGACGTAAGGCCCTGGACATCGAGGCGCTGGGCTACGTCGCGGCCACCGCGCTGACCCAGCCTCTGGAGCCAGTCGATCCCCCGATGCGCGACGAGGGAGACCTCTTCGGTTTCACGGTCGAGCAGTTGCTGCCCATCCGCACGCTGGTCCTGGACCCCGACACCACCGAGCCCAAGACCGATCCCAAGACCGGTGAACCGAAGGTCGTCACTTTCTTCGCCAACCAGAAAGGGGAGGCCAAGAAGACCGTCCAGAAGCTCTTCGACCAGCTCGAAGAGGTGAAGCAGCGGCCATTGTGGCGGGTGCTGGTCGCCCTGTCGATCCGTCACGTGGGCCCCCGCGCGGCCGAGGACCTCGCCCGTCACTTCCGTTCCATGGACGCGATCGCGGCGGCGAGCGAGGAGGAGCTGGTGGCGGTGGACGGCGTCGGTCCGACCATCGCGCACTCCATCACGGAGTGGTTCGCCGTGGAGTGGCATCGCGAGATCGTCGAGAAGTGGCGAGCCGCCGGTGTCCGGATGGAGGAGGAGGGAGCCGACGACGGCCCGCGCCTCCTCGACGGGCTCACCCTGGTGGTCACCGGTTCCCTGGAGGCGTACAGCCGGGACGGCGCCAAAGAGGCCGTGCAGAACCTGGGCGGGAAAGTCACCGGTTCGGTCTCGAAGAAGACCGACTTCGTGGTGGCCGGCGCAAGCCCTGGCTCCAAGTACGACAAGGCTGCCAAACTGGGGATCCCGATCCTGGACGAGGGCGGGTTCACGGTACTGCTGCGCCAAGGGCCGGAAGCGGCCAGCCTGTTGCGGGTCAATCCCGCTGTTCCCGAGGCGGAGTGATCCCGACGCGCCCGGGAGAGCCAGGGGCCGGAACTCCCGGGCGCCTCGGGATCACCAGGTCGAATGCCTAACACGATACGCAGTCACCGGGCTACCTCGCGCAGTATTCTGGACCGAAACGGGTGATTGTTTCAGGTAGACGGTAGTTCACCTAAAGTCGGCAATCGGCGACACGTGGTGACGAAGCAACGTAAGCTGACCAGTAACGGCTGAAGCCGTTTTACGGCCGTTTCGGTCATGGGGGTGACCGAAATCGTCGACACAGAGCCCATGAGGGGCGCTACAGCAGGAGAGGGCGCCCGGCCCGCCGGGGTGCGCCCCATGAACCACCCCGAGGACCTTATGAAGGATCCCAACAACACCCGGGACGTCGGCCCCCGGGTGGGGACACCACTGTGGCTGTATCTGGTCAGCACCACCGTGGCCGGTTGTGTCCTCCTGGGTGCCTCTGTGTTCTGGCTCGGCCTCGACCGACTACAGACATTCGCGGGCGAGCCGTTGGTGTGGGTCCTGCTGGGCATGGTCATCGCCGGTGAACTGCGTCCCATCGCAGCGCAGAGCGCCGACGGCGACAACGGCAACCCCACCTCGCTGCCCTTCTCCTTCGCCCTCGTCATCTACTTCGGCCTGCCCGTCGCGGGACTGGTACAGGCCCTGGCCACGGTCGTCGCCGGTGGAGTACGCGGCCACGCCCCGCATCGCACCGCCTTCAACATCGCGCAGTACACATTGAGTTTCGGGGTCGCCGACGCCATCATCCAGTTCGCCTACCCGCGATCCGCTGAGACTGCCTGGGTGCCCCAGGGCTGGGGACTGCTGCTGGTGGCCCTGGCCGGTGCGGCCTACTTCATCACCAATCTGACCCTGGTCGAGTGCGCGGTCGCCATGCACGAGCGCGCACCGCTGCACAAGGTCCTGATGAAGAACATCGGCCAGCGCCTGTTCGTCGCCGGCGTGTTGTTGAGCCTGGCCCCACTCGTCGTCGTCGCAATGGCGCACTCGGTCTGGCTGGTCCCGCTCTTCTTCTTTCCGCTCGCAGCCCTCTACAGCAGCGCCTCGTTGTCGGTGAAACGCGAGCACCAGGCCAATCACGACGAACTCACCGGTCTGGCCAACCGCAAACTGCTTATCCTGCGAACCCAGGAGGCACTCGGCGAGGCCCAGGTCCACCGAGGCAGGGTGGGGCTGCTGCTGCTCGACCTCGACCGCTTCAAGGAGGTCAACGACACGCTTGGGCACCCCACCGGCGACCGTCTGCTGCAGACGGTCGCCCACCGTCTCACCCACAGCGTTCGCCCCGGCGACCTGGTCGCCAGACTGGGCGGCGACGAGTTCGCGGTGCTGCTGCCGCAGGTTCGCGACGCGGTCTCGGCCCGCGAGGTAGCCACCCGTTTGCGTGTGGCGCTCGCCGAGCCGATGCGTCTGGACGGCATGGACTTCGACCTGGAGGCCAGTGTCGGTATCGCCCTCTACCCCAATCACGCCCCCGACTTCGAGCTCCTGCTCCAGCGAGCGGACGTGGCGATGTACGTGGCCAAGGAACGCCGCACGGGCGTCGAGCTCTACGCGCCCCACAAGGACCGCAACTCCACGGCCAGGTTGAGCCTGTTCAGCGAACTGCGCAGGGCCCTCATCGAGAACGAGCTGGAGATGTTCTACCAGCCGGTCGTCTCGTTGACCGACCATCGTGCCGTCGCGCTGGAGGCACTGGTCCGTTGGCGGCATCGTCACCGCGGAATCCTCCCCCCGGAGGAATTCGTCCCGCTGGTCGAGCAGTCCTACCTGATGCGTAGTTTCACCCATGAGGTCATCGAGCAGACGCTGCCCCAGATCGCCCGTTGGTGGGACGAGGGTATTCGGCTGCCGGTGTCGGTCAACCTCTCCGCGCGCGAACTCCTTGACCCCACCCTGCCCGAGATCGTGGCAGCAGGACTGCGCCGTCACGGAGTCCGCCCCGGCTCGCTGCGCCTGGAGATCAGCGAGCGCGTGATGGTCTCGGACGCCGAGGCGATCACCCCCACCATCCTGGCCTTGGCGGACCTCGGGGTTTCGCTTGCCCTGGACGACTTCGGCACCGGGTACTTCACCCTCGCCCGGCTCAACGGGCTCCCGGTCGAGGAGGTCAAGGTGGATGAGTCCTTCGTCCGGCGCATCTCCGACACCTCCGACGGTCGGGTCATCGTGGGCTCGGCCGTGGACCTCATGAGCACGCTCGGTCTGCGCGCCGTCGCGGAGGGGGTGGAGAGCGACTCGGACGCCGAGAGCGTACGCGCCTTGGGTTGCTACGCCGCCCAAGGCCAGTACTTCACCCCGCCGCTGGACGTCGCCGCCACCACCCGCTGGCTCTACGAGCACGGGGGACTGGCCGAGCAGCCCTCAGAGCGGACCGGCTCCGCCGGTTGAAGCGGGCGCCGGCAAGGCGCACACGGCCGGTCCTCCGACGGGCCGTCCACGACGTTCGCCACCGTCGTAGGCGACCCGTGAAACACGTGCCGTGTCCGGTCGCAGAAAGGCGCACGCCCCTCTGAGCTGCCGGGTGTGCCGTTTTCGTCCCGGACCGGATGAAGACGTGAGCGCACGGGCGGTCTGCATCCGCCTCGGACGCTCGACCGCACCCCCGAGTGCCTTCGCGCAGCAATAGGATTGACCTGTCCGAATCCGCCGAAGAAACGGTTTGCCATTCATGTCCGCCATCACCCGCGATGAGGTCGCGCACCTCGCCCGGTTGTCGCGGTTGGCGCTGCGCGAGGACGAGCTCGACCAGCTCGCCGCCCAGCTCGGAGAGATCATCTCCGCTGTGGCGAAGGTCCAGGAAGTCGCCAAGGGCGATATCCCGCCGACCTCGCACGCCCTGCCGCTGACCAACGTCTACCGCCCCGACGAGTCCCAGCCGGGCCTCACCCCCGACCAGGCGCTGGCGGGAGCCCCCGCGGTGGAGGACGGCCGGTTCCGCGTGCCGCAGATCCTGGGAGAGCAGGAATGAGCGAGCTGATCCGACTGAGCGCCGCCGAACTCGGTGCCGCCATCGCCTCCGGCGAGACCTCATCGGTCGAAGCCACCCAGGCCTACCTCGACCGCATCAGCGCCGTCGACGGTGAAGTCAACGCGTTCCTGCACGTCGCCGATGAAGCGGCCCTGGAGCAGGCCCGCGCGGTGGACGCCCGCCGCGCAGCGGGTGAGGAGCTCGGACCGCTGGCCGGTGTGCCCATCGCCCACAAGGACGTGTTCACCACCAAGGACATGCCCACCACCGCCGCCTCCAAGATCCTCGAAGGGTGGCAGCCGCCCTACGACGCGACGGTGACCGCGCGACTGCGCGAAGCCGGACTGGTGATCCTCGGCAAGACCAACATGGACGAGTTCGCCATGGGGTCCTCCACCGAGAACTCCGCTTACGGAGTCACCCGCAACCCCTGGGACCTCACCCGCATCCCGGGCGGTTCCTCCGGTGGTTCCTCGGCGGCCGTCGCCGCGTTCGAGGCGCCCCTGGCCACCGGTACCGACACCGGCGGTTCCATCCGGCAGCCGGCCGCCGTGTGCGGTCTGGTCGGTGCCAAGCCCACTTACGGTGGAGCGTCGCGATACGGCATGATCGCCTTCGCGTCCTCCCTGGACACCCCGGGGCCCTTCGCGCGCAACGTAACTGACGCAGCCCTGCTGCACGAGGCGTTCTCCGGGCACGACCCACGCGATTCCACCTCCATCGACGCTCCCGTCCCCCCGGTGGTCGAGGCGGCGCGCCGCGCCGACGTCGAGGGGCTGCGCGTCGGCATCGTCCGCGAGCTCTCCGGGGAGGGCTACCAGGCGGGTGTCCTGGAACGCTTCAACGAGTCGGTCGCACTGCTGGAGTCTCTGGGCGCCAAGGTCGTCGAGGTGTCCTGCCCGAGCTTCGCCACCGCGCTTTCGGCCTACTACCTGATCGCGCCGAGCGAGTGCTCCTCGAACCTTGCCCGCTTCGACGCCATGCGCTACGGCCTCCGTGTCGGTGACGACGGCACCCGCAGCGCCGAGGAGGTGATGTCGCTGACCCGTGCCCAGGGGTTCGGGCCCGAGGTCAAGCGCCGCATCATCCTGGGAACCTATGCGTTGTCCAGCGGCTACTACGACGCCTACTACGGGTCCGCCCAGCAGGTGCGCACCCTCATCAAGCGCGACTACGACGCCGCCTTCGAGCACGTCGACGTGCTGTTGTCGCCGACCACGCCGACCACGGCATTCCCCATCGGTGAGCGCAGCGACGACCCGATGGCGATGTACTTGGCCGACCTCTGCACGATCCCCACGAACCTGGCCGGCAACGCCGCGCTGTCGGTGCCGTGCGGGCTCGCCGCAGAGGACGGCCTCCCGGTGGGCCTGCAGATCATGGCCCCGGCGCTCGCCGACGACCGCACCTACCTGGTGGGCGCGGCCGTCGAGGCGGCGCTTCGGGAGAAATGGGGCGGCGACCTGTTGTCCAAGAACGCCTTCGCCGTCTGAGTCAGGCGCTCCGGGGCCGCTACGGCAACGTGCTTCGGGGGCGCCCCTGAGAGATCCCACCCGTCGTTCGGGTGATGATTTCCCAGGGGCGCCCCGCGCTGTTTCCGGGGTGCTGGTTTGCGGACTCCGTCCGAACGACGAAGCGCCCCCGTCGCAGGTGACTGCGACGGGGGCGCTCGCGCTATCGCCCTGTCTGCTCCTCAAGCCGTGGAACAGGCGTTCTGTGACTAGGCGCTGTGACCGCTCTTGCGCTTGCGCGAGAGGTACATCGCGGCACCGCCACCACCGATGGCCACGACCGCGGCGGCGATGAGGCCGCCCAGAGCGGCACCGGTCACGGGCAGACCGGGCTTGTCGTCAGGGGTGGGGGTGGGGGTCGGCTTCGGCGACTCCGAGGGGGTCTCCACCGGGGTGGACGGGGTCGGGGTCGGGGTCGGCTCCGGGCTGGGCTCCGGGGAGGGCTCGGGGCTGGGCTCCGGGGAGGGCTCGGGGCTGGGCTCCTCGCCCTTGACCCAGGTGACCTTCACACCGGCGTCGACCTTGGTGCTGTCCTTCTCGGCGGTGATCAGCGTCTGGCTCTGCTTGCCGTCCTTGTTGCCCTTGAACAGGCGGCCGACGTTCACGTGCGCCTCGACGGAGGCCGAGACGGTGGCCTCGCCGGGCTCGGTGCCCTCGGGGACCAGCACGGCGAACTTGTCGCCGTTGGACACGTTCTCGACCGGGTTGCCCTCGAGGTCGACCGCGATGACACCCTCGGGGCCGTTGACGGTCAGCGGCAGCGGGTTCGTGGCGCTGGTCTCGACGGTGAACTCGCCGATGGCCTTGCCGGCCTCGCCCGAGGCCTCGTGCGGGGTGAACGCAAGGGAGGCGTCCGGCTCGGCGGTCTGCGGGAGGTCCTCGGCGTTGGCCAGCAGGTACTCGTAGACCTTGACGACGTTGGCGTTGTTCTTCTTGTTGCCGCTCTCCTTGAGCTCAACGCCGTTGCTGAAGTGCCAGATGGCGGCCTGGGTGCCGGCCATGGCCTGCTTCTCGTTGAGCCCCTCGGCACCGGATGCCGCGCCGAGCGCCGCGACGTCGACGGTGGGGTAGGAGTTCTGCAGGATCCAGTGCACCTTGGCGGGCTGGGTGTTGAAGTTGCCCTTGCCCGGGTAGTTGGCCCAGGAGTCTTCGGTGTAGTTGGCCTTGTCCAGGATGCTGGTCTTGGAGTCGATGCAGTACGTCTTCAGGACGGTGCCGTCTTCGAGCTTCAGCTTGAAGAGGCTGGTGCCGAAGCTGCCGCCGCTGGTGTGCACGGTGGGGCCGCTGAACCAGTTGCCGACGTAGGTGCCCTTGGCGCCGCCGTTGAGGACCTCGGGCTCGGCCGATGCCGGGCCGGCGAAGCCCAGGACCAGCAGGCCGGCGGCCGTGGTCGCGGCCAGGGAGGTCAGCGTGCGCTTGACGCCCTTGCCGGCCTTGGGGGATGCGGGAGGAGCAGTAATGGTCAAGTTGTGTCCCGATGAAGGTAGGAACCGGATGCCGTTCGCCAGCGGTTGGGTGACAGCCGTCAAGGGGCGGGCGAACAGCCCCGCGAGGGTGGGTCGGGCCTTGGCCGAGACCTCGATACGGGGTCCGGTCGGATGGGGAGCAAAAGCGGATCGCTCATGGTCGAACGTTGGAATCGCTCGTCGAGACCTGATCGATGCCGGGTCGACGGGGGGTTGATCACCGCACCGCCAGATACTAGCGAGCCTGATCGGTCCTTCCAATAGGTATCGCCCGGGTAGTGCCGAAATTAGTCGATTATGATGATGGCTGTCCCAATGACCTGCTCTTCGTCATGCTCCGCTGCCGCGGAGCGACTGTCAGTTCAGGGGTTTCGGCCATCGGGCCCAGTCCTCGTGTCCGTAAGTGCCGCATAAGAGAGGGCCCTGCTCCGGGGGATGGGCGACCGTTGTTTCTGTGCTCGGCGGCGGTTCCGTGCCGCCTTCCGGAGAACTCCTGGGAAATTCGCATCGTTGCCCAAGCGTTATCCAATTAGTTGAATAAAAACGTTTTTGTTCCGGGGGTGATCAGGCATCCCGCCGCTCCTCGGGGCAAGGGAAGTGTGTCGGCCCGGACTACTCTTCGTCCCGGCCGCCGCCACGGGTCAGCAGCATCACTGCTGCACCCAGGACCAGCAGTCCCGCCCCGGCGGCCAGCACCGTCCCCAACCAGGTCCCGGCGACCGACCGCGGAGAGGCCGCCGATCGCACCGTTGACCGTGGGGCGGAAGTAGCGCCTGGGGGTTTCCCGGAGAAAACCGGATGCCCCGCTCGTGTCCCGGTTCCGGTCGGCCGGTCCGTTTCGCCGTCGGCAGCCGGATCCACCGCGCTGACGGCGGTCCGGCCACGCGCGTCGGCGGTCGTCTCGGCCCGGTTGTCGGCCATGGCCGGTCCGAGCGCCGCAGCCCAGATCGCCATCGCCATCGCCATCGCGATCTGGGCTGCGGCGCCGGCGGGGCCGCGTCGTGCGCGGCTGATGGATCGGGACACGGCGAGGCCTCACCTGATGATCCGGATGACAGGTCAAAGAAGGTCCGGGCCGAAAGGTCGCTTCCGAAACCGCGTTCCCGCGATGGCCCGGAACCGCCAGGGTAACCGGCTGGTTCCGCCTGGGACCATCGGCCGCGCCAGGGTGATACGCCCCTGTCCGCGCCCTCGGCCCCCGTCCTGGTCCGGGCGGACCGAGGGGCGCGGTGCGCACACCCGCCCACCTGCTGCGCGGGAGGTCCGCCCGGGGCCTGGGCATCGGTAGGCTCAAGACGATGACGCCGCGTATGCACAGCACCGCCCGCGCGGGGCGTCCACCATGACCAATCAGGGATGTCCCCTCCGGCGGGGGCGGTGCCGGGCCGGACTCTCCACGGAATACGGAAACGGGTTGTGCGGCGATGGCTAGCGCGGTAACGAGTAGCCCTGCCACGGGCGGCGCTTCGGCGCTGATGGCCTACGACGAGGCCCTGCGCGGGTACGAGCCCGTGCTCGGTCTGGAGACCCACATCGAGCTGGGCACCAGGTCGAAGATGTTCTGCTCCTGCGCCACCGCGTTCGGGGCGGAGCCCAACACCCAGGTCTGCCCGGTATGCCTCGCGCTGCCCGGATCGTTGCCGGTGGTCAACGAGGTCGCCGTGGAGAGCGCGATTCTGCTCGGGCTCGCCCTGGACTGCTCCATCGCTCCTTGGGGCCGGTTCGCCCGGAAGAACTACTTCTATCCGGACATGCCGAAGAACTACCAGATCTCGCAGTACGACGAGCCGATCTGCGTCGACGGCCACCTCGATGTCACCGTCGACACCCCCGAGGGGCCCCGCGAGTTCCGGGTCGAGATCGAACGCGTGCACATGGAAGAAGACACCGGGAAGACCTCGCACGTCGGAGGGGCCACCGGGCGCATCCACGGCGCGCAGTACTCCATCGTCGACTACAACCGGGCGGGTATCCCGCTGCTGGAGATCGTCACCAAGCCGATCGAGCACACCGGTGACCTGGCGCCGCTGGTGGCCCGTGCCTACGCCGCGGAGTTGCGCGAACTCGTCCGTTCGCTGGGAATCTCCGACGTCCGCATGGAAGAGGGGTCGATGCGCTGCGACGTCAACGTCTCCCTGATGCCGCGCGGTGCAACAGAGTGGGGCACCCGCAGCGAGACCAAGAACGTCAACTCGCTGCGCTCGGTCGAGCGTTCGGTCCGTTACGAGATCCAGCGCCAGGCCGCCCTCCTGGCGGCGGGCGGGCGCGTGGTGCAGGAGACCCGGCACTTCCAGGAGAACACCGGGAGCACCCTGGAGGGCCGCAGCAAGGAAGAGGCGCAGGACTACCGTTACTTCCCCGACCCCGACCTCGTTCCGGTCGCCCCGAGCGCAGAGTGGGTCGAGCAGTTGCGCGCCACGCTCCCGGAGCTTCCGGCGGCCAAGCGCCGCCGGATCAAGGCGGAGTGGAGCCTTTCCGACGAGGAACTGCGCGACCTCATCAACGCCGACGCCGTGGACCTGGTCGCCGAGACCGTAGAGGCGGGCGCCCCCTCGGCGGACGCACGCAAGTGGTGGCTCAACGAGCTGTCACGCCGTGCCACCGAGACCGAGGTCGAGCTGTCCGCGCTGCCCATCACCCCGGTGGCCGTCGCCCGAGTCGTCGCTCTCGTCAAAGAGGGGGCGCTCACCAACAAGCTCGCCCGCCAGGTGATCGAGGGCGTGCTCGCGGGGGAGGGCGGCCCGGACGCGGTCGTCGAGGCACGCGGACTCAAGGTCGTCAACGACGACTCCGCGCTCGGTGCCGCAGTCGACCAGGCGATCGTCGCCAATGCCGACGCCGCGGACAAGGTGCGCAGCGGCAAGGTCGCCGCCGTGGGTGCGCTGGTGGGTGCGGTCATGAAGGCCACGCGTGGTCAGGCTGACGCAGGACGGGCCCGGCAGCTGATTCTGCAGAAACTCGGCGTGGAGGGCTGACCCGGGGGTGGGCCGCACCGCGGCCCACCCAATCCCGTCGAAGAGGTGAGAAAACAGTGACTTTCCGTGATCCCGTCGTCACCACCTCTCAGCTTCCTCTCAATCGGAACGTGACCTTGACCCAATAGCCTCATACGGAGTAAGCAGCGGCGGCCCTCTCGTAACAGCACGCGACACCGCGCCTGGAGCGCCGCCCGAGTGCTCCTTCGCCACAGTCGCCGGAAACAACGGGCGACGTGCGCCCCGGCACGATCACCCAAGCCCTGACTCCACTCCGGGGCATCAGTGCGCCTGCGGGATCCGCGGTCGCCCGAGCGGCCCAAGCGCCACCGACCGGAAGGGTGCTCATGTCCACGGTCCACACCGCGAGGGGGCGCTGTCGCACGAGTGCGCGAGCACTGTCGAAGGCCTGCCCCTCGGGGCAAGGAGGGATGCCGTGAAGAGCGATTCGCGCGTCTGGTTCGCTGCCATCCTGATCGTCACCGCTGTTTATGCCCTCGGCACGCTGTTCCCCGTCCAGGGGATCTCGTTGACCGTCTGGGCGGGGACCTGGCCCACCGCGATCGCGGCAGGGCTCGCGGGCATCTCGATGCTCTACGCCGCCCGGCTGCATTCGATCGCCGATGACGGCCAGGCCAGCGCCGATGGTGCCGACAGTGCCGCTGGACTGCGCTTTTTCGGGTTTTCCGCCCTGGCCTGGTGTGCGGGGGCGATTACCAACGGCGTCACCGGCCTGTTCGGTCCCGCAGCGGCTTTCTCGCTCACCTTCGGCGATCTGTTCTCGTTGATCGCGCTTCCGCTCTTCTTCCTCGGTTTCTTGAAGTTCGCGCCACTGCCCCACGGGGCGCGGACAGTGGTGCGCCACCTGACCGACAGCTACGTCTGTGCCGCAGCGGTCTTCGCCGTGGTGTGGCTGGTGCTGTTCCAGCCCCTTTACCGCGACCTCGGGGAGGGGTCGGGCTTCGTGGCGTTCGCCCTGGTCTACCCGGTGGCCGACATCGCGGTCCTGTGCTTCCTGGCGCCGCTGGTGTTCACCTCGCCGCACAGCACCCGGCGCGCGGTCCTGCTGGCAATGGGCGCCTTCATCGTGATCTGCGGCGCGGACCTGATCGGCACCATCACCCGGTTGACCGGGGAGGCTCCGGCAGGGGGGATCGAGTACCCGGTGCGCCTGTTCGGTTTCGCGCTGTTGGCGGGACTGCCCTGGCTCATCCTGGGCAGGACCGGAGCCGCGCCGCGCCGCATCACCGGACGGGGCCTCTACCGGTTCGCCCCCGAGATCGCCGCCTCGCTCGCATTGGCGATCGCCACGGTGGCGTTGACGGTGGGCGGTTTGTGGGTGAACGGGGTTGCCCCGGTCCTGCCCCTCGTGGCGGGGTCCGCGGTCCTGGTCCTTCTGGTGCGCCTGCTGGGACTTCTCGAAGAGAACTCCACCCTCAGCCGGATGGTGCACAGCAGGGAGCGGCACTTCCACGAATTGGCCAAGCACAGTGGCGACGTCATTCTGATCCTGGACGACGACGGCAGGATCTTCTCCCTCAGTCCCGGCACCGCGGAGGCGTTCGGCTACCGTCTCGACGACATCCTTGCCGACCCTGTCACGGCGTTGATCCACCCAGAGGACCTCCCGCAGGTGAAACGGGCCATGGCGACCTTCCGCAGGGACTCCGGAGACGGCATCCACCTCAGGGTCCGGGTCCGTGCGGCCGACGGGACCTGGCGCCACACCACCTCCACGGCCTCGGTCTACGAGCGTCCGGGTGAGCCCAAGCGACTGCTCTTCACCACCCGGGACATCAGCGCCCAGGTGGAGCTGCAGAAGCAGGTGGACCACCTCACCTTCCACGACGGTGTCACCGGTCTGCCCAACCGTGCCTACCTGGAAGAGCGGACCAGGGAGGTCCTGAGCCGGCGCACCGAGCCCGAGGAAGGCCAACCCAAGACCGAGATCGCCGCGATCTTCCTGGATCTCGACGGGTTCACCGCCGTCAACGACTCCGCCGGGCACACCTTCGGTGACTATCTCCTGGCCCAGGCCGGCCGGAGGCTGCGCGCCACGATGGGTGCGGGAGACACACTTGCCCGCTGGGGGGGTGACGAGTTCGCGGTCCTCATCGAGGACAGTCCGCGCGCGGACAACGTGGTCGACCTCGCGGAGCGGTTGATCCGGGTCATCGGGGGAGAGCCGTTCCAGGTGGCCGACCGCGAGGTGGTGCTGACGGCGAGTGCGGGGGTCGCCTTCGCCGCTCCCGAGACCGGCAGCGGGGAACTGCTGCGCAACGCCGACATGGCAATGGCCCGCGCAAAGGAGGAGGGCGGAGGGGGACGCCTGGAGCTCTACGCCGCTCACATGCACGCCAAGGTCGTGGGGCGGTTGGAGTTGCAGACCGAGTTGCGTCAGGCCCTCGCCGACAACGCCTTCACGCTGGAGTACCAGCCGGTGGTGAACCTGGAGACCTCGCGGGTCACCGCAGTGGAGGCGCTGGTGCGCTGGCGCAAGAACGGCCAACTCGTCCCGCCCGACGACTTCATCGCGCCTGCGGAGGAGTCAGGACTGATCGTGCCTCTGGGGGAGTGGATCCTGCGCGAGGCGTGCCAGAAGGTAGCGGTCTGGCGCGGGACCACCGGGTTGGACATCCGCCTCTCGGTGAACATCTCGGTCAAGCAGGTGCTGTCGCCGCGGTTCGTCGAGACCGTGGCCGGTGTGCTCGCCGAGTGCGCGCTCAACGCGGATGTCCTGACGATGGAGGTCGACGAGGAGGTCCTGCTGGAGAACCCCGGCCAGGCGGTGGACCGCCTCGCCGAGTTGCGCGACCTCGGGGTGCGTCTGGCCATCGACGATTTCGGCATGGGCTACGCCTCATTGGCACATCTGCGTCAGCTCCGCGTGGACGAGATCAAGATCGACCGTTCGTTCATCCGCGATCTGGGCGGGGACGGCACCGTGACGCTGTTGACCCAGACGATCATCCGGCTCGGCCAGGACCTGGGGATGCAGGTGACGGCCGAAGGGATCGAACACCCGCGTCAACTGGACCGGCTGCGCGCGATGGGGTGCGCCTACGGTCAGGGTTTTCTCGTCGCCCGGCCCATGCCCGCTGACGGAGTCGAGGCCCTTGTCGGGGGAGAGACCGCGACCGCTCTTTGAGCGGGTGTCCGTTCCGGGGCCCGCCGCTTTGCAACGGACGGGTACGTCCACGGAGTTGCGGCCGGAAAGGGCGCTCCGGTGTCTGCCGGAGGGAAGCCTCCGCACCGATCCGGCCGCGGTGTGCAGCCCAGACCGTCCCGCCCCGGCGTCTGCCGGACGATTTGGGAGCCCCGGATCGAGGGCGTCGGTCGGCGCACGGTCCGCGCCGGATCGCCTGCCGGGACGGGGCCCCTCCTGCTTTCCCGCTTCCGGATCGACGGTCGGAGGCCCCTGACCGGACCGATCCACGGATTTTGCACTTCTTGTCCTTTCAGGTATGCGTCCATGCCGTCCGCCACCTGGGCAAAATTCGCATGGTGGTCCTAGTATCTCAAATGTTGAGACAAAATGCCGTTTCGGTTGACGTACCGCCGTGCCTCGGCCAAGGTGGACAGCGTGCAGAACAACTCCCTGATTCTCGTACTTGGTCGGCGCGCAGCCAGCTGACCCAGTCAATGCTGCGCGCTCCCCTCAACCGCTTCGCGGTGAGGGGTTTTTTGTTGCCAGACCCGCTTAACCTGCCTCTCGCCAAAGGATCTAGTGATGACCGAGCAGATGACCGGAGCCCAATCGCTCATCAGGTCGTTGGAGCAAGTCGGCGTCGACGTCGTGTTCGGGATCCCTGGTGGAGCGATCCTCCCGGCCTATGACCCGCTCTACGATTCCGAGAAGGTCCGCCACATCCTGATGCGCCATGAGCAGG
Source organism: Nocardiopsis ansamitocini (assembly GCF_030268225.1). GTDB lineage: Bacteria > Actinomycetota > Actinomycetes > Streptosporangiales > Streptosporangiaceae > Nocardiopsis_D > Nocardiopsis_D ansamitocini. Next base: position 1,099,736 of record NZ_BSQG01000001.1, on the reverse strand, counting down.
GGGCGGGCCATGCGGCCCAGGGCTACGCCTACGCCACCGGCCGTCCGGGCGTCTGCATGGCGACCAGCGGCCCCGGTGCGACCAACCTGGTCACCCCACTGGCCGACGCGCACATGGACTCCGTCCCGATGGTCGCGATCACCGGCCAGGTGGCCGCTCCCTCGATCGGCACCGACGCATTCCAAGAAGCCGACATCTGCGGTATCACGATGCCGATCACCAAGCACAACTTCCTGGTCCGCGATGCCGCAGACATCTCGCGCACCATTGCCGAGGCGTTCCACATCGCCTCCACCGGTCGCCCCGGTCCGGTCCTGGTGGACATCGCCAAGAACGCACTCCAGGCCGACACCCGTTTCGAATGGCCCCAGCGCCTGGACCTCCCCGGGTACCGTCCGGTCACCAAGCCGCACGGCAAGCAGGTCCGCGAGGCGGCTCGCATGATCGCCGAGGCCAAGCGCCCGGTGCTCTACGTCGGCGGCGGCGTCCTCAAGGCCCGCGCGGCCCAGGAACTGCGGGTGCTGGCGGAAATCACCGGGCTTCCGGTCGTCACCACCCTCATGGCGCTGGGCGCGTTCCCCGCGACCCACCCGCAGAACGTCGGTATGCCCGGCATGCACGGCAAGGTCTCCGCGGTCGGCGCCCTCCAGCGCGCGGACCTGATCATCGCGCTGGGCGCTCGGTTCGACGACCGGGTCACCGGCAAGCTCGACTCCTTCGCGCCCGGCGCCAAGATCGTGCACGCCGACATCGACCCCGCCGAGATCTCCAAGAACCGGCACGCCGACGTCCCCATCGTGGGCGACTGCCGCGAGGTCATCGCCGACCTGGTCGTCGCGGTCCGCAACGACCAGGCGGCCGGACGCCAGGGCGATTACGCCGCCTGGTGGGACCAGCTCAACCGGCTCCGCGAGTCCTACCCCCTGGGGTACGAGGACCCGGGAGACGGCTCGCTGGCGCCCCAGCACGTCATCAAGCGGCTGGGGGAGATCGTCGGTCCCGATGCCGCCTACGCGGCGGGTGTGGGCCAGCACCAGATGTGGGCCGCGCAGTTCATCAACTACGAGAAGCCCGGTTCCTTCCTGAATTCCGGTGGGGCGGGAACGATGGGCTTCGGGGTTCCGGCGGCGCTGGGCGCGAAGGTCGGCAACCCCGGCCAGACCGTCTGGGCCATCGACGGCGACGGCTGCTTCCAGATGACCAACCAGGAGTTGGCCACCTGTGCGGTCGAGAACATCCCGATCAAGGTCGCGGTCATCAACAACGGCAACCTCGGGATGGTCCGGCAGTGGCAGACTCTCTTCTACGAGGGGCGCTACTCCAATACCAACCTGCAGACCTCGCCCAGCGCGGAGAGCAAGAAGGTCCGGATCCCCGACTTCGTCCGCCTGGCCGAGGCGTACGGTTGTGTCGGGCTCCGCTGCGAGCGGGTCGAAGATGTGGACGCAACCATCGAGAAGGCCATGGCGATCGACGACGCACCCGTCGTCGTCGACTTCACGGTCAACCACGACTCGATGGTCTGGCCGATGGTCGCGGCCGGCGTCAGCAACGACAGCATCCAGTACGCGCGCGACATGGCGCCCGACTGGGACGACGACGAGGAATAGGAACAGTTTCGATGAGTATGCACACGCTGTCCGTCCTCGTCGAGGACACGCCGGGCGTGCTCGCGCGGGCATCCGCGCTGTTCTCCCGTCGTGGTTTCAACATCAACTCCCTCACGGTGGGACCCACCGAGTACGAGGGGTTGTCCCGAATGACGATCGTGGTCAACTGCGACCGCCACCCTTTGGAGCAGGTGACCAAGCAGCTCAACAAGCTGGTCAACGTCATCAAGATCGTCGAGATGGACTCCGATGCCTCCGTGCGTCGGGAACTGCTGCTGGTGAAGGTTAAGGCCGACGCCGCCAGCCGGACCCACGTCCTGGAGACGGCCGAGCTCTTCCGCGCCAATGTCGTGGATGTCAGCCCGGACGTGGTCGTCCTTGAGGCAACCGGAAAACCCGAGAAGCTCGAAGCGCTGATCCGCAACCTGGAGCCCTTCGGTATCAAGGAGCTGGTGAAATCCGGGCTGGTCGCTCTCGGCCGCGGTCCCCGGTCCATCACGGACCGGTCCCTGCGCGCCGTCGAACGCAGCGCCTGACCCGTTCTCACCCCAACACCACCGAGTGCTCCCGCGCGACGGGGCACATTTTCACCAAGGAGTAAGCCGAAGTGGCAGCACAGATGTACTACGACGACGCCGCCGACCTCAGCATCATCCAGGGGCGCAAGGTCGCCGTGATCGGTTACGGCAGTCAGGGGCACGCGCACGCGCTCTCCCTGCGCGACTCGGGCGTCGACGTGCGGGTGGGCCTCGCGGAGGGCTCGTCCAGCAAGGCCAAGGCCGAAGAAGCCGGTCTGAAGGTCGTCACCCCGGCCGAGGCGGCCCAGGAGGCCGACCTCATCATGATCCTGGTCCCCGACCACATCCACCGGGACCTCTACGCAAACGAGATCGCCCCGCACCTCAACCCGGGTGACGCGCTGTTCTTCGGCCACGGTTTCAGCATCCGCTTCGACCTGGTCCAGCCGCCGGAGGGTGTGGACGTGGCCATGGTCGCCCCGAAGGGGCCGGGACACCTGGTCCGCCGCCAGTTCGAGGCCGGCCGCGGCGTCCCGGTGCTCGTGGCGGTCGAGAAGGACGCGTCCGGCAGCGCCTGGGACCTCGCGCTCTCCTACGCCAAGGGCATCGGCGGTACCCGTGCGGGTGCGCTGAAGACCACCTTCACCGAGGAGACCGAGACCGACCTGTTCGGCGAGCAGGCCGTGCTGTGCGGTGGCGCCGAGGAGCTGGTCAAGGCCGGTTTCGCCACCCTGGTCGAGGCGGGCTACCAGCCCGAGGTCGCCTACTTCGAGTGCCTTCACGAGCTGAAGCTGATCGTCGACCTCATGTACGAGGGCGGCATCTCCAAGATGAACTGGTCGGTCTCCGACAACGCCGAGTTCGGCGGCTACACCCGCGGCCCGCGCGTCATCACCGAGTCCACCCGCGAGGAGATGCGCAAGATCCTGGGCGAGATCCAGGACGGCACCTACGCGCGTGAGCTGATCGAGGAGTTCGACAACGGGCGCCCCAACTTCGCGAAGCGCCGCGAGGCCGAGCAGAACGAGCAGATCGAGAAGGTCGGCAGCCAGCTCCGTCCGCTGATGAGCTGGCTCAAGGCGTAGGGCCTTCGAGTCGAGTGTGACCGGGCCCCGGGACGCCGTGGCGTTCCGGGGCCCGGCTCGTGCCCGGCCGCAGCACCTTAAGGTCCGAGACGATCGTCAACCGGATCAGTGGATCAATCCGGGGCTTCTCGAAACGCAGCCGTAACCGAGCACTAGACTTCTGGTGCGGTCGGGCGTCCTGGCCGGCCCCGGCGCCGTCCCTGTCAAGACTGCGGTTCCGCCGCAGTTCACACGCACTCCCCATAAGGAACTCGCTGTGCCCAAGCCAGTCGTCCTGGTCGCGGAAGAACTCTCGCCCGCTGGAATCGCGCTGCTGGAGGAGGACTTCGACGTCCGCTCCGTCAACGGCGCCGACCGCTCACAGCTACTCCCGGCGCTCGCCGGTGTCGACGCCCTGATCGTGCGCAGCGCGACCAAGGTCGACGCCGAGGCATTGGCAGCCGCGACCGCATTGAAGGTCGTGGCCCGTGCAGGCGTGGGGTTGGACAACGTTGACGTCGAGGCCGCCACCAAGGCTGGCGTACTCGTCGTGAACGCGCCCACCTCCAACATCATCAGTGCTGCCGAGCAGGCCATCAACCTTCTGCTCGCCTCCGCCCGCAACACGGCGCCGGCACACGCAGCCCTCGTCAACGGGGAGTGGAAGCGCTCCAAGTACACCGGCGTCGAGCTTTACGACAAGACCGTCGGCGTCGTGGGCCTGGGCCGTATCGGTGTGCTCGTCGCCCAGCGCCTCTCCGCTTTCGGTACCAAGCTGATCGCCTACGACCCCTTCGTGCAGCCGGCACGCGCCGCGCAGATCGGCGTCGAGGTGGTGTCGCTGGACGAGCTGTTGGAGCGCAGCGACTTCATCACGGTTCACCTGCCCAAGAACAAGGACACCCTCGGCCTCATCGGTGACGAGGCGCTGCGCAAGGTCAAGCCGAGCGTGCGCATCATCAATGCCGCCCGGGGCGGGATCGTGGACGAGACCGCGCTGTACCACGCGGTGAAGGAAGGCCGGGTCGCCGGCGCGGGCATCGACGTGTTCGCCAAGGAGCCCTGCACGGACAGTCCGCTGTTCGAGTTGGAGAACGTCGTCGTGGCCCCGCACCTGGGGGCCAGCACGCACGAGGCGCAGGAGAAGGCGGGCACCCAGGTGGCCCGTTCGGTCAAGCTCGCGCTGTCGGGCGAGTTCGTGCCCGACGCCGTGAACATCCAGGGCGGTGGGCTCTCGGAGGAGATCAAGCCCGGCCTGCCTCTGACGGAGAAGCTCGGTCGGATCTTCACCGCGCTTGCCGGTGGTGTGGCCGCCCGGGTGGACGTCGAGGTACGCGGCGAGATCGCCGCCCACGACGTCAAGATCATCGAGCTCGCCGCACTGAAGGGGATCTTCGGCGACATCGTCGAAGAGGCCGTCACCTATGTCAACGCGCCGCTGTTGGCCAAGGACCGGGGCGTCGAGGTCAACCTGACCACCGATGAGGAGAGCCCCGACTGGCGCAACCTCATCACCGTGCGCGGTGTCATGGCCGACGGCCAGCGGGTGTCGGTGTCGGGAACCCTGTCGGGACACCGGCAGAACGAGAAGATCGTCGAGCTCAACGGCTACGGCATGGAGCTCGCACCCAGCGAGCACATGGCCTTCTTCTTCTACGACGACCGTCCCGGCATCGTGGGAACGGTCGGTCACCTCCTTGGTGAGGCGGGCATCAACATCGCCGGGATGCAGGTCAGCCGGGACGAAGAGGGCGGCAGGGCGTTGATCACGCTCACGGTTGACTCCGCGATCCCCGACGACACTCTGAACGCCATCTCCGTGGAGATCGGCGCCGAGAGCACGCGCAGCGTCGACCTGGACTAGCGTCAAGCTGCTTTTCAGGGCCCGTACGGCAAGCGCTGTGCGGGCCCTTTCCGACGGTGCCGGCGGTGTGTCCTGAACGGTGCGAGGCGTGTGCGTGCTTTCCTCGTGCCCCCGGATCGCCACGTCCCATGAAACGCGCAGTGGGTTGTGGCCATTTAGTTGGGCATCCGATATTCTGTCGTCCTAGAAGATGGTTCATGGTGTTCCGCGATCGCGGGCCCGGGCCGTCCTCGCACGAATCGCCGCCGCCCACATTCGGGACCGTGCGGCGTTCTCCCGGTCAGGCGATCCCCACCGGAAACAGCGCGGCCATCGGCTTGAGTCGTGCCCCGAAACCCTGGGCACCGGCAGCCACGTCGGCCGATCTCCCGCATGTGCCGTCAGTCGGCCAGTCATCCGGATCGCGAAACGAGGATCGCCATGTATGAGACCACTCCCGTCGAAACCGACGACGAGGCCACCCGTGCGCTGCAAGCCGCTCTGGACCGCCGGGATAACGGCGGCCCCACCGGCCATTGATGGCAAAGCGGGTTCGACCTGCCCGGGCAGCCGCGGACACTCTCCCGCTTCGGTACTCTTGTCTCATTCCCGCCATCTTTCGTCTCGCTATTTGAGACGACGGTGGTGGTGTCCGGCGTCCGAGCCGTCAGCGGGCGCCGCAGTCATGGGACACCGTCGAATTCAAAGGCAAGGCTTCTTATGTCCGCTCGTACCGTGAAGTTGGCCGTCATCCCCGGTGACGGAATCGGGCCCGAGGTCGTCGCCGAAGGGCTCAAGGTCCTCTCCACCGTCGCCCCCGCCCACGGGCTCGCCCTGGACACCACCGAGTACGAGCTGGGCGCCAAGCGCTGGCACGCCACCGGCGAGACCCTCCCTGATGCGGTCGAGGAGGAGCTGCGCGGCCAGGAGGCCATCCTCCTCGGCGCGGTCGGGGACCCCACCGTGCCCAGCGGAGTCCTGGAGCGCGGACTGCTGCTGCGTCTGCGGTTCAGCTTCGCGCACTACGTCAACCTGCGTCCGGTGCGGCTCTACCCCGGTGTGCGCACTCCGTTGGCCGGCGTCGCGCCCGAGGACATCGACATGCTGGTCGTGCGCGAGGGCACCGAAGGCCCCTACGCCGGAGCCGGTGGTGTGCTGCGCAAGGGCACGCCCGGCGAGATCGCCACCCAGGACAGCGTCAACACCCGGTTCGGGGTCGAGCGCGTCGTGCGCTACGCCTTCGCGAAGGCCGCCGAGCGTCCCCGCAAGAAGCTCACCCTGGTGCACAAGGACAACGTCCTCACTTTCGCCGGTGAGCTCTGGCAGCGCGTCGTGCGCGAGGTAGGCGCCGAGTATCCGCAGGTCACCACCGACTATCTGCACGTCGACGCCGCCACCATGTTCTTCGTGACCCAGCCGGAGCGCTTCGACGTCGTCGTCACCGACAATCTCTTCGGCGACATCATCACCGATCTCGGTGCGGCTGTGGCCGGAGGAATCGGCCTTGCCTCCAGCGGCAACGTGAACCCCGAGGCCGAATTCCCCAGCATGTTCGAGCCGGTGCACGGCTCGGCTCCCGATATCGCCGGCCAGGGCAAGGCCGACCCCACGGCGACCATCCTCTCTGTCGCGCTTCTCCTGGAGCACCTGGGGTACGCCAAGGCGGCAGCCCAGGTCGAGACGGCTGTCGCCGAGGACCTGCGGGCCCGGGCCGATAGCGGAGCGGTCCGCTCCACCAGCCAGATCGGCGACGACATCGCTCGCCGAGTAGCCGAGCAGGGATAGCCGGACGACCGTGTCGCGGCCCCTGCTGACCCTGCGGCGCGGCTGAGGCACCAACCCCTGTTGATGCGACGGGCGCGCCATATGGCGCGCCCGTCGCCGTGTCCAGGCCCTGCCGCGTGCCTGTGCTGGCATCGGAAGCGTCGTTTCCGCCACACTAGTCCCCGGAGCGGCTGCGCTGCCGACTCCGATGTACCGAGAGGACCCACACGCACATGAGCAACGCCACCACCACAAGCGGGTTGACGTTCGACATCCAGCTCTCGACCCAGCGGAAGACCCCGCAGGAGCGAGCTGAGATCCTGCAGAGCCCCGGGTTCGGCAATGTCTTCACCGACCACATGGTCACCATCCGCTACAGCGCGGAAAAAGGCTGGTACGACGCTCGGCTCGAGCCCTACGGTCCCCTTTCCCTCGACCCGGCGACTTCCGTCCTGCACTACGCCCAGGAAATCTTCGAGGGGTTGAAGGCGTACCGGCACCCCAGCGGCGCCATCGCCACCTTTCGTCCCGACGCCAACGCCGCGCGCTTCAACCGCAGCGCCGCGCGGATGGCGATGCCCGCGCTTCCCGAGGATCTCTTCCTCGGTGCCATCACGACCCTGTTGGAGCACGACGGCGACTGGGTTCCCACCCAGGCGGACGCAAGCCTCTACCTACGCCCTTTCATGATCTCCACTGATGTGGGCATGGGGGTCAATCGTCCGTCGCAGACCTACCTGTTCATCCTGATCGCTTCGCCGTCCGGCCCCTACTTCTCCGGCGGGATCAAGCCGGTGACGGTCTGGCTGAGCGAAGACTTCACCCGCGCGGCCCCCGGCGGCACCGGTGCCGCCAAGGCGGGCGGCAACTACGCGGCCAGTTTCCTCGCCCAGGCCCAGGCCGTCGAGAAGGGATGCGACCAGGTCGTCTGGCTCGACGCGCTCGAACACAGGTGGGTCGAGGAGATGGGCGGGATGAACCTGTTCTTCGTCTTCGGCTCCGGGGCCGAGGCCCGCCTGCTCACGCCCGAGCTGACCGGTACCCTTCTTCCCGGCATCACCCGCGACTCGCTGCTGAAGCTGGCACCGGAATTGGGGATTCCCGTCGAGGAAGGCCGGTTGTCCACCGAAGAGTGGCGTGCCGCGGCGCTCAGCGGTGAACTGACCGAGGTCTTCGCCTGTGGGACCGCCGCCGTGATCACCCCTGTCGCCCACGTCAAGAGCGCCCAGGGCGAGTTCCGGATCGGCGACGGAGAACCCGGCCCCGTCACCATGCGCCTGCGCGAGGAACTCGTGGGGCGTCAATACGGGACCGTCGCCGACGAGCACGGTTGGGTGCACGTCTTCGGGTAGACGCAACAGCCCCGGGGCCGCGAGAGTATCGGCCCCGGGGCCGGCCGGTACGGACCTTCGCCCATCGGGCTTTGCATTCGGCTCGCCTCTCCACGACCAAGCCGTTAGAGTTACCAGATAATTACTCTGGGTATTGACAATGGTTGTGTCGGGGGGAGTGCGTGAACCATCAGGACGGCTCGGGGGCGTGCGGCGGGCCGGACGCCGACGGACTCAGCGCTTTCTCCAGAAGGCCGCTCGTCGAGCGCGAAGTCGGCGCGTTCGCGCCGGGATGGTCATCCATCTACCAGGGGCAAGACGCCCACGATTCCACTGCCGCGGCACCGGCCGAAGCGTCTGGACCCGATCCGCTTCTCTCGGAGCCGTCCGGCCGGCGCAGGGTGCGCGTCGCGGCCCTCGTGCTTGCCGGCGGGCTGCTGCTGGGCGCTGCAGTGTTAGCGGCTCCGCGAGTGCCGCAGTGGTGGGCCTCCATCGGGGAGACGATGGGGGCGGTCGAGTCCGACGACGGGCCCAACCGCCTCGCGGCGGTGCTTCCTCCTCCGCTGAGCAGCGAGTTCATGGGATTCGCCCCTGGTGAACGCGCTGCCCTTCCGGCCTCGTGCTCGGCTGCGAGCGACGCCACCACCACCTGTCTCGGAGGAGTGGGCGCCCGGCAGGGCGACGGCGACAACGTCGCGGACAAGAGCACCTGTGTCTGGAGCCGGGGCCCCGGGCAACGCACCTTCACCGTTACCTATTTGCTCGCCGGACCGGATGCGGCCAGTGCAACCACGGCGACCGAGGCCGCGCGCTCCTGGTTCGTCCAGGCGCGCCGTGACTCCGGGGGAGAGGATCTGGGCGCCCCCGATGTCGCCGACGAGACGTTTTTGACCGGTACCGCCGACGGTGCGATAACCGGCGGCATTCGGGCGGCCAACGTGGTCGCTGTCCTCTCCTACACCGAAGGAGAGCCCGGTGGGTACGCGCCGGTGGCCCCTGTCGCTCGGCACTCCGCACGCCAGGCGGTCCAGGAGATCGCCGCTGCCCTGGGCTGAGTCGGCCCGTTTCTTCAGGGCGGCGGATGGTTGCGACCAGGGCGTGGAAAGTGAATCCGATGCCTCCCTGCCCGGGCGGACCGGGCACGGGGGAGAAGCTGCCCCGCGGCCAGGAACCGTTTGCGAAAAAGCGTGCAATTCGGCTTTTTGCTCTGTCGTCCTAGGGTCATTCCACCTGGTGAGACGAGTTGCGCCAATGTTGAGGCCCCCGCCTGCGATTCAAGCGGGGTGTGGCACACTTATTCGTGTGCCGTCTCAGGTGATCATTATCGTGAGGCGCGCCGGCTAATCGGACCATACCGGCGCGCTGACCTCTCGTGTCCACGAGGGGTCTTTTTTATTGGCACGTACCGGATCGGTCACCAGGCGATATCCACTGCTGGGAGTTCCACTCATGCTCGACGACGGTTTTCACGTATTCGACACGACCCTGCGTGACGGAGCGCAGCGGGAAGGCGTCAACCTCACGGTCGCCGACAAACTCGCCATCGCCGCGTTGCTCGACGATTTCGGAGTGGGCTTTATCGAAGGCGGGTGGCCCGGAGCCAACCCCAAGGACACGGAGTTCTTTCAACGGGCCCGCACCGAGCTGACGCTGAAACACGCACAACTCACCGCTTTCGGTGCCACCCGCCGAGCCGGTGTCCAGGCCGCGGACGATCCCCAGGTAGCCGCCCTGCGCGACTCGGGTGCGCCGGTCGTCACCCTTGTCGCCAAGAGCGATGACCGCCACGTCGAGCTGGCCCTGCGCACAACCCTCGACGAGAACCTTGCGATGATCGCCGACACCGTCTCCTATCTGCGCGACAACGGTCAGCGGGTCTTCCTCGACTGCGAGCACTTCTTCGACGGCTACCGCCACAACCCCGACTACGCCCTGGGCGTTGTCCGCACGGCTGCGGAGGCAGGGGCGTCCGTGGTCGTGCTCTGCGACACGAACGGGGGAATGCTTCCTGCGGACATCACCCGCGTCGTCACCGAAGTCCACGCGGCGACGGGCGCACGCCTGGGAATCCACGCCCAGGACGACAGCGGTTGTGCGGTGGCCAACACCGTGGCCGCGGTGGACGCGGGTGCCACCCACGTGCAATGCACAGCCAACGGTTACGGCGAGCGCGTCGGCAACGCCAACCTGTTCTCGGTAGTGGCCGCTCTCGTCCTCAAGCACCACCGCACGGTCCTGCCCGAGGGGTGCTTGCGTGAGGCGACCCGGGTTTCCCAGGCGATCGCGGAGATCGTCAACATCGCCCCGGCCACTCACCAGCCCTATGTCGGGATCTCGGCGTTCGCGCACAAAGCCGGGCTGCACGCCTCCGCGATCAAGGTGGATCCCGACCTCTACCAGCACATCGATCCGGTACTCGTCGGCAACGACATGCGCATGCTGGTCTCCGACATGGCCGGGCGAGCCTCCATCGAACTCAAGTCCAGGGAGCTGGGTTTCGACCTTGAGGGGAACCGCGAGACGCTCGGACGCATCGTCGACCGGGTCAAGGCGATGGAACTCGCCGGGTACAGCTTCGAGGCTGCCGACGCCTCCTTCGAGCTGCTGTTGCGCGAAGAGCTGGGCCAACCGGTCCGCTACTTCGAGGCGGAGTCCTGGCGGGCGATCTCCGAACGCCGCCACGACGGCTCCAACGTCAGCGAGGCGACGGTGAAACTGCACGTGAAGGGAGAACGGGTGATCGCCACCGGCGAGGGAAACGGTCCCGTCAACGCCCTCGACCGCGCTCTTCGCTCCGCGCTGGAGGGCGTCTACCCAGAGCTTGCCGGCCTGGAACTCTCCGACTACAAGGTCCGCATCCTGGAAGGCAGTTCCGGGACCGACGCCATCACCCGCGTACTGCTGGGCTCCACCGACGGCCGTTCCGAATGGACGACGGTCGGGGTGGGGGAGAACGTCATCGACGCCTCCTGGACGGCGTTGGAGTCGGCCGTCAACTACGGCCTCATGCGCCAAGGGCACGCATCGGACCCGGGGTAGGGAAACGGAGCCGGTTCGACAGTCGTGGGGGTGCCCCGGCACGAGGCGCCCCCACGACGGTGCTGCGACGGTTCGCCCTGGTCAGGCGAGGGTGATCGTGTCACCCTCGACGGTTATTTCCACCTCCGGCAGCGGGCTCGGCGCGGGGCCGGAGGTCACGGAGCCATCGGCGATGCTGAACTTGCTGTCGTGACACGGACAGATGATCGTGCCATCGGCGACCTCGGAGACCGGGCACTGCTGGTGCGTGCACAGCGCGGAGAAGGCCAGAATCGTCCCGGCCTCCGGTTGGGTGATCACGACCTTCTCGTCGGTGAACACGGTTCCCCCGCCCACCGGGATGTCGTCGACCTGGGCCAGGGGGGTGCCGCCGGCCCCGCCGTCGCCTTCGGGACTCGGGGAGTCCTGCCGACCGGACTCCTGTTCCGGGGTCTCCTCGGTCCCGCAGCCGGCCAGTACTCCGGCCACCACGGTCCCGCCGGCCACGGCGAACGCGGTCCGGCGGGAGGAGCAGGTCCACGTATAGCGGTCGTCGGTCATTGGCGATCTCCTCGTCGTGAACGGTGCCGGGGGTCGTCGGTCCTCCCGGCGCTCACCCATGAATACGTATGGCGGGCGGCAAAGGTTCAGTTCAGGGAGCTGCTCCTGCTCACCGCAATCGGATTCGACCGCGGACGGGATTCCGGAAAGGTCGCGGTGTCTCTCCACGGCCGCTCCTCCGAGGCCAAGCGGGAGGGCGCTCGACCACCCTGGTCAGGGGTGGACCCAGCCATTGCGCTCGCACCCCTGGAGCCCGAATGTCTGCTGCTGCATGACGGGTGCGTTCACGCCGTCCTTGGGGCAGTCCACATGGCCGTGCCCCAGTGCATGGCCGACTTCGTGGTTGATGACGTAGACCCGATAGCTCTCCAGGTCCCCGTCGAAGTGCGGTACCGCCGACACCCAGCGGTTCTGGTTGATCACCGCGCGGTCGCCCTGCTGGCAGGAGACGTATCCGTTGGTCCTGAGCGGAGCGCAGTGCTCGTCCACGGTGGTCGGGGCGGCGAGGGACACGCGAAAGTCCACGCTGCCCGAGTCCACCCGTTGGAAGGACATCGCCCCCTCATGACCCCAGCTGCGTTCGTCGCCGAGAATCCTCTCGACCGCCGCGGCGAAGTCGTCGGCCTCTCCGGGAAGTCCGTCCTCGACCTCGACGATGAAACGCTTGAGCGGCCCCGAACCGTAGACCTCACTCTTTCCCTTGACCACCTTCAGGTCACCGCTGCCTTCGGTGACCTCGTCGACCACCGAGCGGGAGAGCACCGGAGTGGGCGACGGCGCGGGTATGGGCGGCCGAAACACCGATCCGGGCACACGCTCCGACGGGGAGGAGGCCGCAACCGGTGAGTGCGGGGCGAACCGCTCCGGATCCAGTCCACCGCTGATCAGTACACCGAGGCCTCCGGTGGCCAGCGCCAGACCCGACAACATGGCCAAAGGGGCTGCGCGGCGACGTCTGCGCCGCCCACGCGCACGCAAGCGGGCTGCTTTGGGCGCGGGCGTGGACACAGTGCGGCCTTTCTGCGTGGTCGGGGACCGCTCTAGCATCGCAGATCGGGCGCCGCCGCGCGCACGCCCGATCCTGTGGTCGGCGGTGGAGCGGTTCCGCCAACCGGTGCTACTCCTTGCCGGTGACCCGCTGGACGACTTCGAACCCCCAGATCTCGCTGCCTGTCGCCGCGGGCGTGCCGTGGCCGGCCTGGCCGGCGTCCTTCGCCGTGCCGGCATGGCCCTGCTGGAACGATCGGCTCTTCAGCCAGTTCTGGAAGTCCTCCTCCGAGCGCCAGCGCGTGTACACGAGGTACTTGTCGATGCCTTCCACCGGCCGCAGGAGCTGGAACTCTTCGAAACCGGGCTGGTCCTCCACCAGCCCGGCCCGCTTGGCGAACCGCTCCTCCAGGGTCCTTCCCGCGTCTTCGGGAACGGTCAGGACGTTGAACTTGACCACGCCGGCCATACGGTCACCTCTCAGAGCTCACAGGTAGGACACCGGCCAACCTAGACCACGGCAAGGGGTCCTCTCTGGAGGGAGGGGGCCGCGCGCGGCGGCGCCCGCCCACCGTGAAGGTGGGCGGGCGCCGGCCGATCTGCTAGGAGACGGGCGGGTAGGCGTTGCGCAGCAGTTCCTGGAACTGCGCCGGGAACCAGTGACCGGAGACCGGCGCGTTGGCCAGGGCGCCGCTCATGTGGTTGTTGTTGCGCGGGTTGCCGGTGTAGGTGGGGTCGCACATCCGGTCGAAGCCCTTGCCCTCGTCGTTGTCGATGAGGGAGCTGGAACCGTCGGACTCGCCCGGGGGCTTCATCCACACGTAGGCGTCGATACCGGGCTCGGGAGCCGCGGTGGGACGCTCGCCCAGGCCGGCGCCGGCCTGGTTGCACCAGTTGCCGGGGTGGATGCGGCGGTCGTAGCGCCCACCTTCGACGTAGGCGTCGACGCTGGTCGTCGGGCCGGGACCGGTGGGCCGGGCGGCGCCGCCCCAGCCGTTGCGGGAGGTGTCGATCAGCATGCCGATGCCGGAGTCGAAGCCGGTGGAGACCAGCTCCTGGCGCAGGGCCTGGGCGAAGGACAGCTCGTCGACGTAGTTGTTCCAGTCGACCCAGCTCGACTGGCGCACCTGCTGGCCGTTGACGGTCTGCCCGATGGCGAAGTGGTCTTCCTTCAGCGCCGAGTAGTTGGCCGTGTTGGCGATGAAGCCGTGCACGTCGTCGGGGGAGGCCCCGTTGGCGTTGGCGGCCTCGTAGAAGATGTCGGCGGAGGGACCGAAGTTGTCCTCCCAGCCGATCCAGCCGTGGTGGCCGGCGTCGATGTAGTTGTAGACGTTGGGGATGGCGCCCAGTTGGGCCAGGGCGTAGCCCACACCGTTGACGTAGTTGCCGTTGGCCAGCATCGTGTCGCACTCGTCGACCGCGGTCGGGCGGCCGCTGACATTGGTCACCAGGTTCGGCAGGGAGTCGATCTCGATCGTCGTGACGATCCGCAGGTCGGCGTATGCCGGGTCCGCCATGATCTCGGCGATCGGATCGATGTATTCGCTCTCGTAGCGGTCCAGTTCCTCCGGGCCGAGTTCGCCGTTGGAGGCAAGCGCGGAGCAGTCGCGGCCGGGGAGGTTGTAGATGACGACCTGGAACACCAGGGGATCGTCACCGGCCTGCTCGACCGCCTCGTCGAGGTGGTCGCGCAACCCCATGTTGCCGGTCGTGGGACTGTTGTTGCCCTCGATGGCGCTGATGCGGTCCAGCCAGACGCCCGTCGGCTCGTTTGCGACGGCAGCGCCCCCCGGCTCGCCGGCTGCGTTGGCCGACCAGACCGGGTTCACGTAGACGTCCGCGCCCACGTAGGGGTTGTCCACGCGGTCGCCGTTTCCCGGATTCCCGGGGTTGCCCGGCTCGCCCGGCTCGCCCGGCTCGCCCGGCTCGCCCGGCTCGCCCGGTTCACCGGGCTCACCCGGGTCGGTGCTCCCGTTGCAGACCACGCCGTTCAGCGAGAACGTGGTCGGTTTGGCGTTGGTGCCCGAGTAGGACCCGTTGAACCCGAAGGTGACGGTGCCGTTCGAGGCGATGGATGCGTTGTGGCCGGCGTTGGAGACGCTGACGTTCCCGCCGGACTGGGTGTGTGAACCGTTCCACAGGTTCGTCACCTGCTGGTTGCCCGCGAAGCTCCAGCCCAGGGTCCAGTTGTTCACCGGGTCGCCCAGGTTCTTGATGGAGACGTTCGCCGTGAAGCCCGAGCCCCAGTCGTTGACCTGGTAGTCGACCGCACAACCGGTCGCGGCCGCGGCGGGAGCCGAGGTGACGGCCACCATGGTGCCGCCGAGTGCCAGAGCGGAAGCGGCTGCTGTGCAGCGTCGCACCCATGAACGTCTGTCCACGGTACGGGGGTTTTTGCTCATCTCGATTTCTTCCTTGTGTTCGGGGGGTCAGTCGGAAGGAGAGAACAGAGGGCCGAACGGTTTGCCGTGCGACCGGTGTGCGGATTTGTGAGTGGGCGGACTGCTGTAGAGGGACGGAGCGTGCGGAGCACTGGCCGTCTCCGTGGTGGAGGGTCGGGGTCAGGTTCGGACGGCCCGCATTTGGGAGCGCTCCCAAATGCGGGGGGCTTTGGTGAACCGGTTCAGTTTTGCGGACAGCGAGGCCCCTGACCGAAACCCTCGTGGTCCTACCACTGTGACGAGGGTCACGGGAGCGCTCCCAATGAGAGTAACTATTTTGGGATCTGGTGTAAACGTTCTGTGAAATCGAGATTTCCGGGTCAACCGCGCAGACGGTGATCGCCGCAGGGCAGGGCTGCCCGCGTCCGCCGAATCGGCCCCGGCACGGCCTCATCGGAGCCGTGGGCCCGGTGGCGGTCACCCGGATCGATAGCCTGGACGGCGCAAGTTCCCAGCTGGACAAAGGTGAGGCAGCCGTGCGCATCGCAAGATTCTCAACCGTCGACGACCAAGGCGAGGTCGCCTTCGGCCTGGTCGACACGGACGCGGACGGGAACCGGCTCGTCTCCCGGATCGCCGGCCATCCGCTCCTCGGGCCGATCAAGCTCACCGGTGAGCCCCTGAAGCTGGAGGACGTCCGGCTGTTGTCGCCGATCCTGCCGAGCAAGGTCGTGTGCATCGGCAAGAACTACGCCGACCATGTCGCAGAGATGAAGGACGTCACCGGTGAGACCACCGACGAGCCGGTGGTCTTCCTCAAGCCGTCGACGGCGGTTGCCGGTCCCGGCGACCCGGTCTTCTACCCCGCCGTTGCCAAACGCGTCGACTACGAGGGCGAACTCGCCATCGTCATCGGCCGGGTCTGCCGGGAGGTTCCCCGGGAGCGGGCCAAGGACGTCGTTTTCGGCTACACCATCGGTAATGACATCACCGCCCGTGACCTGCAGAAGACCGACAAGCAGTGGACCCGCGCCAAGGGGTTCGACTCTTTCTGCCCGCTCGGGCCGTGGATCGAGACGGGCCTGAGCGTGGAGGAGGCGGGCAACCTTCGGATCACCACAACCGTGGACGGCGAGGTCCGCCAGGACGGCAGCACCACTCAGCTGATCCACGACATTCCCGCGATCATCGCCTACGTCAGTTCGTTCATGACCCTGCTTCCCGGCGACGTGATCCTCACGGGCACCCCGGCCGGGGTCGGCCCGGTCGAAGCCGGGCAGCGCATGACCGTCGCGGTCGAGCGGATCGGTGAGCTGACTAACCCCGTCGTCACCCGGGACTGAGGCGGGGACCGGGACCGATGAGGCCCCGCTCGTGCGTCCTCCGCCAGGACCAGCGGGTGGTGCCGGGGTCGGCGGTCGGCGGGGGAGCTTCTCCCGCCGACCGGCTGTGGGCCGCCCCGCCGACGGCGGCCGTGCCGGTGGGCGTGCGAGAAGGCGCCCCACCCGGGAACGCGGACGCAGGTTGTGCACGTGCCGGGTGTTCGGGGGACTGCCCCTCTTTCCCCTCGTCCTGTGCCTGGGTTCCGTTCTGCGGCCGTGCGGTGGAGGACTTCGGCGCTCCGGCGTATTCGCAGGGGCGACGTCGTCGATGAACGGTGCGTCGAACCCCTTTCCACGTGACCGTGCGACAGCGAGGCCGCCAGTCGGACAGCGCCCGGAGTCCGGCCGTTCGTGTTTTCGTGAGCCGCACAACCTGTTTTTCCTGTTGTTCTTCGTGGTCGAAACGGTAATTGCCCGACCGCCTTCTTCTTGAGCCTGGAACAAGGCTTTGGATTTCTTTGCCGATTCCACGGCGAATTTCTTCTCCTTGGTTATCCTCGGGGCGCCGATCCGCAGGATCTCCGCATTGGTCCGAGATGCTTCCCCTTGCGTTCGCACAGTTCGAGGGGGTTGTCTGAGGCAGACGGGCCGCTGAGGTCCTTTTGAGAATCCATTTCCGTTCGCGCTGTAGATCCGGAAGAGCCTCGATGGTCCGGATGGTGCCGGCAGTGCTTTCCCCGTCGACGGATTGCCCGTGGGCCCATGGGTTTTTCTTTCCTGCCCGGCGGTGCCGCGCCGACGAGCCGGGACGAACTCCTCTGTCGTCCATGCGTTCTCGGCCCGGCAAGGAGGTCGCGTATTCATCCTCTTTCGCGTGGCGGGGGATGTGAAATCCCCACCGGCCGGTACTGGCCGGAGCCTCGCGCCGAGCGGGAGGGGCCGCCATGCGGAAGCCGCCCAGCCCGGTCGGACGACACGGCCGGCGTGTCCCTCGTGGCGACGGGGACGGCCTTCCCGGAACCCCTGTTCGAGGGCGATTCGCAGTCTGCCCGTCGTGACCGGTCGAGTGCGGGGAACCCGGTGGCCCCGGGTCGTTTCCCCTCGCCGGGCCGCCCGCCGAAGGGGCCGTCGCCTCGACCGATACGGCCCGACCGGCTCACCCCCCTGCCCCGCGCACCCCCGATAGGCTGGCCGGGTGTCTGATAATCCGATCCGTGTACGCTTCGCGCCCTCGCCCACCGGCATGTTCCACGTCGGCGGGGCGCGCTCAGCGCTGTTCAACTGGGCGATCGCCCGCCAGCAGCCCGACGGCAAGTTCGTCCTGCGCATCGAGGACACCGACGCCGCGCGCAACAAACCGGAGTGGACCGAGGGCATCCTGC
The DNA here is from genome assembly GCF_030268225.1 of Nocardiopsis ansamitocini. Lineage (GTDB taxonomy): Bacteria > Actinomycetota > Actinomycetes > Streptosporangiales > Streptosporangiaceae > Nocardiopsis_D > Nocardiopsis_D ansamitocini. The sequence goes on along the minus strand of NZ_BSQG01000001.1, from coordinate 1,081,955 downwards.
GCGCCCTGTCCGCGCTGGGGATCAACGAGGAGGACCCGCACTTCGAAGGGCCCTACTACCAGTCGCAGCTGGCCGACGCCCACCGTGAGCTGTGCGAGCGGCTCTTCAAGGGCGGGAACGCCTACTACGAGGAGGCCAAGGGGGTCGAAGGCGACGACGCGCCCACCGGGGCGCGTTACGACCGGCGTCACCGTGACGCCGGCCTCGACTGGGCCCCCGGCCGGGCACTGCGGTTCCGTGCCCCTGACGACGGCGTGACGGTGGTGCGCGACACGATCCGCGGTGACGTGGAGTTCCCCAACTCCGCGATCGAGGACTTCGTGATCGCGCGCGGAGACGGCTCCCCGCTGTTCGTCCTCGCCAACGTGGCCGATGACATCACCCAGGGCGTCACCCACGTGATCCGGGGTGAGGAGCACCTGTCCAACACCCCCAAGCAGCAACTGCTGTGGGAGGCGCTGGGGCACACGCCACCGGTGTGGGCCCACCTGCCGGTCATCGTCAACGAGAAGCGGCAGAAGCTGTCCAAGCGTCGGGACAAGGTCTCGCTGGAGATGTACCTGGAGGAGGGCTACCTGCCCGAGGCCATGGTCAATTACCTGATGCTGCTGGGCTGGGCGCCGGGCGACGACCGCGAGATCATGCCGTTCGACCAGATGCAGCCGCTGTTCCGGCTGGAGGATGTCAACAGCTCCAGTGCCTTCTTCGACGAGAAGAAGCTGCGGGCGTTCAACGGCGAATACATCCGCGCCCTCGAACCGGAGGAGTTCGTCGCGCGCTGCGCGCCGTGGCTGGGCCCGGACAAGGCCCCGTGGCCGGCGGCCAACTTCGATGCCGCTGCCTTTGACGCCATCGCGCCGTTGGCTCAGAGCCGGATCGCGGTGCTCGGGGAGATTGTGGCCAACGTCGACTTCCTCTTCCTGGACGCTCCGGTCGAGGACGAGCAGAGCTGGAACAAGGCGATGAAACCCGGCGTGGGCAAGGAGATGCTGGCTGCGGCGATCGAGCGCTTCTCCGACGACGGCCTCGTCTGGGAGCCCGAAGCGCTCAAGGCCGCGCTGGAAGAGGTCGGGACCGGCCTCGGACTCAAGCTCGGAAAGGCGCAGGCCCCGATCCGGGTGGCGGTCACCGGCCGCACCGTTGGACTTCCGCTGTTCGAGTCGCTGCAGCTACTGGGCCGTGCCCGTGTTCAGGAGCGGTTGCGCGCAGCCCTGGCCAAGGCGGAGAGTATCGGCGCTTAAACGGCTCGGGAGTGGGGCGCGGACTCGTTCGGCGCCCCACTCCCGGCCGCCGGTCAACCCGTTCGCGAGCACTCCGGATGTCCGCTAGAGTTATTCCTGCGCCGAGGGGAACAGAGCCAAAGGGCAACGTCCCCCTAAGAGCACTGGGGTATGGTGTAATCGGCAGCACGACTGATTCTGGTTCAGTTAGTCTAGGTTCGAGTCCTGGTACCCCAGCGTCGGGTTTCTCTCACGAAAACCCGCACCGAGTTGGTCTCCAACTCTACTGCGAATAGCAGTCCAAGGCCCCCGTCGTCTAGCGGCCTAGGACGCCGCCCTCTCAAGGCGGTAACGCCGGTTCAAATCCGGTCGGGGGTACCAAGAAAACAGCTTCCACTTCGGTGGGAGCTTTTTTCTCGGAGTCGAGCCGTGGGGTTCGCCTTCACAATGGGACAAGTCGCCTTCCCGATTCGGGTAGCATAAGTCCCGAAGCAGTCCAAGGCCCCCGTCGTCTAGCGGCCTAGGACGCCGCCCTCTCAAGGCGGTAACGCCGGTTCAAATCCGGTCGGGGGTACCACAAAGAGGAGCGTCGCACCTGCACAGGTGCGGCGCTCCTCTTGTTTTCCCCGCTCCTGCCCACCCGTCGTTTCGACAGCGGTCCCGTGTACCGAGCCCGATGTGCTTCCCGGTCGTCCTTGCCGGCGGTGCATCCCGTCCCAGGTGTGAAAGCCGATGGGCGGGGGAGGCCGAGGGCGAACCGAGTGACCGACACGGAGGGTGCGCATGCGGATGAGATCGACGGTCGCCGGAGCAGCCGCGTTGGTGCTGGCGGCCTCCGGGTGTGCCGGAGGACCGGCCGAGGTCGGCGATCCGGCTCGGCAGCCGGAAGGTGCCGAGGGCCGTTCGCTGCCGCCAGGGGAACCCGAGAACGTGGCCACGGGATTGCGTACCCCCTGGGATATCGCGTTCCTGCCCGATGGCGCCGCCCTGGTCTCCGAGCGCGACTCCGGGCGGGTCGTCCGGGTCGAGCCCGGCAAAGACACCGAGGAGGCCGGTGTTGTCGAGGGGGTTGCTTCCGGTGGCGAGGGAGGGCTGCTGGGGCTGGCGATCTCCCCGGATTTCGCCTCCGACTCCGCGGTCTACGCCTACTTCACGACCGACGACGACAACCGCATCGTGCGCATGGACTACGACCGGGCCGAAGGACTGGGAGCCGCGGAGGTGGTCGTCGACAAAATCCCCAAGGCCAGTACGCACAATGGCGGCCGGATCGCTTTCGGCCCGGACGGGATGCTCTACGCGGGTACCGGCGACGCCGGGAGCCCGGAACGCTCGCAGGACATCGATTCCCCCGCGGGAAAGATCCTGCGCATGACCCCGGAGGGCGAGCCGGCCGAGGGCAACCCGTTCGACAATCTGGTCTACAGCTACGGTCACCGCAATGTGCAGGGGCTGGCCTGGGACGAGGACGGACAGCTGTTCGGGGTCGAATTCGGCCAGAACACCTTCGACGAAGTCAACATGATCCAGCCCGGCGCCAACTACGGCTGGCCCGAGGTCGAAGGGACGGGCGGGGGCGACGACTACGTCGACCCCATCGTCACCTGGAGTACGGAGGAGGCGTCCCCCAGCGGAGTGGCGGTGGCGGACGGATCGCTGTGGGTCGCGGCCCTGCGAGGCGAGCGACTGTGGCGGGTGCCGTTGACCGGGGACGAGGACGCCCCGGTACTGGAGCCCGAGGCGCTGTACGTGGGGGAGTACGGGCGTCTGCGCGCAGTTGCCGCCGAGCCCGGTGGCGCGGCCGTCTGGGTCAGCACCAGCAACCACGACGGCCGGGGTGTCGCCGCGGAGGACGACGACCGCCTATTGCGCGTTCCGCTGGAGGACTGACCGAGGCCGGGCCCGCTCCGCGTCCAAAAGGTGCGGGCCCGGCTCAGCGATCGGCCTCCTGGCCGTGCAGCGCCTCACTGATGCGCTCGGCCGCGGCGATGACGGCCTGGGCGTGCAATCGTCCCGGTGAGCGGGTCAGCCGTTCCAGCGGTCCCGAAACCGAGACCGCGGCGATGACGCGTCCTCCCGGACCGGCGATCGGGGCCGACACCGAGGCCACCCCCTGCTCCCGCTCACCGACGCTCTGGGACCAGCGGCGGCGCCGCACCTGCGACAGGGTGGCGGTGGTGAAGTGCGCCCCGCGCAGCGCCCGACGGATTCGTTCGGAGTCCTCCCAGGCCACCAGGACCTGCGCGGCCGAGCCCGCGTTCATCGGGAGCTCAGAGCCCACCGGAACGGTGTCGCGCAGTCCGCTCGTGCGCTCGGCCGCGGCCACGCACACCCTGGTGTCGCCCTGTCGGCGGTAGAGCTGGGCGCTCTCGCCGGTGAGGTCGCGCAACTGCACCAGAACGGGGTTGGCCACAGCCAGCAGCCGGTCCTCGCCGGTGGCGATGGAGAGCTCGCCGAGGCGAGGGCCGAGCACGAACCTGCCCTGGCTGTCACGGGTGACCATGCGGTGGCGCTCAAGGGCGACCGCCAGTCGGTGCGCTGTGGGTCTTGCCAAGCCGGTGATCTGCACCAACTGGGCCAATGACGCGGGCCCGGATTCCAGTGCGTCGAGCACCGTCATCGTCTTGTCCAGCACACCTACGCCACTGGATGGGCTAGAGTTGTCCATGGCTTGATATTGCCGTCTCGCTATTTGGAATGCAAATTCGCTCGCCCGCACGGGCGGATCTGCGTGGGGGACTTCCACGCCGCCCCGTCGGGGTCGTGTGTGGTGGCGAGAAGCTTCCGACAACACCGTCGAGACGCGAGGAGGCGTCGCACATGGCTCGCACGATGGCCGAGAAGGTCTGGGAAGAGCACGTCGTCAGGCGTGCCGACGGAGAACCCGATCTGCTCTACATCGACCTGCACCTGGTCCACGAAGTGACCAGCCCGCAGGCATTCGAAGGGCTGCGCATCGCCGACCGGCCGCTGCGTCGCGCCGACCTCACCATCGCCACCGAGGACCACAACGTCCCGACCGAGAACATCTTTCTGCCGATCGCCGATCCGGTGTCGCGCACCCAGATCGAGACGCTGCGCAAGAACGCCTCCGACTTCGGTGTGCGCCTGCATCCGATGGGCGACATCGAACAGGGCGTCGTCCACGTCATCGGCCCGCAGTTGGGGATCACCCAGCCGGGAATGACCATCGTTTGCGGTGACAGCCACACCAGCACGCACGGTGCGTTCGGTGCGCTGGCATTCGGTATCGGAACCAGCCAGGTCGAGCACGTGATGGCCACCCAGACGCTGCCGCTGGCACCGTTCAAGACGATGGCGGTCAACGTCAAGGGCAGCCTCAAGCCCGGCGTGACATCGAAGGACATCATTCTCGCCGTCATCGCCAAGATCGGCACCGGCGGCGGGCAGGGATACGTCATCGAGTATCGGGGCGAGGCCGTGCGGGCCCTGTCCATGGAAGCCCGGATGACCGTGTGCAACATGTCGATCGAGGCCGGAGCCCGTGCCGGCATGATCGCCCCCGACCAGACCACGTTCGACTACCTGAAGGGCCGTCCGCACGCGCCCGAGGGCGAGCTGTGGGACCAGGCCGTCGCGCACTGGCAGACGCTGGCCACCGACGAGGGCGCGGTCTTCGACCGCGAGGTCGAGCTGGACGCCGACGAGCTCAGCCCGTTCGTCACCTGGGGCACCAACCCCGGCCAGGGAGCACCTCTGGACACCTCCGTGCCCGACCCGGCGTCCTTCGCCGACGCCAGTGAGCGCGCCGCGGCGGAGAAGGCACTGGCCTACATGGACCTGACCCCGGGGACCCCGCTGCGCGAGGTCGCCGTGGACACCGTCTTCGTCGGCTCCTGCACCAACGGCCGCATCGAAGACCTGCGCGCAGCGGCCGAGGTCATCAAGGGGCGCAGGGTCGCCGAGGGGGTGCGCATGATGATCGTCCCGGGCTCCATGCGTGTCAAGGAACAGGCGGCGGCCGAAGGCCTGGACCAGGTCTTCACGGCGGCAGGGGCGGAGTGGCGCGAGGCCGGCTGCTCGATGTGCCTGGGGATGAACCCCGACACCCTCAAGCCCGGCGAGCGCTGCGCCTCCACCTCCAACCGCAACTTCGAGGGCCGTCAGGGCAAGGGGGGCCGTACCCACCTGGTCTCGCCCCTCGTCGCAGCCGCCACCGCGGTGCGGGGCACGCTGTCCTCGCCCGCCGACCTGTAGCCAGCCCTCGACCCTTTAGGAACGCCGACATGGAGAAGTTCACCGTCCACACCGGCCGCGCCGTGCCGCTGCGCTACAGCAACGTGGACACCGACCAGATCATCCCCGCCGTCTACCTCAAGCGGGTCAGCCGCAGCGGGTTCGAGGACGGCCTGTTCGCCGCCTGGCGAGCCGGCGATCCGGACTTCGTGCTCAACAAGCCCGAGTACAAGGACGGAACCGTTCTGATCGCGGGCTCGGACTTCGGTACGGGATCCTCGCGCGAACACGCGGTCTGGGCGCTGCAGAACTACGGTTTCAAGACCGTGCTCGCGCCCCGCTTCGCCGACATCTTCCGCGGGAACTCGCTCAAGGGTGGCCTGCTGACCGTTGTCCTGCCGCAGGAGAGCATCGAATACCTGTGGAACCTCGTGGAGGGCGACCCCACGGCAGAGGTCACGGTGGACCTGGAGGCCCGCGAGGTGCGCGCCCAGGGCCTCACCGAGCCCTTCGAGCTCGACGACTACACCCGCTGGCGGTTGCTGGAGGGGCTCGACGACATCGGCCTGACCCTGCGCCATGTCGACGCCATCACCGAGTTCGAGAAGCAGCGCAAGCCGTGGCTGCCGGTCACCCAGTAGTGCCGGAGGGTGCTGACGGCGGACCGAAAGCCTTTCAGGGACAGGAATTTTACCTTCGCTTGGCACAGCGGCTCAAAGAAGCCCACCGCAGAGCGGACTCGCTGCCGGAGCCTGTCCGGATTCCGCTTATACGTAGGCTTTTGACGGTCACGGAAGGGGTCAAAAGGGATCCGCTGAAAGCCTCGGAACGCCTCGATCGGATGCTCGCAGAGCTGTCAGAACAGGCCCCTGACCCCCCGACACGCTGATTTTCCAGGCGTTTGTATTTGTGTAAGGCCCCTGGTGTCCCCTAATTTCGAGCGAGCAAGGGGGAACCGGAGGAACCATGAACAAGCGTGACCTGATTGACGCGATCTCGGATCGGCTGGGGGACAAGAAGACCGCCACCGAAGCCGTCAACGCTGTACTGGAGACCATCCAGCAGACCGTGGCCAAGGGCGACAAGGTTGCCATCACGGGATTCGGGGTCTTCGAGAAGTCCGAGCGTGCGGCTCGCACCGCACGCAACCCCGCGACCGGGGCCAGCATCGACGTTCCTGCGAGCTTCGTTCCGAAGTTCCGTGCGGGCGCCGACTTCAAGGCCCTGGTCAACGGCGACAAGTAGTAGCGATACCCAGAAGCACGGACTGCCCGGGACACCCTTACCAAGGGCCCCGGGCAGCCGTGTGTCTGCAGAACGAGGACGTCACCCGTCCAGTTCGGCCAGTACCTTGGCCGTGTGCGGCCCCAGACCCAGTGCTGTGGCGGCGCGCAGGTCGTCAGGGGTATCCACGTCGCGGCGGACCGTTTCCACGTCGCTCAGAGCGATCTCCGCGGCTCCGCCGGCCAGATGGCGCAGTCGGGACTCCCCCTCGAACGCGGGCGCGAAGTCGACAGCACCGCGTGCCGCGTACAGGGTGGTCCCCACCCCGGGCGCATCTGCCAGGAAGGACCTCGGATGTGCGGCCGCCGCAGCCAACACCCGATCGAGCTCCTGCGGGCGCAGCGCAGGCAGATCAGCCGACAGGGCGCACACGCCTGATCCTGGACGTATCGCGTCGGCGTGCCGGGCGCCATGACACAGCGCCGCGTTGAGCCCCGGACCGGGCTCGCCGCCCACGATCCTCGCGCCTGGTCCGGCAAGCACGGCGGCGGCCCGGGCATCGTCGGTGACAACGAACACCGCCCCCACGCCGGGGGTGGCCAGGACGGCCAGGACGGTGTCGGTGGCCACCGCGAGGGCCAGATCGTGCCGGTGCCGTCCGGCGAAGCCGGCGAGCCGGCTCTTGGCCGCGGTCAGCCGTTTGACGGGCACCACCATCGACCAACCCGTTCGTGACTGCTCGCCGTTCACCGGCCCCCCTCCGTCTCGCCCAGGCCGACAGAAGAGAGTATGTCCCAGTCCACCCCTGCGCACCCGCCCCGACCTCGTGCCCGACGATGGAGGGCACCCGGACACGACCTAGACTGAAGCGGTTGCGCGGCACGAGACGCACCGCCGGGCCGTGGACGGCGCGGTCGCTGGTGCGCCGAACATGAAGGAGACCACCATGAAACGCCGGGAATCGCCGTTGGTAAAGGTGGTCGTGGCCTCCATAGTCCGCCCGATCATGACCCTCGTCACCAAGGTGAGCTGGCGCGGTCAGGAGAACATCCCGCGTTCGGGGGGCGTGATCATCGCGGCGAACCACATCTCGATGTCGGACCCGCTGACGATCGCGCACTACCTCTACGTGGCTGGTCGGCGGTGGCCGACCTTCACCGCGAAGGAGAGCGTGTTCCGCATTCCCCTCGTCGGCGCGGTCGCCCGAGCCACCGGGCAGATCCCGGTCAGCCGGGGAAGCAGCGACGCGGTCAAGGCCCTGCGGGAGGCGGAGAAGGCCCTCACCCAGGACGGTTCCTCGGTGATCTTCTACCCGGAGGGCACCTGCACCCGGGACCCCCAGCTGTGGCCGATGGTCGCCAAGACCGGTGTCGCACGGCTCGCACTGCAGACCGGGGCCCCGGTCATCCCCGTCTCCCACTGGGGAGAACAGCACCTGCTGCCCTACGGAACCGCCAGGTTCCGTCCCTTCCCCCGCAAGAAGATCCAGTTCACGGCCGGTCCGCCGGTGGACCTGTCCAAGTACCGGGACGAGCCCATGACGGCGACGACGCTGCGCGCCGCGACCGCCGAGATCATGGCCGCCATCGTGGCGCTTCAGGCGCAGCAGCGGGGCGAGGAGCCGCCCGCTGAACTGTTCGATCCCAAGAGGGCCCGGCAGGAGAGCCTTGGGCAGGGCGAGGGCGGAACCACTGCCGAGGAGGCGAAATGACCAAGGTCGCCGTACTCGGCAGCGGTTCCTGGGGGACGGCCTTCGCCAACGTGGTGGCCGACGCCGGGGCCGCCGAGGTCGTGGTGCAGGGAAGACGGGCCTCGGTCGTGGAAGCGATCGATGCCCGGAACGAGAACCCCGACTACTTCCCCGGGATCGCGCTCAACCCGGCGCTGCGTGCCACCACCGATCCGGCGGAAGCGCTCTTTGGAGCCGACGTCGTCGTCATCGCCGTGCCGTCCCAGACGCTGCGCGCCAACCTCACCGCGTGGGCGCCGCTGGTCCCGCGGCACGCCATCGTCGTCAGCCTGATGAAGGGCATCGAAGTCGGCACGTCGTGCCGGATGAGCGAGGTCATCGCCCAGGTCCTGCAACTGCCCGAGGGGCAGATCGCGGTGGTCTCCGGGCCCAACCTGGCCCGGGAGATCGCCGAGCGCGAACCGGCGACCGCCGTGGTGGCCTGCGTCGACGAGGACGCCGCCACCCGTCTCCAGCACATCTGCAAGTCGGCGTACTTTCGCCCCTACACCAACACCGACGTCGTCGGCGCGGAAGTAGGGGGCGCGGTGAAGAACGTGATCGCACTCGCAGTGGGAGTGGCGGTCGGGATGGGATTCGGCGACAACGCCAAGGCGTCCCTGATCACCCGTGGCCTGGCCGAGACGGTGCGCCTGGCGGTCTCCCTGGGGGCGGACGAGCACACTCTGGCCGGGCTGGCCGGCCTGGGCGACCTCGTGGCCACGTGCAGTTCGCCGCTCTCGCGCAACCGCACCTTCGGGGAGAAGCTGGGGACCGGAATGACCCTGGCCGAGGTCATCGCCGAGACCCGACAGACCGCAGAAGGCGTCAAGTCCTCGGAGTCGATCCTCGCCCTGGCGCGCGCGAACGGCGTGGACATGCCGATCACGGAGGCGGTCGTGGGGATGATGCACCACGAACTCCCCCCGGCCGAGGCGCTGCTGGCATTCATGTCGCGCAGTTCCAAGCCCGAGCGTTATGGGGTCTGACCCCCAACCGGCGGATCCACACCGAGCAGGACACTGGAAGGTCCACATGTCGCACGAACACGGTGAGAACACCCGAGCCCTCCGTCTCCCTGCGCCTCCCGCCCCGGTGGGCGATCCCCTGCGGATCCCGGTCCATCGCAGCACCACCTATGCCTTCGCCACCTCCCAGGAGTACGCCGACGTCCTCGACAGCGGCGACGGCTATTCCTACGCCCGTATCGACACCCCGACCGCCGAGGCGTTCGCCCATGCGGTCGCGGCACTCGAAGGACACGGGGTCGACCACGACGTGCGCGGCCAGGCGTTCGCCTCCGGGATGGCCGCCATCAGCACCACCCTGCTGGCGTTGACCGGAGCTGGGGCGCACGTGGTCGCGGCCGTCTCGATCTACGGAAACACCTACTCGCTCCTGGACGGGCTGCTGCGCAGGTTCGGTGTGCACACCGACTTCGTCGACATCACCGACCTGGATGCGGTGCGCGCGACGGTGCGCCCGGACACCGCGCTCATCTTCACCGAGACGCTCTCCAACCCCACCATGGTGGTCTCCGACCTGCCCGCGCTGGCCGGGATCGCCCACGACGCCGGCGCGCTGCTCGTGGTGGACTCCACGTTCGCCTCGCCGGCGGTGTGCCGTCCTCTCGCGCTGGGTGCGGACCTCGTTCTGCACTCGGCCACCAAGTACCTGGGCGGTCACTCCGACGCCACCGGGGGGGTGGTCGTCGGACGCCCCGAACTGGTGGGGCGGGTCCGCTCGGCCCGTGTGGACCTGGGCCCCTGCCTCTCCCCGGATGAGGCATTCCTCCTGCACCGCGGTTTGGAGACGCTTCCGCTCCGGGTGGCCCGCCAGTGCGCCTCGGCCTCGGAGTTCGCAGCGGCTGTACGCGACCACCCTGCTGTTGCCCGGGTGGATCATCCGAGCCTGCCCGACCATCAAGGGCACGCGCTCGCGGGCAAGCTCTTCGATGCCGACGGGCACGGCACCCGTTATGGTGCGGTCGTCACCGTCACACCGCACGGTGGGCGCTCCGCGGGCATGGCCCTGGCCGACCATCTGCACGTGGCCACCATCGCCGCCTCGTTGGGGGGGACCCACACCCTGGTCGGCCACGTGGGATCGACCACGCACCGCCAGATGCCGGACGCCGCGCTGTCCGAGGCCGGGATCGACCCCGCCGCGGTGCGTTTCTCCATCGGCCTGGAAGACCCGGCGGATCTCATCGCCGACACCCTGGCCGCACTCGACCAGTGCGGCACGGCCTGACCCCGGTGTGCACCACCGAGCCGTTCGATTGTGTCGAACTCCCCGTTTCGGAACGCTTCCAGTGTTTCCGGATGCGGGGATGAGCGAGATAGGGTCATGCACCATGGCCGAGCAGCAAAAGATTCGGGTCGCCGTCGTCTTCGGCGGGCGCAGCTCCGAACACGAGATCTCCTGCGTGACAGCGGGAAGCGTCCTGTCCGTCATCGACACCGACCGCTACGAGGTCGTCCCGATCGGGATCACCCGGGCGGGGGGCTGGGTGCTCAGTGCGGGCGACCCCCGGTCGTTGGCGATCACCGACAAAGAGTTGCCCACCGTGTCTGGTGACGGCACCGCGCTGGCGCTGCCTTTCGACGCCGACTCCACGTTTTTGGAGGTGTCCCCGGGACAGGCGCCGCGTGCCCTGGAGCGTGTGGACGTCGTCCTGCCCCTGCTGCACGGGCCGTTCGGCGAGGACGGCACCATCCAGGGCCTGTTCGAAATGGTGGGCGCGCGCTACGCGGGCGCCGGGGTGTTCGCCAGCGCCGCGTCGATGGACAAGGTCTTCATGAAGGCCATGCTCACCGGTCAGGGGATCAAAACCGGCCCCTATGTAGCGGTCACCGACCGTGCGTGGACCCGGGAGCGCAAGCGTGTCCTGGACGACGTCGCCGCGCTCGGCGGCACGGTCTTCGTCAAGCCTGCTCGCGCGGGATCCAGCATCGGCATCAGCAAGGTCGCCGACGCCTCTGACACCGAGGCCGTCTCGGCCGCGATCGAGACGGCTCGTGCTCACGACCCCAAGGTCATCGTCGAGGCGGGCATCAGCGGTCGTGAGATCGAGTGCGGGGTGCTGGAGTCCCTGGACGGTGGGGCCCCCGACGTATCGCTGCCTGCCGAGATCCACGTGGCCGAAGGCTTCGACTTCTACGACTTCGAAGCCAAGTACCTCTCGACCAGTAGCCTGACGATCCCGGCTGGACTGCCCGTGGGCGTCACCGAGCGGTTGCGCACGTTGGCCGCGGAGACCTTCGAGGCCATGGGGTGCGAGGGGCTGGCCCGCGTCGACTTCTTCTACGGCGACGACGGTGAGATCTACGTCAACGAGATCAACACCATGCCCGGTTTCACTCCCAGTTCGGCCTTCCCGCAGATGTGGGCGGCCACCGGTGTCGACTACGCAGCCTTGGTGGACCGGCTGATCCAGACGGCGCTGCGCAGGGACACCGGACTGCGCTAGGCCCTACGGGCCGCACCCCGGTGCGGCCCCGCCGCGGGTCCGCTCCTCAGGCGGCCGCGGGAGGCTGCGGGGCCACGGGCCCCGCCGGGGTCAGGGAGCGGGCCAGGATGGTTCCCCCCGCGGTGGCCGCGGGGAACACCACCACCGCAACGAACGGGATCGACAGCAGCAGGAACGTCGGAACCGCGAACCCCAGCACCCGCAGCCGCCGCCTCCGCATACCCACGCGCCTGTCGCGCAGGCGGCGCAGTCCCCGCCGGTCGAAGGCCGCGCCCACCAGTTCGATGCACAACATCCAGCCGCCGAACACCGCAGAGACGACCGGGACCACGGTCTGCCCGACGGCCGGGACGAAGCCGAATGCGAACAGCAGGATCGCCACGCTCACCGAGATCAGGATGAGTGCAGCGGACTGCCGTATGCTGCGCACCACTGAACCCACCAGCGGCTCGTCCACCGGTTCAGGGGCATCCCCGAGCTCGTCCTCGACGGCCTCGGCGATCTTGTCGTACAGCGGGAAGCCCAGCGCCAGCGTGATCGTGGTGAACGAGATCACCATCACCAGCACGGATGCGGCCACCAGGGCGGCGCCCGCCGCCACCCGCAGCAGGGTCGCCCAGGCCGGGTCCCACCCCTGGGCGAACGGCGTCATCCACACGGCTATGTCGTCGATCTGGGACAACAGGGTGATCAGCGCGCCCAGGAACACCACCGATGTGATCAGGGGCGGGATCGCGCCGAGCAGGAACAGTCGGGGACGACGCACAATCATGCCGAATCCGCGCAACAGTACGCCGACACCAGTGAAGATCTCACGCAGGGGATTGCTCACGAGGCGACAATAGCGCCGTATCGGGGTTCCGGCTCGCGCGGGAGGTGTGGCCGAGTCGGATACGCGCCTCGGGGTGGGCCGAGCGGGCCGGACCGCAGGCGTGCCGTATGCGCCCCCACGGCCCAGGACGCCGTGACCGTCGACCGAACCGGCGACCGGTTCGAAGACGTCATCGGGACGCCAGGCCGTGCGCGCGGCGGTACCAGCCCTCGGTGCCCAGCAGTTCGGCGTGCGACCCCTGTTGGACCACCCTGCCCGCCACGATCACGTAGATCCTGTCCATCTCCGAGAGCCCTGTCAGGTCGTGGGTGATGAGCAGGGTCGCGCAGCCGCGTGCGGCGTCCAGCAGGTCGGCCAGCACCACGTCCCGGGTCTCGGGGTCCAGGTGAGTCGTGGGCTCGTCCAGTACCAGGATGCGCGGCGCGGACAACAGCGCGCGGGCCAGCGCCAGACGGTGCCGCATGCCACCGCTCAACCGGGTGCCGTGCGAGCCCACCTCCGTATCCAGGCCACTGGGCATCGCGCGCACGTCCTCGGCCAGCCGGACCCGTTCCAGTACCGACCACAGTTCCTCGTCCGTGCAGCCGGGCCGGGCCAGGCGCAGGTTCTCGCGCAGCGTGCTGGCGAAGACGTGTGGATCCTGGGGGACCCCGCTGATCGCACGGCGGATCTCGTCCGCCGGATAGGCGGTTATGGCGGTCCCACCCAGCTCGACCGTGCCACCGTCAGGGTCGCGGAACCGCAGCAGTACCGATGCGAGAGTGCTCTTGCCCGCGCCGCTGGGGCCGAGGACCGCGATCCGTCGCCCCGGTTCCAGGTCCAGGTCGATCCCGTCCAGGGCCCAGGGCTCGTCGGTGCCGTAGCGCATGCGCAGGTCCCGTACCTTCAGGGCGAGGTCGCCCTCGGGCAGTATCTCGGCGGAGTCGGTGCCGCCGATCGCTGATTCGGTGTCCAAGACGTCGAACAGCCGTGCGCCACTGGCTCGTACCGATCCCAGTCGCGCCGCCACCGCGGGCAGGGGCGCGACCACTTCGAAGGCCGCCAGTGCCGTCAGCACCAGGACCGCCATCGGGATCGGGCCCAGCGTGCCGTCCTCGACGGCGGCTACTCCCAGCAGCAGTGTCGCCCACACGGTGAGGCCGGCGACCAGCGCGCTGGCTCCCGCGCCGAAACCCAACAGTGCCGCGTCGCGGCGCGCGATCCGGGTCAACTCGCCGTCGGCGCGCTTTACACGCCGTACGGCCTGATCCATTGCGCCGTAGGCCACCAGATCCGGTGCACCGTAGAGGGTGTCCACCAAGGACGAGGAGAGCTCGCCGCGCGCCGCTGCCTGGCGTGCACCGGGACCCTTGCCAAGGGCAGCCGCGACCAGAGGCACGGCGAGCCCGGCCAGCAACAGGCCGGTCGCCAGGAGCAGGCCGCCCGGGACGAGCAGGGCGGTGCTCAGCCCCACCACCGCAGCCCCCACCAGAAAGGAGACCAGGGGCGGAGTGAGTCCGCGGACCAGAAGGTCCTGAGTGGCATCGGTATCGTTGACCAGTCGCGACACCAGGTCCCCGGAGCGGAACCGGCGAATCGGTTCGGTGCGGGCCAACCGCTCGTACACCCGAACGCGCACGTCTGCCAGAGTGCGGAAGGCCGCGTCGTGGGTGACCAGGCGTTCCAGGTAGCGGGTTACCCCCCGGCTCACGCCGAGCGCCCGGGTTGCCACGACCGCGACGCTCAGTGCGGTGATCGGCGGGTGGGTGGCTGCGGTGGCCAGTAGCCAGGCCGCGGTGGCCAGCAGTCCGACCCCTGAAGCGGTGGCCAGTGCGCCCAGGAGCACGCCGAGCGCGAATCGGGCGCCCCGCGGGCGGGCCAGCGCGACCATTCGCCACAGCGGTTCGGTAGTGAGGCGGCTCATGCGACGGCTCCGGTCCGGCCGGCATCGATGTGGAGGGTTTCGTCCACCAGATCGGCCCATCCGTGGTCGTGGGCGACGATGATCCCGGCTCTGCCCTGAAGAAGCCGGGCGACTCCTGTCCGCACCGCTGCGGCGTTGTCGGGATCCAGGTGCGCGGTCGGTTCGTCCAGCAGCACGAGGGGGGCATCGCGCAGGAAGGCGCGGGCCAGCGCGATGCGCTGGCGCTGCCCGGCCGACAGCCGGGCACCCCGTTCGCCCAGCCGGGTGCCGTAGCCCTCGGGAAGTGCGGTGATGAAGTCGTGGGCCTCGGCGAGCTCGGCGGCACGGCGCACCCTGGCCGTGTTCGCAGCTGGTGCGCCCAGCCGGATGTTGTCCAGCACGGTGTCGTCGAAGAGGTAGGGGTGTTGGGGGACCCAGGCGATCCGTTCGCGCCAGCGCTGTACGTCCACCTCGGAAAGGAGGGCCGGGTGGCTGCCGTCAGGACGCTCCACCCAGATCGCCCCCTGTGTGGGTTCGGCAAAACGCAGCAGCAGTGTCAGCAACGAGCTCTTGCCCGATCCGCTGGGCCCGTTCAGCAGCAGACGGTGCTGCGGTCCGACCACCAACGAGATTCCCGACAGTGCAGGGAACTCGCGGTCGGGGTAGGTCAGCCCCACGTCCTCCAAACGGACCTGGAGCGGCCCGTCCGGCAGTGAGGCGACACGCTGTGCTTCGGTCGATGCGGTGGACGGGACCCCGGTGTCGGCCTGCTCCTCCAGGACCGTGAACACCTGCTCGGCTGCGGCCACACCCTCCATGCTGGCGTGGAAACGCGCTCCGACCTCGCGTAGCGGCAGGTAGGCCTCAGGGGCGAGGATCAGGACCAGCAGTGCGGTCTCGAAGTCCAATTGTCCGTACATCAGACGCAGCCCCACCTCGACCGCCACCAGCGCAACGGCGAGCGTGGCCAGAAGTTCGAGAACGAACGCGGACAGGAACGCCACGCGCAGGGTTCCCATGGTGGCGGCGCGGTGTTCGTCGGTGATGCGTCGGATGATTGCTGCCTGGGCCTTGGCCCGACGAAACACCGCGAGCGTCGGCAGGCCTTCCACCACGTCGAGGAAATGGCCGCCCAGACGGTTCAACAACCCCCATTGGCGCTGGGTCCTGGCCTGGGTGTGCCAGCCGACCAGCGCCATGAAGACCGGGATGAGTGGCAGGGTGAGCCCGATGACGACGGCCGAGATCCAGTCGGCCCGGACCACCACCACGAGGACGGCGATGGGAACGAGCACCGCGAGCACCAGTTGCGGGAGATACCGGGCGAAGTAGTCATCCAGCGCGTCCAGGCCGCGGGTGGTGAGCGTGGCCAGTTCGCCGGCGCGCGGGGTACTCGTTCCCGTTTCGTCGGGTCTGGTCTGACCGGACAGCCAGACCGGACCCGGTCCGCCCGCTCCGTGGGAGCGGGCGGGGGCTTCGGTCGTGCCGGTCACGTGTGCGATGAGCCGGCGGCGCAACTGCGATTTGGCGTTGGCGGCCGAGCGGAGAGCCGCGGCCTCCGACCCGTAGGCCAGTGCGGCTCGCGCAACGGCTACGGCCGCCACTGCCGTGACCGCCCAGGACAGGTCCGCCAGCCCCGACCCCGCGGTGGCCCCGGCGATGACGTGAGCGAGCAGCCATGCCTGGGCCAGGACCAGGGCGGTGACGCCCACACCGCACACCGCCGTCACCGCCAGGTGCAGGCGTACCGCGCTGGCTGCGCGGACCAGCCGGGGGTCGAGGGGCTTCATCGCGGTCGTCCTTGTCTAACCGGCGGACGGTGCGCTGCCACCGTAAGCGGGGGTCGGTTCGATGTGCTCGCGGGTGACCCGTTTGCGAAACACCCAGTAGCTCCAACTCTGGTAGCCGATCACGACGGGCAGCGCCACCAGGGCGACCCACGACATCAGGGTCAGCGTGTAGTCGGCCGAGGAGGCGTTGGCGATGGTCAGGCTGTACGCGGGGTCCGTCGTGGAGGGAAGTACATCGGGGAAGACCGAGCCGAACAACAGCACGGTCGCCGCGGCGATGGCCACCGCGGTCGAGGTGAACGACCACCCCTCGCGTCCCCGGACGGCCAGCCACACCCCGGCCGCCAGCGCCAGAGCAGCCCCGAGCGCCAGTGGCAGGGTCCACGGTTTCCCGTAGGCCGCCTGGGTCCAGGCCAGGAAGACGATTGCCGCGGGCAGCGCCACCAGGGCGACCCGTCCGACCGCGCGTCGGGCCAGTACGCGCACCTCGCCGTCGGTCTTGAGGGTCAAAAACACCGCGCCGTGCAGGGTGAACATCGACAACGTGGTCAGTCCGCCGAGCAGTGCGTAGGGGTTGAGCAGGTCGAGCAGACTGGCCGTGACGATCTGGTCGGGGCCCATCTCCACGCCCCGCACGATGTTGGCGAACGCGACTCCCCACAGCAGCGCCGGCACGGCGCTTCCCCAGAAGATCGCCTGGTCCCAGCGGGCCCGCCAACGGTCGTCGTCGACCTTGGCGCGGTACTCGAAGGCCACACCGCGCACGATCAGCGCCACGAGAATGAGCAGGAGCGGGAGGTAGAAGCCGCTGAACAGGGACGCGTACCACGCCGGAAACGCCGCGAGCATCGCGCCGCCCGCCGTGATGACCCACACCTCGTTGCCGTCCCAGACCGGTCCGATCGAATTGATCATGACGCGCCGGTCCGTATTGGTGCGTCCGAGGAAGGGGAGGAGGGTGCCCACCCCGAAGTCGAAGCCTTCGAGGATGAAGTACCCGGTCCACAACACCGCGATGGCGAGGAACCAGATGAGTGCGAGATCCATGGCCGCTCTCCTAGTAGACGAACGCGGGGACGTTGGCGGAGTGGTCGGGGTCGTCGTCCTGGGGAGGTGTGACGTGCGTGGGACCCGCCTTGACGTAACGCCACAGCAGGCCCGCCTCCACCACGGCCAGCGTTCCGTAGAGCAGGGTGAAGACCGTCAGGGAGAAGGCGACCTCGGTCAGGCTCACCCCCGGTGAGACGCTGTCCGCGGTGAGCAGGACGCCGTGCACCGTCCAGGGCTGACGGCCCATCTCGGTCAGGATCCAACCGAACGTGTTGGCCAGCAGTGCGGCGGGCAGTCCGAGGATCGCTGCGCGGTAGAACCAGCCGCTGCGCGGGAGCCGGCCCTTGCGGGTGAGCCACAGTCCCAGGACGGCGATCCCGATCCCGAAGAACCCGAACCCCATCATCAGGCGGAACGACCAGTAGAGGATGAAGATGTTGGGCGTGTAGTCACCGGGGCCGTAGGCGGCCTCGTACGTGGCCTGGATGTCGTTGATGCCCTCGACCGTGCCGCCGAACTCCCCGGTCGCCAGGAAGCTGAGCACGTAGGGCACCCCCAGGTCCACGATGTTGTTCCCGGCCTCCGTGTCACCGACGGCGAACATCGAGAAGTGCGCGGCGTCTTCGGTGTTCCACAGTGCCTCGGCGCCGGCGAGCTTCATGGGTTCGTACTCGGCCGCGAGCTTGGCCTGGTTGTCACCGGAGTAGATGGAGAGCACGCCGGCGATCATCGTCACGATCAGACCGGTTCGCAGAGCTTTGCGGAACAGTTCGTGCTCACCGGTGGTCGCGCCGCCGTCGCCGCCCGAGCGTGCCCGCCAGAGCTTGAACGCGCTGACCGCGACCACGAACAGGCCGGCGGTGATGAAGGAGCCGGCGAGGACGTGGACGAAGGTCGACGAGGACTGGGGGCTGCTGAGGACCGCCCAGATGTCGGTGAGCTCGGCGCGGCCGGTGTCGGGGTTCACGGTGTAGCCCACCGGGTTCCGCATCCACGAGTTGGCGGCCAGGATGAAGTAGGCCGAGAGGTTGGAACCGATCGCGGCGGCCCAGATGCATGCCAGGTGAACTCCGCGGGGCAGCTTGTCCCAGCCGAAGATCCACAGTCCGATGAAGGTGGACTCCAGGAAGAAGGCCAGCAGCGCTTCCATTGCCAGTGGCGCCCCGAAGATGTCGCCGACGAAACGCGAGTACTCGCTCCAGTTCATTCCGAACTGGAACTCCTGCACGATCCCGGTGACCACTCCCATCGCGAAGTTGATCAGGAAGAGCTTGCCGAAGAACTTCGTCGCCTGGAGGTACTCGTGCTTGCCGGTTCGGTACCAGGCGGTCTGCAGGCTCGCCACGATCACGGACAGCCCGATCGTCAGCGGAACGAACAGGAAGTGGTAGACGGTGGTGATTCCGAACTGCCACCGTGCGAGATCTAGTGCTTCCATGCGGCCTCTCCAGACGCCCCGACCCGACGGCCGGTAGTACTACGAAGTGTAGTTCTACGGCTTGTAGTAATCCAGCGCAGCTGTGCCCGCTATGGGTTCCCGGTAGCCGAAAACGCCTATGGGAAAAGGAGTGCGGTGCGGTCTCGTAGGCAGTGTGAGCTGCGCCAAAGCCAGAAAAGGCGACGGGGGGCGATGCGTGGGGGGAGGCGGGCGGAGGCGGTGTGAGTCCGGCCACGCCCTGGTCGATCAGTCGTCGACCGGTTCGGCTCCGCGCTCGACGAGCATGTCGTTCATCAGGTCGATCTCGCTCTGTTGAGCGGTTCCCATGCCGCCGGCCAGGGTGACGACCATTTGGTCCCCGGCGAGATCGGCTCCGGCCTCGGCCATCTCGATGCCGCCCTTGTGGTGGGCGATCATCAGTTCGAGGAACAAGATCTCGGCGTCGGTCCCGGAGGCGTCGGCGAGGGAGCGCATCTGCTCGTCGGTCGCGAGTCCGGGCATTCGGTCGGGGGCCCCACCTGAGGGGCCTCCGTGGTCGTGACCGGCCATCCAGGTCATCGGCGGCTGCGAACCCCGAGCGGTCAGCCCCCACTGCACCAGCCAACCTTGCATGCGGCCGATCTGGGCCTGCTGGGTGCGGGCGATGTCGTAGGAGACCGCCTTGAGCCGGGGCTCGTCGGTCTCGTCATAGATGATCATCGCCATGTCGACGGCCTGGGCGTGATGAGTACTCATGTCGCGGAGGAAGCCCGCGTCGGCCGATGTGTCCAGGGGATGGCCGGGACGGCCCAGTACGAAACCGGCGACGAGCGCAGCCACGACGAAGAAGACCGTGAGGGGGAGCGGAACCGTGCGTCGGGTCTTCTCCGCCGTCAACGGTGCGTCCCTCTCGGCGCCTTCGTTATCCACGGGAACCATCCTGGTCAATTCAACGTTTTCTGGGCGAATATCATCCCTGGAACATAACCAATCACATCTGTACCACGGTCGAGGAGGAAACCCGGGTGAGCAAGAGCTCAGCGCAGAGACGGCGTGAGAAAGCCGCGGAAATCCGTGCCCAGCGGCAGCGCGAGGCCCGGAGGAACAAGATCCTCAAGACAGCGGGTGCCGTCACCGCCGCCGTTGTCGTCGTCGGCGGGGTTGGCTTCGCAGGCTACATGGAGTACAAGCGCCGCAACATCGACGGCGTCCAGGAGTTCTCCGGCCTGACCAACAACCACGTCACCGAGTCGGTCGACTACGACCAGAGCCCCCCGGTCGGCGGCGACCACAACTCCCTCTGGCAGAACTGCGGTGTCTACGCCGCGCCCCTGGAGCCCACGCACGCGGTCCACTCCCTGGAGCACGGGGCGGTCTGGATCAACTACGATCCCGACCTGCCCGCCGACCAGGTCGAGCAGTTGGACGCCTTCTACACCCCTGGAAGCTACGTCATCGTCTCCCCCTACGAGGGCGAACTCGAATCGCCCGTCGTCGCCACCGCCTGGGGCAAGATGCTCGCGGTGGACGGCCCCGACGACGACCGGCTGAAGAACTTCGTCCAGCTCTACGAGCGCAACCCCAACGTGCCTGAGCCCGGTGCCGCGTGCTCGGGCCAGGTGGACCTCACCGCCGCCGAGATCGACGACTTGCGTGCCCAGCAGGAAGGGGCCGCTGACGACCCCGCCGCTGAGGAGGAGGGCGCCCCAGCCGAAGAGGAGACCCCCGCGGGGTGAGCAAGGCCCCGGACTCCCCGCGCAGACCGGCTACAGCTCACCGGCAGGCAGCGCGGGGACGTCCTGGGCGACGAGTTCGCTGAGCGCGACCAGGCCGAGGGCCGGCGGCTGGTACGCCTGGGGGATCGACACCTCCACATAGGCCTCCCGGCCCACCGCGGTGAAAAGGGTCGGCCGTTCGGCCGGCTCGCCCAGCCACGTGATGTCGTTGACCACGAACAGCTCCGAGTCGGGGCGCAGGCCCTCGGGGCGCGGAACCCCGCAGCGCAGCGCAATCGTCGGTGAGCCCCAGGCCGCCACGAACTCCGAGTCCGGCTCGACCTCCACCCGCTCCTGCTCGTAGAGGGTGCCCGGCAGCCCCGGCATAAGCGTCCGGCACGCCGCGGCGGCGGGGCCCTCGGGCTCGGTCGCGGGTACACGGACGGCGCCACAGCCGCTCAGTGCCAGAACCACGGTCGCCAACACCACCGCCGGTACACGCCCAGCTGCGCGTTCGAGCACCCAGGCGCGCATGTTCCACTCCAGACGGACTCAGATGTTGACGATCGGGCAGGTGAGGGTGCGGGCGATGCCTTCGAGCCGTTGGATCCGGGCGACCACGAGGCGACCGAGAGCGTCCACGTCGTCGGCTTGGGCTCGCACCACTACATCGTAGGGGCCCGTGACGTCCTCGGCTTCGGTCACGCCTTCGATCCCGGCGATCTCCCGGGCGACCTGAGCGGCCCGGCCGACCTCTGTCTGGATCAAAATGTAGGCACGCACCATGGAAAACCCCTCTGCGACATTGCGTTCGATCCTGCGTGGGCCTCCCACCGGGCTCCGCCCGCAGCCGCGAGGCAGGGCCTCATCGGACGGGGTGATGCCGCGTGGGTCTAGACCACTGCGCCAGAAGCGTCACCGTACCCTGAGGTCTGTGTTGAGCACCATCGGGGACCTCGGTGAATTCGGGCTGATCGCCCGAATGACCGCGAGATTCCCTCATACAGACGACGTAATCCTCGGCCCGGGCGACGATGCCGCGATCGTGCGGGCCCCCGATCGCAGAGTGGTGGCCACCACCGACATGCTGGTGGAGGGACGGCACTTTCGGCGGGACTGGTCCGGTCCGCGCGACATCGGTCACAAAGCAGCCGCGCAGAACTTCGCCGATATCGCAGCCATGGGCGCCCGCCCCACCGCACTGCTGCTCGGTTTCGCGGCCCCGGCCGGCCTTCCGGTCTCCTGGGCCGAGGAGTTCGCCGAAGGGCTACGTGCGGAGTGCGCCCTTGTCGGTGCCACCGTGGCCGGTGGGGACACCGTGCGCTCCGACAGCATCACCTTGGCCATCACGGCCCTGGGCGACCTGCAAGGTGTTTCCGCGGTGAGGCGAGACGGGGCCCGCCCCGGTGACGTCGTCGCTGTCATCGGCGACCTCGGTCTTTCCGCAGCGGGGCTCGCGCTGTTCCTCGCCGACAGCACCGTCGGTCACCCCGAGTGCCGTGCGGCCCACCGCAGGCCCGCGCCGCCCTACGCCGCGGGACCTGCTGCCGCGGAACTCGGTGCCACGGCCATGCTCGATGTCAGCGACGGCTTGGTCCAGGATCTCGGACACATCGCCGCGGCCTCCCGCGTCCGGGTGGAACTGCAAAGTTCCGCGCTGCTCGTCCCCGCGGTCCTGAGCGATGCGGTCCGGACCCTGACCCGGCTCGGTGCCATCGAGTGCGCCCCGGTGGATCTGATGCTCGCCGGCGGTGAGGACCACGCCCTTGCCGCGACCTTCCCTGAGGGGACGGTACTGCCTCCCGGCTGGACGGTGATCGGGCGGGTGGCCGAAGGAGAGGGGGTCGTCGTGGATGGTGCCCCGTCCGACGCGAGGGGGTGGGACCACTTCTCCGTCACGTCTTGATTCGACACGTTCGGTCATGACACGGTCACCTGAAGACAATATGCCGGTTTTGCCGCGTGTGGCACGCTAAGCTCTGCCCTCGTCTCCCTGCTTTTGCGGTGGGGCTGCGACGGCGACTCGCGATGGCGCGCGAACCGGGAAAGGTACGGCTATGGGGCGGCACGGGGTTGAACGGCCACAGCGTGGAGCGCACCGTGCGGAACAGCCCGACGGCGGCGCGCTGACCACGGTCGGACAGGTTCTGGGGAGTACCGTTCCCAAGCGGGTCCCCCCGCCCCGCCCGTTTCGGGTACTCCTGCTCTCCGGTGTCACGGTTACCCTGATCCTCTTCGCCTACAGCACCACCCAGATCTACCTCCGTTTCACGGAGTCTCCTTCCGGGCCGGGGGCGCCTGCCCCCGAATCGGGGGCGGTCGGGGGCTCTCCGGGATCGGAGGCGCTGCCCTCGCGCGGTCCGGAGCCCGGGTCCTCCCTGCAGGCCGAGATCTCGGCCGAGGTGTCGCAGAGCCCCGAAGCCGAAGAGCGGGAAACCGAGGAAGAGGGTGCCGACGAGCCCGAGCGGCAGGACGCACCCGAGCCGCCCGTCGCGGTCGGTGGCACCCAGGTCTCCTACGACATGGTCCCGCACTCCAGCAACAACTTCACGGGCTCGGTCACCATCGTCAACAACGGCACCAGTGCCATCGACGGCTGGGAACTGCGTCTCGGTTTCTCCGGAGCCAACATCACCGCGGCCTGGAACGGCGACTGGGAGAGCACTGGGGAGGGGATCGTCGTACGTCAGCCCTCCTGGACGGGAGGGATCGCTCCCGGAGAGTCGGCGGTGGTCAACTTCAGCGCCGAAGGCAGCGCCCAGGCCCCGAGTTCCTGCTCCCTGAACGGACGCTCCTGCGGCCTCTAGCCCGGACCGCTCCCAACAGCAGAGCCCGGACCGCTCCCAACAGCAGAGCCCGGACCGGAGCTGCCGTGCACCGGGCATTCACCGGCGCGCGACAGGGGAGGGCGTGCACGGGAAACAGCGATGAGCGCCGCGACGGATCGTCACGGCGCTCAACGCGCTGATTCACTGAATCGTGGACCTTGCCACCCCTGAGGGCTAGCGGTCGACCTTGCCCGCTTTGAGGCAGGAGGTGCACACGTTCAGGCGCTTGGGGGTACCACCAACGCGGGTGCGCACGGTCTGGATGTTGGGATTCCAGCGGCGACGGGTCCGGCGGTGCGAGTGGGAAACATTGTTCCCGAACCCTGGTCCCTTGCTGCAAACGTCACAGACGGAAGCCACGGTAACTCCATTCAAGCGCTCGGGCCGGTGTGCTCGCGCGCACGTCAATGACCCGAGAGAGGTCTGGTGAGCAGGCAGGTCGGCGCGGATCGCCAACCGTCGAAGCGTACATGAAGAAAGGACCAGGCCACGACGAGCCGATGGTTCCGAGGATCACGGACGCAGGGTGTGAAACCGAAGAAGTTCCGGTTCCACCGGAGTTCCGCCGATTCTTGCGAGAGCGGACCCGCGATGATTGCTCCGCCCAGTATAGCCCGGCCCGACTCCGTAAGATGCCACAGTGAGCCGCGGGAGCAGCCAGCACTCCCCAGGAGCAGTTGCCGGAACCGCTCCGCGCCCCTCAGAACACGGCGGCTCGCACCCGCCTGCTAGGAAGAGTTGAGGAAGCCCCGTGACCAGCCTGGACGAGCCGCTGACCAAGACGCTCGGCAAGACTGCGAAGGTCCTGGCAACGGCACTCGACCTGCACACAGCCGGCGATCTGCTGCGCCATTACCCGCGGCGGTACAGCACCCGGGGAGACCTCACCGACCTCGAAGGGCTGGTCGAAGGGGAGCAGGTCACCGTCCTCGCGGAGGTGCGCAGAACCGCCAAGCGTCGGATGCGCAACGGTCGCGGGTCAATGTTCGAGGTCACGGTCACCGACGGCCGTGGCGACCTTACGCTGACCTTTTTCCACAAGGTCGGCTGGCACGAGCAGCGCCTCACCTACGGGCGACGCGGCCTCTTCGCCGGCAAGGTCTCGGCCTACCGGGG
Organism: Nocardiopsis ansamitocini; assembly: GCF_030268225.1. GTDB lineage: Bacteria > Actinomycetota > Actinomycetes > Streptosporangiales > Streptosporangiaceae > Nocardiopsis_D > Nocardiopsis_D ansamitocini. The sequence goes on along the minus strand of NZ_BSQG01000001.1, from coordinate 1,057,483 downwards.
CAAGCGCCAGCTTGCCCATCCCGATTACGAGCTCTTCCCTGAGGCAGAAGGTGCCGAGCAGGAACGCGCCAAGGCGTTCGCCGAAGAACTGATCCCCATCTATCCGGCCTCGGAGAAGATGCCCTCATGGCGGATCGGTCAGGCCGTGGCCACGGTTCTCGGGCCTTTGGACGAGGTACCCGATCCGCTCCCACCGGCCTTGCGCGCGGGCCGTCGTCTCATCGGCCTCGAGCAGGCCTACCGCCTCGTACACCGTCCCGCGGACTCGGCCGACATCGCCAAGGCCCGTCACCGTCTCAAATGGGACGAGGCGTTCGTGCTCCAGGTCGCCCTGGCCCAGCGCCGCCGTGCCGCTCAGGGCCATCCTGCACGGTCGCGCCCGCGTTCCGCAGGAGGGCTGTTGGACGCCTTCGATGCGGCGCTGCCGTTCACCCTCACAGAGGGCCAACGCGAGGTCGGTGACGTCATCGCCGGCGGACTGGCCTCCACCCACCCCATGCACCGGCTGCTCCAGGGCGACGTCGGGGCGGGAAAGACCCTCGTCGCCCTGCGCGCCATGCTCCAGGTGGTGGACGCGGGCGGCCAGGCGGTCCTTCTCGCCCCCACCGAGGTGCTCGCCCAGCAGCACCACCGCTCCATTGGGGCCATGCTCGGGGGGCTCGCCCGTGCGGGGCAGCTCGACGGGGCGGAGCATGCGACCCGCCTCGCCCTGCTCACCGGGTCGCTCGGGGCGGCGGCCAAACGCGAGGCGTTGCTCGACGCGGCGTCGGGCGCCGCTGGAATCGTCATCGGTACGCACGCCCTGCTCCAGGAACAGGTCTCCTTCGCCGACCTCGGTCTGGTCGTGGTGGACGAGCAGCACCGCTTCGGAGTCGAGCAGCGCGACGCGTTGCGGGAGAAGTCGGTCGAGGGCCGTCCGCACGTCCTGGTCATGACCGCCACGCCCATTCCCCGCACGGTCGCTATGACCGTCTACGGCGACCTCGACGTCGTGGCGCTCACCCAGCTGCCCGAAGGCCGCGCACCTGTGGCCACCCATGTCGTCCCCGCCCAGGACAAGCCGCACTTCCTGTCCCGGGCCTGGGACCGTATCGCCGAAGAGGTCGGCCAAGGACGTCAGGCGTACGTCGTGTGCCCGCGCATCGGCGACGGTGACAACGATGCCGAGGACGCCGCCGTCGAGCCCGAAGCGGAGGATGCCGTCCCCCGCCGTCCGCCGCTGGCCGTACTGGACGTGGCCGCCCGCTTGGCGGAGGGGCCGCTCGCCGGTCTCCGGGTGGCAGCCCTGCACGGCAGGCTCGCCCCCGATGACAAGGACGCCGTCATGCGCCGCTTCGCCGCCGGCGAGCTCGACGTCCTCGTGGCGACCACTGTCATCGAAGTGGGCGTCGACGTCCCCAACGCCACGGTGATGGCCATCATGGACGCAGACCGGTTCGGTGTCTCCCAGCTCCACCAGTTGCGCGGGAGGGTCGGCCGGGGAAAGCTTCCCGGTCTGTGCCTGCTCATCACCGACGCCGCGCAGGAGAGCCCGGCGAGGGAGCGGCTGGCAGCGGTAGCGGCCACCACCGACGGATTCGAGCTGTCACGGGTGGACCTGGAACAGCGTCGTGAGGGCGATGTCCTGGGGGACGCGCAGTCGGGCCGCCGTTCCTCGTTGCGGATGCTCACCCTCCTCCGCGACGAGGCTCTCATCCGTCAGGCCCGCGACGAGGCGGTGGCCTTCGTCGACGCCGACCCCGACCTGTCGGGACATCCGCCGTTGGCCCAGGCGCTAGCCAACCTGCTCAGCGGCGAGCGCGCGGATTACCTGGAGAAAACCTGACCTTCCCGGCCCGCTTCAGCCTCGCGCGAGAAAGCAGCTTTCCCGTCCGCGGGGGACGGGGGCAATACAGTTGTGGACGCCCGACACCCCCGCTTGGCAGGAGCGCACGACCCGTCATGACCCGCATCATCGCCGGTACCGCAGGAGGGCGCAGGCTCGCTGTTCCCGATGGACGCACCACCCGTCCCACGAGCGACCGGGCCCGGGAGGCGTTGTTCGCCTCGGCACTGTCGGATTTGGGATCGCTTGCCGGTCTGAGGGTTCTCGACCTCTATGCCGGGTCCGGTGCGATCGGTCTGGAGGCCCTCTCCCGCGGCGCGGAGCATGTGCTGCTCGTCGAAGCCGACCGTCGCGCGGCAGACGTGATCCGGCGCAACATCTCGACGGTCGACATGCCCGGCGCGCACCTCGTCGCCGACCGGGTCGAGCGGTTGGTGGACAAGGGGCCGGGGGGCGTCGGTTACGACTTCGTGGTCGCAGACCCGCCCTACCCTGTCACCGACGATCAGGTCACCGCACTGCTGATCGCCCTGCACGAGCGGGGGTGGCTCGCGTCCGATGCGCTGGTCGTGGTCGAACGTCCCGCGCGTGGGGCCGCCCTGTTGTGGCCCGATGGGTATGAAGGGGACAGGGTGCGTAAATACGGCGAAGCCGCCCTTTGGTACGGTCACGCCGCGAGTCTGCGCGATCAGGTCTGACATTTCGCGCGATGATCGATGATTCTGGACGGCCTGACTCGCACCCCAGGTACGTTCACCGGAATCCGCAAGAGAGGAGCGATCCCCGTGCGCCGCGTCGTCTGCCCCGGATCCTTCGACCCCGTCACCCACGGCCACGTCGACATCATCGGGCGCGCAGCGCGCCAGAACGACGAGGTCGTGGTCGCGGTCCTGAACAACGTCAACAAGCGGGGCCTGTTCAGCGTGGACGAGAAACTCGCCATGCTCACGGACTCCACCAAGGAATTTCCCAACGTCAGCGTTGCCAAGTTCGACGGCCTGCTCGTGGACTTCTGCCGGCAGAACGATGTGGACACGATTGTGCGGAGCCTGCGCTCGGTCAGCGACTTCGACTACGAACTCCAGATCGCGCAGATGAACTACCAGCTCTCCGGTGTGGAGACGGTGTTCATGACAGCCAACCCGCAGTACTCGTTCCTCAGCTCCAGCCTGGTGCGCGAGGTCGCCCAGCACGGCGGTGACGTCAGCACCCTGGTCACTCCCTATGTGGAGCAGCGTTTGCGCGCCAAGTACGAGGAGGCGAAGGAGGGCTAGTCCGGTTCCTCGGTGCCCGGCGCATCGTTCCCGTGTTCGGCCGGAGCCTGGTCAGAGGGATCGCTTGCTCTCGTGGATTTGGGTCTGGCGGATGTTCGTGGCTAAAATCGCTTCTTGACTGTGCCCACGGGCCAGTACCGCGGCACCGGACACCGGTCGCCGCGATCTCATACCGTCGTTCCCGCTTCCGTGCGGGAGCGAGCCGTACCGAAAGTCGCGATCACTCTGTCTCGTCTAGATGTCCGTTCCCCGTTCGTGGTCGACACCCGGCCGCTTGGCCGTCAGGCCGGCTCGATGCGAACCGAGGTCCGCACCGCGTCCGCCCCCGCCTCCATGGCCGTGGGGATGGCCGGTGTGCCCGAGGGAACCGAAATCGAGCTGGACTTCCGGCTCGAAGCGGTCATGGAGGGCGTGCTGGTGACCGGTGAGGCGCGCACGGCCCTCGCCGCGGAGTGCTCCCGCTGCCTGGATCCGCTGACCGAAGAGGTCGAGGCGGACTTCCAGGAACTCTTCCAGTACCCCTCTGAGGACGAGCCCAGTGGCAGGCAGGGTGCCGATGAGGTGGATTCCGAGGGTGAGGATGAGGACTACTATCTTGAGGGCGACTTGATCGACCTTGAGCCGGTGGTCCGCGACGCGGTGGTGCTCGCACTGCCGTCCTCGCCGCTGTGCCAGGACGACTGCCCCGGTCTGTGTGTGGACTGCGGCGTCCGACTGGCTGACGCCGAACCCGGCCACGGTCACGGCGAGCGCGTCGACCCCCGGTGGGAGGCGCTGCGGAAGCTGGGCGAGGAGCCCGGCGACCGCTGAACCCACAACCAAGGGGCGTCGGGCGGACTCGCACCGGCGGACCCGGCAAGTCTGTGCTCCCGGACCGGGACGCGTCCGCACGCTCCGTCAAATGAGCGGGTGGGCCTCTGGACCGGGCACGGTGTTCCTCGCGGTGCGCGAGGATGACAGGAAAGTGAGCTCCCGCGCGCGCGGGGGGACCCAGGAGGATTGAAGTGGCCGTCCCGAAGCGGAAGATGTCGCGGAGCAACACCCGCACCCGCCGTTCCCAGTGGAAGGCGTCGCGCCCTGCGCTGGTCAACTGCCCGCGCTGCCGCGACCCCAAGCTCCAGCACATCGCTTGCCCGACGTGCGGTACCTACAACAACCGCCAGGTCATCAACCCGGCGTCGTAAGCACGTGTGATCGGCGGGTCCAGCTTTTGGGCCCGCCCTTCGCGCGTTCACCCGTGTGCCGCCAACGGGCGGTCCTGCGGGAACGTCCGAATTCGGCCTGGTGACCTCCCGAGGCCGTGGTGGCTGCCGGGGAGCTTATTGCGCTCCGCGACGATCACCACGCCTTCGAGCATCACCTCGGCAGGGTTCCGGTTCAGCCGTATCCGATCCGAGCGTGCTCGGCGTCCCGCGGGCCAGCCAACGCGAACCTGTCCGGGACACCGTGCGACGCCGACCAGGGATGTGAAAATCCGAATGGCAACGCAGATCTCCGCGTCCGAAGCGCGTGAGTTCCGGGAGTCGGTCGGGGTCGACCTCGACCTCAAGATTCTCACCCGGGCACTCACCCACCGCTCCTACGCCTACGAGAAGGGCGGCCTTCCCACCAACGAGCGCCTGGAGTTCCTGGGCGACTCGGTGCTTGGGCTGGTTGTCACCGACACCCTCTTTCGTACGCACCCGGACCTGCCCGAAGGGCAGTTGGCGAAGTTGCGTGCGGCCGTGGTCAACATGCGCGCGCTCGCCGACGTGGCGCGCGGGCTGGGGATCGGCCGCTATGTGCGACTCGGCAGGGGGGAGGAAGGGACAGGCGGACGCGACAAGTCCTCGATCCTGGCCGACACCCTGGAGGCGCTGATCGGTGCGGTCTACCTGGACCGCGGACTCGATTCCGCCTCGGAGTTCGTGCACCGGCTCTTCGATCCCATGATCGCCAAGGCGTCTGGGCTGGGGGCCGGACTGGACTGGAAGACGTCCCTCCAGGAGCTCACCGCCGCCGAACTCCTCGGGGTGCCCGAGTACCACGTCGAGGAGAGCGGCCCCGACCACCAGAAGAACTTCCGTGCGACCGTCCGCGTCGCCGGCCGTAGTTACGGCTCAGGGGCTGGGCGCAGCAAGAAGGAGGCCGAGCAGCAGGCGGCCGAGTCCGCTTGGAAGGCCATCCGCGCCGCGGCCGAGGTCGGCCGCACCGGCCAGGACTGACCAGCCGGCCCGGGGACCGGGCGTCCCCGGACGACACCGTAAAGGAACCCCGTGCCAGAGCTTCCCGAGGTCGAGGTGGTCCGCCGTGGACTGGATCGATGGGTCACCGGCCGGACATTCGGCGAGATCGAGGTCCTGCACGCGAGGGCGATCCGCCGTCACGTCGCGGGAAAGGACGACTTCACCGGGCGCCTGGGGGGTCAGGTCGTCACCGGCACGCGACGGCGTGGCAAATACCTCTGGCTCACCCTGGACTCCGGGGACGCCCTGCTCGCCCACTTGGGAATGAGCGGGCAGTTGCTGATCCAACCGGTCGGCGCCACCGACGAGCGCCATCTGCGGGTGCGCCTGCCATTGGTTCCCGACCAGAGCGACGCCGGTCCGCTGGAGCTGCGCTTCGTCGATCAGCGAACCTTCGGCCACCTGTTGGTGGACGGGTTGGCCTTCGACGACACAGGGGAGGGGCTGCCCCCGATCATCAGCCACATCGCCCGTGATCCGCTGGATCCCGCTTTCGACGACAACGCTTTCGTCGCCGCCGTGCGCCGCAGGCGCACCGAGGTGAAGCGGGCCCTGCTGGACCAGTCGCTCATCAGTGGGGTCGGCAATATCTACGCCGACGAGGCGTTGTGGATCGCCCGTCTGCACGGGACCGAGCCGACCGACACGCTGGCTCCGCCCCGAATCGCCGAGCTGCTGGCCGCAGCGCGTTCGGTCATGACCCAGGCGCTCGGACAGGGCGGCACGTCCTTCGACAGCCTCTACGTCAATGTCAACGGCCAGAGCGGCTACTTCGACCGAAGCCTCAACGCCTATGGTCAGGAGGACCGCCCGTGCGGTCGGTGCTCGACACCCATCAGGCGGGAGGAGTTCATGAACCGCTCCTCGTTCAGCTGTCCGACGTGCCAGATCCCGCCGAACGGACAGCACCAGACGTGATTTCGGACGGACCGCAGAGGGGTATCCGATGGGTGATATTCGTATGACCGCTTGGGTGCGCGGGCGGGTGCAGGGGGTCGGCTTCCGCTGGTGGGTGCGGGCCCGTGCCCTGGAACTAGGCCTGACCGGAGCCGCGACCAACCTGGTGGACGGCCGGGTGGAAGTCGTCGCCGAGGGGACACGCCAGGACTGTGAGCGGTTGTTGGCGATGCTTCAGGGGGGATCCGCCCCCGGCCGGGTGGATTTCGTCGCCCCGCGTTGGGGAGAACACAGGGGGTCTTTCACCGGATTCGTCGAGCGGTGAGTATGCTAAGAGCAGCGACGCGGTTCGCGGGCCGGGATACAGTCTCGTGTGCGATGGCGCTCGTGCCACAGTCGGGGTTAGACACGTACTCCGGCGTGGCGGGCTTCGGCACTCAAGCCGTTTCACTCGGGGGTACCCGAACGCGATTATCGCGGGCACACCCATGCCCGGAACGCCTGCTGGTCATTCTCAGGCTGGCTTCCGGCCTTTATCGTCCAATTCTTGACCGGCGGCTCCCATGGTGAGACTCTGGAAGGCACATCACGCGCCTATCCACGTCCGCGCTGAAGTGGCTGAATCTCAAGCTCTTCACGACGTGTCTCACCATGGCGTTCAATTTCCGTTCGGTCGCTCAATGTGGAGGACCCGTATCATGGCGAAGGCTCTGTTTGGCCACGTCGGAGGCCCTGACCCCCGTATGGTTCAGGAAATGCGACGGCTGCAGAAGCGAGTACGCGACCTTGAAAACGAGGTCGGCCGACTCCAGAACCAGAACGACCAGTTGACCGAGACGCTTACCGATGTCGCGGTCCTGTCGTCCGAGCGGGAACCTGCCCTGGCGTAGTAGCTCGGCGGTGTCACGCAGTCACCACCCGCAGTAAAGAATTCCAGGGACGCCCGTGTTCTTCTCGCGGCGTCCCTCAGGTCGATGCCGGGTGCATTTCCCCCCGACCACAATTCTTTTCTTCTATTTTATTGAGGGTTTACCCCGAGATTGTTTTTGGCAACCCTCCTGGGGCTTCGGATTTGCGTTCCATGCGAATTCGGCCCGGCTGATCACTCTCTATATTTTGACGAGCGCGTGGGGGAACGGCTTCGTATGAGGCCGTCCCGACCGCGCTCGTTGTCTTTGACCCCTCCGTGCCACGCCCTCTGATGCGTCCAGGCGTGCCCCGAGGGGGAACGTGCCACGTCAGGGCACAGACCGTGGGACCCTTTAAGGCGGCAGTTCCGGACCGCATCGCCAGCCGAGGGGAGACCGCGAAGCCGTGTATCTGAAAAATCTCACGCTGCGTGGGTTCAAGTCCTTCGCCTCGGCGACCACGCTTCGTTTCGAGCCGGGCATTACCTGCGTGGTCGGCCCCAACGGGTCGGGCAAGTCCAATGTCGTGGACGCCCTCGCCTGGGTCATGGGGGAACAGGGGGCAAAATCCCTGCGCGGGGGCAAGATGGAGGACGTCATCTTCGCCGGTACCTCCTCGCGTGCCGCGCTGGGACGGGCCGAGGTCAGTCTGACCATCGACAACACCGACGGCGCGCTCCCCATCGACTACTCCGAGGTCACCATCAAGCGGACCATGTTCCGCAACGGCGGTTCCGAGTACGCCATCAACGGTGACACCTGCCGGTTGCTGGATCTCCAGGACCTGCTCAGCGACTCCGGGATCGGTCGCGAGATGCACGTCATTGTCGGCCAGGGGCAGCTCGACACCGTTTTGCATGCCGGACCGGAAGAGCGCCGGGCGCTCATCGAGGAAGCCGCCGGTATCCTCAAACACCGCAAGCGCAAGGAGAAAGCGCTGCGCAAACTGTCGGCGATGCAGGGCAATCTCGACCGGGTCAACGACCTCGCCACTGAACTGCGCCGCCAGCTCAAGCCGCTGGGCCGTCAGGCCGAGCTTGCCAGGCGCGCAGCCGTCATCCAGGCCGACCTGCGCGACTCCCGGCTTCGGCTGCTGGCCGACGACATCGTCTCCCTGCGCGAGAACCTTGCAAAGGAGGAGGCGGACGAGTCGGCGGTGCGCGAGCGTCGGGCCCGGGCCGAGGACGCCCTCAACGAGGCCCAGGCCCGTGAAACCGTGTTGGACGAGGCCGCCGCAGAGGCCGCACCCCTGCTGGCCAGGGTTTCCGAGACCTACCACGGTCTCTCCGGGCTCAAGGAGCGGCTCAACTCCATTGCCAGTCTCGCCGCCGAGCGCCACCGCAATCTCGCCTCGGGAACGAACGACGAGCGCCGCGGCCGCGACCCCGAGGAACTGGAGGCGGAAGCCGAAGAAGTCCGCGCCCAGGAGGAGGAGCTGGAGGCCCGGTTGGACGCCGCCCGTTCCGAACTGGAAGGAACCGTCTTCGAGCGGGCCGAGGCCGAGGCCGCGCTGCGGGGCGAGGAACAGCGCATCACCGCTGCCGCTCGCGCAGCGGCAGACCGCCGGGAGGGCTTGGCCAAACTGCGGGGCAAGGTCGACTCCCTGCGCAGCCGGCTGGACGCCGGGCGGGCGGAGACCGAGCGTCTCGACCAGGCTGCCGAGGAGGCCCGCGAGCGTGCCGCTGCGGCGCAACTCGACTACGAGGAAGCCAGGGCGGAGGCCGAGGGGCTGGACCTGGGCGACACCGAACTCGACGCCGTGCACGGCGAAGCCAAGGACGAGCTCGCCGCTGCGGAGGCCGGCCTGAACGACCTGCGAGACGCCGAGCGCACGGCCGAACGGGAGCGTGCCGCGCTCGAAGCCCGCAAAGAGGCCCTCGAACTCGGCCTCGACCCCAAAGACGGTGCCGCTGCCCTGCTGGCCGATTCCGAACGGGTGCACGGGCTGATCGGTTCGCTGCCCACCCTCATCCAGGTCGAGTCGGGGGCCGAGACCGCCATCGCTGCCGCCTTGGGGGAGGCCTCCGACGCGGTGGCCGTGCACGCGCACGATGACGCCGCTGCGGCACTGGAGCTTCTCAAAGCGGGTGACGCCGGACGGGCAGGAATCGTTGTCGCGGGCTCGGGGGAAGGAGCCGCGGGTTCGCGTGCAGACTGGCCGTCCCTGCCACAGGGCGCCAGGTACGCTCTGGACGCACTCACACCGCCGGATTTCCTGCGCGCCGCGCTGACCCTCCTGCTGGCGCGCACGGCGTTGGTCCCGGATGCCGCCACCGCGCGCCACGTTGTCAAGACAGATCCCACGCTGCGCGCGATCACTCCCGAGGGCGACGTTTTCGGCGCGGCGTTCGTGTACGGCGGGTCCGGCGCCGCCCCCAGTCTGCTTGAGGTCCAGGCCGCCGTGGACGAAGCGGCCGAGCGTCTTTCGGTGGCGACCGAGACCTGCAAGCGTGCTGCCGCGGCGCTCGCCGACGCCAAGGCCGAGCGTGCTCAGGCAGCCGCTGCCGTCGAGGCGGTCGGTACCAGGCGCCGCGCCGCCGACAAGCGCCGCAACGAGGTCGCCCAGCAGGTTGGAAAACTCGGCGGTCAGGCCCGTGCCGCAGCCCTTGAGGTCGATCGTTACGTCGCTGCGGCAGGTAAGGCCGCTCAGGGCCGTGAGACCGATGCTTTTGCGCTGGCCGCGATGGAGGAGCGTCTTGAGCAGGCCGAGGCCGAGCCCGTCGATGACGACGACCCCGACACATCGCGTCGGGACGAGCTCGCCGTCAGCGCCGCGCACCTCCGCTCGGTGGAGATGGAGGCGCGTCTGACGGTGCGCACATCCGAGGAGCGTGTCCGCTCGATCACCGGTCGGGCAGAGGCCCTCCAGCGTGCGGCAGCCGCCGAACGCCAGGCCCGCGAACAGGCCGCGCGCCGTCGTGAGCAGCGCCGGGCGCAGGCACTGGTCGCGGAGGCCGTTGCCGAGGGCGCAGCCCAGGCACTGGCCCGCGTCGCATTGTCCTTGGCGGCCGCCGACGCCGAGCGCCGTGCGGCAGAGGACGAGCGCGCGGCTCGTGACGCCGAGTTCAAGACCGTCCGGGCCCGGGTGCGCGAGCTCTCGGTGGAACTGGAGAAGCTGCTCAACGTGGTGCACGGGAGCGAGGTCGCCAGGGCTGAGCGCAGGTTGCGTCTGGAGCAGTTGGAGACCCGTTCCCTGGAAGAGCACGGGACCGAGGTCGACGTGCTCATCGCCGAATACGGTCCGCGTGTGCCGGTTCCGCCACCGGCCGACGCCCCGGAGGCGGAGGCGGTCGCGGTTCCCTACGTGCGTGAGGTCCAGGAGAAGCGCGCGCGAGCCGCCGAGCGCCAGCTCAACCAGCTCGGCAAGATCAACCCACTGGCCCTTGAGGAGTTCGCCGCGCTCGAAGAGCGTCACACGTTCCTCACCACCCAGCTCGACGACCTCAAGAAGACCCGTCGCGACCTGCTCACCGTGGTCAAGGAGGTGGACGATCGGGTACAGGAGGTGTTCACCTCCGCCTACGGGGACGTCGAGCGCGAGTTCGCCGGGATCTTCGGCCGCCTGTTCCCAGGAGGCGACGGCAGGCTCATCCTCACCGACCCCGACGACATGCTCACCACCGGTATCGAGGTCGAGGCACGCCCGCCGGGCAAGAAGGTCAAACGACTCTCGCTGCTGTCGGGCGGTGAGCGCTCGTTGACCGCGGTCGCCTTCCTCGCTGCGATCTTCAAGGCCAGACCATCGCCCTTCTACGTGATGGACGAGGTGGAGGCCGCGTTGGACGACACCAACCTGCAGCGGCTGTTGGTCATCTTCGAGGAGCTTCGTGGTTCCTCCCAGCTCATCGTCATCACCCACCAGAAGCGCACGATGGAGGCGGCCGACGCGCTGTACGGCGTGACGATGCAGGGGGACGGGATCTCGCAGGTGATCAGCCAGAAGCTCACCCGCGTGGCGAGTTAGCGCGGTGCACGCCGACGAATCGGTCTTTGTCCTTTTTGTCGGATAAAGCGGTGATGGCCGGTGCGGCCGGTTAGAGTGGCCTGGTTGTCCTGCACCCCGACCACCTGGGTCGGGGCAGGACCAACGGCCGCGTGCGAGCGAAGTCCGGTCCAAACCGGCGCTGTCTACGCAACTGTGACGCCCTCTTCCGCAGGAGAACGGGGCAGAGCCAGGTCGCCTCGCGCGTATGCCGACGTCTGCTGTCCTCGTGGGAAGGGCGGTCCGTCACGGGCTCCGTTCTCCCTGCCTTCTGCTTTAAGGAGCCCAGTGCGCCTCGCACGCCGACTGGTGGCCCTGCCACTGCTCGCTACCCTTTCGCTCACCGCCTGCGGCGGCCTCGACCCGGACGACACCGTTCCCGACACCGGGGGCACCGCGCAGGGCAGTGAGGGCTTCCCGCTCACCGTCGCCGACTCGCGCGGAGAGGTCACCCTGGACGCCGCCCCCGAACGCATCGTTTCGCTGTCGCCCTCGGCGACCGAGATGCTCTTCGCCGTCGGGGCGGGGGACCAGGTCGTTGCAGCCGACGAGTATTCCAACTACCCCGAAGAGGCGCCCACCACCGACCTGTCCGGGTTCACCCCCAGCGTCGAGGCGATCACCGAGTACGACCCCGATCTCGTCGTCATGGCAAACGACGGCGAAGAGACCGTCTCGCAGTTGGAGGCCGTGCAGATCCCGGTCCTCCTTCTTCCCGCCGCTGTCGGCCTGGACGACACCTACTCCCAGCTGGAGCTGCTCGGAGAGGCAACCGGAAACGGCGACGAGGGCACCAAGGCCGCGGAGCAGCTGAAAACCCGAATCGACGGCATCGTCGCGGAGGTGGAGGAGAGCGGCGCCAGCGATCTCACCTACTACCACGAGATCGACGCCGCGATGTACTCGGTGACCTCCGAAACCTTCATCGGCCAGGTCTACTCGCTCTTCGGGCTGACCAACATCGCCGACGCCACAGAGGACACCGCCGGCGGCTACCCGCAGCTCTCCGCGGAGTACATCGTCGAGGAGAACCCCGACCTGGTCTTCCTGTCCTACCCCGACGGTGCGCAGGACTTCGCCGAGCGTCCGGCCTTCGACTCCGTCACCGCGGTCGAGGACGGCAACGTCATCGAACTGGACGCCGACGTCTCCTCGCGCTGGGGGCCGCGCGTCGCCGACTTCGCAGAGGACGTCGCCCAGGCCATCGACGCCACCAAGGGCCAGTAGCCCCAATGCGGACGGTGTTGCGGGGGTCGGTGCTGGTCGGACCGCTGTGGACCCTCGGTGGTCTGGCCGTACTGCTGGCCGCGATGACCATCGGAGTAGGGGCCGGCGCCGCAAGCATCGGCCCCCTCGACATCGTCCGCGAACTACTGAGCCACGTGCCCTGGCTGAACGTGCAGTCGCCACTCGGCGAGCGGCAGCAGGCGGTCCTGTTCCAACTGCGGTTGCCCCGTGTCGTCATGGGCGCGGTGGTCGGCGCGCTCCTGGCAGTCGCCGGAGCCGCCTACCAGGGAGTGTTTCGCAACCCGCTGGCCGACCCCTATCTGCTGGGCGCTGCCGGCGGCGCCGGCCTTGGGGCGACCGTGGTCATCATCTACGGTCAGGGTGTCGACCTCGGTCTGCCGCTGATCCCGATGGCGGCGTTCGTGGGTGCGCTCACCGGCGTCATGGGCGCCTACTTCCTCGGCAGTACCGCAGGGCGTGGCGGGTCGGCGTCGCTCGTCCTGGCCGGGGTGGCGGTCTCCTCCTTCCTGGCCGCTGTGCAGACGCTCATCCAGCAGTTGGAACTTCAAGACCTCCAGCGCGTCTACGCATGGATCATGGGGGGCCTCGGGCGCGGCGGGTGGAGCGACCTGTGGCTCATCGCGCCCTACGCCGCGGTCTCCCTGCTGGTGCTGTTGCCGTGCGGCTACTTCCTCGACCTGCTCGCTCTCGGCGACGACAAGGCCAACAGCCTGGGCCTCAACCCTTCCCACGTGCGATTGACCGTGATCGCCGCCGCCTCCCTGGCCACCGCAGCGGCCGTCTGCGTCAGCGGGCTCATCGGGTTCGTGGGGATCGTGGTCCCGCACATCGTGCGCCGTCTGGTCGGTCCCAACTACCGTCGGATCCTGCCGGTCTCCCTTGTCGTCGGGGGCGCGTTCATGGTGTCGGCCGACATCGTGGCCCGTACGGTAATTGCGCCCGCCGAGCTCCCCATCGGCGTTGTCACCGCCTTCGTCGGTGCGCCGTTCTTCGTCCTCATCCTGCGCAGCACGCGACACAGCGCTGTCTGAGCCCGGCGCGGGCCGGCCCTTTCGGTGCGATTCGTCGCAACCCCGGGGTTCCCCGCTGCGCCCATGGGGCAGTCTCTTCCCAGACATCGAGGCGCAACCATTTGGGTCGGGCACCGGCCCCGTGCCCGAGAGGCGTCGGCTGCAGTCTGGTCCGCACACCGCCGGCCGACGAGCCGAGGGGAAGGCTCGTGTGCGGTGCCGGCTCCCAGCACGGGTTCTGAGACACTGGAGGCGCTATGGAATACACCATCGTTGGCATTGTCATCTTCGTCATCGCCGTGTTGGTCGTCGGTGGCGCGTTTCTGATCCGCCCCCGGCACTCGGTGGAGACCGAGGAGCGGCCCAAGGTCGAGGAGCCCCAGACCCAGGAGGGCCGGCCGCCCGCAACCGTCGAAGAGGGTGCCGCCGAGGACGGGGGAGCGACCGCCGCAGTCGCCGAGCCCGCCGCGCCGACCGCGCCCGCCCAGCCGGTCGCACCGCAGATCGAGACGCCGCCGCCTTCGGCCGGCCGTCTGGTCCGACTGCGCGCCAGGCTGGCCCAGTCGCAGAATGCCTTCGGGCGGGGGCTGCTGACCCTGTTGTCCAGCGACAAGCTCGACGAGGACGTCTGGGAGGAGATCGAGGAGGTCCTTATCACCGCCGACGTCGGTGTCACCTCCGCTTCCCAGATCGTTGAGGGCCTGCGCACCAAGGTCAAGGTCCTGGGCACCCGCACCCCCGGGGACGTCCGGTCGCTGTTGCGCGAGGAACTCGTCGCCCATATCAACCCGGACCTCGACCGTGCCGTGCGCACGGAGCCCCACGGCGACCGCCCCGCCGTGATCATGGTGGTCGGCGTCAACGGGGTCGGCAAGACCACCACCACGGGCAAGCTCGCACGGGTGATCATCGGCGACGGCCACACCGCTGTGCTGGGTGCCGCTGACACTTTCCGCGCTGCCGCCGCCGAACAGCTGCAGACGTGGGGAGAGCGCGTGGGAGCCCCGGTCATCCGCAAGGAAGAGGGCGCGGACCCGGCCAGTGTCGCCTTCGACGCGGTGACCCGTGGGATCGCCGACGGCGTCGACACCGTCATCATCGACACCGCCGGGCGGCTGCACACCAAAACCGGCCTGATGGACGAGCTCGGCAAGGTCAAGCGCGTCGTCGAGAAGCGGTCCCAAGTCGACGAGGTCCTGTTGGTCCTGGACGCCACCACCGGCCAGAACGGACTGCGTCAGGCGCGGGTCTTCGCCGAGGTCGTCAACATCACCGGCATCGTCCTGACCAAGCTGGACGGCACCGCCAAGGGGGGCATCGTCATCCAGGTGCAGCGCGAGCTCGGAGTGCCGGTCAAGCTGGTCGGCCTGGGAGAGGGGCCCGACGACCTCGCCCCCTTCGACCCCGAGACGTTCGTCGACGCGATCCTCGAACTTTCCTGATCCCGGTCCCATCCGGACGGCCCCCACCCTTGCGCACCGCCGGGGTGGGGGCCGTCGCTGTTTTCCGCCCTTCGCGATGTCCACTCATCCGATGGACGGTTCATCATCGGATCTACAGAACCCAGGAGCCGAACATCGGTCAGGGTTTTGTGCCCGCCGCCGCCCTTCACCCCCGCGCGTGCTCTGTGTTCATCAGGTTTTAACCCCAAGCAGACTCCGGCCGAAGCAAACCAATAGATCGCATTGTGGTAACGAGGGCAGATGATCAAGCTCTGACCTGCGCGTTCATTCGCATGTAACGCCATGCCCGATGTCTTTACCTGGCGGCAACAGTGCAGGTCGCACCGATTAACACGCCTGGCTGACGCTTTCGGTCGTGGAAGCTGGTCGTCGAGCCCAACGGTGCGCCCGAGCGAACCACTCACTCCCGTACGTATCCCCCGCACGACCCTGGAGGCGATGTGGAAAACCTCGATACCGGAACGACTGCGTGGCTGCTGATAAGCGCCGCACTCGTGATGCTCATGACGCCTGGCCTCGCCTTCTTCTACGGCGGTATGTCCCGGGCCAAGAGCGTCCTGAACATGATGCTGATGAGCTTCGCCAGCATCGCGATCGTCAGTGTCCTGTGGGTGCTGGTCGGTTACTCCCTCACCTACGGCGAGGGCTACGGTCCGCTCACGCACTTCATCGGTGGCTTCGGTGACTTCGGCTCCGGTGGCTTCATCGGAGAGATCGACGCCGAGGGCGGTTACCCGCTCCTGGTCGACGTCGGCTTCCAGATGATGTTCGCGGTCATCACCGTTGCGCTGATCAGCGGGGCGATCGCTGACCGTGCCAAGTTCGGTGCATGGCTGGTCTTCGTTCCGATCTGGGCGCTCGTCGTGTACTTCCCCGTCGCCCGCTGGGTCTGGGGCGGTGGCTGGTTCGACCAGCTCGAAACCTGGTTCGGCGTCGGCATCGTCGACTTCGCGGGTGGTACCGCGGTGCACATCAACGCCGGCGCCGCGGCCCTGGCTCTGACCTTCGTGCTCGGCCGCCGCAAGGGCTTCGGCTCCGAGTCCATGCGTCCGCACAACCTGCCCTTCGTCCTGCTGGGCGCGGCCCTGCTGTGGTTCGGCTGGTTCGGCTTCAACGCGGGCTCCGCGTACGCCGCCGACGCCACCGCCGGCCTGGCCCTGGTCAACACCCAGGTCTGCACCGCCGCCGCTACCGGCGCGTGGATGCTGGTGGAGCGGATCCGCTACGGCAAGGTCACCGCGCTCGGCTTCGCCTCCGGTGCCATCGCCGGCCTCGTCGCGATCACGCCCGCCGCGGCCAACGTCACCCCGCTGTGGGCCGTTGTCCTCGGGCTGCTTTCCGGTGGTGTCTGCGCCTACGCCATCAGCTGGAAGTTCAAGTTCAAGTACGACGACGCGCTCGACGTGGTCGGCATCCACATGGTCGGCGGCATCATCGGCTCGCTCGCCCTGGGTCTGTTCGCCTCGGCGGTCACCGGTGGCCCCGACGGCATCTTCTTCGGCGGCAGCCCGATGTTCTTCGTCGTCCAGTTGATCGCGGTCGTGGCCACGATCGTCTATTCCTTCGGGGTCACCTGGCTGATCGCCAAGGTCATCGACCTCGCCGTCGGGTTCCGTATCCCCGAGCACGTCGAGACCAACGGTCTCGACAGCGAGCTCCACTCCGAGTCGGCCTACGCCTTCGAGGAGCTGGACGAGCAGGAGCTCTCCTCGCCGACGCCTCCGGGCGAGGAGAAGCCCTCAAAGCAGGTGCAGGTCTAGCGGCTTCAGCGTTGAAATCGCACCCCGCACCATAAGCGTTGGGGGCCAGTCGGGCCGGCGAGGATCATCCTCGCCGGCCCGTACTGCTGTCCGGAGTAATGGGAAAAAAGGGTAATTTCTCCCTCTCTGGTCTTTTGCACAACGAGCCGGGACAGAGGTGTTCGGTAGGCTGTTGCCTCAACACGGAGATCCGGGGCTTGCCGGCCCGATGGGACCTCTTCTTCCCGGGCCGGCCATCGGGCTGAGCGGTCGTTTCGCACCGTCTCAGAACCGGATCCGACTCCGCTGCGTCCAAGCTTTTCGACGACAGATCCCTTACTTCCCTTGGCGGGAGCCAGGAGGCACAATGGCGCCGGCATTTCGCAGGTCGCGGCGATCGACTAGAACCACGGCTACCGCGGCCGCAACTGCTGTACTCGTACTCGGCGCCGCCGGGTGCGCGATCGATCTCAGTGACTGGCGTCCGGGCGGACCGGAGCCGTCCCCTTCGCCGACCCCGGTCAGTGCGGGGCCGATCCTGGAGTCCGCGCTCGACGCGCTGGCCGAGCTCCCCGCGGTACAGCTCACCGGCCAGTTCGCCCCGGCGGGCGACGAAGAAGAGGCACCGGTGCAGACCGACCTCACCGTTACCGACACCGGAGCCGCGCTGGGCACCTTCCAGACGGCCGACGGAGACGCTCGCTACATGGAGGTCGACCGCAAGCTCTTCATTGATGCCGGCGACGGCTACTGGCTGGACCAGGGGGTGTTCAACCCCGACTCCGACTCCTACGCCGACCACTGGGTGCGGGTTGGTCACAGCGCACTCGGCCTCGACCCGGGAGGCGCGCTCACGCCGAGCGCACTCTCCGACATCCTGCGGGCCCGGGCCCCGGAAGGAGAATCCGAAGCGGTCGAGGAGAAACTCGCCGGAACCGTCGCCTACCGCGTCGACCTCAGCGGGGGAAAGGTCTGGGTCACCAAGGACGAACCCCACACGCTGATCCGAATGCAGGTCGAGGAGCTCGCCCCGGAGGACGGTGGACTCGCCACTCGCATCGAGGCCGACTTCGCAGCCCCCGACACAGCCGCCGTCGAGAAGGTCTACGACGACCTCGCGGCTATCGCTGAGGACGACCTCGGCTCGGCCCGTGACTCCCGTATCGAGGTCCAATGGGAGGACGAGGGGGAGATGAGCTGCCAGACCGGTGGTAAGTGCACGATCTCCGGGACCGTCAGGGACGTCGGCGGCGGTAGCGGGGAGGCGACCGTTCTCGTCCGGATGGACGGCACGTTCAGCAACTCGGAGCTCGGCGAGAAGAAGTGCAGCAAGACCGGCAGGCTCAAGGCCGGTGGCACCGTCGAGCTCGCATGCTCCACCGACTACGAGCTCGCTCCCAGCACCAACCCGCAGAGCTACGAGGTCAGCGGGAACCGCCTGTTGTCCACACGCGCGCTCTCCGGCGACGCGAAGGACGCCATCGTCGGGCTCGTCAAGGAACAGCGCGAGGCCACACTTGAAGGCGGTGCCCAGGCTTCACCCGAGGCCAGCCCCTCCGGCAACTGACGCCTCCGGACGCCCCGGGGCCGACCACGCACCCGTGGTCGGCCCCGGGGCAGGGCCCACCTGGGACTCCCGGCGGGTAACCTAGAAGACCGATCCAGCAGACACTACGGAACAGGGCCACCCGTGTTCGAGACGCTTTCCGACCGGCTCACAACGGTCTTCTCCTCGCTGCGCGGCAAAGGCCGTCTGTCCGAGGAGGACATCAACGCGACCGCGCGAGAGATCCGGCTCGCCCTGCTCGAAGCCGACGTCGCGCTGCCCGTCGTGCGTGAGTTCATCGCGCAGATCAAGGAGCGCGCGCGCGGTGAAGAGGTCGCCAAGGCGCTGAACCCGGCGCAGCAGGTCATCAAGATCGTCAACGAGGAGCTCGTCGAGATCCTCGGCGGTCAGACCCGCGAGATCAGGTTCGCGAAGAACCCACCGACCGTCATCATGCTCGCCGGTCTCCAAGGCGCCGGCAAGACCACCCTGGCCGGCAAGCTCGCCAAGTGGCTCGGTGCCCAGCGCAACACTCCTCTCCTCGTCGCGGCCGACCTCCAGCGCCCCAACGCCGTCACCCAGTTGCAGGTGATGGGCCAGCGTGCGAGCGTTCCGGTGTTCGCACCCCAGCCCGGCAACGGTGTGGGCGACCCGGTCGAGGTGGCGCGCGAGTCGATCGAACACGCCCGGCGCAACAACCACAACATCGTCATCATCGACACCGCGGGCCGCCTCGGCGTCGACTCCGAGCTGATGCGCCAGGCAGCCGATATCCGCGACGCGGTCACCCCCGACGAGATCCTCTTCGTCGTCGACGCCATGATCGGCCAGGACGCGGTCAACACCGCGCAGGCGTTCCTCGACGGGGTCGGCTACGACGCGGTCGCGCTCACCAAGCTCGACGGTGACGCCCGTGGTGGCGCCGCGCTGTCGATCCGTCACATCACCGGTCGGCCGATCATGTTCGCCTCGACCGGCGAGAAGCTTGAGGACTTCGACCTCTTCCACCCCGACCGGATGGCTTCGCGCATCCTCGACATGGGCGACGTGCTCACCCTGATCGAGCAGGCGCAGCGCACGTTCGAGCAGGAGGAAGTCGAGAAGATGGCCAGTACGCTGGCCTCCGACGACGACTTCACGCTGGACGACTTCCTCCAGCAGATGATGATGGTTCGCAGGCTCGGTCCGATCGGCAACCTCCTGGGCATGATGCCCGGTATGGGGCAGATGCGTGACCAGATCAACAACGTCGACGACAAGGATCTGGATCGCATCACCGCGGTCATCCGGTCGATGACCCCGGCGGAGCGTGCCAACCCCAAACTCATCAACGGTTCCCGTCGGCTGCGGATCGCCAACGGCTCCGGCACCCAGGTGGGCGATGTCAGCGGCCTGGTCACCCGGTTCTTCGAGGCGCAGAAGATGCTGCGTCAGATGAAGAGCGGTGGCGGCATCCCCGGGATGCCGGGAATGCCGGGCATGGGGGGCGGGCGCAACAAGAAGGCGCTCAAGGCCGCGGCCAAGAAGAACGGCAAGAAGAACAAACAGCGCAGCGGCAACCCCCTCAAGGCCAAGCAGCAGGAGGCCGAACGGGCTGCCGAGCGTGAGAAGCGGCGTACCGAGGGCCCGGCTCCCGACCAGTCGGGTCCGCAGCTGCCCCCCGGTTTCGGCGGTGGGGCACCCGGGCTTCCGCCGGGCCTCGGTGGCAAAAAGATGCCCGACCTCTCGGATTTCAAGCTGCCCAAGCAGTAGCCGGCGGGTGACCCGTGCCTCATGTCCGTGGCCGGGTGCCCGTTCGGGGCGGGGCGTGTGCGCTGCTCGCAGCCGCGCATTCCGCCACGCCAGGCTCGGACGCACACCGTGCGTCCGATCGTCTGGCACAATTGGGTGTTGACTAACGGCGCGCGGAGTCAGCCCTCTAACTAACTCCCGTGCCCACGTCCCCGCCCCAATGCTGTTCCGCAACCCCACGCGGTGCATGCGGTCCGGGCACATTCCGCCTTAACGGGAGAGACCACACCAGTGGCTGTCAAGATCAAGCTCAAGCGTATGGGAAAGATCCGTACGCCGCAGTACCGCATCGTCATCGCCGACTCGCGCACCAAGCGTGACGGAAAGGCGATCGAGGAGATCGGCAAGTACCACCCCAAGGAGGAGCCGAGCCTCATCGAGGTGAACTCCGAGCGGGCGCAGTACTGGCTGTCCGTGGGTGCTCAGCCCACCGGTCCGGTTCAGCACCTCCTCAAGCTCACCGGTGACTGGCAGAAGTTCAAGGGCCTGCCGGCTCCGGGGCCGCTGAAGGTCGCCGAGCCCAAGGACAAGGAGGCCCAGGAGGCCGCCTTCCAGGCAGCGCTCAAGGAGCTTGTCCTGCCGGGTACCGAGGGCAAGGGCAAGCCCAAGAAGGCCGCTGAGAAGCCGGCCGCCGAGGACAAGCCCGCCGAGGCTCCCGCGGAGAAGTCCGAGGGCGAGGCCTGACGTGTTGGAAGAGGCGCTTGAGCACCTCGTCAAGGGAATCGTCGAGAGCCCTGACGACGTCCAGGTGCGGGCCAAGCGGTTCCGCAAGGGCAAGGTGCTCGAAGTCCGGGTCCACCCCGATGATCTCGGGAAGGTGATCGGCCGCAACGGCCGTACCGCGAAGGCACTGCGCACCGTTGTCGGTTCGCTCGCCGGCGGTCGGTACGTTCGCGTCGATCTGCTGGATCTGCACGAAGTGCGCTGACGCGCGCGGCGTGGACCCAAGCCCGCTCGGGCTGTGTCCTCGTCGTGCGCGCGATCTGCGCGGGTAGGGATCCCCTGCCCGCGCGGTGTCGTTATCCGCCCCCGTTCGCCAGTTGGCTGCCCGTCCCAAGGAGAACCACTTGCGTCTCGTCGTCGGCCGGATCGGCCGCGCCCACGGTGTCCGTGGCGAGGTCTCGGTAGACGTGCGCACCGACAGTCCGGGGGAGCGATTCGGGGTTGGCGCCGTGCTGCTCACCGACCCCGAGAGCGCCGGGCCGCTCACGATCAGGGCCATGCGCGAGCACTCCGGTCGGCTGCTGGTCCGTTTTGAAGGCGTCAAAGGCCGCACCGAGGCCGAGTCCCTGCGCGGAATCGCGCTACTGGTCGACTCCGCCGATATCGCACCCGTCGACGACCCCGACGAGTTCCACGACCACGAGTTGCTCGGGTTGAAGGTTCAGACCGTCGACGGAGAATCCGTGGGCGTGGTCGCCGACATCCTGCACAACGCCCAGGACGTCCTGGTGGTCAAGGGGGGAGGCGGCACCGAGATCCTGATCCCGTTTGTCCGCGCACTGGTCCCCCAGATCGACACCGAGGCCGGACGCCTCGTGGTCGACCCACCGCCGGGCCTGCTGGACCTGGGCGAATAGTCCGCGAGAAAGCTTTCACGTCCCCATGCGCATTGACATCATCACGATCTTCCCCGACTACTTCACGCCGCTGGAACTCTCCCTGATCGGGAAGGCACGGCGTTCGGGTCTGCTCGATGTCCGGTTGCACGACCTGCGCTCCTGGACCTACGACCGGCACAACACCGTGGACGACAGTCCGTACGGCGGTGGTCCGGGCATGGTGATGAAGCCCGAGCCCTGGGGGGAGGCCCTGGACGCGGTGAGTGCCGCGGTTCCTGCCGCGTCGCCCCGGTTGATCCTGCCCACTCCCAGCGGGCTGCCTTTCACTCAGGCCGACGCGGGGCGCCTGGCCGGTGAACCCTGGCTGGTCTTCGCCTGCGGCCGCTACGAAGGCATCGACTCCCGTGTCGCCGCTGATGCCGCACTGCGTATGCCGGTCGAGGAGATCAGCATCGGCGACTACGTGCTCAACGGCGGGGAATCGGCCACCTTGGTCATGGTTGAGGCGATCTCCCGGCTGTTGCCCGGTGTCCTGGGCAACGCCGACTCCGTGGCCCAGGACTCTTTCGCGCCGGGGCTGATGGACAACCTGGTCGAGGGGCCGGTCTACACCAAGCCACCGGCCTGGCGGGGCCAGGAGGTCCCGCCGGTCCTGCTGTCGGGCAACCACGGTGCGGTGGACCGCTGGCGACGCGACGAGGCGCTGAGAAAGACCGCGCGCAACCGCCCTGAACTGCTGGACCGCCTCGATCCTGAGAGACTCGACCGTCGTGACCGTGAGGTCGTCGCCGAACGCCGGTTACAGGTCGGCCCCGAATCTATGGCAGACTAGACGAGTTGCCCCTGACCGTCGGCCTGTGCTGGCGGCTGTCGGCCCCCGGTGGCCGCACGCTTGACGAGGCAGCCTTTGTTTTGAACCCAGCAGATCCGCCCGCGCGAGCGCTATCCGTCGCCGCGGCGCGCTTTCGATGAGGAACCGCTGAGATGCACACCGCCATTCAGGAGCTTGAGAAGGCCCAGCTGCGCTCCGACGTGCCCGACTTCCGTCCGGGCGACACTCTGAACGTTCACGTTCGGGTCACCGAGGGCAACCGGTCCCGGGTCCAGCTCTTCAAGGGCGTTGTGATCCGGCGACAGGGCTCGGGCAGCCGCGAGACCTTCACCGTTCGCAAGATCAGCTACGCCGTCGGCGTGGAGCGCACCTTCCCGGTGCACACCCCCGTGATCGAGAAGATCGAGGTGGTCTCCCGCGGTCGCGTCCGTCGCGCCAAGCTGTACTACCTGCGCAACCTGCGCGGCAAGGCCGCTCGTATCCGCGAGCGCCGGGAGCCGGTCAAGCGCTAGTTTTTGTTTTCGCGTCTCGCGCGTTAGGCGTCTTACCGGTGTAAGGCATCGGGCTGGGCTAGGCTTCAGTGCCGATGAGCAACGACGATCTGCCTTCTCGCCCGACCGAGAACAGCGACACCGACCCCGAGACCACCCGAGAGCAATCAGGTGGTCCGGTCGAGGACTCTGGCTCTCCCATGTCCACGCATGGGGGAGCCAGCGCTGTTGTAGGAGACGAACAGGCCAGCACAGGGGAGACCCCGGACGCCACCATGAGTGCTAAGAAAACGGGCGAAGAGAAGCAGGGGTCGTTCTGGAAAGAACTCCCCATCCTGATCGTGATCGCCTTGGTACTGGCGTTCATCATCAAGACCTGGGTTGTCCAAGCGTTCTACATCCCGTCCAAGTCGATGGAGGACACCCTCCTCGTCGGTGACCGGGTCTTGGTCAACAAACTGGTCTACGAGTTCCGCGACATCAAGCGCGGCGACGTCATCGTCTTCAACGGCGGGGACTCCTGGGACGAACAGAACACCGTCGTTCTCGAGGAGCCGACCAACCCCGTCTCCAAGTTCTTCAACTGGGTCGGGCAGCAGGTCGGTGTGGCCCCCACGGGCAAGGACTACATCAAGCGCGTCATCGGTCTTCCCGGTGACACCGTCGAGTGCTGTGACGAGCAGGGCCGAGTGCTGGTCAACGGCACGCCCTTGGACGAGACCTACCTCTACCCGGGCAGCCTGGAGACCCACCAGGAGTTCGGCCCGGTCACGGTTCCCGACGGCCGGCTGTGGGTCATGGGCGACCATCGCGCGGTCTCCTACGACTCCCGCATGCACCAGGCCGACACCGGTGGCGGCAGCGTCCCCGAGGAGTCCGTCGTGGGCCGTGCCTTCGTCATCGTCTGGCCCCTGAACCGGATCGCGACACTTCCCATCCCCGATACGTTCACCGCACTCAACGAGAAGACCGCCGCCGCCGCGGCTGCGGCTGC
This sequence comes from Nocardiopsis ansamitocini, assembly GCF_030268225.1. Classification (GTDB taxonomy): domain Bacteria; phylum Actinomycetota; class Actinomycetes; order Streptosporangiales; family Streptosporangiaceae; genus Nocardiopsis_D; species Nocardiopsis_D ansamitocini. Next base: position 1,033,696 of record NZ_BSQG01000001.1, on the reverse strand, counting down.
CCCGTTGGCACTCGGGGCCCTCGCCGCGGTCCCCGTTCACCTGGTCGGTCGCGGCTACCTGTCCCGCCGTCGCGCCGACGGCACAGATCCGGATACTTGCCGAGAATAGCGGCGGGTAGTTGACACATACCGCATCATGGGTGCTGGGGGCGTTCCTGGCCCCGCACGGAAACACGCAGGGCCGGGCCGCAAACGGGGAGAGGCACGACGAAAGCGAGCTGTTCGATGAGTTCTGAGGACCTGGAGAAGTACGAAGCCGAGATGGAGCTCCAGCTCTATCGCGAATACCGTGACGTCGTCGGGTTGTTCAGTTACGTGGTGGAGACCGAACGCAGGTTCTATCTCACCAACCACGTGGACCTCCAGCCGCGATCCACCGAGAACGGCGAGATGTACTTCGAGGTCGCCATGCAGGACGCATGGGTCTGGGACATGTACCGCCCGGCCCGGTTCGTGAAGAACGTCCGTGTGGTGACCTTCAAGGACGTCAACGTCGAGGAGATCACCAAGGCCGACCTGGAGATCCCTCCCGACGGCAGCACCCCGGCCGAGGAGTGAGAGCGGCCCGGGCGGCGCGACCGATGGTGGAGACGGCCCCGACCGGGTAGTCCGGTACCCAAGGACCGATGACCTTGGAGGGAACATGGACGACCACCAGCCCGGAGCCGACGCCGCCCGGACCAACCAGGCCCGCACCGAGCCCCTGCCCGCCACCCCCGAATCAGACCCCGGCCAGCGAGCGGTACGCCGTAACGAAGAGCTCGGTGCGCACGGAGCCGCCGCGCAGTCCCCGGTACGCGGGGAAGTTCCCGGTGAGGGCGAACAGGTGCTGAACCGCATCCGCGCGGGAGTCCCCGCGGCAGACGCGCCTCTGGACGCCCCCGGGGTCCAAGCAGCCCGCAGCCATCCCGATGGTGACGACGGCTGGCAACTCAGCCAGGTGGCCAACTCTGTTCGGGGCCGCCCCGACGGCGAGGTCGACACGCGGGCTGATCAGCCCGCCAACGGTTCCGAAACCCCCTGACCGGTACCGATCGGATCAGTGACGGTCTCGACGCGTGGTCCCGCTTTCCCTGCGGTGGAATAGTTGTCCACAGATCGCCCGGTCGTCGTCCCGTGCCCCTGCCGCGCCACCGCATGGTGGAAGCCGGAGGTGGTGCACATGCTCACCCGAGCACAGGCGCAGGCCCGACACCGGCGCGAACTGGGGCGGCGTGGAGAGGAAGTCGCAGCGGCCTATCTGAGGCGTGCAGGGATGCGCGTCCTCGACCGCAACTGGCGTCGTGCCGACGGCGAGATCGATATCGTCGCCCGCTGGGGGACCACACTGGTGGTCGTCGAGGTCAAGACCCGGACCGGTACGCGGTTCGGCGGTCCTGTCGAAGCCGTGGACGATCGCAGACGGGCGCGATTGCGCAGCCTCGGCCATCGGTGGGCCCGAGGACACGACATGCGTGCCAGGATCCGTGTCGACGTCCTGGGGGTGCTGGCGCGCCCCGGCGGACGGTGGTTCGTCCGCCACCAGCGCGGGGTGGCCTAGATGGCTCTGGCGCGTACCCACGCCGTGGCCCTTCTCGGAGTGGAGGGCCACGGCGTCGAGGTCGAGGCACACCTGGGCAACGGTCCGGCGGGACTGACCATCGTCGGCCTGCCCGACGCGGCGTTGCGCGAGGCCCGTGACCGCATCCGCGCGGCCATACTCAACAGCGGCGAGCAATGGCCCGAAGAACACATCACCATCAGCCTGTCCCCGGCCAGCCTGCCCAAGCGCGGCAGCGGGTTCGACCTCAGCATCGCCGCCGCGGTCCTCGCCGCCAACGGGGCCATCCCGGTCGAGGGCATCCACGACGCCGTGTTACTGGCCGAACTCGCCCTCGACGGACGGACCCGCGCGATCAGGGGAGTGCTGCCCATGGTCCTTGCCGAGACCGGCCGCGGTCGACGTACGGTCGTCGTCGCACGCGGAAACGCGGAGGAGGCCGGACTGGTGGCCGACGCCGACGTGGTCGCAGTGGGCTCCCTGGCCGAACTCGTCGCCCGATTACGCGGCCGCCCCGATGTCTCGGAGTCCTTTCCCCACGAACAACCCCGGCCGGTGGAGCCCATGGCCCCCGGCCCCCGCCCCGACCTCGCCGACGTCCTGGGGCAGCCCGTCGCCCGCAAAGCGGTCGAGATCGCTGCCGCGGGAGGTCACAACACCTTCTTGTTGGGGCCGCCCGGCACGGGCAAGAGTCTGCTCGCAGAACGGTTGCCCACCATCCTTCCCCGGCTCAGTACGGCGGACTCCATCCAGGTCACCGCGATCCACTCCTGCGCGGGCACCCTGCCCCACGGCAGGCCGCTGATCACGGAGCCCCCCTTCTGCGATCCCCACCACACGGCCACCCGCGCGGCCATCGTCGGAGGCGGTGCCGGCCAACTGCGCCCCGGCGCAGTCAGCCTCTCCCACTGCGGGATCCTGTTCATCGACGAGGCGCCGGAGTTTCCCCGCGGTGTCCTCGATTCCCTGCGCCAGCCGTTGGAGAGCGGCGAGATCCTGATCGCCCGGGCCGCGGCCACCGCCCGCTTCCCCGCCCGTTTCCAGCTGGTGCTCGCGGCCAACCCCTGCCCCTGCGGCAAGCCGGGGGCCGCCTGTGTCTGCTCCTCGCTCACCCGCCGGCGCTACCTCGCCAGGCTCTCCGGACCGTTGCTGGACCGGGTCGACCTCACCGTCGAGCTGCCACCGGTGACACGGGCCGAGCTCCTGGCCGACCGTGTCCGCGCCGAATCCTCCGAGGTCGTGGCGGCCAGGGTCCTCCACGCTCGGCAACGCGCCGCCGCTCGGCTCTCCGGTACTCCCTGGTCCTGCAACGCCGGCATCCCGGGCGCCGAACTACGCCGAAGATTCCCGCTCCGGCCCGAAGCCCTGCGTGTCCTTGGGCGCGCAATGGATCGGGGCGAGGTCAGCGCCCGAGGAGCGGACCGAATCATTCGATTGGCCTGGACGATCGCGGATCTGGGCGACCGCCCTGCCCCAAACGCCGAGGACACCGGATACGCCTTCACGCTTTGGTCGGGGACGGCCCGGTGAGCGCCGGAACCTGCACCGACGACGCCGTGGCCAGGGCGGGGCTCACCGCCATCGCCATGCCGGGGGATCCCCTGATGCGCACACTCCTGGAGCATCATCCACCGGAACTGATCTGGTCGGCGCTGCGCGCCGGGAGCCCGCTCCTCTCGACAGCCGATGACCCCGCCAAGGCCGCGCGGTTGCGGCGGTGGCAGGCGAAGGCCAAGGAAGTGGACACCGATGTACTGCTGACCCTTGCGGCAGAGGCAGGTATCCGATTGGTGGTCCCGAGCGACCCTGAGTGGCCCAGCCAACTCGAATCACTCGGCCCGACCCGTCCCTGTGCGCTATGGGTTCGAGGCGCGCACGACTTGCGCAATGCCTGCCTGCGCTCCGTGGCGGTAGTCGGAGCAAGGGCCGCTACCGCATACGGCCTCCACGTTGCGGGAGAGCTCTCCCACACGCTCTCCGAGCGCGGGTGGAGCGTGGTGTCAGGAGGCGCCTACGGAATCGACGGCGCCGCCCACCGGGGGGCGTTGGCCGGTAGCTGCGCCACCGTCGTCGTACTGGCCTGTGGCCTGGATGTCGGATACCCGCGCGGGCACGATCGGCTTTTCACCGATATCGCCGAGCGAGGGGTCCTGGTCAGCGAGCATCCGCCAGGGGCGGTCCCCACCCGTAAAGCGTTCCTCGTACGCAATCGGATCATCGCCGCCCTCACCCCCGGCACCGTGGTTGTCGAGGCCGGTACACGCAGCGGCGCCATCAACACCGCCACACATGCCCGTGACCTCCTCCGTGTATTGATGGCAGTACCCGGGCCGGTCACCTCCGCTCTGTCGGCAGGCTGCCACCGGCTGCTGCGCGACTGGCAGGCAGTGTGCGTCACCGATGCCCACGACATCATCGAACAGGTCGGTCACATCGGTGCAGACCTGCGTCCGGACGACGCGCCGTTGTTGGAGCACGACGACCTCGACGCAACCGCTCGCACCCTCGTGGCCGCACTGTCCACAACCGAGGAGGCCGGCGCGGTCGCGGTTGCCTCCGCTACCGGTCTCGATCTCGACGCTGTGTTGCGCGGGCTCGGCCTCCTCGCGGCCGCCGGGCACGTCGAGAGAGTCGGTGCGGGCTGGCGTGTCAGATCCCGAAAACACCGGGGAAGCCAGGGCAGAGACGTTCGGTGATCTCCTCCCCGGCAGGGGGCCATCCGGGACTAGGACGGTGTCGGCCGGGTAGCCCATACTGCATCGGCTGGCTGCCGGCGCATGTGCTGCGCCGGCAGCCAGCCGCAAGGAGCTGAGAAAGGAGGCGCGGCGCTGTTTCCCTGCCCAGACCGGGGCGCGTGCGCCGCGATTGCCGATGAGCAAGAGCTACAGCCCGGCGGTGGTCGCCGATGGACCATTGATCTTCGTTTCCGGACAGGTTCCCGAGGCGGAGGATGGGAGCGTTCGCGAAGGCGATGCCATCGCCCAGGCCCGTCAGGTCCTGCGCAATCTCGAAGCTGCGCTCGAACCCCATGGTGCCGACCGTCGTCACATCGTCAAGCTCACGTACTACCTGCGTCACATCGCCGACCTCGCCGCCCTGCGCTCGGTACTCGCGGAGTTCTTGGTGCACCATCCCCGCCCGGCCGCCACACTCGTCGAGGTGAGCGGCCTTCTCGACTCTCGCTACCTGCTGGAGATCGACGCTGTCGCGGTTCTCCCGCCGCCTTCTCCCTGACCGTGGGCTCCACACCGGCCGGGGCGGTTGCCGTCGGCCGGTGGTTCTGGTGGGGAAAGTCGTGGTCGTCGACGAAGAGCAGCGTGTCCTGGTTCGGTGTCGGGCAAAACAGGGCAGTCTGGTTCTATGGTCGATTCCGAATCCGCGCCATCCGGGGAAGCCCTTGAGGTGCTCGCTGACTTCGAGCGACATCTCGCCATCGAACTCGGGCGATCAGAGCATACGGTCCGGGCCTACCTCGCCGATGTGCGCGGGCTTCTGGAACATCTGAGCACGGCCGGTGCTGTTCTCTCCGAACTCGATCTGCCGACGATACGCGGTTGGCTCGGGGACCAGCACAGCACCGGCGTAAGCCGGGCCACGCTTGCGCGCCGGATCGCCTCGACCCGTGTCTTCACGGCTTATCTCTGCCGTACCGGTCGGCTCGCCGATGATCCCGGACCGTTGCTGTCAAGACCTCGGCAGCAACGCGTTCTACCGGTCGTTCTTGACGAGAGACAAGCCGTTACCGCGATGACCATGGCGGACGGCGACGATTCGCCGGCTGCCCTACGTCGGGGTGCGGTGGTCGAGGTCCTGTACGGCACCGGCGTCCGGGTCGCTGAATTGTGCGGTTTGGACCTGGACGACCTGGACCGCGAGCGGCGTACTGTGCGGGTCCTGGGCAAAGGGGCCAAAGAGCGGGTGGTGCCGATCGGCCATCCCGCGGTTGTCGCACTGGAACGCTGGCTGGGCGCCGGACGTCCGCGGTGGGCCACGCCGGAGAGCGGTCCCGCGTTGTTCCTGGGGGCACGGGGAGCCCGGCTGGGCACACGTACCGCCCGCCGTGACGTGCACGACCAGATGGCGGTGGTCCGCGGTGCCGACATCGGTCCGCACGGACTGCGCCACAGCGCAGCCACCCACCTGCTCAACGGTGGCGCCGATCTGCGCAGCGTCCAGGAGATTCTCGGCCACTCCTCGTTGGCCAGCACCCAGATCTACACGCACGTCTCCATCGAGCGGCTGACCAGCACCTACAACCAGGCCCATCCGAGGGCCTGAAAACGTGTCCGACAGCGGCAGCAGCCGTATCCCGCCCCGGCCCAACAGCGCCAGCGGATCAAGATAGTCGCGCCCGTGCAGCAGACCCCAGTGCAGGCAGGGGCGCAACGGACAGTGGCGGGGCTCCGAAGAGAGCGTGCCGAGGGGAGCTCCAGCCCCCACCGGATCGCCGCGTCGCAGACCGGAGTCCACCGGAAGGTAAGTGGTACGCAGCCTCCCGTGCACGACCGTCACCACGGGAACTCCCGCTACCACTCCGGCGAACCCGACCAGCCCTTCGCCCGCGGCCAGTACCCGTGTCCCCGGAGCCGTCGCGAGGTCGACACCGCGATGGCCGGCGAGCCAGCGCTGTTCCGGCGGTTCGAAGCCGCGAAGGACGGTGATCTCGCCTGGGAGAGGCGAATGCCAGGGGCCCTCGTCGGCCAGGACGGGCGTGGGCGCCGCGAGTAGCAGCGCCCCCAGCAGGAGCAGCAGGCGAAGGGATCTCATAGCGACCATCCTGGGGGGCTTCGCCGGGCACGGTCCGGTCTGATCCGGTGGCTGTGGACAACCGTGAAGCCCCTGGTCGCCAGCGCGTTCCGAGGTCTGCGCAGCCCCTGGTCGCGGACAGGGGCGCCGCTGGCCCCGCGGGCGGTTAGAATCTTGTCGTGGTCCAGTACTGGACCACCTATCTCGCGCGTCCTCTTGCTTCCGCCAGTGGAGGACCGGGCTCACGGTCCGCGCCGAGTCCCCACCCGGGGGCAAAAGCGCGGCGGTCCGGTCGGGACGTCAGGAACAACCGAGGTGGGCGCCTCGCGTCCACCGCATCAAGGAAAGGCCGAGTCATGGCCACAGTCGTGACGATCCGTCAGCTGCTCGAAAGCGGCGTCCACTTCGGGCACCAGACCCGTCGTTGGAACCCCAAGATGAAGCGCTTCATCTTCACCGAGCGCAACGGCATCTACATCATCGACCTGCAGAAGTCGCTGGCCTACATCGACCGCGCCTTCGAGTTCGTCAAGGAGACGGTTGCCCACGGCGGCACCATCCTCTTCGTCGGAACGAAGAAGCAGGCTCAGGAAGCCATTGACGAGCAGGCCCGCCGCGTCGGTATGCCCTTCGTGAACCAGCGCTGGCTGGGCGGCATGCTCACCAACTTCTCCACCGTGCACAAGCGCCTCCAGCGCCTCAAGGAGCTGGAAGAGGTCGACTTCGACGACGTCGCCGCCTCCGGTCTCACCAAGAAGGAACTGCTGGGCCTGCGTCGCGAGAAGGAGAAGCTGGAGCGCACCCTCGGTGGTATCCGCGACATGGCCCGCGTGCCGAGCGCGGTCTGGATCGTGGACACCAAGAAGGAGCACATCGCGATCAGCGAGGCTCGCAAGCTCAACATCCCGGTCGTGGCGATCCTCGACACCAACTGCGACCCCGACGAGGTCGACTTCCCGATCCCGGGCAACGACGACGCGATCCGCAGCGTCAGCCTGCTGACCCGCGTGGTCGCCGACGCCGTCGCCGAGGGCCTGCTGGTTCGCTCCGGTGGCGCCAGTGGCGAGCAGAAGGCCGCCGAGGAGCCGCTCGCCGAGTGGGAGCGCGAGCTGCTGGAGGGCAAGAGCGAGGCTCCGGCCGAGGCCCCCGCTGCGGAGTCCGAGGAGACCCCCGCCGCGGAGCCCGTGGCTGAGGAGACCCCCGCCGAGGAGCCGGCCACTGAGGAGCCTGCGGCCGCGACCGAGGCCCCCGCCGAGGCCGAGTCCAAGGAAGCCTAGAGCTCTCCTCTTCCCCGCCGATCCACTCCTACGGATAGAGAACAGTTATGGCGAACTACACCGCCGCCGACGTCAAGAAGCTGCGCGACCTCACCGGCGCCGGCATGATGGCGTGCAAGAAGGCCCTCGAGGAAGCAGAAGGCGACTTCGACAAGGCCGTCGAGGCACTGCGCATCAAGGGTGCCAAGGACGTCGGCAAGCGTGCCGAGCGCACCGCCGGCAACGGCCTTGTCGTCCTCCAGGCCGACGGCGAGACCTCCGCCGTTCTGCTGGAGCTCAACTGCGAGACCGACTTCGTCGCCAAGAACGACAAGTTCCAGGCGCTCGCCGCCGACCTCGCTTCCTTCATCGCCCGGACCTCTCCTGTCGATGTCGACGCCCTGCTCGCCTCCGACTACGCCGACGGCAAGACCGTCGCCAAGGTCATCGAGGAGAACAGCGCGGTGATCGGGGAGAAGCTGGAGATCCGTCGCTTCGCCAAGATCGACGGCGAGTACGTGGCCAGCTACATGCACAAGTCCGACCCCGACCTGCCTCCCACCCTGGGTGTGCTGGTCGAGCTGGACAAGGCGGACGCCGACGTCGCCAAGGACCTCGCGCAGCAGATCGCCGCGCTCGCGCCGAAGTACGTGAGCAAGGACGACGTTCCTGCCGAGATCGTCGAGAACGAGCGCCGTATCGCCGAGGCCACCGCCCGTGAGGAGGGCAAGCCCGAGCAGGCACTGCCCAAGATCATCGACGGACGCGTCAACGGCTTCTTCAAGGACGTGACGCTGCTCGGCCAGCCGTTCGTCAAGGAGAACAAGAAGACCGTCCAGAAGATCGTGGACGAGGCGGGCGTCTCCGTGCGCAGCTTCGTCCGGTTCAAGGTCGGCCAGAGCTAGAACGTTTGACATGATGCTGGGGTGCCGGGGAACGATTCCCCGGCACCTCCGCTGAATCTGGACCGTGCGAGGTCCTTCCGAGATCCGGGCGGACCCGCGCAGGAGTACCACCCGGGGAACAGAAGGAGGCCGCGCGATGCCGGACAACGGCGAGCAGGGCGCAGCAGACGGACCTGCCATGTACGACACCGGCTGGGGGCGAGTCGTCCTCAAGCTGTCGGGCGAGGCGTTCGCCGGCGACGAGCAGCTCGGCATCTCTCCGGATGTGGTCCGCTACGTCGCGGACGCGATCGCGGAGGCGGTCGCCAAGGGCATCCAGGTGGCCGTGGTCATCGGCGGCGGCAACATGCTCCGCGGCGCGCAGATGTCCGAGGGCGGTATGGAGCGCGGCCGTGCCGACTACATGGGCATGCTCGGCACCGTCATCAACTGCCTCGCTCTCCAGGACTTCCTGGAGCGTCTCGGCGTCGACACCCGGGTTCAGACCGCGATCCACATGAGCCAGGTCGCCGAGGCATACATTCCGCGACGGGCCATCCGCCACCTGGAGAAGGGCCGCGTCGTGATTTTCGGTGGCGGCCTCGGAGCCCCGTTCTTCTCCACCGACACCGCGGCCGCTCAGCGCGCGCTGGAGATCGGTGCGCAGGCCGTGCTCAAGGGAACCCAGGTCGACGGGGTCTACGACGCCGACCCGCGCAAGGATGCGGGCGCCAAGAAGTTCGACCGTCTCGACTACAACGAAGTGCTCACCCGCGGACTCAAGGTCATGGACGCCACCGCGGTGAGCCTGTGCATGGACAACGGTCTGCCGATCGTGGTTTTCGACCTCATGGGGCAGGGCAATATTGTCCGCGCCGTGAAGGGGGAGAAGATCGGCACGATTGTGTGTCCCGCTGACGCCTGACACGCGTCGCCCAGTCTCCACCAACGCCGGTAAGCGACACACGGGAGCCCGAAATGATCGAAGAGACCCTCCTCGAAGCCGAGGAGAAGATGGAGAAGGCCGTCCTTGTCGCCAAGGAGGACTTCGCCTCGATCCGTACCGGGCGTCCCGGCCCGGCCACCTTCAACCGGATCGCCGCCGAGTACTACGGCACGATGACCCCGATCAACCAGCTGGCCTCCTTCCAGGTTCCGGAGCCGCGCATGGTGGTCATCTCGCCGTTCGACAAGGGTTCGGTGCAGGCCATCGAGAAGGCGATCCGCAACAGCGACCTCGGCGTCAACCCCGCCAACGACGGCAACATCATCCGGGTGGTGTTCCCCGACCTCTCGGAGGAGCGCCGCAAGGAGTACGTCAAGGTCGTGCGGACCAAGGCCGAGGACGGTAAGGTCTCCATCCGCAATGTGCGTCGGCATGCCAAAGACACCTTCGACAAGGCCGTCAAGGCCGGCGAGGTCGGCGAGGACGACGGCCGACGCGCCCAGGATGAGCTCGAAGAGCTCACCCAGAAGTACGTCGCGTCGATCGACGAGCTGCTGAAGCACAAGGAAGCAGAACTGCTCGAGGTCTGATTCTTGTCCAACTCTGAGGCGACCGAGGGCATCGTTCCCGGCGACACACCCCAACCGGGTGGCACCGGCGCCGCTCCCCCCGAGGACGGCGCCAAGCGGTTCGCTCTGCACAAGCCCGACGGCCAGCCCGTACGCACCGGGCGCAACCTTCCGCTGGCAATCGGCAGCGGGGTTGCGCTGGGCGCGATCGTGCTGTTGGCCATCCTGCCGTTCCCGCCGGCGTTCATCCTGATCACCTCGATCGCCGTGCTTCTGGGCGTCCGGGAACTGCGCCGGGCCTTCACCGCGCGGGGCATCGAGATGTCGCCGATCCCCGTCATCGCGGGCGGCCTGGTGATACAGGCGGCCGCGTTCTTCGGCGGTCCGGTCTGGCTGGTCGGATCGCTGGCGCTCACCGCCATCATCACCCTGTCCTGGCGGTTGCGCGGCGGAGCCAGCGGTTACGTCCGCGACTCGGCTGCCAATCTCTTCACCTTGCTCTACCTGCCGTTCCTGCTCAGCACCTGGCTGTTGCTGCTGGCTGCCCCGGAGGACGGCCAGCAGCGGCTCATGGCGTTCATCATCGTGACGATCAGCAGCGACATCGGTGGGTACTTCGCCGGAATCCTGTTCGGTCGGCACAAGATGGCACCGGTCATCAGCCCGAACAAGACGTGGGAGGGCTTCACCGGATCGGTGCTGGCCTGCATGACCGCGGGTGCCCTTACCGTCCACTTCATGCTGGACGGGCCGGTGTGGGTGGGAATCGTCCTGGGGGCGGCGGTGGTCCTCGCCGCGACCGTGGGCGACTTGATCGAGTCCCTGGTCAAGCGTGATTTCGGCATCAAGGACATGGGCCGGTTCATGCCGGGGCACGGAGGACTGCTGGACCGGGTGGACTCCCTGCTCATCGCAGGTCCGGTCGCCTGGGTCGTTCTCGCGCTGCTGCTCCCGGTCAGCGGTTGAGTAATCCTTGGAAGGGGCGGGTGGTGCATGCCCACCCGCCCCTTCTTGATTCTGGTATCCGAAGGGAGCACGGTAAAAACACCGGCACTGCGTCGAGTTGATACCGTCCGGACGTCCTGCTGCGTGATGTGCCGAGCCGTACCGAGCCTCCCGGCGAGGGACAGCGTCCGAGGAGTCAGCCGGAGGAATCGGGCCGTGCAGAGCTCTCGGTGACGGCTGCGGGTTCCTCCAGGCGTTGTCCGCAGATGCGGCAGCGCAGGGCGTGCTTGGGGTTGGGGGCCTGACAGGTCGAGCACGGCGCCGTTCCCACGCCCTCGTCGAGTGCGCGAACCAGCGATCCCAGATGTTCGTCGGTTGCGGCGGCGTGCGCTGCACACAAACCTTCGCAGAAGGCCACCACCTGCTCCGGGGGCAGCGTCACCGGGCGCCCCTCTCGGGTGGTGACCCGGTAGGTCTCCCGGCCGTGGCCCTCGTGAAAGGTCAGCAGCCCTTCCTGTTGGGCCAGGCGCAGCAGGGTGCTCAGATAGGCGTGGGTGCCGCGTTCGAGCAAGGGGAACACGCCGGTCACCTTTCGGTTCGTTTGCGCGGTGGTGGACAGGCTCCCAGGTTAGCCATGGCAGGGGGAGTCCCGGACGCTGAAGCCGGGGTGTCCGTCCGGGCCCTTAGCCCAGGATCCAGCTGCGGCCCTCGGCAGCGAGTTTGGCCACCAGGGTCTCGGCGTCGTGCTCCTTGGCGAACAGGTGCTCGGGCCGGGTGATGGGGACGACCCACAGCCAGTTGACCGGGTCGCCGTGGAAGGACAATCCCGAGAGGTCCGGTGGCGGGGCCCAGCTCGGTCCGGACAGTACGGCGGGATCGGACACCAGGAGTACCGCGGTGTGGTTGCCGCGCAGCGGGGAGTCCTCTCCGGCCTCCATCCACTTCACGCTGTGCCCGGGACCGAACCAGGTGACCGCGCGCCACGGGAAGGTGCCCAACCAGCGGAAGATCCGGGCGGCGACGTGTGGTGGCGTGGTCGTGGCCAGCGCCAGTTCGATCCGGGCATAGGCGGAGGTGTCGGCCATGTACCGGTCCAGGGTGGGCATGCGCTGCCCGCACATGCCCACTGTGCTCAGCACGGTGTAGGGCCGGTCCGGCGTCGGCGGACGTTCGGAGACGCGGATCAGCGGGTCGTGGCCGTCGGAGACGTCCCAGTAGTGTCCGGGAGGGCCGACGCCCTGGTTCAGGTGGTTGAACACCGAGCGCTGCACGCTGCGCCACGCCCCGGAGGCCGCGCGCCAGGACCAGTACGCCTCCGCGTGCACCACGCGCGGCCACAACTGCCCGGCCACGTCGTCCAGCGCCCAGGCGTAGGAACTGCGTCCTATCGCCTCGCGTGAGTAACCGGGCAGGCCGCGGTCGGCCTCGGCCCATCCCGGGATGACCGCCAACAGGCCGTCGTCGTCCAGCAACGCGACTCCGTCCCCCTCCTCGAACCACACGGCCCGGAGGCGCTCGGCGTTCAACGCCGAACGTCCCTGGGGGTGTTTGGTGTAGTTCGCCGGCATCAGCGGGGCCCTGCCGGCGTACAGCCCGGAGGGGTCGCTGCTGTCGGGGGCCAGGGTGTGGTTGGCCAGCCAGACCGGAACCCGAACCTCCCCGCGCGGGTCCAGTAGATAGGCCGCGGTGGTCTGGGTGTCGTACTCCACGATGACCCGGCGACTGAGGTAGGGGCTGATCTCGTCGAGGAGAATACGCGTTGGGGCCACCGTGACTCCTCGTCGTTCGTCGTCACCCGCACGGTACCTGCCAGGCGCCGCATAGTATGGACGCCGGTGCCAGTATGGGCGGCACCTCCGCTTACCCGGAAAAACGTCGTAGTGGGCCCTAAAGTACCGCGAACGGCCTCTCCGCCGCTGCCCAAACCGCCCTATAGCCCCTTCACCGCGATCTTGGATCCCTTCATGCCTGCTGAGCTCACTTTCGTTGGACCGCGACGGGCCAAGCCGCCCCGCCACCTTGCCGACCTCGGCCCCGAGGAGCGCGCGGCCGTCGTGACCGAGCTCGGCGAGAAGCCGTTCCGGGCCAAACAATTGGCCCAGCACTACTTCGGGCACCTGGAGTCCGACACCGCGCAGATGACCGACCTTCCCGTCGAGTCCCGTGAACGCTTGGGGGAGGCGCTGCTGCCGCGCCTGTTGACCGTCGTGCGTCACATCACCTGCGACAACGGCATGACCCGCAAGACGTTGTGGCGGGCCTTTGACAACGTGCTGTTCGAATCGGTCCTGATGCGCTATCCCGATCGCGTCACGCTGTGCGTGTCCTCACAGGCCGGGTGCGGCATGAACTGCCCCTTCTGCGCCACTGGCCAGAACGGCCTCACCCGCAACCTCTCCACCGGCGAGATCGTGGACCAGATCGTCTCGGTCGCACGCGACCTGGAGCGCGGTGAGATCGCCGGCGGTCCGGGTCGCATCAGCAACATCGTCTTCATGGGTATGGGCGAGCCCCTCGCCAACTACAAGCGCGTCCTTGAGTCGGTACGGCGCATCACCGACCCGGTTCCCGGCGGTCTGGGGATCTCCCAGCGCGGAGTCACCGTCTCCACGGTCGGCCTGGTGCCCGCGATCGACAAGCTCATCGCCGAACGTCTCCAGGTGCGCCTGGCGGTTTCGCTGCACGCCCCCGACGACGAGCTGCGCGACGAACTCGTTCCGGTCAACAACCGGTGGAACGTCCGCGAAGTGCTGGACGCCGCATGGCGCTACTCCGACACCACCGGTCGGCGCGTCTCCATCGAATACGCCCTCATCCGTGACATCAACGACCAGGCATGGCGTGCCGACCTCTTGGGCAAGTTGCTGGCGGGCCGGCTCGCGCACGTCAACCTGATCCCCCTCAACCCCACCCCGGGGTCCAAGTGGACGGCATCGCGGCCCGAGGACGAGCGAGAGTTCGTTCGCCGCATCCAGGCGCACGGCGTTTCGGTGACGGTACGCGATACGCGCGGCCAGGAGATCGACGGAGCCTGCGGTCAGCTCGCCGCCGCCGAGAACTGATCCCGGCCGCGCCCGGCGCGAAAGGGCCTTCCCGTGACCGAGACCCTGTTCGCATTTCTGGTCGCGTTGGCCGCGTCACTGCTGCCGTTTCTCAACATCGAGGTCTACCTCGTCGGTGCGGCCGCACTGTTGGAGGACGGTTGGCTGCTGCCCATGGCGGTGGCTGCCGCGGCGGGGCAGACACTCGGCAAGGTGCCCTACTACTATGCCGGTCGCGGTGTGCTCACCGTCGGCTGGCTGCGTCGCAAGACCGAGAAGCCGGGCCGGTGGTCGGAGCGGGTCGCGAGCCTGCGTCAGAAGGCGGAGGGGCGCCCGTTGTGGACCGCCGGTCTGGTGGCGCTGAGTTCCTTCGCCAGTGTCCCGCCGTTCATGGTCGTCTCGGTACTGGCCGGAACGGTACGGATGCCACTGGCGGCGTTCGTCGTGGTCACCATGGTGACCCGCACTGCACGTTTCGCCGTCCTCGTCTACGCCCCCGGTGTGGCCGCCGGGTTGATGTAGGGCCGGGGAACAGTACCGGCCCGAATGCCCGACCGGCTAGCGGGTTCCCCAGGCGTAGGTCTGCTTGCGCAGTTTCAGGTACAGGAAACTTTCGGTACTGGTGACCGTGGGAACAGCCCTGATCCGACTGAGTATCTCCAGCAGCTGGTCGTCGTCCTCCGCCACGACCTCCACCAGCAGGTCGAGGGAACCGGCTGTGATGACCACGTATTCGATGCCCACCAGCTCGGAGATCTGGTCGGCGACGATGTTGAGGTCGCCGCTGCATCGGATACCGATCATGGCCTGTCGACTGAAGCCCAGCATCATCGGATCGGTCACGCCGACCACCTGAACCACACCGCCCTCCAACAGGCGCTGGACCCGTTGGCGTACCGCTGCTTCGGACAGTCCCACGGCCTTGCCGATCGCCGCGTACGAACGGCGTCCGTCCTGCTGGAGCTGCTCGATGATCCGCTTGGCCGTGTCGTCGAGAACCATGCCGCTCCCCCCGTTACGGCGTGTGGGGGGCGCTGTCTCAGCCTGATCGGCCACCTGTTCCCTCGCTTCTAGTCACTATTCTGGACAAATTTTCATGAATTGGTTGTCTGATGCATCTTCGACAACGAATTCAAAACTACTCCAGCCTTGAGTAACCGTAGCCTGAGTGGCCTTCATCCGGGCAATCGATCCCGGATGGAGTCCAGGGCGAGAAGCGCCACGTGCAGCGACAGGCACGCCTCCACCGACTCCAGGTCGACGTCCAACACGTGCGAGATCCGCCGCAGCCGCTCGTAGAACGCGGGCCGGGACAGGTGTGCCCGCGAGGAGGCCAGTGCCTTGTTGCGTCCCGACTCCAGGTAGTGCCGCAGCATCTCGGTGAGATCCACATCGTGCCGTGCGTCGTAGGCAAGGAGTGGTCCCAGTTCGCGCTCCACGTACACCTGAAGGCGCTCGTCGTCGCGGAACAGGTGCAGCAGCCCCCGGACGTGCAGGTCGGGAAGCCGGTAGTAGAGTCGATCGTCGGTCTGGCGCAGTGCGACGTCACCGACCTGCCGGGCTTCCAGGAACGACCGTCGGACCTGCCGGATGTTCTCCGTGCGTGAACCCACCGCGATCACCGAGCCGGCCCCGACACGCTCCCGCAGGAGGGCGGCGAGCCGGTCCAGGCATTCGTCCAACCCCTCCTTCGGGGGGACCTCCAACAAGATGCCGACCCGGACGTCGTCCAGCGAACCCACCAGCGCGGGCAGGCGCAGATCCCGGCAGGCGCGGGCGGCGGCCTCAGCCGTGTCGGCGAGTCTGGCCTGGGTGGCCAACCCCGTTCCGGCTTCGCGCAGTCGAAGGACCAGCCCGACCAGATTGCGCCCGTTCAGGGGGACTCCGACAGCTCGCGCTCTGACCAGGGCTTCTTCCGGATCTGAATAGGCACGGTCCACGATTCCGGCGATGATCGTACGGTGCGTCTGGCGTTCCAGGCTCTCCTGGTGCCGCTCCAGCAGCCGGCCCAGGGCCAGTGTGGTCGCGGCCCGTTCCACCAGGACCGTCTGGCGTCGGGTGGGGGAGGCGCCGCAGATCAGGATGAGCCGTCCCCAGTCCTGCCCCCGCGCGCCCACTGTGGTGACCAACCAGCCGGTCGCCGGGTCGTGCACGGTGCGCGTGCTGGTGCGTACCGCCCGGGACCGGTTCTCCCAAGCGGTGAGCAGGATTCCGGGATCCTCGCCGTTGAGGTCGCAGCCCAGCATCTGGTGGGTCAGGTTCTCCAGTACCACCGGGCAGCCCGACAACTGGGCTGCTTCACGCAGTACCTGGTCGGGCCGGGCCCCTTCAACCGACAACTCGGTGAACACCTCGTGCAGCCGCTCCGATTCGCGCAGCTCTTCCAACTGTTCGCTGACCACCCGGCTGTGCACCGCCTCGGTGATCTCCACGAACCGGGCCTCCCGGTCCAGCGAGATGACCGGCATGCCGACCTCCCGCGCCGCGTCCAGCAGGGCGTCGGGGAGACGCGTGTGGTACTTGCGGCCGAGTTCCACGGCGATGCCGCTCACGCCGACGGACGCCAGGTCGGTGACGTAGCGGCGCAGTGCCTGGTCGTCGTCGGGCATCGCGATGCCCGTGGTCAGGACGAGCTCGCCACCGCGAAGAAGGTGGGCGAGATCGGTGACCTCGGCGATGTGTACCCAGCGCACGGCCACGTCGAGGAGATCGATGCCCACCACGACCTTCGGCCGGGCACGTTGCAGGGCTGGCAGGTCCAGGACGTCGGCGAGTGTAGGAAGCACGGGCCGAGTGTACAAAGCTCATCACACCAGCTCGGGGCTATTGCAAGCGGGCGCGACCAGCCTTGTGGCTTACAGCATGATCCCCAGTATTTACATGATGTAAATTCCGCTGCCGCGATGTCAACAGCCTGGCGCTGGTCAGGA
The DNA here is from genome assembly GCF_030268225.1 of Nocardiopsis ansamitocini. Classification (GTDB taxonomy): domain Bacteria; phylum Actinomycetota; class Actinomycetes; order Streptosporangiales; family Streptosporangiaceae; genus Nocardiopsis_D; species Nocardiopsis_D ansamitocini. Next base: position 1,016,839 of record NZ_BSQG01000001.1, on the reverse strand, counting down.
GAAGACTCAGGGATGAGACTTAGGACCATGTCGGATCTGCTCGCGCGGCACCGCGCAGTCATGCCCTCGTGGTTGTCCCTCTACTACGAAACGCCCATCGAGATCGTCAGCGGCAAGGGAAACCGGGTCGTCGACGCCGAGGGCAAAACCTACCTCGACTTCTTCGCCGGGATCGTCACCAACACACTCGGCTACGACGTCGCAGAGGTTCGGGAGGCGGTGGAGGCACAGCTCGCCCGAGGTGTCGTGCACACCTCCACCCTGTACCTCCTGCGTGGCCAGGTGGAGTTGGCGGAGAAGATCGCCCGGCTCTCCGCGATCCCCGATGCCAAGGTCTTCTTCACCAATTCCGGTACCGAGGCCAACGAGACCGCGCTGCTACTGGCTACCTGTGCACGGGGCACCGACCAGGTCCTTGCGATGCGCAACAGCTACCACGGCCGCTCCTACGGCACGATCGCCGTGACCGGGAACCGCGGCTGGAAGAACTCCTCGCTGTCCCCTCTCAACGTTCACTATCTGCACGGCACGGATCGGGACCGCCCGGCTTTCGCCGCCCTCTCCGACGCCGCGTACGTGGAGGCGTGCGTCGCCGACCTCCGAGACGTGCTGGCCACTGCCACCGCACCGGATGTCGCCTGTCTGATCGCCGAGCCGGTCCAGGGAGTCGGCGGCTTCGCCACTGCTCCCGACGGTCTGCTGGCCGCCTACAAAGAGGTCTTGGACGAGCACGGAATCCTCTTCGTCGCCGATGAGGTGCAGACCGGGTGGGGGCGCACCGGGTCAAACTTCTGGGGAATCGAGAACCACGGGGTCGCGCCGGATGCGATGACCTTCGCCAAGGGCCTGGGCAACGGTTTCGCCATTGGCGGAGTGGTGGCCCGCGGGGACCTGATGGACGGCCTCACCGCCAACGGCGTGGCCACCTTCGGGGGCAACCCCGTCTCCACCGCTGCGGCCAACGCCACTTTGGACTATCTCCTGGACCACGACCTCCAGGCCAACGCCGCGCGTCAGGGCGCACTCGTCCTCGAACGCCTCGCTCCGCTCGCCGAACTGTCCTCGGTAGGCGCGGTGCGCGGTCGTGGCCTGATGTTCGCCGTGGACATGGTGGATCCGGGCAGCGGTGCGCCCAGCCCGACGCTGGCCGCCGCTGTTTTGGAGCGCACCCGTCGGCTCGGGCTGCTCGTGGGCAAGGGGGGGCTGCACGGCCACACACTGCGTATGGCACCTCCCCTCACTCTCAGCGCCGAGGAGGCAGCCGAAGGCGCGGCCATCCTGGTCGAGGCGATCACCGGCGTCGACTCCGCGGCCGGCTGACCCCGGCTGCCCGTATGGCGGTCCGCCCCTGTGCCGACCGCTCCGATCGGTCTGCCCGCAGGGCCGCCGGGACCGCACCCCCAGCAAGCAGTAAGGACCAACCCTGTTGAGTACCAAGCATGTGACCCACTGGATCGACAACAAGCCCTGGACCGGCGAGCCCCGGCGTCGAGGGGACATCTACAATCCCGCCACCGGAAGAGTCAGCGGCACCGTCGATCTTGCCGGTCCCGTCGAGGTGGAGGCGGCTGTCGCCGCTGCTCGCGCGGCCTTCCCCGCTTGGCGCGACACCTCTCTGGCCAAGCGCGCCGCCGTACTGTTCCGGTTCCGTGAACTGCTGCACGCCGCCGGCGACGAACTCGCCCGCCTTATCAGCGACGAGCACGGCAAGGTCGTCTCCGACGCGGCCGGTGAGGTTGCCCGGGGCCTGGAAGTGGTGGAGTTCGCCTGCGGCATTCCCCACTTGCTCAAGGGAGGGTACTCGGAGAACGTCTCCAGCAGGGTGGACGCCTACTCCATCCTGCAGCCGCTCGGGGTGGTGGCCGCGATCTCGCCCTTCAATTTCCCCGTCATGGTCCCGATGTGGATGTTTCCCGTCGCCATCGCCTGTGGCAACACCTTCGTCCTCAAACCCAGCGAGAAAGACCCCTCCGCCGCTGTGCGCATCGCCGAGTTGTGGGCGGAGGCAGGCCTGCCCGACGGGGTGTTCAACGTCGTGCACGGTGACAAGGAAGCGGTGGACGGGTTGCTGGCCCACGACGATGTCAAAGCGGTCAGTTTCGTGGGCTCCACCCCGATCGCGCAATACGTCTACAGCACCGCGGCCGCTACCGGAAAGCGGGTCCAGGCACTGGGCGGTGCGAAGAACCACATGGTGGTTCTCCCCGACGCCGACCTCGACCTGGCCGCCGACGCCGCCGTCTCGGCGGGCTTCGGTTCGGCGGGGGAGCGGTGCATGGCGATTTCGGCGATCGTCGCTGTCGGGGGCATTGCGGACGACCTGCTGGAGCGCATCCAGGAGAGGGTGGCGCGGCTGAGAGTCGGGCCGGGGGACGACGAGCGCAGTGACATGGGCCCTTTGATCACCGCCGCGCATCGGGACCGGGTCGCCTCCTATCTGGAGACGGGTGTGCGGCAGGGGGCCACCCTTGCCATCGACGGGCGGACGCACCCCTTCCTGGGCAAAGAGGCGGCCGGTTTCTGGTTGGGGCCTTCACTGCTGGACCACGTCACACCGAAGATGAGTTGCTACACCGACGAGATCTTCGGTCCGGTGCTGTCGTTGCTGCGGGTGGGCTCCTACGCAGAGGCCATCCGGCTCGTCAACGACAGCCCTTACGGAAACGGGACGGCGATCTTCACCAACGACGGCGGAGCGGCCCGCCGTTTCCAGAACGAGGTCGAGGTGGGCATGGTCGGCATCAACGTCCCGATCCCGGTGCCCATGGCCTACTACTCGTTCGGTGGATGGAAGAAGTCGCTGTTCGGCGACAGTCACGCCCACGGAGTGGAGGGCGTGCACTTCTATACCCGGACCAAGGCGGTAACGGCACGCTGGGTGGACCCGAGCCATCGCGGAGTGAACCTGGGCTTCCCCACCAGTAGCTGAATCCGGCGTGGAAGGGCCGCACCGCACGAATTAGCGCGGAGTTGGCCTACTTACGGTTCTCTCGTTACTACACGGAGTATCGTAGTGCTCGGTTGACCGGCTTGTGGCGGCCGCCGCGACCGGCACCCGTGACCCGCACGGGATCACGAACGGGGCGGCGCGCTCATTTCCCCTCCTCCCCCCTGGAAGCGGGCGCGTCTATAAGGGGTGCTCCGGGTCCTCACTCCCCCTGGACCCGGAGCACCCCTCTCGGTTGTAACGCCTGACGCGCATGGCACCGAACCGTCCGGTTGCTCGGGGCAATCGGACGGCGACCCTCAGTGCGCAGCGAAGGCGTGATCGAACATGGCCGCGTCGTGCCCGGTCATGTAGTGCGCACATTCCGCGCACCCGTAGACCTCGGTGCCGTCGGGAAGTGCGCCCACCGGATCGCGCGGACGTGGCCATTTCACGTAGCAGATCGCGCAGGCATCCCCCATGATCTGCGCGGTTGTCAGTGACCCTGGATCGAAGATGTAGTTGTCGTCGCCGGTTCCGGCGTCAGGTGTGCTGCGATCGCACATAATGCTCAGACCGCTCAACGTCCCTGCTCCCCCCGTGGTTTAGGACAGTCTGGCGGGCCAATAGTTATCGGCTCTTTATTGAAGCAGATGCGAAGCGCTTCCGGAATAGCTGAAGTCAATTTTTGTCACTCGCAGCTTAGCGTCAATAACTCTAAGTAGCGAGAAAGTGAAAAATCAACTATTGACTTCGTAAACTGGGCGACATGTCGGATATTTAGCTCGATGGCAATGGCATTGCTGTCCCTAACGGAATCGCGCAGGAACTCCGCACCCCGATCAGCGCCATCCGCATCTTGCCCGAGGGCGCCCAGGACGGCCCGACCACCTTCGACGAGGCGTTCACCGTGGCCCTGCCGAAAAGAAGCCGTGCTGCTCCGGCACGTCACCGATGGCCTCCAGCATGTGGCGCGGGCTGATGCATTACGTCCGCGACCTTCGACGGGCGGCACCGGCTTTGGGCCGGCCGCAGTCCGTCGGCTAGCCGAATCCCACGGCGGTGCGGCTTCGGCAACCGGTGTCCCACAGCAGAAAGCCGTCTTTGCCCTGCCCTCGCCAAAGCAGAAGGACAGGTGAGCGAAGGGTGAGGAGGGCCTCGGCCGGGCCAGTAGCCGTCCCCACGGGTTCCGACGCACTGCTGGGCAGGGAACGGGCCAGGTTCGCGCACACCGAGGCGTGGTCCCGGGGTCGACTCCGGCGGTGCCCGGAAAAGGCGTGAGGGTGTCGGCCACGACGACGGGCACGGACAGCGCCGGGCGTCGGATGCCTCGACCGTTTCGGTCCCCCCGGGGGCGAGGAGTCCGATTCCGAAGTGGCTCCGACCGAGGGCTACCCCATCGTGAGATCTGCTTCAGCTTCAGGAAGCGCATTGAGTGGGCCGAGATGTCTACTGGCTGAGTGTCGGTGCCCATTCGGAGCCTCGGGGTGACCGGGCGAGGTGCCGCTCGGCAAGTTCCCGGAACGCCGCCACCAACCGGTCGCGGTTGTCTGCGCGAGTAGCCAGAACCACCTGACTGGGCGCGATTCCCTTCAGTGGCACGGTGGTGAGTCCGGGACGCAGGCGGCTGAGGTATTCGCCGACGGGGACGATCGCGACAGCCTGTCCGGCGGCGACGTGTTCGATCTTGTCCTCGACGTCGTCGATGAGCGGTCCGTCGGGTGCGGGGCGTCCGTCGGGCCGGGGGTCGATGCGCCAGAAGGCATTCCAGCCCGGGTCGGGCGTCCGAGGGATGGGTTCGTCGGCTATGTCGTCGAGAGTCACAAAACTCCGGCCGGCCAGGCGATGGCCGAGGGGGACCACGATGGCCCGGTCCTCCTCGCTCAGGACGGTCACGGTCAGGCCCTCGGCGCGCAGCGGCAGCCGGGCCACAACCACGTCCACCCGGTTGTCGAGCAGTGCCTCACGCGGTTGGTTCCACGGCAGGTGCGCGGCGCGTACTTCCACGGAGGGGGTGCGGCGGCGCAGTTCGATGACGGCCGGGGTGACGATGAGGTTGGTGGTGTAGCCGACGGTGAAGCGCCTGGGCCTGGCCGCGCCCCGGGCGTGTGTCACAGCCCGGGTGGCGGAGGCCAGCAGCATCAGAGCGAGCGGGAGGAATGCCTCACCGGCCTCGGTCAGCTCTGTGCCTCGTGGGGAGCGGTCGAGCAGACGCGTCCCCATCTGCCGCTCGAGACGCAGGATCTGGCGGCTCAGCGACGGCTGAGTGGTGTGCAGGACATCTGCGGCGCGACCGAAGTGGCGGTGCTCGACGACAACGGTGAAACAGCGGACCAACTTCAGATCCAGGTCGGGGGGTGTCGGTGGCACGTCAGGCATATCTGAGCCTAACCCCCGAGAAAGGGGAGAAGTGCGCGGATCATGCACTTGACGTGAGGTGATGCGCCTTGAGTATCGCTTAGCGCGGAACATTCATTGGCCAGGGGACAGACGGTGGACGCAGGATGGGATTCGGCAGCCCGGCGATCCCCGGGGCCGCGTTCCTCCACATTCTGGTTCACCGTCCGATCGGAGTATCCCCATGCCCTTGCCCACCGCTCTGATCACCGGAGGCACCAGCGGAATCGGTAAGGCGTCGGCGGAGCTGCTGCACCAGCAGGGGTACCGGGTGATGGTCACCGGACAGAACCCGGACACCCTTGCGGCCGCCAGGAAGGAGCTGCCCGCAGGCGTCATCATCCTCCGGGCAGACTCGCGCTCCACCTCTGACACCGACCACCTCGCCTCCGAGGTCCGCACTCGCTTCGGCCAACTCGACGTCCTTTTCCTGAACGCCGGCATCAGCCGCGCCGCGCCGCTGGAGGCGGTCGATGAGGCTACCTACGATGACGTGTTCGCGACCAACGCGAGGGGGCAGTTCTTCACACTCCAGAAGACACTGCCGTTGCTCCGAGACGGCTCCTCGGTCGTCTTCACCGTGGGTATCGGCGCGATTCGCGGCATCGCGGGCGGCAGCATCACCGCCGCGAGCAGAGGGGCCCTGCTCGCGATGGTCCCTTCACTGGCAATCGAACTGGCGCCCCGGCGCATACGCGTCAACGCGGTGAGCCCGGGGGCCGTCGAAACTCCGATCTGGTCGAAGTCGGGCCTGCCCCCCGAAGCGCTCGCCGAGGCGACCGAAGCCATGGCCGCGCGGATCCCCTTCGGGCGTATGGGGTCGGCTCGCGAGATCGCCGAAGTCGTGGCATTCCTCGCCTCCGGCTCCTCCGGCTACGTAACCGGCCAGAACATCGTCGTCGGCGGAGGCAGCGGAATCGCGGCCTGAACACCTCTCCCCTTGATCGACACCACAGGAACAGGTCTTGCATGGACATCATCGACGCACAACTGCATCTGCCACATCCCTGGTCGGATTGGACACACGGAGAGGAGTCCTACCCCTCCCTGCTGACTGAGATCGTTCTCGCGCAGATGGACGCAGCAGGCGTCGACGCGGCCATTCTCGTCAGCCATCCGGAAATCGCCCCCGCAGAGTGGTGTGAGGCCGCCGTCGCCCGGCACCCCGGGCGCCTCGCCACCGTACTGACCCTCGACGAGACCTCACCCGACATCGCCGATCAGGTGGCCCGTGCAGGCAAGGAACCAGGCGTCCTGGGGCTTCGGGTCAACCTCGCCTTTCCCCCTGATGCCGTCGAACGCCTGCGGGCCGGGGCCTACGAGCAACTACTGATCGCCGCTGAACAGCACCGGATGCCGGTCTGTCTCCTGGCGTCAGGCGTACTCCCCGACATCGCGACAGTGGCACGCTCGCATCCCGAACTCCCTTTGATAATCGACCACATGGGGCTGAACCAGCCGCCACTGATCCCGGCCGACGACCCTCCGTGGCGCGACCTCGGCCACTTGCTGGCCCTCGCAGAACTACCGAACGTCTTCGTCAAACTCTCCGGCGCACCGACACTGTCCACCAAGGCGTACCCGTACCCCGACATCTGGCCTCACCTGCTGCGGGTTCTCGGCGCGTTCGGTGCCGACCGATGCATGTGGGCGACCGACCAGCACCGGGTTTTCGGACGGTTGCACGGCTTCGACCCCGTACCGATGTATCCGGGTTATCACTCCTACGCCCAAGGCCTGCACTACCTGCTCGACCAGCCCGAGCTGTCCAAATCGGACAAAACCGCGCTGCTCGGTGGTACCACGCGCCAGGTCATGAGCTGGCCACCAGCACCGCTTCCTGCTGCCGACGGACGGCGTGCGGACGTGGGACCCAGAGGGGCGGCGATGGGGCGGTAGACCGGCGAACTCGATGGTCATCGGACACGCGGCAGACAGAGTCGGCTTCGGTGACCGGTGGACAGCCCGATGTCGAAGGCCGCCCCCGGTAGAGCATCTCGTATGAGCGCGGGGCGGATCGTTCGGCGCAGCCGCTCCCGCTGAACGCCGACGGGCTGGACCAAGGACAAGCGCCTCGGGGCATGTCCGCCCGTACCGCTCATGGTGTCGGTCCGAACAGCGACCGCGGGCTCTCCCGAGAACGCCCGTGAAGCCCAACGCACACCGAGCCCTTTCCGACCCCGTCACCGAGCTGGTGAAGGCCGTCCTCGCCCCTCACCACGCGACAGCGTGGGCCGGAAAGGGCTCAGGGCCATGCGCCACCTGGCCGCAGCTGACGCGAACTCCGGCGGTTGCCGATGACCACCGCACGAGATCCATTCCCCACCACCCGACAATGATCAACCACCCAAGGCCCGAGGTCCCACCGTTCGCCGTTCACGAGCTCGCAAGGCAGACCGCGAAGCCTCATCCACCAGGGTTGCCCCGGAACGCGTGACGGGGTGGGGCGCCCCCTTCCGGCGCCCCACCCCGCAGGGACCGATCCCGGTCCCTTTCCCCGCACCCCGCATGGCAGTCGGCGCGTTACAGTCGCGCGAAGGCATCCTCGATGACCGAAAGACCTTCGTCCAGCAGTTCGTCGCTGATCACCAGGGGCGGCAGCATCCGCAGCACGTTGCCGTAGGTGCCGGCGCTGAGCAGGATGAGGCCGTTTGCGTGGCAGTGCTTCAGGACCTCGGCCAGTACGGTCGGGTTGGGTGTCCGGTCACCGTTGCCCGCCACCAGCTCGATCGCGATCATCGCACCGCGTCCGCGCACGTCGCCGATCACATCATGGCGTTCGGCCAGTGCACGCAGACGCGACAGCATGGTCGCGCCGATGGCGCGGGCCCGCTCGGTGAGCCTGTCGTTCTCGATCGTCTCCAGGGAGGCGAGTGCGGCCGCACATGCCGCAGGGTTTCCGCCGTAGGTACCGCCCAAGCCGCCTCCGTGCACGGCGTCCATCAGCTCGGAGCGTCCGGTCACCGCGGCCAGGGGAAGACCACCGGCGATGCCCTTCGCCGTGCAGATCAGGTCGGGGACGACGTCCTCGTGCTCGCACGCGAAGAGGTCACCGGTACGCGCGAACCCGGTCTGTACCTCGTCGGCGACGAACACGATCCCATTGGCCCGACAGAACTCGACGATCGCGGGCAGGAATCCCGCCCCCGGCTCGATGAAACCGCCCTCGCCCTGGATCGGTTCGATGAGCACAGCGGCCACGTTCTCCGCGCCGATCTGCTTGGTGATCTGGTCGATGGCCTGCGCCGCGGCCTCTGGGCCGCAATTCTCGGGCCCGGTCGGCCAGCGGAACGGGTAGGCCATCGGCATCCGGTAGACCTCGCCCGCGAACGGACCGAAGCCCTGCTTGTACGGCATGTTCTTCGCGGTCAGTGCCATCGTCAGGTTGGTTCGTCCGTGGTAGGCGTGGTCGAACACCACGACCGCCTGGCGTCCGGTGGCGTTGCGCGCGATCTTGACCGCGTTCTCCACCGCCTCGGCGCCGGAGTTCAGCAGGATCGAGCGCTTCTCGTGGGTGCCCGGACTGATCCGGTTGAGGGCCTCGCAGACCTCCACGTAGCCCTCATAGGGATTGACCATGAAACAGGTGTGCGTGAACCTGGCGAGTTGCTCGCTTGCTCGCGCCACCACTTCGGGGTTGGCATTGCCCACGTTCGTCACCGCGATGCCCGAGCCGAAGTCGATGAACGCGTTGCCGTCGATGTCCTGGACGATGCCGCGGTCGGCCCGCTCCACGTAGACCGGCAGGACACTTCCCACACCCTTGGCGACAGCTCTGCTGCGACGCTCCTGAAGCGCCTTCGACTTCGGGCCGGGGATCTCGGTGACGATCCGGCGTTTTTGCGGAAGCCCCGCGTTGCTGGTGGCCATGATGCTGTGTTCCTCCCTCGTGAACCGGGCCCGGCGCATGCGCTACGACCGTGCTGATCAGCCCTGACACTACGGTGTGGGACAGGTCTGGCTTATTGCCGGGATGGATAGGATTTCGTGGAGTTGTTAGCCGTTTTGGCAGATTGATTGCCCCGCCCGCCTGACACGAGGAGCCCACTGTGCCGCCCACTGTGCCGCCCACCCTGGGTGCGATCCTGCGGACCCCACGTCTGCGCCTTCGGCTGCTCAGCGGGGACGGCCATCTCGACAACACCGTGCGCTGGGTGGCGGTCAGCGAGCTCACCGATCCCACCCCCTATCTGGAGGGCGGCGAACTCGTTCTCACGACCGGGGTGCGTTGGCCGCAGGAAGACGACACCGCCCACGACTACGTGCGCCGTCTCCTCGACCGCGGGGTGGCCGGACTGGGCTTCGGCTGCGGCGTCGCCCACGAGGAGGTGCCGGAAGCACTGGTCGACGCGGCGGCTCGCCTCGGACTGCCGCTGATCGCTGTTCCACGGGAGACCCCCTTCATCGCTGTGGGGAAGGAGGTTTCCCGGCTTTTGGCCAAAGACGAGTACGAGGGATTGAGCAGAGCGTTCGATGCACAGCGTCAGCTCACCCAGGCGGCCTTGCGCGGAGCCGAGGCCGTGGTGGACCGGCTGGGTGCGGAGCTGGACGGCTGGGTGCTGTTGCTGGCTCCGGACGGAGCTCCCCGACACGCCAGGCCGCCCGACGCGGTTTCGCGCTGGGCGGGGTTGACCGCGGAAGTGCGCAGGCTCGGTGCTGCCCGCCAGCCCGCCAGCGCTTCATTGTCCCAGGACGGCCAAACCGTCTCGATACAGCCGTTGGGAGTAGCGGGACGTATTCACGGCTTCATCGCCGTGGGCGGGCCCCGAGCCCTGGGGGCCGAGGAGCGCATGCTCGTCAACGGGGCCATCTCCCTGCTTTCCCTGGAACTGGAGCGCAGTCTGCCCGGCGCGTTGGAGATGCACCAGGGCGTCCTGGAGGCGTTGCTCAACGGAGCTGTGGCGATAAACGATCCAGGGACTGCTGGACTGCGTTCGGCCCTCCCGCGAGAGCCTGTGACGGTTGCGCTGACCGATAGAAGTGCTGCCCCGTTGTCCGGAGACCCTCGTTTCCACGACTGTCTGACCGGTGTGGTCGACGAGTGTTTCGTGGTCGTCGGCGGAGCCGGGGCCGACCCCGCGGGGGTACTGGCCGAGCTCACGGGGGGGCCGGTCGGAGCGGGCGAACCCGCGGGCCTCGACGAGCTTCCGGCCGCGAGGGCCCAGGCCGCACGCGCCTTCGACCTCGCGCGCAGCGAGGAGCGCGCACTCGTGCGCCACGGGGACCTGCCAGGCGGTTTCCTCGGCCTGCTCGACACCCCGTCGGGAAGCCGGTTGGCGCACGGTCTGCTCCGTCCGTTGCTCGTGCACCGCTCAGCCATCGACCTCCTGGCCTCTTTGCGTGCCTATTTGGCTGCGTCGGGAAGATGGGACGCCGCGGCCGAGGCGCTGGGAGTCCACCGGCACACCTTGCGCTACCGGCTCACGCGAATCCGCGAACTTCTTCCCGGGGACCTCAACGACCCCGATTACCGGGCCGAGCTCTGGTTGGCTTTGCGCATGCTGGAAAGAGAGATTCCGCTGGCCCTGAAAAAACCACCGGGTGCCACGGCTCTCTCGAAAAAATCCGGCCTCGATAACGAGTGAGACGCTTTTCGATGCTCTGGCCAGGTGCTCCATGTGTCCTGTGGGGCAATTGCCGGTCAGGTTCAGGGGATGTTCGCAGTGAGGTTCGTAATTGCTGTGGTTACCAGTATCCCTGACGGTATTCATTTGAAACTTTTTCGCCAGTCTGATGCTCTCCGGTGCATTCGATACGAGTGCTCGCCCTCTCTTCGGCGGACGTGAATTATAGGTTACGGTCTGCTGATTACTCGATTTAATGTCTTCCGGATAGTGGAAGGATCAGGTTTTCTGTAAGCAAGTGCCCTACTTTGGGGCGAGCGGAGCGAGTGGAGTCGAGTTGGATGGCCGGTTCCGGAGGGGGATGCTCGGTGTTTTTGAGTATCCACAGCTCAAAGCGTCTCTTTTGATGGTTTTTCGGGTGCCGTGGATGGGTGTTCGAGGCCGGCCTCCGGGGAGATATACGTCTCGTTTGGTGATCATGGTCTGATATGTCGGATGGTGCCGGCGGTGGCGGAGGCCGTCATTTCTGTATCGTGAGCCGGATTTACTCCATTGCGTGATCTGATGGTTACGCTGCGGCGTTGAATTGCTTTTTTGGTCGAACCCCTGCGCGATTCCCGGAATCGGAATACTCTCGCTGCTGTCCCGAAGTGATGACGTTTGCAACGGCTCTCCGGCATTTTGGAGCGAGCCGTCGTTCGGAAACAGCGAAGGAACACGGTGCTCGCGATCAACGACGACATGAAGGGAATACTGGACATACCCGGTGCGCGCAGTGTGTCTCTAGTGGAATGTGCGACTGGTCGCGTCGTGGCCGAATTCGGCCACGAATCCGAGGTTTCGCGGTGGGGTGCCGGGGAAATCGAGGGTCTCGTGCGCGCCATCGTCGAGAACCCAGAAACTGCCTCGGGTGATTTCGCCACGCAGTTGGAGGACGTGGTGCTCACTGCCCGTCAGGGATACCTGATCGCAGCGATCACCCGAGTCCCCGGGGGTGACCGCGGTTTTCTGTTGCTGCGACTTGAGCGCGACACCGGCAACCTCGCCCTTGCCCAGCGTGCGCTGGGGCGGCTGGTGCGCGGGGTCACCGCCGTCGCCGAGGCGGAAGCCGCGCCGGTACTTCCGCGGCGCTGCAACGATGTCCAACGATTGGCGCACAGTCCGGTTCGTGACCGGACCCGACCTGACGCGCACACCCTGCACCGCGTGCTGGGGGCATTGAAGCGGTCGCTCTACGCGCCGCCGGTGTCCCAGCGCGGTACCCGTCTCGGCGTGAGAGCCGAGGCGACCTGAATATGCGGCTTCTCCGCCGTATCGAGAAGCTGCTGACCAAGCGGCCGGAGCCTCACGGTGACTCCCCGGAACCTGCTGAATCGACCTCAATTTTCGAAGGACTCGACATGGCGAACCTGGACAGCGGACTCAAGGAAATGATGGCCATCGACGGGGCGGTGGGTGCCTCGATCGTCGACTACGGAAGCGGTATGTCGCTGGGGTCGCTGACCACCAGTAAGGCGCTGGACCTCACACTGGCCGCGGCCGGAAACACCGAGGTGGTCCGGGCCAAGATGCGCACCATCGACCAACTCGGGCTGAATGATTCGATCGAGGACATCCTGATCACGCTGGGTTCCCAATACCACATCATCCGGCCACTGGCGAGTCGTAAGGGGCAGGGGCTCTTCATCTACATGGTGTTGGACCGTGGTCGGTCGAACCTTGCGATGGCTCGCCACCGGCTGCGCGGTATCGAGGAGACCCTGGAGGTCTGATCATGCCTCCTCCGTCGTGGGGCGGTTGGCGCCGTTGCGTGCCAATCGCCCGTGCAATTGCATGAGAGACATCTCGGAGGTGAGTGCCTAGCAGGTTTATGCCGCTCTCGCAGGTAGTGGCCGATCCCGGTCGGATCCTTGCCGTCTTCTCCATACCTCTCACCTGCCGTATCCCGGATCGCGACAATGAAATTGGTTGCTTTCCGTGATCAATCGATCACTGAATTTTGCGATCGGTTTCGGTTGAGTGAGAGGTGCGACATGGTAGCGGCGGACAGAACGTCCATCCCGGACCACGGCGGGGAGGCCCGCCCATGAGATCCGGGGAGCGCCGGGCGCTATTGGTCGCCGTTGAGGGCACTAATCAGGCCACCGGCGGCCCCGACCACGCACGGTCGCGCAGCCGGACGCTGCGGTCCGCCTTGGTCGGTGCGGACTTCGGCGACGTTCGCACCCTCCTGGACCCCTCGCGGTCCAGACTCGTCGACGAGTTGCGGATCTTTTTCGCCACAGCGGGTCCCGACGACACGCTTCTTCTGGCGTTGAGCGGGCGCATCGTCAAGAACGGCGAGGGCTCACTGCACTTCTTCGCCGCTGGCAGCGGTCGCCGGCCGGAGACAGCGGGAGTCGCCCTCGACGTCCTGGCCGAGGCGATCGAGCGCGGATCCGCGCGTTCCGTCCTGCTGCTCCTGGACTGCCAGTACAGCGGATGGTTCGACGACGGCCCCGATGGGCGTGCCGAGACCGTTCCCGAACTCGACCTGCGCAGATGTCTCCCGATCGCCTCGTGCGTGGTGTTCGCCGGCAGTGCCGGAAACGGATCATCGGCAGGAGAAACCGATGCCTCTTTCGCCCAGGTCGTCGCCGCAGCCCTGGGCGGAACCGCCCGTGACCGCGACGGGGACGGCTGGATCGACAGTGACGATCTCAAGGAGCGATTGTTAGCCGAACATGCCGCGGGCGGGCGGAGCCCGGTATTCATCACCGAGGTCCCCCCGGTCGGACTCATCCGGTCTGTTCCCGGTTCTCTTCCCGTCCAACAACGGCCCGCGGCTCCCCTGAGCGCTGCCCGCGGCCCGGAGGCCGACTTCCTCGCAGAGGTCGCGGTGGTCACGGCAGGGCTGCTCGGTGAGTGCCGCGACCGTGGCGAACTGCGCGAGCGCCTTCGGGTTGAGCTGCGTTCCGTGGGCTGCGGCACCGTGCTGGCCGAGGAGACCGTCTCAGTCGCCGACCACCTACTCGACGACGGCGGGTGCACCGATCCAGCCGGACCCCGCGTGTTCCCCGGACACGGGCCCGACCCCCAGACCGAGGTGACCGCTTTCGGTGCGGAGTTGGCTGCGCGGGCGCTTCGATTGCGCCGCGACCACGAACTGGACGCCGCTCCGGCCTCGGGATGGGGGCGTTCCACCTCGGGGCGCGGTGACCGGGAGGACCCCAACGCCCCCTTCACCAACGCCCGCTGGCTCTCCCTCCTCACCTATCTGCGGGACGGGCTCGACCGGACCGCCGTGCTGAAACACCTGGTGGATCTCGCCGTCCCGGACGGACACGCGTTTCGCCCGGCAGGTCGCGAGACGCTCATCAGCGGTACGGGTTCGGCTCCCGAAGCAACCCCCGAAGAGCTCCTGGTCGCGCATACTGCTGGTGTCAACAGGGAGACCCTGCGCTATGGCTACCCCCTGGTCGTGGTCCGCACCGAGAATCCGGACCACCGCACCGCCGCGCCCCTGTTCGTGGTGGACGCCGAGGTCGTCGACGACAACGGCGTCAAACGCTTGCGCGCGGTATCGCCCCCCGAGATCAACCCGGCACTGCTGGAGGCCGACACCGCCTACACCGAGAGCGAGTTGACCGGTCTGCGCAAGTGGTGGCACGAGCAGCGCGACGCCAGAGGCGTACCCGACCTCGCGGCCACCACCCGCCGGGTGCTCGCCCACCTGGACATCGAACGCGCGGACGACATCCTTCCGTCGCGGCTCGCCGCCGCCCTGGCTCCTGACGACACGCGTTCCGGGGCGCACAATCTCGCGATCCTCTTCAGGGTCGGCTCCCACCTCACCGGCGATGCCGGCCTGTTGGCCGATCTCGACGGTTCCTGCGGAGAGGGCGTCGACCCAGGACGTCTTCGCGGTACCGCGCTGTCCGCCCTCGCCGGGGAGCAGCGCCCCGAGCTCGACGACCCGGTTCTGCTCCTGGCCGCAGGTGGGCTCAGCGAAGCCCAGACCGGCGTACTGGTCTCCGCGATGAACCGCCGCCTCACCGTCGTGGCAGCTCCGCCGGGAACCGGCGCCGGCCAACTCGCCCTTGCAGCGGTGCACACGGCCGTGGCAGCCGGACAGGCCGTGCTTTTCGCAGCTCCAACGGCCCAGGCCGCTGACGACTTCGTCGTGCGAGCGGGAAGGACAGTAGAGCATCTGGTGGTGCGCACGGGGGAACCCGGCCACCTCAGCCGTGAATCCGCCGTCCTCAACACGTTGCTCTCCCGTTCCGCCGGCGGTGGAGTTCCGACCGTGCAGGAGATGGGGCTGCGCGACGACTGGACCGGCATCCGTGACGCCCGGCGCGCCATCGACGCTCTGGCCAGGATCGAGCGCGACCTCGCACTCCTCGCCACGGCACGGGGCAGGGTCGTCGACGCCGGCTGGGATCCCGAGACGTTGTTTCGAGGCGGACGCCCCCAGGACTGGCTGCGTCGAAGCGAGCGTGCCGCGGGTTGGGGGCTGCTCAGGCCGCTTCGGCGCTCGGTCATCCGGCGCGGGCTCGGTGTGTCCACCGACTCCCGCAGTCTGGCGCGGCTGTGTGAGATCGCCCGTATCGAGCGGGTGTGGCGCGCGACCCTGGACCGCTACCACCGGACCACGTCGTTGGACGACCTCTACAGTGACCTGGAAGCGGTCGCGGGGTGTCACCGGCTCTCCAGCGCCGACTACCTTTCGGCGGTGGTGGGCCGCCGGCTGACCCAAGGACGGCAAGCGGTCCTGAACCGCCTGGAATGCTTGAACTGGCAGTCCGGAAACACGGCCTGGTCGGGCTTCAAACGATTGCTCACCGCGGTCCCGGCATGGGCGGTGCAGACCGGCCGGGCCCGCGGCCTGCCACCGCAGCCGGGACTGTTCGACCTGGTGGTCATCGACGAGGCGGACCTGTCCGATGTCGCCGCTGTCGTGCCGCTGCTCTATCGGGCCAAGCGCGCACTGGTCATCGGTGATCCCGCCCGCCCGGCGCCTCTTCCGACGCTGACCGAGCACGAGGAGCGTACCCGGCGCGAGCGCGCCGGGCTCGGTGAACGATGGCTGGTCGAACGCGCTCTCGGCGGGCCGGGAAGCTCCGCCTACCGTGCGTTGGCCCGGGCGACTGCCGGGGCGGGGGGCAGGGTGCACTGGTTGGACGAGCATGAGGGCTCCCATCCGCTGATCGCGGCCGCGGCCGACCGCGGCTGTTATGGCGGACGGCTCACGGTTCTCACCGATTCCCGCACACTCGTCGCAGCCGGAGGGCAAGCGGTGGAATGGCGCGATGTTCCCGGGGAGTGCGAGAGGACGATCGGCGAGTCCTACGTCAACAGGGAGGAGGCCCGTCGGGCGGTAGGCGTGCTCCAGGAACTGGACACCCTGCTGCCGGTGGACGCGACCCTGGGGGTTGCCGCCGGGTCGCGCGCGCAGTGCACCCTGCTGCGCCAACTGGTGGGGTGCTCGCGGTTCACCCGCGAGATCCATGTCGCGGCCGCATCCGCCTTCGGCTCCCGCGTCTACGACGCCGTGGTGGTTTCCCCGGTCCTGTCCGGGAGTTGTCCCGACGGCGGTCCGTTGACGCCGGCATCGGCCGTCGTCGAGCAGTGGACTGCGTTACTGGGCACGGCCGCATCTCGGATCGTGGTGGTGGGCGACCGTGCGTCTTGGCTGTGGCGGGGCGGAGTGCTGGCCGATCTGGCCGGGATCGTCGCGGACGTGCAGCACGAGCGTCCCCCGGAAACACTCGCCGACCTGATCCAGATCTTGCAGGGGATGGCGGACGAGGTCGTGGTCGGGTCCTTTGTGCACGGCCATCGTGTCGACCTCCGGGTGCGCACTCCCGACGGCACCGTCCTGGTGCTGTTGGACGGCTCCCGGGACGGTCGGGAACTGCGTGGCCTGGCCAAGCGTCAGCGGCGGTTGCGCGAGCTCTCGGGGCTGCCGGTGCGCCGCGCTCCGGTCTGGCGCTGCCTGCACGAGCCCGAAGCCCTGGCGAAGGAGATCGTCCTTGCCGAGAACTGCACTCCGGGCCGGTCCCGTTCCTGAAGGAACGGGACCGGCCCGGGGGTTAGACCGCGTCCAGGTCGGTCTCCAGGAGCTGGGCGAGCTCGTCGAGCTTGGCGTCGGCGTCGTCTCCCTCGGCGCTCAGCACGACCTTGGCACCGCTGCCGACGCCCAGGGCCATGACGGACAGCAGGCTGCGGGCGTCAACAGGGTCGCCGCCCTCCTTGGCGATGGTGACGGGCAGTCCGGTGGCCGTGGCCGCCTGCACGAAGAGGGTGGCGGGGCGGGCGTGCAGACCGACGGACGCTCCGATCGTGGCGGTTCGCTGCGGCATTGTTCTCCTTGGTGTGAGTGGGGGGATCAGGCATCGGCGGGTGCCGGGCCGTTGGTCGTCGGGGCGGGTGCGGTCAGAGTTCCCGCACCACCAGATCGGGATCGGGGTCGGTGCTGACCTGCACGGCACCGGGGTCCACCTCGGATGCGGTGGGCACGGTCGTACCGGGCAGGGCAACCGCTGCCGTGCCCCAGGCAACCGCGTTGCGCAGCCGGTCCTCAGGGGCTGCGTCGACGGCTGAGAGGTAGCCGGCAAGGGAGCAGTCGCCCGCGCCCACGGTGCTGCGGGGCACGACCGAGGGCCCCTTGGCCAGCCAGCACTGGTCCTTGAGCACCAGCAGCGCGCCGTGTCCGCCCAGGGTCACGAGTGCTGCTTCGTTGCCCCAGTTCAGGACCTCGCGTGCGCCGGTGACGACGTCACCGAGCGTGGGCAGGGGGCGGCCGAGGAGGTCGGACAGTTCCTCGTGGTTGGGCTTGAGCAGGGACAGCGTCCCGTGCTTGGCAGCGCTTTCCAGCGGGGCCTCGGAGGTGTCCAGGGCGATGGGCACACCGTGTGCTGCTGCCCGTTCGGCCAGACGCACGTAGAAGTCGGAGTGCGCACCGGAGGGAAGACTGCCTGCGGCCACCAGCCAGCGCGGGCCGCGGGCGAGTTCGGCGTCCACCGCGGCCAGCAGCGCAGCAGTCTCTTCCTCGCTGAGCGTGGGACCGGTGACGTTGAGCTTCGTCGTGGTGCCGTCTGCCTCGGTAACGGTGATGTTGCTGCGGGTCGATCCGGAGATGGGGACGGCGACGGCCGGCACCTGACGTTCGGTCAGCAGTGCGGTGAGCTGGGCTCCCTCGGTGCCGCCGACGGGGAGGATCGCGGTGGTCTCCACGCCGGCTCCGCACAGCGCACGTGAGACGTTGACCCCTTTCCCGCCCGGGTCGGCCCGGGCGACACGTGCCCGCAGCACCTCGCCGCGCTCCAGGGCGGAGATCTCCAGGGTTCGGTCGACGCTGGGGTTGGGGGTGACGGTCAAGATCATGCGAACTCGATTCGTGGTCCGGCCGCCTCGATCTCCTCCGCCACCCCGGTGTCCAGGCCCGAGTCGCAGATGACGAGGTCGATGTCTTCGATGGGGGAAAAATATGCGGATTCCGTCCGACCGAACTTGGTCCGATCGGCCAGCAGAACGGTGCGTCGCGCGGCCGTGATCAGTGCCCGTTTGATCTGGGCCTCGTCCGCTTCCGCGGTGCTCAGCCCTCGGGTTGCACAGATCGCGTCCGCCCCGATGAACGCCGTGTCGACGAACAGGCCGTCGAGCGCACCGAAGGCCCACGGTCCTACGGCAGCCATTGTGCGCCCGTGCACCCGGCCGCCGAGAAGGTGGAGTGTGATGGCAGGGTTGCGGGCCAGTTTGGCTGCGATTGGGACGGAGTGGGTGACCACGGTCAACTCGCGGTCGGCGGGGAGCAGGTCGGCGATACGCCCGGTGGTCGTCCCCGAGTCGAGGATGACCGTGCCGTTGTCGGGGACCTGGGCCAGGGCAGCCCTGGCGATGCGCCCCTTTTCTGCGGAGCGCGTCTCCTCGCGTCCGCCGACTCCCGGATTTGCGGGTAATTGACCGGTCGGTACTGCGCCGCCGTGCAGCCGGTGCAGCAGGCCGCGCCGGTCAAGGGAGGTCAGGTCGCGCCGGATGGTCTCGGGAGTGACCGACAGCCGCGACGCCAGGTCTTTGACCTCGACCCGTCCTTCCTCGCGGGCGCGCGTCAGAATTCGCTGGTGACGCTCGGCCGCGTGCATGGCGCGTACCCACCTTCGTGTGAGTTCGGGTTCGTTTCGTGTTTGTTTCTATTTGAATATGTCTGGTTCTGTGGGTTTGTCAAGGAAAAAGACGTGCGTAGCGGAAAAAACTTCACTATTTTTATGCTTCCCGAGGTCACGGAAGGCCGGTTTCGTGTCGGCTTCAGGGGTGTTCTTCGCTGGTCGGACGCCTCGGTAGAGTGCCAGACGTCACCGGCGACACCCGGCGGCACGGGGGGAGAGGAACGCGGTGCCCGAAGGCCACACACTGCATCGGCTGGCGACCCATTTTGCGAAGACCTACGGCGGCCAACGGTTGCGGGTGAGCAGCCCGCAAGGACGGTTCGCGGACGGGGCCCGTCTGATCGACAACCGGGTGCTCGCGGTTGCGGAAGCGCACGGCAAGCACCTCTTCCTCGGTTTCGACTCCGGGGCGTGGCTGCGCGTCCATTTGGGCCTCTACGGTGCCTGGACGTTCGGTGACTCCGAGGGCGAGCACAGTCTCGGTGCGCCCCGGCAGGGGAACAGCGAACCCAAGCGCCTGGAGCGCGGGGCGGACGGGTTCGTCGTCGCCCCGTCGCCGACCGGGGCGGTGCGCGTCCGCTTCGTCGGACGCAGCGGATGGGCGGATCTGCGCGGGCCTGCCGCCTGTGAAGTGATCGACGTTTCGGGCAAGGAGGCCGTCCAGGATCGCCTGGGGCCCGATCCCTTGCGCGACGACGCCGATCCCGAGCGGGCATGGTCGGTGGTCGCCAAGTCGCGGACCACGATCGCCGCCCTCCTGATGCGTCAGGACGTCATCGCCGGGATCGGCAACATCTACCGGGCCGAGTCGCTGTTTCGCTCCGGAATCGAGCCGCATCGTCCCGGACGCGCCGTGGACCTCACCGAGTGGGAGGTGCTGTGGGCGGATCTGACCGCCCTGTTGGAGGACGGCGTCCGGGACGGTCGCATCATCACCACGCGCCCGGAGCACCGTGCCCAACCCACGGCCCGGCCGGTACCCCGCTCCGATGCCTTCTACGTCTGCTACCGAACGGGCGAACCGTGCCGGATCTGTAGTACGCCGATCAAGGCGGAAGAACTAGCCGGCCGGACCCTTTATTGGTGTCCGCAATGTCAGTCTCAGTAGACGGCCACGTGTGATTCGGTTCGTCGGATCAAATTTAGCTGTCCAAGTCGGCAGTGGCGTGCGACTTTATGCCCGGGTTTGGGAGACAAGGTGCGGTGTCGGTAACCGGGTGGTTACGGTGTTCTCCTGCGTCGCGCGTGTCTGATCGGACGCGTCCGGAACCGACCTGGAAAGGCCGCGAAATGGACATCGAGGAGAGAGACGGGGGTCGCCTGCACCTGCTCCAGCCGATCGGCGAACGGTCGGTGCCCCAGGCCGACACCTGGTACATCGATCCGGTGCACTCCAGCGTCGGTTTCGCCGCGGGGATGCAGGGCCTCGCCCGGGTCCGGGGGCGGTTCAACAACCTGTCGGGCGTGGTGTGGGTCGCAGACAAGCCAGAGGAGAGTTCGGCCAGCGTCACCATCGACGCCACGGCCATCGACACCGGAATCACCCGTCGCGACGACCACCTCAAGTCGCCCGAGTTCCTGGACGTGGGGCGCTTCCCGGTCCTGAGCTGGCACGGTCACCGGGTCGAGCCCACGGTCGACGACGGGCTCTGGACGTTTCACGGCGATCTCACGGTCAGGGACGTCACTCTCCCGGTCCCGCTGCGGGGCAGGTTCCTCGGACAGTGTCCCTATCCTTTCGGCGATGCCGAACTTGCCTGCTTCTCCGCGACGGCCACTCTCGACCGGTTCGATTTCGGCCTGGATGTGATGGGCCCCCTGCCCGGGGCCAAACTGTTCATCGGCCGCCGGGTGGAGATCAACCTGGAGGTGGCCATGATCAACACCGACATCAGGTTCTTCACCGAGCGCTTCCTCTCGCCCCGCCGCGCACAACGGAGATAACGACAGCGGGGGCGGGGCACACAAACCGTGCCCCGCCCCCGAACGGTGTCTTCTATTCCGCGGTGCGCAGCGCCACGTACTCCTGCACCTGGTGCTGAACCTCGGCCTTCTGCAGTGCCTCGGCCGTGGTGGCACTGGATGCGCCGAACTGGCGGACCGCCTGGTAGTAGATGTTGGCCACACCCCGGCACACGGAGTTGGAGCCGCAGACCGAGTACAGGTCCGCGCGGAACTTGTCGTCGATGCGCAGGCGGTTGGCCTCGCTGAAACGCGACTGCAGCTTGTAGTTGCGGTAACCGAAGTCGTGGCGGTGGCAGCTACTGGTGAAGTCGTAGCCCAGCGGGGCGTCCGGCGACCACGAGCAGGCGTCGGAACTCCAGTCCAACTGGTCTGCGTAGGGCCGCTGCGCCCGGGTCTGGCTGAACGAGGACAGCGAGGCCTGGAAGAGGTACTGGTCGGTGACGTCGCGCAGTTGCTGCGGGGGGAGCGCGGCGTGGGCGACGCCCATTCCGGCGAGGGTCAGCAGACAGGCCGCGATCATGCTGATCACGGCCTGCGCCAGGCGTCGAGCGGGGAGACGCATGTGCGGTCGGCCTTTCGCTGAGAAGTAAAAGACTTAACTCCTGAGTAATAAACGATGGGGTCGGATTGACGAAAGAGCCTCACTCGAAACAGAGGGTAACGAATTGGTAGCGTTACGGATAGTTCTGCTGCTCCCGGCGGTCCTAGCCGCGGGGGAGCACCGAACCCAGCACCGTGGGGAGATCGGACCAGTCGCTGGTCACGGTGGTCGCCCCGGCCGCTGCCAGCAGTGCCACGCGGTCCGCTGCCTCCTGCTCGCTCGGACCGGTCGCGCTGATCTCCGGTGACACACTGTGTGCGCCCGTCATGACCAGCAAGTAGTTGTTCTCGACGTACCAGCCGGTGTCGATTCCGTTCAGATAGCTGGTCGCGCTGCCGTCGAAGACCACGAACCACGGCCTGAGGTCCTCGGGGTAGCGGGTGCGCGGGTCGCCCGACGCTGCACCCAGGACAGCGGGAAAGGCCGTTGCGGAGCCGAGCGTGCCGTTTTCGGAAAGATCGCGCAGATGCCGCCCGTACTCCTCGTCGGTCCACAGGGTGTCGAAAGGGTTTCTCTGCTCGAAGGTTCCCGGGACCAGTTCGATCAGGAACCGGCCGGCCAGGGAGTCCCAGTCGCCCGATCGGGCCGCGGAATCCAGATCGGGGTGGTCGCCCAGCAGGTCCGCCGGTCGATAGACGGCGTCGCCGAGCGTCGCGGCCACCAGGTCGTCGAATTCGGCGGGACCCAGTCCGCCCCGGCCGTAGAACCCGTCCTTCATCTCGACCTTGACCACGACGGCCTGGTGATCGGGGGTCGCTTCGTGCCAGGTGCGCATGTCGGTCAGGCAGGCCCGCAGATTACCGTTGGCGTTCCCCGAGCGGAGTCCGGCCGGATCGGTGGCGCCGACACAATTGTTCTGCTGGCCCACCAGGTCGTGGTTGACCCGCCACGCGCCGATCAGGTCATCGGTCCATACGTCGATCTCCACCAGTCCCGAGCCGGAGTCCAGTGCGTCGGCGAGGTAGTCGAACTTGGCTTTCTCGTAGGCGTTGTGAAGGCCCACTGTCGTTGTCGCGGAGGCGGCGTCGTCGGCGGAGCCGTCGGCATGAGCGGTCGCACCAGGTGCGAGCAGCGCGGCAACGGTCAGGCCGCCGACGAGGAGGCGTGCAGCGGGGCGCGCGGGCAAGGGGAGCTCCTTGGGGAAGGCCCCGCCGAGCAGCAGGAAAGGGGCAGCCGGCGCGCGGGCGTTGGCCACGGCGTGGTGCTGGGAAGGCGGGGGTGGGAGGATGGCGGTCGAGCACGTAAAGGAATCGTCTGGTAACTCATGGTGCCATCGCTGTCGTGCAGGGGGAAGAGCCCGTACGACTTTCGCCGCTCCGTCACCCGCGTCCCGATCGCTGCGGGCCCGTCAGCGCGGGGAGACCTCGCTGGTGACCTCCCAGGCGATCTCTTCGGCCAACTCCTCGGTCAGCTCGGCCCCGGCCAGACGCTCGGCCAGTCCGGTCGCCTGGTAGACGGCGTGGAGCCCCTTGTACTGGGCGTCCGCGGCGCTCAAGACCGCGTAACCGTCCCAGTAGGCCGGGTCGACGGCCAGGACCGCCATGTCGTCGTTGTGCGGGATCGCGCCCGCCTCGTGCGATTCGTGGAGCTCCCGGATGAGTTCGGCGTCCACTTCGGGGACGTCGCGTTCAGAGAGGTAGACCTCCTCCAGGGCCTCGGCCTGTTCCTCCCCGAGCAGATCCGGGGAGTACCCGAAGTCCTCGGCGTACTCGGTGAGCCGGGCCGCGATCGCGGTGAGCTGTCGCTCCACCGCCTCCGCGCTGGCCGGCCCGTAACTAGCGGCCCGAACCCGGTCGGCCAACTCCTGAACGTCCACGGTCTTGCCTCTCGACTGCCGCCCGGCCGGTGCCGGGCACCGCACCATGCTCCCACCGGTGCGTCAGCGGACCGGACGGTGGGGATGGAGAGCGGGTGGCGTCGTGGACAGAACCGTCCGGGGCGCCCTCTGCGCTGCTCGGCACGGCCGGTCCGCTAACGGCCCTGGAGCGCGTCCAGTGCCACCGCCATGGCGATGGCCAGGCGACGGCCCACGCCTGGGCGGTGGATATCGATGGTGTACCGATCGCGCAACCCCCACCGCTTGTCGACAAAGAACACGGTCTGCCCGTCCAGGGTGAAGGCGAAGCGGTACGGAACGAAGGACAACGCCTCGATGAAGCGGCGCAGTACCCCGATCGCGGCATTGCGCTCCTGGCCGGTGACCCGGCCGAGGTCCGGCTGCTCGACATGCCGGGTCGACCGCAGCAGTGACTGCTTGAAGTCCTTGCGAAACAGGCCGACCGTGGCGCCGGCGTGGTCGGTCACGTCGTAAACGGCACCCAGGTCGATGACACCGTGCGCCTTGAAGCCCAGCACCGGGCACCGCTTGCTGCCGTCGGTGTAGAGGGTGACCTGCTCTTTGAGACCATCCGCTGCTGCTGGGCGAACGCCGGCAGTTGGCCCTCGCTGCCGTCGGGGAGCACGGCGTGGAGCTGGTACTGGTTGACCAACGGGCGGATCGGCTTGGTGCGACGCCCCAACCCGCGCGGGGGTTCTGGAAGAGACCGTATGTATACATTCGGTGCGCTCCCGCCAATAGCATGAGCGGATACGACCGCTCCCATCAGCGTGCTAACGGTTGAGGGGGGCCAGACGGCGGGGAGAGCCGACTTGCGCCAGGGCACGCGGGTGTACGAGACGCTCAAGGAGGAGATCGTCTCCTGGCGGCTCGCCCCCGGATCGCTGCTGACCGAGGTCGAGATCGCCTCAAGGGTCGGCGCCTCCCGCACACCGATCCGGGAGGCGTTGGCCAGGCTGGTCCGGGAGGGGCTGGTGCGCCCGCTGCCGGGGCGCGGACTGGTGGTCACCGAGGTCTCGGTCGAAGGTGTTGCGGAGCTGTTCCAGATGCGTGAGGCGCTGGAGATCTACGCCACCCGGCTCGCCGCGCGCAACGGCTCGCCCGAGGTCTTCACCGACCTCCACGAGCGCCTGCGCGTGGTCGCCGAGACGCCGAGGGAAGAGGTCGGCGACCTCACCGCCTACTACGCGCTCAGCCAGGAGTTCGACGACGCCGTCGCGGAGGCCACCCGCAACTCCTATCTGCGTACCGCGCTACACGAACTCGGTGGACACCAGGTGCGGCTGCGCCGTCTCGTCCGGCGCACCCCCGACCGTGCCTTCGACGCCGCTGCCGAGCACATGGCCATCTGCGCGGCCATCAGGGAACACGACGAGAACGGTGCGGCCCGCGCGGTGGCCGAGCACATCCGGATCAGCTTGGACGCGATCCTGGCCGCACTGGTCGAGGAGGTGGCGGGTTCCGTGCTGCTCGGTGCGGACTCCGCCACCGGTTCACGCGCTGTCGGCGGTTGACCCCCGGTCCGGTGGGGTGCGCACGGCCGCGCCGCCGGCCAGCGCCAGGACCGCGCAGGTGAACCACACGGCCCCGGCGGCACCGCCGGTCCCGGCGATCAGCGCCGCCCCCGCCGGCATCGCCACCAGTCCGAACCGGTTACTGGTCAACCGGATCGCCAGCGCGGTACTGCGGGCTGAGGCGGGGACCGCTCGTACCACGCTGGTCATCGTCAAGGGTTGCCCGAGCCCCAACAGGAAGCCACCGACCAGCAGCGCCGCACCCATGGTCACCGGGTTGGCCTGGGGCAGCGGCACGCAGGCCAGTGCGAGCGCCGCCCCGCCCGCGCTGAGCATGATGAGGGTGCGCCTGGTCCAACGGCGCAACAGCAGGGGAAGGAGCAGGCGCGACGCGATCGCGGCCACCGCGCGCAGGCTCAGCAGCGCCCCCGCGACGACCGGGGCGATCCCGCGCTGTTCGGCGATCAGCGGGAGGTAGGCGACCAGGATGTCCACCGAGGCCAGCAGCGCCATGCTCACCAGGAGCCCG
The DNA here is from genome assembly GCF_030268225.1 of Nocardiopsis ansamitocini. Classification (GTDB taxonomy): domain Bacteria; phylum Actinomycetota; class Actinomycetes; order Streptosporangiales; family Streptosporangiaceae; genus Nocardiopsis_D; species Nocardiopsis_D ansamitocini. The sequence continues at coordinate 991,356 of NZ_BSQG01000001.1, read as the reverse complement.
GACGGGATCCCCGGACGGCGCAGGATGGAGGGCAGACTCACCTTGGGCTGGGTGCCCACGGTGCCCACGGTGCCCGCACCCGCAGTGCGGTTCGGCGCGAGCCGCGCGGCGATGCCCAACAGGCAGGGCGCGGCCAGCAGGGCCGTGGCCACGGCGATCCACAGTGCCGCCCGACTGGGGTCGGTGAGCCCGGTGCCGGAGGCGTCTCCCAACAGCAGTCCGGCGACCCCGGGGCCGATCATCTGGCCCACTGCGACGGCCGCGGTGAACCAACCGAAGTCGCGGTCCAGCAGGTGCTCGGGCGATTGCCGGGCGATCAACCCCTGGCCGGCGATGATGAAGACGAGGTGGCCGAGCCCCAGGAGGCTGCCGCCCAACGCCAGCACCCACAGCGAGGGTGCCACGGCCAGGATCGCGGCGGCGGCGGCCAGCAGCGCGATCCCCGCGCCCAGGACCAGGGACGAGCTGGGATAGCGGTCGGTGAAGCGTCCCAGGGGCACCGCTGCCAGGACCGCCACCAGTGAGTAGGCGACGGTGAGCAGTCCGATCGCGACCTCGCCGGCGCCCAGCGAGATCGCCAGGTAGGACATCAACGGTCGCGCGAGGTTGTGCGCGGTCTGGAGGAGGACGACTGCTACCAGCAGCCAAGGGAACCAGTTGCGAGACGTCGGTGAGGCGGGTGGCGGGTGCACGCTGTCCTTTTCGCGACCGCGGGGGTGGGAGAAGCGGTCAAGATCGGTCAATTTTCGTATGCATAAATGTATACACCAAGCTCTTTCCGATGAAATAAGTGTGCTCGTCATGCGCAGGACATTCTGGTGCGGATGGGGGTCTCCGCCCCCTTTTCCTGCCCTGTTCGGCGGCCTCGTGTGCAGAGACGGAGTCAACCTCGGTATACGCAAAGGGATACCGAAGGCGGTGTGCAGGGGAGCCGCGTCGGTTTCCGGGACGGCTGTGCGACGACGCCGGTGGCGGTGGTGGTAGGTGTAGCGGGTGAGTATCCCGAGCCTGCAGGACCTTCTGGCCGATTTCGCCGCCCGGCGCGACTGGGAGCCCTTCCATACGCCCAAGAACCTTGCGATGGCACTGACCGGTGAGGCGGGTGAGCTGGCCGCGGAGTTCCAGTGGCTCACTTCCGAGGAGTCGGCGAGAGTGATGGAGGACCCGGCCAAGGCGACCGCGGTGCGCCACGAGATGGCCGACGTGCTCAGCTATCTGCTGCGCCTGGCCGACGTCCTCGACGTCGATCTCGACGCCGCCCTGCGCGAGAAGGTCGCGATCAACGAGGGGCGCTTCCCCGAGGCGGTCCGGGAGGTGCCGGGGCGGCACTGACCTCTTCGCCCAGGGGGCGGGAAGGTGTTTCACGACCCCGCCGAATCCTTATGGCCGCAGGGGCGGCGGCCTCGGCCGTTGACAATGCGCCATGGCGAAGCTACTTTCGGTCAATATGTAAGGAATGTTTCCTTTTTGGCTGGGGCGTGCGGCCGAGCAGGGCCAACTCGCGTGGTGCGTCCACCGGCCCCCCGCTTCGCCCACCGAAGGAGACCGAGAAAATGCGCAGTCCCCTCCTCCGCGGTGCCGCCCTGCTCGCCACGGCCACCCTGGGGCTCTCCCTGTCCGCGTCCCCGGCCTCGGCCGACGCGGCGAATGCCGCCGCTATCCCGCCCAAGGCCCTCGTGGGCTACCTGCACGCCAGTTTCGCCAACGGGTCCGGTTGGGTCGACATGGCAGACGTCCCCGACGAGTGGGACGTCATCAACCTGGCCTTCGCCGAGCCCACCTCCGCGACCTCCGGCCAACTGGAGTTCGAGCTGTGCCCCGCCAGTGAGTGCCCCGGTGTGCCGGACAAAGCCGAGTTCATCGCCCAGATCCGCGCCAAACAGGACGCGGGCAAGAAGGTCCTGCTGTCCGTCGGCGGCCAGAACGGCCAGGTCTCGTTGGAGACGCCCGCTGCCCGTGACGCCTTTGTCTCCTCGGCCTCCGCCATCATCGACGAGTACGGCCTCGACGGCCTCGACGTCGACTTCGAGGGCCACTCCCTCTTCCTCGACACCGGGGACACCGACTTCCGAGCACCGACCACCCCGGTCATCACCAACCTGATCGCCGCACTCGACGGTCTCGTCGAGCGCTACGGCGACGACTTCGTGTTGACCATGGCTCCCGAGACCTTCTTCGTCCAGGTCGGCCACCAGTTCTACGGCAGCGGCCAATGGGGCGGCGCCGACCCCCGGGCGGGAGCGTATCTCCCCGTCATCCACGCCATGCGCGACGACCTCGCCATGCTGCACGTCCAGCACTACAACTCCGGTCCCGTCATGGGCCTGGACGGCGCCTACCACTCCATGGCCACGGCAGACTTCCACGTGGCCATGGCGGACATGGTGCTGGCAGGGTTCGCCGTCGCGGGCGACCCCGAACGGTTCTTCCCGCCGCTGCGCCCGGACCAGGTGGCCATCGGCCTGCCCGCCAGCATCAACGCGGGCAACGGCCACACCCCGGTTGCGCAGGTGCACACAGCCCTGGACTGCTTGACGCAGGGGGCCGGCTGCGGCGGCTACCAGCCCCAGGAGACCTATCCCGAGCTGCGCGGCCTGATGTCGTGGTCGATCAACTGGGACCGCTTCAACGGCGACGAGTTCGCCAGGGAGCACGGCGCCTACCTTCGCTGAGGACCCTGCGTATTCACGTCCGCAGGTGCGGGCGACCGGGCCGGTCCACTACGGACACGCCCGGCCGCCCACGCCTCAGCGCCGGGTGACCATGCGCACGATGCCCGCCGCGGTACAGCACCCGATCAGCGCGAGCGGCAGCACCAGCGGTACGACCAGGGATTTCACCGGAGGGCGAATAGGGGTGAAGTGCGCCTCGCCATCCTTGACCCGGATGTAGCCGGCGGGCGCCGCCCACGCCCTTCCGCGGGCCCGCCCCCGGTTCGCGGCACCGTCGAACCGGTAACCGGTTCGGGCCACGGGGATCACCGTGACACCCTCGCACTCCACGGGGTCGCCGTACACCGCCGACACCGACGCCCCCGCACCCAACCGGGCGGCGACGGAGTCCAGGACACCGCTCGCGGACGCGATCTCAGCCGGGACAGCGGGGCTGGATTGGCTCATAGGTCGTCCTCGTCTCGTGGAAACGGCGGCCGGACGGCCATCCGTCCCGCTATCGTGCCACTCACCACGTGAGCGGTTCGCCCACCTCCTCCAGCAGGTGTGCGGACCCCGTCGAACAACGGGGTTCACGGTCACCACGGACACGCGACCCACCCCGTTGGTGGATGAGTGGCCGCGAAACGGGCATGATCGTTGCCGTGCCCGCTTCGAGAGCACGCCGAGCGGGCGACCTGCCGACAATGCACAAGCAACGAAACTCTCAGGAGTCCTCATGCCGATCGTCTCCACCGCGCACACCCAGTGGGAAGGCAGCCTCACCGAGGGGAAGGGCACGGTCTCCTTCGACTCCTCGGGGCTGCCCGACCAGCCCATCAACTGGAAGGCCCGCGCGGAGTCCCACGGGGGCCTCACGAGCCCCGAGGAACTCATCGGGGCGGCCCACTCGTCCTGCTTCTCCATGGCCCTCAGCCACGCCCTGTCCCAGGGCGGCACCCCGCCCACCCGTGTCACCACCCAGGCCGAGGTGACCTTCCAGCCCGGTGAGGGCATCAAGGGCATCCACCTGACCGTGCGCGCACAGGTCCCGGGGCTGTCCGCTGACGACTTCGCCAAAGCGGCAGAGAACGCCAAGACCGGTTGCCCGGTCAGTCAGGCTCTCTCCGGTACCACGATCACCCTGGACGCCGCGCTCGACTAGGCTCAGCCTTCCCTGACCGGCGGCCGTCGGAAAGCCACCCTTGCCCGGCGGTCGTCTTCTTCGCCCCGCACCGCGCCGCTCCGGCCGCGCGGTGCGGGAGGTTCACCGCGCGATGCGCCCCGATACGCGTCGGCTGCCGGAATCCTCCACCGCCCGGGATTCACCCTCCGGTCGGCGCCCTGCTGTTTCGGCATCCTATGATCCACTCTGCGAGGGATGTTCCCCGTGATCCGCGCGAGAGAGCGGGCGGCAGAGGAGAAGTCGAGTGGCGTATCAGCGAGGTGACCGACAGCGAGCCGGCGCACGGCTTCTGGCGCTGCTGCTCGTGGCAGGGGGGACGTTCCTGGGCGCTCCGGTCCAGGCCGCCTCTGCCGACGCCGTCCTCGACCAGGCCGTCGCCGCGCTCGACGATCCCGGTCTCTACACGGCGGACGCCACCGAACTCGATCCCGGCATCCGCGAGCTCGCCGCGGCCAGGCTCGCCGATGCCCGGACCCCCGTCCGGGCCGCGCTCCTGGGCCGAGGCGACGCATCCGTCCTCGTCGCCGACCTCGCCGAGAAGATCGGTGATCCCGGGGTGTACGTGGTGACCACCGAGGAGCGGTCCCCGACCGGGGCCACCACGATCCGGACGGCATGGCAGGTGGTCGGCGGCGGGACGGATCCGGACGACCTCGACCACCACTTCACCTTCTACCCCGGTGGTACCGGTGCGCAGCTCATCGCACTGCCCGACGTGCTCGACGACGACCTCCTGCCTGCGGTACGCGAGGCCGCCGACACCGAGACCGTCTACATCCATCCTGCTGTCGCCGCGCTGCCCGGTATCGACGCCGAACGCATCGCCCAGCGCTACAACGGCATCAACAGCGCACGCGTGGCCGTCCTGCCCGCCACGGTCAGGGACAACGACGCGTTCGCCGAGGCGCTGCTGGACCCCCTGGAGCCGAGCGGGACCGCGCTCCTCCTCGTCTGGGAGCACAACGGCTTCCGGCCGGTCCCCGCCAGCGGGAGCACCGGTCCCGACCCCGCAGAACTGGGCTCCGCGCTGTCGGGCGGTTCCGTGCTCGACGCCGACGACGTCGAGCCGTTGCTCACCGAATTCGCCGCGCTCGCCGGCGGCGACGTACTGGACAGTGCGGCCCGGGGGCTCGCGGACTCCCACCTCTACCTGCATCCGCTCGCCGTCCACGACGTGGACGAGGCCGCCCGCGACCGGATCGACACGGCACTCGCCGAGCTCGACGAACCCGTGCGTGTCGCCGTCCTCCCCAGAGGGGCCGCAGGCTTCGAGGCCGGAGCGGTCAACGCCGGAGAACCGGCCGTCGCCGCGGCCGTCGCCCGCGACCTCGACCAGCCGGTAGTGGTCTACGGGGTGGACGGTCTGGGAGAGATCCGTGACGAGTCCGTCCACGGCAGCCTGGTCGGCGGCGCGGGGCCCAGCGGCGCCTATGACTTGGACACCGCGGCCTTCTTCGGCCGCAGCCCCGACGGAACGGCGGCCTCCCTGTCGGGGCTGCTGGAACAACTGGGGGCCGAGCCTGCGCACACCCCGACGGGACAGCAGCCGGCGGACGACCCGCAAACGAGCGGTGCCGGCTGGGTCGTCGCGGCGGTCGTCGCCTCACTGGCCCTGGGGGCCCCGCTACTGCTCCTGAGCGCGCTGCGCCTGCGTCAGGCGCGCCGCCGACGTATCCACGAGCGCCAGGACGAAGCGCTCATGGAGCAGATGCGGGCCGAGGAGGCCCAGCGCGTCACCGCGATCAGGAGCGAGAACGAGAACCTCATCACCAGCCTCGGCGAAGAGCTGGCTGCCGCTGCCCCCGCCGTCGTCGACCCGCCCCGGAAACTCCAGCGGCACCTGCGCGAGTACGAGAAACTCAAGGAACGCAACCGCACCGCCGACGACATCGACACCGTCGTGAGCATCCGCAGCGGCGCGCAGCGCACCCGCGCGGCGGTCGAGGAGTGGAACCGCCGACAGCGGAGCTAGCCCTGCTGTGCTCGCACCGAGCCGGCCGCACCGACACGCGGAGCCGTGTTCCCCCTGGTCGGAGACTTCCGTGCTTACCTGGCGGAAACAGCCGCGCAAGGGGGACTACGTCATGGTGAACTACGAACTCGACGACAAGGTCGCGATCGTCACCGGTGCAGGGTCGGGGATCGGCCTGGAGTGCGCCCGGGTGCTCGCGGCCTCCGGTGCCAGGGTCGTCCTCGCCGACATCGACGCGGACGCCGCCGCGAGCGCGGCCGCCGGCCTTCCCGGGCAGACGCACACCACCCGGGTGGACACCGCCGACCCCGATTCGGTGGACGCCATGGTCGCCGAGGCGGTCCAGCGGTTCGGCGGGCTGCACGTCATCGTCAACAACGCCGGAATCGGGGGAGAGGCCCTCCCCGTGGGCGACTACAGCACCGACAGTTGGCGCAGGGTGCTCGGTGTCAATCTGGACGGGGTCTTCTACTGCACCCGGGCCGCCGTGCGGGTGATGCTCGACAGCGGTGCGGGCGGTTCGATCATCAACATGGCGTCGGTGCTGGGAGCGGTGGGCTTTCCGATGTCCAGTGCCTACGCCGCCGCCAAACACGGGGTCGTGGGGCTCACCCAGAACGCGGCGCTGGAGTACTCGGGGCAGGGCATCCGGGTCAACGCCGTCGGGCCGGGTTTCATCCGGACCCCACTGCTGGACGCCAACCTCGGCCAGGACGCGATGCACGCGCTGATCTCCCAACACCCGATCGGCCGGCTCGGCACCTCCGCCGAGGTGGCGGAACTGGTCGGCTGGCTGGCCAGCGACTCCGCCAGTTTCGTCACCGGCGCCTACTACCCGATCGACGGCGGCTACCTGGCGCGGTAGTCCGGGACAGGAGCCGGCCGGCCCCTGGACACCGGGGCCGGCCGGAGGAAGACGTCAGGTCAACAGGTCGGTGCCGATGACCTCTTCGCGCAGGATGCGGCAGATCTCCTTGCCCTCGGCGTTGTGCCCGGTCTGGCGGCGGACCTCTTTGCGGATGGCGTCGACGACCGCGTCGCTCTGGAGCACCTGTGCCAGCGATCGCCCGGAGGTCGCCGCGCGGGCCTTCCACAGGTCGTCGATCAGTCTGCGCTTGAACGCGTCCTTGCTGAGATAGAACAGCGAATCCACCTTCGAGGCGGCACTGCCCTCCGCAAGCAGGTCCACGTCGAAGACCAGGTCGACCGTCACCGGCAGCCCACCGGTCATGTGGTAGACCTGCCAGACCTGGCCGTTGGTCAGCACCATCCATTCCACGCCCTCGTTCACCGCGTACATCTGTACTTGGCGCAAGTGCCGGACGTTGAGCTTCTGGCTGCAGCGTTTCACCTCGATGAAAGCGACCAGTTGCTTGTCGATGCGGATGCCGTAGTCCGCGAATTCGCCTTTGACCTGGTATTCGGTCGTAAGGTCCTCGTATTTGTCATATCCGAGGCCGTCGCACAGGAAATCGGTGACCAGGAGTCGGGTGTCGCCCTCGTTGGCGTCGCGTGCCACAAGGTCGGCCAGGGGCTTGGAGTAGCGCCTGATCGCGGCCTTGACCCTGTCGCGAGCCGCGGTTTCCCACTTGGGGGTCGCACGAGGCGTGGACGATTTTTTCGTCCCGGGGTTTTCATTCATTTTGACGATGACGCCATTACCGTTCTCGGGGGAATCGCCTGTGGCGCCTGATGTGCTCAACGTCTGTTCGCTCATGCGTCCTCCGGTCGGATATGGCGTCTTTCGGAAGAAACGCTAACCGCTGGGAAAGCTTTTTGGAACAGGAATGGCGAAAAAGGGAAAGAGAATTCCCGAAGTAAACAGTGGGTGTTCTTCGCGTCGCTCAAAGCGATCAGAATTCGTCCTTTATCTGGTTCTATGTGGCCAATCGAGGGCTTTGCTGTTCGAGTGGTGGACGCCGCGCCGGTGGAGTGCCCGCACCCAGACGCAGGACAGGGACGGCGGAGCCCGTCGAGAACAGCAGGTCCTCCCGGCGGGCGGCCCGACGGCCCCCGCTGCGGCCACCGGTCCGGGGTAATAGGATCGTCCTTTCCCCGTTCGCGAAGGAGACAGCACATGCGCCTTGCCGAGGCTCTTTCCCGCCGGGCCCACCTGGCCACCCACATGGCGGAGGTCTCCAAGCGTGCGCTCGCCAACGCCCACTACCAGGAGGGGACCGAACCCGCGGAGGACCCCAACGAACTCCTCGCCGAGCACACGGCCTTGGCACAGGAGTTCGAGACACTGGTGCGCCGGATCAACGCCACCAATCTGGCCACCCGGTTCTCCGACGGTTCCACCCTGACCGACGCCCTGGCCCGGCGCGACGCCCTGCGGCTGCGGCACCGGCTGCGTGTCGAACTGGCCGATGCGGGCACCGCACGGTCCGCCCGCTACGGTCGCAGCGAAATTCGCACGATCTCCGCGATCGACGTCCGCCAACTGCGCGCAGACGCCGACGAGCACGCCCGGGAGCTGCGCGAGCTGGACAACAGGGTGCAGGAAGCCAACTGGGCGACCCAACTCGTCGACTAGGATCGAACCGAGGTGCCGAGCAGGTAGGTACGCACCCTCCCGGGGGCGAGCACAACCCCTACCGTGCCGCAGGGGCAACAGCGGCACCCTCCTGAGGGTCGACGGGCCGACCCATCACCGGATCGACCGGATACGGCGCAGCCCGTCACCGCGCACATGCGCATCACGCACCGTGCACTGTTTCACCACCGCGTGCTGACCCGGGACGCGCACCGAGGGCGGGAACGGGGATTCGGCGCCCCGCCGGTGGGTGCCCCGAGACCTCGGGGCACCCACCGCGCACCCGCTGGGGACGCGCCGTCCCCACCCGCAGGGTCACCATCGCTCGCCCAGCAGGTGCTCCACCACCTGCCCCGCCGTGTAGCCGTCGGGGTGGCGCTCCCGCAGCCGCGCGAGGAAGTCCAGGGTCTGGCCGAGCGTGACCAGCGGAGGCTCGGCGTAGCCGTCGGCGCGGGTCTGGCCCAGGCCGATCGCCGACAGCAGCCCGTTGCACAGGCAGTGCCTGCCCTCGGTGTCCTCGACCGCGCCGCCCTTGCGGACGTAGTCGTCCACCGGCTCGGCCGGGCAGCGGTAGCCGACCGCGCCGTTCCCCTTCAGGTAGGGCGTGCGCAGGTAGCCGAGGTCGCACAGTCGCGGACGCTCCTCCAGGCTCCGCAACGCGGGGCTCCCCGGTCCGTCGGCGACCTTGAACGGGAAGCCCGTCGGCGACGCCAGGGGGTCGTTGCGCACCCGCAGGGAACCATCGGTCGCCTGGGCCAACAGGCGCCGTTTGACGGCCGGCTCCAGACCCGACTCCGCGCACAGCGCGAACACCGTGCCCGCCTGGATCCCGGTCGCGCCCTCCGCCTCGGCGCGGGCCAGGGCCTCCGGGGTCGCGCAGCCGCCCGCGAGCCAGAACGGCAGGCCCAGCGCCGCGATCGTGGCCGAGTCCACCGCGTCACGGACGCCGTAGACCGGCTCGCCGCAGTCGTCCAGGCGCATCCTGCCCCGCGGCGGGGCACTGTGCCCGCCCGCCAACGGGCCTTCGACGACGAAGCCGTCCGGACGTGTCGCGGGGGAGCGGTGCAGGTACTGCGCCAGGACCGAGGCGGAGACGATCGCCAGGAAGCGGGGCCGGTACAACGGCGCGTGCGCTCCGGACAGCAACTCGGCCGGATCAAGGGACGCCGTATGGCGCTGCCCCGCCGCCGAGCCCTCCACGGTCACCGACACCTCGCCGGGCCGGTGCTCGGCCAGCGCGTCCAGCAGCGCCGGGATCTCCGCGGGGATGCCCGCGCCCATCAGCACGTAGTCCACCCCCGCCAGCATCGCGCCGTAGGTCGCGGCCGGTGTGGCCAACTGGATCTTCTCCAGGTAGTTGATCCCCACCGGACCGGTGTGGCCCTCCTTGGCCAGGAACACCTCCACGAAGTTGCCCAGGACGGTCAGCTCCGTCCGCTGTCGGTTGTCCCGCAACCCCAGGCGGGGCACCGGGCGAAAAGGCGTCCCGGCCGTGATGCCGCCGGGAACGAGGTAACGGTCCAGGGCGCGCCGGACCATCCCCTGGTCGGGAAAACGCGACAGGGCCCGACGCAGCGAGCCGTCGGCGTCCCCGCGCTGGAGCCTGCGGGCCAGGAGCAGGTCCAGCGCCACACCGGAGACGACACCGAGCTGACCGGTCCGCGCCACGGCGGCGGCCAACCGGTGGCCGGACACCCCCACCCCCATCCCGCCCTGGATCACACGGGGAAGCACGCCCCGGTCCGCACCGGGCGCGTGCTCGGCGATGGGGTGTTCGGTGACGGTCATCCGTCGGCCTTTCCGGTCGCTTTAGCTGTAGGGGTTCCGCTGCGGGAGCCCGAACCCCAGTCCACACCCCGACGAGGTTCTTACGCGTGGCCGAACGACCCCTCTCGGCCGGAAAAGGTCCCGAGAGGGGATGACTGAACGCGAGGCCGGGCGTTTCCGGTCCGGTCGGGAGGCGGCGCGCACCCCGCCGACGAGGCCCGCGCCGCTGCGCGGTCAGTCCAGCAGCCCCTTGGCCACCACCTCTTCGCGCAGGCCCCGCAGGACGTCCTCGACGTCGCCGGCGTGCCCGGTGTGGCCCGTGCGCCGACGGACCTCCGCGCGCACGGCCTCGACCACCGCCTCGCTGCACACCGCGGCGGCCAGTGGAGCCCCGGTCAGCGCCTCGCGCCACTTGCGCAGGTTCTCCAGCCGACCGTGCTCGACCGCGGCCTTGCTCAGGTGGAACAGGCCGTCCAGCTTCTCGGCCTTCTCGGCGTCGCCGAGCAGGTCCACCTCCAGGACCAGTTCGGTGCCCGCGGCCCCTTCGGCCAAGTGGTGCACCTGCCAGACCCGGCCGTTGGTGAGCACCAGCCACTGCACGCCCTCGTTCTCCGCGCTGAGGCGCACCTGGCGCAGGTTGCGCGCGTCGAGGTTCTGGGCGGCCCGCTTCACCTCGACGAGGGCGAAGACCGAGTCACCGATCTTCAACCCGTAGTCGACCGATTCGCCCTTGGTGCGGTACTCGGTCGTGAGGTCCTCGTACTTGCTGTAGCCGAGGCCGTCGCTGAGGAAATCGGTGACCAGGAAACGGGTGTCGCCCTCGTTGGCGTCGCGTTCCTCCAGGTCGGCGATCGGGCCGGCCAGTCGGTCCACCGTCGCCGACAGCCGGTTGCGTGCGCCCGACTCCCACAGGGGGACGTCGGATTCCCAGGGGTCGACGAATTCGCCCGGCCTGGACAGGATCTGGGTCACGTCCGCGTCCATCGGTTTGGTGAACCCCGTTCTATGCGTTTTTCGGATCACCGCGCACACCGAGAAGAATGCGCCATCGGAGCAAGACGATAACTCCCGGGTGGGTATCTGGCAAAGCCGCGCAAAGCAACCCGGGTGCTGTTTTTCGAGGTCCGAAGGATGCCGAAGCGTTTGCGGATTCACCGGCCGTTCCGAGTAGCCGATCCTCGGTCCGCTCCGCTGCCACAGCCTTCTGCCGGACCTTTCCCGCCGGGGCGTCCGTCGTTCGCGCGCAGACGGCCCGCCCCTCCTCCCCGTCTCCTCGTCTGACTGCGGGGCCGACAGTTCGCGGGGGCCGGTCTGTCCTCTGCGGGGCCTCCGACCGCTGCACCGAGCACGGCCGTCCGGGACGCCTCGTCGGCCACCAGGCCGGTGGCCGACGAGGCGCCCCCGCGCCGGTGCCGTGAGCACGCCGAGCAGCAGTGCCGCGCGGCCCGGGAGCAGCGGGGCCAGGAAGGAGGATCAGGGGCACCTACACCCCGGCCTCCGTCACGGCGGCGAACCCGCGCAGACGCTCCGATTGCTCGCTCTCGTCCTCGCCGTGGGTCTTCGCGTAGAGCTCCAGGGCCTCCCGTGCGAGTTCGTGTACCTCGGCGGCGTATCCGTTGTCGACGAGGTCGTCCAGGGTCTCCAGGGTGCGGTCGAGCCGAGCGGGGGCGCCGCTTGGGCCGCCCTCCTCCGAGAGACCGGGAAGGTGGGCGAGGACCGCGCCGGTCAACAGGTCGCGCGTGTCATCCACCACGGAGTCGAACCCCGCAGCCGCGGCCAGCCTCGCCCGGACCACGGGGTCCTCCTCCGCGATCCGCATCAGCTGCTCCGCCAGCCACTCCGACTCCTGGTCCTCCAGGAAGGCGGTGAGCTCGGCGTCGTTCTCGGGCGGGGGAGCAGGTGAGTTCGTCGATTCAGGGTGGTCGAGTTCGACAGAGGACATCGCGAGGGGTCGCTTTCTGTTGGGGGCGAACGACCGGAATCCGACCGTTAGGGGATGATTCACGTCAATCTGACAACGGGTGGCGGGCTTTCCCGAACATTCCATCTGAAAAAGGCCGCCACCGACGTATTCGGTCACCCCTTTTCTCCTTTACGGTGAACCCGGTGGACTTTCATCGGTGCGCTATGACGATCGCCTGTCGGGCCGCAGACTCCGGTCCTGCCTGTCCGACCTGCGGCGGAACCGTTCGCAGGGAGACATTCGGATAGCGTTCGCGCGAGTCGGCGGAACCCCCGTCCCCGCTTGAGGGACGACCGGACTACCGGCTCGCCAAGAAGCTTTGCGGGCTCTCGGTGAAAGAGACGATGTGACCGCTTCCGGCCGTCCAGCGGAAACGGGGGCGCGGCCAAGAGGGAAGCCGCCGAGCGGTTCGGAGACCGCTCAGGTCCGCGTAGAAGGTCCGTGTCCACCGAGGGGAGCGGTCAGGCGCAGTAGGAGCCGCTCGCGGGCCAGGTTCCGGTCGCGCGGAACACGCGCACCACCGTGGTCCAGGCACAGCGAACCGCATGCGGAACCTCCTCATCGGGCTCCGTCCGCCGCAGTTCCACGGTCCGTGTGTCGACGATGAAGCGGTGCTCCGCAGGGTTCCCGCCGTAGCCGCACGCGTAGGAGACGGTGCCGGGGGTCTCGTCCGTTCTGGCGAAGGCGACGAGGATTGCCACGGGAGATCCTTTCCTCGTGCGGCAGGGGCCGCGAGGGCGGTCGGGACTGGGCTGAGTAAGACGCTGGGTCGGTTCGGAGCAGGGGTGCGCTGTGTTTCCCGCGACGTCGGCGACGTCGATGGCCCGGATGTACCGCTGAAGACACCCCTTTATATGCCGATTCATACGCCGAACGCTTTCGGGGGTTGTTCCCGGATCGGGGGCGCGTCCAGGACCCGTTCACGCCGCGAGATCACCGGTGCTGTACCGGCTCGCAGCGGCCGACGCGAGCGGGACAGAGCATCGTGCGGTAAGGCCGGGCCGCCTCAGGAGTCGCAGGTATCGCAGCGCCGCACCGCGTCGCGGTCGGTGTTCCCCTCGGTGGCACGTGCCGGGTTCGCTTCGCTGATGCGTCGCCGCATGTGCTGGTGGCGGTGTCGGGGTTCTGGTCAGGGTGAACGGAGGGGCAGCGGCCTGCATCCTGTGAATGCCCCTGCCCACAATCTTCCACTTGGCCCATGGCCTTCGCCTGCCCTTTCGCCGCGCCCTCACCGCTGCTTTCGGACGCGGGCGGCCACCGCGTTGGGGCCGAGGCCCACGCTCGCGCCGATGGCGGACAGGGACTCGCCCGCCCGGTAGCGGTCGGCGAGCACGCTGTCGGGCACGCCGATGTCGCGTCCGGCGCGGCTGCCGTTGGGTTTGTCGGCGGGGCGGCGGTCGCGCAGGCGTTGGCGCACCGCGATCACGGTGACGTTCTTGGCCCTCGGCCCTTTCCCGCGCACGTCGTTGCCCCAGGGGCGAGACGGCGTCTCGCCCTCGTGCCACAGCGCGAGGAACGCCTTGCGGGCCCGCGAGACCAGTGAGTAGTAGCTGCCCTGCGTCACGCCCAGGGCAGCGGCGGCCTCGGCTTAGTGGTGGTGTTGGGCGAGGGCGAGCAGGACGCGGCGGTGCTGTTGGGGCAGCGCGGCCCAGATCTGGCCGAGGGCGGTTCGCTCCACGACCAGGTTCTCCGGTCCGGGTGAAGGGCCGGCGGACACGGTCCAGAACCGTGCGAAGTTGGGTGTCGCCCCGCGCCCGTAGCCCCAGGCGCGGCCCCGGAACGAGTTGTCCCGGCGCGCGTGGTCGCCGATGGCGGCCCACCCGGCGACGACGAGGTCCCGCCGCGAGGGGGCCTCGTCGCGTGCGTAGAGGTGTTCGGCGATGGCGGACCACGCCGTCTCGGCCCGGGTGGACCAGTCCAGGTGGCCGGGCCATTGGGCGGTCGACGCGGCCAGCGCGGCGAGGTCGTCGATGTCGTGTCGGCTGAACCCGTGCCGGAGGGGTTCGTGTCGGGCGTCGGCGGAGCCGGAGAAGGGCATGGCGAAGGCGCTTTCGGCGTTCGGTGGCTCTATTGCAAGGGGGCGGGGGAGCGTTTGTCGGAACCCGGTGCCGGGGAACCGGTGGCTCCGCACGGGGCGAGCGGCGGGAGACGGCTGACGCGCTGGTGCGCGTCCGGCCGCAAGTACAAGAAATGCTGTGGTCGACCCTAGGAGTTCTTCCGGGACGGCCCTGCCTCGGCTCTTCGGGGCAGCCGTTCGGGAGCCGGTACCGAGAGGGCTGGAGGGGCGGCTGCGCCCCGTCGCCCTCCACGAGGTCGCCGGGATGCGGGTGCCTTCAGTTTCCCGCGTGCGCAGTGTAGGGGCCAGTGCGCATCGGATTCTTTGGCGTTTTCCGCGTCGATCGAGGCGTGACGCAGATTTCGAGCAGCTTTGTCCTTAATCCGCGCGGGATGGTGAAGCCGGAAAGGATGGGCGGGGCGTTATCGAAGAAGGGATCGACGTCCGACCAATGGGTGGAGCGCAAGAGGCAGGTGCAGCGGGGTGATGATAACCGGAGCGGAGAGCCTTGCTCACGGTCGTGCTCCCCATCGCGTCATTGAGTTTCGGTCGCGCGATATCCGTACCCGAATGGCGTTTTGGGTCATGAGGATGAGAGTCCAGTGCGTTTCCAGATCGATGTCTTGACTCCGAAGAAGACATGACGGCGGAGCTGGGTGCGTCTGTCGTGCGCAATCCTGGATATTCATGAGCGCGGACTCGGTTCGGAAGTCGCTCAGCGTCCTTTTCTTACGCGGTTTCCGTTAGCCTCGTCCAGGTTTCGGGAATGGCATAGGCCCGGGATCGCCACACAACTGAAAAGAGGACCGGATGGAACTCACGATGCTCTTCAAGGACGGCGGGTCGGGCGCCTCGGGGTGCCCAAGCGTCTACCTCGCCGACACCGGTGAGCTGGTCGTCCAGGGGGTCCAGCTCGGCTCGGACGACCTCGCCGCGCTGGAGAACCCGCTGCCCGGTGAGACCGCTGTGCGGATCGCTCCCGAGGTGCTGATCGGGGCCGTCGAGCGCTACCGGGCCCGTCAACAAGGGTAAACAAGGAGAGAGCGGCATTGGCCACCGTATTCGAGTCGCTGGACGATCCTGGTTTCCAGGGACTGTTCGACGATTTCTCGCACACTGCCTATCGCCTCGAAGCCCGGCAGGGGTACGGGGTCTCCTACGAGATGGAGGAGTTCGCCCGGTTCCGCTCCGGCCAGGCGCGCGGCGCGTTTCCCGGAATCGCCGAATGGGCGGAGCGGGTCGAGGCGGCCACCGCCGTCGGCAAACGTTTCCACCGGGTGCACGTCGTCACCGAACCGCTGTCGGACTACGTGCGGTTCGAATGCGCGTGGTGTTACCGGCACACGGCGGCAGCCGGGGAGGACGTACGTGTCGTCGCCGTGCCCGAAGGAACCTGGCCGCAGGGTCTGCCTCGCTTCGACTACTGGCTCTTCGACTCCGCACTCCTGGTGCGCATGGACTACGCCGATGATGATGCGTTCGTCCGGGCCGAGATCGTGGCCGATCCCGCCCAGGTTGTCGCCGCCAACGCCGCGCGCGACCACGCCGTCCACCTGTCCGTTCCCTTCGCCGACTACGCGGCGGGGTTCGACGACCTGATGCGCAGACCGGCGTCCTCCCCTGTCTGAATGCCCGAAGCAGCACCCCATGACCGACAACACGATCCACGGCGACGCTGATGGGACGGTGGTCCAGGCCGGAGTCGTCCACGGTGGGATCCACCTGGGGGCACCGGAATCCGTGGTCGTGGTACCCCGACAGCTTCCACTCGCGACCCGCGGGTTCGTCAACCGCAGTGTTCAGATCGCCCTGCTCGACGCGCTCGTCCGGCAGGAGGGAGAGGGTGGGAACGAGGCGCCACGCGGTTCCGCCATCTCCGCCATCGCGGGCACTCCGGGGGTCGGCAAGACAGCGCTCGCGGTCTCCTGGGCGCACACCGCGCGCTCCCACTTCACCGGCGGCGACCTCTACATCGACATGCGCGGTTACGGTCCCGGGCCACGGGTCGAGGCCGCCCAGGCGTTGGACTCGCTCCTGCGCTGTCTGGACGTGGCACCCGAACGGATACCGGCCGACCTCGGTGGTCGTGCCGCGCTGTACCGGTCGCTCCTGGCCGGGCGCCGCGTTCTCGTTCTCATCGACAACGCGGCCAGCGCCGACCAGGTCCGTCCGCTACTCCCGGCCTCGCCCGGATGTCTGGTGATCGTCACCAGCAGGAGCAGTCTGGCCGGTCTCGTCACACGGGAAGGGGCTCGCCGAATGGTGCTCGACATCCTTTCCCCCGAGGAGTCCCTCGCGTTGCTGCGGCACGTGGCCGGGGCCGATCGAATCGACGCCGATGTGAACGCGGCGCTCCGACTCGCCCGGCACTGCGCGTTCCTGCCCCTGGCACTGCGCATCACCGCCGAGCGACTCACCGCCCGCCCCGGTCGCTCGCTCGCCCGCTTCGCAGCCGAACTCGACGACCAGCGGCGGCGGCTCGACGCACTGCGAACGGAGGACGACGAGTTGAGTGACGTGCGCGCGGTCTTCGCCGCCTCCTACCGCGACCTCGACCCCGACGCGGCGCGGCTGTTCCGCCGGCTCGGCCTCCACCCCGGGCCGGAGGCCGGTGTCCACGCCTGCGCCGCGCTCGCCGAGGTGGACGTGCCCACGGCCGGACGGCTGCTGGACCGGCTGGTGCGGGTGCACCTCGTCACCGAGACCACGGCCGACCGTTACCGGCTGCACGACCTGCTGCGTCTGTACGCGGCCGAGCGCGCCGAACTGGACGAGGAGCCACACGATCGCGAAAGGGCGCTGCGCGCCGTCCTGGTCTGGTATCTGGGCACCGTGGACGGCGGGCACCGCGTCATCCTGCCCGCCTTCCACCGGGTGCCGCTGCCGCAGAACGAGGGGACTTGGTGCCCCCTCGGGTTCGCCGGCGTGGACGAGGCCATGGACTGGTTCGAGACGGAGCGCGAGAACCTCGTGGCCGCCGTTCGCACAGCCCTGGATAACGGGTTCCACGACCTCGCCTGGCGCCTCCCCGCCGTCATGTACGGGTTCTTCGAGATGCGCGGACACTGGACCCAGTGGCGCGACGTCCACCTGCTGGGGGTCACCGCCGCCGAGGCGGTCGGGGACCAGCACGGCCTGGCCTGCAACCGGCTCGGCCTGGGCGACGTCAACTGGCTGCTCACACGTACGGAGGAGGCCCTGGGGGACTACCGGGCGGCTGCCGAGGGCGGCGCGCGTTCGGGGGACCGCTGGGTGGAGGGTTTCGCGCTGCGCCAGACCGCCGTCCTGCTGCACGAGCGCGGGGACCACGCCGAAGCGGCCCATATCGCGCAACGCGCGCTCGACGTGTTCGCGTCGGGCGGGGAGCGTCGGGGCGCGGGCATGGCGCTGCTCACCTTGGGCGACTGCCGTCTCGCGCTCTCGGACACCGGCGGCGCGGTCGCGGGCTACGCGCGCGCCGTCGGGTTGTTCCGCGAGGTCGGCGACGCCTGGAGCGTGGCGTGGGGCGGCTGCGCGATGGCCCGCGCCCTGGCCGCCGACCAACGCTGGGGCGAGGTCCTGGACCACCTCGCCCACTCCCTCTCGGCCTTCCGTTCCTTCGGTGACCGCCGCAACGAGGCCCGCGCGCTCATCGGCACCGCCGAGGCCTGCGCCGGGCTCGGCCGCACCGATGAGGCGCGCGGACACCTGCGGGCGGCCGTGGAACTCCTGGACGACCTCGGCGACGAACAGGGCGCCGACCTCAGGGAGCGCGCGGAGGCGCTCGACGCGGACGTGCGGTAGAGGTGCGGTGCCCTGGCCGGGCGCCGAAGGGCCGGGCGGCCCGATGCGGCCGCGACGGGCCGCACCCGCTTTGCGCCTCTGGTAGGAATGCCCTGGGCGTGCGCCGCGCCCGCGCGGCCCGACGACGCGGTCGCCCCACCGGACCGCAAGGCTGGAGACCATGACCTTCCTCGATCTCGCCCCCGACGATCCGACGGCCATCGGGCGCTTCACGCTGCGGGGCCGGCTCGGAACCGGTGGCATGGGGCAGGTCTACTTCGGGGAGTCGCCCGCCGGGCAGCTGGTGGCGATCAAGGTCATCAGGGACGGTCTCGGCGGGGACAAGATCCGTGCGCGGTTCGCGCAGGAGGTCGAGGCGATGAAGAAGGTCTACGGGCCCAACGTCGCCGGACTGATCGACGCCGATCCGTTGGCCCGGACGCCGTGGCTCGCCATGGCCTACGTCCCCGGAAGGTCCCTGCAACAGCAGGTCGACCGGCGGGGGGTGCTGACGGTCGAGTTGGCGGCCAGTCTCGGCGCGCTTCTCGTGGAAGGGCTGCGGGTGCTGCACCAGGAGAAGATGCTGCACCGCGACCTCAAACCGGCCAACATCATGCTCGCTCCGGACGGCCCGACGATCATCGACTTCGGTCTGGCGGTGCTCGCCGAGCGCAAGGCCAAACTCACCCACACGGGCGCACCGGTGGGAACGCCCATCTGCATGGCCCCCGAGCAGGTCAACGGAGAAAAGCTCACTCCGGCCGCCGACGTCTACGCCCTCGGTGTCTGCCTGCACTTCGCGGTCACCGGACGGTTCCCCTACAGCGCGGCCACCCAGATCGCCCTCATCTACAAGATCGGCACACCGGACACCGCTCCCGACCTCACCGGGGCGCCCGCCGCGCTGCGCCCGCTGCTGGCCCGGATGCTGGACCACGAACCGGCGCGGCGCCCCTCGTTGAGCGAGACGGCCGACGAACTACTGGGGCTCGTCGCCGCGGCCGGACTCACCCCGCAGGAGGCGCGCTACCGGCTCGTCGCCGCCACCGCGACCGACGTCCACACCCCCGGCCAGACCTTCCCCGAGGCGCCGGACGCCGTCGACCGCGAAACCGGAGCAGCCGACGAAGCTGACCCGGACGACACGGAACCCGCCGCGCCCTCCACCATCCTGCCCTGGGACACCGTTCTGCCCTGGGACACCGTGCAGGAGACGCTGCCCCTGGGCGGTCTCCCGCCCGCGCAGGCAACCCTGTCCTTCGCCCACGCCGAGAGCGCCCCGCCCGGCGGGGCGGACCCGGAAGCGGTGTCCGCCGAGGGGACGGGGCGCCCCCGGCAGTCCCACCCCTCGTCGCATCCAGGGGCGGCGGGGGCACGCAACGTCGCCCGCCGGTTGCGCCTGGCCTACGCCCGCGACTCCCGGTTCTGACGGCGCCCGGCTTTCCCCGCTGTTCTCGCCCGATGAGGGCACCGAAGCTGCCAGAATGCGGCCTATTGCTTTTGTGTGTTTTGAGGGGGTTCAGTGAGTCTCGGGCCGGGCGATTTTTGAGCTCAGCGTGAGTGCTTCGTCGCTGATTGACAACTAAACGGAGTGGTGTGAATCAGAACTGGGTCTCATCATCAAATTTGATGAAGGCGGTGTTCGGGAAGAAGCTGACGCCCGTATCCGCGGTCTCCTGCCGCGGCTCCAAGAACGCGACATCGACGCGGTCGGGTCGGCCCGACGGCCCGCTGAACCTGGGACCTGCTCCGACCACGCCATGATGGCGGCTGTGATCGTGCCGCCCGGTCGCAAAAACGGTTCCCCAGGTCACCGATGCCTTGAAGGCCGGCCCGGGCAAGCGGACAACGAGCGGTCGTTCCAGGACGGGCAGGAAACCGGGGCGAGGCCAACGGTCGGGGGAGAGCCGTCCGCCGTCTGCCCGTCACCCCTGCACGGCCGCCTCCACCGCCTCCCGCAGCGGTCCGAGGGCATCGACCCCGGTCGGCAGTACGGCGCACCGCCGCACGAGCCGGTCGAGTCCCGCGTGCAGCGCCCCGTGGTCGGTCACGGGCGGGGTGAGCCGGGCCGTCACCTCCGCGAGATCGTCGAGGGCCAGGCAGGCGTCGCGGTCGCCGTCCGCGGCCAGTCGGCGCAGTGCGTCGCGAACGTGCCCGGCCTGCGTGCGGGCAGCCGTCAGGATCGCGGCCGGATCGCCGGCCGCCTGGTTGACCTGGGTGCTTCCATGCGCGAACGGGTTGTTCTGCACGGCGCCGTTGACGGTGCCGGCCACCACGCCGTGGTTGACGCCGACCCCTCCGAGGTGTCGCTTCACGCGGCCTCTCCCTGCTGGTTGTGCTGGGTGTTGTTGTCGCCCATCGCGTTGTTCTGCACGGGTCCGGTGAATTTGTCGCCGATCACCCCGAAGTTGACGATCGCGTTCGTCGTCGCCTGCCGGTAGTCCTCGACGTCGATGTCGTGCTCCTGAAGGAACCGGTCCACTGACGCGAAGACCCTTCGCTGGAGCGTCGCGGCCTGGAAGTCGGTGTCGTCCTTCATGTGCATGTCCTCGACCCGGCGCTTGCTGTACGCCTCGCGCAGACTCACGGGCCCGGACCCGGAGTCGATCTCCGGGGCGCTGGGCGGTCGCCGGACGACCAGGCCGCCGCCCAGCGCAACCACGTCTCCAATGGCCTGCGCGGCCGCGGTCACCAGCCACGGCAGCCGCGACGGGGAACCGGCGTCCGGGGCGGAGACCTCGTCGACGACAGGCGCCACCACCTGTGGGATCACCACGACGCGCACGTACTCTTCCCGGCGCACGAAACGCACGAGGACCGAGACGGTGAGGGAGCCCGACCAACTGGTGACGCGTGCCCACAGATAGGGGCGGGCCAGCCTGCTGTCGGGGGCGGTGTCTCCGGGGGCGAGCCCTTCCGTCACCGGGGGCATGTCGTCCCAGGCCGTGTCGTCGATGTCCCCCCACGCGGCGTGGGATGTTCCCCAGATGCCGATGACGTCCACGCCCCGATGGTCGGCGGGGTTGTCCGGGGAGGCCACCGTGCGGGCGAGGTCACGGGCCACGTGCTCGTACAGCTCGGTGAGGGTGAAATCCTTGGGCTCCAGCGTCGTGCCGCCGGAGAACCGGTCGAGCAGTGCGGTGAGCGCGGATTCGGTGTACTCGGAGCGGGGGTCGTGCGGGCTGGGGCCCCGGAGCCCTTTCGTGACGTCGACGGCGATGGTCGACGGCCGCCACACCTCCAGGCCGGCGCCGACGAACCGGCTCTCCCGCCGGTAGCCGTTGTCCTTCTTCTCCAGCGCGTAGGGAAGCGCCGACACCCCGTTGTCCGGGGGCGGACCGAGAACCGCCGGAGTACGTGAACCGAAGTCCTTCAGCAGGGTGTGCGCCGCGTACTGGGCCCGGACCCGGTCGGAGAAGAACACGGCCCACAGCAGTACGAGGAGGACGGCACCGGTCCAGGGAAGGGTGAGTGCACCGACGGCCGGGGCAATTGAGCACAGGACCGGAACACACGTGATCAACAGTCGGCGTTGCCGGCCGAGCGCTGCGCCGTGACGGCAGGCGTCGACCACCTCGGCCTGGTCGAACCCGATGACGGGCACCGGGCGATCGGCCCCCGCCACCCGGCGCAGGACCCACCGAGCGTAGGCGTCGCCGATCACGACCCCGGGGTCGCGGGTCCGTTCGTCGCCGACAGAGAATTCCGGTTCCGGTTTGGGGCGCAGGACGGCGAACAGGCGGTACCTGCCGCGCATCCTGTCCCCCACTTTCTCCGCGGCGTGCAGCGCCTGTTCACGCGACCACTTGGCCGCTTTCGAGAGCCGGTCCGGGCGGGCGAAGGCCGTCGCGCACAGCAGCGGCGTCACCTCGTCGTGTCGACGTGTCTGATGGGGGGTGGGAGAACGCCTTGTGGAAAAAAGAGGGGGATTCATCAGTAGCTCGACTTTCTTGGCTTCTTTTCGGTGCTTTATCGTTGCTTGAGTGAGCGTTTCTTTTGCGATCGTTGAGTCTGGTCGGTGGGAGGAAAAAATTGACCGGATCGGGGAGAAGAATCAAGGATGTTCCGGTCCGTTCGAGGGAGCGTTTGCGAAGCGTCCGTCCTGTTCACGGGCGACCGTCCGCCGTCCTGTGCGGCCTTCGGGCGTTTCGTCTGGATTCAGAGATACTTTCGTGCTTCCTGAATGGTGAATATAGAAGGGATGCGTTGATCGAGTCGGAGATTTTCGCGGTTTCCTGTTGGCCATCGACAAGGGTGCGGGAAACCGGTTCGTGCTTCTCCCAATTTCTGTCAACGTGAGACCCGACGGCGTGCGGACCGTTTCCCCGCAACGCGAGCCGCTTCCGAAAGCCATTGCCGTGCCTGAAAGACCGCAGCTTTTCCGACAACGGTTTCACCGGGGCTCTGCTGTTCCACGGGTGTCGTTGGGTGGGAAGGCCCGGGCACGCCGGACCGGCCCCACCGCGGGCAGTCTCGACGAAGAAGAGGAGGGACCGCTGTGTCCCGAGTGTTCATCAACTACCGGACCGGGGACGAGGAGGCCAGCGCCACCCTCATCGACCGGGAGCTTTCCCACCGTTTCGGCACCCGGGAGATCTTTCGCGCCAGCAAGTCGATCCGGCCGGGAGACGATTTCGAGCGTGAGCTCCTGAACGCTGTGCGCCGCAGCGATCTGCTGCTGGCCGTCATCGGTCCGGCCTGGTTCGACGCGGGCGACGGCCGTGGGGGCCGAGCCCTCGACGACCCCGGCGACTGGACGCGACGGGAGATCGTCGAGGCGTTCGCCTACGGGATCCGGGTGGTCCCGGTGTTCATCGGTGCGCAGCAGCGCCTGCCGAGACACGGCCTCCCCGAGGACCTGGAGCCGTTGAGGAAATGCCAGTACGTCAGGTTCAGCCACCGCAACGCCGACGCCGACATCGAACGGCTCGTGGAGAAGGTCGCCGAGGCGGTACCGGGCCTGGTGGACTGCAGTTCTGGCACCGATAGCGGATCCGACGGCCGCGGTGATCGGAACACGATCCGCGACCTGCACGGAAGCGGGAAACAGGGGCGCGACTCGATCGACAACCGCTCGGGCGGCACCGGTGATGTGGGGATCAACCACGGCACCGTCATCGGTACCGCGAACGGCCCCCTGCACACCGGAAGCGGAACGCAGGTGAACGGTCCGCAGTTCACCGGGAGCGGTGGCGTCAACTACGTGGCCGGCGACAACCACGGGGGCATGCACCACGCTTCCGCCCCGCAGCCGCGCGACGGCGGTACGCGGTGAGCACTGAGCAGACCGAAGACGGGACCGGCCCCGACAGGCAGCTCTACGAGAGCGTCATGACCTCCGTCGGGGCGGTCGACGGCCCAGCGCACACCGGCAGCGGCGACCAGTACAACACCTTCCAGCTCCTGGGCCTGAGTGGTTCCTACAGGGAAGTCAATGGTCGGGTACGCAGGAACAAACCTCTGCGTCTGATCACCCAGGATCAGCGTTACCGCAGTAGTACCTACTTCGTCGCACCTGCCGGCTATCTCACAGCGCGCTCGATCCTGTTGAAGAATCGCTTGGTCGTCCTCTCCGGAACACCCGGAAGCGGTCGGCGTACCGCGGCGGTGGTGCTGCTGGAGTCGGTAGGCGATTCCGACGCCGGGTTCCGGGAACTCCCCGAGGACAGCGCCGCAGGATTTGCCGAGCCGGAGCGTGTCCTCGACACGGAGACCCTGCGTCAGGGCGACCGCCTCCTGCTCGATTTGTCAGGCGATCAGCAGGGCGCATTTTCCGGGATCCAGCCGCGGTTGGAGACCTATCGTGACGCTCTGCGGGTCAATGACGCCTACCTCGTCGTCGTGATCCCCCATGATCAGGACTACGAGGTGGCCGACGAGTTCCGTCACCTGGTGGCCCGGTTGGGGCGCCCGGACGGGGTTCGAGTGCTGGAACGCCATCTGCGCAGCCACGGCACCGACTTCGACAGCGGACAGCTGAGATCCCACCCGGTCGCCAAGTGGGCGGTTGAGGCCCGGCTCGGCGAGGTAGCGCACCTGGCGCGCCTCGTTCACGATGCCTGCCTGGCCGCACCAAATGCCGGAACCAAGGGTTGGCTCACCGACGCGTTGGACGCGCTGTCCGAACGCAGAGGGGAGGCAGCAAGGGCGATCGCCGGCCTGGCCAGCAGCTGGGAACGCGCGGTGCTGTTGTCGGCGGCGTTACTCAACGGCGGCAACATCGAGACGGTCTTCGCGGCCGCACACGAGTTGATGGGATTTCTTCGAACACCGGTACCGGACACCCCGCCGCTGGAGCGGCGGCTGTTTCCTGATCAGCTCGTGGCGCTCGACGTACGGATACGGTCGGATCGGACCGTGGAGTTCACCCGGCTCGGTTACGCCGAGGCTGTCCTGGAATGCTTTTGGGACGGTCATCCCGACCTCACACCGGTGTTCCAACGGTGGGTGGATCGGTGTATACGTGTTGCTCGCCTGACACCCACCGATCGTGACGCGGTGGCGGAACGTTTCGCCGGCCAATGTCTGCGTCTCGGATTTCTCGACGACCTCTTCGGTCAAGTAAGGCGTTGGGCCGTCGGCCAGGGACGGGGCCAGTCCCTTGCTCCACAGGCCGCCCACGTATTAGCCAGACTTCTCACCGACTCCGAAGCGGGTTGGGCCGCGCGTCGCCGGGTTTACGCCTGGGCCACAGAGAAAGCACTCGCTCCGGAGCTGGCCCAAGTCCTTATCGGTGTCTCGGCGGACGCGATCGCTTCTCGCTGGCCCGACGAAGCGCTGGTGCGACTTCACCACCTTGCCAGGAACAAAGACCCAAAGGTCCGGGAGTCGGCGGTGTCCGCGCTCCTGGAGCTCACGGAGAA
The DNA here is from genome assembly GCF_030268225.1 of Nocardiopsis ansamitocini. Classification (GTDB taxonomy): domain Bacteria; phylum Actinomycetota; class Actinomycetes; order Streptosporangiales; family Streptosporangiaceae; genus Nocardiopsis_D; species Nocardiopsis_D ansamitocini. The sequence continues at coordinate 966,600 of NZ_BSQG01000001.1, read as the reverse complement.
ACCGGGCCTGTACCGCCTGCTGCTCAACCGGATCGCCGCCGCGATCGACGGTGCGCACCGGCAGGCCGACCTCGAACTGTTGGTGCCGTTGACCCGGCCCGATCGGATGCTCGCCCGGGGCAGAGGCGGCCCGTTTGCCACCGAGCAGCGGGTCCGCGCCGATGCGGTCAGAGGGATCGCCGCGGCGTTGGGTGACGACGAGGCTTTGCGCCACTACACCGAACGCTTCCTGGAGGCGTGCGCCGCCGACGGCGCGGCGGGCCTTCTCCTCGACGTACTCGTCGAAGCCGGCCAGGAGGCGGAGCGTGTCAACCGCCTCTATGCCGTCGCGCGCCGCTGGGCGCTGGCCTCGGAACACTCGAACAAGGGCGAGCGGGTCCGCGCCGTGGCCGAACTGATCGAGCGCGTCGACAGGGCGCAGGGATTGGCGCCGCTGCCCACGAGCAGCGCGCGCGAGAACGCGGAGGTGGGTTGACATGGAAACGAAGAAAATGGTCGGACTGGTGGTGCTGGCGCTCAGCGCCGTACTCGTCCCTCTGGTCATGGCGTTCTTCCTCGCCTGGTGGACCCTGCTCTGGGCCCCGATCGCCCTGGTCGTGATCGGCCTCACCGTCGTGGCAACCGGGGTTCTCGGCGATCCGGACATGGAACCGCGGAGTCAATTCGATATCGAGCCGGAGCCGGTGGAGGCGGTCCCCGTCGCTGTTTCGCTGCCGGAGCCCGATCCGGTGCACCGGAAGCAGATGAGGGAGATCGGTCTGCCCAGCGCGCAGGAGGACTACGTCTTCGTCTTCTCGGCGACCGTCTGTCACAAGGAACGCATTGCTCCGGGGGATGCCCACCGGAACCTGGCGGCGCTCGCCGCCGAACTGGTCCTCGGCCGCGCCGCGCAGCTCGCGGCCACGCTGTCGCCCGATCTGCCGGAGCTGGCCGAACGTCGCCTCGCCGCCCTGCTCGGTGAGCCGGCGGGCGACTCCCGCGGCCAGTGCGAGGCATGGGCGGAGAATGTCGCTCTCGTCCTTCCGGAGAGGGACGTCGAGCGGCTGCGCTGGTTTGCCGATGTCCGCAAGGAACGCGACGTCTGGAAGCACACGCGCGAGCACGAGCGCGATCAGCGCGCCTACTACGGCGGTGATGTCCTGGCCTCTCAGGAGAACGCGGTCGCGTGGTGGTTCGCCAAGGACCCCTCGAAGGTCGAGGAGACCGTGAAGATGGTCGACATCCTCGGTGAACTCTCGGCTGCCGCGAACAGTTCGGCGCGACTGGAGGAGTTCCGCGCAAACGCGGTGCGGGAGCACCCGGACTGGTCGCCCGCCGACGCGTCGGTCCCCGCGTGGTTGGCGCGGGAGGAGGCGCCCCGGGTGTCCTGGAGCGTTATGGACCACGCCAGCGCGATCGTCGACAAGGTCGGGGCAGACGGGGACGAGATGGACCGGGACGGCTTCACCGACCGGTTCGCCGGTCTGTTGAGCGTCTACGGGCAGCCCGACCTCGCCAGGCAGCTCCGCGAGAAATACCAGGCGGCCGAACTTTCCACCGAACAAGAGCCCGGCCTTTTCGATGCCGTTGACGACGAGGACGACACAGCGGTCGATGCTCCGGACAGCGGGAGCGTTCCGGAGCAACCCGGGCGGGACAATCCCAGGGAACCCGGCCCTTCCGTCTAGCCGCGGACGGTGGGGCGGGGAGCGATCCCCGCCCCACGGCTTCACCTGGGCGACCGGTTCAGGGCCCGCGCCAGGCGTGGCGTGAGCCCCCGCACCGCCGGATCGGTGTGCCAGCGGGCGAGGGTACGGGAGAGCTGCCGCACGTCGTGTGCGACGGTCGCCGAGTCGATCGCGTCCACCCCGTCGAGCAGCCCGTGGGCCAGATCGCAGGCACGGTCGATGCTGCCGCTCCCCGCGTGGGCCAGGGCCAGTCGCATTCCGAACCTGGTCCGTGCGCGTACCGCGCCCATCGGGATCTGGTCCAGGGCCGGTTCCAGTACGGCTGCGGCTTCTGCCGGGCGCCCCACGTCGTACATGCACCAGCCGGTGACGACGGAGAGCCGGTTGCGCACCGTCGATGATCCGAGGACCGGGGCGTCTTCCTCCTCCCCGGTATCCTCTTCTGCGGCCGTGGCCGCGTGGTCCAGTGCACGTCGGCAGCTGTCATAGTCGCCCACCAGTGCGTGGCCCTGCGCTTCTCGTTCGGCGGCTATGGCCCGCACCCGGGGCGATGCTGTGGCGGCGGCCCGCGCGCGCCGCCCCAGTTCGATGGTCGTCAGCCCGTCGTGGGCGTACATGGCGATGCAGGCGCGCCTGATGAGGGCGTAGGCGTGCAGTCGGCCGTCACCCGATGCCGTCGCCATCTCCACCGCCTGGTCGGTCCACCACAGTGCCGCGGGATCGTCGCCCGCCTCCTGGGCCATCCACCCGCTGTACTCGGCGTGCCTGGCGGCGAGCATGAGGGCGGCCGTGCCCAACTCGGGGCCGGAGTTCTTGGCGAGGAGGGAGAGCGCGTGCGTCTGTGCGACGACGCTGGGCAGCACCGTGGCGGGACTGGTCTGCTGGCCGAGGAGCCGAAGGTGGTCGAACATCGTGCGGTACACCCTGAGCGTGTCGGCCGAGTGCAAGGACGGCTCGCGGCCCCTCCCCGTCAGTCCCGTTCCCAGTAGCGCCTGCGCGCCGATGGCAGCCGCGCCCGGAAGGGAGGCCGCCGGGAATCCGTGCGTCGCCGTCCACGGTCCGCCGTGCCCGGGGGGCTCGGGCGAGGACGGGGCGGCCCGCCGCCCGGATGTCTCGACCAGGGCTGTCAACCGCCCTCCGGCGCCCAGTGCCGTGTCACAGGCCCGGGCCAGAGGGCCGGAAGGAGCTTTGCGGCCGGTCTCCACCTTGCTGAGGTGGCTCTTGCTGTAGTGCGTGGCCTCGGCGAGCCCGGAAAGGGACAGCCCCGCCGCGACGCGCTGCCGGCGGAGTTCGGTGCCGAAGGAACTGGTTTCGTCGCTCATTGTCATTCCTCGCCGTGTGGTTTTCCGGTTGAACAGTGAAAAGGCTCCCCGTAAGCAGTTCTTCGCGCCCTTCGCAATCATTGCCGCCCGTGGAGCCCGAATACGCGAAACCGATTATTTTGCTTGGGGCACGAAGTAGACGATGGCAGCCGAGATGCCGGAGACGACCGTCGCCGTCTCGGCGAGGACGGGCAGCGCGGTTCGCCATCCTCCGCCGAAGGACGCCGCGAGTTCCGCCCACCGGTGGCGGTGCGCCAGCATTCCCGCCCTGCGCCACTTGTGGTCCTGGAGGTAGCAGCCGAGCAGGAGCCCCGACGCGTTGTTGCGGCAGCTCTGGCCGGCCTTCCGATTGGGTGCGCCGCAGGGGGTCGGGGCCTGGAAGAGGAAATAGACGGTCGAGACAGCGGCCAGCCCCATGACCACGGCCGGGCCGATCTCGGGGTTGAGCCAGCCCAGCAGTGCACCGGTGAAGGGCAGATATCCCCAATAGCGCCAAAGGGCGCTCTTTTTTCTTTTCTTCGCCATGGAGAAAATTCTTCTCCGTGGACCGGCGGCCGGACAATCGTTGGCCGTTGCCGCTTGATTCTCGTTTTCCTGGTGAATCGACGGCTTTTTGGTGCCGACGGGGCGGGAGTGACTGGTGGGAATGAAAGGGCTGTCCTGGCGGCTCCGGTACGGGGCGGCCGTGTGTCGCCCGTTGTCCGGCCGGGGCAATGCGGCGAGCGGGTCGGTCGACGGTCGGGCACAGCGTGGCCCGACCGTTCGATTCGTGTCAGCCGGCAGGGGCATCGGACGGGGCGGGCGAGCACTTCCACGCGGGAGGCCGGTGACACGGTCGGCCCGCACCGGCGGCTGCTGCTCCCTTCGTGCCGGGCCTGCGCCCGAAGTCCCGTCCCAGCCGCCGAACCGGACGTCCAGGCGGCACCATCGCCCGCCTTCCCGCCTGCTCCGGCGTGACGCAGATCAACCTCCCGGTACGAACCGATAGGGGCCCGTAGGTGCCACAACAGCCTCATGGGGTACAACGGCCAAATGACCGAAACGACCGACACCACGCCCGAGTGGTTCTCCCGTGACGAGCTCGAAGCGGTCCGCGGGCGGCTGCCGATCCTCTATGTCGACGCGGTACCGGTGCGCACCGACGACTCGGGGGCGGTGACCCACGTCGGCCTGCTGTTGCGCGTGGCGCCCGACGGGTCGATCAGCCGTGCGCTGGTCTCGGGCCGGGTGCTCTACCACGAGCGCATCCGGGACGCCCTGCTGCGCCATCTGGAGAAGGACCTCGGTCCGATGGCGCTCCCGCAGATCCCCGTCTCGCCGCAGCCGTTCACCATCGCCGAGTACTTCCCGACGCCGGGGGTGACGAAGTTCCACGATCCCCGCCAGCACGCGGTGTCGCTGGCCTACGTCGTGCCGGTGGCGGGCGACTGCCAGCCCCGTCAGGACGCGCTGGACCTGGTCTGGTTCAGCGTCGAGGAGGCCGCCAGCCCCGAGGTCCAGGCGGAGATGACCGGCGGCCAGGGGGTGCTGTTGCGTCAGGCGTTGGCCTACGTCGGCCAACTGCCCTGAGTGCGGCTCCGTCGACGGTTTCGGCGGGGCCGCTCACGGCCGGTCCGCGGGGGGAGAGTGCGGACCGGCAGCACCGTACCGTGTGGGGTCCGGACACGTGGCCGAGGTGCATACCCGGTGGTGATCCGGGTGATTCGGCGTGGCCGCAACACGGCCGGAGGCGGACAGCCCGGTGCGTTCCACCGCTGTCCTCGGTGATGATCGGGGCGATCCCCGACCACGCTGGAGGCGCACGTGCGAGTGAAGGCGACCAAGGATGAGGAGGGGCGGGCGGGCGCGGCCACCGGGTTGACGCTGCCCCCGCTGGCGCCGCCCAAATGGCGCCGCTACGAGGAGGAGGCGGCCCAGGCCGGTTGGCGGAGCGTGGCCTGGCGGCTTCCCGGCCTGCTGGCCCAGGCCGTCGGCCTGGCGTGGCGGGCGTCCCCCCGCGACCTGCTGGCCACCGCGGTGTTCAACGTGGCCGCCGGTGTCTTCACCGCCGTGGTCCTGGTGGGTACGGCGGGCGTCCTGGAAGAGCTGTTGACCGCGGGCCCGACCACCGACCGGGTCCTGGCCGCGCTGCCCGCCCTGGCGGTGGTGGGTGGGGCCGCGCTCATGCGCGGGGCGCTCTCGGCCGCGGCCGGCTGGGCCCAGGCCAGATTGGAGCCGCAGGTGGAACGGGTCTCGGAGCTGCGCCTGGCCGAACTCGCCACCGGAGTCCGGGTCCTGGCCTTCGACGACAACGACTTCCACGACCGGATGTTTCGCGCCACGATCCGCGGGGCGGACGAGGCCAAGCGGGTCGTCACCTACTCCATCGACATCCTCACCGGGCTGATCGGGATCATCGCCGCAGCTGGTGTGCTGGGCATACTGCACCCGCTGCTCATCCCGCTCCTGTTGCTCACCGTCCTGCCCGAGGGGTGGGCCGCGTCCCTTGCGGCGCGGATGCGCTATGCCTGGATCCTCGCGATCACCGAGAGCCGCCGCCGCAAGGGGATGCTCGACGACCTGATGACCTCGCGCGCCTCCTGCGCCGAGGTCCGTTCCTTCACGATGCGCGGTCCGCTCCTGGCGGAGTTCGACGCGATCGCCGGCCACGAGCGCGACGTGCAGCTCGTCCTCGCCCGCCGCCAGGCGCTGGTGCGCCTGGCCGGGGAGGCCCTGGGCGGCACGGCCACCCTGCTCACCTACGTTGTCCTGGGCCTGCTGCTGGTCAACGACATGATGCCGCTGGCGGTCGCCGGAGCGGCGGTCATCGCGATTCGCACCGGCCAGTCCGCGCTCGCGACCACCCTCATGGCCGTCAACAGCGCTTACGAGTCGGGACTGTACTTCCGTGACTTCCTGGACTTCTGCGACCGCGCGAAGGCGTGGCTGCCACCGAGCGGCCTCGCCGCCCCGCCCGACGCGGTCGAGTCGATCACCGTCGAGGACGTGGTGTTCGGCTACCCGGGCAAGGACGACCACGCCCTGGACGGAGTGAGCCTGCGTGTGGGGCGCGGCGAGACGATCGCGCTGGTCGGGGAGAACGGGTCGGGCAAGACCACCCTGTCCAAGCTCCTGGCCGGCCTCTACACCCCTGTCCGGGGCCGGGTGTGCTGGGACGGGACCGACCTCGCCGGAGTGGACGCCCACGCGCTGCGCGGGCGCATCGCGATCATCGCCCAGGACCACACGCACTGGCCCTTCTCCGCCCGCCGCAACGTCACGATGAGCAGCCCCGACGATCCCGGACGGCTCGACGAGGCGGCGAGGGTCTCCGGCGCCCGGGAGATCGTCGACGAACTGCCGCACGGCTGGGACACCCTCCTGGACCGCCGGTTCGCCGAGGGGCAGGAGCTCTCCGGCGGGCAATGGCAGCGGGTCGCCGCCGCTCGCGGCTTCTACCGGGACGCGCCCCTGTTGATCTGCGACGAGCCGACCGCCGCTCTGGACGCCCGTGCCGAACAGCGGCTCTTCGCCTCGATCCACGAGCACGCCCGGCGCACTCGCAGCGCAGTCGTGCTCATCACCCACCGCCTGGCGAGCGTGCGCATGGCCGACCGCGTCTACGTCCTCGACCGGGGTCGTGTGGTCGAGGAGGGCACCCACGATCAGCTCATGTCCGTGCACGGCCTGTACGCGGAGCTGTACTCGATCCAGGCCGAGGCCTACCGGGGAGGCTCAGGAGAAGTGGAGGAGTCGGCCTCTCTTTGAACAACCTCGTCGGCAGGTTTGCCGCCGCTCTCCGAAATGCCCAGGTCGGCGCGCATCACGGTGCGCATGGCCACCAAGTGCCCCCACGCGCCGCTCAGTCCGTGTTCGACGTCGAGGACTGATTCCCCCGCTGGGTGAGAGCCGGAGTCCAGGCGCTTCACGATTCCGTACACCGAGTTCAAACCGCGGTTGACGCCCCCTGCCGCTCCCAGAACGGTGTCGGGGAGCACCATCTGCGCTTCGGCGTGCTGCGCCCTGTGGTCGACGCGTGCCTCGTCGAGCCGTGACCGGAGCTCCTCGGTCATGAGATCTGCCTGGAGCGCGTGACGACAGTCGGTCAGGACGATGTGGTAATACCTGGCCGCGGTGTTGAGAGCGACATAGCACGATCGCCTTGTGTCGAGCGCGGTCCGCTCGTCGGCGTGCCGACGCTCCTCCGCCCGCATGCGTTCGGCGTGCTCGAGTTCGCGGGCTTTGCTCCGCTCCGCTCCGCGCTGGACCATGAAGGCCGAAGCCAGGGTGCCGGCGATACCGGTGAGTGCTGTCAACAGGCCGAGAACCGCGCCGTCCATGGGGCCTCCGGTTTCGCTCGAATCAACCAAATCCGCACGACTGTAGGCGAACCGGCGCGGTCGCCATGCCTCCTCCCGGTGGACAACGGGCCAGTGGCCCGAACCGGCCACCACTCCCGACAGCCGGGCCGCGCGGACCCGTCCCGCGGATAATGGCCCCATGCCAGAGCATTCCGGCAACTCCCACGCCCCAGAAGCCGCCGACGTCGACTGGGAGGCGCTCGCCCCCGGCTCGGGCGAGCAGATCCCGCGGATGCTGGAGGAGGTCGCCGTCGCCGACGAGGACAGCCATGTCATCGGCGACTTCGAGCTCCTGCTGTCCTTCCCCGGCCCGTATTTCACCGCTGCTCCGGGGCTGGCACCGGTTCTCGCCCGGATGGCCGCCGACCCAGGAGTTCCGGGTCGGTTCGCCGCGCTGCTGTGCCTGCACGAGCTCCTCGACACCGCCCCCGCCGACCACCTTCCGCGGCGGCGCGACCCGCTGTTGTGGCGTGACGAGATGGCGTGGATCGCCCAGGTCGGGGCGGACAGGGCCCGGGAGCACTACCGTGCGTGGCTGGCGGCGGCCCAGGACGAGCAGGCCCGTCGCATCGCACACACCCGGCTGGACGCGTTGGCTCTGGAGCGCGGGCCCGAAATCCTCAGAGCCGAGCTGGCTGCCCACGAGGCGCTGCGGCCGCTACTGCCCGGCTTGTTCCCGCTGCTGGAGGAGCGGGGGGAGTTCGCCGGCCACCGGGTTGCCGACCTGGCCGCCTGGGTTCTGTCGTGGTTCGGTGAGGACGCCGGGACGCTGGTGGGCCCGCTGCGCCGGGTGTGCGAGCCCGGGACGGCCGCCCCTCTGCGCTCCGCGGTCTACGCCCTGGGCAGGGTCGCCCGCCCCGACGACGTCGCCACGGCCCGTCACCTGGTGCTGTTGCTGGACGCCACCGACGATGCGGACTTCGCCGCGGCCCTCGCGCTGGGCTGCATGCGTGGTGCCGAGATTCCCGACAAGGCCCTGCGGGTGATCGGAACCCGCCTGCCGACCGAGGACGCGCGGTTGTGGCGGGGCTGGCCCTCCTTCGCCGACTCCAGCGCCGAGGAACTGGGTTGGCTGGCCCTGTCCGGGATGGGCCCCGCTCTGGATAAGGCACGTATTGCCGCCTGCACCGATTTCTTCGCCCGCAACTGGGACGTCGAACCGGCCGCCGAGAGCCTGTTGGCCGCGGTCTTCGGTCGGCCCGGTGCGACCTCCTGGGCGCCGTCGCCCTACAGCAGTCTCACCGACGACCAGCGAACGGTGCTGTCGGCCATCGCCGGACTGTCCGCTGCGAAGTGGGACTGCGCGCCCGGCCTGCACACGTTGCTGGAGGCCCACCGGCTTCCCGCCCACCGTGGGGAACTACGCGTCTTCACCGGAGCCGAGCTCCCGCTGCGAAGAGGGATGGTGCGCTTCCTGTTCGGGCGCCGTTGACCCGGCGGAGCGCACCCGCCGCAGGCGCGGCGCGGCCAACGACCCGGTCAGCCGGACCGTGGTGGACAGCATCCGGCTGGCCGGTCGTGGACTGCCCGGGGCGGCGCCGATGAGGTCGTCCAGTGCCGCCACCGCCCGCCGGCCGAGGTCGGCCACCGGTACGCCGACCGCGGTCAACGGGGAACCGGGGAGGTCGGCGAAGGCCATGTCGTCGGCGGCGGCCACACTGAGGTCGTCGGGCACCCGTACCCCGCGGCGTCCCAGTTCGAAGACGAGGCCCAGCAGGACCGAGCTGTTGTAGGCCAGGGCTGCTGTGCAGCCGGAGTCCAGGACGGCGTCGGCGTGGGAGGCGCCCTCGCTGAACTCCGGGGGCATGGGCCCCAGGACCCGTACGCTCAGGCCGGGACGGTCGGAGTGCTCGGACAGGACCTGGCGCCGACGCCGGTCCATCCACGAACCCGGCGGTCCCGCGAGATAGGCGACCCGGGTGTGGCCGAGTTCGACCAGCCGGTCGTAGATCCGGGCCAGGCCGCCCGGGGTGTCCACGGTGAACGAGGTCAGGCCGGGCACTTTGCGGTTGATGACGACCACCGGTTTGCGCTCGTGCACCCGCTTCAGTTCCCCTGCCCCGGCGAGCGGCATCAACAGGACGAAGCCGTCCACCTGGCTCTCCAGGTCGCGCAGCGCGGCGGCCTCGCGCTCGGCGCTGCCGTCGGTCACCGCGATGATCAGCCATCGGCCGCTCGCCTCGGCCGCGGCCTGTGCACCGGCGATGCTGCCCGCGTAGAAGGGGTTGTCGATGCTGGGAACGAGCATCGCCAGGAATCCGGTGCGTCCGGTGGTCAGTGCCCGCGCAGCCGGGTTGGCCCGAAACCCCGCCTGTTCCGCGGCGGTGCGCACCCGTTCCAGAGTGGTGGGCGCCACCATGCCGGGCCGGCTCATGGCCCGTGACACCGTCGAGGCCGACACACCGGCGATCCGGGCCACGTCCTCTAGTCCCGCCACTGCGTCTCCGTTCCTCGGTGCCGGATGGCTTCACCGCTTCTTAACACACCCTGTCTGGCCGACATGTCCGAGCAAAGGCTACGATGCTGCAAGCGCTTGCAGAAGCGTTTGCAGGTATTAGACCTGTTCAAAGCCGACATAGTTTGTAATCCTGCGTACCGGCATGGCCGGACGCCGACCTTTCGGGGGTGGAGTTGACCAGCCGCAACACCGTGCGCCTACTGCTGCTCCCCGGTCTGGCCGTGCTGCTGTTCGCCTTCCTCTATCCGGTGGCGGCCACCCTGGCGGCCCCACCGGACGGGGATCCGGCCACAGTCGCCCGTGAGACCGGGGCGCTGCTCACCGACCCCAACCTGCTGCCGGTGATCGCCCGCACCATCCGGGTCTCGGTGCTGACCACACTGATCTGCCTGGTCCTGGGCTTTCCCACGGCCTATCTGATCTCCCGCGCACCCGCCCGATGGTCCGGAAAACTCCTGGCGCTGGCGATCTTTCCGCTCATGCTCAACACCGTTGTGCGCACTTACGGATGGATCGTCGTCCTCGGCGGCAACGGGGTGCTCAGCACCGCTTCCCAGGCGTTGGGCCTGGGCCCCGTCCAACTGCTCTACACCGAGACCGCGATCGTGCTCGGCCTGGTCCAGTTGTTCCTGCCCCTGATGATCCTGTCCAGCTACTCCAGCCTGTCCCAGCAGGACCCCCGCCTGGAGGATGCCGCCCGCGGCCTGGGAGCCGGGCCGTCCAGGGTCTTTCGCCAGGTCGTGTTCCCTCTCGCTCTGCCAGGGGCACTGGTGGGCTGCACCCTGGTCTTCGCCGGAGCCGTCACCGCCTTCACCACCCCCCAACTGCTCGGCGGTTCCCGCGAGCGCATCCTGTCCACCCTGCTCTACAGCCGGGTCAACGTCAGCCTCGACTGGCCCGCGGCCAGCGCCGTCGCCCTGGTCATGACGGTCCTGGTGCTCGTCGTGGCCGCACTGTCGGGCCGGTTGAGCAAGCGAGGGAGCACCACCTCATGATCCTCAGACGCCCCTTGCTGTCCCTGCTCAGCGCGATCGCCTTCGTCATCATGCTCGGTCCGGTGGTGATCCTGCTGGGAGTCGCCTTCACCGCGGGCAGCACGCTGACCTTCCCGCCCGAAGGACTGTCCCTGCGGTGGTTCGCCGCGGCCCTGGAGTACCGGCCCTTCATCGACTCCCTGGGGACCAGCCTCGTCGTCGCGGTGCTCTCCACCGCCGCGGCCCTGGCCCTGGGAATCCCCGCGACGCTGGCGCTGCAACGCGGGGCCGTCCCGGGCAAGGCGTTCATCGAGAACCTGTTCATGACCCCGATCATCGTTCCCGAACTGGTGCTGGGCCTGGCCCTGTTCCAGCAGCTCATGGTGGGCTTCAACATCACGGCCCTGGGGACCCTGGTCATCGGGCACACCGTCCTGCTGCTGCCTTACACGGTGCGCGTCGTGGGGGCCTCGCTCGCCCTGGCCGACCCCCGCCTGGAGGAGGCCGCCCGCGGCCTGGGCGCGGGACCGGTGCGTACCTTCTTCTCGGTGACGGTCCCGGTCATGCGCCCGGGAATCATCTCCGCCACGATCCTGGCCTTCATCACCTCGCTCAACAACGTTCCGCTGTCGCTGCTGCTGACCGGGCCGGGCGTGGCCACCCTCCCGGTGGAGATGCTCAACTACGTGCAGTCCTCGTTCGATCCGGTGGTCGCCGCGGTCAGCGTCGTCCTGTTGGCGCTCAGCGTCGCGGTAGCCCTACTCACCGAGCGCCTCGTCGGATTCAACAAGGTCTTCGGCCGCTAGCGGCCGGGTTCAAGGAGACATCGAGAAATGACACCTGTAGTCCAACTCGACGGGGTGGGCCACCGTTTCGGAAGCGCGGCCAACGGCGTCGCCGCCGTCAGCGACCTCGACCTCGCGGTACGCCGCGGCACCTTCACCACCCTGCTGGGCCCCAGCGGCTGCGGCAAGACCACGACCCTGCGGATGATCGCCGGGTTCATCCGTCCCACGTCCGGGCGCATCCTGCTGGAAGGGACGGACGCCACCGACACCCCGCCCGAGCGCCGCAACATCGGCATGGTCTTCCAGTCCTACGCCCTGTTCCCGCACATGACGCTCACCGACAACGTCGGCTTCGGCCTGCGGGCCCGCAGGCGGCCCGCGGCCGAGGTCAGGAAACGTGCCGGTGAGGCACTGGAACTCGTGGGGCTGTCCCACGCCGCCGACCGCAAGCCCGGCGAGCTGTCGGGCGGTCAGCAGCAGCGGGTGGCCCTGGCCCGCGCCGTCGCCATCGAACCGTCGGTGCTGCTGCTGGACGAACCGCTGTCCAACCTCGACGCCCGCCTGCGCGTGCAGATGCGCCAGGAACTGCTGCGCGTGCAGCGCGAAACCGGACTGACCGCGATCCTGGTCACCCACGACCAGGACGAGGCGCTTCAGCTCTCCGACACGATGGTCATCCTCAACGGCGGACGGCTGGAGCAGCAGGGCGACCCGCGTACGGTCTTTCCCGCGCCCGCCAATCGCTTCGTCGCCCAATTCCTCGGATACGACAACTTCCCCGAGGTTCCCGGCTTCGGACCGGTGACGATCCGCCCCGAGCACGTCCGGCTGACCGCGGCCGTCACCGGTGAGGAGGCCGCCACCGACTCCGTGGAGCTGGCGGGCACCGTCGCCGATGTCACCTACCAGGGCAGCCACTGCCTGATCGGCGTGGACACGGCGGGTGGCCGCCTGAACTGCGTGCACCCCGGCGACGACTTCCGGCCCGGTGAGGCGGTGCGCATACTGCTGCCCCGCCACCGCCTCGTGGAGCTGGCCGACGCGCACACCCCGGCCGGTGCCCGATGAGACGCGCGGTCGCCGCAGCAGCGGGAACCCTGGCCGCGGTCATGGCCCTGACCTCCTGCGCGGCCACCCGGCAGAACGACACCACCACCCTCGTGGTGAGCACCTTCGCCTTCGCCACCGAAGAGTTCATGCAGGTCATCGGTCGACCCTTCGAACAGGAGACCGGAATCAAGGTCGTCCTGGACACGGGGAACAACGCCACCCGGCTCACCAAACTGCGGATCAACAAGGACAACCCCGACACCGACGTCGTCCTCATCTCCGACTACTACGCCGAGATCGGCAAGCAGATGGAGCTGTTCCAACAGGTCGATCCGGCCGCGGTCCCCACCCTGGACCAGATCCGCCCCTGGGCGCTGGACCCCGACGGCTACGGGCCGGCCTACACGTTCCAGCTCCTGGGCATGATGTATCGGACCGACATGGTCACCGAGGAACCCGCCTCGTGGGACGCCCTCTACCAGTCGGATCTGCCCGGCGGGTTCGCGCTGCCCGACATCTCGGTGTCGGCCGGCCCCATGCTCGTCCTGGCCACCGGGGAAGCGTACGGATCGGGCCCCACGGACGCCGACACCGGTTTCGACCGGCTCGCCGAGATCGGGCCCGACGCGCTGCAGTTCTACACGGGGTCCACCGAACTCACCAGTCTTCTGGAGCGTGGCGAGATCGCAATGGCCCCCGGCCTGGACAACTTCGCCATGAACGCGGTCGAGGCGGGGCAGCCCATCGGTTTCGCGGTTCCGGAGGAAGGCCGGGTCATGACGGCCAACACCGCCCAGATCGTCGCGGGAGCCCCCAACCGGGCCGGTGCCGAGAAGTTCGTGGACTTCCTGCTCGACCCGGACGTGCAGTCGGAGGTCGCACGGGTCATCTACGACAAACCGGTCCATCCCGACGCCGAGGTCACCGACCTCATGACCGAGGTTTCCGGGGACGCCGCCGTGGACCCGGCCGGCAACGGCTACCACCAGGGCGACCTCGAACTCATCGCCACCGAGCGCTCGGCCTGGCTGGACCGCTTCGTCGAGCAGGTGGCCAGATGAGCATTCCCGTTGTCATCGACTGCGACCCCGGAGTCGACGACGCCCTCGCCCTGCTCTACGCCCTGGCCTCTCCCGAGCTCGATGTGCGCGGGGTGACCACGGTCGCCGGCAACGCCGGACTGGACCAGGTCACCCGCAACGCCGCCCAGGTGCTGGACCTGGCCGGCGCGCCCGCGGACCTGCCCCTGGTCGCCGGCCTCGCCGGGCCGATCGCCCGCACGGCCCGCATCCCCGACGAGCCGATGCACGGAGCAGGGGGCCTGGGCGGGCTCGACCTGCCCGGCTCCCTACGTGCCCCCGGCCGGGAACACGCCGTCGACTGGCTGGCCGAGCAGATCCTGGCCGCCCCCGGCGAACTGACCCTGGTCGCCCTGGGGCCGCTGTCCAACGTCGCCGCGATGGTGGCCCGGCACCCCGAGGCGGGCCCCGCGCTGCGCGGCATCGTCGTCATGGGCGGGGCCGCCCGCTGCCAGGGCAACGTCACCCCCGCCGCCGAGTTCAACTTCTTCGCCGACCCCGAGGCGGCCCGCCGGGTCCTGGAATCGGGCCTGGCGGTGCGCGTCGTGGGACTGGACGTCACCCGAGCGGCGCTGTTTCCGTTGGAGCCGGCCGAACGACTGGCGGCACTGCCCGGTGCCGCCGGTGCGGCCGGAACCCTGTTGCGCGGTTTCGTGCAGCGCTACCAGGACCGTTTCGGCGTCGCGGCCGTCCCCGTCCACGACGCGCTGGCGGTCGCCGCGGTCACCCACCCCGGGCTTCTCGGCTACGACAGCGGTACGGCCACCGTGGAATGCGCGGGCGAGGTGACGCGCGGCGCCCTCGTCGCCGACCTGCGCACCCCCGGCCGTGCGCGCGACGTGCGCGTCGCCCGCACGGTGGACGCCGACGGTTTCACCCGGCTGCTCACCGAACGGCTCGCCGCCTACGCCCGCACCCGGCCCACCGCCGACCGACCATGACGAACGAGGAACCCCACATGAACCCGTCCGACCCCGTCGACCTGCTCATCAGCGGCGGCAGCGTGGTGTCGGTGCAGACCGGAGAGGTCTGGGCCGCCGACGTCGCCATCACCGGCGACGCGATCCGGGCCGTGCTGGAACCGGGAACCCCGGTCACGGCGGCCGAGGTGATCGACGCGACCGGACTGCTCGTCGCGCCCGGTTACGTCGACGCACACATGCACATCGAGAGCTCGCTGCTGGCCCCCCGTGAATTCGCCCGGGTGACCCTGCCGCGCGGCACCACGACCGTCCTGGCCGACGCCCACGAGATCGTCAACGTCGCCGGACGCGACGCCCAGGCATGGATGATCGAGCAGGGGCGCGACACCGCGCAGACGATGCGCTGGGCCGTCCCGTCCTGCGTTCCCGCCCTCGACGGGTTCGAGACTGCCGGGGCCCGCCTCGACGCCGCCGATATCGCGGAGATGTTGGACTGGGCAGACGTCACCACCCTCGGTGAGGTCATGGACTATCGCGCGGTGGTCTCCGGCGACCCGCGTATGCGCGCCATCGTCGAGGTGGCCCGTACCCGGGGCGTCCGCCTGGACGGGCACTGCCCCAACCTGTCGGGCGTCGACCTCAACGAGTACCTCTGGGCCGGGATCGACTCCGATCACTGCAAGAACACCGCGGAGGTCGCGGTGGAGAAGGCGCGGCTGGGGATGCTCCTGATGCTTCAGGAGAAGTGCCTCACGCCCGAGGTCGTCGACGCCCTTCTCGCCCTTCCGCGCCTGCCCGACCTGTGCCTGGTCACCGATGACGTCGCCGCCGACGCGATCCTGGCCGGCGGACACCTGGACCGGGTCGGCCACGTCGCCCTGGAGCGCGGGATGGCGCCCGTCGAGGTGCTGCGCGCTCTCACCCTCACCCCCGCCCGCCGCCTCGGCCTGCACGACCGGGGCACCGTCACCCCCGGAAAACGGGCCGACCTGGTGGTACTGAACGCCCTCACCGACCTCACTCCGGCCGTGGTCGTGGCCGGGGGAGCGGTGGTGGGACGCAACGGACAACCGCTCCAGGCCGCTGCTGCCCTACCGGCCGACAACCCCTTCGCGGGTACGGTCCACCTGGAGCCCTTGGCCGAGGGGCACCCTCAGTGGCGGGTGGACCTGCCCGACGGGGAACACACCTTCCGGGCCATGCGGGTCAACGAGGTGGACACCTACACCGAGGCCGCCGAAGTGGTGCTCGACGTATGCGACGGCGTCGTGCAGTGGGAAGGGCACACCGCTGTCGTGGCGGTCCTGGAGCGCCACACCGGGGACGCCACCGTGGCGGTCGCACCGGTCGTGGGGCACGACCTCGCAGAGGGGGCCTTCGCCAGCACCTACGCCCACGACAGCCACAACCTCACCGTCATCGCCACTTCGGCCGAGTCGCTGCGAACAGCGGCCAACGCGGTGATCGCCGCGGGCGGGGGAATGTGCGCCGTGGTCGCCGGAGAGGAACCGGCGCTGCTGGAACTGCCGATCGGCGGGGTGATGTCGGACCGGTCCGCCGGAGAGGTCGCGCGCGTATCCGGCCGGGTGCGCGCGGTGCTGCACGCGTGGGGTTGGCGCAACCGCAACGCTTTCATGAGCGTCTCCACCCTCACCCTCGCGGTCTCCCCCCAGGTCAAGATCACCGACCGGGGTCTGGTGCGGGTGGTCGACCGGGCGTGGGAACCCGCGGTCGTCTAGGGAGCGGCGCTCACAGCCCGGCGTCGTCGAGGCGGCGGTCCACCTCGTCGCTGATCTGTTCGCCGTCGTGTCCCGCTGCCGTCCCGGCGCGGTAGATGGCGGCCAGATCGATCCCCGCGGACGCGAAGCGCCGGCTCCATTCGCCGGCCCGGGGACGCCAGTGGGTGATGACCGTGTAGGAAGCCGGTGCCAACCCCAGCCCGTGGCGCAGGTGGCGGCGGATCGCGCGGGTGGCCGCGGCCTCGCCGGCCACCCACACGTACCCGGGCCCGGTCGGAAGCGTTACGTCGATGGCGGTCCCGGCCAGAGTGCTGCCCAGATGCGGGGACGGGTTGTGCGTCCAGACCGGTGGGCCGGGCAGGACCTGCTCGTCCGCGGGGCCGGGGACTTCCAGAAAACTCCGGGTGGGCAGCCGCTCTGGAGTCTGTTCCAGGATTCGGCCGACGGCGGGCAACGCCGTCAGGTCGCCGACCAGGACCTGCCAGCGGGCGTTCTCGGGAGGCCGGTACCAGTGGTGCGGACGGGAGACGCCCACGTGGTCGCCCTTTCGGACGCGGGCGGCCCAGTCGGCGCCCGCGCCGCTCCCGTGCACGACCACGTCCACGGTCAGCGCGCCGCGCCGTTCGTCGCAACGGCGCACGGTGTACCACCGGCCCTCCAACCCCGGGGCGGCCCCCGGACGGGGCCAGGAGCCGGAATCGTCCTGTGGCACCGCCGGCAGGGGCTCTCCCGGTGCGGGCAGGAACAGTTGCACCGCCTCGTCGGGGACCCCCGATCCCGGGAACCAGCCGGTGAGACCGGTGCCGCCCAACACGATCCGCCGCAGGGACGGTGACAGGGCTTCAGCGGACAGCACCCCGGCACGGAAAAAAGCAGGAGAACGCGGACCGCGCATCCCTCTCCTTTCCGATCACCGGGTGCCCCCCGGGCAGGGCACCGTCCAGGTCAACCGTAGCGGCGCCCTGCCCGGGGCGGGGAACCGCTCAGTCCTGCGAGCCGGCCGAACGGGGCGCGCCCGGGCGGGGTTTGCTGCGGACCTTGCGGCTGCTGACGGCCGGCGCGGGAGCCGGTTCTTCTTCGGCCGACGCCACGGGGGAGCCGCTGGGAACGACGGGGGAGGAGAGGGTGGAGCCCGAGTGGATGCCCAGCGCCTCGTTCTCGACGTCGAGCATCTTGCGGATCGCCTCGGGGAGCGCGGGCAGCCGCTCGCCGCGGAAATGCGCCCCCAGGACATCGAGGGCGTGGTCGCACAGCAGGGAGCGTCCGCGCCCCGACCGGACACCGCTGAGCTCCTGGAGCTCGGTGATGCCGCTCTCGCGCAGCAGCCGGATGACGTCCCCGATCCGACCGCGCACCTTGCGGTCGGTGAGGGCGAGGGACACCGCTTCGGCTTCGGCCAGTCGCGACGGCGAGCCGGCCTCGGTTCCGGCGGTGGATGCGTCGCGCTCGGCGATGAAGACGGCGGTCAGCCGGCGGGCCGAGTCGCGCACCGCCGAGCGGTCCTGGGTCTGGCGCGCCTGGCGTCCGAGCAGCCAGGTCACCACCGCGCTGGTCACCAGGCTGATGGCCGCGCCCGTCAGGACGAGCGTCAGTTCGTTCATGGGTAGCGGACTCCGAACGGGTAGGGGGTGAGAAGCCGTCGACCGTGCTGTCGGGCACGTCACGGCCACGGGTCATGGGGGCACGCGATCAGGGCCGACGGGGAGGAATGCGGAGCATCCTCCCATGATCTCCACGCAATGGACATAGCGTCGTGTGCCGGCCGCGGCGGTTCGCGTCGGGGCTCCGGCGCCCCCTGCTGGTATCACTGATCGCGACCCCGTCCGCTGGAACATGGAGCCCGTGCGATGACGATCCACAACTATCTGACCGAGTACGCCGGCCTTCCCGTCGTGGACTTCCCCTCCAAGGACCTTGAGAAGGACCGTCTCGCCCGGCACGAGCGCGTGGCCGCGCCGGCCGGCCGTCCACCGGGACCGCCCGAACCCGACCACGCCCTGGCCGCGGGAACCGCCGACCCCTCCTCCGTGGCGTGGCGGCTACGGGTCGGGTCCTGGGAACCAGAGGAGGTGTACGAGGACTACTTCGCGCGCTTCCTCACCGAGGTGGACACCACGCGGATCACCGCGCTCGTCATCGGGAGCTGGGCCGAACCAGTCGAGAACAGCGCCGAATCCGTCCGTGACCTCCTTGTCGCACACGCCGACCGCTTCCCCGCGTTGCGCGCGCTGTTCTTCGGCGAGATCGTGCTGGAGGAGGCCGAGATCTCGTGGATCCAGCAGTGCGAGGTCTCCTCGTTGCTCGCGGCGTTCCCGCGGCTGCGCGAGTTCACCGTCCGAGGTGGGACCGGGCTCGGATTCTCCGGTGCGGGGCACGCAGGGCTGGAGCGGTTGACCGTGCAGACCGGCGGCCTGCCCCAAGGGGTCGTGACCTGGGTACTGGAGGCCGATCTGCCCGCGCTGACCCATCTTGAGCTGTGGCTGGGAGTGGACGACTACGGACGCACCACCACCCTGCGGGGGCTGGCGCCACTGTTGTCGGGAACGGTGCTGCCTGCCCTGAGCTCGCTGGGGCTGCGCAACGCCGACGACACCGACGCACTGATCGAGGCCCTGTCCCAGGCGCCCGTGCTCGCGCGACTGGGGGCGCTCGACGTGTCGATGGGAACGCTCACCGAGGCCGGAGCCCGAACGATCATCGGGGCGGAGGCGTTTCGTTCCTTGCGCCGTCTCGACCTGCGTGCCCACTTCCTCGATGCCGAGGTCGCCGAAGAGGTCCGGGCAGCCCTGCCCGGTGTGGAGGTCGACCTGCGCGATCCGCGCGAACCCGACACCTACGGGGGCGAGACCTACTACTACCCTGTTGTCACCGAGTGAGCGCTGCCCCGTCGGCTTCTTTCCCAGCAGCGGGCCGCGCACGAGCGGGGCGATGGAGTGTCAGCCGGCGGTGCGGCCGGGAGCGGTGCCCCTGGCCCCGACCGGGCAACGGCCCGCCGGTTTCGGTTCCGGGGGAGCCACGGAGGCGGTCGCGCCGGCGAGCATACTGGCGGCGATCCATTCGTAGACCAGGATCCACGCGGAACTGAACGACGACGACCAGGTGGGGGACAGGTCGTGGACCGCCTCGACCATGGCGCGCCCCACACAGGGGTAGTCCTCGGGGCCCAGCCCCCATTTCTCGTGGTGGTAGCGGCCCAGACGCATGAGGTAGTTCTGCATCTGCGCGGGGCGGTCCAGATGGTTCACCACCTGGATGATCGCCTGGGCCATCCGGGTGGTCTGCCTGCTCATGTCCTCCGGGAACAGCTCCCGGATATGTGGAACCGCTTCGAACAGATGAGTGTAGAAGGACTCGGCCAGGACCTCAGGGCGGTCGAGAAGATCCGCGCAGCTGGCCTGGACCGCTTGGATCGTCGCCGCGTCCGGATGGGGGAGTTCGCCGATGGTTCTGGGGGACATGGTGCGACTTCTTCCTGTTCGCTGGAACGTGCGCCGACGCGCGGAGTCGGTTCCGAGGCGGCGCCTGTTCCAAGCGCCGGGGTCTTCGAGGTACAAGGCCGGTTCGCCACCGTGCCCACAGCACTGCCCCAGGAGGTGTCCGGCGTGCGCGGTCCCCGTTTCGATATGCAGTTTCCGTCGTTTCGCAAAACACCATAATCCGTTCACCAAAGGGGTGTCCGGTGCCTGAGATATCGCGTTTCACGAAGGACTTAAGCCTTTAGGAAATACGGGTATTTCGCCTTTTCCGAAAGGACTTTCGGCCCTGGAGGGGACGGGGCGCGCCGTCGGTGCCGTGCACACGGGAGACGGGTGGGGCACGCGGGTCCTCTGGGATGTGTCATCGCCCACCGATAAGACTGGGGGGCGGTCCATTTCAGTCAGGAGCAGGTATGCCGATCCACGAACACGCCGCCGTGTTCGCCGGGCTCCCCGTCGTGGAGTTCCTCACCACTGAGAGCGAGATCTCCTGGATTCCCCGGTGCGATGTCTCCCCGTTGTCCGGCGCCTCCCCTGCGCTCGACGAATTCACGGTGCGCGGTTCCGCGGGATTGGGGTTCTCCCCGGTCCGCCACGAAACCCTGCGCCGTTCGGCCCTCCAGACCGGCGGCCTGCCCGGTCGGGTGCTGAGGGGGGTGCCGGCCGCCGAACTTCCCGCACCGCACCACCTGGAACTGTGGTTCGGCAGCCGCGAATACGGCGGTGATTCGACGAGAGCCGATCTCGCCCCGCTGCTCGACGGAGCACTCTTCCCCAACCTCACCTCCCTCGTTCTGCGCAACGCCGACCGCACCGACGAACTGGCGGCCGGACGATCCCGCTACCCGGCGGGCACCGAATGACCGCCGATCCGCTGCTGACCGTCGTCGCCGTTCCAGGCGGCCGAAGGCTGCGGCTGTTTACCGACGCGGTACGCGCCCAGGGACTCGCCGACCCCGTTCTGCTGCCCTGGTCGGACCTGGCGGCCGGCCGAGGCACCGTCGCACCGGGCGCCCTGGTGCGGGTGGACTCCCCAGGAGAGGACGTCCGCACCGCCCGGCTGCTCACCGGGCTCGACCACGACCCCGATCCCTACCGGGTCGAGGGCTCGGCGGCCTTCCATCGCGGAATGCGCGCCGCGCTGCGCCGCCTCACCGGGGTCGTGGCCGAGGCTCCCGGAGCGCAACTGCTCCAGGATCCGGCCGACCTCGCCGTCATGTGCGACAAACGCCTTTGCCACGCCCGGTTGTCGGCCGCCGGTGTGCGGGTCCCGCCCGCACTCGGCGGCCGGCCCATCAGCGGCTACACCGACCTGCGCGAACGGATGACCGCGCGGCGCTGGTCCCGGGTGTTCGTCAAACCGGTGCACGGATCCTCGGCATCGGGAGTGGTGGCGCTGACGGCACACGCCGACCGGGTGCTCGCGGTCACCTCCGTGGACCTGGTTCACGGTGCCCAGGGGCCGGAGCTGTACAACAGCCTGGTGATCAAGAAGTACGAGGACGAGTCCGACGTCGCCACGATCGTAGACGCACTGTGCGCCGACGGCGTGCACGTGGAACGGTGGCTGCCCAAGGCCGCACTGGGCCGGGCCTCCGTCGACCTGCGCGTCCTCGTCGTCGCGGGCCGTGCCACCCATGTGGTGGCGCGCACCTCCAGGTCGCCCATGACCAACCTCCACCTGGGCAATGCCCGTGGCGACCTCGTCGCGCTGCGCGGGGCGATGGGACCCCGTGCCTGGGACAGGGCCATGTCGGTCGCCGAGGCGGCCGCAGCGTGCTTCGGTCGCACCCTCCACGCGGGCGTGGACCTGCTCCTTGCCCCCGGCCTGCGCGACACAGCCGTGTGCGAGGTCAACGCCTTCGGCGACCTGATCCCCGGTATCCACCACGAGGGCCGCGACACCTATGCCGAGCAGGTCCACGCCGTTCGGACCGGCCGCCACACGCCGGTTGAACCGTTCGGCCCGGAGCGCGAACCAGAAGGACGCCGATGACCGCGCGCCCGGACATGAACACCGTGGTGGGAACGCACGACATCATCCTGGTCACCCTCGACACGCTGCGCTACGACGTGGCGGCACGGCTGCTCGCCGAGGGGCGTACTCCCAACCTCGGTGCACTGCTGCCCGACGGGTCCTGGGAAAGGCGCCATGCACCGGCGAGTTTCACCTACGCCTCGCATCTGGCGATGCTGGCCGGATTCCTGCCGACCCCGGCCGAACCCGGACCGCACCCTCGGCTGTTCGCCGCCGGTTTTCCGGGCAGCACCACCACCGATGCCCGCACCTGGACGTTCGACGCCCCTGACATCGTCGCCGGACTCGCCGCAACCGGCTACCACACCGCCTGTGTCGGCGGGACCGGATTCTTCAACCGCCTTTCGGCACTCGGATCGGTACTGCCCGACCTGTTCACCGAGAGCCACTGGGAGCCGGAGTTCGGCGTCACCGACCCAGCCTCCTTCGAGAACCAGGTGGCGCGGGTCGCGGCCGTGACCCGCGCGGCTCCCGACGACCGTCCCCTGTTCCTCCTGCTCAACGTTTCCGCTCTCCACCAGCCCAACTGGTTCTACCTGCGCGGAGCGCGACCGGGGACGCCCGACGGCCCCGACAGCCACGCCGCCGCCCTGGAGTACGTGGACGCACACGTTCCCGCCCTCCTGGCCGCCCTGCGCGGCCGGGGCCGCCCCTGCTTCACCATCGTCTGCGCCGACCACGGAACCGCCTACGGCGAGGACGGCCACACCGGTCACCGCATCGGCCACGAGACGGTCTGGACCGTTCCCTACGCGCAGTTCACCATCCCCGCTGCCCGCCCCGAGGAGCACTCGTGACGTCAATCGACATCGAAGCCGCGCCGGCGGCCGACTCGCCCTACCGCTCCTACGTCTACGGCTATCCGCACAAAAGCGCCTACCGGCCGCTCGACGACCCCCCGAGGCTGACCGATGTCTGGCGGGAAGAAGACACCGACGCCCTCTCGCTGTACTTCCACATCCCGTTCTGCGAGATGCGCTGTGGGTTCTGCAACCTCTTCACCCGGTCGACCCCGCCGGCCGAGCAGGTCAGCGCCTACCTCGACGCCCTGGAGCGCGAGGCGTACGCGGTGGCCGAGGCCGTTCCCGACGCACGGTTCGCCCGTGCGGCCTTCGGCGGGGGTACCCCCACCTATCTGACCGCTGCCGAACTGGAACGCCTCTACGACCTCGCCCGGCGGGTACTCGGCGCGGACCTGGCAGCCATCCCCACCTCGGTGGAGACCTCCCCGGCCACGGCCACGCCCGATCGGCTGGCGGTGCTGGCCGAGCGCGGCGCCACCCGGATCAGCATCGGGGTGCAGAGCTTCATCGACTCCGAGGCGCACGCCGCCGGTCGCCCTCAACGCCGCGACGAGGTGGCCCGGGCCCTGCGTGCCATCCGCGACCACACCCGGGCCCGCCTCAACCTGGACCTGATCTACGGAATCGACGGTCAGACCTCGGACACTTGGCGCTACTCCCTGGACACCGCATTGGACCTCGCGCCCGAGGAGATCTACCTCTACCCCCTCTACGTCCGTCCGCTGACCGGTCTGGGGCGCAGGGGGCGTGACTGGGACGACCACCGACTCGCCCTTTACCGACAGGGGCGCGACCACCTTCTCGCCCGGGGCTATCGGCAGGTTTCGATGCGGATGTTCGAGCGGATCGACGCCCCCGGTGGCGACGGCCCGGCCTACTGCTGTCAGACCGACGCGATGGTGGGACTCGGGTGCGGAGCCCGTTCCTACACCCGCGACCTGCACTACTCCTTCGACTACGCGGTAGGGGTGCGTCAGGTGCGCGCGATCATCGACGACTACATCTCCAGGGACCACGCGGGTTTCGAACGTGTCGGTGTGGGTTTTCGTCTGGACACCGACGAGAGGCGCCGCCGTCACCTCCTCCAGTCGCTGCTGCGCGCCGACGGTGTCGACCTCGCCCTCTACACCGAACGGTTCGGTGCCGACCCCCTCGTGCACTTTCCCGCCCAGCTCGCCGAGCTCGCGGGGCGCGGCTGGATCGCCCCTGCCACCCATCCCTTGCAGGAGTTGCGCCTCACACCGGAAGGACTGGCGCACTCCGACGCGATCGGCCCGTTGCTCTTCTCCGCCCCGGTCGCCGATCTGATGGCGGGGTACTCGGCGCGATGAGTCTGCCTCGTTCACTGTCCATCCTGTATCGCGGCCCGCTCGCCAGCTGCGACTACGACTGCCCCTACTGCCCCTTCGCCAAGCGTCGCGACAGCCCCGACCAGTTGCGCGCCGACCGCGCCGCGCTGGAACGGTTCGCCGAATGGGTCGTGGAGCAGGGCGAGGCCAGTCCCGGTACCAGGCTGTCGGTGCTGTTCACCCCGTGGGGGGAGGGCCTCGTCCGGTCCTGGTACCAAAGGGCCATCGCCCGACTCAGCCACCTGCCGCATGTGGAGCGGGTGGCGATCCAGACCAATCTGAGCGGGCGCCTCGACTGGCTGGCCGACTGCGACCACGGGTCCGCAGCCCTCTGGGCCACCTTCCATCCGGGCCAGGTGTCCTACGATCGGTTCCTGGGCAAGTGCCGTCGGCTCACGGAACTGGGGGTGCGTTTCAGCGTCGGCGTGGTCGGGTTCCCCGAACACCTGGAGCAGACCCGCCGACTGCGTTCGGAACTGCCGGAGCAGACCTATCTCTGGGTGAACGCGGCAGAGGGCCGTTCCTACACCGACGCCGAGGCCTCCCTCTGGCAGGAGATCGACCCGCACTTCGCCTACAGTCGTACACCGCACGCCAGTCTGGGCCTGGCGTGTCGCACCGGGGACACCGTCGTATCGGTCGACGGGGACGGGACCGTGCGCCGTTGCCACTTCGTGGCAACCGAACTCGGCAACCTCTACGACGGCTCCTTCGCGGACAACCTGCGTCCCCGAGCCTGCCCGGCGCTGAGCTGCGACTGCCACATCGGCTACGTACACCTCGAACCACTCGACCTCTACCAGGTCTTTCGCGGCGGAGTGCTGGAGAGGATCCCCGCCGCCGACAAGAAGACGGCGATCTGATCAGGACGCCCTGTCGACGACGTGTCCCGCCACCGGCCCGGCCATCAGGTGTCGAGGACCGCGCTCTGCGCCTCGGCCAGGACCTCGCACACGTCGAGCAGCCGCCGCCGCAGTTCCTGGCCTCGCTCGCTGAAGGACCGCTGCATCGCGGTGTACTCCGCCTTGCCTTCGGGGGTCTCGATCGCTATCGGGGTGTAGCCGTGGCCGCTCAGGTCGTAGGGAGAGGCGCGCATGTCGAGTTCGCGCACGTCCCGGGCCAGCGCGAAACAGTCCAGGACCAGTTCGCCGGGCACCGCCGGTGCGAGTTTGTAGGCCCACTTGTAGCAGTCCATGGTTGCGTGCAGGCAGCCCGGCTGCTCAAGGGAGGTCTGGGACTCGCGGGTGGGCTGCAACCGGTTGTGCGGGCGGGCCTCCGGGGTGAAGAAGCGGAAGGCGTCGAAGTGCGAGCACCGGATGCGGTGTGATTCCACGACGCGGTCGGTTCCTTCCGGGCCCAGCCGGAGAGGAAGAGCGGAGTGCCGTAGCTGGTCGGGCGACGATCGGTAGACCATGGCCCACTCATGGAGACCGAAACAGCCGAAATTGGCGCTGCGGCCCGCGGTCGCGGTCAGGAGCGCCGTGACGAACTCCAGGGCCCGTCCTCGGTCGGTCGCGAACGCCGCGGTGTCCAGTTCCACCCCGCTGACGGTTGTGCCGGACGAGTCGGTACCGGTCGAATGCCGGTACCAGCGACCGAAGGCGTCGCCGATCTCTGCGCCTTGCAGGAGTACGCCGGGACCCGGATGCC
This sequence comes from Nocardiopsis ansamitocini, assembly GCF_030268225.1. Lineage (GTDB taxonomy): Bacteria > Actinomycetota > Actinomycetes > Streptosporangiales > Streptosporangiaceae > Nocardiopsis_D > Nocardiopsis_D ansamitocini. Next base: position 940,944 of record NZ_BSQG01000001.1, on the reverse strand, counting down.
AACGACGCAGCTGTGCGGGTTTGTGGCTGTAGTAGGTGAAGAGGAAGGTCTCCACCGGACGGGTCGACTCGCGCTGGGCGTTGGTGACGAAGGAGTCGGCCCGCGCCGCGTGCTGCGCCGCCCGCTCACGCCACTCCTGCTCGCTGAGGACGACACGGGGCGCGGGGGGAGTCGGGAATGGGGTGCCGGTCTGCATAACGACTCAAGCGTAGGTGCCCCTGCCTCGGCCAGGGGCACCCGGGCGCGGGTGAACCGATCCCGGCGTGTCAGGCGCCGTTGGCGTGCCAGACCTTGTTCAACTGTGACTGGTAGTAGAGCGGGGTCAGCCCGAAGACGAACATCAACAGGATGCCGATGCCGCCGGAGGCGAGGTCGGAGAGGCCGGCGAGCCCTTGGGCCTTGGCGATGCGTCCACCGGTGTTCAGCACCGATACGAACGGGGGGACCACGATGAAGCTGCCCAGGGTGACGGCGAACAGGCAGACCCCGGGGGAGACCTCGACGGCCTCGGGGGCGAAGTCCCATAGTTCCCGGTCCCCGCTGTAGTGCCAGACGAGGGAGTAGATCCCGAAGGTGATGATCGACAGCAGCCACACGGAAACGGGGCCGCGCACCTTGCCCAGGGGGTGGCGAATGGGCCCGGAGGCCGCTTGCCGCTGGTCACCGGGATGCGGGCCGCTCATGGAGGACCCCTCGGGCGGGGGATGTCCGAAGCCGTGGGCCGGCGACGCAGCTGATCGCAGGGAGGCCATCGCGGGGTTTCAATCACGAAAAAAAGTGATTCGAACCCCGGGTGGAACTCGTCGCCCACTGTGTGGCAACTCGGCATGTGATTGATGTCACGCTAGATTGTTTCGTGGGGCCGAAATGCCGGGTGATAGCGGGAGAGGGCGGACGGAAAGAAGAAAAAGGTGTTGGTCGCCGGGGTTGACAAAACATTCGGATTTAAATAGGGACAACCATTTTTTGGGAGATGTCTTATGGGGGGAAGCCGGGTTCCTAACCTCGGTCCTGTGGCAGGAAGAGAACAGCACAGGCGACGGTGTAGGCAGCGGCGAGTGACCCTGGCATACGCGGGACGGTTCGGGATACCTGATGCCGTTGTGCCGGTCCGTGAGACGCAACGTGCGGTGGGGCGACGCACGGGAATCATCACCTTTCCGCTCGTGGGAGTGCTCCTGCTCGGGGTGTTCGCGCTCGCCACGGTCCTGCTTCCGATCCAGACCCCTGGCGGGGTCACCGCGATCCTTGTGGGGGAGCAGGAGCGTACGGACGAGCCGTCCCCGTCCATTGCGCCCAAGGAGTCCGTCGAGGAGCCGACCGTGTCGGACCCGGTCACGGCCACCGTGCTCTTCCCCCACGACCAGAGCCGGCTCACCCCCCAGGCGATCGCCGGACTGGATGACTTCGTGGCGGCCACCGTGGAGGCGGCGGCAGAAGGCGGCGCCCGTATCCAGGTGGAGGGTTTCGGCGATTCCACGGGGTCGGACCAGGTGAACGACCAGGTCACTCTGGCACGGGCCGAACGCGTGGAGTCCTATCTGCGGACCGCGCTGCCGGTGGAGGGCGCGGACGGGGTGGAATCCGTCGACTACGTGGTCAAGGGGCACGGCGCCCGCAAGCCCGTGGGCGACAACGACACCGAGGAGGGGCGGGCGAAGAACCGCCGCGTCGAACTGGTCGCGGAATTCTCGTTGCCGGGAGAGGCGGACTCCCCGGCAACGGAAGCCGCTGCTTCTCCCGGGCCGGTGGAAGAAGACAAGAAGTCCTGAGCAGATGCGACCTGGGCGGCCGTCCCGGTTTGCCGGTGGGGGCGACCGGGAAGTGAGGAGCCCTGTGGGCGGCTGGTCCAGCCCCGTTCGACGAGCAACGGAGGAGCGCATGCGCAAGCGGACACTCGGCGGTCAGGGGCTGGAAGTCTCCGAACAGGGGCTCGGCTGCATGGGGATGACGTTCGCCTACGGGCAGCGCGACGACGCCGAGTCGGTGCGCGCCGTGCATCGTGCGCTCGACCTCGGGATCGATTTCTTCGACACCGCCGACATGTACGGACCGTGGAGCAATGAGACGCTGCTGGCCAAGGCGCTGAAAGGGCGGCGCGGCGAAGTCGTGATCGCCTCCAAGTTCGGCAACGGGGTGGATGCGGACGGGGCGCTCACCGGCAAGGTCAACGGCCGGCCCGACTACCTCCGCCGGGCGCTGGACGGGTCGCTGAGCAGGCTCGGCACCGACCGGATCGACCTCTACTACCAGCACCGGGTCGATCCGGACGTCCCGGTCGAGGAGACCTGGGGCGCGCTCGCCGACCTCGTTGCCGAGGGGAAGGTGCGCTACCTCGGCATCTCCGAGGCCGCCCCCGGGACCATCCGCCGCGCGCACGCGGTGCACCCGGTCACGGCGCTACAGAGCGAGTACTCCCTCTTCACCCGGGACGTCGAGGACGACGAAGTGCTGGACACCGTCCGCGAGCTGGGGATCGGCTTCGTCGCCTACAGCCCGTTGGGGCGGGGGTTCCTGTCCGGGACGATCCGCAGTCTCGACGACCTCGCCGAGGACGACTGGCGACGCAGGGCCCCGCGGTTCCAAGGGGAGAACTTCGCCAGGAATCTCGACGTCGTGGACCGGGTCAACGAGCTGGCCGCGGCCAAGGCGGTCGCCCCGTCCCAGCTCGCCCTGGCCTGGGTACTGGCCCAGGGGCCCGACATCGTGGCCATCCCCGGCACCAAGCGCGCCGCTTACGTGGAGGAGAACGCGGGAGCCTCCAACGTCACTCTCACCCCCGGTGACCTGGCGGCTATCGAGGAGGTCGCCCCTGCGGGCGTGACCGCGGGGGAGCGCTACGCCCCCCATGCCATGCGCTTCGTCCGTCGCTGAGAGCCGGGCCGAAGACCGTTGCCCGGGGCGCGCCGAGAACAGGGCTGTGCGCGCCCCGGGAGTGTGTGATAGTGTCGTGACCAGTTGTTAGTCGTTAATTTCGCAGTTGATGGTTCTTGTGATCGCCCGCGGAGTTGTTGGCCGGCGGGCGTTTTCTTTTCGGGAAACGGCTCGCGGCAACTTACGGATGCACTTCAGTAGGTATCCGTGTAGTCGATTGCTGAAGGAGAAAACATGGCTCAGGGAACCGTTAAGTGGTTCAACGGCGAAAAGGGCTTCGGCTTCATTTCCCCCGACGACGGTGGGCCCGACGCGTTCGTGCACTACAGCGCGATCTCCGGCTCTGGTTTCCGTAACCTGGAGGAGAACCAGCGCGTGGAGTTCGACATCACCGCTGGCCAGAAGGGCCCGCAGGCGGAGAACGTCTACCCGCTGTAGGTTTCGAACCGGCCACGACTTCTTCGAGTCGCGCGTCGCGGGCCCCATGGACTTCCGAGTCCGTGGGGCTTTTGTCGTTTCCGGACAGCTCCCCGTGTCAGTTGCTGCTGTGCACCGGCAGGTGCCGGCCCAGATAGCCGATGTAGATACGCCCGGTGCGACCCGGTGCGAGATCCGCGTAGTAGTAGAGCCGGGGGCAGATCCCGTACTCCGCGTCGAGCTTGATGTGGGCGAACATCGGAAGCACCCCGTCCGGATGCACCTGGTCGGGGACTTTGAACGTGCGCTTCTCCGCGTACTTGTCCCTGGTCTGCACGGTGTCGCTCTCGTGCGCGGCCAGCCGCTTCACAGGGATTCCATGGAAGCCCTCGGGCGGTTCCCGCAGGTAGTCGTGCAGATTCTTGCCGGCCCCCGGATGAGCCAGCTGGTAGCGGGCGTAGTCGTCGAGGGCTCGCAATGCCTCCCATGCCCGGGTCGCCCACAACCGCTCCTTCTTGTTGCCGCTGAGCTCGCGGACGTCGTCCTGGTTGTCGTCGATCGTGAAGTACAGGTGCGGGAACGCCGAGGCGTCGGTCATGCGCTCCAGCAATTCCTCGAAGTCACCGGGTGGGCGCTCCCCGGGAGCCACGGGAGCCTTCGCCCCGGCCAGGGCGTACAACCCCGCCTCGCGCAGGCACGTTCGCAACCACGCGTTCTCGTTCATTGCCGCGCGCAGCTCCTCATGGCCCAGGTCGCGTTCTTCCATGGTCTCCGCCAGCTCCGCCAGCAGCCGTTCGCGTTCCTTCTCCAATTCGACGATCCGGACGTCGCGATGCTTGATCTCGCGGGCCGGTGCAGGCCCTGCCCCAGACCATGCCGGTGTCCGTGCGCTGCCCCAGGCCGGAACGGGGCCGCGCCCCGGTCGGGCAGGCGAGGCCGCCCGTCCAGGGCGTATCGACAATTCGGCCTCTTCCTCATTGAGCAGGGAGTCGAGACTGCGCAGTTCCTCGGGGAGCGGTTGCTCCCTGATGGCGTCGCGTACCGCACGAATCAGCGCCGACCCCACCCAGGGGCGGACCCCGTTGCCGCTCCGTGCCCCCTCCAACGTTCGCGCGCTCAACCGGGGGTGGCGCAGGGAATCGTTCGAATTGCTCAGGTCGACCCGGGGGAGGAACGTGCGCAGACCCCCGATCGGGACCCGGAACTCCCTGGGGAGGGCGTCCCCCAGGCGTTGCTGCGCCGCGAGGTCCAGGACGTAGCTGGACTGCATGCCCACCGAGCGGTGCAGTACCCCCGCCATCGTCTGCTGCCAGGCGGCGACGGTCAGATCGGCCGGGACCCCCGACACGATGGTCGCCAGCCGTCGCCGGTCGTCGCGGACAGCGGCAAGCAGTCCCGCCACCGCTGCGTCGTCGTGGCCGTGCACGATCGTGGGTTCCGTGCCCAGTGCAGAGGCACCGTCCCTGCACTCCAACGCCTGCAAGAAGAAGAGTGCGACCCCGGGGGCCGCTGCGTCGAACCTCCGGTCCTCCGGGTTCTGGCCGCCGACATCGGCGGACATGTCGATCCACACCAGGCGGTCGGACATCCGGCCCGGATCCGACACGGCCGTCAGTACGGTCCGCCACGTGATCGCGGCGGGAGCCGATTCGGTGATGAGCCGTAGGAAGCTGATGTGCTCATCGGTGTTGTCATGCCGGACGACCGTGGCGGTCGAGTTGCGGTTCAGCTCGTAGTTGCCCGAACGGGTGAAGGTCACGGTCGGACCGTCCGCCCTGTGCCCGGCCAACCAGTGCGACAGTGTGCGTGTGCTCAGTTCGATGATGTCGTGGCCGGCCGCCACCGAGAAGAGCGTGCGGTAGACGAGCGGCATTCACGACCTCCCATCGGTTGTCGCCGGTTCCGCGGCGCAACCGCTGCGCGGTGGTGGCACCACCGCCTCCAAGGAGGCCGAGCGTAGTCCGGGTTCATCTCGTGAAGAGCTGGCCACCGTTTTTCACCCGTATAAGGTAACTGCCGAAAATCCTCCGTCCGCAACCGGACGTTTTGTGGGAATCGTGCCTAACAGGCACGCGCCCAGCTGCATTCCAGCCGGTCGTTCGGCTGCTGCCCGGGGTGGATCTGTCTGATGGTTCGGGAGGCGTCGCCGACGGTGGGGGCGTCCCTGGCGAAGCGTGCAAGCCGTACGGCGATGGCGTCCTGGACCGGGCGCGGCGCGGCGCCTGTGTGCCCGTTGTCCAATACGACGAACAGCAGAGGTTCGCCACGTTTGCCGGTCACATAGCCCGACAGCGCGCTCACCCCGGTCATCGTCCCGGTCTTGGCGCGGACGTTTCCGGCCGCTGGAGTGCCGCGCATCCGGTTGGTCAGGGTGCCGCCCACCATACGGTCGGGGTCACCCGCGATGGGAAACGAATCGGTCCATGTCTCGAACCACGGCTCGTCCGTTGCCTCCTGGAGCAGGTCGGCCAGAAGTGCGGCCGACAACCGGTTGCCACGGGAGAGACCGGAGCCGTCGGTGAGCTCCAGCCCCAGCCCGGGAGTGTCCAGGCCGATCCGGGTAAGGGCGCGCTCCACCTCGGGGAGCCCCGCAGCCCAGCTCCCCTCGCCGCCGGCTCGGCGTCCTATCGTCTTCACCAGGATTTCGGCGTGGGTGTTGTTGCTCAACTTCATGAAGGGCACCAGGAGTTCGCCCAGCTCGGCGGATTCGTGATGGACCAGTCCGATCAGGTCGGCCGGAGCGGTGCCGGAGACCGGGCTCCCCCCTACCCGTACACCGTTGTCGGCCAGTGCGCGGCGAAACACGTCGAGGGCGTAGCCGGTGGGCTCGTGCACGGTGCGCAACTCGGTGACGGCCCGCCCGCCGAGTGGGAGCCCGCCGCTGACCGCGATCGTGTTGCCGCCCAGGCGGCGGGTGACGGCCAGTTTCCCCCGGCCTCCGGTCGTCGCGGTGTTGTCCACCCTGACGTAGTCGGTTGCGGGGCGCAGCGCCACACCTACGGCCCGGCCGCCACGGGTTCCGGGCGACACCTGCACCTCGACCACGCCTGTGTCCAGATCGGAGTTGGCCGCCACGGTCAGCGCCGACACCTGTGCGGCGTAGTAGTAGGGCTGGTCGCCGGCCTCCCAGCCCGCGCCCAGCCGCGCGTCGTCGAACCAGGTGTCATCGGCGATCAGGTCGCCGGTCACCTCGGTGACGCCGGCGTCAGCGACCTTGGCCGCCAACGCGTCGAACGTCTCGGCGGTCAGGGAGGGATCACCCGTGCCGATCAGGTGCATGTCCCCTTCGATCACGCCGTCGCTGGGAGCTGCGGTCGCCGATACCAGGGTGCTGAAGCGGTAGTCCGCACCCAGGACCTCCAGTGCGGCGGCCGATGTCAGGAGTTTGTTGTTGGAGGCGGGCAACAGGGACGTCTGGGGCTGGTGCTCGTAAAGTACTTCGCCGGTGGCGGCGTTGCGCACCACCACTCCCGAGGTCGCACCGGCCAACAACGGGTCCTTCAGGAGGGCGTCCAGGTCGGTACGCAGGTCGCTGAGACCGTCGGCGGCGGTGGCCGGCGCCGCGCCGACCGCGAGCAGTCCCGCTGTCAGTACGCCCACCAGTGCGGTGCCCCCCGTACGGACAAGGAGCGGGCCGTGGGTTCCCAGAATGGCCGACATGGCATCCTTCTCCCTGATCAGGCGTTTTCCCGCTTGGCAACTTATCTCGTTCGACACCCGAAATCCGCTAAGCGTGACCGTATGGTGGCTCTGTGTTTTATCGGATCGTGTGCACTCCCCGGTTCGCGGCTCGAACGGATCGTCCTCCCGGCCCAATGGTCAGGAGGGGGAGTTGTCCGCGGTGGAGTGTTGCCTCTTGTGTCCTGTCCTGGTTGGACAAGGAAAGGGCGGGGGGCGCGCAGTAGCCTCCAGGGCATGTCTACGCGTCCGTTTTGGCTGGCCGGGGTCGCTGCCGCCGGCGATACCGAGCTCACTGTGACCAACCCTTACACCGGGAGGGTCGCGGGTACCGTCGCGGTTCCCACCCCCGCCCAGATCGAGGCGGCCGTCGCCGCCGCGCATGCCGTCCTCGACGAGGCCGCAGCCCTGCCCGCCCATGTGCGGGCCGAGGCGCTCGCCCACACCTCCCGCCGTCTGGACGAGCGTTCCGAGGAGATCGCCCGGGTCATCACCGCGGAGAGCGGCAAGCCGCTGAAGTGGTCACGCGGCGAGGTGAGCCGCGCTGTCTCGGTGTTTCGCTGGGCGGCCGAGGAAGTCCGCCGCGACAGCGGGCAGATGCAGCGTCTGGACACCGACCCCACAGGGGAAGGGCGCGTCGCGCTGATCCGCCGGGTTCCCAAGGGGGCCGTTCTCGGCATCTCGCCGTTCAACTTCCCGCTCAATCTGGTCGCCCACAAGATCGCTCCGGCGATCGCTGTTGGGGCACCCATCGTCCTCAAGCCCGCTCCGGCCACGCCTATGACGGCGCTGCTGCTCGGTGAGATCCTCGCTGAGACGAACCTCCCCGGCGGGATGGTCTCGGTGCTGCCGATGGCCAACGAGTCGGCCGCGTCACTGCTGACCGACGAGCGGCTTCCGGTCATCTCCTTCACCGGAGGCCAGTTCGGCTGGGAGCTCCAGAAGCGTGCCCCGCACAAGCACGTCACCCTTGAGCTGGGCGGGAACGCCGCGGCCGTGGTCCTGGCCGACGCCGACCTGGACTGGGCGGCCCAGCGCATCGCGCTTTTCGGCAACCACCAGGCGGGACAGGTGTGCATCGGCGTGCAGCGGGTCATCGTCGCCGACGCCGTCTATGACGATTTCGTGGCCAAGCTCGTGGCCCGGGTGGAAGAACTCGTCACCGGGGACCCGGCCGATCCGGCCACCGAGGTCGGACCGCTCATCAACGAGGCAGCCGCGATCCGCGTGGTCGAATGGGTTGAGGAGGCGGTGGCCGACGGGGCGAAGCTGCTGACCGGCGGCCGTCGCGACGGCGTCACGGTGTCCCCAGCGGTGCTGGCCGATGCACCCGCGGACTCGAAGGTGGTACGCGAGGAGATCTTCGGTCCGGTACTGGTGCTCCAGCGCGTCTCCGGTGTGGATGAGGCCTTCGCCCAGGTGAACGACAGTGACTTCGGTCTTCAGGCCGGGGTGTTCACCACTGATCTCCGAGTGGCCTTCCGGGCGCACCGCGAGTTGCAGGTGGGCGGGGTGGTCATCGGCGACGTCCCCGCGTTCCGTGCCGACCAGATGCCCTACGGCGGGGTGAAGAAGTCCGGGGTCGGAAAGGAGGGACTGCGGCCGGCGATGGACGACCTCACCTACGAGCGGGTGATGGTGCTCACCGGGGTCCAACTCTGACATCGGGCCGGTCCCGGAACAGCAGTCCCGGGACCGGCCGCCGGCTCACAGGCCCTGGGCGGCGTTGTACAGCCGTTTCGCGTCATCGCCGAGCCGGGGCCCGTACTGGGTCCTGGAGTCGTTGGCGTACTTGAAGCTGACCACGGAGGTCACCGTTCCGGTGCCGGTGGAGGTGGCGAAGTCCTTGAGCCATGGGCCGCCGCTGGAACCCTGGGTCATGGTGCAGCGCATCCCCGCCCCCTCGGTCCCTTTCTGATCGCGCGCGGTCGCGCCCGAGCAGTAGTAGAGGTGGCGTCCCTTGAAGGAACCGGACGAGGGGTAGCCGAACGAGTACACCCGCGACGCCACGCGCTCGCTGAAACCGATGGGCAACGACCCCGTCCGGTCGGCCACGTGCGCCCCGCCCGAGCCGGTGTTGAGTACGGCCATGCCGAAGTCGTAGCTGTCGTCGGCGTTCTTGGACCACTCCGGTGCGACCAGCATTTCGCGCGCGGAGTACCGGCCGTAGGGTTCCTTGCCGTCGTCGTAGCCGGGAACGAAGATCCAGTTCTTGGCCCAGGAACCCTTGCCGTCCTTGAGGCAGTGCGCCGCCGTGATGACGGTGTCCTTGTTGCGCGAATTGACCACTGCGGCCGAGCAGGTGAAGTCCGCGCCGTCCAATGTGAGGTAGACCTTGCCGGTCCGCTTGACGATCGCGCCACCGGAGGTCCAGCGCTCACCGGTGCTGTTGGCACTCGCGGCCTGCGGGGTGGAACCCTCTTCCACGGGGATCGGGAGAGAGAGCGGAAGGGCCCCGACGACGTCCTGGAGCATCAGGGACCGGGGAACGGCAGAGGCCATCCGTTGGGGGGTCCAGTAGTCCAGCACCGCTTCCTGGGCGCCCTCGCCCACCGCCGCCGACTGGCGCACCACCCCATCGGCAGCAGCGCGTGCGGGGGCGGGGCCGGGGGCGTCGCTGGTGGAGCCCGCCCGTGCCTCGGGGGCGTCCGGCGCGGCCGGGGCCGCAGCGACCTGCGGGGCCGGCTCCGGGACGGGGGCGGCCGGGGCCGTGCTGTCGGCCGGGACGCCGACCATGGCGATGGTGAGCCCGGCGAGGGGGCCAAGGATTTTATGGGCGGCCGACGAAGTCATGGCCGCAATTGTTCCATACTCAGAGTATTCATGACGCTACTTTGAGTTTGGATTCGCCGTGTTCCGGGAACGCCGTTCCTCGGCGCAGGCCGGTACGATCCAGGCAAAGTCACCGGCAGAAGGTGTCCCGCTGGTCGAGGCGCTGGGCCACAATGGGGGCGTGCGTACCGCTCAGTCGCCTGATGAGGCGTCTATCCCAGTGACCGTCCCCTCCTCCGCCCCCCGCGATGTCGTCGTCCTCGGCTCGACGGGGTCGATCGGGACCCAGGCCGTCGACATCGCCCTCGGAGCGCCCGAGCGGTTCCGGGTCGTGGGCCTGGCCGCCGGAGGGTCCCGGCTGGACCTGCTGGTGGACCAGGCGTGCGCACTGGACGTGTCGGTCGTCGCCGTTGCCGACACCGCTCGCGCGGCCGAACTCGGTCGACGTCTCGCTGAGCGGGGCAGCGCGGCCGAAGTACTGGCCGGGCCCGAAGGGGTGGCCGAACTCGCGGCCCGCCCCAGCGACGTCGTCCTCAACGGCATCACCGGCGCGCTCGGGTTGGAGTCGACGCTCGCCACGCTGCGAGCCGGACGGCTGCTGGCGCTGGCCAACAAGGAATCACTCATCGTGGGCGGCCCGCTGGTACGCGCGCTGGCCCGCCCCGGCCAGATCGTCCCGGTCGACTCCGAGCATTTCGCGCTGGCCCAGTGCTTCCCCCGCGTACCCGACGGCGAGCTCACCAGCCTCGCCCAGGGACAGGTCGCCGCCCACCGCTCGGACGTGCGCCGGCTGGTCATCACCGCGAGCGGCGGCCCGTTTCGCGGGCGCAGCGCCGCGGAGCTCGCAGACGTCACCCCGCAGCAGGCACTCAACCACCCCACCTGGAGCATGGGGCCGGTCATCACGATCAACTCCGCGACCCTGATGAACAAGGGGCTGGAGGTCATCGAGGCGCATCTGCTCTTCGACGTTCCCTTCGAGCGGATCGAGGTCGTGGTCCATCCGCAGTCGATCGTGCACTCGATGGTGGAGTTCACCGATGGTTCCACTCTCGCCCAGGCCAGCCCTCCGAGCATGCGCATTCCGATCGCCTACGGGATGGCCTGGCCGGAACGGGTCACCGGGGCCGCCGCGCCGATCGATTGGACCAAGGCCCAGACCTGGACCTTCGAGCCCTTGGACGCAGAGGCGTTTCCCGCGGTGGGTCTGGCCTGCGAGGTAGGGGCCGAGGGGGGGACCGCGCCGGCGGTCTACAACGCCGCCAACGAGGAGGCCGTGGACGCCTTCCTCAAAGGACGCCTCGCCTTCCCCGCGATCGTGGAGACGGTGGCGAAGGTAGTCTCGGAGCATCGGGGCGCACCCGCCGGTGCGGACCTCTCGCTCCCCGATGTCTACGCGGCGGACCATTGGGCCCGCGTCCGAGCCGGAGAACTGATCTCCAGGCGGGGTTGAGGAGACTAGATGGTCGTGTTGATGACAGCGCTCGGGATCGTTCTCATGGTCCTTGGCCTGCTGCTCTCGATCGCCTGGCACGAGCTGGGCCACTTGGCCACGGCCAAGATGTTCGGCATCCGCTGCACCCAGTACATGGTCGGATTCGGCAAGACCCTGTGGTCCACCCACCGTGGTGGCACCGAATACGGGGTCAAATTGGTCCCCCTGGGCGGATACGTGCGCATGGTCGGCATGATGCCGCCCGCCAAGCAGCGCCCCGACACCGGCAAGCCGTTGTCGCGCTGGCGTGCCATGGCAGAGGACGCCCGTGAGGCCTCGGTCGGCGACATCGAGCCGGGCGACGAGGACCGACAGTTCTACCAGCGGGCACCGTGGAAGCGTCTGATCGTCATGTTCGCCGGGCCGGCGATGAACCTCGTCCTCGCCCTGGTGCTCTTCGCCGGGCTCCTGATGGGCGTGGGCATCTACCAGAGCACCACCACCGTAGGATCGGTCCACGAGTGCGTGGTCCCCGCCGCGAGCGCGGACGACTCCTGTCCCGCCGATGCCGAGCCCTCCCCGGCTGCCAAAGCCGGTCTCGAACCCGGAGACCGGATCACCGCCGTCAACGGTGTGGCGACCCCCGACTGGCGTGCCGTCCAGGACGCGATCCGGTCCAACATCGGCCCGGGCACCATCGACGTGGAGCGGGACGGCCAGACGCTGTCGCTGTCCACCGACTTCATCGCCAACGAGGTCGCCAAGACCGACGCCGACGGCAACATCGTGGTCCGGACCGACGCACAGGGCGATCCCGTCCTGGACGACCAGGGACGCCAGGTCCCTGAGACCGTCACGGCGGGTTTCGTCGGTTTCGTGCCGACGTATGAGCGCCAGACCCTCAGCGCAGGCGAGTCGGCGGTCTTCTTCGGTGAGACCACCCTGTCCGTGGGCAAGGCCATCATCACCCTGCCCGCCAAGGTCCCCGGGGTCTTCGAGGCGGCCTTCCTCGGGGCTGAGCGCGCGCCGGACTCCCCGGTGGGCGTCGTCGGGGCGTCGCGCATCGGCGGCGAGATCCTGGCCCTGCCCGCTCCCATGCTGGACCGTGCCGCGATGGTGCTCAACCTCCTGGCCGGTATCAACCTGTTCCTGTTCGCCTTCAACATGGTGCCGATCCTGCCCCTGGACGGCGGGCACATCGCCGGCGCACTGTGGGAGTCCGTTCGCAGGCGATTCGCCAAATTCCTGCGCCGGCCCGACCCCGGTCCGGTGGACGTGGCGCAACTCATGCCGGTCGCCTATGTGGTCGTCGCCTGTTTCCTGTGCTTCAGCCTGCTGTTGCTGATCGCCGATATCGTCAACCCTGTTCGGCTGATGCAGTGACCCGGCGCGCGGTGGTGACCAGTGCGGGTAGCCTTTTCATCGCGGGCGTCGGAGGCGAGAACCCTTGTTTCGAGTCCGCTGTGCCGCGCTTGTGTCGCGGCCGCTCCTACTCCTTAAACTCTCAAGTGACGCCGTCGGGACGCACCCGGCGGCCGGCGAGGTGAAATCGCGTGTCCGTCGATCTTGGAATGCCTGTTGCGCCTCCGCGTCCACTGGCGCCACGGCGCAAGTCGCGGCAGATCATGGTCGGCAACGTCGCCGTCGGCGGCGACGCCCCGGTCTCGGTGCAGTCCATGACCACCACGTTGACCTCTGACATCAACTCCACTCTGCAACAGATCGCGGAGCTCACCGCGTCCGGCTGCCAGATCGTCCGGGTCGCGGTGCCCAGCGCGGACGACGCCGAGGCATTGCCGATCATCGCGCGCAAGTCGCAGATCCCGGTGATCGCCGACATCCACTTCCAGCCCAAGTACGTCTTCGCGGCGATCGAGGCCGGATGCGCCGCCGTGCGGGTCAACCCGGGCAACATTCGCAAGTTCGACGACCAGGTGAAGGAGATCGCCCGTGCCGCGGGCGACACCGGCACCCCTATCCGTATCGGTGTCAACGCCGGATCGTTGGACAAGCGACTGCTGGCCAAATACGGAAAGGCCACGCCCGAGGCGCTGGTGGAATCCGCGCTGTGGGAATGCTCCCTGTTCGAGGAGCACGGGTTCCGCGACATCAAGATCTCGGTCAAGCACAACGACCCGGTCGTCATGATCAACGCCTACCGGCTGCTCGCCCAGAAGTGCGACTACCCCCTGCACCTCGGGGTCACCGAGGCCGGGCCGTCTTTCCAGGGCACGATCAAGTCCTCGGTCGCCTTCGGCGCCCTGCTCGCCGAGGGGATCGGTGACACCATTCGGGTGTCGCTGTCGGCCCCGCCCGCCGAGGAGATCAAGGTCGGCAACCAGATCCTTGAGTCCCTGGGCCTGCGCGAGCGCGGGCTGGAGATCGTGTCCTGCCCCAGTTGCGGACGTGCCCAGGTGGACGTCTACACCCTGGCGGAGGAGGTCACCGCCGGCCTGGAAGGCATGGACGTGCCACTGCGGGTGGCCGTCATGGGCTGTGTGGTCAACGGTCCCGGGGAGGCCCGTGAAGCCGACCTCGGCGTTGCCTCGGGCAACGGCAAGGGCCAGATCTTCGTCAAGGGCGAGGTCATCAAGACCGTTCCCGAGTCCAAGATCGTGGAGACCCTGATCGAGGAGGCCATGCGCATCGCCGAAGAGATGCGCGAGGCCGGCGTGGAGTCGGGCGAGCCGTCGGTCGGCGTGGCCGGCTGACCCCGCCCTCGTCCATGGGGATCGGTGCGCGGGAGAGCGGCGGATATCCGCCAGGGGCGTGTGATCCCGTGGACGAGATTCCTGAGCGGTCAGGATCAACCGCGATCGCCGGGGTGCCGTGAGCCGGAATCCCGTGACAGCGGCAGCCGATCCGCTGTCGGGCATCCGCGGACAGGCGCTGCGCTCCGGCGCCCGCCTCCACGGCAAGCCGTTACTCCCCACCACGAGTCGACCGCACCCGGCGCGATGCCGTCGAAGGAGCGCTGGAGAGACTGCGCTCCAGCGCTCGCTACTCGGGCGGAGCAGGTCGTGGGGTGCGTGCTCGAATGAGGCTACGGCGGTCGGCACATCATCGATGGTCGGTGGCCGTAGCCGGATTCGTTTCCGGCGATGATTTGCCGTGGGCGGACAGGCCGTCGTGTCGCTTCACCGAATGAGCGCTGTTTACGGAGAGAATTCGTCTGATCACGAATCACGTGAAAGGCGGAGGGTGTGCGGCGAGGCGCGGGCGGGGCGGTCGGGGCGGTCACGGTGGGGACGCTGCTTGCCGCGGGGTTGGCGGCCGGGCCGGCGGTCGCACAGGAGAAGCTTGAGTGGGCGGTATGTGCCGATCTCGAACCGCGCGGCGACATCCAACCCGAGTGCTCCTCGCTGGCCGTGCCGATGCAGCGCGGCGGTTCCGGGGCCACGGAAACCGTGACACTGGCGCTGTCCAGAGTGCCGGCCCGGGCCGAGCGAGCCGGAACCCTGGTGGTCAACCCCGGTGGACCGGGAAGCCCGGGACGGGACTGGGCGGCCATCGTCGCCCAAGGGCTGCCCGACGATCTGCGCGAGTCCTACGACGTGGTGAGCTTCGACCCCCGCGGTGTGGGAGCCTCCACCCCCGCCGTCCAGTGCGACCCCCGCTATTTCGAGGCGGCGCGCCCCAGTTCGGTGCCTGCCGACGCCTCGGCAGAGAAAACCCTGCTGAACCGGGTCGCCGTGTACGCCGAGGCCTGCCGTGAGCGCAACGGTGCGCTGCTGAGCCACATCCGCACCGTGGACAGCGCCCACGACATCGAGTCGATCCGCACCGCACTGGGAGTCGAACGCATCGACTACCTCGGATACTCCTACGGCACCTACCTGGGCGGCGTCTACGCCACGCTCTACCCCGACAGCGTGCGCCGCATCGTCCTCGACAGCGTGGTCAATCCCGACAACCCCTGGTACGGGAGCAATCTGCTGCAAAGCCGTTCACTGGACGCGGCAGCGCGCAACTTCTTCGGCTGGATCGCCCGGTACGACGCCGACTACCGGTTGGGCACCACTGGCCAGCAGGTCGCCGAACGCTACTACTCGGCCCGCGACGACCTGGCCGCCCAGCCCCTGGACGGGATTGTCGGCGCCACGGAATTTGAGAACATCTTCCTGCCCGCCACCTACGCCAGCACCTACTGGCCCTCCCTTGCACAGACTCTCTCCGCCTACGTCCGCGGCGCAGATGCCAAGCCCCTGCTCTCGATGCACGAGAAACTCGGCGAAGACGCCGATTCCGATCCCAGCCACGGTGCGTACCTGGCCACCCAGTGCTCCGACGCGCGTTGGCCGCGTGACTGGGCGACCTGGCGCACCGATGCCCGACGATTGCACGACGAGGCGCCGTTCATGGCCTGGAACAATACTTGGTACAACGGTCCCTGTATGTTCTGGCCGGTCAAGGGCGGCCCGTGGTTCCAGGTGGACGGCCGGTCCGTCGCGAGTGCACTGATCGTCCAAGCCACGGAGGACGGACCGACTCCCGTCGCGGGCGCATACGCGATGCACGCGCGCTTCCCCTCGTCCCGGTTGATCATCGAACAGGGGGGCGTCACCCACGGCGTCTCCTTCGGGGACAACGCCTGTGTGGACCTGGCCGTGGCCGCCTATCTGCGTGAGGGAACGCTGCCCGCGGCCGGTGGTGGTTCCAACGGGGCCGACCTCACCTGCGCGCCCCCACCCCAGCCCCAGCCGCGTCGTCCCGAGAACGCGCAGGCAGACCCCGACCGGGGGATCCCCGGTCTCGACCACCGCCTCGGGGCATGATCCCCGACGGGCGCGGACTACCCTGGAACGGCCGGGGACAGTTGGCGCGAGTGGACACAGAGGATGGCCGACGCCCAGCCATAAACCGTCAGAAGCGGGCGTTTTCCGACGTCCGGTGGATACGATTGGGTCGAGAGGCGCCGGGATCTCCTGCCGCCTCTGGCGGACGCTCCCAGGTGAGGTGATGCGGGTGCTGCGGACCTCGCCGGTACGTGTGCTCGGTGAAGGCGACAGTGCCGCCGTGCACGCCCTGCTCGATGCCGACCCCGTCGGCAATGTCTTCGTCAGTTCACGACTGCGCGCTGCCGGGCTGAACCCCGGCCGGCTCGGCGGTGAGCTCTGGGGGTACGTCGAGCACGGCTCCATCACCGCATTGTGCTACGCCGGAGCCAACCTCGTCCCGGTCAATGCCGGCCCCGATGCCGTCAGGCACTTTGCCGGCCACGCCCGTTGGCAGGGACGGCGCTGTTCTTCCATCGTCGGACCGGTTGCTGCCGTCACCGACCTGTGGCAGCGCCTCGGCCCGTACTGGGGGCCGGCCCGGGTCATCCGGACCCGCCAGCCGGTGCTCGAGGCGGAGCAGATTCCCGCTGCGGTCGTCCCGGACCCGTTGGTGCGCCGGGTGCGCATGAGCGAGCTCGGCATCCTGCTTCCTGCCTGCGTGGCGATGTTCACCGAGGAGGTCGGGGTCCCTCCCGACTCCGGTGACGGCGGTGCGCTGTACCGTGCACGGGTCGAGGAGCTGGTCCGGATGGGACGCGCGTTCGCCCGGATCGAAGACGGCAGGGTCGTGTTCAAGGCAGAGGTGGGGGCGGCGACACCGCACGTCTGCCAGGTACAGGGCGTCTGGGTCCATCCCGACCTGCGCGGACGCGGACACTCCGTGGCGGGGATGGCCGCGGTCGTCCAGGCGGCGCGTGCCGAGATCGCGCCCCGGGTCACCCTCTACGTCAACGACTTCAACACCCCGGCGCGCGCGGTCTACCAGAAAGTGGGATTCCGCGAGGTCGGGGAGGTCATGTCGATCCTCTTCTGACCCGGACGACGGTTCCTGCCGCACCTGCGGCCGTCCGGGATGACGCGGGTCCCGTCCACTTCTCCCCGCGTCATCCCGGTTCCACCCGCGCCCGTCACCTGCCCGTGCGGACGCGGACGGGGGAGCCGGATCCTGGCCGCGTCCGAGCGGTGGACCGGCCCCCGTCTGGGGGCGCTCAGCCGGCGCTGTCGCCGGTACCGCCGTTGACGGTCACCGTCCCGTAGTTGTAGCGCACGTGGGCCTGGGGGCCGGTGTTGGTGATCCGGGGCGGCCACCAACGCATCTGGTCGGGGGAGAAGTCCTGGTAGGGAGGGGCCGCTTGGACACGGGGGTGTGCGGTGGGCACGTGCACCCAGGCGCGGGTGCGGAAGCGCTTGTCCTCGTCGCTGACCTCGACCGGGGTGAACTCCCTGCTGTAAAGGTCGTAATCCCCCTGGTCAACGACGTCGGTGTAGATGGAGTCGGAGACGGTCAGGACGAAGTCGACTTCGGGGTTGTCGCGCAGCGCACGCTTCGCGGCGGCGGAGTCGCGCAGCCGGCAGACCGAGACCACCGCAGCACCTGCGTAGCCGTTGGCGCCCAGCGATACGTTGCCCTGATCGAAGGCCACCCGTAGCCGCAGCCGGGACTCGTCTTTCAGATCGGCGTTGTGGTGGTAGAGGGCCATGGCGAGCTCGTGGGTGAAGTAGGCGATCACCCGCGCCTCCTCTATCCCCGGTTGGAGCAGCGCGAGTTCGCCGTCGCCCTGTGCCTGCACCTCCCAGCAGGATCGGTCCAGATTGGCGTTTTCGCAGACCAGATCCATGATCCTGATCAGCCATTCCTGAATTTCGCTCTGGGAGCGACGGTTGCGTCCGCTGTATGCTTCGGCGTCCACGGCCAGGCACATCCGACGGATGGCGGGGGTCGGATACTCCATCCGGAACCTCGTTTCTTGCAGGGGTGGTGCGCGGTGGGCAGGCGCGTGGGGGTGCCCGCACCCACCGTCGCGCGAAACGCGAGTTGAGATCCCGTATTGCTACGGTCTTGTCGAAATGTTCTCCGGAGGGTCGGCACACTCCCGTAGCCGGGGGAGGTCGAGCACGATGTAGTTGCGGTAGCCGACGCTGATCACGCCGTGCTTGCGTAGTTCGGCCAGGGCCTTGTGCACTGCCGGTTCGGAGGCGGCCACGATCGCGGCGAGTTCGGGTTGGGTGAGTGGGATCCCGATGGAGACGCCTCCCTGAGCGGGACGCCCGTGGTCGGCGAGGATGCGCAGGAGCGCCCGGGCCACCCGGACCGGCACTTCCTGGCTGCTGAAGTCGACGATCTTGTCGGTGGCCGATCGCAGTTTTCCCGCGATCGAGGCATTGACGATCTTGACCGCGGCCGGGGTGCGTTCAAGGAAAGCCTCGAACTCGGAGAAGCCCAGCACGCGGGTGGAGATGGCGCCGATCGCGACGACACGGGCCATGCGCGGGCTGGCGTCCATGCCGGCGAGTTCGCCCACCAGGTCGCCGCGTGAGCGTACCGCCAGCAGGATGGTGCGTCCGGTGTCGGACTCGCTGATGATCTTCACGTGTCCGTTGGTCAGAACGAACAGGTGGGTGCTGAGCTCTCCCTGGCGCAGCAGGACTTGGCCTGCGGCGAACTCGCGCCGGGTGCCAAGGGAGAGTAGTTCGTCGCGCTGAGGGGCGGTGAGCCTGCCGACGACGCTGTTGTCGGGCCAAGCGCGGGAGCCATCGAGCCGCATCGTCCAGGTTTCCGTGTCGCGGATGCAGAGTGCTGCTGGGAGGGGGACCTCGACGTTGCCGTGTCCCGGAGAGTGGGCCTAGCCATTCCCCGAAAACGGTTGCCCGAAAACGGCGAGGGGTGGAATGAAGGTTACCTTCTTCTCAAGAAGGATAAGGGCGACAAACCTGCCGTTGGTGACAGGGAGGCGTATCGATGGCGATTGGGTGACACGACGCGCAAGGACGGGGCAGGTCGCCCGGCCCGCCCCCGCTTCCACAATCGGCGGGCTTCCGGTCCCTTTGGTGCGACAGTCCCATGAACAGGTCGATTGTTCGCATCCGATGGGCCCGGGTGTCCCCACCTGCGACGGCCGGCTCGCCTGCGCGGCTCGGTCAGAGGAGGGGACTCCCTGCTGTGCTGAAGACCGGGCGATTCGATTCTGCGCACACCCTCCCACGCGACGCGTCGCGATCGCATGTGGTGGCCGGTCCTGTCGCGCCGGCCCGGGGACTCTCGACGGTCGTGGTCCGGACGTCTGCTGGATCGGTCACGCGGATGGGAAACGTGCTGCTCTAGACCTTCCAGCGGTTTTGGGCGGCTGTGTCCAGCAACGGGACCTGGATGGCAGCCCACGGACTGATGGACCAGGGGGCTTCCTCGGCGAGACGGGCCAGGCCGGTCCAGGACACCCAGCGGTACTCGGCTACCTCGTCGGGGTCGGGGAGCGGGTCGTTACCGGCGACTGCTGTGTAGACCGGACAGAACTCGTTTTCCACGATGCCTTCCGCCGACACCGCCCGGTAGCGGAAATCCGGCAGTACCAGTCGAACGGATTCGAGTTCGAGGCCCAGTTCGGTCCGGGCGCGGCGATACACCGCGGCAGTACGGTCCTCACCCGGTGCAGGGTGTCCGCAGAAGCTGTTGGTCCACACGCCGGGCCAGGTCTTCTTGCAGAGGGCTCGCCGGGTGACCAGGATCCGGTCCTGCGCATCCCGTACGTAACAGGAGAAGGCCAGGTGCAGTGGAGTCTGGCCGGTATGCACAGTGGCCTTGTCGGCCTCGCCGATGGGGGACAGGTCTTCGCTCAACAGGACGACCTGCTCGCGTGGTGCGGTTGTGGCGGTCAATCTACTCGTGCCTCTCGCTCGGGTCACTCGGGGGTGGCCGCGTCCTTGTCCTGCGGCCTTCCTCCAATCTCTACCCGACTCACCGGCCCGCCCTCATGACAACGGCCGAACAGGCGGTGTTCAGGGGCAGCCCGTGCTGCGTGAGCGGGAGGGCGGACCTGTTGTCGCCGGTGGCCGCTCTGGGGCCGGGAAGCCCCGGGCGGCCCTCGAATCGGTGCCCCTGCTTGTCTTGAGCCCGGTTCTCGGGCGAACGGCCCAAGGCCGATCGCCCACAGGTTTTTCTGTGGCCGCGCAGGTCCGAGTGGTTTCTCGGGGCCCAGGCCGGGGGCGGCCGGCAGTGGGAAGGGCCGGGGCCGGTTGGCCCGCAATCGCGACACGCCCGGTAGCGGCTTGCCGCGGGCCGATTCGGTGCCAGCGGTCGCGGCGGGAACGCCGATGCCGGACAGGGAGCGGGTGAGCAGCAGCGACGGGGCGTTCTTTCCGCTCCCGTCCTTACCGACGAACGCGTTCTTCCCTAGTAGCCTTTCAGGTGTTACCGAGACGGTTGGTGCCCGAGTGATCCACGAGTCGTGGGTTCTATGACAATGGTTACCGTTCCCGGAATGCATTCGGTCGGCTGTTCGGTCTCGATTGTGTCGCGACAGTGCGTCGTGCAGGCCCCGTCAGTCGGACCCCAGTCGGCAGATGTCCTGAGTTCGCAGTTCACGAGGGAGGATTCGTGGGCGGTAGACGCGTCCTTTGTCTTATTGCGAGAGGACACATGACGGCCTTTTGTGGGGCTGCCGTACCACTGGCGACGTCGATGTGTTGTGCTGTCGGGGTGCCTTTTGCCAAGGAGATCCGCGAGGCGCCCGGGCGGGTGTCCGAGGGCGGGTTGTGATGGGAGTGATATGGGGATGACCGACTCGCAGCGGTTGCGCGCGTGCGACGCTGCCGACCCCTACGACGCGCCCGCCATCGACACCAGCGAGCTCACCGGGTCGGCCACCGACCACACCGTGTGGAGCTGTATCGGCAACCTCACCGCGGTCCGCTCGATCCGGGCACGGGTCCGGGAATTCCTCGAACGCGCCAATTACCCCGAAGCGATCCTGGACGACGCGGAGCTCGCGGTCAGCGAGCTCGCGACCAACGCGCTTCTGCACTCCCGTTCCGGCCAGATCGGCGGAGTGATGACACTGTTCATCCGGGTGAGTCCGGGCTGTGTCCGCATCGCTGTTGCCGACCAGGGGGACAAGGACCCGGATGAGGTCGCGGTCGTCACCCGGGAGGACGAGGGCGAGCACGGCCGGGGCAAGCTCATCATCGAGGACTGCACCTCGCGCAACGGTGAATACCGCACAGAGGCCACCCACGTCTCCTGGTTCGAGATCGACCTCGTCTAGCCGGCCGCAAGCCGTTGAGCGAACCGCTTCCCCGGCCATATCGGGAGCGGCGGCCCCACCGTCCGCGCAGCCGTGGTCCGGCAGGTCCGTGTGGAGATCAGTGGATCCGGCAGGGAAAGGGGTAGCCGCGAATGGTCGCCTCCGCGTGTGCCAGCTCCGCCCCGGTGGCAGCGTTTTCCCCCGGGGCCAGTGCGACCACCGACGCCCCCCGCCACAAAGCCACCGCGGCGAGGACACAACGGTCGAACTCGGTCATCCCGTTCTCGATAGCCACCACGTCCGTCGGGGTCGGGTTCAATTCAGTGCAGAGCCGGCGGAAGTGCCCCATCAGGTCGCGGTACGAATGCGTCACGGTGCGCAGGCGCCCGCCGGGAAGTGCCGCGTACCCCAGCAAGCCGCTGTTGAACAGGCCGTGGGTCGGGTCGTAGGCACTTCGGCTGCGCGTCGGACGCAACAGCTCGTCGAAGGGCGTGGTCTCCTCGGCACTGCCGAACGCCACGACCTGACGGACCCGAGAGCGTTCGGAGAGCACCAGAGCCAGTGATGCCAGCTCCGGACTGACCATGATCATCCGTGCGTCGGTTTCCACCAGCACCTCGGCAAGGGTATCGATGTCGGAGGTGAGTTCGAGCGGAAGTGCGATACCGCCTACTGCCATCGCGGTGTAGATCCCGGTGAGCCGATCGGTGGAGACCGGGGCCAGTACGGCCAGTACGTCGTCCGGGCGCAGTCCGCGACGACTCAACCCGGTCGCAGCCTGCTGGACCGTCTCGGCGAAATCTGTGGCGCTGGTGCTCGTGCCTTCGTGGTCGCTCACCCGGTTGCGGAAGCCGTCGTGACGGAGCCGCTCCAACAGGCCACCGGTCAGCGAGCCGATCGGAGTCGAGCCGCCACACAGGAACTCGGCGGGGTCCATCTGAGACACGTCCTGTAGTCGGTCGACCTCCACGAAATCCCCCGATCGTCCAGATGATGACCGCTGGCCGGGCTCGTCACGCCCCCTCCACGTGGCGAGCCCGGAACGCCGTGGCGGTCAGCGCCGCGGGACCTTCCCCTCAAAAGGCACCCGCGGCCGCTCAAGCCCCAGTCGTGTCCCGTTCGGACCATGGCCGTTCGCTCCGTCGCCCCCGATGAAAACGGAGCGAGGCGCTGGCCGTTAAGCCAGTTCCGGCTGGTTCAAAACAGGGTTTCGCTGGGTTTCCGCGCCTTAGGCGCATGAGTTCGCTCCGAGTCGGACTTCGCTTCGCGAAGCGCCTTGAGGCGAACTCATGGCTATGAGATTAGCGCGCTCAAGCCCGTTTGCACATGCATTCACGTGTGCAGCTGCATATGTAAATTCGGGCCCGTGGCGTATGTAGAAACACTTTTCCCAGTTCACAGGTGCTAAAGCGCGTGTTTGTAGTTTTTCGGTGGCCTGACCGATCATGGATCAGAGCCCCGGATCGCCGTATGGGAAGCGATCCGGGGCCTCAGGCGTGCGGTTGCCGCTCCGTGATCCACGCCGCGATCTGAGTGCGGGAATTGAACCCCAACTTGGTGTGGATATTGGCGACATGGCGAGCCACCGTGGTCGGAGTGATAAACAGGGTTTCGGCAACCGACCGGTTGCTCATCCCCGAACCGATCAGCAGCGCTATCTCATGTTCGCGGGGGGTCAAAACGGTGGAACGGGGCGGTTGCTCCACGGCGGAAGAGCGCGGTGATCTGCCGGTCTCGGCCAAATGCAGTGCAAGTTCCACTGCCTCGTCCACTTCCAGGCCGCGCCCTTTCTCCCAGAGCGCGGCGAGCGGGCCGTCTGAGGGCCGGATCGTCGCCGCGCTGGGGGGATACCCCGAGCGCTCCCGCATCCCGGCTGCCGCCCCGGCCAGTTTCGCCGCATCCTCGACCATGCCCTGACGTTCTGCGATCGTGGCGATGGCGAGCATCCCCCGCGCCACGCCCAGCCGCTGGCCGGTGCTTTGGCACAGGGTGAGACTTTCACTGAGGTAGTCGTACGCCTGGGCCGTGGCGCCCTGAAGAGCGGCGATCCGCCCCACGCCGGCCAGGCAGCGTGCCAGTTCCGGAGCTCCGCCGATGGCACGCTGGATGTCCAGCGCCTCGCGGAAGCAGCGGTCCGCGCCGAACAGGTCGCCGCGTGCCTCCGCCACCATCCCCTGGCCGAGGAGTGTGCGGCCCACGCCCCACCGGTGGTCGATCCCGCGCAGAATGGCCAACGCGGAATCGTAGTGTGCGTTGGCGGAGTCGAAGTCGCCTTCCAGGCCGGCGAGCGCTCCTTGAGTACCGCGGGCGATGCCCTCGTTCCAGGGATCACCGACCGATCGGGTCAACTCGACGACCTCGGCCAGGCGTTCTCTGGCGCTGTCGAAGTCCCTGCCGCGCATGTCGGTCATCGCCAGAATGTTCAGGGCCAGTGCGACCGATGCCGAGTCGTCCGACGCGCGGCAGCGTCGCAACCCCTCCTCGCCGATCCGGGCAGCATGGGCGTGGTCCTGCTGGTCCCAGGCCAATTCGGCCCGGCGCACCATTGCCTGCCCGCGCAGCCCCTCGTCGTCGCTGTCCATGGCCAGGAAGCGGTCGGTCCAATAGGCGCCCTCGGCTCGCTGCCCGGCGGCCATCCAGTACGGGCGCAGCGCCACGCACAGCCGCAGGCCCTCGGCCGCGTTGTCCCGGACGGCCGACCAGCTCAACGCTGCACGCAGATTGTCGTAGTCGGCCATCACCCGATGCCAGACATCGAATCTTTGCGGCCAGGCCATTCCAGAGCCGCGCACGGTGTTGTCGGCCAGTTCCTCGGCCAGCAGCAGCATCTGGTCGCGGTGCCGCAGCCGCAGGACGCGCTCTTCGCCCGACTCGCCCAGTTGAACGGCGGCGTAGTGCCGGATGGTTTCGAGCAGCCGGTAGCGCATGCGCCCTTGGTGTTCGCCGGCCACTGTTACCAGTGAGCGGTCCACCAGCGAGACGATCAGGTCCAGGATCTCCTCACGAGGGAGGGACTCGTCTCCGCAGACCCGTTCGGCCAGTTCGAGGTTCCAGCTGGAGAACACCGAGAGCCGCCGCAGGAGAATCTGCTCCGACTCCCCGAGCATTCCGTGGCTCCAGTCGATGACCGCGCGCAGTGTCTGCTGCCGTACCGGAGCGCCGCGGTGGCCGCTGGTCAAGAATTTGAAGCGATCGCCGAGCCGCTGCGCAATCTGTGCGACCGAAAGCAGTCGGACGCGCGCCGCGGCCAGTTCGATGCCCAACGGAATACCGTCCAGACCGCGGCAGATGTCACTGATGTGCTCCAGGCGTTCCGGAGTCACGGTGAAGTCGTGGGAGCTCGCGCGGGCCCGTTCCACGAAAAGGCGGACCGACTCGGTGCACAGAGGGTCGGCCTCACCGGGGCGGGGGACACCGAGCGGGGGCACCCGCCACACGGTCTCCCCCGGAACGCGAGTCGGCTCACGGCTGGTGACCAGGAAAGACACTTCCGTGCAGATGTCGAGCAGCCCGGAGACGACCGCGGCGACGTCGGTGATCACATGCTCGCAGTTGTCCAGGACGAGCAGCAGCCGGCGTGGTCGCAGCACATCGGCCAGCGTCTGCTCCAGTTCGCGCTCGTTCTCCTCGCTGACGCCAATGGCCGTGGCGATGCGGGTGACGATCTCCTCCCGGGTGGTGACGTCTGCGAGTTCGCACAACCACACCCCGTCCCGGAATTCGGCCGTCGCCTGTGCGGCTATCCGCAGCGCCAGTCGTGTTTTGCCGATTCCTCCGACTCCGCACAGGGTCAGGACCCGATTGGCCTCGATCAGTCGGAGTAGGTCACTTAGGTCACGCTCACGTCCCACGAAGCTGTTGAGTTCCAATGGCAGGTTCTGCCGGGCCGGTGCGGTGTGTGCTGCCATGGCCTCCGCGCGATCGGGCGGTCGGGGCACGCGACCCCTGCTCGGGAACGCGCGATGCGGACGGAAAACGGGCGAAATGGAGAACGGGGCCGGAATTCCTTGAGACCTGTCTTAGTAGCTGTTCCGGGAGTGTGCAACCGGAACGACAGTTTTGGCTGCTAACGATGTCGGCCCGAAATCCTGGGAGCGGTCCGCTCGCTCTCAGAAAAGCGACTGAAATTCGCATTCTTGTCGATGGGTTTTCCAGTGGCCTCACCCCGGCTCGGACGGCGTTTCGCTGAGGGCCAGCCAAGCCCCCAGCTCGGCACGCGAGGAAATGCGCAACTTGTTGAAGATGTTGGCGACGTGGCGGGCCGCGGTCGCCTGGCTGATGACCAGGTCGTCGCCGATCGCACGGTTGGACAGCCCAGCGCCGGCCAGCCGTGCGACCTGCCATTCCCGCCGGGTCAGCGCGCCCTTCGCCTCGGTCGTGCCGGGCAGCGGGAGCACTTCGGCCAGTACCTTCTCCAGTTCCAGCTCGCGTCCCCGCGACCACTCCGCGGAGGCGGCGTTCGCCCCCAGACTCTTCTCCGCGCTTTCTCGCAGCTGCGCGGTCGCACGCGGTTCCCGGCCGAGGCCAAGACGCAACGCCTCGGCCTGGCCGCCCAGCAGCGCGGCCCGCTGGGGCAGCGTTTCGGTCACCGCGAGCCACGCCAGATTCTCCAGTGCACGGGCCACTGCCAGCCGTCGCCCCGACTCCACGCTCATCCGTACCCCCTCGGCGAGGTGCAGCCACGCCTGGCGGGGATTGCCGCGCGCCGCGGCCAGGCGGCCCAGCCCGCCAAGGCAACGGGCGATGTCCAAGGCGGACCCCAGGTCCGTGAACAGGGCAAACGCTCTGTCCAAGTGCTTCTCGGCGGTCGGATGGTCTCCTTGGTGGACGGCCAACAGCCCCAACCCGCTGTTGCACCGTCCCGCGGTCCACTCGTCGCCGGTCTCCCGAGCGATTCGCAGCGCCCCCGTGAGCCACCGTTTTGCGGCCTCCCGGTCTCCGACGGCGTTCGCCAGCAGCGCGCTGGCCCCCATCGCCGTCATCTCCAGGGACCGGTCGCCGAGCCGCCGACCGATCTCCAGGCACTCCGCGGCCTGGGCGGCACCACGTTCGGGCTCTCCCCGGCGCAGCGACACAACGGCCAACGAGGCAAGGCCCAGTCCCCGTACGGCCTCGTCGCCCACCTCACCGGCCAGCCGCACGCCTTCCTCGCTACTGTGCCCCGCGCTGTCGGCGTAGTCCAGATCCAGCGACAATTCGCCGTACAGCACCAGGGCACGTGCGCGCAGTCCCGGCGGGACGCTGTCCCCGGCGGCTTTCAACAGGGCACCCACCAGAGCGGAGCCCTCGGCGCACAGATTGCGCACGAACCAGTAGCTGCGCAGGGCAATGCAGATATTCAGTGCCTGGTCGATCTTGTCGTGCTCCAGGGCCCACAACAGCACCGAACGCATGTTCTCCCGGCCCGCACCGATCCGGCGTAGCAGGCGCAGGCGTTCCTCCCACGGGGCACCCGTGTTCATCCGCGCCGCCGCTTCGGTGAACCAATCGTTCATGTAGTCCAGTACCCGCAGGTGGTAGGACTCTTCCTCGCCGCTGGCCCGCAGCCGCTCCGCTGCATAGACGCGGATCGTGTCCAACATCCGGTATCGGACGACGTCGTCGACCTCCCTGTCCACGACGATCAATGACTTGTCCAGTAGCGAACCGTGCAGCTCCAGTACCTCGTCGGCGGGCCACTCGCCATTGGAGAAGAGGCCCTCGGCCGCGTCCAGTTGCCAGCTGGCGAAGACGGAGAGTCTGCGCAACAGCACTTGCTCGGCATCGGTCAACAGCGCGTGGCTCCACTCGACCACCGAACGAATGGTGCGCTGCCGTGCGGGGAGCTGTTCATCGGCGGAGCTGAGAAGCCGGAAGCGGTCGTCCAGCCGTTCCAGGATCTGTTCGACCGTCAAGACGCGCACCCGTGCAGCGGCCAGTTCGATTGCCAGTGGTACGCCGTCCAAGATCCGGCAGATCGCTACGACGGTGTCGACGTTGTGCGCACTCACCTCGAAATTCGGTCGAGCCCTGCGGGCGCGCACCGAGAATAGCCGGGTCGCTTCGAAGCGCATGGCCTCCTCGACCGCCATCGTCGGACGCGGGGCACGGATGAACGGCCACGGAGTGCTGGGCAGCGTACGCGCCGGCGCCTCGGGATCGGGGACCGACAGCGGCTCGACCCGCCAGATGGTCTCACCCGGGATGCGAAGGGGCTCCCGGCTGGTGGTCAGGATGCGCAGGTGCGGGCAGGTGCTCAACAGCAGGCGGCACAGTTTTGCCAGGGGAGCCACCACCCGTTCGCAAGTGTCCAGCACCAGCAGCAGACGGCGGTCGCGCAGTGCGAGCGGAAGGGCCTCGGAGAGCGTGCGCTCCCTGGTCTCGGTGATGTTCAGCGTATGGGCGATGCAGCGAAGGGCGTGTGTCTCGGTGAGGGCCGCGCTGAAGTCCACGAACGCGGTTCCGTGGGAGAAGGCCTCCGCCTCCTGCTGGGCGACCTGAACGGCCAGTCGGGTCTTGCCGATCCCACCGGCTCCGGTGAGAGTGACGATCTTCGTGTCGCTCAGTAGACGACCGATGTCGGCGACATCCTGCTCCCGGCCGATGAAAGGCGCGTCGAAAGAAAGGGAGAGCTGGCGTTGAGGTGTCATCGCCTCGTCTATTCCGAACTGCTGAGTCGGCGGTGTGGCTGTGCCGCACCGGTTCGACAGCCCGGCGCGAAGATGAGCCCGTGCTGAATTTTTACACGTTAAGTCGGTTGATGTCTGCTCAATGTCCTATATCGGGCGCACTGATGGCACGGTAGCGGTTGTGCGACCGAGAGACACCGACAGAGGAAAACCGGGAGAGCCGGGACGGTTCCGTACTCCCCCGGGCAGGGTCAGCGTGTCCAGACGGTTGGGTCGGCCTCGGCCTGCTCGCCGGTACCCAGGTTCTTCACCTCGTGCGGACGTCCGTCCTCGAAAGGCGGGAACCATACGAACGGGATTCCCTTGCGCGATGCGTACTGGACCTGTTTGCCGATCTTGGCGGCCTGGTGGTAGACCTCGACGTTGAAACCGCGTCCGCGCAGTAGCGCCGCCGTGGTCAACGCAGCCCCGCGTCGCTCGTCGCTGGGGACCGCGACCAGGACGTCGGTCGGGCAGAAACGCCCCTCGCCGATGCGTCCCTCCGCGACCAGCTTGGCGAAGATCCGGGTCAACCCGATGGAGATGCCCACTCCGGGCAGGCTGCGCCGGATGAACTGGCCGGCCAGGTTCTCGTATCGTCCACCGGCGCAGATACTGCCGTAACCGGGATCATCGTCGAAGGCCGCCTCGTAGACGGTGCCGGTGTAGTAGTCCAGGCCGCGCGCGATGGACAGATCCGCCACCACACTGCCCTCGGGGAGGTCGCTCAGCGCGTCCAGGACGTATCCCAGCTCTTCCAGGCCCTCCGACAGCAGCTCGGAGGACACGCCCAGTTTGGCGACCTCCGCCACCACCGATGCGTCGGAGCCGCGGATGAGCGCGAGGTCCAGGCAGGCGCCCGCCTGCTCCGGGGTGAGTCCCGCCTGATCGACCAGGATCGCCCGGACACCATCGGCGCCGATCTTGTGCAGCTTGTCCACGGCGCGGATCACCGCGAGCGGGTCGCCGATGCCCAGTCCCTCGTAGAACCCTTGCAACACCTTGCGGTTGTTGATGCTCAGCGTCCAGGCGGGCAGCTCCAGGCCGGTGAGCACCTCGTGCACGATGCGCGGCAGTTCGGCGTCGAAGTGCATCGGCACACGGTCGATGTTGATCACGTCGATGTCGCACTGGGTGAACTCGCGGAACCGGCCTTCCTGGGGGCGCTCGCCGCGCCAGACACGCTGCATCTGGTAGCGCTTGAACGGGAACACCAGGTCGTTGAAGTGCTGGGCCACGTACCGCGCGAAAGGGACCGTGAGATCGAAGTGCAGCCCCAGCCGCGCATCACTGTCGTCGCGTTCGTCGGCCTGGAGCCTGTTCAGGGTGTAGACCTCCTGGGAGGTCTCTCCCTTCGACATCAGCACGTCGAGTGCCTCGACGGACGGGGTCTCCACCGAGGAGAACCCGTAGCGTTCGAAGCCGGCGCGGATATGGTCCAGCCAGCGCTGCTCCACCGACCGGATCTGAGGCGACCACTCCGGGAAGCCGCTGATGGGTGTTGGACGAACGATGCGCTGATCGGACATGGGTTGGGTCGGCTCCTTGCCAAGGACCTCGAAGTGAAGCGTGCGGTCCAATCGTAGGCCCTGGCGGCGGGCGCGCTCCAACAAGCCGCTACCCCGGTTGCGGTACGGCCGTCCAGGGCACCCGTGGAACGGGCTGCCCGGCCACGGTCGCGCGGCCGACGACTCAGAGGTCCACCGACTCCAGAGGATGAGTGCCGCGAGGACGAATGGCCGGTCGGCGTCGGGAGGGCGCTGCGCGGACCCCGTCCACCGCCGACCGGTAACCGTTGTCTCCCGTGGGTCGCGGGTCAGCCCTCCGGGAGTTTCGGAGCGGCCTCGGCCAGTGCCAGGAGCGCCTGGGCGAAGCACTCCTGCGGCGGGTTGACCAGACCCGCACCCACCTGGCCGGTGCCCGCGACCTTCCCGGCCATTCCGGTGTTGATCTGGGGCAGTATGCCGGTCCGCACCACCCGTGCGACGTCGATCCCGGTGGGTGCGCCACGGAAGTCGAGGACCGGCAGTTGGAAGGCCGGGTTCTCGGCGAGCGTGATCTCGTACATGCTGCGCGAGGTGGCCAGCGCGAACGCCACGTCACCGCCGACGAAGCGGACGATCGCCGGAGCCGTTGCCATCGCCATGCCGCCGATGCCGCAGGTCTCGGTGATGGCGGAGTCCCCGATGTCGGGGTTGGCGTCATCAGGGCCGTATGCACCCAGGAACAACCCCTCGGGGGTCTGTGCGGGGCCGGTGAACCAGGTGTCACCGGTGCCCGAGACCTGGATGCCGAAGTCGGTCCCGTTGCGTGCCATGGCCACGACCAGGGTGGAGCCGGGGACGTCGCGTCCTGCGTCCATCATGAGTTTGCCCGCCGGCATCACGAGGTTGAGGAAGAAGTGGTCGTTGCCACCGACGAAACGGACCGCCTCGGCCAGGTCGGTGGCCGGTGCCCCGGAGGTGATGAGCGCGGGCAGCAGCTCACGCAGCAGCATCAGTGTTCCCGAACGGTTGCGGTTGTGCCCCTCGTCGCCCATCTGCAGCATCTGGGCGATGATCGCGCCGATGTCGATGGCCCCTGCCGCACGCACCGCGTCGCGCAACAGCGGTCCCAGGACCGCCGACATCCAGCGCAGCCGCTCGATCACCTCGGAGCCATAGGCTCCGTAGCGCAGAACCTTCCCCAGCCCCTCGTTGAGGGAGCAGAAGGCGCGGCGCCCGCTGGCCTCGTCGACGAGTTCGAACACCCACATGGACGGGCTGATCACGCCCGCCATCGGCCCCACCGCCGCATGGTGGTGGCAGGAGTCGAGGGCGACGGCCCCCGATGCCAACACCTGCTGGGCTTCCTCGGGAGTGGACGCCACGCCTTCGAAGACCATCGCGCCCATCAGCGCACCGCGCAGTGGCCCGGAGGCACGTTCCCAGGTGATCGGGGGGCCCGCGTGGTAGAAGGTGCCGGGTGCCATCCCCAGTGCCTCCCCGGCCGGTCGCACGTCCACCAGTTGCGGACGCACGGCGAGGACCCGTTCCACGGCGGTGGCGTTGGCCTGGGCCCGCCGTGGGTCGGCCAGCACGCGTACCAGCGCCTCGTCGAGAGCACCATCGCCCATCGGGGGCGCGAACTCCACGGGGGTGACAGGTACGGCCTGGGCGGTCAGTGCGTCGGTGAACAGCCCGGCGCCGACCGAGACGACAGAAGGGTCGGTGGCGAGCAGGGTGGATTCTCCGGACATGAATGGGCCTTTCATCGCGGTGCGCGGCGGTTGTCCACGGGTACGGGCTGTGCGGTCGGAACGGCCGACGCCGGTCGAGTACACGCCGGGGCCGTTCCGGTGCGGGGTGTTCCTCGGCGGGAGGGGCCCGCGCCGGCCGCGGTCACTCCAGCAGCTCCAGTGCCCGGCGGGCCGCCGCGGCATTGGACAGGTACACCTCGGCGCCTGCGTCGGTCAGCACGGTCGCCTGGCGCTCCAGGCCCTGCGGATCGCCACTGCTGCCGCACAGCGTCACCACCACCGGTACCGTGCCGCCTGAATCCCGGACGGCCGCCGCCACCCCGGCCGCGGGGTCGGGGTGCGCACCGTGCCCCAGAACCAGATCCAGCAGTACGACACCGGTGGCGGGATCGGCGAGCTCCGCACGCAGCCGTTCCTCCCGCACCGACGGGTCGATCATCGGGTGCGGACGTCCGGCGGTGAGGGTGTCGTCGCCGAAGTCGATCACCAGGTGGCCGTCGTGGCGCAGGTCGGCCGGCAGGGTCCACGCGTCCTCCCCGGGCCGCAGCGGGATGTTGGAGGCGATCGGGCCCAGCGCGCGAGCCGCCACCAGCATCGCCTCGTCGGCGAGCGTTCCCCCGCAGAACAGGCCGCGCAGTGCCCCGGCACGAGGCGTGACCGCCCCGGCAGGGAACCAGGACGGCCAGGTCGGGGCGGGGGCGCCGAATGCCGTGACCACCTCGGCCGCGGCAGCGCTGATGTCGTCGCCGGTTCCCAGCAGCACAAGATGGACCGGGGTGTCCAGGGCCGCGGACGCGGCCCGCACCGCCGCTGCGACCTCCGGCGCGGGCGGTTTGGAGACCACGACGATCCGCTCGGTTGCCTCGTCGGCGTCGAGCAGCTGCAACGCCTGGAGGGTGGAGCGACCGCCCACCGCCGCGGACAGGTCCCGCCCGCCCACGCCCAGGCAGTGTCCGACGCCTACTCCGGCAGCGTCCAGCAGGCACATCAACTGCTGGGCGCCGGTCCCCGAGGCCGCAACGATTCCGACGGGCCCGGGACGAACGGTGTTGGCGAACCCCAGTCCGGCCCCGCCGACCACTGCCGTGCCGCAGTCGGGCCCCATCACCAGGCGCCCCAGTTCAGCGGCCCGCTCCTTCAGCGCGATCTCGTGCGCAACGGGGACGTTGTCGCTGAAGATCAGCACGTCCAACCCGGTCTCCAACGCCTCGAACGCCTCGGCTGCGGCGTAACGGCCCGGCACCGACACCAGGGCCAGCGCGGGGGGAGTTCCGTTGCCCGCCGCTCGCTCGACGGCGCTGCGCATCGACCGGGGCGGGGCCGCGTCATCGCCGCCGGTGCTGCCGGTACCGCTTCGGCCCATGGCCGCAAGTTCGGTATCGGCCAGCTCCAGGGCAGCCGAGCGGGTCGCCTCGTCGTCGGCACGCACCGCGATGACGAGGTCGTTGGGGCCGGTGCCGGAAGGAACTTCGGCGTCCATCTGGGCCAACAGTTCCAGGTTCAGTTCGGTGGCCATGGCCACCAGCGCCGCGGTCACCCCCTCGAAGCCGGCGACGGTCCTGCTCACGCTCATCAACGCGACCGAGTCCCGGTAGGCGCCTTTGCGGATCTGCACCGTAGTGGCGCTGGCCGCCGTTTTGCTCGTCACGGACGCTCCCTGTCTGCTGGTGGGGATGGAGAAGTCAGTGCCCCGGCTCCGGCGAGGACGCCCAGGGCGAGGTCGGTTCCGGAGGTATGGCCGACCGTGCGCAGCGCCGTCAGCGCGGGGCCCACCGGTGCGTGTCCTGCGACCGCGTCGATCAGGGCGACCGCCTGCGGACAGGCTTCACCGCGCGCGGCGTACTCCAGCAGGGTCGCCGACAGCGACGTGGTCGCGGTGCGGGCACGCCGGAGCGCGGCAGTGGTCAGTGGGGTGGAACGGTTGCCCAGGTGACGTACGGCGAGGACGAATCCGCATACGGCGTCGTCGCCGCTCGGGGTGAGACCGGGGCCCAGGCCGACCAGTGCGTGGGCGGCCCGCCGAGCCGCAGCGGGGTCGTCCAGAGCCGGCGCGAGAAGCGCCAGCAGACCGGAAGAGAGCCCGCCGGTGGTGTCGGCCAGGTTTTTTCCCAGCGCGGCCAGTGCAGCGGCGGCGGGTCCGGGTGGAGCGGCAGGCGGACGGGGACGCGACGGCCGCCACCACCGGCCCACTTGGACGGTGAGTGAGCCGGTGGGGCTGTCGAGAACCACGGAGCATCGACCGATGCGAGCCGACGTGGCCGGGGCCACGTCGGCGAACGGCCAGACGCTCTGAGGTTCGGCGAGGACCACCCCGTTGGGCAACCGAACGGCGTCGTGTGCCAGTACCGCCACCACGGCCGGCCTCGGGGAGTCCTCCAGTTCAAGGTAGACCGCCGAGCGGAATGCTCCCAGTACCCGCGCAGGCCGGAACGGGCCGCTCATAATGTCGTAAAGACCCGACGCCGCGGCCCCGGCCCGGTTGGCCGCGGGAAAAGTCCCGGTCCGCCGGGGGGACCTCGCTCCTCGGTGCGTGGCCCAAGCACAGGTCTGCGTCCGGGGGGAGTACTGCGCCACGTCCTGCTCTGGCCAATAATCGGCCACTGCGTCTCCCCTTCCCGCATCCGGCGGACCTGACCTGGGTGATGACGCTATGCGAGCCGCTATCGTCTCCACATGGAAAACGTTGCCAACGATCACGACGGCACTGGACATAATCTGACTAGCTCGGACCGTGTGCACGCCTCCAGTACGTTGGCGCGCGGGTTGAGCGTCGCCGAGGCAATGGAGTTGTCCAGTCTGGCCGGGACACGGGTCGTCGCCGGTACGGGCGGGATGGATCGGGCCATCCGACGCCTCAACGTCATGGAGGTTCCCGACATCCTGCCGTGGGTCAAACCCGACGAGCTCCTGTTGACCACCGGCTACCCGCTGCGCAACGATCCGCACCAACTGGCCACTCTCGTGCGCGAGCTCGCCGCACGGGGGCTGGCGGCACTCGCCGTCAAGCTCGGCCGCTATGTGGACGAGCTTCCCCCGGAGATGCTGCGCGCTGCCGACGAGGTCGGTCTGCCGCTCCTGCGTCTCCCGGACGGAGTCGCCTTCGACGACGTCCTCAACCAGCTGCTCACCGACATCCTCAACCGTCAGGCGGCAACGCTCGCCCGTGCCGAGGAGGTCCACCGGGTACTGGTCAATGTTGTTCTCGCCGGCGGTGGGCTGGCGGCGATCACCAACGAGCTGCCCGCTCTCCTGGACGGCGGGGTCATGGTGACCACGCCGGACGGACGAGTCCTCGCGAGGTCGGGGCTGTCGGAGGAGACGCTTGCCGACCCCCGCTACTTCGAGCTCACCAGCGGCCGTTTCCAGGTGGAGCGTTGCAAGCACGGCATCCGCGCCCTCGACGACGACAACGCCCGGGTGGTCCAGGTCCCGGTCCTCGCCGGGAACCTCGACCACGGACGCATCGTCCTCATCACCCACGAGCGCTCCATCGATCCCACCGACGTGCACGTTCTGGAACGTGCTGCCGCCACCGCCGCGCTCGTCATCACCAGGGATCTCGCGGTGGCCGCGGTCGAGGGCAAGTACCAGGGCGACTTCCTGCGCGACCTGCTCGCGGGCCGTGCGGGCGACCCCGAGCACGCGGTCCGTCACTGCGCGACGCTGGGATGGGACGTGGACCGGCCCCTCGTCGTGGTGGTCGCCGAGATGGACGCCGAGTCCGACACCAGGGTGCCCGCCGCCGGTGATCTGCGTCCCGCTCACGAACGGTTCGCCAGTGCCTGGACGATGGTGGTGCGCGAACGCGATCCCCGAGCGGCCGTCGCCGGGTACAGCCAGGAGGTCGTGGTGGTCATGGGGGCCGACGACTCCGTCGGTGCACCAGGGCCCGGCCGGCTGGTCCGCACCATGGTCGGTCAGGTCTCGGGTGACGGTGGTGGTGGCCGGCGCTCCTTCGCCACCGGGGTCAGCCGCATCGTGCATAAACCCGAGCAGATTCCCGCGGCCTATGAGCAGGCCCGCCAGGCCGCGCGGGTGGGCCGCCAGATGTACGGGGTAGGGGCCGTCGCAGACTTCGACGACCTCGGCGTCTACCGGCTGATCAGCCTGGTGCCGGACGGGGCCGAGCTCCAGGCGTTCATGACGGAGACACTGGGCGGCCTGGCGGTGCGTGGCGACGCCGAGGTGGACGATCTGCGCACCACCCTGGAAGTGCTGCTGGACAACAACCTCAACGTGGCCGAGACCGCCCGCCTGCTGCACTTTCACTACAACACCCTGCGGTACCGGATCGGCAAGCTCGAACGCATGCTCGGCCCCTTCACCACCGACCCCCACTTGAGGCTCAACCTGATGGTGGCCCTGCGGGTGATCCAGATGCGTGGGCTGACCTAGCGCAGGGCGGGGGCACCCGGCCCGCTCCGTCGCCAGCGCAGCCCGGACCCGCGGTGATTGCCGAAAGATGGGGGCTCCTTCTGTGCACAATCGCTGAAACCACAGGTGGGAAGCCCGACGTGTGGTGAAGTCACATCGTTATCCGCTGCCAGGTAACGCGTGGGAAATTGGGGCGCGACAATTTGGACATTGAGTCGTGCCGAACTGGACCCTGCGTGTTCGCGAGGACCGGACACGCAACTGCGGTACGTGGCAAACCGCGACGGCTCCCTCCGACAGGTCCGCGGCCGTGTTGGGCAGCACTGCACAACTGGGTAGAGGGTATTCAGCAGTTGTCGCTAGTGAAGCGGGTTTCCGCAGGTCCCTAGTGTTGCTCCAATTAGTGAACCAGATCACGTCCGGCTGGTTCGCGGGGACTGCGGATCGGGTCCACCGGGGGGTGCCCAGTCGCGCCAGAAGCGTCATTTTGGAGGCGGGTATGAAGCTCGGCTTGGGCTGGAAGCTCTACGGGGACGGCAGCGCCCCACCCCCGGGAGAGGTCGTCAAGCCCCAGGAACGGCTGTCCTGGGGACGTACAACAGGGCTCGGAGCCCAGCACGTCGTCGCCATGTTCGGCGCGACGTTCGTCTTCCCGATCATCATGGGCCTGGACCCGAACCTGGCCATCATGATGTCGGGTTTCTGCACCATTCTCTTCCTGTTGATCGTCAAGGGCCGGGTCCCCAGCTATCTGGGCACCAGCGCCGCCTTCGTGGGCGCGGCCGTCATCATCTCTCCCAACGGGGAGAACCCGGCTGTCCTCACCGGGGCGATCCTGGTCGCCGGGGTGGTGCTGGCGCTCTGCGGGCTCGCCATCCACCTGCTCGGCCCGGTCGTCGTCCTCAAGGCGTTCCCCCCGCCGGTGACCGGCGCGGTCGTCATGCTCATCGGGTTCAACCTCGCCCCTGTCGTGGCCACCGTCTACTGGCCCGTCGACCAGTGGATCGGCCTGTTGACCATGGCCTTCGTGGTCCTGGCCACGGTCCTGCTCAAGGGCTTCCTCGGACGCATCACCATCCTGCTGGGCCTGGTGTTCGGCTTCCTGATGTCGTGGGTCTTCGACCTCGTCTTCGGTATGCACCAGGTCGTCCAGGACGACGGGACCGTCGCCAGCGCCATGCGCGTCGACCTCTCGGGCGTCGCCGACGCCTCCTGGATCGGCCTGCCGGCCCTGCACGCCCCCGAGTTCCAGACCTCCGCCATCCTGGTCGCCCTGCCCGCCGTCATCGCCCTCATCGCGGAGAACGCCGGCCACGTCAAGGCCGTCCAGGAGATGACCAAGGAGGACCTCGACCCCTACATGGGCCGCGCCATCCTGGCGGACGGCGTCGCCACCGCACTGTCCAGTTCCCTCGGCGGCTCGCCCACGACCACCTACGCCGAGAACATCGGCGTCATGGCGGCGACCCGCGTCTACTCCACGGCCGCCTACTACGTGGCGGCGATCGTCGCGATCCTCTTCGGCTTCTGCCCCAAGTTCGGCGCCCTCGTGGCAGCCACTCCCTCCGGTGTCCTCGGCGGCATCACCGTGGTGCTCTACGGCATGATCGGCCTGCTCGGCGCCAAGATCTGGGTGGAGAGCAGAGTCGACTTCGCAAACCCCCTGGTCCTGGTCCCGATCGCGGCGGGACTCGTCGCCGGAATCGGCAACGTCGAACTCGCCTTCACCGAGAGCTTCGTCATCAACGGCATCGCCCTGGGCACGATCATCACCCTCGTGGGCTACCACCTGTTGAACGCCCTGGCCCCGGCCGAGCTCAAACCCAAGCCGCTCCCGATGAGCGCCTACGACACCCCCTCCTACGACACGCCGGAGGACAGCACCAGAACCTGAGGCGACGCGGGCCCGGCAACGCGCGCCGGGCCCGCGGGCGCTTCGTCTCGACAACCAAGGGGACCCGTGAAGCCACCGCCGTTCTCGTACCACGCTCCAGCATCCCTGCCCCATGCCCTGTCCCTGCTCGCCGAGACCGGCTCCGACGGCAAGGTCCTCGCCGGTGGCCAGAGCCTGATCCCGCTGCTGAACATGCGCCTCGCGGCGCCGGCCCACCTCGTGGACATCAACGGGATCACCGAACTGGACCGCGTGGACACCGACGCCACCGGGGTACGGGTGGGTGCCCTCGCCAGGCATTCCAGAGTCGAAGCCGACCCGGCCGCGGCCGCGGCCGTCCCCCTGCTGGGTCAGGGGCTGCGCCTCGTCGCGCACCCGGTCATCCGCAACCGCGGCACGACCGTGGGCAGCCTCGCCCACGCCGACCCCTCCGCCGAGATGACGGCGGCACTGGCCCTGCTGGGGGGAAGCGTGGTCGCGGCCAGTACCGACGGGGAGCGCACCATCGACGTCGCCGACTTCTTCGTCGGTCCCATGGAGAGCAGTCTGCGCACCGGTGAACTGCTGGTCTCGGCGCACTTCCCCCGTCCACCCGCGGGCAGCGGAACGGCGTTCGCCGAACTGGCCCGCAGGCACGGCGACTACGCGATGTGCGGTGTGGCGGCCCTGGTCACCCTCGACCAGGACCTGCGGGTATGTGCGGCCCGTGCCGCCTACCTCTCGGTCGCCCCGGTCCCGCTCGTGCTCGACCTCACCGAGCCCCTGGCCGGACGTCCTCCCGGTACCGCCGACTTCGCCGCAGCCGGTCGGATGACCCGCGGACGCCTGGAACCGGAGGAGGACATCCACGCCACCGCCGAATACCGCGCGCACCTGGCCGAGGTCCTCACCGCGCGGGCACTGCGCGAGGCCGCCCAGGCCGCGATCCGCACCAGCCTCGATCCGGCCGAGAGCGCCCGGGAAGGAGCCCCCACATGAGCGAGGAACTGCACGAGATCCGGTTGCGGGTCAACGGGGCGGTGCACACCGCCACCGTTCCCGCCCGACGCCTGCTCTCCGACTGCCTGCGCCACGACCTCGGACTCACCGGGACCCACGTGGGTTGCGAACACGGCGTCTGCGGTGCCTGTACGGTCCGCATCGACGGTCGCCCGATGCGGTCCTGCCTGATGTTCGCGGTCACCGCCCAGGCCCACGAGATCACCACCGTCGAGGGGCTGGCCGCCGCAGACGGAACCCTGCACCCGGTGCAGCGCGCCTTCCGCGAGTGCCACGGGCTCCAGTGCGGGTTCTGCACGCCCGGCTTCCTTAACGTCGCCGCCGCCTACCTCGACGACAACCCCGACCCCACCGAAGAGCAGGCCCGCGAGGCCATCGGCGGCAACCTGTGCCGCTGCACCGGCTACCAGAACATCGTGCGGGCGGTCCTGCGCGCCGCCGAACTCCGGCGCGCCGACGGCATGCCGGTTCCCGAGCAGGCCGCACCCGAGGACGCGCGCACCCCAGGAGACCGCTGATGACCACCAAGATGTTCGGCCTTCCGGTCCAGCGCACCGAGGACCAGCGCCTGATCACCGGAAAGGGCGGTTACCTGGACGACCTCGGCGCCGGTGCCTACGCGGCGGCGTTCGTGCGCAGCCCGCACGCCCATGCCCGCGTCCGCGACATCGACGTCATGGCGGCCCTGGAGGTGGACGGCCTTGTCGCCGTCTACACCCACGACGACCTCACCGGCCCCATGGCCGAGCCGCTGCCGCTGCTCATTCCGCACCCCTCGATCCTGGACGGGCGTACCGCCCACGCCCTTGCCAAGGAGTACGTCCACCACGTCGGCGAGCCGGTGGCCATGGTGGTGGCCCGCGACCGCTACATCGCCGAGGACGTCGTGGAGCGCATCGCCGTGGACTACGAAATCCTCGATCCGGTGGTCGGGATCGAGCAGGCACTGCTGGCCGAGCGCGTCGTGCACGCCGGTATGGGCGACAACGTGGCCGCGCACCTGGTGCAGGAGGTCGGTGACGCCCGCGCGGCCATCGCAGCCGCTCCCAACCGCCTCGACGTCGAGTTGGACATCGAGCGTTCGGCCTGCACCCCCATGGAGGGGCGCGGCGTCTACGCGCGTTGGGACGGCCCCGACCAGATGCTGCGGCTGTACAGCTCCACCCAGACCGCCTCGGGGGTGCGCGCGGCGGTCGCTGCCAAGCTCGAACTTCAACTCGGCCAGGTCGAGGTCGTCGTGCCCGATGTCGGCGGCGGGTTCGGCGTCAAGATCATGCACCCCTGGCCCGAAGAGGTCATGGTGCCCTGGGCGGCGCGCGCCCTGGGACACGAGGTGAAGTGGACCGAGGACCGGCGCGAGCACTTCGTGGCGGCCGCCCACGAGCGTGCCCAACACCAACGCGTGACGGTCGGCTTCGACGACGACGGGCGGTTGCTCGGCCTGGACGTCGACATCAGCCACGACAACGGCGCCTACCTGCCATACGGCGTCATCGTGCCCATCATCACCTCGACCCAACTGTTGGGCCCTTACAAGCCGGGCGCCTACCGGGTGGAGTTTCGCAGCCTGTACACCACCACCGCCATCGTCACTCCTTATCGGGGGGCGGGGCGACCCCAGGGCGTGTTCGCGATGGAGCGGACCATGGACGCCATCGCCCAGCACTTGGGCATGGACCGCGCCGAGGTCCGCGCGGTCAACTTCATCCAGCCCGACGAGATGCCCTACGACCAGGGGCTGCTGTTTCAGGACGGTCGCCCGCTGATCTACGACTCCGGGGACTACCCGACCTCTCTGGCCATGATCAAGGACCTCGTCGGCTGGGACGACTTCACCGCCTACCGTGAGGAGGCCCGCGCCCAGGGGCGCACGGTCGGACTCGGACTCGCCTGCTACGTGGAGGGCACCGGCCCCGGCCCCTACGAGGGCGGCCACGTCCAGGTCGAGACCAACGGCAAGGTCCGGGTCGCCACCGGACTGACCAGCCAGGGGCAGGGGCACCAGACGGTCCTGGCCCAGATCGTCGCCGACGAACTGGGCGTTCCCATGTCCGACATCGAGGTGACCACCGGCGACACCCGACGGATGGCCTACTCGGTGGGTACCTACGCCTCCCGCGGCGCGATCATGAGCGGCAGCGCGGTGGCACTGGCCGCGCGCAGACTCAGGGAGAAGGCGTTGCGCATCGCCGCCGACGCGCTGGAGGCCGATTCCGGTGACCTGGAGATCGTGGACGGCCGGATCCGGGTCAAGGGGAGTCCGGCATCGGGTATCGAGCTGGGCACCGTGGCGGTGCTGTCCAACCCGTTGCGCTATGCCTTCGACGAGGCGTCCAAGGCCGCCACCCAGTTCACCGGAGCCGCGGACTTCGCCAAACCCCCGGTAGCCGAGGACGACGAGCCCGGGCTGGAAGGGACCGACTTCTACTCTCCGCTGCGCTGCACCTTCGCCAGCGGCATGCACGCCGTCATCGTCGAGACCGACCCGGAGACCGCCGACATCAAGATCCTGCGGTACTGCGTCGTGCACGACTGCGGCAAGCTCATCAACCCTCTCATCGTCGAAGGGCAGGTCCACGGGGGAGTGGCCCAGGGAGTGGCCGGTGCGCTGTACGAGCGAATGGCCTACGACCCCGGCGGTCAGTTGCTCAACGCCTCCTTCATGGACTTTCTCATGCCCTACGCCAGTGAGGTCCCGACCATCGAGATCGACCACCTGGAGACCCCCAGTCCACTGAATCCCCTGGGGATCAAAGGCGCGGGCGAGGCCGGCGTGATCCCCGGCGCAGCGGTGCTGGCCGCCGCGATCGAGGACGCGGAAGGCTTCGCGATCCAACGCATGCCCATCTCCCCGTCGGAGCTGTTCCACCTGCGCCGCCGCTTCGCCTCGGGAGAGATCGCGCCACTGCCCGGCCGCGCTGCCCCCGCACCCACCAACGAACAGGAGAGCTGAACGCATGAAGGTCACGGGGACCACCACCCTGAGCGCGCCCGCCGAGCAGGTGTGGGCCACCATTCTCGACCCGGCCGTGCTTGCCCGGACCATTCCCGGCTGCGAACAGTTGGAGACGACCGGCCCCGACCGGTACCGGGGGACGATCACCGCCGGAGTGGCCTCCATCAAGGGAACTTTCCTGGGCGACGTGGAGCTCACCGACCTGGAACAGCCGGTGTCCCTGGTGCTGCGTGCCTCAGGCGCCGGCGGCCCCGGAACGGTCAAGGCCGACGTGGCGGTGCGCCTGGTCGACCTGGGTGACGGACGCACCGAACTCAGCTACGACGCCGACGCGGTCGTGGGCGGTATGGTCGGCGGGGTCGGGCAGCGAGTGCTGACCGGAGTCGCCAAGAAGATGGCGGGCGAGTTCTTCGCCGCCATCGACGGCGAACTCAACGGCCGAACCGTCCCGGAGGCGGTGACCGCCGTCTCGATTCCCGACGGGCAGTCCACCGCCGCCGACCGCCCCGTGCCGGCCGTCCCGGGTGTGTTTCCCGGCCGGACCTCAGCGCCTGCGCGGTCCGGTACGGGAGACGAGTTCGCCAAGGGCGCGCTGGTGGGTGCTGCCATCGCGCTTGCCGGAGTGCTGGTCGGAGTCCTCGCGGGGCGCCGATCCAGGAGCTGACGGGCCCTCGGGCCGACGGTTGGGGCGCGGCGCTGGGACCGTGCCCCACACCTGCAAGGTCACCGAGGATGCTACGGAGAGTGCCGCCGCGGTGCTAAGTTCACCTTCAGCACGCCAAAACGATCTTTTGGGCCGGGCTCCTACGGGAGCATTCGATGAAAGCCTTCGGGTCGGTATGTCGGTGTTCGAGCACCCGGCGCGACCCGGATCGCTTCTCCCCACGCGGGGCGCTTGCGCGCATGCCCCTGAAGCGTCTTCGAGGACTGAAGAACATAGTGAACGACTCCCCGAAACTCACCACCAAGATCATCGTTGCCGGCGGCTTCGGCGTCGGTAAGACGACGTTCGTGGGCGCGGTGTCGGAGATTCCCCCGGTCCGCACCGAGGCCGCGGTCACCTCTGCCAGCGCCGGAATCGACGACCTCACCAAGACCCCGGACAAGACGAGTACCACCGTCGCCATGGACTTCGGGCGTATCTCGCTCGACGCCGATCTCGTCCTCTACCTGTTCGGAACCCCTGGCCAGCAGCGGTTCTGGTTCATGTGGGACGACCTGGTGCGCGGAGCGCTGGGCGCGGTCATCCTGGTGGACACCCGCCGTCTGGAGGACTCCTTCCAGGCCATCGAGTACTTCGAGCGGCAGTACCGCCTGCCTTTCCTCATCGCGGTCAACTCCTTCGACGCGGACCACGTCTACACCGTCGACGAACTGCGCGATGCGCTCGCCCTGGCCCCCGACATCCCCATCGTCAGCACGGACGCCCGTGATCGCGAGTCGGTGCTGTCCACACTGGTCACCCTCGTCAAGCACGCGATGGCGGTCGAGGCCCGGAACAATCGACAACTCGTGCACTGAACCGAGCCCCTGCGAGGAGCGCCGAGGGCACGCCGCGAGAAGAGGTCGCCGAAACCGCTCCGCGGTGCGGCCGACGGGGCAGGATAGGCCCACACCCGATGCGGGTTGCGTCCTTCCCACGAGCACGCGGAAAGCAGGCCCATGCGAAAAATCCTGATCGTGGGCGGTGGTCAATCCGGCCTCCAACTCGCCCTCGGCCTCCTCGACGACGACTACGACGTCACCCTGGTCACCGCGCGCACTCCCGACGAGATCCGAGGGGGGCGTGTGTTGTCCACCCAGTGCATGTTCGACACCGCCCTCCAGCACGAACGCGACCTGGAACTCAACCATTGGGAGGACCGGGCCCCCAAGATCGAGCACCTCGGCATCTCGGTGGCAGGTCCCGGCAACGACCGCGTCATCGACTGGGCCGGCCGGACCACGGCCTTCGCCCAGTCGGTCGACCAGCGGATCAAGATGGCCGCCTGGACGGAGGAGTTCGAGGCCAAGGGCGGCCACCTCACCATCGCGGGTGCGACCGTGTCGGACCTGGAGCGCTTCGCCGTCCTCTTCGACCTGGTCGTG
This sequence comes from Nocardiopsis ansamitocini, assembly GCF_030268225.1. Taxonomy (GTDB): domain Bacteria; phylum Actinomycetota; class Actinomycetes; order Streptosporangiales; family Streptosporangiaceae; genus Nocardiopsis_D; species Nocardiopsis_D ansamitocini. The sequence continues at coordinate 897,557 of NZ_BSQG01000001.1, read as the reverse complement.
GTGGGCGCGGGCAAGGGTGAGATCGCCCAGTTGTTCGACCGCGACGCCAGGCACTCGCCCTACACGGTGCCGCAACGGGCGCTCTCGGCCGCCTATGTCAACGGGATGACCCCCCGCGCCGAGCATGCCCGGAACCAGACGCTGCACTTCAACATCATCCCGGGTGTGGGCGAACTGTTCACCTTCCCCGCCCTCACTCTCGACGGTCCCTGCGACATCCTTTTCCTCGAAGGCGTCCCCGGCGGTCCGCTCGACGTCTTCGACGGACTGGACGACCCCTACGAGCACCTGCGCCGGGCCCTGGAACTCGTCCGCAGCCACGTCCCCTGGGAGTACGAGCGCTGCGCCGCCGTCGAACTCACCGACCCCGGCGCTGTTCTCGCCGGCCGTCTCACACCTGTCGTGCGCAAACCCGTCGGTCGACTGCCCGGCGGCAGGATCGTCCTGGGGATGGCCGACATCGTCGTGGCCAACGACCCCGTCACCGGCCAGGGCGCCAACTCCGCGGCCAAATGCGCCGCCGCCTATCACCTGGCCATCGTCGAGCACGGTGACGAGCCGTTCGACGAGGCGTTCATGCAGGCGGCCTTCGACTCCTACTGGGACAAGGCCCGCCACGTGACGGCGTGGACCAACGCGCTCCTGGCGCCACGACCCCCGCACGTCCTGGAGATCCTGGCCGCTGCCGGGCGGCACCAGGAGATCGCGGACCGTTTCGCCGCGGACTTCGACGACCCCAGCCGGTTCGCCACCTGGTTCCTCGACCCCGTCGGCGCAGGCGCGTACCTCGCCGACGTGGCAGCGCGCGCGGGAGGGAGCCGAGCGGAGCCTCCCCGTTAAGGGGGCGTCCGCAAGATTGCTCGCCTCAGGGGAACCGCTGAGGGTCGGGCGGCGTTACTCTGCTGTGGTGTTCGGACGAATGGCCGAGAGCGTGCGCCGGATCATGGGGAAGCCCGGATCCGTCGCCCTCCAGCCTTATACCAAGCTGCTGAAGTCCATCGAGGAGCGCGAAGAGCGCCTCCGGGAACTGAGCGATGCCGAGATCACCGCGGCCGCCGCGGAACTCGGCAACGCCGAGCTCCCCTACGAACGCGACGACCTCGCGGAGCTGTGTGCGCTGGGGCGCGAGGCCGCGCACCGTGTCCTGGACGAGCGCCCCTTCGACGCCCAGCTGATCGGTGTCATGGCACTGCTGGACGGCCATGTCGCCGAGATGGCCACCGGTGAGGGCAAGACCCTGGCCGGAGCGCTGGCCGCCGCAGGGTTCGCGCTGCGCGGGCAGCGGGTGCACGTCCTCAGCGTCAACGACTACCTCGCCCAACGCGACGCCGAGTGGATGCGCCCCCTCTACACGTTGCTGGGGGTGGAGGCCGGGTGGATCGGCCAGGAGTCCACCACCGAGCAGCGACGCGCTGCCTACGCGGCCGACATCACCTATGCCTCGGTCAGCGAGTTCGGGTTCGACGTCCTCCGCGACCGCCTCGCCACCGACAAGGCCGACCTGGTCGTGCCCAAACCCAACATCGCCCTCATCGACGAGGCCGACTCGGTCCTGGTCGACGAAGCCCGGGTGCCCCTGGTCCTGGCAGGCGCTGCCGAGGCGGCGGAGTCCGACGCCGCGATGGCCGAGCTGGTGCGCGGGTTGCGCCCCAAGATCGACTATCTGGTCGACGACGACGGCCGAAACGCCCATCTCACCGACGCCGGCATCGACGCGGTGGAGAAGGCACTGGACGGTGTGGACCTCTACTCCGCCGACGACACCGCACTGCTTCCCAGGGTGAACCTGGCGCTGCACGCCCACGCCCTGCTCCAGCGCGACGTGCACTACGTGGTGCGTGACGGCCAGGTCCGCCTGATCAACGAGTCACGCGGGCGTATCGCGCTGCTCCAGCGCTGGCCCGACGGGCTCCAGGCCGCGGTCGAGGCCAAGGAGCACGTGGCGGCGAGCGAGACCGGTGAGGTCTTGGACTCGATCACTGTGCAGGCACTGGTTCTGCGTTACCCGACCCGATGCGGGATGACCGGAACCGCCATGGCGGTCGCCGAGCAGCTGCGCGAGTTCTACGAGCTGGAAGTCGCGGTCGTCCCGCCCAACAAGCCCAACGTCCGGCAGGACGAGCCCGACCGCCTCTACGCCACACCGGAGGAGAAGGAGGACGCCCTCCTGGAGGAGGTCGTCTCGGTGCACACGGAGGGGCGTCCGGTGCTCATCGGCACCCAGGACGTCGCCGAGTCCGAGCGTCTCGCCGAACGCCTCGCCAAGAGCAACCTGCCGTGTGTGGTCCTCAACGCGAAGAACGACGCGGACGAGGCGGCGGTGATCGCCGAAGCCGGCACGTACGCTCGCGTGACCGTGTCCACCCAGATGGCCGGGCGCGGGACCGACATCCGCCTGGGCGGCAGCGACATGGCCGACCGCGATCGGGTCGTGGAAGTGGGCGGCCTTTACGTCATCGGCTACGGCCGCTACCCCAGCAGCCGTTTGGACGACCAGTTGCGCGGTCGTGCGGGACGTCAGGGCGACCCGGGCGGCTCGGTGTTCTACGTCAGTGTCGAGGACGACCTGATCGCCAACAACGCCCCCGAGACCCGTGGGTACGACGTCACCTCCGACGGCGCGATCACCGACCCGAGCTGGCGCAGTACCGTGGACCACGCCCAACGCGTGGCAGAGGGCCAACTCCTGGAACTGCACCGCAACACCTGGCGCTACAACCAGCTCATCGACGTGCAGCGCGGGGTCGTGCTGGAGCACCGCGAGGCGGTGCTCACCGACGATCTCGGCAAGCGTCAGCTCGCCGTGGACTGCCCCGCCACCTACGAGGAGTTCATCGACGAGGTCGGCGAGGAGGAGGTCGCGCGGGCCGCGCGCCTCATCACGCTGTACCACCTGGACCGCGGCTGGACCGACCACAGCGAGTTCCTGGCCGATCTGCGCGAGGGAATCCACCTGCGCTTCCTCGGCCGGCGCAACCCGCTCGACGAGTTCAACCGCGACGCGGTCCCCGCCTTCAAGGGCTTCCTCGACAACGCCCGCTCCCGCGCCGCGCAGATGTTCGCCGACGCCAAGGTCGCGAACGGGCGGATCGACGTGGACGCCGCCGGGGTGAAGCGGCCGTCGGCCACCTGGACCTACATGGTGCAGGAGCAGCCCTTCTCCACCGAGTTCGAGAGCATGGTCGGCAAGCTCAAGAACCTGGGCGGGCCGGGACGCGAGTAACCAGCCGGTCCGGGACTGCCCCTGGCAGGCCCGGACCGGGGTATGGCTGTCCCCACCATCGGTTCGGGTACTACAGGGCGGGTGCGCGGACGGGCGCCTGACTAGCGTTGCCGACATGACCGATATTCCTGCTGAGCAACCGCTCCAGGCCATGCGCCGTCGCCGGTACCTCGTCTCGGCGTGGCCGTGGCGAAGCGCCGCCCACGTCGTCACCACACTGATCGTCACCGGGGTCGTCCTGCTGCTCCTGGCGGCCCTCGCCGTACCGGCCACGCTGGCGATCAGCGTGCTCGTCGATCCGCTGAGAGCGCTCGGTCCGGGGGAGGTCCTCCTACTGCCCGTCGGGATCGCCCTGTTCGTCCTGCTGGCGCCGGCGGTGACGATACCGCTGGGCGCGCTGGAGCGCCTCCGGCTGCGCCTCGTCGACGACCGCCCCGTCCGCAGCGGCCACCGCATTCCCGCTACGCCCGGACTGTGGCCCTGGCTGCGGACCCGCTACACCGAGGCCGCCACGTGGTACGAGTTCGCTTACGCCGGCGTACTGATCCTGGTGATGCTTCCGCTCATCGGCCTCCTGGGCATGCTCCTGTTCATGTGCGGGCTCGTCGTGTTCTCCCCGATTTTCCTGTTCGAGCAGGACGACGTCCCCTTCTCGCTGGGCTTCACCGAACTCACCGAACCGCTTCAGGCACTTCCCTGGTCGATCGGAGTCGTCGCCCTGCTCCTGTGCGGTGGCCCCTATCTGCTCGGTCTGCTCACCAGTGGGCACGCGCTCGGCGCCCGCGTCCTGCTCGGGCGGGAATCGACCGATGAACTGCGCGACGAACTGGGGCAGGTGACCGACTCCCGGGCGCGCTTGGTGGACGCCTTCGAGATCGAGCGGCGACGCATCGAGCGCGACCTGCACGACGGTGCCCAGCAGCGGCTGGTCGCGCTCACCATGCAGTTGGGCATGGCCCGCCTGGACGTCCCCGCCGAATCCCCGGCAGCGGCCTCCGTGGAACAGGCGCACGAACAGGCGAAGCTGCTCCTCGCCGAGCTGCGCGAACTGATCCGCGGTATCCATCCCCAAGTGCTCACCGACCGGGGTCTCGCCGCGGCGCTGCCCGAGCTCGCCGATCGCGTCGCCCTCCCGGTACGCGTCAGCGTGGACATCGCCGAACGTCCGCCCGCCCACGTCGAGAGCACGGCCTACTTCGTGGTCGCCGAGGCGTTGACCAACCTCGTCAAGCACAGTGAAGCCACCACGGCCGCGGTCACCGCGGCACTGCACGACGGTGCTCTGGTGGTGGAGGTGCACGACGACGGACAGGGCGGTGCCGAGCCGGGGAAGGGGAGCGGGCTGACCGGGCTGGTCGACCGGGTCTCCGTCATGGACGGCACAATGACCCTGTCCAGCCCGTCAGGCGGGCCCACCCTGATCCGCGTGGAGTTGCCGTGTCCGAAGTAGCGTCGCCTGCCGGAACCGAGCGGGCCCGGGTCGTCCTGGCCGACGACGCCGTGCTGTTGCGGGAGGGGATGGCCGGGTTGTTGGCCCGCTTCGACTTCACAGTGGTTGCCGCGGTGGGAGAGCCCGACCACCTGATCGCCGCGGTCGCCGAGCACGACCCGGACCTGGTGGTCACCGACATCAGGATGCCCCCCGGCTTCACCGACGAGGGGCTGCGCGCGGCGGTGGAGCTGCGGAGGCGGAATCCCGATCTGGCAGTGGTCGCCCTGAGCCAGTACGTCGAGCAGAGCTATGCCGCCGACCTGCTCGACTCCGGAAACGGTGAACGGGTGGGGTACCTGCTCAAGGACCGGGTGGTGGACGTCGAGGAGTTCGCGGAGACCCTGCGCCGGGTCGTGGCCGGTGCGACCATTGTGGATCCTCAGGTGGTGCGCCAGCTGCTGAACCGCCGCCGTGACCCGGTGGAGCGCCTGACCTCTCGCGAGCGCGAGGTCCTGGCACTCGTCGCCGAGGGGTGTTCCAACACCTCTATCGCCCGGGCCCTGGTGGTCACCGAGGCCGCGGTGGGAAAGCACATCGGTGCCATCATGGCCAAACTGGACCTCCCGCCGGAGGACGGAGACGTCAACCGCCGTGTGATGGCAGTCCTCGCCTATCTGCGCACCACCCCTCCCCGCTGACCGGGAGGCTGCCGTTGCCGTCCTCGGGGGTCAGGGGGCAACGGTGCGACCAGCGGTAAAGGGGCGCCAATACCTGCCAACTCTGTTGGCAGGTATTGCCGATTAAACCGTTCATTCGGCGCAGTTGAATCCTTACATCACCGCAGAGAACTGATGTAGGGAGCGGCGCTGATGGCACGGCAACGGCGAGTCCGGATCGGCATCGACACCGGCGGTACCTTCACCGACGTCGTGGCCTTCGACGAGGACACCGGGGAAATCACCACGACCAAGACCCCTTCGACGCCTGCGGACCCCGCGGACGGGTTCATGAACGGCATCGCCAAGGTGGTGGAGCTGCTCGGCGGCGACGTCGAGGTCAGCGCGGTCGCCCACGGGACCACCGTGGCCACCAACCAGCTGCTCGAAGACAAGATCGGCCGCCTGGGTTTCATCACCACCGAGGGCTACGAGTACCTTCTGGAGATCGCCCGCCAGGCCGTCCCCGACGGCTACGGCAACTCCTACTTCTGGGTCAAGCCCGACCGGATCGTCCCCGTCGACCGGGTGCGCACCGTGGGCGGACGCCTCGACCACACCGGCGCCCAGGTGCGCCCCCTCGACGAGGAGCAGGCCGCCGAAGCCGCCCGTTGGTTCCGGGACCAGGGCATCGACACCATCGGGGTCTGCCTGCTGCACTCCTACGCCGACCCCTCCCACGAGGAGCGGGTCCGCGAGATCCTGCGCGCGGAGCACCCGGACGCGGTCGTCTCCATCAGCTCCGAGGTCCTGCGCGAATACCGCGAGTACGAGCGTGCGATGACCACCCTGGTCGACGCGGCGGTCAAGCCGCGTGTCGCCCGCTACGTCGGCGGTATCCGCTCCCGCATCGACGCCGGGCCGCTCACCGCGGAGCAGCGGCGCGTGCCCTTCTCCATCATGAAGTCCAACGGCGGAGTGCTCTCCGCCGAGGAGATCGTGCACCAGCCCATCACCACGGTGCTGTCCGGCCCCGCCGCAGGCGCGCTGGGAGCGGCCCTGATCGCCGCGCGCGCAGGGTTCGACCGCGTCCTCACCCTCGACGGCGGCGGCACCTCCACCGACGTCTCGGTCGTCCTCGGCGGCGAGCCGGGCCTCACCACCGAGGGCAGTATCGGCCGCTACCCCTCCAAGATCCCGATGATCGACATCGTCACGGTCGGGGCCGGCGGCGGGTCGGTGGCGTGGATCTCGCCCGAGGGGGCGCTCAAGGTCGGACCGCACTCGGCCGGTGCCGATCCGGGCCCGATCTGCTACGGCAACGGCGGCACCGAACCCACCATCACCGACGCCCACGTCCTCCTGGGCAGGATCCCCCCGCACCTGCTGGGCGGGGAGATCGGCCTGGACGCAGGATCCGCGAGGGAGGGCATCGCCAAGATCGCCCAGGAACTGGGGATCGGTGTGGAGAAGGCGGCAACCGGAATCCTGGAGATCTCGGCGTGGAACCAGGCCAACGCCCTGCGCCAGATCACCGTGCAGAGGGGCCTGGACGTCCGCGACTTCCACATGGCGACCTTCGGCGGATCCGGGTCACTGCTGTTGTGCAGGCTCATCGACATCCTCGGTCTGGCCGGCGCGATCGTCCCCAGGGACCCCGGCAACGTCTCCGCGTTCGGCCTGCTCACCGTGGACGTCAAGAACGACTACGTTCAGACCCACGTCACCCGGCACACCGAACTCGACCTGGTCGCGGTCGGGTCGATCCTGGCCGAGCTCACCGGCTCCGCGGCCGACGCCCTCGAACGGGAGGGTTTCGCCCGCCCCGACCACCACTACGCGCGCACCGCCGACCTGCGCTATTTCGGTCAGGCGTACGAGGTGCGGGTAGCGGTGCCCGACGGTCCGGTGGACGCGTCGCTGGCCGACGCGGTCGCCGAGGCGTTCCACGACGCCCACCGCTCCCTCTATGGCTACGACTTCCGTGGCGACACCGACCAGCAGGTCGAATGGGTCAACCTGCGCGTCACGGGTGTCGGCCGGATCCGCCGGCCGGAACTGCGCGAACTGCCCAGCGGGGAGGGGGGACCCGAGCGGGCGCTGAGCGGGCACCGCGACGTCCACTTCGACGAGGGTGCCCGGCCCGGCTACCGCACAACCCCCGTCTACCGCCGTGCCGACCTCGCGTCCGGCGACCGGATCGAGGGGCCCGCGATCATCGAGGAGTTCGGCTCCACCATTCCGCTGCACCCCGGGTTCACCGCCCGGATCGACGGCTACGGCAACGTGCTGGTCACCGCCGACGCCGCCACCGCCCCGACCGACCAGGAGCGCTGAGCCATGACCGCCACGAACACCGCCGCACTCGTTGTGGATCCCGTCCTGCTGGAGATCGTCGAGGGCAGCCTGGCCTCGGTCGAGAAAGAAGTCGAGACGGCGATCGCCCGCACCTCCCGGTCGCCCATGATCCGCGACGCACACGATTTCCGCGCAGGGATTCACGACCGCCGGTTGCGCAAGCTCACCGGCCGTTCCTACTCCGCGCTGGTGCACCCCATCGCCCGTGACTTCCCCCTGGAGACGATGAATCCGGGGGACGTCTTCTTCCACAACGACGTCTACGAGTCCGAGGGCGGTATCGGGCACCTGCCGGACCTGTGCGTCACGGTCCCGGTCTTCCACGACGACGGTGACGGACCCGAGGTCGTCGCGTTCGTGCAGGCGTTCGGACATCACGACGACATCGGCGGCGGCTGCCCCGGTTCGATGCCCTCAGGCGCCACCTCGGTGTATGAGGAGGGCCTGATGGTCCCGCCGATCCGCCTGTGGGACCGGGGCGTGCCCAACGAAGCGGCGCTGCGCATCATGACCCGCAACTCACGGATGCCCGACTCGCTGGCAGCCGACCTCGACGCCGAGTGCTCGGCCTGCCTCATGGGCGCGCGTCGCCTGGGCGAGCTGTTCGCCCGTTACGGTCGGGCCACCGTCGAGGCGTGCTTCGACGCGCTACTGGCCAAGACCACCGAGACCTACCGGCGCGAGATCCTGGCCAAGATCCCCGACGGCACCTACGTGTGGGAGGACTACGCCGAGCACGACGGCGTGGACGCCCCCAAACTGCACACCCAGCGCATCACCCTCACCAAGGTCCCCGACAAGATCATCATCGATTTCACCGGGACCTCGGCCCAGGCGAAGGGGCCCATCAACCACTGCGGAGACTACGCCGACGGCAACTTCCTGAAGAAGTGGCTGGCCCCGATCCTGCGCAATCTCGCAGACACTCCCGAACGCATGGCCGAACTCGACGTCAACGAGGGCGTCGTGCCGCTCATCGAGATGCGCTTCCCGCCCAAGGGCACCCTGCTCACCCCGGTCTTCCCAGCCCCCACCAACGCACGCACCTTCGTCATCCTGCGGTTGCTGGGCGTGTTGTCGGGGGTTCTCGCCAAGGCAGTGGACGGACGCATGCCCGCCGACCAGGAGACCATCCGCTACACCGGAGTGCACGGCACGGATGAGCGCGGCGAGCACTACCTGATGCGCGAGGTGCTTGGCGGTGGCTCCGGCGGACGCTACTACGCGGACGGCGAGGACACCATCCACGTCGTGCCCGACTCCCGCAACCTGCCCACCGAGTTCACCGAGTCACGGTTCCCGTTCCTCGTGGAGCGGTTGGGGCTGGCCCGTGACTCCGGGGGAGCGGGGCGCTACCGCGGCGGACTGGGGTACGAGAAGCACATCCGGATGCTGCGCGACGCCTCCTTCATGTCCATCGCCGACCGTTCCATCCTGTCCTGCTGGGGGGTCAAGGGCGGCAAGGCCGGCCGGCCGTTCCAGGTCACCATCGACCCGGGCGGCCCCAACGAGCGGGAGATGGACGGGCTGGTCGACGCCGAGCCGGTGCGTGCAGGAGAGGTGATCCGGATCCGTACCACCGGCGGGGGCGGTTGGGGCGATCCGCTGGAACGGGAAGTCGATTCCGTCCTTTGCGATGTGCTTTGGGGCAAAGTCTCACGGGAGGCGGCCCGGGAGGATTACGGTGTGGTGGTCAACGGACCGGACAGCACCCCCCAGGCCGATCTGGCCGCGACCGAGCGGCTGCGCGACCGACTGCGCGCCGACCGCGACCCCGACCTTCCCTTCTTCGACAGAGGGCCGGGTTACGCGATCCTGTCGGGGGGCGCGACATCCTCGGAGGTGGATCGACTGTGACACAACCACGGGTCCTCGTGACCGGAGCGGCCGGCAAGACCGGGCGTGCCGTCCTGGCCGCGCTCGCCCACAAAGGGGCGCGGGCCCGGGCCTTGGTGCACCGCGAGGACCAGAGCGCCGGGGCGCGCACCTGGGGAGCGGCGGAGACGGTCGTCGGTGACATGCGCGACCGCGCCGTCCTGAAGCAGGCGGCCTCGGGGGTGGACGCGATCTACCACATCGCGCCCAATATGAGTCCCGACGAGGTCGAGATCGGGGAGACGCTGATCTCGGCGGCCAAGGCCGCCGGTGTGTGGCGGGTGGTCTACCACTCGGTCCTGCGGCCCCAGATCCAGGCGATGCCGCACCACTGGGCCAAACTCCTGGTGGAGGAGGCGCTCTTCAGGTCGGGCCTCAACGTCACGGTGCTCCAACCCGGTCCCTACGCGCAGAACCTGTTGGCCGAACTCGACACCGTGCGCGCCACCGGACAGCTACGGGTGCCCTACTCCATCGAGGTGGAGTTCGCGATGGTCGACCTGTGGGACGTCGCCGCGGTGGCGGCGCGCTGCCTCACCGAGCCGGTTCGCGCACCCGAGGCCGACCTGTTCCGCGACGACGCGAGAGTGGGGCTCGCGGCGCTCGACGACCACGGCGCCGACGACGATCACTCCTTCGCCGTCTACGAGCTGGCCGGACCGCGCAACGTGTCGGTCCGTCAGGTCAGTGGCGCTTTCGGTACCGTGCTGGGCAGTCCGGTGACCGCGGTGACGGTCCCGTTGGACGAGTGGCGGTCCCGGGCGGAGGAGGCGGGCATGGCCGAGCCGGTGCGCGCGGGGCTGGCGGCGATGTTCGACTACTACGACGCCCACGGGTTGCGCGGCAACGGCCGGACCCTGCGCACCCTGCTGCGCCGCCCGGGCCTGGACGCCTACGAATGCCTGCGTCGCGAGGCCCGCATGGCCCTCAGCCGTGAGGAGCGCGACGCGTTCGTGCGGACCAGGGCCGCGCGCCGGCGGTAACCGGATCGGGGCCGGTCGCGCAGCCGCGCGACCGGCCCCGCCCTGCCTCGGGCCGCGCGGGGCCTAGCCGGACCATATGGCTACTTGTGACATTCAATCCGACCTTCTTGGGCAACTGTGGACCGGGATGTAGATGGGGTGCTCTTCTAGAGTCGGCAGCACCGCTTTTTGAGGAGCGCTTGCCCGAGGAGCCAGATGTCCCAACCGCGCCGCGTTCTTGTCGCCCTCGGCGGCAACGCCATGACCACCCCCGACGGAAGCGCGCGCCCTGACGACCAGCGCAGGGCCATCGAAGCGGCGATGGGCGACATCGCCGCACTGATCGTCGACGACACCGAGGTCGTTCTGACGCACGGCAATGGACCGCAGGTGGGCAACCTCCTGGTCAAGAACGAGATGGCCGCGCACGTGGTCCCGCCCGTGCCGCTCGACTGGTGCGGGGCCCAGACCCAGGGAACCATCGGTTTCACCATGGCCGGCGCGCTGGAGACGGCACTGGCTGCCCGAGGGACGCCTCGGTGCGTCTCGGCGATCGTGACCCGGACCCTGGTGGATGCCGCGGACCCTGCGTTCACCGCTGCGGACAAACCGATCGGCCGCTACCTGCCTGCCGCCCAGGCCGCCGAGTTCATCGCCCTGGGCCAGAACTGGACCGATTTCGGCGAGCGTGGATGGCGCCGGGTGGTCGCCTCCCCGGAGCCGCACGAGATCCTCGACGCCCCCGCCGTCCACGCGCTGCTGGCCGCGGGGATCGTTCCCGTCGCCGCGGGCGGTGGGGGGATACCGGTGGTGCGGGACGCGTCGGGCGCGCTGCGCGGGGTGGAGGCCGTACTGGACAAGGACCGCACGGCCGCTCTGCTGGCCCGCACGGTCCAGGCCCAGACCCTGGTGATCGCGACCGATGTGCCCAACGCGATCCTGCGCTACGGCTCGCCCGACGCCGTGCCGATCGGTCGGATCAGCGCCACCGAACTCGGCCGCCATGCTGTCGCCGGGCACTTCGCCGGGGGCAGTATGGGGCCCAAGGTCGAGGCCGCGCTGCGGTTCGTCGTCGAAGGGGGAGGCCGGGCGGTGATCACCGCGCTCGACCGGCTGGCCGAGGGGATCGCCGGGGAGGCCGGAACAGTGGTCGAACCCGGCTGACCTCGGGACGCTCGAAACCGGCACGGATCCATGTGTCCGGCAACAAGGAAAGTACCGCTACGAGGAGAGGTGGCCCCACAGTGACCAGGCCTATCGAAGTCCACAAAGTCGCGATCGAGAGCGTGACGGACGCATCCGGTCTCGCTCGGCTGATCGACGACGGAGTGTTCGCCGCCGACGACGTGCTCGCGGTGATCGGCAAGACCGAGGGAAACGGCGGAGTCAACGACTACACCCGCATCCTCGCCGATCGGGCGTTCAGAGAGGTCCTGGTCGCCAAGGGGACTCGCACCGACGACCAGGCACAAGAGGTGCCGCTGGTCTGGTCCGGTGGAACGGACGGGGTGATCTCCCCGCACGCCACGGTCTTCGCCTACGCCCCCCAGGGCCGTTACACGCCCACCGACGAGCCCAGGGTCACCGTCGGCGTCGCCATGAGCGAGCAGATCCTGCCCGAGGACATCGGCCGGCCCGCGATGGTCGCCAAGGTCGCCGAGGGCGTACGCGCCGCGATGAAGACCGCCGGGATCACCGATCCCGCCGATGTGCACTACGTCCAGACCAAGACGCCGCTCCTGGTGCTGGAGACGATCAACGACGCGAAGTCCCGTGGGCACTCGGTGTTCACCGAGGACACCCTCAAGTCCATGGATGTCTCCAACTCCACGACCGCGCTGGGCATCGCGGTGGCGCTCGGGGAGATCGAGGAGCCCGCGGCCGAGCAGATTCACGCCGACCTGTCCCTCTACTCCTCGGTCGCCTCCTGCTCCTCCGGTGTCGAACTGGACCGGGCCCAAATCGTGGTCGTCGGCAACGCACGGGGCATCGGCGGTCGTTTCCGCGTAGGACACAGCGTTATGCGCGACGCCCTCGACGCCGACGGCGTGTGGGGGGCGATCCGCTCGGCGGGCCTCGAACTCCCCGAACGCCCGCACTCCAGCGATCTCGGCAGCGCTCTGGTCAATGTGTTCCTCAAGTGTGAGGCCGATCCCACCGGCCGGGTGCGTGGGCGCCGCAACATCATGCTCGACGACAGCGACGTGCACTGGCACCGCCAGATCAAGGCGACTGTCGGCGGGGTCACCGCTGCGGTCACCGGCGACCCCGCGGTCTTCGTCTCGGTTGCGGCCGTTCACCAGGGCCCCTCCGGTGGTGGGCCCGTTGCAGCGGTTGTGGACCTGGGCGAGTGACCCCCGGTTTACACTGAACTGAATTCACTGCCCTCTGGTGGTCATCACCGGGGGGCAGTCCTATGCGGCGGCGAGCGAAAGAGCACACCGTATCTATGCAATTGCATGGGAGCTGGGTAGTGTCGAGGGAATCCCCGGCTGAATTCACGGAACAGGTATTGCCGTGAATAAACGGCACTACCATGGCTGAGGCTCATCTCAAATGGCAGGGAGAGAGTCCAACGTGGCCCATGAGGTCGGCGCACAGGAGAAAATCACATACGGTCGCAACGACAGGTTCACGGGTGGCCCCGTCGGTGGGGGGCGCTTCTGGATCGATGAAGACGGTCGCGCCACGGCGCGCCTCGGCGGCCCCGGCGAATGGCGGGGAATGATCCAAGTTTGTACGGGAGAGACCTTTACGGTGGGCGGTCAGCTTTGGCGTGTTGAGGACATCGTCGACGCGGACAATCCCGGCGCCTATTTGGTCGTCACGCGTGTGGGCTGATCAGGCCCGATTTCGAGCCCTATCCCGCTTCCGGGACGGGGCTCGTTGTCTTTTCGGTGGGGGCGGTCGGGAGCCGGTGCCGGTGCTGAATGTATGCCGCTCCGTCTTCCCCGTCGACTATCCGGCACAATACGCCCTGAAGCCGAGTGTTTTTCACGTTTCTCTGTCCTTTGCCCCGGCTCGGGCCCGACCCCGATAGGACCCCGTGCAACTCCTGATCGACGTCTTCATGCCCCTGGCGCTCGCTGTCGTCATGTTCGGTCTGGGACTGAGCCTGGCCGTCGACGACTTCCGCCGGGTCGTGCGCTACCCCCGTGCCGTTCTGGTCGCGCTGTTGTGTCAACTGCTCCTCCTGCCCGGCGTCTGCCTGGGCCTGGTACTGCTGTTCGACCTTCCCGGGCCGCTGGCGGTAGGGATGATGCTGTTGGCGGCCTCTCCCGGAGGAACTGCCGCCAACCTCTACAGTCATCTGTTCCGTGGCGATGTCGCCCTCAACGTCACGCTTACCGCGATCAATTCGGTGATATCGGTGATCACGCTGCCCTTCGTGGTCAATCTTTCGCTGGCCTACTTCCTCAGCGATTCCGGTTCGCTGGGGTTGCAGTTCGACAAAGTGGTCCAGGTCTTCGCGGTAGTCCTGGTCCCCGTCGCGGCAGGCATGGCCGTCCGGGCGCGATTCCCCTCCTTTGCCCGAGGGATGGACCGTCCGGTCAAAATCGCCTCGATCGTCGTGCTGGTAACGGTCACTCTCGGCGCCATGCTTGCCGAGGCCGGCAACCTCGCCACCTACTTCGCCTCGGTGGGGGCGGTCGCCGGACTGTTCTGTCTCATCAGTCTCAGCGTCGGCTACCTCGTGCCGCGCCTGTTCAGGATCGCGCCGTCGCAGGCAACCGCGTCGGCCATGGAGATCGGGCTGCACAACAACACGATCGCGATCACCGTGGGCGCTTCGCTGTTGGGGGACATTCAGCTGGCGGTACCCGCCGCCGTCTACGGTGTCCTCGCTTTCGTCATCGCCGCGCTCTTCGGGGCTTTCCTCGCCAGGTCGAGGGGCGGCGAGAGGATCGAAGCCGCGGCGCAGAGCGGTTGATCCGCGCGCTACCCGTGTGGATCAAGCGAACCAGGACCCGGGGCCCGGATGCTTGGGCCCCGGGGCCCAAGTAGGGCCAGGGCCGATTGAGCCCGTTTGGGCCTGTCCAGCCCGAGTGCGTACCAGAAACAATGCTTTGTGTGAGCGGAAGGGCCCCCGGAGTCACCAAGCCGGGGGACTCTCCCCAGCGTCCGTGTGCGCACCCACTCCGCTCCATGTGCGCGCGCTGGACACGGACGCGTCCGGTTGGCGCCTTCGATCGGGCCGCAGCTCCTGCCAGGTGCGATGAGCTGTCGGTTCGGGGGCACCGAAGGCGCCAGCCGGCGCGGGGGAGCGGTCCCGCGCCCGTTTCGCCGCCCAGTGCGAAGCGAGCGGTCGCCGGCATCCCGGCTCGACGGGCGCTTTTCCTGTGTGCAGCGCCTGTGCGCTCATGCCCGGCTCGCCGGGCGTGTCTGCGGGCGACGGCGAAGCGCTGACCGATGGCGCCGCCGATAATCGTCAGCGACGATGTCGGCCTGATCGATGCCCGGCACGTTGAGGAGGCATCCAGCCGTCGCCCCTGATGGGGATGGCTCGCGCGTCCTGGGGTTCGATCTTCAAGCTGAACCCGGAGACGCGGTCCCAGGCACCCGGTTCGGGGCCGATGGCGTTCACGCAGGCTGCGATGTGATCAGAGCGGCTGGTCGAGCGCGAAGGAAAACTCCGTTTCGACGATCGGGATCGTGGCGTCCCACAGGGTCGAGGCGGCCTCCGGCTTGCGCGCGGCCCGTGAGGACGTGCGCACCGTGGGGTAGCCCCGCACACAACGGCTCTGGTGCCTCTGGGAGTGCTCGTCTCCGTTTCGGACATCCCTGAACGAGGGCCGTATTCCACGCGCGGCCGATCGGTTTACCGGATTCGGTAAGAATCTCACCGACGGCCGTAGCCGGACAGCGGACATGTTGCCCCAGTTTGCTGTCGGGTGAATGTGCTTCAATTCGACTGGGCCGCCTCGAGTCCCTTGATCGTGCGCGAAGCTGAGTGCATTCCGTAGCGGAGTTCTGACGGGCCGAATTGAGACATCTTGGTGACCAAAAACCGGAGATCTCTCGCTTTTCTCCCACTATGTTCGGTTCCGGCGAAGTGGTTTCCCCGATTCGCCTACCGCGTACGTCCGGGCTGTGTCGGTTGTGCCGGTCCGTGAGTGCTCCGTCCGGTTCGTCAGACACCGACACCCGCCATGTCATCCCCCTTTTCGGCAGACCTTCGATCCTTCGGCGTCGGTTTTCTCCCCGCTGCGGATCCGAATCGTCCTGCCCCGGTGCCTCGCAGAGGCCACAGAACACTCAAGGAGTGTCCCCAATGGCTCAGTCCACGACTTTCCACCGCGTCCTGCGCGGGGGAGCGGCCTTCGTCGCACTCGGTGCGGTCGGGCTCGCCGCAGCGGCTCCCGCGGCGGCGGAGCCGGAGTGGGAGGGCTACGCTGCCAGCTCCCTGGCAGAGGCGTTCATCAGCGGTGAGACGGGCTACTATTCCGGCATCGTCGGTTTCGTGGAGACCTGGGACGGCAGCGCCAGCTCCGACCAGTCCAATGTTTACGGCTCGCTCACGCCCTTCCTCAAGGTCGCGGGTACCACCACGGTCGACGTCGACGCGTCGACGGCCTCCGCAACCTCGTCGGTGCGCAGCGCGAGACTCACCATGACCGTCGAAGACCTCTTCACACTCCAGGAGCAGGAGCCCGACGAGGCCGACGACGAGGGTGTGCTTGCCGAGGCGGAGCCGCCCCCCGCGCCCTCCACCACTCCGGCCCCAGATGCGCCCCCCGCGCCCGACGACACCGACACCGGTGCCGAGGCCCCGCCCGTCGAGCCCACCGAGGAGGCGACCCCGCCCGCGGAGGAACTCCCCGAGGCAGGCGAAGGCAGCGACGAGGTCCCCGTCGAAGAAGAGACGCCCGAGATCGCCCCCGTGCTCCTGTTGGACTCCGGTAGCACCACCCTGGTCTCCGGGGACGCCAACACCGTTGTCGACATCGCCTTCACCGGGGTGGAGTCCGCGGCCACCGTTACCGCCGGTGGTGACCACGAGGCGACCCTGGAGTACGGGACGGCCACCGCTTTCGGCCAGGAGCCCGGATCCGACGGGGTCGTGACCAGCACTGTCGACGTCGACGGGGAGAAGGTTCCGATCAAGGTCCAGTTCTTCTCCTGGGCCGACAGCGATCAGGAGTGGGCCACCTCGACGCTGGGCGCCGAGATCCACCTCGGCGGCGAGCACGTGGGTGAGCTCTACATCGGCTCCTCGGTGTCGGTGGGAGAGGAGGTCGGCGAGGGCGGTCCCGGTAACGGCAGCACCGGTCCCGGCAAAGGCGGCGGCACGGGCGACAACGAGCAGCTCAGCGGTGCCATCAAGGACAAGGTGGACAAGGGCAAGGTGGACAACGCCCTGCCCACCACCGGATCCTCGCTGGGCGGCCTGATCGCGGCCGGTTCGGCACTGGTGCTCGGCGGCGGCGGTGCCGCGCTGTACTTCGTCCGTCGTAAGAAGTCCACCGCTTCGGTGGAGGCCACCCAGGCGTAGGGCTTCGGCCTTCACGGCCTGAGGCAGCGCCGGTTCCGGGCCCGGGGGACACTCCTCCGGGCCCGTCGCCGTTTTCGCCGATGTGCCGCTCGTACGGCCAGGCCAGACCGTGAGTCGTCGCGAAGCCATTAGGTTCGGGGCATGGGTATTCGGCACATCGCGCTGTTTCGTTGGAACGAGGGCGTCTCGCCAGAGCAGGTCGAGAGGGTGGGGGCCGTACTGGGCACGCTGCCCGGCGTCATTGCGGAGTTGAAGGGGTACGGGTTCGGTCCGGACCTGGGAATAGGGTCGGGGAACTACGATTTCGCCGTGGTCGCCGATGTCGAGACGGAACAGGACTTCCTCGCCTACCAGCGGCATCCCGAGCATCAGGCGGCGCTGGCCGTCATCAGGCCGCTTCTCGCCGACCGCGCTGCCGTGCAGTTCGGTATCGAACTCTAGGCGGGCCGGCCCGGCTTTCCGGGTGGTGCCACCGCTGCTCTTCCGGGCCCTCGATCGGATCGGCGTTCGGCAGGACCGGTGGCATCTGCACAGGAAAAGCGCGGAGAGGACGGCCCCCGGCCCCTGCACCGTTTCGGGACCGGATGAAGACCTGCCCGCTCGACCGCACCATCCAAGGCGTCGTCGGTGGTCGATGTCCACCGGTGGGCGGGGCGGGGACACCCCCACCCGCGCCCACCGTGTTTCGCTAGACGGCTACGCGGCCGGTGTGCGGTTCGGCAGCACTCAGCAGGTGGACGGAGTTGTCACGGCCGTCCTCAAGAAGGTCGTAGGCGTCTTCGGGGATACCGAACCCCATCACCGAGCCGATACCGCCTGCCAGTGCTGCGGTTGCGAGCAGTGCGGCGACGCGGGTGGAGGGAAAACGGTCGAACATCGGTCATCTCCTGGGCGAGGTGGAAACCAGTCTCGTTTGATTACTCTGTGTAGTTTAACTGTAGCCCAGGGTGTCGAATTGGGTGTTGTGCAGATGATGGTCGGCCGGTCCGTGTCAGCATGGAATCGGTGGAACAGGGAAGGTCGGCACCCGTGGGCCGCAAGCCCCTCACCCCTGGCGAACGGGAGCCTGGCATGCCGCAGTCGAACGAATCGAACGATTATCGGACCGGGGAAGTCGGCCGTAGGCGGAGCTGGTACGGAGCCAAGAAACACGTCAAGACGCTGCTGGGCTGGCGACTGCCCAACCTTGCGATGCGTGGAGCGGTCGGTGTTGTCGCCCCGCAACTGCGCGCAACGGGTCGGCTGCCTGCTCCGGCCGCGATCGGCGAGGTCACCGGAAAGGTCGCGGACGCGGAGTACGTGATGCTCGCTCCGGCCCGCTGTGTGATCGCCAAGGAGCTCTACTGGGGGCAGGGGAGGCGACCCCAGCCTGCTGACGACCTCGCCGTCCAGGTGTTCGCGGCGGCCGCCCGAAAAGCAGGAGCGCTGCTCGACGTGGGTGCCTACACCGGGCTGTTCACCCTCGTGGGGACCGCCGTCAACCCCGATCTGCGCGCACACGCCTTCGAGCTCGTGCCCGAGGTCTACCGGGCCCTGTTCGACAATGCTGTGCGCAACCGGGTACTGCACCGTGTCACGCTGCACCACACCGGTGTCGGAGATCCCACCGCCCAGGTCACGATGCCTGCTGCGTCCGGTGACTCTGCCCTGCCCTGTTTCTATTCGAGCGAACTGGAGTTCGCCGACGGCGTCCCGGTGCGGGTGGTCGCCCTCGACGAGTTCACCGACCAGGTGCCCCATGGAAGCCCGGTGCTGATGAAGGTGGACGTCGAAGGGACGGAGACGACAGTCTTCGAGCACGGTGAACGTTTCCTTGCCGCCCACCACCCCGACATCCTGTGCGAGGTGCTCCCCGACGCGGACTGCGCACGGCTGCGCGCCCTACTGGAACCGTACGGCTACCGTTTCCACCTGGTCGGTGAGCGCGCGCTTGCTCCGGCAGGGGAACTGGCGGCGCACCCGAGGTTTCGGGATTGGTACTTCACCACGCGCACACCCGCCGCACTGGCCGAGATCGGTATCCCTGTCGCCGCCGGTGCCGACCGCGTGGCCGGCACCAGTCCGGTCGGCTGAACGGAAGGGTCAGGCCTGCGCAGACTCCAGGTGCTTGAGCGCCTCGCGCAGGGACAGCCCCGACATCCTGTCCCCGTGCTCGGCGGTGAACTTCAGTACCGAGCCGGGGTCGGTTTTGGCGTGCTCACGAAGGGCTCGGCCGATCGCCTTCCTGACGAAGAGATCGGGGTGTCCGATGCTGGGCTCGATGCTCGCGAACAGCAAATCGGTGTCGGTCTGTTCCCGCGATCCCAACTGGCACAGGATCGCGGCGCGACGCAGCCACGGATCGGTTCCCAGGGACCAGCTGCCGACCAGAGGCCGCAATTCCAAGGGGTGGGCGCGCAGAAGCGGTCCCACCCTGCGGGGGGCGATCACGTCCACGTAGTCCCACCACGCGCCCGCCACCACTAGATCCTCGTACAAGTCGACGACGGCCGGGGTCTGGTGGCCCGAGTAGAGCGGATGGCCGGTCAGTTCCACGGCCGCGTAGCGTTCCTCCCGGTGCGAGGCCACGCGCCACAGGGTGCGGACGGTGTCCTCCCAGTTCCCCGCCCCATGGATCGGGTGGGCAGTGAACACGTCCGCGAACACCGACCGTCGTGAAGAGGCGCGCACCCCGTGGAAAGGCAGATCCGACCGTGCGTGCTGTTGCATCGGACCGGCATCGGAGGGGTCGGCCGCCGACCGCAATCGCTCGCGGACGGCGGCGATCAATCCCAAGTGTGCGGTCATACGCCACATTATGTCGGCCCCGCCGCAGGTCACAGGCTGGGCGCGCCCGGTTGCCCGTCCGTGCCGATGCCGTCGAACAGCACCGTCATGAAATGGGCCGCGAGGTCGGACGTGCCGAGTGGGCCATCTGGCCGATACCAACGAACCGTCACCCAGATGGTGTCGCGGATCATCCGGTAGGTCAGCTTGGCGTCCGCGCCTTCGCGGAAGGCGCCACTGGCCCGACCCGCCACGATGACGTCCAGCCAAAGCTCCTCGATCTCCTTCTCGGAGCGGTCCAGATACGCGAAGCGTGGAAACTGCCGGAGGTACTGCCAGTCGTTCTGTACGACGGTGATCGCGGCCCGGTGCGGTTCGATGGAGGCGTAGGCGACCGTGATCAACCGGGCCAGTAACTCGCGAGAGGTGCCGCCCGCAGCGATCGCCGCACGGTAGTCCCGCAGCAACTCCTCCAGGTAGGAGGACAGGATCTCGTCCACAATCGATTCCTTGGAATCGAAGTGGTGGTACAGGCTTCCGGAAAGGATTCCGGCCTTGTCAGCGATTTCGCGTACGGTCGTGGCTTGGAAGCCCTTCCGGGCGAACAGTTCGGCGGCCAGTCGCACGAGTGAGTCGCGACGTTGCGACACGAGCGGTGCCGAACCGCTCTGGCGACGGCCGTGCCCGCGTTGGCCGGTAGCCGCCGGACCCGCCCGATTTTCGTCACCGTGGGTAACGGAAACGTCGTCGCTGCTGGTATTCACGTCCCTCATTACGGGCGACCTGTCCAATCGCTTGTCAGGTTCGGCGGTCCCTGTCCTCGGACATCGGTGCCCCGCGCCCGCTCACTTCAACAGCTGCGACATTTCCTGCACAGTGGGGCAGGGCCAACGCAGCATGCAGCAGTTGCACCGACGCATCGCCGCCGCGGGGGCGCTGGAGATTCCGCCGGCATCACGGGGGCGATGCAGGTCCAACAAGGTCAGACAGAACTCGGCAAGGGCACTGACCTCCTGGCGGGCGCTGGCGTGAAACGAAGTGTCGGTGCGTCGTGTCGGCGCCTCTGTGCCAGAGGGGGAGAAGGGCTCGATGAGCTCGGGTCTCCAGGTGACGGCCGTGGCGGCGCGCTCGCGCACCCCCTCCAGGTACATTCGCAGTCGCTCGTGCTCATCGAGCCGTCCTGTTTCCGACGTGTACATGTCAATGGACATCGATGTGTTTCCCCCGACCGGAACTCTGGGCTACCCCGGACGATAATCGCGATCAAGCGTACACAGAAAGTAGCCGATGATCGTTTTCGGTCGCGGGAGAGAATGCGGTGTGCCGTGAGGTCCCGGCGCGCCGCGAATTGACTCAGGGTAGCGGGTTCTTCTTTCGCGCGAGCCCACCCACGGTTTCGGACCGGCGAACTGGCCGAGCGCGCATTGGCACAAGGGGCCGCCTGAGACCTATCGCCCCAGCAAGCGGCCCCTGCCTGCTGGGGCGATAACCGAACTCGGAAAAAACGCGCGGGTCGTCCCGGGGGCTTGGGACGACCCGCGCTCCACTGCCGGCGGGAAGGGGGCTTCGTCGCTCAGAGTGGTTCTTCGGGGGGTATGCGGTACAGACCTCGGTCAGCAGCCGCCACTACAACTGCACGAGCCACCGCTCTGACAACCGCAACTGCAACCAGAACCGCAACTGCAACCGCTGCGGGCATTCGGGTCGGACGTGGTCATGGTTCCTCCTCGAAATCCTGGTTCCGGTAGCCGCGTGAGCGCCGAGAACGCGTCTGCCCATTACGACAACTGGGTTTCCCAGCGGGCAAGATCACCAATCGCATTGGCCGGATTCGGCAACCCGGTCACGTCGGGGTTTAGGAATTCCGCAGGTGAGAATGCGTGGAACTCAAGCGAAGAAACCGGACACGACAGCAGGGCGGCGCAGCATTCGGTAGAGCCAGATCTGCCCTATCGCCATGACCGGAAGAACGGGTACGACCATCGTCAACGCCTCTGGACCGGCCGCCGGCACGGTCGTTCGATGCCCACCGCAACCAGGAACGGGGGCCGGCCCCAAGGCCAACGCCGACGTGTCTCGACCAGCGTGGCCCCGAAGCCCCCGTCGTCACCGCCAACGCCCCGCTCAGGACGGGCCAGTACGCACAGGGCCGTCCCGGCGCCGCCCACACCCCATCGGGCGTTACCCCGCCCTTGGCCGGACGTATTCCAGCAGCACTCCGCCCAACAGGAGACAGGCGCCCACGGTGCCGATCGGGCTGAGCGTCTCGCCCAGCAGTGCGATCGACAACAGGGTCGCCGTCAACGGCTCCAGCACCGCAGCCAGTGCCGCAGCCGTGGCCGGAGCCTTGCGCAGACCACCGAAGTAGGCCAGGTAGGCCAGCGCGGTGGGGGCCGCCCCCATGTAGAGCAGCACGCCCAGCGACAGCGGAGTCGGGGTGAAGGCCATGCCCGTGACCAGCCCCGCGGGCAGCAGCATCAGGCCCCCGGCCAGGCAGCCCAGCGCGGTGATGCCCAGTGGGTCGAGTCCCGGAACCGGGAGACGGTTGAGCAAGGTCAGCGCGGAGAATCCCGCGCCCGCGGCGAGTGCGAACCCGGCCCCCAAGACGGTATCGGTGCCGCTCCCGGACCCTCCGGGGGACTGGACCAGCAGCGCCAGCCCCACAACCCCGCAGCCCACCGCACCCAGCAGTGCGGGCCCGGGGGCGCGTCGCTCCAGCACCGTGGTCGCCGCCGTGACGAACACAGGCACGCTGCCGATGGTGATCAGCGTGGCCAGGCTCACCGAGGTGAACGAGATCGACATGAAGTACGCGGCTTGGAACAGGGCCAGCAGCACTCCGGCGCCAAGCACCCTGCGCAGGGCGGCTCCTGAGCGTGGCACCTGTCGCAACCGGCCCATGAGCAAGAGCGCGAGGGTGGCCAGCGCGCCGCCGACCAGCAGCCGGTAGGACGCGGTGGCCAGCGGCTGGACATCGGTGAACGCTTGCAGGGTCGCACCCGCGAGACCACCGGTCCCCCAGAGCACTCCTGCCGCTGTCAGAAGAAACAGGCCCTGTTTACCGGCAGCGGTACCAGGCACCGTGGAAACGGAATCGGACATGAAGAAAACACCCGTCGACGGAGGAAAAGAATGTCGTCGTGGGGCGTCGTTGATCGTCGGACCGCCTCGCAGGCGGCCCCCGTACAAGCGCCCCTAGTGGGCGTGCGGCGGGGGAGTGACGAAGCGTCCGGCCTGGTGCGTCATGCCGATGAATTTAGCGCACTGCGCACCCGCTTCTTCCGGCAGGTCCGGTGAACGCCTGGTGCCCGTCCCCGTTCCTCGGGGGCCGCCGATGCGCAACCGGACGGACACCGCACCCGATCAGGTGCGCGGTGTCTTCGTGGAAAGTAGAGACGTGGACCAGCGGCTGTACGGGGCGAAGGGGACGACGACGAGCCGTACGACCGCGCCCCCTCCGATGAGCGGCCCGGGGCGAAGACATGCCTGTCATCGTCGCGCGATACCGTGCGACTCAGGAAAAGCACTGGTCGGCCGGGTTGCGAGTCGGTTCCGGTGAGCCACCGCTAGGGAAGCGACCCAGTACTGATGAACCTGCCGTATCCCGGCCGCCCCTCCGGGCCCAGCGACCACGTGCACGACCAGCTCCTGCACCTCCCCTTCCCTGCCGCCGCACCCCGGCTGAGGATTCTTCTCACCGGTGACGCCACCGCCATGGGGACCGACAAACTGGCCTACTCCGTCAATCCCGAGTTGACCGCACTCCTGGTGTACCGAACCGGCCCCGGCAACTACGCAGGCGTTGTCCTGGACAAGCGGCACGCCCAGGTGTGGGGACGTACCAAACAGGACCTGTGGTTCACCGCGCTGGCCAACATGGCCCACGACCGGTTCCAGGGCTACACCCTGACCAGCGGTGCCGATACCGACGTCCACGTCGTCAGCGGCATCGACTGGCCCGGCACCGCGCACGTGATGCGGCTCCCCGATCTGGTCCGCGCACCCCTGCCCTTCGGTGCGGTGGTGATGCTTCCGGACAGCAACACGATGATCTACGCGGTACTGCGCAGCCGGCGGTCCCTGCCGATGCTCCCCTTCCTGCACCAGACCTTCCGTCCGCTCGCCGCAAGCGCACCGCCGGTCAGCGACCAACTCCTCTGGTGGAGGGACGGCCGGGTCAGCGGGATGTCCGCCCGGCCCACTCCCGACGGGGGCGTGCAGATCAGGCACTCACCCGAATTCAGTCGGCTGATCGACCACGAGCTTTCGCCTTGATCGTGTCCCGTATCCGCTCACCCGGACGCGATCAGCGCCCGCTCGACCGCGGCTGCCACATGCAATCGGGTAGTCGGAAAGACCGGGACCGGGCTGTCCCCGGCGCCGATGAGCAGTTCGATCTCGGTGCACCCCAGGATCGCCCCTTCCGCGCCGTCGGTCACCAACCTCTCGATGACGCCGCGGTACTGCTGTCGTGAGGAGGCCAGGACCCGGCCGACGCACAGTTCCTCGTAGATGATCCGGTGCACCAGGGCCCGGTCCTCGGCGGACGGAACACGGATGTCGAGACCGTGCGAGGCGAGGCGGTCCCGGTAGAAGGACTGCTCCATCGTGAACGCCGTGCCCAGCAGCCCCACGGTGCGCACACCGGCGGCGAGCACGGCTGCCGCCGTCGCGTCGGCCAGGTGGATCAGGGGAATGCCCACCGCCGCCTCGACCTCGGCGGCGACCCGGTGCATGGTGTTGGTGCACAGCAACAGGAGATCGGCCCCCGCTGCCTCGACGCGCTGGGCGGCCTCGGCGAGGAGCAGCCCCGCCTTCGCCCACTCACCCGCCGATTGCAGCCGCTCGACCTCGGCGAAGTCGAGGGACACCAGCACACAGCGAGCCGAATGCAGTCCACCGAGCCGCTCGCGGACCATCTCGTTGGCCAACCGGTAGTACTGGGCGCTGCTCTCCCAGCTCATTCCGCCAAGCATTCCGATCGTGAGCATCCCGTTCCCTATCTGCGCAGTGGCCGCTCAGCGACCGAAGACGTCCTGTGGCGGAGCAGGAGAATCGTGCGCACCCGAATCGTGCACCGGGTGCGCACCCGCGGCGAACCGCTCCAATTCACCGTCGCACAGCAGGCGTGCCATGTCCGGGTCGCGGTGGGCGCGTCGGGTCAGCTCTTCCACCGGTAGGGCACGGTCGGACGCGACCAGGACCAGATTGCCGAACCGGCGGCCGCGCAGCACCGACGGCTCCGCGACCAGCGCGACGTGTGCGAATGCCTCACCGAGGGTGGCGACCTGCGCCCGCGCATGGGAGAGGGAGTGCCCGTCGCCCACGTTCACCGCGTACACGCCGCCTGCGCGCAGCACCCTGGCGGCGTCGGACGCGAACTCCACCGAAGTGAGGTGCGCCGGGGTGCGTGCTCCGGCGAAGACGTCACAGACGACCAGGTCGGCCGACGCGTCACGGCGGGCTGCCAGCCAGGCGCGCGCATCACCTGTGCCTACCCGTAGGTCGGTGCGTCGATCCCATGGGAGATCGCGCCGTACCAATTCGATCAGCGCGGGGTCGATGTCCACGGCGCGCTGACGCGATCCCGGGCGGGTCGCCGACACGTAGCGGGCCAACGTCAGGCCCCCCGCCCCCAGATGGAACGCTTCGATGGGGGTGCGCTCGGGAGCGGCGAGGTCCGCGACATGGCCCAGCCGACGTACGTATTCGAAATCCAAGTACGTGGGATCGGCCAGGTCCACGTGCGACTGAGGAGTGCCTCCGACCACCAGAACCCAGGAGTCGGGACGTTCGTTGTCGCGCAGCAGTTCCATCGCCGGCTGTTCAGCGCTTTCGGTGCCGCGCCTGCCCATCCGTGTTCACCCCGTCGCTCTCGTTGCCTTGGACCGAGCGGCCCAGAGCCACGTTAGACGCACCGTCGCGGCACCGCGGCGGGGGACCTGTCAGTCTCGCGCCACACCGAGGGTGAGATAAGCGAAGCCCAGGGAGTCGCGATGGCCGCGCAGCCATGCATTGCGCAGCAGGTCCGTTTGGGCGCGTACGTGATCGGCCTCGGGACGGTCCCCGTGTTCCAAGAGCCATTCCTCCCGGTCGGAGAGGAACCCCGACTGGAAGTGCTCCCATTCGTCGTCGTCCGCGGTCTCGATCCACAACGGGCGAAACCCCGCTGCGATCGCCTGGTCCACGAGTCCGGGCAGGTCAGTGTACTCGTCGGTGGAAAAGTCGGGCCACAATGCCGCGATCTCCTCGGTGCCGGGCGGGCGGCGCCAGAAGCACTCGCCGAACAGGACCCGTCCTCCTGGGCCGACGGCCCCGCGCAACGCCCGCAACGCTGCCTCGGAGTCGGCACGAGGAGCGGTGTCGTCAGCAAAGGCATGACTGGCCCCGACGGAGACCACGAGGTCCACGGGAGCACGCCGGAAACCGGCCGGCCCTGCGCTGAACACCACCCGGTCGGACAGGCCGCGGGCTGCGGCGTTGGCTCGGCCCCGGCCGAGCAGTTCGGTGTCGGTGTCAATCCCGGTCCCGGTTGCTCCAGGGGTGCGCTCCAGGATCCGCAGGAGCAGTTCGCCCCAGCCGCAGCCCAGGTCGGCCACGGTGGTGGGGGAGCTTTCCGCCAGCCGTCGCGCGATCGCGTCGGCCCGCCGGCCGGACAACGGGGAGTTGAAGTCGAGCCGGGAGAAGCGCCTGGGCGCAGGGAGAGCGGTCATGGCCAGGCAGGCTAATGGTTCGTCCGGCGGAATCCGTCTGGTTTTCTGCGCCGACCCGTCATCGAGGCCCCTGCTGGGCGCCGTCCACGAGCCTCGGTGGAGAGCGCTAGCCTGGGAACACCTTCCGCGACCGTCATATGAGTCGTGGCCCCGAACGCTTTTCAGCGGAGCTTTTCCGCGCCCTATCAAGGAGTGGCCGTGCTACTGCGGATGTCGAACCTGTTCCTGCGCACCCTGCGTGAGAACCCGGCGGACGCCGAGGTGCCCAGCCACCAGCTCCTGGTCCGCGGCGGCTTCGTGCGCCGGGCGGCGCCGGGCGTCTACTCCTGGCTGCCCCTGGGCAAGATCGTCCTGGACAACGTGGCCTCGGTGGTCCGCGAGGAGATGAATCGGATCGGCGGGCAGGAGGTCCTTCTCCCCGCGCTGCTTCCCCGCGAGTACTACGAGGCCACCAACCGCTGGACCGAGTACGGCGACAACCTCTTCCGTCTCGTCGACCGCAAAGGGGCCGACTACCTGCTCGGCCCCACCCACGAGGAACTGTTCACCCTTCTGGTGAAGGGCGAGTACACCTCGTACAAGGACTTCCCGGTCGTGCTCTACCAGATCCAGGAGAAGTTCCGGGACGAGGCCCGGCCCCGCGCCGGAATCCTGCGTGGCCGGGAGTTCCACATGAAGGACTCCTACTCCTTCGACATCGACGACGAGGGGCTCCAGGCTTCCTACGACGCCCACCGCGCCGCCTACATCCGGATCTTCGACCGGCTGGGCCTGGAGTACGTGGTCGTCAAGGCGACCTCCGGCGCAATGGGAGGCTCGGCCTCCGAGGAGTTCCTCGCGGTCGCGCCCAGCGGCGAGGACACGTTCGTGCGCAGCACCGAGTCCGGTTACGCTGCCAACGTCGAGGCCGTCGTCACCCCCGCGCCCCCAGCCCGCGCGATCGAGGGTCTGCCTGAGGCGCAGGTGCACGACACCCCGAACACCCCCACGATCCAAACTCTGGTGGACTTCTTCAACGCGGCGGGCCTGGGCAGGGAGTTCACCGCAGCCGACACCCTCAAGAACGTCCTGCTCAAGATCCGCAGGCCCGGTGAGGCGGAGTGGGAGATCATCGGCGTCGGCATCCCCGGCGACCGCGAGGTCGACATGAAGCGGATCGAGGCGTCCCTGGAGCCCGCCGAGGTCGAACTCCTCGACGCGGCCGACTTCGCAGCCAACCCCTTCCTCGTCAAGGGGTACATCGGTCCCCGCGCCCTGCTCGACAACAAGCTGCGTTACTTCGTCGACCCGCGCGTCGTGTCGGGAAGCTCCTGGGTCACCGGCGCCGACCAGCAGGGGCGCCATGTCGTCGACCTCGTGTGCGGCCGCGACTTCACCCCTGACGCGACCATCGAGGCAGCCGAGGTCCGCGAGGGCGACGCCTCACCCGACGGCCGGGGAACCCTGATCGCTGCGCGCGGCATCGAGATCGGGCATGTCTTCCAGCTGGGGCGCAAGTACGCCGACGCGTTCTCCCTCGACGCGCTGGGACCCGACGGCAAGCCCAAGCGCGTCACCATGGGGTCCTACGGCATCGGGGTCTCCCGTGCGGTGGCCGCGATCGTCGAGCAGTCCCACGACGACAAGGGAATCGTCTGGCCGCGGGCCATCGCGCCCGCCGACGTGCACGTGGTCGGCACCGGCAAGGGGGAGCAGATCGAGGTCGCGCTTCGCCTGGCCGAGGAACTCCAGGCCAGGGGGGTCCGGGTACTCGTGGACGACCGCAAGGGTGTCTCGCCCGGGGTCAAGTTCACCGACGCCGAACTGCTGGGTATCCCCACCTGCGTGATCGTGGGCAAGGGACTGGCTGGGGGAGTGGTCGAGCTCCGCGACCGCGCCACCGGTGAGCGGTCGGAGGTGGCCCTGGACACGGTCGTCGACACGGTCGCCGGCATCGTCGGCGGCGTGTAGCCGGGCATGGATTGCCCACACGTTCGGCGGGTGCGGCGCGATTGCGGTCAGCGCGGCGCACCCGCCACGGTGGTTTCTCCCGCTGCCGGGGCCGGGTCAGAGCTCCTCGCCGGGAAAACCCGGGAAGGGGCCCAGCGGGAGTGCGAGTGCCGCCCTGCTCAGAGCGGTCTGTCGCAGGGAGCGTCCGGCCAGGTCGCGTAGTTCCGGGTCGGTGCACCCCGCCAACTCCAGATATGCCTGGGCGGCGACCTGCTCCAGCAGGTCGGCGTGGTTGACCAGTGAATCCTCGTCGGTGTCGTCGGGCAGCGCGTATGCTGCCGCCCCGGCCACCGGCTCCGCAGCACGCTCCACCAGCGCTGTGCGCACTGCGTCGCGCTGTGCGCGGTGAGCGTTGAACCTTTCCCGGAAGGCTTCCTCGAAGCGCTCCGACGCCTGTGCTCCCAAGTAGGAGTAGCCGTAGACCGCCGCGTGCTCCGCATGCAGCGCGTCCTGTAGGGAGTCGACTCCCGGAAGTTCGCTGCCTGTCGGGTCCGGACTCGGTGGGGTGGTACTCATCGGTTGGGTCCCAGGATCAAGTAGGCGTGGGATGCTTCGCACGCGCCGATGCTGGCCAGCAATTGGGCCAGGGCGGGGTCAAAGACCTCGGTCAGTTGACGCATCCGGTTCGTTGACGCTGCCTGCTCGGCCACACCGATCCGCGTCACGTCCTCGTCGGGTTCGGCTTCTGGGCCGGGTCCACGGCTCGGTTCTGTCGGAAGTACCGTCTCAGCCGACTCGGGCAGTCGTTCCACCAGGGCCGCACGATGCCGCTCGTGGCGCTTCAGGCAGTCGCCGAGAAATCCTGTCTCGTCCTCGTCGAGAGAGCGGATCAACGCCTGATACCGGGCGATGAGTGTTTCCTCCTCAGCGATAGCCGACCGCAGCAGGTGTTCGTCGGGGGAGATCTCATGCGGATACCAGCGCGTGCCCTGGCAGCCGCAGGCACCCAGCGTGGCCACGAGCGCGCCTGCGAAGACCGTTCGGCGGCTGACTGCGTCCTGGCGCAACAGGGGCCTCCTTGATGGTGGTGGGCGGGGATTCGGCCGGCGCTCACCGGCTGGGCCGCACCATCTTTCCACGGTGGGCGCCTCTCCTGCGCGTGTCGGAGGAGGGGCCGACCCGTCCGGTGGCGCCTCCTCGCGCTGCTGATTTGCGCCACCCGGTCCGGGAAACAATGCCGGGATATCCGCTGACTGTGGATACTCTTGGATCAAACCGCCGCTCGTATGGGCGAGTGGACGACTACGTGCACAGCTGGACCGCCCCGCCGTCGCTACCGACGCGGGACGGAATTCGCCGAGGAGGACCACCAATGGGCGCGCAGGCTCGCCATGACCGTCTCGCGCAGCTGCTGGAACCCGTGCTCGCCGAAGTCGGCCTTGACCTGGAGACCTTAGAGGTCACTCCTGTCGGCAAACGGCGCCTGATCCGGGTGGTGGTCGACTCCGACAACGGGGTCGACCTCGATGTCGTCGGCGAAGTCAGCCAGACGATCTCCAGCACGCTTGACGCGACTGATGTCATGGGGCAGGCTCCGTACGTACTTGAGGTGACCTCACCCGGTGTGGACCGGCCGCTCACGGAGCCTCGACACTGGCGGCGCGCACGGGGACGCCTTGTTCATGCTTCCCTCGCAGCCGGTGGAGAGGTACGGGGACGAGTGACGCTCGCCGATGAATCGGGTGTCACCTTGGACGTCGATGGTCAGAGCCAGGAGTACGCCTTCTCTGACCTGGGGCGCGGCAAGGTCCAGGTTGAATTCCGTCACGAGGACGACGACGCGGCGGACTAGAGGGGGAGCCCCGTGGATATCGATATGAGTGTCCTGCGCAGTCTGGAGCGCGAAAAGGACATCTCGGTGGACCTCGTCGTCAAGGCGATCGAGGACGCGCTGTTGATCGCGTACCACCGTCAAGAGGGGCCTGACACCCCTGCCCGAGTGGAGCTGAGCCCCAGCGGTCATGTGACCGTGTGGGCCGAGGAGCGCGACGAGGAGAACCAGTTCGTACGTGAGTACGACGCGACCCCGTCGAACTTCGGCCGGATCGCCACTTCCACCGCGAAGCAGGTCATCCTGCAACGTCTGCGCGACGCCGAGGACGAGCTCACCCTGGGCGAGTTCGCCGGGCGTGAGTACGAGGTGGTCTCCGGCATCATCCAGCAGGGCAAGGACCCGCGCAACGTGCTGGTCGACCTCGGCAAGATCGAGGCGATCCTGCCCCCGCAGGAGCAGGTCCCCAGCGAGACCTATACTCACGGCGACCGGTTGCGCGCCTATGTGGTGCAGGTGCGCAAGGGGCATCGCGGCCCTTCGGTCACACTGTCGCGCACGCACCCCAACCTGGTGCGCAAGCTCTTCCAGCTAGAGGTCCCCGAGATTGCCGACGGCACC
Organism: Nocardiopsis ansamitocini; assembly: GCF_030268225.1. Lineage (GTDB taxonomy): Bacteria > Actinomycetota > Actinomycetes > Streptosporangiales > Streptosporangiaceae > Nocardiopsis_D > Nocardiopsis_D ansamitocini. The sequence goes on along the minus strand of NZ_BSQG01000001.1, from coordinate 866,698 downwards.
GTCGAGATCGCGGCGATCGCACGCGAGGCCGGACACCGTACGAAGATGGCGGTCAAGTCCAACAAGTCCGGCGTCAACGCCAAGGGAGCCTGTATCGGTCCCCTCGGCAGTCGGGTACGCAACGTCATGGCCGAGCTCCACGGCGAGAAGATCGACATCGTCGACTACTCCGACGACCCTGCGCAGTTCGTCGGCAACGCGCTCTCGCCTGCTCGTGTGACGCACGTCGAGGTCCTTGACGCCGCGGCTCGGGTTGCCCGCGTCACGGTGCCCGACTACCAGCAGTCGCTGGCCATCGGCAAGGAAGGGCAGAATGCCCGCCTCGCCGCCCGCCTCACGGGATGGCGCATCGACATCCGCTCCGACGCCGAGCTCGCGGCGAGTTCGGTCGAGGGAGACCGTGCCCTTGCCGACGGAGAGAACGACCGCGCCGCTGGTTCCAGTGACACACCGGCGCGCTAGACTGGAGTCAGTCGATCAGGTGGCCCCCGTGCGCATGTGCGTGGGCTGCCGATCGCGAGCAGCCCAGTCCGATCTCGTTCGGCTGGCCCTGGACGAAGACGTTATCGTCTGCGACCTGGCCAACCGGATGCCTGGCCGAGGCGCCTATTTGCACTCCGACCAGCAGTGTTGGGAGTTGGCGCAGCGGCGCCGGGTGTGGCCGCGGGCCTTCCGTGCCGAGCGTGGCCTCGACACCTCGCGTGTCGCCGCGCACTTCACCGCGGTTTAAATGGTTCGAGCCGGTCGAGGTTCTGGATTATGGTTGGAATGATCACGCCGCCTGTTCGGTTGTAACGACCAGACAGACGGCGGGTCTTGTTGTGTCGGCAGATCCGACCATCACTGACCCATTGTTGTGTAACAGACGAGTCGGAAGCGGGTCGAGATTGCGATGAGCGCTCGATGAGTACGCAGCGATGAGTACGTCAAGCTAGCGACGGTCCGGCACAAGCCCACGTCCCGGACCGAAGTAGAGGAGAGCAGTGGCGAAGGTCCGGGTATACGAGCTCGCTAAAGAGTTCGGTGTGGAGAGCAAGGCCGTGCTGGCCAAGCTCCAAGAAATGGGTGAGTTCGTTCGTTCGGCGTCCTCGACGATAGAGGCACCGGTTGTGCGACGACTCCAAGAAGCTTTCAACAACAACGGCGGCTCCGGCGCGAAGAGCGGCCCCAAGCCGCGTCCGCGTCCCGAGCAGCCCAAGCCGCAGGCATCCGCCGGCGGCGCTCCGCGTTCGGCGGCGCCCAAGCCCGGCCCCAAGCCGGCTCCGCGTCCTGCTGCCAACGCGCCCGGCGGTTTCTCCGCTCCGGAGACCGCGCCGGCCGCCAGCGGCCCGCGTCCCGGCCCGCGTCCCGGACCTCGTCCGGCCGCAGGTTCCGGTAAGCCGAGCCAGCCTGCCGAGCGGGCCGAGCGTCCGGACCGCCCCGAGCGTCCCGAGCGCGCAGCCGGCGGCACCGACCGCCCCGAGCGCGCAGCCGGCGGCACCGAGCGTCCCGAGCGTGCAGCCGGCGGCACCGACCGCCCCGAGCGCGGTCCGCGTCCCGAGCGTTCTTCCGGTGACCGTGGTCCGCGCCCCGAGCGTGGTCCGCGTCCCGAGCGTTCCGAGTCCGGAAAGGGTGGTCCCCGACCGGGGCCGCGTCCTTCCGGTCCCCGTCCGGGCAACAATCCCTTCGCGTCCACCGCGACCGGCATGGGCTCCAAGCCCGCTCCGCGTCCCGGGCCCCGGCCCGGACCGCAGGGCGGTGCTCCTGGCGCTCCCGCCGGCGGTGACCGTGCCCCGCGTCCCGGTGGCGGTGCCGGTGAGCGCGACCGCGCCCCGCGTCCCGGCGGCGGCGCTCCGCGTCCCCAGGCCCCTCGCCCGCAGGGCGGTCCGCCTCGTCCGGGCGGCGCAGGCGGTCCCCGTCCGGGGCCCGGCGCCGGTGGCCCCCCGCGTCCCGGTGGTGGTCCGCGTCCCAGCCCGATGAACATGCCGTCCTCCCGTCCGGCCCCGGCCGGCGGTGGTGGTCGTGGCGGCCCCGGTGGCCGCGGCGGTGGTGGCGGTCGTCCCGGTGGCGGCGGTCGCGGCCCGGTCGGTGCCGGCCCGCGCAGCGGATCCGGCGGCGGCCCGGGCACGGGCGGCCCGCGTCCTGGTGGCTTCGGCGGTCGTCCCGGTGGCGGCGGTCGTGGTCGCGGTGGCGGAACGGCCGGTGCCTTCGGGCGTCCGGGCGGGCGCCCCGGACGGGCTCGCAAGTCCAAGAAGCAGCGGCGCCAAGAGTTCAACGACATGCAGGCGCCGTCGTTCGGCGGCGTGAAGATTCCCGGTGGCAACGGCCAGGTCATCAGGCTGTCCCGCGGGGCGTCCCTGTCGGACTTCGGTGACCGTATCGACGTCAACCCGGCGTCGCTGGTCCAGGTCATGATGCACCTGGGCGAGATGGTGACCGCGACCCAGTCGCTGCCCGACGAGACGCTCCAGCTGCTCGGCGAAGAGCTCAACTACGTCATCCAGGTGGTCAGCCCGGAGGACGAGGACCGCGAGCTGCTGGAGTCCTTCTCCATCGAGTTCGGTGAGGACGAGGGCGGCGACGAGGACCTGCGTGCCCGTCCGCCGGTGGTGACCGTCATGGGTCACGTCGACCACGGTAAGACGCGTCTGCTCGACGCGATCCGCAACACCAACGTGGTCAGCGGCGAGGCCGGCGGAATCACCCAGCACATCGGTGCTTACCAGGTGGCCACCACGGTCGACGGTGAAGAGCGCAGGATCACCTTCATCGACACGCCGGGTCACGAGGCGTTCACCGCCATGCGTGCTCGCGGCGCCCAGGCCACCGACGTCGCGGTCCTGGTCATCGCGGCCGACGACGGCGTCAAGCCGCAGACGGCCGAGGCCATCGACCACGCCAAGGCGGCCGATGTGCCGATCGTCGTCGCGGTCAACAAGATCGACGTCGAAGGCGCGGACCCGCAGAAGGTGCGCGCGCAGCTCACCGAGTACGGCCTGGTGGCCGAGGAGTTCGGTGGCGACGTCCAGTTCGTGGACATCTCCGCCAAGCAGGGCATCAACATCGACGGTCTCCTCGAGGCCGTGGTGCTCACCTCCGACGCCTCGCTGGACCTGCGGGCCAACCCCGACATGCCGGCCCAGGGCCTCGCCATCGAGGCGTACCTGGACCGCGGTCGCGGCTCCATGGCCACCGTCCTCGTGCAGCGTGGAACGCTCAACGTGGGCGACTCGATCGTCTGCGGCGATGCCTATGGCCGTGTGCGGGCGATGCTGGACGAGAACGGCGACCAGGTGCAGTTCGCTGAGCCGTCGCGTCCCGTCCAGGTGCTTGGCCTGACCAACGTGCCCAGCGCCGGTGACAACTTCCTGGTCGTCAAGGACGACCGGGTGGCCCGTCAGATCGCCCAGCAGCGCGAGGCGCGCGAGCGTTTCGCCCAGCAGGCGAAGGCCAGCCGTCGAGTCACTCTCGACAACTGGCAGACCACCCTTGCCGAGGGGGAGCGCAACGAGCTGCTCCTGCTCATCAAGGGCGACATGTCCGGTTCGGTGGAGGCCCTGGAAGAGTCGCTGCTCAAGATCGACGCCGGAGGCGACGAGGTCGGCATCCGTGTCATCGGCCGCGGCGTCGGTGCGATCACGCAGAACGACATCAACCTCGCCTCTTCCGCCGACGCCATCATCATCGGCTTCAACGTTCGGCCCGAGGGCAAGAACAGCGAGCTCGCCGACCGCATGGGCGTCGACATCCGGTACTACTCGGTCATCTACCAGGCCATCGATGAGGTCGAGGCAGCCGTCAAGGGTCTGCTCAAGCCCATCTACGAGGAAGTACAGCTCGGTTCCGCCGAGGTCCGCGAGGTCTTCAAGGTTCCGCGCATCGGCAACATCGCGGGTTCGATCGTGCGCGACGGGATCATCCGCCGCAACACCAAGGCACGACTCATCCGCGAGGGTGTCGTCATCTCCGAGAACCTCAACGTCGAGTCGCTGCGTCGCTTCAAGGACGACGCGACCGAGGTCCGCGAGGGCTTCGAGTGCGGTATCGGTGTCGGTTACAACGACATCCGGATCGCCGACGTCATCGAAACGTACGAGATGCAGGAGAAGCCGCGCGACTAAGGTCGTCGGTTCGTTTCCGGGCCCCAGCCGTCACGGCCGGGGCCCGGTCCCGTGTTCCGGCCGTCCAAGGGGGCGGCAGCCTTTTCCAACCACTTCTTCGAGGTGAGTGTGTGTTCGTTGGGGCACTGACGTTGGACCTACTGTTGGGCGACGTCCATTCCCTGAAGCAGAAGCGTTCGGTTGTCCGGCCCATCGTGGCCGAGCTCCAGCGCAAGTACGCGGTGTCGGCGGCCGAGACGGGCAACCATGATCTGCACCGGCGCTGCGAGATCGGTGTGGCCGTGGCCGCGTCCACCGCGGCGCACTGCACGGATCTACTGGAATCCTGTGAGCGGCTGGTCGCCGGCCGCCCCGAAATCGAGTTGCTGTCGGCCCGGCAGCGGCTCTTCAACGACGAGGACTAGAGACACATGGTTGACGCCGCCCGCGCGCGCAAACTGGCCGACCGGATCCAGCGGATCGTCGCCGAAATGCTGGAGCGCCGGATCAAGGACCCGCGTCTGGGTTTTGTGACGGTGACCGACGCGCGACTCACCAACGACCTTCGCGACGCCACCGTCTACTACACGGTGTTCGGGACCGACGAGGAGAAGGCCGGAACCGCCGCCGCGCTGGAGAGCGCCAAGGGCGTCATCCGCACCGAGGTGGGGCGCCAGACCGGGCTGCGCCACACGCCGAGCCTGGTCTTCGTCTCCGACGAGGTGCAGGAGAACGCCCAGCACATCGAGGAACTGCTGGCCAAGGCCAAGCTCGCCGATGCAGAGGTGGCCAAGTCCGCGGTGGACGCCGAACCTGCCGGCGAAGCCGACCCCTACAAGGTTCCGCGTGAGTACGACGAGGACGAGGACTAGGACCGCCCCAGGTCCGTCCGGCCAGCTTTCCCCGTCCCCACCGCTGGGGACGGGTCCACCCGCTCAGGCGCGCAACGGGTGCGCCTCCGGCGTACAGGAGACCGCCCATGACCGACGGCGTCGTCATCGTCGACAAACCCGCCGACTGGACCTCGCACGACGTCGTCGCGCGGGTCCGGCGCCTGGCGGGGACCCGCAGGGTCGGCCACGCCGGCACTCTCGACCCGATGGCCACCGGTGTACTGGTCCTCGGACTGGGCCGCGCAACCAAGTTGCTGGGTCACCTGACCCTGACCGAGAAGGTCTATGCGGCGACCTTGCGTCTGGGGCAGACGACCAGTACCGACGACGCCGAGGGTGAGCCTCTTGTCCGCGTGGCGGCCGAAAACGTCGACGAGTCCGCGCTGCGTGCGGGGATCGAGGCGCTCACCGGAGTGATCCAGCAGACGCCGCCCCAAGTCAGTGCGATCAAGGTGAACGGTCAGCGAGCCTACAAGAAGGCCCGCGCGGGGGAGACGGTGGAGCTGAAGGCCCGCTCGGTCACGATCGCGGAGTTCACCGTCACCGCAATCCGTCGGCTCGGTGACGCCGAGGGCGGTTTCACCGATGTGGACGCGTTGATCACCTGTTCGAGCGGTACGTACATCCGTTCGCTCGCCAGGGACCTCGGCGAGGGACTGGGGGTGGGGGGACACCTGACCGCGTTGCGCCGGACCAGGGTCGGCCCTTACACGGAAGACGGTTCCCGCACTCTCGACGCATTGGCCACGGACTTCGCGGTCACACCGCTCGCCGATGCGGTCGCGCTGTCCTTTCCCAGCCGGACACTGACCGAGGAGGAAGCCCGCAAGGTCGCGCACGGCAACCGCATCTCCCCGGCGGGGCTCGGCCCCGGCCCGGTCGGGCTGTTCGCCCCGGACGGGACCGTTATCGCGCTGGCCGAGGACGCGACCGGTTACAGCAGGCCCACGGTCGTCTTCGCCCCTGCTTGATGGGCGAACGGCCAGCCCTCCCCCGGGTAGCGCCTGATTACCGGTTACTGGGTAGGCGTGCCGGAGTCGTTGATCCCGGGGGCGGGGCTCGTGGGACCCTGGTTCTGTCAACCACCACCGGGAAGCCCGGTGCGATCGAGGGGAGCGAAGACGTGCGGCGCTGGCACGGGTTGGACGAGGTGCCCGAGGACTGGGGGCGCTGCGTTGTCACGGTGGGAAGCTTCGACGGGGTCCACCTCGGGCACCAGGAGATTGTGCGGCAGGCCGTCGGACACGCCTCCCGGCTGGGGGTGCCCGTTGTGGCCGTCGCCTTCGAGCCGGACTCCGGTCCCGGGACGGAGGGGGTGACCGAGCTGACCGGCCCCGATCACAAGACCGCGTTGTTGGCCGACCGCGGGGTCGATGCACTGTGTCTGCTGTCCCGAAGCCCCGGATTGACCGCGCTGTCGGCGGAGGACTTCGTGCGGGAGGTCCTGGTGGACCGGTTGCACGCCGCAACGCTCGTGGTGAAAGAGGGCTTCCGCTTCGGTCACCGGGCCGAGGGCGACCTCCCGGTTCTGCGGGAACTGGGGACGAAGTACGGGTTCACCGTCGAGAGCGTCGTGCCGTTGGCCGAAAACGGCCGGGTCAGTTCCGCCAGGATCCGCTCGTTGTTGGCCGACGGCGACGTCGAGGCCGCCGCGACTCTGCTGGGGAGGGCGCACCTGGTCGAAGGAGTGGTCGTGCACGGCGCGGCCCGTGGTCGCGCGCTCCTCGGCTTCCCGACCGCCAACCTTGATGTTCCGCCGACCAGTGTCGTACCGGCCGACGGGGTGTACGCGGGATGGTTGTCCCGCACAGGGCCGTGCGAGGGGGAGGCGCGCTGGCCGGCCGCGATCTCGGTGGGGACCAATCCCACCTTCGGTGAAGGTGCGCGTACGGTCGAGGCATACGCACTCGACCGTGACGACCTCGACCTCTACGGCCTCCATATGGCGGTGGAGTTCACCCATCACATCCGCCCGACACTGCGTTTCGACAGCGTCGATGAACTGGTCGAGGCCATGGCGGCCGACGTCCGGCGCTGCCGTGAGCTGCTCGTCGGGTAGTGGTCCCGGGCCCTTGCCGTCCCGGGAACGCCGGGCAGGGTATACGCTGGGTTCGGAAACAGTGCTGATGCCAGCACTTGTCGTGCGTTGAGTTCGCGCCGAGCCTCTGGGCCCGCGACACGCCCGACCGTCATTTCATCCGGCGACTGTGGGTGCGCATGGTTGCCGGCCCCGACGCGGCCCGACAGGGCCGCTTTGTGCGGGGACAAGTAAACGCCAGCGTGCCAAGAGTGTGAGAAGGAGCGTCGCGTGTCCATCGACATCGACACCAAGAACAAGATCATTGCCGAGTACGCCACGAAGGAAGGCGACACCGGTTCCCCCGACGTTCAGGTCGCGCTCCTGTCGCACCGGATCGTTGAGCTCACCGAGCACCTCAAGGAGCACAAGCACGACCACCACAGCCGTCGTGGTCTGCTCCTGATGGTCGGCCGCCGTCGCCGGCTGCTTCAGTACATTGCGAAGAAGGACATCAACCGCTACCGCAAGCTGATCGAGCGCCTCGGTCTGCGCCGCTAGTCGGTTTCTTCGCCAAGGGAGTGGCCACGGCCGCTCCCTTTCTTAGTAGTGTGTTGTTGTTGGGCGTCGTGGCCAGGTCTTACTCGGCCACGTCGTAACCGACTGACAACTCAATCAAGTATTTCCCGCGCCCCTACCCTCGGCTGGAGACAGCCATGGCCAGGATTTCCGTCGGGCGGATGAACGAACCGCCCTACGACGTCGAGGCCGGTCTTCGGTAGTGGTCTTCCGGAACTTCTCCGCTGCGGCGACGAGGGGCGCCGGGGGGCTTCGATCGATGGCCGGCCGTCAGAACCATCGAGCGGCCCGCGCTGGCACGACCATGCGCCGCGCCGCCTGGTCGAGGCGACACTCGACGGCGGAAGTTCGGGTTGCACAGGGCACGGACGCGGGAGTTTCCCTCAAGAGACTCAAGAAATCCGTGTAGGAGGTCGCCCATGGAGGGCGTGTATTCCGCCGAAGCAGTGATCGACAACGGTCGATTCGGCACCCGTACCATCCGCTTCGAGACCGGCCGGCTGGCCCGTCAGGCCGCCGGATCGGCGGTCGCGGTACTCGACGACGAGACCATGGTCCTGTCGGCGACAACCGCATCGAAGCGTCCCAAGGACAATCTCGACTTCTTCCCGTTGACGGTGGACGTCGAGGAGCGCATGTACGCCGCGGGTCGCATCCCGGGCTCGTTCTTCCGGCGTGAGGGCCGTCCCTCCGAGGACGCCATCCTCACCTGCCGCCTGATCGACCGGCCGCTGCGCCCGTCGTTCAAGAAGGGCCTGCGCAACGAGATCCAGGTCGTCGAGACGATCATGGCGCTCAACCCCGACCACCTCTACGACGTCGTGGCCATCAACGCCGCGTCGCTGTCCACGCAGCTGGCGGGGCTGCCGTTCTCCGGCCCGATCGCGGGTGTGCGAGTGGCGCTGATCGACGGCCAGTGGGTGGCGTTCCCGACGCACACCGAGCTCGCCGACGCCACCTTCGACATGGTTGTGGCCGGCCGGGTGCTCGACGACGGCGACGTCGCGATCATGATGGTCGAGGCCGAGTCCACCCCGAACACCCTGCGGCTCGTCGCCGAAGGCGGAGTGGGCCCCAACGAGCAGACCGTCCCCGAGGGTCTCGAGGCCGCCAAGCCCTTCCTCAAGCTCCTGGTCAAGGCCCAGCAGGCAGTTGCCTCCGAGGCGGCCAAGGAGACCGGGGAGTTCCCGATCTTCCTGGACTACCAGGACGACGCCTACGCGGCGGTCGAGGGTGCGATCCGCTCCGAGCTCGCCTCGGCGCTGACCATCGCCGACAAGCAGGACCGCGAAGCCGAACTCGACCGCGTCAAGGCGCTCGCCGCCGAGAAGCTTGCCGAGGACTTTGAAGGTCGGGAGAAAGAGGTCAGTGCCGCGTTCCGCTCGCTGACCAAGCAGGTCGTGCGCGAGCGCGTCATCGGCGAGAAGTTGCGCATCGACGGCCGCGGAGTCAAGGACATCCGTTCCCTGACCGCCGAGGTCGGTGTCATCCCGCGGGTGCACGGTTCAGCGCTGTTCGAGCGCGGCGAGACCCAGATCCTGGGTGTCACCACGCTGAACATGCTGCGTATGGAGCAGATGGTCGACACGCTCAACCCCGAGCGGACCAAGCGCTACATGCACAACTACAACTTCCCGCCCTACTCCACCGGTGAGACCGGTCGGGTGGGCTCGCCCAAGCGTCGCGAGATCGGCCACGGTGCGCTCGCCGAGCGCGCCCTCCTGCCGGTGCTGCCCGCGCGCGAGGAGTTCCCCTACGCCATCCGTCAGGTCTCGGAGGCGCTGGGCTCCAACGGCTCCACGTCCATGGGGTCGGTCTGCGCCTCGACGATGTCACTGATGTCAGCGGGTGTGCCGCTCAAGGAGATGGTCGCCGGAATCGCGATGGGGCTGATCAGCGAAGGCGGCGAGTACGTCACGCTGACCGACATCCTGGGCGCCGAAGACGCCTTCGGCGACATGGACTTCAAGGTCGCCGGTACTCGTGACCTGATCACCGCGCTCCAGTTGGACACCAAGCTCGACGGTATTCCCGCCGGTGTGCTTGCTGCCGCACTGCAGCAGGCCCGTGGTGCCCGTCTGGCCATCCTGGACGTCATGGCCGAGGCCATCGAGCGCCCGGCCGAGATGAGCCCGAATGCGCCGCGCATCCTCACCGTCAAGGTTCCTGTCGACAAGATCGGCGAGGTCATCGGCCCCAAGGGCAAGATGATCAACTCGATCCAGGACGACACCGGCGCCGAGATCACGATCGAGGACGACGGCACCATCTACATCGGTGCCACCGACGGACCCTCCGCCGAGGCCGCGCGCGACACGATCAACGCCATCGCCAACCCGACGATGCCCGAGATCGGTGACCGCTACCTGGGCACGGTCGTCAAGACGACCGCGTTCGGTGCGTTCGTCTCGTTGCTCCCCGGCAAGGACGGTCTGCTGCACATCTCGCAGATCCGCAAGCTGCACGGTGGCAAGCGGATCGAGAACATCGACGATGTGATCAGCATCGGCGAGAAGATTCAGGTCGAGATCCGCGAGATCGACGACCGTGGGAAGCTCTCGCTCGTCCCGGTCGAGGTCGTGGAGGCCGAGGCCGAGACCGCTTCTGCCGCCTCTGGCGACGCCGCTGCTCCGGCCGAGGAGAAGAAGGGCTCGGAGGGCGCCGGCGAGGGTGACCGCCGTCGCCGCCGGACCCGTTCCTCGGGTGGCGCCGGCCGCTCGGGCGAGAACACCTGATCCGGTTGCACAAGAGCGCCCCGGCACGGGCCGGGGCGCTTCGTACCACCTAGGGGGCGGTCGTACCGTGAGGTGCGGCCGCCCCTTGGTGTGTCGCCCGATCACCAACCGCCCCGCCACGTCCCTTCGTCTTCGGGAGAAGAAAATCGCATGAGCAATGTCCCGACAGCTGCCGAGCAGGAGCCCGGCAGCACCGTCACCCTGCTCGACCCCCAAGAGGGGACCGGCCTGGTACGCCGCACCGTCCTGCCCGGTGGTCTGCGGGTCGTCACCGAGAGCATGCCCGGCGTGCGCTCCGCGGCCTTCGGAATCTCCGCGACCACCGGATCACGCGACGAGGACACCGCGCACGCGGGCTCCGCGCACTTCCTGGAACACTTGCTGTTCAAGGGGACCGGCCGGCGCAGCGCGCTGGAGATATCGGCGTTGTTGGACGGGGTGGGTGCCGACCACAACGCCTATACCACCAAGGAACAGACCACCTATTACGCCAAGGTGCTGGACCAGGATCTGCCGCTGGCGATCGATGTGGTCGGCGACATGCTCGCCGGCTCGGTTCTGGACCCCGGCGAGGTGGAAACCGAGCGGGGGGTGATCCTCGAAGAGATCGCCATGTACGAGGACGAGCCCGCCGACCTGGTGGACGACGTGTTCGCCGCCCACTTCTTCGCGGACTCCCCCTTGGGGCGTCCGGTACTGGGCACCAACGAGACCATCAAGGCCCTTCCCCGGGACCGGATCTTCGAGCAGTACCGTGAGGCGTACGTTCCCGCCCGGTTGATTGTGGCCGCGGCCGGCAACCTCGACCACGACGACGTGGTGCGCAAGGTGGCAGCGGTTTTCGCGGAGCAGTCGGCCACCGCCGGCGACGCCCGTCCGGTCGGGCCGCGGCCGGCCGGAAGCCGTCCCGCCACGAGTACCGGGACCGTGCTGGAGAGTCGCGACACCGAGCAGGCCCATCTCATCTTGGGCAGGGAGGGCCTCAAACGCACGGATCCGCGTTGGTACGCCCTGCGGGTGCTCAGCGCAGCGCTGGGCGGCGGCATGTCCTCACGGCTCTTCCAGGAGGTGAGAGAGAAGCGTGGGCTGGCCTACTCGGTGCAGGGCTATTCCTCCAGTTACTGCGACACCGGTTTGTTCCAGGTCTATGTGGGGTGCCTCCCGGACAAGATCGACGAGGTACTCGCGGTGTGCCGGGCGGAGCTCGCCAAGGCCGCGGAGCACGGGATCACCTCGGAGGAACTGACGCGCGCCAAGGGTCAGATCCGGGGTTCGTGGGTGCTGGGGACCGAAGGAACCAGTGCTCGGATGAGCAGGCTGACCACTCACGAGTTGGGTTACCCCCGGCATGTATCGCTCAGCGACGACCTCGCGCTGTTCGACGCCGTCTCCCTCGACGACGTGCACGCCATCGCCGCCGATATTCTTTCCCGTCCGGAGGCGCTGGCGGTGGTCGGTCCTTACGAGGAGGGACGTTCCTTCTGATTCGGGGCTGGCGGACGGACGCCGCCCAGTAGCCGTTGGGCGGCGTCCACCGGTGATTTTGGTACGGTGAGGCCCGTGATCAAGGTAGGAGTTTTCGGCGCCGAAGGGCGTATGGGGTCTGAAGTTGTCAAGGCCGTCGAGGCGGCTCCGGACACCGAATTGGTGGCCGGCGTCGGAGGGCCGGGCGAGCGCGATGCCGTGCTCGGCGCGGACGTGGTCGTGGACTTCACCCACCCCGACGAGGTGATGGGCAATCTCCGCTGGCTCATCGCCAACGGCATTCATGCCGTGGTGGGAACCAGTGGTTTCGACGAGGGCCGTCTTGCCGAGTTGCGCGGCCTTCTCGACGAGGCCCCTGGGGCAAAGGTCCTCATCGCTCCCAACTTCGGTATTGCCGCGGTGCTGATGATGCATTTCGCTGCCAAGGCCGCCCCCTACTTCGAGTCGGCCGAGGTCATCGAGCTCCACCATCCGAACAAGGCCGATGCGCCCAGCGGGACCGCGTACCGTACCGCTGAACTGATCGGTGCCGCTCGTGACCGGGCGGGGCTGGCCCCGGCCCCCGATGCCACGACCTCCGAGATCCAGGGGGCCCGTGGTGCCCAGGTGGCGGGGGTCCACGTGCACGCGCTGCGCATCACCGGAATGATCGCGCATCAGGAGGTCGTGTTCGGCACGCACGGTGAGACGCTGACCATTCGACACGACTCAATGAACCGCGAGTCGTTCATGCCGGGGGTGCTGCTCGGTGTCCGTGAGGTGGCCGGCCTGGCCGGACCGCTCACCCTGGGCCTGGAACCGCTGCTCGGTCTCACCGACTGACCCCGACCGCTGGGCGCTCAGCCTCCGAAACCCGTGAGTTTCCAGACCAGGGCGCCCAGCACTCCACCGACGACGGGGCCGACGACCGGAATCCAGGCGTAGGACCAGTCGGAGTCGCGCTTGCCCGGGATCGGCAGCAGGAAGTGCGCGATACGCGGTCCCAGGTCGCGAGCAGGGTTGATGGCGTACCCGGTGGGACCGCCCAGCGAGAGGCCGATCGCCAGCACCAGCAGCCCGACCAGCAGGGGGGCGATTCCCGTGCTGAACAGTGCCGACAGGTCCACGTTGTCCTGGGTGATGGCGCCTGAGTTCGCCCCGATGCCCAAGATGCCCAGCACCAGCATGAACGTGCCGATGACCTCGGTGGTGAAGTTGGCGGGCGCGTTGCGGACGGCCGGTGCGGTGCTGAAGACGGCGAGTTTTGCGTCGGCGTCCTCGGTGATCCTCCAGTGGGGGAGGTAGGCCAGGTACACCAGTACCGAGCCCATGACGGCGCCGGCCAGTTGGGCGGTGATGTACCCGGGCACCATCGCCCAGGAGAAGTCGCCGATGGAGGCCAGCCCCAGGGTGAGGGCGGGGTTGAGGTGCGCGCCGCTGACCTGGCCGGTGACGTAGGCGGCGACCATCACGGCCATTCCCCAGCCCAGGGTGATGACGATCCAGCCGCCGTTGTTGGCCTTGGACTTGGCCAGTAGGACGCCCGCTACGACACCGTTGCCGAGTAGGACGAGGATGGCGGTTCCGATGAACTCCGCTAGGTATTCCATTTCGGGGACCTTCCACTGAACGGCGGATCCGCCCCGGGTGTTCGGGCATGCCGAGGGGACGCGCGGCGGTGATGGGGATGAGCGGGGTGATGTTCGAGGATGTCCGCACGGTCGGCGAGGAGGGAAACGGGCCGCTCCGACCGTGCGGCCAGCGCACCTGGTCAGTCCTGAGGCTGCTCGTCGTGCTCCACCCAGCCCAGGGTGCGCTGCACGGCCTTGGTCCAGTTGCGGTATTCCCGTTCGCGGACCTTCGGGTCCATTCGGGGGCTCCACTCGGCAGCCTTGTGCCAGTTGGCGCGCAGGCTCTCCATGTCCTTCCAGTAGCCCACGGCGAGGCCGGCCGCGTAGGCCGCTCCCAGACAGGTGGTCTCGGCGACCATCGGCCGCACGACCTCCACATCCAGTACGTCGGCGAGGGTCTGCATCAGCAGGTTGTCGGCGGTCATGCCTCCGTCGACCTTGAGCGAGGTCAAGGGGATGCCGGAATCGGTGTTCATGGCGTCCACGACCTCGCGGGTCTGCCAGGCACTGGCCTCCAGCACGGCGCGCGCGAGGTGGCCTTTGTTGACATAGCCGGTCAGCCCGGTGATGACACCGCGCGCGTCACTGCGCCAATGAGGGGCGAACAGCCCGGAGAACGCCGGGACGATGTAGCAGCCGCCGTTGTCCTCCACGGTCAGAGCCAGTGTCTCGATCTCGGGGGCACTGGCGATCAGGCCCAGGTTGTCGCGCAGCCACTGGACGAGTGAGCCGGTCACGGCGACGGCGCCCTCCAGCGCGTAGACCGCGGGCTGGTCGCCGATCTTGTAACCCAGGGTGGTCAACAGTCCGTTGGCCGACATGACCGGTTCGGTGCCGGTGTTGAGCACGAGGAAGGTGCCGGTTCCGTACGTGCCCTTGACCTCGCCGGGGGAGAAGCAGGTCTGGCCGAACAGTGCGGCGTGCTGGTCGCCCAGAGCGGACGCGACCGGTACCCCCGCGAGAAAACCGGTGGCCTCGCCGTAGACCTCGGCACTGGAGCGGATCTCGGGCAGCACGGCTGCGGGAATGCCGATCGCGTCCAGGATCTCGGGATCCCACTGGAGGGTGTGCAGGTTCATCAGCATGGTGCGGCTGGCGTTGGTGACATCGGTGATGTGCTGTCCGGTCAGTTTCCAGATGATCCAACTGTCCATGGTGCCGAAGAGCACCTCGCCGCGCTCGGCCCGTTCGCGCAGACCGGGGACCTCGTCCAGCAACCACCGAAGCTTCGGGCCGGCGAAGTAGGTGGCCAGCGGCAGACCGCAGCGTTCACGGAAACGTTCCTGGCCGACCACACCACCCAGCCGTCGGATCAGATCGTCGGTTCGGGTGTCCTGCCACACGATGGCGTTGTGAACGGGTTCGCCGGTCTCGCGGTCCCACACGACAGTCGTCTCGCGCTGGTTGGTGATGCCCACCGCGGCGAGTTGGTCGGGCGTGATGTCGCCTTTCTCCAGCGCCTCGTGCACGACCTGCTGCACGCCGTCCCAGATTTCTGCTGCATCGTGTTCGACCCAGCCGGGCTGCGGGAAGATCTGGCGGTGTTCACGCTGGCCGACGGACACGATCCGTCCGTCGCGGTCGAAGATGATGCAACGACTCGACGTGGTTCCCTGGTCGATCGCGGCCACGTACTGCTGGGTCATCGGTGTTCGCCTCCGGTGGGTGTCCGGGGGTGGCAGATGGCCCGTTGTGGAACTGTCCCAGTGCGGTCGCCTGCTATTCCCGAACGTCGTACGTCATTGTCGTACGCAAAGTGTGATGTGCCTCTCCAGATTTTGTCAAGCGTTGGCAATCCGGCTGTGTTACCGACCCGCGGAGCCCCCACTACCAGGGGGTCGCACCGAGGTCCCGGGAGACCGCACGGGCTGCATCGCGGACGTAGGAGACCTGGCCCATGTCGGGTTTCCCGTCCTCGCACAGTCGTTCTACGGCGCCGCGCACCCCGATGGCACCCACGGTCATTCCACGGCGGTCCCGGATCGGAGCGGCGATCGACACCTCGCCCTCCACCAGTTCCTCCACATCGGCCGCCCAGCCGCTGGCCCGCGCCAGTGAAAGCTGCGCCGTCAGGTCGTCGAAAGAG
The DNA here is from genome assembly GCF_030268225.1 of Nocardiopsis ansamitocini. Taxonomy (GTDB): domain Bacteria; phylum Actinomycetota; class Actinomycetes; order Streptosporangiales; family Streptosporangiaceae; genus Nocardiopsis_D; species Nocardiopsis_D ansamitocini. The sequence continues at coordinate 851,214 of NZ_BSQG01000001.1, read as the reverse complement.
GTGATGGTCCGAGGGGTGTAGGACTCCAGGGCTCCGCCCTCGGCGTAGTACTCAGGAGTGGCGAGCGGGTCGAAGGCCAGCAGGACCTTGCCCAGGGCGGTGGCGTGCAAGGGCAGCAGAGTGCCCACGTCCAAGATCTGGCGGCTGTCGTCGGGCCGGAACACGTGGTGCACGATCAGCACCTGGTGCTTGTGGAGCGTACCGATGCGCACGCTCTCCCCACTGCGGCCCGCCAGGGAGTCCGCCCAGTTGAGGGCGCGAGCCCTCAGTTCGTTGCCGTCCAGGTAGCGGGTGCCCAGGCTGAGTACGCCCCCGCCCAGGCGGTAGTGGCTGGACCCGGAGTCCTGTTCGACGAACCCGACGTGCTGGAGAGTCCGCAGGATGCCCAACGCGGTTCCCTTGGGCAGTTCCAGGGACCGTGAGATCTCGCCCAGGCTCAGCCCGCGGTTCCCGCCGGCAAGCAGCCGAAGGACAGCCGCCGCGCGTTCGATCGACTGAATGCGTCCAGGCATCGGCTACAAACGCTCCTTAATACGACAATGTCACACGCCGATCTTACTCGTGCGTGTGACCTGGGCTACTGATCCGCGCGCCGCAGCCCTGCTCAGCGGACGGGTGCGGGCGCCCGGCGCGGGGAGCAGAAGGACACGAGAGAGGCAGGGCCCGTACGGCGCAGCGCCTCGCCCCTGGGACGGTCGGCGCAGTGGACCTCCGGCATGACCGGGACGGCCGAACCGCGCCCGGCCATGGCGCTACATCGCGCCCACCGCGTCGGTGCGCAGGACCGGCCTCCTCGTGCACGGGGAGCGCGGAGCCGACGCACCCCACCAACCGGGCGCCCGGCCTCGTCGTCGGGGGAAAGGGAGCAGCCGCTCGGGCAGGAAGCAGCCGACAGGCGACGAGTGCACCGGGCGGCAGGTGATGTCCACTGCGCTGATCAGGCTCGTGCGTCGACCCTGACGAAAACCGGTCCGGCGGCCGAGAAGGCCAGTGGTCGTCCAGTGCGGAGCGCGGTCCGGGCCGTTCAGAGCGTCCCCAGCGCCAGCCCGACCGCGTAGAGCACCCCGAAGGCCAACTGGAACTTGCCGGTCTCGCCCAGTCCCAGGACGAGGTCGCCGCCGGATTGGCCGCCGAGGACGCGCTTGGTCGGACGCACCGCGAGTGGGGCCGACAGCACTACCAGGAGTACCCACCAGCTCGCCGGAGCGGTCGCCAGTGCCGCGGCGAAGGCGACCAGCACACAGACAGCGAAGAGCCCACGCGCCTTCGTGTCGCCGAGAAGGACGGCCAGGGTGTGCTTACCGGTCTCGGAGTCCGTGGGGATGTCGCGCACGTTGTTGATCACCAGGACCGCGCAGGACAGGAGCCCGACCGGGACGGCTGCCAGCCAACCCTGCCACGGGACGGAACCCACCTGGACGAACACGGTCCCGGTGACCGCGACCAGGCCGAAGAACACGAACACCGAGACCTCGCCGAACGCCCGATACCCGTAAGGGTTGGCACCACCGGTGTAGAACCAGGCCGCCAGGATCGCGGCCGCGCCCACCAGCAGCAGCCACCAGGAGGAGGTCGCTGCCAGGGCGAGCCCCGCCACCGCCGCGACTGCCAGGGCCCCTAGGGCGGCGGCCAGCACCTGTTCGGGGGCTGCCAGCCCACTGGCGGTCAGACGGAGCGGCCCCACGCGTTTCTCGTCGGTGCCCCGGATCCCGTCGCTGTAGTCGTTGGCGTAGTTCACCCCGACCTGAAGCGCCAGTGCCACCACCATGGCCAGGAGGGCCTTCCACCACACGGCCGCCCCCACTCCGAAGGCGACCCCCGTCCCCACCACAACAGGGACGACCGAGCTGGGCAGGGTCCGCGGGCGTGCGCCCGCCACCCAATCGCTGACCGTGGCCACGCACCGGCCCCATTTCCGCACTCGGCCTGCAGCGTCGAGGGCGTGCCCCGCGAGCAGGCGTTCCACCTGGTTCGGTCCCCAACCGTATCGCCGGGCGGGTCGTCCCCGATCAGCGGCTGATCGAAGCGTGCAGTCGGACCATGGGGATCAGGACGCCCATGTCCAGCTCGCGGCGGGCGCCGTCCGAGCGCCACCCGGCTGCTTCGAGGAAGGCGCGCAACGGGTTGTCGGCCTCCAGAACCCACACGTAGACGGCATGGAAACCGTCGTCGAGCAGGTGGTCCACGAGCGCGTTCAGCAGCCGGCTGCCGTGCCCTCTCCGCAGGTGCCCGGGGTCCACGTGCAGCGCGTAGACCTCCGCGTCGGTGCCCGGCCAGCGATCGGAGTCCTCGGCCGGGCCGATCGCGGCGAACCCCACGACGGTTCGCTCCTCGGTGGCCACCAGCAGACGATGCTTGCCGGTCGGAGGCTTCTCCACCGCGTCCAGCCACTGTTCGGCGAACCGCGCCCCCGCCTCGTCCCCGGTGAGCTCGGCCAATACGTCCGCCGGCAGGACGCTTGCGTACATGTCCCGCCAGGCGGCTACCTGCACGCCCACCACCGGCCCGACGTCCTCGGTACGCGCGGTACGAACAAAACTGGAAAGTTTCTCTGTCGACACGGGAAGCGTCCCCATTCGCTCGGTAGTCAACGCTGACCAGCGACCATCGTCGCAGCCGGACCGGGATCGGTGAAACCGGCGGAGTCGACCGGGGCGACCCGGGTTGGAGCCGGCTGCCGTGGGGAGACCCAACTGACACGCGTTCATCCCGGAGTATCCGGTCGGGGGCGTGGGGCACCTCCCCTGAGATGTCCCTGAAATCGGTGATTCGGCGTTCAGCAGGCGGTAGCGGTCATGGGAGCATCGGCAACGTGAGCATCATTATTCGAGTCATCGTCAACGCGTTCGCACTGTGGGCGGCAGTTCTTCTGGTGGACGGGATCAACGTCGACACCCAGAACGTGGCCACCACGATCCTGGTCTATCTCGGCGTCGGCGCGCTCTTCGGCCTCGTCAACGCCGTTATCAAGCCGATCGTCAAGACGGTCGGCTGTGTCTTCTACGTCCTCACGCTGGGCCTCATCGCCCTGGTCGTCAACGCGCTGCTGCTGCTGCTCACCGAGTGGCTTGCCGGCATCCTCGGAATCCCCTTCGTGATCACCGGTTTCTGGCCGGCCTTCTGGGGGGCGATCATCATCACCGTCGTCAGCTGGCTCCTCAGCCTTTTTGTCGGCGGCAACGACGACGAGTGACCCGGTGCCGGGCGGGCGCGGCACGCCGCAGTCCCCGCTGAACGGGGTCGTTGGCGCCGTCCGTCCGGCTTTCGCGGTACCGTTTGCTGCATGGTAGGCAGTACTACGCCGAACGCGCCCTTCGGCCAGATGTTGACCGCGATGGTCACCCCAATGCACGACGACGGCGACGTCGACTACGACGGCGTTGCCCGGCTCGCGGTGTACCTGGTCGACGAGCAGCGCAACGACGGGATCGTTGTCAGTGGCACGACCGGAGAGTCGCCGACCACGAGCGATGACGAGAAAGACCGTGTCCTGCGCGCCGTTGTAGAGGCCGTCGGCGACCGGGCCACCGTCATCGCCGGGGTGGGAACCAACGACACCCGACACAGCATCGAGTTGGCCAAGGCCGCCGAGCGCGCTGGCGCGCACGGCCTGCTCACGGTCACTCCCTATTACAACAAGCCGCCCCAAGAGGGGCTGCTGCGCCACTTCACCGCGATCGCCGACGCCACCGAGCTTCCGGTGATGCTCTATGACATCCCGCACCGCACCGGGACCCCGATCGCCTCTGAGACCCTGGTCCGCCTCGCCGAGCACCCGCGCATCCTCGCCAACAAGGACGCCAAGGACGACCTGGGCGCGAGCTCCTGGGTCATGGAACGCACCGGCCTGGCCTACTACTGCGGCTCGGACATGTTCAACCTGCCGATGCTCTCCATCGGCGCAGCCGGCTTTGTGAGCGTTGTCAGCCACATCGTCGGCACCGATCTGTACGACATGATCGACGCCTACCACTCCGGCGACGTCACCCGGGCACTCGCCATCCACCGCCGGCTGACCCCGGTCTACACCGGGATGTTTCGCACCCAGGGCGTGATCACGACCAAGGCCGTGCTCAACATGTTCGGGCTGCCCGGCGGCGCGGTGCGCACTCCGCTCGCCGATGCCTCGGCAGAGCTCCAGGCGCTGCTGCGCGAGGACCTTGCCGCGGCCGGTGTGAAGGGGCCCATCGGGCTTGCTCCGCACCAGGCGGTTCCCGGGGGTGCCGTGGGAGTGGAACGGCTGACGGAAGGATCCGCATGAGTCACCCGCATCCCGAGCTTGCTCCGCCTCCGCCCCTGGCCAAAGGGGCGCTGAGGGTCGTCGCCCTCGGCGGACTGGGCGAGATCGGCCGCAACATGACGGTGTTCGAATACGCCGGCAGGTTGCTGATCGTCGACTGCGGGGTGCTCTTCCCCGAAGAGGAGCAGCCCGGTGTCGACCTCATCCTCCCGGATTTCGACTACATCCGGGACCGCCTCGACGACATCGAGGCGATCGTGCTCACGCACGGCCACGAGGACCACATCGGTGCCGTGCCGTTCCTGCTGCGCGAGCGTGCCGACATTCCGTTGGTCGGCTCCCGCCTGACGCTGGCGTTCATCTCGGCCAAGCTCGGCGAGCACCGCATCAAGCCGGAGGTGGTCCAGGTCGAAGAGGGGGAGCGCCGCTCCTTCGGTGACTTCGACCTCGAATTCTTCGCGGTGAACCACTCCATCCCCGATGCCCTGGCCGTGGGGATCCGGACCCCGGCAGGTTCGCTGCTGCACACCGGCGACTTCAAGATGGACCAGCTGCCGCTGGACGGACGCATCACCGACCTCGGCGGATTCGCCCGGTTCGGTGCCGAAGGCGTCGACATGCTGCTGTCGGACTCCACCAACGCAGAGGTGCCGGGCTTCGTCACCAGCGAGCGCGACATCGCGGGAGTCATCGACAACGTTTTCGCCAAGGCAGACAAGCGCATCATCCTGGCCTGTTTCGCCTCGCACATCCACCGTGTCCAGCAGGTCCTGGACGCTGCCCAGGCACACGGCCGCAAGGTCGCGTTCGTCGGGCGCTCCATGGTCCGCAACATGAACATCGCCAGGGACCTGGGTTACCTGAAGATCCCCGGCGGGTTGCTGGTGGACGTCAAGGAGCTCGACGGCCTGCCCGAGAGCGAGGTGCTGATGGTGTGCACCGGCTCCCAGGGCGAGCCGATGGCCGCGCTGAGCCGGATGGCCAACCGCGACCACCAGATCCGCATCGAGAAGGGCGACACGGTCGTCCTGGCCTCTTCGCTCATCCCGGGCAACGAGAACTCGGTCAACCGTGTCATCAACGGCCTGACCCGGTGGGGCGCCAAGGTCGTGCACAAGGGCAACGCCCTGGTGCACGTGTCGGGGCACTCCTCTGCCGGCGAGCTGCTGTACGTCCTCAACATGGTCAAGCCGCGCAACTTCATGCCGGTCCACGGCGAATGGCGCCACCTGCGGGCCCACGCCCGCCTCGCCGAACTCAGCGGTGTTCCCGAGAACCGGGTGGTCATCGCCGAGGACGGCGTCGTCGTCGACCTGTACAAGGGCAAGGCGCGCATCGCCGGAGTGGTCCAGGCCGGGTACGTCTACGTGGACGGCAACTCCGTGGGCGACGTCACCGAGTCCGCGCTCAAGGACCGTCGGATCCTCGGGGACGAAGGCTTCATCTCCGTGGTCATCGCGGTGGACTCCACCAGCGGCAAGTTCATCGGGGAACCCCAGATCCACACGCGCGGTGCCGGTATCGACATTGACGCCTACGACGAGGTCATCCCCAAGATCCAGAGCGCACTGGAGCGGGCGGCCTCCGACGGCATCACCGATCCCGGGCAATTGCGCCAACTGGTGCGCCGCAGCGTCGGTCGTTGGGTCAGTGACACGTACCGTCGTCGCCCCATGATCGTTCCCGTGGTGGTCGAGGTCTAGGCACCGGCACCACCATTACGCGCCCCGGGGGGGCGGCCCGCTGGCCGCCCCCCCGGGGCGCGACACGCCAGGGACCGCTGTTCCGGGAAACCGGTGACTTCCTTAGTAGGCTGCCGGTCATGGCCACCCGCGCGCCCAAGTCCTCCCAGCGTTCCGGCGGTGAAACGTCCCGTGGCGGCGGATCGGGCCGGAAGGCCCCGGCCCGCCGGCCCGCCGCTCCGACGTCTCGTCCCCGGCAGTCCGCAAAGCGGGCCCCGGCCGCCAGGCGGGGCAACGCCTCTGAGGGCCCCATCGCCCTGCTTTTCACCTGGATCGGTCGCGCGATCCTCTTCGCGTGGCGCATGCTCGCCCATACCGTCGGCGGTCTGGCCCGTGCCACCGGGCGCAGCGCACGCGACCTCGACCCCGACCTGCGCCGCGACGGCGCCGGGATGATCCTGCTCGCGCTGGGGCTGCTCATCGCCGCAGCCGTATGGTGGGACACCGAGGGGCCTCTGCTGGATGCCACCCGTATGGTCGTCGTCGGCGGTTTCGGTGCTTTCTCCCCGGTGCTGCCGCTGTTGTGCCTGCCGTTCGCCTGGCGGCTCATGCGCACACCGGGGACCGGACAGACCGATGTCGGCCGCCTGGTCATCGGTTGCGTGGCACTGTTGGTCGGCCTGCTCGGCCTCATCCACATCGGTCACGGCATTCCCTGGCCTTCGGAGGGGCAGGAGGCCATGCGCAGTTCCGGAGGCCTCATCGGGTTCGCCGCCTCCGGCCCTCTCAGCATGCTGATCACCCCGTGGCTCACCGGTGCCCTGCTGTTGATGCTGGTGGTGTTCGGTCTGCTCGTGGTCACCGCCACTCCCGTCCACCGCATTCCCGAGCGGCTCAGCCAGCTCTTCGGCGGCCTCGTGGAGCGGGAGGACGACGGCCCCTCGGCCGGCCTGGAGATCTTCGACGACGAGGGGGAGCAGCAGGCCCCGCCCAAGCGCAAGCGCAAACCGAGGGCGAAGAAGGACGAGGAGCAGCCGGAAACGCATGCGGGGGACCACGAGCGTCCCTACGACACGCCTGTGGTGGAGACCGCCAAGCCGCCGCGCAAGCCTGCCCCCGACCCCACCCCGGCGCCGGCCGCGGTGGAGCAGTTGTCCATCCCCTCCCGGGTGGTGGACGGCGACTACGAACTCCCGCCGCCGATGCTGCTCAAGCCGGGGACTCCGTCCAAACCCCGGACGAAGGCCAACGACATCGTCGTCGAGGCGCTCAGCGGTGTCATGGACCAGTTCAACGTGGACGCCGAGATCACCGGTTTCACCCGTGGTCCTACGGTCACCCGGTACGAGATCGAACTGGGCCCGGCGGTGAAGGTCGAGAAGGTCACCGCGCTCACCAAGAACATCTCCCTCGCGGTCAAGAGCGCCGACGTGCGCATCCTGTCGCCCATCCCGGGAAAGTCCGCGATCGGGGTGGAGATCCCCAACACCGACAAGGACATCGTCAGTCTCGGCGACGTCATGAGCTCCACCGCCGCCACCTCCGACGACCACCCCATGCTGGTGGGCCTGGGCAAGGACGTCGAAGGGTCCGACGTGGTCGCCAACCTCGCGAAGATGCCGCACGTGCTGGTGGCAGGTGCCACCGGTGCCGGTAAGTCGACCTGCATCAACGGACTCATCACCTCGATCATGATGCGGGCGACCCCCGACGAGGTCCGACTCATCCTGGTCGACCCCAAGCGCGTCGAGCTCACCATGTACGAGGGCATCCCGCACCTCATCACGCCGATCATCACCAGCCCGAAGAAGGCTGCCGACGCTTTGCAGTGGGTGGTCGGCGAGATGGACCGCCGCTACGACGACCTCGCGGCGTCGGGCTACCGGCACGTCGACGACTTCAACGCCGCTGTGCGCGCAGGAGAGCTCACCGCACCACTGGGCAGCGAACGGGTCTACGAGCCCTATCCCTACCTGCTGGTGATCGTGGACGAGCTCGCCGACCTCATGATGGTCGCTCCGCGCGACGTCGAGGAGTCGGTCGTGCGCATCACCCAGCTCGCCCGTGCCGCCGGGATCCACCTCGTGCTGGCCACCCAGCGCCCCAGCGTTGACGTCGTCACCGGGCTCATCAAGGCCAACGTGCCGTCGCGTCTGGCCTTCGCCACCTCCAGCCTTTCCGACAGTCGTGTCATCCTGGACCAGCCCGGTGCCGAGAAACTGGTCGGAAAGGGCGACTCGCTCTTCCTGCCGATGGGCTCTTCCAAACCCATCCGGTTGCAGAACGCCTGGGTCTCCGAGAAGGAGATCCGTACGATCGTCGACCATTGCAAAAAGCAGTCCGAACCCGCCTACCGCGAGGACGTCGGAGTAGGCGAGGCGAAGAAGAAGGAGATCGACGAGGAGGTCGGCGACGACCTCGACCTGCTGCTCCAGGCCATCGAACTGGTCGTGACCACCCAATTCGGTTCGACCTCGATGCTGCAGCGCAAGCTGCGCGTCGGTTTCGCCAAGGCCGGGCGGTTGATGGACCTCATGGAGAGCCGCGACATCGTGGGCCCCAGCGAGGGGTCCAAGGCTCGTGACGTACTCGTCACTCCTGAGGGGCTTCCCGAGGTCCTGGCGGGTCTGCGAGTCGACTGAGCGGGGCACGGGAGCACCGGTTTCTCGCCCGGGACACCGACCGTCTCGTGCAGGAAGGGTTTCTGCCGGTCACGTGTCGGGCCCCGTCGCCGCTCCATGACGCCTGCGCGGATGTTGGTCTTTTCTTGACCTTGGGCCTAGGCGTGTTTGCGCATCGTTGCGGCGCCCAGTCGAGACATTGGGAGATTGAAGACGTAACCACACGCGTGTCGATGGGAGTGCGTATGACGACGATCGGCCAGGTCCTCGCCGGCGCCCGTCAGGACGCCGGCCGCTCGGTCGCCGACCTGAGCCGGGCCACCTGCATCACCGAGCAGGTGATCCATGCGATGGAGCGTGACGACTTCGACGCCTGCGGAGGGGACTTCTACACCCGGGGTCACCTCCGGTCCGTCTGCCGGGTGCTGGCGGTCGATCCGGCCCCATTGATCCGCTGGTTCGACGAGGAGTACGCCGACGCCCCTCCTCAGCCGGCGAGTGCGGAGGAGGTCATGGCGCCCGGGCCCCAGGCGTCCGTGGCCGCGCGTGTCCGGGACAGGCGCAGGGTCGTGGCCGGGGCGGCGATCGCGCTGATGCTGGGTGCGCTCACGGTCTGGGCCTGGTCGGACTCCGCGAGCCAGCAGTCCGGCACGGCGGCGCGGATCGCACTGCAAACGGCGGAGGAGCCCTCCCCGGCCCGGAGCGAGGCGTCCGAACAGGAGAAGAGGTCGGTACCGGCCGGAGCAGAAGTACCGGCCAGGGACGCCGAGCCGGCCGCTCCAGCCGCGAGTCCCGACGACACGGGGACGACCGGTGCCGCAGCCGTTCCCGTGGAGGGCCCGGTGACCCTGCGGATCACCGCTCGGGAGCGCACGTGGCTCAGCGTCCACAACGAGGCGGGCGACAACCTCTTCGTCGGTGTGCTCGACGAGGGGACCACCGACGAATGGACCGACGGTCGGGAGCTGCGGCTCCACGTGGGAAACGCCGGAGGTCTCCGTATCGAAGTCAACGGCGAGGACATCGGGGAGCCCGGGTCCGTGGGTGAGGTGACCCGCTTCACTTTCACCCCGGAGGGTGTCGCCGGACGGTGACGGAGACCCGAGGGAAGGCAACCCTGAGGCCGAAGAGCCCCTTGGGACGACCTACCCTTGAAGGACCGCGGCGGTCCCGCCGTATTCCCGTTCTCCCGTACCTTGGAAGCCATGTCATCGCGCCGTACTGTTTCGCTCGTCACCCTGGGGTGCGCGCGAAATGAGGTTGACTCCGAAGAACTAGCCGGTCGGCTCGCCGTCAGCGGCTGGGACCTGGTGGACCCCGACGAAGGCGAAAGCGCCGACGTCGTCGTCGTTAACACCTGCGGTTTCATCGAAGCCGCCAAGCAGGACTCCATCGAGGCCCTGCTCAACGCGGCCGAGGACGGGACCAAAGTCGTCGCCGCCGGCTGCATGGCCGAGCGCTACGGCTCCGAGCTCGCCGAGGCCATGCCCGAGGCGCAGGTCATCAGCTTCGACGACTACGCCGAGATCGGCCAGCGTCTCGACGACGTCGTCGAAGGCAGGTCGCTCGTCCCGCACGAGCCCAGGGACCGGCGGACCCTGTTGCCGATCTCCCCGGTCGAGCGCAGCGCGCAGGCCGGTGTGCACGTCCCGGGCCACGCGCCCTTCGCCGACCCGCTGACCCCGCTGCCCGAGGGCGTCGCCCCGGCCTCCGGCCCGGTCCTGCCGAGGCTGCGCCTGACCGGTGGTCCGGTCGCCAACCTCAAGATCGCTTCCGGCTGCGACCGGCGCTGTACCTTCTGTGCGATCCCTGCCTTCCGCGGCGCCTACGTCTCCCGCACGCCCGACGACGTGGTGCGCGAGGCGGAATGGCTGGCGGGGGAGGGAGTGCGAGAGCTCTTCCTGGTCAGTGAGAACTCCACCTCCTACGGCAAGGACCTGGGCGACCTGCGCGCACTGGAGGGGCTGCTGCCCCGCCTGGCCGCGGTTCCCGGTATCGAGCGGGTGCGGGTGAGCTACCTCCAGCCCGCAGAGGTGCGTCCCGGGTTGATCGATGTGCTCACCCGTACGCCCGGTGTCGTCCCCTACTTCGACCTCTCCTTCCAGCACGCCAGCGGGACACTGCTGCGGCGCATGCGCCGTTTCGGCGACCGGGTGCGTTTCCTCGAACTGTTGGAGACCGTCCGAAAGGCCGTCCCCGAGGCCGGGGCGCGCTCGAACTTCATCGTCGGCTTCCCGGGGGAGACCGAAGAGGAGTTCAACGACCTGGCGGCTTTCCTCCAGGAGGCCCGTCTCGACGCGATCGGGATCTTCGGATACTCCGACGAGGACGGCACCGAGGCCGCCGGCCACGCGGACAAGCTCCCCGAGGAGGTCGTCGCGTCGCGGGTCGAGACACTCAACCAACTGGCCGAGGAGCTCATGGCCCAGCGCGCGGAGGAGCGCGTGGGATCGACCGTGCGGGTCCTCGTGGAGGCCGAGCTCGGCGAGGGCACCTACGAGGGCCGCTCGGAGCACCAGGCGCCAGAGGTGGACGGCAGCACGATCGTGCACGCCGACCGCGAACTGGCAATCGGCGAGATCGTGACCGCAACCGTTATGGCGGCGCTGGGCGTGGACCTCGTGACCGAACTCGACGACGATACGGCCCCGTAATGAGCCGACCCGATCCCGCTGTCCCGGCAGGCCAGCAAGCCCCGGTTCTCAACATCGCCAACGTCTTGACGGTGAGCCGGCTCGTCATGGTGCCGCTCTTCGTCATCTTCATGTTCCAGGACGGCCTGTGGTGGCGCCTGGCGGCATTCTCCGTCTTCGTCATCGCCGCGATCACCGACCGGATCGACGGCGAACTCGCCCGCCGTCGCAACCTCGTCACCGACTTCGGCAAGATCGCCGACCCCATCGCCGACAAGGCACTCACCGGTGCGGCGCTCGTCGTGCTGTCGATGCTGGGGGAGCTGTGGTGGTGGGTCACCATCGTCATCCTGGTGCGCGAGTGGGGGATCACGGCGCTGCGTTTCGCGGTGATCCGCTACGGAGTCATCCCGGCCAGTCGCGGGGGGAAGCTCAAGACGGTCCTGCAGATCGTCGCGATCAGTGTCTACCTTTTCCCGCTGCCCGACTACCTGTTCCTCCAGGCGATCGCGCACGCGATCATGGCCGTCGCTCTCGGCGTCACCCTGTGGACCGGTGGCGACTACATCTTCCAAGCCCTCAAGCTGCGCAAGCAGTCGAGGTCCGCTTCGGACAAGGGCTGATCCGATGGCCGGCCCCGAGACGGTGGCCCTCGCTGCGCAGGCGCACGCCCTGCTCCTCGGCCGCGCGGCCACTGTCGCGACCGCGGAGTCGCTGACCGGTGGTCTGATCGGTGCCGCGATCACCTGTGTTCCAGGTGTATCGGCCACGTTCCGCGGGGGAGTGGTTTCTTATGCCACCGACGCCAAGCGCGACGTCCTGGGAGTGCCGGGTGAACTGCTCGCCGAACACGGCGCGGTGCATCCCGATGTCGCGCTCGCCATGGCGAAGGGGGTTCGCAGAGTGCTTTGGGCCACCTTCGGTCTCGCCGTGACCGGCGTGGCGGGGCCCGACTCCCAGGACGGCCGACCTCCCGGGACGGTGTTCGCGGCGGTGGCCGGTCCCGGCCACTGGTCGACCGTGGTGGAGTTGCGGCTGACAGGAGACCGGGGCGAAATACGCGAAAAAACTGTTGACCAGGCACTTTCCCTCCTTTTGTGCAGCGTGGCCAAAACCACCCTGAAATAGCGGGGCACATCCCGTTCAAGTGACCAGGGGTGGGGAACAAACCCTGACCAAGATCGTGTTACCCCTCCAGCGAACAGGAAGCCATGAGGTGCGACGATCGGGCTTCGGCCAGGTACGGTGTTTCCAAGAAGGTCGCTACCGGTGGGAGGGAGCGCGAATGATGGTCCTGCTTCGTCACCTACTTGGTGACGTGCTACGGCGGCTACGGCAGCGGCAGGGCCGCACTCTCCGTGAGGTTTCGGCCGATGCCCGAGTCTCGCTGGGATACCTGTCGGAAGTTGAACGCGGGCAGAAAGAGGCTTCCTCGGAACTGCTCTCCTCGATCTGCGGTGCACTGGGGGTCCCACTCTCCCAGGTACTGCGTGAGGTCTCCGACCAGCTGGCCCTGGCAGAGCTCCAGGAAGCGGCTCAGCTCGGCGGAGCCGTTCCAGCCGGATCCGGTGCGGGGCGGCTCGGTATCGAGTCGATCCCCGACCGCGTCCCCGACGTTGTCGACATGGTGGGTGTGTAACGGACACCCCGGCCGGTGCCAGTGGTCAATCGGTGATGCCGTCGGTCGCGATGATGCGGCCGGCGCATTGCTGTTCCCCCAGGTTTTCCCGGATGCGTCCTGACTCCCTGCGGCTGACGGCCCGTTTCCCCCGGTCGCCCTCGGGCAGTGGTCCTGGTGCCGTACGCAACACATCAGGGGGATGATCAGCAATGGCGAAGATTCACGGAGCGCTCGGCGAGGACGAACGAAGGATCACGGGTCAGGCGCTGCAAGAAGCCGTCGTCGACTTGATCGATCTGTCGCTGCTGGCCAAGCAGGCGCACTGGAACGTGGTCGGGCGGACCTTCCGCTCCATCCATCTCCAACTCGACGAACTCGTCGAGGCCGCCCGCAACCACACCGATGTACTGGCCGAGCGGGCCATCGCCATCGGGGTCAACCCCGACGGGCGGTCGATCAAGGTCGCGCAGGACTCCCAGATCAACCAGCCCGACCCGGGATATTTGCAGGAGGACAAGGCGATCGCCACGATCGTCGACGTCCTGGGGGACGTGGTCAAGCGTTTCCGCGCGCACGTTCACGCCACCGAGGAGGCCGACCCGGTGACCCAGGACTTCCTCATCAGCGCCTCGCAGGACCTCGAACAGCAGCACTGGATGTTCGAGGCCATGCGCTGACCGCGGAGGCCATCGGTTGACGTTCAAGCGCCGGCGGCGACTCGGGGGAGTCGCCGCCGGCGCTTACGTGTGTGGGCTCAGCTCGCCCACGCTTCCGGGTCTTCGGCGAGTACCCGGACGGCGTCGGGAAGCTTGGCCGTGGAGACGTGTTCCAGCGTCACTGTCTCCAGGATGGCTCGCTCACTGGCGCGCAACGCGATCCACACCTGCTGCAGGCTGCGTGCGGCGCCGTCGTAGTCGACGTGTTCTGGACGTTCGCCGCGGACGTTGGCCAGTGGCCCGTCAACGGCTCGGATGATGTCGGCGAGGGAGATCTCCGACGCCGGCCGGGCGAGCCAGTACCCGCCGACCGGGCCCCGCTGGCTGCGCACCAGGCCGGCGCGGCGCAACTGGGTGAGGATGTTCTCCAGGAATTTTCCGGGTATGGCCTGGGCGCGCGCGAGTTGTTCGGCCGTGACGGGGCCGCCACTGGCGGCTGCGAGTTCGGCCGCGGCGCGCAACGCGTAATCGACCCGGGCGGAAAGGCGCATGCTGCGATTATGCCGTGAATCGAAGGGAGTTCGGGTCAATGGGGCACCCGCGGGGCCGCGCCGAAACGTCGTTGTTCCGCATTACCAGTTCTCCTACCGGGATTGGCGATGACGGGAGCGCGTGAAATCCGATGCCGGTTCGGTACCGGGCCCGCGCGCCGTCTGGCGCTATCAGCGTACCGAGGCCGCGGTCGGCGAGCCCAGGACCTCGGCCGCGCTCTGTCCGTTGACCCGTGCCGCACCGTAGGTGCTGATGTGCGCGCGGCTGTCCGGACGCCACACCGGAAGGCCCATCTCCACCACCACTACGTCCGGACGGGCCTGGCACACGCGGTCCACGAACGCGCGGGTCGTGGGGTAACGATGGGCGTCGCGCACCACGACGACCAGGTCGCGTCCAGAGGCCGAGGCCAGCAGGTCCGCCACATCGGCCTTCTCGGCGTCCAGGCGCACCGTCTGGGGGAACCAGGGGGACAACCCCCACGGGACCTCACCCACCGCGATTCCCGCGGGAGCGTCCACCTCAAGGACGAATGGGGCGTGGAGGCGCTCCAGTTCTCCGGTGACGCGGACGGCGCGCCGCGCCCCGTCCAGTCCGATTCCGACCGCTCCCGTCGCGGGCGTCGACGCCTGCCCGGCCGTCCAGGCACGGACGTCAGCGGTGCGAGCCGCGGCCTCTTCGAGCCGCTCCCCGCTGAGCCGGCCTTCATGTACAGCGGCCACCACGGCCGCCCGGACCGCTGCGACCTCGTCGGCGTAGGCGAACCTCCCCAGGCACAGCAGGTCGCAACCGGCTGCCAGTGCGCGCACCGCAGCCTCCGGAACGCCGATGTCGCCACTCACGCCGTGCATGTCCAGGGCATCGGTGATCACCATCCCGTCGAAGCCCAACTCGTCGCGCAGCAGTCCCGTCACGATCTCGGGCGCCAGCGTGGCCGGTGCGCTCACTCCCAGGCCCGGCAGCTGGATGTGCGCGGTCAGGATGCTGCGCACGCCCGCTTCGATCGCCGAGCGGAAAGGCAGGAGTTCACGCCGGGCCAACAGGTCCGGGGCGGCGTCGATCGAGGGGAGCTCGGTGTGGGAGTCCTGGTGGGTGGCGCCGTGCCCCGGGAAGTGCTTGGCGCAGGCCGCGACTCCGGCGCCCTGGAGCCCGCGTACGGCGGCCATAGCGTGCCGGGCCACGAGTTCGGGGTCGGCCCCGAAGGACCGGGTCCCGATCACCGGGTTGTCGGCAGCGGTGTTGACGTCCACAGAGGGTGCCAGGTCCAGGTTGAAGCCCAGCGTGTGCAACTCCGCGGCCAGCGAGTAGTGGACGGCCTGGGTGAGGTCGGTGTCGTCGATCGCGCCCAGGGCGGCGTTGCCGGGGTACTCGCTGCCGCCGCGCTGTCCGATCCGGGTGACGTCACCACCCTCCTCGTCCAGGGAGATCAGCGGCGCATCTGCGGCGGCGGCGATTCGGGCGTTCACCCGGGTGATCTGTCCGGCGTCTTCGATGTTGTTGTGGAAGACACACACGCCGGCGAACCCGTCGGCCAGGCCCTCCAGGAGCCAACGCGGTGCGTCGTGTGCCTCGAATGGGACGAGCAGCGTGGCGTTGGCAAGACGTTCCAGGCTCCGGTCAGCGGGCATCGCGAACTCCGTTTCGAACAGGGGGAGGCGGTTGACCCCGGTCGCGGGGCCGCGTGGGACATCGTGAAAAGGGCGGGCTCCGCGCGCCCGGACGATCCCTGCCCCGGGCGCGGTACGCAACAGTGGGTCAGCCCTTGACGGCTCCCATGGTGAGACCGGACACCATTCGCCGCTGCACGAACAGGAAGAAGATCATCACCGGGATGGTCAACAGGGTCGAGGCCGCCATGATCGCCCCCCAGTCGGTGCCGTAGCGCCCGAAGAAGTAGGACAGCGTCAACGGCAGTGTGTACGACTCGCTGCTGCGCCCGAGGAAGGTCAGCGCGATGATGAACTCGTTCCAGGCCGTGATGAAGGCGAAGATGCTTGCCGCGACCAGGCCCGGTGCCACCAGCGGCATCAGAATGCGCCAGAAAACCGTCCAGTGGCCGGCGCCGTCGATGGCGGCGGCCTCCTCCAGTTCCTTGGGAACCGCCGCGACGAATCCACGCATCATCATGATGGTGATGGGCAGTTGCACGGCCGTGTAGGCGAAGACCAGACCGGTCAGCGTCCCCAGCATCTGGATGCCGGTGCCGTCCTGGATGTGCCGGAAGTTGATGAAGATCGAGATGATCAGCGCCTCGATCGGCACCATCTGGATCACCATCAGGGTGACGATCAGTGTGGTGCGCAGCCGGAACTTGAACCGGGCCACCGCGATGGCCGCCAGCAGCGCCAGGACCGCGCCGATCGCAACCGACGCCAGCGTCACGAGCAGGCTGTTGACGAGGAACTGCCAGAAGTCCACGCCCGGGATCACGTTGCCGTTGATCACCTGGTCGAAGTTCTTCAGGGTCGGGGACTGGGGAAAGAACGTCGGTTCCTTCGCGAACAGTTCGCCGCCGGGTTTGAAGGCGGTGGAAACCATCCAGTAGACGGGGAACACCGAGAAGACGAAGACGGCCAGGCCCGCGGCGTAGAGACCTGCTCGGCCGGCGAGTCGGCGCGCGCGCAGTACCGGGTCGATCCGGTGCACCGGGCGGGGCGCCGTGGTCGGGGCGCTCATCGGGTCTCCCCCTGACGGATCATGATGCGCAGGTAGTACACGGTGACGCAGAGGACGAGTGCCGTCATGACCACCGCGATCGCCGAGCCGAGGCCGAAGTTGGCCGGGCTGGCGTTGAAACCCTGCTGGTAGATGTAGTACGAGAGCAGGTAGGCGTCCGGATTGGCGAAACTGCTCCCGGTCAAGATGTAGAGCTGGGTGAACACCCGCAGGTCCCAGATGATCTGTAGAACGATGATCAGTGAGAACAGCGGCTTGAGCATCGGGAAGGTGACGGCCCAGAAGGACCGCCAGGCGCTCGCGCCGTCCATACGGGCCGCCTCGTAGAGCTCGCTCGGGATGCTCTTGAGGCCCGCCAGCACGGTCATCGCCACGAACGGGAAGCTCTGCCAGATCACCACGATGACCAACAGGGTGAAAAGCGAGGTCGCGTCCAGGAACCAGTTGTAGCGCAGCCATCCGGTGCCCACCAGCCAGTCGGGAAGGGCCTCCAGCACGTGGTTGGCGAAACCGCGCTCCGGGAAGAAGAGCCAGCGAAAGACCAGCGATGCGCTGATGGCCGGGGTCGCCCAGGCCAGCATCATTCCCACGGCGACGAAAGTGGAGAACGCCTTGGGGAGCTTGTGCAGCAGCAGACCCACCAGAGTGCCCAGGATGATGGTGCCGCTCACCATGAGTACGCAGATCAGGACGGTCTTGCCCAGGACCGACCAGAAGTAGGGATCGGTCAGCAGGGTCTGGTAGTGCGCGAAGTTGTTCCACTTGGGTGCCGGAGCATTGGGCATGAGGTTGCGGATGGTGTAGGAGTGCAGCGAGTTCCACACCATCTGCAGCATCGGCCAGAGCAGCACGACACCGAGGACGATAACGGCGGGGGCGATCAGCGCGTAGGGCGGTAGTCCGCGAAGGAGTCTGCGGCCAAGCGGCGGCTGTGCGGGGCGGTCGCGCCTGCCCTGCCTGCTGGGCCGATCGGGACCAGACGGAGGCTCGGCCGTCATGGTCACCTCGGTGGTGTGTGCCATGGCTTCAGGGTTTCTCGGTCGGGTGACACGGGACCGGTGGCCGGCGGGGCTCGCCCGCCGGCCACCGGTGAGGGGCCGGGGTAGCGGCGGGGCCGCTACTCGACCGGCTTGTTCAGGGTCTCCTGCAGCTGCTCGTTGTACTTGGCCAGGACGTCGTCCACGTCGCCGCCCTGGGCGATCTCCAGGACGACCTTGGGCAGGATCTTCTGGTCCTGGTCGGCCGAGTTCCAGTTCGGGGTGGCCGGGAAGAACTGGGTGCTCTGCATCTGCTCCGCGCCGGCCTTCTTGAGGGGGTCGGAGGTGTACTTGTCCTGGGTGAGGAGCTCGGGGTAGGCCGGGAAGAAGCCCGCGGTCTCGGCGAACTTGTCGCCCCACTCCTTGCCGGCGAGCAGCTGGAGCAGTTCGGTCGCGGCTTCGGGGTTCTCCGTGGTGCTCCACACCGAGAGGTTGGAGCCGCCCGCGAAGGCCGGAGCGGGACCGTCGGCTCCGGGCAGCACCGTGGTGTCGATGTTGTCCAGGACGGCCGGGTCCTCGGCCACGCCCTCCCAGGCGCCGCGCGCCCAGCTGCCGTCGATGTACATGCCGAGGTTGCCGTTGGCCATGTCGTTGAGGCAGCCGTCGTTCTCGTTGGCACCAAGGGCACTCGACGGGGAGACGGTGTCGTCGGCGCTGAGCCCGGCGTAGAACTCGATCGCTTCCTTGGCGGCCGGGTCGGTCAGTTTCGCTTCCCACTGGTCACCGTTTTGCACCGCGATCTCACCGCCGTTGCCCCAGATGAAGCTGGCGATACCGTTGGTGAAGTCGGTCGGCGCGCAGAAGCCGGGGACGTCGTGCTCCTTGTTGATCTTCTCCGCGACGTCGGTGAGCTCGTCCCAGGTCGTGGGGGCCTCGACGCCGAGGTCGCGCAGCCAGTCGGAGCGGTAGTAGAGGGTGCGCACCCCGGAATACCAGGGGATGCCGTAGGTGGCGCCGTCGTAGGCCGCGAACTCCAGGGCGTTCTGGTCGAGGTCCGCGGCCTCGTCCCAGCCGTCGACCGCCTCGGTGATGTCGACCAGCGCGCCCTGGGACGCCCAGTTGGCGCCCTGGTCGTTGCCGATCTCGATGACGTCGGGGCTGTCACCGCCGGCCAGCGCGTTGGTCAGGGTGGTCTGCACGTCCGGCCAGGCGATGAACTCGACGTTGATCCCGCTATCGGGGTAGGACTCCTGCCAGGCTCCTTCTGCCTCGTCGAAGTACTCGACGATGTTGGGCTGGGAGTCGCCCATGATCCAGACGGTCAGTTCCGCGGGTACCTCACCGTCGCCGGTGGACTCGCCGCCGCCTCCGCCACAGGCGGAGGCGAGAAGGAGGAGCGACGAGGTCGCCGCGACCTTAGCGAATGCGAATTTCTTCACTTTGAATCTCCCTTTCACGAGTCGCCTCGCGTGCGGCGAGCCTCGGAAGATGAGGCCCCCGAAAAACATCTCGGTCGGCTACGAACGCTGTGCGGGCTTCGTCGTCGGTGCGGGGGTGTGCTGGGATAGCACTGTGTGTTCGGTCCATCCCAATCGGCTTTCGCCGGTCCGCCCGGAGAGAAATAGAAAGGGCGGTATTGGGAATGTGACCTTTCGTGAGACGACCGCTAAACTAACAGGAAACTTTCCTAATAAATAGAGATGGGGGAGTTACGGTTATGTCTCGACGCCCGGGGACTCCGAGGCTGTTGCGACAGCTCAACGACCGAGCGGCCCTGGAGTTGCTGTTGTCGTCCGGACCGCTCACGCGGACCCAGCTCGGCGAGGCCACCGGCCTGTCCAAAGTGACCGCCTCGCAGCTCCTCTCCCGCCTGGAGGAGCGCGAACTCGTGCACGTGATCGGGGCCCAGGCCGGGGGGCGCGGCCCCAACGCCGCACTGTACGCAGTGGTGCCCTCAAGCGCCTATGTGGCCGCCCTCGACGTCGGCCCGCATCAGGTCGCCGCAGCCATTGCCGATGTCACCGGCCGAATCGTCTCCCAGGTCACCGTCGATCCCACCGAATCCGACGATCCGGTCGCCCTCGTCCACACCGCGGTCATGCGCCTGGTGGAGACCTCCGGTGTTCCGCTGAGCCGGCTCACCGCCTGCGTCATCGGCACCCCGGGAGTGGTCGACCCGCGTACCGGCGACATGCGCTTCTCCTTCGAGTTGGGTTCCTGGCACGAAGGAGTCCTCGACGCGCTGCGCACCGATCTCAAGCGCTCGGTCGCCATCGAGAACGACGTGAACCTCGCGGCATTGGCGGAGCACGCCGAAGGGGCGGCACGGGGAATCCCCGACTTCGTCCTCATGTGGCTCGACAGCTCCGGCGGCGTGGGCATGTCCATCATGCTCGGCGACCGCATCCACCGGGGACGCTCGGGCGGGGCGGGGGAGATCGGTTACCTGCCCGTTCCCGGGGCCCCGCTCCCCGACGACATCGGGCTGCCCGGCGGCTACGAGTCGCTGCGCACCGCCTACGGCAAGCCCTCGCTCGCGCACGGTTTCCAGTCGCTCGTCGGTTCCAGGGAAGTCCTGGAACTGGCGGCCCGGCACGGCCTCGCCGCCGGCACGGTCACCGAGGCGGTGCGCCTGGCGCGGGCGGACCCGGGGAGCAAGGGGCTGTTCCTGGAGGAGCTCGCCGAACGTATCGCGCGTGGGGTCACCGCGGTCTGCGTCGTCCTCGACCCGGGGCTGGTGGTTCTGGGGGGCGACGTCCCACTTGTCGGAGGAGACGACCTCGCGGCGCGAGTGGCCGAGGCGGCCGGGCGTATCGGTCCCAACACCGCAGAGGTCCGGGTGAGCCAGGTGGGGGGGAACCCGGTTCTGCGCGGGGCGATCCTGGCGGCGTTGAAGAAGGCGCGGGAAGAGATGTTCGCCTCCACCGTGGGGTAGTCGAGGCCGCCACCGGGCCCGGAGGCCCAGGGTCCGGTGGTGTCTCAAGCGGTGAGGAGCCGGCGCATCGCGATTCGGCGGGCCACGGCGATTCCGGCCGCTTCCTCGGCCAGCCAGTGGACGGCGAGCTCGGGGCCCCAGGAGCCACGGGGAAACTCGGTGAAGCCGTTCCGGGCGTACCAGGGGGCGTTCCAGGCAAGATCGCCGAAGGTGGTCAAGGTGATCGCGCGGTGCCCCTGGGCGCGGGCCTTCGCGCAGGCCGCTGTCAGCAGGGCGGTCCCGATGCCGCGTCGGCCCAGTGTCGGATGTACCGCGATCTGCTCCAGGTGCGCGTTCCCGTCCAACTCGGTCAGCGCGGCCAGGCCTGCCGCTGGGCGGCCGGCCACCAAAACCAGTGGGCAGTGCGCCAACATGGGCCGCGGATCGTCCGGCGGCAGTTCCAGCCCGGCCCGGGCGAACAGGCCGTCGGCGGCCAGGCTCACCTCGACCAGTCGGTCGAGGTCGGTGTCCTCCATCGGTCGCACCGTGTAGTCCATCGGACCAGTCTGCCCTGCGAAGCGGTCGGTGTGACAGTCCGACGCGGTGGGCCGATACTGGTGTCGATGAGACTCTCCCATTTCTGGCAGCGGATGCACGAGCAGTTCGGCGAGTCCTATGCCGACAGTCTGGCCAGCGACTACGTTATCGAGGCCCTGGGGTCGCGGACCGTGCGTGCCGCGCTCGACGACGGTATGGGCGCCAAGGAGGTGTGGCGGGCGGTGTGCGACACCTTCGACGTCCCCGCCGCCGCGCGCTGAGGTCGCCCGATTCGACACTCCGGCACGCCTTGAGCCAAAAATCGAACAGAGGTTCGGGTACAGTGATGGTGTATCCGGGACGGGAGCGGCGTCGCCTGCTCCCTGGGGCACTCAGTGCCGGGCCCGGGTGGACGGTTGCGCCGTGACCGTCCACAGGAGACGCGCGGGTGGCGCGAAATGTCGTCGCCTCCGCGTAGCGTCGTCTCCATCATGAAAAAGAAAGCATCGACCCAACAGGGGTTTGCCGTGGCAGCTGCCGATCGAGACAAAGCTCTTGAAACCGCACTCGCTCAGATCGAGCGCCAGTTCGGCAAGGGCTCCATCATGCGCTTGGGCGATGATGAGCGACCGCCGATCGAGTCCATCCCCACCGGGGCGATCGCACTGGACGTCGCGCTCGGAATCGGAGGGATTCCGCGCGGCCGCATCGTGGAGGTATACGGTCCCGAGTCGTCGGGAAAGACGACCGTCGCCCTGCACGCCGTCGCCAGCGCGCAGCGTCTGGGCGGGATCGCGGCCTTCGTCGACGCCGAGCACGCGCTCGACCCCGTGTACGCCAAGAAGATCGGTGTGAACACCGACGACCTCCTCCTGTCCCAGCCCGACACCGGCGAGCAGGCGCTGGAGATCGTGGACATGCTGATCCGCTCCGGCGCGGTGTCCATCATCGTCATCGACTCCGTGGCCGCGCTCGTGCCCCGTGCGGAAATCGAGGGTGAGATGGGGGACAGCCACGTCGGTCTTCAGGCCCGGCTGATGTCGCAGGCACTGCGCAAGATCGCCGGTGCCCTGCACCAGACCAACACCACCGCCATCTTCATCAACCAGCTTCGGGAGAAGGTCGGCGTGATGTTCGGCTCTCCCGAGACCACCTCCGGCGGCCGGGCGTTGAAGTTCTACTCTTCGGTCCGCCTGGACGTGCGCCGCATCGAGACCCTCAAGGACGGTACCGACGCGGTCGGCAACCGCACCAGGGTCAAGGTGGTCAAGAACAAGGTCGCTCCGCCCTTCAAGCAGGCCGAGTTCGACATCCTCTACGGCGTAGGGGTCTCCCGCGAGGGCGGCCTGATCGACCTCGGGGTCGAGAACGGCATCGTGCGCAAGTCCGGTGCCTGGTACACCTACGAAGGCACTCAGCTCGGTCAGGGCAAGGAGAACGCGCGCAACTTCCTGCGCGAGAACGCCGACATGTCCAACGAGATCGAGAAGCGGATCAAGGAGAAGCTGGGCGTGCCCACCGGCGGCGACGACAGCGCAACCAGCGAGCCCGTCAAGGACGCCGCGGCCAAGGACGCCGCACCGACACCGCCCAAGCGGGCCGTGAAGAAGCCGGCCGCCGAAGCCAAGGCCGCGTCTCCTTCGGTGCCTGTTGCGGCAGGGGCGGCCGAGGCCGCCAAACCGACTTCCGCGGATGCCTGACCCGCGACCGGACGACGTGGACTCCGAGGCTCCTCCGGCCGCGTCCGCGCGGCCGGAGGAGGACCCCGAAACCAAGGCGCGGGCGATCTGCCTCCGTCTGCTCACCCTGGCGCCACGCACCAGATCGCAACTGGCCCAGGCGCTGCGACGTCGCGAGATCCCGGATGAGGCAGCCGAGGCTGTCCTGAGCCGTTTCAACGAGGCCGGGATCATCGACGACGCCGCTTTTGCAGCTGCCTGGGTGGACTCCCGGCACACCGGCAGGGGACTGGCCCGCCGTGCGCTTGCTGCTGAACTGCGCCAGCGCGGGGTCGATGAGGAAACGGTGCGCGACGCGGTCGAGGAACTCACCCCAGAACAGGAGGAGACAGCCGCCAGAAGCCTCGTGCGCCGCAAGCTCTCCGCCACTCGGGGCAAGGCACCCGAGGTGCGCACCCGCAGGCTCATGGGGATGCTCGCGCGCAAGGGCTATCCGGCAGGACTCGCCTACCGGGTGATCCGTGCCGAACTCGACGCCGAGGGCTACGACATCGACCTTCCCGAGCCCGATCTCGACTGATCGGTCCGTCTCCGTTCCGACCGATCGGCGTCCGATTCGCTTCAACAGGCCCCCAACCTCACAGCGGCCGATGAGTTAGCCGGCTCGCCCCACGGGTAGCTCTAAATCCAACGAAGCACGTACCGCCCGATGGCTTTGTCAGCCGGTCGTACGGCGAACCAGGAGCGGCAGACGGACGCGACGCGGTTTGGGGTGGGGCCATGGACGGTGCAGACGGGTTGTTGAGCGCGATCGTCACGGTTCTCCTCCTGGGAGTGGCGACCGGCGGATTCCTCCTTTCCAAGCGCATCGGGCGTCACCAGGCACGCGCCCTCCTCGAACAGGCGAACACGGATGCGGAGCAGATCCGCAGCAGAGCCGTCGCCGAGCAGGCTGAGGAACGGGCGCTCCTGGACAGCAGACGTAGCGACCTTGAGCACCGTGAACAGCGCATGACCGAGCGCGAGCGCCGCATCGACGAGGAAGCGAATCGACTCTTCGCAGTCCGGGACAAAGGAGACGAGCGTGCAGCACTGCTGGAGCAGCGCGCGGCGGAGCTGGACCGGATGGAGGAAGAGCGGCTGGCGATCCTGGAGGCGACGGCTGCGCTGAGCGCGGACGACGCCAAGGCAGCCTTGGTCGCTGAGGTGCGCAACCAGGCCAAACGCGAGGCGGTGCTGATCGCGCGTGCTATCGAACAGGATGCGCGCAAGAACGGCGAGGCACGCGCTCGCAAAGTCATCACCCTGGCCATCCAACGTCTGGCCAGCCAGCAGACCAGTGAGTCGGTCGTCTCGGCGGTGCATCTGCCCACCGACGACATGAAAGGGCGGATCATCGGCCGGGAAGGCCGCAACATCCGTGCTTTCGAGGCTGTCACCGGGGTCAACCTGATCATCGACGACACGCCCGGGGTGGTGTTGCTGTCGTGTTTCGATCCGGTGCGGCGGGAGGTCGGCCGGCTCACCCTGGAGAAACTTGTCCTGGACGGCCGAATCCATCCCCACCGCATCGAGGAGGTTTTCGACACAAGCCGTTCGGAAGTGGACCAGCTCTGTGTGCGCGCCGGTGAGGACGCAGTGGCAGATGTCGGTGTCACCGACCTCCACCAGGAGCTGGTGATTTTGCTCGGCCAGTTGCGTTACCGCACCTCCTACGGCCAGAACGTCCTCGCGCATCTGGTCGAGTCCGCCCACTTGGCAGGGATCATGGCCGCCGAGCTGGGGATGGACGTGGCCCTGATGAAGCGGTGCGCGCTATTGCACGACATCGGCAAGGCTCTGACCCATGAGATCGAGGGCAGCCATGCGCTGATCGGAGCCGAGATCGCCCGTCGCTACGGTGAGTCCGAGGACGTCGTGCACGCCATCGAGGCACACCACAACGAGGTCGAGGTCCGCACGGTGGAAGCCGTCCTGACCCAGGCGGCCGACGCGATCAGTGGAGGACGGCCGGGCGCACGCAGGGACTCGCTGGAGGCCTATGTCGAGCGGTTGCAGCGGCTTGAGGAGATCGCCCTGGCCAATGAGGGAGTGGAGAAGGTCTTCGCGATGCAGGCCGGGCGCGAGGTACGGGTGATGGTCAAGCCCGAGGAAGTGGATGACGTACAGGCACAGGTGATCGCTCGCGACATCGCCAAGCAGGTGGAGGAGGAACTGACCTACCCGGGGCAGATCCGGGTAACGGTCATTCGCGAGTCGCGGGCGACGGAGACCGCGCGCTGACAGTGGTATCAGACCCGCGCCCGACGAGTTCCTCCCCATCGTTGACCGTTCGGGGAGTGACCGTGGACCTTTCCCGCCGGGAAGCCGACAGGGCAGAGGGCGGACCCGCTGCCTCTTCGTCTGGCGAAAGACAGGCAAACGAGAACCCGTGAGCGGGGCGTGGAGCCGCCGCCCCGCCCCTTGTGCGCAAAATCCGGATCAGGGTAGCGCAGGGTCTCAGCCCCCGGTCAGTGCGATCGGTGGAACCCCCGGCGGAGTGAAACCGAAGAACACCTTGCAGTAGAACGCCAGCTCGGCCTCCAGCGCGGCGCGCACGCTCTCGGCCTTGCGGAAACCGTGCGGCTCCCCTGCGAATTCGATGTGGGCGTGGACGACACCGCGTGCCGTGAGTGCGGACGCCAGCGCGCCGGCTTGTGCGGGCGGGACGATCGGGTCCTGGTCACCCTGGAGCAGCAGCACCGGGACATCGATCTCGTGCACGCGGTTGACCGGTGAGCGTTCCTCGTAGACCGAGGCGTAACCGGGAAGCGGTCCGATGATGGTGTCGAGGTAGCGCGACTCGAAGTCGTGCGTCTCCGCGGCCAGTCGCATCAGGTCGGTCACTCCGTAATAGGAGGTCCCACAGGCGAAGGTGGTGCCGGTCAGGGCGAGGAGGGTCGTCAGCCCGCCTGCGCTGGCGCCCCTGACGGCCAACCGGGTGGGGTCGGCGATACCGCGTTCGACCAGATCGAGGACCGCCGCCGTCGCGTCCTCGACGTCCACGACACCCCAGTTGCGGTGCAGCCGTTCCCGGTAGGAGCGCCCGTACCCGGTGGAGCCGCCGTGGTTGACGTCGAGGATCCCGATTCCGCGGCTGGTGAAGTAGGCCTTGGCCAGGTCCAGGGAACTGTCCGCACAGCCCGTGGGACCGCCGTGCACCCACACCACGTAGGGTGCAGGGCCGTCCGCGCACGCCTCGGGGCTGGTGGGCGGGTAGGCGAAGGCGTGGATTCGCGCGCCGTAGCGTCCGGAGATCTCCTCGGAGCGGGGGACCGGGAGGTAGGAGGCAGGAGGTGGGGACTCCACCGCCGAGCGCAGTGTGCGCACCACTCCGGTTTCCGGATTGACCTGCACGAGCGCGTCGGGTTCGGTCGGGGAAGCAGCCACCCCCACCACGGACTTTCCGTCGGTGGCGAGGGCGCGCCAGGTGGTCAGCGACGATTTCAGCGGTGTCAGCTGCGCGGTTTCGGGGTCATAGATTCCCGCGTTGAGGTCGGCGTGCCCGTACAGGGTCACGACCCGCCCGTCGTCGAGTATCCCGAACGGTGCGGCCCCCAACTGCCACGGGGGAAGGGTGAACTCCGCTTCCTCCGGATACTGGGCCATGGCCTGGCCGTGTGCCTTGACCTCGTAGAGGTTCCACCAACCGGTCCAGTCGGACAGGAAGAGCAGCGTGTTGGCGTCCCTCCAACGAGGGGAGAGCACCGATTCCGTCGTGCCACCCCTGATGGTGCGCGGTGCGGACACGGCTCCTTCGGGGGTGAACGCTCCGACTCGCAGCTCAGTCCCGTCCCAGGGCATGCGGGGATGGTTCCAGGAGATCCAGGCCAGCCGTTCGCCATCAGGGGACGGGGTGGGAGAAGCGAAGAAGTCGGCACCACTGACGAGTTCGCGTACCGCTGTCGGGTCCGAGACCGCTCGTCCGGACAACGGGACGGACACGATCGCGCGGGCGACGGTCGAATCGGAGTGGGTCTCGCGTACGCAGATGACGCGCTTGCCGTCGGGGCTCAGCGCAGGGTCGGCATAGCGCACCGCACCGGGGACGGCCGGCTCGGGGGTGAGGGCGACGGGTTCGCGCGCGCCCTTCTCCAGCAGGTAGAGCCGCTGGTCGCCGGCCTCGGCGAAGACGATGCCATAGCGCGTGATGGCCTTGTCGTCGCGGCGGGGTACGGGGAGATGGGACCGGCCACCTGTCTCGTGCACCCGGGTGGCCGCGCTCCACGGCAGCGGAAGGAGATCGCTGACGGTACCGTCGGCCGCGCGGTGCATGACGGTCGTTCGGCCTCCCTCGTCCGGTCGGGACTCCTCCCACCAGATCTGTTCGCCGATCACCGAAGGGAAGCCCAGCCTGGTCGAGCCGCGAGCGACCTCGACCGCGGTGATGGGGGAGGGCCAGCTTCCGTAGGGCAGAGACACGCGCTCGGTCATAGGGGTCCTGAATCCTGGGGCGAAGGGTGGCGACGGGCGGGGTGCCCTTCAAGTTATCGGCTCCGCGGACCCTGATCCGGCACACCGCAGGACCGCAACCAAAGAGTCCCCGTCGCCCGAGCAATGCTCGGACGACGGGGACCCGTGTCGGTACCGCGGGCGGTGATCAGGAAGGCTCGGTGGGCTTGTTCCTGGTCTCCTGTCCCTGGTCGGGGACGGCGCCCGGCACCGCTGCGTCCGGTGTCGGCTCGGGGGCGACCCCCGGCCCCGCACCGACCTTCGCCGACTGCTTGCCGCGCTGGGCGTTGCGGCGTTCCAACCAGATGGCCACACGGCTCAGCGAGACGTTGATGATGATGTAGATGATCGCGCAGACGATCGCTGCCGGGATGACGTTGCTGTGCCGGGTCGCGATCAAGGTGAAACTGCGCAGCAGCTCGGGGAACGCGATGATGTACCCCAGCGCGGAGTCCTTGAGGAGGACCACCAACTGCGCCACGATCGCCGGCATCATCGAGGTGACGGCCTGCGGGATCAGGATCAGCCACATCGTCTGGGTCTTGTTCATCCCGACCGAGTACGCGGCCTCGGACTGCCCCTTGGGTACGGCCTTGATGCCGGCCCGGAAAACCTCCGCCAGCACCGACCCGTTGTAGAGGGTCAAGCCGGTGACCACAGCCGCCAGTGCGCTGACCTGGAAGGTTCCCGGTGTCATGGGAGGCTGGCCGAAGACCGGCAGCAACTGGTTGATCGCGATGGGCAGCGCCATGGTGAAGAAGATCAGCATCAGCAACGGGATGCCGCGGAAGAACTCCACCACCGCGCTGGAGGGGACGCGGATCCACCAGTGGTCCGACATCCGGCCGATGCCGAAGACCAGACCGAACACGATGGCCAGAACGGAGGCCAGCAGCGCCGCGGTCAGGGTGTTCTGCAGACCGGGGATGACGTAGTCGGTCCAGGTGGCCGGGTCGATGAACGGCAGCCATTTGTTCGCCGTCCACTGCCCCGTGGGGCTGGGGGCCCACGCCTCGCTGCTGAGGATCGAGGGAGCGCCCTCGCCGAGGGTCCGGTTGAACCCGAGGTAGAGCACGGCGAGGCCGGCTATGGCGGCGAGAACCGTGAAGGCGGTGTAGATCCGGTAGCGTGCCCGGGCCTTGGGGCCGGGGACGTCGAACAGGACGTTCTGCGCGCTCATCGGACCACCGCCACTCGCTTGCTGAGCCACCCGAAGAAGTAACCGGTCGGCAGGGTGAGGATCAGGAACCCGATCGCGAAACCGACGAAGGTCGGCAGGACCGGCGCGATGCCCTGGTCGAACATCAACTTCATCTGCCGGGATGCCTCCTGCACGCCGAGCCCCGCTACAGAGGCCACGGTCGTGTTCTTGATCAGCGCGATGAGGACGCTGCCCAGCGGGCCGACGACCGTGCGCAGTGCCTGCGGGATGACGATCAGGCTCAGGTTCTGGGTGAAGGTCAGGCCGAGTGAGCGTGCGGCCTCGACCTGGCCCAGCGGGATGGTGTTGATGCCTGCGCGCAGGGACTCGGAGACGAAGCAGGCGGTGTAGGCCGACAGGCCGATCACGGCCCACCAGAAGACGTCCCACGCCACGCTGTCGGCGAGGCTGAGGCCGAGCGCGCTGTTGAGGCCCAGGCCGCAGAAGAGCAGCACCAGGGTCAGGGGCGTGTTGCGGATGCCCTCGACGTAGCCCGTGGAGAGGGCGCGCAGCAGCGGGATCGGAGATACCCGCATCGCGGTGAGGACGATGCCCAGGATGAATGAGAACAGGGCGCTGAACAGGGTGAGCCGGACGGTCCACGAGAAACCGTCGACGACCTTGTCGATGTTGCTGAGAAAGGCTTCCATGGGTCCCAGCCGGTCATATGCGCGGCCGGTGGCCTACCGAGTAGACCACCGGCCGCGCAAGCGGTCAGTGATTAAGCGCAGCCTTCGACCGCGGGCTGCTCTTCGGCGTACTCGAAGCCGACCTCGCCGAACGCGCTGTCGAGGAATTCGGTGGTCTTGCCTTCGTCCCACATCTTGGTGACAGCGGCGTTGACCTCCTCGCAGCGCTCGGTGTCGCCCTTGGGCAGGCCGATCCCGTACTTCTCCTCGCCGAAGGGGTTGTTCACCATCTTGTAGGCGTCGGGGTTCTGCGCGGCGAACCCGGCCAGGATGGTGTTGTCGGTGGTGACAGCGTCGACGGTGCCGTTGGCCAGCAGCTCGAAGCACTCGGAGTAGTTGCCGGCCTCACGCAGCTCGGCGTCGATCTCCATGTCCTCGACGATGTTGTTGGCCGAGCGCGAGCCCGATGCCGAGCACAGCACCTTGCCGGCGAGGTCGTCGGGGCCCGAGATGTCGGAGTCGTCGGCGGCCACGGCGATGTCCTGCTGGGCGACGTAGTAGGGCCCCGCGAAGTCCACGACGTTCTTGCGCTCGTCGGTGATGGAGTAGGTGGCGATCACCATGTCCACGGTGCCCTGCTGGAGGAACGCCTCGCGGTTCGCGGAGGCCGCCTCGGTCCATTCGATCTGCTCGGGGGTGTAGCCCAGTTCACCGGCGATGAAAGTGGCCACGTCCACGTCGAACCCGACGGGGGCGCTGCCTTCGAGCAGGCCGAGGCCGGGCTGGTCGTACTTGACGCCGATGGTGATGGTGTCACCGCCGCCGCCTTCGCCGCCGCCCTCACTGTCGCCGCCGACCTCGGCGGTGCCGCAGGCGGCGAGGGTCAGGGCCACGGCGGCCGATCCGGCCAGTGCTGCGCTGATGCGACGAACTCGCATAATTGGAATACCTCTTCCTTAGCTTCGTGCGGGGAGCGTGGGGATGCCTAGTGGGTCAGGATCTTGGAGAGGAAGTCGCGGGCTCGTTCGGACTGCGGTTTGGTGAAGAACTCGTCGGGTGTGTTCTCCTCGACGATCTGGCCGTCAGCCATGAACACCACACGATTGGCCGCGCGGCGGGCGAAGCCCATCTCGTGGGTCACCACGACCATGGTCATTCCCTCTTTGGCGAGGTCGGTCATGACGTCCAGGACCTCCTGCACCATTTCGGGGTCCAGAGCCGAGGTGGGTTCGTCGAACAGGAGCACCTTGGGGTTCATCGCCAGGGCGCGCGCGATGGCCACGCGCTGCTGCTGACCGCCCGAGAGCTGCGCCGGGTACTTGTGTGCCTGGTTGCCGATGCGCACCCGGTCCAGCAGTTCCATTCCGCGCTCGGTCGCCTTTGCCTTGGGCTGGCCGAGCACCTTCATGGGGCCCAGGGTGACGTTCTGCAGCACCGTCTTGTGTGCGAAGAGGTTGAACGACTGGAACACCATGCCCACGTCACTGCGCAGCTTCGCCAGACCGCGGCCCTCAGCGGGGAGCGGCTGACCGTCCAGCAGGATGCGGCCGGTGTCGATCGTCTCCAGCCGGTTGATGGTGCGGCAGAGCGTGGACTTGCCTGAACCAGAGGGTCCGATGACGACGACAACCTCGCCGGCGGTGACTGAGAGATCGATGTCGCGGAGCACGTGAAGGTCGCCGAAGTGCTTGTTGACGTTCTCCAGCACGACGAGAGGAGTTGTGGTCATGTGCGGGAACCTAGTAGGCGGATGTTTCCTTGTCATCACCAGAAACACCGTTTGGACATGGAGTAGCAGACTTGTTACGCCTCGATTGGTACAAATGTTATGCAATCTGACTGCTGAAGCTGGGGATGTCCGAAGTGTCCGTTGCGGTGGGGGCCGCCGGCGCAGGCAACCTAGCTGCGCAGACCTGGGATGCCCGACCGTGACGGTCGGGCAGGGTGCGCGCAGCAACTAGCCTGGACGGGTGAGCCAGAGTCGTACCTACGAAGTGCGGACCTACGGCTGCCAGATGAATGTCCACGACTCCGAGCGCCTGTCGGGCCTGCTGGAGGACGCGGGTTACCAGCGGGCAGCACAGGACGCCACGCCGGACATTGTCGTCTTCAACACCTGCGCGGTCCGTGAGAACGCAGACAATCGCCTCTACGGCAACCTCGGACACCTGAGGCCCGTCAAGGACGCCCACCCCGGAATGCAGATCGCGGTGGGCGGCTGTCTCGCGCAGAAGGACCGCGGCGAGATCGTACGTCGGGCCCCCTGGGTGGACGTCGTCTTCGGCACCCACAACATCGGTTCGCTGCCGGTGTTGCTGGAACGTGCCCGGATCCAGCGCGAAGCCCAGGTCGAGATCGCCGAGTCCCTGGAGACCTTCCCCTCCACCTTGCCGACCCGGCGCGAGTCGGTCTACGCAGCCTGGGTCTCGATCTCGGTGGGCTGCAACAACACGTGCACCTTCTGCATCGTCCCCGCCCTGCGCGGCAAGGAGAAGGACCGCCGTCCCGGTGACATCCTCGCCGAGGTGCGGGCCGTTGTCGCCGAGGGTGCCATCGAGGTGACCCTGCTCGGCCAGAACGTCAACGCCTACGGTGCGGAGTTCGGGGACCGCGAGGCGTTCTCCAAGCTGCTGCGCGCATGCGGGGAGATCGAGGGCCTGGAGCGGGTGCGCTTCACCTCCCCCCACCCACGTGACTTCACCGACGACGTGATCGCGGCGATGGCCGAGACACCCAACGTCATGCCGCAACTGCACATGCCGATGCAGTCGGGGTCCGACCGTGTCCTCAAGGCCATGCGTCGCTCCTACCGTCAGGACCGCTTCCTGGGCATCGTGGAGAAGGTGCGCGCTGCCATGCCCGAGGCGGCCATCAGCACCGACATCATCGTCGGCTTCCCCGGTGAGACCGAGGAGGACTTCGCCGAAACGTTGAAGGCCGTCGAGCAGGCACGGTTCTCCCACGCCTACACCTTCCAGTACTCCAAGCGTCCCGGCACCCCGGCCGCGGAGATGGAGGGGCAACTGCCCAAGGAGGTCGTGCAGGAACGCTACATGCGCCTGCTCGAAGTCCAGGAGCGCGTCTCGGGCGAGGAGAACGCCAAGCTCATCGGACGAGAGGTCGAGGTCCTGGTCGCCGAGGGCGAGGGCCGGAAGGACAGCGCCCGGCGCCGCCTCTCCGGAAGGGCCCCGGACAGCCGCCTGGTGCACTTCGCGGTGGACGACGACACCGATCTGCGTCCTGGGGACCTCGCAACCGTCACCGTCACCTACGCCGCCCCCCACCACCTCGTCGCCGACTCCGGGGTGCACGCCGTGCGGCGCACCCGTGCGGGTGACGCGTGGGAAGCCCGCAACGCAGCCCCGGCCGAGGCAGGACCCGGGGTCCTGCTCGGTATGCCCAAGGTGGGGGTCCCCGCCCCTCTCCCGGTGATGTCGAGCGGCTGCGGGTCGGACTGAGCCGATCCACCACACGATCAAGGGGCTCGGGGGCGGTTTCCCGGGCCCCTCTGTTGCTCACCCGACCGCCGCGACGGTGCCGGGCATCCGCATCACCCCTCCAGCCGGACCGGGAGCCGGGCCAGGCGACGATTGCCGGGGAGCGGCATCCACGGCAGGTTTTCGGGTGCCACCGCCAGGGAGAGGGAGGGGAAACGCTCGAACAGCGCGCTCAGGGCGACCTCGCACTCCTGACGGGCCAGGGCAGCACCCAGGCAGTAGTGGGCACCGTACCCGAACCCCACGTGCCCCTCGCCGTGGGCTTCTGGCACACGCGTGATGTCGAAGCGGTCCGGTGAGTCGAACTCGCGCGGGTCGAAGTTGGCGGAGACGATGACCGCCTGAACGGCGTCGCCCCGTTCGATCAGGGTTCCGGCCAACTCCACGTCCTCCGTCGCGTAGCGCAGCCGGGGGAGTTGTACCGGCCCGCACCAGCGCATCAGCTCGTGCACCGCGTGCGGCCAGGCACCGGGGTCCTGCCGGAGCAGTGCGAGCTGTTCGGGGTGGGTGAGCAGCGCTACGGTCCCGTTCCCGATCAGGTGCGCAGTGGTCTCGTGCCCGGCCAGCACCAGGGTGAACACCAGCGTCACCATCTCGACGTCGCTGAGCCGGTCCCCCTCCTCGTCGTGGGTTCGGATGAGGCCGCTGAGCAGGTCGTCGGTCGGGGCCGACCGGCGCTGCCCGATGAGGTCGTGTACGTAGTCCACCATCGAACGCAGCGCGTTCGGCATCACCTTCGGATCCCTTGCCACCAGGGACTTGCCCCAGTCCCGCCACAGCGACCGATCGGCCTCGGGGACCCCCACCATCTCGCAGATGACCGCACTGGGCAGTGGGTAGGCGAAGCCCTCGATCAGATCGGTCACCCCGTTTTCGGCGGAGTCGGGGAGCCGGTCCAGCAGTCCGTCGGTGATCGCGACCACGCGCGGGCGCAATTGCGAGACGCGACGGACGGTGAACGTACGCGAGACCAGTTTGCGCAGCCGGGTGTGATCGGGCGGGTCGGAGTCCAGGATGGTGCCGACCAGGTAGCCGGTGAGTTCTTCGGGGACCCCGAACATCTTCAGCGCGTGGTCGCGGGGACTCTTCTCGGGCGCGTCGGGAACGGAGCGCGGGTCGTTGGCGAACCGGCTGTCGCCGAGCACCGCGCGCACATCGTCGTAACGCGTGACGTACCAGGTGGGGGTGCCTTCCAAGAACCGCCCACGAAGAACGGGGCCCCGCTCGCGCAGGCGTCCGTACCCGCCGTAGGGATCTTCCATGAGCGCGGGGTCGGTCAGGTCGGGGACGTTTCTGTCGGTCATGGCGACTCCTCAGAGCTCGTGGCGGGCGAGGTCGGCGTTGCCCGAACACCTCCCTCCCCGAACAACAAGAGGTCGGACTCCCGGCCGTCCGGCGACGGTGCCGCCCTTGGCCGGACGGAGGTATACCTACCCGTTTGCCGGGGACTCCCCGCGGCAGAAGGGAACGTCCCGATAGCCTCTCCAGCGTGTTGATCGCCGCTGCTGTATGTCCCCATCCGCCGCTGCTCGTGCCCGAGGTCGCAGGCGGAGCGGCCCACGAGCTCGACGAAGTGCGGGCCGCCTGCGATCGTGCGATCGGCACCCTCGTCGAAGCTCGCCCCGACCGCCTGTTCGTTGTCGGAGCGGGGAAGCCGACCCGCCGCCACCCCGCCGATGCGGCCGGCAGCCTGGCCGGATACGGGGCCCCTGTCGAGGTGGGGTCGGGGCCTGCGGTGCTGGGGCTCGCAACGACGATCGGACGCTGGCTGGCCCGCCGTTCCGGTGCTGTTCCCGATGGCTACATCGAGGTCGCCGACGACGCCACGCCCGCCGCGTGCAGTGCGTTGGGCCTCGACTTGGCGGAGGCGTCCCCCCGGGTGGCCGTGCTGGTGATGGGGGACGGCAGCGCCCGTCGTACCGACCGCTCGCCCGGCCGGGTCGACGACCGCGCGGCGGCCTACGACGACGCGGTGGCGTCGGCACTGGGCGCTGCTGATACCGCCGCCCTCGCAGCCCTCGATCCGGTGCTCGCGCGCGACCTGATGGTGGCGGGCAGAGCCGCGTGGCAGGTTCTGGCCGGTGCCGCAGTCGGGGCGGGACTCAAGGGTGAGCTCGTGGCGTACCAGGCGCCTTACGGGGTGGGCTACCTCGTCGCCTCGTGGACCTCCTGACCCACCACGTACTCCGGAGCGACCTCGATCGCGGCGAAATGCGCGCCGAACGGATCCGCCAGCATCGTCCACCGGCCCATAGGGGTGTCCTCGGCAGCGCGCAGTACCGTACCGCCGGCCCGCTCGGCCAGTACCGCGGCGACATCGGAGCTTTCCACCACGAAGTACGGCAACCATGCGCCGTGGCCCTCGCCGGCGCGCTCAGCAGCTCCGCCGTACACACCGCACACCGGGTCGCCGCCGCTGGAGAGGGTGACGAAATCGAAGTCGGGGTACCGTTCGGCCTCGTAGCCGAAGACCGCGGTCAAGAACGCCTCTGTGACGGAGGTTTCGGTGCTGGTGACCTCGGCCCAGATGGGCGCGCCGGAGGTTCCGAACGCTTCCGCGCCGGCCATTCCGTCCGCCTGCCAGAGTGCGAAGACCACGCCGGTGGGATCGCGCACGATCGCGGTGGAGCTGATCCCGGGCATGTCGGTCCGCTCGGTCACGATGGTGCCCCCGGCGTCTCGCACGGCTTCCAGGGAGGCGTCGATGTCGTCGGTCGACAGGTAGACGGTCCAACTCGACGATGCCGGGGGCGGAGCGCTCTCCCAGGGCTCGGTCAGCCCGGCCACACGCCTGCCTCGAACGCTGGCCAGTGCATAGGGGGATTCGTAGAACTCCCACTCCAGCACCTCGGTGTAGAAGTGCTGCGCCGTGCTGAGATCGCGCACGGCCAGGTCGAACCATGCCGGTGCGCCCGGCGGGTACTCGGCTGTTTGGGTCATGGCGCGCCAGTACCCGTACCCGGATCAACAAAATCGGTGCACGGGGTGAAGAGGGGGTAGATCTATCCGCCGGATCCGACCGGGCCCGCCTCCACCAGCGCGACGGCTTTCTCCAGCAGGTCGGGGTCGTCGTAGGGGAGCCACTGCACGCGGGGGTCGCGGCGGAACCAGGAGTCCTGGCGTCGGGCGAAGCGGCGGGTGGCTCGCACGGTCTCCTCCCGGGCCTCGTCCTCGGAACACTCCTCCGCCAGGAAGCGCAGCACCTGGGCGTACCCCAGGGCCCGGGAGGCGGTCAGGCCATCGCGCAGCCCGTTCTTCTCCAGGTTGCGAACCTCGTCGACGAGGCCCGCCTCCCACATGCGTGTGACACGAAGTTCGATGCGTGCGTCCAGTTCGGGGCGGGGCACGGCCAGGCCGATCTGCACGCACGGATAGCGGGACACGTGCTCGGGGAGTGTGGCGGTGAACGGTCCGCCGGTCAGTTCGATGACCTCAAGCGCACGTACGACCCGGCGCCCGTTGGTGGGCAGGATCGCGATGCCCGCAGCCGGGTCGAGCCGGGCCAGACGGGCATGGAGGACGAGCGACCCCCGTTCGGCGAGTTCGGTCTCCAGCCGTGCCCGCACCACGGGATCGGTGCCGGGGAAGTCCAGCGCGTCCAGGGCACCCCGGATGTAGAGTCCCGAGCCGCCCACCAGGATCGGTGTGCGTCCGGAATCGCGCAGGTCGTCGATGACGTCGCGGGAGAGCCGTTGGTAGGCGGCAACGTTTGCGGTCTGAGTGATGTCCCAGATGTCGAGCAGGTGGTGGGGCACATCGTCCCGCTCGGCCACGCTCAGCTTGGCGGTGCCGATGTCCATCCCCCGGTACAACTGCATGGAGTCGGCGTTGATGACCTCACCCGGGGAGTCGCCCGCACCCAGTCGTCGTGCGAGACCGACGCCGAGATCGGATTTGCCCGTTGCGGTCGCCCCGACGACCGCGATCACTGTGCTCACCCCTCCAGTGTGCCAGCGCCTCCCGGCGGGCTGGTCCGGGATGGAGCGGGCCGTTTTCGTATTTTCGGCCGGTCTGGGCGCTCCGGCTCCTAAGATGACCACATGCGTTTCGCCAAAGGCCACGGCACCGAGAACGATTTCGTCATCCTCCCCGACCCCGACGGCACGCTGTCGTTGAGCGCCGCGTCGGTTGCGGCGCTGTGCGACCGCCGTGCGGGTATCGGAGGCGACGGCGTCCTGCGGGTGGTGCGTACGAAGGCATTCGATGAACCGTTGACCGGTCCGGCCGCCTCGTCCGCGGAGTGCGAGTGGTTCATGGACTACCGCAACGCGGACGGCAGTGTCGCCGAGATGTGCGGCAACGGCGTTCGCGTGTTCGCCAGGTACCTGCTGAGCGCCGGCTTGCTGGCCGAGACCTCGTTCGGCGTGGGCACCCGTGCCGGTACCCGGCAGGTAACAGTGCACGAGGACAGCGACATCACCGTGGACATGGGACCGGTGGGGATGCTGGGGAGGGGAACCGCAGTGCTGGGCGGCGCCGAGCTGACCGGTGAGCGCGTCTCGGTCGGCAATCCCCACTTGGCCTGCCGGGTGGCGGGGCCGGTGGCCGGGGTCGATCTGGGGACCGCGCCGGTGTTCGACGCTGCTGAATTCCCCCAAGGGGCCAACCTCGAAGTGTTCTGCGAGTCCGAACCGGGCGTACTGGACATGCGGGTGTACGAGCGCGGGGCGGCCGAGACCCGCTCGTGTGGCACCGGGATCGTCGCTGCCGCTGCCGCAGCCAGCGGACCGGGGACGGACGCGCAATGGACCGTCCGTGTTCCGGGAGGCACGTGCACCGTTGCCCTTGAGTCGGGTTCGGCGCGGTTGCGCGGGCCGGCCGTGATCGTCGCAGAAGGCGACATCCGGCTGCCCGGCTGACCTGGTTTCTCGGCAAGGAGCGCGCGGTGGTCCGTTTTCTGCTGCGTCGCCTGGTGGGCAAGGCGCTGTTGCTCGTCGTGGCGGCGAGTTGCGCCCACCTGCTCGCTGCCACCGCATTGGATCCGCGGGGAAACTACGAGGGGCAACGGCCACCGCCCCCCGCCGAGACGGTGGATGCGCTCCTCGACGAGTACAACCTCAATCCCGACACCCCTCTTGCCGAGCGCTACCTGGTCTGGGCCTCGGGTGTGGTCACCGGGGACTTCGGTCGAAGCTGGGACGGTTCCGACGTCACCGCTCAACTGGTGCGCCGGGTCGGTGTCAGCCTCAGGCTGCTGGCACTCGGCGCGGCCCTGGGCGCGCTTGGCGGGGTACTGCTCGGTGCCTTGGCCGCGAGCCGCCATCGCGGAGGACTGGACCGCACCTCGGTGGCCGTATCGTTGCTCGTCATCTCCACGCCGGCGGTGGTCGTCGCCGTCTCGCTACAGAGTGCGGCGCTGTGGGTCAACCAGGTCACCGGAAGCGAACTGCTGCGTGCAACCGGGGAGTTCACTCCCGGCCTGAACGGGGGGCCGGTGGCGCAGGTGATGGACCGGGCACGCCATCTCCTGCTTCCGACGCTCACCGTGGCGTTGCCGCA
This sequence comes from Nocardiopsis ansamitocini, assembly GCF_030268225.1. Taxonomy (GTDB): domain Bacteria; phylum Actinomycetota; class Actinomycetes; order Streptosporangiales; family Streptosporangiaceae; genus Nocardiopsis_D; species Nocardiopsis_D ansamitocini. The sequence goes on along the minus strand of NZ_BSQG01000001.1, from coordinate 813,109 downwards.
GATCGCGTTGTTCAGTCGCTACCAGCGCAACCTCATGCTCGACGAGGCCGGTTCCGACTACGTGCGCACCGCGCGGGCCAAAGGGTTGACCAAGCGCGCCGCTCTGTTCCGGCACGGGTTGCGCACCGCGTTGGGGCCCGCGGTGACCTATTTCGGGTACTCCTCGGCCCTGCTGTTCGCCAGCGCGGTCTTCACCGAAAAGGTGTTCGGGTGGCACGGTGTGGGCGAGTACCTGCTTGATTCGGTTGGGCGGGGGGATGTCCACGCAGTCGCAGCGGTCTGTTGCTTTGGGGCGTTGTGCGTGGTCACCGCGGGTTTGCTTGCCGATATCGGGCGTTTCTTGGTTGATCCGCGGACGCGCGTGCTGTGAGTCCCGTTCCGGGACGGATCGGCGCCAAGGGCGGGGATCCCACCCGGGCCACCATTGGCCTGTCCGGAGCGCAGTATTATTTCCCAATTGTTCCAATGGCGCCGTTAGCCCGGTTGGCTGCCGCGGGTCGGTCCCGCGGGAGGGTCTCCGAAACACCACGGCATTTGGGGGATCAGGTGCGGTTAGCGAAACTACGGGCCGGCGTCGGGGGCGCTGCCTTGATGGCGCTGGTCGTCGCCCTGTCCGGATGCGATTCCCAGGTCCCCGGCCCGCCCTTGGTCGATCCCGCCGCTCTGCCCTCGGCCGAGATCAATCCCGTCGAGCGCGGCCAACTCGCCGATGGCGGCACGCTGCGCTGGGGGATCAACGAACTGCCCGCCCAGTGGAACCCCCACCATCCCGCCGGCAACCTCAGCACGGTCTCCACCGTCCTGCGCGGTCTGCTGCCCGCACCGTTTCACATCGACGAAACGGGTCGTGCCCACCCCGACCCCGACTATGTGACCGACGTCCAGGTCGTCACCGACCCCACCCAGGTCGTGACCCTTACCCTGGAGCCCCGCGCACGGTGGTCCACCGGCGCCCCCATCACCTGGCGCGACTACGCTGCCATGGTCGATGCGCTGTCCGGCTCCGACCCCGACTACCAGGTGCTCGGCGAGGTCGGCTACAGCCGTATCGCCGACGTGCGCGCGGGTGCGGACGACCACGAGGTCGTCATCACCTTCGACGAGCCTTTCGCCGACTACGCGGCCTTGTTCCAGAACCTGCTTCCCGCCGACTACTCCGCGGACCCGGAGGCGTTCAACTCCGGTTACCTGGACCGGATCCCGGTCACGGCGGGCCCGTTCGCCCTCGACGCGATCGACCCCTCTGCCCAGACCGTCACACTCGCGCGGGACGACTCCTGGTGGGGGGAACCTGCCAAGCTCGACCGGATCGTCTTTCGCTCGCTGTCCCCTGACGCGTTGGACGCCGCCTTCCTGGACGGTGGCATCGACGTCTACGCCGTCGCCGTGGACGCCGCGTCCTACCAGCGGGTCAAGACCGCCTCCGGCGGGGAGGTCCGCGCGGCGCTGGCGCCCGACTACCGTCACATCACCCTCAACGGCCAGAGTCCGGCGCTCAGCGACGTTGACGTGCGCCACGCCGTTTTCCTGGGCATCGACCGCGAGGCCATCGCCAATTCGGCGTTCAGCGCGATCGACTGGCCGTCCTCGGTGTTGGGCAACCACTTCCTCGCCCCCAACCAGAAGGGATATGTCGACAACAGCGGGAAGTGGGGCACCTACGACCCCGAGCGGGCAGCCGAACTGCTGGACGGCGCAGGCTGGCGCGCACCCGAGCCGGGAGCGGTGCGCACCCGGCAGGGCCAGTCGCTGACGTTGCGTTTCCTCGTGCCCCAGGGCTTCGCCCCTGCCCAGAACGAGGCAGAACTCGTCCAGGCGATGCTCGCCGAGATCGGGATCGAGGTTCGTATCGAAGCCGTTCCCGGTGACCAGTTGTTCGGTGGTTACGTATTGCCCGGCGATTACGACATGGTCGCCTTCGTCAACTCCGGGGGCGGTTTCCCCGCCTCCGAGTTCCTCTACCAGTGGTCCAACGCCGTCACCACGCCGGACGGCCAGGACAAGTGGGGGTCCAACGTCGCCCGGATCGGTTCGCCCGAGATCGACGGGGCCCTCGCGGGAGCACTGGAAGAACTGGAACCCGACGCCGCGCTGCGCCGCCTCAACGAGGCCGACCGGCTGTTGTGGGAGGCCGGCCATACCCTGCCGCTCTACCAGCGCCCCGAGCTCGTGGCCACCCGCACCGATCTCGCCAACGTCGGCGCTTCCGGGTTCGGTGGCCTCGACTACGCAGACATCGGCTACACCACCGATGACGGGGCGTCGGCCGGAGCGCCGTAGCGGCCGGCTGCGCCCCTGCACCGACGGCTGCCGGACCGGAGCGCTCAGGGCATCTGCTCGTAGGCGGGAAGAGTGAGGAAGTCGGCGTAGTCGTCGTCCAGTGCGACATCGGTGAACAGGGCGCTCGCCCGGTCCAGTAGCGCCGGGTCGAGCCTGTCCGTCGCGCGGATCGCCGTCAGTTCCTCGTGGATCAGACGTTCGACCAGTTCCTTTGTCACCGGTGTGCCGTCGTCCAGAGCGACGTCGTTGTGCAGCCATTGCCAGATCTGGGAGCGCGAGATCTCGGCGGTCGCCGTGTCCTCCATCAGGTTGTGGACGGCCACGGCGCCGTTGCCGCCCAGCCACGCCGCGAGGTACTGCAGGGCCACGTTGACGTTGGAGCGCAGGCCGGCCTCGGTGACCCCGCCTCCGGCGCCGGCCACGTCCAGCAGGTCCGCGCCCGAGACGTGCACGTCGTCGCGCTGTCGGTGGATCTGGTTGGGCTCGTCCCCCAGAACGTCGTCGAAGACCTCTCGCGCGATCGGCACCAGGTCGGGGTGGGCGACCCAGGAGCCGTCGAAGCCGTCGCCGGATTCACGGGACTTGTCCTCGCGGACTTTGGCGAGGGCGACTTTGTTGACCTCTGCGTCGCGGCGACTGGGAATGAACGCTGCCATGCCGCCGATCGCGTGGGCCCCGCGCCGATGGCAGGTCTTGACCAGCAGCTCGGTGTAGGCGCGCATGAACGGCGCGGTCATCGTCACGGCGTTGCGTTCGGGCAGCAGGAAGCGGCTGCCCCGGGTGCGGTGCGTCTTGATGATGCTGAACAGGTAGTCCCAGCGCCCGGCGTTGAGGCCCGCGGAGTGTTCGCGCAGCTCGTAGAGGATCTCCTCCATCTCGAAGGCCGCGGGGATGGTCTCGATCAGGACGGTGGCACGAATGGTTCCGCGCTCGATGCCGAGCTCGGCCTGGGCACGGACGAAGATCTCGTTCCACAGCCGGGCCTCGCGGTGCCCTTGCAGCTTGGGAAGGTAGAAGTAGGGCCCCTTGCCCTTGGCGAGTTGGCGGCGACCGCAGTGGAAGAGGTACAGGGCGAAGTCGACGATGCCTCCGCTGACCCGCCGGCCGTCGACCAGGATGTGCTTCTCGTCGAGGTGCCAGCCACGGGGGCGCACGACGATGGTGGCCAGTTCGGAGTCGTCCTTGAGCGCGTAGGACTTGCCCTGGGGGCTGGTGAAGTCGATCGTGCGATCGAGGGCGTCGCGCAGGTTGAGCTGACCGTCGACCATATTTTCCCACAAAGGGGTGTTGGCGTCCTCGAAGTCGGCCAGCCACACCTTCGCCCCGGAGTTGAGGGCGTTGACGGTCGTCTTCCGGTCGGTCGGGCCGGTGATCTCCACGCGGCGGTCCACGATGCCCGGTGCCGGCGGGGCCACGCGCCAGTCGGAGTCGGCGCGCACGTCCGTGGTCTCGGTGAGAAAGTCAAGGTCGGAGCCGTTTGAGATCTGGTCCTGGCGATGCCTGCGTTCGGCGAGCAGTTCTTGGCGGCGCGCCTCGAACGTGCGGTGCAGACCGGCGATCAGTTCGAGGGCCTCATCGGTGAGGATCTCGTCGTACCGGTCGTGCAGCGGGCCGGTGACCTCGACTCCGGTGGTGGCGCCCATGAAAACCCTGCCTTCCGCAAAGCGAAATTTTATTCTGGGATGCGGAATCCGACGCTACTCTGCCGGCAAGGCGTGGTCAACGCTGTGCCCACCGGGCAAGGTGGCGAAATTTGTTCCCAGCAGCAGGAACCGTGTTCTTTTCGCGCCAAGCGACGGTAAAAACGATGGTCCTTCCGATTCACCCATGCCTCGACGGGCACGCAAGCGGCATGGGGTCACCGGCAAAAATGCAGGTGCCGTTCCCCGAGCCGCATGGGACGATCGGGGAAGAAACCGCGGTACTCCGAGCGTTACTACTTCCTGGATGGATATGACACGCACTGCTCTCAATGACCACGATCCCTTCGACGGCGATGACGCCGAGCGCGACGCGATCGTCATCGACGACGCAGATGCCGATGGAGTGACCTACGCGGAGAGCCGCCGCGGTTCCGACGTTCCCGACCAGGGCCAACTCGAACTCGAGGAGCGCCACGCGCTACGCCGTGTCGCCGGGCTCTCCACCGAGCTTCAGGACGTCACCGAGGTCGAGTACCGGTCGCTGCGCCTTGAGCGCGTCGTCCTCATCGGTGTCTGGACCAGCGGAACCCAGCTGGACGCGGACAACTCACTTGTCGAGCTCAAGCAACTCGCCGAAACCGCCGGGGCGATGGTCCTGGAAGGCGTGACCCAGCGTCGCTCCAAGCCCGACCCCGCGACCTACGTCGGCAGCGGCAAGGCGGTGGAACTCCGCGACATCGTGGAGAGCACCGGCGCCGACACCGTGATCTGCGACGGTGAGCTCACCCCCGGCCAGCTGCGCCAGCTGGAGGAGGTCGTGAAGGTCAAGGTGATCGACCGCACCGCCCTGATCCTCGACATCTTCGCCCAGCACGCGCGGAGTCGCGAGGGCAAGGCCCAGGTCGAGCTCGCCCAGCTCTCCTACCTCCTGCCCCGCCTGCGCGGCTGGGGCGACTCGCTGTCCCGACAGGGCGGTGGTGCCGGTGGAGGCGGTGGCAACGGCGGTGTCGGGCTGCGTGGCCCTGGTGAGACCAAGATCGAGACCGATCGTCGACGGATCAACGCCAAGATGGCCAGGCTGCGCAGGCAACTGCAACACATGTCGGTCGCCCGTGACATCAAGCGCGACAAGCGGCGTACCCGGCAGGTGCCGGCAGTGACAATCGCCGGCTACACCAACGCCGGCAAGTCCAGCCTGCTCAACCGACTCACCGGCGCGGGGGTGTTGGTGGAGAACGCCCTTTTCGCCACGCTGGACCCCACCGTTCGTCAGGCGCGTACCCCCGACGGCCGCGCGTTCACGCTCAGTGACACCGTCGGTTTCGTCCGGCACCTGCCGCACCAATTGGTCGAGGCGTTTCGTTCCACACTGGAAGAAGTCGCCGACGCCGACCTGATCGTGCACGTCGTGGACGGCTCGCACCCCGACCCCGAGCAGCAGCTCGCCTCGGTTCGCGAGGTTCTCGCCGACATCGATGCCTCGGATGTTCCCGAGCTGATCGTCATCAACAAGACCGATGCGGCCGATTCCACCGTGCTCAAACAGCTGCGGACCCGTCTGCCGGGTGCCGTCGAGGTCTCGGCGCGGACGGGGCAGGGCATCGATGAATTGATTGATTCGATCTCGGGTGCGTTGCCCCAGCTTGAGCGCGAGGTTCGGGCTCTGGTGCCTTATCAGCGGGGCGATTTGGTGTCCAGAGTGTACGAAGAGGGACGTATCCTCAGCGAGAAGCACACCGAGTCCGGCACCGCTCTGCACGCATGGGTACCCGAGATGCTGGCCAATCAGCTCGACGAGTACGCTACCGCGCAGATCTAGCGGTCCGGGCCTGCCAGTACGCCTAGCGACGGCGGAACTCCCACGGGTGTTCCGCCATCGCTGTTTGCCGGCAGAGGTGTACATCCGATCTCGCTATGAACTACGGTTGCCTTCACCAACGTGAGGTGGGGCCCTAAGGGCCTTCACCGGCCGCCCGGATTCCTTCCCCTCGAAGCGGCCTGGGCATCACCATAAATCGGCATATGAGGTCGTGTGATAACTGTCCCCGTGCAACCGTGTGGGGCGGGAGGCCGTGACAACGCGGGCGGGCGAGCGGTGAGACGATGACGGTACGACTGCTGACGAATATCGGGCGACTATGGACAGGCACCGACCTGATCAGTAACGCTGCGATCATCGTCCAGCACGACCGGATTGCCTGGGTCGGTCCGGCGTCCGAACTCCCTCAGAGCATCCCCGGTGTGATCGACAACATCGTGGACGCCGACAAGATCGAGAACGCCGGTGGCGGTCTCGTCACCCCCGGTTTGATCGACGCCCACACCCACCCCGTCTACGCGGGCAACCGCTGGGCCGAAGTCATGATGCGCTCCAGCGGCGCCTCGGACGCAGAGATCACTGCCGCGGGCGGCGGCGTGGCGTCCACCGTTACCGTGACCCGTGGCACCGATCCCTGGACCCTGTGCAACGACGTGCGCGACCGGCTCCGGCACTGGTTGTTGTGGGGAACCACCACGGTCGAGGCCAAGACCGGGTACCACCTGACCCGCGACGGCGAGCTCGCCGATGTACGGCTGCTGCGGTCGCTCGAGGAAGAACCGGGCATGCCCCGGCTCCACGTCACCTTCTTCGCCGCCCATGCGGTGCCCCCGGAGTACTTCGGCCGTCCCCGTGATTACGTCCAGGCGGTCGGGTCATGGCTGGGCGACGCGGCCCAGGCCGGCGCCGACGGAGTGGACGTCTACTGCGACAGTCGTCAGTTCACCCCCGAGGACGCGCGCTGGCTGCTGTCCATGGGACGCTCCAACGGACTCCAGACCCGTATGCACGCCTGTGCCAAACCCCGGCACGGCGCGGTCCGCATGGCCGCCGACATGCAGTGCTCCTCGGTGGATCTGCTGCACGAGACCGATGACGACGACCTCCTGGCACTGGCCAAATCCAGTACCCCTGTTGTCATCTGCCCCACGGCCTCCATGTACGAGCGCCGTACCCCGCCGGTGCGTTCCCTGCTCGACCACGGCGTCCCGGTGGCGCTCGGTACCGACCACAACCCCGCGCAGTCGGGATCCACGATGATGTCGCTGGTCATATCCATGGCCATCTCGTTGTACGGGCTCAGCGTCCACGAGGCACTGCGCGCGGCCACCGTCGGCGGTGCCACAGCCCTCAACGCCCACGACCGCGGGCTCATCGCCCCGGGAAGGCTCGCCGACATCGTCCAGTGGGATGCCGATCACGAGGGCGCGTTCGCCTGGGCCCACGGGCTCAAGGCCATGCGGGTGTGGCGCGGCGGGGAGAACATCCGCTAGACGCCCGCCCGGGTCCTTCCGCGTCAGCGACGGGCGCGTCCCGTGGCGATCTCGATGACCGCGCGCTCCAGGGCGTAGGCCGGATCGCGGCCCGCCCCCTTGATCAGCGCATCGGTCTCCGCCACCACGCGCAACGCATACGCCACCCCCTGCGGGGTCCAGCCGCGGGCCTGCTGGCGCAGCGTCTTGAGCTTCCACGGCGGAACCTTGGCCCGCTTGGCGAGTTCGGCCTCCGCCATTCCACGCGGTGGTTGCGCGGCCACCGCGATACCGCGCACCGCGCTGGCAAGCGCGCTGTTGATCAGTACCGGTGCCATTCCCACCGACAACGACCACCGCAGTTGTTCGAGGGCCTCGGGAAGCCGGCCCTCCACCGTGCGGTCGGCCACGGTGAACCCCGATGCCTCGGCCCGACCGCTGTGGTAGCGGGCCACGGCGGCCATGTCCACGCGCCCTTCGGTGTCGGCGACCAGTTGGGTACAGGCGGCGGCCAGCTCGCGCAGATCACTGCCGACCGCGTCCATCAGCGCCTGGGCGGCATCCGGGGCGATCTGACGTTTGGCACGGGAGAACTCGTCCTTGACGAACTTGAGCCGTTCGGTCGCCTTGGTGGGTTTGGCACAGTTGATTCGATGAGCCCCTGCTTTCAAGGCGGAGTCCAGCAATGCCTTGCCCTTGGCACCTCCCGCGTGCACCAGGACCAGGAGGACGTCGTCGGCCGGGTCGGTGACGTACCCGGTGACCTGGCCGGCTGGTTCCTTGGTGAGGTCCTGGGCGGAGCGCAACACCACCACGCGTCGCTCCCCGAACAGCGAGGGGGAGGTCACCTCCACCAGTTTCACCGCGCTGACCTGAGCAGGAACAAGATCGTGGACGTCCACGTCTGGATCATCGGTGCGTGCCGCCGCGACGAGTTCGGCCACCGCACGGTCGACGAGGAGTTCCTCGTCGCCCACGATGACGGACAGCGGAGGCAGGGAAGCGGAGGCCATGCAAGCAGGATGCCATGCCGAGGTGACCACCGGGCCCGCTCGCGTCAACGCCGCCTCTGAAGCGGTCGGGGCGTGGCCAACAGGGAACCGGGGCGCCGGGTTCCGTGTGCGGACCCGTGGGCCGCTACCCGACCGATTCGCTCTCCGGCCGAACCTCGGGGAACCGGGAGACCCCGCTCTGCGGCCGCTGGAGCTCCGCTGCCCGCTGTGCCGCGGCCAGGCCGCGCAAGGTACGTACGTGCCCCTTGGGGCGGTGGTAGAGCCGGTTGCGTGCTGCCCTGCGGCGCATGCTCCGCATGTACAGGTTTTTGGGCGCGGTACGCAGGATCACCGGCAGCCGGGGATAAACGGCCCGTACGAGGGCGAACAAGCGGTCGAACCTGCGCTGGTGCCGCGCGCTCCAGGCCAGGCTGAGTTCTTCGCGCAGCTCCGGGGCGAGCAAACCGGTAGCGATGAACCGCTGTGCGCGTGCAGCCGGACGCAGCAGTGCGTTGTCGGGAAGGAACAGCTCCTGGAGGACCGCCTGGGTTGCGTCCGTGGTGTGCATGTCCTGCATGGTGCGGGTCCAGTAGGCGGCGAACGCCACCCGGTCGGCCGGCCACCGCTCGGCCGGACAGCCCAAGGAGGTGGCGAACACCGCGCCCTGGGCGTACATCTCGTCCTTCTGCGCCTCGGTGAGGGCACCCACACAGAGCTCGTGGGTGCGCAGCGCCGATGCGTAGAGTGTCGCGGCCACCCACAGTTGTAGCTCGGGGTCGAGCGCGTGATACCCGGGGCCGGTGACCTTGTTGTGCATGGCCCGCACGATTCGGCCGATTTGGTCGGCTTCCTCCCTGGTGCCGAAGACCACCCCATAGATGAAGGTGAGGGTCCCACGGAGCCGGTCGAGTGGGCGGGACGCGAAATCGCTGTGGTCGTAGACCCCCTGGCCCACACCGGGATGCGCAACCTGGAGGACGATTGCGTAACCGGCCCCCACCAGGATCGTCGCCTCGCGAAGTACACGGCGCAACTGGTGGTCGTCGGAAAAAGTCGGATCATCCATCCATGGGATTGTAGGTTTCGGTCAGCCTGTTCGCCGCCATTTCGGTGAACGGGCGCCTATCGTTCTCCTCTCATCGGTCCAGAGGGCCGCGCCAGGTCACAGCGGGTGCGCCGGTGCCCGGCAGTACCGCTATGTCGCCGTGCACATCGGTGCGGTACGAGGCGGGAGTCAGACCTTCCAGCAGCGCCCACACCTCGGGGGCGGGGTGTCCGTAACGGTTGCCCGTGCCTACCGAGGTGAGGGTGATCCGAGGACGCGTGGCGGACAGGAATCGCGCGGACTGGCTTCTGGCACCGTGGTGCGGGGTCTTGAGCACGTCCACCGAGCGGGTCGCGGGTTCGGTCAGCAGACCGCGCTGCGCAGACTCCCCGATGTCTCCGGTGAGCAGTACCGAGAACGAGGAGGCGGTTTCCGTCCGGACCGGAGAAACCCAGCGTGCCAGAACCACCAGGCTGCGGTTGTTGGAGTCGCCCCCGGTACCGGTCGAGGGCCACAGCACGGTCAGCTGCCACGGCCCGACAACGAAGCGCTGCCCTGCCGCGACGGTGTGCCGCTCGGTCCCCGCACCGGCCAGCGCCCGGGTGACCGCTGGAGAATCGAACCCGGGCGGGGTGAACACCGAGTGCACGGCTCTGCCCCGAAGTACGCCCGCGGTACCGCCGACGTGGTCGGCGTCGTCATGGGTGAGGACCAACAGCACCACGTCCCGCACGCCAAGAGTCCTCAGACACCGGTCAACCGCACGCGGGTCGACCCCCGCATCGACCACGATCGCCTGATCACCCCCCGCTGCCAGCACGAATGCATCCCCCTGCCCGACGTCGCAGGCCACCAGCACCCACCCCGGCGGAGGCCAGTCCGGAGCCGTGCATGTCACCAGCAACACCGCGCCCGCGACGGAACCCGCCAACGCACCCAGCGCCCGCCGCAACCACCCCCGGGCGGCCAGCAGCACCGCGACCACCCCGGCCAGCAGCAGCGCGCCCACCCCGTCCGCACGCCAGGGCAGGGCAGCAACCGGAACCGCCGCGCCCGTATGCGCCACCGCGGCGATCCAGCCGACCGCCGCTCCCGGGACCTCCACGACGGACTGGGCCACCCGTGGGGCGAACAGGCCCAGTCCGGCCACCGCGAAACCGCCCACCGTCGCCACCGGAACCGCCGGACCGGCGAGCACGTTGGCCGGAACGGAAACCCAGTTGACCTCGGCCGACAGCAGAACCAATACCGGCAGGCAGGCAACCTGCGCTGCCAGGGTCACGGCGATCGCCTCGGCCAGCCACCGGGGCAGGCGCGCCGACCACGTGTCTCGCCATGTCGGGGCGAGCAGCAGGATTCCCCCGGTGGCGAGCACGGACAGCGCGAACCCGTGGGAGGCGGCTAGTTCCGGCGCGAACAACAGCAGACCGATCACCGAGGCCGACAGGGCGGCCAGTCCGATCCGGGGACGGCCGAGGGCGATTCCCAACAGGGCCACCGCCCCCATGAACGCTGCTCGGAGCACGCTCGGCTCGGGACGGGCCAGTAACACGAACACCGCGATCATCCCCGCGCCCATGGCCACCGCGCACCAGTTGGGGAGGCGGAGAAGGCGTGCCGAACCCAGCGCTGCTCCGGTCATGACGGCCAGATTCGCTCCGGAGACCGTCAAAAGGTGCGTCATCCCGGTGGCGCGGAACACCTCGGAGGTTTCCTCGTCGAGCCTGGAGACGTCCCCGACGACCAACGCGGGGAGCAGACCCTGTTCGGGGCGGGGAAGGACCGCACACGTCTCGCGCAGCCGGGCGCGGGCCAGCGCGGCCCAGGCATGCGCAGCCGAGGGCGCCCCCACCTCTGCCGGAGGACCGCGCACCAGCACGAGCCCGGCCATCAGCCCGTCCTCCCCACCGGGGACGATCCTGCCCGAGATCTGCATCCGCTGGCTGGGGACGAGGTCGCGCCACTCTTCCCCGTGCGTCAGCAGTACCACCGGCACCCGGGAAGGCACCCGCGTGCCATCGACCGTCACCCACTCTGTTGTGGCCTCCACGGTGAACTCTGCGCGCCCAGGAACGAGCGTGCTCACCCGCGGGCGCGGATCGCGGGTGAGCCGCACCCCCAGGTGCGCGTGCCGTTCGTCCTGCGCCAGCTGGGCCACCGGACTCCGCTCCAGGGTCGCCGTGCGCCCGGCGACCACCAGGGTGCCGCCCGCCGCGCAGACCACGACGGCTGCCAGAAGCGGTATCCCCGCGGGCGGACGGTGTGCGCGCAGCAGCGGTACGAGGGCCAGCGCGACCACGCCAAGGCCGACACCTGCCCCGAGCGAGGCCCAGGCGGGGAGGCCTAGTGAGACCAGTACGCTCGCCCACAGCCCGACGGCAGGAGCGCACAGCCGTGCGTCCGCCCGGCCGGGGGAGACGGGGGAGTCGGTGCCCAAGTAGCTCACGTCGGCTCCACCGGGACACGATGGTTCATGGCGTTGCGCCGACCCGTACCGCGTCCTTCAGCTCCTCGAACCGACGGTCCCCGATTCCGGTGACGTCGCGGAGCTGCTCCACCGACGTGAACCCGCCGTTGGTGGTGCGGTGGTCGATGATCCGTTGGGCCAGCACCGGCCCCACCCCCGGCAGCGTCTCCAGCTCTGTTGGCCCCGCACTGTTGAGGTCGAGGAGAAGGGGCGGCATGCCCGGGGGGACAGGATCAGGGGGCAAGGGAACGCCGGGAGAGGGCGTGACGGCCACCAGAACCTGTTCGCCGTCGACCAGGGGGCGGGCCAGATTGAGCAGGCCGGGATCGGCGTCGGGTGCGATTCCGCCGGCCGCTTCGATGGCGTCGGCCACCCGGGAACCCGAGGGAAGGGTGAGGACGCCGGGGGATTCGACCTCGCCGCCCACGTGCACCACGACCTCACCCGTCCCCGCCTCGTCGGCCGTCTGCTCCGAAGACGTCTCCTCCGGGGACGGCACGGGGGAACTGTCGGCGCGCAGAACCGGCGCGGGCACGGGGTCGGGGCGGTCGCGGAGCACGAGCCAACAGGTGAGCGCTACCGCCGTCGCGCACACTCCCGCCAATGCTTTGACCCCGGCAGAGGTCAAAACGGGGCGTTCGCCGTCCTCCCCGAGGAAGCGGTCGGTCAGGCCGGCGAGCGCCCCGGTGCGTGCCGTCGGTTCCCGCACCTCCAGGTACCCCGGCGGCGGTTCGGCGGTCCCGGACGGCACGGACCCGGTCGTGTCCCGGCCCTCCGGCGGGGACGCTGCGATCCGCTCGCGCACCCGGGACCGCCTCGGCAGTGCGTCCATGGGCGGAGCCTGCCCCTGCTCGTCGGAGGTCGGGGTGTCGTTTCGCCTGCGACGCCCCGTGCTGCCGGAGGACCCCGGGGAGGAAGGGGCTGGCGAGAGCCGGCGTCGCCTCCCTCCCTGCTGTGCCGGCCGGAGGGCGTAGGGCGGCGCCGGCAGTGCGTCGAGCTCGTGCGGCGGAGGAAACGGCTCGGGGGCAGGAGCCGGTGCGGTGGGGGAGAGGTCGGTGAGGGCGGCCTGCAATCGCAGGGCCGAGGAGGCGTCAGGAGGCGGTGACGATCGGCGAGGGGCAATCATGCCATCAACGCTAGGAACATCCACCGGGACGAGTCGGGAGGGAAAGCGGGCCTGTGGACAGTCACGTACCCCATGGCCCCGTGGAAGACCACCGGTGCTGTCGGGGCGTCGACCGGCCCGGGGGAGCACATCGACGGCAGCCCCTTCGCGGCGTACGACAGAGCCGCCCGCACCGAAAGGGTGCGGGCGGCTCTGTGGATAACCTGCTAGGCGCTCTTCACAGTGTCCAGACGCTTGGCGATCGCGCTCTTGCGGTTCGCGGCCTGGTTCTGGTGGATGACGCCCTTGCTGACAGCCTTGTCGAGCTTGCGCGAGGCGTCGCGCTGCAGCACGGTGGCCTGCTCGACGTTGCCGGACTCGGCGGCCTCGCGGAACTTGCGGATGGCCGTCTTCAGCGACGAGCGCACCGACTTGTTGCGAATCCGGGCCTTCTCGTTCTGCCGGTTGCGCTTCTTCTGCGACTTGATGTTCGCCATGCGAAAACGTGCTCCAGTTAATGTCAGATCATGCGTCGAAAATACGCGCGGATCGCCAGCGTGGGCAGCCGATCCACAAAGGGTCCGCGGCGGATATCGACGTGGTGGGTGAGTCCGAAGGGCTCAAACCGAACGTGGAACGCCCGAGACACGGGTTTCCATTATGCCCCGTGTTCGGGAGTGCTCGCACCGTACCCCGCTCAGGAGGGCGGATTCAGCCAGCCGGTCTCGAATTCCGCCCAGTCGTCGGGGTCGGTGTCGTCCAACACGTACAGCGCCATCCCGAATCCCTCCCGTTCGCCGTGCTCGGTCAGTCCGATGCGCACCGCTCGTGCGGCCCCCGCGACGCTCTCCGCGCCCGAGACCGGCCCCCACCCCTCGTGGTCGAAGGACGGAGCGCCGATATGCACCGTCACCCCCTCCGGCACCGTCTCCAACGCCAGCACCGTCTGACGCACCATGAACCCGCCGTACAGCGACTGCGTCGGCATCCCTGTCCCGTGGCCGCGGATCACGATTCCGTCCACCAGTTCCGCCACCCGGATCAGGTAGCCCTTGGACCAGTACCGTTCGCCGCGGGCGGCGAAGAAGACCGGCAGCCGCATACCGGGGATGAGTTCGAGCTGCTGGACGTCCACCGAGATGAACGCCTCGTCACCGACCGCCTCGCGGGCCCGTTCCAACAGGTCGGGAAAACTCGGATCGTTCACGGTGACCGGTGTGATCGCGTAGTGCACGCCGTCGAACCCGGCCGCCACTACATCGGCCGAGCCCTCGGCTATGCGCGCCCGTGCGTCCTCGGGGAACCGGTCCCTGGTCAGCGAAGAGCCTTCCGCGGTGTGGCTCAGCCAGCCCAGGACCCGCACCTCCGGCAGTTCCTGCCCCATCCAGTCCAGGAACGCCTCCGCGCCGGCGTACCCCCCGGGGTCCACCGTGCCGTCCGGGCCGATCTCACCCACGTGCACGTAGACCTCGGACAACATGCTCAGCCGAGGGGAGAGTTCGGCGAACTCGGCAGGTCCGCGCCCACCGCTCACCCAGACGTTGCCCAACCAGGCGGAGTCCTCGCCGGAGGACGCCGCCCAAGGAGCCTCCTCCCCGGAGAACTGCATCGCCAGCAGGGTCCCAGCGCCGATCGCCACCACCAGAACGGCGGCCAGACCTGCGAGGATACGTTGGAGAAGCCACCGCACCGTTGTCTCCCGGTTGTTGAGCGTCACATAGCCTGGTCGAAGTCGGCCTGTCCCATTCTCGCCCGTGGTATCCCCCAACTTTCGGGGCATGGGACCATGGGGGCACGCCTACCGACGCCGCGCGCCCCACCACGACCGCCGCGTCACGCCCATGCCACCTCGACGAATGTGAACGGACCACGGTGCCAGAGCCAACCCGGACCGATCCCGCGCTGATCCGAAACTTCTGCATCATCGCGCACATCGACCACGGCAAGTCGACCCTGGCCGACCGGATGCTGCAGTTGACCGGTGTCGTCGAAGCCCGCCAGATGCGTGCGCAGTACCTCGACCGCATGGACATCGAGCGCGAGCGCGGTATCACCATCAAGTCGCAGGCCGTCCGGCTGCCCTTCACCGCCACCGACGACGTGAGCTACGTGCTCAACCTGATCGACACCCCCGGACACGTCGACTTCAGTTATGAGGTCTCCCGCTCGCTGGCCGCCTGTGAGGGCGCGATCCTGCTGGTGGACGCGGCCCAGGGCATCGAGGCCCAGACCCTGGCCAACCTGTACATGGCCCTGGAGAACGACCTCGCCATCATCCCGGTGCTCAACAAGATCGACCTCCCGGCCGCACAGCCGGAGAAGTACGCGGCCGAGCTCGCCAACATCATCGGCTGCGAGCCCTCCGACGTACTGAAGGTCAGTGCCAAGACCGGTGTCGGGGTCGACGAGCTGCTCAACGAGATCGTCGCCAAGATCCCGCCGCCCGTCGGCGACGCCGACGCGCCCGCGCGCGCCATGATCTTCGACTCCGTCTACGACACCTACCGGGGCGTGGTCACCTACGTCCGGGTCATCGACGGCCAGCTCGGTACTCGTGAGCGCATTCAGATGATGTCGACCCGCGCCACCCACGAGATGCTGGAGATCGGGGTCAGCTCGCCCGAGCCCACCAAGGTGGCCTCCCTCGGTGTCGGTGAGGTCGGCTACCTGATCACCGGGGTCAAGGACGTACGCCAGTCCAAGGTCGGTGACACCGTCACCTCCGCGACCAAGCCCGCGACCGAGATCCTCTCGGGCTACCGCGAGCCCAAGCCCATGGTCTTCTCGGGGCTGTACCCGATCGACGGCACCGATTACCCGGTGCTGCGTGATGCGCTGGAGAAGCTCCAGCTCAACGATGCGGCACTGGTGTTCGAGCCAGAGACCTCCGCGGCGCTCGGTTTCGGCTTCCGTTGCGGTTTCCTCGGTCTGCTGCACCTGGAGATCACCCGGGACCGCCTGGAGCGCGAGTTCAACCTCGACCTCATCTCCACCGCGCCCAACGTGGTCTACCAGGTCCGCATGGAAGACGCCGTCGAGCACACGGTGACCAACCCCAGCGAATTCCCCGAGGGCAAGATCGCCGAGGTCCGCGAGCCCATGGTCCGGGCCACGCTGCTCTCGCCCTCGGACTTCGTCGGTCCGATCATGGAGCTGTGCCAGAGCCGTCGCGGCAACCTCCAAGGGATGGACTACCTGTCCGAGGACCGGGTGGAGATGCGCTACACGCTTCCGCTCGCCGAGATCGTCTTCGACTTCTTCGACCAGCTCAAGTCGCGCACCAAGGGGTATGCCTCGCTGGACTACGAGCCCTCCGGCGAGCAGATCGCCGACCTGGTCAAGGTGGACATCCTGCTACAGGGTGAGACCGTCGACGCGTTCTCGGCGATCGTCCACAAGGAGAACGCCTATTCCTACGGGCTGGCCATGACCAAGAAGCTGCGCGAACTCATCCCGCGCCAGCAGTTCGAGGTTCCGATCCAGGCGGCCGTCGGTGCCAGGGTCATCGCCCGCGAGAACATCCGTGCGATCCGCAAGGACGTGCTCTCCAAGTGCTACGGCGGCGACATCAGCCGTAAGCGCAAGCTGCTGGAGAAGCAGAAGGAGGGCAAGAAGCGCATGAAGATGGTGGGCCGGGTCGAGGTGCCGCAGGAGGCGTTCATCTCTGCGCTGTCCACCGACTCGGGCGGCGACGGCAAGGACGCGAAGAAGAAGTAGTGCCGTGGGAGGCCAAGGAGCGGGCCGGGTGTCCCGCTCCTTAGCCGCGTTACGGGGCAGTCCTTGACCGATCCGCTGGTCAGACCTTCCACGATGTACCGTTGCAGGAACCAGGACACCGCCAGGGTGGAGACGGCGATGAGGATCGTTCCTGCTGGGAAGACCCAGAAGTCGGCGTTGCGCTCGCCCGAGATCAGCCCGCACCACCCCACCGTCAGGGTCTGGCCCCCCGGGGTCGCGCAGGAAGACACTGGCGGTCAGGAACTCGTTTACGGGGTGTTCTCCGTCGCGACTCTGGGGAGGCGGCGTGCGGCGTTAGCAATTTTTTGCAAATTTTGGAACAAATTTCAATTATTTTCGCAAAACACTGGGGACCGAACGGTTGTTCGGGCCCCAGTGTGCGGCACGGATCAGCGGCGCAGCCACACCGCGGTGTCGGCGGGCAGGACGAGTACGCCCTCGGCGAGCCGTAGGGGACCGCTGCCCAGCAGGACCTCGCCCTCCCAGCGCATCGTCACCGGTTCGGGAGCGAAATTGACCACGCAGGAGAACCCCGGATCGCGGTGGACGACCAGGACCTCCTCGGGGGCGTCGCCCCAGTGCATCGCCCCATCGCCCAGAGCCGGCTCCGACCTGCGCAGGCGCAGCGCCGCGGTGTACAGCGACAGGGTGGAACCGGCGTCGCGTTCCTGGGCCTCCCTTGTCAGGGTCCGCCACTCGGGCGGTACCGGCAGCCAGGCCCGCTCCGCGCTGGAACCGAACCCGAACGGCGCCTCCTCGCCCTCCCACGGCAACGGGACCCGGCAACCGTCCCTGCCACGCTCGGTGTACTGCGAACGCTTCCAGGTCGGATCCTGGAGAACGTCCTCCGGCAGGTCGGTGACCTCGGGCAAGCCCAGTTCCTCGCCCTGGTAGAGGTAGACCGATCCGGGGAGCGCCAGCGTCAGCAGGGCCGCCGCGCGGGCCCTGGCCAGGCCGTGGTCGCCTCCACCGAATCGAGTGACGTGCCTGGTCACATCGTGGTTGGACAGGACCCAGGTAGTGGGTGCGCCCACGGCCGCGTTGGCCGCCAGCGACCGTTGCGCAACCCCGCGCAGGACCGTCGCATCCCAATCGGCGGTCAGGTACTCGAAGTTGAACGCCTGGTGCAGTTCGTCGGGACGCAGGTAGCGCGCGACCCGGTCCGCGTCCTCGACCCACGCCTCGGCCACCAGAGCGCGCTCGCCCGGGTAGGAGTCCGCGATCGCTCGCCACTCGCGGTAGATCTCGTGCACGCCGTCCTGGTCGAAGTAGGGCAGACGGCTGTGGCCGTCCAGCAGGTCGGCCTTCTGTCCTTCGGCGATATCGGGCAGGGCGGGGTCCTTGACCATTCCGTGTGCCACGTCGATGCGGAATCCGTCCACCCCGCGATCGAGCCAGAATCGCAGAACATCCGCAAACTCCGCCCGAACCTCACTGTTCTCCCAGTTCAAGTCCGGTTGTTCGGGGTCGAACAGGTGGAGGTACCACTCCTCGGGTGTGCCGTCGGGCCGCTTGAGCCGGGTCCAGGCCGGACCGCCGAAGATCGAGTTCCAGTTGGTGGGCGGCTCGTCGCCGTCAGGACCTTTGCCCGGACGGAAGACGTAGCGGTCGCGCGCGGGGGACCCCGGCTCGGCTGTCACCGCCGCATCGAACCAGGGGTGGGCCGACGACGTGTGGTTGGGGACGATGTCGATGATCACCCGGATGCCCAACCCGTGCGCCGATGCGCGCAGGTCGTCGAAGTCGGCGAGGGTGCCGAAGCGCGGGTCGACGTCGCGGTAGTCGGCGACGTCGTACCCTCCGTCGGCGAGGGGGGAGACGTAGAACGGCGTCAGCCAGACGGCGTCCACGCCGAGCGCCGCCAGTTTGGGCAGGCGCTCACGGATACCGCGCAGATCACCGTCGCCATCTCCGTCGGAGTCGGCGAAGCTGCGAACGTAGACCTGGTAGATGACCGCTTCACGCCACCAGTCACTGCGGGATGCAGGGGTGGCGGGCGCGCTTTCGGGAGACGACTGCATAGGGGTCCCTTCGTATCGCCGGAACGATGACGACTGGCTGAAATTACTTGCGCAAGATTACCGATCTCTTTCAATCATGAAACCGGTTTGTCCACTAGAGTGCTCGCATGGCCTCACCTCGACTCGCTGACATCGCCCGCCAGGCAGGGGTCAGCGAGGCCACCGTTTCCCGAGTGCTCAACGACAAACCAGGGGTCGGCGCGGAAACCCGCAAGGCCGTTCTCACCGCCTTGGACGTCCTCGGTTACGAGCGCCCGGCCCGGCTGCGCCAGCGCTCCGCCGGGTTGGTCGGAATGGTCGTTCCCGAGCTGGAGAACCCGATCTTCCCCTTGTTCGCCCAGGCGGCCGAGGGTGCGCTGGCCCAGCACGGGTACACCCCGGTGCTGTGCACGCAGACCCCCGGCGGGATAGCCGAGGACGAGTACGTGGAGATGCTGCTGGAACGCAATGTCTCCGGAATCATCTTCATCTCCGGCCTGCACGCCGACACCACGGCCGACCACGACCGATACCGGGCCCTGCTCGCCCGCGGACTCCCCATCGTCCTGGTGAACGGCTTCGTCGACGGCCTTCCTGCGGCTTTCGTCTCGCCCAACGACCGTTACGCGGCGCAGTTGGCGGTGGACCACCTGGCCGCACTCGGTCACACCCGGATCGGGTTCGCCAGCGGCCCGCAACGCTACGTGCCGGTCCGACGCAGGATGGCCGGTTTCAAGGAAGCGATGGCCGCCAAGGGACTGGAGAGCGACGACCTGGTCGAACTCTCCCTCTTCGGGGTGGAGGGCGGGCACGCCGCGGCGTCCAGGTTGTTGGACCGAGGCGTAACCGCCATCGTGTGCGGATCGGACCTGATGGCCCTGGGTGCCGTCCGCGCCGCTCGACAGCGGGGGCTCTCCGTCCCAGGGGACTGCTCCGTCGTGGGTTACGACGACTCCCAGCTCATCGCCTTCACCGATCCCCCGCTGACCACCGTCCGCCAGCCCATCCAGGCAATGGCGCTGGCCGCTGTGCGCGCGCTGTGCGACGAGATCGCCGGCCATGCGGCTTCCCGTACCGAGTACGTCTTCGACCCCGAACTCGTCGTGCGGGGCTCCACCGGAGCCGCTGCCCGTACGCCCGAGCCCACACGGGCCGCTGCCGCGGGGTGAGGAGCGGCGGCATCGGAAACGGCCGCCATTCGCGTAACGTTCTCCCCATGAACAAGGGGATCGTGCAGTCGGTCAATGTCGGCCGAGCCGTGGACGCGGAATGGGCGGGCACACTCAAGCGCACCGCCATCGACAAAAATCCGGTCCAGGGCAGGGTCCGTGCCCAAACCCTGGGCCTCGACGGCGACGAGCAGGCCGACACCGCCAACCACGGTGGTCCCGACCAGGCCGTCTACGCCTACGCTCGTGAAGAGCTCGATCTGTGGCAGGAGCGGCTGGGACGGCCGCTGCGCGACGGTGTCTTCGGGGAAAACCTCACCACGCGAGGGCTGACGGTCAGCAAGGCGCTGATCGGCGAGCGCTGGCGCATCGGAGATGCCCTGTTGGAGGTGGTGCTGCCCCGCACCCCTTGCGCGGTGTTCAGGAACTGGATCGACGCCCAGGCGTGGGTCAAGCGTTTCACCGAGGAGGCCCGAACCGGCGCTTACCTGCGCGTTCTTGAAGAAGGGGAGATCGGCGCCGGTGACGAGGTCCACATCGAGCACCGCCCCGACCACGGCATCGACATCAGTTCCGCCTTTCGGGCCGGCTACGAACGCGACCTCGACCTCTTGCGTCGTGTAATGGCCCTTCCGGGACGCTCTGACACGTGGAAGGAACCACTGGCCCGAGTCGAGAAGCAGTTGGGCCTGCGGTAGCCCTTCGGTGATGCGGCTCGTGCGGGCCGTACCCGTGCGGTTGCGCCCCGCCCGCCCGTGCACCTGGCGCATCAGGTCCCGGGCGTGCTCGACACTGAAGACATGCCTTCAGTTCCCCTCGACGGTGACCCCGTGCCCGATGACGGCGCCCTGCCCGCGACCGCGCTCGACGGGCTCGGTGACCGGCCGTTCGGAATGTACGTCCATGTCCCGTTCTGCGTCACCCGCTGCGGCTACTGCGACTTCAACACCTATACCGCCGCCGAGCTGCGTTCGCGGGACGGATCAGTCACGGCCTCCCGCGACACCTATGCCGACCAGGCCATCGGTGAACTCGACCTCGCCCGTAGGGTCCTGGGGGAGCGCGCCACCCCGGTCAGCACCGTTTTCGTGGGCGGCGGTACCCCGACGCTGCTGCCCGTAGAGGACCTCGGCCGTATTCTGGCCGCGATCGACACCCGCTTCGGTCTTGCCCCCGGCGTCGAAGTCACCACCGAAGCCAACCCGGAGACAGTGGACGCCGACTATCTCAAGCGGTTGCGCGACGCCGGGTTCACCCGGGTCTCCTTCGGTATGCAGAGCGCCCGTCCCCACGTGCTCCAGGTGTTGGAGCGCACCCACACCCCCGGACGTCCGCAACAGTGCGTCGACTGGGCACGAGAGGCCGGGTTCGATCATGTCAACCTGGACCTGATCTACGGCACACCAGGGGAGACGGACGCCGACTGGAAGGAGTCGCTGGACGCGGCCGTCGCAGCGCGCCCCGACCACGTCTCCGCCTACTCGCTCATCGTGGAGGAGGGCACCCGGTTGGCTGCCCGGGTGCGCAGGGGTGAGCTCACCCCGCCCGACGACGACGTCATGGCCGATCGCTACCTGATGGCGGACGAGCGACTGACCGCTGCCGGACTGCACTGGTACGAGGTGTCCAACTGGGCGGCCGGCGAAAACGCCCGCAGTGCGCACAACCTGCTCTACTGGACCGGCGGGGACTGGTGGGGGGTCGGTCCGGGAGCGCACAGCCATATCGGGGGCACCCGGTGGTGGAACGTCAAACACCCCGCCGCCTACGCCGCGCGACTGGCGGAGGGGCGAACCCCGGCCCAGGCGCGAGAGGTCCTCAACGAGGACGACCGGCGCTTCGAGCGCATTCTGCTGGAGCTGCGCATCCTCCAGGGCTGCCCTCTCGACCTGCTCGACGACGACGGCAGGGCCGCCGCCGCCCGGGCCGTGGCCGAGGGCCTGCTCGCCGCCTCCGACCATGCGCGGGGACGCGCGGTCCTCACCACCCGCGGACGCCTGCTGGCCGACGCGCTCGTCCGTGATCTGACCTGAACGCGTATGCCCCCGGCCGCTGGAATTCGCCGGGCGGCCGGGGGCATACACGTCGGACGAAAGGGCTGCCTACTTCACCATTCGGATGTTGAACGGGTAGGTGTACATCTCGCCCTTGTTGGCAGCCATGCCGCCCAGGACGCAGAA
This sequence comes from Nocardiopsis ansamitocini, assembly GCF_030268225.1. Classification (GTDB taxonomy): domain Bacteria; phylum Actinomycetota; class Actinomycetes; order Streptosporangiales; family Streptosporangiaceae; genus Nocardiopsis_D; species Nocardiopsis_D ansamitocini. The sequence continues at coordinate 791,199 of NZ_BSQG01000001.1, read as the reverse complement.
GATGATGTTGACGACCCAGACCACGAACGGCAGGAAGCCCAGGATGCCGAAAGTGACGGCTCCCAGGATGATGGAGACCACGTTGGCGATCAGCATCACGATCTGGAAATTGAGCGCCTCAAGCGAATGGTGTCGAAGGTAGGGAGACTCATCCTTCTTGACCAGGTAGAACACCAGCGGGCCGAGGAACGACACCAGGATTCCGCTCAGGTGGATCAGCAGACCGAAGGTGTTCTCGTCGCTGCTGCCGGGACGCTGGCCGTATCCGGGCTGCTGGCCGTATGCGGGCTGCTGGCCGTATGCGGGCGGCGGTTGTGGGGCGTCGTAACCGCCGGGGTAGCCCTGCTGGGGAGGCTGCTGGCCGTAGCCGGCGTGCCCCCCGGAAGGCTGGCCGTATCCGGGCTCCCCTCCGGGGGCCTGCCCGTACCCGGGCGGCGGTTGCTGGCCGTAGCCCGACTGCCCCCCGGTGCTGTAGGGGTCTGATCCATGGCCGCCCTGGCCGTCGGGGCCGTTCGGGGGCGGGTAGGCGTTGCTCATGATCGGTCCTCGTCTTCCGTCCCGTGTGGGGTGCGCAGCACGTGGGCGCTTGGACATCGCGGTCGCCACCGCATGGCCCTGGTGGCGATTCTGAACGGCTTTGCGGCGGCCGTCCAGTAAGGCCGTTCGGTGGGTGGCGAACCATTCCTTCACTCGGACGGGTCCGCCACCATCGGGGTTCCCGCTACTTCACCATCCGCAGCGCGACCGGGTAGCGGTACAGCGCACCCTTGTTGGCCGCGAGTGCCGCGAGGACCCCGAAGATGATCGAGACCAGCCAGACGACCATCAGCAGCCCCGATCCGATCGGTGACAGCCCCGGGTTGTAGATGCCCAGCGCGATGAAGACGATCGTGCTGATGATGTAGGGGATCAGCAGGGTCAGCTGGAAGTTCAGGGCCTCTGTCGCGTGGTGGCGTACGAACGGGGAACTGTCCTTCTTCATCAGGAAGACGACCAGAGCCGGCAACCAGCCGGCGCAGGCGATGATCGCCCCGGAGAGGTGCGGGATCATCGCCCAGGTGGTCTCCCCTTGGTGGTCCGCCCCACCCGCAGGTTGCCCGAACTGGTCGGTTCCGCCCTGCTGATAGTCGGTCTGTCCGTAGCCCTGCTGGACGGCCTCCTGTTGGCCGTATCCGGGGTAGCCGCCCGAGGACTGGCCGTATCCGGGTTGCGCGCTCGGCTGAGGGTAACCGGAGGACTGCTCCCCTTGCTGGGGGTAGCCGGGGTACTGCTGCTGTCCGTAGCCCTGCGGGGACGGCTGGCCGTACCCCTGCTGTCCGCCCGAGGGCTGGCCGTATCCGGGCTGGGCGCCTTGTTGGGGGTATCCGGGCTGTTGGCCGTAGCCGGGGTACTGCTGCTGTCCGTAGCCCTGCGGGGACGGCTGGCCGTACCCCTGCTGTCCGCCCGAGGGCTGGCCGTATCCGGGCTGCGCGTCTTGTTGGGGGTATCCGGGCTGTTGGCCGTAGCCGGGGTACTGCTGCTGTCCGTAGCCGGGAGTTCCCCCGGACGGTTGTCCCTGGTTCTCCGGTGGGCCCTGCGGGTACCCGGGCTGCTGGTGGCCGTACCCCTGCTGTCCGCCCGAGGGCTGGCCGTATCCGGGCTGGGCCTGTCCGTACCCGGGTTGGCCGTATCCCGGATGGGGCTGGGCTTGGCCGTACCCCGGCTGCGCACCGGAGGGTTGCGCGTAGCCGGGCTGTCCGCCCGAGGGCTGGCCGTATCCGGGCCGTCCCCCGGAGGACTGCCCGTGTCCGGCCTGCTCGTCGTGCTGTTCCTGACCGTAGCCCTGCTGGCCGCCGCTGTCGGCCTGGCCGCCGGGCTGTTCGCCGTGGGGAGGCGTGCCGTGGTCCGGCTCACGGCCCGGAGGGCCGTCCTGGGGTGGCGGGTAGTTGGGAGGTGTCTCGCTCATGGTTTCCCTTGGCTATGCCGATTGCGGTGGGCCGTAGAACACGCCGGTCCCTGCTCCTGAGCCTATTGCCGGTCCAGGTGGGGGGCAGTGACGAAGTCGATCAATTCTTCGACGCGTCCGAGCAGCTCAGGTTCCAGGTCCGCGTAGGACCGCACCGAACCGAGGATGCGCTGCCACGCTTCGCCCGGCTCCATCCGCCAGCCGAGTGCGTCCAGTACCCCTTCTTTCCAGGGAATCCCCCGAGGAACATCCGGCCAGCGACGAATTCCCACGGTCGCCGGTTTCACCGCGGCCCACACGTCGATGTAGGGGTGCCCCACGACCAGAACGTGCGGGGAGGTCACCTGGCCGGCGATCCGACTCTCTTTCGACCCGTCCACCAGGTGGTCCACCAGTACACCGAGGCGTCGCTGAGGGGCGGGGGAGAACTCCGCCACGACGTCGGGAAGATGGTCCACACCCTCCAGGTATTCCACAACCACGCCCTCCACCCGCAGGTCGTGGCCCCAGATCTTCTCCACGAGGTCCGCGTCGTGGGCGCCCTCCACGTAGATCCGACTCTCCTTGGCCACCCGCGATCTGACGTCACGAACGGCGACGGAACCCGACGCACTGCGCAGCGGGGCGCTGGAGACGGTCGGGGAGGGGCGTACCAGGGTCACCGGCGCACCGTCGATCAGAAAGGCCGCCGGGGCGAGATCGAACACCCGGGTGCGTCCGGCGCGGTCCTCAAGTGTGACGGTCTGCTTGTCCCAGGCGACGATCGCGCCGCAGAAGCCCTCGTCGGCCGATTCCGCGACGAGGCCCCGTTGGGCCGGAACCTCGGGCACACTGCCCTTACGGGGGCGGCGCCAGTCTCCGGCCAGTACGTCGTTGCCGTATTTCGGGGAGTGAGAAGACACGGCCCCGGATTTTAGCGACCTCCCCCGACCGTTTGGGGGTTCCCCCCGGCCCATGGCGTGTTGGCCGGCCGTGTGGGGATCGTCGCCATCGAGCGCTCCCGCCGGCGGGGCTCGGGGCGGCATCGATTCGAGAAAGTCGTCCAGCTGCAAAAATACTGCGGAACTGCCGGGAAGGAGCCCGTTGGGAGGTGCGCCGGGCCGGACCGATTCAGCGCCGTCCGGAGCAGGCTTGCTCTGCGGCGTAGAATTAGCACTTGAGACCACGGAGTGCCAGCAGGAGGTGAGCGCGTGCTTGACGACCGCAAACTCGCGGTGCTGCGTGCCATCGTCGAGGACTACGTGTCCACGAACGAGCCCGTAGGTTCCAAGGCGCTGGTCGACCGGCACAGCCTTGGAGTCTCCCCGGCGACCATTCGCAACGACATGGTGTCCCTCGAAGAGGAGGGCTACATCGCCCAGCCCCACACCAGTGCGGGGCGGGTCCCCACGGACAAGGGTTACCGGCTCTTCGTCGACCGGCTCTCGACCGTCAAGCCGCTGTCCAGGCCGGAGCGGCGTGCGATCGAGACCTTCCTGTCCGGCGCCGTGGACCTCGACGAGATCGTGGCCCGCACGGTTCGCCTGCTCGCCCAGCTGACCCGCCAGGTGGCGGTCGTGCAGTACCCGTCCCTGACGCGGTCCTGCGTCCAACACATCGAACTCGTCCCACTGGGGCCGCAGCGTGTCATGATGGTGCTCATCACCGACACCGGCCGAGTGGATCAGCGTGTCATCGACGGACTGCTGTCGGTCACCGATGAGGCGGTCGAGAACCTGCGCAGCGTGTTGAACCGTGCCCTCATCGGCAAGTGGCTCACCGACGTCCCGCAGACCGTCTCCACGATTCCCGCCCAGATTCCCGCAGACGACCGCCCCCTCGCCCACGCGGTGCTTTCGGTCCTGATGGAGAGCCTGGTCGAGAAGCGCGAGGAGAAGGTCGTTCTCGGTGGTACCGCCAACCTCGCCGCGAAGGGTTTCTCCACCAGTCTTCGCGACGTCCTGGAGGCGCTGGAAGAAAACGTCGTCCTCATCCGTTTGCTGGGTGAGGCGGCCGACCCGTCGATGCTGACAGTACGCATCGGGGCTGAGAACTCACACGAGGGCTTGCACACCACGTCGATCATTTCCGCCGGCTACGGCATCGGTGACCAGCCGCTTGCCAAGCTCGGGGTCGTCGGCCCGACTCGAATGGACTACCCAGGAACGATGGGAGCGGTACGCGCTGTGGCAAGGTACGTCGGTCAGATCTTGGCGGGACAGTAAGTGGCCAGAGACTATTACGAGATCCTCGGTGTCCGCCGAGACGCCTCCCAGGACGAGATCAAGAAGGCATATCGTCGACTCGCGCGTGAGCTGCACCCGGACGTCAACCCCGACCCGGTGACGCAGGAGCGCTTCAAAGAGGTGGCCCAGGCATACGAGGTCCTCTCCAACACCGAGAAACGCCGCATGTTCGACATGGGTGTCGACCCCTTCGCCCCCGCGGGCGGTGGCGGGCCGGGCGGGTTCGGGGGTGGCGCGGGGGGATTCCCCTTCGACGACATCATGAACGCCTTCTTCGGCGGAGGCGGCCAGCAGGCCGGCCGTTCACCGCGTGATCGTGCACGTCGCGGGCGCAGCGTCAAGGTGCGCATCGAACTCGACCTCGCCGAGACCGCCTTCGGCGTCACCAAGGACGTCACCTTCCCCACCGCCATCGTGTGTGACACCTGCCATGGTGAGGGCACCGCCGCGGGCAGTCACCGTGAGACCTGTGACATGTGCGCCGGCCGCGGTGAGGTCTCCCAGGTCACCCGGTCCTTCCTCGGCCAGGTCATGACGACCCGACCGTGTCCGCAGTGCTCCGGCCAGGGCAGCACCATCAAGAACCCCTGTGCCGACTGCGCCGGCGAGGGTCGGGTGCGCGAGCGCGTCACCCGCAAGGTCCAGATTCCCGCGGGCGTCGAGGACGGTACCCAGATCCAGCTCGCCGGCGAGGGCGAGGTCGGCCCCAACGGCGGTCCGCGCGGTGACATCTTCTTGGAGATCGTGCAGCGTCCGCACCCGATCTTCGAGCGGCGCGGGGACGATCTGCACTGCACCGTCACGGTCCCGATGGCGGCGGCCGCCCTCGGAGCGTCACTGACCATCGAGACCCTCGACGGCAACGAGGAGATCGATCTGCGTCCGGGGACCAACTCCGGTCAGGTCATTACCCTGGAGGCGCGCGGATGCAAGCACCTCAACGAGGCGGGCCGCGGTGACCTGCTGATCCACGTCACCGTCGAGACTCCCGGCCGTCTCGACGACGAACAGGAGGCGCTCTTGCGCAAGTTCGCCGAGCTGCGTGGGGAGGACCACCCGCCCGGCAAGTTCAGCCCGGGGCACGGCAACCTCTTCTCCCGTCTGCGCGACGCGTTCGGGGCCCGGTGACACCTCCGGTCTTCCTCACCGAATCGGGTGATCTCGATGGTGACCGGATGGTGCTTGGCGGTCCTGAGGGCCGCCATGCCGCCACCGTGCGCAGGCTCGCCGTCGGCGAGGTGGTCCACCTCGCCGACGGCGCCGGCACCAGAGCGCGCTGCGAGGTCGTCGCGGTCGGAAAGGACACGGTGACCTTTGCTGTTCACGAGCGAACCGTCGAGGCCCCGCCGGCTCCCCGCCTGGTGGTCGTCCAGGCTCTGCCCAAGGGCGACCGCGGTGAACTCGCCGTCGAGGTGATGACCGAAGCCGGCGTCGATGCCGTCGTCCCCTGGGCTGCAGAGCGCTCCATCACCCGGTGGAAGGCCGACCGTGCGGCGAAGTCGTTGGCCAAGTGGCGCTCAGCGGCCCGCTCCGCCGCAAAGCAGGCCCGCCGCAGCCGGGTGCCGAACGTGAGCGAACCGGTTGCCACCCGGGACGTCGTGGAACTGCTGTCCGCTGCCTCGTTGGGAATCGTGCTCCACGAGGAAGGGGCGATTCGATTGTCCGAAGTCGCACTGCCTTCCGCTCCGACGGACGCGACCGAGATCGTGACCGTCGTGGGACCCGAAGGCGGGTTCACCGACTCCGAGCTCGCGGCCTTCGACTCCGCCGGTGCTGTTCGTGCGCTGCTGGGCCCCACGGTCCTGCGCACCTCGACCGCCGGTGTCGCCGCGCTGGCGGTACTCCAGGCACGCTGCGGGCGCTGGTAGCCGCGCGCGTGGGCGCGCCCCCGGACGCTGATCGTCGTGGTCGGGCAGGAGCGGCCACGACGCGCTCCTGCCCGCCGTAGGTCAGGGAGCCGGCTCCTGGCCGCCGTTGCCGGGCAGCAGGGTGGCCGGGGGATCGGCGGGCTCTGAAGTGTCGTCTTCGTCCGGATCGGGCGAGGGGTCGTCCTGGCCCGGATCGGTTCCGGGTGCGGGGTCCTGCGGACCGGTTTCGGTGGGGCGCCCCGGAGCACAGGGCACGCCTGCGCTGTCGCGTCGTGCGCGGTCCTGGAGGGTGGAGGGCGTCGGAGACGGTGTGGGCGTGCAGGTACCGCTCAGCGTCATGGGGCCCTCGACCGTGCCGGGGCTGCTGGAGGGAGACGGGCGGAGGGATTCGCTGGGGGCGGCCGGAGCCGCCTCGGGGTGCGGTCCCGCTCCGTGGCTGGGCTGTCCGGGAGAGGTCTGTGCCTGCAGGGCCGGCGGAAGTTCGGCCTGCTGCGAGTCGGAAGCAGAGACGAACGACTCGGGCAGCACCCGCTCGCGGATCTGTGGGGTACCGAGCAGCACGGAAGAGGCGATCAGCGCGGTGGCCCCGACCGCGACGGCCGGCCTCAGCCACACCAGGCCGCTCCATGAGAACCGGTTGCGCTCGGTCCGGGAACGGATTCGCTCCAGCGCGTCATGGGACGTGCGCGTAGCGTCGGCTTCCGAGTGCAGGACTGCCCGTAGCCGCTCTTCGAAGCGGTCGTCGAAAGGTTCGGTCATGTCGATTGCTCCAGAACCGTGCGGAGCGCGGAGATTCCGCGTGCCGTGTGGCTCTTGACTGCGCCACGACTGATGCCCATGGCGTCGGCGATCTGAGCTTCGGAGAGGTCTCCGTAATAACGCAGAACAATAGCCTCTCGCTGCCGGGTCGGCAGTGTGCGCAATGCCTCGATCACCGCGGCCCGTTCGAGTTCGCCCATGGCACCGTGCTCCGCGCTGGGAGCATCGGGTAGTGCCTTGGGTGCATGTTTCTCCACCACAGCGCGGTGCCGCAGCACCGACCGCGCCTTGTTCACCACGGACTGGCGCAGGTACGACAACGCCTTGTTGGGGTCGCGCAGGCGCCGCCACGCGGTGTGCATGGAAACGAACGCGTCCTGGACGACCTCTTCGGCGGTGGCGACGTCGCGAACGAGCAGCGTCGCCAGTCGGACCAGGGGACGATAGTGGGCCGAGTAGAGCTGGGTCACCGCCTGGTCGGCGTCCCAACTGACCGCCACCGTCGCCGCTGGCGCTCCGGCCACCATGGTTTCAGTCACGTCGGTAGGACGCGTGCCCTTGGCGTCGGGTTTACGAAAGGGCATGTCGTTCTTCTCGCTTGATGGGGATGTCCGCCGCTTGTTCCAGGAGAAGGCGCCCATGACCTCCCTCGACGTCTGGTCGCGTGATGCTGCAAAGGTTCGTCCCGTCTTTGCCGGTACTTCCGAAGCGCTGCGGAGGCCCCGACAGAAGACGCAAAATCCCAGAATAGACCGATGCGGCGGGGTGCTTGTGGCGCAAACGGTCCGATTGCCGGGCGCCGGAACCACGGGAACGAGCCGGCCCCCTGCTGAGGCGTCGACTTCGGTACTCGCCGAGTTCGCCGACTCCGGCATCATGGAGGGCGCGACGAGGGCGTCCGCCCTCAGCGAGAGGAGAAGCCGGTGGCACCGACCGAGTCCGACTGCCTGTTCTGCGGGATCATCGCCGGCCGGATACCGGCCGACGTCGTGGGAGAGAGTGAGCAGACCCTCGCCTTCCGCGACCTCAACCCCCAGGCCCCCACGCACGTGCTGATCGTGCCCCGCCAGCACTACGCCACGGCCGCACAGGCAGGTGCGGCCGACGCCGGCCTGCTCGACGAGATCGCCCGGGTGGCCGGTGAGGTCGCCACGGCGGAGGGGATCGCCGACACCGGATACCGTCTGGTCTTCAACACCGGTCCTGCCGCCGGACAGACCGTCCTGCACGTACACGGGCACCTGCTGGGCGGGCGCGGGCTGGAGTGGCCTCCGGGATAGCGCGCTTCGGGACCCGCGGCACAGGCAAAACCTCTCGGACCGATTCAGTACCGGGTTGATAGAATCCAGTCCTGGCGCGGACGGTCCGAGAGGCCGCCACGGTGCCAAAGATCCCGGATACGGCGACGAAGGGCAGGGGCGAGACGGCCGCAAGGCCACACCATGGTCGAGTCAACGCAATCAAGCACCCAGGTCAAGATCGTCGTGCCGGAGGACCAGATGATGGTCAGCCTGCTCGGGGCCCGCGACGAACTGCTCCGGGTGGTGGAGAACTCCTTCGACAGCGACATCCATGTCCGGGGCAACGAGATCACCATCAGCGGCAGTCCCGAGGACACCGCCCTGGTCGTCCGCCTTGTCGAGGAATTGCTCGAACTCGTCGAGGGCGGCACCCAGGTGACGCCCGAGGCGATCGAGCACGCACTGAGTATGCTGCGTACCCCCGGCGAGGCGGGCGAGCGTCCCGCCGACGTGCTGACGATGAACATCCTCTCGGCGCGCGGACGCACGATCCGGCCCAAGACACTCAACCAGAAGCACTACGTCGACGCCATCGACAAGCACACCGTCGTCTTCGGCATCGGTCCGGCCGGTACCGGCAAGACCTACCTGGCCATGGCCAAAGCGGTGAAGGCATTGCAGGCCAAGGAGGTCAACCGGATCATCTTGACCCGGCCCGCGGTCGAGGCGGGGGAACGGCTGGGCTTCCTGCCCGGCACCCTCTACGAGAAGATCGACCCCTACCTCCGCCCCCTCTACGACGCGCTGCACGACATGCTCGACCCGGACTCGATCCCCAAGCTGATGGCGGCGGGCACCATCGAGGTCGCCCCGCTGGCCTACATGCGCGGACGCACCCTCAACGACGCCTTCATCATCTTGGACGAGGCCCAGAACACCTCGCCGGAACAGATGAAGATGTTCCTGACCCGTCTGGGGTTCGGTTCCAAGATCGTGGTCACCGGTGACGTCACCCAGGTGGACCTTCCCGGTGGGCAGGCCAGTGGACTGGCCACGATCGAGCGTATCCTCGACGGTATCAAGGACATCGGTTTCTGCCGATTGACCAGCAAGGACGTTGTCCGTCACAAGCTGGTCGGCAAGATCGTCGACGCCTACGGCCGCCACGAGGCGCAGCAACAGCAGGAGGCCACGCAGCACAACGGCGCTCGCAACGGCCGCCCGGTCCGCGCCAACAGCCCGGGCGGCGGCAGCGGCCGGAAATAGGCCGCGGCCGCCGCGCGGGGCGGCCCGCGCCGCGCGGATCTTCATGGAATTTCGAGATAAGGCGCTGTAACAGCTATGAGTATTGACGTCGCGAACGAGTCCGGCGTCCCGGCCGACGAAGAGCGACTGTCCCGTCTGGCCCGCTACGTCCTGGACGCGATGCGGGTGCACCCGCTCGCGGAGCTCTCGGTGGTCCTCGTGGACGAGGAGCCGATGACCGACCTGCACGTGCGGTGGATGGACGAACCCGGCCCCACCGATGTCCTGTCCTTCCCCATGGACGAGTTGCGTCCCGGGGGCCCGGGGCGTACCTCCGACCCCGGGGTCCTGGGCGATGTGATCATCTGCCCGCAGGTGGCCGCCCGTCAGGCCGAGAAGGCCGGACACAGTGAGCAGGCCGAGATCGACCTGCTGTGCACCCACGGCATCTTGCACCTGTTGGGCTACGACCACGCCGAACCCGACGAGCACAAAGAGATGTTCGGCCTCCAGGGCGAACTGCTCGCCGCGTGGCGAGAGAGCCTGGAGCAGACGTCGTGAACGGTGCCGCCGAACTCAGCCTTGCCTTCGGCTGCGCCGTCCTGCTCTCCCTGCTGGCGGCCTTCTTCGTCAGTGCCGAGGTCGCCCTCGGGCGTGCCTCACGCATGGGCGTGGCGGAGCTGATCGGCACCGACCGGGGCAGTTCCGGAGCGCGCAGGCTGGAGTCGATCGCCGCTGAACCCGCCCGCCACCTCAACATGGTGTTGTTGCTGCGGGTCTCTTGCGAGGTCCTCGCAGCGCTGTCGCTGGCGGTCGGCTTCATCGACTGGCTCGGGCTGACCTGGCAGGCGATCGCCCTGTCCGCGGGCATCATGATTCTGGTCAACTACGTCATGATCGGTGTCGCGCCCCGGATCCTGGGCCGACAGTTCCCGGCCCAGGTCGCGGTTGCCAGCGCCAACGTCATCTACCCGGTCACCCTCGTGCTGGGGCCGCTCGCCCAACTCCTGGTCTTCCTCGGGCGGGCCTTCACCCCGCGCGGCAAGGGGGACCGCGAGGGCCCCTTCGCCAGCGAGGACGAACTCCGCCACCTGGTGGACCTCGCCGAGCAGGGGCAGGTCATCGACGCCGAAGAGCGGGAGATGATCCATTCGGTCTTCAAGCTCGACGACACCTCGGTGCGCGAGGTAATGGTCCCCCGTCCCGACATCGTCTTCGTCCCTCACGACGCCTCCGCCGAGGATGCGCTCTCCCTGGCGCTGCGCAGCGGGTTCTCCCGCATTCCCGTTGTGGGCGAGAACGAGGACGACGTAGTGGGAATCGTCTATCTCAAGGACGTCGTGTCCCGGCTGCGCGACGAGCGGATCGACGCGTCCGGCCAGGACGAATTCGCGGCCGACCCCGACCGCACGGTCCGCGACGTGATGCGCGAGGCCACCTACGTACCCGACTCCAAACCCGTCGACGAACTCCTGCGCGAGATGCAGCAGAAGCGCATCCACGTCGCCGTTGTCATCGACGAGTACGGCGGTACCGCCGGCCTGGTCACCATCGAGGACATCGTCGAGGAGATCGTCGGCGAGATCACCGACGAGTACGACGACGAGGTCCCGCCCATCGAGCGCCTAGGCGAGGACCGCGCGCGAGTCACCGCCCGCCTGCCCTTGGGCGATCTCGCGCAGTTGTTCGAGGTGGAGATCGACGCCCCCGACATCGAGACCGTGGGCGGCCTGCTCGCCTACGCCCTGGGACGGGTGCCCATCACCGGCTCCCGGGCCGAACTCTCCGGCCTCCGGCTGATCGCCGAGGACCCTTCCGGCCGCCGCAACCAGACCGCGACGATCCTGGTGCAGAAGCTTCCGGTGCCCGCCGACGACTCCGGTCCCGACCGAGTCGACGCCTGACCTGCCTACCCGCCAAGAGAGGCACCCACGTTGAGTGACACCAGCCCCCCCGTCGAGCTCGGCCCCGAAGACGCCAAGCTCGTGACCCTCGCCCGTTCCTCTCGCGCCCGAAACGGCTCCGCCGAGGGCGCGGCGGTGCGCGACGAGACCGGTCGCACCTACGTGGCCACCACCGTCGCACTGCCGTCCCTGGCGTTGACCGCGCTCCAGGCGGCCGTGGCCGCCGCGGTCTCCAGCGGAGCGGAGTCGCTGGAAGCCGCAGTCGTGGTCACCGCGGCCACCGTGCCCTCCGGGGCCGACACCTCGGTTGCAGCCGACCTCAAGGCCGCGACCTTGATCACGGCGGCTCCCGACGGCACGACCACCAGCATTGTTCGAGCCTGAGCACTGCACTCCACCGGCGAGACTGGACAGATGGACGACCTCGATCTTGAGAAGCTGCGCGTGCCGCTGCCGATGCCCACGTACAAGGAGGGTTTCCGCAGCGGCTTCGCCTGCTTCGTCGGCCGGCCCAATGTGGGCAAGTCGACGCTGATGAATGCCCTTGTCGGGCAGAAGGTGGCGATCACCAGCAACCAGCCGCAGACCACGCGGCGTACTGTGCGTGGCATCGTGCACCGCGACGACGCACAGCTGATCATCGTTGACACTCCCGGGCTGCACAAGCCGCGCACGCTGTTGGGCGAGCGCCTGGACAGCCTGGTGCGCTCCACCCTGGTCGAGGTCGATGTGATCGGCTTCTGCATCCCGGCCAACGAGCCGATCGGCAGGGGCGACGCCTACATCGCCCGTGAACTCGCCGCTCAGCGCGACACGCCGGTGGTGGCGATCGTCACCAAGACCGACACCGCCGACCGCAAGCAGATCACCGACCAGCTGCTGGCGGTCTCCCAACTGGGCGAGTGGGCCGATATCGTCCCGGTCTCGGCCAACGGTTCTTTCCAGTTGGACACGGTCACCGACGTGCTGTGCGGCCACCTGCCGCCCGGACCGCCGCTCTACCACGACGGTGACCTCACCGACGAGCCTGACGAAATGCTGGTGGCCGAGCTGATCCGCGAGGCGTCCCTGGACGGTGTGCGCGACGAGCTTCCGCACTCCATCGCCGTTGTGGTCGAGGAGATGGCGATGCGGGCGAACACCCGGCCCGACCATTCGATGATGGACATCTACGCGTCGCTGTACGTAGAGCGCTCCAGCCAGAAGGCCATCGTGATCGGTTCCAAAGGGGCGCGCCTTCGCGATGTGGGGACCCGCGCGCGCAAGCAGATCGAGGCACTCCTGGGCACCAGGGTCTTTCTCGACCTCCGAGTGCGGGTGGCCAAGGACTGGCAGCGCGACCCCAAGCAGTTGCGTCGCCTTGGTTTTGACCAACAGACCTGATCGGTTGCCGGACACGCACCGTCGACGCGTGGGCTCTCCGCGTCGACGGTTGCGCACCGAGGAAGGGGTGCGCACGCCCTGCGGTGCCGCGACCGAACAGTCGGCCGACCGGGGGCTTCTCGGGCAACCGGTAGCCGTGTGGGCGGAGCGGGTGTCATGAGCCGGGCGGTGCGTACCCAGGGTGCGGGCCCCGCCCGACCACCGACAACCGTCGGGAGCTACCCCCGGTGGTTCAGGTCGGCGGCCAGACTGGACGCGATCCGGCGCACGATAGGGGCGGCCCTCTCCACGAAATCCCAGCTCACACGCGACTCCGGGCCGGAGATGGACATCGCCATCATCGCGGGTCCGCCCCGCACCGGAACGGCCAGGCAGCGCACCCCGACCTCCTGTTCCCCGTCGTCCATCGCATAGCCCTGCAACCGGACCCGATCCAGCTCAGCGGCGAAGTCCTCGGTGTTGGTGATGGTCCGGTCGGTAGCAGCTGGCATTCCGGTGCGGCGTACGGTCGCCAGTGCCTCGGCCTCCGGCATTTGAGCCAGCAATGCCTTTCCGACCCCCGCGGAGTGCGGCAGCACGCGCCGTCCCACCTCGGTGAACATGCGCATCGCATGGGGTGAGGGCACTTGCGCGACGTAAATGACCTTGTCGCCGTCGAGCATCGCGAGGTTGGCGGTCTCGCCGAGTTCTTCCACCAGTTGCGCCAGGTGCGGCCGTGCCCAGGTTCCCAGCATCCGCGATGCGCTCTCGCCCAGGCCGATCAGCCGGGGGCCCAACGCGTAACGACGGGAGGGCAGCTGCCGGACGTAACCGTTGCCGACCAGGGTGCGGATGATCCGGTGGATGGTGGGCAACGGCAGGCCGGAGGACTCGGCCAGCTGGCTGAGCGAGATCTCCCCACCGGCATCGGCCATGATCTCCAGCAGGGTGAACGCGCGGTCCAGCGACTGCACACCACCGGTGCGAGTCCGGTTCCCGAGGCCGTCCGCGCGCTCGTCGCCACCGGTGTTCCCGCCCACTGTGTGTGACGTTGCCAAAGGTCCAGCTCCCATCACCGTGACCAGACGGCTGACTGTTGATCGAGTACGGAGTAGCCATTCTGCGATACGGAAAGCTTTACCCGCTAATCCGCGCTCGGGGCAGTGGGGCGAGTACCGTTCGTCCCATGTTTTTGCATGTTCGGCGGTGACTCCGGTGCCGTCGAACCCGACCACGTTTCCCACCGAGTGATTGCCTGAGGTCGATCCCAGGGGTTAATGTCCGCTGTCGAGAAGCGCGGTCGAGTCCTCCCCGGTCCGGTGGCAGGACACGACGAACCGGGAAGGGGTGCATGCGTGCAGGATTCCCAGGTGGGAGAGGTGGAGGCCGGTCTCGGCCTCACCGCTCTCAACGACGCGCTCGACGCCAGGCTCGCGCAAGCCGATGCGCTTCTCCTGCGGGACTACCCGGGGAACGACGGTCGCCGCCAACCCGTCCACACGGTTTACCTTCCCGCCGACCGGGTCGGCGCCGGTGTCGTCGGTCAGTGGGGGGAACAGGCGTTGGCCTCCCTCGAAGAATTCGCCCCCGATCACGCCGCTCTGGCCGCCGCTACCGGGCTGTCCGAGCAGGCCGTCGCCGAGAACCTGCCCAGAGTCGTGGACAAGCTGCGCCGCGAACCGATCGAGGACCTGCGCGTCGACCTGGAGGACGGCTACGGTTCGCGTCCGGACGCGGAGGAGGACGGGCACGTACTCGGCGCTGCCGATGCGCTGTGTGCCGCTCGTGAGGCGGGGGAGGCCCCACCCTACTTCGGTATCCGCATGAAGGGGATGGAGGCGGCCGGGCGCCGCCGGGGGACGCGCAGCCTTGTGCTGTTCACCCAGACGGTCCTGGAGCGAAGCGGAGGCATCCCGGACGGCTTCACCCTCACCCTGCCCAAGATCACCTCGGTGCAGCAGGTGGAGGCCATGGTCTGGGTGGTCGAAGAGGTGGAGAAGCGGCTCGGACTCGCAGAGGGAGTGCTGACCTTCGAATTGCAGATCGAGACGCCCCAGTCCATTCTCGGCCCCGACGGAAGCGCTGCAGTGGCGCTGATGCTGCGCAGCGGCCAGGGGAGGATCAGCGCGCTGCACTACGGGACCTACGACTACAGTGCGGCCTGCGGCGTGACCGCCGCTTTCCAGAGCATGGCGCACCCGGTCGCCGATCACGCCAAAGCCGTCATGCAGCTTGCTGCTGCCGGGACCGGAGTATGGCTGTCGGACGGGTCGACCAACGTCGTTCCCGTGGGCGGTCCCGACCAGGTACACGCTGCCTGGCGCCTGCACGCCCAACTGGTCAGGCGCTCGCTCGAACGCGCCTACTACCAGGGCTGGGATCTGCATCCGCATCAGCTGCCCACACGCTACCTCGCCACGTACGCCTTCTACCGGGAGGCATTCGCACCAGCCGCGGCCCGCCTCAGGGATTACCTCGGCGTGGTCGGCGGTGGGGTCATGGACGAGCCCGCGACCGCGCAGGCGTTGGCTTCGGCTCTGGTCAGAGGGCTGAATTGCGGGGCGCTGGGTGACGACGAGGTGACAGCAGCCACCGGTGTCGGCCGGTCGACGCTGGAAAGCTTCGCCAACCGCAGGGTCGGTTGACCGTTGCGCGTGCGGGGTGATGGAACCGCAGGACCACTCAGCAGTGAGACGAGGGCGAGGATGACCGAGCGATTCGACCTGGTGGTACGTGCCCGGAGGGCGGTCACGCCAGAGGGAGAGCGTGCGGTCGCGGTCGCGACGAACGGCGGGCGCATCGTCGCGATCGACCCGTTCGACACCCCCCATATGGGCACGCGTACCGTCGAGCTCGCGGAGGACGAGGTGTTGCTGCCCGGCCTGGTGGACAGCCACGTGCACGTCAACGAGCCCGGTCGTACCGAATGGGAGGGCTTCTCCAGCGCCACCCGCGCCGCTGCGGCCGGGGGAGTGACCACGATCGTGGACATGCCGCTCAACAGTGTTCCCCCGACGACCACGATCGCCGGGCTCGACGCCAAACACGCCGCGGCCGACGGCCAGATCGCGGTGGACGTCGGTTTCTGGGGCGGTGCGGTCCCGGACAACACCGCACCGGGTCCCCCCGATGCCCTCGTGGCACTGCACGAACGCGGTGTGTACGGTTTCAAGGCGTTTCTGTCGCCTTCGGGTGTCGAGGAGTTCGGACACCTGGACCCCGAGGCGTTGCGGCGTGCAGCAGTCGCGATCGGCGGCTTCGGAGGGCTGCTCATCGTGCATGCGGAGGATCCCCGCGCGCTGGCCGAGGCCCCGCCCGCCACCGGTCGTGATTACGCGGGCTTTGTCGCATCACGTCCGGAAAGTGCGGAAAACAATGCGATCTCCCTGCTCATCGCCACCGCTCGTGCCACGCGCACCCGCTGCCACATCCTGCACCTGTCCAGCGCCGGAGCTCTGCCCCAGATCGCAGCTGCCCGTGCCGAGGGCGTACCTCTCACGGTGGAGACCTGCCCCCACTACCTGACCATCGCAGCCGAGCAGATACCGCCCGGTGCCACCCAGTTCAAGTGCTGCCCGCCGATCCGGGACTCGGCCAACCGCGACGCCCTGTGGGCCGCGCTGGAAAGGGGGGTGATCGACTGTGTGGTCAGCGACCACTCGCCCAGCACACCGGCGTTGAAGGACCTGGACACCGGGGATTTCGGCACCGCCTGGGGAGGGATCGCCGGTCTTCAGGTAGGCCTGCCCGCGGTATGGACCGAAGCGAGCGCGCGAGGGTTTGCCCTGGCAGACGTGGTGCACTGGATGGGCAGGCGCCCTGCCGAGATCGCCGGCGTGGCAGGAAAGGGGCAGATTGCGATCGGCTGCGACGCGGACTTCGCCGTGTTCGCCCCGGATGCCGTTCTGCGGGTGGACGCCGCCCGCCTGCACCACAAGAACCCCATCAGCGCCTACGACGGTCGTGAGCTCAAGGGGGTGATCCGACAGACCTGGTTGCGCGGCGAGCCAGTGGTCCACGGAGTGCGGAGAGGCCGACTGCTGGAGCGCGGACAGCGGGCCTCGCCCGACCGGCGCAAGCGGGTGGGCACTGAAACCGATCTGCCGGGAGCAGGCCCCTCGACCGGCTCCGCCCCGATCGGTGCCACCGAGGACGACACCTGAGTCATGATCGCCACGGCCACCGGGTCGAGTGGTGCGGGCGGTCGGAGTTAGCGTCGAGGGGCGCAACGACGAGAGGAACTCATGGCCACGATCCGCGCCGGGACCCTTGCCGCATCGGTGACTCCCCAATGGTTGCGCGACGTCCTCGTCGGGATGCACGGGCTCGCCGAGAACGTCCGCCTGGACCCCGAGGGGCGCCCGATCCTGCCTCCGCCGGACGCCTTCCCCGACGTTGTAGGAGTCGGTGGACGAACCAGTAGGCCGGGCAGGGGCGCCGGCCGCAGCGGAAGAGCGGGTGGACGTCCGACTCATCGCGGGGGTGCACCTGCGCCCCGGCGCCCGCTACCGCTTTTGTGTGCGCGATGAGGGCGATCACACGACCGAGGCTGCCGAGTCGACAACCGATGTGACGGTGGCCGAGTGGAACCCATCCGCGACAACGGTCCTGACCGCGAGCGGGAACTTCGTCCAGGGCGAAGATGCCTACTCCTTCGACGGCACTCTCAGCACGCACGCCCAAGAGCTGCCGCCCCGTATCCGTGCCACCGGCGAACTGCGCGTGGCCAACGGGGCCCTGGCCTGGCTGCGCGGCGCCTCCGTCACCGCTGGAGCCGACTTCTCCTCCACGGCCAAGGGCACTGCTCCGGTGACGGTCGAGCTCACCCACCGGCTCGTGCGGGCGAAGTTGGCGCTCACCCCGATCAGTACCTCTGAGGGGGTGAGCCGGGTGACGGTACTGGTCATCGTGCGCGGAAGAAGGTGGGCCCGGCCGCTGGTCGCAGTCGGGGCCTGGTGCATGCGCGGCACGATCGCCAGAGAAGTCGACGCGGCGCTGACCGAAGTGGTGAGCACCGTGTGGAATCCCTTGGTCCAGGAGGCCGACCTGCCGGCCGAGCTGGCCCGGGCCGGAGCGCTCCTGGCCGGGGCGGCGCAAAGTGGGGACCACGGCATCGGGGAAGGAGCCGGCTGAGGGGCTTCTGACGGTACGGGACGATTCGTGTACGTCGACCCCTGAGGGCATCGGTTGTGTCCCGGGCCGCTGTAGAGGGCCGCCCGCCCCCGCTCAGATGAAACCGGGGACGCTTTCCCAGACGCGCCCCGCCGAGGGGGCGTCGTCGCGCTCGACGGTGGTCTCGATCTTGCCGTAGGGGCGGTCCGCGGCGAAGAAGACCTCACCGGGATTGTCCATGTCGAAAGCCGAGAGGTCCACCGCGAAGTGGTGCTTGTTGGGGCAGGAGAACCGGATCTCGGCAACCTCCGGGTGGGCCTCCAGCACGGCCCGTCCGATCTCCCAGAGCGTCTGCTGCAGGGCCAGGCTGTGCTGGACGGCGAAGGTTTCCACGATGATCCGCCGGATCGAGTCATGGCTGGCGTCCCAGTCGACGTCGGTGCCGATGTAGCGCCAGCGCGCGGTGACGTCGGTCGCCAGGATCCGGTCGGTGGTCTCGGCCAGTGTGGTGAACTCGGTCCGGGGAAAGCCGTGGAACTCCGAACCGGTCGATTTCAGCACCGTCAGTCCGGTTACCCCTGAGAGCACCGTTTCGGTGGGCCCGTCCTTGACGACAAGGGTGGTGCGGGTTCCGCCGCCGCCGCGCACGAACGAATGGTCGTGTGCGCCGTCCACCGTGGCGATCCGGTCCCAGGGATACTCTTCGATCTCCATACGGGCACCGTGGACGAAGCCGAACCCGTCCACGTGGTAGCGCGCCAGCAGCAGGGCGAACTCCTCGATCGCGCCGAGGGCGTGCTTGCGGGCAAGTCCGTAGACGGTGTTCTTCTGGGTGTCGGTGGCCACGCAGTTGGTGTTGTCGCCGGTTGTGTGCACGGCCGTGAAGTCGCCGCGCAGTTGCGAGGTGACGTTGAGGTCGCGGATGGTGTGTCTGTCGGTGTCGCGGGTGACGCGCACCAGACGCACCTCTGCCTTGCCGTACTGGTTGTCGCCGAGACGGATCGCCATCGTCGGGTGGCTCCTTCAAGGGTAGGGATTCCCGGCCCCGGCTTCATGAGGGCGGGAGGCAAAGGCAGGGCCGGTGGGAGGGGCTCGCGCCTCAGCTGCCCCGATAGGTGGAGAAGGCGAACGGGCTGAGCAGCAGGGGAACGTGGTAGTGCGCGTCCTCCTCGGTGAGCGCGAAAACCACGCTCACCTCGGGATAGAAGCCGTTCTGCCCGGTGGCGGCGAAGTAGAACGCGGTGTCGAAGGTGATCCGGTACATACCGACGGGCAGTCGTTTCGGGCCCAGGGCCGGGATCCGGCCGTCGACGTCGGTGACACCGGAGGCGACCCGGGTCCAGGACGTGCGTTCCGGGGTGCTCGCCGCCTCCAACAGGACCGGCACGTCGACGGCCGGGCGGCCGAGCGCGGAGTCCAGGACGTGCGTGGTGACGTGGCTGGTGGACATCACGGCTCCAGTAGTAGTTTCCGCACGCGCACCAGCGCGATCTTGCGGAATTCCTCGGCGACGACCCGGGTCTCGGCCGCGGGATCGTTGCTCAGGCGGCTGTTCAGGTCGGCGAGCAGTTCGTCGCCTGACCGACCGTTCGCGCAGACCAGGTAGATGTGCCCGAACCGCTCCTCGTAGTCGGTGTTGCCTCGGGAGAGGGAGGCAGCGGTTCTGGCGTCGGCCAGGGACACCCCGGCTTGCTCGGCGCGCGACCACGCGGACTCGGTGTCCGATCCGGCCGCTTTCTCGCCGATGCGCGGGTGTCGCGCGATCGCCGTACCCACCTCTTCGGGAGTGATGGCCGCGGCGTGGCGGTCGGCGGCCGACACCAGTGCGTCGGCGGAGGCGAAGGGCCGCTCGGCCTCCAGCGCGCGCACCCACCGGTCGATGTCGAGGCACGCGGCGAACACCGCGTGGAATTCTTGCGGGTCCAGTGCGTTGAGCCGCTCGACCGCGTGGTCGAGCGCGGTGCCGTCGTCGTGCATGCGTTCTCCAGTCGTGGCCACGGCGGCGGAATCCACCGGCAGCATGCCGCACCTGTTCGATGGCATTTTCGGAGACGTTTCGAGAAGACCGAGCCCGTGCGGGTGCGCGAGCGTTTGAAACCAACGCCATCGCGCGGTCTCACCGTGCAGAAATCCGTGCACGGACTGTAAACCGCGTGGGCCGTGTGCTGTCAATACCCCGGGGAGGCGTCGGAGGGGAAGTCGATGCGCGGCCGAGCGTCGCACCGTCCTGTGGCCGTACGGCAGGGGAGAAGAGTCGGGCGACCGCCGGCGGGACTGGTCGACCGGCCCCGCGTCTTACGTGTAATCGGCGAGGGGCCGGGCCACCTGGGTGTTGGCCGCACCCCAAGTCCTGCCGGCGGTACCCGGCGGCCGGGCCGGGACGGGGCCCGGAGTCGGGCGCTGTCACCGGCGTGGCCGCCAACCCCCTAGCACTGAAGGGTTTGGGTAAATAGTACAGATGGGCACGATGGGGGCGATCGGTGAGTGCGGAGCGTCCCTGTTCCGCTCGCTGGCCGGCCACCTGGTCACATGGGAGGGGCCAGCGCTTTTTCCGCGACCGTGCCCGTTCCACCGCCGCCCTCGGCGAGGAGATGATGGATTCGTGAGTGACCGGGAGTTCCTCCGTTACCCCGACCTTGCTGGTCGAGCCCTCGGAGGTGCCGTCGTCTACGCCAACGACGAGTCCTTTGCCGAGCGTGAGAACCTCATCAAACCCGCTCCGGCGGTACACGATCCCACCGAGTTCGGACACAAGGGCAAGGTCTATGACGGGTGGGAGACCCGGCGCCGCAGAACACCCGGCCACGACTGGGCGATCGTGCGGCTGGGGGTCCCCGGTGTCGTGCACGGCGTGATCGTGGACACCGCTTTCTTCCGGGGCAACTATCCGCCCGAGATCTCGGTGGAGGCGGCCGGATTCGACGGTTATCCGACACCCGAACAGCTCAACACGGCGCAATGGGCCACGATCGTCCCCAGGGCTTTCGTGGAGGGGCACGCCGCCACCCCCTTCACCGTCGACGACCCCCGGCGCTACACCCACGTTCGTTTGAGCATGTACCCCGACGGGGGGATCGCCCGTTTCAGGGTGCACGGCGAGGCGGTCACCGATCCGCGCCTCCTGGTCACCGGAGGGCTCGACCTCGCTTCACTGGAGAACGGCGGACTGGTCACCGCGTGCAGCAACCAGTTCTACGGCTCGCCCAACCAGCTCATCTCGCCGGGGCTGGCCAAAGCCATGGCGGACGGCTGGGAGAACGCACGCCGCCGCGACGGCGGCAACGACTTCGTGGAATTCGCGCTTGCCGGTTCGGGACGGGTCCAGCTCTTGGAGCTGGACACCAGCTACTTCCTCTTCAACGCACCCGGCGCCGCGAAGGTCACCGGGGTCGACGAGACCAGTGCCGACCCGGCCGACCCTGGTTCCTGGTTCACCCTCCTGGAGCGCACCGACCTGAGCCCGGACACACGTCACCGGTTCGCGGTCCACGATGCTCCCCCTGCCACCCGACTGCGCCTGGACGTCTACCCCGATGGAGGGCTCGCCCGGTTCCACGCGATCGGGCAGTTGTCCACCGAGGGAGCCGACGCGTTGTGGCTGCGCTGGTTCAACACCCTGCCCGACGCGCAATTGCTCGTGGCGCTGACGGGTATGGGCGCCACCGAGGACACGATCGAGCGGCTCCGCGCGATCCGGCCCGCTGCCACCCTGGCCGACCTGCCCGTCGAGGTGGTGGCGCTCCTCGGCTGACCCGGGGCCGTTCAGGCCCTGCCCGATCGAGAAACCCACGGTGGAGGCGAGCGGCGGGGGCCCGCCCTGTGCGGCACCACGGATCTGCTAACGTGAGTGCCGTTATGCTGCGCGAGCTGCTCCTTCTTAGCGGCCGCGGCGGGGGCCGATAGGCCGGCTCCCTCGCCGCGGGGCTTCGACCTGTCTTTTGTCGGCCTTTTCCGCGAGACTTCTTGAGGAGCTTTTCATGGTGCCGCAGCAGCAAAACAGTGGTATGCCCTTCCAGCGCTACCAGCCTTTCCCGCCGGTGAATCTGCCCGATCGCACCTGGCCCGACGCCACCATCACCCAGGCCCCGCGCTGGCTCTCCACCGATCTGCGCGACGGCAACCAGGCCCTGATCGAGCCGATGGACGGCCAACGCAAGCACGAGATCTTCGACCTGCTGGTGCGCATGGGGTACAAGGAGATCGAGGTCGGCTTCCCGGCGGCCAGCCAGACCGACTTCGATTTCGTGCGCTCGCTGATCGAGGGCGACCGCATCCCCGACGACGTGCAGATCTCCGTTCTGACGCAGGCCCGCGAGGAACTGATCGAGCGGACCGTGCAGAGCCTGGTCGGTGCGAAGCGCGCCACCGTGCACCTGTACAACGCCACCGCCCCGGAATTTCGGCGCGTGGTGTTCAATGTGGACCGCGACCAGTGCAAGGGCATCGCGGTCGAGGGCACTCGTCACGTCCTGAAGTTCGCCGAGCAGTATCTGGGCGACACCGAGTACTTCGGCTACGAGTACTCGCCCGAGATCTTCATCGACACCGAACTGGACTTCGTGGTCGAGGTCTGCGAAGCGGTCATGGACGTCTACCAGCCGGGTCCGGGCCGCGAGATCATCCTGAACCTGCCGGCGACGGTCGAGCGCGCCACACCCAACGTCTATGCCGACCAGATCGAATGGATGAGCCGCACCCTGTCCCGGCGCGAGTACGTATGCGTCTCGGTGCACCCCCACAACGACCGCGGCACGGGGGTGGCATCGGCCGAGCTGGCAGTCATGGCCGGCGCGGACCGGGTGGAGGGCTGCCTGTTCGGGCACGGTGAGCGTACCGGCAACGTCTGCCTGGTCACGCTCGGCATGAACCTGTACAGCCAGGGGGTCGACCCCCAGATCGACTTCTCCGACATCGACGAGATCCGCCGGATCGTCGAGCACTGCACCCAGCTGCCCGTCGCCCCTCGCCACCCCTACGGCGGGGACCTGGTCTACACCGCTTTCTCCGGCTCGCACCAGGACGCGATCAAGAAGGGACTGGTCGCGCTGGAGAAAGACGCGGCGGCGGCGGGAGTCCCCGTCGCCGAGTACCCGTGGAAGGTGCCCTACCTGCCCATCGACCCCAAGGAGGTCGGCCGCAACTACGAGGCCGTCATCCGGGTCAACAGCCAGTCCGGCAAGGGCGGTGTCTCCTACATCCTCCAGCGCGACCACGCCGTCGACCTGCCGCGTCGGCTGCAGATCGAGTTCTCCCGGGTCGTCC
This sequence comes from Nocardiopsis ansamitocini, assembly GCF_030268225.1. Lineage (GTDB taxonomy): Bacteria > Actinomycetota > Actinomycetes > Streptosporangiales > Streptosporangiaceae > Nocardiopsis_D > Nocardiopsis_D ansamitocini. The sequence continues at coordinate 768,276 of NZ_BSQG01000001.1, read as the reverse complement.
AGGAGTTCACCGACGTCGAAGGCGGTGAATTCAACGGCGCACGGATCTGGGAGATCTTCTCCGACACCTACCTGGCCGACAACGGCCCCCTGGGCGTCGTGGCGCACCGTTCGCAGACCGCGACCGACGGCGAATACCGCATCAGCGCCGACGTCAAGGTCCGCGGGGAGATCCGTGAGGTGTCCGGAACCGGAAACGGTCCCATTTCGGCCTTCGTGGACGCTCTGTCCGCCGTAGGGGTGCAGGTCCGGGTCGTGGACTACAGCGAGCACGCCATGAGCGCAGGCGGGGACGCGCGTGCTGCCGCCTACGTCGAGGCGGAGGTGGACGGTCAGACGTTCTGGGGAGTGGGCATCAACAGCAGCATCACCACTGCTTCGCTGAAGGCAGTGTGCAGCGCGGTCAACCGCGCGCATCACTGACCGGGAACAACGGCGAAGGCCGGCGGGTCGGGAGGACACTCCCGGCCCGCCGGCCTTCGTACTACCTGTCGTCTTGACGGGTGAGGGCGAGGGCCCTCGGCTACTCGCGACCGAAGAGCTGCGTCCAGGCCCCGTTCGCCTCGCCGACCCCCAACGCCTTGTTGTCGCAATTGAGGATGTTGGCCCGGTGCCCCGGGCTGTTCATCCAGGCGTCCATCACCTGTTCGGCGCTGCGCTGGCCCTTGGCCACGTTCTCGCCGGACCAGGAGTCGTAGCCCTGCGCGCTGGCGCGGTCACCAGGGGAGCTGCCGTTCCGGCCGGTGTGCGACATGTAGTCGTGGCGGTCCATGTCCTCGCTGTGCAGCTGGGCGGCCGAGACCAGGCGGTTGTCCACACGGACCGCTGAGCACCCGGCGTTGGAGCGCTCGGAGTTCACGATGTCGAACACCTGGGAGCTCAGCGTGTTCATGCTGCCGGTGTCCCCGCCCCGCGGAGTGTCGCCGCCGGAGTTCCCCCCGCCACCGCCCCCGCCGGAGCCGCCACCGGAGTTTCCACCGCCGCCTCCGCTGTTGCCGCCCGAGCCCGAACCGCCTCCGCCGTTGGAACCTTCGTCCCCGTCGGATTCGGGGCTCTCGGGTTGTGCACTGGCCTCGACCTCGACGCCGGCCACCTGGTCGGCGGAGGTGTCCCTGCTGGGGCGTGCGGTGGGAGGGCCGGAGGGGCGGGTGCCCGACTGGGCGAAGAAGTCCGTCGGTGCGACCGCGCTGTCATCGGGCAGCATCGCCGAGCCGGGAGCCTGCGCGAGAGGGTCGGACCTCTCGGGCGACATCGAGCTGAGTACCAGCGCGGCGGCCAGCCCCGTGCCCACCGGAACCGCCAGCAGCGCCCCGATCAGTGGGCCGCGCCAGGGCTTGACAGCACCGCTCCTGCGGCGGGGGCGACCGCTGTTGCGCCGTCGGCCCGACCGGGATCTTCGGCGATGGTGATCGTCTCGCGGCATCCGTCGAAACCCCGTTTCGTTGAAGTCGAATGTCCCGTTGGCGGGTGATGCTAGACCAAATCGCGGTAAAAGTGTTATCTCGGGAGAGTTTGCCCTTGTGGAGAGGCTGATGGGAGGCCGTTTGCGTCGAGTGGCCGTGGCATCGGCGAGAATGGGCGGGTGAGCCTCTACCGCGACGAGGGCATAGTCCTTCGCACCCAGAAACTGGGCGAGGCCGACCGCATCGTGACCCTGCTGACCCGGCGTACCGGGTTGGTCCGCGCGGTCGGCAAGGGTGTCCGGCGCACCAAGTCGCGCTTCGGCGCCAGGCTGGAGCCCTTCAGCCACGTCGATCTCCAGCTGCATGTCGGGCGGACCCTGGACGTCGTCACCCAGGCGGACAGCCTGCACGCCTACGGCGGTCTGCTGGTCGTCGACTACGCCCGCTACACAGCGGGCACCGCGATGCTGGAGACCGCGGAGAAGATCGTGGTCGTGGAGAAGGATCCCTCGCTACGGCAGTTCCTGCTGCTGCTGGGCGGCCTGCGCACGCTCGCCGAAGGCGAGCACGATCCGCGGCTGGTACTGGACGCCTACCTCTTGCGCTCGCTCGCCGTGGCCGGCTACGCACCGGCACTGGAAGAATGTGCCCGTTGCGGTTCGCAAGGGGGGCACCGCAACTTCGCGGTGCATGCTGGGGGAATGGTGTGTTCGCTCTGCCGGCCCGCGGGGTCCGCCACCCCCTCGCCCGACTCGATCGCGCTGATGCTGGCGCTGCTGCGCGGCGACTGGGCGGCCGCTGACGCGAGTGCCGACCGCAACCGCAGTGAGTGCAGCGGCCTGGTGGCCGCCTATCTCCAGTGGCACCTGGAGAACGGAATCCGATCTTTGCGCCTTGTGGAGCGTACGTGAGCCTGTACAACGCCTTCTCGTCCAAGCAGGCCCCGCGACAGTTCGTCGCGCCGGTGCCGCATCCCAGTGGCGTTCAGCCGCCGGAGTTGCCCAAGGAGCTGGTGCCCAAGCACGTGGCCATCGTCATGGACGGCAACGGCCGCTGGGCCAAGGAGCGGGGCCTGCCCCGAACGGAAGGGCACAAAGCCGGTGAGAGTTCCCTGTTCGACGTCATAGAGGGGGCCCTGGAACTGGGTGTCTCCTACCTGTCCGCCTACGCCTTCTCCACCGAGAACTGGAAGCGTTCGCCCGAGGAGGTGCGCTTCCTGATGGGCTTCAACCGCCATGTCATCCGCAGCCGTCGTGACGAGTTGCACGCGCGCGGAGTCCGGGTGCGCTGGTCGGGACGGCGTGGACGGCTTTGGAAGAGCGTCATCAGCGAACTCGAGGATGCAGAGGAGCTGACCCGCGACAACACCGCGCTCACCCTGCAGTTCTGTGTGAACTACGGGGGCAGGGCCGAGATCGCCGACGCCGCGGCCGCGATCGCCCGCGACGCCGCAGCAGGAAAACTCAATCCGGACAAGGTCAACGAAGCGACCCTCGCCAAGTACCTGTATAAAACCGACATCCCTGACGTCGACCTTTTCGTGCGCTCCTCGGGCGAACAGCGTTTCTCCAACTTCCTGCTCTGGCAGTCGGCCTACTCGGAGTTCGTCTTCCTCGACACGCTCTGGCCCGACTTCGACCGCCGTCACTTCTGGCACGCCTGTGAGATCTATGCCAGCCGGGATCGCCGCTACGGCGGTGCGATACCCAACCCGGTGGAGCCCGCGGCCTCCGGGGCGGCCCCCGAGAAGGGGGTCTGATGCGCCCGCTGGAACCCGCCGCCCCGGTCGACTATGTTGCGATCGGCGACAGTTTCACCGAAGGCGTGGGGGACTGGTACCCCGATGGCACCGCGCGCGGGTGGGCGGACCGGTTCGCCGGACATCTCGCCGACCAGGGGCGGGAAGTGCGCTACGCCAATCTCGCGGTGCGCGGCAAGCTGCTGCGCCAGGTCATGCGCGATCAGCTGCCGGCCGCGGTCGGGCTACGTCCAACTCTGGTGTCCTTCAGTGCAGGAGGCAACGATCTGCTGCGCCCCAGCGGCAACCCCGATCTCCTGGCCGCGGTCCTGGAGGAGGGGGTGCGCCGGCTTCGGGAGGCGGGAGCCGAAGTGGTTCTGTTCACCGGGGTGAACGTGTCACGCGGCTATATGTCGGGGTTGGTCGGACGGTTCGCCCGGTACTACCTCAACATCCGTTCGATCGCCGACCGCCACGACTGTCACCTGGTCGACCAGTGGTCCATGCCGGTTCTCTCCGCCGCGTCGGTCTGGGACACCGACCGATTGCACATGTCGTCCGAAGGGCATCGTCGCCTGGCGCTGCGGGTCGCGGAAGTCGTGGGGGTGCCCACAGAGCGGTGTTGGGACGAACCGTTGCCCGAGGTGCAGCCCGTGGAGTGGAGGGTCGCGCGTCGGGCGGACGCCCGCTGGGCGCGGGAGTTCCTGGTGCCGTGGGTGGGGCGCCGCCTGACCGGACGATCCTCGGGCGACACGCTCGACGCCAAGCGTCCCGACCTGGAGAAGTTCCTGCCCGGAGGGTAGGTGAGCTCTGCATCACAATGGGCCGCGAACCCAAAACCTACTGTCGCGTAACCATGGACGGTCGGTGCATCATCGTCTACCATGAGCGGTTTTCACAACGGGCATGACATCGTTTCCTATGTCGCCCTCGGTGACAGTTTCACCGAGGGTCTCAGCGACCCCCATCCCGACGGTGGTTTCCGCGGGTGGGCGGACCGGTTCGCCGAGCATCTCGCCGACCAGGGGCGGGAAGTGCGCTACGCCAATCTCGCGGTGCGCGGCAAGCTGTTGCGCCAGATTCTGGCCGATCAGCTTCCGCGCGCCGTCGAGCTCGCTCCGGACCTGGTGACGATCTGCGCTGGCGGCAACGACCTGATCCGGCCGGGTGCGGATCCCGACGTGCTCGCAGAAATCTTCGAGGACGGTATTGGGCAACTGCGTGCCACCGGTGCCGACGTCATCATCTTCACGGGTTTCGACATCGGGTTCCAGCCGGTCATGCGTCACCTGCGCGGACGCATCGCGACCTACAACATGCACCTGCGCGGTATCGCCGATGCCCATGGCTGCCAGGTCGTCGACCTGTGGAGCATGAAGATCTTCCAGGACCGTCAGGCGTGGGACTGGGATCGCCTGCATCTGTCGACCGAGGGGCACCGCAGGCTCGCACTCAAGGTGTGTGCGGCGGTGGGGGCCGAGGCGGGGGAGGACTGGAACGAGCCGTGGCCCGGCGCCGAGCCGATGCACTGGCGTGCGGCCCGCCAGGATGACCTGCACTGGGCGCGGGAGTTCCTGGTGCCCTGGATCCACCGCCGGCTGACCGGACGTTCCTCCGGTGACGGCTTGGGTCCCAAACGGCCCAACCTGGAGCGTCTCGGTCAGCGCCCCGGATAACCGGAGCCGGCGCCCGAGGGGCGCGGGCCGGTCGGATTCAGTTCGGCCGGGCGACGACCTCGCGGAGTTTGCCGGACTCGACCTCGTAGACGAAACCGCGGATGGAGTCCTTGCGCGGGATCGACGGGTCGGCCTCGATTCGCCTGATCGACTGCAGGACATTGGCCTCCACGTCGGTGAACGCCTCGGCGGCCCAGTCGGGTTTGATTCCGGTCTCCTGCTCGATCTCCCGTTTGAAGTCGTCGTCGGTGAAGGTCAGCATCCCGCATGCGGTGTGCTGGATCAGGATGATCTCCTCCGTCCCCAACAGTCGCTGGCTGATCGCGAGGCTGCGTCGTTCGTCGGCGGTGATGACTCCGCCCGCGTTGCGGATGATATGGGCGTCGCCCTCGGCCAGTCCGAGAAGTGCGTAAGGATTGAGCCGCGCGTCCATGCAGGCCACGACGGCGAGTTTCTTTGCCGGGGGCAGGGCGAGGTCTCCCAAGTCGAAGTTCTGCGCGTAGTCTGCCGCGTTGGCGAGTAGTTCGTCGGTCACGCTCATGACGACACCCCATTTCCTTGTCACATGGCTGGTGGTAGTCGAATGAATCCGGAGAGTGTTCATTCGTGGGCTGAGTCTAACCATTAACCGACGAAACAGGTAGGGATATCGAGGGGCGGGGCCTGCGCTACGTTCCCAGCTTGATGGAGGGGAGACGTGAGACGGCCCCTCCGCGGATCGTGCGGAGGGGCCGTCTGCGGCTGTTCGGATGGCGAGGGCCCAGCCCCTAGGCGTGGACCCCGGCCCGTGCGCACTCCGTGCAGGTGCCAAACACCTCGACGGTGTGGGTCAGGTCCACGAACCCGTGTTTGGCGGCCAGGCCCTCGGCCCAGTCCTCCACAGCGGGTCCCTCGATCTCCACGGCCTTGCCGCAGGAACGGCAGACCAGGTGGTGGTGGTGCTCGTCGGTCAGACAGGCGCGGTAGACCGCCTCCCCGTCGTCGGTACGCAGCACATCGACCTCGCCCGCGTCACTGAGCGCCTGGAGCGCCCGGTAGACGGTCGTGAGGCCGATCTTCGATCCTTCGGCTCGTAGTGCCGCGTACAGGTCCTGGGCACTGCGAAAGCCGATGCTGTCGTTCAGTGCCTGCCGCACGGTCTCGCGACGTGTGCTCATGTCGGTACACTCCCCGCTTCTGTCCGGGAAATCGTACCCACGGACACGGTCGGCCGCGCATCGCGGCCGTGCCTGCCGCGCCGGACACGCAGCATCTGCCCCACGCCGATGGCGACGCCGAACACGGCGAGCGCGATCAGCACGATGGAGGCCCCGGGGGCGGTGTCGGTGTAGTAGGCGGTGGACAGTCCGCCCACTGCCGAGAGGACGCCGATCACCATGGCCAGCCCCATGGTCACCCGGAAACTCCTGGTCAGCTGCTGAGCGGCGGCCACCGGCACCACCATCAAGGCGCTCACCAGCAGCACGCCCACCACCCGCATCGAGATGACCACGGTCAGGGCTGCCGTCACCGCGATCACCATGCTCAGGAACCGCACCGGCAGACCGTGGGTGCGCGCCACCTCCTCGTCCTGGCAGAGCACGAACAGTTCACGGCCGAAGTAGGCCATCAAACCGAGTACGAGTACGGCCAACCCGACCATCACGTACACGTCCTGCTCGCTGACGGTGACCACGGAGCCGAACAGGAAACTGGTCAGGTTGCCGACGTTGGAACCCGGCGCCAGTCCGATGAGGAGAACGCCTCCGGCGATCCCGCCGTAGAACAGCAGTGCCAGTGCGACGTCGCCACTGGTGCGGGCGCGCACACGCACCAGTTCGATCAGGATCGCTCCCGCTGAGGAGACGATCAACGCGGTCAGTACTTCGGAGGTCCCGGTCAGGATGCCCAGCGCGACCCCCGTCAGCGCGACATGTCCGATCCCGTCGCCGAGCAGGGCCAGTTTGCGCTGCACCATGAAGGTGCCGATCGCCGGTGCGACCAGGCCGACCAGCGCGGCCGAGATCAACGCGCGGATCATGAAATCGATGGTGAAGAGCTCAATCACGGCGGGGGACCTCAAGGACCGGGACGGCCGGGGCGCTGCGCCCGGCGTCGGCGTGCGGGTGGACGTGGTCATGGCCGGGGCGGGCGCAGTCGCCCTGAGGGCTGAGGGGAAAGCCGTCATGGGCGATCTCGCCGTCGTCCAGCGTGACGGCGCGGTCGATGAGGGAGGCCAGCGGGCCCAGCTCGTGCAGGACCACCACGACGGTCGCCCCGCGCGCGGACAGCTGTCCGATGGTGGTGGCCAGTGCCTCCTGGTTGGTGGCGTCCACTCCGGCCATCGGTTCGTCCATGACGAAGGTGTCGGGCTCGGCTGCCAGGGCGCGTGCGATGAGCACCCGCTGCTGTTGGCCGCCGGAGAGTTCGTGAACCGAGTCCCCCGCGCGCTCGGTCAGTCCCACGGAGGCCAACGCCCGGTTGACGGCCGCGCGGTCGGCGGCGGTGGGCAGACGGAATCGGCGCCTCCGGGCGACCTGCCCGGAGGAGACGACCTCGCGCACGGTGGCGGGCACCCCGCCCCCGGCGGAGAGGCGCTGGGGGACGTAGCCGACCCTGGCCCAATCCCGGAAGCGCCGGAGCGGGCGCCCGTGTACCTCGATCGAACCCGAGCCGAGGTTCACCAAGCCCAGCATCGCGCGCAGCAGGGTGGACTTGCCCGACCCGTTGGCGCCGACGATGGCGACGGTCTCACCCGCGTCGATCGTCAAAGAGACCCCGCGCAACACGGGAACGCGGTCGTACTCGACGACGGCGTCGCGCACCGTGAAGGCGGGGGAGCGCTCGAAGCCGCTCACAGCGGCGAGGTTCTGGGCGGGTAGAGCGTCTGTAGACACTTCACCAGTCTAAGAAAACGAAAACGGTTGTCAAAATAGACCGCTTTGTAGTATGCCCAGACCGAGCAGTGTCGCCGCCACGATGCAGCGCATCGCTCGCTCCGAGCGTTGGAGCCGCGGCCAGCCGAGGAAGGTGAGCCACGCGAAGAACGCCGCGATGAGCCCCAAGAGCAGTGCACCGGCGACTCCGGCCAGCATCAGCCCGGAGAAGAACACCCCGACCATCGCCACGGGCAGTACCCACCTGGGTGCGTTGTGCAGGACCAGGAGCGGCACGGCGCTGCGCTTCTCGATCGCGCGGCGCAGCGGTGAGGCGCCGGGGGTGTAAAGCGTCGTTCCGGGCGGCAACGGCCGTTCGGACGGTCCTTCCCGATCGGGCTTCTCGCGTTTGGGGGACACCCGACTCCTCCAGGGGGTTCGGCGCTAAACGGTCGGTAAAGCCTACTCAAGCGTACGGCGGCGCTTTTGGCCGTCCATCACGGTCGCCTGGTTTCCGGCCGCTGCCATGATGCGCCTGATGCGTTCGGGGGAGTTCATCCGGCGTTCGTACTCCGAGGGTGTTGCGCCGCCGCCCATGGCTACGCGCGGGTTGCGAAAAACTGCCGGGCCCGGGGTGGTGTCCATCCCGGAGAAGTGCAACTCCTCGGCCTTGCTGCGAGCGATGATCGTTGCCGCGTTGTCCTCGTTCACCCCGCTGCCGGGCATGACGACGATCCTGCCCGCGGCCTGCCCGATCAGTTCGGCCAGCAGTTCGACGCCCTCCAGCGCGGTCGCCTCCTGCCCGGAGGTGAGCACCCGCTCCACGCCCAGTTCGATCAGTGTCTCCAGGCCGCCACGGGGGTCAACGGTCATGTCGAAGGCCCGGTGAAAGGTGACGGTCAACGGGCCGGCCGCGTCCAGCAGGCGTGCGGTGACCGGGACATCGATCTCGCCCTCGGGGGTCAGGGCGCCGATCACCACGCCATGGACCCCCTCTCGGCGGAACTCCAGGATGTCCTGCTCCATCGCCGCGACCTCGTGGTCGTCGTAGATGAAGTCCCCGCCCCTGGGGCGGATGATCGGCAGTACGCCGAGGTCGGGAGCTGCAGCCAGTGCCGCACGCACCGTCCCCAGCGTCGGGGTCAACCCGCCCGCCACCAGTGCCGAGCACAGCTCGACCCGGTCGGCTCCGGCCTGTCCGGCGATGACGGTGCCGGCCACACTCTCCGTGCAGACCTCGAAGCGCAATGACATGGGCGGGACTCCTCGAATGGAAGGAAAAGTGGTTCGTACCGGTATAGACCACTGAAGATTTTGGCGGTAGACCGGCTCGGACGCCACCGGTCCGTGCCACGATGGGGGCGTGATCGTCATCACCAGACACACCGTTGCCCCCGAGGACGCAGACGACTTCGTGGCGCGTGCCGCCGCGGCGCTGGATGCGCTCGCCAGGCGACCCGGTTATCAGTCGGGCTCGATGGCGCGTGCCGTCGACGAGCCGGAGCTGTGGACCGTCGTCACCGAGTGGGAAGGGCCCGGCTTCTACCGCAGGGCTCTCTCGAACTTCGATGTCAAGATCGCCGCGGTTCCGCTCCTGTCGACCGCCCACGACGAGGCGAGCGCGTTCGAAGTGGTGTCGCGCAGACCCGCCGACGGTTAATTGCTTTCACGTCGCCGCAACCGGGCGTACCGTCGAAGAGGAGCGCGAGAGGCGGACCCGGACGTATTCCCGTTCGGGCACGTCAACGCCGACAGGTCCAATAGGCTTGGCGCTCACCCTTTTCAATCGAGCATCGCGCCTTCTACGCGATCCGCCGACCGCCAGCCGGATGGAGAGTCAATCAACCATGGCCGCCAAGTCAGAGGCAATGGACACCCTGGTCAATCTCGCCAAACGCCGGGGTCTGGTCTACCCGTCCAGTGAGATCTACGGGGGTCTGCGCGCCTCTTGGGACTACGGCCCGCTGGGCGTGGAGCTGAAGAACAACGTCAAGCGCCAGTGGTGGCGTTCGATGGTCCAGGAGCGCGACGACATCGTGGGCCTCGACTCCAGCGTCATCCTGGCGCGTGAGGTCTGGGAGGCGTCCGGCCACATCACCGCCTTCGTGGACCCGCTGACCGAGTGCCAGTCCTGCCACAAGCGTTTCCGGGCCGACCACCTCGTCGAGGCCTATCAGGAGAAGCACGGCAAGGAGCCCGCGGGCGGCCTCGCCGACCTCAACTGCCCCAACTGCGGTGCCAAGAGCTCCTTCACCGAGCCGAGGATGTTCAACGGCCTGCTGCGCACCTACCTGGGCCCGATCCAGGACGAGAGCGGCCTGGCCTTCCTGCGCCCCGAGACCGCGCAGGGCATCTTCATCAACTACAAGAACGTCGAGCAGTCCGCACGGCGCAAGATCCCGTTCGGGATCGGCCAGGTCGGCAAGTCCTTCCGCAACGAGATCACGCCCGGGAACTTCATCTTCCGCACGCGTGAGTTCGAGCAGATGGAGATGGAGTACTTCGTCAAGCCCGGCTCCGACGAGGAATGGCACCAGTACTGGATCGACACCCGGTTCCAGTGGTACACGGACCTGGGCATCAACAAGGACAACCTGCGGCTCTTCGAGCACCCGCAGGAGAAGTTGTCGCACTACTCCAAGCGGACCGTGGACATCGAGTACCGGTTCAACTTCATCGGCAGCGAGTGGGGAGAACTGGAGGGAATCGCCAACCGCACCGACTACGACCTGAAGACGCACTCCGAGAAGTCGGGCACCGATCTCTCGTTCTTCGACCAGGAGAGCAAGGAGCGCTACATCCCCTACGTGATCGAGCCGGCCGCAGGTGTGGACCGCGCGCTGCTCACGTTCATGCTCGACGCCTACTCCGAGGACGAGGCCCCCAACGCCAAGGGCAAGCTGGAGAAGCGCGCCGTCATGCGGTTGGACCCGCGGTTGTCGCCGGTCAAGGCGGCGGTGCTGCCGCTGTCGCGCAACACCGACCTCTCGCCCAAGGCCCGCGACCTCTCGGCCGCGTTGCGCAAGCGGTGGAACGTGGAATTCGACGATGCCGGCGCGATCGGGCGCCGCTACCGCCGCCAGGACGAGATCGGCACCCCGTTCTGCGTCACGGTCGACTTCGACACCCTTGAGGACGACGCCGTGACCGTTCGCGAGCGCGACACCATGAGCCAGGAGCGCGTCGCCCTGGACCAGGTCGAGCGTTACCTCTGGGAGCGCCTGCCCGGCTGCTGAGGCATCGGTCGGAGACCGCGAAACGGGCCGCGAAGCAACTGCTTCGCGGCCCGTCGTGTTCGGTGTGGAGGCGGCCGGCTCCGGGGGGAATGAGGTGCTCCGGCCGCCTCGCGTGGCCGGTCCGGTGAACGGTCCGACCAGGCACCAACCTAGTGAGATAGCACTCATTCGTTCGGTGTTTTGTCCGTTGAGTCCGACCTCGTAAGTCAATCGTGACTAATGCCGCGAAGCGGTCAGCTCGATGGTGACGTTCCGTGCAGATGACGTCAGCCCACCGTGTAGACCACGAAGGACACCGCGATGTAGTGGCAGACGAAGGCCGCGATCGTCAGTGAATGGAAGATCTCGTGGAAGCCGAACCAGCGCGGCGCCGGGTTGGGCCATTTGAGTCCGTAGACGACCGCTCCAAGGCTGTAGAGGACGCCGCCGACCAGGATCAGGATCCAGGTCGCGGGGTGGGTGCCACCCACCAGTTGCGGGATGAACAGCACCGCGACCCAGCCGATGGCCAGGTAGAGGGCGGTGGACAGCCAGCGCGGGGCGTTCAGCCAGAACATTTTGAACAGCACGCCAGCCGTGGCGCCGCCCCAGATCACGGTCATCATCGCGGTGCGCAGCCCGCCGCCGAGCACCAGAAGCACGAACGGCGTGTAGGTTCCCGCGATGATCAGATAGATGTTGGCGTGGTCCATTCGCCGCAGTACCGCTACGGCCCGGTTGGACCATCGGCCCACGTGGTAGATCGCCGATGTGCTGAACAGCAGTACTGAGCTGATCGCGTAGATGGCGCTGGCCAACCGGGACAACCCAGTGGGGGCCAGCGAGACCAGGACGACTCCTGCCGCCAGGGCAAGGGGTGCGGTGCCCAGGTGCAGCCAGCCGCGCAGTCGGGGTTTGACCGCTTCCAGGAAGTCGGCTGCGGCCGAGCCTGCCTTGGCGACGGGGTCTCCCGTGCTTGCGTCGGAGTCGCTGCGTCCGTGTGGGCGCCGCTCCTCGTTGGCCTGCTCCACTGACACGTTCGTCTCCGTCATTTCGCTGTATGGCGGCCGCCGACGGCGACCGGTGGATGAGCCGGAATGCCCGGCTCTCTGGTGAAACTCTACCTACGCAACCGTAGGTTACTTGAAGGTAGGGATGTGGCGCTCGGCACATTCCGATGTTCGGGGTGCCGTATTGGACCAATGCTGCCGAGGGTGGGGCGGCCGAAAAATCTTTATCCCATTCGAGCAGCGGTTATTGAAGTCCTCGGGGCTGTCGGAGTGCCCGTGGCGGCTGTCCGGGCACGAAAATCACTGGACCATTGGTCTAGTCCAAATTAATGTCGCTGACCTGCAAAAACGCTTAAATTGCGCCGTGGTTAGCTGTGTTGCTCTGCACGCTCGGGTAGAGTCGCGCCAGTTCGAGGTCAAGCGGCCGTGAAAAGGAGCCACCCGTGCCCAAGTACGTCTTCGACTTCACCGAGGGCAACAAGGACCTCAAGGACCTGCTCGGCGGCAAAGGCGCCAACCTGGCGGAGATGACCAACCTCGGGCTGCCCGTGCCCCCGGGATTCACCATCACCACCGAAGCGTGTCGGCACTACCTGAAACACCAGGCCCTGCCCCAGGGCCTCGACGCCCAGATCGACGAGAAGCTCGCTGCGCTGGAAGCCGCGATGGGCAAGCGGCTCGGCCAGACCGACGACCCGCTGTTGGTGAGCGTGCGTTCGGGGGCGAAGTTCTCCATGCCCGGCATGATGGAGACCGTCCTCAACATCGGCCTCAACGACGAGTCGGTCGAGGGGCTGGCAGCGCAGGCCGGCGAAGCCCGGTTCGCCTGGGACTCCTACCGCCGCCTGATCCAGATGTTCGGCAAGACCGTCCAGGACATCGACGGCGAGCTCTTCGAGGACGCCATCGAGGAGGCCAAACAGCACAAGGGCGTCAGCGACGACCTCGACCTCGACGCCGGCGACTTCAAGGCACTCGTGCAGACCTTCAAGAAAATCGTGCGCGACGCGACCGGCAAGGAGTTCCCGGCCGATCCCCGTGAGCAGATGAAGCAGGCCATCCGGGCGGTCTTCGACTCCTGGAACGCGCCGCGCGCCATCCTCTACCGCCGCCAGGAGCGCATCCCCACCGACCTGGGGACCGCGGTCAACATCTGCTCCATGGTCTTCGGCAACCTCGGTATGAGCTCGGGGACCGGTGTGGCCTTCACCCGCGACCCCGCCTCCGGTCAGCAGGGCGTCTACGGCGACTACCTGCAAAACGCCCAGGGCGAGGACGTGGTGGCCGGGATCCGCAACACGGTCCCCCTGGGAGACCTCGAACGGATCGACCCCGCTTCCTACGCCGCACTCATGGACATCATGGAGACGCTGGAGACGCACTACCGCGATCTGTGCGACATCGAATTCACCATCGAGCGCGGCAAGCTGTGGATGCTGCAGACCCGCGTCGGCAAGCGCACCGCCGCCGCGGCCTTCCGCATCGCCAACCAGCTCATCGACCAGGGCCTCATCACCCTGGACGAGGCCGTCTCCCGGGTGACCGGCGACCAACTCGCCCAGTTGATGTTCCCCCGGTTCGATTACGCGGCCAAACGCCACCGGCTGGGCCACGGGATGAACGCCTCCCCGGGGGCGGCCGTCGGCCGGGCCGTCTTCGACTCCTACACCGCGATCAAGTGGTCGCGCAGCGGCGAGGACGTCATCCTGTGCCGCCGCGAGACCAACCCCGACGACCTGGAGGGGATGATCGCCGCCCAAGGCATCCTCACCAGCCGTGGCGGCAAGACCTCCCATGCCGCCGTCGTCGCCCGCGGCATGGGAAAAACCTGTGTCTGCGGTGCCGAGGAACTCGACATCGACACCAAGAACCGCCGCCTGGTCGCCCCCGGGGGAGAGGTCATCGAAGAGGGCGACGTCATCTCGATCGACGGCACCAGCGGCGCTGTCTTCCTCGGCGAGGTCCCGGTCGTCTCCTCACCGGTCGTGCGCTACTTCGACGGCGAGATCGACCCCGCTTCGGACCAGGCCGACGACCTCGTGCGCGCGGTGCACCGGTTCATGCAGTACTCCGACGCCGCTCGTCGGATGAACGTGCGCGCCAACGCCGACACCCCCGAGGACGCCGCGCGCGCCCGCCGGATGGGCGCGCAGGGCATCGGACTGTGCCGCACCGAGCACATGTTCCTGGGCGATCGCCGGGCGCTTGTGGAGCGGCTCATCCTGGCCGATACCGACAAGGAGCGGGAGGAGGCGCTGGCAACCCTGCTGCCGATGCAGCGCGAGGACTTCGTCGGCATCTTCGCAGCAATGGACGGACTGCCCGTCACCGTACGCCTGCTCGACCCGCCCCTGCACGAGTTCCTCCCCGACATCACCGAACTGTCGGTACGTGTGGCCGTCGCCGAGGCCCGCGGGGAAGAGCACGAGGGCGACCTGCGCATGCTCCAGGCGGTTCACCGCCTCCACGAGCAGAACCCGATGCTCGGCCTGCGCGGCGTGCGTCTGGGCCTGGTCGTGCCCGGACTGTTCACCATGCAGGTCCGCGCGATCGCCCAGGCCGCGGCCGAGCGCATCAGGGAGGGAGGGCGGCCGCGACCCGAGATCATGATCCCGCTGGTGGGGACCGTCCAGGAGCTGGAGATCGTCCGAGACGAGTCGATCAAGGTGATGCGGGAGGTCGGAGAGGAAGCCGGAGTCGAGCTGGATTTCCCGGTCGGCACCATGATCGAACTGCCGCGCGCCGCATTGACCGCCGGGCAGATCGCCGAGAGCGCCGCCTTCTTCTCCTTCGGTACCAATGACCTCACCCAGACGGTCTGGGGGTTCTCCCGCGACGACGTCGAAGCGTCGTTCTTCTCCAACTACCTGGAGAAGGGCGTATTCGGGGTCTCTCCGTTCGAATCGTTGGACGTCGACGGAGTCGGACGGCTGATCACGCTGGCGGTCCAGGAGGGGCGGGAGGCACGCCCCGGTATCAAGCTCGGCGTCTGCGGTGAGCACGGTGGCGACCCGGCCTCGGTGCACTTCTTTCACCAAGCCGGTCTGGACTACGTGTCCTGTTCTCCGTTCCGGGTGCCCGTGGCCCGCCTGGAGTCGGGGCGCGCGGCCAGACGCTGACACGGCGTCGGCCGAGCCCGCCCGGGCGACGATTTCGGCGGACCCGGTGCACCACCGGGTCCGCCGCCCGACTGTGGCAGTCAATACAGGACAAACGGGTTATCTCGTTGTGACCTTCTCGTAGTATTGGCAATCGAGGAGCGAAAAACAGCAGACCCGTCCGAGTGCGCCCCGGTTCCGTTTCCCGAGGACCGTGCCGGCTCCGGTGCTCCTTATGCGCTGCGCCTCCGGAGGTCGCTATCGTTTCGCGCAGACAGGGTCCGTTGTCGATCGTTGAGGAGGTCGCGGGTGCGCATGACCGGGGATGGCCGCGAGGGGGAGGGCCGTCAGGCCCCAGGCGCCGCCGCGTCCCATGACGAGGTGACCCAGGTCTTCACCAGGGCCGACAACGACGCCGACGAGTCGGAGGCAGCCGACCCGGGACCAGGATCGGGTTCCGACACCTTCAGCCGGTCGCCAGATCGCGCACACGCGCAGACCTTCACCCGTCCTGCCGGGTTCGGCAGGGCCGCCGATGTGCAGGAACCGCGAGCCCTGACCGAGCCTTTCGGCCATAACGACCGTGCTACCCGCACCATGGACCGTCCGGTCCGAGACGACCCGAGACCGGGGCGGGAACGTTCCGAGGGCGTCACCCAGACCATGCGCCGCGCCTCTGTCGCGGAACCACTGGACGACTTCTTCGACGACGATGACGACGATGACGACGCGGGTGCAAGCACGCGCCGACGCACCCCTGCCCGCCGGCGCCGACGCCGTTCTCCTGCCGCACTGGTGCTGGTCCTGTTGATGCTGACCGCGGTCATGGTTCCGGTCGGTACCTGGGGCTGGGTCTGGTATACCGCACGCCAGGACGACCGCCCGGTCTCCGACGCGATCGTCGTCCTGGGGGCCAGCCAGTACAACGGCACTCCCTCACCCGTCTTCGAGGCCAGGCTCAGCCACGCCGCCGAACTCTACGGAGACGGCGTCGCCCCCGCCATCGTCACTGTCGGCGGCAAGCAGCCCGGCGACAATTTCACCGAGGGCGAGAGCGGCCGAAACTGGCTCATGGAGGCAGGGATCCCCGGCGACCAGATCGTCGCGATCGGCGACGGCAGCGACACCCTGCAGAGCCTCGAACTCGTCTCCGATGTCTTCCGTGAGCGTGGATGGGGCACCGCCGTCATCGTCAGCGACCCGTGGCACTCGCTGCGCTCCCGCAAGATGGCCGAGGACTTCGGCATCGAGTCGGCGACCTCACCGGCCCGTTCCGGTCCCGCCGTGCGCGAGCGCGACACCCAATTGCGCTACATCACCCGGGAAACCGTCTCGCTGTGGCATTACTGGATCTTCGGAGAGAGCGCCACGGTCCGGGTCGACGCCGTCTGACCCCGCCCAGGTCCGCTCGTCCCTGCGATCACCGGCCGGCCGAAGAGCCCGGACATCCTTGCGGCCCAGTGCCCGCCCACGAGCGGGCACGGCGCCGACGCCACGGTGGGGCACGTCATATGCGCTTTCGTTGCCGGAATTGCTTAAAGTCGGATGGACCATGACAGTCAATACCGTCGTCCCCACCAGCGCCTACACCGACTTCGACCGGGAGCGATGGGCTCCCGAACCGCCCAAGAGCCGTTCGCGCAGCACGTTCGAGCGGGATCGGGCCCGAGTCCTGCACAGTTTCGCGCTGCGCAGACTCGCCGCCAAAACCCAGGTCGTCCAGCCCGGCGCCAGCGATTTTCCCCGCACCCGGCTCACCCATTCACTCGAGTGCGCCCAGATCGGCCGTGAACTCGGCCAAGGGCTCGGCTGCGATCCCGACCTCGTAGAGGCGGCATGCCTGGCCCACGACCTCGGTCACCCGCCCTTCGGTCACAACGGGGAGACCGCACTGGACGTGGCGGCCCGTTCCTGCGGCGGATTCGAGGGCAACGCCCAGAGCCTGCGCCTCCTCACCCGGTTGGAGGGCAAGGTCGCTACCGCCGACGGGCGAAGCGCAGGGTTGAACCTGACCCGTGCCACCCTGGACGCGACCCTCAAGTACCCGTGGGAGCGCGGCTGCGGGCCCCGGACCCACAAGTTCAACGCCTATGCCGACGACGCCGACGTCTTCGCCTGGGCGCGCGAGGGCGCGCCGGCGGGCCGCTCCTGCTTCGAGGCGCAGATCATGGACTGGGCCGACGACGTCGCCTACTCCGTGCACGACCTGGAGGACGGTCTCTACGCCGGGCTGATCAGCCTGGACGCCTTGCACAGCCCGGTCGAACGGGTCGAGGTCGTGGCCATGGCCGCGAAACGCTATTGCGACGCCGACCCAGCAGAACTGTCGGAGGTCTTCGAGCACCTGCTCACCCGGTCCTTCTGGCCGGCTTCCTACGACGGCGACCTCACCTCCCTGGCGGCACTGAAGAACCTGACCAGCCAGCTGATCGGTCGCTTCTGCCGTGCCGCGGAGCAGGCGACCCGTGCTGCCTACGGACCGGAGCCGCTGACCCGTTACGCCGCCGAACTGGTGGTGCCCCGCCGCCAGCTCCTGGAGTGCGCCCTGCTCAAGGCCCTTGCCGCCCACTACGTGATGGCGCGCTCGGAGGCCCAGGCCTACCAGGCCCGCGAGCGTGAGGTGATCGCCGAACTGGTGTCGGCGATACGTCTGGGTGCCCCCGCGACGCTGGACACGCCTTTTCGCGCCGACTACGCCGCCGCCCGCGACGACGCCGCGGCCCTGCGAGTCGTCATTGACCAGGTATCCGCCCTGACCGACACCTCAGCCCTCGCCTGGCACGCCCGACTACTGAGCTGAATCCGGCGGCAAGAGACGTGCGCCACTCCCTTGACCCCCCATTGTGTTAGCGCTAACAATGTAGCTCACGTCACAGCAGAGTGCGTGACGTGTCACATGGGGGAGTGGTGGGGCCATGTCGTCGGCCAGCAGCAGGGAGCCGGTCATGGCCGACGTGGCCAGACTCGCGGGGGTCTCGCACCAGACGGTGTCGCGCGTCCTCAACTCCCATCCCAATGTCAAGCCGGCCACTCGGACCCGGGTCCTGGTCGCGATCGAGGAGTTGGGCTACCGCCGCAACTCCTCGGCCCGCGCCCTGGTCACCCGCCGGACCAGCGTCATCGGGGTCGTCGCCTTCGACCTCACCCTTTACGGGCCCGCGCGCACGCTCGCCGGGATCGAGCAGGCGGCCCGCGCACAGGGATATTTCCTCAGCATGGTCGGTCTCCAGGGCGTCACCCGTGAGGCGATGCGCGAGGCCATGGACTATCTCGCCCAGCAGTCCGCCGAAGGGTGCATCGTCATCGCCCCCCAGCGCATCGTCGTCGACGCACTCGCCGAGCTCGCCTTTCCCCTGCCGGTGGTGGCGGTGGAAGGAGGGGAGGCGCCCGGACTTCCCGTGGTCTGCGTCGACCAGCGAGGAGGTGCGCGCGACGTCGTGCGGCACCTGCTGGCGCAAGGGCGCCATCGCACCGTCCACCATCTCGCCGGCCCGCTGGGCTGGCTCGAGGCGGAGGGGCGGGTGCTGGGTTGGCGTCAGGCGCTGGAGGAGGCCGGGCGCCCGGTTCCCGAGCCCGTCTACGGCGACTGGAGTTCACGCTCGGGTTACACGCTCGGTGCGCAACTGGCAGCCGATCCCGACGTCAGCGCGTTGTTCGTCGCCAACGACCAGATGGCGTTGGGAGTCCTGCGGGCGCTTGCCGAAGCGGGGCGGCGGGTGCCCGAGGACGTCAGCGTCGCAGGGTTCGACGACATCCCCGAGGCAGAGTTCTTCACCCCGCCCCTGACCACCGTCTTCCAGGATTTCGCCGAGGTCGGCCGGCGCAGCATCAACCTCCTGCTCGACCGTATCGAGGCGCCCCGTTCCACCGAGCCTCCCGCCTCCGACATCGTTCCCGCCCGGCTGATCGCCCGGGCCAGCGCCCCGTGAATCGCCCCTGACCAGGATGCCCTGACCTTTCGGTGCCCTACCGAGGAGCCAACCGTGAACCTGAATGTTAGCGTTAACATTTCATCTTCCTGCGTGGTGGGAATCGACTTCGGGACGCTCTCGGGCAGGGCCGTCGTCGTGCGCGCCAGTGACGGCACCCACCTGGGCGAGGCCGTCCACGCCTACTCCAACGGAGTCGTCGAGACGACCCTGCCCGGAGCGGTCACCGCCCTGGCACCCGACACTGCCCTCCAAGTCCCCGACGACTACCGCGACGTCCTGCGCAGAGCCGTCCCGGAGGCGTTGGCGACAGCAGGGGTCCCCGCACACAGTGTCGTCGGCATCGGGGTGGACTTCACCGCATGCACCGTGCTTCCCACCACCGCTGACGGCACACCGCTGGCCGAACTCCCCGACCTCGCCGCCCGCCCGCACGCCTACCCCAAGCTCTGGAAGCACCACGCCGCCCAGCCCCAGGCCGACCAGATCACCACCCTGGCCCGCGAACGCGGCGAGCCCTGGCTGGCCCGCTACGGCGGCAAGATCTCCGCGGAATGGCAGTTCGCCAAGGCCCTCCAGGTGCTCCAGGAGGACCCCGAGGTCTACGACCGTGCCGAACGCTGGATCGAGGCCGCCGACTGGATCGTGTGGCAGCTGTGCGGACACGAGACGCGCAACATCAGCACCGCCGGCTACAAGGGCATCCACCAGGACGGTGCCTATCCCGACCGCGACTTCCTGGCCGCGCTGCACCCCCGCTTCGCCGACTTCGCCCGGGACAAGCTCGAACACCCCATCTCCCAACTGGGGGAACGCGCTGGGGGACTCACCGCCCGTGCAGCAGCCTGGACCGGACTTCCCGAAGGGATCGCGGTCGCGGTCGGCAACATCGACGCCCACGCCACGGCTGCCGCCGCCCAGACGGTCGAACCGGGCCGCATGCTCGCGGTCATGGGCACCAGCACCTGCCACCTCGTCAACTCCGAGTCCCTGGCCGAGGTCCCGGGCATGTGCGGTGCCGTGCGCGACGGCATCATCCCCGGTCTGTGGGGCTACGAGGCCGGCCAGAGCGGGGTCGGCGACATCTTCGCCTGGTTCACGCGCACCGGAGTCCCCGGCGACTACGCACAGGAAGCGGCCGCCCAGGGGCTCTCCGCCCACGAACTGCTCGCCGCAAGGGCCGCCGACCAGCCCGTCGGCGGGCACGGACTCGTCGCGCTGGACTGGCACAGCGGCAACCGTTCGGTCCTGGTCGACCACGGCCTCTCCGGGGTGATCGCCGGTCTGACCCTGGCCACCCGCCCGGAGGAGATCTACCGTGCCCTCGTCGAAGCCACGGCGTTCGGTACCCGCACCATCGTGGAGACCTGTGAGCGCAACGGGGTGCCCGTCCACGACATCACCGTCGCCGGCGGCCTGGTCGCCAGCCCCTTCGTCATGGGGATCTACGCAGACGTCCTACGCAGGCCCCTGCACGCCACCGACTCCGACCAAGGGCCCGCCCTGGGCGCGGCCATCCACGCCGCGGTCGCCGCCGGCGCCCACCCCACCATCCAAAAGGCCGCCGTCGCCATGGGCCGGGTCCGCCGCGACGCTTTCACCCCCGACCCCGGCCGCGCCGACGCCTACGACGCCCTCTACGCCGTCTACACCGAACTCCACGACCACTTCGGGCGCGGCGCAAGCGACGCCCTGCACCGGCTGCGCCGCATCCGCAACGCCACTCTGGAAGGGAACCGATGAGCCGCCCAGCCGAGACCCTGCGCCGGGTGCGCGAGGAGGTCAACCGCCTGCACGCCGAACTCCTCCGCTGGGGATTGGTCGCATGGACCAGTGGAAACGTCTCGGCTCGCGTGCCAGACGCCGATCTGATGGTGATCAAACCCAGCGGACTGGGATACGCCGACCTCACCCCCGACACCATGGTCGTCACCGACCTGCACGGCACCGTCGTCGAGGGAGAGCACGCCCCCTCCAGCGACACCGCCTCCCACGCCTACGTCTACCGTGCGATGCCCCACGTCAACGGCATCGTCCACACCCATAGCCCCTACGCCACCGCCTGGGCGGCCCGCAACGAGGCCGTGCCCTGCGCGATAACCGCCATGGCCGACGAGTTCGGCGGGGAGATCCCCTTGGGGCCGTTCGCCCTCATCGGCGGAGACGAGATCGGCCGCGGCATCGTGGCCACCCTCTCCGGGCACCGCTCCCCGGCGGTCATCATGCGCGGCCACGGAGTCTTCACCATCGGCGCCGATGCCCAAGCGGCGGTCAAAGCCGCGGTCATGTGCGAGGACGTGGCCCGCACCGTGCACCTGGCCCGGGTGCACGGCCCCCTCCAACCGTTGCCCGAGCACCATGTCGACGCCCTCTACGAGCGCTACCAGAACGTCTACGGCCAGCACGACGACCCACAAGGAGCACGGCCATGAACCACCGCCAGCCCCGCATCGGCGTTCTCGGCATCATGCAGTCCCTCTACGACCAGATGCTCCCCGAGATCACCGAACGCCAGGCCGGATACGCGGCCGACGTCGCCAGGCGGTTGTCCGCCGTCGCCGATTGCACGGTCGCACCCCCGGCGCGGTCCCGGGCCGACGCCGAACGAGTCGTCCGCGACTTCGAGAACGCCGACCTCGACGGGGTGCTCGTCATCATGCTCACCTACGGCCCGTCGCTGCGCGTCACCCGGCTGTTCAGCCAGATGCGGCTGCCGGTGTGCCTGGCCAACATCCAGCCCGAACCCTCGGTCACCCCCGCCTGGGACATGGCGGACATGACCTACAACCAGGGCATCCACGGCGCACAGGACACCGCTAACGCCATGGTGCGCGCCGGACTCGCCTTCGACGTCGTCACCGAGGAATGGGACACCGATGCGTTCGCCGAGCGCGTGGGCCGCTGGGCACGAGCCGCCCGCGCGCTCACCGCCTGGCGGCGCCTGCGTGTAGGCGTCTTCGGGTACGCGATGAACGGAATGGGCGACGCCCGCTTCGACGAGAGCGCGCTCATCCGTGCGCTCGGCCCCGAGGTGCACGTCATCGCCCCGGGCGAACTGCACCGCACCATGGGCGAACTGCCCGACGACGTCGTCACCGAACTCCTTGACTGGGAGGACGGACGCTTCGAAGTGGACCCCCGCCTGACCAAGGAGGAGCGCCAGGACCACGCCCGCCTCCAACTGGGAATCGAACACCTTCTCACCGCCTACGGCTGTGAGGCCTACTCCACGCACTTCGACGCCATCGGCGAGGACGGCCGCTTCACCCGGCTCCCCATGGCGGCGGCCTCGACCCTCATGGCCAAGGGGTACGGGTTCGCCGGTGAAGGCGATGTGCTCGCCGCATCCGTCGTCCACGCCGGGGCGAGGCTGTGCGGGGACGGCCACTTCACCGAGATGTACGCCATGGACTTCCCCACCGACTCCATCCTCATGAGCCACATGGGGGAGGGGAACTGGAAGGTCGCCCGCGACGACGAACCGGTCCGCCTCATCAAACGGCCGCTGGGAATCGGCGACCTCGACGACCCGCCGACCATCGTGTTCCGCGTCCGGCCCGGACCCGCGACACTCGCCTCCCTCGTCGCGCTGGGCGGTGAGCGCTTCCGCCTGGTCGTCAGCGAGGGCGAGGTCCTGGACAGCCCGCCCCTGCCCGCTTTGGAGATGCCCTACGGGCAGTTCCGGCCCGAAACCGGGGTGCGCGCCTGTATGAACGCCTGGCTGCGCGCCGGGGGCACCCACCACATGGTGATGAACCTGGGCCACCGCGCCGCCGACTGGGAGGTGTTCTGCACCCTGGCCGGCATCGAGTTCCACCGCGTATGACCAGCCAACCGCCCACTCCCGGCAGTACACCCCCTCCTGCCGACTCCTGACTTCTTTGCCCACTCCTCGCTCCGCCCTCCGGAGCCCCCCTTACAGAGGTGCTGACATGAAGAAGACCACGGCTTTCGCGGCCCTGCTGCTGAGCGCCTGCCTGACCCTCTCCTCCTGCGCAGTGGGCGACGCCGCCCGCTCGGAGGGCGAGAACGGTACGGCCGGGATCGCCATGCCGACAAAGTCCTCCGAGCGCTGGGTCAACGACGGCGCCAACATAGTCGCCGAGTTCGAAGAACTGGGCTACGCCGCAGACCTCCAGTACGCCGAGGACGTGGTGGAGAACCAGATCTCCCAGATCGAGAACATGATCACCAAGGGCGTCGACGTCCTCGTCATCGCCCCCATCGACGCCGGGGCCCTCAGCGACGTCCTCGAACAGGCCGACAGCGCCGACATCCCGGTGATCTCCTACGACCGGCTGATCCTCGGCAGCGAGCACGTGGACTACTACGCCACCTTCGACAACTTCCAGGTCGGAGTGCTGCAGGGCACCTACATCGAAGAGCGGCTGAACCTGGCCGGAGAAGAAGGGCCCTTCACCATCGAGCTCTTCGGCGGCTCACCCGACGACAACAACGCCTACTTCTTCTACGACGGTGCCATGTCGGTCCTGCGCCCCTACATCGACGAAGGCGTACTCGAAGTGCGCAGCGGTCAGACCACCATGGAGCAGATCGCCACCCTGCGCTGGGACGGCGCAGCCGCCCAAGCCCGGATGGACAACCTCATCGGCGCCAACTACAGCGAAGACGACCTCGACGCCGTGCTCTCCCCCTACGACGGCATCAGCATCGGCGTCATCTCCGCCCTCAAGAGCTCCGGCTACGGAACCGACGCCAAACCCATGCCGATCATCACCGGCCAGGACGCCGAGGTCGCCTCGGTCAAGTCGATCATCGCCGGCGAGCAGACTCAGACCGTCTTCAAGGACCTCCGCGAACTCGCCGCCACCGCCGCCACCATGGCCGACGCCATCGTCAGCGGAACGGAACCCGAGGTCAACGACACCGAGACCTACGACAACGGCGTCAAGATCGTTCCCTCCTACCTCTTGGAACCGGTGTCGGTGGACACCGACAACTACGAGTCGGTGCTCCTCGACAGCGGCTACTACACCGAGGACGCGCTGGCGGGCTGAACCGCTGCCCGGCGAGGAGACCGACAATGACCGACCACATCCTGCGCATGAGCGCCATCACCAAGGAGTTCCCCGGGGTCATGGCCCTGGCAGACGTGGACCTGGAGGTGGAACGGGGCGAGATCCACGCCCTGATGGGGGAGAACGGCGCCGGCAAGTCCACCCTGATGAAGGTGCTCAGCGGGGTCTACCCGCACGGCTCCTACACCGGCGACATCCTGGTCGACGACAAGGTCTGCGCGTTCGACGGGATCAAGGACAGCGAAGCCGCGGGCATCGTCATCATCCACCAGGAGCTGGCGCTCATCCCGCAGCTCTCGATCGCCGAGAACATCTTTCTCGGCAACGAGCGGGCCCGGCGCGGCGTCATCGACTGGGGGCGCACCACCGGTGAGGCCACCGAACTACTGGCCAGGGTCGGGCTCGACGCCGATCCGTCGATGCCGGTGGCCGCACTCGGGGTCGGCGGCCAGCAACTCGTGGAGATCGCCAAGGCGCTGTCCAAACGGGTGCGTCTGCTGATCCTGGACGAGCCCACCTCCGCGCTCAACGCCCGCGACAGCGACACCCTCCTCGCCCTGCTCGACGGATTGCGCGAGCACGGCATCACCTCCATCCTCATCTCCCACAAACTGGAGGAGATCACCCGAGTCGCCGACTCCATCACCATCCTGCGCGACGGCCGCACCATCGAGACGCTGCGCACCGACTCCGGCGAAGTCACCGAGGACCGCATCATCCGCGGCATGGTGGGACGCGACCTCGACCATCGCTTCCCCGAACGCGAAGGCGACATCGGGGAGGTCCGGTTCCGGGTGAGCGGCTGGACCGTGGACCACCCCACCCAGTCCGGACGACGAGTCGTGGAAGACGTCGGACTGGAGGTGCGCCGCGGCGAGATCGTGGGCATCGCCGGGCTGATGGGGGCCGGCCGCACCGAGTTCGCGATGAGCCTGTTCGGACGCTCCTACGGCCGCTACGTCTCCGGGCGGGTCCACCGCGACGACCAGGAGCTGCGCATCCGCGACGTCGGCGACGCAATCGCCGCCGGTATCGCCTACGTACCCGAGGACCGCAAAGAACTCGGACTCATCCTCGACGACGACATCCGCCGCAACACCACGCTGGCCGCACTGGGCAAGGTCAGCCGGCGCCGCGTCATCGACCCCGGCCAGGAGGTGGTCCTGGCGGAGGAGTCCCGCCGCCGGCTCGGCGTCAAGAGCCGCGACGTCTTCCAGGCGGCCGCCGACCTGTCCGGCGGCAACCAACAGAAGGTCGTGCTGGGCAAATGGGTCTTCACCGACCCCGAACTGCTCATCCTGGACGAGCCCACGCGCGGCATCGACGTCGGCGCCAAGTACGAGATCTACCTCATCATCCGGCGCCTCGCCGCCCAAGGGCGCAGCGTTTTGCTCATCTCCTCCGAACTCCCGGAGCTCCTGGGCATGTGCGACCGCATCTACGTGATGAACCGGGGCCGTATCACCGGACAACTGCCCCGGGAAAGCGCAGCCCAGGAGCCCCTCATGCGACTCATGACCACCGCGAGCACCCCAAGGCGTGATGCCCCGTGATTGCCCTTCGCCGCCTAATGCGCGAGAACGCCCGGCAGTACGGGATGCTGATGGCGCTCGTCGTCATCGTCGTCCTCTTCGAGATCCTCACCGGCGGGCTGCTGCTGCGCCCCCTCAACGTCACCAACCTGATCATGCAGAACAGCTACGTGCTGATCCTGGCGATCGGGATGATGATGGTCATCATCACCGGCCACATCGACCTCTCGGTGGGCTCCATCGTGGCCTTCGTCGGCGCCACCTCCGCCGTCATGCTCACCGGGTGGGGGCTGCCCACCCTCGTGGTGGTGCCACTCGCCCTGCTCATGGGCGCGCTCATCGGCGCCTGGCAGGGCTTCTGGATCGCCTACGTGCGCATCCCCGCCTTCATCGTGACCCTCGCGGGCATGCTCATCTTCCGCGGTGCCACCATGATCGTCCTGGGGGGCGAGTCCATCGGCCCGTTGCCCGACTCACTGCGCGCGCTGGGATCGGGCTACGTCCCCGACATCGTCGACGCGCCGGTGCACGTGCTCACCCTCGTCCTGGGGGTCGCGGCGGCCGCGGTACTCGTGTGGACCCAGTCGCGCAGTCGTGCCCGCTCCCTGCGCCACGGCCTGGGCACCTCGTCGGCACGGGTCTTCGCCCTCAAACAGGCGGCGCTGGTGGCCGTCGTGCTGACCTTCGCCTTCGTTCTGGCCGTCCACCGCGGCATCCCGGTGGTCGGGTTGCTGCTCCTCGCGCTGATCGTCGTCTTCTCGTTCGTCATGAACGCCACCACCATGGGGCGTCACGTCTACGCGGTGGGCGGCAACGAGAAGGCGGCGATGCTGTCGGGCGTCAAGACCAAGGAGACGACCTTCTGGGTCTTCGTGACCATGGGAGCACTCTCGGCCCTGGCCGGCCTGGTCTTCATGGCCCGCCTCAACGCCGCCACCCCGCGGGCCGGGACGATGTTCGAACTGGACGCCATCGCCGCTGCCTTCATCGGCGGGGCGTCGGCGGCCGGCGGCGTCGGTACCGTCATCGGCGCCGTCGTAGGCGCACTGGTCATGGGCGTCATGAACAACGGAATGTCGTTGATCGGCCTCGGAGTGGACTGGCAGCAGGGCATCAAGGGCCTGGTCCTGTTGGCAGCCGTCGCGTTCGACATCTACAACAAGAACCGGGTGGGCACCCGGCGCAGGAAGAACCGCGCACAGCACACCGCCCCCGACAGCGGTGAACCGGTCCCGGCGCAAGAGAAGGGCAGGGCCCCGGCGATGTGACGAGCTTGTTATCGCCCGATCATCCCGGTGAGCACCGGGAGCGGTAGGTTTTGGCCGGTCGTGCCGGGGGTTCGGCGCGACCGGTACCGCGCGGCCGCTCATGGCCCGCCGCTACCCGAACCGAGGAAAGAACCGATGGCCAAACACGCGAAGTTCGTCGTAGCCCTCCACCCGGAGGACGCCCGCCTCATCCTGCAGGAGGTGCTCACCGCCGCACGCTACCGCTACTCCTGGGAGCACCAGCAGCGCGGCCTGGCGGAGAAGGGCAGCAAGACCAAGGCGGCACTGCTCGGGGTCTTCTCCATGTACTACCCCTACTCCCTACAGATCGACCTCAACGGCGACGACACCGTCACCGTCTCGCTGTTCCAGGCCAGCACCGGGATGATGGGCGGCGCCATCGGCATCACCAAGGTGCGCAAAGAACTCGATGCGCTCGTCACCGCCACCCGCCTGGCCTATGAGGCCAAGGGCGTGCTGCGCCACCTCGACATCGGCTGAGGGCACTGAGGTCCGGGGCCGCCCGCCAGGCCCCGACCGCGGACGCCGCGCAAGCGCCCTGTGCTCCACCGTCATCCCGACGAACTACCCTGATCTATCGTGGCCGGTCGAATCAGAGACGAAGACGTCGCACTCGTGCGAGAGCGTTCCCCCATTGCCGACGTGGTGGGTGAGTACCTCCAGCTCCGCAACGCCGGCGGCGGCTCCCTCAAGGGCCTGTGCCCCTTCCACGACGAGAAGTCCCCCTCGTTCAACGTCACCCCCTCGCGCAACCTCTGGTACTGCTTCGGGTGCGGCGAAGGCGGCGACGTCATCGCCTTCGTCCAGCAGATGGAGCACCTGAGCTTCGTCGAGGCGGTGGAGAACCTGGCCCGGGGGGCGGGCATCCAGCTCCGCTACGAACAGGGCGGCTACGTTCCCCGCAACGAGCAGGGGCAGCGCCAGCGCCTCATCGAGGCGCACAAGGCCGCGGCGGAGTTCTACGCCGAGCAACTTCTCAGCCCACAGGCCCAAGAGGCGCGCCGTTTCCTCACCGAGCGGGGGTTCATGCGGGCCGACGCCGAGCACTTCGGAGTGGGGTACGCCCCTCCCGGATGGGAGTCCCTCACCACCCACCTGCGCGGGAAGGGCTTCACCGACAAGGAGATCATCCTCGGTGGCCTCGCCAGCCAGGGGCGGCGCGGCCCCTACGACAAGTTCCGTAACCGCCTGCTGTGGCCGGTACGCGAGGTCACCGGCGAGGTCGTGGGGTTCGGCGCCCGCAAGCTCGACCCCGACGACGACGGCCCCAAGTACCTCAACACCCAAGAGACCCCGCTGTTCAAGAAGAGCACTCTGCTCTACGGCATCGATCTCGCCAAACGCGAGATCGCCAAGCAGCGCCAGGCCGTCGTCGTCGAGGGATACACCGATGTGATGGCCTGCCACCTGGCCGGGGTCACCACCGCCATCGCCACCTGCGGTACTTCCTTCGGCGAGGAGCACGCCAAGATCCTGCGGCGGATGCTTCTCGGCCGCTCGGAGTTCGGGGGCGAGGTCATCTTCACCTTCGACGGCGATGCCGCAGGACAAAAAGCCGCCCTGCGCGCCTTCGAGGAGACGCACGGGTTCAGCTCCGACAGCTTCGTCGCGGTGCAGGCGGATGGACTCGACCCCTGCGACCTGCGTATCCAGCAGGGTGATGCCGCTGTTCGCGACCTGGTCGCAGCGCGTAAACCACTCGTGGAGTTCGTGATCCGCAGCCGGATCATCGAACACAATCTCGACACCAATGAGGGGCGCCTGGCCGCGATCGACGCCGCGGCGCCCGTCATCGCGACCATCCGTGACAGCGGTCTGCGCCGTGAGTACGCCAAGGACCTCGACAAGTGGACCGGCTTCATGGACGAGCAGCAGGTGCTGCGCCGGGTGTCGCAGCACATGAGCGACAAGCGGGCATCGCGCGGCCAGCGGCAGGCACCCGAGCCCGTACGTCCCGTGGCCCCCGCCGAGGCGGCCGTCTACAACCTGCGCGACCCCTCACTGCAGCGCGAGCGTCAGGCCCTCAAGATCGCCATCCAGTTTCCCGGCCTGGCGGCCGGCTTCGACCAACTCGATGACGACACGTTCGGGGTGCCCCAGCACCGGGCCGTCCATCAGCTGATCCGGACGCAGGGCGGTGTGGAGGCGGCAGCAGACCCCGGCCAGTGGGCGGGGCGACTGCGCGAGGCCGCACCCAACGAGGCCCAGCAGGGCCTGGTGACCCAGCTCGCGGTGGAACCGCTCGAGGTCGACGGAGAACTCGACGAACACTTCGCCGGACTAATTATCGGCACGGTAAGAATTCATTCCATTAATCGTCAAGAGTCAAACCTGAAAGCCCGGTTGGGTCGGCTCGACGCGATCGCCGATGCAGAGGAGTGCACCGCGATCCTGACGCAGCTCGGTGCGCTTGGCCAGCGCAAACGAGCGGCCCGGGATCGTTTCTCCGGGGGTGCGTGACGCGAGGGTGACAAAATTAGACCTCTCTATATCGGGGCGATAACGGGCACACTGTAGGTGTGGCTCTTTCGGCGCTGTCCAGTGAAATACCACCGATCCGGCAGGTGGTGGAACTGGTCGCGGGCGAGAAGACCGACGGCGCTGTCCCCCTGGCCGACGTCCTCTCCGTCCTGGACCGGTTGGATGCTCCTGCCGAGGCGCTCGAACATGTCGTTCGCGGCCTGTCCCAACAGGGGGTCGACGTCATCGACCCGGCCGAGGAGGAGCCAACGGCCCTCGGAACGGGCCGCGGTGCTCCGACCAGCGACCTCGTCCGCACCTACCTGCGCGAGATCGGGCGCGTTGCGCTGCTCACGGCGGAAGAAGAAGTGGAGCTCGCCAAGTCGATCGAGGTCGGGCTCTGCGCTCGGCAGAAGCTCTGTGCGGTCGACCTGTCCCGCATCCCGGCACCCGGGCCCGACCCCGACCGGCTCGCCGACCTCCGCGCACTCGAATGGGAGGGCGAACGCGCGAAGAACCGGTTGATCGAGGCCAACCTCCGGTTGGTGGTGTCCATCGCCAAGCGCTACATCGGGCGCGGGCTGATGCTCCTGGACCTCATCCAGGAGGGCAACCTCGGGCTGATCCGCGCGGTGGAGAAGTTCGACTACGCCAGGGGCTACAAGTTCTCCACCTACGCCACGTGGTGGATCCGCCAGGCGATCACCCGCGCGATCGCCGATCAGGCCCGCACCATCCGCATCCCGGTGCACATGGTGGAGACCATCAACAAGCTGATGCGCGTCCAGCGCCAGCTGCACCAGGAACTGGGCCGCGAGCCCACTCCGGACGAGGTCTCGCGCGAGCTCGGTCTCGGCGGGGAGCGGGTAGCCGAGATCCAGCGCATCGCCCAGGAACCGGTCTCGCTCCAGGCCCCGATCGGCGAAGAGGACTCCGACTTCGGTGACTTCATCGAGGACTCCGACGCCGTGGTGCCCGTGGAGGCCGCCGCGTTCATCATGCTCCAGGACCAGTTGATCGGGATGCTGGGCGAACTGTCGGCGCGGGAACAGCGCATTCTCGAACTTCGCTTCGGTATGGCCGACGGCAGTCCACACACCCTTGAGGAGGTCGGACGGGAGTTCGGCGTCACCCGGGAACGTATCCGCCAGATCGAGTCGAAGGCCCTGGCGAAACTGCGCCAGCCCTCCCGTGCACAGATGCTGCGCGACTACTTGAGGTGATGGCGGAGCCGGGCGCACGGCCATCGCTGCCCGCAACCCTGCCGGCGCGGCCGATACCGGCCGCACACGGCATCGACTGGCCCACACGCTGTCGAGTGAACGGCGATCCCGATAGCGTGTGGGGGAGATGTCTGCCCGCAATCGGAACCGGACCCGAAGCCCGGCCACGCGGCGCAGGAGCGCCCTCCGCAAAGCCCTGCCGGTCCTCGTACTCTGCGCCCTCCTCGCCAGTGTCTTCGTCGTGGCCACCGGCCGCCTTCCGCTGCCCGAGCCGGGCCAGCAGCGCATCGCCTACTTCGCGGACTGGAACACCGCCAACCGCGGCTACACGATCAAGGACGTCGCCGACAGCGGCGCAGCCGCACGACTCAACCGACTCATGTGGGCGTTCGGAGACGTCAGCGCGGCGGGTGAATGCCATATCCCCGAGCGCGCCAGCCAGCCCTGGCAGATCTTCCAACGCCGCTACGACGCGAACGACAGCGTGGACGGAGAGGCCGACGAGTACGAGCAGCCGTTGGCGGGCAGCCTGAACCAGTTGCGCAAACTCCAGGACGACTACCCCGGGCTCAACGCCAGTGTCTCCCTGGGCGGATGGAACTGGTCGGTCCACTTCTCCGAGGCGGTGCGCACCCGGGAGTCGCGCGAGCGGTTCGTCGCCTCCTGCGTGGATCTCTGGCTGCGCGGCGACCTGCCGCGGTTCGCGGGCGAACCCCAGGGCGGTGCGGGAGTGGCCGCCGGGATCTTCGACGGGATCGACCTGGATTGGGAGTGGCCGGGCGGCAACGGAAACCCCGACAACACCGAGCACCCCGCGGACAAGCGCAACTTCACCCTCGTGGTTGAGGAGTTCCGCCGCCAGTTGGATGCGCTGGGCGAGGAGACCGGACGCGACTACACCCTCTCGGCCTCGCTCACCCACAGTGAGGAGACGATGCGCGAGGGCTATGAGCCGGAGGTCTTCGGTTACCTCGACTTCGCCACGGTCCAGGGGTACGACTTCACCGGTTCCTGGAGCACCACCACCGGCCACCACTCGCAGCTCTACGCCTCGGAGGAGGCACCCGACGAGGCCAGCGCGGACCGGGCGGTACGGCGCTACCGCGACTACGGGCTGCCCGCGGAGAAGATCGTGCTCGGCTTCCCGGGGTTCGGGCGGGGATGGAACGGCGTGGGAGCAGAAGGAGCCGGTCGCTACGCCGAGGCGCAGGGGCCCGCTGAGGGGGGCTACGGGATGGCCACCGACTCCTACGCCGACCTCGAACAGCGCGCGGGCGAGCGCTTCCTCGACGACAAGAACGGCGCCTACTGGGTCTACGACGGCGACGAGTGGTGGACCTACGACACCCCGGAGGTGGTCGCGCTCAAGGGCGCCTACGCCCGCGACAACGGCCTTGCCGGTCTGATGCTGTGGAACCTGGACATGGACCCCGACGGAGAACTGGTCGAGGCGATGGACGAGTCCTTGGACTGACCGCGGCCGGTGTGCTCACCGTCGCCGCACCCGGCGCACACCGTCGCGGGCCGTCCAGGTGTCGATGGCCAACGCGTCGCCGTCCAGCGACGTCAGGGTCACGTCGGTCAGGTGCAGCAGGAACAGGTGGAAGGGACCGGCCGGAGTTCCCGGTTCCCGGTACGCCTCGATCGCCGCGGGATCCACCACCTCCACCGCCACTCCGGCGACCTTGGCGTCGCCGCCGTCCATGGAGGAGTCGCCGGTGCCCGTGTGGATCGCGAACCGGCCGTCGCGCTGGAGGTCCCGGGCCTTGCGGGCACCGGGCATCGAGCCGATGGCCAGGTCGGGGCCGTGAAAGGAGACCTCGGTGCCGCTCACCCTCGGGGATCCGTCCCTGCGCAGGGTCGCGAGGACGTGGTGTTTGTTGGCCTCGAAGCGGGTGCGGACCCGTGCGGCGAGGTCGGGCGCCTGCGCGGCGAAGGATTGCCAAGTCGTCATGGGAACCGAGTATCACCCTCCTACCTGACATCTCCTGTCAGGCAGGACGGTTTCCTACACGCCCATCTGTGCACGCAGGTGGGCCAGGGCGGTCTCGGCGCGGGAACGTATCCCCGGCGATTCGGGGTCCACGCCGTCGTCGTAGTGCACCCGCCAGACGATGTCCGCGGAGCCGGGAGAGCGTCGGGCGACGAGCCGGGCGCCCCGTGGACCGTCGGGGGTCTCCAGCAGTTCCACGCGGCTGGAGACGACGATGGTGGAGGTGACCCGTTCGAACACGGTCTCGGCGAGTCGTCCCGGCTCGGCCACCGGCAACGAGCGTTCCTGCTCGCCCGCCACGGTGAACAGCAGACCGTCCTCGCCCCAGCGGGCGTGGTCGAGGTTCTCCCAGGGAACGACTTCCCCGTCGGGCAGGTGCAGCGCCGTGGTGGTGGCGACCGCGGCTCCCTCCGGGGTGCCGGCATGGGCCAGGACCCGCTCGCCCCGTTTCAGGGCCAGTTGCTCGCGGACGTGTCTGGGCAGGGGATCGCGGTGTGGCCATCGCATGCTTCCCACGGTAGCCCCCTGCCCGTCGTTCAGCCGCGGGGCGGGGCGCCCGGTGGCCGGCCGTTGAGTTCGGCGTGTTCGATCAGGGCGGCCTCGGCGGCCTCCTCCTCGGTGGGGCGCGACAGGAAATCGCGGACCGAGGTGACGGGAAGCCGCTGGGAGACCTGGGTGTAGACGGTTTTTCCGGCATTGCTGACCTGGGCGCCCACCAGGCCCGCGGTCTCCTGCACGGCCGGGTTCTCGGTGATCCGTCGGGCGGCGCGGGTGATCTGCTCGTAGCGGGCTCGGCCTGCCTTGGTCCCGAGCACGTAGCCGACGGCCAGTCCAGCGACGAAGGTGATCCGGTAGCGCATGTGATCCTCTCGACGTGGCACGGTCGTTACGGTCGTCAGGTTACCCGGTGGTCACCTCGCGTTCGGGGAGGCGCCCGTCGCCGGCGGCGGGCGCATGGCCGAACGGTGGTGCCCGGCAGGAAAACCTGTCACGAACACCCGCCCGAGTGCGCTAATCTATTTCATGTCGCCAGGGGCCAGCCCCAAAGAAACAGGCGGCACAGCGCAATCCCGCGTAGCTCAATTGGCAGAGCAGCCGGCTGTTAACCGGCAGGTTATTGGTTCGAGTCCAATCGCGGGAGCAAGAAGCAGCGAAGCAAGGCCCTCATCCTTCTCGGGTGGGGGCCTTTTCTCGTTGTCGGGGCCTCTCATCGCCATCGTGGGTCGGGCCGAGTACGCCGCTCGGCTATTCGAGGCCAGGGCCGTCGGTGTCGATCGGGAGCTGAGAAACGGTGGCCTCGTGTGTTGACGTCCCGGCCGACACCTGACTGTCGAAGGTGAGGGCGCACCAGACGGTTTTGCCACCGGCAGGGCTCGATGCGGAGCCCCAGCGCTGGCTGAGAGCTTCAACCAGGAGTAGCCCACGGCCGGATTCGGCATCGCCTTCCGGGCGCTGTTTGGGGGGTGGCCACCTTGGGCGTCCCACACCTCGAAACGCAGCAGGTCGTCCTTGACACTGATCCGCAGTCGGACCAGGTGTTGGTGCGAGATCTTTGATCTGGTCGGTGCCCTCATCAGCCCCGAGGCTTCTACGGCGTTGGTCACCAGTGCGGAAACGAGCGATTCGGCGGTATCGATGCTCTCCTGGGGGGGAGCGACAGGCCGCAGGGTGAGCCTAGTGAACTGCCGGGCGAAAGCTACCGCGTTGGGCAGGCTCACCAGCATCAGTTGGTGGTGCATGACTCGCTCACCGCCCACACGCTGACACCCAGGCTCTGGAGGTGGGCGACGACACCTGGCTGCAGGCAGCTGAATCGGGTGAAGTGGTCGAGCGTGGGCACCACCGGTTCGGTGACGCTTTGCTGTTCGAGCACCGCGGGCAAGGCCGATCACGCCGTGAAGTGCGCGGTGAGGAGATCGTTGATCTGCGGCGCACGCTCCCACGAGGCCAGGTGCGCCGCGTCGGCCAGGACCTCGAGGCGGGCCCCGGGAATCATGTCGGCGATCAGTTTCCCCTCCTCCGGGGGGACGGCGAAGTCATGCTCACCGGTGATGACGAGAGTAGGGGCGGAGATCGACCCGAGGTCCCCGCGCAGGTCCATGCACCCGATCGCCTCGCAGCAGCCTGCATAGCCCTCAACGGGGGTTCCCGCGATCATCGAGGTGAGGTCGGCGACGATCTGCGGTTCCCGTTCGAGGAAGGCGGGGGTGAACCAGCGCCCGATCACCGCGTCCGCGACCGCCCCGGTGCCTTTGGCGCGTACCAGCGCCGCCTGCGCCGCCCACCCCTCAGGCGTGCCGAGTTTGGGCGACGTGCAGATCAGGGCGAGTCTTCCCACGCGCTCGGGCGCGTGCGCGCCCAGCCACATACCGGTCATCCCGCCGATGGACAGCCCCGCGAAGTGCGCCCGCCGGGCCTTGAGCCGGTCCAGTAGTCGCAGCACGTCCGAGCCGAGGTCGGCGATGGTCCACGGTGTACGCGGCAGCGGCGACCGTCCATGCCCCCGGATGTCGTAACGCACCACCCGAAAACGTCCCGCGAGTCCGGCCATCTGCGGGTCCCACATCTCCAACGTGCTGCCCAACGAACCGCTCAGCACCACCAAGGGGGCCTCCTCCGGCCCGTCGACGGTGTAGTGCACGTCAATGCTCATCCCTGATCCTCCTTACCGGTTGTATCCGCTGCGGCGCCGGGAATCGACCGGCCTGTCGCGTGTGTTACCCATGACCGTGACCGACTGGACTCTTCGCCATGCCCACCAGACACCGGGCGGGACCGTACGGTGGGACCGCTTCGGCAGTGGCACCCCCGTGGTCCTGCTGCACGGGACCCCTTTCTCCTCCTATGTGTGGCGCGATATCGCTCGCGGATTGGCTGCTACCCACCGTGTCCACGTCTGGGACATGCTGGGCTACGGCTCTTCCGAGCAGCGAGCCGACCAGGACGTCTCGCTCGCCGCGCAGGCGGACGTGTTCGCCGATCTGCTGAGATTGTGGGAACTCCCCGCCCCCGCGGTGGTCGCCCACGACTTCGGCGGTGCGGTGGCGCTGCGAACCCATCTGCTGCACGGGGCACACTACGAGCGGCTGGCGCTGGTCGACCCGGTGGCCGTGGCGCCCTGGGGCTCCTCGTTCTTCCGTCTGGTGGGGGACAACCCCGACGTGTTCGCCGCGCTGCCACCCGCGTTGCACGAAGCCCTCGTCCGCGCGTACATCGCCTCGGCCAGCCACCGAGAACTGCCCACCCTGACCCTGGACGCGCTCACGGCGCCCTGGCTGGGGGAGTACGGGCAACCCGCGTTCTACCGCCAGATCGCCCAGGCCCGACAGCAGCACACCGACGAGGTACAGCCCCGTTACGGCGAAATCGATCTGCCCGTACTCGTGTGCTGGGGTGAGTTCGATACCTGGATCCCCCCGGAGAAGGGGCGGGAACTGGTGGCACTCATCCCCGGTGCGCGCCTGCACATGCTGTCGGGGGCGGGGCATCTCGTGCAGGAGAACGCACCCGCCCAGCTGGCTGCGGCCCTCGCCGGTTTCCTCGCACCGTAGCGAGAAGGAAGCGAGGACCCCGGCCCCGTGCTCCGCCATGTCATTCCCCCTGGTGGTCGCTGTGCCCGGGTTTCCCGTTGTCCTACCCTCCGCCACACCAACGGTTTCGAGACGGGGCCGTCATGGAGCAGGGCGGGCCCGCAGGTCTCGCGCAGGTCCCCTTTGCGTGCCGTGGGGCGCATGGGGGCGATGTCTCTTTTTGCGGGCGACTGTGCGACGCTTGATCGGCTCACCGGAAAAAAGTGAGCGGTTACTCTGGGTGAGAGCATTGCTCTTCTCCCCCTGAGCAGCTGATTTCTCCCCTCGATCACGCCCTGGCCTCCAGTGGAGGTGGTGCGCCGAATCCGGGAAGAAAAGCATCTTTCGTTGCTTTCTTTCCGGTTCGCCTGCGGGGGGGCGTTTTCTTGTGGAACATGGGACCCTATTGGTCGCGTGATGGAGCACGAACGAGTCGTGGTTTCGTGGGAAGCGGGGATCAAGAGTTGAGTCGTAGCGCTGTTGCCGGAGAGCCGACCGAGCGCGTCAGAGCAGCCGCGCCGCAGCCCACGGGCGCCGTGGAGCCGGTGGAGACCGACCCCGGGGAGGCAGAGGAGTTCCTGCGGCTCTTCCACACGGAGCGCTCCGACGCGGGGGACTTCCGCACCCGCTGGAGCCAGGTCCGGGTGGAGATCGCCCGGACCGGCACCTACACCCACACCCCTGAGGAACTGCAGTTCGGGGCCAAGGTCGCCTGGCGCAACTCCAGCCGCTGCATCGGACGCCTCTACTGGAACAGCCTCCAAGTGCGCGACCACCGGTCCCAGCGCACCCCCGCCGGCATCTACCAGGCACTGACCGACCACCTCCGCATCAGCACCAACGGCGGAGCCATCCGCCCCGTCGTCACCGTCCTTCCCCCACTCAAACCCAACGGTGAAGGCGTACGCGTCCACAACGAGCAGCTGATCCGCTACGCCGGCTGGAGCCGCCCCGACGGTTCCGTCGTCGGCGACCCCGGTCAGGCCCAGTTCACCGCCATGGCCCGCCGTATGGGCTGGACCGGCGGAAGCGGAAGCGACTTCGACCTCCTGCCGCTGGTCATCGAAGCCCCCGGACATCAGCCACTACTCGGCGACGTCCCCGAGGAACTGGTCCTCGAAGTCCTCATCACCCACCCGGAGCTTCCCTGGTTCGCCGAGCTCGGCATGCGCTGGCACGCCGTCCCCGTCATCTCCAACATGCTCCTCAGCATCGGCGGCATCAGCTACCCCGCCCCGTTCAACGGCTGGTACATGGGAACCGAGATCGGCGCCCGCAACTTCGCCGACGAGGACCGCTACAACCTCATCCCCGAGGTAGCCAAACGCCTGGGTCTGGACACCTCCCGCGAAGAAACCCTCTGGCGCGACCGCGTGCTCCTCGAACTCAACCGCGCGGTCCTGCACTCCTTCGGCGAAGCCGGGGTGACCATCACCGACCACCACACCGAGTCCCGACGCTTCCTGCTGCACCTGAAGAAGGAAGAGCGCGCAGGCCGGATCGTGCCCGCCGACTGGACCTGGATCGTTCCCCCGATGTCCAGCGGGATCACCCCCGTCTACCACCGCTACTACGACGAGGCGGACCTGCTCCCCAACTACCTCCCCGACCCCCGCGTGACGGCCCGCCAGGCCGGCTGCCCCTTCGGACACGGCGGCTGAGAGCCACCGCTGCCGACAGCCGACGCCGGGCCACCGTCCCGGTCCGGCTGTCCACCCACGCCCGCACGGTGCGCCGTCCTTGCCACCCGCCCCCGTTCGAGGGGCGCAGCCCGGCCCGACGCTAGCCTGACGGACATGGATCCGCTCCGCCCACACGTCGTACTCAGCTGCGCCATGTCCCTCGACGGCTACATCGACGATGCCTCCCCCGACCGACTGCGCCTGTCCAACGAGGCCGACTTCGACGAGGTCGACGAACTGCGCGCCCGCTGCGACGCGATCCTCGTCGGCGCGGGAACCGTGCGGGCCGACAACCCACGGCTCCTGGTGCGCTCCCCCCAACGCCAACAGCGAAGAATCGACCAAGGAACAACCGCCCACCTGGTCAAAGTCGTCCTCAGCGCCAGCGGCGAACTCGATCCCACAGCGCGCATCTTCACCACGGGAGACGCCGGCACCCTCGTCTACGTCCCCGACCCCGTGCACGCCGCCACCGCCGACCGCTTCGCCGACCGCCCCGACACCCGCATCATCGCCGTCGGAGAGCCCCTGGACCTGGCCACCGTGCTCTCCGACCTCGCCGAGCGCGGTATCGAGCGCCTCATGGTGGAGGGCGGGGGAGCGGTACACACCGCCTTCCTCACCCACGGCCTCGCCGACGAGCTACGGCTCGCCGTCGCCCCGTTCCTCATCGGCGACCCCGACGCCCCGCGCTTCGTCCACCCGGGCACCTTCACCAACCCGCCCGCCCGGCCCATGCGCCTCGTACGGACCCGATCCCTCGGCGACATCGCCGTCCTGCACTACGCGACCGACGGGAGCACCCCATGAGCGGCCCCACCGAAAACGACCTGCGCCACCTGCACGCCGCCATCGAACTGTCCCGCTCCTGCCCACCGTCCGCGACGGCCTTCTCCGTCGGCGCCCTCATCGTGGACGCCCGGGACAAGGTCATCGCCGACGGCTACTCCCGGCGCGACGACCCCCACGAGCACGCCGAAGAGGCAGCCCTGCGCTCATTGGCGGCCCGCGATCCCCGGCTCGCCGGCGCCACCCTCTACAGCTCCCTGGAACCCTGTAGCACCCGCGCCTCGCGTCCGGTCCCGTGCGCTCAGCTCATCCTGGCCACCCCCGTGACCAGGATCGTCTTCGCCTGGCGCGAACCCGCGCTGTTCGTGGACTGCGAGGGCGCCGAACTCCTCCGTGCCGCAGGCCGCACGGTCGTCGAGGCCCCCGACCTCGCTCCACTCGTGCGCGAGGTCAACGCCCACCTCCTCGGCCCCTAGCCGAGCCGGTCCACCTCGACCACGTGCACGACCGCGCGCCCCTCCTCGTCGGAGGCCGCCAGATCCACCTCC
Organism: Nocardiopsis ansamitocini; assembly: GCF_030268225.1. Taxonomy (GTDB): domain Bacteria; phylum Actinomycetota; class Actinomycetes; order Streptosporangiales; family Streptosporangiaceae; genus Nocardiopsis_D; species Nocardiopsis_D ansamitocini. The sequence goes on along the minus strand of NZ_BSQG01000001.1, from coordinate 729,229 downwards.
GCGGTGATCCCCCAGTCGTGATCCCCGGCCGGATCGTCGAAGACCTGACGGACCTCCCACAGGCCCGGCTTCTCCTCGATCAACAGCAGCTGCGGGCCGCGCGCGTCCGGACCGGTGCCCAGCGAGTCGTGGTCGGCGTAGTACTCCGCCATGGCTTCCTCCCACGCCTCGGTGTTCCAGCCGTCCTCGGCATCCAAAGCCCCCAGCTCCCAGTACCGGCGCAACGCCGCGAGCTCCACCCGACGAAACAGCTCGTTGCGCACCAGAACCCGGAAAGCCCGCGCGTTGCCCGTGACCGGCCTGGGCTTGGCCTCCACCGGGGCCGCCCCCGGCTCGTCGACCGGATTGGTCAACTGCTCCCACTCGTCCAACAGGCTGGAGTCCACCTGCCGCACCAACTCGCCCAGCCACTCGATCAGATCGAGCAGCTCCTCGGTCTTTGCGTCCTCGGGAACCGTCTGGTTCAACGCCTTGTAGGCACTGGCCAGATAACGCAGCACCAGCCCCTCAGAACGCGCCAACTCGTAATAGCCGACATAGTCGGTGAAGGTCATCGCGCGCTCGAACATGTCGCGCGCCACCGACTTCAACTGCAACGGGTGGTCGCCCACCCACGGGTGACCCCGTCGATAGACGTCATAGGCATGATCGAGCAGTTCCTGCATCGGCTTGGGGTAGGAGATCTCCTCCAACCGCTCCATCCGCTCGTCGTACTCGATCCCATCGGCCTTCATCTGCTGGACCGCTTCGCCACGCGCCTTGTTGAGCTGGGCGGCGAGGATCTGGCGCGGATCGTCGAGAGTGGACTCCACCACCGTGAGCACGTCGAGCGGATAGGTCGGCGCGGACTTGTCCAACAGATCGAACGCCGCCAGAGCGAACGTGGACAACGGCTGATTGAGTGCGAAGTCGGGCTGGAGGTCCACGGTCAGCCGCGCCGTGCGCCCCTGCGCATCGGGTTCGGGCAGTTGCTCCACGATCCCCCCGTCCAGCAACGAACGGTAGATCGCGATCGCCTCGCGGATATGGCGGCGCTGGTTGCGGCGCTCGTCATGGTTGTCGGTGAGCAAGTGCTTCATCGCCGCGAAGCAGTCACCGGGCCGCGCGATAATGCTGAGCAACATCGCGTTGCTGACCCTGAACCGCGACACCAGCGGCTCCGGATCGGCCCCGATCAGCTTCTCGAAGGTGGCCTCGTCCCAACTCACGAATCCTTCAGGGGCCTTCTTGCGCACCACCTTGCGGCGCTTCTTGACATCGTCACCCGCCTTGGCCAGGGCCTTCTCGTTCTCCACCACGTGCTCGGGAGCCTGTGCCACCACATTGCCCACCGTGTCGAACCCGGCCCGCCCGGCCCGCCCGGCGATCTGGTGGAACTCCCGGGCCCGCAACCGGCGCACCCGCGAACCGTCGTACTTGGACAGTGCGGTGAACAGCACCGTACGAATCGGCACGTTGACCCCCACCCCCAACGTGTCGGTACCACAGATGACCTTCAACAGCCCCGACTGGGCCAGACGCTCCACCAACCGGCGGTACTTGGGCAACATGCCGGCGTGGTGCACACCGATCCCGTGCCGCACGTAACGGGAGAGGTTGCGGCCGAACTTGGTCGTGAAGCGGAACGCCCCGATCTCGGCCGCGATCGCCTCCTTCTCCGCCTTGCTGCACATGTTGATGCTCATCAGCGACTGCGCCCGCTCCACCGCCGCGGCCTGGGTGAAGTGCACGATGTAGATGGGCGCCTCACGCGTGGTGAGCAACTCCTCCAACGTCTCGTGCAAAGGCGTGGTCTTGTAGGAGTAGTACAAGGGGACCGGGCGAACCGCCGACGACACCACGCTCGTGGTCCGACCGGTGCGCCGCACCAGGTCCTCCTCGAACCGGGTCACGTCGCCCAACGTCGCCGACATCAGCACGAACTGCGCCTGCGACAGCTCCAGCAACGGGATCTGCCAGGCCCAGCCCCGGTCCGGTTCGGCATAGAAATGGAACTCGTCCATCACGACGGTGCCGATGTCGGCCGACGAACCGTCGCGCAACGCAATGTTGGCCAGCACCTCCGCGGTGCAGCACACGATCGGCGCATCGGCGTTGACACTGGCGTCACCGGTCATCATGCCGACGTTGTCGGTACCGAAGATCGCGCACAGCTCGAAGAACTTCTCCGACACCAACGCCTTGATCGGCGCGGTGTAGAAAGCGCACTCGTCCCGCGCGAGCGCCGCGAACAACGCCCCAGCGGCAACCAGACTCTTACCGGAGCCCGTGGGCGTGCTCAGGATGACGTTGGACCCCGACACCACCTCGATCAGGGCCTCTTCCTGGTGCGGGTACAGCGTGAGCCCCCGCTCCGAGGCCCATGTCTCGAACGCGTCGAAAAGGGAGTCGGGTTCGGCGCCGCCGCTGGGGAGAAGATCGATGAGGCTCACCCCTCCATAGTGCCCGCTCCCCGACGTCCCCCGTCCCGACCGCGCCGCCGCGCACCCCTCAACCGAGCACCTTGCCCGGATTGAGGATGCCCTTGGGGTCGAACACCCGCTTGACCTCGCGGTGCAGCCGCATCGCCACCGGACCGAGCTCGGTCGCCAACCACGGGCGTTTGAGCAGGCCCACACCGTGCTCACCGGTGATGGTCCCGCCCAGGGCCAGGCCCAGGTCCATGATGGCGGCGAACACCTCCCGCGCCCGCTCCACCTGGCCGGGGTCGGCCGCGTCGAAGATGACGCACGGGTGCATGTTGCCGTCACCGGCATGACCCGAACACGCCGTCACCAGGCCGCTCGTCGCGCCCAGCGCGGCCACCCCCTCGACCAGCTCCGCCATTCGCCCCCGCGGCACACACACGTCGTCCACCAATACCGACCCCAGGTCCCCCAGGGCCGGCAGCAGCAGGCGACGGGCCTCCAAGAGCATGTCCGACTCCGCCGCGTCGTCAGCGGTCGCCACCTCCTGGGCGCCATGGCCGCCGAACACCTTCGCGTAGGCGGCGATGTCCCCGGACGCCAACGGTCCGCGATCGGACTGGACCAGAAGCATCGCCGCAGCCTCCTCGGGCAGTCCCATCGGGCGATGGGCGTTGACCGCGCGGATCGTCGGCGCGTCGAGCAGCTCCAGGAGCGAGGGACGGTGACCCGCCGCCATGACCCCCGCGACCGCGCGCGCCGCATCCTGCACCGAACCGAACGTGGCCACCGCGGTCAGCGCAGTCTCCGGCTCCGGGACCAACGCCAGGGTGACCTCGGTGATGACGGCCAACGTGCCCTCGGAACCGCACAGCAACCGGGTGAGGTCGTACCCGGCCACGCCCTTGGCGGTACTGCGACCGGTACGCACCACCTCCCCGCCCGGCAGGACCGCCTCCAGACCTCGCACGAAGTCGGCCGTGACCCCGTACTTGACGCAGCACATCCCGCCGGCGTTCGTGGCGACGTTGCCGCCGATCGTCGACGTCTCCCAGGAGCCGGGGTCGGGCGGATAGTACAGACCCTCGGCCCGTACCGCCCGTGAGAGGTCGGCGTTGCGCACCCCGGGGCGCACCACGGCGATCTGCTCGACCGGATCGATGCGTTCGATCGTGTTCATCCGCTCGGTGCTCAACAGCACGCAGCCGTCGACCGCGTTGGCCCCGCCCGACAGGCCGGTACGCGCCCCCTGGGGCACCACCGGGACCCCCAGTTCCTGGGCGACTCCCAGCACGTGCCGCACGTGCCCCAGTTCACCCGCGCGCACCAGCGCCGCGGGCACACCCACGGGGCTCAGCGGTGCCGCATCCTCGCGATGGCCGGCGAGAACGTCGGGATCGCTGCTCAAGACGGTGTCGGGGAGGCCGGCGCGCAGCCGGTCCAGCAGTGTCGAGTGGACGTGAGTCGTCATGTCTTCGCACGTTACTCCCGCCCCTACTCCCCGCCGCTGTTCGGTGACACGGTGTGTCACCGCGGCGCCGGGACCGCCCGGGCCAGAGGTGGCCGAATCCGGCCTCCGGGCTACTGCGCGATCGAGAAAAAATGAGCCCTGTCCCCGCAGATCACCCGTGAGACGGTCCGGTCGTTACGGTGACCTCGAGAAACCCCTTGCCGGCGCTGCGGGTCGGGTTTCCCATGCCGGACCGACAATCGCGCCCGTGGCCGAGAAGACCGGTACTGCTAGAATCGCGGGCACCCCGTCGACCTGTGACTGGTTCGAAAGTATGGAGCGTCTTCGAGGTTCCAGGGTGTGGGGCCGGTAGCTCAGCTGGTCAGAGCAGGGGACTCATAATCCCTGGGTCGCGGGTTCGAGCCCCGCCCGGCCTACTCGCCGTACACATGGGAAAAGCGCCGCCGACCTGCGAGTACAGGCCAGCGGCGCTTTCTTCGTCATCCGGCCGCGTACGGACGGCTACGACTTCGTCCGGCCGCCTGCGGGGAATACACGGTGAAGTTCCCCGGGCTCAGAACCCCTCGAAACCGCCCTCCATGCGCCGGCGCGACTCCTCCTCGCTCCCGTCCAGGATCCGGGCGTAGATCCTGAGAAGGACGTCCAGCCCGTGGCCGGCCCACTCCGCCACCTGACGGGGCTGCGTCCCGTTGGTCAACCAGGCCGACACACAGGCGCTGCGCAGGTCGTAGGGACGCTGGGCCAGCGGACTCTCGAACTCCTGCGGCGCCAGGGCCCGCCCGCGGGCCCTGCGCCACACCTTCGAGTACGTGCTCGTCGCGAGCTGGCGCCCCTTCTCCCCGAAGAACACCAACCCGTCCGGCCCCTGCTCCGGAACGGCCCGGTGGTCCCGCAGGATGCGGCTGAGCAACGGGACGCACGGAACAGGGCGGCTCTCGCCCTCCGCGCGCCCCTTCGGCGGCCTCGTGTCGCGTTGCCGGCCGCTGTCGGTCCACCGGCGCCCCACGTCCGGTGCGACCTCCCGGACGTTGATCTCACCCCATTCCGAGCCGGGAACGATCCACTCGCCGCGTCCGGCGTCCCACACGTATCCGGGGAGCGTCACGTCCCGCCAGCGCAGGTTCACCGCCTCCTCGGGGCGCAGGGCGGCGAAGTACATCACGGCGAAGAAGGGGCGCAGCAGATGCCCGCTGCGCCCTTCCTCGCCCACCGCGTCCAACAGCCTCCGGGCCTGCCGCGGGTTGGGCACCGACCGCTTGTCGACCTGGTTGTTGACCTTGGGCGGCTTCCACTTGATGGCCCCGGCGGGGTTGCGGTGGTAGCTCACCGGGTTCGCCGCCAGGTGCCCGCGCTCCACCGCGAAGTCCAGGCAGTGGGACAGAATGCGTTTGGACTTGGTGGCGGCCTTGGCCCCGAGGCTGCCGCCGCCGCTCTCATCGAACTTGCTGGTGGCCAGCGTCAGCACCCGGCGGGCGACCACGGGGTCTTCCAGACGCTTCACCGGCAGGGTGTGGCGCTCCAACCACTCCAGGGCCGCCTCGACCTCAGCGGGGCTCTCCCGCTCCCGGTGCGTCTTGTTGAGCCACCAGTTGCGCAGCGCGGCCCGTAGGACCTGGTCTCCGGGCCTGCCCGGAGCCCTCTCGTCCAGCATCGCCATGGACGCCTTGGCCAGGTACTTCGCCCTGTCCAGCCGGTGCCCGGCCGAGACCCCGCTCCAATGGGCGTCGATGTAGCCGCGGACGAAGGAGAACCAGGACACGGCCTCCTCCTCCGCCCGGGCCCAGGAGGCAGGCCGTCCCGTGGTGACGCCGAACGCCTCACCACGGTTGGTGGCCGCCACCAGACTCGACCGGAAGGAGTCGGCCATCGCGGCCGTGCTGTGCGGCTCGCGGAACTCCTGGCTCCCCACCCGCCACCGCACGGTGTGCGTGGTCTTCCTCTTGCCCCTGTAGACCTCGATCTTCTTCCAGATCCGCACGTCGTATGTGGTGTCGTCCATCAGGAGGCGTCCTCCAGCGCGGCCATGTACTTCTCGGCCTCGCTGCGTCGGATACGCAGCTTGCCGCTGGGCAGCTTCGCGCACTTCGGGCCACGCCCCTTGGCCCGCCAGTCGTTGAACGTCGACCGGGCGATCCCGATGTCCTCGCAGAACTCCTCGACGGTCAGCCAGTTCCGATAGCGCGGGGCCGGGACCAGGGTCTTAGGGGTGCTCATTCGGGGTGACCTCCAGGTAGACGCGGACGTGGCCGGAGTCGTGGCGACTGGGGTAGGGCCGCGACGGGGCAGCGGAAGGCAGGGCGTCGGTGATGGCGTCGACCACCTGGTCGACGACCTCGGGCGGCCCGGTCACCCGAACCTTGGCCAGAGCCAGGCGTGGTTTGCACCGGTCGGTCATGATGGTTGTGCCTCTTCCTTCTCGAGGGTTTTGGGGTGCGGTCCCGGCGGTGCTTGGCGGTACAGGCCGGGGCCGCTTTGTCGTGTCCGGGGTCGTGCGGGTGGGGCTCACCGGGTGAGCCGGCGGTCGGGGCCGGTGATCTCGATGCGGGTGGTCATCTGGATGAGGCGTGAGGCGATGCGGTCTCCCAGCACGCCGGGCAGCGCCGCGGGGGCGTGGTTGGTGGTGATCAGGGTGGGGAGCTGCTGGTTGTAGCGGTGGTTGATGACGCGGTACAGGATTTCGCCGGTCCACTCGGATTCGCGGGCGGTTCCCAGGTCGTCCAGGACGAGCAGGGGAGTGGCCAGCAGCCGCCGCATGGTGCGTTCGCGTTCGCCGTCGTCGTGGCCGCCCGGGCGCAGTGCCGAGTACAGGTCGGGGTGGGTGGTGAAGGTCAGGGCGAAGCGCGGCGGGCCGGCCTGGGCGATGCGGTGGGTGGCGGCGAAGGCGTGGTGGGTCTTGCCGGTTCCGGTGGGGCCCCACAGCAGCAGTGAGGGCGCGGTGCGCTGGTCGGCGGCCACGCTGTCGGCCCACGCGCTCACCCCGGGGTGGGTGGTGCGGGCGTGGGTGTAGCGGGGCGGGGTTAGGCGCTGCCAGCGTTCCAGGGCGACCTCTACGCGTTGTTGGTGGTGCCAGGCGGGGTCGCCGGGTTCGCCGGGGCCGCCGCGGTGGGCGTAGGAGCCGCGCGGCAGGGGCGCGGCGGGTGGGGTGTCGAGGGTGAGGCCGCGGCGGTGCAGGGCGGTGGTGATGCGGGCTAGCGCGGTGTCGGCGCTCATGGGTGTCACGGGTGGTTCCCTTCTAGGCCCAGGGGTCGGGGTCGGCGTAGTGGCGGGCGGGGTCGGTGTTGCGCCAAGGCTGGTAGCGGTTGGCGCGCTGGGGCTGGTTGTGGGTGCGTTGGGAGGTCCACTTGGTCTGGTTGCGCATCCATTGGCGCCAGGCGGCGGTCCAGTCGCGGCGGGGGGTGCCGCGTGAGGCCCAGTAGTCGACGAACTGTTCGGTCTCGAAGTCGACGTCGACACCGGGGGCGTTGTCGGTGGCCCAGTCGCGCATGCGCTGTGTGACGGCGAAGTCCGGTGGGATCGGGGTGTCGTCGCCGTGCTTGGCCGCGCGTGCTTTCTCAATAGAGATGACTGGGGGTTCTACTAAGGGTTCATGTCCGGCCAGATTGGCCGGTAGTGACTGCAAATCTGACCGGTGGTCAATTTGGCCGGTAGTGAAAACCGCAGGTGGCAGCCTGTGGTCATTTTGACCGGCGGCCAATTTGGCCGGTAGTACTTGCGGCCAATCTGACCGGTGGTCAATTTGGCCGGTGGTGCTGACCAGGGGTTCCAGCAACCGGTCATTTTGGCCGGTAGTCGAGTCCGGCCTCTGAAGGAGCCGGTAGCGGTCCGAGGTTCGCTTGCCACTGCTCCCATATCGGTGACAGCGAGTGATGAAGCCTTGTTCCTCCAACCATTCGAGCGAGCGCCGTACCGACCTCTCTCCCATGCCGGTCATGCGGGCGATCTTCTTCTGGCCGGGGAAGCACTCCCAGGACTCGTCGGCGAAGTCGGCGAGTACGACCAGGACGAACTTGGCGGAGCTGTTGGCGATGTCCTGCTTGAAGGCCCAGGTGATGGCCTCGTTGGACACGGTGTCTTCTCTCTAGCCCGGGCAGGCCGAAGGCCGGCCCGGGCGGTTTCACGGGATGGTGCGGGTCAGGCGGGGATGAACGGCCAGTCGCGCTCCACCACGGCTTCGGGGTCGGTGCGGCGCAGGTACTCCTCCAGGGAGGCCGCCTGGTGGGCGCGCCAGTGCTTCTGCGCGGTGTGCAGGTCCTCCAAGTCCATGGCGGCCAGGTGAGGGGTGGTGTGGGCGAGCTTCCAGGCCAGACGCGCGGCCGCCAGAGCATCGGCGGTGGCCCCGTGGGCGGCGCCGGTGAACACCACGCCGTGGTGGGCGCACACGTCCACGAGCTTGCGGCCGCCACGGCGGTAGGGATCGGCCTGCTTGTCCAGGACCATGGGGTCGATGACCCGCAACCCCGTGAGGTCGACCTGGTGGCCGTGGCGGCGCGCCTCCCGGTCCAACAGGGTCAGGTCGAAAGCGGCGTTGTAGGCCACCACCGGGGTGTCGGCGGCGGCCACGCTGGCCAAGGCCGCGACGATCTCACCCACCGCCTCGGCGGCGGGGCGGCCGTGGGCCCGGGCGTGCTCGGTGGTGATGCCGTGGATCTGGGTGGCCTCCTCGGGGATGTCGATGCCGGGGTCGATCAACCAGGAGAGTTCTTCGACACCACCGGTGGTGCCGTTGACGCGCAGCAGGGCGGCGGTCACGATGCGGTCGGAATCGGTGTCCACGCCGGTGGTCTCGGTGTCCAGGGCCACCAAGCGGTTCAGGTGCCAGTTCGTCACGGGGTCCTCGTTCTCCTAGGGGGTCAGGGGGAATCGGTGTCGGGCGCGGAGGTCTTTTCGTTGGTTGGTCGTGGTTGCGGCCCATACCCCGCGTGGCGGGCTGGATAGGTCCAGGGCGTAGGCCAGGCACGACGCGCTGACGGGACAGCGCGCGCAGACCTCGCGCGCGGCCGCGGTCTGGGCGGGGGTCTCGCGGTCGGGGAACCACGCCCGGTTGTCGGCCAGGCGTCCGCACAGCCCTTGGGTCATCCAGGCCCGGCCGGGGGTGGGATCGGTGCGGTTCAGGACGTTCTCCTTGTCGGTGTCGGGATATGCCGGTGGGTCGCCCCCGCTCCCCGGGGGCACGCCGACATTGAGGCGTGTACCGGGGAGGAGGGCCGCCTGCCGGGAGGTCGAGGGTCAGCGGCAGTTCTTGTGGGCTTCCCACTGGACGGGGTCGCTGCGGTCGACCATCGCTCCGCAGGCGCAGGGCAGGGCGATTCCGCGGACGGTTCGGGCCAGGCGCTGGATGAGGGTCATGGCGCGCCTACCAGCGGATGGTGCCGCAGCGGGTGCAGCTGGTCGTGCTTCCCACGGTCGCCCACACGTGGGCGCACGCGCCGATGGCACTGAGGAACAGGGTCGTGAGGCCCTGTCGGGGGGCGGTGGTGTGGTCCATACTGGTCTCGCCTCTTTCAGTTCGTTCTGCTTGGGGTCGCGGGGCCTCACCTGGTGCTTGGCTGTACTGGTGGGGTCTCGCTGTGCGTCGGGGGCGGTTTTACTTGCGGGGCGGGCGGTTGTTCCCGGGGTTCACCTCCTTGTCCTTGGTGGACGGTGTCCAGGGCAGGGCCAGGCCGTCTCTTGCTTCGCGGGGCACGATGTGGATGTGCAGGTGGGCGATGGTCTGGGTGGCGTCGGGCCCGATCGAGGTGATGAGGTTGGCCTGGTCGTCGGTGTGGGCCAGGACTTCGGCGGCGCGGCGCATCACCGCCGCACTCACCGACGGGTCGGCGGCGGCGTGGGGGACGTGCAGGCGCGGGATGACCAGCCAGTGCCCGGCCACCACGGGATTGAGGGGCACGATCGCGATGGCGTCGCACCACGTGGCCATGACCGTGGCGTCGCGTGTGCCGGCCACGATCTGACAGAACACGCAGGAAGGGTTCACGGCTGCACCACGCCGCGGAAGATGTGGCGGTGTTCGACTTCGACGCCGATACCCAGCGCGCGCAGGTGGGCGGCGGTTTCTTCGGCGACCCACACCGATCGGTGGCGTCCGCCCTGGCAGTAGACATGCACCTCGGTGAGTTCGCCGTGGCCGTCGTGGTAGGCCATCGCGGCCAGGACCCGGTCCACGGTGCGCTCGACCACGGCGCGTGAGCCGGGGGTGGTCTCCATGTGGCGGCGCACCGCGTGGTCCAGGCCGGTGAGGGTGCGCATCTTCGGATCGGTGTGTGGGTTGTGCAGGGCTTTGGTGAGGTCCACGGTGATCGCGTCACCGCTTGGCGGGTCTTGGTGCAGGGCACCGAAGGAGGTGATGAGGACCTTGATGGCGCCGCGGTCGGTCAGACCGGACAGGTCCTCGGGGAGGGTGTTCATCGCTGCTCCTCGAAGAGGTGAAGGGGGATGGACCGGACGGTCCCCCCGCATCCACCCCATTCGGGGTGGATGGGAGGCACGGCGTCCGGGCTCAGAGGCCCAGTGCGGCGGCCGCGCTGGGGTGCAGGTCGACGGTGGTGACGTAGAAGTCCTCACCGCCTCGTATCCGGTTGCAGGCGTCGGCGTAGAGCTCGGCCTGGTCGGCGTCGTCGAACGCCGCCGCGACTCGGGTGTCCTCGTAGTCGTGCTTGACGACCAGGTGGACGTTTGTCGGTGCGGGCATGGGAATCCTTCCAAAAATGAAACTTTGTTTCGCAACAAAGATGACGCTAGGGCGTCGATCCTGATCTGTCAATCGAGTTGCGAATCCTTGTTTCGCACTTTGGTTGTGTGATCATGAGGGCATGGTTGAACGAGAGGTTCCGCGGCTGCGGGCACTGCGCACCGATTACGACAAGGCACGAGCGGCGTTGATGCAGGGCATCCGTGAGGAACTCGAAGCCCGTGGCGGGCAGGGGTTGAACGTCATCGCCCGTTCGGTGGACTGGAGCCCGCAGTACATCGGCAAGATCCGTGACGGAAAGGTCGGGGACTGACCGACCGTCAGCATCGGGGGAGAGGGCGTCTGAAGAGGAGCCCAGAAGAGAGTCAGAAGCCGGCGGCGATCTGGTCCAAGCCGCCCACGATCCCCGCGAGGAAGCCGTAGAGGCTGGCGAAGGGCCCGCCGGCGGCGACCCAGATGGCGGGCAGCGTCAGAGCGATCCATGGCGTTGCCGTCCGACCGCCGCCCTCTTTGATCTCGTAGCCGATCCACGCGCTCGCGGCCACGGCCACGATCAGCGACACCGCGATGCCCACGGCGTTGCCGGTGGCCGACATCGCGGTGGCGATGTGGCTGGCGATCCAGGGCGTGAGGGCCAGTCCCGCGATGAGGGCGGAGATGGTCAGCAGACGGCCCCGCCTGCCCAGGATGTAGAGCACGATGGTGAGCCCGATGGCGCCCACGGCGACGATGCCCATGTGTGTCTCCAGTTCTGAAAGCCCCATGCGGGGCGCAAGAACCATCACCGAAAGTGACGGATTGCGGTGTGGGGGTGTGGGTGCCGTCCCACCTGGGACAGCACCCATACCAGTGGGGGTTGGCCCCTGGAAAAGAGCGGAGAACGGGGGGCGTCCCCGGTGGCTGTCCCAGCTGGGACAGCCTGTTCACAAGGGTGGGACGGGCCTGGGACAGGGGTGGGACAGCTCGAACTGTCCCACCCCTGTCCCAGCGTTGTCCCAGACGCGTCCCAGGTGCTGTCCCACTTCTGGGACAGCACCTGGGACAGCGCTACCGGTCACACAGCGTCGCGGAACTCGGGTGGGACTTGGACGTCTCCGAGCTGGATCCCGACAGCGGTTGAGTCCAGATCCGCGCGGGTGTAGCCGCGCGCCTTGGGGCTCTCCGCGCCCGGATGCATCCGGAAGGTCGCCTCAGCGGGGGTGAGCCCGATAAGCGCGAACAGTTCGCGAATGCGGGCGGCGTCCAGACCGGACGCCTCTTCTACGACCTTGGTGTGCACGCCCTTGTCACTGGCGTGGGCCAAGGCCACCTGAAGGAGCCGGGGCAAGGGCTGCTGGCCCAGACCTTTGAGGCCGCGCACGATGGCCTCGAACCCGTCATCCCCACCGCCGGTTCCGGCTTGCGGCCGGGAACCGCGCCGGCGGTTGCGTTCCTCCAGTTCCCGACGCTTGGCCCGGGCCCGCTCCACCGCGCCCTCCAGGTCGATGTCGGCCAGCGCCGGACGGATCTCCTTCCCAGCGGCGGTGTCCTGGCGGGATGCGGCGGGCCGGGTTGGGGCAACCGGGGGTTTGGCACCCAGCCACCCGGCCGCGTGCGCCCGTTCCCACCGCTGTAGGTAGGACGTGCGGTTGACGTTGATGGTCACGTCGTCCATGAGCGGCCGGTGTTCGTCGGTGGCCACCACGGTGTTGTCGGCGTCGTCGGGCTTGACCAGCAATCCCTTGAAAATGCGGGGAATGGTGCTGGGTTTGGGCTGGACCAGGCCGTATCCGGGATCGGGCATCTCCCCGGCCTTGGGCAGGCCCCGCGAGTACCCGTACATGTGGGTCAACTCCGAGTCCTCGTTGACGCGCATGGCGGTGCGCACCCCCGCCTGGGCCAGCAACGGTTTGGGCATCTGCTCGCCCCCGGCCGAAACCGCGCGCAACGCGCACGTCAACGGCCGGATGGACGCGCCCCGAGAACGGTTGGACAGCTCCACCAGCTTGTTCTTGATCTCCTTGGGCAGGTCCGCGGTCTCATCAGTGATGATCTGGATGTGGGGGATCGCGGTGGAGGCCGGCACCTTGTCGTCGTTGATCTGGGCCATGAGGTCGGAGTAACCCGAGGAGCGGGCGGGGATCGCCCCCAGCGCGAAGTCGAGCATGGCGTGGGCCTCCTTCGCCGTGGTGGCCACCCAGTCCACGCCCGGCTTGGACGCCCGCCCCTCCAACCACGGCCTGATCCACGGTTTGAAGGCTTTTCCGCCGTTGAAGTCGATACCGAAGACCAGCGCGTCGGGACAGCGCAGAATCTGGCGCATGATGAGCGCCAGATGCGCGCTCTTGCCCGATCCGGTCGCCCCGATCAGCGCCATCGCCGACCACTTGAGGTTGATCTTGACGTAGGAGCCGTCGCGGTACATCCCCACCAGCAGGTCGTCGTAGATGCTCATCGGGGAGAAGTCGTCCCCCACCGGGATGTCGTCGGCCAGCGCGTTGACGGTGCTCACCAGCAGCAGAACCCGGCGCCGCGACCCGTGCGAGGCGACCTCGATCCCGCACTCATCGGGCAGATCGGCGTCGGAGGCCAGATCCTCGGCCCGGGCCCGGATCGTCTTCCACGAACTCGCCCCCTTGGGCAGCTCCACGACGATGGACATGCCTGTCTCGCGCGTCTGGCCCGGCTGGTTCGGGTCGGGCATCATCCACTCGGCGATGTCGGTGACGCGCACGCCGGGACGGTCGACGCGGCAGATCCGGTTGATGCGCGCCTCCCACTCACCGGCCAGGCCCGCGCGCTGACGGATACGCTCCTCGGCGGCCTGGCGGTCCTCGGCAGCCACCTCGAAGCTGCGGGAGGCGGGTTGGAGGACGGCCGCGGCCACCGTTCCCACCCCCAGCGCGGCCAGGCCCGCGCTATCCCAAGGGCCGCCCGCGGCCAGGGCCCAGGAGCACCACCCCGTGTAACCCGCCCACCGCACGCCCCGGTAGAGGCGCGACACCCACGGCCCGCCCGTGGCCACCGACCGGGTGACGGCGGCGGTGGCGCCCACGGCCCCGGTGGCCAAAGGCCACCACCAGTCCAGGCCCACCTCAGGCAGCGACCCCACCGACGCCACCGCCAACGCCGCACTCGCGGCGTTGGCGGCTCCGAGAAACGGGCCCTGCTGGTGCGACCAGCGCTTGCGCGCCCGCTCTTTCTGCTGCTTCTTCGACTTCCTGGATTTGGTCTTGGTGCTACTGGCGGCCACGGGCCTGCTCCTCGATCAGGGTGTGAACATGGAGCGGGGCAGGACCGTCCTGGCCCCGCCCCGCGGTACGCGCGTGTTCAGTTCTGGTGAGATCAGTCCTGGTGGGAGACGTCCCAGCGCTCCTCGTGCGTGCGCGGTGCCTCCAGGCGCCCCAACTCCACCTCGTGGGCCGCGCGAAACAGCCCAGGCAGTTCGCTGGCGACCTCGGCCGACCCGCGCGCGGCATCACTGATCACGGTGAAGAACTCGGTCACAGCCGGGTCCAGCGGCTGCTCGTCCTCGGCCATGGTCCCCATCTCCGTCAGCCCGTCGGCCACGGTCGACAGCGTGGGCTCCAACTCCTTGAGGCCCTGCTCGTAGGTGAGCATCCCGACCTGGGACCCGCCCAACGCCTGAAGCGCGGCACGCAGCTCCTCGGCCGCATCACGGACTCTTTGCACCTCGGGTGCCACTGGCTTGTCTCCTTCGTCGTCACTGGTCAGGGCGAATATCAACCGCCCGGCGATGGACAGCGGCCCCTCCCCGCCCGGCACGGGCGCGCAGGTGCCGATGATGCGCCCGGTGAGCACACGGGGCGCAGACTTCTTCGGACCGGCCCCGATCGCGCCGATCGCGGCGGCGGCCACACCCAGCTGCCATCCGCGCAACCGCCCGTACCGCGGGTCCGAGGCACGGCGACGCAAGGTGTTCCACCAACGACCCCACAGGTCGCCGATGCCCTGCCACCATCCGCGCATACGCAACGCCCACCGGCGCCGCCGCAGGTACCCACTCACCCGCTGCGCCTGGGTACGCATACCGCGCCACCGGGCACGAGCCCGCCGGCGTGTGCGCACGGCACGCGGATTGCGCCAGATCTTGCCCAACCGGCGCACCAGGCGCCGGGCCTCGCGCCTGCGAACCGCCCGGGACGCCGGATCAGTGACGGACCGGCGAACGCCCGACCGGTGACCAGGGCGAGTACGCCCCATCAACCGCCCCAGCATCGCGCCCGGCCCACGCCGCGACGCCCCGCCGGCACGACCACCAGGGCGCACAGCGCGAGAAGGACCCGAGCTCCCGACCCCGCCTCGCCCGCGGCCCAACAGGCCACCGCCAGCGCGTCCCCCGCCCCCACCGGGGCGGGTAGGTCCCGAGAAGCCGCTGCGCCCCCCAAACGAGGAACGGGGCCCACCGAACCGGCCACCACCAGCAGCCGGACGGCCATTAGCGCCGGTAACGCGCCCGGAGGTGGAGCGCGACGGGCCGGGACGCGCGCTGCCAGAACGGCCCGTGGAACCGGTCCCGCCGCTGCGCTGGGTTGAAGCACGGTGGCGTCCAGCCCGGCCTGCACCGCCAGTTCCCGTCCCCGCACGGCCGGCGGTCCCACCGAGCAACCCTCGAAGACCACGCCCCCAGCCGGTCGCGGCGCGCCCGGCAGCGGTTCTCGCCGAAGCTCTCCGGCCCGCGCGGACCTGGCGCGCCTGGTGGGCCCGATGAGTGGCATAAGCGGCTCCGGCTACCCCTGCCACTCCGGCCGCCGCGATCAACCCCACCGGCCCCGCCGCCGCATAAACACCCGAAACGGCCGTGGCCAGACTGCTGGCCCCGGTCTCCAACAACGGGGGCAGCGGCGGTGGGTCACCGTCTTCCTGCTCCGCTGCCGGATCGGCTTGGGCTCCCTCAGCGGCCCGTACCGTCTCGGGTTCAGGGGCAGGGTCGGGCCGGGCGTCGTCGATCTCGGGCGGGTCCTCAACCTCTGTGGCCACCGGTTCCTCCTCTCTTCTGTGTCATCACGTTCGCCAGTCCCGGGATCAGGGTCTGGACGGGCGCCGTGGTCGCAGTGGTGTGCGCGGCCACCCACGCGGCGGCCTCGCTGCGCTGGTAGGAGCGCCTGTTCTGCCCGCACGGGCAGCGGGCGGTATGGACCCAGCCCTCGCCCTCTCCCAGGTCGGCGACCTCAGGGGTGGGGGCGAGACGGGCACGGTGGATCACGAGAGGACCTCCTCGAAGCGGTGGGGTGTGCTGGCATGCGGGCGTCATCGGCGTCCGACTCGTCCGGGAACTCCCGGCGGCATCGGCCATCGCGTCGCGCCCGCGTCTCGGAGTGGTGAGTGGACCCACCCACCAGGACGGGGTGGGTGGGTCCACTCACCCGCCGAAGCGGGGAGGCGGAGGGGGCACCCGCAGGTCAAGGCGGGGACCCCCTCATGTCTCACCGGGTGGAGTACAGGGCGCTCATGTCGTGGTCGAGGGCCAGGTCGTCGCGGTACCGGCGCACGGTGCGCGGGTCCACTCCCAGCTCACGGGCAGCGCCCTTCACCGTCGAACCCGCCCCGTTGTCGGCGACGTAGCGCAGCAGCCGATCCGACACGGGCAGGTCCTCCTCCTGGGGGGAGGCGCAAGGGGAGGCATCGGGGCAGGCGTGGGGAGGCACCCCCAGGCCAGTGGGGGAGGCACCCCCCACGCGCGCCCGTGGCTGCGCGAACCCGAACCCGGCGCTCGCGGCCGCGGCGACCTCCTTGCGCGGGGCCGCCTCCACCCGCGACCGGTCCTTGGCGGCCACCTCGGTGACCTCCATCCCCGGCAGGTCGGGAAGGAACTGCGCCAACACCGTGAGCGGCAACCCCCCGCCGATCTGCGCGGCCAGCTCGTAGCGGGCCTTGAGCCGGTCGGCTTCGGCCTGGTCGGTGGCCATGTCCACGGTCTTCTCCGCGTGGATCTTGGCCGTGGCCTCCTCCGCCTCGGCCTCGGCCTTGGCCCGCGCGAACGCCGCCGCGCGCTTGAGGTCGGCGATTTCGCGGCGCTGCTCCACCGTCAGGGAACAGTCATCGGCACCGGCTTCGGCGGCCTGGCGGGCGGCACCGGCCTCAGCGGCCAAGCGCTGCTCCTGGGCGTGGGCCTTGGCCCGGGCGACTTCGGCTTCGCGCTCCTGGCGCTCGGCCTCGACCCGGGCCCGCACGTCCTGGTCGCGGCGCGCCTCCCACGCGGTGCGAGCCATCAGGGCCACGTGCCACAGGAACTTCGAGCCGACCGGCAGCAGGGAGAACGCGACCGCCTCGGTGCCCCAGTGGTGCC
Organism: Nocardiopsis ansamitocini; assembly: GCF_030268225.1. GTDB lineage: Bacteria > Actinomycetota > Actinomycetes > Streptosporangiales > Streptosporangiaceae > Nocardiopsis_D > Nocardiopsis_D ansamitocini. The sequence goes on along the minus strand of NZ_BSQG01000001.1, from coordinate 712,376 downwards.
ACCCCAGCAGCGCGCTGGCCGCGATGGCAGCGGCCCACCCGCCGATACCGGCCATGCGACGCACGTCGGGGGCGAACCACGCGATGGCCACGGTCGAGACGATCACCACGTCCGCGAAGACGCCCGCGGCCCACCCGCTGGGGCCGCCGGTGATCTGCGCGACGGTGCTGGCCAGCCAGACCAGCGAGAGCAGCGATGGGAGAGCGGCCGCGCCCACGACCACGCGGGTCGGGGTGAGCCAGGACCAACCGTCCACGGCGGCCAACGCGGGCGGCTCCGGCGCGGGGGCGGTGGGCGGTTCGGCGGCGGGCGGTTTGGGCGGGGAGGCCGGCGCAGGCGGCACGGGGGCGGTGGGCGGTTTCGGAACGGTGGCGCGACCGCGGTTGAAGAACTGCATGGTGACTCCTCGTGGGATCATGGAAGAGACGCGGCGCCTGCCTACCGGTAATGGGCAGGGGCCGCGTCTCGTCTGTGTAAGGGGTGATCAGGCGTAGGCGCACATCGCCGTGGTGGTCACATAGACCGCCACGGTCGGGCACAGAATCAGGGGGCTGACCAGTTCGGCATTCATCGCGTGTCCACCTCGCCAGTGGCGTAGGTCCACACCCGCACGGTCACCCCGTTGACGGTGAAGACCACGTGGGGCCACTGGCCGCCAAGCCGGTTCCAGTCCACGGCGGCGTTGAAGGCGGTGGCCCACGTGGCGAGGTCTGCCCGGGCCTGTTCAAGGGATCGCATGGAGCGTGAGATCTGGCCGTCGAGCTTGTCGGGGTAGACGGTGCTGATCGACCATTCCGCTTCGGGCAGGCGCATCGACAGCAGGGTGTCGAGCACGCGCGCGCTGCGCTGCTGTGCGGTGAGGTAGTCGGTGTGCGACATTGGGAATCGCTCCTTTGGAGTGCGGCCCTGGCGGGGCTTGTCGGCTTGTGTGCCGGGGCCGCTTGGTTGATTGCGTGGCTCCACCCGTGCTTGCCGGCTTGGGTGGGGCCGCGTTCATGTCAGGGGTTGGGGTGTTCGTCGCGCCTGCGCTGCCAGTCCTCAGCGGCGTCGCGGACCTCTTGGGGCTCCCCTTCGGGCCAATCAGCCATCAGGCCGCCCACCTGGTCAGCTCCTCATCGCAGACGTCCCAGACGGGGGCGGTGCGAACGATGCTCAACACCAGGTCGGCGGGGCCGCCGTCGTCGGAGTCGGTCCCGCAGCCCAGGTAGTGGGCGGCGATGTCGGCGGCGGCGGCGCGGCGCGCGGCCAGCTCGGCGTCGTCCTCGTTGTCGAGAGCGATGGCGAACAGGTCGGGGTCGACCAAGAGCTCGGCGGGGATTCCCGGCAGCAAAGGGGGCTGGTGCATCTGCGGTTGCTCCTGCTTTCTCGTAGATGTGCCAGAGCCCCACCCGGGTGTGGTCCGGTGTGGGGCTCTCTGGGTGGGCGGGGGCGGGTCAGAGGGTGTCGGGCGCCAGGTCGAAGAAGATCGTGCTCGGGGGTCCGGCCGGCCCCTGCCGGTGGGCCTGGTTGATCATGCTCTGGCGGATCTCCTGGTAGACGACGTGGCGGCTGTGTCCCGTCGGCACGTCGAGGATGCCGGTGGCCTCGGAGATGAAGTGGTTCATGCCGCCCATCGGGAACTGGAGCGTCAGCACGTAAGCGAAGCGCTGGGTCGTGGTCTCAGCAGCCATCGGGTTCTCCCGTTCGTCGAGCTGTAGAGCCACCCGGCAGGACAGGCCGGGCGGGTGGTGTGGACCCGGGTGGTCCCCGCCCGCCCCCGCTCTCCTAGTGGTCCAGGAGACCGGGGGCGGACAGGCACCCCAGGGGTGCGGTGCGCGGCCATTCCGTGCGGCCCCGGGACCACCGGGGCGGCGCACCTCAAGGGGGTGCCGTGGCTGCGTCTTCCCTTCGCCGCCCCTTGTCTGCTCGGGGTGGGGTCAGGGCGTGCTCGCTATGTGCCGCGTGGGCTTGTCAACGCTCGTGCGCTCCGAGATTCCACGCGGTGAACAGGGCTTCGCCCTGGTCACCGGAGTCCTCCTCCGGGCTGCGGCTTGAGGCCGTGCAACTGTTATAGCACGCGATCGTTTAGTGTTCTAATACAGATGGAATTCTTCTTGGGCATGTATGCGTTGAAAGCGGCAGAGTTGCAGCTCACATGCCTGAACATTTATGCGTACTAGTACACTGACCATGTTCACCACGAAGGAGCCGAACATGTCCCCTCAGGTCCAGCGCACCGACCCGCCCTACATGCAGGTCGTGAAGCACATCAAGGCAGACATCGAGTCCGGCGTCCTCCAGGACGGCCAGAAGATCGATTCAGTGCGCGCTATCGCCGCGAAGTGGAAGATCTCGCCAGCGACCGCGAACAAGGTTGTCGGAACACTCAAGGCCGAGGGCCTCGTTCGCAGCGAGCCGGGCAGGGGCAGCATCGTCACCCGTGACCAGGTAGGGGCAAGCGCCAAAGACCGCGTGATCCGCAGCCTTGAGGGACGGATCTACGCCACGAACGAGCGCGCCGAGATCCGCGCCGCCGAACTCGTGCCCGCGCCCGAAGAGGTCGCGGACGCCTTGGGGATTCCCGTGGGGACGAACGTCATCCGGCGCCAACGGGTGACTCTTCGCGATGACGTCCCCTCTTCCGCCAGCACGTCCTGGTACAGCGGGGAGTTCGCCGAATCGGCTCCACTGCTGCTGGAAGCAGAACGATTGCGCCAGGGCACCCCGAAGTACGTGGAGGACCAGACCGGGCTCGTTCCCGCTGCCGGGAAGGACCAGCTCCGCGCCGACATCGCTTCGGAAGAAGACTCAGCAGCACTCGGCATCCCTCTTGGTTCCCCGGTCCTGCGCAAACAGAACTGGGTCCTCAGCGCTGAGGGAGACGTGATCGAGTTCGGCCAGTCCGTCTCCGTGCCCCGCCGGTGGGCCACCTACAACTACGAGATCTCCAGGTAGGAACACATGGAACTGCTGCACTCAGGCAAGGTGCGCGACGTCTACGCCGACGGCGACGACCTGATCCTGGTCACCTCCGACCGGGTGAGCGTCTACGACGTCATCCTGCCCACCCCGATCCCCGACAAGGGCAAGATCCTCACCCAGCTCTCGCTGTGGTGGTTCGAGCAGCTCGCCGACGTGGTGCCCAACCACGTCATCTCCTCCACCGACGTACCCGCAGAGTGGGCCGGGCGAGCGATCCGCTGCCAGCGCCTGGAGATGCTGCCCGTGGAGTTCATCGCCCGCGGCTACCTCGCCGGTCTGGGCCTGAAGGAGTACGAGAAGAACGGCACCGTCTCCGGCGAGCGGTTGCCAGCCGGTCTCGTCGAGGCGTCCAAGCTTCCCGAACCCGTGTTCACCCCCACCACCAAGGCCACCGAGGGCCACGACGAGTTCATCACCTTCGCCGACGTCGTCAACGAGATCGGCGCCGAGACCGCCGAGAAGCTGCGCGACGTCACGCTGAAGCTCTACACCCGCGGTGCGGAACTGGCCGCTGAGCGCGGCATCGTCATCGCCGACACCAAAGTCGAGTTCGGGCGCGCCCCCGACGGCACGCTGGTCCTGGGAGATGAGGTGCTGACCTCAGACTCCTCCCGTTTCTGGCCCGCCGACGACTGGACCCCGGGGCGTCCCCAGCACTCCATGGACAAGCAGTTCGTCCGCGACTGGTCCAGCACCATCACCGACTGGGACCGGACCCCGCCCGGCCCGGAGATCCCCACCGAGATCGTCGAAGCCACCCGCGCGCGCTACATCGACGTCTACGAGCGCATCACCGGCCGCCGCTGGGAGGGGTGAGCATGCAGACCTACGACCTGCACAAATTCCTGGGCGAAGTACGCGACATCCTGGAGCGCGACGGAATCCGACCCCAGCGCGGCGACGACCAGCCGCTACCGGAAGTCGCGGCCGGCATGCTGCTACGCGCGTACGGGGTCGAACCAGTCATGAACCCCGTCGACGGATTGCGGAACTCGATGGACAAACCATGGGTCGATGAAGACGAATCACGATCCTCGGGGACCGACACCAGCAGATAGATGGTCAATGCAGAGAGTGCCCCAGCAACCACTGGGGCACTCTCTGCATTTGCTGGTTGCTCTGGCTACTAAGCTTTTTGGCGGGGAGATAAGGCCCCAGAATCACTCGGGGCAAGTACGGCAGGCTCTGCCGGTTGCTACTCCTAGTAGGGGCGATGAGGACGGAGAGATGGTCCACTACGCGCCCATCCCCGACCCGTTGCTACCCCTCGTAGGGGCGATGAGGACCCGCGGCTACTACGCGTTGGACGAGATCAAGTTGTTGTTGCTACCCCTCGTAGGGGCGATGAGGACTCCCCACCAGCGCCGGGTACTCGAACCTGGCTGCGTTGCTACCCCTCGTAGGGGCGATGAGGACGGTGGTGTCGCCGGCCTTGCCGTCGACGATCTCCAGTTGCTACCCCTCGTAGGGGCGATGAGGACCCCTGCTGAAGCGCGCCGAACGGCTGTCCGCACTGTGTTGCTACCCCTCGTAGGGGCGATGAGGACGTAGACGGTGGTGGTCTCTCCATCCCACACGATCTGTTGCTACCCCTCGTAGGGGCGATGAGGACTCGTGCGTCACTAGGTTCAGGGGCACGTAGGACAGCTGTTGCTACCCCTCGTAGGGGCGATGAGGACCCAGTTCCATCCACGTGTACAGCTGCGGGCAGTGCGGTTGCTACCCCTCGTAGGGGCGATGAGGACCGGTCCTCTGAGCTTCACGCACGTTCACGTCCACCTCGTTGCTACCCCTCGTAGGGGCGATGAGGACCCGTCGTGGCCGCCCGGTATCTACCGGCTCGACGTGTTGCTACCCCTCGTAGGGGCGATGAGGACTCCACTCCGTGCACGGCCGCGTGCAGGTCCTGGCGTTGCTACCCCTCGTAGGGGCGATGAGGACATGACGTGCAGGGGCAGGAACGGGACGACGTTGGGTTGCTACCCCTCGTAGGGGCGATGAGGACCATGTCCGGGCTCCAGGTAGGCGTGGCGATTATCGCGTTGCTACCCCTCGTAGGGGCGATGAGGACCTGGAAATTGGACGAAGCCCAGGCCGGCACCTTCTCGTTGCTACCCCTCGTAGGGGAGATGAGGACCCTGAGCGTCTGGCAGCTCTGGCAGCGCCCTACCCGTTGCTACCCCTCGTAGGGGCGATGAGGACCGCGCGGTACCTGCCGCGCGCGAAGGTCACCGGCTTGTTGCTACCCCTCGTAGGGGCGATGAGGACTGGTGCCGGTCTGCCACGCGCCCAACGCCAGGCCGTGTTGCTACCCCTCGTAGGGGCGATGAGGACCTCGGGCAAAGGCGCAGGTGGACGCGCTGAGTGTCGGTTGCTACCCCTCGTAGGGGCGATGAGGACAGCACGCCGACGGAGTGAGCGCAGTGGTGGGGGTGTTGCTACCCCTCGTAGGGGCGATGAGGACCCCTCGCCGGTCCCCCCGTCGCTCTCACCGGATCCGCGTTGCTACCCCTCGTAGGGGCGATGAGGACAGGACAGTGCCGTGCTGGTGGGCTGGCTCAGCAGCAGGTTGCTACCCCTCGTAGGGGCGATGAGGACGCCCATACCCGCCAGGCCCCGGCGCTGGGTCTCGGGTTGCTACCCCTCGTAGGGGCGATGAGGACGCGTGATCGTCCTGTTTCTGGCCGTCGCGCTGTGGGCGTTGCTACCCCTCGTAGGGGCGATGAGGACCTCCTGGAACGCGGAGTGCACGGTGCCGTCCTCATGTTGCTACCCCTCGTAGGGGCGATGAGGACGCCTCGCTGCCCGTGTCACCCAGCTGGAGCAGCAGCTGTTGCTACCCCTCGTAGGGGCGATGAGGACGCGCTCGTCGCAGACGTTCATTGTTCCGCACAAGCGGTTGCTACCCCTCGTAGGGGCGATGAGGACCCGCACCTCCAGGCCCCGCGTGTCGCCGTGTTCGTGTTGCTACCCCTCGTAGGGGCGATGAGGACGAAACCGCACGGCAGCCCGGCCGCCAACGCGGGATGTTGCTACCCCTCGTAGGGGCGATGAGGACTCTCGACGATCTGGCGGCTGCCCGGGTGGTTTGGGTGTTGCTACCCCTCGTAGGGGCGATGAGGACCATCACCGACGCCGTGACCGTGGACTGCCTGCTGCCGTTGCTACCCCTCGTAGGGGCGATGAGGACTCAGCGCCACCAGGGCGCTGCCGCCCAGGATCCCGCGTTGCTACCCCTCGTAGGGGCGATGAGGACCCATAAGTGGCCGTGCCACGCACGCAAAAGCGCAAGGTTGCTACCCCTCGTAGGGGCGATGAGGACCCGCACTCGCCCGCCACCACGCGTGGGGCGCTTTCGCGTTGCTACCCCTCGTAGGGGCGATGAGGACGCCTCAGGGTGGTCGGCGTCGCCGTCGGACATGTCGTTGCTACCCCTCGTAGGGGCGATGAGGACGATCAACCCCTACGAGGGGCAAATGTTCGGCATGTCGTTGCTACCCCTCGTAGGGGCGATGAGGACGTGATGCGGTCAATGTCCACCCACGTGTCGCCGTGTTGTTGCTACCCCTCGTAGGGGCGATGAGGACCAAAAAAATGCCACATCTCACCACCCCATCTCTCGTTGCTACCCCTCGTAGGGGCGATGAGGACCCCACGGTAAAGCCGCAGGCCAAAACAGGTGAACAAGGCTGGTTTTCGCGACGTTTTGCAGCGGACCTCCGGTTGTGCAACCGAGCCCGGCGAGTCGCTGAAAAACGGCTTCGGCGCGTTTCACAGGATATCGCTGGGCGCAGGTTTGTCGCTGCCGAGAGTGTGGCGTACGAGCTGGGTGCCAGGAGGGAGCGTGTAGACGATTACGTGGTCGCTTGAGTGGTCGATGAGCTCGTTGACGTCGGCTTGGAAGCGGCGAAGCTGTGCGGGGCTGAGCTGGCCTTCGAAGACGCTTCGTTGTACATGGTGCAAATAGCGGCGGCAGGTGCGCAGGATACGGGGGTTGCGTTCTTGGGCCGTGTCATAGACGACGACAACGTGCACGGGTCACCACCAGATCCGGAAGGGCTTGTAGGAGTCGCCTTCCAGACAGGTGTGGGTCAGGCGCAGCGCTTCGAGGTAGAGCAGTTCGTCGTAGGCCACGCTGCGCTTGAGCTGGCGGTGGGTGATGGTGGTGGCGAACTCGTCGCGGATGGTCTGGACGACGAGTTTGCGTCCGGTGTCGCTCAGCATGGCCTGGTTGGAGTCGCTGTGGAAGTGGTGCGGTTTGAGCTGGTTGCGATTGGCCATTCGCAGTAGGACACGCTCGGCGAACAGTGGCTTGAAGACTTCGGCCAGGTCCAGGGCCAGGGAGTGGCGCTGACGTTCCATTGTGCTGTGCAAGAACGCGATTCCGCTGTGCAGGGGTGTCAACCGGATTGCTGTCAGCGTGCGGGCGTAGATGATGCCGTTGACGTAGCTGATGAAGGCGTTTCCCGCGTTGCGTGGCGGCCGGCGGCTGCGTCCGTGGAGTTGCAACCAGTCGGGGAGTTTGGTGTCGAGGACTTCCCAGGATGAGCGGCGGAAGGTGCCTTCGGCACCCATGAGGGCTTCGGTGCTGGTGGCGGTGGAAATACTTTTCTTGAGGGTCGTGTAAGGGGCTTCGAGCAAGGCCCGGTCGACGACGCGGCGCACGTTGAACGCGGTGGCGTGCACGATGTCGCGCGCGATGGCCAGTTTGCGTTCCTCGTCCATGGCCAGGCGGGCTTGGGCAAGTACCGTCTCGCCTGAGGTCGCGGTGTCGGCGGCGGCCAGGGATCCCTCGTAATCGCCGTAGTAGCCGAGCAGGTGGACGTTGATGTGGTGCTTGTTGAGCAATCCCAGAACAGAGGTGTTGACGTCCACGGGTTTGCAGCAGATCAGATCACGCACATCCGTGATGGGGATGCGCACGTGGTCGCCCTCGACGCGCTCGATGACCAGTGACTGGTCCTTGCGTCGGATACGGCAACTGGAGGTGAGCCAGTAGGTGCGGGTGGCGGCAGGCATGTCAGATGCTCCAGCAGTAGTCCTGGTAACTGCATCCGCGGCATGCGGTACGCGCCAGGCGTTGAGGGGAGACGGGAGAGGTCACAGTGGCCAGAACATCGGCGATGTCGGTTTGTGCTTGGGTTTCGTGTTCAGGGACGTAGGGGATGCGCTGGGTACGCCGGGTCTTGGGGTAGTGCAGCACCGCGCCCTTGGCCTCCACCCCCACGGCCCGCAACCGGTAGCAGTAATGGATGGCTTGGGCCTCGTCGGCTGGTGAGGGCTTGGAAGAGGACTTGATTTCGTGGACCCACAGGTCGCCGTCGAGGTCGTCCAGGCGTGCCGATCCCAGGTCCACAGGGGACGCCCGCCGGTAGGAGGTTTCGTGCACGGCCTCACCCATCTGCACCGAGCTGCTCAGGGATTCGGGGCGAAACCCTCGTGCGTAGAGCCATAACTGGCGGTGGCAGTGGTGCAGGTACTTCACGTGGACTCCGCCCACGTCTTCAGCGCTGATCACAGAATTTCTCCAGGCTGGTAGACAGAGCGGCCGTCACGCTGGATCGGTTCCAGGCCGGTTTCGGTGCTGTAGCCGTCTTCTTCCGTCGCGTCGACCACGAGTAGTCCGAGGCGGTGGTCCCAGCGTGCGAGACCACGGGCGTAGTTCGGAAGCGGAAGGAGGTAGCCGGCGGCCAGGAGTTTTCCTGCTCCGCGGTTCTTTCTGTCCACACCTTCTTTGAGGGCTTCTCGATAGACCTGAACATCCCCGGAGAGGATGCCTTCGATTCCGTCGAACATCTTGTCGAAAGCCTTTTCGAGGTCTCTGGAATCGTCGAAGGGCGGGTCGAATCCGAGGAAGCTTTCAGAGAATTCGGTGGACTTTTCTTGTACGGCTTCACGCCAGGCATCTCCCCAGGGGCTGGCGTAGATCTCGTTGAGCCAACCGGTGAACAGCTGCTCGTCGAGGGTGTGGCCGTCGTGGCGTTCAAGGAGTTCCCAGCCCTGGCGGGTCGGTGCGGCCTCGTACACCTTGTCGGCGTATTCGTCCTTGTCGCCGGTGCGCGGGGCGTAACAGGGGCGGTGCACGGTGACCGGCGCGGGAGCGGCGCGTTTGCCCAGCCGGTTGACGCGTCCGAAACGCTGGATGAGGGCTTCCAAAGGCGCGGCGGAGGTGTGCAGCACGTCGAAGTCCAGGTCCAGGGACACTTCCACGACCTGGGTGGTCACCACCAGACCGGGACGGTGCTCCTTGCCCGACGCGTAACGGCCGAGAATGCGTTTCTCGATCGCGGCCCGGTCCCGGTTTCTGAAACGCGCGTGCAGCAGGATCGCCGCATCTTCGCCGTGCAGGTTCAGTGCGGTGGCCTTGAGAGCCGCATAGATGCTTTGCGCGTCTGCGACGTTGTTGGCAACCACGAGCACGCTGCGGCCTTCTTCGAGGCTGCGGGTGATGGCTTTGGCGGTGGTCTCGCAGGTGAGGTGGGAGTCGTCCAGGTGCAGGCGGTGGCGTACCGGCCATGCCCGGCCTTGGGGCGGTGCGACCTCGGTGAGTGGCGCGTCGATGGCGTTTTCGATCAGGCGGGCCAACGCGTCGGGCAGCGTCGCCGAGACCACGCCGATGCGCCCGCCCAGGCGTACCCACAGCCCCATCATCGCCAGCATGATGCCCAGACGTCGGGAGTCGTAGGCGTGCAGTTCGTCGAAGACGAACACCGAATTCGCCGAGTCGATGAGGGTTGAGGAGTGGGTGGTTCCTGCCAGGGCCGCGCGCATCAGTTGGTAAGGGGTGGTCACGCGCAGCAGTTCGCGAAAGAGACGGCTGGCGTTGGCTTTGGCGACCGCGCGTTCGGCGTGCTCGATCGGAGTGCTCTCATCGTCCTGCTCGTCGCTCAGGGCGCGGTTGAGGTGGTAGCCGGCGGCCTTGGAGTGGGTGACGCCGATGCGTTCAAGGCCGGGGTCGTCGAGTCCTTCGCCCAGCCGCTCGGCCATGGCGTTGATGGAGGCGAGGTAGGGCAGCGTGTAGAACAGGCGCGGCTGTCCGCCGACGGTGGCGTTGAGTTGTCGGATCTGGGTGAGCGCCCACAGCAGGGACGCTTCTGTCTTGCCTTTGCCGGTTGGTGCGCGCAACAGCAGGTGGCCTTCGACCCGCTGTGCGGCGTTTTGGTGGGCGAACAGCGGTCCGGGCAGGGAGTCGCGTAGGCGCGTGGGGTACTGGCCGGTCAGGGCGTGTTCGGTGAGCAAAGGAACGTGGGCGGAGGCGACGTGGTCGCTCAGGGTGACCGCTCCTTGGAGCAGTACCGCGTGCAGCCCCGCGTCGTCATCGGGGCTTTCCTTGGCCCACTCGTTCATGATGTCGGTGAGGAGCCGGTGGGTGGCGCGGGCCAGGACCGTCTCGTCCACTGGGTCAGGGGCGGGTGCTTGGGCGCGGTGGGCCAACCACACGGCCAAGGCGTCGGCCGTGTGTGCGTCTACCGGCCCGAAGCTCTCGACTATCGCGGCCGGGTCGGGCAGGGCTTTCCTCTGCATGGCGATGGAATGGCCTGGTCGGCACTCTGCGCCGGTCAAGGGGCGGTGGTGGGTCACCACGCCCAGACCGATCCAGCGGCGGTCGTCCTCGTCCAGGTGGGACAGCACGTGGTCGACGAAGCCGAGGGAGTAGATCTCGTGGCGTTGTCCCCAGGCGTGGGAGCGTGAGGGGTTGGCGACCATGCGTTGGAACCCTTGAGGGACCTTGCCGGCGTCGTGGAACAGGCAGGCGAGCGCCGCCCACTCCCAGAAGCGCTCCGGGAGCAGTTCCACGTGTCCCACCCGCAGACGCAGCGTTTCCAGAGCATGGGTGATGGCGTCCAGGTGCTCAGTGAGCAGTTCGCCTCGGGGCTGGCCCGGGTCTGGGCTTTTGGCCCAGACCCGTTCGAGTGGATTCACTACGCTGCCTCGGCAACCAGGTCGGGGTGGACGCGGCCCAGACCGATCACGGCCTGCCCTTCAGGAGTGGAGTGCCCGGTGCTCAGGGGGTGGCTGCTGCCGGAGGCGGCGTAGCGGTACCCGGCCCAGGCGGTGCGGGCCCGATCTCTGCTGAAAGCGGTCGGCAGACGCAGCCGGGTGCCGGCAACGGACGCCTCCTCCGGGACCAGGGCGTGGCCCTGCCGCCCGGGGGCGGCGTGCAAGTGAATGCGTCGGGCGCGGGCGCACGCCAGATCCTGGCTGCGTCCCAGGCGTAGCGGCCACACCGGGCGGCGTACCGCCCGTTCCCACAGTTCGAGTCCGTTATGGAGCCACACCGTCAAGGTGGCGTCGGCCAAAAACGGCCGGTCCTGGGGTTGAGGGGTGAGGCGGGCTCCTTTGGCGTCCAGGCGATGATAGGTCTCCAGGTCGGTTCCCGAACCGTTGGCGCTGAAGGCCATCGCGAACACCGTGTCGGTGGGGACCGCGTCCCACCCCCCGGCCATGGACGCCAGCATGCCGGCCACCGTGGCCGGGGGAGGGCACGGCAACCCATACTGCACCCCGGCGTACAAGGGGTTGCGAAACGACACGATCGGTGCGGCGACCGTGACTTCCAGGACCTCGCTCACCGGGCGGCGTCCTCGAACCACGCGTCGTGCTCGCCTGCCTCGACGCGCTTGGCCAGTCCTTGTAGGACCACGCGCGGGTGGTCGATGACGACCTGGCCTTCATCGAGTTCGGTCTTGAGTTCTTTGCGTGCCTTCTCGCGCTGATCGCCCAGGAAACCGGGTGCCCAGCCGATGAGAATGGGACCGTCCAGTTCGTCCTCCCAGGCGGCCTTTTCCTCTTTGAAGGTTTCGGTGTCGAAGACGACATCGCCGTTCTGGGCGGCCAGCACTCGTGTGAAGGGGTTGTTGCCGCCCTTGAGGGGGGCCAACAGCACCAGGGAAGGGGCGCGGTCGCCGTAGTGCAGGGACTGCTTGGCGCCGCCGCGCACCTCGGCCATCGTGCGCAGCACCAACGCGGCCCGACGACGCCGCTCCTGGATGTCCAGACGCAGCGAGCCCACTCCGCGAAACTCCAGTTCCTGGGCGCCCGCGGCCAGCGCCTCGACTGCGGCCGCCGGTGACAGCGCCCGGCGCAGGCCACCGCCCTCCTGCTCGAACACGCCGACGCGGGCCAGGTCCAGCAGCACGTCCCCGGCCACCTGGGCCGTGTAGTGCTCGTGCTCGTGGATCACGGGGTTGGCGTCAGCGGGAAATCCGCGGCTCATCGTCCCGAAGTCCTTGGTGACGCCGGCCGGGAGCACAGAGACCAGTGTGCCGGTGGCCAGTACGGTGTCGCGCTGGTAGTTCTCCTTCTTCACCGCCACCATGTAGCCGAACAGGTCGTCGTCCAGGTGCAGGTCGGGGCGTCCGGCGGTGTGGGCCTGCTGCTTGGTCCCCGATCCTGAGCGCGTGACCGGCGAGCGCGATTCCGACGCGGGAAGGGAGTCGCGCAGCCACCGGCGAAACGCCTGGGCCGACACGTACGGGTAGGCCTTCTTGTTGATCCACAACTTCTTGGTGACGGCGACGTTGTCCTCACCGCGACCGTTGTTGGGCGCACCAGCGGTGATGTCCAGGGCAATCTTGCCCACCAGGTAGGTCACGGTTCCTAGTCCTCTTCCTTCTCGTCGACGTCGTCGTTGACGCCGGACTCTTCTTCCAAAGCACTGCGCTGCTCGGGATCGTCCCGCCAGGCCGGAGCCAGCTCGTGCAGTTCGGCCAGCATTCCCACGAACAGCAGGTCCCGGTGCAGGTAGTTGCGTTCTTCCGAATCGAACAGCAGCAGCCACTGCTGTTCGGTCACGAACGGCTCGGGCGAGCTCGAGCGCAGCATGTGCTGCGTGGACTTGTTTCGCAGCCACGCCCGAAGACCTTTGGGCGACCTGTGCGCCTGGAAGTACTTCTTCAGTTCGCCGGCGTCCTCGGTGTCCACCGTTTCGGCGATACGCCGCGCGAGTTGGCGAATCGCCGCGGCATCTGTCTCAGTCGTCATCAGAACCCTCGTGGAATAGGAGAAACACGCCTGCGCCAGTGCCGGGCCCTCACCCGGCACCCCCGTCTTCTTCTCGGTCAGGTCACGCAGGTAGGACGAAGCCGAGGACACCACCCACAAAGGGCGGTCGAAGAGATTGCGCGCCAGCATCGACGCACCAGGCACCTTCGGCGAGTGGTGCGCCCTGGCCAGAAAAACCCACCCCTGCTTGTGCCGGTCATAGGCCGAGGCGCTGATCCACTCCGCCGCAGGCTGGTCGATCGCGTGGACGGTGAGTTCCTGCTCCTTGTTGCTGTTGGAGAACACCATCAGTTCCACACCGTCGACGAGGTCGCCCTCGTAGGCGCGCAGCGCCTCGACGACCCGGCGCTGGCGCGAGTAAGCCATCGACTTGGCCGCCGGCACCGCCGACGATCCGGGGGAGAAGACCGAGCGCTTGAGCATGCGCCGCGCCTGGACCCCTACTGTCTCGGAGAGGAACTCGTCGTCCCAGCTGTGGATCAAAGCCGCCCGCCCGCCGCTGACCACGCACGCATACGGCAGCGCATAGAAGCTCAACAGGCATCCCCGACACAACGCCATGCCCTCATGGCCGGGCACGGTGGTGTTGCGGTAGGAAACACTGGCGGCCAACGGCACATCGACCTTGCCGAACCACCCGCACGCCGCCACCCCGCACAGCACGCACGGCGCATCAAGCACAGCGTCGACCTCGGGAACGTCGCGCCACTTCAACAACTCCTCCCGGCGCTCCTCCACCGACATCTTCTTGCGGTTGGTGGTGTTGAGCGGGCAGTTGGGCCAGAAAAGGTAGCTGGCCCCCAACCAGAAACCACCTGGCTGCTTGGAGTCGACCAGCTCCACCGTTGCTTCCAGGTGTCCCGTCATCAAAGTGTTGGCCGCCCGCAGCTCTTCATCTGTGAGCTCCTGCGGGTGTTTCATGCGACGCAGCTTGTGGCCAGGAGCCGCAAGCAGCGCCAACGCGAACGCCCCAGCCCGCTGTAACGGATGCGACGTCAACCGCACCGACAACGACCCCGTGGTCGTCACAACGCCGCTCACGCCGCCACCCAACCAAACCCCGCAGAGTTGGCCTGGCCCAAACCCCAGCTCCAAATCCCCTGCAACACCTCCGGAGCGCCCACGAGCTCCACCTCCACCGGAGCCCCCGGCTTCAAACCGCCCCCGACCGCGAACGAACGTTTAGGCCCCACCCAGGTGACTGCCTCAACCGACACCTCCTCGTCCAAACCCAACGTCACCGCTTTGCGCCGCAGGTTCTGCGCGAAGTACTGGGCGAACTCCGCTTCCTCGGGCAGCACCCACGCCTCCCGCTTGGCGCGCACACCCTCGTCGTCACGCCCAGACCCCTTCATCACCACCGGGGTGGAGGTGCGCAGCCGTGCCCGACCCGACGCGAACGCCGGCGCCTCCAGCACCGAAACCGACTCGATCCTGAAAGCCGTGCCGCCCCAGTCCACGACCTCGCGCCCCACCAAGCCCTTGGCCAGGCCGTGCACTACGTCGGGAAGCGGACTTCCCAGCTCCACACACCCCGATCCGCCGACCGCGTACACCCCGCGCTTGCGCCGCGCCGAAGCGAACATCGGCGCCCCGTGACCGAAAGGCACCATCCCGAACGGACCCGTGCCCTCCTCGTGCAGGCGCGCCCCCACTTCCGGGGCGCCGTGCGCAAGAAGGTCGTACACCAACCCCCGCCCCGGCTTGAGCACCTGCGCCCACGGCAACGACGTCGCCGACGTACGCACCCCCACCCGCAACCGCACGACTCACACCCGCTTCCACCAGCACACCCGATACGTCTGCGGCACAAGTTAAGGCAGAGGTGCGGCATAGGTGAGCCGAATTACGAAAATTCCGCCAATCACAAAGGCGATGGCCGAACCCGGCCAAATTCCCTCACTCTTAGTGCCTTGACGATCGCTTTTCCGTGAGAAAGCGCATTGTTCCGAGTCGTCTCCACCCCAGAACACACGCCAACCACGTTGTGCGAAAATCGGGGACAAGACACCCGTAGCCACGAAGTCGCCGAAGAACGATTTTTCAGCGACTCACCGTGCTCGGTTGCACAACCGGAGGTCCGCTGCAAAACGTCGCGAAAACCAGCCTTGTGCACCTGTTTTGGCCTGCGGCTTTACCGTGGGGTCCTCATCGCCCCTACGAGGGGTAGCAACGTGTAGGGGGCGGGCCGATCACGAACATCGTTGGCGTCCTCATCGCCCCTACGAGGGGTAGCAACTTGTTCTGCGTCCCCGGCTAGCGGGGAGATTCGCAACGTCCTCATCGCCCCTACGAGGGGTAGCAACCTCTTATTCTTTTGGCTCTCACGCAGTATCGGAAAAGTCCTCATCGCCCCTACGAGGGGTAGCAACATGGGGTGCACGGGGTGCCCGGTGTCGTCGTCTCGTCCTCATCGCCCCTACGAGGGGTAGCAACCGCACAGCAGGGGGTACTGCCGTCTGGAAGGAAACGTCCTCATCGCCCCTACGAGGGGTAGCAACATGCGGATGCGGAGCTCCCCGAGCCTGTCACCCCGGTCCTCATCGCCCCTACGAGGGGTAGCAACTCATCTTCGGGGCCGTCATCCTCAGGTGAGGGTGCGTCCTCATCGCCCCTACGAGGGGTAGCAACCACGCCCCGTTCAGCGGCGCATAGACGGGAGACACGTCCTCATCGCCCCTACGAGGGGTAGCAACATGATCAGGTATGCACCATCGAGGCCGTCAGAGCCCGGGTCCTCATCGCCCCTACGAGGGGTAGCAACCGCCGGGTAGGTGCGCATGACAGCGGACATTCTCGTCCTCATCGCCCCTACGAGGGGTAGCAACAGACCGGCCGGGGGGACAAATAAAAACCAGGACCGGTCCTCATCGCCCCTACGAGGGGTAGCAACGCCAGGCCCTCAGCGGTGAGCTGGTGGCGGGTCGGAGTCCTCATCGCCCCTACGAGGGGTAGCAACTGTGCGGACCGCGTGGCTGCTGATACGGAACCGGCGGTCCTCATCGCCCCTACGAGGGGTAGCAACAGGAGAGCGTGCAGCAGGCGCTGGCCCTGGCCACCGGTCCTCATCGCCCCTACGAGGGGTAGCAACGTCCAGATGTTGTCGCGGCCGCCGAACGCTCCGATGGTCCTCATCGCCCCTACGAGGGGTAGCAACGGCACCTGCTGGGCAAGTTCGGCCCGGACAAGGACGTCCTCATCGCCCCTACGAGGGGTAGCAACCGGTGACGGCGAGTTGCCCGCCGGCGTCCGGGCCGGTCCTCATCGCCCCTACGAGGGGTAGCAACACGTGCACGTGGACCTCGTGCCCGACGGCGAACTCGGTCCTCATCGCCCCTACGAGGGGTAGCAACCTGAGCGTGGCCTCCTGGAGGCAGCCGTGGGCGGTGGTCCTCATCGCCCCTACGAGGGGTAGCAACACGACGGCCGGGACGGACGCCACGGCGGAAGCGAGTCCTCATCGCCCCTACGAGGGGTAGCAACGAGATGGCGCAGGAGCAGATGACCCGGCGGGGCTGGTCCTCATCGCCCCTACGAGGGGTAGCAACACATTGACTCCCATGAGCGTCCCGGCGGTGTGCCCAGTCCTCATCGCCCCTACGAGGGGTAGCAACATGGACAGATGGTTTTTCGGCGGGATCTCCGTCGTGTCCTCATCGCCCCTACGAGGGGTAGCAACCGGAACTGCGCGAATTCCTGCCACGCCCACACCAGTCCTCATCGCCCCTACGAGGGGTAGCAACTAATGGCGAGTCAGGGGGTAGGCGCACGTCTGGAGGGTCCTCATCGCCCCTACGAGGGGTAGCAACATCAGCCACGCACCCCACCACCACGACGAGAACACCCCGTCCTCATCGCCCCTACGAGGGGTAGCAACGGGTGGCCACGCTCTACCTCGCTGAGGAAGACACGTCCTCATCGCCCCTACGAGGGGTAGCAACACCCCCAGATCCCCGGCGCGCGGCCCCGGTCCCCCGGGTCCTCATCGCCCCTACGAGGGGTAGCAACAGGTCGCCGCCGTGCTGCTGCCAGGCGGCCTCCAGTCCTCATCGCCCCTACGAGGGGTAGCAACAGGCGAAAGTGAAGCGCATCGAGACGCGGAAAATCCTGTCCTCATCGCCCCTACGAGGGGTAATGACATGTGGTTGCAGACCACCCCACGGGGAATGCACGTTGAAGTTCCGGGAGGGGCCTGCCCCGGTGAGATCGCGACGCAGGTCAGACAGGGCGTACGGCCGCTGCTGCCGGTGGACTCATAATCCCTGGGTCGCGGGTTCGAGCCCCGCCCGGCCTACTCGCCGTACACATGGGAAAAGCGCCGCCGACCTGCGAGTACAGGCCAGCGGCGCTTGGTGTTTCGGCCCGGCTTCCCATGGTTCGCATCGGCCCGACGGCAGGCGGGACGACGGGGCACAAGCTGTAGGAGGCGGTGGTCGCCAGAGCGGTTACCGCGTGTTGGCCTTGCGCACCCACTGGTGCGTGCGCAACCGGTCCGCGTGGCGCCGTCTGCGGTTGGCGGTCCTGTTGTAGGCCTGCCACTCCGCGGTGCAGCCGCGCTTGTGGCACCCCGAACAGCATTCGTGTCCCATCAACAGCGCCTCGGGGGATTCCCACCGGCACCGCGTCGAGGCATCCTCCCGTAGCGGTTGCGGCGGCAGGTCGCAGGTTCCGAAACGGTGGTCGTGCACCGGCACCGCGCCGTGCTCGCGCTGGCGCACCCACAGCGGTTTGCTCTTGTCCGTGCGGGACATCTCGTTCCTTCCGGGACCCACCGTCCGTGCTCCGGACCCTCCTGGCGGACGGCTGGGGCGCCGTTTTCACCGGGACCACCTCCTACTGCGATCCGAACCGGAGAAGCATTGTAGGCACTCCTCAGCGGACCACAAGGGATGGAAGCCGATCCGGGGCGGGGACACGGGCCGGGGCGGCTGGTCGGGTCCCTCGCACAGCACCAGCGCGCTCGAAGGGCATCACCCGTGTCACCCCATTGAAAGAAAGCGAATTTGCAGGTCACGGCATATGTCGTTGGGTTACGCTGGCCAGCGTTCGCCGTCCTGTTTCTCATAGGCGGGGATCGGTTTCGGCGGCTGTTCTTGTGCGGATGGGTTGTCGAGTCGGGCTGTGACGTAACAACACTCGGCAGGGCCGACGGGGAGGATCCGGCATGGCAGAGGCAACGAACACGAGTACCGAGGCCGCGGTACGCGGCGGACTCGTCCGATTGATGTTCGGGACCATGGCGGCCCAGGTCGTCGGTTCGGCCACCCGGTTCGGGCTGCCCGACGCCCTCGGGGACGGGGTGCGTTCCGCTCCCGACCTCGCCGCCGAGAACGAGTTGTCCGTGCAGTCGATGAGGCGTCTGCTGCGTGCCCTCGCGGCCCTCGACATTCTCGTGGAGGAGAGCCCCGACCACTTCCGGCTCGCCCCTGCCGGCGCGCTGTTGCGCACCGATCGTCCGGACTCCATGCACGCACTGGTGCGGGTGTTCACCGCACCCCTGATGTGTCGGGGCTGGGAGCACCTGGACACCAGCCTGCGCACGGGCGAGACCAGTTTCGACGCGGTGTTCGGCACGGATTTCTTCGGCTACCTCAAGGACAAGCCCGAGCTCTCCGCTCTGTTCAACGCCGCGATGAGCCAGGGCACCCAAGGGCTGGCCGCGGCCGTCTCCCAGCAGTTCGACTTCGGCAGTTTCACCACCGTCGCCGACATCGGGGGCGGGGACGGCACCTTGGTGTCCGCGGTACTGCGCGCCTATCCCCACCTGAGCGGCATCGTGTTCGACACTGTCGAGGGCTCGGCCCAGGCAGTGGGCACCCTCGAAAAGGCCGGTGTGGCCGACCGTTGCCGTGTCGTCACCGGCGACTTCTTCGCGGCTGTCCCCGAGGGGGCCGACCTCTATCTGCTCAAGAGCATCCTGCACGACTGGGACGACGACCGTGCCGCGACGATCCTCGGTCACTGTCGCCGGGTCGTCCCCGAGACGGGGCGGCTTCTCATCGTCGAACCGGTGCTCCCCGAAACAGTCGAGCCCAAGCAGCAGCCGGTCTCCTATCTCAGTGATCTCAACATGCTGGTGAACGTCGGCGGCCTGGAGCGGACACGGAGCGATTTCGTCCGTCTGTGCGAGAGGGCGGGGTTCACCCTCACCGCGATCAGCCAGGCGGGCCCGGGCGCAGGACTCTGTCTCATCGAGGCCGCCCCGGCGTGAGCTGTCCGGGGCCGCCCTGTGTCCATACGTCCTCGGGCGGGTGCCTTCCCACGCCCGTGGTTGCGGGCGGGGGCGAGACGCCGGCGGGTTGGTTCCGGGCGTCGATCCGGTTGTGGGGCACGATCGCGCCGTCGTCGGTCACCGTCGGGGCCCGCTCCGTCGAAGCTGCGGTAGCGCACCGGGGTGCGGACCTCCCCGGCCGGAGGGTTCACCCTCAGGCCGGGGAGGTCGGTGCTTGGTGTCCGCGTGTCCGATCCACCCGTGGGGCCGTCGGTAACCATGGTGGGGAGGGAACGGCTGACGGATGGAGCCGGAGTCTTCTCAGTGCTGCTTGCGTCCCGCCGTCCCCGAGCGGTCGCCGCACCGGTCCGCCTGGTTCAGCGCCGCCTGTGCGGTCTCCACGATGGGGTAGACGTCGATGCTGCGTGCGACGTCGTGCAACTCCAGGAGGGTGGCGGTGATCCCGCGGGGTTCGGCGAACACACACTCCACCCCCTGCCTTGCCAGGGTGTCGTGGGCCATGCACAGTGAGCGCAGTCCCGCGGAGTCGAGGAAGGCCACGTGCGAGAGGTCGATGATGACGGGGCGGGGCAGGGCCTGACTGGATCCGCTGCGCCGGATCAATTCGCCCAGAGCCGGTCCGGTGGCCATGTCGATCTCGCCGGACAGGCGTATCACGAGGGCTTCGCTGGGATCATCTGACACAGGACCATCTCTTTTCCTGTACGACGTGCGCGGCGTGCTCCGTTGTGCGCGAGAGCGCCGTCTGCCGAAGTGTTCCGGGGCGTGGCAGGTGTTTCGCCGAGATCGGCACCGGGCCCCCTTGACAGGGTGGACCTGACCGCTGAGCAGGTCCGTTGTCGCGCTGGCGACGTGACAAGGGGGCCGGTGCCGCCGCAGCCCGGGTATGCCGTCCGCATTCCGGGCCGCCGGAGGACGACGTCCCACCGGAAGCGGGAGAAACCTACCGGACACACTCAACTTACTGAGGTTTTCGTTTTCTGGCTACTAGGACTCTGGACGGCGCGCTAAACGGACATGTCGCGGTGGGTTGAGATTGGTTGGAAAAGGCTAGTTATGACGTGTTATGCGTTAATCGCTCCCCCTATAGGGACGCGCAGCGGCCCCGTCCGGTGGACGCGGTGGCATCCGGAAAACGACCTCTCAGAAAGGCGAGTGAGCAATGACGCTCCGCCAAGACTTCCAACTGGGCCTGTTCTCCCCGAACACGGCCTCGGGGCTGTCCATCACCAAGGTCCCCGAGCGCTGGTCGGGCGACTGGGAAGACAATCTGCGTCTTGCCCTGATCGCCGAGGAGGTCGGCATCGACTTCATCCTTCCTGTCGCCCGCTGGACGGACTGGGGTCCTGATACCGGTTTTCACGAGAGCGCCCTGGAGACCCTGACCTGGGCGACGGGACTGCTGGCCGCAACGGAGCGGATCAGGGTCTTCGCGACCGTCCACACGGCCTTCCACCATCCGGTCGTCGCGGCCAAGCAGCTGGCCACCATCGACCACATCAGCCGGGGCAGGGTCGGGCTCAACATCGTCGCCGGCTGGCACGCCCCCGAGTACGAGATGTTCGGGCTGGCGCTGCCCACCGAACACGACGACCGCTATGCCCTGGCCCAGGAGTGGTGGGAGGTCGTCCACCGGATCTGGTCCGAGGACAAGCCCTTCGACCATGAAGGACGGTTCTTCGATCTCAAGCGGGTCGTGGGGCGCCCCAAGCCGTTCAACGGTTCGGCCATCCCGGTGATCAATGCCGGGTCCTCCACCCAGGGGCGCGCCTTTGCTGCCCGCAACGCCAACCACGCCTTCACTTCGGTGGGGGGACCGGAGGACGGGGCGGGAGTGGTCGAGGCGATCCGCGCGCAGGCCGGGGACAACGGCAGGGACGTCGGGGTGTTCACCTTCGGGCACGTGACCTGCCGGCCCACCCAGGCCGAAGCGGAGGAGCAGTTGCGTTACTACGCCGACGAGAACGCCGACTGGCCGGCGGTCGAGGAGGTCATGCGCATGCAGGGCCTGCACGCGAAGTCCTTCACCCCCGAGATGTTGAGCACCTTCCGCGATCGCTTCGCCGCAGGCCACGGCGGATACCCTCTGGTCGGGGACCCCGACCGGGTCGCGAGTCAGATCGTCGCGTTCGCCGAGGCCGGGTTCACCGGGATGACGCTGTCGTTCCTCGACTACGCCGGTGAGCTTCCCTACTTCGCTCAGGAAGTGCTGCCCCGGCTCGAACGCGCAGGTGTTCGCGCTGTGCACCCCCCGCAGGAGTAACCATGAGGTAAGGATTCCCTTGCAGCGGCGGGATCGGGCTCTAGTATTACTTCTCGTGAGCGCGGAGAAATCAACCCTGTCCGAACCGCCGCTGCTGACGAACTACCACCGGGCCAGCAGCACGAGGATCGAAGACCTGCACGCCGCGGTCGAACCGCTTGCGGTCGGCCATGACCTCAGGGCACTCAGCCCCGGGCACCCCCTCGACGGGGTGGTCAACGGGGCGCAATTGGGTCTGCTCAGTCTCGTGTGGGTGCGCTACGGCGGGTCCGGCGTCGTGGTGGAGACGCCGCCCACCGAGGGACACTTCGCGATGTGTGCGCCGCAGGCCCCCATGGGGGTCCGCTACCAGCGCGCAGGGTCGGCCGGCAGTACCGCCGGCAGCCTGGTGCTGTCCCAGGACGAGAAGATGTGGATGAGCCCCGACCCCGTGGCCGGGTGCATGGTCCTCGCGTCGTCCATGGGCACGCTCGAGGACCACCTGGAACTGATGACCGGCGAGCCCTCGTCCACGTCGCTTCGTTTTCTGGGGGCGGGCAATCCCACGGTGCACGGTGCGGAGGTCATCGACCAGACCTGGCGTTACGTGGTCCGGATGCTCGACGAGGTCTCCACCGGGGCCATGCATCCGATGGCGGTACGCGCCCTTGAACAGTCGCTGCTGACCACGGTTCTGCTGGGACTGCCCCACACCTCCACCGATGTTCTGCTCGCCGGACGGGGTGAGAGCCGTGGCCGGGCCGACGGCATGGCCGGGTTGCTGGACTGGTTGGAGGCCAACCACCGCAGACCCATCGGGGTCGCCGACCTCGCCCGGGCGATGGGAATGAGCATTCGCGGCCTCCAGGGAGCATGCCGCCGCACCTACGGCACCACTCCCATGGCACTGCTGCGCCAGGTCCGCCTCGACCATGCGCGTCGGGCCCTGCGTCATGCCGAGCCCACGCATGCCTCGGTCGCTGCCATCGCCCACCAGGCAGGGTTCACCCATTTGGGCCGCTTCGCCGCGCTCTACCGGCGCAGGTTCGGCGAGATGCCCTCCCAGACGATGGAGGCCACGCCCATCGCGAGCTGACCGATGCCACGCATTCCGCACCGGGGCCTTGACCTCAACCTTCCTTGAGGTTTTACCGTCGTGCTTGTCGTACCGCCCGCACATGATGGCGGTACCGAGCCAGCAGACGAGCCCGCCCCCAGGAACCGGTGATGTGCGATGAGCATGGAAGTGACCGCGTGGAACTCCCTTTACAACGCGATGCATGCACGGGAGGACCGGCGGCCCTTCTCCCGGGCCGTGCTGCGGCGCATCGGCCGGTTCGCGGGTCCGCATCGTCGCCGCCTCGCGTGGTTCCTCCTCCTCAGCGTCCTGGGAGCGGTGTTGGCGGTGGCCACACCCCTGCTCGCGGGCCGGGTCGTCGATGAGATCATCGCGGCCTCCCGAATGGACGTCGTCCTGTGGATCGCCCTTCTCATAGCGGTCATCGCGCTGGCCGAGGCCGGGCTCGGACTGGTCACCCGGTGGCTGTCGGCGACGATCGGCGAGGGTCTCATCCTGGATCTGCGCACCGCCGTCTTCGACCACGTCCAGCGCATGCCGGTGGCGTTCTTCACCCGCACCCGGACCGGTGCGCTGGTCAGCCGGCTGAACAACGACGTCATCGGCGCGCAGCGGGCGTTCAGCGACACGCTCTCCGGTGTCGTCGGCAACGTCGTCACACTGGCGCTCACCCTCGCCGTGATGGTCGGCCTCTCCTGGCAGATCACGCTGGTCGCCCTGGTGCTGCTCCCGTTCTTCGTGCTGCCGGCGCGGCGCCTGGGCGTGCGGTTGGCCCGGTTGGAGCGCGAGGCCGCCAATCACGACGCCGTGATGAGTACGCAGATGACCGAGCGGTTCTCCGCGCCCGGGGCCACACTGGTGAAGTTGTTCGGGCGGCCCGCGGAGGAGTCCGCCGCGTTCGCCACCCGGGCCCGGCGCGTCCGTGACATCGGCGTACGCACCGCGATGGTCCAGTCGGTGTTCGTCACCGCGCTTACCCTCATGTCGGCGCTGGCCCTGGCCGTTGTCTATGGTCTCGGCGGGTTCTATGCGCTCACCGGCCGGTTGGAGGCCGGAGCCGTGGTGGCGCTTGCCCTGTTGATCACCCGCCTCTACGCCCCGTTGACCGCTCTGGCCAGTGCGCGGGTGGAGGTGATGAGTGCGTTGGTGAGCTTCGAGCGGGTGTTCGAGATCCTCGACCTCAAGCCCTTGATCACCGATCGTCCCGATGCCAGGACGGTTCCCGACGGGCCGGTGGACGTCGAGTTCGATCGGGTGAGCTTCGGGTACCCCTCGGCGGACCGGGTCTCGTTGGCGTCCCTGGAGGAGGTCGCGGTCCTGGACTCCCGGGAGGGTGTCGAGGTCCTGCACGACGTCTCGTTCCGCGCCGAGCCGGGGCAGATGGTGGCGCTCGTGGGATCGTCCGGGGCCGGAAAGTCCACGATCGCGCAGCTCGTGCCGCGTCTCTACGACGCCGACTCCGGCGCGGTGCGCCTGGCCGGGGTGGACGTGCGCGACCTCTCGGCCGACTCGATCCGCCAGACGCTGGGGATGGTGACGCAGGACGGGCACCTCTTCCACGAGTCGATCCGCGCGAACCTGTTGCTGGTACGTCCGGAAGCGGGGGAGAAGGAGTTGTGGGACGTGCTGGGGCGGGCCAGGTTGTCCGACCTCATCGCGTCACTGCCCGAGGGGTTGGACACCATCGTCGGGGAGCGCGGCTACCGGCTCTCCGGCGGTGAGCGTCAGCGGCTCACCATCGCTCGGCTTCTCCTGGCACAACCGCGGGTGGTGATCCTGGACGAGGCGACCGCCCATCTCGATTCCACGTCGGAAGCCGCGGTGCAGGAGGCGTTGGGCGAGGCACTGGTCGGTCGCACCGCCCTGGTGATCGCCCATCGGCTCTCCACGGTGCGCGCCGCCGATCTGATCCTCGTGGTGGAGGAGGGGCGGGTCGTGGAACGCGGGACCCACGCCGACCTGCTGGCCGCGGGCGGCCGCTACGAAGAGCTCCACCGCACCCAGTTCGACCAGGATTTTGTGGAGCGCCCTGTCGGGTGAGCGTGCGGTTCGGCGGGGACGTTCAGGCGCGGCGGCAGGTCAGGAACAGTTGGGTCTCGGACGGAGCCTCGGCGGTGACGGGGGCATAGGTCAGTACGGTCTCCTTCTCGATGTGGAAGCCTGCCGTGCCCAGCACGACCCGGAGTTCCTCCCGGGGGTAGCCGGTGACCCTGATCCGGTTGCCGAGAAAGGGGATCGCGACGTCGTCGAGGTCGGCCTCCACCATCGACAGGCACAGCCGTCCTCCGGGCACCAGGGCGTGTCGGACGGTGGTCAACATGCGGGGAATGCGCGCCCTGGTCAGCTGGAGCAGGGAGAAGAAGGCCACGACGGCGTCGTAGCTGCCGGGTTCGGGGGAGAAGGCGGTCATGTCGGCCTGTACGAGGTGCGCGCGGGGGGCATTGGCGCGTGCGAGGTCGAGCATGACGGGCGACAGTTCCACGCCGGTGACCCGGCAGCCCGCCTCGACCAGTCGGCGGGTGGTGGGCAGGCCGGTTCCGCAGCCGAGGTCCAGGACGTTCGCGCCGGGCGCCAATGTGGTCAGCAGGGCCTCGACGCACTCGATCTGCCCGGACTTGTGGGGGAAGGCTTCGTCGTAGCGGTGCCCGATGCGGTCGAAGGCAAGGGCCTGCTCCTCCTGGCGCGCCGACCACGCTGCGTCGTTGAGGTCGTGTCCCGCCGCGTCGGTGTCACTCATGGTCGACCTGTCCTCGTCGCCGTCAGCCCGGCCCCGCGGCCGTGCGCGCGTGGCAGCGATCCTACGTGAGCGCCGTGT
This sequence comes from Nocardiopsis ansamitocini, assembly GCF_030268225.1. GTDB lineage: Bacteria > Actinomycetota > Actinomycetes > Streptosporangiales > Streptosporangiaceae > Nocardiopsis_D > Nocardiopsis_D ansamitocini. The sequence continues at coordinate 687,043 of NZ_BSQG01000001.1, read as the reverse complement.
GCCGGCGCGGCGAAAACTTCACGAATCCGTGACCGGGTCCGGCGGTCAGAGGAGTGGTGCGGCGGGCGGTGGGATCGGCGGTCGCGGTACGCGGTACGCGGTACGCGGTGTCTAGGGCAGGTCCACCTGGATTTCGCCACCGAGGCGGTAGCCGTCGGCCAGCGGCAGGTCGTCACCGCTCCAGAAGCGGCCGGGGTCGTACCAGTTGGGGCGCCGGTCGTCGGGCAGCAGTCCCATCGCCTCGTAGGTCAGGGCCACGACCTCCGCGCAGTAGGCGGTTTCCAGCGCGCTCTCTTGTTCCCGGGGGGCCTTTCGCAGTCGGGGGAGGCGTCCGCGCAGCCAGCGGCCGGCCATTCGGCTGGTGGAGGGGAAGGGGGTGCCGTCCAGACGGGCCACGGTGCGCAGCACGGCGTCTTCGACCTCCCGGCCGCCGGCGGGGTCGAGCTGGCGCAGCCAGCCCCGCTGACCGTAGCGCCGGCCCCAGACGGTGACCGCGTCACGCAGGTCGTGCAACTGCACTCCGCGCTGGTGCGTCCCCGACCACATGTCGGGCAGGGAGCGGCCGAGTTCGGCGTGCCACATGAGCGGGGGAAGGTCGTCGATGACAACGGACATGCCCACGTGGTTGATCGGGCTGTTCGTGGTCATCTGGATGGCCCGGTCGGGGACACTCCTCCCGCGAAACAACCAGATGTCGCCGGTGCGGGTGAGTTCTACGGCCTGATCGAGGGTGATGCGCGTACCAGTCACGGCGCTAGCCTAGGCACATGCGTTGGTGGAAGGTAGTCGGGCTGGCCGGTATTGCGGGCGTCGCAGCGACCGGAGTGGTGATCGCTCGGGCGGAGCGTCGCAGGCGCGCCTACACGCCGGAGGAGATCCGGGACCGGTTGCGCGCCCGAGTGGCCGAGAGTGCAGTGGACGGGGTGCAGCCGTCGGAGGCCGCTACCGGCTTCGCGGTCCCTGGGGCCGGGCGCGGCACGTGGCGCGAGCGGCTCGCGGAGGCCCCGGGACGGGTGCGGGGGATGGTTTCGCGTACGGTCCGTCGCGGACCCGCGGCCAGGGCGGCCCGTGTCGTCAGGGCGAAGGCTCGCCATCGTGGTCGCGGATGAGCTGTTCCACGCCGTCCAGAACGCAGCCGAGGCCGAACGAGAAGTCGGCGTCGGTGTAGCCGGTCGCCGTGCCGTTGTCGGTGAACACGCCCGCGGTGACCGCTGCGTGCAGCGCCGGGTAGCGCTGAGGGGTGACGAACCGCCGCAAGAGCTGTCCGTAGCTGAAGCGGGCCTGTTCTTCGGGATCGGCCGACGCCTGGCTCAGTCCGGCGGCGGTTTTCGCCTCTCCGCACACGAAGTTGTTGAGCAGCATCAGGATGCCGACCTTGGTCTCCTCGGGCAGCGTCGTGGGCGACAGTGCGCGCAGCAGGCTGTCCATCCAGTCCAACTGGTTGGGGCCGAGGGGCGGTCCTTCGACCGCGATCTCCAGCATCCACGGGTGGGCGGTCAGCACGGCCAGGTAGCGCCGTGACCACGTCTCCAGGCCGATACGCCAGCCCTTGGCCGGATCGGCTGGTTCGGGGGCGTTGCCGGACACGGCGTCCGACATCAGCAGCAGCAGGTCGTCCTTGCTCCGGACATAGCGGTAGAGCGCCATCGGCGTGACGCCGACCCGTTCGGCCACGCGGTTCATGGATACCGCTGCCAGGCCGTGGGCGTCGGCCAACTCGATCGCGGCGCCCACGATCCGTTCCAGGCTCAACCCCGGTCTCGGTCCTCGGCGCGAGGGCGGTCGATTCCCCCACAAGAGCTCGATGACGGTGGGCAGTGCGCTGTTCTGGGCCTCGTCGTGCATCGTCATCTTGCGTTCCCGGCTTTGTGGTCGACGGCCATCGTGCGACTGTATATAGCATAGACGGTAAATATATAGAATATACATTTTGGAGCCGGCGGACGTTGGGGCTGCCATTGCCGCCGATGGCGTGACCGGGTCTTTTCGTCGGCCCATGGTCGGGTGGGAGAGCGCCCTGTCCTTGGGTGGCGCCGGTCGCACCGGTGGCTGTGCCCTGGGTTTCGTCCAGCGGTGCGGCCGGGTGCTTGTCGTGCCGGTCCGGGGTCTGCTCCGCCTCGCTGTCGTCGCGGCCGGGAGAGCGCGCGACCGGGCGAGTCGCCGTCGTCCCGGCGTTCGACGGAACGGCTTCCTTGTGTGGGCTGCTGATCGGACGCCCCGATCTTGCCGGCGCCTGCGTGGGCCGCGGCTTCGTGGACGCCGCCGAGGTCGGGGTCGGCCGCGCCGATCGGATCCTGGGGCGTGCGGTCGGTCATCCGCCGCCGGCAAGCGGTTCGCCGTCCGGGGTTGTTCTGGGGGCCGGTTTGCGATTAGCTAATTACTGACCGAATGTTCGGTAAGAAAGGGTGGCGGCGATGGCTATGGAACCGGCGGCGGTACGTGACCGCCCCACCGGTCAGGAGCTGACAGCGGACTTCGACGCGCGCATTGCCGCACACCAGCGGATCGAGCCGCGGGACTGGATGCCCGAGGGCTATCGCAGCACCCTGGTGCGCCAGATCGCCCAGCACGCGCATTCGGAGATCATCGGCATGCAGCCCGAAGGCGACTGGCTCACCCGCGCGCCCTCGCTGCGGCGCAAGGCCATCCTGTTGGCCAAGGTCCAGGACGAGGCCGGCCACGGGCTGTACCTGTACGCCGCGGCCGAGACCTTGGGAGTGGATCGCGCCGACCTCACCCAGCGGCTCATCGAAGGCCGCCAGAAGTACTCCTCGATCTTCAACTACCCCACCCTGACCTTCGCCGACGTCGGAGTGATCGGGTGGTTGGTCGACGGCGCGGCCATCTGCAACCAGGTGCCCCTGTGCCGCAGCTCCTTCGGCCCCTACGCCCGTGCCATGGTGCGCGTCTGCAAGGAGGAGTCGTTCCATCAGCGCCAGGGCTACGAGCTCCTGCTCCAGATGATGGCGGGCACCCCCGCCCAGCGCACCATGGTCCAGGACGCGGTCGACCGGTGGTGGTGGCCCTCGCTCATGATGTTCGGACCGCCCGACGCGGACTCGCCCAATACACGTCAGTCCATGGCCTGGGGGATCAAGCGCGACACCAACGACGAGCTGCGGCAGAAGTTCGTGGACATGAGCGTGCCCCAGGCAGTCGCACTGGGGGTGACCCTGCCCGACCCCGACCTGGCGTGGAACGCCGAGCGCGGACACCACGACTTCGGCGCGGTGGACTGGGCGGAGTTCAAGCGGGTCGTCTCCGGGGGCGGCCAGTGCAACGCCGAGCGTGTCAGCCGGCGCCGCGCCGCCCACGAGGAAGGGGCGTGGGTGCGGGAAGCGGCCGCCGCCTACGCGGCCAAACACCAGGGGACCGGACAAGGGGACGATCGATGAGTGACTCCGCACCCGCTGATGAGTGGCCGTTGTTCGAGGTCTTCGTGCGCGGCAAGCGCGGCCTCAACCATGTGCACGTGGGTTCGCTGCATGCTCCGGACGAGGAGATGGCCCTGCACAGCGCCCGCAACCTCTACACCCGACGCAACGAGGGAGTGAGTATCTGGGTGGTGCGCGCCTCGGCGATCACCGCCTCCAGTCCCGACGAGAAGGACCCGTTCTTCGCGCCCAGCGGGGACAAGGTCTATCGCCACCCCACCTTCTACCCGATCCCCGACGACGTCCCGCACATCTGACAGGAGGCCGCGCGATGACGAACACCGACAACCCCTACGGCGGACTCGCCGAGGACGACGCGCACGCAGGCGACCAGTGGGCCTTCGGTACCGGGTTCACCGCGGCGCTGGCCGGGGTCGACACCGCGCTACCGGTCGGGATCGACCAGGACGATCTGGCGCTGTACTGCCAGATGTTGGGCGACGACGCCCTCGTGGCCGCACAACGGCTGATCCAGTGGTCCACCGCGGCGCCCGAGCTGGAAGAGGAGATGGCGCTGGCCAACATCGCTCTCGACCTGCTCGGACAGGCCCGGCTGCTGCTGGCCCGCGCAGGCCAGGTCGACGGTTCGGGGCGCGACGAGGACGCGTTCGCCTACCTGCGCGACGCCCGGGAGTTTCGCAACGTGTGCCTGGCCGAGACCCCCAACGGCGACTTCGCCCATGCTGTGGTCCGCCTGCTCGTGCTGTCCGCCTGGCGGCTGGCGCTCTTCACCCGGCTCGCCGACACGGCCGACCCGGTACTGGCCGCCGTCGCCGCAAAGGGGAGCAAGGAACTCGCCTACCACCGCGAGTATGCCGTGCGGTGGACGCTGCGCCTGGGCGACGGGACCCCCGAATCCAGAGATCGGATGACCGCGGCACTGGACCAGGTCTGGCCGCTGACCGGCGAGCTGTTCGCCACCCACCCGGTCGAGGCCCGCCTGGCCGATCAGGGGGCCGCCGTCGATCCGGCGGGCGTGCGCGCCGAAGTCGGTGAAGTCGTGGCCCGGGTGCTCGTCGCAGCCACTCTGGAGGTCCCACCTGCGGTGCCGGTGCCGGAGCCGACCGGCCGTGCAGGACTGCACGGGCCCGAACTCGCCGCCATGCTGCACGAAATGCAGTCGGTGGCCCGCGCCCACCCGGAGGCGACATGGTGACCGACGGCCTGGACCGGGCGCGCCGCGCGGCAGAGACGGTGACCGACCCCGAACTCCCCATGCTCACCCTCGCCGACCTCGGAATCCTGCGCGAGGTGGCGACCGAGGAGGACGGGACCGTCACCGTGGCCATCACCCCCACCTACTCCGGCTGTCCCGCGCTGGTGGAGATGCGCGCCGATGTGCGCAGGGCCCTGCACAACGCGGGATATCCCCGGGTCCAGGTGCGCACCGTGCTCGCCCCGCCCTGGAGCACCGACTGGATCACCGAGGAGGGGCGGCGCAAGCTCACCGAACACGGCATCTCCCCACCCGGCCCTGCCCCCGCGCGGGTGTCCGGTCCGGTTCCGCTGGACCTGGCACCCTCGCGCAGGGCCGTGCGCTGCCCCCGGTGCGCAGCCTCCGACACCGAGGAACTGTCGAGGTTCGGGGCCACCTCCTGCAGGGCGCTGTGGCGCTGCCGCGTGTGCCGCGAACCCTTCGAGCACGTCAAGGAGATCTGAGCCGTGACCGCTTCCGCCCTCGAGCCCACCGCGTCCGAAGGAGGCCGCGCTGCCTTCCATCCCTTGCACGTGGCGGCCGTCGAACACCTCTGCGCCGACGCCGTCGCTGTCACCTTCGACGTGCCCGAGCACCTGGCCCGGGCGTACGATTTCCTTCCCGGCCAGTTCCTGACGCTGCGGCGGACCGTCCAGGGGCGCGAGGAACGGCGCAGCTACTCCATCTGCGCACCGGCCGGGCAGGCGCCGCGCATCGGCGTGCGACTGGTCCCCGGAGGGGTGTTCTCTTCCTGGCTCGTCCACGAGGTCCGCCCCGGAGACCGCATCGAGGTCGCCCTACCCAGCGGCCGCTTTACCCCCGGTCCGCAGAACAGGCCCCACCACGTCCTGATCGCGGCCGGCTCGGGAATCACCCCGGTGCTCTCCATCGCCGCCTCCCTACTGGAGAGCACCGATGCGCGGGTCACCCTGCTCTACGGCAACCGGCGCAGCGACACGGTCATGTTCACCGACGATCTGGCCGACCTCAAGGACGTCCACGGGGCACGCCTGCACCTGGTGCACGTGCTCTCCCGCGAGCAGCGGGCCGCGGAGCTGCTGACCGGCCGGTTGGACGCCGATCGGCTCGACCGGCTGCTGGATGCCCTGGTCCCAACCGACCGCGTCGGGGACTGGTGGCTGTGCGGCCCGCTGGGAATGGTGCGCGACGCCCAGCGCGTGCTGCAAAAACGCGGTGTCGCCCCCCAGAGGGTGCACCAGGAGCTGTTCTTCGTCGACGAGGCCCCGCCCGAACCGGTACGCGGGGCCCAACCGGAGCCCGAAGCGGGGACCAGCGAGGTCACCGTCGTTTTGGACGGCCGTGCCACCACGCTCTTCCTGCCGCGCGACGTCCCTGTGCTTGACTCCGCCCAGCGCGTGCGCGCGGACCTGCCGTTCGCCTGCAAGGGCGGGGTGTGCGGAACCTGCCGGGTCCGGGTCGGCGACGGTGCGGTGCGGATGCTGCGCAACTATGCCTTGGACGAGACCGAGGTGGCCGCCGGCTACGCGCTGTCGTGCCAGTCCCTTCCCGTCACCGACTCCGTGACCGTCGACTTCGACGCCTGACCGCCGCCACGAGGGGGCGGCGGCCGGGCCCGTCGTCCGCGGACGCCTTGCTAGCCCAGACGACGGATCTCGCCTCGGGTTCGGTAGAAGCCACCGTTGGACTCGATGACCTCGTCCACCACGTAGCGCACGCCGGGGCTGCGGATCTCCTTGGGGAACTGCACCCGCCAGGTCGGGTCGAAACCGGGGGAGTCCACCCGGACTCGCAGGCGAGAGCCCTCCTGTACGCACTCCACGACCACGCCACCGCTTCCGGCCGCGGCGACCATGGGCAGGCTCTCCACGCTCCGGGAGGGGGCGACTGCCGCCACATGCGTGGCTTTGATGTCCACGGCCTCGGGCACGTTCCCCTGCTCGGCTGCCCGAACCGCCGTCTCGCTCGCGTCGATGCAGGCCAGTGAGCCGTCGGTGGTGACGATGTAGAGACGGTCGTCGAGGAACTGCATGGAGTAGGCCGAACCGCACCCGCTTCCCAGCTTCCACAGTCGCTCGCCCTCGCGGGTGAAGCAGTAGATCGAGGAGTTGCTGTCGCCGGCGAACACATAACGGCCGTCCAGGGAGGTGGCGCAGGAGAACACCGGGCCGTCGCAACGGTAGGAGGAGCGCAGCGTGCCGTCTTTGCCGATCCGGTCGACCCGGTTCTGGGTGGTGCCCGCGAACACCTCGTCGCCTTCCTGCCAGCCGAACAGCACCGCGCCGTTGGTTCGCACGTTCCACAGGGAGTCGCCCGACCGCGGGTCGTACTTGGTCACTCCGCCGGAGTGACCGTGGTAGACGCCCTCGGAGTCGCAGCGCACCATCCAACCGGAGCGGCCCCCGCTCTTGCGCGACCACTGGAACTCGTCCTCGTGGTCGATGCTGGTGATCTGGCCGGCCTCGTCGGAGACCCCCAGCACCCCTTCGTGGATGTCCAGCCAGAAGATGTCGACGTCACTGGAGATCTCGTAGGCCACGTGCGGGATCTTGGCGCCCAGGTCGTAGACCTTGCCGTCGTCGCAGCCCGCGTAGATCCAGAAGTCGTCGGCGACGATGCACTTGACGCCGTCGGGGAGCGCGTAGCGTGCCGTCACCGTTCCGTCGTGGGAAAGGGTGTAGACGTCGCCGCGCTCGTTGCCGACCCAGCAGCGCTCGTCGTCGACGAAGATTCCGAACGCCGGACCACCGGACCTGAACCGCCACAGCACCGGGGCCTGGCGCGCGGTGGAGCGGGTGCTGTTGATGACCCGCCGGGTTACGGGGCGGCGCTGGCGACCGCCGGCCACCGCCGGGGCGTACCCCTTGCGGATCTTCTCGCCGATCTTCTTCGCGGCCACCGCGCCGGCCTTCTCCCGGGTCGGGTGGGTGGAGGACCGGACCTGTCCGGCGTCACCGATGCGCCCGTAGCGGATGGTGACCTCGGTCCCCTCGACCTTCACCTCATAGAACTTGTGCGCGCTGCCGCTGTCCTCGGAGAGTTCGAGGTAGGTGATCTGGTCGCCCGACTGCTGTGCCACGAATCCGCCCTTCACCGCAGGTGACGCGCAGCCCGGTCGGCGTGCGGTCCCATCCAATGCCCCACAATTTAGAACAGTGCTGTGACAATCGGGCGCCCCGCGGTCCCGTAGACCGCACCACCATCGGGTAACGGTGAGCCGGATCTCTTGTGCCGCAGTGTGTGCGGCACCCACTCTGGGATACGTGAGCGACTACGACTACGACCTCGTGGTGATCGGCAGCGGCCCCGGCGGGCAGAAGGCTGCGATAGCCGCCGCCAAACTCGGCAAGCGCGTCGCCATCGTCGACCGCCTGGAGATGGTGGGCGGATCCTGCCTGCATACCGGGACGATCCCCTCCAAGACGCTGCGAGAGGCCGTCCTCTACCTCACCGGGATGAGCCAGCGCGAGCTGTACGGCGCCAGTTACCGGGTCAAGCAGGAGATCACGGTCGCGGACCTGCTGTCCCGGACCCGGCACGTGATCGACCGCGAGGTCCAGGTCGTACGCGCTCAGCTGCAACGCAACCACGTCACGTTGATCGCGGGCACCGCCCGCTTCGTCGAGCCGCACGTCATTGCGGTGAAAGGCAGCGGCCAGAGCGAGCAGGCCCGGGTGAGCGCGGGTGCCGTCGTGGTCGCCACCGGCAGCCGTCCGGCGCGTCCGGCCCAGGTGGACTTCGACGAGGCCCGGGTACTGGACTCCGACGAGATCCTGCAGTTGGAGGAAATCCCCTCCTCACTGGTCGTCGTCGGTGCCGGAGTCATCGGCATCGAGTACGCCTCGGTGTTCGCTGCGTTGGGCACCCGGGTGACGGTGGTGGAGCAGAGGGACCGGATGCTGGAGTTCTGCGATCCCGAGATCGTGGAGTCGCTCAAGTTCCACCTGCGTGATCTCGCGGTGACCTTCCGGTTCGGGGAAAAGGTCGTGGATGTCGTAGTCTCCGATCGCGCCACGGTGACCACGCTGGTCAGCGGTAAGCGCATCCTGGCCGACGCCGTCATGTACTCGGCCGGACGCCAGGGCCTCACCGACGATCTCGGGTTGGAGAACGCCGGACTCGCCGCTGATGAGCGGGGCCGGCTCCAGGTGGACGAGCACTACCGGACCGACGTGGACCACATCTACGCGGTGGGCGACGTGATCGGTTTCCCCGCACTCGCCGCGACCTCGATGGATCAGGGGCGCCTCGCCGCCTATCACGCGTTCGGCGAACCGGTCAGAGAACTGGCGGAACTACGGCCCATCGGCATCTACACCATTCCCGAGATCTCCTACTGCGGGGCGACCGAGGCGGAGCTGACCTCCGCAGCAGTCCCCTACGAGGTGGGCACGGCCCGGTACCGGGAACTGGCCCGCGGCCAGATCGCCGGCGACTCCCACGGAATGCTCAAACTGCTGGTGTCCACCGTCGACCGGAGGCTCCTGGGGGTCCACCTGTTCGGAACCGGGGCGACCGACCTCGTGCACATCGGCCAGGCCGTGATGGGCTGCGGCGGGTCCGTGGACTACCTGGTGGACGCGGTGTTCAACCATCCGACGCTGTCGGAGGTGTACAAGATCGCGGCACTGGACGCCACCAACAAGATCCGTGCCTTGGAGCGCTTCGGCGATTGACCGCCAGTGAGCGTCCCTGACCTGCCTTCTTGCGATGTCAAAGGATGTCTTCGCAGTTCAGTGTGGTTTTTCGCTGTGTCCGGAGGGATTGCGGAGTGTGCACACTTAACTTTACTTAACCGGTTGTGTGGCCTTCATCACTATGCCTATGGTGGCGTCGGCGCCTCAGGAGAACTCGCGTGGGGGGCGTTCCCAGCCACCCGATTCCCCTTGCCCGAGGGGGCCTCCTTTGAGGAAGGTCATGAGAAAACGTCTCGCATTGGCTGCAACCGCGGTACTCGCCCTGTTGGCCTCACTGTTCGTGCTCGCCCAACCCGCTCACGCCCAGACCGGTTTCACCGTCGAGGAGGGCCGTCTCCTCGACGCCAACGGCAACGACTTCGTCATGCGCGGCGTCAGCCACGCCCACACCTGGTACGCCCAGGAAACCGACTCCTTCGCCGGGATCAAGTCGCACGGAGCCAACACCGTGCGGGTCGTGCTGAGCAACGGCGGACAGTGGACCCGTAACGACGCCTCCGACGTCGCCAACGTCATCAGCATCTGCAAGGCCAACCGGCTCATCTGCATGCTGGAGGTCCACGACACCACCGGCTACGGGGAGGCCGGCGCGGCCGTCACACTCGACGAGGCGGTGGACTACTGGATCAGTATCCAGAGCGTGCTGAGTGGTGAGGAGGACTACATCCTCATCAACATCGGCAACGAGCCCTACGGCAACAACGCCTCCGTCAACGCGGGTTGGGCCTCCGCTACCTCCGGGGCCATCACCCGGTTGCGGGACGCGGGTTTCGACCACACGCTGGTGGTGGACGCACCCAACTGGGGCCAGGACTGGGCGCACATCATGCGCGACAACGCCCCGGACGTCTACGCGGCCGACCCGACCGGTAACACCCTCTTCTCCATCCACATGTACGGCGTGTACGCACAGGCGGCCACGGTCACCGCCTACCTGGAGCACTTCGTGGACGCGGGCCTTCCCCTGGTGGTCGGCGAGTTCGGTCACGACCACTCCGACGGCAATCCCGACGAGGACACCATCATGGCCGAGGCGGAACGGCTCGGCCTGGGCTATATCGGCTGGTCCTGGAGCGGAAACAGCGGCGGGGTGGACTATCTCGATATGACCGAGGGGTTCGACGCCGACAACCTCACCTCCTGGGGTGAGCGGATCTTCTACGGTTCCAACGGCATCGACGCCACTGCGGAGGAGGCCTCCGTATTCGGTGGAAGCAACCCCGGTCCCGGTCCCGGCCCGTCTCCCGACCCCGGCGGCAACACCGGTTGCACGGCGGTCTACACCACCGTCGGACAGTGGCAGGGCGGCTTCCAGGGCCAGGTAACGGTGACCGCCGGTGCAGCTGCGCTCGCCGGTTGGCAGGTCAAGTGGACCTTCGGCGGCGGGCAGAGCGTGAGCCAGTCGTGGAGCACCTCGCTCAGCACCAGCGGGGCCGCTGTCACGGCCGCCAACGCCTCCTACAACGGCACGCTTGCCGCAAGCGGTTCCACGACCTTCGGGTTTCTCGGTTCGGGGGCGACTCCGTCCTCCCTCGCGCTGACCTGTACCGCGCTCTGACACCGGTCCAACAGGGGCGGGGCGGGTGCGAACCGATCGGTTCGCACCCGCCCCGCCTTCATGGGACCAAGCCGGTGGTCAGGGGGTTACGCCCCGGCTCGGATCTGGTCGCGGATCCACACGCCGGACTCCTTCAGCCGGGAGGTCCCGGCCCAGGGCCCGCCCGCCGTGCAGGTGCCTTCGGTGAACACCGCGCCAGAACGGTGGTCGTCGGAGAAGTTCCAGTTGACCCAGCTGATCTTCTGTCGTTCCAGCAGGTCCAGGTAGCGCTTGGCCGCGACGAAGTCGTTGGCGCCCTCTCCCGAGTAGTCCTGGGTGCCGAACTCGGTCACGAAGATCGGCAGGACGTTGGAGGCGCGCTCCAGTTCGCTCAGGTAGCTGTTGCCGTGCGAGGCCGCGTAGAAGTGGAAGGTGTACATGATGTTGTCGGCGTTCACCGGGTTGGCGGTGATCTCGGTGTGCGACGAACCTTCGGAGACGCCCAGCGAGGACCAGGCGCGGGTGCCCACCAGGATGACGGAGTCGGGGTCCTCGGCCCGGATGACCGGGATGACCTGCTCGGAGTAGCTCTTGATGGAGTTCCAGGAGACGCCGTTGGGCTCGTTGGCGATCTCGTAGATCACGTTGTCCTTGTCGGCGTGCCGTTCCGCGATCTCGGCGAAGAAGGTCTTGGCGCGCTCGGTGTTGTGGTTGGGGTCGCCGGGGCTCAGCATGTGCCAGTCGACGATGACGTACATGCCGCGCGCCGTGGACTCCTCGATCAGGTCGTGCATCCGGTCGGTGAACCTACGCGGGTTGGTCTCGTAGCCGCCCTCCTGGATGTACATCGACAGCCGGACGATGTCGGCCTTCCAGTCGTCGGCGAGGGCGCTGAGGGAGCCGCCGGTGAGGCAGTGGTCGAACCACTGGATGCCGTGCGTGCTCATGCCGCGCAGCTGGACCGGTCTGCCGTCCTCGTCGCACAGGTTCACGCCGCAGACGTAGACCTTGCCGTGCTCCTGGACGGGGGAGGCGTTGGGGTTGGTGGGCGGAACGGTCGGATCCGGACCGGGGCCAAGATCGCCGCCGGAGCAGGCGGATCCGTTGACCGTGCACGCGGTCGGTTCACCGGTGCCGTTGACGGTGAAGCCGAAACTGGTGCTCGCCCCGGGGGCCAGGGCGGCGTTCCAGCCGACGTTGGTGAAGGTCTGCTTGGCGCCGTTGGCGGAGCGTTCGGCGTTCCAGTGACTGCCGACGCTGGAGCCCGCGGGCAGGGTCAGCTCGACCTTCCAGCCGTTGACCGTGCTGCCGGTGGCGTTTTTGACGGTGACGGACGCGGTGTAGCCGCTGTCCCAGGTGGAGTCCTTGGCCACCGTTGCGGTGACGCTGGCCGCGTGCGCGGTACCTGGGGAGATCATTATGCCGGCCAGGACGAGGAGCCCGGCGAGTGCTGCGGCCACCAGGGCCGTGGTTCTGGAGCGGAGGGGAAACGTATTGGGGGACTGCGCCACTGGATGCCTCCGTGGGGGGTGGTCGGGTCAGGCGCTGGAGCGGGCGGCCTCGACCTGGGAGCGTTCCCAGGCGCGCTGGGCGCCGGCCCTCCCCGCGCGATGGGACAGGGGAGGGGGCGATTGGTGAAGAGGTTTCCAAACGCAACCGGAACGTAATCAAACAGCCGCGCAAAGTCAACGGTTGACATTCCGGTATCCGCCTGTGCCCTGCACGCGGACCATCACCGAACTGAGGGCCGCAGTGCTGCGGTTGGATAACGGCCGTCGGGCGAGTGCCCCGGCACCGTTGCCTTCTTCGCGTCGTGGGGAGCAGCCCGCCACCTGCGTGATTTCGCTTCGGGACCGTGGGGGCGCAGTCGCAGTGGGGGAGACGTCGACACCACGTGCGCCCTCGTCGGCGGTATTCTCGGCATCCGGGTCCCGGACACCGGCCTGCCCCGGAGCCGGGTGCAGCAGGTGGAACCTCTTCCCCGGTGGGCCTTCGCCGCCGATGTGCGAGCCCACCGGACACCGGACCCACTGCCCGATTTCTCCGGTTCGCCCGCCGCATTCCGCGTCGGTGCGCCATAGTGGTCGCGCGGTGGTGCACATCAACGAAAGACGGGGACGGCCATGGGCGACCGCTGGACCGCGATCGACTTCGAGACGGCCAATCACGACCGGGGCAGTGTCTGCTCGGTGGGGTTGGTCCGGGTCGAGGAAGGGCGTATCGCGGAGCGCTACACCACCCTGATCAAGCCCCCTCCGCAAGCGGGACGGTTCGCGCGCTTCAACATCGACTTCCACGGGATCGGGCCCGAGCAGGTGGCCGACGCCCCCGAGTGGCCCGAGGCGTTTCGGGCCATTGTGGACTTCGCCGACGGCGGCCCCCTCGTCGCGCACAACGCCGCCTTCGACATGGGCGTGATCCACGCGGCCTGCGCGCACACGGGCCTGGCCTGGGAGGCCACCGATTACGCGTGTTCGCTGTATACCGCACGGCGCACCTGGCCTGCGCTGGACAACCACAAATTGCCGACGGTCTGCGCCGAGATCGGCCACGACCTGCTGCGCCACCACGCAGCCGATGCCGATGCCGAGGCAGCGGCCCACATCATGATCGCCGCACTGCGTGTGCACGGCGTGCACACGCTCTTCGACCTGTGCCTGAAAACCCGCCGCCCGCTGCTGCGCACGAGCGGGCTCGCAGCCCGGGTCGACCCGGCTCCGCTGCCCGCGCCCGTCCAGGAACCGGCGCCGACGCTCTGGGACGCCGAGCCGTCACGTGCCCGACCGCCCATGAGCGCCCGTTACCAGCAGTGGCAGGACATCGCCAGAGAGCCGCTGCCCGAACCCGACCCGAACGCCGACCCGGCAGGGGCGCTGTTCGGTCGGGTCGTGTGTGTCAGCGGTGACCTGGCGGGGATGTCCAAGATCGAGGCGTGGAAGCGCATCGCGGCAGCCGGCGGTGTCCCCGCCAAGAACGTCACCAAGAAGACCAACGTGCTGGTGACCGGCGCGGTCGATGGGGCCAAGACGGCCAAGCATCGTCAGGCCGAGGCGTACGCGGCCAAGGGGCAGCGCATCGAGGTCGTCTCCGAGGCGGAGTTCACCCGCAGGCTGGGGTAGCCGAGGGCCCGGTGGTGCGCGGTGCGCCCCGGGCCCAAGGTACGGTGCTACGCCTCGTCCACGCTCTTGTCGCGGCGCCAGTAGCCGCAGAAGGAGATGTCCTTCTTGGCGACGCCCCGGTCGTTGACCAGGTGGCGACGGACCGAGGTCACGACGGAGGACTCGCCCGCGAGCCAGGTATGCCCGAGGTCGGCGGGGAGTTCGGCGCGGCGGATGGCGTCCAGCACACCGTTCTCGGGTCCTTCGGACCGGTGGATCCAGTGGACTCGTACGCCCGGCGGCGCTGCCAGTTCCTGCTCCTCGGCGGCGTCGGCAACCTCGATGTAGACCTCGGCCCGGTCGTCGTGTTCCAGGCTCGCCATGATTCCGGCGATCGCGGGCAGCGCTGTCTCGTCACCGGCGATGAGTGGTCGGCCGGGGTGCGCGGCGCGATCGAACATGATCCCTTGTTCCAGCAGGCCGGCACGGTCGCCCGGTTGCGCCCGGCTCGCCCAGCGCGTCGCAGGTCCGGTGTCGCCGTGCAGGACGAAGTCCACGTCGATCTCACCGGCCCGGGGCCGGTGCTGCCGGACGGTGTAGTTGCGAATCACCGGACGCACGTTCTCCGGCATCGCCTTCCACTCGTTCCACCAGTCCTCGGTGGCCGGGAGTACCGGGTCCTGCTGGTCGTTGAGGGGCAGGAAAAACCGGAACCAGTGGTCGTAGCCGCGTGCGGGAAGCCCGGTGACGCCGGGGCCGGTGAAGGTGACACGGGCCATCTGGGGGCTGACCCGGCGGACAGCCGACACTTCGACGAGCGCGGCGCGGGCACTGGGGCGTGCAGGCACGAGACCAACTCCCTGGTGGAGATCGCGGCGGAGAACAGGGATCGCGGAACGCGAGAACGCACCACAATTTCAGGTAAGCCTAACCTGATTTGTGCTTCGCCTGCTCGGCGGGGAGGACCGTTCCGCCCGAGGCCCTGTGATGGGTAGAAGATGAAAAGGGCGAGACGCCCCGCCCACGGGAGCTCTCGACCGAGAGGCCCGCACTTTTGACCAGGAGCGTTCGATGAGTGAACTGACCGTAGTCGATGTGCCCGAGAGCAAGCGGTTCGAGGCGCACCAGGACGGTGCGCTCGCCGGTTTCGCCGACTACATCCGCACCGCCGAACTGATCACCTTCACCCATACCGAGGTGGATCCGGCCTTCGAGGGCAAGGGGGTAGGCAGCGCGCTGGTCCGGGCCTCGCTGGACGCGGCCCGCGCGGAAGGGCTGCCGGTGCTCCCGGTGTGCCCGTTCTACCAGGGATGGATCGCCCGGCATCGGGAGTATGCCGACGTCCTCTACGGCACCACGGCCGACTAGCCCGCGCGATTGCTCGCAGTTGATCCGTCGGCGCGGGGGATTCGCGCCGACGGATCAACTGAAGAACCGGGTCCCGAGTACCGGTGCCCGAGCGTAGGGGCACACGGCAGGAAGCCGACCGGGTGCGGTCAGGTCACATGTCGCCCGGGCGGAGACGGAACGCCTGCAAGCGCAGTTCGTAGTACTTGTCGGTCTCGCCGACCCACTCCATTCCCAGCCGGCGTGCGGTCTGGATCGCGCGCTGGTTACTCGGCCGGGCCACCGCGAACAGCTCCTCCAGGCCCTGGCTGAACGCCCAGCTGATGAGTGCGCGGCTCGCCTCGGTGGCGTAGCCCTGGCCCCATGCGTCGGGGCGCAGCTGCCAGTTGAGCTCGAAGTCCTCCTCGAACGGAGGCAGCAACCGCAGGGACAGCCCACCGATCACCTGGCCGTCGGTCTCGCGGACCACCGCCCACCGCCCGGCCGGCGGAATCAGGTTGGGTTGAGCCTCCACCCATGCCTCCAGGACCGAGCGCATCGCCGATACGTCGTCCACGGTGCGCATCACCGGCGTCAGCCAGCGTGCCACCTCGGGAGAGCCGTAGACCGCGAAGGCGGCCTCGGCGTCGTCAGTGCCCCAGTCCCGGATCAGTAGTCGCTCGGTGCGCAAGGGTGCCGTCATATGACGATCGTAGTCGCCGTAAAGCGGTGCGATCTGATCACCTCGTAAGGTTTTCTCATTTTTAGCGACGTAGTCGCGCATTTTTGCGCGAGCTATATCTTTCCGGTAAATCAAGGAACCTGTGCGTCGCTCCGGACGCCGTACCCAACGAAACCGAGTATCCGAGCGCTCAACAGAGCAGGTCCTGCCTCTCCTCGAGGTGTGGAGCGCGCCGCCGACGACGGAGGACTGATGACCGCCACCGCACCGCTGCTCGACAGCGACCCCCAGCGGGTGGGCGCCTATACGTTGACCGCCCGGCTGGGAGAAGGCGGGCAGGGCGTTGTCTACCTGGGGACCGACGCCCGGGGCGGACTGGCCGCGGTCAAGCTGCTGCACACCGACCTCCTGCACGATTTTGCGCTACGCGCCCAATTGGTCAAGGAGGTCGAGACCGCGCGCCGGGTAGCCCGGTTCTGCACCGCCCAGGTCCTGGACGCCGACGTCACCGGCGATCCGCCGTACGTGGTCAGCGAGTTCATCGACGGTCCCTCCCTGCACGCCGTCATCCGCGACGAGGGACCACTGACCGGCTCCCGCCTGGAGCGTTTGGCGGTGGGCACCATCACCGCGCTGGCCGCGATCCACCGCGCCGGTATCGTGCACCGCGACTTCAAGCCGGGCAACGTACTGTTGGGGCCGGACGGCCCGCGCGTCATCGATTTCGGCATCGCCCGCGCGCTGGACCGTTCCATCCACACCGACACCATCGCGGGCACCCCTTCCTACATGGCCCCCGAGCAGGTCGCGGGTGGGACGCTGGGCCCCGAAGCCGACGTCTTCGCCTGGGGGGCGACCATCGTGTTCGCGGCGACGGCCACCCCGCCCCACGGCCAGGACTCGCTGCCCAGCGTCATCCACCGGGTCACCACTCTGCCCCCCGATCTGGGCGGGCTCACCGGTCCACTGCGCGCCCTCGTCGAACAGTGCCTCGCCAAGGATCCCGCGGCCAGGCCCACCGCTGCGGCGGTCCTCATGAGCGTGCTCAGCGGTGGAACCCCGCCGTCCCCCGAAAGCCCGGCAGAGGGAACGGCACGCCCGGTCCCTGTGCCGGCAGAGCTTCCCACCCCCACCCTTCAGGCGGGGGCGATGGTCGCGGCGGGCAACCGGCCGCCGGCGGTCGCCCGCCGGCCGGAGCCGTCCCGTCCCGCGACCGCCGGCCCCTCGACGCCGTTCCCGCCAGGTGCGTACGCTCCGGTGGCCCACCCGGCCACCGGAGGGAACGGTGCACCGCCCGGCGGGCCGGGGACCTATCCGCCCGGCGGCCCGGTCGCATATCCGCCGCGCTTTGCACCGCTGAGGTCGGGGCCGCCCACCGTGCCTCCGGCGGGGCAGACGAACCATCCGCCCTCCACGGGGTTCGCGCGGCCGCGGCAGGCAGGAGCCGGCCGCTCCTCAGGTGTGCTGCTGTTCCTGGGAATCCTGCTGCTGGTGGGCACGGTGGTGGCGGCGGGAGTGGCGTTCTACCTCTCCCAGCAGGGCGGTCAGAGTGCTCCGCGCAGTACCCTCGACCCCGGCATGTACGGCATCGGGCTGGCGTTTTCGGGCCGGGGCGGTGCGACCGGCTGAGCCGCGGTTCAGCGTGGTGCCAGACGTACCGTGATCCCGTCGAGGGCGACCACCAGTCTCTTGGCGAACCACTCGCGGAGAACGGCGTTGATCATGGCGTGGGACACGGCTCGGAGCTCCGGGGCGAGCTCGGGCAGCAACTCGTTCTGGAAACGGGAGCGCCGGCCGGCGGACTCCTCCTGTTCCTGGTCCAACGCCCTCCCAGCCGCGATGGCTGTCACAGGCCATGTCGATGACGATGTCGCAGGCCGGCATGGCGTCAGCGGGGGTGAAGTCCATGTTCACCAGGCTGCTGCCGGTCGGCAGCCAGCAGTGCGTCCAACTGTCGGCCCAGCGGTACTGCTCCTTCGTTGTTGTCCACCTCCCAGTGCGGGGCGGCTGGCGGCTCGTCCGGGCGGATCCGCGCGACGAAGGCATCGAATTCCGCGAGCTTGCCGGCATCGTTGTGCCGGCCGCGTGCGGTCAGTCGCTGCCTGAGGGTGGCCGGTGCGCAGCGCACCCAGAGCAGCCGCACCGGTTCCCCGCCCAGCTCGGCGACCCAGGAACGCCACCGTGCACGATCGCGGATCTGACCGGTGAAGGGTGCGTCCAGCAGTACCGGGCACCCGGCCCCGCGGACCTGGCGGGTCGCTGCCGTCAGACCTCCGTACTCATGGACTTTCACATGTTCGTCGTACCAGGGCCCCTCTCGTTCTCCGTAGGGCCGGCCATGGGCGTGCAGTACCGCCGCGGCGAAACCTCCGTAAAGGGTGTCCTTGTCCAGTAGGGCGGGCACCGGACGGAGTCTCTCCAGTAGCAGTGCGCCCACCGTCGACTTGCCCGCGCCCGGCGCGCCCGACACGATCCACACGGGTGCCGGCCCCTCGAATCCACTCATCCCCCCAGCCTGGCAGCCCCGAGCCGGTACGGCTTCACCTGTGCCGCGGTCCGACGCATGCCATCAGGCATTCTGGGCAGCTGGGCGCCATCCCGGGGAAAGGCAGAGGCATGAGCAGCACGCGCTGGTCGATGAGGCACCGGCATCCGATGGACGAGGCCGGAACCTCCGAGACGACCTGGCGTGGGTGGCGTGCGCTGCGCGAGTTCCCCGCGCTGCACCTGGCCGGCATCACCAGCGCGGTCGTCGTCACCCCGCATCCCGGTGACGAGGTGCTCGCTGTCGGCGGGACGATCGCGATGTTGGCTGCGGCGGGTGTGCGGCTGCGGGTGATCGTGGTGACCGACGAGGACCTCCCGGGACCGGTGACGACCCGTTCCGCGCGGTGCCGTCTTGACGAGGAGATCGAGGCGCTGCGCACCCTGGGTGCGCTGGATGCCCATGTGCTCCGTCTGGGACTGCTCGGGGGCGCGGTGCGCTCCGGCGCGGACTCGGAGCTGGCCGGCGCGTTGGCAGACGCCTGTTCCGGGTTTGAACTGTGCGTGGCGCCGTGGGAGGGCGACCCGCACTCCGACCACGAGGCGACCGCCCACGCCGCAGATATCGCCGCCCGAAAGGTCGGAGCGTCCCTGCTGAGTTATCCGGTGTGGATGTGGCATTGGGCCAGTCCCGGGGACGATCGGGTGCCATGGGCAAGTGCCTACCGAATCGTTCTATCCGAGCAGATTCGGCGCCGTAAAACCGCCGCCATATCCTGTTTTGCTACACGTATCGGTATCTATGGGCGGACGCCGTCCGGGGCGGCGCTTCTGCCGCCCGAGCAGATCGCGCACTTCGCCCGCGAGGCCGAGCTGGTGTTCCCGGACGCCTGACCCAGCTTTTTCCCGGGTTTTCCGGCGAGGGGAGAGGGTGCGAACTATCGTCGGGCGCTATGACTGACTCGCGCTTCGGTACACCCACGCCTCCCTCCTCACCCGCCAACGGCTGCCCGTTGAGCAGCCAGCCCGAGGCCGTCCCGCTGCACGGCGACACCCTTCAGGGCGATACGCGCGAGCTGTGGGAGCTGATGCGCAAACGGTTCGGCGGGATCGCTCCCGTTGAGGTGGAACCCGGTGTACGCGCATGGCTGATGCTCGGCTACAGCGAGCACCTCGAAGTTCTGCGCGACCCCCACCTCTTCCCCCATGACGCCCGGAATTGGCGGGAACTGCGTGAGGGACGCATGACACCGAACCACGGCACCTATCCGGTGTTCGAGTACCGCCCCAACGCCCTGCACACCGACGGCGTCGAGCATCAGCGCCTGCGCGGGGCCCTGGTGGACGCCTACGAGGCCTTCACCACCAACAGGCTGCGCACCGACATCGAAGAGGTCGCCGGAGCGCTGATCGACAGTTTCGCCCCTTACGGCGAGGCCGACCTGATCGACGACTTCGCCTACCGGATCCCGCTGCTGGTGATCAACCGGATGCTGGGCCAGAACGACGACCACGGCTATTTCCTCTGCGACCTCATGATGGACCTGTGGGACGGCGACGCCGAGGCCGCCAACGCCGCCAACGTCAAGATGGTGGGGTTCCTGATGGACCTGGTGGCGCGCAAGCGCGTCAAGCCCGGCGACGACATCACCTCGCGGCTCTTGGCGCACGAGGCGCAGCTGACCGATGAGGAGATCGCCCAGCAGATCATGCTCACGATCGCGGCCGCGCATGATCCGACCACCAACCTGATCGGAAATGCACTGCGGTTGCTTCTCCTCGAACAGGAGATGCGAGTGGCGGTTTCGGGCTCCCAGTTGCTCATCCACGACGCTATCGAGCAGGTTCTCTGGCGAGAGCCCCCGTTTCAGACCTTGGCCGGGCGCTACGCGCGACGCGACACCGAGGTCGCCGGTTACCGGATCGCTGAAGGGGACTGCCTGATCTCGGGTTATGCCGCAGCCAATAATGACCCGATTCTTTACGACGCCGATGGGGTCCATGCGTCGGCCCGGAGCTCCGGTAACCGCTCTCACCTGGCATGGGGTGCCGGGCCGCACCGCTGCCCTGCGCAGAAGATCGGCCAGCACATGGCAGCCTCCAGCATTCAGACCCTGGTCTTCCGCTTGTCGGATATGCAACTCTCGGTACCTGAGCGTGACCTTCGCTGGCGTCCGTCCCTATTCATCCGGGGGCTTGAGCGCCTTCCCGTCGTGTTCACGCCACAGGAGGTGTCCACTGCCCAGAGCGGAGACCAGACATGCGTGAACCAGTCGTCCTCGACCCCTACGCCAGAGACACCCAGGCCCAGGCCGCACGACTCAGAGAACTCGGGCCCGTGGTCCAGGTTGAGCTCCCTGGTCCGGTCGTTGTTTGGGCGGTGACCCGTCACGCCGAGGCCCAGGAGGTCATGGCGGGCAAGGACTTCGTGAAGAACTACCGGAACTGGAAGGCGTGGCAGGACGGTGAGATCGCCGAGGACTGGCCACTGATCGGCATGATCCACCTGGACAACATGCTGCACTCCGACGGTGACGCCCACACGCGCATCCGAGGGTTGGTGGCCAAGGCGTTCACCCCGCGTCGGGTCGAGTTGCTCCGGCCGGCCATCGAGGAGCTCACCGAGAACCTGCTCGACCAGATGGAACGCGGGAACGGCGCCGCCGACCTCCGCTCGGCACTCGCCGTCCCGCTTCCGATGGGGGTGATCTGCCGATTGTTCGGTATCCCCGACGAGGATCGACCCACCATCCAACGGCTCGTCTCCAGCGTCTTCAGTACCGTCGCTCCGGTCGAAGAGGTGCTGGCCACTCAGGCGACGGTCACCGAGTACTTCACCGACCTCGTCCAGCGACGCCGCGCCACCCCCGGGGAGGACCTCACCAGCGCCCTCATCCAGGCTCGCGACGAAGGCGACCAGTTGTCCGACCGGGAGCTGATCGACTCTCTCTGGCTGTTCATGGCGGCCGGCTTCGAGACAACGGTCGGCGTCTTCACAAACGCCGTCAAGGCGTTGCTCACCCACCCCGACCAGCTCGGCCTGCTCCGAGACGGCGCGGTGCCCTGGAGCGCCGCGGTGGAGGAGACCTTGCGCTGGGACACCAGCGTCGCCATCCTGCCCTTCCGCTACCCCGTCCGCGACGTCGAACTGGGCGGCCGGTTGCTCAAGCGCGGCGACCCCGTTCTCGTCTCCTTCGCCTCGGCCAACCGTGATTGCGCCCAGCATGGTGCGCAAGCACACGTTTTCGACATCACCCGCGAGCAGAAGCGGCACGTGGCCTTCGGGCACGGTCCGCACTTCTGCCTGGGCGCCCCGCTGGCCCGGTTGGAGCTGGGGGTGGCACTTCCCGCTCTGTTCCGCCGTTTCGGCGATCTCGACCTCGCCGTGGACCCTGCCGAGCTCACCCCCGTGCCCTCGATCTTCACCAACGCACCGGAGCGACTGCCGGTGCGTTGGAATCCGGACGAGGACCGGCTGGTGCCCTCCTCGGTGCGTGGCGCTACGTCCGCTGCGCGCCGAGGAGGTGGTGAATGACCAGGTCGACGTAGACGTCGCTGAGCTGGTCGATCGTCAGCTCTCCGTCGGGGTCGTACCAGTTCAGTATCCCTTCCAGGGTTTCGAGGACGGTGGCTCCCGTGACGGGCTCGCGACTGGTCCGGGCGAACAGCTGCAGATCGCGCCCTTGTTCGATCAGTCCCTGTATCCGTGCGCGGTAACCGCGCAGCAGTCCGGACAGCTCCCGGTGCCGGTCGGGGTAGATGGTGCGCAGGACCGGTAGAAGCGCACGACGCAACTCCTGCTCCGTGCGGTGCTCCCAACTGAATGTGATGTGGCGGCGGATCATGGTGCACAGCCGATCCAGGGGGGAGTGCGCTGCGGAGACGGCGTCGTCCTCCGTGCTCACCAGCCGTCGGGTGCAGCGCAGGGCGACGGCGTAGCTGAGATCGAGTTTCGTGGGGAAAGCGCGCCGAAAATCAATCGCGTCGATATCTGCTGCCAGTGCGACCGTGTGCATGTCGACGTTCTCTGAGCCGTGTGCCGAGAAAAGCCGGGTTGCGGCGTCGAGTGCGCGGTTCGTATGGATGCTGCCCAAAGGAGAGGAGTTGGCCGTCATGGTCATTTCTAGCCTGCACCGTCGTTGGAGTCCGTACGTGCTCTGGGGTATTTCGCGCTATTGGTATCTGGAAAGTTCCATATGAGGGGATCGGGGGTGGCTCAGGAATACGAAGCGATTTCGAGGATAGCGGCGTTCTAGCCGGGATTGGCCGGAAAACGGCTTCAGGCATCGAAATGAAATGCCGACGCTTTCGGCGCGGACGGCCAGCCGTAGGGGAATTACGAAATAAAATTGATTCAGTAAAATATTTGCCGCGAGTGTCGGGCGGGCGGTGGGAGGGGCGCGGCCCGATTCAACCGCGGCGCGGGGGGCGAGACGCCAGCAACCGGGTCAGGTCGGCGGGCTGATCCGTGCTGATCGCGTCCACTCCCATCTCGATCAGCCGGACCATCTGCGACACGTCGTTGACCGTCCAAGCCGAGACCGCGCACCCGTATCGGTGGACCCGTGCGACGACGTCGGGGTCCAGCAGCGGCCAGTAGGCGTCGTAGAAGGTCGGTTGGACGGCCTGCCACAGTGCGGCCGGCGGGAGTCCCTGCTCGGCCCAGGTCAGCATGAGTCGCGCGTGCGGCCGGCGTGCTCGCAGCGCGCGCATCGCGTCGATGGAACCGTTGTAGAGGACCTGGTCGAGCATGCCGTGCGTCCGGACCACGTCGTCGGCGGTCAAGGCCACCTGGATCGAAGGAACGTTCAGTACCAGCTGGGGCATCTGCGGCCAGACGAACTCGGCGAGAACCTCCATCAGGGTGGGGATGCGCCGGTCCCTCCCGTCGCCCAGGCCCGCTAGTTCCGCCAGGGTCAGCTCCGAACCCGTGTACGGCATCCGCCAGAAGCGCTCCAGCGTCTCGTCGTGCATGAGCACCACGTGCCCGTCCTGCGTCAACCTGAGGTCGATGCCGACCAGGTCCACGCCGTCGCGGGCGGCAGCACGTAGGGCAGGCAGGGTATTCTCCCGAAACCGAGCGGGATCCCCCCGGTGAGCGATCGTCAGCGTCATATGGGTTCTCCAGTGCGCGCGACGTGGAGCCGGACGGCTTGGTGACCAGAGTGCCAAAAACCACGCCGGACCGCACGTGACGCGGCCAAAAACCCCGAAGAAGACAGTTTGCGCATCGTGCGAGACGCATCACCCCAGGGGCGCAACGCGTGGCCTGCCGCGAACTGGGAAACTTCTAGAGAACCAGATGCGTCGATCACAGTGACGCACGCCCACCACGACGACCGATCGCGAAGGCCAGAGATGATCCCCGACCAGCGCCGCGAACACATCCTCAAGCTCTTGCAGGAACGTCACGTTCTCAGCATCAACGAGCTGACGTCGATGCTGTCCGTATCCCACATGACGGTGCGGCGCGACATCCAGGCACTGGAGAACGAGGGCAAGGTGCTCTCGGTCACCGGAGGGGTGCGCCTGGCAGCCCGGCTCAAGAGCGAGCCCTCCTACCTGGCCAAAGCCCAGTTGGAGGTTCCCGCAAAGCGCGCCGTCGCGCGCGCTGCCGCCGAGTTGGTCAGGGAGAACTTCACGATCTTCCTGGACGCGGGCACCACCATGCTCCAGATGGTCCCGATGCTCACCGACAAGGTGGGCCTGACGGTGGTCACCAACGACTTCAACGTCGTCGGCCACCTCATGGAGTATCCCAACATCGAGCTGATCCACACCGGTGGTGTGGTCTCGCATGCCGACCACTCGTCGGTGGGGCAGTTCACCGCCGATTTCCTCGGCAAGGTGAACGTGGACATCGCGTTCATCGCCAGCAGTTCCTGGGACGTCGAACGCGGGACCACGACCCCCTCCGAGGCCAAGGTGGTGGCCAAACAGCAGCTCATGCGGATCGCCTCCAAGCGCGTCCTGGCCGTGGACAGCACCAAGTACGGCAAGTTCGGCACATTCCGGGTGGCCAGCCTGGACGACTTCGACCTCATCATCACCGACGACAGGTTGCCCCAGACCGCGGTGCAGGAGGTGCGCGAACGCGAGATCCGTCTGGACCTCGTGGCCGCGGAGTAGTCGATGCCCCCGGCCGCCCCGGTCAGCCGGGGCGGCCTAGTCGTCGTCCGCTTCGGTGGGGCAGTGCAGTTCCAGTTGGAAACCGTCGGGGTCCTCGAAGGACAACAGGGAACCCGAGGAGCAGTGCACGATGGGGGAGTGTTCCACGTCGAACGAGGTCAGGCGCTCTTCCCAACTCTCCAGGGCGACCAGGTCGACAACCTCGAACCCGATGTGGTCCACCCCGGCGTGCCGGTAGTCGAAGCGCGCGTTGAAATGGTCCCGGTGCTGGGTCAGGCACAGCAGCAGGCCGGAGGAGTGGCGGCACGTGGTGCGGAGCCAGCGGGCCTCGTCCTTGGTCTCGAACTCGCGGAAACCGAGCACGTCACGGTAGAACTCGACGCTGTCGTTGCGATCGCGAACGGACAGGGTGATGTGTGAGATCCCGGTCAGTTGGGGCACGGAGACCTCTCGGTGGCGACGGTGCAACCGAAGCCTGCGGTGGGTGAACAACGTGGGCACGATTGCCCAGCTTACGCCGCTGCCAACAGGTTTCAAGACGTTTTAGTTCACTGTTAAGAAATGTTCGGCCATGCCGTTGAACGGTATTCTTGAACACGATTTTCAGTGCTCTGACCAGCGACGATGTCGGGGGGTTCGGAAAATGGGCGGCGCCGGCCGGCCCATTGCCCGACCGGCCGGCGCCAAATGCGTTCCTAGCGCCCCGAGCGCCAGTTGCCGGTGGCGACATCCGGCACGAAATCGGTCAGGTCCGTGGAGTCCAGGTCGATACGGCGGCCTTCCTGCGCGGACAGGTAGGAGGCCATCAGCACCTTGGTCACCAGCAGACCGTCGTGCAGGTCCTCGGCGGGCGGGGTGCCCTGAAGGAAACTCGTCACCATGTGCCGGTTCTCTTCGGTGTAGCCGTACGCGCCCGCCTCATCGGACAGGATCGGCATCAACCCGCCCTCGGCGTTCTGCTTCTCCACCAGGTCCTCGCCGGGCTTGCCCGAGATCTCCCGGCTGAGGAACACCTTGGCCTCGGTGTCCAGGGAGTTCACCGCCATCGCGTACTCCGGGCCCAGCA
Source organism: Nocardiopsis ansamitocini (assembly GCF_030268225.1). GTDB lineage: Bacteria > Actinomycetota > Actinomycetes > Streptosporangiales > Streptosporangiaceae > Nocardiopsis_D > Nocardiopsis_D ansamitocini. The sequence continues at coordinate 661,416 of NZ_BSQG01000001.1, read as the reverse complement.
GCTCGAAGGTCAGCCGCAGACCGGCGCCCACGTAGCTCCACGACGTCGTGCCCTCCGAGACCACCTCGTCGCCGTCGCCGTTTCGGTAGACGACCGTGGAGCGCGCGTAGTCCTCCGAAGGCGCACGCTGGTAGTCCACCTCCGGGCCGAAACGCTCCCGCAGCTGCTCGGAATAGGCGGGACGCGCCCACTTCAAGCAGGCGATGGTGGCGTCCACGCTGACCGGCGTCAGCCACTCGGACTTGCGCACCCCGGGCGGAGTGAGCAGGAACCGGCCCGCCTCCACGCTGTGGCACATCATGTCGTTGAGGACGCCGCCGCCCTGCTTGTCGCCCTGCCAGAACCAGGCACTGTGCGGGCCGCTGTGCTCCTCGGCGCACCTGGCCAGGTAGGGGGCCCCCGCTGCGGATGCCCCACGTGCCCACACCAGCTCGTGGGCACGGGTCACGCCGGGGGCGAACACCTGGTTCTCCAGGTAGCCGTGGGACAGACCCACACTCTCCACCAGTGCCAGAACCTCGGCAGCCTCGGCGACCGTGCGCCCGAGGGGCTTCTCGATGGCGATACCGCGCAGGGAGGCCCGGCCCGAACCGACCTCCTCCACGATCGCGCGCACGGTCTCCAACCGGACGTGGTTGGGGGTGGTGAGCCACACCGCGTCCACGGCCGGATCACGCACCATGTCCCGGACATCGGAGTAGCCGGTGGGGTCGCCCACCTGGATCTTGCGGGCCAGGTCGCACACGCCGCGCACGGTCTCGGCGTTGCGTCCGCTTACCGCGACGACGTCGGCATCGCGCACGCCCCGGAAGGACCGGGTGTGAAACTCCGCGATGAACCCGCTGCCGACGATGCCGACGCCCAGACGCTCACTCATGTGTCATCTCCAATCGTTCGAGGTCCTACGACTCATTGCCGCAGGCGTCTTTGCCGCCCGTACGCCGAGAGCACCACCAGCAGCACCAGGCCGTAGATGATCTGCCGGGGCGCGTCGCCGGCTCCGCCGCCCAGTTGCAGGATGCGCAGGAAGGAGTCCAGGACGGTCAGCAGGATCGCGCCGATGATGGTGCCCAGGTAGCCCCCGACGCCTCCGATCAGCGCGGTGCCGCCGACCACGGTGGCCGCCACGCTGGGCAGCATGTAGGGATCCGCCAGCCGCAGGAACACGGTCTGGGTGTAGCCCAGGAGCAGGAGGCCGCCCACGCCCGCGAATACCGAGGACAGCACGTAGGCGCTGAGCTTGACCGCCTTGGTGTTCACCCCCGACAGGTAGGCCGCGTTGGGGTTGCCGCCCACCGCGTAGAGACGCCAGCCGTAGGAGGTGCGCCGCAGCAACCAGATCACCAGGACCGACAGGGCCAGCCACAGCCACAGCACACCCGGGATGCCGGCCACGGTGTCGCCCGTGACCAGGGTCCGAAGGGCCGGCGCGGCCGACCCAGCCGGACGACCGCCCGTGTAGAGCCGGATGAACCCGTACACCACCGCGATCATGCCCAATGTCATGACCAGGGGCGGGACCCTGAACATCAGGATCCCCACGCCGTTGATCACTCCCACGATCGCCGCGGCCCCGAGGGCCAGGACGACCGCGAGCAGGAGGTTCTCGTTGGAGCCGTCCATGTAGCGCGAGCCGATGATGGCCGCCAAGGTGGCAACCGCCCCCACGGACAGGTCGATGCCCTCTCCGCCGGCGATGATCACCAGGGTCTGCCCGATGGCGATCACACCGAGGAAGGAGGCGAGCATCAACAGGGTCAGGATCTGGCTCCATGACGCGAACGCCGGTGAGACGATCGCGGCCACCACCCATAGGGCCAGGGCGGCGATCCCGGAGACCACCACCGGATCGCGTGCGGCGCGTCGCAGGCGGTCAGCGATCGGACTGGAGGTCGGAGTGGATGTCTGCGGAGCGCTCACGCGGTCCTCCCTTCGCTGCGCCCGGCGCGTTCGCTCCGGGCGGTGAGCAGGCCGGCCAGCGCGATCGCGATGATGATGATCGCGCCGTTGACGAGTTCGCGGGCGTTGGTGGGCACACCCGCGAAGAACACCAGGTTCTGGATCAGGGTCAGGATGATCGCGCCCAGGATGGAACCGCCGGCCCCGCCCGCGCCTCCGCGCAGCCGGGTGCCACCGATCACCAGGGCGGCGATCGATCCGAGGGTCAGTTCGTTGCCGATGAAGGGGTCGCCCGAGCCGGAGTTGGCCAACAGGGCCACGCCCGCCAGTGCCGCCACGGTGCCGCCCGCCGTGTAGGCGAAGACGCGGACCCAGGTGACGGGAACCGCCGAGGCGTAGGAGGCCCCCGCGTTACCGCCCACGGCGTAGAGGTACTGGCCGATGCGCTGCGCACGCAGCAGCCGCCACGCCAGCCAAAGAACGAGCAGCAGCAGGGCCGGAACCGGAACGAGGTAGGCGAACACCTGCCGGTAGCCACCGGTGAGCACGGCCGGCACCGTTCCTCCGGGGGAGGACAGCACCAACAGCGCGACGCCGCCGAACACGAAGCTCGTGGCGAAAGTTGCCACGATCGGCTGCAGCCGCAGTACCGCGACGAGCAGGCCGTTGAAGAGTCCGCACGCGGCCCCGGTGGCCAGTCCCGCGGCCAGGGCCAGCGGTACTTGGGAGGGGTCGCCGCCGTCCATCAGCCGCACGGTCACCACCGAGGACAGTGTGACGATGGTGCCGATGGACAGGTCGATACCGCCCGACAGCACGATGATCGTCTGGGCGACGGCGACCGTGGCGATGGGCAGGATCGTCGCGAAGTTGGCGGTCATCCCATAGGGCGTGAAGAAGTTGCCCTGAAGGGTCGCCGCGGCGGTGACGGTGACGATGAGCAGCACCGTGGTGGCGACCATCGGCATTCGAGCCCGCGTCAGGTTCGAGACGCTGGTGCCGGCCCGGGCGGTGAGCGTGTTCACGAGTCCTCCCGCTCAGGGGCGGCCGGGTCGGTGTCCGCGGTCGCCGTGGTTGCGACGGCCCGGTCGGCCTCGGTGATGTGCATGGCGCTGGAGACCAGGGTCTCCTCGGTGAGCCGGTCGCCCTCGACCTCGTCAACGATCCGTCCCTCGAACAGGACCAGGACCCGGTCGCACAGCTCCACCAGTTCCCGGTCGTCGCTGGCCGATATCAGCACCGCGGCCCCCGACGCGGCCAGTTCCCTGACCACGTGGAAGAGTTCGGCCTTGGCGCGGACGTCGATGCCCTTGGCCGGGTCGTCCATCAGCACCACCCGTGGTTCGGTGGGGAACCACTTGCCGACCACGATCTTCTGCTGGTTGCCGCCCGAGAGGGTCGAGACCGGGTCGTCCAAAGAGCCGTAACGGGTGGAGATGCGCTCGGCGACGGCCCGGGCGGCGGCCAGTTCGCGCTTGCGGGACAGCCCGATCCCCAACCACGCGCGCCGCCCCGCTGAGGGCAGTGCGAAGTTCTCCAGGATCGGTCGACCCAACGCGAGCCCTTGCGAGCCCCGGTCACCCGGGACATAGGCAATTTTGGCCCGAACGGCCTGCTTCGGCGAGCGCGACTGCACGGTTTCGCCGTCCAGCGTGATCGTTCCGGCGCGGGGCTTGAGCGCACCGAACAGTGCAGAGAGCAGGTGGGACTGGCCCTGGCCCTGAAGGCCGCCCAGGCCCAGGACCTCTCCGGCGCGAACCTGGAAGGTGGCGTCGTGCAGACGGCCCGCGGACAGTCCGTCCACGTCCAGGCGAACCTCGTCGGTGGCGCTGGACTCGGTGCTTTCCGCAGCGGCGAGCTCACCCACCATCAACTCGACCAGGTCGCGCTCAGGGACTTCCGCGATCGTCACGGTGCGGATATCGGAGCCGTTGCGCATGATCGTGGCGCGGTCGCACACCGCGAGGATCTCGGCGAGCCGGTGCGTGATGAACAGGACGAGGACACCCGACTCCCGCAGTTCGCGGACCACGTCGAACAGGACCTCCACCTGCCTCCGACGCAGGGAGGCGGTCGCTTCGTCCAGAACGAGCACCCGCGGTTGGCGAACCAGTGCCTTGCACACCTCCACCACCTGGCGCTCGCCCGGGTCGAGGTCGGCCACTCGCTCGTCCACGGGAACCCGGCCGCCGAATGCCTCGGCGAAGCGCTCCAGCCAGGGAAGGGCCAGGCGCCGCGCGGCGGCACGATCGCGCACCCCCCGTTTGCGCGGCTCCACACCGAGGACCAGGTTGTCCAGGACGCTGAAGTCGTCGATCAGCGACAGCTCCTGGTAGACGGCGCTGATGCCCGCCTCGGCGGTGTCGCGGGGGCCGCGCGGGCGCAGAGCCCGCCCGTTCAGCCGTACCTCCCCCTCATCGGGGGCCACGACCCCGGTGAGGACTTTGAGCAGCGTGCTCTTACCGGAACCGTTGGGGCCCAGCACGGCGTGCACCGTACCGGCCTCGGCTGCGAAGTCGGCTCCGTCCAGTGCGGTCACGCCGCCGTAGCGCTTGCGCACCCCGGTCATTTCCAGGAAGGCGGTCGATGCCACCGGGCTCGCTCCTTCGGGTCGAGTCGTCATTGGGTCACCGCGGGCCCTTGCGTACGGCGGACCCGGGACGGGCCCGCCGTACGCAAGGTGGGACGGCTACTGGAAGTAGGCGTCGGCCTCTTCGGGGGTGAGGCTGCCGTCCACCGCATAGGTGTCGGGCTCGCCTTCAACGGCGCCGAACTGCTCGTCGAAGTTGTCGTCGGTGACGGTCTCGGGGATCGGCAGGTAGAGGGTGTTGCCGTCGAGGGCGTCGGAGGTGAACTCCTGGCCCTGCAACATCCGGACCGCCACGTGCAGCGCGGAGACCGAGCCGGCGGGCGGGTTGGGCACGCCGATGCTGGAGTACTCGGCGTCCTCCTCGCGCTGCTCGGCCCAGCGCTTCATGAAGCCGACACGAGCCTCGCCGGTGATGGCGACGTCGCCGACCTTGCCTTCGGACTCCAGTGCCTGGAACGCGCCCAGCGCCATACCGTCCTGGACGAAGATGCCGTCCACGTCCGGGTGGCTGGCCAGGAGGTTCTGGGTCACCTGCTGGCCGGTGGCCTGGTCCCACTGGGCGAAGTCGTTGGCCACGACCTCGACGCCGGCGGAGTCGAAGACCTCGGTCGCACCGGCCCAACGGGCCTCGTTGGCGGGGTGACCGTCGATGCCGTTCACCGCGATGATCGTGCCGCCCTCACCGACCTCGTCGGCCAGCCACTGGGCGTTTGCCGCTGCCCACTCGCCCTGGTCGATCACGACGTTGGTGACGCTCTCGGAGGTGACTGCCTGGTCGATCGCCAGGACGAGGATTCCCTGGTCGTCGGCCTCTGCGAAGACCTGGTCCAAGGCAGTGGGGGAGTTGGGGTTGACGATGATGGCGTCCACCCCCGAGTTGATCAGGTTGCGGATCTGCTGGATCTGGCCGTTGACATCCACGTCGGCGCTCTCGACGACGAGTTCGTCCACGATGTCCTGGGCCTGGTACTCCCCGACCGCCTCTTCCAAGGTGGCGAGCATCTGCTCGCGCCATTCGCTGCCGATGAAGCCGTTGCTCAGGCCGATGGTGAAGGGGCCCTCGGCCGCACCGTCGGCGCCGTCGCCGCCGCCGGAGTCGGGAGTGCTACAGGCGGTCGCGCCGATCAGGAGCGCGCCCGCGGCCAGGGCGGAGAAGTCGTGCCATCGCGGTCGTGAACTCATCGTGGCCTCCAGGGGTGCCGATACTGTCCGGGTCGCGGGGGAGGCGACCCAGGGGATTGTGGTCAGGCCGCGCCCTGTCCGGTGGACAGCGCACGGTTGATGTAGTCGGGGGCGAGGATGTGGTCGATCGCCAGACGCCCCGCGCCGAGCGAACCGCCCTCTTCCCCCGACCTGCTGGGAACAACGGTGAGGCGGTGGGTCGCCAGTGGCAGGGAGCGCTGGTAGATCACTTCGCGCATTCCGGCCAGCAGCGGTTCGTGGACCTGGGCCATCACGCCTCCCACGACGATGGCCTCGGGATTGAAGAAGTTGACGAGGCCGGCGAGCACGTCGCCGATGACCCGGCCGCCCTCGCGGACCAGTCGCAGTGCGGCGGCGTCTCCCTGGTTCACCAGGGTGACGACGTCGTGTCCGGTCCGCGCGGGCGTGCCCGCCGCGCTGAGCCGGGCAGCCAGTGCCGCACCGCCGGCGACCGCCTCCAGGCAGCCGGTGTTGCCGCACCGGCACACCGCGTGGGGGGCGTCGGGGACCCGGATGTGCCCTATGTCGCCGGCGCTGCCCTGTGCGCCTCGGTGGAGTCGGCCGTCGGCGACGATGCCGCAGCCGATTCCGGTGCCGATCTTGACGAAGAGCAAGTGGGCTGAGCCCGGGTAGGCGAAGCGTCGTTCGCCCAGTGCGAGGACGTTCACGTCGTTGTCCACGAGGACTTCGACGTTGTATCGGCTGGTGAAGAAGTCGGGGATCGGGTATTCGTGCCAGCCGGGCATGATCGGTGGGTTGACGGGGCGCCCGGTCGCGAACTCCACCGGGCCGGGGACGCCGATGCCGATGGCCTTGACCGATTCCAGCGGCCGGTTGGCCCGGGTCAGGAGCTCGTGCATGCGGGCGTCGACGTGTGCCAGGACTTCGTGCGGGCCCTGGGTGATCTGGATAGGGGTCTCGCAGCTGGCCAACGGCTTTCCGCCGATGTCCAGCAGAGCGACGCGGCAGTGGGTTGCGCCGAGGTCGACTCCGAGTACGCAGTTGTGGGCCGTGTTGAGGCGGAGCAGGCGGGGCGGCCTGCCCCCGGTGGATTCCCCGGGTTCGGTCTCTTCCACCAGGCCGAAACCGATCAGCGCGTCGACTCGCTGGGCCACGGTGGAACGTGCCATTCCGGTCTGCCGGGCGAGGTCCGTCCGGGTCTCGGCGGCCCCGCGGCTGATGAGGTCTAGCACGTCTCCTGGTGAGTTCAACACGGTCTCCGGATTCCCATGTGTGGTGTGCGACACAAATTAAGATGACTTAGGACTGATCGTCAACACTACTTACGTCGATCATCGAACGAAGTTATCGAAACGAGTTCTGCCGAAGGGGCGGCAAAAGCCCCTCTTTTGCCTGTTCGTCGGGGCGGAATGAGTGGCCCTGGTGCAAGGGGAGCGCAGGTCAAGACAGAGTCGCGGTGTTTCGGGTCACCGTTTCGGGCCACCATGTGGTGCGGCCGTGGCGCCCGGCGTGTTCACGCGCAGGGTGTGACCGCGATGATGCTGCTGTTGTGCGGCGCGACGGCAGAGGCGGCCAAGAGGACCGCCCTGCCCCGGAGGAGCGGGCGGCCTTAAGCGGACGGCCCGTCCGGGGCCGGCCGAGCGGTGGTCAGGACGTGTGAACCGGTTCGACGGGAGCGGGAGGCCCGGGAACAGGGCGCGGGGCGTACCAGCGTGAGCGCACGAGCGCCACCGACCCGATCAGGGCGATTGCCGCTGCGGCGGTGGTCAGCGCGAACGCACCCTGAGGGCCGAATCGTTCGGCCAGAGTCCCGGCCACCGAGGACCCCGCGGACTGGCCGAGAATCAGGAAACTCAGCATGACGGTCATCGCCTGGGCCAGTCGTGCGGCCGGGGCGGCGCGTTCGATCAACGAGAAGATCGTGACCACGTGTGGTCCGATGGCGCACCCCAGCAGCAGCATCGCCGCGAGGAGGCCCCAAGTTCCCGACGCGACGATCAGTCCAGCCGAAAGCAGGGTCAGTGCGCCGGCGGCCATCCGCAGCCGGCTCGCGAGCCCCACGGATGGCGGAACCGATGCCATCAGGAGCCCGGCGACGGCACTGGTCACACCCATCACCGCGTACATCAGGCCGGCCAGGTCGGGGCGTCCGAGCTGTTGACTGAAAGCGGTCACCCCCGCTGTCGCCCCACCGAAGAACGCGCCCTGGCACAGCATCGGCACGGCCAGTACCAGCAGCCCCACGCGCCATAGCCGGTCGCTGTGCGGGTCGGGTCGCGTCCCGGGCAGTGCGCTGCGGTGCACGGCGAAGGCTGTCCCGAACACTCCGACCAGGACGGCGGCACCGACGACTCCGGCCGCGGGACTCGCCACGACGGCGAGTACGCCGACCACGGCCGGACCCACCACGAAACCGGTCTCGTCCAGTACGCCGTCCACGCTCAACGCGGCAGAGACCGAGCGGTCCCGGTCGGGGGAACGGGTGGCGATGGAGATCCACCGGGCCCTGGCCAGCGGCCCGATCTGTGGCATGGCCAGGCCGGCCAGGGCGCACAGTCCGATCAGTGGTGCCGTCGCCCATCCGGCGGTGACCGCCGCGACGAGGGCTCCCAGCAGTACGGCCTCCACCAACGAGGCCAGCAGTACCACTGGCCGCTGTCCGAGTCGGTCGGCGAACCGTGCGATGACCGGCCCGCCGAGTGCCTCGCCCAGAGCGAGCGCACCTGAGGCGAGTCCGCCGGCGGCGACGCTGCCCGTCTCGGTGGTGACCAGCGTGAGGACGCCGATCAGTGCCATGGACATGGGGAGTCGGGCCAGGAACGAGGCGATGAGCAGGGGGGCACCGGCGATTTCGTGCATGCGACGCAGCGCGGCGAGAGGGGACACGGCTGAAGAGTGCTCCTTACAACTCTCCAGGCGGCGCCTTCCCGGAGCATGGGGCTCGTATGCCGGTCGCGGCGGGCGCTGTCAGCTTTGGGGAGTGGCTGGACGAGCCCGGGGGTGCGGTAGGCCACCAAAATACATCCCACCTATCGTTCGTCAAGTTCCGGACTGGGTAGGCCCTTGGCAGACTCCGTCGGCCGGGCAGGTCATCACGTATTGTCGATGGGGTGAATTGACGGCCTGAGAAGTAATACGATGCGCAGCGAATGCAGAAGTCCGTCAATTTCCGGTTGTCGATGGTGAACCGGTTCACTGAACGAGCGGGGAGATGGTATGAGGCGCCCGACGATCGTCGACATCGCCAAGGCGGCCGGTGTCTCCAAGGGGGCTGTCTCCTATGCCCTCAACGGTCGCCCCGGCGTCTCCGACGCGACTCGTCAGCGGATCCTGGACATCGCCGAGCAGTTGGGGTGGGCGCCCAGCAGTGCGGCCCGCGCCCTTTCCGACGGGCGTGCCGGGGTGATCGGCCTTGTGGTCGACCGTCCGGCGCGAGCGCTCTCGGCCGAGCCCTTCTTCATGCGGCTGATCGGCGGTATCCAGGAGGAACTCGCCGGTGGCGGTACCGCGCTGATGCTCCAGGCCGCCGACGACCGCGAGTTGGAGCTGGCGACCTATCAGCGGTGGCACGCGGAGCGCAGGGTCGACGGGGTCCTGCTGGTCGACCTGCGCCGCAACGATTCCCGGCTGCCGGTCCTGGCCGAGATGGGCCTGCCCGCCGTCGTCATCGGGGGGCCGGAGTACACCGACGGTTTCTCCTGCGCCTGGACCGATGACGCCGAGGCGATGAACGAGGTCGTCGAGTATCTCGCGGCGCTCGGCCACCGCCGGATCACCCGGGTGGCCGGCCCTGCTGAGTTCGTGCACACCGAGGTCCGGTCGATCGCCTTCGACCGGACCGCGCGTGAGGTCGGGCTCGACGCCGCCGAGGTGGTGTACGCCGACTACACCAGTGCAAAGGCCGCCGAGGTCACGCGTGCCCTGCTGGGCTCCGAGGCGCCGCCCAGTGCGCTCATCTTCGACAACGACCTCATGGCGGTGGCCGCGCTGGGTGTCGCCCAGGAGCTGGGGGTCTCTGTGCCCGAGCAGCTGTCGATCGTGGCATGGGACGACTCTGTGATCTGCGGTGCCATCCGGCCCGCGCTGACCGCGGTGGGGCGCGACGTCAACCAGCACGGGCGATTGGCGGTCTCCCTGCTCATGGAGCGGATCGCCGGGGCCGCGGTCAAGGCGGTGCCTACGCTGCCCAGCAGGCTGCTTCCGCGTGCCAGTACCGGCCCGGCCGGGCGCTGAACTCCACCGCCCGCACCCGTTGCCGGAGGTTTCCCTCCATTGCGGATGCGGTACTTTCGGCCTCTTTCCGAAGATAAGAGAATTTTTCTCGATTAACCGGTTTAGTTTCTATAACGCATCTTGACGCTGAACCGGTTTAGTGATGTTCTTTCGTTCACCCCTCCACGTGACCTGGGTCACTGGTCCGGGGTGAGGCATCCGCATCAGGACCAAGAACGCGTGAGCGGGCGGTCGGCTACGGGGGGACCACGGCCTGGGCGCGCTCTGAGGACTGCCGCGCGGGGACATCCCCGATGCGGTGGATGAAGGAGACTAACACGATGCGAAACCGGTTCAGGTTTCTGACCCCCCTCGTGCTGGCCGCGCTGGTGGCCACCTCCTGCTCGGGCGGCGGAGGTGATCCGGCGGACGCCCCCGCCGGCAACTACCCGCGCGAGCAGACGCTCTACACCGGCGGCAGTCAGTGGGGGCCGCCCATCAGCTGGAACCCGTTGAGTCTTGGCAATTACGCGACCGGCACCGTCGGCCTGGTCTACGAGACGCTGTTCCTGTTCGAGCCGGAGACCGGCGAGTACCTTCCGTGGCTGGCGCAGAGCGGCGACTGGACCGACGACGCCACTTACGAACTGAAGCTGCGCCAGGGCGTCGAGTGGTCCGACGGCGAGGCGTTCACCGCCGACGACGTGGTCTTCACCGTCGAACTGGGCAAGCTGGAGACCAGCTCCTACAGCAACCTGTGGGAGTGGCTGGAGAGCGTCGAGGCCACCGACGAGCACACGGTCGAATTCACCTTCTCCAAGGCCAACTACGCCCAGTGGGCCAACTGGCTCTACTTCAACGCCATCGTGCCCGAGCATTTGTGGGCTGATCGCTCCGAAGAGGAAACCGTCACCGGAGCCAACGAGGAGCCGGTCGGTACCGGCGCCTACGTCTACGAGACCCACGACCAGGACCGTCAGGTCTGGAAGAAGAGCGACTCCTGGTGGGCCACCGAGGCCCTGGGGCACGAGGTCGCCCCCACCTACATCGTCGACATCGTCAACACCAGCAACGAGGCGGCGCTGGGGCAGGTCCTGCAGGGCGGGGTGGACCTGAGCAACAACTTCCTACCGGGGATCGCCCAACTGGTCGAGGGCGGTTACGGGGTCACGACCTACTACCCCGAGGCGCCCTACATGATCGCGGCCAACACCGCGTGGCTGGTGCCCAACACCACCAGGGAGCCGATGGACGACGCCGAGTTCCGCAAGGCGCTCGCCGCGTCCGTGGACATCAACGAGATCGTGGACGGTGTCTACGGCGGAATCGTCACTCCTTCCGATCCCACCGGTCTTCTCCCGGCCTGGGACCAGTACATCGACACCGAGGTCGTGGACGAGTACGCCACTCCCTTCAGTTCCACCGAGGCCGCGAAACTCCTGGAGGATGCCGGCTACACCGACGGCGACGGCGACGGCTTCGTCGAGACCCCCGATGGCGACCCGATCGAGCTGTCCCTGATCGTGCCCAGCGGGTGGACCGACTGGATGGAGGCCGCCCGGGTGATCAGCGAGAGCGCCCAGGCCGCCGGTATCAACGTCACCGCGGACTTCCCCGAGTTCAACGCGCTTGTCGACCAGCGCAGCAGCGGCGACTTCGATCTGCTCATCAACAATGAGCGCCAGATCAGCAACACCCCCTGGACCTACTACGACTACATCTTCCGCCTGCCGGTCCAGGAGTCGCAGTCCACGGTCAACTTCGGTCGCTACGAGAACGAAGATGCCTGGGACCTGGTCGACCAGCTCGACCAGGTGCCGGTCGACGACCCCGAGGCCATCAGCGAGGTGACCGGGAAGATCCAGCAGATCCAGCTGGAAGAGATGCCCATCATCCCCCTCTGGTACAACGGCCTGTGGTCCCAGGCCAACGAGTCCGTCTGGACGAACTGGCCCTCCAGCGAGACCGACAACCACTATCTGCCCTCGACCTGGCGCGGCTACTTCCAGTTGGGCGCCATCCTGGCGCTGACCGAACTCGAACCGGTGGCCGAAGAAGAAGCAGAGTAGGGAACCAGTCGAGCGCCCGGTGAATGCCCCGGTCCCCGTCCGCCGCCTCCCGTACGGGCCGGTGTCCGGGGACCGGCCACCGGCCGCAAGGGCCAGGAGGGCCGGTTGCGTAAATACTTCGCCAGAAAGATCTTCGTCTACGCGCTGACGTTCTTCGTCGCCGTGACGATCAACTGGATGATCCCGCGCTTCATGCCGGGCGACCCCGTCCAGAGCAGACTCGCACGCGCCTCACTGAACAACCCCGAGGCGTCCCAGGCCATGCGCGACTACTACACCAGTGTTTTCGGATTCGACCTGCCCATCTGGCAGCAGTACCTCAACTTCTGGGGGGCGCTGTTCAAAGGGGACCTCGGGATCAGTGTCTGGTTGTTCCCCACCCCGGTGACCGACGTCATCCTGCGGGCCGTCCCCTTCAGCCTCGGCCTCCTGCTGCCGGCCATCCTGCTCAGCTGGGTGGTGGGCAACCGGTTCGGTGCCTACGCCGCCCGCAGCAAATGGCTGGACAACACGGTACTGCCGGTGGGCTACGTGCTCACGGCCACTCCCTACATGTGGCTGGCCCTGCTGCTGGCCTGGGGGCTGGGGATCGTCGCCGGGTGGTTCCCGGTCGCCGGCGCCTACAGTTTCGCCCTGCGTCCCGACTTCTCCTGGATGTTCGTCTCCAGCCTCGTCCAGCACTGGTTCCTGCCGTTCCTGTCCATGTTCCTGGTGGCGCTGGGCGGTTGGGCGATCGGTATGCGCAACATGATCATCTACGAGTTGGAGTCCGAGTACTCCAACTACCTCCAGGCGCTCGGGGCCCCGCGCAGGTTGATCCGCAAGTACGCCTTCCGCAACGCCATGCTGCCCCAGATCACCGGTCTCGCCGTGCAGTTGGGCACCGTTGTGGCGGGCTCCCTGCTCACCGAGATCGTCTTCTCCTATCCGGGTCTCGGCTTCCTGATCCTCCAGGCCATCCAGAACCAGGACTTCTTCCTGCTCCAGGGCGCGTTCCTGTTCATCGTGGCGGGGGTCCTGATCGCCAACTTCATCATCGACATCGTCTACGTCCTGGTCGATCCGCGGACCCGGATCCAACTGCAAGGGGGAGTCAAGTGACCGCCGCGCAACCGCTGCCCGATCCCTTGGCCGGCCCTGAGGGGACCGCTGCCGCACTCCCCGAGGCACCCCGACGCGAAGCGCTGTACTTCGCGCTGCGCAACAAGAAACTGCTCATCGGTTCTGCGATCGTCGGGAGCCTGCTTCTGCTCGGCATCCTCGCGCCTTTTTTCTTCCAGAACGGCCCCAACGAGCGCATCGCGCCGCCCGGCCTGGAGCCCTCGGCACAGTACTGGTTCGGTACCACCCAGTTCGGTCAGGACATCTTCGTCCAGTTCGCGCACGGTGTCCGCTCCACGTTCCTGGTCGGGGTGCTCGGCGGTGGCATCGGCGCGGTGATCGGAATGACCGTCGGGTTCGTCGCCGGGTACAAGGGCGGCTGGATCGACGAGATCCTCAACATGATCACCAACGTCGTCCTCGTGCTGCCGACCCTGGCGGTGCTGCTCATCATCGCCGCCTACCTGGAGTCGCGCGGCATAGTCATGCAGTCGCTGTTCATCGGTCTCACCACCTGGCCGTGGGCCGCGCGTGCGATCCGCTCCCAGGCACTGTCGCTGAGTTCACGCGACTACGTGGACCTCGCCCGGCTCAGCGGGTTTCGCACCCACAAGATCATCCTGCGCGACATCGCACCCAACATGAGCTCCTACCTGTTCATGACCTTCATCCTGCTGTTCGGCGGCTCGGTCCTGGCCGCCGCCGGGCTGGACTTCGTGGGACTCGGGCCCACCGACGGGATGTCGCTGGGCCTGATGATGCACCAGGCGGTCAAGTGGGGCGCCCTCCAATTGGGCGTGTGGTGGTGGTTCGTGCCGCCGGGCCTGGGGATCACCGCGATCGTGGGTTCCCTCTACATCATGAACGTCGGACTGGACGAGGTCTTCAATCCCAAGCTGAGGGAGATGTAACGGTGAGCCTCAAGGTCTCGGACCTGCGGGTCTACTACCGGACGCTGCGCGGCGACGTGCACGCGTTGGACGGGCCCACCTTCACCCTGGCCGACGGCGAGATCATGGGTCTGGCGGGGGAGTCGGGCAGCGGCAAGTCCACGCTCAGCAAGAGCCTGATCCGCCTCGACGGCCGGATGAGATATGTCGGCGGCTCCGTCGAACTCGACGGGACCGAGGTTCCGATCTGGGACGACGCCGCCATGAACCGTTTCCGGTTCAAGGAGATCTCGATCATCCCGCAGTACTCGATGAGCGCGATGAACCCCACCCGCAAGATCGGCGTGATGATCGCCGAACTGCTGGAGTCCCGGGGGGTGCGCTTCAAGACGGTGCGCGAGGAGCTGCACCGCCGCCTGGAGTTGGTGGGGCTGGACACCGAGGTGCTCAAGCGCTACCCCATCGAGCTGTCGGGCGGGATGAAACAGCGCGTCGTGATGGTGCTGTCCACGATCCTCGACCCGTCCCTGTTGATCGCCGACGAGGTGACCTCGGCACTGGACGTGTCCACCCAGCGCGCGGTCGCCGAGATGCTGGTGGAGTTCCGCGACCGCCGGTTCGTCAAGAGCATGGTCGTGGTCACCCACGACATCTCGCTGGTCTACCAGATCGCCGACAGCATCATGGTGATGTACGCCGGACGTCTCGCCGAGAAGGCTCCGGCCCGCACGATCATCGAGGCGCCCCGCCACCCCTATACCCGGATGCTGATCTCGGCACTGCCCGAAGTAGGGGTCACGTACGCCGAGCAGCGCCTGACCGGCATCCCCGGCAGTCCGCCCGGGCTGCTGGACCCGCCGAAAGGATGTCGGTTCCGGGCACGCTGCCCCCTGGCCTCCGACGAGTGCGCGACCGAACCCCCCTTCGTGGAGGTCACCCCCGACCACCACGTCGCCTGCTGGAAGGCCGAGTGACCACAAATGCTGAGATTCGACCGGGTTTCCAAGGTCTACAACGTCGGTTCCTTCGGCTCCGACCGCCTCACCGCGGTACGCGAGGCCGACTTCGAGGTGCGTCGCGGTGAGGTCGTCGCCCTGATCGGGGAGAGCGGGTCGGGCAAGAGCACGCTGGGCAAGATGGCGCTGCGCATCGCCTCGGTCAGTCAGGGGACGATCACCTGCGACGGCACCGACATCTCCACCCTGCGCGGCAACCGCCGGCTCAAGGATTACTACCGCCGGGTCCAGGGAGTGTTCCAGGACCCGTTCAGCAGCTACAACCCGGTGTTCAAGGCTGACCGTGTCTTCGCGATGGTGCGCGGTGAGTACTACCGCGACGTCCCCGATGCCCAGTGGCGTGCCAAGGTGCATGCCGCGCTCGAGACGGTTCGCCTGGACCCCCAGCAGATTCTGGGCAAGTACCCCCATCAGCTCAGCGGCGGTCAGTTGCAGCGGCTGCTGATCGCCCGGGCACTGCTGCTGGACATCGACTACCTGGTGGCCGACGAGATCATCAGTATGCTCGATGCCTCCACCCGTATTGACGTGCTCAACCTGCTGGGCGACCTCAAGGCGCGCGGCCTGGGGATCCTCTTCATCACCCACGACCTGGCGCTGGGCAACTACATCAGCGACGAGACGGTGATCGTGCACAAGGGGTCGATCGTGGAACGGGGGCGCACCGAGAAGGTGTTCGGCGATCCGCTGCACCCCTACACCAAGAAGCTGCTCTCCTCGGTGCCCCAGTTCCACAAGAAGTGGGAGGAGGTCGAAGCCGAGCTGAAGGCACGCGAGGCCGCCGACACCAGGATCCGCGATTATCATCTCCCCGTCGGACAGGAACCTCCCGCCCAGTTGTTCGAGGCGGACGAAGGCCATTTCGTACAGCCGTTTCCGCACGGGGCGAGAGCGTCGGCCTGAACGGTCGGTGCCGCGGGCTCCTGTTGCGGGAGCCGGTGGTCGGGTGTCAGGACGCCTGGGCGAGGCCGATTCCGTCGGTGGGCCCCAAAAGATCCACCGACGCTTTCCCATGCCCGGAGTGCGCTATTCAAAGCGTCGGAAATGAAAAGCCCGGAACATCCGTTTTCCTTTATGAGCCTTGACACTGAACCGGTTTAGCGTTTTGCTTGAACAAGCGGCGGACACCGTTGAACGCCGACAAGGAGCTGGGTGCGGCCCGGCGCCGGAGCACGCACCCTTCCTCCCTCCGGTTTTCGGGTCGCACTCGTCCGCGTCGCCATTTCCACCCCGGCTCACGTGCGGAGATCACATGGCAGTGCGCATCGACCTGTGCGACGACTGGACCCTGCGAAGCCTGGGTGGCCCCGCCGTTCCCGGTGAGGTGGTAGCCGCGCAGGTGCCGGCAGTCGTTCCCGGCTGTGTGCACACCGACCTGCTCGCGGCAGGACTCGTCCCCGATCCCTATGTCGGAACCAACGAGAACGAGCTCGCCTGGATCGGGCGGGCCGCGTGGCGCTACACCACTGCCTTCGACGCCGTCGAGGCAACTGGGGCCGAGCGCGTGGACCTGGAGTGCGAGGGACTGGACACCGTCGCCACCCTCACGGTCAACGGCACGGAACTCGGGCGCACCCGCAACATGCACCGCGCCTATCGGTTCGACGTCACCTCCGCCCTGCGCGCGGGCGACAACGAGCTCACCGTCGACTTCGCCTCGCCCTACGCGGAGGCCGAAGCGGTGCGCGAGGCGCTCGGGGACCGCCCCAACGCCTATCCCGAGCCCTTCCAGTTCATCCGCAAGATGGCCTGCAATTTCGGGTGGGACTGGGGGCCAACCCTGGTCACCTCCGGGATCTGGCGTCCCATCCGGCTGCACGCCTGGAGCACCGCGCGCCTGGCCCGGGTGGTCCCCCAGGTCGCCGTAGTCCGCGACCGTGACGGTTCCACCCGCGGACAGGTCCTGATCAGAGCGGAGATCGAGCGCACCGAGAACGGCGCCGACACCGCGCTGCTGGTGCGCGCCCGTGTCGCCGGCCGGGAAGCCGTCGTGGAGGTGGCACCCGGCGCCGATTCCGCGGAGGTCGAGGTCACCGTGGCCGACCCCCAGTTGTGGTGGCCGCGCGGCTACGGAGAACAGCCGCTGTACGACCTGGTCGTCGAACTCGACCCGGCCGGTGGACAGGGCGGGCTGCTGGAGCAGTGGCGGCGCCGGATCGGCTTTCGCACGGTGGGGCTGGACACCGCTGCCGACGAAGGGGGCCGGAGGTTCGCCATTCTCGTCAACGGCACGCCGATCCTGGTCAAGGGAGCCAACTGGATTCCTGACGACTGTTTCGTCACGCGGGTCGGACGCGACCGCTACGCCGAGCGCATCGACCAGGCCACCGCGGCGGGGATGAACCTGCTGCGGATCTGGGGCGGGGGCCGCTACGAGAGCGAGGACTTCTACGAGCTGTGCGACGAGCGGGGCGTCCTGGTCTGGCAGGACTTCCTCTTCGCCTGCGCCGCCTACCCGGAGGAGTCCCCGTTGGCCGAAGAGGTCGAGGCGGAGGCGCGCGAGGCGGTGGTCCGGCTCGCCCCCTATCCCAGCCTGGTGTTGTGGAACGGCAACAACGAGAACATCTGGGGCTACTGGGACTGGGACTGGAAGGAGCCGCTGGCCGGGCGCACCTGGGGGGAGAAGTACTACCTCGAACTCCTGCCGCGCGTGGTCGCCGAACTCGACCCGACCCGGCCCTATTGGCCGGGCAGTCCCTACTCGGGCACGCCCGACCTCCATCCCAACGATCCCAGGCATGCCTCCTCCCACATCTGGGACGTCTGGAACCAGGTCGACTACACCGTCTACCGCGACTACCGGCCCCGCTTCGTCGCGGAGTTCGGGTTCCAGGCGCCGCCCGCCTATGCCACGCTGCGCGCGGTTCTGGAGGAGTCCGAGCTCGCCCCCGATTCACCGGGGATGCTGCACCGCCAGAAGGCCCAGGACGGCAACGGCAAGCTGGCCCGCGGCCTCGCCCCGCACTTCGGCGTGCCAGAAGGCTTCGACGACTGGCACTACCTCACCCAGGTCAACCAGGCGCGTGCGATCACCCTGGGAATCGAGCACTTCCGCGCCCAGTGGCCCGACTGCACCGGCTCGGTCGTATGGCAGCTCAACGACTGCTGGCCGGTCACCTCGTGGGCGGCAGTAGACGGCCAGGGGCGGCACAAGCCGCTGTGGTACGCGCTGCGCGCGGTCTACGCGGACCGGTTGGCCACGGTCCAGCCGGAGGGCGACGGTCTGGTCCTGGTGGTGGCCAACGACACCGACCAGGAGTGGTCGGGAACCGCGATGCTCGCTCGCAGGGCGTTGGACGGCACCGTCCTGGCCGAGGCAGCTGAGCCCTTCGCCGTGCCGCCGCGCGGCCTGGTGCGAGTGCCGGTCCCGGTCGAGGTCGCCTCTCCGGTGTCAGCCGCCGCAGAACTGCTCACCGCTGAAACCGGAGCCCGCCGGGCCTGGTGGTTCTTTGCCGAGGACATCGACATCGCCTATCCTCGGCCGGAGTTCGAGGCCAAGGCGGCCCCCGAGGGCGCCGACCTGAAGGTGACCGTTCTGGCGCGTACCCTGCTGCGCGATCTCGCGCTGTTCGCCGACCGTCTCGATCCTGCGGCCGAAGCCGACGAGATGCTGGTTACGCTGCTTCCGGGGGAATCGCACACCTTCACGGTCCGAAACGGCGCGGCCCTGGACGTCGACGCGGTGGTGCGGGCTCCGGTGCTGCGCACGGTCAACGACGCGCTGATCCCCGGTGGTGGGGGAGAAGCCTGACAGGGGGTCCCATGACGGGTCCCGGAGGGAAATAGCGGGCTCTCCGGGGCCGCAGGCGAGTGGCGCGCGACCGTACCGGTCGCGCGCCACTCGCGTTTCGCAACGATGTTTCCACGGTCGGTTCCCTTCCGGGAAGGACAAACCGTCTGCCCTGCGGGTAGGAGCTGGCGAGGTCGGGGGTTTCTCAACGCGGAGCGCCCAGAGCAGGCACTATTGACGGGGAGAGGGAGGAACATCGAAGATGTCGCCACACTGGCCGGACCTGTCCGACGCTTGGAGTGCCCTCGCCGGAACGGGCAGCGAGGCGGCCGCGGTGGGCGCGGAACTGCTCGCCCGCTGGGCCGAACCCCATCGCAGCTATCACACCCTTGATCATCTGTGCGCGGTCCTGGCCGCCGTCGACGAGTTGGCCGAGGAAGCGCACGACACCGCCTCCGTGCGTTACGCTGCCTGGTTCCACGATGCGGTCTACCAGGGCGAACCCGGAAAGGACGAGGAGGCCAGCGCCCGGTTGGCCGAGCTCCTTCTCCCCACCTGCGGCCTCACCGCCGAACGCGCTGGAGAGGTGGCCCGGTTGGTCCGCGTCACCGCCGGCCACGCCCCCGACCCCGGCGACCTCGACGCCGAGGTCCTGTGCGATGCCGATCTTGCGATCCTGGCGGCCGAGCCCGCCGAATACGCCGAGTATGCCGCTGCTGTACGGGAAGAGTACGCACACGTGGCCGACAGCGATTTCCGGTCCGGGCGGGCCAGGGTCCTGGGTGCACTCCTGGCGTCGCCCCGCCTCTACCACACCCCCCTCGCGCTGGACCGCTGGGAGGAGCGGGCCCAGGCCAACGTCTCCGCCGAAATCGCCTGGCTGATCGGGGACGGGCCGGCCCCGACCGCCCAAGAGCCCACCGCAGCGGGTTCGCCCCGCGACTGAACAGGCCGGCGTGCGGGGTGGATCAGTTCCCGTCCGGGCCGGGGATCGCGACTCGGGGCTGGGCGTTCTTGCGCCGACGCAGCCCGGCCGCGTGCAGCCGGGCCACGATCGTGCGGGCCGGCACCGGTGCTGCGCCCAGGTGCAGGGCGCGGGAGTACAGGGTCTCGGGTACGTCGTAGTGGTCCCGCTCGAACGCCCGCTCGGAAACCCCCAGCGCCCTGGCGAAGGCGTGCAGTTCTGCGTAGGAGGCGTCGCTGATCAGGTGGGACCACAGCAGCCCGCGTGGACCGGGCCACGCGGGCGGGTCGATGAAAACGCTCACCGTTGCGACAATAGTGGGCTTCTCCGGCAGCGGTTCCGCTGCCTGCTCAGCGCACCCAGCGGTAACGGTGCTCCGGACGCCCGGTGGAGCCGTAGCGCATCCGCAGTTCGGCTCTGCCATCGGCACACAGGTGTTCCAGGTAGCGACGAGCCGTCACCCGGGCGACGCCTGTCCGCTCGGCGACCTCGGCGGCCGACAGGTCGGTGCCCGCCTCGCGCAACGCGCCGCCCACCAGTTCGGCGGTGGCCGGGGTCAACCCCTTGGGTAGCGCCTGCGGGGGCGCCGGGCGAAGCAGCCCGAACAGCCGGTCGACCTCGCTCTGGGTGGCCTCCTCGCTGCGGCTCAGCCGGCGCCGGGCGGTGGAGTAGCGTTCGAGCTGGTCGCGCAGCGCCGCCATCGAGAAGGGCTTGAGCAGGTAGTGCACCGCCCCGCCATGCAGTGCCGCGCGCACCTGCTCCATGTCGCGTACCGCGGTGACCACCAGCACATCTACCGGGTGGGCATCGGCAGGGACAGCGGGAGCGCGCAGCGTGCGCAACACCGACATCCCCGACCCGTCTGGCAGGTACAGGTCCAGCAGGACCAGGTCGGGACGCTTGCGCTGCACCGCCGACAGTGCCGCGGCAGCCGAGTGCGCAATCTCCACCACGGTGAACCCCTCCAGGGAATCCACCAGGTCGCGGTGATTGTGCGCCACCCGCACGTCGTCGTCCACGATCAGTACTTTGATCACCGTCGCCCCGTCTCCGCGTCCTCGTTGTGGTCAAGGGCCTCGCCGTCGGCCAACGGCAGATAGGCGGTGAAAGCGGACCCGCCCGCATCCCCGGGGGCGTCCACGGTGACCTCGCCCCCGCGGCCGGCGCATGCCTGGTGCACCAGGGCCAGGCCCAGGCCGCGTGCGCCGCCGTCCTGGGCGACCTTCGTGGTGAACCCGAGGGAGAAGATCTCCTCGGCCAGGGCCGGATCCACCCCAGGGCCCGAGTCCAGCACCCGGACCTCCACCAGGTCGCGCGGTGCCCCGTCCGCTGAGCGTCGGTGGGCCAGGACCAGTAGTTCGACCCAGCCGTCGGGATCGTCGGCGGTCACCGAGTCCAGTGCGTTGTCCACCAGGTTGCCCACCACCAACAGCAGGTCGGCGCGCAGGGAGTGCGCCAATGGCCCCGGTACCGCGGTCAGGGGTGACAACCGCAGCCGTGCTCCGCGTTCGGTGGCCTGGGCGGACTTGGCCAGTACCAGCGCGGCCAGTGCGGTGTCACCGACCCGTTCGGTGACCTCAGCGCTGACCTCGGCGTGGGCCGCCGAGAGTTCGGCGAGGAAGGAGCGTGCCTCCTCGTTGGCGCCCAACTCCAGCATGCCGGCGACGGTGTGGATGCGGTTGGCGAACTCGTGGCTCTGGGCACGCAGCCCCCGGGTGAGGGTGCGGGCACCGTCCAGTTCGCCGGTCAGGCGTTCCAGCTCGGTGCGGTCGCGCAGGGTCACCACCGCGCCGCCGTCCTGGCCGCCCACGCGCACAGGCATCCTGTTGCACACCAGGACCCGCGAACCCGCGAGCACGATGCCGTCGGCACCGGGGTCGGCCCCGGACAGGACGTCGTGGATCCGGCCGCTGAGCCCGAGTTCTGCCAGGGAGCGGCCCTCGCAGTCGGTGTCCAGGCCCAGCATCGCGCGCGCCGGTGTGTTGACCAGGGTCAACCGGTTGGCGGCGTCCAGGCCCAGGACGCCCTCGCGCACCGCGTACAGGAGTGCCTCGCGGCCTTCCAGCAAGGCGGTGATCTCACTGGGCTCCAGTCCGTGCGTCTTGGCCCGGACCCGCCGGGAGATGAGGAACGCCCCGATCGCCCCAAGGGCCAGCGCCGCCGCGACCGTCGAGGCGATGGCCGGGACCACGCCGGCGCTGACCTCGTCGATGTCGGACTCCAGAATGCCCACCGACACATATCCCACCACCGGCCCCGCTGCGTCGCGCACCGGCACCTTGGCCCGGGTGGTGCGCCCTTGGGTGCCGACCTCCGTGCCGGTCCACTCCTGGCCGTCCAATACCGAGCCTGGCGGAGTGGACACCTTCTGCCCGATCAGCGAGGGGTCCACGTGGGAGTAACGGGTGCCGTCGAGGTCGGCGACCACGATGTACTGTGCCTCGGCCGATCTGGTCAGGCCGGCGGCGATCGGCGCGATCACCCGGGCCGGGTCCTCGGAGTCGAAGGCCGTCCGGATCTCGGGCAGGGTCGCCGTCATCCGGGCGATCCCGAGCACGCGCTCGGTGTAGAGCTCGTCGATCTCACGATCCAGGAACGTGAACCACAAAAGGCCGGTCGCCCCCAGCGCGAGGGCGAGCAGGAGCAGGTGCGAGAAGAACAGGTAGCCGGTGAGTGACAACCGGCTGCGGTTGCGTGGGGCGGACACGGCGGGTGACCTTCGGCTTTGGAGAGGCGTGCTGAGCGGAGTCCACTGTCGCATACCGATCGGTCTGCGGCTGCGACCAATATGACCAGTATGGCGACAGTGCCCACAAGTCTCGGACCACCGTGTGACCGCCCGCACAATGTGATCCAGGACGCACGTGAAAAAACGGGGTGAACATCTCTTTTCCTCCCGGTTTCTCGTGCCCTGATTCCTCCTCTGTACAGCCGTAGGACGGCATGAAGGGAAGAGCGCGTATGGCAGGGCCGAACGGTCGCTTGCTGGGTGCGGTGGGCGGAGCGGTCGCCGTCGTACTCCTGGCGACCGCAGTGGTGGACGTGCGCGAGAGCGCCGCGTCGGGAACCGGCGCCGGTGCCAAGGTCATCCTGGTCGCGCCCGCCGCGCCCGGCGGGGGCTGGGACATGCTCGCCCGCGAGCTGCAAAACGGCCTCCGTGACGAGGAGCTGCGCTACAACGTGCAGGTCACGAACGTCGCCGGCGCCGGTGGCACGATCGGGCTGCGTCAGACCGCCAACCGCGAGGGCCAGGCCAACGTCCTCACGATGACCGGCCTGGGCATGGTCGGCGCGGTTGAGACCACCAACTCCACCGCCACCATGGACGACGTCACCCCCATCGCCCAGCTCGCCTCCGAGTACGGAGTCGTGGTCGTGCCGGCCGATTCCCCCTACGAGACGGTGGACGACTTCGTCCAGGCGTGGCGCGAGCAGGAGGAAACCCTCCCGGTCGCCGGGGGGTCGATGGGCGGCGTCGACCAGATCTTCGCCGGCCTCACCGCAGCCGAGGCGGGCGTCGATCCGGGGTCCATGAACTACCTCCCCTACTCGGGCGGCGGTGAGGTCCTGACCTCGCTGCTCTCCAACACCTCCCAGGCCGGTTTCGGCACCCTGGGCGACTTCCGGGACCAGCTCGACGGCGGGCCCATCCGTGCGCTCGGCGTCTCTGCCCCCGAGCGCATCGAGGGCTTCGAGGACATCCCCACTCTCACGGAGCAGGGCTACGACGTGGAGCTCGCCAACTGGCGCGGCGTCATCGCCCCGCCCGGCCTCGCCGAGGAGGAGATCGACGAGCTGAGCGCCCTGGTCGCCGAGATCGTGGAGTCGCCCTCCTGGGCCGACACCCTGGAGCGCAACCGCTGGACCGACACCTACCAGCCGCGTGCGGAGTTCGAGAGTTTCCTCGACGAGGAGATCGTCCTGACCCGCGAGATCGTTAAGGAGCTGGGGTTCTAAAGATGAGCACCCGAGAACCGCTGAACACCTGGCTCGTGGGCGACGACGCTCCCGAACGGGAGCCGGACTCCCAGGCGCAGGGCACCGTCGCCACCGGGACCGCGCCCGGACAGGATGCGTCCGGAGCAGTCGCCGACGCCCCGGTGGAAGAGGCAGTCCTGCCCGCTGCCGCGCCGGATCCCGAAACCACCCCCTGGACCGGTCCGGGCGCGTGGGTCTTCCCCGCGGTCGTTCTGGCTTTCGGCCTGGTGGCCCTGTGGGGTGCGGCCACCATCACCGCCCCCGACCCCACCCCGCCCGGTCCCGGGTTCTTCCCCGGAGTGATCGGCGGACTGCTGGTGGCGGTCGCCGTCGGTATGGGCGTCGTCAACGTGCGCACGGCCCGGCGCGAGAAGCAGGCCCTGGCGGAGGGGCGTCCCGGCGTGTCCGCCAAAATCCCGGCCACCGAGTGGTCGCCGGTGCTCATCATCGCCCTCACCCTGGCCGCGCACATCGCGCTGCTGGACTTCCTCGGCTGGATCCTGGCCGGGAGCATGCTGTTCTGGGGTGTCGCCTACGCCTTCGGAG
The DNA here is from genome assembly GCF_030268225.1 of Nocardiopsis ansamitocini. Taxonomy (GTDB): domain Bacteria; phylum Actinomycetota; class Actinomycetes; order Streptosporangiales; family Streptosporangiaceae; genus Nocardiopsis_D; species Nocardiopsis_D ansamitocini. The sequence continues at coordinate 637,257 of NZ_BSQG01000001.1, read as the reverse complement.
CTCGCCACTACCTGCGCGACGCGATCGTCGCCCTGGCCATGGCCAGCGCGATCCAGGTGGGCTTCTCGATGGGGCTCGGGCTGACCCTGCCCGGTGGACTCGTGGAGTTGATCTTCTAGATGGAATCCCTGTCGCTGCTTCTCGACGGGTTCGCCGGTGCGCTGACCTTCGAGAACCTCATGTGGGCGCTGCTGGGCGTCCTGCTGGGTACCGCCGTGGGCGTCCTGCCCGGAATGGGCTCGGCAATGGCTGTCGCGCTGCTGCTGCCCGTCACCTTCCGGATGGACCCCACCAGCGCGTTCATTCTGTTCGCGGGTGTCTACTACGGCGGGATGTTCGGTGGATCGACCACCTCCATCCTGCTCAACACGCCGGGTCAGGCGTCCTCCATCGCCACCACCTATGAGGGCCACAAGATGGCTCTCAACGGACGCGGTCCGCAGGCATTGGGAACCGCGGCCATCGGCTCGTTCGTGGGCGGCATCATCGCCACCTTCCTGGTGGCGATGTTCGCTCCCGCGATGGTGCGCCTGGCCCTGCAGTTCGGACCCGGCGAATACTTCGCGCTCACCGTGTTCTCCTTCGTGGCCGTCGCAGCGGTCGTATCCAACTCGGTGCTGCGCGGGATCTCCTCGCTGCTGATCGGTCTGGCCATCGGCCTGGTGGGAATCGACTCCCAGAGCGGGGCACAGCGCTTCGACTTCGGCATCCCCAACATGCTCGACGGCATCGACATCGTCGTCATCACCGTCGGGCTGCTCGCACTGGGCGAGGTCCTCTACGTCGCCTCGCGCCGCAGCTCCGGCCCGGACCTCTCGGCGATCCGCTCCGGTACGCCCTGGCTGGGCAGGCGCGACTTCGCCCGGTCCTGGAAACCGTGGCTGCGCGGGACCGCCATGGGATCGGCCTTCGGCCCGATCCCCGGAAGCGGCGCGGAGATCCCCACCTTCCTTTCGCTGGGGTTGGAGCGACGCCTCGCCAAGCGCAGGGCAGCGCGGGGCAAGGGGGTCGACGAGTTCGGCTCGGGTGCGATCGAGGGTGTCGCCGGTCCGGAATCCGCCAACAACAGCAGCGCGGCCGGAACGCTGGTCCCGCTTCTGGGACTGGGTCTGCCCACCTCCGCGACCGCGGCCATCATGCTCGCGGCGTTCCAGCAGTACGGAATGCAGCCGGGGCCGGTGCTCTTCGAGCGCAATGCCGACCTGGTCTGGACGCTGCTGGCCAGCCTGATGATCGGCACCGTCCTGCTGCTCGTCATCAACCTGCCCTTCGCGCCGCTGTGGGCGAAGCTCCTGCGCCTGCCCAAGCCCTACCTCTACGCGGGCATCACGATGTGCTCGGTGCTCGCGGTCTACGCGATCAACGCCTCGGTGTTCCATCTGGTGCTGCTTTTGCTGGTCAGCGCATTGGGCTTCGCGATGCGCAAGTTCGGGGTGCCGGTCGCGCCGGCACTGATCGGTGTCGTGCTGGGGCCGATCGCGGAGACCGAGCTGCGCCGGGCGCTTGCCGCCTCCTCCGGGGACCCCTCGATCCTCGTGGGCAGCGGCATCTCGATCGCCCTGTACACCCTGGTCGTGCTGTCGGTCGTGGTTCCCCTGGGGATCAGGATCTGGCGGGGGAGGCGTGCCGTGCAGGCCGCACCGATCCGCACCGATGAGCAGGTGAACGGCTAGGAAGGGTTTTTCCTGTCGGCTTCGGGCCCGCGCCCGCCACGGCGGACGCGGGCCCGAAGCATCGGCGCACCGTCCCGCCGTGCCGCGGGGCGGTGCTCACCGCAGCCGCGCGCGGTGCGCCGCCACGTTGACCCGGTTGGCACACGACACCGAGCAGAAACGGCGCCGGCCATTGCGTGAGGTGTCCACGAACACCAGCTCGCAGCCTTCCCGGACACAGCAGCCGAGCCGGTTGCCTCCCGCTCCGCAGACAGCGACCGCGAGTGCGCCCGCCATGGTTGCGCTGACCCTCTGCACGGTCTCCAGTTCCTGGCTCACGTAGTGCAGGTGCGGGGTGGTGCCGCCGTCGTGGGTGGAGACCCGTACCCCGGTCGCGGTATCGGCGAGTAGTTCGTTGACCACGGTGATCTGGTGTTGGAGGTCCTGCTCGCCGAAGACCGGGCGCAGGCGTTCGGTCCAGAGGGCCAGCCGTTCGGCCTGTTCGTCGTCGATCACCGGGTTGCTGATCCCGTGGGCGGCCAGGATCACACTCAGCGCAGAGGCACGGCGATCGGTGGAGTTGAGCAGTTGCGCGGAGAGGAACGCCCCGACCCCACCGTAAGTGTTGAACTGCATAAGGCCATTACATCAGGCTGGAGGCATGAGCAACGAGTCATGTTCGGCCTGTGGCCGTGCCGCTGTGGCGGCCCGGGTGGAGTCCTCGCACTACACATCCGAGGGGATCGTCCGCTATCGCTGCTGCCCATGTGGGCGGCGCTGGGTGGACATGGCGCGTTTCGACACGGTCGCCGGGGTCGGGGCGGTTCCGTGGAGCACTGCAAACTGAGACCTGCATCACCATTTGGCGTGCTCTTGGGGAGTGCGTGGGGCGCAGTATGGCTGTCAGTGCGCGGAAATCATCGCCATATGCGGCTAGCTGGGCTTATCGCAAAGAGTAACGCAAAGGATGCTCTCGGTGGTTTTAGCGATTTATAATCCGTTTTTGCTTTTTCGTGAGTTAGAGTCCTTTGTGATCGGTTCGTGATCTGCCTCGTGGCCACGAACAGACCGGCCGATGTCGAGCCCCGGGTGGTTCCCGATCCAGGGACACCCAACCTGTCTCGCGCGGTGCGGAGCATTTCTTTGCTCCACCGGCCCCCTCAAGGCCCCGCACTCCAAGCGGTAACCGCGTCAGTCGTCTGACGACCCAGTCATGACACGCCCCGGGCAACCGGGTTACCCTCCCTTGCCTCTTTCGTGGTCGCAAGGATGAGGGTCCGGACGGGAACGGCTCGACCCCTGTCGTCAACCCCTCCTTCTTCTCATGAACCCTTCCACTGGAAAAAGCGACGCCGATGTGCTCCTGCACGGCGAAGTCAAGGCGTCCTACTTCTGGGACGACGGATCCGGAATCAACGGCGACACCGGCGCGCCCGCGTCCGGCGAGCCCATGCAAGAGGGCCTGTTCGCGGCACCCAGCTGGCCGCTGGGCACCGAGGGCTACGTCACCTACAACGGTGAGCGCGCCGATTTCTTCATCGGTGACCGGGGGCCCGGCGTCCCGTCCAACGACTGTCACGTCATGCTCGACCTCGACGGCAAGACGTTCGCCAACCTGACCGGTGAGTCCTGGGACGATTCCAGCCTCACCGTGAGCGGCGGCAACGGCCACATCGACGTCGAGTACTACATCACCAAGTGGGGTGACGGTAACGGCACCGAAGGCACACCCCACCCCTTCCAGGACTCCTCCACCAAGTGCGACAGTGCGGTCTCCGAACTGCCCAAGGCGGAGAAGACCGAAGAGACGCCCAAGGAGGAGTCCAAGGCCGAGGACTCCGGCGGCGAGGAGTCCACCGATCAGGCGGCGGCCGGCAACGGGACGGAGGGGTCCGAGGACTCCCAGGACCAGTCCGGTGCCGCAGGCGGCGGTGACCAGGCTCCTCCCGGAGGAGGGGACGCCCAGCAGGCGGCTCCCGGCTCCGGAGGTGCGACCGACACCACCGCCGGTACCGAGGCCGGAACCGGCAACTCCTTCGACCTGGCGTCCAACGACCTTCCGATGGCCTCCAGCGGAGTCACCCTGGCCATCGTGGCCGCGGCCGCGGCCACGGTCTTCGTGGTCAAACAGCGCAATGCCGCGGTCCACGGCGACTCGTCCGGGCGGCACCGCAAGCCCGGCCTGATGGCCAGGGTCGCCCGCAAGGTCGCACCCGTCTAGGCGGACGCAGGATGTCAGACTGATCGGTATGCGATTGCGGTCTGATGACATCACCACGCCCTGCCTACTGGTCGACGCCGAGCGTCTCGACGCCAACGTGGCGGCGATGGCCGCTCGGACCGTGGACCGCGCGATCCGGTTGCGTCCGCACGCCAAGACGCACAAGAGCGTCGAGGTCGCCCGCCGCCAGCTGGCGGCGGGCGCCCACGGCCTGACCGTCGCCACGGTCGCCGAGGCCGAGGTGTTCGCCGACGCCGGAGTCGACGACCTGTTCATCGCCTACCCGCTGTGGGTGGACGCAGCCCGGGGCGCGCGCCTGCGCGCCGTCGCCGAGCGCGTCCGCCTGCGGGTGGGCATCGACTCGGGGGAAGGCGCCCGGGCGCTGGCCCGCCATGCCGGTGGCACGCACCCGATCGAGGTTCTCGTGGAGGTCGACAGCGGCCACCACCGAACCGGTGTGCTTCCGCAGGAGGCCGGCCGCGTCGCAGAACAGGCCGCACGCGCCGGGCTCGACGTCCGGGGCGTCTTCACCTTCCCCGGTCACAGTTATGGGCCGGGGCACGCTGTCCCGGCCGCCGACGACGAGGCCCGTGCGCTGCACCTCGCGGCGGACGCCCTACGTGCCAGAGGCGTGCAGTGTCCGGTTGTCAGCGGAGGTTCCACACCCACAGCCGCCCATGACACGGATTCGGGCCTGACCGAGTTGCGTCCTGGCGTGTACGTTTTCGGTGATGCCCAGCAATGGGAGCTGGGCACCTGCACAGCCGCCGATATCGCACTGACCGCAGCCGCGACCGTCGTCTCCCGCTCCGGCGGGCGCGTCGTACTGGACGCGGGGAGCAAGGTCCTGGGTGCGGACCGCCCGGCCTGGGCGTCGGGGTTCGGCCGGTTGCCCGACCATCCCGATGCCCGCATCAGTGCTCTTTCCGAACACCACGCGACCGTGGACTGGCCGCACGACACCCCGCTTCCCGACCTCGGAACGTTGCTGCGGGTCGCTCCCAACCACGTCTGCACCGCGGTGAACCTCGCCGACCACCTGCTGGTCGTCGCCGACGGCGCGGTGGTCGATCGCTGGGAGGTCGCCGCCCGCGGCGCCAACACCTGACGCCTGGGACCGCCCGGAGCGCGTCGCTTTCCAGGCGGCCGAGCGCGTTCCCCGCGTCCCCGACCGCTTCATCGGGCCCCGCGAGCGCCCGATGCGCCATCCGCGGATAACCGTCTCCCCCCGTCGTGGTCTCCCCACGGGGGGACCACGACGGCAGGGAGAGGGTTTCAGACCTCGCCCAACAGCAGTTCGGGGCGCTCGACGCAGTCGGCGACGAAGCGCAGGAAGCCGCCGGCCTCCTCACCGTCGCAGACCCGGTGGTCGAAGGCCAGGGTCAGTTCGGTGACCGGGCGCACCGCGAGTGAGCCGTCCACCACCCAGGGCCGTTCCATGATCCGCCCCATGCCGAGAATCGCGGCTTCGGGGTGGTTGATGATGGCGGCAGAACCGTCCACGCCGAACACGCCGTAGTTGTTCACCGTGAACGTTCCGCCGTTCAGCTGGCCCGGGGTCAGCGTCCCCGAGCGGGCGGCGCCGGTCAGGCCGCCCAGCGCCGCCGACAGGTCCCGCGTGGTCAGGTCGTGCGCTCCGTGCAGCACCGGTACGGCCAGGCCGCGCGGTGTCCGTGCCGCGAAACCCAGGTTGATCTGGGAGAACCGTAGAATCTCGGAACGCTCGCCGTCCACCCGAGCGTTCAACGCGGGGAACCGGCGCAACCCGGCCACACAGAAGCGGGCCAACAGCGCCAGCAGGCTCACCGGTCGCTCGGGGGCGGCCGCGTTCAGGCTCGCGCGTGCTGCGAGCAGGCCGCCGGCGTCCACGTCCACCCACACGGTCGCCTCGGGAATCTCGCGCCGGGACCGCGACAACCGGTCGGCCATCACCCGGCGCGTGCCCCTGATCGGGATGCGCTCGGGCTCGGGGCGTTTTGCATACGCCTGGGACCGCGACGAACCCGGAGAGCGTTCCGCATCGGCCGCGCCCCGACGGTAGGCCAGTACGGCCTCCACGTCGCGTCGCAGCACCAGGCCGTTGGGGCCGCTCCCGTCCAGGCCGGCCACATCCACCCCCTGCTCGCGGGCGATCCGCCGCACCAGCGGCGACACCACCGGCCGGCGGGTGCGCGGCCCGGCCGGTGGGGCGGACGATGCCTTGGACGCCGTTGTCCGAGGCTCGTCCGCGACGAAGGCGCGGGCAGCCCGCCGACTGCGCCGTCCGCCCTCGCTCGTGCCGTATCCGACCAGGACCGCGCCGGAGCCGGAAGCACCGGGGGCGGCATCGTCGCCGTCCCCGCCGGGCTCCGCCGAACCACCCGACCGGGCTTCCGGCACGACGACACCGGGCTCGCCGAAACCGGCAGGAGCCGCCGATGCCGTGGTATCGATACTGATCAACGAGGCGCCGACGTCAACGGTCGCCCCTTCAGCGCCGTGCAGTTCGGCCACCCGGCCCGCATAGGGGCAGGGAACCTCCACCACGGCCTTGGCCGTCTCCACCTCCGCGACCGGCTGGTCGATCGTCACCGTGTCCCCGGGGGACACCAGCCAGCGCACGATCTCGGCCTCGGTCAACCCCTCGCCGAGGTCGGGCAGCGCGAACGCCCGCACCGCGCCGGCGCTCACGCGTTCACCCGCGTGTCGTGCGCGGGAAGAACGAGCCCGTTCGGTGCCACGGCAGAGGGCGCGGACCGTTCCGGCTCCACCCAACGCGACTCCCACTGCAACCGTGCCAGCGTGTCCAGGATCCGATCGACTCCGGGCAGGTGGTGCTCTTCCAGTTTCGGCGGGGGATAAGGAATGTCGAACCCGCCCACGCGCAGAACCGGGGCGTCCAGGTAGTGGAAGCAGCGTTCGGTCACCCGCGCCACCACCTCCGCGCCGTAACCCCCGAACGTCGACGCCTCGTGCACCACCACCGCCCGCCCGGTCTTGCGCACGGAGGCCGTGACGGTGGCATCGTCGAAGGGCGCCAGGCTGCGAAGGTCGACCACCTCGATGTCCAGTCCCTCGGCAGAGGCTGCCGCCGCGGTGTCCAGGGCCGTGGTGACCATCGGACCGTAGGCGATCAGGGTGGCGTCGGTGCCGACGCGGCGCACCACGGCCCGGTCCATCGGCTCGGTGCGGGCGCCCGGCTCCACCTCGCCCTTGGACCAGTAACGTCGCTTGGGTTCCAGGAACACCACGGGATCAGGGCTCTCGATCGCCTCGCGCAGCATCGAGTAGGCGTCGGCGGGGGTCGCCGGCGTCACCACGCGCAGCCCCGGGGTGTGGGCGTAGTAGGCCTCGGAGGAGTCGCTGTGGTGTTCCACGCCCCCGATGCCGCCGCCGTAGGGGATCCGGATCACCAATGGCAGGCGCAGCCCGCCCCGGGTCCGGTTCCCCATCTTCGCCACATGCGAGACGACCTGTTCGAACGCCGGGTAACCGAAGGCGTCGAACTGCATCTCCACGACGGGACGCTGCCCGTACATCGCCATTCCCACGGCGGTGCCCACGATCCCGGACTCTGCCAGAGGGGAGTCGAAGCAGCGGTCCTCGCCGAATGCTTCGGTCAGTCCGTCGGTCACCCGGAAGACGCCGCCCAACGGGCCCACGTCCTCGCCGTAGACCAGCACGCGCTCGTCCTCGGCCAAGGCGTCGCGCAGCGCCAGGTTCAGGGCCTGGGCCATGGTCAGCTCGGTCACGTCACGCCTCCCGGAGTTCGTCGCGCAGCGCCTGGCGCTGCTCCAGCAGTTGGGCGGTCGGACTGGCGAAGACGTGCGCGAACAGCTCGTCGGGGTCGAGGGTGTCCTCGCCGGCCATCCGCTCCCGCACCCGCGTCGCCAGGGCCTCGCCCTCGGCCGCCATCGCGGCCAGCGCGTCGTCGTCGAGCAGCCCTTCGGCGCGGAGCAGGGCTTCGAGCCGGTTCAACGGATCGCGCCCGCGCCAGCGGTCGACCTCGGTCGCGTCGCGGTAGCGCTGGGGTGCGTCGGCGTTGGTGTGCGGATCGATCCGGTAGGTCTGGGCCTCGATGATCGCGGGCCCCTTGCCCGCCCGGGCGTCGGCCAGCGCCCCGGAGACCACGGAGTGCACCGCCGCGGCGTCGTTGCCGTCCACATGGTGACCCCGGATGCCGTAGCCGATTGCCTTGTGCGCCAGGGTGGGTGCCTTGGACTGCTTGTGGACCGGGACGCTGATCGCCCACTGGTTGTTCTGGATCAAAAAGACCACCGGGGCGTTCCACACGGCGGCGAAGTTGTAGGCCTCGTGCGCGTCGCCCTCGCTGGTCGCGCCGTCCCCCATGAGCACCAGCGCGGCCACGTTCTCGCCCTTGCGCCGAGCGGCGTAGGTGAGTCCCACCGCGTGCGAGGCGTTGGTGGCCAGAGGAGTGCACTGCGGTGCACAGCGGTAGCGGTTGGAGTCGTAGCCGCTGTGCCAGTTGCCGCGCAGCAGGGTCAGCACCTCGACCGGGTCGACGCCGCGGGTGACCAGCGCGACGCTGTCGCGGTAGGTCGGGAAGAGCCAGTCACCCTCGTCCAAGGCCAGGGCCCCGCCCACCTGGCAGGCCTCCTGGCCATGGGAAGAGGGGTAGACCGCCAGACGGCCCTGCCGGGTCAGTGCGCCGGCCTGTTGATCGAAGCGGCGCCCCACCACCATCCCGCGCAGCAGTTCCAGCAGTACGGCGTTGCCGGGCGATTGGTAGAGGGGGGTGTCCACGCGTCGTCCATGCCGGTCCACGAGGCGGACCGGCTCAAGGGAGGGCAGCCCCGGGGGAGCCGGCGCGGGTCGCTCATCGATGCGCTTCATGTCTTGAATATGAGCTGAATCACCCCATAGTGTCCATGATGCGCGGGGAAGAATAGACAAATGGGTGTTCTGGGCGGTGTCGGCGGCAAATTGTTTGCGGCGTCCGGCACGGGGACGACATGGGGTGAGACGCATGGCAGTCAACCTCGACGAAGTGGACCGCCACATCATCGCCCTGCTGCGCGCTGACGGTCGGATGTCCATCAGGTCGGTCGCCGAGCAGGCGCACATCTCCCGCGCCAACGCCTACGCCCGACTGGACCGCCTGCGCACCGAAGGCGTGATCCGCGGATTCACCGCGGTCGTCGACCCCGAGAAGTGCGGATTCGGGCTCGCGGCCTACGTCTCCGTGCGCATCGAGCAGCACTCCTGGGAGCTCTTCCGCGACCATCTGCGCGACATCCCCGAAGTGGACCACGCCGCCCTGGTCTCCGGCGACGTCGACCTCCTGCTGTTGGTCCGCGTCGCCGACGCCGCGGCCCTGCGCGTCTTCGTCCTGGAACGGCTGCAGCGTATTCCCGAGGTCCGCTCCACCCAGACCATGTTCATCCTCGACGAGCCGCGTCTGCGGGAGCCGGGTTAGCGGCACGGCACCCACTCGATGAAGGGAAACAGGCAGTCGGGACTGGTGCCCCCGGCGGGCCGACACCCCGTCGATGGGACACCCCCGCCGTCCGGGATGATGGCACTCCGGCAGCGACGGGCGCACCGGGGCGGAGAACGGGGACCCCATGAGCTGGGACGTGCAGTGGGCAGAGCGGTACCGGTCGCGGGTCCGGGGGTGCCTGCTGGGCGGCGCGGTCGGTGACGCCCTGGGTGCACCGGTGGAGTTCATGTCGCTCGGCGGCATCCTCGCCGAGCACGGTCCGAAAGGGGTGCGCGAGTACGTCGTGGACTACGCCCACGCAACACCGCGCCACGGTCTCATCACCGATGACACCCAGATGACGCTGTGGACCGTGGAGGGTCTCATCCGGGCCCGTACCCGACAGGGCGGGAAGGACGGGCTCGATCCGATCGCCCCGGTCCACGCCGCCTACCTGCGCTGGTACGACACCCAACGCCATCGCGCCCCCGACGGTCGCCACACCGGCCGGCTCCAGACCCGCGCCTGGCTCTACGCCCGGCGCGCGCCCGGTAACACCTGCCTGAGCGCCCTTGCCCCCGCTCCCGGTCCGCTGAAACCCGGAGTTCCCGCCCGCAACGATTCCAAGGGCTGCGGAGGCGTGATGCGCGCCGCGCCCTTCGGGTTGCTCCCCCGGGCAAGCGCGTCCGACGACGACGTGTTCACCTGGGCCGACCAGGCCGCCGGCCTCACCCATGGCCATCCCACCGGGCGGCTTGCCTCCGGTGCCCTCGCCCTGCTCGTCCGCCGCATCGTCGAGGGCGACGCGCTCGACGATGCGCTGGACACCGTCCTGACCGTGCTCCACCGCCACCCCGGCCACGAGGAGACCTCCGCCGCACTCCTCACCGCTCGCCGTGCCGCCCGACAGTCAGAGGCATCCCCCGCGACCGTCGAGAGCCTGGGCGGTGGCTGGATCGCCGAGGAGGCCCTGGCCATCGCGGTCTACGCGGCGCTGGTCCACCCGGAGCCGCACCGGTTCACCGACGCGCTGGCGCTGTCGGTCACCCACTCCGGTGACTCCGACTCCACCGGCGCCATCTGCGGCAACATCCTGGGTGCCCTGCACGGTGAGACCGCGTTGCCCCCGGAATTGGCCTACGAGGTGGAAGGGCGCGGCGACCTCATGGAGCTGGCCGACGACTTCTCCCTGGCCTTCGGTCCCGGCGCCGCCGCACTCCTCGCCGGGCCGCGCTGGCAGGAGCGCTTCCCGCCCGACTAGCGCCGACCATGGCGGTGATCATGCCGAAAGGGCAGCTGGCGGATGGGTATCGTCAAGATCAACGACCACGGGGGAGGACGCACATGACGGGACGGCAGAACTGGCGGGACCGCGGCGGCACACGGCGGGGCCACTCCGACCGGCCCGCTCCCGAACCGTTGCGGGGGAGTCGCGACGCCGAACACCTCGGAGCCGAACTGGCGCGCATGGACGGTGCCTCCTACGGCCGCTACAAATCCCTGTCCGGCGAATGGGACCTCGGTGACGCCACGCTCACCGTGGAGAAGGTGCAGGCCGACCCTTTCGCGCCACCCTCCCGGCTGCTGGTGCGGCTGCCCGTCGCGACCGCCGGCCTGCCTCCGGCGGCGCTGCGCTCACCCGAGCGCCGTCGCGCCACCGCCGACTACCTGGCCAGGGTCGCCCGCCGAACGCTCAAGGGTTCCCGGCTGCGCGTGGACTCCGGCGGCCAGGAAGTCATCGACCGCGCGGCCTGCCAGATCCACGACGGTGAGGTGCTGATGCGCTTGGGCGTCGAACTTCCCGGACACGGTCGGCGTATCGACGGTCGGGGAGCCCGCCGCGAACTCCTCGACGTCCTCCCCGCACTGGTGCGCGCCCTGCGCTGGGCGGAACTGGACACCGCGGCCGCCACCGACTTCGCCGACACGGTCGAAGACGCCACGGCCCTGCGTGCGGCGCTGCCCGGTCTCGGTCTGGTCGCCTTCGTCGCGGACGGCGCGGTCCTGCCCCGCGCCAGTGGCGTCAGCGACCTCCCCATGCGCGACGCGGTCCCCTTCGTGTCCCCTGAGACGATGCGCGTGGCCGTCGACCTCCCGCAGCGGGGCACCGTTACCGGGATGGGGGTGTTCGAAGGCGTCACGCTCATCGTCGGCGGCGGCTTCCACGGCAAGTCCACCCTGTTGCACGCCCTGGAGCGCGGGGTCTACGACCATGTCCCCGGTGACGGCCGTGAACTCGTCGTCACCCGCGCGGACGCCGTCAAGATCCGCGCGGAGGAGGGACGCCGGGTCGAGCGCGTCGATGTCGGCGCGTTCGTGCGCGACCTGCCCACCGGTGCCGATACCCGCGACTTCGCCACCGACAACGCCTCGGGTTCCACCTCCCAGGCCGCCAATACCGTCGAAGCGCTGGAAGCCGGAACAACCGTCCTGCTCGTGGACGAGGACACCACCGCCACCAACCTGATGGTGCGGGACGCCCGAATGCAGGAGCTGGTCAGCGGGGACCGCGAACCCCTGACCCCGTTCGTGGACCTCGTGGGATCACTGCACCGGGACCACGAGGTCTCCACCGTCCTGGTCATGGGGGCCAGCGGTGACTACTTCGACGTCGCCGACCGCGTCGTCCTGCTCGACGCCTACCGCGCCCACGACGTCACCGAGCGCGCCCGGGCCCTTGCCCGCCCCCGCATCGGTGACGCCTTCGCCGCGCCGGCCCGCCGCGTCATCGATCCCGGTTCGGTGGACGACTCCTCGCGCGGCCGAACCCGGATCAAACGTCGGGACACCGACGTGTTGACCTTCGGGGAGACCGACATCGACCTGCGTTTCCTCGCCCAGGTCGTGGATCCCTCCCAAGTCATCGGGTTGGGCCTGGCGTTGCGGGTGCTCGCCGCTGAGAACATCCTGGACGGCCGCCGCACGTTGGCAGAGGCACTGGACACACTGGACGGTCTTCTCGAACACGACGGGGTGACCCGCCTCGGCGGTGGGTACCCCGGCGATTACGCCCTGCCCCGTCGCCAGGAGGTCGCCGCAACCCTCAACCGGTTGCGCACGCTGCGGGTTCGATGCCAGGAGTGAGGTGTCCCCCGCGAAAGGGAAGAAACCGTCGGGCACCGGAGTTGGACGAAAACGGGGCCACGGCACCGCCGACCGCGGCGTCGGCCATCTCACGCCTTGGTCCCAAGTCGTGCATTACGGTCATGTCGGCCCAGGTCGGTATCCTTGACGACATCACAACCGTCCCCCAGGTAGTGCGCCCGCGATGCGACGTCCACCCACGATCCAGCCCGCCGCAGGCACGCATGGCGTTGAGAATGGAGACCCGCCCAGGTGCGAGATCCCGCTGATCTCTACGAACTTCACCCCGACCCTCCAGAACTGGCCGACCCCGTACTCCTGGTCGCCCTGGACGGTTTCATGGACGCGGGCTCGACCGCCAAACAGGTGGTGGCCACACTCTTCGACGAGTTCGAGGCCACGGAGCTGGCGACCTTCGATGTCGACGACCTCTTGGACTACCGCTCCCGCCGGCCCGTCATGACCTTCGACGAGTCGTCCTGGACGGGTTATGCCGCCCCCAAGCTCGCGCTGTATCTCATGCACGACACCGAGGGGACACCGTTCCTGCTGCTCAACGGTCTTGAGCCCGATCGGCTCTGGGAGGGCTTCGTCGTGGCCGTGCGTCAGCTCATCGAGCGCTTCTCGGTGAGTCTCACGGTGTGCTTCTACGGCGTCCCCATGGCGGTGCCGCACACCCGCCCCTCCACGGTCACCGCCCACGCCACCCGCTCCGACCTCGTCACCGGGCACACCCCGTGGATGGGGCGCATCCAGGTCCCGGGCAACGCCATGAGCCTGCTGGAATACCGTCTGGGGGAGACCGGGCACGACGCCATCGGCTATGCCGTGCACGTGCCCAGCTACCTCGCCCAGTCGGAGTACCCGCGCGCCGCAATCGCGGCCCTGGACTATGTAGCCGGGGCCACCGGTTTGGCGCTGCCGACCGTGAAGCTCACCGAAGAGGCCCAGACCACCGACATCGAGATCGAACAGCAGGTGGAGGCGTCGGAGGAGGTGCAGCGCGTCGTGCGCAACCTGGAAGAGCAGTACGACGACTTCATGTCGTCCAGGAGCGGTCTCTCCGACACCGATCCGCTGCTGGCGGGAGACGACTCCGGTCTGCCCACCGCCGATGAACTCGGCGCCGAACTCGAACGCTACCTCGCCGAACGCGATCGTGGCTCAGAAGGATGACGACCGACGTGCTCTACCAGCTCTTCTTCCACGCTGTACTCCGTCGCACCGATGCCGAACAGATCCATCGGCTGAGTTTCGCGGGGCTGCGCGCCGTAGCCGCGGTACCCGGTGCGACCGCGGCCATGAACCGGGTTCTCGCCCCTCGTGCCCCGGAGCTCGCGGTGCGGGCCCTGGGACGCGACTTCGCCGGTCCGCTGGGCATGGCCGCCGGCTTCGACAAGAACGCCGAAGGCGCACAGGGACTCAGCGCGTTGGGTTTCAGCCACGTCGAGATCGGTACGGTCACCGCTCGTCCCCAGCCGGGCAACCCGGCCCCACGACTGTTCCGCCTGGTCGCCGATCGCGCCATCGTCAACCGCATGGGCTTCAACAACGACGGTTCGGAGGCGGTGGCCGCCCGGCTGCGCGTCCAGCGCGCCGGCGGCGCCCGCGGCCTCATCATCGGGGCCAACATCGGCAAGACCAAGATCGTGCCCGAGTCCGAGGCCGTCGCCGATTACGTGGCCAGTGCGCGCCGGTTCGCCGACATCGCCGACTACGTAGCGGTGAACGTCAGTTCGCCCAACACGCCCGGGCTGCGCGACCTCCAAGCCGTCGAGCACCTGCGTCCGCTGCTGGCAGCAGTGCGCGCCACCCTCGACGAGCAGGGCCGCCCCGAGCTTCCGCTGCTGGTCAAGATCGCCCCCGACCTCGCCGACACCGATATCGACGCGGTGGCCGATCTCGCGCTCGAACTCGGCCTGCACGGCATCATCGCCACCAACACCACCATCTCGCGGGCCGACCTGGCCACGCCGGAGGAAGAAGTGGAGGCGGTCGGCGCAGGTGGCCTCTCGGGCGCTCCGCTCAAAGCCCGCTCGCTGCAGGTGCTGCGTCGACTGCGCGCCCGGGTCGGCGACCGCCTGTTGCTGGTCGCCGTCGGCGGGATCGAGACGCCGGAAGACGCGTGGGCGCGGATCCGTTCCGGGGCGACGCTCGTCCAGGGCTACACCGGCCTGATCTACGGCGGGCCGCTGTGGCCCAGTCGGATCCACCGGGGCCTGGTGCGTCTGGCCCGCAAGGACGGCTATGCCCGCGTCGCCGATGCCATCGGTGTGGACGTCGACGACGTTTCCGTGCAGCCGGTCGCCGTCCACTGACCTGTCAGAGCAGTGGGCGGGGCGCACTCCGCTCGGGATCCGAGCCGGACCGCGCCCCGCCCACTGCAACTGGCGAGCGGGTCAGTGCGCGGCCAGAGGAGCCGCTCCGGTGAGCTCTGCCCCCAGGAGCGGGCCGGCCAGATGACCAGGCCGTACACGGACTCCGGTGACCCGTTCGGCCAGTGCCAGTGCGGCTGCACCGGGGTCGGCCTCCTCCGGGTCGATCTCAGTGGTCAGACCGAGGGACGCCATGTCCTCGGCCAGGGCGTCAGGTGTCGCTCCCCGTCGCCTGAGCGGGAAACGGGCGTCGAAGCAGGTTCGCAGGACGCCGTCCACTACCCAACGGAACTCGTAGCGTTGTTCCATCACCACGCGTACCGACACCAGTTCGGTCTCGGCCGACAGTGATCGGTACACCTCCGGGCGGGTTGCGCGGCACCCGGTGGGTTCCACGATCACCGCCCATCCTTCGATACACAGGGCATGTGCGGTCAAGGGGGGCATCCCCTCGCTGCACAAGCCGGCTTCCAGCGCTTCAGCGATGGGCAACGAGCGGAGACTGCGCTCGTCGACCCCCAAGCGGCGCAGCGCCTCGGCCTTGGGCAGTCCCCGGATGTAACTGAGGCAGTAGGCCTCCGCCAGATCCGGCTGGCTTTCCCGTAGCCAGGCGTAGTCGCGGGCGTACGCAATGGACATCTGCCCGTCCCTTCCCAAGGGTTGGTTTCCCCGAAGCCGGAGTTGATTGTTCATAAAGGTTGGGCGCCGGCTTCTACCTGACGGTTCCCGGGAAAAAGGTGATCAATCGGGCCGTTACAGGTCGCGGGCCGGTGGTTGGGAGAACGCATGGGCGGGTACCGGCTTCCACCAGCCCAGAAAGTGCTGATTGGCGCCCGCTCCCAGGAACCGCGACGTCCCACCTTACGCGCGTGAAAGGGCCGCCGTGCACACACGGCGGCCCTGGTCCGCGCCGACTTACGCCTCGGGGGAAGGGGACGGGCTCTCGGCGGCCGGATAACCGTCGAAATAGGACTGACCAGGCTCGGTCTCGCCCAGGAGTTGCCCCACGGTGACCATGGTGTAGCCACGCTCGGTCAACTTCTTCAGGGTTTTCTCCACCGAGTCGATGGTGGTGGAGTGAATGTCGTGCATCAGCACGATCGAGCCCGGCTTCACCCCCTTGATCGTGCGGCTGGTGACCACCCCGGCGTTGCGGTCCTTCCAGTCGTTGGTGTCCAGGCTCCAGATGATCTCGGCCAGGCCGTGCTCTTCGGCGGCCTCGGCGACCTTGTCGTTGGTCGCCCCGTAGGGCGGGCGCATCAGGTCCATGGTGTAGCCCGTCTCGCGGCGGACCAGAGCGTTCACCGTGCTGAGTTCCTCTGCCAACCGCTTGTCCGACACCTTGCGGAGGTCGGGGTGGTTCACCGTGTGGTTGGCCAGTTCGTGGCCTTCGGCGTACTCCCGGCGCACCGTCGTCGGGTGCTCGCGGACCGGGCCGCCGGTGAGGAAGAAGGTCGCCTTGGCGTCGTACTCTGCGAGGACGTCCAGTAGTTCCTCGGTCCGATCACCAGGGCCGTCGTCAAAAGTCAACGCGACGCACTTGGCCTCCGCCGTCGAGCAGTCCACCGGCGGTTCGAGTTGGGAGAACACTCCGGGGATCGCGACCGGTTCCGCGGCTGCCGCCGCGGAGGGCTCCGTGGAGGGCTCCGCGGCGGGGGAGGGGTCGACGGCGAAATCGGGTGTCACCCGGGTGGAGGTGTCTCTGGCTCTGGTGCCGAAGTCGGACAGCAGAGGAGCGGCCTCGTCCCGTTTCACCACTGTGTGCACCCGTCCCTCCGAGACCGATGCGACTTCCCCCGCGTCGAACTCGACTACCAGGTCGCCGGCAGGGTTGAAGCCCATCGAGTCATAGAGCCGCAGGATCGGGTGGATGGCTGAGACGTCCACCTTGTCGTTGGCCGACAGATGTTCCTTCACGATGCCGTTCAACTCCACCAACTGCTCCTGCCCGGCCAGTAGTTCGGTCGAGTAGGCCGGGTGTTTCGTGGCTGCGTCGTACCAGTAGGTGGCGTACCCGGTCCGCGGCCCGTCGGAATCCTCCTCGTCCCTGGTGAAGCGGACTCCCACGACGTCGTCGCCGGCGGCGGTCAGCTCCCAGGAAAGCCCGAAAGCCTTCGCACCGGGGTTGGCGGCCTTGAAGTCGGCCAACTCCTGGGCGGTGAGTTCGGCCAGACGTTCGTTCAGCGGCTCGGCGCCGTCGATCGTGGGATGGGACACGTCGGACCGAACGCCGCCCTCGTCGCCGGAATCGGACTCCTCGCCCAAGCCGACGACGAGTGCCCGGTCGACCACGGTCAGCTGGTCCGGTTCCCCGCTGGCCTGCTCGCGGGTGTCTTCGGCCTCATCCGAGCCGGAATCCGCATCGCTTCCCGGAGAGCAGGCTCCTAGAACCAGGGCGGTCGCGACGGCGACAGCGAAAGCCCGAAGCCCGGCGCCGCCCGGAGCGTCGCTGCCAGTGGTCGTTGGTGCGGAATCAGCTGGGTTTTTCACGGAGAGGACTGTCTTTCCGACTCGTAAAGACTGGGGGCGGTCTATATGTCGCCGCCCGAAGCAGGTTTGGTTCTGATTTTTCTGGCTTATCTGACGACGGAGGGCCGGACTCTCCCATCGAGGCTAGGTCCGCGCCTCGGACACCACGGCGCCCAATCGGGTAATGCCAATTGCAGCAGTCGGTATTTTTCGAGTAAACGACCAGGGCAAGGGGGGTTGGCGGGGGAATCGCCCCAGCGGATGTCCGTGCATCGCGCTCGGATAAGCCGACCACATGTGGTCACTCTGTGCAGATGCGTCCGCCCACCGACCGCAGGCCGATAACGAAGCGGCATACACCCAGGTCCTATACTCCCACTTGCGATCGGTTCACGTTCGACCTGGGGTCGGACGTGTCGCAAGAGGGAACCCGGTGCGAGTCCGGGACTGCCCCGCAGCGGTGAGTGGGAACGAACGCCGTCATCAGCACTGGGCGCCATCCGGCGTCTGGGAAGCGACGGCCGGTAGGGGGCGCGACGAGCCTGTCGCGCCGTGCCCGCGAGTCCGAAGACCTGCCAGTCGCCCGTAGGCGCGCCACGCGCCGGCGGTGGTCCGCGGTTCCGAGGGAGAACCGGGCGACGACGGGGCGGTCCTTGCCGTGCCCGCGTGTCCGGGTGGTCTCCTTCGCGTGCCTCGGCCCAAGGCATTCGACGAGGGAGAGAAAGCTGACGATGAACACCGCCGCCCCCACCCCCAAGCCCGTCCTCGTGGCCGGTGAGAGCCGATGACCACCACTGTTCTGGGGTACCCCCGTATCGGCGCCAAACGCGAGCTCAAGCGCGCCAGCGAGTCCTACTGGGCCGGCGACTCCACCGCCGCCGAGCTGGACGCCGTGGGAGCCAAGCTGCGCCGCTCCGCCTGGGAGGCCCTGAAGGAGGCCGGGGTCGACCAGATCCCCTCCAACACCTTCTCCTTCTACGACCAGATCCTCGACACCACGGTCCTGTTCGGCCTCGTCCCGCCGCGCTTCGCCGGGATCGCGGCCGGGCGTGACGACCGCGACAGCGAGCTGGAGACCTACTTCGCCATGGCCCGTGGGCGCAGTGACGCCCAGGCCATGGAGATGACCAAGTGGTTCGACACCAACTACCACTACCTGGTCCCCGAGCTCTCGCCCACGACCCGGCCGCGACTGGTCGGGCGCAAGCCGCTCTCCGAGTACACCCAGGCCCGTGGGCTGGGCATCGAGACGCGGCCGGTCCTCGTCGGTCCGCTGACCTACCTCATGCTCGCCAAGAACGCCTCCGACGCGCCTGAGGGCTGGGACCGCCTGGAGCTGCTCGACGAGCTCGTCGAGGGCTACGCCGAACTTCTCGGCGAACTCGCGGCAGCAGGAACCGAGTGGGTCCAGTTCGACGAGCCGATCCTGGCCACCGACGCGGGTTCGAGCGTTCTCGCCGAACTGGAGCGCGTCTACCAGCGGCTCGGCGCGCTCTCCCCGCGCCCCAAGCTGTTGGTACAGACCTATTTCGAGGCGCCCGACCCCGAGTCCCTGGAAGCGCTCAAGCGCACCCCGATCGAGGCCGTGGGCCTGGACTTCACCGCCCAGCGCACCCTTGGCACCCTCAGCGCCGTTGCCGGCCTGGGCGACAAGATCCTGTACGCCGGTGTCGTGGACGGCCGAAACGTCTGGCGTACCGACATCGGTGCGGCCCTGGCCACCCTCACCTCGGTCCTCGGTTTGGCTTCCGAGGTCGTCGTCAGCACGAGCTGCTCGCTCCTCCACGTGCCCATCGACCTCGACCTGGAGACCGAACTCGACCCCGAGCTGCGCGCCCGTCTGGCCTTCGCCAAGCAGAAGGCCGCAGAGGTGGTTCTGCTGGGTCGCGCCCTCACCGACGGCGGGGAGTCGGTGAGCGCGGAGCTGGAGCGCGCCCGCGCCGCCGACGCGGTCAAGATCCCCGCGGCCTTCGTCAACCAGCGGGTGCGCGCCCGTCTCGACGCCTTGGGCGCCGACCCCTCGCGCACCGACTACGACCAGCGTCTCAAGGCCCGTCAGGGCGCCACGGGTGCGCAACTGCTGCCCACCACCACGATCGGCTCTTTCCCCCAGACCGCCGACGTGCGCGCCGCCCGCGCGGGCTACCGCGCCGGGCGCCTGGACCAGGCGGAGTACGAGACCCGCATGCGTGCGGAGATCGACCGGGTCATCGCGTTGCAGGAGGACATCGGCCTGGACGTGCTCGTGCACGGAGAGCCCGAGCGCAACGACATGGTCCAGTACTTCGCCGAGCAGCTGGAGGGCTACGCCGCCACCAAACAGGGGTGGGTGCAGTCCTACGGGTCGCGCTACGTTCGTCCGCCGATCCTCTTCGGCGACGTGTCGCGGCCCGAGCCGATGACCGTCGAGTGGATCACCTACGCCCAGTCCCGCACCGACAAGCCGGTCAAGGGGATGCTCACCGGCCCGGTCACCATGCTGGCGTGGTCGTTCGTGCGTGTCGACCAGCCGCTGGCCGACACCGCCCGCCAGGTGGCGCTTGCCCTGCGCGACGAGATCGCCGACCTGGAGAAGGCCGGCATCCGGCACATCCAGGTGGACGAGGCCGCCCTGCGCGAGCTGCTGCCCCTGCGCGAGGCGGACCGCAAGGCCTACTTCGACTGGGCGATCGGTTCCTTCCGGCTCGCCTCCTCGGGCGTCGCGGACACCACCCAGATCCACTCGCACATGTGCTACTCGGAGTTCGGCCAGATCGTCGCGGCCATCGACGAGCTCGACGCCGACGTCACCAGCGTCGAAGCGGCCCGGTCGCACATGGAACTCGTGGACGACCTCGACTCCATCGGCTACCGCCGGGGGATCGGTCCGGGTGTCTACGACATCCACTCGCCGCGGGTGCCCTCCGCCGACGAGATCGAGGCTTCCTTGCGCGCGGCCCTGCGCGCTGTGGAGCCGGCGAAGCTGTGGGTGAACCCCGACTGCGGTTTGAAGACGCGCGGTTACGTCGAGACCGAGGCCGCACTGCGCAACATGGTCGAGGCGGCCCACCGGGTCCGCGCCGACATCGCCCAGGGGGAGTAGGACCGGGGCCCCGACCGTGTCCCGTGCGTCGGAGCGCGGGGCGGTCGGGGCCGTCCACCTGCTGAGGTCGCGCCGTGCCCCCGTGCGGCCTCGTTCGACCCGCGATGTCCTGGGTGCTCTTGCCGGGCGGGCGTAGAACGTCCAGGGCATCGCGGCCGCCGTCTCGGGAGTACGGCTCGAAGGATCAGAACTTCAGCGGTTCCAGGTCCAGTTCGCCGGGGTCCGAACCCACTCGCGCGCACGTGCGCGCGGCGACCAGGTGGGCGTGCTCCACGCACGTGACCAGGGTGGAAGCCGGGAGCGCCGTCAGCCGCTCGCGGCCGCCTCCGCCCAGGGCACCGGCCTGGCCCAGCGCGTCCAGCAGACCCGCGCAGAACGCGTCGCCGGCTCCCACTGTGTCCACGACCTCCACCGGAGCCGGAACCACGAAGAGGGGATCGTCCTCGTGACCGCGGCGGACCAGCATGGTCCGTTCGCCTCCGCAGGTGATCGCCACCAGGACGGGCCCTTCGGCCAGCCAGCCGGCTGCGGCCTCCAGGAGAAGGGCCTCGGAGCCGGGGCCGGGTTCACGCTCCAGCAGCCAGTGCACGTCCTCGTCGCTGACCTTCATGATGTCGGCAAGCGCGGCCTGACGTGCCACCCGCTCGCGTGCCTGCGCAGGTTCCCCCGCAAGTGCGGGACGGATGTTGGGGTCATAGCTGACCACTGTCCGGCCCCGCTGCCGTGCCGTCCATTCCTCCAGGACGGCCGCGCCGGGCGCCATCGTCATGGCCAGTGATCCCACATGCAGCGCGACGACGTCGTCGGCCACCTGGTCGGGGAGTTCGTCGAGGGTCCATTGCCAGTCGGCCGTGCCCTTGACGTAGAAGTCGTAGCTCGCGTGTCCGTAGTCGTCGAGGTTGGCGATGGCCAGCGTGCTCGGTTGTTCGGCGGCCACCATGTCGCGGGTGCTCACCCCGCGCGAGGCCACATAGGCGCGCAGTTGCCGACCGAACCGGTCGGAGCCGATCCTGGCCAGCAGGGAGGATTCCACGCCCAGCCGGGCCAGGGCCACAGCGGTGTTGGCGGGCGCGCCTCCGGGGGCCGAACGGTACGTGCCGCTCTCGGAACTGATGAGGTCGATCAGTGCTTCGCCCACGACGGTGATCAAAAGGGTGGTCCTTTCCTGGCGCAAGCGGGAGGGTCGGGCGACCCAGGGGGAGTATGGCCTCTGTCGTGCGCGGTTGACAACGCTTCCGCGCGATACGACAAGGGCGCGCGGGCCGGCAACACCGGTCCGCGCGCCCCATGTCAACTGTCGACCATCCGGGCCTTGTTAGAACAGGGCCAGGGAGTCCTCGGCGATTCCGGTCATGACACTCTCGACATCGGAGAAGCTCTGGGGGGCGTCGTCGGAGTCGCCGCTGAAGCTGCCGCTGACACTCCACTCCGCCTTGATGTTCATGTTGTCCTGGCGGATCAGCACCGTCGTGCGGTTCCCGACACCGATGATCTCCTCTTCGGCGAAGATCATCGCCGACTGGTCACCGAGGCCCAGGTCCTTGTTCTCCAGGACCTTGGTGTCGAAGACGGAGCCGTCCTCGTCGGTGGCGTACTCGTAGTTGTACTCGTAGTCGCTCGTTGCGCTCTCGACCGAGTCCGATGCGCTGTAGGGAACCTTGTACTCGACGCGCAGCGTGCCGTAGTTGTCGTTCACGACCGTGCTCCAACTGCACGAGGAGGAGTAGTCGCTGATGTTCTTGGTTCCTCCCCCGTCCACGCCGAGGTCGGCCAGCGTGCTCTCGGGGATCCCCGCGCAGGGGTCCTCGGGAACGGAGAAGGGCGGCTCGCCCTGGGCGGTGGTGGTGCCCCCGGACCCCTGCTCGGGCTCAGCGGGATCGCTGGGTGCCGCGGCCTCGCTGCTCTCCTGAGCCACGGGCGGGGTCTCGGAGTTGTTGTTCCCGGTGAACAGAACCACGACCACGGCGACGATCAGCAGCACGATCACCAGGCCGCCGGCGAGCACGACCCACAGGCCGACGTTGCTCTTGCGCGGCCCGGGCGGCGGCTGGGGCGGGGGGTACCCGATTCCGCCGGGCCCATAGGGAGGCTGGCCGCCCTGGTGGAACATCTGCTGCTGGTCGTGGGGCTGCTGGAACTGCGGCCCGCCCTGGCCGGGGTAGGGGCCGGACCCGTAACCGCCAGGGGGTTGCTGCCCCTGGTAGGGCTGCTGTCCACCGGTTCCCTGGTCACCGTAGGGAGCCTGGTAGGGGCCGCTGGGGTAGTTGCCCTGGCCGGCATTGGGGTCCGGCTGGCCAGGAGCCTGGCCACCCTGTCCGTATGCACCGCCGTAGGGACCGGGCTGTCCGCCCGAGTTGCCCTCGCCACCGGGGTACTGCGGTGGCTGTGTGTAAGGTCCGTTATCGCTCATGACTCCCCTCGCGCCAGCTGCGTTGTGATCAGACCTCGGACGCGCGTGGACGCGTACACGGTTCCATTTGGTGATCCTGCCTTTGCAGGGCCGTCGTTGTCGGGTGGCGCGAACCCAAAGAGACCGACCGCGTCGTCGCGCGGGCGCGGCGTGCGGCCAAGGCAGGCCCCTGCGCTCCGGACCGGACCCCGACCGAGGTCGGGGCCGTGCGGTAGCCGCACAGCACAGAGCGCGAGGGCTGCGATCCTATCCAGCCGAGGTCACGTATCGACAGTCATCTTGCGGCGAAAGATTGCTTAATGCGTCATTTGGTACTTCACGCGTAAATTGCGACTCATGGTCGCGATAGGGACTATAGGTACTCAATCGGCTTTCCCGGGGGCGGATTTTGGGGGATCAACCCTTCGAAAAAGGACATGACCGCCGCAACCGGATCGTTGCCGGATCGCAACTGGCCCCCTTCCGCGAGGAGTTGTCGCAGGCTCGGAGGGTCCGTTGCGCGATCGGGGAAATCCCGGTCCGGTGCATCCGATCCGGCCTAGAGTTGACTGCGGCCTACGCCACAGGGGGCCGCAGCACGTCGACTCCGTCGAGAGGGACGCCCATGCCCACCTCGCCCTCCCCCGGCCCCCCGGGCGGCTACGGTTTCACCGCCTGGTTCGTTTTCGTCGTCGCGGTCGCGGCCGTGCTCACCCTGAGCGTCGGATGTATGACGACCCTCTACGCCCCGATATTCACCGGCGGCGCCGGCTGAGCCAGGCCGTCCCGTCGTGGCCGGTCGTCCGTGCGGAGAAACGGAACCGGCCGTCGACCGCCCCGGCCGCGCACGACTAGAACATCGAGATGTGCACGTGGTCGAAGTGATTCTCGGTGATACTGCCGCGGTCCGACATCTGGCGCCAGCCCTCGTTGCGGCGGATGTCCCAGATCTCCTGCTTCCAGATGATGTACATGATCCCGAGCCGGTCGGCGTTCTCCTGGGCCCAGTCGGCGATCTGCTGGCCGTGCTCCTGCTGCTTCGCCGTGGGCATCTGGCCGTTCTTGTTGACCATGAAGTCGCAGGCGCGACCCTTGGGGTGCTCGCCCACCACGAAACCGCCGTCGGGCCGGTAACAGCCCACTCCGCCGTTGGCGTTGTTGCGGCCGAACTCGTCGATGATCACATCGCGCATCTGCCGGGTCCGCGGGGTCAGGCTGTCGGGCGGCCCCATCTCCTGGACGGGGTAGTCGGCGATGAGCCCCTGGACTTCGTTGCGGCGGTCCTCCAGTTCCGCGAGGTCCGCCTCGACCTGGTCGACCTTCTCCTGGGAGTTCTCCTGCGCCTTCTCGTCGCGTTGCTGCGCCTGCCGCAGATGGTCGATCTTGTCGTTGTTGGTGTTGGCCAGGTGGGCGATCAACGCGGCGCGGTCGATGATGTCCTGGGGTTCGCCCTCGACGAACAGGCTCAGTGACGGATCCAGGCCACCGGAGGTATAGGTGGCCACTGCCAGATGCTGGACCTGCTTGCGGGACTCCTCTACCTCGGAGCGGGTCTTCTTCGCGCGTTCCTCGGCCTTCTCCGCGTCGGCGATCACGCCCTCCATGTCGCGCAGCTCGCCGTTGTACTCCTCGCTGAGGGAATCGGCCCGTGAGAGCAAGGAGTCCAGGCTCTCGGCGGGGGCCGGTGCGGCAGGCGCCGCCGACCCGGTGGCGACCGGGCTCATGACAAGGGTGAGTGTTACCGCAGCGGCAAGCGCGCCGGTCCGGCGGCGGATGCCGGTGGGAACAGCGACCACGGCGGCCAGCAGCTCGCGCCAGGTGCGCTCGGGCGGGTCGGGCGCCCAGAAGTCGGCGTGGTCATCCGGACCGTCACCGGTCGAACGAATGGACAGCACTCTTAATCCAGCTCCTCAATCGGCGCGGGCATCCCAGTGGTGGCAGCGGACGCCGCCTGTGGGTGAGGACCCGCATCGCTCGGTTGGGCCACGCCGGGCTTTGGCGCCGGGACAGGGCATCGCGTAGGGGATGGAGGGTGCCGCGGCCTGACTGTCCCGCTGGGGCCGGTCACGAGTCTAGGCGGATGCGGCGGCCAAAGCGGAAAACAGTGATGAAGCACGTCACATCGCTGTCCGTTTCATTGGACTTTGGTGCCGTCCGGGTAGCCTCGAAGGTCGGGCTGGCGGATTGCGTGTGCCCCATCGTGTTACGCGTGCATGTCTGCGAGATTTCAGCCACATTTTCCTACTGATATGGTGGGTTATAGGTTTTCGCGAGACAGACCCTGATCCCCGCCAGAGCGGTCACCTTTCGCGATGCGCCCGGCTAAGACGGGCACGCACCGTCCGGCCCGATGAAGGCCCGGACGTGCGAACCACGGCCGGCACGCCCATCCCGCGGGCCGGCAGGCGGGTGTTTCGACAGGGAAATCCAAGACCCAGTACCGAGGAAGCCAGTGATCAACGCTGAGGGCCTGCGAAAGGTCTACCGGCTGAAGAACCGGGAGGTCGTCGCCCTCGACGCAGTCGACCTCAATGTCCGGCAGGGCGAGGTCTACGGCGTCGTGGGGCAGAGCGGTGCCGGCAAGAGCACGCTGCTGCGCTGCGTCAACCTTCTCGAGCGCCCCGACGCAGGACGGGTCGTGGTCGACGGTGCCGACCTCACCGCTCTCAGCCGGCCGCGGCTGCGTGCTGCCAGACACGGCATCGGTATGGTCCACCAGCACTTCGCCCTGCTCTCCTCGCGCACCGTGGCCGCCAATATCGCCTTTCCCCTGGAGATCGCCGGGGTGGGTGCGGCCCAGCGCCGTCGCCGAGTAGCCGAACTTCTTGAGCTGGTGGGCCTGACCGACAAGGCCAAGGCCTACCCGGCCCAGCTTTCCGGAGGCCAGAAGCAGCGGGTGGGCATCGCCCGCGCTCTGGCGCCCAACCCCAAGGTACTGCTGTCGGACGAGGCCACTTCGGCGCTGGATCCGCAGACGACCGCCTCCATTCTGGGGCTGTTGCGCGACCTCAACCGCGAACTCGGCCTCACCGTTCTGCTCATCACCCACGAGATGGATGTGATCAAGCAGATCTGCGACTCGGCGGCGATCATGGAGAACGGTTCCTTCACCGAGTCCGGCCAGGTACTGGAGCTGTTGGAGACCCCGGGTTCGCTGCTGGCGCGCTCGCTGTTCCCGCTCCCGGCTTCTTCGCCGCCCGACACCGTGACCCTCACCTACACCCGCCAGTCCGACGAGCCGCTCATGTCGCAGATCACCCGGGAGTTCGACGTGGACGTCAACATCATCGGCGGAGCGGTCGAGGAGGTGGCCGGGCACTCGGTCGGCCGACTCAACGTCCGTGTCACCGGCCCCCGGCGCCAGGCTGCGCTCGACCACCTGGCCGGCCACGGCCTGATCGTGGAGGAGGTCCGATGATCGAGTGGATCGCCGAACTCGGCCAGCGCTGGCCCGACATGTGGCCGGTGCTGTGGCTGGGCACCCTGGACACCCTGTACATGGTGCTCTGGTCCACCCTGTTCACCATTCTGTTCGGCCTTCCGCTGGGCGTCCTGCTGGTCGCCACGGACCGCGGCGGCCTCACCCCGGCTCCCGCGGTCAAGGCGGTCCTGGGCACGGTGGTCAACATCGGCCGTTCGCTGCCCTTCATCGTGCTGATGGTGGCGGTGCTCTCGCTCACCCGTCTCATCACCGGAACGACCCTCGGCCCGACCGCGGCGATCGTCCCGCTGAGTATCGGCGCCATCCCTTTCTTCGCCCGCCTGGTGGAGACGTCGCTGCGCGAGGTCGACCGCGGGGTCGTCGAGGCGTCGCTCGCGATGGGTGCGCGCAGACTGACCATCGTGGGCAAGGTCCTGCTGCCCGAGGCCCTCCCCGGCCTCATCGCGGGACTGGTCATGACGATCGTGGCCCTCATCTCCTACTCGGCGATGGCCGGGGCGATCGGCGGCGGCGGACTGGGCGACATCGCCATCCGCTACGGCTACCAGCGGTTCGACGATTACTACCTCTGGGCCACCGTCGTCTTCCTGGTGCTGGTCGTGCAGGCAGCCCAGAGTGTGGGCGATTTCCTCGTGCGCCGGGTTTCCCACCGGTAATCCGGCCTACTGCGGCTCCCTGTCCGGGACCGTTCGATTCATCATTCAGCCCAAGGAGGGCCAACGTGCGCAAGGTATTTGGAGCCGTCGGGGTAGTGACGCTGGCCGTGGCGCTGTCGGCGTGCGGCGCCCCCAGCGAGAACGCAGGCGGAGGGGCCGAGGACAGCGACCTGACGACCCTCAAGATCGGGGTCAGTCCTGTTCCCCACGGCGAGATCCTGAACTTCGTCCAGGACACCCTCGCCGCCGACGCCGGCCTCAACCTCGAACTCGTCGAGATCGCCGACTACAACCAGCCCAACCCGCAGCTCGCCCAAGGGGAGCTGGACGCCAACTTCTTCCAGCACCGCACCTTCCTCGCTGAGTGGCAGGACGCCAACCCCGAGGACGAGTTGACCTACGTCAGCGACGTCCACGTCGAGCGTCTTGGCCTGTACTCCGACAAGCACGAGAGCGCCGAGGACATCCCCGACGGTGCGGAGATCGCCGTTCCCAACGATGCGGCCAATCTGGACCGGGCCCTCGCCACCCTGGAGGCGGAGGGGCTGATCACGGTCGCTGCCGACGCCGGTGCCCTGGCCACCGAGGCCGACATCGAGGACAACCCCAAGGACATCGTGGTCACCCCCTTGGAGGCCGCGCAGCTTCCCCGCTCGCTGCCCGACGTGGACGCCGCGGTCGTCAACGGCAACTACGCCATCGAGACCAACCTCGCCGAGGAGTCCAACGAGCTCGCCTGGGAGCCCAGCGACGGCCCGGACTACATCAAGGACTACGCCAACGGGCTGGTGGTGCGGGCCGAGGACTCCGAGGACCCCGACATCGCCACGCTGGTGACGCTTCTGCACAGCGACGAGGTCAAGAACTACATCGAGGAGACCTGGCAGGGCGTCGTCTACCCGGTCGACGACCAGGCTTGATCTGTTCTGCGGGGTGCTGCACGCGCCCCGCACCTCCCTGAGGCCGGGCTGCCGCGCGTGTATCGCGTAGGCAGCCCGGCTTTTTGTCGCCCGGGACCGTGCAGGCCGAAGTAACGGTTACGTTTCGCAATCATGTCCGGGTATTGACGTTGTGCGGTGATCTGGGCCACTCTCGTGGGAGCGCTCCCATATCCGGGGGGACAGGGACGCGGCCTGGTCATCTTTCACCTCGATCGAGGGGTCGCACATGCGAACTTACAAGCGTCGTTACTGGCAGGCGGCCGTTGCGGCAGCTGGAGCCGGAGTTCTGCTCACCACCACCGCGTGCGGCGGCGGTTCCAACGACGACGGCACCATCACGCTCGTCATCGACACCTTCGGTGTCTTCGGCTACGAAGAGCTCTTCGAGAAGTACGAAGCCGACAACCCCAACATCACGATCGAGGAGCGCAACCTCACCGATCTCAACGCCACCTATGTCCCCCAGTTGCAGCAGAACATCGCTGCGGGTGACGGCGCCGGCGACATCGTCGCCATCGAAGAGGGCATCCTCCAGCAGTACTACCTCGGCCAGGGCGACGCCTTCGTGGACCTCGCCGAGTACGGCGCCGCCGACCAGGAGCAGAACTACCTGCCCTGGAAGTGGGAGCTGGGCAAGGATCCCGACGGCCGCCTCCTGGGCCTGGGAACCGACATCGGCGGCATGAGCATGTGCTACAACGTCGACCTGTTCGAGGACGCCGGCCTGCCCACCGACCGCGACGAGGTCGGCGCCAGCTGGGAGACCTGGGACGACTTCATCAAGGTCGGACAGGAGTTCCGTGACGCCGACACCGGCGCCTCCTTCGTCTCCACCGTCACCCCCTACTTCAACACCATGAACGCCCAGGGGGGCACCCACACCTTCTTCGACCCCGACAACAACCTGGTCGCCGACAGCAACCCGGTCGTGACCGACAGCTGGAAGCTCGCCGAGACCCTGTCCGAAGAGGGCCTCTCCGCCAACCTCGCGATGTGGAGCGACGAGTGGAACGCCGGCATCCAGGGCAACGTCTTCGCGACCCTGCCCTGCCCGGCCTGGATGCTCGGCCACGTCGAAAGCACCGCCGGCGACGCCGGCCGTGACAAGTGGGACATCGCTTCCGTCCCCGGTGAGGGCGGCAACTGGGGCGGTTCCTGGCTCTCGGTGACCACCCAGAGCGAGCACCCCGAAGAGGCGGCCAAGCTCGCCATCTTCCTGAGTAGCCCCGAGGGCCAGCTCGGTGCCTGGAACGCGGCCAACAACCTGCCTTCCTCCCCCGAGGTCCTGGACGACCCCGCCGTCTCCGAGTTCGAGCGCGACTACTTCAACAACGCGCCCGTCGGCCAGATCTACGGCGAGACCGCCAAGGAGCTTGAGCCCGTCTACTACGGCATCAACAACGCCCAGGTCGCCGAGGAGTTCCGCAAGGCGATGGAGGCCATGGAGCAAGGGCAGCTCTCGCCGGACGAGGCGTGGGGCCAGGCCAACGACGGTGCCAAGCGCGCCGCCGGCGAGTAATCACCAGTAGTTGATCAGAACGTGCGGCGGCTCCCTCCGGAAGCCCTCCAACAGGACGGCCCCTCTCCGTCCGGGGCGGGGCCGCCGCACCCGCGGTTCGCCGACGGCGACGCCGCGTCCCCGCCCCCGAGGTGCTCATACCCCGGGCCCGGGGTGCGGCCGTCTCGGCCTCCCGCATACCACTACCCCGATCCACGAACCCACGACGAGGAGCGCTCGACGTGACTCTGCTCAGGCGCGGAGGCGCCCCGCCCAGCGGTCCGGAACCCTCCGGTCCTGGTTCAAGGCCGCCGGTAGGCGCCGACCAGGAGCGGCTGGAGCGCCGACAGACCCGCTTCAACCACTTTGACCTCAAGGTCTCGCCCTACCTGTTCATCAGCCCGTTCTTCTTGCTGTTCGCCGTCTTCGGGCTGTTTCCGCTGCTGTACACCGTCTGGGTCTCGCTGCACGACTGGACCCTGCTCGGCGGCAACCAGGGTTTCGTCGGTATCGCCAACTACGTGAAACTCGTCCAGGACGGCAAGTTCTGGAACGCGCTCTACAACACCCTCGGTATCTTCGCCATCGCGACGGTGCCCCAATTGCTGCTGGCACTACTGCTCGCCGACACGCTGAGCCGCCGCATCCGGGCCGCCAACTTCTGGCGAATGGGCCTGCTGCTGCCCTACCTGACCTCGGTCGCGGCCGTCGCCATCGTCTTCTCTCAGCTGTTCGGCACCCAGTTCGGGCTCATCAACTACGGTCTGGGCTTCTTCGGTATCGACCCGGTGAACTGGAAGGGCGGGACCTACACGTCCTGGGCTGCCATCGCCGTGATGGTCGACTGGCGCTGGACCGGCTACAACGCGCTCATCTACCTCGCCGCGATGCAGGCGGTGCCCAAGGACCTCTACGAGGCGGCCTCCATCGACGGGGCCTCGCGGATGCGCCAGTTCTGGCAGATCACCATCCCCATGCTGCGCCCCACGATCATCTTCACGGTCATCATCTCCACCATCGGCCAGATGCAGCTGTTCACCGAGCCGGTCATCTTCAACGGCGGCGGAATGTCCGGCGGAACCTCCGGGCAGTCCCAGACGGTGATGATGTTGATCTTTGAGGAGGCGTTCCGCTTCAACAACTACGGATACGGGTCGGCGATCGCCTGGACCCTGTTCGTGCTCATCGTGCTGTTCGGGCTGGTCAACACCCTGCTCAGCAGTCGGATCAAGGGGGCGCAGTGACCACCACCCTGACCCCGCCGCCCGCGCAGCGGGCCGGACGGGCGGCCAAGCCGGCCAAAGCGCCCAAGGGCGAGACCGGTGTGCGCGAAGCGACGCCACTGACCTACATCGGCCTCAGCCTGGCCCTGCTGTTCTCGGCGTTCCCATTGTGGTGGATGTTCGTCATCGCCAGCCGCGACTCCGCAGCCGCTGCCGCGCGGCCCCCCTTCCTCCTCCCGGGCGGGAACTTCCTCGCCAACATGGAGCGGCTGTTCGCCAACAGCAGCGCCAACTTCACGCTGGGGCTCATCAACTCCGCTCTCTCGTCCACCATCCTGGCGTTCTCGGTGGTGTTCTTCTCCTCGCTGGCCGGGTTCGCCCTGGCCAAGCTGAAGTTCCGTGGGCGCGACGCCGCCGCGGTCGGCGTCGTCATCACCATGGCCGTCCCGGTCCAGATGGGCATCATCCCCCTGCTCATGCTGATGGGGTGGTTGGGCTGGCGCGGCGACATCACCGCGATCATCGTGCCGTTCATGGTCAGTGGTTTCGGCGTGTTCCTGATGCGTCAGTACTGTGTCCAGGCCATTCCCGACGAACTCCTGGAAGCCGCGCGCATGGACGGCTGCTCCACCTTCCGTATCTACTGGAGTGTGGTCCTGCCCGCACTGCGTCCCGCAGCGGTCGTCCTGGGGTTGTTGACCTTCATGACCCAGTGGAATGAGTTCGTGTGGGCCCTCGCGGTCCTCACCCCGAGCAACCCCACCGTCCAACTCGCCATCAACCAGCTGAACGAATCGGCGTTCTCGCGTGACTTCTCCCTCATGTTCACCGGTTCGGTCGTCGCCACCCTGCCGTTGCTGATTCTGTTCTTCGTACTCGGCCGCCAACTGATCGGCCGGATCATGGAAGGTGCCATCAAATCGTGACTTCGCAGAACGTGACCTCACCCGTACTGGCAACCGATCAGGAAGGGGCCGGGATCCGGTTCCCCGAGGGATTCGTCTGGGGCGCGGCGACCGCCTCATTCCAGATCGAGGGGGCGACCACCGCCGACGGTCGCGGCCCCAGCATCTGGGACACCTTCTGCGCCACCCCGGGCAAGGTCAACAACGGGGACACCGGCGATCCCGCGTGCGATCACTACAACCGCTTCCGCGAGGACGTCGCACTCGTGCGCGACCTCGGTCTGGGCGCCTACCGGTTCTCGATCGGCTGGCCGCGCATCCAGCCCGATGGCAAGGGACAGATCCTCCAGGCCGGGCTCGACTTCTACGACAAGCTCGTGGACGCCTTGCTCGAAGCCGGGATCGAGCCGTGGCCGACGCTCTACCACTGGGACCTTCCCCAGGCGTTGGAGGACGACGGAGGCTGGACCAACCGCGACACCTCCTACCGCTTCGCCGAGTACGCCGGCGTGATGCACAAGCTGCTCGGTGACCGCGTCACCAACTGGAGCACGCTGAACGAGCCGTGGTGCTCGTCCTTCCTCGGGTACGCCTCGGGTGTCCACGCCCCCGGCCGCCGCGAGCCCGCCTCTGCTCTGGCAGCAGTGCACCACCTGCTCCTGGGACACGGCCTGGCGGCCGCCACCATTCGCGAGCAGGCCGTGGGCTCCGCGCGCAAGCCGCTCGTGGGCATCGTGCACAACCAGACCACGATCCGGCCCAACACCGAATCCGAGGCCGACCTCGACGCGGCTCGCCGTATGGACGCCCTGCGCAACCGGATCTTCACCGAGCCGCTGTTGAACGGCACCTACCCCGAGGACCTGCGTGCGGACGTCGCCGAGATCAGCGACTTCGGCTTCGTGCAGGAGGGCGACCTGGAGATCATCTCCGCCCCGTTGGACATGATGGGGGTCAACTTCTACAACCCGACCTGGGTCGCTGGTTCCACCGACGGTCTCGACCCGGCCGACTTCGACGTCGAGGGCGAGTACTCGCCCTCGGTGGGCAGCGAGCACGTCATCACGGTGCGGCGTGGCCTGCCCGTCACCGCAATGGGCTGGGAGATCGACTCCACCGGTCTCTACGACACCCTGGCCAGGCTCGCCACCGACTACCCGGGGCTCTCCCTCTACATCACCGAGAACGGCGCCGCTTTCGACGACCAGGTCACCGGGGACGCCGTCCACGACGAGAACCGCCGCGCCTACCTCGAATCGCACCTGCGCGCCGCGCACGCCGCGATCGAGGCCGGAGTTCCGCTCAAGGGCTACTTCGCGTGGTCGCTGCTGGACAACTTCGAGTGGGCGCTGGGCTACGACAAGCGCTTCGGAATCGTGCACGTGGACTACGAGACCCAGCGCCGCACCGTCAAGGACAGCGGCCGTTGGTACGGCAGGGTCGTCCAGGAGGGCGGCATTGGCGGCGCGCCCTAACGAGGGCGACTGGCGGGCGTCGCCCCAGCGTGCCCCAAGATTGTGGGGAGGCGCCGGGGCGGCGCGGCCATGGTTGGGGGAGTTCGATGGAGCGTCGGCAGCGTCCGACATTGGAGATGGTGGCGGCACGGGCCGGTGTCGGCCGGGGGACCGTGTCGCGAGTGATCAACGGGTCGGAGCAAGTGAGCCCGGCCACCCGGGAAGCGGTCCAGTTGGCCGTGCGCGAGTTGGGTTACGTGCCCAACCGGGCGGCCCGCACCCTTGTGACCCGGCGCACCGACACGGTGGCATTGGTGGTCTCGGAAACCAATGAACGCCTTTTCTCCGAGCCCTTCTACGCGGGCATCGTGCGCGGGGTGGGAGGAGCGCTGTCCGAGCGCGGCTTCCAACTCCTGCTCGCGATGGGCCGCTCGGGCCCGGAGCACGAGAGGCTCGGCGACTACCTGACCGGGCAGCACGTGGACGGTGTCCTCCTGCTTTCCCTGCACCGCAACGACCCGCTTCCGGGGGTCCTCGCCGCTGCGGGAGTGCCCTTCGTCTACGGCGGACGGCCCCTGGGGGTCGCGGAGGACCAGATGTCCTACGTGGACATCGACAACTTCGGTGGTGGTCGCACCGCCACCCAGCGCCTGGTCCAGATCGGACGCCGTCGCATCGCCACCATCACCGGCCCGCAGGACATGGTCGCCGGTGTCGAACGCCTCCAAGGCTACCGGGAGGCCCTCGCCGAAGCAGGGATCCCCGAGGACGAAGAGCTCGTCTACTACGGGGATTTCAGCTACGACAGTGGCGCGGCCGGGATCCAGGCGCTCCTGGACGCGGCTCCCGACCTCGACGCGATCTTCGCCGCCTCGGACCTCATGGGGTTGGCCGCACTGCGCGGATTGCGCCTGGCCGGCCGAGAGGTCCCCGACGACGTCGCCGTGATCGGCTATGACGACTCCGACGTCTCGATGCACGCCGAACCCCCGATGACCACGGTCAACCAGTCCACCGAGCTCATGGGCCGCGAGATGGCGCGGGTACTCGTCGACCGCATCACCGGACACCGGGACACCCCGGCCAGGGTCGTCCTGGACACCCATCTGGTGGTCCGGGAATCGGCCTAGCCCCGCGGTGGCCTTGACGGACCCGGTGGACGACGCTCCGCACGCTGTGCAACGCTTGTGTGCATTGCCTGGTCCGGGCAGCCGTCTCCATGGCAGCCTCGAAGGCTCTGGGGGCGTTGACACTGTGAGGGGTCGCAGCAGATGCGGTTGGAGCGGCAGGAGACCTACTGCGCGCTGGAAGGATGCCAGTGGTGTGCGCGCGTAGACTGGCCGTGTCGGTTCTGCGCCGGCGCCGGCCGCTGGCACCCGGAGAGGCCGCAGCGCGACGCCGATGGCTTGATCGTCTGGGCCAGGGTCGATGAACCCTGCCGGATGTGTGCGGGCACCGGCAAGGAGCACAATCCGCTCCCTGCCGCGCCTTCTCGCCCCTGATTCTCCGCGTGCGCGGTGCTCCGGCAGCTTGACGCCCGCGTGGGTCGACGCAAGGTATCTTTCCTTCGAGGAAGCCGCGCCAGAGCCGATCCGGCTCTATCGGCGGCGGTGGGGAGGGATGGAAAATGCGCTGGGTCACCTACCTTTCGCCCAGTGGAGGAGCGCAACGGCCAGGTGTCGTCGACGACGGGTGCGTGTTCGGGTATCCCGGTTCCGAGAGCGTCCCCGAACTGTTGGCCGACAGCAACGACGCCCTTGCCGACGCCTACCAGCGGGCGCTGACCGTGCCGGTGGAGATCATCGTCGAGTTCGAGACCCGACTGTGCGCGCCGTTGAAGCCTGCCCGCCCTGTCGCACTGCGCACCGCTGACGCCCGCGAACTCACGATCGTCCCGGGGCTGGTCCGCGGAACCGACGATGGGATCGCTCTTCCCGCCGGCGCCGACGTTCTGTTCGCCGACGTCGGCGTCGCCGCAGTTTTCGGCTGTAGGGGCAGGCACGCCGGATACACCCTCGCGTGCCTGTGGCATACCGTCGAGGGGGAGCCCGCGGGGTTGACGCTGGGGCCGGCAATCACGACCCACGACGAGTTCGACGGTACGGAAGTCACCGTGAGCGCCACGGTAGAGGACATCCTCGTCGCCGAGGCGAGTCTCGCCGACCAGTGGTCGATCTCCGGAGGATCGGCCGGTGACGTGGCCGCGGTACTGCCCGGGCGAACCCGCCTCCTGGAGCGAGGCGAGGAGCTGTTCGTGGACGGTGGACCGCTGGGCGAATTCGAGCTCAGAATCGGGTCGGCCAACGCCTGAGAACGCGGAGACGCTCCCTGTAGCTCTTCCTCGTGGCCGTTGTGCACGACAGGACGGCCGGGGGAGCGGTCAGCCGAACTCCCAGTGCCACGGCTCGAAGCCGTCGCGGGCCCATTCGGGGTTGGTCCAGCCGAAGTCGGGCGCGTTGGCCAGCATCCATTCGTGCTGGGGGGAACGGTGTGCGTTCACTCCTCCGCACAGGTCCACCGCGATGCCCAGGCCGTGCGTGCTGTTACCCGGTCGAGCGGCCATCCCGGTGGGCATCTCCCGGAACAAGCGGGCTTGTTCGCTGACGGGACGGTAGGAGTCGGTCACACACATGGCCTGGCCGAAACGTTCGCGGTAGGCGCCGTCGAGTTCGATGAAAGCCACGGCCGCATCCGCGCGCAGCATTTCCCCGGTCTGGGGGAGAGGGCACAGCGCAGACTCCGGAACGGCTCCGTTGCCGTAGCGGGCGAGGGCTCCCCCCTCGCAGACCGCCACGGGGGCCGTGTCCGAGCGGTCGCCCGGAGCGGCCGGGCTCTGCCCCACCCGGTCCTTTTCGCCTGCCCGAGGATTCTCGGTGGCGGTTGCCCGAGCCGTCTCCCGGAGGTGCTCCGGGGCGGATCGGCCCTGTCGTCCTGCGGAAAGGTCCCCTTGGCGGTGTGGATCGCGCAGGGGGTCGACCTCGGGCAGTGCCACCGGTGCGCTCGCCGTCCTGGCCCGTTCCAGCGCACGCTCGCGCTCGGCTTCCAATTCGGCGGTGTTGTCCTGCGCAGCGGCCAGCGCAGCCTCCACCTCGCTCTGTTCGGCCAGGATGGACTCCATCTGCGATTCCTGTTCGCGTACCGCCTCCAGAGCGATGTCCTTCGCCTCGGCCGCGTCCTCGGCGGCCTGCTCGCGCTCCTGCTCGGCTTTCCTCGCGCGATCGCGCATGGTCTCTCCTACAAGGCCGGCCGCCCTGGTGCGATCGAGGTCGACCTTGCGGCGATCGGCCAGCAGGCGGACGTATCCGCCGCGGTCCACGACCTCCTGCGGGCCCTCTGCGCCCATCCAGACGTCGATCTGGCCGAGGTCGGCGCCACGGTAGGCGGCAGCCGCGTAACGCGCCACCTCGCGCCGGGATGCCGCGTGATCGGCCGAGGCCGTGTCGGAGGACTCCTTGGCGTCGCTGTAGGCGGCTTCCGCCTCATCCAGGAGTTCTTGCTGTTCGTCGTAGGCCAGGATCGCCGCGTCGGCGTCCGCGTGCAGGTCGTCCAGTCGGGAGCGGACCAACGCGAGGTCGGTTTTGAGTGATTCGATCGACTCGGTGTGCCGCGCCTCGTCCTGACGACTGCGTTCGACATCGTTGAGCGCCGGTACCGAGGCTGATGCAGGCAGGCCGGGCACTGCTGCCAGCCAGATCCCAAGAATCGCCGCCACCGTTGTCCGACCGGTTTGGTGCGCGCGATTGCGGTGACTCACGGCCGCTCCCCCCGAAACGTGCTGATGCGGCCTCACCATGCCACGTTGACCAGCATGTTCCCAGTCTGTGTGACGCGTGTTCAAAAAGTTATCAATGTGATGAGAAGAGGGTAAGAAGCCCTTTCAGCGTGCAGAAGTCCCACGCCAGGACCGGATGGGACTAGACCAGGCGCCGCAAAACGTATAAACCGGTCCTAGACGGCTCTGTTGATTAGGGATAATCGGGGTATGCGGGGTGTCTAGCCGGATTGGTACGCTATCGACCTCACGCACACCGTTTCGGTTTAATGGTGCGCGACGCCTCCCTCCCAATGAGGTGAATCCTGGCCGTGGCAAGCACCCCCTTCTCAATGCCGGGCCGCTAGAAAAACATCTCAAACGGTCGTCCACGGTGTCCTGAAACAGGCATCCGGGGTCCTGCGTACGACCGCCAGACTCCCGGTGCCACACCATGGGGTTCCTGATCCAGTGCCCGAGGCGGTAACACGAAAGGTTGCGAGGGTCCGTGCCGACACGAGCGACGAACAATGGCGCTGACGCCAACGACGATCAGCTGCTTGACCAGGCCGAAGAGGCCGGGGGCGGTGCCTCGTCCAGGCGTTCCGCCCGATGGTGGGCCCCCCGGAACTGGCGTGTCCGTTCCCGGCTGGTTGCGCTCATCGTCATTCCCACCGCCGCAGCCCTGCTTCTGGGCGGTCTGCGCATCTCCGAGAACGTGCTCGTCACGCTCACCCATGAGCGGATCGAGAGCATGGCCGACCTCGGAGCGGACGTCGTGACGTTGGCCAACGAGCTGGGCACCGAACGCCTGCTCACCGCGGCCTACATTGCCGACAATCCCAATCCTCAGCAGCGCGACGCCACTCGGTTGGCCGCGCTGGAAGAACAGCAGCAGGTGGTGAACCAGGCAGTAAACACCCTGAAGAACGGCACCAACGAGCTGGGTGATCCGGGCAGCGAGCTCGCCCGCAGCCGTCTTGAGGCGATGCTGAACAACCTCGACGGACTCGACGCGCTGCGCTCGGAGGTCACCGGCACCCGCGTCACCATGCTCCCCGCGGTGACCAAGTACCGCCAGATCGTCAGCTCGCTCAGCTCCTTCAACGAGACGATCGCCAACGAGACCGACGACACCGCACTGCGCGAGAGCGTGCGCGCGATGACCTCGCTGGGCAAGGCGCGCGACTTCCTCTCCTACGAGTCCGCGTTGATGTTGCACTCCTTGATGCGCGGATCGATGTCCGGGGGCAGCCAGGAGGCGATCGAGAACACCCGGGCCCGCTACGAGAACGAGCTCTCCAACTTCGCCGCCACCGTCACCCCCGAACAGCGCGCGTTCTATGACGAGAACTTCACCGGCCTCGAAGTCAGCCGCATGGGCACCATGCGACTGCGCGTCATGATGCGTGTGGGCGAGAACGAGGAGCTCACCGGGATCTCCCAGGGCGACGGCCCCGAGGACTACGCCAAGGTGGCCGACGTCACCCTGGAGCGCATGCAGATCGTCGAGACCGAGATGGCCGACTCCGTCAAGGCGGAGGCCAGCTCTCTCAAGGGCGCTGCGCTCAGCCGTACGGTCCTCGACTCGCTGATGGTTCTGGGCATCATCATCGCGGTCTTCATCGTCACCATGCTGGTGGCCCGTTCCATGGTGCGCCCGCTGCGCGCTCTGCGCGACGGTGCGATGGGCATCGCGGCCAAGGACCTGCCCGAGGCCATCAGCCGGATGCGCGAGACCAACTCCGGTGCCGGTGAAGTCCGGGTCACGCCCATCGATGTCGCCTCCGGCGACGAGATCGGCGAGGTCGCCCGTTCCTTCGACGAGGTCCACCGGGTGGCGCTGCGACTGGCCTCCGACGAAGCCGCGCTGCGAAGCAACGTCAACTCGATGTTCGTCAACCTCTCCCGTCGAAGCCAGACCCTGGTGGAACGGCAGTTGCGCCTCATCGACGGCCTTGAGCAGAGCGAGCAGGACTCCGACCGTCTGGGTGACCTCTTCCAGCTCGACCACCTCGCGACCCGTATGCGCCGCAACAACGAGAACCTCCTGGTCCTCTCCGGTCAGGACAACACCCGCAAGTGGGCCCAGCCGGTTCCGCTGGTGGACGTCCTGCGCGGTGCGATCTCCGAGGTCGAGCAGTACGAGCGGGTGAACGTCCGGGCGCCTTCGCACATCTCGGTGTTGGGCCGCCCCGTCAACGACGTCATCCACCTGGTCGCCGAGTTGGTGGAGAACGCCACCGCGTTCTCCTCCCACGACACCCAGGTCTCGGTCAACGCCCGGGCCCTGGACGGCGGAGAGGTCATGGTCGAGGTCACCGACTCCGGAATCGGGATGGCGCCCGAGGAGATCGACGCCACCAACACCCGTCTGGCCGAGCCGCCCGTCATCGACGTCGCGATCTCGCGCCGAATGGGTCTGTTCGTGGTCAGC
The DNA here is from genome assembly GCF_030268225.1 of Nocardiopsis ansamitocini. Taxonomy (GTDB): domain Bacteria; phylum Actinomycetota; class Actinomycetes; order Streptosporangiales; family Streptosporangiaceae; genus Nocardiopsis_D; species Nocardiopsis_D ansamitocini. The sequence goes on along the minus strand of NZ_BSQG01000001.1, from coordinate 598,259 downwards.
CGCCTGGCTGCCCGTCACGGTATCCAGGTGCGTCTGCGTGCCGCGCACAATGGCGGAATCACCGCTCTCGTGGTGTTCCCCGCCGACCTCCTCATCACGCCGGTGGACTCCACCCCGCCCGCGCTCGCTGCGCCGCGCGGACCGGTTCCCGACACCTATGCCGAGGCCACCGCGGCCTTTGCGTCCAGTCCGGCCCCGGCCGACCCCGCCGACGACGTCTGGAAGACCCGGAGCTCCTCGGAGCGTTCGGTCTGGGAGCGCGACGAGCCGGCCTCGCTGCCCAAGCGCCCCGAATCCGCCGCCCCGCGGTCCACCCAGGGCAGCGGGCAGACCGCCGAGCACCCGCCCAGCGGTCAGGACCTGTGGGCCGACACCGGATGGGCCAAGCCCGCCGAGCCGGCTCCTGTCAAGGAGCCCGAGCCGTACTACCCGGACGCAGCCCCGCATTCTCCGGCAGAGTCCGCCGAGCCCGTGTACGGATACTCGGTCGAGCCTCGTTCCCCGGAGCCTCCCCAGCCGGTCAAGGACACCCGTCCGGTCGAGGAGACGAGGGCCTGGCAGGAGCCGGCGACCCAGCCCTACTCCGGGTCGTCCCACGGGAACGGCGGCATTCGCCCGGGAGAGCCCCAGATCCGGGAGGGCTACGGCTCCACCGCCTACCTCTCCAAGCGTTATGGATCGGGGAGCAACAACAACGGGACCGTTGTCCCGCCGTCCCCGGAGAACTCGATCGACGGCGGCGAGCCGCTGCCCATTTTCGACTCAATAGAGTCCAACTGGTTCCGTCGCCGCACCGTGAACCCCGCGGTCACCGTTGCGGAGACCGGACCCATCAGCGCCGTCAACGACACCGATGACGGTTTCGCGGCCTTCGGCTCGGCGCCGGCGCCGGAACCGGCCCCCGCCCCCCGCCCGGAGGACGAGTGGCGCTCCGACGCCGACTCCAGTTGGAAGACGGCCGCGCGCACGGCCAGCGAGCCGGTCGCCGGCGGTCTCACCACCTCCGGGCTGCCCAAGCGTGTCCCGAAGGCGAACCTGGTCCCCGGCACCGCGCCGGCCCCGGAGAACTTCAAGCAGATCACTTCTCGGTCCGCCGACAAGGTCCGCAGCCGGTTCTCCAACTTCCAGCAAGGCGTACGCCAGGGCCGGGACGCCCTCGGCGACCAGCCGTCCAAGGAGAGGTGAGTTGCTCAGCCTCAGAGGTACTAACGGCCGGGCCCGCGAGGGCCCGGCGCGCAGCCCCAGCTCACGGGCAGGGGTAGATCACGGATGAGGAATGAAATAGCATCATCCGCACTTCTTGGACATGAAGACGCAATAAAGTCGCTAATGACGACCTCCTGGCCGTCGGCGGTCGCCATGACCGACCGACAAGGACGCTGGGACCGACAGGAGAGCAGATGAATCAACCGGTGAAAGAACTCAACTGGCTGATCACTGATTTCGCCAATCGTGTGCCGGATGTCGCGCACGCGATCGTGGTGTCCTCGGACGGCTTGCCGCTGGCCGCTTCGGCGGGGTTCCCCACCGACCGCGCAGACCAGCTGGCGGCCATCGCCTCTGGTCTGTCCAGCCTCACCCAGGGTGCGGCTCGCGTGTTCGAGGGCGGAGCAGTAGCCCAGACCGTGGTTGAGATGGAGCGAGGGCTGCTCCTTATCATGGCCATCAGCGATGGATCGTGCCTCGCGGTGCTCGCCTCCGCCGAATGTGATTTGGGCTTGGTCGGTTATGAGATGACACTGCTCGTCGAGCGTGCCGGCCGTGCCCTGACACCGGCTGCGCGTACCTCGGGTATCCACTGATCCACCACCGACAGGAGGAAGTGGTGGCACCACCTCACGGTAGAGATGCCGGGAGTCCCTCGTGGTTCGGGCAGCAGCCCGCCGGCGCCCCCAGGGCGCTGGCGGACGGTTCGCTCGGAGCCGATGCTCCACGCCAAGGCCAGCAATCAACCGACCAACAGCAATGGTCACCTACCAATAACGCGTCGGCTAATAGCGCTCCCAGTTCGCTGGTGCGCCCGTACGCTGTTACACGGGGCCGGACCAAGCCGCGGACTCAGTTGCCGCTTGAGGCACTGATCTCCACGACCGCTACGGCGCGCAACGAATTCGGAACCCTGACTCCCGAGTGTCAGGCAATCAGCGATCTGTGCCGGGAATGGCGGTCCGTAGCGGAGATCTCCGCTCTGTGCCGTATCCCGCTCGGAGTCGCGCGGGTACTCGTTGCGGACATGTCGGAGCAGGGCCTCGTTCAAATCAGATCGTCGCTCAACACCGACAACCGGCCCAACGCCAACCTGCTTGAAAGGGTGCTCAGTGGACTTCGCAAGCTCTAGCGCGGCCGACGAAGGCGGTGCTGTGGCGAACGCGATGACGTCGGTCAAGATCGTCGTCGCCGGGGGCTTCGGCGTCGGAAAGACGACGTTTGTGGGATCGGTCTCCGAGATCGTGCCGCTGACTACCGAAGCCGTCATGACCAGTGCCAGCGTCGGCGTGGACGACCTCGCCAAGACGCCGGACAAGCAGACCACCACGGTTGCCATGGACTTCGGCCGCGTTTCCCTTGACTCCGACCTCATCCTGTACCTGTTCGGTACCCCGGGCCAGCACCGTTTCTGGTTCATGTGGGACGACCTGGTCAAGGGTGCCATCGGTGCCGTCGTCCTCGTGGACACCCGCCGCCTCGCCGATTGCTTCCCGGCGATCGATTACTTCGAGGAGGCGCGGCTGCCTTTCATCGTGGCAATCAATGGTTTTGACGCCTACTACCCGCACGCCGCCAACGAAGTGCGTGACGCCCTGACCCTCAGCGAGGACATCCCGATCGTGCAGTGCGACGCGCGCGACCGGACCTCTACGAAGTCCACGCTGATCCGTCTGGTCGAGCACGCCATCACCGTGGGTGACGCCTCCACCGCGGGGCAGACGACCTCCACCGGCAGCCAGACTTCCTGGCGTTAGCCGGACCGGGGCCACACCAGTGCCAGGGGGCACCGTGCTGATGCGCGGTGCCCCCTGGCGTTGTCGGTTCCGATGCTGTCGGCAGGTTGCACTGGACGAAGGCGGGTCCCGCGGGTGACCATGTCCCAATGACGCTCCATGACGAACGCAGGGACTTCTGGGAACAACGCCTGGAAGCGGACTGGACGCAGACCGGCGTCGGCTACCGCGCGCTTGGCCGGTCGTTCAACACCTGGATGTACCGGGTGCGCCGCGAGGTGTTCCTGCGCGAGGCGGCGGCACTCGACCTCGACTGGCCCACGGCGCAGATTCTCGACGTGGGTTCGGGGACGGGGTTCTACGTGCGAGGGTGGCAGGCACTGGGCGCCGGCGCCGTCACCGGTTCCGACCTCACCGAGGCCGCCGTACATCGCCTGCGCGATCGCTATCCCGGTGTCGGCTTCCACCGCCTGGACATCGCCGAGCCGGGGGACACACTGGGCGAGAAGACCTTCGACGCCGTCTCGTGCATGGATGTGCTCTTCCACGTCACCGATGATGCCCGCTACGTCGCCGCCATCGAGTCCATCGCCCGCATCGTGCGGCCCGGGGGATACTTCGTCATGTCCGAGAACTTCCTGCACGGTTCCGTCCAACGCGGTGCCAACCAGGTCAACCGCAGGCTCGACTGGATCACCGCGCTGCTCGAACGATCCGGATTCGACGTCGTGCGTCGAACGCCGATGCTGGTGCTGATGAACGCCCAGGTCGACGCCGGCCCTCTCTGGCGCAAGCTGTGGGGAGGAACGCTACGCGCGGCCACCGTCACGGAACCGACCGGGTGGCTCGCCGGAGCCGCGCTCTATCCCCTGGAGCGCCGTCTGACGCGCTCCAGGAGCGAAAGCCCCACCACCGAACTCATGATCTGCCGCCGTCGCTAGCCCATTGAGCGGCCCGCCCCGACGGAGTACGGGCGCGGGCGGGCCGCTCGCCCGAAGAACGAGCCGCCCGCGCAGGGAATCAGGCCGGGAGACCCAATTCGCGCGCGATGAGCATCCGCTGTACCTCGCTGGTGCCCTCGCCGATCTCCAAGATCTTGGCATCGCGGTAGAAGCGTCCCACCGGGTACTCGTTCATGAACCCGTAGCCGCCGAAGATCTGGGTGGCGTCGCGGGCGTTGTCCATGGCGGCGTTGGAGGACACCAGCTTGGCGATCGCCGCCTGCCTCTTGAACGGTTCCCCCGCCAGCATCCGCGCGGCCGCGTCGTAATAGGCCAGACGTGCGGTGTACGCGCGGGCCTCCATGTCGGCGATCTTGAACTGGATGGCCTGATAGCCGCCGATGTGCCTCCCGAATGCCTCCCGCTCGTTCGCGTAGCGCAGGCTCTCGTCCACGCACCCCTGGGCCAGCCCCACCGACAACGCGGCGATGGCGATGCGGCCCTCGTCCAAGATGCGCAGGAACTGGGCGTAGCCACGACCCTGTTCGCCCACCAGGTTCGCCTTGGGGACCCGGCAGTCCTCGAAGACCAGTTCGTTGGTGTCGGAGGCGCGCCATCCGACCTTGGAGTACTTCTGTCCGATGGAGAACCCGGGTGTTCCCGAGGGCACCAGGATCGCTGAGATCTCCGGGCGACCGTCGGGGCGCTGCCCCGTTACCGCGGTCACGGTCACCAGTGCCGTGATGTCGGTCCCGGAATTGGTGATGAAGGACTTGGTGCCGTTGATGACCCACTCGTCGCCCTCCAACCGTGCGGTGGTGCGGGTACCGCCCGCGTCGGAGCCCGCGCCGGGTTCGGTGAGCCCGAACGCGCCCAACGAGGTCCCCGCACACAGGCGGGGCAGCCAGTTCTTCTTCTGTTCGTCGCTGCCGAACCGGTGGATGGGCATCGCCCCGAGCGACACTCCCGCCTCAAGGGTGATCGCCACCGAGGAGTCCACCCTGGCCAGCTCCTCCAACGCCAGACACAGCGCGAAGTAGTCGCCGCCCATTCCGCCCGACTCTTCGGGGAAGGGAAGCCCGAACAGACCCATCTTCCCCATCTTGGCCACGATGTCGTAGGGGAATTCGCCCCGTTCGTAGTAGTCGCCGATGACCGGGGCCACCGTGTCGCGGGCGAATTCCTCGACGCTGCGGCGCAGGTCTTCGTAGTCGGGGTCCAGGCGATGCGACACGCGATTCACTCCTTGGTGGTCGTGACGGGGGAGGAGCCTTCCGGGATTTCCGAAGGCCCCGCGGTGATGACGGCCAGGACGGTGTCCATGGCCACGGACTGTCCGGGGTGCACGCTCAGGGAGGTGACGAGCCCATCAATCGGTGCGGTCACCGAGTGCTCCATCTTCATGGCCTCCACCACGACGACGGCGTCCCCTGCGTGCACGGTCGCCCCCTGCGCGACGGGGACGGCCAGGACGGTCCCGGGCATCGGACTGCGCACGGTTCCGTCGATTCCGACTGCTGCCGAGCGCATCGGAGCCAGCAGGGTCTCGCGTCGCAACTGCCATGACGCGCCGTCCAGCCCCAGCCACACGGTGTCCGCTTCGACGGCTCGCGCATAGTGTGCGATTCGCCCTGAGTGTGCCACCACCAGGGTGCGTCCGCTGTCGCGTCGCCGGGCTGTGGCGGGGTGCGCCACGGCATCCCCCACGGCGACCTCGAATCCGTCGCCTGAGCGGCGGACCCGGACCGTCTGCGCCTCCTGGCCGGGCGCGCGCAGCCGCCAGGAGGTCCAGGCGTGTTCGCCCACCCGCCAGCCGTCGGGGACGTCGAAGCGGTCGGCGAGCGCGTCGGTGGGTTCCAGCCCCAACTGGTGGTCCAGGGCGACGGCGGCGAGCACGGCATCGGGGACCCGGTCGGTGCCGGCCGTCAACTCCGGGCGCAGGCGTTCGGTCAGGTCGGTGCTCAGGCGGCCCGCGACCACCTCCGGATGGGAAAGCAGGGCCCGGAGGAACGCCACGTTCACCCCGCAGCCCAGAACGGTGTAGCCCGACAGTGCCGTGCCCGCCCTGCGCAGCGCGCCCGCGCGGTCGGTGTCCCAGACGACGACCTTGGCCAGCATCGGGTCGTAGGCCGAGGTGATCGCGGAGCCCTCGTCCAGGCCGGAGTCCACGCGCACGTCGGGGCCCGTGGGCTCGGCCAGGAGCAGGACCTGCCCTCCGGTGGGCAGGAAATCGCGTGCGGGGTCCTCGGCGTAGACGCGGCATTCCACAGCGTGTCCGATCACACCCACGTCCTCCTGGGCGAACGGCAATTGCTCGCCCAGGGCGACGCGCAGTTGCAACTCCACGAGGTCGATTCCCCGTGTGCCGCCGATCGTGGTCACGGCCTCGGTGACCGGGTGCTCCACCTGGAGCCGGGTGTTCATTTCCAGGAAGGAGTAGTCGAGCGTGCCGGGGGGTTCATCAGCCGACGCAGTCCCGCGCACGATGAACTCCACCGTTCCCGCTCCCACGTAGCCGCATGCCCGCGCGGCGGCCACCGCTGCCGCACCCATGGCGCTGCGCTGGGTGGGCGAGAGAAGGGGGGAGGGCGCCTCCTCCACGATTTTTTGATGCCGGCGTTGGAGGCTGCACTCGCGCTCGCCCAGGTGGACGACGTTGCCGTGTGCGTCGGCCAGGACCTGCACCTCGATGTGACGCGGGCGTTCGACGAATCGCTCCACCAGCAGGGTGGCGTCGCCGAAGGCGGCACGCGCCTCGCGTCGGGCTGTGGCCGCAGCCCCGGCCAGTTCGCCCTCCTCGCGTACCAGCCGCATTCCCTTCCCGCCGCCACCCGCGGAGGGCTTGATCAGCAGTGGGTAGCCCACAACCGCCGCTGCTTCCAGGAGTTCGGTGTCGGTCATGGGCTGTTCGTTCTTCTCGGCGAAGCCGGGAAGGAGCGGCACACCCGCCTGCTCGACGGTTGCCTTGGCCCTGATCTTGTCGCCCATCGCCTCGATGGCCTCGGCGGGCGGGCCGACGAAGACGAGTCCGGCCTCTGCACAGGACCGGGCGAAACCGGCGTTCTCGGAGAGGAAACCGTAGCCGGGGTGGACCAGGGTCGCACCCGTGGCGACGGCCGCGTCGACGATGGCTGCGCCGTTGAGGTAGCTGTCGGACAGGGTGGCTCCGCCGATGCGGACCGCGGTGTCGGCCGCGCGTACGTGCGGTGCCTCGGGATCGGCGTCGCTGTAGACGGCCACCGATCGCATTCCGAGCCGGCGCAGCGTGCGGATGACACGCACCGCGATCTCGCCGCGATTGGCCACCAGGACGGTGGGGGCGGCCGCTGTCCGGGGGGCCTCGCCTCCGGGAACGGGGTCGGTCATCGGGCGGCTCCGATTCCTTCTGGGTCGCAGGACGTAACTGGGCGGGAGGAGACGATCACATGCGAAAGACCCCGTAGCCGACGGGGTCCAGCGGGGCGTTGCGGGCCGCAGCCAGGCCCAGGCCGAGCACGGTGCGGGTGTCGGCAGGGTCGATCACCCCGTCGTCCCACAGCCGTGCGGTCGAGTAGTAAGGGCTGCCCTGTTCTTCGTACTGTGCGCGGATGGGGTCCTTGAATGCCTCTTCGGCGGAGCGCGGCCACTCCTCGCCGCGGGCGTCCATCTGGTCGCGGCGCACCGTCGCGAGCACGGAGGCGGCCTGCTCGCCGCCCATCACCGAGATCCGGGCGTTGGGCCACATCCACATGAACCGCGGCGAGTAGGCCCGGCCGCACATGCTGTAGTTGCCCGCTCCGAACGAGCCGCCGATGACCACGGTGAACTTGGGGACGCGCGCGCACGCCACGGCCGTGACCATCTTCGCGCCGTGCTTGGCGATGCCTCCGGCCTCGTAGTCGCGTCCCACCATGAAACCGGAGATGTTCTGCAGGAACACCAAGGGGATGCTGCGCCGGTCGCACAGTTCGATGAAGTGCGCCCCTTTCATCGCCGACTCCGCGAACAGGATGCCGTTGTTGGCGATGATCCCGACCGGATGGCCGTGCACATGTGCGAAACCGGTGACCAGGGTGGTGCCGTACTCGGCCTTGAACTCGGTGAACTCGCTGGCGTCGACCACGCGGGCGATCACCTCGCGCACGTCATAAGGGGTGCGGGTGTCTGCGGGCACCACGCCGTAGAGTTCGCCTGGGTCCGCGGACGGCGGCCGGGGCTCGCGGCGTTCCCAGGCGGGGGCTGCGCGTGGACCCAGCGTGTCGACGATCTGGCGCACGATCCCCAGCGCGTGTGCGTCGTCCTCTGCGAGGTGGTCGGTGACGCCCGAGACGCGCGAGTGCACGTCCCCCCCGCCCAGGTCCTCGGCTGTCACGATCTCGCCGGTGGCCGCCTTGACCAGGGGAGGGCCGCCGAGGAAGATCGTGCCCTGCTCGCGCACGATGACCGCCTCGTCGCTCATGGCGGGAACGTAGGCGCCACCGGCGGTGCACGAACCGAGTACGGCCGCGATCTGCGCGATGCCCTGTCGGGACATGGTCGCCTGGTTGTAGAAGATCCGGCCGAAGTGCTCGCGGTCGGGAAAGACGTCGTCCTGCATCGGCAGGAACGCTCCGCCCGAGTCGGCGAGGTAGACGCACGGCAGGCGGTTGTGCAGAGCGACCTCCTGGGCACGGAGGTGCTTCTTCACCGTCATCGGATAGTAACTGCCGCCTTTGACGGTGGCGTCGTTGGCGACCACCACGACCTCTCGGCCGGCGACCCGCCCCACCCCGGTGATGATGCCGCCGGCCGGGGCGTCCTGACCGTCGGCACCGTACATGCCGTAAGCCGCCAAGGGGGACAGTTCGAGGAAGGGCGACCCTGGATCGAGCAGGGCGTCCACCCGGTCGCGCGGCAGGAGCTTGCCACGCTGGACGTGGCGGGCACGGGTCTTTTCCGGACCCCCCAGTGCGGCGGTCGCGACGCGCTCGCGCAGTTGCGCGGTGAGTGCCAGGTTCGCCTCGGCGTTGGCCGTGAAGGCAGCGCTTGCAGTGTCGGCCGTCGAGACGAGAACGGGTGCCCTGCTCAATGCCACTCCAGGTGCGTTAATGAACACTAACATCGCTGATGTTAGTGTTCATTAACATCGGTGTCCAGGGCAGTGAGCGGATCGAGGGGCCATGGCTGAGCGAAGACCGGGAGCCCGGCGAGAGGTCATTCTGCGAGCAGCGGCCGAACTCTTCGCCGTGCGCGGATTCCACGGTGTCTCCATCGAGGACCTGGGGCGCGCCGTAGGCACCAGCGGCCCTGCGCTGTATCGCCATTTCGCGGGGAAGGAAGCGTTGTTGGCCGCCATCCTCCTGGAGGTCAGTGAACGTCTGGCGACAGCCGGCAGGTCCAGGGCGCAGGCCGCCGAAGGGCCGGAGCAGGCGTTGGCGGCGTTGCTCCGCGGGCACATCGATTTCGCTCTCGACGAGCCGGCACTCATCACGGTCCAGGATCGCGAACTGGAGAACGTTCCCGAGGCCGAGCGCCGCCGTATCCGCCGGCTCCAGCGCGGTTACGTCGAACAATGGGTCGCCGTATTGGCCCTGCTGCGTCCGGGGACGGCCGAGGAGATTTTGCGCGCGGCGCTGCATGCCGTCTTCGGGCTGCTCAACTCCACGCCGCACAGTGCGGGTGAGCTCGCCCGCGACGAGATGGCCGCGCTCCTGTTCTCCATGGCGCACGCGGCCCTCCTGCCATCCATGGGCGACTGATCCGCAGATCGCGGGCCCGTACGGGACGGGCCCGGGCCGACCCTGCGGTCGACGCGGGCCCGTCCGAATGATGCGGCTACGGAAGTACCCCGCCGAGACCGCCCGCGCCACCGAGTGCGCCGGTCGCGCTTCCTGCGGTGTCGGTCACCCCACCTACCGCGTCGGTGGGGTCGGCGCCGGTCACCCCGCCGATGGCGTCGGTGGGTGCCAGGTCGGTCAGCGCGCCGAGCGCGTCGGTGTCACCCAGGACCTTGAGGACGTCCGGTTCGCCCAGGAGGGCGACGACGTCGGGGTTGCCCAGGATGGTGACGACGTCCGGATCGGCCAGCAGGGCTGCGACATCGGGGTTCTGTAGTAGTTCTGCCGGATCGGCGGGGGCCTCGGCGGGGATTTGCGCGGGAAGTTCCGCGCCCGGCTGCGCCGGGTTCTCCGCAGTCGCTGCGCCGCCGGGCCGGTCGGGAAGGGGCTCGACGGGCTGTGGTGCGGCCAGCGCCACCCCTGCCAGTCCGGTCGACAACGCCCCCGCCGCAACCGCGACCGCCGCGGTCCTGCCGAGAATCCGCATGTTCGTCCTCCTCATCGGTGACCCTTCATTGCCTGGGTGGTTACCGAGTGTCTCTCGATAACTTCACTCAGTAACGAAACGTAGCTGTGTGTGGTTGTCACAAAGTCAATGGCGAGTGAAGCCAAGGTATGAAAATCCCGGCAAAGGTCATAGGGAGACCAAAGTCCGAGGTGAGGCGGTCGGCTGGGTATTCAACCAATCCGCTGACGTTCCACGTTTGGCAATCGGGGGGTGCGGGCAGCGTGAACCACGACCTGACACGCACGCCGCGGCGGTCGGTTCCGTTTGCACAACGACCGCCGGGAACGCGACAAGTGGGAGTGGTTCGACCATGGCACAGCCGCGCATCGTGGTGGTTGGCGCAGGATTCGCGGGGCTGAGCGCACTGCGCCGGCTGGAACGCAAGATCCCCAAGGGTGCCGCCGAGTTGGTGCTCATCACGCCCAACGACTACATGCTCTACCAGCCGCTGCTCCCTCAGGTCGCCTCGGGGCTGATCACGCCGCAGTCCATTGCAGCCTCGCTGCACCGCACACTGAGCCGGACCCGGATGGTCCCCGGCGCGGCCATCGGGGTGGATACCGAGTCCCGTACGGTCGTGGTGCGCAAGATCTCCGGTGAGACGTCCTTCGAGCGCTACGACCGGCTGCTCCTTGCGCCGGGCAGTAACACCCGGGTCTTCGACATCCCCGGCCTCGTGGAGTACGGCCGCGGAAACAAGAACCTTGCCGAAGCGGTGTACCTGCGCGACCACGTCCTGGCCCAGTTGGAGCTGGCCAACGCCAGTACCGATCCTGCCGAGCGCGACGAGCGCTGCACCTTCATCGTGGTCGGCGGTGGTTACACCGGTGTGGAGACCGCAGCCTCGCTCAGACTGTTGTGCGACGAGGCATGCCGGCGCTATCCGGCGTTGCGCGAGCACGTGCAGTGGCACCTGGTGGACATCGCGCCGGCTCTGATGCCCGAACTGGGGGAGTCCCTCGGCAAGAGCGCCCTGCGGCTGCTGCGACAGAGAGGGGTCGAGGTCAGCCTGGAGGTCAGCGTCCGCGAGGTCACCGCGGACAAGGTGACGCTCACCGACGACAGGGTCCTGCCCTCCCGCACGCTGATCTGGACGGCCGGGACCGCGCCGAGCCCACTCATGGTCGCCACGGGCCTGAAGACCGATCGCGGCAAGCTGGTGGTCACCCCGGAGTTGCACGCTCCCGATGCGCCTGAGGTCTTCGCCATCGGGGACTCCGCCGCGGTGCCCGACCTCAGCAAGGGGGAGGGGGCGCTGTGCCCGCCGACCGCCCAGCACGCCTCCCGGCAGGGGCCGACGGCGGCCGACAACATCATCGCCTCGCTGATTGGGGGACGCGCAGGCCGGTACCACCACAAGGACCTCGGTCTGCTCGTCGACCTCAGCGGGAAGGACGCGCTGGCCCGGCCGTTGGGGTACGAGGTCACCGGTCTTCCCGCGCTGGCGATCACCCGCGCCTACCACCTGCTGGCGCTGCACTCGGGACCGGGGCGCGCCAGGGTCGCCGCCAACTGGGCGATCCGCTCCCTTCTGGGGGGCGAGGTGTCGCGGCTGGGTTTCCTCGACCGGCGCGTGGACACCCTGGTCGACACCGAAGAGGCAGCCCAGTACCTCGATCCGGACCAGGCCAGGCAGCGGGTGGCTTCCGCCCCGCCCCGCCCGTGACGATTCCGGGCCGGGTGTCCGGTCCGGAGCGGGGCGAGTGCGCCAGGACGCGTGCGGCCGGGGCGGCGCAACAGCCGCCCCGGCCCGCCGCCCCGGTCAGGCGACGATGGTGTAGCCGGCCTCGCTGACGGCATCCTTGAGCTGGATGTCGGTGAGCGGTTCGGCGCTCTCCACCTGAACGCGCCCGCTCGTCAGATCGACGTCCACGGTGGTGACGCCGGGCAGTTCGCCGATTTCCTCCTTGACCGAGCTCACGCAGTGTCCGCAGGTCATACCGCTGACGGTGATGGTGGTGCTGGCCATGACGGCCCTCGCTTCCGTTGACGTGCTCATGGGATCAGGAGCGGACCAGCCGGGCGATCGCCTCGGACGCCTCGCGCACCTTCTCCTCGGCTTCCGTCCCGCCGTTGGCGACGGCGTGCGCCACGCAGTGCTTGAGGTGCTCGTCCAGGAGTGACAGGGCGAACGAGCGCAGCGCTTTGTTCACGGCGGACGTCTGGGTGAGGATGTCGATGCAGTAGGAGTCCTCCTCGACCATGCGCTGAAGCCCACGGACCTGGCCTTCGATCCGCCGCAGCCGGTTGAGGTGCTGCTGCTTGTCGTGGTGGTAGCCGTAGGTGGCCATCTCGGCGCTCTCCTGGTCACTAGTCGCTTCCTCGGCCAATGATACCCCCTGTGGGTATATCCGGACCTGGTGGTCGGATGGGGCGGGCGTGGCGGCGCCGGGTCGGGCGCGGTCCGGGTTCCGGATGCTTTCGGACAACGGGGACAAGCCGATGATCGCTGATCCGGCGACCGCGCCGTGCCGCCAGTGCCGGCTTCGGGACGGCGGGCCCGTTCCCGAGAGGCCGTGGCGAATCCCGTGTCCTGGATCTCCCTTGCGGTTCCGTGCGGTGATGCCCTTCGGCTGTTCGGGTATGACAGGCCCGCCGTCGTCCCTGCCCGCCGCTGAAGGTCTCCGTTGCGGAACAAGTGCGAAACAGGAATATATGCGTTGTGCACACCACTCTTTCCTATTCGATAATTTTTATGGCGATAAGCCGGAAATCGGGGGTTTCGGGTGCTGTGCAGTGCCCGGCCGAATGGCGGTTCGTGCAGCGTGCCTGACGGGTGCTCCGCGCAAGCCGCCCGACGCAGTGTCGAGGGGGCAGCGTGGCAGCGTCAGGTCTGCGGCGGGGCCTCCCATGGTGGGTGGTGCTCGCGGTTGCCTTCGGAGCGGTCGGGACGGGGCCGCCCGCTTTCGCCGGTGACGGGTTTCCCCTGTTGGCCGCAAGCCGACTCGTCGCCCTTGAGACGACGGCGGTATCGGGAGACTGGGGAGTGGTGATCACCCGCGAGGAGTACGGCGGTCACTACCCTTCGGCCGATTTCACCGACGACCCCGACTCGGTGCGCGCCCGCCTCGACATCGGTGCGGTCCCGGAGTCGTTGGCCAACACCACCCAGGGCGGGGCGGGGCGCGCTGACGCGCGCAGTACGATCTCCGGCGGGTTCCGGCTCAATCTGCCCGGCCACACGGTCCCCGCGGTCGCCTTCGACGCCCTGAGGCACTCTGTCGCCTGCGACCTCAGCGGCAGCGTCACGTGGGAGAACAAGCTCAACGGAGGTCCTGGCTACGACGACCGCACGGTTACCGTCTTCGGTACGGACTTCGCCGTTCCCTTGGCCGGGGCGGTCTCCGCAGCCCTCGACCTTCCCGGTACCGGCGAACCGGCCATGGTCGAGATCGTCGCGGACGTCCCCGACGACGCTCCCGGTACCGGTCGTGTCGCGACCACCATCAGTGTGTCCACCGCCCGGACCGAGATCTTCACCCTGGTGCTCGGCGACGTCGCCGTGGACTGCGGGCCGTCCGCCCGCGCGGGCGACGCCCCCGCCCCCGCTCGCCCCGTCAACGTCATGGCGGTGCCCGGCCCCGGGCGCGACCCCAAGGGGATCTCCGGGCTACCGGTCACCACAACCGCCCTGGGCAGTCTCGTGATGGCAGGGGCGGGGACGCTCGGTGGCGCCGCCCTGCTGCGGTTCGGGCGGACACGGTCCTCCCCGGGCGCTAGCGGCGCAGCCCCAACCGCCTGAGCTCCAGTGCGGCTAGCCGGTCCACCGCCTCGGGGTCGCCTCTGCGCCACGCGTCCACCGGGTCCCCGTGCACCTTGGTCAGCGCCCGCACCGGCGCTGACGCCAGTGCGCGAAGAGCGAGCAGTTCGGAACTGGCCTCGGGCGACATCCTGCGCAGCCGTCTGGCTCCCGACGCCTGGCGAATCCACCGGGCACGCAAAGGCAGCCACAGGACCAGGATCATCATGACGGGCAGTACGGCGGTCAGCACCGACAGCAGCAGTGCCATCTCCGTCACGCTCTCCTGGAACCGGGTTCCTGCCTCGCTCAGACTGTCCCCGGCTTCGCCCATGCTCTGGAACGGCACGGCCAGTTGTTCGCCGACGAGCGGGACGCCCCCGGCCACTTCGGCGGCCTCGTTCATGTGCGAGGTCAGTCCGCCGCCCGACTCCTCCATCAGCTCGCCCGGTCGGGTCAGCGTCATCAGGGTCGCGTGGAGGGACTGTCCCGCCCGTACCCATAGCCAGATCCACACGATGGCGAACGCATCGCTGAGGAACTGCAGGGTGAAGCGGAGGGGGCGATCGGCGTAGATCTTCATCAGGCGCTCCAAGCCGGCGAGAGGGTGGAAGGGGCCGAGCGGATCGATCCCCGGGCGAAAGCGTCACCGACGCGCTGAGGCTTTCCCGGACCGGGACCCGACTAACCCGTCCTGTCCGACATATCCGTCGATGTGCCCCTGGGCTGCCGTTATACGGGTGCCCAGAAGCTTGATTCGGCATCCGGTGAGGTCGAACATGGTTTCCATGAGCGATGCGAAGAGTCACGAAGCAGAGATCATCCAGCGGATCGGCGAGCTGGTGAACGAAGAGCGCGACCTGCGCGAACAGTACGAGCACCGACTCACGCCCCAGGAACGCGAACGCGTCTCGGGGCTGGAACGGGCCCTCGACCAGTGCTGGGACCTGCTGCGTCAGCGCAGGGCCCGCGAGGAGTTCGGGGAGAGCCCTGACGAGGCCCGGGTGCGCCCCGCACCGGAGGTCGAGGACTACCGCCAGTAACGGGCAGGTTCCGTGACGGGTGGAACGCCGGGGAGAAAGGGGAAACCAGCCGCGCGTCCGGCGCATCCTAGAGGGGAGACCTCTGACCGAGCCTGCAGTGAGGATCCCCAGTGGAGCTGCTGACCGGGTTGGGGCTGGCGTCGTCGGCCGGCCTCAACGCCTACATTCCCCTGTTGATGGCCGGCGTGCTGGCCCGCTACACCGACTGGTTCCCCTTGGGGGCCGGCTGGGAGTGGTTGGCCAACCCCGCCGTCCTGATCGTGCTCGGAGTGCTCCTGGCCGTCGAGTTCCTGGCCGACAAGATTCCCGGGGTCGACAGCGTCAACGATGTGCTCCAGACCGTCATCCGTCCCACCGCGGGCGGGATCACCTTCGGAGCCGGAGCGAGCACCCTTACCGCAGCGGACCCGGTGACCACCGACACCGTCACCGCAGCCGCCGCCGGCGGGGGCGAGGGCACGATGACGTGGGTGTTCGTCATCGTCGGCGCGATCGTCGCGCTGCTCTTCCACACACTCAAGGCACTGGTCCGACCGCTCGTCAACACGGTCACGGTCGGGATCGGCGCCCCGGTCGCCAGCGTGGTCGAGGACGTGGCCAGCTTTTTCATGGCGGCTCTCGCCATCCTGCTGCCACTGCTCATCGTGCTCCTGATCCCGCTGATCGCGATGGGCGGCGTACTGCTGCTGCGCAGGGGCAGGCGCAGGCGCGCGGAGCGGGCGGCGACCGCCTGACACCCGCCTCCGTGCGGCTTCGTCAACGGCTCGTACAGTTGTCAGAGTGGCAATCAATACAACGTTCCCCCCGACCGGCGTCCAGCACATCGTCTGGGACTGGAACGGAACGCTTCTCGACGACAACCACGCCAACCTCGCAGCGGTCAACCGGATCTGCGCCGACTTCGGGCGTGCGCCGATCGATCTGGACTTCTGGCGGTCCAGTTTTCGCCGACCCCTCATCCCCTGCTACGAGGAACTGATCGGACGGGCCTTCCGCGAAGGGGAGTGGGAGCGCGTCAACACGATGTACGACCGCTTCTACCTGGAGCACCTGGAGAGCTGCGAGCTGGCGGAAGGCGTCGTCGACACCCTGCTGGCCTGGTCGACCGGTGGACGCACCCAGTCGCTGCTGTCGATGGCCTCACACGACCACCTCGTGCCGCTCATCGACCAACGCGGCCTGACCGTCCATTTCACCCGGGTGGACGGCCGCCGCTACGACACCGAGGGCGACTCCAAAGCAGCCCACCTCATCGAACACCTGGTCGCCCAGGACATCGATCCGGCCACGACAGTGCTCATCGGGGACATCGACGACGACGCCCGTGCGGCCCAGGAGGCCGGTGCGCACTCCGTCCTGGTCGCCACCGGGCTCATGACCCGCGAGCGACTGGAAGCCACCGGTAGCCCGGTCGCGAGTTCGGTCGCCCAGGCGGTCCGCCTGCTGGGCGGCTGACCTCCACGACACGACGCGGGCGGCGCCTCCTGCATGGAGGCGCCGCCCGCGGTTTCCGGGTGCTTCGGGACTAGCCCAGCGCGACCTTGCTGGCCGCGGTGAAGCGCTGCTGAACGTCGGCCCAGTTGACGACGTTCCAGAACGCCTTCACGTAGTCGGCCTTGACGTTCTTGTACTGCAGGTAGAACGCGTGCTCCCACATGTCCAGGAGCAGCAGCGGGTAGGAGCCCGCGGCGAGGTTGCCCTGGTGGTCGTAGAGCTGCTCGATGATGAGGCGCTGGCCGAGGATGTCCCAGGCCAGGATCGCCCAGCCGGATCCCTGGATGCCGGTGGCGGCGGCGTTGAAGTGCGCGCGGAAGGCATCGAAGGAGCCGAAGGCGTCATCAATGGCCGCGGCCAGTTCGCCTTCGGGCTTGTCCCCGCCGTCGGGGGACAGGTTCGGCCAGAACACGCTGTGGTTCACGTGGCCGGCCAGGTTGAAGGCCAGGTTCTTCTGCAGCAGGTTGACGGAGCCCAGGCTCTCCTTGTCCCGAGCCTCCGCCAGCTGCTCCAGGGCGTCGTTGGTGCCCTTCACGTAAGCAGCGTGGTGCTTGTCGTGGTGGAGCTCCATGATCTGGCCGGAGATCCACGGCTCAAGGGCCGCGTAGTCGTAGGGCAGTTCAGGAAGCGAGTACGGCGCGGACATATGCGCACCTTCCGATCTCGAAAAGACTGTTGTGGAAAACCTGCGAGTGATCGCTGGAAAAAAGCTATCAGCAGCAGAGGGGCCCGATCAGTGCCGCCCTGATTACAGGTCCGGCCGGGAATAACCCGGCCCCTCGATCGCACTACCCGGCGCAGGGCGGCCTAAGCGCACCACCGCGGGTGCGCCGGCCTTACGCCGCCGCATCGAATCCGCTGCCGTTCCAGGTGGTGCGCGCGCACGCCACCCCCCACGCGCCCTTGCGCTTCAAGATGTCGTAGATGTGCATACGCGGAATCCTGGAAGAGACCCCGTACCCCGAGGGCCAGGTGATCGCCCAGTCCATGTCCAGGTCGACCAGAAGTTCCAGGAGGCGGGCGATCGTCGGGTCGTCCAGGCGCTCGAACGCCTCGTCCAGCAGCACCAGACGCAACGTGCCGTCGATGTCTGCTTCGAGCGCGTCGTAGAAGGCGGCACTCGCCGCGAACAGCGTCACGTAGGACACCAGCCGGGTCTCGCCCGAGGACAGCTGGCGCATGCGCCGGTCACGGGCCTGGCCGTCCGGACCGATGTCGTGCACCCGGACCCGGTAGGCGTACCACGCGCGGTAGTCCAACGCTCCGGTCAGCACCTCGGCGTATCCGGAGCTGCGGCCCTCGTCGCGAGTGGTGCGGATGCGGTCCATCAACGCGCGCCGCAGCCGCTCGTTCTCCTCGGGAGAGCGTTGGGCCGCGGACTTCTTCGCCAAGGCGAACGCCGACCGCTCGGCGGGGTCCAGATGGGTAGCCGGCTCCCACGTCAGCTCGACGCGTACTCCCTGGCTGGAGTGCGCGCTGGTCAGCACCGTGTTCATCCGCCGGGTGAGGCTCTCCGCAGCCGCGATCTGACGGCGCAGTTCCTCGGCGATATCGCTGAGCAGGTAGTCCTCGAAGATCTGCTCCTCGCGGCCGGTCAGGTTCGACTCCGCCTCCTCCAGCCGTGCGAGCGTCAGGCGCGCGGTGGCCGCCACGGGTGCGGTTCCCGACTCCTCGCTGACGGTCACCGTCAGGATCCCGTGCCGGGGATGGCGATCCGCCTGCACGTCGTGGGTGCCGCTGAGCGCCGACTGCAGGGTGTGGATCCGGGTGAGCAGGTCGCGCTCCAGAGCCGCGGGGTCGCCGGGCGGCTCACCCTCCGACAGGGCGTCGGTCAGCGCCGTGCGCAGCTCCGCACGCTCGAACGGGGGGTCGACCTGTTCGGTGGCGGCCTCCCAGACGCCGGCGACCCCTGCCGCGTCGGTGAGGGCGTCCTCGGCGTCGGACACCTTGCCCAGTAGGCCGTCTGCCCCCTCGATCCGCATCCGGGCGGCCTCCAGCCGCCCCTCCAGTTCCTTGGAGGTGTCGCGCAGCGTGTCGTAGTGGTCGAAGACCTTCGGGGACTCGTCCTTGAGCCGGTCGCGCTCCTCGGCCAGTGCGCGCACCCGCAGGGCGACCTCCTCGGCGTCGTGGCCCAGGGTGGAGCGGAGCGTCTCCAGGGCCGCGTGCGCCTCCGAATGGCGCCGGTGCGCCTCCAGCGCGGCCGTCTCCGCGTCACGACGCCCCGAACAGGTGGTCGCGTGGTCCTCGCGCGCCGCGCGCACCCCCTCCAGCGCCTCGGGGTAGTCACGTGCAAGCAGACCGGAACACTGCTCCAATGCGCTCGTGGCGGTGCGGGCCTCCTCGCACAGCGCGGCCAGTGTCTCGGCGTCCTCGGCGACACCCAGGTCGCCGCAGGAGCGCCGATGGGCGGCACGGTCCGCCGTGAACTCCGCCCGCTCGCGGGCGTGCTCCGCCTCGGCCCTCTCGGCGTCCGCGGCCGCGCGTCGGGCCGCGGAGCGGGCGGTACGGGCCTCCACGTGCGCCGTGAGCAGCGTGCCGGTGCCGGGGAACGCCGTCAGCCAGGACTCCCACGCACGTTCCAGCGCCTCGGCGTGTGCGAGGTGGGCCGCGTGTTCCTCCACCAGGCCCGCGGCCTCGGCAACCCGTTCCTGCAACGCCGCGATCCGGCGGCGGCGCACCGCCTCCCGCGCACCCGCCCCGATGTGCTCGGCCTCGTCCTTCGCGTGCCGCCCGTGCAGTACCCCCGCACGCCACCGGCCGTCACCGTCGGCCGAGAGGGTGAGGCCGCCTGCTCCGTCGCCGCTCAACGGGATCGAGCGCAGCAGTGCGCGCACCGTCTCCTCGGAGACGACCGGTTCGTCGCCACCGGCCGGGCGCAGCAGATCGGCCAGGGACGGGCCCGACACCGGTTCCCCGGGGACCGCCCAGGTGTCGAGGTCGTCATCGGGAAGTCCTGCGCGGGGGACCCACGCGTTCAGCAGGCCGCTGGCCTGGAGGGCGGCCTCCAGTGCTGCCCTCCGCTCAGCGGGGAGGTCCGCTGCGAAGTCCACCGCTCGGTAGAACGGAAGCCCCTCCCCGGCCGCGCGCCGTGCCCTGGTCAGTTCGGGGTCGGGCAGTGCGACCTCCACGGCCGAGCGCAACTCGACGAGCTCGGCCTCCAGCGCCGCGTGTACGTCGTGTGCGTCGGCGCGGCGCTGCTGTGCGGCCAGTACCGACTGCTGGACCGCGCGCGCAGCCGGTTGCAGCGTCGCGCGGGCCCTACGCTCGGCGTCACCGAAGGACTCGGGATCGGCGGCCACGGCGGCGGTCTCCGGAGCCTGGTCCAGCTCCGGTGCGTCCGTTCCAGGGGCGGGGGCCGGGCGCTTGCCGCGCCACTCGCGCACGGCGTCGGTCCATTCCCCGGCGGCCGTGTCCACCTGCTCCTGGGTCTGGCGGGACCGTTGCGCCGCGTCAGCGGACTCCTCGGCCGCCCGCTCCGCTGCCGCACCGAGTTGCCGTACACGGTCGGCATGCTCGGTGAGGCGCTGCGCCCGGGCGCGCAGCCCCGTCAGCAATGGACCGCGTTCGCCGACAGCCCGTGCAGCGGCCTCGATCCGTCCGGCGACCCGTCCGGCCTCCTCGACCAGTGAGGGAACGTCCACCGCCGGGGGCAACGGACGTCGCACCTCCTCCGCCGGTGCGCCAGGGTCGGCACACAGCAGTACCCGGGCGGTCTCTCCGCGCGGCGAGGTCTTTGGCACCAGCGCCGATGTGTCGCCCAGAGGCGCCCCGAGGCCCACTGACGACAGTGATTCGCGGGCCGCTCCCGCTGCGCCGCGCACCGACTCCCCGGCACGGCGGACCGTGGCCGCCGCGCGGTGCAGGGCCGCCACCGACTGTTCCTCTGCCGTGCGCAACTCGGCCGCGTGGCGCAGCGCCCCCTCGGCATTGCGGCGCTGGGAGGCCACCGTCTCCGCCTTGTCGTCGAGGTCCCCCAGCGCCCGGTAGGCGTCAGAGGACTTCAACGCGTCCAGTTCCGCCTGCACGACCTCGCGCCGCTCCGTCAGGGCGTCGCGGTCGGCGCGGGCCTTCTCGCTGTGCTCCTCGGCCTCGGCGTGTTCGCTCTCCTGCTTGGCATAGGCCCGGCGGGCCCGCTCCAGATCCTTCTCCGCCTTGGTCAGCACAGAGGCCCGGTCGGCGAGCACGCCGCGGGCGTATCCCCGGTACCCGGACAGGAACTCCTGCAGCGCGGTGTCGGCGACGCGCAGCCGGGCGACGTTGCGGCGCACCCCCTCCAGGTTGTCCAGGCCGTTGGCGGTGCGTACGACTACGCCGGAGTCGATGGGCGGCAGCGCGTCGGACAGCAGCTGCTCCAGCTGTCCCTGGAGGACCTTGAGGCCGATGTCGGGGTTGCGCAGGGTGCGTTGCAGATGCAGCAGGTCGGTGTAGCGCCCGCCGCCCTTGATGCCGTACACGGCCGCTGCCACCCGCTCCTGGAACGCCGCGGCCTCGTCCACCACCGCGTCCGCGCCGATATGTTCGCGCAGTCGTGCCGGGGTGATCGGCCGGTCCTGTTCCATCAGGGCGAAGTCGATGTTCACCCGCAGTGGGGTGATGAACCGCCACGAGTCGCTGACCTGACGACTCGACGCCGTGGCCTTCACCCCCACGCCGGTGGTCAGGAACTCCTCGCTGCCGTCCGCGGCCTCCCTGCGCAGTTCGACCCAGGCGTAGCCCAGCCGTGACGAGCCCTGGGTGTAGTCGTCGAGCATGAGGCGGCCCATGCTGACGGTGTCGAAGCCCTTGCAGCCCATGGTGCGCAGATCGCCGTCCAGGCACAACGGCAGCAGTAGTTCCAGGGTGCGCGATTTGCCCGAACCGTTGGTCCCCTTGAAGATGACCCGCCCGCCGGACAGGTCGAAGACCTCCTCGGTGTACTGCCAGATGTTCACCACGCCGCCCCGGTGCAGCCGCCATCGGGTGCGCGGGGTCGCCTCGCCGTCCACGTCGTCGATCCTCACTCGTATACGCCTACGTCTTGATAAGGGGTCAGAAGGAGAACAGGGATTCCTGGCCGTCGTCCAGGGGGGCGGGGGACGGGTCCTGTTCGGCCGGTGATCCCTCTTCCTCCGGAGCGTCCAGGACCGGCAGGTAGCGGCCTGCGGCCGGACTGATGGCCACGAGAGACCCGGGCAGCACCCGGGCCAGTCCCGACTCCGACAGCGCCCGCAGTACCGACCGGGCCAGTTGGCCGGGATCGCGCACGGCCTCCCGTGACCATGCCTGGGGATACCGCTGCGCGATGACCGTCACGGCCGCGGTGAAACGCGCGGTGTCGACCACCGTGGCCCCCGGGGCCCGGGCCGCCGGCTCTTTCGCGCTCGGCTCGGTACCCACCGCGGGAGTGCCGGGTGCGTCGTCGAAGAGCTCGGCCAGCGTCAAGAGCGCGACGCGCTCCACGGTGCCCGGCCCGGGGAAGGCACGGTCGGTCAGATAACCGTCGGGATCCACCGCCAGTACTCCGTCGGCGCGCGCCTCCAAGCGCAGGCCGGTGACGTCTTCCAGTAGTTCTGCCTCGCGTCCCAGGTTGCGGCGCAGCCAGTCGTGTTGGCCGGGGCTCAGATCGGCGTGGGCCACGACCGGGTCCTCGACCAGCCGCCGCCGCACGACGTGCCGGTCGTCGCCGAGCCCGGGGGAAGCGGTGACCAGTTCGCCGGGGGAATCGGCCCGCCCCAGCGGTGCGGCCACCAGATGGCCCAGCAGCTCGGGGTCCACGTCCAGCAAAGCCTCCCGGCCGGAGTCGTCGGCCCACGCGGCGACACTTCCGTCGGTTTCGGCCAGTACCCCGAGCTCGATGAGATGGCGCAGGGCGGCGGTGAGTGCACGCCGGTCCACGATTCCCGTACCCACCTCCAGGCCGGCCTCGGCGCCGGCGGCCCGCACCTCCGAGACCAGCCGCGAGAGCAGCAACTGCGTTCCGCCACCGGTCAGCACGGCCAGCACCAGCGCGAGGTAGGCGTAACCGCGCGGGGTGAACGCCGCTCCGCTGCGTTTGTGCGCGCCGCGCACACCGCCGCCCGGTCGGGGGGTCTTGTACAACCGGGCGAACGTCGGTTCCACAACGAGGCGGTAGCCCAGGTAGGCCACGAACAGGGACTGAAGCCGGTCGGCGTTGCGCCGTACACCGCTCAGCGCCTCGCCGCCGGGGCCGCCGGGGCGCAGCAGCGGGTGCCGCAGGAGGACCCGCACGTAGCGGCGCAGTTGCGCGGTCTCCAGATCGTCCAATCCGGTGAACGCGGCGCGCTCGTTTAGCCCCAGGGGACGTTCCCGGCGGTTCATCGCATCGGCTCCGTCAGTTCCAGGCGCACCTCTGTGTCGCGCAGTTCCAGGGTGCCCAGTACCGAGCCCACCCGGGCGGAGTGTCCGCGCCGCTGCTCGACGGACAGGGTCAGACCGCTGATGGGGTCGGCCGCGATCCCCCCTTCCGCAGGGGTGTCCCGGGAGGCACCGGCCAGAGCCAGCAGCTCGCAGAAGATCTCCAGGGCGTCGCCCGACAGCCGGGCCGAGGCCAGGTCCTGCGCGGAGGCCGCCAACTCGCCCACCGCGGTGTCGCGCCGGCGGCGTCGCTGCTCCTGCTCCTGGAGCAACGCGGCCCGGCCCAGCGGATCCTCGGTGACGGGGTGGATCCGCCCCGTCGCCGCGCGCTCCCCGCGGTTGCCGACGTTGACGTCCACCCGCACGCGCGCGCCCTCGGCCCAGGACCGGTCCGGCGCGGCTGCGTCGTCCTCGTTGCACAGTGCCAGGTGGCGGGCGGAGAACAGGCCGAACGCGCTCGTGTAGAGGTCGTGCGCGGCCTCGGGCGATGCCTCGTCGAACCACGAGGCCAGAGTCAACAGGTCGCGTCGGCGGCCAGGGTCCACCCCGCCCACCCCGCTGACCCGTTTGACATTGGTCAGCAGCGCGGTGATCGCCCTGCTGGTGGCGTCGCGCAACGCGCTCACCTCGGAGGGGCGCCCCGGACGGCCGACGAACCAGTCGGCCAGGCCGTCCCAGTCCGAGGCACGCCGCCCGGGAGCCCGTTCCATCAGCTCGGGTTGGACAGCGGGCCCGGGCCGCGTCGCGAAGCGGGGGAGGGCCGACGAGGAGGAGAGGTCGTCGCCACGCGCGCCCAGCAGGTCCAGCAGGTCCGTACGGCAGCGCTCCAGCGCGCCCAGGCGGTCCACGATCGGTTCGGAGTGGCGCAGCACGTCTTTGGCGATCAGCTCCACGTATTCCAAAAGCATGTGCTTGAAGCCCGACATCTCGGCCGGGGCGAGGTCGTAGCGTGCGATGACCGAGCCGAGGTAGGCGTAGAAGTCGCGGACGGCTGCGGCGAACTCGTCGTGTTGCAGGAACAAGGTGGTGACGTGACGGGCGAGGTCCTCGCGCAGCCGTCGCGCGGTGCCGTCGGCGCCGCTGCGTTCCACGGTGCGGATCTCGCCGACCGTGTGCTGGATCGCCGCCAGGCCCTGTTCGATGGCCGGCAGCAGTTCCCGGGAGACTTCGCGAGCGCCCTCGGCCACCGCGAGGACCCCGTCGACCTCGCGCTGCACCCGCGTTGCGAGTTTGGACACCTGGTAGCGCATCCGGCTCTGGGTGAACTCCGCGATCGTGGCGACCGGCTCGCGCCGACCGGGAACCAGGTTGCCCCACTTGGCCAGCTGCTCCAGGCGGTCGACGACCGTCTCCAACCGGGACTCGCCCGGCTCCACCTCACCACGCCTCTCGGCCTCGGCGAGTGCGGCGGCGACTTCACCCGCGCCGAGGTCGGCCAGCAGGGTGGACGTGAACAGTCGCATGATCGCGATGTAACCGCGCCGCTCGCGCGCGGTCAGGTAGCTGTAGAGTCCCAGCCGGGTGAGCGGGTCGTCGGATCCGCGGAAACCGGTCTCGGCAGGACCGTCCGACAGGTCGTCCTCTGTGCGGGGGGTGTGGTCGGCTTGACTAGGCATGACCCGCCCCAACTTAGTCCCTCCGGCGACTGTTTCCTGCTGCTTCTGCCGACGGACTACGGCAAGGCCTCACCCTTGGACGAGCTGTTCCAGGCGCTGGGCCGACAACCCCAGGTAGTTGGAGATGTCGTTGGCGCTCAGTCCCGCGTCCGTCAGGCCGTACACGGCCTCCTTGGTTTTCGCGGCTGCGCCCCGCATCGCCTCGTCGGCGGTGTGCAGCGCCCGTCTCGCCTCCACCGCGAGCTGGTCGAGGTCGTCACTGACGTGGGGGACCAGGTCCAAGTGGATCGTGCGCTCGTCCCGCTCCAACTGGGTGGCGATGAACTCCCGGGCCCGCGACTCGGCGTCGCCCAGGGACGGCGACCAGGTGACCCCGACGTCGGTGACGCGGAGTTCCCAGCCGTTCTCCCACTTGCGGGCCTGCACCTCGTACAGCGCCACGGGTTCCCTCCTTCAGGGGTTTGTGTCGAACGCCAATCATCCCGGACGTCCGACCGGCCAAGCAAGGCCACCGATAAGAGATTGCAAGAAAGCAATCACGCAATGTGTTCTCTTGTGAATTATGGGCCCGTTCACTCGTGGGCGACGACCGCTGCGGTGAGCTCGTCCACGGTGATACGGCCTGTGTAGGAGGCGGTCGCCGACGTCTCTACCAGGTAGAGACGCTCCACCGCCACCGGTTGGGACAATGCGGCCGGAATGGGAATTTCGGCCTGTTGCCAGCCGGACCAGGTGACGCGCGGGCCGTACAGTGTGCGCTGTTGACCGTCCTCGTCCGACACCGTGACCGCGAGCCGTGCGCCCTGCCCGTCGCCCGACACCCACAGTCGAAGCATCGAAGCCGTCGACCCGACCCGCAGTGGTGCCGGCGGGTGGGCGTAGGCGGCTCGCGTGGCATCCGACCCGGAGAAGTCGTACGACAACGCCAACCCCAGCCCCGTGCGGCCGGCCGTCGGCTCGGTGCGTGCCTGTCCGCGGGCCGCACGCGCGGTCCAGTCGGCCGCGTCCTCGAAGTCGGCCAGGACACGATCGACCGAGCCGATGCTCACCGGTATCCGTACGCTCGCCGGTCCCGTGCTCAGCCGGATCGCGCCCGAACCGTTCCCGGCCACGGCCGTCACCCGCAGTACTCCGGCTTCCTCGGGCGTCACCCGGACCAGCTCCGGGTCGTGGTCCACGGTGATGTCGTCCGTCTCGATCGGCGCCCGGGTCCCGTCCGGCGCCACCCCCGACAGCACGAGCACGACCGAGGACGCCGCATCCGCCAGCCCGATCTCCTCCCTGCTGGGCTCCAGCCGCTCGGGTCCTTTCAGGACCTCCAACTGGAGCCCGCCCCGTGCCCGCCCCATATCGGCGCCGACCGTCACCCGGCCGGGGGCGCCGGCCCGCAGGACTCCGTCCGCGACCGTCCCCGAATCGGCTGCCCACACCACCGGGTGCCCGCTCGGCCCGGCCGGGCCGAACCCCTCGTCGTAGGGGTCCGCAGCCAGCCGTCGGGTCAGCCCGGTGAACACCCGGTGCGGGTCGGCCTGCTCGGGCAGGGCGGACCCCGGTGCGGGGCGCTGCTCCACGGCCGGACGCACCCACAGCCCGCGCGCCGTCCCGCTGCCCTGCGGGGCGTACACCGCCAGACTGTTGGGTACGGCGCGCTCGCCCTCACCGGTGCGGTTCTCCACCCGGATCGGTCCACCAGGGGTCCGCGCGGCCAGGGTCGCCGAACCCCCGCCGTCGAGTTCCAGGCCCGACCACGCCCCCGACTCCAGCAGCCGCTCGCCCATCTCGCGCAATGTCGCGCCCCGTGTACCGGGACGGCGGCCGTCGGCGGTGATCCACCACATCTGCCGCCCGTCGGCGGAGAAGCCCACCGCGGTGCGGGGGTGGCGGACCGTGGCGTCCACGTCGGCGATCCGGCCCTCGCGCACCAGGACGTGGCGCCCACCGATCGCGGTGTGGACGACGCCGCCTCCGGCTCGGATGTCCCACTCCACGGTCACCGGGTCGCCCGTGCGCAACCGGGCCAGCCGGTCGGCCCCCGCTTCCCTGCCCAGCAGGACGGTCGTACCGGCAGGGATCGGGGCGTTCCCTGCGTGCTGGTTCGCCTCGGCCACCCGCCCTTGAGTCACCGTCACTTCGTAGACCCGGCCCGCGTCCCGTACCGCCCGTGCCCGCGGGGAGTCGCCCCACAGTTCGGTGAACGCCCCGATCCCGTTCTCCGGTACTTCGTGGCTGTTCAGCCGGTCCAGGGCCACGTTTCCCCCGGGAAGCCCGATCGTGCCGGTGAAGTCCAGTTCGGCGATCCGGCCGGTGCCGTCGGCGTCGAACACGGCAGCGCTCCGCCAGTGCGTCGCGGGAGACTTCACCACCGTTGCGTCCCTCACAGCCCCACCCAGCGGGGCCGATGACCCGCCCAGGTCGAAGAAGTCGCCGTTGACGGCGGCCACCGCCCCCGCGGCCCGGGCCCGCTGCGCGACCGGTTCGGCGTGGGCGACCACTCCCGAGTCCAGGTAGCCCACCCGGACGTCGCCGGACAACTCCACACCGAGTTCGGTGAAGCGCTGGGCGCTCCCGATCCCGGCGGAGTCGACAACGGTGAGGACCACGCCGGGGGCGACCGGATGGGAGCGTTGCTCGGCTACCGGGCTCCGACCCGCTCCGCACAGCCCCGCGACGAGTACCGGAACCAGCAGGGCGACAGCGAAGCGCGTGGGCATGGCGGGGTCCTCGGGTTGTGTCCGGACCGGCGAACCCGATCGACCGTCACGCAAAGTAACAGAAGTGGCGCGCTGGGTCGTCGGAAATTCGTGTGGCGGATGTGCGCTGTGTGTTTGACACGTTGCGCGATGTAAAGAAAAACCCGTCATCACAACGTTGCGAAACAGTTCTGTCACACGCGTTGACAGTCCTGAAACCGATCGTTTCTAGGGTCACACCAATCGCTGTGGTCGATCCGGGCTCGCAGAGCCGGAGAAGGACCCGGTGAGGGTGCGAAGACGAGAAAAAGGGGGCCGGTCGATGCGCGAGACCCCGACGCATCACACCCTTCGGCACCGGCGCGGCCCCCCGACAGACGCGGATCAGCGGGGCTCGGCGCCAGACGGTGCGGACCGCCTCGAAACCGCGCCCCCGCAGGGTCGCGGCAACCAGCACTCGTCGCGTCCGCGCCGGGTGTTCGACAGCTGAGGAGCACCATGACCCGCTCGGCCAAGGCGACCGTGCGCCCCTTCAAGGTCCCCGTCATCGACATCACCCGCTGGGAGATGGGGTCGGCCCGCTACCGGGCCGCCATCGCAGCCCAAGTGGACGCTGCCGCAAGCAACATCGGGTTCATGCAGTTCACCGGGCACGGGGTTCCCGAATCCGCCATTCACGGCCTCGGTCTGGCCCTCGACTCCTTCTTCGACCAACCGCTCCCCGCCAAGCGTGCCGCCCAAGGGCCCTCGGCAGGAATCGCCCGTGGTTACAGTCCGCCCAGCACCGAACGGCCCGCCTACAGCCTCGGTGCCCGATCCCCGGGCGACCTGTTCGAGGCGTTCACCGTCGGAACCCAAGCCAGCGACCACCGCGACCGCGCCCTCCCCGCTACGGACTACCCCGAGAACATCTGGCCGGTCGGACTCCCGCGATTCCGTCCCCAGGTGATGACCTGGTTCGAAGCCGCGCAGAACGTGGCACGCCGCCTCACCCGGATCTTTGCCGTCTCCCTCGACCTTCCCGAAGGCTTCTTCCACACCTATACAGGCCATTCCCTGGACGCCCTGCGACTCAGCAGCGGTCCGGTCGTACCCGACGACCCGGCCGAGCCGGACCGTCCCGCCATGGGGGCGCACACCGATTTCGGCATCCTCACCGTGCTGTGGAGCGATCCGGTCAACGCCCTGCAGATCATGGACCACGAGGGGCGTTGGCAGAACGTGCTACCGGAGCCGGGGGCGCTGGTGGTCAATCTCGGCGACCTGATGGCCAGATGGACCAACGACCGCTGGGTCTCTGCCGTCCACCGGGTCGCCAGTCCCACGGATACCCGTGGCCACGCGGCTCGGCGCCGCTCCGCGGCGTTCTTTCACGGCGGTAATTTCGACGCCCTGGTCACCGCATTGCCCAGTTGCGTCGACTCCGCCCATCCCGCCAAGTACCCCCCGGTCACGATCGCCGGCCACATCAGCCAGAGCCGAGGCGGCCTCGACGCGGCGGGTCCAAAGATCAGTCGGTCCCGTCGCTGGTGAGCGAGGTCGAGCGCACCGCCATCCCCCACACGGCACGCTCGTCCACCTCATAGCCGAGCCCGGGCTGGGTGAGAGGAATCGCCGCGATGCCGTCGTGGGGACGCACTGAGGGCGTCACCAGGTCGCGGGTGAAACGGGCCCCTGCCCCCGGCATCTCGCAGGGCAGATCTATTCCGGGCAGGGAAGCGAGCGCCACGATCGATGCCCTGCCCACTCCCGTTTCCAGATCGGAACCGCACCACACCCGCCATCCGGCGTCCGCCGCACGATCGTGTGCACGCCGTGCCGGTGTGAGCCCACCCATCCGGGCGACCCGCAGATTCAGCACCGAGCCCGCCTCCAAGCGGATCGCCTCGTCCAGGCGCTCCAACGAGTCGATCGAGCCGTCCAGCGCCACCGGGGTCCGCAGCTCCTGCCGGAGCCGGGCGTGCGCGTGCAGGTCGGGGGCCGCGAACGGCTGCTCGATGGCCAACAGGCCGTACTCGTCCAATGCGCGCAGTGCGGCCAGGTGCTCGGGCGCCTCGGTGTAGCGTCCGCGCCCGTCCACCTGGAGCACCAGATACGGGAACACCTCCTGCACGGCGCGCACCACGTCCACGTCCCAGCCCGGTTCGACCTCCAGCCGGATCCGTTTGCAGCCGCTTCCGATCTGCCGGTTCACCTCGTGCACCAGCGACTCCAGCGAGGGCTGGCGGCCCAGTGTCACGCCGGTGGTCACCGCGGTACGCGAGCCG
The DNA here is from genome assembly GCF_030268225.1 of Nocardiopsis ansamitocini. GTDB lineage: Bacteria > Actinomycetota > Actinomycetes > Streptosporangiales > Streptosporangiaceae > Nocardiopsis_D > Nocardiopsis_D ansamitocini. The sequence continues at coordinate 568,870 of NZ_BSQG01000001.1, read as the reverse complement.
CCAAGAGCGTGCGCCAGGGGTGTCCCGCGCTGTCTGCTCCACAGATCCCAGCACGCGGTGTCCAAAGCCGACTCCACCGCCGCAAACGGCGCCAGGGACCGCCAGGCGAGAGAGACCTCGGTGGGGCGGTGCCAGTTGTGCTCCAGCAGCGCGGGCGCGAAACGTTCGGTCAGCGCGTGCCAGGCGGCGTCGTCGGCCCCGGGGGCCTCACCCCAGCCGATCACCCCCGAACCGTCGCGCACCCGCACCAGGATGTGGCGGGCGAATCGTCCGCGCTCACGTTCGGCACGGTGGCGCGGACGGGGATGAGCCAGGGGCAGCCGCACCAGGGCTGCCTCGACGGCGACGACCCGGGTGAGCGTGGTCGGCTCCGTGCGTGCCACTGGGCCATCGCCTCCAAGGGATTGCGAATAGGGGGCCGAAACGCCCCGGCCCTATTCGACGGTATCCCCTCCACCCCGACCCGACTACCGGCCCGGGCACACCGATATCGCGGGGAACACCACATTATCGCGCTGCTTTTGGTGCCGATTGTGGGACTTTCCCGATAATTCGGGTGCTATTACGCGGTAAGGCGTTCCGGGCGGCCCAGGACGTCCAGGACATCGAGGCCGTGCGCCCGGGCGACAGCCTCGTTGGTCACGGCACCGTCGTGGGTGTTGAGACCCAGAGCCAGCGACCGGTCCTCCGACAGCGCCTGCCGCCAGCCCTTGTCGGCCAACGCCACCACGTAACGCAAGGTGTCCTTGGTCAGCGCGTGCGTAGAAGTGTTGGCGACCGCGCCCGGCATGTTGGCCACGCAGTAGAACACCGTCTCGTGCACGGCGAACGTGGGGTCGGCGTGCGTGGTGGGGCGAGTGTCGGCGAAGCAGCCGCCCTGGTCCACCGCGATATCCACCAGCACGGCTCCCGGCTTCATCCGCGCGACCAATTCGTTGCTGATCAGCTTGGGAGCCTTGGCTCCGGGGATCAGTACCGCGCCGATCACCAGGTCCGCCTCCAGAGCGGCCTGCTCGACCTCGAAGGCGTTGGAAGCGACCGTCTTGACCCGCCCCTGGTAGACCGCGTCCACCTGGCGCAGCTTGTTGACGTTGAGGTCGAGAACGGTGACGTCCGCCCCCATGCCGACGGCGATCTGAGCGGCGTTCAAGCCGGACACGCCGGCCCCCAACACCGCGACCTTCGCAGGACGAACACCTGGGACACCGCCCATCAGGACGCCGCGTCCACCGTTGGGTCGTTGCAGGGTGGTGGCCCCTACCTGTGCCGCGAGCCGGCCGGCGACCTCGGACATCGGTGCCAGCAGCGGTAGCGATCCGTCGGGCAGCTGCACGGTTTCGTAGGCGATCCCGGTGACCTTGCGCTCCAGCAGGGCGTCGGTGCACGCACGTGACGCAGCCAGGTGCAGGTAGGTGAAAAGGGCCTGGCCCTCGCGCATCCGGTGGTACTCCTCGGCGACGGGCTCCTTGACCTTCAGGATGAGGTCGCCCTGCTCCCAAACCTGGTCCGCATCGTCAAGGATCCGGGCACCGGCGGTGGTGTACTCGTCATCGGTGATCGAGGAGCCGAGTCCGGCGCCGCGCTCGACGGCCACCTCGTGGCCGCGGCGGACCAGTTCGTGCACGCCCGCGGGAGTGATTGCCACTCGGTACTCGTGGTTCTTGACTTCGCGGGGGACCCCGACGCGCACTGTGTTCCTCCGATGGATCGCCGCTGGGACTGCCACTCCACTCTGAACCGGATACCCCAGACCGAGCTACCGGCACTTTGCCTGAGAAATCGCATCTCTGTTGACGAAGTGTAAAGAGTCCCCGGCCGGACCGTGAGGAACCGGTTCGCGCCCGTTGCTTGGGTACGCCCACCCCGATGCCTCGGGGGAACCCCGGCGAGCCACCCGCGCCGGTCGTCCCTCCCCGATTCGGCCCGCCTACTCAGAGCCGAATCGGGAGCAGCGGACCTCCGTGCGTCCCGCGCCCCGCGGTCGCGATGGAGTCGGAGCTGGTGGGTACCGCCATCCCCCGCAGCCAGGTACCCAGGACCCTGCCCTGCAAGCGTCGGGTGGCGTAGGGGCCGCCCTCGGTGACCGGAACCACCTGCGCGGAATCGGGATCGAAGGCCACCAGGTCGGCGTCGTAGCCGGCCTGGATGCGCCCCTTGCCGGTCAACCCGATCACCTCGGCCGGTCGTTGGGCCGTCCACAGGCTCAACCGGGCGAGGTCGAGATTGCGTCGCCGGGCCGCGGTCCACAGAGCGGGAAGCGTCCAGGGGATGGCTGCCACGCCCGTTCCGGGGCGATGACCGGAGGAAACCGAACCGACGATGTCGCCGGCGCTGTCCAGCAGGGCGCTCCACAGGGCGCCCCGATTGGCGTCGGAGCGGATCGGTGGACGGCAGCGGTAGGAAGGGTCCGTGTCGGGCACGTGCTCGGCGGGCAGGCACAGATAGTGCGGACAGGTCTGGGCGCTGATGGGGACCCCGATCGCCCGTGCAGCAGCGAGGACCGCTGCGCACTCGGCTGCGACAAAAGGTGCCACGTGTGCCCGCGTTCCGCTCACCCGGGCCGCCGCGATCACCCGTTCCAGGCCACGTCGTTCGGCCCGCGGGGGCCGAGCCGCCAGCAGCGCTGCGTTGCCCTCCCGCTCGGGGGTGTTCAACTCCCCGGAGTCTTCGGCGTGGACCAACAGGGGAACGTCCATCATCGCCAGTTCGGCCATGATCTTGCGCAATTGGATGTCGCCCAGCGGGGCGAGGTCGGGTTCGCCCCCGTCGGACAACGAGCAAGCGAACCCCAGTACTCCGTTGGCGCGCAGATCGGCGAGTTCGGCAGGGCTGCTGCGCGGGGTGATGCCACCGAGAAAGGCCACGTGCGTCGCCGACACTCCAGCTGATGCGTGCAGATGGGCGCGCAGCGCGGCGGTGGAGGTGATGGCCGGGCGAGCCGGTGCCGGGGCCACGACGATGGTGGTGACACCACCGGCAGCAGCGGCCCTGGTGGTGCGGGCATAACCCTGGGACAGCGACTGGCCCGGAGCCTGGACGGCGACGTCGATGTCCACACATCCCGGCATAAGGGCGATCTGGCCGAGATCGGTCTCGGCGGCGGCGGGGAGGTCGGCCGAGTAGTCGCCGACCGCAGCGATCCGCCCTCCGAAGACCGCGACCGCCGCGGGCCCCACCCCCATGGGGGTGACCGTGCACTGGGATCGGATGACGAGATCGAACTGGCGCATCTAGTCCCCTTTAATGGTGATCGGCCGATGCGGCGACGTGTTCCCGGGGCGCTCGGCCACGGGAGCCTTTCCGGGGCACGAACGGTTGGCGAATACCCGTTTTCGGTTTGGCGACCGTATCGCGATCCCGGTTGGCATTGCGCTAATGTCGGCAGCGCCGTCAGGCGGTGTCCTGCGGGTTTCCTATTTTTCCCAGTTGCCCTCCGGTTCGCTGGCGTTTTGTTCAAATATCTATTTGATATTTCCCAAAGCCGGTAGCTGGACCGGGGTCAGGCCCCCGCTGGAGGACCGAATATGAGAATTCCTCGCACTCGCTTGTGGGCGCCTCCCGTCCTCGCGGTTGCCGTCGGAGCGGTTGCCGCAGCCGTCTTGGCGGTGAGCGGCACACTCGCTGTCGCAGACGCCGTCCAACTGGTTCTGCTCGTCGGAATCGGTGCAGGTGTGGCCCTGCTCCTGGTGACCGTGCGGCGTGCGTTGCGCCGCCTGGACCGGCTGGCCCGCTCCGACCGTGCTGCCCAGGACAAACAATTGGCGCGGGCACGAACGGAGCTCGGACACGAGATCACCGGGGCCCTGGAGATGCTGCGCACCGACGCAAGGGAACGCGATCAACGACACGCCGAGCAGCGTTCCGCGGAGATCAAGGCACTCAAAGAACACGTCACCGTACAGGGCCGTCGCGACTACGAGCAGCATGTCGCCTGGCTGCAACTGCGGGACTTCGTTGCCCCGGGATCTTTCATGCCGCCGCTGCGCGGCTGGGCCGCGTCCCCCGACGTGCTGGGTCTGATCGCCGCCACCATCGCCGAGCGCCGCCCCGGACTGGTGGTCGAGTGCGGCAGCGGTTCCTCAAGCGTCTGGCTGGGATACGCGCTGCGCAAGGCAGGGAAGGGACGCTTGATCGCCCTGGAGCACGACGAGCGGTACGCCGAACTGTCACGCGCGCTCATCGACGCCCACGGGCTCACCGACATCGTCGAGATCCGCCATGCGCCCCTCCGAGACTGGACTCCCGGAGGCGGGCCCGAAGCACACTCCCAGCCCTGGTACGACACCGACGGGCTCGACGGTGTCGACGGGATCGGCCTGCTCTTCGTGGACGGCCCGCCGGCCGCGACCGGTCCCCAGGCACGCTACCCGGCGCTCCCCGCTCTGGTCGCACGTTGCGCGCCCGACGCGGTCGTCGTCCTCGACGACACCATCCGCGCCGAGGAGCGCGCCATCAGCGACCGCTGGCTGGCCGAATACCCCGACCTGCGCCGAGAGGTCGTGGACACGGAGAAGGGCGCACATGTTCTGATTCGCGGATCTGTGTCCTGACCTGCTTTTTTCTCGTAATGTGCGCTGCGGCGGGGGCGAAATCGTAGAAGATGGTCCCTCGTCTACTCTTGGTCGAGGCGGTGTCCGCACTGGACGTTATGGGCTTGCTTTTCGGTGACGCGGCCGACGTGATCGCCCCGTGGCTGTGGGGAGGTCTCGGCGTGGTCGTAGGAGTCGGGATCGCTGGGCTGGTGATCAGACACCTCCGCAGACAGCAGTAATCCCGACGACGACGGAGCGGCAGGCGTGGCATCCCCTGGGACCCCGGACACCAAGAGAAACGGTCGGCGCGCCCGTGAGGACGCCGTACTGGTCGCAGCTGCCGCAGCTGTGGCGTCCCTCATCGCACTGGCCACCGCGCTGGTGCTCGGCGGAGCGGGGGTCGCCCAGGTCATCCCCGGCCTTCCTGACGCGGGCATGGTCACCCGCTGGGGGCTGCCCATCGCCAAGAACACGATGGGTCTGGCCGGGGCACTGACCGTCGGTCTGCTCGTCATGGCGGTGTTCCTGCTGCCCCTGCGCAAGGGGGAGCTCGGCGAGCAGGCGCAGTCCTATCTGCGCGCCTCCTCCTGGGCCGCGTTGACCTGGGCGGTAGCCGCCTGCGCCACGCTCGTCTTCCAGCTCTCCGACATTCTCGGTCTGCCCCCCATGGCGGTCCTGGATGATCAGATCACCAGCTATGCCGGCTCGGTTCCCCAGGGCATCGCCCTGATGACGGTCATCCTCATCACCACCGGGGTCGCCCTGATCGGGCGAACAGCCGCAACCCCGGCCGGCGTGATAGGTCTGCTCGGCCTGGCCCTGGTCGGACTGGTGCCTCCCGCTCTCACGGGTCACGCGGCCTCCGCCCCCAGCCATGAACTCGCGGTCACGGGTGTCGCGCTGCACCTCATCACCATCTCGCTCTGGGTCGGCGGCCTCGCGGCGCTCGCTTTCCACGCGCTGCGTGCCAACAGCGAACACCTGTCCGTGGCCGTGAGCCGGTTCAGCCGGCTCGCGCTGTGGGCCTGGATCGGCGTCGGAGTCAGCGGTCTGGCCAGCGCCGCCGGCCGTCTCTACACCCCGACCGAGCTGTTCACCACCTCCTATGGGCTGATCATGCTCGCCAAGATCATGCTGTTCGCGGTTGCGGGCTTCATCGGCTGGCTGCACCGGCGCCACATCGTCGCGAACCTCACCGAGACCAGTGGCCGGGCAGGGTTCACCCGGCTCGCCGTGGTCGAGGTCCTGCTCCTGTCGGCGACGATGGGACTTGCCGCCGCACTGAGCCGCACCGCACCGCCGCAGTCACCGATCGACTTCGACGCCGCCGTCGACCCCGTGCGCGAGCTCCTGGGCTTCTCGATGCCGCCCCCCATGAGCGCCACCACCCTGCTCACCCTGTGGCGTCTCGACCTGTTCTTCATCCTGCTGGTGGTCGTGCTGGGCGGGCTCTACGCGGCAGGCGTCGTCCGGCTGGTGCGCCGCGGGGACGGTTGGCCGGTCGGGCGCGTCATCGCGTGGTTCCTGGGACTGCTCACCATCGTCATCACCCAGCTCAGCGGCTTGGCGACCTACTCGATGGTCCTGTTCAGCACGCACATGATCCAGCACATGACACTGTCCATGCTGACCCCGATCCTGCTGGTCCTGGGTGCCCCGGTCACGCTGGCGCTGCGCGCTCTCAAACCGGCCCGTCAACGCGGGGACAAAGGCCCGCGCGAGTGGCTGACCGCCTTCCTCAACAGCCGTTTCTCCCACTTCGTCACCCATCCGGGCTTCGCGGTGCCGATGTTCGTGGGCAGTACCTACGTGCTCTACTTCAGCCCGCTGTTCAGCTACCTCATGCTCAACCACCTGGGACACCTGGTGATGGGTGTGCACTTCCTGCTCACCGGGTTCCTGTTCTACTGGGTCATCATCGGCGTGGACCCCGCGCCGCGGAAGGTGCCCCACCTGCTGCGGATCGTGCTCCTGCTGCTGGTCATGGGGTTCCATGCGTTCTTCGGCATCGCCATCATGATGCAGACCGAGCCCTTGGCGGCCGACTACTACAGCAGACTCCAGGTACCGTGGCTGACCAGCCTGGCCGACGACCAGTACGCCGGCGGGGGAGTGGCCTGGGCCCTCGGGGAGATCCCGACACTGCTGGTGCTGCTCGTGCTCGTGGTGCAGTGGATCCGTGACGACGAACGCATGGAGCGCCGCCGCGAGCGCCACAGTCGGCGCGGGGGGTCCGACGACGCCGACATGGACGAGTACAACGCCTACCTCGCCTCACTGGAGCGTCGCGCGAAGAAGAACAGCTGACCCCCGCGCCGTAGAGGAGGGGATCAGGCGAGCAACGTCGCAAGGCCGGCGCCGGCCGCGCCCAGGAGCACACACGCCGCGAGGCCGCCCAGTACCGGCGGCTGAGCGGGTGCGCTGCGGGCCGTTGGAAGCCGGCGCAGGAACAGCGCGGTGAACGCCAGGTTCGAGCAGTAGACCAGTAGGGCCACGCACAGGGCCGACGCGAGCGCGGCCCATGGTCCCCCGTCCGGTGCGCGCCTCAGCAGGTCGAAAGCGGCCAGTGCCGGAAGCAGCGCCAGCACCGCGAAGGCCGCGACACCGAGCACGCGGCGCGGACCGGTGCCGGACCCGTTTCCGGAGAGGACGAGCAGCAACCCTTGGAGCGCGGCGTTGATCAGGACACCGCCGGCCCCGAAGGCCACGATATTGATGAGCAGCGAATTCACCGGACGATTGTCCCACCGGGCGCGCAGGCCCCGCGTCCGCCCCCATACCGCTTCACAGTGTCGTGAGGAGGGCGGCGCTGCTGTAGACCTGCGGGCAGGTCAGGACCCGTGCGGCCGGGCCGTATGACGACCGGCCGGCCGCTGGCCTCGCCCCGAACACGATTCTGCGCAGCCCCGAGGCGCGGACCCGGTTCAGTACCACCACCGAATGGGACCCCGGCAGTGTGGAGGCGCCGGCGCAGGCGTCGATCAGCGCACGCCAGCGTCGCTCGTGCGTGCGAAAGCTGCGCGCTGTGATGACCCGGCCGCGGGTGATCTGCCCCTGTCTGGCTTCGCGGGGGTCGGCGTCGATCAGGAGGACGTGCATCTGGACCCCGGCAGCCCGGCAGCACAGGCCGATCAGTCGGCGGATGATCCCCCGTGTGGCGGCCTCGTGCACGATGACAGGGCCGCCACCGCGCAGCGCGGCCACGACCCGGACATAGTGCAGTACGTGTACGACCCAGCGCCAGCTCGGGTAGGGCACTCCTCGAAGAATCGGGGTGAGGCGATTGCGCGACTGTAGGGAATCCACGATCCACACCCCGTCGGAGGTGCGCACAGTGCTGGTCTCGGTGCCGGTGAGACCGTAGAGCCGGTTGATCAGAGTGCTCTTTCCGGCGCCGGGAATACCGCCGAGCAGCACCAACGAGCGTCGGGGATAGCGCAACGTGTGGCTTTTGGGCGGTTTGGCGGGTAGCGGATGAGTGGAGACGCGAATGGTATTCATCGTCGGGTATGTCACCGTTACGGGTAAGCCGCGATTAAAAGCTTCGATCAAAATCGGATAGAGGGCAGTTCAAAAAACACTTGACGGTGGTGAGACGAAATGCCGCGAGAACCCGACCCCGTCCGCGACGCCGGGTGCACCATTGTCGATTTCCGGTCACGAGGTCTGCTCGATCGTGGACCCCGACGCGGTCTTGGAAACCCTCAGCTGGGTGGGGATGCGATTACGCAGGTCGGCGACGTGACTGACCACACCGACCGCGCGCCCTCCATCCCGCAGCTCGTCCAGGACCTCCAGCACTTCCTCCAGGGTGTCCTCGTCCAGGGTGCCGAACCCCTCGTCGACGAACAGGGTGTTGATGTCGGCTGCACCGGCCGAGGCACCGGCGACGTCCCCCAGCCCCAAGGCCAGTGCCAGGGAACTGATGAACGTCTCCCCGCCGGAGAGGGTTGCGGGGTCGCGCTCCTGACCGGTCCAGGAGTCCAACACCCGAAGCCCCAGACCGCCACCCGAACGTTTACGATCGCCCGCGGCCTTGTCCACGGTGTGGCGCAGGAGATAGCGCCCACCCGACATGGAGGCGAGCCGGTCGTTGGCCGCACCGGCCACCTGCTCCAGGCGGGCCGCCAGCACGTAGGACGACAGTTGGACCCCGTCCCGGTTGTCCTTGGCGGTCCCCGCCGCCAACTGGGACAGGCCGTAGGCCAGCGCGTGGCGTTCCCGGGCCGGCAGTGAGTCCGCCAGCCGCGAGGTGAGGTCTGCGCGCAGCCGCTCCAGGCGCCGCGCACGCTCGTCCAGGCGGTCCCGCCACGCCCCGGCCTGCTCGCGCATCCGTTCGGCCTCCGCCGCGGCGTCCGCCAAGGCGGCGAGATCGGGTGGGGCGGCCATCCCGGCGGCAACCAGGTCGGGATCGTCGAGCTCGGTGTCCACCCGAACCCTTTCGTGGTCGTACTCCTCGCCCTGCCTGCGCAGTTCCCGTAGCTGAACCGCTGTCCGTGCCGCGTGATTGGCCGCCTCGACGCCGTCGAACCCGGACTCGGCCAGGCCCCGGCGCAGTTCCCGACGGGCTTCCACCACCTGTTCGGCAGCGGTCAACCGGTCGCCCAGGGTCTCGGCGGCGAACTGCAGAAGGTCGGCCTCGGTTGTCAGCCGGGCTTCGCGCGCGGCGAGATCGGCATCGTCGCCGCGCGCCTCGTCCAGGCGTTCGGTGAGCCGCGCCTCCTGTCGGCCGAGCTCCGCCACCTCGGCCTGCGCCGTGGCGCGCTCGGTGCCGATCCGTGTCGCCTCGCTCCGCGCCCGCTCCAAGGCGTCGTCCAGTGCAACAAGACGCTCGTCCAACCTGACGACCTCTGCTTCGGCCGCATCGGACACGGTGAGTTCGGCCTGTGCCGTCTCCACCGCCTCCGCGGCTGCGGAGGCGTCGCATCCTTGAGTCGCGGCCTGTGCCGCGGCCAGTCGTTCGGTCAGGGCGTCCACGATGCTCTTCGCGGCCTCGCGCCGCTCCCGGGCGGTCGTCGCGGCGCGCCGTGCAGCTGCCTGGTCGTCCCTGGTGGGACGGCCCTCATCACCCAGGGCGGGTGCGGGGTGCTCGGCTGAGCCGCACACCGGGCAGGCCGAGCCGGCGGCGAGCGTGTCGGCGAGCTCGGCGGCCATCCCGGCGATACGCGCCTCGTCCAGTGCAACGGCCCTCTCCTCGGCGGCCACAGCGCTCTCCCGCGCACTCAGGTGGGCCTCCTGGGCGCTGCCCAGCTCGGCTCTCAGCCGCTCCGACTCCCGGACGGCATCGTGCACGGTCCGTGCCGCACTGAGCCGCAGTTCGAGGGCCTCACGTGCTCCCGTGCGCGAGCGCGCCTGCTCCAGTGCCGACAGGACCGGGGCCCGCCGATCGGGGAGGTCGGCCAGCTCGGTGGCGGTGGTTTCGTGGGCCGTTGTCAACTGCTCGATCCGGGCGGCCAGCCGATCGAGCTCACGGCGGACGCGGTCGCGTTCCACCGCCGACTTGTGCAGCTCCGTCAGCCGGGCGATCTCGTCGCGACGCAGGCGCTCGGCCGCCCGGAGCTCACCGCGGGCCAAGGCGTCGTCGCCGGCCGGGACGTCGGCAGGATCATCGGGGGTCAGGACGAGGTCGGGAAGGTCCAGGAGCGCGTCGGTGAACGACAGTGCGTCGATCGCCCGCCGATGGGCCTTCTCCAACCGGGCTCGTGCCTGGTCGGTCCCGCTGATCAGCTGGACCACCGGCATGGCGCGGTCGGCGGCCTCGACCTGTGCGCGCAGTCCGGCCCGCCAGTCGGCACGCCCGGCCAGCTCCTGGGATCTTGCCCTGGCCTTCGCCAGCCGGTTACGGCTGATGGCGAGCTCGCGTCCGGCGCGCAGGGCCGTTGCGGCACGACGGTCGTGGTCGGCGAGTTCTGCGGCGGCCTCGGCGGCGTCGAAGGCGGTTCCCCGGGCGACACAGGCCAGCTCGGCGGCCCACGGTGTGAGGTCGTCCAGTCCGGTGTCGATCGGACGGGGACTGCCGGAGCGATCGGCGATCAGGTCGGCGACCCTGGAGACCTCCTGCTCGGCCGCGTCGGCCGCGTGCTTGAGACCCAGTGCGTGCTCGGCCAGCCATTTCTCGACCTTGGCGAACACGCCTGTGTCGAAGATGCGTTCCAGGGACTTGCGGCGTTCGTCCGCGCCGGAACGAAGAAAACGCGCGAAGTCGCCCTGGGGCAGCAGCACCAGCTGGCAGAACTGCTCCCGGTTCAGGCCCAGCAGGTCGCCGATGAACTCGTCGGCCTCGCCGGGGCGGGTGCTGATCGGGGTCGGATCGCCCCCGGCCGGCAGCTCCTGGACCAGCACCGAGGCGTTCTCCACCCGGGTCCCGCTCCCGCGCAGTTTGGGGCGCTCCCACTTGGGCGAGCGCACGACGCGGATCCGTCGTCCCCGAATGGTGGTCTCCAGCGTGACCTCGGGTTTGACGCTGGGGCCCGCGTGATCGCTGTGCAGGGACTTGGCTGCCTCCCGTGCTCCGGGGACCTTTCCGTACAGCGCGAAGCACACGGCGTCCAGCACCGAGGTCTTTCCCGCCCCGGTGGGTCCGTGGATGAGGAACAGCCCCCCGGCGCCCAGCGACTCGAAGTCCACGGTCTCGGTGCCGCCGAACGGGCCGAACGCCGTGACGGTCAGGGTGTGCAGGCGCATCAGTTGCGTCCTTCCGCGACTCGGATCTCCTCGAACGCGCGGTCGATGAGGGCGCGTTCGGCGTCGTTGGCCGGGGCCGTGCGAGCCCATTCCACGAAGTCCAGCACCAGTTCCGGGGCAGGGCGCCCGGAGGTGCGCCGTACCCAGTCGAGTTCCCGCGCCGGGAGGTCGCCCTCCGGTGCGAATTCCAGGACCAGGGTGTGCGGGAAGCGCTCGCGCAGCTGTTCCATGGGGCCCCGAGGCCGGACCGCGTCGGTCAGCGTCACCTGCACCCAGTGGTCCTCGTGGCGGGCCAGCGCGGGGTCGCTCAACAGGTCGTCCAGCCGGCCGCTGAGCCTGGACAGGGGGCGCGGGACCGGTGCCTCGACGAAGTCGGCGGAGGCCACCCCGGAAGAGTCCAGGTCGATCAGCCAGGAGCCCTTGACGTGGTGGTGCTCGGAGAAGGAGTAGGCCAGCGGGGAACCGGAGTACCGCACCGTCTCGGTGATGCGCTTGCGGCCGTGCAGGTGGCCCAGGGCCACGTAGTCCACGCCGTCGTACAGCGAAGCCGCGACGTTGGCGCTGCCGCCGACGCTGATGTCGCGTTCGCTGTCGCTGGGTTCGCCGCCGGTGACGAACGCGTGGGAGAGAACCACCGACCGGGTGTCGGTACGGGTGGCGAGGTCGGCACGCACCAGGTCCATGGCGCGGGAGATCGCCGCGGTGTGTCCGCGCTCGGCAAGGCCCCAGGGTTGGCGTACGAGTTCGGGCTCCAGATAGGGGATGCCGTAGAAGGCCACGGGGCCGCTGCGCTCGTGGTCGATGACCACCGGGGTGGCGACGGCGGTCTGTTCGACGGAGCTGCGCAGGTGGATGCCGGAGACGTCGATGAGCCCGGTGGCGTAGTCCATGCGCACCAGGGAGTCGTGGTTGCCGCTGATCAACACCGCCCTGGCCCCGGTGCCCTGGATGCGGGCCAGTGCGTCGCCGAACAGTCGGACCGCGTCGACCGGTGGCAGCGCGCGGTCGTAGAGGTCGCCGGAGACGCACACGACGTCCACGCGTTCGGCCCGGATGGTCGCGATGAGGTGGTCGATGAACGCCGCCTGGGCGTCCAGGAGGTTCTCCCGGTGGAAGGAGCGCCCCAGGTGCCAGTCGGAGGTGTGCAGCAGACGCATAACCCCGGAGGTTATCGGTGAACCGGAGGAGGCAGGGGAGGCCGAGGAGAAATCTGTGGATCGGATCGGCCCCCGCGCGGCTTGTTACTTCTTACGAGCCAGGGTGAGGCCGTCCCCGATGGGGAGCATGACCAGATCGACCCGGGAGTCGGCCAGGGCGTGGTCGTTGAAGTCGCGGATGCCCTGGACCGCCGATCCGTTCTCGGCGGGGTCGATCACCCGGCCATGGGAGAGGACGTTGTCCACCAGAAGTGCGCCGCCCGGGCGGATCCGCGGTACGAGTTCTTCCCAGTAGCCGATGTAGCCCTCCTTGTCGGCGTCGATGAAGGCGAGGTCGAACTGCGGTTGCCCGGCCAGCGCGCGCAGGGTCTCCAGCGCGGGGGCCAGCTTCAGTTCGATCCGGTCCGCCACGCCGGCCCGCCTCCAGTAGTCGTGCGCGACCGAGGTCCATTCCTCGCTGATATCGCAGGCCAGCAGGCGGCCGTCCGCGGGCAGTCCCCTGGCCAGGCAGATGGAGGAGTAGCCGGTGAAGGTACCCACCTCCACGGCGTCACGGGCGCCGCTCAATCGCGTCAGGGCGGTCATGAACAACCCCTGTTCGGCACCGATCTGCATCCCCGCGCGGTCGGGGAAGCGCCGCTCGGTCTCGGCGGCCAGGTCCAGCAGGACCTGGTCCACCGGTGAACTGTGCTCGACCAGATAGTCGTGCAGCTGTGGACTGAGACTCTCCGAGATGCGTGTCACGCCATCAGCGTAGGACAAGCCGGCGGCCCTCCTCGAAGGAACCGCCGGCTTCGCGGGAATGGTGGAACCGGAGGATCCGCCCGGTCTGCCCGGGAGGGCGCCCGCCTCGTTTTGGTCCTACGCGTCGGGCATGAGTTCGAGCCAGGGGAACAGGTACACCGACAACAGGACGATCGCCAGGGTCAGTACCGGGGTGATGACATTGCGCTCCACCTTGCCGTCGGTCTTGAACCCCATGAACTTCAGACCGAAACGGTACTTCCACACCGGCCAGAACAGGGGGACGCCCGCCTCTGTGAGCATGTCTCCGATGAAGTGCAGGATGCAGCCGAAGGCGACCGCGATACCGATCCAGTTGTAGTTGACCCCGGAGGTGTAGAGCGCCAGCGTGATACCGGCCGTCGCTAACGCGTTGATGATCTCGGCCGCGACCTTGTTCTTGCTCATGCCGTAGCCCAGGCCGTTGAAGGCGATGCCGATGAGGAGGAACACGAAGATCTGTACGGCGAGGTCCGACCACAGCGCCAGCGCCTGGGTCATGCCGCCCATGAGGAGGACGAACAATATGGAGTGGGTCCCGTTGCGATGACCGCCGAACGCCCAGTTGAACAGGGCGCCCAGGGTACGGGTGAACACCCCGTAGGTGTTGGTGATGGTGGCGCTCTTGTGGTCGAGGTCGGGGATCAGCGCGGCGCCCGCGCAGACCAGTGCGCCGGCGATGATCTCACCCGGCCCCAGATCGAACCTGACGCCCATGACCTCGGTCCCGTTGAGAAACGGAACGACTGCCATCCAACCGACCACGCCGCTCAGTGCGTGAGAGTGCCCCATCATGGCGGGAACCGTAGCGGCTGGCGGCTTTTCTGGCGAATTGCCGAAAAGACCATAATTACTGGCCAGGAGGTGACAATCACGTTGCGCTTCCGATTCGCGACCCCGTGCAGCCGGAACTATATACGCGTTGTAATCATTCGGTTGTGAAATGTCGATGTCGATCGTTGACGCTGTCGTCACCGCGCTGGTAGACAACCAGCAACGAGACACCCCGTCACATCCTCTTGCCCCGATGTCTTAGAGGGATCGACACCATGGCCGTGCCGCAGTCTCCCGCCCGACGATGGTTCCCCTACCGGACGGCTGCACTTTCCGCGGCCCTCGTCCTCACCGCCCCGGCGCTCGCCCCCGCCGCGTCGGCCCAGGACGCCCCCGATGCCCCCGAGGGCCAAACCCTCACGATCGCGGTGTCCCAGCCGGTCGACACCTTCAACCCCTTCCAGGCCCAACTCGCCAGCAGCACCAACGTGCTGCGGCTGATCTACCCCATGCTCACCGTCCCCTCGGCCGAGGACAACACCCCGGGGGGAGAGCTCGCCGAGAGCTGGCAGACCTCCGACGACGGTCTCACCTGGACCTTTCGGATCCGGGACGGGCTCACCTGGAGCGACGGCGAGCCCCTGGACGCAACCGACGCGGCCTGGACGCTCACCACGATGATGGAGGACGAGGGCGCGGCCACCGCCAACGGCAGCTTCGTCGCCAACTTCGAGAGCGCGACCGCTCCCGACCCCGGCAGCCTCGTCATCGAACTGTCCGAGCCCCAGGCGACCATGCTCGCCCTGGACGTCCCGATCCTGCCCGAACACCTCTGGTCCGACGTCGACGACTACGTCGGCTTCCCCAACGACGACTACCCCGTGGTCGGTTCGGGCCCCTTCATCCTCACCGACTACGCCGCGGGGGAGTCCATCACCCTGGACGCCAACCCCGACTTCTGGCGCGGCCCCCCCGGCTTCGACCGTCTCGTCCTGCGCTACTACACCGACCAGGACGCCATGGTCGAGGCCCTGCGCAGAGGCGAGGTGTCGGTCGTGCACAACCTGACCCCGGCCCAGGCCGACGCCCTCGAAAGCACCGACGGCATCACCGTCAACGCCGCGGACGGCAAACGATTCACCGCCTTCACCGTCAACCCCGGCGCCCGCACCAGCGGGGGCGACCCCATCGGAGACGGCCATCCCGCGCTGGGCGACCGGGCCGTGCGCCAGGCGATCATGCTCGGCATCGACAAGGACGTCCTGGTCGATCGGGTCTACGGCGGGTACGCAACCGCGGCGGGCGGCTACATACCGGCCCGCTACCCCGACTACCACTGGGAACCGGCGGGGGACGAGCGCCTCGGCTTCGACACCGGTCGAGCCCGGGAGGTGCTCGACGACGCCGGCTACGAGGAGGGGGACGACGGTGTCAGGGTCTCCCCGGACGGCGACCGTCTCTCCTTCCGGATGGCGGTGCACAACGACCGGCCCGACTACGTCCAGATCGGCCAGTTCATGGAGGAGTGGCTGGCCGACATCGGCATCGAGGTGCAGGGTCAGTACATCGACTCCGGACAGATCGGCGACCGGCTCAACGACGGCGAGTACGACCTGATCTTCACCGGCTGGACCGTCAATCCCGACCCCGACTACGTCCTGGGCCTGCACACCTGCGACGCACTGCCGGACCGGCCCGGCACGATGCGCAGCGACTCCTATTTCTGCAACGAGGACTACGACCGGCTCTACTCCCGACAGCTCGCCGAGTACGAACCGGGTGCCCGCGCCGACATCGTGCACGATATGCAGCGCGTGCTCCACGACGAGGCCGTCGTCAACGTCCTCGTCTACGCCGACATGCTGGAGGCCTACCGCTCCGACCAGATCGCCTCCATCCAGCCCCAGCCCGACCCCGGGGGCAACCTCTGGGGCCAGGACGGCTACTGGAGCTGGTGGTCGGCGCAGCCGGCCGCGTCCGACACCGACCCGGGGCCCTCCCCGTTCCTGATCGGCGGGATCGTGCTGGCCGTTGTGGTCGTGGGCGGCGCCGTCGTCCTCCTCGTCCTGCGCCGCCGCGGCGCGAGCGCCGACGACCGGGAGTGAGCGTGGCCCAAGCGACGACCGAGAAAGCCGCGCCGCAGCGCGTGAAGAGGGGCGACCCGGGCCCGATGCTCCGGCTCGTCGCCACGCGCCTGGCCGGGGCCGCGGTCTCGCTGATCGCGGTGATGCTCACCGCGTTCTTCCTGTTCCGTGTCCTGCCCGGTGACCCGGTCCGTGCCATGACCCAGGGCCGTCCGGTCAGTGTCGAGCAACTGGCCGAGCTGCGTCGGCAGTACGGCCTGGACAAGCCCCTGCATCAGCAGTTCCTGGACTACTGCGCGGGACTGGCCCGCTTCGATCTCGGCACCTCCTACCAGTACCGGCTCCCCGTCACCGAACTCATCGCCGACCGGCTGTGGCCGACCCTGCTCCTGGTGGGCACCGGGACCCTCCTCGCGGCGGCCCTGGGCCTGTGGTTGGGCACCAGGGCGGCCTGGAGACGGGGCCGCGTCACCGACCAGGTCACCACCGGGATCGCGCTGACCCTGTGGTCGGTGCCGACGTTCTGGCTCGGTCTCGTCCTGATCGTGGTGTTCGCGGGCGGGGCCGGAGGTGTCCTGCCCCAGCTGTTCCCCACCGGAGGGATGTCCACCCCGGGGGTCACCGGAACGGCGGCGATCCTGGACACCGCCCACCACCTTGTTCTTCCGGTCACCACGATGGTCGCAGTCCTGTACGCCCAGTACCTGATGGTCATGCGCTCCTCGCTGCTGGACGAGATGGGCTCCGACTACCTCATGACCGCGCGCGCCAAAGGACTGCGCGATGCCCTCGTACTGCGCCGCCACGCCGTGCCCAACGCGCTGCTGCCCACGGTGACCCTCATCTTCCTCAACCTCGGCCAGGTCGTGGCCGGGGCGATCCTCGTCGAGGCGGTGTTCTCCTGGCCGGGGCTGGGCCAGCTCTTCTACCAGGGGCTCCGCCTGCCCGACCTTCCCCTGGTCCAGGGGATGTTCATCTTCTTCTCCGCGTCGGTGATCCTCATGAACCTGCTCGCTGACCTGGTGTACCCGCTCCTGGACCCGCGAGTGCGCCCGTGAGCGCCACCACCCCGGCCGACTCGCCGCGCGCCCTCGCCTGGCGGCGCCGCCGCCAGGCCCTCGTCGACGTCTGGCGCGCCTACCGCACCACCCCGGCCGGACTCGTCGGCCTCGCCGGACTCGTGCTGTTCGTGCTCGTGGCACTCACGTCACCGCTGCTGGTCACCGCCGACGACCTCAGCGTGATCCGGGCCCCCTACGAGCCGTACCAGCCTCCGGCAGCCGCCTATCCCCTGGGCACCGACAACTTCGGACGCTCGCTGCTCGACCTGGTCATCTGGGGATCGCGTATTTCGTTGACGGTCGGTTTCCTCGCCACCCTGGTCTCGGTCGCGCTGGGGTCGCTCGTGGGGATCGTCGCCGGGCACTTCCGGGGGTGGGCCGGGGTCGTGCTGATGCGCGTCACCGACTGGTTCCTGGTCCTGCCAACCCTGGTGCTGGCGGTCGCACTGGCCGCTGTCCTGGACCGCAGCACGTTCACCATCGTCCTCGCCATCGGCGTCACCGCGTGGCCCACCACCGCCCGGCTCGTCCGTGCCCAGACCCTGGCGGTGGAGGCGCGCCCCTACATCGAGCGCGCCCGCGCACTCGGCGGCGGCCACGTACACGTCATGGTGCGCCACGTCCTGCCCAACGTGATGCCCCTGGTCCTGGCGCAGACCACGTTGCTGGTCGCCAGCGCCATCATCGCCGAGTCGACGCTGGCCTTCCTGGGACTGGGCGACCCCACCACCGTGTCCTGGGGGGCGATCCTGCAGGACGCGCGCCGGGCAGGGGCGGTCAGTTCCGGGGTGTGGTGGTACCTGCTTCCCCCCGGGTTGGCGATCGCCCTGGTGGCCATGGCCTTCACCCTGTGCGGGCGCGCCCTGGAAGTCGTCCTCAATCCCCGACTGCGGGAGCGCCGGTGAACCACCTGCAGATCAGCGACCTCACTGTCGCCTACCGGGTGGGTGGGCACACCGTCCCGGCCGTCCGCGGAGTGGACCTCACCGTGCCGGCCGGCGGCAAGCTCGGCGTGGCCGGTGAGTCGGGGTGCGGCAAGTCCACCGTGGCACTGGCCGTCCTGCGGCTGCTGCCGGCCAATGCGACCGTCACCGGCCGGGTGCTCCTGGACGGCGAGGACGTTCTCACCATGAGATGGGGTCGGCTGCGCGCCGTGCGCTGGGCCGGTGCCTCCATCGTCTTCCAGGGCGCGATGCACTCGCTCAACGCCGTGCACCGGGTGGGTGACCAGATCACCGAGCCCATCCTGCTGCACGGCAAGGGGGCGATCACTCCGGCCGTCGCCGAACGTCGGGCGGGCGATCTGCTGGAGCAGGTCGGCCTGCCCGCGCACCAGGCCGCCGCCTACCCGCACGAACTCTCGGGCGGGCAGCGCCAGCGGGTCATGATCGCCATGGCTCTGGCCTGCGAACCGCGGCTGATCATCGCCGACGAGCCCACCACCGCACTGGACGTCATGATCCAGGCGCAGATCTTGCGGCTGATCGACGGCCTGGTCACCGAGCACGGCATCGCCCTGATGATGATCAGTCACGACCTGTCGGTGCTGGCCGATACCTGTGACCGTCTCGCCGTGATGTACGCGGGGCGGGTGGTGGAGGAAGGACCGGCGCGGACGGTCTTCGCCACCGCTGTCCACCCGTACGCCGCCGCGTTGGGCGCGGCCTTCCCCACTGTCGGGGACCCTGCCGCACGACGCGCCCCGCGGGGCCTGGCCGGCGATCCTCCCGACCCGGCGCAGCTGGAAGGGGGATGCTCCTTTTGCCCCCGGTGCCCGCGTGCGGTGGCCGAGTGCGCGCGTGTCGATCCGGCACTGCGCCCGGCCGGCCCCGATCGCGCGGCGGCCTGCATCCTGGTTCCGCCAGGGGGGCCTTCACCGAGGTCCCTCCGTGCCTCGGCGGCTGAAGTTCCCGCTGCTCCCGAGGGAAGGCGACGATGACGATCCCCGATCGGACGGTGTCCGACACGCGCACGGTGCTGTCGGCGTCGGGGCTGGGCGTGCATTTTCCGGCCAGGCGCGGCCGTGCGGTGGCACGCGCGGTCGACGGGGTGGATCTGGACCTGGGGTCGGGGGAGATCGTCGCGTTGGTGGGGGAGTCGGGGTGCGGCAAGTCCACCCTGGCGCGCACCCTGCTCGGCCTTGAGCGCCCTACACATGGATCGGTGCTGTTCAACGGTGTCCCTTTGGGCTACCGTGCGCGCGACCTCAAGGCGTACCGCCGCCGGGTGCAGTTGGTGCTCCAGGACCCGAGCGGTTCCCTCAACCCTCGCCACAGCGTCTACGAGGCGGTCGCGGAGGGTTTGCGCATCCACTACGGTGTGCGAGCAGACGAGCGCGCGCTCGTCGCCGGCGCCCTGTCCCGCGCGGGGCTGCGCCCAGCCGAGCGGTTCTTCCTGCGCTACCCGCACGAACTCTCGGGCGGGCAGCGCCAGCGCGTGGTCATCGCGGGCGCACTCGTGCTCGAACCCGAGGTCATCGTCGCCGACGAACCGGTCGCCTCCCTGGACGCCTCCGTGCGCGGCGAGATCCTGGCGCTGCTGATGGGGCTGCGCGACGACCTCGGCCTGTCCGCCCTGGTCGTCACGCACGACCTCGGTCTGGCATGGAACATCGCTGACCGGGTCGCGGTGATGTACCTGGGCCGGATCGTGGAGGCGGGCCCGGTGGAGGAGGTCCTGACCGCGCCCCGTCACCCCTACACCCGGGCGTTGCTCTCGGTGCTTCCGGAGTCGCAGGTCAAACCGGCCACCGTTCTCGCCGGGGAGCCACCCGACCCCGCCCGAATCCCGGGCGGCTGCCGGTTCCACCCGCGCTGTCCGGTCCTCTCCTCGGGCGACGCGGCCCGGGCGGGTGTGGCACAGGCGTGCCGGACCCTCGACCCGGTGCCGGCCCCGATTCCCGGCGGGGCCGCGACCAGAACAGGCGGGGACGTGTTCCCGGACGGGAGCGGAGCCGCCGGTGCGGTTCCAGGGACCACGGCACAGCAGCACACCGCTGCCTGCCATGCGCAGGCCCTGTTCCGCTGATCCAGGAGACCGGCCTAAACGATTCCCGGATCGTTCACGGGGGCGGGAACCTCCTGCACACGGCGAAGGGCGCCCGGGGTCGGTCTGCGAAGACCGACCCCGACGCCTTCCTCGCCGCACCCCGCGTCCAGCCGGACGACCGTGTGCTCCCCTCGACGGTCCTGAGCCGGGCCGTCACGATCGGGGACGCCCACTCCCACGGCCGTCGTGGACACTCGACCCAGGAAGGCTCGCCAGCAGGGCGCGACGGCTCTCCCGCACATGCTCCCTCATGACCCGCTCGGCACTGTCACTGTCCTTCGACCGCACCAGTTCCAGCACCAGGTGGTGTTCGCGTTCGGACTGGAGCGGACGTCCGGGCTGGTTCAGCGACGTCATCACGAGGCGGGGGTAGGCGAGCTGGTTCATGAGCGTCCGGTAATGCGCCTCCAACTTGTGGTTGTCGGCTCCCCGGACGACGAGGTCGTGGAACTCGTGCACCAGATCGGCGTAGCGCTTCCGGTCGTCCCGTGCGACCGCCTCGTCGGATTCCCGAAGGTTGCGTTCCAGCTGATCGATCTCCGGCACCCGTCCCCGGAGCGCGAGGAGCCTGGCCGCCGCGCCTTCGAGCAGCTCCTTCATCTCGAAGAGCTCCGTGATCTCCCGTCTGGACGGAGCCGTGACGAAGGTGCCGACCCTGGGCCGGATTTCGACCAGGCCCTCGGTCTGCAACTGCTTGAGCGCTTCACGGACCGGTGTGCGGCTGACCCCGTATTCCTCGGCCAGGGCGAGCTCCGAGAGAGGGCTGCCCGGTTCGATGCTGCCGCTGATGATGCGTCCGCGCATCTCCTTGATGACGGTGGCCTGAATGGATGTGGAGCTCAAATCGCGCGTGCCTCGCGCCACTGGGACGCCTCCTTCTCCATGAGTGAAACGCGTGGTCGATTATCCCAGGGGAGGAAGTGCCGCACCGTCGAAGAACCGACCGGCGCTGTAGACCATGGGAGCGGTGTCCGTGACCTCGGCGTGTACCACGCGGCAGATGAACACCGTGTGCGTGCTGGCTTGGAGCCGCTCCCGGATCAGCACCTCCATCCGGGCGCTGCTGCGGGCGATCAGCGGGCTTCCGTGGGGGCCCGGAGCCCAGTCGAGGCCCGCGAACTTGTCGTCGGACTTGCCCGCGAAACGGGTGACGACTTCGAGCTGCTCGGTCGACAGGATGTTGACGGCCAGGTGTTCGGTCCGGAACAGGCAGTCGTGGGTGGAGGAGGTGTGCTGGACGCACACCATCACCACGGCCGGGTCCAGCGAGATGCTGGAGAAGGCGTTGACGGCCAGGCCCTTGGGCGTGTCGCCGTCCATCGCCGTCACGACCGTGACTCCGGTGACGAACTGCTTGTTGACCTGCTTCATGAGGTCGGTGTCGATTTTCGCGGGGAGGGTGTCCACGGGTGTGCTCCTCGGTGTTGTGGGTGGGACTAGTCCTGGCCGACGCTGATGATTCCGAGCGCGGTGAGCAGCGTGCGGGGGTCCCAGGTCACGACCTCTTCCGTGATCCGCCCGTCCTCGAACCGGGCGAAGGTAGCCCCGCTCACCCGCACGAGGCGTCGTGTGGCGGGTACACCCAGGAGCGCGCCCTGGTGCGTCCCGGAGCTGTGCCAGCGGATCGCGGCGCGGTCGCCCTCGATGACGATCTCGTCGACCGTTGTCGTCAGGTCGGGGAAGGCGGAGCGGGTGGCGAGGATCGACGCCTTGAACGCGTCGAGGTCCAGGGGATGGGACTCCGCGTTGCGGCGCAGGTAGCCGGGACCGTGCAGTTCGTCGAGCGCGTCGACCTCGCCGTGGTTCCAGGCCTTCTCCCAGGTCCTTTGGATACTCGTCCGGCGGGACTCAGCGTGCGGCATCGGTTTTCTCCTTCGTGTGGGAGTTCGTGGCGTGGTGGTCGGCCGTGATCTCCCGGCCCAGGGCGATGGTCAGGCCGGCGATGATCACGAGGAAGGGCAGTGAGGTCACGATGACCGTGTTCTGGAGGGCGCCGAGGCCGCCCGCGAGCATGAGTACCATCGCGGTGAGTCCGGTGAGCACACCCCAGAGGACGAGTACCGGGCGGCTCGGGTTGAGCGAGCCGTGGGAGGTCAGCGTGCCCAGCACGTAGGTGTTGGAGTCCGCGCTGGTGACGAAGAAGATCACCGCGAGCAGGACCGCGACCACGGACGTCACCGTGGAGAGCGGGAGGTGGTCGAGCGTCGCGAAGAAGGCGTTGCCGAAGTCGGCGGCGGTCTGTTCCGCGATGTCCCCGCCTTGGAACAGGTCCACGTGGATGGCTGTTCCTCCGAAGACCGCGAACCAGGTGAAGAAGGCGATGCTCGGTACCGTCAGCACGCCGCCGATGAATCCGCGGATCGTGCGTCCCCGGGAGATCCGGGCGAGGAAGATCCCGACGAACGCCCCCCAGGAGACCCACCACGCGAGCATGAAGTAGGTCCATCCCTGCATCCACTCCAGGTCGCCGAAGGCGGCGCCCTGCAGGCTCATCCGGAAGAAGTCGCTCGCCCACAGGCCGAGCGACTCGATGTAGAGGTTGGCCAGGAAGACGGTGGGGCCGACGGCCAGCACGAAGACGAACATGCCGATCGCCATGGCACCGCTGACGTAGCTCAGCATCTTGATGCCCTTGTTGATGCCGGTGACGGCCGACATGGTGAAGATGGCCGTGATCACCGCGATGACGAGGACCTGGAAGACGGAGTTGACGGGGATTGTGAACAGGCGCCCCATCCCGTTGCTGATCTGAAGCGCTCCGAGGCCCAGGGACGTGGCGGTGCCGAAGAGCGTGGCGAAGACGGAGAGGACGTCGATGGCCTTGCCGATCGGGCCGTTGACCCGGTCTCCCAGGAACGGGGTGAAGAGCTGGCTGACGAGCGGCCGGCGCCCCTTGCGGTAGGTCGAATAGGCGATCGCGAGCCCGAACACGGCGAAGACCGCCCAGGCGTGTAGCCCCCAGTCGAAGTAGGAGTACTGGAGGGCGCGGACAGCGGCCTCCGGGGTGTTGGGCTCGGCGAGCCCGTGGGGCGGGACCGCGAGGTGCGAGATGGGCTCTGCGACGCCGTAGGAGACGAGGCCGATGCCCATCACCGCGCCGAGGAGCATGGCGAACCAGGTGAGGTTGGAGAACTCCGGGCGGTCGGTGTCCTTGCCGAGCCGGGTCCGGCCCACGGGGCTGAACGCCAGGAAGACCAGAAAGACCAGGATGCCCAGCGTCGCGAACAGATAGCCCCATCCGAACGACGCGGTGACCCAGTTCAATGAGGTCGCTGTGACCCTGTTGAGGTTTTCGGTGAACAGCGCCGCCCAGGCGACGAAGACCACGGCCACGGCGATGGAGATCCAGAAGACCGAACCGAGTTGTCGGACTCCCCGGCCCGTGGGCGGCTTCCCCACGCCGTCGAGGCCGCGGGAGAGTCCTGCCCCCGGCGCACCGTCCGGCCCGGGCATACCGACTTCCGCCGGCACGGGCTTCTCCTGCGCCGTTGCGCGGGGAGTTTCCCTACCCGCGGGAGGCTGCTCAGACATGGGACTCCTCGGTTCGACGAGCCGCTTCACCGACTCTGGCATGCAAGAGATCGTAAGCCATGTCACAGTGCGCATGTCAAGACTTGGGTTCGCGGTCATCCTCCCGCACGTGAAAGATTGCAAATAATTGCAGTTGGGGGCTTGTTGGGAAGAAGTCCGCCGGAGTGCTGGCCGGCTGTTGCGCCTGGACGCGCTCACTCTTGACCTTGCATACATGAACGATCTAATGTCTGTGCCATGCAAGAGATCGCCTCCCATTCCACCGCCGAGCGGATCGCTCTGCGCAAGCTGGTGACCTATCGGGACGTCGTCGTCACAGAGGCGGGAGTGCGTCCGGTTCACCCCGCGCGGCGGGCCAGCGTGGCTGCGGTGGTGCGCAACCCCTGGGCGGGAAGGGAGCCGCTCGCGGACCTGTCCGAAGAGCAGGGGCGCGTCGCGCCGGTGCTTGCCGGCATCCTCACGGACCACCTCATCGCGGCCCTGGGCGGAGCGGACGAGATCGAGGCGTTCGGGAAAGCCGCGATCGTCGGCACCGCCGGGGAGATCGAGCACGCGGGGGCCCTCATCCACACGCCCTACTTCGGCAACCTCGTGCGCGAGTTCCTGCGGGGCGAGTCCATCATCTGTTTCTCCGACGCACGCGCCGGAGCCGGTGAGGACCTGATCGTGCCGATGTGGCACAAGACCCACGCCGCGACGCGCAGCCACTACCAGACCATCAGCGCGCGGGTCGGAGACGCGCCGCGGGCCGACGAGATCGTCGTTATCGCCGCGGCATCGACCGGACCGCGCCCGCACCCGCGCATCGGTGACCGCACCACCGACCGCGCCGTAACCGCGCAGAACCTGGAGGACGTCCTGTCATGAACATCCGCAAGATCGTCACCTACGTCGAGGTGACCACCGCCGAGGGCGGCCGTCCTGTCGACCCCGCAGCCCGCATCGCCGTCGTGGCGGCCGTCATCGACAACCCCTGGGCAGGTCAGGGTTTCGTCCAGGACCTGGGCCCCGGCATCGACGCCACCGCCTCCGACCTTGGCAAGCTCCTCGCGCCGGAGGTCCTCGAAGCGCTCGGCGAACCTGCCGAGGCCTACGGCAAGGCGGCCATCGTCGGCTTGGACGGGGAGGTGGAGCATGGCTCGGCCCTGATCCACACGCTGAAGTTCGGCAACCACTTCCGCGAGGCGGCCAACGCGACCACCCTGTTGCCCGCCGTGGAAAAACGCGGCGGGGTCGGAGCGGTGTTCGACATCCCGCTGAAGCACATCACCGACGCCACGATCCGCTCCCACCACCAGACCGTGGAGATGCGCGTCGCCGACGCGCCGCACCCGGACGAGATCGTCATCGCGCTCGCCGCCGCCTCCCGTGGACGCCCGCAGCAACGACTGGCCGACCTTTCGACGGAACAGTAGACACCCATGACCAAACCGACCCTCGTGCTGCTCCACGGTGTCGGGCTCGACCACACCATGTGGGAACCCGTGGCCGAGCTGCTGGCCGACCGTTTCACCGTCGTGACGCCCGATCTGCTCGGTCACCGCCCGGGCTCCCCGGCGCCCGCGGGAACGACCCTGGCGGACCTCGCCGAGGACGTGGCGACAAAAATCCCCGCGCGATCCCACGTGGTGGGCTTCTCGCTCGGAGCGCTCGTCGCCCAGCACCTGGCCCTGCACCGGACCGACCTGGTCGCGACGCTCACCTCGGTCAGCTCGGTGTGCCGACGCACGCCGGGAGAGCGCGAGGACGTGCTGCGACGCCTTGAGACCGCGCGCGTCGACTTCGGGGCGGCTGCGGCCGCTTCGCTGCGGCGGTGGTACGAGGGCACCGACGTCAGCCCGGACCGGGTGGCGCTCACCGAACGCACCCTGCTCGCCAACGACGTCGACTCCTTCCTCCACTGCTATCAGGTGTTCGCGACCGCGGACGCCGAACTGGGGCCGGACCTGGGACGGATTTTTGTGCCGTCCCTGGCCGTTACCGGTGAGGAGGACCCGGGGTCGACGCCCGCGATGACCCTCCGGCTCGCCGCCGCGATCCCGAACTGTCTCGCGACCACCGTGCCCGGAGCCCGCCACATGCTCCCTGTGCAACAGCCGCAGGCGCTCGTCGAGAGCATCACCGCCTTCATCGGAGACCACGCCCATGTCTGAACTCAGGAAGCTGAACCACCTCATCGGCGGCGAGCCGGTCGAGCCGGCCTCCGGACGCTACTTCGAGAGCACGAACCCGGCCACCCGCCACCCCCTTTACGAAGCGGCGCGGGGGGACGCCGCCGACGTCGAACGCGCGATGGTCTCCGCACGCCAGGCATTCGAGGACCCACGCTGGCGGGACCTGAGCCAGACCAAGCGGGGGCGGCTGCTGCGGCGACTGGGCGACCTGATCGCCGAGAACGCCGAAGAGCTCGCCCGCATGGAGACCCTGGACAACGGCAAGCTCCTGCGTGAGATGCGCGGTCAGCTCGCGGGGCTGCCCGAGTACTACTATTACTACGCGGGTCTGGCGGACAAGATCCAAGGCGACGTGATCCCCGCGTCGGACCGGCGGGTGCTGAACTACACCGCCCGGGAACCGCTCGGCGTCGTCGGGGCGATCACCCCGTGGAACTCGCCGCTGACGCTGACCACCAGCAAGCTGGCCCCCGCGCTCTGCGCCGGGAACACCGTCGTGGTCAAGCCCTCCGAGTACACCTCGGCGACCGTCGTCCGGCTGGCCGAGCTGGTGGTGGAGGCCGGTTTCCCCCCGGGGGCCGTCAACGTGGTCACCGGCTTCGGTGCCGAGGCCGGACAGGCCCTGGTCGACCACCGTGGAATCGCCAAGATCTCCTTCACCGGCAGCACCTCGACCGGATCGCGCATCGCCTCCGCCACGGCCGGCCGCTTCGTCGGCTCCACCCTGGAACTCGGCGGCAAGTCGCCCAACATCGTGTTCGAGGACGCCAACATCCCGAACGCGGCCATGGGCGTCGTCGCGGGGATCTTCGCGGCCGCGGGGCAGACCTGCATCGCGGGCAGCAGGGTCCTTGCGCACAGGTCCGTCTACGACGAACTGCTCGAACTCGTCTCCGCACGGGCAGAGCGCATCCGCATGGGCGACCCGCTCGACGAGACTACCGAGATCGGTCCGCTGGCCTTCGAGGACCAGCGGGACAAGGTCGCCGGGTATGTGGACCTTGGCCGGAGCGAGGGAGCCCGGGTCCTGATCGGAGGCCGCTCCTCGGACGGCGGCCTCGGCGGGTACTTCTACGAACCCACCGTGCTGGTCGACGTGCACAACGACATGCGCGTGGTGCGGGAGGAGATCTTCGGACCCGTCCTGGCGGTCATGCCCTTCGACACCGAAGAGGAGGCCGTGCGCCTGGCCAACGACACCGAGTTCGGACTCGCGGCGGGTGTGTGGACCTCCGGTCTGGCGCGGGCCCACCGCGTCGCCACCCGCCTGGAGGCGGGGACCGTATGGGTCAACACCTACCGTGCGATGTCCCCGATGTCGCCGCGCCAGGGGTTCAAGAGCAGCGGGGTGGGTGTCGAACACGGCACCGAGACCATCAAGGAGTACACGCGGCTCAAGAGCGTCTGGATCAACACCAGCGAGGAACCGGTGTCCGACCCGTTCGTCCTCCGGAGCTGAGATGCCCCAGATCGACATCACCCTTTCCGAGGGCCGTTCCCCCGAGCAGATCCGCGACCTGATCCACGAGGTGCACGCCTCGGTGCTGCGCACCGTGAACACCAGACCGGAGTACATCCGGGTCGTCGTCCACGAGGTACCCAGGACGCACTGGGCGACCGGCGACGTGACCCTCGCGGAGATGGACACCGCGCACAGCACCGGGACAAAACCGCCCCCTCGGACCGACGACAACGGCGGCGGCCGGCCCGCCGACACCGAAGACCAGGAGTAGCAGTGAGATTTTCCCTGTTCGCGCACATGGAGCGATGGGACGAGAGCGAAGGTCCCCAGCAGCAGTTCGAGAACCTGACGGAGCTCACGCAGATCGCGGAGCAAGGCGGATTCTCCACAGTGTGGGTCGGCGAGCACCACTCCATGGAGTTCGTCAGCTCGCCCAGCCCGATCCCGCAGCTCGCCTACCTGGCGGCGCGCACCACCACCATCCGCCTCGGCGCGGGCACCATCATCGCTCCCTTCTGGAACCCGATCCGGGCCGCGGGCGAAGCCGCCCTGCTCGACGTGATCAGCGGCGGGCGAGCGGAGATCGGCATCGCGCGGGGGGCCCACCAGTTCGAGTTCGACCGCCTCGCCGGCGGACTGCCCGCGGCGGACGGGGGAACGCACCTGCGAGAACTGGTCCCGGCGGTCCGGGCCCTCTGGCAGGGTGACTACGCGCACGACGGTCAGATCTGGCAGTTCCCCACGTCCACCAGCGTGCCCAAGCCCCTACAGCAGCCGCACCCTCCGCTGTGGGTCGCCGCGCGCGACCCCGCCTCGCACGACTTCGCCGTCGCCAACGGGTGCAACGTGATGGTCACCCCGCTGATGAAGGGCATCGAGGAGGTCGAGAACCTGGTCGACAAGTTCGAGACCGCTGTCCGCAACCACCCGGAGGTGGCCAAGCCGGAGATCATGGTCCTGCGCCACACCCACGTGCACAGCCCCTCGGACCCGGACGGCTGGCGTCCGGCGGCCGAGGCGATCCAGCGCTACTACCGCACCTTCGACGCCTGGTTCGGGAACAAGCAGACCCCCGAGAACGGGTTCCTGGAGCCCAGCCCGGTCGCGAAGTTCGCCGAGCGCCCGGAATTCGAGCCCGAGTCCCTGCGCCGGACCGCGATGATCGGCACCCCGGAAGAGGTCGTCGAACGGCTGCGCCGGTACGAGGAACTGGGGATCGACGAGTACAGCTTCTGGATCGACAACAGCCTGCCCCACAAGGAGAAGCGCGTGTCCCTCGAACTGTTCATCAACGAGGTCATGCCCGCTTTCCGGTAGGCACCGGGCTCCACACGGCACATGCGCGTACGAGAGGGCGCTCTCCTCGACCCGGGAGGCCCCTCTCGTCGTGTGTCCTCCTCCCCGGCGGGGCGTCTCCGTGGCCACCGTCTCCACTCGCCCCGCACCGACGTCTGGCTGCGGGTCCTGGACCACGGCGACGCCGTGCCCCTGCCCGAAGGTGCCCGCGTCCTGATGAGCCGCACCGTCGTGTGCGGCGCCGACTGACCGTCTCTCCACTCAGCCGACCGTCGGACCGCGCCCGACGAACGGAAAAGATCACGATCGGTGGAGCGGAGGGCTAGCCGCGTTCTTTGACCGGCCGCCCGGCGTCTTCACACCGGAAGCGCCCACGACGGCCCGTTGGGGCCCCGACATCCGCTGTTCGCCCGGGGGCGCGGTCAGCCCGAAGGCGTCGATGCCGGAAGCCTCTTGAGCTTTTGAACACGACGTTTCCCTTGGCCTGCGCCGCCGCATCAGGCGGGCGGAGTCGGGGGCGTTTTCGCTGCTTGCCCAAGAGGGTGTCGTTCCTGGCAGTGGTGATGGACGCGCGCTGTTTCGTACCGGGAAAGGACGGCGCGCCGTTCCCGCGGTGTCCGGCGGGGCCGCTAGACCTCTGAATACCCCTCCGGCTCCTGCGCCACCTGCTCGATGTCGTACTCATCGATGATCAACACCCGATTCGCCGGCCACGAGGATTCCGAGATCTCCAGCAGGCTCCCGTCCTCGGCCCGCGCCACGTGGGTCACATGCATCACGTGGTTCGGGTGCGGGACAGACAGGATCTCCGACTCCTCCTCGGTTGCGGGGCGAGACAGCCAGTAGTCACGCGCGTGGGCGTACCGCTTGCCGCTCAGGTCCTCGACACACAGAAATAGTGCCTTCGGAACGACATCGGGCTCTTCGAGGAAGGTCCCGGCGGCTATGCCCATCGGGATGTAGCTGGCCCCGACCTCTTCGGCGCGGCCCGTCTCCTTGTCGTAGAGGTTCCGGCGTCGGATGACCACCTCCGCGCCCGGCGCGAGACCGGCATAGTCGGCTATGTGGTCCGGCAGAGGGCCTCTGCCGGCGAAGACGATCTCGTGGCGCAGGTGAGAGGTGAGGAGCTTGTTGTCTGAGCGAGCGCGTCCGTAGCGATGCCTGGACTTGCGGTGGAGTCGCGAACTGGCCAGGGCAAACGTCCCTCGACCGTGCCGGGACTCCAGCAGGCTTTCGGCTCGAAGAACGGAGACGGCCTGTCGGATCGTCGGGACACTGACCCGGAACTCCTGCGCCAGAGCCGTCTCGGCGGGGATGGCCTCATCCGGGGGATAAGTCCCATCATGAACGCGTTTGCGCAGCTCGTTGGCGATTCGATGGTACTTCGGAACTCCGGGGCTCATGACCGCTTCCTCTTCTTCGCCTCTGGTCAGCCTCAAGACCGGACCTCTTTAAGAGTACTCCTGTCCAGAAAAAACACGAGCAAGTCCTAAGGAGGAGTTGATGAATGGCGTGGATCGAGTATCCTCAACTCATCAATAGGAGTTCTCGTAAAAATGACATGAGTGTTCTGGTGGATGTTGTGCTCTGTTCTGGGGACATGCCGCTTCCCGAGCAGTCGGGGCGGCTCGTACTCCTGCTCTGCGCTTTCCGGCTTGGCGATGAGGTTGCCGTAGTTGCGGTTCCGGAGTGCGCAAAAGCCCCGGCAGGTGTCGTAGCGCAGCCGGAGCACGGCCGGTATCGAAACCCCTTCACCGATCAAGGAGTTTTGGCATGACCATCACCCTCCCCGACGGGGTCGTCGTCTCGGTGAGCACCGTGCAGGTGGTCAAGGGCGGTGAGGTCGACGAGGACACCGGTATCTCGCTGGCCGGTAAGCGCTCGCCCCGCTATGCCGGGCTTAACCAGCACTGCGCCTGCTACTGCGCTCCGCTGCCCCACGACCTGTGGGAGGCCATCGAACGCCACGACCTCTACTCGCCCCGCAC
The DNA here is from genome assembly GCF_030268225.1 of Nocardiopsis ansamitocini. Taxonomy (GTDB): domain Bacteria; phylum Actinomycetota; class Actinomycetes; order Streptosporangiales; family Streptosporangiaceae; genus Nocardiopsis_D; species Nocardiopsis_D ansamitocini. The sequence goes on along the minus strand of NZ_BSQG01000001.1, from coordinate 538,296 downwards.
CGACATCTGGCTGCGCGTGCTGGACCACGGCGACACCGCACCCCTACCTGAGGGCGCCCGCGTCCTGATGAGCCGCACCGTCGTGTGCGGCGCCGACTGACCACCCCGCCCCTTGGGGGCCGATGGGGTGGCTGGGTTCCTTTCAGTGCTGTGCGACGTTCCCTGCATCGAGGTGTGGTCAGGACGCGGGCCACTCGTAGTGAAGAACCCATTGGGTGGTGGGCATGACGTGCACGCAGATTTCCACGGCGCGTCCTTCTGCGGTCCAAGCGGTATGGAGCACGTCGTAGACGGGTTGGTCTTCGTCGAGCCGCAGGAAGTCCGCTTCTTCCGGAGTGGGCATCCGTGAACGGATCGTTTCGGTGAAGCGTTCCACGGTGTGTCCCGCTTCCGCGAGGCGCGAGTAGGTGCCGCCGCTTCCGGTGTCCTGTTCGGCGATGGCGGTGCCTTTGGCCAGTTCCCACGGAACGTATGAGGTCGCGATCTGTACGGGTACGTCGTCGGCGTGCATGTGGCGTTTGCGGATCGCGACCTTCGCCCCGGCTGTCAGGTCCAGGGCATCCGAGGCCACCTGAGGGGCGACCGTCTCTCCCCATTGGACGAGTTCGGTCCGGGACTCGTGTCCTCGCTGTGCCATCTCCGCGTCGAAGGCTCCCCGCGCGGTACCACTCTCCCGGACGGCTTCGGCATAGCGCGTCACGGCGTATCGACTGATCGGTGGGATCTCCCGCACGTAGGCTCCCTTGCCTTTGATCACCCGAACCAGCCCTTCCCTGCGGAGCAGGGCGATCGCCTTCCCGATGCTGGTCTGATTGATTCCGTACTTGCCGGCAAGGGTGGGTTGGCTGGGAAGAGCCGATCCGGGTGCATAGTCCCCACGCTGGATCGCTTCGCGGATGAGGTCCGCGACCTGCTGATAACGGGATCGAGGCGCATCGATCATGACTGACTCCCTTCTCCTAACTCCTGACTCCTAAGTTCGGCAGCAGTCTAACTCTCCCAAAGCGGCCCCTTCCGCGACTCGTTTTATCCTAGGCGTTGACACCTAACACCTAAGTATATATTTTCGAGAGTGTCCAGGAACAGTTCCGACGCCTCGGATCGGTTCCGTCCAGGCTCGCATGTTCTTTCCCCGCTGGGGTGGGATGCGCCCCGCTCCGCCGACCGGTTGACCTTTCCCAATGAGGTTCGTCTTCGTGTGGTGCTTCGTCGTGTGCTTGTGGCCGTGCGCCCTTTCCTCTTCCGGAAACGATGGCGTCCGGAGCATTCAGAAGCCCTGGCAAGCGTCGAACTCTCCCCGGGCACGGCCGGTATCGAAACCCCTTCACCGATCAAGGAGTTTTGGCATGACCATCACCCTCCCCGACGGGGTCGTCGTCTCGGTGAGCACCGTGCAGGTGGTCAAGGGCGGTGAGGTCGACGAGGACACCGGTATCTCGCTGGCCGGTAAGCGCTCGCCCCGCTATGCCGGGCTTAACCAGCACTGCGCCTGCTACTGCGCTCCGCTGCCCCACGACCTGTGGGAGGCCATCGAACGCCACGACCTCTACTCGCCCCGCACCGACATCTGGCTGCGCGTGCTGGACCACGGCGACACCGCACCCCTACCTGAGGGCGCCCGCGTCCTGATGAGCCGCACCGTCGTGTGCGGCAGCGACTGACCACCCGCCGACCGTCCGGCCGCACACCGCCAAACGTCGATCGAAGGGGGAGGCGGTCGGGGTCAGCGGTGATCGAGGGCAGAAACGCGAGCCCGTTCGGTGAACCAGGCGAGCAGGCGGGGGTCCGCCCCCATCTCCGGGTGCCATTGCACCCCCAGGACGTCGGGGCGGTCGGTGTACTCCACCGCTTCCACGGTGCCGTCGTCGCACCAGGCCGTGGCGATGACGTCTCGGCCCAACCGGTCCACCGCCTGGTGGTGGTAACTGGGCACGGACAGTGCGGTCTCGCCCAACGCCCGGGCGGTGAGCGAGTCCGGCGCGACCTTGACGTCGTGCGGCCCGAAGACCGCGACCTCGCTCCGGTGACCGGAGTGGCCGACCACGTCGGGCAGGTGCTGGTGCAGTGTGCCGCCACGGGCGACGTTCAGCAGTTGCATGCCCCGGCAGATCCCCAGCACCGGGGTACCGCGCTCCAGCGCCGCTGCCAGCAGTTCGGACTCCGCGCCGTCGCGCTCCGGGCGCACCCCGGCGGTCTCGGCGTCTGGGGAGGCCCCGTAGCGGGCGGGGTCGATGTCGCCCCCGCCCGCCAGGATCAGCGCGTCCACCCGGTCCACGATCGCGGCGACGCCTGTGACCGAGGGAATCAACAGCGGAAGGGCACCGGCCGCGGCCACGGCATCGGCATAGGCCTGGGGCAGCAGGGTGGCGGGCATACTCCACGCCTCGCCCCACCGGGCGTGCTCGGAATAGGCGGACAGGCCGATGACGGGGCGGGCCGGGGACACGGTCTTCTCCAAAGGGTGATCGCGGACGGGAAACGGACTACAGCGGGGTCACGTAGGAGCCCGAGATGCCGCCGTCCACCAGGAAGTTGGACGCGGTGATGAAGGATGCGTCGTCGCTGGCCAGAAAGGCCACCGCCGCCGCGATCTCCTCGGGTTCAGCGAACCGTCCGAACGGCACGTGCACCAGCCGGCGCGCCGCCCGCTCGGGGTCGGCGGCGAACAGTTCCTTGAGCAGCGGCGTGTTGACCGGTCCCGGGGACAGGGCGTTGACCCGAATCCCCTCCCGGGCGAACTGCACCCCCAGCTCCCGGCTCAACGCCAGTACGCCGCCCTTGCTGGCGGTGTAGGAGATCTGCGACGTCGCCGCGCCCATCGTCGCCACGAAGGACGCCGTGTTGACGATCGCCCCCCGGCCCTGCTCGCGCATGTGCGGCAGCGCGTACTTGCAGCACAGGTAGACCGAGGTCAGGTTGACCTCCTGGACCCGGCGCCAGGCGTCGATCCCGGTGGTCAGGATCGAGTCGTCCTCGGGCGGGGAGATCCCGGCGTTGTTGAACGCCACGTCCACGCTGCCGTACGCCTCGACCGTCCGGGCGTAGACCGCTTCCACGGCCGCCTCGTCGGTGACGTCGGCGGCGATGAACGACCCGCCGGTCTCCTCGGCGATCCGCTCGCCCGCGGAGGTGTCCAGGTCGACCGCCACGATGGTGGCGCCCTCCGCGGCCAACCGCAGCGCGGTCGCTCGGCCGATGCCGCTGCCCGCGCCGGTGATGACGGCGACGCGTCCTTCGAACCGCTGCATCTCCCTGCTCTTTCTACCTAGGTCCTGCCTGGTGCCGCCCGCGGCCCGGTCGCGCGGAACGCCTCCGGGACGCACCGCGGCCGGGAGCGGGACGGCCGATGGGTGTAACGGGGGACGGACGGATCTACTCGTCGGAGAGGAAAACCGTCTTGGTGTCGGTGAAAGCCGCCAGCGCGTCGGGTCCCAGCTCCCGGCCGATCCCCGACTGCTTGGCGCCGCCGAACGGCGTCCAGTACCGCACGGCGGAATGGGAGTTCACCGACAGGTTTCCGACGTTCACCGCGCGCGAGACGCGCAACGCCCGACCCACGTCGCGGGTCCAGACCGAGCCGGCCAGTCCGAACACGGTGTCGTTGGCGATGCGCACGGCGTCGGCCTCATCCTCGAAGGGCAGTACCGACAGCACCGGCCCGAAGATCTCCTCGGTGAACGCCGGGGAGGCCGGGTCCACCGGAGCCAGGACCGTGGGCGGATACCAGAACCCCGGTCCGCTGGGAGCCGTTCCGCGAAACGCCACCGGGGCGCCCTCGGGCACGTAGCCGGCGACCCGGTCGCGCTGGGCCGCCGAGATCAGCGGACCCATCTCGGTGGCCTCGTCCCACGGGTCGCCCACGACCACGCCCTTGACCGCCGGTTCCAGCAGTTCCATGAACTCGTCGAACACCGAGCGCTGCACCAACAGCCGCGACCGCGCACAACAGTCCTGGCCCGCGTTGTCGAACACGCTGGAGGGTGCGGCCGCCGCTGCCTTGGCCAGGTCGGCGTCGGCGAAGACGATGTTGGCGCTCTTGCCGCCCAGCTCCAGGGTCACCCGTTTGAGGTCGTCGGCGCAGGCAGCCATGATGCGCTTGCCCACGGCGGTGGAACCGGTGAACGCGATCTTGGCGACGCCGGGGTGGCGTACCAGCCGTTCCCCGGCGACCGGTCCCGCGCCGGGCAGGACCTGGAGCACGCCTTCGGGCAACCCCGCTTCAAGGGCCAGTTCACCGATCCGGATCGCGGTCAGCGGGGTCAGCTCGGCCGGCTTGACGACGACGGTGTTGCCGGCGGCCAGCGCGGGTGCGGCGCCCCAGGCCAGAATCGGCATGGGGAAGTTCCACGGCACGATCACCCCGACCACGCCCAGCGGCTCGGCGAAGGTCACGCTCCAACCGCCCGGGACCGGGATCTGTCGGCCGGTCTCGCGTTCGGGGGCGGCCGCGAAGTATTCGAAGACGTCGCGCGCGTTGCCCGCCTCCCAGCGGGCCTGGCCGATCGGGTGCCCGGCGTTGCGGACCTCGATGGCGGCCAGCTCCTCGCGGTGGGCATCGATGCGTGCCGCCACCGCGCGCAGCAGCCGGGCCCGTTCGCCCGGGGGAGTGGCGCGCCAGCCCTCGAACGCGGCGCTCGCGCGGGCGACCGCCGCGTCGGTCGCCTCGACCGAGGCCAGCTCGACGCGGGCGATCACCTCCCCGTCCGCCGGATTGATCACCTTGTACGACGACCCCGTCATCGCTTCCCCCTCGCCGTGTGCGGTGGACATCTGATCGTTGGACAACCGTGAAGGCTCTAGAGCCGTTCGAAGCCCCGGTACATCTCCCAGTCGGTGACCGCGGACTCGAAGGCCGCCAGCTCCACGCGGGCGTGGTTGGCGTAGTGCTCCACCATCTCCTCGCCGAAGGCCGCGCGGGCCAGTGCGCTGCCCTCCCACAGCTCCAGCGCCTCGCGCATGGTCGTGGGGACCGTCTGCGCACCGGACGTGTAGGCGTTCCCGGCGCAGGCCTCGCCCAGTTCCAGACCGCGGTCGATGCCGTCGAGGCCCGCTGCGATGAGTGCGGCCACCGCCAGGTAGGGGTTGACGTCACCGCCGGGGACCCGGTTCTCCACCCGCAGGGAGTGACCGTGGCCCACCAGGCGCAGCGCGCAGGTGCGGTTGTCCACCCCCCAGGCGACCGCCGTGGGCGCGAAGCTGCCCGGAACGAACCGCTTGTAGGAGTTGATGTTGGGTGCGAGCAACAGGGTCAGTTCGCGTAGCGCCGCCACCTGCCCGGCGAGGAACTGCTCGCCGATGGCGGACATTCCCTGCCCCTCGGCCATCACCGGGCGCCCCTCGGCGTCGCGCAGCGAGATGTGCACGTGGCAGGAGTTGCCTTCGCGGGCGTTGGGCTTGGCCATGAAGGTCAGCGACATCCCCTCCTGCACGGCGATCTCTTTGGAGCCGTTCTTGTACACGGTGTGGTTGTCGCAGGTGCGCACGGCCTCGTCGTAGCGGAAGGCGATCTCGTGCTGGCCGAGATTGCACTCGCCCTTGGCCGACTCCACGTAGAGCCCGGCGCCGGTCATCTCGTTGCGGATGCGGCGCAGCAGCGGCTCCACCCGGGCGCCGCCCAGGACGGAGTAGTCGACGTTGTACTGGTTGGCGGGGGTGAGATCGCGGTATCCCCTGTTCCACGCGTCCTCGTAGGAGTCGCGGTAGACCACGAACTCCAGTTCGGTGCCCACCTCGGCGTGCCAGCCGCGCTCGGCCAGCCGTTCGGTCTGGCGTTTGAGGATCTGGCGCGGCGAGGCCACGACCGCCGACCCGTCGTGCCAGGCGAGGTCGGCAGTCACCATGACCTGGCCGTCCTGCCACGGTGTGCGGCGCAGGGTGTCCATGTCCGGCACCATCGCGAAGTCGCCGTAACCGGTCTCCCAGGACGACATGGCGTAGCCGTCGACGGTGTTCATCTCCACGTCCACCGCGAGCAGGTAGTTGCAGCCCTCGGTGCCGTTTTCCAGCACCTCCTCCAGGAAGAACCGGCCGGACAGGCGCTTGCCCTGCAGGCGGCCCTGCATGTCGGTGAAGGCCACCAGGACCGTGTCGACCGCGCCGGACCGCACGTCCTCGCGCAGTTCGTCCAGGGGCAGGCCGCCGTCGTTCGTTCGCACCTTCGGGCTCCTTCTCCACGCCTCGGCGTCCCACACGGTGCACGCTCCCGGCGTTCGCGGCTCCTGCGCGGCCGCCACCGCGGTTCTTTAAGGTTCAGGACCAGACCATTGAGCGAATAGAAGCAGCCCGCGGCGCCCGATGTCAATGACGGATCGGTCGGCAACCGGTCTTAACCAGGCCGAAACCCGATCAGATCCCGATCGTGTGAGGGTGGGGAAATCGGTCGCATGCTTGACACGCTTCGCGCGACCGCCGCATCATCATCGGCTATCGGCAATGGACCGACCTAATACCTTTCGGGGGTGGGGCCGAAGGGCGGGGGCGGGGCGGTCGGGGCCACCACGACGCACGAGTGAGGCGGACAGACAAGTGGCAGACGACGACAGTACGAGACACGTCCACATCCAGGGCGCGGACTACTCCACCGCCAGCGCGGACTACCTGCAAAAACGGCAGCTGAAGAAGGGCGCGGCCGGCTGGGTCCTCCTCGCCGGGCTCGGGGTCGCCTACGTCATCTCCGGCGATTTCGCCGGATGGAACTTCGGTCTTGCCGAGGGCGGGTGGGGCGGCCTGCTCATCGCCTTCGTCCTCATGGGCATGATGTACCTGTTCATGGTGTTCGGCCTGGCCGAACTCGCCTCCGCACTCCCCACCGCGGGTGCGGGATACGGGTTCGCCCGCCGCGCGCTGGGGCCGCTCGGGGGGTTTGCCACCGGGACCGCGATCCTCATCGAGTACGCCATCGCACCGGCGGCCATCGCCGTCTTCATCGGTGGTTACGTCGAGGCCCTGGGCCTGCTGGGCGGGACCCCCGCGTGGGTCGTCTACCTCGCCTGCTACCTGATCTTCGTGGGCATCCACCTGTGGGGCGTGGGGGAGGCGCTGCGGCTGATGTTCGTCATCACCGGAGTGGCGATGGTCGCCCTCGTCGCCTTCATCATCGGCATGGTCCCCAAGTTCGACCCCGCCAACCTCTTCGACATCGCGCCCACCGACGCCCTGGGAGCCAGCGAGTTCCTGCCCTTCGGCTACGCGGGCGTCCTCGGCGCGTTCGTGTTCGGCATCTGGTTCTTCCTGGCCATCGAAGGGGTCCCCCTGGCAGCGGAGGAGGCGCGCGACCCCAAGCGCGACATGCCGCGCGGCATCATCGGTGGAATGACGGTGCTGATCATCACCGGTGCCTGCATGCTCGTGCTCGCCCCGGGCGGCGCGGGCGCGGCACTGATGTCGGAGTCGACCAACCCGCTGCCCGAGGCGCTGCGCCAGGCATACGGCGGCAACACCCTGCTGGCCGACTTCGTCAACTACGTGGGACTGGCCGGCCTCGTCGCGAGCTTCTTCTCCATCATCTTCGCCTACTCGCGCCAGCTCTTCGCGCTCAGCCGGGCCGGTTACCTGCCCCGCTGGCTGTCGGTCACCGGCAAGCGCAAGACCCCCTACCTGGCGCTCATCGTCCCCGGAACGATCGGCTTCCTGCTGGCCACCGCCGTGGGCAACGGCGACCAACTGATCAACATCGCGGTGTTCGGCGCGACGGTGTCCTACGTCCTGATGACGCTGTCGCACATCGTGCTGCGCCGCCGCGAACCCGACCTGGAGCGCCCCTACCGCACGCCCGGCGGAACGGTGACCACCGGAATCGCCTTCGTGCTCGCGCTGTGCGCGGTGGCGGCCACCTTCTTCGTGGACATGGTCGGTGCGGGGATCACCGCGGCGATCTTCGTGGTCTTCCTCGCCTACTTCTGGTTCTACTCGCGTCACCGACTGGTGGCCAACGCACCCGAGGAGGAGTTCGCGCTGCTGGAGAAGGCCGAGTCCGAGCTGAAGTAGGCCCCGCCGCGCCGGCGGCGCGGGCCCGGTCCTTCGCCGCCGGCTCCCGTCCTATGGTGGTAGTCGTCAACAGCAGAAAGTAGCCGTCGGGGACGCGCTGCGTGAGCGAGTGCGAGGTCGGTGTGGGCGAGTCGCGGTCCGAGCACGGGGCCGGGCCCGGCGAGCCGACGGCCGAGGCGGTTTTTCGCCCGGTACGCGCGGGCAACGCCTTCGAGGAGACCGTCGAGCGCATGCTCTCGGCGATCAAGCTGGGCGTGGTGCCGCGCGGCGAACGCTTCCCCGCTGAGCGCGAGCTGTCCGCCCGGCTGGGGGTCAGCCGCATCACGCTGCGCGAAGCGATCCGCGCTCTCCAAGAGGCCGGCTACGTGGAGTCCCGGCGCGGCCGTTTCGGTGGCACCTTCGTGACCTACGTGCCGCCCCGCCCGAGCCGGGCCGAGGCCCAGCGGCTCCTGCGCCAGATGGACTCCGGCCTCGACGACCTGTTCACCTTCCGCCTCGCCCTGGAAGTGGGCAGCGCAGTTCTCCTGGCGGCCCGAGGGCTCAGCGCGGAGCAGGAGCAGACCCTAATCGCGCGGATGTCCGAGGCAGAGGACGCGACCATCGAGGACTACCGCCGCCGCGACACCGCCTTCCACCTCACCCTCCCCGAGCTCGCGGGTTCGGTGACGCTGACCTCTGCTCTGGCCGACGCCCGCATGCGCGTCAACGACCTGCTCAACGCCATGCCGATGCTGGCCAAGAACCTGGAGCACAGCCGCGCCCAGCACGCCGCGATCGTCGCCGCCATCCAGGCCCGCGACCCCGAGGCCGCTCGGGCCGCGGTCACCGAACACCTCGACGGCACCAGCGCACTGCTGCGCGCTTTCCTGGACTAGGCCGCCATCTCAACGACCGGTCGTCCGGGGCGTCCTCCTGCTGTCGCGCCCGTCCGGAGCCGGCGTCACGGCTGAGGTTCCCCGAGCAGAAACGTCGGGGACCAGTGGGCAACGGCCGCCTGATCCTTGGCGGCGGCTCACAAACCGAGTTCGCGCAGTTCCCGGACTTCGGAGACGGACCGCATGAGCCCGGAGACGGTGCGGCCGTCGGCGACTCCGTTCACCGGCAGCCCCTTGTCCGCCTGGAACGCCTCCAGTGCGACCGTCCGCTCGGCGGGCAGGGCCGAGGCGTCCAGGCGGCCCAGCTCGACGAGCAGGGAGCGGACCTCATCGGGGTCGGCTTCGGGCAGCACCAGCTCGGCCGCGAACAGCGCGCCCAGGACACCGCTCGTGACGGACCACAAGGTTCGCAGCCGGGTCGGCGCCCGCCGGTGTTCGAAGCGTGTGGCTCCGTGGAGCCCCCAGACGCCGGCATTTCCACTCAACTGTGCCGTGGCCATCGTGCTTCCCCCACTCTGGTGTGTCTGGGCCTCTCCTTCGAGTATGCGTGGAATCGGGTGAGAAGTCCTCGTCCATGAGGTTGGAATCGGGTTAGGCCGAAAGTAGGAGATGTCCTCGGGACGACCGACCGACGTCGGGCCGCGCAAGGAGTCAGGCCAGCGCGGGGGCGTCCAGGGTCAGCGTCGCTGCGTCGGCATCGAGGGTGGCCATGGCGCCCAGCGGCACGGTCAGTTGGACGGGGCAGTGCCCGAACCCCAGGTCCCCCACCACGGGGACGCCCAACGGAGCCAACCGTTCGACCAGCAGCGCACGCACCACGTCGGGGCCGGGCGTGCAGTCCCGCCACGAGCCCAGTGCGATACCGGCGACCCCCGACAGCCAGCCGGTGCGCAGCAGCTGGCCCAACATCCGGTCGATCCGGGAGACGTCCTCGCTGACGTCTTCCAGCAGCAGGATGCCGCCCGTCCCCGAGAGCCGGCTGTGCGGAGTGGCCAACCCGTCGCTGAGCAGGCTCAGGTTCCCCCCGAACGTCACCCCCCGCGCGGTACCCGGTACCAGTGTCTCGGCTCCGGGAGAGGTGAGCTTCACCAGGGAATCCGGGTCGAGCAGGGTCGCGCGCAACCCCTCCGCAGTCGCCTCCTCCTCCAGGAACTCCCGAGTTGCGATCACCGGTCCGTGCAAGGTGGACACGCCCAGCTCCATCGCCAACGCCTCGTGCAGCGCGGTCACGTCGCTGTAGCCCACGAACACCTTGGGTGCCACCGTCCGCATCGCCGAGTAGTCCAGCAGGTCCACCACCCGGTGCGCACCGTTGCCCCCACGCGCGCACAGCACCGCCGACGTCGTGGGATCCAGCCACGCCGCCTGAAGGTCGGCGGCGCGGTCGGAGTCCAGCCCGGCCAGGTAGGGCAGCCGCGGGTGCCGGTCCAGCACGTGCTCTCCCAGGACCGGCTCCAAACCCCAGGCCTCGACGATCGAACACGCGCGCTCCAGTCGTTCGCGCGGCATCGGACTGCACGGCGCCACCACCGACACCCGCATACCCGGACGCAAGCGGGGCGGCCTGCGCAGTTGGGGGACGGTCCTCACGCGTTCAGCTCCACGTCGGGTGCGTCGCTCTGGAACCCGAACACCTGGGCGTACAGCGACAGCTCCGCGTGCAGCGCGGCGATGATGGTGGAGTCCCGCCGGAAACCGTGCTGTTCGCCCTCGAAGGCCAGGTAGGCGTGCGGGACGCCGCGGCCGGCGATGCGTTCCAGGAAGCGCTCGCACTGCACCGGTGGGCAGATCGCGTCCTCCAGGCCCTGCATGAGCAGGAACGGCACGCCGACCGTTTCGGCCCGGTTCACTGGTGAACGCTCCGAGTAGCGCTGCCGCTCCTGCGGCCAACCGCCCACAAGGGTCTCCAGGTACTGCGACTCGAAGTCGTGGGTCTCGCCCGTCCGCCACCCGGTGAGGTCCAGGATCGGGTATTTGATGGTGGCGCACGCGAACACGGTGGAGGACACCAGCGCTGCCGCGCTCGTCCAGCCCCCCGCGCTGCCGCCGCGGATCCCGAGCCGCTCGGGGTCGGCCGCACCCTCCGCGGCCAGGGCCTCGGCCACCGAGACGCAGTCCTGTACGTCCACCACACCCCACTCCTCGCGCAGTCGGTTGCGGTAGGCACGTCCGTGCCCGGTGGAACCGCCGTAATTGACCTCGGCCACGCCGATGCCCCGACTGGTGAAGTAGGCGACCTCAAGGTCGTGCACCATGGGCCTGCGACTGGTGGGGCCCCCGTGCACGAAGACCACGAACGGTGGAAGGTCGCCTTCCGGCCCCCGGGCGCGAGGATTGTACGGAGGGTAGACGTTGGCGTGGACCTCGCGTCCGCCCACCCCGGGAAAGACCCGTGCCTCGGGCCGGGGCAGGTAATCGGCGTGGACGCTCTCGACGGGAGCGCTCGGTCGGCTCAGCGACTGGTACCCCTTCGGCCCCACCCGCACCACCTCTGCGGGCAGTGTCGGGGACGCCGCCACCCCGACCACGAAGTCCCCGGCCACCGCCAATCGCGAGAACCACTCGGTGTGCGGGGTGTCGACGTCGGCGAGTGCGCCGGTACCGGGGTCGAGCAGGCCCAGGGATGTTGCGGCACGCCCGTGCACCACCGCCAGGCGGCCGTCTTCCATGGGGGCCAGCCAGGACGATCCCAACAGCCACAGCGCACCGCCGAACTCCTCGGGGGAATCCGCCACGAGCGACGCCCCCGCCGAGACGGGCCGCCCTCCCGCGGTGAAGTCGATCCGGTGCGGATGCCACCAGCCCTGGGGGTCCGACACGTAGTACAGCGTGTCGGGATCGCTCCATTCGGCCTGGACGACCGCCTCGTCGGGGCCGCCAGCCACCGTGCGCGGCTCACCCACCACTGACCCCGCGTCCAGGTCGGCCACACGCAACAGCGTTGAGTCCCAGGGCATCGCCGGGTGCTCCCAGCCGATCCAGGACAGGCGTCCTCCGCCGGGGGACACCCGTGGGCAGCACAGGAAGTGGGTGTCGCGCACCAGGACCCGGACGGCGTCGGGGGCCTCGGCGGCCGAGCCGTCCAGGGGAACCGCGACGAGGTCGCGTACCACGTCGGTGGGTGCGGATCCGGTGTGTGTCTCGCGGACACACCACACCTCCTCGCCGCCCGGCCCCGCGATCGGTTCCACGTAACGCGTGCCAGAGGGCAGCCGGGGCTCCGGCGTCAACGGGGTCGGCAGCGCCACCGGCCCCGGAGACGGGTCGTGCGGGTGCCGCGCCCGGCCCGGTTCGTAGCGGTACAGCCTCTGGTCGCCGTACTCGCTGAACACCAGGGTCGGTCCGTCGTGCCCCGGGAGCAGCAGATAGGGACGGCCACCGTACTCGTGCACCCGGCTGCGCACGTTCCATGGTGCGGGGAGCACCGTCTCAGGGGAATCCAGAACACTGTCCAGCCGGGTTCGGCACAGTGAGACCCGGCCGCCCTCCTGCGGCAACGGCGTGGTCCACCACACCTCCTCGCCCAGGACCGCGGGCCAGCCGGGCGCCCCGTCGTGCCGCGCCACCAGCGCGGCGTCGATCGGGGACGGCCACGAGCCGTGAGCAATGGGGCTCTGGTGCACGGGGGCTCTCCCTCTCTGTGAAAATCGGCGCCAACACTGTTCAGAGTGCCCGATCGTGTCGACCGACCGCCGGGAATCGCACAGGAACACCGGTTCAACCGGACGAGGGCGCGATCAGGCCGGTTCGGTGAGGAACCGGTCGAGGACGCGGAGCCCGAAGTGCAGCGCCGACACGGGAACCCGCTCGTCGATCCCGTGGAAAAGGGCGTTGTAGTCCAGGGACGGAGGAAGCAGCAACGGGGTGAACCCGTAGCCCCTGATTCCCAGGGTGGCGAACTGCTTCGCGTCGGTGCCGCCGGACATGCAGAACGGCACCACGTGCGCCTGCGGATCGTACTCCAGGAGGGCCTTTTCCATCTGGGTGAACACCGGGGCGTCCACCGGTGACAGCAGTGCCGTTGAACGATGGGCGAACTCCCAGTCCACCCGGGGGCCGGTCAGGGCGTCCAACGCGGTGACGAACTCCTCTTCGGCGCCCGGAAGCATGCGCCCGTCCACCCCGGCCGAGGCCGACTCCGGAATCACGTTCACCTTGTAGCCGGCCGACAGCATGGTGGGGTTGGCGCTGTTGCGCACGCTGGAGGCCACCAGTCGTCCGGCCGGCCCCAACCGTGCCACCACGGCGTCCAGGTCGCGAGCGGGATCGAAACCGGGGGCGTCCAGACCGGTGTGCACGCCCAGGGCCGCGCCGATACCGGTGATCGCCGCCCTGGTCACCGGGGTCAGGTGCACCGGCCATTCATGGGCGTCGATGCGGGCCACCGCGGCAGCCACCGCGCCCACCGCGTTGTCCCGGTTGACCTTGGAGCCGTGCCCGGCAGTGCCGTGTGCGCTCAACCGAAGCCAGGCGCTGCCGCGCTCTCCGGCAGCCACCGGGTACAGCCGAACCGGTTCACCGGCCGAGTCGGTGGCGTGGAAGGTGTAGGCGCCGGATTCCCCGATGGCCTCCGTGCATCCCTCGAACAGCTGGGCGTGCTCGCGAACCAGCCAGTCCGAGCCGTACGCGGCGCTGTCCTCCTCGTCGGCGGTCAGGGCCAGTACGAGGTCGCGGCGCGGACGCCGACCGCTGCGCGCCCACTCCCTGACCAGGGCCACCAGTGTGGCCACGGTGTTCTTCATGTCCAGCGCGCCCCGGCCCCAGACCGTGCCGTCGCTGACCTCCCCGGAGAACGGGTGGAACTGCCAGTGCGCCGGGTCGGCCGGTACCACGTCGAGATGGCCGTGCGCCAACAGGGCGTCGGCCCCCGGATCGCTGCCGGGAATCCGGACCACCACGTTGGTCCGGCCCGGCGCGGATTCCAGCAACAGGGGTTCCAGGCCCGCCTCGGCCAGGAGACCGGCGGCGTACTCGGCCGCCGGACGTTCCACGCAGTCGCCGCCTCCCCGGTTGGTGGTGTCGATCCGAATCAGGTCCGAGGTGAAGCGGACGACCTCGTCGTCGGCCGTGTTCCAGTCGACGGACTCCTGCATCGTGGGGCTCCTCACTCACTGCTTTCTGCGGGCCGGACCACGCGCCTAGCCGTAGTGCTTCTCCACGGCCGCCGAGATCAGCGTCGTCACCGCCTTGAAGCACCGGATCATCGTGTAGGCGTCGAACGAGGTGTAGCGGACCCGTAGTTCGCCGACCTGTTCCACTCCCGGCACCATCGCTGCGGCGCCGGCCAGTTGGGCGGCGTCCACCTCGACCTCCACCGTCATGGGCGCCGGTGCCGCGGGTGGGTGCCGTTTGGCCAGGAGCGCCGCTGCCGCGGCCTCCCGGGAGATGTCGGCGAAGGTACGGGCCGGGGGGCGACACACCGCCGCATAGCGGGAGACGTAGTCCTTCACCGCGACCGTTCGGGCACCGGGCGCGTAACCGAGGGCGTCGGCGCAGGCACGGTCGTCCCCGGTGACCAGGACCACCGGGGTGCCGTACTCCGCGGCCACCCGCGCGTTGAGCCGGCCCTCGCTCGCGGGTTCGCCGTCCAGCCAGACCCCCGTGATGGAGTTGGGCAGATAGGTGTGGGCCAGGACGCCTTCGGTGCCCGCACCGCAGTGGTAGCCGAGGAACACCACCCCGTCGACGTCGCCGTGCTGCACGCCCTCCACCATGGTGAGGTCCTTGTGCCGTCCGGTCAGCATGGCGGCACGCTCGTCCAGACGCTCCAGCAGCAGGTTGCGCATGGTCGCGTGCGCCTCGTTGACCAGGACCTCGGTGGCGCCGCCGTCGAAGAACCCCGCGATGGCGCCGTTCACGTCGGAGGTGAACATGGCGCGGCAGCGCTGCCACTGCTCGGTGCCGGGCTCCACGTCGGCGGGCCAGGTGACTCCGGTCGCGCCTTCCATGTCGGCGGAGATGAGGATCTTCACGAGGCCCGAGCCTAACGCCACCCCCGGCGGCGACGGTGGACCCGGGGCCGCGTCTAGGGCAACGTGAGGATTTCCACGCCGTCGTCGGTGATCACGAGGGTGTGCTCGAACTGTGCGGTGCGTTTGCGGTCCAGGGTGACCGCGGTCCAGCCGTCGGGCCAGATGTCGTAGTCGATGGTGCCCAAGGTGATCATGGGCTCGATGGTGAAGGTCATGCCGGGGACGAGCACGGTGTCGGCGCGCGGGTCGTCGTAGTGCGGCACCGCCAGGCCGGAGTGGAACTCCGGCCCGACGCCGTGGCCGGTGAAGTCGCGGATCACCCCGTAGCCGAACCGTTTGGCGTAGGACTCGATGACCCGGCCGATCACGTTGACCTGTCGGCCCGGACGGCACGCCTTGATCGCGCGGGCGGTCGCCTCGCGGGTGCGCTCGACCAGCAGGCGGGACTCCTCGTCGACGTCACCGGCCGGGAAAGTGGCGTTGGTGTCGCCGTGCACGCCGTGAATGTAGGCGGTGATGTCGATGTTGACGATGTCGCCGTCGGAGACGACCGTGTCGTCGGGGATCCCGTGACAGATGACCTCGTTGAGCGAGGAGCACAGCGACTTGGGGTAGCCCTTGTAGCCGAGGGTGCTGGGGTAGGCGCCGTGGTCGCACAGGAACTCGTGCCCGATGCGGTCGAGTTCGTCGGTGGTGACACCGGGACGGACGTTGCGCCCGACCTCTTCCAGCGCCTGGGCCGCGATGCGTCCGGCCACGCGCATGGCCTCGATGGTCTCCGCGGTCTGGACGTCGCCCAGCACGCCCTCGACGGGGTGCTTCTTGCCCACGTACTCGGGGCGGGGGATCGACGGCGGAACCGTGCGTTGGGGCGAGATTCGCCCGGGAACCAGCGGGGTAGTCATGGACAGCAATTGTAGTTAAGGCTCCCGGGTCCAACGCGCGCCGCGATCGCCGGTGGATCGGGCGCGAGCGGGGTAGGGACCTCAAGAGCCCGGGGCGGACGACGTCCGGGGCGGACGCAGTACGCAGACGGATATCAGGAGGCGTTCGTGGCCGAGCACGGCACCAGTGCGGGGGATGGCAGCCAGTGGTGGTACTCCCTGAAGACCAATCAGGTCGAGTACGGGTCGGGAAGCCCGGGCAAGGACCGCCTGGGGCCCTACCCCGACAAGGCCGCGGCGCAGGCCGCACTGAGTACCGCGGCCGAGCGCAACAAGAACTGGGACGAGGCCGACGAGGAGTGGAACCGCGATTGAGGACGGCTCCTCGGCGCCGGCCGAGGACGTAACCCGAGTCGGATTCGGTTGTGGTGGGGGCGGTCCGTGACCCGAGGCCGCTCGGGTGCCATGATCGGTGCCATGACAGCTCAGACCTCTCCCCACGACGCGCCCGATGTCAGCGGACTCTCCATCGCGATCCTCGGTGGGACCGGTGACCAGGGCCGCGGCCTGGCGCGTCGGTTCGCTCTCGCCGGGCACGACGTCATTCTCGGCTCGCGCAGTGCACAGCGTGCCCAGGACGCGGCCGACGGGCTCGGCGCCGACCTGCCGGTGCGCGGACTGGCCAACGCCGACGCCGCCGCGGCGGCCGACGTCGTGATCGCGGCCGTGCCCTGGGACGGTCACCGCGACCTGCTCGCCTCCCTCAGGGAGGTCCTGGCCGGCAAGATCGTGGTGGACTGCGTCAATCCGCTGGGCTTCGACAAGCAAGGCGCCTATGCGCTGCCGGTCGAGGAGGGCAGCGCGGCGCAACAGGCTGCCGCCGTCCTCCCCGACAGCCGCGTGGTCGCGGCCTTCCACCACGTCTCGGCCGTGGTCCTGCTCGACCCGGAGGTCGCCGAGGTCGACCTGGACGTCCTGGTCCTGGGGGACGACCGCGCGGCCGCCGACACCGTGCGCGCGCTTGCCGCACGCATTCCCGGGGTGCGCGGCATCTTCGGCGGCCGGCTGCGCAACGCCCATCAGGTCGAGGCGCTCACCGCGAACCTCATCTCCGTCAACCGCCGCTACAAGACGCACGCGGGAATCCGGATCACCCACGTGTGACGCAGTGGCGGTACCGGTCCGGTGGGCGGGGCGCGAACCTGCGGTGGCCCACCCACCGAACGGGGGAGGCAGAAGCGGCTACAGCCAGCTCCGGACCTTCTCGACCAGCGCCACCGGGTCGTCGGTGGCCGGGATCAGGTTCAGGTGGGTCACCCCTGCCTCGCGGAACGCCTCGATGCGCTCGCGGACGTAGGACTCCGGGCCCACCAGGTTGATCAGCTCCACCATCTCGTCCGGCACCGCGGCGGCGGCCTCGTCCTTCTTGCCGGCCAGGTACAGGTCCTGGATGGTGGCCGCTGCCTCCTCGTAGCCGTAACGCTGGGCCAGCGAGTTGTAGAAGTTCTTGCCCTTGGCGCCCATGCCGCCCACGTACAGCGCGATCGTCGGCCGGGCGAAGTCCAGCAGTTTCTTGGTCTCGGGGCCTTCGCCGATCGCGATCATGCCGCCCGCCGCGATCTGGAGTTCGCCCAGTCCCGGATCCCGCTTCGCCCGCCCGGCGGCCAGGGAGGCCCCCCACACGCTTGCGGCCTTCTCCGGGATGAACAGGTGCGGAAGCCACCCGTCGGCGACCTCCGCGGTCAGTTCCACGTTCTTCTCGCCCAGCGCGGCCACGTACAACGGGATGGACGGACGTACCGGGTGATTGATGATCTTGAGTGGTTTGCCCAGGCCGGTGCCCTGCTCGGCCGGCAGCGGCAGGGTGTAGACCTTGCCTTCGTGGGTCAGGGGTGTCTCCCGGGCCCACACCGAGCGGCAGATCTCGATGATCTCCCGGGTTCGGGCGAGAGGCTTGGTGTAGGGGACACCGTGCCAGCCCTCGATCACCTGTGGACCACTGGCGCCCAGGCCGATGATGGCCCGACCGTCGGAGAGGTAGTCCAGACCGGCGGCGGTCTGTGCGATCAGGCTGGGGGTCCTGGTGTAGAGCGGGATGATCGCCGCCCCGATGGTGACACGCTCGGTACGCGCCGCGAGGTAGCCCATGAGGGTCGGGCTGTCGTACCCGTACGCCTCGGCCACCCACACGGTGTCCAGCCCGGCCTTCTCAAGCTCGACCACCTGGTCCACCGATTGCTTGATGTCGCCCGAGTAGCCCATGGGCATGGAGAGGTGCATGGGAAGCCTCCGCTGTCTCGCTCGCCAGAACGGACCCAACACTACTACCGAGTAGCATTCGGTTTTAAGTTGTGGGCAGCATAAACCAGACCGCCCGGGAGCCGTGGCCCCCGGGCGGTCGTGTCACCGCGGCGGTACTCAGCTGTAGGAGTGCCGCTCCTCGGGGAAGGTCCCCGCGACCACTTCCTCTGCGTAGGAACGTGCAGCCGCGGTCAGGCTGGCGCCGAGGTCGGCGTAGGTCTTGACGAACTTGGCCACGTGCGGGGTGAGCCCGGCCATGTCCTGCCACACCAGAACCTGGGCGTCAGTGTGCACGCCCGCGCCGATACCGATGGTGGGGATGGTGAGCTGCGCCGTGACCTCGGCTGCGAGGTCGGCGGGAACGCATTCCAGCACCACCGCGAAGGCACCCGCACGTTCCAGTTCCTTGGCGTCGGCCAGCAGGTCCGCACCCGCCTCGCCGCGCCCCTGGACCCGGTACCCGCCCAGCACGTTCACCGACTGCGGGGTCAGGCCGATGTGGCCCATCACCGGGATACCCGCGCTCACCAGGGTTTCCACCTGGGGTGCGATCCGGCGGCCGCCCTCCAGCTTCACCGCCTGGGCGCCGCCGTCCTTCATCAGGCGCGAGGCCGCGGCCAGTGCCTGCTCCGCCGAGCCCTGGTAGGAGCCGAAGGTGAGGTCGGCCACGACCAGCGCGCGCTTGGTGGAGCGCGACACCGCGGCGGTCAGGGGCACCATGTCGTCGATGGTGACGGGGAGAGTGGAGTCATAGCCGAAGACCACCATCGCGGCGGAGTCCCCGACCAGGAGCACCGGAATGCCCGCCTCGTCGAAGACCCGCGACGTCAGGGCGTCGTAGGCGGTGAGCATCGGCCAGCGTTCCCCGCGCTGCTTGGCCAGGGCGAGGTCGCGCACGGTCACGCGGCGGTTGGTGACGCCGCCGTAGAGAGCGGTCGTGGAGGGTGTGTTGCTCATAGCGTTTCCTTCGTTGTCTCGAAGCGCCGCTGAACGGGCGTCCCCGGACGTGTCGGTCACGATTTCCGGCGCGGATGACGCCGGCAAGGCTCATCATCGCACGGTCGGTTGAACGGTCTTTCCTCGTTTTTACAACCAATTCGGCGTCTTGTTCCATCCGGCCTGGAAGTGAGATCGGACCGTTCAGCCGGAGGCTTTCCGAGCGGCCCCCAACCCCGCCGTTGCCGTCGTCCGGTGGGGGAGGCCGGGCCGGTCACATCGGCTAAGGCACACCCCGTCCGGGGCGGGTGGATCTAGGGCGATCTTCCGATGGCGCCGCCTGTGGCCTTAGCCACAGGCTCGGAGTCGAACGGGTGAAAACACTCGGAAACCCAGTCATCGGGAGCGATCACCATGAACCACGTCGACCATGCGGCAGAACTGGCCCGCCAGTACCAGGAGACGACCCGTTCCCGGGCACGCAACGAGCGACTGGCCCGGTCGCTCCCGTCGCTGCCCCGCAGGAGCGACCGGCCGACGAGAAACGGCCGGGACCGGTCGGCGTCGCAGCCCTCTCGGGCGACCGCCGGCTGACATCCTTGGGTTCCATGGACCAGCGTGACCGGAGTCCCCTGTTCGTCGGTCGGAGGGCCGAGATCCGTCTGTTGCTGGAGGACGCGGATCGCGCCCGCCGCGAGGCAGCGACCGCTGTCCTCGTGGCCGGGGACGCCGGGGTCGGCAAGTCCCGGCTGCTGCGCGAGTACGCGGCCCAGGCGCCGATGGGTCGAGTGGTCACCGGCGGTTGCCTGGAGTTGGGCGTGGACGGCCTGCCATTCGCCCCGTTCGTCACCGCGCTGCGCCGGCTGGTGCGTGAGGCCCCCGCCCCCTCGGACCACTCCCGCGAACTGCCCCGACTACTGCCCGAGCTCGGCCTTCGCCCCACCGACTCCGACGAGGGCCGGGGGCAGCTGTTCGAGGAGGTCCTGGCTCTGCTGGAATCCCGGGCCGGCAGCGACGGGCTCACCCTCGTCGTCGAGGACCTGCACTGGGCCGACCGCTCCACCCGCGACCTCCTCGTCTTCCTCCTCCGCAACCTGTACCGTGCACCGGTCCAGCTCCTGATCAGCTACCGGACCGACGACCTGCACCGCCTTCACCCACTGCGCCGTCTGCTACCCGAACTGGAGCGCCTGCCAGCGGTGACCAGGGTTGAACTGTCCCCACTGTCGCGCGCGGAGGTCGCCCGCCAAGCCGCCGGAATCAGGGGCGCCGACCTCGCCCCCCGCGTCCTCGACCTCCTCTACGCCCGCAGCGGCGGCAACCCGCTGTTCGTCGAGTCCCTCCTCGAACTGCCCGACGTGGGGGATCCGCGCGTGCCCGACGGCCCCCGTGAGCTCTTCCTGGGTGTGCTGCGCGGCCTTGACGAAACCGCTCGCTTCGTGGTCAAACTCGCGGCACTGGGAGGCGACCGCGTCGACCACCGACTGCTCGCAACCGTCGCAGACATGCCCGAGGAGGTGTTGGAGGCCGCGTTGCGTGCCGCTATCGATACCAACGTCCTGCGCACCGACGGCGAGGGCTACGCCTTCCGCCACACCCTGCTCGGCGAGGCCGTCCACGAGGACCTCCTGCCCGGCGAACGGGTGAGGTTGCACCGCCGCTACGTGATGGCACTGTCCGAGCTGATCGACGACCCCGACGCGGTGTCCGCCCTGCCGGTGACGCGCCTGGTCACCAGGCTCGCCCACCACGCCTACGCCGCGCACGACCTGCCCCGCGCCCTGGGGGCGGCATGGCGCGCGGCCGAGGAGGCGGGCGGCGCGCTGGCCCACCCCGAACGACTGCACATGCTGGAGCGGGTGCTGGAGCTGTGGGAACTGGTTCCCGACGCCGCCGCGCGGGTCGGGCACGACCACGTCGAAACGCTCCACCGCGCAGCGCGCACCGCCATCGTCGCCGACGAGGCCGAGCGTGCCGTGCGCTATGCCACTGCGGCCCTGGACGAACTGGCCGCATCGGTCCCGGCCGGCCCCACGGCCGGGACCGACGCCGTGCGCGTCGCCCATCTACTGCACGTGCGCGGGGAAGCGTACAAGGACACGGCCCACGAACAGTCCCTGGCCGACCTGCGCGACGCACTTCGCGTCCTGCCCGCCGGGCATGACGACCGGGCCAAGCTGATGTCGAGCCTGGCAGCCGAACTCATGCTGCGCGGAGCGGGCGAGGAGGCGTGGAACGTCGCCCAGGAGACGCTGCGGCTGGCCAGGGAGGTGGGTGACCGGGCCAGTGAGGCGAGCGCACTCATCACGATGGGAAGCGTGCGCGGCGACCTCGGCGACGACCCCGAACAGGGGATGGTGCTGCTGAACCAGGGGCGGGAGATCGCCCTTGCCATCGGCTCCTCCCGGTTGAAGGATCGGGCGCTCAACAACATAGGGGTCCTGTACACGACTCAGGGGCGTTTCACCGAGGGCCTGCGGCTTCTCGGGGGCAAGGAGCGGCACGGGGACCGCGACGGCCTGCGTCCGTTCCAGGAGTGGAGCCTGGCGCTCATCAACCTGCACATGGGACGGTTGGACGCTGCGGCCCGCTACGCCGAGGAAACCCTGCCGCGCTTGACCGCAAGGGCACTGCGCTTCAGAGGGCTCGTGCTGGGGGCGGAGATCGCCATCTGGCAGGACGACCTCGACCTCGCCCGGGAGTGCCTGGCCGAGATCGATGCCGGGGCGACGGAACCGCTGCGCTTTCGAGAGTTCGTCCGATGGCAACTGGTCGTGCTGCGGCTGGACCTGATCCACGGCGACCTCGGGCCCTGCCGGCGCAGGCTGGAGCGGCTGCTTCGCGACCGGCAGGAGCGCGACCTACCGGTCTACCTCTTCGGTTGGCTGGCCCGCATCGGAGCCGAACTCTGGCATCGGGCGGCGGGCGCGCCGGCCGAGCACGGGATCTCACCCGGGGATCGCGAACAGTTGCGCCTGGGGGTGCGCGCGCTCGTCGAGGACCTCATGCTCACCGACGACACCGAGGCAGCCTATGCGGCGGAGGTAGAGGCGCTGCTGTGCGCGGACCACCATGCGCAACTGGAGCAGTGGGACACGGCCGCCTGGTCATGGCACAGCGCGGGACGGCCACTGGAAACGGCCGCCGCGCTGGCCGAGGGGGCACGGGTCGCCGCGGCTGTCGGGGACCGTGCCGAAGCCGCACGGCGGCTGGCCGAAGTCCGGCGAATCGCCGCCAAGACGGGATCGGCGCGCCTCCGGCGACTCGCGACAGAGGCCGCAGGAGGCACACCGGCGGCGATCTCCGGTCTCACCCCGCGGGAAGCCCAGGTTCTTGCCGGCCTCACCAAAGGACGCACCAACCGCGAGATCGCACGGACGCTGTCCATCTCCCCCAAGACGGTCAGTGTGCACGTGTCCAACCTCTTCGCCAAGCTGGAGGTCACCAACCGCAACGCCGCGGCCGTGCGTGCCCGTGAGTTGGGTATGGGGTGAGCGCGGTGCGGTCGGCCCCCGTCAGTACTCCTCGTGTTCGGTGGGGTCGACCCTGCCCCCGACGGGCGCAGTGCAGGCGGGGACCGTCGCCCGTGGCGCACGCCGGGAGGGAAGTGGTTCTGGAAACCGGCCGAGTTCACGATCGGTCGAACCCGGTCATGGGCCGTGCGAACTCCAGGCGCGTGCGCTCCACGATCCGCAGTGCCGCCCGGCCGCGTACCGCGGCCCCACCGGATTCGAGTACCGGTGAGGCCGCTCGGGACCGCTTCGCGCACGGTGCGGCTTACAGGGTCGGCAGGTAGCGCTGCAGCTCGTAGGGCGTGACCTGGCGACGGTAGGACTCCCACTCAGCCTTCTTGTTGCGCAGGAAGAAGTCGAAGACGTGCTCGCCCAGGGTCTCGGCGACCAGTTCGCTGCCCTCCATGACCCGGATCGCCTCGTCCAGGCTCTGCGGCAGGGGCGTGATGCCCAGCGCTCGGCGCTCGGAGTCGGTGAGCGCCCACACGTCGTCGTCGGCGCCGGGGGGCAGTTCGTAGCCCTCCTCGATCCCCTTCAGGCCCGCCGCCAGGATCAGCGCGTAGGCCAGGTAGGGGTTGCAGGCCGAGTCCAGCGAGCGGAACTCGATCCGGCTGGAGTTGCTCTTGGTGGGCTTGTACATCGGAACCCGCACCAGGGCCGAGCGGTTGTTGTGCCCCCAGCACACATAGGCCGGCGCTTCGCCGCCCATGCCCGCCGAGGCCGCCGCGTTGTCCCACAGCCGCTTGTAGGAGTTCACGTACTGGTTGCACACCGCGGTGATCTCCGATGCGTGGGCCAACAGGCCCGCGATGAAGCCCCGACCGACCTTGGACAGCTGGTAGTCCGCGCCCGGCTCGTAGAAGGCGTTGCGATCGCCCTCGAACAGCGACAGGTGGGTGTGCATGCCCGAGCCCGGGAACTCCGTGAACGGCTTGGGCATGAACGTGGCGTAGATGCCCTGCTCCAGCGCCACCTCCTTCATGACCAGCCGGAACGTCATGACGTTGTCGGCGGTGGTCAGAGCGTCGGCGTAGCGCAGGTCGATCTCCTGCTGGCCGGGGCCGCCCTCGTGGTGGCTGAACTCCACCGAGATGCCCATGTCCTCCAGCATCATGATGGCGTTGCGCCGGAAGTCGTGCGCGCTGTTGTGCGGGGTGTGGTCGAAGTACCCGCCGTCGTCGTTGGGCTCGGGGAACTCGCCGTACTCGGGCTTCTTCTTCAGCAGGTAGAACTCGATCTCGGGGTGCGTGTAGAACGTGAACCCGAGGTCCGAGGCCTTGCTCAGCTGCCGCTTGAGCACGTGCCGGGGGTCGGCGTAACTGGGTGTCCCGTCGGGCATGAGGATGTCGCAGTACATCCGGGCGGTTCCGTGCGGCTCGTTGCGCCAGGGCAGCACCTGGAACGTCGTGGGGTCGGGTTGGGCGAGCATGTCGGCCTCGTGCACCCGGGCGAAGCCCTCGATCGCAGAGCCGTCGAACCCGATGCCCTCGGCGAAAGCCGCCTCCAACTCAGCCGGCGCCACGGCCACCGATTTGAGGTAGCCGAGCACGTCGGTGAACCACAGGCGCACGAAGCGGATATCGCGCTCCTCCAAAGTCCGGAGCACGAATTCCTGCTGTCGGTTCACGGTCCACCTTCCTCATACGGTCCAAGGACGCCTGAAGCGTTCCTACCAGACACCTCAGTACAAGTGTGCCTGGTGGGGGTTACCTCGACGTTAACCGAGGGTGCCCCAAGGGAGGTGGAGGCGGGGCGCAAGGCCGGTGCGGCTTCACCCCGGAGGGTTGTCGCCGCTGGTCCGAGAGGGGTTCGTTAGGCTCGTGCGCGTGGCACAACTGCGAATAGCTATGGCCCAGGTCAACCCCACTGTCGGTGACCTGGAAGGTAATTGCGGACTCGTCGTGGACTACGCGCGACGCGCCGTGGGGGAGCGCGCCCACCTGGTCGTCTTCCCGGAGATGATGCTCACCGGTTACCCGGTCGAGGACCTGGCGTTGCGCCGGACGTTCGCGGACGCCTCCATCGAGGCCGCGCATGCCCTCGCCGCGCGCCTCGCCGACGAGGGACTGGGCGATCTCCCCGTGGTGACCGGCTTCCTGAGCAGGCGCGCCGACGCCGTCACCCGGCTCGGCCAGCCCACCGGGGCACCGCAGAACGCCGTGGCGATGCTGCACAAGGGCCGCGTGGTGTTCACTTCGGCCAAGCACCACCTGCCCAACTACGGCGTCTTCGACGAGTTCCGCTATTTCGTCCCCGGCGACATCCTGCCCGTTGTACGCCTGCACGGGATCGATGTTGCCTTCGCCATCTGCGAGGACCTCTGGCAGGACGGCGGCCCGGTGGCCGCGGTGCGCGACGCCGGCGCGGGGCTGCTCGTCGTCCTCAACGGTTCGCCCTACGAGCGGGACAAGGACGACCAGCGTCTGGAACTGTGCGCCCGGCGCGCGCGCGAGGCCGACGCGGCGCTCGCCTACGTCAACCTGGTCGGCGGCCAGGACGAATTGGTGTTCGACGGGGACTCCCTCGTGGTGGACGCTTCCGGTGAGCTCCTGGCACGCGCCCCGCAGTTCGACGAGAATCTGCTGGTCACCGATCTCGATCTCCCTGCTTCAGGCGGCCCCGGCGTGTGGGGGGCCGTCAGCGGCGGCATCACGGTGGAACGCCACCTCCTCTCCGAGGAACCGGTGCCCTCCTTCGCCGTGCGCCCGCACGTCGTGGAGCCCCGATTGGACGACATCGCGGAGGTCTACTCGGCGCTTGTCCTGGGGACCCGCGACTACGTCCGCAAGAACGGGTTCGGTTCGGTCATCCTCGGGCTGTCGGGTGGTATCGACTCCGCCCTGGTGGCCACGATCGCCGCCGATGCGATCGGCCCGGAACTGGTGCACGCGGTGCTCATGCCCAGCCGCTACTCCAGCGACCACTCCGTCTCCGACGCGGAGGAGCTCGTGCGGCGCCAGGGCATCAACGGCCGAACCGTGGCGGTGGGGCCGATGGTCGACGCCTTCGAGGACGCCGTCAAGATCGACGGGCTCGCGGCGGAGAACCTCCAGGCGCGCGTCCGCGGCCAGCTACTGATGACACTGTCCAATCAGGAGGGCCATCTTGTCCTGACCACCGGGAACAAGAGTGAACTGGCCGCAGGCTACTCCACGCTCTACGGGGACTCCGCGGGCGGTTTCGCGCCGATCAAGGACGCCTGGAAGACACTGGTCTGGGAACTGGCGCTCTGGCGCAACGCCGAGGCCGAGCGCGGGGGGGAGACGGCCCCGATCCCGGAGAACTCCATCACCAAACCGCCCAGCGCCGAACTGCGTCCCGGACAGCTCGACACCGACTCGCTGCCGGACTATCCCGTCCTCGACGCACTGCTGGACGACTACGTCGGGACGGACCTCGGCCGTGCCGAGCTCGTCGCGGCCGGGCACGACGCCGACCTGGTGGACCGGATGATCCGCCTGGTCGACCGCGCCGAGTACAAGCGCCGCCAGTATCCGCCTGGCCCCAAGGTCAGCAAGCGCAATTTCGGCAGGGACCGCCGGTTGCCCATCACCAACCGCTGGACCGTCTGAACGGCTCGTGGCCCCCGCCGATGGGCGAGGGCCACGCAGTACAGGTAATCGGGGCGGTGGTCGGCCGTGCGGCCACCGCTCAGGCCGCCAGGCCCTTGTTCCGATGCCCGCTACCGCCCGTGCGGGTTCGTGCGTCCCGGCGACGGTCGGCGGCGTCGATCAGTCGTTGACGGCGGGTCAGCCGGTTCTGTGCTTCCCGGATGAGCGCGGCGCGGTGGTCGTCGGCCAGGGCGCGGGTGATGTCGGGGTGCATGGTTGCCGTCCTTCGGTTCGCTCGGGCGGGTGGTTCCGCCCGACTGACCACAGACTTTCGCTAAGACGCCAGATCGCACATCGGGCGAACTCCTTAGACGGCGCGCATCGTCGGGGTGGTGCCGCCCGCCGGCTAAGACCGCGGTCCGGTCCCGTCGGGCCGGCGGGGCACTGCGGGGCAGCCGGACGGACGTCTCCATGTCGTGTACCGCCCCTCCCCTCCGAGGCGACAACCAACGGTTTTGCAAATACTTGCAATCTCTGCAAGGGAGTGCGCTGGGTGAGGGATTCGTCCGGGGTGCGTGGTGCTCGGGGGGCTGGATGTCGCGGTGGTCATGTCGCTTTTGTGCATGGTCGACGAGTTGCCGAATGTCGAACTTATCGTGCGAAAAGTAAGCAAAAGCGTCATTTTGCTGCGAGGGACTTCTTTTTTTGTGCACTCGGAAATGCGGAGTTCACAAAGCGGCGATCAGTTGTTACCTTCGTCTCACTGTGAAAGTTCTTGCATCGCTTGCAGGTTCGCTTCATCTCACGGTGTTCCTCCCGTTCGGGAAGTCCCCCCGTCTCGCTTTGGAGAGCGTGATGACAGCAGTTCGCAGACCACTGGCCGTCCTGCTGGCGGCCGTCCTCGGCTTCGTCCTGTCCCTGATCCCCCTGACGGCCGTCTCGACCGCGCACGCGGACCCCCTGCCCCAGCCCCGGGAAGCGGCGGTCGAGGCCAACGGCGACTCCATCGTCCACCTGTTCCAATGGCGCTGGGACTCCGTCGCCGAGGAGTGCGAGACGACCCTCGGCCCCAACGGCTGGGGCGGAGTCCAGGTCTCCCCGCCCCAAGAGCACGTCGTCCTCCCCGCCGCAGAAGGGGGGACCTACCCCTGGTGGCAGGACTACCAGCCGGTCTCCTACAAGATCGACCAGACCAGGCGGGGCGACCGCGCCGCATTCGTCGACATGGTGGAGCGCTGCCGCGACTCCGGGGTCAAGATCTACGTCGACATGGTCCTCAACCACATGAGCGGAACCGGATCGGTCGGTGCCGGCCCCGGCAGCGCAGGCACCGTCTTCGAGAAGTACTCCTATCCCGACCTGTTCGGCGACGGCTCCGGCGACAGCTACACCCGCGCGGACTTCGGCCCCTGCTACCGCGAGATCACCAACTGGAACGACAAGGCCGAGGTCCAGAACTGCGAATTGTTGAGCCTGGCCGACCTCAACACCGCCGACGCCGACGTGCGACGCATGATCGCCAAGTACATGAACACGGTGATCGACCTGGGGGTCGCGGGCTTCCGGGTGGACGCGGCCAAGCACGTGCAGGAAGCGCACCTCGCCGACATCATCGACCGGCTGCACGACGTCCCCGGTTTCGGTGGCCGTCCCGACCTCTTCCACGAGGTCTACGGCGACGCCACTGTGCCCTACACCGCCTATGCCCCTTACGGCGGTGTCACCAACTTCGACTACCAGCGCGCAGTCGCCTCCGCCTTCAGTGACGGCACCATCGCCTCCCTGGGCGCCATGCCCGACTACGGCGGCCTGACCTCGGCCCAGGCGGTCGTCTTCATCGACAACCACGACACCCAGCGCGCCACCCCGACGCTGACCTACAAGGACGGCGACCGCTACTACCTGGCGGACGCGTTCATGATGGCGCACCCTTACGGCACGCCTCAGCTGATGTCCAGCTACGCCTTCGGTTCCGTGGAGGCCGAGGGGCCGCCGAGCTCGACGAACGGCACCACCAACGCCACCGACTGCGACTCCGCCGCCTGGATCTGCGAACACCGTAACGAGCAGGTCCTGGGGATGGCGGGCTTCCGCAACGCCACGGACGGCCACGGCATCGGCAGCGTGACCACCGACGGCAACGGCCGCCTCGGGTTCGCCCGCGGCACCGCCGGCTACGCCGCTTTCAACGCCACTTCCAGCGTCTGGGACAAGACGTTCACCACCGGCCTGCCCGACGGCGACTACTGCAACGTGGCCCGCGGCACCTACGACGCCGAGGCCGACGCGTGCACCGGTGGTGTCCTCACCGTCTCGGACGGCGCCTTCACCGCCGCCATCCCCGCCAACCGGGGCGTGGCCCTGCACATCGAGGCCCTGACCGAGTGCCTCGACCCCGGCGGCTGCGGTCCTGTCGGCCCGCCGCCGGGCGGGGGGAGCACCTCGTTCACGGCCGACGTCACCACCGACTACGGCCAGGAGGTCTATGCCGTCGGTTCCGTGCCCGAACTGGGTTCGTGGAACCCCCGGGACGGACTGAAGCTGAGCACCGACGAGGCGACCTATCCGACCTGGACGGGTTCGGCCGACATCGACGGCCCCTTCGCCTGGAAGCTCGTCAAGGTCTCTCCCGGCGGCACCGCCGAATGGGAGAACGATCCCAATCGCAGCGGTACCGGTGGTGCCTCCTACAACGTCACCTGGAACGTCGCGGCCGGCGGCAGCGGAGGGGGAGGCGGCAGCGGATGCTCCGCCGTCACCGCCCGCTTCCACCCCACCGTCACCACCTGGCACGGCCAGGAGGTCTACGTGGTCGGCTCCGTCGCCCAACTCGGCAATTGGGACCCGGGAAAAGCCGTGAAGCTCTCCTCCGCCGACTACCCCCTCTGGAAGGGCACGGTCTCCCTGCCCGGGGGCACCTCGTTCACCTACAAGTACGTCAAGAAGAACCCCGACGGCACGGTCGAGTGGGAGCAGCGCGGCAACCGTTTTGCAACCGCCGATGACAGTGGCGGCGGCTGTTCCCGAACCTTCGCCGACAACTGGGGCTGAGCCTGATCCCCTGAAAGTCCTGTCCGACTTCGATCCGGTTCAAGACAACCGGATCGCCGCAGGCCGCACCCTGTCGCACACCTGCCGAGGACAGCGGCGCGGTGTCGCCACGGCGGCACGGACCGTGCGCAAAGCGGCAAAGAGCCCTGGTCCCCAGCCGGTGTATCCCGTAGCCTGCCCAGTGACCCCAAAAGATCGGAGTCCCGCCGTGAAGACGAAACTCTGGGTTGCCGGTACCGCGATCGTCGGTTTCCTCGCCGTCTCCGCAGCCATGGGATACATCAGCATGGGTGGCTGATCCGGGACGTCACCCACTCCGCTCGCATCGCCGCGTGATCGATGCCGGGCCCGTCCCCACCTGTCACCGCGGGACGCGATGACCCGGGGGCGGGCGGATCATGCCCTGCTCCGCGGGAGTATCGATCGAGATCTCGCAGGTCGGGTACCGTCCGATGCGGCGATGTCCTACTGGTGAACAGGTGTCCTACACGTCGTAGTAGCGTGCGGGCCATGGACATCGTCTATTCCGCGCTCGTATTCCTGCATCTACTCGGCATGGCGGGCATCGTCGCCGGGTTCCTCCTTCAGCTGATCAGCGGGCACGCCAAGTCGCCCAAGGTGATCCTGCACAGCTCCCTCCTCCAGCTCGTCACCGGCCTGCTCCTGGTCGGCGTGGGTGAGATGGGCGACGGCGACTTCAACCACGTCAAGATCGGCGTCAAGCTCGTGATCTCCGTCGCCGTCACCGTCGTGGCCGTGCTCAACCTTCGCAAGCCCGCCACCAGGCTCGCCGTCATCGCCGGCGTCCTGGCCATCCTCAACGTCGCCATCGCCGTCTTCTGGTAACCCCCACCGTCCGCAACGATCAGGCCGGCGCCCTTCCCCGCAGGGTGCCCGGCCTTTCGTGTGTCCGGACATCCACTCAGGAAGGGGCCTCGGTTCCACCCCACCGGGCATGCGCGCACTACGGTTGTCGTCGTGGCGACTCGGAATGGTTCGGAGATGACCGCGGGGGCGCTGGCGCGCCGCGGGTTCGGTGACGGTGCACGCTCGGTGCGGCTGATGGCCGAGTCGGGACTCGACCCCGGTTCGCACGCGGTGATCGTGGACGCGCTCAGCGCGGCCCCCGACCCCGACCTCGCGCTCCTGGGTCTCACCCGGCTCGTGGAGCGCTCCACCGAGGCCGAGGAGATCCGCACCGCACTGGTCGAGGACGCGGAACTGCGGTCCAGACTGATCAGCGTGCTGGGTGCCAGTACCGCCCTCACCGACCATCTGGCGCGCCATCCCGGTGACTGGCGGGAGCTGCTCGGCGCCGACGCCGCGCGCCTTCCCGGTACCGAAGAACTGCGTACCGGACTGCTGCACACGGTCGGAGCCGACCCCAATTCGCCCGCGCCCACGGCCGACCTCTCCGACGGCGAGCCCGCCGATGTGGCCCACGCGTTGCGCCTGGCCTACCGCCGCAGGGTGCTGCGCCTTGCCGGGCGGGATCTGACCGGCCTGCAGAGTCTGGACGAGGTGGCGGCGGAACTGGCCGACCTCGCCTCCGCCACCCTGGAGGGCGCCCTGGCCATCGCACGCGCCCAGTTCCCCGACGACGCCGCCCGCTGCCGGATCGCCGTCATCGGAATGGGCAAGTGCGGTGGGCGCGAGCTCAACTACGTCAGCGACGTGGACGTGGTCTTCGTCGCAGAGCCCCTCGACGACACCGTGGACACCGAGGCCGCACTGCGCTCCGGTTCCCGTCTGGCCGCCGCCATGATGCGCATCCCCGGGGAGACCGACGCCGAGGGCACCCTGTGGGAGGTCGACCCCGCGCTGCGGCCCGAGGGCAAGAACGGGCCCCTGGTGCGCCCGCTGTCGGGACACCTCGCCTACTACGAGCGCTGGGCCAAGACCTGGGAGTTCCAGGCGCTGCTCAAGGCCCGCCCCATCGCCGGCGACCCCGAACTGGGCGCGGCCTACGTCCAGGCGATCAGCCCGCTGGTCTGGCAGGCGGCCGGGCGCAAGAACTTCGTCGAGGACGTCCAGGCCATGCGCCGCCGGGTGGAGGCGCACATTCCCCGCGCGGAGGCCGACCGCCAGCTCAAACTCGGTCCCGGCGGCCTACGCGACATCGAGTTCGCGGTCCAGTTGTTGCAGCTGGTGCACGGGCGCACCGACGAGACACTGCGTTCGGGCGGCACCCTGGTGGCGCTCGACGCGCTCTCGCACGGCGGCTACGTGGGCCGCGACGACGCTGCCGAGATGGCCGACGCCTACCGGTTCCTGCGCAGGGTGGAGCATCTGCTCCAGCTCTACCGGCTGCGCCGCACCCATCTGCTGCCCGATCCCAAGACCGCCTCCGGACAGGACGAACTGCGCCGCCTCGGCCGTTCGCTGGGATTCGGCGTCAACCCCGTCGCCGACCTCACCGCCACCTGGCGCCGCCGCGCCGGACAGGTGCGCACCCTGCACGAGAAGCTGTT
Organism: Nocardiopsis ansamitocini; assembly: GCF_030268225.1. Lineage (GTDB taxonomy): Bacteria > Actinomycetota > Actinomycetes > Streptosporangiales > Streptosporangiaceae > Nocardiopsis_D > Nocardiopsis_D ansamitocini. The sequence continues at coordinate 506,757 of NZ_BSQG01000001.1, read as the reverse complement.
CTACCGCCCGCTGCTCAAAGCGGTCGCCCGGCTGCCGGGAGAGGAAGCGCGGCTGTCCACCGCGCAGGCCGGGGCCCGGCTGGAGGCACTCGGCTTCACCGACCCGCGCGGCGCGCTGCGGCACCTGGAGTCCCTGACCGCGGGCGTGACCAGGCGGGCCGCCATCCTGCGCACCCTCCTGCCGGTCATGCTCGGCTGGTTTGCCGACGCCCCCAACCCCGACGCCGGACTTTTGGGATTTCGCCAGGTGAGCGAGGCGCTCGGCACTACGCCGTGGTACCTGAGGCTGCTGCGCGACGACGTTCGCGTCGCCGAGCGGATGGCGTGGCTCCTGGGCACCAGCCGCTACGTCACCGACCTGCTCCTGCGTGCCCCGGAGTCGGTGGCCGTCCTCGCCGACGACTCCGACCTGCGCCAGCGCCGCAACGTCGAGTTGATCGTGGAGGCCGATGCCGCGCTGCGCCGCCACGACACGGCCGAGAACCAGGTGGCCGCGGTGCGTGCGTTGCGGCGCCGTGAGCTGCTGCGCACGGCCGCAGCCGACCTGCTCGGCGTGACCGGTGTCGACGGGGTCGGCGACGCGCTCACCGCGATCTCCGCGGTCACCATCGACGCGGCCCTGCGCGCCGCCACCGAACGGGTGGCCCATCAAAGGGGGGAAGAGCCGTGTACCCGGCTCTGCGTCATCGGGATGGGCAGGTTCGGCGGCAACGAACTGACCTACGCCAGCGACGCCGACGTGATGTACGTGCACGCCCCGCTGCCCGGTGCGGACACGGCCGCGGCCACCGAGACCGCGGGCGCCATCGTGCGCGAGCTGACCCGGCTGCTGGAACTGCCCGCGGCCGAGCCCCCGGTGCGCCTGGACGCCGCCCTGCGCCCCGAAGGCAAGAACGGACCGATGGTACGCACCCTCGACTCCTACGCCGCCTACTACCAGCGCTGGTCGGCCAGTTGGGAGAGCCAGGCACTGCTGCGCGCCATCCCCATCGCCGGCGACGCCGAACTGGGGGAGCGCTTCACCGCGCTGATCGACCCGATCCGCTATCCCAAAGACGGGATCTCGGTGAAGACGCTGCTGGAGATCCGCCGCCTCAAGGCACGGATGGAGTCCGAGCGGCTGCCGCGCGGTGCCGACCCCACCCTGCACACCAAGCTGGGGCGCGGCGGCCTCTCCGACGTGGAGTGGGTGGCTCAGCTCATCCAGTTGCGCCACGCCCACGAGATCCCGGAGCTGCGCACGACCGGCACGATCCGGGTCCTGGACGTGGCGGTCGAGCGCGGCCTGCTCGACGTCGACGACGCCGCGACGCTGGAGGTCGCCTGGCGGCTGGCCTCCCGGGTGCGCGGTGCGATCATGCTCGTGCGCAACAAGGGCGGCGACCTGATCCCCGCCGACCTGCGCGAGCGCACCGCGGTCGCCGCCGCGCTGGGCTACGGTTCCGAGGACGAGGCGGAGGGGCCGGGGGAGCGGCTGTTGGAGGAGTACCGTCGCGCCACGCGCCGCGCCCGGGCAGTGATGGAGCGCGTCTTCTACGACAGCTGACCGTGTCCGGGGCCCGTCGCGAGCGGGCCCCGGACGGGTTTGACATCGTCGAAAACGCGTCCATAAAGTTGAACTATTGTTCAACTTTATGGAAGGTGTCCCGTGGTCTACGCACTGCTCGCCCTCGCCATCGTGTCCGAGGTCACCGGGACGGTCGCGCTGCGGTTCTCTGAGGGGTTCAGCAAGCCGATCCCCTCAGTGATCACTGTCGTCGCCTACCTCGCCGCCTTCGCCATCCTGGCCCAGGTGCTCAACCGCGGGATGGCGGTCGGTGTCGCCTACGGGATCTGGGCGGCCTCCGGCGTCGCGCTGGTGGCGCTCATCGGAGCCCTGTTCCTGGGGGAGGGACTCACCTGGATCCAGGCCGGCGGGATCGGCCTGGTGATCGCCGGGGTTCTGGCACTGGAGCTCGGGGCGGCCCACTAGGGTCTGACCGCGCAGTCCAAAAGACCCGGTGGAAGGAGAGCGGGAAGCATGCCCGAGGCGAGCGAGCACGACGACGGGCGGCGGGCGCGCGGACAGCGTCGCCGAGCCGCCATCATCGCGGCCACCCTGCGGGTGATCGAGCGCGACGGTGTGGCGGGGCTTTCCCATCGGGCGGTGGCGCGTGAGGCCGAGGTGCCCGCGAGCTCCGCCGTCTACTACTTCGCCACCCTGGACGACCTCCTCGTCGCCGCACTCACCGACGCCGCCGACGCCTACGCCCGTCAGTTGCGCGACTTCGTCGAGGGCGACCGGGTAGGGGCAGGGGTGGCCGAGCTCATCGCGGCCGCGGGGCACGCCGGCCGCGGCCGGATGCTCGCCGAGTACGAGCTGACCCTCCTGGCGGCGCGCCGTCCCGCACTGCGCCCGGTCGCGCGTCGCTGGATCGACCTGGTCGCCGACATCGCCCGCCGCTACACCGACGACCCGGTGGCCGTCCGCGCGGTCGTTGCGGCGACCGACGGCCTGTGCCTGGAAGCCCTGTTCGCCGAGGACACCGTCACCGCAGAGGACGTGCGCGCCGTCCTCGTCCACATCCTGCGCCTCGACCTGGACCCCGCCCTGCACGGCGGCTGAGGGGGCGGGTCGGCATTCGCCCGGGGCTTCCGGGCGATGGCCGGGAGGGCGCGAAACCGCCGGGGACGACGGCGGGGAGCGGCGTCGACCGATGGAGGCCGTCGGTGCGATCGATCCTCGGAGGCCGCGGAAGCGGTACGAGCCGTCACCCGAGCCCGGCCGGCGCACCCTGCGGAACCTCTTCGCGTCCGTGGTCGCGGACGGGGGACCAGCGTTCGCGACGCCGATTGCCTCTGTCGTGCCGGTCCTGAAGGTGCGCCGCCCACCCGCGTCCTCATGGTGCCCGCCTCGGCGCAGAGAAACGAGAGGGGCCATCGACGGCGTGTGCCGTCGATGGCCCCTGCGACCCTCAGAGCCCGCCAGGTGTGCGTCCGGTGGGAAAAGATCTCCCAGCTGCGCAGGCCACGGCGATCAACTCTTAGATGTCGTAGTACAGCTCGAACTCCCGCGGGTGCGGGCGCAGGCGAAGGGAGTCGATCTCCTCGGTGCGCTTGTAGTCGATGTAGGTCTCGATGAGGTCCTCGGTGAAGACGCCACCTTCCACGAGGTAGTCGTGGTCGGCTTCCAGGTTGTCCAGCACCGCGTCCAGCGAGGCGGGAACCTTGGCGATCTCAGCGGCCTCCTCCGGAGGAAGCTCGTAGAGGTCCTTGTCCAGCGGCTCCGGCGGCTCGATCTTGTTCTTGATGCCGTCGATGCCGGCCATCAGCATGGCCGAGAACGCCAGGTACGGGTTGGCCGAGGGGTCGGGGACCCGGAACTCCAGGCGCTTGGCCTTGGGGTTGGAACCGGTCAGCGGGATGCGCACGCAGGCGGAGCGGTTGCGCTGCGAGTACACCAGGTTGATCGGGGCCTCGTAGCCCGGAACCAGACGGTGGTAGGAGTTCACCGTCGGGTTGGTGAACGCCAGCAGGGAGGAAGCGTGCTTGAGCAGACCGCCGATGTAGTAGCGCGCGGTGTCGGAGAGCTGCGCGTAGCCGCTCTCGTCGAAGAACAGCGGGGCGCCGTCCTTCCACAGGCTTTGGTGGCAGTGCATGCCCGAGCCGTTGTCGCCGAACAGCGGCTTGGGCATGAACGTGACCGTCTTGCCCGCCTCGTTGGCGACGTTCTTCACGATGTACTTGAACAGCTGCACGCGGTCGGCCTGCTCGAGCAGGGTGCCGAACTTGAAGCCGATCTCGGACTGGCCGGCGGTGCCGACCTCGTGGTGCTGCAGCTCGACCGGGATGCCGGCTTCGATCAGCTTGCGGGCCATGCGCGAACGCAGGTCGCTGTAGTGGTCGCCCGGCTCGACGGGGAAGTAGCCGCCCTTGTAGCGGGGGCGGTAACCGAGGTTGCCGCCCTCCTTCTTGGTGCCGGTGTTCCAAGCGCCCTCGACGGAGTCGATCGAGTAGAAGCCACCGTTGGGCTTGGTCTCGAAGGTGACGTCGTCGAAGATGTAGAACTCGGCCTCGGGGCCGAAGAAGGCGGTGTCGGCGATGCCCGTGCTCTTCAGGTACGCCTCGGCCTTGCGGGCGACGTTGCGCGGGTCCCGGCTGTAGGACTCCAGCGTGAAGGGGTCGTGCACGAAGAACGTGATGTTCAGCGTCTTGAACTCGCGGAACGGGTCGATCACCGCGGTGCTGAGGTCGGGGAGCAGCACCATGTCCGACTCGTGGATGGCCTGGAAGCCGCGGATCGAAGACCCGTCGAACATCTGGCCGTTGGTGAAGAAGTCCGCATCGATGTTCTCGACCGGAAGCGTCACGTGGTTGACGCCACCGAACAGATCGGTGAACCGGACGTCGACGAACTGGACGTCCTCTTCCTGGATATAGGCGAGGACCTCATCGGCACTGCTGAACAAAATTACCTCCGTGCAGGTGTAAGAGGTCGCGCGGGTAGGCGGTTCGCTTCGTCGCGAACATCCGACCCCCGCCACCTCCCGGCTACGACTTTGACGCTAAGAGCGTGCGATTTCCGACCCGTGTCCCATATGTTTCACGCATGTTACGGAGACGGTGGTTTTCCCGTTTGACCTCAGGAATCAACGTCTTTCAGGGTCAAGACTTCCCCATGTCGACGATCGTCCACGGTAGACCCGGTAAGGGGCCCTGAAGAGTCGCCAGTACCGTGGATGCCATGGGTGATGCAGGTGGCCGCGACGGCCGCGCCGGGACTTTCGGACCCGGAGACGCGGACGAGACGCAGTTCGAGTACAGGGGCAACCGGCTGGGCCGGCCGGAGAGCGGTTCCGGTTCGGTGCCGGGATTCGGTCGCCGGGTGGTCGCCCTGATCATCGACTGGCTGTTGGCGAGCCTGCTCGCCTCCGCCTTGTTCGGCGCACCCTCGGTGTTCGCACCGGCTCCGGAAGGCGGGACGCCCCCCAGCGCGGCCCTGCTGCCCGTCGCGGTGTTCGCGGTGATGGTCATCGTGCTGCTCACCCTGTTCGGCACCACCGCGGGCAAACTGCTGACCGGGAGCGGGCTTGCCGCCACCGGCGAGCGGGCGCTGCCCTGGCCGGTCGCGATGATCGTGCGCACCGTCCTACTCTGCCTTGTCGTCCCCGCGGTCGTCTACGACCGCGATCAGCGTGGCCTCCACGACCGCCTGGCCGGCACCATCAGCGTCCGCCTCTGAAAGAAGCGCTCCGCGCCGACGAGAACGGCCCCTGTGCACGTGCTGCACAGGGGCCGAGAAGTTGCTGTGGCGAGTCAGCGGTTCTGCTTGGGCGGCTTGGGCATCTTCACGCCCTTGGGCATCGGGCCCCGCGGGGTCTGGACGGCTGCCGGCATTGCCTTGAGCCGGTAGCGCAGCTCCGCCACCCGCGGCTTGTCCAGGTTGCGCGGCAGCTTCAGCATCCGCTTCTGCAACTCCGAGACCTTGACCTGACCGTCGCCGTTGCCCACCTGCACGTCGTAGATGGGGGTGTCGTAGGCGACCCGGGAGACGCGCTTGCGCTCCGCGGCGATCAGCTGCTTGAGCCGATGGGGGTCGCCCTCGCCGACCAGCACCACTCCGGGCCGGCCCACCGCGCGGTGCACGATGTCCATGCTGCGGTTGGCGTTGACGCCGGGCTCGACGGTCCAGTCGCCGCGCATGTTCTGCAGGATCGCCATTCCCGCCCCCAACTGGCCGTCCAGCATCTTGTACTGGACCTGCTGGGCACTGCGCGTGAAGACGATGAAGCCGGCCAGCAGGCCGATGCTGATGCCCAACGGGATCGCGAACAGGAGACTGCCGGTGAAGAAGCCAATCAGGACGGCCAGCAGCACGATCCCCAGCCCGATCGCCACGGCGATCGGGATGCTCCTGGGGCTCTGCTGCCGCACGACCTTGGCGACCATGCGGAGCTGTTTGATTCTGCCGGGCGGCTTCTCAGCGCCGTCCGTGCCCTGGGCGTCGGTCGCCGGGCCGGTCTGGGTGTCCTTGGGCTTTTTCGCCATGTCCCCAGGATAGGGCGAATCGGAGCGCATACGTGAAACGGCAGCCCCTGGGCTGCCGTTTCAGGTTGATCACGTTGTCAGGACTGGGTGGGGACCGCGGCTTCCCGCTTCTCGATCGCCTGCTTGTACAGCCGTCCCGCACGGTAGGAGGAACGTACCAGCGGACCCGACATGACCCCCGCGAAGCCGATTTCCTCGGCTTCCTTGCCGAGGTCGGCGAACTCCTGCGGCTTCACCCAACGGTCGATGGGGTGGTGCAGCTTGGAGGGGCGCAGATACTGCGTGATCGTGAGCAGATCGCAACCCGCCTCGTGCAGGTCGCGCATCGCCTGGCTGATCTCCTCGCGCTCCTCGCCCATGCCCAGGATCAGGTTGGACTTGGTGACCAGACCGTCCTCGCGGGCACGGGTGATCACTTCGAGGGAGCGCTCGTAGCGGAAACCCGGTCGGATGCGCTTGAAGATGCGCGGCACCGTCTCGATGTTGTGCGCCAGCACCTCCGGGCGCGACCCGAAGACTTCGGCCAACTGCTCGGGGTCGGCGTTGAAGTCGGGGATCAACAGTTCGACACCGGTGCCCGGGATGAGCTCGTGGATCTTGCGGACCGTCTCGGCGTACAGCCAGGCCCCGCCGTCGTCGAGGTCGTCGCGGGCGACACCGGTGACGGTGGCGTACTTGAGCTCCATCTTGCGGACCGACTCGGCGACCTTCAGGGGTTCGCGCCGGTCCAGGGGGCTGGGCTTGCCCGTGGCGATCTGGCAGAAGTCGCAGCGCCTGGTGCAGGAGTCGCCACCGATGAGGAAAGTTGCCTCGCGGTCCTCCCAGCACTCGTAGATGTTGGGGCAGCCGGCCTCCTGGCACACCGTGTGCAGGCCCTCGCTCTTGACCAACGAGTGGAGCTCGGTGTACTCCGGCCCCATCTTCGCCTTGATCTTGATCCACGGCGGCTTCTTCTCGATGGGAGTCGCGCTGTTGCGGGCCTCGACACGCAGCAGCTTGCGTCCCTCAGGAGCGATGCTCAACGCGGTCTTCCTTTCCTTCACCCCTCGTGGGGGTCCACTCGGTGCGCATGGGGATCAAGCGTCCGCGAACTCGGGGAGCGCGGGCCGACCGTGGGCGCTGCTGTAGGTCGGCGCGCCCAGCGCTGCGGCCAAATGGCGCCGGGTCGGCTCCAGGACGTCGTCCACACCGACGGTGCGCCCCAACTCCGCGGAGAGGGAGGTGACACCGGCGTCGGAGATTCCGCACGGGACGATCCGGTCGAACCACGACAAGTCATTGTCGCAGTTCACTGCGAATCCGTGCATCGCGACCCCGCGGGAGACGCGGCAGCCGATCGCCGCGATCTTGCGTTCGATGAGCCCCCGCTCGGGCGCGGCGTCCAACCACACTCCGGTGCGCCCCGGCACCCGCTTGCCGACCAGACCGAATTCGCTGATCAGGCCGATGATCGCGTCCTCGAGCATGCGCACGTAGGCGACGACGTCCATCGGATCGGCGAGTTTGACGATGGGGTAGGCGGTGAGCTGGCCGGGGCCGTGCCAGGTGATCTTGCCGCCGCGGTCGATGTCGACGACAGGTGCACCGGGGTCGCTTTGCGGCCGGTCCCAGGGGCCGGTGCGCTTCCCCGCGGTGTAGACGGGTTCGTGCTGCAACAGCAGCACGGTGTCCGGCAGTTGGTCGGCGACACGGCGCCTGTGGAGCTGCCGTTGAAGCTCCCAGCCCTCCTCGTAGGGGACCGGTGCCTCGCCCAACCACTGATACAGGAGCTCGCTCACGCGTTCCACCTTACGCCCCGGCGCTACCGGCCGAGGATGGCGGTCAGCGCGCTTCCGGCGTCGGGATTGTGGAAGGAATAACCTGAGTCCAGCAGGCGTTTCGGGCGCACTCGCTGGCTGACCAAAGCGGCTTCGTCGGCAAATCCGCCCAGTGCCGCACGCATTGCGAACCCCGGCACCGTAAGCGCGGTGGGGCGCCCCAGAATGCGGCCGATCTCCCTGGTGTAGGCCGCATTGGTCACCGGCTCGGGACCGGTGAGGTTGACCGCACCGGTGATGTCGGGCCGCTCCAGCAGAAAACGCAGGGCACCGACCTCGTCGGCGAGTGAGATCCAGCTCATGTACTGGCGTCCGCTGCCGAGCCGGCCGCCCAGCCCCGCCCTGAAAAGCGGGAGGACGGTGCCCAGCAGGCCGCCCGAGCGTGCCAGGACCAGACCGGTGCGGGCGTGGGCCACCGAGATCCCCGCCTCCTGCGCGGGGGCGGTGGCTGCCTCCCAGTCGGCCGTCACATCGGCGAGGAAGCCGCGTCCGCGCGGTGCCCCCTCGGTGACGGCCTCGTTTCCGGTGTCACCGTAGAAACCGATGGCCGAGCCGGACACCAGACGTGCCGGCGGGGTGGCCATGCCGGCCAGTGCGGTGGCCAATGTCTCGGTGCCCACGGTGCGGCTTTCCCGGATCAGTCGCTTGCGCGCGTCCGTCCACCTGGCCGGCCCCAGAGAGGCCCCGGCCAGGTGTGCCACCGCCTCCACCCCCGCAAGCCCCTCGGTGTCCACTGTGTTGCCCTCGGGGTCCCAGCGGACCTCGGCCATGGTGTGCGGTTGTCTGCGGACCAAGTGCACGACGTCGTGGCCGTCTGCGGTTAGGGAGCGGCTCAGTTCCGAGCCGATGAGCCCGGAGGCCCCGGTGATCGCGATCCTCATGACCCAAGAGTTACCCCGAGACGGGGAGAGAACGCGCCAGGGCGCGCCCCAGCGGAGAAAACCTAAAGGTTTTCCATGGATCCGTCACACGCGGTACCAGGGATGAACTACGCTGAGTATTAACGGAGATGCGGGGTGTGAAGAAATTCCCCCGGGTCTTCGACGGTCGCCCGTAGCGCGCACGGGCGCACACAGACCTTTGGTGGTGGGGATCACCAGGGGATGATGGTGGGGTAAAAAGTGTGGCGGCACCCGTATAAGGGTGCCGCCACACTGCTTTTCCGCGAGTCCTCACCGAACCGGTTCGGATACGGTCCGCGCTGCCCCGCCCGCACGGCGGACGGGGCAGAGGGGGGTCAGGCCAGGCCCAGCTCCGCCTCGAACGCGCCTTCCTCCAGGCGCTCGCGCACGTCACCGAGGAACCGCGCCGCGTCGGCACCGTCGATCAGACGGTGGTCGTAGCTCAGCGCCAGGTACACCATCGAGCGAACCGTGATGACCTCGCCCAGCTGCGGGTCGTCCACCACGACCGGGCGCTTGACCACGGTCCCGGTGCCCAGGATGCCCACCTGCGGCTGGTTGATGATCGGGGTCTCGAAAAGCGCACCGTCGCCGCCGGTGTCGGTCAGCGTGAACGTGCCGCCGCTCAGTTCATCGGGGTTGAGACCGGCGGTGTGGGCGCGCTCGTTCAGGTCGAAGACCTTGCGGGCCAGGCCACCGAGGTTGAGGTCACCGGCGTCCTTGATCACCGGCGCCAGCACACCGCGCTCGGTGTCCACGGCGATCGCCAGGTTCTCGATGCTGTGGTACGTGACCTCGGTGCCTTCAATGACGGCGTTGAGCTTGGGGTGCACCTTCAGTGCCTCGACCGTGGCCAGCGCGAAGAACGGGAAGAAGCCCAGTTCGACACCTTCGCGGGACTGGAACGCCTCGGCGGCCTGGTCACGCAGCCGGGCGATCTTGGTGACGTCCACCTCGATCACCTGGGTGAGCTGGGCGGAGACGCGCAGCGACTCCACCATCTGCTCGGCGATGGTCTGGCGCAGTCGGGACATGGTCTCGGTGCGACCGCGCAGGCTGGTGTCGGCGGGGCCGCTGCGACGGGGAGCCGCCGACGCGGCGGCCGGGGCGGCGGCGGGGGCGGCCGGGGCGGCGGTGCGCTGCTCGCGCTGCTTGCGCGCAGCGTCCTGGACGTCCTGCTTGCGGATGCGTCCGCCCACTCCGGTGCCTTCCACCGCGGACAGGTCCACGCCCTGTTCGGAGGCGAGCTTGCGCACCAGCGGGGTCACGTAGGCGTCGGTGTCGGTCCCCGACACCTGGCCGGTGCCGCTGAGCGTCTCCAGATCCACCGGGGGCAGGTCGTCCTCGCGCTTGGCGGAGCGGGCTGCGGGGGCCGGGGCGGGAGCCGGCTCAGGAGCGGGAGCGGCCTTGGGGGCCGGCTCGGGTTCGGGGGCCGGCTCGGGCTCGGGCTCCGGTTCCGGTGCGGCCTCGGGCGCGGGCTCGGCCTGGGCTTCGCCGGCCTCGCTGATGACGGCGATCTCGGCACCGACATCGACCGTCTCGTCCTCGGCGACCAGGATCTTGGTCAGCACACCCGAGACCGGCGAAGGGATCTCGGTGTCCACCTTGTCGGTGGAGACCTCGAGAAGGGGCTCGTCGGCCTCGACAGTGTCGCCTTCCTTCTTGAGCCATTGGGTGACAGTGCCCTCAGAGACGCTTTCGCCCAGCGCGGGCATGGAAATAGAAGTCGACATTTGTCCCTCTTGTATGAACTGTGTCGCAAGGCTGGAAAACGGCAGCGGGCGGGCCCTGGACTGGGCCCGCCCGCTGCCCACGGCGGGGAAAACTAGTCGTGGACGTGCAGCGGCTTGCCCGCCAGTGCGAGGTGGGCCTCACCGAGGGCCTCGGACTGGGTCGGGTGGGCGTGGATCAGCTGCGCGACCTCGGAGGGCAGGGCCTCCCAGTTGTAGATCAGCTGTCCCTCGGTGATCAGCTCGCCGACCCGGCTGCCGACCATGTGGACGCCGATGACGGGTCCGTCCTTCTGCGCGATGAGCTTGACGGCGCCCTGGGTCTGCAGGATCTGGCTCTTGCCGTTGCCGCCCAGGTTGTAGACGAACTCGGTGGTCTCGATACCGCGCTCGGCCGCGGTCGCGGAGGTGATGCCCACAGAGGCGACCTCGGGCTCGGAGTAGGTGACCCGGGGGACGCCGTCGTAGTCGATGTTCACCGGGTTGAGCCCGGCGATGTGCTCGGCCACGAAGATGCCCTCGGCGAAGCCCACGTGCGCGAGCTGGAGGGTGGGGATGAGGTCGCCCACGGCGTAGATGTTGCCCACGCCGGTGTGCAGGTTCTCGTCCACCTTGACGAAGCCGCGCTCCAGCTGGACCCCGGCCTCTTCGTAGCCCAGGCCCTCCGAGACCGGGCCGCGGCCGACGGCGACCAGCAGCAGCTCGGCCTCGACGGTCTTGCCGCCCTTGAGGGTCAGGCTGACACCGGAGTCGGTGGTCTTGACGCTCTCGAACGGGGTGCCGAGCTCGTACTTGATGCCGCGCTTGCGGAAGGCGCGCTCCAGCAGCTTGGAGCTGGACTCCTCCTCGACCGGGACCAGGTGCGGAAGAGCCTCGACGATGGTGACCTCGGCGCCGAAGGAGCGCCACACGCTGGCGAACTCCACGCCGATCACGCCGCCGCCCAGCACGATCACGGACTCGGGGACGCGGTCGAGCTTGAGCGCGTCGTTGCTGGAGATGATCTTCTCGCCGTCCAGCTCCAGCCCCGGCAGGGTGCGCGGCTTGGATCCGGAGGCCAAGATGATGTTGGCGCCCTCGTAGACCTTGCCGTCCACGGTCACCTGGTTCTCGGCGGTGAGCTTGCCCTCGCCCTCCACGATGGTGATCCCGTGCGCCTTGAGCAGGCCGCCCAGGCCGCGGTGCAGGCCGCTGACGACCTTGTCCTTGTACTTGTGCACCCCCTCGACGTCGATCGACTCGAAGGTGGCCTTGACGCCGAACTTCTCGCTCTCGCGGGCGCTGTCGGCGACCTCGGCCGCGTGCAGCAGTGCCTTGGTCGGGATGCATCCGTAGTGCAGGCAGGTGCCGCCGAGCTTGTCCTTTTCGACAAGGGCGACGCTCAGGCCCAGCTCGGAGGCGCGGATGGCGGCCGCGTAGCCGCCGCTGCCGGCGCCGAGGATGACGAGGTCGAATGTGCCGCCGCTCTCACTCACGGGAAGGACACTCCTTGGTTGTTTCGGTGCTTTCAGGCGGACCGTTGACGGGGCCGGACGCATCGGGCGCGCCCGGCCGTCTTGCTTTCTACCAGTTCCCGGCGTAGGACTCGGCAATGCGCACGAGGGTGCGCGTAGCCGAGCCGGTTCCGCCCTTGGGGGTGTAACCGTGCGGGCCGGCACTGTTGAAGGCCGGTCCGGCGATGTCGAGGTGAGCCCACTTGACGCCCTCGGCGATGAACTCGTTGAGGAAGATCCCGGCGCTGAGCATTCCGCCCCAGCGCTCGCCCGCCACGTTGGCGATGTCGGCGACGGACGAGTCCAGGCCCTTTCGGAGTTCGACGGGAAGCGGCATCGGCCAGGCGGCCTCGCCTGCCTCGGCCGCGGCGTCGGCGACCCGCGCGCGCACGTCGTCGTCGTTGGCCATGATTGCGAACACCCGGGTCCCGAGCGCGACCAACTGCGCACCGGTGAGGGTGGCCACGTCCACGATCAGGTCGGGGGCGTCCTCGTGCGCGCGCACCAGGGCGTCGGCCATGACCAGACGGCCCTCGGCGTCGGTGTTGAGCACCTCGACGGTCTTGCCGCCGTAGATGGTCAGGACGTCGGAGGGGCGCTGCGCGGTTCCGCTGGGCATGTTCTCGGCGATGGCGAGGTATCCGACGACGTTCACCGCGGGCCGCAGTGCGGCGATCGCGCGCAGTGCGGCCAGGACCGAGGCCGCGCCACCCATGTCGGACTTCATCCAGTCCATGGAGGCCGCGGGCTTCAGCGACAGGCCGCCGGAGTCGAAGGTGATGCCCTTGCCCACGAAGGCGATCGTCTTGGCGGCGTCGGGATGGGTGTAGGACAACCGCACCAGGCGGGGCGGATTGGCCGACCCCTGGCCGACGCCGACAATGCCTCCGTAGCCGCCCTCGGCCAACGCCTGCTCGTCGAGGGTCTCGACGGCGAGACCGCTTTCGCGGGCCACCTCCTCGGCGATTCCGGCGAAGTCCTCGGGGTTCAGGTCGGCGGGGGCCGTGTTCACCAGGTCACGGGCCAGATTGACCGAAGAGGCCAGCACCTCGGCGCGGTTCACCGCCTCGGCGGCGCCGTCGGCGGTGCTGACCACGGAGACCGACTCGGCCGGGGAGTCGGTGGCAGAGGTGCGGTAGCGGTCGAAGGAGTAGCCGCCAAGAAGTGCGCCCAGCGCGATCGCCCCGGTCTGCTCGGCGCTTTGGGCCGGCAGTGCGAGGACGATCCGGGACTTGCCGGCCAAGGAGCGCAACGCGGTGCCGGTGGCGCGGGCCAGGGTGTCGGCGGTGACGCTCTCGCCCTCAACGGGGGCGTCGCCCAGGCCGACCGCCACGACGAGGGGGCTCTTGACGGCACCCAGAGCAGGGATGGTGTTCACCTCCTCCAGGGCTCCGGTGGCTCCCAGCAGAGCCAGGGCCCGGCCGAGTCCGCCGGTGAAGGCGGAGTCGACGTCGTGAGCGCCCGACGCGGGCTCCGGGCCATCGGCCCCGGAGTGGTAACCGACGACTACCGCGTCGACGTCGAGCGAACTTGGGGACTCGGTGATGACTGCCAGCGACGTGCTCACGACCTCGATGCTAGTCCTTGCCACGTGCGGCTGGGGACGCGCCTCCCTGGTCGGGCACAAAACCGCCCAAGGATTCCCGGAAGGAGTCAAGGCGCTGAAAACACCTGTTCGCCCCCGTGCCAGGGGTCGTACACGGTGCTGGGAGCGCGGTGCAGCCCCCTGCGCCGCCGATTCTGCGGGGTGGTGCGGCCCTACCGTCCGCCGTCGGCGTCGCCGGGGGCGGGTGTGAAGAAATGTGAGACTGACTACAGCCGGGTGGCGCAAGGGCTGTTCAGCTCAGGGAGGCGGCGGTGACCAACAGCGCAGTCGTCGTCGCGGTCTCGGTCAGGGCGCCCAGGACGTCGCCGGTGATCCCGCCGAGGCGGCGCCGGGTATGGCACAGCAGCACCGCGGCGGCGACCAGCCCCAGCAACAGCGCAGGTACGAACCCGGGGCGGGCCAGCAGGCAGCCGGCCACCACTGCCGCACTGACCAGGGTCGCCGCCCACGGGGCGACGCTGCCGGCCACGAACGAGCCCAGACCCTCGGAGCGTGCCGCGGGCACTCCCCGTACACACGCCCAGGTGATGGTCAGACGTCCCGAGAGCAGGCCGGTTCCCAAGGCCAGCGCTGCTGTGAGTGCGCCCGACTCGACGACGGAAGCCAGGGCGAGCACCTGGACCAGCACGGTCATCACCAGGGCGACCACGCCGAACGGGCCGATGTCGGACCGTCGCATGACGGCCAAAGCGCCTTCAGGAGGTCGGCCACTGCCCAAGCCGTCGGCGACGTCGGCCAGCCCGTCCAGGTGCAGCCCCCGGGTAAGTACCGCCAACGCACCCACGGCCAGCACCGATGCCAACAACGGGTCCAGCCCCACGGTCAGGGCCGCGGCCAGGACCACTGCGCAGAGCCCCCCGAGCAGTACCGCTACCAGCGGCGCCAGAGCCATCGCCCAACCGGCGACCACACGGTCCACCCGGACGACCCGGACCGGGATGGCGGTCAGGGTGCCCACGGCCATGCGGGCCCCGTCCACCGCGTCGCGGACCACCGGCGTCACGGCAGCTGCACCACGCGCCCGGCCGTCGCCAGGACGACTTCCTCGCATTCGGCCGACAGCAGCTGGTTGAGTCGCCCCAGCCAGTCGCGGAACACCCCGCCGCTCGTCGTCGCCGGGACGACGCCCGAGCCGACCTCGTTGGTGACCGCCACCACGTAGGCGTCGCATCGACGCCAAACGGCGACGAGTTCGTCGATCCGGGCGGCCAGCCGGTCCTCGGCGTCGCCGGGGGCCTCCTCGTCCCACATCCCCAGTTCCGCCATCGTCCCCGACAGCCACGTGCCCACACAGTCCAGTAGCACCGCGCCGTCGGCCTGCGCCAGTACCTCCACCGCGTCCAGGGTCTCGGCGGTGCGCCACCACGTCGGGCGCCGCTCCTGGTGGGCGGCCACCCGTTTGGCCCAGGCGGGGTCGTCGTCGGGTGCGGGCCCGGTGGCCAGGTAGAGGACGTCGGGTTCGCCGAGCAGCCGCCGTTCGGCCTCGGTGGACTTGCCCGAGCGCGCGCCCCCGGTGATCAGGACCCGGTACGGCCCGCGCACCCGAGGCGGCGGCCAGGTTGCGGGCGGACAGGTGAGGTCCTGGCCGTCGGAGGGGGCCAGCGCTCCCCACAGTCGTGCCCGGCGTGCGAACTCGGCGGGGGAGTGCACCCGGTGGTCGCCGCCCACCGCCACCACGGCGGTGGTGAAACCCACGACCCCGGCACGACGCAGCGCTCCGATGGTCTCCGGAGCCCCCGCTGCATCCACCAGGGCCAGGTCCACCTGATGTTCGGGGACCGGAGTGCCGGGGGCGCCGATGTCCCGGGGCGGCTCGGCGGGGGCTCCGGGGCTGGCATACAGCAGTCGGCCTCCGTCGGCCCCGTCCACCCGGGTCCCGTAGACGGTCTCGACCAGGGAGTATCCGGCCGGCAGATGACGGGGGAGCGGCCCGTCGGGGCCGGTCAGCGTGAACGCGTCGTCGACGGTCACCCTGACCGGTAGGCGCCGGTTGTGTGACGCGCGGTTGCAAGAGGCACAACGGCAATTGGGAGCAGGCCAACCGGACGGGCCCGCTGTGCCGGAGAGACGGATTCGCACGTGCGACAGTTAACCCCATACCCGGTGCCGAGCGCTTGTTCGGCCGGGATCCGGTTTCTCGCCCCCGGTGCTGGATAGGCTCCCTGGTGACCGACTCGGCCCAGTGAGAGGTAGTCCATGGCGTGGAGCTGGCGGTACGAGAGAGCCGACGGAACGGTCCTTGCCGACCCGGACACGGCCCTGCCCCAAGAGATGCTGTCGTCCAAGGGCGACGCCGAGAGCTGGCTGGGCGAGAGCTGGCGTGAACTCCGGGCGGAGGGCGTCGAGCGCGTGACACTGCTGGAGAACGACGCGGTGATCTACACGATGAGTCTCAGCGAGGACTCCTGAGCGCTGGACGCGGTCATCGGGGTGCGGGCGGTCGCTTCACGGGCGGCCCGCACCGGGCTTTCTAGCGCTGCGCCTCAGGGCTCTGCGTCAGCGCGGGGTCGCGCTGGACGGAGTCGCCCAGCAGTTCGTCGATCCGGGCGAGCAGCCCGGCATCGAGCCGGACCCCTGCCGCCTGGACGTTGTCGCGCACCTGCTCGGGCCGTGAGGCGCCGACGATCGCCGAGGACACGTTGGGGTTCTGCAGGACCCACGCCACCGCGAGCTGGGCCTGGGTCAGCCCGGCTTCCGCAGCCAATCCGGACAGTCCCTGAACTCTGGTGAGCAGCTCCTGATCGTCCAGGAAGCGCTTGATGAACCGCGCACCCGATTTCTCGTCGGTGCCCCGTGACCCCGCGGGCGGGGCCTGGCCCGGCGGGTACTTGCCGGTCAGTACCCCCTGGGCGATCGGGGACCACACGATCTGTCCGAGGCCGCCGCGCTCGCTCGCCGGCACGACCTCGGACTCGATGACCCGCCACAGCATGTTGTATTGCGGCTGGTTGGACACGGGGCGCTGTAGCCCCAGCGCGTCAGCGATCGCGAGAGCCCGCTCGATCTCCTCGGCGCGCCACTCCGACACTCCGATGTAGAGCACCTTGCCCTGGCGGACCAGGTCGTCGAAAGCGCGAAGGGTCTCTTCGAGCGGTGTGCCGTGGTCGAACCGGTGCGCCTGGTAGAGGTCCAGGTAGTCGGTGCCCAGCCGGCGCAGCGAGTCCTCGACGCCGCGCACGATGTGCTTGCGGGACAGGCCGCGGTCGTTACGGCTTTCGCCCGTCGGCCAGAACACCTTGGAGAAGATCTCCAGGCCGTCACGGCGCTGCCCCTTCAGGGCCCGGCCCAGCACCTCCTCGGCCCGGCCCCCCGCGTAGACGTCAGCGGTGTCGAAGGTGGTGACGCCCTCGTCGAGGGCGGCGTGTACGCAGGCCACCGCTGACTCCTCCTCGACCTGGGACCCGTGGGTGATCCAGTTGCCGTAGGAAATCTCACTGACGACCAGGCCGCTGCTGCCAAGATGACGAAACTCCATACCCCGAACTCTAGGGCGCAGGGTTCTCGAAAACCCGGTCGGCCCAGATCAGCGGTGTTTCGAGAGGAATTCGTCGCCGGGCTTCACCCGCGGCTTGGGCAGGCGCAGCTTGCGGATCTGAAGCTGGCGCATCACCGCGTACATGCCTGCGCCGCGCACGTTCTTGGTCTCGTTGGGGTACTGCTTGGCGATCATCGCCTTGACCCGGCGGGCCGTGAAGATGCCCTCGGTGATCATGGTGACGATCATCAGCGGCCACACCACGTAGGTGGCGCCCAACTGGAGTTCTGGGATCGGCAGGAACAACAGCACGATGATGGCCAGCGAGAAGTACAGGAAGAACTCGCTGATGCTGCGCCGGGAGTCCACGTAGTCGCGGGCCAGGGCCCGCACAGGGCCCTCGTCCTGCGGCCGCGTGTAGGGATCGGTTGATCCCTTGCTCAGTCCGGCGCGCTCTCGCTGCATCCGGCGGCGTTCCCGCTCGCGGTACTGCTTATAGGCTTCTTTGCGAGTCTGGGGCGCGCTGAGCGGCCTGCGGAGGTTGTTGGCGGACTCACTGCGCTTGGGCGTGGGGGCCGCTTTCTTGTCGGAGACACCCTTACCGCTGGGCGCTTGACCGGCCTCGGAACTAGCGGAGCTGCTCATAACCTGCTCTTGGGATGCTGGGGCGGAGCGACGTCGGAACACTCCATCAGGGTAACCGGTTCGCGCTTCATGGCGACCTCTTGCCATAGCGCGTAGGGTTGGCTAGAGCGCCCGCTGGGAACAGCCGATACGGACCGAGAAGAGGACGGCCACGCCAATGAGCGTGTTTCAGCGACTTTCCATGATCTTCAAATCCAAGGCCAACAAAGCCTTGGACTCAGTCGAGGACCCTCGCGAGACTCTCGACTACTCGTACCAGAAGCAGTTGGAACTGCTGCAGAAGGTCCGGCGAGGGGTGGCCGATGTAGCCACCTCGCGCAAGCGGGTCGAACTCCAGATCCAGCAGTTGGACCAGCAGGCCAACAAGCTGACCAACCAGGGACAGGCCGCTCTGGGGCAGGGCCGTGAGGACCTTGCCCGAGAGGCCCTCACCCGCAAGTCGGGACTGCAGTCCCAGATCGACGGCCTGCGCGCGCAGCACGAGCAGTTGCAGGGCGAGGAGCAGAAGCTCACCCTGGCCGCTCAGCGCCTTCAGGCCAAGGTCGACTCCTTCCGTACCCGCAAGGAGACCATCAAGGCCACCTACACCGCTGCGCAGGCACAGGCGCAGATCGGTGAGGCGTTCTCCGGCATCTCCGAGGAGATGGGTGACGTCGGCCTGGCGGTCCAGCGAGCCGAGGACAAGACCGCCGAGATGCAGGCGCGCGCGGGCGCCGTCGACGAGCTCCTGGCCTCCGGTGCGCTCGACGACGTCTCCGGTGCGCCCCGCGACGACATTCAGGCAGAGCTCGACCGCATGGCCAGCACCACGGGTGTAGAGGCCGAGCTCGAGCAGATGAAGCGTCAGCTCGGCGGCGGCGGAGCGTCCACCCCGCAGATCGAAGGCGGCAACGCCTCTGGTCAGCAGGGGGGGAACGCGTGATCGTCCGCATCATGGGCGAAGGGCAGCTCGACCTGTCCGATGCCGACCTCGAACTGCTGAACTCTTTCGACCGCACCCTCGAGGACGCGATCGAGTCCGGCAGCGAGGAGAACTTCCGTGGCGCGCTGCACGACCTGTTGCAGAAGGTCCGTGAGGGTGGCAAGCCGCTGCCCGCGGACTCCTTGGCGCCGTCGCAGTTCATCCTGCCCCCGGCGGACGCCAGCATGGACGAGGTCCGTCAGATGCTCGGCGACGAGGGACTCATCCCCGACGTCGGCTAGACGGCCCCGAAGGCGTTACCCCTGACGGTCCGGCTCACGGCCGCCGCGACATCGCGTCGCGGCGGCCGTTGCGTTTTCGCCTCCGGGTCGTGACCGGCCGGATGGAACCGTTGGAGCAGCGGCGCGCTCTAACCAGAATCCAACTTTTTCCACCTAAGCTTCGCTGGTAGCTGGGTATTTCC
The DNA here is from genome assembly GCF_030268225.1 of Nocardiopsis ansamitocini. Lineage (GTDB taxonomy): Bacteria > Actinomycetota > Actinomycetes > Streptosporangiales > Streptosporangiaceae > Nocardiopsis_D > Nocardiopsis_D ansamitocini. The sequence continues at coordinate 487,677 of NZ_BSQG01000001.1, read as the reverse complement.
CACCAGCGGATCCGGCGAAAGGCGAAGCCGTGGCAGGCAGCAAGTTCATTCCCGACCGGGGGCTCACCACCCGGATGGTCCTGACGATGTCGATCCTCGTCCTCGTCTACATTGCCTTCGTGGTCGCCCTGGTCCTGGTGGGGATGCCTGTGTGGCTGGTCGGCCTCATCGTCGTGGGCTTCGCCCTCTTCCAGTACTTCTCCTCCGCCAAGATCGCCCTCTACGCGATGGGTGCCCACGAGGTCACCCCGCAGGAGGCGCCCGAGCTGCACGCCGTGGTCGACCGGCTGTGCGCGCTGGCCGACATGCCCAAACCCAAGGTCGCCATCGCCCGCACCGATGTGCCCAACGCCTTCGCCACGGGCCGTAACGAGAAGAGCGCGGTGGTCTGCGCCACCACCGGGTTGATGCGCCGCCTCGACAACGAGGAACTGGAGGCGGTGCTGGCCCACGAGCTGTCCCACGTGGCGCACCGCGACGTCATGGTGATGACGATCGCGGGCTTTCTCGGGATCGTGGCCGGTTTCCTCACCCAGATGGGGCTGCGCGTCGCGGTCTTCGGCGGGGGCGGCCGCAACAACAACGGCCCCAGCCCGGCCATGATCGCGCTGCTGGTGGTCGTGGTCAGCGCGATCGTGTGGGCGCTCAGCTTCGTGCTGACCCGCGCTCTCTCGCGCTACCGCGAGCTGTCGGCCGACCGTGCGGCGGCCTATCTCACCGGACGCCCCTCTGCACTGGGCAGTGCGCTCACCAAGATCACCGGGGACATGGCCCGAATTCCCACCGACGACCTGCGCAAGGCCGAACCCTTCAACGCCTTCTTCTTCACCCCGGCGTTCTCCAAGAAGGGCGTCAGCATCAGCTCGATCTTCGCCACCCACCCCCCGGTCGAGCAGCGACTCGCCCAGTTGGCCGGGATCTCCCGTCATCTGGGAACCGGAGCCTGAGCCCATCGAAGCCCGAACCAGAAAAGGACCCTGATCCGTGAGCTTCCTCAGAGCACTGCTGGGCCGCTCCAAGCCGGCCAAGCCCAACCTCGACCAGTTGTTCGGGTTGCCGTCATCGGCCGTGACGTTGGAGGCCACGTCGGAGTTCGCACCCACCGGTTCGGGTTCGGTGGCCTTTCGGGCAGCGGAGGGAAAGGCGTTCGCCACCCTTCAACAGGAGGTGACCGAGCTCCTCAACGCCGACGGCGGGCCCGCGGTGGAGCCGGTCCAGGACGAGTACGGCTACACATGGCTGGTCCTGCGCACCGATCCCGGGGAATCCACCGGGATCAGCGACCTGGTCACTGATCTGCACGCCGTCAACTCAAGTCTGGAGAGCGCAGGGTTCGGGCCGTCGTTGCTGTGCTCGTTGGTGACGTTCGCCGACGCGCGGGGGCGCAAGTTCGCCCTGGTCTACCTGTACAAGCGCGGCACCTTCTACCCGTTCGCGCCCCAGGGGAAGGCCAACCGCGACACGGCACTGGAGCTGCAGATCGCCGCGCTGATCGGCGACGACCTCGCCATCGAGCAGGACAAGTCGCGCTGGTTCCCGGTCTACGGAGCCCCCGGCCTCTGAAGCCACTGCCAGATTTCCGTAATGCGGACTTCTGTTACCGATAGGCGAACGGAAACCGCTTGCCGGCTCGCCGATCCGGCGTGAGTTGGGCACACTGGTGGGGTGCGTATCGTTATTGCTCCTGACAAGTTCGCCGGCACCCTGACCGCTGTAGAGGCGGCAGAGGCCGTTGCCGAAGGCTGGCACTCGACCGCTCCCGGAGCCGGCTGCGAGCTGGTCCCCCTCTCCGACGGCGGTCCCGGTTTCGTCGGGGTCCTGCACTCCGCTCTCGGCGGAGCCCTCGTGGACGCCCAGGTGACCGGCCCCCTGGGCGACCCGGTAGAGGCCCGTTACCTCCTGGTGGACGACACCGCTTACGTGGAGAGTGCGCTTGCCTGCGGACTGGACCAGATCTCTCCGCAACAACGCGATCCCGGGGTGACCTCGACCCGCGGTGTGGGGGAACTCCTCGCCCACGCCATCGACCGCGGAGCGACGACCGTGGTCGTCGGTCTGGGCGGCAGCGGTACCAACGACGGCGGGGCCGGTCTGCTCGCCGCTCTCGGAGCAGAGCCGGCAGCCGCACTGAGCGGGGGCGGGGCAGCGCTAGTCGACCTCCAAGGCGAGGTCGACCTCGCGCCGGCGCGCGCTCGCACCCGTGGTGTACGCCTCATCGCCGCCACCGACGTCGACAACCCGCTCCTTGGGATCAGCGGTGCCAGTGCGATCTTCGGCCCGCAGAAGGGTGCCGACCCCGATCAGGTGCAGCGCCTGGACGCAGCACTCACCACCTTCGCCGCGAAGACCGATCCCGAAGGCGATCTGCACTCCACCCCCGGCGCCGGAGCGGCCGGTGGCCTGGGCTACGCCCTGCTCCTGCTCGGAGGGCGGGTCGAATCGGGAGTCGAGCGCGTGTTGGCCGCGGTCGGTCTGGACGCGCTCGTGGCCGATGCCGATCTCGTCGTCACCGGCGAGGGGTCGTTCGACTCGCAGTCCTTGCGCGGCAAGCTCCCACAGGGCGTCGCGACAACGGCGGCCAGGCACGGCGTCCCCTGCGTGGTCCTGGCCGGGCGGATCGCGGTGGGCCGAGCCGAGGCGGCGGCCGCCGGGATCACCGAGACCTACTCCCTCGTGGAGTCGGCCGGCTCGGTCGAGGCGGCATTGTCCCGCTCCGCGGAGGAGCTGCGCCGCCTTGCGGGACAGGTCGCCAAGCGTTGGGACCGCTGAAGGGAGCCCCGAGGAGCGGTAGAGCGTTCCCGCGGGAGGGCGCGGCCCGCCGAACAGGGCCGTGATGGCGAGAACGCCGGTGACGACCTACCCTGGTAGCAAGCATGAAGGCGCTACCGCGCCGCACAGACGTGGAATGCACGCGTGGACCTCGACGTTGGCACGTCTGAGGTATCCAGGCCGCCGGGGCGGCGGCCGCCCCATTTTGGAGGATTCAGCAGATGACGGTTCAGAGCGAGGCCAGCACCGCACAGGGGATTGTCCTGACCGACGAAGCCGCGGGCAAGGTCAAGGCACTCCTTGAGCAGGAGGGCCGCACCGACCTTCGACTGCGTGTGGCCGTCCAGCCCGGTGGGTGCTCGGGCCTGCGGTACCAGCTCTTCTTCGACGAGCGCGAGCTCGATGGCGACGTGGTCGTCGACTTCGACGGCGTCGGTGTCGTCACCGACCGCATGAGCGCTCCCTACCTCACGGGCGCCACCATCGACTTCGTCGACACCATCGAGAAGCAGGGCTTCACGATCGACAACCCCAACGCCACCGGTTCCTGCGCCTGCGGCGACTCCTTCAACTAGGGGTCGCGCCGAGCGCTCGGACCGTCCACGGGGCCGACACAGCACTGCTGTGTCGGCCCCGTCGGTTTTCGTCCCGATGGCGGGCGGGACTGACGCCGTGCCCGCGCCTGGGTACCCTGGAACCCGTTTTCGCCTAACCGGATCATTCATCCCTTGACGCCAAGGAGCCCCCCGCAGTGCGCATCGCGGTTACTGGATCCATCGCCACCGACCACCTGATGACCTTTGAGGGGCGCTTCGCAGAGCAGCTCATCGCCGACCAGTTGGAGCAGGTCTCCCTCTCCTTCCTGGTCGACGAGCTGGAGGTGCGCCGAGGCGGCGTCGCCGCCAACATCAGCTTCGGGCTGGGCTGCCTGGGCCTGCGCCCCCTCCTCGTCGGGGCCGCCGGCGCCGACTTCACCGAGTATGCCGCCTGGCTCGAGCGCCACGGGGTGGACGTCTCGGGTGTGCACATCTCCGAGATCAAGCACACCGCCCGGTTCGTGTGCACCACCGACGCGGACCACAACCAGATCGCCTCGTTCTACGCCGGGGCGATGTCCGAGGCGCGCAACATCGAACTGTGGCCGCTGGCCCAGCGCACGGACGGACTCGACCTCGTGCTCGTCGGGGCCAACGACCCCGAGGCGATGGTGCGCCACAGCGAGGAGTGCCGGGCCCGCGGGCTGGCCTTCGCGGCCGACCCCTCCCAGCAGCTCGCCCGGATGGATGGCGATTCGGTCCGTAGCCTGATCAAGGGCGCGGCCTACCTGTTCACCAACGAGTACGAGAAGGCGCTGGCCGAACAGAAGACCGGGTGGACCGAGGACGAGATCCTGGCCATGGTGGGCACGCGGGTGACCACGCTGGGCGGCAAGGGGGTGCGGATCGACCGCACGGGCGAGCCGTCCCTGCACGTTCCCGCCGCCGAGGTGGACGAGCGTGTCGACCCCACCGGTGTGGGCGACGCCTTCCGTGCCGGGTTCCTGGCCGCTACCGCGTGGGGTCTGAGCCTGGAGCGCTGTGCCCAGGTCGGCAACGCCGTGGCCGCGCACAGCCTTGAGGTGGACGGTCCGCAGGAGTACCGGCTGAACGCCGCGAGCCTCGTCGCGCGTGTCTCGCGCTCCTACGGCGAGGCCGCCGCGGCCGAGGTTGAGGCAGCACAGGTCTGATCCACCTCCCTGCCGGGGGCCGCGCAGGCCCCGGCAGGGCCGGGTCCTAGCGGGTGACCTCCCGGTGGGCGAGCAGGTCGTGCAGCGCGCGCTCCAGGTCGCAGGGGGCCGTGGCGCAGGAGCTCCATGGGAGCCGAACCAGCACGGGTCGGCGGCTGAGATAGGGCTGCACCCACAGCGTCGCCCCGTGCGCGTCCAGTTCCCACAACCAGGCCGAGCCCTCGGGGGCGTTGGGCACGTGCCGCAGTGCGGCACCGAGTTCGTCCCGATGGCAGTCGTTGACGTGGCCGATCAGCGATTCGGCCGTCTCCACCAAGGGGTCGGCGGCTGCTTCCAGGTAGGCGCCGCCGTCGATGACCCCCGAGTCGTCGTAGGTGTCGTAGATCACCATTGCCGGTTCGACCCGTGCGAGAAGCGGTGTCCGGGGTGTGGGATCATGGTCGACTGCGGCGAGCAGCTCGTCATCGGGGACTTGTTCCCAGATGGCAAGAGCGGCCTCGCGGCGCTCACCTGCGGGGACTACTGACACCCAACCCTCGCACCACAGGCGGGCGCGTACAGTGGGTGTCTGACCCACATGCCTGAGCGCGGAGAGATCGACGCTGATCGCAAGGTCGGCGCATCCGTGCCGGGTCTCCCTGAGCACTTCGTGCAGCGGGTGGCCCTCGTCGATGAGCAGAACCGCGCGACCGGCATGATCGACTGCCCCGCGCACGCTGAAACGCGTGCCGGGATCGTCTGCCAACGCCGCTGTGGTCGGGGTCGCCGTGGCGGCAAGGGAACGGACCCGTTCAATCGCGGACGGGCTGGGCTGTCGCATGACACCTCCTAGACTTAGGCAAGCCTTACCTAGGATTCCCGTTTTTGCAAGAGACCGAAAACGGAGGACTTGAATGCGCTACACCGGACCGAAGGTGCGGTTGTCCCGGCGCGCCGGTACCCCGCTGACCCGTAAGGCGGTCAGCTACTTCGAGAAGCGGCCTTACCCCCCGGGTGAGCACGGCCGTCGCGTTCGTCGCTCCACCAGCGACTACGCCGTTCGCCAGGCGGAGAAGCAGAAGCTGCGCTGGTACTACGACCTCTCGGAGAAGCAGCTCGCTCGCATCTACGAGAACGCGAAGAAGCGCCCTGGGCGTACCGGTGAAGAGATCATCGCCGAGCTGGAGCTCCGTCTCGTGACGGTTGTTCTGCGCGCCGGCTTCGCGGCGTCCATCTACGCCGCGCGCCAGTTCATCAACCACGGGCACGTGACCGTGGACGGCAAGAAGGTCGACATCCCCTCGTACCAGGTCAAGCCGGGCCAGATCATCGGAGTGCGCGAGAAGTCGCGTCAGATGGTCCCGTTCGTCGAGGCTTCCGAGGCCGTGCACGCCGACGACAAGATCGCCGGCTACCTGGCCGTCAGCCACAAGGACCTGCGCATCGCGGTCGTCGACCGCCCCAAGCGTGAGCAGGTTCCCGTGCCCTTCGACGAGCAGCTCGTCGTGGAGTACTACAACCGCTAACCGCGGGTGTGCCCAGGGGCCGCACGATCACGTCCACCGCGACGTTCGTGCGGCCCCTGCCGTGTCCGATGCCCTTGGTACGGACAAGGGCCGGCGCCGTCTAGTAGGTGCGCCGTATGTCGAACCTGCTCCCGCGTTCGAGGGGGACCTCGGCGACGAACTCCTGCATTTTCAGACGGCACCACGCAGGGATGTCGGCTTTGGCCGCAGGATCGTCCGCGGTCACCGCGATCACCGAGCCGATCGGGACCTCGCGCAGGCGGCCCGCCAGCATGATGATCGGGATCGGACACTTGCGTCCGATGGCGTCGATGGTCAGCAAAGGCTGCTCAGGCACCGCGAACTCCTTGTCGCATCAGGTCGTATCCCAATCTTTATCCCGGTCCGCGGCTAAAAGGCACCCGGTTAAGGGTCAGGTGAACACAGCGATACTCTCGCTTTAGCCCGCTTGTCGCCAGGGGAGACCCCGGCGGCGGTACGGCACCGCGGATGTGCTTTCGGGCACCGCAGAAGACGCTGCGGGTGTCGCAGCGCCTCGCCAGCGATGTTCGCGCGGACCCGGTACGGATCGGGCCGGCCGATATACGGCCAGGGCCGAACCACCTCGGGGTTCGCTACGCAACACGCTGACCTGCCGGACCCGTGATCAGTACCGCGGCCTGTCCGCGATAATGTTTCCGCTTGACACGCTTTGGATATACGACCGCCCGCGTCTCGCGCGGGCACTCACCGCTGGGAAGGCAATCCGTGAGTCCGACCCGCCATAGGAATCGGCGCCCCGCGCTGCGCCGATGGGCACCACGTGGCGCCGCGCTCGCCGCGCTGGGCATAGCCGCGACCGGCTGCGCGTCGAACGAGTTCACTCGTTTGGGTGTGCCGGAGCCGATCACCGAGCAGGCCGAGCGTGTCCTCACGCTCTGGCAGGGTTCGTGGGTGGCGGCGTTCGCGGTCGGCATTCTCGTATGGGGACTGATCATCTGGTCGGTGATCTTCCACCGCAAGCGCTCCGAGCAGCTGCCGCCGCAGGTGCGCTACAACATGCCCATCGAGGCGCTGTACACCGTCCTGCCGATGGTCGTCATCGCGGTGCTGTTCTACTTCACCGCCAAGGACCAGACCTACCTGCTGGAGACCGACGAGCCCGCCGACGTCTACGTCGATGTGAACGCCTTCCAGTGGAGCTGGAAGTTCGACTACTCCGACGCGCAGGATCAGCCGATCCTGGACACCGCCGGCGAGCAGGTCTCGGTTGCCGGCGTCCCCACCGTCACCACCGAGGACATGCCGGTCCTGGTGCTGCCGAGCGACAGCGTCGTGCACTTCGACCTGACCTCGCCCGACGTCATCCACTCGTTCTGGATTCCGTCGTTCGCCTTCAAGATGGACGCCATCCCCGGCCACCCCAACCAGTTCCAGGTCAAGGTGCTGCCCGGCGTCGAGGGCGACTACGCGGGCCGCTGTGCGGAGCTGTGCGGCGTCGACCACTCCCGCATGTTGTTCACCCTGCGGGTGGTCAGCCCCGAGGACTATCAGACCTGGCTCGAGGAGCGGCAGAACAACCCCGCCGCGCTTCCCACACCGGCCGGGCAGGAAGAGGGACAGGTGGACCAGGACGCGGTCATCGACCCCTCGCCCAGCCCCTCGCCGTTGACCTCTTCCGAGGCCGCAGTCGCCGAGGAGGACGACCAGTAATGACCACTACTGCCAATTCGACGACGGCCCCCAACCGGGTGGAAGCGCTGCGCCCCACCCGCAAGGGCTCGATCATCGTCAACTGGATGACGTCCACGGACCACAAGGTCATCGGGTACATGTACCTGATCACCTCGTTCGCGTTCTTCATCATCGGTGGCATCATGGCGCTGCTCATCCGCGCCGAGCTGATGTACCCCGGTATGCAGCTGATGACCAACGAGACCTACAACCAGCTGTTCACCATGCACGGCACGGTGATGCTGCTGATGTTCGCGACCCCGCTTTTCGTCGGGTTCTCCAACATCATGCTCCCGCTGCACATCGGCGCGCCCGACGTGGCGTTCCCGCGGATCAACCTCTTCGGGTACTACCTGTTCCTGTTCGGCAGCCTCATCGTGCTGAGCGGGTTCCTGACCCCCGGTGGCGCGGCCAGCTTCGGCTGGTTCGCCTACACCCCGTTGTCGGATGCCGTGCGCTCGCCCGGCATCGGCGGCGACCTCTGGATCCTGGGCCTGGCCGTCAGCGGTCTGGGCACCATCCTGGGTGCGGTCAACTTCATCACCACCGGCCTGTGCATGCGCGCTCCCGGTATGACCATGTTCCGGATGTCGATCTTCTCCTGGAACACGCTGCTCACCAGCGTGCTGGTGCTGATCGCGTTCCCGGTGCTCACGGCCGCCCTGATCGCTCTGGGCGCGGACCGCATGATCGGCACCCAGGTCTTCAACCCCGAGCACGGCGGCGCCATCCTGTGGCAGCACCTGTTCTGGTTCTTCGGACACCCGGAGGTCTACATCATCGCGCTGCCGTTCTTCGGTATCGCGACGGAGATCCTCCCGGTCTTCAGCCGCAAGCCCATTTTCGGCTACAAGAGCCTGGTGGCCGCAACCATCGCGATCACCGGCCTCTCGGTGACGGTGTGGGCGCACCACATGTTCCCCACCGGCGCGGTGTTGCTGCCGTTCTTCTCGTTCATGTCGTTCCTCATCGCGGTGCCCACGGGCGTGAAGTTCTTCAACTGGATCGGCACTATGTGGCGCGGCCAGTTGACCTTCGAGACCCCGATGCTGTTCGTCGTGGGCTTCCTGGTCACGTTCCTCTTCGGTGGCCTGACCGGTGTGCTGCTCGCATCACCGCCCATCGACTTCCACGTCACCGACTCCTACTTCGTGGTGGCGCACTTCCACTACGTGGTGTTCGGCACGGTCGTGTTCGCGATGTTCGCCGGCTTCTACTACTGGTGGCCCAAGTTCACCGGCAAGATGCTCGACGAGAAGCTCGGCAAGATCCACTTCTGGCTGCTGTTCTTCGGCTTCCACGGCACCTTCCTGGTCCAGCACTGGCTGGGTGCGGAAGGCATGCCGCGTCGTTACGCCGACTACCTGCCCAGTGACGGGTTCACCGTGTTGAACCAGATTTCCTCGGTGGCGTCGTTCGTTCTGGGCGCCTCCACGCTGATCTTCTTCTGGAACATCTGGACCACGCACAAGAACGCGCCCAAGGTCGAGGTCGACGACCCCTGGGGCTACGGTTGTTCGTTGGAATGGGCCACCTCGTGCCCGCCCCCGCGGCACAACTTCACCTCGCTGCCCCGGATCCGGTCCGAGCGCCCCGCGTTCGACCTGCACCACCCGCACGCCGCCGCCCCCGGCGCGGTCGCGGCTTCCCCGGCAAGCACGGACTAGGGCGAGTCACCATGAAGATGCAGGCATATCTGTTCATCGGCGTCTCGACCTTCTTCGGTGGCGTCGCGGCCCTCTACGCCCTGTGGGCCTGGCTGGCCGAGGGCCACATCGAGTGGACCGGGACGGTCGCGCTTACCGTCTCGGTCGGCTTCGGCTGGATGATCGGCTTCTGGCTCTGGCAGTCCGCTCGTCACAGCGAGCGGTTCCACGGGCTTCCGCCGGAAGAGCGTCTGGACGGCGAGATCGACGAGAGCATCGGCGAGTACGGGTTCTTCAGCCCGCACAGCGTCTGGCCGCTGTTCGTCGCCATGGCGGTCGCCTTCACCGCGGTCGGCGTGGCCATCGGCTGGTGGATGGTGTTCATCGGGTTCTTCGCGATCATCCTGACCACCATCGGCTGGGTGTTCGAGTACTACCGCGGAGAGTTCCAGCACTAGGCGGTTCCGTACCAACCTGGGTCATGCCCAGGTGAAAAGCAGTCCACGACCCCGGCGGGTCGGGGTTTCCCTCCGGGGAGCCCCGACCCGCCGGGGTTATCGTCTTTTCGAGTGGTTCGGTGCCTTCGTCCAAGAAGACATCCGGTCCTTCGCGGGTCCCACCTTTTCTCGTTCCCGGTTCACCGAACTTTTCTGCTTCGTGCCACGTCCCAGGGACTGACACCCCACTGGGTCGGACTTGACGTTGGAGGTCGCACGCGTGAAAGGCAGCGCATCACCACTGGTAATCCGTCGGCTCGGGGCCGGACTGGCAGGAGCCGTTCTCTTTCTCGCTGCGGCGTGTTCCGGAGCGACGGAGCCGGAAGAGGGCAGCGGGGAGGCTGCGAAGTCCGCCCCGGTGAAGCTGTCCATCACTCCGGCCGCCGACGAGACCGGTGTCCGCCCCGACGCACCCGTCACGGTCACTGCCGGGGGAGGGACCATCTCCGACGTCACGGTCACCGTCGTGCCGGTCGGAGGCGACATCGAGGCGGAGGGGGTCCCGGAGGCCGCACCCTCGCCTCCTGCCGCCGGATCCGACGCCTTCGATGCGGTGACCGGCACCCTCAACGAGGAGCGCACCGAGTGGACCAGCGACTGGACATTGACACCCGGAAGCGAAGTCACGGTCGTGGCCACCGGTGAGAACCCGGAAGGTGAGCAGAGCGAATCCACCAGCGCGTTCACCACCTCAGACACGCCCAACGGGAAACACCTGGAGGTCCAGTCCAACTTCCCCACGAGTGGTGACACCGTCGGGGTGGGGATGCCGGTGGTGGTCAACTTCGACCTGCCGGTGAGCAACAAGGCCCAGGTCGAGGCGGCCATGGAGGTCGTCTCCGACCAACCCGCCGAAGGTGCCTGGAACTGGTTCGGCGACCAGATGGTGGTGTTCCGTACCAAGGAGTACTGGACCCCCGGCCAGAAGGTCACCGTCAACATGCACCTGGCCGGCGTCAACGCCGCAGAGGGTGTGTACGGCGTGAAGAACCGTCAACTCAACTTCGAGGTCGGCCGCTCCCAGGTCAGCACGATCGACGACTCCTCCCACCGCATGGTGGTCGAGCGCGACGGCGAGCAGATCAAGGACTTCCCGATCAGCAACGGCGACGCCACTACCCGGGCCTTCACCACCACCTCCGGGGTACATCTGACGATGGAGAAGTACCAGCACCTCATCATGGACTCCGCCACCGTGGGCATCCCGCAGGGAAGCCCCGGCTATTACTACTTGGACGTCAACTACGCGGTCCGTGTCTCCAACAGCGGCGAGTTCACCCATGCCGCCCCGTGGAACTCCTCGCTGGGCCAGGCCAACCTGAGCCACGGCTGCACCAACATGAGCACCGAGGACGCCAAGTGGTTCTACGAGAACTCGCTCATGGGCGATCCGGTCGTCATCGAGGGCACCGACCGCGAGCTCGAGGTCGACAACGGTTGGGGCTACTGGCAGCGCTCCTGGGAGGAGTGGCTGGACAACAGCGAGACCGGCGAGGCCGACAAGACCGATGAGGCGGGCTCCCCCGGAAGCCCGCACGGTTCCGCCGAGCGGTAGTCGCTGCGCCACGAGGAAACCGCGTGCGATCGACGAAGGGGTGGACGATCCGAACGGATCGCCCACCCCCGTTTCATCTGCCGGATGGGCCCCTCGTGCCGCCCTACCGTCCCGGGCCGGGGAAGAAGGGGGCGGCGCGAGGGGGCCCAGAGCCACTGAGCAGGGCCGGGAGGCTTCCTTGCTTGCCCGGCACGGCGCAGGAGGTGCGCGTCGCCGTCGTTGCCTCCCAGACGCGTTTTGCGGCGTGCGTCCGGCGGGTCATGTGTGGGGGCCGGCCCTCCCCGTGCCCTGGAGCAGCTGAGGGCGCACAAAGCAAGGAGGACCCTGGTCGGCCTAGGCCGACCAGGGTCCTCCCGTTGCTGCTTGACCGCTACTTGTTCTGTCCCGCGCCCTGGGTGACCTTGTCGGAGGCCGTGGAGCCTCCGTGGCCGTTCTCAGAGCCCTGGACGCCGTGGGTGGGACCGTCCCCGTTGTGAGAGCCGTGGTGCAGGTGGTGGCCGCTGTGCGGCTCCACACCCACGAAGGAGATGTTGTCCCTCGTGTACCAGTCGGCCAACCGGGCGCGCAGCTTGCCCATGAGGCTGCGCGACGCGGGGGACTCCACGCCGTTGGCGTTGGCGGCCGGCGTCTCGATGCGCGGAGTCATGGACTCCTTGCTCTCCAGGACGTGCACCGTCTCCGGCGAGGACTCCTTGTGGACCTCGACGAACTCGCCACCGGGGAGTTGAGCGATCGTGCCGCTCTCGTAGCCGTGCTCAAGGGTCTCGCGGTCGCGCCGCTGCATCCCCAGGCAGATCCGCTTGGTGATGATGTAGGCGATCACCGGTCCCACGAAGATGCCGATCCGGAAGATCCACGTCGTCGTGTAAAGGCTGATCTCGAAGGTGTGCGACAGGATGTCGTTGGACCCCGCGAGCCAGAGCAGCCCGTAGAAGGTGATGCCCGCAGCGCCCAGACCGGTACGCACCGGGGCGTTGCGGGGGCGGTCGGCGAGGTTGTGCGGACGCTTGTCGCCGGTGATCCACGCTTCCACGAACGGCCAGGCAGCCAGCCCGCCGAACAGGATCCCCATGAAGCCCAGTCCCGGGATCAGCACGCCCATCGGGATCGCGTAACCCGCGATCGTGATGTCGAACCAGTTCGGGAAGATGCGCAGAGAGCCTTCCAGGAAGCCCATGTACCAGTCGGGCTGGAGGCCCGCGGTGATGGACGTCGGGGTGAACGGCCCGAACAGGTGGATCGGGTTGATCTGCACGAAGGCGCTGAGGCCCACGATCACCGCGAAGGTGAAGAAGAAGAACCCGCCGGCCTTGATGGCGAAGGCCGGGAACATCGGGGTTCCCACGACCTTCTTCTCGGTTCGGCCCGTTCCGGGGTACTGGGTGTGCTTCTGGTGCCACAGGATCATGAAGTGCGCGGCGATCAGCGCCAGCAGGATGGCCGGGATGACCAAGATGTGCAGGCTGTACAACCGCGGGATGATCACCTCGCCGGGGAACTCGCCCCCGAAGAGGTAGAACGACGCGTAAGTGCCGATCAGCGGCAGGGCCAGCAGCACGCCCTGGAAGATGCGCAGACCCATGCCCGAGGGGAGGTCGTCGGGCAGCGAGTAGCCGAAGAGGCCCTCGACGATCGCCAGGGTGAAGATGGCGACGCCGATCAACCAGTTGATCTCGCGGGGCTTGCGGAAGGCGCCGGTGAAGAACACCCGCAGCATGTGGATCACCAGGGAGGCGACGAAGATCAGCGCCGCCCAGTGGTGGATCTGGCGCATCAGCAGTCCACCGCGTACATCGAAGGTGATGTGCAGGGTGGAGGCGTACGCCTCGCTCATGCCCACGCCGCGCAGGCGCTCGTAGGAGCCGTCATAGACGATGTGCCCCATGCTCGGGTTGAACCAGAGCGTGAGGAACACGCCGCTCAGCAGCAAGATGATGAACGAGTACAGCGCGATCTCGCCGAGCATGAACGACCAGTGGTTCGGGAAGACCTTGCGCAGGTTCTTCTCGCCCATCTTCGCCAGATGGAACCGGTCGTCGATGAAATTGCCGACTCCCCGCATCGCCTTCGGCGCCTGCGGTGCTTGGTTGTCGCTCATCAGTTCTTCACCTCGGCGTCCCAGAAGGTCGGGCCGACCGGGCTGGAGAAATCTCCGGCCGCGACGAGATAGCCCTCGTTGTCCACTCTAAGCGGTAGCTGCGGCAACGGGCGGTGGGCCGGTCCGAAAACGACCTCGGCGCCGTTGGAGGCGTCGAAGGTCGACTGGTGGCACGGGCACAGGATCCGGTGCGTGGTGCGCTCGTAGAGCGCGGCCGGGCAGCCCACGTGGGTGCAGATCTTGGAGTAGGCGATGATGCCCTCGTGCGTCCAGTCGAGACGCTGCTGGTTCATCTGGGGCCCGAAGTCGTCGGGGTCCATCTTGATGAGCAGGATGACGGTCTTGGCCTGGTCGTCCAGGCTGAGCCCGTGGTCCCCGTCGTGCGCCTCCGGCAGCGCGCTGATCATGCCGCCGGTCTCGCTGAGGTCCTCGGCCTTGATACGGCGGCCGGTTCCCTCGACGACGATGTGCAGTCCGTCTTCCCACAGCGTCGACTTGAGCGTGTCACGCGGAGCGGGACCCGTGTCGCGCAGCAGGACGATCGGGGCCAGGCCCAGCGGGGCCATGGCCAGCAGGAGCGTCCGCCGCATCAAGGGGCGCTTGGTGAAGCCGCTCTCATTGGCGCTGCGCATGAAGAACTCGCTGAACGAGCTCTTCTCCTTCGGCGGGGAGGGCAGCTCGTCGTAGGGCGAGGCGACCTCGTAGTGGGGCAGGATCTGGCGTGCCCACACGGTCATGCCCGCACCGATGGCGAACAGCGACAGGGCCAGGGTGCCGCCCATCAAGGCGTTGGCCAGCTGCGCCGTGGCCGGGTCGGCGATGACCGGCTCGTTGGCGGCGTTGGGCGCGAACGAGAAGTAGCTGACGAAGAAACCGACGCCGGCCAGGAACGCGATGAGGAACCACACCGCAGCGATCTTCTCGCCCCGGATCTGGGTCTCCTCGGGACGCGCGTGCGTCTCCTCGGCCAGGTAGGGCCCCTCGTGCTTGCGGTGCGGTTCCTCCTTGCCCGCCACCAGCGCGTCGCCACCGCCGGTGGGCGTACCGATCACCCGCTCGCGGGGTTCCTCGGAACCGTTGCCGTTGCCGTTGTCAGTGTTGTTATCAGTCATGTGCTCGCTGCTTCGCGGTGATCCAGATCGCGCACGCCACGATCAGGCTGATGCCGACAGTCCACCCGATGAAGCCCTCGGCCACCTGGCCGACGCGGTTGAGCCCGAAGTAACCGCCGGCGTTCGGCTCGTTCTCCAGGTCCACGATGAACTTGATCAGGGACTGCTTCTCGCTGGAGCTGATCGCGCCGCCCTCGCCGCCGACCTCGTCGTTTGAGTCCTGGAAGACGGGCATCGCGCCGGGGCCGGTGAGCATGGCCTCGTAGATCTGACGCGGGGTCGCGCTGTTCAGGTCCGGGGCCCAACGGCCGTCGGTCAGGGCGCCGCCCCCACCAGACCAGCTGTGGCAGTGCGCGCAGTTGGTCATGTAGAGCTTCATGCCGGCCTCGGTGTCGCCACCGCCGGTGTACTGCTCCAGGGAGGACTGGTAGAGCTCAGTGGCCTCCTCGTAGTCGGCCTCCGACTCGAAGTCGGCGCGCTTGGGCTTGTCGCCGGGGACGTTCACGGGAATGCCGGGTCCGCCGCCGAACTGCGCGTCGACGTAGGCCGCGATGTCGTTGATGTCGTCGCGGCCGTACATGGCCGGTTTGCGAGGCATCTGGGCATCGGGGTTGGCCGAAGGCATACGCCCGGTGCTGACCTGGAAGTCCACCGCAGCGGCGCCCACACCGGTCAGGTCCGGTCCCCAGGCGCCGGCGTTACCGGCCTCGGTCTTGGTGATGCCCTTGCCGTCCTGCCCATGGCAGCTCGCGCAGCTCTGGTTGAACAGCTCGCGGCCGTTCGCCAGGTCCACGTTGGCCAGGTCGGACTCGGCGCTCGCGTTCTGCGCCTGCGCCGGACTGGTGGCGGGGGCCACGAAGGTGTACCCCACCCCGAAAAAGGCCAGCGCGATGATGACGACGACATACCCCGCAAGGGGATGCCGTCGCCGCGCGGTAATCCATTTCACGGTTTCCCCGTTCGGGTTACTGAAGTAGGTAGATGGTTGCGAACAAAGCGATCCAGACCACGTCGACGAAGTGCCAGTAGTAGGACACGACGATCGCGCTGGTCGCCTGCTGGTGAGTGAAGCGCTTCGCGGCGTACGTGCGTCCCAACATGATGAGGAACGCGATCAGACCACCGATGACGTGGAGACCGTGGAAACCCGTGGTGAGGAAGAACATCGAGCCGTAGGCACTGGACTGCAGGGTCAGTCCTTCGTGCACGATCAGCTCGTAGTACTCGTATGCCTGGCCGACGATGAAGATCGCGCCCATGGCAAAAGAGATGTAAAACCACTTTCGGAGCTTCTTGACATCACCGCGCTCCGCGGCCCAAACGCCGAACTGCGCGGTGAAGCTGGAGGCCACCAGGATGATGGTGATCGTCGTGGACAACGCGACGTTGAGGTGCGCGTCAGGCCACGCACCCAGGTCAGGGTTGCCCTTGGTCACCGATCGGATGGTGAAGTACATCGCGAACAGCGCTGCGAAGAACATGAGTTCGTTGGCCAACCAAACGATGGTGCCAACGCTCACCAGGTCAGGTCGCTTAGCCGCACCATGCACTGGTGTCGGTCCTGTTTCTTGGTTCGCGGTTGCTGTCGCCACGCCAGCATTATTGCGCTATCTGACGGGGGGCGTTGCACGACCCCCCGTAACGCGCACAATGGACCACGCCGCGGGCGTCGTCGGGCGTTGATCTCGTCAGACGCGCCGTGACGTCCCCGTTATCACTCCGAGGTCCCCGCGGCGGTTGCTGTTTCGGACCGGCCCTATCGCGCTGACCCGTCAGGGAAAGGCCGTCGTCCGCCCGCGGGGGGTCGCACTATGGGGTGCTGTATGCGGGCCCGCCGGCCCGCCCTGTGTTCGTCCCTGGCATCCTGTCGTCCTCCGGGCCTTGAGGCAATAGGCTCGGGGTGGGCACACCCGGCCAGGCCCGGCGGGTGTGGCGGCGGCTCCGCCGGGGTAACACGGGAGCGCCGATCCTGCGCAGACCGGCGTCCCCAGCGTGGCGCGGGGTCCGCGACAACCGAAGAGGTCACGGCGTGG
The DNA here is from genome assembly GCF_030268225.1 of Nocardiopsis ansamitocini. Classification (GTDB taxonomy): domain Bacteria; phylum Actinomycetota; class Actinomycetes; order Streptosporangiales; family Streptosporangiaceae; genus Nocardiopsis_D; species Nocardiopsis_D ansamitocini. Next base: position 471,023 of record NZ_BSQG01000001.1, on the reverse strand, counting down.
TGTCGGCGTTCAGCGCGTCGAGACCCCTCAGGCGGATACAAGGACGGTAACCATGGCCGACACCGGCACCGAGAACACCGCGAAGATGCGTGTCCTCGTCTACAGCGACAATGCCTCGGTTCGGGAGCAGGTACGCCTGGCGATCGGGCGGCGCCCCGCGATCGATGTCCCCAAGGTCGAGTTGGTGGAGTGTGCGACCGCTCCTGCGGCGATGCGGCGCCTTGAGGACGCCGCGATCGACGTCGCCATCCTGGACGGGGAGGCCAAACCCGCGGGAGGGATGGGACTCTGCCGTCAGGCCAAGGACGAGATCTTCGACTGCCCGTCGGTGCTGGTGCTCATCGGTCGCCGCGACGACGGTTGGCTGGCGACGTGGTCCCGGGCCGACAAGGTGGTCAGCCACCCCATCGACCCGGTCGCCCTCGCCGAGTCCCTCGCCGAACTGATGCGCGACCGCGCACGTACGCTCGCCCCCGTGCAGTAGCGCCGGGGCCGATCCACAAGGACCGCACCACACCGATGTCACCACTGTCGGCCGCCGCGCCTCCGCGCGGCGGTGCTCCCACGCTCCGAGCCTTTCGCGGCGCGCTGCGCCACGGCGCCGACACCGCCCGATGGCGGTGCCGGTCCCTCCCGCGCGCGTTGCGACGCCCCGCCTGAGCGGCCCACGCGACTCCGGGACACATCCGTGACGTTCCACGAATTTCCCACCGGTGACATCGAGGATCCCAAGTGACTGCACGAACCTGGCCCGAACTCGTCAACGCGCTGCTGGGCGGCGCCTCCCTGTCGGGAGCCGACACCGCGTGGGCGATGAACGAGATCATGTCGGGCTCGGCAACCGACGCCCAGATCGCGGGCTTCGCAGTCGCCCTGCGCGCCAAGGGCGAAGCGGTGGCGGAAGTCTCCGGCCTGGCCCAGGGAATGCTGGACCACGCGGTGCCGGTCACGGTTCCGGGGTCGACCCTGGACATCGTGGGTACCGGCGGAGACCGTGCCCACACGGTGAACGTCTCAACGATGGCGGCCATCGTCGCCGCCGCGGCCGGCGCCCGGGTCGTCAAGCACGGCAACCGTGCCGCGTCGTCCTCCTGCGGTACGGCCGACGTGCTGGAGCGGCTGGGCGTGGTCATCGACCTCGCCCCCCGCCACGCCGCGACGATGGTGGAGAAAGCCGGGATCACTTTCTGTTTCGCCCCGTTGTTCCATCCGTCGTTGCGTTACGCGGCCAAACCGCGGCGCGAACTCGGAGTGCCCACCGTCTTCAATTTCCTCGGACCGCTCACCAATCCCGCGCGGCCCACCGCTTCGGCAATCGGGGTGTTCGATCCCCGCATGTGCGGTGTCATCGCCGGGGTGTTCGCCGACCGCGGGGTGCGTGCGCTGGTCTTCCGCGGTGACGACGGGCTGGACGAGCTGACGACGACCACCACCTCCGCGGTATGGGTCGTGGCTCAGGGGCAGGTCCACGAGGAGCGGTTGGATCCTGCGGACCTCGGCCTGCCGCGCGCGCAGCCCGACGCACTGCGCGGCGGGGACGTCGAGTTCAACGCCCAGGCGGTGCGCGACTTCCTGGACGGGCGTACCGGTGCGGTCCGCGACGCGGTTCTGCTCAACGCCGCGGGCGCGCTGGCCACCGCGGACGGCGTGTCCGGGCCGCTCCTCGACGCGTTGCGCAGCGGACTGGAACGCGCAGCCGAGGCAGTGGACTCGGGGAAGGCCAAAGCCACCCTCGACACGTGGGTCGAGACCAGCCAGTCCCTGGCCAAGCGGGGCTGACCCGCGACCCTTGCTTTCCGCAGACCCATCCGTTCCACGGGCGGATCTGCGGAAGCGGCGGGTCACATTCCCAGGGAGAACGCCGACTCCAGATCGTGGTGGGAGTAGGCGTGGAAGGCGATGTGGGTGTCGGAGGACAGCACCCCCGGGACCTTGTTCACCCTGCCCGGGATGACCTGGGCGAGCTCTTCGTGCTGACGCACCCGCACCAGCGCGATCAGATCCACCCCGCCGGTCACCGAGTAGACCTCGCTGACCCCTTCCAGGTCGGCGATCGCCTCGGCGACCTCCGGGATGCGGTTGACGTCTGCCTTGATCAGCACGATTGCGGTGACCACGGGTTCTCTCCTCGAATTCGCTTGGGATCCGGGTGTCTCAGTGCACGTCGGACAGGCGGGCGCCCGAGCGCCAGCGGACCCGGTAGATCAGCAGTCCACTGGTGAGTCCGGCGATGAAACCATAGACGTGCGCACCATAGGCGGTGTTGTTCTCGGCGTCGGGGGAGATGCTCAGGCTGAGGTACAGGAAATACTGCAGCGCGAAGTAGGCCCCCACCATGAGCCATCCCGGCAGCCGCACCGGGATGAAGCCCAGGACCAGTGTGATGACCCTGCTGCGGAACTGCACCACCAGGTAGGCGCCCAGGACTCCGGAGATCGCACCGGAGGCGCCCACCATCGGAGTCGTACCGATGCCTTCGCCCAGAACGAACCCGTAGCAGGCCACAACACCCGACAGCAGGTAGATGGCCAGGTAGCGCAGCCGCCCGAGGCGGTCCTCCACACACGGGCCGAAAACGAAGAGGTACACCATGTTGCCGAGGAGGTGCAGTGCTCCACCGTGCAGGAACATCGAGCTCACCGACGACATCCACGGCACCTTGGTGTACTCCCCGACGGGGCAGCTGGTGAATGCGGCTGCCTGCTCCGCCGTCAGCTGCCTCCCGGTCAGCAGCTCGGTCGGGAAGGCCGCCCAGTGCAGCAGGTAGACGTCCACCGAGCACAGCCGCGCCCCCAGTTCCGCGCTGTACCAGACGGCCAACTGCGACATCGGTGACAGCAGGTAGACCGTGACGTTGGCGGCGACCAGCAGGTAGGTGACGATCGGTATCCGGCGCACCGGGTAGTCGTCGCTGAGTGGGATGCCGGCCATCGAACCCTCGTCGTTTTAGGTGGGGAGCTGTCGGTGAGCGTGGTCCCGGTCACCGCTGGGTGAAGGGTGCGGCCCGGTCCCAGTCTGTCAGCCCCAGGTACTTTTGCGCGCCGTTGAGCGGGCTCGCCCAGTCGTGTTCCAGTTCCAGCAGCCGCACCAACGGGCCCTCCAACCAGCGCAGCACGCATTCGGTCTCGGCCGCACTGGCCCTGGGGGCCGGCCCACGGCCCGGAGCGACTGTCTCGGCGGTGTCCACCAGTGCTTTGAGAAAGGAATGCGGATCGGAGCCCGGGGGCATTCGTGCGGTCCCGGCGAGCCGTCCGTGGCGTACCACGCACAGTTCCCAGTCGGGGCCGTCCGGGCGTGCGGCTACCAGGTGCGCCACCGTCGCGATCGCCTGCAGGCGCTGGGCGCGCGTCGCGCCTTTCACGAACGCCGCCAGCCGGTCGCGGTGGACCGCGGCCTCCTCGTAGCGCAGTTGCCCGGCGAGGTCGGCGATGTGCGCGGTGAGTGCCTCCACCACTGGGGAGACGTCGGCCGACATCGCGTGGGCCGCGGCTGCGGTGTGCGCGGAGTACTCCTCGACGTCCTCCGCCCCTTCGCACGGCGCGCCGCAGCGTCCCATCCCGGCCAGCGCACAGGCTCTGACCGGTCGGGACGCCTTGATGCGCTGGGTGCACTGGCGGATGCGAAACGTCTGGTGCACCGCTTCGCGGGCCAGCTCGGCCTCCCGCACACTGGAGAAGGGGCCCAGATAGGCGTGGGCGTCGCCGTCGGTCCTGCGCACGACCGACAGCCGCGGGAACGTCTCGCGCGTCAGTTCTACCCACGGCAGCCGTTCGGCGTTGCGTGAGCGCCGGTTGTAGGTCGGACTACGCTCGGTGATCAACCGCAGTTCGCGCACCTCGGCCTCCAGCGCGGTCCCGCACACGATCGGGGTGACCCGCTCGGCCAGTCCGACCATCTCGCGCACCCGGGAGCGGGTCTCGGAGGCGGTGAAATAGGACTGTACGCGTTTGCGCAGGTTGGTGCTCTTGCCGACGTAGAGTGCCGCACCTGCTGCGTCCTCGAACACGTAGACGCCCGGCTTCTGGGGGAGGCCCTCGGCCAAATGCCGTTTGCCCCGCTGGGCCGGTGTCGGGGCGCTGCGAAAGGACCGCAGTTCCTCCCAGGTCTGCACCCCGTAGGGGCCCAACCGCTCGAACAGGCCGTGCAGGACTCCCGCAGTGGCCCGCGCGTCCGCCAGTGCGCGGTGCGTCGGCTGGTCGGCGGCACCGAAGAAACCCGCCAGGGTGGCGAGCTTGTGGTTGGTGATCTCGTTGCGCGACACCAACCGACGGGCCAGGGGCAGGGTGTCCAGTACGGGGTACCCCGGCCAGTCCACATCGTGGGCGGCGCAGGCGGACTTCAGAAAACCGATGTCGAACGGAGCGTTGTGGGCCACCAGGACGATGGTGGGATCCGGCCCGACGAACGACAGGAAGTCGGGCAGCACTGCTGCGACCGGGGGAGCGGAGTCGACCATGGCCTGGCTGATCCCGGTGAGCAGCGTGATGAACGGCGGTACGGGTTCACCGGGGTCCACCAGCGTCTCGAACTCTGCCAGGACCTCCCCTCCGCAGACTTTGACCGCGCCGATCTCGGTGATGCCGGCTCCGCGGTCAGGGCGCGAGCCGGTGGTCTCCAGGTCCACGACCACAAATGTCGTGGCGGAGAGAGGGGTTCCGAGTTCGTCGAGGGTTGCCTGCATCGGCAGGTGGGGTTGGGCCACCCGGTCAGGGTACGCGTGGGTGCGGACGCGGGCGGGTTCGGTCGGCCAGGTCGTCCATGAAGGCGCTGCCCCGCCCGCGCTCCCCAGCCTCCTCCCAGCGCGACCGTGGAAAGATGAGGGACGCATCATTCGTTGATCCGCACCGGGGATTCTCGGCGACGGCCGTGTTCTCCGGGTACTTTCGCGCGCCTGGCAAATAGGGTCGGAACCCATGGAGGAGGACAAGGCTGTGAGCATTTCGGTGCCGACCGGTAACCAGAGGTGGCGCTGCAAGCAGTGCGGGAACCTGACGCGTTTTGACGTCACCCGTACGGTCCGTGCGCGCGACTACCTGCACTTCGACCTGTCCGGGGAGGGGCAGGTGGAGGAGCGTGAGGTGCTGGCCGAAACCGTTGAGCAGGTGCGCTGCCGCTGGTGCTCAGCGGCCGACTCCGTTGAGTTGGTCGATCGCCCCGCCGCCGATGAGGCTGCCAATGGGTCCGGGAGCGTGGCGCACCCATGAGCGGCGAGAGCGAGGGGGAGGAGCCGGCCGAGACCGCCCAGGAGTCCGCAGGCGAGTCCGCCGGTGCCGAACGTCCGGCCAGACCGCTGCCCGAGGCCGTGCGTGCCCGGGTCATCGAGTACGGCTCGGAGATCCTCGGGGTGTTGCCCACTGGCGACCTTCCTCCGATGTTGCGCAAGGTCGCCCGGTTCGAGCCGAGGCGCCGTGCCCGGCTGGCCGGCCCGCAGATCGCTGCGCAGTTGGAGAGCGACCCCCAATTCCGTGTCCAGGTCGCCGAACGGATGCGTCAGGCATGGCCCCAGTTGGCCGAGGAGATCACGGAGGGCGAGGTCCCGCCGGCAGCCGATCCGGTAACGGTGGCCGCCACCGCCTACCTCCTGCGGCCCGAGGGCTGGGCGGCGATGGTCGACAGCCTCCACACCGAACTGGAGCGTCAGGAGACCGCGAAAGAGGCCGACGCCACGGCCGAGGAGGTGGCGCAGCTCCGCGACCGTCTGGAGGAGACCAAGAGCGAGCACCGTGCCGAGTTGCAACGACTGCGCACCGACCTTCGCGATCACAAGTCCGAGATCACCGAGCTGCGTCGCAAGGTCCATGTCGAGCGGCAGCGTGCCAAGGAGGCGGTCGCCTACGCCAGGAAGATCGAGGCCGAGGCGGGTGACCGAAGCGGAACCGCCGCGGCCCAGGTCAGTTCGGTGGAGGCGGAGAACCGGCGGCTGCGCAACAAGCTCGCTGCGGCCGAGGCCCAGGTGGAGAACGCCCGTCGGGCCGCGCGGGTCGGCCGCAGCGCCGAGGAGTCGCGCCTCCGCGTGCTCATCGACGTGCTCCAGGACGCGGCCCATGGGCTGCGCCGTGAGCTCGCGCTGCCCACGTCGATCACGTTGCCCGCCGATCTGATCGCGGACGAGACCCAGACCCGTTCGACCGGGGTCCCCGCACGGGGCCTGCCCGACGACGACCCCGGTCTCATCGACCGGCTCCTGGTCATGCCGCGCATCCACCTGCTGGTGGACGGTTACAACGTCACCAAGACCGGATACGGGACCCTGCCGCTGGCCGACCAGCGCAGCCGGTTGTTGGCCAGCCTCGAAGGGTTGGCGAGTCGGACCAAGTCCGAGATCACCTGCGTGTTCGACGGTGCGGAGGTGGAGGCACCGCTCGCGTTGTCGGCGACCAGGCGGGTCCGCCTGCTCTTCAGTGACCCCGGCGAGACCGCGGACGAGCTGATCATCCGACTGGTTCGAGCTGAACCGGAGGGGCGGCCGTTGGCAGTGGTCACCTCGGACAAGGAGATCGTGTCGGCCGTGCGCCGCGAGGGTGCGCGCACGGTCGCCTCGGCGCTGCTGCTTCGCCGGCTCGACTGAAGCCGGGAAAGGTCTGTCGTTCGGACCGGCCGGATGCTATGGGGAACCGCTGAATGTCGGCCATGGCACATCGGTCGCTTTTCCGGTGAAATCCGTCGGGTGCCCGGATGGCGTAGGGTCCGTGGTCCACAACCGCGCTGCCGTCCGACGGCGCTCTGAAGAGGCCCGATCGGTGCCGGAGGGTCCGTCGACCGGTGATGAAACGGACGATTCGGATGGGTGGTGCGCCCCCGGGTGGGGCGGATATCCCGTTGTGTCCGCACCGATGGCCGACGCTCCTGGTTGAGCCTGGGGGAGCGTTCCGCTAGGTTCTATCCGGAGCCATGGACGAGCGCCCGATGGTTGTGACATTCGCGCCCCTGGCTCACGCGTCCTGTTCGCGGACGCACATCCCCCTCTTACCCACCTCTCAGCGGACTTGATCAAAGGAGCGTGTACCGCCCATGACCAACAACGGTGGACGGCGCGCGGCCCGCCGGATCGCGGCCGGCCTCAGCGTCATGGCGGCGGGCGGTCTGATTCTGCCCGCCGGTGTCGCACACGCCGACCCCACTCAGGAAGAGGTCGAGCAGACGCTCGAGGACCTCAATGAGGAGGTCGGCAGCATTGTCGAGGAATACAACCAGGCCAAAGAAGAGTACGACACGGTCAAGAAGAAGGCCGACGAACTCGACAAGCAGGTCGGTGACGAGGAAGAGCGCTACGAGGAGCTGCGCGACAGCGTCGCGGCCTTCGCCAGCGCGGCCTACCGGTCCAACAACCTCGAATCCACCTCCAGCCTGCTCACGGTGGAGAACCCCGAGGACATCCTCGACCACTCCGCCGACATCGGCTACCTCTCGGAGAACCAGCAGAGCCAGCTGGACGAGTTCGAGGGTTCCTCCGAGCGCCTGATCAAACTCAAGCAGGAGAACGACGAGCTCCTGGTCGAGGCCAAGAAGCAGAAGGACGAGCTGGAGGAGAAGAAGGAGGAGGTCGAGGCCAAGATCGCCGAGCAGGAGGAACTGCTCGAGCAGTTCCCCGATGCGGACCCCAGCCCCAGCGGTTCGGCCGACGGCAGCGGTGCTGTCGGCGGGAGCTACACCGGTTCGGCCTCGGGAAGTGCGGCCAGTGCCCTCGACTTCGCCTACGCCCAGATCGGCAAGCCCTACGTCTACGGCAGCGCCGGCCCGGGCAGCTTCGACTGCTCCGGTCTGATCATGCGTGCCTGGGGCGCGGCCGGCGTCTCCCTGCCCCGCACCACCTACGGGCAGGCCGAAGCCGGACAGCGGGTCAGCTACGACGCCATGCAGCCCGGCGACATGATCTTCTTCTACGGCGGTCTCACCCACGCCGGCCTGTACGCGGGCAACGGCCAGATGGTCCACGCCCCGCGCACGGGCAAGAACGTCGAGGTCGTTCCGTTGGCCGGGTACTGGGACGGGCAGTTCCAGTTCGCCGTTCGCCCCTAGAGGTCCGCCCCTCCAGTCGTGTGACCTGCGGCTGAGGGGGTTTCCTCTTCCCGATGGCCTTCTTCGGGCGGCCGGGCCGAGGAGACGCTGTTCACATTATTTCAGGCGCGATCGCGGCCCGTGGGAGACCTCCCGCGGGCCGCGATCGCTGTTCCAGGGCTTGCCGATACTGGGCTGCGCGATTTTCGGACGAACGTATGTCTTAATTATGGCTTTTGCGAATACTGCCATCAAAATAACGAATTGGTTGAGATGGGGGGCGGGGATGCACTATGTTCATCGCCGAGTGGAGTCGTCATTCTCGCCATCACCAGGATGGCAGCGACCCCTCCCGCCGAACTCCGTGACGCACTCGCAATCCATCCCAGCGCGCGGAGGCCGAAGAACCTCCTCAACGGCCCGTACCCCCACCAGTCTCGGGCCACACGGGCAAGTTCCCTTCCGGGTGAATCAGCGCCGGTTCGTGCCGGGGCTGTAGGGCCCCCTGTTCAGCAGCCCGAACCCACGCAGTCTTGTCTCGGTAGGCGGAGATGGGAGAAAGGTGTGCCACAACCGTGGATAAACGCCATGATCGTGGCTCTTACCGTCGCCGGCTGGCGGCCGTAAGCGTTCTCGCCGCAGGAGGACTCGTCGTCTCCCAGGGTGTGGCCTTCGCGGATCCCACCGCGGCCGACGTCCGGGAGAAGATCGAGGAGTTGGAGGCCGAGTTCTCCGGCCTCAACGAGACCTACAACACGGCCAAGCAGGACCACAAGGCCGCGAAGAAGAAGCTCGACGAGATCAAGGGTGACCTCAAGGACACCCAGGAGAGCTTCGACGACCTGCGTGGCTCGGTGCGCACGCTGGCCAGCGCCGCCTACAGCGGCGCCGACTACAGTTCCCCGGTCTTCCTGATCGGCTCCAGCGGCCCTGAGGACATCCTCGCCCAGGCCGCGGACCTCGGTTACCTCTCGGAGAACCAGCAGAGCAGCCTCGACCGCTACGTCGAAGAGCGCGACAAGCTGGAGAAGCTCGAAGCCCAGGCCGAGACCACCGAGCAGGAGGCCCAGGACAAGCTCGATGAGGCTGAGGAGGCCAAGGAGCAGGGCGAGGCCAAGATCGCCGAGCAGGAGGAACTGCTCGAAGAGCTCACCGCCGAAGAGCGTGCCCAGGCCACGGCCGGGGTCGGCGACGCAGGAGTGAGCAACGCGGGCACCGGCGGAGGTGGCTCGTCCTCCTCGGGGGGTTCCTCCTCAAGCGGTGGGGCCAGTTACGACGGGCCGGCGACCGGCAACGCCAAAACGGCGTTGGACTTCGCCTTCGCCCAGGTCGGCAAGCCCTACGTCTGGGGCGGAACGGGGCCTGGCGGTTACGACTGCTCGGGCCTGACCCAGGCTGCCTGGCGCGCCGCAGGCGTGAGCCTGCCGCGTACCTCCCAGCAGCAGTTCGGTGCCGGACAGCGCGTCTCCTGGGACAACCTCCAGGCAGGGGACCTGCTGTTCTTCTACGGTTCTTCGCCCACGCACGTGGGGATGGCCACCGGAGACGGCCGAATGGTGCACGCCTCCACCTCGTCCAAGCCGATCGGCGTGGTGGACCTGAGCTCCTACTACCGTGGCGTGTTCGTCGGAGGCATCCGGCCCTAGCCGCCGCACACGACGGTGCCCCGCCTCCCTGGCAAGGGAGGCGGGGCACCGGTCGTTTCGGGGCCGGCCTGGGCGCCCTTCGGGCTTCTCGGCTGCCGAACGGGTCAGGCGGAGTAGAGCCGGTCGATCTCGTCGCCGAACTGTTTGGCGATGACGTGCCGCTTGATCTTGAGGGAGGCGGTCATCTGCCCGGACTCCTCGCTGAAGTCCACGGGCAGGATGGTGAACTTGCGGACCGACTCGGCCGTGGAAACCGCCTTGTTGCCCTCGTTCACCGCCTCCTGCACGGCCGCGCGCAGGTCGGCGTCGTCCACGAGGTCGGCGATGGAGCCCGTCTTGTTGTTCTGCTTCTTCCAGAACTCCAGTGCCTCGGCGTCGACGGTGATCAGCGCGGAGACGAAGTTGCGGTTGTCGCCGACGACCATGCACTGGCTCACCAGGACGTTGCCCCGGATCCGGTCCTCGATCACCGCGGGGGCGACGTTCTTGCCGCCCGCGGTCACGATGATCTCCTTCTTGCGGCCGGTGATGCGCAGGTAACCGTCCTCGTCCAGGCTGCCCAGGTCACCGGTGCGGTACCAGCCGTCTTCGTTGAACGACTCAGCGGTCGCCGTGGGGTTGTTCCAGTAGCGCCGCATCACGTGGTCGCCCTTGGCGAGGATCTCGCCGTCGTCGTCGATCCGGATCGCGGTGCCGGGCAGTGCGCGTCCCACGCTGCCGATGCGGTTCTCCTCGGGGCCGTTCACCGAGGTCGGTGCGGAGGTCTCGGTGAGGCCGTATCCCTCAAGGACGGTGAGCCCGATCCCGCGGAAGAAATGGCCGAGCCGGTCGCCCAGCGCCGATCCGCCCGAGACCGCGTGCTTGGCCTCGCCGCCCAGCGCGGCCAGGATCTTGCCGTAGACGAGCTTGCTGAACACCGCGTGCCTGGCACGCAGGCCGAGGCCCGGCTTTCCGGCGTCCAATGCCTTGCTGTAGGCGATGGCGGTGTCGGCGGCCGCGTGGAAGATCCGCCCCCGTCCCTCCGAGGTGGCCTTCTGCTCGGCCTTGTTGTAGACCTTCTCGAACACCCGGGGCACGGCCAGCAGGAAGGTCGGTTTGAAGACGCCCAGGGTGTCGATCAGTTCCGGCCCGGTGCTGGGGAAGTGGCCCATCACGGTCTTGGATTCCACACAGCCGAGTTGGATCAGCCGCGCGAAGACGTGCGCCAGCGGAAGGAACAGCAGGGTCGCACGCCCCTCCATCGTGAAGATCGGCTTGAGGGGCCCCTCGATGACGTTCCGGATGTCGAAGAGCAGGTTGCGGTGGCTCAGTTCGCACCCCTTGGGGCGCCCGGTGGTGCCGGAGGTGTAGATGAGCGTGGCGAGATCGTCCGGCGTGCCGGCGGTGCGGCGCTCCTCAAGGGTGGAATCGGCGATTTCGGTCCCCGTCGCGACCAGTTCCTTGAGGGAGCCGCCCTCGATCTGCCAGGTGTGCGCGAGCTCGGGGAGTTCGGAGCGGAGAGCGGCCACCCGCTCGGTGTGCTCGCCGGTCTCCACGAAAACGGCCTTGCTCCCGGAGTCGCCGAGGATCCACGTGAGCTGCTCGTCGGAGGAGCTCTCGTAGATCGGCACGACCACGCCCCCCACGCTCCAGACGGCGTAGTCGATGACCGTCCACTCGTAGCGGGTGCGCGAGATGAGTCCGACCCGGTCCCCGTGACCGATACCCGCTGCGATCAGCGCTTTGGCGATTCCCACCACGTCGTCGTGGAACTCCTTGACCGTGACGTTGTGCCACTGGCCCGATTCCTGCCGCTTGAACATCACGGCGGAGGGCTCCTCCGCGGCACGGGCGAACACGGTGCCGGTCAGGCGCGCGTCGGGGGAAAGCTCGACCTTTGGCGGACGGGAGTACTCGCGCACTTGTTCAGCTCCTGCACTAACTGGGTTACACAAGGGGACGTGATGACGGTAACAAGTTCCGCCGACAGCTGGTAGAACCGGTTCTCATTCGGTATTGGACGGTGATCCCCGCTTGAGGGCTGGTCACGCGACCCCTGCCGCGCGATACCCGTTCGATCGGGAATCACTGCGGTACCCGAGGCCGGAGAAGGCCAAGTATGCACGGAGCAGAGAGGTTTTGCGGCCTTTGTCCTCCTGGTTCGGCGGAGGAGGTGGATCTCGGGCCGATTCCGCGGGGCGCGTGTTGTGACCGCCGCCCTCGTGAGCGAAGGTGGGGCGCATCCACCCCGACCTCCAGTGAGGAAAACCGCCGATGAGCGACCACACCAGTTCCGCCGTCACGATCAGTGCGCCTCCGGCCGACATCCTCGGCGTGATCGCGGACTTCGCGTCCTATCCCGACTGGGCCGACGGCATCAAGGCCGCCGACGTCGTGGAGCACGGGGCCGACGGGCGCCCCGCGCGGGTGCGTTTCACCATCGACGCCGGACTGGTCAAGGACACCTACACCCTCGGGTACTCCTGGGACGGGCTCGGAGTCAGGTGGGAACTGGTGGAGGCGGGCAGCGCGCTGTCGGCCATGACCGGTTCCTACACGTTGGCCGAGCAGTCACCGTCGGCCACCGACGTCACCTACGAACTGTCGATCGCCCTGCGCGTACCGGTTCCCGGCATCATGCGGCGCCGTGGCGAGCGCCAGATCGTGGACACCGCGCTCAAGGGGCTGCGGCGGCGGGTCGAACGGGGGTGAACCGCCCTGAGGCCGTATCGGGGATTCCCCTGGTTTCGCAGGAGGGCGGAACTCCTGGCGGCCACGGCCGGTTAACGTGACAGCAGAGACCACGAACAGGCAGGTGACCCATGGCTCAGCCCACTCCTGATTCCGGGAATTCCTCGGACATCATCGACGACGCCCTCCGGCTGGTCGACGCGCTCCAGCGCAAGCTCATCATCGCGGGCGTACGCAAGGGGGTCTCCAGTATCGCCTCTCCACCACCGCACAAGGGCGACGTGTGGGAGGAGGCGGTCAAGGAGGAGCCCGCCACTCCGCCACCGCTGCTCGACCAGGTGGTCGGTATCGCACGTACGACCCTGCCGGAGGTCGGCCGCCATCTCGGGCAGGCCGGAACGCTGATGTTCGGCGCCTTCGGGCGCACCCTGTCGGCTGTGGAGCGCTCCTTCCAGGAAAACGCGGCCCGGCGATCGGACGAGGAGACACCTGACAACGTGACCCCTCTCAAACCGCGCGACTGATCCGGAGCCGACTCGACCCGCAGGCCCCGCAGTCTCCGGCTGCGGGGCCTGTGCGGTGTCCCAGTCTTTTCAACCATGGCGATTTCGCCCATTATGGGGTGGGTCACGGTTGCCGCACCCCCATAGGGGCAGACGGGCGCGGCGGTCGTCCGGCTCCGTTGCGGGCCGTGCGCAGGCCACCCGAACGCCATCGGAGGGGCCACCGGTATAGTCCAATGGTTTACTCCAATTGATTCGCCCCTGGCGGCGCGCGAACGCGGGTCGGGCATGCAACGTGAAAAGGAGCCGTCCATGCGGTTGACGATCGGCGTGGACATCGGCGGCACGAAGGTGGCCGCCGGCGTTGTCGACCCGGACGGTCGGATCCTGGAGAAGGTCAAGTACCCCACCCCTTCCATCAGCAGCGACGCAATCGCCGACGTCGTCTGCGACGCCATCGAGGAACTGCTCGCCCACTACCCGCAGGGGCAGATCGAGGGGGTGGGAGTGGGAATGGCGGGCTTCGTCGACGAGACCCGCTCCACCGTCGTCTTCGCCCCCAACCTTGCCTGGCGCGGAGAACCGCTCAGGGAGCGTATCCAGCGTCGTGTCGACCTCCCGATCGTCATCGAGAACGACGCCAACGCCGCGGCCTGGGGAGAGGCGCGCTTCGGCGCGGGGCGCGGTGTCGGCCACGTGGTCTGCGTGACCCTCGGTACCGGAATCGGTGGTGGGGTGATCATCGACCACCAGTTGTTCCGCGGACGATACGGGATCGGGGCCGAGATCGGGCACTACCGGATCGTCGCCGACGGTCGTCGTTGTGGTTGTGGCAACCGCGGCTGCTGGGAGCAGTACGCCAGCGGGCGAGCACTCGTCGCAGAGGCCCAGGACCTGGCCAAGACGGCACCGCTGCGGGCCGAGCGGCTGCTCAAGTCGGCTGAGGGCGACCCCGAGCGCATCCAGGGCCAGGCCATCACCGAGGCCGCCCTCGCAGGAGACCCCGCTGCCCTGGAGTGCTTCCGCGTCGTCGGCGACTGGGTGGGACAGGGGCTGGCCGACATGGCGGCGATCCTCGACCCCGAGCGCTTCGTCATCGGTGGCGGTGTCTCCGACGCCGGCGACATCCTCATCGGCCCGGTCCGCGAGTCGTTCGCCCGCCACGTCACCGGTCGCGTCGTGCGCACCCTCGCCGACATCCGGGTGGCCGAACTCGGTTCCGAGGCCGGCATCGCCGGAGCCGGAGACCTCGTTCGCCTCTGAGGGCCGTTTTGCGATACCGCTGTCGGGCCCCGTTCAAGGTGCGGTGCGCAGGGCGCCCAGCAGCTGTGACAACGCGGCCACGGTCGCGGAGAGGTCGTCGTCCGGTGTCGCGGAGCCGGCGAGCCACAGGGCCGCCTCGTTCATGGCGCCTGAAAGAAGGTGGACCAGGGGGGCGACCGGTTGCGGGGTGATCACCCCGGCGCCGATCAACCCCGACAGCGCGTCTGCGAGGTGGCGAGCCGATGAGGCGTCGTCCATGTCGCGCCATTCGGACCACCCCAGTACGGCCGGGCCGTCCACCAGCATGATCTGGCGCACCTCGGGGTCGCAGCCCGCTTCGAGGAAGGCCCGGCAGCCGGCCGTGAACCGCAGCCACGGATCGGTTTCGGTCTCGGAGGCGGCGGCCACCCGCTGGCCCACCTCGTCTTGCACCTGCGCGACCACGGCACGAAACAGTCCGGCCTTGCCGTCGAAGTGGTGGTAGAGGGCTCCCTTGGTCAGCCCTGTGCCATCGGTGACCTCGGTGAGCCCGACGGCGGCGTAGCCGTTGTCGGCGAACAGTCGACGCCCCTCCGTCAGGAGTCGGTGCCTGGTCTGCCTGCTGCGCTCGACGTTGCTCCGACGGTTTGACATCCACCGCACCCCATCATCCGTCCGTTGACATACCGCGAGTACGTATCTACGATACCAATACATACCTTCGGTAGGTTTTTATTTGATCGGAGTCGGGACGATGCGTCTGTCGAGCTTCTATCCGGTGATCTGTACGGACCAGGTCACCCGGTCCAGAGACTTCTACGCCGAGCACTTCGGGTTCGAGATCGTGTTCGAGACGGACTGGTATGTCAGCCTCAAGCTGCCCGGGGAGCCGGGCTACGAGCTCGCCCTGCTCGACCACCGCCATGAGACGCTGCCCGCGAGAGGGCGCGTCCCGGTGCAGGGCCTCCTCCTCAACTTCGAGGTCGCCGACGTGGACGCCGAATACGAGCGGCTCGTGCTCCGGGCGGGGCTGGTGCCCGAACTCGCCTTGCGCAGCGAGGACTTCGGCCAGCGGCACTTCATCGTCGCCGACCCCAACGGGGTCCTCATCGACGTCATCACCCCGATCGCACCGTCGGCGGAGTTCGTCCGGAGCTACGTCGGCGCCGAGGGGAGCGAGCAGGGCTGATCCGGTGTCGTCCCCGCCGGACCGGGTATTTGGGCCCCGTGGCGACCCTGCGCGTACTCTCCTACAACGTCCGTTCACTGCGTGACGACCCTGAGGCTGTCGCACGGGTGGTCAAAGCGTGCCGTCCCGACGTGCTCTGCCTCCAGGAAGCGCCGCGCCTGCTGGGGTGGCGCCGCAAACGCCGGCTCCTCGCAAGCCGCTGCGGACTGCGTCTCGCGGTGAACAGGCGCCCGGGAGGACTGGCGATCCTGGTGCGCCCCGAGATCTCGGTCCTGCTCAGCCACCACCACCGGCTACGCCGCTATCGCGGCCTGCACCTGCGGGCGCTGTCCCTGGTCGTGCTGAACCACCAGGGCCACGAGGCCCTGGTGGCGGTCACCCATCTCGACCTGGACCCGCGGGCACGGCTTCAGCACGCCGAGGAACTGCTCGCGCTGCTCGCCCGCCACCAGGCCCCCGTCGTCCTGGCCGCCGACGTCAACGAACTTCCCGGAGGGCCGACCTGGCGGTTGCTCACCCGCGCGTTCACCGACACGGCCGAATTGGCACCGGCGGGCGAACTGTTCACCTTCACCGCCCGGCGGCCACGCACCCGGATCGACGCGGTCCTCGCCGATCCCCGCTTCGGTGTCGTGGGGGCCGGGGTCCCCGAGGAGCCCTCCCGTGCCGATCTGGTGGCCGCCACCGACCACCGCCCGCTCCTGGCCGAACTCCTGCTGTCGTACTGACCTGTACGGGTGCGGTGTTCAGATCACCGCGCCGTCGTCGGGGCCGGAGTCGCTGGGCGGTTGGTCGCCCATCCTGATCAGCAGCACCACGAACCCCGCGACGAATGCCGCCAGGATCGCCAGGACCTGCCAGCCCTGGATCGACATCCCGATGAGGGTGGCCACCAGCAGTGCGGCGGGGCCGCCGATCAGGCCGGCCCAGGCCAACCGGCTGGTGAGGTCGCCACGGGGAAACGGGGGCGGCGGAGGGGGCACGAAATGGTCGCCGTCGTCGGGCCCCGTAGGGCGGCGACGCTCGGTGCTGCCAAGGCGCTGCGGGTCGGACAGGAGCGAGGTCGTTCCGACGTCGTCGTTCCCGCCGGTGTCCTCGGAGTCCGGTGCAGAAGGCGGGTCCGTGCTGACGTTCTCGGCGTCCGGCCAGGCCCGTTCCGGTGCGGCGGACTCGTAGAACCTGGAGACCAGGTCCTCCCACACCGCGTCGTCGCCAGTGGCCGCAGACGCGTCCGGGGACGGCTGCCGCTTGTCCTCGTCGGGGGCCACGTCCACCACTGCGGGGCCGGCCGGGTCCTGCCGCTCCTCCAGGTCGGGGAGCTCCGTTCGCAGGACCTCCTCGGCGGCGCGACGTTCGTTGGCGTCCACGTAGAGGTGGTCGGTGGGCGGCTCGTCGCCCGGGGCCTCGCTCGGTTCCAGTACGTCGTTGTCCAGCGGGGTGGCATAGGCCGCGATACCTGCTCGTCCCAACGCCGACAGCATGGTGTCGGCGAGTGTCGGGGGGAGCAGGATCAACGGAACGTAGGTGTCGGCGAGTAGTCCGTTGCCGCGACGATCCGTCATGCGTGAAGTCCTTCCCCGCGCCTGCTGTGTTCGCGTACGAAGGCGAGGCTGCCGTCGAAGATCGCGTCCGCGTCGTTGTCCAGGGTGGCGACGTGGTAGCTGTCGTCGAGCGAGCGGACGGTAACCGCGGACGCGACCGCCTTACTTGTGAGGATACGCAGACTTTGGGGACCGATGACGTGATCCTGCGGACTTCTGTAGGCCAAGATCGGGGCCGTCATCGTCGGGAGGCCGTTCCGGGTCGCCCGCCACAATCGGGGGAGGGTCGCCGCCGCGGCCGTGGGGACCCGGTCGTAGCCCGTTTCGCTCATCCCGGGCCTCTTGATGTCGTTGGTCAGCCCCTTGACCGAAGGCACCAGGAACTTCACCGCGTGGCCGATGTGCAGCAGTGGTTCCTCCACCGCGATGGACGGGTTCACCACCACGACCCCGCGGATGTCGTTCTCGTGGAGTTGGGCCAGGCGCAGTGCCAGACAACCCCCCATGGACAGGCCCATGGTGAAGACGTCGTCGCACTCGGCGCGCACCCGCACGAACGCCTCGTCCGCCGCCGCCAACCAGTCGTCAGAGGTGGTGGAACGCATGTCCCGCCAGTTCGTACCGTGCCCGGGCAGCAGAGGCAGGTCCACTGTGCAGCCGGCCGCGACCAGCCGGTCGGCCCACGGACGCATCGACTGCGGGCTACCGGTGAACCCGTGGCACAGTACGACGCCGACGCGCCCGCCCCTGTGCCGAAACGGTTCGGCGCCTGGCAGTAACGACATAACTCGGGTGCTCCCTGGGGATCGTGGTCGGCTGGAGCGCGCGGGGCCGACGAGGCCCGCGCAGGGAACTATGAAACTAGTCGAGCGCTCTGAAGGCCGGTACCCCCGTGCACCATCGCGTGGCGCGCAGATCCCCCGTTGCTACCCCGCAGTAACCCGGGCCGGCATTGGTAGTAGTGCGCAAGTGATGGGAGGATGGCGGCGATTATTCGTGGCAGCGGGAAGGTGAACGTGACCAATCAGGTCGAACGCTCCCCGCACGTGCGGGGGTGAGCGGTGTTCTACTGGGTGGTCAAGGCGATTCTCGGCCCGGTACTCGCGGTGTTGTGGCAGCCGCGCGCCTACGGTGTCGAGAACGTTCCGCGACACGGTCCGGCGATCATGGTGAGCAATCACCTGTCCTTTTCCGACCATTTCTTCGGTCCGCTTCCCCTGCCCCGCAAGATCACCTTTCTCGCGAAGGCGGAGTACTTCACGGGCAAGGGAGTCAAGGGGTTCCTCAGCCGGATGTTCTTCACCGGGGTCGGGCAGATCCCCATCGACCGCTCCGGCGGCAAGGCCAGCGAGGGTGCGTTGCGCACCGGGCTGCGCGTGCTCAAGCAGGGCAAACTCCTGGGGATCTATCCGGAGGGGACCCGCTCTCCCGACGGAAAGCTCTATCGCGGCCGCACGGGTGTGGCCCGGTTGGCCCTTGAGGGCAACGCCCCGGTCGTGCCGATGGCGATGATCAACGTCGACAAGATCATGCCGCCGGGGCGCACCCTGCCCAAGCTCGGTATCCGCCCCAAGGTCAAGTTCGGCAAGCCGTTGGACTTCTCGCGGTACCAGGGCATGGAAAAGGACCCGCGGGTCCTGCGCGCCATCACCGACGAGATCATGTACGCCCTCATGGAACTCTCCGGCCAGGAGTACGTCGACCGGTACGCCCAGTCGGTCAAGTCGGAGATCGAGGCCGCGGCCAAGGAGGAGCGCAAGGAGCAGAGCGCCTCCGAGAAGGACCGCCGCCGAGCCGAGCGCACGGCGAAGAAGGCCGAGCGCGTCAGGCGCAAGGCCGAGAAGAAGGCCGCGAAGGCCGAGGCCAAGAACGCCGAGTGACCTGATGGACCCGGCCGGCACGATCCCCCCGCAGACAGCCGAGAAACGCGCGTACGGTTTCGAGGTGCCCCTGTGGCGGGGGATCGCGGTGTTTCGGATCGCCTCGGTCGTCTATGCCGCGGCACTGGTCATGCAGTATTCCAAGACGCTGTCCCACCCGGTGGGGGCGTGGCTGGTCATCGTCGGCATGGGTGTGTGGACGGTCTTCGCCACCTATGCCTACGCCGAGCCCGCGCGCAGGTCCTGGGGGCTGGTCGCCGCCGACCTCGTGATCACCTTCGCGTGCATGCTCAGCACCGGCATCGTGGCGGGGGAGGACTACCTGGCGGTCGCGCCCCCGCTCACCGCCACCTGGTTCGGGGCAGCGCCGCTGGCAGCCGCGGTCATGGGCGGCCGGCGGTGGGCCGTTGCCGCAGCACTGGGCTACGGGGTGTGCGACACGATCCTGCGCGGCGAGATCACCGCCGCGGTCATCAGCGGGATGGTCCTGCTGCTCCTCGCCGGCTACGCGGTCGGCTACATGGCCCACATCGCCGCCGAGGCCGAACACCGCTTCGCCCAGGCCGTCGAGCTGGAGGCCCGCACCCGTGAGCGCGAGCGACTGGCCCGCACCATCCACGACTCCGTGCTCCAGGTCCTGGCGATGGTGCAGCGGCGCGGGACCGAACTCGGCGGCGAGGCGGCCGACCTGGGACGCCTCGCCGGCGAGCAGGAGGCTGCACTGAGAGCCCTGGTCGGGGCGGAGCACCGGCAGACTTCGTCCACCACGACCACCGCCGACCTCGGGGCGTTGCTCAGCATCCACTCCGCGACCCTGGTCACGGTCTCCACCCCGGCCACCGAGGTTCCGCTGCCCGCAGCCGGCGCAGCGGAGGTCGACGCCGCGGTACGCGCAGCACTGGCCAACGTCGACCGTCATTGCCCCCCTGGCACCAGGGTCTGGGTATTGGTCGAGGACGAAGGGGACACGGTGGTGGTCACCGTGCGCGACGACGGCCCCGGGATGGCTGCCGAACGGGTCGCCGAGGCCGAGGCCGACGGCAGACTGGGACTCTCCCAGTCCATCCGCGGCAGGATTCGCGACCTCGGGGGAGAGGCCACGGTCACGACTGCTCCCCAGGAGGGCGTGGAGATCGAGCTTCGGGTGCCGCGCTGACCGCGCGGCGGGTTAGAGTCAGCCCATGCACGACGCCCAGATCCGAGTCATGGTGGTGGACGACCACCCGATGTGGCGCGACGCGGTCGCCCGGGACCTCACCGAGGCCGGCCTGGAGGTGGTGGCCACCGCCGGCGACGGCGCCAAAGCGGTGCGCATCGCCCCCGCGACGCGGGCCACCGTCGCCGTGGTCGACCTGCAACTCCCCGACATGTCGGGGGTCAAGGTCACCCAGCAACTGCTGGCACAGTCCGATCCGCCGCGCATCCTCATCCTGTCGGCCAGCGGTGAGCAGCAGGACGTGCTGGACGCGGTCAAGGCCGGCGCCACCGGGTACCTGGTGAAGTCGGCGAGCAAGGACGAGCTGATCGACGCCGTCACCCGGGCCCACCACGGCGACGCGGTGTTCACGCCCGGGCTCGCCGGGCTGGTGCTGGGGGAGTACCGGCGCCTGGCAGCCGCCCCCGCACCCGTCGACGATCCCGACACCCCCCGGCTGACCGGTCGTGAGACCGAGGTCCTGCGCCTGGTCGCGAAGGGGCTGACCTACAAGCAGATCGCCTCCCGGCTCACCCTGTCCCACCGCACCGTGCAGAACCACGTGCAGAACACGCTCAACAAGCTGCAACTGCACAACCGTGTGGAGCTCGTGCGCTACGCCATCGACCAGGGACTCGACGAGTAGGGACGCCTCCCCGACCGTCGAGGGCCGGGCGAGCGGATCAGGTCAGCTCGGTCCAGCCCTTGGAGCGCTCGACGGCCACCCGCCAGCGTCGGTGTGCGGCGTCGTCGCGCGCACCGGGCTCGAAGCGGTGGTCCAGTTGCCAGGTCTGCATCAGCTCCTCGGTCGAGGACCACACCCCGGTCCCCAGCCCGGCCAGGAACGCCGCTCCCAGGGCGGTGGTCTCCTGGATGCGCGGGCGCGCCACCGCGACCCCGAGCTGGTCGGCCTGGAGTTGGCAGAGCAGGTTGTTGGACGACGCGCCGCCGTCCACCCGCAGTTCGGCGAGCTCTGTCCCGGAGGAGTCGGCCATGGCGGCCACCACGTCGCGCACCTCGAAGGCGATCGCGTCGAGTGTGGCGCGCACCAGGTGGGCCCGCGTCGTACCGCGGGTGATGCCGAAGATCGCGCCGCGCGCGTGGGGGTCCCAGTCGGGAGCCCCCAGACCGGTGAGCGCCGGCACGAACACCACGCCCCCCGAGTCGGTGACGCTGCGTGCCAGACCTTCCGACTGCGACGCCTTGTCGATGAGCCCGAGGCCGTCGCGCAGCCACTGCACCGCGGCGCCCGTCACGAAGATGGATCCCTCGAGCGCGTAGTCGCGGGTGCCGTCGGGGTGCTGCCACAGCACAGTCGACAGCAGCCCCTGTTCGGGCGCCACCGGTTCTTTTCCGGTGTTGACCAGAACGAACGACCCGGTTCCGTACGTGCATTTCGATGTTCCCGGCTGGTAGCAGTTCTGCCCGAACATCGCGGCCTGCTGGTCGCCGGCGATTCCCGCGATGGGGATGCGCAGCCCCAGGAACGAATCCGGATCGGTCTCGCCCACGGTTCCGTAGGAGGGGACGACCTCGGGCAATGCCTGGATCGGAACGCCGAACAGTTCGCACAGCTCCGGTGACCAGGCGCCGGTGCTGATGTCGTAGAGCAGGGTGCGCGAGGCGTTGGAGGCGTCGGTGACGTGTCTGCTGCCGCCGGTCAGGCGGGCGATGACGTAGGAATCCACGGTGCCCACCACCACGTCGCCGGACTCCACCCCCTGCCAGGCGCGCGGGTCGTTGCGGGCGATCCAGGTCAGTTTCGTCGCGGTGAAATAGGGGTCCAGGCGCAGGCCGGTGAGCTCGGTGACGCGCGGCTCGTGACCGGCGTCGCGCAGTTCGGTGCAGATGCCCGCGGTGCGCCGGTCCTGCCACACGATGGCGCGGCGCGGCGCGGTGGCGCGGTTGCGGTTCCACAGCACTGCCGTCTCACGCTGGTTGGTGATCCCCAGGCAGCTGGGCCGTTCCCCGGCGGAGTCGACGGCGCTCTGGCAGGCTCCGAGGGTCGCCTGCCAGATTTCCTCGGGGATGTGCTCCACCCAGCCGGAGTCGGGATAATGCTGGGCGAACTCCTGGTAGCCGCGCGACAGCACCCGGCCGTCTTCGCTGACCATGAGCGCGGTGACCCCGGTGGTTCCGGCGTCGATCGTGAGTACCGCCATGGGTTGGCCTCCAGTACCTAGGGCGATATGGTCTAGACCATGTGATGGGCGTGGTCGCGAGAGCGCGGTCCCGCGGTGCGTGTTCACCGCAGGGACCTACCCCTGGTGATTGTTTTTCAACTCCGGGTGTCATCGTTTTCGTGATGTCGGTCACGGCGACGCCGTTCTGCTGACGAGGGCGAGCCGCGAGGTCGAAAGTCCATGGACAGGTGCCGCACACGGGCACCATCGATGGCGCAAGGGTTTCTGACGAGTCAAGGAGTACACGCACATGCGAGTCGGGGTGCTGACCGGTGGCGGGGACTGCCCGGGACTGAACGCGGTCATCCGCGCGGTGGTCCGCAAGGGCATCAAGGACTACGGCTACGAGTTCGTCGGCTTCCGCGACGGCTGGCGTGGTCCTCTCGAAGGCGACACGATGCCGCTGGACATCTCCGCTGTCCGCGGGATCCTGCCGCGCGGCGGAACCATCCTCGGTTCCTCGCGCACCAACCTCATGAAGATCGACGGCGGCGTCGAGCGGGTCAAGGACAACCTCGCCGGCCTCGGCGTGGACGCCCTGATCGCGATCGGCGGCGAGGACACCCTCGGTGTCGCGCGCCAGCTCTACGATCGTGACGTCAAGGTCGTCGGTGTCCCCAAGACCATCGACAACGACCTCAACGCCACCGATTACACCTTCGGTTTCGACACCGCGGTCAACATCTCGATGGAGGCCATCGACCGGCTGCACACCACCGCCGAGTCGCACCACCGGGCTCTGATCGTGGAGGTCATGGGCCGCCACGCGGGCTGGATCGCGCTGCACTCCGGCATGGCCGCCGGAGCCAACGTCATCCTCATCCCCGAGCGTCCGTTCGACATCGACGAGGTCGTCGCACACGTCGAGAGCCGGTTCAAGACCAACTACGCGCCGATCATCGTCGTGGCCGAGGGGGCCCACCCCAAGGACGGGCAGATGGAGCTCAGCACCGGCGAGATGGACTCCTTCGGCCACGTCCGTCTGGGCGGGATCGGCCAGCGTCTCGCAGAGGAGATCGAGTCGCGCACCGGCAAGGAGGCCCGCTCGGTCGTCCTGGGGCACGTCCAGCGCGGCGGAACCCCCACGGCCTTCGACCGGGTGCTCGCCACCCGTCTCGGCGCCAACGCCATCGCCGCGGTCAACGACAAGGACTTCGGCAAGATGGTCGGGCTCCAGGGCACCGACATCGTTCGCGTGGACCTGGCCGCGGCCACCGATGTCCTCAAGACCGTTCCGGTCGAGCGGTACGAGGAGGCCGAGGTCTTCTTCGGATAGACCCCGCCTGCCTTTGTCCGGGCCCCGCCGCCAGCTGCGACGGGGCCCGGACGCCTGTCCCCGGGACGACGGGACCTGTTGCGGTCGACACACGGGAGGGGCGGACAAAACGGTTGCGCCGGTGATCGATACTGGATGCAAGCGGCCCCCGTGTGAGACCGCCCCCTCGTTCCACCAGACCCCGGAGGTACCGTCATGTCCGCGTCGCTCGATTCCGCGGCCCCCCACACCAGTGCGGACGTCGCAGTCGAGACGGGCCCGGACGGTCTCGGCGAGCTGTGCGTGCTGATGAAGCTCGGCGAGATCGTGCTCAAGGGCAGCAACCGACACCTCTTCGAGCGGCGTCTGCAGAACAACATTCGCACCGCGGCCAAGGGCCTGGGCGAGATGAAGATATCCCAGCGCAAGGGCGTCATCATGCTGCGCATGCCCGGTGCCTCCGACCTTGAGGTCGCGGAGCTGGGCGAGCGCATGTGCAATGTCATGGGCATCGTGTGGGTGCACCTGGTGCGCCGCGTGCCCAAGGACGTCGACGCGGTCACCGCGGTGAGCCTGCGGGCAATGGCCGAGCGCACCGGTACCTTCGCCGTGCGTGCCCGTCGCCGCGACAAGCGCTTCCCGTTGTCCTCCTTCGAGATCGCCACCCACCTGGGCTCCGCGGTCAGGGAGGCGCACCCGCATCTGACCGTTCGGCTCAAGAAGCCCGACAACACCCTGTTCGTCGAGGTGGACAAGGACGAGGTGTTCGTCTTCACCGACGGAATGCCCGGCCAGGGCGGACTGCCCGCCGGAATGAGCGGGCGGGCGCTCGTGCTGATGTCGGGCGGTATCGATTCACCTGTCGCCGCGCACCGGATGATCCGGCGCGGTCTGCGCGTGGACTTCCTGCACTTCTCCGGTATGCCCTTCACCGGACCCGAGTCCATCTACAAGGCCTACAGCCTGGTCCGCCAGCTCGACCGCTTCCAGGGCAACTCGCGGCTCTACGTCATCCCCTTCGGCAAGGCGCAGCAGCAGATCAAGAATTCCGGAGTGGAGCGTCTGCAGATCGTCGCCCAGCGGCGCCTCATGCTCAAGACCGCGGAGGCGCTGGCCGATACCCTCGGCGGCGCGGCCCTGGTCACCGGGGACGCGCTCGGACAGGTGTCCAGCCAGACCCTGACCAACATCACGGCCCTGGACGACTCCGTCGACCTGCCGATCCTGCGTCCGTTGATCGGAATGGACAAGACCGAGATCATGGACCAGGCCCGTAAGATCGGCACCCTCGCCATCTCCGAACTGCCCGACGAGGACTGCTGCACCATGCTGACCCCGCGGCAGGTGGAGACCGCAGCCAAGATCGAGGACCTGCGCCAGATCGAGAAGCGTCTGGACGCGGCGGAGCTGGCCGAGCACCTGGCCTCAACGGTGCAGCTGCACCGGCCCAGCTACTTCGGCAGCGAAGAGACCGGGTAAGCAGCGGGCGAGCGAGACGGTTCGGCGTCTCGCCCGCCGTTCAGCCGTCGGCGTTCACACCCCGGCGGGTACGCGTGCGGGCGTCAGGGGACGCCCCACCGCTGCCGGCAGGGTCGCGACCATGGCAGCCAGTGCCTCCAGGTCGGCGCCCACCAGTGCCTGCGGGCCGTCGCACAGTGCCGTCTCGGGGTGCGGGTGCACGTCGACGATGATTCCGTCGGCCCCGACCGCGATCGCCGCCCGTGACAGCGGCAGGACGAGGTCGCGCTTGCCACCCGAGTGGGAGGGGTCCACGATCACCGGCAGGTGGGACAGGTTCTGTGCGACCGGGACCGCGCTGATGTCCAGGGTGTTGCGGGTGGCCTTCTCGAAGGTACGGATTCCCCGCTCGCACAGGACGATGTCGAGGTTGCCGCGCTGGGCGATGTACTCCGCCGCCATCAGCCACTCCTCGATGGTGGAGCTCATTCCCCGCTTGAGCATCACGGGCTTGCCCGCTTCGCCGGCGGCCTGGAGCAGCGCGAAGTTCTGCATGTTGCGGGTACCGATCTGGAGCATGTCGGCGTAGGAGGCGACGAGTTCCACGTCGTGGGCGTCCACGACCTCGGTCACGATCGGCAGCCCGGTCTCCTCGCGCACATCGGCCAGGATCTGCAATCCTGCTTCGCCGAGGCCCTGGAAGGCGTACGGGGAGCTGCGGGGCTTGTAGGCGCCGCCGCGCAGCAACGAGGCCCCCGCGCTCTTGGCCATCATGGCTGCCGCCAGGGTCTGCTCAGGGGTCTCCACGGCGCACGGCCCGGCGATCAGCGTCATGGTGTCGCCCCCGATGGGGACACCGGCCACGCTCACCACGGTCCGGCTCCCGTGGTTTTCCCGGCTGACCAGCTTGTAGGGCACCGAGATGCGCAGTACGTCGCTGACCCCGGCCATCGCCGCGATACCGAGCGTCTCGAACTGCTCGATGTCGCCGACCAGCCCGATGATCGTCCGACTCACCCCTCTGGTGACGTACGCTGCGCCGCCCGCGGTGGCGACCAGCTCCACGATCGAGTCGATGTTGTCGGAGGTTGCTTCGGGAGCCATCACGATGACCATGAACGTTGTCCTTTGCCGGGCGATGAAGACTGGCTGGCTGAAGTGGAAGGTGTCCGGACAGACAAAAAAGCCCCGGGCCGTCGGCCCGGGGCTTTTGAAGTCGTCCTGTCAGCGTAGCGCTAGTAGGGCGACCGATCCCGTGGGCCGGTAGCCATAAAAGCGCCAGAAGTTTCGCTGCATGGCTGTGACTATAGCGCATTCCCCGCCGGTGCTTCCTACCCTCGGGTTTTTGGGGTCCTCCGCCGGGACTGGCAGTATGTCCCGGACACCTCATCACGAGGAGATCGATTGTCTGAGCAGCGACTGCCGCCGGGGCAGTACGTCCCGCGCGAATTTCCTGCCCTGCACTACGGGCCGGTGCCCAAGTTCCGCCAGCAGCGATGGGACCTCTGCGTCTACGGGGCGACCGACTCCGCGACCACCCACCGCTGGGACTGGTCGGCCTTCGACGAACTCCCCAGGGTCGAGGTAGTTGCGGACTTTCACTGCGTGACCAAGTTCACAATTCCGGATAATGCCTGGTCAGGAGTTTCCAGTGCGCTGATGGTGGAGCTGGCCCCACCGGCCGACGCCGCCACGCACGTCATGGTCTGGGCCGAGTACGGCTACAGCGCCAATCTGCGAATGGACGACTTCCTGCGCTCCGACGTGCTGCTGGCCACCCACCACGGTGTCGAGCGGATCTCGGCCGAGCGCGGGTACCCGGTCCGCTTGGTGGTGCCGCACCTCTACGGCTGGAAGAGCGTGAAGTGGGTCCGCGCGATCGAGTACCTGACCGCCGACCGGCGCGGTTTCTGGGAGGAGCGCGGTTACCACAACCGCGCCGACCCCTGGTCCGAACAGCGGTTCTCCTACCAGGAAGAGCCGGGGGAGGGGCCACCGCTGAGCTGAGCCGCGAGCCGATCGTTTTTCGTCGGGGCGGTCGACCCTCTAGCTTGTGCCTATGGTCTACGTCGCGGCCGTCGCCTCCCTGATCGCCGTGGTGTGCGCCGGTGAACTGATCCGGAGATCCCGTGCGGTCGACCGGAGCCGGCGGGCGCTGGCCGCCGACGCCACGTGCTCGACCCTGCACACTGCCTCCCTGGCCGCACCCGCGCTGCGTCAGGGGCTGCACCGCGAGTCCGCCACCCGTGCGATCCGGCACGTCCACGCGCTGCTGGGGAGCCCGGCAGTGGCACTCATCGACACCACCCACACCCTCGCCTGGCACGGGGTGGGGGCCGTCCACCGGCAGGACTGTCCGAGTCTGGCGATTCCGGCGATCACCGGAGCCCGGTTGCACACCGACGACCGGCTCCACTGCGCCGACCCGGCCTGCCCGTTGCGTGTGGTTGTGGCGGCCCCGGTCGTTGTCGACGACCGCCCGGTCGGCGCGCTTCTCGCCTTCGACGCACAGGCGTCACCGGTCCTGGTCCGGGCCACCGCCGAGGTGGCCAGCTGGATCTCCGGACAACTGGAGCTCGCCGATCTGGACCATTCGCGCGCCCGACTGGCCGACGCCGAGCTCAAGGCGCTGCGGCTGCAGATCTCCCCGCACTTCGTCTACAACTGCCTGACCACCATCGCCTCCTTCGTGCGCACCGACCCCACCCGGGCGCGCGCACTCCTCCTCGACTTCGCCGATTTCGCCCGCTATTCGTTCCGCGGATCGCGCAACCTCACCACATTGCAGGAGGAACTGCGCTCCATCGACCGCTATCTGGCTCTGGAACGGGCCCGGTTCGGCTCCCGGCTGCGCCTCAGCGTGCAGGTCGCCCCGGACGTGCTGGCCGTCCAGGTTCCTTTCCTGAGCCTGCAACCACTGGTGGAGAACGCCATCCGGCACGGGATGGAGGGCCGCCCCGGCCTGAGCCACGTCAGTGTCATCGCCCGTGACGCCGGAGCCGAGGCGCACATCAGCATCGAGGACGACGGAGTCGGCATGGATCCCGAACGGGCTCGAGCGATCCTGGCAGGAGAGGCGGGCGCCTCCGCGGGGATCGGCCTTGCCAACGTCGACGAACGATTGCGCACCATGTTCGGCGACGCCTACGGGCTGGTGGTCGAGACGGCTCCCGGCGCGGGCACCCGGGTGAGCCTGCGCATCCCGAAGTTTCGGCTGACTCCCGGTCGCTGAGGCTCGATTCGGCGGCGAAGTGCGGTCGATGCCGCCTTCACAATGGGCTGGGTGCGCTGCTCAGCCCCGATCCAGCCATATCGCCCTCCGTTCCCTTCGCATCACCCCGAACTGCTTGCGAGCCGTCCCGTGCTGGGCCATTCTCGGTGGCATGCTTCGGGTCCTGGTAGTCGAGGACGAGATCCCCGCGCGCGAGGAGATGGCCTACCTGCTCGACAGGGACTCGCGCGTCACCGAGGTGACCACTACGGGCGGCGCCACCGGCGCCACGCGACTGATCGGTGAGCGTGCCGAGGCGGGCGACCGGTTCGACGCACTTTTCCTGGACGTGCACATGCCGGGGCCCAGCGGGATCGACCTCGCCCGTTTTCTCGCGGCACTGCCCCGGCCGCCGGCGGTCGTGTTCGTGACCGCCCATGAGGACTACGCCGTCGCCGCCTTCGAACTCAACGCCGTGGACTACCTGCTCAAACCCATCAGAGAAGAACGCCTGGCAGCCACACTGGGCCGGCTGGTCGCCCGCGTCAGGGACACCCCGTCGACCGAGGTCAGGGTTCCGATCGAGCTGGCCGGGCGCACCCGCTTCATCCCGCGCTCCGAGATCTGGTTCGCCGAGGCCAAGGGCGACTACGTTCGGCTGCGCACCGCCGATGGAGCCTTCCTTATCCGTAGCACCCTCGGGGCGCTGGAGCGCGAGTGGGACGGAGCAGGGTTCGTGCGAATCCACCGCAGTATGCTCGTCGCCACCAGGCACGTCTCCGAACTTCGCTTCGAGGGCCCGCGGATCAAGGTGCAGGTCGGGGACGAATTGCTTCCGGTCAGCCGCAGGCAGACCCGCGAAGTCCGGGACCAGTTCGTGCGTCGCGGCTCAGGTACTGGCCGAACAGGGTGAACTCGCCGTCCGCGTCTTCCCGGCCCCCGCCCCCGGTACCGCGCCGCACCGCGGTGGCGGCCCCGGCGACCAGCCGAGCGCTGGGGATCACCCCCGAACCCGCCTCGGTCGAGGCGCATGCACGCACCACCGACGTCGCCGCGCACATGCGTCGCCACCTCCGGTTGAGCCTCGCGACGGTCACCGTCGCAGTCGTGTTGCTCCTGCTCGCGGTCGCCGTGCTCGCACTCGCCCCCCGGACCGGCGTGCTCTCCGTCGAAGGCGTGGGGTGGATTCGACTCGCAGTGGGGGCCTGCCTGCCGCTCCTGTTGGTACTGATCATCCCGGTCTATGTCCGGCTGGCCGAACGCCTGGACGCGCCGGGATCGGTCGGCTCGTGACCGAGCTCGCCGGCGGGCTGCTGTTCGTCGGCTGTGTCATGGTCATGACCCTGATCACCACCGGGCTGCTCAACCGCCGGCGTACCGCAGCCGGTGCGGGGTTCGTCCTGGCGACCGCTCCTCCGGGGAGCCTGCTCTTCGCCTCGGCCGCCGCTGGGGAGCACCTCTCGGCGGTGCTCCTGTTGGGGGTGGCCGGCCTGCTGCTGGCCCAGGGCCTTCAGGCCCTCGGGTCGCTTAGCGCCGTCGCCCTCGGCTGCGTGCTGCTGGCCGTCCTGGTGGTCACCCCGCTGCGTAGAGCAGGGGTGTACAGCTACTCGGATTTCGCTGAATGGCGCCTGGGCTCCCGCGTCGTCCGTCGGATGACCAGCGCCAGCGCGGTGATCGTCGGATGGTGTTTCCTCCTGGCCCAGTACATCGCGGCCGGCTTGCTGCTGCGGGCCTTCACCAGCCTTCCGGAGTGGACGGCCTGGTCGGCGACGGCGATTGTCACCCTGGTCCTGACCCTGTCCTCCTCCGGCGTCTCCAGTACCCGTTTCCAGGCCGTGCACTTCTGGTTCAAGCTGGCAGCCCTGGCGTTGCCCGCCCTCGCACTGCTCGTGGCCTGGCAGATGCAGGGCGCCCCGCGAGCCCCTGTGACCGACGACCCGGTCTTTCGCGTCGACACCGAGATGGAAATCGATCGCCGGCAGGCGGTGGGCGTCACCGAGCCGACCCCGGTCACCGTGCTGGTATCCGTGCAGGGGGAGACGGTCGCCACCCGGTCGGTCCTCGAACCAGGCGTGCACGCGTTCGTTCCGGGCACCGTGCTGCTGTTCGAAACGGGAACGACGATCCCCCACCACGTCGATCCCACTCCGGCGGAGGAAACCGGATGGCACGGGCCGGGACCCGGACCGGGTTCGTTGAGCGGGTACCTGCCGTACCTCTCGGTGGCTCTGGGCGTTATCGGGCTCCTGCAGTTCCCCACCCGCTTCTACGGGACGCCCAGCCCCAGGGCGGCCCGCCGGCTGGTGGCCCTGGTCGCCGCGCTGGTCGTGGTCTTCACGCTCGTTCCGCTGGTCTACGCGATGCTCGCCCGGATCTACGTGGGAGAGCTGTTGGTCAACGGGCAGGTCGACCTGGCGGTCCTGCAACTGCCCGAGCGCATGCTGCCCGGGCGCAGCGGGGTGCTGATGACGGTGCTGATCGCGGCCGGCGTCGCGTCGGCCGTGGTCACGGTCTCGGTGGGGCTCGCCGCCGCGCTGTCCGGGACCATTTCGCAGTGCGTGCTCGGCGGCGGCAGCACGGCCTACCGCTGGGGTGCGCTCCTGGCGGCCGGAACACCGCTGCTGATCGTCACCGCGTGGCCGGAACTGGCCGGAGCCGACCTGGCCTCGATAGCGTTCGCCGGGCTGCGCCTCAGCGCGGTGACCATCGCCCCCCTGTTGCTCATCGGGATCTGGTGGCGTGGGCTCACCGATGTGGGGGCCGCAGCCGGTCTGGTGGTCGGTCTGGTCGGCAGCGCCGTCGAAGCCCTGTCGGCGAACGACGTCCCGGTGGGGGTGCCGTTGCCGGGCGCCCTTCAGGGGCCGGCGGGATTCTTCCTGGTTCTGCTGGTCCCCGGAGTGATGATCGGGGTCTCGCTGATCACGCGGCAGCGGGTGCCCGGTGACGTGCTCGCGATGCTGGCCAGGCTGCACCTGCCCGAGCAGGAGGCGGGGCGCTGGCGCTGATGCGCCTGCCGCTCGTCGTCGAGAACGAACCACTCATCGGCTATGCGGGTCCGTGTGCCGACGGCTTGGCACCGCCTGCCGATCGGGGCAGGGGAAGCAGGTATGACCGGCCTGGTGCAGCCTAGGGTGATCTCAAAGAGCAACGGATCGGTCAGCGCAGCCTGCCCCGACCGCTTCGTTGCGATTTACCGAGGGGGAGGACCCGGCGCCGTTGGGTCGCCATCGACCATTCCGGCGGTGGGCAGGAGGGGAACGGCGCGGGGAGAGGTCGTCCGGCCGCCGCGATGGGAGGCGCGGCCGGACGGCAGCCCTCGTTCGGGCGGGTTCCCGGATCAGTCGTCGTCGTTGTTGTTGTTCCTGCCCCCGCCGCGACCGCCGCCCGGCCTGTTGTCGTTGTCCCCGTCGCCGTTGGGGAACGGCGACACCCAGATCTCGACCTCCGAGCCCTTGTCGGCCTCGTTCTTGGGGTTGTAGTCGCCGACGAAGTCGCCGACGAAACGGTGCACCTTCACCGTGAAGCCGAGTTCCTCCAGCTTCTTGCGTGCGTCGTCGACCTTCCAACCGCGAATGTCGGGAATTTCCACCATCTCCGGCCCCAAGGAGACCTTGAGCGTCACCGTGTCTCCGGCGCCGACCTTCTCACCGTCGCCGGGCGACTGCTCCATGACCTGGTCCTTGGGCACGTCGTCGTTGTGCTCTTCGGTGATCTCGACCTTGAGGTCCTTCTCCTCCAGCAGGGATCGCGCGTCGTTGACGTTGCTCCCCACCACCTCGGGCACCGCGAACCCGGTGCTCACCGACAGCACTACGCTGCCCTCGCGATCGGCCTTCTCACCCGGGGAGGGGTCGGAGGAGAGCACCGTGCCGGGCTCGGCGTCGAAGGAGGAAGCCTCCTGCTGTTCGATGTCGGTCAGCCCGGCGTCCTCCAGCAGTTGCAGGGCCTCGTTGATCGGCTTTCCGGAGATATCGGGGACTTCGACGAACTGGGGTCCGTCGGAGAGGGTGACGGTGATGATCTCCCCGGGCAGGATGTTGTCGCCGTTTTTCGGGTTCGTCGCCGCGATGGTGCCGGCCGGCGCCTCGTCGCTGTAGACGGTGTCGTCGGAGACGGTGATCTTCAGGCCCAAGGGGGTGAGTTCCTGCCGGGCGGTGTCGCGGTCCAGCCCTACGAGTTCGGGAACGACCTCGTAGCGCCCTGCGAGCATCCACCAGCCGAAGCCCAAGCCGGCCACCAGGAGCAGCGCCCCGATCAACATCAGCGGGTAGCGCATGCTGGGTCGCGGCGGCCGATGGTCGTCGTAGTCATCGTCGTCGTACTCGACCGGGGGAAGGTCACCCGGTTTCAGATCGACGACGAGAGTCTGGTTCTCGGGCTCGGCGGGGCCGGAGGCGACCTCGTTGACGGCGCCGGCCATGACGGGGGCGAAGGTCACGTTCGCGCCGGTCTGTCCCAGGGAGCGTTCCACCTCGAACACGGCCGCCAGGAACTGGCCGGCGTCGGTGAGCCGATAGCGGGGATCGCGCTCGGTGGCGCGAACCACCAAGGCGTCAACGCTCGGCGAGATGCCCTCCACCACTCGCGACGGTCGGGGGACGTCCTCGTTCACGTGCTGGTAGGCAACCGAAATGGGGTTCTCGCCGGTGTGCGGCTGCGCGCCGGTCAGCAGCTCGTACAGCATGATCCCGCATGCGTAGACATCGGTACGGGAGTCGGCGGTGTTGTGCGAGATCTGCTCGGGTGAGAGGTAGGCGGCGGTACCCATCAGAGCCCCGGTCTTGGTCAGCCCCTGTTGGGTCGCCTCCACGACCCTGGCCAGACCGAAGTCCACGACCTTGACCCTGCCGTCCTCGGTCAGGAGGACGTTCTCGGGCTTGATGTCCCGGTGCACCATGCCTACTTGGTGGGCCGCGCCCAGCGCGGCGAGTACCGGGACCATTACCTGAAGTGCCTCACGGGGGCTCAGGCGACCGCGTGCCTTGAGCAGCTCGCGCAGCGTACGTCCGGGAACGTACTCCATCGCCAGGTAAACGTGCCCCTGGTCGGTGCCCTGGTCGTAGACCTGGACGACGTTGGGGTGCGAGAGCTTGGCGACGGAGTGCGCCTCGTTGATGAAGCGCTGCACGAATTGGGGATCGCGCGCCAGGGTCGGATGCATCACCTTTAGCGCGACGTGACGGTCCAGTCGCTCATCGTGCGCGGCGTAGACCGTGGCCATTCCGCCCCCGGCGACCCGTGACTGGATGAGGTAGCGGCCATCAAGGGTCGTTCCAACAAGCGCGTCCGCAGTCGTCATGTCCACGAAGGGCAGTTTACGGGCGAATGCGGCACGGAGTGCGGCTGAGACTGTTTCTTGTCCGTGGAAAACGGGTAATGAGTGCTTCCGTCGCAGGTGCGGACGCGTCTTCGCACCACGCCGGGCGGTGTGTCGCCCGGCGTGTGGCACCGCGTCATTGCACGGCGGGTGAGGACGCCTGTGCGTAGCGGCGCACCGGGATCCGTCCCGCCCGCCTTGCCTGGCGGCCCGCGGTCACCGCGTCACGCATGGCCCGCGCCATGCGGACCGGTTCCTGGGCGCGGGTCACCGCCGTCGCCAACAGGACGGCGTCGCAGCCCAGTTCCATGGCCAACGCGGCCTCGCTGGCCGTTCCGATCCCGGCGTCCAGGATGACGGGCACGCCGGCCTCCTCGACGATCAGTTCGATGTTGTGCGGGTTGCGGATGCCCAGCCCCGAACCGATCGGGGCGCCCAACGGCATCACCGCCGCACAGCCCACCTGCTCCAGCCGCCTCGCCAGGATCGGATCGTCGTTGGTGTAGGGAAGGACGACAAAACCGTCGTCCACCAGCTGCTCGGCGGCCTCCAGCAGTTCCACCGGGTCGGGCAGGAGCGTGCGTTCGTCGGCGACCACCTCCAGCTTCACCCAGTCCGTCTCCAGTGCCTCCCTGCCCAGCCTGGCCGTACGCAGGGCATCGGTCGCGGTGAAACAGCCGGCGGTGTTGGGCAGCGGCAGGATGCCGTTCTCGCGCAGCACGTCCCAGACCGATCCCTGGGCACCCGGGTCCACCCGGCGCATCGCAACGGTGGTCAACTCGGTTCCCGAGGCGCGCAGTGCCTCGCCCAGGACCTGGAGGGAGGGCGCTCCGCCGGTTCCCATGATCAACCGTGAGCCGAACGCCCGTCCCGCAATCACCAGGGGGTCGCGCTCCGAAGTGGTGTCAGTCATCGTCAGCCCCCTTGAACCGCGGTCAGCACGTCGACCCGGTCCCCGGCCGACACCTCGGTGTCGTTCCAGTGGGTCTTGGGGACGACCTCGTCGTTCACCGCAGCTGCTACACCGCTGTGCGCGTCGGTCAACCCGCGCACCACGTCGGCCACGGTGGCGCCCGTGTCCACGTGGCGTCGTTCACCGTTGATGATCACGTCCACTGTTCTCACTCGAACCTTTCCGCGGGGATCGGGCGCCGTGCGCACGGCGCCCGATCCCCGAACTACTGCTGCGATGACAGGACAGGCGGCCTCTTGCCGGTCAGGCCGTGGCGCCGAAGTGCCGGGCGGCGTCGAAACGGCGGGCGTACTCCGGCAGGCTGCCGGTGGTCAGGGCCTGAGCCATGACGTCCCCGGTGGCCGGGGTGAACAGTACGCCGTGCCGGAAATGACCGACCGCCAGGTGCAGGCCCGCAACTCCGGTCGGGCCCAGCAGGGGCTCGTTGTCGGGAGAACCGGGCCGAAGGCCCACGCAGGTCTCGGCGATCTCCAGCTCGGCGACCCCCGGCACCAGCTCCCGGGCATCACGCAGGACCTCCCAGACCCCGCCCACCGTGAGACGGGTGTCATGTCCCATCTCCTCCTGGGTCGCGCCCACGATCACTTCCCCGTCGTCGCGCGGAACCAGGTAGACGGGGGAGCCCCTGACCAGGCCCCGAACGGTTCGGCTGACGATGGGATCCTCTCCGGTGGGGGTGCGCAGGCGCAACAGTTGGCCCTTGACCGGCCGCAGTACCGGGACGGTCCCCGTGGGAAGCCCTCCGATCTGCGAAGTCCAGGTGCCTGCCGCGAGGACGACCTGGCCGGCCGGCACGGTCGTGCCGTCGGTCAGGCGCACTCCTCGGACCGTGCCGTCGGCCAGGACCACCTCGGCGACCCGTTCGGGGATGAAGGCGACACCGTGTCGCAGGCAGGCGGAGCGCAGCGCCGCGGTCAGTCTGCGCGGATCCACGGAGTGGTCGTCGGGAGCGAGGATCCCGCCGCGGACCGAGGGCGCCAGCGCCGGTTCCAGCCGGCGGCACTCACGCGAGGTCAAGCGTTCGGTCCGCAGCCCCAGCCGATCCCGGAGGTCGCGCAACTCGGTGAGGACGGCCATGTCGTCGGTATCGAAGGCGACCTGGAGCGTGCCCTTGGTCCGGTACCCGGGGGAGACGTCGGTGTCCTCGGCCAGTTCGTTGAGGAAACTCGGGTAGCGGTCGCGGGACGTGATCCCGAAGCGCATCAGCGGTTCTTCCCCGAACGTCGCCTCGGTGGCCGGGGCGAGCATCCCCGCGGCCACACCCGACGCGGTTCCGGGTTCCTCGGGCGAGACGACGCCGACCCTCAGGCCCAGCCGGGCGGCCCGCCACGCGGTGACCAGCCCGATGAGTCCGGCTCCCGCGACAACCACGTCCGGGGCCGTGAGGGAGGTCCGTCGAGGGGACGACTCATGGTCCATGACGCTCCACTCCCTTCGCCGGCATGACCCGGATCAGGTTCGTGCGGTCGGAGGCTTGCAGCCTCCCTCTCAGCCGGATCACACCCGGCTCCCGCGGGGATCTGTGTACGTTCACCACGATTCTAGGTGCTTGCCCGGTTCCCCGCCGAAGGGGCCCGGCCCACTACGCCCAAAGCGATAACCGGGGACAGGGCCCGCGACCGTGGTCGTTGTGTGGGAGATTGGGAGGGTGATACAGATCGATCGCGACACCGACGCCCTCGTCGGCGAGTGGCTCACCATCAAAGAAGCGGCCAAGGCGCTCAACGTCAGCCCCAACCGCATCAAGCAGCTGATCAGGGAGTACCGGCTCCTGGGAG
Organism: Nocardiopsis ansamitocini; assembly: GCF_030268225.1. Classification (GTDB taxonomy): domain Bacteria; phylum Actinomycetota; class Actinomycetes; order Streptosporangiales; family Streptosporangiaceae; genus Nocardiopsis_D; species Nocardiopsis_D ansamitocini. Next base: position 434,984 of record NZ_BSQG01000001.1, on the reverse strand, counting down.
CCACCCGCAGCGGGGTGCCCTCGATCCCGGCCGCCTTCATCGTCGACGGCGACACCCTCAAGGGCCTGCAGGGCACCATCACGGTTCTCTCGGACTGCGGGTTCAGCGACGAAGAGGCGTTGCGCTGGATCTTCACCTCAGACGAGAGCCTTCCCGGATCTCCCATCGAGGCGCTCCAGGCCAACCGCGGCACCGAGGTCCGACGCCGCGCACAGGCACTGCTGCTGTAGTCCGCCCGGCCCGCGGCAGGGCACCGGGTCGGGGCTAGGGTGAAACGCGTGACTGCGAGTTTGCGAGAACGCCTGGATGCGGCCCGTCTCTACCTGTGCACCGATGCCCGACGCGAACGCGGCGACCTCGCCGCGTTCCTCGACGAGGCACTGGCCGGGGGAGTCGACGCGGTCCAACTGCGCGACAAGAGCCTGGAGGCGCGCCAGGAACTGGCGGCGCTGGAGATCATGCGCGACGCCTGCGACCGCCACGGCGCCCTGCTTTCGGTCAACGACCGCGCCGACATCGCCCGCGCCGTCCACGCCGACATCCTGCACCTGGGCCAGGACGACCTCCCGGTTCCCGACGCCCGCGAGATCATCGGCGACGGGCCCCTCATCGGTCGGTCCAGCAGCAGCGTCGCACTGGCCGCGGCAGCCGACGCACAAGACGGGGTGGACTACTTCTGTGTGGGGCCGGCCTGGGCCACTCCCACCAAGCCGGGTCGGGCAGCGGCCGGGCTCCCGGTCATCCGCGCGGTCGCCGACAGTTCTCCAAGTCGGCCCTGGTTCGCCATCGGCGGTATCGACCTCGACAACCTGCCCGAGGTCCTGGCCACCGGCGCCCGCAGGGTCGTCGTGGTGCGCGCGATCACCGATGCCGCCGACCCGAGGGCAGCGGCCGCCCAGTTCAAGCGGGGGCTCGACCGGGCCTGCCGCTGACGACACCCGGTTACCGGGTCCCGGTGGCCACGGTGCTCATTTGTACACGTGCGAGAGCGCGCTGGGATGCTTGCGCAGGTAGCCCTCGATCGACTGGGCGGGGTGACCGGTCAGGTCCAGTACCGTCTCGCTCACCCGGTCCAGTTCGCCCTCGGCGATCGCCGCGTAGGAACTGACCCATCCCTCCACGGCCCAGTCCGGTGCACCCAGACCGCCACGCGAGGCCAGGGCCTCCTCCCAGGTCTCGGGTATGTATCCGATCCGCTTCCCGGTCACCCCGGAGAGCCGGTCCACTGTCTGCGACAGCGTCACTGCCTCCGGGCCGGTGACGTCGTAGGTCCGGTCCTCGTGCGTCTGTGGATCGGCCAGGACGGTGGCGGCCACGTCGGCGATGTCGTCCCGCGACACCCACGCGACCCGTCCCTGTCCGGCGGGTCCGCGGACCACGCCGTCCTCACCCGCCCAGCGCGGCAGCAGGTCCAGGTACAGGCTCGGCCGCAGGAAGGTGTGCCGCACGCCCGTCGAGCGGATGTGCGCCTCGGTGTAGAAGTGATCCCTGGCGAAGGTGAAGGTCGAAGCGGGCCCGGCCCCCAGGAACGACAGATAGACGACATGGCGGACCCCGGCGTCCAGCGCCGCGTCCACGGCGTTGATGTGCAGCCGGACCCTGTCGGTGGCCTCGGGAGCCGAGACGAGGAACAGCACGTCGGTCCCCTTGGCCGCGCGTGTGAACGCGACCCGGTCCTCGTAGACCGCCATCGCCGCGCTGGAACCGGTCAGCTCCGGCGCGCGGTTGATGTCGCGCACGATCAGCCGCTGCGCGACCCCGCGTCGCGCCAACCGGGCGGCTACTCTGCCGCCCAGCGCTCCCGTCGCGCCGGTAGTGCCAATGGTGTGCGTTGCTTCCTGGTCCTCACCCATGGCTCCCTATCTTCGGTGAATGACCCGTTACGCGCACCACCGGCGCGCCGGGGAATTACGCGGCGCGTCGGTAGGTGAGCCGTCGCAGCAGTGTCTCGGCCGGTCCGCGTCGACCACGGAGCTCCTGGAGATAGGCCAGCGCGACCGTGATCAGCCAGACAGCGATGGCGAAGGCAGCCATCGAGGCGCTGTGCAGTTGCCCGCCCAGGGCCAGACCCCAACCGGCTAGCAATGGGGCGCACAGCACCGACTGGGCCAGATAGCACGACAGGGAGCGCTTGCCGACCGCTGTGAGCGCCACGACCGGTGCACTGGTGGCCGCACGCTCGCTGAGCCGGTGGGCCAGGAGCCCGAAGAACGCGACGTAACCGATCCCGCAGAACAGTCCGGTGACGAGTTGGCTGGTCTGGAACACCGAAGCGGAGGCGGCGGAGACCTCGACGACACCGACGTGGTGCAGCGCGTGCGGGAGCCCGCCCGCCCAACCGACCCCGATGCCCAGCACGGCCGTGGCCCGCAGCAACCCCGGATGGCGACCCGGCTCCTCCAGGACACGCCGGCGCGCAGCCCAGAAACCCAGGAGCAGGGCGATGGGCACGACCAGCGACAGCACCCCCTGGAACAGCACGAGAACGGGCCAGAACATCAGCCGTTGGACGACCGAGGCAAGGTAGTCGGGCTCGCCCAGCATCGCGCTGGCCATGGACAGGAAGTTCATGCTTGCGCCCGGGTCCCAGTCGCCGCGCGCGGCGAACACCGCGCCCACCACCGAGAACCCCACCAGCAGGCCCAGCAGGCCCGTCAGCACGCCGGACCACACCAGCAGGGTGCGGTCGGTGCGGCGCAGGAACAGCCGGCCCATGAGTAGTCCGACCAGGCCGTAGGCCCCGAGGATGTCGCCCATCCACAACAGGGCGGCGTGCACCAGGCCGAAGAGCAGCAACCAGAGGTTGCGCCGCCGCAGCAGTCCCAAAGCGGCACGCTCGCTGGTCGCGGCGCGTCGGCGGGTGGAGAGCTGCACCATGCCGTAACCGAACAGGAAGGCGAACATCGGGTAGACCCGCATGTCCACGGCCGTGATCAAAACGCCCTGCACGATCATGTCCGCGGGCGATCCGTCGGTGGGGTGGATCGAGGTCGCCGCGGAGTCCGAGGCCCACAGGTACCAGGCGGTGTTCGCCAGTGCGATCAACAGCAGCATCAGGCCACGGGCAAGATCGGGGGCGAGTGCGCGTTCGCCCCTTCCCGCCGGTGTCCGAAGCGACGACGAGGGTGTTTCCGTGGTCATCGGGGGGAACTCCTCAGGGGCGTTCTACCGGGATGGCTCGTTTCGCCGGCCGGGCGGGGCGGTACCCGGACCGGGCGTGTTCATTGTTCCATTCGGTATCGGACAAAAGGAGCAGATGGTGTGGTCGGCTGTGGGCTGCCGCCATCCCGTGGCCGAGGTCGGGCCGCTCCCGGGAGCGGCCCGGCAGTTCCGATCGCCTCAGTGCTTGCGCTCGGTCGCGGCGAGGATCAGATCGGCCAGGGCCGGACGCGCGTTCGCGAACAGGGCCTCGTGCTCCAGGGCGCGGTTGGCCTCGGCGACATAGCCGACGATCCGCTCCTCACATGCGTCGAGGGCACCACTGGTGGTGATCACCGAGCGCATCCAGTCCACTGCGTCGGTCCCCAGTTTCGGGTCGCCCAGGAGACGGCGAAACTCTGCGGCGTCGGTCCGGGAGGTCAGGCGCAGGGTCTCGGCCACCAGGACCGTGCGCTTGCCCTCGCGCAGGTCGTCCCCGGTGGGTTTGCCGGTCTCCTCCGGTGCGCCGAACACCCCCAGGATGTCGTCGCGGAGTTGGAAGGCGATCCCCAGGGGCAGGGCGTAGGCGGTGTAGACCGGTGCGAGCTCCGGCCCGCGTCCGGCGAGGGCCGCGCCCAGGTGCATCGGCCGCTCAATGGTGTACTTGGCCGTCTTGTGCCGCATGACCCGCAGTGCGTCCTCGACGGTTTCGGAGCCCTTCGCCTGGTTCAACAGGTCCAGGTACTGGCCGGCCATCACTTCGGTGCGCATGAGGTTGAACGGCTCGCGTCCGGCGGACAGGGCCGCCGCCGGCAGCGCGCTGGACTGGTACATGTCCTCGCACCAGGCCAGGCACAGGTCGCCCAGCAATACCGCTGCGCCCTGGCCGAAGGAGGCGGAGTCCCCATCCCAGCCGGAGGTCGCGTGCAACTCGGTCAGCCGCCGGTGCGCCGCCGGTGCGCCGCGGCGGGTGTCGCTGTTGTCGATGACGTCGTCGTGGATCAGCGCGCATGCCTGGAGCAGTTCCAGGGATGCCGCGGCCTGGTGGATCCCGCGCTCCTCCCCGCCGCCGGCCCCGCGCCAACCCCAGTAGCAAAACGCCGGGCGCAGCCGTTTGCCGCCGGTGATCATGGCATCCAGGGCGTCCAGAACCGGTCGGAGTTCCGCACCGATCCCCAGGACGAGAGCGCGGCGGCGCTCGACGAACGCTTCGAGTTCGGCGTCCACCGCCGGGCGCACGAACGAGAGTGGGGAGAGGTGGGAGAAGCTCATACCGGCAGGCTATCGGGTGCGCTCGATCACCCCGTTCCGGCCGGCCGTCCTGACCGTCCGGGGCGGGGCGAGCCGGTGCCGACGGCCCGGAACGAGACGAAGGGCCGGCAAGGTCGCCAAAGCCTTATGGGGACTTAAACCCCACCGCGAAGGTGGACTACAGTGGAGGCCATGCTCGGATCACCCACGCGTTCGGTCGCCTCGCACGCGCTCAATCCCCGCCCGCGACACATCCGCGAGCTGATCGCCGCAGGTCGACCCACTTTCTCCTTCGAGTTCTTCCCCCCGAGAACGCCCCAGGCCGAGCGCAAACTCTGGCGGGTCATCCGTGAGTTGGAGGCATTGGGGCCGGACTTCGTGTCGGTGACCTACGGGGCAGGCGGCGGCACCCGTGACCGCACCGTCGACATCACCGAGCGCATGGCCACCGACACCACTCTGCTTCCGGTGGCGCACATGACCGCGGTCGACCACTCGGTGCGTGAACTGCGTCATCTCATCGGCCGCTTTGCCGGAGTGGGGGTGTCCAACATGCTGGCGCTGCGCGGTGACCCGCCCGGTGACCCGCTGGGGGAGTGGACCACCCATCCGGAGGGGCTCACCTATGCCGAGGAGCTGGTGCGCCTCATCAAGGAGAGCGGCGACTTCTGTGTGGGCGTCGCGGCCTTCCCGCACAAGCACCCGCGTTCCACCGACATCGACACCGACGTGGACTTCTTCGTCCGAAAGTGCAGGGCCGGCGCCGATTACGCCATCACCCAGATGTTCTTCGAGGCCGACGAGTACCTGCGGTTGCGCGACCGGGTGGCGGCCAAGGGATGCGACGTGCCGATCATCCCCGAGATCATGCCCGTCACGAAGTACGCCACCATCGCGCGCTCCGAGCAGCTCTCCGGCGCGCCGTTCCCGACGCGGTTGGCCGAGGAGTTCGCCCGGGTGGCAGACGACCCCGAAGCCGTGCGCGCGCTGGGCGTCGAGCACGCCACGCGCTTGTGCGAGCGGTTGTTGGACGAGGGAGCCCCCGGGATCCACTTCATCACCTTCAACCAGTCCACGGCTACTCGCGAGATCTACCAGCGACTCGTCCCGGTCCGCCGCCCGGCAGTGGTAGCGGCAGCGGCGCAGCCATGATCGCGAAAGCGCGTCCCGGACTGCCCGGGAAGTAGAACTCCGCCAGCACGTCGGTGAATCCGAACGAGGAGTACAGCCCTCTGGCGGGGGTGGGTCCGGTGTGCGTGGACAACACCGCGGTGCGCTCTCGGCGCCCGGAGGTGAGCCGGTGCAGTACGGCCCGGCCCACGCCGCGGCCCTGCCAGGCCGGCAGGACGTGGACCTCCGCGACCTCGAAGGAGTCCCCGAGCCAATGGCGGGCGCCAGCGGGGTCGGAGCCGCCGAGTTCGGCGCTGACCACGTCGTGCCACCACTGTCCTGGCGCACCGTGGAAGCCGTAGGCGAAGCCGACCGCCTCTCCCCGGCCGGTCACCGCGGTGACCGAATGGAAGCGGGGGTAGTCGGCATGCTGGCGCATGATCGCCTGGCGCCCGGACAACTGGTCGGGCGGCGGAGACATGGCCGCATAGTAGATCTCCATCAACGCGGGGACCGCGTTGACGAACGCCGGCCCGGCCAGCTCCCACATCTCGATTTCGGTTTCCACATCGACACCCTAGGGGCTGGCCTCGTGATCAGCCCTGATCTTGGCCGATGTCGGCGGGGTCCCCGCCGGTGAGACGGACCAGTTCGTCGAACGAGGTGGGAAAGACCGTGTGCGGGTGTCCGGCCGCGGCCCACACCACGTCGTACTTGGCCAGCCATTCGTCCACGAGGGTGCGTACCGGTGCCGGGTGGCCCAGGGGTGCGACCCCGCCGATCGGCTGTCCGGTATGGGTGCGTACGAAATCCGGAGTCGCACGTTCCACCCGGTGCCCGCCGATCAGGGCGGAGACCTTGGCGGTGTCCACCCGGTGCGCGCCGCTGGTCAGTACGAGTACGGGGGAGGGCTCGCCGTCCGCGTCCAGTGCGGAGAAGACCAGGCTGTTGGCGATCGCGCCGACCTCGCAGTCCAATTGCGCTGCGGCGGCCGCCGCTGTTCGGGCGGATTCGGGAAGTTCCCGCACCTGGCCGGGGGCGCCCTTGTCCGTGAGAAGGTCGGCGACTTTTCGTGCATTACGGTGCATGGGGGCGATCCTAGGTCCTGGTGGCCTCGAAAGGTGGGCCGATCGTTGACGAACGCCTGTTCGAGCGTGTTCAATGAATACCAGATCGAACTGCTGTTCGGCCCAGGCTGCCGTGTTTCCCCTCATGGCTCGCCTCGTGTCGCTGCCCCCGTGGCGGCCCGCGGCGCGTGCGCTCGGGCGGGGGTGGACAAGCCCCTTGCCCGCACCGCGTCCAGGAGGCAGCCACCTCTGGAGGTGACGCCAATGTCCCAACCGGCGATTTTCTCTGTCTCCGACGTCGCGCGACGACCGCGCAGGACGCTCGTCCCCGGGGTGGGGACCGCCCTGGACTCCGCGCGCGGCTATCTCACCGAATCCGCGGACGCCCCGACCCCGGCCCTGCGCTATGTCAACGCTCATCTCGCCGCGCTGCGCACCGCCGCCGCCGTATTGGCCCAGCGTGCTGATCCCGGGGCCAAGCAGGGACGGGCACGCGGCCCGCGCAGTGCGTGGGAGTTGCTGCCCGCAGCAGCACCCGAGCTCCACGAGTGGGCGCTGTACTTCGCCGCCGGTGCGGCCAAGAGGGCGGCTGCCGAGGCCGGCCTGGGGCCCGCGGTCACCGCGGAGCAGGCGGATGTCCTGTTGAACGACGCCCGCGCCTTCCTGGCGGTGGTGGAGTCCCTGTTGGGGTGCGGCCCGCTGCGCCGCACGGGGTAGGTCGACGCAGCGTCCCGACAGCACAGCGGCGGCCGTTGATGGCGGCCACCGCTGTCATGGATCCGTTGTTTCCCCTGGGGACGAGGGGAAGCGGGCGTGCAAAACGCGCGCCCGGGGGCCGCGCCTTGCTGGGAGGGGCGCGGCCACAGGTGAAGAAGAAGCCGTTGCCGGGCGACGCGTCGCCCGGAGGACTCTAGAAGGCGTCCACCGCGCGGCGGGCCTCGGGGTCGAGCACGCCCCAGTTGATGAGCTCCTCGGTGAGGTCGCCCGGCGAGCGGTCGTAGATCACGGCCAGCGAGCGCAGGTCCTCCTGGCGGATGGACAGCACGCGTCCGTTGTAGTCGCCCCGCTGGCTCTGGATGGTGGCGACGTAGCGGGCGAGCGGCCCGGCCTTGTCCTGGGGCAGTTGCTGCATGCGCTCCAGGTCGATGACCAGCTTGGGCGTCGGGGCCAGCGGCGACGGCGCGGCCCCGCCCGGGAGCAGCTCCGACATCGGCACACCGTAGAAGTCAGCCAGCTCGGCCAGCTTCTGCACGGTAACGGCGCGGTCGCCGCGCTCGTAGGAACCGACCACGACGGCCTTCCACCGCCCGTGCGACTTCTCCTCGACCCCGTGCAGGGACAAGCCCTGCTGGGTGCGGATGGCGCGCAATCGCGCGCCCAGAGACTTTGCGTATTCGGATGGCATCTTCTTCAGTGCTCCCCGGCCGTGAAGGTGGCTGGTGCGGGCAGCGGACTCGGCGAGCGAGTTCGTTCGGTCATCGCGCTAGGCCCGTTAAGCCGCTTGTGTGCGGTTTCGTACGGACGTCGCGCGACCGTGCCCCCCAGAATGGTTACGGACAGTGACGGTAAGGCGGTCCGGTCGCCAGGTCAAGCCGTTGGGTGAAAACGCGACGATTAAGTGTCCAAACTGTGCGTAAGTGAGAGGTCTCTCATACCTCACTGAAATAGGACACATCGGTTCCGGATCATTGATCGAAAGCCTGTCCGCACAAGGCTTTCCGGGACGGAGGTCCAGGTGGCCACCTCCAATCGTCCCCGTCCCCTCCAGTTGTGCGCGTTGGAAATCAAGATCCAGTCTAGTGATGAGTGTCATATTTTTGTCAGCCCCCGGTCCTTGCGTCCCAGGCCTCCCCCGGTCGCCGGGGGCCGCGCTGATAGCGTGATGGCCGTCCGACGTCCTTTAACGACCTGTTCTGTGAGGCAGGGAAGGAGGTCATCTCATGCATGCCCAAAAACATGCTGATGATGGCGATGAATCCAGAGCCGTCCTCGAAGGCCCCGAGATCGACCGGGCGCTGACCCGGATCGCCCATGAGGTGCTGGAGCGTACCAAGGGCGGGGCCGACGTCACCCTGCTGGGCATTCCCAGCGGTGGAGTCCCGCTCGCCCAGCGTCTCGCCGAGCGCATCGAACGTGTCGAGGATCGCCCGGTCCCCTGGGGCTCCCTCGACATCACCATGTACCGCGACGACCTGCGCCTGGCACCGGCCCGTGCACTCGGCCGCACCGAGATTCCCCCGGAGGGCATCGACGGCCGCACCATCGTCCTCGTCGACGACGTCCTGTTCTCCGGCCGCACCGTGCGCGCGGCCCTGGACGCTCTGGGCGACCTCGGGCGGCCCCGCGCCGTCCAGTTGGCCACCCTGGTGGACCGCGGCCATCGTGAACTGCCCATCCGCGCCGACTACGTGGGCAAGAACCTCCCCACTTCCGTGCGCGAGAGCGTCACCGTGCTGCTGAAGGAGATCGACGGGCGCGACGCGGTGCTCATCGGTCCGGCCAAACCCCGTGCCGGCCACGCCGGCGACACCACCGTGCAGAGCACCCACGCGGAGGGCGACAACCGATGAGACACCTGCTCTCCGCCGGCGACCTCAGCCTCGACGAAGCAACCCTGGTCCTTGACACCGCCAAAGAGCTCGCCCAGGTCGGCGGACGCTCGGTGAAGAAGCTGCCTACCCTGCGTGGCCGAACGGTGGTCAACCTCTTCTACGAGGACTCCACCCGAACCCGTATCTCCTTCGAAGCCGCGGCCAAGCGCATGTCGGCCGACGTCATCAATTTCTCCGCCAAGGGTTCCAGCGTCTCCAAGGGCGAGAGCCTCAAGGACACCGCGCTCACCCTGCAGGCGATGGGCGCCGACGGCGTGGTCATCCGGCACGGCGCCTCCGGCGCGGCACGGAGACTGTCCAACTGGGTGGACGGTGCCGTCCTCAACGCCGGCGACGGTACCCACGAACACCCCACCCAGGCGCTGCTGGACGCCTACACGATGCGTGAGCGCATGGGACGCCTCGACGGCCTGCGCGTGGCCATCGTCGGCGACATCCTGCACAGCAGGGTCGCCCGCTCCAACGTGCTGCTGCTGCGCACCCTCGGCGCCCACGTCACGCTGGTGGCCCCGCCCACCCTCCTGCCGGTTTCGGTCGCCGGCTGGCCCTGCGAGGTCTCCTACGACCTCGACGAGGTCCTGCCCAAGAGCGACGTCGTCATGATGCTGCGGGTCCAGGCCGAGCGGATGAACGACGCGTTCTTCCCCTCCGCGCGCGAGTACACCCGGCGCTATGGCCTCGACGGCGACCGTTTCGCCCAGTTGCCCGAGCACGCCGTGGTCATGCACCCGGGGCCGATGATCCGCGGGATGGAGATCTCCGCGGAGGTCGCCGACTCGCCCCGCTCCACCATCGTGGAGCAGGTCACCAACGGTGTCAGCGTGCGTATGGCCGTTCTTTACCTGCTGCTCGGCGGGTCCGAGTCCGGCATCGGGAACTAGGGGAGACGAGAACAGACATGAGCCAGACCACGACCTACCTGATCAGGGGCGCCCGCGTCCTCGGCGGGGAGCCCGCCGACATCCTCGTGCGCGACGGGATCATTGCCGACCTCGGCCCCGACCTGTCCGCTGAGGGCGCCGAGATCGTCGAGGCCGCCGGCCTCGTCGCCCTGCCCGGGCTGGTGGACATCCACGTCCACCTGCGCGAGCCCGGTCGCGAGGACGCGGAGACCGTCGCCAGTGGTTCCCGCGCCGCTGCCATGGGCGGGTTCACCGCCGTGTGCACGATGGCCAACACCGACCCCGTCGCCGACACCGCCGGAGTCGTCGAGCAGGTCTGGCGGCTCGGCCGCGAGGCCGGGTACTGCGACGTGCAGCCCATCGGCGCGGTGACCAAGGGCCTGGGAGGCGAGCGGTTGGCCGAACTCGGTGCGATGGCCGACTCCGCGGCCAGGGTCCGTATGTTCTCCGACGACGGTATGTGCGTCTCCGACGCGCTGCTGATGCGCCGCGCCCTGGAGTACGTCAAGGCATTCGACGGTGTCGTCGCCCAACACGCCCAGGAGCCCCGCCTCACCGAGCACGCCCAGATGAACGAGGGCGAGGTCTCGGACCGTCTCGGACTGGGCGGGTGGCCGGCGGTGGCCGAAGAGGCGATCATCGCCCGCGACTGCCTGCTCGCCGAACACGTCGGCTCCCGCCTGCACATCTGCCACGTCTCCACCAAGGGGTCCGTGCAGATCATCCGCTGGGCCAAGAGCCGCGGTTGCGACGTGACCGCAGAGGTCACCCCGCACCACCTCTTGCTCACCGACGAGCTCGCCGAGAGCTACGATCCGATCTACAAGGTCAACCCGCCTCTGCGCACCGCCGAGGACGTCCAGGCGCTGCGTGAGGCGCTGGCCGACGGCACCATCGACTGCGTTGCCACCGACCACGCCCCGCACCCGGTCGAGGCCAAGGAGACGGAGTGGGCCAACGCCGCAATGGGAATGATCGGCTTGGAGACCGCGCTCTCGGTCGTGCAGCACGCCATGGTCGACACCGGGCTTCTGGATTGGGCGGGGGTGGCTGAGCGAATGTCGGCGATCCCGGCACGCATCGGCCGACTGGCCGGTCACGGCCGCCCGCTCGTGATCGGCGAACCCGCCAACATCACGCTCTACGACACCGCTGCGGAACGCGTGGTCGACGCCGCGTCCATGGTCTCCAAAAGCGCGAACACCCCCTACCGGGGCATGCGGTTGCCCGGTCGGGTCGCAGCGACGTTCCTGCGCGGTATCCCGACGGTCCTCGATGGGAAGGTCCAGTGACAACAAGCAGCCAGGCACAGGTACCCGCGATCCTTGTGTTCGGGGGCGGCGGAGTGAGCCTGACGCAGCGAGCGGAGTCGTCGGTGGCGGTTGCGCGTAGCGCTTCTCTCGCCGGTGGCGTAGCGAGCGAGGAGCGGTGAACGACCAGGCGGCGCACGGCCGTCCTACGGAGGAGAAGAAAACCATGCAGGTACCCGCGATCCTTGTGTTCGGGGGCGGCGGAGTGAGCCTGACGCAGCGAGCGGAGTCGTCGGTGGCGGTTGCGCGTAGCGCTTCTCTCGCCGGTGGCGTAGCGAGCGAGGAGCGGTGAACGA
>NZ_BSQG01000001.1:0-423198 GCF_030268225.1 Nocardiopsis ansamitocini | reverse complement strand
CCAGGCGGCGCACGGCCGTCCTACGGAGGAGAAGAAAACCATGCAGGTACCCGCCATCCTTGTGCTCGAAGACGGCCGCGTTTTCCGAGGCACCTCTTTCGGGGCCGAGGGTGAGACCTTCGGCGAGATCGTCTTCAACACCGGCATGACCGGCTATCAGGAGACGCTCACCGACCCCTCCTACCACCGCCAGATCGTGGCCATGACCGCCCCGCACATCGGCAACACCGGGGTCAACGACGACGACCCCGAGTCGGGCCGTATCTGGGTCGCGGGCTACGTCGTGCGCGAACCCGCGCGCATCCCCTCCAACTGGCGCGCCAAGCGCACCCTGGACGAGGAGCTGCGCCGCCAGGGGGTCGTGGGAATCGCCATGCCCGGGACCCGGGCGCTCACCAGACACCTGCGCGACAAGGGTGCGATGCGCGCTGCGGTCAGCACCGTCGAACTCGACGCCGACGCGCTGCTCGCGCGCGTGCTGGCCAGCCCGGCCATGGCGGGGGCCGACCTTTCGGCCGAGGTCAGTACCACCGAGCCCTACATCGTGTCTCCGCCCGAGGGAATGCCCGCCCGCTACACCGTCGCCGCCATCGACCTTGGGATCAAGGCCATGACGCCCCAGCGCCTGGCCGAGCGCGGTTGTGAGGTCCGGGTGCTGCCCGCGAGCAGCACGGCCGAGGAGATCCTCGCGCTGGGCCCCGACGGGGTGTTCTTCAGCAACGGTCCCGGTGACCCGGCCACCGCCGACACGGCGGTGGCCGCGATGCGCGGAGTGCTGGACGCCGGAACACCGCTGTTCGGTATCTGTTTCGGCAACCAGATCCTGGGCCGTGCCCTGGGCCTGGGCACCTACAAGCTGCCCTTCGGGCACCGAGGCGTCAACCAACCGGTCCGCGACACCCGGACCGGACGCGTCTACATCACGAGCCAGAACCACGGTTTCGCGGTGCAGGCCGACGCCCAGGCGCCCTTTGACACTCCGTACGGGCCCGCCGAGGTCAGTTACATCGGACTCAACGACAACGTCGTGGAGGGGCTGCGGCTGCTGGAGCGTCCCGCTTTCAGCGCCCAGTTCCACCCGGAGGCGGCGGCCGGCCCGCACGACGCCGCGGAGCTCTTCGACTCCTTCGTCGCGCTGATGGCCGCCCACAAGGACAAGGACACTGCCGGCGTCTGATCCCGCCCGGCACCAGCACACTTCTCGCGGCCGCGGTCGCGCCCGACCGGGCGCCTCGCGCGGCCGTCCTCCCGTCGACACTGGGGAATACAAGCAATGCCGCGTCGCAAAGACCTGTCATCCGTACTCGTGATCGGCTCCGGGCCGATCGTCATCGGCCAGGCGTGTGAGTTCGACTACTCGGGCACCCAGGCGTGCCGGGTGCTCAAGGACGAGGGCCTCCGGGTCATCCTCGTCAACTCCAACCCGGCCACCATCATGACCGACCCCGAGTTCGCCGACGCCACCTACGTCGAGCCGATCACTCCCGAAATGGTCGAGAAGATCATCGCCAAGGAGCGCCCCGACGCGCTGCTGCCCACTCTGGGCGGTCAGACCGCGCTCAACACCGCGGTCGCACTGCACGAGTCGGGCGTGTTGGCGCAGTACGACGTCGAGCTCATCGGCGCCAACATCGACGCGATCCAGTCCGGCGAGGACCGCGACGTCTTCAAGGGCATCGTCGCCAAGATCGGCGGGGAGTCGGCGCGATCGCACATCTGCCACACCATCGAGGAGTGCCTGGCGGGCGCGGAAGAGCTCGGATACCCGGTCGTGGTGCGTCCTTCCTTCACCATGGGCGGCTCCGGTTCGGGCTTCGCCCACAACGAAGCGGACCTGCGTCGGATCGCCGGTCAGGGACTCGCGCTCTCTCCCACCACCGAGGTCCTCCTGGAGGAGTCCATCCTCGGCTGGAAGGAGTACGAGCTGGAGCTCATGCGCGACGTCCACGACAACGTGGTCGTCGTGTGCTCCATCGAGAACCTCGACCCGATGGGTGTGCACACCGGCGACTCGATCACGGTGGCGCCCGCCATGACGCTCACCGACCGCGAGTACCAGCGCCTGCGCAACATCGGTATCGATGTCATCCGCGAGGTCGGCGTGGACACCGGTGGTTGCAACATCCAGTTCGCGGTCCACCCCGATACCGGCCGGATCATCGTGATCGAGATGAACCCGCGGGTCTCGCGCTCCTCGGCACTGGCCTCCAAGGCGACCGGTTTCCCCATCGCCAAGATCGCGGCCAAGCTCGCCATCGGCTACAGCCTCGACGAGATTCCCAACGACATCACCGAGAAGACCCCGGCCAGCTTCGAGCCCACCCTGGACTACGTGGTCGTCAAGGTTCCGCGTTTCGCCTTCGAGAAGTTCCCCGGAGCCGACCCCGGCCTGACCACCACCATGAAATCGGTGGGCGAGGCCATGGCGATCGGCCGCTCCTTCCCCGAGGCGTTGCAGAAGGCCATGCGTTCCCTGGAGAAGAAGGGCGTGGGGTTGACCTGGGACGGCGACCCCGGGGAGAAGGCCGACCTGTTGCGCTCGGCGGCGACTCCCACCGAGCACCGGCTGCGCCAGGTCCAGCAGGCGTTTCGCGCGGGGGCAACCGTGGAGGAGCTCTACGAGGCCACCCGGATCGACCCCTGGTTCCTGGACCAGCTGCTGCTGTTGGAGGAGAAGGCCCGCGAGTTGGCGGCCGCGCCCAAGCTCGAGACGGACCTGCTGCGCTCCGCCAAACGACTCGGCTTCTCCGACCGCCAGATCGGTGAGATCACCGGCAAGAGCGAGGAGGTCGTACGCGAGCTGCGTCATGCCCTGGACGTGCACCCGGTCTACCTGACCGTCGACACCTGCGCCGCCGAGTTCGCCGCGCAGACGCCCTACCTCTACTCCAGCTACGACGAGGAGACCGAGGTTCCCGAAGGCGTTCGGCCCAAGGTGATCATCCTGGGCTCCGGCCCCAACCGCATCGGCCAGGGCGTCGAGTTCGACTACAGCTGCGTGCACGCCTCCTTCGCGCTGTCGGAGGCCGGTTACGAGACCGTCATGGTCAACTGCAACCCCGAGACCGTCTCCACCGACTACGACACCAGCGACCGGCTCTACTTCGAGCCGCTGACCCTGGAAGACGTCCTGGAGGTCGTGCGCGCCGAGCAGCTGACCGGCCAGGTGGCAGGAGTCATCGTGCAGCTGGGCGGCCAGACTCCGCTCGGGCTGGCGCGCAAGCTCAAGGAGGCCGGAGTGCCCATCGTGGGCACCAGCCCCGAGGCGATCGACCTTGCAGAGGACCGCGGCGAGTTCGGCAGGGTGCTCGCCGAGGCCGGGCTCCCCGCGCCCAAGCACGGCATGGCCCAGTCCTTCGACGAGGCGAAGGCCATCGCCGACGAGATCGGCTACCCCGTCCTGGTGCGCCCCTCCTACGTGCTCGGCGGGCGCGGAATGGAGATCGTCTACAACGAGGCGATGCTCGCCGACTACATCGAGCGCAACACCGAGGTCTCCACCGAGCACCCGGTATTGGTCGACCGCTTCCTCGACGACGCCATCGAGATCGACGTGGACGCCCTCTACGACGGAACCGACCTGTTCCTGGGCGGGATCATGGAGCACATCGAGGAGGCCGGCATCCACTCCGGTGACTCCGCGTGCGCGCTGCCGGCGATCACCCTGGGCAACGAGGACATCGAGCGCATCCGCTACTCCACCGAGGGCATCGCCCGCGGAACGGGCGTCCGCGGCCTGCTCAACGTGCAGTATGCGCTGGCGTCGGGCGTGCTCTACGTCCTTGAGGCAAACCCGCGCGCCTCGCGTACCGTGCCCTTCGTGTCCAAGGCGACGGCCGTTCCGCTGGCCAAGGCGGCGGCGCGCGTCATGATGGGCACCACCATCCGTGAGCTGCGCGCCGAGGGCATCCTGCCCGCCGAGGGCGACGGCGGCACCCTCCCCCTGGACGCGCCCGTCGCGGTCAAGGAAGCCGTGCTGCCCTTCAATCGCTTCATGGACAACCAGGGCCAGGGCGTGGACACGGTGCTCGGCCCGGAGATGCGTTCCACGGGCGAGGTCATGGGGCTGGACGTGAACTTCGGCGCCGCCTACGCCAAGTCCCAGCTCGGCTCGCACGGCACGCTCCCCGTCTCCGGGAAGGTCTTCGTCTCGGTCGCCAACCGTGACAAGCGCAGCATGATCTTCCCGATCAAGCGGCTGGCCGACCTCGGCTTCGAGATCCTCGCCACCGAGGGAACCGCGCTCGCGCTGCGCCGCAACGGCGTCCAGGCCGCCGTCGTGCGCAAGCACAGTTCGGGTACCGGCGCCGACGGCGAGCGCACCATCGTCCAGCTGATCCATGACGGCGAGGTCGATCTCATCATCAACACCCCGTTCGGCAGTGCCGGCCAGTCCGGCCCGCGTCTGGACGGCTACGAGATCCGTACCGCCGCCGTCATGCGCGGGGTGCCCAGTGTGACCACGGTTCAGGGACTCGCCGCGGCCGTGCAGGGCATTGAGGCGCTGATCGGTGGACAGATCACGGTCCACTCCCTTCAGGAGCACGCCGAGACGCTGCGCGCCTCGGCGCAGTAGCGTCCGATGGCGCGTGTGTGGGCCGGGGCGGTCACCCCGGCCCACGCACCCGCAAGGCCGTCGCGTGTTCAACGGCCGCGTTCGGTTTGCAGGACAATGGGGACCGAACGTCAGAGGAATGAGGGTCCCAGGGGTGAGTGACTTCCGGCCGGTGCAGATGAGCAGCCCGGTGCTGACCGTGCGACGGGTGGACTCCTATCACGCCATCACGGTCGTGGCCCCGGGAGTCGCCGAACGGTTCCGCTCGGGGCAGTTCATCGCGATCGCGGTCGGCGGGGAGCAGTCCAGCATGTTGCTGCGCAGGGCGTTCGCCGTCCATGACGTCAAACCCGACTACGGCGGGACGGTGGAGTTCCTGTTCGCGGTCCGGGGCAAGGGCACCGCGTGGCTCGCCGAGCGCCGCTCCCGTGATCTTCTCGACATCATCGGTCCACTGGGAAAGCCGTTCCCACTGCCCAGGGACCCCGTGAACTGCGTGCTGGTGGGCGGCGGGTACGGCAGCGCACCGCTGTTCCCCCTCGCCCAGGCCCTGCGCCGTCGCGGTTGCCGGGTGGACTTCGTCCTCGGCGCGGCCTCGTCGGACAAGGTGCTCGGCGCGATGGCGGCACGCCGGCTGGCGGAGACCGCGACGTTCACCACCGAGGACGGCTCCTTCGGTGTGCGGGGCAGGGTCACCGACGCACTCGGCCAGGTCATCGAGGACGCTCGCTCCGATGTCGTCTACACCTGCGGGCCGATGCCGATGCTGCGCGAGGTCACCGCGTTGGGGGTGCGCCACGACATACCGGTGCAGGCGCTGGTCGAGGAGACGATGGCGTGCGGCACCGGGGTCTGCATGAGCTGTGTCGTCCCGGTGGTGGGCGGGGACGGCATCACCCGCATGGTGCGCTCCTGCGTGGACGGTCCGGTCTTTCGGGGGGAACGGATCCGTTTCGACGATGTCGGGACCATTCCCTTCGACGCGCTCGGCGCTCCGGGATGGAAGGCGCGCACCGACGACGACTATCCCGCTCGCGAGGCCGGGTGAGCGCGTCGAGCGCTCCTCCCGGGGCGGCCTGGTGGCAGGGGACGGCCCTGCCGCCCGTTGCGGGCGTCCCGGAGCCGGCGGCCCCGGACGGAGCGCGGCCCACGCCCGGCAACGGCAGTGCGAACACGAGAGGTGGACGCGGCATGACCCCCGACCTTCGGGTCCGGTTGGGCGACATCGAGCTGGCCAACCCCATCATGACGGCGGCCGGCTGTGCCGGTTCCGGTCGAGAGCTGGCACAGTTCTTCGACATCGCGCGGATCGGCGCGCTCGTCACCAAGTCGGTGATGGTGGAGCCCAGGGCCGGGCGCCCGGCGCCCCGGGTGGCCGAGACGCCGAGCGGGATGCTCAGCGCGGTCGGTTTCCAGGGGCCGGGCATCGAAGTCTTCCTGCAACGGGACCTTCCCTGGCTGCTCTCCCGGGGCGGGAGGGCAGTCGTCTCGGTGGCGGGGGGTTCCCCACAGGAGTACGCCGAGCTGGCCCGCAGACTCTCGGACGCCTCCGGGGTCACCATGATCGAGGTCAACCTCTCCAGTCCCAACCTGGCGGAGCGGGGACGGCACTTCGCCCACGACGCGGGTGCGGCCGCCCGGGTCGTGAACGCGGTGCGTGCGAAAACGCGTTCGGACATCCCGGTCTTCGCCAAGCTTTCCCCCGATGTCCCCGATCTGGTGGCCCTGGCACAGGAATGCGTGGCCGCCGGTGCGGACGGCCTGTCCATGGTCAACACGGTCCGGGGGATGGCCATCGACCCCGTCACAATGCGTCCGGCGGTTGCCGGGGGAGTCGGCGGGCTTTCGGGGCCGGCGATCCGCCCGATCGCGATCGCCTGCGTCTACGAGGTGCACGCCGCGCTGCCGAAGGTGCCCCTGATCGGGATGGGTGGCGTGCGTACGGGTTCCGACGCTTTGGAATTCGTCCTCGCCGGAGCCAGCGCGGTGGCGGTAGGTACGGTGATCTTCAACGACCCCTCGGCCTGCGTGCGGATTCTCCGGGAGTTCGAGCAGGCGTTGGTGGATCGCGGTGTGGGGCGGGCAGCCGATCTCGTGGGTGCCGCGCATCGTCCGCCGGGGCCCCGGCACGACGATGACCATCGCGGACGCCCTCGTGGCGAAGGGCGCTGAGACGGCCCGTGCCGGATCAAATCCGCAAAGTCACCGAGTTCTACCGATGTCGCCTTCCGGGGCCGCAGGAGGCGCCCTGGGTGCCTTCTTGTGGCCTCCAGGGCAATCGTCCTCGACCAGAGACCTGAATCGGTGCGTGACCACCGGTTTCCTGGGCATGATCGCCGCGTGTCCGAATCGCGCCACGCGTGACATGGCGTCCCAGCGCTTGACCATTGACGAAACCGGGGATCGGGAGCGGGCCCGTCCGCTCCCGGTGACGACCCGCCCCACCCGGGGCGGTCCATCCGGCCCAACCATTCCTGACACGAAGGAGAACGATCGTGGCAGCGCCTATCGCCGTCGCCATCGACGCACCCGACATTGAGACCGCCGCCCGCTGGGCATCCGCGGTCGCACCACATGTCAGCACGCTGAAGGTGGGACTGGAGCTCTACCTGCGCTACGGGCCCGAGGTCATCACCACGATGCGCGGGGCCAGCAAGGTCGCGCTCTTCCTGGACCTCAAACTGCACGACATCCCGGCAACGGTCGCCGGAGCGGCCCGCGCAGTGGCGCGGCTCAAGCCCTCGATCCTGACCGTGCACGCCGCCGGCGGCGCCGACATGATCAAAGCTGCGGTCGAGGCGGCCCCGGACACGAAGATCGCGGCCGTCACGGTGCTCACCTCGCTGGACGACTCGGCTCTGGAGCAGATCGGCCTGCGCGGGTCCACCTCGGATGCGGCGCGCCGCCTCGCCGCACTGGCCGTCGGTGCGGGGGCACGTGCTCTCGTCTGTTCGGCCCACGAGGTGGCCTCGCTGCGGGCCGAGGTCGGTCCCGACATCACGATGATCACTCCTGGGGTGCGCCCGGCAGGCTCCGACCGTGGGGACCAGGCCCGGGTTGCCACTCCGGAGGAAGCCCTTGCAGCGGGATCCGACCTGTTGGTGATCGGCCGCCCGATCACCAACGCCGCGGATCCCGGTGCAGCGGCGGCGTCCATCGCTTCGGCGATCCGTCGGGCCGAGGCGACGTCTGCGTAAAGCGCCGCCGAGATCCTTTTGGGTCTTTAGTGGTCCTTGGATATGTTCGTCCGAAATTGCGCTGGAGGTGCCTGCTGTGGTTAAGGTCACTCAAATCGGTGGGCTGGGGCTTCGTTCCAGCTCGGGCGGCTAGTCAGGACCAAAGTCCCGATTTTCGCTCCTCTCCGCATTCGTTGCATCACTCAACGTAGTTAGTTGGATGAAATAGCGCTTGAAAAGCCACTTTGCGTTGCCGAAGGGGCCTGGAACCTACTAACTTGCGCAGGCGTCCGCCCTCCAAAAACTAGAGAAAACCGAGGTGACCCGGCGTGGCCCTTCCTCCCCTCACACCTGAACAGCGCGCTGCGGCTCTTGAGAAGGCCGCCAAGGCCAGAAAAGAGCGCGCGGAGGTCAAGAACCGTCTCAAGCACGGTGGCATCTCCCTGACCGACGTCCTTAAGGGCGGTCAGACCGATGACGTCATCGGCAAGATGAAGGTCTCCGCACTGCTTGAGTCGCTCCCCGGCGTCGGCAAAGTCCGTGCCAAGCAGATCATGGAGCGCCTCAACATCGCCGAGTCGCGGCGCGTCCGCGGCCTGGGCGCCAACCAGCGCGCCGCGCTGGAAAGCGAGTTCGGCGGAACCGAGTAGTTCAGGTGCGGCCCCGGCGTGCCTAGCGCGCCAGCGTCGTCACACGGTCGGCCTGCCGACGCGTCCAGCGCGTCGGCAGGCCGACCTGCTTTCAGCTGGTATAAAAGACCCACGCCACAGGGCCGCCCGCTGCTGTCGACGACTCGACAGCCCTTCCGTGGAGCCGGGCCGGACGATTGCGCGCGGCACATGTCGCGCCTCGATCTCACCCTTGCGCCGCCACCACCGTCGAACCCGCGTGTCGCGGGGGTTGAGAGTCTGAGAGCCAGTGCCTGTCGAGCCCGGAACCCGCGCCAGTCGGCCCAGTCAGCCGAGGCGGCTCACGGTCCTCTCCGGTCCGTCCGGAGTCGGCAAGAGCACGGTGGTCAAGGAACTCCGCCGCCGTCACCCCGAGGTGTGGCTGTCGGTCTCCGTCACCACCCGTACGCCTCGCCCCGGAGAGACCGACGGTGTCGAGTACCACTTCGTCGACAGCGCGGAGTTCGAGCGGCTCATCGCTTCCGGCGAGCTGCTTGAGTGGGCCGAGTTCGCCGGCAACCGCTACGGCACGCCGCGCGCCCCCGTCGTGCAGCGGTTGGAGGCGGGGCAGCCGGTCCTCCTCGAAATCGAGCTCCAGGGGGCCCGGCAGGTCCGCGGCAACATGTCCGACGCATTCCTGGTCTTTCTCGCCCCGCCCTCCTGGGAGGAACTGGTGCGCAGGCTCACCGGGAGGGGAACGGAGTCCCCCGAGGTCGTGCAGCGTCGACTCGACACCGCCCGGGTCGAACTCGCGGCCGAGAAGGAGTTCGACACAACCCTGGTCAACACGTCGGTACACGACGTCTGCGATGAGCTGCTAACTTTGGTAGTCGCGCCGTAGCCCAGGCAGGCTTCGCGGTGCCCGGGCAGCGGGGGGTTTCTCCGCCGGCGCCACGGCGTTCGAGCGGCCCGCCGCCGTCCCGATCCCGTCCGCATCCTCACATCCCACGGCCCTGCATCTGTCGGGGCCGGCTGACCACCTAGGGGTACGCACCTTGGCCGGTACACCGCCCGTCGCCGAAGGCATCACCAACCCGCCGATCGACGAGCTCCTTGAGGTCGTCGACAGCAAGTACAGCCTGGTCACGATGGCGTCCAAGCGCGCCCGCCAGATCAACGCCTACTACGCCCAGTTGGGCGAGGGCCTGCTCGAGTACGTGGGCCCGCTCGTCGAGACCCAGGTCCAGGAGAAGTCCCTGTCCATCGCGCTGCGCGAGGTCCGGGAGCGCCTGCTGACCTCCGAGCCGGTCGACAACCCGCACGACCGCTGACAGTCCTGCCCGCGCCCCGCAGGGGTCGGGCGGAACGAGGTGGGCCGGCTTCGCTACCGTCGTGGGCGCGGACCGCGCCCACGCGGGCCGCGGGCCGCGACGGTAGCGGCTTGACCCGCACGGGAGACGGAGACGAGCCGCGTATGTCAGCCGAACCTGAGGTCGTCCTCGGTGTTGGCGGGGGGATCGCCGCCTACAAGGTCTGCGAGCTCCTCCGCCGCCTGACCGAGTCCGGCCACCGCGTCCGAGTGGTCCCCACCGACGAGGCCCTGCGCTTCGTCGGGGAGCCCACCTGGGCGGCGCTGTCCGGGCAGCCAGTGGCGACAGGGGTCTTCGACACCGTCCACGAAGTTCCGCACGTGCGTATCGGCCAGGGGGCCGATCTCGTGTTCGTCGCCCCGGCCACCGCCAATCTGTTGGCCAAGGCCGCGCACGGACTCGCCGACGATCTCCTCACCAACACCTTGCTCACCGCCCGTTGTCCGGTCGTCTTCGCACCCGCCATGCACACGGAGATGTGGGAGCACCCGGCCACCCAGGCCAACGTCGCCACCCTGCGCTCCCGCGGGGCCGTCGTGCTCGACCCGGCAGTGGGTCGGCTCACCGGAGCCGACACCGGTCGGGGACGTCTGCCCGATCCCGCTGCGCTCTTCGCGGTCGCCCGCAGAGTTCTGGCGAGGGGGGCGGGAACCGCCGACCTCGCCGGAGTGCGCGTCGTCGTCTCCGCCGGGGGGACCCGTGAGGCGATCGACCCGGTCCGCTTCCTGGGCAACCGCTCGTCGGGCAGGCAGGGATACGCGCTGGCCGCCACCGCGGCCGCCAGAGGAGCATCCGTGACCCTGCTCTCTGCCAACGTCGAGTTGCCCGACCCCGCGGGGGTGGACGTGCGCAGGGTCACTTCGGCTCGTGAACTGCGCGAAGCCGTGCTGGAGGGTGCCGCCACGGCTGATGTGGTGGTGATGGCCGCCGCGGTGGCCGACTTCCGGCCCGACACGGTGACCGCCAGCAAGATCAAGAAAACGGCTGGGACCACGCCGGCCCCGATCGCCCTGGTGGAGAACCCCGACATCCTCGCCGAGGTCAGTCGCGAGCGTGCCCGGCCCGGCCAGATCGTGGTCGGTTTCGCTGCCGAGACCGACAACGTGCTCGACAACGGCCGCGCCAAACTCGCCAGAAAAGGCTGCGACCTGCTGGTGGTCAACCAGGTCGGCGACGGTCGGGCGTTCGGCACCGCTGACAACCAGGCCGTCGTGCTGACCGCAGAGGGTGCCTCGGTGGAGATCGAACGCGGCCCCAAGGAGGACGTGGCCGATCAGGTTTGGGATCTGGTCGCCACGCGCATTCCCGGGGATACTGGTAGCGGCCGGTAGCGCCGCATTTGCGGGTGACCGGTTACCAAGTAGGCTACGTAAGCCCTGCCCAGCGCCGTTGTGTGCGGGGAGAAACCGATGATTCCAGGGGACCCTGCGGGGGACGCCCGGGGTGTACCCTCGCGGTTGCCGCCAGGCGCCCACTACAGTGGGACCATAAACCAACCACGCTGGTCGGAAATTAACGGGCGGCCTCCCCCCTGTTCTCCCGGCCGGCGCGACAACTGTCAGCCAGCAGCCGCTGCAAGGAGTCCCTCAACGTGTCCCGTCGCCTTTTCACCTCCGAGTCGGTCACCGAAGGCCACCCCGACAAGATGGCCGACCAGATCAGTGACGCGATCCTCGACTCGATGCTCACTGAAGACCCCAAGAGCCGGGTCGCGGTGGAGACCCTGATCACCACCGGGCAGGTGCACGTCGCCGGAGAGGTGACTACGTCCACCTACGTCGACATCCCCAGCATCATCCGCGAGAAGATCCTGGAGATCGGCTACGATTCCTCCGCGAAGGGCTTCGACGGCGCTTCCTGCGGGGTCTCGGTGTCCATCGGTGCCCAGTCACCCGACATCGCCCAGGGTGTCGACACCGCCTATGAGGCGCGCGAGAACCAGGGCACCGACGACCTCGACAAGCAGGGCGCCGGCGACCAGGGCCTCATGTTCGGCTACGCCAACAACGAGACGCCCGAGCTGCTCCCGCTGCCGATCAAGCTCGCGCACGCCTTGGCGCAGCGGTTGTCCGCGGTGCGCCGCGACGGAACCGTCCCCTACCTGCGCCCCGACGGCAAAACCCAGGTCACCATCGAGTACGACGGCACGACCCCGGTCCGTCTGGACACCGTGGTGGTCTCCAGCCAGCACGCTCCCGACATCGACCTGCGCGAGCTGCTGACCCCCGACATCAAGGAGCACGTGATCGCGCCGGTCGTGGCCAGCTACGGCCTCGAATCCGACGACTACCGGCTGCTGGTCAACCCCACCGGCCGCTTCGAGATCGGCGGCCCGATGGGCGACGCCGGTCTGACCGGCCGCAAGATCATCGTCGACACCTACGGCGGTTACGCCCGTCATGGTGGCGGAGCTTTCTCCGGCAAGGACCCGTCCAAGGTCGACCGTTCCGCCGCCTACGCCACCCGCTGGGTCGCCAAGAACATCGTCGCCTCCGGCCTGGCCGATCGCGTCGAGGTCCAGGTCGCCTATGCGATCGGCAAGGCCCAGCCCGTGGGCATCTTCCTGGAGACCTTCGGCACCGAGCAGGTGGCACCGGAGGCCATCGAGAAGGCCGTCCAGGAGGTCTTCGACCTCCGTCCGGCCGCGATCATCCGCGACCTCGACCTGCTCCGCCCGATCTACTCCAAGACCGCCGCCTACGGTCACTTCGGGCGCGAGCTCCCCGAGTTCACCTGGGAGCGCACCGACCGCGCCGAGGCCCTCAAGGCCGCCGCGGGCGCCTGACCGGTCCCGGAAGCCGTTCGTCGTCGGCCGCGCCCCGAACGGGGCGCGGCCGACGACGTGCACGGTCCCGGTCAGAAGACGAGGGAGAAAACGACCCACGCCGCAGTGCTGCCCACGACCGCCCCCGCGACGGTCTGGGCCGCTGTGTGGTCGCGCAGGGCCACGCGCGACCAGCCGACCAGTACCACGAGCGGCGCGGCCAGCAGTGCCCAGACCCCGTAGACCAGTACGAGCATCACGACACTGCCCGATGACGCCGCCGTGTGCACGGAGATCTTCCAGACGAACGTGATCGCCCCGAGCAGGGTCAGAACCGCACCGATGGCCACGAGCAGGGCGACCATCGGTACTGGGGCGCCCAGCGCGGCCATGAGAGCCGCGCCGCACGTCACCGAGGCCACGATCATCGCCATGGCCATCAGCCGCTGCCGCCGGACCCCGAGGTGGCGGTCGCTCCACGCGCCGCTGCGCACTCGCAGTTTGATCAGCAGAACGGGCAGCACCCCGGCGAAGCACAGGGCGGCCAGCGCCCAGCCCACGCCTACGAGGCCGCTGGTGCCCCAGCCCACCAGCACGCTTGCCGCGACGAGCCAGGTCTTGGGGTCGAGGCCGTCGGTCACGAGCCGGGCCCCGCGCGGTTCCGGCATCCTGCGGATCACGGTCGCTCCGGCGGTCTCTGCGGTCATCTGAACGGTGATGGCCCCCACGAACGCTCGCGGGCCCGAGGGCCATTGTCCCCGACCGCTCCCACCGGTGGGCGCCCAACGCGCCATGCCACGAAAGGGGAGCGCCTACCGGAACCTGTCCCGGCCGTTCGGACCGAGCAGCGCCGCCTTTCCCAGGAGAGCCGGTTCGATCCGGCATCGCGCCCCCTGCCCCCGCGCCGATCCGGCATCGGACGCCGGCCATCCTGCGCCGAGGGGATTCGATCAGGGCCACGTACGAGACGTCATCGGTGGAACGGTCGTGCCGAAAAGTCCCCGAGGTCGCTCCAGCTGGGCCCCGTCCGTCCGCCCCGGGCCCACCGGGAACCCGCGTCGGGGGTCCCGGTGGGCCCGGCCGCGCGCTGTACCGGCAGGACACAAGCCAAACGCTGGTCAGATCCGGATCGTGGTGCTGCGGACGATCTCGAACACGGGGTGTTCGGCGGCCTCCTCCACGAACCGCTCGACCGGTGCGTCCGCGCAGGCCCGGAAGTAGCCTCCCACCACGGCGGCGCGGGGGTGGTCGACGTACTCGCGCAGGACCGGGGCGGCGCGTTCGGCACCGACCTCGACCACGCTGATCAGTTCGATCCACCCGCCGCGGCGCAGCGTCGCGTAACCGCTCTTGCGGATGTTGCGTACCCAGCCCACCACGCCGTAGGGGGCCACCAGGAAGCGGCCCTCGGGGTTGTCCACGAGGCTGACCGGGGTGGTCCGCAGAAAGCCGGATTTGACGCCCCGGGTGGTCAGCAGGTGGGTGTCGCGGGGACCGAAGCCGTACTTGAGGAACCCTCCTACGACGGCGTCGGCGGTGCGCCTCAGTCGCGTCATCTCGAACCGCTTCGTACCGTTCTCCATCGCATCTCCCTACACGTGGCGCTCGCCCCTCCATTGTGGTGCACGCCGTGTCCCCGGGCGGACCGGGGACACGGCGTACCCGGGGTCAGCGGAAAGCGGAGATCCCCGTCACGGCCTGGCCGACGCTCAGTGCATGGATCTCCTCGGTGCCCTCGTAGGTGGCCACCGTCTCCAGATTGAGCATGTGGCGCAGTACCGGGTACTCCAGGGTGATGCCGTTGGCACCGTGCACCGAGCGGGCAGCGGCGGCCACGCGCTGAGCGGCGGCCACATTGGCGAGCTTGCCGAAGCTCACCTGGTTGTGGTGGCAGGCCCCGGCGTCCTTGAGCCGGCCCAGGTGCAGCGCGGTCAGCGATGCCTGGTTGACGTCCACCACCATGTCGGCCAGTTTGCGCTGGGTCAGCTGGAAGCCGGCGATGGGGCCGCCGAACTGCTCGCGGGTCAGCGCGTAGTCGCGAGCGGCCGCGTAGCAGGCGCGCGCCGCACCCGCCACGCCCCAAACGATCCCGTACCGTGCCTCGTTCAGGCACGACAGCGGGGCCCCCAGCCCCTCGGCCAGCGGCAGCCGTGCCGTTTCGGGGAGCCGCACCCCGTCCAGGACCAGTTCGGCGGTGATCGAGGCGCGCAGCGAGAGTTTGCGGTGGATGACGTTGGCGCCGAACCCCGGCGTGTCCGTGGGGACCGCGAACCCGCGCACCCCCTCGTCGGTGGTCGCCCACACCACGGCCACGTCGGCGACGGAACCGTTGGTGATCCACATCTTGGTGCCGTCCAGCACCCAGTCCGTGCCGTCCCTGCGGGCGCGGGTGCGCATCGATCCGGGATCGCTGCCGGAGTCGGGTTCGGTCAGGCCGAAGCAGCCGATGGCGTCGCCCGCGGCCAACCGCGGCAGCCACTCCGTCTTCTGTTCCTCGGAGCCGTACCGGTGGATCGCGGCCATTGCCAGCGACCCCTGGACCGACACGAAACTGCGCAGACCCGAGTCGACCGCCTCCAGCTCACGGCAGGCCAGACCGTAGGCCACGGCGCTGGTTCCGGCACAGCCGTAGCCCGTGAGGTGCATGCCGAACAGGCCCAGTTCACCGACCTGCTTGGCGAGTTCGCGCGGGTTGGGCAGCGTGCCGGCCTCGAACCAGTCCGCGACGTCGGGGAGGAGTTCGCGCTCGGCGAAGGCGCGCACCGCGTCGCGGATGTCGGCCTCCTCGGTGCTCAGGGAGGCGTCCACGGCCAGGAAGTCGAGTGGGTCGGGGGCTGGGACCTTGGCGGATGTGCTCATCGGTGATCGGCTCCTCGTCGAGTCGTGGATCGGGTCTGTCCGTTCTGGTTGACCACCCCGCGCGCTACGAGCCCGGCGATCTGCTCGTCGGTCAGTCCGAGGCCCTCCAGGACAGCGGTGGAGTGCTGGCCCAGTAGCGGGGGCGGGAGTACGGCTGCGTCTGCTTCGGGGGTGGGGGAGTCGAAGCGGAAGCCGGCCCGCACCAGTTCGAGGTCGCCCAGAGTGGGGTGGTCGACCGTGATCGTGGCGGCGTCGCCCGAGGCGTCGGCGGCGCGGATCGCCTCCAGCACCCCTCGGACCTTGCCCACCGGAACACCCGCCGCCGTCAAGATCGGCAGCCATTCCTCCGCGCCCTTGGCGGACAGGGCGGCGGTGAGCTCGGCCACCAGTACTTCCCGGTTGGCGACCCGGTCGGGATTGGTGGCGAACCGGGGGTCGTCGGCCAGCTCGGCGCGTCCCACCGCCGTGCACAGTCGCCGGTACAACGAGTCGTTGCCGGCGGCAACGATCATCTCGGCGTCGGCGGTGGGAAACACCTGGTAGGGCACGATCGTCGAGTGGGCCTGGCCGAACCGTTCCGGTTCGGCTCCGGTCACCAGCCCACGCTGGGCGACGTTGACCAGGCTCGACAGCGCGGAGTTGATCAACGACACCTCCACGTGGGTGCCCGTGCCGGTGCGTTCGCGCCCGGTGAGCGCACCGCAGATGGCCGCGGCGGCGTTGAGACCGGTGAACACGTCGCTGATGGGGATGCCGATCTTGGTGGGGCTTCCCCCGGGAGTGCCGGTGGTGCTCATCAGACCGCTCTCGCCCTGCACGATCACGTCGAAGCCCGCGCGCCCCGCTGGACTGTGCCCGGAACTGAAGCCGCTGATGGAGCAGTACACGACCCCGGGGTTGAGTTTTTTGACCTGCTCGTATCCCAGGCCGAGGCGCTCGATCACACCGGGACGGAAGTTCTGTACGACCACGTCGGCCCCCGCGCAGAGCTCACGTACCGCGGCCAGCCCTTCGGGGTCTTTCAGGTCGATGGCGAGGCTGCGCTTGCCCCGGTTCAGGGAGAGGTAGTAGGCCGCCTGGTCACCGGCCCAAGGCGGTCCCCACGAACGGGTGTCGTCACCGTGTTCGGGATGCTCGATCTTGACCACGTCGGCCCCCATGTCGGCCAGCAGCATCGTGGCGTAGGGGCCGGCCAGTACCCGGGACAGGTCGGCGACCCGGATTCCGGCCAGTGGCCGGTGCGGTTGTCGGTCGGTGGTGGTCAACGGTTCACTTCTCCCTCGCGTCAACGGTGCGGTGGGCCGCGCGCAACTGCAGGCAGGTCTCCAGGCAGCGTCGCAGCGCAGTGGCCAGTGCGCCACCGGACTGCCCCGCGTAGCGGGTCTGCACACGGTTGGCGATTTCTGTGATGTCGTCGTAGACCGACAGCCCTTCGACCAGGACCCGGAAGAATTCCTTGGCGAGGTCGGTGAGCAGGGTGGTGTCGGCGGCGACGATTCGACCGTCGCCGAGGTTCACGGCGAGGACGACGCCGAGGCGTTCGTACTGGGAGTGGCCGGCCACGGCATCGGGGAGCCGTGCGTAGCCGGAGACGAGGACCACGTCGGGGTCGGCCAGGCGGTGCAGGCGTTCGCTGTCATGCATGGCGTGGGTGTCCCTCCATCAGGGCATGCGAGGAATCCGGGGGACTGGATTCTCGCGCCTGGGCAGGACGGCCAGAATTCGGACCGCCCTCGGCGGGAGGGGCAGATGCGGCCAATTATGGCCGATGCACCGGTTGCCGGACCACTCGGGGGCGTCGTCCGCGTGGCGCAGGGCAGCAATCCCGGACGGGCCGTGGCGCCACGGGGCGGTGTCCGCCCGGCGCTGCGCGAGGTCGTGCCCGAGACCCATTCCCCCACTCTAGTGACCGGCCGGCGGGCCGTCCCCTGTCGGGGTGCGTCAGGTCACACGGGGGGCTCCCGCGAGCGGGGTGGATTCGTGGGTTATAGTCCTTGGCAGGTCATGAGCGCCAGCGCAAAGCCCCGGCTCGCTGGCCGGCAACCCTCCTTCCGCGGTGGGGTGCCCCGGGTGAGGACCAGGTCGAGACACGGCCGAGAACGTCAACGTGTCAGGCAAGCGCGGACCCCGTCTGCAAGGTCGCTCCATGCGTACCCCGGGGTCCCCTGTGACCCATGGAAGGTATGTCGTGACCACTGTCGCCCCAGCCCCGATCTCCGCACCCCTGAGCCCCCAGCCGGACGTGGTCGGTGCCGACGTCCTGATCCCGCTGGTCAACGGCGAGCGGGTGTCCTACGCCAACTTCGACTACGCCGCCAGCGCCCCCTGCCTCGAAGCGGTGCGCGCCACCCTGGCCGACGCCCTGCCCTACTACGCCAGCGTTCACCGGGGGGCGGGGTTTCACTCCCAGGTCAGCACCGACGCCTACGAGAAGGCGCGGCTCGGGGTGGCCCGGTTCGTCGGCGCGCGCGCCGACGACGCCGTGGTCTTCGTACGCGGTACGACCGACGCCCTGAACCTGTTGGCCCGGTGTGTGCCCGACGCCTGCACCGTCGTCGTCTTCGCCGGAGAGCACCACGCGGCGCTGCTGCCGTGGCAGCACCGTGGCAGCACCGCCGGCCGCGTCGTGCGGCTGCCGCTGCCCGCGAGCCCGGAGGCCGCGGTCGAGTCCGCGCGTCGGGCGCTGCTCGCCGCGCCCGAGGGCCCGCGGCTGCTGGTGGTCACGGCTGCCTCCAACGTCACCGGTGAACTGTGGCCGGTCGAAGAGTTGACGGCCGTCGCCCACGCCGCAGGAGCCCGGATCGCCGTCGACGCCGCCCAGCTCGTCCCGCATGCATCGTTCGACCTCGCGGCCACCGGCGTGGACTACGTGGCCTTCTCCGGGCACAAGCTCTACGCGCCTTTCGGCGCGGGGGTGCTGGCCGGCCGGGTCGACTGGTTGCGCGCGGCCGAGCCCTACCTCGCCGGGGGCGGTGCCACCGCAAACGTCAGCGAGCACGATGTCCGTTGGAACGACCTCCCGGCCCGTCACGAGGCGGGAAGCCCCAACGTCCTTGGCGCGGTCGCCCTGGCCGCCGCCTGCACCGCACTCACCGAGGCGGGCCAGGACACCCTCCACGAGTACGAACAGTCCCTGTTGGACCGGCTGCGCACGGGGCTCGCGCAAATCCCGGCGGTCCACGACCTGAGCCTGTGGGGCCCCGAGCACCCCAGGGTGGGCATCGTTTCCTTCGTCGTGGACGGCGTGCCCGCGGACCTGCTGGCTGCCGCGCTCTCGGCCGAGTACGGGATCGGTGTGCGCGACGGCCTGTTCTGCGCACACCTGCTCACCCGCGAACTCCTCCCGCCCGGGCACACGCAGGCAGCGCGGGCCAGCCTCGGCCTCGGTACCACCGTCGAGCACGTCGACCGGTTGGTCCGTGCAGTGGCCGAGCTCGCAGAGCACGGCCCGCAGTGGGAATATGCGCTGGTCAACGAGCGGGTCTCGCCGGTCCCCGACCCCAGACCCCACCCCTAGGCGGCCTCTCCCGGCAAGCGGGTAGCATCGATCGCTATGACGGAGGTCACGGGAATCGGGTTCGCGGCGCGATCCGTCCGGCCCGCCCCGACCTCGATCGGCCGAGGCTCGGGGAGCGATCGTGACTGACCACAGGACGGCACTGCGCGCCGACGTCGAACCGCCCCTGCTCGACGTGCCCGGCCCACGGGTCGTCCATATCGTCGACTACCTGCGCGATGCCCCTGCCGTGACGCCTCCCGATCCTGCTGTGATCACTGCCGTCCCGGGGTTCCTGCGGCGCTGCGTGGGCTACCTCGCCACCGATCTGGGCATCGGGCAGTTCGTCGACATCGGCTCCGGCGTTCCTGCTGCCGAAGGGGTCCACGGCGTAGCGCGGACGCACGACCCCGACTCCCGCGTCGTGTACGTGGACACCGGGGCTGCGGCGTCGGTGGGCAGCCGGACCGCGGTGCATGTCGACGGCCCGGTGACCCTGCACGTCAAGCGCCTGGACGCAGCCGGGATCGCCGGTCAGCTCGGCCTTCGCGGTCTCCTCGATCTGACCTCGCCGCTCGGCGTGGTCCTCAACGCCGATGCGCTGCCCGGCGACAATGCCGTGGGCGCATTGGTGCGGGGGTTGTACGAGATTCTCGCCCCGGGGAGCCATCTCGTCATCTGCCGGCGACCGCCTAACGACGCCGACCCTCATGCACGGCAACGCGCGGCCACGCTGTTCGAGCCTTTCGACCTGCTCGAACCGGGAACGGCCGATATCGCCTGGTGGCCCTATCCCGACGACGAGGTCGCGGCCACCGGAACCGGTGTCCTGGCCGGCGTGGCGCGTCGGCCCTGAGTACGTGAGGCGCGGTCGTGACCAAGGAGATCGGTCCGCGTCCTGATCGGCGGTCGCGGGACGCGGCCCCGCGGTCAACCGGGCTGCGCCGTGCCCTCCCGATCACCGTCCCGGGACGCCCAACTGCTCTCGTAGGCATCCACCAGCCAGGCGTCGGCCCAGGCGTGATCGGCCCGCGCGGGCACGTCAGCGGTTCCGAGCAGGGCGGTCAGACGCGCTTCCTGTTCTGCCGCCACAGCCAACGCCTCGTCGCGTGAACGGCGGCCCAGGCGCAAGTCGCGGATCCATGACGACCACGGCTCGGGCATCGGCAGGCTGATGCGGCCCGTCTCCAGGAGCTCCACGCCCTGGACGCCCAACCGGATCATGTGGCTGGCGAACTTGGTGTCGAACCCGTGCTCCCGCACCAGTTCGGGGCGATTGGTGTGGCGCCCCCCACGCAACCCCAACATGCTGTCGCGCTGGGCGCGCAGGTAGCCCAGGAACCGGTTCCCCGCCTCCGTCGAGACGAACCGGTCGGAGTTGGCGCGCAGCGCCCGGCCCAGGTCGGTGAGGTGCGTGGTGTGGGAGTCGGATACGAACAGCGCCAACAGCACGGTCGGGTTGCCCGACAACGCCAGCCGCGTCCACTTGCGCAGCGAGTACACCGTCAGGTCGAGGTCCCCCGGCCCTGACCGTTCGCCTTCGGGGCTGGTCTGGAAGACGTACTGCTCGAACTGGCGCAGGCCGATCACGTACTCCCGCGGTTCCACGCAAATACCCATCTCGTCGCGGTCGGCCTGCCCGGGCAGGCCCGTGCCGTGCACGGTGGAGCCGATCTCGCACCGCAGGATCGTGCCGCGGTGGGCCAGCGCGGCGAACTCCGGGGTCGAGTGCTTCATGGGCGGTCTTTTCCGTCGCGGGGGCGGGCCACCGCACTCTAGCCACCGACGGCCCGGACCCACCAGGGAATTTTCCGACGGCCACGACGCCGGCCCCACCGGGGCGGGGACAGCGGCGGACATGCCAGCGATCAGTGAGGTGAAGCGGATCACACCACGTCGAGCGGGTCCACCCGCACCTGCGCCAGTTTTTCGTCCCGGCGTGCGCTGCGCGCCGCCGCAGCGGCTTTCAGCGCGGTAGACAGTTCCCGGGCCGACCCCCGGGGCAACCGCAGCAGGGCGCGCTCGGCGGTTCCTTCGCCGAAGCCGTTCGCCACCGCCACCGGACCGAGCAGCTCGGTTCCTTCGGGAAGCACCAGCTGGTCCAGTAGCTCGCGCACGTTCGCCGGTTCCCCGGTCACCGAGGCCATCGCGACGGCGGGCGGGAAGCCCAGCTCCCGGCGCTCGGCGAGCTCGCGTTCGGCGAAACCCGGCGGATCCCACCGGATGAGAGCCTGGGTCACGGGCAGGGACGGATCGGCCAGTACCACCACCTGCCCCCCCTCCTCCGCAGGGCGCACCAGCGCGGACGCACCGCACCACCGGCGCAGCGCTTCCTCGGTGGCGCGCAGGTCCGCCCGGCCCAACAGCGCCCACCCGTCCAGCAACACCGCCGCCGCATACCCTCCGGGCACCATCGGTTCCGCACCCGGGGTGGCCACCACGAGGGCGGGGCGATCGCCGATCTCGGTCAGGATCTCGTCGCGCCCCGATGTACGGACCGGCAGCGACGGGAAGGCCCGGCCCAACTCCTCCGCGGTGCGCCGCGCGCCCACGACGGTGGCGCGTATCCGGGTGTGCCGGCAGTCCGGGCACCCCCAGTCCCCGGCTATGTGACCGCACCACCGGCAGTAGGGCATCGCGTGCGCGCTGCGCATCGCCAACGGCCCCTGGCAGGTGCGGCAGCGCGCGGGAGCGCGGCAGTGAGCGCACGCCAACGCGTTCAGGTAGCCGCGTCTGGGGACCTGGATCAGCACCGGTCCCTCCTTTGCGGCTTCGCGGGCCACCCGCAGCGCCATGCTGGGCATACGGGCCGACCGGGCGGCCTCGTCCCGGGCCAGTTCCGCGTCGTCGCCGGCTGCGCGGATCCGGGGGGCGCGGCGCCGCAGCAGCTCCCGGTCCGCGCCCAGCGGATGCGCCCAGCCCGATTCCACCAGTTGGGCGGCGTCGGTGGTGCGGGTGAACCCGCCGATCAGCGCGCCCGCTCCGGTGCTGTGCGCCCGCAGCGACAACACGGTGCGGGCGTGCGGATAGGGGGCGTGCGGATCGGCGTGCACGTCGTCGCCGTCGTCCCACAGCACCACCAGGCCGAGGTCGCGCACCGGCGCGAACATCGCGGCACGGGTTCCCACGACGATGCCGACCTCGCCACGCAGCACCGACAGCCAGCGCCGGTACCGTTCGGCGGGGCCCAGTTCGGCGGTCAGCGCGACGTGCATGCCCGGTCCCAGCCGTGCGGACAGCGCCGTGTCCACCGCGGCGACGTCACGGCCGTCGGGGAGCACCACCAGGCTGCCCCGCGCCGATGCCGACGCGGCCCCGGCTGCCACCGCGATCGCATCACACCACTGGGGGCCGGGAACGGTGTCCCACACCGCCCGGGGCCCGCGTCCCGCGCGCAGAGCGGCGAGGAACGCCGGTCCTGCCGGGTAGTCCGCCCAGGGGCCGGGCCCGGCATCGGGCTCGGTGACGGTCGGGGCGGGTTGCTCCGGGCCCGGGGGAGCCCCGTGCTCCTCCGGGCCGTCTTCGGCAGAGGAGGGGGCAGCAGGCGCGGTTTCGGGCTCCTGCGCGGCCGTGTGGGCAGAGGCGTTGCCGCTTCTCTGCTCCTTCCGTTCTTTCTCCACCCGGGCGTGGCGTGGGGGGACGGCCAGGCGGAGTACATCGTTGAGGGTTCCGGCGTAACGGTCGGCGACGGCGCGTGCCAGCGCGGCGATCTCGGGGGTGAGCACCGGTTCGGGCGAGACCACCTGATGCAGGTAGGCCAGGCGGCCCTGGAAATCGGACTCGGCGACCCTCTCCAACAGGAAGCCGTCCAGCGTCTGGTTGTTGAACCGCACCCGGACCCGACAGCCGGGCACGGCGCTGTCGTCCATGTCGTCCGGCACCTGGTAGTCGAACGGACGGTCCAGGTGGGGCAGCGGCGTGTCCACCAGGACACGGGCCACCGCACGCTCGGCCGCTGGGCGACGTGGAACAGGAGCCTTCCTGCGGGCCGCGGCCTTGGCGCGGGGCACGTCGAACAGGGCCCCTTCGTCGGGGCCGGGCTGGTGGGTCACGCCCACAGTCCTACCAGAGGGGGCCGACCACGGTGGTGCGCCTGCGAGGTGGGCCGGTGCCGGCGGTTCGCCCGTCCGCCCCCCGGCGGCCCGCCGAAGCGTTGCGGTACCGCTGCCCGGCCGGGCGCGTCGGTTCGTTCGCCCCGGCCCGCGTGCGCGTGCCGGCACCGGACCATCGCAGAGGAGGGACGGTCCGCGGAGCCGGTCGCCCCCTTTCGCCGTAGCGGACGGTTTATGGGGCGAATTATGGTCATTGGGAAAGCTCGGGAAAGTCGGAAAATTCCGCCTCGCCGTCGGTCGCTGTGCCACGCTGGGCGGGTGAGTGGACACACTGACCACGCCGCCGCAGAGCACCTGGTGCCCGGAGCCGCTGCCCCGAGAGAGAACGGTCCGGTGCGCGCCTGGCTGAGCCGGGCGCACCGCCAGTGGGTTTTCTGCGCCAAGCCGGTGGGAGAGGTTGTGTTGAAGCCGCCGACTACCCGCCCCGACCCTTCGCCGGTGGCGCCCGTACGCCTCGCTCCGGAATCCGAGCTCGCCGCATCTGCCCGTCGCTCACCGTTCCTGGTCGCCCTCCGCGCACTCGCCGACTGGGCCGAGGAGCACCGCCCCCGCGTCGTCGACGGCCGCCCCGAGCCCGGTCCGGCCGCACGGGCACTGCGGGAACTGCCCGCGGTGCGCCCGGTCGCCCACGACGGCGATGTCCAGGACCCGGACATGGCGTGGGTGTGGAACACGGCCTTCGACACCGGCCTGCTCACCATGGAATCGGGCCGCGCCAGACGAACCCCCGAGCTCGGCGGAGGGGACTCCGACCCGCTGACGCTGCGCCACTGGCTCGCGGTCTACGTCGCCCTCACCGAGTTCGACGAGGACACCGGCCACGGTGCCCAGCGCGTGGCCGAACGGGTCCTCGGTGAATTCATGTTCGAGCTCTACCAGTGCGGGCGCGCCGTCCAGCCCGAGTCCGGCATCGCCCGACTGGCAGCAGAGGTCCTCGACGACGCGGTCACCGACGGTCTCGTCGACGCGACCGAGACCGAGAGCCTGAGCACGCTCGCCCAACCCACGGTGCGCAACGCCCTGGGGGAACTGATCCGCCACGGCGCGGTCACCCGGCCCTCGGCCGTGGGCGTCGAACTCACTGCGCTGGGTCGCTGGGGCCTCAACCGGTTGCTCAATGCGTCCGGAATGACTGCCCCGGTCCTCGGCGGCCATGCCCACGCCGAGGCGGACGAACTCCTCGCCGCACTGTCGGGCTACTCCGAGTCCGAGCGTGCGGTGGAGTTCCTGGGGTGGTTGGCCGAGCGCACGGAGGAGGATGCAGCAGCGGGTCTGATCGCCGCTGCCGCACGAGCCGGGACCGGACAGCGCGGGATCGCGGTGGTCCTGTTGGGGCGCCTGGGACCCGGGGCCGAACCCGCGGTCCGCGCCGGACTCGCCGACCCGCTGATGTGGCGTCATTGTCGCCAATGGCTGGCCGGCCATGCCATCGCCCCCGTCCCACCGCTCTGCGACACCGACCGCGCCTGGTTGGTCGCAGAGGCCGTCGTGGGCCTCAGCCATCAGCGCGGCCTCCAGGACTACACCCGTCTCCTGGACCGTCTCATCGGCCCCCGCGAACTCCCGCTCGTGGCGCTCCTGGCCGACCTCGATCACCCCGACCGCGCCCGTGCGCTGGAACTCCTCTTCCAACTCCACCCCGACCCGCACATCTCCGTCGCCGCCCGGCACGGCATGCGCCGCTGATCCCGTCCAGCAGATACGCCGCCCCGACGTGTCCGCTCGGCGCGCCGGCCGTCGTCGCTTCCAGGACCCGCGTTTGTCATTACGCTGTGTGCACCCGGACCGCCGCGGGGCCGTCCTCGCACGGTGCCGCGCGGCGGCGGGTCGGAACGAACGTCTGGAATATGGGGTCCGTAGATGAAGTTGGTCTTCGCGGGAACGCCGGAGGCGGCCGTACCGTCGTTGAGAGCGCTGCTCGACTCTCAGCACGAGGTCGTCGCGGTCGTCACCCGCCCCGACGCGGTGTCGGGTCGCGGGCGCAAGGTCTCGCCCAGTCCGGTCGCGGAGGTGGCAGCCGAGGCCGGGATCGAGGTGCTCAAACCGGCCAAGGCGAGCGAGCCGGATTTCCTCGCGCGGCTGAGGGCGCTCGAACCGGACTGCTGCCCGGTGGTGGCCTACGGGGCACTGCTGCGCAAGGAGGCGTTGGCGATTCCCCGGCACGGATGGATCAACCTGCACTTCTCACTGCTCCCGGCCTGGCGCGGCGCCGCCCCCGTGCAGCACGCCGTCCTGCACGGCGACGACATCACGGGTGCGGCCACGTTCCAGATCGAGCCGGCATTGGATTCCGGCCCCGTGTACGGGGTGGTCACCGAGCCAATCGGGCCGCGCGACACCAGCGGCGTCCTGCTCGAACGCCTCTCCCACTCGGGTGCCGAACTGCTGGTCCGCACCCTGGACGGCGTCGCCGCCGGTTCGCTCGAGTCCCGTCCCCAGAACGAGGACGGTGTGTCCTACGCCGCCAAGCTCAACCCCGAGGACGCCGAGGTGGACTTCCACGCCCCGGCCCTGCGCATCGACCGCCTCATCCGCGCCTGCGACCCGGCTCCCGGAGCATGGACGGTCTTTCGCGGAACCCGGCTCAAACTCGGCCCGGTCGCGTTGGTCGAGGACGCTCCCGCGCTCCCGCCGGGGCGTCTGGAGATCGGCAAGAAACACGTCCTCGTGGGCACTGCCACCCGCTCGGTGCGCCTCGGCCACGTCCAGCCCCAGGGCAAGCGCATGATGCCCGCGGTCGACTGGGCCCGTGGTGTCCGTCCCGGTGACGACGAGCGCCTGGGGAGCGCCTGACCGGTCCGCGCCCTGGCTTCCGGCGACGGCCCGGCGGGCGATCAGCTGCTCGTTGAACTGTGGAGATCTGTACCCTCGATGGGTGACCCGCGGGGACCGCGGGCCGCATCGGATTCTCCAGGCGTGAGGCTGATCGACAGTGACTGACCGTTCCTCTTCCCCCTACCGCTCCACGCGTCGCGGGCGGGGCCGCCCCGCGACGCCACCCGTGCCCAAGGACCTGGCGCGACGGGTGGCCTACGACGTGCTGCGCGCGGTGGAGACCAGGGACGCCTACGCCAACCTGCTCCTGCCCGCGACACTGCGCGAACGCGGTGTCGCGGGCCGCGACGCGGCCCTGGCCACCGAGCTCACCTACGGTACGTTGCGCCGCCAGGGGACCTACGACGCGATTCTCAACTCCTGCGTCGACCGCTCCATCCGATCGGTCGATCCCGAGGTGCTGCCGGTACTGCGCCTGGGCGCCCACCAGCTGCTGTCCACCAAGATCCCGCCGCACGCGGCGGTCAGCGCCACCATCGACCTTGCCCGCAAGGTCATCGGTCACCACCGTTCCCGGTTCGCCAACGCCGTTCTGCGCAAGGTGAGCGCCCGTGACCTCGACGCTTGGCTGGCCATCGTCGCCCCCGCCCGTTCGGCCGACGCCCTGGGCCATCTCGCCGTCGTCCACAGCCACCCGCGCTGGATCGTCGGTGCGCTGGCCGAGGCGTTGGGGGAGGACCTTTCCGGGGAACTGGCCGAGACCGAACGTCTGCTCGCCGCGCACAACGAGCGCCCATTGGTGACCCTGGTGGCCAAACCCGGTCGTGCATCGGTTGCCGACCTGGTGGAGGAGGGAGCCCAGGCGGGGCGCCTCTCCCCTTACGCGGCCTACCTCACCGAGGGCGACCCCGGTCTGTTGCGTCCCATCCAGCAGGGACGCGCC
Source organism: Nocardiopsis ansamitocini (assembly GCF_030268225.1). Classification (GTDB taxonomy): domain Bacteria; phylum Actinomycetota; class Actinomycetes; order Streptosporangiales; family Streptosporangiaceae; genus Nocardiopsis_D; species Nocardiopsis_D ansamitocini. Next base: position 396,540 of record NZ_BSQG01000001.1, on the reverse strand, counting down.
GCTGTGCAGGACGAGGCCAGTCAGCTCGTCGCCCTCGCGCTCACCAGGGTTCCGCTGACCGGCCCCGACGCCCGTTGGCTGGACATGTGCGCGGGTCCAGGCGGCAAGGCCGGGCTACTGGGCGGGCTGGCCGGCCAGCGTGATGCCCGCCTGCTGGCGGCCGAGGTCCAGCCCGCGCGGGCCGGACTGGTGGCCCGGGCCGTTCACCGCTCGGTTCGCGACGCCGCCCGCGCGGTCGTGGCCGACTCCACCCGGCCGGCATGGCGCGACGGCGCCTTCGACCGGGTCCTGGTCGACGCCCCCTGCACCGGGCTGGGGGCCCTGCGCCGCCGGCCGGAGTCGCGGTGGCGCCGCACCCCCACGACCGCGGCCGGGCTGGCCCCCCTCCAGCACGACCTGCTCAACCGCGCGTTGGACGCCGCGCGCTCCGGTGGCGTCGTGGGCTATGTGACCTGTTCGCCGCACCTGGCCGAGACCCGCGACATCGTCGAGGCGGTCCTGGCGGAGCGCACCGACGCCGAACTCATCGAGGCCGCCCCGTACCTCGACGAGGTCGCCGACGTCGCCGCGGGCCCCTTCGCCCAGTTCTGGCCGCACCGCCACGGCACCGACGCCATGTTCCTTGCCCTGGTGCGCAAGCACTGACCGAATCCCCGGCCGGGTCGCGCCCGTCGTCCCCGCCCTGCTGGAAAGGGGTGAGGGGCGAGGCCGCGACCGGCGCATACGGCTAAGCTTCTGTCCCGTGGCGATCCAGATCTCTCCCAGCATCCTCTCTGCCGACTTCGCGCACCTCGCCCAAGAGGCCGCGGCAGTCGCCGACTCGGCCGACTGGCTGCACGTCGATGTCATGGACAATCACTTCGTCCCCAACCTGACGCTGGGGCTGCCCATCGTGGAGTCCCTGCACAAGGCGGCGGCGCTGCCGCTGGACTGCCATCTGATGATCGAGGACCCCGACCGCTGGGCTCCGGCCTACGCCGAGGCGGGCGCGGGCAGCGTCACCATTCACGCCGAGGCGGCCAAGTCCCCGGTGCGCACGCTGCGCGAGATCCGGCGCCTGGGTGCACGGGCGGGACTGGCGCTCAACCCGGCGACGCCGGTCGAGCCCTACGCCGACCTGTTCGGGGAACTGGACATGCTGTTGGTGATGTCGGTCGATCCGGGGTTCGGCGGCCAGAAGTTCCTGGACGTGGTGCTGCCCAAGATCCGACGGGCCCGTCAGCTGATCCGCAGCACCGACGCCGCTGTCTGGCTCCAAGTGGACGGCGGGGTGAGCGCGGAGACGATCGAGCGTTGCGCCGAGGCCGGAGCCGATGTCTTCGTGGCGGGCTCGGCGGTCTACGGCCAGGAGGATCCGGCCGCGGCCGTCGACGCGCTGCGGGCCCAGGCGGAGCGCGCGGCCGGCTGAGGGTACGCGGACCCCGCCCGCCATCGGCCGGAGCAGGGATGCGTTCCCGCCCTTCCGCTGGATTGCGGACATTCGATTGTCGGGCCCTCGGGTGGAGCGGGAATACCCGCCCGTGGCACACTTGTTGACCAAGACGTACGAAAACGCGTGCTCCGGGGTCGGTGAAAGTCCGAACCGGCGGTTATAGTCCGCGACCCGGCCGAAGCCATCGGCCGGTTGAACCGGTGGGATTCCGGTACCGACGGTTAAAGTCCGGATGGGAGGCAGCGCGCGTGGGACCGGTGTGACCGAACCTTGTTCAAGGTGTCGGCGACACCACCCTCGATGGTTTCAGCCATCCCCACACCCCCGGAGCCGAACCAGGCAAAAAGGGGATGGCGCTCTCGTGTTCACCGGAATCGTTGAAGAGCTCGGCCGGGTCGTCTCAATCACGCCGGTCGGCGAGGCCGCAGGACAGGCCGCCAGACTGACGATCCACGGTCCCACCGTCACCTCCGACGCCGCCCACGGCGACTCCATCGCGGTCAACGGCGTCTGCCTGACCGTCACCGGGTATGAAGACGGCCACTTCAGCGCCGACGTCATGAAGGAGACCCTCGACCGATCCAGCCTCGGCGCCCTTGAGCCGGGATCCCCGGTCAACCTCGAACGGGCGGCGAAGGTCTCGGCCCGCCTGGGCGGCCACATCGTGCAGGGCCACGTGGACGGCACCGGCGTCATCACCGAGCGCGTCCCCGGAACCGACTGGGAGACGGTGCGTGTCTCCGTACCCCCCGCGCTTGCGCGCTACGTGGTGGAGAAGGGATCGATCACCGTCGACGGCGTGAGCCTCACGGTCGTCGAGGCGGGCGACGCCCATTTCACGGTCAGCCTCATCCCCACCACGCTGGACCTCACCACCCTGGGTGCCAAACCGGTCGGCGCGCCGGTCAACCTCGAAGTGGACGTCATCGCCAAATACGTCGAGCGTCTGCTCGGCCACCGGGCCGGAGACACCCGGTGAGCGGCACGGGGGCCTGGTGGCTGGAGTGGGCCTACACGGGTTTCACCCTGTTCGGCGAACACGTCCGCTGGGCCGACCTGATCGGCAACATGGCAGCCCTGGCCACCGTCGCCTTCGCCATCCGCCGCAGCATTTGGACCTGGCCGGTGCAGCTGACCGGAACCGTGTTGTTGTTCGCGGTCTCCGTCGACGCCCTGCTGGTGGGCAACGCACTCAAGCAGGTCATGTTCGCGGTCCTGGCCGTCTACGGCTGGTATCGGTGGTCGCGCGGTATGCGCGGTGGCGCCGAACTGCCGGTTCGTCCCGCCACCACCCGAGAACGCCTCCTGTTGGCCGGCCTGCTGTCGGTGGGCACGGTGGCGGTGGCAACGGCTTTCAGCTACACGGGAATCTCCTGGTCGCCCTGGTTGGACGCCTTCATCTTCGTGGGGAGCGCCGTCGCGATGTTCGCGCAGAGCCGCGGACTCGTGGACTTCTGGGTGGTGTGGATCATCGTCGACCTGGTGGGGATCCCCCTCACCCTCATGGCGGGGTTGTGGGTCAGCGGCCTCGTCTACGGCGTCTTCTTCGTGCTCGCCGCCATCGGCATCCGCGACTGGACCCGCCGGTACCGAACCGATCAGGCCGCGGACCGCTCGTCCCGTCGGGTGACCGCATGAACCGTCCAGCCAGCCAGACCCCGCCAAGCAGCTTTCAAGGAGGACCCGTGAGCACGGTCGAGGACACCGGCCAGATCCAGTTGGACGACATCGACGCCGCGATCAAGGAGATCGCCGCCGGACACGCGGTCGTCGTCGTCGACGACGCCGACCGCGAGAACGAGGGCGATCTCATCTTCGCCGCGGAGGCCGCGACCCCCGAACTGCTGGCCTTCATGATCCGACACACCTCCGGGGTCGTCTGCGCGCCGATGCTCGGGGAGGACCTGGACCGCCTCAACCTGCCGCTCATGACGGCGACCAACGAAGACTCCATGCGCACCGCCTACACGGTCACCGTGGACGCGCGCTCGGGGGTGCACACCGGGATCTCCGCCGCCGACCGCGCCCACACGCTGCGACTGCTGGCCGACCCGGCCGGCGCCGTGGGCGACTTCACCCGCCCCGGACACGTCCTGCCGTTGCGCTACCGGCCGGGGGGTGTCCTGGCGCGTCGTGGCCACACCGAGGCCGCCGTCGACCTCGCCCGGCTCGCCGGCATGCGTCCCGCGGGAGTGATCGCCGAGGTGGTCAACGACGACGGGACCATGGCCCGCCTGCCGCGGTTGCGCGACTTCGCCGACGAACACGGGCTCAAATTGATCTCGGTCGAGCAACTGGTCGAGTACCGCCGCCGTACCGAGAAGCTCGTCGAACGCGTTGTGGAGACCCGTATCCCCAACCGTCACGGCGAATGGCGGGCGGTGGGCTACCGGGCCGAGATCGACGGGGCCGAGCACGTGGCACTCGTCCACGGCGACCTCGGAGACGGCGCGGACGTGTTGGTCCGGCTGCACTCGGAGTGCCTCACCGGTGACGCGTTCGGCTCCTACCGTTGCGACTGCGGCGAGCAGTTGGAGGCCGCCATGGCACGCATCGCCGAGGCGGGCCGTGGGGTGCTGGTCTACCTGCGCGGGCACGAGGGGAGGGGAATCGGCCTCCTGCACAAACTGGAGGCGTACCGACTCCAGGACGCCGGCTCCGACACCGTGGACGCCAACCTCGAACTCGGCCTGCCCGCCGACGCGCGCGAGTTCGGCACCGCGGCCCAGATCCTCACCGACCTGGGGGTCGGCTCGGTACGCCTGCTCAGCAACAACCCCGGCAAAGCCGAAGGACTGCACAGCAACGGGATCGAGGTCACCGAGCGGATCCAGATGCCCGCAGTCGTCACCGCCGACAACCTGCGTTACCTCATCACCAAGCGCGACCGTATGGGCCACGATCTGCCCGGTCTCGCCTCCTGACCGCATCTACCGAAGGGGCGCGTCCGGACGCGCCCCACGCACAGTGAGGACACGAACATGAGTGGAGCGGGGCGCCCCGACTACGTCGTCGAGGCGGAGGGCCTCACCCTGGGGATCGTCGCCACCCGGTGGAACGCCGACATCGTTGCCCCGATGCTGGAGCGGGCCCTGGCCGCGGCCAAGGAAGCCGGTGTCGTGGAGCCGACGGTGGTGCACGTCGCCGGCGCGGTCGAGATCCCCGTCGTCGCCCAGGAGCTGGCGCGGGGCCATGACGCGGTGGTCGCGCTGGGAGCGGTCATCCGGGGCGGGACCCCGCACTTCGAATACGTCTGCCAGTCCCTCACCCAGGGCCTCACCGACGTCGCCCTGCGCGAATCACGCCCCGTTGCCAACGGCGTGTTGACCTGTGACACCCTGGAACAGGCGCGTGAGCGAGCCGGTCTGCCGGGTAGCCACGAGGACAAGGGCTGGGAGGCGACCGTCGCCGCGCTGGACACCGCCCTGGTGCTGCGCGGACTGCGCGCCCGGCACGACTGAGGCTTCTACGCGTGATCCCGCCGGGTCCGGCGGGCAACGCGAGCGGGACGGGAAAGGCGGGCGATGGCGTGCCATCAAAAGACGTGAAGGACGGGGAGACAGTGAGCGGGCAGGGAAACGGGGCGCTGCGGTTGACGATGCGTCCGCGCAACGTCCGGTGGGTCGCCTACGGCCTGGCCGCGTTGATCTTCTTGACGCTCCTGGTGCTGGCGGTCATCATGCCCGGTGAGTGGGGCGTCCCCGACCGGGTGGCCCTGGTCGCCCTGGGCGCGGTCATGGCGGCGGGCCTGCACCTACTGGCCCGGCCCCACCTGGAACTCACCGAGAACCGGGTCACCGTGGTCAACTCCATCCGCACCCACGTGCTGGTCTGGCCCGAGATCGTGGATGCGCGGATGCCGGTGGGGGAGCCCTGGCCCAGCATCGACCTGCTCGACGGTTCCACCCTGGCGGTGATGGCCATCCAGAGCAACGACGGCGACCGCGCCCGTGCCGACCTCGCCCGGTTCCAGGAACTGCTCCACCAGTACGGTGAGGCGGCAGAGCCGCGCCGTTGACCCACTGCCGCGGCGGACGGTGGCTTTCTGTGGCCGGAACGTCGATTTTTCGTCACTTTCGGTAAAAACAGGAGAACCGAATAGGTGGTCTGGGCGTCCTACAGTTATGGACGTCAAGAATCGACGTAGAAAGCACGTTCGACAGCAGCAGATGGACCGGGTGGCCGCACTGATCTGGTGCGTCGTCGTGGTTCTGGCGCTGTTGTCGCTGATCCTCGCCTGACCCGGCCACGTCCCGATCGGCGTTGGACGGAGCCCCGCCCCTCGGGCGGGAGCCCCGTCCGTCCAACACACACGGTGGTACGGATAGGTACGAAAGTACGATTCGGACCCGGTGTTTTTGGAGGATCCTGATCGTTCCCCCGGAGTCCTCAGGGCAATAGCCTGGCCACACAGCCAGGAAGGGGCCCGATGAACGGTGACGACTCCGCTGCCGACCGCACCGCACCCGTGGTCGACACCCCCGAGCACCTTGCCGAGCTGCTGGACGCCCAGGACTACCTCGCCGACGACGGGGCGGCCACCGCCTGCTTCCTGGCCCTGAAGATGGGCCGCCCCCTCTTCCTCGAAGGCGACGCCGGGGTCGGCAAGACCGAGCTCGCGAAGGCGCTCGCCCGTGCGCTGGGCGGCCCGCTCATCCGGTTGCAGTGCTACGAGGGCATCGACGCGGCCCAGGCCCTCTACGACTGGGACTACCCCCGCCAACTGCTCCACCTGCGCGCGGCCCAGGCCGCCGGGGTCGCCGAGGTGCAGCGCCTGGAATCCGGCCTCTACGACCGCCGCTTCCTCCTGGCGCGGCCACTGCTTCGCGCACTGGAGAGCGGCGGCGCAGCCCCCGTCGTCCTCCTCGTGGACGAGATCGACCGCGCCGACGACGAGTTCGAGGCGTTCCTGCTGGAGTTCCTGTCCGAGTTCCAGATCTCCATCCCGGAGCTCGGCACGATCCGCGCGGCCGTGCCGCCCGTGGTCGTCCTCACCTCCAACCGGACCAGGGAGGTCCACGACGCCCTCAAGCGCCGTTGCCTCTACCACTGGACGCCCCACCCCGGTTTTGAACGCGAGGCCGCCATCATCGCCCGCCGCCTTCCGGGAGCGGGGGAGCGGTTGAGCGAGCAGGTCGCGCGTGCGGCCCAGGCGATGCGCGACCCGGTCGAAGGGCTCGACCTGCTCAAACCGCCGGGGGTTGCCGAGAGTATCGACTTCACCGCGGCCCTGCTGGCCCTGGGGGCCCACGAACTCGCCCCCGACTCCGCGGCCCGCGCCCTCGGTGCGCTGGTCAAGCACCGCGAGGACCAGGAGACGGTCAGCGGGCGGCTGTCCGCGCTGTTCAGCGGACAAACTGCCGGGAAGACGGGCTGACCGGTGCGTTCGCCGGCCACCGATCCCGACGTCACCGCCGTGATGCTGGGGTTCGTCCGGGCGCTGCGCGCGGCCGGCCTGCCCGCCGACACCGCCCGCGCGCAGGCGTTCCTGCGGGCGCTCGGCACTCTCGACGTCACCGATGCAACCGACGCCTACTGGGCCGGGCGTCTCACCCTGTGCGCGGGGGCAGCCGACCTGCCCGCCTACGACGCCTGCTTCGCGTACTACTTCGCCGGCGCTCCCCGACGACACCCGGTCCCTCCGGGGCCGATGGAGGCGGTGCGCGCCCCCATGTGGCGCCCCGAGGCGCCCAAGGGCCCTCCGCCCGCCCGGGAGGAAGCAGAGCAGGCATCGGCGGCCAGCGACGTCGACGTGCTGCGCGCCAAGGACCTCGCGACCCTCGACCCGGCCGAGCGCGCCGAGGTCGCCCGCCTGCTCGCGCTGCTGGCGACCCGTCGCGAACAGCGCAGGACCCACCGGATGACGCCCGCTGCGCGCGGCCGGCTCGACTACGCCCGCACCATCCGGGCGACCCTGCGCAGCGGAGGCGAGCCGGTGCGCCTGTTGCACCGTTCCCGCACGACCAGGCCGCGCCGCGTGGTCCTCCTGATCGACGTCAGCGGCTCCATGGCGCCCTACGCCGACGCGCTGCTGCGCCTGGCGCATGCGGTGACCAGGGGCGACATTCGCAACACCGAGACCTTCAGTGTGGGGACCCGGCTGACCCGGCTCACGTCCGCGCTGCGCAACCGCCACGCCGACGCGGCGATGGCCGCGGCGGGCGCCGCCATCCCCGACTGGAGCGGGGGGACCCGGCTGGGCGCGGAACTCAAGGAGTTCCTCGACCTGCACGGACAACGAGGGATGGCGCGGGGGGCGCTGGTCGTCGTCGCCTCGGACGGGTGGGAGCGCGGCGACGCCGCGCTGCTGGGCGACCAGATGGCCCGACTGGCCAGGCTCGCCCACCGTGTGATCTGGGCGAACCCGCACAAGGCCCAGCCGGGCTACGCCCCGTTGGCCGCCGGAATGGCGGCCGCACTGCCCCACGTCGACGATTTCGTGTCGGGGCACAGCCTGGGCGCGTTGGAAGAGTTGGCCACCGCTGTTACAGGCGCCAGGACCGGGATAGGAGGAGCGTATGCGTGACATCCGCAGTGCCGTCGCCGAGCTCTTCGCGACAGGGGAGACGTTTGCACTGGCCACCGTGGTCGACGCTTACCACAGTGCCCCCAGAGAGGTGGGGGCCGCCATGGCGGTCAGCGCCTCCGGCGAGGTCGTGGGCAGTGTGTCGGGCGGCTGTGTCGAAGGGGCGGTCTACGAACTCGCCCGGGAGGTGATCGCCACTGGGAAGCCGGTGCGCCGGCGCTATGGCGTCAGCGACGACGAAGCGTTCTCCGTGGGACTCACCTGTGGCGGAACACTGCACATCCTGGTCGAGCCGATCGACCCGAGCCGCTACCCGAGCCTGGGCCACGTCATCGACGCCGTCGACGGCCACCGCCCGGTGGCGGTGGCCACCGTCGCCTCCGGTCCCGACCTGGGCGCGCGTCGTGTCATCTGGCCCGACCGGGGGGAAGGGGACCTGTCCACGGGACGGCTGGCCGACGCGGTCGACGACGACGCCCGCGGCCTGCTCGCCCAGGGGCGCACCGCGATCCTGCGCTACGGTGCCGACGGCCAACGGCGCGGCGACGAACTGGAGGTGTTCGTGCAGTCCTTCGCCCCGGCCGCCCGCATGCTCGTCTTCGGCGCGATCGACTTCGCCGCCGCGGTCGCCGACATCGGCGCCTACCTGGGCTACCGCGTCACCGTCTGCGATGCCCGGCCCGTCTTCGCCACCGCCAAGCGTTTCCCGCGCGCGGATGAGGTGGTGGTCAAGTGGCCGCACGTCTACCTCGGCGATATCGCCGAGGAGATCGACGAGCGCACCGCCATCTGCGTGCTCACCCACGACCCCAAGTTCGACGTCCCGGTCCTCAAGGCCGCACTGGCGACGGGGGCCGGCTACATCGGCGCGATGGGCAGCCGCCGCACCCACACCGACCGGCTGGCCCGGCTGCGCGAGGTCGGCGTCCCCGCCGACCAGCTCGCCCGACTGCGCTCACCGATCGGGCTCGACCTGGGGGCGCGCACCCCGGAGGAGACGGCCGTGTCCATCGCCGCGGAGCTCATCCAGACCCGCTGGGGAGGGAGTGGCCGTCCGCTCACCAGCGGTTCCGGGCCGATCCATCACACGCCGCTGATCCCCAGCACGGTCTGAGCCCCCGTGGCGACACGTCCGACGCATCCTTCCGGGGTGGCCGGCCTGCTGCTGGCGGCGGGCACGGGCAGCCGGTTGGGCACGCCCAAGGCCCTGGTCGAGTTGGCGGGGGAGCGTCTCGTCGACAGGGGGGTGCGCCTGCTGGGCGACGCCGGCTGCGCCCCCGTGCACGTGGTGACGGGGGCGGCGCGGGTGCCGGTGGTGGGAGCCCTGGAGGTGCACAACCCCGAATGGGCCACCGGCATGGGGTCCTCGCTGTGCGCGGGTCTGGCATCGCTGCCGGACAGCGTGCCCGCCGTCGTGGTGGCGCTGGCCGACCAGCCTCTCATCACGTCCGCGGCCGTCCGCAGGCTGCTGGAGGCCCACGACCGAGGGGCGGAGGTCGCGGTCGCCGCCTACTCGGGCGCCCCGCGCAATCCCGTCCTGCTGGCGCGCGCGCACTGGCAGGGCGTGTGCGCACTGGCCCGCGGCGATACCGGGGCTCGTCCCTTCCTGCGCGCCAACCCCGAATTGGTCACCCGGGTGGAGTGCGCCGACGTCGCCGCCCCCGACGACATCGACACCCCGGAGGACCTGGCGAGGCTGCGGGCGGCCCTCGACGGCTCGGGCAGTTGACCCGCGCGGCCGGTGCGTCGGTGCGGACGCACGGCGCCGGTCGTATCGGGGTCGGACCGGGTGACAGGCGCGATGCGGGGGCGCGACTGGTACGGGGCGGGGCCGAGGAGCCCGCTCGGGCATCATCAATTTTGATGAAGGACCCGTTCGGCCTCCCGGGTGCCCGGCCACCGGGCCGGGAGCGCCCGTGGGCAGGGGGCATTCCCGGCAGGGCCGGCCCCGGGGGCGGGCTTCGTGGGAGTGGCGTTTGCCTGCCTTGTGCGAAACAGGTCGCTTTTCGTGCCGGATGTTCTTTTCTCGACAAGTGAATGAAACGAGGGTTACCCGCTGGTAGAGTCCCTGGTCATCAAGGGTGCTCCCCGCGCACGCGGGGATGGTCTTGTGTGCCGGGACGAGGAAGCGGGCCGTTCCGGCCTTCGCCGTCACGGATGGCCGCCGGTGTCCACGGCTGCCCGGGTGCAGGTCGTCGCGTCCCACGAGACGTGGTTCCAGGGTGGTGGACAAGGACCTATGACCAGCGTTGACTACTCTGCGAGAGCTTACGAATGCCAAGAGTGGTTGATTGCGACCGTCGTAGATCGGAGCGCTATGCGCCGTGTCCTTGCCGTCCTCGCCCTGTCGTCCGCTGTCCTCGGGGCTGCGGCCCCACCCGCTGTCGCCGGTGACGTGCCAATCAATACCCAGTCCCTCGTCTGTTCCCCGCTCGCCACGTTCGTCGCCGGCTCCACCGGGTCCGGCCTCGGATGCCCCATCGGCAGTCAAGACACGGAGGAGGCTCCGCTCCGGTAGGGCGGTCGGCCCGCGTCATCGTCGCATGTCACGATCGCGCGCCTGGTCTGTCGGGGGTGGAGTCCGCATCGGACTCCACCCCCGACAGGCTTCCCCGGTCGCGGAGGGAAGGTGCTCCGCTCTATGAATCTACACCGTAAAGGTCGTGCGGTTCTGAAGAGGACTCTCAGACCGGCGGTGCGGTGGTGATCCCGTAGGTCGACTCCACCTGCTGCCCGGGCGCCAGGACGACGACGTCCTCACCGGTGGCGAACGCGTTGGGCGGGCAGGTCATGGGCTCCACCGCCAGATGGCGCCGGTTCTGCGGCCCCGGGCGGTCGGCGCTGAAGATCTGGATCCAGGAGTAGCTGTCGTCGCACCACAGGCCCACCCGGACCCCGTCGGCCTCCAGTACCGTCCAGATGCGTCTGTCCGCGGACGGGGTCAGGCCGGTGAAGGCGTTGTCCAGCACCACGTCGCCGAACCGGCGCGGGGTGCGGAAGTCGTACTCGGTGTCCGCCACCGGTCGGGGCGCGCCCGCGGGCAGCAGCCGCTCGTCGGTGGGCAGCCAGGAGTCCGCCGGCAGCAGCAGGACGGTCTCGTCCACGGGGCGCTGCATGGTGAGGAAGTTGTGCGTGGCGTTGCCGTAGGGGGCGTTGTGCTCCCCGGTGTTGCGCGCCGTGATCCGGACGTCCATCCCCAGTTCGGCGTCGAGGGTGTAGCGCACCGACAGTTCCAGCCGGAACGGGTAGCCGGGAGCGCCGTCGAGCAGGAGGGTGAACAGGACCGATGCGGTGCCGGCCTCGGCGGTTTCCCAGAGCAGGGTCCGGGTGAGCCCGTGGATCGCGTTGTCCAGCGCGGGCTCGTTCACCGCCAACTGGTAGTCGGTGCCTTCGAAGGAGTAGCGGCCCCGGTCGATCCGGTTGGGCCAGGGAATCAGCACCTGCCCCTGGGACAACTGCGGTTCCCCTTCGGGGTAGCCCCAGATCAGGTCGCGTCCCTGCGCCTTCAGGGTGCGCAGCGCAGCACCGAGGGGATCCACTGTGGCCCGGTACTCTCCGGCCTCCAGCACGATCACGTCGTTGTTCTTCTCGCCCATGACCACCACCGTTCTAGGCCCGCGGAAAGCGGACCACCGGCGATGATAACCCGTGCGCCCCCGCCCGGGCCGGGAAAGGTCCTGCCCGGGCGAGGTCGGGGCGCGCCGACGGAGTCAGCCGGTGAAGACGACGATGGGGATGAGGATTCCCATGAAGGTGAAGAACAGTCCGTGCGAGGCCAACCGGATCGCCATGACCACGCTGCCCACCACCGCGAGTCGGTAGGCGGCCAGCTGGGCGCCGGCCTTGCGCTGTGAGCTTGCGGCGATGCGCCCGAGATAGAGCAGCCCCACACCCAGGAGTACGGCGAACCACCAGCTCAGCGCGAGTCCGCCGGGAACCAGTTCCAGGAGTCCGGTGGCGAGGTCGCCCAGGGCCGCGATCGGCGGGCTGTCCTTGATCGCCTGGAAGACCGCCTGGAGCTCCTGCACCCATTCCTGATCGCTGTACACGCCGTCGCCGCGCAGCTGCCACAGCCACAGGCCGAGGCCGTCCAGGATGCCGAGGTAGGCGGCCGGACGGGCGAACCTGCGGCAGCTCCCCGCGTTCATCGCGCGCTTGACCTGAGCCATCCCGCGTTCGGCCCGCCGTACGTCACGCTGCCGCTCACGCTCCGCCCGGGCGGCCTTGCGGGGGTCGGCGCTGCCGTGCCGGTCCCATGGGGAGTGCGGTGTCCCCGGACCGTGCCCCTCCACGGCCTCGGCCACCCGGTCGCGGGCGCTTCTCCATCCGCCGGTGGCGATCGTGGTGAGCCGTGTCCAGCGGTCGTTCCAGCGCGCCCTGCTCTCGACCCGTTCGCGTTCCCGGCGTACCGCGCCGGCCTGCACGGCGCTCGGGAGCAGCAGCACGGCGGTGACCACGGCCGCGTTCGTCGCGGTCTCGCCTTTGGCGCCGCGCAGTGCCGTGGTGCGTTGTTCGCTCCACCACTCGGTGCGCGGCGCGTCGCTGCGCCGGCCCGGCTGCCAGGACTGGGCCCGAAGCAGTCGGCGGTAGCGGGTGGTGGACTCCTCAGGGTCCAGGACCAGTTCGGTCGCGTGGGCCCAGGCGGCTTCCCAGTCGTGTTCCTCGGGGCGCGAGGAGCCCGCGGTGCGGGCCAACCGGTCCACGGTCGCCCGGGTCTGGCGCATGATCAGCGGGACCTCGTGCTGGGCCCGCTCCAACAGGACGCACCGGTTGGTGCTCTCGGCGCGGCATCGCGCGTGCCCGCACCAGTGCCGCGCGGCCAATCCGAGTGCGCCCAGTTCGACGGCCTCGCGCAACGTGGAGTGGCGGCTGCCCTCGCCCACGGCCAGCGCGAGCACGCCCTCGGCGCTGATCTCGTGGCCGCGATAGCGCGGGGTCATGCCGGGGACGAACTGGGCGGCCAGCGCGCTGATCGCCAGGTGGGCGCGCTCGGGGTGGTCGGCCAGTTGGTCGAGGTGGGCGCGGTCGAAGGTGTAGTCGCGCACTTCGCGGTCCAGCCAGGTGCGCAGTACCTGGTGGTGGGTGCGCAGCCAGACGGCGCCCTTGTCGGAGCGGTCCAGCAGGTCGAACGCGAGACTGGGCGGGTCGTCGTGGGACACCTCGGCGAACTTCAGCGGGGCGTGCCTGCGTGCCTTGACGACGCTGGGGCGCTCGCCGAGCAGCCAATCGCGCACCTGGGCGTCGCCCCAGCGCGCCTCGGGAACCGGCGTGAGCAGCCCACGGGCCAGCAGCCGCCAGTGCTCGTCGGCGATTGCCGAGACGTCGATCTCGGTGGTGCGCGCGGTGAGCCAGTTCTCCCCGCGTTCGGGGCGGCGTCCGGTGAGGAGTTCGTGCACCATGATGCCCAGCGACCACCAGGCCGCCGGGGCCTCGCGGCGGCCCTCGACGACTTCCGGAGCGGCGTAGGCCTCGGTGATGGCCTGCTCGCCGTAGACCCGGCTCATGGTCGCGCGCACCGCGCCGCCGAAGTCGGTGAGGGCGAACACCGGGGGGTCGAGACTGCGGATCAGCAGGTTCTCGGGCTTGACGTCGGTGTGGTTGTGCTGAAGGGATTCCTGCCAGTGGCGCAGGCAGTCGGCCACGGCCGCGACGATGGCGCGGGACCGGTCGTCGGGGAGCGGGGCGCCGTCCATGAGGGTGCGCATGGACCCCTCGGGGAAGTACTCCTGGGCCTCCCAGGCGATTTCCTCCCCCCAGGCGCTGCGGGCCCTGCCGTAGCCGTGGATGGCGGGGGTGTGGGGGTCGGGGGAGCGTCGGGCGCGCAGCCGTTCGAGCAGGTCGCGGTTGACGTCGTGGCCCGGGCGGTACAGCTTCAGCGCCAGTTGCCGCCCCTCTTCCCCTTTGGCCGAGGGTTCGGCGAGATAGACGACCGCCTCGCCGCCGGAGCCGATGTAGCCCTGGACGTCGTAGGTCCGGCGAAGTTCCGCGGGGATCGCGTACTCCAGTTCGCCGGCCGGCCCTTGGACGACCCGTCGCGTCAGTCGGCCGATCAACTCCAGCAGTGGTGCGAAGAGCCGTTGCCACCAGGTGGTGTCCCCGTTCTTGGCGGGGTCGCCGAGGTTTCGGGTGGGTTCGGGGCGTACGACGGTCCGCGTCTGATCGATGCCCTCGGCCGGGGTGCCCGGCCGGAGGAAGGCCGTCGCCCGCCGGGTACGGTCGGCGTCGGGCGTGAGCCGCGTGGTGGGCGGGGCGGGGGCGATCTTACGGGTGTGCTGCGCGTCGGGGTCGAGGGGGTCGGGAGCAGCCATCGTCGAGGGGCGCCTTCAGTTGCCGGTTGGACCAAAGTTCTGGGTCTGGTCTTTTCAGAGTAGGTGAGAGAACGGAGTCGTGGCCGATGGCGGCTCCCGGTTGTTTCCCCTAGGGGCTCCCTTGTCGATTACGTCACAGGTCGCTACATTGGCCCAGTGGCTAGGCCAATGTCTGGTCGATCCCGCCTGTAACCGGCCGGGGTGAGGTCGAGAGGGAGGGTGCACGTGGTTGAGGAAGGCGGGCCACTGGCCGGTATCGTGGTTCTGGACCTGTCCAGGGCACTGGCCGGGCCGCATGCGGCCATGATGCTGGGCGACCTGGGTGCACGGGTCATCAAGGTGGAGCAGCCGGGAACCGGCGACGACACCCGCGGTTGGGGGCCACCGTTCGTCGGTCCCGACGACGCCCCCGTCAGTACCTACTTCCTGTCGTGCAACCGCAACAAGGAATCAATCGAACTCGACCTCAAGTCCGAGGACGGACAGGTCCAACTGACCCGGCTGGTACGGGCCAGCGACGTACTGGTGGAGAACTTCCGTCCGGGAGTGCTGGACCGGCTCGGTTTCTCCATGGAGCGCCTGCACGAGCTCAACCCCCGACTCGTGGTCTGCTCCATCAGCGGATTCGGCCACGACGGCCCCGAAGGCGGGCGTGCCGGATACGACCAGATCGCCCAGGGGGAGGCCGGCCTGATGAGCGTCACCGGCCCCTCCGCCGCCGAACCGACCAAGGTCGGTGTGCCGATCGGTGACCTCCTGGCCGGGATGCACGGCGCATACGGGACCCTCAGCGCTCTCTACGAGCGCGAACACACCGGAAAGGGTCGGGTGGTACGCACGTCGCTGCTCGCCTCCATCGTGGGGGTGCACGCCTTCCAGGGCACCCGGTGGACGGTCGCGGGCCAGGTCCCCGAGCCGATCGGCAACCACCACCCCTCCATCTCGCCCTACGGGGCCTTCGCCTGCGGCTCAGAGATGGTGCAGGTCGCCGTCGCCAGCGAGGCGCAGTGGGCCAAGTTCGCTTCCGTGCTGGGCCTGGACCCCGAGGACCCCCGCTTCGCCCGCAACGCCGACCGGGTCGCCAACCGCGCCGCGCTGACCGCCCTCATCGAGGAGGTGCTGGCCACCGGATCCCGTGACGAGTGGCTCGCGCGGATCGGCGCGATCGGCATCCCCTGCGGTGCGATCCGCACCATCGACCAGGTCTACGAATGGGATCAGACGCGTTCGCAGGGGCTGGTGGTGGGGGTGGAGCACCCGGTGCTGGGCCCGATCGAACTTCCCGGTCCGCCCATCCGCTTCGACGCACACCCCGGAGAGGGCGCGGCCGGGCGCGCCACCCATCTTCCCCCGCCCGGGCTGGGCGAGCACAACGACAGCGTCCGCGCCTGGTTGGACGGTCTGGGGACCGGCTCCTGACCGGACGCGCCGGCGGGGCCGTCACCCCGTCGGCGCATCGGGTGCTTCAGTGCCCGCCGTCCGCGCCCCGAGGGGGCAGGCCCAGTCGGGAGCAGGCCTGCTCGTAGAGGCCGACCACCTCGGTTCGGATCTGCGCGCGCTCGGTGATGGGTTCCGACCAGGGGATCTGCACGGTGGTCTCATCGCCGTCGACGGTCCCGGCATACACGCCGACCGTGCCGTCCAGGCCGGTCATCCGTGCTGCCGTCGCGTCGGGCAGTCCGCCCAGGGCGCGCACGATGAGGAGGGTGTCCTCGGGGTGGTCGTCGTTCATGTGCGCGATGACGGCGCGCACGACCTCGGGTGCGAACGGGTTGGCCGACAACGTGGTCCCTTCGGAGGCGGGCGGACAGAGCGAGGGGGCCGTCGGCGCGCGCCGACGGCCCCCAACGTTATCGCCGTACCTGCCCGACCATCCGTGGCAGGGGCGGCCGGCGGATCGGTCAGCCCTCCTGGAGGGTGAACTCCGCGTCGATCTCGATCTTGATCTTGTCGCCCACGACCACGCCGCCGCCGTCCATGGGCATCTCGATGTCCACGCCGAACTCCTTGCGGCTGATCTCGGTCACGGCGTGGAAGCCGGCGCGCTGGAGGCCGTAGGGGTCGAGGGTCGAGCCGTTGAACTCCAGGACCAGCTCGACGGGGTTGGTGATGCCCTTGATGGTGAGGTCGCCGGTCAGGACGAAGTCCTCACCCTTCTGTGCGACACCGGTCGAGGCGAAGGTGAACTCCGGGTAGGTCTCGACCTGGAAGAAGTCGGCGGAGCGGATGTGCTCGTCGCGCTGGGGCTGGCCGGTGTTGATGGAGGTGGCGTCGATGGTCGCGGTCGCCGAGGCCTGGGCGGGGTCCTCGGGGACGGTGAGGGTGGCGTCGAACTTCTCGAACCGGCCGCGCACCTTGCTGACCATCATGTGCCGCACCGAGAAGCCGATCTCGGAGTGGGCGGCGTCGATCTTCCAGATTCCCGGCTTCAGCTGCTTCTCGGCCATGGTGTCCCCCTGTTGGTGGTTTGACGTGTGCTGTTCGAGGGGTCGGACCGAAAGCGGCCACAATGTCCCCGAAAGAATCTTGCTGGGAAGAGAGTTTAGCCTGAGATCGAGAAAGCGCAAGTACGATTGCCCTCATGAGCACGGTCAATTGGCTGGATGTCGAGGAGCAGCAAACATGGCGCAACTTTCTCGTCGTCAACTCCCTTCTCCAGGAACGCCTCGATCGAGACCTGCAACGCCGTGACAAGCTGACGCTGGTCGAGTACGGAATCCTCGTCCACCTCGCCGAAGCCGAGGGCCAGCGCCTGCGGATGCGCGTGCTCGCCGACAGCGTCATCGTCTCCAAGAGCCGCCTGTCGCACCAGGTGGCGCGCCTGGAACGCGACGGTTACGTGCGTCGTGAGAACTGCGCGGAGGACCGCAGGGGTTCTTGGGCAGTGCTCACCGACGAGGGCGGCGCCGCCCTGCGCCAGGCCGCCCCCGGACACGTGGCGACCGTCCGCACCAGCCTCTTCGACCAGCTCAGCCCGGAGCAGGTCGCCTCACTCGGCGAGATCATGGGCTCGCTCGCCGCCAGCCTGCGCGCCGGAGCCTGACCCCTCACCCGTCCCCGTCCCGTGGGCCGCGGCGCATCGCCCACGGGACGGGGACGGGTTCGACCGCGATGCCCGCAGCGGAACAAGTAGAGTCACCTTTCGTGACGGGACCACGCATTATCGGCGCGCAGCACTTCCGCGATGACGACGGGAGCGCCGACCCCGCTGTGCGCACACGCCTTGACGACTATGCCCAGGGGGCGGTGGGGGAGCGCCAGGTACTGGCCGCGCTGGGAGCCTCCCGTCTCCTCATCCCGGTGGTCGCCGCGGCCACCGAGGTCGGGGAAGGTGCCCACGGCCTCACCGTGGACAAGAAGAGCGAGGTCGCCATGCCCGTCCTCGTCGGCAAGGACGGCCGTCGGGGCGTACTCGCCTTCACCTCGGTGGACTCCGTCCGACGCTGGCGGGAGGACGCCCGCCCGCTTCCCTTCACCGCGATGGACGCCTGTCGCGCGGCCCTCGACGACGGTGCCGACGCGCTCGTCGTCGACATCGCCGGCCCGGTCACCTACGCCGTCCAGGGCCGTTTCCTCACCAGTCTCGCCGAGCACGGAACGGTTCCCGAGCCCAAGGAGGACCCGCAGGTTCTCGCGCTCATCTACCGCATCACCCACACCGAGTTCGGCATCGAACGGGTGCGCATCCACGACTCCGAGCGTGCCGACATCGGCGTCCGCCTCGAACTCGACGTCCGCGACGACGAGTCGATCCGCCGCGTCGCCGAACGCCTGGCAACCGAACTCGCACCGGTCCTGCCCGGGGGAGTGGAGCTGAGCGCGGTCGTCCGCGCCCGCCGCGACTACCCCGGGTCCCGCCCCGCCTCCCGGTCCTGATCGTCCATGGCCACCCACACCGATGTGCTCGCCGCCCTCGACGCGGAGACCGACGCCCTTCTCGACGCGCTCGCCCGGATCACGCCGACCGAGTACCGGCGCGCGACACGCTGCGCCCCCTGGGACGTGGCCGCGCTCGCCGTACACACCGTCGGTGCGTTGGACAGGGTCGTGGCGGTGCTGGAGGCGGCGCCCCCTCCACCGGGCGCCCGGACCGGCGCAGCCGGGTACTACCGCCCTGACGTCCGTTTCTCCGCGGAGGTCGACGCTGATCGGGTGGAGAGCGCGATGGCCGCGGCCGAGCGCGCCGATCCCGCGCTGATCGCCGCGGCCGGTGCGCGCCTCCGGGCACGGTTGCGGCCCCTGCTCCGTGCGGCCCCCGGCGACCGGATGGTGCGTACACGCCACGGGGACGCGATGACGCTCACCGACTTCCTCGTCACCCGGGTCCTGGAGATCCTCGTGCACGGCCTGGACCTCGCCGACGCGCTCGGGCGCCGGCCGTGGGCCACCGGCCCCGGGGTGGAACTCGTCGGTGGACTGTTCGCCGAGACCGCCGACCGCTCGGCACTGGAGGGCACCGGGCTCACCGGTCTGGCGTTCGTGCGCGCGGCCACCGGTCGGGCGCTGCCCGGCCAGGCGGGCCGTTCGGCGCTGGCCGGGACCGGGGTCCGCGACCTGGCGTTGGGCTGACCGTCCACAGTCGCCGCGGTCGGGGCGGGGAGAGCGTCGGCCGGGCGAATAGAGTTTCGCCATGCCCTCCCTCCCCGACATCCTCGTCGTGCTCGGCCTCGCCGTGCTGGGCGGCGCGCTCGCGCTCCCCGTCGGTCGGGTGGTTCCGCTGTTCCAGCGCTACGAACCCGATCCGGCCGACGACTCCCCTCCGCCCCCGGCCACCTACCCGGGATCGGGGACGCCCGTGGCCTGGCGGCGCTGGTCCCCGTTGCCGTGGCGGCTGGTTGCCACCGGCCGAGGCCCGGACGGCGAGCGGGTCGGTGCGCCCAGCACCGTCGTGGTCACCACGGCCGTCGCCTTCGCGGTACTCGGCGTGCGCGCCCCCGACTGGTCGGCCGTCGAGCTCGTCGCCTTCTGCTTCCTCGCGTTGTGGGGCGCGGTGCTGGCGGTCATCGACACGCGCACCCATCGTCTCCCCAACCCGTTGGTCCTGCCGGCCTACCCCATCGCCCTGGCCCTGCTCGCCCTGGCCGCGGTCACCACGCCCGGCGGTCCCGGTCACGCCGTCGACGCGCTGATCGGTATGGCGGCGCTGAGTGCCTGCTACTGGCTGCTGTGGTTCATCTACCCGGCCGGTATGGGGTGGGGCGACGTCAAACTCTCCGGTCTGCTCGGCCTCTACCTGGGGTGGGGCGGGCTCGGCGCGGTCTTCAGCGGGACCTTCGCCGCCTTCCTGCTCTCGGCCTCCGTGGGCCTCGTCCTCATCGCGCTGGGCCGAGCAGGGCGCAAGACCCCCATTCCCTTCGGGCCCTTCATGATCGCCGGAGCCCTCGCCGTCGCCGTGCTCGGCGACCCCCTGCCCTGGTTCACCACGTGAGACCGATGTCAGCCCCGAGACCAGGACATGGAAAGATCGAGGGCATGTTGCGTTGGCTGACCGCTGGAGAGTCCCACGGACCGGCACTCGTCGCGATTTTGGAGGGCCTCCCGGCCGGTGTGTCCGTCTGTTCAGACGACATCGCCGCCGCGCTGCTCCGCCGCCGCGCCGGGTACGGCCGGGGCGCCCGCATGAAATTCGAACAGGACCAGGTCTCCGTCATCGGAGGCATCAGGCACGGCCGCACCCAGGGCGGCCCCGTGGCAATCGAGGTCGGCAACACCGAGTGGCCCAAATGGGAACAGGTCATGTCCCCTGACCCGGTGCCCGCCGAGGTGCTCGACGGGATCGCGCGCAACGCGCCGCTGACCCGCCCGCGCCCCGGACACGCCGACCTCGTGGGCATGCAGAAGTACGGCCACGACGAGGCCCGTCCCATCCTGGAGCGCGCGAGCGCCCGGGAGACGGCCGCCCGGGTCGCCATCGGCGAGGTCGCGCGCTGCTTCCTGCGCCAGGCGCTGGGAGTGGAGGTGCTCAGCCACGTCGTCTCCATGGGGGAGGTGGACGTCCCCGACGGTTCCCCGCTGCCCGGCCCCGACGACCTCGCCCGCGTGGACGCCGATCCGGTCCGCTGCTTCGACGCCGAGACCAGCGTCCGCATGATCGCCGAGGTCGACGACACCAAGAAGACCGGCGACACCCTCGGCGGCGTCGTCGAGGTCCTGGCCTACGGCTTGCCGCCGGGCCTGGGCAGCCATGTGCACTGGGACCGCCGCCTCGACGCACGCCTCGCCGGTGCGCTCATGGGCATCCAGGCGATCAAGGGCGTGGAGGTCGGCGACGGCTTCCGCACCGCCGCACGACGCGGCTCCGCAGCCCACGACGAGATCGAGCCCGGCCCCGACGGAGTGCGCCGCCGTACCAACCGCGCAGGTGGTGTCGAGGGCGGGATGAGCACCGGTGACGCCCTGCGGGTGCGCGCCGCGATGAAGCCGATCGCGACCGTGCCCCGTGCGCTGGACACCATCGACGTGGTCACCGGCGAGGCGACCCAGGCCCACCACCAGCGCAGCGACGTGACGGCCGTTCCCGCGGCCGGGGTCGTCGCGGAGGCGATGGTCGCGCTGGTCCTAGCCGAGGCCGCCATCGAGAAGTTCGGCGGCGACTCGGTACCCGAGACCGCCCGTAACTTGCGCGGCTACCTGGACTCGCTGGAAATCAGGTAGTCGGGCGCATCGGTGCCGGGCCCGGCGCCCGGTACGGTGCAGGGCCCACCCACACGATGGGGGCGGGGCAGGGGAACGCGCTTGCGCCCCTGCCGGCAGACGCAGTGAACGAGAAGGAGATTTCCCGATGGGCAGACCACGCGCGGTCCTGATCGGTTCGCCCGGCGCGGGCAAGACCACCGTCGGCCAGGCGCTGGCCGAGCGGCTCGGCGTGGCGTTCACCGACACCGACATCGAGATCGAGGCCCGTGCGGGCAAGCCCATCGGCGACATCTTCATCGAGGACGGGGAACCGGCCTTTCGTGCACTGGAGCGCGCAGCCGTCGTCGAGGCCCTGCGCACCGGAACCGGCATCGTCGCGCTGGGGGGTGGCGCCGTCCTCGACGCCGCCACCCGGACCGACCTCGTCGGCCACCACGTCGTCTACCTTCAGGTGGAGTTCACCGACGCCGCCAAGCGGGTCGGCCTGAACCAGGCCCGGCCGCTTTTGACGGGCAACCCGCGGGCCAGGCTCAAATCCCTGCTGGAGGAGCGGTTGCCCGTCTACGAGGGCCTCGCCGTGCACACGGTTCCCACCAGCGGCTACCACCCCGATGAGGTCGTCGACCACATCGTGGAGACCCTGGTGGGCGTCGATGGCTGAGCCGGGAACCGATCAGGTACACCCGAGCGGAGTAGGAGAGTCGGTGCACGCGCGATGACCGCCACCCGGATCGCTGTCGGAGGCTCCTCCGCCCCCTACGACGTCGTCGTGGGCAGTGGCGTCCTCGGGGAGCTGCCCGGCCTGGTGGGCGAGGCCGCCCGCCGGGTCGCCGTTGTCCACCCCGAGTCGCTGGACCCCGTCGCCCGCCCGGTGTGCGCGGCGCTCGCCTCCGCCGGTTACGAGGTCCATCCGCTGCCCGTGCCCGACGGCGAGGCCGCCAAGGACGCCACGGTGCTGGCCGGGCTGTGGGCGAGCCTGGGCAAGGCCGCCTTCACCCGGACCGACGTCGTCGTGGGCGTGGGCGGCGGGGCCACCACCGACCTCGCCGGCTTCCTTGCCGCCAGCTGGTTGCGCGGCGTGCGCGCCGTCCTGGTCCCCACCACCCTGCTGGCGATGGTCGACGCGGCGGTCGGGGGCAAGACCGGTATCAACACCGCCGAGGGAAAGAACCTCGTCGGTGCCTTCCACCCGCCGGCCGGTGTGCTGTGCGACCTGGGCACGCTGCCTTCGCTGCCCCGCGCCGACTACATCGGCGGACTCGCCGAGATCGTCAAGGCCGGGTTCATCGCCGACCCGGTCATCCTGAACCTGGTCGAAGCCGACCCCGAAGGGGCGGTCCGTCCCGAGGGGCGCCACACCCGCACGCTCATCGAACGCGCCATCGCGGTCAAGGCCGACGTCGTCTCCGCCGATCTGCGCGAGGACAGTCAGCGCGAGATCCTCAACTACGGCCACACGCTGGGCCATGCGATCGAACGGGCCGAGAACTACACCTTCCGGCACGGCTACGCCGTCTCCATCGGCATGGCCTTCGCGGCCGAACTCGCCCGTCTGGACGGTCGCATCGACGACGCCACCGCGCGGCGGCACGCCGAGATCCTCACGTCGGTGGGGCTGCCCGTGCACTACCCGGCAGAGGCGTGGCCTGGGCTGCGCGACACCATGCGGGTGGACAAGAAGACCCGGGGCGCCACTCTGAGGTTCGTCGTCCTGAACGGCCTGGCCAAGCCCGCGATTCTGGCCGCCCCGGACCCCGACCTGCTGGACGGCGCCTACCGGGCGGTGAGCGGCACCGCATCCAACACCCACTAGACTCCTTCTAGTGAGCAGTTCCGGTCATCGGCCAGGGGCCGGCCCGGTTTCGCGGAGCGAGACGGGCGCGCCGGAACCTCGATGCTCTTGTCCGCGTGCGCCGCGGTGCCCAGAGGGCCCAGGCCCGCCGGGGCATGTTTGATCAACGACTTTTCGCCTGACGGCTGGGAGAGACGACCGAAGTGGCTACCACGAACGACCTGAAAAATGGCATCACCCTGAGGCTCGACGGCGGAGAGCTCTGGAGCGTGGTGGAATTTCAGCACGTCAAGCCGGGCAAGGGCGGTGCGTTCGTGCGCACCAAGCTGAAGAACATCACTTCCGGCAAGGTCGTCGACAAGACCTTCAACGCCGGTATCAAGGTGGAGATCGCCAACGTCGACCGCCGCGAGATGCAGTACCTCTACGCCGACGGCGAGTCCTACGTCTTCATGGACACCGACACCTACGATCAGCTCTTCATTTCGCGCGAGGTCGTCGGCAAGAACGCCGACTACCTGCTGGAGAGCGCAACCGCGGTCGTCGCCATCAACGAGGGCAACCCGCTCTACATCGAGCTGCCCGCCTCCGTCGAGCTCACCATCTCCCAGACCGATCCCGGCTTGCAGGGCGACCGCTCCACCGGCGGTACCAAGCCCGCGACCCTGGAAACCGGCGCCGTCATCCAGGTGCCGCTGTTCATCAGCACCGGCGAGAAGGTCAAGGTCGACACCCGTTCCGGCGACTACCTCGGCCGCGTCAACTAATGAGTGGAGCACGACGCAAGGCGCGCCGCCGCGCCGTGGAAGTACTCTACGAAGCCGAACTCCGCGGGGTCACCGTGGAGCGGGTGATCCAGCGGCGGCGTTCCCAGCCCGAGCCTCCGATCAACGAGTTCACCGAGCAGCTCGCCGCGGCGGTGGACCACCGCCGCGGTCGCATCGACGAGCTGCTCGACACCTACGCCATCGGCTGGACGCTGGAGCGTATGCCGGTGGTCGACCGCAACATCCTGCGGATGGGTGCCTACGAGCTGCTGTGGGCAGAGGACATCCCCGACGGGGTCGCGATCGCCGAGGCGGTCGCGGTTGCCAAGGAACTCTCCACCGACGAATCCCCGACCTTCATCAACGGTCTGCTCTCCCGGCTGATGGAGAACAAGCCGTCGCTCACGCTTTAGCGTCACCCCGCGCAAGGGCGCGCGGTCAGGAAAGGACTCGCTCGTGACAGACAGAGCCGGCGCCGCATTCCCCACCACAGGATCCCACCGCGCAGCCAGCCTGGCGCGTACCGCAGTGGTGTGGGAAGTACTCGACGCCGAACTGTCTGCCGCGAGCGCGCGGGCAGGTGGCCCGTTGGAGATCGTGGACGCGGGCGGTGGCACGGGCGGCTCCGCGGTTCCTTTGGCGAAACTCGGCCACCAGGTGACCGTCGTGGAGCCCAGTCCGGACTCCCTGGCCGCGTTGGAGCGCCGCGCCGCCGAAGCGGGCGTGCGGGTGCGCGCCATCCAGGGGGAGACCCGGGACCTGGCCGACCTCCTGCCCGAGGGGCGCGCCCACCTGGTCCTGATGCACAACGTCCTGGAGTACGTCGAGGACCCCGCTGCCGCGCTGCGCGACGTGGTGTCGGTGACCAGGCCGGAGGGTGCGGTCAGTCTGGTCGCGGCCAACGCCGTGGCGGCGGTCCTGCACCGGGCCCTGGCCGGTCACCTCGACGACGCCCTGCACCTCCTTGAGTCCACCGACGGGCGCTGGGGTACCGCCGACCCGATGCCGCGCCGCTTCACCGCCGAACGACTCGTCGCCCTCGCCCACGAGGCAGGGCTGGTCGATGTCCGGCTGCGCGGGGTCCGGGTACTGGCCGACCTCCTCCCCGGGCGGGTCTTCGAGGATGCCCAGACTCCTGAAGCCCTGATGGCTCTGGAGCGCGCGGCCTCCGACCACCCCGGTCTCTCCGGTA
Organism: Nocardiopsis ansamitocini; assembly: GCF_030268225.1. Classification (GTDB taxonomy): domain Bacteria; phylum Actinomycetota; class Actinomycetes; order Streptosporangiales; family Streptosporangiaceae; genus Nocardiopsis_D; species Nocardiopsis_D ansamitocini. The sequence goes on along the minus strand of NZ_BSQG01000001.1, from coordinate 371,887 downwards.
TCGCCACCCAGCTGCACCTGCTGGCCCGGCGTCCCGCATAGCTCCACGAACGGCGGACCCAGATGAGTCGGCGCCAACTCGAACGCGGCAGGGCCGTGCGCGGCATGGTGACCGAGCAGGGGATCGTCCCGCTGGACAGCGGCGTTCCCGATGACGACGACTGTTCGATCCTGCACATCGACATGGACGCCTTCTTCACCGGGGTCGAGCAGCTGCGTCACCCCGAGACCGGGGGCCGCCCGGTCATCGTCGGCGGTACCGGTCCGCGCGGAGTGGTCTCGGCGGCCAACTACCAGGCCAGGGAGTACGGAGTCCACTCCGCGATGCCCATGTCACGTGCGCTTCGGCTGTGCCGGGACGCCGTGGTGTTCCCCCCGGACGGTGCCGCCTACCGCAGGGTTTCGGCGGCGGTCATGGACATCCTGCGTTCGGTCACTCCCGAGATCGAGCCCCTGTCGGTGGACGAGGCGTTCCTCGACGTGGCCGGAGCCCGGCGCAGGCTCGGCGGTCCGGTGCGCGTGGCCGAACTCATCCGTTCCAGAGTCCGCGCGGAGCAGGGCCTGACCTGTTCGGTGGGGGTCGCGGCGACCAAGTTCGTCGCCAAGCTCGCCTCCACCCGTTGCAAACCCGACGGACTGCTGTTGATTCCCACCGCGCATGTCACCGCCTTTGTGCACCCGCTGCCGGTCGGTGCGCTGTGGGGGGTCGGGGAGAAGACCGAGCAGACCCTCAAACGCCTGGGACTGCGCACGGTGGGAGATGTCGCGCGTACCCCGCCCGAGATGTTGCGCCACGAACTCGGCCAGGCGCTCGGCACCCACCTGGCGGAGCTGTCGTGGGGACGCGACCCCCGCCCGGTCAGCCCCCAGAGCGTGGACAAGAGCATCGGTGCCGAGGAGACCTTCGATACCGACGTCTTCGACACCGAGGTCATCCACCGCGAACTGCTGAGACTGGTCGAGAAGGTGGCGCGCCGCCTGCGGGAGAGCCGACAGGTGGGCCGCACGGTGGTGGTCAAACTGCGCCGCGGCGACTTCAGCACCATCACCCGCTCGCGCACGCTCACCGAACACACCGATGTCGCCAGGGAAGTGTTCGCGGCGGCCCGTGAACTCTACGCAGCCTCCGGACTGCACGGGGTACCACTGAGACTCGTGGGAGTACGGGTCGAAGGGCTGGAAGCACAAGAGCGGGTGCACCGCCAGCTCGCGTTCGATGAGCCCGACAGTGACTGGCGAGCCGCTGAGCAGGTCATGGACGCCGTGGCCCGGAAGTTCGGGGCCAACATGATCGGTCCGGCCGTCCTTGCGGCTCGGGAGGAAGACAAAGGATGATCCGGCAACTTTGCCGCCTCGCGGCACGTTCTACTCAGGGGGGACACCCCCGGCCGTACAGCGATTCCCCTGATCTGGGGGAGAAAGAGGGATGTGGGAACCCGTGAAACCGACAGAGGTCGAGGGTAATGTGACTCATGTGGGTCACCTACGCGCACATCTTTTCTTTTCACCGGGCGCTAAGTCCCCGTATTCTGGGCATATCACTGGCCATCAGACCGTTGTTCAGTACCCGTCGCCCCAACCGGGGACTGTTTTTGGGAGGCGTCGTGCCGCTCTCTGAACACGAGCAGCGCATGCTCGAACAGATCGAGCGGGCGCTGTATGCCGAGGACCCGAAGTTCGCGAACACCGTTCGTCAGACGAACCCGCAGGTCCATTACAAGCGCCGGATCATCAAAGCATCGATCGGCTTCGTGCTGGGCATCTTTTTGCTCCTCGGCGGTTTGATCACCGCCTCGGAGCAGCCGTGGACCGTCGGTGTCAGCATCGTGGGCTTCATCGTCATGCTGGCGTCGGTGCTCTGGGGTCTCTCCGGGCTTCGCGGTGCCGCAGGCGGGACGTCCGGGGCCGAGGGCGAGCAGGCGGCCCAGCCCAAGCAGCGTCGGCAACAGCGCCCTGGAATGATGAACCGCTTCGAGGAGCGCTGGCGTCGCCGGCAAGAGGGCGAGTAACAGCGCTCCTCGCCGGTTCTGACCCGTGTCCCTTGCCCGTGCGGAGGGGAGCCCGGGTCAGAACCGGCGTGAGGTGTAGAGCGATCGGGGCAACAGCACCGCCGTGATTCGGGCTCGGGTGGACTGCAGCGCCCCCAGGGCGAGCCGGACCGTGCGACCGTCGCTCCCCAGCCCCCGGCCTTCCAGCGGGTCCGGCGCATATCGTGCGGCCTCCTCGGCAGCCACGATCCGACGCAGGGACTCCTTGGCGTGTGAACCCAGCCGGTACTCGTTTTCCAGACGCCGGCCCAGCCCGCGCGGACTCTCCGCAGGACGCCACTCCACCCCCAGGTCCACGAGGTCGTCGCGCAGTTCCAGCCATGCCGCACGTGAGCGCCCCAGCGCATCGCGGGCCCTGCCCCAGCGGACCCGTCGCACCGCACCGCGGATCAGCGCGGGCAGCAGCAACAGCGCCGCGACCGCTCCGATACCGATCAGTACGCCGGTCCAGGGGAAGGACTCCTCCACCACTGTGCCGCCCCCGAAGTCGTCGGCCAGGTTGCCGCCGGGCACGGGTGCCGAGGTCTCGCCGGACTCGCTGTCGGTCCCCGCGCCCTCGCTGTCCTCGGGCTGTGCCGCCGACCCCGGGCCCTCGGGCGAGGAGGTGTCGGGTTCCGCCGGGTAGGCGTAGCCGGGGACGGTGGCACTGGGCTGGGCATCGGTCGAGGACGGCGTCGGCTCGAACCGCAGCCATCCGGCGCCTTCGAAGTACAGCTCCGGCCAGGCGTGGGCGTTGCGCTCGGTCACGATCCAGCGGTCGGCGGAGACCGAGGTCCCGGAGGTGTACCCCACGGCGACCCTGGCGGGAATGCCCAGTTGGCGTGCCATGACTGCCATCGCCGCTGAGAACTGCTGGCAGTAGCCGACCCGGTCCTCGAAGAGGAAGTGCGCCAGCGGGTCCGCGCCTTCGGGCACCGGTTCCGGGCTCAGGTCGTAGTCGAACCGGTCCCCGGAGGTGAACCAGTTCTGCAGGGCTACCGCGCGCGCGTGGGTGCTACTGGCATCACCGGTGATGGATTCCGCGAGTTCCCTCACCCGAGGGTCGACGCCGTCGGGGAGATCCAGGTAGCGCGAATCCACGGTGCGGGCCCCGGTAGCGCTGGTGCGGGCGAGTGCGGCGCTGCTCGGTTCGGGCGCGGCGCTGACCGCCTCATAGGTGAGTCCTCTGGCCTCGCCGCGGGGGGAGAACACCATCAGGGTCTCCGGGTCGGTGAACCAGTCACCGGAGATCGCCAGGTTGCGGGTGGGGTAGGGCAGGGGGAGGAAATCCATGCGTTGGGTCCCGGAGCTCACCGTGACCTGGGTCGTGGCCAACTGATCGGGGGCGGGGGTGACGAACCCGTCCGGTTCGGGGAGGTCCTGGTCGTCGACCCGGTTGCGCTGGGACGCCTCGACCGGCGACATCGTCCAGTTCTCCCCGTCGAAGGTGTCCAGGACGTGCATGCGCAGGTAGTCGGGCCGACTCTGGCTGGTCCGGTACTCCAGGATCCGCCGATCGCCCAGCGAGGTGATGTCGCGGCGCAGACTGGCCAGCGGATTCACCGTCGTCACCGTCTGCCCTCCGTCGCGCGCCCCGCTGGCCAGAGCGAACACCGCGTCGTTGACCATCCCGGGGACCGCCAAGGGCACCAGCAGTGCCAGGACCACAGCGACAACGGCGATGTGCGCGGTGGTGAGAAGCTGGCGCAGGTAGGAGCCGGTGCGGCTCGCCCACGTGTTCTTCGCCTCGGCCGAAGGCGGGACGCGCAGCCCCCATCCGGCGGAACGCTCGGAGCCTTCCACCGCCAGCAGCAGCAGAAATCCCAGCGCGGTCAGCGCGAACGCGCTCCAGGTGACTCCCTCGTGGTGCACGGTGAGAGGGACGAACACCAGTGCCAGGAGCGCCATTCCGGCGAGACCGGCCAGGCGCAGCTGCACCGCCACCAGATGGACGAGCACGCCCAGGCCGCCCAGGCTCGCAGTCATCACGACGAGCAGTCCCGCCGAAACAGGGACGGGACTGATGTTCATCCGGATGTCGCCGAAGCCCAGGGCGATCAGGTCGCTCAGGGCGGAGAAGGAAGCCGCAGTGGGGAGGAAACCGAGGATCGCGGATTCGGGCGCGTAGACGGCGGTCACCGTGCACGCCACCCCCACGATCTGGGCCAGTGGCACCAGTATCGCGGGCACCCTCGACCAGCTCAGGGCGACGCCGATGCCGGTCACGACCAGCACGGCCAGGGCAGACCCGTACCACCAGCCGGATGTGGCGAAAACCGGATCGAGCATTGAGAACGCGCACAGTGTGGTGACCATGGCTGCCAGGGGCAGTGCCACGCGCGGTTTGAAACCGCCGTGCCGCCTCATCGGACACCAGCGGCAAGGCCGCTCCACAGCGCGCCCAGTTCATCGGCGGAACTCGGTTCCAGGACCCGCCATCCCGCCTGGACGAGGTGCTCCCGGGCGCGGTCCGCCGCCTCGGGTGCGGCCCAGGCGGCCCCCGGGGTGAACACCACCACCCGACCGTTGCCCCGTTCGCCGTGGCAGGCGGCCAGGGTGCGCGCCTCGTCGGTACGCAGTGCTCCCACCACGGCCACCAGCAGACCGCGTCCACTGATCGTGGACTGGCCCACCAGGGCGGTCCCTTCCTTGAGCGAGGTCCCCGGTTCGGTCTGGAGGACCGCCAGTGCGTCCAGTACCTGGTCGCCGCGGTGAAGCGGGCTGATCTCGGTCTTTCCGGCCATGAACCGCAGTTCCTGCCCCCGTTTCAACAGGTGCACCGCGATGGACGCGGCCAGGGTGATCGCCGTCTCCAGCGAAGAGTCCGTTCCCTGGCCTGCGTGGGCCACGGATCGGACGTCCAACAGGATCGAACTGTGGTCGCGCCACTGCTGCTCCTCGCGTCGAACCATCAGCTGTCCCCTTCGCGCGGTGGAGCGCCAGTGCACCCGGCGCATTCCGTCACCGTGCCGGTACGCGCGCGGTACGGCGTCGTCGTCGCCCGCACTGGCGGAGACGCGCAACCGGCTCTCCCCGCTCTCGGCGCTGTCCCCGCGCGGAACCGCCCCCGCCAGGTCCACCACGGCGGGGGTGACCAGCAGGGTTGCCCCCGTCCCCACCTCACGGGTGAAGCGGGCGCACCCAAGGGGGTCGACGAAGTGCAGGGTGAGTGGGCCGACGGGATAGCGACCGCGCATGTGCGAACGCAACCGGTAGGTGACGGTCCGCCGCTCGCCCGGGCGCAGCCGCCCGAGAGCGAACCGGGGCGGATCACCCAGAGCGTAGGGAAGACGGTCCTCGACCAGGACGCTTCCAGGGGACGTCGTCCTTCCCGTGTTGACCACGGTCAGCGCCACCCGGCAGTCGCCGCCCACCGGTATCCGCGCCGGCGACAACTCCCTGGTGTGGGTGACACCGCGCGGAACCCTGACCATCACCAGTGCGCACACCACCGGCAGCAGAACCACGAATACCCCGATACGCAGCAGGTCGCGCTCCCCGACGGCGAGCGCGCCCACGACGATGACCAGCCCCACGCACAGAAAGATCCGGCCGCGCGCGGTGAGGGAACGAAAGGGGTTCATCCGTCCACCTCGGTGGTCCGGGGTGGGCAGACGCTGCAAAGGTGCTGCACGACGGTGTCCTCGCCAGGTGGGTGGGCGGCGCCAGAGGGCGGCGCGGCTGCGGGGCGCAGACGCCCCGCTGCCGCGGTACTACCGGCGATCGGGGACCGGCAACCGGGAGACGAGGTCGCTGACGACCTGTTCCGGCAGCCTCTGTTGTTGTTGGGCTTCCGGGCTGGGGAGCAGCCGGTGGGCGAGGACGGGGACGGCCAGGGCCTGAACGTCGTCGGGAAGGACGTGGCCGCGGTTGTCCAGGGCGGCGTAGGCCCGGGCCGCGCGGACCAGGTGCAGGGTGGCACGCGGGGAGGCTCCCAGCCGCAGTGCGGAGGAGGTTCGGGTGGCCGCCACCAGATCCACCACGTAACGCTTGACGGCGGGGGAGACGTGGATGGAGCGCACCTCCGCGATCATCGCCTGGACGTCGTGGGTACTGGCCGCCGGCCGGATGCTCTCCAGCGGGGACTGGGAACTGTGGCTGTCGATCATGTCCAGTTCCGCCTGGGCGGAGGGGTAGCCCACGGCGATGCGGGCCATGAACCGGTCGCGCTGGGCCTCGGGCAGGGGATAGGTGCCCTCCATGTCCCCTGGGTTCTGCGTGGCGACGACCATGAACGGGCGTTCCAGGGACCGGGTCACCCCGTCGACGCTGACCTGTCCCTCCTCCATGCACTCCAGCAGTGCCGACTGCGTCTTGGGCGAGGCGCGGTTGATCTCGTCGCCGAGCACGATATGGGCGAAGACCGGTCCGGGCTGGAACTGGAACTCGTGCAGTTCCTGGTGGTAGACGCTCACACCGGTGATGTCGCTCGGCAGGAGGTCGGGGGTGAACTGCACCCTGTTCACCTGGCAGTCGACGGAGCGGCCCAGTGCCTTGGCCAGCATGGTCTTGCCGACGCCGGGGACGTCCTCGATCAGCAGGTGCCCCTCGGCAAGGAGCACGGTCAGTGCGATGCGCACCGTCTCCGATTTGCCCTCGATGACCGACTCCACGGCGGAGCGGACCTTCTCGGCGGTGGCCAGGACACCGGCGACGCCGCCAACGCCCCCTTTGTCGTGGCTGTTCAACCGCGTGTCAAGTGACACGTGTCCCCTCTCGCAGCGTCTGCCCTGATCGAAAACGAGGCTAGGCGTAAAGCGGTGGTTTGCAAACCAAAACGACGAAGTTGACCTGCGCGGTGCCGCGCCTGGTCCGCGCTGGTGCGGTGCGGCCCGGGGAGCACCCATCCCACGACACCCCGTGGGAGGTGCGCAGCCCCCCACTCCGCTCCACCGCCCCTGACCTGCTGTTTTGTCGGAGATGGCTGGTCGTGGCGGGCGTGGATTCTGTTCACTGTGGAGGAGAGTGGAGTACAGTGGGGCCGCGTGGAGGAGGGGACTGCTCCACGGAGGCTTGGGGAGGTGGGGCCGATGTTTCTCGGAACCCACTCGCTACGCCTCGACGAGAAGGGACGCTTGTTCCTTCCGGCGAAGTACCGCGACGAACTGTCGGGGGGACTGGTGGTCACGAAAGGCCAAGAGCGCTGCCTCTACGCCTTTCCGGTGCGCGAATTCGAGCGCATCACCGAAGCCCTTCGATCAGCTCCCGTCACCGCCAAAGCAGTGCGCGACTACAGTCGCGTCTTTTTCGCCAGTGCGTCCGATGAACGGCCCGACAAACAGGGCCGGGTCACCGTCCCCGGCACCCTGCGCTCCTATGCGGGGTTGGACCGGGACTGCGTGGTCATCGGGGCCAACACGCGCCTGGAGATCTGGGACGCGCAGGCCTGGGCCCGTTACGAGGCCGAACAGGAAGAGGTATTCGCGGATCTGTCGGAGGAGGTGTTGCCGGGGGTGCTGTGACTCCACGGCACCGTCGCGCAGGTTTCGGCCAACCGAACCGGCGACGCGGGTCGATAGACAGACGGGGTCACGACCGTCGATCCTTGCCCGGTCCGAGCCCGCGAACGAGAACGATCCAGGTCAGCTGAGGCATCTTCCCCGGCGTCAGGTGACGGCCGCGAGAGACAACCGCGGTGACATCGGCGTTCGCGGGCCCGAACCGGCCCAACGGTTGATTCGTGGCGGCAATGCGCCGAACAGGCGCACGGGGATGTGAGACCGGACCGCACCGTATGAGCGGCTGCGGACGGCGAGGGGGATGGAAGTGCTGATGGGTGACGACGTGGCGAAGCAGAGCGAACGGCCGCGTCCGGGTGACCCCACCGACCCCCGACCGGCCCACGTCCCGGTGATGCTGGACCGTGTCCTGGAGGTTCTCGCCCCGGCGCTGTCCGAACCCGGAGCCGTCGTCGTGGACGGCACACTCGGTCTCGGCGGCCACTCCGAGGCGCTTCTTTGTGCCCACCCCGGGCTGCGCCTGGTGGGCGTGGACCGCGACACCACCGCGTTGGAGCGCAGCGCCCAGCGTCTCGCCCCCTTTGCCGATCGGATCGATCTCGTCCACGCGATCTATTCCGACATCCCGAGCGCACTGGACGGCCTCGGCATCGACCGCGTCCACGGCGTGCTGTTGGACCTCGGCGTGTCCTCCCCGCAACTCGACGAGGCCGACCGGGGCTTCGCCTACTCCTACGACGCCCCGCTGGACATGCGGATGGACCGCACACAGCCCAGAACGGCTGCCGAGGTGGTCAACACCTACTCCGCGGGAGAGCTCTCCCGCATCCTCAAGGTCTACGGAGAAGAGCGCTTCGCCTCGCGGGTCGCCGCGGCCATCGTGCGCGAGCGGACCAAGGCGCGCCTCGACTCCACGCGCGCCCTCGCCGAACTGGTGCGCGACGCCATCCCGGCCGCGACCCGACGCACGGGCGGAAACCCTGCAAAGCGCACCTTCCAGGCGCTTCGCATCGAGGTCAACGCCGAGCTCACCATCCTGGAACGGACGCTTCCCGCGGCAATCGGGCGTCTCGCCCTCGGAGGGCGCATCGCGGTGCTGTCCTACCACTCCCTGGAGGACCGGCTCACCAAGCGTGCCCTGGCCGCGTTGAGCACCGACACCACCCCCCAGGACCTACCGGTGCCGCTGCCCGACCGGCAGCCCGAACTCCGGTTGCTCACCCGCGGTTCCGAACAGCCCTCGGAACACGAGAACGAGCGCAACCCCCGTGCCGCGTCGGCCCGCTTCCGGGCCGCCGAGAGGATCCGGGAGCCGTGATGGGCGGCTCCGTAGCGAAGAGCATGTCCCCGGGAGCAGACCACGGGGGCTTCGACGGCGTTCGGGAGGCCGCATGAGTATCACCGAGGACCGCACCATCCGCAGCGGCACGGCCACCAAGCCCCGTACCCGGCCCGCGTCCCCGCCCCGGCCCACGACCGTGCCCACCCAGCGTGGTGCGGCGGCCCAGCGGCCCTCGGCACGGCCGCCGCGCATGCCCTTCGTGCTGCTCGTCCTGGGCCTGCTCGGTGGCGCGCTGGTGTGCCTGCTCGTACTGCGCACGGTCCTCGCAGAGGACACCTTCGAGATCAGCCGCCTGCAACAGGAGAACCGCACCCTGGCCCAGCAGGAACAGGCGTTGCGCGAAGCGAACCTGCACTCCGAGACGTCCGAGGCCATCGCCGATGCCGCCGAGGAGCTCGGCATGGAGCCCGGCGAGGCCCCGCGCTTCATCGAGGTCGAGGGCGAATCGGCGCAGGTGCTGACCGGCGGGCGTGAGGCCCCGTGACCGGCCCCGGACACAGACCCGTGCCCGTGGCGGGCGGTGCCGACGATCGGGAGAAGAAACAGCTTTGAGTACCCCGCGTGACCGCGACCCGCGCCGGCCCGGGTCCGCGGCCCGCCGTCGTCGTCCCAGCCAGCGCTCCGCAGACGGTCAGCCGCGCGGACGCGCCGGCGCCGAACCGGTTCGACGCCGCGCTCCACAGGCAGCGCGCAGTCGGCCCGCGCCGGGCGGCCGGGCCCCGCGGCGCCCGGCACGCAAGACCTCGGGCGGCGGGCCCACCGCACCACTGTTGCGCCGTACCTTCCGCCGCAGTGAGCCGGGACCGCGCATCAAGGTTGCCGTCGTCCTGCTCGTCGTGGTGCTGGTCGTCTTCGGCGGGCGCCTGGTCCAGATCCAGGGCTTCGAAGCCGCCCACTACGCCTCCCAGGCGTCCGACACCCGCCTCACCACGATCGACATTCCCACGGTCCGCGGCGACATCACCGACGCCTCCGGCCGCCCGTTCGCCATTTCGGTCGAGGTGCGCACGGTCTTCGTGGACCCCAAGGAGGTCAAGGCGGACGAGCGGGAGCAGATCATCACCGAGCTCTCCGGACGCTTCGACCTGCCGGTGGAGGAGGTCACGGCCAAGCTCGACGCCACCACGCCCGAGGGCGAGCCCAGCCGCTACCAGGTCATCAAGCGGCAGGTGTCGCAACAGGACTGGCGCGAGCTCGACGAACTGGACCTTCAGGGAGTCTCCTCCGAACGCGACTACAAGCGCGTCTACCCCGACGAGACCGGTGCCGCCAACCTGATCGGGTTCGTAGGAGCAGAAGGCCACGGCCTGGAAGGGCTGGAGGCCGTCATGGAGCGCACGCTCGCCGGCGAGGCCGGCAAGCAGCAGGTCGAGGTCGGCCGGGGCGGCACCCAGATCCCCATGGTGGCGGGCCTCGCAAAGGAACCCGTTCCGGGGCGGAGCGTGCGTCTCACCATCGACCAGGACATCCAGTGGCACGCCCAGCAGACGCTGGCCGAACGGGTCGACGCACTCGACGCCGAAGGCGGCAGTGTGGTCGTCATGGACCGCTCGGCGCGGATCAGGGCCATGGCCACTTACCCCACCTACGATCAGAACGACATCGACGGCTCCACCCAGGAGGATCGGCGCAACGGCGCGGTCGCCGACGCCTTCGAGCCGGGCAGCACCAACAAGGCGATCACCGTCGCCGGCGCACTGGAGGAAGGCGTCACCACGCCCGACACCGTGTATACGGTTCCCTACTCCATCCAGCGCTACGACCGCACCTTCAAGGACTCCGACTACCACCCGACCGAGCGTTTCACCGTCAACGGGATCATGGCCACCTCCAGCAATGTCGGCACCATCTACATCGGTGACCAGTTGGGGCCGGACAAGTTGTACGACTACCTGGGCAAGTTCGGTTTCGGACAGCCCACCGGTCTGGAACTGCCGGGCGAGAACCAGGGCATCCTCACCGACCCGCAGTACTGGTCGGGTACGGACCAGCCATCCATCTCCTTCGGACACAGCCTCTCGGTGAACGCCGTCCAACTGGCCAGTGTCTACGCCACCATCGCCAACGACGGGGTCCGGGTGGAACCCAGCCTCGTGGCGGGGACCGTTGACGAGACGGGCGACTTCACCGCTTCGCCGGCCCGCGAGAAGCGCCGGGTCATCAGTCCCGACACCGCCGAGCAGGTCCGGCTGATGCTGGAGGCGGTGACCGGGAAGGAGGGCACCGCGCAGGCCGCCCGGATCGACGACTACCGGGTCGGCGGCAAGACCGGTACCGCCAACCGGATCGACCCGGAGACGGGACGGTACGAGCAGGGGCAGTACACCAGCAGTTTCGTCGGTATGGCACCCATCGACGACCCCGAGCTGATCGTGCTCGTGGTGCTGCACAACCCCAAGAGCGAGGTGTACGGCGGTCAGGCCGCGGCGCCGGTTTTCACCGACGTCATGTCCTTCGCGCTCAAGACCGATCAGGTGCCCCCCACGGGTACCGAGCCGCCCAAACTCCGGTTGAGGGAGTAGTCCGGGCGCGTAAATTAACGACCCCCGCTCACCAGCCGATAGCCTCACAGCGTGTCACCCGTAATGCGTCCAGAACAGATCCAGCCGCGCCCGTTGTCCGAGCTCGCCCCGTTGCTGGGCCAGGACTCCTTCATCACGTGCGTGGATCCCACAGAGCCGCCCTTGGGCACGGTGGCCGTTCCCGGTGGTCCAGAGGCGGTGGAGGAGAGAGACGTGTTGGCTACGGCCATCACCGGCATCACGCACGACTCCCGCGCGGTGCGCCCCGGAGACCTCTACGCGGCCCTGCCCGGCAGCCGCGCCCATGGGGCCGACTACGCCCTCCAGGCGGCCGGAGCGGGCGCCTCGGCGATCCTCACCGACCCCGAGGGCTACGACCGTGCGGCGGCCACGCGGCTGCCCGTGGTCACGGTGCCCGACCCCCGTTCCCTCCTCGGGGAGATCTCGGCGTGGGTCTACGGACGGCCCTCCGAGGACCTTCTTCTCATCGGAACCACCGGCACCAGTGGCAAAACCACGGTGAGCTACCTGGTGGAGTCCGGGCTGCGTGCGGCCGGACTGCGTACCGGGTTGATCGGCACCGTGGAGATGCGGGTGGACGACGAGCGCGTCGACTCCTCGCTCACCACACCCGAGTCCACCGACCTGCACGGGCTGTTCGCTCTCATGCGGGAGCGCGAGGTGACCGCTGCGGCCATGGAGGTCTCCAGCCACGCCCTCGCCATGGGGCGGGTGGCCGGCGCGCGCTACGAGGTCGCGGTCTTCACCAACCTCTCCCAGGACCACCTGGACTTCCACGCGGACCTGCGCGACTACTTCGACGCCAAGGCGAAGCTCTTCACCCCGGAGTTCGCCTCCATCGCCGTGGTCAACCGCGACGACCGGTTCGGCCGTGCGCTCGTGGACATGGTCACCGCACGCGGTGAGATCCCCGTCACCACCTATTCCGCGGAAGGGGACCCCGAGGCCGACTGGCGGGCCACCGACGTCGTCCTGGGGCCCGAGGGAAGTCGTTTCCGGGTGGTGGGACCGGGCGGTCTCGAACTCGACGCTTCCGTGCGGCTGCCCGGCCCCTTCAACGTCGCCAACGCGATGGCTGCCATCGTCGGGCTGGTCGAGGCGGGAATCCCGCTGGCCACCGCCCTGGACGGTGTCGCGGAGGCCCCCGGTGTCCCAGGGCGGATGGAGCGGGTCGACGAGGGACAGAACTTCACCGCCATCGTCGACTACTCGCACAAACCCGGTGCGATCGAGGCGGTGCTCGCCGCCCTGCGTTCCATCACCGAGGGCGAGCTCACCATGGTCGTGGGCTGCGGTGGGGACCGGGACCGCGGCAAGCGGCCGCTGATGGGCGAGGCTGCGGTGCGGCTGGCGGACTCGGTGATCTTCACCGACGACAATCCTCGTACCGAGGACCCGGTCGTTATTGTGACCAGCATGCTTGAGGGCGTTGCGAAGGTCCCCGCCGACCATCGGGCCAGGATCACCGTGGAACCCGATCGGCTCACTGCGATCGAGTTGGCCGTGGAGCGTGCCAGACCCGGTGACGTGATCGTCGTTGCAGGCAAGGGCCACGAGCGCGGTCAGTACGTCGGGGACCAGGTTCTGCCTTTCGACGACCGTGAGGTGCTGCGCGCGGCGCTGCGGTGGCGGATCGGCAAGGACTGATCCGGGAGTGTCGTCCCGGCCCGACCGCGCAGGGGACCGCCCGGCCGCCGGGCACCGTCCGAGAGCTGCTTGGCCTTGCCCGTACGGGAAGCCGGGTTTCGGTCTCACTCGTGCCACATTCCGGCCGGGGCGCAACTCGATAACCAAACATGTTCTAAGGTGGGGTCCGGCAATTGCAGCCCGGCACCGTGGCGTCATCACGCCGCCTTGCGGCTCTTGTACATCATCCCCGTATTTCGCACGGTGTCCACCGTCAAGAGCGCTTCACGCGCGGTGGACCGGGCCCGACATGAGGAGTGGATTTGATCGCGCTGACGCTCGATCGGATCGCTGAGATCACCCAATCCCGCATCTGCGGATCGGCGCGGCCCACGGACGTCGTCACCGGCCCCGTCGTCATCGACTCGCGGCAGGCGGGCCCCGGCTCCCTGTTCGTCGCGTTGAACGGCGAGCGGGTCGACGGACACGACTTCGCCACGACAGCGGTGGCGGCCGGCGCGACAGCGGTCCTGGCCTCCCGGCCGGTCGAAGGCCCCCACCTGCTCGTCGCCGGTGGCGACGACGAGGTCGTGGCCGCACTGGGCCGGTTGGCCCGCGAGGTCGTGGACCGGCTGCCCCAGGCCGAGATCGTCGGCGTCACCGGATCGTCCGGCAAGACCACCACCAAGGACCTGCTGGCTCAGGTGCTCGGCAGGCTGGGGCCGACCATCGCACCCCCCGGATCGTTCAACAACGAGATCGGGCACCCGCTCACCGCGCTTCGTGCCGACGAGCAGACCCGGTTCGTCGCGCTGGAGGTGTCCGCCCGCGGGATCGGCCACATCGCCTACCTCTGCGAGGTCGCACCGCCGCGGATCGGCATCGTGCTCAACGTGGGCAGCGCCCACATGGGCGAGTTCGGCAGCCGCGCCGCGATCGCCCAGGCCAAGGGCGAGCTGGTCGAGGGCCTTCCCTCGGCCGACGCGGGTGGCGTGGCCGTCCTCAACGCCGACGACGACGCAGTGGCCACGATGGCTGCCCGCACCGACGCCAAGGTCGTGTTCTACGGCCTGGCCGAGAACGCCGACGTGCGCGCCACCGACGTTGTACTGGACACCGAGGGACGCGCTACGTTCGTCCTCGGGATCGCCGGGGCGCAGGCCCCGGTCCGGCTGTCCCTGGTCGGTGTCCACCAGGTGCACAACGCCCTCGCGGTGGCCGCTGCCGCCGTCGAACTGGGCATGGGTATCGAGGAGGTCGCCGTCGCGCTCAGCGAGGCGGAGCCGGTCAGCCGGTGGCGGATGGAGGTCTCCGAGCGCGCCGATGGCGTTACGGTCGTCAACGACGCCTACAACGCCAACCCCGAGTCCATGGCGGCCGCGTTGACGACCCTGGCCGCGCTGGCAACCGATCGCCGCGCCTTCGCGGTGCTGGGGCATATGGCGGAGCTCGGGCAGACGCACCGGGCCGAGCACGAAAGGGTCGGCCGTCAGGTCGCCCGCAGCGGTGTCGACGTACTCGTGGTCGTGGGCGACCAGGCCGCACCCATCGCCGAGGGCGCGCGGGGTGTGGCCGACTGGCAGGGAGAGATCGTGGGCGTCTCCGACGTCGGACAGGCAGTAGCCGCGTTGGCCGAGCGCCTGCGCCCCAAGGACATCGTCATGGTGAAGGGATCGCGCGTGGCCGGGCTGGAAAAGGTAGCCGAGCAGCTGACCGGTGTGGAGGCTGCCAAGTGACCGGGATTCTCGTCGCCGCGGGGCTCTCCCTGCTGGTGTCCTTCGTGCTCATGCCGCCGCTGATCAAGCTGCTGTACCGGTTCAAGTTCGGTCAGGAGATCCGCGACGACGGCCCCGAGGGCCACAAGACCAAGCAGGGCACGCCCACCATGGGCGGCATCGTCATCATCCTGGGCGCGGTCTCCGGGTACTTCGGCGCGCACCTGGCGACCATGACCCCGCCGACGGTCTCCGGTCTGCTGGTGATGTTCCTGTTCGTCGGGATGGGCTGCGTCGGCTTCCTCGACGACTTCATCAAGATCTACAAGCGTCGAAGCCTGGGCCTGCGCAGTGGTGCCAAGATGCTGGGCCAGGTCATCGTGGGCGTCGGCTTCGCCGTCGGCGTGACGCAGTTCCCCAACAACTACACCTACACGCCCGGGTCCACCCACCTGTCGCTGCTGCGCGACTTCGGTCCGCCCCTGGCGATCTGGCTGTTCGTGATCTGGGCGCTGATCCTGATCGTGGCCACCTCCAACGCGGTCAACCTGACCGACGGCCTCGACGGCCTGGCCACCGGAGCGATGATCCTCTCCCTGGTCGCCTATGTCATCATCGGCAACTGGCAGCTGCGCCAGAGCTGCATCAACGCCCTCGACCCCAACTGCTACACGGTGCGTGACCCGCTGGACCTCGCGGTCGTGGCCGCGGCGGCGCTGGGCGGCTGCATCGGTTTCCTCTGGTACAACGCCCCGCCCGCAAAGATCTTCATGGGCGACACCGGTTCACTGGCACTGGGCGGACTCCTGGTCGGCTTGGCCATCACCACCCGCACGCAACTGTTGTTGCTGGTCATCGGTGGGCTGTTCGTCCTCATCACCGCTTCGGTGATCATTCAGGTCGGTTCCTTCCGCCTCACCGGAAAACGGGTGTTCCGGATGGCTCCGCTCCAGCACCACTTCGAGCTCAAGGGCTGGGCGGAGACCACCATCGTGATCCGGTTCTGGATCATCCAGGGCCTGTTCGTGGGAGCCGGGATCGCCCTCTTCTACCTGGAATGGATGCCGCGGTAACCCATGACTGACACGGTGCTGGACCTTCGCGGGTCGACTGTCTGCGTCACCGGACTGGGGGTCTCCGGGCCCCCGGTCGCACGCGCCCTGCTCTCCCTGGGGGCGGTGGTGACCGTGGTGGACGGCCGCGACGACGACGCCAACCGTGCGCGTGCCGAAGAGCTGCGCGCCGAGGGGATCGCCGTCGAGCTCGGCGACCCCGCCCTGCCGGAGGGCACCACCTTGGTGGTGACCTCTCCCGGTTGGCGCCCCGACTCGCCGTTGCTGGTGGCCGCGGCACGCGACGGCATCGAGGTGATCGGGGACGTCGAGCTCGCCTGGCGCCTCAAGCCCGCCGACCAGGTGTGGCTGGCCATCACCGGTACCAACGGCAAGACCACCACCGTGCGCATGCTCGAAGCGATGCTGCGCGCCGACGGCCGGCGAGCCCTGGCCGTCGGCAACGTGGGCACCCCGGTCATCGAGGCGGTGCTCGACCGGGGCCCCGGTCGCCCCACGGTCCTGGCCGTGGAGCTGTCCAGCTTCCAACTGCACTGGTCGTCGTCCCTGCGTCCGCACGCGGGCGTCGTCCTCAACATCGCAGCCGACCACCTCGACTGGCACGGCGGCCTGGACGCCTACGCCGGGGCCAAGGCCGCGGTCTACGCGCGGGGCACCATCCGGGTGGTCAACGTCGCCGATTCCGCCACCCGCGCGCTCGCCGAGAAGCACGGCGATCCCCATACCCCCTTGGTCGGCTTCGGCCTGGGGACGCCACGTCCGGGGGAACTGGGCCTGGTGGAAGACCTGCTGGTGGATCGTGCCTTCGTACCCGACCCGGCCGGCAGCGCCGAGGAACTGGCCACCGTGGCCGATGTCGTACCGGCGGCGCCCCACAATGTCGCCAACGCGCTGGCCGCGGCGGCGCTGGCCCGTTCGGTCGGCGTTGCGCCGGAGGCGGTCCGCGCGGGCCTACGGGAATTCGCCCCCGAGCCGCACCGCATCGCCCATGTCGCCACCGTCGCGGGTGTGGACTACGTGGACGACTCCAAGGCCACCAACCCGCACGCGGCCGCGGCGTCGCTGGCCGCGTACCCCTCGATCGTGTGGATCGCCGGCGGTCTGCTCAAGGGAGCCGATGTCGCCGACCTGGTCGCGGGCGCGGCCGATCGGCTGCGCGCCGTTGTCCTTCTGGGCGCCGACCGCGACCGGCTCCGCGCGGCTCTCACCGAGCACGCGGCACACGTGAAGGTGGTCGAGGTCGAGCGCACCGACGGGGCGGCGATGGCCGAGGTCGTGACCGCTGCCGCGGGGTTGGCCCGATCCGGGGACACGGTACTGCTCGCTCCGGCCGCCGCCTCCATGGACATGTTCGCCAACTACAACGTCCGCGGTGACGCCTTCGCCGCCGAGGTGCGGTCGATACGGGTCTAAGACACCAGGAAAGACCCGTCTTGTTGTCCAATCGCTATGTCAACCGGGACAACCGAAGTGTCAGTTGTGCGTCACCAGCCGGTCCCGTGTCAGAAAAAACCCCAACACGCCGGTAATGTGCGATGGCTCAAAGCCTCTTGCCGCCAAACTTGTTCGACGCTAGGGCGGTTTCGGGCGCGGGCGGAGAATGCACATGGCGGTGACGACATCGGTCCCTTCGGCCACCAGGGTCCGAGTGGGTGGCGGTGCCAGTGGGGGGGCGGTCCTCAGCGGGGTCCGCGACTTCGCTCGGCGCCTCGACCGTCCGCTTACGTCCTATTACCTGATCTTTGGCAGTGCGCTTCTGCTGACCGCTCTCGGGCTGGTCATGGTGCTGTCCTCGTCGATGGTCGACTCCTATACCGAGACCGGCTCGGCGTTCTCGATCTTCAACAAGCAGATCGGTGCAGCCGCCATCGGCCTGCCGCTGATGATCCTGGCCTCCCAAACGCCGGTACGGGTCTTTCGGCTACTGGGTTATCCGCTGATGCTCGGTTCCATCGTGCTGCTGGTCCTCACCGTCTTTCGGGGTGAGGAGTACTACGGCGCGGTCCGGTGGCTGGAGATCGGCGGTCTCACCGTCCAGGCGTCGGAACCCGCCAAACTGGCCTTCGCGCTGTGGGGGGCCAATGTCCTGGCGCGCAAGGAGGAACTCAAACAGCTCGTCGAGTGGCGCCACCTCCTCGTACCGCTGCTGCCCGGCTGCGGCATGCTGGTGCTGCTGGTGCTGCTGGGAAGCGACCTGGGAACCTCCTTCGTTCTCATGGCGGTCTTCGTAGCACTGTTGTGGGTGGTGGGTGCCCCGGGACGGCTGTTCCTCGGAGCGCTGGGCCTGGTCGGTGCGCTCGTCGGCATCATGATCGCCGTCGAGCCCTACCGGATGGCCCGGCTCACCTCCTTCTGGAACCCCGAAGCCGACCCCTACGACGGCGGTTACCAGCTCCTCCACGGCCTCTACGCGTTGGGCACCGGCGGCCTGTTCGGGGTGGGGATCGGCGGCAGCCGCGAGAAGTGGGGCAACCTTCCCCACCCCGAGAGCGACTTCATCTTCGCCATCATCGGTGAGGAGTTCGGTCTCATCGGCACCCTGATCGTGGTCTGCCTCTTCGGTGTCCTCGGTTTCTCCGGACTTCGGGTGGCCTCCCGGGTCAAGGACCCCTTCGTCCAACTCGCCGCGATTGCCATCACCACCTGGATCACTATTCAGGCCCTGGTCAACATCGGTACTGTCATCGGGGTTCTGCCGATCACCGGTATCCCGCTGCCGCTGGTCTCCGCCGGTGGTTCCGCGCTCATCCCGATCCTGGTCGGCTTGGGCATCTTGTTGGCGCTCGCCAAGAGCGAGCCCGATGCGCGCCGGGCGCTGGCAGCCCGGGGTCCGACACACCTGGAAAGGGCCCTAAGCTGGCTGGGCCTGGACAATGGCGGCGCAAAGGCGCCGGCCGGCCGGGCCCCGACCAAGACACGTCCGACGCAGGTCCAAGCGAGGAGGAATCGGCGACGATGAGGGTAGTCCTCGCCGGCGGTGGCACGGCCGGTCACGTAGAGCCGGCCCTTGCCCTGGCAGATGCGCTGCTGCGCATCGACCCCGACACCCAGGTGCTGTGCCTGGGAACAGAGCGGGGGCTTGAGCAGCGACTCGTTCCCATGCGGGGATACGAGCTGGGGGAGATCCCGGCTGTTCCGCTTCCGCGCAGGCTCACGCCCCAACTGCTGTCCGTTCCCGGAAAACTGGCCAACGCCATCAGCACCGCGGCCGGGTACATCGACCAGATCCAGGCCGACGTCCTCGTCGGCTTCGGCGGCTACGTGGCCACTCCCGGCTATCTCGCGGCGCGTCGCCGCAAGGTACCGATCGTGGTGCACGAGGCCAACCCTCTCCCGGGCCTGGCGAACCGGTTGGGCTCGCGGCTCACCCCGCACGTCTTCACCGGACACCCCCACACCGACATCCGCAACGGCCGCTTCATCGGCATCCCGCTGCGTCAGCAGATCTCCTCGCTGGACCGGTTGGCCCTGGGGGACAAGGCCCGCGCCCACTTCGGTCTGCGCTCGGACCTGCCCACGCTGCTGATCTTCGGCGGTTCCCAGGGTGCGCAGGCGGTCAACCAGGCGGCGTTCGACTCCGCCAGTGACTTCTGCGCCTCGGGCGTGCAGGTCCTACACGTGGTCGGCCCCAAGAACGCCGACGAGCCCGAGGACCGCACCCGTGACGGTGTGCCCTACGTGGTCGTTCCCTACGTGGACCGGATGGACCTGGCCTACGCCGCCGCAGACGTGGCGATGTGCCGCTCCGGCGCGCTGACCTGCGCCGAACTCACAGCGGTCGGTTTGCCGGGTGCCTTCGTGCCGTTGCCGATCGGCAACGGCGAACAGCGCCTGAACGCCGAACCCATCGTCGAGGCCGGTGGCGGTCTGCTGGTCGACAACTCGGCGCTCACCGCGCAGTGGATCCGCGACCAGTTGATCCCCCTGCTGACCGACACCGACCGGGTGGTCGCGATGTCGGAAGCCACCGCGAAGATGGGACGTCGCGACGCCGACATGGCGCTCGCCCGCGAGGTCATGGCCATCGCTCAGCGGCGCAGCGGTGTGGACGCACCCATTGACGACTCCGAGGACGACGCCGATTACGGCGACCCCGGAAGGGACGCCCGATGAGCCTGGTCGAGCCCACCGAGCCGGTAGCAGTCGAGAAGCTCGGTCGTGTCCACTTCGTGGGCATCGGCGGGGCCGGTATGTCGGGTATCGCGCGGGTGCTCCTGCAACGCGGCGTCGAGGTCTCCGGGAGCGACGCCCGCGACAGCGAACTGCTCGCCGAGCTCGCCGAGCTCGGCGCCGACGTGCATGTCGGCCACGCCGCCGCCAACGTTGCGGACGCAGACACCCTCGTGGTCTCCTCGGCGATCCGCCCCACCAACCCCGAGCTGGTCGAGGCGCTGGAGCGCGGCCTGCGCATCCTGCCCAGGGCCGCCGCCCTCGGTGCCCTGCTGCTGGACCGGCGAGGGGTCGCGGTCTCGGGCACGCACGGCAAGACCACCACCACGTCGATGGTCACGGTCCTCCTCCAGCACCTGGGGGCTCAACCCGGCTACGTCATCGGTGGAAAACTCGTGACCACCGGCCTGGGCGCCGACGCCGGCGCCGGTGACGTCATCGTGGTGGAGGCCGACGAGAGCGACGGCTCGTTCCTCATGCTCTCGCCCAAGGTCGCCGTGGTCACCAACGTCGAAGCCGACCACCTCGACAACTATGGCGGTCTGGAAGAGATCCACAGCAACTTCGCGGCCTTCGTCGACCGGGTCGCCGAGACCCTGATCATCGGGATCGACGACCCCGGGGCCCGGCGCGTCGCAGAGGTCGCCCGGGAACGAGGCAAACGGGTGCGCACCTATGGGGTGACACCCGAAGCCGACTACCGGGTCGCCGACATCGAAGCCGACGGTTTCGCCACCGACTTCACGCTGATCGCCGATGGGGGAGACCCCATCAAGTGCGCGATCTCCGTGCCCGGTACGCACAATGTGCTCAACGCCGCCGCGGCCGTAGCCGTCGCCGACGAACTCGGACACGATCCCGAGGTGGCCGCCCAGGGGTTGCCCGAGTTCACGGGCGCGGCCCGCCGCTTCGAACTGAAGGGCGAGGCCGGTGGGGTACGCGTCTACGACAGCTATGCCCACCACCCCACCGAACTGACCGCCGATCTCACCGCGGTACGTGCCGCATTGGCCTCCCGTGCGGCCAAGTCCGCCCCCGACGCGCCCGCCGGGCGGGTCGTGGCTTTGTTCCAACCGCACCTGTACAGTCGCACGCGCATCTTCGCGACGGAGTTCGCCGAAGCGCTCACCCTCGCGGACGAAGTCGTCGTGCTTCCCATCTATGCCGCCCGCGAGGACCCCGAGCCAGGGGTGAGCGCCGAGCTGATCACCGGACAGGTCGCCCATGAGCGGGTCTACCACCACGTGGACCGCGCCGATGCGGTCGCTCGCGTCGCGCAGGTGACCCGCCCCGGTGACATCGTGCTCACGATGGGCGCGGGCGACGTCACCGAACTCGGTCCGGTGATCGTCGCGGCGTTGGTCCAGCAGGCCGGTTAGCACCCGGCACGGTTGTCGTTTCAGCCCGGGCACGAGACGGAGAGGACCTGGTGAGCGCTGCCGAGAGCTCCGACCAGCGAACCCGTTCCGTCCCCCAGGGGACGGGCCGGAGCGTGTCCGACCCCTGGAAGGCTGCTTTCGTCACCTTGCTGGTGGTCGCCCTGCTGGCCGTCATGACCTGGGTGCTCCTCGGATCGCGGCTGTTGGTGGTGCGGCAGGTCGAGGTGATCGGACTGGAACGGCTCGCCGAACAGGACGTGGTCGCCGCGGTCGACGTGGCCACTGGAACCCCTCTGGCGAGGGTGGACATCGAAGCAGCGGCCCAGCGCGCCGAGGAGTTGCGGCTCGCGCAGGCGGTCACCGTCTCGCGCGGTTGGCCGGCCACGTTGGTCGTGGAGGTCACCGAGCGGCTTCCGGTGTTGGCCATCCAGGTCGGGGACGGGTTCCAGCTCGTCGACGGGGAGGGGGTCCGGATCGAGGACTCCGAAACCAGGCCCTCGGACTACCCCCTGGTGACCGTCAAGGGCGAGGTCGAGAACAATCCGGCGATCGCGGACGCCGCGGCTGTCGCCGACGAGCTTCCCCCTGCCGTCCTGTCGACAGTGAACACCATCGAGGCGTCCGACCGCTCTTCGATCGTGCTCGACCTCGACAACGGGGCGACCGTCTCCTGGGGGGACGTGGATCGCGGCCCGGACAAGGCCCGTGTGCTGCAGGTACTCATGCGCGAACATCCTGCCGCCGCCGATCGCCGGTACGACGTCAGCGCCCAGGGCGTCGCGGTGGTCAAGTGAGGCGCGGGGCAGGTCCGGGCGTTGTCGTTCACAAAGCCGGGTCCGCCCGGCGCGCCCACCGCCCGCCCGTCCGACACGCCGATAGTCTGAGCTCGTGGTTGGTTGCTCCCGCGGTGGGCGCAGGCTTACTGTCGGGAAGCAATACCTTTAGTTGACATAAGTACGCATGGCAAGCATCCGGAATCGGTGCTTGAGACCGGCTGATGTGCGTTTGCAGACCGCATCGGCCCACTGCCCCGGGGCTTCCCGCAACGGAGTACCCGGGCGTTATACCAAGTCAGAGCAGAACCGGACAGCTTTCGAGCCGATCCACCCCTGAGGGCGACGCGAATCGCGTCCGCCCGGGCCGATCGGCAGAGTTGGCAAGAAGCGAGCGGAAAGGCCCCTCGTCGTGGCAGCACCGCAGAACTACCTCGCGGTCATCAAAGTCGTCGGTATCGGCGGCGGCGGTGTCAACGCCGTCAATCGCATGATCGAAGAGGGACTTAAGGGCGTCGAGTTCATCGCCATCAACACCGACGCTCAGGCGCTGCTCATGAGCGATGCCGACGTCAAGCTGGACGTCGGCCGCGAATTGACCCGCGGACTCGGCGCGGGGGCCAACCCCGATGTCGGCCGGAAGGCCGCCGAGGACCATCGCGAAGAGATCGAAGAGGTGCTCAAGGGCGCCGACATGGTCTTCGTGACGGCGGGGGAGGGCGGCGGTACGGGTACCGGCGGCGCCCCGGTGGTCGCCAACATCGCCCGGTCCCTGGGCGCACTCACCATCGGCGTGGTCACCCGCCCCTTCGGATTCGAGGGCAAGCGGCGCGCCACCCAGGCCGAGGCGGGCATAGCCATGCTCCGCGAAGAGGTCGACACACTCATCGTCATCCCCAACGATCGCCTGCTGTCGATATCGGATCGCCAGGTCAGTGTCTTGGACGCGTTCAAGGCCGCCGACCAGGTACTGCTGTCCGGTGTCCAGGGCATAACGGATCTGATCACGACGCCCGGCCTCATCAACCTGGACTTCGCCGACGTCAAGTCGGTCATGTCCGGGGCAGGGTCGGCGCTCATGGGGATCGGCTCCGCCCGCGGCGACGATCGTGCGGTGGCGGCAGCCGAGATGGCCATCTCCTCGCCGCTGCTGGAAGCCAGCATCGACGGTGCCCATGGCGTCCTGCTGTCGATCCAGGGCGGATCGGATCTGGGACTCTTCGAGATCAACGAGGCGGCCCAACTCGTCGCCAACTCTGCGGCGCCCGACGCCAACATCATCTTCGGTGCGGTCATCGACGACGCGCTGGGTGACGAGGTACGGGTGACCGTGATCGCGGCAGGGTTCGACGAGCCTCGCGTGGAGGCAGTCCCCCCGCCCCAAGCGGCGACCGCGCCTAGCCCGCCGGCGCCGCAGCCCCAGCCTGCTCCCGCCCCCGTGCGTCCGGAGCGTTCCTTCCCGCCGGCCGCCGCCGCGCCGGTCCGTGTGCCCGAGCCCGAACCGGTCAGTGTCCGGCCCGAACCCGAGCCCGAGCCGGTCCGCGCGCCCGAGCCCGAACCCGAACCCGAGGCGCCGCAGGCGGCCGAACCCGAGCCCGAACCGGAGGAGGAGCCGGAGGAGCAGGTCTACCAGCCGCGCAGTATCCATGCGGTTGGCGAGAACGGTTACGGCCTGTCGCGCGGGCCGGGATCCGACAGCCCCTTCTCCCGGAGCAACGAGGTCCCGACGCCGCGGCGCCGGGTGGTCTTCGACGAAGGAGACGACCTCGACGTCCCGGACTTCCTCAAGTAGCCCGTCGCGTCCCGCCGGACGGCGGGTACGGACACCAGGCTGACCGGATCGGCGGTGCGCTTCTCATGGGAGCGCCCCGCCGTTTCGGCGTTAGGGACCCCCACTCCCATCCTTTTCGCACCCGACAAGAAACCGGTCCACCCCATGACCACCACCATCGAACTGGTCCCCGGTGTCCACGCCGGGTTCACCCGGCGCCACGGCAGCGGTTCCAGCGAGGCCCCCTACGACTCCCTCAACCTCGGCACCCATGTCGGCGACGATCGCGAAGCGGTCGCTGCCAACCGGGTCGAGGCCGCGCGCGGGTTCGGCCTCGACCCCGCACGGGTGGTCTGGATGGACCAGGTGCACGGTGTGGAGGTCGCGGTTGCCCGTGGTCCCGGGGCGGTCGGGAGCGTCGACGCGGTGGTGACGGTCGAAACCGGTCTCGCCCTTGCGGTTCTGGTGGCGGACTGTCTTCCCGTGCTGGTCGCAGACCCGGGCACTGGTGTCATCGGGGCCGCCCACTCGGGGCGCCCCGGGACGGTCGGCAATGTGGCCGCGCAGCTGCTGGCCGCGATGGCCGGCCTGGGGGCCGACCCCGCACGGTGCACCGCGCTCCTGGGGCCCTCGATCTGTGGCGGGCACTATGAGGTGCCCGCCGAGCTGAAGGAAGAGGTGGTCCGAGCGGTCCCCGAAGCGGGCTGCACCACCTTCGCCGGCACACCCGGAGTGGATATTCGTGCCGGTGTGGCCGCCCAGCTGACCCGGCTCGGCGTCACCGTCCGCCACGACCGGCGCTGCACTCTGGAGGACCCCGCATTGTTCTCCTATCGGCGCGACGGACGCACCGGACGCTTTGCCGGCTATGTGTGGAGAGGCTGACATGGTCCAGGAGGCTGCCGACCGGCGCGCCGTGATCGCCGCCAATCTTCAGGTCGTGCGGGAGAGGGTCGCCGCAGCGTGCAAAGCGGCAGGGCGTTCACCGGACGAGGTTCGCATCATCGCGGTCACCAAGAATCATCCCGCCTCTGACGTGCGTATTCTCGCCGAACTGGGGATGGTGGACGTGGGGGAGAACCGGGACCAGGAAGCCGCCCCGAAAGCCGCAGAATGCGGTGATATCGATCTCAACTGGCATTTTGTGGGGCAATTGCAGCGCAACAAGGCGGCGTCGGTGGTGGGCTACGCTCACGTCGTCCATTCGGTGGACCGCGGACGCCTGGTCGAGGCATTGGCCGCGCGGTCGCGTGCCGCTGGGCGCGAGCTGAACTGTCTGGTCCAGGTCAACCTCGATCCCGACTCCGAACAAGGGGTCATCGGGCCGCGGGGGGGTGCCGATCCCGCCGATGTGCCGGACCTGGCCAAGGCGATCGCAGAGGCCGAGGGGATCGTGTTGGGCGGGGTCATGGCGGTCGCGCCGCGCGGGGCCGACCCGCGGGCGGCTTTTGATCGGTTGTACGAGGTCGCCGCTGTCGTTCGCTCTCGCTACCCTCGTGCCACGGCCATTTCCGCGGGCATGAGCGGGGACCTGGAGGCCGCCGTGGAACGGGGGGCGACACACCTGCGGATAGGTACGGCGTTGCTCGGCGATCGTGCGGCGATCGTGGGGTAATGTCCCCACATGGACCTTGGAGCCCATGGCCCTCGCCCGCGGGGTGAGCAGGGCATAAGCCAGCGATAAGTCATCTGCGGTAAATCACCACAGGGACGACGGAGGACAAGAGATGGCCGGCGCTATGCGCAAAATGGCGGTCTACCTCGGCCTCGTGGAGGACGACCGTTACGATCACCGCTATGCGGATGAATATGATGACTTCGATGACTTCGACGAGGGCATCGAGGACCGGCGCGACCGGGACCCCGAGTCCCGTCTCGACGCGCGTCCCGAGTCCGTGACAGAGCAGGGCGACTACGCCGTGTCTCCGAACGAACGACGAAACGTGACCGCAGTCGCGCCTGCCACCGCGGATCTCGCTCGAATCACCACACTGCATCCCCGGACGTACAACGAAGCGCGTACTATCGGAGAGCATTTCCGGGAAGGAATACCGGTGATCATGAACCTCACCGAGATGGTCGACAGCGACGCCAAGCGTCTCGTCGACTTCGCGGCGGGGCTCATCTTCGGGCTGCACGGCAGTATCGAGCGTGTAACCAACAAGGTCTTCCTGCTCTCCCCGGCTAATGTCGAGGTGACCGCGGAAGACAAGGCACGTATTGCTGAGCGAGGGTTCTTCAATCAGAGTTAGATCAGCACACACGTCCGGTGACGAGGCTGTCGGGGCGCGATTGTGAGTATTGTCCACGTACTGGGCACCCTTATGTACTGGGTCCTCAGTATCTACCTGCTCGTACTGATCGGGCGGATGGTGTTCAACCTGGTTCAGTCGTTCACCAGGTCCTGGGAACCCACCGGATTCGTGTTGGTTCTGGCCGAGACGGTCTATACGGTCACGGATCCGCCGTTGAGGTTCCTCGGTCGGTTTATCAAGCCGGTCCAGTTGGGGAGCATCCAGTTCGACCTGAGCTTTATGGTCCTCTTCCTCATCGTGGTGATCCTGCGGGCGATCGTAGCCCCGTACACGGTGTGAGGTCCAAGATGTCGGAAAGGTAAGCTCCGGTTCCGATACGTGGTCTTGGTCATGATCTGGATTGCCGTAAGGTCACGATCAGGTAGCGTCCCTACGGACAGAGTCCAAGCGCGCCAAGGAGACGAACATGCCGCTGACACCCGCGGATGTACGGAATAAACAGTTCAGTACCACCCGGCTACGGCCGGGTTATGACGAGGAAGAGGTCGACGCCTTCCTCGACGAGGTCGAGTCCGAGTTGGACCGCCTCATCCAGGAGAACGAGGAACTGCGCGGAAAGCTCGCGGAGTGCCTGCGCGGCAAGGTTCCGCCGGCTGGGATGAATGACTTCCAGCCCCAGGAACCCCAGATGATGCCCGAGCCGCAGCCCGAGCCGATGCGTCCGCCCGAGCCGATGCGTCAGCCGGAGCCGATGCGTCAGCCCGAGCCCATGCGTCACCCCGAGCCGGTCCAGTCCGTCGCGCCCATGGGCCTGCCCGGTGCAGAGGACAACATGGACACCGCCGCGCGCGTGCTGGCTCTCGCCCAGCAGACCGCCGACCAGGCGATCTCCGATGCCCGTCGCGAGGCCGACGACACCCTGGGCCGCGCCCGCCACGAGGCGGACGACATCCTGGGCAAGGCGCGCCGCCAGGCCGAGCAGATCGTCAACGAGGCCCGTGCGCGTTCGGAGAACCTGGACCGCGACGCCCAGGAGCGTCACCGCCAGGTCATGGGCACGCTGGTCGAGCAGCGCGACAAGCTGGAGCACCGCGTCGCCGGTCTCAAGGACTTCGAGCGCGAGTACCGCAGCCGCCTCAAGGACTACTTCGAGCGGCAGTTGCGTGAGCTGGCCGAAGGCGCCAACGAGCACAACAGCCCCAACAGCACGGGTGGTTTCCAGACCATGGCGCCCACCGGTGCCAACCCCTCGCTACAGCACTCCGGCGGCCCCGGCAGCGGTGCACCCGGTGGCAACCCGTTCGCTTCGCCCGAGCCCGCCCAGCACGGGGGCTACCACCCGGGTGAGCCCCACGACCGCCACTGAGCCGGCCAACCGCATTACGACAATGAGCTCCTCGAGTTCGTGAAAAGGCATCCAACCCGGTGATCATCATCTGCCTGGTCCTCGTCATCGCGGCATTCGTCGTGATCGGCGTGGCGCTGGCGCTCGCAGAGCTGACTCTGGTCTATATCGCGATCGGCATCAGCGGCCTGTCTGCTGTCCTGCTCGCGATAGAGTTCGTCCGCAACAGGAAGAACCTGTTCGGTGCGAAACAGCGCAGGGACCACCTGGTTTCGGATGCCGTGGGAGTGCTCGGGACGGACGGTTTGGGGAAGGCGTCCGTCCAAGCAGCTCCGGTTCCGGCGGTGATGTCCGCCGCAGACTCGAACCAGGAGGCCGGCAGCACCGGCACGACTGCACCCGCACCGGTTTCGCAACCGGTGCGGGCTGCCGCGTTTTCAGGGGAGTCCGCGGACCGTCCTCCTGCCGTACCCAGTTCCCTACCGTCCTGCGACGGCCACCCCGACCCGGTGGACGAGGACACGTCCGCCGTTGACTCCACTGCCGACGAGGTGGAGCCCGATTCCTCGCCGCCCGCCGAGGACGACTGCGCAACCGCAGATCTGGCGCGCAACGTCGCCAAGGCGGATGAACGGTCCGCAGACGTGACGAACGAATCGCTTGTTGATCTTCCCGGCGAAGGCGCTGCGCAGCCTCCGTCGCCAACCGGCTCCGCCGACGGGGTGGCTGTCCCGCCTGCCGTCGACACCGCCGAAGACGGCGATGCCTCTCCTGCCGAAGCCGATACGGCAGGGGCGGCGGGAGACGAAGAACCGGCCGAAGCCGGCCTCATTGAAGCAGAGGACGACGCCCAGCCCGTCGAGGTGGATCCCTCTGCGACGGCTGACCCCGAGAAGGACGACGCCCAGCCCGCCGAGGTGGATCCCTCTGCGACGGCTGACCCCGAGAAGGACGACGCCCAGCCCGCCGAGGCGGATCCCTCTGCGACGGCTGACCCCGAGAAGGACGACGCCCAGCCTGTCGAGGCCCAGGACACCGACGCCGATCCGCGGCCGCCAGCCGACGACGCGGCGCCGAAAGACGACGTCGGGCCCGCAGACGGCCCCGAGGCCCCCTCCGCTGACGTGCCCGAGAAGGCCACGACGCTCAAGCACGCGGACCGCTAGCGCGGTACACGCCGGCCCACGACCCGACCCGGTCGGACTCCCGCCCACGCCGGCGGGCGTATACGGCAGCGGGCCGGCCGCCGAGGGGCGGACCCCGGCGACCGGCCCCGCGACACCGCTAGAACTTACGCAGCCATAGCGCCACTCCGAAGTCCGTGGAGGACACTTCGTGCGCGTTGCCGTTCGGTTTGCCCTCGGAGAGGGAGACCGCAAGGACTTCGCTGCCGATGGTTTCCGCGTGCTCGGTGATGGCCTCCCCCGTGGTGTCGTCGGTGGCCGACCACCACAGTTCGATCCGGTCGGAGATGTCCAGGCCGCTGGACTTGCGGGCATCCTGGACGAGGCGGACCACCTCGCGGGCGAGACCCGCCCTGCGCAATGCAGGGGTGAGCTCCAGGTCGAGGGCGACCGTCTCACCCGACTCCGTGGCGACCGCCCATCCCTCGCGGGGCTGCTCGGTGATCAGGACCTCCTCCGGATCCACGGTGACGTCTTCGCCCGCTACGTCGACCACGGCGGCCCCTTCCGCGCGCAGCCGCTCCACGAGGGCCTTGGCGTCTGCGGCTTGGATCGCCCTGGCCACCGGCGGCGTCCCCTTGCCGAACCGCTTGCCCAGTGCCCGGAAGTTCGGTTTGACCGAGTAGTCCACCAGGTCGCCGCCCACCACGGACAACGGGTCGAGTTCGAGGACGTTCAGTTCCTCCGTGATCTGGCCCCGGAGCTGCTCGGGCAGGTCACCGAATCCGGCCGCACCCACGAGGACCCTGGCCAGCGGCTGGCGCGTGCGCTGGCCGGAGTCCGCCCGCGCGGCCCGACCCAGTTCCACCAGGCGCCTGGTCAGAGCCATCTGCCCCGACAGTCCGGTGTCGATCAGCGACTCGTCGGCCACCGGCCACGCCGCGAGGTGCACCGATTCGGCTGCTTCGGGACGGCGCAATGCGTTCCACACGTGGTCGGTCAGGAACGGCACGATGGGCGCCATCAGGAGCGTGACTGTTTCCAACGCCTCGAACAGCGTCGCGAACGCCGCGGCGCCCTCGGGTGTGTTGGCCCCCGCCCAGAATCGGCGCCGCGAGCGTCGCACGTACCAGTTGGACAGGTCGTCCACGAACGCTGTGATGGCGCGTCCGGCCGCTGCCGGATCGAACCGCTCCAGCGCCGCGTCCACCGTCCGCACCAGGCTGTTCAGCTCGGAGAGCACCCAGCGGTCGATGAGCGGGCGCTGTGTCGGTTCGGGCGCCTCGGCGAGGCGGGAGTGGCTCCACGGGCGCTCGCCGGCACCGGCGTACAGGGTGAAGAAGGACGCGGTGTTGTAGTAGGTCAGCAGGACCTTGCGGACGATCTCCTCCAGCGCCGCGTGCCCGACCTTGCGCGGCATCCACGGTGAGCCGCTGGCCGCCATGAACCAGCGCAGCGCGTCTGCGCCGTGCCGGTCCATCACCGGCATCGGCTCCAGGATGTTGCCCAGGTGCTTGCTCATCTTGCGGCCGTCCTCGGCGAGGATGTGGCCCAGGCAGACCACGTTCTCGTAGGAGGACTCGCCGAAGACCAGCGTGCTCACCGTCATCATCGAGTAGAACCAGCCGCGGGTCTGGTCGATGGCCTCGCAGATGTACTGGCCCGGGAAATTCGCCTCGAAGGTTTCCAGGTTGCGGTGCGGTGCCCCCCACTGGGCGAACGGCATCGCACCGGAGTCGAACCACACGTCGATCACCTCGGGAACCCGGCGCGCCACCCGCTGCTCCAGTGGCAGGGAGGGGTCGGCCTCGGGGTCGGGGATGACGATGTCGTCCACATAGGGGCGGTGCGGGTCGAGGGCGGACAGGTCCTGGCCGCTCAGTTCGCCCAGTTCCTTGAGCGAGCCCACGCAGATCTGGCGGCCGTCGGGGAACTGCCAGATGGGGAGCGGCGTTCCCCAGTACCGGCTGCGCGACAGGGCCCAGTCGATGTTGTTGCGCAGCCACTCGCCGTAGCGGCCGTCCTTGACGTTCTCGGGGACCCAGTTGGTGCCGGCGTTCTGCTCCAGCAGCCGTTCCTTGATCTCGGTGGTGCGGATGTACCACGACGGCAGCGCGTAGTAGAGCAGTGCCGTGTGGCACCGCCAGCAGTGCGGATAGCTGTGCTCGTAGGCGACGTGGCGGAACAACAGGCCGCGTGCCTTCAGGTCGGCCACCAGCGGTTTGTCCGCGGTCTTGAAGAACAGGCCCCCGACCAGGTCCAGCTTCTCCTCGAAGGTTCCGTCGGCGCGGACCGGGTTCACCACCGGGAGTCCGTAGGCGCGGCACACCAGCATGTCGTCCGCGCCGAACGCCGGGGCCTGGTGCACCAGGCCGGTGCCGTCCTCCACCGTGACGTAGTCGGCCAGCACCACGAAGTGCGCGGGTGCCTCGAAGTCCACCAGTTCGAAGGGGCGGCGGTAGGACCACCGTTCCATCTGTGCCCCGGTGAAGCGCTCGCCGGTGAGAGTCCAGCCCTCACCCAGTGCCGCGCCGACCAGGGGTTCGGCTACGATCAACCGCTCGGTGCCGTCGCTGGCGACCACGTACTCCACATCGGGATGCACGGCGACAGCGGTGTTGGACACCAGCGTCCACGGGGTGGTCGTCCAGACCAGCAGCGAAGCCGCCGCGTCCCCCTCCGACAGCGGCCCGGAGGCCAGCGGGAAGCGCACGTAGACCGACGGGTCGGTCACGGTCTCGTAGCCCTGGGCGACCTCGTGGTCGGACAGGGTGGTGCCGCAGCGAGGGCAGTACGGGCTGATCCGGTAGTCCTGGGTCAGCAGACCCTTGTCCCAGATCTGCTTCAGGGACCACCACACCGACTCCACGTACTCGGGGTCCATGGTGCGGTACGCCTCGTCCATGTTGACCCAGTAGCCCATGCGCTCGGTCATCGCGGTGAAGGCGTCCACGTTGCGCAGCACCGACTCGCGGCAACGGGCGTTGAACTCGGCGACACCGAACTCCTCGATGTCCTTCTTGCCGGAAAGGCCGAGCTCCTTCTCCACCGCGACCTCGACCGGCAGGCCGTGGCAGTCCCAGCCCGCCTTGCGGTTGACGTGGAAGCCCTTCATCGTCTTGAAGCGCGGGAACACGTCCTTGAACACGCGCGCTTCGACGTGGTGCACGCCGGGCTGGCCGTTGGCGGTGGGCGGACCCTCGAAGAACACCCAGTTGGGGCCGCCCCGGGTCTGTTCGAGGGAACGATCGAAGACCTTCTGCTCCGACCATCGGCGCAGTACGTCGTGCTCCATCGCGGGGAGGTCGATCTGCGCGGGAAGAGCGGGGAGGGGCCGAGGGGCGTCGTCGGACACGGGGCGTACCTTTCTCCATCAGGAAAACTGGCCTGACGGAGGGACGAGGCCCGATTGACCCGGCCCCGCGGTACCACCCTCCTTGGAGGTGTCCTCCGAGCGAAGGAACACGTCCCACTTCGTTGCTGCCGCTGCCGGTTCTAGTGGGTGCTGAACCCGTTGGGGGTCCGCGCCTTTCCTCCGGCGGCTCAGGGGTGATCTTCCCGCACGGTCGTGCCCCCGGCTCGCACCAGTCCCGGGTCGCTCACGGTCGTGTCCGGCGCGGTACTCGTCCCCGTCTACGCCTTGCTGGAACAGAGGATAACGCACCTGGCAAGGCGCTCATGGCAGTTTTCGCCGGGTGACCGGGGCCACGGCATACTTGCGGCGAGACCGTGCGACGAACCATGTGATCAAGAGGAGCGCCTGACATGGCAGACACGACGCCCTTGCCGGGGAGCGTCCTGGTGGCACTGCAGGACAGGGAGGACGCCGAAGAGCTGGCCGAGCAGTTGGAGGACCAGGGCTACGAACCGTGCACGGTCGGCCGGAACCCACTGTCCGGGGGGAGCGAGGACACCGACTGGGTGATCGAGGTGCACACCGGTCCGCACGGCGGACCGGCCGCTCTGGACCAACCCCACCTCGATGCGCTGGCCCAGGACTACGACGGAAGCACCCGGGCCGGGTGATCCGTGCCGCCCGGGGCAGGCCGACCCGGATGAGCCCCCCACTACACTGGGGGTTTCGCGCGTTCCCCGATCCGCCGGACGCGCCGGCCAGTGCGCGAGACGCCCCCGGACGACCACTGCGTCCATTGGGCGCGACCACGCTTGAGGAGTTCCGCTGAACGACGTCGACCCCGACCGGGGCCCCGAGACCGCGCCCGCCGCGCGTCCGAGCAGGCCGCGCCGCTATGTGCTCCTGTTGTTGGCCATCGCGGTGGTCCTGGTGGTCGCGGACTTCGCCACCAAGGAAATCGCGCTCGCCAACTTCACCCCCATGGACCCTGTTGTCCTGTTCGGCGGGTTCCTGAAGTTGACGCTTGTGTTCAACCCGGGCGCGGCCTTCTCCATCGGAACCGGCATGACCTGGGTCTTCAGTCTGATCATGGTGGGTGTGATCGTCTACATCCTGCGGATCTCGGGCCGGTTGCGCAGTTTCGGCTGGACCGTGTCGCTTGGGTTGATCCTGAGCGGGGCCACCGGCAACTTCATCGACCGGGTCTGGCGACCCGACACCCGTGAGGTGTCGGCTGCCCTGACGGGGCCCGAGGCGGTCGGCACCTGGTCGGACCGCCTGTTCAGCCCGCCCGCGCCGTTGCACGGACACGTCGTGGACTGGATTCAGCTGCCCAACTGGCCGGTCTTCAACATCGCCGACTCCGCCATCGTGTGCGGCGGCATACTCGCGGTGGTGCTGGCTTTCCGCGGTATCAACATCGACGGCACCCGCGACGGGGCGGAGCCGGTTGCCGGCCCGGACGCCCCGCGCCCCACCACTGAGGAGAACGGTCGTGAGTGACCACCGCAGCCTGCCGGTACCCGACGGGCTCGAAGGCGACCGGCTCGATGCCGCCATCGCCCGCATGTTCGGGTTCTCCCGCACGCGCGCCGCCGAACTGATCGCCGAGGGAAACGTCCTGGTCGACGGGGGAGCGGCGGCCAAGTCCGACCGCGTGCAGGCCGGTTCCTGGCTGGATGTCGCGCTGCCTCCGCCCCCGAGCGCTCCGGTGCCGCGCGCGGAAGCCGTGCCCGGGATGCGTATCGTCCACGAGGACGCCGACATCGTGGTCGTGGACAAGCCCGTCGGGGTGGTCGCCCATCCCACTCTCGGATGGACCGGCCCCTCGATTCTTGAGGGGCTGCTGGCCTCGGGGGTGCAGTTGGCCACCAGCGGTGCGGCCGAGCGCCAGGGGATCGTCCACCGCCTCGACGCCAACACCACCGGCCTGATGGTGGTCGCCAAGAGCGAGACCGCCTACAGCGTCCTCAAGCGCGCCTTCAAGGAGCGCACAGTGGACAAGTACTACAACACGCTGGTCCAGGGGCATCCCGACCCGCTGCGCGGCACCATCGACGCGCCCATCGACCGCCACCCCGCGGGAGACGGCCGGTGGGCCGTCGTCGCGGGAGGACGCCCCTCGGTCACCCACTACGACACCATCGAGGCGTTTCGCGCGGCGAGCCTGCTGGAGGTCAAGCTGGAGACCGGCCGTACCCATCAGATCCGGGTGCACATGTCGGCCACCCGGCACCCGTGCGTGGGCGACCACCTCTACGGAGCCGACCCCACCCTCGCCGAGCGGCTCGGTGTGCGCCGCCAGTGGCTGCACGCGGTACGCCTTGCCTTCGACCACCCCACCGAGCACCGGCCGGTGAGTTTCGAGAGCCCCTACCCCGACGACCTGGAGCAGGCCCTGGCCGCTCTGCGCGAGGACTGACCCCGGTCGCGGCAGGAGGCCCCGTGCCCGCAGCCGGTGTCGGCGCAGGTGGATCCGAGGGCGAGCACATCATCAGCCCCGGTCGGCGTGCCCCTCGATCAGTTCCGACAGAGTGGTCTCGGGGCTGATGATGTCGGGGTCGGTGCGGCAGTCGATGAGCGTGGGGCCGTCGGCCTCCAGCGCCGCCCGCAGCGCCTTCTCCAGTTCTGCCGGGGTGGTGGCGGTGGCTCCCAGCGCGCCCAGGCCACGGGCATAGCCGGCCAGGTCCAGCGGCCCACTGATCTCCACCGCCGCGGTACGCCCCAATTCGCGGGCCTGGTGCATGGCGATGGTGCCGTAGAGCCCGTTCTGGAAGACCACGACCACGATGCGCTGTCCCAGCCGGGCTGCGGTCTCCAATTCCTGACCGGTCATCAGCAGCCCGCCGTCGCCGACCACCGCCACCACGGTGCGCTGGGGCTCGGCCAGTTTGGCGGCCACCGCGGCGGGCACCGCATAGCCCATCGCGCCGCTGGTGGGCCCCAATTGGGTGGCGGGTGCGCGGTAGGACCAGCCACGGTGCAGGAACGCCGCGAAGTTTCCCGCGTCGTTGGTCACCACGGTGTCCTCGGGCAGCAGCCGGCGCATGGTCTCCACCACCGCCCACGGGTGCAGCAGGCCCCCCGGGTGCTCGAACACCCCTGCCGGCGCGGTACAGGTGTCCACCCACGCCCCGTGGGCACGGGACCAGTCGCGTTGCTGCGGTTCCACCGGTACTTGCGCCAGCGCCGCCAATGCGCGCCCGCTGTCGGCGACCGCGCCCAGCCACACCTTGGTCACCGCGCCCACCTGGGCGGGGTCGATGTCGATCTGGGCGACCGAGGGCTCGCTGCCGGGAGCGCCGCTCTCGGGAAGCCGGTAGGTCTGGGTGGTGATCTCGCTCAGCCGCGAGCCCACCACCAGGACCGCGTCGGCCTCCTCGAGCGCGTTCAGCACGGGTTTGGGGCAGCCGAGTCCCAGATGCCCCAGGTACAGCGGATGGTCGTTGGGAAAGACGTCCTGTCGGCGAAACGAGGAGTACACCCCGGCCCGGAAGTGCTCGGCGGCGGCCACCAGCTCGTCTCGGGCCCACCGGGCGCCGCCGCCCGCGATGATGACCGGACGCTCTGCGGCGGCCAGCCAACCCGCCAGTCGGTCCCGCTCGTCGTCCCCCAGCGCGGGGCGCGCCTGTCGCACCGTTCCCGCAAGCGCTGCCGGTTCCTCCACCACCTGGCCGAACAGGTCGGCGGGGACCGCGACGGCGACCGGTCCCGGACGGCCGGAGGTGGCGATCCGCACCGCCTGCGCGGTGGTCTGCGCCAGCCGGTCGGCACGGGTGACCGTCGTGGCCCATTTGGTGATGGGTGCGTAGAAGGCGGTCAGATCCACCTCCTGGAATGCCTCCCGCCCCAGGTTGTCCGTTTCCACCTGCCCCAGGAACACGATCATCGGGGTGGAGTCCTGCATCGCGGTGTGCACGCCCACCGCCAGGTTGGCGGCGCCCGGTCCGCGGGTTGCCGCGGCGACCGCGGGCACCCCGGTCAGTTTCGCGTCAGCCTCGGCCATGAACCCGGCACCGTTCTCGTGCCTGGTGGACACCAGGGTGATGGCGGGGTGGAGTTCCATGGCGTCGCTGAGTTCCAGGAAACTCTCGCCCGGAACGGTGTAGCAGCGCCGGATTCCGGCGGCGGCGAGCACGTCCACCACCTGCTGGGCGGCGGTCGAGGCGGGAAGCGGAGGCTTGGCCACAAGGGGTCCTTGTCCGTTGTCGTGATCCGTCGGTCCCCGTCCTCCTACCCACTCATCGATGGGGATGCATGAGCGGTGCGGCGGGTTGCGCCGAACCGTGCGCGACGCTGTCCCGAACGGTTCGGCGCGTCACTCACACCCCGAGCGCGCGAAGCCCCGCGGCGGTGCCTGCCGCGATCAGGATGACGAGCAGGAACGGAGCGCGCAGGAGCAGAGCCAGTACCGCCGTGGCCAGTGCGCACAGCCGGGGCACGTCCAGGACCAGCCGATCGCCTTCCGCGACGGCCTGCAGTGCGATGAGCGCGGCCAGTAGCGCGACGGGAACGGTCATGGCGAACCTGCGCACCCACGGGTTGTCCAGCAGACGCCGAGGTGCGGCCAACCCCGCGTATTTGAGCAGGTAGCAGCCGATCCCGGTGGCGATTACGGCGATCCACAGCGTCATCGGGAGTCCTCCTGGCCGGTCGGTCCGGTGGGGGAGGGCGAGTCCAGCGCGATGAGCGCTGCCGCGGAGGCCAGCAGGACGGGAACCCCGGGCGGCAGGAACGGGGTGGCGGCCAGTGCGATCGCCGCTCCCAGCACGCCGACGAGAAGGGTGCGTCCGCCTTCCATCAACCGTGGCCACAGCAGGGCCAAGAAGATCGCGGGTCCGACCGCGTCCAGTCCGAAGGCGTTGGGGTCGCCGATCCGCTCGGTGGCCAGCGCTCCGACCAGGGTGGTGGCGTTCCACAACAGGAACAGGACCGCGAAGGTGGTGGTGAAGCCCGCCCGCGCGTCCGAGCGTCCGTGCTGGGCCAATGCCACGGCACTGGTCTCGTCGATGACTCCCTGAGCGGCGATCAGGCGCCTGGCACCGCGCCAGTCCAGGAGGTCGGCGAGGCGCAGTCCGTAGAGGGTGTTGCGGGTGCCCAGCAGCAGGGCGCCCAGCGTGCCGGCCACCAGGCTGCCGCCGCCCGCGATCACGCCGACCAGCGCGAACTGGGAGGCCCCGGTGAAGGCGAGCAGACTCAAGGCGCATGTCTGGGCCACCGAGAGCCCCGCGGTGACGGCGGTTGTGCCGAAGGCGAGTCCGGAGAACCCCACGGCCAGGCCCACACCGAGCCCGTCCCGTACAGGCGCCCTGTTCAGCAGGGCGATGCCGGGGGAAGCAGAAGAGAATCGATTCACGGAAACCGACCTTAGGCACAACGGCCCGCTCCGGTCTTGAACGTTATTGCGCCCCTGCATCCGGGCGAAACACCCCGCGCCGGAAGGCTCCCGGGGGGACCCCTACGTGCCGTTTGAAGTGTCGGGTCAGGTGGGACTGGTCGGCGAACCCGACACGTGCGGCCACCTCCGCCGGTGTGTCCCCTTGGGAGAGCAGGGTGCGGGCCCGGTGGACCCGCTGCTGGTTGAGCCAGGCGTGCGGCGGCAGACCGTAGGTGTTTCTGAAGGCTCGCAGCAGTGCGAAGGGCGATACCTGCGCGGTTGCGGCCAGTTCCTCCAGGGCCGGCGGGTCCAGGAGTCGTTCGCCCAGGAGGTCGGCGGCCAGTACTGCGGCGCGCGCGGAGGGGAGCGCCGCCTCGGGGCGTCGGATCGCGGCGCGTGCGTGCCGCCGAACCAGCAGGTCCAGTGCGATGCGGGTCAGTGATGAGGCCGCCAGCGAGTCGCCGCCTTCGGCCGCCTGGTGGGCCATGCGCACGAGCGAGGCCGCCTCCGGGTCCACCACCCGGGAGTCCCGGTAGGAGAAGGTACCCGTGATCCCGGCCTCCGCGGCGACCTCTCCTATCAGTTCCCGGCTCGGGTACAGCACCCGGTAGCTCCAGCCCTCGGGGATCCCGGCCTGTCCGGTGTGTGGCTCCCAGGCGTCCACCAGGCCGAGGTCGCCGGGGCCGACGCGGTGCAACTGCCCCCGGTAGCTGTACTCCTCGACACCGGATTCGATCAGGGCGACCGTGTAGGTGTCGTGGACGTGGCGGGTGAAGGTGTGCCGCACGAATCGGGCGCGCAACAGGTCCATCCCGGGTAATCCGGGGTGGCGCCAGTAACGGGCGTGCTCGGCAGTGGGCATGGTGCCAGCCTAGGTGGCCGGTGGCCGGTGGCTCTGCGCGGGCCGTCGCGGTGGTGCCGTCGGTGCGGGAAACGCGGACGGGGCCGGTCTCCAGTGACGGTTCGAGGTGTCCGCTATGGTCGGCGACGTGTTGGACATCGTTGTCGCCGAGAGCGACCAGGACCGGGCCATTGTCTTCGCCATCCGTGGAGCCGTCTTCGTGGCGGAGCAGCAGGTGCCGATCGAGGAGGAGTGGGACCACCGTGACACGGAAGCCGACCACTTCCTGGCCCGTTTGGACGGGGTCCCGATCGGGGCGGGGCGGTTGGTCGTCGTGGACGGTCGCGGCCTGCTCGGCAGGCTTGCCCTGCTGCGTCATGCGCGCGGTACGGGAGCGGGAGCGGCGGTGGTGCGTGCCATCGAGGAACGCGCGGTGCTGCGGGGACTGACCGAGATGGAACTGCATGCCCAGACCCATGCCCTCGGGTTCTACGAGCGGCTCGGATACACCGCCTACGGGCCGGAATTCGACGATGCGGGAATCGCACACCGGCACATGTCCAAAAAGCTGGGCTAGCCACCGGTACGCGGAGGTCCTCCATCGGGCGGCAGGAGCGGGGAGCCGTCGCCCCCACTCTTAACCGAATGTTATTCGGTTTGAGGGAGGGGGCGCCGACCTGCGAAACTACCACCGAGTATCATTCGGTTTCGGTGTCACCGTCCCGTCGTGCCATCACCCCGTGCCAACAGAACTGATGAGAACCCCTATGACCGTTGACGCGCAGCCGATCGCGAAGCTTTCCGACCTCAGCGACCTCGGTTTCGCCGTCGTCGAGCACAGCGAACTCCCCGCAGAGCTTCTGGACCTGGTCGACCAGGTGCGCGGTCTGGTGCACGCCGTGGCCCGGACCCAGGCCGACACCGCAGTCCTCGCCGGGGCCGCCCGGACGGTGGCCGCGCTCACCGAGCAGCTCGGCGCCGATCCGCGCCCGCTGGGAACCATGGTCCACCGGACCTGGCCCGACGGCCACACCGAATACGGCACCCTGTCCAACATCGTGGCCGGCCCCGCCAATCCGTTGGCCCCGCCCCTGGAGCTGGTCCGTGACGGCGAGGAGGTGCGCGCCGAGGTCACCCTCAACGGACTTTACGAGGGGCCGCCCGGACTCGTCCACGGCGGATGGGTCGCCGCCCTGCTGGACCAGGCACTGGGCTCCGCGTCCTCGATGACGGGGCGCCCGAGTCTGACCGCCAACCTCGACGTCAACTACCGCAAGCCCACCCCCATCGGCGCCGAACTGACCGTCGCCGCGCGAATCACCGGCACCGAGCGCCGCAAGGTCTTCGTCTCCGCCGAGATCCGCCACCACGGTGTGGTCACCGC
Source organism: Nocardiopsis ansamitocini (assembly GCF_030268225.1). Taxonomy (GTDB): domain Bacteria; phylum Actinomycetota; class Actinomycetes; order Streptosporangiales; family Streptosporangiaceae; genus Nocardiopsis_D; species Nocardiopsis_D ansamitocini. The sequence goes on along the minus strand of NZ_BSQG01000001.1, from coordinate 332,329 downwards.
AGAGGGCACCGCGGTCATGGTCCAGGTAGCCGTGTCGCGTTCCTGACCGGCCGTAAGCGGGGGCAGGCGGGTTTCATGGTCAAAATCATGCCCGGTCGGCCCCGACCCCGGCGCGCGATCACCGTCCGGTCCGATAGGGATGAGGTATGACCTCAACCATCCGGTCCGTGCCTGCCAGCGCCACCCCGCCCAGCACGGGTGGCCTGGCCGAGCCGGTGTTCACCACGGCCGCCCGCCATCCGGACCGCGCCGTTGTCGCCCGACTCACCGACGGCGAATGGTGTGACGTGAGCGCGGCGGAGTTCGCCGCGCACATCACCCGGGTGGCCCGTGGACTCGTCGGAGCGGGGATCGGCCCCAAGGACCGGGTCGCGATCCTGGCCGACAACCGTTACGAGTGGACTCTGCTGGACTACGCGCTGTGGAGCGTCGGCGCGATCCCGGTTCCCGTCTATCCCTCTTCCTCCACCGGGCAGATCCGCTGGATCCTCGAAGACTCGGCTGCCGTGGCGTGTGTCACCGACACCGCCGAGCGCGCGGAGAAGGTCCGTTCGGCCACCGCCGACCGCGCAACCCCGCCCGAGGTGTGGGTACTGGACGAGGGCGCGATCGAGGACCTCCAGAGCCGTGGCGCCGAGATCGCCGAGTCCGCCGTGCGGGACCGGCGGGCCGCCGTCGTCCCGGCGGACCCAGCCACTCTCGTCTACACCTCCGGTACCACAGGTGCACCGAAGGGGTGCGTGCTCACCCACGCCAACTTCTTCGCCGAGGTCGACAACATCATCGCCGCGCTGCCCGAACTGTTCGCCGACGGGCCCGGCGGTTCGCGGCCGGCCACCCTGCTGTTCCTGCCGCTGGCGCACGTCTTCGGGCGGGTGGTCCAGGTCTGCGCCATGCACGCCGGTGTGCGCCTGGCCCATACCGCCAGCGTGCGCAGCCTGCTCACCGATCTCACGACCTTCGGCCCCACGTTCTTGCTGGCCGTGCCCTACGTATTGGAGAAGATCCACGCCGGGGCCAAGGCCAGGTCGGGCGGCGGATTGAAAGGGCGGATCTTCGACGCTGCCACCCGAACCGCCGTCGCCTACAGCGAGGCGCTTGACACCGGCGGCCCCGGGCCCCTGCTGCGCGCCCGGCGCGCACTGTTTCACCGGCTCGTCTACGTCCGGGTGCTGGACGCCCTGGGCGGCAACACCAATCGCGTGATCACCGGAGGCGGCAGCCTGGAGGCCCGGCTGCTGCACTTCTACCGGGGCATGGGGTTGGAGGTCATCGAGGGCTACGGCCTGACCGAGACCACCGCGGCCGTCCTCGCCAACCGTCCCGGGCGGGTGCGGCCCGGCACGGTCGGGGCGCCGCTGCCCGGGGTCTCGGCGGCCCTGGCCGAGGACGGGGAGCTCCTCCTGAAGGGACCGCAGGTGTTCCAGCGGTACTGGAACAACGAGGAGGCGACCGCAGGGGCGTTCACCGACGGCTGGTTCGCCACCGGTGACCTGGGGGAGTTCGATGACGAGGGCAACCTGCGCATCATCGGGCGCAAGAAGGAGATCCTGGTGACAGCCGGGGGCAAGAACGTGGTTCCCGGCCCGATGGAGGAGCGGCTGCGCGCCCAGCCGTTCATCAGCCAGTGCATGGTGCTGGGCGACGGGCGGCCCTTCGTGACCGCGCTGGTCGTCCTCGACCCCGATACCCGGGATCAGCTCGAATCGGGGGAGCAGGTGCGCGCGGCCGTACAGGAGGCCGTGGACGCGGCCAACGCCGAGGTCTCACGGGCCGAGTCGATCCGTGCCTTCACCATCGTGGACACGCCTTTCTCCGAGGCGGACGAGACGCTGACCCCCACCCTGAAACTGCGCCGGGACGCCGTCCTGTCCGCGTACGCCACAGAGGTCGAGGCGATGTACACGAAGCGGTGAACCCGGGCGGCTCTGCGCGGACCGGTCAGTGGGCGCGAGAGGAGAGGGACCGGGCACGCGGATCGTAGGAGAGGACCCCCGCCCCCTTCTCGATCGCCTCGGCGACCGCGGCGGCGAACTCGGCGGTGTCGTAGGGCTTGGGCAGGGCCGAGGGAGCGTTCCCCGCAATCGGCCGCGTCGTCAGGCCGGTCTCCATGTGCGGGGCGCGTACGTCCAGCACCGTGACCCCCCGGCGTCGCTGCTCGGCGCGCAGCACGCTCAGCCACGCCGAGAACGACGCCTTGCTCGCCGAGTAGGCGGCCATCCCCGTCGTCGGGTAGTCGACCAGTACCGCGGAGATCGCCGCGACAGTCCCGCCCCCGTCGCCGAACGCCGCTACCGCGGCGCGCGCCAGCGCCATCGGGGACAACGCGTTGACCAGGTGCAGATGCTCGTTGACAGCATCGTCCTCGTCGACGGCCGCTCCGAAGGCGGCGACGCCGTGCGCGAGCACGATGGCGTCGAGGCCGCCCAGCCGCTCGGCCAGCACTCCTACCGCTTCCTGCCCGGCCTCCACGTCCATCGCCTCGAACCCCACAGCAGGGCTGTCGCCCAGCCGGGCGGCGGTTGCTGCCAGCCGTTCCTGGTCGCGGCCCATCAGCCCCAGCCGTGCACCGCGTCTGTGCAGTTCGGTCGCCAGCAGTCCGCCCAGCGTCCCCGAAGCACCGGTCACGATCACCCGTGCACCGTCGATCCGCATCCCGCCCCCTTCCGCCGCTTTGAACGCGGACGCCCGCCTGCGCGGCGGGCGGTCCACGACCCCCTCACACGTTCAGCCGTCCACCGTCCTCGTGGACCGCGTCGGCATCCGTGTCGTCGAACCAGGTTCCGTTCTCGCCGAGGTAGCGAAAGTGCAGGGTGCTTTGGGCGGGAACGGTCACCGCCACGCTGCGCTGGCCGTTGGCCCGCGGCTTCAGCGGATGCGAATAGGGGTCCCATTCGTTGAACGTCCCTACGATCGACACCGGGCCCGCCGGCTCTTCGACGGGCAGGCTGAAGGTCACTTTCACCTGGCCGTTCTTGCTGGGCTTCGAGCGCTTGATCATTGCCACTTCCCCCTGGATCGGTTGCCGGGGACACGCTGTCGTCCAAGACGGCGCGTACCCCCGCACCAGTGTCGATCACCGGCCTTATGGTGCATCGCAATGACACGCTTACTCTGCGTGTTGTCTGTCGACCAAATGCGTCTTAACGAGAGGGAGCCAGTGTGTGAACGGTTCGGGTGCGGCCGTCGTAGCGGCGCGCGGCCACCGCTGTGCCCGCAAGCGGACCGGTCGTTCCCAGGGCAGCCGTCGCGGCGCCGATCCCCAGATGCGCGCCCCGCGCCAGGGACACGTGCGGGACCCAGCGCTGCGGCGCGTACAGGGGGTTGCGCACGGACGCCTCGCCCAGGGCGCGCCAGACCCGCAGGTGCAGTTGCTCCAGTACCGAATCCGGCCGCACCAGCCATACCAGCACCGGTCTGCGCCCGGTGAAGACGTGCAGCCGGTCCAACCGCACCGGCACCGGCAACGACGACACCGCCTCGGCCACCCGCTGCCAGTCCACCGGTGTGTCGGCCGCACACGTCGCGACCGTTACGTGCGGCCGGTTCGTCGGATGGGGGTGGTCGGCAAGGCTGGGCAGCCCGTGCGCCTGTAGTCGCGTCCACCCGCTGCGCACCGCCGCGTCGAGTCGAGTGTCCAATACCAGCTCCACCGTCTGCGCTCCGGCCACCTGCTGCTCTTTCCGTTGATCTGCGATGGTTCGCCCCCGGCCAATCCGGGGGGCCGACGGTTGCGAATAGCAACCGTGAGCCACAACAGCGACGTCCCTCGGGCGAACCGGTTCCCCACAGCCGCGCACACAACGCCTTCCACGCTGAGAGAAACCGCTCCGCATGTCGTCGTCGTGGCTCCGCCCTCCCGCTCACACGCCCGACCGCTGGCCACGATCGGTTCCGCACTGCGTTGGGCCGGAGCCCGGGTCACCTTCGCCTGCGCTGGCGAGTTCGCCCCGCTCGCCGAGCAGGCCGGCCTGGACTTCTACGCGCTGCGCACCAGCGACGACTCCACGGTCGCCGGCGGGCCGGGCCCGCGCGAGTTCCTCGACGCCACCCGGCGCGGTGCGGTTCCCGTGCTGCTCGCCCAGATCCGGCACCGTCGTCTCCGCGCGCTCGACCGTCCCGACGAGGTTCGGGAGTCCCTCGCCACCGCCGCCGCGGGACTGCGGCCCGACTGGTTCCTGGTGAACCAGCTCAGCTACGCCACCACTCTGGCCCTGCACTGCCTCGATCTGCCCTTCGCCAGTTTCTGTCCGGGCCATCCCGGAGCCATTCCCGGCCATGGGACCTATTCCGGTGTTCCCTACGCCTGGCCCCGGGCGCTGCGCCCCGCGGACGCCGAGTTGGGGGTGCTGGGCGAGGCGGCTGCCCGCACCGACGACGACTTCACCGCCGAGTTCAACCGGATCATCGCCGCTGCTGCCCCGGAACGACCGCGCGTGCCCCGTGCCTTCGCACTGACCTCCCCCCGGGCCCGGCTCTTCGACTATCCGCCGTTGCCCGGCCTGCCCACCCCCATGGGTGATCCCGCGGCCGTCTTCGCCGGGCACTGCACAGAGGCCGAGGAGTTGTCCCTCGCCTGGCAGGCGCGCCTGGGGGAGTTGGGGGAGGGACCGTTGGTCCTCGTCTCCTTCGGTGCCCTGCTCAGTGCGCGTGAGGACGTCCTGCGTGCTGTGGTCGGCGGGGTGCGTGCCGCGGTCCCCGACGCCGCGGTCGTCGTTGCCGCGGGTGGACGTGCCGAAGCGCTCGCTGGTCTCGCCGGCCCCCGTGTGCTCGTCGAGCCGGTCATCCCCCGGCAGACGCTCCTGGAGCGTGCGGACCTCTTCGTGCACCACGGCGCCCCGTACTTCTTCGCGGAGGCACTGCACGCGGGAGTTCCGGCCCTGGTACTGCCGTTCGCAGGCGACCAGTTCGCCATCGCCCACGACACCGAACTCGCCGAAGCCGGGTACTGCCTGGACCCCAACCGGTCCACCGCCCGGGACATCGGCAGTGCCGCCGCCGCGTTGCTGCGCGCCCCCGCCGGGGGTCTGACGCGGCTCGGGGCGCTTCTCGCCGAGCGCGGCCCTCGATGGGCGGCGCTGCGCCTGTTGGAGCGGATGGGACCGGCCTCGGTCGCATCCTCGGAAGCGGGTCCTTGACCAGCTGTTTCCTTGAATTTTCTCAAACAGAGGCGAGTATTTTTCGTCACCCTTCGTGAACAAGTGAGTTGAATGGGCATAGGTGACCGGGAAGCGGCACTCGCCGGTTGTACGCGCTTTCTGGAGTTCACGGATGTCCGTTCCCGCGCAGCTCGGTACCGTTCCCTACCCGGCCCCGCCCCCGGCGTGGTTAGAGGACGATTCGGTGTCCGATCCCGTCGAGATCGGCGGTTACCGAATCCTGGAGCGTATCGGTGTCGGCGGCATGGGCGCCGTGTACGCCGCGCTGACCGCGACGGGGGAGCGGGTCGCGGTCAAGGTCGTCCACCAGGAGTTCGCCACGAACCCCACCTATCGTGCCCGTTTCGTCCGGGAGGTGGACCTGCTCGCCCGGGTGGGCGACTCCTTTTCGGTTCACCCCATCGAGGCGGATATCGGGGCGTATCAGCCCTGGCTGGCGATGCCCTACATCGCCGGGCCGACCCTGGGCGAACACATCGTCGGGGAGGGGCCCATGGCGGGCCGCGAACTGGTGGAGTTCACCGCCGGCATCGCCCAGGCGCTGGTGGCCATCCACCGGGCAGGCGTGGTGCACCGCGACCTCAAACCCGACAACGTCATCCTCTCGTCGAGCGGGCCGCGGATCCTGGACTTCGGCATCGCCCAGGCCATGGACGAGCCTCAACCCGAAGGAGAGGAGGTCCTCGGTTCACCCGGCTGGATCAGCCCCGAGCAGTTCCACGAGCATCCTCCCCGGGCGGCGGCCGACGTCTTCGCCTGGGGTGGTCTCGTGGCGTATGCCTCCACCGGGCGGCGTCCCTTCGGAACGGGAAGCGTCGAGACCGTGGCGATGCGGGCGCTCCAGGGACGGGCGGACCTGCGGGGGATGCCGCACGGGTTGCTCCCACTGGTGGAGGCCGCACTGGCACCCGATCCCGCCCGGCGCCCCTGCTCCGAGAAGCTGCTGCGCGAAGTCGGCCGACTCGCCGCCGCGGGGCACTGCTGACGTCGTTTCGCGCCTGCTCGATACCGCCTCGTGAGTGTCGGACTCTGAGCGGAGCGGTCAGGGCCCGCTCGACCCGGTCGCCTTGACCGAGGCCAGGAAGGCATCCCACTCGGCACCGGCGAAGGAGAGGAAGCCGTGCTCGGGGTTCTTGGAGTCACGAAGGTTCATCTGACACAGACCGCGCGCCACCTCGACGCAGTTGCCGCCCCCGCTGCCGCTGTAGAAGGACTTGTGCCACGCGAGGCCGGGCCGGTCCTGCGACTCGGTCATAGCTCTCCCATAATCGAGGCCATCAGCTCAATCGAGGCGCGAGGGTTGAGGGTTTGCATGCAGACGGTGAAGAAGCGTTGCCGTTTCGCGTCGACCTCCCGCACCATGTCCGTCATTGTGGTAGGCCCGCCTGACTCCACATAAAGGACGGAAGGGTCGCTGGGAAAGTCCAGGATCTCCCAGGCTCCGTCCAGGCCGGCGTGCTCACTGACCCCGTTCGGGACGACCGCGATATGGCGGTGATCCTGCCCAATATCGCCCGTCGCCTGCTCGAGCACTTCCTCTGCTTCCGCACTTCGACGGGATGTGCGATCTTCTCGGGTTCACGGACAGCCGTGAGCTTTTGCTGGGAAACCCCGCCGGTCACCGTTTGTCTTCCACGGCAATCGGTTGAGCCGGCCTTAGGGGTGGCCCTGGTGGGCGCCGGCGAAGGACGACCGTTCGGGAGGGGACCCCGAACGGTCGTCCTCACCGGTTCGTCGGACACCGTGTGCCTACCGCGCCTTCTCCTCGTCCTCCCCGTCGTCGGGCTCCTCCTCGGCCAGGATGCGGTACAGCCCTCGCCGGGTCTCGGCCAGGAGGCGTTTGGCGCGTTCCAGCTGTTCGGGCGTGCCCGCCTGGGCGACCTGGGCCGCCGCGGCCGACAACTGGGCGGCCAGGGAGTTGAGCTCGGTGTAGTCGGCGGTGGAGTCGGCGTACTCGGCCGCCGCCGACTCCCACGGGGGGGTCAGTTCCGCCGCGTTCTCGGCGACGTAGGTGTGGCCCGCTTCGGTGAGCTCGTAGGGGCGCCGTCGGCCGCCGCCGGTCTGTGCGTGCTGGACCAGGTCCTCGTCCTCCAGTTGCTGGAGCATCGGATAGACCGAGCCGGGACTGGGCCGCCAGGCGCCGTTGCTGCGTTGGCGGGCTTCCTTGATGATCTCGTAGCCGCTGAGCGGTCCCTCGGCCAGGAGCAGCAAAATTCCGGTGCGGACGTCTCCACGGCGGGCGCGACCGCGCCAGCGGCCGTGCCCGTGTCCTCGGCCGCCGGAGAACGGGCCGAAGGGTCCACCGGGTCCGCCGAACGGTCCGCCGGGGCCGCCCCAGGGGCCGAACCCGCCGGGGTGCGGTGGCGGTGGCGGTGGCTGGTGCTGGTCGAAGTCCTCCGGGCGGGATGCCTCAACCGTCGACCAGGGAGTGGGGCGCTCCCCGCGTCCCCTGCGGGCGCCCCGCCCTCGGTGGGCAGGGGGCCAGCTCCAGGGCATCGCCATGGCGTTCATCAATGATCCTCTCGTAGTAATCTCCGACAGTCTCAAACTATCGATTAAGTTAACGATATATCGGCAACAGGTCGCCGTCAACGGTCGGTGGGAGAGTACGGTCGTGCCGTCGGCCAGTTCGCGCAGGGCGTCGAGGTGACCGTTGTGCCGCGCGGTCTCTTCGAGCAGGTGCGCCGACACCCCCGCGCATTTGTGCCGGCCGGTCGCCCGGTGCCAGTCCAGCCACGCGTTGAGCATGGTGCGCTCCTCAGCGGCGGCGGCGGCAGGAGGAGGCGGCGCGCCTCGGCGCGGACGTCGTCATTGCGTCATTGTGATTCCGGGATTTGCCGTTTCCACTGATTTTCCCGCCCCCGGTCGGGGGATACATTCGTTCTCGACCGGGGACCTCTTCTTCGCCGTCCCCGGCCCCGACCGCCTCCGCGGATCGGACACGACCGATTGGACAGGTGGCAGACGCGGTGACCGAGCGAAAAATCGCTGCCGGAGCGGTGGTCTTCGGCTGCGTCGCACTGCTGGGCGCGCCCCTGGGCCTGCTCTGGTGGCTGATCGCCCCCAGAGGGCAGGTGACGGTCACCACCGGTGGCACAACCGTCTTCTACCCACTCTCCGAGACCGTCTTCGCTGGAGAGGGCTACTACGCCCTGATGATGCTGGTAGCCGGTCTGCTCACCGGTTACCTGGCCTACCTCGCCCAGTACTCCTCGACCAGGCGCCACGGGGTGGACCTGCGGATGCCCACCCTGTTGGGCATCAGCGCCGGCGCACTGGCGGGGGCCGTCCTGGCCTGGGTCGTCGGTGTCGGACTCGACGTCTTCTCGGCGAGCGGGGCACAGTCCTTCGCCGCTCCCGGCGACGTGGTGGAGCAGGGCCTGAGCCTGCGCTCCCACAGTGCGCTGCTGCTGTGGCCCTTCGTCGCGATCTTGCAGTACGGCCTCTTCGACGCGGTCAGCCTTTGGCGCGGTGACCTGCCGACCGCCGAGGACGCCCGCACCGACACCGTCGAACCCGTCCATGACGAGGCCGACAACAGCAGGGGGCCGGCACCGGTCGAGCGCTAGGACGAATGCCGCGGTAGCGAGAGCCTCCCGGTCACGGGCTCAGGAAAGAGCGGTGATGGCGCCGGTCACCGCGTTGGTGAGCCGGATCAGGTCGTGCGGAGCCAGTTCCATCTGCAGGCCGCGACGCCCTGCGGAGACGAACACGGTCGGGTAGTGCGCGGCCGAGGCGTCCACCACGGTACGCAGCCGTTTGCGCTGGCCCAACGGGCTGATCCCGCCCCGCACGTAACCGGTGGCGCGCTCGGCCGCAGCGGGGTCGGCCATCTGCGCCTTCTTGCCGCTCACCGCTGTGGCCAGGGCTTTGAGGTCGAGTTTGCCCGCCACCGGAACCACCCCGACGACCAATGTGCCGTCGACCTCGGCCACCAGGGTCTTGAACACCCGGCCGTGCTCGGTGCCCAGGGAGTCGGCGGCCTCCTCGCCGTAGGAGGCGGCCCCGGACACGGTGTAGGGGTGCAGGGTGTAGGCGGCCTTGCCCCGCGTCGCCGCGATCGTGGCCGGGGTGCCTTTTCCGCTCAACTGCTCTTCTCTCCAGACGGAGGGCGCGTACGCCACCGCGCTAGTTCAGGTTGACCTCGTGACGCAGGAACCGCCCGGCCGGCAGGAGCCGGAGGCTGGAAAGGACCCGGTTCTCCCGGCGGAGCAGATCGCACACCAGTTCCAGACGGGCGGCAGCGTGCTCGGCCTCCAGCAGGGCCTGCTTGTCCGACTGGTCCACGATCATGGCGCCCGAAACCGAGTAGGACACCTGAAGTGCTTTGGCCGGGAACTCCTCGGGGGGCTCCGCCACAACACCGATACCGTTGAGCCGCTCACAGTAGAGCGAGAACAACCGGATGGCGCGCTCGCACAGTTCGTCGGCGCCCGCGCCCACCTCGTCGGGCAGCGGGTCGGTGACCGCACGCAGGTAGGCGTGCGCGGAGTCGGGCGGGAGGAGTTCGCGGACCTGGAACCGCCCGGTCCCGGTGACGACGAGGTCGAATCCCCCCTCCTCGTCGCGCTGGACGTCCGTGATCTCGACGACGCACCCGACCGCCGAGAGCTGGTCGGCGGAGAGCTCGCCCACCTCGTGCCCCAGTTCGATGCCGAGGACGCCGAAGGCGCGGGGTTCGTCTGCGGGTAGGGCGAGCAGGTCCTCCACCAGTTCGCGGTAGCGGTCCTCGAACACGCGTAGGGGCATGGCCAGTCCTGGGAACAGGACCGACCCGAGCGGAAAGAGCGGCAGCCTGTTTGGCATTGGACAAGTATGCCCACAAACAGCGGCGGCCTCCCGCGAAAAACGCGGAAGGCCGTGATGACCGACGATCACTCGGGTCGGGCGGGTCAGACCGTGATGCCGGGACCCGCGGTCTCGGGCGCACCCGCTTCGCCGCCGGAGGAATCGGGCATGTCCCGGGCCACGAAGGTCTCCAGGTCGAACAGGTTGCCGTTCGCGCGGTCCACCACCGCCAGCAGGGTGGACATCTTGGCGACCTCCTCGGTCTGCTCTTGGAGGAACCAGCCCAGGAACTGCTCGCCCGTGTAGTCGTTCTCCTCCCGGGCGGCCTTCACCAGCAGATGGATCTGCTCGGTGACTTCGCGCTCCTGGCGCAGGGCCAGTGCCACGAGATCGCGCGGTGAGTCGAAGTCGTTGCGGATTTCCCCGGTCGAGGGAATCGCGGTGGGAACGTCATTGTCCAACAGGAAGCGCACCATCATCATCGCGTGGTCGCGTTCCTCCAGGGATTGCTGGTAGAAGACGCGGGCGAGTTGGGGCAGGTCGCGGTCGTCGAACCAGGCAGCCAGCGCGATGTACTGCTGTGAGGCGGTGAACTCGTTGCGCAACTGGTCGACGAGCAGGCGGTGGAACTTGGAAAGGCCGCGGTCGGAACTCGGAGTGCTCGTAGTCATGTCCCAATAATAGCGCATGAAAAAACAATTCACAGTTAAGGGTGATGTTATTCGTGTCGCTTAGGCAAGCCTTTATTTATTCAAATAAGGTTAGGTGTTCCAAAGTTAGGTGGCACTTATCAATAGATTTTTGTGGAGTTATGCGGCGAAGCCGCCCGAAGTCCCGCCGCAGGTCGGTGGGCCTCGCCCCTAGACTGAGGGGGTGATCTCCCGAATCGATCTCCGAGGAAACCCCGCGGACCCGCGCGACACGTTGCCGCGCGCCGAGCTAGACGTCGCAGCCGCGGTCGAGACCGTCCGTCCCATCTGCGAGGACGTGCGCCATCGCGGTACTCAGGCGCTGATCGAACTGGGCGAGCGCTTCGACGGTGTACGGCTGAGTCGGATCCGGGTTCCCCGTACCGCCGTCGAAGAGGCGCTCACCGGACTCGCGCCCACCGTGCGTGCGGCCCTTGAGGAATCGATCCGCCGTGCCCGCCTGGTCCACCGCGACCAGCGGCGTACCGACTCCACCACTCGGGTCGTGCCCGGCGGCACCGTCACCGAGCGCTGGGTGCCCGTCGACCGGGTCGGGCTCTACGTGCCGGGCGGTCGTGCCGTGTACCCCTCCAGCGTCGTCATGAACGTCGTCCCGGCACAAGAGGCCGGCGTCCCCTCACTGGCCGTGGCCTCCCCGCCCCAGGCGGAGTTCGGCGGGCTGCCGCACCCCACGATCCTGGCCGCCTGCGCGTTGCTCGGCGTCGACGAGGTCTACGCGGTGGGCGGCGCCCAGGCCGTCGCCATGTTCGCCTACGGCACCGACGAGTGCGCGCGTGCCGACCTGGTCACCGGCCCCGGCAACGTGTGGGTCGCCGCAGCCAAACGCCTGCTCAAGGGCGTGATCGGGATCGACTCCGAGGCCGGCCCCACCGAGATCGCCGTCCTCGCAGACGACACGGCCGACCCCGGCCACGTCGCGGCGGACCTGATCAGCCAGGCCGAGCACGACGTGATCGCGGCCTCTGTCCTGGTCACCCCCTCCACAAAACTCGCGGCCCAGGTCGAGGCCGAGCTCACCGTACGGGTACCCGCGACCAAGCACGCCGAGCGGGTCGCCGAGGCGCTGGGCGGGCGCCAATCGGGGATCGTCCTGGTGGACGACATCGATCACGGCCTGGCCGTGGTCAACGCCTACGCCGCCGAGCACCTGGAGGTCATCACCGCCGACGCCCGCGTGGTCGCGGCCCGGGTGCGCAACGCCGGCGCGATCTTCGTCGGCGCGTTCTCGCCCGTCTCGCTGGGCGACTACTGCGCCGGCTCCAACCACGTCCTGCCCACCGGTGGGTGCGCCTGCCACTCCTCGGGCCTGAGCGTGCAGAGCTTCCTGCGCGGTATCCACGTCGTCGACTACGACCGTGCCGCGCTGGCCGAGGTCGCCCACCACGTGGTGGCCCTGGCCGAGGCCGAGGACCTTCCCGCCCACGGCGAGGCGGTCACCGCGCGCATCCCCCTGGAGGAGCAGGCGTGAACGACACCGATTTCGGACTGGCCGACCTTCCGCTGCGCGATGACCTGCGCGGTCAGACCCCCTACGGGGCGCCTCAGCTCAGCGTCGACGCGGCCCTCAACACCAACGAGAACCCCTACCCGCCCTCGCCGCAACTGGCCGAGGAGATCGGCAGCGCGGTGGCCGAGGCCGCCGCGGGCCTCAACCGCTACCCCGACCGCGACGCACTCCAGCTGCGTGCCGACCTGGCCCGCTACCTCGACCACGGGCTCGACCGCGACCAGGTGTGGGCCGCCAACGGCTCCAACGAGGTACTCCAGCAGATCCTCCAGGCGTTCGGCGGCCCGGGGCGCAAGGCCATGGGCTTCGAGCCCTCCTATTCCATGCACCCCATCCTCGCCAGAGGCACCGGAACCCAGTGGGTTCCGGTGCCGCGCACCGCCGAGTTCGCCATCGACGTGGAGGCCGCCCACAGCGCCATCGCCGTGCACCAGCCCTCAGTGGTGTTCCTGACCTCGCCCAACAACCCCACCGGTACCGCGCTGCCCTTGGAGACCATCGAAGAGGTCGCGCGGATCGCCCCCGGTGTGGTCGTCGTCGACGAGGCATACGCCGAGTTCCGGCGGGAGGGGACCCCCAGCGCTTTGACGCTGCTGCCCTCCCACCCCCGGCTCATCGTCACGCGCACGATGTCCAAGGCGTTCGCGCTCGCCGGAGCGCGGCTGGGCTATCTCGCGGCGCACAGCGCCACCGTGGACGCCCTGCAACTGGTCCGGCTGCCCTACCACCTCTCCGCCGTCACCCAGGCGGTGGCCATCACCGCACTGGCCCACGCCGACGAGCTCCTGGGAGCGGTCAAGCGCCTGCGCGCCGAACGGGACGGCCTGGTGGACTGGCTGCGCGGGCACGGGTTCGCCGCAGCCGACTCCGACGCCAATTTCGTGCTCTTCGGCCGCTTCGACGACCGCGCCGCGGTCTTCCAGGGCCTGCTGGAGCACGGTGTGCTCGTGCGGGAGGTGGGCCCGCCCCAATGGCTGCGCGTCACCGTCGGGACCCCGGAGGAGATGACGGCGTTTCGCCGCGCCCTGCTCGACGTGACCGGCCGGTCCTGATCCATCCGGCGCAGCCCCGCCGACCGTGCGGTGCCGCTGCGCCTCGACCATCCCCGACCACAGAAAGACCTGAGAACCCATGAGCCGCACCGGCCGCGTCGAACGCACCACCAAGGAGACCAAGGTCCTCGTCGAGATCGACCTCGACGGAACCGGCGTCGCCGACATCTCCACCGGTGTCGGCTTCTACGACCACATGCTCGACCAGCTCGCCAAGCACGGCCTGTTCGATCTCACGGTGCGGACCGAGGGCGACCTGCACATCGACTCCCACCACACCATGGAGGACACCGCTCTCGCGCTGGGGGCGGCCTTCCGTGAGGCGCTGGGCGACAAGGTCGGCATCCGCCGCTTCGCCGACGCCAAGGTCCCCTTGGACGAGGCGCTCGCCGAGGTCACCGTGGACGTCTCGGGCCGCCCCTACCTCGTGCACTCCGAGCCCGCGGGCATGGCGCCCACCATCGGCCGCGACTACGACACCACCATGACCCGGCACATCTTCGAGTCCTTCGTCGCCCAGGCCCGCGTTGCGCTGCACATCAACGTGCCCTACGGCCGCAACGCCCACCACATCGTGGAATGCCAGTTCAAGGCGTTCGCCCGTGCGCTGCGCTTCGCCTCGGAGCTCGACCCGCGCATCACCTGGGTGCCCTCCACCAAGGGTGCGCTGTAGTGTCCGCACTCTGGCCCGTCCTCCTGATCGTCCTGGGCGGTCTCCTGGCCGGCGGAGCCCTTTCGACGTGGAAGACCGCCAAGCCCCTGTCCGTCGCCCTGGCCGCCTGCGCGGCCCTGGCGGTGGCCGGTGGGCTGCTGCGCCTCGACTACCTCTGACCCCGTGGGACGGCCCCAGCGGCCGGGCCCGCGACCCCGACCAAGGAAGGCGTGCCCGCACGTGCAGCCACGCGTCGTCATCTTCGATTACGGATCGGGCAACCTGCGCTCGGCGCAGCGCGCCGTCGAACGCACCGGTGCCGACGTCACCGTCACCGGTGACCCCCACGCCGCGCTGGAGGCCGACGGTCTGCTGGTGCCCGGTGTGGGCGCCTTCGCCGCCTGCATGGCGGGACTGCTGGCCGCCGGTGGTGACCGCGTCATCGGCAAGCGCCTCGCCGGCGGACGGCCGGTCCTCGGCATCTGTGTGGGCATGCAGATCCTGTTCGCCCAAGGGGTCGAACACGGGGTCACCACGCAGGGCTGCGACGAGTGGCCGGGGACGGTGGAGCGCTTGAACGCCCCCGTGGTGCCGCACATGGGGTGGAACACCGTCGACGTCCCCGAGGGCTCCCAGCTCTTCGCCGGAACCGACGAGGGCGAGCGGTTCTACTTCGTGCACTCCTACGGGGTGCGCAACTGGGAGCTGGAGGTCACCAGCCCCTATGTGCGTCCGCCGCTGGTCACCTGGTCCACCCACGGGACCCCTTTCGTCGCGGCAGTGGAGAACGGCCCGCTCTGGGCAACCCAGTTCCACCCCGAGAAGTCCGGTGACGCCGGGGCACGGCTCCTGGCCAACTGGGTCGCCACCCTCTGAACCACCCCGACGGCCCGGGCGGCGGGTGCTCTTCGCCCCGCGCCCGCGACAGGACCGTCGAAAACCATCCATCCGATCGTGAAAGGTCGACCAACCATGGCGTCCACCCTTGAACTGCTGCCGGCCGTCGACGTCGCCGGAGGGCAGGCCGTCCAGCTCGTGCAGGGAAAGGCCGACTCCGGCGGCCGCTACGGCGACCCCCTCCAGGCCGCCCTGGGCTGGCAGAACGCCGGCGCCGACTGGATTCACCTCGTGGATCTCGACGCCGCGTTCGGGCGCGGGCACAACCGTGAACTGCTCACCTCGATCGTCGGCACCCTGGACGTCAGGGTCGAGCTGTCGGGCGGAATCCGCGACGACGAGTCGCTGGCCGCGGCGTTGGCCACCGGTTGCCGCCGCGTCAACATCGGGACCGCCGCCCTGGAGAACCCCGCCTGGTGCGCCAAGATCATCGCCGAGCACGGCGACAAGATCGCCATCGGCCTGGACGTGCGGGGCACCACCCTGGCCGCGCGCGGCTGGACCCGTGACGGCGGGGACCTCCACGCCACGCTGGAGCGCCTGGAGGCCGAGGGCTGCGCCCGCTACGTCGTCACCGACGTCAACAAGGACGGCACCCTCAAGGGCCCCAACCTCGACCTGTTGCGCGACGTCTGCGCCCGCACCGACAAGCCCGTCGTCGCCAGCGGCGGCGTGTCCAGCATCGAGGACCTGCGGGCCATCGCCGCGCTCGTGCCAGAGGGCGTCGAGGGTGCGATCATGGGCACCGCCCTGTACGAGGGCGCGTTCACCATGGAGGACGCCTTGGCCGCCGTGCGCGGCGAGGAGAACGCCCGATGAGCCTGGCAGTCCGCGTCATCCCCTGCCTGGACGTGGACGCAGGCCGGGTCGTCAAGGGCGTCAACTTCCAGAACCTGCGTGATGCCGGCGACCCCGTCGAGCTGGCCAGGCGCTACGACGCCGAAGGTGCCGACGAGCTGACCTTCCTGGACGTCACCGCCTCCAGCGGTGCCCGTGAGACCACCTACGACGTGGTGGGGCGCACCGCCGGACAGGTGTTCATCCCCCTCACCGTCGGCGGCGGCGTGCGCGCCACCGATGACGTCGACCGGCTGCTCCGTGCGGGGGCCGACAAGGTCGGGATCAACACGGCGGCCATCCACCGCCCCGAGCTCGTCCGCGAGATCGCCCAGCGCTTCGGCAACCAGGTCCTGGTGCTCTCCGCCGACGTGCGCAGGGGCACCGGAGACACCCGTACCGACAGCGGATTCGAGGTGACCACGCACGGCGGGCGCACCGGGACGGGCATCGACGCGGTGGAGTGGGTGCAGCGTGCCGCCGACCTCGGTGCCGGTGAGATCCTGCTCAACTCCATGGACGCCGACGGGACCAAGTCGGGCTTCGACCTGGAGCTGATCCGCGCGGTGCGCGCGGTGGTGACCGTCCCGCTGATCGCCAGTGGTGGAGCGGGCGCGGTGGAGCACTTCGCTCCTGCCGTTGACGCCGGTGCCGACGCGGTCCTGGCGGCCAGTGTCTTCCACTTCGGCGAGTTCACCGTCAACGACGTCAAGGCCGAACTGCGGGCAAAGGGGCATCCCGTCCGCTGAGCGCCCGCCGTGTCCGCCCGCACCGGCGGACACGGCAGGCGCCCCCAGCCGCCCCGGCTGGCCGGAACGGGTCATACGGTGGCGGAATACGTCGTGGTCCGTGAGCGCTGAACAAACCGGTACAGGTTGCCGCGCCGCCGCAGTACGGTGTGGAACCGATCCGCCCGCCCCCACAGGCGGGCCTTTTCTCGCCACCACCGACGCAGCTGGGGGACGTATGTCACAGGGAGTCACTACGGAAAGACCCGCAGTGGATTCCCGGGTGTTGGCGGAGGGCCTGCGCGTCCTGTGGGTCGCGATCCGCGCCGAGCCGTGGATCTTCGCCCTCGCCGTGGGCGGGGCCGCACTCCACGCAGGAGTCGCGGTCGCCTCCGCCACCGTCCTGGGACGCGTCACCGAAGACGTGATCCTCCCGGCCTTCGCGCAAGGGGAGACCACCACCGGTGCGCTGGTCGCCGCAGCCTCCCTGCTGCTGGCGGTCGGCGTTCTCAAGGGGCTCGGTCTCGCAGCCCGCCGCCTCTACGCCGGTCTCATGCAGTTTCGGATGCAGGCCCGGTACCGGCAGGCCGTCGCCCGCAAGTACCTGGACCTCCCGCTCTCCTGGCACCAGCGCCATCCCACCGGCCAACTGCTGTCCAACGCCAACGCCGACGTCGAAGCCGCCTGGGGGCCGCTCGCCCCGCTGCCCATGGCGGTGGGCAGCGTGTTCATGCTCGTGATCGCCGCAGCGGCGATGCTGCTCACCGATTCGGTGCTCGCCCTCGTCGGCTTCGTCGTCTTCCCGGCGCTGGCCGTGGCCAACGTCGTCTTCCAGCGCAAGGTCACCCCGGTGGACACCCGAGCGCAGATGTTGCGCGCCCGGGTCAGCGAAGTCGCCCACGAGTCCTTCGACGGTGCGCTCGTGGTCAAGAGCCTCGGACGCGAGGACACCGAGACCGAACGCTTCACCGCCGCCGCGCACCGGCTGCGCGACGCCCAGATCCGGGTCGGCCGGATGCGCGCCATGTTCGATCCGGTCATGGACTCCCTGCCCAACCTGGGTGTACTGGCGGTACTGCTGATCGGTGCGATCCGCATCGAGAGCGGCGCGGTCAGCTCCGGCGACCTCGTCCAGATCGCCTATCTGTTCACCCTGTTGGCCCTGCCGGTCCGCTCGTTGGGCTGGCTCCTCGGCGACATGCCGCGCAGCGTCGTGGGCTGGCGCAGGGTCAGCGCGGTCCTCGGAGCCCAGGGCCGCACCGAGCACGGTCGCACCCCCCTCGACGGTGAGGGCGGGCTGCGGGTCGAGTTGGACGAAGTCGGGTTCTCCTACGTCGACGCCTACCAGGAGAACGGCAACGCCACCCGCGACCTCTCCGTCCAGTCACCCGAGGGCATCGAGGCCGAACCCCGCACCACCGTCCTCAGCGACGTACACCTCACCCTGGCCTCCGGACGCACCATCGCCCTGGTCGGTCCCACCGGCGCGGGCAAGTCCACCCTCACCACACTGCTCATGCGCCTGGTGGACCCCGACTCCGGAACGGTCCGGTTCAACGGGACCGACGTCCGCGAACTCGCCCCGGGGGAGATCGCGCGCACCGCCGCGCTGGTGCCGCAGAGCGCCTTCGTCTTCGAGGACACCGTCCGCGACAACGTCACCCTCGGCGGCGACATCGACGACGCCCTCGTATGGGAGGCACTGCGGCTGGCCCGTGCGGACTCCTTCGTCGCAGCCCTGCCGGAGGGTCTCGACACCCGCCTGGGCGAGCGCGGTACCAGCCTGTCCGGCGGTCAGCGCCAGCGCCTCGCCCTGGCCCGGGCACTCGTCCGCCGGCCCAGGCTGCTCATCCTGGACGATGCCACCTCCGCCGTGGACCCGCAGGTCGAGGCGCAGATCCTCGGTGGGCTCCGCGACATCGAACTGTCGGCCACCGTGGTCGTCGTGGCCTACCGCAGGGCCACCATCGAGCTCGCCGACGAAGTCGTCTACCTGGAGCAGGGCACCGTCCACGACCGCGGGACGCACGCCGAACTGCTGGAGCGGTCCCCGGGCTACCACGCGCTCGTCACCGCCTACGAAAACGCCGCCGAGCAGCGTGTTGCCGACGCCGCCACCGAACAGGAGGTCACCCGATGAGCGCTCCGGCGCCCACCCGTCCCGACCGCGCGGAGGGTGTCCCCACCAACGCCGACGCGGCTCCCGCGTTGCACCGCTCCACCGACTCCGCCTGGGCGACGCTGCGCCGCGGACTGGCCCTCTCACCGGAATTCGCCCACGGCCTCCTCCTCACCCTTTTCCTCGCCCTGGTGGCCACCGCCGGACGGATCGTGGTCCCCGTCGCGGTCCAACAGGTGATCGACAACGGTCTGGTCGCCGAGGGCGGTCCCGACATCGGGTTCGTGGCCCGCGCGGTCACGGTATGCGCCGTACTGGTCCTGCTGACCGGGATCTGCTCCTACTTCATGAACGCCCGGTTGTACCGGGCCACCGAGTTCGGACTGGCCACCCTGCGGCGCAAGGCGTTCCGGCACGTGCACGACCTGTCGGTGCTCACCCAGAACAGCGAGCGCAAGGGCGCCCTGGTCTCCCGCGTCACCGGTGACGTCGACCAGATCAGTGCCTTCATGCAGCGCGGCGGAGTCCTGCTGATCGTCAGCGTCGGCCAGCTGATCGTGGCCACCGTGCTCATGTCCGTCTACGCCTGGCAGCTCGCACTGTTGACCTGGGTCTGTTTCCTCCCCCTGCTGTTCGGCGTGCGCTGGTTGCAGAAACTGCTGTCCAAGGCCTACCTCGCGGTCCGCGAGCGCACCGGGGACATGCTCGGCGTCATCGGTGAGACGGTCATGGGAGCGGCCGTCATCCGCGCCCACGGCACCGAGACGCGCACCGCCCGACGGGTGGACGAGACGGTTCTGGCCACCCGGACCGCCCAGGTCAGGGCCCAGCGCCTGTCCATGGCGGTTTCACCGTTCGCCGAATTCATCGCGGCGCTGGCCTACGCCAGCATCGTCGTCGCGGGGGTCCTGTTGGGCATCGCGGGCGAGCTCACCGCGGGCGAGCTCGTGGCGTTCCTCTTCGTGATCACCCTCTTCATCACGCCGATGATCATGGCGACCGAGATCTTCAACGAGGCACAGAACGCCATCGCGGGTTGGCGGCGTGTGCTCGGCGTCCTCGACACCGTCCCCGACATCGCCGACCCCGGGCCCCGGGGCAGGGAACTACCGCGCGGCCCCGTCTCCGTGCGCTTCGACCAGGTTTCCTACGCCTACCCCTCCGGGCCGTTGGTGCTCGACGACGTCGACCTGGAGATCCGCCCGGGCCGCCGGGTGGCGGTGGTCGGGGAGACCGGATCGGGCAAGACGACCTTCGTCAAGCTCCTCACCCGGCTGATGGACCCCGCCAAGGGCGCCGTCCTCCTCGACGACGTCGACCTGCGGGAGGTCGCCTTCTCCTCCCTGCGCGCCCGCGTGGTCATGGTTCCGCAGGAGGGATTCCTCTTCGACAGCACACTCGGGGAGAACATCCGCTTCGCCCGCCCCGAGGCCACCGACACCGAACTGGTCGAGGCCATCACCGAAATGGGCCTGGGGGAGTGGCTGACGGGACTCGCCCACGGTCTGGCCACCCCGGTCGGCCAACGAGGGGAATCGCTCTCGGCCGGGGAACGCCAGCTCGTGGCGCTGGTCCGCGCCTACGTCGCCGACCCCGACCTGCTGGTCCTCGACGAGGCCACCTCCGCGGTCGACCCGGCCACCGAGGTGCGCATCCAACGCGCACTGGAACGGCTCACCAGCGGCCGCACCTCCGTTGCCATCGCGCACCGCCTCTCAACGGCGGAAGCCGCGGACGAGGTACTCGTCTTCGACGCCGGCCGAGTCGTCCAACGCGGCAGCCACGCCGAACTGGTGGTGCGGCCCGGTGTCTACGCCGACCTGCACGCCTCCTGGGTCACCAGTTCGGCCTGATCCCCGACCATCCATCCGGCGACGCGGCAAGCGTCCCGTGCCCGACGCGGTCAGCGCCGGTGCTTCCACCAGTGCAGCGCGAGCAGCTCCGCGATCACCGGCTCCGTCAACACGCCGATGTCGGGGTCGGTGTCCCCGGGGTAGCGCAGCACCATGGCCGCGCCGGGGACCTCACCGCCCACACAGACGAACGTGCCCTTCAGCGACCCCAGGTGGTCGGCGAAGCGCTCGTCGAAACGCGAGCCGGCGAACAGCAGCGCCCGGTAGTCCTGCACCGCTGCCAGGTGGCGCTCGGTGTGCGACCACTCCCCGGTCTCGCAGGAGTGCGCGGCCAGCACCGGTCCGCGTCGCAGCGCAAGAGCACCCAGGCGCGCCGAGGACGACCGCTCGGCCGGCGCCACCAGGTAGGGGCCGGGACGCGTCGAGAGCAGACCGGCAACCCCCGGGACCCACTCCGCGGCGCGGGCCATCAGGTCGGAGACGGCATTGCTCGAACGCCGCAGGGTCACCGCGACATCGGCCGAGCTCCCAGGCGTGGGTGCGCCCAGCCGGGAGGCCAGAAGGAGCAACAGCGCCAGAGCCTGCTGGGCCCCGCCGCTCTCCAGGCCGCTGACCTCGCCGCTCGTCAGCAGCGGAACGACCAGGTCGGCGTAGCGCGTTTCGGGGCCTTCGGCGTCGTCGGTCAGTACGACGATCGCCGAGGAGCCGGCGTAGCGATGGAGCGATTCGCACAGTTCCCGGCGCGCGCTGCCCAACGCCACCGCCACCACCAGGGTGTCGGGGCCGCCCGGGGTGGAGAAGGCGGCCGTCGCCGACTCCGCCGACGCGCCCAGTCCCGCCCGTCGCATCCGCTCCGCTGCGACCTCGCAGACGTAGTGGCCTGCCCCGGCCCCCAGCAGTACGATCGCGGCCGGCTCGTCGTCCAGCAGCGCGGGCAGCGCGGCGTAGGGGTCGCGGCGGGCCAGGCGGTCGGCCAGGCGGGTCAACGCCGCCGGCTTGTCCGCCAGTTCGGCGGCGAGTCGCTGAGCGGTCACGGACACTCCTCTCGTGGGCTGGCCTCGACGTTATCGGGGCCTGGAACCAGCTCGGGACCCCGATAACGCCAATGCGAACGGGGTAATAAACTGCACCGCATGAGCACGGACCTGGACCCCGGCATCGCCGCGCGCCTCAAACGCACCTCGGACGGACTGGTGGCGGCCGTCGTGCAACAGCACGACACCGGCGAGGTTCTCATGCTCGCCTGGATGGATGACGAGGCCCTGCGCCGCACCATCGATACCCGCGCGGCCACCTACTGGTCGCGCAGCCGCGGTGAGTACTGGGTCAAGGGTGCGACTTCGGGCAACACCCAACGCGTCGTCTCGGTCGCCCTGGACTGCGACGGCGACACCCTGTTGGTCCGGGTCGACCAGACCGGCGCCGCCTGCCACACCGGCGCGCGCACCTGCTTCGACGCGGACCCCTTGCTGTGAGCGTCGCCACCGTGTCCTCCCGCCGTCGACCGGCCGGCTCCGGGCAGTACCTCCTGACGCTCACGGCCACCGCGGCAGGAGCGGTTCTGCTGCTGGCCGCTACCGCGCAGGACTGGGCCACCGCGCGGGTGGACATGGGCAACGGACTCGCCCCGATCCTGCTCGACCTACCCGCTTCCCAGGTCAGCCCGCTCGCCTCGGCGCTGGGCTGGGCCGCGTTCGCCTCCGTCGTCGCCGTCGTCGCGACCCGTGGCACGGGACGCCGCGTCGTGGGCCTGCTGGTAGCGCTGCTGGGCGTGGCCGGGCTGGCCGGCGTCTACACCGGTACGCGCTCCGCGGCGCTCGCCGCCACCGCCGAGCGTCTCGCCACCGCGGACGGGGACCTCTCCGCGGTGCGACTCGTCCCGCTCGGGCCGGTCGTCGCCGCGACGGCCGCGCTCCTCCTCGTCGTCGCAGGTGTGCTGACCCTGCTCAGGGGGGCGGCATGGCCTGTCATGGGCAGCAGGTACGATCGCCACGACGCACCGGCCGCGACCCGCACCGACGACCCCGCCGAGCTGTGGAAGTCGCTGGACAGCGGAGCAGACCCCACCGCGGACCCCCTACCGGGCCCCGGCACGCCCGACGCGGACGCCCCCGGCGCCGTGTCCAATGAGAACGCAGAACCCAAGGAGCGTTGATGTCCGACGAGCACCACGACGACCACGGCAACACCCTGTCGGCCTGGTTCCTGACCGCGTCCTGGATCGTGATCTGGACCGTGGCCGGTGTCGCCATCATCGCTGGTCAGAGCCTCATTACCTGGACTATTGTCGCCCTGGTCGGCAGCATCGCCTGCGCTGCGGTGGCCGGAGTCATGAAGCGCGCGGGCCTGGGGCGCAAGACCCCCCGTCCGCTGCCCATGACCCGCGAGCAGTACGACGCCAGTCTGCTGGCCAAGACCAAGGACCTGCTGGTCCCCGAGCGTCAGACCAGTGACGACGAGGGCGATGAGCCCGCGTCGCGCAAGGCGCACGACCGCGCTTCGGTGAGCGCCGGCAACGAGTGACCGGTACCGGTCACGGGCCCGTCGCGAGAAGGGGTCGAAACAGCTGCGATCCAGTTGAAATTTCGTTTCTCATTCCCGAACGGGGATGTATTGACTCGATATTTCACCCGGTCTCTGGTTTGATCGGTTCGCCTGACCTCTGATCTTGAGCGTCGGCCGGAGTGTCGTACGGGGGTGGGCGATCCCAACCGTGGCCCTGTTGACGATCCCGCCCCGGCCGCGCTGTCGTCCAATCCCATTCCCGTCATCAGAAAAGAACACGAACCATGAGCTACGGTCCTCCTTCCGGTCCTCAGAACCCCGGCGGTTACGGCCCTCCCGGCGGGTACCCCGGTGGCGGCCCCGCCGGCTACCCCGGAGGTGGCCAGCCTCCGGAGAACTACCTCATCTGGGCCATCCTGAGCACGCTGTTCTGCTGCCTGCCCCTGGGCGTCGCCTCGATCGTCTTCTCCAGCCAGGTCAACAGCAAGTGGGCCGTGGGCGACTACGCCGGCGCCCAGGAGGCGTCGGAGAAGGCCAAGAAGTTCGCCATCTGGTCGGCGATCGGCGCGGTCGTCGCCTGGGTCCTCATCATCATCTTCTACGCCATCGTCATCGCCGCTGCGGTCAACTCCTCCGGCACCTACTAGGTCGTTCGGTCCAGCCCTCGATGACCGATTACCCGGTATCCGCGAAACGGCGCCGCCTCCACCCGGCGGCGGCGCCGATCGCTGTGGGCGTGGTCGGCCTGGCCGCCGCGGTGATGGTGCATTTCATCGACCCCAACGAGCCGGGCAACTACCCGACCTGCCCGTGGCTGATGCTCACCGGCACCTTCTGCCCCGGATGCGGGACCACCCGTGCCGTCGCCGCCCTCACACACCTCGATGTGCTGGGCGCGGCGCAAATGAACATCTTCGCCGTCGCAGTGGTTCCCTTCGTGGCGTTCTGGTACATCAAGTGGCTCTACCAGTCGTTTCGGCCGCCCAAGGCGACCCGCACCACGATGGCCAGCCCTGTATGGCTGTACCTGCTTCTCGCGGCGATCCTCCTCTACTGGCTCGTGCGCAATCTTCCCTTCGGCGCCTTCCTGGCGCCGGGGGCCACCTGGTTCGCCTGACCGACCCCTGCCGGACCCGCTACCGTCGATCCACGGGGGCGGAGCTTACGAGCGCCGCGTGCGCCGCGCGTATCGGCCGAGCCGGTGCCCCGCGCCTCGACCGGGGTGGATACGATCGGTGGCACCGGGAGCGGGGGCTTTCAGTGCGCTGACCCCGTCCCGGCGATGCTTCGAGCGCCGCAACGGTCGGTGCCCACGAAGACGGCCATGACGCAAAGCCAACATGGAGGGGGCTCTCTCATCGTGAGCGTGCTCGACGAGATCCTCGACGGAGTACGCGCGGACCTCGCTGACCGACAGGCAGCCATACCCTTGGACACGCTCAAGGAGCGAGTCGAGGGCGTGCCCTGGCCCAAGGACGTGGTCGCCGCGCTGCGCAGCCCAGGCGTCCAGGTCATCGCTGAGGTGAAGCGCTCCAGTCCGTCCAAGGGGGCCCTCGCTGCGATCGCCGATCCGGCCGCACTGGCCGCGGACTACGCCGCGGGCGGCGCCTGCCTGATCAGCGTCCTCACCGAGCAGCGCCGCTTCGGCGGCAGCCTCGCCGACCTCGCCGCCGTACGCGCGATGGTGGAGACCCCGCTGCTGCGCAAGGACTTCGTGGTCAGCTCCTACCAGTTGTGGGAAGCCAGGGCACACGGTGCCGACGCCGTTCTCCTGATCGTCGCCGCGCTGCCCCAGGACGCACTGATCTCCCTGGTGGAACGCGCGGAGTCCCTGGGGCTCACCCCGCTGGTCGAGGTGCACACGGAGGACGAGATCGTGCGCGCCCTGGATGCGGGAGCCACCGTCATCGGGGTCAACGCCCGCGACCTCAAAACCCTCAAGGTCGACCGGGACGTCTTTGCGCGTCTGGCACCGACCATCCCCGACGACAAGATCAAGATCGCCGAGTCCGGCGTTCGGGGCCCTCACGACCTTCTCGCCTACGCTAGTGCGGGAGCCGACGCCGTCCTCGTCGGAGAGAGCCTGGTCGTCGGGCGCAACCCGCGCGACGCCGTGGCCGACCTCGTCACCGCCGGCGCGCACCCCGCGCTGCGGGATCGGCACTAGGCCGCCGTGCGGTCACACTCCGCCCCCCGGCCGGCGCCGCGTTTCGCGGCGCCCGCCGGGCGATGGCCTTAGGGAACTCGCACCGGGGCAGCCGAACCGGTCGCGGGTTCCCGGCGCTGTGCTGCTTTGTCCACTTCGCCCGCCGCGCCCGTTCCGCGCGGTTTTTGGAGACCCGTTGACCATGAATACCCGACACCCGGTACCCGGCTATCTCGACGAGGGCGGGCACTACGGCCGTTTCGGCGGCCGTTTCAGCCCTGAGGCCCTCGTAGCCGCTCTCGACGAAGTCACGGAAGCCTGGGACAAGGCCAAGGCCGATCCGGACTTCCAGGCCGAGCTCAGTGCGTTGCTCGCCGATTACACCGGGCGCCCCAGCCCGCTCACCGACGCCAAGAACTTCTCCGCCCACTGTTCCGGTGCGCGGGTGCTGCTCAAGCGCGAAGACCTCAACCACACCGGCTCGCACAAGATCAACAACGTGCTCGGCCAGGCCCTGCTCACCAAGCGGATGGGCAAGACCCGGGTGATCGCCGAGACCGGCGCAGGCCAGCACGGCGTCGCGACGGCTACCGCCTGCGCCCTGCTGGGCCTGGAGTGCGTGGTCTACATGGGGGAGGAGGACACCCGCAGGCAGGCGCTCAACGTCGCCCGGATGAACCTTCTGGGCGCCGAGGTCATCCCGGTCACCATCGGCAGCCGCACCCTCAAGGACGCCGTCAACGAGGCGTTTCGCGACTGGGTGGCCAACGTCGACTCCACCCACTACCTCCTGGGCACGGTGGCCGGCCCGCACCCCTTCCCCTCGATGGTGCGCGACCTGCACTACGTGATCGGTGCCGAGGCACGGGAACAGGTCCTGGAGCGGACCGGAGCGCTGCCCGACGCGGTCGCGGCGTGCGTGGGGGGCGGCTCCAACGCCATCGGCATCTTCGCGGCCTTCGTCCCCGACGATTCGGTGCGCCTCTACGGTTTCGAAGCCGGCGGGGACGGTGTGCAGTCCGGACGGCACGCCGCCTCCATCACGGGCGGCAGTCCCGGTGTCTTCCAGGGAACCCGCACGTTCGTGCTGCAGGACGAGTACGGTCAGACCGTCCCCAGCCACTCCATCTCCGCCGGCCTGGACTATCCGGCGGTCGGCCCGGAGCACGCCTGGCTCGCGGAGTCCGGACGTGCGACCTACTCCGCCGTCACCGACGCCGACGCGATGGAGGCGTTCCGGCTGCTGTGCCGGACGGAAGGCATCATCCCGGCGATCGAGAGCGCCCACGCGCTTGCCGGCGCCCGCACGATCGGCGCCGAGCTGGGACCGGAGGCGACCATCCTGGTCAACCTCTCGGGCCGCGGCGACAAGGATGTCAACACCGCCGCCGCCTACTTCGGGCTCACCGGCGACGACGAAGGGCAGCAGGCCTGATGACCACCCTCCAGAGCAAGCTCGCCCAGGCCAAGGAGCAGGGGCGGGCAGCCCTCATCGGCTACCTCCCCGCGGGTTTCCCCGATGTCGAGTCATCGATCCGGGTCGTGCAGGCCATGGTCGAGGGAGGGTGTGACGTCATCGAGGTCGGCCTGCCCTACTCCGACCCCACCATGGACGGCCCGACCATCCAGAAGGCCGCGGACATGGCCCTGGTGGCCGGTACCACCCCCAAGGACGTCCTGGCCGTGGTGCGGGCGACCGCCGAGACGGGCGCCGCCGCACTGGTGATGTCCTACTGGAACCCGATCGAGCGCTACGGGGTGGACGCCTTCGCAGCGGACATGGCCGCGGCGGGGGGAGCGGGGGTCATCACCCCCGACCTCATCCCCGAAGAGGCCGAGCCCTGGATCGCCGCCAGCGACGCCGCGGGCCTCGACCGCGTCTTCCTCGTCGCGCCTTCCTCCACCGACGCCCGGCTCGCGCTCACCTGCCAGGCGTCCCGCGGGTTCGTCTACGCGGCGTCGCTCATGGGTGTCACCGGTACCCGGGCCGAGGTCTCGGGGATGGCCGAGCGTCTCGTCGAGCGCACCCGAGTGGTCACCGCCGACAGCGGCCTCCCGGTCTGCGTCGGCCTGGGGATCTCCAACGGAGCCCAGGCCGCACAGGTCGCGGCCTACGCCGACGGCGTCATCGTCGGTGCGGGTTTCTGCCAGCGGATCCTGGACGCCCCCGACCTGGAGACCGGCCTGGTCGCGGTCCGGTCCTTCGCGACCGAGCTCGCCGAAGGGGTGCGCTCCGCGCGCTGAGGTGCCCTTCACCCGGGCAGCGCGAGCGGTCCGGGTGAGAATTGGGTGAGACCCCTTTGTCGGGACCTTTTTCCCGCCCCCCGGCTCCGGTCGGGGGGCTACTGTGCTGCGTGCGGCCGTGAGAATCGGGTCCGCCCTGCTTTCGACCCGCCTTAAGCGTTACCACTCGGCTACGCACAGTAGGCTTGTCGCGTGCGGCGGCCACCCGAGTCGCGCGGGTCGCTACGGGGCCTATTCGGCCCGCCCACCAGCAGGCACGACGAATCCCGGGGAAGGCCATGTCAACGGATACCGAACAGAGCCCGCCCAACGCGACGTCCCGGTGGGAACACCTGCGACCGTGGGTCAGCCTGGTGGCACGCATCGCCCTGGCCGGAGTGCTCGGCTATGCCGGCTACCTCAAAGCCATCGAACCGCAGGAGTCGGTTCGCTCGGTCGCGGCCTACGAGCTCTTCAGCGACGGGATGAACCAGTTCATCGGCTACACCCTGCCCCTGTTCGAGATCGCATTGGCGCTCCTGCTGATCATCGGCCTGGCCACGCGCTACGTCGCGGCACTCAGCGCCCTGCTGATGGCGGTCTTCATCGCCGGAATCATCTCGGCGTGGGCGCGCGGGTTGACCATCGACTGCGGCTGCTTCTCCTCGGGTGGCCAGGTGGCCGCGGGGGAGACCGCCTACGGTGTGGACATCGTGCGTGACATCGGCTTCATGCTGCTTGCGGGTATCGTCATGGTCTGGCCGCGCTCTCCTTTCGCGCTCGACGGATTCCTGGGCCTCTACCCGGACTCCGGCGGCGAGAAGTCAGACGAGTAGTACCCCCTTACCGACCACGCCGCCCCCTGCTCCGTTCGGGAGGCGCGCGCGAAGTGGACCGGGCCGTGTGCCGCGAAGACGCACCACTGTGCGGTGTCCGAGCGGGCGCGGCCCGGCGCAACGTATCCAGCGAGGAAATGGTGATCGGCTCATGAGCAAGGCGTCGCGGAAAGAGAATCGCGAGCGGCTCAAGCAGGAACGGCTCAAGGAGCAGCGGCGTGCCAAGCGCAACAAGCTCTTGACCGTGATGGCGGTGGCGCTGGGCGTCGTCGCCCTCATCGTGGGCGGCGGTTACTTCATCATCACCTCGCAGGCCAACTCCACCGGCAATCTCGTCGCCGAGCGCCTCTCCGGCTGGGACAAGCAGCTTCCCCCGCAGACCCTCCAGGAGGACGGCAGCACAGTGCTCGCCGTCGAGGACGCCAGTGCGCCCCTGGTGGAGGTCTACGCCGACTACCAGTGCTCCCACTGCGCGGACTTCGAGGAAGCCAACGGCGAGTTGCTGAACATGCTCGCAGCCCAGGGCAAGGCCGTCCTCCAGTTGCGGCCGGTCAGCATCTTCGCAGCCGGCGGACCGCCGGCCGGAACCAACTCGCTGCGTGCCGGAGCAGCAGCCCGGGCCGCAGCCGACTACGGCAAGTTCGTCGAGTACAACCAGCTGCTGTTCGCCAACCAGCCCAACGGCACCGCCGAAGGCTACAGCGCCGACGAGCTGATCGCCTGGGGCGAGGAGCTCGGCATCACCGACGCCGCCTTCGCCGAGCGGGTACGTTCCGAGGCCGGGGTCGTCGACGCGTTCGCCGAGTACCAGCAGAGCGGGGACCAGGGAGACGACTCCTTCCTGGCCGGCAGTTACGTCGAGCAGATCCTGGCTGCCACCAATGCGGTCAAGGACCGCTATGAGGGCCCCAACGCGTTCGGCGGAACCCCGTCCGTCTACATCAACGGAGAGCTTTACACCGGCGGTATCGACAACCCCATCGACCTCGCCGACACTATCGAGGCGGCCTCACCGGGCGAGCCCGACACCCGGCCGCAGAGCACCGACGACAACTCACCATCCCCATCCCCGACCGCCAACGAAACGACGGAGCAATGACGACCGCTTCGAGCATCACCGAGGGCGCTGCCGAGTCCGGCCGCGCCCTCGCGGCTATCCCCAGCCCGGGCATCAGCGCCCTCCATCTTGGGCCCCTGACCATCCATTTCTACGCGCTGTGCATCCTCGCCGGTGTCGTTGCCGCCGTCTACTGGAGCGAGCGCCGCTGGGCGGCCATGGGCGGGCGTCCGGGCACCATCATGGATCTCGCCGTTCCGGCGGTCCTGCTGGGTCTGGTCGGTGGCCGCCTGTACCACGTGATCAGCGACTACCAGCTCTACTTCGGGCCCGGCCGCGACCCCATCCAGGCCCTCTACATCTGGAACGGCGGTCTGGGCATCTGGGGAGCCATTCCGCTGGGCGCGCTGGGCGTCTGGCTCGTGGCCCGCCGCCGGGGCCTGTCGATGTCCCAGTTGTCGTTCGCCATCGCCCCCACCATCCCGCTGGCCCAGGCGTTCGGCCGCTGGGGCAACTACTTCAACCAGGAGTTGTTCGGCGGTCCCACCGATCTCCCGTGGGCGTTGCAGGTCTCCCTCACCGACGCAGGTCAACTACGCCCGGGGATGGAGCCGGGAGTCTTTACCTACCACCCCACTTTCCTCTACGAATCCCTGTGGTGCCTGGGGTTGGCGATCCTGCTGGCATGGCTGGGGCGGCGCTACGGTGACGCGCTGCGCGGCGGACGGCTCTTCGCGCTTTACATCATGGGTTACTGTGTGGGGCGGTTCTGGATCGAGTACATGCGGGTCGACCCCGCCAACGAAGTACTCGGTTTCCGACTGAACAACTGGACCTCGATCGTGGTCTTCGCCGCCGCACTGGCCTACTTCGTGTGGGCGGGCAGGCGCCTCGACCGCTTCTCCACCCGGGTGCTGCCCGAAGGGGAGGACGAGGGAACCCAGATCATCGGAACCGACTCGGGAGCAGCGAGCGATCCGCACACCGGCGACAGTGATGCACAGAGCAGATAGCAGAGCAGTGACGTCCAGCCTGACACGTCCGGCTCCGCCCACTGAGACGGCGCCATCGTCGTCGAACCGCAGGAGCGCAGCCCAGGTGCTGCGTCCCGGTGCCGGCACCGACAAGTCCGACGAACCAACGGCCTCCTGAACCGAGCCAGTGGCGCGGTGACGGCAGACGCCGAAACTGACCGCGGTGGTCCTTTGCGGGCGCATACCCGCAAAGGACCCCACCCGAGCTGGATGAGTGTTCGAGCCTTGAGAAAATCCGACTCCGCTGAGCCGACCGGGCGCAGGTCCCGGAGGGCGCGCTCCGCCCAGGGCCGGTCCGCGAGTGCCACGCGCGCGATTTCCAGGCACCCCGCCGACGAGGTCGTGGACGACTACGACGACGAGTACTACGACGACTACGTCGAAGAAGAAGAGGGACCCGACCCCGACCCCGAACCGCGTGCCCGTGGTTCGCGCGCCAAGAGCGGTGGTCGTACCGCAGCCCGGGGCGGCAAGGCCAAGCGCTCCGGGAACCGGGGACGGCGTGCGTCGAGCGAACCGAAGACTCCGCCCGGTGGGATGCGGCGCGCACCTCGGGCCAAGGCCGGTTCCGGTGCGATCGGGCAGGTCTCGCGCTTCTCCGCCACGGCACTGAGCAAGGTCACCGTCCTGGGTGATCGTCCCGGCCAAATGGTCTACTCGCTGGCCGAACAGAGTCGGCGCAAGCGCGGCACCGCCGTGCTCGCAATTTTGCTGGCCCTGGCCGTCGTCGCGATGCTGAGCCTGCTCGGTGTCTTCACCTATCGGCTGATCAACCCGGTGCAGAGCACCAGCGAGGGGGCTCCCGCCCCCATCGTCGAACCGCCCGAGGGGCACAGCACCCTCACCCCGGACCTGTTCTACGCCCAGTCTGAGCAAGAGCTCTTCGCTCCGATCGCGGAACGCGCGGACAACGAGGAACCCCTCACCGAAGAAGAGGTCTTCGGCTCTTCCACGCAGACCCTGTCGTTGGACGACTTCGAGCTCACCCTGCGCGACTCCGAGGTCACCGACACCTGTACCGCCCTGGTCTGGGGGGACCAGTTCGCCCAGGACCTCTCCACCGGTTCCTGCTCCGCCGCGGCCCGCGGCGTCTACCAGGACCCGGGCGAGGAGTATGTGGCACAGTTCACCCTTTTCGACCTGGTCGACTCCGACGCAGCCGACACCGCCCTGGCCAACCTGGACTCCGGTGCCGAACCGGGCTTCGTCCTACCCATGAACACCGAGATCGACGGCCTCCAGAGCGGCTACAGCCAGGCCACTGCTCAGGTGATGGGGCACTACCTCGCCGTGTTCTGGGTGGCCCGCGCGGACGGTGGCAAGCCCGGGGACGACGATTCCATGGCCACGCTCAACGTGGTCGTCATGGACTCTGCCGTCGTGGTCTACGAGCGGGTTCATGAGGCCGCCGCGCAAGAAGGGGGAGAGGGCTGACCCCGGGGCGTCAAGCCCCAGCGGAGATTCCAATACCCTGGTCTCCTTGACCGTGGTCGTCCCCCGTTTCGCTTACCGAAGAGGTTGCAGGTGTCATCTACCGAGTCGCCCGCGTCCGGAACCCCCGGCCGGCGCAGGAAACCCGCTGGAGCGGCGCCCTCCGGTGAAGGCCGGTCCGAGGAGCGTGCCAACCGTGCGCGCGGTTCGCGCCGCAAAGGCGGTGGACGACGGTCGGGCAAGCGCGGTCCGATCGTTCCGGTCCTTCTCGGCGTCCTGGGACTCGCGGTCGTCGGTCTCGTCGTGGTCCTGCTGCTTGACCTCCTCGGGCCCGGTGCGACCGCCGGCGAGGCGATGCCCACCCGCTACGAGGTCTATGACTCCGGGGAGGCCAGTGAAGTCCTTCCCGAGCGGGAGATGGACCCCCGTCCCCTCAACGAGGAGGAGGTCTTTGGCCGCGGCAACGCCGAGATCACCGGTCAGGGCATGACTTTCGCGCTGGCGTCCCAGTCGCTCTCCGAGAACTGCTCCGAAGCCGTCTGGGGGGACAAGGCCGCCGCGGCGCTCGCCGAGGCCGACTGCTCCCAGGCGGCCCGTGCCGGATACGCCTCTGACGACTACGTCGCCCTGGCCACGCTGTTCAAACTGCGCGACATCGACGCGGCCAAGGCGGTGGCCGCCGCTCTGGAGCCGGTTGCCGACGAGGACGGGGCCGAGCAGCCCGGTTTCCTCGTGCCGCCGACCACTGACGCGCCCTTCGACGTTCTCGGCGCGGGCTTCAGCTCCGCCGAGGCCACCGTCAACGGCCACTATCTGATCATCATCTGGGTCCAGTCCATCGGTTCCCAGACGCCCGAGGACACGGAGGACCTCTCCTCGCCGCTGATCGCGCTGAACGTCAAGTTCGACATGCCTGTCCTGTACCGAGTGGGCGAACGGGAGAACTTCCTCGGTGAACCCGAGACGGACACCGAGGCCGGTACCGGTGCGGAGGCCGGTACCGAGACCGGCGCCGACCCCGGTGCGGAGGCCGGTACCGAAGGAGCGACCGGTTGAGCGAGCGCCTCCAGCGCCCGCAGCCCGTCGAGTCGACGATGACCGACCTCTCTCCCGCGTTGACCGCCCTGCTCGCCGAGCAGGGCGTCGACGCCACTCGTGCCCATCGCGTCCTGGCGACCCTCGCCGGCGGCGGCTGGTTCACCCCGAGCGAGCTCGTGCGGGCGACCACCGTCGCCCACCGGGTCACCGCCGCGGTTCTGACGGCTCTGGAGGGCGAACTCGACGACGACGGCCACCGGATCCGCCTGCGTGAACCCGGTCGCTACGCCGCGTTCGCGGCCAGGCCCGGTCTGGCCGACCCGGTCGGTCACCTCCTCGCCCCGCACCGCGAAGCACTCGCGCGGTTGGAACGCCTGGTCGCGCAGGCCCCCACGGCGCGCGCCGACCTCGACCACGTGGCCGCCACCGCGCACACCGCGCTGCGCCGAGCGGTGTTCCTGGCCACCCGGTTCGACCTCCAGGGGGCGCGGCTGCTGTGTGTGGGCGACCACGACCTCACGTCGCTGGCCCTCGCGCTGGTCCACCCCGGCGTCGAGGCGGTCGTGGTCGACATCGACGAGCGGATGCTGAGATACATCGATACCGAGGCCACCGAACTGGGGCTGAACGTGCGCTGCTATTTCGCCGATTTGCGCCTGGGGCTGCCGGCATCGTTGCGTTCGACGGCCGACCTGGTCTTCACCGATCCGCCGTACACCCCTGAGGGGGTGGAGCTGTTCGTGCGCCGCGGTCTGGAAGGGCTGGCCCGGCCCAAGACCGCGCGCGTGCTGATGGCCTACGGGGCAAGCGAAACCACCCCGGCACTGGTGGCCAAGACACAGGAGCGTCTCACCCGCCTCAACCTCGCCACCGAGGCGTTGTGGCCCGATTTCAACCGGTACCTGGGCGCCGAGGCGATCGGTGCGGCCAGCGACCTCTACGTGCTGCGCCCCACCGCGCGAACCCCGACGAATCCGCGTGAACCGGAGGGTGACGCCCGGATCTACAGTCAGGGTGCGAACGCCCGCGAATCCGCGACCGCAATGGACGCCGAGGCCGCCACGCGTGTCTGGGCCGATCTCGCCCCCGACCTCTACGTCGGGAGGTGGCCGCGCGCCGCACTGCCCGAAGGGGCGCGACGCGCTGGCCTCACGGCCTGGTTCACCGCACCGGTACGCGCACGCACGGCCGTTCTGGACCTCACCGGTGGCCACGAGGCTCTTGCCGAACGGGTGATTCTGGCTTCCGGGGCAGACGTGCTGCGCGTCGTGTTGGCCGCGGACGCTCCCCAGGTCCGCGATGCCGCCGGCCTGAACCGGTTGCGTGCGATCGTGGGCGGGCACCACGTGCTGGAGGTCGAACGGGGCGTGCCCGACGAGCGTCGTGCACTGCTCACCGTGCGTTCCGCCGACGCCGACCGTCCGGTTGTCGGCACCCCCGTCGAAACACTGCTGGGGGAGTACCTGCGCCGGCGCGCCCACGGCTCGATCGCGGCGGTGCTCAGGGAAGGGCTGACCCGCCTCTCCGCGGATCTGGGCACTCCGGTCAACAAGAAACAGGCCCGTACCCTCGTGGCTCGTGCCCTGCCCTGGCTGGCCGGACACACCTTGCTTGACCTGCCGTTGCACCGGTTCCCCGCCCTCGACGAGGCCGTGGCCCACCTCGCGGGCCACGTGGCCGCCGAGTAGGGAATAACCCCTGGTAAGGCGAGCCTTAGTAGAAGAGTGGCCGGATGTGGCGTGTATTCTTGCGAAGCTGCTTTCCCCGAGCGGGGTTTGCGAGCGCTTTTGCCGGATACATAGCCGCATGCCGCTTGAAACGGTGAGTTTCGGGCACCGTATCCTGCAAAGGGACGGGCGAAGGGGTACCCCTCGCCATGAACGACCGTCGCACTGTGGCGACGGTTGGTCTAGACCTCCAGTCCGTTGGCGGTTCGGACCGGAGACAACGTAAATTCACCGCGGGTGCCGCGATCACCTGGTATATCACCGGTTGTCACGAGGAAGTGCCCGCAAGCCCCGACTCCTGGGGCCTGCGGGAAACGGGTGTGGGTAAGAGCGGCCCTGGCGTGCCGTCGCAGCAGGGCCAATGTCGTCCCGATTGCGCTTTTCACAAAGCTCAGACGAAAGACGACAGGAGGGTAGATGCCTGCTGGCCAGGTGCGGCGTTCGTTTGTCCGACCGAACGCGAAGTCCACTTCCGAGGGCCTGTACGACAGCTCCTACGAACACGATGCCTGCGGTATCGGGTTCGTGGCCGACCTCTCCGGCCGTCGCAGCCACGACATCGTCGAGAAGGCGCTGACCGTGCTGCGCAACCTCGACCATCGCGGCGCCTCCGGGGCAGACCCCGACGACGGCGACGGGGTCGGCATCCTCACCCAGCTCCCCGACGAGCTCTTCCGCCAGGAGTGCGGCTTCGAGCTGCCCGAAGCGGGAACCTACGCCGCAGGCATCGCCTTCCTGCCCGCCGAGGCGGCCGAGCGCAGCGCCGCCGTCGCCGCCATCGAGCGCATCGTCGAAGAAGAGGGGCTGTCCCTCCTCGGCTGGCGCGACCTGCCCTTCGAGCCTCGCTACTGCGGCCCCGTCGCGGCCGAGGCCATGCCGTTCTTCGGCCAGCTGTTCATCAGCGGCCGCGCCGGCACCCCCTCGGCCGGACTCGGCGGCATCGAACTGGAGCGCTACGCCTACTGCGTGCGCAAGCGCGCCGAGCACGAGGTCGGCGTCTACTTCCCCAGCCTCTCGCCGCGCACCATCACCTACAAGGGCATGCTGACCACGCCGCAGCTGGAGCCCTTCTTCCCCGACCTGTCGGACCGGCGCTACGCCTCGGGCCTGGCCCTGGTGCACTCGCGTTTCTCCACCAACACGTTCCCCTCCTGGCCCCTGGCGCACCCCTTCCGCTACGTCGCGCACAACGGCGAGATCAACACAGTCAAGGGCAACCGGAACTGGATGCGGGCCCGCGAAGCCACCCTGGCCAGCGACCTCATCCCCGGCGACCTCTCCCGGGTCTTCCCCATCGTGGACGCCGACGACTCCGACACCGCGTCCTTCGACGCGGCCCTGGAACTGCTGCACCTGGGCGGGCGCTCGCTGCCCCACTCGGTGCTCATGATGATCCCGGAGCCCTGGGAGAACCACACCGAGATGGACCCCTCGGTGCGTGCCTTCTACGAGTTCCACTCCATGCTCATGGAGCCCTGGGACGGTCCGGCCTCCGTGAGTTTCACCGACGGAACCCTCATCGGCGCCGTTCTGGACCGCAACGGGCTGCGCCCGGGCCGCTACTGGGTCACCGAGGACGGCCTCGTCGTCCTGGCCAGTGAGGTCGGCGTCCTCGACATCGAACCCGAGCGCGTCGTGCGCAAGGGCCGGCTTCAGCCCGGCCGCATCTTCGTGGTCGACACCGCCCAGGGCCGCATCATCGAGGACGACGAGGTCAAGGCCGAACTCGCGGCCGAGCACCCCTACGCCGACTGGCTGGCCGAGGGGGTCGTGCGCCTGGCGGACCTGCCCGCGGCCGAGGCCGCCACGGTCACCGACCTGGTCCACGAACAGCAGGTGTTCGGTTACACCGAGGAAGAGCTGCGCATCATCCTCACCCCCATGGCACGCACCGGGGCCGAGGCCCTGGGGTCCATGGGCACCGACACCCCCGTCGCCGCGCTCTCGGCCAAGTCCCGACAGCTCTTCGACTACTTCTCGCAGAACTTCGCCCAGGTCACCAACCCGCCGCTGGACGCCATCCGCGAGGAAATGGTCACCAGCCTGGGCACCGCACTGGGGGCAGAGGAGAACGTACTCTCCCCCGACCCCGACGACTGCCGCCGCATCGTGTTGCCCACTCCCATCGTCGACGAGGCCGAACTGGCCGCGATCGTCGCCGCTGGAAGCCCCGACGGCGACCCGGCGTTCCGCGCGCACACCGTCACCGGCACCTATCCGGTCGCCGGCGGGGGAGCGGCCCTGGCCGCACGCCTCGACGAGGTCTGCACCGAGGTGTCGGCCGCCATCGCCGAGGGCGCGCACATCATCGTGCTCAGCGACCGCGGCACCGACCCCGAGCAGGCGCCGATCCCGACGCTGCTGCTCACCGGGGCCGTCCACCACCACCTCGTCCGCGAGAAGACCCGTACCGACGTCGGCCTCATCGTCGAGGCCGGCGACGC
This sequence comes from Nocardiopsis ansamitocini, assembly GCF_030268225.1. Taxonomy (GTDB): domain Bacteria; phylum Actinomycetota; class Actinomycetes; order Streptosporangiales; family Streptosporangiaceae; genus Nocardiopsis_D; species Nocardiopsis_D ansamitocini. Next base: position 295,586 of record NZ_BSQG01000001.1, on the reverse strand, counting down.
CCGCGAGTGCCACCACATGGCGCTGCTGCTGGGCTACGGTGCGTCCGCGGTCAGCCCCTACCTGGCCCTGGAGTCCGTGCGCGACCTCGCCAAGCGCGGCGTCATCAACGGAATCGACCCGCAGCAGGCCGCCCGCAACACCGTCAAGGCCTACGGCAAGGGTGTCCTGAAGGTCATGTCCAAGATCGGCGTCTCCACGGTGAGCTCCTACACCGGCGCGCAGATCTTCGAGGCACTGGGCCTCGGGCCCGAGGTCGTGGACCGCGCCTTCACCGGCACCACCTCCCGGCTCGGCGGTGTCGGCTTCGACGTCCTGGCCCAGGAAGTCCGGATGCGCCACGACGTGGCCCACGCCGACAACCCCGTCGACCACCGCCGCCTCGCCGTGGGCGGGGAGTACCAGTGGCGCCGCGAAGGCGAGCCGCACCTGTTCAACCCCGAGACGGTCTTCAAGCTCCAGCACTCCACCCGGACCCGGCGCTACGAGATCTTCAAGGAGTACACCAGCAAGGTCGACGAGCAGTCCGAGACGCTCATGACCCTGCGCGGCCTGTTCACCCTCAAGGAGGGGGTGCGCGAACCCCTGGACATCGACGAGGTCGAGCCGGTCTCCGCCATCGTCAAGCGCTTCTCCACCGGCGCGATGTCCTACGGCTCCATCTCGGCCGAGGCCCACGAGACGCTCGCCATCGCGATGAACCGCCTCGGCGGCAAGTCCAACACCGGCGAGGGCGGTGAGGACGCCCGTCGCTTCACCCCCGACGACAACGGGGACCTGCGGCGCAGCTCCATCAAGCAGGTCGCCTCGGGGCGTTTCGGTGTCACCTCGCACTACCTCACCAACGCCGACGACATCCAGATCAAGATGGCGCAGGGCGCCAAGCCCGGCGAGGGCGGCCAACTGCCCGGCCACAAGGTCTACCCGTGGGTCGCCGACACCCGGCACTCCACCCCCGGGGTCGGCCTGATCTCGCCTCCGCCGCACCACGACATCTACTCCATCGAGGACCTCGCCCAGCTCATCCACGACCTGAAGAACGCCAATCCCCAGGCGCGGGTCCACGTGAAGCTGGTGTCCGAGGCCGGGGTGGGCACCGTGGCGGCGGGTGTGTCCAAGGCCCACGCCGACGTCGTGCTGATCTCCGGCCACGACGGCGGAACCGGTGCCTCCCCGCTCACCTCGCTCAAGCACGCGGGCACCTCCTGGGAGCTCGGCCTCGCCGAGACCCAGCAGACCCTGCTGCGCAACGGTCTGCGCGACCGCATCGTCGTGCAGGCCGACGGCCAGCTCAAGACCGGCCGCGACGTCATCGTGGCCGCGCTGCTGGGCGCCGAGGAGTTCGGCTTCGCCACCGCGCCCCTCGTCGTGTCGGGCTGCATCATGATGCGCGTCTGCCACCTCGACACCTGCCCCGTCGGCGTGGCCACCCAGAACCCCGAGCTGCGCGAGCGCTTCTCCGGCAAGCCCGAGTTCGTCGTCAACTTCTTCGAGTTCATCGCCCAGGAGGTGCGCGAGTACCTCGCCGCGCTCGGCTTCCGCACCCTGGACGAGGCCGTCGGGGCCGTCGACATGCTCGACGTGCGCGAGGCCGTCGACCACTGGAAGGCGTCGGGGCTGGACCTGTCGCCGATCCTGCACGAGGTCGAGCCCTACGCCGGCGACCACCGCCGGCACATGCGCACCCAGGACCACGGGCTGGAGAAGGCCCTGGACAACACCCTCATCCAGCTTTCCGAGGGGGCCCTGGAGTTCGCGACACCGCTCAAGCTGGACCTGCCCGTGCGCAACGTCAACCGCACGGTCGGCACCATGCTGGGCCACGAGGTCACCAAGCGCCACGGCGCATCGGGCCTGCCCGACGACACCATCGACGTCACCTTCACCGGATCCGCCGGGCAGTCCTTCGGGGCGTTCATCCCCAAGGGCGTCACCCTGCGCCTGGTCGGTGACGCCAACGACTACGTCGGCAAGGGGCTCTCCGGCGGCCGCATCACCGTGCGTCCCTCCGAGAGCGCCCAGTTCGCGGCCGAGGACCACATCATCGCCGGCAACGTCATCGCTTACGGCGCGACCTCCGGCGAGGTGTTCCTGCGCGGCGTCGTGGGTGAGCGGTTCTGCGTGCGCAACTCCGGAGCACTGGCCGTCGTCGAAGGCGTCGGCGACCACGGCTGCGAATACATGACCGGCGGACGTGCCGTCGTCCTGGGCCGCACCGGCCGCAACTTCGCAGCGGGCATGTCCGGCGGCATCGCCTACGTGCTCGACCTCGACGAAGGCCGGGTCAACGCCGAGATGGTCGACATCGACCCCCTCGACGACACCGACCGCGTCTTCCTGGAGGACGCGCTCACCCGGCACCACGCCGAGACCGGATCGACCGTCGCCCAGGCGCTGCTCGCCGACCTCGACCTGGCCGTCGAGCGTTTCGCCAAGATCATGCCCCGCGATTTCAAGCGCGTCCTCACCGCCCGCGCCGAAGCCGAGCGCGACGGCCGCGACGTGGCCCAGGCCATCATGGCCGCCGCCCAGTCCTAGGGCAGCACCGACCAAGGAAGGAGAAGCACAATGGCCGACCCCAAGGGTTTCCTCACCACAACCGAGCGGGAGCTGCCCCGCCACCGTCCCGTGGACGTGCGCATCCAGGACTGGCGCGAGGTCTATGAGGACTTCGAGCGCGGAACCGTCGTCAAGCAGGCGTCACGCTGCATGGACTGCGGAATCCCCTTCTGCCACAACGGCTGCCCCCTGGGCAACCTCATCCCCGAGTGGAACGACCTGGTCTACCGCCACGACTGGGGCGAGGCCATCGAACGGCTGCACGCCACCAACAACTTCCCGGAGTTCACCGGGCGACTGTGCCCGGCTCCCTGCGAGTCGGCGTGCGTGCTGGGCATCAACCAGCCGGCCGTGACCATCAAGAACGTCGAGGTCTCCATCATCGACCGGGCATGGGAGGAGGGCTGGGTGCGTCCCCAGCCGCCCACCACCCGCACCGGGCACACCGTCGCAGTCGTCGGATCGGGGCCGGCCGGCCTGGCCGCCGCCCAGCAGCTCACCCGGGCCGGTCACACCGTGACCGTGTACGAGCGCGCCGACCGCATCGGCGGCCTGCTGCGCTACGGCATCCCCGAATTCAAGATGGAGAAGCGCCACATCGAACGGCGCGTGGCCCAGATGCGCGCCGAGGGCACCGAGTTCCGCACCGGCGTCGACATCGGCGCGGACGTCACCGTCGAAGAACTCAAGAGCTCCCACGACGCCGTCGTCCTGGCCGGCGGCGCAACCGCGTGGCGCGACCTGCCGGCCACCGGTCGCCAGCTCACGGGCATCTATCAGGCCATGGAGTACCTGCCCCTGGCCAACCGGGTGCAGGAGGGCGACTACGAGCAGCCGCCCATCTCCGCACAGGGGAAGCACGTCGTCGTCATCGGCGGCGGCGACACCGGTGCCGACTGCGTGGGCACCGCCCACCGCCAGGGCGCGGCCTCGGTCACCCAGTTGGAGATCATGCCCAAGCCCCCGGCCAAACGGCCCGAGGGTCAGCCCTGGCCGACCATGCCCATGCTGTACAAGGTCACCAGCGCCCACGAGGAGGGCGGCAAGCGGCTCTACTCCGTCAACACCGTCGAGTTCGTGGGCGATGACGAGGGCAACGTGCAGAGCCTCAAGCTCGTCGAGGTCAAGCGCGGCGAAAAGGGCTTCGAGCCCGTTGCGGGAACCGAGCGGGAAATCCCCGCACAGCTCGTCACCCTCGCCATGGGCTTCGTCGGCCCGCAGAAGGAGGGGATGATCGAGGACCTGGGCGTCCAGCTGGACGGGCGCGGCAACGTCGTGCGCGACACCGACTACGCCACCACCGTCGACGGTGTGTTCTGCGCCGGCGACATGGGCCGCGGGCAGTCGCTCATCGTGTGGGCGATCGCCGAGGGCCGCAGCGCTGCAGCGGCGGTCGACCGTCATCTCAGCGGTCGGACCGTCCTGCCCACCGCGATTCCTCCCACGGAACGCCCGCTCGTCTGACCTGTTGTTCTGTTCGTGTACGGCTCCGGACCGCCTCGCGGTCCGGAGCCGTACCACGTCCACCGGCGCTCCCCGGGCCGATTGAGTAGAAAAGCGGATGCCGCTCGTTTGCGCCGCCCATAGCGTGGACGACGTGGGATATCACGTACTGGGCGAGGCCGCCATGGTCATGCACTTCGCCTTCCTCGGATACGTCGTCGCAGGTGGCTTTCTTGCCTGGCGGTGGCCGCGCGCGATCTGGCCGCACATGGCATTCGCCGTCTACGCCCTGGGCATCGTCGTCATCGGCTGGGACTGCCCCCTCACCGGCCTCGAGTACTGGGCCCGAAGCCGCGCCGGCGAACAGGGGCTCACCGAGGAAGGCTTCATCGCGCATTACCTGACCGGTGTCCTCTACCCGGAGCAGTACCTCGTCCTCGCCCAGGCCGCGGTAGCCACGACAGTGGCCCTGTCCTGGGCCGGAGCAGCCTGGCTGACCACACGGCGAAACCGGGCCCGCCTCGTCGGGAGGCGTTAAAAAAGCGTTTGGATCCATTGGTGCAACTTCGCCCGGAAGGCGCCAATGACCTGCGAAGATGTACGAAATTACGACATTCGGCGGATGTTTGTTCCACAGAAGTCGGGCGACACTCAAACTATGACCGAAACGATGATCAGCCCTGTTGAGCCCGCCGAACACTACATCGCCCGGAACGCTCGGCTCATTGATCGCTACCGCTTCGCCTACCTGTTCCAGAACGGTCCCGCAGAGCCCGTCCGTGCGGCCCTGGACACCTACCGCAACGTCGACGGAGGGTACGGAAACGCTCTCGAACCCGACTTACGCGGACACGCCAGCCAACCCCTCGCAGCGGCCACCGCTCTGAGCGTCCTCGACGAGCTCGGCCCTTTGCCGCGCGACGTCCTTCCCGGGCTGCTGCGCTACCTGACCAGTGTCAGCCGGCCCGACGGGGGACTGCCCCCGGTCCTGCCCGGTGTGCGCCATTCGGACGCGGCACCCTGGTGGCGTGAGCTGACCGACCACTCCAGTGCACTCGACCCCACCGCGTTCATCGTGGCACTGCTGCACAAGCACCACGCCCCGAGCCGGTGGCGCGACCACGCCACCGCCTTCTGCTGGACCCGCATAGCCGCTCTCCGCTGGATCCGCCCCGAACAGGCCGTTGCGGTCTGCACCTTCCTGGAGCACGTCTCCGACCGCGAACGCGCCCAGACCGAGCTGCGCCGGCTCGCCCCCATGCTGCTGCGCACCGTCACCATGACCCCCGGAACGTTTCGGGGGCCGACCCCTCTCGACCTGGCACCGACCCCCCGCCACATCATCCGGCCGCTCTTCGCCGACACCCTCATCCGCGCCCACCTCGACGCCCTCCAGGCCGCACAGGCGCTCGACGGAGGCTGGCCGGCCGAGCACATCGCCTGGTGCCCCGGAGCCCACGCCGCCCAGCGCGACCTCGCGACCCTGCGCGCGCTCACCGCCCTGCGCGACAACGGCCGCCTGGGCGGGAGCACACCGGTCAGGCAAAGGACACCGGCCGACGCATGATCTGATCCGCAGCGGGCAGCCGCAACCGGTGTAACCATTCACGCCACGAGAGCGAAAAGGGGACCGTCACCTCATGGCAACCGAACTCACCGGTCGTACCATCGCCTTCCTCGCAGCACCCGAAGGCACCGAGCAAGTCGAACTCACCGACCCCTGGGGCCGAGTCCAGGAGGCCGGTGGACAACCGAGGCTGATCTCCACCGAAAGCGGCTCCATTCAGGGCTTCAACCACCTCGACAAGGCCGACACCTTCGTCGTGGACGCCACCGTCCACGACGTTAAGGCCACCGACTTCGCCGGACTCGTCCTGCCGGGGGGAGTCGCCAACCCCGACTACCTGCGCACCGACGAACGCGCCGTCGCCCTGATCCGGGAGTTCTTCGACGCCGGCCTGCCCGTCGCCGCGATCTGCCACGCGCCCTGGACCCTGATCGAGGCCGACGCCGTACGCGGGCGCAGGCTCACCTCCTACCCGAGCCTGCGCACCGACCTCGTCAACGCCGGGGCGGACTGGGTCGACGAAGAGGTCGTGGTCTGCACCAGCGCGCCCGGCACGCTCGTCACCAGCCGCAACCCCAACGACCTGCCGGCCTTCGGATCGGCTTTGGTCCGTGCCTTCGCCACCGGTCGATAGCGTTTTCGTTCGTGTCAATCCCGGCGGCGCGTTCTTCTGCGCGTCAGCCGGTTGACGCGTACTCGCAACTTGGTTTAGACCAATCGACCGGCCGGACGCCCTAAAGTGTTGTATGTGACACGTCGAGCAAAAATCGTCGCGACCCTCGGCCCCGCAACATCGAGCCCGGAGATCCTCCGCCAGCTCGTCGACGCCGGGCTGGACGTAGCGCGACTCAATCTCAGCCATGGTACGTACGACGACCACCGCGCCAACTACGACAACGTGCGAGCCGCCGCTGCCGCCAGCGGTCGCAGCGTGGGCATCCTCGCCGACCTCCAGGGACCCAAGATCCGCCTCGGCACCTTCGCCGACGGACCGGTGGACCTGCACCCCGGTGACGAGTTCACCGTCACCATCGACGACGTGCCGGGGGACCGGCACCGGGTGTCCACCACCTACAAGGGCCTTCCGGGCGACGTCCGCCCCGGTGACCGCGTCCTCATCGACGACGGCCGCGTCGTGCTGGAGTGCGTCAAGTCCTCCAGCACCGATGTCCACACGCGCGTGCTCATCGGCGGCACCGTCTCCAACAACAAGGGACTCAACCTCCCCGGCGTCTCGGTCGCCGTGCCCGCCCTCACCGAGAAGGACGAGCGGGACCTGCGCTGGGCCCTCGCCCAAGGCGTGGACATGGTCGCGCTGTCCTTCGTGCGCAGCCCCACCGACGCCGAGGACGTCCACAAGATCATGGACGAGGTGGGCGTGCGCGTCCCCCTCATCGCCAAGGTCGAGAAGCCGCAGGCCGTCGAGCGCCTCCAGGACATCATCGAGGTCTTCGACTCCGTCATGGTCGCCCGCGGCGACCTCGGTGTCGAACTGCCCCTCGAAAACGTCCCCATGGTGCAAAAGCGCGCCGTCGAGCGCTGCCGCGACAAGGCCAAGCCGGTCATCGTCGCCACCCAGATGCTCGAATCGATGATCAGCTCGCCGCGCCCCACCCGGGCCGAGGCCTCCGACGTCGCCAACGCCGTCCTCGACGGTGCGGACGCGGTCATGCTTTCCGGCGAGACCAGCGTCGGGCAGTACCCGATCGAGACCGTGCAGACGATGGCGCGCATCATCGCTGCGGCCGAGCAGGAGTCCCTGCGCGCCTCGCACGTCCTCAACCGGGTCCCCGAGACCACCGGCGGGGCCATCGCCCGAGCCGCGGCCGAGGTGGGCGCCACCGTCGGCGCCAAGGCGCTCGTGGCCTTCACCATGAGCGGTGAGACCGCACGCCGCCTGGCCCGTTACCGCTCGCCCATCCCGTTGCTCGCCTTCTCCACCGAGCCCAAGACCCGGGCACAGCTCTCCCTGAGCTGGGGCGTGGAGACCCACCTCGTGCCGTGGGTCGACAACACCGACGACATGGTCCGCCAGGTCGAGACGGAGCTGCTGGAGATGGGTCGCTACCAGCGCGGCGACAAGATCGTGATCGTCGCCGGCAGCCCTCCCGGAAGCCAGGGGTCCACCAACATGCTGCGGGTGCACCGCATCGGTGACGCCATCGCCCATCACAGCTGAGGTTTTTCGGCCCCACGACCGCGTTCCCTGGTAGCGGGCATGTTTCGTCTCCCGCCCGATGCCAGGGGAGCGCGGTCGTCGCTTTTTGCCACCCCGATCCTGTTTCAGGGCCGGGCTTCGGTCTTCTCGCCCGTCGTCACCCGCTCCAGCGGCATGTCCCACGGCAACAGGTTCCACGGGCTGGCCGGATCGGTCGTCAACAGCCCCATCGCAGTCCAGACCCGATCGGAGCCGGCATCCTCGGAACCGCCGCCCTGCCACAGCAGATATCCGGCGTGGAACGCCGCTGCCAACTGGTCCCAGCTGCCGTAACGGCGTTGCAGGTCGGAGGCGACCCGTCTGAGCAGCCCCTGGGTCTCCACCGGGCTCAACCAGTCCAGGGTGGCCCCGCCGCAGGCCAGGCGGACCAGATGCGCCGACTTCCACCACTGGTAGGCGCCGATCACGATGGTCTCGGCGGACTCGTCCGCGCCGATCACCGCGCGCATCCGTTGCGCCTGTCCGGTGGTCAACACGATGCTCTGCCCGGGACCGCCCCCTTCCGGGTCACGGCTGCGCGCGGTGCCCGTGCGCAGGTCGACCAGCAGGTCGGTACTGCGACCGGTGTGCAGTTCGTTCCAGAGCCGGTCCACCGTCGTCAGCAGCGATTCCCGGTCGGTCACGCCCCACTCCAGCTCGAAGACCTTGCGGTAGCGCCGCCGCAGTTGAGGGCGCGCCACCACGTCCCACGGTTCGGCCAGCGCGACCCGGAAGGGCGCCGCCACCGCGGCGGCCCACCGTTCCGTGCTCAAGGGGGCGTCGGTGTCCTTGGTGCGCAGGGTCGGCGCCTCGCGTGAGCCGATCACCAACTCCGCGAAGGACCCTGCCGCCAGCGCGATGATCGGCAGCAGCGCCCACCCCGGCCGGCCGAGTCCGACAAGGACGACGGCAAGTCCGCTCAGGGGTGCCAGCAGCCACGGCTGTCGACGGTGGGAGGCCCAGGCCACGACAACCCACGCCACGATCGCCAACAGGCCCATGAATGCGACCACCGCGGTGAACACCGTCACTCCCTTCCACCTCCCGAGCCTTGTCCGCTTCCGTTGGATACCAGGATCAAGGACCGCTGCCCGCAACGGCGACCAAACCCGCGTGTTGTACTCAGGTTGTAGCCGTGATGTGACCCCGTCCCATTGATTCGGCCGCTTCGGTAGGGCCCAAAAGCCCGATTGAGTAGCGCCGTACCGGGAACGGGTCGGTGTTTCGCGCCGATGAAGGATGCGGACAGGGTGGCCCGGGAAACCTCGGGGCGTGGAGGCACTGTCCGGCCGCCGGCCGGTACCGGGACGGATGCAAGGAGGGTCGAACAGCAAGAGAGCCACCCGGATGGGATGGCTCTCTGGTCGTGCTGGTGCCCCGAGTGGGATTCGAACCCACACTGTATGAGGTTTGAGCTCATTTTCTCTGCCGGTTGGAATATCGGGGCATTTATTAATTTTTGTCCGACTTGGCGGAAGCTGCCACTGTATTGGCCGGAGCGGTCTCGTGCAAAAAGGGCCCCGGGAAGCAGTGCGAACTCCCTGCCTGGTGCAGACCATCCTAGCGGATCTCGGTACGCTCTTGTCTGTGACGCAGACGCAGAGCCGCGTGGTGATCGCGGAAGACGAGGCCCTCATCCGACTGGACCTCAAGGAGATGCTTGAGGAGGACGGTTATGCCGTCGTGGGGGAGGCCGGTGATGGGGAGACCGCGGTCAGACTGGCCGGCGAGCTGCGGCCCGACCTCGTGATCCTTGACATCAAGATGCCGATCCTGGACGGCATCTCCGCCGCAGAGCGGATCGCCGGCGAGCGGATCGCGCCGGTCGTGATATTGACCGCGTTCTCCCAGCGCGATCTCGTGGAACGCGCCCGTGACGCCGGCGCGATGGCCTACCTGGTCAAACCGTTCAACAAGGCCGATCTGGTGCCCGCGATCGAGATGGCGGTCAGTCGTTACGCCGAGATATCGGCACTGGAGGCGGAGGTCACCGGTCTGGGCGAACGCCTGGAGACGCGCAAGCTGGTGGAGCGGGCCAAGGGCCTGCTGCAGAGCAAGCACGGGCTCAGCGAGCCCGAGGCGTTCCGCTGGATCCAGAAGAACTCGATGGACCGCAGGCTGACCATGCGCAAGGTCGCCGAGACCGTCGTGGAGACCCTCGACGGCAAGTAACCCTTTTCGGTCTCTTCTCCACCGCGTCCCGAAACATCCTGCGGGGGCGCGCCGTCACCCGGCGCGCCCCCGTTTTGTGCTCCCCGGCATCCCCGCAACTGGTGAGCTGCAAAAACAGGGGTCACGTTCCCGTTATCGATTGCATCACGGATGCGCACGAAGCAGTGACGTTTGGGTCACGTGGCTTTAGCGATGCTGAATGGACGTCCTAAATCGGGCTAAACTCACGCCATCCCACTCAAGCCATAGCCCGGTTCCGGTGCGTCTTCCGCCCGGGTCCGGTACATCGATGCGCAAGGGAGCGCACGTGCGCAAACGCCTCGTGACCTTGCTGCTTGCCGTGATCGCCGTCATTCTGGCGGTCCCGGGAGCGGCCTCAGCAGATACCCCGGGGGGTGAGTCGCTGGTCGTCACCCTCACCGACCCGGCCAAGAGCCCCGTCGAGGGAGTGCTCCTCACCGCCTACAAGGGCGAGGAGGAGATCGGTTCGGACTCCACCGACTCCGACGGAGAGTGGCGGGTAGAGGTACCCGGGCCGGGCAGCGACTACCGCGTCGTCCTGGACCCCGAGACTCTTCCGGACGGAGTCGACGTCAACGAGCAGGCCTATGAGCGTGCTCCGTTGCGACCGGTGACCGAGGGCCAGGAGGCGCGTCTCCTCTTCCGACTCGTCCCCGAGGCCGAGGCCACCCAGGCCCCGGAGGAGCCGAGCCCGAGCGCGGAGACCGACGGTGCCGCGGGTGCCGACGACGGTGCCGTCGACGACTCCGCAGACGGTGCCGCCGCCGAGACCGGTGTGAGCGCCGGAACCCCCTTCGGGGTCGCCGCGCTTCAGCTGTCGGTGTCGGGCCTGATCTTCGGCCTCATCATCGCCATCTCGGCGATCGGTCTCTCACTCATCTTCGGTACCACCAGGATGACCAACTTCGCCCACGGCGACATGGTCACCTTCGGCGCGATGATGGCCCTGATGTTCAGCACGGGAACCATCTTCGGCGGTATTCCCCTGATCATCGCCGCGGTGCTCGCGGTGCTCGCCGGGGCGCTCCTCGGACTGGGGATGGAGTGGTTCATCTGGAAGCCGCTGCGCAAGCGCAACGTCGCCCTCATCCAGATGTTCATCGTCTCCATCGGCTTCGCGCTGCTGATCCGCCACATCATCACCGTGGCCTTCGGCGCCAACCGAATGCGTTACAACGAGTACCAGATCCAGCAGCCCATCCACATCGGGCCGGTCTCGATCGTCCCCCGCGACCTCATCATCATGGGCATCGCGATCCTGGTCCTGATCCTGGTCGGTGTGATGCTGCAATACACCAGGATCGGCAAGGCGATGCGCGCCGTGTCGGACAACCGCGACCTCGCGGAGTCCTCGGGCATCAACGTCGACCGCATCACCCTCTACGTGTGGGGTCTCAGCGGTGCGCTGTCGGCACTGGGCGGCGTCCTCTACGGCCTCAACCAGACCGTGGACTGGCAGATGGGCTTCCGCCTGCTGCTGCTCATGTTCGCCGCGGTCATCCTCGGTGGCCTGGGCACCGCGTACGGCGCCATGGTCGGAGGCATCGTCGTCGGTCTCGTCGCCATGCTCTCGACGCTGTGGTTCCCCACGGAGCTGATGAACGCGTGGGCCCTCGGCATCATGATCGTGGTTTTGTTGGTCCGGCCTCAGGGAATCCTGGGCCGCCGGGAACGGGTCGGCTAGGAGACGCACAATGGACTTGCTGCAAATCCTCGCCGAGGCCTTCCGCTCGGCGATCGCTCCGACAGCGGCCTTCTACGCCCTGGCCGCCATCGGGCTCAACATGCACTTCGGTTACACCGGCCTGCTCAACTTCGGCCAGGTCGGCTTCATGCTGGTGGGCGCCTACGGCGTCGCGATCAGCGTCAACACGTTCGGACTGCCGCTCCCGGTCGGGTTCCTGGTCGGCGTTCTCTGCGCCGTCGTCCTCGCACTGCTACTGGGAATCCCCACCCTGCGGTTGCGAGCCGACTATCTCTCCATCTGTACGATCGCGGTCGCCGAGGTCCTGCGGCTGCTCTACCGGGCCCAGTTCGCCGCGCCCCTCACCGGCGGTGTCTACGGACTGCAGGGTTTCGCGCGCTCGTTCTACGACGTGAACCCCTTCCCGCGGGGCAGTTACGGCTTGCTCGGGGTCAACTTCACCCACCAGGCCCTCTGGGTGATGGTGGTCGGCTGGGGCCTCGTCGGGGTCGCCTGCGCCATCTCCTGGATGCTCGTGCACAGCCCCTGGGGGCGTGTGCTCAAGGGCATCCGCGAGGACGAGGACGCGGTGCGCAGCCTCGGGAAGAACGTCTTCGCCTACAAGATGCAGAGCCTCGTCCTGGGCGGCGTCTTCGGCGCCCTGGCCGGCGGTGTGTGGATGCTGGCCCAGCAGACGGTCACCCCCGAGCTGTTCATGCCGCAGGTGACCTTCTACCTGTGGGCGATGCTGCTGCTGGGCGGCGCGGGCCGCACCTTCGGCCCGGTCCTGGGCGCGATCATCATGTGGTTCCTGCTGTCGATCTTCGACGGACTGCTGCGCGGGGCGGCTGCCGAAGGGCTCCTGCCCTTCCTGAGCAACTCCGATGTGGGCGCGCTGCGGCACGCCTTCGTCGGCCTGGCGCTGCTGCTGCTGATCATCTACCGGCCGCAGGGGATCATCGGCAAGCGTGAGGAGATGCTGGTCAATGTCAAGTGACGAAGTGCGGGCCGCTGCCGACCCCCTGGCCGGTACCGAGCCGGTCCCGGGCGTCGCCAAGCCCGACCCGATCCTCAAGGCATCGGGCATCAAACGCAGGTTCGGCGGGCTCACCGCGGTCAACGTGGACCACCTTGAGGTCCAACGGGGCACGATCACCGCACTGATCGGCCCCAACGGCGCGGGCAAGTCCACGCTGTTCAACCTGTTGAGCGGATTCGACCAGCCCGACGAGGGCCAGTGGTCCTTCAACGACCACCAGTTGCGGCGCCTGCGCGGGCACCAGGTGGCTCGTCTGGGCATGGTGCGGACCTTCCAGCTGACCAAGGCGCTGACGCGACTGTCGGTGCTGGACAACATGCTGCTGGCCGCCCCGGGACAGACCGGCGAGGGTTTCCTCGGCGCGTTCTGGCGTCCGGGGTGGAAGGCCCAGGAGAAGGCGAACCTGGCCCAGGCGGAGTCGCTGCTGGAGCGGTTCAAGCTCATCGCCAAGCGTGACGACATGGCCGGAAGCCTGTCGGGCGGCCAGCGCAAGCTGCTGGAGATGGCCCGGGCGCTGATGGTGAACCCGTCGCTGCTGATGGTCGATGAGCCCATGGCCGGCGTCAACCCGGCACTGGTGCAGTCGCTGCTCGGCCACATCACGGCCCTGCGCGACGACGGCGTCTCCGTGGTCTTCGTCGAGCACGACATGGACGTCATCATGGGGATCAGCGACTGGATCGTGGTCCTGGCCCAGGGCCAGGTGATCGCCGAGGGCCGTCCCGCCGACATCCGCAGCAACAAGCAGGTCGTCGACGCCTACCTCGGCGCCCAGCACGACGAGCCGGCCGCGGCGGCCGGGTCGGAGGAGGAGTCATGAGCACCGACGTCCCCGAGGTCCCGGACGAGGAAGTCGCGGCGATCCAGGAGCACCGCGAGGAGGTCCTGCAGAACGCGGACTCCGAGGGTGTGGAGAACTTCGACGACTACCTCCTGGTCGCCAACGAGATGGTCGCCGGGTACGTCCCCGGGGTCAACATCCTCAACGGCTGCACGCTCACCCTCACCGAGGGCGAGGTCGTGGCGATCATCGGCCCCAACGGCGCGGGCAAGTCCACGCTGATCAAGACGATCTTCGGCTTGATCCCGGTCCGCTCGGGCTCCCTGGTGCTGCGGGGCAAGAGCATCGCTAACCTCTCCGCCCACGAGCTCGTCTCGCAGGGTGTGGGCTACGTCGCCCAGACGCAGAACGTGTTCCCCACGCTCAGCGTCGAGGAGAACCTGGAAATGGGCGCCTACCTGCGGCCCAAGAAGTTCGCCGAGCGCTTCGCGGTCGTGTCCGAGCTCTTCCCGCTGCTGGCCAAGCGCCGCAAGCAGAAGGCCGGTGCGCTCTCGGGCGGCGAGCGCCAGATGGTCGCGATGGGCCGGGCGTTGATGATGGACCCGTCGGTGCTGCTGCTGGACGAGCCCACCGCCGGCCTCTCGCCCATCTACCAGGACGAGGTCTTCCAGCGGGTCAAGCAGATCAACTCCACCGGTGTCTCGGTGATCATGGTTGAGCAGAACGCTCGTCGCTGCCTGCAGATCTGCGACCGCGGTTACGTTCTCGACCAGGGCCGCAACGCCTACACCGGCACCGGGGCCGAGCTTCTGGGCGACCCCAACGTCATCGAGCTCTACCTGGGCACCCTCGCCAAGGGCTGACCAGGGGCAGTACACCGAAACGGCCTGGCCGGGGACATCCCCGGCCGGGCCGTTTCGGTGTACGCGGAGCGTCCCGCACGGCTTTCCGAACCCGTGGGTCGTGTCCCGGGCGCCGATCCGGTGGTGAGCCCGGGGGGAGTGGAGCCCGGGCGGCCGGCCTCGGGGGCGAGACGCCCGTACGGACAGGACGAAGCCGGTGCGGGTACGGGTGCGGTTGCGGGCAACGGGTGCGGGGCTGGGGGTGCGCTGTCGCGTCGGACGTGGAGTGCTGTGCGGTGCGTGGAGCACGGCCCCGGGCGGTGCGGGTACGGGTGCGGTTGCGGGCAACGGGTGCGGGGCTGGGGGTGCGCTGTCGCGTCGGACGTGGAGTGCTGTGCGGTGCGTGGAGCACGGCCTCGGGCGGTCCGGGCACCGCTGCGGTGTCCGCGAACTGCCTCCGGGGACACCGGTCGTGGCACACGAAAACGCTCCTGCCCCCGGTGGGGGCAGGAGCGCGGGTGGTGCCGGTGGCCGGGCCCGCGAGGCGCGGACCCGGCCCGTGGATCAGGCTCCGGCCTCGGTGTAGCTCAGCGCCTTGAACTCGCCGCCGTCCTCGAAACCGTAGATCTGGTACGAGGCGACGGTGATGTCGCCGTTCTCGTCGAAGTCCAGCGGGCCGCTCTGGCCCTGGAAGTCGATGGTGCCGCCGTCGGCGAGGATGTCACGGCACTCGGCGAAGGTGGAGCAGCTGGTCTCGCCGGTGGTGACGGCCGCCATCTGCTCGACGAAGACGGCCGGGTCGGTGCTCTCGGCGGCCTCGGCGGCCAGGGCGACCACCATCGCGCAGTCGTAGATCTGCGGGCCGTAGACGTAGTCCTTCAGCGAGCTGTCCATCTCGGCCAGCTTCTCGTTGAAGGCCTGGTTGTCGACACCGGGGGTCGCGCCCTTGAACCCGTCGATGATGCCGGGGTCGCCGGTGTCGACCATGGAGCCCAGCTCGCTGTTGGCCATGCCGTCGGCGCTGTACATCTGGTCGGCGCCGAAGCCGTTCTCGACGAAGTTGGTGATGAGCTGCACGCCCTCGTCGAAGGAGATCAGCGCGATCGCGTCGGGCTCCTCGCCGCTGACCGACTGCACGATGGAGCTGAAGTTCGTGGCCTGGGGCTCGTAGCTCTCCTGGGCGACGACCTCCGCACCGGCCTCTTCCAGGGCGGTGGCGGTGGCCTCGGCCAGGCCCTGGCCGTAGTCGTCGGCGCGGTAGATGACGGCCACGGAGGAGGCGCCGTCGGCGACGATCTCGTTGGCCAGCACGGGGCCGGTCAGCAGGTCGCTGGGCGCGGTACGCCAGAAGTACCCGCCGTCGTCGTAGTCGCTGAGGGTGGGGGCGGTGTTGGCGCCGGAGCACTGCACGACCTCGGCCTGGGTGACCCGGTCGATGAAGGACATCGTCATGCCGGACGACGCGGCGCCCAGGATGGCGTGGACGTTCTGGTTGAGCAGGCGGTCCGCGGCGTCGGCGGCGATCGCACCGTCGCCGGCCTCGTCACCGCTGAGGATGTCGGGGAGCTCGGCGCCCAGGACGCCGCCGGCCTCGTTGATCTCCTGGATCGCGAACTTGGCGCCCGCGATCTGCGGGGGGCCGAGGTAGGCCAGCGGACCGGTCTCGGGGAGGATGTAGCCGAACTGCAGCGGCTCGACGTCGGATCCGCCGTCCCCGCTGCCGCCACCGCTACAGGCGGCCAGGCCCATGACCAGGGCTGCGGTCATGGAAGTGAGGCCGAGGGCCTTCTTTGCAGGCATTCAGTTCTCTCCAATTCAATGGCGTGAGACACGCTTCGCCTCCGGCGGGCCCAACCTCGGGGGATGAGGTGTTGCTTAACCGGGAGTGTTAGCGGAGCTTAATCCGCGCGGCGGCGACTCTGGAAGATCACTTGAGGCGTCGCGGCTGAGTCGGGTTCATGCTGTTACTTCTCTGTAGTCAGAGAAGCGACCGAACCGCCGCATCCGCCGGTTTTGTTCAGCAGAGCGTGACATTCGGATGGCGAGGCGTAGCACCCGGCGGTCGGTCGGTCGCAAAGGTAAACATTTGGCTGCCATTGGCACCTGTCGCCGGACCGCCGTTCGGGCTCCGTCAGAACAGGGCGACGACCGCTGTGAGGACCGGAGCCACGAACAGTGCGGGGAGCAGGTCGGCGACGGGGAAGTCCCGGATGCGCATCAGGCGCAGTGCCACGCCGGCCAGGAGCAGTCCGCCGGTCGCGGTGAGCGCCGCGATGTGGGCATCGGGCAGGAACGTGCCCAGGGCGACGCCCACCAGGGTGAACGCCCCTTGGTACAGCAGCACCGGTAGGGCCGACACCAGTACTCCCAGGCCAAGCGCCGCCGCGAAGGCGATGGCGGCGAAACCGTCCAGGGCGGCCTTGAGCGCGAGCTGGTCGATCCCGTTTCCCAGGCCGTCGCTGATGGCGCCCAGGATCGCCATGGGGCCGACCACGAAGACCAGCGACGAGCTCACGAAACCCTCGACGAAGCGGTCCGACCCGGCCGGGCCGGCGGCCGGCTCCGCCGCTCCCGAGACGTGCGCGGCCACCGGCTGGCGTGCCAGGCGGGTGCGCAGCACCTCGCCGAGCCGGGTCAGCCGGTCCTCGATCCGGAGCAGGGACCCGACGACCCCGCCGATCAGCAGGGAGGCCAGCACAATCAGGGTCGGCGCGGCCGACCCCACCGCGCCGACCAGCGCCGGGGACAGGATCTCCGCCGCGCTGAGCGCAGCGACCAGCAGGATCACCAGGCCCAGCGCGTCGGTCACGACCGACCGGGTGCGTTCGGGCAGCCGGGCGCCCAGCAGCATTCCCAGGCCACCGCCGAGAACGATCGCGACGACGTTGATGAGGGTCCCCACCCCTGGCATCCGGTCCTCTTTCTTCTTTCTTCATGGTGCGGGTGGTCGGGGCGGAGCCGGTCAGGCTCCGGGAGCGTCACGCACCATGCAGGTCAGGCGTGAGGTGCACACCCGCTTGCCGCTGTCGTCGGTGATCTCGATGTCCCAGGTGGCGAGGGTGCGGCCCAGGTGCACCGGGGTGGCGACCCCGGTGATGTGCCCCTCGGAGGCGCTGCGGTGGTGGGTCGCGTTGATCTCGATGCCCACCGCGATACGGCCCTTGCCGGCGTGGATCGCCGACCCGACGGACCCCAGGGTCTCGGCCAGGACGCAGGAGGCCCCGCCGTGCAGGATGCCATAGGGCTGGGTGTTGCCCTTGACCGGCATGCGTCCCACCACGCGTTCGACGGACGCCTCCAGGAACTCCAGGCCCATCCGCTCGCCGAGGGAGCCCCCGTAGGCGGAGTCGCCCATGATCTCACGCAGTTCCTCGGTGTCCAGAGCCATCTGAGTCCTTCCTCGCCGGGGACAAGAGGGGCGATAGGGGGCGCTGGTTGGCGCGCATCGCGAAAATGTCCTCCGGGCATCCTAGGATTCTCCCTGTGGTGAAGACACAGGCGACCCCCGACCAGACACCGTCCCCCCGGCAGGAACGCTCGCGCCTGCTCTTGTTGGACGGTCATTCCATGGCGTTTCGCGCGTTCTTCGCGCTTCCCGCCGACAAGTTCGTCAACGGCGCGGGGCAGTCCACCAACGCCGTCTACGGCTTCACCTCGATGCTGATCAAGCTGCTGCGTGACGAGCGCCCCACGCACATCGCCGTCGCCTGGGACCGTTCCGAGCCAACCTTCCGCCACGAGGCGTACGGGGAGTACAAGGCCGGACGTTCGGAGACCCCGCAAGAGTTCCACGGCCAGATCGGCCTGCTCCAGGAGCTGATGGGCCTCATCGGCGTCACCAGCGTCTCGGTCGCCACCTATGAGGCCGACGACGTCATCGCCACCCTCGCGGTCCAGGGCGGTGCCGCCGGCATGGAGGTGCTCATCGCCTCCGGCGACCGCGAC
This sequence comes from Nocardiopsis ansamitocini, assembly GCF_030268225.1. Lineage (GTDB taxonomy): Bacteria > Actinomycetota > Actinomycetes > Streptosporangiales > Streptosporangiaceae > Nocardiopsis_D > Nocardiopsis_D ansamitocini. The sequence continues at coordinate 277,338 of NZ_BSQG01000001.1, read as the reverse complement.
GCCTTCCAGCTGGTCACCGAGGACTGCACGGTCCTCTACCCCGGCAAGAGCCTCTCCGACCTCACCCGGATGACCCCCGAGGCCGTCGAGGCTAAGTACGCGGTCGCGCCCGAGCGCTACCGCGACCTCGCCGCGCTGGTGGGGGAGAAGGCCGACAACCTGCCCGGCGTCCCGGGCGTGGGCCCCAAGACGGCCGCCAAGTGGATCGCCAAGTACGGCTCGTTGGAAGAGATCGTGGCGCACGCCGACGAGATCACCGGCAAGGCGGGGCAGAACTTCCGCGACCACCTCTCCGACGTGCTGCGCAACCAGCAGCTCAACAAGCTCGACACCGAGACGCCCATCGATGCCGGCGTCACCGACATGACCATCGACGGCTGGGACCGCGAAGGCGTCAACACCCTGTTCGACACGCTGGAGTTCGCCTCCACCCTGCGCGACCGGCTGTTCGCGGTGCTGGGTACCGACGACGCCGACGAGAAGGCGCAGGAGGCCCCCGCCGAGGGCTTCACCGTCGAACTCGCGGTGCCCGGCACCGGCGAGCTCGCCGGTTGGCTGGCCGCCCACGCGGCGACCAACGCCCGGGCGGGCCTGGCCGTGGCCGGGTCCTGGGGGCACGGCGGCGGCGACGTCACCGGCCTGGCCATCGCGGTCCCCGCGGGGGCCGCCGCCTTCGTCGACCCCGCCGTCCTGGACCCCGCCGACGAGGCCGCGCTCACCGCGTGGCTGGCCGACCCCGAACGTCCCAAGGCCCTGCACGACGCGAAGGGGCCCATGCTGGCGCTGTGGTCCCGTGGGTGGGAACTGGCCGGGCTCGACTCCGACACCGCCGTCGCCGGGTATCTCGCACTGCCGGGGCGCCGCAACTTCGATCTCGCCGACCTCTGCACCCGCTACCTGGGCAGGGAACTCGCCGACGAGACCCCGGCCCAGGCCCAGCTGACCCTGGACATCGCCGACGACGCCGAGGACGAGGACGAGGCCGCGCGCACAGCCCTGGCGGTGCGCGCCCGCGCCACCCTCGACCTGGCACTGGCCCTGGACGCCGACCTCGCCAAGCGCGGTGCCACCCTCCTGCTCCACGACATCGAACTGCCGCTCGCCGCGGTCCTGGCGCGGATGGAGCGCACCGGTATCGCCGCCGACCGCGGTTACCTCGACGGGCTGGCGGAGGAGTTCGCGGCGGCGGTGCGCCAAGCGGTGGAGGAGGCCCACCGGGTCGTGGGCCGTGAGTTCAACCTGGGCTCGCCCAAGCAGTTGCAGCAGATCCTCTTCGACGAACTGGGGCTGCCCAAGACCAAGAAGATCAAGACCGGTTACACCACCGACGCCGACGCCCTCGCGTGGCTGGCCGCCCAGACCGACAACGAACTGCCGGTCATCCTGCTGCGCCACCGCGACCAGACCCGGCTGCGCACCACCGTCGACGGCCTGATCAAGACCATTGCCGACGACGGCCGCATCCACACCACCTACAACCAGACGGTGGCGGCCACCGGGCGCCTCAGCTCCACCGAGCCCAACCTGCAGAACATCCCCGTGCGCACCGACGCCGGGCGCCGTATCCGGCGCGCCTTCGTCGTGGGGGAGGGCTATGACTTCCTGCTCACCGCCGACTACAGCCAGATCGAGTTGCGCATCATGGCGCACCTGTCCGGTGACGAGGCGCTCATCGAGGCGTTCCAGACCGGCCACGACTTCCACGCCGAGATCGCCGCCCGGGTCTTCAAGCTGCCCGTGGACGAGGTGGCGGGGGAGGCGCGCGCCAAGATCAAGGCGATGAACTACGGGCTGGCCTACGGCCTCAGCGACTACGGACTGTCCCAGCAGCTGGGGATCACGCCCAAGGAGGCGCGGGTCCTCATGGAGGACTTCTTCGCCCAGTTCGGCAAGGTCCGGGATTACCTGGAAGCGGTCGTGGACCAGGCCCGCCGCGACGGCTACACCGCCACCATGCTGGGGCGCCGCCGCTACCTGCCCGATCTCAGCAGCGACAACCGCCAGCGCCGGGACATGGCCGAGCGTATGGCGCTCAACGCCCCCATCCAGGGGTCGGCCGCCGACATCATCAAGGTCGCGATGCTGGACGTGCAGCGGGCGCTGGAAGAGGCGGGCCACACGTCCCGTCTGCTGCTCCAGGTCCATGACGAACTCGTCCTGGAGGTCACGGAGGACGAGCTGGAGCCGGTCCGAAAACTGGTTTCGCGCAAGATGGCCGAAGCCTATGATCTGCGTGTGCCCCTCGCCGTCTCGGTGGGGGTCGGGGCCAACTGGCACGACGCCGCACACTGAGCCGCCCCGTCCGGGCGGTCCTCGTCGAGGAAAGGGAGGAACAGCCATGGCGAGCCCGCATTCGGTGCGATTGCGCGAGGACGAGCTGATGTGGCGTTTCTCCCGGTCCTCGGGGCCAGGCGGCCAGCACGTCAACACCTCCGACACCCGGGTGGCGCTGTCCGTGGACGTCACCGCCACCGTCGTGTTGACCGACGCCCAGCGCGAGCGCGCCCTCGACCGGCTGGCGTCCCGGCTGGTTTCGGGGGTGCTCACCGTGACCGCGCAGGACTCGCGGTCCCAGCAGCGCAATCGTGAACTGGCCCGGGAGCGGATGGCCGCGCTGCTCACCGAGGCGGCCGCGCCCCCGGCCCGCGCGCGTCGGGCGACCAAGCCCAGCCGGGGCGCCAAGGAGCGCCGGCTCCAGGGCAAGCGTCGCCGATCCGACGTCAAACGTTCTCGTGCGCGCCCCCAGGACGATTAGCCCCGGTCCTGGCCAGACCCGTGATCGTGGCATAGCATGTTGCCTCTGGCGGGGTCAAGGCCCGCCAGGCTCCAGGTCTGTGCCACTTGCCGCAAAAACCGACTAAAGACCCAAAAGTCCCGCCTGTGTGGTCGCTCCCGATTGACCAAGAAGCGTCTGTCTCATAGTCTGGTCGGAGCGTTGTGGATTCGCATGCCAAAGTTCCGGACGCGGAGTGCACGTTTTCTCCGTGGTCGGAAACCGAGTCGGTCGGCATCCGTGGTCGCTGGGTTATGGGGGCGCTTAAGCGCGAAGCCGCCGTATCGCCCAGCCGTACCAGCCGAATCCGAATCCGTGTGTTCTCACAGCGTGCCCAACTTCTATCCATGTCCGCATCCGGAGTCCACCCACACATGACGAGCAGCACCGAGGCCACCTCGACCACCCCGCAGGTAGCGGTCAACGACATCGGTTCAGAGGAAGCCTTCCTCGCCGCGATCGACGAGACCATCAAGTACTTCAACGACGGAGACATCGTTGAAGGCACCATCGTTAAGGTCGATCGAGACGAGGTCTTGCTCGACATCGGCTACAAGACCGAGGGTGTCATTCCCTCGCGCGAGTTGTCGATCAAGCACGACGTCGACCCCGGCGAGGTTGTCGCCGTCGGCGACCACGTTGAGGCCCTCGTCCTCCAGAAGGAGGACAAGGAAGGCCGCCTCATCCTGTCCAAGAAGCGCGCGCAGTACGAGCGCGCCTGGGGCACGATCGAGAAGATCAAGGAAGAGGACGGCGTCGTCACCGGCACCGTCATCGAGGTCGTCAAGGGTGGTCTCATCCTCGACATCGGCCTGCGCGGCTTCCTGCCCGCGTCCCTGGTCGAGATGCGTCGGGTCCGCGACCTCCAGCCCTACGTGGGCCGTGAGCTCGAAGCCAAGATCATCGAGCTGGACAAGAACCGCAACAACGTGGTCCTGTCCCGCCGTGCCTGGCTCGAGCAGACCCAGTCGGAGGTCCGCCAGACCTTCCTCAACACCCTCCAGAAGGGCCAGATCCGCAAGGGTGTGGTCTCCTCGATCGTCAACTTCGGTGCGTTCGTGGACCTGGGCGGCGTCGACGGCCTGGTGCACGTCTCCGAGCTGTCCTGGAAGCACATCGACCACCCCAGCGAGGTTGTCGAGGTCGGCCAGGAGGTCACGGTCGAGGTCCTGGACGTGGACATGGAGCGCGAGCGCGTCTCCCTGTCGCTGAAGGCGACCCAGGAAGACCCGTGGCAGCAGTTCGCCCGCACCCACCAGATCGGTCAGGTCGTCCCGGGCAAGGTCACCAAGCTGGTGCCCTTCGGTGCGTTCGTCCGTGTCGAGGAGGGCATCGAGGGCCTGGTCCACATCTCCGAGCTGGCCGAGCGCCACGTGGAGATCCCCGAGCAGGTCGTCCAGGTCGGCACCGAGATCTTCGTCAAGATCATCGACATCGACCTCGACCGTCGCCGGATCAGCCTCTCGCTGAAGCAGGCCAACGAGAGCGTCACGCCGGACCAGACCGAGTTCGACCCGACCCTCTACGGCATGGCCGCGGAGTACGACGAGCAGGGGAACTACAAGTACCCCGAGGGCTTCGACTCCGAGAGCGGCGAGTGGCTGGAGGGCTTCGAGGCCCAGCGCGACCAGTGGGAGGGCGAGTACGCCCTCGCGCAGTCCCGCTTCGAGGCGCACCGCAAGCAGGTCGAGGAGGCCCAGGCCGCCGAGGCCGAGGCAGCCGTCGAGGCTCCGTTCGAGAGCGAGCAGGCTCCGGCCGGCGGCTCCAGCTCGGCGTCGTCCTCGTCCAACGGTGCGAGCACCGGTGGGGCCCTGGCCTCCGACGAGGCGCTGGCCGCACTGCGCGAGAAGCTCGCCGGCGGTGCCGGCGACAGCTAGTCGCAACCGCGTGCGGGTGATCCGCAAGCACATGTAGGGGGCCGCCCCCGGCTTCGGCCGGGGGCGGCCCTTTGCTCGCATAGGATCACCCCCATGCTGAAAGTGGGACTCACCGGGGGAATCGGGTCGGGCAAGAGCGCGGTGGCCGCGCGATTGGCCGAGCGCGGAGCGGTCGTGATCGACGCGGACCGGATCGCGCGCGAGGTCGTGGAGCCGGGCACCCCTGCCCTTTCCGAGATCGTCGCGGAGTTCGGGGAAGCCGTCCTCACCCCGGAGGGAAAGCTGGACCGGCCCCGTCTCGGGGACATCGTGTTCGCCGACGCCGACCGGCTCGCCGCGCTCAACGCCATCGTGCACCCCCGGGTGGGGCGGCGCTCCCAGGAGCTGATGGCTGCCGCCGACCCCGACGCCGTCGTGGTCTACGACGTGCCGCTGCTTGTGGAGAACGGGCTCGTCGGGATGTACGACGTGGTGGTCGTGGTGGACGTCCCGGCCCGGACCCAGGTGGAACGCCTGGCGGCCACCCGGGGGATGTCCGAGGAACAGGCCCGCGCGCGGATCGACGCCCAGGCCACCCGCGAGGAGCGCCGCGCGGCGGCCGACGTCGTGGTGAACAACTCCGGTACCGTGGCCGACCTGGACACACGGGTCGCCGAACTGTGGGCCGACCTGGAGCGCCGAGCCGTCCGCGACTGACCGGCCGGCCCGCGGACGACAAGGAGCGCACCACCGTGCAGATCGACCTCACCGGTAGGACCGCCCTGGTAACGGGTTCCTCGCAGGGCATCGGGCTGGCCATCGCCACCGGCCTCGCCTCCGCGGGCGCACGCGTGGTCCTGACCGGCCGCGGCGCCGGCCGGCTGGACACCGCCGCCGAGAGCCTGCGCCGGGCCGTTCCGGGTACCCGGCCCACCCTGGTCGCCGCCGACATCACCACCGACGAGGGCACCGCCGCGCTTCTCGCCGCCGTGCCCTCGGTGGACATCCTGGTCAACAACCTCGGTGTCTTCGGGGCCCGCCCGGCGCTGGAGATCACCGACGACGAATGGCGTCGCTACTTCGAGACCAACGTCCTGACCGGGGTGCGGCTGACCCGCGCCTACCTGCCGGGGATGGCCGAACGCGGCTGGGGCCGCGTGCAGTACATCGCCAGCGACTCCGCGATCGTCGTCCCCGCGGAGATGATCCACTACGGCGTGTCCAAGACGGCGCTGCTTGGGGTGTCCCGAGGGTTCGCCAAGGAGGCCGCGGGAACGGGGGTGACCGTCAACTCCGTTATCGCCGGCCCCACCCACACCGGGGGAGTGGAGGACTTCGTCTACGAACTCGTGGACAGGGACCTGCCCTGGGAGCAGGCCCAGCGCGAGTTCATGCGCCTGCACCGTCCCCAGTCCCTCCTGGGGCGCCTGATCGAACCGGAGGAGATCGCCAACCTCGTCGTCTATCTCAGCTCCGCCCAGGCATCGGCGACCACCGGTGCCGCCGTGCGCGTGGACGGCGGTTACGTGGACTCGATCGTGCCGTAGCTGGACCTGGCGGGTGGGGGATGCTTGTCGTCCGTGCGTTCTGTGTCCATGTTCGATCGTGCCGTAGCTGGACCTGGCGGGTGGGGGATGCTTGTCGTCCGTGCGTTCTGTGTCCATGTTCGATCGTGCCGTAGCTGGACCTGGCGGGTGGGGGACGCTTGTCGTCCGTGCGTTCTGTGTCCATGTTCGATCGTGCCGTAGCTGGACCTGGCGGGTGCGGGACGCTTGTCGTCCGCGCGTTCCGCGCCCATGTTCGACGCCTGGTGTTCGGGGGTTGTCCCGCAGTGGGATGAGCGGTGCGGGGTTTCTCCGTCCGTCGTCGGTTCGCGCGGGTCCGCGAAGAACCCTGAACCCTTATCGCAGCTCACCCGGTGTTCTCCGAGAAAGTGAATCGGATTTTTCTTCCGGAATCCTTTGTTGTTCGTACGCGTGTTCGATAAAATAAGAGCATGAATCCCCCCGCCACCCTCGGCCTCCGCGAGGAGGTGCCCCCCGCCGCCCGTTCCCTCCCTACGGCGGTGGCCCCGTGGGTGCGCGCGGTCGATCCGGGGGCGCTCTCCAGTGGTGAGCTCCTGGAGTTCATCACCCGGATCGAGTCCGCCCGCCGGGAGCTGGCGGCGGTGCAACTGGCGGCCATGGCCGCCTTCACCGATCAGGCCCTGGCCCAGGCCCCCGTGCCGCGCCAGACCAGCGCGCACGAGGAGGCCGCGGCAGAGCTCGGCCTGGAACTCCAGTTGTCGCCCGGAGCCGCCGGAGCCTGGCTGTCCCACGCCTCCCGCCTGGTCGCGGACTTCCCCGGCATCCACCGCGCACTGGCCGACGGCGCGTTGGACGAGTCCCGCGCACGGACCATCTGCGACCTCCCGCCCGCCGACTGGCCGGCACCGCTGTGCGCGGCCTATGAGGCGCGCATGCTCGCTGAGGGCGGCACCCGCACGGGAACCCGGTTGAAGAACCTGGCCAAGCGGGTCATCGTCGAACTCGATCCGGACCGCGCCCGCGAACGGCACGGACGCACCATCGAGGCCCGCACCACGATGGTCGTGGACAACCACCCGGCGCACGGTCCGGGGACCGCCTCGTTCCTGGTCGCCGACATCGACACGGTCGACGCACTCGCCGTCCAGCAACGCCTCGGCGCGATCGCCCGAGGGCTCAAGCGCGACGGTGCGGCAGGGGGCCGTTCCATGGACCAACTCCGTGCCGACACCGCCGTGAGCCTCCTGCTGGGCCGCCTGCCCGCCACCAGCGGCCCCGAGATCCCGGCCGACCTCGCCGAACACGACGCCGCCGTATCCGCCCACGTCGAGCCCGTTGCCCTCCCGGGGCTGGCAGGCCCCCGCCCGGTCGAATTCTCGCCGGTGGGCAAGCTGCACGTCATCATCCCGTTGTCGGCCCTGCCCGCCGAGTTGGGCGGCGCGACCAGCGAGGCGCTCGCCGAGATCTGCGGCCACGGTCCCATCCGGGCCGACGCCGCCCGCGCCCTCGCCCGGGAGGCCACCCACCGGGCCACCCAGTGGTGCTACACCGTCGTCGACCCCGACGGCACCCCGCTCGCGCACGGTCTCACCGCCTACCGCCCGCCGCGCGTCCTGCGCAGCCACATCGACTCCCGCGACCGCACCTGCCGGTTCCCACACTGCCCGCGCCCGGCCGTCGAGTGCGACGCCGACCACACCCGCGCCCACCACCGGGGCGGCCCAACCGATCCCGGGAACCTCGCCGCGCTGTGCCGCAAGCACCACCGGCTCAAACAGCACCCGGACTGGCGCCTCACCCAGTCCGGTCCGGGCGTGTTGACCTGGCGCACCCCGCACCGGCGCGTGCACACCGTCCGGCCCGAGCCCTACCCGGGCGGGTAGCTCCGGCGGTGGCCGGGCCCGCCTCAGGAGCGCTTAGAAGCACTTAGGAACAACAGGGGACGAAATTCGGCGGACACGACATGCACGGTCCACTACCGTTGCCCCGGTCCCTGCGACGGCACGGTTGCCAGGCGTGCCTTGGGTAGGTAGAGGAACGTCAGGAGCCGGGGCGAGAAAGGGGTCCACCCCTCGCCCGGTTGGATCCTCCGCTCCGGTCCGGATCGAAAGGGGGAGCGATGGACCACGTTGCTTCGGCCGCCCGGCTCGTCGAGGTCGGCGGCCTGTCCGCGCGGTGGCGCCCCGTCCTCGAATCCGTGCGGCGCGATTCCTTTCTTCCCGACACCGTCTGGGACGCCTCCCTCCGTCCCGTGGTCCGTTCCCGGGAGCCCGGCCGCTGGAGCGAACTCGTCCACCGGGACGCCCCCGTCATCACCCAGCTCGACGACGGCGGCGGTTCGGGCCGTGGCTACGTCTCGTCCTCGGCGTCCATGCCCTCCGTCGTGGCGTTGATGCTCGGCGCACTCGCCCTCGACGACGGTATGACGGTCCTGGAGATCGGCACCGGCACCGGGTGGAACGCCGCGCTGCTGGCGGCCAGGCTGGGCGACGACCGGGTCACCACCGTCGAGGTGGACGCCGCGCTGGCCGAGCGTGCCCGCGTGAGCCTTGCCGCTGCCGGGGTCGATCCGCTGGTGGTGACCGCCGACGGCACGGCGGGCTGGCCTGCCCGCGCCCCCTACGACCGGGTGATCGCCACCGCGGCGGTGCGGTGGGTGCCGTACGCCTGGGTGGAGCAGACCCGGCCGGGCGGACGCGTCGTCACCCCGTTCGGCACCGCGTTCCACAACGGCACCCTTTTGCTGCTCGACGTGGCCGACGACGGCACCGCCTCGGGCCGTTTCGGGGCCGGCGTGGGGTTCATGTGGGTCCGCGACCAGCGCACCCCGCACGGGTCCGTGGAGGACCGGGTCGATCCCGTCCACGACTTCACCGAGACCGTCACGGGTCTGCACCCCTACGAACCCGTGTCGGGCTTCGACGCGTCCTTCGCGATCGGCCTGCGGGTGTCCGGGATGCTCTCCACGGTGGTCCACGACGACTCGGGCGACGGGTTCACCGTCTACCTGATGGACCCGGGGACGGGCGCGGACACCGGAGCCGACACGGGATCGTGGGCGAGGTGGCGGATCACCGCCGACACCGTGGGGGAGTACCGGGTCCGCCAGCACGGCCCGCGTCGGCTGTTCGACGAACTCCGCGCTGCCTACGACTGGTGGCTGGGGCTCGGGAAGCCCGCCCACGACCGGTTCGGCCTCACCGTGGACGCGGACGGCCAGCGGGCGTGGCTGGACGATCCGGGCCGGGAGGTCGGCCCGGTCGGGTAGCGGCGCGCGGCCGGTGTCCGGTCAGAGGGCGTGGTCGCGGGCGGCGGTGAGGAAGGCGTCCCATTCGGTGGCGGGGAAGGTGAGGTGGCCGTGGTGGGGGTGTTTGGAGTCGCGTAGGGCGGCGCCTGTGGTGAGGGGGGCGACTTCGAGGCAGTTCTGATCCTGTCCGCTGTGCGAGCTTGTGCGGAAGCGGAGGGGAGCCACCTCGGCGTAGTTAGGGGCTTGGCCGCTGTAGCTGCTTTTGCGGAAGTTCAGTGTTGGTTCCATAACGGGATTCCTTCGGGGAAGGTATGTGGTCACCCGAGGTGATTCCCGTTGTGAGGGTCCACCCATCGCAGCCGGGCGGCCCGGATGGTGACCGTTACCGGTCAGGGCTCGGGGCCGCGCGGCCGGTGTCCGGTCAGAGGGCGTGGTCGCGGGCGGCGGTGAGGAAGGCGTCCCATTCGGTGGCGGGGAAGGTGAGGTGGCCGTGGTGGGGGTGTTTGGAGTCGCGTAGGGCGGCGCCTGCGGTGAGGGGGGCGACTTCGAGGCAGTTGGGTTCTTGGCCGCTGTAGCTGCTCTTGTGGAAAACCAGCTCGTTGGTCATGCGTCTCTCTCTAGGGATTCGGACAGCTCGGTAATGAACCTTGCGCTCTGCGAGGTGCTGATGGCGGTGCCCTGGATGTCGCCGAACGTCATGTTGTAGCGCTCAACGTCTCCGGCCTGTTCGAAGAATACTGAATCAGTAACAGTTCCGACATGAACGATTGGCGGGTTCAGGTGCTCGGCGAATTCCAGGATGCTGAACGGCGCGACGAGCGCCGCGTGCGACCCCACGGAGAAGGGCAGGATCTGGACGTCGATGTTGGGCAGCTTCGCCATGTAGAGCAGGTGCTGGAGCTGTTCATGCATGATCTCCGTGTCACCGATCATGCGCCGTAGCGCGGCTTCATCCAGAACCGCGCGCAGATGCACAGGGTTGAACCTGGTGAGGATCTCGCGTCGCGCCATCCGCGCTCGCACCCGACGTTCGATGTCATCCGGACCGGTGTAGCGGCCTCCGCGAAACAGCGCTTCCGCGTATTCGGGGGTCTGGAGCAGGCCCGGAACCACCAAACCCTCGAAGGTCCGGATCACCGATGCCTCTGCCTCGAAGTCCGGCAACGCCTGCTCTCCGAAGACTTCCCGGTACTTCGACCACCAGCCGCGCTCCTTCGCGTCGCGGGCAAGAGCATGAAGAGCGCTCCGTTTGGCGGGGTCGTCGATGTCGTACAGGTCCAGCAGCCTGTCGAGGTCGGCGGCCATGATCCGCCGAGTCTCGGTGGTCTCGATCTTGCTGATCTTGGATGCGGTCCACCCCAGACGCTGACCGGCTTGGGCGACAGTGAAGTTCTTGTTCTCGCGTCCTTGTTTCAACTCCGCGACAAGACGCCGCAGTCGGAGCGTGGGGCTGTGTGGGTTGCGCATGAAGGAAGCCTAAGGCAATTTTTTCGACATTGTCGAATTCTCTCTTGAAATTCGACAATGTCGAGTTAATCTATGGGTGTGGCCAGTGACCACCACATCACGCACCGTTTCCCTGGTCACGCTACGCCCCGTCCGCCTCCGTGTCCGGGCAACGGACCTTCTCGCGGGCGATCGGCCCCTGCTTCCTTCCGCACGCCCGTTCTCCCCGAGGAGCCCGCATGTTCACCCTCACCCCCGTCCCGCCGATGCCCGAGGTGACGATCCCGCTCAACCTGTTGATCCCCAGCGGCTACGAGCACTACTTCAACCGCGCCTTCGAGGGCTGCCACTACACCTGCCGCGCCTTCACCTTCCGGGGCGAGCCGCTGCTGATGCCGATGGTGCACGCCTTCCTGGACACCTGTGCCGCCGCGCAAGGGGCGGAGTACCGCTTCCTGTTCGACCTGCTGGGCAGCGAACTCGTCGCCAACGCCCTGACGCACACCCGCTCGGGGCTGCCCGGCGAGACCTACACGCTGCGGGTGGACCGCTCGCCCACCGGCATGACGCTGACCTGCCGCGACGGCGGCGAGCTGGAGAGGACCGACCACGACCACCGCGACCGCTCCTACCTCGCCTCCCACCGCTTCGCCGACCGGCTCGCCGCCGAGACCGGGCGCGGCCTGGCCCTCGTGGACAGCATCGCCACGTCCTGGGGCGACAACGGCTTCCGCAGCCACCGGCAGGTGTGGTTCCACCTCGCCTACGACCTGTCGGGAAGCGCCTGGCCGCACGTCTGAGCCATCACGCCGCCGGGGAATCCCCCGCCACCCGACGGTTGTTGTCATAGCCCGGGGATACGGTTGGGTCCGAGGGTGGATCATGTCCGACGGGGGAGTTGAGGCGACGTGCGTCCGGTGACCGATATCGAGCGTTCGCTCAAGCCGTTCGAGGTCATCTCCGAGATGACCCCGGCCGGCGACCAGCCCGCCGCGATCGCGGAGCTGGCCAAGCGGGCCACCGCCGGCGAGCGCGACATGGTGCTGCTGGGCGCCACCGGAACGGGCAAGACCGCCACCGTCGCGTGGCTGGTGGAGAAGCTCCAGCGCCCCACGCTGGTCATGCAGCCCAACAAGACCCTGGCCGCGCAGTTCGCCAACGAGCTGCGCGACATGCTGCCCAACAACGCCGTCGAGTACTTCGTCTCCTACTACGACTACTACCAGCCCGAGGCGTACGTCCCCCAGACCGACACCTTCATCGAGAAGGACTCCTCCATCAACGAGGAGGTCGAGCGGCTGCGCCACTCGGCGACCAACTCGCTGCTCACCCGGCGCGACACCATCGTCGTCTCCTCGGTCTCCTGCATCTACGGCCTGGGCACCCCGCAGGAGTACGTCGACCGCATGGCCACCATCAAGGTCGGCATGGAGGCGGACCGCGACGACCTCCTGCGCCGACTGGTGCAGATGCAGTACACCCGCAACGACTACGCCTTCACCCGCGGCACCTTCCGGGTGCGCGGCGACACCATCGAGATCATCCCGGTCTACGAGGAACTCGCCATCCGCATCGAGATGTTCGGCGACGAGGTCGAGCGGCTGCTCACCCTGCACCCCCTCACCGGCGAGGTGATCGGCGAGGACGAGCAGATGTACATCTTCCCCGCCTCGCACTACGTGGCCGGCCCCGAGCGCATGGAGCGCTCCATCAAGGACATCGGCACCGAGCTCACCTCGCGCCTCGCCGAGCTGGAAGGCGCGGGCAAGCTGCTGGAGGCCCAGCGGCTGCGCATGCGCACCACCTACGACCTCGAGATGCTGGAGCAGATGGGCATGTGCTCCGGGATCGAGAACTATTCGATGCACTTCGACGGCCGCGCGCCCGGAACCCCGCCCAACACGCTCCTGGACTACTTCCCCGAGGACTTCCTGCTGGTCGTGGACGAGTCGCACGTGACCATCCCGCAGATCGGCGGCATGTACGAGGGCGACGCCGCGCGCAAGCGCACCCTGGTCGACCACGGCTTCCGGCTTCCCTCGGCGATGGACAACCGGCCGTTGAAGGCCGACGAGTTCCGCGAACGGATCGGCCAGACCGTCTACCTCTCGGCGACCCCGGGGCGCTACGAGCTGGAACGCGTGGGCGGCGACGTCGTCGAGCAGGTCATCCGGCCCACCGGCCTGGTCGACCCCGAGGTCGTGGTCAAGCCGACCGACGGCCAGATCGACGACCTCGTCCACGAGATCCGGGTGCGGGCGGAGCGCGACGAGCGGGTGCTGGTCACCACGCTCACCAAGAAGATGTCGGAGGACCTCACCGACTACCTCACCGATCTCGGTATCCGGGTGCGCTACCTGCACAGCGAGGTCGACACGCTGCGCCGGGTCGAGCTGCTGCGCGAGCTGCGCGCGGGCGAGTACGACGTCCTCGTCGGCATCAACCTGCTGCGCGAGGGGCTGGACCTGCCGGAGGTCTCGCTGGTGGCGATCCTGGACGCCGACAAGGAGGGGTTCCTGCGCTCGGGCACCTCGCTGATCCAGACCATCGGCCGCGCGGCGCGCAACGTGGCCGGACAGGTGCACATGTACGCCGACCGGATCACCGACTCGATGGAGAGCGCCATCGAGGAGACCAACCGGCGCCGCGCCAAGCAGATCGCCTACAACGAAGAGCACGGCATCGACCCCCAGCCGTTGCGCAAGAAGATCGCCGACATCCTCGACTCCCTCAACCGCGAGGACCTCGACACCGAGTCCCTGCTGGAGGGCGGGTACCGCAAGGAGAACCGCGGGCGTGCCCCGGTGCCGGGCCTGGCCAGGCACGGCGGTGCGGAGCGCTCAGCGGAGGTCTCGGCGATGCCGAGGGTGGAGCTGGCCGATCTCGTGGAGCAGTTGACGGCGCAGATGCACCAGGCGGCCACCGACCTCCAGTTCGAGCTCGCCGCCCGGCTGCGCGACGAGATCAAGGAGCTCAAGCGGGAGCTGCGCGGCATGGAGGAAGCCGGAATGGGCTGAGAGGCGCAGCCGCTCCGCGGGTGCCCTGTTGCATGGGGCGAACGCCTACACGGCCAAGCCGGGTTCAAAGTAGCCCGGCGTGCGGAACAGGCCCGTGAAGGTCCCCGGGCCGTGGCGTTCGTCCAGCCACGCCCCCAGCTCCGGCGCATCACCGTTGATGATGGCGGCGAGTAGACGTGTGTGGCACTCGCTCTCCTCCCCGGGGGCGAACTCCGAGAGGAAGTGCGCGTATCGGCGGTTGACACCTTCCTCGTAGCCGCTGAGGGCTGCCGCGTAGAGCGTCTGTTCTTCGCTTTCCGGTACGTCCACCACGCGCCGGGTGTCCTCCTCCGTCAACGTTCCCGTCACGTCTCGGAAGGTGAGTGTGCCGAGAATGTCTGAAGGTTCCGTCAAACCGAACCGTTCTGCTGTCTGTCGGGTGATGGAACGCGCCTCTTTGTCACACGCTCCTTCCATGACTATTCCGAGATTTCGCGTGTGGCGGCTTCCGTGCTGATCGGCAGCCGAGTAGGACTGCCCGGTTGCGCGGCGATAGTTGATTCCGTACTGCGTGCGGACGGGGATGCCTGCCACTTCCACGTACCGCCTACGCGATCCGTAGTGAAGGCAGTCATGCGCGTACGCACGCAGCAGGTCGAGTAGGGCCAGAGCGGGGCGTTCGGGGTTCCGTCGTTCCATGGGGCCGTACATGGTGATGACGGCCATCATTTGAAGGTGCCGGTATCCCTGATCCGAGTGGTGGAACCCGCCGAAGGCACCGACACGCGAGGATTCGCAGCCGATCAGTACGCGGTCGAGCGGCAACATCTTCGTCAACCCGCATCCGGCGTACCGACGCCTGGCCGTTTCTGCACCTGCATAAAACAGCGCGGTATCGATGCCATGAGCCGTCCATCGGTTGAGCGTTTCCGAGAGAGGCCGGAACACGTGGGCCGGGTGCTTTCCCGTGAGCGAAGACGCGTCGGCGCGCATGGCTGCCAGCATCGCCATTGCCTTGACGCCGGTGACGGACTCGTTCGGGGAGAGTTCCGTCAGGTCGCCGCCCCCGCCCTGATGAGTTGGACGTGGGACTCTTGTATCCCTTCCGGGAGCGTGTCCGGGCTGAACCATTTCGCCTCCAGAATCTCGAAGCTGTCGAGCTTGAGAGTTCCACCCACGTGAAGCGCCTCGTAGGCGATTTCCGCGCGGAGCTTGTAGCCGCTGGTCACCTGGACCAGTCGGCCAGGAAGGACTTCGAGACCGGTTTCCTCCCGAACCTCTCGAACGATGGTTTTCGGGAACTCTTCACTCTTGATCGCATAACCGGTGGGAAGTCCCCATGGCCGCTCTGCGGGCCACATTCGGTGTTTGAGAAGCAGGATCTCCCCCGCCTCGTTCCGCACCACGCCCGTCACGCCGATCATGAATTTGGCGTGCGCGAACCACAGGAAGCGCCATTGCAGGGGTCCGCGAATGAGCTTCCACATTCGGGCAATGATGCGCTTCATACGCACTCTTTCGATAGGGCAAGCGTTGGACGCGCTTGCGATGTTTGCTCAACCTATGCCGTCGGGTGTGGGTCATGCCCAGGCTGGCCCCCGGGGCAAGTCACGTAATCGCCGTGTCTGGTGCCGGTCTCTGTCGCCGCTACTGCCATGCTGTCCCCGCCTCCCGTGTTGGTGAGTACGAGGAAATGATCCCTCAAGCTAGCCCGAACTCAGCGCTTTATTGGCGTTGTCGGGTAAAAATCATCGACCACTCGGACAACAGTCCCCGACAGTTTTCACCCCAAACCGTATATTTCTCGTACCTGTCGAAGTCATCTCGGTAAGCGTTCACGTCTCGGTGGTCCCGGAGGGTCAGAGCCCCGGTTCCGGTTTCCACAGTGGCAAGGCGCCGGTCGTAGACCGTGAAAGTGTTCAACGGCCGTTCCGGAATATGGCCGATGAGAGGGAGAACGCCTAACTGGACGTTGGGCAGGCGGGAAACCGATGTCAATCGATCCAATTGCATAGCCATTGCAAGAGGGGGAAGGATAGGCCACCTGGCAGCCTGCTCGGTCAGGATGAAAGTGAACGACTTCTCAGTGTCGAGCAGGATGCTCTGTCGTTCAAGTTTCTTGGCAATTGTTTTTTGTTGATCGCCGGAGACATCGGCGATGCTCGCCCGAACATAGTCGGGTGTGGCGAGTAGGCCGGTGACCATGGAGAGCAGAAAGAAACGGAACTCCTTGGTTCTCGCCTCCAGGCGTGCCAACTCATTCTGCTTTTTGTCCAATCCCCTGCGGCGAGACGTCCAATGATCTTGCCACTCAGTGTTGGCGGAGCGGGCAAGCGACAGGATTTCAGTAGCTAGCGGACCGTTGGCGCCCAGGGATTCAAGGATCAGCTCGACATCGACTATGGCGGGGGTCAACTTCCCGCTTTCGATGTTGCTCACCTTGGTCTGACTCATGTTGCAGCGCTTGGCGAGCCGCACCTGAGTCCATCCGGCCCGGTTGCGCTCCTCCTTCAAGGCTGCCGCTAGATCTGACCTGGAACGTCTCAGCGCCCCGGGATCAAAGGCCAAGGCCCTTCACATACTCCTCGAAGGAAACCGACTCATCGACCGCGATCCGCTGGTAGTCAAGGAACGGCGCAACGTCGCCATGGAACACTTCTCGGCCGATCTGCCGACCGTCGGAGTGGTAGTTCATGAGGACCACTTCAAAACGGTCGAACATCCAAAAATCCTGTACTCCCTCAAGAGGGTTGGGTCGATCCGTCACGTCGAGAATGCGGATTCGTTCACCGGCCAGCGAGTGGGCCTTGTAGTAGTGGTGGAACTCGAACCGAAGGTAGTCGGACAGCGGACGAGTCAGCACATGAACCCGGCCTTGGCTTCGTCCCTGTGTGACTTGCCGGCGCAACCGGTCGGTGTACTCGTTCGACACGGATGCCGGATCGATGCGAGCACCGTCCCTGAATGCCTCGAACTCCTCCGCTTCCTGGGGCATGAGGTATTGAGGCAGAGTCTCCAGACGCCAGGCTTCCCGCTGAAATCCTTCAAAGCGAGCAGCCCACTCCTCACCAGCCAAGAGCACGAACAGCCTCCCTCAACGTCTCCTCGGGAATCTCCACGAGCCCTTCCCCGTCAGGCGCCTTGAAGGCATCGGACATGTCGCCCTGGACCACGAATGATCCCGATGCGGTCCGGTAGACGTTCGGGCAATCGTCCTTACCGCACGTACCGTTTTCGTTGCCGGTAAGCCGGATCAGTCCTTCACGAGCCATGACCACGAACCCCCTCGGACGACCCCTGCGGGCCGGTTGTCACGACCGTACGAGTGGCGCACCTGAGCCGTCTATGCGGGAGCCCCAATATTTGCGTCATCGCATAAACCGGCCCATCCGCGAGAGCATCGGGGCAACCCGGCGTGGGGCGGATTGCCCGTAGTGGAAGCGCGCGTTGATATCCTCGCGACTCCCGGTACCGATGCCGCACTCGTCCGGCAACCGCCTCGTTACGGTTCCACGGCTCGAAACCGGTCCCAACAGTGGGTTCCTTGTGCTGGTGGGCATCCCCGTAGAAATGGATGGGGTGGCCGTCGCCGGGCTCGACCAGGACCGGACGCCGCCGTTTCGACGCTCCGGGACTACTGATCCTGAGCGGGGGAGGCCCCGGCAGGCAACGAGCCCAGCCTGCGGTGACCGCTTTCGGTCGCCGTCCGTACCCGAATCGTCGCCGTGGCGAACCGTGGCGGGCCCGCGCGCGTCCAATCATCGGGTGGCCGAGCAGCCGGCCGCCCGACCACGACTTGAGGAGAATCCCCATGCGAGGCCGGATCCTTGCCACCGCCGGTGCGGCGACCCTGTTCATGCTGGCAGGCGCGGGCTGTAGCGGTATCGACCTGCGCGACGAGAACGGCACCGGTATCTCCATCGACGAGGACGGCGGTGTCTCGGTCGGCAACGGAGACGCCGAGGTCGTGATCCCCGGCGCGGGAAACGCCTCGGAGTCGAGTGGAGGGGTGCGGGCCGACGGCGAATCCGTGTTCACCATCGCCTCCAGCGGGGAGAACATCAAGGAAGACTGCGGCGATCGTGCCGTCAACGTCGTGGCCAGCGACACGACGGTGGTCCTGAACGGCTCCTGCGGTGACGTCAACGTCGCGGGAAGCGGCAACGAGGTCCATGTCGGCACGGCGACGTCGGTGAACGTGGTCGGTTCAAAGAACCTCGTCTACTACGCTTCGGGTGACCCGCGTTCGGCTGACCTCGGCACCGGCAATGTCATCGAGGCAGGCGGGGACGCCGCTCCCTGATCCGGTTCCGTGGTGCCTGCCCCTGCCCTGCCGTCACTTCGGATATTCCGTTACGGTTGGAACGTTTGTGGCGACACCCCCGAGGGATTGCACAGCAGCATTTTCAATACGAAGTCGGGAATTTTCCATTATTCCCTACTAGCGGTAACTTGAGACGATACTGTCTCTTCATGTAGTCACGGCGCGACTTTAGGTAATCGATCAGCGGCTCTAGCGGCGGAGCGCCAGCGACCCGCGCTTCGTGCGTTGGAACACGCGTTTCGCCAGGGAGGGATGAATGAGCGGTTATGTCGCACGGGTGCGGCATGACGATCCGCCCGGCAGTACAGCCGAGTTCGACCAGCTGGTGCGGTCGGTCGCCCGGCGATGGGCAGAGATCGATCCACTGCTGCCCGCTCCGTCGCATCCGCGGCTCAGTTCGAATCCGCTGCTGACCGTCAGCGACGAAGTGGGCCGCCCGATGGCCACCGGGACCATGCGTTACTCCTGGTTCCAGCCGGGAGAGGTCGGTCGCACCTGGGGGGTGCCCGACCAACACTGGATCACCCCGCTCGTCGGCGGCCCCGACCCCGAAGGGGCGTTGGACTCGCTGCTGGCCAGTTGGCGCGACCAGTTGGAGGAACTGCCCAGCGGTACCGGCTCGGAGTCGGCCGCGCTGTTGACGTGGCCCGCACGCGATGTCTCCGGTGTACGGCCCCTGCAACGCCACGGGCTCCAGCCCTTCACGGTCCTGGCCGCGCGTCAGCGGCGGCGCGGGGTTCCCCCGTCGCTGCCCCCGCGCGACGTCACGATCCGCCTCGCCGATCACCACGACCTGGCGGCGGTCGTGAGCCTGGTCATGGAGGAGCACCGCTACGAACAGCATTTCGGCGGCGTGTTCATCCAGCCCGAGACGGCCGAGCAGACCCGTCGCGTGGTCGCGCGGGCGCTCAGCCGGCCCCCGTCGTGGGTCTGGTTGGCCGAGCGTCGCGGGCGCGCGGTGGGCCTGGTCTGGGTTTCGCCGCCCGAGCGCGCCCGCTGGGTCTCGCCGCTCGTGAACGCCGGCCCCGCCGCCTACATCGGCTACGGCGTGGTGGCCGAGGAGGAGCGCGGCAGCGGCATCGGTACCGCCCTCGTCAGCCAGGCGCACCACGCCCTGGACGCCCACGGCATCGCGGTCACGCTGCTCAACTACGCCCTCATGAACCCGCTCTCGGGCCCGTTCTGGAACCGCATGGGCTACCGGCCGCTGTGGACCACCTGGGAGGTCCGGCCGGCGCTCGCGCTGCGCTGACCGTTTCATCGGCGCGGGCCCGTCCCGCGCCGATGAGCGACCCGGGCGGTTCCGCCCGGAATCGGGTCTCCGTCCGCTCTGGTGTCGAGGTGTCACGAAACGCTACCTTCGGTGATTGTCTCGCGGCATCGAGTCGCGAACCGACGCGAGGGGAATACCGATGCGCTGGAGACATCGGGTCGGAGCCGCAGTGGGCGCCCTGGTCCTCACCACGGCCGCGGCCGTACCGGCCCAGGCCGACGGGGAGCCCGCACCCCACGACGACAACGGAAAGACCGCGACCGCCCGAGGCCACGGGGGAGCGGTCGCCACGGTGGACCGCGACGCCACCGAGGCCGGAATGCAGGTGCTGCGATCCGGCGGCAACGCCGTGGACGCCGCAGTCGCGGCCGCGGCCGCACTGGGCGTCACCGAGCCCTACTCCTCCGGATTCGGCGGTGGCGGGTACTTCGTCTACTACAGCGCCGAAGAGGGACGGATCCACACTCTTGACGGCCGTGAGACCGCCCCCGCGGCGATGGCCGAGGATTCCTTCCTGGAGGGCGGTGAGCCCATTCCGTTCGCCGAGGCGGTCACCTCAGGGCTCTCCGTGGGTGCCCCAGGAACTCCGGCCACCTGGGAACAGGCCGTGGAGCGCTGGGGCAACCGGCCGCTGCGCACCGTGATGAACCCCGCCATCCGCCTCGCCGAGCGCGGCTTCATCGTCGACCAGACCTTCCACGACCAGACCGCCGCCAACGCCGAGCGCTTCGCCGACTTCCCCGCCACGGCCGAACTGTTCCTGCCCGGTGGCGCGCCGCCCGCAGTGGGGACCCGCCTGCGCAACCGGGACCTGGCCACCACCTACCGCGAATTCGCCCGCCACGGCACCGGCGTCCTCTCCAGCGGCATCGGCGCCGACATCGCCGCCACCGCGGCCGACCCGCCGGTGCGCCCCGGCGCCACGCGCACGGTGCGCCCGGGCCTGCTCACCCAGGCCGACGTCAGCGGCTACGAGGTCGTCGCCCAGGAGCCCACCCGCGTCTCCTACCGCGGCCTCGACGTGTACTCGATGGCCCCCTCCTCCTCCGGGGGATCCACCGTCGGCGAAGCCCTCAACATCCTCACCGCCCTCGACCCCGACCCCGCCGACTCCGCGCGACTGCAACACCACACGCTGGAGGCCAGCAAGCTCGCCTACGCCGACCGCAACGCCTACGTCGGCGACCCCGCCTTCGTCGACGTCCCGCTGGACACCCTGCTGTCGGACGAGTTCGCCGCGCAGCGGGCCTGCCTGGTCGACGACGCATCGGTGCTGCCCGCCCCCGCCGCCCCCGGCGACCTCGACGGCTCGGGCGAGTGCACACCGGCAGCCCCCCAGCAGGCCGGCGAGCACGAGGGGCCCTCGACCACCCACCTGGTGACCTCCGACCGGTGGGGAAACGTGGTGTCCTACACCCTCACCATCGAACAGACCGGCGGAAGCGGCATCACCGTTCCCGGCCGCGGGTTCATCCTCAACAACGAGCTCACCGACTTCGAGTTCGAGGTCGCGCCTTCAGGTGCCGGAGCCGCCAACCTGCCCGCGCCCGGCAAACGGCCACGCTCCAGCATGGCCCCCGCGATCGTGCTGAGTGACGGCGCACCCTTCCTCGCCCTGGGCACGCCCGGCGGCGCCACCATCATCACCACCGTCCTCCATCTCCTGGTGGACCGCATCGACCGCGGACTGACACTGCCCGAAGCGCTGGCCGCCCCCCGCCTCTCCCAGCGCAACGCCGCCACCACCCAGGCCGAGCCCGCCTTCTTCGGCACCCCCGAGGAGAAGGAACTGAGCGCGCTGGGCCACCAGTTCACCTCAACCCCCGAGATCGGTGCCGCCGCCGCACTGGAGTTCCTACCGGACGGCGGGGTCCTCGCCGCAGCCGAAGCCGAGCGCCGCGGCGGTGGGCACGCCGCCGTCCAACTGCCCTGACGCCGAGCCGTCCCCGGTCGGTCCGCATGGGCCGACCGGGGACGGCCATTAGGCTGGCCGCCGAGGCGTTGATCACGAGCAGCGGAGGCCGCATGGGTGTAGGGCGTGTGGAGATCGTCGAGGTCGGCCCCCGGGACGGTCTGCAGAACGAGAGCCGGGTCCTGCCGGTCGAGGACAAGCTGGAACTGATCGCACGGTCCGTGGCGGCCGGGGTGCGCAGGATCGAGGCCGTCAGCTTCGTCAACCCCAAGCGCGTTCCGCAGATGGCGGGTGCCGAAGAGGTCATGGCCGGAGTCGACCGCCACAGCGGCGTCGCCTACATCGGCCTCGTACTCAACCGCCGCGGCCTGGACCGGGCACTGGCGGCCGGGGTGGACGAGGTCAACGTCGCGATTCCCGCCACCGACGGCTTCTGCGTGCGCAACCAGGGCTGCACGGTCCAGGAGATGCTCGCGGTCTTCGCCGACATCGCCGCCGCGGCCCAGGAGGCGGGGACACCGGTCAGCGCCACCGTCTCCACCGCGTTCGGCTGCCCCTTCGACGGGGAGACCCCGCCCGCGCGCGTAGCCGAGATCGCCCACCGCGTCGCCGACGCCGGCGCCGTGGAGGTCGCCATCGCGGACACCATCGGCGTCGGGGTGCCCGCTCAGGTCGCGGACCTGGTCGAACGGGTCCGCGCGGTGGCGGGGCAGGCGGTGCTGCGCTGCCACTTCCACAACACCCGCAACACCGGCTATGCCAACGCCCTGGCCGCCCATGCCCACGGGGTCCGGGTCCTGGACTCCAGCGTCGGCGGTTTCGGGGGGTGCCCCTTCGCCCCGGCTGCCACCGGCAACATCGCCACCGAGGACCTGCTCTACATGCTGCACCGCAGCGGGGTGCGAACGGGGATCGACCAAGGGGCGACGGCCGCCGTCGGCGACTGGCTGGGTGCCCGCCTCGGGAAGGAACCCCCGGCGCTGCTGGGCCGGGCCGGAGCCTTTCCCGCGCCCTGACGGCCCAGGTGGCAGGCGGTGAGGACCACGTGCGGGCGAGTGTGCGACCGCGGCGTGCGACGGTGTTATCCTGGTCGCCCGTGGAGTCCGAGGCATCTGGTGGCGATTACGTCAACCGCCCGCGGACACCGCACGGTCGCCCGTCGAACATCCTGGCGATCCGTAGCCATACGACCACGGGAGCATCACTTTGGCATCCGCCGCGAGTACCAAACACCTTTTCGTCACCGGCGGCGTCGCCTCCAGTCTCGGAAAAGGTCTGACCGCCTCCAGCCTGGGGCGCCTGCTGAAGTCGCGGGGCCTGCGGGTCACCATGCAAAAGCTCGACCCCTACCTCAACGTCGACCCCGGCACGATGAACCCCTTCCAGCACGGCGAGGTCTTCATCACCGACGACGGTGCCGAGACCGACCTCGACATCGGTCACTACGAGCGCTTCCTCGACACCGAGCTGCCGGCGTCGGCCAACGTCACCACCGGCCAGATCTACTCCAGCGTCATCGCCAAGGAGCGCCAGGGCGCCTACCTCGGCGACACCGTGCAGGTCATCCCGCACATCACCAACGAGATCAAGTCCCGCATCCTGGCGATGGACGCGGCTGACGTCGACCTCGTCATCACCGAGATCGGTGGCACGGTCGGCGACATCGAGTCCCAGCCGTTCCTGGAGGCCGCCCGCCAGATCCGGCACGAGATCGGCCGCGACAACTGCTTCTTCCTGCACATCTCGCTGCTGCCCTACCTCGGCCCCTCCGGTGAGCTCAAGACCAAGCCCACCCAGCACTCGGTGGCCGCCCTGCGCAGCATCGGCATCCAGCCCGACGCGATCGTGTGCCGCTCCGACCGGCCGATCCCGCAGAGCCTCAAGAGCAAGATCAGCCTCATGTGCGACGTGGACGAGGGCGGTGTGGTGTCCTGCCCCGACGCCCCCTCCATCTACGACATCCCCAAGGTCCTGCACCGCGAAGGGCTCGACGCCTACGTCGTGCGCCGACTGGGCCTGTCCTTCCGCGACGTGGACTGGACCGAGTGGAACGACGTGCTGGGCCGCGTGCACCAGCCCGACCACGAGGTCACCGTCGCGCTCGTGGGCAAGTACATCGACCTGCCCGACGCCTACCTGTCGATCACCGAGGCACTGCGCGCGGGCGGATTCGCCCACCGGACCCGGGTCAACATCCGCTGGGTCGCCAGCGACAACTGCGCCAGCTCCGAGGGCGCGGCCCGCGAACTGGACAGCGTCGACGCCGTACTGATCCCCGGGGGCTTCGGGGTGCGCGGCATCGAGGGCAAGCTCGGCGCGATCCGCTACGCCCGCGAGAACAAGATCCCGCTGCTGGGGATCTGCCTGGGCCTACAGTGCATGGTCATCGAGTACGCCCGCGACGTCGCCGGCCTGGAGGGCGCCAACAGCGTCGAGTTCGACGACAAGGCCAAGCACGCCGTCGTGGCCACCATGGCCGACCAGACCGACGTGATCGCCGGCGAGCGGGACATGGGCGGCACGATGCGCCTGGGCCTGTACCCGGCGGCGCTTGCCGAGGGGTCCCTGGTGCGCGAGGTCTACGACGGCGCCCCGGAGGTCTCCGAACGCCACCGCCACCGTTTCGAGGTCGCCAACGCCTACCGTGACCGCCTGGAAGCGGCCGGCCTGGTCTTCTCCGGTCTCTCGCCCGACGGCAGGCTCGTGGAGTACGTCGAACTGCCCCGTGAGGAGCACCCGTTCTTCGTCGCCACCCAGGCCCACCCCGAGCTGCGCTCACGGCCCACCCGGCCGCACCCGCTGTTCGCGGGCCTCGTCTCGGCCGCACTGGACTACGCCCCCACCCGAGCGGCCGGCCACCAGTGAGCGGCACCCCCCTCGCCGACGTTCCCGAGTCCTGGCCGGTCGAGCGCTCCCAGGAGCGTTACGCGGGCGCCAAGACCGGGATGACCACCGACTGGGTGCGTATGCCCGGCCGGGACGGTGACGAGCTCGTCGCCCGTGACCTCTTCACCCACCCCGGTGCCGTGGTCGCCCTGGCCCTGGACGACGCCGGACGGGTCCTGCTGCTGCGCCAGTACCGTCACGCGGTGCACCACCTGCTGTGGGAGCTGCCGGCGGGGATGCGCGACGTGACGGGGGAGCCGCCCGTGCGCACCGCACAGCGGGAACTGTTGGAGGAGACGGGCCACCGGGCCGAAACCTGGCACGAACTGGTCGACTTCTTCCCCTCCCCGGGGTTCTCCACCGAGCGCATCCACATCTTCCTGGCCCGTGGCCTCACCGAGGTCCCCGCCGACGAAGTGGACTTCGTGCGCGTGCACGAGGAGGCCGACATGCCCGTCGAATGGGTCCCCCTGGCCGAGGCCGTGGCCGCGGTCGCCCAGGGCCGGCTGCACAACGGCGCCACCATCCTCGGGATCCTCGCCGCGCACGCGGCCTCAGCGGACGGTTTCGCCACTCTGCGCACGGCCCAGGAGTAAATCAGGAGCGATCCGGGTCCTCCTCGGCCCAGCCGCGCCGTCGCCCCGAGCGGGCGGCGGCGCGGCGCTTTTTCCTCCCCGCCCGCGTGGTGCCCGCGCGAAACGGGTCCGCTGTGGCATCATCGCCCCGATCAACGGGAGGGGAGCTTGCAGACGATGACCGAGCAGGGGCCGCAGCCGGTTGAGCCCGCAGCCGCCCTGCTGGCGGCCGTGCGCGGTTACCTCGATCACCTCACGGTCGAACGCGGCCTCGCCGAGAACACCCTTACCTCCTACCGGCGCGACCTGCGCCGCTACCTGGAGTTCCTGGCGCAGCGAGGCGTCGGGGAACTGGCAGGCGTAGGCGCCGAGGACGTCGCGGCCTTCCTGCGCGTCCTGCGCGAGGGCAGCACCGGCCACCCGCCGCTGGGCGTCAACTCGGCAGGACGCACGGTCGTGGCGGTGCGCGGCCTGCACCGGTTCGCGCTGCGCGAGGGGATCACCGGGGGCGACCCCGCGCGCGAGGTCCGCCCGCCCACACCGCCCAGACGGCTGCCCAAAGCCATCTCGCTCCACGACGTCGAGACGCTGTTGGCCGCGGTGTCCGGCGAGGAGGACCCGCGCGCACTGCGCGACCGGGCCCTGCTGGAACTCCTCTACGGTACGGGTGCGCGTATTTCCGAGGCGGTCGGCCTCGACGTCGACGACATCGACCGGTTGCGCGCGGACTCCGGGGCCGAAGGAGTGCGCGTGGTGCGGTTTCGCGGGAAAGGCGGAAAGGAACGCCTCGTTCCCGTCGGCCGGTTCGCCCGTGAGGCGTTGGACGCCTACCTGGTCCGGGCCCGACCGGCACTGGCCGCCTCCGGCCGCGGTACACCCGCGCTGCTGCTCAACGCCCGGGGCGGTCGGTTGACCCGCCAGGGCGCGTGGGCGGTACTGCGCTCGGCCGCCGAGCGGGCCGGGCTCAACGATGTCTCGCCGCACACCCTGCGGCACTCCTTCGCCACCCACCTGCTCGACGGGGGTGCTGACGTGCGCGTTGTCCAGGAACTGCTCGGCCACGCCTCGGTCACGACCACGCAGGTCTACACCCTGGTGACGGTCGATCGGCTGCGCGAGGTGTACGCGGCCGCCCACCCTCGGGCCGCCGCGCTGGACTGAGTCAGGCCCGGGTCCAGGCAGGGTCCGGTGAGGGTCAAGGCCGCGAGTGTCGCGTTGATTCGCACCCCCGCACGTTCTAGAGTCGCCGAACGACGGTCCAACGCTGTCGACATATTGAGTTTTTCCGACGGCCAGTCAACCGGTTCGCCTGAACTGGTAACGAATGGCTGGTCCGTAGGGAGGTCCTGGGTTGTGAGCTGGTCGGGAAACGACGACGCGGAGACAGCAGCACCGGTCTCCGTCGGTGAAGAGGCGGAACCTGAGTCGGCAAGCAATCCCTGGGGGCACACACGCAGCACGGGGGCGGCACTGACCACGATCATCAACAGACCAAAGCCGGAGTTCCCGGCCCCGGTCGCACTCGACCAGCACGGCCCCGCACGGGTCGTGGCACTGTGCAACCAGAAGGGTGGGGTAGGCAAGACCACAACCACCATCAACCTCGGCGCTGCCATAGCCGAGTTCGGCCGGCGGGTCCTGCTCGTGGACTTCGACCCTCAGGGCGCGCTCTCGGTGGGCCTGGGGAGACTGGACCCGCGTGAGCTCGATCTCACCGTCTACAACCTGCTGATGCAGCGCGACGTCACGGTCGAGGACGTGCTGCTCAAGACCAGCATCGAGGGCCTCGACCTCATCCCGAGCAACATCGACCTCTCGGCCGCCGAAGTGCAGCTGGTGGGCGAGGTGGCGCGCGAGCAGATGCTGGGCCGCGCGCTGGCCCCGGTGATCAACGACTACGACGTCGTGCTCATCGACTGCCAGCCCTCGCTGGGGCTGCTGACCGTCAACGCGCTCACGGCCGCCCACGGTGTGATCGTGCCGCTGGAGTGCGAGTTCTTCGCACTGCGCGGTGTGGCACTGCTCATGGACACCATCCAGAAGGTCCAGGAACGCCTCAACGAGGACCTGGTGATCGACGGTTTCCTCGGCACCATGTACGACCCGCGCACGCTGCACGCGCGGGAGGTGCTGGCCACCATCATCGACGGGTTCGGCGACAAGGTCTACAACACCGTCATCAATCGCACCATCCGGTTCCCCGACGCCACCGTGGCGGGCGAGCCGATCACCCGATTCGACTCCTCATCGGCGGGCGCCAACGCCTACCGCGAACTGGCCAAGGAGGTGCTCGCCAGGTGGCCTCTCAGCGTTCACGACGCGTGACGCTGCCCGGTGCGGCGGACCTGTTCTTCAGGCCCACGTCCGCGGCCCCCGCGGCCGAGACCGAACCGGTCGCCCCTGTGGCCGATCCGGTAGCCCTGGCAGAAGTCGAGGTGGTGCCCAAGAAGCGGGCCCGCCCGGTATCCGCGGCGAAGAAGAAGCGCGCCGCACCCGAGCCGAGCGGTCGGCAGCGCCATGACGAGAAGATCACGGTGTATGTTTCCGCCGCCGAACTCCTCGCCCTGGAGCAGACCCGGTTGACGCTGCGCGCCGAGCACGGGCTCAGCGCCGACCGGGGCCGGATCGTCCGCGAGGCGGTCGCCGTCCTGCTGGCGGACTTCGAAGAGCACGGTGACGCGAGCATGCTGGTGCAGCGGCTCGCGGAGAACTAGGTCGGGCACCGCGCAGGCGGTGCCACCCTGGTACACATGACCCACTCCATTTCGATCTTCGCGCCGTGACCGAGGAGACGCTTCCGAGCGGCTTCCAGGTCCATCTCGACAACTTCGAAGGCCCCTTCGACCTACTGCTGGGGCTGATCTCCAAGCACAAACTGGACATCACCGAGGTGTCGCTGTCGAAGGTCACCGACGAGTTCATCGCCCACATCAAGGCCCACGGAGATTCCTGGGACCTCGATCTGGCGAGCAATTTCCTGCTGGTGGCGGCCACGCTGCTCGACCTGAAAGCGGCGCGGCTGCTACCACGCGGGGACGTGGAGGACGAGGCCGACCTCGCCCTTCTGGAAGCCCGTGACCTGCTGTTCGCCCGGCTACTCCAGTACCGGGCCTACAAGGAGGTCGCCGCGGTCTTCTCCGGCCGGATCTTCTCCCACAGCCGCCGCTACCCGCGCGCCGTCGGCCTGGAGCCGCGCTTCGCCGAGGCCCGCCCCGACGTCTTCATCCGGCTCGGCCCCCAAGAGTTCGCCGCGCTCGCGGTGCGCGCACTCACCCCCAAGGAACCGCCGAGCGTCCCGGTGACGCACATCCACCAGACCAAGACCTCGGTTGCGGAGCAGGGGCTGCTGGTCGTGGAGGCGCTACGAGAACGGGGGAGCCTGTCGTTCGCCGAACTCACCGTCGACTGCACCGGTACCTTCGAGGTCGTCGCGCGGTTCCTGGCACTGCTGGAGCTCTACCGCGCCGCCAACGTCGGGTTCGATCAACCCGAGCCGTTGGGTGCCCTCCTGATCACCTGGACCGGGAGCGGGGCCGGCGAGGTGACGGTCGCCGATGAGTACGGCCGGACCAAGGACCCCGACGACGATGACGATCCCGACGACAACGGAGCGACCACGTGAGTCACACCAGTACCCAGGCCGACCGTGACAGGGGCGGGGTTCCCGCCGTGCTGCGCCGCGACCTGGAGGCGGTCCTGATGGTCGTGGACCAGCCGGTGGCCGAGTACGAGCTGGCACGCGCCTTCGGAGTCGAGGTGGAGGAGATCGCCGCCGCACTGCACGACATGGCACGGGAATACACCGAGCAGGGGCGTGGTTTCGACCTTCGTGAGGTCGCCGAGGGGTGGCGTTTCTACACCCGTCCCGAGTGCGCCGAGGCCGTCGAGCACTTCCTGCGCGACGGCCACGAAGTGCGGTTGACCCAGGCCGCACTGGAAACCATGGCGGTGGTCGCCTACCGCCAGCCGGTCTCCCGGGGAAGGGTTTCGGCCGTACGCGGTGTCAACTGCGACGGTGTTATGCGTACCCTCGTATTGCGGGGGCTGATCGAAGAGGCCGGCCACGACACCGAATCCGGTGCGTTGCTGTACCGCACGACCAGCTATTTCCTGGAGCGACTGGGGCTGCGCAGCCTCGACGAGCTTCCCGACCTCGCACCATTTCTGCCCGACGACATCGAAGGTCTCGACGACACCGGTGAACACACCACGTAACGATGACGGCCCCCGCAACGACCGGGGCTCCTATGGCGCGCGCGGTGAGCGCGGCCGACCCGACCCGCGCGGTGAGCGCGGCAACTCCACCCCGCGTGGTGAGCGCGGCGAATCCGACCGTTCCTCCCGCGGCTCCTACGGAAGCCGGGACAATCGCGGTTCCTATGCCAGCCGTGACGACCGTCCGCGTGGCGGGGGTTCCTATGGCAGCCGTGACGATCGGGGTTCCTCCGGTCGTGACTCCCGTGACTCTCGCGGTGGTTCGTACAGCCGTGACGACCGGGGTTCTTCCGGTCGTGACTCCCGTGACTCTCGTGGTTCCTACGCCAGCCGCGATGACCGTCCGCGTGGTGGGGGTTCCTACGCCAGCCGCGATGACCGTCCGCGTGGTGGGGGTTCCTACGGCAACCGCGACGACCGTTCTCGCGGTGGTTCGTATGCGCGTGACGAGCGCGGTGGTGACCGTCGTGATTCCCATGACTCCCGTGGTTCCGCCAACCGTGGTCCGTCGGGCCGTGACGACCGGGGTTCTTCCGGTCGTGACTCCCGTGACTCTCGCGGTTCCTATGGCAGCCGCGATGACCGTCCGCGTGGTGGTTCGTACAACCGCGACGATCGTGGTTCCGCCAACCGTGGCCCGTCGGGCCGTGACGACCGTCCGCGCGGTGGGGGGTCCTATGGCAGTCGTGATGACCGGGGTTCCTCCGGTCGTGACTCCCGTGACTCTCGCGGTTCCTATGCCAGCCGTGACGACCGTGCAGGCGCGGGCGGCGGCTCCCGTGAGGAGCGTCCCCGCGGCGACAAGCAACGGCACTACGTCGACCGTCCCGGCCGTTCCACGGCCCGCGCGGAGCAGGAGCTGTCGGCCAAGGCCCAGGCCCGCCTCCGCGCGTTGCGCGCGGAGTACAACCCCCGTGACGACGACGCCGCCGACGGCCCCCGCGACACCTACACCGACGTGCCCGGCGGTATCCGGCTGCAAAAGGCGCTCGCCCAGGCCGGCGTGGCCAGCCGGCGCGCCAGCGAAGAGCTGATCGCGGCCGGGCGCGTCTCGGTCGACGGCCAGATCGTGCGGCGCTTCGGCGCCCGTGTCGACCCGGAGAAGTCCGAGATCCGCGTCGACGACATGCGGGTCGCCACCGCGCCGGACATGCTCTACTACGCGCTGAACAAGCCGCGCGGTGTGGTCAGCACCATGTCCGACCCCGAAGGCCGCCCCACCCTCGCCGACTACGCGGGCCAGACCGACGAGCGGTTGTTCCACGTCGGCCGGCTCGACACCGAGACCGAGGGCCTCATCCTGCTCACCAACGACGGCGATCTGGCCAATCGCCTCACCCACCCGCGCTACAAGGTCATCAAGACCTATATCGCCAAGGTGAACGGTCCCATCCCGCGCGAGGTCGTCAAGCAGATCCGCGAGGGAGTGGAGCTGGAGGACGGTCCCGTGAAGGTCGACTCCTTCCGAGTGGTCGACGACGCGGAACCGCGGGCCCTGGTGGAGATCCGCCTGCACGAGGGGCGCAAGCACATCGTGCGCCGCCTCATGGAAGCGGTCGGCCACCCGGTCGCGGACCTCGCCCGCACCCAGGTCGGGCCCATCGGCATCAACTCCCTGAAAATCGGTACCATGCGCGCGTTGAGCCCCAAGGAGGTCAGCGAGCTCTACACTGCCGCAGGGATGTAGTTGACGGATTATCGGAGGACGACAGTGGCGGTACGAGCGATCCGGGGCGCGGTCCAGGTGGACTCCGACGAGCGCGAGCTCGTGTTGGAGGCCACCGCCGAACTGGTCTCGGAAGTGATGCGCAGAAACGAATTGACCACGGACGACGTGATCAGCGTGCTGTTCACCGCCACCCCCGACCTCGCCTCGGAGTTTCCTGCCCTTGCCGCGCGCAAGGTCGGGTTCTCCGATGTTCCGCTGATGTGCGCGACCGAGATCGCGGTGCCCCACGCACTGCCCCGAGTGGTCCGCCTCATGGCCCACGTGGAGACCGAGCGTGCGCGCACCGAACTTCAGCACGTCTACCTGCACGGGGCTCAGGCACTGCGCTTGGACATCGCCCAGTAGGGCCGTTTCGGTCGACGCAGAGGGGGTGTGCCGCCCAGGCGGTGCGCCCCCTCTGCGCGTTGCCGTGCCCAGACGCGCCCCGAAGGGGCTTCGCGGCCGGCGCACACGTGCCCTAACCTGGACGACAACCATTCTGAGCGGCAAAAACGGGAGCGAACCGAACATGGTCGAGCGCGCGGTCGTAGTGGGGGCCGGGCTGATCGGGACGTCGATCGCGCTGGCACTGACCCGCCACGGAATCCGGGTCGAACTGTCGGACCGGGACCCGGCGACGCTGCGACTCGCCTGCGAACTCGGGGCGGGGCATCCGCTGACCACCGATCCTGGACGCCCCGCGGACGTGGCCGTCATCGCCGCCCCGCCGCGGGTGGTGCCCGCGGTACTGCGTGACGCCCAGGAGCGCGGGCTGGCCCACGTCTACACCGACGTGGCCAGCGTGAAGGCGTCCATGATCAGCGAGGCGGGCGCGCTCGGCTGCGACCTCGCCACCTACGTCCCCGGCCATCCGATGGGGGGACGGGAGAAGCAGGGGCCCAGCGCGGCGCGCGCCGACCTGTTCCTGGGGCGCTCCTGGGCGCTGTGCCCCACCGCCAAAACCGACCCGGGTGCGCTCGCCCTCGTCACCGCTCTCGCCGAGTTGTGCGGGGCCACCCCCGTCACCCTGGACGCCGCGGCCCACGACCGGGCCGTGGCCCTGGTGTCGCACGCCCCCCACGTGGCCTCGGCTGCTGTCGCCGCCCGCCTCCTCGGCGGTGACTCCGACGCGCTCGCCCTGGCCGGCCAGGGCGTGCGCGACGTCACGCGCATCGCCGGGGGCGATCCCGGTATGTGGTTGGAGATCCTCGGCCACAACTCCCGGCCGGTGGCCGACATCCTCGACGCCATCGCCCTCGACCTCGCAACCGCCGCGACCGCCCTGCGCGCCCACGAAGGGGAGGCGGTCACCGAGCTCCTGCGGCGCGGTGTCGCCGGACACGACCGCATCCCCGGCAAGCACGGCGGCCGGGCCATGCCCGACTACACGGTCCTGCCCGTGGTCATCCCCGACGAACCCGGTGCCCTGGGACGGTTGTTCGCCGCGGCGGCAGACGCCGGCGTCAACATCGAAGACGTCAGGATCGACCACTCGCCCGGCCTGCCGCTGGGTGTCGCCCAGCTCTCGGTGGAGCGCCTTGCCGTCGCCGACCTCGCCCAGGCCCTCGCCGACCGCGGATGGTCGGTTCACCCGTAACAGCCTGGTGGCCAGACAGCCTGGTGGCCAGCTAGTCCGGACCCCCGCGCGGACCCGGGTACGCTTGGCCGTTGAGATGAGATGGAATCCCCACCCCGGAAAGAGAGCCTAAGTTGAGCGGGCAAGGTCGCGCCGAAGGAATCGTCATCGCTATCGACGGTCCCTCTGGGTCGGGCAAGTCAAGCACGGCCAAAGGCGTGGCGAAGGCCCGCGACTGGCGCTACCTCGATACCGGGGCGATGTACCGAGCCATCACCTGGTGGATGGTCTCCAACCAGATCGATGTCACCGACGCGGCAGCCGTCGCGCAGGCGGCGTCGCGGCCGGTCATCACGATGGGCACCGATCCCTCCGCCCCCACCGTCCAGGTGGATGGCACGGACGTGGCCCAGGCGATCAGGACCGATGAGGTCACTGGAAACGTCAGCGCGGTCAGCGCCGTCCCCGAGGTGCGCGAGCGGCTCGTGGCGCGTCAGCGCGAGATCATCGCCGAGGAGTGCGCGGCCGTCGGCGGCATCGTCGTCGAGGGCCGCGATATCACCACGGTGGTCGCACCCGACGCCCCGGTGAAGCTGTTCCTGACCGCCAGCGCCGAAGCGCGTGCGCAGCGGCGCAGCAAAGAAGTCCATTCGAGCGATGTCGCGGCGACCCAGGCGGCGCTGGCCCGCCGCGACAAGCTCGACTCCAGCCGGGCGGTGTCACCGCTGACCCAGACAGCAGACGCCACCGAACTGGACACCACGGGCCTGTCCTTGGACGAGGTTGTCGGACTGGTCGTCAAACTTGCCGACGAGGCCCAGACGCGCGGCCTCTGAGCGCACCGGTTCCCGCCCCGAGCGGTGGGAACCGGGTTTCATCGCGTCTCCTTTCCAGGAGGCGCGCACCACCACTCCCCGCGGCACGCATCCTGGGCGCGTGGGGACTCTGCTACCGGGAGAGATACCTGATGAGTGACATTTTCGACGTGCCCGACGACGCGATCGCCGACGGCGAGGACGCCGTCGTCAAACCCGTCGTCGCGGTCGTGGGACGACCCAACGTCGGCAAGTCGTCGCTGGTGAACCGAATCATCGGCCGCCGCGAAGCGGTCGTGGAGGACGTCCCCGGCGTGACCCGCGACCGTGTCGCCTATGACGCCACCTGGCAGGGGCGCGAGTTCACCCTCGTCGACACCGGCGGCTGGGAGACCAGCGTGAGCGGTCTGGCCGCCATGGTCGCCCGACAGGCCGAGTACGCCGCCGAGACCGCCGACGTGATCCTCTTCGTCGTCGATGCCACCGTCGGCGTCACCGACACCGACGAGGCCGTCACGCGTGTCCTGCGCGCCACCAAGAAGCCCGTCGTGCTGGCCGCCAACAAGGTGGACGGTCCCATGGGCGACTCCGACGCCCTCGTGCTGTGGAACCTCGGTGTGGGCGAGCCGTTCGCGGTCAGCGCCCTGCACGGACGCGGAACCGGTGACCTGCTGGACGCCATGATGGCGGCGATGCCGGTGCCCGCACCCCTGGAGGCCGAGGAGGTCGAGGACGGCCCTCGGCGCATCGCGCTGGTGGGGCGGCCCAACGTCGGCAAGTCCAGCCTGCTCAACCGGCTCGCCGGCGAGGACCGCGTGGTCGTCGACTCCGTGGCCGGCACCACCCGCGACGCGGTGGACGAGTTGGTGGAGCTGGGCGGCACGACCTGGAAGTTCATCGACACCGCCGGTATCCGCAAGCGCTTCCGTGCGCTCCAGGGCGCCGACTACTACGCCACGATGCGCACCAACGTCGCGCTGGAGCGCGCCGAGGTGGCGGTCGTGCTGCTCGACGTCAGCGAGCCACTCGCAGAGCAGGACATCCGCGTGGTGGAGCAGGTCGTCGAGGCCGGTCGTGCGCTCGTCCTGGCGTTCAACAAGTGGGACCTGTTGGACGAGGACCGCCGCTACTACCTGGAGAAGGAGATCGACCGGCAGCTGGGCCGGGTCAGCTGGGCCCCGCGGGTCAACATCGCGGCCGCCACCGGGCGCCACGTCGAGAAGCTCGTGCCCGCCATCGAGACGGGCCTGGCCGGCTGGGACACCCGTATCTCCACCGGACGTCTCAACGGTTGGGTCAAGGAACTGGTCGCGGCCACTCCGCCACCCGTGCGCGGCGGCAAGCAGCCCAAGATCCTGTTCGCCACCCAGGCCGACTCCCGTCCGCCGCACATCGTGCTCTTCACCACCGGTTTCCTGGAGGAGAACTACCGCCGGTTCATCGAGCGCCGACTGCGCGAGGACTTCGGCTTCGAGGGCACCCCGGTGAAGGTGAGCATGCGCATCCGGGAGAAGAAGGCCGGCAAGGGCGGCCAGAGCCGCGCCTCCAAGGGCAGCGTGCGCCCGGACTGGAACAAGTAGTACTCCGCCTTCCCCGTACGCGCTTGCGGGCCCCGGATCGCTTCTGCGGTCCGGGGCCCGTTGCGTGGGTCAGGGGCGGGGTACTCTGCCCTTCGGAAGCGGGGGAGAGCGGGGGAGAGCGGTGGAGCGGATCCTGGTCAGCGCCTGCCTGATGGGGCAGCCGGTGCGCTATGACGGTCGGGCCAAGCCCACCGATCACGTGGTGTTCGGGCGGTGGCGAGCCGAAGGGCGCCTGGTCGCGTTCTGCCCGGAGATCGCCGGCGGGCTGCCCGTGCCCCGGCCGCCCGCCGAGATCGAGCCCGGCCGCGATGCCTCGGCGGTCCTTGCCGGTGAGGCGCACATCCGCACCCCCGACGGGGATGACGCCACGCGTTTCTTCCTGGCCGGAGCGCACGCCGCTCTGCGGGCGGCCCGCAAACACGGGGTCCGGCTCGCCGTGCTCAAGGAGGGCAGCCCCTCCTGCGGTCTGCACGAGGTCTACGACGGTACGTTCACCGGTGCGAGGACGCCGGGGGAGGGCGTCACCACCCGGCTGCTCCGCGACAACGGCATCGACGTCTTCACCGAGAACGAGATCCTCCAGGTTCAGGGGCGCCTCCTCGACCTGGAGCGGGAGGACACGCCCCGGTAGCCCACCCGAACCGATGGGCGTGCGGCCCGCCCTGCCCCTGCCCCCAGCCGATGAAGGCGCCCCGGTGCCCGGCATACTGCTCCGCACCGACCACGCCGATGCCGTGACGAGGGGCGTTTCTCGGCCTCGTCGGCAAACGCTGCCGCTTCACCCGAACAAAATCGCTCTATGCCGATCCGTGCTGTCTGGAGGCGGCGCGGACATGCGCGCGTTCTCCCTGTTTGCCGACAAGGCTGAGGAACTCCACGGGGCCCGAGCCGGTGGCGCCGAACCAGTGCGGGGTTCGGGTGTCGAACTCGACGGCCTCACCGGGTTCGAGAATCAGGTCGTGCTCGCCGAGGACGAGTCGTAGTCTGCCGTTGAGGACGAAGGCCCAGTCGTAGCCTTCGTGGGTGCGGAGGTCGGGTTCGGCGTCGTCGCGTCCGGTGGGAAGGATGAACTTGTAGGCCTGGATGCCACCGGGCCTGCGGCTCAAGGGCAGGACGGTCCGGCCGTCGCCGGTGGGAATCGGGCGCAGGTTGATGCGCGGGTCGCCGGTCGGCGGCGCGTCTACGAGCTCGTCCAGGGTGACGCCGTACACGCGTGCCAGCGGCAGCAGCTGTTCCAGGGTGGGGCGTCGGAGACCGGCCTCGAGCCTGGACAGCGTGCTGGTCGAGATGCCGGTCTCCTCGGCGAGGTGGGTCAACGTGATGTCGCGGCGCTGTCGCAGCTGTTTCAACCGTGGCCCCACGGCGTCGAGCGTGCGGTCCGTCGAGTGGTCCATCCGTCGATTTTGCCATTCGGCAACAGTGTTTGCAATTTTGTCGACCGGTGGCCATTCTCGGAGAGCGGGTGTCGAATCGGCAGCCGCGCATCGTCGAGAGGGCAGACATGGCAGAGCTGACAGGAACAACCCGCGACGTGGTCGTCGCCGATGACGGACACCACCAGGTGGAGCACACGTTCGACAACGAGTACTGGGACCAGATCTGGCAGGGCGACCGCGCCCAGTCCATGGGAACCGGTCGGCCCAACCCGCACCTCGTCCAGGAGGTCGGCGACCTGGTACCCGGGACGGCCCTCGACGCGGGCTGCGGTGCCGGAGCCGAGGCGATTTGGCTCGCCACGCGTGGCTGGCAGGTCACCGGGGCCGACATCGCTCCGGCTGCACTCGACCGCGCCGCCGAGCGCGCCGCAGACGCCGAAGTCGCCGAACGGGTCCGATGGGTCCGGACGGACCTGTCCACCTGGGAGCCGGGCACCCGCTACGACCTGGTCACCACCCACTACGCACACCCCGCGATGCCGCAGCTGGAGTTCTACGACCGCATCGCCTCGTGGGTGGCCCCCGCAGGCACCCTCCTCATCGTCGGCCACCTCCACCACGACGCCACCGCGGACGGACACGGGCATGGACACGGGCATGACCCTGACGGGCCGCCCGCCTCGGCCTCGGCGACCGCTGCCGCCATCACCGCCCGCCTCGACCCCGCCCAGTGGGAGGTCGTGACCGCCCAGGAGTCACACCGGGCCATGACCGGTCACGACGGCCACGCGACCACGATCCACGACGTCCTCGTCCGGGCCACCCGCCGCCTGCCCGCGGACCGGTAAGGGCTGACTCCGGCCCCGGCCGTCACGACCCGTCGCCTGCCCGCGGGGAACGGTCGGCCGGACGCCCGGCCCCCGCAGCGGCGGACGCCCCCGTGCCGGCCCAGCCAGACAAGAAGGCGAGGGCCTCCGCCGAACGGGAACCGGGTTCGGCGGTGTAGACGACCAGGGACTGGTTCTTTGAGCCGCGCACGTCCAACACCTGGAAGTCCAGCACCATCTCGCCCGCGGTCGGGTGGGAGAACCGCTTGCGCCCGTACCGCTGGGCGCGCACACGGTACTCGGACCACCAACGGCGAAAATCGGCGTCCTTGACGGACAGTTCGCCGACCAGGCGTGCCAGAGCGGGGTCGTCCGGGTAGTCGACCGCGTCCATCCGCAGGTACGCGACGCATTCCTGGCCGACCTTCTCCCAGTCCAGGTAACGACTTCGGACGTCAGGATCGAGGAAGGCGAGCCTGATGTGGTTGCGTTGTTCGATCGGTACCCGGCCGAAATCGGTCAGCAGCGCGCCGGCGAGGTCGTTCCAGGCGAGGATGTCCATCCGCCGCCCCACCACCAACGCGGCCACCCCCGTCATACTGTCCAGCAGCATCCGGGTCGCGGAGGACACACGCTGCCTCCGCGTACCGGCCTCCCCGCCCGCGACCGACGGATCGCCGGAGGACCCGGAGCGCGACCGCCTGCGGTCCGGGCCGGAGTCCGCCGCGCAGCGCAGAAGATACTCCTGTTCGTCGGGCCGCAGTTCCAGGGCCCGCGCGAGCGCCGTCAACACCTCGGTGGAGGCGGACCCGACCCGCCCTTGTTCGAGCCGGACGATGTAGTCCACGCTGACGCCCGCCAGCGCCGCCAGTTCCTCACGCCGGAGCCCGGGCACCCGGCGGCGGCCGGAAGTCGGCATCCCGACCTGATCGGGGTCCACCCGGCCGCGGCACGTCCGCAGGTAATCGCCCAGCTCCGTCATAGGGGAACGTCCCTTCGTCCTCGACTGCACGGCCCGGACACTGCCGTTCGTACCCCACCTGTTCCTCTATGGTGACCGAACCCGGGGACGGCTATCCAGGGAAAGCCGTCCCCAGGCTCGGATTTCGCCGGTGGTCAGCCGCCGTGAACGACCTTGGTCTCCAGGAAACCGCTCATGCCGTCCACCCCGAACTCCCGCCCGTTGCCGGACTGTTTGTAGCCGCCCCAGGGAGCGGTCCAGTCGAGCTCGGCGTCGTTGACGAGGACTGCCCCCGCCCGCACGCGTGCCGCGACGGCTTTCGCCCGGTCGAGGTCGGCGCCGACGACATAGGCGGCCAGTCCGTACGGAGTGTCGTTGGCGATGGCGACGGCCTCGTCCACGGTGTCGTAGGCGATGACCGACATGACAGGGCCGAAGATCTCCTCCCGGGCGATCACCATGGTGTTGTCGACGTCGGCGAACACCGTGGGCCGGACGAAGTGGCCCGACTCCAGGCCCTCCGGCTTTCCGGGGCCGCCGGTGACCAGCCGGGCCCCGGCAGCCATTCCTTCGCGGATGTAGCCCTGTACGATCTGCCACTGCTTCTCGGAGACGAGCGGACCCATGCTCGTCTCCGTGGAACGCGGATCTCCCACTCGCAGGGCCTCAAGAGAAGGCACCAGTACCGACAGGAACTCCTCCAGGCGTGCCCGCGGAACGAGTGTTCGGGTGGGTGCGCTGCACAACTGTCCCGTCATCGCCATCATCCACTGGTGAACCGTGGCCACGGCGATGGCGAAGTCGGCGTCTGGCAGCAGGACGTGCGGTGACTTGCCGCCCAATTCGGTGTGGACGCGCTTCATGGTGGGCGCAGCGGCGACGCTGACCTTCGCCGCCGAGGCCAGGGAACCGGTGAAGGAAACGACGTCGACCCCGGGATGCGAGCTCAGTGCGGTGCCCGCGGTCGCGCCGTCCCCGTACACCAGGTTGAAGACCCCCGCCGGAACGTCGGCCGCGTCCATGATCTCGGCGAAGACGGCGGCCGAGTACGGGGTGAGCTCGGAGGGTTTGAGCACTACCGGGCACCCTGCGGCGAGCGCGGACGCGGTCTTGCCCGCGACCTGGAGCACCGGGAAGTTCCACGGTGTGATCAGCCCGGCGACTCCAGCCGGCTCGTGCCGGATCGCGGTTCCGTTGCGCGACTCCTCGAACACGTACTCCTTCAACACCTCGATCGCGGTGACGATCTGCATGCGTCCTGACGGTACGTGCGCGCCCCGGGCCAACGACAGCGGTGCTCCCATCTCCTCGGTGACGGCCTGCGCCAGGTCCTCCGTCCGCCGGTCGAACTCGCTCAGGACCCGCTCCAACAGTGCGATCCGTTCGGCGGGAGAGGTGCGGGAGTAGGTGGTGAAGGCGCGTGCGGCGGCGGTGACCGCTCGGTCCACGTCCGCCGCGCCGGCCAGGGCCACCCGCCCGGTGACGTTCCCGTCCGCCGGGTGGGTCAGTTCCAGGACGGATCCCTCCACGGGCTCGGTCCAGGTTCCGTCGATGTACAGGGTGGTGTTTTCTCGCATGATCGCCTTCCTCGGGTCCTGGGAGCAGGGGGCGTCTCCCCCCGGGGAGTGGAGAGTCCCACTGTCCCCGCTGCTTCTCGTCTCCAAGGCTCCCCGTGCGGGCGGCTGCCTTCCAGGCGGCGTTTTTCCCAGGAGGGAATCGCATAGGAAAACCGGTACCACCCTTGAGTGAAGCCCGGGGGACGCGATTGAACGATTCGTTGATGGAATCCCCGATTCGGCAGTCGTTGCGGTCGGTTGTGAAGTCGCGGGACCCGCCTTCGGTTTATTTCGATCGTCTTCCCGGCGAACAATGCAAAGAGAAGGCGGCCGGGTGAAAGGCGCGGTTGGCGCAGCCGTCGGGCCGGAGGGCGGTCCCGCCTTGTGCCTGGGCAGGGGAGTCCGGTAAGGATTTCCGCAGTTCGGGAGCCGATGTGGCCGGCGTGCTCCGGCGGCCTTGGCGGCTGTGCTCGGGAGGGCTTGCCCGCGATCGCCCCCCGAGTGGCACAATAGCGAAAAAGCAGACAAATTATACTAATTGGCAAAGTTTACATGATTGAAAAATAGGGCTGCGTGAATGGTTGACAGTTGTCCGTGAATGTAACGATTATGGTCTCGTGGGAGCGCTTCCATGTGATCTTGGTTGCATCAATGATCATTCGGGTGGCGGTCTTCTCATTCCTTTCCGTATCTGTGGCCGGCTCCTCGTCACGCCTCCAATCGGGAATATGTGTCACCCGTCCCGTTCGCCTCCCGTTCCTGCCGGTCGCCGAATCCGACGATGCCGCGAGCACTCCACGAGCGGCGGAAGAAGAGGGCGACATGGCCCGAAGGATCCTCGTCACCGGTGCGGGCGGAATGCTTGGCTCGGAGCTGATGGCGGCTCTGTCCGCCGCCGACGAGGTACGGGGGTGGTCGTACTCACGGGACCGTCCGCGCTGCCGGCGGGTCGAGGCCGGTTCCGGAGAGGACGTCGAGGCGTTCTTCGCGCAGGAGCCGCTGGACGTGTGCGTCCACTGCGTGGCCAACGCCGATGTGCAGCAGTGCGAGGACGACCCCGAAATGGCCCACCGGGTGAACACCGTGACGACCGGGAACGTGGCGCAGCAGTGCGCGCGCCGGGGAGTGAAGTTGGTGTACATCTCGACGGAGTACGTCTTCGACGGGAGAGCCACCGACGGATACGCGGAGAACGACCCCCCGAACCCGCTCCAGGTCTACGGAGAGACGAAACGGCGCGGGGAGACCGAGGCCTCACGGGTTCCCGACCACTTGATCGTCCGCCTCCCCGTGCTCTACGGGAAACGGGTGTCGGGACGCGGCCCCACGTGGACGGAGTCGCTCCTGCACACACTCCGGCAGGGGGAGGCCGTCGAGTTGGACGACCGGTTCGAACGCCAACCGACCTGGACGGGTGACGTGGCCGCCATCGTGGGGCGGCTCATCGCCGAAGACCGCGGCGGCATCGTTCACCTGGCCAGCCGGGAGAAGGTGACGAAGTACGCGTGGGCCAGGAAGATCGCCGAAACGGCCGGCCTCCCGGCCGCCCTGGTCCTGCCCTCGTACGCGCTCCGACCTGCGTCAGGGGCGCCCAGGCCGCCCCGCCCCTGCCTGAAGACCACCAGGCTTGAACAAATGGGCATCGACCCGCCCGCTGGAGTCTCCCAGCGCCTTCCGTCGTACCTGAGCGCGATAGGGGAGGCCCGCGCACCACGAACGGACCACTAGCGATCCAGTCCGCGCGGGGTGCCGACCCGCCCGGATACGACACGAGCCACCCACTATCAGCGAAGCACGACGAACCACGAGGAACACAGCCCGTGTCGGGCCCCACCCCGCCCCGGGCAACGAAGCAAGCACGCGTCAACTCTCGTTTTCCGCAAGAGGAGAGAGCCGATGGAGATCATCGTGCGCGACACCTTGTGCCCCCACCATCCGGACGAACCGGTCGACCTCGTGACCCGGCTGCGCGCAGCGGTCCTCGACGGCACACTCGGCCAGGTCACGATCATCACGGGCGAACGGTCCGGTACCTTCCCGAAGTCCCCGGCCCCACACGACGCACCCACGTCGCGCATTCCCCGCTCGGACATGATGAAGTGCGTCGTGGGGGAGGACCGGTGCGCCCGGGCCCGCGCCCTGGCCGCACAGTTGCGGCACGGGCGCGGCAGCGTCCTCATCCTCGACTGTTCGTGCGAGATACGCCCCGGTATCCTCTCGGCGTTCGCCAACCTGACCACGGCCACCGTGCTGGTGGCCGACCGGGGCGTCCTCGTGCGCCGGGGACAGGTGTTCGCCACCGCCCACCGCGAAGGCCGTCTCGCGCTGATCCTGGACAGCCTGGGCCATGAGGGCGACCTGGAGTACCTGGGCACACTCTTCCTCACCGGGGGAGACCGGGCACTGCTCGGCGACATCCTCGCCAGGAACGCCTTCCGGCTCCCGTGGACCCAGGCGGTCTGCCAACTGGCGCAGCGCACCCATGTCCAGTGCGCGGCGCAGACCCGAGACATCCATGGGGACGACGTCGTGGTCGGCGGAGCACTGGCGGGCGGCTCCTACGCACGGACCTACATCCGACTGCATCCCGCGTCGGGGCTGCGAACAGTGCGCAAAGAGGCCGTCGGCGCCGGTGCGGAGAAGCTGGCCGACGAGGTCGGCTGGCTGCACGGTCTGGAAAGGAACGCGCGCAGGCACTTCCCCGAGGTGGTCGAGTCCCGGATCGAGACCTACGGCGTGTCCGTGGACCTCGTCCACCATCATCTCCCCACCCTGCGCCGTCTCATCCTGTCGGGCGACATCGACGAGGCGGAGGCCGCGCGGTGGGCGCGCAGGACGCTGGCCGCGTTGCGGCGCGACGTCTACCCGGTCGCGCCGCTCCCGGCGCCGGCCGACTACGTCCGCCGTACCCACCTGGACCGGATCCGCGGCAGGCTCGCACAGGCGGCGAACGCCCTCCCGGAGCGGCGCCGGCTCTGGACCGCGGCCGAAGTC
Source organism: Nocardiopsis ansamitocini (assembly GCF_030268225.1). Lineage (GTDB taxonomy): Bacteria > Actinomycetota > Actinomycetes > Streptosporangiales > Streptosporangiaceae > Nocardiopsis_D > Nocardiopsis_D ansamitocini. Next base: position 234,916 of record NZ_BSQG01000001.1, on the reverse strand, counting down.
ACGGTGAACGGTGTCGTTCTCAGAGGGCTTCGCCAACTGGTCGACGACCTGGAGCGAGACCCTGCGGTGCTGGACATGCTGACCCCCGAGCGCCTGGTCCGCACGCACGGCGACCCACACTTCGACAACATCCTGATCGACCGGGACAACCATCGTTTCCTCCTGATCGACCCGAGAGGGAACTCCGGCTACGACGTGGCCTACGACCTGGGCAAGATCTGGCACTCCGTCAATTCGCTCTACGACCTCATCCACGACGGCCTGGTCGAGGTCGACGCCGGCGACGACGCCATCGACTACGCCTTCACCTCTCCCCGCCTGGTCGCTTTCTACCACGATGTCCGGGAACGGCTCCTGGACTGGTTCCTGGCAAGCGACTGGTCCCAGGACGACGCGCACTGGTTCTTCAAGGTGCGTCTGGCCGAGGCCGCGCACATGTGCAGTGTCATGCCCTTCCACATCGTCCGCGACAGACCGGACACGGTTGCCCTCGCCTGTTACGCCCGCGGACTGGAACTGATCAACGGCTTCTACACGGATGTCATGGCCGAAACCGCCAAAGCCCCGGTTCTCCCGGGCGTCTGAGAGACAGGGTCCGATGCGCGTCGTGCACTCCGATTCGATGGCTCCCGATGAACGCCCTGACGGGCGCAGCGTGCTCCCCCTCCTCGATCTGCCGGTGGGCGTCCCCGTCGACCGGGCCGCGGTCCTGCTGGTCGAGCATCCCGCCGACTTCACCGAGGAGCGGCACTACCATCGCCACCTGTACGAGATCTTCTACTTCCTCGACGCCGCCGACTACTCGGTCAACGGTGAGACGGTACGGCTGAACTCGGGTGATCTCCTGGTCCTGGAACCGTACGAGCTGCACGGAGCGCTTCCGGTGCCCCATCCGGTGCGGTTGGTCGTGTTCCACGTGCCCAAGGTGCCCGGGGACAAGGTCCAGCCCGGAAATGACCTCCAGGAGCCGAGAGAGAGGCCGCGACGGTGATGGAGGCCGCCGGAAAACCTGTCACGACCAGCCTTGCGGATGCGCTAAAGTTAAACCCGTTGGCGAGGCCGGAGACGGGCTCGCACAACGCGGCCGGGATGTGGCGCAGCTTGGTAGCGCACTTGACTGGGGGTCAAGGGGTCGCAGGTTCAAATCCTGTCATCCCGACGTGAAAGCCCTGGCGAGAGTAGTTTTCTCGCCAGGGCTTCGTCGTGTTCCGGGGGAGTTTTCCGTAGTCCCCCTCGCAGGAAGTCACACCGGGCCGCGGCGCGCCGGTCTGTCGCGCCAGCAGGCTACGTCGCATCCGAGTCAGCCTTCCGCGGTAGTGCCTCAGCGCTCTGAGCCCCCCACGTCTTTCAGGCAAGGACAACGCCGCCCAAGGGCGGGATGATGGTGGGAGCGTTACCCAGCCAGTCGTTGCCTGCTTGCCGCCAGAAGCAGGCGCGACGGCGGCGGGAGCGCGCGAGGGCCTCACGATTGAGGCCGAGGAAGCCGGGCGCGGTACCCGGCGGGCTGTCGCAGGGGCCGGCTTCACAATCAACGTGCCCGAGCCGGTCTCGGCGGTCTGGACGGTTGCGTACCGGGGACCCCTGGCGAAACGACCTCCGGGACACCCGGACCACTCCGGGAACATGATCCGAGGTGCTGGCCTCCCGCCGCCGAGGCGGTGTGAGGCCCCGAACGGTGGGGGCCGGCTCAGATGCGGACCACGATCTTTCCCCGTGTGTGCCCGCGCTCGGCGTATGCGTGCGCCTCCGCGATCCGTTCGAGAGGGTAGGCCAGCTCGATGCGCGGTGTGTAACGGCCCCGCCGGCCGAGTTCGCTCGCTTCGGAGAGGAGGGTGGAGTCGTACTCCGCGATGGCCAGGTGCACGCCCAGGCGCTGTGCATTGGCGTAGTCGGCGATCGTCGACACGCGAGCGGGGTCGCCCGCGATCGCGATGAGGTCGGCCAGGGAGCCGGAGCCCGCGGTGTCGAGCACGATGTCGACACCGTCCGGGGCCAGGACGGCCAGGCGCTCCGCCAGGCCGGCGCCGTAGGTGGTGGGAACGGCTCCGAGGGAGGCGAGGAACTCGTGGTTGCGCTCGCTGGCCGTCCCGATCACGGTGGCGCCCTGGGCCACCGCGATCTCGACCGCGGCACTGCCCACGCCTCCGGCGGCGCCCTCGACGAGAAGGGTACGCCCCCGCAGGGGACCGAGCGCCTTCAGCCCGCCCATCGCGGTCACGGATGCCAGGCCCGCGCCGGCGGCCTCCTCGTCTGTCCACGTGGTGGGCGCGTGGGCCCAGGCCGAGAGCACGGCCAGCTCCGCTGTCGCGCCGGTGACGCCGCCCCGCCCGGAGACACCGCCGGTGCCCGCCGCCCCCCGCACGCCCTTGCCGACCAGCCCGAAGACACGGTCGCCGGTGCCCACCCCCCGCACGCCCTCGCCGATCTCGTCGACCACGCCGACGGCGTCCAGCCCAGGAATCGCTGGCAGGTCCACGGGGAGCATCTCGCGCACCGCACCGGAACGCACGTTCCAGTCGACGGGGTTGACGCCGGCCGCCGCGACGCGGACGCGGATCTCGCCCGGGCCGGGACGGGGGGCCGGTGCCTGCTCGACCACGAGAACCTCCACACCGCCGTACTCGTGATATCGGACTGCGCGCATGACGTTCTGCCTTTCCACGCGGCCTGGACCGGCCGTTCGTGAGGTCAGTGGGGTGAATGCCCGGCGATCGCCGACGCCCACTACGTTAGAACCTGACGTCGACGTCAGGTACAACTCGGGCAGGTCGCCCGGGCGGAGGAGGATCGATGCGCATCGGTGAGGTCGCCGACAAGGCGGGGGTCAGCGTCCGGGCGCTGCGCTATTACGAGGAACAGGATCTGCTCCAGGCGTATCGCAGCCCCGGCGGTCATCGGCATTACCCCGACACCGCCGTCGACCGGGTCCTGTTGATCCAGCAGCTCTATGCCGCGGGCCTTCCGAGCAGAGTGGTCCGCGAGGTGCTGTCATGCGTGGACTCGGGTCGAGCGTCCCCGGAACTCCTGGACCGGCTGGTGACCGAGCGCGTGCGCATCGACCGGCGGATCACCGACCTGCTCGCTGTGTGCGACCGGCTCGACGACGTGATCGCCGTTACGCGGAACCCGGGGTCCGACTGCTCTCACCTGCAGTGAGGGTTGCTGCCGCAGCGATTTCGGCCGGCGGCGGTCGCCGCGGCCACGATCAGCCCACGTGCACATCCGGGCGGCGGGCCTCGTCGGGTTCGGCCTCGCGCAGGATCTCCCGGACGATTGGGGCGGTGTCGCCGCGGCCCAACAACAGGTAGCGCAGCAGCAGGCCCAGAGGGTTGCCGTCGGACCATTCGAAGTGGCAGTGCGGTTTGACCCCGGTCGCGTCGCGCAGCGCGAGCAGGATCGCGGCGATCGTGTTCGGTGCTGCCGGGCTCTGCGCCCGCAGGACCCGGTACCCGCCGATGTCGACTCCGCGGATCTTCAGCACGTCGCTGAAATCGGAGGGATTGATGACGTCGATCTCCAGGAACAGCACGTCGGCCGGCCCGGGGACGGGGCTCTTGCGGCGTTGGTCCGCTTCCTTCTCGGCGTATTCGGCGGTGTCCCCGGTGTCGCGCCGGTTCGCGACCAGGTGCAGTGTCGGGTCCGAGGCCAGCGACTCGGTGATGAACTGGCGGGCGGCACGGTCGAACTCGATGCGGTCCGCTCTGAGCTCGGTGGTGCGCGAGACACGCGAGACCAGGGAGATCACGATGATCCCGGCGATGAACATGCCCGAGATCGCGATGCCGTCGGGGCGCTCGACCACGTTGGCGGTCAGCGCGTAGAGCAGGACGAGCGTCAGTACGCTGAAGGCCACCGCTGTGCGCCGCTGCCCGTGCCGCACCGAGGAGACCGTCACCGCGGTCGCCCCGGAGACCATCATCGCCAGGATTCCGGTGGCGTAGGCCCCCGACTGGGCGTCCACGTCGGCGTTGAACGCGATGGTGATACTGACGCTGACGAAGGTGTAGACCAGAACGACCGGTCGCACCGCCCGGCCCCACTCCGGAGCCATGCCGTAGGAGGGAAGGTAACGGGGCACGATGTTGATCAGCCCGGCCATGGCCGAGGCGCCGGCGAACCACAGGATCAGGATGCTGCTGATGTCGTAGACGGTCCCGAAGGTGTTGCCGAGGTATTCGTGTGCCAGGTACGCCAGTGCGCGGCCACTGGCCGCGCCGCCTTTCTCGAACGCCTCGGGCGGGATCAGCACCGTGGTGATGAACGTGGTCGCGATCAGGTACACGCTCATGATCAACGCCGCGGTGGTCAACAACCTGCGGGTGTTGCGGATGCGCGACTCCAGGCGCTGGGCGGCGGTCCGGCCGTGGTCGGCGACCAGCGGCATCATGCTGACCCCGGTCTCGAAGCCCGACAGGCCCAGCACGAGAAGCGGGAAGGCGGTCAGCGCGATGCCGATGATGCCGCCGAAACCGCCCGGGGTGGCGGTGAGAGCGGTCGTCCAGTTGTCGAACGCACCGGAGCCGTTGAACACCTCGACCAGCCCGACGCCGATCACCACCATGTTGAGCAGCAAGAACACTGCGACGAGGGGGATGGCGACGGCAACTGCCTCGCGAAAACCGAGCAGGAACACCCCGCACAGGACCAGCAGGAGGACAACGGTGATGGCGACGTTCTGCCCGCTGAGGACATCGGGCAGATAGGGGTTCTCCAGGGCGTGCACGGTGGCGTCGGCCGACGACAGCGTAATCGTGATCACCCAGGAGGTCACGACGAACCCGAGCAGGCACAGGACGAAGACCTTCCCCTGCCAGAAGGGGAGCAGTTTCTCCAGCATCGCTATCGACCCCTGCCCGTTGGGGCTCTCCCGGGCGATCCTGCGATACATCGGCAACATCCCGAACAGGGTCAGCACCACGATCAGCAGGGTGGCCAGCGGTGAGAGAGCCCCGGCGGTCATTGCCGCGATCCCGGGAAGATAGGACAGGGTCGAGAAGTAGTCCACTCCGGTCAGGCACATCACCTTCCACCACGCCTGGGGCGGCGAGTGCCGGTGTGCCGCCCGAGCGCCGACCGCCTGCACCTGGTCGGCCAACAGCCAACGGGTCACCTTGTTCGACGGTGCCTTGGGTTGTGCGGGACTGGCCATGTACGCCGGTATGGCGAACCTCGGTTCGACGCTCAACGGGCCCCTTCGCTCTCGTCTGTGCGGCGTGGACCCGTCACCCCGTGCCGGAGCCGCGCTGCTGCGGTGGACCGGAGACGTCGGGAACACCCTCGACAAGGAGTCTCCCCCTCCGCCGCCCCGATCGGCGTTAAAGAAACGCATGGATCGGGCGGGCCCGATGGGGGACGGGCCCGGCCCCCCGACAGTCGGGCCGGAGCGTTGCTGCTGCCGGCAGGCGATGGCGGAGGCGCTGTACGTGCAGCTGCTGGCCTCGGTCCCGTTACGACTTTTCCGGGCGGTTCCCCACCGGGATCGAACACCGTGACGCTGCTGATCCACGCCGAACGCTTGTGCCGGGTGGATCAGTTGCCGCATTGCCGACGGCCTTGCGCGCCCCGGGCACAACGGCCCTGGCATCCGGGCGTCGACTGTGCATGGTGGCGTGTCCGCCTGGGCGGCCGGGGAGTGTCAATCCCGTCAAATCATATGAAAAATGACTTTTCATATTTTTTATTGTCTTAAATGGATCAATTGCCCCGACGGCCTTGCCGTTGGCGGCCGGATCGAAACCAGATGCGACCACTCCTGGACAGTGATCTAAATCACATGGCAACTTTGTTACCAGTAGAAATGTTAGATAAACGCCGTTCACTTTTTACTTGAGGTTGACGTTTGTTGTCCTGAGTCGCCAGATTGGTCCCCACTTCAGCCCCCTCCGTGAGGACAAGCGACCATGTTCAACCGAAGATCCTTCCTTGGCGGCGCCACCCTGGCCGCGGTCGGAGTTCCCCTGCTCGGTGCCGCAGGCTGCGGCTCACCGCAGAACGCCGGCCTGACCAGCGGCAGCGGAGCCGGCCAAGCCGGGGCGCTTCCCCTCACCATCACCAACGACAGCGGGTCGTTCGGCAGCGATCAGATTCGCGTCTACATCGTCGGCACCGACCTGGCGACGGGCCAGCAGTCCTACGTCACCGCCGACGGGACCCTGCGGCCGGTCAGCGAGTCCGACAACACCGACGACGGATTCACCGACTACTCCATCCCGCTCTCCGGGGACACCACCGAACTGTCGTTGCCCTTCATGTCCGGGCGGATCTACTTCGCCCTGGGCGACAAGCTCCGTTTCAAGGTCGTGGCCGACGGTGACGGCCGGGCCGCGTTGCAGTACCCCGCCGGTTGGGTGGAGTCCGACCCCAACTACGAGGTCCTGCACGACACGGTCGAGTTCACCCACAACACCTCCGGCATGTTCTGCAACACCAGCATGGTGGACCAGTTCAGCGTTCCGTTGTCCATCAAGCTCACCGGCGACGCGGACCAGACCACCGGTACCTTCAAACCGGGGGGGCGTGACGCCGTCTTCGACGCGATCGCCGCGGACTCCGACTACTCCCCGCTCGTCGTCGGCGACCGCCTCCGCGTCATCGCGCCGGGACACGGACTCGACACAGGAGTCTTCCCCAGCGACTACTACGACCCCTACATCGACGAGGTCTGGTCGCGCTACGCCGGAACCGACTTGCGCGTCACCACCAACGCGGGCACCTTCACCGGACGCGTCAACGGCTCCGACCAACTGGTCTTCGACAACGGAGTGGCCCCCATCTCCCGCCCCTCCACCCGCGACGTCTTCTTCTGCGACGGAGCGCTTGCGGCCCCCAACGACGGCATCACCGGTCCGGTCGCCGCCATCCTGGGTGCCGCCTTCAACCGCTCCACCCTGCTGGACGTCGCCGAGCAGCCCACCACCGACGCCGCGGCCTTCTACCAGCACGCGATCACCAACCGCTACGCCGGTGTCTTCCACGAGTACACCGAGGACGGCAAGGCGTACGGTTTCGCCTTCGACGACGTCGTGGACTTCGCGTCCTACATCCAGGACCACGCCCCCGCCGCCTTCGCGGTCACGATCAGCCCCTTCTGATCACCTTTCGCGTTCCAGGCCGTTTTGCCGGGCGCGCTGCTCGCTTCCCCCAGACCAACCCGAGGTGATCCCCCGTGCCCGAGAAACGACGCCCCGGCCTGCGGCCACTGGCCATGGGCGCTGTGCTCGGACTGACCCTGGCCGGATGTGCCGCCGCGCCGGAGGCCGTCCCGGTGTCGGCCCAGGAGAACGCCGCCGCTGCCCAATGCGGACTGTTCTTCGACGACTTCGTATACAGCGGCCCCCACGACCCCGCACTCGCCGAGCAGGGATGGCGGGTGCGCAGCTGGGCCGGCGGTCCCGGTGTGGCCGGGGCGTCCTGGGATGCCGACAACATCTCCTTCGTCGCCGAGGACGGTGACCGGCTCCTGCGGTTGACCTCCTCCACCGACGGCACACCTGCCGGTACCAGCCAGGCCGAACTGACGTTCGGGGAGGAGAAGTTCCACGAGGGCACGTATGCGGCGAAGGTGAAATTCGCCGACGAGCCGGTGTCCGGTGCCGACGGCGACACGGTGCTCCAGACCTTCTACACGATCACTCCGCTGGCCTACGACAACGACCCCGACTACAGCGAACTCGATTTCGAGTACCTGCCCAACGGAGGCTGGGGTGCCAGGGCCGAGGCGTTCTACCTCACCTCCTACCACACCTACCAGCGCGACCCTTGGAAGGCCGACAACACCCACGACGTCGTCGACCGTTCCTTCGCGGGCTGGCGCGACCTGGTCATCCAGGTCGCCGACGGCACAGCTAAGTACTACATCGACACCCACCTCGTGGCCGAGCATGGCGGGAAGTACTACCCGAGCTCTCCCATGTCGATCAACTTCAACCAGTGGTTCATCGACATGAGCGGTCACACCGGTGGCACCAGCACTTACGTGCAGGACGTGGACTGGGTCTACTACCAGCAGGGCCAGACCATCGCCCCCGACGCCGTGAACACGCGCGTCGGAGAGCAGCGCAACGCCGGTATCGAGCGGATCGACGAGGTCCCCTCCACGGCGGTGTGCTGATGACGATGCCCACCCGCTAGGGCAAGCGTCAGGGGCGGCGACCGAACGGTCGCCGCCTTTCGCATGTTCCCAGGGTCTTCCCAGACTTCTCTCTTGGGTGAGTTTGCGGCCTTTTTCAGGGGGCATGCGAGGGTCAGGTCCAAAAGCGTGGCCTTGAAACCCGGCGTTCGATGCAGTTGTATCCCCCGCGCTCCGCGCGTTCGGCATCGGCAGCAACGTCGGGTGCGATCTGCGAAGACCGCTTCCACCAGGTGCAAGCCCCACCTGGCGGGAAACCCCAAGGAGACCACGATGCCTGGCAAGACCACGAAACCCCGTCGGACCACCGTCGCGCGGACCAAGAACACGGTCCGTCCGCCCGCACGTCCGCGCGCCACGGGGCGTGCCGAGACACTGCTCGCGGAACTGGCGGCGCTCAAGACCGCCGACGTGCAGGAACGCGAGCGCATCAGGGGCGAACTCGTCGAGTTGCACCTGCCCCTGGTCCGAAGGGAGGCCCGCCGCTACCGCAACAGGGGCGAGCCGATGGACGACCTCTGCCAGGTCGGCACACTGGGACTGATGAAGGCCATCCGCGGGTTCGACCCTTCGTTCGGCAAGCCCTTCGTCGCCTACCTCCTCCCGATGGTCACCGGCGAGCTCAAGCGCCACTTCCGCGACACCACGTGGGCGGTACGCGTTCCGCGTGCCCACCAGGAGAAGCGCTCCGAGCTGAACCGGGTCGTCGCCGAGTTCACCCACAAGGAGGGGCGCACCCCCACCACCAAGGAAATCGCCTCCGCCCTGGAACTCGACGTGGAGCAGACCATCGAACTCATCGACGCGGCCTCGGCCTACAGCGCGTTGTCGTTGGACATGCCCTTCGGCGAGGCCGACGACGAGACCGCGCTGGGCGAGACGCTCGGCTCCACCGACCACGCCCTGGAGAGCGTGGTCGACAAGGAGGCGCTCAAGGGTGCTCTGGATCGGCTTCCCGAGCGCGAGCGACGTGTCGTGCTGTTGCGCTTCTTCGGAAACAAGACCCAGAGCGAGATCGCCACGGACGTCGGCCTCTCCCAGATGCACGTTTCCCGGCTGCTCTCCCAGACCCTGCGCCGGATGCGTCGGGACCTGGCCGGAGAGTGATCAGCCTGCCGTGACCGGCGAGCGCATCGGCATGTGACATGCCTCTCGTCCCCCGAGGCGGGCGAAGGCGGAATCACGCGGTGCGCCCGCCGGTTATGCGAGGTCGCAATACGAATGTCACCCAACGACGTGGAGTATCCATGACTACCGTCCCCGAGGTCACCCTCAACAACGGCGTGCGTATCCCGCAGCTGGGTTTCGGGGTGTGGCAGGTGGACAACGATGACGTGGTCGCCCCTGTGCGGACCGCCATCGAGACCGGCTACCGCAGCATCGACACCGCAGCCGCCTACCGCAACGAGGCCGGCGTCGGCCAGGCGATCCGGGAGTCGGGCGTTGCACGCGAGGAGCTCTTCGTCACCTCCAAGCTGTTGAACGACGAGCAGGGCTACGACAGCACGCTGCGCGCCTTCGACGCGACGCTGGACGCCCTCAAGCTCGACCGGCTGGACCTCTATCTCATCCACTGGCCGCTTCCGGCCAAGGACCGCTACGTCGAGACTTGGAAAGCCATCGAGCGTCTCTACGCAGAGGGGCGGGTCCGGGCGATCGGTGTCTCCAACTTCAAGGAAGCCCACCTGGAGCGACTGAGCAATGAGGGCGGGATCACCCCGGTGCTCAACCAGATCGAGCTGCACCCGGTGCTCACGCAGGAACCGCTGCGCCGTTTCCACGCCCGCCACGGCATCGCCACCGAGGCGTGGAGCCCGCTCGGTCAGGGCAAACTGCTCGACGACCCGACCGTCGCCACGATCGCCCTGGAGCACGGGGTGAGCGCCGCTCAGGTGATCCTGCGCTGGCACCTGCAGATCGGCAACGTCGTGATCCCCAAGTCGGTCACTCCGGAGCGCATCCGCTCCAACTTCGACGTCTTCGGCTTCGAGTTGAGTGCCGAGCAGGTCAACACGCTCTCCGGTCTGAACGAGAACCGGCGGTTCGGCTCCGACCCCGACCAGGTCAACGGCTGACCCGCCCGTCGACGACAGACGGGCCCGTCCGGTGGAGAAGAACCACCGGGCGGGCCCGTCGGGTGTCCGTCGTGCTCTAGGCCAGTTCGCGGCGCCTGGTGGCCCGGGCGAGCGTGGCCTCGGTCCCGTTGCGCACGACGCGCATGACGTAGACGATGCCGGCGATGAAGATGCTGACGGGGATCGCCATGATCGCGATCAGCATGATGAGGTTCGGAATCTGCAGTGCTCCCATGTGCCTCATCTTAGGGACAGTCCCCAGGGGCCCGTCACGGGTGCCCGCACCACCTTGATGTCCACAGCGAGGACGGGTCCGGTCAACGCAGGTAGCCCAGCCTGGTCAACTCCGGGCGCGCCACGCCCTCCACGTCGGTGCGTTGAACGGAGTCCAGTCGCACACGCCACGAGCCGGTGCCGTCGGGGTCGGGCCGCATCAGTTCCAGTGCGGACACGCTGGCCCCGACGAACTCGGACAGGCGTTCGGCGGTCTCCACCTCCTTGCCGGGAACCTCCTCGTAGCGCAGGGTCATCAGGCGTTCGGGGGCCAGTTCGCCGCGCAGCTTCGCCGACAACCGCACGGCACTGCGCCAGCGCATCGCGCACTTGCTCGCTGTGGACAGCCCCGGGTACTCGTCGCGGTCCTCCTCGGTCTCCACCCCGAAGAACGCGTTGGGCAGTTCTCCGTCCAGGTTGGCCACACCCGGTTTGAACCAGGTCAGGGAGTGCTCGTCGTCGAGCATGTCCGCGACCGCGTCCCGACCGTCCCGGATCACCTGGACGAACGCGGCGTCCTCGAAGGCCAGGGCCAGTGCGCTGGAGCTGTAGAGCAGGTCGGGGCCGGCGTCGCCGTAGCGGGTGACCTGACCGGCGTGCTCGCAGGGCTCGGGGGCCTCCCGGGCCGGCACCGGGCCCGGCGGGCACCGAGGGCAACTGAGCGGGGTCAGCTGCCATGCCTCGGCGAACGCGTCGCGTACCAGGCGCGCGGCACCGGACTCGTGCCCCTGGGCCAAGGAGGGCTGCCGCGCGAACGCGTACACCGCGTTCAACACGCTGGGGTGGCCCCCGGTCAGGTGGAATCCGGGCGCACGTCGCAGCGCGCGGGCCACGAAGTCCACCCCCGAGTGCGGCGCGCCCAGCACGAAGACCGGACGTCTGATCTTGGTCCCGTTGACCACGAGAATGTACGGCGACTGTTTCACGTGTTTCATGAGTGGTCTGATTTTGGCACGTTTGCCGGACTTCACGAAGCAGGGAAACCGCCGCCCGGGCGATTCGCGCGGCCCGAACGGAGACGGGGCAACGCTGCCACAATGGACGGGCGTCCTGGTCGTCGGGGAGGGGAACGGACATGGCCACCACCGCGGATGTCGCCGAGGTCGGCGCGTTGCTGGCGGGCTGCGATCGCGTCACGGTTCTGACCGGGGCGGGGATCTCCACCGGCTCCGGCATCCCTGATTTTCGCGGGCCGCGCGGCGTGTGGACGACCAACCCGGGGGCCGCCGCACTGTACGACATCGACGTCTACCGCTGCGATGTCGACGTCCGTCGCCAGGTGTGGCAGGTGCGTCGGACCAGTCCGGCCCTGAGAGCGGAGCCCAACGCCGCTCACCGTGCCGTCACCGAACTCGATCGGGCCGGGCGGTTGTGCGCCGTCGTCACCCAGAACATCGACGGCCTGCACCAGAAGGCGGGGATGGACCCCGCGCGTGTCATCGAGGTACACGGCACCATCCACTGGGTCGTCTGCCTGTCCTGCGGACTGCGTACGCCCACCCCGCAAGTGCTGGAGCGCCTGGACGAGGAGTCCGACCCGCGTTGCGTGCGCTGCGGCGGTATCCAGAAAAGCGACACGGTCTCCTTCGGCCAGCGCCTGGACCCCGACGTCCTGGAGGCCGCGGTGGCGGCCGTCGAGGAGTGCGAAGCACTGGTGGCGGTGGGCACCTCCCTGACCGTTCATCCCGTGGCGGCCCTCTGCGATGTCGCGCTGCGCGCCGGAGCGCGACTGCTCATCGTCAACGCCGAACCGACCCCCTACGACGACGCGGCCCACGCCCTCCTGCGCGAACCGATCGAAGAGGTCCTGCCTCGGTTGACGCGCGTCATTCTGGCGGGGGACTAGGTGTACCCGGCCAGTACGTCGCGGATGGCCGCCACGTGCTCGTTGTGTTCCTCGGCCAGTCGACGCACCGAGGCGCGAGCGCTCTTGGACACACCGATGGGACGGACGTGGCGCGTGGTGACCGGAACCAGGCGGGCCCCCAGGCGGTGGACCTGGCCGCGCAGTTGACGCAACACGAACACCTGGAAACGCAGGCGGTCGTCGGACTCCAGCGCCTCACCCATGGTGAACGCGCGTTCGAAGGAGTCCACCAGTGCGTCGTCGTCGGCATCCGCGGCGCCGAAGGACAGCGTCAGCACCGCGTTGGCATCGGAGGCCGCCTCGCTGTCACGGGCCGTCACATCTCCTCCGAACAGCCGTACCAGCGGCTCCAGGGCGTGCAACAGCCGTTGGGTGGCGTCATCGGCCAGCAGCGCCGACTCGCGCCAGGTGAAACCGGAGTCGGTCTGGGCCCCCGCGCCGGTGCTGCCCCGGTGCACCGTCAGCGCGCCGTCGGTCCCGCGCACCTCCAGGGCGTGCACCAGGCTTGCCCACTGTTCGGGCGGCAGCTGGGACTTCCACAGGTGGGCCAGCGCACGCCAGCGCGCCGACGACTCCGGCCCGAACAGGGCCGGAAGCGGAACCTCGTCACCGTGCACCGCCACCAGCGCCAGCATCAGGTTCGCGCTGTAGGCGGCCTCGCGTGCGGCGTCCCCCAACTCCAGGGGGCGGTAGCCGGTGTGGGCGACCCGGGGCCGATGCCGTCCGGCGGCACGGAGTAGTTCGGCAAGGGCCAGGCGCAGTTCGTCGCGGGCGCCCGGAGCCAACAACCGCAGCCGTTCGGCGAGGAACCGGGGCACCTCCCCCGACACCGACAGGGGAGTGAACGACAGCAGCGCGTGCAGGAACGCGTCGTCCAGGGGAGTGGGGCGCACCGCCCGTCGATCGCGGATGCGGGCCTCGGCCAACCCCGCCAGTTCCTCGGCCACCAGCCGTGCCACCAAGTACTCGCCCAGCGACGGATGGCTGAACACCAGTCGCGCCGTTCCCTCCCAGGAGTCCGCGGGCACCGCACAGCCCAGTTGCAGCGGATCCATCGGGCGTGCGAAATGCGCCGGCCAATGCAGGAGGGCGGTGTGGTCGGCGGTCACCGCAGCGGTGTCGGCGTGCCGTCCACCCCGGTTGAACATGGAGAAGGCCAGTACCGACGCGCCCAGCAGGGCCTGTTCGATGCGGCCCGAACGCACCGCCAGATCGCCGTCGGCCGGCGCGGAAGCCCTGTCGCGGCGGTCGGCGGCATCGGCGAGCATCCGCAGCCACCGTTCGTACAGTCCCGCCTCGCGCAACGGGGCCGAAAGCTTGCGCAGCGCATTGCTGGTGCCGTCGTAGACCGCCATCATCAACAGGAACAACGGACGCCTGCCCAGCGGCAGGTGCGGGGCCAGGCAATCCCGATCCAGCGGGAGCGCCCCGTTCCGGTCGAGGTAGCCGGCATTGATCCGATTCCAGGTGTCCAGCCACGCACCCAACTGCGCGTCGGTGAAGTCCTCCAGCCGTATCGCCACGCTTCCGGGAGGAAAGCGCACCCGTGCGGCGGTGCTGTCGCGACAGGTGAGCACGACCGCCACCGGAGATGCGGCCCCGGCCCGTGCGTGTTGAAACGCCGCGACCCCGGCGAGCAGGCCGCTGTGCGTGACTCCGGCCCTGCTGCCCAGCTCCTCCACCCCGTCCAGGAGCAGAACCGGAAGGGCGTCGCAGTTCTCCGCCCCGGCTGCGAGAAGCGCACCGGAGAGGCGGTCGGCCAGGGCCCGTTCCAGCGCCCCCTCGGGCAGGTCGCGGACGTCGACGCGTACCGCGGCGAAGTCGCTCTCGGGCAGTCGGGCGGCCAGCATCGTCACCAGAGCCGATTTTCCCGAACCGGAAGGCCCGAACACCACCAGGGGCAACAGCAGGGCGCGCGGGGCGGTCAGGTGGCCGAGCAGGAACTCGGCGAGGTCCTCGCGCGGCCCGCCCTGCTCCTGCCACCACGACTCCTCGTGGGCCAGTGACCGGGGACCCAGCTCGGTCGCGCGAAACGCCGGGGTGACGTAGGCCAGCCCCAGGGGCGGCAGGTACGTCCCGGCCAACTGCGGGGCCAAGGAGGAGACGGGGACGTCCAGGCGTTCTCGGTGGGTGCGGGCCAGCGCGCCCCGAACCGCGCTTGGGACCCGCCCGGTACTGATCGACTGCAATCGGTGCTGGAGCCGCGACAGTCCCATCGGGACCTCCGGAAGCGCGCCGTAGCGGGGGCGTGCGGTGTGCAGGCCCGCCCAGGCGCCGAACTCGGGGAACCCTGCGGCGAGCTTGTCGCGCAGCTCCTCGTAGCGGCGGGTGCAACGGTTGGCCAACACCGTGCCCAGCCGCTCGGTGACGGTGCCGCGATGAACCTCGTCCAGTTCCACCCACAGCGGCATGCCGCGCAGGACTCCGGGCAACTGCTTGCAGCGGCGCAGGTAGAACCGGCGCACCCGGGCCAGGCCGTCGGCGGTGTCGCGCTGGACACGGGGCAGCGGCGGTGCCGACAGCACCAGCAGTGCCACGAACTCGCCGAGCTGCTTGTGGTCGGTGACCCCACCGGGGTCTTCCGCGAACCCCTCGGTGGTGCCGTCCAGGTCGAAGGGGAGTTCGGTGTCGTCCAGCGACTCGAAGAACGCGGTCACCACGACCATGCTGTGCGCCGCGGCGATGCGTCGGGTGCGCTCGCGTCGGGGGAGCCGGTGCGCCTCCCGGTCCAGCCGGTTCAGCGCGTGGTGGGCGAAGCGCACGAGTTCGGTGCGCGCGTCCAGCAGGTCGGTTTCCTCGCGCGCGCACAACCGATCGACCAGGTCGGCGACACGTCCCTCGCCGGTGCCCAGAATCCTGATCGCGTCGCAGTACCGGACGGGTTCGCGCATGCCACCACCGAGAGTTCACCGGAGGTCCGGGTCGTCGTGAAGAGGACGTCTCACCCTCGGTCGGGGAACGCCGTTGACCATCATGACGGGTGTCCGGCTGGTTTGGCGGGGTTTGCGGATTTTTCTTGGGCGAGATTCGTTACCCGGAGCCGGATCCACCGCTGCCCCACGCGGAAGAAGGCAGCACGCCGTTCTTTCGGCGTGCGGGGGGAACCGCGTCGGCCCCGGGCCGTTCGTCGTTGGCGGCGGCCAAGGCGGTGATGCGGTCGATCGCCCCGTCGGCCCCGGGCAGCCGCGGGCGAAGTCCCTCCAGGACCCGGGCCACCGACCGTGCGGTCAGGGCCGGTCCGGAGACGACCGAACGCACGGAATCCAGATAGCTGCCGACCGTCGGCGCGAGGCGGTGAGGGCGACGGTCGTGCGGTTCGTCCAGATCTTCGGCGGCCTGGCGCAGCACCAGGAGTTCGATCCGGCCCAGTCGGGAGGTCGCCAGCAGGCGTTCGTAGCGCGCGATCCGTTCGTCGCTGTGGAACGACGCATCCCCCAGCCGCAGCTCCAGGATGTCGTGCGCCTCGGCCCAGCCGATCAAGGAGCCCTCGTCGTCGTGGCCGGTGAACCACGTCCCCAGATCGGAGGAGACGTGCCGCAGGTAGGGCAGCAGCATCAGCGTCATCCGGGCGGCCGTGCCGTTGACCCGCAGTGCGATCGAACGCAGCAGCTTGGAACTCACCCCCTCGTAGGGCACGGTGATCAGGTAGGGATTGTTCACCGCCAGCGGTATGGTCACGTCTGCGCGCAGTTCGAAGCCGACGCATTCGCCGACGTTGACCGGTTCCCCGGTCTCGCGTTCCACCACGGTGCGCGGTTCGCCGCCCCAGCAGTCCAGGTGTCGCACCCGGACGGTGTCCACCGTCCCGTGCCACTCGTCGGTGCGCATCGACCGCCACAACCCGACCAGGCCGCGCCACTCCTGCCAGGAGCCCGCGCCCGTCGGGTAGAGCTCCCGGACGTCCACCCCGGTCGTGCTGACCGCCAAGAGCAGCAGGACCAGGTTGGCCGTGTGGACACCGTGCCGGTGCGTGACCGGCAGCCGCTCGGGCTCGTAGGCGGAGAAGGAGCGGTTGGGCGCCGGGTACAGGGCGTCGGCGAAGAGTTCGAGCAGCAGCGCGCGGTACTCCGCCCGGTCCTCGGGGCGCCGGGCGAGCCTGGCAGCCAGCAGTTCTTCGGTGAACTCCATGATCGCCGCGCGTCCGCTCAGCGTCGCGAACGACGTCAGTGCGTAGAGCAGGCCGTCGTTGAGCGGCTCGCTGAAGCGCTTGCGCCGGGCGTGCAGCCGGTCGGCCATCAGTTCGTCCAGCGCATTGACCACGGTCCGGGCCACCAGGTACTCGCTGAAGGTGGCGTGCAGGAACTCGTAGACGCTGCTGTGTTCGCCGTTGCGCACGGCACGGGCCTCGTGCACGAAGAAGAACCGGCCCAGCACTTGGTCGGCCGGGGTGATCCGGCCGCGCAGCCCCGGGTTGGCGGCGTGTACGGCCGCGTCGGGGTAGAGCACCGCGAGGTCCTGGTCGAGCTCGTCGGCCGTCACGCTCTGCTTGTGCCGGGTGAACATCGCCATTGCGACGACCTCCAGGCGGCGCAGTTCGCCCTCGGTCGCCTCGCTCAGCTCGGCAGTCGTCAGGCGTGCGCGATGCTTGCGCACGTCACGTTCGGCGAACGCGGTGAGCAGCCGCTCGTAGAGCTCGCCGCGGCCCAACCCGTCGGCGGCCTCGCGCAGCACGGTGGTGTCGGAGTCGAAGATCAACAACATGAGCAGCAGCAGGGGCTGCTCGGCAAGCTCCCGGTAGCGCAGAAGTACGTCCAGCGGGAGCGGGCCGATCCCGCGCTGCGCCTGCTCGGCTGCGTTGGCCTGGTTCCAGATCCGCAGCATCCGCGCGATCCGCGCGTCGTCGAAGGGTTCCAGCCGGATGACGGGGGTCCGGGCGGGGAACCGGGTGCGGTCGGCGACCACGGTCCTGCTCGTGACGATGACCGCCACGGGATTGTTGATGTCGGCCTGCTGCTCCTGGAACTGCTGGACCTGCTCCAGGTAGTCCGAGCGGTTGATGCCGGTGGCCTGGAGAAGCTCGTCGAAACCGTCCAGGATCACCACCGGAAGTGCTCCCGCGGCGCGGTCGCACAGTTCGCGCCAGGACACCTCGGTGCCCAGTGTCGCCGCGATGCCCTCCTCGATCTGGCGATAGACGGGGGCGTCCGCCTGTACCCCGCGCAGTTCCACCCGCAACGGCAGGAAGTCCCCGGCCGGCAGGCGCGCGCAGAGCATCCGGGTGAGCTGCGACTTGCCGGCCCCGGGATGACCCAGGAGCACGATGGGCCGGGTCCGGCAGTGCCACTGCGTCAGCAGCGAGACCAGCAGTGGTTGAAGGTCCTCGTGGCGCTCGGACTGCGCCCACCAGCTGTCGGCGGAGGGCAGCGAGTCGGAGTCGCTGAACCGCAACAGACCGCACGGGTTCAGGTAGGAACGGCTGACCGTGGGAAGAACCATTCCCTCCGGCGCCTCCGCGGTGGGAAGCATCGGTTGGTCCAGGACGGCGCGATTGGCGAGGGCGAGTTCGTCGAGCCTGCGCTGCGGACCGGCGTCGGCGCTCAGCCCGCGCAGCAACTCCTCCATTCCGAAGAGCCCGGTGCTGACCTGGTCGATGCGCTCGCGCGTGGCGGCGTGCTCGGTGAGGCCGGCCCAGACCCCGAACTCGGGGATGTCCGCGGCGAGCCTGCGATAGGAGGCCGCATAGCGGCCCGCAGCCAGTTCCGGAAGCTCGTCCAAGGCACGGTCGACCCGGCTCTGGTCGGTGGCGCTCAGCCGTTCCCAGGCCGAGAGGCCGCGGATGAAGGCGCGGATCGTGCCGGGCAGGTGGCTGGTCGTTCGTGTGCCGGTGGCCGCGGTATCGGACCCGGGAAGGACGGGGAGGACGTCGAGGCCGTTGGTGAGCGATCCGGTCAGCAGCGACAACTGCTCGTCGCCGGTGAACGCGAGATCGTCGACCGACAACGGGGCGCCCGAGCGGGCGAGCACGTCCTCCAGCGCTTCGAAGGCCGCCACGACCCGCAGCACCTGGTTCGCGGCCTCGATCCGCTCGGTGCGCTCCCAGCGGCCCATGCCGTCGAGGCTGCCGCGGACACGCGCGACCGCCCCGCGTCCGTGCTTGACGACCTGCGAGCGCAGTCCGAACAGGTCGGGAACGCCCAGCGCCGCGAGTGTGCCGTCCGCAAGTTTTTCGGCGAAGTCCAGAAGCGCGGAGTCGTCCTTGCCGAGGATACGCAGGGCGTCGGAGTAGGACAGCGTCTTCTTCACCACGGGACGGCGGTGCCTTTCCTGGCGGGGGACCACGGTACGCGACCCCGCGCGCCGGGCCGATCACTGCTCGGTGGTGCGCGGGACGGGGCGGGGCGAGAGCGGGGAGGGGGCGGGGCTCAGGGCAGGCGCCAGTCCATCGGTGCGGCGCCCTGCTGCTCCAACAGCGCGTTGGCCTTGCTGAACGGCTTGGAGCCGAAGAAACCGTTGTGCGCCGACATCGGGCTGGGGTGGGTGGCCTCCACGCACGGCACGTTGGGCATGAGCGGACGCAGGTTGCGGGCGTCACGTCCCCACAGGATCGACACCATCGGCTTGCCGCGCTCGGCCAGTGCGCGGATCGCCTGCTCGGTGACGGCCTCCCAGCCCTTGTTGCGGTGCGAGCCCGAACTGCGCGGTCGCACGGTCAGGACCCGGTTGAGCAGCAGGACACCCCGCTCGGTCCAGGGGGTGAGGTCACCGTTGGCGGGCATCGGCAGGCCGAGGTCCTGGGTGTACTCGGTGAAGATGTTGCGCAGGCTGCCGGGGAGCCGG
Organism: Nocardiopsis ansamitocini; assembly: GCF_030268225.1. Lineage (GTDB taxonomy): Bacteria > Actinomycetota > Actinomycetes > Streptosporangiales > Streptosporangiaceae > Nocardiopsis_D > Nocardiopsis_D ansamitocini. Next base: position 215,796 of record NZ_BSQG01000001.1, on the reverse strand, counting down.
GAGTCGGGGGCCACGGAGAAGCTCAAGCCCACCGCGTTGCCGGGGGTGGGGTAGGGGTCCTGGCCCACCAGGAGCACCCGTACGTCGTCGAAGGGCTGCTGGAAGGCGCGCAGGACGTTCTCCCCGGCAGGAAGGTAGGTGCGGCCGGCGCTCACCTCCTCGCGCAGGAAGTCGCCCATCTGCGTGATGCGGTCGGCCACCGGCTCCAGAGCCTTGGCCCAGCCGCTCTCCATGATCTCGTTCAGCGGTCGTGACATGGCTCAGAACCTTAGCGGCGCCGTCCGACATCCAGTACACGTTCGCCGCGGCGAACGGACTCACCTGCCTGGGCGCTCCCAGCGGGCCAGCCGGGCCTTGATCCGCGCCGTCTGGGGGTGGTCGGGACCGTGCATCCGGATGTGGTCGGCCAGCAGGTCGCGGTACAGCCGCACGGCCTCGACCGGTCGTCCGGCCAGTCCGGTGTAGGCGGCCAGGTAGTGCCGGGCGGTGAGGGTGTCGGGGGAGTACGCACCCATGACCCTGGACATGTCGGGCACCAAGGCGGCCAGCAGGGTCGCGGCCTGTCCGTGCTCGCCGGACTCTCCCACGTCGAACGCCTGGTAGAGCCGGTTGATCAGTACCTTGTTCGAGGAGGGCCCGTACGCCGCGACCAGGTCGTCCAGCAGTTCCTGCCGGATTCTGGCGGCCGCTGCCCGCCGACCCGCGCGGCCGGTGTTGGCCGCGAGGTGGTAGCGGGCGGTCCGTGTCTCGGGGTGGTCGCGTCCGTGCACCCGGTCCAGCGCCCGCACCAGTTCCTCCAGTAGTGCCGCTGCCCGTTCCGGGGCTCCGGCCTCTCCGGTCAGGTGGGCGTGGCGCCTGCGGGCCCGCAGCGTCTGCGGGTGCTCGACGCCGTACACCTGGGCTGCCTCGTCCAGGAGCGGTTCCAGTAGTCGCACCGCGTCGTTGAAGGAACCCGCATCAGCCAGGGCCTGTGCTTCGTCCAGGTTGCGCTCCAGGCCCCTGCGGCGTTGCCGTGGGCCCACGGGGCCGCGGGCCCCGGTCGGCCTCGCGGGTGCGTCGAGGGGGGCTCCTGGCGCACCGGTGAAGGCCAGCAGCCGCTCACGCACCGCCTCGGCGCTCGCCGGTCGCTGCGCGGGTTCCTTGGCGAGCAGTTGTAGCACCAGTTCGGACAGGCTCGGGGGCAGGTCCTGGCGCAGTGCGTCCGGCGGGGTGGGATCCTCGGTCAGGTGCATCCGCAGGACCGGGAGCGGTTCGCGCGCCTGGAACGGCGGGAACCCGGTCAGCAGTTGGTAGAGCACGGCGCCGAAGGAGTACAGGTCGCCGGGGGCGCCCACCGGCAGCGATTGGATCTGCTCCGGTGACATGTACAGCGGCGTGCCAGCCAGGTCGCCGGCACGGTTCAACCGTCGACTGTGCAGGGCCGCGAAACCAGCGACGCCGAAGTCCAGGACCTTGATCGTGCCGCCGTCCTGGTCGTCGGAGTCCACCACCATGAGGTTGCCGGGTTTGACGTCACGGTGCACGATTCCCGCGTCGTGCGCGACCGAGAGGCCCGCGCAGACCTGGGCACCCCAACGGGCGGCCAGCGCCACCGGCACCGGCCCCTGCCCCAGTGCTGCGAGCATCGGCCGGCCCTCGACCAGTTCCATGACGGCGTACACGGTGCCGGAGTCGGTTCCGTAGTCGTAGAGCACGACGATGTTGGGGTGCCCGGTCAGCTGGGCCGTCATCCGCGCCTCGCGCCGAAACCGGGCGATCGCATCGGGGGCGTCGACCAGGTCGGGGCGTACCAGCTTCACCGCCACCGGGCGGTGCAGGCGTTCGTCGAGGGCTCGCCAGACCTCGCCCATGCCCCCGGTGCCAAGCTTTTCGGTCAATCGGTAACGGCCGTCCAGCACTCGCTCTGCCACGTCATCCCTCCACCGCGGCGATTCAGCGGTCATCTGGGGCCGAGACGGGGCCAAGACGCCCGATCCGTTTCCCGTGCGGTTCCGCCAGAAGCGTAGCGGGCGCCTGGTCGCCTGCTACGAACCACCCCAGGGGCAGCGGAACCGGCACGGATCGTTATGCGTGCGGTCTATCGTGATGCTCTGCGCTTTTCCGCCGCGCCCCTCGGTCCCCTCAAGCGGAAGTGGAAGACACGTCGTGAGCTCTGCCCTGTATGTCGGCCCGGATTCCCAACCGGACAAGTACCGCCTGGTTCGGTCGGTGGGGCGAGGCGGGGACAGCACGCTCTACCTCGCCGAGGCCGGCGACGCCGGCTGGGTCGAGCCGGTCGTCGTCAAGATGCTCACCACCGGCTTTGTGACTACCGCAGCGCAGTTCGCGCAGCTCAGCAATGAGTGGAGCGAGCAGGCCGAGCTGCTCGCCTCCGTGACAAGGGTCGGTGCCGTCGGGGTCCTCGACCACTTCGAAGGGGCGGTGGAGCACCGCGCAGACCAAGCCGCAGAAGGCGGTGAACGCGCCCTCTACCTGGTCATGAACCATGTTTCGGGCATGGATCTGCGTGACTGGCGTGCCGAACACGCCGCCGAGGGGCCCAGGGGCCAGCGCGAAGCCCTGCGCTATCTGGAGCAGCTAGCCGGCGTCCTGGACGTCCTGCACTCGGGGCGGGCCACCCCCGCCAAACGCGCTGTCGTGCACGGCGACCTCTCGCCCGGCAACGTGATGATCGACCGGGACGGACAGGCGACCCTCGTCGACTACGGGATGGGCGCGATCGCCGCCCGCGGTCTCGACGGCGGGCCGCGGCCCACCGAGGGCTACGCCGCGCCCGAGACGGCCACCGGAGCGTACTCGCCCGCGGCCGACCGCTATGCCTTCGGCGCCATCGCCTACTTCACCCTCACCGGGCAGGAACCGCCGCCCGGGCCCGAGCGGCTGCGAACGGTTTTCTCGGAGCTTCCGGTGCTCAACGGCGCCCGCCCCGAGGAACGCGCGGCCGTGCTGGCGGTGTTCTCCACCGATCCCGCCGAGCGACCCTCGGTGCTGCAATGGATCAAGAGAGTGCGATCGCTGGGCACCTCCACACCCTGGAGCACGACGGAACCCCCGGCCGCGGACGCGCCCTCGACCACCCCGGCCTCCTCCGGAGCTCCGCGCCACATCACGTTCGGAGGGCCCGGACCCCAACGCCCAGTCGGTGGAATGCGCGGCACCCCGGCCCCCCGGCGCCCCGTGCCGGCGCCCGCGCCGCCGTCCAGCCCCGTGCGGCCGGTACCGCAACCGCGCCCCCTGGGGGACACCACCCCCATGGACCCGGTGCCCGGCTCCCCGGCCCACACGGGCGAACGCAAAAAGAAGAAGTCCCGCAAGCCGCTGCTGGCCTGGCTCGCGGTGCTGCTCCTGGTGGCGGTGGGCGTCGGCGGGGTCGGTGCCTACACCGCATTCGACCGGTGGAACCGCAACCAGCCGGCGACCTCGGTCGAACCCAACCAGCAGCTCGCCCCGGTGAGCTCCCCGCCGTCGAGCCCGTCGCCGAGTCCCTCGCCCACGCCGGAGCCGTCGCCCTCGGGTCCCTCCGACGGGCCCTTCGACGAAGAGCGCTCCCTCACCGAGCTCACCCCGGCCGCCACCTCTCCCGCAGCCCTCGAATGGACCACCGCCAGGATGGACGACCGTACGTACAATCGGTCGCTGACAGCGGACCTGTCGTGTGTGGGGGAGAACTGGAACGATTACGACCTCGCCCGGTCCTGGGACGTCTTCGAGGCGGTGGTGGGGATGGGGGACCTCTCCGCCCCGACGGCCTCGGCCGTCTTCACCGTGCTCGTGGACGGCGATGAGCGCTACGCCGAGACCGTGCAGTCGGGCGATCAGACTCTGGTGCGCATCGATGTCACCGACGCGCTGCGCCTGCGCCTGGGATCCGAGGCGGGGGTCGACTGCGACGACGCGGGGCTGGCGGTGTGGGGAGACCCGCGGCTTCTCGGCTGATCGGGGCGGGGCAGCACGGTCACTCGCCTTCGTCGTCGAGTGGGCCCACGTGCACCGACCGCACTCCCTGTGCCTCGGCCAGTGCCACCGCGAGCTCGTTGAGCCGGGCCAGTCCGCGCACCCGCAGCTCCAGATCGATGACCGGGAAGGGGCCGTCCTCGTCCCGACGCCGGGTGCGCACCTCGTGCACCGCGTACCCCCGTTCGGTGACCAAGGCCAGTACGGCGCGCAGCGCCCCGCGGCCGTCCTCGTAGCTGACCCGCAACAGCGAAAGCGTCGGTACCGAGCGGGTGAGCAGCCTCAGGAGCGGAGGGTAGACGTAGACGACGAGGAAGTGCGCGGCCGTGACGAAGACCGCCACCAACCACAGGCCCGCCCCGCAGGCGGTCCCCACCGCGGCGGAGACCCAGATGGTCGCGGCAGTGGTCAGTCCGCGCACCGTGTCGCGGCGTACGAAGATCATCCCCGCCCCGATGAACCCGATCCCCGACACGATCTGTCCGGCGACCCGGGAGGGGTCCAGCATCACACTGCCCTCGCGCAGGACGTCGCCGAATCCGTATTTGCTCACCACCACGAACAGTGCTGCGCCGAGTCCGACGAGCGTGTGCGTGCGCAGGCCGGCGCTCTTCTGCCGGATCTGACGCTCCAGGCCGATCAGCGAGCACAGCAGCAAGGCGCTGAACAGTGCCAGGGCCTGTGGCCACCCCTGTACGCCCAGGTCGGTGAGGTTAGTCGGTGCCGCCGCTGTCATCTGCCGTCGCTCTCTTGGCCTCGGCGACCGGTCCGGGCGGAGGGAACGGGGCGATCTTCCGCTCGCTCAGTGGAGCGGCGATGTCCTCCAACGACCGGCGTGCGGCCTCGACACCGATGAGCAGTTCGACGATTCCGGCCGCGATCATCAGTCCGGCGCCCAGGTAGTAGCCGAAGGCGATGTGGCTGACCTCGCCGCTTTCCACCAGGCTGGCGAACAGCGTCGGCCCCAGGATGCCGCCCAGTGCGGTTCCCACCGCGTAGAAGAGGGCGATCGCCTGGGGCCTCGTCTCCATGGGGAAGATCTCGCTCACCGTCAGATACGCCGCGCTTGCACCGGCGGAGGCCACGAAGAACACCGCGCACCAGCAGAGGGTCAGAGTCGTTGCGGTGAGAGCCCCGTTCTGGAACAGCACACCGGTGCCCACCAGCAGCAGCCCCGACAAGATGTAGGTACTGGAGATCATGGGTTTGCGGCCCAGGCTGTCGAAGAGCGGTCCCAGCAGCACCGGTCCCAGGAAGTTGCCCAGGGCCAGCGGCACGATGAACAGTGGCGCGGTTGCCGAGGGCACGCCGAAGAACGCCGTGAGCACCAGTGCCTGGGTGAAGAACACGGCGTTGTAGAGGAACGCCTGTCCGGCGAACAGCGACAGGCCGAGGACCGTGCGTCGCGGATAGGTGTGCACGATGGTGACGGCCAACTCCCGGAGGGTGGTCGTCGTGCGCTGTTCCAGGACGAGTTCGCCTTCGGCCGGCGGCAGCGTGGGCCGGTGCGTCTCCGAGCGGATCTCCTCCTCGATGGCGCCCACCACCCGCTCGGCTTCCTCCTCGCGGCCGTGCACGACCAGCCAGCGCGGGCTCTCCGGCACCATCCTGCGCACGAACAGGATGATGAACCCCATGAGCCCGCCCAGTCCGAACAGCACCCGCCAGCCGATGTCCTCGGGAAGGACCTCGGGGTTGAGCAGCGGATAGGCCAAGGCCGCGCCGGCTGCCGCACCCAGCCAGTAGGAACCGTTGATGATCAGCGCGATACGGCCCCGCAGCCTGGCAGGAACCATCTCGTCGATGGCGGAGTTGATGGCCGCGTACTCTCCGCCGATTCCGAACCCGGTGAAGAACCGGCAGACGAGGAACCAGGTGATGTTGAAGGAGAACGCGGTGAACACCGTGGCCACCAGGTACACGCCCAGTGTCAGCAGGAAGATCTTCTTGCGGCCGTAGCGCTCGGTGAGCTGGCCGAAGAACAGCGCACCCAGGCAGGCTCCGGTCACATAGACCGACGCGGCTATTCCGACCTGGCCCTCGGTGATGCCCAGGCCGCTGCCTTCCTCCACGATCCGGGAGCCGACCGCACCGACGATGGTGACTTCCAGCCCGTCGAGGATCCAGACGCTGCCGAGCCCGATCAGGATGAGCCAGTGCCAGCGAGCCCAGGGCAACCGGTCCAGGCGGGCCGGGATACGCGTGGTGATCATGCAGGGTTACTGACCCGTACCCAAAAAAATAACCCTGGGTAATTGCCGGGGGTGCTGATCCCCCGGCAATTCGCGATCAGCAGTTCTCGCCGCGGCGGTGCCCGTCCTGACGGGAGAGGTTGAGGGCCGTCGTGACCAGCGGAAAATGGCTGAATGCCTGGGGGAAATTGCCGACCTGGCGGCCCAGGCGAGGGTCGTACTCCTCGGCGAGCAGGCCGACGTCGTTACGCAGAGCCAGGAGTCGGTCGAACAGTTCCCTGGCCTCCTTCTCGCGGCCGATCGACAGCAGGGCGTTGGCCATCCAGAAGCTGCAGGCGAGGAAGGCACCCTCGTCGCCGGGCAGTTGGTCGGCCACCCCCTCGCGGTCGGTGCGGTAGCGCAGCACGAAGCCGTCCACCATCAGGTCCTCGCGGATAGCCTCGACCGTTCCGATCACGCGGGGGTCGTCGTAGGGCAGGAAACCGACCTCGGGGATGAGCAGCAACGAGGCGTCGAGCTCGTGGCTGCCGTAGTACTGCGTGAAGGTATTGCGATTGGCGTCATAGCCGTATTCGCACACCTCGGCGTGGATGGTGTCGCGCAGCGCCTTCCAGCGCTCCAGCGGACCTTCCTTGCCGTACTCCTCGATCATTCGTACGGCGCGGTCCGCGGCCACCCAGGCCATCACCTTCGAGTGCACGAAGTGCTGGCGCGGTCCCCGCACCTCCCACAGGCCTTCGTCGGGCTCGTCCCAGCACCATTCGAGGTAGTTGACCAGGGAGCGTTGCAGCCCCCAGACGTGGTCGCCGCCGGAGCCGATCCCCGACCGCAGGGCGAGGTGGAACACGTCCATGACCTCGCCGTAGACGTCCAGCTGGTACTGGCCCACAGCTGCGTTGCCGATGCGTACCGGACTGGACCCCTCATAGCCGGGCAGCCAGTCCGCTTCCCATTCCGACAACCTGCGTTCCCCGCGCACCCCGTACATGATCTGCAGGTGCTGCGGTTCGCCGCCCACTGCCCGTACCAGCCACTCCCGCCAGGCCTGCGCCTCTTCGGTGTAGCCGCTGCGGATCAGCGCCTCCAGGGTGATCGTGGCGTCGCGCAGCCAGCAGTAACGGTAGTCCCAGTTGCGTACGCCGCCGATGTCCTCGGGCAGGGACGTGGTGGGCGCGGCGACGATCCCGCCGGTGGGGCGGTAGGTGAGCGCTTTGAGGGTGATCAACGAGCGCACCACGGCATCGCGGTACTGGCCCTCGTAGGTGCACTTGTCGACCCATTCGCGCCAGAACCGCTCGGTCTGGGAGAGCGCCTTCTCGGCGTCGAGGTGGCCCGACTCGGTCACGTGGGAGGGGTGCCAGGTCAGTACGAACGGGACCCGCTGCCCGGCACTCACCGTGAAATCGGCGTCGTGCATGAAGTTGTGGCCGTCCAGGGGGACCGGGGAGCTCAGCCACACCGAGTCGGGGCCGGCCACGGCCACGACCTCGTTGTCCACGCGATGGATCCAGGGCACCACGTTGCCGTAGTCGAAGCGCAACCGTACGGCGGTGTTCATCCGCACGGTCCCACTCACCCCTTCGACGATGCGCACCAGGTGAGGATGGCCGCCGCGAGGCGGCATGAAGTCGATGACGCGGACCGTGCCCTCGGGGGTGTCCCACTCGCTTTCCAGGATCAGTGTCTCGTGGCGGTAGCGGCGGCGGGTGGAGTTGTGCTCGCCCGATGCCGGGCGGATCCACCAGTGACCGTTCTGCTCGTCGCCCAGGAGCGCGGTGAAACAGGCAGGGGAGTCGAAATGCGGCAGGCACAGCCAGTCGATCGACCCATCGCGCCCGACCAGGGCAGCGGTCTGCATGTCGCCGATCATCGCGTAGTCCTCGATCAGTCCGGACACGCCGATCACCCCCATCAAGATCTTGAATTTCTCCGCGTGCGGGCGGAGCCGTTAAGACGGGAGCCGGACATAGGTGTGCCCTGTCGCGTGCCCCGCCGGCACTGCTCCAGGCAACGTTAGTCATGCCCGTGAGCACCTGTCACAACCCGGGCTGTCCAGAAGGTCACGTTCCTGCCACATCCCCTGCCGAGCAGGTGTTTATCGGGGATGAAACAGGATGAAAGCGAACGAAAATGCTTGTTGTGAGGTTCGTCCGTATTGGAAGCGGAAGGGGTGCCCCGGGCCGTTGGGGCCGCTGGGGGCCATGGCCGGATCAGGGGTGTACGGGGGGTTCCGGGGCCTCGTCGATCGTGAACATCGGAATGAAGAACTGCGCGAGGGGCCCGATCGCGACCACGAAGAGCACCGTGCCGACCCCTGCGGTGCCGCCGAGGAGGAAGCCCAGGATCACCACGCTCACTTCGACCACGGTGCGGGCCAGGCGCAGCGAGAGCCCCTTGGCGGCCAGACCCGTCATCAATCCGTCCCGGGGGCCGGGGCCCAGCCGTGCGCCGATGTAGAGGCCGGTGCCTACGCCGGTGACGAGGATGCCGCCGCACAGCATCATGATCCGCAGGGGGATCGACTCCGGCTCGGGAAGCCAGAGCAGCGAGAGGTCCAGGGACAGTCCGACCACAACGACGTTGCTGATCGTGCCCAGGCCGGGGCGCTGGCGCAGAGGGATCCACAGCAGGACGACGAGCATACCTATGAGGATGCTCCAGGTGCCGATCGACCAGCCGGTCTGCAAGTGCAGTCCCTGGTGCAGGACGTCCCATGGCATCCCCCCCAGATGGGCGGACACCTGGAGGGCGGCGCCCAGTCCGAAGAGAAAAAGCCCTGTGTAGAGCTGTACGAGGCGGCGGGCGCGCGGTCGGGGTAGCAGAGGGGACAAAAACACCTGGCGGGAAAGACCGGAAAGACGCGACAACTGGCGTGAGAAAGTACGCTCCGGGAGGTTTGACTGGGCCATGAAGTCGATATTGGCATCATGGGACTATGAGGGCCAGAGCCAATCGGAGGAAGTGGCACTATGGCGGTCGGTGAGCGGCGGATCAACGGACACCTATTGGCCAAGCTGATCGGCGCCAAAGCGCGCGAGCGCCCGTGTTATCTCTCCACGGCGCGGGCCATCAGCGGTCTGATCCTGGACGGGCGCATTCCCACCCGCACGAGACTGCCCGCCGAGCGCGATCTCGCGCCGGCCCTTGGCGTGAGCCGCAACACCGTCACCGCCTCCTACGCCTGGCTGCGTGAGAACGGCTACCTGGACAGTCGGCAGGGCGCGGGCAGCTGGACGATGCTCCCCGACACCGGGGGCGGGGGAGCGGCGTTTCTCGTCCCCGACTCCGAGCACATCGACCTCGGAGTGGCCGCCCCGCCCGCCATCGACGGACTCCAGCGCGCCGCCGAGCTGGCGGTACAGCAGCTCGCCGCCCACGTGGGGGGATTGGGCTACACGTCGCTGGGCCTGCCCGAGCTGCGTCACGCCGTGGCGCGACGCTACGTCGAGCGGGGGTTGCCCACCACGCCCGACCAGGTCTTCATCACCAGTGGTGCCCAACAGGGCGTGGCCCTGCTCATGGAACTGCTCGCGGACCCCGGTGACCCGGTGCTGGTCGAGTCGCCCACCTACCCCCACCCCTTGGCCGCCGCGCGGCACCGCGATGCGCGGCTGCGCACCGTGGGCGTGGGGCCGCAGGGGTGGGACCCGGACTACCTGCTCGACGCCTTCCGGCAGTGGCGGCCCCGGCTCGCCTACCTCATCCCCGACTTCCACAACCCGACCGGCGCGCTCATGGACGACGACGAGCGCGAGGCGGTGGTGGCGGAGGCCCGCCGGTCGGGGACCTCTCTCGTCGTGGACGAGACGGTCGCCGAAATGGCCATCGACTCCGGTGAGCAGCCCGCACCCATGGCCACCTACGACACCGACGGCAGGGTGTTCACCGTCGGGTCGGCCGCCAAACTGCTGTGGGGCGGCCTGCGCATCGGATGGATCCGCACCACCCCGGCGATGGTGGCGCGACTGCGTTCGCTGCGCCAGCGCTTCGACCTGTCCAGTCCGGTGGTCGAGCAGCTCATCGTCACCCACCTGCTCTCCGACATGACCAGGGTGCGCGCCGAGCGCAGCAGTCAACTGCGCCGCAACCGCGACGCCCTGGTGCGGGAGCTGCGCGAGTGGCTTCCCGACTGGCGTTTCACCGTTCCCCGGGGCGGCCTGGTGCTGTGGGTGCGGCTGCCCCAGCCGGTGGCCACCGCGCTGGCCGAGGCCGCCGGCCGCAGTGGCGTCCATCTGGCCCCGGGGCCGGTGTTCGGCACGGAGGGGACCTTGGAGCAGTACGTCCGACTGTCCTACACCCAGCCCCCGGAGGTCCTCGGCGACGCCGTCCGCCGGCTTGCCCGCGCCTATGCCGAAACCGTCGATCATCCCGCCCCGGTCGCGCGCGACCTCTACGTCTGAGCCCCGGCCTCCCCCGCGCACGGCCAATCTCGCGGAGGGGCTTGATTCCCGGCCGGTGCGCGTGGTCCGATTCATCCGACGGCTGGTGATTTGAGTCACATGCGAACACCGGGGAGTGGCATGGAGCAATCCACTGTGGTGCAGGCGCGCGCGAGCATCGAGGCCGAGATCAGCGGCCGCACCCTCGTCGACTGGTTGCGTGCAACCGCCGAGGCCGAGGCCGATTCGCCGGCCCTCTCGGACTGGATCAGCGACGAGACCGGCGGTTGTTGGAAGACCCATACCTGGGCCCAGTACCGTCAGCAGGTCCTGGAGCTGGCGGCCGCCTACGTCGCAGCGGGGGTCGGCCACGGGGACGTGGTCGGCATCATGATGCCCAACCGCAGCCAGCACCTCATCGCCGACCTCGGGGCCGTGCACGCCGGTGCGGTGCCCCTCACCATCTACGCGACCTTCGCCCCCAACCAGATCCGTCATGTCGCCGCGGATTGCGCCGCGACGGTCGTCGTCCTCGACGGCGCCGACGAGCTCGCCCGATGGGAAGGCATCTTCGACAGCCTCCCCGATCTGCGCACCGTGGTCGTCCGTGACGCCGGCGTGCTGCCGCCGCCACGGGAGAAAGGCCCTGCGTTCGTCTCCTGGGCACAGTTCACCGAACAGGGGCGCGCCGCCTATGCGGCCGACCCCTCAGCCGTCCACGCGCGGGCCGAGGCGATCACCCCCGAGGACCTGCTGACCCTGCTCTACACGTCGGGCACCACCGGTGAGCCCAAAGGCGTGGGGGAGACCCACCACCAGGCGCTGTACCAGGTCACGGCCTCCCAACGCGCCAACCGGCTCCCCTATCTCGGCGTCACCATCTCCTACCTGCCCCTCGCCCACATCGCCGAACGCGTCCTCAGCGTCTACCTGCCGATCAAGAACGCCTCCCATATCCACTTCTGCCCCGACCCCACCCAGCTCGGGATGTACCTGGGCATGGTCCGCCCGAACGGGCTGTTCGCGGTGCCCCGCGTCTGGGAGAAACTCAAGGCCGGACTCGGCAGCGCCTTGGCCGCAGCCCCCGACGAGCAGCGCGCCGTCGTCGAGGCGGCCTCCGCGGTCGCCCGCTCCTCCATCGAGGCCGGCCAGTTCGGCAGCACCCCCCAGCCCGAGCTGGCCGAGCGCTTCGCCCTGGTCGATGCCCAGGTGCTCGCCCCGATCCGCGCCCTGGTCGGGCTGGACCGCGCCACCTTCTTCGCCAGTGCGGCCGCACCCATGCCGCGCGACGTCCTGAGCTTCTTCTCCGGCCTGGGCATCACCATCCGCGACCTCTACGGAATGACCGAGAACTGCGGTGCCGTCACCACCAACCGCGGCGACGCCTACCGGTTCGGCACCGTCGGCCAGGCCATGGACGGTGTGGAGCTGCGCATCGCCGACGACGGCGAGGTCCTGGTGCGCGCACCGATGAACACCTCCGGCTACCTCAACAAGCCCGAGGCGACCGCGGAACTGCTCGACCCCGACGGCTGGCTGTACACCGGCGACATCGGCACCCTCGACGCCGACGGTTTCCTGACGATCATCGACCGCAAGAAGGAGATCATCATCACCGCGGGCGGTGAGAACATCGCTCCCGCGGAGATCGAGGGCCTCCTCAAGGAACACCCCCTGATAGGTCAGGCGCTGGCCTACGGCGACCGACGCCCCTACCCGGTGGCGCTGCTCGTCCTGGACGGCGACGCCGCTCCCGCATGGGCGGCCAGAGCCGGCCTCGACCGGACCGACGTCGCCGCCCTGGCCGGGCATCCGGCGGTCCACGCCGAAGTGGAGAAGGCCGTCGCCGATGCCAACCGCCGCCTCGCCCGGGTCCAACAGGTCAAGCGCTGGCGACTGCTCCCCGTCGAGTGGACCGCCGAGTCCGGCGAACTCACCCCGAAGATGTCCCTGAAACGCCGGGTCATCCAGGAGCGCTACGCCACCGAGATCGCCGAACTCTACGGGGACTGACCCCGCCTCGGTCTTCAGCCGGCCGGGGTGCCCCCGCGTGCGGGAGCGACCCGGCCGGCGAACCGTGCGACCTCTGCCAGCACCTCGTCGCGGTTGGTCTCGTTGAACACCTCGTGGCGGGCACCGGGAAAAACCCTGGCACTGGTGTCGGGACCGGCCAGGGACAGCACCCCCTGCAGCGTGCCCTCCAACGGCACCAGTGCGTCGGCGGAACCGTGCAGCCACAGCAACGGTATGTCGCGCACTCGGCCCGCCGCGGACGCATCGGCCAGCCCGGCACGGATGGCCTCCAGCGTGCGCCGTTTGAAGGGACCGTGCCAGACCAGTTCGTCGGCCGTGTAGTCCGCGCCCACCGACTCCTCGCGCGACAGCGTCGCCGGATCGATGGGGGCGTCGGGGATCTCTGCTGCCTCCAGCAACTCCTCGACCGCCGTCCAGCGTCCCAGTACCGGGGCACTGAGCACCAGCCCCGCCACCTGCTCCGGGTGGGTCTGGACGTACCGCGCGGCGATCAGCCCGCCCAGCGAGTGCCCCACCAGCACGAGCGGAAGCGACCGGTAGGCCGAGCGCGCCTGGGTGACCACCCGGTGCACGTCCTCCACCAGGCCGTCGATGTCCTCCACCAGTACCCGCTCGCCCGAGGAACGTCCGTGGCCGCGGTGGTCCAGCCCGTAGCAGACCGCACCCCGCGTGCACAGGAAACCGGCCGGGTAGTCGTAACGGCCCACGTGCTCGCCGTAGCCGTGCACCAGGACGACCAGCCGGTCCGGTTCCCCCTGAGCGGGCGCCCAGGCCCGCACGTGCAGCCGCTCCGCGCCCTGGGCCCCACCGGGCAGCCCCCATTCCCGCGTGCTGATCACCACGGTCGCCTCCTCCTCGTGATCCCCCGGGGCCACCCCGGGGGGACGGCACCGATTCTCCCCGCACATCGGCCCGACACGCCGCTACCACGGCCGCCACGGACCCGGCGCCGAACGGCCGATCACCATGTCTCCTAAGGTGGGAAGGGTAAAACCACGCATGCTGCCCCGCATACGCTTCGATATCTCAACCAGTTTCGTCCCGGGAGGTGACGCCGGTGCTGTCCGATTCCTACGGGAGAGTGGCCACCGATCTGAGGGTCTCCCTCACAGACCGCTGCAACCTGCGGTGTACCTACTGCATGCCTGCTGAGGGACTGGACTGGCTGCCCAAGCCCGATCTGCTCACCGACGACGAGCTCATCCGCCTGATCCGCATCGGGGTGACGATGCTGGGTATCGACGAGGTGCGCTTCACCGGTGGGGAACCGCTGCTGCGCAAGGGGCTGCCGGGCCTCGTCGCAGCCACCAGCGCCCTGGAGCCGCGCCCGCACACCGCTCTCACCACCAACGGGATCGGTCTGGCCAGGATGGCCCCGGCCCTCGCCGAGGCCGGGCTGGACCGGGTCAACGTCTCCCTGGACACCCTCAAGCCCGAGGTGTTCGAGACGCTGGCCAGGAGACGGCGCCTCCCCGACGTCCTCGACGGTCTGGCGGGGGCGGCGGAGGCCGGACTGACCCCGGTGAAGGTCAACGCCGTCCTGATGCGCGGCATCAACGACGCCGAGGCCCCCGAACTGCTCGCCTACTGTCTGGAACGCGGGTACGAGCTTCGCTTCATCGAGCAGATGCCGCTGGACGCCCAGCACGGCTGGCGGCGTGACGACATGATCACCGCGGACGAGATCCTCGCCCTGTTGGCTCCCTCCTTCGATCTCGAACCGGCCGATGCCGAGGTCCGCGGGAGCGCACCCGCAGAGGTGTTCTACGTCAACGGTGGTCCCGCTCGGGTCGGGGTCATCGGTTCGGTCACCCGTCCCTTCTGCGGGACCTGCGACCGGGTCCGCCTCACCGCCGACGGTCAGCTCCGCAACTGCCTGTTCGCCCGCGAGGAGTCGGACCTGCGCGCCCCTATGCGCGAGGGCGCCACCGACGACGAACTGGCCCGGCGATGGCGCGCGGCTGTGGCCCGCAAGCTACCCGGCCACGGCATCAACGACCCCAGCTTCCTCCAGCCGACGCGCCCGATGTCGGCCATCGGGGGATAGCGGGCCCTCGCCGCGCGTGGTTCTCCGATGTCCTCCGCGCACCGAAAACCAGTTGCCGCCCGCCCGCCCGATCTGGCTTTCTGGTGGTGGCACCGGTTCCAAGAGAGCCGGTGCCGTCATCATGAATCCTGGAAAGGGAGGTGGCCCATGCCATACACCGAGGCGCCCGGCGCGCGGGTGCCGATCCGGATGTGGGCCGACCCGCAGACGGTTGAGCAAGCGGCCATGGACCAGCTGCGCAATATCACCATGCTGCCGTGGGTGCACGGACTGGCCGTGATGCCCGACGTGCACTATGGCAAGGGCGCGACCGTCGGTTCGGTCATCGCCATGCGCGACGCGGTCTCCCCGGCAGCGGTCGGGGTGGACATCGGCTGCGGGATGACCGCCGTCAGGTCCTCGCTGCGCGCCGAGGACCTGCCCGACGACCTGGGGCGGCTGCGCGCCGCCCTGGAGAAGGCGATCCCCGTCGGTTTCCACGCGCACAAGCGCCCGGTGGACCCGCGTCGCCTCCACGGTCTCACGACCGCCGGTTGGGATGCCTTCTGGCAGCGCTTCGATTCCCTGGCCAAGGCCGTGCACGCCCGTCGGGACCGTGCCGCCAATCAGATCGGCACCCTGGGCGGAGGCAACCACTTCCTGGAGGTCTGCCTCGATGACGCGGGCGCGGTTTGGGTCGTCCTGCACTCGGGGTCGCGCAACATCGGCAAGGAACTGGCCGAACACCACATCGGCGCGGCCCAGAAGCTCGCGCACAACCAGGGCCTGCCCGACCGCGACCTGGCGGTGTTCGTCTCGGGTACGCCAGAGATGGACGCCTACCGCCGGGACCTGTTCTGGGCCCAGGACTACGCGCGCCGCAACCGCGACGTGATGATGGGGCTGGCCTGCGACGTGCTGCGCAAGGAGTTCGCGCAGGTCCGGTTCGACGAGTGGATCTCCTGCCACCACAACTACGTCGCAGAGGAGCGTTACGACGACGTGGACGTGCTCGTCACCCGAAAGGGGGCGATCCGGGCCGGGCGCGGTGACCTGGGGATCATCCCCGGTTCCATGGCCACGGGCACCTATGTGGTGCGCGGGCTGGGCAACCCGCTGGCCTTCAACTCCGCTTCGCACGGAGCCGGCCGCAGGATGAGCCGGAACAAGGCCAAGAAGATGTTCACCGAGGCCGACCTGATCAGTCAGACCGCGGGGGTGGAGTGCCGCAAGGACGCGGGGGTCATCGACGAGATCCCTGCCGCCTACAAGGACCTCGAATCCGTCCTCGAAGCCCAGACGGACCTGGTCGAGGTCGTTGCGCACTTGCGCCAGGTGATCTGCGTCAAGGGCTGATCGTCGCCATCCTGTTCGAGTCCCGGGGGCGGCCGGATCCGACCGCCCCCGCCCGGCGCAGGACTGATTGTCCACAGGGCCTCGAATCGGATCGTGCCCTGATCCGTCCCGCTGTCGGTGATGCCCGCGCGGGGCGCCGATTACCGGGTCGGCGTTTGTGCCACCACCAATTCTCACGCTCAATTCGTAGGCCTATCAGGGACTTTGCGTCCTACTCCCGATTAACCGCGTTTCATGGCAATTTGCCAGGGCAGCCGAATCGTTGAAGCCCCGGGCCACACACGATCAGGCTCGAGCTGGAATCGGGAGGCAGTAATGGACACGGGACTGATGATCGGCCTCGCCGTTTTCATCGTGCTCGCCATCATCGCGGTCGCAGCCGCGGCGGTGCTGGTGCCCAAGCAGCGAAGCCAGCAGTTGAAGAAGAAGTTCGGCCCGGAATACGACCGGGCCGTGGACCAGCACCAAGACCGCAAGGCAGCCGAGCGTGAGCTCGTCGACCGCCAGAAGCGGCACTCCGCCCTTACCCTGCGCAGTCTCAGCCCTGAGACGCGTGCCGAGTATGCGGCCGAGTGGACCCGCGTCCAAGAGCGTTTCGTCGACGATCCGGCCAGTGCCGTCACCGACGCCGACCGGCTGATGACCCGCGTGATGGCCGACCGCGGTTACCCCACCGAGGGACCCGAACAGCAGGCTGCCGACCTCTCGGTCGAGCACGCCCAGACCATCGGTCACTACCGCAGCGCCCGCGACGCCGTCGAGCGCCACCAGAAGGGTGGAGCCGACACCGAGGAGCTGCGCACCGCCATGGTCCACTACCGGACCCTTTTCGGTGAACTGCTCGAAGAGGACGTGACCAAGAACGACCACGCGGGGGGCGAGGGCCGCACGACCGTCCCCGAATCCCGCGAGGACCGGGTCCAGCGCGACGCTCCGGCCGAGTCCGCCACCCGGCGTGACACGCCGGAAACCCGCTGATCCGATCAACCCCAGCCACGAGGAGACACCGACCATGAACCCCTTTGGTGACGCCGAATCCCGCACCCGCGACAAGGGCCGCACCGACGCGGACACCACCGCCGTCCACGCGGTCCCCGCCACCGGTACCGACAACGGCGCCGACAGCACCCGCCCCACCACCGAGCGCGACGCACGCGTCGTCGACTCCAATGGGGCCGGCCGCAGCGACTCCGACGCCTCGACCCCCGCGGCCCCCGGCACGGGCGACGTTTCCGCCGCCGGCCGCACGGGTGCCGACCGCGAACGGGACGCGACCAGTACTTCCACCGGTGACAACGGCACGGCCTCGTCGGCCGCTTCGCGCACCGGCCGCACGGGCGCCGACCACACGGGTACCGACCACGCCGCGACCTCGGGAACCGGCAGTGCCTCGGACAACGGCGAGTCGGACCCGCTGCGCGTGCGCTGGCGCGAGATCCAGGGCGAGTTCGTGGACGACCCCAAGGCCAGCGTGGCCGCTGCCGACGCGCTGGTGGGCAAGACCCTGGAGCAGATCACCGCCAAGCTCACCGAGCGCAAGCGCAAGGTCGAGAGTTCCTGGCAGGAGGGCGGCGACGGTGACACCGAGCACCTGCGCCTGGCGCTTCAGGAGTACCGCAGTCTGCTGGACCACCTGATCACCGCGGCAACCGTGAAGTGACCAGTGGTGAATGCGTAGGACCGGCTCCGGCCGGAGGGGACCTCTCCCCCCTCCGGCCGGAGCCCTTTTGTGCGGCTACCCTGGTGCCCCGCGAAACGCGAAGGGGGCCGTGAGGTGCAGGAGTTCGACGCTGTCATTCTGGCCGGCGGTGCCGGGCGCCGTCTGGGAGGGGCGGACAAACCGGGGCTCGATGTCGGCGGACGCACTCTGCTCCAGCGAGTGGCCGACGCGGCCCACGACGCTCGCACCCTCATCGTGGTCGGCCCCCAGCGTGCGGCGCCGGCGGCTCACTACGTGCGCGAGCACCCGCCCGGGGCAGGCCCCCTCGCAGCTTTGCGTGTCGGGCTGGCACAGGTCGCCTCGCCCTGGTTCGCCCTCCTGGCGGCGGACATGCCGTTCTTCGACGAGTCGGCGCTCACGGCGCTGCGCGCGGCGGCTGCGTCGTCCGGGGCGGGAGCGGTTCTGGTCGACGCCGAGGAGCGTCTCCAGTGGACGGCCGGCGTCTGGCGCGCGGAAGCCCTGCGCGTGGCGCTGGCGGACTACTCGGGGCGCTCCCTGTACGGGGTGCTGGCCCCTCTCGCTCCGGAGCCGGTGCGGCTGCCCGAGGCGGCTGCCGACTGCGACACTCCCCAGGCGCTGGCTCACGCCCGGGCACGGTTGGGGACCGGCCCAGCCCGGGACGCTCGCTGACCGCCGGGGGACTCTCCCGAAGAGGCAGGGCTCAACCGGTGAACTCGTCCACGGCCACGGTCTCGCGGAGAAATCCACGCCGTTCGAGGAAGTCGCTCAGGTAGCCGAGATGCTCCTCGCAGGCCAGCCAGGTCTTGCGGCGTTCGGGTGCGTGGACCGCGGGGTTGTTCCAGATCAGGACCCAACGGGCCTCTGCGCGGCACTCTCTGCGTGAGCACTGTGTGTGCTCGGGGAGCGGGGCGGGACCTGGTTCATTGCGCATTGTTCACCTTGAGAGGTGGAAAGCCGCGGTCGATGGCAAGGAATGGTCAAGAATCCATATCTGCCAAGAAAAAAGCGACGCCGGGTGGCTACGGGGGCAAACCACCCGACGTCGCGCTCGGTGTTTCGACGGGGGCTCGAAACACCGGCCGTGCGCTTCAGCGGGGGACTGAAGCGCTGATTCCCAATCTACACCGCTGATCCCCCAGTTACGTCAAGACTCTGTTACGACGTGATCTCGGGAGCGTCCCATGCTTTTCTCGTCATTCAGTCCTGAATCCTCTGGTTTCAGGTGGATTCGCGTGATCGGTCGCCAGATTTTCGATCAAAGATTCGGACTTGTTCGCGTCAAGGAAGTGCAAAAGTGCTATCGCACCAATTGATGCATCTGGTGGCACTTTGTGTTTGATGTCGGAATCGCAAGGGGGCGCCTCGCTGGTCCGCGCTGCCGGCGAGGCGCCCCGGGGTGGCGTCGTACCCGCACGGACGCCGCCGGCCCCGCGTCCCGTCGTGCGACCTGCCCGACGGGACGTGCCCTAGTGTAATCCAACTAAACAAGTAGGAAAAGGCTGTTTGAAGGATTGTGCGGACCTACGACGCCTGGCTCACCGTGGACATGTTGAAGTCGGGGATCCGCAGCGGCGGCATCGCCGTACGGGAGAAGTAGTCGCCCAGCTCCCGTGACAGCGCCGGAACGGTCCGTCCAACCTCGGTGGCCCGTTGCAGCAGCCCGACCGGGGACTCGTTGAACCGGAAGTTGTTCACCGCGCCCCGCACCTCGCCGTCCTCGACCAGGTAGACCCCGTCACGGGTCAACCCGGTCAGCAACATCGTGCGCGGGTCCACCGAACGGATGTACCACAGGCAGGTCACCAGCAGTCCGCGCTCGGTGCCGGCGATCATCTCCTCCAGGGACGCCGTAGCCTTCGGTTCCTCCAGGATCAGGTTTCCGGTGTGCGGGGTGAGCGGCAGCGCGGTCAGTACCGCCGAGTCGTGCGTCTGCACGAGGCGGGACAGCTCGCCGTCGCTGATCCACTTGGCGCCACTGATGGGCAATCCGTTGTCGAACGCGCTGATGCGCCGTCCAGGCGCGTCGGCCAGTACGAACGGCTCGCATTCCAACCCCGGCTCGGCAGGGTCGCTGCGCAGGGTCAGCGGTAGCTTCGCCAGGCGTTCGCCCACCCGCGTCCCGCCGCGCGACGCGGAGAAGGCGGTACGGCCCTCGAAGGAATCGCGCGCCCCCATGTTCCAGTAGAGGTTGACCATCATGTCCGCGACCGCCTCGGGAGGCAGCAGCGTCTCGTAACGGCCCGCGGGCAGGTCGACACGATTGCGCGCCCACCCGATCCGCCGCGACAGTTCCGCCTCCAGCGCAGCCACGTCCACGTCTGCGAAGTCCCGGGTGGCCCGCCCGACCCAGGTCGAGTGGGCCGGGTCGGCGGACTTGGCGTTGAGTTCCACGGTTCCGGTCGGCTGGTCGTGGCGCAGCCGGACCCCGGTCGAGGAGCCGAAGAACGTGGAGGCCATGGTGTGCTCGGCGTAGCCGTACAACTGTGTTCCCGCCGCGCCCGAGCGCTCGAACGCCCCGCCCAGGGCCGGGGCGAACCCGGAGAACACCCCGATGTCGGTGGACGCCGGCGCACCGTCCCACGCTGCCGTCGCCGTGGCAGCGGCCTCCGGGGCCAGTAGCGGCCGTGCCTCCTCGGCAGCAGGCGCCTGACGTGCGGCCTCCTCCGACGCCGTCACCAGTTCGGCCAGTTGGTCGTCGCGCAGGCCACTGCGCGACACCGCGCCCACCGACGTGCCCTTGTCCCCCTCGACCAGGGAGATGACGGTGACCTCCCGGCTGCGCGTCACCCCGTTGGTGGTGAGGGAGTTGCCCGCCCACCGCAGGTTGGCGGTGCTGTTCTCGTTGACCAGCACCATGCAGTCGCTGGCGCGGGAAAGCTCCAGCACACGTTCGACGACTGCCTGCGCCGGCAGTGACTGGCTCACGGTAGACCTCTTCGACTCGTCGGATTGCACGCCGCTCACGCCCCCGCCTCCTGTGCCGTATTGAGCACCCGCACCTTCTCGAACAGTGCGCTCGGGCAACCGTGGCTGACCGGCGCGACCTGCCCGGGCTGGCCCTTGCCGCAGTTGAAGGCGCCACCCAGCACGTAGGTCTCCGGTCCGCCCAACGCGGTCATCGAGTTCCAGAACTCGGTGGTGCTCGCCTGGTAGGCCACATCCCGCAGCTGCCCGGTGATCCGCCCGTTGCGGATCTGGTAGAAGCGCTGCCCGGTGAACTGGAAGTTGTAGCGCTGCATATCGATCGACCAGCTGCGGTCGCCCACGACGTAGATGCCGTTGTCGACCCGGCGCACCAGTTCGTCGGTCGAGGGGCCGCGCGGGTCCGGGGCCAGCGACACGTTGGCCATCCGCTGGATCGGCATCGTCGCGGGGGAGTCGGCGAAAGCACAGCCGTTCGACCGCTCGTGCCCGGTCAGGTGCGAGATTCGGCGATCGCGCTGGTAACCGGTGAGTATGCCGTCGGTGATCAACTCGAAGGAGGAGGTTGCCACCCCCTCGTCGTCGTAGCCCACGGTGGCCAGTCCGTGTTCCACCGTGCGGTCGCCGGTGACGTTCATGATCGGCGATCCGTAGCGCAGCGAGCCCAGCTTGTCCAAAGTGGCGAAGGACGTTCCCGCGTAGGCTGCCTCGTAGCCCAGCGCCCGGTCCAGCTCGGTGGCGTGCCCGATGGACTCGTGGATGGTCAGCCACAGGTTCGACGGGTCGATCACCAGGTCGTAGTCGCCCGGTTCCACGCTCGGCGCCGCCAACTTGGCGGCCAGCAGTTCCGGCAGTTCTTCGAGTTCCGCCGCCACCGTGGGCACGTACTCGTACCCGCGCCCCACCGGCGGCGCGATCGTGCGCATGCTTTCCAGGCGTCCGCCGCTGGTGGAGACGATCTCCACCTCGGGGGCCAACCTGACCCGCTGCTGGGTGGTGGTGGTCCCGGCGGTGTCCGCGTAGAACTTCTGCTCCTTGGCCTGGAGCAGGATCGCGTCCACGTGACTGACCCGGCGGTCGGCCAGTAGTTGCCGGCTCCATTCGGCCAACAGGTCGGTCTTGTCGCGCACGGAGACGGTGAACGGGTCGATCTCGTAGGAGGAGACCCACGTGGCGTCGCGGTGCGCAGGCTCAGCGGCCAGTTCGATGCGCTCGGTACTGATGACGGAGGCGACCTTGGCGACGTCGATCGCCTGGGCGGCCACGGCCGCCGCCGCGTCGGTGGTCAGCTCGGTCCCCGCGGCGAAGCCCCAGGTTCCGTTGTGCACCACCCGGACGGCGAAGCCGAGTGAGTCGGTCTCACCCGAGCTCTCCACCGACCCGTCGGCCAGGACGAGCCGTTGGCCGCGGATACGTTCGAGCCGGAAGTCGGCGTGGTCGGCGCCGAGATCGCGGGCGCGCTGCAGGGCCGCGTCGGCGAGCGCGCGTAGGGGCAGGGACAGGAATTCGTGGTCGATTTCACGCACGCTTGGAAACGTAACGTGTTCGCGCCGCTTCTGCCAGGTCAGGAGATGCCGGTGCCCGGGGTTCCGGGACGGACGTCGACGTGGACGTGGTCCACGTGCCGCAGGATCAGGTTGTCGGGATCGGAGACCTCGTAGTCGCGCCATCCGGCGGGCGCGAACCTGGAGCTCCAGATGCGGTCGTCGAAGATCACCACTGCCAGTTCCAGTTCCATCGCGTGCGCCACCAGCCAGTGTGCGAGCAGCCAGCCGGCACGGCGGTTCTCCTCGCTGACCGGTCGGTAGAACACGTCGATGGCGCGCCCGTCGTAATGGGCCGAGCCCGAACCGTGCCCCGAGTCGATGCCGCCCGGTGCGTAGCCGCCGAGACTCTGCTCGCCGAACACCTCACCCATCGCGGCGAGCACCGTCTCGGCGCGCGGGGTGAGGCCGGATTCGGTCATTGCCTCCGGGGCCAGTGCCGTGTCCGACCCGGTTCCGCAGGTGAGGATGGGGCCGGCGTCCTCGGTCGGCCCGTCCGCCAGGGCTCTCAACACCTCGGGGGGCACACCCTCGGGGTCGGTGGCCTCCGATCCGCTCCAGCGCAGCGCCACCGCGGTCGTGGCGGCCATGGCCTGCTCCTGGTCCAGGCCCACGGATTCCCCGTCCACGTCGACGGTGCAGTCCGGGCCCCACGGCAGTGCGGCCTCGTCCAACCCGGCCCGATGCAGCAGCCACGGGCCGCCCAGCACCGCGGCCACGAGTACGGCCGCCAGTACTCCGGCCGTTATCGCACACCCGCCCCACCGCTTCGTCATGGTTTCAGACCCTAGCCGGTCGGTGTCATGCCGCTCCCCACAGCACGACGGCCCCGCCACCCAGCAGGGTGAAGGCCCAGATCCGGTCCAGAGTCGCCCACGACAGCCTGCGCAGGACCTGGACCGCGAAGAAATCGTGCACCACCAGGGCGGCAACCCCGGCCGCGGCGAACATCGCCACCGTGTGCACCCCCGTGGCGAACAGGCCGAGCAGCGTCGCATCCAACAGGTCGAGGCCGGGGCCGCTGGGCTCGGCGCCTTGGTCCGGTGCGGCCGCCAGCACGACCGCGCCGTGCGAGTGGCCGGGGCCGCCGTGCACGCCGGGCCCCTCCGCGAGTCGCCCGGCCAGGACCGGGAGCAGCATCAGCCCCGCACCGTGCAGCGAGGACATCAGAAACGACCAGGCACCCAACTGCCACAGCGACAGTCGAACATCGCGCCAGTGAAAGTGCGCCGGACGCAGCAGTAGCCACAGTCCCACCGCACACACGAGGGCCCCGCCGACGATCGCGAACCACTGTGCGGCCAGTACCGATCCCGACACCGTGATGACCAGGGCGACCAGCGCGACCGACGCGGCGTGCCCGACCGCGATCGCCGGGAGGGCGCCCAGTACGGCCGACCGGCGGCGCTCCTGCAATCCACGCGAAACCGCCGCAAGCCATCCCATTCCAGGATTGATTCCGTGAAAGACTCCCAGACCGATCAGGACCCACAGTTGACCCGTGGTCATGGAACTCCCGTCGTGCGGTGGTCCGCGACATCCAGTCTCCGAATCGTCACACGGGGTAGGGGGAGGGGCAATGGCAGTGGCAGGACCCGGCCACGGCCCGGCGGACGGCGAGATCGCTCACACCCGCTCGTTCGGAAATCGGAAATAGGGGACGCAGGCGCTTCGCTGATCTGAGAGTTGACGTCACAGCAAATCAACCGGAGGCACGCGGTGCGAGAGTCGGCCAGAGAGATCCCCGGAGCGGGCGAGTCGGTGGACCGGTGCGTTCGTCCGGGAGCGGGAGACGGTGTACCGGCCGAACTCTTCAAGCGCACGCTGGCATCGCACGCGGCCGGAGTCGTCGTGGTCACCGCGCTGCCCGAAACAGGGGGACCGGTCGGTGTCACCGCGACGTCCTTCACCAGCGTCAGCCTCAGCCCTCCGCTGGTGTCGTTCTACGTCAACGCGGCCTCCGGCTCCTGGCCGGGCCTGCGCGAGGCGCGGTCGTTCACGGTCAACGTCCTGGCCGGCCACCAGGAGGACGTCGCCGCCCGTTTCGCCACCAAGGGCATCGACCGCTTCGCCGAGCCGACCAGGTGGAGCCCTGGAGAGGACGGGACCCCGCTGATCGAGGAGGCCGCCGCGCACGTCGTTTGCACGCGCCACGACCTGCTCGCGGTCGGTGACCACTGGCTGGTGGTGGGGCGGGTCACCGGCGCGCTCGTCGATGGGGAGTCCGGTCCGCTGCTCTACCATCGCGGCCGTTACGGTCGCTTCGCCGATGCTCCTGCCGCTCCGCCCCTCGACTGAGGCCGTCCCCGAGGGCGGGGCAGGCGCCTCCGGGAACAGCCCGTGCCGACGGGGCCCTAGATCAGACCCTGGGCGAGCATCGCCTCGGCCACGAGTTCGAAGCCCGCGATATTGGCTCCGGCCACGTAGTCGCCCGGGCGCCCGTAGCGCTCGGCCGTCTCGTAGCAGCTGTCGTGGACGTGGCGCATGATCTCGGCCAGCCGCTCCTCGGTATGGGAGAAGGTCCAGGTGTCACGGGAGGCGTTCTGCTGCATCTCCAGTGCACTCGTGGCGACTCCGCCCGCGTTGGCGGCCTTGCCGGGGGCGAAGGCGACTCCCGCTTCGGCGAACACCCGGGCGCCCTCGGGGGTGGTCGGCATGTTCGCGCCCTCTGCCACCGCCCGGACGCCGTTGCGCACGAGCGTCGTGGCGTCGGACCCGGTCAACTCGTTCTGGGTGGCCGAGGGCAGCGCCACGTCACAGGGCACCTCCCACACGCTGGAGCCGGACACGAAGTGGGCGTCGGCACCGCGCTGCCGGGCGTAGTCCGACACCCGACCGCGTTCGACCTCCTTGACCTGCTTGAGCAGCTCCACGTCGATGCCCTTCTCGTCCACCACGTAGCCGCTCGAATCGGAGCACGTCACAACGCGTGCACCCAACTGCTGGGCTTTCTCGATGGCGTAGACGGCGACATTGCCCGAACCCGAGACCGCGACCCGCATCCCTTCCAGAGCCAGGTCGCGCGCGGCGAGCATCTCAGCGGTGAACAGCACGCAGCCGTAACCGGTTGCCTCCTTGCGGACCTGCGCGCCGCCCCAGTTCAGCCCCTTGCCGGTCAGGACACCCGACTCGTAGCGGTTGGTGATGCGCTTGTACTGCCCGAACAGGTAGCCGATCTCACGGCCGCCCACACCGATATCGCCTGCCGGGACGTCGGTGTACTCGCCCAGGTGACGGTACAGCTCGGTCATGAACGACTGGCAGAACCGCATGACCTCGCTGTCGGAACGCCCTTTGGGGTCGAAGTCGCTGCCGCCCTTGCCACCGCCGATGGGCATGCCGGTCAGCGCGTTTTTGAAGACCTGCTCGAACCCCAGGAACTTGACGATGCCCAGGTTCACCGAGGGGTGGAAGCGAAGGCCGCCCTTGTAGG
The DNA here is from genome assembly GCF_030268225.1 of Nocardiopsis ansamitocini. GTDB lineage: Bacteria > Actinomycetota > Actinomycetes > Streptosporangiales > Streptosporangiaceae > Nocardiopsis_D > Nocardiopsis_D ansamitocini. Next base: position 190,275 of record NZ_BSQG01000001.1, on the reverse strand, counting down.
GGCCCAGCGCACTGTTGAACTCGACGCGAAAGCCCCGGTTGACGTGCACCTCCCCAGAGTCGTCCGCCCAGGGGACCCGGAAGATGAGCTGGCGCTCGGGCTCGCAGATGCGTTCCACGATCTTGGCGCTCGCTAGCTCCGGGCGCTTGGCGAGCACAGGGCCGAGGGTTTCCACGACCTCGCGTACCGCCTGGTGGAACTCGGTCTCGCCCGGGTTGCGCTTGAGTACCTCGTCGAACAGCGGTTGGACCTTCTCGTCCAGGTTCGCCGACATGCGTGTGCCTCCGCATTTGTATCGGTTCGCCCCGACACCACCCGGATCCGGGCACGGCGAAGGGGCACGGACATGGGTGTCGCGGGTATTCGGGCGCCCCATTGCGCCCGATCCCGCCACGATCATAGGAGCGCCCCGGTGACGGGCCTCACGGGCGGGGTGCTCCGAGCGTCCCCGCTTACCCGTGGTCTGGGCTCAGGGGCACAGGGTGTCCAACGAGGTGGCCTCCTCGCCGACCTGGCGGCCGGGCGTGGTGGGTGCGGGGTCGGGCAGCCCGGTGTAGGTCTGCCACTCGGTCTCCTCCGTGGTGCCGGGCGACGGCGCGGCCTGGTCCAGGTCGCCGGTGCCGGGCGTTCTCTCCTGACCGCCTCCCTGCGCGTCCTCCTGTTCCTGCACCGAGTCGTCCACCAGTTCCTTGATCCGATCCCAGTCCGGGTAGGCGGTGTTGACCTGCGGTGGCGACAGCTGCAACGTCTTCATGTTGCCCTCGGCCACGAGGTCGGCCAGGTCCACGAAGTGCGGAATCTTGGACTGGGGAATGTCGGTACGCAAGGTGCGCTTGGTGGCGCCGGCCAGCCTCTGGAAACTGGTCATGATCGTCGTGGGGTCGGCCTGTTGGGCCACGTACTTGACCAGGCAGCCTTGGCGGCCCATCCGGGAGTAGTCGTCGCTGTTGATGCGGCTGCGCCCGTACCACAGGGCCTCGTTGCCGGTCAGCCGCTGGCGGCCGGGCATCAGCATGTCGCCCTGCTGGCCGTAGGGAATGGGCTCTTCGATCTCGACCTCGATCCCGCCGATGGCGTCGATCAGGTCCTGGAAGCCGCGCATGTCCACGAGCATGTAGTAGTCGACGTCGACGCCGATGGCGCCGCTGATGACGGACTTGAGGGTGTCGGCGCCCGGGTCCTGCACGTTCGGGTTGATCGCGAGCTCTTCGGGCTCGTCGGCCACCGTCTGGTAGACCTCGTTGAGCAGATCGCCGAAGCCTTGGGGAGCGGGGTAGAGGTCGGCCAGCGTGGTGCCCTCAGGGAAGGGAACGTTCTCCAGGTTGCGGGGCAGCCCGATGAGGACGACGTCGCCGTACTCGACGTCGATGCTGGCCACCATCATCGAGTCGGTGCGCATCCCGTAGCGGTTGCTGCCGGAGTCGCCGCCCAGCAACAGCACGTTCACCCGGTCGCGCCCGTTCCACGGGTCGGCCTCGTTGTGCGGCAGAGTGTCCCGCTCGTCGCCGAAGACCGAGGACAGCGTGTCGTAGGCGGTGTAGGAGGTGTTCATGATCGCGGCGGCCGGCGCGGCGACGGCCAGGCAAAGGGCCGCGACGACCACGACGGCGACGGTCCGACCGCCCCAGCCGGCGGTGAGCGGCCGGGTGATCACGTAGGAGTGGATCACCACGGTCATCCACACCACCGATATCGCGAAGGCCGCGATCGAGATGGCGAGCAGCCAGCGGCCCTGGACGGCCAGGCGTGCCCAGCCGATCAGATCCCCGCTCACCAGGACGGCGAGTGCGACGATGGCGGCGACCAACAAGAGGAAGCAGGTCAGGATCAGCGCACCGGTCCGCCGGCGTCCCATACGCAAGTGAGCGATGCCCGGAATCACGGTTGATCCGGCCGTCCACAACAGAGCACGCCACGTGTTCTTTGGGCGGCTGCGCGCTTGCTCGTCCCGCCGCTCGGCCATTGGACCCTCTTCTCGTGCCGTCTCCGAGTGCTGCCGTAACCCTCCGGGGATGGGAAGGTGCGCACGCGGGATCAGTTCTCTTCTCTTACCGCGTTGGTGGGCCGTTAATGCTGATTACAGTGTGGGGCTTTGCCGGAGTTGTTGGCACACCGGTATCTGACTACCCTCTGGCCACCTCATGTACGTTATGTCAGATAGAGAAACTTTATGTCCGGTTCTTGGGTCGTACCGGATCAAAGTCGGCCTTGTTTCTTTCGTGATCAGTAGTTAACCGCCGCCACAGCTGTCATGATCTGGCCGCAGGAGGGGGCGGTGTCCGGGGGGAATTGGGCGCCGTCATGGGAACGAAAGGCACTAGATCGTGCTCGATGCGGTTGACGCCGCGCTCGTACGGGCGTTGCAGGGGGACGGAAGAGCGACTTATCAGGCGCTTGCGGACGGCGTCGGGCTTTCGCGCACAGCAGTGCGGGCCCGAGTCAGGCACCTGATCGCGGCAGGAGCCATCCGAATCGTGGGTGTGCTCCATGCCGGCGTCATGGGGATGGAGGTTTTCGGACACATTTCATTGCGTGTTTCCGGGCCGGTGCGGCCGGTCATGGAAGCGTTGGCGCGACGCGAGTCGGTGACTTTCGCCGCGCAGACAGCAGGACGCTTTCCGGCTGTCGCCCACGTCCGGGTCGGCCACGACGCGGAGCTGGCCGCGGAGCTGGCCCGGATCCGCGAGATCACCGGGGTCGTGGGTGCGGAGGTCTTCCGAGGTGACGAGATCGTCAAGGACGCCTATTCCAGTGTGCGGGTGTTGCGCGACGTGCCCGTCGACCCGCTGGACTGGCGGCTCGTCCACCGGCTCCAGGTGGACGGACGGGCCTCCTATGCCGAGCTCGCCCGCCACGTGGGGTTGAGCCAGGCCGCGGCGCGCTCGCGCGTGGTGCGCCTCATCGACGCAGGCGTCGTCCACGTGACCGCGCTCATCGAACCCTCGGCCGTCGGGGCCAACGAGCATCTGGGCTTCGGTCTGCGCTGCCGCGGCGATGCCAGTGCCCTCGCCGCCCGGTTGGCGACCCTCGCCGGCGTCTCCTTCGCGGCGACCGGCTTCGGCCGCTACGACGTCGTGGGGGGAGTCACCGCAACCGACCGGTCCACCCTCGTGGAGACCCTGGAGACGATCCGCGGGTACCCCGATGTCACTTATGCGGAGTCGTGGGAGCATCTCTCGGTGACCAAGGAGCGCCACCAGATCGACGACCGGCCGCGCGATCCCGGGCCGGCCGCATTGCGGACGGCGTCGCCCCGGGGCGCAGGGTGATGCCTTCGGGCACCCTGCGTCTCGGGCAGGGGGAGTTCGGGCCCGGCGCGTACGCTGTCATGGCGGTGCTCAACCGAACCCCGGACTCCTTCTACGATCGCGGGGCCACCTTCGCCTTCGACGCGGCGCTGGCCGCGGCCGACCGCGCGGTGGTGGCCGGCGCGGACATCATCGATGTGGGCGGGGTCAAGGCCGGTCATGGCGAGCACGTCTCCACCGAGGAGGAGATCAGGCGCACCGTGCCCTTCGTCGCTGAGCTGCGCGCCCGCCATCCGGGAGTGGTGCTGTCGGTGGACACCTGGCGTGCGGAGGTGGGCCGGGCCTGTGCCGAGGCGGGTGCCGACCTGATCAACGACACCTGGGCGGGTGCCGACCCCGACCTCGCGCGCGTCGCCGCCGAGTACGACGTGGGCCTGGTGTGCAGCCACAGCGGGGGACTGGCCCCGCGCACCGACCCCCACCGCGTGGCCTACGCCGACGTGGTCGACGCGGTCCTGCGCGGAGTGGTCGGCCTGGCCGAGCGGGCGGTGTCACTTGGGGTGCACCCCGATCGGGTGCTCGTCGACCCCACCCACGACTTCGGCAAGAACACCTACCACTCGCTCGAACTCACCCGTCGCCTGGACGTCCTGGTGCGCACGGGGTGGCCGGTACTGGTCGCTGTCTCCAACAAGGACTTCATCGGGGAGACCCTCGACCTTCCCGTGGGCGAGCGCCTGCCCGGGACGCTCGCTGCATTGGCGCTCTCGGCGTGGCAGGGGGCCCGGGTTTTTCGTGTCCACGACGCGGCTGCCGCGCGGCGCGCACTGGACACGGTGGGGGAGCTGGCCGCCCCTTGAACCCGTCGGCCCGCATCATGGTCGGGGGAGTGCGGTGGGTTCTTCCCGTCCGGCCCGGTACAGCCGGGCCACTACTTCTTCGATGTCTGGTTCGCGCAGGGTGAGGTCGGCGATGCGGTGGGCGCGGGCCACTTCGGAGACGACGGCTGCGGGGTTGGTGCTCAACTCCAGCCATTGCCGGGGTCCCTCGACCCGGACGGTCCGCGCTCCCGGGACCACGATGGGGGCTTCCGGCTGTACCAGGTCCACCACCAGGGTGCGTGGGGTGGGTGCGGTGGCGCGCAGACCGGCCAGGTCGCCGTCGAAGGCGGTACGCCCGTGGTCGATCACCAGTACCCGACGGCACAACCGCTCCACGTCGCCCAGGTCGTGCGTGGTCAGCAGGATGGTGGTTCCCCGCTCGGTGTTCAACCGCAGCAGGAATTCGCGGATGGCGGACTTGCTCACCACGTCCAGCCCGATCGTCGGCTCGTCCAGCACCAACAGTTCGGGTGCGTGCAGCAGCGCGGCGGTCAGGTCGCCGCGCATACGCTGGCCCAGGCTGAGCTGGCGGACCGGAGTGGTCAGGAACGGCTCCAACTCCAGCAGTTCGGTGAGTTCGGCCAGGCGGGCAGCGTGAAGGTCGGCGGGCACCCGGTACAGGTGCCGGGTCAGGGCCAGGCTGTCGCGCAGCGGCAGGTCCCACCACAGGGTGGTGCGCTGGCCGAAGACCACGCCGATTCGGGCGGCCAGTCTGGTCCGCTGCCGGGAGGGTTCCAGGCCGCACACCCGTACCCGGCCGCGGCTGGGGGCCAAGATCCCGGTCAGCATCTTCATGGTCGTGGACTTGCCTGCGCCGTTGGGGCCGAGGTAGCCCACGATCTCGCCCGGGGCCACGGTGAACCCCACGTCCTGCACGGCCGACACGGTGCGCCGTCGGCGGCGCAGCAGCGGTCCTTCCGTGCGGACGAAGTCGCGCCCCAGGTTCGCGGTCTCGATGATCGGTTCGGTCACGTCGTCTCAGCTCCCCGTCGATCGGTAGTGGCGCAGTCCCACGCGCCAGGTCAGGGCGGCGACGGCACACAGCAGCACGGCCACGACCGGCGAGGCGTAGCGCAGCCACGGCCACATCCCCAGCGGGTCGGGGCGGCCCAGCAGGTACAGGGCCGGCTGCCAGCTCACGAAGGCCAGCGGCACCACGAACGTCACCGCGCGCACGATGTCGCGGCCGTAGATCGCCAGCGGGTACTCGCTGAGCGCGTACCCGCCGTAGGTGATCGCGTTGGAGAGCTCGCGCGCCTCGGCGATGAAGAACTGCATGCACGCGCCGATCACCCACAGCGAACAGCAGATGACGGCGCCCGAGACGACCAGGACCGGGACCATGGCCATGCGCCCCGGCGTCCAGGAGATCTCCAGCACGCCCAGTGCGACCACCAGCGCGACGAGTCCGGGCACCAGTTTGCCCAGACGGCGCGGGGAGAACCCGTCGGTCGCCAGTTGTACCAGCGGTGACACCGGGCGCACCAGCATGACGTCGAAGCCGCCCTTGCGCACGTGCTCGCCGAGGCGTTCGGTCGAGCCCATCAGCAGGTCGGCCAGGCAGAAGGCCGTACCGGTCAGTCCGTAGATCAGCAGCGCCTCGTGCAGAGTGAACCCCGCCAGGGCGTCGACGTGCCCGAACACGAAGAACAGCGCCGCCAATTCCACGGTCGTCGTTCCCAGTTGGGCGAGGGTCAGCAGGGTCAGCGACACCGGGTACTGCGCGAGTGCGCGACACCAGGCCCAGGCCAACCGGAAGTAGGGCACCACAACGGTGTCAGCCACCCTGGACCACCACCCGACGGGTGGCCCGCGCGGTCAGGACCGTTCCCAACACCAGCAGGGCCGCTGCCCATGCCGCCTGGTAGGCCAGGCCGCCCAGCGTGCCGCCCGGCAGCACGGTCCGGCCCAGCAGGATCTCGGCGGGCACCTGGACCAGTGCCGCCCACGGCAGGGTGCGCAAGATTGCTGCCACCGCGTCGGGGAACAACACCAGCGGCAGAATCATCCCCGAACAGAAGGGGCCGAGCAGCCACGCGACCGCGTCGACCCCGCGGGTGTCCAGGAGCCAGAACCCGGCCAGCGCGTACAGGTAGCGCAGGCCGAAACCGACCAGCGCGGCCAGGACCAGCGCCACCAGCACGGCCACCCAGCGCAGCGGTTCGGCGGGCAGCGCGAGGTCGAAGAGGACCACCCCGACGGCGAAGGTCGGTACGGACCGCGCCAGCACGTTGAACGCCGCTCGTCCCAGGTCCGTCGCCAGCCACCAGCGCACGAAGCCGACCGGACGCATCAGATCCATGGCCACCTGGCCGTCGCGGATCCGTTCGCCCAGCTCCAGCGGCGGACCGAAGATCGCGGTCACCCCGATGAACGCCTGGGCCAGGAAGACCTGGGTGACGGCGTCGGCGGCCGTGTAACCGTTGATCTGGGGGCGTGTCTCGAAGACCGCCAGAAGCACCAGGGCGTTGATGACCCCGAAAACGCTGTTGACGACGACGCTGGCCGCAGTGGCCCATCGATAGGTGGAATAACGGCGTAACCCGTAGGCGAACACCGCGAGAAGAACCCGCACCGTGCCCCAGACTCCTTGATCCATGGGGAAGAAAACAGGCACGTCCCTGCGGAGCAGGTCCGGGTCGCCGCGAAGACGTGACCATAGCACGCGTATGACCGTCGTTCGGGCAAAAATCGGGAACTGTCGCTACTGCGGGACGCGCCCCGGGGTGTGCGGGCAGACTTGGGGAGTGCGCCCCCGGCAAAGGGCCGTCACGCGCATCCGGCGCGCGACGCCCATGCGTTCGGCGGCGCCGTGGGAGAAGGGCGTCACAATGGCGGAACGAGTCGTAGAGGGCGAAGGCATACCCCCGAACCCGAAGGAGGGCGGCCTGGGACTGTCGGCCAGGGGCATGGCCACCCGTCAACGGTTATTGGCCGCTGCCCGAGAGGTCATCCTGACCCGCGACGGAACACTGGAGGTTGCCGAGGTCTCGGCGCGCACCGGTTGTTCCGCGGGTCTGTTGTACCGCTACTTCGACAACAAGGACGGACTCGTCGCGGCGGTGGTCGACGAGTTCTACGACCGCTACGACGCCACTGTTTTCACCGCCCGAATCGATTCGGGGGAGGGGTGGCTGGCGACCGAGCACGAACGGCTGCGCCGGGAGATCGACTTCCTGTGCGACGACCCCTTCGGACCGGTCATCGTGGGCCGCAGGCTGCGCGAGCCGGCCGCAGCCCAGGCCGACGCGGCGAGACTGGCCCGCCAGGTGGACATCGCCGCCCGAGGCATCGCCCGCGGGCAGCGCGACGGTGAGCTGAATGCTCGCATTCAGCCGGAGTTCGCCGCAGCCGCCGTGCTCGGGGCGTTTCGGGAGCTGATGGCGCGTGCGCTGCGCCCCGGCGGGAGCGCACCGCGAGCGCAATTGCTGGAGCTGATGCACGCGGTGGGGACCAGTCTGCTGCGCCCCGAGGATTAGCCTTCTGCCTTGGTAACCAGCTCGTCGAGATAACAGGCTGCTTCGCGCAGCGCCCGCTCGGGGTCGCCGTCGTGGATTGCGTCGGCCAGGCCCTGGTGGTCCAGGCCGTCGTCACTGGCCCCGGTCATGTCCACGGTGTGCGCGATGCTCTCGTAGACCGCCTGGGAGATGTCGTCGTAGAGCTCGACGAGCAGCAGGTTGTGGGTGGCGACCACGACGGCACGGTGAAAGGTGAAGTCGGCTTCGATGAAGGCGTTCACGTCGCGTTCACGCCATGCCTGGGCCCGCTCGCCGATCGCCGTGTCGATGGCGGCGAGGTCTGCGTCGGTGTGGCGCAGTGCGGCGAGTCTGGCCGCCTCCAGTTCGAGCGCGCGTCGGACCTCCAGGTTCTCGCGGAGCTGAGAACGTTCCAGACGGCGACGCAACGCCCCGCCCAGTTCGCTGGAGGCGCGAACAAATGTGCCGGCTCCCTGGCGGATTTCCAGGAGACCGGCGTGAGCGAGGGCCCGCACTGCTTCGCGTACGGTGTTGCGTCCGACTTCCAACTGCTCGGACAGCTCCGACTCGGTCGGAATGCGGTCGCCGACCGACCACTCGCCCGAGTCGATCTGCGTTCTTAACTGAGTGATGACCTGGTCGACAAGTCCGGTACGACGCGTCGAGGCGAGGGGCACGCGCTTACCTCCTAGGAGTTTCGTTAACGCCGGAGCTTAGACCAGTCTCGCCCGAGAGATGGCCTTCGACGGTCAATGCGTTATTCTCGGACTCTACATCCGGTCATCCCATGAATAGGAGTCGCGTGTGGCCCCGCCCCCCGTGACACCGCCGCACGCCGCCTCGCGGCCGGCAGCCCTCGTTTCACGGCCCCGCAGGCAGGCGTGGTTGATCGCAGCCGGAGTGGGTCTGGCAGCCATCAACCTGCGCACCGGTATCACCAGTATCGGACCGCTGCTGGACGAGATCACCACCGGTCTCGGCATGTCCGCTGTCATGGCCGGACTACTGACCACCCTGCCGGTCCTGTGCTTTGCCCTTTTCGGCGCGCTCACCCCCACTCTGATCAGGCGGGCCGGTGAGCACCGGGTCATCCTGGGGGCGCTCGCCGCACTCACCGCGGGGCTCACCCTGCGGGCGTTCGTCGGCGACCAGTGGCTGTTCCTGCTGTTCAGCGCATTGGCGCTGTCGGGCGGCGCGGTGGGAAACGTGCTGCTTCCCACGCTGGTCAAGCAGCACTTCCCCCACCGTGTGGGGATCATGACCACCGTCTACACCACCGCCATCGCCATGGGTGCGACCATCGCCGCCGCGGGCACCGTTCCCCTTACAGCGGCCACCGGTGACTGGCGGCTCGCCCTGGCGGCCTTCGCCGTCTTCGGGCTGATCGCCGCTGTGCCCTGGGCGCTGGTAATGCGCCACGATCCGCCGCGTTCGGGGAAGGAGAACCCGACGAGTGTGCGGGCGGTGTTGCGCACGCCGATGGGGTGGCAGAGCATCGTCTTCTTCGGCACCCAGGCCGCCATCGCCTACATCATGTTCGGCTGGTTCGCCCAACTGCTCAGGGACAACGGGATGAGCCCCACCGACGCGGGGTTGGCCCTGTCCTACCTCACCGCGCTCTCCATCCCCATCTCGCTGCTGCTGCCCGCGATCATGGCCCGGGTGGGCGACCAGCGGCCCTTCGTCGCTCTCTTCGCCGTCTGCTACGTCATCGGTTGCACCGGACTCGTCGTCGCCCCGGTGGCCGGTGTGTGGGCCTGGGCGACCCTCATCGGACTGGGGATGGGAACCTTCCCGCTCGCACTGACGTTCTTCGCGGTGCGCACCCGGGGGCCCCAGGCCACCGCTGCGCTTTCGGCGGCCACCCAGAGCATCGGGTACCTGATCGCGGGGACCGGGCCGTTCCTCTTCGGCCTCCTGCACGAGCTGACCGGTTCCTGGTATGCGCCCGGCGCGCTGCTACTGCTCCTTGCCGTGAGCAACGCGGCGGTCGGGTTCTTCCTCGGACGGCCGCTCCACCTGGAGGATCAGATCAGGCTCCCGGAAGCCAGTCCAGCCGGCCGATGAGGTACACCGATCCCACGAACGCCACGATGTCGATCAGCGAGTGCGCGACCACCAGGGGCATCACGCGACCGTAGCGGCGGTAGAACCAGCAGAAGACGAGCCCCATCACCAGGTTGCCCACGAACATGCCCACCCCCTGATAGAGGTGGTAGAAGGCCCGCAAGAACGAGGAGGCCAGTGCTGCGCGCAGCGGTGACCACCCCAGCTGTTCCAGGCGCAACAGAAGATAGCCCACCACGATGACCTCCTCGACCACCCCGTTCTTGACCGCCTGCAGCAGCAGGATCGGCACCTGCCACCAGTGCTCGTTCAGTTCGCTGGGCACGATCGGACGGTTCAGGCCCAGCTGGACCGAGACCAGGTAGACCACCAGCCCGCCCAGTCCGATCAGCGCAGCCAGGCCCGCTCCGCCCGCCAGGTCGAATCCGGGCCGACGCAGGTCGAAGCCGATGGTGCGGGCCGAGTCGTTGGAGCGGTACAACAGGTAGAACACCAGTGCCACCGGGGCGAAGGCGAAGACCAGCCGGTAGGTCTGCACCGCAAGGTCCAGCCACGGGCGCTCGGAGGCGGGGGTCACCAGATTGGCCGTCTGTGCGCTCAAACCGCCAGGTGCCGTCGCGGCAGCGGTGAACGAGATCACCGCCCACACCGCGCTCATGCCCAAGGACAGCGCCAGCACGCACCAGACCTCGGCGCCGATCGCTTTGCGGGGCAGCGCACGGACGCTCGTGGGTTCGCTCATGCACCAGATCATCGCAGGATGCAAAGGGACGGCCGCCCCGCCCCGGTCCCAGCCATGAGAGCGGGGGACGGTGCGACCGTCGGGCGACGACCGTCAGGCGTCCGCGCGCACTAGTGTCCGAACTGGTCGGCCTCGGTGGAGCCGGCCAGCGCGGTGGTGGAGGCGTCGGGGGTGATCGCCGTGCTGATCCGGTCGAAGTATCCGGTGCCGACCTCGCGCTGGTGGCGAGTCGCGGTGTACCCCCGCTCCTCGGCACCGAACTCCGCCTCCTGGAGTTCGACGTAGGCGCTCATCCCGGTCTCGGCGTAGCCCTTGGCCAGGTCGAACATCGAGTAGTTCAACGAGTGGAAGCCCGCCAGCGTGATGAATTGGAACGCGTAGCCCATATGCCCCAGCTCGCGCTGGAACTTGGCGATGGTGGCATCGTCGAGATGGCGCTTCCAGTTGAAGGACGGCGAGCAGTTGTAGGCCAGCATCTGGTCGGGGAAGCGCGCCTTGATCGCCTCCGCGAAATCGCGGGCCACTTCCAGGTCCGGTGTGGAGGTCTCCATCCACAGCAGGTCCGAGTAGGGGGCGTAGGCCAGCCCGCGGGCGACGCAGGACTCCACGCCGTTGCGCACCCGGTAGAAGCCCTCGCCGGTGCGTTCGCCGGTGACGAAAGGGCGGTCGCGCTCGTCGACGTCGCTGGTGATGAGCGTCGCGGCCTGGGCGTCGGTGCGCGCGATGACCAGGCTGGGGACGTCTGCGACGTCAGCTGCGAGCCGGGCGGCGTTGAGCGTCTTGATGTGCTGACCGGTGGGGATGAGGACCTTGCCGCCCAGGTGCCCGCACTTCTTCTCCGAGGCGAGTTGGTCCTCCCAGTGCACGCCGGCTGCGCCGGCGGCGATCATGCCCCGCATCAGTTCGTAGGCGTTGAGCACACCGCCGAACCCGGCCTCGGCGTCGGCGACGATCGGCGCCAGCCAGTGCGGCGCGTTCTCGTCGCCCTCGGACCAGGTGATCTGGTCGGCGCGAAGGAGCGCGTTGTTGATCCGGCGCACGACCTGGGGAACCGAGTCGGCCGGGTACAGGCTCTGGTCGGGGTAGGTCTGGCCGGCCTGGTTGGCGTCGGCGGCGACCTGCCAGCCCGAGAGGTAGATGGCCTTGAGGCCGGCGCGGACCTGTTGGACCGCCTGGTTTCCGGTCAGCGCCCCCAGGCTGCTGACGTAGTCCTGGGTGTGCAGGAGCTGCCACAGCCGTTTCGCGCCCAGCCGGGCCAGCGTGTGCTCCTCAGTGACCGAGCCGCGGAGCCGAACCACGTCTTCGGCGGAGTAGGTGCGCTCGATGCCCGCCCAACGAGGGTCGGTCTCCCACCGCTGCTTCAGCGCGGTGCCGGCTTCCTGTTGACGACCGATGGTGCTCATGGCCTGTTCCCGCCTTTTGCGTTCTGGATCCCCTTGGAAGGTGGTCGTCGGCTGGAACGTCCGCATTCCGAAAAAAGTTAACTTTTTTCAATAGGGAGTGCATTGTTCCCGCCGACATCTCCGATTCTTCGCAAATTTCTTCAGTTTTTCGAGGTTGATCGGGATGAAGATTCGCGTTTCTTTCTCTAACATGAACGCATGGCGTACTTCGGGAATGAAGAAATACCGGCCTTGCCCAGTGACCTGGATCTCGTCACGTTCGGGCAGCGTCTGCGGCATCTGCGGCGCGCGCGCAACCTGACCCTCTCCGACCTGGGGGAACGGGTGGGTCGAGCGCCTTCGCAGCTGTCCCTCCTGGAGAACGGCAAGCGCGAGCCCAAGCTGTCCCTGCTCACCGCGCTTGCCGCGTCGCTGGACGTGTCGATCGAGGAGCTGCTGTCCAGACAACCCCCGAGCCGGCGTGCGCAACTGGAGATCACGGTGGAGGAGGCCCAGCGCGACCCCGTCTACCAGTCCCTCAACCTGCCGCACCTCAAGGTCGGCAAACGGGTGCCCAACGACGTGCTGGAGCACATCGTCGGTCTCTACGACGAACTCAAGCGGCGCAGCGCCAAACCGACGGCCACTCCCGAGGAGGCGCGTCGGGCCAACGCCGATCTACGACGCCAGATGCGTGAACGGGGCAACTACTTCGAGCGTATCGAGAAGGCCGCCCAAGACACCCTGGACGCCGTGGGCTACAGGGGGGGAGCGCTGTCCCAGGGGCTGATCCTGTCGATGGTCACCTACTACGGCTTCACCCTGCGTTACGTGCAGGATCTGCCGCGCTCGGTCCGCTCGGTCACCGACACCCGCAACCGCCGCCTCTACCTCAAGCGGGAGTCGCTGGGCATGCACACCCCGCGTACGATCCTTTTGCAGACGTTGGGGCACTTCGTCCTGGGGCACGGCCAGCCGCGCGACTTCGCCGACTTCCTGCGCCAACGGGTCGAGGCCAACTATTTCGCCGCGGCCGTGCTCATCCCCGAGACGAGCGCAGTGCCCTTCCTGGCCGAGGCGAAGCAGGCTCGTGATCTCTCGGTCGAGGACCTCCGCGACGTCTACGCGGTTTCCTACGAGATGGCCGCCCACCGGTTCACCAATCTGGCAACCCGCCACCTCGACCTCGTCTGCCACTTCATCCGCAACGACGAGACCGGGATCATCTACAAGGCCTACCAGAACGACGGCCTCGTCTTCCCAACCGACGACACCGGGGCCATCGAAGGCCAGCGCATGTGCCGCTACTGGTCGGGGCGCCAGGTGTTCGCCTCACCCGACCGCTACTCCATCTACTACCAGTACACCGACAAGCCCAACGGCACGCACTGGTGCGTGGCCCATGTGGACCCGAGCCGCGAGCGCAACTTCGCGATCACCCTCGGCGTGCCCTACAAGGAGTCGCGCTGGTTCCGGGGGCGGGAGACCACCCACCGCACCAAGTCCGAGTGCCCCGGCAACGAGTGCTGCGTGCGTCCGCCCTCGGAGCTCACCGCCCGCTGGGAGGGCAACGTCTGGCCTTCGGCCCGCGCCCACTCCCATGTCCTCGCCGCACTGCCCACCGGACCTTTCCCCGGAGTGGACGAAACTGACGTCTACACCTTTTTGGAGAAGCACGACGGGGAGTAGCGGGGGCGGCACTACGGTTGAGCACGCCTTGCCCCGACCCGCCGAAGGACGTGCTCCCATGACCGATCCCGTCTCCCCGCCCGCGTTCGGTCTGGAGCTCGGCCCAGAGGTCCAAGAAGTGCGGGACTGGGTGCACGGTTTCTCCCGCGACGTGATCCGTCCGGTGGCCGCGGAATGGGACGAGCGCGAGGAGACGCCGTGGCCGGTGCTTCGGGAGGCGGCGGCGATCGGGCTGTACTCGCTGGATTTCTTCGCCACTCAGTGGTTCGAGCCCAGCGGGGTGGCGATCCCCGTGGTCTACGAGGAGTTGTACTGGGGAGACCCCGGAATCGGGCTGGCGCTCACCGGGACGACGTTGGCGGCGGTCGCCGTCAGCGCCAACGGGACCCAGGAACAGCTGCTGGAATGGGTTCCGCAGATGTTCGGTACCCCCGACGACGTGCGCCTGGGCGCTTTCTGCTCCTCCGAGCCCGACGCCGGCAGTGACGTCGGGGCGATTCGCACCCGCGCGTCCTACGACGCAGCCACGGACGAGTGGGTCCTCGACGGCGCCAAGACCTGGGTCACCAACGGAGGAATCGCCGACGTGCACGTCGTCGTCGCCTCGGTGGCCCCCGAACTGGGTGCGCGTGGACAGGCCAGCTTCGTGGTCCCGCCGGGCACCGCGGGGTTGTCCCAGGGACAGAAGTTCAGCAAGCACGGTATCCGCGCCTCCCACACCGCCGAGGTCGTCCTCGACGGCGTCCGGGTTCCGGGGAGGTGCCTGCTCGGGGGAAAGGAGCGGCTCGACGAACGGCTGTCCCGCGTCCGCGAAGGCCGCGTTTCGGGCGGACAGGCCGCCATGAAGACGTTCGAGGCATCCCGCCCCACCGTGGGCGCCATGGCCGTGGGATGTGCCCGTGCGGCCTTCGAGTACGCCCGTGACTACTCCAGGGAGCGCACACAGTTCGGCCGTCCCATCGGGGACAACCAGGCCGTCGCCTTCACCCTCGCCGACATGGCCACCCGGATCGACGCCGCCCGCCTGCTGGTGTGGCGTGCGTCCTGGATGGCGCGCAACGGCAAGGAGTTCTCGCAGGCCGAGGGGTCGATGAGCAAGCTCTTCGCCAGCGAGACCGCGACCTGGGTCACCCAGAACGCGATCCGGCTGCTGGGCGGCAACGGGTACACCCGCGACTACCCGGTGGAGCGCTGGCACCGCGACGCCACCATCTTCACCATCTTCGAGGGCGCCTCGGAGATCCAGCGGCTGATCATCGGCCGCAGCGTCACGGGGTTGCCGGTGCGCTGAGCACGGCCCGGGACCGACACAGCGGATCAACCGGATTGTCGCACCCTGTGACCAGGAAAAAGCAGTATGAAGCGAGCCGTTGGACGTGTCAGCCGGGTTTTCCTGGGCAATCGTTGGGAATCCGGTAACGGTACGATCTCGACTGAAGACGCGCCGGCTGACGATTGGATTGATCCCGCTATGGCCGTGAGCTCCCCCGTTCGGTCTGAGCCCCGGAGCGCCGCACCCAGATCCGGCGCGACGCCGGTCGACACCGCGTGGCTGGACATCGCCCGTGTCGCGGCGATGGTCGCGGTCGTGCTGCTGCACGCCGCCGCTCCGGTCGTGACCGGTGGTTATACCGATTTCGGGACCGCCACTTGGTGGACCGCCAATGCGATCGATTCGATGCTGCGCTGGTGCGTACCGGTGTTCATCATGATCAGCGGAGCCCTGCTGCTCAAGCCCCGCCAGGAGGGGCTGCGCTCCTTCTACCAGCGCCGCTTTTCCCGGATCGGCATTCCGCTCGTGGTCTGGAGCGCCGTCTACCTCTCCCTCGAGCTCTTCTACCGGGGGGGTCTGACCTGGTCGGACGTTCCCGCCCGACTCTTCTCCGGCAGCCCCGAGCTCCACCTCTACTTCCTCTTCGTGTTGGCCGGTCTCTACGTCCTCACGCCCTTCCTGCGTCTCATCACCCGTTACGCCAGCACCCGGATGCTCTGGTGGTTCGCGATCCTGATGTCGGGACTGGGCCTGGTCGACGAGGCCATCGCGGCCTTCCAGGGGATCGGCGAGCCCAACGCGGTCACCCGCTTCCTGCCTTTCGTCGGGTACTACGTCATGGGGTACCTGCTGCGCGAGACCCGGCTGTCGGCCCGGTCCACTTGGATCGCCGGTGGTGTCTTCGTGGCCGTGACGGCGGTGACCGCCCTGGGCGTCGGAGCGTTCACGCTGCCGGCCCAGTCCATCACCGCTCCCGCCGGGTACCTGTACGACTACCTCTCGGTCAACGTCGTGATCATGTCCGTGGCCGCGTTCCTGCTGTTGCAGAGCCTGGGTTCGCGCTGGCGCCTGTTCACCGACCCCGACAGGGACACCGAGTCCGCCCGCCGTTGGCTCAAGACGTTCTCCGACCTCAGTTTCGGGGTGTTCCTCGTCCACCTGATCGTGCAGCGGGAACTGCGTGCCCTCACGGGTCTGCCCGACGACGCCCTGCTCATGACGGCGACCGTGCTGGTCCAAACCGTGGCGGTCATCGCGGTCAGCCTGGTCATCACCGCGCTGCTGCGCCGTATCCCGGGGTTGCGCGCCACCGTGTGACGCGGGGCGGTCGGTTTTTGCCGATGCTTGGCCTGGAGCGCACTCCAGGGAGCGGTCTCGTGGTCATGACGGACTACTACCCACCCACCAGCCCCTCGGCGGAGGTCAGTTCCGTTTCCCAGGTCGACGAGGCCGTGGAGGCCGTGGACCTGAGCCGTACCGCCGAGCAGCGCGCGTTTCTGGACGTCACGGGCTGATTCGAGACATTGGACCGGCTATGACCGCCCCGGCGTGTTTGTGGCCACGAAACGCATTGTTTTGGCTACAAACAGTTAGCATTCCGCGCATGACAACCGTTCTGCTGCTCATCGACGTCCAACGCAATATGCTCCAGCCCCCCGAGCCCGTCCCGGCTGCCGCCGAGGTCGCTCCGGTCCTGGCCGACCTGTTGGAGCGGGCCCGGTTCGCCGGAGCCCCGGTGGTACACGTGCGCAACAACGGGGGGCCCGACGACCCCGACGAGACGGGCACCTTCGGGTGGGAGCTCGTCTGCCGTCCCAGAACCGGCGAGCTCGTGGTCGACAAGACCGAACCCGACGCCTTCAGCGGAACCCCGCTGGCCGGGCTCCTTCCCGTGGGTGCCTCCGTCGTCATCGCCGGTATGCAGAGCGAGTTCTGTGTGCGGGCGACCGCGCGCGCGGCCATGCGCCGTGGGCACCCCGTCACGCTGGTACGGGGCGCCCACGCGACCTACGACGACGCCGCGCCCGCACACGGCATCTCCCAGGACGTGGAGAAGGAACTGGTCCACGAGGGAGCCGCGCTGGCCGACCTCGACGAGGTCCGTTTCGCCTGAGCGCGTCCGCTAGCTCGCGAGTCCGCCCAACATCTCGGGCAGCGCACCCTCGTGCACCACCGTCAGTCGCCTGGTCGCCCGCGTGATCGCCACGTACAGGTCGTGCCCGCCCTGCGGTGACTGGGCCACGATGCCCGACGGGGCCACCACGACCACGGCGTCGAACTCCAGTCCCTTGGCCTCGTGGACCGCCAACAGGGCGACCGGGGCGTCGAGGACGGTGGGGCCCGCGCCCACCGAGGCGTCCGGTAGCACCGCGGCGAGTTCGGCCACCCGCGAGGTCGGCACGATCACCGCGACGCGCCCGTCCCCGATCGCGGCGAGTTCGGCGGCCACCAGAGCCGGTAGACCGACGGGCAGCTCCGAGGCCGGCAGCCGCACCGCACGCGGCGCGGGCGCACCGTCGCGGACCGATTCCGGCGGTTCCTGCTCCGGTGCCACCGCGGCCAGGACATCGGTGGCGACCGCCATGATCTCCACCGGCGTGCGGTAGTTGACCATCAGCCGTTCCTCGCGCCAGCGGCCCTTGACGTGGGCGTCCAGCATCTGGGCCCATGAGCGGGCCCCCGCCGGGTCCCCGGTCTGGGCGGTGTCGCCCACCACCGTCATGGAGCGGGTCGGTACCCGGCGCATCACCATCCGCCACGCCATCGCGGAGAGTTCCTGCGCCTCGTCCACGATCACGTGGCCGTAGGCCCAGGAGCGGTCCTCGCCCGCGCGCTCGGCGGTGGTCAGGTACGACCCGCGGTCGCGGTTGCGCTCGGCCAGCCCGCGCGCGTCGATGAACCCCTGTCCGGCCAGCCCGGTGAGTTCCAGGACGCCCTGGGCGTAGTGTTCCTCCGCGCGACGCTCCCGTTCGGCCAGCCGCTCCATGGCCTTGGCCACCGCGTCGTCCTCTCCCAGGAGTTCGGCGGCCTCGTCCAGCAGCGGGACGTCGGCCACCGTCCATTCGGCTCCCGCGGCGCGGTGCAGCGCTTGCTGCTCGGTCCTGGACAGCCCGGCCCGGCCCGAGGCGGCCGTGCGCAGTGTGTCGGGAGCGGAGAAGAGGTCGCTCAGCAGCCGCTGGGGCGTCAAGAAGGGCCACAGCCGGTCCAGCGCCGCGCGCACCGCGTCCTCCTCCCACAGCATCGACCGTGCGTATTCCAGGTCTTCGGTGTCCAGGGGGCGGCCCAATTGCTTGGCCTGGTCCCGGGCCAGGGCGTTGAGCAGTTCCTTGACCACGACCTTGCGGGCGACGTTGTGCGGGCGGCGACTCGAACGCCCCCGGTCGCGGGCCCGTAGACAAGTCGCGCCGTCGATGCTGAGCACCATGTCGTCCACGCGGACCTGAATCCCCCGCCGCGGTGCGCGCTGGCGCCCGCGCACCGCGGCGCGAATCAGGTCGGCCATGCGCGGGTCTCCCTTCATCTGCGCGGTGTCGGGTTCTTCCGTCGCGGTGGCGTGCACTCCTGGAAACAGGCCGCCCAGTGTCGACAGCACAACGTCGGTTTCGCCGAGGGAGGGCAGGACCTGGCCGATGTAGCGCAGGAAGGTGGAGTTGGGGCCGATCACGAGTACACCGCGGCGGGCCAGGACGCGTCGATGGGTGTACAGCAGGTAGGCCGCGCGGTGCAGTGCGGCCACCGTCTTGCCGGTACCGGGCCCGCCCTGCACCACCAGCACGCCTGCCAGACCGGAGCGGATGACACGGTCCTGCTCGGTCTGGATGGTGGCCACGACGTCGCTCATCCGCCCGGTCCGCCCCTTGCGAAGGGTGGCCAGCAGCGCCGCTTCGCCCACCAGGGACCGGCGCTCGGTCTCGGTGAGTCCGTCCAGGTCGAAGACTTCGTCGTCCAGGTCGACCACGGTGCGGTCGCGCGTGTGCAGGTGGCGTCGGCGCACCAGGGGGCCGGGGGAGTTGGGGGTCGAGGAGTAGAACGGCTCGGCGGCCGGGGCGCGCCAATCGATCAGAATCGGTTCGTAGTCGGCGTCGCGCAGCCCGATCCGTCCGATGTAGAAGCGTTCGCCGGCTTCGGTGCCGTTGCCGCGGTGGTCGATCCGCCCGAAGCAGAGCCCCCGCTCGACCCCCGAGAGTCTGGCGAGCCGCCGGGACTGCTCGTCCGCGGTGACCTCCCGCTCGATCCGGGCCTGGCGGGTGCCGCCACCGCCCCGTCCGTGGGCCTCGCTCAACGCGGCCTCGGTCGCGGCCAGTACCGAGTCGAGCCGGGTGTAAAGCGCGCTGACGTACTCCTGCTCGGCAGCCAGCGCAGCGGCGCGTGCTCCCGCCCCCTCGGGCGAAGGGAGAGTTTGACGAAGGTCCATAGTCTTTGGTAGACTCCCGCCTCAAGGGTATCTATTTTTCTGTGGATGTAGTAGCCTACCAGTCGTGTCGGCTCCGCCCGCAGCAGATCACCGAGTCGGCCAGTCGCGCCCCACCGGCCCCCCGAAACGGCTAGACTCTCTTCCGATGCGATCGACACAGAAGCCCCATCAGTGGTGGCGCCGCTCCTAGGCGGCGTTTCTGGTTCGCATTCCCTCAGCACGTGACCAGCGACCGCCCGTACCGGCGGTCGTTTTTGCTGTCCGCAGGTTCGGGCTCTCGCGCCCGATCTTCCGCGTAAAGGACCGGCCCGTGGACACAAGCTCCCACTCCTACACCACAAGCGGCGGCATCGGCGTGCGCCGTGTCGCAGAGCCCTGCCACCCGGACGCCCTCGCCGCGCTGGTCGAGCGCGTCGAGCATCGGCGCGGCGGTGTTCTGTCCTCCGGCATGGAATACCCGGGACGCTACAGCCGCTGGCACCTGGGATACGTCGACCCCTGCCTGGAGATCTCCGCCCGCGGCAGGCGGATCAGCGCGATCGCCCTCAACGACCGGGGGCGGGTGCTCTTCGCCGCGGTGGCGGACCGACTCGCGGAGTGCGGTGCCCTGGTGGCACCGCGCGGTGCCGATCACATCGCGATCGAGGTCCCCGAGCCGTCCCCCGGTGAGTTCTTCACCGAGGAGCAGCGCAGCCGCCGCCCGAGCGTCTTCACGGCATTGCGCTCATTGGTGGCACTGTTCTTCAACGACACCGATCCGCACCTTGGCCTCTACGGCGCGTTCGGTTACGACCTCGCTTTCCAGTTCGAACCCATTGACCAGGTCCTGGAGCGGGCTGCCGAGGACCGGGACCTCGTTTTGCAACTGCCCGACGCGATCATCGTGCGCGACCGCAAGCGCGAAACCTGCGTGCGCTACTCCTACGAGTTCACCGCCTCCGACGGCACCGCCACCGACGGCCTGGAGCGGTCCACCCCGGCCACCCCGGCCGTGGTCGCCGCAGAGGTCCCCGCTCCGCCGGAGCCCGGCTCCTTCGCCGCTGTCGTGGCCGAGGCAAAGGAGAAGTTCCGGCGCGGCGACCTGTTCGAGGTCGTTCCCAGCCACCGGGTCTATGGGCCCTGCGCCTCTCCGGCCCGCTTCTACGAGCGGTTGCGCGAGCGAAACCCCGCGCCCTACGAGTTCTTCTTCAACCTCGGCGAGGGCGAGTACCTCGTCGGGGCCTCGCCCGAGATGTTCGTACGGGTCTCCGGCGCCCCCGGGCAGGGGCAGCGGGTGGAGACCTGTCCCATCGCCGGCACCATCAAGCGAGGCGACACCCCCCTGGGCGATGCCGAGAACATCAAGGAGCTGCTGTCCTCCCCCAAGGAGGAGTCCGAGCTGACGATGTGCACCGACGTGGACCGCAACGACAAGTCGCGGGTATGCGAGCCGGGCAGCGTCCGAGTGATCGGGCGCCGCCAGATCGAGATGTACAGCCGTCTCATCCACACCGTCGACCACATCGAGGGAACCCTGCGTCCCGAGTTCGACGCCCTGGACGCCTTCCTCACCCACATGTGGGCCGTCACCGTCACCGGTGCGCCGAAGACCTGGGCCATGCGCTTCATCGAGCAGCACGAGAGCGCGCCCCGGCGCTGGTACGGCGGGGCGGTCGGGGTGATCTCCTTCGACGGTTCGATGAACACCGGCCTCACCCTGCGTACCGCCCATATCCGCGACGGTGTGGCCGCGGTGCGCGCCGGGGCCACACTGCTCTACGACTCCGACCCCGAGTCCGAGGAGCGCGAGACCTACCTCAAGGCCCGGGCGTTGCTGGAGACCTTGGCCGACGCCGACGCCGACGACTCGGCCGCGCAGGACCGGCCCGGAGCCCGGGAAGCCGGGCCGGCCCCGCTTCCCCGGGCGGGGGAGGGGATGCGCGTGCTCCTCGTCGACCACGAGGACTCGTTCGTCAACACCCTGGCCGACTATGTGCGCCGCCACGGCGCGCAGGTCACCACGGTGCGCCACGGCTTCGCCCCCGAACTGCTGGACGAGTTCGCTCCCGACCTGGTGGTCCTGTCGCCGGGCCCCGGCCTGCCGGCGGACTTCGCGATGAATGCGCTGCTGGACGAACTGGACGCCCGATCGCTGCCGGTCTTCGGTGTGTGCCTGGGGTTGCAGGGCATGGTCGAGCACGCCGGCGGCGAGCTTCGGACCCTTGCCGAGCCGGTACACGGCAAACCGGGCAGGGTGCTGGTAAGCGGTGGTGCGCTGCTGGGCGATCTGGGTGCGGACGGGGCGTTCGCCGCCGCGCGGTACCACTCCACCTACACCACGCGCGATCTCGTCAAGGGGTATGCCGTCACGGCGGTCGTGGAGGACGGGCCCGAGCCGGTGGTCATGGCGATCGAGGACGCCGGGGCCAAGCGGTGGGCTGTGCAGTTCCATCCGGAATCGATCCTGACCGCCTCTGTGGGCGAGCAGATCATCGCCAACGCACTGCGTCTGGCGCGCGGCTGAGGAGATTCCCAGGGGCACCCGGGAACCCCCGGGCAGGCTGGTTCGTTGGTTTATAGCCGGTCCGGGGGGTTCGCTTCAAGGTTTCTTTGTGTCCTTGACCTGCACAATTACTGTTCTAGACGATCCAGTTTGTTTTCCTTGGGGGCGCGGGGGCAGTCGGTAGGCCATGAGCATCGTTCTTCTTATTCTCGGTATCGTCCTCATCGTCTCCGGCGTTGCCGCCCTGCTGCGGCGCCAGCTCCTGTGGGGAGTCGTCCTCCTCGTCGTGGGCGTTCTGCTCACCCCCAGCGGTTACATCGCTGGTTTGTGAGGACCGTTACCCATCCACCCCGCCCACCATCGACTGACGTCCCTGACCCGAAATCTTCCCAGGTCAGTTAGGCGGTCATTCCCCGTCCCCGCTGGATGCTAGGTTCGATAACGGTCCCGGCTGCACCCCTTCGCTGGGTGCAGCCGGGACCGTTAGCTTTGGACGACCCAAGTAGGGAAGAGAACCGGTGAAGAGCGTCGAACCCGAGGTCCGCCTTGTTGCCCGACCGCAACTGGACTACGACGAGGTCGCCGGCTACCTCGCCGAGGTCGGGGGCAGCAGCTGGCTGGAACGTCTGGACCGGGGCGATCTGGAGAACACCCTCAATGACCCGCAGAACCTCGCGGAGTTCGCCGGGCGGCTCTGCTACCGCTCGTGGGAACCCGGTCTCAACCCCAACGTCACCCGGGTACGCACCGACCAGGACGCCTACCTCTCCAACATCCTCGCCAGCCTGCACGGCTCCGTCCTGGAACACATCAGCTTCAGTTTCGTGCTGCACAACGTCAGCCGGGTACTGACCCACGAACTCATCCGGCACCGTCCCGGCGTGGCGATCTCCCAGGAGTCGATGCGCTTCGTGCGCCTGGAGGACCTTCCCTTCTGGTTCCCCGAATGGGCGCAGGAGGATCCCGAGCTGATGAAGCGCGCCACCGAACTCCTCGGGCAGATGGAACAGTTCCAACTCTGGATGGCCGACCACTTCGGCCTCGACGAGGAGGGAGTGCCCTTCTCCGTGAAGAAGCACCGCACGTCGTTCATGCGCCGCTTCGCCCCCGAGGGCGTGGCCACCGGCCTGGTGTGGACTGCCAACGTCCGCACCCTGCGCCACACCCTGGAAGCGCGTACCGCCCCGGGAGCCGAGGAGGAGATCCGGTTGCTGTTCGACAAGATCGGCACGGTCCTGGTGAGGGAGGCCCCCGCACTGTTCGGCGACTACGAGGTCGTCGACGGTGCCTGGACGCCCAAATGGCGCAAGGTCTGACCCGCTGACGACCGTGGCCCCGCACCCCTGCACGGGGGCGGGGCCACGCTGCTCTCAGCAGCACCGGCTCCCGGGATGGGTGTCGCCGCGGTCGGTGTGGTGGCGCCAGAACTCGCGTTCGCCCATCGGCGGGGTGCCGGCGTGGGTGCGGGCGTGGTGCTCCAGATAGATCTCGTAGGCACGCTCGCCGACCACGCCCCGCGCGATCTGCCAGGCGCTCGACAATCCCCGGGCCAGGGTCGCCCAGCCCTGTCGGAGCCGGCCGCCCATCAGCGACCCTCGGTGTCCGCGGCTCCCGCGGCCGCGCGCTCACGCGCGATCTGCCGTTCGGCCGCGGTCGGGACGAGCCCCGAAGGGGCCCACAGCTTCGACTGCACGTACGGTTCCTCGGTGGTGGGCAGCTGTCCGCCCGCGCGCAGCGCCTTGATCCAGACCCGGGCCGCGTCCACCAGGATCACGATGATCAACAGTGCGAACAAGGCGGACAGCACCCCGTCCACGGTGGTGTTGACCACGACCTGGCGCATCTGGTCCACCGTCGCGGCCGACCCCAGCGAGGTCTCCCCGTTGGCCAGCGCCTCGGAATACTGGGCGCGCTGGGCGAAGAACCCGATCTTGGGGTCGGCGGAGAAGATCTTCTGGTAGCTGGCGGTCAGTGTCACCACCACGTCCCAGACCAGCGGAACCAGGGTCACCCAGGCGTACTTGGCCCGCCCGGACTTGATCAACAGGGTCGTGCACACCGCGAGCGCCACCGCCGCCAGCAGTTGGTTGGCGATGCCGAACAACGGGAACAGCTGGTTGATCCCACCCAACGGGTCGTTGACCCCAGCCCACAGGAAGTAGCCCCATCCGGCAACGACCAGGGCGCTGGTCAGGTACAGACCCGGTTTCCAGCTGACGTCGCGCATCGGCTTGTAGACGTTGCCGAGGGTGTCCTGGAGCATGAACCGTCCCACCCGGGTGCCGGCGTCAACGGTGGTCAGGATGAACAACGCCTCGAACATCACTGCGAAGTGGTACCAGAACGCCATCATCGCCTGCCCGCCGAACACCGCGGAGAAGATCTGGGCTGCGCCCAGCGCGAAGGTCGGAGCGCCGCCGGTCCGGGCGATCACACTGTCCTCGCCGATAGCGTCCGCGGTGGCTTGCAGGGTCTCGGGCGTCACCGTGAAACCGAGTTGGCTCACCGTGGCGGCCGCCCCTTGGACCCCTTCGCCCAGGGCCCCGGCCGGCATGTTCATCGCGAAGTACACGCCCGGGTCGATGACGCAGGCTGCGACCAGTGCCATCACCGCCACGAACGACTCGGTCAGCATGCTGCCGTAGCCGATCATCCGGACCTGGGACTCCTTTTCGATCAGCTTGGGCGTGGTGCCCGAGGCGATCAGCGCGTGGAACCCCGACAGCGCGCCGCAGGCGATCGTGATGAACACGAACGGGAACAGCGAGCCGGCGAAGACCGGCCCCTCACCGTTGAAGGCGAAATCGGTGAAGGCCGGCAGTTGGAGGCTGGGCATCGCCACGATGATGGAGATGGCCAGCAGCACCACCACGCCGATTTTCATGAAGGTGGAGAGGTAGTCGCGAGGGGCCAACAGCATCCACACCGGCAGGACCGAGGCGATGAAGCCGTAGACGATGAGGCCGAAGGTCAGCTCGTTGTGGCTGAAGTGGAAGAGCTCGGCCAGCACCGGGTCGGCCGCGACCCATCCGCCGCCCACGATCGCCGCCAACAGCAGCACCACCCCGATGCCCGATGTCTCCATGACCCGGCCGGGACGTACGTAGCGGAGGTAGAACCCCATGAACAACGCGATCGGGATGGTCATGATCAGGGAGAAGGCGCCCCAGGGGGAGTCGGCGAGCGCGTTGACCACGACCATGGCCAGGACCGCCAGCAGGATCACCATGATCGCCAGCACCGCGACCAGTGCGGCGACCCCGCCCACCGGGCCGATCTCCTCACGGGCCATCTGCCCGAGGCTCTTGCCGTTGCGGCGCATCGAGAAGAACAGCACCACCATGTCCTGCACGGCGCCGGCGAAGATCACGCCCAGGATGATCCACACCGTTCCCGGCAGGTATCCCATCTGTGCGGCGAGTACCGGCCCCACCAGCGGGCCGGCGCCGGCGATGGCGGCGAAGTGGTGGCCGTAGAGCACGCGACGGTCGGTGGGATGGAAGTCCGCGCCGTTGTTCACCCGCTCGGCCGGGGTGGCGCGGGTGTCGTCCACCCGCAGGACCCGGTAGCTGATGAAGCGGGCGTAGAAGCGGTAGCCGATGGCGTAGGACGCCAGGGCCGCGAAGATCAGCCAGGCCGCCGAGATCTCCTCGCCCCGGGACAGGGCGATGACGGCCCATGCCACGGCGCCGACCAGGGCGACCGCCACCCAGACGAGAACGCGGACGGGGGTCCAGCGGGGTGGTTCGTTCGCCCCCTTGTGAACCGTGCCGATGGTGGTCACGCGCGCCCCCTTGCGATGGTGGATCGTCGATGAGCGATCGGGCGCGATTTAACCATGTCTTCACATAAAGCGTAAGTAGTCGTAGCGCAGCGTGATCGGATTCGATGCGAAGAAGTCGGGGAGACAGCCGGAGCCGTCGACACGGAACCGGGGGTACCGGTCGTTTCGGTACCCCCGGTTTTGGGTGGTGCCCGCCGATTCGCCGGCAGGGTCAGAGTGCGGAGCGGTCCAGGATCTCGTCGGCCGCGGTGGCGGCCGGCGCGGCGAGGTCGTGCTCCTCGGCCTCGGTCTCCTCCCGGGAGCCGCTCTGCTCCTCCCCGATCGCGGTCAGGTCGTGATAGATCCGCGAGCGTCGCACCCCCGCTGCCCGTAGGTCCGGGACCATGGCGCGCACCATCTCCGGCGGTCCGCACACGTAGGCGTCGTGGTCGGCCAGGGAGCCCAGGGCGGGCAGGGCGTCGCGGAGTCTGCCGTGCACCACCTCGCCGATGGACTCGCCGTCGGGCGCCTCCCGGGACAGACGTTCGTCGTCGGACTCCCGCTCCAGCACCGAGACCACCCGCAGCCAGGGATAAGTGGCCCGCAGCTTCATGAGGTCGGGGATCTCGCTGAGGTGGTCGCGATCACCCGCACCGTACAGCAGCACGACGTTGCGGCGGTTGGGCAGGCTCACCACTTGCTCCAGGATCGCCTTGACGGGGGCGATCCCGCTGCCTCCCGCCACGCACACCAGGTCGCGATCGGAGGTTGCGTCGAGCACCATCGATCCCAGCGGTGGGCCCAGCAGTACCCGGTCGCCCAGTCGGGTGTGGGTGACCAGGGCGTTGCTCACCCATCCCCCCGCCACGCCGCGCACGACCAGGCGGAGCAGGTTGTCGTTGCGCGGTGCGTTGGCGATGGAGTAGGAGCGCCACACCCGCGGCCAGCGTGCTGCCTGGAGCGACAGGTACTGACCGGGGAGGTAGGAGTAGGGCTGATTGGGTCGCAGGGTGATGCGCGCGAGGTCACGGCAGGGCCGTTCCAGGTCGATGACCTCTGCGTGCCACCAAGGGGGAGCCCACGCAGAGTGTTCCTCGGCGGCCTCGATCATCATCCGGGCGGCCAGGGCATAGGCGTCCGACCATGCTTGGGCGGCTTCGACGCTCCATGCGGTACCGCTGAACTTGCGCACAGTGGTCAGCAGCGCTGCCCCGACCGCGTCGTAATGGCCGGCTTCCACCCCGAACTTGCGGTGATCGCGGCCGAGGTGGCCCAAGAACCCCGATAGGGTGTCCGGACTTTCCAGGTTCTGCACGATCGTGACCAGTGCGCTGAACAACCGGTCGCGTTGGACGTCCATTGCGGGCGGGAACATCGCGCGCAGGCGTGGGTTCTCCGCGAAAAGCCGACCGTAGAAGTATGCGGTGGCCCGTTCGGTCTGTTTCTCGACTTCGGTGAATGTGTCTCTGATAAGGCCTGGGTTCAACGGCATGAAGTGACCCGTCCCCTTCGGATCGCGTGGGCGACTAACCGCCCCTCCCCGCGGCGGTCGCGGCCGCTGGGCCGCTGCTGGCGGCTCCAATCGCCACCGATGTGTCGACTGGAGCGCCTTGCGCTGAAGTGTGGCACCCATTTTCGGGGCCAACAACCGATTCTCAATAATTACGCACGGTGTTTACGGTTCGTTTTGTCTCGTTACTTTCCGTGATTGAAACATTCTCCTGCGCGACTCGATATCAATGTGATAAAGGCATTCGGAGGTGCGCGGACGTCTCCGTGTGGGCATAGTCGGGTCTTCCCCCAGGTGGTGCCGCGCGGTCGCGGCGGGGGCGGCTTTTGGCAGCCGTCGTTGCTTTGCGTAACAAATAAGACAGTCCGGTGAAGTGTTGTTAATGTCGTTATCGGTTCAGTCGCGACAAGTCGGCCAATACGCTTTTCGCGCCATCATCGGCACGGCCTCGCCCCCCACGTCCGGCCGGCGCCATCCTGCAGGAGGAGAACGCATGTCCCGCCCGCTCATCGGGATCACGAGTTGCCTCGAACCCGCGCGATGGGGGGCCTGGATCCGGGAGGCGGCGGTCGTGGCCACTCCCTTCCTGCGCGAGGTGGACCGTGCAGGCGGCCTGCCGGTGGTCCTCGCGCCGGTCCACCCCCGCGGCGTCCCCGAACTCGTCGAGCGTTTCGACGCGCTGGTCTTCACCACCGGTGCCCCGGTCGGGGCGGAGGTCCACGGGGTCGACTCCGGGCCCGGCGCGCCCGAGCCCGATGCGCGGCGCGACCGTTTTGAGATCGCCTTGATCCAGGCGGCGATCGCCGCCGGGCGGCCCTTCCTCGCCATCGACCGCGGACTTCAGGTCCTCAATGCGGCTGCCGGAGGTGCCCCTTTCCCCTATGTCCAGGAGGGCGCCTCCCGGCTCGCCGACGTCGATGTGGCGGTGAGCCTCACCAGCAGCCTGGGCAAAGCGGTCGGCGACTCGGTCAGGGTCCGTCGTGCGCCCGGTCCCGGTATCAACCGGGTCGGTTCCGGCCTGCTGCCCGTGGCGTGGGACGACGAGCAGGCCGTCCAGGCATTGGAGGTCTCGGGGAACGGGTTCGGGATCGGAGTACGGTGGCACCCGGAGGAGGGAACCGACCGCCGGTTGTTCGAGGAGCTGGTTGCCAAGGCCGCCCATTGAGCCACAGCCCCCGGCGCACCGCCCCCGGGCGCGGTGCTTTCACCGTCCTGTCGTTACGCTGAGTATGCGTCATGGTTGCGGCGTGCCCGCGCGTTGAGTTTTTGTCGTTTATGCGAAGATTCAACGGGAATCGGGTGGCGGCTGAGGGTGACGCCTACCCGTGCGGCAGTGGGTAGTCTCGAAGCACAGGGGCAGGGGAGGTGGGATGGCGATCTCGACGAGCGCGGGTTCCGGGGCGGACCGCATCTGGACGGTTCCGAACCTGATCAGCATTGTTCGCCTGCTCGGTGTGCCGCTGTTCCTCTGGCTGGTCCTTGGGCCCCAGGAGGACTGGTGGGCCCTGCTGCTCCTCGCCATGGCCGGCGTCTCCGACTGGCTGGACGGCAAGATCGCGCGCGCCTGGAACCAGACCAGTCGGCTGGGTACGGTCCTGGACCCCATGGCCGACCGGCTCTACATCTTCGCGGCCCTGCTCGGCCTGGTCGTGCGCGACATCGTCCCGTGGTGGCTGATGGCGATCCTGGTCCTGCGCGATCTGCTGATCATCGTCGCGCTGCCCATTCTGCGCCACTACGGCTACGGGCCGCTTCCGGTCAATTTTGCGGGCAAGGCCGCGACGCTGTGCCTGCTCTACTCCTTTCCACTGCTGTTCGTCGCCGCATATGACGGCATTGTCGGCGATGTCGCGCAAATCGTGGGTTGGGCCTTCGCGATCTGGGGAACTGCTATCTACTGGTGGGCCGGATTGCTCTACACGGTCCAGGGACTGCGGCTCATGCGACAGAGCCGTGGCCTGGATCGCCCCACCGGGTCCGAACAAGGGCCCGGGGCGCCTGAAGTCGATTCGGCCGACGATCCCGATGTGATCGAACGCGGTGCCCAGGCGTAAGAGGCGCCGACCGCGTGGCCGGTGACTTCCGGGCCACCGACCAGCGAAGGAAGGGAGCGCGTCCCCACCATGAAAGCCCGCGTTAGGGCGTCTCGCCGCATGTTGACCGGGGCCCGGAGGTGGCCGCGATGAAGGCCGTTGTCATGGCCGGCGGAGAGGGCACACGCCTGCGCCCGATGACCGCGAACCAACCCAAACCGCTCCTTCCGGTCGTCAACCGACCGATCATGGAGCACGTTCTCCGGTTGCTGAAACGGCACGGATTCGACGACACCGTCGTCACCGTGCAGTTCCTCGCCACCCTGATCCGGAACTACTTCGGTGACGGCGAAGAACTGGGAATGAACCTGCGCTACGTCGCCGAAGAGGTCCCGCTCGGCACCGCAGGCAGTGTCAAGAACGCCGAGGAACACCTGCGCGGTGAACCGTTCATCGTCATCTCCGGCGATGCGCTCACCGACATCGACCTCACCGACATGGTGCGCTTCCACCGTGAGAACGGCGCGATGGTCACCATCGGGCTCAAGCGGGTGGCCAATCCGCTGGAGTTCGGCATCATCATCGTTGACGACGCGGGCCGCATCCAGCGGTTCCTGGAGAAGCCGACCTGGGGCCAGGTCTTCTCCGACACCGTCAACACCGGCATCTACATCATGGAACCCGAGGTCCTCGACCAGTTCGCCGCGGGCGAGAACGTCGACTGGTCCTCCGATGTCTTCCCCAAGCTCCTTGAGGCCGGCGCCCCGCTCTACGGCTACATCGCCGAGGGCTACTGGGAGGACGTGGGCACCCACGAGAGCTATCTGAGCGCCCAGGCCGACGTGCTCTCGGGCAAGGTCGACGTGGAGATCGACGGTTTCGAGATGTCCCCGGGCATCTGGGTCGCGGAGGGTGCGGAGGTCGACGCGGACGCCGTCCTCAAGGGCCCGCTCTACATCGGCGACTACGCCAAGGTGGAAGCAGGCGCGGAGCTGCGCGAGTACACCGTGCTCGGCAGCAACGTCGTCGTGCGCTCCGAGGCGTTCCTGCACCGCGCAGTGGTGCACGACAACGTCTACGTGGGCACCGGCACCCACCTGCGCGGCTGTGTCATCGGCAAGAACACCGACATCATGACCGGTGCTCGTGTCGAAGAGGGCACGGTCGTCGGTGAAGAGTGCGTCATCGAGTCCGAGGCGTATCTCGCCAACAACATCAAGGTGTACCCGTTTAAGACGATCGAGGCCGGCGCGGTCGTCAACGCCAACGTCATCTGGGAGTCCAAAGGGCAACGATCGCTGTTCGGGCCCCGTGGCGTGTCCGGCCTCATCAACGTCGAGATCACCCCCGAACTCGCCGTTCAGTTGGCCAGCGCCTACGCCACCACGCTGAAGAAGGGCGCGGTGGTCACCACCTCCCGGGACGCCTCTCGGGCCGCGCGGACGTTCAAGCGGGCCGTGATCAGCGCTCTCACGGCAGGGGCCATCAACGTCGAGGACCTGGAGGCGGTGCCACTGCCGGTGGCGCGCTTCCACACCTCACGGTCGGGGCTCAGCGGCGGGATCTCGCTGCGCACGACCCCCGGGGACCCGCAGTCGGTGGACATCATGTTCCTCGACGAGACGGGGGCCGACCTCTCTCCGGCTGCCCAGCGCAAGCTGGAGCGGGTGTTCTCCCGGCAGGAGTACCGGCGTGCCTTCCCGGGCGAGATCGCCGAGCTCTCCTTCCCCTCGCGCGACGTCGAGGTCTACACCCATGAGCTGCTGCGCAGGATCGACACCTCCGGTGTGGACGGGGCCGATCTCAAGGTCGTGGTGGACTGCGCCGGCGGAACCGGTTCGCTGATCCTGCCGTCCCTGCTGGGGCGGATCGGAGCAGAGGTCCTCACCGTCAACAACCGGTTGGACGAGGACTCGCCCACCGACACCCTGGCCAAACAGATGCGCGACCTCCAGCGGCTGGGCGAGCTGGTGGGATCCTCGCGTGCTGACTTCGGGGTGCGCTTCGACCCTGTGGCCGAGCGGCTGTCCATCGTGGACGGCAACGGCGAGCTCGTGGAGAACGAGCGGGCCCTGCTGGTGGTGCTCGACCTGGTAGCTGCGGAACGTCGCGGCGGAAAGGTGGCGTTGCCCGTCACCACGACCAGGGTCGCCGAGAAGGTGGCGAACTTCCACGGGGTCGGCGTGGTCTGGACCCCGACGGCCACCGACGAGCTCACCAAGGCCGCCATGGCCGATGACATCGTGTTCGCTGCGGACGGCCGGGGCGGGTTCATCCTGCCGGAGTTCTCCCGGACCTCCGATGCGATCGCGGCGTTCGTCCGGTTGGTCGGCCTGGTGGCCCGCACCAAGTTGTCGCTCAGCCAGATCGACGACCGTATCCCGCGGGCGCACCTGTTGCGTCGTTCGGTGCCCACCCCCTGGGCGGTCAAGGGCAGCGTGATGCGTGAGGTGGTGGAGGCCGCGGAGGGCCGCGAGATCGACACCACCGACGGGGTCAGGGTCCTGGAGCCCGACGGTTCCTGGGCGCTTGTCCTGCCCGACACCGCCGAGGCGGTGACGCACCTGTGGGCCGAGGGGCCCGATGCCGACACCGCCCAGCGGCTGCTTGAGGAGTGGGCGGCCGTGGTCGAACGGGCCGAGGGTTAGGCCGCGGCCGGGCGGGTACTCGTCCGGCCGGCGCGCGTCCGGTGAAAGCCGTGCCGGGCGCGCGCTCGCGGTACGGTCCGACCCGCGGAACTCCCCAGGACGGCGCAGGTGTGGACAGCGCACAGATATGGTTTAGAGTCGAGTGCTCCTGGTGTAAGAGATGGTGAAAAAGGGGCGATTGCGCGGGATGAGAACGTGAGGCATGAAGCCTGACGGTGCGGCGGACGACGCCGCCGTAACCTGTTGATCACCAGCCGAATCAAGGACCGCCCCGTGCGGTAGGAGGCCGAGCCGACCTATGTCGAGCGTTTACTGCACGCAGTGCGGTCACGCCGTTGCGGACGATGCCCGTTTCTGCTCTAACTGCGGTTCCCCCATCAACAAGTCCGGGGGAGACCAACCGCGCGAGCGCATCGGCGAGACGACGTCCACCATCTCCATCTCCGGCATCCAGGCGCTGGAAGCCGAGAGCGACGGCGCGGACGAGGTGGGGCACGACCCCGCGGCCGTGGAGGCGCTCCCGGCGGGCACCGCGCTCCTCGTCGTCAAACGAGGTCCCAACGCGGGAAGCCGTTTCCTGCTGGACAAGGACGTCACCACGGCGGGGCGTCACCCCAACAGCGACATCTTCCTCGACGACGTGACCGTCTCGCGGCGGCACGTCGAGTTCTATCGCCGCGGTGGTTCCTTCGGGGTCCGTGACGTCGGCAGCCTCAACGGCACCTACGTCAACCGTGAGCGCATCGACGAGGCCGAGCTCGGCGGTGGCGACGAGGTCCAGATCGGCAAGTTCCGCCTGGTCCTGCTGACCAACCCGCGACGGGGCTGAGTCGCGCACACGAACGGGTGGGGGCGGAGGCATTTCCGGCCCCACCCGGATCACAGGTTTGCACCTCTCCCAACTCGGACAACCTTCTAGGGAAGACCGCTGCCGAGTGCGCGTGTGTCGGGGTGCCAACCACAGTTCCCGGCTCCGGGCAACTGCGCGTCGGGGGAGCGGGGGCCACCATGTCCCGCCCTGGACGGTTCGTGCGGATCTCGGCGGTGTACCGTGAAAGACGGAGCAGAGCGCACCCTGGGGTGTGTGTCCCTCCGAACGCGACGAGTCGTGGGACGGAGCCGCAGTGAAGCACATGGAGGTCGTCGGCGTCCGGGTCGAGATGCCCGCCAACCAACCGATTGTCCTACTCAAGGAGACCGATGGGGAGCGCTACCTCCCCATCTGGATCGGCGCGGTGGAAGCCACCGCGATCGCTCTTGCGCAGCAGGGCGTCAAGCCTGCCCGTCCCCTCACCCACGACCTGTTCCGCGATGTCCTGGACGCGTTGGACGCCACGTTGACCACGGTCAACATCACGGCCCTGGAGAACGGGATCTTCTACGCCGACCTGGTGTTCTCCAACGGTGTGGAGGTCAGCGCCCGCCCCTCCGACTCCATCGCGCTGGCGTTGCGCACGGGTACGCCGATCTATGCCCGTGACGACGTCATCGAGGAGGCCGGAGTGCCGATCCCCGATGAGCAGGAAGACGAGGTCGAGCGCTTCCGGGAGTTCCTCGACAACATCACTCCCGAGGACTTCGGCCGGACCACGTAGGCAGCCGTGACACCGCGTTGGCCCGTCAGACACCGCGGAGGACGACCATTCCGCGGTGCTTCGGCGAGCCGGTCGTTCCCCGGGATGCGACCCGGACGAAAGAACGTGAAGCGCGACGCGCCGAGGGCTGTCGTTGACGCTGTCCATGCCACCGGCTTACCGTCACTGTTGAAGCAACCTGCGGCGTCTCGCGTTATCTCCCCTTGTCAAACCGCCGCAGGTCGAGGAGCCGGAGGTTCGGCGTGGCGGTTATCAGCGGCAAGCAGCAAGCCTCCGACCACAGGCGGTCAGCCGTGCGGTTGGCCGGTGAGCAGGGCCTGCTGTGCGAACAGGACGTAGTGGGGCTGCCAATGGACGTCGGATACCGTGGACCCGCGGCCTGTGCGGCCGCGGGTATCACGTACCGTCAGCTCGATTACTGGGCGAGAACCCGGCTGGTCGAGCCCAGCGTCAGCGTGTCCGAGGACACGGTCGGCCAGCGCCTGTACAGCTTCCGCGACATCCTTGTCCTCAAGGTGGTCAAACGCCTCTTGGACACCGGGATCTCGCTCCAGCAGATTCGTACGGCGGTGGACCACCTGCGCCACCGCAACATCGCCGATCTCGCCCAGGTCACCCTCATGAGCGACGGGGTCAGCGTCTACGAGTGCACCTCGCCCAACGAGGTCGTGGACCTGCTCCAGGGCGGACAGGGCGTGTTCGGCATCGCGTTGGGGCGTGTCTGGCGTGAACTGGAAGGAAGCCTGAGCGAACTCCAGGGCGAGAACCTGTCGGCGGCCGACGCGCGGTCGGCGGACCCCCATCCCGGCGACGAGCTGGCCCGTCGGCGCCGCGAGCGCCGCACCGGCTGATCCGTAACCGCGCCGGCGACTTCCGGCGCGGATCCGGGGGCCAAGCGACGCGCAACCGGGTTTCCGGCGGGGCCGGGCGTGTGACCCGCTTCTCGCCACCGCGGGCACGGGCCCGATAGCACGGTCAGTACGATGGCTATGGCAGAGTACGCCACAGTTTCAGTACGAACAGCCGTTGATACCGCACGGGAGAGACCCCGACCACGGGGCGCCGACGGGGCAAGACTCCCCAGCTAACCTCTCAGGCACCAAGGACCGTGTGGATAGGCACTCTGGAGCACCACGCCCGCGGCGCGCCCGCGGTCACCGTGGGTGACAGAGGGGGAGACCAGGAGCAAGCCGCTCGTCGGCCCAGCGACCAGGAGGTCTCCATGCCGGATCAGCACGTCCCCGCGTACCGCGCTCCCGCCACCGTCTTCGCCGACCGCCACATCGGCCCCGACGAGGTCGAGCGCGCGGTCATGCTGGAGGCGGTGGGGTACGGCTCCACCGCGGAGCTGATGGCCGCTGCCGTCCCCAGCAGCATCCTGAGCGCTCCCGGAGCGCCGGCCGCCCTGGGCCTGCCCGAGCCCGCCAGCGAGACCGAGGCGCTGGCCGAACTGCGCGCGCTGGCCGACACCAACCAGGTACTCGTCTCGATGATCGGCCAGGGCTACTACGACACCGTCGTCCCCCCGGTCATCCTGCGCAACATCATGGAGAACCCGGCCTGGTACACCGCTTATACGCCCTACCAGCCCGAGATCTCCCAGGGCCGCCTCGAGGCACTGCTCAACTTCCAGACCATGGTTGCCGACCTCACCGGCCTGCCGGTCTCCGGCGCCTCCCTCCTGGACGAGGCGACCGCAGCCGCGGAGGCCATGACGCTGGCCCGGCGCGCCACCAAGAGCAAGAGCGCCAGTTTCGTCGTCGACTCCAACGTCTTCGGTCAGACCCTTGCGGTGCTGCGGACCCGTGCCGAGCCGCTGGGAATCGACGTCGTGGTCGCCGATCTGTCCGACGGTCTGCCCGAAGGCGACATCTTCGGTGTGCTCGTGCAGTACCCGGCTGCCTCCGGCGAGGTCCGCGACCCCCGGCCGCTCATCGAAGCCGCCCACGAGCGCGGCGCGCTGGCCGTGGTCGCGGCCGACATCCTGGCTCTCACCGTGCTGACCTCGCCCGGTGGGCTGGGCGCGGACATCGCGGTCGGCTCTACACAGCGCTTCGGCGTTCCCATGGGCTTCGGTGGTCCGCACGCCGGCTACATGTCGGTTCGCGAAGGACTCCAGCGCCAGCTTCCCGGCCGTCTGGTCGGAGTGTCGGTGGACGCCGCGGGCAACCCTGCCTACCGCCTGGCCCTGCAGACCCGCGAACAGCACATCCGTCGCGAGAAGGCCACCAGCAACATCTGCACCGCCCAAGTGCTGCTGGCCAACATGGCCGGGATGTACGCCGTCTACCACGGCCCCCGGGGACTGCGGGCAATCGCCGAGCGTGTCCACAGTCGGGCCGTCCTGCTGGCGGCCGGACTGCGTTCCGCCGGGGTCGAGGTGCTCACCGACGCCTTCTTCGACACCCTGCGGGTGCGCGTTCCCGGCTGGGCCGACGCCGTCGTCGAGGCCGCCCGCGAGGCGGGCGTCAACCTGTTCCGGGTGGACGCCGACACCGTGGGCATCTCCTGCGACGAGACCACCACCTCCGGACACGTCGCCCTGGTACTGAACGCGTTCGGGGCCAGAGTGCCCAACGACGCGGCCCCGGCGGCCCCGGTGCTGCCCGCCGCGCTGGCCAGGGAGGTCGACTACCTCGCCCATCCCGTGTTCAACACCCACCGCAGCGAGACCTCGCTGCTGCGCTACATGCGCCGACTGGCCGACAAGGACCTGGCCCTGGACCGCACGATGATCCCCCTGGGCTCGTGCACCATGAAGCTCAACGCCACGGCCGAGATGGAAGCCGTGACCTGGCCGGAGTTCGCCGGTCTGCACCCCTTCGCGCCGCTGGAGCAGGCGGCCGGCCTGGTGCGCGTCGTGCGCGACCTGGAGACGTGGTTGGCCGAGGTCACCGGCTACGACGCGGTGTCCCTGCAGCCCAACGCGGGTTCGCAGGGGGAGCTCGCCGGCCTGCTGGCCATTCGGGAGTACCACCGCTCCCGTGGTGACGCCGCACGCGAGGTCTGCCTGATCCCCAGCTCCGCGCACGGCACCAATGCCGCCAGCGCCATCATGGCGGGCATGCGCGTCACCGTGGTCGCCTGCGACGAGGGCGGCAACATCGACCTCGACGACCTGCGCGCCAAGATCGCCAAGACCGGTGACGCGCTGGCGGCGATCATGGTGACCTATCCGTCCACGCACGGCGTGTACGAGGACACCATCACCGAGGTGTGCCGTCTGGTGCACGAGGGCGGCGGCCAGGTATACGTGGACGGCGCCAACCTCAACGCCCTCGTCGGCTGGGCCAAGCCGGGCGAGTTCGGCGCCGACGTCAGCCACCTCAACCTGCACAAGACCTTCTGTATCCCGCACGGCGGCGGAGGCCCGGGTGTCGGTCCGGTGGCGGTGCGCGCGCACCTCGCCGACTTCCTGCCCAACCACCCCGCCCAGTCCGAGGCGGGCCCCTACACCGGCGTCGGCCCGGTCTCGGCCGCCCCGTTCGGTTCGGCGGGCATCCTGCCGATTTCCTGGGCCTACATCCGGATGATGGGGGAGGAGGGGCTGCGCGCGGCCACCGAGACCGCGGTGCTGGCCGCCAACTACGTCGCCAAGCGGCTGGCCCCCCACTACCCGGTGCTGTACGCGGGTACCGACGGCCTCGTGGCCCACGAGTGCATCATCGACATCCGCGGTCTGCAGAAGGCGACCGGTATCTCCAACGACGACCTCACCAAGCGGCTCATCGACTACGGGTTCCACGCCCCCACGATGTCCTTCCCGGTGGCCGGCACCCTGATGATCGAGCCCACGGAGAGCGAGGACCTGGCAGAGCTGGACCGCTTCGTCGACGCGATGGTCGCGATCCGCGCCGAGATCGACCGGGTCGCCGACGGCTCATACGAGCGGGAGGACAATCCGCTCAAGAACGCCCCGCACACCGCGGAGGCGCTGACCGCCGACGACTGGAAGCACGCCTACAGCCGGTCAGAGGCCGCCTACCCGGTGCCCTCGCTGCGCCGGTCCAAGTACTGGGTCCCGGTGGCGCGTATCGACCAGGCGTTCGGCGACCGGAACCTGGTCTGCTCCTGCCCGCCGCCCGAGGCGTTCGAGGAGTAACCGCTGCGGCGCGGTGGCGGCAGCCCGTTCCGACGGTGCCGTCGCCACCGCGATCCGATCGACACCGCCTTTCAATGATCTACAACGTAAAGACGGCGGGTTTGTCGCGTCGATCTTCCCGCGGACGG
Organism: Nocardiopsis ansamitocini; assembly: GCF_030268225.1. Lineage (GTDB taxonomy): Bacteria > Actinomycetota > Actinomycetes > Streptosporangiales > Streptosporangiaceae > Nocardiopsis_D > Nocardiopsis_D ansamitocini. The sequence continues at coordinate 152,842 of NZ_BSQG01000001.1, read as the reverse complement.
GCCTGTCCTGTTCTCTGCGGCGGACACAGCGGTTAGGCTCCCAACCGAGCCACTCAACCCCCTGCGTGGAAAGCGAATCATGACCGCCATGTCCGGCACCCCCCTGGATTCCGACGCAGGAGATTCCGACTTCGCGAGCCTGTGCGACCAGGCTCGCGACCTCGCCGAGGCCGGCCACCTGCGCCGCGCCGCCGCGATCTACGAACGGGTCGCCGCCGAGGCCGGGCCGTCCCGCCGGGCCCAGGCGTCCCTCGGACTGGCCGTGGTGCACGAACAACTCGGCGATCCTGCTGCCGCGCGCCGCGCGGATGAGAATGCGGTGGCCACCGGCCACCCCGAATTCGGTCCGCGCGCCGCCTACCACCTGGCGCTCCTCCACGAACGCGCCGGCGCGGCAGCCGAGGAGGCCGCGGCCTGGCGACAGGTCCTGGCCTTCGACAACGAGCGCTACCTCCAGGCCGCCCATCGCGGACTCGCGCGGCTGGCCGAGGAGCGCGGTGACGAGCAGGGAGCAGACCAACACTGGCAGTTGGCGCTGGAGGGGCAGGACGCCGCCGTGGTGGCCGCCACCGCTCACGACTACGCACGCGGGCTCCTGGCGCGCGGCGCGGTGACGCGGGCCGAAGAGGTCATCGCCCGGGGGCTCGCGGCGCAGGAGGACCCGGCCCTGCGCGTCCTGCTGGGTGCGGTGCACGTCGAGCGTGCGATCGCCGAGTTCGGTGCCGCCACGGCAGGGGGACCCGGCGGGCTCGACCCGATGGACACCGGTGTCGCCTACGAACTTCTGGCCCGCCTCCTGGCGGTACGCGGTGACGCCGATACCTCCGCGACCGCATGGGAGGAGGGGCTGGACCACCGTGATCCTTCCGTGGCAGCCGAGGTACGCACCCGGCTGCGCCGCGGTTTCCTCGTGCCCGACGCCGAGGACGCCGACACCGAGCCCGCTCCGTCCTGGTGGGACCCCTACCTGGAGGCGGCGGTCGCCCAGGACAGTGTGCCCATGCTCGCGGGGGAGCTCTTCCTGGCACTCGACCAGCTCTACAGCCACTTGGCGCTGCCCCATGCCAGCGGCGAGGCCCGGGCGGCTGCGCTGCGCGCCGTTGTGGAGCAGGCGGTCCGAGCACCCGGCGAGTACGTGTGGGGCCGTGCCCTGCACGACGATTTCCGTGAGCGGTTGCGCCGGGCGACCGGTGGTGACGTCCTGCCCCCGGGCTGGCCCGACTAGCGCAGCTCTCCGGTTGCCCCGCCCGGGGAAACGGCCAGTATGTCCCTGGAGAGCCGGTCGGCGCGTAGTTCGGTGGTCGCGCCCCGGGAGAGGGGCGGGCATTGGCGTCCGATCCGGCGACCGACGGCGTGCCTTCGCTCAGGTTCTCACGCGTTCTGTCTCCTCGGCCGCGGTGCCGTCGCCGAGCGAGAGCACGCCCTTCGCGATTCCCCACCCTGCAATGATCGTGTTGACCAGCATGAAGATCGAGAGCGGCGCGTAGAAACCCGACAGCGCCTGAACGCGTTCGGGATCGCCGACGAACCAGATCATCGCCCACAGTACGCCCGCCCCGATCGCGGCGGCCACCGAACCACGGGCCCAGGCCACGGCTTCGTGGCGAACGCGCGCCGCTCCCTTGCGGGGGGCCTTCGTCGGAGCCGGGCCGCCGGCGAAACGGTGCGCGAAGCGCACGTCGGCCCAGGCGATCACGCTGTGCCCGTACGCCACGGTGAACCCCAGGTACAGCACGCCCACGCCGTGGCTCCACTCGGCGGTGGCCCCCTTGGCCAGGTGCACCGTGATGACCGACAGCAGAAGTACGTCCAGCACCGGAACCAGCAGGAACAGGGCGGCGCTCAGCACGCGCATCCGCAGCAGGTAGCGCGTGGCGAGTCCGCCGAGCACCAGCACCCAGAACAGCGCCTCGCAGATCACGATCGCGGCCACGACCACGGCGTCTCCCATCACTCGTCGGTCCCACCACTGTGCTCACCCGCCCGGGAAGGGGCATCGGCCGCGGGGAGGACGATCCGCTCCTTCTTTCGATGGACGCGCACAGAGGACCGACGTGCTGTGATGGGGGTATGCGTGACGGATCCTGGCGGCAGCTGGTCGATCGGCGGATCCTCTGGGGACGCCTGTACCTGGGCAGCACCCTGTGGGCGGTGACCCACCTGATCATGGGACTGGTGCTGTGGAGTCTGGGCGCCTACGCGGCCCGTCCGTGGCCCCAGCCGGTCTGGTTGCTGGTGCCGCTGGTCGTCGTCTGCGCCGCCCTGTTGCTGCGCCGGACCGCTCCGGGAGTGGGACTGGCGGTCGGCACGGTCGTGGTGCTGGTGGACCTGGTACTGCTGGGGCCATCGGTCTGGGTGCTCATCACCTACGGGGATCTGTTGTACGCGATCGCGGCGTGGGGCCGGCGGAGGTTGGCCTATTGGTCGTTCGCGGTGTTCACCGTGCTCGGTCTGCTCCTGTTCGTGACCGGGGTCTTTTCTGTGGCCGGCGGATACTACCCGGGAGGGCCGCTCGGCCTGCTGCAGACCGCCGGCCTCTATGTGGTGATGTTCCACGTCCCCATGATCAGTGGTCTGACCATCCGGGAGCACCGGATGCGCGCGGAGCTGGAGCGTCAGCGTGCCGGACAGATCGCGCGCCTGGCGGAGCTGGACCGGGCCAATGCCGTCGCCGAAGAGCGCGGTCGGATGGCCCGCGAGCTGCACGACATGGTTGCCAACCACCTCAGCGCCATCGCGGTGCAGTCCACCGCAGCGCTTTCCCTGCGCGAATTCGACCCCGAACGGGTGCGCGGCGTGCTGGAGGTGGTGCGCGACAGCAGTGTGCGAGGACTGACGGAGATGCGGCAGATGATCGGGGTGCTGCGTGCTGACGGCCGGACCGGACTGGAGCGGGTGACCCCCCGTCTGCGCGAGATCGGGCGTCTGGTGGCAGGAGCGAGGGACGCGGGGATGGCGGTGGAGCTGGTCGGGCCGGTCCCCGACGGGGAACTGTCCGCCAAGGTGGACACCACTGCTTACCGGATCGTGCAGGAGTCGCTGACCAACGCCCTGCGGTATGCCCGTCCGCAACTGGCGCGCGTGGAAGTGCACCTGGTCGGCGGGCAACGCTCGCCCGTGCTGCGCATCGGGGTGGTCAACGGCTACGACCCGCACGCCCCGTCGCGCTGGCGCGAGGGGCTGGGGGCCGGGGCCGGGCTGGCCGGAATGCGCGAGCGGGTCGCCCTGCTGGACGGGGTGTTCACCGCCGGTCCCAACGGTGCGGGGGAGTGGGCGGTGCGCGCGGAGCTGCCGCTCGGGCCGGTCGACACGTCAACGGGAGGGGAGCGGAGTTGATCAGGGTGGTGGTGGCCGAGGACCAGTGGGCGGTCCGTTCGGGACTGGTGATGATCTTGGAATCCGTCGCCGACATCGAGGTGGTGGCCGAGGCCGCCGACGGGCAAGAGGCGGTCGAGCACGCATTGCGGCTGCGTCCCGACGTGGTGCTGATGGACGTGCGAATGCCCCGCAAGGACGGGATCACCGCCACCCGGGAACTGGCCGGAACCGGTGTCGACGTGCTCGTTCTGACCACCTTCGACGTCGACGAGTACGTGTTCGGCGCGCTGCGCGCCGGGGCTGCCGGTTTTCTCCTCAAGGACGTCGAGGCCGACGGACTCATCGCGGCGGTGCGCACGGTCGCGCGGGGGGAGGGGGTGATCGCTCCCGCGGTGACCAGGAGCCTCATCGGTGAGTTCGCTGCGACTCGCCCGTCGGCGCGTTCCGTCGCCGAGGACGACGCCTTCGCCGTGTTGACCTCGCGGGAGCGCGAGGTGCTGGTGTGCGTGGGGCAGGGGCTGTCCAATTCCCAGATCGCGCGGCGGTTGCTGATCACCGAGACCACCACCAAGACCCATGTCAGCCGCATCCTGGCCAAACTCGACCTGCGCAGCCGGGTGCAGGCCGCGATCCTGGCCCAGGAACGGGGGCTCCGCTGAGCGAGCCGGGATCCACCCCACCAATCGTCAACTTTTGGTTGACGAAATACATGCGTCAACCTATGGTTGACGCATGACGAATCCAGTTCGCATGACCAACCCGGTCCGCCTCGACGACCTGATCGAGGCCATCAAGAACGCACATCCCGATGAGCTCGACCAGCTCTCCGGCGCGGTCGTCGCTGCCGACCACCTCGGAGACATCGCCGACCACCTGATCGGCCATTTCGTGGACCAGGCGCGGCGCTCGGGCGCCTCCTGGACCGAAATCGGTCGCAGCATGGGGGTCACCAAGCAGGCGGCTCAGAAACGCTTCGTCGCCAAGGACCCCGGGACGCCGTCCGACCTCGATCCCCGTCAGGGGTTCAACCGGTTCACCGAGCGGGCGAAGAACGTGGTGATGGCGGCACAGAACGAGGCCCGTGCGGCGGGCAACAACGAGATCGGCCCCGGGCATCTGGCACTGGGCCTCCTGGCCGCGCCCGACGGGATCGGTGCCAGGGCGATCGTCGCCCAAGGAGTGGGGCTGGAGGCCGTTCGCCGGGCAATCGCCGCCGAGCTCCCCGCGGCGGTCGAACAGGTTCCCGACCTGATCCCCTACGACGCGGGGGCGCGAAAGGTCCTGGAACTCACGTTCCGCGAGGCCCTGCGCCTGGGGCACAACGTCGTCGGGACCGAGCACATCCTGCTCGCGCTGCTGGAGGTCGGTGACGGTTCCGGTGGGCTCGGTGCTCTCGGTGTGGACAAGGCCGCAGCGGAAGTGGCCGTCATCCGTGCAGTTGCCGCCGCTGCTGCCGCGCAGCAGGACGACTGACCGCGACACGGCAACAACGGGGCCGTGGCGGTCGGGAGAGGGGCGGCCGACAAGCTCCCCCTCTCCCGATCTCTTTGCGCTGCTTCGCCCCTGTGCTCCCGGTCTAGCCGGAGAAGCCGGTCAGGCCGCGCAGCAGCGCAGTCAGGCCCAGGTCGAACGCGCCGTCGTGGTCGGGGTCGGTTGAGCGCAGGGCGGCCACGGTGGGGAACCGGGAGTCGATGACGGCCGGTTCGCGGCTGGCCAGCCCCTCGTCGCGCACCTGGTGCACGACCGATCCGACGACGTAGGCGTCCAGCGAGGCCGCCGCAGCGGGTACCGCTGCGGGGGTCAGGCCGGCCTCGGCAAAGGCGGCGTAGTGCAGTTCCGCCGAGTGCAGTGCGACCGCGGTGTCGGGGCGGCGGTGGATGATCAGCGGTAGCGCTCCGGAGTGGCGCAGCAGTGCGGCGCGGTAGGCGTGCGCCCAGTCGCGCAGCCGGTCGTACCAGTGGTGAGGCTCCTGCGGCGGCTCGTCGTCCTCGTCGTCGAAGCCGTCGGTCGGCTCGGCAGGGCGCTGGGGGTCGCTGATGTGTTCCACGATGGCGCCGAACAGCTCTTCCTTGCCCAACGGGAAGTGGTGGTAGATCGCCATGGCCTCCACCTCCAGCGCGTCGCCGAGCCGCCGCATGGTGAGATTGCGAAGGCCCATCCCGTCGATGATGCGCAGTGCTTCGATGATGATGCGTTCGGCGCTGAGGCCGGCATTGTTTCGGCTCACCCCGCCATCCTAGACTTACTTTGTAAAGTTGACGGGCGTTGACGCGTGGCCGCTCGCGCGTCTCTTACGTCACACCTCTAGAGTTGTCCTATCGACCCGACACGAGGAGCCGAGATGGTGCTGGGCAGTCGCAAGGCCGGTTCGAAAGCGCGCGAGTTGCACGCCGAGGACGTCGAGAACGCCGGGCGGCTGCCCGGGCTGTTGGAGACGGCGCAGCAGACCGGCGACGAGCTGGAGGCAGCGCGCCGCGCCGATGCCGACGTCGTGGAGCTGAATCGTCTGGGGGTGGCCTACGACGTCGCCCTCACCGATGCCATGCGTGCGGCCTATGCCCGCCAGCGCGAGCTGGTCGGTGCGCGTGGACATGAGGACCGGCTGTACCGTCGGCGCAGGCTGGCCCGACCCGACGTCAAGGAAGCCACCGACCTCGCCGAGCGGCTGCTGACATTGCGGGAGACGCACCGGTTGCACGGTATCGAGCTGGTTCCGCGCACTCCCGCAGCGGCGGTGTGACCGGAGAACCACGATGACGGACTTCGTGCGTATCGACCAGTCGTCCAGGGTCCCGCCCTACGAGCAGATCCGCACGGCCGTGGCGCACGCCGCGGCCAGCGGGGAGCTGCCCGTCGGCCACAAGCTGCCCACGGTGCGCGCCCTGGCCGGAGAGCTTGCGGTGGCCGTCAACACGGTTGCCCGCGCCTATCGCGAGCTGGAACAGGCCGGGGTGGTGCAGACCCGCGGACGTTCGGGGACGTTCGTCGCGGCGGGGGGAGACCGCCAGCGTGAGGAGGCGCTGGCCGCGGCCCGCCGTTACGCCGAGGTCGTCTCCGGGTTGGGGATCGACGTCGACGAGGCGGTGGAGATCGCTAGGGCGGCCCTGCGCAGCTGAAGGCAGCGGGTGTCTCGCATCGCCTGCGCGGTGCGAAACACCCCTCTCGGTAGCGAATGCGACGGTGGCTGACGCATCGGGGTTCCACGCTGGCCGGCAAGGGTCATAAAAGCGACTAAAAATGTATTTTCTTGGATTAATCGGTAGTTTTGGTGCGAGTACCGATTTCCTGGCCCCTGCCCCCGGCCGATCCGGCATCACCTGGAGGAGCCCCCATGAGCAGACGTCGTTCCGGTTCGGGATCGAGCTCAGGAGGTTTCCGGTCACGTAGTTCGAGCCGATCGAGTTCGCCGCGTCGCTCGAGCGGAGGCGGTAGCGGTGGCTTCACCTCCCGCTCGTCCCGCAGCAGCGGAGGCGGTTTCCGGTCCCGGTCCTCGCGCGACTCCTCCTACCATCGCGGTTACCTGCACGGCTCGTCGTGGTCGGGCCCTCGGCAGCGCTACGGCTCCGGCCGTCGACGCGGAGGGTGCGGACTGGGCGGCTGCTTCCTGGTGTTCATCCTGATCGCGGTCGTCGCCGTGGGCGTCCAGTTGTTCTCCGACGGAGTGCTGCGCCTGCCCTCTTCCCTGTCCTCGGCCTCCCCCTCGCCCTGCGGTGCGGTGGTGTCCCAGATCAGTGGGGTACGCACGGCGGCCCAGCAGATCGAGAGCGAGGTACGTCAGGACGGGAGCTATTACGAGGGCGACTACACCACGCTCGAGCGGCATCTGGACGCCCTGGAAAAGCTGGAGGAGGACGCCGGCGAGCAGGTCGTCACGAACGCGGGAGAGCGCGCCGATGCCGTCGCCGACTTCCTCAACGCCATCGACGCCGGTGACGAGGCCGGTGTCACCAAGTCCCTGGACCTGATCACCGACACCGACGATTCGATGCGTTCGGCGTGCTCCTAGGCGATGGCCCGATCGGGTGCCTCGGCACCCGGTGCGGCTCAGTCCCGGATGCCGCGCACGACCAGGACGTACAGCGCGATGATCCCGATCCATGCGACGAACAGCCCGCCAGGGCCGGCCAGGCCGGCACTGATGCCCGAGATCGGGATCGCGATTCCCAACGAGACGATGCCCATGGACAGCCGCACCGCGTTGCCGCTGGGCCCTTTGGGGTGAAGTTGGTGGCCGTGGCCGAGGTGGGGCGGATATCCACCGGGTGCGGACGGCTGCCCCAGACGAGCATCCAACTGCCCTTTGACCTGGTCGGCGATGCTGGTCTCCAGGCGCTCGGAAAGTGCGGCCGCCACGGCGTCGTCGTAGTCGGGGCCCAGCTCACGGCTTGCCCGCAGGGATGCGGCGATCTCGTCCTCGGGGACGGGGTGTGTGGACATGGCTGCTGACTTCTCCTTGGGAAATGACGAATTCGGTTGTGCGGTGGCCGCGCCGGTGGCGGTCAGCGCCGGCCCCGTGCGAGGACGACCGTGGCGAAGTTGAGGGCGAGGAGCCCCAGCCATAGCAGCGTCACACCGAGAACGCCCGACTGGTCGGCGACGATCGCGGTTCCCGGGGCGCCGAACAGCAGGGAGAAGAAGGCGACGACCCCGACGCCCCAGGCGGTCTCTGCTCCGCTGCCCGCGCCGAGGCCGCGAGTGGTGTCCCGGCGGGAGACGGATCTGCTCAGCGTGTCCTTCGTGACGGGGTCGTCCCCAGAAACCGTCGTCCGGCTGGATTCGGGGGGAGCCGTCATTTCCTCGGTGGACGCACTGTGCGGCTTCATGGCCGTATTTTCTCAGTGCGCCGACGGATGCGCCTCCTCCGGAAGACCGATTCTTTGATCGACGTCGGTAGGGGCACGACGTCAGATGGCCCCGTAGCGCCCGAGAACAGGGCGGTACGGGGCCATCGGTGCCGCGACCGGTGCCCGGCGGTCGGTCCCGACTAGCTGGCGAAGTCCAACAGCTGCTGGGCACGGCTCGGGTGGCGCAGCTTGGACAGCGACTGCTTCTCCAGCTGACGGATGCGCTCCCGGGTGAGCCCCAGGTGCTTGCCGATCTCGTCCAGGGTGCGGGGCCGGCCGTCCATGAGGCCGAACCGCAAGGACATGATGGTCGCCTCGCGTGGTTCCAGGTCCTCGAGTGCACGGCGCAGCTGGTCGGCCATGAGCTGGCGGTCGACCACCTCCGACGCCTCGGAAGCGTCGATGTCCTCGATCAGGTCACCGATGCGGGTCTCGCCGTCCTCGCCGATCGTGGAGTCCAGGCTGATCGGCTGGCGGGTGACGCGCAGGAGCTCTTCGATCTGGGCGGGCGTCTTGTCCAGTTCGAGCCCCAACTCTTCGGGAGTGGGTTCGCGTCCCAGCGTCTGGTGCATGTCCCGCTCCAGACGACTGACCTTGCTCAGCAGCTCCAGGACGTGGACGGGCAGCCGGATGGTACGCGCGGAGTCGGCGAAACCCCGTTGGATCGCCTGGCGGATCCACCACATGGCGTAGGTGGAGAACTTGTACCCCTTGGCGTAGTCGAACTTCTCGACCGCGCGGATCAGGCCGAGGTTGCCCTCCTGGACGACGTCGAGCAGGGTCATGCCGCGGTCGCTGTACTTCTTGGCGACCGAGACCACGAGCCGGAGGTTGGCCTCCAGCATGTGCATCTTCGCCTGACGGCCGTCCTCGGAGACCAGCTCCAGGCACTCGCGCTCGTCGTCGCTGAGGGCGGAGGGGCTCGGAGCCTCTTCCAACAGCCCCAGCTTGTAGTCGGCCAGCAGACCGGCCTCGATCCGCTTGGCCAGGTCCACCTCCTGCTCGGCGGTGAGCAGTTGGCGGCGGCCGATGGCCTTGAGGTAGGTGTGGACGGAGTCGCCCATGGCTGGGGACTGGTCGTCGAGGTCGGCTTCGGGCGCCTCGGTATCGGCCACGCCTGTGGCCTTGCCCTTGCGTGACTTGGTGGGCCTGGTGCCGGTCTCGCCGCCCTCCAGCGCCTCCTCCAGGGCGTCGTCGTCGCTGGTGTCAACAGACTCCAGCGCGGAGTCGTCCCCGTTGGCGAGCCGGACCCCGGCGTCGGAGAGTTCCCGCAGGATGGAGCGGCCTTCGGCCGGGCTGATGCCGGCGGCGGAAAACGCGTTGCGAAGCTCCGCGAGGGACACATGTCCCTGGGAGCGCCCCCGCGTGATCAGCTCGTCCAGAGCACCCGAGGCAGCTTTGTCGGCCACGATCTCGGCCACCGTGGGAGAAGTGGCTAGGGCAGTACGCGACATGAGGGCACCTCCCTCCCTTCCAAGACGTCAGGCACGCGGCGGCTTGGTGAACCGCCGTCTTGGCGCGCCATTATGTCCAACGTGTAGAAGAGTCAAATGTTCCCGAATCTCGATTGGATATCGGCCGAAGTGACGGGAGTCACGTGCTTTTTTGTCGCTTAGGGGGACGCCACCAGGTAAAGGGGGCCGGCGCGATTCGGGGTCGTAGGGCCTTGCTCGGTTGAGGAGTAGGACGCTTCACGCGGTGGGAAGGTTCCCGATCGAACCCGATCAGTCCGGGGCGGACGGGGTGATCAGCGCACGCAGATCCGGTTTGCCCGACGCCAGCAACGGCAGTGAGGACCGCACTTCCACCTCGCGCGGGGCGGCATAACGGGGGAGGTGCCGGCCCACCCAGTCGCGCAGTTCGGTCAGGGCGGGCGGGGCCCCGGGGTCGGAGGGAACCACCACGGCGCTCACCCGCTCTCCCCATTCGGGATCGGGCCGCCCCACCACCGCGGCCTCTGCCACCGAGTCCAACCGGGTCAGCAGCTCGGCGACCTCCCCGGCCACGACCTTGTGGCCGCCGGTGTTGATCACGTCGTCGACCCGCCCGCGTACCCGAAGCGATCCGCCGGCATCGAGCGCCCCCAGGTCGCCGGTGCGAAACCGGATGCGGTCGCCCGAGCCCTCCAGGTGCAGAGCGGTCAGATCGGGGCGCAGCCGGTACCCGTTGAACAGCACGGGGCCGCCCAGCCGCACCAGCCCCTCGTCGTCGACCTCCACGGACACATCCGCCAGCGGGAGTCCGTCGTAGACGCAGCCCCCGCAGGTCTCACTCATGCCGTAGGTGGTGATCACCCGGGCACCGGCGGCCCGCGCCGCGATCAGCAGGCCGGGATCGGCTGCGGCGCCCCCCAGGAGGACGGTGCGAAACGCCGAGAGGTCGCCGCTGAGTGCCAGCAGCCGCCGCAATTGGGTCGGGACCAGCGACACGTGCGGCCGGTGGCGGGCGGCCAATTCCAGGACCTCGACCGCGTCGAACTCCCGGTACAGCGCTGTCGTCCCCAGTGCACGGGCGCGCAGGCCGACCTGCAGGCCCGACACGTGCGCGGTGGGCAGTACGCACAGCCACGCCTCCCCGGTTCGGGCCCCCATCCGCTCCACCGAGGCGCGCGCGGAGTGGCGAAGCGCGTCTGCGCCCAGTTCCACCCCCTTGGGCGTTCCGGTGGACCCGGAGGTGGCGATGACCAGTGCGGTGTCAGCGGACACCGCGACACCGTCGCCGAGGTTCTCGGTGCCTTCGGGCGTCCGCACGCTGTGCGGACGCATCGCCTCGACGAGGGCGCGTACCCGCGCGGGCGGAGTCCCGGGGGCGATGGGCAGGACAGCGGGACCATTCCCGTCCAGGGCCGTGTCCACCAGTTCGGCCAGGCTTTCGGGGGCGAGGCCCGCCACCACCTGCAAGGGTCGGTTCAGCACGATCGCCAAGGGTAGTGCTCCCCGCTGCGAGCGGGGTGCACCGCGGTCGGTGAAGCCGCTGGTCGTACAGTGCTGTGGGGAGGGGCTACTAAGGTTGTGGCCCGAAAGACGCGGGTTTTGGGCGAGGAGAGGCGAGAGCGTGAGCAGCCTGGTGGACTGGAAGCGGTCCGGCGATTACAGCGACATCATCTACGAGACCGCTGAGGGAATCGCCAAGATCACGATCAACCGCCCCGAGCGGCACAACGCCTTCCGGCCCCAGACCCTCTTCGAGTTGCAGCACGCCTTCAACGAGGCGCGCGACGACTCCGAGGTCGGTGTCATCATCTTCACCGGTGCCGGCGATCAGGCGTTCTGCTCGGGCGGCGACCAGAAGATCCGCGGCGACGACGGTTATATCGGCGACGACCAGATGGCGCGCAAGGGCATCGGGCGGCTCAACGTGTTGGACCTGCAGGTGCAGATCCGGCGGCTGCCCAAACCGGTCATCTGCATGGTCGCAGGCTGGTCCATCGGCGGCGGAAACGTCTTGCAGGTGTGCTGCGACCTCACGATCGCCGCGGACAACGCCAAGTTCGGCCAGACCGGGCCCAAGGTGGGTTCCTTCGACGGCGGATACGGCTCGTGGCTGTTGGCGGAGACGGTGGGGCTGAAGAAGGCCCGTGAGATCTGGTACCTGTGCCGCCAGTACAGCGCGCAGGAGGCCCTGGACATGGGCATGGTCAACACGGTGGTGCCGCTGGCCGACCTGGAGCGGGAGACCGTCACCTGGGCACGTGAACTGCTGGAGAAGTCCCCGATGGCGCTGCGCATGCTCAAGGGTGCGATCAACGCGGTCAGCGACGGTGCGGCCGGAATGCAGCAGTTCGCCGGCGACGCCACGATGCTCTACTACATGAGCGAAGAGGCGCAAGAAGGCCGTGACGCCTTCAAGGAGAAGCGGCGCCCGGAGTTCGACAAGTTCCCGCGCCGGCCATGACGGCCCGGGCGTTCGCGATCCCGATGCGCACCCGGTTTCGCGGCCTGGACGTCAGGGAGGGCGTGCTCGTGCGGGGCGCGGCGGGGTGGGGGGAGTTCTCCCCCTTCGCCGAGTACGGCCCCCGTGAGTGCGCCCGCTGGTGGGCCGCGTGCCACGAGGCCGCCGAACTGGGGTGGCCCGCGCCGGTGCGCAGGCGCGTCCCGGTCAACGTCACCGTCCCTGCGGTGGGCCCCGAGCAGGCCCACCGCATCACCGCCGCGGGTGGATGCGCCACGGCGAAAGTGAAGGTGGCGGAGAAAGGGCAGAGCGAGAACGAGGACCTGGCCCGGGTGGAGGCCGTGCGCGACGCCATCGGTCCGGGCGGCCGGGTCCGCGTGGACGCCAATGGTGCCTGGGACGTCGATCGCGCGGTGCGGATGATCGGCCTGCTGGACCGCTTCGACCTGGAATACGTGGAGCAGCCCTGCGCCACCCTGGAGGAGCTGGGCCGGGTGCGGCGCAGGGTGGACGTCCCCATCGCCGCCGACGAGTCGGTTCGTCGGGCGGAGGACCCGTTGCGGGTGCGTGCCGCCGGTGCCGCGGACATCGTCGTCCTCAAGGTGCAGCCGCTGGGCGGTGTCGGTGCGGCGCTGGAGGTGGCCGCTGAGTGCGGACTGCCGGTCGTGGTGTCCAGTGCCGTGGAGACCTCGGTGGGGTTGGCAGCGGGGGTGGCGCTGGCAGCGGCGCTCCCGGACCTGCCCTATGCGTGCGGGCTGGCCACGATGCAACTGCTCGACGCCGACGTGTGTGCCGAGTCACTGCTTCCGGTGGAGGGCTACCTCCCCGTCTCCCGACCGGTGGTCGACGAACGGCTGTTGGCGGAGGTGGAGGTGGACCCGGGCGGGTGGCCGCAGCGTATGGCGGCGGCGCGTGGGCAGTGGGAGGGGCGTTCGGCGACACCCTGAGGGGTGATCCAGCACCCATCAGGGTGCGGGGCGGACTGCCCGGCCCGTCCGCGTGGTTATAACTTGGCAGTCACGTCTCGCTACAAGAGAGTCCGAATGAACCCCTCTACCGCCCTGGCGCGAGTCCTGGTCGACGAGCTGGCCCGGCTGGGCCTGGCCGAGGCCGTCATCGCGCCGGGGTCCAGATCGACCCCGCTCGCCCTGGCGCTGGTGGCACATCCCACGATCCGCGTCCATGTCCGCGTCGACGAGCGCTCCGCGGCTTTTCTGGCACTGGGCCTGGCCCGGGTCTCGCGTCGGGCCGTGGCACTGGTGTGCACCTCGGGAACTGCGGCCGCCAATTTCCATCCGGCGGTGCTGGAGGCCGACGAGAGCGGTGTCGGGCTGCTGGTCCTGACCGCGGACCGTCCGCCGGAGCTGCGCGGAACGGGTGCCAACCAGACGGTCGACCAGATCGGGCTCTACGGATCGGCGGTCCGTTCTTTCACCGAGGTCGGTGTCCCCGAACCGGTGGTGGGAATGGTCGCCTACTGGCGTTCGCTGGCCTGCCGCGCGTGGACGGCCACCCGTGGATCCCGGCCGGGACCCGTCCATCTGAACCTGGCGTTTCGGGACCCGTTGGTGCCCGACGCCGAAGGGGCGGGGCCACCCTGGGTCGAACCCCTTGAGGGGCGCGATCGGAACCGGCCCTGGATCACGATGCCCCTACGCGGCCCCGAACCCGAGCCCCTGGAACTGCCCGACGTGGAGCGCGGCGTCATCGTCTGCGGGGACGGCGACTACGACCCCGTGCCGTTCCTGCAATTGTCCATGGCCACGGGCTGGCCGCTGTTGGCCGAGCCCACTTCCAACCTTCGCCGGTTCGAGGCCGTTTCGGTCTATCGCCAGCTCCTGGCGGTCCCAGGCTTCGCCCAGCGCTATGCCCCCGACATCGTGGTGAGCGTCGGGCGCCCGGGTCTGTCACGCCAGCTCCTGGGGTACCTGCGCCAGGCCCGGCGCCACGTGGTGGTCGCCGACGACCCGCTCGCTTTTGCCGACCCCGTGCGCACCGCCACCGACGTGGTCGCCGCCGTGCGCGCCTCCGACACCGCTCTGCCCGACACCGGTTGGGCGCGCTCCTGGGCGGCGGCCGAGGCCACCGGGCGTGCCGCAGTGGACGCGGTCCTCGACGCCGACGAGTCGTTGAGCGAGCCCCGGCTGGCCCGTGACCTCGCCTCCCACCTGGCCAACGGCTCGTTGCTGTTCGCCGGGTCGAGCATGCCCATCCGCGACCTCGACGCCGTCATGCTGCCGCGTTGTGGCGCGCGCGTGATCGGCAACCGGGGAGTGAGCGGTATCGACGGCACTGTTTCCAGCGCGGTCGGTGCGGCGCTCGCCCACCAGGCCCAGGGCGGCGGGGCGGCCGTTGCCCTGCTGGGTGACCTGGCGATGCTGCACGACCAGAACGGTCTGCTGCTGGGGCCTGCCGAGCCGCGCCCGGACCTGGCAGTGGTCGTGGTCAACAACGACGGCGGCGGGATCTTCTCCGGGCTGGAGCAGGCGGGCCATCCCGATTTCGAGCGCGTGTTCGGCACCCCGCACGGGGTGACGATGGAGCGGGTGGCCGCTGTGGCCGAGCTGCCCTACACCCGTCTGGAATGGGCCACCGACCTTCCCAAGGCCCTGTTGGGCGAGGGGGTGCGTGTGGTGGAGGTCCAGACCGACCGTGTCGCCTCGACAGCGCTGCGCAAGCGTCTGCAGGGGGCGGTGACCGCGGCGGTCGCCGGCTGAGTCCGCGCACCCTGCCGGGCGGGTTCCTGCGGGTCGGTGGCGATACTTGACGCCATGACACGCGTGTTGCCCATGACGGATCCCGCCCGCTGGGTCGACCGCACCGGCCCCGTTGCCGCTGACTCTTTCGCCACCAGGGGTTCGTGCACGCCTCACCCGACGAGGCGGTCATGGTCGCCGCCGTCCGGTGTGGAGCCGGGAACCCTGTTCCCCCACGTCTACGGTCCCATCCCCGTCGGGGCCGTGGTCGGGGTGCGCTACGCACGCCGCGACCCCGACGGTGTGTTCGTCTCCTTCGACGAGCGCGGCCCGCTGGCGTTCGGGACGGGCGGTACCGGCGCCCCCGGTGTCCGGGGCGACGGCCGTTCTGGGGACGGACGTCCGCGCCGCACAGGCTCGGCAGGTTCCCGTCGACGGCGGTATGTGGCAGCGCAGCCTGCCGGCGGGGCCAACAGGGACCCGCGCCACCGTCTGTTGTCTGTTCGTTCCCGGAGCCGACTGGGGCGACGCTCAGGACCAGTAATTCTTGGTTCCATTATATATCGTTTGCTGATATATATAGATCATGGCACTGAGAGAGCAGAGCTACCTCGTGCTGCTGGCCCTCACCGAAGGGCCGCGGCACGGGTACGCGATCATCACCACGGTGCGTGACCTGTCGGAGGGCAGGGTGCGTATCGGAGCGGGGACGCTCTACGGCGCGCTGGACCGGTTGGCGGGGGAGGAGTTGGTGGCCGTGGAGCGCGAGGAGGTCGTCAACGGCCGCAATCGCCGGTACTACCGCCTCACCGACAACGGTCACCGTGTCCTGAGCGAGGAGACCGAGCGGTTGGCGCGCATGGCCGAGACGGCCCGCGCGCGGCTGCTGATGCCGCGTCCGCAACTGGGAATGGGGTTCGCCTGACATGGATCGATACGAGCGGGAGCTGCGCCGGTCACTGCGCTGGTACCCCAAGCACTACCGTGAGCGTCACGGGGACGAGATCGTGGAGACCGCGCTCGAACTGCGCGATCTCGACGAACTCACCGTCAGCAAGGCGGAGCGCCGGGGGTTGATGTGGGCGGGACTGGCCACCCGCGCCAGAGAACGGCCGCCCTTCCTGAACTGGCTGGCCTACCGCTTCTTCAACATCCGGGTACCCCACCGCCATCGCATGTGGGCGCGCGACGACCTCATGAGCAGGTACTACCCGGTGCGCACCATCATGGCCTCGCTGGCCTTCTACCTGGTGCTCGTCCTGCCCCTCTACCTCCTGAGCTCGCCCGAGACCGGTTTCTGGGCGATGCTGGCCGCCCCCTTGGGCGGCGCCCTGGGCGGTGTGCTCACCAACGGAGGGATGATCGCGCTGGCCGGTGGACTCGTGGTGCTGATGGGGGCGGCCAGCATCCCCTATCAGCGCCGCAGGATGCTGACCAAGCACGACTTCCACCGTGACGGTCGGCCGGTGCACTGGACCACCTACCGCGATCCCTCGGGCCGGGTCTGGGCGGTCCGCGCATGACGACGTGAACCGCATCGCCGGCGAGGGGACTGCCCCGCCGGTGATGCGGCCGTCGAGGAGGCTGCTCAGTCGGTCAGCGCGGTGCGCATCGCCGCGAACTTCGTCACTGCCTCGGCCAGTTCGGCCTCGGGTTCGGAACCGGCCACGATCCCGCATCCGGCGAACAACCGTGCGCTCCTTCCCACGACGTGGGCGCAGCGCAGCGCGATCCCCCACTCGCCGTTACCGTGGCCGTCCAGCCAGCCCACCGGCCCCGCGTAGCGTCCGCGGTCCATCTGCTCCAGCTCGGCGATGGCCTCCATCGCCGCCGCGGTGGGGGTTCCCCCCACCGCGGCGGTGGGGTGCAGCGCCGCCACCGCGTCCAGGGCGGACACGCCCGGCCGTAGCGTGGCACGCACCGCGGAGGCCAGGTGCTGCAGATTGGCCAGCCGCAGGATCTCCGGCTGATCGGACACCGTCAACCGCGCGGACAACGGTCCCAACGCCAGGCGCAGCGACTCTGTCGCGTAGGCGTGTTCGGCCAGGTCCTTGTCCGAGTCCAGCAGCGCGGCGGCCAGGGCCGCATCCGTGTCCGGATCCGTCCCACGGGGACGTGTCCCCGCCAGCACCAGCGATTCGAGGGTGTCGCCGTCGCGCCGCACCAGCAGTTCGGGGGTGGCGCCCACCAGGCCGTCGACGGAGTAGGAGTAGCAATCGGGGTAGTCACCCGTCAGGCGGTCCAGGAGCGTGCGTACATCGATGGGGTCGGGTGCCTCCGCGACGAGGTCGCGGGCCAGCACCACCTTCTCCAGCCCTCCGGTGCCGATCCGGTCCACCGCCGCCCCCACCGCCGTGCGCCACGCATCGTCGCCGAGGGCGCCACCGGACCAGCGCAGCGCTCCGATCTCGCGCCGCCGCCCGCTGCCCGCCAGCAGATCGGAGGGGTGGCCGGGCCGATCGTTCACCGTCGTGATCCAGGAGCGCCCCGCTCGCCGGCCCACGATCACCCTGGGCAGGACGACCGTCGAGTCCGTGCCGGTCCCGTCGAAGGAGAACGATCCGAAGACCACCGGTCCGGTGCCGGCGATATTCACGTCGTCGGTCACCTCGGCCCCGGCCAGAAGGGTGCGCGCCCACTCCGCCGCAGTCGCGAAGCGCGTGCGACCCGTGCGCTCGGTCTCGGCGGACAACCGCAGCCGGGCGGCCTCCCCCCAGGCCACCAACCCCTCTCCCCGCCTGATCCAGGCCAGCGGTGCGGTCTCGGGGAGGTGGTCGATCAGGGCGCGGTCGTCGGGGAGCGCCACGGTGCGCACGAAGAGGCGCAGAGGCGGTTCGATGGCGGAGTTCACGACCCAGCAGTCTATGCGTCCTGGTCACCACGGAGAACGAGGCACCTTTTTCTCTCATGCCGGGGGTATCGTCCTTTCGGTTGTGATTTCGGGACGTAAAAGGCCGCGATTGGCGGGAAGGACCGTTGACGGCCCCCTAAGCTGGCCTGCGTCCGCAGCTGACGAATGGTGTGCACGGGGGAAACGCGCGATGGGATGGTTCACTCGGTCGGTGGCGGTATGCCTGGCAGCGCCGATGCTTGCGGCGTGCGCCACTGTTCCTGACGGCGTCTCGCCCAATGTCGGCGGGCTTCCCGGGGCCGGTTCCTCGGCTCCCTCTGCCGCGGCGCACCCTCAGGCGGAGCCGATCCCCGATAACTGCGAAGTCGACGCCGCGCGGCCCAAGCGCCAGATGCGTGCCGCCTGGATCACCACCGTGCGCAACATCGATTGGCCCTCCAAGCCCGGGCTGAGCGTCAAGAAGCAGCAGGACGAACTCGTGGCCCAACTGGACCGCGCGGCCGAGCTCCGCCTGAACGCCGTCTTCTTCCACGTGCGCCCTACCGCCGACGCGGTGTACGCCTCGGACAAGGAGCCGTGGGCGCGCTACCTGACCGGCAAGCAGGGCGGTGACCCCGGTTACGACCCGCTGGAGTTCGCCACCGCCGAGGCCCACAAACGCGGGATCGAACTGCACGCCTGGTTCAACCCCTACCGGGTCGGCTGGAAGGATCCCGACCTCGACGGGCTGGTCGCCGATCACCCGGTCAAGCGCCACCCCGACTGGCTGATCACCTACGACAAGCAGGGCTTCTTCGACCCCGGAAACCCTGATGCCCGCAACTGGGTCACCAGCGTCGTCCTGGACGTCGTGAAACGCTACGACGTGGACGGCGTGCACTTCGACGACTACTTCTACCCCTACCCGGCCGAGGGGGAGACCTTCGACGACGATGCCAGCTGGGAGGCCCACGGCGATGGCTTCGACGACCGTGACGACTGGCGGCGCGACAACGTCGACCAGTTGATCGCCGACATCGACGACGGTATCGAGCAGAGCAAGCCCTGGGTCCAGTTCGGGGTGAGCCCGTTCGGGATCTGGCGCAACAAGAACACCGACGACTCGGGGTCGGCTACCAGCGGTCTGCAGTCCTACGACGCGCTCAACGCCGACACCCGCGCCTGGATCCAGGCGGGCACCATCGACTACGTCGTTCCCCAGCTCTACTGGCACCAGGGCTTCGCCACCGCCGACTACGCGAAACTGGTGCCCTGGTGGGCGGACGAGGTAGAAGGGACCGACGTCGACCTCTATATAGGACAGGCCCCTTACCGGGTCGGGGAGAGCAACTGGACGGGCAAGGACGCGCTGTCGCGACAGCTCGACTTCAACCGCGATCACTCCGCGGTCACGGGCGACGTCTACTTCTCGATGAAGGATCTCAGCGGAAAAGCCCGGGAGGCCACCGAGCACCTTGTGGAGCGCCACTACGGCCGCCCCGCTCTGCCGCCTGTCGCCAACGGCGCCCAGGACGCGCCCGCGCCGGTGGCCGGCCTGGCCGCGGAGCGGACCGACGGGGGAGCCGAACTGGTCTGGAATGTCGCCGACGGCGACCTGATGTACGCGGTGTACCGGGTTCCCGGGCAGGGCGACGACCTCTGTGCGTTGGCCGACGCCGCGAACCTGGTGGCCGTGGTCGGCGCCCCTGACGGGGGCGAGGCACGGTACCTCGACGCCGATGCCCCGGCCGAGGCCGCCGCCTACTACGTGACGGCTCTGGACGTCTACCGCAGTGAGAGCGCGCCCGGAGACGGGGCCCTGATCAGCGACGGTGAGTAAAGACGTACCTGGTGGTTAGCCTCGCTGACCGTGAAACCTGTGGAATTGGCCCCGTGGAAGCGGATAGAAATCGGTCCGACGGGGCAGAGATCCACATGCACCAGCGTTGAATGTCCCCCACACGCCGAGGAGGGTGCCGTGGCTTTGCGGGAGAACGAGAGAAGGATTCTCGCTGAGATCGAGATTCGGCTCAGTGAGGACGATCCTCAGCTCGCCGGGCACCTGTCGTCTTTCGGGTCCGACGACCCTTCTTTCGCGGTTGCCCACAGTGCCGGCGGGTGGCGTCCGTGGCTGGTCTGCGGAGCCATCGCCTTCGCAGTCGTGGGACTCTTGGTCGTGCTCTTCGTTGCCACGCCCGGCGCGTCTTCTGTTCCCTCTCCCGCCGGCTCCACTCCCGCCCCTGAAGCAGTGGTGGCCGATCAGTCGGCTCCTTGAGCCCAGAAGCGTTCGCCGGGTCTGTTGTCCCGGACATGACACGGGCGGCCAACCGCCGATCTTCCGGTTGGCCGCCCGTGCGGCTACGAACCCCGAGACGTCCGCGCCGCTGTGTGCTTACAGTCCGTCCAGGAACTTCTTCGCCAGTGGTGCGGCAGCACCCGAACCGCTCTCGCCGTCCTCGACGATGACCGCGAAGGCGACGTCGTCCTCGTAGCCGACGAACCATCCGTGCGCAGGCAGGTCCTCGCCCTCCTCAGCGGTTCCGTACTCCGCGGTTCCACTCTTGCCGTGCACGTCGCCGGTGAAACCGACGTCCTTGGCGGTGCCCTCGGTGACGACCGCGCGCATCATCGGCCGCAGCGCCTCGGCGTTGGGGACGGGTGTGGGCTCGGGCTGGTCGGGAAGCGCGGGATCGGTGACCAGCACGGGAGAGCGCCACGAGCCGTCGGCCACCGCGGCCGGGACGGTGGCCATGTGCAGCGGAGAGGTGAGCATCTGCCCCTGTCCGATGCTCATGGCGGCCAGAAGCGTGGTGCTGTCCGGGGTCGGGAACGAGGACTCCAGGGTCGGGACGCCCACGTCGAGGTCGCTGTTGAAGCCGAACCTCTCGGCCGCGTCGACCAGCGAGGCTCCGTCCAGCCGCTCGGCGACTTCCTGGACCAGCGCGGTGTTGCACGAGGTGGCGAACGCCTCGGTCACGCTCTGGTCGCCGTACTCGGCGTCGCCGGCGTTCTTGAACGGCCAGCCGCCCACCTCGGCGACCTTCGGGCAGTCCATGGTGTCACCGGTGCCCAGGCCGGCGCCCAGCAGCGCGTCGTAGGAAATGATCTTGAACGTCGACCCTGCCGGGTACTGCCCTTCGAAGGCGCGGTTGAAGCCGCCGGGGGCGTTGACCGCGGCCAGGACCTCACCGGTGGAAGGTCGCACGGCCACAAGGGCGGTGGGTTTGCCCTGCCCGCTGATGGCGGCGCCGGCGGCGCTTTGGATCGCGGGGTCGATGGACAGGGTGACGTCCTGGCCGGGAGTTCCCTCGATACTGCCCACCACGGGGGCGTCTTCGTCGGGTTCGGCGTCCTCCCCCTCGTCGACGATCTGGATGCTGGTGGTGGGAGTGCCTGCGAGCCGGGCCTCCTGGGATTTCTGGATTCCGCTGGCGCCGGTGGGGTCGCCCTCGGCGTAGGCAGGACCGAGGTCCTCCAGGTCTTCTGCGGAGGCGGTGCCGACCTCGCCGACGATCATCCCCACCGAACTGCCCGCGTTCTCCGGGGTGTCCACCCGTGAACCGTCGGCTGCCAGGACCTGACCGCGGTCGCCCCACTGGTTGACACGGGTCAGGGTCTGGCCCTGGCCCAGTTGCGGGTGGATGACGGAGGGGGAGAACGCCACCTTCCATTCTCCGTCGACCCGCTCCAACGGAAGCTCGCCCTCGTAGGACCAGTCGCCCGCGTTGGCCAGGGTCAGGGCGACGGTGTAGGGGACGCTCGCGGTGTCGCCGTCGCTGGTCACCGTCCCGGTGGTGACCGAGGTGGACTCCACGCCCAGGTTCTCGGCCACGGCGGTGTACGCCTCGGCGACGCCCTCGCCGGTGGCCAGTTCCGCGAGTGCGGGGTAGTCACCGGAGTTCCAGGCACTGGCGTAGCCGGTGACGGTCTCCTCGGGTTTGGGCATGGACAGTACGTACCAGGACACGCCGGCCCCGGCCAGGGCCAGGACCGTCACCCCCGCGACGATTCCGATGACCAGTCCCTTGCGGGAGCGGCGCTCGGGCTCGGGGGCAGGCTTGGGCTCGTCGGAATCGTGAGTATCAGGGGGTGGGGGGAACCCGGGGCCCGCGGGAGCCGCGGCGGGGAAGTCAGCTGCTCCATCCCCTTCAGGCGTCCATCTGTCGTCCACGGCGCACGCTGTCCTTCCCTGGCAGGATGAGAAAAACCCCGCGACTCAAGGGGGAGGCGCGGGGCGGAGCAAGTGAGTGGGTGGCCGGTGTGGCGGTCGCCTCACGGCGTGGTGCACAACGCGGCTCCATGTGGCCGTACGGAGCACCCCGCCGGGGGCGGGGGCCGCACGCGGTATTCCGCGAAGGCGTGGGTTAGAGCCCGGGGGACACTTAGACCACACCGACCACCAGAAACTCTAACCCATCGGTGTGCGTGGATGTTCCCCGAACGTCGTAATCGGGCGAGATCGACCGAAGCCCCCGGCGACGCCGGGGGCTTCGGGGGCGGAGAGAGGTCAGCCCTCGGTACGGGCGATCTGGGTCATCTCATCACGGGCGAGAACCTTCACACGCTTGCGTCCGTGCGGCACGCCGAGGGACTCCTCGTGGGCCTCGATGCGCTTCCAGCCCTCCCAGGTGGTGAAGGGGACGCCGCGCTCGTGCAGCAGCCGGGTGAAGGACTCCGGGGCGGGGTCGGTGGCCCGGGGCAGCGCCTCGTGGTCGGCCACCAGGTTGCCCACGGTCTCCAGCGCATCGCCCTTGGTGTGCCCGATCAGGCCGACCGGGCCGCGCTTGATCCACCCGGTGGCGTAGACGCCCCGCATGGGGGTGTCCTCGATGTCGAGGACCCGGCCGCCGTCGTTGGGCACGACGCCGCGCTCGGCGTCGAAGGGCAGGTCGGCCAGTGGGGAGCCCAGGTAGCCGATGGCCCGGTAGACGGCCTGGACGTCGTGGTCGACGAACTCGCCGGTGCCTCGGGCGTTACCGGTGCCGTCCAGCTCCATGACCTCGGTGCGCAGGCCCGTCACGCGCTCGGTGCCCAGGACCTCGACGGGGCGGTGCAGGAAGTGCAGGTGCAGGCGGCGCTCGGCGCCACGGGGGTCGCGGATCGCCCAGTTCTGCAGGACCTTGACGTTGGTCTTGATCTGGTTGGAGTCCTCGATGGCGGCCAGGCTGGCCTCGTCGAGGTCGAACTCCTCGGGGTAGACGATCACCTCGACGCCGGGCTGCTTGTCCAGCTCGCGCAGTTCCATCGGGGTGAACTTGCCCTGCGCGATGCCGCGACGGGCGAAGACGTGCACGTCGGTGATCTGCTTGTTCAGCAGGTCCCGGTGCACGTTGTCGGTGATGTCGGTGGTGAGGAGGTCGTCGGCGTGCTTGGCCAGGATGCGCGCGACGTCGACGGCGACGTTGCCGGCGCCGATGACGGCGACGCTGGTTCCGTCGACGTGCCAGTTGTGGGGAACGTCGGGGTGGCTGTCGTACCAGAAGACGAAGTCCGCGGCACCATGGCAACCGGGCAGGTCGGCACCGGGAATGTCCAGGGGGCGGTCGCGGTCGGAGCCGGTGGCGAAGATGACGGCGTCGTAGTGGCGGCGCAGGTCGTCCAGCTTCAGGTCCACGCCGTAGTTGACGTTGCCCAGGAAGCGAACCTCGGGTTTGTCGAGGATCTTGTGCAGCGCCCCCTGGATCTGTTTGATCCGGGGGTGGTCGGGCGCGACTCCGTAACGGACCAGCCCGTAAGGGGCCGGAAGCTTGTCGAGGATGTCGATGCTGAGTGGCGTTCCGCTGGCGGCAAGGGTCTCGTCCTTGGTCAGCAGATCGGCGGCGTAGATACCCGCAGGTCCAGACCCCACGATTCCCACTCGCAGTGGACGCGTCATTCGATTCTCCATCCTTCGCGTCTGATTCGGCGGCACGTGCGTGGCCGGCAGGACGTGCCGCGCGCCACGGTCGCCCAGGACACGATAAATCAGGCTAGGCTAACCTAATAGTAGCGGAAAACAATTCCCCACTAAACCAACTATAAAAATAGACAACCCTCTTCTTGTCCGGGTTGCCGGGGGGACGTTACCGCGGTCGGATATCCCCGCGCACGTCAAGGTGTGGATTGGTTCCCCAACATCTGCAACGCATGTACGGTGCTGCCTCAAGCCCCGACCGCCTGTGGTTTAGCTCACGCGGTCGCGGTGTCACTGCTTGCCCGGGCCGTTCAGGGGTTTCGCCTCGGCCTTGGCCGATGCCGCGAAGCGGGCCACCCGCTCCTGCCCCGAGAGGCGCTGGATGTCGGCCATGATCGCCTCGGTCGCTTCGCGGCGGGCCCGCGCCTTGTCTGCCTGGCCCTTCCATGAGGAGAGGTCCACCGGCGGCCCGAAGCGCACCCCCACCCGGCGCAACGCGGGGATCCGGCGCCCCTTGGGGCGAATGTGCCGGGTGCCCGACAGCGCCGCCGGGACCACCGGAGCGCCGGAGGTCAGTGCCAACCAGGCCAGGCCGGTCTGCCCCTTGTAGAGCCGACCGTCTGGCGAACGCGACCCTTCGGGGAAGATCCCGAAGACGTTGTCGTCGGCGAGCACGTCCAGGCTGTTGGACATCGCCTCCTGGGAGCTCTGCCCCGGCCTGCGGTCCACCGACACCTGACCGATGGCCCGTAGGGCCCGGCTGAACATCCGCTGGGCGATGTTGCCCTGGGCGAACAACTCCTGCTTGGCGATGAAGATGATTGGCCGCGGCACGACCACGCCCAAGAACAACGGGTCGATGTTGGAGTGGTGGTTGCACGCGATGATCACCGGTCCGTGCGCCGGGATGTGCTGCAGTCCCTCGACCCGCTGCGGCCACAGCGCGATGGTGACCGGCTTGATCACGGATTTGGCGATCCCGTACAGCGACACGGACGGTGTCTCCTTCTCGCCTTGACTGCTTCACTCCCGACGCGTGAACTCTAGCGGTGCCTTTGGCCTGTCCGGACGCCGAGGTGCGCGCTAGAGTTTGGTCTAGACCTATCCGGGAGCGAGAGAACCGAGGGCACAACACCATGGCGCGCCTGATCGACCTGAGCCACCAGATCGTTGCCGGTATGACGACCTACCCCGGGCTGCCCGCCCCGGTCATCGAGGACCACCTGTCCTTCGACGACTCCCACGGCACCTACGCGGCGGGTACCGAGTTCCAGATCGGGCGCATCTCCATGGTCGCCAACACCGGCACCTACCTCGACACGCCCGCCCACCGCTACCGCGACGGCTCCGACCTCGCCGACCTCGAACTCTCCAAGGTCGCCGCGCTGCCGGGCATCGTGATCGACCCGACCGAGCGCGAGGTGGGCCCCGAGGCGTTCAAGGGTGCCGACGTCGCCGGGCGCGCCGTTCTCATCCGCACCGGCTGGGACCGGCACTGGCGCACCGAGGCATACGGGGACCCCGGGCATCCCTGCCTCACTGAGGACGGGGCCCGCGCGCTGGTCGACGCCGGCGCTGCGCTGGTCGGCATCGACTCGGTCAACATCGACGACACCTCCTCCCACAGCGCGGGGGCACGCCCCGCGCACTCCCGGCTGCTGGCAGCGGGAATCCCCGTGGTGGAGCACCTGTGCCTGTTGAACGAGCTCCCCGTGGAGAACTTCGAGTTCTTCGCCGTACCGGTCAAGATCCGCGGACTGGCCACCTTCCCGGTCCGCGCCTTCGCCCTCGCCGCGCAGTAGCCCGAGGGGGTCAGAGATCCCCGGTCACCTCGTCCCGGGCGCGGCGCTGCTCGCGCTGTGCCCGAAGTTGCTGTTCGGCGGTGGCGTCGCGTTCGTCGGTGGCCACCGCGCTGCGCATCGACGACGACAGCGCACGCAGTTCCATGTTGATGCGTGGATAATCCACCAGTCGCGGAAGTGCACCCAGCCGCGGAGTCCGCCGTTCCACCAGCGACGCCGCGAGTTCGTCGAAGGCCAGGCCCAGTCGTTGCAGGGTGATCTGGGAGGCCGGAGGGGCCTCCTCCAACGCCAGCGCCGACAGCGCCAGGTAGCCGATGCGCTGGGTGGCGATGACCACCGGCCACAGCGGCCGGGTGTGCTCGGCGCGGGGGACGTCGCCGATGGCACTGTCGTAGACGCCGCGCAGGCTCAGCAGGTCGCGACGCAGGTCACGGCGCAGCCGGTAGCGCCGCTCCGGCGTGATCTCCACCTGCGGGTCCAGGACCTCCATCAGGACCGCCTGGGAGCTGCCCAGGACCGTGACGATGGTCTGCGGCAGTCGCGCAGCCGATGCCTTGCGCCACAGCAGCAGTGCGCCCAGGATGCCGGCGAACGCCCCGACGACGCTGTCCACCACGCGTGCCTGCGCCAGCTGGTCCACCGGGTAGGGCGACGCCGTGAAGGCGACGAGCAACGCCATCGGTGTCAGCGCGATGCTGGCGTAGAAGAAGTTGCGGGCGATCACCAATTGGGCCAGTGCCTGGAACAGCGCCGCGGTGATGATCACCACCCACAGCGGGGGCGAGGTCATGAGAATGCCCGCCCCGATGACCACGCCCAGCACCGTTCCCAGCGCACGTTGGGCCGACCGGTTGGCGGTCAGGACCACGTTGCCGCCCTGCAGCACCGAGGCGGCGGTGATGGAGACCCAGTAGTAGCGGTCGAAGCCCAGCGCGATGGCCAGCAGACCGGCTGCGGCCACGGTGATCCCCATGCGCAGTGCGGTCGGCCGGATCAGGGATTTGCGGCTCAACCCCGACCGCAGCGAGTCCATCGCGGGCGGGTTGCGGCGGTCGTGCAGTTTTCCGCCGAGCCCCTCCACCTCGTGGTCGCGCTTGCGGGCGCTCTGGGCGGCGCGGGCCAGGTTGCTGTACAGCCGCGACTCCAACGAGCGCGGCCGAAGACCCTTGCGGATCTCGTCCAGGCCGTCGGGATCGGGCGACAGCAACGGTCGGCCCACCGCAACGGCCAGGCCCTCGGCGAAGTTCGAGGCCACCGCTGGCAGCGGTTCGGAACGGGCCAGCGACACCTCGGTGGCGGCCAGGTGGATGTCGGACACCCAGCGAAGCAGGGCGCGCAGCCGCGCGGCGTCGGGGGTGTCGCGGTAACCGCGGGTCTGGGCCTGTAGCACCACACGCCAGGCATTGGACACCGCCAGGGACGCCTGGTGCTGGACATGGTCGACCCGGGGAGTGCCGATCGCCCGCAGCAACGCGGCCAACTGGCGAAACGCCTCGGCCACGGCGCGGTTCTCGGGATGGCGCGCACGGAAGGGCGCACCCACCATGGACACCAGCCAGCCGATCGCGGCACCGATGGCAGCCGTCGCGGTGTGCGCGGGCGCCGCTGCCAGGCCGCCGGGGGCGATCGTGGCGATGGCGCAGACCAGTACGAAGAAGAACGGTCCAGGAACGTCCACCCGCAGCGACTGGCACAGCCAGGTCGAGACTCCGGCCACCAAGCCGATCGCCAGCGCGCCCGACCACAGCGACACCGAGGCCACGGACCCGATCGCGACGCTGGCCGCGAAGCCCAGCGCGATAAGACCAAGGGAGAGGGCGCGATGGGTGTAGGGCGTGTTCTTCTCGTAGAGCACGGTCATCGAGCCCAGCGCCGCCAATGATCCCGCCGCGGGCCCGAACAGGAAGGCGACCAGGGCGAACGATGAGCTCATGGCGATGGCCGCCTTTGCGGCGATGGTCCAGGCGAAGCGTCCCGAGGCGAGCCCGAAGAGTGCTTTCAGGTCCATCCGTTGGCGCGGTCGCTCAGCGACCCGCGCCCGCACCCGGGATGGAGGATTCCACTCCTGCGGGTCTGCGTCCGCCGATTCGCTGCCGTTCGCCCCCTGATCATGCACACGCCCAATCGTAGGAGGAATCGGGAGGAGCCGGGCCAGCGGGCGCGCTGGTCCTCCCGGTTGCGCGGCACCGGTGCCGCGCAACCGGGGGTTCAGGAGCCGTCGGCAGGCGTCGCCGCACGCAGCTGTTTCAGTTCGGCCAGTGCGTCGTCGAGCTGGGCTTCGGCGCGTTGCGCGCGGTGCAGGACCTGGGTGCGTGCGTCCTCCACCGCGGCCAGGCGCTGGGCCGCTGCCTCCCGGGTCTCGGCCAGGGCTGCGGCAGCACCGGATCGCTGCTCGTTGAGGTCGGCGCGGGCCGCCTCGCGGACCCGCTCCACCTCGGCCGCAAGACGATCGCGTTCGGCGCGGTCCTGGGCCGCCTGCTCGTTGGTGCGTTCGGCCAGCGCGGTGGCGGTGTCGCGGGCCGCCGTCGCCTCGCCCAGCTGTTCCTGAAGGGCGTCCAGCCGTTCGCTCAGGCGGGTGTGCTCGGCTGCCGCGTGCTCCTGGACCTCGCTGAGGCGCAGCGCGGCCGCGGCGCGTTCACGCTCGACCCGGTGGGTCGCCTCGGTACGCACCCGCTCGGTCTCGCCGCGTGCGGCTTCGGCCTCGGCCGCCGCCGCCTCGCGCGCCTGAAGCGCCTCGTCGCGTTCGACGGCTGTGGCCTGGGCCAGGGCTGTCGCGGCCGCGCCCGCCTCCAGTGCCTCTTGGCGGGCGGTGATGGCCTGATCGGCCATGCGCTCGGCCGAGCCGGCCGCGCCGATCGCCGAGTCGGCCGCCTCGCGGGCCCTGGCGGCCTCGGCCTCGGCTTCCTTGCGGGCGCGTTCGGCAGCGCGGCGGTCGTTGTCGGAGGCCAACCGCGCCTCGTCGGCCTCGGCGATCCGTCGTGCCGCGGCGACCCGGGCCGCTTCGACCTGCGCTTCGGCGTTGGCAGGGTCGCTCATCGCGGTGAACGCCGTGGTCGCCGACGCGAGAGTGGCGGTGAGCTGTTCGGCCTGGACCGCGAAGCGGGTCAGAAGTTCGTCGGCGCGCAGCCGTGCGCTGGTGATGGGAGCAGGATCACCTCCCGGGCGGGCGGCGGGCACGGACACGGATGTGTTCTCGGCCTCGCGGTGCTGTTCCTCGGCGGCCACCGCCTCCTGCTGTAGCCGCTGACGTTCGCGCCAGGCTCGCCAGCGAGTGTGTTCGGGCAGGTCGCAGTACTCGGGTGGGCGGCCGGGGGAAGTGCCACGGGGCACCTCTCGGGTGCATCCGGGATAGTTGCAGGTATTCGCATCGCTGTCGGCCACGCCGACGAGGGTAGCGGTTGGTGCGGCCCAGGTGGCGGCGGACGTGCACTGCCGGTGCCCGCAATCGTTACCGGTGGGGGCCGGTGGGGCGGCACCGCCCGGCGCGCGCAGCGCCGGGCGAAGTGCCGCCGAACGCCCGCACACGGCGGGTCGGCGCGCGCTGCGGGCTGTGGTCGGTGGGTCGACGCCATCGGGTCGACGATGGCGGACCAACTGCCGGGCCACCCGCAGAACCTATCCGCCCGCCGGGGCCTGCCGCACCCCGTCGCGCGCCCGAAGGCGGAGAAGAGGAGGCAAAGCGTCGTTGAACTGGATAAACGTCGCTGTTGTGAGGCTCGTCTCAAATGGCCTGGCGGGCCGACTCGACCGCCGCGCGCAGGTAGCCGGGTTGCCGGGTTCCGGCCGGCAGGGCGGGGTCGGGCACCGGTTCGCCCAGGACCCGTCGCACCGGGACGACCCCTGCCCAGTGCGCCAGTCCCAGATCCTCGGGCGCGTCGCCGACGCCGCCGGTGCGCACCTTCGCCGACACCTCCTCCAGGTCCAGTCGCAGCACCGCTGTCTGTGCCTGCTCCTTGGGAGAAGGTGCGCGGCAGTCCCCGGCCCGGCCCGGCACCACCTGGTTCACCAGCGAGGTGAAGGCGAGGTCGAGTTCGGCCTGTTCGGTGACGCGTTCGGCGGTGCCGTGCACCACGACGGAGCGGTAGTTCAGCGAGTGGTGCATCGCCGAGCGGGCCAGGACCAGGCCGTCGGTGAGGGTGACGGTGACGCACACTGCGAGACCTGCGCCGGTGGCGTTGCGCAGTGGCCGGCTCCCACTGGAGCCGTGCAGGTAGAGGCGGTCGTCGACTCGGGCGTAGAGGGTGGGCAGCACCACGGGCGCGTCATCGGCGATGAAGCCCATGTGGCAGATGAAGTCGGCGTCGAGGATGGCGTGCACGGTCGCGGTGTCGTAGTGCGCCCGGTCGCGGTTGCGGGTGGGGGTGCTGCGCGGGGTGGGGGTGTAGTCGGTCGGGGCCGGCGGGTGGCTCACAGTGCCCTCTTTTGTGTGGGTACAAAGTTTTTTATGTATGGCGATGTTAGCAGGGGTGATGGTCGAAGGGGAGGCCGAGCGCCTGGCTCATACCGCCGGGGAGAGCTCCCCGTTGAAGGCCGCACGCACGTCGGACAGGATGCGATGGGCCGCGGGATAGCCGGGAGCCCCCCAGGTGGAGGCGTCCATGAGGAAGATCTGTTTCTCGCGCACGGCCCGCAACTGTGCCCACACCCCGGTGTCGAAAGCCCGGGGCGCCTGGTCGGCATAGCCGCCTGCGGCGAACACGAAGACCATGTCGGCGTCGCCTTCGGCCAGGTTCTCGTAGCTGGCCGAGTTGTAGTCGGCCGAACCGGTCGGTGTGCGCTGACCCTCGGGGCGGCTCAGGCCGAGGTCGTCGATCACCTGACCGGCGAAGGACCGCGGTGTCTCGAATCGCACTTCTGCCTCGCTCTGCAGTCGGATGAGCGACACCTCGGTGCCGGACGGGGCGCCGATCTCCGACCGCACCTCGGCCACCGCGGTTTCGTAGGCCGCTTGCGCCTCCTCGGCCGCTGCGGAGGCGTCCAGTACCTCGGCGACCTCGGTGAGGTGGGCCACCCAGGAGCCCGTGCCCTCCCAATCCAGTAGCACGGTCGGGGCGATCTCGCTCAGGCGCGGCAACTGCGCCGCCTGATCCCCCGTCTGGGTGGACACCCCGATGATCAGGTCCGGAGCGGCCCCCGCCAATTCCTCGACGTTGATCTCGGCCTCGCCCGGCCCCGTGGCGACCAGCAGCGGCGCGGGGGAATGGCCTTCGGGCAGGTAGGGGCTCAGGCCGCCGTCCTCGGCGCCGGGGTCCCCCATGCTCGCCACCGGTGCGAAGCCCAATTGGGTCACAGCCGCCAGGGTGGGGCGCCACAGTACAGCGATCCGTTCGGGGGCGGCCGGGATCTCGACTTCTCCGTTGGCAGCCCGGACCACCCTGGTCGCGTTGTCGCTGTCCGAACCCGCCGAGGGCGGACCGGGGTCAGCGCAGCCGCTCAGTGCCAGGACAGCGACCAGCAGTGCTGCCGCTGCGGTCAGTGGGGACGTGGTCATGCGCGCTCCAACCCTCGTGCGCCACCCGGGCGGGCAGCCCCGCAGGGGCAGGCTAACCCGGCCGGACGCGACGGCGCCGGGGGCCCGACCTCGTCGGTCGGGCCCCCGGCGCCGTCGCGTCCGTGGAATCAGTCGTGCGGACCCGCACCGATGCGCGAGACCATCGTGGTGACGAAGGGGCGAAAGCCCTGCTCCTCGTAGAACCGCATGGCCTCGGCGTTGCCGGCCACCGCGGGCAGTTCGAGGTCGCGCACACCGATCGCACCGAGTTGGCGGCGCACTTCGTCCAGCAGGCCTCCGCCGATGTGGGCCACGGCGTGGTCGGGGTGCACCGACAGGGTCTGCACGATCGCGACCCGCTCGCCGCGGTCCCAGGAACCTCGCTGGTCCTCGCGCACGGTGACCATCGCATAGCCGGCGTCGACCCCGTCGTGCTCGGCGACGACGGCGATCGTGTCGGGGTCGGCCAGCCACTCCAGGTAGCGCGCTCGGCGCCGGCGCCAGGATTCGCCTTCCTCGACGGAGGTGATCAGATCTTCCAAATGTGAGGCGATCGCCGTGTGGTGACGGTGCAGGGCTCCCCACAGGCCGGAGAGCTCCTCTACCTCGAAGGAGCCGATGTAGCGAAAGCGCAGCACGTCCGAAACTTCTGCGCGAGGTTCGGTCTCCAGCGAATTTTGCATCTTTTTCTCACCCGATCTGTTCAGGACGACGCTGACCGTTCAGGCCGGAAGGTTCCGGGCCTTCGTGATCCTGAGCTGTAAGTGCGAGCCTACGCGTAGGGCAAGGGTGTCGTGGGTGCAGCTCAGGAAAAGGAAGTGTGCTCGTGTCGGTTGGGAAAGTTTTGAAGATTTTCACATCTGGCGGATTCGGTGGAGCAAGTGGTCTCTCCGCCTCGTTCCGGGATCTCGCCGCCCCCGGAGCGGGCGCCATCCGCCGCGGAGGCCGGGGCGTACGGGTGAAATCCGCGTTTCAGTCGCACCGCTCTTGTCCGCCGCTTCGGATGCCGCGGCGCTTCACCCCGGGTGATCGGATCGCGTGGCGGCCGGGAGCGCGTGCACCACCGAACCGTTCGTCTCAACAGATAGTGATGATGCGAACACGTTCCGATGCGGGCTTGTCGTCCCCCCTGCCCACAGAGACCGGTGTGCACACACGTGTTTTCCGCTCCGGTTCCGTGTCGAAGAGCCAGCGCGGAGCCGGCTCGTGCGCCCACACCGGCGAGGGTTCCTGCGGCCGCTCACAGCCAGTCGCGCCGCTTGAAGGAGAAGTAGACAAGGGCGGCGGCCCCCACCACGAGGCAGTTGGCCAGAGCCGCCCCCCAGAGGGTGCTCTGCCACGGCAACGGGACGTTCATTCCGTACCAGCTGGTCACGGCCGTGGGGATGGCGATCACCGCGGCCCACCCGGTCAGTTTCTTCATGGTGACGTTGAGCCGCGCCTGCTGGATGTTGAGGTTGGTCGACAGCAGGGAGATCAGCATGTCGCGCAGCGACTCGGTCAGACGCGCCGTGTGGTCGAGCTGGGCCGACACCTCCCGGTAGCGTTGCACGCCGCGCCCGGGATCGCCCGGCCCCTTGGCCGCCCCGTGCAGGATCTCGCTGAGCGGGATCACCGCCCGGCGCAACAGCAGCACGCGCGTGCGCAGTTCGTAGCTGCGGCGCTGCACCAGCGCTACTTCTGCGCGCCCCTCCTCGAACATCATCCCCTCGACGTCGTCGATCGCGGAGTCGATGTCCATCGCCATTTCCTGGTAGCCCGTTGTCAGCCACTCCAGGAGCGTCCCCATCAGGTCGGTGACCCCGTGGCGCGGACGCGCGTCGCTCAGTGCCTCGGAGAGGTCTGGGCCCACCGTCACCAGTAGGGCCTTCGTCGCGAACACGGTCAGAGTGGTGAAGCGCGGAGCCTGCCGGCCGCCCAGCAGAACGTGCACGGTGAAGACGAAACGGCCGTCATCGTCCCAGGCCCAGGGACGGTTGCGGTGTGCGTGCGCCATCACGGTCTGGTCCTGGGGCAGGCCCAATGCGGGGGAGAGCTCTTCCAGGAGGTCCTGTTCCTCTCCGGTGACTCCTACCCAGGCCGGATGGTCCTCGTCGGCCAAGTGTTCGACCGCCGAGAGCGGCACCGGGTCCGCAGTCGATTCCTGGTCGCGGTACAACAGGATCTGGGCCATGAGCCCACTCTAGGATTCGCGTACCCGGTCGAGCGCTCCACAGGCGCCCGGGCGCGTCCTGGACCGTGTGCGGGAGGCCGACCGGCACCGCATCTTCCATGCCTGGTCGGGCGTGCCGACAACCTGGTTCTCTCACATAGGGTGATCCCATGATCGACGTGCGGCGCTTGCAGTTGTTGCAAGCGCTTGACAAGCACCACACCGTCGCGGCCACGGCCGAGGCGCTCCACGTGACCCCTTCGGCCATTTCCCAGCAGCTCGCGGCGCTTGCCAAGGATGCCGGGGTTGCCCTCGTCGAGCGGAGCGGGCGTCGGTTCCTGCTCACCGGGGCGGCCAGGGTGCTCCTGGACCATGCACAGGTCATCTTCGCCGAGATGGAGCGTGCCCAGTCCGACCTGGTCCGTTATACCGAGGGATCGCTGGGGGTCGTCCGAGTGGGGTCGTTCGCCACCGGGATCTCCGACCTGATCGCCCCGGCCCTCGCCGGGCTGCGCCGCACCGACCCCGGCTGGCGGTTCTCGGTCGTGCAGGCCGAACCGGAGGAGAGCACCGAGTTGCTGCGCACCGGCGACCTCGACATCGCCGTGACCATGTCCTCGGTGCACCTGCCGCCCAAGGGGTCGGGGGAGTTCCAGCTGCACCCCATCATGGTCGAGCCGCTGGACGCCGTCCTCGCCTACGACCATCCCCTCGCCGCGTACGCCGAGGTGGACCTGGCCGCGGACCTCTCGGATGAGGACTGGGTCATGTCGGCGCCGGGCACGGCCTGGTTCGACTGTGTGTCCGCGGCTTGTCACCAGACGGGCTTCCAGCCCCGGGTCGTGCACACGGTGGACGAGTTCAGTGCGGCGCTCGCCCTGGTCAGCGCAGGATTGGGCATGGCGCTCATGCCCAGGCTCGCCTGGAGCGGCCTGACCGCCTCCAACGTCGTGGTGCGCTCCGTGCGCGGAGCGCCTAGGCGCCACATCGTCGCGGTCACCCGCTCCGGGGCCGACCCCGAACCGTTGCTCTCCGCCATGCGCAAAGCGGCAAGCAAGGTTCCCGTGCCGTCGGTCAGTCCGATGATCCTGGGTGTCGCGACCTGACGGTGTGCCGTGCCGTAGTGGCAATACAGCAGCCGTCACCCCGCCGGGGATCAGCGGCCGTGATCGGCAGGGCGGGGCACGCGACCAATATCGAGCAGCCCGCCGCCTTCAACGACGGCGTACTGCGTTTTTTGGGGACACTCGCCGGTTCCCGTCCCACCGGCGCCCAGCCGACCGCAAAACGTGCCGGTGTGATGATGCTCCGTAGAGCCGAACGTGTGGGCGTGTTCCGAGCCCCTGCTCCTCGAACCGGTGGCAGCGGCACGGGCCGACCTGCGCCGCGGAAGGCATCGGCGGCTGCCCCGAACACGTCTGCAGTCGCCGCTCAGACCTGTTCGGGGGGTTCGACCTCGTCGACATCGTCCAGGATCTCGCGAGCCGTGCTGCGCAGGTAGTGCGCCACCGTGCGGATCGGTCGCCAGGCCCAGCTGCCGGTGCGCGCGACCAGGTAGATGCGCCGCACACCGCCCAGCCCGCCCAGAGGGGTGAGTGCGATCCCGCGACGCCGGGGTGCGGCCAGCTTGGGCATCACACCCACGCCCCACCCCGCGGCGACCACGGCGTTGACCGCTTCCAGGTTGTCGATGCGGTGCCGGATACGCGGGCGGAAACCGGCTGCGCCGCACATGCGTTGCACCAGCTCGTCCTCGTCGCTGCCCCGGGAGTTGGCGATCCAGGAGGCCCCCGACAACTCGCTCAGCCGCTCCCTGGTCATGGTGCGGCGTCCGCCGCCGGCGGACCGCGCGGACTGGGCCAGCAGCAGCGGCTCGGAGCCGATGCGGTGCAGCGCCAGGGTTTCGGGCATCCGGCGGGGGACCAGGCTGTACTCGTAGATCAACCCGAGGTCGGCGTCACCGTTGTGCAGCAGCTCCAGTGCCTGGTCGGGTTCGTGCTCGATAAGGCGCACGTCGATCCCGGGGTGATCCAGGCGCAACCGCTCCAACGCGGGCAACACGACCGGTACGGCCATGCTGATGAACGTCACGAGGTCCACACGGCCGACGGGGTCGCCCTCACCTGTCATCTCCGCCTTTGCCGCCTCCACCCGGGCGAGGATGTCGACCGCATGCTCGGCCAACCGATGTCCGGCCGGGGTGAGACGGACCCTGCGTCCGTCGGGGGTGAGCAGGACGACTCCGGCTTCCTTCTCGAGCACCGCGAGGTGCTTGGAAATCGCGGAGGTGCCCATCCCGGTGACCTCCGAGACGGCGCCCATCGTGCCCAACCGCTCCAATTCCACCAGGAGCCTCAACCGCGTCAAATCCATTGACTAAAACTATACGGTCCATTCGCTATTGGTGCCTGGACAGCAACGGATGGTCGGCAGCAAATTGGTCGGGTGATCATCTCTTCCCACTCCCTGCTTCGGCGTGCCCGGATCCAGGTGCCCGCCCCCGTCCTCCTGCTGGTCGGCATGGTGGTGCTGCACACCGGCAGTGCGTTTGCCGTGCGCCTGTTCGAGCTGGCCACCCCCGGCGCCGTCACCTGGTTGCGCCTGCTCTGGGCGGCACTCATCCTGCTTGCGCTCGGCGGTCGCTCTCTGTTGCGAGCCGTGCGCGAAGCGCAGCGAAAAGAGTTGGCGGCGGTCGTGATGCTGGGCACGGTCAGCGCGGGGATGATGGCCTTCTACTCCGAGGCCACGGCCCGGATCGACCTGGGCACCGCGACCGCGATCGAGTTTCTCGGACCGCTGGCGGTTGCGGTGCTGGCCATGCGGCGTCGTCGCGAACTGGGGTGGATCCTGGCGGCAGTAGCCGGTGTGGTCTGTCTGACCAGCCCGTGGGCGGCGGAGGTCAATCTTGCGGGAGTGGGCCTGGCCCTGGCCGGAGCAGTGTGCGTGGCCCTCTACGTCGTGCTCGCCCAGCGGGTCGGTTCCAGCTTCGGCGCGGTGCACGGACTGGCACTGTCCATGACGGTTGCGGCCACGGTCACCGCCCCACTGGGCGCCCCGGGCGTCATCGCAGCCCCCGACTGGCGGGTCCTGCTGTTCACCCTCGGCATCGCGTTGCTGTTCCCCCTGGTGCCGTTCCTGCTGGAGATGGTGGCACTGCAACGGATGAGCCGTACCGCCTACAGCACGTTCGTCAGCCTGGACCCCGCAGTCAGCCTTCTCATGGGGGTCATGGTCATCGCGCAGAGCCCGACGCCGGTGCAACTGGTCGGAATGGCCCTGGTGGTCGTCGCGGGGTTGGGATCCACCCGCCACGACAGCGCTGCACCTCCGCCTGCGCCGCCGGCCCCCGAACCGTCCTCGCCCACGCTCCCCGACATCGAACGGCCCGAATGGATGCCTCCCGTCGGCGCCGACGCACGCCGCCTCCCCGAGCCCACCGCTGTGTGAGAGCCTTCGCGGGCCGCTGTGATGATCACAACACCGCGAGCGCGCCAATACGATCACCAGTGTCTTTTCGGCGTTCAACGGCCGTCCTCGCGAACCCGCACCACATGGTGGCGCGCCGCTCGAACCAGGCCGTTTCGGCCCGATTTGCACGAGCCGGATCGCAGCGGCGGACGACCACGCCAAGGTGCAGACCCGCTGGTGCGGCCGGTGCGACGCACCACCCGTCAAGTGGCGCGAGCGAAGCGGTGGTCCGATCGCCTGGCACGACGGTAATGACCGACCTGCCACGATGGTGACCCACGCAGCCGAAACCGTCCCTAGTGAGGCAGAGAACGTCCGTTGAATCCATTAATGTCAGGCCCAATCATGGGCGCTAAAACTGATCTGGAACTGCTCCGGGCGTTCGAGCCGGTGCTGATGTACACCAAGGGCGAGCTCTTCTTCCCCAGTGACATCGAGAGCTATCTACAGTGCTGCAGTCTCTGGCTGGACCTGCCCGGGGGCAAGGAACGCGAGGTCGTGCCGGCGGGGGAGCTGACCGCCGAGCGTCTGGCCGGCGCCGACGCCGAGTGGCCCGGCCAGCACCAGCACCTGCGGTTCGTCCAGGAGTCGTCGCTGCGTGCCGAGGCGCGCCGGTTCCGACGGGTCTCCCACCCGGTCATCCCCAAGAGCGGGCGGTTGGCGGCGGTCGGCGTCTTCGGACGGGTCCTCGACGTCCTCATGAAGTTCTCACTGTTGATCCGCGGTGCCGTCCCAGGCGGACTGGCGGCTGCGGCCGCCACCCGCTACCGCGACCGCCTCGACACCGGCGGCGCCACCTACTACGGCCGAGTGGTGCGCGAAGGCGGCTACATCGCGCTGCAGTACTGGTTCTTCTACGCCATGAACGACTGGCGGTCGATCTACGGGGGCGTCAACGACCACGAGGCCGACTGGGAGAAGGTCACCGTCTACCTGGTGGAGACCCCCGAAGGGGGGTACCGTCCCGCCTGGGTCGGGGCCTCCTCCCACGAGTACCTCGGCGACGACCTGCGACGCAGCTGGGACGATCCCGAACTCCACCGAGACGGTGACCACCCGGTGGTCTTCGTCGGCGCCGGCTCCCACTCCCACCAGATGCTGCCCGGCGACTACCTGATCCAGGTGGATCCCGCCGCCCTGCGCGGACTCGTGCGTGCCTGGCGCCGCCTGACCACGCGCTTCCTCCCGGCCACCAGCCCCATCGTCCGGCACGGCATCGGCGTGCCCTTCGTCGACTACGCGCGCGGTGACGGCACCCGCGTGGGGCCCGGCGGAGACCGGGAGTGGGACGCGGTCGTCATCGACGACGAAACCCCTTGGGTCCGGGGCTTCCGCGGCCTGTGGGGGCGCGACACCCGCGATTGGTTCGACGGTGAGCGCGCACCCAGCGGCCCCCGCTATGAGCGGGAGGGCACGATCCGGCGCTCCTGGGCCGACCCCCTGTGGTGGGTCGGCCTGCAAAAGGTCGCACCGACCCCCGATGCTGCCCGCGCCCAACTGGTCGCCCACATCGGCGAGCTGGACGAGCGGATCAGCGAGGCCGACGCCGACATCGTGCGCGACCGCGACGCCCTGCGCAGGCTGTCCTCGGCCGAGATCTCGCTGAACCGGCACGCGCACGCCGAGCCCCTGGCCAAGGAGTACCGCTCCAAGATCTCCGACGCCGAAGAGGCGCTGGCCGCTCGCTACCGGG
This sequence comes from Nocardiopsis ansamitocini, assembly GCF_030268225.1. Classification (GTDB taxonomy): domain Bacteria; phylum Actinomycetota; class Actinomycetes; order Streptosporangiales; family Streptosporangiaceae; genus Nocardiopsis_D; species Nocardiopsis_D ansamitocini. The sequence goes on along the minus strand of NZ_BSQG01000001.1, from coordinate 114,764 downwards.
AGCGCTCCACGCTCGCCGACGAACGCGACGTGCACCGCGCAGAACTGGAGAGCGGTGCGCCCCTGGCCCACGCCCCCCAGGAGCACCTCCACTCACCCCACCTTCCCTACGCCTCGGGGGAACAGCGCCCGACGCGCTTCCTGCACGTCTGGGCTGCGCTGAGCACACCGCTGCTGATCGTCGCGTTGTGCGTGACGATCGTGGCGCTCAACGGTGCGACCATGCTGATGGCACTGGCCGGGACCGTCCTGCTGTTCGCGACCTTCGACGCCTTCGCGCGGCGCAAGCTCATGTCGTTCCTGACCGGGCTCGCGATCTTCGTCGTCGTGATCGGAGTGGTCGGCGCGATCATCGCCGCATTCATCGCCAGTTGGCAGATCACGCTTCTGGTTCCCCTGGCGCTGGTCGTGGTGTCGCTGCTGTTCGTCAACGTCCGCGACCTGCTGCGCCGCTGAGAGATCCGTCGAGCGGGGCGGGCACGGCCGTCTGGCCGCGCCCGCCCCGCTCAGTCGTCAGGTCCGCCGTTACGGCGTGGGTCCGGCATCGCGCAGGTGCGGGCCGCGGCCGTCGTCCTCGACGGGGCCGACGTCACGGGCGTCGCGCAGGTGCGGACCGCGCCCGGCAGCCCCGGTGGGGCCGTCGGTGGGGCCGTCGGCCACGACGGTGGCCCTGCGCGGCCGCCAGGTGATGAACTGCAGCCCAAGGCCGATGAGGCCCACGAGCATCAGGATCCATCCGATGGTGTTGATGTTGAGCACTCCGGCGCTCTCGATCTCGATCGCGAACGCCAGAATCGCGCCCAGGGCAATGAACAGCAGACTCCCGGCGATACCCATCTGTACGGATCCCTTCAGGTGGCGACAGTGCGGTGCCACTACCGCCTGCGGGGGAGTCCAAACGCCTCTCCGGGCGGTAGGCTGGTAATCCCCAGGCCACGGACCACGCTGGAGGTGAGGCCGATCATGGGCCAACCTCCGAGTACGGATTAGCGGTCCGACCCCCTCCGGTCCCGCCGCGCCCGACCGGTCCGTCCCTCGGTCCCCGCCGCCACATCTGGGCTCGCACGCTTTTGCTGCCGGCGGTCGCACCGGATCAACCTGTCTTGGGAGTCACCTGATGTCGCAACGGCGCATGCGTTCCTGGCTGCCCAGCCTGCGTCCCACCGTGGCCACTGCCAAACGTCGGTCGAAGGCCGACGCGCCCGAATACTCCATGGACCCGAGGGCCGAGGACGAAGAGCAGCCCCCGCAGCCCGTCGAGAAGAGCGTCATCGACGCGGCCGTCTATGTGGACGGGCACCGCCAGCCCACCCAGCCGGGTCCGGGGCTGCCCCGTCGCCCGGGGCCGGGACGGCCAGGCTCGACGATGGCCTGGATCGGGCTGTACCAGCCTTCCGAAACCCAACTGCTGGCCGCGGCCGATGAGTTCGGGCTGCACGAGCTCGCGGTGGAGGACGCCATCGTCGCCCACCAGCGGCCCAAGCTGGAACGTTACGGCGACACGCTGTTCGTGGTCCTGCGCGCCGCCCGTTACCTCGACGACGTCGAGGAGGTGCGCTTCGGCGAGATCCACCTGTTCACCGGCCAGGACTTCGTGTTGACGGTGCGCCATAGCCAGGCCCCCGACCTTGCGATCGTTCGCCGTCGTCTGGAGGGCGACCCCGAGCTGTTGAGCATGGGGCCCGAGGCCGTGGTCTACGCGATCCTCGACGCGGTGGTGGACGGCTACGCGCCTGTCATCGCGGGCCTGCAGAACGACATCGACGAGATCGAGACCCAGGTCTTCAACGGCGACCCCAAGGTGTCGCGGCGTATCTACGAGCTCTCCCGCGAGGTCATCGAGTTCCAACGGGCGGCGCGGCCGTTACTGGACATCCTGGACGGCCTGGTCGCCGGCTTCGACAAGTACGGCACCAGCGAAGAACTACAGCGCTACCTGCGCGACGTCGCCGACCACGCCACCATCGTCGCCGAGCGGGTGGACGGGTTTCGCCAGATGCTCGGTTCGATCCTCACCGTCAACGCCACCCTGGTCAGCCAGGCCCAGAACGAGGAGATGAAGCACCTCACCGAGGCCAGCTATGCGCAGAGCGAGGAGGTCAAGAAGATCTCGTCATGGGCCGCAATATTATTCGCCCCGACGGTGGTCGGCGGCGTCTACGGAATGAACTTCGACGCGATGCCCGAGCTGCACTGGAAATTGGGCTACCCGATGGCCGTGGCACTGATGGTGGGCGTCAGCGTCGTCCTCTACACGCTCTTCAAGCGCCGCGGCTGGTTGTGAAACAGCCTGTGTCGTCCGCGTATCCGCCGCACCCCCGGGCATAGGGTCTGGCACGGACGCGGTGTCCACGAGGAGAGCGAGGCGTTGGGCGATGGCAGAGCACGAATTCGACCTGGTGGTCATCGGAGGCGGCCCCACAGGGGAGAACGTGGCCGACCGCGCGGTCGCGGGAGGACTGTCGGTGGCCCTGGTCGAGGCCGGGCTCGTGGGCGGGGAGTGCTCCTACTGGGCGTGCATCCCCAGCAAGACGCTGTTGCGCCCGGCCGCAGCCCTGGGCCAGGCCAAGGCGGTGCAGGGCAGCGCCCAGGCGGTCACCGGCGTCATCGACGCCCGTGCCGTCCTGCGGCGCCGCGACGAGATGGTCGCCGGCTTCGACGACTCCGGACAGGCCGACTGGTTGAAGGGGGCGGGGGTGACCCTGGTGCGTGGACGGGGACGCATCACCGCGCCGCGCATCGTGGAGGCCACCGGCCCCGACGGCGCGACCGTGACGCTCACCGCACGCCTGGCCGTCGCAGTGTGCACGGGGTCCGTGCCGGTCCTGCCCCCGATCCCAGGGTTGGCCCAGGCGCAGCCCTGGACCAACCGGGAGGCTACGGCGGCGGAGTCGGTGCCAGACAGCCTCGTCGTGGTGGGGGGCGGCGTCGTCGCCTGCGAACTCGCCTGGGCCTGGCGCTCCCTTGGCGCGCGGGTGCACCAACTGGTGCGCGGGCCGCGGCTTCTCGCCGGCAACGAGCCGTTCGCCGGCGAACTGGTGGCCGCCGCACTGCGTGAGGCGGGTGTGGACCTACGCATGGAGACCGAAACGGTCGAGGTGTCGCGTGTCCCGGGCGGAGAACGCACCGTCCGTTTCACCACCGGCGGCCGTTCGGAGAGCGTGACCGCTGCGGAACTGCTGATGGCCACCGGGCGGCGTCCTGCCACCGACGGGCTCGGCCTGGAAGCGCTGGGCCTCGGCACAGCGGCGCTCGCCGACGTCGACGACGACTGCCGGGTCCGTGGAGTGGCCGGTGGCTGGCTGTACTCCGTGGGCGACGTCAACGGTCGGGCCGCTCTCACCCACATGGGCAAGTACCAGGCCAGGGCGGTGGGTGACACCATTGCGGCCCGTTCCCGGGGAGAGGCCGCCGAGCCCAGGCCCTGGACCAGGTGGGCGGCTACGGCCGACCACCGCGCGGTGCCCCAAGTGATCTTCACCGAACCGGAGGTCGCGGCGGTGGGTCTGACGGAGCACGCCGCACGAGAGGCCGGTCTGCGCGTGCGCGCGGTCGAGTACGACCTGGGGTCGGTGTCGGGGGCGACGTTGTTCGATCCCGGGTACAGGGGGCGCGCCAAGATGGTGGTGGACGAGGACCGTCAGGTCGTTGTCGGAGCCACTCTGGTCGGCCCCGGAGTGGGCGAACTCATCCACGCCGCGACCGTTGCCGTGGTGGGGGAAGTGCCTTTGGAGCGACTATGGCACGCCGTACCGTCGTTTCCCACGGTCAGCGAGGTCTGGTTGCGTCTGTTGGAGACGTACGGTCGGTGAAGCCGCGGCGGCAAAGCCGAGTGATTCGGGCGTTCGCGTCCGAGGGCGCTGCCCGGATCGATATCATCGGTGTATACGGGGGGAACTGCCGAAGCGTTGTCAAGGGAGGCGTAGCGGCATGTCCGGACAGAACCGGGAGTCCTTTCCGTGCGGTGAGGCGGTGGTGTTCTCCGTGCGCGGAGAAATCGACATCGCAAACGCCGCGCAGTTGTGCGCGAGTCTGCTGCACGCCACCGACCGGGACCGGTGCCAGTGCCTGGTGGTCGATCTCTCCACCGTCGCCTTCATGGACCTCAGCGGGGTGCGTGCCCTGATGGAGTGCTATCGGATCCTGACCGGGGAGGGGCGGCACATGGTGCTGGCCGAGCCCTCCGGTCCGGCCCAGCGGGTCCTGTACGCACTGCACCTGGAGCGGACCTTCGAGATCTACCCGATCGTGGAGGCCGCCCTCACCCACACCTCGCGCCAGCGCTACGAGGAAGGTCCGGTCACCGGAGTAACCGGGACGGACCAGTAGCCATGACGCAGGGGTGCCCCGGCCGTCCCCGAGGCACCCCCGCCACCGCCCGACGGTCCCGTCGGGTGCGGTCGACGGGAACCGTGAGCGGGAGCAGAACCGTCTATGCTCCCGACAGTTCGAGTTCCAGTACGTGCGAGACCAGTTCGATCATGACGCGTTTGACGGATTCGCGTTCGCGGGCGTCGCACAGCATCACCGGGACGCCGGAGTCCACGTCCAAGGCGATGCGCACGTCGCCCGGAAGGTGCGAGCGCACGCCGTTGAAACAGTTCACGGCGACGATGAACGGAACCTGGCGCTGTTCGAAGAAGTCGATGGTCTCGAAGCAGTCCTCCAGCCGGCGGGTGTCGGCGAGCACGATCGCGCCCAGCGCACCCTCGGCTAGTTCCTCCCACATGAACGAGAACCGCCGTTGTCCGGGAGTGCCGAACATGTAGATGACGGTGCGCTCGTCCAGGCTGATGCGGCCGAAGTCCAGGGCGACGGTGGTGGTGGTCTTGGCCTCGACCCCGAGAAGGTCGTCCACGCCGATGCTCTCGGCGGTGATGAGCTCCTCGGTGTGCAGGGACTCCACTTCGCTCAGGGCCGCCACCAGCGTGGTCTTTCCGGCGCCGAACCCACCGGCGACCAGGATTTTCAACGCGTCGGGGAGTACCCCGGCGGTGTCGGACATATCGTGTCGTCTCCTTCTCAGAGAGCGCGGATGCGGTCGATCACGGAACGCAGGGTCTGAGCGTCGGGCCGCTCGCGCTGCCAGGTCGACTCATGAACCATCACGTGCCCGCCGTCGAGAAGATCGGCGAGCAGGATGCGCAAGACGCCCAGCGGCAGGCGAACCCGGGCTGATATCTCGGCCACGGAGGCGGGCCGCGCGCACTCGACCAGGATCGCACGGTGTTCGGGCTCCAACTCCACCGCGCGGCGCATCATCGGAACCGCCACCACCTGAGAGGTCATGGCGAAATCCGACCGGGACGGTCGGGTGCGCCCGCCGGTCAGCGAGTAGGGCCTGATCAGTCGGCCCCCTCCGTCGCCGAAGCCGTCTCCGGGTGTGACGCTCAACCGTTCTCCCCGCCCGAAAATCCTGGTGCTGCCGGGCGACGGTTGCGCGGCAGCGCGGACAGGTGCGGGCCGACCTGGCGCACGAGCCGGTTGATCTCGTAGGCGACCAGGCCGACGTCGGCCTCGGCGTCGGAGACCAGGCTCAGGCACGCCCCGTTCCCGGCCGCGATCACGAAGAGAAAGGCGTTGTCCATCTCGACCACGGTCTGGCGGACCTCGTTGGCGGCGAGCTGGCGAGCGGCCCCGCGCGCCAGGCTGGAGAAGCCCGAGGCGATGGCGCTGATGCGCTCGGCCCGTTCCTGCCCGGTGTGGCTGGAAGCGGACAGCAGCAGGCCGTCGGACGAGAGCAGGACCGCTTCGCGTGCACCGGGCAGCCGCTCCACCAGCTCGTTGAGCAGCCAGTCCAGTTGTGCCGTGGTCGGAGCGGTGGTTGTGGGATCGGTCATCGGCCCTCCGTGGTGTGGTGGTCGCTTCCGCTGCCGGTGCGCCCGTGCCGGGTGCCCTGTTGGAAGGAACTCATCATGGCCCGGATCTCCTCCAGCGACCGCTCTCGCGCCGGCGGGTGGGGGCGCACGGGTGCGCGCTCCACCACGGGGTCCGGCTGCGGAGCGGGGGCTGAATCCGGGGTGCCTTTGGTGCCGCGGACCCTGCGGGGCAAGCCCTTGTAGGTGGATTCCGCGGTCGTGCGCGGTGCCGGGGCGCTTCGGCGCGGTGCGGGGGTTGCCGGGCGCGCAGGCATGAGCGCCGTCGGCGCGGGGGGCGGCGGTCCGGTGGGGGACTCGGTCAGGCGGGCCGGCAGCGCAGGTGCGGCGGTGGCCGTACCCGGCTCGGCGATGACCTCGGGGGGAAGCACCACGATGGCCTGCGTCCCGTTGTAGGGGGAGGGGCGCAGCGTCACCTTCAGGCGGTGGCGTTGGGCCAGGGTCGCGATCACGATCAGTCCCAGGCGGGAGTCCTCGCGCATGTCGGCCAGGCTGAACCCCTCCGAGGTGCCTTTCAGGAGCTCGTTCGCCTCGGTGTAGCCCTCGGCGGTCATGCCCAGCCCGCGGTCCTCGACCTCCAGGGAGTAGTAGCCGTTGGACAATGCCTCGGCGCGCACCATCACCGGGGTGTGCGGAGGGGAGAAGACGGTTGCGTTGTCCAGAAGCTCTGCCAGCAGGCGCACCACGTCCGCGGCTACCGGCCCCCGCAGCGCGGCCTCGGTGGTGGTCAGCAGTTTGACCCGGGCGTACGCCTCGATCTCGCTGGAGGCCGCGCGCACCGCGTGCCCCAGGGGGAGCGGTTCCTCGCTGCGCCGGACCAGGGTGCGGTCGTCGGTGAGCAGCATCAGGTTGTCGGCGTTGCGGCGCATCTGGGTGCTCAGGTGGTCGATCTTGAACAGCGACTCAAGTACCGCGGGCTGGGTCTCTGACTGCTCCAGGGTGTCCAGCAGGCCCAGTTGGCGGTGCAGCAGGGTCTGGGCGCGGCGTGCGACATTGCGGAAGACGTTGCGCACGCCCGCGCGAAGCCGGGCCTCTTCGGCCGCTGACTCCACCGCGGCCCGCTGCGCCAGGTTGAATGCCTCGGTCACCTGGCCGATCTCGTCCCGGGGGCCTGTGCTGAGCATCGGGGCGTCGGCGACGATGTCCACCTGCTCGCCCGCTCTGAGCCGCCGGGTGATGTCGGGAAGCCGGGTGTGGGCGTAGTCCAGGGTGGCGTCGCGCAGAGTGTTCAGCCGCTGTCCCAGGGCCCGGACCACGCGCAGGGAGAACAGCAGCGAGGCCACGACCACGGCCAGCGCCATCGTGCTGACGGCGACGACGCCGATCATGAGTTCGACGGACGCCTGGCGGCCCTGCTCCAGGACCGCGTCGGTCTGGTCGCGCTCCACCCGCTGGAAGTCCAGGTCCACCGATACCCGGGCGTTCTTCCACACCTGGCTGTTGACGGGCAGTCCTGTCTGGAGGGGACCGCCGGTGATCACGTCGTTCTCCAGTTCGCGCACGGTTCGGTAGAAGGCCGTGCCGGTCACCTCGTCGTATGCCGCGCGTTCCTGCGGGCTGAGTTCGGGGGCGATCTGGGTGTAGAGGTAGCGCTGTGCCCCGACCGCGCGGGAGAAGTCGGCGTGGTCGGTGATGGTGAAGGAGTCCGCGGTCACCGCGTGGACGATCAGGGCGTCCTCCTGCGAGAGCAGTTCGCGGGCGCGCATCAGCGAGGTCAGACTGCGAGCCTGCTGGGACAGCGCGGGGTCGGAGATCTCCACCTGCACGTCCCAGATGAGCAGCCCGGCCTCGATCGCCATGTCGAAGGGGTGGCTGCCGCCGGCGCGGCTCGGGGCGATGGCGTCCATCGCGGCACGGTGCAATGGGAGCGACGCGAGGTAGTCCTCGAACGTCTCGATCCGGCTGTGCGCGGTGGAGGGCAGCGCACGATCGGGGACCCGTCCCAGCGCGCCGGCGAAGTCGTCGATGGTCTGGTCCGTTCGGTCACGGGCCTCCTGCACACCCGCGCGGTAGTCGACGCGTCCGGTCCGGTCACCGGCGATGTACTCCATGGTGGCGCGCCGTTCGGCCTGGAGATCGGTGATGACGCTGAGCACCGGCATGCCGATGGTGTCGGTGAAGGCCGCGCTCCGTCGGAGGTCGACCATGTCGCCCACCAGGACGCTGGTGATGGCGATCCACAGGGCAAGCAGGGCGGTGCTCGGGATGAGCGCCAGCGCTACGAGGCGTGCGCGGATCGACCGGCGCTGCTCTTTCTTCATGGGCTCGCTCTTGGACGTATGGGCGGGGGGATTCGGGCGGGACGAAACGGCGTCGGCCAGCGACGTCTGCTGGCCGGCCCGGTGCGGCTGCAGGAAAAACCGAGCTAACCGCGCCAGAGCCGATATAGCAACCCTTAACGGCAGCAAGGGTGCACGTGATCGGCCGTATCCCGGTCGATCGGGCCACCAGAATGTACTGTTTCATTGCTAAATGTTGCCAAATGTCATGGTTGGCGAAATCGTCCCCACTAAGTTCTCCAAGCCGTTGCCAAAATGCGATGACCGCCATGGGATCGTGTCAACGCACCGGCCGTACCCGGCCGTAACCCCTGGCCCGGTACCCAGCCGGAGCGGGTGTGCCTCCCCTGGCCGCGCAGAAAACGGAATGGTAAGCGCCATGCGAAACCGATCTGACCGACCCGTCGCGCTCTGGAAGCCGACCGCAGCCGCACTGAGCGGACTGCTGCTCCTGAGTGCCTGCGGTGCGCCCCCGGCGCCCTCGGGGGACGGCGCCGACCGCGGGGAGGCGGCCGGCGCGACCTCGGCGGCCGACCTCGGCGGCCTGGAGGGGCTGATCGAAGCCGCTCAGGAGGAGGGCGAGCTCAACGTCATCGCACTGCCGCCGGACTGGGCCAACTACGGCGAGATGATCTCCACCTTCGAAGAGAAGTACGACATCACCGTCAACTCCGCCGCCTCCGACGCCACCAGCCAGGAGGAGATCAACGCCGCCGAGCAGAACGCCGGCACCGACCGCGCCCCCGACGTGTTCGACCTCGGCCAAGCCGTCGCCCTGGCAAACGCCGACAAGCACTTCGCCCCCTACCAGGTCGAGACCTGGGACGACATCGACGACTCGATCAAGCACCCCGAGGGCAAGTACGTCGGCGACTACACGGGATTCATGTCCGTGGGCTACAACGCCGACGAGGTCCCCGCCCCCACCAGCCTCGACGACCTGCTGGGCGAGGAGTACCGGGGCAAGGTCGCGTTGAACGGCGACCCCACCCAGGCGGGCGCTGCCTTCTCCGGGGTGGTCATGGCCGCCCTGGGCAACGGGGGCAGCGTCGACGACATCGCCCCGGGCGTGGAGTTCTTCGCCGAACTCAAGGAAGCCGGCAACTTCCTGCCGGTGGACCCGACTCCGGCCACCATCGCCTCGGGCGAGACCCCCGTGGTCATCGACTGGGACTACACCAACGCCCAGCAGACCCTCGACCTCGAAGGCCAGGTCGACTGGCAGGTGTTCGTGCCCGAGGACGCAGTGGTGAGCTCCTACTACTACCAGGCCGTCAACCTCGACGCCCCCCACCCGGCCGCCGCCCGGCTGTGGCAGGAGTTCGTGTTCTCCGACGAGGGCCAGAACATCTACCTCAACGGCTTCGCCCGCCCCGCGCGCGCCGAGGCGATGGAGTCCGCGGGAACCATCGACACCGATGCCTTCGGCCGCCTGCCCGCCAGCGACGGGGAGCCCGTCTCCCTGACCCAGGAGCAAAGCGACGCGGCCGCCGAGTACCTGACACAGAACTGGGCCGACGCGGTGGCCTGACCGGCCCAGCCGCTCCCCTCCAGGTAGGGTTCCGGGGCCGGAACCACCGTCCGCGCCCCGGATCCCGCTCCCACCAGTCAGGAAAAACACGCCTACGCCATGACCCCCGAGACAGATCTCGCCGCAGAGGCCCCCACGCCAACGGCCCCCGCCCCGCCCCGACCGCACCGCTCCCGTGCCGTGCTGCGCTGCGCACTCGACCACGCAGGCGCGCTGCCCTTCTTCGCCTTCATCGCGGTCTTCCTTCTCTGGCCGACGCTCATCGTCGTCTCCGGTGCCTTCACTGACAGCAACGGCGCCTTCTCCCTGGACAACCTCACCGCCATCACCGGCCCCCGCTTTATGGACGCCTTCGGCCGCTCCATCTGGTTGTCCCTGGTCACCGCGCTGCTCGGTGCGGTTCTGGGCGCCCTGTTGGCCTGGGCCGTCTCAGCCGCCGGCCGCTCGGGCGGCGACGGTGTCACCCGCCGCCTCGTCACCGCACTGTCCAGCGTGCTCGCCCAGTTCGGCGGCGTCATGCTCGCCTTCGCGTTCCTGGCGACGGTGGGCCTCAACGGCTGGTTGACCATCATGCTGCGCGACGCCTTCGGACTGGACCTCTTCGCCGGCGGCAACTGGCTCTACGACATGCCCGGCCTGATCCTGGTCTACTGCTACTTCCAGATCCCGCTGATGTTCATCGTGTTCCTGCCCGCCATGGACGGACTGCGCGTGCAGTGGGGCGAGGCCAACGCGAGCCTGGGCGGCACCGGTTGGCACTATTGGCGCCACATCGCCGGCCCGATCCTCGCCCCCGCCTTCGCGGGCTCGGCGCTGCTGCTCTTCGCCAATTCCTTCTCCTCCTACGCCACGGCCGCGGCCCTGGTCTCCCAGGGCGATCCGATCGTCCCGCTGCAGATCCGCAACGTCCTCACCAGTGAGGTCTCCCTCGGCCAAGAGGGAGTGGGCTACGCGCTCGCCTTCGGCATGGTGGTCGTGGTCGCCGTGGTGATGTCCCTGTACGCCCTGCTGCAAAGGCGGACCTCCCGATGGCTGCGCTGACCCCCGCCGAGGCCGCCGTGCCCGATCCCAGGCCGAGCCGTCGCCGCCGAGCGGGCGGACCGGCCGCGCTGCGCTGGGCGGTCCTGTTCGTGGTCGGCGCCTATTTGTTGTTCCCGCTGCTGGCGATGCTGGAGTTCTCGACCCGCGGGGCACAAGGACGCACCGCCGACGCCTGGCTGGCCATCGGCCAGGACCGCGCGCTGGTGGACGCCATCTGGGTGTCGCTGCGCCTGGCAGCGCTCACCGTCTTCGGGATGCTGGTCCTGTTGCTGCCCACCATGGTGTGGGTGCAGTTGCGGCTGCCGCGCCTGCGCCGCGTCCTGGAGTTCGTCTGCCTGTTGCCGCTGACCATCCCGGCCATCGTCATCGTGGTGGGACTGTCCCCGATCTATGCCTGGGTCGGCTACCTCCTGGGCGACTCGCCCCTGAACCTGGCCCTGGTCTATGTGGTGCTGGTGCTGCCCTACTCCTATCGGGCGCTGGACGCGGGACTGCGCTCCATCGACCTCAAGACGCTGGCCGAGGCGGCGCTCAGCCTGGGGGCCTCCTGGTGGTCGGTGATCCTGCGGGTGGTGGTGCCCAACGTACGAGCCGCCATCCTCTCCGCGGCGCTCATCTCGGTCGCGCTGGTCCTGGGAGAGTTCACGATCGCCTCCCTGCTCAACTACGACACCCTGCAGGTCAGGGTTTTCGAGATCGGTAAGCGCAGCGCGAGCCTGTCCGTGGCGGTCTCGCTGGCCGCGCTGATGTTCGGGTTCGTCCTGCTGGCGCTGCTGTCCTTCGTGGGGCAGCGGCGCGGGTCGCGGCAGGGATCGTGACCGTGACGACGGAAGAGAAGACGCACATGACGACGACCCCCGATGCGGCCAAGCACCTCAACGCCCAGGGTGTGCGCGTACACCTGGCCGAGCTGACCCGTACCTTCGGCTCCGTGCGCGCCCTCGACGGGCTCGACCTGGAGCTGTCGCCCGGCGAGCTGGTGGCCCTGCTCGGCCCTTCGGGCTGCGGCAAGACCACCGCCCTGCGCGTGCTCGCCGGACTGGAGCAGGTGGACTCCGGCCGGGTCCTGGTGGACGGCACCGACATCACGCACCGTCCCGCCAACAAGCGCGACATGGGTATGGTCTTCCAGGCGTACAGCCTGTTCCCCAACATGACCGCGCTGGACAATGTGGCCTTCGGGCTGCGGCTGCGCGGCAGGGCCACCGCGCAGCGGCGGACCCGGGCTGGAGAACTGCTGGAACTGGTGGGGTTGGGGTCGCACACCGCGCACTATCCGCACCAGCTCTCCGGCGGCCAGCAGCAGCGGGTGGCGATCGCCCGGGCCCTGGCCATCGAACCGCAGGTGTTGCTGCTGGACGAACCGTTGTCGGCGCTGGACGCCAAGGTCCGCGCCCAGTTGCGCGACGAGATCCGGCGCATCCAACTGGAGGTCGGCATCACCACCCTCTTCGTCACACACGACCAGGAGGAGGCGCTGGCCATGGCCGACCGGGTCGGTGTGATGCGTGCGGGGCGCCTGGAGCAGATAGCCGACCCCGCCACCATCTACGCCCGCCCCTCCAGCGAGTTCGTCGCCGACTTCGTGGGGCTCACCAACAAGGTCCCCGGCCATGCCGTCGACGGCCACGCCGAGGTGCTGGGGGCCAGGGTTCCGTTGTTGGAGGGGTCGGCGCAGGGGGACGTCACCGTTTTGCTGCGCCCTGAGGCACTTGAGGTGACCCCGGACGAGGCCGGTGCCGCCCGGGTGGTGGCCGCCAGCTTCCTGGGGTCGTTGGCCCGGGTCCAGGTGCGACTCGCCGACGACCAGGTGGTGATCGCACAGGTCGCCAGCTCCAGCATCGGTGACCTCACCCCGGGCACGGCCGTCACGGTGACCCCGCGCCCCCATCCGGTGCTCGCCGCCGGCGCCTGAGGGGCGGTCCGGGGCCGTGCGGCGAGCAGAAGACGCCCGACGAACGGCCCCGGACCAGGCGGTGTTCTTGGTGGAGAGCGGGGCCTGATCCCTGCGTGCGAAGAGACCCGCCGAGTGCACCGAACACGCCCTTGTGCGTGCGACCGCAGCGCAAGCCCTGCCTCCGCGAGGTCCGGATCGCGCGCCGTTGCCCCGGTGAGCCGAGGAAACTCTTTTTGCTCGGCCACGGGCAACGTGTCCTATGCGTCGCGGCGTGCCTGGACGGCGAACGCCGCGCCCAGGGCCACCGCCGGCCATGCCGCGGCCAGCAGCGCTGCCGCCCAGGGCGCCAGGTACAACGGGGACCCCTCTGGCAGGCCGCCGACCAGGCTGTCGACCGCGGTGGTGGGCAGATAGCGCAGCACGTTCTCCTGGGCCCACTGCGGCAGCAGGGCGCCGAAGACCATCGGTGCCCACATCAGGGCCAGGGCAGTGGTGATCGCGCCGGCCGTGCTGCGCAGCAGCACGCCCAGCGCCAGCAGCACGCTGAACCCGGTACCGGTCAGCAGTGTCAGTGCGAGAAGGACGAAGGTCGAGCGCAGCGACCACAGTTTGGCTCACTCGGGGCGAACCGCCGCGACCGCTCGCGGCGGGGCCGTAGGAGACGGGGTGCTGGGAACGGGAACGGTTGTGGTCATGACTGGCCTGCTCCTTCGGGATCGCGGGCGGTGGCCAGGGCGTCGCCGTAGCGCTTGGTGAGTCCGCTTGCTTCGATCATCAGAATCCTCTCGTCCCGTTCGCTTAAAAAAGTGATATCACAATGCTAGGCTTAAGGCATCACTTCGCGAACGGAAGGAATTTTCAGGTGCACACCAAAGAAGGCACTGTCACCGGGGTCGAGATGCCCACCCCCCAGGTCAGAGAGAAGCTCGCCGACGGCCGCGCCGGGCTCCCCGTCTTCGGCCTCGCCCTGCTCCTGTTCCTGGCCGGTCTCGGAGTGGGGGCCTGGGGAATCTTCGGCCTCCAGGGCGTGCTGCCGACCGTGCTCACGGTCGTGGGCGGTTCACTGCTCGTCATCATCGGCCTCGTGGTCTGTGCCGGTCTGACGGTCGTCGCCCCCAACGAGGCCCGTGTGCTGCAGTTCCTGGGCCGCTACACCGGCACCATCCGTACCGACGGTCTGCGCTGGGTCAACCCGCTGACCACGCGGCACCCCATCTCCACCCGCATCCGCAACCACGAGACCACCGTCATGAAGGTCAACGACTCCGGCGGTAGCCCCATCGAGATCGCCGCCGTCGTGGTCTGGCAGGTCAAGGACACCGCGAGGGCCATGTTCGAGGTGGACGACTTCGTCAGGTTCGTCAGCATCCAGACCGAGGCGGCCGTGCGCCACATCGCCAACAACTACCCCTACGACACCCACGAAGAGGCAGCCCGGTTGTCCCTGCGCGACAACGCCGACGAGATCACCGAGAAGCTGTCGGAGGAGATCGCCGAGCGCGTCGATTCGGCCGGCGTCAAGATCATCGAGTCGCGCTTCACCCACCTGGCCTACGCCCCCGAGATCGCCCAGTCCATGCTCCAGCGCCAGCAGGCCGGTGCCATCGTGGCCGCTCGCAAGTACATCGTCGAAGGCGCGGTGGGCATGGTGGATTTGGCGCTCCAGCGCCTCGCGGAAGAGGATGTGGTGGAACTGGACGAGGAGCGGAAGGCGGCGATGGTGAGCAACCTGTTGGTCGTGTTGTGCGCGGACCGTGCCACCCAGCCGGTCGTGAACACCGGGTCGCTCTACTCGTGACGGTGATCGTGGCGTGAGTGAACGCAAGAAGATCCTGCTCCGGCTGGACCCGGCGGTGCACGACGCGCTGACCCGCTGGGCCGGTGACGAACTGCGCAGTACCAACGCGCAGATCGAGTTCTTGCTGCGCAGGGCGCTGGACGGGGCCGGACGGATGCCCAAGAAGACCGGCGAGATCCCGCGTCGGGGGCGGCCGCGCAAGCCTTCCGCCGACGACGGGTGACCGTCTGCCGATCGTGTCGAGGGGGCGCTCCCCGCCGTTCCAACGGCCCGGAGCGACCCCTCGACTGTGCGTCGGGCGAGGTGGCTGCCGGCCGCGGGCCCAACCGGCCTCGTCGCGCAGACGCTTCTTCAGTCGTTTGCCCGTGGCGTTGCTCGGCCGATCCTCGGCACTGACCCGCACGTGACCGGGGACCTTGAACGCGACCAGCCGGCCGACCAGAAAGGCGCGCAGCGTCTTCGCGTCCAGTTCCGATCCAGCGACCGTGCGCACCACCGCGCCCACCTCCGCGTGGGGGACGCCCAGCAACCATGAACGACTTCGCGGCGCCGCCCGTCCCTGGCCGGCCCAGGCCATCCATGGCCGCGGCCCCCTCGGTTCCCGAACGCCGCGCCCCGGCTTCTGCTCAGGACGCCGCCCGCAGTCTCCGCAAGGGTTCGGCGAGCTCGGCGGTGAAGAAGTCGAAGAACCCGTCCGGATCGGGGCCGGCGTTGACCAGCGCCAGGTTGTCGAACCCCGCGTCGGCGAACTGGCGTGCCACCGCCAGATGACTCGCCGGATCGGGTCCGTAGCCGAAGGTCGCGCGCATGTCCTCTTCGCGGATGTGGGCGGTGGCGGCCTCGAAGTTGACCGGGTTGGGAAGCTCGGACTGCACCTTCCAGCCGGTCAGCCCGAAGCGGAATTTCTCGTGTGCCGACTGGAGCGCACTCGCCTCGTCGGGCGCCCAGGACAGCGGGACCTCGCCGTAGGCCGCTCCGGAGCCTCCGGCATCGGAGTAGGCACCGACCAGTTCGGGTTTGGGTTCGGTGGTGAAGATCCCGTCGCCGAACTCGGCGGCGATCCGCGCCGATGCGGGGCCGCTGATCGCCACGATGATGGGTGGTGCCGTCTCGGGAAGGTCGAACACACGGGCGTCCTCCAGAGAGAGGTGCTCGCCCTCGAAGGAGTGGTAGCCCCCCGACCACAGCAGCCGGATGATTTCCAGTGACTCCCGCAGCATCGCGTGGCGGTGGTGGACGGCCGGCCATCCCCGGCCCACCACGTGCTCGTTCAGCCGTTCCCCCGCTCCCACGCCCAACACGAATCGGCCGCCGCTGAGCAGCGCGGTCGTGGCCGCCGCCTGCGCCACCACCGCGGGGTGGTACCGGATGAAGGGGCACGTCACCCCGGTGGCCAGCTCGATGCCTTCGGTGCGGGTGGCAGCGGCCGCCAGGATCGACCAGGCGTAGCCGGAGTGCCCATGGCTGTAGAGCCAGGGGTGGAAGTGGTCGCTGATCTCGACGAAGTCGAATCCGGCCACTTCGGCCCGGATGGTCTGGCGCACCATTTCCTGTGGCGAGTACGCCTCGGCGAAGAGCTTGTACCCGATTCTCATGTGCGTCGTTCCCCTCGTCCGGTGTACGGATCAAGGGGCCGCTGCCCAGACCGGAGGGGGCATGCACATCGCTCTGCTCCGGTGAGGCGTCCGTCCGGTCGAACCGTGGCGTCATCGCGCCGCCGGTCGGGGTGCATGCGCCCCTGAGAAACAGATTCCGGGGTTCGTGGGCCGTTGGGCCGGGTCGGGGTAGGCCCGAGCCCCACCCAGCGGCCCACGGGGATCTGACCGCTCTTGTCGGCTACTCCGAGGGCTGGGGCAACTCGGGGCAGTCGATGCTGGGGTTGAGGCCGACGTAGTTCAAGGGACCGGCCAGCACGGTCACCAGGGTGCTGCCGATCGTGGCGCAGTTCTGCTCGGATTCGTTGAAGTACCCGCGCTGCACCGCCGCGAGCACCCCGATGAGCAGCCAGACGACGATGATTACCGGAAGTACCGTTCTGCTGCGCACTGCTGCCTCCAGGGGGCAACGGCCGTACGGACGGCCTGTTCATGGTCGCGGTAGCACTACCCCGACCAGGGCAGGAGATTCCACTGAAACGTCCGCGTTCATCCGCTTCGCTCCGTGAACAGGGATCCGTGTCGCGTTCCGGGCTGCCGCCCGGTGGCCGGTGCAGGTCGCCGCGCTGAAAAGCCTTGTGCGCAGGCGATGCGGAAGGGGGGCGTTACCGAACCGGAATGCAAAAACCCCGCGGATGTGCGTAGGCCGCCGACACGCCGGGTAGCGGGCTGCCGCCGTACCAATCACACGACCCCCGAATCACCGATCCCCTCGGAGGACTCCATGTTCGCCATTGCAGCCGCAGTTCTCTTCGGTCTCGCCCTGCTGTTCGAGATCGCCATCGGTTCCGTCGCCGAGATCATCACCCCCACCAGCCTGGCGCTTGCCGGGCTGCTCTGCGTCGCGCTGCACCTCTCCGGAATCGCCACTGCGCTGCCGCGCGGTCGGCGCCGCTGAGGTGGCCCGGTCCGATCAGTGATCAACGCCCAGCCCCGGTCTCCGGGCCGGGGACGGGCGTGTCCTTGATCTCCACGACTCCGGAAGTCTTTTGCGCGACGCCCGTGGCGTTGCCCGGTCGCCCCGGCGGTATGGTCCCGCCTTCGTTCTTCGCGGTGTCGGACGAGTGGAAAAGGGTACCGTTGCCAGAGATTTCATCATTATTGGCCGTGTTGCCGGCTCGGTGATCATGAAATCGTCGGTTGGGGGCCGGTTCCTTTTCCAGCTGTTGTGCTGGGAACCGAGCGGAGGGCGACAGACAACCCGGGGTGGAGAACGTGGACTGGAGCGACCTCGATGACGAGGAGATGTTGGCAGCCGCGTACGCACTCATCGACGAAGAGAAGCCGGGCTCCGGCCTGCTCGCACTGCTCGATGCCTTGGCGAGTCCCCAGGACAGCCCGAAAAACGGTCCGCCCGGGCACTGAGCCCGAGGCGGCGGCCTCCCGTCTCCGCTCGGGCAGCCGCCGGGCGGCGCGATCAGTCGCCGGCGTCCTGGTCGGGCAGGCAGGCCGGCTTCCGGCGCGGTTGACTCGTGATGATGGCCAGGGCATGGCGTACCGGCCTGGCCGTCTCGGGGGGCAGCGCGCCGAACGCGGTGGCCGTCAGGGCCGACGCGATCTCCCTGACCTTGGTGTTGGTGCGTTGGGACGCGGTGGACAGGATCGTCCACGCACGCTCTGAATCGCAGGAGCGCACCGCCATGATCACGCCTATCGCCTGGTCGATGACCGCACGCGACTCCAGCGCGTGCGTGAGATTACGTACCTTCTCCTCCAGTTCCTGGTTGCGGTGGACGAGTGCTTCGGGGAGCACGTACTGCGGTTTCGAGTCAACGGTCATGGAGTCCTCCACAAGCCCGGAGGGAGCATCCGACTGGTCGCAGATGCGGCATCCCTCGCGGCATGGCGGGTTCCGGGGGTGTCGTGAATCTGAATGCCCTCTTTACGTTCGGCCACACGTTGCGGCCCGAACGTGTGTTCCCGGGCACCGTGATGAGCTGGCAGATCACCGGACCTCGGTTTCTCGCTGACGGCTCGTGTCCCGCAGCGGCCGGTTTGCGACATGCCTAAAACCATGGCGCGCACCACACCGGATTGTGAAAGGGGAGAGGGCCCATGCCCTGAACGGGCATGGGCCCCGGCGGCGAGCTGTTTTTTCAACCCGGCCCAGCCCGGCGGGCGCGATGCGCGCGCTCGGACGCTCCACGATTCGCCGCCTACCCAGCGTCGCCACGCATACTCGCGTCTGCTCAGCCGAGATGACCAGGGCACATGAAACCGGGGAAAAAGTCCTCCGGAATCCTTTTCTGGCGATGGGTGACACGAGGGACACGCCGTCGGGACTTACAATCGGCAGGTCGCCATGGCCGTCGCCCCGATGAGCCCCACCGCGCCCAAAAACAGGTGCCTCGGTGTCGCAACGGGATCGGACGCAGGAGCGCGACACGCCGTCAACGAGGGTCCCGTGCGCATCTGCCCCGGGACGAGGAGACCGGAGCATGACCCAGAACACGACCGACGACACGACCGGATTTGCTGACCTTGGATTGGGGCCGGAGCTGCTGCGTGCGCTTTCGGGTCTCGGTTACGAGGAGCCCACGCCCATTCAGCGGGAGGCGATCCCCTCACTGCTGGAGGGTCGTGACCTGCTCGGACAGGCCGCAACGGGGACGGGGAAGACGGCCGCGTTCGCTCTTCCGGTCCTCCAGAGGATGCCCGCGGGAGGGAAGGGCAAGGAGCCCACGGCCCTGGTGCTCGTCCCCACCCGAGAGCTGGCCGTCCAGGTCTCGGAGGCATTGCACCGCTATGGACGCGACCTCGGTGCACGCGTCCTCCCCATCTACGGGGGGCAGCCCATCGGACGCCAGTTGCGGGCCCTGGAACGCGGTGTCGACGTCGTCGTCGCCACGCCCGGCCGCGCACTCGACCACATCGGTCGTGGAACGCTGCCCATGGACGCGCTCCAGATGGTCATCCTCGACGAGGCCGACGAGATGCTGGACATGGGATTCGCCGAGGACATCGAGTCGATCCTCCAGGAGACCCCCGAAGACCGCCAGACGGTGCTCTTCTCGGCGACGATGCCCGCGCGCATCAACGTGATCGCCCGTCGCCATCTGCAGGACCCGGTCCGCATCCAGATCGCGCGCGACACCCCCGCACCGGGGGAGGAGCCGCTGGTGCGCCAGAGCGCCTACGTGGTTCCGCGGGCCCACAAGCCGGCGGCGCTGGGACGCGTGCTGGACGTGGAAGCCCCCACCGCCGCACTGGTCTTCTGTCGCACCCGCGAGGAGGTCGACCAGCTGACCGAGACCCTCAACGCCCGCGGCTACCGGGCCGAGGCCCTGCACGGCGGGATGAACCAGGAGCAGCGCGACCGCGTGATGGGGCGGATGCGCAATGGGACGGCCGACCTGCTCATCGCCACCGATGTCGCCGCGCGCGGTCTCGACATCGAGCACCTCACCCACGTGGTGAACTACAACGTGCCCTCGGCGACCGAGTCCTACGTGCACCGGATCGGCCGCGTGGGTCGCGCCGGGCGCGAGGGTGTGGCCATCACTCTCGTCGAGCCGCGCGAGCACCGCATGCTCAAGACCATCGGGCGTGCGACCAAGCGTCAGATCACGGTCGAGAAGATGCCCAGCATCGCCGACCTGCGGGCTCGGCGGCTCGAACTGACCCGGGCCGCGCTCCAGGAAAGCCTCCTGGAGGACAACCTGGACCGGTTCCGCGGCGTGGTCGAGACGCTCGCCGAGGAGTTCGACGTCATGGAGATCGCGCTCGCCGCGGTGAAACTGGCGCACGAGTCCAGTGGCGCGGCCGCCGACGAGGAGGAGATCCCCGAGATCACCATGCGTCCGGAGCGTGACCGTGACGGGCGTGGGGACCGGCGCGAGACATCCGGACGCGGACCGCGGCGGGGGCGCGCGCCTTCGGGCGGGATGACGCGTCTGTTCGTCGGGATCGGCCGCAGTTCCAGGGTTCGGCCCCAGGACCTGGTCGGAGCCATCGCCGGGGAGTCGGGGCTCAGCGGCCGCGACATCGGTGCGATCGAGATCGCCGACCGGTTCTCCCTGGTGGAGGTCCCCGAGGCGTCCGCCGAGGACGTCATCGAGGCCCTGCGCGGCAGCACCGTCAAGGGGAAGAAGACGGTCGTGCGCCGCGAGCGCTACGAAGCGCGCTGACCTTTGCCCGAACCGCCCCTCGATTTCGGTCGGGGGGCGGTTTCTGCTTTCCCGAGCGGTTTAACCGGAGCTGTGCGGTCAGTCTCCCGGAGAGGGGCCCGTCGAGCGCCTCCGGGGTGGGGCCGGTCATCGCGCCGTACTCCGGCAGTCGCGCGAGCACGAGGTTCTTCGATCGTGTCGGCAAGAAAAGAACGAGGAGACCATTTCCGTGACTGAGACGACCCAGGCCCCGGTACTGCGCTCGCTGCTCTCACCGGCCCGTTACGTGCAGGGCCGCGGGGCATTGGGCGAGTTGGGGCGCTACGTCGCCCAGATCGGATCCACACCGCTGATCCTCACCGACGACGTGGTGCGGAAGTTGACCGAGTCGACCGTCACCGAGTCGTTCGAACGGGCCGGCCTGCCGGTGGTGTTCGAGATCTTCGGCGGAGTGCCCACCGCCGCGGAGGCGGAGCGGATCGCGGAACTGATCCGCGGACAGGGCGCCGATGTGGTCATCGGGCTGGGCGGCGGCGCTGCCATCGACACCGCCAAGGCCGCGGGCGACAACGCCGGGGTGCGCTGGGTCAGTGTTCCCACGGCGGCCTCCACCGACGCCCCGACCTCCGCTCTCTCGGTGGTCTACACCGAGGACGGAGCGTTCGATTCCTACCGGTTCTATTCGCGCAACCCGGACCTCGTCCTCGTCGACACCGGCTTTATCGCCAAAGCTCCGGTGCGGTTCCTCATCGCGGGGGTCGGCGACGCCCTGGCGACCTGGATCGAGGCCCGCGCCGTGCAACGTTCCGCTGCCACCACGATGGCGGGCGGCAGCGCGACGCATGCGGGCACGGCACTGGCCCGGCTCTCCTGGGACATCCTCTGGGAGCACGCCCTGCCGGCGATCGACGCGGTGCGCAACGACCTGGTGACGCCCTCGGTCGAGGCGGTCGTCGAAGCCAACACGCTGCTGTCGGGGCTCGGATTCGAGTCGGGCGGTCTGGCCGCCGCACACGCGGTCCACGACGGGCTGACCGCGGTCGCCCAGACGCACGGCCTCGCCCACGGCGAAAAGGTCAACATCGGTTCGATCTGCCAACTGATCCTGGAGGGCGCCGACACCAGCGAGATCAGGGAGTTCGTCGCGTTCACCATGCGGGTCGGGCTGCCGACCAGCCTGACCGAGGTGGGGCTGGGCGACGCCGACGACGACACGCTGCGCGAGGTCGTGCGTGCCGCGATCGTGCCTGAGGAGACGATCCACAATCTCGCGTTCCCCGTTTCCGAGGACGCGTTGCTGGACGCCCTCAAGGCGGTCGAGGTCCTGGGCCGTTCGGTCCGCTCCGAGGCGGGGCTGCCCGCTCCGGAGGCACCGAACAGGCACTGAACGGCGGTCGGGTGAGGCGGGAGCCGGGTTGCTGCGCGGCGTTTCGTTCACTGCGGCCTCCTATGGGTAGCGGGGGGCCATGACTCGACACGACGACCCGCCCATCACCCCCGACCCTCCGCTTCCCCCGGGCTTTCCCGAGGTCCCCGAAATCGACTTCTCCAAGCCGGCAGAGGAGACCGAGGAGCCGGAGCAGAAGTCCCGTCCCGGCCAGGACGAGCGCCCCGACACCGAAGCCGACACCGAGCCTCCCGACTAGCGGTGGACGGCGCGCACCGCCGCCGGAGCGAATCGGCCTGGGGCTGACCGGCCCGGTCCCGCCGACCCATTGGATCGGCGGGACCGGGTATCGGCGCACCGCCGTGCAGGGCGGGACCGTTCTCGGCCCGTACCGTACGAAGAGGCGGCGAGTACGGGCCGCGGTCGGGCATGGCCTTCGTCGCACCGACCGATGGTCCGCTTCCAGGAGTCCGATCCGGTGGGGCTAGCCCGATCGGGTCCCGTCCCACAGCGCGCCTTCCACGGATTCCGCGGTCCGCAGCAGGGACAACCCATCGGCGAACGTCGGCAGATCCGGGTCGTCGCGTCCACTGCGCAGACTCTCGGCGACGGCTGTCAGCAGCCCGCCCAAGGGCGGCACGCCACTGCCGGCGGTCGTTCGGGAGGCCCCCGCGGGGAAGAGCTCCGTGGGCTCTGCCGTATCGTGTCGCGCACCCCGCAGCGTCACCGGAAAATGCCCGGTGTGCCCGGCCGCGCTGGCGTGCAGCATTCCCTCGTCGCCGTAGGCCTCAAGACTCCAGCCACTGCCGTGCCAGGCCACCCACGAGGTGTGCAGCGAGAACACGCCCCCTTGCGGCAACCGTCCGGTCACCGCCGCGGAGTCGACGCTGTCGGCACGCAGCCGGCCCTCGGGCATCGGCCAGGAAGTCCGCGACGTGACCGCGTGCCCGCTCACTGTTTCCGTCGTCCCGAAGACCCAATTGATCAAGTCGAGGGTGTGCAGGCCGTGAACGCGCAACGATCCCGCTCCGGTTGCTGAGTCGGCACACCACAGAGAACCTGGTGCCGCCGCGGGGCGGGTGAAAGTGGGATAGAAGGCGGTGGCGCGGACGTTGGCCACCCGACCGATCCAGCCCTGTGCCACCAGGCGGCGCAAGGTGCGCAGCCCCGGGGAGAACCGCGACTGCATGTTCACGAAGGCGCGGACCCCGGCGTCGTGGACCGCCGCCGACATCTCTTCGGCTTCCCGGGAGTGCACGGCCAGGGGAGCCTCGCACAGAACGTGCCGTCCGGCCGCCGCGGCGGCACGCACCATCGGCGCGTGCAGGCTGGGCCTGGTCACCACGTCGACCAGTTCCACACGGTCGTCCGCGCATAGTTCCCGGTAGTCGCCGTAGGCCCGTTCGATCCCGAACCGGGCAGCCGCGGCTTCGGCGGAGGAGGCGTGGCTGGTCGCCAGGGCGACCACCTCGAACTCGGGCAGTGCGGTGTAAGCGGGCAGGTGCGCGACGGAGCCGTAACCGGCGCCGATCACCCCGACCCGGATCGGTTCACGTACGGACACGGCGAGCTCCTCGGCTGGATTCTCAGAACTGTTTTGCGACCTCGGTGGCGAACAACTCCATGGCGGCCAGGACCTTCGCCTGCCCGGGGCCGGTGGGATGACGAAAGATCAGGAGAAAGTCCTGCACGCCCGCGGTGTCCTGGAAGCCCCTGATGGACTCGGCGCACTCGTCGGGGGTTCCGAAGATGATCCGGTCGCGCACCGCGTCGTCGATGGTGATGTCGGAGGCCGAACGCACCCCGGGCATGTCGCCGATGGCCCCGTACTCCCAGAGCGTGCGCACCATTGCCAGGGCCGTGTCGCCGAAGTCGCGCATTCCTTCCTCGCGGCTGCGCGCGGGCCAGCAGAACCGCACCGCGCTGACGTGGCCCTCCTTGTCGTTTAGAGCGGCCTCGTCGCGATAGGCCGAGGCCATCTGCGCCATGGTGTCCACCGACATCAGGGCGTTGCTGATCCAGCCGTCGCCCAGGCGCGCGGCGCGACGCAGCCCACCAGGGGTCCACGCCCCCAGGTGGAGGGGCGCGTGGGCCTGAAGGGGCTTGGGAATGACCGACACGTCGTCGAACGTGTAGTGCTCGCCGGAGAAGGAGAAACGCTCGTTCGTCCACGCCGACCGGACGATCCGCGCCGTCTCGTCCAGGCGTCCCGCGCGCTCGGTGAAGGGGACCCCCACGGTGGTGAAGTCCTCCTCCAGATAGCCCGCGCCCAGGCCGAGGAACAGTCGTCCGCCGGAAATCTGGTCGAGCATCGCGGCGTCCTGGGCGAGTTCCACCGGGTTGTACAGCGGGCCCAGCGCCACGCTGGTCCCCACTCGCACCCGCTCTGTGCGCGCTGCGATCGCGTACGCCATGGGGAGGGCGGAACCGAAGTACTCGGTGGAGTGCTTGTGCTCGGTGGTCAGAGCGGCGTCGAAGCCGAGTCGGTCGGCCGCCGTGGCCTGCTCCAGTACCTCCTGTCCCACGCGGTAGGGGTCACCGGAAACGACACCCTGCGTGAATACGACTCCGAATCCCATGCTGCTCCCTTTTCGATTTTTCTGCGACAACTTCGCCCCGGGGCGAGCGCAGAGGCAAACGTATACCCAGAGCAGAGGGGGGAAACAACAATCGTTCGTCACAGCTGCGTTTCAAACACCGGAAAATGGCTGTACTAGGATGGCGGACAAGCGTGCCGGCCCATCTCGACAACGCTCCTCTTCCCATCCGGGCCCGCGGTCACGGCAGGGCGCGCAGCGCACGCCCGAGCGCAGGCATGCCCTATCCACACGTAGATTTCAGGAGGCGCAGCATCAGCGCATCGATACCACCGGGGTGGAAGTTCACCGGAGGGGAAGCGCCGTTCTGGCATCCGCCAGAAGTTGATCTGCGAAAGCCCAGTCCAGCGCGCATGTATGACTACTACCTGGGGGGAAAGGACAATTTTCGGGTCGATCGCGAGGCTGCCCGGGAAATTCTCCGGGACGTTCCCGAATTGTTCCAGACGGCCCGGGAGAATCGCTCTTTTCTGCGTCGCGCAGTGCGTGATCTGGCAAAATCGGGAATCGACCAGTTCGTCGATATCGGTGCCGGTCTCCCCACCCAGGGCAATGTCCACGAGGTCGCGGAACGCTACGTCCCCTGCTCCCGCGTGGTCTACGTCGACAACGACCCCACCGTCCTCTCGCACGCCCGGGCACTCCTGGCCCGCGAACGCAAGACTTTGGTGATCAAGGCCGATGCCCGAAGCCCCGATCTCCTGGACCGCGTCCGCCAGCTGCGTCTGATCGACTTCACCCGTCCGGTCGCCGTCCTGCTCGTGGCGGTCCTGCACTTCATCTCCGACGACGAGGATCCGGCCGCCATCATCGGCCGCCTGCGCTCAGTGCTGGCCCCGGGCAGCCACGTCGTCATCGCGCACGGCACCCGCAGCGCCGGCGGCGTGGCCGTCGATGCGATGACCAACACCTACCGCCGTGCCACCGCGCCGGTCTACCTGCGTTATCCGGAGCAGATCGAGGACTTCTTCGCGGGGTTCACCCTCATCGATCCCGGGGCCAGTTATCTGCCCTGGTGGCGCCCCGATCCCGAGAGCGACCTCTCGGACGCCACTCGCTGGCACTTCGGTGGTGTCGCCCGCCTCGACTCCTGACCCTGGAGGACGACGGCCTTCAGGGTCAGGAGCCGAGGGCGGGGGAAACCGCAGGGGCGGACCTCAGAAGCGCCAGCGTGTCTGGCTGGACTCCGTCCCCTTGCCGAAGCCCAGAACCTTGGTGGGGGAGACCCCGTACACCAGGGCTTCCCCGCCCCCCGGGTGGTGGAAGGCGCCGTCGCGGACCTCGAAACTCCAGGCGGTCCCGTATTTGGCGACGTAGAGGCCGGCCAAGCGCTTCAGCAGGTCGTGGTCCTTTGTCCGTACCGCGTCGCCCTCGACCACGAGGTCCAGGCCAGAGGCGAGGGTGTTGTGGCCGGTGGTGAGGATGCAATGCGGATTGCGCGCCAGGTTCTGCGCTTTGCGCTCCTCTGCTCCGGTGCAGAAGTACAGCGCGTCCGCCAGCCAGACCGCCAGCAGCGGAGTGACGTGGGGGCGCCCGTCGGGGCGCACCGTGGACAGCCAGAACACCTCCGCGCTCTCCAGGAGCCCGCGCGCGTGCGCCCACTGTACGGGGGCCGCGCCCTCGCTGCTGTAACGAGCGTCGATCTCTCCGGTCGGGTTCTTGCCCGCCATGGTTTGCCTCCTCAAGGTTCCGGGGCGGAACCGTTGAGAAGTGTGACTTCCCTGCCCCGTGAAACTCATCGCGACGATCGGGTGCGAAGCGGATGTGCAGGACGTGCAAAGTGCCCAACCCCACCTCGTTGCGGGGGTCCCGCCGGGAATGGAATCCGCATGTCGAAGGTTCGAGAAGATAGTTGAAATTGGAACTAAAGCCGGAGGGCGAGAGATGCAGTTCGGGATCTTCACCGTGGGCGATGTGACGTCCGACCCGACCACCAAAACGGTGCCGACCGAAGCCGAGCGGATCAAGGCGATGGTGACGATCGCGGAGAAGGCGGAGGAGGTCGGCCTCGACGTCTTCGCCTCGGGCGAGCACCACAACCGCCCCTTCGTGCCCTCCTCGCCCACGACCATGCTGGGGTACATCGCCGCCCGCACCAGCCGCATCATCCTCTCGACCGCGACCACCCTCATCACCACGAATGACCCGGTCAAGATCGCCGAGGACTACGCGATGCTGCAGCACCTGGCCGACGGCCGGGTCGACCTGATGATGGGGCGCGGCAACACCGGGCCCGTCTACCCCTGGTTCGGCAAGGACATCCGCCAGGGCATCCCGCTGGCCGTGGAGAACTACCAACTGCTGCGCCGCCTGTGGCGCGAGGACGTCGTCGACTGGGAGGGCCGGTTCCGCACGCCCCTGGAGTCCTTCACCTCCACGCCTCGCCCCCTGGACGGTGTCCCCCCGTTCGTCTGGCACGGTTCCATCCGCAGCCCCGAGATCGCCGAACAGGCGGCCTATTACGGCGACGGATTCTTCGCGAACCACATCTTCTGGCCCACGAACCACTTCCAGCGGCTCATCGACCTCTACCGCAGGCGTTTCGAGCACTACGGGCACGGTTCCGCCGACCAGGCCATCGTCGGACTCGGCGGCCAGGTGTTCATGCGCAAGCGTTCCCAGGACGCCGTGGCGGAGTTTCGCCCCTACTTCGACAACGCCCCGGTCTACGGCAACGGTCCGTCACTGGAGGAGTTCACGGAAGGCACCCCGCTCACGGTGGGAAGCCCCCAGGAAGTCATCGACAAGACCCTGACCTTCCGCGAGAAATTCGGCGACTACCAGCGCCAGCTGTTCCTGATGGATCACGCCGGGCTGCCGCTCAAGACGGTCCTGGAACAGCTGGACCTACTGGGTGAAGAGGTCGTCCCGGTACTGCGCGCCGAGTTCGACCGGTTGCGCCCCGCGCACGTCCCCGAGGCACCGACGCACGCCGGCCTGCGCGCGGCGGCCACCGGCACGCTCGAAGAGGGCACCGACCTCGTCGAGGCCGCACGATGACCGCCCGCAGGGTCGTCGTGGTCACGGCCGGGTTGAGCACCCCTTCCTCCACCCGGCTGCTGGCCGACCGGCTCGCCGCATCGGCCGTGCGCTCCCTTCGGGAACAGGGGCACCAGGCCACCGTCGAAACGGTGGAGCTGCGCGACCACGCCCGTGACCTCGCCGACCGGATGCTCACCGGTTTTGCTTCCCCGGGGCTCGCGGAGGTCGTCGACGGTATCGCCGACGCAGACGGGGTAATCGCGGTGACCCCGATCTTCAACGCCTCCTACAGCGGACTGTTCAAGACGTTCTTCGACGCGGTGGAGCCGGACGCACTGACCGACACACCGGTCCTGATCGCAGCGACCGGAGGCACGGCCCGCCATTCGTTGGCCCTTGAGCACGCCGTGCGTCCCTTGTTCGGCTACCTGAGGTCGGTGGTGGCCCCCACCGCCGTCTTCGCCGCCGCCGAGGACTGGGGATCGGGCGGAGA
The DNA here is from genome assembly GCF_030268225.1 of Nocardiopsis ansamitocini. Classification (GTDB taxonomy): domain Bacteria; phylum Actinomycetota; class Actinomycetes; order Streptosporangiales; family Streptosporangiaceae; genus Nocardiopsis_D; species Nocardiopsis_D ansamitocini. The sequence continues at coordinate 87,123 of NZ_BSQG01000001.1, read as the reverse complement.
CGGTCGGCTCGGTGTCCGTATCGATCGGGCAGCCGACCAGTTCGCCGCCCTGGTGGGGAGCCGCAGCAGGGCCGAACCGCGCGACCCCTTCGACGACCCGGTCCCCTTCGCGACGCTGTTGTCGGGGGAGTAGGCCGGTGTCGTGGCCCTAGCCGTCGGTGTCGCCGGGGACCGCGGTAGGGGCGGCATCGGGAGGTTCCGGCGGGAGGCGCCGCGCCGGCCTGTCGTCTCCGGCCGGCTCTCCGGTGCGCCCCGGTGGATCACCGGGCCGGCTGCCCGGGGTCCCGCGCGCGGCGGCCCGTGCCATGGCGGTCGCCAGCGCTGTGAGGGCCGTCGTGCGGTCACCGCCGCAGACAGGAACCGCGGCGGTCGGCGCGGCCGGGAGCGAATCCGGTGGCTGGGGAGCGGATGTCTCGCGGTGCACCCGCCACACGAAGAACCCCCACACGGTCAGGGACAGTGCCCCGAACGCCCCGAACAGAACAGCGGTGGCCAGCAGCGAGTCCGGGACGGTTTTGCCGGCCGCCTCGTCGGGGTGCATGAGCAGCAGGTAGACGAAGACCAGGGTTGCAGGGAGATAAACGGCCGCCCAGGAGGTCCGTCGCCACGACCACAGTCGGTAGCCGTCGAGGAAGCGCATGGGGAGCAGGCCGAACACCACCGTCTGGATCCCCACCAGAAAGATTGCCAGCAGGGACTTCTCCAGGAGCAGGGCTCCGAACGAGTTGCTGCCGGCGTCGTCCACCAGGGCTGCGACCGAGTTCCACATCAGGTAGGCAAGCACGCTCGTGCCCAGTACGCACACCGCCGCCAGCAGGGTGGCACGCCCCTCGTAGGCCCTGATGCGGTTCGCGCCGGTTGCGGGGGCGTCGCCGACGGCGGCCCCGCGCTGGGACACGGCGACGAACCCCCCGACCAGGCCGTAGAAGTAGCCCGGATCGAACTGGGCCAGGTAGGAGGTCAGCGAGCAGACCGCGACCACGATCAGCGCGAAAGGGGCGACGTCGAACCGGCCCTCGACCCCCGACCAGCGGTGGTCGGCGACCTCGGCCGCGCAGGAGTACACGAGTGTCGTGACCAGGACCGCGACCACCAGGCCCAGGAAGTCCAGCAAGGGGGTGCCCTCGGGGGGCGGTTCCCAACCGAGCAGCACCGGGAATCCCGCCGAGATGAGGCAGAACGTCAGGAAAGCCGCCCCGCTGGACAGTGAGAAACGTGCCTTGCCCCGGCCCTGCCGCCCCGGCCCGCGCACGAGCCGGCCCAGGCGCTGCCACCAGGAACCGATCCGCCCGCGGTTGCCTTCCAATGACTTGTTGAAGACATCGGAAGGGAACCCGATCAGCAGCCACGCGGCTCCGCCCGCCGCAGCGGCCACGGCAACGGCGATCGCGATCGTGCGCGGATCGGTGGACAGTTCGTCGAGCCGGGGAACACCGTCGGCACCTGTCCCGGGCAGGGGAGCCGGCTCCACCGCGGCGGCGAAACCGTTGACGACCGGCACGACGACCCAGGCGGGATAAGGGGCGTCGCGGATCAGGCTCAGCAGGTGCAGGCCGGGCTCGGCGTCGTCGGGCATCGCGATCCGCACATCTCCCGGCGACCCCGTGATCTCGACGGGTTCCCCGTCGATCTCGGCACTCACCTCGTCCAGGGTCGGCGCGCTCTCCCCGGTCATCATGTTGTCCTGGGTCCACAGCCGCAGCAGGACCTGCCCGTCGGAGACCACCGGATCGAATTCCTCGGCGGAGAAGAAGACCCCGATGGGCGGAAAGTCCGTGGCCAGAACGGAATAGGAGACCTCGGCGGCAATCTCCCAGGCGCCCTCTGGGGCCAGGCACTCCACGACCGCTGTGACCTCGCCGAAAAAGTCGGTACTGCTGAAGGTGACGACCAGGTCGGTGGCACTGGCGTAGAAGACGTCGGCCGGGACCGGCACCGATGGCCGGCCGGCCGGGTCCTGCTGGGTGATGCTCAGCCGCACGCCGCGGCTGCCCGCACTGCTCGGCCCCTGAACACCCCGGGGAAGCGCGCATGCCTCGGCGTCGCGCAGCGCGATCGAGTAGGGATCGCCGGAATGGCCGAAGAACTCGTGAAAGGTCGCCCCCCGGGCGTCGGGGGGAGCCAGGGACGGTCGCAGGGAAGCCTCGACACCGCTCTGATCGTCGAGGATGCCTCCGGCGGATGTCCGCGCCCCACCCTGACCGGTGCGGGGTTCCTCGGCTCCGTGCTCCGCCGGTGCGGCCCACGCCGTCGCCCCGCCGGCGCTCAGCAGGAGGAGAACGAGGAGGGTCCCGATACCGGTCAGCAACCGGGACGCGGCATCGCGTGTCCTCGAAACAACGTGTGCCGTCCGCGGGGCACTCCATCCCGCGGACGGCGTCGATAAGCACTGCCGGACCGCACCACGGTCGGATGCGCTTTCGGATCCGTCGTCGGTGGATCGGCTGCTGTTCAGCGCATGGGCCATGGGGGCTCCCCGTCCTGCCTAATCCTCGCTCTGGTTTTATTATGCGCTGGAGGTGTCGGAGTTCTGTGAAGAATTGTTTTTATTCTTTACCAGGGAGAAAGAAGAAACATGAAACGGTCATTCGTCGAACACGGGCTCACATGACCGGCTCGGTTAGTCCGTCCAGTGTCCGTACTCGATCGCCTGGGCCAGGGATATCACACGTCCGCCCATCTCCACCTCGATCTTCTCCAGGGCCTCCCACAGGACAAGATCGTGTTTGTCGGGGGTGATCCCCTCCTCGAGCATGCTGTCGCGGTGCTGGTGCACCGCTAGCGCGAGATTGCACAGCCCCAGCCGATGGCGATCGTGATTGCGGGCCTGGTGGGTCTCGTGGTTGTTTCTCTTAGCCGTTTTCAGTCGCTGCATCCGGGCTTCGACCAGGCGTTTGAATCCGTTGCGCCGGCGTTTTCGCGATTCGTAGTCGCTTCGGGCCCCGAAGAACCGGCTCCGCGCCTCGGGGCCCTCGGCCAGGCACTCGGCCTTGAGGCGGTCGAGTTCGACGCGTTCGGTGTTGGCGTGCAGTGCGATGGTCTGCAGGAGATCCACCAGTACCGCGCGGGTCCGCGGGTAGAGCTTGATTCCGCTGAGCAGTTCCCACAGTTCCTCGTGCTCGTCACCGAGATTTCCCGAGACGATGGCCTTGAACTCCTGGTGGTTCATCGCTTCAAGTTCGGCGAGGCTGAAAACAGGGGCCGGGGTCATTGCGGTGAACACCTTTCAATCGCTAAGCTCCAGCGATCTTAACGACGCGCCATCACAAGTAAGGCGACAAGCCCCTGGGTGACCGATCTTGGCCACTCCTTTTTTCGCGTTTGTCAGAAACCCCGAGAAAAAGTCACCCATTTTCATCGAGTTTTCCACTGCCGGGCCCGGGGAGACTTCTGGGGTCTTTGTGTTCTCTTGGGGTGGGAGTGCGTTTCTTGGCGCGTTTGGCAGCCGTTTGAAGAACGCCCACCGCGACCGTGCCGGACAGGCCGCGAAAATCAGCTCCCGGTGGCGGCTCTGGCCAGTGTGCGAACTCTGTCCTGTAGCCAGTCCAGGTGGTGTTCGCTTTCGGGCTTCATGAGCACGCTGCGCAGAACCCGTGCGCTGTCGGCGTCGGCGCCCACCCCCGGGTGCCGCTCCAGCATGTCCGAACGGCCGGCGGTGAGCGTCGACAGGAAGACCGGGTCCTCCTCGGCCATGCCGGCCTTCAGCACAGCTGCGCTGGCCGCGTCGATCCCCGCCATAGTTGGGTGCTCCACAGTAGGGAAATAGGTCACGATGTCCAATTGCGGACGTTGGTAGAGGGTCAGCTCTGGTGCGGCGGAGACGCGTTCGGCCCAGCCGCGCGCCGCTCGGAGGTTGGCCGACAGCACCGCGCCCAGGCCCTGCGGGGTCAAGGGGAACAGTTGTTGCGTCAGCCATAGCGCCGCCGCTGCCGCCCCCGCCCGCGAGCACTCCAGACTGATCTCGCCGAGGTGGAGTTCGTCGGAGGTGAAGTATGTATAGGGCGAGTCGTGCCGGTAGAACCGTCCGACCGAGGGGTCGCGAAACAGTACCGCCCCGCACCCGTACGGCTGCAGGCCGTGCTTGTGCGGGTCCACGACGACAGAGTCGCACTCGGCGATCGCGTGCCAGGGCTCCGGCGCCAGTCCCTCGGCCCCGGCCCCCGCGAGCAGGGTGTAGAACCCCCCGTAGGCCGCGTCCACATGGACGCGGACCCCGTGCTCCCGGGCTGTCGCCACGGCCTCGTCCACGGGGTCGATCGCGCCCAGCCCGGTTGTTCCCGCAGTCACCACGACGGTACCGATCTCGCCGGTGGCCAGCGCCGCGTTCAGCGCGGCCGGGTCCATACGACCGAACCGGTCGGTGGCCACCGACCGGGTTGCCACACCCAACAGGTGGCACATCCGGGCGTGCGTGTAGTGGCTCTCCGCACTGAAGGCGACGGCTTTGCCCGGATGGATCTCCCGCGCCACGAACAGCGCTTCCAGGTTGGCGATGGTGCCGCCCGAGGTGAGGTGGCCCAGATGGGTGTCGAACCCGAACATTCCTGCCAGCTCCGCGACCGCCTCCCGTTCCATCTCAGCGGTGGGCGGCCCGCCGTCGAGCGCATGGTTGTTCGGGTTGATCAACATGGCCGCGAGGTAGCCGACGACGGCCACCGGGTGCGGGGGCTTGAGCATCTGGCCCGCGTAGCGCGGATGGAAGAAGGGATAGTTCCCGGTGAGCCGGTCGGTCAGCTCCGCCAGGCGGTCACCCAGGACATCGAGATCCACGTCGAGAGAAGGATGCTGGTTGTATCGGCCCCACTCGGCCTGCCAGTCGGCAACCGCGTCGATCGCCCGACTCGTCCAGTGGCCCATCTCCACGACGACTCCTTTAAGCGTTCGCGCCGGTTCGGTCCGAAACGCGCTGCGAGGGGGCGCAAGGCCGTGCCCTGTCGACCACCCGCGACAGCCTACTCGGCTCCATCGGGCCGCGCGGGAAACCTCCGGAGTCTTGCGGTTGATGAGTCGGCGCGCGGCCCCCGGGAGGGCTCCGTCAGCGACCCGACGGGTCGGGCCCGGTGGCCCTGGACAGCAGCGAAAGGCGTCGCTCGGCGAAGACAGCCAGTACCTCCACCGAGCGCGCACCCTCCTGCTCGGGCCGGTCGCCGCGCATCCGAAGACTCGTCGGCAGGGCGTCACCACCGAACCGCGCACAGACGCGACTGTGCGCGCGGTGCAGGTCGGTTACCGACGCGGTGAAACGCCGGTAGACGTCCGCGCCCCCGGGGATTTCGGCCGCCACGGCGTGCAGGCCGCCGAACTGTCGGATCAGATACCGGTGGTCGCGTCCCTGAAGGCCGCTGAACCCGGGAGCGGTGAACGGGGGTTCCATGCTGGGCCGCACCACCTCGGCGTATCCTGCTGCCGAAAAGTCCCCGGCATAGTGCATGGAGGCCGCTGACGCCCTGTTCAGGACGATCGCCAGTTCCAATGCGTCGCGCATCCCGGTTCCGTCGCCCCGTGCGCTGCGCAGGCAGGAGAGCGCGACGGTCAACGCCTGGACGAGCACGAAGAACAGGCGGTGGCCGACGTGCCACCGCCGCAGCACGGCTGGACCGTCCGGGGCAACGGGTGGGGGTGGGGGCGGGCCGGTGGGCACTGTCGTGACCGGCGCGGTGCGGGCTGCGAAGCCGACGACAGCGGTCGAACCGTCGAGCAGGGCCCGCCACCGTTGCGCGCGCAGCCTGCTCCCGCACGCCTCGACGTCGTCGAGCAGATCACAGTAGGCCGTGAACAGTCCGACCAGGAACACCCGTCCGGGATCCCCGCCGACGCGTTCGACGCCGAAGTGCACGTCGTACGCGGCGGCCTCGCGTTCCCGGCGCCCCGTCGCTTTCGTCGGTGCGGCGTCGACCGCAGAGCCCAGCCGGGCACGCGTGGCCCGGCGCTCCTGCGCGGTCATTCCGATGGGGCACAGATCGGTCACGGTGCGCAGTGCTCCACTCATCTCCGCGCGGTGCCGCGGCAGCCGTTCGGGCAAGGGCAACTGCAACGGGGGGTTCTGCTGGGCCACGGGAGTCGGTTCCTTATCAGTCGACGGGTGGGCGTCGAGGTCGAGAGGCCCGCGAGCGTGCCGAGAAGCGGTCCGGCCGTTCTTGCCGAACGTTCCCGGGAAGGACGGTGCTCGTAGCGCGGCCCCGGAAAGCCGTTCGGCAACGGTGCGCTGACGAACGGCGAACGGTCGTACCACCAGATTTCGTCGATCGCGCGGCGAAGAACGGACGTTCCCCGCCCGTGGTCGGTTTCCTGGAGGGGGAGGCAGGCAATCGACCCTCGCTTCTTGCCGCCACGTAGCACCCGGTGGCCGGCTGTTGGCCCGCGGTGGAGCCGGGCGCCCGCTAGGTCGTAGGGAGGACGAGGAGCACGGGGAGAAAAGGCCGCACCGATGGACGACTGCTTCCGTGACCAGCCCGACCACCGAATATTTTACCTAGAGTAATCAAATGGGTGCACTGTGAATTGGTGAAATCGTGGCCGAGGGTGTTTCCGGGCCTGCTCGTCCGCTTGTGGCCAGGACCACCGAGCGAGGTCAACTTTTGGCGAGAGTTGACCGGAAGTCGAGTTGTTTTCCCTGGTCAGAGGGCTAGCGTTTCGAGTGTGCGGCCGGATGCCCGTCGTCCGGGCGCGCGCCCGGATCGAGTAGGCCGGCGACAATGCTGTTGAACCGCGTGAGGAGCGAGGACCATGACGATGACGCACGAAGTGCATCGCGGGCACGAGCATCGCCACGGGGAGGGATGCGGGCACGTGGCCGTGCCACACGGCGACCACACCGACTACATCCACGACGGGCATCTGCACCGCGTCCACGAGGACCACACCGACGAGTGCGAGAACACCACCGAGCATCGCTCCCACGCGGCCCACGAGCATCGCCACGGGGAGGGATGCGGGCACGTGGCCGTGCCACACGGCGACCACACCGACTACATCCACGACGGACACCGCCACGCGGTCCACAACGACCACTGGGACGAGCACTAGACCCCGCGAGCCCGCAGGTGTGCGCCTGCCGCCTCGGCGGGCAGGCACCCTGTCACCGGGCGCACTGGGCGCACTGGGCCGACGACCCGCGGGGCCGTTGTGGCCCGGTGCCCGCTACGAACGGTCCGCACGGATGCCGGCACACAGCGGGTGACACGGATCGCGGGTGTCCTCCGCGCCCTTCGTCCTCGGTGAGGGGACGGGGGCGGCACGCCCTCGGCGTGCCGCCCCCGGGAAGCCGGCCGGGTCAGCGGGGCACCGGACTTCCCGCCGGGAGCAGGTCTCGGGCCGCCGACGTCCCCAACCCCGTGGGTTGCCAGGAGAAGTCCGACACCACGCCGTCCTCGCGGTTGTGCTGGAGTCCGGCCTCGGTGTAGCGCCCGACCTTCCGGTGCCACTCCAGGATTCCCGACATCCATTCCTTGAGGTCGTCGGCGTGCCGGATGATCAGCGCGCGTCCCGCCTCGTCGAGGTCGAACTGCTCGAACAGGCTCGGCAGGTCGTTGGCGAGGATGTGCTCGAACTCGCGCATCCGCGCGGTCATCAGGTCAGCCACGACGTCGCGTGCCGTCATCCGGTCCACGCCGAGGAAGTTCTCCACCACCACGACGATGTTGTGGATCTCGCCCTCGTACTCGACCTCCTTCTGGTAGGAGAAGAGGTCGTTGGTGAAGCAGGCATAGTCCTGCGCCGCGGTGTCCAATTCGTGCAGAACCCGGGTCTGGTAGATCTCCGGTGGCACGTCGTCGGAGTGGGCCAGCCGGGCCAGGCTCATCGTCATGTCCGAGCCGAACGTCTTGCGGCGCATCTCGATGTAGTCCACCGGGTCGGGGACGCGGTTCAGCGCCTGGTTCTCCAGTTCCCACACCCAGCTGGAGGTCATGTCCTCGACGGCCGTGCGGAACTGCTGCCGGGAGGAGTCGGTCATCGGCCCCGCCGTACGCCGCCACAGGTCCGCGAGGCCCCGCTCGACCGGGTTGGTGGGCTCGGGCGTCTGGCCCGCGTCCAGGGGCATGAAGGCCGAAAGCCGTTGATTGCACAGCTTCGCAGCGGCCACGTTGCGCGCTGCACCGAACACCAAGGGGAAGTAGTCGTCGCCGTAGGTGCCCCACGCCAACCAGTCCGATGACAGGTTGAGCTGGTCGATTCCCGCATCGGCGTGGATCATCCCCGCGCAGTAGGCGAAGTCGAAGTCGAGGAAGCGCCGCTCGTCCCACACTCCGCTCTTCTCCACTCCCGGAAGGGAGTCGAACATGCCCATCTCCCGGGCCCAGCCGACCGCGTAGGCGCGGGACGCGTCGATGTGCGGGCTCTTGCGGATCGGATAGGGCATGTAGAAGTCGGGCAGCGGCAGGTGCCCCACCGGTGGGAACAGTGGCGGTGCCTGCTGCCTGGACCTGTGCCGCAGGCCGATCCCCAAGGCCGCGGGGGAGAACGCGATCCTGCTCGCCGACGTACCCAGGCCGGTCGGTCCGCCGAGCGGCCCCCCGATCGACCCGCCGGGACTGGTGATCGCCCGCTCGTTCATGTACCGACTGGACCGGGCGTGCCACTCGTGCCCACCGGACTGCCAGTCCTGGAGCCCCTTGACGTAGGCGGCCACCCCGAACTGGTCGTGCGGGAGCACCGAGTACTCGGCGAAGAGAGCCGGAAGTTCTCCCAGAGCGGTGTTCTCGAACTGTACGAGCCGAGAGGTCAGCAGGTCGTTGACCAGTTCTGCGGCCTCCTGGGTGGAGCAGTCGAAGAACCGCTCGAAGACCAGGACCGCGTTGGAGTTCTCGCCTTCCTCCTCGACCTCGCGCTGGTAGGAGAACAGGTCGTTGCGCAGGTGCACCGCGTCGGAGAAGGTGTCGGACAGGACGCCCATCGGCCGGGTCCCGGCGATGGGGGCGGGGACCTCGGCGCCGACGGCGACCTCGACCAGGTTGGCCGACCACGGTGCCCCGCCGACCCTGCGCCGCATCTGCACGTACTCGATCGGGTTGGCGATCCGCTCCCGGTTGATGTTGTCCAGTTCCCACATGGACTCCACCATCAGATTGTGCGTACTGGTGATGAAGCGTCGCCGCCAGTCGTTCGACATCAGCGGGACCGTGCGCCGCCACAGGTCGTCCAGTCCTGCCTCGGCCGGATTCGCCGGCTCGGGGGACTCCTGGCCCTCCTCGGTCATGAACAGTTCGAGACGGTCGAGGTAGGCGCGGGCACCGGTCAGGTCCCGGGAGTACTTGAACTTCTCCAGGAAGTCGTCGTCGAAGAAGAACACCCAGACGTACCAGTCGGTGATCAGGTCCAGCATGGTGCCGTCGCAGTCGGGGTGGGTGTAGGCGCACAGCAGCGCGTAGTCCATCGCCGCCAGCGCGGCCTCGTCCCAGACGACGCCGCCGCCGGGAGTGGGCGCGTCGAGCATGCCCATCTGCCGGGCCCACTCCATGCTGTGCGTACGGGAACGCTCCAGGTTCGGGTTGATCGTGGCCGGGTGCGGCAGATAGAAGTCGGGAAGTGTGAAGGCTTCCATGGGCGTGCCCACTCTCATCAGCAGACCGAAAACGGTTGTACTCTCCGGAATTTATCGGTCGGTGCGAGGGACACGAGGCGGTTTTTTGAAATTCCGGACCGATGGGGTCGTGCTGCGGAGTCCGTCACGGGATGATCGGCAATAGCGGCCGACAGGAAAACGGCGCAGGGAGCAGGAAATTCCAGAGGCAGCGGCCGGGATGTCCCGATGTGCGACAGGGGGAGTAATGAGAGTCACTCGCTCGGCATCGTCGGCCCTGGTCGCCGTAGGGTTGTGCAGTGAAGTCGCATGGTTCTTCTTGGCTGGACGCGGTTCGATTGTCCCCCTTTCGGTCGGGCCGATTGTCGGGGCGGCCGCGTTGGCAGGGCGCGGCAGTCGTCGATGATTCGCCTTATTTCTCGCCCTTGTAACTTTTGTCGTAATTGGCAGTGGTAATCGATTTTTGTCGCGGAACATCCGCAATGAGAAATCGTCGGTTTGGGCAGGAGGCGGTGCTCCGCCCGGTGTTGCGTTCGGGCGCCGGGCAAGCGCGTCCCAAACGCAGGGGAGGCTGCCCACGGTGTCGGGATCGCAGTGCGGCGTGGTGGCGGCGTGAAGTGGCGCACGCCCGGAATCGGCGTATCGCACGGGATCGGTGTGCCCCGCGCCTGCCGGCAGCGGCCGCCCTCGGTGCTGGTTCGCGTCCCTCGCCGCGAGTGAAATCGCTGTGACCTGCTAATTCCCTCTCGGATTGTTGGTCGTGGGACTTCGGGGACAGGCGCCCCGCTGTGCCGAAGGGGCCGTGCCCGGCTTCGGGGCGGAGTATTCCCCGGCCGTCGTCTCGTCCCCCGACCGACCTGAGGGCAGTCGATTCGCACCCCCCGGTGTATACAAGCACGCATTTCGTCCGCTATTGATGGACTGTTTGCCCACGCGGGAGCAGGTCGGGGGGTTCGGCCACACCGCTGGAAGTCCTCGGCACGTGCCGTGTTCGACCGCCTTGACGCAGCGGGCACGCAACGCTCACGGGGGCAGTACCGCGCCCTGGCACCGATTCCCCTCGACCGCCTTTCGCCCCCACGAGACGTTTGGACCGCCGTGATGAACACCGCACGCACCCGTGACCACGCACTGGCCGCACTGCACGGCCTCGCCATCGGCGACGCCCTGGGAATGCCCACCCAACTGCTGTCGCGCTCCGACATCGCCAACCGTTTCGGTGTGATCGAAGGGTTCGAGGACGGTCCCGCCGACCACCCCATCGCGCCTGGACTGCGCGCCGGGACCATCACCGACGACACCGAGCAGGCGCTGCTGGTGGCGCGCCTGCTCCTCGAAGGCGACGGGCATATCGACCCCGACCGTTTCGCCACCGAGCTCACCCTGTGGGAGAAGGAGATGGCGGCCAAGGGCTCCGCCGACCTCCTCGGCCCCTCGACCAAGAGCGCCATCAGCGCCATCGCCGAGGGCAAGTCCCCCCAGGAGACCGGTCGCACCGGAACCACCAACGGGGCGGCCATGCGCATCGCCCCGGTGGGTGTGGCCACCCCGCACGAGCCCCTCGACCTCCTGCTCGACCGAGTGGTCGAGGCCGGTCTGGTCACCCACAACACGGGCCTGGGCATCGCCTCCGCCGCGGCCGTCGCGGCCGCGGTGAGCGCGGGGATCGCCGGTGCCACCCCGCAGGAGGCGCTGGACGCCGGCCAGCACGCGGCCAAGGTGGGCGCGACGCGCGGGCACTGGATCGCCGGCGGTGACATGGCGGCCCGCATCGGTTGGGCCCGCACCCACGTCATCGGTCGGGGCGAAGCCGAGGTGCTCGACTTCACCTACGACGTGGTGGGCACCAGTGTGGCCTCCCAGGAGTCCGTCGTCGCGGTCTTCGCACTCGCCCAGCACTGCGTCGACGACCCGTGGAAGGCGGTCCGCCTGGCGGCGGCCCTCGGCGGCGACACCGACACCGTGGCCGCGATCCTCGGTGCGATTCTGGGGGCCTGCCACGGAACGGCCGCCTTCCCCGCCGAGGCGGCGGCGACCGTGCGCGACGTCAACGGCATCGACTTCGAGTCGCTGACCGACGAACTGCTGGCCCTGCGCGCACGCTGACCCCTCGCCCCGCCGCGACGGGGTGCTCCGGCCGGAGCACCCCGTCGACCAGCCCACTTCCGGCGACCGTCGATCCGGTCGCCGGACGAACCCAAGGAGAGCCGCCCCGTGAGCCGCCTCATCCACTGCGGGTCGGTGGTCGCCGACCTCGTCATGACCGTCCCGGCCCTTCCCCCCGCGGGCGGTGACGTGCTCGCCACGTCCACGAGTACCTCACCGGGCGGAGGATTCAACGTCATCGCTGCCGCCGCCCGAAGCGGGATGGAGGTCCTCTACGCCGGTGCGCACGGAACGGGCCGCAACGGTGACATGGCGAGGCACGCGCTGGCCGAAGAGGGGGTGGAGGTGGTCCACCCGCCGCTTCCCGACCTGGACACCGGTTTCTGCGTGGCCCTCGTCGACTCCGACGCCGAACGCACCTTCATCAGCAGCCTCGGCGCCGAAGGGCACCTGGCCTACGCGCAACTGGCGCAGGCGCCCGTGGAAGCGGGCGACTTCGTCTACGTGGCCGGGTACTCGCTCATGTCCGGTCCACGGGTCGGGGACCTGGTCCGCTGGATCGAGGAACTTCCCGACTCGGTACGACTGGTCTTCGACCCGGCGCCGGTGGTGGCCGAGATCGACCCCGCGATCCTGGCACGCGTGTTCGCCCGGGTCGACGTTCTCAGCCTGAACGCGCGGGAGGCCGAACTGGTCACCGGTCTGTCGCGTCCGGAGGAGGCCGCAGCGGACCTGGTGCGCCGGGGGCGGCAGGGGAGCCTGGTCGTGCTGCGCGACTCCGCGCGCGGGTGCCTCCTGGCCGAATCCGGCGGCGATCCGGTTCGCGTTGCGGGCTTCGCCGTGGCGGCGGTCGACACCAATGGCGCCGGCGATGCGCACACCGGGGCGTTCGTCGCGGCGCTCGCCGCGGGACGGAGCCCGCACCAGGCGGCCCGCTGGGCCAACGCGGCGGCGGCCATCGCCGTCACCCGGCTCGGCCCCGCGACGGCTCCCCGCTCCGCCGAACTGCGTGCGTTCCTGACGGATCAGACCGGCTGAGCGGCGTGGGCCCGACATAGAACGGGCCGGCCGCCCGGCCCGGGCGGGAAGGGGGTGCGCCCCCGATCCCACTCAGGCGGACGGCCGGCCCGGCCGGCGTGCGTCGGATCAGCCGCTGTTGCGCTCGGCCTGGAAGGTCTGCCAGTCCTTCTGGATCGCGGAGAGGTACTCGTCGACCGTGATCTTCTCGGCGAGCAGCTCCTGCGTCTTGACGCCCATCGTGTCGTACATGGTGTCGGTGGCGTAGTCCCAGTAGCCCACGAGCGCGTCGTCGCCCAGAACGGTCTGGGTGGCGGTGATGGTGTCCTCGGAGAGCGGGTCGAGATCGACGTTGCCCGGGTCGGACAGCGGGATGCGGCCGACCGAGGTCAGGTCCGCGGCGTGCTGCTCGTCCATCAGCATGCCCAGGAACGCCGCCGCGGGCAGGACGTTCGTGCTCTCGGCGTTGAGGTGCCAGGACAGCCCGGCCGAGCCCTGGGAGTTGTGCGCGCCGCTGTCGCCCTTGGGGGCGGGGATGAAGCCGATGTCGGCGGTGGCGCCCTCGACGAGGGGGGCGGCGTTCCAGTCGCCGGCGATGTAGAAGACCGCGTCACCCTCGCCGAAGCGGTTGGTGGCGTCCTCCTCGCTCATGCCGTTGTAGCCCTCCTGGAAGTAGCCTTCTTCCTCCCACTCCAGGAGCGTGTCGGCGGCCTTCAGGTTGGCCTCGCTGACGAAGTCCGCGCCTTCCAGACCGTTGATCCACTCGGTCATGGCCAGGGTCTCGCTCTCGGCGCCGGCGATGATGCCCAGCGCGTGGAAACCCGGGTACTGGGACTGGTTGCCCATGATGAGCGGCTGTTCGTCGGCGGCCTTGGCGGTCTCCAACGCTGCCTCGAACTCGGTGAACGTCTCCGGGGCCTCCAGGCCGAGCTCCTGGAGCTTGGTCCGGTTGTAGAAGACGCCGACGTTCTGGGTCACCGGGCTGATTCCGTACAGGCTGCCCGAACCGAAGGTGCGGCCGTCACTGGACCAGCGCAGCGGGCCCAGCAGCGAGGGGCTGTAGTCCTCGGTCCAGCCGTAGGCGTCGGCGATGTCGTCGAGGGGGCGCACCAGGCCGCCTTCGACCAGGACGCCGTCGACGGAGTAGCCCTGGTTGCCGTGGACGAGGTCGGGCGGGTTCTGGCCGCCGGACTGCAGCGTCGCCACGACGGTGCCGATCTGGTCGTCGAACGACTTGAACTGCGCGTCGACCGTTACGTTGGGGTACTCCGCCTCGAAGCGCGGGATGAGTTTGCCCATGGCGGACTCGTCGTTGGAGTCGAGCATCAGACGCAGCGTGACGTCACCGAGCTCGGCGATCTGCTCGGGGGTCACCGGCTCGGTGACCTCGTTCTCGTCGGAGAGCGTGGCGGGCCCACCGGCCTCGTCGCCTCCGGGGGTGCACGCGGTGACCACGAGAGAGGCGGCTACGAGCACCCCGACTCCAGCACGACCGAATCGTCTGTTTCGCGCGCTAAAGAGCGGATTCAGAGCCGTATCTGCAGTATTTTCCGTCATTCTCTACTTTTCCTCTAGGGGGAGGGCCGTCTCGCCAGCCTTGGTTCGCGTTGCGGTGACAGATCCTCGCAGCCGTTGAAAGCGGTCGTCCAGGAAGGGAAACCCACATCGCCCAAAGGAAGTTTAATTGTTACATTTTGAGCCCCTTGGACGGGTTCGCCCTGCCAGTTGCACATATCACACAAGATGGCGGGCGGATTTTCACATCACGAACTGATCGCATCCGTTGCTGTGGCGGTGGAATGCGCTTCCCATGCGTGCTTTGTGATGAGGCATGCGCATGGTCGTCCCGAGGTGTCCGGTTCGCGGTGAGCCATGGGGCATGTGGTTGAAAAAGCATCAATCTTCGCAAAGCGGACTATGGTTCTGAAACATCACTCAGGGGCTTTCCAGTAGGGTGCGCTTCAAGGCGCCGGACCTGTGCGGCGCGGGGGCTCCCATCGGCTTGTCCGTCCACAAACTTCCCCGTGCGCCGTGGTTTCCTGCGCCACCCCACCCGAAACCATCACGGTCGGTCGTGTGCCCGAGCTGCGTCGCGTGCCGTCCCCGTTCAAGCCCTCAGGAGCGGCGATGCCCGCTGTGACCACCAGGCCCGGTTCCCGGCGCCCCTCCGCAAGCGGCTCCGGCCGCGTCGCGCGCCGACCAGGCCGCCCGCGAAAGGACTGGCGGGCGCTGTTCTACGTACTGCCCGCCATGGTCTTCTTCGCGGTGTTCGTCCTCTACCCGCTCGGGCAGTCGGTCTGGCTGAGCCTGTGGAAGTGGAACGGCGTCACCGCGGCCACGTGGGTCGGTCCGCAGAACTACATCGACGTCCTGGGCGATCCGGTGATGCGCCTCGCGTTGCGCAACTCGCTGGTCTTCATCGTCTTCTACGCCGTCCTTCCCACGGCGGTCGGCCTCGTCCTCGCCGGTGTCATGGCGCGGATCCGCATCCACGGGCTCGCCTTCTTCCGGGCCGCGCTGTTCGTCCCCCAGATCCTCTCCGGGGTCGTCGTGGCCGTGGCCTGGCGCTACCTGTACGCCGCGGACGGTCCCCTCAACGGCTTCCTGGACCTCTTCGGGCTGGACGGCATCACCAGGGCCTGGCTCGGTGACTTCGCGACCGCACTGCCCAGCGTCGGCCTCATCGGTACCTGGGTCATGTTCGGACTGTGCATGGTGCTCTTCCTGGCCGGTGCCCAGCGCATCCCCACCGAGCTCTACGAGGCGGCCCGTATCGACGGCGCGGGGGCGGTGCGCGAGTTCTTCACCGTCACGCTCCCCGGCCTGCGCCGCGAGATCTCCTTCGGTCTGGTCCTGACCACGACCTACGCACTGCGCAACTTCGACGTCGTGTGGAACACCACGTCGGGGGGACCGGGCAACTCCACCATCATGCCCAGCGTGATCATCTACAAGGCGGCCTTCAACACGCGCGACTACGGCATCGCCGCCACCGTTTCGGTCCTGCTCACCCTGATGATCCTGATCCTGACCGCGCTCGTCCTCTTCCTTCTCCGAGACAGGGAGCCCGCCCGATGAGATCCCGTCGCGAGTCGGTGATCAGCCACCTCATCCTGGTGATCGGCACGATCATCGCGCTGTACCCGGCGTTGTCCATCCTGATCCTCGCGCTGAGCAAGCGCGGTGCCCGGCCCAGCGCGCTCGGGGTGCCGCGCAGCTTCACCCTGGACAACTTCGCCCGTGCCTGGTCGGGAGGCGGTTTCGACTCGGCGCTGCTCTCCAGCGCGACCGTCGCCTTCAGCGTCGTCGTCGTGACCGTGACCCTGTCGGTCCTCACCGGTTACGCGCTGGCCTGGCTCCGGGTCCCCATGGGCGCCACCATCCTGGGCGTCCTGCTCATCGGGCTGGTCCTGCCCTACGAAGGCGTGATCGTCCCCCTGCACTCCCTGATCAAGGACATGGGGCTGATCAACACCACCGCGGCGCTGATCCTGCCGCAGATCGGCCTGTCGGTGTCCCTGGGTGTCTTCTGGATGCACACCTATTTCCGCGGCATCCCCAAGTCGCTGCCCGAGGCGGCGTCCATCGACGGGGCCTCCCGTTTCCAGACCCTCACCAAGGTGCTGCTGCCCGCTGCGCTGCCCGGTGTCTCGGCCCTGGCGCTGATCGTGTTCCTCTACGCGTGGAACGACTTCCTGCTCGCCCTGGTGCTCGTACCCGACAACGTGGACGTGCGCACCGCCCCGCTCTCGCTGTCCTTCTTCGCGGGCAACGTCAAGGGCGCGGACATCGGCGTCACCGCGGCGGCGGCCGTGATCGTGGCGCTTCCACTGGTCATCGTGTACTTCTTCCTGCAGCGCAACTTCATCAACGGCCTGCTCGGCGGCGCCGTCAAGGAGTAGCCTTCCCCGCCCGCCCCGCGGGCGGACCACCCCGGCCGAGCCGGCGCGGCCCGCCCATCGGGGGCGGGCGTCGGTCTGTCCGGGGCGGGGCCACCGGGAGCGTTCGAGGTGGGTTTTCGCGCGGACGGGCCATTCCTGCACCGGATACGTCGCGGCGCCGGCCGCCCACCGCGACCACGACCCTCTTCATGTCCCGGGACAACAGCCGCCGGCCCCTGCGCGAGCGCGCTCCTCGACGAAAGCGCGTGGTCATGCCCTCCAGCGCTCTGCGCAGAGCGGCCTGCGCGTGCTCGACGGGGGCGCTGAGGGGAATGGAGCGGTTCGCCGGCACCCGCTGACGGTGTCGTGTCCGGTGCCCCGCACGACTGCTTCCAGGTCGAGGTGGCACTGCTGGCCGCTGCCGGTGCGCTCTCCACAAAGACACCCGCTCATCGGTGCGGCGTACGACTTTTTGGAGTGCGGCCCCGAGGGACGGGTGTGCCTTGCTGGGGCTGCTCACCCGCTTCTGAAAAAGAGCACGTCCAGCCGGTCCCGGGCACGAGCAAACCCCCTCCCGACACGCGAAAGGGGGGTGACCGAAACCTAGGGGGAGGGCTACAGGCGACCGGTTTTCACCTCGGCGAGGAAGGCGCCCCACGCCTCGACCGAAACCCCCACATGCCCAAGGCCCCGGTTCTGCGTGTCACGCACCAGCACGACGTCCGTGGTCTCCGCGACCTCGACGCAGTTTCCGCCGCTGGCGTTGCTGTAGCTGGACTTGTGCCACTTGGTGGCGTGCGCGTCCATGGTTCAGAAGCCTCCTTTGATGACGTCCGCGATGAACTCGCGTGACTTGTCGGGGGGAAGCGCCACACCGCGCAAGTCCCCGAACATGTGGGTGCAGTTGGCCACGTGGTCGGTGTCGTCCACGGGAGATCCGCCGATCGCGGTTTCCAGATACAGGATTTCACCGATCTCCGGCCCGCGCAGTAGCCGGAAGGCCCCGGAAAGTCCCGGATGCCGGTGTGTGGCGAACGGAACCACCTGAACCACCACGTACGAGTTCGCCGTGGCATCGAGCAGGTTCTGCAACTGCGCCGTCATGATCGCATGTCCGCCGACGGGGCGACGGACCGCCATCTCGTCCAGCACCACGAGTACGCGTGGAGGCTGCCCGCCGCCCAGGAGCGCTTTGCGCTTCATGCGGCTTTGGACCAGTTCTTCGATCTCCGCGTCGCTGTCCCCGGGGCGACCATCACGCAGGATCGTTCGCGCGTAACCCTCAACCTGCAAGAGTCCCGGAATCAGGATCGGATCGTACTCGTCGATCTCCGTGGCTTGCTTCTCCAATGCCAGAATGTCGCGGAACCAACTCGGAGATCCGTTGTTGGTGGTCAAAGATTCAAGAAGACGGCTGAGTTTTCCTCCTGTAGAGAGTGCCTTATCGATCTGTTGTGCATGATCCGCTTTGGCCCTTCGTGTGCCTCGCTCGATAGCGCTGAGCATCGCCGGTTCGATCGTCATCAACTTCGTGAGCTGACTCTGCGAAACCCCTGCTTGCTCGCGGTGGTAGCGAACTTGTTGCCCGAATCGCACCCACAACGGATTAATTTTTTTGTCCATTGGTCGAGATAAGCACAGGGTCTCTACGGCTGTCCACACAGACAACAGTATTAAGCCAGTTCAGTAGAAGTACTGGATTCGTTTCGGTCGCCGCTTCATGCTCAAGGAGTGCTCACTGGCAACTGTCCGAATATGGATGGTTGGTGCGCATAAAACACGTGCGGCCCTGGCCGGCGCTAACGACGCCGGGCAGGGCCTTAAGCCCCCACGACTGGAATGGTCAGGTGGAGACTCGATGAGCAAGGTTAGCGTCCCTTTGACACCTCAACACCTTTATGCGCGAACAGCGGGGCAGGTGCGTTTTTGTGTGCGGCGGGTGAATGGCCGGGTGGCGTAATGGCGGTGTGCGCGGCGGTGTTTCCCGGGGTTCCCGGCAGCGTGGCCGAGGTGCGGCGGTTTGTGGCCGCAGCCCTGGCTACCGCCCCTGAGGCGGTGGTTCCACCCGAGGTGGGTCAGACCGCTGAGTTGTTGGTCAGTGAGCTTGCGACCAACGCGATTTGCCACACCCACAGTGGTGATCCGGGTTCGTCGTATGGGGTGGAGGTGCGGGTGGATGCGGGCAGGGTGCGCGTGGAGGTGAAGAACCGCCATCCCCACGACGTGTTGGACCGTCCCCGCGTGCGCACGCCTGGAGCGGACGCCGAGCACGGACGCGGACTGTTCCTGGTCGCGGCGATGTCCACCGACTGGGGCGCTATGGCCCACACGCAGGGCGTGTTCTTCACCCTGGAATGGGTCCTCGGAGCACCCGAAACCGAGGCGTCGATCATGGCCCGGGCGCGACCACGCGAAGAGCGAGGAAGGCATTCGGTGAGCCGCCCCCGTCCAACGGCCGCACGTCACCGGAAGGGAACCCCGCCGCGTTTGTTGTCCCTGCTGGTGTTGGCGGGTGTGTTGGTGGTGGCGGCGGTGATGCCTGCCCGGCGGGCGGGTGGGTTGTGTGCCCACCATCCCCGTCATGTCGCGTCGTCTCCGGTTCCGGTGCGTCAGGCGCGGGTGGTGCCGCGTATCCCGGACTATCCGCGTTTCGCGGAGGTCGCGGAGTCGCATTCGGCTCTGTGGGAGGTGACCTACCGCTACGGCGAGGCCGCGCCTTATGCCGCGCGCAACCGCGTCACCGCCCACGTCGTGGCGGTGTCCGACATCGAACTACTGGACCACTGCCTGCACGTCTATGAGCCGCCCTCACCGCTGCGCGCCTACACCGCACCGCGCGTGCGTGCTCACGATCTCGGCGCCGAGCAGCGGGCCCTGGACGACCACCCCGGCCATCCGGACCGCCCCGGCCGGTGAGTGACCGGCCCTCAAGCGAGGGGCCGCGCGTTCGCTCACCCCGACACGCGGCCCCTCCCACCCCTCGACCACCAGGTGTGCGCCTGCCTCCTCGCGGCGGGTGCCGGTTCCACCCGAACGGACCCCTCACTCCCATGTCTTCCATTGACCCCACCCCCACCGACCCCGACCCGGATACGCCGCTGGAAAGCGTCCACGGCGGCCTGTTGATGAACCACCAGGTCGCCGTGCTGTTCGGGGTGGACGCCTCCACCGTGGCCCGCTGGGCCAACAAGGGCCTCATCACCTACGTGACCACCCCCGGGGGTGCGCGCCGCTACCCCGCAGCGCAGTTCCACGACCTGCTCCACGAAACCCCGCGCACCGGTCCGCTGGGTCACGCGGACTCTCTCGGTCGGAATGCTCCTGATGGGCGTTGACGTCTCCGGCGCACTCGTCGTCCAGCAACGCAACCTGGCATTGGATGAACCCCATGGCCAGATCCGCGCCTTCGCACCCTCGACCGTGCCCGCCCCTCTGCAAACCGCTACCTACGCCCGCACGGTCCTGACCGCTTCAGGACTGCTGCGCCCTGAGCATGTGGAAGAGGTCGTGGCGATCCGGATGCGTCGCCAACGCTTGTTGATCGACGCCGAACACCCCCGTACCTACGTGGTGACCGAGACGGCGCTGCGCTGCCCTATTGGTGGGGTGGAGACCATGACCGAACAACACCTGCTGCTCCTGGCGTTGGCCGAGTTGGCGCACGTCACCCTGCGCGTCCTGCCCGAGAGGCACGATCCTCCGGTGATCTGGTCGTGTGGGTTCACCATCACCGAGAACGCCACCACGGTGGAGGCCATCCCCTTCCCCCTGGCGTTGCCGATCAGAGACACCCGCCACTACCTCGCCCACTTCCAGGACCTCTTCCACGCCGCCCACCCCTACCAACTCTGAGGGGGGAGCGAGTGGGGTGTTGGTGCCCGCTCAAAACACGTGGTCAGGAAGTCGAGGCGATTCGATGCGGACGGTTTCCTTCCGCAATCGCTTCCGCCTTTCCCGCGCAGTGGGGTCGTCGCATCTGTTGGAGGTCCCTGCCGCGAAGCCCTGTTTGGCCGCATGTCGTGGGCGTAGTGCCTGGTGGGGGTGGGGGAGTCGGTGGTCTGACAGGGGGTGGGAGTGGGTGGATAATAGGGATGCTGGACGTCTCACCGAAGGTCTCATAATGGTAACGGCTCGCAAAGTGCCAGGTCATTAACTGTGAGCCCCGCGCACGCGGGGATGGACCGCCTCGACACGATCCTGCTCGCGGCGGGACGACGTGAGCCCCGCGCACGCGGGGATGGACCTCAGCTCTTCCAGCACGGCCATGGTCGCCAAGCCGTGAGCCCCGCGCACGCGGGGATGGACCGACGCGCGGGTTGAGGGTGAGCGTCGCGGCGTCGTGAGCCCCGCGCACGCGGGGATGGACCGCGCCTCCAGCCGAGTCGTGGCCATCGTGGTGTGTGAGCCCCGCGCACGCGGGGATGGACCGGGCCCACGGATCATTCGGTCGCCAAGTGGTGCGTGAGCCCCGCG
The DNA here is from genome assembly GCF_030268225.1 of Nocardiopsis ansamitocini. Classification (GTDB taxonomy): domain Bacteria; phylum Actinomycetota; class Actinomycetes; order Streptosporangiales; family Streptosporangiaceae; genus Nocardiopsis_D; species Nocardiopsis_D ansamitocini. The sequence continues at coordinate 66,126 of NZ_BSQG01000001.1, read as the reverse complement.
CACGCGGGGATGGACCGGTCCGCGGTCTCGGCCTCGGTGATCACCCACGGTGAGCCCCGCGCACGCGGGGATGGACCGCAGTGCCCGACGTCCTCCACTCCCTCGATGACGTGAGCCCCGCGCACGCGGGGATGGACCGTCGAGGGGCAGGCGCACGGGCCCTCGGCCCAGGTGAGCCCCGCGCACGCGGGGATGGACCGCGCTGCTGGCGGTCGACGACGTGATCGTTCTCGTGAGCCCCGCGCACGCGGGGATGGACCGATGGGCCGGCCGGTGGTGTCGGTGCTGAGCAGGTGAGCCCCGCGCACGCGGGGATGGACCGCCCCGCGCGCGCCGCGCTCACCTGCGCGGCGTGAGCCCCGCGCACGCGGGGATGGACCGATCCACTGGCAGGAACGGGCGCTACTCGTGACGTGAGCCCCGCGCACGCGGGGATGGACCGCGGCGTGAGGAGATGCGGACCGAGTCAACGGAGTGAGCCCCGCGCACGCGGGGATGGACCGGCGGACACGTCCAGGGTGATGGAGCGGCCGCTGTGAGCCCCGCGCACGCGGGGATGGACCCACCTTGGGGTCGATGTCCACATACACGCACCGGTGAGCCCCGCGCACGCGGGGATGGACCGGAGCGCTCTTTCTTGAGCACCTTCGCCGGTATGTGAGCCCCGCGCACGCGGGGATGGACCTTTCGGTTTTGCCCGTTGGGTCCACGAAAACGCGTGAGCCCCGCGCACGCGGGGATGGACCTGCGAGGAGTGGCGGTATGGCGGCGGGGAGGTCGTGAGCCCCGCGCACGCGGGGATGGACCGCTCCTTCACGGGTGGTTTTTCGTGCCCGGCCAGTGAGCCCCGCGCACGCGGGGATGGACCGATGCAGCACCCGGAGTGGCGAGACACGGAGATGTGAGCCCCGCGCACGCGGGGATGGACCGTGGTTCAACAGTGTAGGCACCTGCGTTTTTGCGTGAGCCCCGCGCACGCGGGGATGGACCGAAGAAGAGCGCAGGAGGTCACTGCGTTCTTGTCCAGCGGATCGGGCCCGTGGGTGATCGTGCGTAGACTTCGCTTCGGGAATAGGAACAACTTCGAAGCCCCGCCAGTGGGATGGCGGGGCTTCGTTGTATCTAGCCCTTATCGGTCCCTACGGGGATCATGTAGGCCAATTCGTAGCGGTCGGGTGGGACTACGATGTCCGCCGTTTCCACAGGCCGGCTGTCGGTGTAGTAGGTCCGCTGGATCACCATCACCACGGCGCCTCGTCCGATTCCCAGTGCGTCGGCCTCCTGGGCTGTGGCGGAACGTGCGGTTACTATCTCGGCCGCCTGTACGACCGTCTGGCCGATCTGTGCCATCCGCTCGGTCACGCCGCGCCCCGCGTGAACGCCGTCTTCTGGGAGTACGACGGAGGTGCCCCGTGTGAGTTCCAGGGGTTCGTAGGAGGTGGAGAGCATGACCGGTTCGTCATCGCCGGTGAACGTGTAGCGGGTGCGCATGACGGAGGCCCCGGGCTCGATCGCCAGCCGTTCGGAGATTGCTTCAGGTGCCGGTACTTCGTCGGAATGGGACGTCCAGCCCGACCGGATCTGCTGGGCTGCCATGTCCGCGCGGAACGGGGACCCGCCCCTGGACTCGCGGTACCAGGATCGTGTCAATCGGCGCACCGGTGGTCGAGGTCGTACGTAGGCGCCTGATCCGGTCCTGGTGATTGCATAGCCGCTTGCGACCAGCTGCCCGACGGCATCTGCGGCGACCCGAGGGCCGACCTCGTACTCGTCGGCGATCTGCTGACGGGACGGCAGCCGATCACCCGGTTGGTAGACGCCGGTGATGATCCGTTGCCGAAGGTCGTCCGCAATGCGCTGGTAGGTCGGGCGGTTCATGAAGCTCCGGTCGGTAGCAAATCTCGGGGGGACTTCCCATCCCCATGTACGGAGTCCAGTGATGTGGTCTCGGCCATGAAAAGTCTGACTCGGACCACCCCCGTACACGTGGGGAACACTTTCGGCTCGCCCATTCACGACTGACGCTTGCTTGGAGCATCCCCGCGCACGCGAGGCTCACAGCGTCGACTGGCAGACGTTCACTGCTGACGAGCGCTTCCTGCGCACGGAGCTCATAGCAACTTTGGCGATTTCTCGCGATCAGCTTGACAAACCTGTACGTGCTAAAACAAGCTGCACGTACAGATTTTTAATCTGCACGTTCAGATTTAAAGGCAGGTCGGTATGGAACGGATCATCACTGTGGAGGCTTCGCCCTCTGCGCCACGTATGGTCCGCAGCGCGATTCGCGATGCCCTTGCTGCCCACCCCTCGCTCGATACCGCCGTCTTGGTCTCTTCTGAACTGGTCGCATCCGCGGTTCGGGTTTCTCATGGCGAAATCACCATCCACGTCATTGGTCCCGACCACGTACGTATCGAGGTCACCGATCAGCGCGGCACCAATCCTCGGACTCACGACTCCCTGACTGAGCCTGGTGCCCCTGACCCGCTTGGCCTGGTGTCGCTGCTCGCCTCCATCGGCTCCCACCGGCAGGTGAACGGAGACACCACCACCTGGGCCGACATCGGCCTGCCTCCTATTCCCGCGCGGTCTTCCCAACCGCATTCTTGACCGAGGACTACCTCATGCGTTTCTTTTCTCTGCTCGCGTTGGCGGGTGTGTTGTTGGTGGCGGCGGTGATGCCCGCCCGGCGAGCGGGCCGCCACTGCGTCGGCTCCTCTGGTGCCAGCACTGTTTCGGTCGAGCCGCAACCAGTTCCGCTGCGTCAGGCGCGGGTGGTGCCGCGTATTCCGGACTATCCGCGTTTCGCTGAGGTGGCGGAGTCGCATTCGGCTCTGTGGGAGGTGACCTACCGCTATGGCGAGGCCGCGCCTTATGCCGCGCGCAACCGGGTCACCGCCCACGTGCTCGCGGTCTCGGACGTGGAGTTGTTGGACCACTGCCTGCACGTCTACGAGCCGCCCTCACCCCTGCGGGCCTACACCGCACCCCGCGTACGCGCCCACGCCCCGGCGCAGTGCCCACCGGGCCGGTGAGGACAGTGGTCGCCCCCGACAGTGTTGCTTCGGCCTTGGCCCGGGTGCGGTGGGACTTCCCGGCCTGGACCATCACCCACACCCCCACCGCTGACCCCCAACGGGCGTGGAACGCACACCGGCGCGCACCCCTGACCCAGGCCGAACACGCACACGGGCGCAGGCGTCACCTGCACGCCCCCACCCTCGACGCCCTCCTCACCCAGCTGGGCGCCGAGCAACGCGCCCTGGACGACCACCCCGACTCCTCGGACCGCCCCGGCCGGTGACCAGCCGGCCCTCAAGCGAGGGGCCGCGCGTTCGCTCACCCCGACGCGCGGCCCCTCCCACCCCTCGACCACCAGGTGTGCGCCTGCCGTCCAAGGCGTGTGCTGATACTGCCCGAACGGACTCCTCACTCTCATGTCTTGCACCGACCCCACCCCCACCGGCCCGGATACGCCGCTGGAAGGCGTCCACGGCGCCCTGTTGATGAACCACCAGGTAGCGACCCTGTTCGGGGTGGACGCCTCCACCGTGGCCCGCTGGGCCAACAAGGGCCTCATCACCTACGTGAACACCCCAGGCGGAGCGCGCCGCTACCCCGCAGCGCAGTTCCACGACCTGCTCCACGAAACCCCGCGCACCCCCACCGCATCACTCAGCGGGGACACCTCCTGATGGGCGTTGACGTCTCCGGCGCGCTCGTCAAACACCAACGCAACCTCGCCTTGGACGAACCCCACGGCCAGATCCGCGCCTTCGCACCCTCCACCGTGCCCGCCCCTCTGCAAACCCCCTCCTACGCCCGCACGGTCCTGACCGCCTCAAGGTTGCTGCGCCCTGAGCACGTCGAAGAAATCATCCAGATCCGCATGCGCCGCCAGCGCTTGCTCATCGATGCCGAACACCCCCGCACCTACGTGGTGACCGAGACGGCGCTGCGCCGCCCTATCGGTGGGGTGGAGACCATGACCGAACAACACCTGCTGCTCCTGGCGTTGGCCGAGCTGGCCCACGTCACCCTGCGTGTCCTGCCCGAGAAGCAGGACCCCCCGGTGATCTGGTCGTGCGCCTTCACCATCACCGACAACGCCACCACCGTGGAAGCCATCCCCTTCCCCTTGGCGTTGCCGATCAGAGACACCCGCCACTACCTCGCCCACTTCCAGGACCTCCTCCACGCCGCCCACCCCTACCGGCTCTGAGCGAGTTCAGGGGAGCGGAAGGAGTGTCGTACCGGTTCAACGCAGGCGATCGACAAGTCGCGAAGGGCAATGCGGACGGTTTCCTTCCGCGATCGCTTCCGCCTTCCCCATGCGGTGGGAGGTGACCTGTTGGCCCAGGATGCTGTTACCAAGCCCTGCTTGGCCGCATGTCGCGGGCGTAGTGCCTGGTGGGGGTGGGGGAGTGGTTGGTCTGACAGGGGGCGGGAGCTAGTGGATAATAGGGGTGCTGGACGCCTCACCGAAAATCTCATAATGGTAACGGCTCGCAAAGTGCCAGGTCATTAACTGTGAGCCCCACGCATGTGGGGATGGACCGGGGCCCAGCCGCCGTCCGACCGGCGAGTCCGGGTGAGCCCCACGCATGTGGGGATGGACCGCCCTGCTGGAGGTTGGTTCGCCCGAGGGCGAGGTGAGCCCCACGCATGTGGGGATGGACCGACCTCGACGGGGTCGTCGCGGTCGCCAAGACCGTGAGCCCCACGCATGTGGGGATGGACCGTCGAATACGGCTCTTCGCTGGCAGACGCAGATGGTGAGCCCCACGCATGTGGGGATGGACCGTCGGCCCCGGGGCGCCGGCCGCCATGGCGGAAAGTGAGCCCCACGCATGTGGGGATGGACCACCACGTCAACTCTTCGCTGTGTTCTTTGAGTGGTGAGCCCCACGCATGTGGGGATGGACCGCCAACTAGCCCCGGGGGCCGTCCTGGCCTCCGGTGAGCCCCACGCATGTGGGGATGGACCGGCGTGGGCCGCGGTCGTGCCGCTGCGCCGTGCGGTGAGCCCCACGCATGTGGGGATGGACCGGTCTCGGGGCTTTGGAACGCGCTGGTCGGCGCGGTGAGCCCCACGCATGTGGGGATGGACCGATCACGGTTGGGTGGGCCGACTCGGGGTCGAAGTGAGCCCCACGCATGTGGGGATGGACCGTCGAGGAGGAGCAGGCGGGCGTCTCTCCCATCGTGAGCCCCACGCATGTGGGGATGGACCTCTGGAGTATTTCCACGAGCAGATCTCGCGAGCGTGAGCCCCACGCATGTGGGTATGGACCGGTGCCGGCGGGTACGGGTGCGGCGGTCGATACGTGAGCCCCACGCATGTGGGGATGGACCGGGTGCGGGATCGAGGTCATCCCCGGTGAGCGAGTGAGCCCCACGCATGTGGGGATGGACCGGCGCTCCGTGACCGGATCACGCACACCCGGTCGTGAGCCCCACGCATGTGGGGATGGACCTGACGCTTCCCGTGCGGTGAGCGGGGATTCGTGGTGAGCCCCACGCATGTGGGGATGGACCATTGCCGGTTCGTCACACCTCCGTCTCCGGTTTGTGAGCCCCACGCATGTGGGGATGGACCGCAAACGCGAGGAGACGGCGCTGGTCTGCCGAGGTCAACCCGCGCACGCGGGGACGGACCGCCAACGTCTCCCAGGCTTTCAGCGGTGTGCCGTCGTGCAGTCCCGCTGATGGGGAGGGGCTGCGCCGATGAACACGCGCCTGGTGGACACATCGTGTTTCGCGCGGACCTCTTCCCCGGGGCCGGGCGCCACCGCCTGCCGGCGGTGCACCACGATGCCCGCCGACCCGGCCCGCCACGACGTTGCCCGGTCCGTCCGTCCGAATCCGCCACCCCGGCGCGGTGGCCGCGACACGGTCAGGGCAGCGCGGTGAATCCGCCGAAGGCCCCCTGGTGGTACAGCAGGGGCGGCGGCGGATCAGCGTGCACCTGGCTGTGGGTCACCTCTCCCACGACCAGCCAGTGGTCGCCGATCAGCCGGGTCTCGTGCCGCGCGCACACCAGACGGACGGTGCCCCCGTCCAGCAGGGGGATGCCTCCCGCCCCGCGCGTCCAACGGGTCGGCGGGGCGAAACGGTCGGCGCCCTTGGCGGCGAAACGCGCCGCGAGATCCGCCTGCTCCTCGCCCAGCAGGTGGACGGCGAAGGAGTCGGCCAGGCGCAGCCTCGGCCAGGTGGTCGAGGACGTGGCCACGTAGAACGAGACCAGTGGAGGGGTGAGGCTGACGCTGGTGAAGGACGTGGCGGTGAGTCCGACGGGTTCGCCCGCGACATCGGCGGTCACGATCACGACGCCGGCGGGGTGGTGCCGCAGCGCTGCCCTGAACCGGGCCGTGTCGGGGCCCTGCTGGTTCCCGGAGGGCGGAGAGACGGTGTCGGTCTTGCTCATCGGGAACCTCCGAGGGGTAGGGGGACGGCGATCATGCGGTCGCCCCGCGCAGGCGCTGGCGGATCTGGGGGGCGACCCGCTGGACCCAGGGAGCGAGGACGGCGTCCAACTCCGAACCGTCCCCGGCCGCGATGCTGCCCTGGAGGACGGCGAGACCGGGAGTGGGCACCTCGGCACCCAACTCGACCAGCAGGGGGCGCAGGTGCACCTCGACGGCGAGGGTGTGGGCCGGTGAGCCCATGACCAGAAGGGGGAGGGCCGTCGTCCCGGTCAGCGCCCCGCTGGGCAGCAGGTCGAGGAAGACCTTGAGCAGGCCGGTGTAGGTCGCCTTGTAGGTGGGACTGGCCACGATCAGGACGTCGGCGGTCCCGACCCGGTGCAGCGCGTCGGCGACCTCGGGCGGCGGGCCGGGAACCAGCAGGTCCGGCCCCAGGACGGCCAGTTCGACGAGGTCGTGCCCACCGGGGAGGCCCAGGGCGGCGGCGACCCGATCGGCCGCGGCCAGGGCGGCGGATGCGGTACGGGAACCCGGTCGCGGGTTTCCCACGAGAACCGTGACGGACATGGTGAGCGCTCCTTGCTCAGGTGGCGGGGTCGGCGGTCAGGGACGGTCGGGCGAGGGGGACCCGTGGGTGTGCGGCGGGAGGGGCCGCGTCCGGGTGGTGCCACAGGCCGCGCTTGTGCAGCAGCGGCAGGACCCCCTCCCCGAACCAGTAGGACTCCTCCAGGTGCGGGTACCCGGAGAGGACGAATTCGGTGATGCCCAACCGGTGGTACTCCTCGATGCGGTCGGCCACCTCGCTGTGGCTGCCGACCAGGGCGGTGCCGGCGCCGCCGCGCGCCAGGCCGACGCCCGCCCACAGGTTGGGATAGACCTCCAGGTGGTCCCTGCTCCCGCCGTGCAGCGCCCGCATGCGGCGCTGCCCCTCGGATTCGCTGCGGGCCAGTCCGGCCTGGACCCCCGAAACGGTCGTGTCGTCGAGGCGGGAGAGGAGCCGGTCCGCCTCGCCCCACGCCTCGGCCGCCGTGTCACGGGTGATGACGTGCAGCCGGATGCCGTATTCCAGGGCGCGTCCGCGCCTGGCGGCGAGGGCGCGCACCCGGTCGATCTTGTCGGTCACGGGCCCGGGAGGTTCTCCCCAGGTCAGGTAGGTGTCGGCGCGCCGCGCCGCTACCTCCAACGCCGCAGGGGAGGAACCGCCGAAGTACACGGGTGGCCGCGCTACGGGCGGACGGTGCAGCGCCGCCTGCTCGACGGTGAGGTGGTCGCCGGCGAAGTCCACCGTTTCGCCCTCCCAGAGCCGCGTCGCGATCCGCAGGAACTCGTCGGTGCGTGCGTAGCGCGCGTCCTTGTCCAGGAAGTCGCCGTGGCCCCGCTGTTCCGCGCTCTCTCCACCCGTGACCACGTTGAGGAGGAGGCGTCCCTCGCTGAGGCGCTGGTAGGTCGCGGCCATCTGTGCGGCGAGGGTGGGGGAGAGCAGGCCCGGACGCAGGGCCACCAGGAACCTCAGCCGACGGGTCGCGCCGACCAGCATCGCGGTGCTGAGCCAGGCGTCCTCGCACCAGGCCCCGGTCGGGGTCAGGACGCCGGCGAAGCCCAACTGCTCGGCTGCTCGGGCCACCTGGGCCAGGTAGGCCAGCGTGGGTTCGCGCGTCTGCCACGCGGAGGCGACCTCCACCCCGTGGCCCCCGCCGACGATGCCCCGGCTGTCGCCCTGGGTGGGCAGGAACCAGTGGAACGTCAGTGTCATCGGAGGCTTCCGTTCTGCTTCGTGGCGACCCCCGTGGTCCGGAAGGGGCGGTCCGGTGCGCGCTCCCGTCTCGGCGCGCTGTGGACCGGGCGGCTGATGCAGGCCGGCCGCCGTACGGCCGGTCTGGCCGCCGGCGTGCCCTCTTTAGGGTGATTTCTTAAATTGACTTTGTCAACCTGTGTAGTAGGAAATTATGGTGGGGCGGGTGGACTGTCCTGCGGTTCGGGGGTGCCGGGTCGGGTAGGTTTGCCCGATCGTCGGCCGGAGGTGTCCTCTCGGCCGGATCGTTTGGAGCGAAAGGAAACGATGGCAGTGGAGGATGCCCCGCCGTCGGGTGCCCAGGCGGTGGTCCGGGCGCTGCGGGTGCTGCACTGCTTCCGCGACCACGGCCCCGAACTGGGGGCCACCGATATCGCCCGCCTGCTCGACCTGCGCACCAGTACCGCCTACCGGTTGGCGCGCACGCTGGTGGGGGAGGGGTTCCTGGAACGCGACCCGGGTTCCTCGCGGTACCGGCTGGGCGCCTCGGTCGCCGAACTCGGGCAGGTGCTCTATCGCCATCGGGGCCTCTATCGGGCCGAGCCGCTGATCGAGAGTCTGGCGGCGGTCACGGGAACCTCGCCGGGCCTGGCGATCCGCAGCGGCCGCAGCGCCATCGTCGTGGTGGGCGAGGTGGCCGACCCCGAAGCCGGTGTCGGCGTGCATATCCCCTTGCACGCCTCGGCGATGGGCAAGGTCCTCCTGGCCTGGAACCCCGACTTCGAAGCCGCGGAGCTGGGCGAACTGGTCGCGCTGACCCGGCGCACGATCACCGACCCGCATCGGCTGGAGGCGGAACTGGTCCGGGTGCGCGACTGCGGCTATGCCGTCAACGACGAGGAGTTGATGGCGGGCAAGCGCACGGTCGCCGTGCCTCTGGCCGACGAGTTCGGTCAGGTCCAGATGGCCCTGGCGCTGCGCGCCGACGCCACCGCCCTGCCCCGGGAGCGGGTCGCGGAAGTCGCCGAGATCGGCCGCGAGTACGCCCCGGCCTTCCAGCGCGTCCTGCTGCGCCCCACTGTCTGAGGCGCGACCTTCGCGGCTCCGTTGCGCCGGGCGGTCGCCGGGTGTGGGCCGCCCTTCTCCTCGATGACCTGGGGCATCGGTGTCGCCTAATTACCCATAAAACCTACTGACTTGATTGACAATTCCATGATGTGGCAAATACGGTGTGGGCACTTGTCCGATATGGGCCGTATTCGAGTCGTGTGCCTGGTGCGTACGGTGCGGCCCCACGCCTCCGGGAGTCCTCCGTGGCCAAGGAAGTCCTCTGGTACATCGTCCCCCAGGACGGCGCCTACCCCTGGGAGCCCGAGGGGCGCCGCGAGGTCGACCTCGCCTATCTGCAGAACCTGGCCCGCGGAGTGGACCGGCTGGGCTACTCCGGAGCACTGCTGGCGACCGCCTTCCACGACGTGTGGGTACTGGGCACCGCACTCGCCGATGTCACCACCCGGCTGCGGCCACTGGTCGCGGTGCACCCGGGGCTCATCTCCCCGGTCCTGCTGGCCAAGATGGCGCTGACCTTCGACCACCTCTTCGGCGGCCGTCTCACCATCAACGTCATCAACGGCGACACCCGGACCCTGAGCACGTACGGGCTCACCCTCGCCCACGACGAGCGCTATGCCCTCGCCCGCGAGTACTGGTCGGTGTTCACCCGCCTCACCGCCGGCGAGACCGTGGACTTCCACGGCGACCACATCGACGTCACCGGAGCCGGAACCGGGTTCCAACAGCTGCGCCCGGTGCAGAAGCCGCACGTGCCCCTGTGGTTCGGCGGCTCCTCCGAACCCGGCCTGGACCTGGCAGCCGAACTGATCGACGTCTACCTCTCCTGGGGGGAACCGCCCGCCGACCTCAAGGAGAAGATCGACCGCCTGCGCGCCAAAGCCGCGCAACGCGGCCGAACCCTGAGGTTCGGGCTGCGCGTGCACCTCATCGTCAAGGACACCGACGCCGAAGCATGGTCCTACGCCGACCACCTGCTCAAGGTCACCCGGCCCGAGACCTTCGCCCGCCAGCTGGACCTCACCACCAACGCCGACTCCGTCGGCCAGAACCGGCAGCTGGCCGCCCACCGTGGGCGGGTTCCCGACCGCGCCAAGGACATCGAGTCCTCCCCCAACCTCTGGCCGGGGATGGGCCTGCTGCGCCCCGGCCCCGGGACCGCCCTGGTCGGCTCGCACGCCAACGTCATCGAACGCCTCCAGGAATTCGAGTCCTTGGGCGTCGACACCTTCATCCTCTCCGGCAACCCGCTGCTGGAGGAGGCGCACCACGTCGCCGAGACGATCCTGCCGCACCTCGGCATCCCCACCCCCGGCCACCCGGCCTGACCTCCACGGCCCGTCCCAGAAAGCGAACCCCCATGAGCACCCTCCGTCCGCGCGCCGCCGGCGCCGCCGTCCTGCTGGCCGCCTCCCTCGCCTTCACCGCCTGCGGCACCGCCGACGAGGTCGGCCCCGGCGGTGAAGGCGACGGCGGGGTCATCCGCGTCATCGACCCCGGCAACGCCGGCCCCCTCGCCTACGCCAAACGCGAAGGCATCTTCGAGGACCGCCTGGCCGAGGTCGGGGCCACCATCGAATGGGGCGGCTCCTACGCCTCCTTCACCGCAGCCGCCGAAGCGTTGAAATCCGGGGACGTCAACCTTCAACAAGGCGCGATCTCACCGGCCGCGGGTGCATTGGCCAGCACCGACGAACTGCGCATCTTCAGCGTCTCCGACCCCCTCACCGATCCCGCCCCGGTGCGCGACGGACTCGTCGTGCCGGCCGGCAGCGACGTGACGGGCCTGGCCGATCTCGAAGGCCGCCGGGTGGCCGTCAACCAGGCAGGAAAGGGCGAGTACCTCCTGCTGCGGGCATTGGAGGCCGAAGGCGTCGATCCAGAGGAAGTCGACCGCGTCTACCTCAACCCCCAGGAGGGCGCAGCGGCCTTCGGCTCCGGCAAGGTCGACGCATGGTGGGCGATCGTCAACGCCTATCCCGAGGCCGTGGCCAGCGGCGCGGACACCATCGTCACCAGCCGCGACGTCGACGACGCGGACCTCGGCATCTTCGCGGCCCGCACCGACCTGCTGGAGGAGCACCCCGAGGCGGTCAAGGTCTTCTTCGACGTCCTCAACGAACTGATCGAAGAGGGGCAGAGCGAGCCGGAGAAGTTCCAGAACGTCTTCCTCGACCAGGGCCCGACCGCGGTCGACGGCGACCGGTTGGCCGAGGAGATCGAGCTGACCCGCGCCACTACCGTCTACCGCTACCCCACCGAGGACGATCTCGCCAAGGTCGAGACGGTGGGCCGCACCTTCGCCGACCACGGGGTGCTGCCCGACCCCATCACCGCCTCCGACGTCGTCTTCGACCTTCCCGCCGCCCTGAGCTGATCCCGCGCACGACCAGGAGCACTCCCATGACCGTTTCATCCGGGCCGTCGCCTGCGGCACCCCCGTTCGCCGAGGCCGCGCCCACCGGCCCCCGCCCCGCGCCGCCCGGCCTGGAACGCCCCGTCCACCTGGGGAGCCGCCCCCGCAACCCGCTGCTGTCCCTGGCTGTGCGCGTCAGCATCCCTCTCTTGCTGGTGGGGCTGTGGTGGTGGGGGTCGATCGCCGGCTTCGTCGACCCCCGGATCCTGTCCAGCCCTCCGGCCGTCCTGACGGCGCTGCGCGAGTTGATCGCGACCGGTCAGCTCGCCGAGTTCCTGGCGGCCTCGTTCGGCCGCGCGGCCCTGGGCGTGACAGTGGGGGTGGGAGCGGGCCTGCTCCTGGGGATCATGTCCGGACTCACGGCGCTCGGCGAGGAACTCGTGGACCCCTCCATGCAGATCGTGCGCGCCGTTCCCTTCCTGGCCCTCGTACCGCTGTTCATCTCCTGGTTCGGCGTGGACGAGACCTTCAAGGTCGTGCTCATCGCGGTTGCGGCCGTCGCCCCCATGTACGCCTACACCTACGTGGGCGTACGCGGGGTGGACCGCAAGGTCCTGGAGGCCGCCCGCGGGTTCGGCCTGAGAGGGGCCCGGCTGGCGCTGGGCGTCATCATCCCCAGCGCCCTGCCCAGCATCCTGATGGCCCTGCGGATCTGCATGACTATCAGCCTCACCGGTCTCATCGCCGCCGAGCAGATCGGTACCACGGCGGGGATCGGCTACCTGGTGACCCTCGCCCAGCAGTACTTCCGTACCGACTACATGGTGCTGTGCATCGTGCTGTACGCCGTCATCGGCCTCCTCATCGACGCGGCGATCCGCCTGTTGGAACGGGTGCTGATGCCCTGGCGTGCCCACGTGGCGGCCCGATGACCGCCCACCGTCCCGCCACCCGTCAGGAGCAACCCGTGGCTACCCGACCCGGTACCGACCTCGCCGTGCGCGTACGCGGACTGCGCAAGTCCTACGGCGCCGCCACCGTCCTGGACGGCGTCGACCTCGACATCCGGCGCGGTGAGTTCTTCGTCCTGCTCGGCCCCAGCGGCACGGGCAAGACCACCCTCTTGCGCACCCTGGCCGGGCTGGAGGCGCCCGACGGCGGCGAGGTGCTTGTCCCCGCCAGGCGCACCACCGTCTACCAGGAACCGCGCCTGGTCCAGGCCCGCCGGGTGCTGTCCAACGTCACCATCGGCCAGCCCCGGGGAGCCGCTACCCGCGCTGCCGGAGCGCGTGCCCTCGCCGAAGTCGGCCTGGCCGACAAGGTACGTGCCTGGCCGGCCACCCTCTCCGGCGGGGAGGCCCAGCGCGCGGCCCTCGCCCGGGCCCTGGTGCGCGACCCCGAACTGCTGCTGCTGGACGAGCCGTTCGCCGCCCTGGACGCCCTGACCCGGCTGCACATGCAGGATCTGGTCGCCGACCTGTGCGCTCGGCACCGGCCGGCCGTCCTCCTGGTCACCCACGACGTGGACGAGGCCGTCCGGCTCGCCGACCGGGTGGCGGTCCTGCGACGGGGCCGTTTCTCCGTCGACCGCCGGATCGTCCTCGACCACCCCCGCGACCGCAACAACCCGGCTGTACTGGACTACCGCCGCGACTTCCTCGGTGAACTCGGGGTCAGCTCCACCCGTTGACCCCGAGTCCACCGCCGCCCAACGGGAGGAACCCCTGTGACCACCGCCCCTCCGTCGTCCGCCGCCACCGGCGTGGACAAGATCTGGTACACCCGCTGCCCCGTTCCCACCGCCAGCGGCCTGGCCCACAACCTCGGCTGGCTCGCCGTGTCCTTCGCCGAACAGGGGCTGGACGTGGGCATCCTCCAGGACGCGCCCCCCGAGATCGCCCGCCACCACTTCGACCACCGCCTCCTCGGCCTTTTCCGCGAGGGCGGCAACGTACCGGCCCTGGCCGCCCGATCGGAGGGGGCACCCACCCGACTCATCGGTCTGACCTGGATCGACGAGGCGCAGTCGGTGCTCGCTCTCCCCGGCGCGGGGATCGCCTCGCCCGCCGACCTCAAGGGCCGACGCGTCGCGGTCCCCGCCCACGCGGACAGTCCCGCCCGCAGCTTTCCACGCGCCATGGCGCTGCACGGCTTCACCGGCGCACTCGCCCTGGCCGGGCACACCCTGGACGACGTCGAACAGGTCGAGGTCGCCGCGGACCTGGCTCCCACCGTGGGCGCCGATGCCCGTGCCGCCTCCTGGCCGGGCCTCGCCGAACTCGCGGCGGGTGCCGTCGACGCCGTCTACGTCAAGGGCGCCCGGGCCGTGGAGGAGGCAGCCGCCCTCGGCGCGGTCGTCGCCATCGACCTCGACGCAGCCCCCGAACGGCGCTTCCGCGTCAACAACGGCACCCCGCGCCCCATCACCGTGCACGAGCGCATCCTCACCGAACGCCCCGAACTGGTCACCGCCTTCCTGGTGCAGACCCTGCGCGCCGCCGACTGGGCGGCCGACAACCCCGCGCGCGTCCGCCGGATCCTGGCGGCCGAGACCCGATCGGGTGCCCAAGGGGTGGCAGCCGCCTACGCGGAGGGCTTCCACACCGGTCTGCACCCCGACCTCTCCGCCGAACGCCTGGGCCTGCTCGCCGTCCAGCAGGACTTCCTGCACCGCAACGGCTTCCTCGCCGCTCCCGTGGACGTGCACGCCTGGGCCGCCCACGAACCACTGGCCGCCGCACACGCGATCCTCGCCCGCACCACCTCCTGACCCGCGTCCCCACCCCCAACCAGCCGGAGACACCATGAGCACCAAGGTCGGTTACTTCCCGCACAACAACTCGCTGTTCGTCCTACGCCACCGGGGCATCCTGGAGCGCAGGCTGCCCGACGTCGAGTGGGTGGACCTGCGCGACCTCCCGCAGGGACAGCGTCCCGCCCCCACCGAAGGGCTGCCCACCGTGCACGCGGACCGCCTCTTCGACGGCGGTTACGACTTCATCGGCACCGGTTTCACCCCGCCCATCACCGCCCAGGGCCAGGGGCACGACGTGGTCTACGTCGCGATCTCGGGTCCCCGCCACGAGAATGGCAGGTTGCTGGTCAAGGCCGACTCCGACATCAAGGAAATCGCCGATCTGCGGGGTCGCACCGTCGGTATCGCGCACGGCTCCTGGCAGACCACCCTGCTGCTGTTCGCACTGGAGCGCGCAGGGCTGGGCTGGGGCGACATCATCCCCGTGGACACCGGAGTCAACGCAGCCGAGGAGTTCCTGAGCGGTGCCGTCGACGCGTGGGTGGGGGCCTACCCCGGCCTGAGCGCGGTGGAAGCGCAGGTCTCCACCCGTGATCTCGTCGCCACCGACGGCCTGTTCAGCCACCGTTCGCTGTGGTTCACCCGTCGCGACTTCGCCGAGAACCGCTCCGAGGAGCTGGCCGCGATCATCGCCGCCCTGCAGGAGTCCGACGCCTGGATTCGCGACAACCCGCGCGAGGCCGCTGCCCTCTTCGTCGCGGACGCCCGGCAACGCGGAGGGCTCGACACCGACCTGGACGCCTGGGAGCACGCCCTGCGTACCAGGCCCTTCGGCCTTCTTCCCGTGACCGGGGAGTTCGTCGCCGAGCAGCAGCGCGCGGCCGACCTGCTCTTCGCCAGCGGCCTGCTGTCGCGCGAGGCCGACGTCGCCTCGGCCGTGCTGGCGGACGTCAACGCCCTCGTCCCGCCGCTTCCGGACCCCGACGCGCGCTGACCCGCCGGGGACGGGTGCTGACGGCGCCCGTCCCCGACCCCCACTTTCGACCGAGGATCCCCGTATGACCGAACTGCTCCTGAGACTGCCCACCCGTCACGGGCCCCCGACCGGCCTCGGGCCGGTGCCCCGTGACGTGCGTGCCGACCACTACGGTCCGCTGGAACGCCTGTTCCAGACCGGGCGTGCGGCCGAGACGGCCGGCCTGGGCGGCGTGCTCGTCCCGCACGACCCCCTGGGGGAGGAGTCCTGGACGGTGGCCGCGGGGCTCCTGCGCCACAGCCGTCATCTGCGTGTCGTCGCAGAGTTCCACCCCGGCTTCGCCACCCCCGTCTACGCGGCCAAGATGGCGGTCACCCTCCAGCGCTTCTCGGCCCAGCGGCTGGGGTGGCGGCCGGCGTTGGACGGCGACGCGGCCGAACACGCAGCCCAGGGCGACTTTTTGAGCGGTCCCGACCGTTACCGGCGGGCCGACGAGTTCCTCACCGCTGCCAAGGGCGTGTGGACCCGCCGCCCCTTCTCCTTCGAGGGCCGCTTCTACCGGGTGCTGGAGGGCGGTTTCGACGCGCCGCTCACCGGGTGGGCGTTTCCCCGCGTCTACCTCTCGGGCACCGGCGAGGAGGCGCTCGAACTGTCGGCCCGCCACGCCGACGTGCACCTGCTGGGCCCGGCCGACGACATCAAGGCGGTACGCGCCGAGCTCGCCGGCCGCTCCGCGCGGTGGGGACGCGACGTCGAGCTTGGGGTCGAGCTGTCGGTCCTGGCCCGCGACGACACGGCGGAGGCGCGCGCCGATGCCGGGAGCGATGCGGGGCCGCACTGGGAGGGCTTCGCGGGCCTGGGGCACACCCTGCCCAGCGGACTGGTCGGTTCGTACGACGACGTCGCGGCCCTTTTTGACGACTACGCGCGCCGGGGAGTGCGCACCTTCTCGGTCGAGGCGCTCCCCGCGCTCCCCGAGGCCTACCGGTTGGGCGAGCGGCTGCTGCCCGCCCTGGCAGAGCAGGAGCAGGCCCGTGTCCGTTGACTTCTACTGGCGCATCGGTATGCACGGCGACCAGCGGTCGCTGCGCGAGCGCGCCGAGAGCCGCGGCGACTGGGCTCCGCACGTCGCCGGGAGCATCACTCCGGCACTGCGGGGCGGCGCGCCCGACGGCTACGCCTACATCGAGCACATGGCCGATGTCGCGCGTGCAGCGGAATCGGCCGGGTTCTACGGCGGGCTCATGCCCTCCTTCCCCTTCACCGACGATCCCTGGGCCGCGGCCGCGATGCTCGCCCGCGAGACCCGCACCTTCCGGTTCATGGTCGCCTTCCAGCCGGGCTTCCTCAACCCCGTGCACGCCGCCCGGATGGCGGCCACCCTCCAACGCGCCTCGCACGGCCGTGTCGTCTACAACGTGATCACCGGCGGGGGCGGTCCCGCGCAGCTGTGGTGGGGCGACGAGGTCGCCCACGACGACCGCTATGCGCGCACCCAGGAGTTCCTCCGGGTGCACCGGGGAGTGTGGCAGGAGCGGCCCTTCGACTTCGACGGGCGCTTCTACCGGGTCGAGGGCGGTGCGCTGCCCGACGCGCTGGCCGCCCAGGAGTTCCCGGAGGTCTACTTCTCGGGCTCCTCGCCCGCGGCGATCGACGCGGCCGGTCGGCACGCCGACTACTACCTGTCCTGGTTGGAGCCCTTCGGGGCGCTGGCCGAGAAGTTCGCGGCCGTGCGCGCACACAGCGCCGCCACCGGACGCACCCACCGTTTCGCCGTCCGGGCGGAGGTGGTCGCGCGGGCGACCGAGGAAGCGGCCTGGGCGGAGGTCCGGCGCGGTTTCGAGGCCGCCGACACCGCGGCGCTGCGGGCGGGTCGATCGGGGGACTCGGTAGGGGCGGCCCGTAGCCGCGCCTTCCTCGGCGGGCCCGTCAACGGTTACCGCGACCTGGAGGTCGCGCCCAACGTGTGGGGTGGTTTCGGACTGCTGCGCGGGGGCCCGGCCTTCGGGCTGGTCGGCAGTTACCAGCAGGTCGCCGAACGCCTCGACGAACTGATCGCCCTTGGCGTCGACTCCTTCATCCTGGCCGGTGTCCCGCACCTGGAGGAGGCGCACAGGGTGGGGGAGGAGGTCCTGCCGCTCCTCCGCGGCTGAGTATCGGGTCGGGACGACCGGTGAAGCCGCCGGCCCTCGGGGCCGGCGTTCGGGTGGATCCGGTCCGGGCCGAGGCCGGCGGAGGGCCGAGCGCGCGGTCGGCGGGCCGGTTCGGCGAGGCCGCCGGGGGCCGCCGGGCGTACGGAGGGCAGAGGCGCACCCTGGCGCCGGGGATGGTGCCCACCCGGTCGGTGCCGCTTTTTCTTATCTTTTCCTACTTGTATAGTGTACTTTGATCCGTGGCTCCGGAACACCCGCGCGAAAGGTGGGCCCGCATGCGCTTCCACTGGTTCCTGCCCACGACGGGAGACGGCCACGCGGTCCGCAACTCCACCATCCGTCTGGGGACGGGCGGCGTCACCTCGCCCACGCGCCCCGCCACGCTCGGCTACCTCGCCCAGGTGGCCCGCGCAGCCGAGGCCACCGGGTTCACCGGAGTCCTCACCCCGACGGGCTCGGGCTGCCCTGACCCCTGGATCACCTGCGCCGCGCTGACCCAGCACACCGACCGCCTCAAGTTCTTGGTGGCGTTTCGCCCCGGCTTCGTCCTGCCGACCCTGGCCGCCCAGCAGGCGCGCGCCTTCCAGGAGATCTCGGGCGACCGGCTGCTGCTCAACGTGGTCACCGGGGGAGACCCGGTCGAGCAGCGCGCCTACGGCGACTTCCTCGGCCACGACGACCGCTACGCCCGCACCGACGAGTTCCTCGACGTCCTGCGCCGCTCCTTCTCCGGTGAGCGCTTCGACTTCACCGGTAGGCACTACCGGGTGCAGGACGCGGGGCCCACCGATCCGTTGGACCCCGCACCCGAGATCTATTTCGGCGGGGCCTCGGCCCCCGCGGAACGGGTGGCCAGCGCCCGCGCCGACACCTACCTCATGTGGGGCGAGCCGCCCGCGATGATCGCGGAGAGGATCGAACGGGTCCGCTCCCTGGCCGCCGGGCAGGGGCGCAGCGTGCGCTTGGGTATCAGGCTGCACGTCATCGCCCGGGACACCTCGGCCGAGGCATGGCGCGAGGCCGACCGGCTGCTGTCAGGGATGGACCCCGCCCGGATCGAGGCCATGCAGCACTACTACGCGCGGATGGAATCCGTCGGACAGGCGCGGATGGCCGCGCTCCACGGCGGTTCCCCCCGCGCCCTGGAGGTCGCGCCGAACCTGTGGGCCGGTGTGGGTCTGGTCCGCGAGGGGGCCGGGACCGCACTGGTCGGCGACTACGACGAGGTGGCCCGCCGCCTCCAGGAGTACCGGTGACTCGGTATAGAGGAGTTCGTCCTCTCGGGGTGGCCGCACCTGGAAGAGGCGTACCGGGTCGGCGAGTACGTCCTGCCGCGCCTGACGGCCGCCCTTCCGGCGGCCACGGCATGAGCACCACCACGCGGACCCCTCCCCGCGACACCGAGGCCGACGACCGGCCGACGCGGTTTCGCATACCCGAGGCCGCGGGGTCGATCGGTCTGCGCGCCCTGTCCGTCGGCGGCTTCCTGCTGCTCTGGTGGGCGGTGGCGCGCGCGGGGATCTGGCCGCCCGTCAGCCTGCCCTCTCCCGGTGCCGTCTGGGCGCAACTGGTGACCACGGCCACCGTCGGCTACAGCGGTTCCACGGTGCAGGGGCATCTGCTCACCAGTCTGGGGCGCATCCTTCTCGGCAGTGGGTACGGCACGGTGGGCGGTATCGTGCTGGGCCTGCTCGTCGGGCTCGTCCCGGCCGCTCGCGCCGTCCTGGGGCCCTTCATCACCTTCGTGCGCACCCTGCCGCCCTTGGCCTACCTGAGCCTGCTCGTCATCTGGTTCGGCATCGGCGAGGAACCCAAGATCTGGTTGCTCGTCATCGCGTCCCTGCCACCGGTGGCGGTCGCCACCGCCGATGCCGTGCGCGGCGTCGCCCCCGACTACCTCAACGCCGCCCGCTCGCTGGGGGCCCGGTCCTGGCAGCTCCCGGTCCGGGTCGTCCTTCCCTATGCCCTCCCCGAGATCATGACCGGGGTGCGCATCGCCGTGGGCGTGGCCTACACCTCCGTCGTCGCAGCCGAGACGATCAACGGCATCCCCGGCATCGGCGGGATGATCCGCGAGGCCCAGCGCTACAACCAGACCGACGTGGTCATCCTCGGCCTCATCGTCATCGGGCTCTCCGGACTCCTCATCGACTGGCTCCTCCAGTCAGCCGACCGTGTCCTCGCCCCCTGGCGGGGGCGTACCTGACCCAGTGGCCGTGCGCTCCGCGCGCCCGCGCCCGCCCTTTCGTTTCCGCCCGTCCGTGCTCCCCGCCCATCAGGAGTCGCCCGTGTCCCCCCGCCCCACGTCCAGGACAGCACTCGCAGCCGCGCTCGCCGCGACCCTTCTCCTGGGGTCGGCATGCGGTGCCGATCCGGCCGCCGACCCGGCCGACGGCATCCCCGGAGAGCTTCGCATCGGCTACCAGTCCATCCCCAACGGCGACCTGATCGTCAAGAACCAGGGCTGGCTGGAGGAGGCGCTGCCCGACACCACGGTCACCTGGAACAAGTTCGACTCCGGTGGAGACGTCAACACCGCTTTCCTCGCGGGTGAACTCGACATCGCCCTGGCCGGCAGCGCTCCGGTGACCCGCGGGCTGTCGCAGCCGCTGGACATCGGCTACCAGGTGCCGTGGATCCACGACGTCATCGACGACAACGAGGCGCTCGTCGCGGTCGACGGCATCGACGCCGTCGCCGACCTGGAGGGCCGCACTGTCGCTGTGCCCTTCGCCTCCACCACCCATTACCACCTCATCGCAGCTCTCGACGAGGCCGGACTGGAGGTGGGGGACGTGGAACTCCTCGACCTGGAGCCGCCCGACATCCAGGCCGCCTGGCAGCGGGGCGACGTCGATGCCGCGTTCGTGTGGTACCCGGTCCTCGGGCAGCTCTACGACGAGGGCGGCCACGCGCTGGTGACCAGTGGTGAACTGGCCCGACGGGGGAAGGTCACCGCCGACCTCGCGGTCGTTGCCACCGGGTTCGCCGAGGACTACCCTGACGCGCTGGCCGAATGGGTCGCCCAACAGGACCGTGCGGTGACCCTCCTGCGAGATGACAAGCAGACCGCCGTGGCGGCCATCGCAGCCGAACTCAACCTTGAGCCCGCCCAGGCCGAGGAGCAGGTGGACCAGCTCGTCTTTCTCACCGCGGCCGAGCAGGCCTCCGCCGACTACCTCGGGACCAGCGGCGAACCAGGTCGCCTCGCCGAGTACCTCGGCCTGACCGCGGAGTTCCTGGCCGAGCAGGGCGAGATCGAAACGGCGCCGGACCGGTCCCTTTTCGAGGCGGCGCTTCTTCCCACGGGGGCCGAGAGTGTCGCGGGAGGCTGAGACGGCGCCGACCGCCCTGGAGCTTCGTGCGGTGGGCCACGAGTACCGCGGTCGTGGCGGGTGGGTCCCTGCGTTGGAGGGCATCGACGTGCGGCTTCCCCAAGGGGAGCACCTGGTGGTGGTCGGCCCCTCCGGTTCGGGCAAGAGCACCCTGCTCCGCATCGTCGCGGGGTTCCACCCGCCCGCGCGCGGCGCGGTCGCCGTCAACGGGCGGCCGGTTACCGGACCGGGGCCCGATCGCGGTGTCGTCTTCCAGCAGCCCACCCTGTTTCCGTGGCTCAGCGTCCGCGCCAACGTCGAGTTCGGGCTGCGCATGACCGGGGTGGGGCGCAAGGAGCGCCGGGAACGGGCCATGCGCCAGCTCGAACTGGTGGGGTTGGCCGATACGGCCCGTATGCGTACCTACGAGCTGTCCGGAGGCATGCGCCAGCGGGTCGCGATCGCCCGCGCCCTGGCCCCCGACCCCGCGATCGTGCTCATGGACGAGCCCTTCGGTGCGCTGGACGCGCTCACCCGCGAACGCATGCAGGAGGAGCTGCGCGCCCTGTGGCGGCTGAGCGGGAAGACGTTGATGTTCATCACACACGATGTGGACGAGGCCGTCCACCTGGGCACCCGGATCATCGTCCTGAGCGCCCGGCCGGGGCGGATCGTGTTCGACGAGTCCTCCGACCTGCCTCGTCTTGAGCGGCCTCGCGCCGACCAGGGATTCGTCTCCCTGCGCGAGCGCGTCGCTGCGGCCGTGCGTGAGGCGGCCGGGGCGTCCCGCTGAGGACCGCGCCGCCGGCGGGCCCGGGGACGGCGGTCCGTGGGGGCAGGCCCCTGACCTGTAAATATACTTTTCCTACTTGACAAATAGGTTTTTGGTGCCCAAGAATCCCTCCATGCCGCACGTTCCGTTCGGCGCGGCCGCCGAATCCGCGCACCCGCACGCAGTCAGAGAGTGAGCAAACCGATGGGCCCCCAGCCGCCGGCGCCCCCGGCAACCGAGGACCTGGTGATCCGCGCGACCCGGATCGACGACCCCCAGGCCGCACCCCTGCTGGCCGAACTGTCCGAGGAGTACACCGCCCGTTACGCTGACATCAGCGACGAGATGACCCGGTTCCCCGCGTCGGACTTCGCCCCGCCCCACGGCGTGCTGCTGTTGTTGTTGCGCGACGGGGTCCCCGTGGCCGGCGGCGCCTACCGCCGCTACGACCACCGCACCGCAGAGATCAAACGGATGTGGACCGCCGCCGACAGCCGCCGCCGGGGCTACGCCAGCAGGGTGCTCGCGGCGCTGGAGGCCGAGGCGGCCCGTGGAGGATACGCGCGCCTGTACCTCATCACCGGTCCGCGCCAACCCGAGGCACGCGCCCTCTACCTCGCGGCCGGCTACACGCCGCTGTTCGATCTCGCGGCCGATCCCGAGACGATCGGCCCGCTTCCCTTCGACAAGGCCCTTCCCCCGGCCGGACGGGGGGAGGGACGGCAGTGAGCGCGCTCTCCACCCCCGCCACCGAGCAGGCCGACCCCGCCCGCGACACCGACGACCTCGCGGGTCGCCCCGTACGCCCGGCGCGCTACCCGCTGCGCTGGGCCGCCAGTGCCGTCGTCGCAGTGCTCGCGGCGATGTTCGTCAACATGCTGCTCACCAACCCGGCGTGGAAGTGGCACGTCGTCGTCGAGTACCTGTTCGCCGAATCCGTCCTCAACGCACTGTGGCTCACGATCCAGCTCACCCTGTACGGCACGGTGATCGGCTTCGCGCTGGGCGTGATCCTGGCCCTGATGCGGCTGTCCAGCAGCCCGCTGCTGGTCGCGGTCGCCTGGGTCTACATCTGGGCGTTCCGCTCGATCCCCCTCATCGTACAGCTGCTCTTCTGGTACAACCTGGCGATCCTTTACAACCAGATCTCCTTCGGAATCCCCTTCGGCCCGTCCTTCTACTCCGTGGGCACGATGGACCTCATCAGTCCGATGGCGGCCGCCGTGCTCGGCCTGGCCCTGCACCAGGCCGCCTACTCGGCGGAGATCGTGCGCTCGGGCGTGCTCTCCGTCGACCAGGGGCAGCGCGAAGCGGCAGCGGCACTGGGCATCCCATGGGTCCGCCAGGTACGCCGCATCATCTTGCCCCAGGCCATGCGCACCATCATGCCCACCGCCGGCAACGAGGTGATCAGCCTCTTCAAAGGCACCTCGGTGGTCTACATCATGGCCCTGGGCGAGCTGTTCTACCGCATCCAGGTCATCTACAACCGCACCGGCGACGTCGTGCCCATGCTCATGGTCGCCACCCTCTGGTACATCGTGCTGACCACGCTGCTGTCGATCGTGCAGTTCTACGTCGAACGCCACTACGCCAAGGGCGCACTGCGCACCCTGCCGCCCACCCCGGTGCAACGGCTGCGGCGTGCCGCGTCGACCCTGCGCGCCCGTATCGCGCCCACCCGAGGGAGTACCCCGTGACCGCCCGCCCCATGGTCGAGATCCGCGGAGTCCACAAGGGCTTCGGCACCCTGGAGGTTTTGCACGGCATCGACCTGACCGTCGCCGAGGGCGAGGTCACCGCTGTCCTCGGCCCCTCCGGATCGGGCAAGAGCACCCTGCTGCGCTGCGTCAACCACCTGGAGCGCGCGGACCGCGGCTACGTCAGCGTCGACGGCGAACTGATCGGATACCGGCGCGGTCGCGGTGTACTGCACGAGCTCAAGGAGAAGCACATCCTGCGCCAGCGCGGCGCGATCGGCTTCGTGTTCCAGAGCTTCAACCTCTTCCCGCACCTCACCGTCCTGGAGAACATCACCGAGGCGCCCCGCTTCGCGCTGCGCCGCCCGGCCGCCGAGGCCGAGGCCGATGCCCGGGCGCTGTTGGCGCGGGTGGGCCTCGCCGACCGCGCCGACGCCTACCCCCGGCAGTTGTCGGGCGGCCAGCAGCAGCGCGTGGCCATCGCGCGGGCCCTGGCCCTGCGCCCCAAGGTCCTGCTGTTCGACGAGCCCACCAGCGCGCTGGACCCCGAACTGGTCGGGGAGGT
Organism: Nocardiopsis ansamitocini; assembly: GCF_030268225.1. Lineage (GTDB taxonomy): Bacteria > Actinomycetota > Actinomycetes > Streptosporangiales > Streptosporangiaceae > Nocardiopsis_D > Nocardiopsis_D ansamitocini. The sequence goes on along the minus strand of NZ_BSQG01000001.1, from coordinate 42,304 downwards.
CCTCGACGTCATCCGGGACCTCGCCGCCGGCGGCACCACGATGATCATCGTCACCCACGAGATCGGCTTCGCCCGCGAGGTCGCCGACACCGTCGTGTTCATGAGCGACGGGCGGATCGTGGAGACCGGGCCCCCGTCCCAGGTCTTCGACGCCCCCAGCCACGAGCGCACCCGTGCCTTCCTCGCCAAGGTCCTCTGACCGGGCCAGGCCCCGATCCCCAACCCATCCCCTACCTCTGAGGAGACCGATGTCCTTCGTCCCGCACCGCAGAACAGCCCTGCCTGCCCTTGCCGTGGCGTCCGTCCTGGCGCTCTCGGCCTGTGGAGGGGGCGCCGACGCCGACGCCCCCGCAGGAGCCAAAGGCGACAGCGGGTTCAACACCTCTCCCGACCAGGACCGCATCCGCGCCGAGGCCGTTCCCGAGATCGCCGCGCTGGTCCCCGAGGAGATCCGCGAGACCGGCGCACTGACCGTCGGCCACTCCAGCGGAGGCGCGCCCCCGCTGACCTTCTACGCCGACGACGACGAGACCTTCATCGGCGTGGAGACCGACATCGCCCAACTCGTGTCCGACGTCCTCGACCTGGAGATGGACACCCAGGCGACCTCCTGGGAGAACCTCTTCCTGTCCGTGGAGAGCGGCCAGTACGACGTGGCCTTCGCCAACGTCACCGTGACCGAGGAGCGCAAGGACCTCTACGACTTTGCCACCTACCGGGTGGACACGGTGTCCTTCGAGACCGCCGTGGGCAGCGACCTCACCGAGGTCACCGAGCCCGCCGACATCGCCGGCCTGTCGGTCGCGGTGGACTCGGGGACCAACCAGGAGGAGATCCTCCTGCGCTGGGACGAACAGAACCAGGAGGCCGGCCTGGAACCACTGGACCTGCAGTACTACCAGAACGCCACCGACTACTACCTGGCCTTGCAGTCGGGCCGCATCGACGTCTACCTGGGCCCCACACCCAGCGTCTCGTACCACGCGCAGGTCTCCGGCGAGACCGAGCTCGTGGGCACGATCTCCGGCGGTGGCGAGATCAAGGCCGAGATCGCGGCGATGACCCTCAAGGACAACGGCCTCATCGAGTCCCTCAACGCGGCCATCAACAGCCTGATCGAGACCGGTGAGTACCAGGAGGTGCTCGACCGCTGGGCGGTCGACGCCGAGGCGGTCTCCGCCTCCGAGATCAACCCGCCGGGGCTGCCCCGGGAGTAGCCGGGCCGCCGGCGCCACTGCGCCCGCCCCCGTCGACAGGCGGGGGCGGGCCACGACCAGAAAGGCAGCGACCATGTCCGACGCACCCCAACCCCTGCGGATCGGGGCGGCGATCGACGGTGCCGGTGCCCACCCGGCCGCGTGGCGGGTCGCCCGTGCGGAACCGGCCGAACTGTTCACCGCCGGACACTACGCCGAACTGGCGCGCGAAGCCGAGCGAGGCGCACTCGACTTCGTGACCCTCGACGACTCGCTCGCCCTTCAGGACGACACCGGACAGACGGTACGCGGACGCCTGGACGCCCTGCTCACCCTCACCCGGATCGCCCCCGAGACCACCACCGTCGGCCTGGTGCCCACGGTCACCACCACCCATACCGAGCCCTTCCACGTCTCCAAGGCGGTGGCCACCCTCGACCACGTGAGCCTGGGCCGGGCCGGCTGGCGCGTACAGGTGTCGACCACCGAAGCCGAATCCCGCCACTTCGGCCGGCGCCCGGTCGCGGAACGCCCGCGATTGTGGACGGAGGCCGCCGCGGTCGCCGACGTCGTGGGCCGGCTCTGGGACAGCTGGGAGGACGACGCCGAGATCCGCGATACCGCGACCGGCCGCTTCGTCGACACCGACCGGCTCCACTACGTGGACTTCTCCGGCCCCGGCTGGTCGGTGCGCGGCCCCTCCATCACACCCCGCCCGCCGCAGGGCCACCCTCTCGTCGTGGTACGCGCCGATTCGGAGGAGGCCGAGAGCGCGGCGGCCGCGGTCGCCGACGTCGTGCTCGTCGCGCCCACCGAACACGGCGCCGCCACCGCGCTGCGCGCCCGGATCAGGGCCGCCGCCGAGCGTGCCGGACGCGATCCCGCGCACGTGTCGGTCCTGGCCGACCTCCGGGTCCTGCTGGCCGAGGACACGGCCACCGCGTTCAACCGCCGGGACCGCCTGGACTCCTTGGCGGCCCCACCCGTCCGTGAAGCCGGCCTGCGGTTCACCGGAACGCCCCACGACCTTGCCGCCCGCATCCTGGACTGGACAGGCGCGGTCGACGGTTTCACCCTCTACCCGGCCGTACTGCCCGACGACCTCTCGGCCTTCGTCGACGGGGTCGTCCCGTTGCTGCGACAGGCCGGGGCGCTGCGCCCCGGCTCCCCGACAGCCACTCTGCGCGGCCGCTTCGGCCTGCCCCGCGCCGGCAATCGCTACGCCCGCGCATGACCACCCCCGGGCAGCGGCCGGAGGAACGAAACGGCACCACCGAGCACGACACCTACCTCATGGAGCTCGGTCTGGAGCTGGGGGTCAGCCCGCTGCCGCGGGCCGCACCCCCGTCCCGGGGCACAGGCCCCGAACCCGACCGTCCCGGACCCGGAGAGCAGCGCCACCCATGACCACGCCCCGTAAGCAGATCCGGTTGGCCGCCCACTTCCCCGGCGTCAACAACACCACCGTGTGGAGCGACCCGGCCTCCCGGAGCCAGATCGACTTCTCCTCCTTCGTCCACCTGGCCCGTACCGCCGAACGCGGAGGGTTCGACTTCTTCTTCCTCGCCGAGGGGCTGCGCCTGCGCGAACACCAGGGACGCATCCACGACCTCGACGTCGTAGGGCGCCCCGACACCCTCGCCGTCCTCGCCGGACTGGCTGCGGTCACCCGCCACCTGGGCCTGGCCGGCACGCTCAGCGCCACCTACAACGAGCCCTACGAACTGGCCCGGCAGCTTGCCAGCCTGGACCATCTCAGCGACGGACGGGCGGCCTGGAACGTCGTCACCACCTCCGACGCCTTCACCGGTGAGAACTTCCGTCGCGGGGGCTACCTCGACCACGCCGACCGCTACGAGCGCGCAGCCGCTTTCGTACGTGCCGCCCGAGGGTGGTGGGATTCCTGGAGCGCCGACGCGCTGGCCGGGGGGCGCGATCGGCCGACGTTCGTCAACGAGGGCGGAGTGCGCCGTTTCGCACAGACGGACCGCTTCTTCGCCGTCGAAGGGGAATCGACCGTCCCCCGCTCGCCCCAGGGCCATCCGGTCGTCATCCAGGCGGGCGACTCGGTCCAGGGGCGGGACTTCGCCGCGGCCAACGCCGACGTCATCTTCTCCCGGCACGGAGGGCTCGAACAGGGCCGCGACTTCTACGCCGACGTCAAGGGGCGGCTGGGCGGCTACGGGCGCTCGCCGGAGGACCTGCTCATCATGCCGGCAGCCACGTTCGTGGTCGCCGGCACCGCGGCCGAAGCCGAGGAGAGGGCGCGCCACATCCGTTACCAGCAGGTCAGCGGCCAGACTGCGATCCGCTCCCTGGAGCAGGTGTGGGGCCGCGACCTCTCGGCGTACGACCCCGACGGCCCGCTCCCCGACGTCGAGCCCGATCCGGGCAACACCGCGATCAGCCAGGGCCGGGCAGGGCGGGTGAAGGACCCGCTCGCCCAGGTCCGCGCGTGGCGCGAACTCGCCGAGGCCAAGAAGCTGAGCATCCGCGACCTCGTGGTGGAGACCACGGCGCGCCAGACCTTCGTCGGAACGCCCGACGGGGTCGCCGCCCAGCTCGACGAACACGTGCAGACCAAGGCCTGTGACGGTTTCGTGCTCGTTCCGCACCTCACCCCGGGAGGTCTGGACGACTTCGTCGACCTGGTGGTCCCGCTCCTGCGCGAACGAGGGGTGCTGCGCACCGAGTACACCGGTGCCACCCTGCGCGAGAACCTGGGGCTGCCCGCCCCCCGCTGAGCGGGGCCTTTCCCGCCGGCGTCCCTCGGGAGGGCGGACAGCCCGCCGGTCAGCGGGTGAGGGCCAGTGCGCGCAGCACCGCGCGGGCCACGGTGTCGTTCTGCCTGAAGAACCCCGCGTTGGTGCGGGGACGGGAGAAACCGCCCGCGCCCACCACCCCCGCGACCAGTGCGCCCGCACCGAACCGGGCCGGGTGCGGGCTGCCGTCGCCCCGTAGGAGCCGCTGGTCGCCGGGGGCGGCGTCGATGAGCCCGGTGCGATGTGCGGTGCCGGTCCCGGGATCGGTCCGCTCCAGCTCCCGGATCGCCCCCCGGTCCAGGAGAGCACGCAACAGCGGGTCGGTCGAGCGGGTCAGCGTCGTGGCGGGCAGGCGCGCCTCGATCAGCGCGCGGGCCTCCACGACGGAACCGGTACTGGTGGACGACGCCCGGAACACGCCGTCCACGGCGCCGACCTCGGTGCCGGCTCCGATGAACCGCACCACACCGGCGCGGGCCAGCGCCAGCAGCTCCTCCAGGCGCGGTCCCGGCGGCCCACTCGCCACATAGCTGAAGAAGCCCATGAAGGCGGGGAACCCGCGCTCCTGGGACGAAGGGGAGAGCCGGTCGGGAGCCAGCTCGCTCAGCACGCCGAACACCGACAGCAAGGCGTGGAACACCGCCAGATCGGAACTGTGACGGTCGTCGCGACGCCTGTGCAGGTCGGCACGCAGATAGTCGACCATCCACGTCTGCAGGTCCGCGGGGCGGGCGAAGCGGAGCCCGGCCAGAGGACGGTCCAACTCCTGGACGTCGAACCGGTCGGCCTCCTCGGGGACGGCCTGTGCCACCAGGTCCTTGAGCGCCGGATCGCTCCAGTCCAGGGCGTCCAGGCGGGCCAGGAACTCGTCGGCGTCCACGGACAGGCGCTCGGGATGCGAGCCGGCCAGTTCACGGTAGGCGGCGTCGGTGAGTTCGCGCACGATGAGGGGCAGCAGGTCCTCGTCGAAGTCCAGGGGGCTTTCGCCGAGCGCCGCCACCGCTTCGGCACTGAAGTGCCGGGGGAGGGAGGGGCGGGAGCCGGGCAGGTCGTAGTGGATCTTCGAGTGGTAGGGCACGCCCCGGCGCGAACCTGCGTGGATCACGGGTTCGGCGCCCGAGGGCGTGTAGTGCAGCTCGCCGGCGGCGTCGCGGCGGAAGGCACCGCCTCGTCCGGAGGTGAGCAGCACCATCGTGTCGATGAAGGCGAGACCCAGTCCGCGCACGATCACCGGTTCCCGTGCCGGGACGGCGTCCAGGGAGACGTCGGCGGTGGGGGAGGTGGGCAGGTAGGTCAACCCGTGGGCGTCGGAGTAGCGGGCCAGCCGCTCCTCCTCGGGGGTGGGCGCGGTGTCCGGTCCGCCCTGGGCCAGGACCACGGCGTCGACGTCAAGGGCCGGCCGGTCGCCGTCCAGCACCACCCGCTGGCGTCCGTCGGACAGGTCGATGACGTCCACGGCCCGCGCCGCCACGGTGTGCACCCGCACCGCGGGGGCGGCGCGACCGGCCACGTGCCAAAAGACCCAGGACAGGTAGTGGCTCTGCAGCCGGCGCGTGGCGAACCAGCCCCCGGTGACCCGGGCGGCCTCGGAGAGGTCGTCGTAGTCGGGTTCGAAGCCGGCGGGGAGCGGGAGCCGTCCCGTCACCACCTGGCCCGCCCACTCGGTGAGAGTCGGGCCGGCCACGATGGGGCCCGTGCAGGTCACGGATTCGTCGGTGAACATCGTGCAGTCGTCGGCCGTGGTGTTCATCCACAGCCACCGCGACTGTTCGCGGCGCCAGATCCGTCCGCCCCCCGGAGGGTGCGGATCGATCACGTGCACGTCGAAGGAGAGTCCCGGTGTCAGCTCCGAGCGGTTGGCGGTGATGCGTTCCAGCAGAGAGGTTGCGCGCGGGCCTGCGCCGATGATCGCCAGACTCGGGGCACGGCGCTGGTCGGGGGACTGGAATGGGCGGGTCACGCACCGACGTTAATCCAAACTAAACCGGTAGTAAATACCTGAATAAAGGGAGTCGGCCTCTTCTTCACCACCGCGACTGACCACCGCGACCGACCGCCGAGGCCGGGCCGAATACACCGGAGCCGTTGAGGGCATGCGTGAGTCCGTGCGTCACGCGTCTTCGAGTACCCGTCCGGACTCACGTGCCTGAAGGGCCCCATGGACAACTACGCGACCGAGCTCGTCCTCGTCCTCGTCCTGCTCGTGCTGAACGCGATCTTCGCCGGCAGCGAGATCGCGCTGATCACACTGCGCGAGGGGCAACTCAAACGATTGGAACAGCGGGGAACCGGCGGGAGGCTGGTCGCCGGCCTGGCCCGCGACCCCAACCGCTTCCTGGCCACCACCCAGATCGGCATCACCCTGGCCGGGTTCCTCGCCTCGGCCACCGCCGCCGTCTCCCTCGCCCAGCCGCTCGTGCAGCCCTTGGGATTCCTCGGCAACGCGGCCGGCCCGGTATCGATCGTGCTGGTCACCGTAGTGCTCACCTTCGTCACCCTGGTCCTCGGCGAGCTTGCCCCCAAACGCATCGCCATGCAGCGGGCCGAAGCCTGGGCACTACTGGTCGCCAGGCCGCTCACCCTGCTCGCCGCGCTCTCCCGTCCAGCGGTATGGCTGCTCAGCGCCTCCACCAACCTGGTGGTACGCCTTGGCGGCGCCGACCCCGAAGCGGGACGGGACGAGGTGTCGACCGAAGAACTGCGCGACATGATCGTCACCCGGCACGATATGACGACGGAACAGCGCACCATCCTGACCGGCGCATTCGCGATCACCGATCGGCGACTGCGCCAGATCCTCGTGCCGCGCCGCAGCGTCGACGTCCTGCCCACAGCGCTGTCGGCCCCGGACGCGGTGCGCCTGCTCGCCCAACGCGGGCACTCCCGCGCGCCGGTGGTCGAGGGGGAGGGCCTCGACACCCTCATCGGGGTCGTGCACTGGTCGGACCTGCTGCGCGGACAGGGCAGTGCGGGCGACCTCGCCCGCCCCCCGTTGCTGCTCCCCGACTCGCTTCCGGTGTCGAAGGCGCTGCACCACCTGACGGCCCAACGCCAGCAACTGGCGTTCGTCGTCGGCGAGCTCGGTTCGGTCGACGGCATCGTCAGCCTGGAGGACCTGCTGGAGGAGATCGTCGGCGACATCTACGACGAGACCGACGCAGAGGGACAGCCCGTCGCCCACCTGGACGGCGGCTCCGTGCGGATCCCCGGCACGTTCCCGCTCCACGACCTTCCCGACCTGGGTATCCGTCTCGGCAACCGTCCCGAGGGCGACTACGTCACCATCGCCGGGCTGGTCATCGCCCTCCTCCACCGCATCCCCACCGAGCCCGGCGACCGCGTGGACCTGGGGGCCTGGACGGCGGCCGTCACCGGCACCGACGGCCGCGCCGTCACCGAGGTGGTCCTTTCCCCGGTGCCCTCCCCCGAACCGCCCCCGGGACAGCGGGAGTGATCCGAGAGGCATCCGACGGCGACGGGCCACCGCAGGCCGTCCCCGCCTTGTCCACGCATCGCACCCAAGGGGTAGCCTGTGGTCGTTATGTCTGGTCCGACGATCTTCTTGCGCATGGTGCTGATCTCCATGTCGCTCACGAGCACCGATGACGGCCTGTGTCGTCGCCGGTTTTCCCGCCGCGCTCTCTGACGCGGCCCCTCCCCGCTGAGCCGCCGTTTCTTCGGCAGGGGGAGGGCACGATCCGTCCCGACCCACCGCACCCCCTTGTTCCGGGCTGCCCGTCATGCCATGGAGACCGTCGCGATGACACCATCCGCCCCGCCCGACACCGATGACCGCCGATCGTTCACAGCGGGACTGCTCTTCCACAACACCCTGTCCGTGCCGCCCCCCGCAGCACCGGCGCTGGAACCGGTCCGCTGGACGCCGCTGGTCGTCGCTTTCGCCGTACTCGCCGTGCTCGCCTCCTACGTCGGGCTGGAACACGGAGCCAAGCCGGCCGTCCTGCTGCTGCTGGGCACCGGACTGGGGCTCGCGCTCTTCCACTCCCGTTTCGGGTTCACCTCGGCCTGGCGCCAGTTCGTCGCGGTCGGAAACGGGACCGGGCTTCGCGCCCACGCCCTGCTGCTGGGCACCACCGCGACACTCTTCGCCCTGGTGATCGGGACGGGAACCGGCCTGTTCGGCAGCGATCCCCAGCCTTCGGCCGGGCCGATCGGGGTCGCCCTGTTCCTCGGCGCCTTCTTGTTCGGCATCGGTATGCAACTGGGCGGAGCGTGCGCTTCCGGGACGTTGTTCGCCGTCGGCTCCGGGCAGTCCGCCATCCTCGTGACACTGGCGGGCTTCATCGCCGGTTCGGTCATCTACAGCGCCGGATGGCCGATGGTCGCCGACCTGCCCGCGCTGCCGCCCTTCCTGCTCTCCGACCACGTCGGCTGGGCCGGGTCATGGGCCGTCACCGTCGCGCTGCTCGCCGCTCTGGTCGTCGGCACCCGCATCGTGCAGAACCGGCGCACCCCGCCGCCGGTCGGCGCGGTCCCCAGCACCACGGGCGCCGCGCGGATCCTTCGCGGGAGCTGGCCGATGCTCGCAGGCGCGCTGGTGCTGGCCGTACTCGGCGGCGCCGTGCTGGTCGTCTCCGGAGGCGCGTGGGGGATCACCAGCGCCTTCAACCTGTGGGGTGCGAAGTTCCTCCAGTTCATCGGCCTGCACCCGCAGACGTGGGCGTTCTGGCAGCAACCCGACCAGGCCGCACAACTGGCCGGGCCGGTCCTCGCCGACAAGAACAGCCTCACCAACATCGGCATCATGATCGGCGCCGCGATCGCCGCAGCCGCCGCCGGCGCGTGGAAGCTGCACACCGGACTGCGCTGGAACGTCGTGGCCGCTGCCCTGGTCGGAGGCATCCTGATGGGGATAGGGGCACGCCTGGCAGGAGGCTGCAACATCGGTGCCTACCTCGCCGGTATCGCCTCGGGCAGCCTGCACGGCTGGCTCTGGGCCGTCGCAGCCATCGCCGGTACCTGGGTGGGGCTGCGCGCCCGCTCGCTGTTCATGATGGCCAACCCCAAGCCCGGCGACAGCGTCTGCTGACGGCGCGGGACACCACCACGGCCGCGGTCTTCGACGGGGCGGCCCGCACGGTCAGCCGGAGTCGTCGTCCCACCCGACAGGGGAGGGGCGGCCCCGGCGTCCGGACCGTTCGGGGATACGTGCGGGATTGGGCCAGCTCTGCGCCGTAACCGTCTGCCACCAGTGGCCGAACTGCTCGGGGGAGGCGCCCGGCACGGAGCACTCGTCGGCCACCGCCTCACGTGCGGCGCTTTCCCACCTGACGATCATGATCCGGACGGTCCGCAGCCCCAGCAGCGACTCCTCCAGCCCGGCAGCGTCCAGCGGCTCCGCCGACCTGCGGTCGCCCCGGGGCAGAGCACGGGCCGGTGCGATGTCGTGGCGAAACACCACGACGATGGGCGTCTTGCGCTTTGCGAGCAGGATCCACCCCCACACGGCCTTGTCGGCCACCGAACGGAACCGGTCCGCCCGTTCCCGGCGCTCGGTCGCGGCGATGCGCCGTTTCCGTTCCCGCGCCTCGATTTCCGCTCCGCGCGCGGCCAGCCGCTCCTCGATCTCCTCCTGCACCGGCCGGTAGGCGGCGGCAGCGGCATCCGTCCGCTCCCGATAGCACTGTCTCGCCCGGGCCACCCGTTGTCTGCCGCCCGAGAGCAGATCCGTCCACCGCAGGCGCGACAGCCTGTCCAGCCGGGTCTCCTCCTCGACGAGCACCGCCTCGTACGTGCGTGCCGCGGTCACCCATCGCCGGTACAGTTCCCCGCTGCCCCGCAGTACTTTCCGCTCGGGCCGGTGGTGCAGCCCATCCGGCGGTGCGGTCACGCTGTAGACGAAGAACAACCGCTCCGGGGACACCGCCGAGGCGTACTGCTTCTTTTCGCCGATCACGATCAGGACCGTCTCAGCCATCGTCGTCAATCCTCCTCTGACCAGCATCGACCAGGGAAGGGCAGTGGGGAACGCGGCCAGGGGTAAGTCTCGTGTCGCCACCGGGCACGACGACCTTGCCCGGCGGCCATATCCCTTCGGGCGGGTCGGCCCGTTGCCGGCAGACGCGGCAGGGGGTTGTGAAGGTCGCGGCGAGCCGATGGGCGGGACGCGCCGGCCACCCGCCCCGGGGGCGGTTATCCTCGGCGGGGCACGTTACCGGGGCGCTCCCCGTACGATCCGAGGTGGGCTATGGCGCACTACGACTTCTGTGTGATCGGTGCCGGAATCGTCGGCCTGGCCACCGCTGCCGCCATCCTGCGCAGGCGACCCGGCGCGGACCTGCTCCTCCTGGACAAGGAGCACGGAGTCGCCCGCCACCAGAGCGGCCACAACAGCGGAGTCATCCACTCCGGTATCTACTACGCCCCGGGCAGCCGCAAAGCGGTCTTCAGCAAGGAGGGCGCCGCCCGGACCAAGGAGTTCTGCGACCGTCACGGCATCGCCTGGCAGCAGCGGGGCAAGCTGCTCGTGGCCACCACCCCGGTCGAAGAAGAACGGATGAGGGGGTTGGGGGAGCGCGCCGCACTCCACGGCATCGAAGCACGGACACTCAGCGCCGCGCAGCTCCGTGATCGCGAACCCAACATCGAAGGATCGGGTGCCCTGTACGTGCCCGCAACCGCGATCGTGGACTATCGCCAGGTGAGCGAGGTGCTCGCCCGGGTCGTCGCCGACGCAGGTGCCGACCTGAGGTTCGGCGCCGCGGTGCGCGGCATCCGGGAAAGCCGAACACGGGTGGAGATCGTCGCCGAACAGGGCCTGAACAGCTGCGACGCGCTTGTCGTGTGTGCAGGGCTGCAAGCCGACCGACTCGCCCGGATGGCCGGTGTCACCACCGACATCCGCATCGTCCCGTTCCGCGGCGAGTACTTTCGGCTCCCCGCCGGGAAGAGCGATTTCGTGCGCCACCTCGTCTACCCGGTGCCCGACCCCGCCCTTCCCTTCCTCGGGGTCCACCTGAGCCCCACCCTCCGGGGCGAGGTGACAGTGGGGCCCAACGCCGTCCTGGGGCTGGCCCGGGAGGGATACCCGAAGTTCTCCGTCAGCCTCCGCGACACGTGGGAGGTCGCGGCCTTCCCCGGAACGTGGCGCCTGGCCCGATCCGCCATCGGCGCGGGTGCACGCGAGATGCGCAATTCCCTGTCGCGCACCAGCTACCTCCGGGAGTGCCGCGCCTACGCCCCCTCGCTCACCCGGCACGACCTCCTCCCGCACGGGGCAGGGATCCGGGCACAGGCCGTACGCCGCGACGGCACGCTCGTCCACGACTTCGAGATCGCGGAGTCCGCCCGGATGATGCACGTGCTCAACGCGCCGTCCCCCGCGGCGACGGCCGCGCTGCCCATCGGCGCGCACTTGGCCGAACGCGCTGTCGCCAAGCGGGAACAGCCGTGACCGGAGCCGTTCGCCGCCGTCGCCCCGGTCACGATCGGCATCAGCTGAAGAGGCCGCTGTAGGCGTTGAGGGCGGGTTGGCCACCGAGGTGGGCGTAGAGGACGTTGGAGTCCTTGGGGATCTCGCCGGAGCCGACGAGGTCGATGAGCCCTGCCATGGACTTGCCCTCGTAGACAGGGTCGATGATCATGCCTTCCAGGCTCCCGGTGAGCCGGATGGCGTCGATCGTGGACTGCACCGGGATGCCGTAGAGGTCGCCGGCCCACCCCTCCAGCAGGGTGATCTCCTCCTCTCGCAGGTCGCGGCCCAGGCCGATGAGTTCTGCGGTGGCGCGTGCGATCGAGGCGACCTGGGCACGGGTCGCGGCAGGCTTGGCCGAGGCGTCGATGCCCAGGACCCGGCGGGGCCGGTCCTGGCCGGCGAATCCGGCGATCATCCCGGCGTGCGTGCTGCCCGTGACACTGCACACCACCACGGTGTCGAAGAAGACCCCCAGCTCCTTTTCCTGGGTCTGCACTTCATAGGCCCAGTTGGCGAAGCCCAGACCGCCCAACGGGTGGTCCGAGGCCCCGGCCGGGATGGCGTAGGGGGTCCCGCCCGCCGCGCGCACGTCCTCCAGCGCCCGGGTCCAACTGTCCCTGACCCCGATGTCGAACCCGGCGTCGACGAGCTGGACCCGGGCACCCGCGATACGGGAGAGCAGGATGTTGCCGACCTTGTCGTTGACCGGGTCGGGCCAGTCCACCCAGCTCTCCTGCATCAGCACGGCCTTCAACCCGAGTTTGGCGGCCACCGCCGCCACCTGGCGGGTGTGGTTGGACTGCACGCCGCCGATGCTCACCAGGGTGTCGGCTCCCTGGCGCAGTGCGTCTGGAACGAGGTACTCCAGTTTGCGGGTCTTGTTGCCGCCGTAGGCCAGTCCACTGTTGCAGTCCTCGCGCTTGGCCCAGATGCGGGCTCCGCCGAGGTGGTTGCTGAGGCGGTCCAGGGGGTGTACGGGGCTGGGGCCGAACAGCAGCGGATAGCGCTCGAAATCGTCGAGGGACATCGTTCCTCCTTGGCGGGACACGTCCGGTGCGGTGCGACCGGTCGATAGTGGGAAAGGTCGTGGGGGCACAGCCCTAGCCGTGCTCCGTATCGGGGGCGGCGGCGTCCAAGAGCGGGACGAGCGTCTGCCAGTTGGCGCGGGCTGCGGCGGCCGCACCCTCGACGTCCCCCTCTGCGCACAGCGCGATGATCCGTTCGTGTTGGGCGACCGACCCACGGCCGCTCAACGAGGAGAAACGCAGCCGCTCGACGCGTCGCAGCACCGGGGTGAACTGCTCGAGGACACGGAGTACCGCCTGGTTGGCGCAGGCCGTGACCGTGACGCCGTGGAAATCGTCGTCGGCGGCGAGTGCGGCCTCGACGTCGCCGCGCCGCAGCGCGTCGGCGAACCGGGAGTTGGCGTCGCGCATGGCGTCCAGTTCGGCTGCGGACAAATGGGGGAGCGCCTCGCGCACGGCGAGTTCGTGCATGGCGCCCGTCACCGACTGGGCGTTGCGTGCGGCACGCACGTCCAGCGGGCTGACGATGGTGGAGCGTCCCGGTTTGGTCTGCACCAGCCCGGCCTGCTCAAGGCGTGCCAGCGCCTCTCGGATGGGGGTGCGGCTGACACCCAGCCATGCCACCAGGTCGCCGTCGACGAGGCGTTCGCCCGGAGCGAGCGTGCCGTCGACGATCGCGTCCCGGATCATTCGATAGGCGTTCTCCCGAAGGAGTGACTTGGCGGCGAGCCCTCGGCCCTGGGGAACTGGCATGCAATATATTGCATGCTGCATGTCGCATGATTGTCAAGGGCCGGGTAGCCGACCGGGCGGTCTCCCCGGGCCGGTGCCCGGTGCTCGGTGCCCAGTGGGCGAGCGGTGAGGTGACGCAGATGAACCGGTGCGTCCTCGTCCGCGACGACGGCCCTTCCCAGCAAACCGGACCGGGCCCCTGTCTCGTCCGACCGCTCTCAAGGCACCGCGGGAGCGTGAACAGCCCGAGGTCAGGCCAGTGCGGCGGCGAGTCGACGCCACTGCTCACGGGGAAGGGAACCGGTGGCGCCGGGCACGACCACCTGCAGGGCGACGTGGTCCGCACCCGCCGCCCGGAAATCGGCGACCCGGTTGCGGATCCTCTCGTCGTCGCCCCAGGCGTAGACGGCGTCGACGAGCCGGTCGCTGCCGCCACCCGCGAAGTCGTCCTCGGTGAACCCCAGGCGCAGGAACGAGTTCGTGTAGTTGGGCAGGGACAAGTAGCGCGAGAGGTAGTCGCGGGCGGCAGAGCGGGCGGTTGCCGGGTCGGTCTCCAGGACGATCTTCAGATCGGGGGCCAGGAGCGGCCCCGGACCGAGGAGCTCGCGCGCTTTCGCGGTGTGCTCGACGGTGACCAGGTACGGGTGGGCGCCTCCCGCGCTGTCGCGGGAGAGTTCGAGCATCTTCGGGCCGAGGGCGGCCAGCACGATTCGTCCGGCCGGGACGCCGGCGGCCTTCAGCGCGTCGAGGTAGGTCGCCATCGACGAGTAGGGACGCTTGTACTGAGCGGCGAGTCTGGCGTGACTGGCCCCGATGCCCAGGAGAAACCTCCCTGGGTGTGCTCGGTCGAGCTCCAGGAAGCGCGCGGCGGTGTCGGTGGCCGCGTACTGCCAGATGCTGAGGATGCCGGTGGCGACGGTCAGCGTCGAGGTGGCCTCGATGAGGGGAACCGCGTGTTCGACACCGCTGCTCCCGCCCAGCCAGACGGCTCCGAAGCCGAGTTCCTCCAGCTCGGCAGCCGCCTCGGGGATCTCCCCGCGCAAGGCGGCGTCCTCGGAGCGTAGCTCTGCGCTCCAGATCCCATGCGGTCCCAGTTCGTCGCGCAGCGCGGTCATCGTTGTTCCCCTCGCGTGTCCTCGGCATCCGGAATCGTCCTCGACTACCCGCAGGCGGCGCCGACCACTCTGCCTGCTCGGCAAATCCTCGTGCCCGGAGGCCCCGTCCACGACGCGAAGGAAACAGGACGGGCGGTTCGGCGGACGCGTTGGTCCGGGGGAGCGGGGTTACCCCGGCCCTACGGCGGCAGCCGTGACGCGTAGTTCGGTGATGGCGCTGATGTGGCGCGCCCCGCAGGCGTCGGCGGGCACCACCAGCTGCGGCCCCAGGGCGTCCAGGGGGTGGTGGTCGACCGCTGTGGCCAGTAGTGCGGGGGCGCCGGTGAAGTCGGGATCGATTTCCGCCCAGCTCAGTACGGCGAGGTGTCCATCGCGGCCCACGACGGTGACGAGGTGGTGGGCGCGGGCCTTGCGGGTGGCGTGCGCGGCGAAGACGTGCGAGCCGAGGACGTCGTAGAGCAGCGGTCCGACGCAGTGCATGCGACGAGGACCGTTCGTGGCACACGAGTAGGTGGTGACGACCGCGCGCTGCTCCCACGCGCGAAGGTGGTCGACGCCCAGGAGGACCGGGACCGCGCCTCCGATGACCCGAAGAGGCGGAGCAGCGGGAACGGGGTGGTGGACTGCGGTGCCGATTCCTGGGGCAGGGTCCATTGCCGTCGTCCTCCGCTGGTGGGGTGGCCGCTGCCGGTGTCCCGGCTGTGCGGTGATGCCCGGCCCAGGAACCAGCAAATCGTATTTGCAATGGATTCTCTCTTTTCAGCTAGCAAATGCAGGCGCTTGGAGAAGTTTTTCCTTGCTTCTGCTTATATGAGCAGCGGGCGATGCCGCGTGGGGCGGTCGGCGGACGCCGCGTCCGGTCGGGCTGCGATCCGGCACCGGACGGGTACGACGGTTGCCGCGGCACAGCCACGATTTCGCACGGTCGGTGCATGACTACCGCCCGTACGGGTAAGCGGCCAATCAGGGCGCCGGACGACGATCCGCAAGGGCGCCGTCCGGCGGGCACGCGGTTAGGAAGCAGCCCGGCCTGGGGCTCCCCAGCCGCTACGGGGAGCCCCTCCCCGCTCGGCCTCGGCCGTGGCGACGGGGCGCGGGATCGAGCCGCCCACCGGGGTGGAGCCGGCGGGCGGCTTCTGGCCGTCGACGACCACGTGCTCGCCGTCGCCGTCGGTCAGGGTGGTGGGCGGGACGGCCGTTCCGCTGTCGCTGTTGGTGATGTCGTCCCGGGGCGGTGCGGAGACGCCGCCGCGGACCGCGACGGCACCGCCCGGACCGGAAACGGTGGTCGCCGGGACGGGCGCTTCTGCTCTCGGCGGATCTGCTGAGAGCAGGTATCGATCCCAGGAAGAGCGATCAGGGGCAGAGTGGCCCTCATGCGACTTCTGATATTGGGTGGAACGGAGTTCGTCGGTCGTGCGATCGCCGACGAGGCGCTGGCGCGTGGTTGGCAGGTGACCGTGTTCAACCGCGGGCGGCACGCTCCGCCGCCGGGTGTCCGGGCACTCCGTGGCGAGCGCGGCTCCGAGGGCGACCTCGGGGCCCTCGAGCGGGGCGAGTGGGATGCCGTCGTCGACACCTGGACGGGCGCCCCCTCGGCCGTGCGCGATACGACCCGGCTGCTGGCCGACCGGGCCGAGCGCTACGTCTACGTCTCCAGCCGCTCGGTTTATGCCGAGCCCGTCCGTGCGGGGCTCGCCGAGGACGGCCCTGTCGTCGACGCCGATCCCGACGACGGAGAGGTCGCCTACGCCCGGGCCAAGCGGGGTGGTGAGCTGGCCGCGCTGGCCGTTTTCGGTGATCGGGCGCTGCTGGGGCGGGCCGGACTGATCCTCGGTCCGCGGGAGAACGTCGGCCGCCTGCCCTGGTGGTTGGGGCGCATCGCCCGCGGCGGCCACGTTCTGGCCCCCGGTCCCGCCGACCTGGGCCTGCAATACATCGACGCCCGCGACCTCGCGATATGGGTCGTCGATGCAGTCGAGCGCGGGCTCGGCGGCCCCTACAACCTGGTCAGCGAGCCGGGACACGCGACGATGGGCGAACTGCTGGAGGCGTGCGTCCGGGCGACCGGCGCCGACGCCCGGTTGCACTGGGTCGCCCCCGAGACGATCCTGGCAGCCGGTGTCCAGCCCTGGACCGACCTGCCGATCTGGCTGCCCGAGGGAGATCTCTACGACGCCTTGCACCGGGGGGACGTCACCAAGGCGGTCGCGGCGGGCCTGCGTTGCCGCCCCGTGGCGGAGACGGTCACCGACACCTGGGCATGGCTCAAGGGACTGGGAGGGCACGCACCCCGGCGTCCCGATCGGCCCGCCGTCGGGCTGGCCCCGGAGACGGAGGCGGCGTTGCTGCGCGACTGAACGGTCCGGCCGTGGTGATGGCTCGGGGCCCGGAGCGCGCGGGCCCCGAGCAGCTACGGCGCGCCCAGCGCCTGGTAGGTCAGGTCGACCAGGTAGTCGTTCAGCCGGTGGGAGGAGGCGACCGCGTCGGCCTCGTCCCCGTGGGCGACCGCGCGCAGGATCGCGCTGTGGAAGCCGGCCGCGATGTGCAGGTGCTCGGCCACGTCGGGGAGATGGGCGAACCAGAACCGCCGCGACAGTGCCTGCAACGGGGCCATCGCGAGCTGCAGGTAGTCGTTGTGCCCGGCCACGGCCATGAGCGTGTGCGCCCGTTTGAGGAGTTCACCGAAATCGCGGACGCCGTCGCCGGTGAAGGCGTCCAGGCGTCCGGCGAGTTCGAGCATCGACTCCTTCTGTCGGGTCTGGGCGCGGAAGGTCGCCAGTCGGACGGCCAGTTCCTCCAGGGTGCGGCGCAGCTCCAGGAGGCGGAAGTGCTCCTCGATCGAGGTGGTGGCGACGAAGACGCCCCGACGGGGAAGGATCTCGACCATGCGCTCACGCGCCAGTCGCTGGAGTGCTTCTCGTACCGGCGTGCGTCCGAAGCCGGTCAGCTCCATCAGCATCGACTCGGAGAGCAGTTGCCCAGGGGCCAGTTCCTGGAAGGTGATCATGTCCTCCAGGCGTTCGTACGCCTGATCCGCCTTGTTCGCCTGCCCCGGCACGCGCCCTCCTCCTGGTGATCGCCGGCCCCGTCGTGGGGCGCGGCGCGCCCGGCCATCTTCGCAGAGGTCCGACCGAACCGCCCCGAGGATATGGACAGGAAATATCCTGTTGATGTACTAGTAATATATGAACCATACATCAGACGGGGAATTCCCTGGTTGGCGTATTGACGCCCGCGACGTGGACGCCTCCCGCCTGCCCGTGCTCGCCGAGGTGGACGCTGTCGTGGTCGGCGGTGGCGCGGCCGGCGTCGCCGCGGCAACCGTGATCGCCGAGGCAGGCCGTTCCGTGGTCCTCATCGAGAAATACGGTTTCTGCGGTGGGGCCGCGGTTGCCGGCCTCTCCGGCACCATCTGCGGCCTCTACTACACGACACAGGACCCCCGCACCCCCGAGCGTCTGGTGTTCGGATTCGCCGAGCGCTTCCGCGCGGCCCTGCTCGATCGCGGCGGCCTCACCGATGCCCAGCTCTACGGAAAGACCTGGACCGAGGCGCACGACCCCCTCATGTGGCGCGAGGCCGCCGACGGTTTCCTCGAGCAGGCGGGTGTCCGCATCCTGCTGCACACCGCGGTCGTCGCCCCTGTCCTGGAGGACGGCACCCATCGCGGAGTGGTGGTGGAGTCCAACGCCGGCCGCTCGGTCGTGCGGGCCGGGCGGGTCATCGACGCCTCGGGTGACGCGGCCGTGGTGGCACGTTCGGGCGGTGCCACCGCCTTCGGCGACAACGGGGCCATCCAGAATCCCACCATGTTCTTCCGGCTCGGCAACGTCGCCATGGACGCCTACGCCGCGTCCTATGGTGTGGACACCATCTGCTCGTCCGAGGTCAGCAAGGCCATCGAGGAGGCCCGTGCCTCAGGACTGGACCTGCCCCGGTCCAAGATCTGGATCTTTCGCACCCCCCGGCCCGCCGAACTGCTCGTAAACGCCACTCGGCTGGCCGGGCGCGACGGGCGAATGCTCAACGTCATCGACCCCGCCGACTTCACCGAGGCCGAGATCCAGGGCCGCCGGCAGGTGCGCGCCTACGCGCGCTTCCTGGCCGACACCGTCGCCGGGTGCGAGAACAGCCACGTCATCGACACCGGCGTGGAAGCGGGCATCCGCCAGACCCGCAGCATTCGGGGACTGGCGACCCTGACCAACGACGACGTCACCGCCTGCCGGAAGCGGCCCGACGGGATCGTCCGTTCGGCGTGGCCGATCGAACTGCACAGTGGGGACCGCCCGAAACTGCACTGGCTGTTCGACGACTACTACGAGGTGCCCTACCGCGCGCTGGTCCCCGAAACCGGCGAGGGCGTCATCGTGGCCGGTCGCTGCCTGAGCGCCGAGCACGAGGCCCTGGCCTCGGCCCGCGTCACCGCCCAGTGCTTCGAGTACGGCCACGCGGCGGCCACGGCGACTCTCATGTCGCTGGAGGAGGGCCTCGCCTACCGCGACATCGACGGCGCCGACGTCCGCGAGCGCATGCGCGCCGCCGGCAGCGCGCTCTGAACCCGTTCGATCCACCCCGCACGCTTGTTACAAGGAGCATCCGCAATGACCCGTGACCACAGCGACCCCCGCCCCCTCGTCGACGGCGACCGCGGCGAGCCCGGCCGGTTGCGCAGCCAGTTCGTCCCGGGTTCCACCCGGTGGGCTGTGCGCCGCGCCCAATGGACCGCAATGGGCCACGCCCTGGAGGACCAGGACCGGCCCAAGATCGCCATCGTCAACACCTCCTCGAAACTCTCGGTCTGCTTCTCCCACCTCGACGGCGTCGTCGACGTCGTCGCCGAGGCGATCTGGGAGGCCGGCGGCCTGCCCCTGGAGGTCCGCACGGTCGCGCCCAGCGACTTCGTCACGAGCGCGGGGCGCAAGGCCCGCTACCTGATGCCTACGCGTGACCTGATCGTCAACGACATCGAGGCGTCGGTGGAGGGCGCAGTCCTCGACGCGATGGTCTGCCTCTCCTCGTGCGACAAGACCACCCCCGCGCACCTCATGGCCTCTGCGCGCCTGGACATCCCCTCCATCCTGGTGATCGGGGGCTACCAGCAGGGCGGTACCTACGCCGGCTGCTCGGTGGACATCGACACGGTCTACGAGTCGGTGGGGGCCGTGAAGTCCGGCGAGATGACGGTCCGCCAGCTCGGTGAGCTCGCCGACTCCGCCATCACCGGCCCCGGGGTGTGCGCGGGTCTGGCCACGGCCAACACCATGCATGTGCTCGCCGAGGCCCTGGGCATGACCGTGCCCGGCTCCGCGCCCACCCGAGCCGATTCCATGCCGATGCGGGCCCGCGCCGCAGATGCCGGCCGACGCATCGTCGCGATGGTCGACGAGGGCCTGACCGCCCGGAAGGTCCTCACCCCCGCAGCCATCGAGAACGCCGTGGAGGTCGCACTTGCCCTGGGGGGCTCGGTCAACTGCATTCGCCATCTCGCGGCGGTGGCCAACGAGGCCGACCTCGACATGGACGTGGTGGCCACCTTCGAGGAGCGCGGGCGCGAGGCGGTCCAACTGGCGGCGATCCGCCCCAACGGGCCCCACCAGGTCTGGGACCTCGACCGGATCGGCGGGGTCCAGACAGTGCTACGGACCCTGTTGCCCCGGTTGAACGGCGACGCCCTGACCGTCTCCGGACGCACGGTCGCCGCCCTCGCGGCCGACGCCGACGACGCCGACGGAACGATCCTGCGCCGTCTCGACGACCCGGTCCGCGACGAGCCCGGTCTGCTGATCCTGCGCGGTTCCCTCGCCCCCGACGGCGCGATCGTCAAGGTCGCCGGTGCGGGCACGGCGCGCCGCCAGTTCTCCGGCCCGGCCCGGGTCTTCGCCGGCGAGGACGACGCCATCGCCGCGCTGGGCGAGAACGGCATCACCCCCGGCGACGTCATCGTGCTTCGAGGCATGGGGCCGCGGGGCGGCCCCGGTACCGTCTTCGCCGCAAGTTTCGTCGCCGCCCTCAACGGTGCCGGGCTCGGGGGAAAGGTCGCCGTGGTGACCGACGGCGAGCTCTCCGGCCTCAACCACGGACTCGTCGTCGGCCAGGTCATGCCCGAGGCCGCCGACGGCGGCCCGCTGGCCGGAATCCGCGAGAAGGACGTCATCTCCATCGATCTGGACGCCCGGCTGCTCGACGCCGACCCGGTCCGCGACGGCGCCCCCGTGCGATCCGGGCGTCCTGCCGACGAGCGCGGCTGGCTCGGCCAGTACGCCGCGCTCGTCGGCCCCGTCCAGCAGGGCGCGGTGCTGCGCCGCCCCTTCCACTCCTGAAAGAGAGAAAACCGATGGCTCAAGCCCCCGCTCGACCACAGAACCGTCGAGCAGCTGTCGCCGCACTCGTGGGTACCGTCCTGGAGTGGTACGACTTCATCATCTACGGCACCGCCGCCGCGATCATCCTCAACACCCTGTTCTTCCCCTCCGAGGATCCGCTGATCGGCACCCTCGCGGCATTCGCCACCTATGCCGTGGGTTTCCTGGCCCGGCCACTGGGCGGACTGGTCCTCGGACGGCTGGGCGACCGCATCGGCCGCAAGGCCGTTCTGGTCCTCACCCTGTTCCTCATGGGTGGCGCGACCACCTGCATCGGACTGCTGCCCACCTACGCCACCATCGGAGTCGCGGCCCCGATCCTGCTCGTCGTGCTGCGCCTGGTGCAAGGCTTCGGTGCGGGAGGGGAGTACGCCGGCGCGGTCGTGCTGTCGGTCGAGCACGCCAACCCCAAGAGCAGGGGACTGGCCGGCTCCGCGGCGCCGCTCGGCTTCTCCCTGGGCACGCTGCTCGCCAACGGTGTGTTCGCCCTGTTCCTGCTGATGCCCACCGAGCAGTTCGAGGCATGGGGATGGCGGATTCCCTTCCTGCTCGGAGCAGGATGCGTCCTGGTCGGCTACCTGATCCGACGCAAGATCGAGGAGCCCGCGGCGTTCGAGAACGCAAAGGAGCAAGCCCGCACGAAGCAGACGGGGCTCTTCTCCGCGATCAGGCGCCACCCCCGCAGCTTCTTCATCGTGGTCGGCACCCGTATGGGGGAGAACGGCTTCGCCTACCTGCTGCCCGTCTTCGGCGTCGCCTACGTCGCCACGACGCTGGGCCTGGGGCAGCCGCTGGCGCTGTGGTCGGTCATGGCCGCCTCCGCGGTACAGGTGATCACCGTGCCGTTCTACGGCATGCTCTCGGACCGGATCGGTCGCAAGCCCGTCTATGCTCTCGGCACCGTCGTATCGATGCTCTGGCTGACTCCCTTCTTCCTGCTGGTGGGCACGGGGAGCACCACCGCTGTGGTGCTGGCCTTCATCGTCGGACTCGGCCTGGCCTACCCGGCAATGCTGTCCCCGCAGGCCGCCTGGTACGCCGAACTGTTCGACACCGAGTTCCGTCTCACCGGATTCGCGTTCTCCCGTGAGGTCGGATCGGTCCTGGCCGGCGGGCTGGCGCCCTTCATCGCTACCGCCCTCTTCGCGTGGTCGGGGCACTGGTGGCCGATCGTGGCCTACATGGCGTTGCTCTCGGCGATCACGCTGGTCGCACTCGCGCTGGGCCCGGAGACCGTCCATCGCGACATCGACGTCAGCAGCATCGACGAAGACCCGCAGGACGCGCTCCGTTCCTGACGGCTCTGCGTCAAGCGACGGCCGGTCGTCGCGCACGCCCCACCGGGCGGCCCCGGCGTCAACGCGCCGGGGCCGCCGCTGTCAGGGGGCGGCCGGTCGCGGTCACGACATGCCGAGGCCGTCGCCGGTGATACGGCGCCACGTTTCCACGGCCGTCTTCCCCGAGTGTCCGGCCGCGTCGGGGGAGTCGCCCAACCCCACCACGAGCGTCGCCACGAAAGGGCCGAGGACGGTGGCGACTCCCTGCCCGCCGGGGCCGAAGTGGCCCGACAGCTCCAGTGTCACGTACCCGTGGAGTCCGCTCCACAGCTGTGCGGCCACCAACTCCGGTTCACTCGGGGCGAACCTCCCCGCCTCGACCGCGCGTGCGGCACTGTGCACGAGGCGCCCGAACGCTTCGTTCGGGGCGTCGGAGGCGTCGGTCACGGCGTACTCCGGTGCCTGCTGCCCGCCCGGTGTGAACAGGCCGAAGGTCACCCAGTACAGGTTGGGGTGCTCAACGGCGGTGTGCCGGTAGGCGTACCCCTGAGCGATGATGTCGGCCACCGGGTCGTCGGTGCGGGGGACCCGGTCCAGGTTGGCGGTGAGCCGGCGAAAGCCCTCGTGCGCGACCGCCTCGACGAGGGCGCCCATTCCCCCGAAATAGGTGTAGACGGCCATGGTCGACGCGCCGCTCTCGGCGGCGACCTTGCGGGCCTGCAGTGCTCCGGGGCCGCCGTCGGCGAGCAGCCGTATGGCGGCGGCGACGAGTCGGGCCCGGGTGTCGGTTTCGATGCTCACACTTGCCAGTATCGCATAACGCTGTTATTAATTAAGGGGATAACAGTGTTATAGATGCTGGGTCGGTCGAGTGAGGAGTCAGGGCATGGACAACGCGTTCCTACGGGACAATTTCGCGCCGGTGGACACGGAGCACACGATCACCGATCTGGCGGTCACCGGGGAGATCCCGGAGTTCCTGGACGGCCGGTACCTACGCAACGGGCCCAACCCGCTGTCGGAGGTCGACCCCGCCGCCTACCACTGGTTCATGGGCAATGGCATGGTCCACGGTGTCCGGCTGCGGGACGGTCGGGCCGAGTGGTACCGCAACAGGTGGATCCGCACACCCGATGTCGCCCGGGCTTTGGGCGAGCGGCCGCACGGGCGCACCCATCGGGCGGGCCTCGACCAGATCGGTGCCAACACCAACGTGATCGCGCACGCCGGTACCACGCTGGCGCTGGTCGAGGGGGGAGCGGCCAGCTATGAACTCACCGACGAACTCGACACCGTCGGCCCCTGCGACTTCGACGGCACTCTGCCCGGCGGATACACCGCCCACCCCAAGCGCGACCCCGCGACCGGTGAGCTCCACGCCGTCTCCTACTTCTTCGGAAGGGGCAACCGGGTGCGGTACTCGGTGATCGGGGCGGACGGGCGGGCCCGGCGTTCGGTCGACATCAAGGTGAACGGGTCGCCGATGATGCACGACTTCTCGCTGACCGAGAAACACGTGGTCTTCTACGACCTGCCCGTCACCTTCGACGTCGACCAGGCACTGCCCGCCACCGTCCCGCGCAATCTGCGCGCGCCGGTGAAGCTGGTGCTGTCCGCGCTGATCGGCCGGGTGCGCGTGCCCGACCCGGTGACCGCGCGGATGACGAGAGGCGGGGGCTCAGACCTCCGGCTCCCCTACGCGTGGGACCCGAAATACCCGGCCAGGATCGGGGTCATGCCCCGCTCCGGGACCTCGGCGGACGTGCGCTGGTTCGAGATCGAGCCTTGCTACGTCTTTCACCCGCTCAACGCCTACGACGAGGGCGACGGCGTCGTACTCGACGTCGTGCGACACCCCAAGATGTTCGCCACCGACTTCACCGGCCCCAACGAGGGGGGTCCGTCACTGCACCGCTGGACCGTCGACCTCGGTGTCGGAAGGGTTCGCGAGGAGCGACTCGACGACCGAGGCCAGGAGTTCCCCCGGGTCGACGAGCGCCTCGTCGGCAAGCGGCACCGCTACGGGTACGCGGTCGCCCTCGTCGACGGGAGCGGTGCCGAGTCCGCGGACGCGATCATCAAGCACGACTTCGTCCGGGGCACCGCACAGACCCGCTCGTTCGGCGCGGGCCGGCAGCCCGGCGAGTTCGTCTTCGCACCGTCGCACCCCGACGCCGCCGAGGACGAGGGGGTGCTGATGGGGTTCGTCTACGACGCGGCCACCCAGCGCAGCGACCTCACCCTGCTCGACGCCGCCACCCTGGAGACCGTCGGCGCGGTTCATCTGCCCGACCGCGTTCCCTCGGGTTTCCACGGAAACTGGGCGCCGACCCGCTGAGCGGCACGGTCCTCGCGTGTCGGGGCCTTCGACGGGCCCGTGTGGGAGAGAGTGCGGTTCGGGGCGTCTGCGCTGCGTAGCGACCGGGCCCCACGACAAGTGTGGCCAAGAGGTAAGAGGGGTCTTGCTTTTTGTGCAATGCACAATTTGCGGCTGATTTTATTGCGCACCGACCAGTTGGACCAGGTGGCCGCCGGTGCGGCTGGAATTGCAGGTCCGGAGTCATCCCGGATTTCCTGTGCGGCAATACCAGGCGGGTTGGCGGCCGTTGTGCTGGGTCGGAGGCATGATTCCCGCCCCGGGGCCAGCGGTGAGTACGAAACGTAATCGACCCTTGACGGGGAGTTTGTGTCGAATTACGGTCGTGGCCAATCGGTGGAAGTCGATACCGGGCGGTCCGGCCTACCAATCACCGGCGCCGAACGGTCGACGGTACCCACCGTTGCGGGAAACGAGCCGACCGCCTGTTCGCGCAGCGCACGACCCCCAAGAAAATGGACTCCATTCGACCCGCGAACATCGCCGCCCCGACGCGGCGCGCCGGTCCGGTCCGGTTCCCGTAGGGGACCCAGCACGGTTCCCGTCACCCCGCTAACGCGTTCTCTCCTGATAGTCGAAGGGCTTCACCGCCCAGCGGGAGAAAGCGTGATCCTTTCCGAGAAAGGCGTGACATGGACCTGAAGAAGAAATTCCTCTCCGCTGCCGCCGTCGCCGCGGTCACCCCGTTCGTCTTCGCGATCCTGCCCGCCGGGACGGCCAACGCCCACGGTTACGTGTCGGCACCGGCCAGCCGCCAGGCCCAGTGCGCGGCCGGCACGGTCTCCTGCGGTGCCATCCAGTGGGAGCCGCAGAGCGTCGAGGGCCCCAAGGGACTGACCGGTTGCCACGGCGGCAACAGCCAGTTCGCCGAGCTCAACGACGACTCCAAGGGGTGGCAGGTCACCCCGGTGGGCACCTCGGTCGACTTCACCTGGACGATCACCGCCCGGCACTCCACCAGCACCTGGGAGTACTACGCCAACGGGCAGCGGCTCGCGGTCTTCAACGACAACGGCGCCCAGCCGCCGGCATCGCTGACGCACAACGTCGACCTCAGCGGTCTCAGCGGGCAACAGAAGCTCCTGGCGGTCTGGAACGTCGCCGACACCGACAACGCGTTCTACGCCTGCATCGACGTCAACGTCGGCGCCGCCCAGTAGCGCGACGCCCTCCCCGTGCCGCGTGCCCTCCCGGCACACGGCACGGGGACGGCCTCGGTCGATGGGAGCCGGCACGAGGCGGCCTCCGTTGCAGCAGTCCCCGGCGAGCGGTACCGTTCTCGGCCCCGCCACGCGGCCCATGAAAACGATGGGGGCACCGGTCCCCGGGAGTTCGGCGTCCGGGACGACACCAGAGACGAACCGACCCCGAAATCCCTTCGCCCCTCGGTACCGGGGCACGATCGGCCACCGTGAACCCGCCGGTGGCACCTACGGTGCCGTGCACCGACCGGTACTCGGCGACGGCAGTGGCGCACTCCCCGGACTTATGTCGCTGCCCTGTTCGCCCCGGGGCTTCTGCCGCAGAAGGAACCGTCCGATCCCCTGACCGACCCATGCGTCCCACGGGCATCGTAGGCCGCCCTCGCGCCGTCGGCCGTGTCCCTGGTCGGGCCCGTTGTCCTGGTTCCCGCGCCTCCACTGCGCGGGCCCCGGATTTCGCCGTCGGGGCGGTGGTGCGACCATGGGGCTGCCATGTCCGTCGAGCCGCAGCTGAGATCCGTGCGCGCCGGGGTGTTCACCTCGGTGTGCGTCGGCGTGTCCGCCGGCGGGCACGCGATGACATCGGCGCACGAGCTGCCCGTCGCCGGGCCGCTCGTGGGCGGCCTCCTGGTGTTCGCGTTCGCCTGGGCGGCCGCAGGGCGGGAACGGGGATTCGCCACGATCCTGGGCTGGATGCTCTGGGGGCAGCTCGCCCTGCACCTCGTCTTCAGCTTCGTCCAGGGCGCAGGCTCCTCCTACGGCGCCCCTATGCACGGGATGGCCGCAGGCCTGCCGGCCGCCGTGGCGGACGACCCGGCCGACCACGGTTCCGGCCTGGCCATGATCGCGGCCCACATCGTCGCGGCACTGGTGAGCGCGTGGTGGCTGCGCCGAGGCGAGGCCGCGCTTTTCGCGCTGCTGCGGCTGGTCGCGGCGCTCCTGCTGCCTGTTCTGCTGCTCCTGGTCCCGGCCCCCGGCCCGATCCCCGGTCCGATCCTTTGGCGCAGGGCGAAGCGGTGCGGCCGCGATCGCACCGTGCTGTTCCTGCGCCACGTCGTTGTGCTGCGCGGTCCTCCCGTGCCCCTCGCCGCCTGACCTCTCCCCGTCCCCGCCCTCAAGAGGCGCGGCCGGGACGTCTTCTCGCGTCCCGTACGGCAGGGGGGCGGCGGCTCCCGGTCCCCATCTTCCCGGTGCGCCCGACGCCTTCCGGCCCTCCGCGCGCCCCGGGACCCACCTGCCCGTCCGCGACTCGGCCCGCCCGAGACGAGGGCGGGGCGCCGCCGCCTGCCCCCGACCGTCCGAGCCGTGGGGCCGCTCCGGCGCGACCAGCACAGAGAGCCCAACGATGGTTCCGTTCGACTGCCGCCTGCCCGCAGGCCCGGCCGTGCGCGTGGGTGCAGCCCCCGTATCGCCGAAACCCTCTCCCGGACCGTGTTCGCCCGGCCGCACCGCACCCGGTCGGGTCCGCCATGGATGACGCCGAACTGACCGACCTGGCCATGGCCGCCCGAGACGGCGCCGAGGACGCGCTGGAGCGACTGGTCGCGGAGACGCGCGCCGACGTCACCAGGTTCATCGCCCGCATGGCCGACCCACTATGGGTGGAGGAGCTCACCCAGGAGACCTTCATCCGGGTCCTGCGCGGACTCCCGCGCTTCGCCGGGCGCTCCTCGGCGCGTTCGTGGTTGTTGGCCATCGCCCGCTACACAGTGGTGGACCGCTACCGTTCGGCTGCCGCACGCCCCCGGACCTGGGGCGTCGAGGAATGGGACGGGCTCCAGCACCGTCTGCCCGGATACGCGGCCCGCTTCGACGAACAGTTCGCGCTGGCGGACCTGTTGAGCGGTCTCGGCGAGCAGCGACGCCGGGCGTTCGTCCTCACCCAGTTGGAGGGGTTCTCCTACGCGGAGGCGGCGCGCATGGCCGGGGTACCAGTGGGGACCGTGCGTTCTCGGGTCGCCAGGGCCAGGGAAGACCTGATCCGGGCGCTGCGAGCCGCCGACGCCCAAGGATCCGTCGCCGCGGTCCGCTGACCGTTCCCGTCCCTCGGCCCTCAGCGGGCAGAGGGGCGGGGCACTGGTACCCGCGGATCTCCCGGAACACCCGATCGAGGGAGGTCGCGCGGGCATCGAAGGTCCGGCCGCCGCTCAGCTCGGCGAGGTCCGCCGGCGCGGTCGGGTCCGCCTCCCCGAACAGGACGGTGGACGCCGGTACGCCGCGAAGCCTCTCGGGAAGTTCGGCGTGCACGCGATCGCGGAACTCCGTGCAGCTCAGACCGTGGTTCACCTCCCCGTCGGTGAGGAGCACGATGGAGGTCAGGGTGGTCCCGCCGTCGTCGAGGCGACAAAAGCTTTCGGGGCAGGAACCGCACGGCCTCGGGCGGTGTTGACGCATGTGTGACTTCCGTACCGAACACGCCTCGCCTCTCGATCCTGGACCGCTCGCGGATCAGCGAGGGCCGCGACTCGACGGACGCGCTGCGCGCGACCGTCGAGTCTGCCCGACAGGCCGAAGCGCTCGGCTACCACCGCTTCTGGGTCGCCGAGCACCACAGCGTCCCCGGTATCGCCGGCTCGGCTCCCACGGTCCTGGCCGCAGCGCTGGCCTCGGCCACCACGCGGATTCGTATCGGCACCGGCGGTGTGATGCTCCCCAACCACCGGCCCCTCGTGGTCGCCGAGCAGTTCGGGGTCCTGGAGTCGTTGTTTCCGGGGCGGATCGACATGGGGGTGGGGCGCTCGGTCGCCTTCACCGGAGGGATTCGCAGGGCGCTCGGCACGGCCGACGACGCGGCCGACGGTTTCCCCGGCCAGTTGGCCGAACTGCTCGGCTACTTCACGGGAACGCAGCACACCTATCCCGGGGTCCGCGCCCACCCCGGCCAGGGGCTCGACATACCGGCCTTCGTCCTGGCCACCGGGGCGGGGGCCGAGACGGCCGCTTCTCTCGGCCTGCCCCTGGTGATCGCGGCCGTCAACGGGGAGCCGCAGATGCGACGGTGGATCGAGCGCTACCGGGACCGTTTCCGTCCCTCGGCCCGGGCACCGCACCCCTATGTCGTCGTCTCCACCGACGTCGCGGTCGCCGACACCGCCGAGGAGGCCCGGCGACTGCTCATGCCGGAGGCGTGGTCGATCACGCACGCCCGCACCAGGGGCGTCTTCCCGCCCTCACCGACGGTCGAGGACGTGCTCGCGTCGACGATGACGGCCAAACAACGGGAGCTGTTCGAGGCCGCACTGGACAATGGGATCGCCGGGGACGAGGAGGAGGCCGCGGCGGCTCTCAGCGGTTTGGTCGCCCGTACAGGCGCCGACGAAGTGCTGGTCACCACGAGCACGCACGATCCCGGCCGGCTCCGCGAGGTCTACGCCAGGCTCGCGCGGGCCGCCGGGATCGCCGAATGATCTGCGCCTTTTCCAGGCATGTCCGTCCCCTTTCCTTCCTGCCCGCCGAATGAATTCAACTGTTTCCAGGAATTATTTCGGTGGTTACGTGGGACGATGTTCCCGGTTGAAGCAGCCCGGTCCTGTCGATGGCCGTTCACGGTGGATCAATTATCGACGCGAGTGGTATCGGTGACTGCAGAGGCGGGTGTGGCATCGGTTTTATAGTCACTTATCCGGCCGTGGGGTCGAGTCTTCTGCTCGTGAAAATCTTCATATAAGCAGCTCGCTGGCTTGTTCTAGGCAAGGGAATCGGTTGTGGAAAAACCGTGACCACAATCGGTCCGCATGGAATTCTTCTTCCGGATGATTTTTCTGTTAGTCAGTAGGGTGACCCCGGAGCGGTTTACTCCGTGCATTGTGCGAATTCGACGAGAGAAGGCGTGGTTTTGTGAGACGTGTTGTATTTCGCTCGACTGTTCTTGCCGTGGCGATCGCCCTGCCCCTGTCCGCCCTGCCCGCTGTCGCAGGGCACGCGACTGGCCATCCCGACGGTCCCTTCGCCTTCGGCGACAGCGCCGTGATCGCCTTCCCCTTCGGGGCCTATCCCGCCGAGTACGACTGGGACGACATGCGCGACGTCGCCTTCACCGTCGACGGTGTCCAGCGCACCGCGACCGGAGAGGTCCGCTACGAGCTCCTCATCACGACCCCCGAACTCGGGCGGGTCTTCGGCGTGAGTGCACTTGCCCCCCAGTGTTTCGCCGACGGCGCCGCTTCCGACCAGCCGACGCCGCTGCCCGGCACTACCGAACTGGAGGAGGGGGCCCACCTCTACGAACTCCAGTGCGCCGTCCCTGAGGGCGCCGACGTGCTGGAGGTTCGTTTCACCCAGCGTGACGCCGAGGGCGACGACCTCTCCATCGTGTTCGCCGGCGTCCCGGCCGGAGCGTAACCACCCGAGCCCAGGTTCGGTGATCCGGCAGCGCCCGCCCGCCTCGACCGGGGCGGGCGTAGCCGTGTCGGCGCCCGGGTGAGGGGGGTGCAGGGGCGTGTGGGGTGCGCGTGATCCGCGGGGCCGGGGTTCGGAGCGGCCTTCTCGGTTCACGTGTCCAAGGCGTGATGGTGCTTTGCGGTCGGCGTGAAAGCCCTCGAACGGCAGGTCGACAGCCTTCCGGGGCGCGGGTATGCGCGGTGTGTTCCCTGGGTTTTCCCGGTGCGGTGCCCCGCTCCGCAGGTCGCAGTGGCGCAGTGGCGCAGGCCGCTTCTCTCCCTTTCTGCCGTCGGACACTTTCCCTACGTTCGGTGATCCCGCGCGCACGGAAACGGGTATTTCCCTTCGGGGTGCCGTGGTCGTGGCGGGGGTCTGAGAGGTCTGAGAGGCCTGAGGGGTCTGTCGGTGTCTGCCGGGTGGCGGCACGGTCATTCCAGGGTTCGGCGATCTGGAAGAAGGGGGATATATTGATAACGATAGTCGTTTTCATAAAGAATCGGAGGGCCGACCCGTGCGGCAGGTGATCCCCCCACCCGGCGAGTTCCGAGCCGACCCCGCGGAGCCCCCGTTACAGTCGAGACCCCGGTGGCCCACCACACCCCTGGGTACCGCGACGACAGCCGTCGTCCTCGCCGCAGTCCTGGTCGTGTCGGCCGTGCTGGCCATCGGACTGGGCACGGCGGTCATCGGCCCCCACGAGACGGTGCGCTACCTCTGGGCGGCGATCGGCGGCGGCACGATCGGGGCCGACGAAGTCACCCGCTACCAGATCATCTGGCAGATCCGCACGCCCCGCGTGCTGCTGGCGGCCGTGGTCGGCGCAGGCCTGGGCGTCGTGGGCGTGGCCATCCAGGCGATGGTGCGCAACGCACTGGCCGACCCCTTCATCCTGGGCGTCTCCTCGGGTGCCTCGGTCGGAGCGGTCGCCGTGGGTGTTCTCGGCGCGCTCACGGTGTTCGGGGTCTACGCCGTATCCGCCGGTGCTTTCCTGGGCGCACTGGGGGCCACCCTGCTGGTGTACCTGATCGCCTACTCCCGGGTCGGGGTGACCCCACTGCGGCTGGTGCTCACCGGCGTGGCGCTGTCGTTCGGATTCCA
Organism: Nocardiopsis ansamitocini; assembly: GCF_030268225.1. Taxonomy (GTDB): domain Bacteria; phylum Actinomycetota; class Actinomycetes; order Streptosporangiales; family Streptosporangiaceae; genus Nocardiopsis_D; species Nocardiopsis_D ansamitocini. The sequence goes on along the minus strand of NZ_BSQG01000001.1, from coordinate 11,337 downwards.
GGCGATCATGAGCGTCGTCGTCTACCTCGTTCCGGGAAACGAGGCCACCAGCACCGTGCTCTTCTGGACGATGGGCAGCTTCGGCGCGGCCACCTGGGGCTCCCTGCCGGTGGTCGCGCTCGTGGTCCTCGCCGGCATCGTGGCCCTGCGGTGCTTCGCCAGGTCGCTGGACGTCATGGCGCTGGGCGACGAGACCGCCGCGAGCCTCGGTGTGGACAGCGACCGCCTGCGCAGGGGCCTCTTCGTCCTGACCGCCGTCATGACCGGCGCCATGGTGGCCGTCAGCGGAGCGATCGGCTTCGTGGGCCTCGTCATCCCCCACATCGTGCGCATCGTCGTTGGCGCGGACCACCGGCGGGTACTCACGATCGCCCCCCTGGTGGGAGCGGTCTTCATGGTGTGGGTCGACCTCGCCTCCCGGGTGCTCATGGCCCCCCGCGAACTTCCCCTCGGCGTCATCACCGCCCTCATCGGAGTGCCGGTGTTCATCACGCTGATGCGCCGCAGGGGCTACCTTTTCGGAGGCCGGTAGTGGACCTGCGCATCGACGGACTCTGCGTCACCCTCAACGGCCAGGAGATCGTCCGGAGGCTCTCCCTGGACGTGGCAAACGGACACGTCGTCGGCCTGGTGGGCCCCAACGGATCGGGAAAGTCCACCGCCCTGCGCTGCGTGTACCGCGCGCTGCGGCCCAGCTCCGGCACCGTGTGGCTGGGCGGAGGAGACCTCTTCGCCCTGAGCCTGCGCGAGAGCGCCCGAACGGTTGCGGCGCTCACCCAGGAGAGCGGCAGCGATCTCGACTTCACCGTCGAAGAGGTCGTCGCCCTCGGCAGGACACCGCACCTGCGCGGCAACCAGCCCCTCAGCGCCCGGGAACGCGACCTGTGCCGGCACGCCATGGAGCGGCTGGACGTGGCCCACCTGGCGCGTCGCGGTGTCCTGGAACTCTCCGGCGGCGAGCGCCAGCGCGTCCTCGTGGCCCGCGCACTCGTCCAGGAACCCCGGGTGCTGGTGCTCGACGAGCCCACCAACCACCTCGACGTCCGCCACCAGATCGAACTGCTGTCGCTGCTGCGCGGCGCCGGGACCACCGTCCTGGTCGTCCTGCACGACCTCAACCTGGCCTCCGCGGCCTGCGACCGCATCGGTGTGCTGTCCGAGGGGGCCCTGGTCGCCGCGGGCACCCCCGCCGAGGTCCTGACGCCCCCGTTGATCAAGGAGGTCTTCGGCGTCGACGCCGCGGTCGTCCCCCACCCCATGACCGGCGACCCCCAACTGCTGTACACCCTGCTTTCCCCCGCCCCCGAGAGAGGACGCCGATGACCATCCGAGCCCAACGAGGACCCCGAGCCGCCGGAAGGCTGCTCGCCTGCGCCACCACCGCGACCCTGCTCGCCACCGGCTGCGGAGCGACCGTCGAGGACGGGGGAGAAGCAGACACCGTCACCGTGCGACGCTGCGGTGAGGAGGTCGAGTACACGACGCCCGAGCGCGCGGTCGTCTACGAGGGCGGGAGCGCCGACAAGCTCTTCTCCCTCGGCCTGGCGGACCACGTACACGGCTATGTGCTGCCCCCGGCCAACCCGCCGGTGTCGGAGTCCCCCTGGGCCGCCGACTACGAGAAGGTGGAGTTCCTCAGCGACGACCTGCTCAACCGCGAACTCGTCGTGGACGCCGAAGCCGACCTCGTCGTCGCCGGGTGGAACTCGGGCTTCAGCGACCAGCGCGGCATCACGCCCGAGATCCTGGACGGCCTGGGCATCCAGAGCTTCATGCACACCGAGTCCTGCTACAACTACCCCGGCCATCCCGAACGGGTCGCACCGTTGGACGCCCTCTACGCCGACCTCGAACGGCTGGGACTGATCTTCGGCGTCCAGGACCGGGCCGAGCAGGTCGTCGCCGATCTCCAGGAGCGCGTCGACACGGTCCTCGCGGGAGTCCCCGAAGGGGAGCCGGTCCGGGTCTTCCTCTACGACTCCGGGACCGACCAGCCGTTCACGGCGGGCAGCCAGGTCCCGCCCAACGACATCATCCGCCTCGCGGGCGGCGAGAACATCTTCGGTGACCTCGAACAGCGGTGGGCCCAGGTCGGCTGGGAGTCAGTGGTCGAGGCGGAACCCGAGGTCGTCATCATCCTCGACTACGGTGACCAGCCCGCCGAGGACAAGATCGACTTCCTCAAGTCCTCGCCGGTCACCGCGGAACTGCCCGCCGTGGTCGACGACAACTTCTTCGTCCTCGACTACAACGAGGGCATCTCCAGCCCCCGCAACGTCGACGGCCTGGAGAAGTTCGCCGACTACCTCGCCGCGTTGCGGAACGGCTGAGCCGAACGCGCCGGGGGCGGTGGCGGCGGAGGGCATCCGCGGCCACCGCCCCCGCCCGTCACGGTGCGGCGGTTCTTCCACCGGCGCCTCGGCGCGGACTCACCCGGCCCCCTCGTGCACGGCGCGCGGGGGAGCCCCGCCCCGTCGCCATTCCATCCGCGACCACGGCATGGCCAACTCCGACAGCGCGCCGACCTCCAACGGCGCCAGGTCCTCCACCGCGGGCGCCTCCGCGTGCCGGGCGAAGACGGAGTCGACGTAGCGGTGCCCGGAGTCCGCCGCCACGAACACCACCTGCCGCTCCGGTGCCCTGGCGTGCTCCCACCGGGCGGCGAGGTAGGCGGCGCCGGTTGAGAGGCCGGCGAAGACCGCGTGCCGGCGCAGTAGGTCCACGCTCCCGGCCAGCGCCGCCTCGAACCCCGTCCAGTGCACCGTGTCGTAGAGCGAGTGGTCGACATTGCCGAAGGGGATCGAACTGCCGATGCCGGCGATGATGATCTCCGGGTCGACGACCCCCTCGCTGCCGAAGGTGACGCTGCCGAAAGGCTGCACCCCGACGAGCGCGGTCGTGGGGGAGTACTCCCGCAGGAACGTGGCCAGCGCTCCCGTCGAGGCGCCCGACCCGACCCCGCCCACCAGGGTGAGGTCGCCCGGGCCCACTTCCTTGGCGATCAGGTCGGCGACCGCGCGGTAGCCCAGGTAGTGGATGGAGTCGTGGTACTGGCGCATCCAGTGGTACCCGGGATTGGCGTGCAGGACCTCCTTGACGCGCCGGACCCGGCGGCTCTGGTCGAGCTTGAGGTCCGCGCACGGTTCCATCTGCTCCAGGGTCGCACCCAGCACGGCGAGCTGTACGCGCAGCGTGCGGTCGATGGTCGTGGAACCGACGATGTGGCAGCGCAGGCCGAACCGGTGGCAGGCCAGCGCGAGGCCGTAGGCGTAGATACCGCTGGAGCTGTCCAGCAGGGTGTCGCCCGGGCGGACGGCGCCGGTTCGGAGCAGGTGGCGTACCGCCGCCAGCGCGGACACCACCTTCATCGTTTCGAAGCGCAGGCACACGAGCCCGTCGTCGAGGGTGACTAGATCCGGTCTGCCGATCGTCTCGGAAATGTGGTCGTCCATGATCGTGCTCCGTTGTTCCAGGGGGGAGTACGGAAGATACGGGTAGCGGTGAGTCCATGGTCGCGAAGGCGGGTGCCGCAGGAACGCAGCCGGGCGTCGAGGTCGGGGACGCCCGCGTCGAAAAGGAGGCCGGCGACGTTGCCGCTGTGGGCGACCTGCACACCCACGGCACCGCAGCGCCGGGCGACGTCCTGCAGGGTCGCGAACTCGGCCTTGGGCAGGACGCGCTGGTTGAGCCGGGCGCTCTCGGTGCTCACCCTGCCCACCCCCGCGGCGTCGCCGTCGGTGATGGCCGCGCGCAGCGCCGCACGCAGCAACTCGTAGTCGGCCACGTCGCCCTCGACGGCGCCGCCGGGCAGGTCGAGGGTGCTGACCGGTTGCCCGCCGCCGGTCAGGCAGCCCACTACCGCCATTGCCGGCAGCACCGGGCCGAAGTCCTCCAGGACGCGTCCCTCCCGTTGGGCGAACAGCACCGGCCGGTCCCCGAGCATGATCGGGTCGCTGGCCCGTTCGGCGCGCACCGCCAGACGGGCGACGACCCCGGGCGAGGGCCGCGCACCGAAGCTCGCCGCGACCGCGCGGATCGAGGCGATGACGTCACTGGTGGAGGACCCCATCCCCAGGCCGGGGGCGGCCCCGCCACCGACCCGGAGCCGCCCGCCGCACGCCGGGCGCCCGGCCAGGCGCGCGCACTCGGCGACCGCCAGGGCCGCCGCGCGCGCGGCCTTGGTGCGTCCGGGGGTGTCCAGCACGATGTGCTCGCCCGGGGTCCCGGGCAGCGGGGTGAACACCGCCCGGGCGACCGGGGAGGACATCGGCAGGGTGACGAGGCCCCGGCAGGGGCGTCCCCCCTCGCCGGAGAAGACGCCCTGCAGGATCTCGCCGTGATGGCACCCGGCCAGGCCCGTCCCGGTGATCACGCCTCACTCGTGACGCGGTACCGGTAGAGCACGGTCGGGTCGGCACTGAACTGGGAGAACGGGAACGGTTCGGCCGACACTGCGGTCACCCCGGACCCGAGGAGGGCCCGGGCCACGGCACTGCCGCTCTGGGCGTAGACCACCAAGGGGATCCCTCGCTCCCGGCAGCGGCGCAGGATCTCGCCGAACGTCCCGTTGCCGATGGTCATCCCGGTCGCGACGACGGCGTCGGCCGTGTCGAGCACTTCGGTCATCGCGTCGGTCACCGGGTCGCCCCACTGGGTGGCGCGCAGGTTGAAGTCGCAGGGCAGGCACTCCCCGCCGCGCTCGCGGATGGCCGCGACCAGTGGGTTGACCACTCCGATGAGCCCCACCTTCCTGCCCTCCGGGGCGGGAAGGAGGCCGGCGATGGCCGCGTCGCGGGCCCGGGCCCGCTCCTCCGGTGTCCCGTGCGGCAGGGGCACCGCTTCCGCCGAGGGGTCGTCGCGGTGTGGACGGGCGTGGGCCAGGTAGGCGTCGAGGGCTGCCGTGCGCAGGGGAAGCGGGCGGTCCTCGCCCAGCAGGGCGGACAGGGGCAGGCCGGACGCCTCCCGGCAGACCGCGGGGGTGAGCTCGCCCGGCTCGAAGGCGCACGCGCCGAACACCCGCCCGACCCGGACCACGACGTACTGGTTGAGGTAGGTGGTGTCCCCGCCGGCGAGCCGGGTGCCGTGGTGCAGCCAGAACACGCTGGTGGCCACGAGCGGGGCGGGGTCGTCGAGCGCTCCGCGGAACAGGTCGTCGAGGGTGGTCACGCGTGGCCTCCCCGCTGCAGGCGGAACAGGTAGGTCAGGACCCCGTCGCCCCAGTCGTGCCGGTGGTGGATGTCGGCGGTGAAGCCGGTGTCGAGGGCGTGGCCGATGATGCGCCGCAGTTCGGCGGTGTTGGATGCGATGAGGAAGACCTCGCCGCCGGGCGCCAGCAGGTCGCGCGCGGCGATCTGGGTGAAGAACGCCTCGGTGACCGGTGCGCCCGCGCACACGTTGCGCACGATGTCGGGGTCGTCGCTGACGGGCTGGCTGACGGCCGGCGGGTTGAAGGTGATGACGTCGAGTTGGACACCTGCGGGAAAGCCGTCGAAGACGTCGGCCACGACCGGGACGAACGCGGTTTTGGCCGGCTCGCCCACGAGGCGCGCGTAGTTGTCGGCGGCGGCCGCGACGCTGTCGGGGTGGACGTCGATCGCGTAGACCTCCCGGGCGCCCCGGAGCCCGGCCACGACCGTCTCCACCCCCAGACCCACACCCATGGCGGCGTAGCGCCGGCCGCGCACGTCGATGTCGTCGTCGAGGATCCGCTGGTGGATCATCCGGCTGGTGGCGCCGGGCAGGAAGACACCCGGAGGGACGTCGAAATCCCAGCCGTTCCAGGCGTAGGAGCGGTGCGTGCCGAGGTCGGCCTTGGGTTTGTTCAGCGCGACGACCTGTGCGGCGGGAAGCGGGAGCGGGAGCTGGGCGACCAGGGAGTGGTCCACGCGGGTCCTTTCGAATGGGGGGCTGTCTGCGTATCCGGCTCGGCCCTTGCGGAGGGCCCCGGCAGCGGGCCGTCCCCCGGCCGGTTCCTGCGGGCATGTGCGTCCCCTCACCCCTGGCACCCGCCGGTGACCGGCGAGTGGTGCTGTCAATGTCGGTTTTACCAGCGGCCACTATAGTGTGAATGAAAATCATTGTCACTCATTGTTGACAGTGCGCCGCAGTTGGTGCATGTCCGAAAACGCTCCCTGGGGGAATATGGGCGCGTCGTGGGCGGTTCGCCTTCGATCGGGAATGTCGGGGGGTGCGGTAAAATTGAGAATGATAACTGTTTCCATCTAAGGTGGAGGGGATGATCACCGCCCGTCCCCAAGGAGAGACGACTCGTGCCTTCCCCGCCGGCGACCGACACGGTCCACCCACCAGCACCGCGGACGACCGTTCTGCGCGACCCCGCCTTCGCGCGCCTGTGGTCGGGGACCACCGCCTCGGGGCTGGCCACCTGGGCGCTTCCGTTCATCCTGGGGCTGGCCGTGCTCGACGGCTCCCTCACCGCTGCGGGGCTCGGCCTGGTCCTCGCCACCCGGACGGTCGGCTTCCTCGCCGCCGTACCCGTCGGCGGCATCCTGGCCGACCGTTGCTCGCGCCGGGCGGTCGTGCGCTGGTCGGGCATCGCGGCAGCCCTGGCCACCCCTTTCCTCGCCGTCGGGCTGGGCGGTTCCACCCTCCTCATGGCCGCCGCCGCAGCCGTGGTCGGTGCGGGACAGGGCGCGTGCCGCCCCGCCTTCCAGGCGCTCACCGCCGAGGTCGTCGATCCGCCGCTGCGCCAGCAGGCCAACGCCGCGATGACGTTCTCGGTGCGGGTCAGCACCCTGGTGGGGCCGGGGCTCACCGCCCTGCTGTCCACCGTCGCCGGCACCGGGGTCCTGCTGCTGGGCACCGGCCTGCTCTGGCTGGTCGCAGCCCTGCTCCCCCCGCCCGGTGCCCCCCGGGCCGTCGGAGTGTCGGTCCGCGCCCCCTTCCACGTCGAGTTCGCCGACGGCCTGCGGGAGGCACGCCGCCACCCCTGGTTCATGGCCGGCCTGGGTGCGCTGACCGCCGTGATCGCCACCGGGTACTCCGCGACGGGAGTGCTGCTCCCGCTGGTCAGCCGGGACCACTACGGCACCGAGGTGGTTCTGGCCGCCGCCCTCACCGCCTACACCGCCGGCGCCCTGGCCGGCGCGGTACTCGTCGCCCGTTGGCGGCCCCGCTCCCAAGGGTGGGCGGCCCTGGCCGGGCTGGCCTGCTACGGATTCGCGCCACTGAGCCTGCTGTTCGCCACGGACCCCGTGGTCGTCATCGCCGCCTACGTCCTGGCCGGGGTCGGGATCGAACTGTTCAACGTGCCGTGGTTCACCGCGGCCCAGCGCGAGGTGGAACCAGGAAAGCTCGCCCGGGTGTCGTCCCTGGACTTCCTGTTCTCCTACGGGCTCGCCCCGGTGGGGCTGGCGCTCATCGCACCGGCCGCCCAGGCGTTCGGCATCGAGGCGGTGCTCGCCACCTGCGCGCTGCTGTGCTTCCTCGCACCCGCACTCGCCGCGCTCGCACCCGGGGCACGCGACTTCCGGACCCGGGAAATGGCCTGAACCGGACACGGCGTGGGCGGGGCGGAGGATACCGAGTCTTTCGCGTCCTGCTTCTCGGAGGTGAGGGGCAGCGCGGCCCGCACCCACAGCCTTACAACCACGATCACGCCAAGATCCACAGCCTCGGCGAACGCGCCAGGGCCACCCCCAAATACTGGCGGCTCCTACGGAAGCCTCGGTACAGCACCACCCGGATCACCACCGTCGCCCATGCCGCCGTCGCACTCGGATTCACCACCTGATCAAAATAAAAAGGCTCAGTCTCTCGACCTCTGAAACGGCATCCTCTCCCAGGAGGATCCTGACAAAGTCGCTTTCGATTTCTTTTCCAAGGGGCTGTCCCGTAGCTGCTGATCACGGATGCGATGATCTTGATGTTGCTGGTGTGATCACGACGTCGGAGCTCATCCTGAACAATCCCGTTCACCGGGCTGAGCCCGCGACAGTTCCCGAAGCTGGTGACGGTTCTGCGGCACGGGGTGCGGACGCGGTTCGCAAGGGTCGGCCATGAAGCCTTGTCCTGGAGGCCTGGGCCCTGCTGGCGCACTAACCCGACCATGCGCCAGCTCGCCCCGCTGTTGGGGGTGTCCAAGTCGGCGGCGGATCCGGTCATCGATCACATCGGGCCGAGGCTCACACTCCAGACCCGCAAGCGGTTCGCCAAGGACACCGTGCCGATCGTCGACGACACTTTGATTCCGCCTTGGGATCACACGACCGTCGAGTGGTCGAAAAACTACCGGTGCTCCACCAATCGCCAGATTGTCATTGGCACAGAGGCCCGCTTGGTCGTCGTGGTTGGCTGGCCGCTCGCCGGAAACCGCAACGACTGCAAAGCGCGGGAGGAGTCCGGCACCCAAGCCTCCCTCTGCAAGACCCCCATGATCACCGACGGTGCCTCCCCGGAAACCGGAGTCGTCATCACTTACCACCGCGAGCGCGGACAAGCCGAACTCCCGAACTGGAAAGGAGGAACAGAACAAGTCGAACAAGCAGGTCCGCGCCCCCGTCGAGCACGTCTTCGACCGTATGAAGACCTGGAAGATCCTCCGCGGCTGCCCCCTAAGGAGAAGGAGTCCACCACGTCATGCTCGGCATCGCCCGGATTTACAAACTCGCGCTCACCGGATAGGTCGGCAAGCAGTACGGTGGCCGACCACACCTGAGCCGACTCGAAGATCATTTACGGGACAGTTGTTCACTGACGCTGTTGCCAAAAGCTTTAATAGCCCCACCGATCAAAGTTCAACATGACTGCCTTCTTTTATTTTCTCGCAGATGGCAAAGAATGTCATTAATTCGACCGAATAAGATTAGCAAGATCAATTAGATATAAATTTGATTTTAATTCATCATGAGTAGAATAAAGGAGTTCCAGGGCCGACTGGAGAGCAGATTTCGGAACTTCTTTGAATTCACAAATAGAAACCACCGAGACCAAACTAGAAAAACTGTAGGAAATATTAACCACTCCCTCCCTCCGTACGGCCGAGATTGAATCTTGAGTTTGCGAAGATTCCACGCAGGACTCGCCGGACGACATGACTTCTCTGTAAAGCTGAACAAGCATCCAGACGAAGTCTACGACAGGAAGGGCGGGCGTCCTCAAATAAATTTTTTTCGAACCATCGACGATCATCACATCCGAATTGAAGTAGTGAAACGTGAAATCGTCAGCAGAAAGCGATCGGATTGACCCTTCCGAAATTCCGTCGACTTTCCAGGACGAGTCTTCAATTCGAGGCAGAAATGCAAACGAAATCATTTTAGTCACCTAGTACATGAATTTTGGCATTGCCGTAACGAAATTACCTGCTTCACTAACCGCGATCCTCATGCCATTTTGCCCCATTGCGCCAACTTCAACGTCCCCGAAATCGTAATCAATGTAGTGGCCATCGCGAGGATCAGACTTAGATCTGGGACTTTCACCCCACTCGCAATTGCCTCATTCACCATCTCCCGAAAACGGGGCTTATCAATTCCATTGGCGAGTACATTCTCCATTTTCCCATCTTTTTGATAGGCCCCTCTAGGTGAATGCTGATCCCAGGAATGATCAAATTGCTTAGATCCTACTATGCAGTTGTTGTTGTGTACGAGTACTGCGGTTTCGCCTGTGCGTACATGGTAGGTGTGGACATCTTGGATGGTGAGGTTGTGGACCCTCTGCTCACGAACAGTCCACTGTTTGACCTGTTCGATTTGGACCCAGGTGTCTGTCGGGGTGCGTAGCCACATTCCCTCGGCCAGCTCACCGGCCGCCACCCACTCGCCGAGGTCGGCCACCCAGAACTCGTGGTTGGCGGTGGCCACCACCGGCTCCCCGACCACGCCCTGCGCGCCATCGGAGCCCTCCGATTCCTCCGCGCCCCTTTGGAGGGGCGCGCCCAACGGGTTGGGGGCCTTCTCGCTGGCCGGGTTGATCCAGACCTCGACCATCCGCTTGGCACCGGTGCCCACGTGCGTGGCCACCACCTCGCGCGCACCCTCCACACCCGCTTGTGGGTCGGTGGCCATTACGTTGGCGCCCACGCTGAGAGACGCGATGGGTGCCGAGGACCCATCAGCCAACAACACCGGCGTGGCAGGCACGAAACTGCATGCTCAACCGGTACTTCCCCAAGAGAACTGACCTGTCCGGTTGCACCTAAGCCGAACCTGACGATGTTGCCCGCGAATCAAATAACCGGCCACGCAAGACTTTCGGCTTCAAGAACCCAACCGAGAAACTATGACGGACTCCTGTTCAACTCCGCTGTCGTACCGACTAATTGAGGCCAATAACTAATTAGCGCCAGCGCTACACGCTCTCGGAAATGAGCCTGAACATTCGCGCAAGCTTGACTCGAGAGTGACCTTTTGTAAACTAAAAAACTAAAGCTCTCGATATTGCTCCACGAAATCACGAACTGCCGATAAGCGGACTCGCCATTCGGAAATAGAATTTCCATCCTCGTCGACAGTGAGTCGCGACCTGACAGAAGACCATGGCTCGAAAGGGTTAAAATCTTTTTCTAGTTCATCCAGAAAAATGATTGAATTTTGGACAATTACATCCTGTCCTCTCCTGTAGAGGGGCCAGCAGAAAATAAAATTACTTACCTTCGGGTCAGTAATCGACGCAACTAGACAAGAGTCTTTTTCTTTTTCATCTATAATTACCTGGATCGAATCGCGCCAGCTGCGCTTATAATCATCGACACTCCAATAGGAGAGATCCATGTAGAAAATCTCGATAAAGTCGCCAACAACTATCCTGCCGGTCGCCCCTGCCTCTTGATGAAGCAAGGCGACTGGAGGGCGATTAGATGCAATTTCGATAGAGAAAGGATCAGTGCTTGAGGTAATTGAGATCTGCGTCATAGGTACCTACCCTGTCGCCTCGACGGCTGAATATTTTCCAGCCCCCTGATACGTTGTGTCCATCAACATCTGGCGTAATATAATTTTTACCGTTGAAAAATACATCTTGCCCGTGCGAGTTGAACGGCGCCTTTTGGGGAGCAATTCTTCTGTTATACCCCAGGGATACCGCCCGATCCTTCAGCGTACCGGCGTAAAGCTCTCTGTTCTGCGCACTGCGCGTGGCCACCGAATCAGGATGATACGGGTCCCCCTTCAACGCAGGAGAAGAGGTGTATCCCTCAGGTAGACCACAGTTGTTGTTGTGTACGAGTACTGCGGTTTCGCCTGTGCGTACATGGTAGGTGTGGACATCTTGGATGGTGAGGTTGTGGACCCTCTGCTCACGAACAGTCCACTGTTTGACCTGTTCGATTTGGACCCAGGTGTCTGTCGGGGTGCGTAGCCACATTCCCTCGGC